>BPJP01000001.1 GCA_026004675.1 Gemmatales bacterium
CAGGAAAGATACTCTGGCGAAAAGATGTCCCTCCGCGACTCCCAGAGTCCGCTTATCGAGGCGGTAATAGCAGCCGACATGGCTATGCTTCCAGCACACCGACATCAGACGGCGAACGCCTCTTTGTCTTCTTCGGCAAGTCTGGCGTGTTCTGCTTCGATCTCGAAGGCAAACAGCATTGGCACAAACTGGTCGGCGATGGAACGCATGGATGGGGTTCGGCGGCGTCGCCGGTTCTGTACAAGGACTTGCTGATCGTCAATGCCAGTGTGGAAAGCGGTACTCTCTATGCCCTCAACAAGAATACTGGCGAGGAGGTTTGGAAACTGGCAGGCATCCGGGGCGTCTGGAATACCCCTGTGCTCGTGAACGCAGGAGACAAACAGGAGCTTGTGCTCAGCCTGCCGCAAAGAATGCTCGGCATCGACCCGGAAACCGGGAAACAATTATGGACGTGCGCGGGCATTCGTGACAGCGGCTACGTTTGTCCCAGTGCTGTCGCCCACGACGGCATCGTTTACGCGATTGGTGGCCGACGAAATACGGCACTTGCC
The DNA here is from genome assembly GCA_026004675.1 of Gemmatales bacterium. Classification (GTDB taxonomy): domain Bacteria; phylum Planctomycetota; class Planctomycetia; order Gemmatales; family Gemmataceae; genus BPJP01. Next base: position 555 of record BPJP01000001.1, read on the forward strand.
GTCCGCGCCGGCGGTCGAGGCGATGTCACGAAAACACACTTGCTCTGGATGGTTGATAAAGGGTCCAATGTCTCATCGCCTGTATACTACGACGGCTACCTCTACTGGTTTCACGAAAGCCGGGGCATCGCCTATTGCCTCGACGCGAAGACAGGAAAAACCGTATATGAGGAAAGGCTGAACCCGCGGCCCCGGCTGATGTACGCATCCGTTCTTCTTGCCGACGGGAAACTCTATTGCGTTTCCCAGGATCGCGGGGTTTATGTCCTTGCGGCCGGCCCAAAGTTTCAGCTATTAAGCCACAACACTTTTGCCGACGATTCGAGCAGAACCAACGCTTGCCCAATCGCGAGTGACGGCCAGCTCCTCCTGCGGAGCCGACCAATACATCTACTGCATCGGCAAGAAGTAATGGTGAGTCGCAAGCCGGTTTTCTCCCGTGACCGTCATGAAATGTCGGCGATAAGAAGTCAGCGATTGCAGCGCCATGAAGGCCGATTTCTTCGAGCCAAGGAAGCCTTGCCGATTAATGTATCCCCAGCAAAACCGGCACCTTCTCTCGCAATAGCGCCATTTCCTGCTGCGTCTCTCCCAAATAAGCCAGCAGACGCAGATCGTCGCGCGTGACCGTACCACCGCTGAATAGCCACGAGCGAATCCGGAACAGCTTGTACAACTTCACCAGTTTCCGATCGCTGATAAAGATGCGATCCTCACGCACGAGCGTCTTGACCAGCCGTTGAAACTCGCGAAATACGTCGGCGGGGAAAAACACCTGCCGATCGTTCTGTTCCTCGCCATCGTTGCCCGGATGTTTTTGCGCGAACAACTGCGTCAAGTAGAGGTTCGCCTTGATGAGATCGTCGAGCGTGCAATGCCCTTCGCACCACGGCTTCTGATTCAGCGAGCGATATACTTCCGATTGCAGGCCCAAATCGATCAAGGCTTCGAAGTGATCGTCCTGCACCGATCGGCTATCGACCTTGAGCACAAAACGGTCCTTGAGTGCCGCCAGTTCTCCCTGTTCGGGAATTTCGTTGGTGGCAGCGAACAACACCCGCAGGTTGACCGGCTGCGGCACCCCGTCCTGGTAGAATTTGCGCTCGTTGATGATCGTTAGCAGAATGTTCAAAATGGCCGAATTGGATTTGAAAATCTCGTCGAGAAAGGCCAGGCGGGCGGTCGGCAGCTTCCCCTGTTCGCGGCGGACGTAACGACCTTCGCGAAGCAAGTTGATATCGATTGGCCCGATGATCTCCGACGGCTCGGTGAAGCGAGTGAGCATGTATTCGAAATAGTCCTCGTCGCGAAGGCCGAGTGCGTCTTTGAACTTGAGAACCAGGTCCGATTTGGCCGTGCCTGGAGGACCGACCAATAGCAGCGGCTCCTGAGCCACCGCTGCCGTCACCATCAGGTCGATGATCTCCTGCTTGGCGACAAAAAACCGCCCCAGCGAGGCGCGGAAATGATTAATGCGTTTCCGCAGCGATTCCGCTTCCTGTTGAAGTTCCTTGAACGTCCACTCTTCGGTCGCTGCAATCATCATCCCGTCGTCTGAAAAGGGAATTCGGAGTTACCACGATCCTGCTGGCCAGAATGCTCGCGCCGGCACATCCCGCCGGGGAATTGTTGTTGCATTATAGCAAGCGGCAAACGAGTCGGGACATACCGATGCGATACCGGTTTCGACGCACAGTGGCTCCCGCGGCTGAATGAATCGTCACGACCGCCGTTCGATTTTCGTCACTATAGATCGTAGCTCTTTCCGACAAACCGAAAACGACGAGGTCAGTTGGCGGGACGGATACGAAACTCGCTGACTAGAATCTGCTTGCTTTTGCAGTCCAGTTTTTTGATTTCTGCCTCCCGGCGAAAAGCGCTGCTGCGATTCGGGTGTTTTTCATAGTAAACGAGTTGCACGGGCAGGCGTCCGCGTGTGTAACGCGACGCCTGACCTGCGAGATGTTCGCACAAACGCCGTGTCAAATCAGTCGTCGCACCGGTGTACAGGCTGCCGTCAGCGCATTTCAGGATGTAAACATACCATGACGCGGATGTCGAATCCATCAAGCGACGATTCCAAATGGGTTCGAAAATAGTAGTTATAGAATATGCATTATATCGCCGTCTTGAACAAGGTAGGTTTTGCCTTCCAGCCGATAGACGCCGTGGTTTTTCGCCTCCTTCATGGATCCGACGCGCTGGAAGTCGTCGAAATGGACCACTTCGGCGCGGACGAAGTTCTTTTGCAGATCGGTATGGATTTTACCAGCGCCAGTGACAGCATCATCGCCAGCCTGTAGGCTCCAGGCGCGGACTTCGTCAGTGCCGACAGTGAAAAAGACGATTTGCCCCATCTGCCTGTAGATGTCGCGCAAGATGTCGTCGCGAAACGAAGCGGTAACGCCATATTCCGCCATAAAGGCGGCACGGTCTTCTTCGCTTAATTCGGCAAGTTCCAGTTCCAGTTTCGCTGGCGCTTGTCTGGCATCTGGCGCTTCGGCCAGCAGATCAGGCGGCGGCGACTGACTGGCACGTACGTCAGCACAATTGAGCAGTACGAATTGCGGCTTCAGGGTTAGTAATTGGAAACTACGAAGAGCTTTTTCCTCTTCCGGTTTCAATCCCAGCGTCGAAGCTGGCTGGTTTTGTTCCAGCGCCTCCGCCACCCGCTTCAGCAGTTGCAATTCGGCTTGATCCGCTTCCCGTTCGCGTGGCTGTTTCGGTTTTTTTGTCTGGCTAGACAGTTTTTCAATCCGATTGGTGACAATTTCCAAGTCGGCGAACAGGAGTTCTTCCCGAAACCGGCGTAGTTCTTCCGCTGGTTTTGGATCCTGGAAACCGTTCAAGACAATGAGCAGTCCGCCTGAATCGCGTAGGATCGCCACTCGGCGAGAATTGTCCCGGCGTTCGCTCAGCGACAATCCGGGAGCATCCAAAAACTCAATCGTCGCCGGCGTGGTTTTTTTTGGTTTGAAATGAGCCGAGAGCCAATCAAGGCGAGGGTCAGGAATCCTGGCCATCCCGATTTGGCCTCGCTGGCTGGCAGCCGGATCCGGCACGACACCAGTTAGCCAGTGGAAAACGGTACTTTTTCCCGAACCCGCGAATCCTGCGATACCGACTTTCATTTTCAAGTATCAAAAGGCAGCCCGACATGATGCCGAACTCGTCTTTGGTGGAAACTGCCGAGCTTTTCGCCGCGTTCTATTGGGGTGATTCGTCGTCGAACAATGCCGCCAGATCGATGTCGTCTTCGGCGACGCCGCCTGACGACGGGTCGACAGGTTCATCCTGGAAAAAAGCGGCAGCCTGATCTTCAATGCCGCCCGCTTGTTCCTCGGCAGGCTGTTCGCTGACCTCCTCGACGACTTCTTCGGTGCCGGTTTCACCAGCTTCTTCAGCAACTTCGGCTACCTGTTCGACTTCTTCGATGGCCTCGGTTGCATCATCTCCCAAAAATTCCGCTGCCTCCTCTTCGACACCGGCGACAAGGTTTTCCTCTGGTGGCACTTCGACTATTTCTTCGACTACTTCGGCGGCGACTTCTTCAGCCGTGGCTTCCTCGATGAGTTCGCCGCTAACGGGTTCAGAAGTTGCCTCTTCGGGAGTTTCCGACACTTCCTCAGCGGCAACGATTGGTTCCTCTGATTCGCCAGTGGCGACCGGTTCTTCGACTGCAGCTGCTTGCTCATCGGCTGCTATTTCAGCAACGGCTGCTTCTGCGACTTCACCCGCCGCGCTGCTAGCCTCTGCCTCTTGTACCTCATCGGCGACTTCCGCCACCATGGCTTCCATGGGTTCGGTCGCTTCGTCCGCCACAGCCGCTTCCGCGACAGGCTCTTCGACGAGTTCGGCCACTCCTTCCATCGTCTCGCCTCCAGGACTCGCAACCTCCGGTTCCGCCAGAGCGGCCATGGCGGCATCTTCTTCGAACAATCCCGCTCCTTCCGACGCCACAGCAGCCATTGGAGGCGTCACAGGCGCGGGCTGCACCGGCGGAATGATGGGCACTTGTTCGGTTATGCCGACCAACCTCACCAAATCATCGGCGACCCGCTGCCCGAAACCTTCGAAGCCGGTTAAACTCCCTTTTTCCGCATCCCATCGGCATGGATATTCTTTGGCAGGCAGCCGACGGTGGACGATGGCCCGTTTCAATAATTCGAGCTTTTGAGCCGCCGCGGGATTATCCGCCTCATAAATAGCCCGCATGTAATCGGGAACCGTATGCAAAAAGCCTGGTTTACGGAAATAGAACAGCGGTCGACTGGCTTCCGGGTTTTGCAACACGCCGTGTAGGATTTCGAGATGGATGCGGGAACTCCGCACATAATGCCGAACCGATTCCAATTGCCTGGCCAGGTTGTCCGGAATCTCGACGATCATTTTGCCGTAATGTGCGCCCAAGATGGCCATGAAATAAGGCCGACACGCATCGATATCCGCCAGCGCCTGGGGCAAAGTCGCTACATCTTCCGCTTCGTCTTCCGACTGCGCGTTCCAACGTGGATCCACTACCTCGAAAGTGAAGCCATGTTTTTCGTACATCTGTTGAACTTGCGGAAAGACGACCTGGTGAAGGTATTCCCGTTCCGCTTGCATATCGCGATAGGTTGTACACAAAAACAGACGTACGTTTCGGTCGCTGGACATCAATCCTCTCCTTCGCTGCGGCTATCGCGGGCGAGCGAATTCGTTGGTGCCGAGTCCCTTCCCTCACGTGTGGGTCTAACAAGCCTCACCAACAACACGGTCCCTCTACGGCATCGTACCGAAAGTCAATTCCGCAGGCAATCATCCATTTCGTTGAACGGCCGTCAATTTCTCGACTTTCAAGCTGGTGCAGGTGAGGGCGAGAAACCATGCCTCGTTCGCAGCATCTGCGACAATTCCGATCGTAGTGTTCGCGGCGCTTTGTTGCCCGATATAATGGAACTTGATGATGTAAGCGCTCTACAACCCGAGGAGTCGATAATGTCCCTTCTACTGGCCTGTTTGTTGCTCGGTGCGGACCCGGCGGATGTGAAAACGCAGGAAGGTCGTTATTTGAAGAATATCAAGCAGCTGACGTACGACTTCGCTCGTGCTGGCGAAGGTTATTTTTCCCCCGATATGAAAAAAATCATCTTTCAGGCGGAAGACAAAGATAGCGGCAATCCTTTTTATCAAATCTACGTGATGGAACTGGCGACGGGCAAATACCGCCGCGTTAGTCCCGGAATCGGCAAGACGACGTGTTCCTATTTTTCGCCGGATGGGAAGACCATCATCTTTGCCAGCAGCCATCTCGATCCCGATGCGAAAGCCAAACAGGCGAAGGAGTACCAGCTTCGCGAGGAATTGAAAAAAGCCGGCAAACGTCGACGGTACGTCTGGGATTTCGATCCCTATATGGATATCTTTGCCGCCAACCCAGACGGTTCCCATTTGCGCCGTTTGACCAAAACGAAAGGCTATGATGCCGAGGGAAGTTTCTCCGCGGACGGCAAATATATCGTGTTTTGCTCGAATCGCAGCGGCCCGGAAAATCTCGAGCTTTACATTATGGATGCGGACGGTCGAAACGTCCGCAAGCTGACCAATGCCCCCGGTTGCTACAATGGCGGCCCTTTCTTTTCGCCCGACGGCAAACGGGTCATCTTTCGCAGCGATCGCAAGAAAAAAGACCACTTGCAGCTCTATGTCATCAACGTTGACGGCACCGGCGAAAAAGCTCTGACGGACAATCTCGATTGGGTCTATTGGGCGCCGTATTGGTACCGAGACAGCCAACACATTGTTTTTACCGCAGCTGACCACAGCGATCCCACGAAACGTCCCAACTACGATTTGTACTGGATGAATATCGAAACGGGCAAAACAGTCCGACTGACTTTCGATCCGGGGGCGGACGTGCTGCCAGTCTTCAGCCCGGACGGGAAGAAATTGATGTGGACGTCGACGCGCGGTCGGCAGCCGGCCCAGCTTTTTATAGCTGATTTCGTTCCTCCCAAGGAGTAGTCCCTTTGCTGCCTGCGCCGTTTTTCTTTCGCATCGCTTATCCGTGTCCCTATGTCGCCAGGATGCCGCGCGACCGGGAAGAATTCCTTTTGGATCTGCCAGAATTCTGCCGGGTTCACGACTTAGCCGACCGCCAAACCAGCAAACGTTTTGCTGATCTTCGCCTGGCATGGAACGAGTTCGGCATGGGCGTGCGGCTGGAGGTTCGGGGCAAAGAGGAATTGCCCAAGGCGGTTGCTGGTCGCCCGCAAAGCTCGGACGGCTTGACCCTCTGGCTCGACACGCGCGACGCCCGTACCAGCCATCGCGCGAGCCGCTATTGCCATCAGTTTCTCTTTTTACCCGTCGGCGGTGGACCGGACGGAGATCAGCCTTACTTCGCTCAGCTCAAGATCAACCGTGCCTTACAGGATGCACCCATCTGTTCGCCCGAAGCCATCCACCAGCGCTGCCATCTCTTTCAGACCGGTTATGTCCTTGAAGCGTTTTTGCCAGCGGACGTTTTGAATGGCTTCGATCCTGAACTCAATCGGCGATTGGGCTTCTACTATATGGTCCGCGACGCCGAACTCGGGGAAGAGTACCTGAGTGTCGGACCGGAGTTTCCCTTTGCGGATGATCCCAGTCTGTGGAGCGTTTTGGAACTGCAAACTCCGACGGCAGCGGCACCAAAACCAGCGAAACGAAAACGCCAGCAAAAGAAACGCAGAGGCGACAGCGGAGTTTTCAGGTGATTCGCTCGTTTTCCCCCACCGTTAACCTTTGCTTCATCGGTACGCTGCACTATCAGACAGGGAAGAGCAGTCTGGACGGCAAAGCCCCATTCTTGGGTGTTTTCCTTCGCCTTTTTGAGTAACATAGTTGAAAAGTTCAGACGAAGTCTACGCCTTGATTCGTCGAGGGGAACGAATGACCAGGCAGTTGGTTTTGGTTAGCCTCGTTTTGGCTTGTTGTTTCGATCTGCGCTACGCTTACGCAGACAAGGGCATCGACTTCTTCGAAAAAAAGATACGCCCGGTCCTGGTGCAAGAGTGCTACCGCTGCCATTCATCGGCGAAACGACAGCGCGGCGGTTTGGTTCTCGATACCCGTGCCGGCATTCGCAAGGGTGGGGATACGGGACCGGCAGTGGTTCCTGGCAAACCGGAAAAAAGCCTGCTCTTGACCGCGCTACGCTACAAAGGCGATTTGCAGATGCCTCCGCGAGGCAAGCTCCCCGACGAGGTCATTGCCGACTTCGAAAAATGGATCGCTCAGGGCGCCCCCGATCCACGCGACGGCAAGACGGTGGCAAAACACGGAATCGATATGGAGGCTGGACGAAAATTCTGGGCGTTCCAGCCTTTCAAAAAGTCCCCATTGCCCGAAGTCAGCGATGTCGCCTGGCCGTTCAATGACATCGATCGGTTTATTCTTGCCAGGCTAGAAGCTGGCAAAATCAAGCCGGGAAGCGATGCGGATCGCGTCACATTGATACGACGTGCTTATTTCGACCTGATCGGCTTGCCGCCGCCTCTGGAAAAGATCGACGCCTTTGTCAACGATACGTCGCCCAAGGCATTTGAAAAAGTCGTGGATGAACTATTGGCCTCTCCCCATTTCGGCGAGCGCTGGGGCAGACATTGGCTCGATGTGGCACGCTTTGCCGAATCCACTGGTGGCGGACGTTCTTTGCTTCTCAAAGAAGCGTGGCGTTATCGCGATTATGTCATCGAATCCTTCAATGCCGACAAACCGTACAATCGCTTTGTGGCCGAGCAGATCGCTGGTGATTTGCTGCCGGCTTCTTCTCCCAACGAACGGGCACAGAACCTGATCGCCACGGCTTTCCTGGCGCTTGGGCCAACCAACTACGAACTCCAGGACAAGCAAGTGCTCGAAGTCGACGTGATCGATGAACAGCTCGATACGATAGGGCGTGCCTTTCTCGGTTTGACGATTGGTTGCGCCCGCTGCCACGATCACAAATTCGATCCCATTCCGACGAGAGACTATTACGCGTTGGCCGGCATTTTCAAAAGCACGCAGACGCTGATCCACGACAACGTGTCGCGATGGGTGGAGCAGCCGTTGCCCCTGACCGACAAGGAAGAAGCCGCCTGGAAAGCCTACCTTTCGGCAGAGGCGAAGTTGAAGGCCCGCATCGCGGCGGCGAAGCGAGCCAAGCCATCCCTCAAGGGGCCGATCGCTGTCGCCCACCTGGCTGGTCTGGTTTACGACGACATCAGCGCGAAACAAGTCGGCGTCTGGAAAAAGTCGCAGTACTACCGCAGTTATGTCGGCACCGGATACCTTCACGATGACAACGCTGACAAAGGCCAAAAAACGGTAACCTTCGTGCCAGCATTCAAAAAGGCTGGCCGATATGAGGTGCGATTGGCGTACACGCCCGGTGCCAATCGCGCCACCAATGTTCCGGTGACGATTTTACACCGGGACGGGGAGACCAATCGCAAGGTGAATCAGCGCCACGTGCCGCCTATCGACGGCAGGTTCGTCTCGCTTGGCACCTACCATTTCGATGAAAACGATCAATGGTATGTCCTGATTTCGAACGAAGGAACCGACGGCTACGTTATCGTCGATGCAGTGCAGTTCTTGCCCGAAGGGCGCCGAACAGGAGAAGGCGAAACCAGCCACCGAGCCTTTGTTGACCGATGACGTTAAAAAACTCGAAGACGAACTGAAACGCTTGCAGAAAACGAAACCGTCTCGGCCCATGGCCATTTCGGTGCGCGAGGCGAAGGACATCGGCGACTTCTACATCTGCATTCGTGGGGTCGTTCACAATCGCGGCGAAGTCGTGCCACGAGGCTTTCTGCAGGTGGCCAGCAGCGAGCCGGTCCGGATTCCCACCGGTGAATCAGGAAGACGACAACTGGCCGACTGGCTCGCGTCCGCGAAGAACCCGCTCACCGCACGCGTTATGGTAAATCGCATTTGGCATCATTTATTCGGCACCGGGATCGTCCGGAGTGTTGACAATTTCGGTCGCACAGGGGAACGGCCATCCCATCCCGAACTTCTCGACTACTTGGCTACACGCTTTGTCGAGGAGGGCTGGTCCATCAAAAAAATGATTCGCATGATGATGTTGTCCCGCACGTATCAGCTGTCAAGCCGGGCCAATCCGAAGGCGGCGGCAGCGGATCCGGAGAATCGCCTCTTGGCACGAATGAACCGTCGCCGACTCGAAGCGGAAGCCATCCACGATGCCATCCTTTACGTCAGTGGTCAGCTTGACCTGACGATGGGCGGCCCCACCATCAAGAAAGGGACGGCGATCGAATATGGCTACCGGTTTGACGGCACGAGACGTGCTGTCTATACACCGGTCTTCCGCAACACGTTGCCTGAATTGTTTGCCGCTTTCGATTTTGCTGATCCCAATCTCGTCACGGGACGACGCTCGGTGAGTACCGTGGCTCCCCAAGCCCTGTTTTTGATGAACAACCCCTTTGTGATCGAACAGGCACAACATTTTGCTTCGCGAATCCTGGCAAAAAACAATCTGACCGACGCTCAGAGGGTGGAATTGGCCTACCGCATGGCGTTGGGACGGCTTCCGTCGGAAAACGAACGGCGGTTGGCGATGGCGTTTTTGACGCGCAAGTCGGCGAACCCCGTCGACGAGTGGACGAGTTTCTGTCAGACACTATTTGCCTGCATCGATTTTCGCTATGTAAATTAAACTCTGGGGTCGTTGTTTGCCCGGGAAAGTCTGTCATCGTCTGGGCACGGATTAGGTGCGATCAACGCCATAAGACTCGTGGTTGTGAGACAACGAATCGGTGATCGCGATGACTCAACGTGGAGTGCGCGGCGCGATCACAGCCGCCGCCAATACGGAAGCCGAGATTCTCAAAGTCACCCGGCAGCTGCTGGCCTTGATGATCCGGCAAAACGGAATTCGTTCCGAAGACGTTGCCAGTGCCTTCTTCACGACGACGCGCGACCTGGATGCCGTCTTCCCCGCATTGGCCGCCCGCCAACTCGGTTGGACGGATGTACCTCTTTTATGCACAAACGAAATCGATGTCCCTGGCTCGCTGCGCCGCTGTATCCGCATCCTCATCAACTGGAACACGGACAAACCACAGAACGAAATCATCCATGTCTATGTCGGCGAGGCAGTGAAGTTGAGGCCCGATTTGCAGACCTTGCCGGAAGTCGATTGGGAAGAGCTTGAGGAATGGATCGCCGAACAGCGCCGGCACTTCCAGTCATGAGGATCACAAGGTCGCCTTCGCCTGGGAGGAGCCGTTCCCAAGCGAAGGCGACATAAGTACGTTGAAGGGGGCCATTTATTGCGGCTTCCTTTTTTGCTGTTCGATCAAGATACGCATGGCTTCCTTGAGTTCCCGCACTTCTTTTTCGAGTTGCTGAATGCGCAACTCCCGGCGATCGACCTGGTGAGCGACCGGTTGGATTACGGGGGGCTGTGCCGGTTGCCTTGCGATTTCTTGTCTGGGTGGAGTGCCATAGACGCTGCTGGCATGCACGGAAGCGGCCCATTGGGTTCGACCGCCGCTGTCCCGCAGGCCGACGGCATCGATTTCATTCCAGCCGGGAACGCGGCGCGAATCCAGCTCGATACGAACGCGATTGGTTTTGAAACTGCACTGAAACTTGATTTCGGAAACACCACTGTCTTTGTCGGCATCGGTCGGATCCTTGCCATGCCAGACTTCGACTTCGGAACCATCGAGTTTGAAGACGGTGACGCGAACGAGTGCTCCTGGCTTGAAATTCTCATAAACCAGGACAGCCTCCGGCACGACGGGGACTTCGTACTCCAGTAAGAGCCACTCGTCGTCTCCATCGGCAGTGCGTGAAGCCCAGGCTGTGGCGAGATCGCCAGCGCGGGGCGTATCCGGTGGACCAGCTGCCTGTTCGGCGCCGTATCGTCGTTTCGTGACTGGGGCGGCACTGAGGTCGCGCCAGATGTACCAGTAGGGATAGACGTAGACCCAATAGCCTCCGGGAAGATTGGTATGGCCGGCATACTCGGCGATCTCCTGCGCGCCAAGGTCGTGAAAATCGGCATACCGTTTCGCATCTTCAGGCACACGTAACTGAGACAGCAACATTTTGTATTTGCCGCCAACACTGGCTTTGCGCAACGCTTCCTGCAATGGCAACGCCTTGGGGGTTCCAAGAGCCGCAGACACTCGTTCTTCGGCGCTTGCTCGACCTGCCAGGACCGCCATGCCCAGGACGAGGGTAAGGATTCCTCGCAACATGATGGCCTCCTATCTGGGAGTAGACGGCACCAGGGAATGCCGTCGCAACCTGGGTTATGGGCTACGCATCCATGCGTTTTCACCTCGAATATGGTCGCCAATGCCGTGCCGACCTGGCATCCAGCCTCGCTTGCGTTGTCAATCGTCGTAGGATTACCGCTCGGAAAGACGTTTGAGGGAGGCCTTGGCTTCGTTCATCAGTGCGACTTCGGGAGCCCCCTTGGCCAATCGGTCTAATACCTGGCGTGCTTCCAATGTGCCAATCTTCTCTAGAACGTCGATCGCTCGCAACACGCGCAAGCGTTGTTGCGGCCACGTTATTTCCGGTGCTTTTTGCTTCTCCAGAATCCTCTCGATACGCCGTAATACTTCCAATGAGCGCGTCTTCGACAGTGTTTGCTGCAGTGCAGGACTCGCCAATTGACCCAACCGCTCCAATTCCTCCGACGCGCGTTCCCGAACCATAAAGTTGTCGTCATTTAATTTGTCGATCAAATCGGCAATACGCCCGGCATCGACCCCGATGTACATCTGCAAGTGTTCTCGCATGAACGGCACGCTTTCCTCTGGTCGTTTGACGAAGGACCACGCCGCACGATAAGCAGGCGCTCCATCCAGACTGGCAAGTTCTTTCCATAAGCCGTGCAGATCGATCGGCGCAGCTGCCGTCTCGCTCGTTTGCGTGATGTCCCAGGCAAGCACGGTCGTGTCGTCACCACCGCTGTAGACGGTACGTCCTGACGGGGCAAAACCGACCCAGTTGACCGATCCCGTATGGCCTTTGAAACGCAACACTTCTCGTCCGGAAACTGTTTCCCATAGCCGGACGTAGCCATCCTGACCACCCGAAATCAGAGTCTTGCCGTTGGGAGAATAGGCCAACGACAAGACCGGCTGATCGTGCCCTTCGAGATATGCCAACACCTTTCCGTTTGCTACATCGTAAAGGGCGATTAGTCCGTCGCGACCGGCAGCCGCCAAGTGGTCCTGGTTGGGAGAGAAGGCAAGACAAGCAGGATCGCCGCATTCTCCAATCTGCTTGAGGAGTTTGCCCGTTTTGCAATCCCAGAGAAGGATGACTGAGTTGGCCGCCGCCGAAGCCAGCAACCGGCCATCGGTCGAATACGCCACTGCCGAGGCAGGCTGATTGTGGCCCTTGAGCACGTGCTGCAGCTTCCCGTCGATACCCCAGATTCTCACGGATCGATCGGAGTAGGCGACCGTGAAAGACCTCCCGTCTGGTGCGAATGCAAATGCAATCGGGTTTGCATCCGTTTCGATGTCGAGCTTCGTTTCGGTTTCAGATTGCTCAAACCGATAGAGACGGATGTTATCGGAAAGGCACACCAGGCATGTGCCATCCGAAGACCAGGCGATGGAGCGAGCGGCTGTATCCAGAGACTTCAACAGTTTTTCCGTTGCCGTGTCCCAGATATACAGGGTGCCATCTTTGTCGGCAGTTGCGAGGCGCGAACCATCCGGCTTCAGCGCGGCAGCACGAATGCCACTGTTATGACCGACGTGAATCTGCAATTCGTTACCTTTGCTGGCGTCGACGATGTGCAAAACCCCTTGACCAGCGGTGACCAGCGTTTTGCCATCTGCCGAAAAGGCGGCGCGATTCCCGCCAAGCTTCTTGGCTGACAAAACCTGTATTGGTTTGCCGCTGGCGACATCCCAGATGTGGGTCGTTTGCCGAACGGTGGAAGCGGCGAGTTTCTTGCCATCGCGCGACAGAGAGATGTCCACGACAACCGCAGGATGCTTTAATTGAATTGTCTGTCGACCGGTATCGAAATCGAAAAATCTTACCGTATTGTCGGCTTCCGCCGAGATGACGACCTTGCCATCCGCGCTGAAGGCGACGCAGGAGATATCGTTGGGACGGGCGACCCGCCGGACTTCCGCCCCTGTTTCAATGTTCCAAATGCGAACCATGCGATCGGCGCCAGCGGAGACCAGGAATTTCTGATCTGGCGAGAAGCTGACAGACACAACAGCGCCTTCGTGACGAGCCAAAAGTGGCAATAGTTTGCCGGTCGCGGTTTCCCACATGCTCACCCGGTTGTCGGTACTGGCCGAGGCCAGAAGTCGCCCATCGGGTGAAAAGGCCACGGAATTGATCTTTCCACTGTGGCCGGCGAAAGTGCGAAGTTCTCTTCCCGTAGTCGCATCAAACAACCGAAGTCTGCCGATACCGCTTCCAGAAGCAAGGAACTTGCCGTCGGCACTCACAGCAACGCATTCAACCCAGTCCTCATGGATCGAAGCCGTCGGCATCCCGGTATTCCAGTTCCACAAGCGTATGGTATGCCCGCCAGCCGAGACAATGAACCGGTCGTCGCGTGCAACGCCCAAGCCAGTAATCTCGCTACCGTGACGGAGGCGCGTGGTGCCGAACCGATGCACAGCACCCGGCGGCAACGGATCCCCGTGACGATCACTGCGCGCTATCACATTGACCGTCGCTACCGCAACCTGAGTCGCCGGTGGAGGATCCGCAAAAAGCGATAATCCCGACGGAAGCACCGAAACGGCGACCAACCAGACATGAGTTCGGAAAGGATACATGTCTTCACAACTCCATGTTGAATGCCGCATCCATTGCATCTCTATTATGCGTCAGAAATCCAAAATTCACAAGAGGATGTTACAACGTCGCAGGCGGATGGCGCGTTTTGCCAGGCTGCGCTGACTGTTGATGTTGGCGATCTGGGAGCGGTTAAGCAAAATCTGCGCCAGTGGAATTCTGGGAAGTTCTTTCAATCGGCTAACGATTTGGTAAGCTATGGTGTAAAAAGGGAGAAGAATTTTCCAAAATCGGTAGACGACAAACGTCCGGACAACGAAGTCCTGCTGAAGTTGTTGGCACCGATGCAACCAAATTCGGCGCAAGTTTGGCGACTGCTGAACTTTTCCCAATACGCAGGAGAAGGGCGAATCTTCCCGTACCTCCATCTGCAATACCCGAGAGCGCTATGATCGACCAGAAAGTCACATGTCCAGAATGCCGCTTGAGTTTTAAGCCGAAATCATCCGATGCAGTGGTCGTTTGTCCAATTTGCGACACGCAAGTACCGGTTCCGGAAACCGCGGAGCGCCTGCAAAAAGCGCCGGTGATTTACCATCATTCGTCTGTCCAGCCGCCACCAAAGCGAGTGGTCACAAGCGACCAACTCGTCAACACAAACTCTTTCCATCAGTCGGAAACGGCGAAAATACCGGCCGCAAACGATGGTAAACGCCGCAACGTGTTGTTGGCGGCAGTCGCTGCGGGCCTGGTTTTTCTGCTGTTGACTGGAGCGTCGCTCGGTGTCTTCGTGTGGTCCGCGATGAAGGAGGAGAAAAACGCAGACGAGACTTTGACTGGGATAACTCGGCGACCACCCGTCGAGAAAGGTCCCCGTTCCAACCGCGAACCCGGTAGTCAAACCGTTCCCTCCGAGAATCAGGACCACGGCTCATCGCAGACGAACCAAAGGGAGCCTGAGCCGCCGTCCCGCCGGCGGATTCCATCAGCGCTGGAAAACCAAGTTAACAAGGCGATCGACAAAGGGGTTCGTTACCTGAAGGGCAGGCTTGCGGACACCCTGGACGGCACGCTGACTGCCAAGAGCTATCCGCTTGGTTTCAACGCTTTGCTCGCGTGGACTTTGCTCGAATGTGGCGTTTCGCCTGATGACCCGTTGATCCAAAAGATTGCGGTTCAGCTGCGGTCGAATGTTGACGAAGTGAACAAAAACTATTGCGCGGCTCTCTTGATCCTATTTTTCGATCGCCTCCGTGAAGAGCGCGATCGAGGCCTGATTCGCACGTTGGCGCTTAGGCTCGCCGCCAGCCAACTTTCTTCCGGAGGCTGGTCGTATGAGTGTTCATCTCTTTCGAAGTCGGACGAAGATATATTGATCGAATACCTGCGGTCGATAACGTACGTGGCGTCGGGAGATCGACCTCGCCGCGAAGTCCACCTACCGGATCATTTAAAACGGCTCGCGGTAGTTCGTGCCCGGGAGGACCGAAGGGTCCGCCTGTTCAATGATGATCGTTCAGACAATTCGAACACGCAGTTTGCTGTCCTGGCCTTATGGGTCGCCTATCGGCAAGGAATTCCGTTGCAGCCCTCGCTTGCTCTTCTGGGCAAGTACTTCCGCAAAAGCCAGAACCGAGACGGCAGTTGGGGTTATCGACCGGGTAGTAGTCAATGGCGCGATTCGATGACTTGTTCAGGTTTGCTTGGCCTGGCGGTGGACCAGTCGGTTCAAGCAGGGAAACAAGATAGGGGGCAGCAAAAGGACGAAGCTATCGAAAAGGCCTTTCAATTTGTTTCCGGAACCATCGGTCGAAAACCACCCACCGGCAAACTCGTTGGTGCCGATGCGCTCGGCGATCTCTACTACCTGTGGTCGCTCGAGCGGGTCGCCATGATCTATGATCTCGACACGATTCAAGGCAAGGACTGGTACAAATGGGGCGCCGAGATTCTGCTCAAGGCCCAAAAAGCGGACGGCAGCTGGAGTGAACGATTCCCGCCGGAAATCGACACCTGTTTCGCTCTGCTTGTGCTTAAACGCGTAAACGTGGTCAAGGATTTGACAGACAACATCAAACAACTTGTGGACATCAAGAACGTCCGCTAGGGGCCGTTGGCTGGTCTGCCAGGATTCGAGAGCAGAGGTTCCGCTATGGAGGTTCAGCTGGAAGCTAGTTCCGTTAAGCTTTTGCTGGACCAGAAACTGGGAACCGGGGGCGAAGCGGAAATCTATGCCGTCGCCAATGAAGAACGCCTGGCAGCAAAAATTTACCACAGGCCTAATGCCGATCGCGCCGACAAGCTGGCGGCTATGCTGGCCGATCCCCCTGATGATCCGATGGCGGCGGCCGGTCACGTCTCGATTGCCTGGCCAACGGCGCGTCTTCTTTCTGTTGAAACGTCCGAGGTGATCGGCTATCTCATGCCGCGGATCGACGAGGCTCGCTTGATTCACGAACTTTACAATCCGCGGTCTCGGCAAAGGATTTGCCCGCTTTTCCATTACGGGTATCTCTTGCGAACCGCCCGCAACCTGGCGGCCGCTGTCCGTGCCTTGCACGAACGCGGCTATGTCATCGGCGACCTCAACGAATCCAACGTCCTGGTCACTACCCAAGCCCTGGTCACACTGGTCGATACGGATTCTTTTCAGGTTCGACGCAATGGACGGGTCCATCGATGTCCGGTCGGTAAAGCGGAATACACGCCTCCTGAATTGCAAGGTGCCAGGTTCGCGGACGTGGACCGAGGTCCCGAACACGATGTCTTTGCACTCGCCGTTTTGATCTTTCAGTTATTGATGCAGGGTACCCACCCTTTCGCCGGTGTCTTTTCGGGCCACGGCGAGCCGGCGCCGATTGGACGCCGAATTCAAGCGGGGCATTGGCCATTCAGCCACAAGAAAAAAAGCCCTTATCACCCCAATCCGCATGCACCTGCGTGGGGTGTGTTGCCCGTCGCCGTCCAGGAGTTGATGTGGGCCTGCTTCGAAGAAGGGCACGTCGATCCCTCCCGCAGACCCAGTGCGGTCGCATGGCAACGGGCCTTGCAGGAATCCGAACAATCTTTGGTGAGTTGCCATGTCAATCCGCAGCACCTTTTTCATAAAGGGCTTGATGGCTGTCC
Source organism: Gemmatales bacterium (assembly GCA_026004675.1). Taxonomy (GTDB): domain Bacteria; phylum Planctomycetota; class Planctomycetia; order Gemmatales; family Gemmataceae; genus BPJP01. Next base: position 17,457 of record BPJP01000001.1, read on the forward strand.
GTGGTGCGACATCGCCAGAAGAACGGGACGCGATCCCTTTCCGATCCCGGCGCGGTTGGTGAACACTCCTGCCCCGATTCCCGAAGACGCCACGGTCGTCTTCGACGTCAACCAGCAACTCGCCGACGTCCGAACCGAAGGATTGCCTCGCCGCCGGCGTAGCCGAAAAGAGAATTTGCCTGTCGCCCGCGCCGTGACGCTGCCGACACGAAGCCGACGGCGTCCCTTGATGCCTTTGCTGTCGGAGCACGAAATAGACGACGACGAACGGTCGGCTTTTTGGCGTTGGTTGTGGATCGGTCTTTTGTTGTTAGCTGCGACGCTTCTGGCAGCCGCCGCTTATTTCTGGTGGCAAACACGACGCCCGGCGGCTCTCGTCGATGAGCTGGCTCTGCTACCAGACGATTGCTTTATTGTGGTTTCCGCTCGACCAGCTGATATTCTCGCTAGCAACCTCTACGCACGCATTCAGGCCGATGATCCGCTGTACCGCTCACCGTTTGAGAGGATGATTCGTGAGGGAAGCGGTATTCCGGCAAAAGACATTTCCCAGCTGACGGTTGCTTTCTGCGCCGATCCCCTCCCTTTCTTCGTGGTGCGGACGCGTCGGGACATCAACGCGGAAACGATTCGGCTTTCGCTCGCCTCCGATCCGCCGGGGCCAGAGAACGCATACCATGCCATTTCTTTCGGCCGGTATGTCGTCTACGAACCGACAGGCGTCGACCCGCCAGCGCAACGCCCGGCTTTTTGTGTCGTGAACAACCAGTTTGTCGTCGTTGGCTCCAGCTCTGCAATCGAACGCGTGCTTCAACGCAACCGAAATGCCAGGTTGTCGGCAACGATAAAGGCCGCCTGGGATTCCGCCGATTTCTCAAAAAGTCTTACTTTATTGATCGACGTCGCGGGGTTAATCAAAGGAACAACTCATTCTCAGACGATTCCGAACGTATCGACGTTTCAAGAGATCATGGGAGGGATCGACGCAGCCGTCGCCGACGTCGAGTTCGATTCGCAGCTTCGCGTGCAAGCACGGATTTTCTGCAACAATGAAGCACGAGCCAGCGACGTAGCAAAGCAGCTTCTTCGTGAATGGCCTTTGCTGCGTGAAGTTCTGCCGGAATGGGATGTGCCAGGGTCCGTCGTCGATTCGGTCGAATTCCAAGTCAGCCGACAAAAACAAACGGTGATGGTATCTTTTTCGCTAGCAACCGAAACATTGATAGAGTGGCTAAAACTTTCTTCGCAGTAAGGCTTCTCTTTGCTGGTTGCGCGTGGTCATTCCACGATGCCTGCGACCACCGTTCGGATGTCCGTCGGATTCGGGATCGGGCCGAAGACAAAGTCTCCGGCTTTTCATGTTTTCCTCATCTGCCTCGCCAGTCGGTTCGTCGAGATGGCGTTGTTTTTTCGAGCAAAGCCCGCTATCACATCCATCCATGGCGGATCGTCACACAAAGTCGGGAGATTGCTTCGTGGATGCGGAATTGCTGGTGAACCGCGTATTGGACGACGAACGCCTCACCGAGGGGCTGGACGAAGAAGAGGCGCAACGTCTGGTCAATTGGCTCGTGCAGGAAGCCGAGAACATTGCGGCCGAATGCAAAAGCCAAGAAGAAGGTTGGAAAAGGCTGGACGCCCGGTGCCGACAGGCTCGGGCCGTCAGCCGACTTGTCGAACTCTGGTGTTATCAACGCGACAAGGACGCAGCGGCGCGTCTTGCCAGCAAAGAACGGCTGCCTTGGCCCTTGCCCAACGATCCTTGCGAGGCTCTCAGTCGTCTGCTTGACCACATCCAATGATCAACCAGGTTCTCTCGATTAACTCTACCCAGCCCAACAAACACCTGTTCGACTCCTCCGCTGAGCGTTCGGTTGGCAACACTTAACTACGATATCAGGAGGTGCATGGATGCGCAAATTCCTCTGGGCGTTTTTGATACTCCCGTTTATCGGCTGTGACGCCGCCGACATTGTCTCGCTCGATGACCAACCTTCTGCCCGAGCCAGCCATGACGGCCAATCCGGGCCGATTCGAGTCTACTTCACCCAACCGGATCGATCCGCGAAGGACGCTCCTATCATCGATGCTCTTGTTGGCTACATCGCCCAAGCCCAAACTTCGATCGACGTCTGCGCCTTTGAACTCGATAACCAGCGGATTACCGAAGCGCTGCTGGCGGCAAAACAGCGCGGCGTAAAGGTCCGGCTGGTCACCGATACAGACTATCTGGAAGAAAGCGGCGTCACCCGATTGCGGCAAGCCGGTGTCCCAGTCGTCGATGACAGCCGGCCTGGTTCGCTTATGCACAACAAGTTCATGGTCTTCGACAATCGGTCCGTATGGACAGGCTCGATGAACTTCACCGAGAACGGCGCCTACAAGAACAACAACCATGGCGTTTTCATTGATGATGCCCGGATTGCCGCCAACTACGCGACCAAATTCAGATGGATGTTCGAACAACGCAAGTTCGGCGGTGCGCCATCGCGATCAGCAAAAATTCCTCATCCCGTTGTGACACTTTCTGATGGAACGAAGATCGAGAACTATTTCTCCACCCACGACCATATCGCCGATCGGCTGATTGCCAAGATTCGCCAGGCGCGAAAATCCATCCATTTCCTGGCATTCAGTTTCACCCACGATGGGATCGGCAAAGCGATGCTCGAACGTGCGAAGGCCGGCGTCGAAGTCAAAGGGGTCTTTGAAAAAACGCAGACTGGCGGCCGATACACAGAATTTCATCGAATGAAAAAGGCGGGGCTTCCCGTTTTTGTCGACGCCAATCGCCGCAACATGCACCACAAGGTCATCATAATTGACGGCCAAATCACCGTTGCTGGTTCGTACAACTTCAGCGCCAGTGCGGACAAATCCAATGACGAAAATGTCGTGATCATCCACAGCCCGCGAATTGCCGCCCTTTTCGAGGCAGAGTTTCAGCGCGTTTATGGTGCCGCCGAACGTGCCGCCTCGACAACGGCTCTGGCGCGCTGAAACCCCTGCTGGCAAGGTACTTTCTTCACGCAAGGCACGCGGTCGAAACACATGGGACCATGTGCGACGATTCCGAAGACAGGATACAAGATCGACATTATTGCCACCGAGGCCGCGCAAGCAAGTTCTTGCTATGCGCGGTCTATTTCGCTATTGGCGTTGGCCTGGCTGCACGGTTGAAGCAGTATATTGGCACCCCTTCTTATTGGTACGACGAAGCATACTTGCTCGTCAGCATCTCGACCAAATCATACGGGGAATTGCTCGGACCGCTGCGCGGTTTTCAAGCCTCTCCGCCTCTGTTTTCATGGGCGTTACGCGCCTTGTACGAACTCGCCGGTGCGTCGGAATGGGCCATGCGATTGCCTGCCTTTTTGGCTTCGATGGCAACCGTCGTGCTGATAATCCCTCTGGCACGGCGGACACTCAGTGGTTCGGGCTGGTGTTGGGCCGCTGTCTTTTGCGCGCTCTCCCGACATGCCATCGTCCATTCGTATGAAGCAAAGGTTTACAGCGTCGATGTTTTTGCCACTGTTGTCACGTTCTTGAGTGGGGCGATCTGTCTGAAAGGCTATTCTCATCGCGAGCGGACCTTTGGTTGGGGAATGGTCTTCGTGTTGGCCTCGATTGCCCCGTGGCTTTCTTATCCGAGCGTCTTCGTTTTAGGAGGCGTCAGCGCCTCCTTGTTCGTCGACGGTTTCCGACACCGTTCCCCGAATCGACTCGTCGCCTGGTTCGCCATGTCGAGCCTTTTGGTCTTGTCGTTTGCCAGTGTCTATATCTTCGCGATCCGAATTCAGACCTCCGACTACATGACATCCTACTGGCAGCCTTTCTTTCCGAATCTGACGTCAGCTGTCGATTCCCTTCGATGGTTTATCGAGACGCTTGTTCATATCGGTACCTACGGAACGACAGGAATGGGCTGGCCCTTGTTGGGCTTCGCGGTCTTGGGATTCGCTCGATTGGTCCAAAGAGACGTAGCGACAGCGGTCATGTTGGCTGGTACGCTCATCCTGGCGTTTGCCGCGGCGATCTTTCGTTTGTATCCGCTTCACGATCGCCTGGCGTTCTTTGCCGTCCCCTGCATCTGGCTGGGAGCGGCTGCCGGCATCGATTGCCTTTTGTCCTCCGTTTCGGCTCGGTGGCGCTTTGTCCTTCTTACGGTCGTACTGGCCATCCCGGCAAACGACCTGATACTTGCGTTACAATATGTCGCCGTCGTGAAACCTCGTGTCGATTTCAGGTCCGCCTTTGATTTTGTTCATGCCCGCCGAAGATCGGGAGATCGGCTCTGGCTCCCGTTTACCGAGGTTTATGAGGTGTACCACGGCATCGACAGCCACCTTCTTCCTTCGCATCCTAGTCCCGATCAAATTGAGCAGGTCGTTCGGTCACAACGTTTGTGGTTGATAGTGGCACCGAATGCGCCGCAAACTTATCCCACGATATTTTCCCGGCTGAAAAGACTTGCTGGAACTCCACATTTGCATCATACGGTCCGGGGACTGGAAATCATGCTTTTCCAGACTCGGCCGGAAGCGAAACCAGGAAATCGCCAGAATCCGCCCTAGCTGTCGTACTTTCTGGCGGTATCTTAACGTCTAGTTTCGGCTGGTTGGCCGCGATCCGGCATTGCCGTTCCAGAATAGGTTTCGTGGAGATTTCGATATGCCTCGCTGGACGTTGACAGATGCTGCCTCGAATGTTTGGCTCGAAGAGTTCACGGCCAATCATCACCATACTCCATTGCCAGCAAAGTACCAGTGGCACATTCGCAAGCGCAGCTTGCACGGCGGGCTGAGCGACGGCATAGATGTCGTCGAGATCGATAACGGGCCGCTGTCGTTCGCGGTGCTGCCGACTCGTGGAATGGGGATTTGGCGCGGCAACTACCGGGGTATCCCTTTAGGTTGGCAGGCTCCTATACGTGGTCCGGTTCACCCCAAGTTCGTCCATGAAAGCGATTTCGGGGGGCTCGGCTGGTTGACCGGTTTCGACGAATGGCTGTGCCGATGCGGTCTGGCTTCGAACGGCCCGCCCGGCGAAGACGTATTCACCGATGAAAACGGACAAACCCATAAAACGAACTTGACCCTGCACGGACGAATCGCCAATCGCCCAGCGGATCGAGTAGAAGTTCTTGTTGAGGAAGAACCGCCCTACTACCTGCGTGTGCGCGGACAAGTGGAAGAGTCCGGCTTGTTTCTGCCTCGACTTCGCTTGACTACTGAATACACGACGGCGCTGGGTTCGAATTACATTGAAATCCATGACGTCGTCGAGAATCTGAAATCCTCGCCGGCGGAGATGCAGCTTTTGTACCACTGCAATGTGGGATCACCGCTGTTGGAACCAGGTAGCCGGGTCGTGGCCCCCGTCAAGGAGATGTCTCCCTTGACGACGAGAGCAGCTGAAGGAATCGACCAGTGGCAAGTCTATGGTCCGCCAACCAGTGGTTTCAGCGAACAAGTGTATGTGTTTGAACTATTGGCGAACACCCAGGGACAAACCGTGGCCATGCTGCATAACTCAAATTCAGAAATCGGCATGGCCGTTCGCTTTCGGCCCGAGGAGCTTCCCTGCTTTACCGTTTGGAAAAACACCGGTGCCCTGGCAGACGGGTATGTGACGGGACTGGAACCGGCGACGAACTATCCCAACTTCAAGACGTTCGAACGCAAACAGGGCAGGGTGGTTCGACTCGCGCCCGGGGGCCGCTGGGAAGCACGCTGGCGAATTGAAGTTCACGACTCACGTGAAGCTGTCGCCAACGTCCTGGCTGAAATTTCGGATTTGCAGAACCAACAGACCGCCAAGATACATAAAGAGCCGCACGTGAAATTTTCCGCCCAGGCAAAATGATCGCGCTACTCTGCAAAACCGCCAAGATGCAGAGAATATCTAAGGACGAAGACCTTGCTTCGCCGCCTCGATGTAGGCTTCGAAATTTTCTACGGGTGCGTCGCGATTCATGCCGTGGCTCAAATTGACAATGTGGCGCTGACCGCCACCGGCCATTATGCAACGTCGCGTTGCATCGGCGACTTGCTCTGGCGTGCCGGTACGCATCACTTTTTCGTCTACGTTTCCCTGAAAGACCAATTGCGGGTACCGCGACCGCAGCGCTGCCAGATCGTGCGTCACGCCCAGACTGACAACATCCGCGCCGCATGTGGCAGCCAACTCCAGAAACGGGCACTCTTTGACGAACAAGACTCTTGGGACCTCGGTGACAGAGGAAAAAATTTGCCGATGGTACCGATGTGCCCATTGTTGGTATTCGGCATTTTCCAGACCGCCGGCCCAGGAATCGAAAAGCTGGTAGACGTCCGCTCCTTCATTGACAAGAGTTCCAAGAAAATGGACTGTGGCTTCTGCTACTCGATCGAGAAGCGACTCCCAGACGGCCTCGTTTTCCTGGGCGAAACGGCGGGTGGCCACGAGGTTTTTTCCCGTACCGATGCAATAAGTTGCGAGTGTAAACGGGGCACCGGCAAAAACGATAACCGGCAATTCGCCTTTCAATTCACGCTTCACTCTTGTCAGCAAATCGACAATGTGCCTGAACCGTTCCGGATTGGGGCGCGGATCGAGCCTGGCGACATCCGCTGCCGTGCGAATCGGTTTGTCGGGCACCGGGCCGATTTTCGGTGCAAGGGTGAATGGCAACCCCATAGCCACGGTCAAGGTGGTGATGTCGTAGAAAAGAATGATCGCGTCGACGCCAAAACGCCTGGGCAAAAGAGATGCCTGGGCAGCGAGATCGACGTTTTCGGAAAATTCGTAAAATGAATGTCCCTCGCGCAGCCGGTTGAATTCGGGGTCCCATCGACCGGCTTGGCGCATGGCCCAAACCGGAGGTCGTTCGACCCTTTCGCCGCGTGCGGCCCGAACAAGAAGATGTTCCGCGGCTGTTTTGGCTGGTGAAGCGCTCATCATCGAAACCACGCCCGCTTTGACTCAGACGCTATCGCACAAATTCAGCGTCCCAGCTAGCATATCGAATTCAGCGGGACCAACAAATGCCGCCGGCAGCAATTCGTCGATGATGTCGCTCTCTCGATTGCTGCCAGTGAAGCTATTTCCTGGGAAAAGGAGGAATGGGCGGCAACTTGGGCGGGTTCTTTTTCAATTCTTTGAGGATCTCCTCGATCGCCCGGTTAAGCTGCTGGTCTTCACCGGCGAACTCCTTGGCTGGATCGTTGTCGACGACAATATCGGGATCGACGCCGTGCCCTTCGATGATCCAGCGTTTGCCATCGAGCGAATAGGGCGCGAATTCGGGTTTGCGAAGTTCGCCACCGTCGAGGAAGGGAAGCGAACCACGGATACCCACGACGCCGCCCCAACTGCGTTTGCCTATGAGTTTGCCGAGTTTGTAGTGTTTGAAACGATAAGGGAAGAGATCGCCATCGGACGCTGAGAATTCATTCATCAGGCAAACCATCGGCCCTTGCATGAGGTCAAAGGGATCGGGGCGTGGAGCGGTATCGCGCGACATGTCGATCATCGCCACTTCACGGCGCAGTCTTTCGATAATCATCGGGGAAACGTTGCCGCCACCGTTGCCTCTTACGTCGATAATCAAACCTCGTTTGCGCAATTGCGGATAGAAGTGTTTGGCAAATTCGTTGAGGCCCCGAGGCATCATATCGGGAATATGAATATAGCCGACCTGGCCATTGGTGGCTTTATTAACTTTTTCAATATTATCCTGGACCATATTGTAGTAGTAGAGACCGTGTTCGTCCGCGATCGGGCGGATCACGACGTCGCGTCTTCCTTTTCGAGTGGGCCTGGAGTTGACGGTCAAACGTACCTGTTTGTCGGCTTTGTCGACCAGTGCCTCGAAGATATTGGTCATTTCATTGGTGGGTTTGCCATCGACCGCGAGGATGTAGTCGCCGACTTTGACGTTGACGCCGATTTCCGCAAGAGGAGATCGCAATGACTTGTCCCAGTTCGAACCTTTGAGAATGCGGGTAATCTGGTAATAACCGGTTTTTTCGTCGCGCCGAAGCTGGGCTCCCAGCAGGCCAGTGCGAATGCGTTTCGGCTGCGATCGGTCGCCGCCGCTGACATAACAGTGGCCGGCATTCAGTTCGCCGATCATTTCTCCAATGATATACGTCAGATCATTGCGGTGGTTGACGTGTTTGAGCAAGGGTTCATATTGCTTGCGCACGGCTTTCCAATCGACCCCATGCATGTTGGGCGCATAGAAGAAGTCGCGCATTTGCCGCCACGATTCATCGAAGATTTGCTGCCATTCGGCGCGCCGGTCGATGCGGGCATTCATGTCGGATAGATCGAGACGATCCTTGACGGAAATCGGGCCGGCGGGCAGGTCGATAATGGCATAGCCGGCTTGCTGGTTGATCAGCATTTTTTTGCCGTCGGCACTGATTTCATAGCCAGTGACCGCACCCAAAGACGTTTCTTTTTGCTTGCCGAGATCGTAGCGCAGCAGGGTGCGTTGCGGGTCGCGCCGCGAGGTGCGCAAGTAGAAAACGCTGTCACCGACCGAAGCAAGCGCGGTGTAATTTGCGGGTGTAATCGGCAGCCGCAGTACCCGTTCCTGGATGCCTTCGAGATCGATCCGAATCGGCTCGCCTGGTTTAAGGGCTGGCTTCGGGGCAGGCGTTTCCGTCCCGACTTTCACTTCGTCGCTTTTCGGCTGAAACGGCGATGGTGTCTCAGCCGACAGTGTGACGAAATAAATACGAGACATATCGACATAGGCATGATTCCACTCCGTTCGGCTATAGATGGGGTTGAAATCCCTGTCGGACACGAAGAACAAATACTTGCCGTCGCCGCTGAAGATCGGTTCGTAGGACTCGTAAAAGCCCTTGGTGACGGGAAACGATTTGTGCTGTTCCAGCGAATACAAGAAAACCTGCTGCAAACGGTCTGTTTGGTGTTGCGAGTAGGCGACCCACCGGCTGTCGGGTGACCATGCATAATCGCGAATCTCCCATGCTTTCGCCTGTGCGATCAGCGTCACTTTCTTGGTCGTGATATCGACATAGTGGAGCCTCAGAAGTTTGTCCGCCCACAGGATTTTCTTGCTGTCGGGAGACCAGTATAGTGTGTATTTGTAGGGTGGTCCGTTATGGGTCAGCTGCACAGGAGCCCGATCCTGTCTGGGGTCCACGATGTAGATTTCATCCTCACCGCTGGCGTCGGAAATGTAGGCGATATACCTGCCGTCGGGCGACCACTTGGCGTCGCGCTCGTGGACTCCGGGGGTTTGTGTCAAGTTGCGAGTCGGGCCATCTTTGGCCGGCACGGTGAAAATATCGCCCCGAGCCACGAACAAAGCCCGGGCGCCATCGGGCGAAATCTCGTAACGCGTGATGAATTCCTTGACGTTTTTCCATTCGGGGCGGCTGCCGGTTTCGTCTTCCAAAATGCGCACAGGAACTTTGACGGCTTTTTCTTCCTTGAGATCAAAACGATAGATGTAGCCCCCTTTTTCAAAAACGATGGCTTCTTTGCCGAGCGAGGGAAACTTGATATCGAAGTCGGAAAAGTTGGTCAGCCGTCGCGTCTTTTTCGTTTCCAAGTCGTAAACGTAGAGGTTGAAGCGCTTCTTGTTGTCGCGATCGGACAGAAAATAGATGCGTTGTCCCCACCACATGGGAATAATATCCTGGGCGGGATGATTGGTGATATTGGTGGTTTTTCGGGTTTGGAAATCATGAATCCAGATATCATCAGCCATGCCGCCGCGGTAGCGTTTCCATGTGCGAAATTCACGGAAGATGCGGTTGTAGGCCAGTTGTTTGCCGTCGGGAGAATACGAACAAAAGCCGCCCCGCGGCAAAGGGACCTGCTCGTGGAGACCGCCTCTGGCGGGCACGAGAAAGAGTTGCCCATTGAACGAATTCGGCTCGATCATCCGGGAGCGAAAAACGACATGGCTATTACCTTTCCAGCCCATGACGATGTTGTTTGGTCCCATGCGGTCGGCGACATCGTCGCGTGCCAGTGTCGCCGTGAAGGTCAAACGTTTGGGGGAGCCGCCCTCGGCCGGCATCAGATACACTTCGGTGTTGCCGTCGTATTGGCCCGTGAAAGCAATGTGTTTGCCATCCGGTGAAAAGCGGGCGAACATTTCGAAACCGTCGTGATTCGTCAGACGCCGGGCAATGCCCCCTTTCGCCGACACTGTGTATAAATTGCCAGCGTAGGTGAACACGATTTTATCCTGGTGAATAGCCGGAAAACGCAGCAGGCGAGCTTCTTGAGCCGGTAACGGTACCGTGACGAAGAAAAGCACGGCAAAGGCAAGAATCCTGCGCATGAAAACCTCCGGTTGGCGAAACTGGCATGATGACAATGGAGTGTCATTTTCGCAAAGTCGACCGCGGGAAACAACCCCCGCCGTATGATTTCGTTTACGTCCCCCGATCGAATTGGTTCGGCATGCTCTCAAGAAAACGATTCTGCCAGCAGCCCCTCTACCAGGTTCTTGCTGGCAGCCAAGGCTGAGACGGGATCAGGGTGAACAGGATTGAATTCGAGCGCCACCACCCCTCGGTAGTGCACCGTGCCAAGCGCTTGAAACGCCGATTGCAACTGCTTCCGGGTCAGGCGGCCGGTCAAGAGAGGCCAATGCAGGTCTTCTTCGCCGTCGTTGTCATCGAGGTGGACATAGCCGAGCCGATTTCCCGCCCACTCGATCATCTCCGCCGGCTCCTCGTTGCAGATCAAACAATGCCCGATGTCAAGCAAGAGATAGAGATTCTCAACTTTTTCCATAAATTCGATCGTCTTTCGGACGCTGTCCAGGGCTTTCCCCGGAAAATGCTCCAGACACAGGCGAATCATACGGCCAGTGGCGTCATCCACCAACTCTTTGCAACTGTCGGCAAAGCGTTTTAATCCCTGTGGGCTTTCGTCCCTGCCGGGAAGGATATAGGCGCAGGTCGCTCCCAGCCTGGCCGCGTCAGCAAGCTGTTCTTTCATCATCTTCACCGCCTTCTGCCGAGCTTCGCCGATGCCGTCCACGCTGCATCCTTCGGGAAGGTGTCGACCAATAGCAGCGCACGAGACGATCAGTCCGCTGTCGGCCAGCGCCTCCCGATCCGCGTCCTTGCGATCGACTTCGCCAACGATATCCACGTAGGCAAACCCTAATGCCGCCAACTGTCGAACCGCGTCGGCAAACCCCATCGGCAACGAAGTTGACATCGCAGAAATGTCCATCTTTTCGCGCCTTTCTAATCGGCGGTGTGGCGTGCGTGACGCCAGGTATCCGCTGCGTCTGTGCCTCTGCAAATCCAAGATTGGCCGGTCATCCCCCCATTGCCGGCCCTATGGTGATCGTGTCGGCAGCGAGCGTCAAGCGGCTGCTGTACTCCTTTGCGATTGGTTTCCGTTTTCGGGCGTCGTTGGGTGGTCTGCTGTTGTCGATTTTGGCCGGGCAGGCGAGCGGCTCAAGTCGTAAACTTGATAGGGGAACCAACTGCTGTCGGCAACCATGATAACAAGGAGGCGTTTTTGCATCGCCGAACGCGAATTGTGGCCACTCTGGGACCGGCGACCGATCGCCCCGGCGTATTGGAAGCGATGCTGGTAGCGGGATTGGATGTAGCCCGCATCAATTTTTCGCACGGGGAAGCAGATGAACATCTCCGCCGCGTCGCCAGGTTACGGGAATTGTCAGGTGATCGGTCGCGAACCCTCGCCGTCCTGGCCGATTTGCCGGGACCGAAATTGCGTGCTTTGGTTTGCAAACCGATCGAGCTAGAGCGCGGCCAAGTCGTCGCCGTCGCCTGTTCGAAGCGGGCAAAAGCGCAAATCGACGTGACTGAACCAGAGTTGATTGCTGAGGTCCGTCCTGGTCAGCGGCTTTTGCTTGACGACGGCAGGCTGGTGCTCCGCGCGGAGAAAGCCGATGGAGATCGCTTGCTCGCGAGGGTCGAAACGGGCGGAATCCTGTTGCCCAACAAGGGCATCAATGTGCCCGATTCCGCGCTGGCCATTCCCGCTTTGACCGACCGAGATCGACAGGCGCTGGCGGTCGCAGCCCAGGCGCGGGTCGACTGGGTGGCTCTTTCTTTTGTCCGCAACGCCTCGGCGGCAGACGAGCTGCGACGCGAGCTGGAACGACACAATTTGCGTGTCCCGATCCTTGCCAAGATCGAAAAACCGGAGGCTTTAGCCAATGCTGCTGGCATTATCGAATCGTTTGACGGCATCATGGTGGCGCGTGGTGATCTCGGTGTCGAAATCTCTGTCGAGCGTGTCCCGCAAATCCAAAAGAAGCTGATCCGTCTGGCACGCAGCGCCGGCAAGCCAGTGATCACAGCAACAGACATGCTCGACTCCATGCGAACCAACCCCCGACCGACTCGCGCCGAGGCCAGCGACGTGGCCAATGCGATCTATGACGGTACCGATGCCGTGATGCTGTCCGGCGAAACCGCTGTCGGAGCCTATCCAGTCCAAGCAGTCGCTTATATGGAACGGATTGCCCGGACAGTGGATGTAGACTTGATGGAAGAACCTCGAGAGTTAGAGGCCGTCTCGAATCAAGTCGACGACGAGATGGCTTATGCGGCCTGCAAGTTGGCGCGGGAGCTCAAAGCGCATACGATTGTGGCGCCGACCTATTCGGGCCGCACGGCACGGCTGGTCGCCCGGCAGCGACCGCCTGCAAGCATCATCGCACCAGCAAGCGACGAGGCGGTCGTCAGGCAACTGGCCCTTACCTGGGGCGTGACGCCGGTCTATTTCGATCCGCTTACCGTCGGTGACGATCGGCTCGAAGCCGCCATGCGGGCAGCTTTTCAAGCCGGTGCTTTGATCCCGGGGCAACTTGCCGTCGTCCTTGCAGGCCATCCCATCGAAGGGGGACAGCGCGTGCCAACGATCCGCGTCGTCCGGATCGGCGACAACGGGCAGTCCTGGGCACCTTGACCGAACTATTATGTTGACCAAACGCATCATTCCTTGTTTGGACGTCAAAGCAGGCCGAGTCGTCAAAGGGGTCAACTTCGTCAATTTGCGCGATGCCGGCGACCCGGTCGAAGTTGCCAAGCGCTACGAAGAAGATGGCGCCGACGAACTGGTTTTCCTGGACATCACCGCCAGCCACGAGGGACGACAAATCATGCTCGAGGTCGTTCGCCGGGTTTCCGAGGAGATCTTCATGCCGTTTACTGTGGGCGGAGGCATCCGCACGCTTGAAGATGCCACACGGTTGATCCAAGCCGGCGCGGAGAAAGTCAGCATCAACTCGGCTGCGGTCAAGACCCCGGAACTGATCACTCGAGTTGCGGAAAAGTTCGGCCGCTGTGCCACTGTGGTCAACATCGATCCGCGCCGCGTCCAGCGTGACGGCAAGGAGATCTGGGAAGTCCATATCAACGGTGGACGTGTCCCAACCGGGCTGGAAGCCGTCGCGTGGGCCAGACAAGTCGAGCAATTAGGAGCTGGAGAAATCGTGCTTACCTCGATGGACGCCGATGGCACCAAGACTGGCTACGACCTGCCAATGACTCGTGCAGTTTCGGAAGCCGTCCACATTCCCGTTGTCGCCAGTGGCGGTGCTGGTTCTCCCGAACATCTGTACGACGCCTTGACAACTGGCAAAGCGGATGCTGCCCTTGCTGCCAGTATTTTCCATTACAATGAATATGGTATCCGCGCGACGAAATCGTACTTGTTTCAGCGCGGCGTGCCGGTACGATTGACGTAACGAACGGCCGAGCCTTTCTGGTTGGGAGTAACTGATGAGCGAAGCACCAAAACCTCAGCAGGTTCCTGCTACACCGCAGCGACCGCCGCTCCGTGAACCCGAGGTCAACAAACTCTTTCGCATGGTGATGAAGCATCAAGGCTCCGACTTGCACCTGAAAGTCGGCCAGCCTCCTATGATGCGCCTCAACAATCGCATCCGCCGAACGGAAGCGAAACCGCTCACCCAGGAAGACATGGAAAAACTGCTCCTGCCCACCTTGAAAGAAGACCAGCTGAAAACCCTTAAAGAAACCGGCGGTGTGGATTATTCATATGTCGTCGGTCAGGAAGAAGCTCGCTTCCGCGTCAACCTTTTCTACCAGCGGGGCAAACTCAGCCTGGTGGCCCGACGCGTCACTAGCGACATTCCTACCTTTGAGAGCCTGCATCTGCCGCCAACGATCGAAAAACTCTGTCATTTCGATCAGGGACTCATTATTCTTGCGGGCGTTACAGGCAGCGGCAAAAGCACTACCATCGCCGCCATGCTCGAATACATCAATGCTCGCGAGTCGTATCATATTCTGACCCTCGAAGACCCGATCGAATATACTTTCACCGACCGCAAATCGATCATCAATCAGCGCGAAATCGGCCTCGACGTCTCCGATTGGCATACCGCCTTGAAACACGCTGTCCGCCAAGACCCGGACATCATTCTCGTGGGCGAATTGCGCGACCGCGATACGTTCGAAGCCGGTATCCACGCCGCCGAAACCGGCCACCTGGTGTTTGGTACGATCCACGCCTCCACAGCGCCCAGTACGATCGGTCGTATCCTCGACCTCTTCCCCGCTGACATGCACAGTGCTTTACGGCAGGCATTGGCTTTCAACCTCAAAGCGATCATTTGCCAGAAACTGCTCCCCAGTATCAAGCCCGGCGTCGGCCGTGTTCCAACCAACGAAATCATGATCGTCAATCCCACGATTCGGGAACTCATTATCAAAGGAGAAGACAAAAAGCTGGCCGACGCCATCCGCATCGGTTTCCAAGAAGGTATGCTGGACTTTACCGAAAGCCTGACCCAGTTGGTGCTTCGCGGCGATGTCGACAAGTCGGTCGCCTTGGAGGTTGCCCCCAACCCCGACGCTTTGAAAATGGCCATCAAAGGAATCAAAGTCGCGCAGCCTGGCATCCTGTAGCATCGACGGCCTTCACCTCGCCACGTCGCAGGATCGGTTCTTTCGGGCTCGACAACACGGGGACCACTATGAATGCTGATCCATACGGCATGCCAGCACTTGCTGTCTATCCGGTAATTTCGATCTCCATTGTGCGGCGGCGCGGTTATCATGAAGGAACCGGTCTCTTCTCAGGTGGATGCTTATGCCTTTGGCCGACGACACCGTTGCCGAGCAAACCAACCAGGCGATGGTCGATCGCATGATCGCGGAAGGCGCATTGTACAGCGATGCCGTCATCAAGGCGTTTCGCGCCACGCCTCGTCACCGCTTCATCGACCGCATCTTTCAGTTCGATCGGCAAAAAGGACAATGGCAGGAGCGTATTGCCGACACGACCAGCCTCCAATGGCTGTCGTTGGTCTATTCCGATCGGGCATTGACGACGGCAATCGGCGGCAACACGAGCGACGCGCTGCCCGTCAGCTCGTCGAGCCAGCCGTCGCTTATGGGCCAGATGTTGCAGGACATGAGGTTGAGTCCCGGCCACCGCGTCCTGGAGATCGGCGCCGGCACCGGCTACAACGCCGCCTTGTTGGCTCACATTGTCGCACCGGGTGAAGTGATCTCCATCGATGTCGATCCCGACGTGTTGTCTCGAGCCTGGGCCAATCTTCGGGCGTTTCCTGAACGACGTATTCGACTTCATCCCGCCGACGGCCGAGCCGGATTTCCCGCCGAGGCACCTTTCGATTGCATTATCGTCACAGCGGCAACGAACGATTTGGAACCTGCCTGGTTGCAGCAGGTCAAGGATGGCGGCGTCCTCCTCGTGCCCTTGGTCATTTCTCCAGGCTTGGAATACATCGTGTGCGGCCGGGTCGAAGGAGGCATTTTCCATGGCCGCATCACACGGGCCGCCTACTTCATGCCGTTGCGCGGGGCAGGGGAGGGGAGGCGGCGCGACGATTCCACCACCTTCGCCAGACAATGCCAACAAACGACAACCGCACCGTGGGCCAATTGGTTCCAACGCCGCATCACTCGGCTTGGTTGGCTAGGTTTCATCCAATCGCTGGCTTTGTTCTCCTGGCTTCATGGCTGCAACATTTATTACGATGCTCAGGAGGAAGGCGTGGGCGAGTACATCATCGAGGACAGCCCATCCGGCGAATGGTGTCGCTTCTCCAAGGAAAAGTGGCAAACATCAGGGCAGGGGGGAGCCGCTCTGGCACAACGCCTGTGGCGTGCTTTCCTCGATGTCGGTGGACCCTGGCCGACTGAATACGACATCCAAGCGGCGCCGAAACTTCCTCTTCCCACTGAAGCGAATGTGTTTTTCCAGTGCGGACCACGCTGCCATAGGACTTGGCGTATCCGCGACCAGCGAAACCGGCCAGGCTGGTTGTGAGAATCCTGCCAGGCTTTCGGGCGGTGCACTCGCAAATGTGCCGAACCGGCTCCTTACGATTCGCATCGCCGGACCAATCGGCAACGGCCATCTGCCTGACCATACCGGAATAAACCTACCTCACTTTCCATTTTTCTCAGAAATCGCAAGCAGTTTTTCTTCACTCGTCTCGCCAGTTTGCGCATAGTTGTGAGAAGTCACATCGAATCCGCTGCCGCCCGGAGAGGCGACCGGGACGGACGGGATCAACAGTCAACGGAAGGAGAAGGCATGTTCTGGCGCACGTCGATTGTTCTCTTGGCGGGGCTTGTCCTGACCGCCAGCGTTGCACCGCTTCGCGGCGACGACGCAACCTGTACGATTTCCTGTGTGGAGTGGGTACCGGAAAAGTACAAATGCAAACGGACCGTCTATAAGACGGTGTACAAGAAGGAAAAGTATACCGCCTACCGCTGCGAGTTTGTCCCTGAAACACGCACTTGCACGCACACCACCTACAAACTGGTCAAGGAAATGCGGACCGTCACGCGCAACGTATGCTGCTACGTTCCGGTTTGCGAAGAACGGACGATCATGCAGCCTTGCGTCACTTGCAAGCCGGTCACCGTCATGGTCAAGAAGTGGGTCGACAAGGGCCACTACGAATGTCGGCTGGTCGAGTGCCGCAAGACGCTCATCGAGCGACTGGTGAAATGGTGCCGCGACCGCAAGAGCTGCTGCCCCGAACCCGATTGCCCCAAATACAAGGTGAAAAAGGTTTGGGTGCCGTGCAAAGTTTGCGTCTGCGTTCCAAAAACCTGCTGGAAGCGGGTTTGCGAATACCGTCCCGTCAAGGTCAAGGTGACGACCTGCAAGAAGGTGATGAAACAAGAGCAGGTCCAGGTCTGCTGCTACAAATGCGTGCCGGTCGAGGAGACCCATACCTACAAAGTGATGTGCCTGAAGAAGGTTCCGTATGAAGCGGAACGCACGGTTGCGGTCTGCGTCCCCCACGAGGAAGAAGTGGAGATGACCCGCCTGGTGCCGCGCTGCGTGCAGAAGAAGGTTCCTTGCTGCACACCGTGCTGCAAGCCCTGCTGCCATTGAGATTTCAGGGACGCTCATCCTCCTTACGGCTCCGTTGTGCTTCGGTGCAGCGGAGTCTTTTTTTACGGGGTAATTGGCAAATTTGCCGCCCCCACCTTTTCCCATCGAAAACCTCGCGACGCGCCGCAATCACCGTTTGGTGACGGTGCCTTCCCATCTAAACCACCGTTAGTTGACGGTTGATTAGGCAGCGCTAAATATTCGTTCCCGGCTCCGTCCCGTCTCCTCCAAAACGCCGTCGGTTGACGGTTGCTCTCTGATAGTATTCATATATTCACATTCGGACTCCACCAGAACCCGTCCTGACCTTAGTTCTGACTGCAAGTGGCACCCCAGAAAGAAGATAGGGAACAAGGAGGTTCTTGCGGTCATTGATGAGAACAACGGGGAATGAATAGATTGAGGCGAACTCAGCATGGGATCGGCAGGATCCTCAAGGGATAAGGAGGACGGCACGTCCACGAGAACGCACAGCCTCACGGTTGGGCGCTTATCGTCGCCTTGTTCCGATTGGAATACGCCGGTAAATTTCAACTTGGCGCGGCTGAGGGCGTCCGCCCGTTTGCAGCACATGGATGTGAGCTTATGAGTCAACTCCTATCGATCGGCCAGCGTTTTGAGAAGGAGGACCGCTGGCTCATTTTTGCCGTCACCTTCGTCTTTGCCGTTCTCGGTCTGCAATATGGATTCAAGGCCAGCGAGGACCGGTCGGCGATCGTTCGCTGGAGAGTTCCGCTGCAAGAAATAGGGCAGGGGGTCAATATTTATGAACGGCATCTGCATCCGAACACGCCCACAATGGCTTTGCTGCTACGTCCGTTGGCTTTGATGCCGGCTCTGCCGTCGGCTTTGATCTGGTTTTCGGCGAAAGCCGTCTTCGCCATTCTTGCCATCTATTGGACGTTCCAAATGATCGAAGGTGCCGGTGACCATTTCCCGTGCTGGGCCAGGCTCTTGGCGATTGCGCTCAGTATTCGGCCGATCGCTGGTGATTTGTCGCACGGCAACGTCAATCTGCTGATTCTTTTCCTCGTTGTGGGCGGGCTGTATGCCTTCACGTTGAAGAGGGATTTCATTGCCGGTCTCCTTCTCGCCCTGGCGATCGCCTGCAAAGTAACCCCTGCATTATTCATTCCCTATTTCGTGTGGAAGCGTTGTTGGAAGGTTCTCGCAGGCTGTGCAGTCGGCCTGCTGGTTTTTGTCGTCGCGTTTCCCGCGATCGTTTGCGGTTGGGATTTCGGCATGGAACTTCTGCTGAGTTGGTTTCGCCAGATGGCCGAGCCGTATCTGCTCGAAGGCAGGGTTTTCTATAGCGAACACAACAACCAGTCGTTGCCTGGATTACTGGTTCGTTTGCTGACACATAGTCCGTCCTTCTCGAAGTACATAGGATCCGAGTATCGGCCGCTGGAATACCACAACGTTTTGTCTCTCGAGCCGACGATGGTGGGCTGGATCAGCAAAGCATTCATGGCCATCTTTGCCGGTTTGGTGATCTGGGTTTGCCGAACTCCGAACGAACCGCGTCGTCATTGCTCTTGGGTTGCCGAGTTCAGCCTGGTGGTGCTCGGCATGCTCCTTTTCAGCGAGCGGACCTGGAAGCATCACTGTGTTACTTTGCTCTTGCCTTTCTCAGTTCTGGCCCATGGGCTTTGTCACTACTGGTTCGACCGCAACTTGCGCCGGTTGTTGCTAGGCTGTCTCATTCTGTCCACCGCCTTGATCGCGTCGACGAGCACGTCTTTGATGGGACATGCAGTTGGCAAGTTGAGCCAGGTTTACGGTGCTTACGTATGGGCATTTGTCGTCTTGATCGCGGGGCTTTACGTGTTGCTAAAAGCAGGGCAGGGCAGGGGGCATGTCGCCGTCGGATTGATGCAAGAGACTAACGAAGCTCCTCGTTGATGATCCCCTGTGCGAATGGCAGCGCTCTGTTGTAATGAGGCTTTTGGGCATCATTTTGCCAACCCGGTTGATCCCGGAATTCTTGTTCGAGTAAACGTAAACTGAAGCCAATAGCTCAAAACGCCGATGGATGATTTGTCCGCCTGGTTTCGAGGGAGGCAATCATGTACCGGCGTTGGATTTGTGTTTTCGTGTTGCTTGTCGGCAGCGGAAGCTTTATCTCTTTGGCGCAGCCTGCCCGGATCGCGAATTTCGACTCCCGCCCTCTTCCTGCCTCGTCTCCGAATCATCCCGAATATCGCCATTTTCGCATTGTCGAGCCGCATTGGTTTGAAACCGAATCAGCGCTGCAGGTAACCACCGTCGAACAACAGCCTGCCGTCGCTGAAGCGCCGCCTCGCACCGATGATCATGCCGGCGTAACCGCGTTGTGGCTCATCCTCCTGGCTGGTCTCTGTCAGGGAGCCGCCTTCTTTGCCGGACGGTTGCAGCGCCACTCCGTTCGTTCCTAACCAACAAACAAGGGGCGCTTCAATTGCACTCCTGCTGTCTTCCGCGTTCCCAGAGAAGTGCGGCTTCAATAAATTGCTCGGAATCTGGCTGGCGACTTGACACTTTGCTGGTGTCGTGTTACGCCAATGCTGAAAGTCCGCACCAAGAAAACCAGAGGAGACACCATTGATGAATGCATGGTACGACAGGACGCTAAGCCGACGTGAAATGCTGGCAGCGAGTTCGGCGGCGCTTTTTAGCCTGACAAACTCTTTACGCACTTGGGCGGCGGACGACTATGGCGGTTTCACCGTCGGAGTGCAGAGCTATTGCTTTCGCAATTTCGACCTCGAGCCGGCGTTGAAGCGCACCAAAGACCTTGGCTTGCGCTATATCGAGTTCTCTCGAATTCACGCTCCGCCCCAGAGCAGCCCCAAGCAGATCAAGGCGATATTAAATCTATGCAAAGAGTACGATATCAAGCCGGTAGCGTCTGGCGTGCAACGTTTCACCAAGAACCACGACGCCAACAAACGCATCTACGAGTTCGGCAAAGCACTCGGCGTTCAGGCTTTTAGCGCCGACCCCGATCCGGACAGCTTCGATAGTCTCGATAAGCTGTGCGACGAATACAAGATCGCCGTCGCCATCCACCCTCACGGACCAAGCGGCGGCAAACGACTGCATCGCTGGTATTCCGCCGAGGTCATTCTCGCCGCGGTCAAAGACCATCACCCGCTGATCGGCAGTTGCCTTGACACCGGCCACCTCATTCGTGCCGCCCAACTCGGCAAGAAGCTCGACCCCGCCCAGCAGGTGCGCGTCATGGGCAAACGCAACTTCGGCATGCACCTCAAGGATCACGACAACCAAAAACGTCGAGACGTGATCTATGGTCAAGGCGCACTGAACGTCCTGGAAGTCCTCAAGGCATTGCGCGACGTCGAATTCAAGGGCTTTATCAGCGTGGAATACGAAGCCAATCCCGCCAACCCATCGCCGGACATGAAGCAATGTCTCGAAGTGTTGCGCGATGCGGTGAAAAAGTTGGGCTAGTCGAGCCGAGGCATTTTTGGACAGCCTGTCGAGATTCTTCGCGAAGCGCGTTGACGGCAGGGCAGGGGAGAGGCGCTCATCCAAGACGCACGCCTGCATCGTCCCGGTGCAAGAATCCGACAAGCCGTTAGCCCCAGTCCGACGCCGAGATCGGCCCCACGTTGCGCTGTTCTTCGGAGCGATTGGGAGAATACCAGTCGCACAACGTGAGCGTGCTCTCTCAAAGAACCGGCGTCCCAGAGAAGTGCGGCTTCAATAAATTGCTCGGAATCTGGCTGGCGACTTGACACTTTGCTGGTGTCGTGTTACGCCAATACTCAAAGTCCGTATCAAGAAAATTAGAGGAGACACCATTGATGAATGCATGGTACGACAGGACGCTAAGCCGACGTGAAATGCTGGCAGCGAGTTCGGCGGCGCTTTTTAGCCTGACAAACTCTTTGCGCACTTGGGCGGCGGACGACTATGGCGGTTTCACCGTCGGAGTGCAGAGCTATTGCTTTCGCAATTTCGACCTCGAGCCGGCGTTGAAGCGCACCAAAGAGCTTGGCTTGCACTATATCGAGTTCTATCAAAAGCACGCTCCGCCCCAGAGCAGCCCCAAGCAGATCAAAGCGCTATTAAATTTATGCAAAGAGTACGATATCAAGCCGGTAGCGTTCGGCGTGCAACGTTTCACCAAGAACCACGACGCCAACAAACGCATCTACGAGTTCGGCAAAGCACTCGGCGTTCAGGCTTTTAGCGCCGACCCCGATCCGGACAGCTTCGATAGTCTCGATAAGCTGTGCGACGAATACAAGATCGCCATCGCCATCCACCCTCACGGGCCAAGCGGCGGCAAACGACTGCATCGCTGGTATTCCGCCGAGGTCATTCTCGCCGCGGTCAAAGACCATCACCCGCTGATCG
This sequence comes from Gemmatales bacterium, assembly GCA_026004675.1. Lineage (GTDB taxonomy): Bacteria > Planctomycetota > Planctomycetia > Gemmatales > Gemmataceae > BPJP01. The sequence goes on from BPJP01000001.1 coordinate 39,198, forward strand.
GCAGTTGCCTTGACACCGGCCACCTCATTCGTGCCGCCCAACTCGGCAAGAAGCTCGACCCCGCCCAGCAGGTGCGCGTCATGGGCAAACGCAACTTCGGCATGCACCTCAAGGATCACGACAACCAAAAACGTCGAGACGTGATCTATGGTCAAGGCGCACTCAACGTCCTGGAAGTCCTCAAGGCATTGCGCGACGTCGAATTCAAGGGCTTTATCAGCGTGGAATACGAAGCCAATCCCGCCAACCCATCGCCGGACATGAAGCAATGCCTCGAAGTGTTGCGCGATGCGGTGAAAAAGTTGGGCTAGTCGAGCCGAGGCATTCTTGGACAGCCTGTCGAGATTCTTCGCGAAGCGCGTTGACGGCAGGGCAGGGGAGAGGCGCTCATCCAAGATGGACGTTCCACCCGGTCGAACTCCGTTTCGCCATTCCACTTCACCGCTTCGCGAACTAAAATGGAGCCGAATCGTACTTCAGAGGGCGCTATGGATTCCCAACAGCTCGAAGAACTTCGTAAAAAGCATTACAACGCCAGCGTTGTCTATTTGAACAAGGTCCATTCCGATCTCCTCATCATGCGCGTGAAACCCGATTTTCCCAAGCCTGCGCATGTGCCGGGGCAATACACCACGCTGGGACTGGGCTATTGGGAACCACGCTGCCCAGGCTGTCAGGAGGAGCAAATCAAACCCGAAGACGCTACCAGACTCGTCCGCCGGGCCTACTCGATCGGCTGCCCCATCCTGGACGGCGACCGACTTGTCGATATGGACAAAGCGGACTGGTTCGAATTCTACATCGTCCTGGTGCGGGAATCCGACAAGCCGCAAGCTCCCGCGCTGACGCCAAGACTGTTCTTGCTCGAACAAGGGTCGAGGCTTTTCATGGGAGAGAGGATCACAGGACACTATACCCTCGATCCGGTTCAGGACGGCAACACCGTCCTCTTCCTTTCGACGGGAACCGGTGAAGCGCCGCACAATTACATGCTCTGGGAACTCTTGCGCCGCGGACATAAAGGGCGCATTCTCGCTGCCTGCTGCGTTCGCTACCGACGCGACCTGGCCTATTTCGACGTCCACCAGCAACTGATGAAGCGGTTCCCCAATTACACCTATATCGCGTTGACCACACGCGAAGCCGACACCATTCACAACAAAGTCTATATCCAGGACCTCATCACCAGTGGTAGACTCGAAGAAGAGCTGGGCATGCCCCTCGACCCGAAGAACACGCACGTGTTCTTGTGCGGCAACCCGAAAATGATCGGCGTCATGGAAAAGGACCCGAAGACAGGCGAACGGGTCTACCCGAAAACGCTTGGCGTCATCGAGATACTCGAAAAACGTGGCTTCAAAGCGGATCAGGGGAGCAAGGAACGCGGCAACATCCATTTCGAGGAATACTGGTAGACTGGCGATCTCATGTACCAACGCATTTGTACCGCACTTCGCTGGCTCGCTCTGCTGCTGCTTGCTGTGACGTTCAGCTGGGCAAGCCAACAATCGCTTTGCGCCCAAACAGGTCCTCCCAACCTGCCACCCGCCACTCCGCCACCGTCCTCTTCTGCGCCGCAACAGGAGGGGGCTTCCATCTGGATCTACGTCGGCGCGGTCGTCGCCCTGGGGGTGATTGGCGCCATTATCGCTCTTGTTGTTTTGCAACCGAATAAGTCCAAGAAAGAGCCCACCCTCAGCTATTCCTCGGAGCGCTTGGGAGATTACCGGTTGCTGAACCTGCTCATGACGGGGCAGACGAGCCAGGTATGGGAGGTGGCCGAGATTTCAAGCGGCCGGCATTTCGCCATCAAAATGCTTCTGCCCGAATGCGCCAAGGTCGCTGAGCACCGCCGCTTTTTGTTCCACGAGGCGGAAGTCGGCCAACAACTCGCCCATCCCAATATCATTCGCGTCGTCCGCATCGTTCGGGATCCCAACGTGCCGCACTTCGTCATGGACTTCTTTCCCGGTGGCAACCTCAAACTCCGCATCTTGCGGAAAGAATGGGACTTTATCAAGGAACATGCCCAGGAGATTCTTAAACAGGCAGCTACGGCGCTGGCTTTCATCAATGCCAAAGGCTGGGTCCACCGCGATGTCAAACCCGACAATCTCCTCGTCAGTTCTTCGGGGGAAACCCGCGTCATCGACCTGGCCATAGCCCAGCGAATTCCTACCGGCCTGGCAAAAATCTTTCGCAAGAAAGGCAAAATCCAGGGGACGCGCAGCTACATGTCTCCCGAGCAGATTCGCAATGAACCACTCGATGGGCGTGCGGATATCTACAGCTTCGGTGCCACGTGCTACGAAATCGTTACGGGCCGTCCGCCGTTTCGGGGAACGTCGGCTCAAGACCTTTTGAACAAGCACCTGACGGAAAAACCGATCTCGCCGCGGGTGCACAATCCCGAAGTGACCGAGGAATTCGCCCAACTCGTTCTGCAGATGCTCGCCAAGAACAAAGAACATCGTCCCCAGAGTTTCCACGAAGTGCTGATGGCGTTGCGAAAAATTCGCGTCTTCAGCGCGGTCAAGAAGTCCAAAACGTAACCGCTTCCAATCCTGCTAGGGCAGTTGCTCTTGCCCCTTCGCCCTCGTCTTTGCATATAAGGAGATGAATCGAAGGTCCCACTCGTTTTCCTGGAGCACACATGGTGCAGCACCGCCTCCCTTTCGAAAAAGAAATCTACGACATGGAAGAGTTGTTGGCCCGGCTCGAATCCAGCGGCGATGGCCAACTTGGCCGAAGCGATGAGATTCGCCGCATCCGACGAGACCTGGCCAACCTCAAACGCATGATCTATAGCAACCTCAGTCCCTGGGATACCGTCCTTGTCGCCCGCCACCCTGATCGGCCCCAAACCGTCGATTACATCAACTTGATCTTTGAAGAGTTCGTCGAACTGCATGGCGATCGGGCCATCGGAGACGACCGCGCCATCCGCACTGGCTTCGCTCGGCTCGGTGATTTTCGCGTCATGCTGGTCGGACACCAGAAAGGACACGATTGGAAGGAACGGAGCGAGTGTCTATTTGGCTGTGCCCACCCCGAAGGGTACCGCAAGGCTCTCAACAAGATGCGCCTGGCGGCCAAGTTCCGCCTCCCGATCATCTGTCTGATCGACACTCCCGGTGCTTATCCCGGCATCGGCGCCGAAGAGCGCGGCCAGGCTCAGCTCATCGCCACCAATCTTCTGGAAATGTCGCAACTCCCCACCCCCATCATCTGCGTGGTCATCGGGGAAGGAGGGTCGGGGGGCGCTTTGGGCATCGGCATCGGCGACCGCGTCAGCATGCTCGAGCACGCCTATTACTCCGTCATCAGCCCCGAAGGTTGCGCTGGCATCTTGTGGCGCGTCGCCAATGATGAAACCAAAGCACGCGCCGCCGCCGCACTCAAGATGACCGCCAAGGACCTCGCCCGTCTCGGCGTCATCGACGACATCATACCCGAACCGCTCGGTGGCGCTCATCGCGATCATGCCGAGATGGCCAATACCCTCAAGACCTACTTGATGAGGTATCTGCGCGAACTTCGCGGCTTGCCCGTCGACGAGTTGTTGGAACAACGCTACCAGAAATTCCGCCGAATGGGCGTTTTCGTCGAAGAACCAGCATCGGCGACCTAGCTGGCTGGATGCGTCTGGACGCCTGATGATAATTAAACATAACAGCTATTATCGGACGTTGGCGGCCTGGCCCGAATTTGCTACCGGCCAGGTTCGGATTTTCCAACGCCCAGCCGGGCTTGCGCAACAACGTCCGATAATGCCTCTTATGTTTAATTCACGATCGCCGAAAATGGCTTGAAATAGCTGGTTTGCTGACACACGCGCCGACGCCTCCAATCGCGGCGTCAGTGGCTCGGTTGTCGCCGTCTGCGTTTCTTTTATGATGTCTACATGACTACAGCGAATCTGAGCCAGCATCGGTTGAAGGCCGGCATGGTCGGCCTGGGCATGATCTTCGACGACACGTACCGGCCGCTTTTCGAGAAGCTGCACAAAGACGGCATGTATCGCCGGGACTTCGGGTTTGTCGATGTGGAATTGACCGCCGTCGCCAGCCGAACCGGCAAGCGAGCAGAGAAGTACAAGAAAGAATCGCATGGGCGCATTGCCGACTTCAAGAGCTTCGCGGGCGGAGACGCGGTGCGGCAACTCATCGACTGTGGGGTGGACGTGGTCTGCATCGCCACACCGGATGATCGCCATTTCGAACCGGCCCGCCTCGCCCTTTCCTCGGGCAAACACGTTCTCATCGAAAAGCCTTCCGTTCTGAGTTTGCAGCAGCTCGACGAACTGACCGAGCTGGCCAGGCAAAAGGGTGTGCTTGCCAAAATCGTCTACCACAAACTGCTCGACCCCGATCATAAGAAACTGCGCACGCACGTCGTCGAGGGAGTGTTGCAGCATGTCAACAACGGCTACTGCACGCTCCTTGAACCGAAACAGATCAGCGGCGAGCAATTCGCCGAGTGGATCACCGGTCGCAACCCTGGGACTTACGTCGCCTGCCATTACATCAAGCTCATCGACTACACGTTCGGCCCGAACTGGAAGTTGTCACGGATCACTGCCACCGGTCAGCGAGGCATCGTCGGCAAGGCGGACGGCCCGACCTGGGATTCCACCCAATTGCAGATGGTCTACACCTACGACGATGGCAGGGAAGCAGCGTTCGACATCCATACCAGCTGGGTCACGCCCAACAACTTCCCAGGCTACGTCGAGCAGGAAGTGCAGTTCCGCTTCGACAATGGCGTGTGGTCGGCACAGCAACGGAAGCGCGGCGTCGAAATGACGGTCGAAGGACGTTCCCCTGGCGAATTCAAGATCACTCCCAACCACCATTACAACGCTTCGTTCATCGAACCGTGGAACGAACGCTCGACGCGCGGCTACGGCATCGAAACGATTGCCCGGTTTTTCGAAGAAGTGGCCTACGTTGAATTCGGGGGACCTGCCGACGAACGCGAGAAACGGCTCGAAGAGATGCGCGGTCTGGCGTACAACGACGTAACGAGCGACCGCAATTGTGTCGCCACCGTCCAGGCATTGGAGGCCATTCTGGCCCACCACGCCAAAGGACAGCCGGCATGCGTCGTCGAAGTCAACGGCGAGGAAGGCGGACTTGTATTACGCGCACCAGGCAAAGCCGAACCTGTCGTACTCTACGAAGGCAAGGTCTAGTGCTTTGCCGGGTCCAAAAAACGGCCGTCTCTCCATTACGGCACCGGGAGAGTGAATGTCGTGCCCCTTCTGTGGGCGTCTGACTGGTCGATGGGAGCCCGCCCCTATATCTCGACACGAAGCGAACGCGTTTTTCGTTCTTCTCCGCTACTGTGGAATTTTCATAGAACAAAAAGATAGCAGACCGTCTGCCCTGCTGGTGTGACAAACCAGGCAGACGAGCGCTGTGCCGCGATCTCGTGAAGCTGTTTTGCCGGAGACCTTCCATGACCAAAGCGATCCAACATCCAAACGAAACCAGATCGAACGCCATTCGCGAGGTCATCGCCAAAGCCGAACCGCGCTGCCTGCGGACCTACACGCCGACGTTGGCGGTGATTGAAAAAAGTTCCGGCGTCTTTCTCTGGACCCCCGAAGGGAGGCGGCTTTACGATTACAGCTCCGGCGTATTGGTCGTCAATTTAGGACACCATCCGGCATCCTGGATGAAACGCTTTGTCAACTATATGGGTTGGCAGTCTAATCCGTGGCAAGAAGCCGAAACGACTTATTTTTCGGCGCCAACGTTGACCGCGTACAATGCTATCACCCCAGTGGAAGCGGAAGCGAGCAGGCGGCTGGTCGAAACGATGCGACAATGCCCCGGCGGTCAGCGATTGGACCAGGTATTATGGGCGGCATCCGGGTCGGAGGCGATCCAAAAGGCCCTCTGGGCGGCTTTGGCGCGGGATCGCCAACGCGACATCATCATCGCGACTCGTTACGGTTTTCACGGCAAAAAAGGTCTGGCAGGCGCGACGACCGGGAGCGAAGCCGACCGGGAACGCGATCCGCGCGTCCGTTTCATCAGTTTTCCAATGGCCGAATGTGCCGATGTCAGCCAACGTGACGATCCGTTCGACGCTTCGAAATACGAGCAAGAGCTTAAAGCACTCAAAGATGAATTCGGCAAGCGACTGAATGCTCTGATCACGGAGCCGTACTTGGGAGGTGGTGGCTCCTATCATCCGCCCAAGGCGTACCTGCAACTGCTGCAAAAATTTTGCCGGGACAACGATATTGTCTTCATCCTGGATGAGGTTCAGTCCAACTTTGGCCGAACCGGTGATCTGTTCGCGTTCGTCACTTATGGCATCGAACCGGACATCGTTGTGCTGGGCAAAGGATTGGGGAACGGCGTCCCGGTGGCGGCCGCCGTCGGCCGAAGCGACCTGTTCGCCCATCTCGAATATGGAGAGGGTTCGGATACCTGGAGCGCCAATCCGATGTGCTGTGCTGCCGTCCTTGCCACTCTCGACGAGTACGCCGCCAACGACGTTTTATCGCATTGCCGCCGAAGTTCCCGAATCATCGAAGAAGGTCTGGTGCGACTGAAAGAGCTGCCGTTTGTCGCTCGCGTCCGAGGCGAAAAAGGGGGAATGGTTTGGGGGGTCGAGATGACCGACCATGATCGCCGATCGGCAGCCGACTGGGCCAACGACTTCGTCTTGGCCTGCTATCAGGGAACACCCGGTGGTGACGGCATTCATCTCCTCGGTCCGCTCGCCAAGAAAGTGGTCCGTATAGCTCCGCCGCTGACGATCAGCGAACAAGAGGCGAAGGACTCGGTCCGAGTGATGTTCGATTGCGCAGCGCGATTAGTCGAAGCTGTGGCAGCCAAGGGCTGACCCCCCTGCCCTGCTCCGCTTTGACAGGTCGAGCAGAGCTTAGAAATACTTGCATCGATTGGTTTCGTTGCCTCGCAGGAGGTGAAATGGCCAGTATCGACAAGTGGTTGGATGCCGTTGTTTTTCACCTGGCAAGACTAGCGCCGCAGGATACGTACCTTAGTTTTGAGACTAATATCCGCGGCCTGTTGGCTGTGATCCTCGTTTGCCTGATCTGCGGCGCCGTCGGCTCCATGGTAGTGGGCAACCGCATGGCGTTTTTCAGCGACGCCCTCGCCCATTGTGCCTTTGCCGGGGTTGGTCTCGGTTTGATCAGTGGGCTTTTGATGCAGTTGGGCAAAGACTCCGGGTATTACACTTGGGGAGTGCCGGCCATTATGGTCGTATTCGGCGTCGTCATCGGTCTCGGCATCGCCTGGGTCCGCGAAAACACATCGCTAGCCAGCGATACGGTGATTGGCGTTTTTTTCGCCTTTTCCGTGGGATTCGGCGCCATGATCTTCAAGGCCATCAGCGCTCGGGCTTATCTTTCCCCAGAGAACTTCCTTTTTGGCGACCCCACATGGGTCACCAGCGCCGATTTGGTCGTGTTGATCGCATTGCTGGCAGTCACCATGGTCGTGCTGGCCTGGATCTACAACGGGTTGGTCTTCAGCAGCTTTAATCTAAGTCTGGCTCGCTCGCGAAAAATCGCCCATCGCCTGTACAACTACGCCTTTATCATCCTTTTGGCGATGATCGTGAATCTCTGCCTGAAGACCGTCGGGGCGTTGTTGATCCACGGGCTGTTGATCGTACCGGCGGCAGCGGCCGCGAACATCAGCCGAAATATGAGGCAGATGTTCCTTTTCAGCGTGGCGATCAGTGTTTTTGTCGGTGTCGGCGGCGCTTGGGCAGCGATGGAAATAGGCATCCGCGACCCAGCAACGGGACAAACGATCCACTTCGGCTGGAGTGGCACCATTGTTGTTGTGGCAGTGGCGCTGTTTTTCGCGACGATGTTGCTGCGCCGTCTGCGCGGCGAGACAGTTGCTGCCTGATGCCAACCAAGACCACAGGAAACGAAGACTGGTACGACCATCGCGATGATGGCCTTTTGCTGGCTCTTGCAAGCAGCAGCCATGTGCTCGACAATCGGACGAAACGAGTGAGGTGAGGATTATTTGCCGCCCAGCGTCGCGGCATGATTGGACCTGCCAACCCTCAGTGCATAAGAAGTTGCCGTGGAATACGTCATCACGGATTTCATCTTTCTGTTTTGCAGCATCCTCTACGAGGCGCTTCCGTTTATCATCCTCGGAGCCGCCATCGCGGGGTTTCTGGAAGAGTTCGTTCCGCAACAATGGCTTGTTCGCATCATTCCAAAGAACGCCGTCTTGGCGGTAGGAATCAGCGGCGGACTGGGCCTTTTGTTTCCCATGTGCGAATGCGGCATCATCGTCGTCATGCGCCGCTTGCTCCGCAAAGGGTTGCCGCTTAGTTGCTGCGTCGCCTACATGCTTGCCGGTCCGATTATCAACGTTATTGTAATTCTGAGCACCTATGTCGCGTTTGCTCCCTATGAGCCGGCGCAAATGGGCGGTTTCTTCATGGTCGGATTTCGCGTTGCCTTCGGCTATGTCGTCGCCTGCCTCACCGCACTTATCGTCGAATGGCAATATCGCAAATATGGCAATAACCTTTTGTCACCGTCCGTGACCGCTGGCCTGGACGACGCAGACCACGAGCCGGACGTTGGGGTTCCCAAGCCTCCCTTCTGGCAACGGCTCGGCAACGTCTCCGAAACCGCCCTCCATGACTTCGTCGATATTACAGTGTTCTTGATCCTCGGTGCGCTGCTGGCTTCCTTTACACGCCAGACGATGATCTACAATCCTGGTGTTCAGGAATTCATCCAGGGGAAGCCCGTTCTTTCCCACGGACTGATGATGGTGCTGGCAGTCCTGCTCAATCTTTGCAGTGAAGCCGATGCCTTTGTCGCAGCCAATCTCGGCGGCACCGCCATTCCGCCGACCGCCAAACTCGCCTTTCTCGTCCTTGGTCCCATGATCGACATCAAGCTATACTTCATGTATACGCGCGTTTTTCGCCAACGCTTGATTTGGATTATCTTCAGCACCGTGGCGATCCAGGTTTTTATCTATTCGTTACTTTTTTATTTCTACTGGCAGTACCGTTGGGTCACCCCGACCGGAACCGGTTGACCCCCCTGCCCTGCCCCGTGGAGAAGAAGCATGGACCAGCATCATCACGTAGATGCCAACACCTATTTCATGGACCAACTGTTCGCCATCGGACTCGGCGGCGCCATTGGCGCCATCTGCATCGTCCACTATCTCAAACAATCGCTCTTTTATTTAGCGCCCCAATTCCAGTTGCCGGTGCTTCTCGGTGGTATCGTCCTGCTCGCCTTTGTTGCCATCCGCTCCTGGGTGCTTTGGCGCGAAACCGGAGAGGCTCGTTCGGCCGTTGTCCCGTGCAATCATGATCATCATCACCATCAGCACGACTCCTCTCATCAGCATGATGCTGGCGACAGCCATCACCACGAAAACGATTGCGATGCCCATCATCACCATCATGAACATCATCCTCATCAACATCATCCTCATCACCACCATGCCGGTCACGACCATGGCCACGATCACGGCTGGAACCCATGGCGCTATGCTGTGCTGGCGTTGCCGGTGTTTCTGTTTTTGATGAATTTGCCGAACAAAGGCCTGAGCAATTTCGCCATCTCGAAGATGGGAGCGAATGTCGAGGGGCTGGATCTCGATAGGGATGCCAATTTCAGCGCTGCAATCGGCGTGCAACTTGCCAAATCGGGAAAATGGCCGATCATCGGTAGCGTGAACAGCAACACGCCCGCTGAGAAAGCGGGCCTGAAAATGGGCGATGCGATCGTCAAAATCAAATTGATCCAGGATGCCAAGGGGCAGCCATTGAAACACCCCAGGGAAATCGAAACGAAGGACCTTGGCCTGAAGGAAGTGCTCGCTCACTTGAGAGGCGAACCGGGAAGCAAAGTTGTCCTGATCATCCAGCGAGAAGGTGAACCAGAACCGATCGAGGTTACCGTAACGCGGAATGAAGTGATTTCACTTCAATTCAAGGATCTGGAGCGAGCACGTTTTTCCGCATTGAGCAGGAATTTTTACACCGGTCGCATGGGACGCCTGCGCGGCCAGTTTTCGCCATCGGGGAACGATCGGGTCTTCAGCCTCATGCGCTTGCGCATGACCTGCTGCGGCGCCGATGTCACACCGTTGAACGTCGTCATCATTGCGCCAGAGAGCCTGGCCAATCTCGATCTGAAAGCCGGAGACTGGGTCGAAGTCGAAGGGCAGATCGATTTTCGCCTCGATCAGCGCAAACAAGTCTATCAGGCGGTCATTACCGTGCCTTCTCTGGATATGATCCGAAAGATTCCTCCCGAACCCGATATCTTTGTGCGGTTTTGATGCTGTGAGTGTCCCCTGCCCTGCCCTGATCGTTCGTGGCGTTGACATGCCTCGCGAACGGATTTAACTTGAGGGTCAACCTTGTGAATGGTGATTAAACGATTGGATCAAGCCCATGCGTAACCTGCTGTGTCTTTGCCTTTTCTTGGTTCCTGCCGTCGACGCTGCCGCTGATAGCGACTGGGTACAGTTGTCCGACAGTTTCGATCATTGGCAAAAACCTCTTGGCGACTGGATCGAAGTAAAGTCAGTTCGTCTGGATGCCGACAATCCCCGCCGCTTCGTTTTCGAGAAAGGAAAAGGAATCTGGTTGAACGGTCCAAATGGGCGAACGCGCAACCTGGTGACGAAACAAAACCACGCCGACGTCGAGGTGCAATTCGATTTCAATATTCCCAAGCGGTCCAATTCGGGGGTCAAGTTCATGGGGGTGTACGAGATTCAGATTCTCGACAGTTTCGGGAAGAAAGAGTTGACCGGATCGGACTGCGGTGGCGTCTATCCGCGTGCGGAGATGAAGCCGCGCTATCACACGATCGACAAGGGGGTGCCCCCACGCGTCAATGCGTGCAAAGCTCCTGGTGAATGGCAGACACTGCACGTGGTTTTTCGAGCGCCACGTTTCGACGAGAACGGCAAAAAGATTGCCAACGCTCGCTTTGATAAAGTGGTGCTCAACGGAGTCGTGATTCACGAGAATGTGGAAGTACCATATCCTACGGGCCATATCTGGAACAAAGTCAAGGAGAAGGCGACAGGACCACTGCTGTTACAGGCCGACCATGGCCCGGTCGCGTTTCGAAACATCCGCTGGCGACAATTGTCCACGGAGGGAAAGAAATGAACGATTACTTGCAGACGGTTGAGGCGGTCTATGCCGAGGCAGCCAAAACTCCTGATGCCGAACTCTGCTGCACACAATCGCCGGTCTGGCGCTTGCCGGATTTGAAAATACCCGAGCGCATGTTGGCGATGAATTACGGCTGCGGCTCGACAGTCCATCCCCGCGACATTCACGAAGGGGCGACCGTCTTGTATGTCGGCGTCGGCGGGGGGCTGGAGGCACTGCAATTCGCCTATTTGACAAGGCGCCCGGGGTCCGTCCTCGCTGTCGATCCAGTGGCCGAAATGCGAGAACAAGCCCGCATCAATCTGGAAGAAGCAGCTCGGCTGAATTCCTGGTTTCAAACCGATTTTGTCCGTCTGCTCGATGGCGACGCGTTTCATTTGCCTGCGGAAAACAACAGTGTCTCGGTGGTGGCACAGAATTGCCTGTTCAACATTTTTACGACGGGTGATTTGCAGCGTGCTTTGGGGGAAGTTTTTCGCGTTTTGAGAATAGGCGGCTTGTTCAGCACCTGCGATCCGGTAACGCCCGTTCCCTTGCCGGAATCTCTCGCCGACGACGAACGCCTGCGTGCTCGATGTATTTCTGGTTGCCTTACGATCGACGCTTATCTTGGCGCCTTGACCGACGCAGGTTTTGGCCGGATCGAGGTCCGCAGCCGCAGCCCCTATCGCTACCTGCATCCGCGCGAATATCCGCTGCTGAAGGAACCGATTTTGCTTGAAAGTATCGAGGCAGCTGCTTATAAAGTTCCGGACGGTTTCGACGGCCCGGAAATTCTCACCGGGCGGACCGCCATTTATTTCGGTGACCAGCCGTCGTTTACCGATCAAAGTGGCACGGTATTGCGGCGGGGAATCCCTCAGGAAGTATCCGATGCCGCTGCTGCCCGTTTGCAAAAACACCCCGACATATTTCTGACACCGTCCACCTGGCACAGCAAAGGTACCGCCTGTTGCTGACCGCGAGGGATTTCACTGACCATCGAACCGGTCAGCGGAATGGTTGTGCTCGGCGCGTTCGCATGTGAGACCTGGCAACGGTGGGCAGCCAGGCGCCGTTGGTCGCTGTCCCCGCATTCGGTTCGTCCCATAAAGGAGTGGCTAACATGGCGAGAAAGCAGCCTTCGAAAACGGTTGAAGGCGTTCTTGAACTGCATATGAAGGGATATGGTTTTTTGCGACAACCGGCGCGATCGTACGCCTCCCAGTCCGGCGATGCTTTTGTGCCGGCACATTTGATCCAGAAATTCAACCTGCGCGAAGGCTGGTTTCTTTCCGGATCAGCGGTGAATGGCCGGCGCGGTGTCGGTCCGCGTTTGGGAAGCATTTTGCGTATCGAAGGCGAGGAGCCGCAAAAAGTCCCACGCCGGCTTTTTGACGAATTGACGGCGATCGACCCGTGCGAACGAATTCAGCTCGAAACAGGACCTCAGCCGTTGACAACCCGCGTCATGGACCTCTTGACGCCCATCGGCAAGGGGCAACGTGGCCTGATCGTCGCTCCGCCAAGAACCGGAAAGACCGTCCTGCTCCAACACATTGCTCAGGCAGTTGCCCGGAACCATCCGGACATGAAGATCATGATGCTTCTGGTGGATGAACGACCAGAAGAAGTGACGGAAATGAAGCGTTCCGTCGCAGGAGAGGTGATTGCCAGCAGTTCCGACCGGGATTCCACAAGCCATGTGCGCACGGCACAACTTGTCGTCGAAAGAGCCAAGCGATTGGCGGAAAAAGGGGAACACGTTTTCGTTCTTCTCGACAGTCTGACTCGTTTGGCACGGGCTTATAACAAGAACGTCGGCACCAGCGGACGCACCCTGTCCGGCGGCGTCGACATCCGCGCTTTGGAGATTCCCAAAAAACTTTTCGGAACCGCCCGCGTTTTCGAAGAAGGAGGCTCGATCACCGTCCTCGGCACGGCGCTGATCGACACCGGTTCGCGGATGGACGAAGTGATATTTCAAGAATTCAAGGGCACCGGCAACATGGAGCTGGTACTCGATCGCCGACTTGCCGATCGTCGAATCTTCCCTGCCATCGACATTTGCCAGTCGGGCACGCGGAAAGAAGAACGGCTGTTGCCCGAGGACGTTTTGCGGGGCACGACTCTGCTGCGACGCAGCCTTTCGTCGTTGAATCCCGTTGCCGCCATGGAATCGCTGGTAACCAAGCTCGCTGAATTTCCATCCAACGCCGAATTTCTCGACAAAATCAGCACGTTCTTGAAGTAGAAGCGCATGGCTCTTTGTTTTCACTTTGCCGTGCTTTCCGTTTCTTGCGTCGCGGAACGAGGCGTCAAGAGTGCCTGTAGTTCTTTTTCTGATAACTCTTTCGCCAGTCGGCAGCCTAACGCCCAGCGATTGCCAGCGACGGTGACGTGAACAACATACGCCAGCATGCTCGCCGGGGCGTCCTCCGAGGCGCATTCCGGTTCGACCTTGAGAATGGTGCGCGGTTCGAAGCGGCGTTCAACGATTAAGCGAATGCCGCCACGAGAAATGTCGGCGATCCGAGCCACCCAGCGCATGTCGTCGGATCCAATGGTCGGCTGGCAGAAGGAATCCAAATCGCAGGGATACCGAACCCAGGCTCGCCTTTCGGGATGGTGTGTCGCTTGCATGGGAACGCTCCTTTTCAAAGAGGCGCGCCATCCGATCCTGCCACTTGAAAGGTAGCTTATATTTCTTTGGCAAGCGAACCGTTATGAAAGTTTTTCGCGAATTCGGGGGCTGGTCATTCGAAGCCTTTTTCAGCCAACCAGCGTTCGGCATCGAGAGCGGCCATGCAGCCCGATCCGGCGGCGGTCACGGCCTGGCGGTAATAGTTGTCTGCCACGTCGCCCGCGGCGAAGACCCCTTCAACGCTGGTGTGTGTTCGATGCGGTTTTTTCCGGATAATGTAGCCCTTGTCGTCGCATTCGATTTGGCCTTGCAGAAAATCGGTGTTGGGCGTGTGCCCGATGGCGAGGAATACGCCGGCGCAGCTCAATTCTTCTGTCGCTTCGTCAGTCGTGCTCCGCAGACGAACGCCAGTAACGCCCTCGTCGTCGTTGCCGAGCACTTCGTCGAGTACGCGATTCCATTTGATTTCGATTTTGGCATTTGCAAAAGCTCGTTGCTGCATGATCTTGGAGGCACGAAGCTGATCCCGGCGATGAACGAGGTAAACAACGCTGGCGAACTTGGTCAAATACGTGGCCTCTTCGACAGCGGAATCGCCGCCGCCAACCACTACGATCGGTTTGTTGCGGAACCGAGGCAAGGCGCCGTCGCAGACGGCACACGCCGAGACGCCGTTGTTCTTGAAACGTTCTTCCGAAGGCAAACCAAGATAATTGGCGCGTGCGCCGGTGGCGATGATCACCGCCAAAGCATCCACCGTTTTGCCGCCGAGACTGTGTAACGCGAAAGGGTGCTTGGAGAAATCGACTTTCACAATATCATCCGTGATGATCCGTGTTCCGAAGTTGACGGCTTGTTGCCGCATGTACTCCATTTGTTCCGGCCCATAGGCGGCACGCTTCCCTTTGTGGGCGTTTTTGCCTTCGTAAAAACCGACCAGGTTGTTGTACCGCTCCTCTGGCAGGGCCGACTTGGAAAACTGCTGCAAGACGGAGGCGTCTACATAAGGCCAGGTGGGAAAATTCTCCACTTCCGTCGTGAGATTCAATTGGCCAAGCGGCAAGGTTCCCTTGGCGCTGTTTTCCTGCGTGATGGCGCCTTCGAACACGAGCGGTTCAAGATTCGCGCGAGCGGCATAGATCGCTGCCGTCCATCCTGCCGGTCCCGAACCGATGATGACAACTTTTTCGGCCATCGACAGTCCTCCTGGTCGGTTTTCTTCCTGGCGTAATGGGTCCAACTGCAGGCCGCGACCTCAAGCGGCCAGCGTCGCGGTCTGGAAAAAAGTCTACCATCTTTGGCGGCCTCAGCATCGTGCTCTGCTGCCAGACGGTATACGATGAGTAATCTACAAATCGACAAAGCTATGGAAACGCCATGTCCACCATTTGGGAAACTGGTAACTTAATAGCATGCAAGAAGAATTCAACCAATATCTGGAATCAGCCCAGGAAGCGGCGCTGCGTGGCGCAGCCGTCTTGCAAGAATGGCGACAAAAGTTTCGCGTCCGGGAAAAAGGGCGATTCGATCTCGTCACCGACGCGGATCTGGCATCACAGAGAACGATCCGGCAATACTTGCAAGAGCGTTTTCCCGAGCACCAGTTTCTCGGTGAAGAAGAAGGTGCCGATACGCTTCGGCCTCGAGCCGACAGCCCGCCGACTTGGATCTGTGATCCGCTCGATGGCACGACCAATTACGTGCACGACTGCCCCTTGTTCGCGGTTTCGCTTGGATTGCTCGTCGCGGGCGAACTTGTGGTCGGAGTCGTCTATGATCCCTCTCGGCAGGAAATGTTTTCGGCCGCCAAGGGAATGGGAGCCTGGCTGAACGGTGAACGCATTCAAACAAGCAGCACTTCGAGGCTTGAAGAAGCATTGCTGGCGACGGGATTTCCACATGATTTGCGAGGCCACGAAGACACTTTAGATTGGTGGTGCCATTTCTCTCTCCGCGCTCGCTCGCTTCGGCGAACCGGTTCCACCGCGATTAACCTCGCCTATGTGGCCGCGGGCAGGTTCGATGCCTATTGGGGATTCGATGCCCATGTTTGGGACGTTAGCGGGGGCGTCGTCCTGGTCCGCGAAGCCGGCGGCGTGGTTACCAACTGCGACGGCAGTTCCTACGACCCGTTCACGCCCGACGGTCTGGCCACGAACGGACCTTTGCATCCACTGATGTTGGCGGAGCTGAAATCCGGTCCGAAGAAAAGTGCCCCCCTGCCCTGTTGACATCCCCCTGCCCCATGCGAGCTGTCCCATACCTCTTCTTTTTTTCATGGCGAAACGCGCCTGCTTGCGCTACGCTATCGACAAAAGAAGTGGTTGCAACGAGATTTCTGCTGGAGTCCTGGCCGTGTACAGACTATTGCAAGTCCTTTGCTTCGGTTTGATGTTCGCGAGCGGCGCTGTCGTTCGGGCAAACAACGACCAACCGCTGCCAAATTTCATCGTCATTTTTTGCGACGATTTGGGGTATGCCGACATCGGTCCGTTCGGCGCCGAAGGCTACCAGACTCCCAACCTGGACCGCATGGCGAAGGAAGGGATGAAGTTCACGGATTTTTACGTCGGTCGGTCGTTTTGTACCCCATCGCGAGCCGCCCTGTTAACAGGCTGTATCCCGACGCGGGTTGGTATCGGAGGCAATTTTGGGCCTCGTTCCACGACCGGTCTGAACCCGGACGAAATGACGATAGCGGAAGTGCTCAAACAGAAGAATTACGCGACAGCCATTTTCGGCAAATGGCATCTTGGGCATCTCCCAAAGTTCCTGCCGACGAACCAGGGATTCGACGAATTCTTCGGACTCCCTTATTCAAATGACATGTGGCCGTTTCATCCCGAACAACAACGCGTTCATTTTCCAGATTTGCCGTTATACGAAGGCGATAAGATCATCAACCCCAAGGTGACGCCGGAAATCCAAAAAACGCTGACCCGCCGCTTGACGGAACGTGCTGTCGAGTTCATCGACAAGAACAAGGAGAAGCCTTTCTTTCTTTACTTGCCCCACCCGCAGCCGCACGTGCCGTTGTTCGCCTCCGAAAAATTCCTGAAGAAAACCAAACGCGGCCTGTTTGGCGACGTCTTGACGGAAATCGACTGGAGCGTGGGTGAGATTCTGGGCGCCCTCAAAAGAAACAAGATCGACGAGCGCACTTGTGTGGTGTTTACCTCGGATAATGGCCCGTGGTTGCTATATGGCAATCATGCCGGCTCGGCAAAGCCGTTACGGGAAGGCAAAGGGACGAATTTCGAGGGAGGGTTCCGCGTCCCCTGCTTGATGCGTTGGCCCGGTCGCATTCCGGCCGGTACCGTATGCCGGGAAGTTTGCAGCACGATCGACTTGTTGCCCACTTTCGCCAGGTTGGCCGGCGCTCCCTTGCCGAAAAACAAAATCGACGGCAAAGACATCGCGCCGTTGATGTTCCAGCATCCCGGCGCCAAATCGCCTCATCCTGTCTTTTATCACTACGACGGAAGAAATCGGCTGGTGGCTCTGCGCAGCGGAAAGTGGAAGTTGATGTTTCCGCAAAGTTACGGTTCGCCGATTCCCGGCAAAGATGGGCGGCCTGGCAAACGCGTCTCCAAAACGATCCCCTTGTCGCTTTTCGATCTGGAGAAGGATATCGGCGAGACGACCAACGTCGCCGAGAAGTATCCCGAGGTTGTGCAACGGTTGATGGCTGCTGCCGACGCCATGCGCAAGGATCTGGGAGATGGACCTAAAGCGGGACCCGGTCGGCGACCGATCGGCAGATAGCCCTTTACGATCAAACCTGATTGTCGGAGGATTGCAGTTCCTGTTTCGCCTCTGGCAGAGGTCGGGAATAAGGAAAGGCAAACTGGAAGGTTTCGCGGTCTTCGAAGCGACACGTTTGCGGGTTGAACGTTCGCTGCAAAGCGACCGCATGACCATCATCGAACGTGTATTCGAAATAACTCCAGAGATTGGTTTGTGTGGCGGTTCCCGCACAGATGACCGGGAATGGCGCGGCAGTGCCTTGGAGCAGACGATAAGGTCTGTGGCGGTGGCCATGCAACCAGAGTTGCACGCCTCCTCCCGCTGCGACTTCCACCACTTCGTGCAAGTTGCGCAGACCATGTGTCGAGCGTTCCGGATTGCCGTTGGCCAAAGCGACAGGGAAATGGGTCACCAAAACACGCGGCCCCGGCTCGAGTCGGTCGAGCAGCCGGGCAAGTCGGCCTAGTTGGGCCTCGTCGACCAGTCCGCAAGCTTCCCACGCCCAGCGATTACCGACGGCAGAGTTCACTCCAATCAGCCAGATGTTGCCCACTCGTTGGGCGAAGGGGTAAGTCTCATTATCGACACGAACACCAGTCTGCCAGTGTGCGAAATATCGCTCGAAGTGCCCTTCCGCAGCAGAATGCTGCGTATAGTAATCATGGTTGCCGGGCACAGCCAGACCAGGAGGCATATCTTGATGCTTCAGATCGAGCAGCTTCGCAGCAGCGGCGAATTCAGCTTCGAAACCCATCGCGGTCGCGTCGCCGGAAAACACCACATGCTGCAGCGGACGCGACTTCAAATCAGCCGATAGAGCCGCAAGCACTTCATTGGCTCGGCGAAATCGCCAGCGCCTTCCCAAAAACTGGAAATTAAGCCAACCTGGAAATCGCTTGTTGAACCAGTCACGTAGACGCCAACCCAGCGGATGAGCCGTGATATGAACGTCGCTCACGTGTGCAATGGTGATCGCCATACCTGAACTTCTCGTTGCCGCAGCAGCTTCGACACCAGTCGTCCTGTCTGTAAAGCGTGGAGGAAACTTGGCCGCTCAGCAGGCAAGGTACTTGGCCCCTGCTATTAGATTTGTACAATTTCTCCGGTCCGATCGCTAATTTGAGTTTATCACTGTCGCAGGCCGATTCCAGAAAACGGATGCAATTATGCCGAAAGTAATCGTCAAAAACGAGAAAAAAGAGATCGAAGTTCCGACGGGCAGTAATCTCCGATTTGAGTTGCGCAAACAGGGGTGCGAAATCTATCGGGGATTGAATCGATTTGCTAATTGCCGAGGTCAAGGATTGTGCGGCACATGTGCGATTCTCGTCAAAGAAGGAATGGAGAACCTCAGCCCGAAAACGTTCATCGAGAAAGCCAAGCTCAAATTGATGTTGTCGGCAATTGGACACGAAGACGAAATCCGGCTCGCGTGCCAGGTTCAGGTTCATGGCGATTGCACCATCGAAACCCGCCCGGAGCCGAACATCAGCGGCGAAAACTTCTGGCAAAAACCTTATCCGAATAAATAGGCCTTTTCTCGATCAACCTCGTCACGACCGGCCGCCAAGAACGCTGCTGATATACTCGCGAGCAGCCTGCATCTCGACGTCGACCACCAGCTCGACATTCGGAGCCTCTTTCTTTCCCCGGTGAGGATCGATCACGCTCATCCCTCGTGTCAATTCGCCGCGTGTTTCCACATCGATGACCATTGGTTTGCTGGACAGGATTTCCGGTTTGCTGGCTGCCAGAATGCCCATCACATCGTTCAAATGAAGTCCTTCGATGCCTAATGCACTCGACGTGGCGCCGATTCCCGGAGGAATGATCTTTTGCAAAAATTGCGAGCGGCGCGATCCGGGGCCAGGCAACGAATGCAAATCGGTCGGCGAAAACAAAAGGTTCCGGCTGGCATCCAGGGGTATCATCGTAATCGGCATGCCAGCCTTCAAGACTTGTCTTGCCGCTAACGGATCGCAGTAGAAATGGAACTCTGCCACCGCGCTGGCATCGCCCGGAACGCGCCATGCTCCGCCCATGCAGATCAGCTGTTGCACCTGGAATGGCAATTCCGGATCTCTCTCCAGTGCGGATGCCACCGCCGTCAATGGACCTAAACAGACGATCGTTACTTCTTTGGGATAAAGCTGAATCAGGTCGATCAGCAGGCGGTCGCTTGTGATCTGGTTCAGGAGATTGGCGCAGGGAAATTCGACACCTCCCAGACCTCCGGGCCCATGCAAATAGGTGGCGTCGATGTCGTAATCGATGGGAAGCGCGGCTCCCAGTCTCGGCCAGCGCGGCGGGTCGATCTGCTCGACGACGATTTGCACGTTCCTGGTCGCCTGCTCATAGCCGATATTTCCCGCAGTGGCTCCGATTCCCAAAACCTCCAACTCCGGATCGAACAACGCCAGCGTCAAGGCGAAGGCCGTGTCGATTCCTGGATCGGCAATGATGGCGATTTTTCGTGGCATATCGTGTGGGAAAATCCCTCTCCTGGAATGGTCACATTGGCGCAAAGCACTAAATGCCGATGGAGATGATTTATTCTCCAAAACAGGCGGCTGGCGTCAACGCAATTCGACAGAATGGCAGAACGGTTTTGGCTCTTTGCTCCTTCAAAGTTTCCAGAACTCAATCGCCATGTTATTCCTCGGCGTGGAATTCGAAGACGTCGTCATGCATGTACCAGGTCATCGTGCCACAGACCAGGTCCAAATGCACTTTATACAAGCGGGCAGTCTTTTCGACGCCGTGCCGGGCATAGTGGACCTGTAATCCTTCGAGATCGATTCGAAAAGGAGATCCCTCCGGCGATGCCGTGACACGCTGCCTGGCCATCTGTTTTTCGTCAAGCAACAAGTAAAGTTCGAGTGGAGCAGGACTCGTGCCGACGACTTCGCCGCGAACATGGAAATTCAAGAGAGGCCCCTTTCCCGAGCAGTCAAGATCGATGTTGCGCAAAAAGGCGGGACAACGGATTTCCAAGGCGACTTCGCCGTATAAGCCGCCATCGCGGTCCGATTCCACCTCGACGATGACTTCATTGCGTTCTTTGAGGATTGATGTGACCTCGAACTCGAAGGCTCCGTCGCCTTCGTGACCACCAAGGTAGTGGCCGTTGAGCCAAACGTCGGCTTTGCGATCGGCGCCGCCAAATGTCAGCCAGAGGTGTTCGTGGGAATCAAGATTTCGCGGCAAGCCGAAGCGGCGGCGAAACCGCACCTTGCCAGAAAAATCCTTCAGCCCTCCATCCTGCCAGCGACACGGCAGAGCCATCTGCGTCGGCTCAGGCAACGGTTCGGAACCACTTCCGTCCCGCTCCAGCGGCTCGCATGTCCACGGACCCCGCAAACGAATTCGGTGAGGATACATCGGAAACCAGATGTTTCTAGCACAAGGTAATGTGTTCCAAGTTTAGCTTACAGAACGAGGTTTTGTTCTTCGGAATCCTCCAAGTGGAACAAAAGATTGGCCGGCAAGCTACGAATAAGACAATAGTGATGGTCCGTTTTCGCCATCCGGCCGCATGTGCGTCTTCGGCGCCCGGTGGGGTTTTTGACTCCGAATTTGGCGGCATCTATAATTAGTTGCAGGAACCTGTCTCGCAAGGACCCTGGCCCGGTTCACGGTCACAGCTCGGGTCTGGGAGCGCATCACTACCTCACCCAAGGGTGCGGCCGACTCGGCGACCGGGCTCCTGACGGCGAGGTATCTCTCTCATGAACAGGTTTGTTTTCACTGGCATTTCTCATCGCCATCCGTCGTCGACCCATGATGGCTTTTTTATTCGGTGGCCAGCCTGTCTGTCGCTCATCGTCACCTTTTTGTTCACTCTACCTGCTTGGGGCGAGGATCGCGTCGACGGGCTGTTCATTACGGTTCAAGACCCCATCACCAGCGATGTTGTCAAACGCATTGATACACGAATCAAACGTTTTCTCGATCAAGCAAGCGGCGAAAATGTCAAGATCGTCTTTGACTTCAACCCCGATCGCCAGCCGAGCAGCACGCCCGATTATGGACCGTGCCGAAGTTTGGCCCAGTTGATTCTTGGCCTGCAAGACGTAACCACGATCGCTTATGTTCATAACGAAGTCACCGGCCATAGCGTTCTGCCCGTCTTGGCCTGCCACGATCTGGTAATGTCCAAAGGGGGCAAACCGATCAAGGAACGGCTGCTATCCGCGGAGGGCAAGCTGGGGGATATTTTGCGAGGTCAGGATCGCCCGTTGCAGGAAGACCAACAAATCTACTACATGTACGTTGCCAGGCGTCGCGGACATGCACCAGCGGTGGTGCTCAAAATGGCCGATGCCGGCGTCGAATTGATCAAAGGAACCCGCGCCGGCGGCGTCACCTACATCGACGGACGCCAGCTGGATCAGGAGCGAAAAAAGGGATTCGTTCCGGTGGGGGAGAATCCGGTCATGCCGGCCGGCCGGCGGGCCGTGTATTCCGCCCAACAGGCGTTCGATTTCGGCCTGTGCCAGGTCTTCGCCGAGACCCGACAACAGCTCGCTGAAGTCTATCAGCTCCCCGCCCATGCCCAGCGAGAAGACCCACTGGAAGGCCGGTCGCCAGTCGCCTGCCTCGTCGAAGTGCGCGGGCAGGTCGATGGTCGGCTCAAGGAGACGCTGACGCGGCGGATGCGCCGGGCCATTGGTACACAAGGCGTGAACCTTTTTGTTCTGCAGCTCGAATGCGGCGGCGGCGATACGCAAGTGGCCCGCGAACTGGCCGATTTCTTCCGCAACCTCAAAGACAATCATGGCGAATATCGTGTCATGACGCTGGCTTATGTGACGGAACGGGCCCGAGATACAGCCACCTTCCTGGCTCTTGGGTGTTCGGAAATCGTCATGCACGAAAATGCTCACCTGGGTGGTTTTGAAGACATCGTTCGCGAACGGCCCGATTATCGTGAAGCCATCCTGGCTTCCCTCAAGGGACTGGCGATCGACCAGCAATACCCTCCCCTTTTGGCTGAGGGAATGCTCGATCCGGATATTGCGATCCATCGTGTGCGCAGCCGAACGGGACCGCTTCAACGGCGCTTGATCACCGGTCGCGAATTGCTTCTCGATCAGAACAACGAGCGCATCTGGATCGACGAAGGCCAAATCAAGGCTCGGGGTACTTGGTTCCGCATCGACGCCCAACTGGCTCGCGAGTTGGGGTTGATTCGGTGCATCGTTCGGGGGCAAGCCAGGCAAGCTCTGAAACAAGTTTATGCCGAGTACGGACTGACCAATGTCAAAGAGGCTCGGTTAGATTGGCTCGACGAATTGGCCGCTTTTTTGCGACTCGGCTGGGTCGGCGTTCTGCTGGTCATGATCGGTATCACGGGATTGATCCTCGAATTGAAACTGCCCGGGTTTGGCGTGCCGGGAGTGACCGCGGCGATCGCCTTCGTCCTCTACTTCTGGGCTCATTCGCAATTGGCCGGACAATGGACGATGCTTGCTATCTTGCTTTTTCTGCTTGGTCTGATTCTGGTGGCCGTCGAGATTTTCCTTATTCCAGGGTTCGGCTTTACGGGAATTAGTGGTATTTTTCTCGTCATCATCAGTTTGGCCCTGGTTACTCTGGTCAAGAAACCAGAAACCACCAGTGAATGGATCGGCTTTTCCTCGACGCTGGGACAGTTCGCTCTGGCCATTCTTCTCGCTATCGCGATCGCTTTTCCGATCGCTTCGTACCTGGCGAACTGGCTGGTATTGAAGCCACCGGATGCCGCAGCCGAAGGAGAAGCAGAGGTGCCGACTTCCGCAACCGCCTATGAAATCGATCCTTCGCTTCTTGGAGCGATTGGCGAGGCAGCCACCACACTACGGCCAGCCGGCAAAGCTCGTTTCGGCGATGACTTCATTGACGTCATTGCCGAGGGAAGTTACGTTCAACCTGGGGCGCGTGTGCAGATCATCGAAATCGAAGGCAACCGCATCGTCGTGAAGCAGGTTTGAACTGGAGAACAACCTGACAACGAGATGGCACACGGGCGTGCGGTAGGAACGACCTCCGGCGAGAAGACGCCATGGAACCGTTATATCTGGCATACGTTTTGATTGCGGCTGGGCTTTTGCTTTTAGCCGCGGAGTTTTTCATCCCTTCGGGTGGAATCCTTTTCGTCTTGGCCATTTGCGGATTGGTTGGCGGCGTTGTCATGGTTTTCATGTACAGCAGCCCCGCCACCGGCTGGCTGACACTTATCGTCTTGATTGTATTTGTCCCAGTATTTACGGGGGTCCTGTTCAACTTGTGGAAACGGTCGCCCATCGGTAAACGCATCATTTTGAGTTCGCCCGACGAAGACACGACGTTTTCTTCCCTCCCTGTGATCCAGGAGTTGGAACAGCTTCGCGGTCATTTCGGCAAGGCGATTTCCTCACTCCGCCCGTCTGGCGTTGTCGAGTTCGACGGCCGACGCGTTGACTGCATCAGCGAAGGGATGATGATCGAAGCGGGCGAATGGGTGCGTTGCATTGATGTTCGCGCCGGCCGGGTTGTGGTCCGAAAAGTAGACAAGCCCGACGTCAGCAAATTGGAAACCGAAGATTTCGCCTAAGAGAAACTCGTCCGATACGAATTGCCTGAAAACGGGAATCCTTAAAGGAGCGCATCATGATCTCCCGCAACCCGCTCGCCTTCGTGGCACTTTTCGCCCAAGACGAAATCTCCCCCGGAACCTTGATTTCCCTGGTGGCGGTGGGAATCATTCTGATCCTGCTGATCATCTTTCTGGTCGTTTTCTTCAGCTTCATCCGACTGTGGGTGCAATGTTTGCTCACAGGGGCGCAGATCAGCATCCTCGACCTGATCGGCATGAAACTGCGCAACGTCGACTATGCGATGATCGTGCGGCACAAGATCGCCTTGGTTCAAGCGAACGTCAAGGTGACGACGAAGGAGTTGGAAGCACATTATTTGTCGCGTGGGAACGTGCCGAAGACAGCCGCCGCCGTTATCGCCGCGCACAAGGCAGGTCTGGACCTTCCGTGGAGGACAGCAGCCGCGATCGATCTGGCTGGCCGCGATGTCTTTGAAGCGGTTCGCACCAGCGTCTATCCCAAAGTGATTGATTGCCCCGATCCGAGTAAAGGCCGACCTACACTCGATGGCGTCTGCAAAAACGGCATCCAACTGAAGGCCAGGGCACGCGTCACCGTGCGTACCAAACTCGAACGCCTGGTCGGTGGTGCCACCGAAGAAACCATTATTGCCCGCGTCGGCGAGGGGATCGTCAAAGCGATCGGCAGCGCGGAATCCCATACGGACGTCTTGGCCAACCCTGCCCAAATCTCCCAGGCCGTGCTCCAGAATTCGCTCGACTCCCAGACCGCCTTTGAAATCGTTTCGATCGACATCGCGGAGATCGACGTGGGGGAAAACGTCGGTGCCGAATTGCAGGCGAACCAAGCGGCGGCCGATTTGAAAGTGGCCCAGGCCCAGGCAGAAAAACGCCGAGCTTTGGCCGTCGCCAGAGAACAGGAAATGCGGGCGCTCGTCGAGGAAAACCGCGCCAGGGTCGTTCTCGCCGAAGCCGAAATCCCCAAGGCGATCGCCTATGCCTTTCAACATGGAAAACTCGGCGTCATGGATTATTACCACATGCGCAACCTCCAGTCCGACACCGAAATGCGCAATGCCATCGCTGGCGTCGGCAACGCCCGAAAAGAAGAAGACAGCACCCCCTCTTAATTCCGTTCGTTTCGGACGCATCCGGATGCGAAGTGACCGATGTCTTTCTGAGATACGAGGCCAGCTATGCAAGATGTGATATGGATACTCCTGCTGATTCCGCTGGCGATGTGGATTCTGGCCTCTGTATTGCGCGGCGGCGAAGAGGCTCGGCTGGAACAGATGCGCCGGGAACAGCGAAGGCGTCCCGAGGCGAGGAGGGCCAAGGCACCTCTGGATGAATTCATGGAAGAAGTTCAGCGGAGGCGTTCGTCGGAAAAGCGGCCGATCAATACCAAAGTCAAGCCGGTGGTGACCGAAGAAACGGCACCTGTCAGGCCAAAACCTGCACCGCGCCGTCCGCAACGTCTATCCACTTCGGAACCGCCATCCAGACTCCCCGAACAGGTTATTCCAGCAGCCGTGCCGGCGGCCCCCGATACTGAGATTGCCGAAGTGCCAGACGTGTCGAGAGTTGCGGTCCCGCCCGAACCGGAACGCCAACTACCAGCACCAGCGGTCAGCCGCGTTCACGAATTGCTCGGTTCCACCGAGAATTTGCAGACGGCTTTTCTGTTGCACGAAATCCTCGGTCCCCCCAAGTGCAAACGACTTTTTCGGAATTAGGACGCAGGCTCCACGGCAAGGTCGAAGTCAGTCGGCGTTCAAAAAAAGTTTCCGTCGTGGTATAAGACGGCGCGATCCCTTACCGATCGAGGAACTTGCGAATGGACGGACCACTTGACCTCGAAACGTCACCCGATCAGAAAACGCCACGGCGCTGGAAAGATAAATTTGGTGATGCATTTCGTGGCCTGAAGCTAGGGGTGCGTGGCCACTCCAGCTTTTCGGTCCATTTCTTTTTTACCGCTCTTGTCGTGGCGATGGCGGTGGTGTTCGGCTGCTCGGCGATGGAGTGGTGCTTGCTATTGGGCTGCATTGGCATCGTCATAACCGCCGAACTGTTCAACAGTGCCCTCGAAACCATCTTTCGCGGTTTGGACGAAGGAACCAGGCCGCGTGTCCGCAACTGTCTCGATATTGCCGCCGGTGCTGTGCTGATCGCCAGCTTGACCGCCGCACTTATTGGCATGATCGTCTTTTTGAACCGGCTGAAGCAGATGTTGCAGGCGTAAGAGAGCGCTTTATTTCTTGCGTTTGCGTTTCGGAGGATACGATTCCGGCGGATCTTCCTTGGGAAGCTTCAATTCTTTTCGCAAGCGAGCCAACTCCGCCTTCAGTTGTGCCTCGATCTTCTTGTATTTCGGCTGACCATACACGCTATTCAGTTCGTTGGGATCCTCCTGCAAATCGAACAATTCCCACTCATCGAGGTTGTAAAAATAGATCAATTTATAGCGATCGGTCCTGACGCCGTAATGCTTGCGGACGCTGTGAGCGCCGGGATATTCGTAGTAATGGTAGTAAAAACTTTTGCGCCAATCTTTGGGCGTTGTACCTTTCAGAAGTGGCACCAGACTGCGCCCTTGCATTTCGTCAGGGATGTCCACACCGGCGATATCCAGAAACGTTTCGGCGAAATCAACATTGGAGACGATCGCGGAATTCCGGCTGCCCGCTTTGACAACGTTGGGCCAGCGAACAATAAATGGAGTGCGCAACGATTCTTCGTACATCCAGCGTTTGTCGAACCATCCGTGCTCGCCGAGATAAAACCCCTGGTCGGACGAATACATCACAACGGTGTTCTTGGCGAGGCCGCTGTCATCGAGGTATTTGAGAACTCGGCCAACGTTGTCATCGACGGCGTCGATGCACCGCAAGTAGTCCTTGATGTAACGTTGGTATTTCCAGCGAACCAGATCGTCACCGGTCAACTTCATCTTTCGGAAGGCTTCATTCTTCGGCCCGTAAGCCGCATCCCAGGCTTTTCGCTGTTCCGGGGTCAGGTTTTTCGGCGGAACGAGTTTCAAATCGTCCGGAGTCAGTGTTTTGCGAATCGTCATATCCTGGGTTTTCGCCGCCGTCCCGCGATTTTTGTAATCGTCGAATAAAGTCTTTGGCTCCGGAATGGTGACGTCGTCGTATCTCGTCAGGTATTTCGGACCGGGTTGCCAATTGCGATGCGGCGCCTTGTGCTGGCACATCAACAGAAACGGCTTGTTTTTGTCGCGCTTGTTCTTGAGCCAATCCAAGGCGATGTCGGTGATAATTTCGGTGGTATAGCCTACATGATTGACGCGTTTGCCGTTTTCGATCATCGGCGGATTGTAATACGGCCCCTGACCAATAAGGATTTGCCAGTAATCGAAGCCAGTCGGATCGCTGACCAGGTGCCATTTGCCTATGATTGCTGTCTGGTAACCGGCTTTTTGCAACAGCTTGGGGAAGGTTAGCTGACTGCCGTCGAAGCGATTGCCGTTGCGGTAGAAACCATTGAGGTGGCTGTATTTGCCCGTCAAGATGCAGGCTCGACTGGGACCGCAGATCGAATTGGTCACGAAACAATTCTCGAACAGCATGCCTTCTTTGGCCAGCCGATCGATGTTTGGAGTCTTGTTGATTTTGGACCCGTAGGCGCTGATTGCCTGGTAAGCATGATCGTCGGCGAAAAGGAACAGGATATTGGGTTTGTCGGCAGCCTGACCCGGTCTGACAGAACCGACAATTAAAACGACGAGGGAGCAGATGTACAAAACAGACCGCTTCATGAAAACTCCTTCATTAACTGCTCGTTTGCTGCGAGTCGACAGGTTGCGGGCGATTGTAGCCAAGCAATGGTAGTTAAACTAGCATTCCCATTCTCGAATTTCGAGGAAAAATCGGAAAATAAGTGACAGCACGAGTAGCAGCTTCATCGGCCCTGGTTTTCGAGCTGCATGATGGCGTCCATGATGTAGCGGTTGACTCGTTCGAGCAGAGGCCGACGAACGGGTTGGCCATAATACGGCGCCAAATCCAGAGGAGAACCGAAAGTGACATGGGCGCGGGAAGGTCCCAACCACGCCTCGAGGAGATGTGGGGTTTGCGGACCGCCCACCACCGCAGCAGGAATGACACAGGCTCGACTGCGGAGAGCGATCAAAGCGGCGCCGGCCTTTCCATTGCGAACGACCTTTCGGCCGGCGTTACGCAAACCAGCCTCGGGAAAAATGCAGACACCCCTCCCCTCCGCCAACAAGCGCAACGCCCGACGGACGCTGAGCACATCGCAATCCCGGCGATTTACCGGCACGCAACGCAGATACCGAAACAAGTGCCTGGCCAAAGGAAGGCGAAAAAACTCGGCTGCAATGAGAAAACTGTACGGTCGAAAACTACTGGCCACGAGAAAAAGGGGATCGGCACTGCACGTGTGATTCGATACAACGAGCACTGGACCACTGACAGGAACGCGTTCGGCCCCCTGCCAGGACAACCGATGCCACAATCGAGCGAACAAATAGAGAAGGCGCATGCCCAAAAAATCGAAGAACCGTTCGCCGCTCGATTTGTATCGCGCAAGCAGGACAGTCAGCGCCAGTGACAACATAACGATGGCCCACATGAGTTTCTAATGCCTTGGATCACCGATACCACCAACATCGGCAGTTTCGTCCAGTGTCGGATGGGCTGAATTGCTTTTTGAGCCGCGCCCAGATACATTCACTCCACAGCCTATGGGAGGCGTCGCCATGAAGAAAGCCGTTCAATGGATCGCAGAAAACCATGCCCAGCGCATCAACGATCTGGCCGAGCTGGTTGCCATACCCAGTATCAGCACGGACGGCGAACATCAACGGGAAATTGATGCCTGCGCTGATTTGGTCGCCAGGCAAATGCAAGAAGCGGGCTTGCAAAACGTCGACCTGCTCCGTTCGCACGGCTCCAACCCTTATGTCTACGGCGAGTGGCTTGGCGCTCCGGGCAAACCCACTGTCTTTCTCTACTCCCATTACGATGTCCAGCCCATCAACTACGAAGCCAAATGGCTCTCCCCACCATGGACATTGACCGCACGCGACGGCAGGCTGTATGGCCGCGGCGCCGCGGACGACAAGGGAGCCATCACCGCCCACCTCGGCGCCATTGCCGGGTTCCTCAAAACCATCGGTGAACTTCCGGTCAATGTCAAGATGGTCGTCGAGGGGGAAGAAGAAATCGGCTCAAAGAACCTCGATGGTTTTTTCCACGAGCACAAAGAAAAACTGAAATCCGATGTTATCGTCGTCTGCGACACGGACAATATCGAAGTCGGAACTCCGTGCATCACTTATTCGCTGCGCGGCATCGTAGCGGTTCTCGTCGAGGTCGAAAGCGCGACTCGGCCAGTGCATAGCGGACAGGCGGGTGGCGCTTTGGCCGATTCCGCCATCGCGTTGAGCGTGATCTTGTCGCGTCTTTATGGCAAAGACGGCAGGTTGCCGCCGGAGTTAGAGGACAAAGCCCATGTCCGCAAGATCGACCCGGCTCTCAGGCGAACGATCAAAAAACTGGGGTTCGATCCTGAAAAATTCCGCCGGGACGCTGGCGTTTTGCCCGGTGTTCAGCTAGCCAACCGCAAGAACGTTGACGTTCGCCAGCAGACCTGGCGGCTTCCGTCCGCCAATGTCATCGCGTTGGAAGCAAGTTCGATCAAGCACGCTTCCAATCAGATCCTGCCCAAGGCTCAGGCCATCGTCAGTTGCCGGATCGTGCCCGACCAGGATCCGCAGGAAGTCCTGAAGAATCTACAGGAACTTTTGAGCAAAGACCCTCCGTGGAATGTGAGGGTCAACGTCTCCCCGCTCGGCGCGCCGGTCAAATGGTGGATCACCGATCCGAAAGGACCGGCATTCGATGCTGCCATGAAGGCATTGAAAGCAGGCTACGGAACCAAACCGTTAGCCATCGGCTGTGGTGGTTCTATCGGCTTTGTCGGGCCGCTTTCGGAACTTTTCGACGACGCCCCTGCCCTGCTCTTGGGAATCGAAGATCCGCAAACCAACGCCCATGCACCGAATGAAAGTCTCCATGAAGACGACTTCCGCAAACTGACCATCTCGTTGGCACATTTATTTACGAATCTCAGCAAGTTGTCGGACGTCAAAGCTCCTTCAAGCAAAAAAGAACCGAAGACGGTTGCGGAAGAAGCTCCCGCCTCATCATCAACCGAAACGCCTGCGTCGGCTGAAACCGAAACGAGCCGTCCGGCTTCCGAATAAAGCTGATTTTCCGCCGGATTGTTTTGTGTCGGCGTCGGCTGGCACTCTAGGTCATTCCTGGTTTGCAAACCAACCGTAACAACTTGTTTAATCGGTGATCTTTTCGCCATCGTCAAACCGGATGCTATGCGTTTCATCGGTTGCAAACCGGCTGTGAAACTGGCGAAAATGGCGAATTCCCCTCCAGCGTCCTCGCTTTTCAACCGATGCAGAAACCAGACCTTTGTGCGTACTCCGTGAGATCGATTGGCCTGCCGTTGAGGACAACATGAATTCGCAGATGCAGCATGGCAGCAGGTTCTTATCAACATACTCTCAAAGCCGTACGCGAAACGTGGCCGTCCTTACCGTGCTCTGTCTGCTTGCGGGGTGGCAAGCAGAGGTAGTCGCCAGCAATCCACGTCGTACTCCCGTGGTGGAAGCCGTCGCGCGGGTTCAGGATGCCGTTGTCAACATCCACAGTGAACGGACGGTCGAAAACAACAAAGTTCACGAGCTTTTTTCCCATTCACCTTTGCAGAATCGCATCAACGGCATGGGAACGGGCATAGTCATCGACGAGCGCGGCTACATCGTGACCAATTACCACGTTGTCGCGAATGTAAACATGATCGAGATCCGATTCCGCGACAACCGCTCCTACCCCGCACGGATCGTCGCCCGTGACCGGGGATCGGACCTGGCTTTATTGAAGGTCGACACGGAACGGAAATTGAAGGTCATGCCGCTGGGAACCGCCAGAGATTTGATGGTCGGTGAAACCGTCATTGCCATCGGCAACGCATACGGCTATCCCTTCACCGTCACCAAGGGGATCGTCAGCGCCATCAACAGGGATGTAACCCTGAATAAAGAAATATCCTACAAGTCGCTGATTCAAACCGACGCCGCCATCAATCCTGGCAATTCCGGTGGTCCGCTGGTGAATATCTTCGGTGAACTGGTCGGCGTCAACGTTGCCATTCGGGCTGGTGCTCAAGGGATCAGTTTTGCGATCCCCGTGGAAACGATGATCGACGTTGCCAGTGATTTCTTCAGTACCCAAAAGCGAGGCATCGGACACGGTTTGCTACTGCATGACCGAATAGCTTATGAAGCCGATCACCGCATTCGCCGCGAGTTGGTCGTCGACGCTGTGGAAATCGGCACGCCTGCGGCCCAAGCGGGACTTCAGGCTGGTGATCAAATTGTGGAAGTCGATGATTTCAAGGTTCATTGCCGTCTGGATTTCGAGCGTGCCCTTTATGAGCGCACGCCAGGCGATACGGTTACTTTGCGAATCCGCCGGCGTGGCAACGACCAGTTGGTGCCATTGGTGCTGGGCAAAACGGAAATTCCTGCTATCGTCCAAGCGGAAACCATTTGGGACCGGCTCGGATTGCGGCTCGACGCTGCCGACGGCCAGCTAGTCAAGCTTGTCAGCCGAAAACTGCACGGCGGCATGCGGGTTCTCGACGTCAAGCCTGACAGCCCCGCCAAAAAAGCGGGTATCCGAGTGAACGATATCCTGATTGGGCTGCATACCTGGGAGACCGTTACGATCGACAACGTCAATTTCGTCCTCAACCACCCGGATTTGCCTTCCTTTTGCCCCTTGAAGTTCTATATCGTTCGCGACGGACAGATTCATCGAGGTTGGTTCAAAGACATTCCGAAGTAGACTCAAGGTTGCTCCTCCTTGATCGGACCAGCCATCGATCGACGATGGCCTGGTCCTTTTTTATCGATCAGCGCCAGCCAACGCCGCTTCGTCGTTCGCGATATCGGAGGTGCCCGGCTCCGGCGCAATCGGGTCCGTTTTCTTTCGCGAAAAAAGGCCTAACTGAAAGTCGTCTGGCAAAAAAACGAGGTACCAGCACATCATCAACTGGCTGAAATAACCGATTTCCATAGTGGCCCAAATGCTTGAGTGAAACAGCAAACCGCCCATGAGATAGAATCTTCGCACGGGAATGCTGATTTGGATGCGTTTCGCCATGTCGCCAGGTTGAGGAATCTCGATCCTCACTCGATCGACGATCATCGCGAACGGGAAGCCAATTTCGAACAATAACGTCCCCCATGAAAGGCATCGGCAAAGAAACATCGGTATGGGAACGGAGGCATACGACCAGCGTGTCAGGGAAATGTCATTCAGAACCCAATAGACGGCTTCACCAGTAATCCAGTCGCTGCCTAACTTCGACAGGCCAGTGAAGAAGTAGATAGCGCAGAGTTGCAATTGCAATAGGCGAACTGACCACGGGCGAACGAAAACCGGTCCCTGAGCGTCGCCTCTGCGTCGGCGCAAGCGGCGCCAGTGATCGATTGACCAGACGGCACCACTCGGCATCAGCATCAAGTGAAATAAGGACATGCGCAGCATCTCGTCGCCGCCATTGAGTATCCAGGGCAATCGCACATGCAAACTGACCGCGCAGACCCAAGCCAACACCGTCGAGAGACGGGTCCAGAAGCCGAGAGTCACGCCGAGCATGGCCGCGAGCCACACCCAATAAAGTTGCCGCACGGCGGTCGGCGTTGCCGCCCACGTCTTCCACCTCTCGGAATATTCTTCGGGCAGCCAGTTCTCCAGAAAGGGGAGATTGGTCGGCCCGTACAAAATGCTGAAACGACCGCTCCTTTCGACCCAGCTACCCAATGCTTCCGGCGGGCACAATCCATTTTCACCCGCGTAACGTTCCAAAAGCGGACCTAAGCTCAAGAGCAGCGACAGGATGCCGACCGCTCCCACTGCGATGCGGAACAAAGCGATCGGCTCGGCGCGAATCGGTTGGACCCAAAAGCCGACGACGGCTTCGCCAAGTTCTGTCAACAGGGAAAGGCAGCGTCGCATACTCATCGCACTGCATCGAGCGGCCGAAGGCGCATGGCTGCCCAGGCGGGCAAAATGCCACCGATGATGCCCATCGCCACCGTGAAGGAAACTGCCCAGAGCACCACCGTTTGGTTGACGATCAGCGTAAAGACCACCGTTTTGCCTCCCCCCTGTCCCGATGAAACGTAACTGGTCTGTTCAACTCCGTGGACCAGGTAGCCGCATGCAATGCCTGCCACCCCGCCGATCCCGGCCAGCAATAACGACTCCAACAAGAACGAATAAAGGATTTGCCAATGCGTGTAGCCGAGAATTCTCAGCACGCCGATGTCTTTGATCCGTTGGCTGACGGCGGCAAACATCGTGTTCATCAATCCGAACATCCCACCAATGGCCATGACTACTGCGATAAACAGAGCCACGCCTTCGAACATCTGGTTGCTTTTCGACAGCGACGCATAGTATTTGCGCTCCGGCTGGGCATGAATCCGGATATCGCGAACGCGATCCTGTATTTCCCTGGCAAATTTTTCCGCTGTGGCTGAATCCTTTGTGGCGACAACGATCGAAGTATAAAACCGCTGCCCGGTTTGCTCATTATCTTTGCCAAAGTAGCGGCCAATGTCCGCCAGCTTGGCCCAAATCTCCGAGTCGAAGGGAGTACCCCTCGAGTCGAGGATGCCGACGATCTTCCACGCCAGATCAGGCCGAGGCTGGAAGACGTCGCCCAGCTTTTTTCCCAAAGCTCTGGCAATGCCCTCCCCCATGACACATTCGGTGCCTGTCTCATCGAACCAACGGCCTCCTGCATGAAGGTGTAAACCGTGCACCCGCCCCGACCGTGCTGGGTCCTCCACACCTCGCACCTGCAGAAAACGATAGGTTTTCCTTCCTCCTTCTTCCGCCGGCGGGATTTCCTGCGTCGCGATGCTGTAAACCTCTTTGCTTACAAGCGGTTTGCCCTGCTCGGTCAGCACCTCCGGCTGCAACCACAAAGCGGACAGGTTTTCCTGGTTGACCGCAATCTCGCTGAACAGTTCATCGGTCGCGCCGTCACGCAAAAGGATCACGTTTCCCTCCGGACCTGTCTTCTGTGACAGCGCGTTCAATCCTTCCACGAAGGCAAGCATCACCACGAGCAGACCTACCACCAGCACGAAGCCAAGCGACGTCAACGCCGTCGTTTTCCAGCGCACAAACAGATTGCGAACGTTGTAACGAAGTGGTATCAACTTCGTTCCTCCCTGATCCAAGGCCACTTGCGAGGCCGTCTTCAACTTTGATTGTAAACGGCGCTGCCTGCCGATTCTATCGTCGGCCGATATTCGGTTCGTTCATGCAGAAAAGAGGCGTGGTTCATCAGCAACGACTGCATTCCGACAAGACGCATTGATGGGGGGCAACCGCCGGCCGACATGCCCCAATGCTTTGGAAAAGGCACGAAATGGCAAGATATTCAACAAAAACGCCGCCCATTTCGGTGAGCGGCGTCACTTTCAAGAACCAAACCGGTTAGCGAGCCGATGCCTGTTCGTTGGCGCTGATGTCGAAAGACGCTAAGGCGCGGTGCAAGGCGATGTAGGCCGCTTCGTCACCTGGCACAGCCGGCGCGAAACGCAATCCTTGTTCGGTCATATTCCTGACCAGTTCGGCGACACTGCGTCCTTTGGCCGAGTATTTTCCCGAAAAGAAATGTTTGGCATTCGGGCTGCTCAAGGCACGCAGCGCGTCATGCAGATTGTTCAGAAATCGTTTCGACTCGATGTAGCGCGATGGGGGAATCTGGCCGATATTCTGGGCCAGACTGGTTATCAATTTGTCGACGGAATGGGTCAATTCTTTCAAAGTGTCGGGATCGACCTTGCCATTCTTGACCTGATTGATCGCATCTGGCAACAGGATATTGATGCGTTCTCGCTCGACGGCGTATTCGCGGCCGGCAAGAGTCACAGGCCAGTCCAGTTTGCCGTCATTGCGCAACAAACCGGCATTCGCGCTGCCGTTGCCCGGCGGAACCACGTTGATGTGCCTGAGAATGTCCTCGCTCAGGATGATGGTTGGACCTTCGATCCCCTGCCCTTGCAGCTTTTGCACGTCGATCAAAAGGTCATTAAGGGCTTTCGCCGAGAAAATCTCGTTGACGGGCGGGTCATTTTGGGCTCGACGCAACTCGAGCTTCTGCAACCGTTCGAATTCATCTTGCGGGGTTGGCAGGTTATTCCTCTCCCAAAGCCACTGTTCCAAGACTCGCCGCCGGTTGGCGATTTTTTCCCGTTTCACTTGCTCCTGCATCAAATACGCTTCCTGCGTGGTCACCATCAATCGCCCGCCGGAATCCACTAACGATGACAATCCTCGTAAATAATCGCCGTAGACAGAAGGAACATAGTTATATGGATAATACGGATAATACGGCGGTGGCGGAGGCAGGCTGGTCATCGTTTGTCCCCCCGTCCCAACCGATGTCGCTGAAAACGAACCATACGGATTGGCCCCGCGATTGAAGAAGGAGTCGCCGTTCAATACGGGGTTATATCCGGCGGTTTGCACATTAAACGGGTTTGGCGCGCTTAAATTCGGGGCCATTTTCAGCCCTTGTGCAAACGCCTCGACGCCCGGAACGAGCATCCAACCCAGGGCAAGAACCGCTGCTGGGACGGCCAACAATGACTTCATGGCCCTCTCCTTCAATGCATGAATTTCGCACAATCAACCAAACTATCCCATTTTATTTTGGCCTGTCGAATGAAACAAGTCAAATGACTGTTCTTTGCCGGTTGCCGGCTTTTGATTCTTACCACTACTCCGAAGGTTCCACGAACCAGAAAGCAAGCCCGTCGACGAAAAAAACCGTCAGTTGACGGTACCTCCATCGCCGTTAGACCGTCAGTTGACGGTCACTGCCCGTTTGATGACGGCAGACTGGGCAATTTACATCATTTCGGCAAATATTTTCCCACTGGTCCCTGACACTCACTTGCGCGCACCCAAGCACTCGCCGAAGCGCCGGCTTCTTTTCTCGACCGCTTAGGGCTTGTTGGACAAGAGTTTTGGCGACGGCACTATTGGAAAGGTCTCGCCCTGTTCGCGGTCTTCGTCGATTGATCGTTTTTGGCGGAACGTCTAAGATGACTGCGGTTTGCTAAATCGGCGAAAGAACCAAAACAGGAGGCTGGCCATGGCCCTGACCGCTGCACAAATGGAACAGCAAAAGAAGCAAGCCGAGGAACTCCTTTTCTCGGGGCCGCAAGCTCTTGGATTCGCCAAGAGCTTGTTTTTTGGCCAGTTTGTAGCACCCCTCGTGTTGCCCTACCCGGAACTGAAGCCAGACGAGCGTGACACTGTCGAAAAAGCAGTGGCGGACGTTAGGCAATTCGCCCTGGAAAAGATCGACGCCGCCCGCATCGATCGCGAAGCGGACATCCCACCGGAAGTCATCCAGGGGCTGGGCGACCTGGGCGTGCTCGGCATGACGGCACCGGTACAATATGGCGGCCGTGGCTTTTCGCAGATGGGATATTGCAAAGTGATGGAAATAATCGGCGGCCATTGTGCGTCGACGGCCGTCTTCGTTAATGCCCACCATTCGATCGGCATCCGCGCCTTGCTTCTGTTCGGAACCGAAGAACAAAAACGCCGGTGGCTCCCTCCTTTGGTGCGCGGCGAGCAACTAGCCGCCTTTGCCTTGACCGAGCCGGAAGCTGGTTCCGACGCGGCCAACGTGCAGACGATGGCCCTTCCAACCGCTGACGGCAAAAGCTACGTCCTCAACGGAGAAAAGCGGTATATCACGAACGGTGCCATCGCCAAGGTACTCACCGTCATGGCGCGGACTCCCGTTCCTGGCAGTGACGAGACCAAGGTGACCGCTTTTCTAGTAACGCCTGACATGCCCGGTTTCGAGGTGGTCGAGGCACGGATGGCGAAGTGCGGCATCCGCGGCACTGCTACCGCCCGGCTGGCTTTCAAGAACATGGCGGTACCGGCGGAAAACGTGCTTGGCCAGATCGGCAAGGGATTGCGCGTGGCTTTGACCGTGCTCGATTTTGGCCGAACCACTTTCGGGGCTTGCTGCACTGGGGCCGCCAAAACCTGCCTTCA
Source organism: Gemmatales bacterium (assembly GCA_026004675.1). Lineage (GTDB taxonomy): Bacteria > Planctomycetota > Planctomycetia > Gemmatales > Gemmataceae > BPJP01. The sequence continues at coordinate 76,492 of BPJP01000001.1, forward strand.
GGCCTCGATCAAACATGCCAATAGCCGTGTGCAATTCAAACAAAAAATAGGCGATTTTGAGCTGATCAAAAAGAAGATCGCCTTTATGGCCGCGCATGCCTTTGCCATGGAGGCGATGACAACCCAGTGCGCCGCGTTTATCGACCGCGGTGCCGAAGACTATATGCTCGAAACCGCCATGCTCAAGGTCTTCACCACCGAAGCGCTATGGCAAATCGTCAACGACACCCTGCAAATCTACGGCGGCCAGGGGTATTTCAGCAATGAACCCTACGAACGCATGATGCGAGACGCGCGGATCAACCAGATTGGCGAAGGAGCCAACGAAGTTCTCAAGGCTTTCATCGCGCTAGTGGGCATGCGCGGCGTCGGCGAACAGCTCAAAGGCGTCCTTGATGCGTTCTCGCATCCTCTCAAAGAACGAGGCAAAATCTGGCAGTTTGTCCGCGATCAGGTAAGCAGCCGACTGTCCACTCCCGATATTCCCGTCCAAACGCCGTCGTTGCAACCGGAAGCCAGGCAGTTGGCTCGCCGTATCCGAGAGTTCGGCCTGGCTGTCCAAGGCATGTTGAGGCAATACCGCGAAGCCATTCTCGAACGGCAATACATCCAAGAACGGATCAGTGATGCCGCTTGCGATCTTTATGCCTCCTCTTGCACGTTGAGCCGACTCGATTGTTTGTTGAGCGGCAACAACCATCTGCCCGATGCCGCTAAGCGCGACGTTATCAGCGGCCGATATTTCTTGCGCCTGGCCGACCGGCGCATTCGCCGAAACCTGGCCGATCTGACCGATAACGACGACGAATGGACGACAAAGGCAGCCGATACGGCTATGGGACGCTGAGCGACTCCCCCGCTGGACAAGTTGCCTGATCAGCCTCGGTCGTCGCGTCGTCCTTCTTCGCCCAGGCTTTCTTCGAGGGAGCGAACGGTTTCTCGAACGCCGTCCAGACCGGGGTGGATGCGAAGTGCCCGGCGGAACGCCCGCAGCGCGGCCTTGGGCTTTTGCAGCTTCAAATAGCATTGGGCCATGCCGGAAGCAGCGCCGAAATGATGCGGATTGATCTTCAGGACTTTTTCGCAGTCGGCAATGGCTTGCGCATACTCTCCCTGGCGAAAGTAGATAATAGCCCGCTGGTTGTAGGCCTCGGCAAATCGCGGACATTTTCCAATCAACTGGTGAAGTCCCTCCAGCACCTGCTGGGGATCTTTGCGCCGGAGAATGCGCCGCAGCTGCATCCCCTGTTCCTTGTCGCCCCCGCGAAACCACAACGTCCATAAAGCGTCGACCGCCAACCGGCGAACCTCCGCATCTTCGTCGTGCAGGCATTTGGCCAGCGTTGCATTGACCTTGATCGAACCGGTCAAACCGAGAGCCAAAACGGCGGCGCAACGAGTGTGGGGATCGCTGGACGCCAACAACCTCAACAAAGTACCATCGGTATAGCGGGCTTGGACTCTATCGCTGAAGCACTTGAGTGCCCTCCGCAAGCGAGCCGCTTGTATCACGTTGGCTTCTGGCTCGGAAGCAAGCGGCAAGTCATTATAAAACTCAACTAATAATGATTGTCTCACGTTAATCTCTCGCGTTCAGGTTGCTCATCGACACCGGACAAAGAAACGCCCTTCTGACGTCAAGTGCGATGTCGACATTCAAGAAATCATGGCAGGTACTTTGACACATGCCTTCGGCAGTCTACGACCTCGAGGAGAGATTTGCAATGGCCCAGTGAAGATCACAGGACCGCAAGAACGGGACAGACGTCAAAGTGTTTGCAGGACGTGTCAGGGAGATTCGGCCAATGATGCGGGACAATCGGCCAGTCCGCATTGCAGTGCCAGGATGCCCTGAGCTTCTTTCAATTTGACGACAGCAAGCTGTTGGGCGATCGCAGCCCGTGTCACGTCTTCGCGCGCCGCCAGCCATGCCAACCGCGCATTGATGATTTTGACGAATCCCTCGATTCCCTTGGCGCCCTGTTCTTCCACTGCTTTCAAAGACATCGTTTGGCTTTCCAAGGTCTGTTTGGCCAGTTTGAGGCGGTTCGCCTGGGCACGCAAGTCATCCAGCGCTTCTTGAATCTCAGCGACGATGGCCTGTTCCCGTTCATGCAGCAGTTGCTGCAAATGCTCGGCAGTGACGACTAATTCGGCGCCATCGGCCCAGGCGAACAGCGGCTCCAAAAAGCCTAAACCGTGGCGTTGCGGTCTGGTCGTCAGCAGGCTGCTAACCGACCGAAGCACTTCCCGAGCCACCGGCAAAGTGCTCGCGTCGAGCTGTTCGTTGACGGTGCGCAAAAGCTCCAGTTGCGGATGGTGCGTCAGACCGGTCTGGAGAGCATCCGATTCCGACACAACCGCGGGTGTCTTCTGCCAGTCGTCGGCAGCGTGAAAGTCCCAATCAGGATCGTGAGCACCATAACCCAGCAGGCGGCGTAACGCCCGATTGGATTGCCGAATCCCTCGCTGCAGCCGGACGCGGTTTTGCTCAAGTTCGAGTCGCTGGCGCTTCAAGGCTTCGCCATCGAGCGGACTGCGCAGGCCACGCCGAATCAGGTCCTGGGTTTTGGCAATGGCTTCATCGACTGCCTGGGTACTGGCTTGCAGGATTTCCAATCGGGCTTGGGCTTCCGCCAATCGATAATAGACGACGAGGGCGTTGGCCGCTGACTTGTTGCGTTCTAACAGCGCGCTATACCACAAAAGCGTTCGACCCAGTTCCGCCAGGCGTTTCTGCCGTTTGCGAACGGGTTGGATTCGCAAATCGAATTCCTTCTGTTCTTGCTCGATCATGTTGCCGAGGAACGAGGCAGCAGCGGCCATGCATTGGCACGTCGATGCATCCAATCCTCTCTCGTAAACGGCAGATATCGACTGGGTTGCCAGCTCGGCTTCTTCAGCCGTGGGAGGCAGGATGGGACCGACAGGTAAAGTGCCGCTTTCGAGCGAAGGCATCAACACCGGTTCGGACGAGCTAATGTCTTCCCCCGTCCGTGGCGCCACCAAAGCGGGCAAAGAGGGAGTCGCGTCGACCTCGGCTTCCGAGTGGCCGGCCAGAATAATCGAGGTTTGGGCCATCTGCCGACCGAGTCCTCCGCAGTGGCAAGGAATTCCGAACGCACAGCCAATTACCGGCAAGCAAAGACAAACAACCCAAAAGTTCCAGACAACACGCTTCAACATGGCGCACGATCTCATCCTTTGACCGGTGGCACGTTTTCATCATCGATTTTCCGGAAGTGGTTCGACCAGTCTTTTCGGCAAGACTGCGTTATCTTCCCAGTGTTCCACGAAAAGACGATGGATCAGGGAAGCTGGCGAGGTTCCAGAAACCTGCTACAGACAGACTAAGCATTTGTTTCGCCGGCATGCCGAATCAGGTAAAGCGTCCCCTTGGCCCGTCGACCTCCTGGGGCGCCAGCTCGCATCGTCCGGGCAGTCCAACTCAAACCCTCATGCGGCAACTCTTCGCGCAGCAAAGACGCCGGCGGGCGGTCCTCGTCGGTGAGCAAACACATTCCACCCGGTGCCAGCATCTTCTTGATAAGACGTACAATCGGCACCACGTTGCGCCTTTCGAACAGCAAATCAGACAACAGCAAAACAGGGAATCGTAAATCGGGCGGGTGATTCCAGTCCAATTCCATGAGTTCGAAACTTGCGAAGCCATTGGCGCGAGCGTTATGGGCGGCGAATTGCAAAGCGGTAGCGTCGTAATCGCTGAACGTCACCTCGAGCCCTTTGGCAAGTGCAGCGATGCCGGGCAAACCCAACCCGCAGCCGATCTCGATGGCTTTGGTTCCTCTTGGCCAGTCGCCACGCAGGATCGCTTTGGCCAGCATCCGGGCGGCGGGCCAGAGCTCCGACCAATAAGGCAAAAACTCATTGCGGGCGAATTCCGCTCGCACCACAGGGTGATCCAGCATGTTTCGGCTTTCGTCGGGACGTGATATCGCAAACGTCTCGCTCTCCACGATCACGGTCTCCGTGATGATCGGACCGAATGCTTCCAGTGGTGTTTGGACGTGGTGCGAACGTGCCTTGTCAGTCTCGCGGTTCATGGCATCAGAGAGTTTTGATTCCGCCGACGATCTCCACCTGAGTCAGCGGACGGGTCGCAGCAAACAAGCAATACGCAGCAGGGCTGGACATGCAATCCAGAATCAATTGTTTTGGGTTGGGAGCCTCGTAGCCCGAGGGACAAGCGATGTGGCCGGTGATCAGGAAATCCGCGTCCACCAACTCGAGAAATCGGGTCGCATTGTCGGCGGTCACATCCCGACCCCAGAGTAACTCGTAAAGCGGACCGCCTGGCTCCCAGTCCTGCGGCGGATGAAGTTCACGAAACAACATTTTCAGCGTGAAGTTTCTCAACCTGCTGACTTTCGGCAAACTGTGGCTGAGGAAAATGCGATTCGGCGTGCGGATGGCCAAGGGCAAGACCTCGAACATTTCCATATAGGCGCGATACACGGCGTCGCCATGAATGCCATACGCTGAATCGATCCCTCGTCGAAAGAGGTCGTTGTAAACTTGATCGTTCTTGCTGATCGCTCGTCCCTGCAGCTGGGCTTGTTCATGATTGCCCAGCAGCATGTGCACCTGGTGGGGAAACTGGCATTTCAGTGCCGCGAGCAGATCGAGGAGTTGGTGCGATTTGTCGCCACCGTCGGAATATTGGAAGGGGCCGTGAATCAATTCCTGCAAGACGAGATGGCGGCGAGGTTGCCGGGCCAGATCGGCTCGTGCCAGCAATTGCCGAAAGTTCGGCAGATTGCCGTGCAAATCCCCGGCGACCAGCACTTCGTCGACGTCCTGAAGTTCGAGAAACCGACCTTGGCGTCCAGGCGTCGTTCGGAACAAGCGAACTGCCTGGTGAAGCGTGTTGAGCAGTTTTCCAGGGTCAGGCATGAAAGTCTCGCGCTGCTGATGCCAGAAGCTGTCTGGCTTGCTGAGTGTTTCCTTTGGTGTCGATTATGGACCAGGAAAGAGCAGTTGCCAAGAAGGAGCTGCCCTGCTGGTGAAACCGATACGTGACACGGCTGCAGAGTAACAGCCCGGCTTTTTTTTTATATGTTTACTACATTCAGGAAAATTGGAAGACGGATGGCCGAACGGTCGGTGTCCAGGCCGTGTCGGTTATGTGTTCCGTGCATGATCACCCATTTGCGTATGAAGTGAGGCGAGTCCGACCATGCCATTTGATCCCCGTCATCGCAGCCGAATTCTTTTGGACGGCCGGGATCGGGCGCCTGCCCGAGCCATGCTGAAAGCGATTGGTTTTGACGATGAGGCGTTGTCGAAACCGATCATCGGTGTCGCTAACACCTGGATCGAAACGATGCCCTGCAATTACCACCTTCGGGATCTGGCCGTCAAGGTGAAAGAAGGGATTCGGGCAGCGGGTGCCACGCCGATGGAGTACAACACGATCGCCATCAGCGATGGCGTGACAATGGGCACGGAGGGGATGAAGGCGAGTTTGATCAGCCGGGAATTGGTGGCCGATTCCGTCGAGCTTGTCGCCCGAGCACACATGTTCGACGCCGTGATTGTTCTGGTCGCCTGCGACAAGACGATTCCCGGCGGCGCCATGGGTTTGCTGCGTCTGGATATCCCTGGCTTCGTGCTGTACGGAGGTTCGATTGCACCAGGTAAATTTCACGGTCACGACGTAACCATTCAGGACGTGTTCGAAGCAGTCGGCGCCAACGCACGTGGCCAGATGTCGGACGCCGATTTTCGCGAACTGGAAAACCACGCCTGTCCGGGTGCAGGAGCGTGCGGCGGCCAGTTCACGGCTAACACGATGGCATTGGCGTTGGAATTCCTTGGCTTGTCTCCCATCGGCTCGGCAAGTCCGCCGGCCCTCGACCAGCGCAAACAGGAAGTCGCTTTTCGTGCAGGCCAACTCGTTGTCGACCAGCTCAAACGCGGGCTAAAACCGAAGGACTATCTCAATCGCAAGTCCTTCGAAAACGCCATCGCTGGCGTCGCGGCGACCGGCGGCTCGACCAATGCCGTCTTGCACCTGCTGGCGATCGCACGCGAAGCAGGCGTCCCCTTAACGATCGACGACTTCGACACGGTCAGTACCCGGACCCCGTTGCTCGCCGACCTCAAACCAGGAGGCCGATTTGTCGCTACCGACTTGGACCGGGCAGGCGGTACGCGAATCGTCGCCCAAAGACTTCTTCAAGCCAACAAACTGGACGGCAGCCAACTCACTCCCACCGGCAAGACACTGGCCGAAGAAGCAGCGGTCGCCGTTGAAACCGAAGGCCAGGAAGTCGTCAAGCCGCTGGCTTGTCCCTTGAAACCCACCGGCGGCCTCGTCATCCTCAAAGGAAACCTTGCTCCCGAAGGTTGCGTCATCAAGGTCGCAGGCCACGAGCGCTTGCATCACCGCGGCCCAGCGCGCGTCTTCGACCGCGAAGAAGATGCCATGAACGCTGTCACGGGCGGCAAAATCAAATCCGGCGACGTCGTCGTCATTCGCTACGAAGGACCCAAGGGCGGACCAGGCATGCGTGAAATGCTCGGCGTTACCGGCGCCATCGTCGGCGCCGGCTTGGGTGAAACCGTCGCCTTGATGACGGACGGCCGATTCAGCGGCGCCACCCGCGGTTTGATGGCAGGTCACGTGGCGCCGGAAGCGGCCTGCGGCGGACCCATCGCCGCCCTTCAAGAGGGAGATATCGTGGTCTTCGATATTCCCAATCGCCAACTCAACGTCGAATTGTCGGCCGAAGAGATCCAAGCCCGCCTGGCTCGCTGGCAACCGCCGCCGCCAAAGTACACCACCGGCGTTTTTGCCAAATACGCTGCTCTCGTTTCCTCCGCCTCCGAAGGAGCGATTACCCAGCCGCGGTTGTAACTGCCGGCCAGGCTCCCCTCGTCGAGATCACCGAAGATTGGTCGCATTCGCTGAGGACCGGTTTGGCAGGCCCTTGAATTCGCTGCCTGCCACCGCCCTCCCTTTCCTTTCGTCGTGCCACTTTCGCCAATAATCACATCGCCGGCTCGATATCAATCCGGACGCGCTCTGTCGGGACCGTTCGAACGGCACGAACAACCCGTATCGCAACTGTTCCTTTCTCAAAAAGCGTGAACCAGAAAAAAATAGTTGTGTCCACTTAGACTGAAGGGTAGTTTTTGGCTCATAAACCGGTTGGCTGTGGCTGGCTCGAGGATGTCGAAATGCCGTTGCGAATGCCAAATGCGGACAGCCACTTCTTGTGCCGCATCCCTGTCACTGACGAAAAATGGCAAGCGCAGGATCTGCCAATAGTCCATATCGGCATCGGCTGACGCGGTTGAGAAACTCCCATCAACCGAGAAATGTCCCAATGTAGGAACTTGTCGTTACTGGGAATGTGACAACCGATTGGGATAAAGGCTAGGCCGGTCTTTTCGTTTTGCTCGTCGTGGCAGCAAAAATTTTCGATCTCTGCACGTAATATGGATAGCAACTTTTTGAATCGGCGAATCGTCAGTCTCAGGAGCTTTGAGTTCCATGCCATCGAAAGCGATGATTGTTCTGGCCAGCGAACAACTTTGGCCCAACATCCATGGCATCGTCCATTGGACCAAAACGGGGCCCAACAACGACGGCTTATCCGACCTTTTCATCTACTACACAGATGACGAAAAACGATCCGCTCGCCCGGCTCGGAGCCTGAAAGTCCTTTGCGACAAACAGTTTCCGACGATTCGTGTTCATCTGCCGCCCCAGCCGATGCCGATTACGCCCGAAGCGGTGCACGACCAAATCCGCCTTTGGCAAAAACAGCACCCGAACCAGCGATGGATCATCAACGCCACTGGCGGTCTGAAGCTGATGTTCGCCGGCATCACCGACCTTGTCGGGACGGACAATACAGACGTCGTATATCGGGAACTCAGCGGTCAGTGGTATCGGCTGCTACGGCAATCTGGCGCGATCGTCAGCGAACCGATCGACGTTTCGGCCGACGAAACCGATTCGATCCCCGTCTTGACGCTTGTCAAAGCGCATTGGCTACCGGCCGAAGGAACGGACTGGACCGGCGATCCGCCTAAGCGGATCGATGTTCTCCGTCTGACCGACGCTGCACTTCGCAAGTCCAGCTGGCGAGATGCTTTCGCATATTCGGGCGAGTCCAACCATGAGCAGGATGGATTTCTATTCGAAAAATTCATAGCGGTGGTGTTGCTGGAACTGGGTGTCGAGAATCTCCGGATAAACTCGAAACTGACTTCTGCCAGTGGCCAAGTACAGCATGAGATCGACCTCGTAGCCAATTACAAAGGAAGGTTGCGCTTGCTCGATGTCAAGCTGCGAGAAGACGACGATGCCAGTGGCTCGGGAAATATTACAACGCAAATTCGTCAGGCAGCAGCGACCCAAAAAGCCCTCGGCGGACTAGGTGCCAAGATTTTGCTGGTACGGCCCAATCGCGAGTTCACACCCGATCAGCGAGCTTTGGCGCAAGCCCAGGGCGTCGACGTTTTGGATCGCAACGACAAGTGGGAACTATTCAGCTGCCTGGCCAGGTGGTTGGGGATTCGCCAATTGCCAGAGCCGCTTCAGGACGGAGAAAACCGCCTCCGCGCCGCATCAAAGAGTGGCCAGTGGTGTGCCTTTGAACAAAAACCGCGCCTGGTCGAGGAATTGGAGGAATCGCCTGCCAACGATGGTGGCTTGCTCGAGCACACCGTCGTGGACCTGGACGCTTACAACCTAGCATTGCAGCAAGATTGGCTAGCCTACTTGATTGATGCCGTCCTGCATTTGCGCTGCCGAAAGCCGGAACATATTTCAGCCCATCGAGCGGAGATGTGCCTCAGAAATTTCTTGGCTCCCTTTGGGCAGGTTGTGAGTCTGAACAGGTCGAACACAGGCACGACCTTGTGGTGCGAGTTTCGGCCGTCGTCGGGCCGGCGTGCCGCGCTCTTCGACCGCCTCGCCCAGTTCCGCTGCCGATCGCTGCTCGGCTCCCTGGCGGGCGAACTGATGCCTGACACCGGCTAGTGCTCTCAGAAAGAAAGAGTCCTTTGGTACTGTCATTAACTGACTTGATCGGATGTCTCCAGATAGACGAGGCGAAGCTGCCTGATCGCCTAAAGGTAATCGATGCCCTTTTGTTACGAGGAGGAAACCCGTGCCGAGAACGATTCCAGAGGTCCCTGGCTTCGCCCCACCGAAGCCGTCTGAGCCGAAGACCTACACGATTCAACTTATTACGCCCATGTTCGGCGGCGGCGTCGAACCCGGAGAGCCGGACGAAAGCATGCCGATAAGGGCGACGGAGATCCGCGGGCAGCTGCAATTCTGGTGGCGGGCCACGGCGGGGGCAAAGTACTCAACCAAAGAAGAACTTCGCGAGGCCCAGACAGAAATCTGGGGATCGACGGAGAAGGCGAGTAACGTTCAGGTTCAAGCAAGAACGACAACTGCTGGCAAGAATCAACCATGCGCGCAATACAGTTGGAATCCTAATGCCCGAGGAGGGCGTGGGGGGTGGCGCATGAACTGGCTACCGCCATTCCAGGGAACGAAGTTGCCATATGCTTTGTTTCCTTTTCAAGGCGAAATGCCACGACCAAATCGCAATGCGAAAATTGAGGTCCCCCCAGCAAATTGCATTCACGACGCAGTCTTCGAACTCACTATCAATTGTGCAGCAGACATGACACGGGAAGCCGAATCGGAAGTCGAAACTGCCCTCTGGGCTTGGGTCAACTTCGGCGGTTTAGGCGCGCGAACGCGGCGGGGGTGTGGGGCCTTGTTTTGTCGCGATTTCGCACCCGAGAGTGTTGAGCAATTGGTCGAGAAGGCAAGGCAGTACGCGACCAGTTCGGCACGCGATTGGCCGGTGTTGGTTGAACATCTTCTGATAGGCAAAGCGGAGAGGGGCTCCATTGCAGCCTGGGACGCTGCTATCAACATTCTAAGGGATTTTCGTCAAGGGGAAGAGGAAGAGATTGGGCGCGCAGCTGGTCCTAGTCGCTCATTTTGGCCGGAGGCCGAATCAATCCGAGAGATAACTGGATGCCGTTCGCATAGCCGCGATCCCAACATTCCTGATTCGGCAATTCCCGCATTCCCGCGGGCCGAGTTCGGCTTGCCGATTGTATTCCACTTCAAGGACTCAGGTGACCCTCCCGACACAGTCCTTTATCCGGGGAACGGTCCAGCGAACGAAAAGCGCGAGCGTATGGCGAGTCCTTTGATCCTTAAACCATTGGGATTGGCAGATGGAAAGTTCATCCCAATTATTCTGCTATTAAGAACGCCGCACCTGACAGGCGTTGATCTGCGCATTAGTCGTAAGAACCTTAATTCTTTGCCTAGAAAACTAGCCGAACGTATCCGGGAGACCATGGGTAACAATGACAAAGAAGGCTCCTTTGCTCTTCCTGATGATCTGCTCATTTGCGGAGAACCTCTGTCCGAATACAGCACATCGCCAATGCAGGGTCGATCTACCACCGGTTCCGCCATCGAGGCATTCTTGAACTACGCACAATCTAAGGGATTTAAGGGGGAAATATAGAATGAGCCATCTAATCGCCATCTCCGTCGGTCCCGTACAGGAGTTCATCGCCGCGGCTAGGCGGACGCGTGATCTGTGGTTCGGGTCGTACCTGCTGTCAGAGATCAGTAAGGCGGTTGCTAAATGCCTGCGCGACGACTGTAAATGCAGGTTGGTCTTTCCCAACCCGAATTCGGACTTAAGTGCCGGGTCTCCGCTGAATGTTTCCAACGTGATCATCGCCGAATTAGAGGTAGGTGATTCGAAGCAGATTGCCCAGAAGGCCCAGAAGGCTGCCCAAAAACGGTGGAAAGAATTCGCTGAAGACGCCTGGAATGCGACCATTATTCGAGAAGGCCAACAATCAACGGTGATAGGTGAAGATGTTTGGAAAGACCAAGTTGATGACGTGATCGAATTCTACGCGGCATGGATACCTGCAAGTGGAGACTATCCAAGTGACAGACGTACAGCAATGCGCCTGCTTGCTGGCCGCAAGAACTGCCGTGACTTTCGCGCCGCCCTTGGCCGGGCAGGATTGCCCAAATCGTCTCTGGATGGCCAGCGCGAAACTGTCTTATACCCGCAGTCTCTTTGGCAAAAGCGCTTTCGACAACGTTTGCGCATCCGCGATGGCGAGCAATTAGATGTCATCGGTCTCGTCAAAAGGTTGGCTGAAGGCAACCGTCCCTATCCATCGGTGTCGCGGATTGCCGCCGATCCGTGGGTGCGAGGCAACCTTGGCAAGATCGGCGAGGTGATCAAGGCCTGCGAAGAGCTTGAAAACAAAAAGATCCTGCGACGGCTCGACACAGCCACCTATCCCCAATACGCCGACTTTCGCTATGAAGGCAGTGCCGTTTATCCCAGCAGACATCATGAATTGCTCGAAGAGACAATCGATCCAGACGACCGGACGCTCGAACTTCTTCGTTCACTGAGAGACGCACTCGCGAAGCTACCCGAACCCAACCCTTACCTGGCCGTTCTCGTGGCCGATGGGGACAAGATGGGGGCGGCGATCTCCGCGCTGAGGTCCGCGGAGGCGAACCGGGAGTTTTCGAAAACGCTGGCGAAGTTTGCTACCGAGGCGGAACAGATCGTCACGGCCCACAATGGTGTTTTGGTTTATGCAGGCGGCGATGATGTGTTGGCGTTTGTCCCGGTGGATAAGTGTCTCCATTGTGCGAGACAGCTTCATGACGGATTCGGGAAAAAACTTGGTGAATACAAGAACAAGAAGGGAGAAGCCCCCACCCTATCCGTCGGCATCGCCATCGGTCATTTCCTGGAAAACCTCGAAGACCTCTTGGAATATGGCCGGGCTGCCGAGAAGGACGCCAAGAAGCCCGATCGCAACGGTCTCGCCGTCCATCTGCACAAGCGCGGCGGTGCACCAATCCAAATCCGCTCGCGCTGGGAATCGAAGCCCGACGAGCGCGTTTTCGAGTACGCCGAGTGGCTTCAAGTCGACGCGATTCCCGGCGGATTCCCACATGAACTGCGGCAGTTGATCGACTTGTATTCCACCTGGCCGGCTGACACCAACCGAATCGATGCCCTCAAGAATGATGCGATTCGAGTGATCAAGGACAAGCAACCGCGAGGGACCAGAAGTTTCATGCCGCACATCGAAAAGGAAATCGACAAATTAGGCTCGATTGACGAATACCGGCAACTGGCCCGCAAACTGCTGATCGCCCGGCAGATCGCTGTCGCACTCAAGCAAGCCGGTCACAAACCGAAGCACGATAGCAAAGGGGACGCTGCATGAGTACGCACTATTTGGAAATCTCCCCCCGTGATCCGCTGATCTCCCGCGATGGCCGACCCTTCGGCGCTGGGCAGGGAAATCGCATGCGCGGCTTGCCCTGGCTGCTGCCCTCCGTCGTCGCCGGATCGTTCCGAACCGCGCTGGTCAAGGCCGGGACGGGAGATTTTTCGGGTAATGTGCCGGACCAACTAAAGCAGATTTCCGTAGCAGGTGTCTTCCCAGTCAACGAGGAGACAATTTACCTGCCCGCGCCGGCTGACTGCGTTTGGGATGAGGACAGGGGTCACGTGTTTCGAGTTCAACCTGTGCCTCTCGAGAAAGGTGAAGGTGTTGATCTTCCGATGGAGGGACTGAAACCGGTACGGCTGACCGATGAGCAAGCAGCAGAAGATTTCAAGCCGAAAACCGTTCCTGCCTGGTGGCCTCTAGCTAAGTATGAAGATTGGCTTACCGGTACGGAAGTCCAACGGGAAAACGGTTGGTTCGACGCTAGTTTCTTGCAATCCGCCGAGCGCGACATGCGCGACCACGTCTGCCTCGATGCCGCCCGTGGTGCAGCAGCCGAAAGTCTTCTCTTCGCCACGGCAAACCTGAGCGTTCACGCTTTGCCAAAGCACGGCGAGAAAAACGCCGACAACCAACACGTACCCTATACCAAGCTCTATCAACCCGTCTCATTGACAGCCAGAGTCCAAGTGCCCAACGGCGACTTTGCACACGCCAAAGATTTGGACATCTGGCATCCACTGGGAGGCGAACGGCGGCTGGTCCACTGGAAAACCAATGGGAACTCAGCACTTTGGGCCTGTCCGGAGAAGATCAAGAACGCACTGAAGAGCGCCAGCCATGTCCGCATGGTCCTGGCCACGTCGGCTATCTTTCGCGACGGCTGGAAGCCCGGCTGGCTCGATGACCAATCAGAAGGCTCTCCACCCGGGGCGAACGTCCGGCTGAAACTCATCGGCGTCTGCAACGACCGCTGGCGAGCTGTTTCAGGCTGGTCGTTGGAGACACACGGTCCCAAGCCCATTCGTCGCATGGTCCCGGCCGGCGCCGTTTACTTCTTCGAAGTGACCGATGACGATCCCAGCGAACTGGCGAATCGCTGGCTGCAGCCGGTCAGTGACGACGAACAGGAACGGCGCGATGGCTTCGGACTCGCAATCTGGGGAACATGGTAACCGAACGAAAAGGGAGACAATATCCATGGCTAACACCGTCATTTATTGGATTCATACTCTCAGTCCCACGCATGTCGGCACGGGGCGCGGCGTTGGTTACATCGACCTGCCGATCGACCGCGACAAGGTCACCGGCTGGCCGATCATCCGCGCCTCGGCGTTCAAAGGAGTCTGGGCCGATCATTACAAAGCCACCGAAGAGAATCGAAAAAATAACCCCGAATTGAAAGCCGCCTTCGGTCTGACCGGCGCCGACGACAACAGCACCAACTCCGGTTCCCTCATTCCCACCGATGCCCAACTGGTCTGTCTGCCGGTGCGCAGCTTCCGTGGCACCTTTGCCTGGGTCACGTCGCCTCTCTGCTTGGGAATGCTGCATCGAACTCTTACGCTTGCCGGAGTTGCCGGCCTTCCAGCGGCACCGGCTGCACTCGGCGACAATCAGGCACACCATCCGGAAGGAACCGCCCTGGTGGAAGATGGACACATCTACCTCGAAGACCTCGACTTCACGGCCCAACAATGCCAAGTTGCCGGCCATTGGGCTGACAAGATCGCTCAATGGGTCTTCGCCAGCGACACAAACTGGCAGCAGCAGTTCAAAAAACGCTTCGTCGTTATCCCGGATGATGTTTTCGCGTACCTGTGCGAAACCGGGACGGAGGTGCATACGCGAGTCCGGATTCAGGACGACACGAAGACCGTAGCGGAAGGCGCTCTCTGGACCGAGGAATCCCTGCCGTCCGAGTCGATCCTCGCGGGAATCGTCCAGTGCGAACGAGTTTTCCAGAAGAACGGCCAGGCCAACGGCGAAATCAAGCCGGAGCAACTCATCGACAAGTTCGCCAAGAAAGAATTGTCTTTGCAAATCGGCGGCAAGGCGACGGTCGGCCGCGGACAAGTACGATGTGTCTTTTCGCAGATCAACGGAGGTAACTGATGCCGGTCACAACGCGAAGTCAAACGATGGCCCAGGCTGCCTATCAACGTATCGCAGGCCGGAATAATGGCAAACCGACCAAGGAATATGCAACCTTCGCCAAGAAATTCCCGGCCTTGATCCACACCTGCGGCCTGGCTCAGGCGGTGGCCTTTGCCGAGGCGAAGAAGGAAAACACTTACTTGGGGGATCTGGTAGTTGTGCTTCAAGCTGCCGGGTACCGTGACTTGAGGAATCAGGGCGTACTCGCAAGCCGATCTCGCGAAGCCGAACTCGCCACCTATCTCCGCCTCAATCGGGACGCACTTCTTGCGGCTGGTTGGTTGAAACGCTACGTCGAAGCACTGGGAGAAAATTGACATGCGAAACGTGATTGTAAGACATTTACGTAACAAACGTGCAAGCAGAGGCCAGCACCCGGGTTTGCTCCTTCAGCGTTACTTGTGCGAAAAGGCAGCAGGTGACGATGGCAACCCGGAGGAGAAGAAAGCCATTCTCCTCGCCGCCATAAACGCCGCTACAAACCCTGAAGTTCGCCAGCTGTATGATGCTGCCTACGAACGGTGGAAATCGTCTCTCCTCTCCACCGCACAGACGACCATCGTCAAAACGCTCGGCCGGTTGATCGTAGGTCTCGGTTCGGAAAACGTAACCGAGACTGGTATCACACTCCATCACACCTTCGGCATGCCGGTGATTCCCGGTTCCGCACTCAAAGGCCTGGCCGCACACTACTGCCACCAGGTCTGGGGCGAACAAGACGATCGCTTTCGCATGGCAACCGAGAAGGAGGACGAAGCCTACCGGAAATACCTCGCCGGAAAAAGACCGCAGCCCGAAAAAGACAACTTCCACCGTCTCTTATTTGGAAACACCGACGATTCGGGCTGCATCCTCTTCCACGACGCTTGGTACGTGCCCGGTTCGGATCCTCAACCGCTACGCCGGGATGTCATGACGCCACACCACAAGGACTGGCTCGATGGCCGCAAGCCCCCGACCGATTTCGACAGCCCGACGCCGGTTTCTTTCCTCTCGGTTCGGGGCTCGTTTCTGATCGCCCTCTCCTGGTGCGGTCCGGATACGCCCGCAGCCCGAGACTGGACCGGAAAAAACCATCCAACTCCTGACTGACGCCCTCAAATATTGGGGTGTCGGCGGCAAGACCAGCAGCGGCTATGGGAGGATGCTGCCAGATGACGCGGCAAATCAGAAGCTAGAGCAAGACCGCAAAAAACTGGAAGAAGAACGCAAGAGGCGACAAGAGCAACAACAGTTCGAGCAGGAACTTGCCTCAGGGTCCGATGAACTCAGAGAACTCAAAAGCCTCCAAAGAGAACAGAACTGGCGGTCAGACCCGGGGGACCAGAACATGGTCCAATCGTTGAAAGAATTCGTTAACGCACACCAGAATCTTCCCGACGATTGTGTTGAGTTCATCCGCACTTGGCTCGAATCCATCCCCAACTACTCCAGTGTTTGGGACGAACCGGATGCGATGAAGGGCAAGAATAAAGACAAGCCCAAGTACGGCTCCCAGGCAATCCGCGAGATTGTCAGGAAGGTAAATCCGAGATTTCGAACGAAGGACCACTAACATGCCAACCACGCTCGTCAGTTTTCTCGGCAGGGGTCGCAAAAGTCGCCCCGATGATCGCCGTTCTGACTACGCACCAACCACGTACCGCTTCGTCATGCCGGACGGCACACCCTTCGACCAGTCCACATCGTTGTTTGGATTCGGGTTGCTGAACTACCTGCGCCAAACTGGCAAGCAAGTCGATCGCTGGATCGTTCTCGGCACATCCGGTTCGTTGTGGTCCGAACTGCACCAGGTGCTTCCCGATCCCAATGCTTGCGCCGAAGATTACTTCCAAATGGATGACAAAGTGATTGACATGACAGTAACCGAGGAAGATCTTCGCAACTGGCAGGATACCCTCAACCGGCATGCGGAAGATATCGAATTGACACTCGAACTGACGGGGATGGCGCTCGACAACCAGTCGCAGCAGCGAGTCGCTCGAGCATTGTTCGACAACGTGCCACGTAGCAACGAACTGGTTTTCGATATCAGTCACGGTTTCCGGCATCAGCCAGTGATAGCCACCTTTATCGTGTCTCTCATGCGATGGACACACAATGTACGAACAGTGTCGTTTTATTCCGGGGTGTACGAAGCACGTGAAAATGATATCACCCCTGTCATCGAACTGCCGATCTGCCAGCAACTGGTCGAGGCAACCGAAGCGACGGCCATACTCGAAACCACCGGCAACTATGAGCCAGTGGCTGCATTTCTTGGGCGTGACGCTCGCCTAGCCTGGTTTCTCGAAGACACGAACCAACTGGCACAGGGCGCGACAATATGCTAAAGGTTTAAGATCAAGAGCAGCAGGTCTGTCGAATCCGGTGCAATCCGTATTGGTGAATCTTTTGCACCGTCGCCTTGCCTGGACCAGCGAGGATCGTTTTGCCAGGCGCGTCAAGGAGTCGGCCCGCCCTTGCCCTGGATCGCGGCGACTATTTTCGCGCGGTCATTCTGGCGTATGAGGCGCTAATCATCCTGGGGTGCCAACAACAAGGCAACAAATTCGACCCCTTGACTTATGAAAATCGCCAAATTGCCGAAGACGTTCTTCAGAGTCGATTACAGGGTGAAGATCGCGATACGTTTCGCACGTTGAAGAACGTGCGAAATGCCTGTGCTCATGGCAGCCGACCGCAAGAATTTTCAGCACAACAATGTTTGCAAAGCGTTGATGCCTTTTGTGATCTGATTAAGAAAGCTCTCGGGCTTTTCGAGCGATTTGACAATTGACATAATAAGCATGGAATCTCAAAACCAAGGATACCCCCATGCCAACTTACATCGCCCTCGCAATATCAGATAGCATGTTCCCCGCGGGAACATTTCGCAAAAAAGCAATTACGGCTAACGATGTCAAGTCGATCATTGATAACGAAGAGGTCGTCTCCTGCGTCAATCCCTCGCATCGGAGCACGATCGATGCGCTTAAACAAAGGTACGGTCTCGAAATTCCCGTTCCTGAAAAACCAGCAAAGATTACATTAAGAAAAAACGACAATCTAATTGTCTGTACAGTTCTTGGTCTTCCCAGGGAAACGAGAGAGTTTAGCCAAGAAGAGATCGAGCGAGCCTCGTTCACCTTCTCCCTTTGGACGATCCAAACCGGCGGCGGTCGTTCCTCGGCGCCGTGATCGGCTGGACGCCTTGTTGCGAGTGCCGTCCGAATGGGAAAGTGCACAGAGTCCCATCTGTGCGCATATAAGGTAGTACAGATGTGACGCCTCCCTCGGTTGGTTCATAAAATGAGTCGAGAGATACCCAACGAGCAAAGAGGCGAGTCATCCCATGTCCGAACCGCTCAAACAGCTGCAAACCGCCGTGGAAAAACTGGGGATCGGCCATTATCGGCGGCACGTCCTGTTGTGCACGGGTCCGAGTTGCTGTGCGCCCGAAGAAGGGAACGCTGCCTGGGAGGTGCTCAAGAAACTGCTGAAGGACAAAGGACTGTTGACCGGAGAAAAGGCCTGTTACCGAAGTAAAGTCGGCTGCCTGCGCGTTTGTTGCCACGGACCGACTCTCGTCGTCTATCCGGAAGGGACCTGGTATCACAGCATGACCGCCGATCGCATCCCGCGTTTCGTCGAGGAACATTTGGAAAACAACGCACCAGTGGCCGAATGGATTTTCGCCTGCAACAAATTGGGTTAAAGCGGCTGAAATCGGCGAAGGAAGTGTTGGCACACCGACGAGTCGCCCTGGACAGAACTGCCGGGTTGGTTAAAATAAGTGAAAGTAATGTATTGAGATACGTATTTGGGAGAGATTCTTGACGGCGCGAACGCTGAAGCAACCGCAGAGCGGTTTCCATTCCTTAAAACTTTCTGCCCCTGTATTACGGGCCTTGGCCAAAGCCAAATACAAGCAACCTAGCCCCATCCAGGCAGCTGTTGTTCCTCTCGCCCTTTCCGGCGCGGATGTGATCGGTCAGGCGCAGACGGGGACAGGCAAAACGGCGGCATTTCTATTGCCCTTTCTGAACAATTGGAAGGACAAAGGCCTTCCGGGGCCGGAAGCCCTGGTGCTCGCACCGACGCGCGAGCTGGTGGTCCAGGTTGCCGAAGAAGCACAGAAGCTGGCGCCAAACCGACATTGCAAGACTTTGGCGATTTACGGCGGTCAGCGGATTCGCGGGCAGCTGCAGCAACTGAAACAAGGTTGCACGATCGTCGTTGGCACGCCCGGCCGGATTCTCGATCATCTGGCGCGCGGCACTTTGAAACTGGACGGCGTCCCGCTATGTCGTGCTGGACGAAGCCGACCGTATGCTCGATATCGGGTTTCGACCGGATATCGAGAAGATTCTCAGGCGTTGTCCGAAGAATAGGCAGACGTTGTTGTTGTCCGCGACGTTGCCGACGCCCGTTTTGCGCCTGGCACAGCGCTACATGAAAGATCCCGAACACATCAATCTTTCGCCCGACAAGCCGGCCGTCTCAACGATCAAGCAGACCTATTTTACAGTTGATGACGAGCGCAAGTTCGAACTGCTCTTGCGTGTGATCCAGCGTGAGAAGCCGAGGCAATGCATCGTGTTTTGCCAGCGCAAGCGCTGGGCGGACGATTTGCACCGAAAACTGCAGAAAAAGAATCTGCCTGTCGCTGTTATGCATGGCGACTTGCTCCAACCGGTGCGCAACCGCATCATGCAAGCTTTCCGCGACGGCAAGATTTCGTATCTGGTGGCCACCGACGTGGTGGCTCGCGGTATCGATGTCACCAACGTTTCGCACATTATCAACTACGACATTCCGGACGATCCGGAAGTCTATGTCCACCGAATTGGCCGAACTGGCCGCATGGGCAGCGACGGCATCGCTATCGCTTTCGTGACGCCAGAACAGGGGCCGCAGTTGACGGCCATCGAATCGTTCATCAACCAACAATTGCCGAAAGACTCCATCGAAGGCTTCGAGCCATATACGCCGAAACCGCAACGTGCCACGGAAAACGAAGAGCCTGCCGCGAAACCAGTGTTCGGTCGGCGTGCGCGTCGTTATCGTCGTGCACTTTGACCCGGCATGCCATGAGCGACAATCCGTTCCAGGAGGCTTATCTGAAAGCCCGCCGGCATCTGGGAAGAAACGATGCGGTGTTGAAGTCGATCATGACCCGCATCGGCAAGATCACATTGCAACCCAATCCCGACCGGTTTGGCTGTCTGGTGTATTCGATCGTGGCGCAACAGATTTCGACCAGAGCGGCAGCTGCGATCGCCGAACGTCTCAAGCAGCGCGTTCCTCTTCTGGATCCCGCATCGCTGCTTCGTTCGTCCGAAGAGGAACTTCGTGGCGCCGGCCTCTCTTCCGCCAAAGCCAGTTCTGTCCGCGACCTCGCCAGATGTGTAGAGAACGGAAACGTGCCCCTCGACAAACTGGACCAATGGGACGATGAGCAGGTGATCGCCAACTTGACGCAGGTCAAAGGCATTGGCCGATGGACGGCGGAGATGTTTTTGATTTTCGGCTTGGGTCGGCTCGATGTCTTCCCGGTAGCCGACTTCGGCCTGCGGTCGGCCCTGAACAGGTATTATGGGGTAAGCCTGTCGGCGAACCGAGAAGAATATGCCCGGCTCGGCGAACAATGGCGGCCTTATCGAACTGTGGCGACATGGTATCTCTGGCGCCAGTCTCGGGGACGTGCCACAAAGCTAACAAAACAGTAAGAACTCGGCCGTTCCCATTGACAGCGGTCGTTTACCAGCGATTACAATGGCAGCGCGTTGATCAAGTACGCCGAGCCGGCTACTCCTGTGGGAGCGAAAGAATATGAGTGCCCTAGGTTTCTGGAATCGTTCGTTCCTCGTTTTTTTGTTTTTGTTAGCACCTATCGTCCCGGTATCAGGGGACGAGGCGGCCCAAGAGCGTTTGCGGCAAGATGTGCGTGTGCTGTCGTCGCCCGCATTCGAAGGACGAGGAGTCGCGACGAAAGGCATCAACCTCGCTGCGGACTACATCGCTGATCAGTTCAAGAAGATCGGCGTGAGGCCAGCCGGTGACGACGGTGGCTATTTCCAACACTTCACCATGTACGGCGCCACACTGCGCCGCCCGCTCAAACTTCTTCTGACTGGACCGCAAGGGCAGCGTATCGAACTCGTCCCGGGCAAACATTTTGAAGTCCTAGGAATGTCCGCTCCCACGCCAGGCACCATCGCTACCGGCCTGGTTTTCGCAGGTTACGGCATCAGCGCCGATAAACCACTTGCATACGATGATTACAAAGACATCGAAGTCAAGGGCAAGGCCGTCATTGTCTTGCGCGACGCACCGCGTATCGGCAATCGTTTCGCTCCCTTTGGCGGCAACGATCGGCAGACATACGCCTCTTTCACCAACAAGATGCAGACGGCGATCAAAAACCAAGCCGCCGCGATTCTATTCGTCAGTGATTATGACACGGCCAAAGATGGTGACGAGCTTTTACCCTTCAGCTATCTAGCGACTGTTAAAAGGCCGCCGGAAATACCGGCAGTTCATCTGCGCCGCAGTGTGCTCGACGGCATATTGCGCTCGAACGGAACAAGTTTGCGCGATCTCGAAAAGCAGATCGACGCAGACTTGAAGCCGAGGAGTTCGCCGCTGACAGGCTGGCAGATCGAACTGACGATCACTCTGGAACGTGGCAATGTCCTGCCGGTGAAAAACGTCATCGGCGTACTCGAAGGCAAAGGGCCGCTTGCCAGAGAATCGGTAATCATCGGTGCCCATTATGACCATCTCGGTTATGGCGGCCCCCGGAAGTTTGTTCCAATCGAAAAAAGCGAGCATTCATTACGGTGCCGACGACAACGGTTCGGGTACCGCTGCTTTATTGGAAATTGCCCGACGTTTCGCCAGCCAGAAGAACCGCGAAGGTCGGCGTCTTGTCTTCATTGCCTTCAGTGCTGAAGAAAGTGGGCTGTTGGGATCGGTGCACTATTGCAAGCATCCTGTGTTTCCCGTTGGAAAGCACGGTGGCGATGATCAATCTTGATATGGTCGGTCGGCTGCGGCGGGATCCGAAAAGTGATTGGCCTCGGCTTTTATCGTTGCTGCACCCCGTACAAGGTCTTCCCGTCTTGCCCGCCTGTCACGCCTTTGAAGGATTCCCAGCGAATTTTCTTGGCGAGAAAGACCGGTTGATGGTCCAGGGGACGGGAACCGCCAGGAAATTTCATCGCCTGCTCGATCAAATCAATATGAAATATGGGTTTTCCTTGCACAAGTCTCCTGGCGGCGTCGGCCCCAGCGACCATTCGTCCTTTTACGAAAAAAAGATACCAGTGCTGTTTTTCTTTACGGGTGCCCATGCCGATTACCATCAACCGACCGACACCGCCGAAAAGATCAATGTTTTTGGGCTGAGCCGCATCGTCGACTTCGCGACCGACCTGGTGGAGCATTTGGCACGGTCTGGTAATCGGCCAGTGTACGTGAAAGTGACGGAGCCGAGGCGTGACACACCGGAAGGCCGAATCCCGCGCATTCGTTTCCGCCCCGACTATGGTGACGGCGGCCAAGGCGTCTTGCTTGGCGGCGTGGTTCCTGGCGGTCCTGCCGACAAGGCCGGCCTTAAGGAAGGCGACCGCATCATTTCTATTGGCGGCCAGACGATCAAGGACCTCAGCCATTATATGACCGTCATTGCTCGCCACAAGCCGGGAGAAACGATCGAGTTCGGCATCGTTCGCAACGGCAAAAAAATGACTGTCAAGGTTGTTCCCGAATAGTCTTCGAATTTGATGCTGGAGAAACAAGTCAGACCTCACCTGCCGCCATGACAAAAAAGCCGGGATCGAACCCATTACCCCCTTGTTTCGTCCGGGTCATTCCCGGTTTGGAACCGATTGCCGAAGAGGAAATCTGTACGGAATTGGGGGGGGGAAATCAAACGGCGCGGCAATGGCTTTGTGGTTTTTCGGGTCGCCGAGATCGACGATCGTCCTTTTGCGATTGCGCACCACGGAGGATGTCTTTCTTCTCGCCTGGGGTACTGATGGGCTTAGTTATCGTGCCGCCGATTTGAAATACATCCAGCGATGGACGGCCCGTGAAGCGGATTGGAGCCAATTGCAACGTTTGCATCACGCCGTCCAT
This sequence comes from Gemmatales bacterium, assembly GCA_026004675.1. GTDB lineage: Bacteria > Planctomycetota > Planctomycetia > Gemmatales > Gemmataceae > BPJP01. The sequence continues at coordinate 99,073 of BPJP01000001.1, forward strand.
CCGAAGCCAAAGGGAAAACCGACTTACCGGCTTGTGACCCAGATGGCGGGGCAAGCACGCCTACCGCCGAGTCGATGCTCATGAGGCACTCGCCAAAGGGCTGGCCGGCAAGATTCCCCAATCGTGGCAGGAAGCAGACGAAAACGCTGCATTCGAAGTCTGGTTGACGATAGACGGCAAGACCGCGGTTTGCGGCGTCCGCCTCTCCGATCGCACCATGCGGCACCGGACGTACAAAGTGGAGCATCTGCCGGCGTCGCTAAGACCTACGGTGGCAGCGGCCATGGTGCGGCTGGCGCGGGCCGCAGGTTGGCGAGACGATGCTCGATCCGATGTGCGGCGCGGGCACCATTCTGGCTGAAGCCAGGCAGGCCCAGCCGAAGGTACGGTTAATGGGCGGTGATCTCGATCGCCGAGCCTTGCGCGCCGCCTCTTTGAACTTGCGGCGGATGACGCCTTTTCTGCTGGCCCGCTGGGATGCTACTCGTCTGCCGCTGCCCGATTCCTGCGTCGATGCGATTGTCTCCAATCCACCGTTCGGAAAACAACTCGGCGAACCCGACGACATCAAAATGCTTTACCACCGGATGGTTATCGAGTACAACCGCGTGCTCAAACCGGAGGGTCGCGTCGTCCTGCTTGTTGCCGATCGGGGAGCGCTGATGTCGGCCGTGAAGAAGCTTCCTTGGCACTTGCAGCGAGAGTTTTCGCCACGAATTCTCGGTCAAATAGCCTCGCTGCTGGTTTTGGCGAAAACATTCGCCCTCCTGACAGAGTCATTTGTGGCCGGGCATAGGGGTGCTTGCCTTCGGCCTGGAGTTTACCACTTTGCCATAACGGAGAATGCGATGCGTTTGCCAATCGTCTGGTCGCTGGCTGTCTGGTTGGTTGCCTTTTCTGCACCGATTGTCGCGGACACGATCGAGATCACGACGCCCATGCCTGCTCCTGTCTGGGCCACGATGCAGCGCGAACTGCTTCGCGCCAATGCCGAGGCCTGCCGTGAGTTTTTCAGGAATTATTTCGACGACCGAGGCTACTTGCTCTGCGTCGAACGCTGGGGAGGTGACGACGGGCCTGACGACGCCATCGAGTGCTGTAACGACTGGCCCATCCTCCATGCACTTGGCGGCGATGATTCGGTTTTGCACATGTACAAAAAAAGCGTGGGAGGGGCATCTTCGCCAATACACTCAAGCCAGAACCAACAAAGTCCCCTTCGCACGTGACGGCATGTATTACAAAGAGTTTCCGGTGATGTTCGACTGGCTGCATAACGGCGAAGGTCTGACGGTCTTCAACTTGGCAAGGATTGTCTGATCCGAACGACCGTCGGCTTCGGCAACGGATCCGCCGTTTTGCGGGTTTTTACCTCAACGAAGATCCCAGTGCGCCGAACTACGATCCAAAGCACAAAATCATTCGCAGCTTGTTCAACGGCAGTCGCGGGCCGTTACTGCGCAAAGCCACGGCTCTCGATTGGGCCGGCGATCCGATCGAAGTCAAACACCGCCGTTTCAAACTCCACCACGGCGAGCGCAGCTATGAGGAAATGCTCGCCCATTTCAAAGACTACACCGACATCATCGGCGACCATCCGCAAAAATCTGCTTGCCACTTCCCTCGCCATGAACGCCTACATGCTCGAGCACGAACCGAAATATAAAAAGTGGCTGCTCGAATATGTCGACGCCTGGTTAAAGCGCATGCAAGACAACGGCGGCATCATCCCCACGAACATCGGTCTGGACGGCAAGATCGGCAGTGCTGCCGGAGGCAAGTGGTATGGCGGCGTGTATGGTTGGGCATTCTCTGTCATTGTCCCCCAGACCAAAAAGCTCGCCCACCGCAATACCCACGCCAAAGGTTTTGTCGGCTTTATGAACGCCTACCTTCTCACCCATGGCGATGACCGCTACCTTGACGCGTGGCGAATCCAGATGGACAAAATCAACGCCCAAGCCAAAACCATCGATGGCAGAAAAAAGTACCCGCGCATGTTCGGTGACGAAGGGTGGTATCACTTTGTCGACGAACCCTACAGCGAAAATGCTCTGGAAATCTACTATCTGTCGATGAATCCCTCGGATCGCAAGCGCGTTCCGGACAACGCCTGGCTCCGCTATTTGAGTGGCACGAACCCCAACTATCCGATTGCTTCCATGCAGGCGGATTTCGCCCAAATCCGCAAGCAAATGGAACGCGTTCGCCAGGACGAAACGACCCCCGACACCCGCCTGGCCGACGATCCCATGGTCTTGAATCCGTGCAATGTGCGATCATTGATCCATTTGATGCTGGGAGGCATCCATCCGCGGAAAAAACGGCTCGATTCTCCATTGCCGGCTGCGCTATTTCGATCCGCAAAGGCGCCGGGCAGGCATTCCCGACGACGTGGCCGCCCTGGTGGAAAAAATGGATGCCGATCACGTAACCGTGACGATCGTGAACCTCAACCAGACTCGACCGCGAACAGTAATACTCCAGGCTGGCGGCTATGGCGAGCACCAGTTTCTTGACCGTCAACGGTGAAAAAGTCGAGGGACCGATCCTCGAAGCTCGGTTGGCACCTGGAGCTGGACAGAAGTTGGTCATCAAGATGAAACGGTACGCCAATGAGCCGAAACTGGCATTTCCCTGGGATTGATCACAGCTTGGACCAATTCTGCCCCCTGACTGCAGCTCCAAACGGGTGCCCGAATGGAACCGGCTCAGGAACGAATCGCAGCGTTACCCGATCGGCTATTACAAACGTACTAACCCGCGCAGATTTCACCAGCTTGATTCGCCTCTGCGAGAGGTTAGATAAAGAATCGGGCTGACCTTTTCCGATGCTCCCGAAAACGGTTTCCTTTGTACGCGATTCTGACATGAGAGGCCCGCATGTCGGAAAACATGTCAACGCTTGCGAAACCGCATCCCTACGGCACGAAACCATCCCCCTGGTCTGTTTCGGCGTCCGGATTCTCAGTCATCGCCTCGGCTGTTGCTTGCCTTTCCGCCCTGTGCGCTTTTGGCCTTCTTTTCAATGATGCTGTCGCCGACTTGATCGGCTTTGACTGGGTGGGAGCAATAGGCCTTAGCTCGGCCATTGGCCAGAAGAAATTGATCGTGTTGAAAGGCGTCCTGTTGTTGGCCGGATCAGCGGTAGCGGTTTTTTTTTCTGGCTGCCATTCGGCGGCGTGGCTGGCTGATTCGGAGCCTGGTCTTTGCTCTTTTTCTCTTTGCATCATGGTGCCATTTGGCTCGCATTGGAACGCCTTGCTTCTGATCCCTATCGGCAGCTGCAACGCTTGCGGATCGTCGAACTTCCCGGTGTTGACGGTACTAAGGTTTTTGCAAACCTCGAAATGGCGCAGTGCAGACATCCAGCTCCTTTCGCGACTGGCATGAACACGTCATGGATTGCTACGACGAGCACGATGACTACCTGGCAAGACGGTGGCAGGTCACAGAACCCGATCGCCTCAAGACGTACTTTTTTCTGAACCTCGTTTCGCACGGCTGGGCCTTTGGCAACCAACACCATCCCGACCGACCCGCCAGCATTTTCAGCAACGAGGAGAACGGCTGGCGGCAACCGCGACCGGGACCGGCGACCATCCGAGACTACCTGGATGCCAATATCGCTTGCTGCAACGATTATGCTTACCTGTTGAAATTTCTGTTGGATCGCGAAGGCATTCGCAACCGCCTGGCAGCGATTCCAGGGCACATCTTCAACGAAGTTTATCTGGACGGCGGATGGCACGTTGTCGATGCCACGACCAATATGGTGTTCGATGCGAGCTGGCACTCAATCCAAAATGAACCCAGTTGCCAGCGCGGATGGCATCGGAGTGGTTCTGTTTCCCCATCCCGATATGCGTCCTGGCAAGCGCTACCGCTCGATGACGGGCCATTTTCGGAGTTTTATGCTCTTTTCGGCTGCCCAGCGCCAGCGCCGGGGACCGATCCGACATCCGGAGTTGCCCGAGTGGTTTTGTCGGGCAGTCGAAAACCACTAGCTGGACGAACGACGACCGCGAGGCAGGCTGCCGTACGCCGAATGACAACGAGCGTGTTATTGGTCGTTTATCTGGCCGCTTTTCTCTGGTGAACAGTGCAGAACATGGGTTTTCTGGCAGCGCTGCCGCACCTGGTTGAAGATACGTTGCGCTTCCGGCGAATTGCTGGGATACCACTTGTTTTGATCGGGGAGGCGGATCCATTCCTCGGCTCCACCAGCCTGTCCCGGCGGAGCCGGTTTGGACAGCCAGCCGATAAATCGCTTGCTTTCATCCGCGCATGAGCCGCAAGCAAAAACGTGGGCCCGGACCGCTGCCGGCTCCCCCTGATAGGAACCGGAGTCGGTTTCGAAAGGGACCTCCCGACCCGACGGCGCCACGAACAGTTCTTTTTTATTCTGATCGTAATAGTAGCTCAGGGGTTCATATTCCTTGTCGCGTTCGCTGGTATCCGGCTTGATCAGGAAATAGCCGGCCGCGGCGACAGCCAGTAAGACCAAGGCAATGCCCAAACCCAGCACCGGATTCTCATTGATGCTTTCGCGCAGGCTCATCGGTCGACCTTCTCTTGAAGACCTGTTCGTCGTTTGGCTGGCAACGGTCACGCATCGTCGCCAGCGCCCAAGCTGCGCTGGCAGCACGGAAACTATTTCAATTCCACCGACCAGTAAGCGTTATCCAGAAAGGTCCGCCACGACTGGTACTTGCGGTGCGTCAGTTTCAGGTTCAAAAGCGGACTGCGTTTCGGCTTTTCCGGCTTGCGGATCAAAGTCATGTTTGCTTGTTGAGGCGTTCGGCCTCCCTTCTTGACGTTGCATTTGACGCAAGCACACACCAACATTGTTCCAGGTGCTTTGCCCCCCTTGGCTGCGAGGCACCACGTGGTCCAGACTCAGTTCCGAAGTCGGAAATTTCTTGCCGCAGTACTGGCACATGTTGTTATCACGCGCAAAAATGTTACGGCGGTTGAACTTCACCGTCTGCTTGGGGAGCTTCTCGTATCCTGTGAGCCGAATGACCCGTGGCACCTGGATAGCGCTGTCGACCGTGCGAATCCAGTCATCGTCCTCCTGGCGAAAATGTTTCGCCCGGTACTCGCTTACTTCGCGCCATGTCTCGAAATCATAAGTCGCGAATTGTCCCCTCCTCGAGACTGATGACCTCCGCCAGATCCTTGAACAACAGACAGAAAGCCCGACGAACGGAAATGATATGAATCGCCATGTATAGCTTGTTCAGTACCAGAACGCTGGCATCGAGAGCAGACGAGCTTGGGGTGGAACTCATAAACGCCCCCTTTTTCGGCGCACCAACCACTGAAATCCCTGCCTTCTTTCAATAGACGCATCAAGCTGGAGGCAGGTTCAGTCTCACTATCGTATCACTTTTTCGGACGGGGACGCAAGAACCTGCACGACCATCCAAGGCAGGTCGGGGCGAATCGCTTGGCACGAGGTGTGGTTTGTTCGCGTGGGTGGAGAACGAGCGGGAGCGTCATCGCTACCGTTTTGGCGGAAATCTGAAGGCCAAGTACGCTAACCCCCTGTTATTTCATTGTCCGTGTTAGCGACAGACTGTCGATGATGCGGCGAATTTCACGCCTGCATGGATCGACCGCATTGGGAAGCAATCGGGCGGCAATGGTCGCTCCCCCTTTGGTCGTATGCAAAATGTAGTAGTCGAGAACCACCGTGGCGCCGTCCAAACGAACTTTGAAAGCGAAGTGTTCGACGCGGGGCGACGCCTGGAGCTGTGTTCGCTGCTCCGTCGAAAGAATTTGCGCCTTGCGTGCAGTGAGAAATCGGTGGGCTTCGTCGAGAAACTCCGTCGCTCCCGGCACCTGGCCCACCGGTTCGAGCGTAAGCAGGAGACCATTACCAGCGCCGTCTTCCAAGGCGATTTGCCTGCCTTCTACTTTGCTGACGCGCCAGTTGCGGGCGTAGCGCAGCTTGACGCCCAACGCGGGGTTGTCGTAAAGCAGCCTGGTGTTTTCCGTGTTCGGCTCCAATTCCAGGGAAGCAAGAGCACGTGGCGAAATCTCCGCGCACCGAGGCTGCAACCGACGCGTGAGCGTGAACCGCCCTTCGATGCGGCCAAGCTCCTGCTGCTTGTCGTTGAGCAGACAATTGGCCCCTTTCAAATAGAGATAGGTGAGCATATTGGCGTCGCGGTCAAAATACAGGTAGCCGTCAAGCTCCTGCCGATTCGGGCCGTCTTCGTTGATGCCAGTCACCGTGCCGCTGAACGAGATACGTGCCAGCGACCGCCCTCCCAATCGGTTCAGTTCTTCGAGACGACATTCGATTCGCCCTTGCTCGATTCGGTCGAGGTCAGTTAGTTCAAGGACAGCGGCAGTGTCGGCCGTCCAGCGGTCGTGGAGGCGGACTGGTCGCTCTGGCAGCAACCCCGCCAATGCCGGTGTGAACACGTCCGTCCGCACCAGGTCGATTTCATTCCAGGTGAGCGGCCCGTCAGGCGAGAATGGGACTTCTTTCGGTCCCAATCGAAGAAGGACCAGACGGGACACGGCCGGCCTCAATTGGCTGACCTGTGATTGGCCGTCGATCACTCGTTTGAAATCCAGTTTGCGATAGAAGCGGATGCTCTTGGAGACGCCGGACTTCGTTTCCAGAATCCGTTCGTCGTATTCGATCGCGCTTTCGCCCTCGACGTTGAGACGCTTGCGGTTGGGTTCTCCTTTTCCATCGGGAACACTGAGACGGCCAGCGATGCTCACCCGGCAGCTGACATGGTATTGGTGCCCGACAACAAACGATTCTCGAAGTTGGATCGGCTCGTTTGCCACGGCCAGGACACTGGCGATGTCGAACAAAACCAAAGTGGTGAAAAGTGAACGAAATTCCATGGTCTGCTCCCCAGGTAGACGTGTGCAATGAATTCTACCCGCTCGCAGGCAGGACCAGGGGTGAAGATAACAAACAGCCGCTTTACGACCCGGTAACAGAACCTGACCCAATCGTTAAAGTCGACAAGATTTACCAGCAGCGAACAGGAACGGTTTTGCAAAATTGAGCATCATTCGTGTAAGACCGTTCGTTTGGCGCTTTGGCATTGGGCGGGCGCAAATGAAAGATGAAATCGCAACCTATTTGAAAATAACATGTTATGACACAAACGAGTTTGGCCTTGATTTTTTTGGCGAAAGTGGTCCGCCGGTTGCTCGTAATACTAATGTGTTTTCTGCTCGCAAGCTGGCAGCCGCGGAATGGGATTCCGCCCCTGCATGCACATCCTAGCTGCGCATCCGTGATTGAAAAAACTGGGACGGAAGACGTGGCGTAACGCCTCTGGCGGAATTGCCGAACCAGGGACCCGGCCGCGGTGTCGTCTGAAGGACGAAACGGGCAGAAAAACTGGAAATTTTCTGGAACGATTATTGATTTTGAACGTATTACAAGAGGGACAGCAAGGATGATTCAGAAGGGATTCGGACCGGGGGCGTTTGGGCGCGTTCGGTCAACTGTGCTCAGGGACGAGAACGTGATAAAGGAGGAGCAGATGAATCGTTTTCGTACTGAGGCATTGAAAGAGTTGACCGACCAGCAGGTGCGGTTTGCGCCGCCGGCGCGGCGACTCGAACAGGCGGCGCGTGCCCAGCGTTTGCTTCGCGAAATCGACGAAGGCAAGCAGTACCCATACCAGTACGTCTGTTATCGGGTGACGGACTATCGTCCTGAGTCGTATCCGGATTTGGTGATTTCGGGGTCGGAACTGAGAGAGGATCTGTCGGCAATGATCGCGGAACTGGCGCGGTCGTTGCCGGCCCAGCCCGTCGAATCGTTCTCCGAACCGGTGGTGACGAGCGAGGAGCTGCAGAAGCAGTTCAACGTCTCTGCGAAGACTATCCAACGCTGGCGGAAACGGGGGCTAGTGGGGATTCCAGTCATCAGTCGAGGCCGTCGGCAGATCGGGTTTTTGCAGTCGTTTCTGCTGCCTTTCCTGGCCGAGAACCAGGAAAAGGTCGCCCGCGGTTCGCGTTTCAGCCAAATGACGGACGAGGAAAAAGAAGAAATTCTGCGCCGGGCTCGGCGTTTGGCACGAGCCGGCTCCCTGACCGAAGTCAGCCGGCGCATCGCTCGACGGCTGGGACGCTCGCCAGAAGCAGTGCGCTACACCATCAAGAAATTTGACGAAGAGCATCCGGATTGCGCCCTGTATCCCGGCACATCCGGGCCGCTCAACTCGGAAACCAAAAACGTTATCTATAGCTCATACCGAAGAGGTATTTCCGTGGATACTTTGGCACGACGATTCCGACGAACGCGAAACTCTATGTACCGCGTCATCAACGAGATTCGAGCTCGGCGATTGCTCGAACAACCGTTGGAGTACATCTACCACGAGTCGTTCGACGATCCGAATATGGAGGCGGGAAATCCTGGCACCGATGCCGGATCAGGAAAAGTTCGAAGAAGAGCGCCGGAACATGCGCGTCCCCAAGGACGTGTCGCCCGAGCTGGCGCCCCCTTTATCAGATGCCGTTGCTCAACCGCGAACAGGAAGCCCATCTGTTTCGCAAGATGAACTTCCTCAAGTATCGCGCCAAGCAATTGCGCGACCAGCTCGATCCCAAGCGGGCACGAACCGCGGATATCGAACGCATCGAAGAGCTGCTCAATCAGGCGGCACAGGTCAAGTCCCTGTTGATCAGCTGCAATATGCGTCTGGTCGTTGTCGATTGCCAAGAAGCATTCGGCCCAGGCCGACAACTTCTTCGAGCTGTTGTCCGACGGTAACGTCCTCTTTGATTCGTGCCGTCGACAAATTCGACTTCAGCCGGGGGAACAAGTTCAGCACCTATGCCAGCTGGGCAATTATGAAGAACTATGCCCGCTCGATACCCGATGACAAGCGATATAGGGAACGCTACCTCACCGGGCACGACGAGCTGTTCAACCTGTCGCCTGATCAGCGCTCCAACGAGCAGGAATTCCTCTCGGCACAAGCGCAAAAGCAACATCAGGTGAACCGCTTGCTGGCGTATCTCGAGCCGCGTGAACGGGAAATTATTCGCATGCGGCATGGTCTGGAACGAACATTCCGAAGGTATGACGCTCGAGGAGATTGGCCAGCATCTGGGCATCACCAAGGAGCGCGTTCGCCAGCTCAACGTCAGGGCGTTGAACAAACTCCAGGCGATCGCCCGCGAACAGAACCTTGACTAACCAACGACGCGGCACGTGTTGGCCAGTTGGCCGATTGCCCCAGCCCGAAGAAGGCTGGGGCAATTTTTTATCGTGTGGGCAATGTCCTGGTCGCCCGACCGACCAGCTTGTGTCTGCTCTTCTCCCAGGTGGAGAACGATGATTTCAAATGGCGACCATTCGACCATCGACAGCCCGTCTTTTTTGTTGACAGTTGCTAGAATCGGACAGTAGTGTCGATCTTTACGGGAAGTCCTGCCTGCAGCGCCCTGTCCAGGGACGCAGAAAAGACGGAACTTATCGTTTTCGCTGCTTGGGTGAATCCGGACAGCGGGGAAAGACAGCAATATTTGAGCAAACTATGATCACTGGCTTGGCGTCGGCGTGCTGATTTGGGACAATAAAAGGTGTCAAGGAATTTGCACGAAGCGAGCTTGTAACCCCGCTCGTCTTGGTCACTTGCCGAGGAGGGGGGGGCTACAAGAAATTGGTGAGGTCCAAGCAGTGAAGAAGCTGGTGATTGGGTTGTGTGTGATTGGCGCTGCTCTAATAGCCGCTGCTTTCTGGATGAAGCCAGCGTCGCGTAACGAGCGAGTGCGGTACACCGAAGCTCCTTTGGCGTTCGGCGATCTCGCCGAAGTAGTCAGCACCTCTGGTCCGTTGTCGCCGCAAAAAGTGACTCTTGTCAGCAGTCTGGTTCCTGGCCAGGTTGTGAAGATCTTCCCGAATGCCGATTTCAACCGCTATGTCGAAGAAGGAGAGCCGCTGCTTCAGCTGGATGACGGTTTCGTACGTGCGAAACGTGATCAGGCAATAGCGGCGGTAACGGCGGCGAAAGCGGACTTGGCCTCGGCGCGCTCGGCGGAAAAAAGCAGCACGAAAAAGCATACGAGTTGGAAAAGAAACGCTACGAACAGAAGGTGGGTCAGGAATCGACACTTTTGAAAGCGGAATACGAGCTCAATGCCGCCAAAGCGAAGGTGACGGCTGCCGAAGGGATGTTGCAAAAGGCTAAGGCATCGCTGAAGGAGGCTGAGCTTGGTTTGCGACGAACCATTGTGCGGGCCCCCAGTGGCGGGTATCATCATCGATCGCAAGGTCCGTGAAGGTCAGATGGTCGGTCCAACCGCGCCGGAACCGCTTTTTCATCATCGCCCACGACCTGGGCAAATTGCAGATCAATGCCCAAGTGATCGAGGGCGATGTCAGCAAAGTCAGTCCGGGGATGCGAGCCAAATTTACCATTGCCGGATTCGATGAAGCCGAGGTCTGGTTCGAAGGCACCGTGGAAACAAGTACGTTATATGCCGACAAACATTCCCGGTGCGCCTCCAGGAGTGGTCTATTACACCACGGTAATCGAAGTGGACAACCAGCGTTCGCCGAAAGGATGGCGGCATGTAGCTGGTGCATTCGCCGCTGGGGTTCATGGCCCTCTCTCGCTCGTGCCGTTTTTGCGCGCCGAGCCGGATTTCTCGTGGATTCTCCGTCCAGGAATGACGGCGACTGTTGATATCATCAGGCGAAAGCATCGGAATGTCTGGAAGCTGCCAACCGAAGCCTTGAATCAGCTTCCAGATCGGTCGTTCGTTTCGTCGGCAGCATGGCGAAGATGGAAAGAGGAGGAGCCAGAGGGATGGAATACTGTCTGGATACTAGACAAAGAAAAGGGACCCCAACCGGTCTTTGTTCGCGTTCGCGGAGTCAACGCTCAAGGCGAGACCGGGATACGAGATGGCCAGTACAACGAAGTACTTGAGTGGGAGAAGGGATTTACACCTAGCCCAGACAATCCGCCGAAGGTCATCATCTCCTTCCCGCAGATTGAGCAGGGAATCTTTGACAAGCCGACAAAGATCGGGTTGGGCTAGCGAATGAGCAGACAGGAGGGAACCGTGTCCGTATTAATCGAGCTGGAAAACATCGAGAAGATTTACGATACCGGTGCCGTCCAGGTTCCAGCCTTGCGAGGCGTGTCGCTGAAAGTCCACCGGGGAGAATTCGTCGCCATCATGGGGGCGAGTGGTTCAGGAAAATCGACGCTGATGAATATTATTGGCTGCCTGGACCATCCAACGCGAGGGGTCTATCGGTTTGATGGTGAAGATGTCAGCCGACTGAGCCGCAAAGCCTTGGCGCACATCCGGAACCGCAAACTCGGCTTCGTCTTTCAGGGGTTCAACTTGTTGAAACGGCAGCCGGCGATTGAAAATGTGGAGTTGCCGTTGCTCTATGCGGGGGTTCCGGCAGCAGAGCGGCGTCGGCGAGCCGCAGCTATGTTGGCAAGAGTCGGGCTGGCGGACCGCGCTCATCACCTCCCGAACCAACTGTCTGGCGGCCAGCAGCAGCGCGTGGCGATCGCTCGCGCTTTGGTCAATCAGCCTCAGGTCATTCTGGCAGACGAACCCACTGGTAACCTCGATTCTCGTACCAGTGACGAGATCATGCGCGAACTGCAAAGGCTAAACGTGGAGTTCGATCAAACGATCATCATGGTGACCCACGAGCCGGATGTCGCCGCGTTCGCATCGAGACAAGTAGTCGTTCGTGACGGGTTGATCGCGAGCGATACCGCCGACGGCAAAGAGGAGTGCAACAAGGCCGATAGTGGCCTCGTGCCGAAGTTGCAAACGTCCATCGCCAACGGCTAAACAAAACGGTGACAGCAGGTACCCAGCCGCTTTGGCTGTCACTTCCGAGTTTCCCAATGACTGCCGGCAATCGGCTTCCGCTATGAGCTTTTTCTCCGCTATCCGCGTCGCTCTTTCCGCTTTGCTCGTCAACAAGGGACGGTCCATTTTGACGAGTCTTGGAATCGTTATTGGAATTAGTGCCGTCATAGCGATGGTTGCGGCGGGATACGGCGCACGCAGTAAACTCGACGAACGCCTGGATGCTGTGGGGAAAAACCTGATCCTGATCCGACCAGGCGCTCGTACCGAGCAAGGCATTCGCATCGGCGGTCAACCTCTGACCAGCAAAGATGCCGACGCCATCCGAGAACGGGTCGGGCACTTGCTGATCGGTGTCGCCGAGTCACAAATGTTACGCCGGCTGGTTTTTACTTCGACAGGGCATCATGGCACGATCCTCGTCGGCTCCGTTCCCGACCTGCAGAGGGTGCGCAACTGGACGATCGAGCGGGGACGTTTTTTTAACGAAAACGATGTCAAGCGCTTGGCACCTGTTTGCCTCATCGGGCAAACCGTTTTGAAAAAACTCTTTCCGGATCACCCCAATCCCATCGGCGAATGGATTCGGGTCGATCAGCTGCGGTTACGGGTTATCGGCATCCTGGGAGCCAAGGGACGATCGCCTACCGGGGCTGATCAGGATAATCAGATTTTCCTGCCCATTACGACTTTGCAGCGAAAGCTCGAAGGGAAAGAGAACCTGACCATCATCGTGGCGGCAGCACGCTCGGACGCGGCCATCGACGAGGCGAAGGCAGAGATCATCAAAGTGTTGAGACAGCGGCACGGCTTGCGGCCGAATGAGGCCAACGATTTCGACGTCAGTTCGGTGCGCGAAATGGCCGAAGTTGCCGAGATTCTGGCCGCCACCATGCAAATCCTCATCGCCGTCATCGCTTCCATCTCGCTCGTCGTCGGCGGTATCGGCATCATGAATATCATGCTCGTATCCGTAACGGAACGCACCCGCGAAATCGGCATACGCATGGCAGTCGGCGCGACAGCTTTCGACGTGCTGATCCAATTCCTTATTGAAGCTGTCGTCCTCGCTCTCGTGGGCGGCGTCATCGGCATCAGCCTCGGCATCGCCGGGGCGTTTACGCTCGGCTACCTGGGCAACTGGCCCGTAGTCATCGAGCCTTGGATCGTTCTACTCGCGTTTTTGGTGGCCGCGGGTGTGGGAGTCTTCTTCGGCTATTATCCGGCTTTAAGGGCATCGCGGCTCGACCCAATTGAAGCGCTCCGCTACGAGTGAACACTACTCGATTTGGTCTGCCCAGGGGCGGGACCGACAACATACCCCAAAGGCTGCAGGCGCCGGGCCAACTCGTCCCCTGCTGCCACAGCCTCGGGCGAATCGACCCCCGCCTGGCTGATGGCAGTATACCAATAGCGCTCACGGTCGCGCGGAGGCAGGGCATCCGGATCTAAGTTCAGCTCTCGAACGGCATTACGATCCCAGCGTACCTTCTTCAACAGACTCGCCAACTCACGCCAGGTCAAGCCGTTGGCCACCAACGAACCATCTGCTTTTTCGATGCGCCGGCCAATCAATACATGAAGCAAGCCAAGAAAATGTCCCTCCGCAACTCCTTGCTCTCGCACCTGCTCTAAAAACTCCGTCCTGACATCCATTCCTGAGGCTCCACCCACCTAAATGAATACTGAACATAAGAGTACACTAGCCAAGAACAGTGAATATTCAATGTTTTCGTTATTTTGCCATGTTTGCGCCAACTACTTTTCTTGACAATTAGAGACGCAACATCATAGCGACATTGCTCCACTGATCGCAACGGTGGAATCGACTATCGCAAATTTCCGCCGAACCGTCAGATTGTATGGTGTAAACGTGCGATTTTTTGATTCAGAATCGATAGGATGCCATAAACAGGCAAACCCTGGCCAGGAGCAGACAGATGGCGAACCCTCCGCTGGTCATCCAACCGGAAATTGCGGAAGCTTTGGCCAATGGCGATACAGTGGTCGGGTTGGAGTCGACGTTGATCGCTCACGGTCTTCCCTGGCCAACGAATTGGGAAACCGCGCAGAGTGCCGAACAAGCCATTCGCGACGAAGGGGGAATGCCCGCCACGATTGGAATCTGGCATGGGCAGCCGATAATCGGCATGGAGGCTAGCCAGATCGAATTCTTTGCTCGCACCCCAGACGTGATGCGGGCCACTAGGCGCGATTTGGCGTCGGTAATGATGCAGTCGCAACATGCTGCAACCACAGTCGCAGCCACGATCGTCTTGGCCAATCAGGCTGGAATTCAAGTGGTCGCCACGGGTGGACTTGGGGGCGCGCACCGCGCGACGACGTGGGAAGAATCAACTTTCTGGGACGTGTCCGCAGATTTGTGGGAACTGGCACGTGTTCCCGTGCTTGTCGTCTGTTCCGGCATAAAGAGCATCCTGGACATCGCACGCACACTCGAAATCCTCGAGTCTTACAGTGTCCCGGTAGCGGCGTACGGTACTGACCAATTCCCTGCCTTTTATCTGCGCGGATAGCGGCCTGAAAGCACCAGCACGTTTGGATACTCCAGAGCAAGCGGCTCAATGGGCACAACGACACTGGCAATTAGGAGGTGGCGGACTGCTCCTTGCCCAACCGGCGAGCGCTGAGGTTGCCCTTGCCCCTGACGAATTGTCGTCTGCCCTCGCCCGCGCCGAGCGGGCTACCCGTGAAGCGAACGTAACCGGCTCACGACTCACGCCGTTTCTGCTGCACCAACTGGCCGAGCTTACGAAGGGAAGAACTCTCATTGCCAATCGTCAATTGGTAGAGGACAATGCCCGACTAGCGGCGGAAAGTGGCAAGGATATGGAGGAAGTACCCTTCTTGCGGTGCGTCTATGGGCACATGAATACCCTCTGACGATTACTCTCATATCGTAAACCAAATGGACGCAACCTTTGATGCCGTCGTTCGGTCCTGGCCGTGGCAACCTTGTCTCGTGCTCTCGTTGGCGTTGACAGCATCGGTTTATGCGCGGGGTTGGTTACGGCTGCGGATTCGTGGATCTTCTCGTTTCCAAAAAGCCGAGGTGGTTTTCTTCTTATCGGGGCTGATAGCGATCTATTTGGCGCTAGGCTCGCCAATCGAGGCGTTTTCCTTCTTCCTTTTGCAAGCCCACATGGTACAGCACTTGTTGCTGATGATTGTGGCTCCGCCATTGTTGTGGCTGGGCAGCCCATTTTTTGCCGATCCTGCGAGGTTTTGCCCGTGGCACTACGGCGTGGTTGGGTCGCACCGATGCTGCGCTGCCGCTGGTTACGGGGCGTTTTTCAAACGCTGACGCACCCTGGGGTGACATGGACGCTGTTTATCGCCGCGACCTGGATCTGGCATGCGCCGATTGCTCTACGAACTGGCTTTGCAAGATGATTCGTGGCACTATGCCCAGCACTTTTGCTTTTTCTCGACAGGGCTTTTGTTTTGGTATCCGGTGATCCAGCCTTATCCAAGCCGACCTCGCTTCGACCGTTGGCTGATGATTCCGTATCTGCTTCTTGCCGACGTGCAGAACACTGCCTTGTCGGCGTTATTCGCTTTCTCGGACCGTCTGTTCTATTCCCACTACGCCAATGTTCCTCGTTTATGGGATATCGCCCCACTGGACGATCAGGCCGTCGCTGGCGCCATCATGTGGGTGCCAGGATCGCTCGTCTTCCTGCTGCCGCTATTGTGGATCGTTCGCGAATCGCTTTATGGTCGCACTGATCGCCGGCGGACACCAGCGACCGACAAGGCGGGCGTTCGCTTGAGTCTCCACGTATTAACCTCATCTCGAGATCGGTTGCCAGCACGGAAAGACCTTCAACCTTGTTGACGTACCGATCCTGGGTGGGTTTTTGCGCTGGCGACATTCCCGAACGGTTTTCCAATTGCTGCTGCTGTTGCTGGCGGCCTTAGTGATCTACGACGGGGTTAACCGGGCCGGCGGCTGCGCCGATGAACCTGGCGGGGGTATTGCCTTGGATCCACTGGCGTGGCCTGGTTGTGCTCGCCCTGCTGGTTCTGGGAAACGTTTTCTGCTTCGCCTGTCCGTTTCTTTTGCCGCGCCAAGCCGCAAGACGATGGTTTTCAAGGCAATCTTTCGTGGCCTCGACCTTTGCGTAGTAAATGGTTCGCCATCGTGCTGCTTTTGTCGTTTTTCTGGGCATACGAAGTCTTTGCGCTCTGGTCCAATCCCTGGTGGACGGCGTGGATAGCTGTGGGCTACTTCGCAGCTGCTTTCTTGGTGGATAGCATCTTTCGCGGAGCATCGTTCTGCAAGTATCTTTGCCCGATCGGACAATTCCATTTCATCCACTCGCTGGTGTCTCCGATGGAAGTGAAAGTACGATCGACTTCGATCTGTGAAACGTGCCAAACGAAGGATTGCATTCGGGGCAACGAACAAAAACGCGGCTGCGAACTCGACCTTTTCTTGCCACGAAAAGCTGGCAATATGGATTGCACGTTTTGTTTGGACTGCCTGCACGCCTGTCCGCGAAACAATGTCGGCATCGAGTTGGTCACGCCCGGAGAGGAGTTGTTGCGTGATCCCCAGCGCTCCGGCATCGGGCGCTTCAGTCAGCGCTGGGACCTCAGCTTTCTGGTTCTCTTGCTGGTCTTTCTGGGATTGGCGAATGCGGCAGCGATGGTGGCGCCGACAGTGGCCTTCGAACAAACATTGGCGGAGTTTTCTCGGACGCCTGTCGCCTGTGTGAAAACCATCGTCTTTTTGAGCATGGTTTTTTTTGCCGATCTTGCTGGCGGCCGGCGCCGCTTTCCTGTCGCGACGCTGGAGCCATGATTCCGTGTCGTGGCGAGAAGCGCTATGTCGGTATGCCTACTGCCTGATCCCCATTGGTTTTGCGATGTGGTTGGCGCATTATCTGTTCCACTTCTTGACGAGTTTTGAAACCGTGGTTCCCGTCGTGCAGCGATTCGTAAGAGATATCGGTCTCGATTGGGGGCCGCCAATTTGGTCCAAAGGTTGTTGTATGCCGGCCGGGCTTTGGCTGTTGCGAGTTGAAATCTGATTCTCGACGCAGGTTGCTCGCGTCGCTTTATGTGTTGTACCGACTGGCCAGCTCGTCCTCAAACCACCTGCCAACGGTTTTGAAGAGGCTGGCGCCGTGGACCGTGCTCCTGTTTTTCTATTTTGCAGCTGGTATTTGGATTCTCTTTCAGCCCATGGAAATGCGCGGTACGATGGAGGCTTCCGCAGGAGGGTGAATTCAAACGCATTGCTCTGCCGATTTTTCTTTCCGATCGAAAACGCGTTGTTCATAATCGAGAAAGAGAGATGTGCGTCCAATTTCAGGGGAGCAGCCATGTCCGACGATGCGTCGGTTCCAGAAATCCGTTTTAGCAAAGAACAAGATTGGGGCGAACAACTTTTTCGAAGCCGGTTTGGAATTCGCTGATAATCCGGAACCACGGTGGTCCCTGCGTATTGCTATTGGACACTTCCAAGTCGATGGCAGGCCGTCCGATCGAAGCCCTTAATGAGGGACTTCAGGCCTTCCATAGAGAAATCAACAAGGACGCGCTAGCCAGACAGCGGGTAGAATCGCGATCGTGGCTTTTGGCGGCGATGTCAAAGTGATACAGGATTTTGTCACGGTTGACAGTTTTGTTCCGCCGAGGTTGAAAGCGCGTGGTCAGACGCCGATGGGCGGCGCGATTCTTCGCGGTCTCGATATGATCGATGCCCGCAAAGCCAAGTATCGCACTAAACGGTATCGCCTATTATCGTCCTTGGATGTTCATGATCACCGATGGCGCCCCGCAAGGCGAAGACGCCGAGGTTATCCGCGAGGCGGTCCAACGGGTGAAAGCCGACGAGGCAGAAAAGAAAGTGGCCTTTTTCTGTGTTGGTGTCGAAGGGGCCAACATGAAACTGCTGTCGAAATTATCGGCCCGGCCACCGCTGAAACTGCGCGGCCTGCGTTTCGTCGACATGTTTGTATGGTTGTCGAAAAGCACCGAGCGCGTAGCACATTCGCGGGAAGGAGATCAAATCGCTTTGCCTCCGGTAGACTGGGGGACGGTTTGAGTCAGGACTTACCAGGGTCGGGTGAACGTCAGCGGACGGCGGGTAGACGTTGGAAAGTTGTGGGGGCTTCCGTGGCAGGGGAAAGCCCATCGCCGGCTCGGTTTGCCATGCCAGGACGCTCACCAATGGACCTTGACCAGCGCCGGCGTCCTCGTTGCTGCTGTTGCCGACGGCGCTGGCTCCGCTTCTTGTTCGGACATCGGCGCTGCCTTGGCCACACAGTCGGCGATCGCCCAGGCGACACGACTGCTCGCCAACCAACCCCAATCGGACGATGATTGGCGGAATCTCCTTCGTGAAGTTTTCATGCTGGCCCGAAGCGACGTAGTGGATTACAGCGAAGTGCTCGAAATTTCTCCTCTGGAGATGGCCACGACGCTGCTGCTTGCCGTCGTTGCCGGGGATTGCCTCGCTGCCGCCCAGATTGGCGACGGTGCCATCGTCGCACGGGGGCAACAGGATGACTTCACCGCGATTACAACACCGGCTCCGCGCGAATATGTCAATGAAACGACCTTTCTCACGTCCAACGTCTTCCCTCGAGCACATCGTCTGCGTGATCGAACGACGACCGATCACCGGCCTGGCCATGTTTACAGATGGATTGCAGATGCTTGCCCTGAAAATGCCGCAGGCCACGCCGCATCCCGCATTTTTCTCACCCCTTCTCCGGCTCTTAGCGGAGACGCCCAAACTTGATCATGCCGAAGCACAACTTGAAGGATTCCTGCTGTCGCCGCGAATCGCCGAGCGGTCCGACGACGATTTGACTCTCGTACTGGCGGTTCGTTGAAGTGCAAGCACATGCCAGGCATGGAGCGGCTATTTCCGCAACTTCTGAAGGATGTCAGCCAACACGCTCGGCCGGTAATCCGGTGGACTGTCATAGACAGCATTTTCGTCGCGCGGGAAAAGAAGTGCACGATATAGATCGGCCAATGCGGCCGAAGGTTTTGGCTCCCCGCGGGCGGCGTCCATTGCCACGAGTACAAGATAAAGCTGACCAGCCTGATCCCAGCTCAAATCATCTTGCTGCAACAGAACCGTCCGAACGTTATTCATGTCCGGCGGATTGGCTTTCCATTCTTCGGCCCAGGCTGCTAGTTTGCTGCTGAGCTGTCGGGCTTTCTTTTCGACATCGACTCGCGGCGGCACGGGTTGTCGAATGGCTTTGGCCAACTCGACAAAGTCGGCCTTCAAATCGGCGTCGGCCAAAGCACGGGGCACAGAATAGTACCAGTCGTTCCCAGGCAGAGAGCCTGGCAGTGAGCCGCCGTAATGTTTCTTTGTTTGTCTCCAGCTCGGATCGGACAAGTGATGGTGGCAGGCGAAACAGTCGAACTCGGCGAATTCAGGCCACGGCTTTGGGAGACTGTCTCCAACCGCCTGCTGCGCGCGAAAGGCCAGTAGCTCCAAAGCCGTCTGCGTCGAAACAAGCTGGCCCACAGACCAGTTTTTCCACTCGTCTGGTTTTTTCTTTGCGACATTCCAGTGTGGCGGCATGTTCGCCATATATGCCGCGAATTCGAAATCCAACCGTGGATGGCCCGCAGCGATCAAATCGTGATTCACATCTCGAACCGGAACGCCATCGGCACTGGCCGGCGGAGCTACTGCAACATTCGGCCCAGCTCCGATGTGGCATTGGGCGCACGTCCGCACCCGGACGGTGAGGTCGTTTAGCGCTCTCATGCCATAACGAGCTTTCTCGGCGTCGTTGAACGTGGACCATTCCTTGGTAGTGTGTGCTGCCAGCCAATGCTCGGCATTCCCGTGACAGGATTCGCAACCGACGCCGGAAAACCGCTCGTCGGAGGTAAACTCGTTGGTCCGTTGTTCAGAAGCGATGAACGGATTGGTATGACATGCCAGGCAGCGTTCCGACTGGTGAGCCGATTTCAGTCCCAAATTCCGTGCAATTATTTTGGATCGCTCGTTGAACAACACACGAAAGGCATCGGAATGAGGGTCGCGCGTGATCCAAATCGTATGCTCGTTTTGCAGGATATCCTGGCCTTCCTTGGCGGCGATACTTCCGTGGCAGGACCGGCCAGAACAAGACGCCGTGCCTGCCAGACCGAATTGCGGAATGACTGTGCCATTCGCCAATCGTCCTTTTCCAGTGGGGCTGGGGCGAGGGGCAGTTGGTTTCGTACAGCCCATCACCATGCCGAATACCAAGGCCAACGCGCCTGCAAGCCAGCGATAGTCAAGCCCCATTTTCGCTCCAGTTGTCGATTGCCGACGGACCACCAACCAATGTTTTCATTGTAGAAAGTGCAGTGCGAACATACTCGCGTTTGGCGGCGTACGCAAGCTTGTGATCTCGCACATGCGTAAAGATCATGTGTATTGAAAAGGCAACACGCTTCACTCGCCCGTCGCCATATTGGCCGTAGCCAAAAAACGCAAATCCCCTTCGCGCCGTGTAATGCCGATCTGGTCGAGGTATTCGCAAAACGGCACGGCATATTTTCGTGATGTGCCCAGGAGGTCGCGAATCACGGCCATCGTTGCTCCCTGACCATTGGCGAGGCGTTCCGTGATCAGTTTTTTCATTTCGGCATCGGCGTCAGCATGGAGATAGATGGAATCGGAAATGCGCACCAGCAGGCCTTCGGCGACACAAACGTCGAGAAGGTCGTTGAGGTTTCCCGCGTTGCCTCCGGCTTGCGCCGCAAAACTGCTCGGGTCGGGAGGTTGAAAACGTGCCGCCTTGTAGGCTTCGACCATCTTGTCCTTTAGTTTGCGCAGGTTGCCGCTCAATTTCGGTTTGAAGTCCGCCCGGGCGATCCGGCGCGAATCCCCTGCTAGGCGCTTTTGCTCGATCAGCCGGTCTACTGCCGCGCTGACCAAAGCGTCATCGCCGATGTAGTCGAGTTGCGATTGCACTTTTTGCCGGTCGTGCGATGACATTAACGGGAATTGTTCGTGCAGCCGATCGAGGACGTGAAGAATCCGGCGGTCGAGTTCGGCAAGCATGTCCACGTGCAACAGCCTGCGCTTTGCCTGGCTGAGAGCGACTTCATGCAAATGCCCCTTTTGTTTGAGTTGGTCAATGATGGATTCGGCATCAGCGGGATGGATATGGGCGCCGCGAACGAGGTCGGCAGCTGTAAAACCCGAAAAGCCGCCAAACCAGGCTACCGAAACAGCCCGTTCTTCGGCATCGCCCGACCATAGACGTTCGATTCGTTCCAGCGAATCCAGATGGCGTCGGCGAATCTTCTTGGCGACCGGCTGCAATACCTGGCCGCCACCAACCGTCAAGGTGGCGCTGGGCGTCCGCACCACAAACGGCTGTCCCCAAACCGCTACGGCCGGCTCTTCGAGAAAAACTTGTGCCAGCGCCCACTCGCCTGGGTTGACGAAGTCGGCGTCCAGCAAGGAGACATTGCCGAGAATCTCTGCTGCACCAATGTGAAAACGAATCGATGCGCGGTGCTTGATTGGTTTTTTCATCGAAGGCAAACAGTGCAGCCGGACCGTCATCACACGCGACGGGACGAGAAAGCCTGGTGTGGCGACTTCCTGACCACGAGCCACCTCTTCGTGATGCACGCCAGCCAGGTTCAATGCTGCTCGTTGCCCGCGATGGACTTCTTCGACCGGTCGATCATGGTTCTGCAGCGATCGAACCCGAACTTTTTCCATACGCGGCAGCCATTCCAACTCGTCCCCCACACGAACACTGCCAGAGGTCACCGAACCCGTTACCACCGTGCCATGTCCTTGCACGATGAATGCCCGATCGATTGCTAAACGAAACCACTCGCCGGTATCAGCATCCGAGCGGGCGCGATTTCGGCAGCAATCCAACAGGGCGGCTTTTAGTTCGGAAATGCCAGCCCCACTCTGCGCCGACGTCTGGATGATGGGAGCGTCTTCCAGAAAACTTCCCTGAAGCAGTTCACGGATTTCCAATTCCACCACTTCACGCGTCTCCTCGTCGACCAGATCGCACTTGGTCATGGCGACAACACCAGCGCGTAATCCGAGCAACTTGAGAATCTCCAGATGTTCGCGCGTTTGCGGCATGACGGAGTCGTCCGCCGCCACCACCAAAAGGGCCAGATCGATGCCCGTCGCCCCAGCCAGCATGTTCTTGATGAATCGCTCGTGGCCAGGCACATCCACAATCCCCAGCCGAAACTCCTCCAATTGCAAAGTGGCGAAGCCTATGTCGATGGTAATGCCTCGGGCTTTTTCTTCCGGCAAACGGTCGCAGTCGATACCCGTCATCGCCTTGACGAGCGACGTTTTTCCGTGATCGATGTGGCCAGCCGTGCCCAGTATCAGATCGCGTGGCATCATTTTTTCCTTTTCGGTACATTCATCTGCAGTCGCCTGGTGGCCGACAACACGGCGTGATGGCTCGGCAATACCGGCGACTCTTTTGCTTGTTATTTTATGCCGTGTGCCTTGCGAACCAAAGCGGAGGTCCCATGATCGGAACCGAATTGTCACCCTCGGCTTTTCTCGATCGGGTGGCCCAGGAATTCGCCAAACTGGACCCGACCGAATTGTCGACACTTTCCGACTTGATCTTTCAATGCTATCAAACACGTGCCACCGTCTTTATCTGCGGCAACGGCGGCAGTGGCTCTAATGCTTCCCACTTCTGCGAAGACCTTGGCAAACAAACCATTCGCCGTCAGGATTTCGACAACGACCAAAAACGCCGCTTGCGCGTGCTCAGTCTCACCGACAACACACCTTACATCCTTGCCTGGGCCAACGATGAAGGCTATGACCGCATCTTTGTCGAGCAACTGAAAAACCTGGCCAATCCCGGCGATCTTCTGATCGCTATCAGTGGCTCAGGCAACAGTCCAAATGTCCTTCGCGCCATCGACTGGGCCAACCAACACGGCTTGACGACGTTTGGCTGCACAGGATTCGACGGCGGCCAACTTCGACAACGGGCTCAGTTCGGCTTCCATGTTCCCATGCACGATATGGGTGTCGTCGAGTCCATCCACCTCACTGCTTTCCATTGGGTGATCGACGATCTATTTCGTCGGATTGGACTGTCGACATAAACGCAGTAAAGTCATTAAATGAGCACCAACCAGATGAACGATTTCGGAACAATGGTCGACCAAGGGCAACAAACCATGACCGCGACAGGGGTTTCGCGGCCAAAAGTTTCCTATAGGAGACACGAACGCCGTAAGGCTTGAAAAATCAGACCGTTACGGTTAAATCCGGAAACAACCAGCAAGTTGCCCGAAGCGATCATCGGCCGCGTGGTGGAATGGTAGACACTAGGGACTTAAAATCCCTTGGGGCGTAAGCCCCGTGCGGGTTCGAATCCCGCCGCGGCTATTCGTATCCTGTCCGCTTCCGTCCGCAAGTGCCTGCTGGGATTCACACTTACGAATAGCATCTTTGTTACCGATATCACCGTTAGTTGACGGTACGCTCGCCACGCTAACACCGCCACGCTCACCGATATCACCGTTAGTTGACGGTCTGCTCGCCACGCTGACACCGCCACGCTCACCGATATCACCGTTAGTTGACGGTCTGCTCGCCACGCTGACACCGCCACGCTCACCGATATCACCGTCAGTTGACGGTCTGCTCGTCGCGCTGACGCTACGACGCTCGTTGGAATCACCGTTAGTTGACGGTGGAGACAAACTGCACAAGATAGCTAAAACTTATGTATCGGATCCCAACTGCGCCCTCGCGCGCACCAAGACGACCTCTGGCACCCCTCTTCGTTCGAAGTCTCGCTCACGCCGCGGCGAAGTTGACCCGCCAATTGACCAGTTCGCCGGAAGGCGCCGCCAATGTCCTCGACGAAACTGGCCGTTGGCCGAATGCCCGATGCCGCACCAAAGACGCCAAGACCGCTAACCGTGAGGTTCAACGCGGCCATTTCATCATTGCCCTGGCGAATGTCGAGATAGGGCTGGCCAAACGACTTGCCTTCCTGCCACGCCTCGCGGGATTGCAAGCCCAGCAGTGCCGTCTGAGCCGTGCGGTGCGACGCTCTGCGACTCCTGCAAGCAGCCACAAGGCGATCGGATTTGCTTGCTCGCGTCTGATGGCGGCAACGAGTCTTAATTAATTAGCCTTTGCAGGCACAAAAGCGGCCTTCATTCTTCCGGGTGCCCACGCCCGGCAGGCATTGATAACGGCATGTCGAAAGGACTCCGGGTCGGGAACGCCTCGCAGACGCAAAGCCACCTTCCCGCCGGAAACCAACTCGATATCGGCGGCACGGAAGAACTTGCTATTGTCGTCGGTGACCACCTTTACGTCGTCGATTTCGGTAAGCGGAACCTGCTCGGCAGGGACAGGCTTGAGTCCGCGACGAATCATGACCCGCTTGGTTGTAAGTGTGTAACGACGGGCGAAAAACGGCATCACTTTGAGAAAATAGAATGGGAGCATCAGTGCCCAACCTAGCGGCGCGGCGAAGATGCTGCAAACCAGGAGGCGACCAATCCGCGCCACCCCAGGAAAAGCCGCCACTGACGGAAATACCTCTCGAATCATGCGTTCGTCTTTGTCGAGCATCGCGATACCCTGGCTCACACGACCGTGATGAGCTTATAAATAGCAACTGGACTCAATTCGCCAAGTAGCCGGGCGAGGGGGCTGCCTGACGGTCTCGAAGTTCTCAGCTCAATATGACGACGGCGATCGAGAAAAAGATGATGACGCCGGTGAAGTCGACGAGAGTCGCCACTGCCGGACTCGACGCTATCGCCGGGTCGATGCCAACGAGCTTGAAACCCAATGGCAGCATGGCGCCGATCATGGTTCCCCAAAAACAGATAAACATGACGGCACAAGCGATGGAGATGCTCAATTCGAAACGGGGTATGCCGTGCAAAACGGACGCAGGCGTCAAGTAAGCGAAGACGAAGCCGATCGCACCGACCGTCAACCCGAGAGCCAGTCCCATTTTCACTTCGTGCCAAAGAACCCGAAACCAATCCTTGAGTTCGACTTCTCCCAAAGCCAAAGCTCGGGTAATCAGCGTTACAGCCTGGGATCCGGAATTTCCTCCGACTGAAATGCACATGGGAATAAAGAGAGCCAGGACGACCATCAGGGGTTCCGGAACGACGCTCTGATAAATGGCCATCGTGCCGAATGTCAGCAGTTGGGCGAAGAACAAGCAAGCCAGCCAGAAGGCTCGTGTGCGCCAAACGGAGGTGAACGGGGCGTTGAGGTATTCATCTTCGATGTGGCCGACAGCCCCAAGCCGGTGAACGTCTTCGGTGGCTTCTTCAACGATGACGTCGATGACGTCGTCATGGGTGACAATGCCAACCAGCCGTCCCTCATCGTTGACGACGGGAATGGCTAGCAAGTCGTAGTCGGCGATCTTTCTCGCGACGATCTCGCGGTCGTCGCCGACGTGGACGGATACGACATTGGTTTCCATGATGTCGCGAACGGGGACGTCGCGGCGGGCAAGGATCAGATTGCGCAAGGAAACAACCCCCCTCAGCCGGCGCTGGTCATCCAGGATATAGACGTAGTTGATGATTTCGCTGTCGGGAGCTTGCAGGCGCAGCCGGTCCAACGCTTCACCGACTGTGAGGTTTTCCGGCAACCAGGCGTACTCGGTGGTCATGATGCCGCCGGCGGTATTCTCACCGTAGCGGTACAAAGCGGCGATGTCGCGCCGATCAGCCTCGTCGACCAGACGCAGAATGGCTTCGCCAACACGCGGCGGCAACCTCTGCAACAGGTCGACGCGATCATCGTGCGACATCTGCTCGATCAGGTGGGCCATGTGCTGCCGGCCGGCTCCTTCGACCAGGGCTACCTGCAGATCATCGGGAAAATAGGCGAAGATTTCGGCCTGAGTGCGGATGTCCGTATGAGACAGAAATTTCCAGATTTCATCGACGCTCCACTCCTCAAGCGTCTCGGCAATGGTTGCCGGATGCAGCGATTCCAACGACGACTTCATGCCGTCAGCGTCGTTTTGCCGCAGCATCTCGCGGAACTCAGGAGCAAATAGAGGGTGGGGCATGGTTCTGGCCGTCGTAGCGATTCGGGTCAATGCTTTACCCACGACATCGCCGGCTGTGGCGGATGTCTCGGGTGCAATACTTTCTCAAAACGTGAACCGGTTTTTCCGGCGGTGCTCATCCTCAGAAAAGGGGAATCCCGGAGGCTGGTTTCCTTCAGCCGCCCGCACGCAACGTCGGCACTTCAACCTGCATATTGTCGATCAAACGTGTGTCACCAAAGCGAACCGCCAGTGCCAGATAGACTTTCCCGTCAAGCGCGGTTAGCGGTTGTAAAGTCTCCGGGTCAACGACAACAGCATAATCGATGACGGCATCCGGCGCGCTTCGGATCGTTTCCTCCAACAACCGCTGTATCCGGCCGCCATCACGTTCGCCGTGCTCGATCGCCTGGCGGGCTTTTTCGAGCGCCCGGTGCAAAACTGTCGCCTGGGCACGTTGGTTCGGATCAAGATACTGGTTGCGCGACGACAGGGCCAGCCCGTCCGGTTCGCGAACGATGGGACAGACCCGAATCTCGATCGGTACGTTCAAGTCACGCACCATTTGTTGGATGATCAGCGCCTGCTGTCCGTCTTTTTGTCCAAAGAAGGCGACATCGGCTTGCACGATGTTGAAAAGTTTCAGGACCACTGTAGTGACGCCGCGAAAATGCCCAGGCCGCGACGCACCACATAGCAGGTTCTGCAACTCGTGCACTTCGACATAGGTACGGTATCCCTTGGGGTACATCTCCTCGTTGTCCGGAGCAAAGACCGCATCCACCCCCTCCGAATCACAGATTTCCAAATCCTTTTCCAATTGCCTGGGATACCGATCGAGGTCTTCATTGGGGCCAAATTGTGTCGGGTTGACGAAAATCGTGACGACCACGAAATCGGTTTCCTTGCGGGCAGCCCGAATCAGACTGATATGCCCGGCATGCAATGCTCCCATCGTTGGCACAAGGCCGATCTTCTTTCCTTGCCGGCGCGCCGAGTTCGTCAAACGCCGCATCGCTTGGACAGTTTTGGCGACTTCCATCGTGACACCACTTCTCTTCGATCGTCGAGCGTTGGTCTCGAATCCGTCTTTTTTGCTAGGGTTCTTGAATTATTATTCAGTCGTGCCGCCGCGGGCATCCAGCAGCATTTCCAGATACGAGAGAGTGACAGGGTTTTTCAGACCGATTTCGTCCGCCAGGCTCAGCAAGACGCGTCGGGCGGCCTGGTATTGCTCCTCGGGTGCCAGGATTTCCAATTCCACGAAGTTTCCGACCCCGGCGACACAGTCGAGGCATGCTTCGATACGGAAACCGCCGCGCTCGAGATGGAAGATTTCACGATCTTTTTGCAATTTGGCTACCGGGCGAAAACCAAGGCAGCGCAAAAATTTTTCGAATTGGATCGCAGTTTCGTCTCCTTCCCTCAGGCACACTTCGATCTCAGTCCGGGTCTTGGTATCGCCGGCTGCGCGTGGGCCTTTGTACGTCGCGAAGTTGGCCGAGCCGATGCGCCGCAAACGCAACGCCTCGTCGGTGTCAGCGAAATCGCGGTCACTGGCATTGAAATACTGATCTTCTTCCCGCCGTTTTACAGGGGGATCGGCTGTCAGCGACAGGAGCTTTTCCCTGACGCTCGGCAGAGCTTCGACGGGGAACTTCATTTCGATTTCGAGCATGGCACGGGACTATCGTGGGATGTTTGACGCCAAAAGTTTGCCTCGGAGCGGATCGGCGACAGAGAACGTCCGTCACGGGCAGCCTTTCCGTGCCAACCATTATAAGATGTAGCTGAGAAAATGCTCAGGTTCGATGATCGAGGATGTCATGGCGGAATACCACAGGGTGTGCAAAGTCGATGACCTTAACGAAGGCGAAGGCCGACCGGTGCAGATCGGCAATAAAACGATCGCTGTCTTTCGACACCAGGGACAGTTCTTCGCCATAGACGACACGTGCCCGCACATGGGCGCCTCTCTCAGCGGAGGTCACGTCGAAGACGGCTCGGTCACATGCCCCTGGCATGCCTGGAGGTTCCGGCTAGCGGATGGGGCTTGGGCCGATAATCCGAAAATCCAAATAGCCTGCTACCCTGTGCGCATCGAGCAAGGAGAAGTCCAGGTTGCAGTCCCCACGGAATGACTGGAAAGGCCGTATTCGAACCGTCATGTTGTTTCGGCCAGAAGGGAAGCTTGGACACATCCTGTCTGGCTTCCTCGAACAATCCGGGAAGACGGGACCGATTAAAACGATTCCTGACTCAAAAAAACTCGATAACCTTTTCGACTGCACCGAATTCTTATCAGATTTTTTCGAATCCGATTTTTCTGTGCACTCAGCTGGCCGAGTCGGCCGAAGAGGGAACCGATGCAATCCTTTGGGCAGAGTGCACCAACAGCTTTCGACCGTCACTGCTGTACCGGCATGCAAACTTGTTCCAGGAGCTTTTCGCAGCGGAACTGCAATTCGTCGGCGAGATTGGGAAGTTCCTGTCCTTCGGGAAGAGCTTCCCCGAGGGCTGCCAGAATCCGCGGAAAAGCGTACAACCTGGCAAAATCATCCAGGCTGACAGGTTCCAAGCGGGCATGTCGGCCATTGCGCTCTGCTTCTTGCCACAGCGTTTTGCTTTTGCCTGTCAAATTGATGTCATCTTCGGGGCGCAAAAGGATCAGATGGTCGATCAACGGCGGCTCGGCTTCGAATGCACGTAGCTTCGTTTCCAGATCTTTCAATTTACCCGGACCTCGGCCGAGAAAGAGACCGATTCCCACTTTCCAGGGCTGACCGTCCTTGCAGGTCCAGTGGCCGATTGCCAAGACGCCATAAGTCGGATGGTCGCCGAACGTCCACTCGCTGACAACATGTTGCAACCGCCAAGGGCCGACTTTGACGCCATGCTCATGGCAGGTTTGCAGAAACAGCCCCAACCCCGCCTGCAGTTCACGAGTGGCGCCAGTCAAGGAGCCTTCCGGCTCCAAGCGCTGCTTAGCCAGGCTGATTTCCTGTTGCCAAACGTCAACAGTGCCGACAGGACTTTCGCAACCACGCTCCTCAGCGGGAGGTTGGCTGCCAAATGGCTTTTTCTCGCTCGGCTCGACAGCATCGACGATCGCGACCGACTTGATGGTGAAGGGGGGCGTGGCAATCCTGTCAACAGGAAAGTCGCGAATTGGCGGTGCCTCTTCAGGGGGCTTGTCGCCTGCTGGTTTGTCCGTCAGTTCAGAAGCCGCCGTGCCGTCATACACGATACGATCGAACAAGTGGCGGAATTGTTGGAGCATATCGCGCAAGGTCGGCTCCGTACAGGCGATCTGCTCGACCTGCTCAGCGGTGAATGGAAAGAGCGGAGGCAGCAGATGGTAATCGCGTAACGCCTCGAGTGAAGGGCGAACTCGCGCTTCCACCACCCGGCGAACCAGCTCGACAGGGGGTGCCTCCAGGCGCAATGCTTTAACGCTTCCCTGACCAGGAACATGCACCGGATTGTTCAAGCGGTCCTGGATGTAGCCATCAAGAGAAGGAACGAAGCGGTTCCACAATCCACGTTCGGCGAAAATCAAGAAGCAGATGCCGTCGATCTGGTGCATCGTATGGACGATGCCGGCAAAAAACGCTTCCGCGACGCGGTGCCCATCATCCGTCCGTCGAGCCAGGAGCAGATCTTCCAGCTGGTCAAAGGCTGCCACTACCGGTATGCGTAATTCCCGAAACACCTCCATCAGGACTTTAAACAGAGCCAGCACAAGGTCTTGCCTCGATGGGCGCACCTGGAAATCCAACTCCGCAAAACCGTATGTCAGGAAATTAGCCAAGTCGGCTTCGTCGCCGTTGAGGGCAACGCGGGCAAACCCCTGCTGAATATGGCGGCGCATCAAACCGGCTGTGTTGTGCCCTTGTTTCATCTCGGTATAGGAACATACCAGTTCGCAGGCGCGTTCCGGCTCGACCCCCGCTTCGCTGCAGATTCGGGCGATTTTCAAACGGCGACGGCGCGTCGACGCCGGAAACGCATCCAGGCTCGTATTGCGGAAGTCGGCGATGCGCAGCTGGTCACTCAGCCATTGCAGTCGTTCCAAAGCCTGCGACGTGCCGAAGCCGAGTTTCCCTCGCCCAGCGTGCCAGTCCGATGGCGGGGAACAAATCAAGACATTGATCTGGTGTTAAATTATCGAGTGCCGACTTCAGCAGGTTGCGTGTTACCTCTTGACTGATGTACTCCAGGGGACGGGCACCTTTTTGTTTGCCTCCGCCTAGCAACGTATCGATCACTTGAAAGAGCAGATATTCCTGGAATTCCGCTCCTTTTTGAAACGTTCCTGGCGTCACGAGCAATTGCCAAGCGCCATCGCTGCCATGTTTGATCGAATGCAGCAGATGTGTTTTGCCGGCTCCCTTATTTCCCAGAATGGGAACGACTTCCGAGTGCATGGCTGGGTCGGTGCGGTAAAGATCGACCACGCCCAATAATTTTTCTCGTTCCTCGGCGAACAATTCCGGCACGTGGTAACGGGCGCAGATTTCGTCGTCAGGATTGCGGGCGAAATAATTGCGGAACGGATTGCCGGCGCGCCGTAGCGCGTCCAAAGCTCGCTCTTCCAACGGGCGATCTACCTGTGCGTGTGCTGGCACCATGGAAACCTCCTTGTTTCCTTCTAACGATTCCGCTCATCGAGCGAGCGCTCGCTATCGGCTGAGGTCGCGTTCGACATTGCGGTTTATCATTCCCTGCCAATCGGGCGACTTGCGTTCACCACGCTCGCCTGCTGGCGTAATAAGCCAACTCGTGGCCGACAAGCAAAACGAATTGCGGTTCGGGTATTTCGTACAAAGGTCCTGTCCAGGGATGCAGGTAGATTCTGCCAGCCTGGTACAAGTGGCGCAACGCATCGTGAAAACAGCCAATCGTCAACGAAGACTGCCGACAACGAACACGATCGAACAACTCCGGTAACGGGCAATCGCCTACCGCCGGTTCCCGTTCCACCAACGCTGTGAGGACCTGATCGGTCAGACCGGCCGTCCCTGAACCATTGCGCGAGGCAACGTCGCTGTCAGGGACGATTCGAGCGAGAGTGTTTTCGGTCGTTTTTTGCAAACCATCAAGAGCCTCTTGGATGGAGCGGGCGGATTCGATCAAAACGGCGATCTCGGAACCCCGGCGTTGGATCGCGTCGCGGATTTCCGCGAGCACCGCACGCGGGCTGGTCTGTTCCAACAGGTAGGCCAGTCCCATATCGGTGAGCGAACAGATTTCGACAACGGATTTGCCTCGGCGTTCTGTGCGTGCCGTTGCCAGCAAGCCTTGTTGTTTGCCAGCTTCGGCAGCTCGCCGGCCTGCGGGGGACGAGGCGAACAGCCCACGTCTGCCTTTGGCAGCAAAAAGAGGAAGCCCTTGCGGCTCGCCCGCGGCTGCTTTTAAAGCATCGAGGAGCAAGTCTTTGGCTTTGGCGTCCAAGCGATTCTCCTAAATCGACAGCGATTTCCTTCCATGAGCGGGCCTCTCATTATGACCAGACCACGAATCGAAACAAGCCCAGGAAAAAGTCTTTCCAGGCCGACGATCCGGGAATATCATCAATTCTCCAGTTTTGCATTTGCCCCCGTTTGCCAGAACCAATCTGGGAGGCGACGCAGAGAAGAGGACTGGGGTCAACGAAAGCGGCAGGAAAAACGCCTATTTGGCAGAACTGGTTGGCTGGAATATCTTCTTCAGCTTGGGAAACTGCAAAAGGAGGGAAACCATGTCAGGAAGCTGGAAACGCTGGGCCGTCCTGGTGCCGGCTTGCTTATTTCTATCGGCCATCTCGGGCCAGGCACAGAACGACAACGATCGTTTGTACAACGACCTGCGCGACATCATCAACCGGGGCGCGGATCTTTATAATCGAGGCGATCGCAATGGCTGCTATCGCCTTTTCGAGGGGGCTTTGCTGGCATTGCGGTCTCAGTTGCGCGATCGCGATGATATCGTCGGTCTCATTGACGAAGGCTTGAAAAAAGTCGAAAATCAACCGACCGTCGGACACCGTGCTTTTGCCCTTCGCTCCGTTCTCATCGAAATTCGCAAAAAGCTGAAAACCGGCGCCGCCGACGTTCCTCAACCTCCTCCGATTGTCGAAAAGCCGAAACCAAAACCCCAACCGAAGCCAACACCCAAACCCGAACCTGAGCCAAAACCGATCGTCAAAAAGAAGCCCAAACCCAAACCCGAACCAAAAACCGACGACGACTCTTTGGGACAGGCTTGGAGGCAAAGAAGGAGTCACCAGAATCGTCAACGATTTCTTCCTGCTTATCTTTCTCGACGACAAAGTCGACTTGTCGCGCGGCGGCAAATACAAACTCGACAAAGAGGGCGAACAACGTCTAAAAGAGCAACTCGTTGCCTTTATTAGCTCCGCGACAAATGGGCCAATCAAGTATAATGGCAAATCGATGAAAGAAGCGCACAAGGGAATGAAAATCACCAATGCACAGTTCGACGCCGCTGCCCAATATTTGAAAGAGGCGCTGGAATCGAACAAGGTCAAGCCCGAAGATGTGAGCGCGGTATTGAAAGCTGTCGAAGCAACACGCAAGGATATCGTCGAAGAAGACGGCGCACCGCCACCACCCAAGGAAGAGCCGAAGCCCCAACCAAAACCGAAACTCAACCTTACAATCCCCTCCAACATTACCGGGGTCGTCACACGCAACGGCAAGCCGCTGGCAAATGCGAAGATTTCCTTTGTGCCAAAATCGGGCAAAGGTAAAGTGCAAAGCACAACAACCGATGTAAGCCGGCAGTTATGAAATTGCCGAGATCCAGGAAGGAGAGTATTCCGTCATTATTACGGCCGGCGTGAATGTTCCGAAAGCATATGGCGATCCGAAATCAACGCCACTTTCCGCCAAAGTAAGCGAGGGCTTCAACAAGTTCGATTTCGAGGTCAAAGTGGAGGAAATCAAAACCTTGCCCAAGCCGAAACCCAAAACGGACGTCCCCGCCCGATTTGGACCTGGACCTGCCCTTGCCAAAAAAGAAAAACTAGTCGTTCGAAGTTCCCATCGGCGCCAGTTGGCTCTGCCATCACCGGCGCCGATTTCTTTTCCTCAGGCCAAAAGTCCGCAAGCGACAGTCATTCACGCCATTCCAGCCGAACCGGAATGATCACTTCCGTTGCTGCCGGTTGTTTGAGCAGAACGCGGATTTTTGCATCCAAGCCGGATTCTTTTGTCGCGCGTCGATCGATGGAAATCCGGACGGCAGCAACCCGGCGCCGATGCCGTCGACCACCGGCAGCTAATCGCCTGATGATCGGGAATCACCTTCTCGATGGCGATCGGCTGATCATCGTCGCTGCGCAAGGCCACGATACGAGACAGGGCAGGATTGCCGCGTGAAGCGAGAAAGTGCACTCGGTTCGGATACGCCGTCACCCGTCTTTTCGCTCGTTTGTCGATTTCAACCGGAATACGCAGCTCGCCATATCCCGTATCATTCGTGTAAATGCAAACAACTTCGTCTCTTCGACCAGGAGGACAGGCTTCCGACAAGATCAGCGGCACGCGATAGGTCCCCGGTTCGATTTCCGTAACGTCGCCTGCTTTCAAAAAAGGGGCACTCGATTCGATGCGCATGATGCGCAAAGGTGAATCGCGGCGGTCTTGAACAATCAGCACATGTTTCAACAAACCGCAGGCATGAAAGGCGAGTCGTGGAGGCCGAATCGTGATTTCTTCAATCAACCGGGCGCGGATCGACACGTTTAGTTCATGAGTTTCTTTGCCTAGGCGGTACACCACCCGAACCGGCCAAATCTTCGGGCCAGCTGGCTGGGTCAACGTATTAACCTCTACACGCAAGTCCGACTGTTCGCCAGGGGCGAGCACCATTCTGCTGAACGTCGGCTTCAGGCAACCACAAGCGGCACTCGCTCCGATGATCTCGACTGTCTGGTTGCCGTGATTGGTGAGCGTGAATTGCCGGCAGAGCCGCTGGCCTGTTTTCACCACACCGACATCCACATTGGCCATCTCACAAACCAACGAGGCAGCATCCGCCCCAAACAACGCCAGTGGGATGGCCCACAGTGAAATGGTCGACACGTCTCTTTCTCCTTGCCTGGATCGGAAAGCCTTCGCTTGCAAACTGCCGGCGCTTTCTTTACGCGAGCATAAGCCTCTTTGCAACGCGAGTGTGGCGGCATCGCATAAACCACGCTTTTCCTGATACCGCATTCGTCCTATCCTGTGTACATGAAGTCTTTGCTGTTTCTGATCGGCTACCGAGGCACCGGCAAAACGACGGTGGCCAGGTTGCTTGCCGAAAGAATCGGTTGGAACTGGGTCGATGCGGACGTTCTGCTCGAAGAGCGTGCAGGCCGCAGCATTCGAACTATTTTTGCTGAAGATGGAGAAGATGCCTTCCGAACCCGGGAGGCTGAATTATTGCGGGAATTGTGTAAAAGGGAGCGTTGTGTCATTGCCACTGGCGGCGGCGTCGTCCTCCGTTCAGACAACCGGAGCCTGCTCCAGGATGCGGGGCAAGTGTGCTGGCTTCAGGCTCAGCCGGTAACCATCTGGCAACGTCTGCAGGAAGACCCGACAACCGAGGAGCGCCGTCCCCAGCTAACCATTGGGGGGCTTGCCGAAATCGAACAATTGCTGCGCCAGCGCGAACCGCTATACCGAGAATGTGCTGACTTCATCATCGACACGGAGGGGAAATCACCGCCGCAAATCGTTGACGAAATTTGCGAAGTCATAAACGGCTGATGGTACGCCATGACGTTCGCGGCGGGTTCGTGAGCCGTTACCAGCTCCACACGCCTCTTGTAACCAAAGATGTTGCTCGTTTGGATGATTCTGGTTTTTGTTCTTGGAGCCTGCGTCGGCAGTTTCCTGAACGTCTGCATTTACCGCCTGCCATTCGACAAGAGTGTTCTTTGGCCCGGCTCGCGCTGTAGCCACTGCCTGAAATCGATCAAGTGGTATGACAATATCCCTCTTGTCAGCTATTGGCTGCTCGGCGGCAGATGCCGATTTTGTCGAACACGGTTTTCCATTCGTTACTTTTTTATCGAACTGTCGACAGCGTTGATATTTGTCGGTTTGTTTTACGTCGAAGTGATTGCCAACGTATATGGACTGGACGAGGCGTTGCTGGGGACGAACCGATTCAATGTCGGCCGAGGCGCGATATTCACCTTCCACGCGCTCCTCGTCTCTTTATTGCTGGCGGCAAGTGTATGCGATTACGATCATCACATCATCCCGTTGCAGATAACCGTCAGCGGCACGATCTTTGGTCTGATCGGTGCCTTGTTGTTTCCTTGGCCCTGGCCGTATCTGCCTGCGGAAGCCGAAATGGCGGCGGGGGCCATGGTGGTTTCAAAAGCAGCCGCCTCGAATCGGGCTGTTCCCGTGGCCTGTGTGGGGACCATTGCCCGCATGGCTGGCGCCGGGAGGAAACTGGCAGACGGGATTGGCGACCGGTTTGGCGGGAACGCTTGCCGGCGCCATTTTCTTGCGTGGTGTTCGGTTTTGTTTCGGGTTGGGAATGGGAGCGAAATACATGGATCCGCCAGCCGCTGACGAAGCCTCCTTTAGCTGGCCTTGGCGTATCTGGTCCTGGTGCGGCCGGGTCGGTGGACAGGCGCTGGGCATCGGCGACGCCGACTTGATGATGATGGCCGGCGCCTTTTTGGGCTGGCAGGTGGTCATCGTCTCATTCTTCGTCTCCGCATTTCCCGGTCTGGTTTTCGCCGTGGCTCAACTCATGATTCGCGGCGACCGCCGGCTCCCTTTCGGACCGGCACTGTCGCTGGGTATCGTTACCACGTTTCTCGGCTGGCCTTGGATTGGGCGTGCCGTGCAGCCGTTGTTTTTCAATGCTACCCTTCTGACCATTTTGCTGATTAGCGGTTTTTTCTTGATGATTCTCTCCGGGTTGCTGATTCGCTGGCTGCGAGGACAACCTCCGCCGTTGGAAATGGAAACCTAGCATTCCTGAATACTTTGGCGTCGACGACAAGCTGATACCATGAAGCACATCGCGATCATCGATTATGGCATGGCCAACTTGCGCAGCGTGCAAAAGGCTTTTGAAAAGGTAGGGTATCGCGCCGAGATCGTCGCTGATCCCGACCAAGTGACGAAGGCGGATAAACTCGTGTTGCCGGGCGTAGGTGCGTTTCGCGACGCCATAGCCAGGTTGCGCGAAGCTCATTTCGTCGAAGCGATTGCCGACCATGTTCGCGCCGGTAAACCTTTTCTCGGGATTTGCCTGGGACTCCAACTTCTCTTTAGCAAAAGCTATGAGGATGGCGAACATTTTGGTCTCGATTTGTTTCCAGGTGAAGTGGTTCGCTTTCCCGATCTTCCCGGCTTGAAGGTGCCGCATATGGGGATGGAATCAGCTCCGCATCAAAAAGCCGGCGCCGCCCCTCAAGCATACGCCTGACGGTGCCCATGTCTATTTTGTGCATTCCTATTACGTTGTTCCTCGAGACGCGGCTTTGATCGCAACGGAAACCGATTACCCTACGCCTTTCGCCTCTGCTATCTGGCACGAAAACGTCTTTGCCACCCAGTTTCATCCGGAAAAAAGCCAGCGCATTGGCCTGGCCATGCTGCGGGCATTTGCCGAGTGGTAAACGTCAACAGGTCTTTCGAAGAACCGGGTGTTGTCAGCGAATCATTTCTTCAGTGCACGGCGCACGCGCTGGGCGTTGGCATGCATGATGTCGAGAAAGTTCCCTTCCTCGGGCTGGTTGCCGACGGGGGTCAAAAACCACGCTCGCGATTCCCATCGCCCTTGAGTTTGTCATCGGTCTTGGCGAGCGGTTGGCCTTCCCAGAGCATGATTCTGGCCGGATGCTTTTTGACCAGTTGCTGCAATTCTTGCCAGTCTTTTTCGGCAGGAAATTCATCGGGTTCCCAAATGGACGCTTTGCAGGTTCAGGCCGTAACGCTGGGCAAGGTATTGGTAAACCGGATGCGATGCCAGAAGAGGCTGTTGGCCGACGCCGGCAAAGACGGCTTCGAATTCTGCATCCAAGGCCGCCAAATCTTTTTCCAGTTCGGCAAAATTCGCTTCGAACACGCTAGCGTGCTCAGGCGAAAGTTTGGCCAGGGCATCTTTGACCGACCGGGCTTGGGCGATCGCAATGGTGGGATCGAGCCACGTGGTAAAGGCGGTGCCAGCGTGGGTGTGTTTCCCTTCAGGACCGTGTTGGTGCGTAACGCCATCTTTGACGAGGATGTACTTTTTGCGCACAGCTTCCGTGGTGTTTACCATCCTGCTCGTTGGGAGGGAGACCATCTGTAGCCATTTGGCATAACCGGCACCATTCAAAAGAATCAAATCGGCTTCCTGGAATCCCCTGATCACTTGACTGTCTGGTCGCCAAAATGCGGGATCGATGTCAGCTGGAACCGGAAAATGCACTTCTATGTAGTCGCCTCCAATCCGCTCAGCGAAGTACCTCAAAGGATAGTTGACAACGAAGACCCTTGGTCGTTCTCCCAACGGACGTATTGCCTTCGGACTCAGTGTGCCGCTCGAAGGATAACACGAGGAAATTGAAAGCGCGATGAACAGCACGCCAAAACGAAGGTACTGCATTTGTCGGGCTCCACTCTTAGAACGAACTTTCACAGCAAAAACCAACGTATCAGGCTTTCGCCGAATTGGGCGGTTGCCAGCGTCAGTGCGGTCGCGATCGCTCCGCTGGAGACGATGACCAGGAAAACTTCACATGCCAGAATACCAATGATCCGGCTTCTCGAGCCGCCGATTTTCGTCAGCGTTGCCACCTCCTCGCGCCGCAATCGCAATGATAGCATGAAGACCAGGACGACCAGCAAGATCGTGGCGATACCCAAAAGCAAGGCACCTGCCAAAACAAACGTTCGCACGCGCAAAATCGTCGCGAGCAGACCATCCATCACAGTCGACGGCACGACCGCCTGCACCTGTTCCTTTTCCGATTGATAGCGACCGAGCAACAGTGTCAGCGATTTTTCTGGGTCCTGTTCGCCATGAGGGATGGCAATGACCGCCGTTATCGGAAACGTCCCCGGTTCACCGTGAAAATGAAACGTGTGCATGTTTTCCGGCGTGATTTCGGTGTAGGTCGCCACCGAAGCATTAGCCGTTTGCCTGTTCCCTTCTTTTTTGAGAAGTTCTTTTTCCTGCAAATCCTGATGGCCATGCCCCAAGCCGGCGATGATCCACGCCGTTTTCAGATCCACAAAGACAGCGGAATCATCGGGCGAATCGATGGGTTCAAGGACGCCGACCACTCGCATCTTCAAAGGGTAGACGCCGGCGATATCGAACAATTGCTCCGGATCGGAAAGCAGCGAGTCTCCAGGCTCGAGTCGCAGCGCTTTGGCGACGTCGTAGCCAAGGACGCATTCGCCGAGCATGCCGAACAGCCTGCCCTGCCGAATTCTCAGCTTGCGGAAGTCGAAATATTCGATCGTCGTGCCGACGATGGGATGCTTTTCCGCACGATAACGAACCAGAAGGGGGACGGCGGTCGCCAGCCCCGATCGCTGCACCCGGTCGGCTTCGGCAAACGTCGTGGTCGCGGGCGGTTCGGACTCGAAGTAGAGCGAGTTCAATACAAGCTGTGTTTCGCTCCCTTTGGCCCCGATGATCAAAGGAGTGCTATGAGCCCGTCGGCGCAGTTGACCGGCACTCTCGTCGACAAGGGCATCGACCCCCGCGGGCAAATAGATGATCAGCGTTATGGCGGCGACCAGAATAGCGGTCTTTGTTTTATGAAAACAGATATACCGCCACGCTATGTAAAGACACTCGTTCATGGCCGACCCGTTGATTCAGAGAGCATCTCCCCGGTCGGGGTGCTCTCGGCGGTTTTGCCATAAAAATCGCTAATCTCGCACACTCTGCCAAAACGATCGAGCAAGCCGTGGTCATGCGTTACCATCAGCACCGTAACGCCCCGCTCGCTGGCGATATTCAGCATGAAATGGAGAACGTGCTTCTTGGTGGCCGGGTCGAGGTTTCCCGTCGGCTCGTCTGCGAAAAGAAGAGCCGGCTCGGTGATCAAGGCCCGGCCAATCGCCACGCGCTGTTTTTCCCCTTGTGACAATTGCCCGGGAAAACGCTTGAGCTTATCAGCGATTTCCAGTTCGTCTGCCAGCTGCGACGCTCGGGCGACCGCGTCCCTGGGCCGCGCCACAGCCTTGTTGATTCGAAATGGCAATAACAAATTATCCAGCACCGTCAAGTAATCCAAAAGTTCGAACGCCTGAAAAACCAAGCCGATCCTGCTGATGCGGAATTCGCGACGAGCCGTTTCGCTCAAAGCAGTAAGTTCCGTACCATCGATAACGATCGAACCGCGGTCGGGCACGAGGATGCCCGCCAGCAGATGCAGC
This sequence comes from Gemmatales bacterium, assembly GCA_026004675.1. GTDB lineage: Bacteria > Planctomycetota > Planctomycetia > Gemmatales > Gemmataceae > BPJP01. Next base: position 138,371 of record BPJP01000001.1, read on the forward strand.
AGCGTGCTCTTGCCGGAACCGCTCGGTCCGATCAGTGCGACCTGCTCGCCTTGTCCGATCGTGAACCGGTCGATGTGCAGACGAAAACCCGAAGCGGGGTAGGCGAAATGAAGATCGGTTACCTGGATCACGTTGGGTTTCCTCTGTTGCTTGCAGCACACACCGGACCACTCTTTCAACATTCGACGAATGACTCTGAGGATGTCAACGCCCACGCGCAATCGACAATGGATCGGATTGGGACCGGTCGATTCCATTATCTCCGAATGGGGCGGCTATGAAACGGTTTTCTTTCGCATTTGCGCGTGAGATAATGACGTTCTGATCGTCAAAACCAATGTTTTCACCGATAATCGAGGACGAAATGCGTTTGACCCTGGTATTGCCCTCGCTGCTTTGGTTCGCCACGGGCGTCTCCAGCGCCGGGAAGATCACGCCGCATCTGACAGTCGCAGGCGGTCCAATCAATGGAGTGCTTATAGAAAAGGCTTCCTCTCGATTGGCAGTGTATGGCTGGCAAGTCGACGATTCCCCCAAGCCGGAATGGGTTCTGCTGACCCACGGAAGGCGCGACGCGCTCAAACAGGCACAAGCCTTGATTGCCGATGGTACCAAGGCGATTGCCCCCGGGCGCGAGCGATACGCTCTGGAAAAAGCCAGCGACTTCTGGGCTGCCTTTACGCGAACTCGTTTTCATGACTATGCCCAGCAGTCTACAAAGATTCTGGCGAAACCCTTGAAAATCAGCCGTTGGGTTTCGGACGGCGACACTTTCGAATGGAAGGGGTTGACATTCAAGGTTCTGGAAACGCCGGGCTACACCCGAGGCAGTGCCACCTATGTCGTCAAGCTCGACGGCAAAACCATTGCCTTTACCGGCGACCTGATCTACGGCGATGGCAAAATCCTCGATCTGTATAGTTTCCAGGATGAAATACCGGAAGCCGATATCCGGGGTTACCACGGGTACGGCAGTCGCCTCGCGCAACTTGTCGCCAGTCTCAAAAAGGTCGCTGCCGAAAACCCCGATTTCTTGATCCCCGCGCGCGGTCCCGTCATCACCGAACCGAAACAAGCCATCGCTAAACTCATCGACCGGGTGCAGAAACTTTATCGCAATTACCTCTCAACCAACGCCCTTCATTGGTACTTCAAGGAAAGACGCATGCGCCTTTGCGGTGAGCGCGTCCTGGGCAAAGGAGCGAATATCGAATTGATGCCCTATTGCCTGCATGAGAAAACGCCCAACTGGATCTTCGAAACCGCCACTAGCCGACTTTTGATCTCCGACGAAGGCAATAGCTTCCTGATCGACTGTGGAGCCAAACGTGTCATCCAGGATGTCAACGATCTGATTGAGAAAAAGATCATCACCAAGGTGGATGGCATCTTCGTCACGCATTTACACGATGACCATACGAATGTTGTGCAGGAAGCATCAGAGAAATTCAAATGCCCGGTCTATGCCACCGAGGAATATGCCGACGTTCTGGCCAATCCTGGCGCCTATCATTTGCCGGCTTTGACAACCACACCGATCAGAAACATCACTGTGATGAAAGACGGCCAAAAAATGAAGTGGCAGGAATTCCAATTTACTTTTCACTTCTTCCCCGGCCAAAGTTACTACCACGGAGCGCTCTTCGTGCAAAAGAAAGACGCTACTCCGATTTTCTTCATTGGCGACTCGTTCGCCCCCTCCGGCTTCGACGACTATTGTGTTCTCAACCGAAATCTACTCCATGAAAGCACCGGCTATCTGCTGTGCTTGAAAAAACTGCGTCGCATCGAGGGGGACTACCGCCTGATCAACGAACACATCCGCTACGTCTTTAAGTTCAGCGATAAAGAGCTTGACAACCTCGAAAAACGCTACCGCCAGCGAATCGCCCTGCAGCGTGAATTGTTCCCCTGGGACGATCCGAATTACGGCGTCGACGAACAGTGGGCCGTGTTCTATCCGTATGGACTCAGGCTGAAGCGCGAGCACAAGGCAGGGTTAAAAATCCGCCTCACCAATCATTCTCCCGTAGCCCGGACGTTTAGCGTGACTCCGAATGTTCATGGCGGCTTGGTTCTGGTCGATGCCGAAAAAGAGATCACCTTGCAGCCCAGGGAAACGGGAAGTTTGCACGTTACCGTCCGCGCTCCCGGCAAGTCGGGAAATTATCTCGTCACCGCCGGCGTCTATTCCAATGGCATGGCGTTCGACGACTGGATTGAAGCACTGATCGAGGTAGAGTGATACGGTTGAAGTCAGCGAGAAGGCGATGGCAAAGGTGACGATTGCCCATGACTGGAATTGGCGGCGGGGCTGTTCCGCGCCGGAGTGGCCCAACGTTTGCTCGTTGGGTCAGGTCGGTCTGCTGTTGCTGGCGTTTGTTCTTTTCTTTCCGTCCCACGTAGCAGCGCATCCAATCATCGTAACCAACGCGTTCGTGTATGTGACACGCGACCAGATTTCGGCAAAGGTCGAAGTTTTTCTCGAAGACCTGTATCGCTTTCACCAGTTGCCGCTGAATAAACAGGACTTTCTAGAGCCGGATGTCATTCGGAAGGGGATCGAAACGCACAAAGCATTTCTGCTCGACAAGTTTGTCATTCGCGACATCTTCGGCGAGCGCATCGACGGGCGAATCGTTCGAGTCAAGGAGTTCGACATCAAGCCAGCGGGTGTGCCTTTAGCCGAGTTGATGGCCCATAAGCTGACTTACGAAATCCAATATGAGTTACCGGCTCCTCCGGAGTTTCTCACTTTCAGCCAACACCTGGTCGACAAAGACAAGATTGTGCCTTCGGTGATGAACCTTGTTGTCAAGCAAGAGAAGGGAGGCGTGCCCCATACTTTCGAGTTGAAGCCCGGCGAACCCGAAACCCTTCGCTTCGACTGGAACAATCCTCCATTGTCGCCCGAGGCATCCGACGAGGAACGCAAAAAGTGGTTGGAAAGCCAGAAGGCGGAGCAACTCGGCATCACGGACCTCAGTACGGTTTACGCGTATCTGTATATCGAAGATTATGAGGTGCGGCTGGAAATCCTCGTGCCTCTTTTGTCTTTGGAAGAGAGCGTGCTCATTGCCCGCGATGAGGACGAGTTTCTCGACGTAGCCGAACAGGATGCTGCCCGCCAGCAGATCGAAGCGTTTTTTGCCAGCGGCAATCCGCTCGAGATCGACGGCCGCAACGCCAAACCGGTTGTTCGCAGTTGCGATTTTTTCGGCCTCGATGTGAAAGATTTCGCCGTTCGCGGCAAACGACGCAAAGTCAGCGCCATTAGTGCCCGTGTTGGCCTCATCCTCGCCTATCCTCTATCACAGCCAGCCAAAGAGGTGAAACTGACTTGGAACCGCTTCAACGACTCGATTTGGACGATTGTGCTGGTGGTCATTGACAACGACAGTAGTAAACGAATGACGCTTTCCAGGTTGCGAAACCGAAACGTCTACACCTGGACCAGTCCGGGGCGGAGTCTGCCGCCGGCGATCCAAGAAGTGGCAGTCAAGAAATCGTCGGCTGCGGGGATCGCATGGCTTCTCGTTGCGTTGCTATGCATGCTCATGATGTTGCCGGCCATCTTCTTCTTGCGTTTTCGAGGCGCTCCCGCGTGGTCGTGGTGGGCCACGGTCGTTGCACTCTCGGCTGCCGCTTTCTACTGTGCCCACGCCGCGGACCGCGCCGAGCCTGATCTCGACAATGCCGATTCGATTTTCGCTGCACTGCATCAGAATCTTTTCCAGGCATTTGCCCTGCGCGACGAAAACGACATCTACGACGCCTTGGCCAAATGCGTGGACGGCGATCTCCGGCGAAAAATCTACCTTTCCATTCGGCAACGTCTGCAAATGGAAGATCAAGGGGGAGCGGTGTCCCGGGTGGAACAGGTCGAGATCGTCGATGGTAAACTGACCAAAACGTTCACCGATCCTCAAGGTCTGGGATTCAACTACGAATGTACGTGGACGGTAACGGGAACCGTGGAACATTGGGGGCACGTCCATTCCCGAACGAATCAATACCAGGCCATCTTTTCCATTGCTCCACGAGACGATGCCTGGAAGATCACGGACATGAAGCTGGTAAAAGAGGAACGTGTGATGCGAAAAACCAATGTTCGTTAGCAGTGTTGGCCAACAAAAGGATCGTTTCATTCGCTGGCAAGTATTTTCTCTTCTGGAGACCGAGATATGAAGCTGCGCATCAAATGGGTTTTGCTCGTATTGGCGACGTTCGCCGTGTCAGCACTGTCGCTGGAGGCGGCGAACAATGCCGCTGTCAGCCGCGTCGGTGGCGACATCAAGTATTTGGCATCGGATGAGTTGGAAGGTCGGGGCCCCGACACTCCCGGTTTGCAAAAGGCGGCCGAATATATCCGCAGCGAATTCAAGAAGGCGGGGCTCAAAAGCGGCGTCAAGGATGGTTCCTACTTCCAACCGTTCAAAATTGCGATCGATATGAAACCGACGCCGGAGTCCTTTCTCACTTTGCGCGGTCCCAACGGTGCGGAATGGAAATTGGAAAGGGGCAAAGATTTTGAGCCGTTGGCTTTCGGCGGCGCCGGCAAAGCCAAAGCCGAGGTGGTTTTCGCGGGCTATGGCATCAGCGGCGCCGCTGAGAAATACGACGACTACCTCGATGCCGATGTCGCCGGCAAAATCATCGTCATCATTCGCCGGGAGCCGCAACAAAGTAATCCAAAGAGCGTCTTCAAAGGCAAGGAAATGACGCCGCATTCGTACATCCGAACGAAGATTGCTCTGGCCAAAAAACACAAAGCAGCCGGCGTGATTCTCGTCAATGATCCGTTTTCGACCAAAAGTGCCGGCAAGGATGAACTGACGAAGCATAACGGTTTCGGCACGCGGGGCAACGGCATCCCGTTCGCCCACGTTTCCCAAAGCGTGCTCGACAAATTGCTTGCTGCTTCACCGCTAAAAGCCGGCGATCAAAAACTGTCGAACCTTTCCGCGGTGGAAAAATACATCGACAAGAATCTCAAACCCCTGACGCAACCGTTGGCTGGCTGGACGGCGGAATTGAATTTTTCTTTCCAACGCGTCGAAGCCAATGTTGCCAACGTAATCGGCGTCTTGGAAGGCGAAGGGCCAAAGGCCAACGAAACCATCGTGATCGGTGCCCACTACGATCACCTGGGTTACGGTCCGTTTGGTTCACGTACGCCGAATGTTCGAGCGATTCACAATGGCGCCGATGATAATGCCACCGGGACGGCTGCGGTCATGGAACTGGCTCGACGTTTCGCTCAGAGGAAAAAGAAATTGCCGCGCAGACTAGTCTTTATCGCCTTTACCGGTGAAGAACGTGGGCTTTTAGGCAGCCGATATTACGTCGACCACCCCCTTTTCCCACTGAAAGATACGATTGCCATGATCAATTTCGACATGATCGGCCAACTGGGAAAGAACGGCCTGCAACTCGGCGGCGTCGGTTCCGCTAAAGAGTTCAAAGCCCTCGTAGACAAGCTGATCGAAGGGGGCGACCTCAAGGTCAGGACCGGCGGGATGATGGGTGGAAGCGACCATCTGAGTTTTTACACTAAAAAAATTCCCATTTTTGCCTTCTTTACCGGCATGACCAAACTCTACCATACGCCGAAAGACAAATTCGAAACCATCAACGTGGACGGTGTGGTAAAGGTCATCGACTTCGCGGAGAAAGTTGCCGAGGCCTTGGCCAACCTCCCCGATCGGCCGACCTATGTGAAAGTGCCCACCCGACAACCGGGCGGCGCTATGTCGTATCTGGGTATCGTTCCCGACTATGGAGCGGGCTCCGATGGTCTGACGGTCGCCGCTGTCAACAAAGGCTCGCCGGCCGATCAAGGGGGCCTCAAAGCCGGCGACATCATCACCAAGATCGGGGGACATCAGCGTTGCCGACATTCAGGGGTTGGCGACAGGGTTGCGTAAATACAAGCCAGGTACAACTGTCGATATCGTGGTCAAACGTGGAAAAGACTCGAAGACCCTCAAAGTGACATTAGGCAAACCGCCTGGCCGGCCCTAGCCACAGGAGGAAGCGATGGGCGTTCGCAGGGAGAGTATGGAATCGGCGGCGACAGGTGAGTTGGTCACACTCTGTATGGATTTTGGCCGTCGGTATCGAAACTCCATCCTGTGAACGCCTGCCCATGAATCGAGCCGGTCGCAACAGGTCGCGAGAGCTATAAAGGGACACGAACAGAAGACGACGCAGTACCACTTCGAAAGTGAGCTGCCGTCCCTGGCCCTGGTGGTATCAGCGACAGATGAAGTCGGCTTGTGTTTCGTGGTCGCTCTGTCTTGTTTTAAATGAACTTCGTTTTCCCCGGCATGGCTACGGGCGGATCGGGGAGTTTGACGTCCCAGTCGTAGCGCGGCGGTGACAGGTCTTCCTTGGAGTTGAGTGCCATCTCCCAAGTGATCAGTTGGCCGGTGTAAGCAGCCATGCGGCCCATGATCGCCAGCAGGGTGCTTTTGGCCATGTATTCGCCGTTGTTGATCGGTTTGCCGTTGCGGATGCTGGCGAACAGTTCGTCGTGCTCGACCTGGTACATGTTCTTGTATTTTCTGCCGAGTTTGTCGAAATATCGTTTTGGACCGTCGAGAGTGATTCGGCTTTCGTTGATGGTGCCGTTCCCCCTGGTGCCGAACACATAAGCGCTCATGTCCCCTTTGCAGCCGCGCTGGTGTCGGCAGAAACTGAACAAGCGAGATCCGTTATCGTATTCGTAGGCGATAGCGAAGTGGTCGTAAATATGACCATATTGAGGTTCGACGCGGACCTGTCTTCCGCCGGTGCCGACCGCGCGCACCGGATACTGGTTCTTCATCAACCAGGCGCAGACGTCGAGAAAGTGTACGTGTTGTTCCACATTGAAATCGCCGGAGAGCCAGGTGAAGTAGTACCAATTGCGCATCTGATAATACATATCGGACCAGCCTGGTTGGCGGGGATGAACCCAGACGCCGCCGCGGAGGTCGTTGGCCTGCAGGGTGACGATGTCGCCCAGGTAGCCGTCGTGGACGCGCTTGACGGCCTCTTGAAAGCCTTTGTGATAGCGCAGGCATAAGCCGGAAACGACGGACAGTTCTTTCTTTTTCGCGTCTTCGCACGTTTGCAAGACGGAACGGACGCCGGGGGCATCGACGGCGACGGGTTTTTCGGCAAAGACGTGCCGACCGGCATCGATGGCAGCACGTAAATGCATGGGGCGAAAGTGAGGTGGCGTTGTCAACAGGACAACATCGCAGCACGCGATGACGCTCTTGTAGGCGTCGAAGCCGAGAAATTGCCTTTCTTTGGGGACGTTGATTTTTTTGGCGAGGTTTTCGTCTTCTTTCAGGATTTTCAGGCTGCCCGCGAGACGATCTTCGAACACGTCGGCCATGGCATGAAGTTCGACGTTGGGATCGGCTTGCAAAGCCTGGGCGGCGGCGCCGGTGCCACGCCCGCCACAGCCAATCAGCCCGACTTTTAAGCGATCGCTACCTCCGGCAAAAACCGCCAGATTCAGGCTCGTGGTTGCTGCCGAGGCGGCAACCGCCGTCTTCAAAAAATCACGTCGCGATGAACCCTGTGCTTTCATTCGTTTCCCCTTTTCTTTCGCCGCCAGTGTGAATGACTGCCTCAAAAGGAACTTCCTGCTCTCTCGTCTCCCTCACTTCAGTGGTGCTATCTCGAAATTGCGGAAGTACATTTCGAATCCTTCGGATTGCAAAAGGATTTTCCCTGCGGAGGGGAAGACATCGAAGCAGTGGTTGACCGTATGTCCGTTGACTTTAATGGTGATGGTATTGCCGGCACAGATGCATTCGACTTTGGTCCAGTCTCCGAGTTTGCTCTCGACGTCATCTTTGCCACGGGTATCGATCAATTCTTTGAAGAAAGGCTGGTGCTTGTTCCACCACAATTGGCCACGCTCGAATGTGCGTTTCATCCCTCCCTTTTTCCAGCGCGGGCGTTTATCGGGGCCGATTTCGACTTCGCTGGTAACGCGCACCGGAATGATTTTGCCGTTCTCGTCGTTGCCGCGAATGACGATGATGTCTCCCACGCAGCCTTGGGCCAGTTGGCATTCGATGCTGGACATCCAGACGCCGCCCCTTCCGCCGTCGGGTCCGACTGCGTGGAGCAAAATGCCTGAATTACGAACGTATTTGGCGCCGTAGGTTTTTTCACCCCACTTGTATTCCACGCTCAGGTGGTAATTTTTGTATTCGTTCTTGGTCGCGATGTAGCCGTGGTCCGCACCCGACACATGGATCATGCCGTCTTCAACGGTGAAGACTTTTTTCGGGTCTTGGTACTTGGAAGTTTTGGTCCAGGTGTAAAGTCCGGTCAAATCTTTGCCGTTGAACAGCTTGATTTTCTCTTTGGGAACAATCGGTTCCGCCAACGCGACTGGCACACCGAGCAGCAAAACCAGGGGGACGAGGGAAGAACAAGGCTTAAACATCACCACACTCCCACATCGCAGGGACGAAGGTCAAAGTTTTGCGGGCGGGACGGACACTCGTGGAACTTATGATAACGGAAGCCAACGTGGCCGCCAAATTAGCACAGCCAATGTTTATGTGTCAACGAGTTGGCAAAATTCAAACGATCAGCTGCCGGCGAGCATGGCCTGTTAGGACCTGGTGGCCGGCCTGAGCTTCAGCCAGAGGAGCATGACGACAGCCAGCGAAAACAGAAGGATGCTGCCGTTTTGTGACAGGGTCATGCCGAACGCCACTGGGTCGGTATCATTGCGGAGCACTTCGTTAAGGAAGCGATGCACGGAATAGCAAAACATGAGCAAGATCATGACTTCGCCATCTTGGCGTTTGAAAGGGTAATAGGCCGATAGCAGGAAGAAGATGAGCAAAGCGCTGATGGATTCGTAGATTTGAGTCGGATGCAGACCGAGCGTGACAGGCCGAAACGGAGGCAATTCGACCGTTTGGCCGCCGCGTTCAACGGTTAATTGCAGCGTTTTGGCACCACGCGGCCAGCGAAAGACGAGCGTCTCGATAAGGAGATCGCGCCGAAGCGTCTTGATGCTGCCCGATTGCAGATGGGACCTGTCCTTTTCATAATCGGACGGGCTGTCGTAGTAGACGAGGACCGTGCCGGGCAGAAGTTCTTCGACTTTGGTAGCGGCTAGTCTATGGATGAGGTTCTGCACGGAATCGGGTTGGCCATGCAGTTCGACGATGATGGCGTTCTTGACCAACTGGCCATCGCCAGTGCCGACTTCAACGACGCGGTCGCCAGGTTTCAAACCGGCAGCCTCGGCGGGCGACCCCGGTTCGACCAGTCCGATAACGGTTCGCGGGTCTTCTGGTCGAGTGGGCGCGAGCGTGAAGCCAGCGGCAGTCTGCCACCCTTGGTCAACCAGGCTGTAGCGAGGGGGGGCTGACAACGGAAAGTGAATGGCGGGGCATTCGCTACAGGCGACGTGACCATAGCAGCAGCCGTTGAGCAAGCAACCGAGCCGACCGATGGCCAACCCGATGGCGATGGCGGGAGCAATGATGTCGGCGATTTTCCAGCCCGAGAGCTGGTATCTTCGGATGATCAAGAAGTAGGCGGCTATATAGCCGACGACGCCGCCGATGGCCGACCCGTAGAAGACCAGCCCGCCTTCCCAGATTTTGAAGAAGGACGAGACAGGCTGGTGATACTGGATCATGTAGACGATGCGAGCCCCGATAATCCCAGGGATAAAAACCCAAATAAGGAGGTTCTGCACGTGCTCGGCATCGATGCCTTCGCGTCGCGCTCGGCGCGAAAGCAGGATCGAGCAGACGATGAAGGCGAGAAAAAGCATGAGGCCGAACCCGTAGATTGGCACGTCCAAGTACGGGATTCTGAAAATAACCTGATGCATGAGATGGTCACCTGTCACCGGGAGCCTTATCGGCTCATAGTAGTCGGGATAGCGAAAACGAACAAGGCGGGCTGGGCACGGCGCAGTAGAATACGGTCATCATGACAGCGCACAGGGAATTGCTAGCCAGTTATGTGCCGGTACTGATCCAACGCCGGCTGGCAAATGATCCCCAGCCAGTCAATTCTGCCCGCCTGGAACGATTGCCGGCCTCGGTCCTGTTTGCCGATTTGTCCGGTTTTACGCCTTTGACGGAACGGCTTGCCCAGGAAGGTCCGGCTGGCGCTGAGGAGTTGAGCAGCGTCGTCAATGCCTATTTCGAACGGATGGTGGATTTGATCTTTGCCCACGGCGGCGACGTAATCAAGTTCGCCGGCGATGCCACTCTGGCCGTTTGGACCGATAGCGACGAGGAGAACCCGGACGAACGTCTCAAGGCGCTGGTCTTGCGCGCCGCATGCTGTGCCTTGGAAATTCAGGAAAAACTCAACGGCTATCAGGTCGCCAACGACATTCGGCTGCATGTCAAAGTCGGCATCGGCGCGGGGGACATTGTCGTCATGCACCTCGGAGGCGTTCGCGACCGTTGGGAGATCCTGGTCGCCGGCGACCCGCTGGCGCAAGTGGGGCACGCCGAAAAAGACGCCCGCTCCGGAGAAGTCGTGCTTTCACCGCAGGCATGGCAGTACGTCGCATCCTGTTGTCAGGCGTGCCTTTCGCCAGCCGGTTACGCCCATCTGGAAAAAATAACCGCAAAACTAGAACCGAAACCGACCACGTTTCCGCATCTTGGCTCCGAAGCAGACGATGCCTTGCTAGGCTACATCCCCGGTGCGATCCGTTCGCGGCTGGCGGCTGGACATTTACGCTGGCTCGCCGAGCTGCGCCGCGTCTCGGTCTTGTTCGTGAATCTTCCTGGTCTGGACCAGACTGCCTCGGACGCTTTGGCTGCAATGCAGCACTGCATTCAATCTCTGCAGACTGCTATTTACCGCTACGAAGGCGCCATCAACAAACTCAATGTGGATGACAAAGGTATCACCCTGGTGGCAGTGCTCGGCTTGCCGCCGCTGACCCATGAAGACGACACGATTCGCGCCGTTCATGTGGCTCTGGCGATCGAAAAAGAGTTGCAGGCATCGCATTTGCCTTATGCCATCGGATTAGCGACCGGACGTGTCTATTGCGGAGAGATCGGCGGACAGAAACGGCGCGAATACACCATTATGGGCGACATCGTCAATCTGGCGGCACGCTTGATGCAGGCAGCCACAAATCGCATCCTTTGCGACGGAACGACCCAGCAAGCCGCTCGGGCACGATTTCAATTCGAACGACTGCCCAAGCTTCACGTGAAGGGGAAAGCGGAAGCCGTCGAGGTTTTTCGTCCTATCGAAGACATCCAAAGTAAAGAAAAACACTCACCATTGGTTGGGCGAGTCGTCGAAAAGGCACAACTCGAAAAAGCACTCGACGCCCTGCAGAATGGACAAGGTGGCGTCGTCCTGATCGAAGGCGAAGCCGGTATGGGCAAGTCGAGGTTGCTCGCCGATTTGATCGATAAAGCCCAGAGGCGTCAAGTGTCGTGTCTGGTCGGCGTTGCCGACATCACGGAACGAAAACGCGCGTATTCCGCCTGGAGACCGATCCTCGCCCGGGTCCTCGAAATCGACATTCGCCAGGAGACAGCGGTCCAGCGGGGAGAACGTCTTGCGCCGGTTGCAAAAGGATGAACTTCTCCTTCAGTGGGCGCCCCTGCTAAACGATATCCTGCCACTGGACATTCCCGAGACGCCGATCACACGGGAAATGAAAGGCCAAGTCCGCGCCGATAACACCCATGAGTTGATGTTGCGCTTGCTGTTGCAGGTCCGCGAACGAGGTCCGCTTTTGATCGCTTTGGAAGATGCCCACTGGCTCGATTCCGCGTCGTGGGCCTTGGTCTTGCTCGTTCGGCAGCGGTTGCCTGACGCTCTTCTGGTCTTGGCGTTGAGACCAATGCCGGAAGCTGCTCCGGCCGAGTTCCGCGAATTGACTCGCGACAACTCTCTTGCACGCATTCAGCTCGAAGCCTTGCCAGGCGACGACCTGCGCAGTTTCCTCTGTCAACGTCTCGGTGTCGACGAAGTGCCAGCCGAAGTCGCACGCTTGATCGAAGAAAAAGCCCACGGCAATCCGTTCTTCAGCGAAGAACTGGTCTATGCCTTGCGCGACGCCGGCTGGATCGAGATCGAGGAGCGCACTTGCCGATTAAGGCCGGATGTCAAGCTCGAGGAGCTCGAGCTGCCCGATAGCGTCCAGGGGGTGATTACCAGCCGACTGGACCGTCTCCCACCCGGACTGCAAATGACCTGGAAAGTCGCCAGCGTCATCGGTCGGGTTTTCGCCTGTCGCCTGCTCAACGACATTTTTCCGTTGGCCGATGATCGCCCCAAGTTGTCCCATTACCTGCAAGAGCTGGAAAAACTGCACGTCACGATGATGGAAACAGCTGAACCCGAGCTGGCTTATCAATTTAAACATATCATTCTGCAGGAAGTGGCTTATAACCTGATGCTGTTTGCCCATCGTCAACCGTTGCACCGCATGATCGCCGAATGGTACGAACAGCATTTTGCTTCCGACCTCGCCGGATATTTTCCTTTGCTGGCTTTTCACTGGGATCGGGCGGGCGACGTTGCCAAATCGCTCGAATACCATGAAAAGGCAGGAGAGCAAGCGCTCCGCAACGGTGTGTATCGCGAGGCGGTGGGTTTTCTTCGTGAAGCCTTGCGTCTCTTGACGCCGGAAGAACAGAGCCAACCGAAATCGCGTCATACCCCAGGAGGGAGGGTGATCCAACCATCGAGGCTTTCCCAGGTCATGGCGACAAGCCAGGCAAAGGAGGCTGCGCCGACGGCAATCGAACGAGACGCTCTGCGTATTGGCCGCTGCCAGCGTCAGCTTGGCGAAGCGTATTTAGGATTGGGCCGGTTGAGCGAAAGCCGACACCACCTGGAAAGAGCGGTCGCCATCCTCGGCTGGCCGATGCCGACGACACCGGCACGAAGCTATCTTCGCATCGGCACACAAATCCTGCAACAACTGCTGTACCGCCTCTGGCCCGGGCCAATTGCGACTCGATCCGAAGCCAAACGCCGTGCCGCACTGGAAGCCACCCGCGCTTTCGAACGGCTTTCTGAAATCTATTATTTGCAAAATGACAAAATCTGCCTCGTCAACGCCTTGCTGCACAGCGGCAACCTGGCCGAACGGGTAGGGCCTTCGCCCGAACTGGCGCAAGCGTACGCCAGCTTGGCCATGACCGCTGCCTTGGTGCCAATTCACTTTCTCGCCCGACTTTACCGCGACCGCGCTTCCGACACCGCCAGACGGATCGGTCAGCTCTCCTCCATCGCCTGGGTCTTGGAATTATCCGGTCTGTATGGCATCGGCATCGGCGACTGGAGCCGAATGCACACCGACTTGAACGAGGCCATCAGCATCTTTGAAAAGCTCGGCGACCAGCCCCATCGAGGTGAATGCCTGGCCGTCAAGGCGCAGGCAAAGTACATGGAAGGAGATTTCCAGGAGGGCTTGCGTCTATGGCGAGAAGTCTTTCACTCGGCCCAAACGAGGGGCGACTTCCTGCAGGTCGCCTGGGGGATGAACGGCCAGGCCGAGGCGGCCCTCATCCGCGGCCAAACCGAACAAGCCATCGACTTCCTCGAATCGGCCGCCCGCCTCTTCGCAGACAATATCGACCGGGTTTCTGAAGTGTCTACCCGCGGCATGCTCGCTGTCGCTTATCGCCGACTAGGCGACTCCCGACGTGCCATTGATGCCGCCGTTCAAGCACAACGCCTTATCGAAGAAACCGGCTCGCCCACCGGATATTACCTGCTCGGAGGAACCGCCGACGTGGCCCATGTCTTCCTGACACTCCTCGAAGAAGGCGACCACAGCCTGTTCGAACCAGCCCGAAAAGCCGTCGCTGCTCTCTGGCGTTATGCCCGAGTCTTTCGCATCGGCAAACCCCGAGCCTGTTTGCAACAGGGCATCCTCTACTGGATCACCGGCAGAAAAACTCGCGCCAAACTCCTCTGGAATAAAGGGCTTGAATGGGCCTCTCGTCTGGCCATGCCTTACGACGAAGGACTCATTTACGCCCGATTGGCTCGCTGTTCGGCGGGCACAGAACAAGAACACTATAATCATCGTGCTTCTGAAATCTTTTCCAGGCTCGGTGCCGAACGCGATCTCCGCAAACTCCTTATCTCCCCCACGACTGTCGACTGACTCCGCTGCTGCAAACGAACTGACAGTCGCACCATTGGATGACGGTCGCTAATCGTCCTGCTTGCCACGCCGTTATGGGAAAAAGTGGGCCAAGCTGTCTACATCAACCGTTTGTTGGTTCCTCGCCAATCGCTTGGCTCGCTGGCGCCTACGAATTTGTATGTTGGTATAACGTTTTCCCTACCTTGGCACGCCCGATCGGATTTTTGAAAAAAGTTGTATCATACCGACCATTTTGGTGCAGAATCAGTTTAAGGTGGCATAAGTGGAAGGATTGGTGATTTATGGCCGGGAGCCGGCTGAGACGACTGATGCAGTTCGTTCGTAGCTTTGCCGCTTCTGACCGGGACGAGCGACATACAGACGGCTACTATTTGCAATGTTTTGCCGAACATCGCGACGAGGAGGCGTTCGCAGTACTCGTCCAGCGACACGGACCGATGGTTTTGGAGGTCTGTCGGCGAATGTTGAATGACCAGCACTTGGCTGAAGATGCTTTTCAAGCAACCTTCCTGGTGCTGGCGAAAAAAGCAGGGTCGATTCACCATCCGTCGAAACTCAATAACTGGCTATACGGTACCGCTTATCGCGTTGCTTCGCGGGAAAGAGCCAAAATGAAACGCCAGCGTGATCGAGAAAACTGTTTGCAAGATCCTTCTACTGTCGCCGCAAGGAATGATTCACCTGCGGATTGCGTTCGCCCCGTTCTCGATGAAGAGCTCCAGCGATTGCCTGAAAAATACCGCCTGCCGATTTTGTGTTGCTGTATTGACGGCAAGACCCGCCAAGAGACGGCCCGATTGCTCGGTTGGTCCGAAGGCACGGTAGCAGGCCGATTGGCCCGCGCCCGCGACTTGCTTCGGCAACGGCTCGCTCGCCGCGGCATCGAAGTCACAACGACTTTCCTCATGCTTTTATTGAGCAAGAGCGAAGCGACGGCAAAAGTGCCCCCGGTTTTGTCTTCGGCAGCCATACATATGGCTGTTTGTTTTGCAACGGATAAAGGCCTGGCTGGCGGGACGGTCCCGCCGGCCACTGTTTCTCTCGCCAATGGAGTTATCAAAGATATGTGGTTGTCAAATCTCAAATTCACCCTGGCCGGCTGTGTCCTCCTGGGCGTTCTCGCTTGGTCATTTTGGGCGTATGGGCTTTCCGGCCCCGAAGCGAACGCTGCAAAAGCGCCGCCTCCGGACAATGCCAATGTCGTCACTCTCTTCGTGTTGAGCCGGTACAACGGCTTCGGACCCTCGGCAGCAATCACGCCGCGAACGTACTACCGCTTTGAATTGAAAAGCGACGGTTCCTGGGAGTTCAAACAAACCCTCAAAAAAGGGTTCGCCAAGAGCGGCAAACTCTCGCCCAAAAAGCTCGCTGCATGGAAAAAAACCTTTCAAGACGCAGGGCTCTACACGCCCGTTAAGAAGCGCCCTATTCGAGCTGATGATGCGGCAACGACAACCATCATTGTCTTCGAGAATGACAAAAGTATCAGGCGAAATGTGGACCCTGCCCACCCCTTGGCTGTTCAATTGGAAAATCTGGTCCTTGCCGAGGTAAAACCGCCGGCGAAATGAGCAAAGCCATGTCGGGAGGGAAAGCGCTCCTTTCCCTCCGCTTCGACTTACATCAACCTCAATTCATGCCAATTTCGACTGGTGCGCTCAAATACCTTCGGACCAGACGCAAGCCCGTTGCTCTGCGTGGTACTGACCGGAAGTGTGCCGAACGATTTGGCGGGTGCAGGAAACGTGTTTGACTGCGGCATAACGTTTAACAAATGATCGGTCCCGCCTTTATTGGGGCGAAACAGTCGCAATTGGGTCGCTTTTTTTGCGTTCACGGCGCTCGCCAAACCCATGCGTCAAATGGAGACCCCCGTCGGGGCCGTTCGAACGTAAGAAAGCGCGGACGCAACGGAGCACGTCCCTCCAACCTACCGGCCGCACCCTCGCCAGCCTTCAGGCATTTTCTCTATTATCTTGGCCGCTGCTTATGGCTACGATGACTCTGGCTATCGACACGATTCCTTTCGCCGGATTTTGCGAGGACTATGGTTGGCATGCGGACGTTCACCGTTCTTGTCTTTTGTTTGCTGGCGTTGGTTACCGGCTGTTCGTCGAATCCGCGGGTCGTGCTGTACTGTGCTCAGGACCGCGAGTTTGCCGAGCCGATCCTAGAGTCGTTTCGCCAGCGAACCGGGATCGAGGTGGCCGTCCAGTTCGATACGGAAGCCAACAAGTCGGTGGCTCTCTATCAGCAATTGCTGCGTGAACGCCAGAGGCCGCGCTGCGATGTTTTCTGGAACAACGAGATTCTCGGAACGATCCGGCTGCAAAAGGCGGGGCTGTTACAGCCGTATTCCAGCCCATCGGCGATCGATTTTCCCGATTTCAGCCGACCCGCTGACCGGACGTGGCAGGCATTCGCTGCCCGGGCCAGAATTCTGATCGTCAATACCGAACTTGTCGCCGAGAGCGACCGCCCCCAAAGCATCTTCGATCTGACGAAGCCGAAGTGGACCGGCAAGGCAGTCATGGCGTTGCCGCAATTCGGCACAACCGCCACACAGGCAGCTTGTCTTTTTGAAGTCCTGGGGCCGGAAAAGGCCAAACAGTTCTATCTCGATTTGAAAGCCAATGGGATTTCGATTGTGCCGGGCAACAAGCAAGTGGCCGAAGCGGTTGCTGCCGGGAAGTTCGCCGTCGGCTTCACCGACACCGACGATGCCATCGTCGAACTCGAAGCGGGCAAGCCGGTGGCCATCGTTTTTCCCGATCGCGACGGGCACAAAGATCATCCTCGCTTCGGCACGCTGTTCCTTCCTAACACCGTGGCCATCGTCCGCAACAGTCCCAATCCGAAGGGAGCCAGGCAATTAGTGGATTATCTTCTGAGTGCGGAAGTGGAAACGCGACTGGCGCAACAGGGGAGCCGGCAGATTCCGTTGAATCCCAAGATCAAAATTCGGCCGCACCCCCAAATTGAAACGCCGGCAACCGTCCGGGAAATGGAGGTCGATTTCGTCAAGGCAGCGAGTTTATGGGAGGAAACCCAGCGATTTCTGCGCGAGCAATTTGCGCGCTAATGCGCTGCCAATCCCGCGTTCTCCCGTCTGGGTGGCACGCTCTGAGCGAAGCGAACGGCGTGGCCAGGCACCACCAACTGACGGTGTTTCCAGCGAGCGTCGTGCTGTCAGCGAGACGAGGGGACCGTCAACTAATGCTATTATTCTGTCGGAGGAGGAGTTCCTGCGTGAGTTGCGGAAGATTTAATAACCCTGTGGATGAAAGCAGTCATATCAATAGTACCAAGGCCCGGCTCCCTGCGGGGGTCGGGCCTTTCATAAAATTTGGACATCGACAGCAGTTCATCTAAAAAAAAGAACACCACCGCTGCCCACTCTTTTTTGACACCCTTCGCCGAGCCAATGACCCGGCCAGCCTTTCGAACATCGCCATTGCTTTCGATTTTGCCGACAACTCGCCCCGACATTCGCACGTCGCCGTTCTTCTCGACCTTGCCAACGATCCGACCACGAATGCGAATGTCCCCGTTCGCTTCGATCTTGCCAACGACTTTTCCTTTGATGCGGATGTTGCCGTTGCTCTCGAATTTACCAACGACCCGACCGCGGATACGAATGTCGCCGTTCGCCTCGATCTTTGCAAAGACGGAACCATTGCGACGAAGATCTTGGCCGGGGGCTAGGAGCAAAAGAGTGAGGAGGATAGTCATTTCATCACCAAAGATCAGTTTCCCCAAGACCCATGCCCGCCGCAGGCGTTCATTACACAGAAATTATCCCAGCACTTCAACCAGTTCCTCAACCTTGGCAGCACCGATTTTTTTCCGCTAGTGCCCTCACTGCCTCGATGTCTTGGATACTATCCCCGCCGCCATTGACGCTGGCAGGTCATCCTCGTTTCTTCCCAGCAGGACGACCAAGACTTTTCACGATTGTGTTTTTGTAATTGGAGATAAGGTTGGTAGCCAGTTCTATTCTGTGCGTACACTTGATGTGTTCCTGGATATCCAGCGGCTTGGCATCCTTGCCGGGCTTGTCGAGCGCTTTGACGACTTGCCCTTTGGTTTTTGGCCTCATTCCCCCCTGGCTGTTGTCATTCGCTTAGGGGGTGTCTTGGCTCATTCGTGTAACATCGACGAGTGCGAGCCTCGTGCTTGTCGGTGCATCAGACCAGTGCCATTCCAGCACTTGCTCAGCCCATCACGCTGTTATCGGCGCGCGTCTTTCCATCTGCGCGACGTGGGGTACCGTCGACGAACGGTGATTTTCGAGGCGTGAGGGGTAAGGAGCGACAGGCGAAGGCACGCGTGTTTCGGCTGTTCCTGGTTGCCAAGGCGTTTGTTGTCTGTTAGATTCCATCCATTGACCCACCCTGAATTCTTCAGCCGAAGCCAACATTCGTAGCCATTAACAATGGAGGGAGAGATGCGTCGCTGGTGTATGCTCGCTGTGGTTGTGTTGATTTTTTGGCAATCGCGGGCTTCCTCGCAAACCGAGTGGCCGCAATTCCGCGGTCCCAACCGGGACGGGATTTCTCCCGACAAAGGGCTTTTGAAAAAATGGCCTGAAGGCGGTCCGAGGCTGATCTGGAAAGCGACCGGTTTGGGGAGCGGGTATTCCAGTGTGGCCGTCGCCGGGGGCAAAGTGTTTTCCCTTGGCAACACAAAAGGGAAAACCTACTTATGTGCCTTTAGCCAAAAAGACGGCAAAAAATTGTGGGCCACCGAGGTTGGGCCCCAAGGCGGGAACCTCGGTTCGACACCCACCGTCGACGGCGATCGCGTCTATGCGGTCGGCCAGGAAGGCGATTTGATCTGTGCCAAGACCGCCGACGGCGAACTCGTTTGGCGCGTCAACTTCAAACGAGATTTCGGCGGTGCCTGCGGCGGCTGGCGCTTCACCGAATCTCCCTTGATCGATGGCGACAAATTGGTTTGCACTCCCGGAGGCAAAGATGCCGGCATTGTCGCTCTCGACAAACTGACCGGCAAAGTGATTTGGAAATGTGCCATTCCCGTCCAACAAACCCGCGCCGGCTATGCTTCGATTATGATTGCCCAGCAACAAGGAATTAAGATTTACGTGCAATTGATGGCGGCGGGCGTGGTTGGCGTTCGGGCCAGCGACGGGAAATTTTTGTGGATTTATGACAAATTGGGTCGAAATACCGCCAACATCCCCAATCCGATCGTACTCGGGGACTACCTCTTTTGCTCCGCCGGCTATGGTAAAGGGGCGGCTCTTTTGAAATTGACCGCCCAAGGAGACAGTGTCACCTTTGACGAGGTGTACTTTAACCGAGAGCTGACCAACAAGCATGGCGGGTTGCTGGTAGTCGGCGACTACGTTTACGGTGACCGTGACGATAGCGGCCGGCCCCAATGTGCCGAAGTCAAGACGGGAAGAATTGTTTGGCGCAAACAAGACCGCGGCCCCGGCACCGGTTCCGCCGCCATGACTTATGCCGACGGCCATCTCTACGTCCGTTTCCAAAACGGCGTCATGGCGCTGGTACCGGCCACGCCGAATGGTTACACGGAAGTCAGCACCTTCAAGATTCCGGGTTCGCGAGGCCGAAGTTGGGCGCATCCGGTCGTCATCGGCGGCCGGCTTTATCTCCGCGAACAAGACACCATCCTCTGTTACGACGTCAAAGCAAAATAATCCTCGAAAATCGGCCACAAGCGGAATGCGAATGGCGGGGCAGCCGCCTCGGATTCCGCTTTTTTTTCCGTCTTGGGTTGTCTACACCTGCAAACCCACGGCACGCATCAAAGCCAAAGCGTTGCTCTTTTGGACAATGCCGGGTCTCAGCACGTAATCGAACGAAATGGAGCCGTCAGCAAACTGGTCCTCGAAGTGCACGTTGGCTGCCTGGTCGCCGAGCTGGTCGGCAATGTGCGTCAGCGCCAAATCGTGCGTGGTCAACAAACCGATCGCCCCAGCTTCGATCAAAGTGCGGACGATCGCTTCGGCACCGATCTTGCGATCGTGGGAGTTAGTGCCGTTGAGAAGTTCATCGAGGAGAAAGAGTACCGGGATCGGCCCCTGGGTCATGGCGACGATCTGGCGGATCCGTGAGATTTCGGCGAAGAACCGCGATTGCCCGGCTTGTAAAGAATCTTGAATGCGCATGGTGGCCCCGATCGCCAAGGGCGAAAGGCGAACGGATTTGGCCTTCACCGGCGCTCCTGCCAGAGCCAGGACGGTATTGACGCCGACGGTTCTCAGAAGAGTGCTCTTGCCGGACATGTTCGAACCGCTGACCACAAAGACGCGGGTTGGATTTCCCAGACAGAGAGAATTGCGGACACATTTTTTATCAGGGATAAGCGGATGGCCGATTTCGACGCCATCGAACAGAGGACCGTGTTCGCAGAGTTCAGGGAAAGGATCGCTGGGATTCTCGTAGGCGTAGGCGGACAAGGCGCAAAGGGCTTCGAATTCTCCGACGGTATCCAGCCAGCCGGCGATGCCGCGCCCGCAGATGCGCCGCCACCCTTCGATGAGGAAAGCAAGTTGAGTGGTGTAGAGGAAAAACGGAGCGATGGTGGCGAAGTAGCGATTTTCCGTGGCATTGAGCCAGGCAACCAGATTGCCGAGCCGGGCGATCAGTTGGGATGCGGGTCTGCCGGCCGTCGTCGCGTCTTTTTGCAACTGCTTCAGCAGCGGCGCATCAAACGGCTCGTTTTCCAGAATCTGCAACACGCCGGCGAAAACGGCCAACTGCTGCGCCTTTCGCTCAACCGGTCCGACGACCGATTCGACGCCGGCTTTCAAGTAATAGCCGTACGCGCTTTGCAATGCCAGGGCAACCAACATCGGCGTGGCTTCCAGCTCACCAGAGAGGAAGCTGACAATCGTCGCGAACGTGAAGGCGACGAGCAACACGGGGGGCCAACGCAACCAAAACGGCCTCAGCATTGGCTCGGCTTCTCCCCAGCGGACCAGTTCGTTCAGGTCGCCAACGTGCGAACCATCGAGCCGGTCCGATGACAAGAGAGCAATATGCTCGCGCAAATCGACGTTGGACCGAAGCTCGTCGACGGCCTGTTGTCTTTGTCGAATCACATCCAATTCTGCTGGTGCCAGCAGCCAGCGGGCCAGCGTCGCTTCGCCCACGCCGGTTTTGACGAGGCACATGCGCTCGAACACGGAGCCTGGACCGAAGATGTCGAGGTCGAAGGCGTAAGGATGGTTTTCTGGAACGTGTTTTTCGCCGGTGGTACCCGACCATTTGCCTTCGAGACGTTCCAGGGCGAGTTGGTACCAGCGGACGCGTTGATGAGCGAGGTGGCACGCTTTTTGTACCCGTTCATGCCAGGCGGCCAAGGCAAGAAAAGAAACGACGAAGAGCACCAGCCAAAGCGGACTGAGGACGCCCACGACGAACACCAGATACGTTGCCGCCAGCCCGGCGAAAAAGACTGCGACCCGACCGTTGCCCACTTTCGCCTCGAGACGATCGACTTCCGACTTCACCGTCGAAGCCGACTGCAAGCGCCGTTCGTATTCCAGTTGGGGATTGGCTGATTCCATCGAAAAGCCCGCCGTGCTTTTTTTGACCGCGATCACCTCCGAGGTATCATAGCGGCACCCATTGCGAAGCGTACCATGGCGAGATGCTGCCGGTGGCGTTTGCTTATGTTTCTTCCCATTCGATTTCGACCTCCGTGTCGCCCTTGACGGCCGGTGCCGGCGGAGCGGTCGAGTTCAGCCAATTGGCGACCCATGTATCGATGAACAGCTGGCCGACGTGATAAATGGCGATGGGAACGAGTGCAAGCGGATAGC
The DNA here is from genome assembly GCA_026004675.1 of Gemmatales bacterium. GTDB lineage: Bacteria > Planctomycetota > Planctomycetia > Gemmatales > Gemmataceae > BPJP01. The sequence goes on from BPJP01000001.1 coordinate 160,336, forward strand.
CGGCAAAATAGGTACTGGCCAGATAAAGCGAGACGGGCAGCGTTTTCTGGCTGCAGGAAAAACCGACGGCAATTTGCTCCGCACGCGCGAATTTCCAAAGTCTGCTTGTGCCAAGCCCGACGTAAAGGGCGAGGGAGTGCAAACCGGCCGCAGCCGACGCCGATACGAAAAGGGCCCACACCGGCATCGCTCCGGTTCGCTCGTGCAACTCGGCGAAAACGTTGGCCATCGCCTTGAGAATGACCGTTAGAATGAGCAGACGGGATAGCACGCCCAAGACGGTTTTGTAGCGATCGGCCGATTGTGCCAGAAAGCGGATTCCCCTCAGCCCCTGCCCCACAGTAAACGGCACGACCAAAACAAGAAACAATCCGCGCATCATGGCCACGCCGTTTACTTCGACGGCGGTGCCGCTGCCGAAGGTCAGCCACGCGGTCGTGACGAGCCAGCTTGTCGCCGTGGTCAGGACCGAGACGAGCAGTGCGACAGCGTCGTTGCCGCCTGCCAACCGGGTCCAAATCAGCGACGACGCCACGGTGCACGGCACACTGGCGACGATCAAAAGGCCAATGCGGAAATCCTCGCCTGGCATCCATTTCCCGAGCAGCCAGGCCAGAAACGGAACGAGAGCATAGCTGATAAGAACAGCCCAGATCGCAGGCATTGGCCGGACGAAAGCATGAAACAAATCCCGGCTGTTCAGACTCCAGGCACTCAAAAACAAAGCGGAACCGACGATGAGGCGAGGTTCGACATGGGCTGTCCAAGCCAACCAGTTCGGCCTCCCCCAGGCAACAAGAGCTGACGCCGTCAGCAACAGTAAGAACCAGTTTCTGCGAAGAAAACCCATGCCCTGCCTATCGTACAAACCGGCATGGAAACGCCATGGCATTCAAGCGGTGTTATCACTTTCCTCTTCGTTCGGGCAGCAAAGCACGCAACCTGGCACAGATTTCGGCATAGGCCGGATCGTCGGCCAGATTCTTGTTTTCGCCAGGATCGGTTCGATGATCGTAGAGCATGCGTGCCGCGACCTTGCCTCCTGGATCGATCCACTCGGTGTAGCGATATCTTGTCGTGACGACGGAATCGGCTTTGCCATACCGGCTCAGGGCCTTGTCTTTCCACGGAGCTTTGGGGTTTTTCAAAAGAGGCACAAAGCTCTGCCCTTCCAGGTGCCGAGGTAATGAAAGACCTGCCAACTCGCAAAGTGTCGGGTACAGGTCGAGCAATTCGACGAGGGCATTGGCTTTTTGGCCGGCAGCAAAGCCGGGAGCGTCGACGAGCAAAAGCGTCCGCAGCGAAGTTTCGAAACAACAATGCTTGCACCAGAGCCGGTGTTCACCGAGATTCCAGCCGTGATCCCCCCAGACGACGATGATCGTATTCTCCCTCAAACCGAGTTTGTCAAGTTGCTCGATCACTTTTCCGATCTGGGCATCGACATAGCTGGTGCATGCCGAATAGCCGTGAATCATTTGGCGGACGAAATCGGGGGCGAACAGCCGTTTCTTGTCGAGCGGTGCATACATGCCGCCCACGAGTTCACCGCTATTGTGGAAAGCCTCTTTGGGCACGTTTCGGGAGCGGTCGAGATTATCGGGAAGGGGCAGCTTTTCGCGATTGTACAGGTCCCAATAGCGTTTGGGAGCCAGGAACGGCAGATGGGGTTTGTAAAAACCGACGGCCAGAAAAAACGGTTTTTCCCCTTTTTGAAGTCGGTGCAATTCTTCGATGGCTTTCGCGGCCAGTTCGCCGTCCTGGTATTTGTCGTCGTCGACGTCCGCTGCTTCGAAGACTGGTCCGCGAAACGCGGGATGCCTGGTCGGGTTTCGTTTGGCAATCGTCCGAGCCTCTTCAGTCAGGTATCGAGCGTAAGGGGGTTTGGGAGCCCACGGCGGCTTCGACCAGGCTTTGGCCGTGTCTTCGGGTGCGTGAAATACCTTCCCCAGCGAAATACATTCGTAGCCGTGCGCTTTGAAATACTCCGGCAACGTCATGACGCCGGGGGCATCGCGGTCGACGCGAGCATTCCACGTGCGAAATCTTCTTGGCGTTGGTCTCAAGCCGGTCAGAAGGCTTGATCGCGAGGCGCCGCACACCGGCACTTGACAGTAGGCACGTTCGAAAAGCATGCCTTGGCGGGCCAGGCGATCGAGGTTCGGCGTGACGGCATAACTCACCCCATAAGCTTTCGTGTGCGGGCGCAGATCGTCCACGGCAATGAATAGCACATTCGGGCGCTTCCTGGCCGGTGGCTCTGCTCCACTTGCCGAAACCAAAGACGCCACGCTGGCAACAAGGACGAGCCACCATCGTAGTCGGCGTTCAGGCATGAAGCTACTCCCACAGAGCATTGATTCGCTTGACGGTTTCTTCCACAAGAACCTGGCCCCCTTTTGGACCAACGAGGTTACTGGCGACTTCGGCTGAGTAGCCGCCGCCACGAACCGCTTTCTCCGTTGGAACGTAGGTTCCATAGCCGGCCAGTTGCACGGTCATCGTCATCACGGCCTGGCTGCGGGTTTTCATCCGCAGTCCGAAATCCAAAAACAGCTCGAAAGGATTGGTCGCCAATGCCACCTCTCCCAGACGGACCACGTGCAATTCAACCGGGTATGTCGTTTTCTCTTTCTGCGTCCGATACCTCTCGATGATTTGCTTTTGCCGGTTGACCATCCATTTTGCTCCCGGTTTGGGCTTCGACCATTCTTTGAGGAGTTCTTGCGCTTGCTCGTACTCGGCTTTGGTGACTTGGCGAACGGGCAGATCGATTCGGGCGGTGACATGAGCCAACTCGAGCGATGTCCGGGCTTCTTTACAGTAGGGAAAAACATCGGTAACAGCCCGCGCGATCCGGCGGGCGATTTCCTGCCGACGATCCAACCCCCGCCGCTGACGCATCCTGTCTTCCGCTTTTTTCCGATACATCAAATGAGGTGAGATATCGCCGGCAGCGGCACATTGCGGCAAGACGAACAGTTTGTCGCCAAATTCTTTGCGAAGCGCCAGCCTCGTCTCATGCCAGAAATCAGCCGACACTTCGGATAAGCCTTCCGTCTCCTGAGCCGGACAAGCCACATTGACAACGATGCCAGTCAGGTTCTTGTCGGCATCCCAGAAAAAGAGGAGTTCGACGCCGTGGTCTTCATAGCCCTCGAACTCACGAAAGTCCTTGCGTGCCGTAGGGCCGTACATGATGGCTTTGCCGTTGGCGAAGACCGCCCGACGATTATGGCCGACCACGGCATGTCCCAGTCCCCAACTCATCGCCGCTGGGGCACGCGACTTCCACGCTTGGACGACTGCCTGCTCGGCCTGCTCGACCACGAACAATTCGTATTCCCGCGGCGACAAGACATTCTTCGGAATGTCGTAACTCCCCTCTTCCAAAACGGGGCTCGTATGCGTGTGGGTTGCATGGACAATAAGTTTGAGTGGATCGACTTCGGGAAGCGACTTTCGCAGGCGTTGCCTTAACCGAGGCGCGACGTCGCCGCGAATGGCGAGCAGATCGCACGATAGCCAAATGACCTGATCGATCGGCTTGTCGCCATCGCGGGTTTCGAGGGCCAGGGCCGTGCAGGTAAGCGGGTCGCGGATTTTTCTGGCGATGCGGAGTCGCCGTTGCCCAGCCAAGGGCGCAGGGAGTTTGGGAGATAGGTCGCGCTGTGCCCAGCCGGCATAGAGTTTGCCGCTCTGAACCGGTTCCGCCCGGACCGGCAGCGTCCACCAGCAAACGAAAGCCATGACGACCGAAAAAAGCTGTCTCATGCCGTTCCTTTCAATATCATGCCAAAGAGGACTCCTGGTTCACTTTAGCTTTCAGCGACCGGTATACAAGCCCGTGTCGTTGAGGTGCGGCCGAGCCGTCTGGCTTGTAGACGTCGCCTCGCGGCATTGGAGTGGTGTTCCGACTTGTAGCTGCTACTTGCCCGTTGCCTATGTAAGTGTCTTGGCCGACAATGACCTCGCCAGGCGCTCGACCCGAGGGGCTGAGGGGCTGAGGGGCTGGCTAAAAATGATTTGCCCTTGACAGTGGCTCTGGGGAACTCTAGACTTTTAACAGAACGCATCCAGTGCCGTCGCGCTGCCGACAGTTCACGTTCTGAAACTTGCTTGCTCATCTTTGTGAAAAGTAGGGAATCACCACGAAATTGGCTGGTAGCGTTACGGTGCCTTCGTACCGAGTCCTCGGGGTCGGATTCTGAATTGCGACAGGGATTGATTGAATCTTTGAGGCTCCCGTCCGCCGGACATGCCTAAACCATGCGTATCGGCCATCCAGGCGACAAGTTGGGTTCATGACAAGAGCAGCCAATCGGGATTGAGGCAGTGGCGCAAAGCTGCCGACTTTTCAGCCGGCATGAGACAGCGCAATGGCATCCGGGCGAATGTACCTGGTCGACTCGCACTCGCTCATTTTTCAGGGATTTCATGCCATTTCCCAGATGAGCAGCCCGGACGGGTTACCTACGAATGCTGTGTTTGCCTTTGCCCGCGATTTGCTGACGCTACGGCAGGACAACCCGGAATATCTGCTCTGCGCATTCGAGGCAGGGCCGACGTTTCGAGAAGAGATTTATCCACCATACAAGGCGCACCGGCCACCGATGCCCGACGACCTGCGCCTGCAAATAGACATCATTCGCGAGATGCTTGACGCCATGTGCATTCCGGTGGTCAGCAGAGAATCGTTCGAAGCCGACGATATCATCGCGACGTTGGCCCGTGCAGGCGCCGAACGCGGTCTGGAAGTGTCGATCTACAGCACCGACAAAGACTGTCGGCAATTGCTCAACGGCCATATCCGCATCGTCAATCTGCGCAAGCACAAGGTGCTCGATCGTGCCGGCTTGATGGAGGAATGGGGAATCACGCCAGAACAAGTGGTCGATTTGCAGGCCCTCGTTGGCGATCCGGTCGACAACATCCCCGGCATTCCGGGAGTTGGTATCAAGACGGCCGCCAAACTTCTTCAGGAATACGGCAACATCGATAACATTCTGAAATGCCTTGATGAAGGCAAACTCGATGGCAGTTTGTCACGCAGGAACCTGGCGGATAAAATCCGCATGCATCGCGACAAACTGCTTCTGAGCAGGAGTCTAGCACGCCTGCGGACGGATGTGCCGCTCGAATTCGACTGGGAAGGGTGGAAGCTGCGCGACTGGGACGGGCCGAGGCTGTTGAAGTTGTTTGAACGGCTTGGCTTTCGCCGATTTGCCGACGAAGTCCGCAAGACCTTGTCGGCACCGCCTTCCTCGCATACCCTTTTCGCCGACTGGGACAAGGAGTCCGAGGCCGACCCCAAACCGAGAAACGACGGGCGACTTCACCCCGACCAGTGGCAGGCATGTTATCGACTGGTTCAGACGGCCGACCAGTTCGCTGAGTTCTTCCAAATACTCAAGACGCAGAAGCGGTTGGCTGTCGATCTGGAAACCACGCATTTGCAGCCCAGACAGGCGGATATTGTCGGCTACGCCTTTTGCTGGTCGCCCGGCGAGGCCTGGTATCTCCCGGTTCAAGGACCGCCTGGCGAAACCGTCCTCGACCCGGAAACGACCAGGAACGCTTTGAAAGATATTTTTGAAAACCCAAACATTGAAAAAATTAATCAAAATATCAAATACGACTGGGTTGTATTACGGCAACAGGGCGTCGAACTGTCCGGGGTCGTGGGGGACCCGATGCTGGCCGATTACCTCTTGCATGCCGGCGACCGCATCCATCGGCTGGATGACTTGTCCCTGCGCTATCTGAACCACCGCATGATTCCGATCGCGGCGTTGATCGGCAAAGGCAAGAAGCAGATCAGCATGGCGGAAGTGCCATTGCCAAAGATCGCGGAATACGCTGGCGAAGACGCCGACGTGGCATGGCGGCTGACGGCACTGCTCGAAGCCGAACTCCAGAAAGCCCATTTGGATAAGCTCTATGCCGAACTAGAAATACCATTGATCGAGGTGCTGGCCGATCTGGAGTTCAACGGCGTCCGCGTCGATACCGGCTTGTTGAAGAAATTGAGCGCGCAGATGGCGCAGCAGTTGCAAGAATTGGAAAAAGAAATATACGAGTTGGCCGGACAAGAGTTCAACATCGCATCGCCGCAACAACTGCGCCGGGTTTTGTTCGACGATTTGAAATTACCGAAACAGCGGCGGACAAGTATCACCGGCGAAGCCAGCACGGGACAGGAAACGCTGGAACGCCTGGCGGCTTTAGGACACGTCCTGCCAGCCAAAATCCTCGAACACCGCCAGATAGCCAAGCTCAAGAGCACATACGTCGATGCACTGCCGGCGCTCATCCATCCGCGGACCGGCCGGATTCATGCGTCGTTCAACCAGACCGTCACCGCCACCGGACGTCTAAGTTCCAGCGATCCGAACTTGCAGAATATCCCCATCCGGACGGAACTAGGTCGGCAGATTCGGCAGGCATTCATCCCCGAGGAAGGATACGTCCTCTTGACGGCTGATTATTCTCAAATTGAGCTGCGCATGTTGGCTCATTTCAGCGAAGATCCGGAACTCTGTCGGGCTTTTGCCGAGGATCGCGATATCCATTCCTCGGTGGCAGCGCAGATCTTCGGTGTCGCCGAGGAAGATGTGACGGCAGAAATGCGCCGCGTTGCCAAAACGGTCAATTTCGGCGTGATCTATGGGATGAGCGCATTCGGCCTGGCTCAGCGGTTGGGCATCGACAAAGAGGAAGCAGCGCGTTTCATCGACATGTACTTCGGGCGCTATGCACGTGTCTTGGATTACCAGACCAGACTGTTGGACGATTGTCGCAAAAACCGCTACGTGACGACGATCCTGGGTCGACGTCGCGAGATTTCTGGAATCCGTGCGAAATCATCGTACCAGCAGCGCAACCAGCCCGAGCGCGAAGCGATCAACATGCAGATTCAAGGGTCGGCGGCGGATTTGATCAAGTTGGCGATGCTGCATATTTATCGCCGCCTGCGCGAAGAAAAACAGCCTGCACGCATGTTGTTGACCGTACATGACGAGCTGGTCTTCGAAGTCCATCCTGACCAATTGGAAGCGGTCGCCTCGCTCGTCGACGAAGAAATGACGGGGGCGATGGAGTTGCGCGTCCCATTGAAGGTCGACCTGGCTGCCGGTCCCAACTGGCTCGACGTCGAGGAAATCCATGTCGGGACGTGCTCAGGCGGAACGGCGAAACAGGGAACTGGATAACTGGCACAGATGTGATTGGAACAAAACCGGTAATTGGTCTGGTTGGTGGCATCGGCAGCGGCAAAAGCCTGGTGGCGAAGCACCTGGCACGTCATGGCGGCTGTATCGTCTCAGGAGACGCATTGGGACATGAGGCCTTGAGACAGCCCGAGATTTTTGAACGCGTGGTCGCGACCTGGGGCCAGCAGGTTGTCAAACCGGACGGCGACATCGATCGCCGACAACTTGGCCGGATCGTTTTCAACGATCCCGCAGAACGAAAAAAACTGGAAGCCCTCGTCTTCCCGTATATCGGCGAGGGAATCAAACGGCAGATAGCCCAGGCGCAAGAAGACGAACGCTGCCGATTTGTGGTGCTCGATGCCGCTATCATGTTGGAAACAGGTTGGAATAACGTGTGTGACTGGATCGTCTATGTTGATAGTCCCCGGCCGATTCGCTTGCAACGGCTGGCGGAAAGCCGGGGCTGGGATGAGAAGGAGGTAATCCAACGTGAACGAGCGCAAATGCCTTTGACAAAAAAAGCAAGCCGGGCCGATTTCGCCATCGACAACTCCGGCACCCCGGAGGACGTCGCCAGGCAAGTGGACCGGTTCATCCAACAACTGGAAAAGCAACTCCGTATTGGTTCAATGGAGAAATCATTGTCCTCAAGCGGACCGAATTCCTCGGTCCGGAATTGTTCGTGAAAGGAACCTTTTTCCACCTACCGTTGGCATTGCCTTGCGGTACACCCTTCGGGAGACCTTCGGTGTCCCCAGCAGGGCCAGGTGCCTCGCATGCAATTCCGAGGAAGCCTGCTTCACAATGCCAACAATGAAGGAGACCAATCATGCCAGAAGCTAAAGGTCGACGTGAAGTTCAAACAGGCCGTTCGCGCACACGCACGAAACCGCCGCCAACGGCTCTCGACAACGACGACATCCGCGAGGAAGTCCTCGATCGCCACGAAGACGTGCTGGCCATGGAACGTGGCGACGACGAATACCTCGGTTTCGATCAGGAAGTCAACAACCGTTACGAAGAAATCAAACGGGGCAGTACGCACATAAGCGAACTGCAACAGATGACAATAGCCCAGCTGCAGAAAACCGCCAAGGATGAAGGCATCACCGACTTTGCAGGGCTGAAAAAACAAGACCTGATCTTCCGCATCCTTAAAGAACGCGTCAAACAGAACGGCTTGATGTTCGGCGAAGGCACGCTCGAAGTGCTTCCGGACGGGTTCGGTTTTCTTCGCAGCCCCGATTATAACTACCTGCCCTGCCCCGACGACATCTACATTTCCCCCAGCCAGATTCGGCGATTCGGGTTGCGTACCGGTTCTGTCGTCGCCGGTCAGATCAGGCCGCCGAAAGAAAACGAACGCTACTTCGCTCTGCTGCGCGTCGAAGCGATCAATTACAACGACCCGGAAATGCTGACGCAAAAGGTCGTTTTCGACGATCTGACGCCGTTGCATCCCAACGAACGGTTGATCCTCGAAACCGATCCCGACGAGATCAATATGCGCGTCATGGATTTGGTCACACCGATCGGCAAGGGCCAGCGTGGCTTGATCGTGGCGCCGCCGCGAACAGGCAAGACGATCCTTCTGCAAAAGATCGCCACCTCCATTCTCCGCAATCACAAAGATTGCTACGTCATCGTCCTGTTGATCGACGAGCGCCCCGAAGAAGTGACGGAAATGGAACGGACGGTAAAAGGCCCCAATTCGGAGGTCATCAGTTCCACGTTCGATGAACCGGCCAGCCGCCATGTTCAAGTCAGCGAAATGGTCATCGAGAAAGCCAAACGCATGGTGGAGTATGGTACCGACGTCGTCATCCTGCTCGATTCCATCACCCGTCTGGCACGAGCCTACAATACCGAAGTTCCCCACTCCGGAAAAATCCTTTCCGGCGGGGTGGATGCCAATGCCTTGCACAAGCCGAAACGCTTTTTCGGCGCTGCTCGCAATATCGAGGAAGGCGGCAGCCTGACGATCATGGCGACCGCCCTCATCGACACGGGAAGCCGAATGGACGAGGTCATCTTCGAAGAGTTCAAAGGCACGGGCAATATGGAACTCCACCTCGATCGCCGACTGGTCGATAAGCGCGTCTGGCCAGCCATCGACGTCAACCGATCCGGAACGCGCAAAGAAGAGCTTCTGCGCGATCCCGAGGAGTTGCGCCGCATTTATATCCTGCGCAAAGTGCTCAGCGATATGAATCCAGTCGAGGCGATGGAATTGCTTACCAATCGAATGAGCAAAACCAAGAACAACACCGAATTCTTGATGAGCATGAACCTTTCGTAAAACGGCGGCGGATCGCACACACGATCGATTTGCAAAGCCGAGAACCAAGAAGCCTTGGCATCTTCGGAGTCGTCGCCAGGCTTCTTGGTTCGACTTTTTTCGCCCTGACTGGTTTCAAGCCGATCGGCAGCTTCGTCTTGCATGAAATCGACCAGGCGACTAGACTTCGCCAGCTTTGCGTCCGCGCAAACAAGGCGGAAGCAGGAACAGAAACGAGGCGGGCTTAAAGGATGAAGCCGGATTCCAAGCACACGCACGACGCGTCGTTACCTTCACGTCTATTGATGGCTCTTGTGGCCGGTGTAAGCCGGGCGCCGTGGCTTGTCCTGGTGTGTGCGCTGATTTTGTGCAGCTTGTCTGTTTATCTCGCTCTCACCAGGCTTGAATACCACACGCAACGCCAAGACCTGGCCAATCCCAACAACGAATACCAAAAACGCTGGCGCCGCTATGTCGCCGAGTTCGGTGACGACGATGACATCGTCGTCGTTGTAAAGGGTTCGGATAAAAAGCGCATGAAGCAAGCGCTGGAGACTCTGGCCAAAGAAGTCGCCGCCCAACCCGAGCACTTCGACCGCTTGTTCTATAAGGTCGACCTCAGGCACCTCCGCGATCGCGCTTTACTCTATCTCAACAGTGAACAAATCAGCCAGATCCAGGACACCTTGCGCAGCATGAGCATGCTGTTGGAGCCGCCCCTCGTTGCTCGCATCGATCCGTTGATCGGCTGGAAATCACTGACACTGTTGCAACTGTTTCACGAAGCTCGTATCCGTGCCGGCAAGATCGTTCCAGGAAAACCTTTGTCGGAAAAAGACCGCCAGTTCCTTGTGCAATTGGAGTCGATCGCCCGGTCGGCAGGCGATTTCCTCAGCGATGCGAAATCCTATCGCAATCCCTGGCTGCCCGTCGCCCCGGCATTGACAGAGAAGCGCCAGGGGAGCGAACTCCCTCTGCACGCACCGCAATACTTTTTCAGCGAAGACGAATCGCTGGCTTTCTTGCTCGCTCGTCCAGCCAAGAATCTGGCTTCCTTTGCCGAGTCGAAAGAGAGTGCGTCTGCCATTCGTCGCATCATCTCCCGCGTTTCCGCGAACTATCCCGATCTTCAGATCGGCTTGACTGGCCTACCCATCCTCGAAACCGACGAGATGCTGGCTTCGCAGGAAGATACGAAGATCGCCTCGGTTCTGGCCTTGGCTGGTGTCGCTCTGCTTTACCTGATCATGTTCCGCTCGTGGCGATCGCCGTTGCTGACTGTCACCACGCTGCTCGTCGGGACAGTCCTGGCGTTGGGCTTTCTAACGCTGACAGTCGGGCACTTGAACATTCTGTCCGCGACTTTTGCCGTGATGTTGATCGGCATGGGCGATTACGGCGTATTGTGGATCACGCATTACGAAGAAATCCGCAAGCGAAACGGAGAAGTTGGTGCGGCGCTGAAAGAGACCGCCGGGGCTGTTGGTCCAAGCATTCTCACAGCAGCGATCACGACCGCCCTGGCTTTTTACGCGGCTACCCTGGCCGATTTCCGCGCTGTCGCCGAATTGGGTTGGATTGCCGGAAGCGGTGTGCTCCTTTGCGCCCTTTCCTGCTTCACGGTCATGCCGGCAATGCTGACCATCCTGGACGGACACTCCACGCCAACAGATTCCCGGCGACCGGCATGTGGCTCTTCGCCGCCGGAACGCGTTTGGCTGCCGGCGTTGATGAATCGTCCCGGTTGGGTGATAGCCGCAGGCATTGGACTCTGCGCCGTGCTGGTGGTCTACGCCTTCGACGTCTATTACGATCATAACCTCTTGCATCTGCAAGCGCGTGATTTGGAATCCGTCCAATGGGAACAGACCCTCATTCGCCATACGGCTGGAGCGAGTTGGCACGCACTCAGCTATACCTCGACACGCGAAGGAGCTTTGGAACTCAAAGCGCGTTATGAAAAGCTGCCGGTCGTCAGCCGGGTGGTCGAAGTGGCTTCGATGATCCCGGGAGACCAGCCAGATAAGCTAGAAAGGCTGCGCGATATCCAAAGTCGGCTTCGCTTTTTGCCCGAACGGGGAAAACCGATCCCGCACAGTTTGCCGGCCGTTCGGCATCTTCGTACGGAAGTCGACTGCCTGGTCGGCTCGCTCCAGCCTTTGGCGGACGCCAGTCCCAGACAAAACGATCGCATGGTCTTGACGGAGTTGCGGCACAGCTTACTCACCTTGCGCGATCATCTGGACGTGGACTCCGCCGATTCATTACGACTTTATGAACAAAGACTGGCTGGCGATCTGGTGGAACAGCTTCATCGATTGCGCGACGTGGCTGTTCCGAAAGAGATCACCATCGCGGATTTGCCCAAGCCGTTGCGTGAACGCTACATTGGCAAGAGCGGCAAATGGCTCTTGCGTATTTTCGGCAAAGCCAACCTCTGGGAATACGAACCGCTCGTTCATTTCGTGGAAGAAATCCAAGCCGTCGATCCGGAAGCGACGGGCAAGCCCTTTACCACCCTGGCTGGACTGCGTGGCATGAAGGAAGGATTTCAGTGGGCTGGTTTGTACGCCCTTCTCGCCATCCTGGTGGTATTGCTCGCCGACTTCCACCATCCGCGGCTCATGCTGGCCGCTTTGACGCCACTCGCTTTGGGTGTCGTCATGTGTCTGGGAATCATGGGCTGGTGGGGATTGCCTCTCAATCCCGCCAACATGATCGCCTTTCCGTTGATCCTCGGAGTGGGAATCGATCATGGCGTTCATGTCTTGCATGATTATCTGTCCTGGCGCGGTCAGGGACGCCCCTATGCTTTGAGTTACGCTACGGGGCGAGGTATCATGGTTGCGGCCCTGACGACGATCCTGGGATTTGGTACACTCATGATTTCCCGCCATCGCGGGTTGTTCGGACTAGGCTTCACCCTGACGTTGGGCATCGGCTGCTGCATGATTGCCGCTCTTGTCTTCCTGCCCGCCGTCTTACGCTTGATGAGCAGCCACGAAGACACCGTCAGCCAGATGCCTCCCGCTGCCGAAGCGCCCAAGCAAGCCGCATAACACCATGAACGACATCGTCTCTCTCCTGGCCAGCACTCTCCAGCGCGAACTCTGGATCGTTACTGCGCAGCATGCGTCACGGCGCGGGGGGCTTGTTGCCACCTTTGTCAACCAAGCCTCGATCGTCCCACAAATGCCGCGCATGGTCATCGGTCTCGCCAACCATCATTTCACCCGAGAACTTGTCGAAGCGAGCAGCTGTTTCGCCTTGCACCTCATTTCGGAACAACAACTCGACTGGGTCTGGCACTTCGGCCTGAAAAAAGGACGTCAGGAAGACAAACTGCTCGGTTTCCCCTGCCGAGCTGGGCGGACGAACAGCCCGATCATCGAAGGCACATTAGGTTACTTGGATTGCAAAGTTGAAGCCAGTCTCCCGATCGGCGACCGCACGCTGTACGTTGGCGAAGTGGTGGATGCTTCCTTGAACCTGAATCAAGCCCCTTTGACATCGCAACGCATGCTCGCACTGGCTCCCGACGCTGTCCGCCGGCAGCTTGCCGAGCAGATGCAGCAGGATATTGCCATTGACGAGGAAGCCATTCGCATTTGGAGGCAAAAGCGCGCTTGACGGGCCTCATCTCGCCAGGTGCATCCTCGGTTGAACCGGACGATTCAAAACTGGCATCCTCCGCGATATCCCTTCCGTCAAGCCGCCGTCGTATCTGTGGCTTGAAACCCCAAAAACCAGAGATTTGCCGAATCGCCATTCTCGCGTTTTCTTGACCACGAATCTCGCCTTGACACAACTTCCCCTTTTCTGTCATTTATCCTTGCTTCGCTAAACCAAAAGCTTGTTACGAAACCAGGAGCGGCAACGGACTGCCCTATTCGAGGTCAAGGAATGAACCGAAGTGCACGCATCTTTGTGGCCGGAGGCCAAACTCTGATCGGTGCCGCTCTGCTCCGCCGACTGAGGCTCTTGGGTTATACCCGCCTCGTTGGCGAACCTCCCTTCGAGCCTAATTTGTGTCGCGCCGAAGATGTGGAAGAGTTTTTCGCCTCGGTTCGGCCCGAATACGTCTTTCTGGCGGCTGGACTCTCTGGCGGGATCGGTTTGAACTGGCGCCAACCCGCTGACTTGATGCTTGACAACCTCCTGGTGGCGGCAAACGTCATTCCTGCTTGCCACCGCTTTGGCGTGACCAAACTACTCTATCTGGGCAGTTCCTGCAGTTATCCGAAGCATGCACCCCAGCCGATGGCAGTCGAATCGCTTTTGGCGGGCGCGCTCGAGCCGACCAGTGAAGCCTATGCGACCGCCAAACTCGCAGGCTGGAAGTTGTGTCAGGCATTTCGACAACAATATGGCGACTGCTTCATAACGGGGATCCCGGCCAACGCCTTCGGACCGCACGATGACTTTTCATCCGAAAACGGCCATGTCATTCCCGCTCTGATGCGCCGAACCTACCAGGCGACACAGGACGGCGATGCGGTGTTGACGGTTTGGGGCAGCGGCACAGCGTGCCGTGAATTCATTTATGCCGACGACCTCGCCGATGCCTGCATCACCGTTATGCGTCACTATAACGGCGAGATGCCGATCAACCTCGGCAGCGGCATGGTGTTGACGATTGCTGAAGTCGCCAAAGAAATCATCGACGTGGTCGGATTTCCAGGCAAGCTGGAGTTCGACCGGAGCCAGCCCGACGGCATGCCATGGAAAGCGTTGGATTCCTCGGCGCTGTTTCGTCTTGGCTGGAGGCCGAAAACGCCGTTTCGAGCGGCCCTCGTTTCCACCTACCAGTGGTTTTTGCATCACGTCCTCAAGGAAGGGAACGGTCATGTACGAGCGACTATATCGGAAGCTCTATCGGATTCGGCGGGTGGAGGAGGAGATTGCCCGCGTCTATCCGAGCGACTGCATCAAAAGTCCGATTCATCTTTCCATCGGCCAGGAAGCAGTGTCGGTGGGAGTCTGCGAAGCGCTTGAACCAGGCGACGTGGTCTTCGGCTATTACCGCTGTCATGCACTTTATCTCGCCAAGGGGGGCGATCTGCGGGCACTGGTAGCGGAATTATTCGGCAAAGCCACGGGATGCACGAAAGGGAAAGGGGGGTCGATGCATCTGATCGACGCCCGCCGAGGCGTCATGGGGGCATCGGCCATAGTCGGCACGACGATCGCCAATGCGGTCGGCTATGCCTATGCACAAAAGTATTGTCGGCGACCGAATATTGTTGCTTGTTTCTTTGGCGACGGCGCTACCGAGGAAGGCGTCTTTGCCGAGAGCCTCAACTTTGCCGTTCTCAAAAAACTGCCGATCCTGTTCGTCTGCGAAAACAACTTTTACGCCATCCATACACACCAGAATAAACGCCAGGGCTTGCCGGACATTCGTGCCCGGGCACAAGCCTTTGGCATGCGTGCGGAACGGCTGGATGGCAACGATATCTTCGAACTTTGTCGTTGCTCTGCCGATGCCGTCCGGAGCATTCGCGCCGGTCAAGGCCCCAGATTTTTAGAGGTGACCACCTATCGCTGGCGCGAACACGTCGGCCCGGGCTGTGATTACCACCTTGGCTACCGCAGTGAAGCGGAAGCCCAGCCCTGGCAGGACGCGGACCCTCTCCGCCGACTGGCTCGACTGATCGATGACCAGCACCGACGCGAAATGGAAAACGAAGTCGAACAGGAAATCGCCGACGCCTTCGCTTTCGCGGAACAAAGCGAATTTCCCTCAGCGACCGAACTTTATACCGACGTCTTCAAGGAGGAAGCCCATGCCGCAGCCGGTGCTTGACTCTGCCAGCCGATCGGCGACCAGCAGCCATCGAATCCTGTCCTATGTCGACGCAGTCCGCGAAGCCACCGACCTCGAAATGGCTTGCGATCCTGCTGTCATCGTTTTTGGGCTCGATGTCGATGATCCGAAAGCGATCCAGGGAACGGTTCGCGGTTTGCTGGAAAAGTATGGTCCGGAGCGGGTGTTCGGCACGCCTCTTTCCGAAGATGCCATGACTGGTACCGCTGTCGGCATGGCGCTGGCTGGGCTGCGTCCCATCCATGTGCATATTCGCATGGATTTTCTGATGCTCGCGATGAACCAACTAGTCAACGTCGCTGCCAAGTGCCGCTACATGTACGGCGGACAAGTGCATGTTCCCCTCGTCGTGCGAGCCATGATCGGGAAGAGCTGGGGACAGGGGGCACAGCATTCTCAGGGCCTGCATAGCTTTTTCATGCACGTTCCCGGTTTGAAGGTCGTGGCTCCCTCCACGCCGTACGATGCCAAGGGCTGCCTCAGTGCCGCCGTGCGCGATGACGACCCCGTCATTTATGTCGAACATCGACTGCTGCACTTTCAATCCGGACCGGTTCCCCCCGAACGCTATCAGGTTTGGCCCGGCAAAGCTCGCATCACGGCCAAGGGAAACGACCTGACAATCGTTGGCATCTCTTATATGCAGATCGAATGCCTTCGGGCGCAGCGCCTGCTGGCTCGAATCGGCATCCATGCCGAAGTTATCGATCCCATCTGGCTGAGCCCGCTCGACATCGACACGATCGCTGCTTCGGTCGAAAAGACAGGACGGCTTCTCGTCGTTGATAACGGCTGGACGAATTGCGGTGCCGCCGCCGAGATCGTGGCTCAGATCGGTGAAAAACTGGCTCCCCTTCGCGATCTGCGTCTGAAACGGATGGGCTTCGCTCCGGTCACCTGCCCGACGACACCCGCATTGGAAGAATTGTTTTATCCCAATGCCCGCACCATTGCCGCCCAAGCACGCAACCTCGTTGAAGGTGCCGAAACCGGCTGGCTTCCTGAAATTCCGGAAGAATTGCAAACAACCGCTTTCAAAGGACCGTTCTAATGCACCGAGCAACCACGACCGCCGGCCTGGATTGGCCGCTGATGCAGAATAATCTTTCACGCGACGATCTCGACGCCGTTTGCCAATTCCTGAAACAAGACGATCCCGTTCTCACTCAGGGAGCGAACGTCCGCGCTTTTGAAGAGGAATGGTCTGCGTGGCTCGGCGTTCGACATAGCGTGCTGGTCAATTCCGGCTCGTCCGCCAACCTGTTGACGATCGCTGCGTTGAAAGAACTCTACGGTTCAGGGGGCGAGATCATCGTTCCTCCGTTGACATGGGTTTCGGACATCGCCGCTGTCTTGCATTGCGGTTTCGAGCCGGTTTTTGTCGACATCGATCGCCGAACGTTGGGGATGGACAATCAGCGAATCCTGGAGAAAATCACGTCACGAACCCGGGCCGTCTTTCTGACGCATGTCCTGGGCTATAATGCACTGAGCCAGGAACTGCTCGACGCTTTACAAGCCCGCGGCATCATCCTGCTCGAAGACGTGTGCGAGGCACACGGGGCGACCTTCGCCGGTAGCAAGCTCGGGACCTTCGGCCTCGCCGCCAACTTCTCGTTCTACTACGCCCATCATCTCACCACCATCGAAGGGGGCATGATTTCGACCAACGACACGCAGTTTTATGAAACGTTGCGCATGCTTCGCGGCCACGGTCTGGTTCGCGAACTGGATTCCCCCTCTTATCGCCGGTCGTTTGCCGACGACTATCCCGATTTGAACCCGGAATTCATCTTCGCTTTTCCCGCCTACAACGTCCGCAGCACAGAGATCAACGCGATTCTCGGCCGGCAACAACTCAAACGACTCGATGAGAATATCCGCCGCCGGAATGAAAACCTTCGGGTTTTCCTGCAAAATCTCGATCCCGAGACGTATCAAACCGACTTTGACACGCGCGGTTGCAGCAACTATGCCTTTACGCTCGTCCTGAAGAATCCGGACCACGCTTTGTGCGATCGAGTCATGGCCGTTTTACGAGAGCATGGGGTGGAATATCGCCGCGGGTTGTCCGGCGGAGGCAACCAACTCCGGCAACCTTACTTGCGCCGGCGATTCGGCAACGACGCCTGGCGCGAATTTCCGCGCACGGACCATGTGCACTTTTTCGGCTTCTACATCGGCAACTTCCCATCGTTGCCGCACGACAAAATTCTCCAGCTGTGCCGCCTGTTGAATGACCTGACAAAACGCCGGCAGAAGCCTTCAAGTCGACAAAGGGAAAGCGATAACCGCATCCAACCACCTCAGCAACACACGAGCCGGCGCCGGCGACATGAGGTCGATCTCGTTTTGATCAATCCGAACAGCCGACGGCAAGTGTATCAGTCATTGGGAAACGATCTGGCCGCTGTGGAAAATCCAGTCTGGGCCGGTTTAATGGCAACGTTTTGCCGGCGGCGCGGCTTGTCGGTGGCGATTCTCGATGCCGAAGCGGAGCAATGGTCCGCGGAAACGGTAGCGGAAATCGTGCGTGATCTCAATCCGGTCCTCGCAGCCGTGGTCGTCTATGGCCACCAGCCCTCCGCCTCGACACAAAACATGACGGGTGCCGGTCGGGTATGTACGGCCATCAAGAAACTGACCCCTGAACAACCCACACTACTCCTTGGCGGACACGTCGCTGCCTTGCCGGCGCAAACACTCGAAGAAGAATCTGCCGATTTTGTCGCCGCCGGCGAAGGACTTGACACTTTGGTTTCCCTTGTCGAAGCCCTCAAGGCAAAGGAGCGGGACATTTCCAAAGTTCCCGGACTGTATTACCGGATGGCAGGCCGAATCGAACGAACGGTCGATCGGCCTTTGTTACGGAATCTCGATGAAGAAATGCCTGGCATTGCTTGGGACTTGCTGCCGATGCCGAAATACCGCGCCCACAACTGGCATTGTCTGCAGGAAACGAGCAGACAACCCTATGCGGCCTTGTACACGACGCTTGGTTGCCCCTTTCGGTGTTCCTTTTGCTGTATCCAGGCTCCTTTCAAGAGCGGCGAACGGGCAGCGGGCTTGCATCCCTCGGCCAACAGCTATCGCTTCTGGAGCCCGCGACGAATTCTCGACGAAATCGATTTATTGGTGCAAAAGTTCGGCGTTCGACATATCAAAATCGCCGATGAAATGTTTGTCCTCAACCAGCGGCACGTCCAGGCTATTTGCGACGGCCTCATCGAACGCGATTACGGCTTGAATCTGTGGGCGTACACCCGCGTGGATACGATCAAAAACGGCTTGCTCGAAAAGCTGAAGGCCGCTGGTTTCAACTGGCTCGCCGTCGGCATCGAAGCAGGAGCCGCACGCGTCCGGGACAACGTCGACAAGAGTTTCGATCAGGAGGAGGTCTTTCGCACCATTGCCGATATCCGCGCTGCCGGCATCAACATCATCGGCAACTATATCTTCGGCTTGCCTGAAGACGACGCCGACACCATGCAGGCAACACTCGACTTAGCCATCGAATTGAATTGCGAGTTTGCCAATTTCTATTCGGCCATGGCCTATCCGGGTTCGCCTCTCTACGAAATGGCGAAACGAGCCGGGGTTCCCCTGCCGGCACAATGGACCGGCTACTCCCAGCATTCCCGCGACTGTCTCCCTTTGCCGACTCGTCATTTGCCGGCAAGGGAGGTTTTGCGCTTCCGCGACCAGGCTTTCCTCGCCTACTACACCAACGACCGCTACCTCGACATGATCGCGCGACGGTTTGGTCCCGCTGCCGTCGCGCAAATCCGAAGCATGACTTCCCACCGTCTCGAACGCGATTTGTTGTCGGGAAAACTCAACGTGCCTGACGTTCTTTTCCCCAGACAGGTGTCCGATCCGGTCCTGGTCGGAGGCTGAGTATGCTGGTGTCCTGCCTGTGCGTCTGCCACAACAAGCCGGACCTGATCCCCGAAGCCATTGACAGTATTGTCAACCAAACGTATCCGCATTGGGAAGCAATCATCGTCGATAGCGGCGTGCTCTTTGACCAGGGCTACTATGGCCAATTCGACTGGCGCCACGATCCGCGCATTCGATTGCTCCGTTCAGAGGAAACCGAAACGATCCGGCGTGAAAAGGCGATGGCTCCGTGGTGCTTCAACCAGTGTTTCCGCAAGGGGCTGGTCCGAGGCGACCTCGTCGTCTACTTGTGCGATGATGACATTCTTTATCCCAACGCTTTCGAAGTGTTCGTTTCCTTTTTTCGCCAACATCCCGAGGCCATGGCCGCTTACGCCTCGCAGGATATCGGCATGATCGAGGCGGACGGCTGGCATTCCCTTTTCGGTGAACGTCGGGCAACGGAACTAGCCGGTACCTTTTGCCAAGGGCGGGGACTTTTTCGGCAGGTCGACTACCTGCAATTCTGCCACAGAATGGAAGTCCTCGAGTGGTTCGATGGCTCAGAATTCTGGCCCGAAAGCAAAGCGACGGAACGGTTCGCCGACGGCATCTTTATGGAATACATCGGTTCCAAAACACCGATCTATCCGATCGATATCAAGGTTTCGCAAAACCGACGGACCTGGCAGAGCCTCAATTTCCCTCTCGAATCATTTCGCTCGGTGTTTTTGCCGAATGATCTCGACGAAGCCGATCGTGCTGATGCCGCGACTTGCGTGACGGTTCATGTGGTCAGCCAAGACCATTCCGATGAGCTGGAACAGTTGCTTGATCTGTTAGCGGAGCAGACGCATCGCAATCTGGATATTCTCGTTTCACAGGTCGGCCAGAGCGACCGCGGCTCCGGGCTGGCAAGTCGTTTCTCTCATTGCCGGTTTTTAATGCATGAACAATTGAAAGACGTCTGGCGCGCCGGGGTCCAGGAAGCGCGCGGGCAGTACTACCTCAATTTGCCCGCGACGATGCTTCCCTGTGCCGACATGGTCGAATGTTTGCTGTTGGCGAAACGGCGCTGGCCGGGATGCGCCGCGATTGGAGGCCGCCTGTACGATGCCACTCTGACGCCGATCGAGCGTGGCGTAATCGGCCTGTTCGATGTGGCGTCCCTGAAACAAATTGGCGGCTATCACGGCGACTGGGAAACGTTTCGCCAGCTGGCCAATCGAGGCTATGCCGTCGAACGCCTTGGCGACTACCTTGCGTTTCGCGTTGCCCCACCCCATTCTTTTGACAACGACGACCGGCGCCGACTGCTCCGGACAGCACGTCTGCTTGCGCAGCAACGACGCAACATGTTGCATTCCTTCCACGACTATCAAAGACGAATCGAGGCGATTCAATCGGAAAACTGCGAACTGCGAGGACGGTTGCAGGCGCGGCGCTACCGGGCGGCGGACTGGGTTCATGCGTGCTGCACCTGGTTACCGGGTCTTCAGCCCTTATTGAAAACATTGATGCACCTCGTCGGGTTTCGGAAAAAAGTCGTCACGGCAACCGTTTCTCACAAAACGATCGGCGGCATCCAAAGTCGTTCCGACAGACGTCCAGTTCTATAAGCGAACGTACCCTTGGCAATTGGCGAAGTTGAACAGGCATGACGTGATCGATTTCCAGGCGTATCGGTAACATGCTTTTCGTTTGTTTTTCAAGGGACGACTGACGTAAAATAAGAAAGGAACTTCAGCCAAGAACCAGGAGGGAAAAAGCGTTAAGGTGTCACTCGATATTCCTCGCGAAGAGCTTACTGTCCACCGAGAACGTGCCTTTCTCGTGGGCGTGACATTGGCGGGACGGCCACAGGTTCAGGAACCTCTTGCCGAATTACGTGGTTTGACCACCGCGGCAGGGGCAGTCGTCGTCGGCACGATGCACCAGCACCGCGTCGATATCAACCCCGCCACCTACATCGGCAAAGGCAAGCTGGCTGAACTGCAACAGCAGGTCAAATGCCTCGACGCCGACGTCATCATCTTCGACAACGATCTTTCACCTGCCCAAGTTCGCAATCTGGAAAAAGCCACGAATGTCAAGGTCATCGATCGCAGCGAATTGATCCTGGATATTTTCGCGACCCGCGCGCGCTCGGTCGAAGCCCGCTTGCAAGTGGAGTTGGCGCAGTTGGAGTATTCTCTCCCCCGATTGCGGAAGATGTGGACGCACTTGTCCCGCTATCGCGGCGGAATCGGCTTGCGTGGCCCAGGCGAAACGCAGCTGGAAGAAGACCGGCGGCTCGTGGGCCAGCGCATCCGTGACTTGCGTAATCGGCTTTCCGAGGTCCAAGCACGCAAAGCGCGCGAGGTGAACAGCCGATTCGAGGAACATACGGTCTCACTGGTCGGCTATACCAACGCCGGCAAAAGCACATTGATGAATGCCTTGACCGGCGCCGGCGTTCGGGCCGAGGACCAGCTGTTTTCGACGCTTGATACTCGAACCCGGCAATGGCACCTGAAAGACTGGGGCAAAGTCCTGCTCAGCGACACGGTCGGCTTTATTCGCGATCTGCCTCATCACCTGGTTGCCTCGTTCCGCGCCACGTTGGAAGAGACGCGTCAAGCCCGGTTGCTGCTGCACGTCGTCGATGCCAGCAATCCCGCCGCTGAAGAGCATATCCGCGCCGTCAACCGCGTGCTGGAGGAACTGGGCTGCGACGAAAAACGGTGCATCCTGGTCCTCAACAAGATCGACCAGTTGCCCGACCGCTCTTATCTAGATGTCCTGCAGAACCATCATCCTCGGGCCGTCGCTGTCAGTGCAGCCAACAAGGTCGGACTGGACCAATTACGGGCCACTGTCATCGAGGAACTAAGTGCCGATTTTGCCGAGGCGGAAGTCGAAACCAGTTCCGGCAACGGTCGGCTCCTCGCTTACCTCGCTGCCCATGCCGATATCCATCACCGACTCTACGACGACCAGCGCGTCCGAATTCGCTGCTCGCTTCCCAGGCATCTGCTTCACCATATCCAGGGACCGGATGTCGACGTCCGTTTCCTGGACGGCGACGGCTGTGTCCGTGGCGAACACACAGATGTATCAAAGCGCTGATACGACACCACCAATCTCGCGCCAGCAGCCGTCACCTTCGTAATTCGTCTTGACCCTGTAGTACACTCCAGGGCTTATCATCAAGAGAGGCACAAGAGGGGACAAGACAAATGGGGACCATGACTATTGGCCAGGTTGCCCGGCGAACGGGCGTCGGCATCGAAGCGATTCGCTTTTATGAACGCCAGGGCGTTTTGGAAAAACCCCAACGCAGTGCCTCGGGTTATCGGCTTTACGATGCCAGCGTTATCGATCGTTTGCGGTTTATTGGCCGAGCCAAAGAACTCGGCTTTACTCTCAGAGAAATCAAGGAATTGTTGGAATTGCGGGTCGGTCCAGCGACGAGCTGTTCTGATGCAAAGGCGCTGGCTGAAAAGAAAATTGCTGACATCGAAGGCAAAATTCAAACCTTGCAAAGCATGAAGAAAGCCCTGGTCAAGCTGACGCGACAGTGCCAGGGGCGAGGGCAGATTTCCTCATGCCCCATCCTCGAAGCATTGGACGATCGGCCCGTGTCCCGAAAAGCCTTTACCCTGATCGAACTGCTGGTCGTGATCGCGATCATTGCGGTTTTGATCGGCCTGTTGCTGCCCGCGATTCAAAAAGTACGTGAAGCCGCCAACCGCGTGCGCTGTGCCAATCATCTCAAACAGATGGGGGTGGCATTGCACAGTTATCATGATGCCATGGGCGTTTTTCCACCCGGCGTGGTTGATAATGATGCCAATCTCCGCGACGGATTGCATAGCGGCTTCGTTTTTCTGCTTCCATACGTCGAACAGCAGGCGCTTTACGACCGCTACGATTTCAGCGCGTCCTGGAAATCGCCGGTGAATCTGGCGGTCGCCCAGGCAAAGGTTGCCATTTTTCAATGTCCGAGTGCTCCAGGCATGCCAGCGGAGGCAGGCGGAATTTCGGGGGCCATGACCGACTACGCCTTTTGCAAAGGGGCCGATGCTTTTCTCTGCAACTCCCCTTCGATCCGCCCAGGATCGGGCCTGTTCGATGTCAACAGTTCCCGGCGGATCAATGACATCCACGACGGCACAAGCCACAGTTTCGCCATGGGAGAGGCGGTCAGCGGTGCTTCGATTCCGGCACGCGATACGTGAGGCTGACCTGGAATGCAGATGGGCCAGGTCTGGTCCAAGGCGGATTTTGCCGGGCGAACGATGCTTGGATTTGCCGGTGGTCGGGGGAGCGTCCTCGCCGTCACAACGCAAAATGCCGGCCCGGACGGTATGCTGGGGACTCTCGATGACGTTCTTGCGCCCCTCAATCCCTTTTCGCAAGGTGTCCAGGTATCCGTTGATATGAGCTTGGACGATTCCTGCGCGAATCCGAATGACCGCATCCGCGAATTCGCCAGCATGCATCCAGGAGGCGCCAACTTCCTGATGGCGGACGGCTCGATTCGCTTTATTGCCCAGTCGATTCCCTTTCAGGTCTACCAGGCGTTGTCCACTATTCAAGGAAGTGAATCGGTTGCCGACGGCTACTGACCTTCGCAAACAATGGATCGCTTCATTCACGGCGAAAGGATTTCAAGAATGAAAAATCTGATTTGTCTTTTCACCTTAGCGGGAACGCTCGGCATCGCCGGTTGCGGTTCGTCGGATTCGACCACGCCCCAATCTCCCCATTGGACCGAGGTGGTGCTTCAGATCAAAGGCTTCAAGAAGAGCAAAAGTGGAGCCGTCTGAATGGCGTGACCGAATGCGGTCAAACAAGCTCTGGTAGAGCTTGACGCAGTAAAAGACGTGGAAATGCATCTGAAAAACGATCGGTTTATCGTCACATACGATGCCGGAAAAGCATCGCCTGCCGACCTCGTTGCCGTGATCGAGGAGGCAGGCTACGAAGCAGCTATTGTTGCTGAGAGCCGTGATCCAGACGGTTCGAACACCGATGGACAAGCGCGGCGGGACGCCGTTTTTGTTGAGGCCTTGGCCCGGGCCAAGAAAGAAAACAAGCCGATCGTTTTGGACTTCTATGCTAGCTGGTGCGTCCCATGCATGAAGATGTCCAAGGAAACCTTTACGGATGCTGCCGTAGCGGCTTTGCTCGAGCAATGCGTTTTCGTGAAGATAGATACGGATAAGCACACGGAATTGGCGAAAAGCTTCGGCGTCGAGGGGCTTCCGGATATTCGCTTTCTGACGCCGGACGGCCGAGAAGTGAAGAGACTTCAAGATTATCAAGACGCGGATTCCTTGGCGCGCGAGTTAAAGAAACTCGTCGGCGGCAAATGAGCATCGGCCAGCGACAAGAGGATTTCGACCCAGTCGAACCCGCCTGCTCACAGGAGCAATGGGGCTATCTTGGACGCCGAAATCGCCCTCTCGTTCACAGTTGCGCGATGCACGCATGGACTGTGTGGCAGAGCCGATCGAGAAGTGCCAGATCGATCGCCAACGGAGGCATCAGGACGATGACGTCGCCTAGCGGGCGAATGAACACACCTTGTTCCATCGCCAGCCGACAGACGCGAACACCGACGCGATCAGACGCAGCGAACGGTTGTTTGCTGCTTTTGTCCGCTACCAGTTCGATGCCCGCAATCAGACCGCACTGCCGAATGTCTCCGACGTGAGGCAATTGGGCCATTCGCTGCAAATGTTCGCGAAAACGGTCGATCTTCGCGGGCAACCGTTCGAGCACTTTCGGTAACAAGTCGAGATTGGCCAGGGCGACGGCAGCACCCAGGGGGTTTCCTGTGTAGGTGTGGCCATGGTAAAAGGTTTTTCCCTCTTCGGGCCTCCCCAGAAACGCTGAATAGACCTCGTCCGTAGTCAAGGTGGCGGCCAAAGGCAGGTAACCGCCAGTAAGCCCCTTGGCCAGACAAAGGAAATCGGGTTGGACCTCTTCCTGCTGACAGGCGAACATCGTTCCGGTTCGGCCGAAGCCCACCGCCACTTCGTCAGCGATCAAGAGGACATCACATTGCCGGGTTACTTCGCGAACGCGGCGTAAATAGCCTTCGGGCGCCCGGATCATGCCGGCCGCTCCTTGCACTAGCGGTTCGACGACGACCGCCGCCAGTTCATCCGCGTGCTTGCGAACCATCTGCTCGAGTTCGGCAACGCATTCCACGCGGCAGGAAGCTGGCTCGAGACCAAATGGACAGCGATAGCAGTAGGGTTGCGGCGCACGGATCGTTTCAAACAGCAAAGAGCGGAAAGGGCGATTGAACAGTTCCGGATCACCGACGGCTACGGCGCCAAGAGTGTCGCCGTGATAAGCACCTCTCAAAGCGAGGAATTTCCGTTTTCCTGGCTTTGGTCGGCGCGACTGTTGCCAGTATTGCACGGCCATCTTCAGTGCCGCTTCGACGGCCGTGGCGCCGTCATCGGAAAAAAACACTCGTGTCAAACCGGCCGGAGCCAGTTCCACCAGACGTCGCGCCAAACGAATGGCCGGTACGTTCCCCAGACCCAACAGCGTGCTATGGGCGACCTTGTCCAACTGCTCACGAATCGCCGAATCCAATGCCTCGACACGATGACCATGAACATTGCACCATAAGGACGAGACACCGTCGAGATATTTCCTGCCATCCTGGTCAACGAGAAAGCAGCCATGGGCCTTTTCGATGATAATCGGCCGGTTGTCGGCATAGACCTGCATCGGTGTGAAAGGATGCCATAAATGGTCACGATCCCATCGTTCGAGTTCCTGGGGTGTGTCGTTCATAAGACAAGAGAGCTATTTCCGGGCTTGGGTTTGCAGGTAACGTACCATCGCCTTGCCCAATTGCTCGCCGACAGTGCGGTAATTTTCCATCGTGCTGTTCTTGGTATTCCAGGAAGTTTCCAGGCACGCGGCCACAGCACCGGTGTGCGCCACAACCCAATTGCAGCTGATCTTGCGCCAGTTGCGATCGTAATTCGCCCCGGTCTCCTTGGAGACGAATGAGGCCAGCTTCAGCGGACCGGTGATTTCTTTTCGAGCAGACTGCAGGAAGAGGTCGAGGTTCTGCCGTTGTTCGACGGACATCAATTCGGTAGCCGGGACGAAAAAGAAGGGGCTGCGATCGTTCGCCGCTGGATTGTGCAAATCGACAAACAGATCAAACGATCCGCCGTCCTTCAGTTTTTTTATTCGACTGATGGCGGCAGCCACCTCCGGCCAAACAGGATTGTCGGACCAGTCCCTGTTGTGATCGTGAGGTTTTTGGTTTTTTCCGCCGGCGCCGCGCTCGACATTATCGACGTCCATGATCGGCACGACGATGACGGTGGCATGGTCGCGTAGCCATACAGCATCAGGATCCTTCGACACGAGCCAGTCGATGAAGCCCTGGCAAACCCAACTCGAGCCGGCTTCCCATGCGTGTTGGCGAGCGTTCACCCAGATGCCAAACGGTTTTTTCTCCGGTGACATGGGGGCAACCACAAGTGCCGGCACGGCATGGCCGTCTTTGCTTCGGCATAAGGTAAATGCCCTGGCTTGAACGCATCGTTTGCTTGCCTCTTTGACGGCGGCGTTCGCATGGCTTAGCGTGTACGGCGGCCCCCACGCGAACCACGCCTCAGACGCATCGACCTTTTGTTGATAGATGATCCGTTTCCCAGCACGTTTTCCTGGACTTGTTTGACTCCAGGTCTTGTTGTCAGTGCTGAAGACCGCCTGATCGGGAGTCGCCCAGACACCTTCGCCGACGTCCAGGGTCAAAATTTCGCCGGGACGAATACCTTCCACTTTGAAATACCACCAGCAGACAAAACCACGGTTCAGGTGGGGAAAAGGTGAAATTCGCAGACGGCGCTTCTGCTGGTCGATGTGCTCGACGCGAACCGACCCCCCAGCGAAGTCGGCGCGAATCTTCAGTTCGGAACCGTAGAGCGGACCAGCGACCAGTCCGCCGAAGAAAAAGACGCAAACGCTCGCGATACGCATTGGAAAAGCCGGCATGGCATGATCCTGAAAAGCAAATGGAATCATTGAGGGGTACGAACTGGACACAATGATCGCGGAGAGGAGCCATATGGGGATCCTCTCCGCAAGTGAAAAGCTCACGCGATGTCGACTGCGAGTTAGCCGGCTCTCTTGGATTTGTCGGCCATTTGAATTTGTTTACGGAGATATTCCAGTGCCTTGTTCAGCTGGATATCTTCGAACTTGTCGTTCGGCTTCTTCTTGGAGCCGATGATTTCGATTTCGTGCAAATGATCTTGCAGTTCCTGCCGCTGTTTGGCGGTCAATTCGACAAGGTAGTTCTTGTCCGGAATGACCCCCCATTCATCTTCAGGTCGGCCTTTCGTGCTGGCGCGATTGAGGTTTTTGCCACTAGGCCGCCAGAAGGTCGCGGTGGTGAGCTTGAGCTGGCCACCTTCGAAATTGCGGATATTCTGCACGCTGCCTTTGCCGTAACTGCGCTCCCCGACAATGAGAGCCCGGTTGTGGTCTTGCAAACAAGCGGCGACGATTTCGCTGCCTGACGCACTGCCGCCATTGA
The DNA here is from genome assembly GCA_026004675.1 of Gemmatales bacterium. Classification (GTDB taxonomy): domain Bacteria; phylum Planctomycetota; class Planctomycetia; order Gemmatales; family Gemmataceae; genus BPJP01. The sequence continues at coordinate 188,100 of BPJP01000001.1, forward strand.
CCAGGCACACCATCGGGAAATCGAGCAAACTGCGATCGTGCTCGCCGTTCAAAAAGCGTTCGTTGGCGCCCCGAGGGCGAATGCTCACGATGCGCCCGTCGTCGATGAACATATCAGAAATGATGACGGCGCTGGACAAGAGGCCGCCGGGATTGAAGCGGAGATCGAGAATGAAACCTTTGATCCCTCGCTTTTGCAGTTTCGCCAACACCTCGTCAAGGTCTTCCGCAGTGCGGTTGGCGAAACTGGTGATGCGCACGTAGCCGATCCGATTGGCGTGGTCGATGAGATAGTCCCAGGTGTCGTCGTCCTTGCGACGAGCGCCGAGCACGGTTTCGACCTGCACGAGGCCGCGAGTGATTTCGACCTCGAAGGGTTTTTCGACGCCTTCTCGTTTGATGAGCAAGCGGACTTGGGTTCCCTCTCGGCCGAGGATTTTCTTGACCGCATCGGACAGCGGCAATCCCTTCGTAGGTATGACCTCTGTCTGGGGGAGCTTGTTACCTTCACTATCCACGTCGCGACGGATCTCGACGATCAAATCGCCGGCTTTGATCCCCTTCTTGTAAGCGGGGCTGTTGTACAACGGGGTTACGACGAGCAGTTGGTCGGTGTTGAGGTCTTTGCGAATCTGGATACCGACCCCCGTGAAGCGGGCCTCGGTTTCCTGGCGGAAGCGGGCCAGGGTTGCCGGATCGATATAGGTGGTATATGGGTCGAGGTTGGCCAGCATCCTTTGCAAGGCTACGTCGATATCTTTGTGTTCATCGAGGTCTTCGCGTTTGCCGAGATGTTGCCGCACATCGGCCAGCAACTTGAGCAGTTCCTCCTGGCTCAGCTCTTTCACTTTCTTGAGCCGTTCCTTGAACTCCTTGGGAATGTTTTGATTCACATAACGGAAGAGCCCTTCGATGGCCCAGCCGACCATTTCGCCCTGGTTGAGTTTTTCAACATAATCGTCTCGGACCTGGTTGATCCCCTCCATGATTTTTTCAGCGAACGTCTCGGCGTCGTCACGAGTGATCTTCATGCCGGCCAGAATCTTGTCGCGTGCTTTGAGGAAATCATCCACAGCGAGTTTGCCTTCCACGAGGGCCTGGAATTGCTTGCGCAGTTCCTGGCGGGCTTTGAGGCGAGGCATCTGATAGAGTAGGTGTCTTCCTTCCTCGGCGACTTCTTCAGAGATCGCTTTTTTCTTGGCCAATTCTTCCAGTTTTTGCAATCGCTCGTTCACCTTGGCCGTAACGGCTGGATTGTGCGTGACGGCGAATTGCCATTGTTGGGTTCGCAACACCAGATAACGCTGCCTCTTGTCTTCTTCCGTTTTGCCGTGCGTGCGGATCAGTTCAGGCAGATGGTCTTCAAAATATTCAATGATTTCTTCGGTGGTCACCAATCCGTCTGGTTCGTAGCCGGCTTTATCCGCCTTTCCGCGCAGAGCATCGAGCAGCACTTGAGCGAACAATCCATGCTCTTCGCCTTCCAGCGACTGCCGAGTTCCCGAATTGGCGAGTAGAACGAATCGACCCAGGTTCGTTCCTTTATCTTCATCTCCCAGGAACTCTTGATAGTACTCGGCGAGATTGATGCCGGGCGGTTTCTCCTTGCCGCTATCGAAGCCGTTGAAGTTGACATCGACAAAAACGACCACTCGCTTGCATTTCAAGGTATCGAGTTCGTGCTTGATTTCCGCAGCCGACACGGCATCCTTATTGCGATTCTTATAGGTCGAGTCGGTCGCAAAGTAGCATCCGGTCGTTCCCAAAGGGGCCCCTTGCATGAACATGGCGATCACGACCATGTCGTCGCTGCCCGCTTGCGCCACCCATTTGAACCCTTTGACGATGTTCTCGTGGGTCGCAGGCTGGCTGTTGCGTTTGGCGTCCTCTGTTCCCAGAAGGAGGCGGCTTTCGACTTGCGTGCCCCCCATGAATTTCGCCTGGCTTAAAACGTCATAAAGAGCCTTGGCATCCGCTTCGGCATGCGTTCGCGGTTTGATTTGCTGGTCTGCGTATTTGTCGATGCCGATTACCAGTACATAGGCCTTCTTGGCCTGATCTTCGTCCGCGCGCAGCGGCACGACCGCCAACAGTAACATGAGCACAACAGAAATTCTTGTCAGCACCGTGTTCATAAATCGGGATCCTTTCAACTAGGGAGGCAGGTACGTTCCCTGACATTCTCTACGCTCCCTGCCCCCATTTGGATCGACATTCGCGAAAAAGTTCCCACGTCCTGCTATTGTTATGACTGCCCATTCGGCTGATGCTAACAACCGCCGCGCTCGTTGAGCAGACTGCCTACGCTGCTATTGTGACGCGAAACGAAGAAACGTGCAAGACGGGGAAAAGAGATTTCGCCTTTGGTCCGAACCAGGCGAGGGGCTGCTTACCGAATTGGTTGCTCACGAGGAAAAATGCCGGAGACAGGACTTGAACCTGCACGGGATAAAACTCCCACCAGGCCCTCAACCTGGCGCGTCTGCCAATTCCGCCACTCCGGCATCTTTCTTAACGATATCCGAGTACTAACTTAGATATCAAGTGCGCACGCGAATTCAAGCAGCAATATGATGAGCGGGTTAACGGGGGGCATTGGCTGGCACGGGAAACACCTGCCCTGAACTGAGTTTTTGGTATTCTTCGGCCCTCGTCAAAAACCTAGCAAGGAATTGAGCCTGTCGTCTTCCTCCAATTTTGCGCTGCCTGTTCACAAATGTCTTCAGATCAAAAACCCTCCGCCCAGCCGTTGTCCTCCACGGCTCAAACAGGACGTCAAAGCGCCTTGGATGTGCTTGGCGAATTGTCAAAGAGCTGAAGGTTCGCTTTCCGCTAATTCACCGGCGAAGCCTTTCCTCTCCCGTTATGGCTCTCGCGCCCTGCTGCGACCGGCTCGATTCATGGGTATCGGTTCACGGGATTGAGTTTTCGGTATGGACAGCGTAAGGTCGCTCACCGCCAAGGCGATGACCTCCGCCTGCCCGCATCCCAACCCACCGTCCACCCTGCACTTGGCGGAACGGATACACAGGTTTCACTTTTGCGGTTTCAGTGCTCGCGCAAGTTTCAATGCTTCGCGCGGGTTTTTCGCTTTCTCTGCAATCGTTTCCGGATTCTCTTGCAGCCACTTCTCCCATTTCGTTACATCTTTACCGAAGTCCTGTCCAGTTCGTTGCTTTAACTCCAAAAGCGCATCGTCTTCAGTTTGATAACCTACGGCACCAGGCGGAAAATCACCTCGTAGATTTGCGATGCAAAGTTCAATCGGTGTCATTCGTGGCATAATTTATCTCCTAATTTATGGTAGCCAACTGTTTATGTAACGCATTGAATCTGCGATCTGTTGCGGTGTGAGACCACCGAGATAGCGCTCAACAGTACGCAGTGCCCGTGACTCAACGAGTACCTCAATGCGACCGCGCTGCGTTGCATATAGCTGCAGGTAATTCGAGTGTCCGAGCCGCGCCGAATGGCGAGCGTGGGACAACTCATGAACCGCGGTTATCAATTGTCCGGCTTTCGTCTTGCGAAGCGTGTTCGCCGGAAGTGCAATCGTTCGGCGACTGTTCACGACGCCAAACCACGGAGACCTTCCAGTCGTAAAGACCACATCATCAACGTAGTCAGCCAACCGGACCCGAGCAGCTTGGGCAGCTTCCTCAACGATTGCTTGGGCACGTGCTTGCCGAACGCCGTTGTAAAACAACCTCTGGTTACCCCATTGCTGAACATTCAATGAACGAGGCGGTACACTGTTTGAAGCACCACCCCGCGGCCCCTGCCGCCAGCTCCTCAATCTATCTATACCAGCCCTGGCGCGTTGTGTGAAGCCGCGGCGAAGCTGGCCAGCGAGTTGACCGGTTCGCCGAAAGGCGCCGCCAAGCGACCGGCCCACATCCTCGACGAAAATTGCCGTTGGCCGAATGCCCGATCCCGCCCCAAAAACGCCAAGACCGCCAAGCGTGACGTTGAGCGGAGGTGTTGCCTGAACTTGGACGTTGATGACGTTTACTCAGCCTGGCCACGTTCTTCGCTTCGCTCAGAGCGTGCCACCCAAGAAACACCGTTTGTTGACGGTTCGCTTGTCGCGCTGACGCCACGATGCTCGCTGAAACCACCGTTTGTTGACGGTTCGCTCGTCGCGCTCACGCCGCGACGCTCGCTGGAAACACCGTTTGTTGACGGTCCGCTCGTCGCGCTGACGCCACGATGCTCGCTGAAACCACCGTTTGTTGACGGTTCGCTTGTCGCGCTGACGCCACGATGCTCGCTGAAATCACCGTTAGTTGACGGTCCCGCTCGTCGCGCTCACGCCGCAACGCTCGCTGAAATCACCGTTAGTTGACGGTCCGCTCGTCGCGCTGACACCGCGACGCTCGCTGAAACCACCGTTAGTTGACGGTGAACCAGATAAGCTAGATAAACTAGTCGGCTATTTCCTCAATAATTCCAACCGCGCCCTCGCGCGCACCAAAACGACCTTTGAAGCCCCGCCTCGCTCGACGCGTCGCTTCCACCGACCACGTCGCAGCGCTTCTCCAGAATTTTCAGCAATTCGGCAAAACCGGCCCGAAAGGGCCAAAATCCTTACTGCGTGATTTTGGGAAAAAATCTGATCAGAATTCGGTGCGGGGCCCGTGGGCCGCGATGTTGAGCTGCCCGACAAAGGCCGCGTTGTTGCGATCCCGCAAGCTGGCGGCTTGCATCATCGGTATATGCTGGCGGGGTAGGTTCGGCGTTTTGATCGATTGCCGCGATCAGGGTATGCGCGTGCCCGCGATTTCGACTGATGCTCGCCCGGCAGTGCTGTTTTTGACCCCTTTCGTCTCCCTTTATTGGTCTGGCAACCTCCTGCAACCGGCTCGATTCATGGGCATTGGTTGACTGGATTGAGTCGTCGGGACGGACAGCACAATTCTACGACTGGACTTCTTCAATGCATTGCCTGATTTCCGCAAGCAACGCATCCAAGTCGTCATACGGTGCATCTTCAAAACAAACGATCGCGCCAAGCTTTTTGGCTAGAGCATATCCGGAAATCAACGCTGCCGCGCAATCAGCCATACTCGATCCAAAAACAAAAGACACGCAGGCATCCCGTTCCATGGCAATGTCAGCAAACTCGCTGAGCATCTCCTCTGAATCATCGAAGTAGAACTCAAAACCCGCATCGGTTCCCATGAGCTTGCACGGAACATATCCCGTCGTCTCGAACGGCATTAATTGCGGGTGTAGCTGGAAATCGAAACCAGCTTCGTCAATCGCGGCTTGCCAAGCCTCGGTGGTCGGCATGTCAGCTTTCATCAAAAACGCGTGCAACTCATTCGCCATGTTACCTCCCCCTACAATCGACTCACCTTGCCAACGTCCCTATTGCCGCCCAATGGTTCAATCTGTGGATAAAAGCCGAGCTTCTCCTTGTATTCGGCGCATTTTTCGGGTTCCTTGCCTAACTTTGTAGCAACGAAAATAAACTGCCGTCCGGATTCTTCGAGAAATTTTTTCTCTGTTGCCATTCCACGAACAATCGTTAGTCTACGCCACATTTCTTCATAAAACTCTCTCGCCTTTTCCAGGTTTCCCGCAACCTCGTGAGCGATGGCAGCACCCAAGGCCGCGACCGGATCGATATTCTCGGCGAAAACGACTGGATCACGCAGCGTCTCCAGCCAAGGCAAACCTGCATTTTTCAGACACTCCAATACATGAGCCAATGAGCGATCGAGCGCTTCTGGCGTCCGGTGCGACCAGTACTTCGGATTCCGGGTTGCGCCGACTGGAGTCAGATAGGGACCGCATGGAAAACCTTTCTCCTCATTCTTCGCCGCTTTTGGATGGAGCGTGGCGAGAATGTTTAGGTAATCTGGATAATAGGACATAAAGACGGCAAAATGCGTTGCCGCTTTACTCGGCGGTCCAATGCCGACGGCGATTCGATCCTCTCCGCCTTCAACCCGGCGCAGGTATTCGCCAGATTGCCGGATCTCAAATCCATGTTCTTGCAAGAACGGACCAAGTATCTCATCCGCCCGCTTGTAGATTTGTTTCTCTTTCATGCCGCCACCAATTATTGCTGTACAAAAAGTTCTTCGGCTTTGGCGCCAAAGCGGATCACAAATCGTCTTTGCCTAGTGCCTCCAATCCTGCGCTGCCTGTTCACGAATGTCTTCAGATCAAAAATCCGCCGCCCAGCCGTTGTCGTCCACGGCTCAAACAACACGTCGGCGCCGATACTGTCAAGTGAACTCGGTCGAACGACAAAGCCGTCGGCATCCCTAAACTGCTCCACCGCAACACGAAAGGTACCGGTCGAACGGTTTGCCAGTCGATTATTCAACCGGGCAAAGAACCGATGCGCTCGGGTTCCAAAGACGCGTGGCGGGCGGCCGGCTATACTCCTCGGGTTTCCAGTCGGCAAGCGGGCATCGAGTCGCGCAAAATCAACGGCAAGCTGTGCATTCGCACGTATCGCATTCTCAATGCCTCTTGCATTGATATCTGCATGGAGGTCGCCGCTGCGGCCGAACTTCCGGTTGAGGTAAGCCCGCCGCGCTGCGGCTTAGCCGCTCGGCAGTTCGCCGAATCGCTGATGAACACCGCGAACGCGCCTGAGCAATCGGCGAACGCCAAGGCTGCCCACCTCAAGTGTACCGCCAAGCCCAGCAGCCCAGCCTGTTGACTTGCCGCCGAGTGGTGGTTAACCTAACTTTCATTGGCCTTTCATGAGCCGGCAAAGTGCTCGTTTCGGACCGGCAAATTCAGGGAGAACCCGATGAAGAAGCGTGCCTTTCTCTTCGTGGCGGTGGCCCTTTACAGCGTCTCGTCGTTTTCGGTTCGGGGCGACGAAGTCGACGACCTGTTGAAGAAGCTAGATGAACCAAATGCAAAAATCCGCGACCAGGCCGTTGCGGAGCTCGCCAAACTCGGCAAGCAGGCAGTCCCGAAGGTCGTAGCCGAATTCAAGAAAAAGCAAGGTTCACAACGCTACCGCGAGCAATTGCTTAAGGTGCTGGGCGAGTTGGGACCGGAATTGGGCGAACAAGGGGTGGAGTTGCGCGGTGAGTTGCTAACCTTGATCGCAAAAAATGATCCGAAACTAAGCCCATTGGCCGCACAAGCCCTTGGCAAATTCGGCAAGTCGAGCGCCCAGGTGTTCGCCAATTTTTATGGCAACTTCAAGAACAATCCAACGGTTCGTCGCTACGTGATCGAAGGGATAGGATACATCGGCTCGGAGATGCCGGTGGAGGTGGCAACAAAATTCTTTCGCGCTGCGTTGAAATCCGAGACCGATCCGGCTGCGGGAAATGCGCTGCTGGAAACGATCGCAAAAGTCGGCAAACCAGCCGCTGGAGTCGCCGATATCCTGACCCAGTTCCTGGTTAACGACAAGCTACCGCTGGATACGCGTTTGCGTGCTGCGGTGGCATTGAGGCGCGTGGCGCCAGAAAACAAAGAAGTCCGTCTTGCGATTGATGCCTGGTTCGCCGATCAGAATCTTCGCAAGCAAATCACCGACGGCCTTGGCAAACTCGGCGATAATGGCCTTGAGTTGCTGCTTTTTGGAGTCGAAAGCCCTGACAAGGACATTCGCTATGCGGCGTTAGAGGCGATCAAACGTCAGCGCACCGTTCCTGGCTTTGTCGTCAAAGGTGTTCTGCCCGTTCTAAAAGATGAAAATGTGAGCAACCGCCAGCTGGCTGCGGAAATCATCGCCAAGGTGGACACGAAGTCGCCGGATTCCGCCGGTCCCCTCGGTGAGGCCTTGGAGACCAAAGATGCTGCTGCCCGCAAGCTGGTTCTTAACCTTCTTAACAGGATGGGTACCAACGCCAAGGGTGCCGCCGAGCATCTTGGCAAACTCCTTTTGGCGGGCGACGCAGACGAACTCAAGTTAGCGTTCGGCATCCTGACCAAGCTGAAAGCGGACGCCGCTCCCGCCACCCCCTACCTGCTTGAATTGCTCAAGGACGAGGGAAGAGAAGCTTTCCATCCGCAAGCCATATCGTTGATCATTGAAATCGGCAAACCGGCAGCGCCAGGTCTCATTAAGGGATTGAAGGATCAAAATGTTAGCGTTCGGCGAACGTCGGCCCAATTGCTCGGGCACATCCCGGGCATCGTCGAAGCACCGAAGAACCTGGCTCAAGCCTTGAACGACGAGGATGAAATCGTTCGTAGCAACGCGGCCAATTCGCTGATCCGGCTCAATTTCGGCGTCAAGATCATTTTCGGGAGAATGCTGTCATCGGACGACCCGCAGGATCGATTCAAGGCGGTCCAGGCCATCGCCAAACTGAAACTTGACGGAGAAAAAGCTCGGGAAACGATCCCTTTGATGATCGACCTGTTGAAAGACAAAGCTGCGCCGATCCGCCAGCAAGCCCTTTTGACCTTGAAGAACATCGGTCTGCCGGCGACGCCTGCTATCCCTGCCATAACCGATGCTTTGCTCGATCAGGATATGGGGGTGAAACAGGCGGCCATCGAGGCTTTGGCCGAATATGGGCCACAATCAATGGAAGCCGTTCCCTACCTGGGGGAAATCTTTTTGACCGGCGATCCGCGGCTGCGTCCGGCATCGAGCAACGCGCTATCGAAGATCGGAACCCCTTCGTTACCGGTGCTGGTGGCAGCACTTGGCAGCAAGGACAAGACTATGCGCCGGGACGCGGCCTTGGCGATGGGAGGCATGCAACTGAAAGCCAGACCTGCTGTCGCCATTCTGGCCAAATCGCTTGCCGATCCCGACGACGACGTCAAAAAGGCGGTACTGATCGCGTTGAAGGAAATCGGACCGGCTCCGGAAGCCGTCCCTGGGCTGGCACAAGCCTTAGCCACCAGGAATGCTGAAATCAAGACTCAAGCCTTGCTCGCTCTGGCCAACTACGGTGCCGCCGCCGGCCCTGCTGTCGATGCCATCGTCCAATGCTTCAAAGACAATGACAAGAACGTCCAATCCACCGCGTCAACGGTGTTGTTCCAAATCCGGAATGCGGCACTCAACGGACTCATCAAGGGGCTGAAAGATCCGAACAAGCAGGTTCGTCTGCATTGCTGTAAGACGCTCGCCCGATTTCCCAAAGCGCAGGCAGGTCGGGCAGTCAAACCATTGGAAGCCCTGGTCAAAAAAGAAAAAGACGATGAAGTCAAAAAGGCTGCCCAAGACGCAGTGAACAAACTGAAGTAATCCTCAGGCGATTACCACGGTTTTTCCATCATGGAAACGATCTGAACAGCCAGCTTGTCGACGTTGCCTTGAAAAGCGGTCGTAATCGACTGGCCCAACTCGGGAATAAAGCTGCTCGCTGAGGTTACGCGGGCTGGCGGAACGGGTGCTTGCGGAGCGGCATCCGCGAGGACGGGCGTGTCCAGCGGCACGACAGTACCGTCCTGGGCATCACCGGCTGGCAAGGTCACCGAACCGCCCGGAGCTGGCAAAGCCGGAGCTACAGGCAAAGGACCCTGACGCGGCGTCGGAGCGGAAAGGATCTTTCCCGTGCGCAAATCACGCCAAACCACCTCGACGCTCAAGACGGTGTCTGCCTGGCGAACCTCATTGAGCTGGTTGACATTGACCACATTCTTCGAAACCGCCACGATGGTTCCTCGCAATTCGGTGTCAGCCAGTGCAGGGTCTGATACCACTTTATAGGGGGTTTTTTGCTGAATCTGTTCGACAACCGCTCGTGTCAAATCGAATTCGAGTCGTTTGCGAAACGTGCGGTTTTCGAAGATCGGCACGTAGACGGTGCGGATATCGGTGTCGTAGAGAGGGGCGGTCGAATATCCGAAAAGGGAGAAAGTATGGCTGGGCGTTTCGCAGCCGCACGCTGCCAAAAAGGCGATGGCAGCAGCCAAGTACGATGGAAGACGTAGATGAAAACGAAACACGATGACTACCTCCCTTGCGGATGATTTCAACGCCAGAAGGGCAATTTCCGAGGTTTGGGCGCGGCTTCGGGCGATGCGTCGGTGCCGTTTTTCGCTGGCGATGCCAGGTCTGGTGCTTTGTCAAGCGGCGCGGGCATCGGCGCCGGCATGGGAACGGGGGACGGCTGCGCGTCTTTGTTGGCGGACGCATCCGCAACGCTGTTGCCATATTTTCGTTTCAACTCAGCCATCCGTTGCGTCGCTTTCTCGGCCAGAGGCGATCCCGGATAACGCCGACGAACGATTTCATAGTAGAAATAGGCCGATCCCGGATGGCCGGTGCGGCGATAGAACTCGGCCTTGTGGAAGTCCTTCTCGGCTTGCTGCCGATTGATGCCCGCCAGCTGGCGCTCCAGAAAATCCCGTTTCTGGGTAGCCAATTCCGGATAATTCAACATCGCTGTCTGCACCAGTTTCCTGGCTTCCGCTACTTTGCGACCATCGTAGAGCGGCCCTCCTGTACTCATGTGCTTGCAGATGATCGCCAATTCGATCGCCCGCTGGGCGTATTCGCTGTCCGGGTAACGCTCGACGATCTGGCTGAAGTAATAGTCGGCTTCACGATAGTTTTCCCGATAAAACATCACGCTGCCGATCATGAACAGGGCATTGTCGGCCAATGGCCCATTGATACTGCTGTAACTGACCTGCTCCAGTTTCGCGATCGCCCGCCCTTCCTGATCAAGGAAAGGTTTGCTCTTGTCGAATCGGGGAACCGGCCCGGACCAGACGAACCAGCGCTTGCCTTCGCGTTTCTCTTGATAGGCCTTCATTTCAGCGCGGGTGTCGTCCAACCAATAGTTGGCGATATCAAAGAGGTGGCGGACGGCTTGTTCGCGATGGACGCCGCCGGGGAAATCATTGAGCAGCTTGGAATAGACATCCGCTGCCTTGGGATAGCGACCCTGATGTCGCAAGCATTCGGCTTGAAAATAGCGTGCTTCTTCGGCGATGCGTGGATTCTGCTTCTTGTCGTCGGCGATTTTTTCGAACAAGGTCTCTGCTTTGCGGTACTCGCCACGACGGTAGAGATCATGCGCGGCTTCCAATTCCGCGGAAGCGGTATTCAAATTGGGTGTCTCGACGACGTCCAGGCGGTCGCCGCGAAGCACCAGTGTTTCCGCGGGCGTCTCCACTTTCGGCTTTTGCCGCAGCACCTGCCAGCGTTCCCACACGCATCCCGGCAGGCATGCCGAGGCCAGGATCGCCGTCACCAAAGTTGTCAAGCTTCCATGCTTCAATGCCACAACTCAGCTCCGCAAGTAAGGCAATAGTTTCGCCGGCTTGCCCCTCAAGTAGGTCACATAACGGTTGAGAACCTGACGTAATTCCACCCGAACCTTGTCTTCCAGGTCGCGGCGCCATGCTTCCGGGTTCTCGCTCAATTCGCGCAAAGCCGCCAATCCTTTTGGCGACAAGAAATCATCTTGTCCCCTGCGCGTTTTCTTCTGACACGTTGTACAGACAATGCCTCCTGCATCCGCTCGAAACACGAGGCCGTCTTTTTCCTCGACCTCCGCAGCGCAAACAACGCATTGGCGAAGTTCCGGCTGGTAGCCCAATTCGCGCAGCCAAACCAGCTCGAAGCGGGCCAGACGCAAAGGCGTGCTGACGCCCGTCGTGCCCAGTGCGGTCAAGGCTGCAACCGCCTCGTCGAATAATGCCGGATGCGGATCGTAATCTTCGGTCGAGTCCGCCAGCAACTCCGCAATGTAGTATCCAGCATAAAGCGCCGGCAAATCCCGACGCAATTGCGGAAATCTTTGGGCAACCTGTGCCTCCGTTAACAGGTCCAATCCACCTGAAGATTTGCGGAGGAGGACTATACGGCAAACAGTCAACAGGTCAAGAGCAGATTCGAAATTCGATTTCAGTCGCCGGCCGCCCTTGGCCAGAACCCTTACCTTCCCCAGCTCCCGCGTCCACAACGTCGCAATTCGGCTGGTTTCGCTCCAGTCAACCGTCCGCACCACCAGCGCCAGGGCTTTTTCGGCTGCCATACCCGAAGACGTTTAGAGAATTTTCTTAGCCCAGTCCAAGCCACCACCATGGCCAAAACACGACCTTAAGGATGGTTTCCCAAATTCGTCGGAGCCGACGCGGGGACAAGTCCACTTGCCAGTTCGGCTGGTCGCGCGGGCCTGTCGCCAGCAAGAATTCCTTGCCGCACACCCGGCAAGCAACCATTGTGTCCACATACAGAATGGAAACACGCTGCTTCTCACCGCACCAGGGGCATTCCGAGTGCATCCTACATCTCCCGGCCGATGGCCTCGGCGACTCGCCGGCAATCGGCCATCAATTCCCGGAAAGCGTCGAAACGCAAAGCTTGAAACCCGTCACTCATAGCCTTTTCCGGATTGGGGTGGATCTCGATCATGAGCGCGTCGGCTTCCGCCGCCACCGCCGCCCGCGCCATGACCGCGACCAGGTCCGCCTTGCCCGTGCCGTGGCTGGGATCGACGACGACCGGTAAATGCGTCGTCTGATGCAGATACGGCACGGTAGCCAAGGGCAATGTAAACCGCGTGTGGTCTTCGAACGTGCGGATGCCTCGTTCGCAGAGCATCACGCGCGTATTGCCCGTTTTCAGAATATACTCCGCTGCGAGCAGGAACTCTTCGATCGTCGCCGACGGCCCGCGTTTGAGCAGCACAGCCCGATCGGTTTCACCGACAGCTTCCAGAAGCGGGTAATTCTGCATGTTGCGGGCACCCACTTGCAAAACGTCAGCATAACGGGCCACGAGAGGGACCTGGTCCGGGGCCATCACTTCCGTGACGACCGCCAACCCCGTCTCCTCACGCGCCAGGGCCAGAAGCTCGAGTCCTTTTTCTTTGAGTCCCTGAAAGCTGTACGGACTGGTCCGAGGTTTGAAAGCACCACCACGCAAACCACTGCCGCCGGCTTCTTTCACGAAATGGGCGATCTCCAGAATCTGGGCCCGGCTTTCCACCGAACAAGGACCTGCAATCACGCTGACTTTTTTGCCACCTACTCGCAAAGCACCGCTGGCCACTTCCGTTCGTTCGCGCTTGACTTCCGTGCTCGCCATTTTGAACGGCGCCAAGATCGGAACAACTTTGTCCACTCCGGGAACACGTTCGAGCGATTGTTTGGCGCCGTCTCGCTTTTCTCCCAAGGCCGCGATCACCGTTCGTTCGGTGCCGACAATCACGTGACTTCGCAATCCCAACTGCTCGATGTTCTCGACCACGCGATCGATCTGTTCCTGGCTCGCTCCCGACTTCATCACCACGATCATAATACCACCTGTTCCAAGCATTCCTTCTGCGTTTCGCTGGCCCACTGACATTGTAGCTGCGAGACAAATGAACGTTCGCACCTGGCCGAGAAATCCTTTCGCCGGTTGTTTTCGGCCTTCAGGCCTGTCATCTCCGTTCCGTTCTCGGTTTCCCGATGATCTTTGCGATTAGCGTTTGACCTGGGCTTTCGACTGCGGCAAACTCGTGACCGGATCCGAACTTCAACCGGGAGTTTCAATAATGGAAAACGCTTCGAAGTTTCTCTTGACGGTCGCTCTGCTATTTTGGTCCGCTTGCCTTGCTGCCGCTGATCCCCGCTTCACGCTCGGCGATGTCTTCAAGCTCGAATTCGCTTCCGATCCGCAAGTGTCGCCGGATGGCGAATGGGTGGCATACGCGCGAAATTTCATGGACATCATGAACGACGAACCCCGGTCGAATATCTGGTTGGTGCGAACAGACGGGCAGAAACATCGCCCCTTGACTGCCGGGGATCAGAACGACGCCTTGCCCAGATGGTCACCCGACCAGAAACGCATCAGCTATATCTCGAAAAAGGGAAAAGCCATTGCCTTGATGTGCCGCTGGCTTGAAACGGGAGAGGTCGGCCGATTGGCCAGGCTGAACAGCGTACCCGATGATGTCGCCTGGTCGCCGGACGGCAAGTATTTGGCATTCTCCATGTTTGTACCCGAAAAGGTCGAGCCGTACGTCGAGATGCCCGAGAAACCGGCCGGGGCCAAGTGGGCGGCTTCACCGAAAGTCATCGACCAGATGATTTATCGCTTCGATGGCAAAGGTTATTTGAAAAAAGGATATCACCACATTTTTGTCCTTCCTGCCGAGGGGGGTTCGCCTCGGCAAGTCACCTCCGGCCCTTATCATCATCAGGGTCGGCTCTCGTGGACGCCCGACGGCCGATCCCTTATCTTTTCCGCCAACCGCAGCAAGGACGCCGACTTCGAACCCAGGCGATCCCATCTTTACGAAGTCGCGGTCGCCGACGGCACGATCAAGCAACTGACCAACCGCAACGGCCCGGCCAGGCAGCCCACCGTTTCACCCGACGGCAAGCGTATCGCCTATGTCGGTTTTGAGGACAAATTGCTTGGCTATCAGGTCATGCAGCTCTACGTCATGAACCGCGATGGCAGCAACCACCGGCTCATCTCAGCCAGATTCGACCGCGATGTCGAGCAGCCCATCTGGAGCCGCGACGGCAAAGGGCTGTTCTTCAGCTTCGACGACCAGGGACATACCAAGATCGCATACTTTCCACTTGCAGGAAAACCGAAAACGCTTGCCTCCGGCGTCGGCGGTACGACTCTGGGGCGCCCTTATGCCAGCGGCAGTTTCTCGGCCAGCGGCACCACGATCGCTTTCACCTATACCACCCCTTTCCGCCCTGCTGACGTGGCTGTCTTCTCGCTCGAGAATCCTCAGCCAAAACGCATCACCACTTTGAATGAAGACCTCTTTGGTCAAAAAAAACTCGGTCAAGTTGAAGAATTCTGGTTTACCTCGTCGTTCGACCGGAAAAACATCCACGGTTGGATCGTCAAACCACCCGATTTTGATCCCAAGAAGAAGTATCCATTGATTCTGGAAATCCACGGCGGACCGTTCGCCAATTATGGTTCGCGATTTTCTGCCGAGATTCAGCTGTATGCCTCCGCCGGGTATGTCGTTGTTTACATCAATCCTCGTGGCAGCACAAGTTACGGCCAGGATTTCGGCAACCTCATCCATCACAATTATCCAGGCCAGGACTTTGACGATCTGATGTCGGGCGTCGACGCCGTCATCAAAAAGGGATATATCGACGACCGCAATCTGTTCGTGACTGGTGGCAGCGGCGGCGGCGTGCTGTCCAGTTGGATTGTCGGCCATACCGATCGTTTCCGGGCCGCGGTCGTCTGCAAACCGGTTATCAACTGGTACAGTTTTGCCCTGACGGCGGATGCCTACGGCTTCTTCTACAAATATTGGTTTGCCGATTTCCCATGGAACAAACCCCAAGCCTATCTCAAACGCTCGCCCATTTCCTACGCCGGCAACGTGAAAACTCCTACCATGATCCTGACCGGCGAACAGGACCACCGTACACCGATCTCTGAATCGGAACAATTCTACCAGGCATTGAAGCTGCGCAAGGTCGATACGGTTCTGGTGCGGGTGCCGGGAGCGTCGCACAACATTGCCCGCCGACCCAGCCAATTGATTGCCAAGGTGGCACATGTGCTGAAGTGGTTCGACTCCCATCGAGCCGGAAAGGACCAACAATAGATTTCGAAAAAGAACAGTGAACTTTTTACGGCGAGCGTCGTACTTGATTTTGGGTAGGGGGTGGCCGATATAATAGAAACGCAGGACTGTGAACAACAAAGGCGTGAAAGAAAGGGGGCGATCTGGTTTCGACCGGGCAAGTTGACGTGTTTGGCTGCGTGTCGTGGTTGATCAGAGGGCCACGTAAAAATCTGATCACACCCTAAACTGCCGAACCGCAGTTTTCTTTGGCTGCCTAATTGAAAGGCAACCCCGGGTCCGGAAGCTTAGCCTGAGAGCATCCGGCCTGGTCGTTAAATCAGGCTCGCTGTTGCCGGATACCGGTTTCGGCCGGTGCGCCGGGGGAGGCAACAGCTAAATCTCACACCCGGATAGCTGACGCCGAGCCCTGCTTGCCGGGAACGACGTTGGCGAACGTGGCAAGCGGCGTCCTCGGACACCGGCTTGCCGAAATAGACAAGCTACACACGTAGACGCCGGCACGGAAGTGCCTCGGGACGCGGGTTCGATTCCCGCCGCCTCCATTACGGACCGGATTGCGGCTGCCGCAATCCGGTTTTTTCGTGGACTTGGCACCCTTTTGCCGTGATGTGCTTATGATAAAACTCGATGCTGCCGCTTCGATGACCAAAGAACAGGAACTTACCATCATCACAAAAACCTACGACCTGATTTTGTGGTCGTGCCAGCATGTCAGCAAGTTTCTCCGCAGCATCGCTTTGTCTTGGGCGAGCGGATCGAACGAAACCGCTATGATTTGTTGCAAACATTGCTGGCCTGGCAGGTCTGGTAGGCCGTAAGGCTCGAAAGCCGTGCCGGTCTTTTCATTGCCTGTTCTTCCCCCCTGTATAATCAAAGAAACGAGGCACCGCCATGACCCATCTCTCCCGATATTTTGAAACCAAACGCAAAGCTAAGCAGCTTTCCCCCGGCGAGCTCGCTCGCCTTGCCGGTTGCCAAAACATCTCAAAATCAGGCAACAAAATCCGCCAGTTCGAAATGCATGGCACGATCAACCGAGAACTCTTCGAAAAGATCGCAGCGGTTTTGGAAGTCGAGCAGAACGTGATCGAAAAGCTCGTGGAACAAGATCGGCAAGAACAATTCGCAGCATGGCTGGAATGGGTTAACACGCCGATCAAACCCTACCTCGTCATTCGCTTGATGGCGGCGGTCTATAGCCAACGGGCAGTGCCTTCGTCGATCACGACGCAGGAAGAAGCGGAGAAGTGGGCTGCTGGGGTTGCCGTTGAGATCAAGAGGCGATGCTGCTTGGTTTGGAATCGGCGTGTGTCGATTTGGTTTGCCGAAGATGGGTCGCTGGAACAAAGGACGGAGACCGGCATGGGCGAGCCGAACATGCCCTACGTTCAAGTGGGCGGGAAAAAGTTTTTGTTTGGGGAGGGGTTGGGGTCGGCTGTGGTGGTTGATTTAAGGCCGGAAAGATGAACGACTCCCAACGAATTCAACTCATCTTGGAAACGATTTCGTTTTGCCATCGTGCCAAAACAATGGGAATGCCAAGGGCAGTCTACGATTCGTGAGAGTCTGGAGCAGTGGTGCGACCCAGGCAGTGTAAGCGACGCGTCGAACGAAGAGGGGCGCCAGAGGACGTTTTGGTGCGCGAAAAGGCGCAGTTGGGATCCGACACATAAGTTTTAGCTATCTTGTGCAGTTTGTCTCCACCGTCAACTAACGGTGATTTCGGCGAGCGTCGCGGCGTCAGCGCGACGAGGGGACCGTCAACTAACGGTGTTTCCAACGAGCGTCACGGCGTCAGCGCGACGAGCGGACCGTCAACTAACGGTGTTTTTGGCGAGCGTCACGGCGTCAGCGCGACGAGCGGACCGTCAACTAACGGGGTTAAATCGCATAGCCGGCGGTGATGTCGATCGTTTGGCCAGTGATGGCATCTCCCGTTGGCGCCGCGAGGTAGGCTACCATATTAGCGATGTCTTCGGGCATGATGAAACGTTTCAGCAACGTCGTTTCCAGATAGGTGCGTTCCACTTGTTCAGGAGTCTGTTGAAGCTCGGCGGCACGTGTTTCGATAATGCGTTTCATGCGTTCGCCGCTTACAGGTCCCGGGCAGATGGCATTGACCTGGATGCCATACTGGCCGACCTCTTTCGCAAGGGTCATCGTGAAACCGATAACTCCCCATTTGGAGACGGCATAGGGACTTCGCAACGGGTACGCGATCTTGCCGGCGATCGAGCTTATATTGACGATTTTACCGGAGCGGTGCCTTATCATGGCGGGCAAAACCGCCTTGCAACAGAGGAAGGTTCCGGTGAGGTTGACCGCCAGCACTTCATCCCAATCGGCGCGACTGGTTTCGATGACGGGGCAAGTCGGACCGATGATGCCAGCGTTGTTAACGAGCAGATCGATCGTGCCGAAGGTGTCGAGAGCCCGTCGCACCATGTTTTGCACGTCATTTTCGTGAGAGACATCGGTGAGGACGGCGCAGGCCCGGCGGCCCATCTGTTCGATTTCGTAAGCGGTTTGTTCCAGATCCTGTTTTTCCGGGGCAGCGAGAACAACGTTATAGCCTTGGCGTGCGAGAGTAAGCGAGATGCACTTGCCAATGGCCCGGGCGCCACCGGTAACGATGGCCGTTTTCGTGGATGGATTCATGGCGTGGCCTCTTGGTCATCGCGAAGGTATCGAGTCGGTACTGCTGCCGACCGTATTTTAGTCGTGGTTTTTCGCAGGTGCAAAACCGCGGCGAATCGTGTTCTCCGTGATGGTGCGAGGCTGAAGGAATTGGAGCAGGTAATCCGGGCCGCCTGCTTTGGAACCAATACCGGACAGTTTGAAGCCGCCGAAAGGCTGCCGATCGACCAAAGCTCCTGTGATTTTGCGGTTGATATAGAGGTTGCCGACACGGAATTCGCGTTTTGCCCGTTTGATATGTTCTGGGCTTCGGGAATAGATGCCGCCCGTCAGCGCGTAGCGGGTGCCGTTGGCAATTTCGAGAGCGTGGTCGAGATCACGGGCTTTGATGACCGCCAAAACGGGGCCGAAGATTTCTTCTTGAGCGATGACCGCGTGGGGGTCGACATCGGCAAAGATATGGGGTCCGACGTAAAAGCCTTCATCCGAAAGCGAACCAAGGTCGGCGGCGTAGACGAGCCTGGCTTCAGCTTTTCCTCTATCGATAAACTCATGAATCCGCCGTCGGGCTTCGTCATCGATGACGGGTCCGACAAGGTTTTCCGGTTCTTCGGCGGGACCGATGCGAATGCTCCGGGTGGCTTCGACAAGACGTGTCACGAACGTGTCATAGATGGCGTCCAGCACAATGACGCGCGAACAGGCGGAACACTTTTGGCCGGCATAACCGAACGCACTGACCACGGTGCCATGCACCGCTTCGTCGAGGTCAGCATCGTCGTCGATGATGATGGCGTTCTTGCCTCCCATCTCGGCGATTACACGTTTAACGTGGTCTTGCTCTTCCGGCGTTTCCGCGGCAACCTGATTGATAAGCAAACCGACTTGTTTGGAGCCGGTAAAAGCAATGACGGCGACATCGGGGTGTCGAGTCAGCGTTGGACCGATTTCCTCACCGATGCCTGGGAGAAAATTGACCGTACCTGGGGGGAGTTCTATCTCCTGGAAGATTTCCATCAGCTTGGCGGCGACGACCGAGGATTGCTCTGCCGGTTTCATCACGACAGTATTGCCGGTGACTAGTGCGGCCGTCGTCATGCCACAGAGAATCGCCATGGGAAAATTCCACGGCGCGACAACCACGGTGACGCCGCGCGGCTCGTAAAAATATTCGTTGTCTTCGCCCGGAACATCTCGGCGGCGGGGGTGGGCCAAACGCAACATTTCTTGGGCATAAAACTCGCAATAGTCGATCGTTTCGGCGACGTCGGCGTCAGCTTCGCGCCATTGCTTGGCACATTCGTAGACCTGCCAGGCGGCAAGTTCAAAACGGCGTTGCCTCAAAAGATTCGCAGCCCGCCTCAGATAGTCAGCGCGTTCTTTGGCCGACGTGTCGCGCCAGGCGGGAAAAGCGTCGCGAGCGGCTTTGATGGCCTGCTCCGCCTGTTCGACGGTGGCTTTGCCGACGAGACCGACTATCTGGCTCGCATGCGACGGGTTGACGGATGCCATCGTCGGACCATCGATTCGACGATGGTTGATAATGATCGGGAATGTCTGCCCCAATTGGCCTGCTACATCGGCTAGCGCGGTTTTCATAGCCGAGCGTGCCTCGGCGCGGCTGAAGTCGGTCAAAGGTTCGTTATGGAAGCCGACTTCGGCATCATCATTTCTTCCCGGCGGATGATTCTTGAGGACTTCGACAGGGTTCATGAGCAACTGCTCCTCGGGCAGATGTTCGCTGAAGCCTGCCCGCAAGAAAGAGACATTGGATGTGTTCTCCAAAAGTCGGCGAACCAAATAGGCCATACCAGGCAGCAGTTGGCCAAAAGGCGCGTAAACTCGAACGCGCTGGCCCAGCGAAACCAGCGCCAGCTTCACCGGTTTGGCCATGCCGTAAAGCATCTGGATTTCGTAGCCGTTGGCGGGAATGCCCAGCATTTGCGCAAGAGCGATTGCATAGGCCAGGTTACGAATGTTATGACTCCCGAATGCCGGCCGAAGTAGAAATCGGTTCTTCAGCAAAAACCGGGTGCAACGCTCAAACGACGCATCGCTTTCCGGTTTGCGCGTGAAGACTGGGATCGGCCACCCTTCCTGCTGGGCCAGAATCGTCTCGTAATCCCAATAGGCGCCTTTGACCAATCGAACCCAAACCGGATGTCCTCGACGTTCGGCCCAACTCGCCAGTTTCTGCAAATCGCCTTCGCTCTCTTTCAGGTAGGCCTGGATGGCAATGCCGACGTCGGTCCAGTCACGAAACTCGTCCTCCATCAGCACCCGCTGGAAGATTTCAATCGTGAGGTCCTTGAAGGCATATTGCTCCATGTCGACATTCACGAAGGCACCGCGCTTTTGGGCCAGACGAAAGATCGGCAGCAGGCGCCGCCTCACTGCGCGGAAAGTTTCCTCCGGCGCGATGGGATCGAATTGGCTGAACAACGAAGAAAGTTTCAAGGAGACGTTGACCCGAGGCAACGGGCCGCGATCGTCGAAGTCTAGCAGCTCGTTGGTCGGCCAGATGACAGCTTCATCGCTCAATTCATCGATGAGCCGACAATATTCGGCCTGATATTGGTCGGCTTCGATTTCGGTAATCGTAGCTTCGCCGAGCAGATCGACGGTGAAGGCGAGCGAATGCCGGCGGATTCTGGAAAGAGCGACGAAAGCTTCCTCGACGGTGGCACCAGCAATGAAACGGCGGGCCAATCGGCGAGCGCCAGCATAGGCTGTTCTGGCCACGACTCGGCCTGGCCAACCGTGCTGCGGAAGGCGGCGTACCAGCCGCGTCAGCCAGCGCGGCAAGTGCGATTCCGCCTCCAGAAAATATTCCCGCAAATGTCGCGTTACCGAGGCTGAGGTCCGCAATGTCGGCAACACGTCGATAAAGCGGAACAGCTGGAACTTGACCGCCTCGTCCTCCATGGTACATTCCATAAGGCGCTCGTCGAGCCAGTCCGCCGTCAGGAAAAGGGTCCGGTCGTCACTGGCACGAGCGAAGATTTCCCGGCCATAGTTTTGCACCAATTCTTCCAGGTCTTGGTCATTGATGTTCATTCGAAAATCGCACGGAACCGACAGCGAGCGAAAACGTCTAAGGATCGAGGCGCTTTCGACGTATCTGACGGACCACTATTTGCGCAAAGAGATCAGAACTTTATCCTTTTGTGAATCGTTGCTGCTTGGGAATCGTCGCATTCATGTCCACAAACTTCCAGATCGGCAGATTTCAAATACTGAAAACTCTCGGAACAGGCGCCCACAGCACCATCCTGCACATCCGCCGAGTTCAGGACGCCAAACAATATGCCCTGAAGGTGGTCCCGATCGACGGTTCCGAGGACTTCAAATATCGTGAGCAGGCGGAGCACGAATTCGCCATTGGGCGGATGCTGAATCATCCGAACCTGATCAAGATTTACGCGCTCGAAGTACAGCGCGACTGGCTCTTTCGCGTCCGCAAACTGCATCTGTTGTTAGAGTATGTCAACGGACGGACGCTGGACATGCTGCGGCGCATGCCGATTCCGGTGCTTTTGCAAATCTTTGCAAAGGTCGCTGCTGGGATGGTCCACATGCACCAAAAACAGATTTGCCATGCGGATCTGAAACCGAACAACGTCATGCTCAGCGTCACAGGCGAGGTCAAGATTCTCGACTATGGGTTGGCGTGGCGCAAAGGCGAAAACAAAAACCGCGTGCAGGGAACGCCGGAATACATGGCCCCCGAACAGGCTCGCAAGAAAATCGTCAACGAGCTGACAGATATTTACAACTTCGGCGCCATGATGTATCGCCTGGTAACATGGAGGCACCCGCCCAGCGTCATTGCCCAGCCCGGAGGCATCTCTCTCGATGCCAAAACTTGGGACCAGGCCATCAAGCCCGTCCGGGAATGTTGCGCGGATGCACCGCCGCAACTTTGCGATTTGATCCAACGTTGTCTTTCCTACAAACCCTCTCGTCGGCCGCAACAGATGCTCGAACTCAAGGAAACCCTCGACCTTTTGGTTCGCAAGTGCGTCCCTTCGGGCAAACGGCTCGAGGAAATCGACATCCAGTGGTAAAGCAAGCGGTCAGGCTAACAGCAACATCTCATTTGGTGCCACGTGTTAGCATCTGCCAATTTTCTGGGGCATTTTCCGAGATTTTCCTCTGGCAGGATTCCCCGATTCCCGATTTAATAACCGATTCAATCATGATGAACCTCGAAACACAGGAGAACCGATGTCATTGAAAATGCGAATTCATGATCGCGAACCGATCGCCCTGGCATTGCGCCGCTTCAAGAAGCTGCTGGAGCGCAGCGGCATGCAAAAGGAGCTGCGCAAGCGAAAGCATTATGAAAAGCCCTCCGAACTTCGCCGTCGCGCCAAACTGCGCAAAGAGGCTGCGATTCGTAAGGCCCGCAATCTGGGCAAGTAAAGGCGCTTGTCGTCCGCCGTCATGGCGCCGGCGCATCCGGTTTTGCCCTTGCTAGAATGCTGACATGGAACGTTTGAACAAGTTTCTGGCGCACGCGGGGGTTGGGTCGCGACGTTACTGCGACGAACTCATTGCTGCTGGACGCGTCAAGGTGGACGGTGTTGTTGTCCGCGAGTTGGGCAAACAAGTCGAGCATAACCAAACTGTCTGCGTGGACGACGTGCCGGTCAAGGCGGAACGACTCGTCTATTGGGTAGTCAACAAACCAAAAGACTATCTGTGCACAAATTACGACCCAGCCGGTCGCCCACTGGCGGTCGATCTCGTGCCCTATGCGGGACAAAGGCTCTACACCGTGGGCCGACTCGACGAAGCCAGTGAGGGGCTGTTGTTGCTGACAAATGACGGCGACCTTGCCTATCGTCTCATGCATCCCCGATTTGGGATCGAAAAAACGTATCTGGTACAGGTTGCGGGCTGGCCGAGCGATGAGGATTTGGCGAGGCTGACGAGCGGTATTTGGCTCAGCGATGGCCGAGTTCAAGCCAAGCATGTCAAGCGAGTCAAAAAGCAAGGAGCCAGCACCTGGCTGCGGATCGTGCTTGCCGAGGGACGAAATCGCGAAATTCGTCGCATGCTCGCCCGCGCTGAACACAAAGTCTTGAGCCTTAAACGGATCGCCATTGGACCGATCAAGCTAAAAACGCTTGCCGTCGGCAAAGCACGCCGCCTTACCCCGCAGGAAGTCTGCCAGCTGCGGCAGGTAGTGGCACAAGAGGGTGTGGCGACATCACGGCGAGCGCGGCCGGCCGCTTCCAAAAAGAACTCAAAACACCGATCGAGTCGCGACAGCAAACACCCAAAGGCAGGAAAAAGAAAGCGGGTTCGCGAAGGATAGTGCGAACCCGCAGTTTCGTGCAAAAAAAAGAGTCGAGGTAGTGGCTCCCAGCGCGAGACGACAACTCACCGTGAGTGCCGCCCAGCCATTACCTCGACGAATCGCCATGGAGAACCACAGCAATTCAAACTTAACCAACTTTGGCTGGCTCGGCAAGATCGAGAGTTGTTGATACGCCGATTTTTTGTCAATAGCATGCCGCTCTTAGCGAGTTACGCGAAAACAACGATCGCACCAGTTGCGAGTTCGTTCAAGGACAACCTTGTTCATGAACGGGTTGTCAGTAATCGCCTTCGACCATAAGGTAAATCGACTTCCCCGAAGAAATCAGGTCGGCGGTCGCAAAATTTACTCTCGCCTGGTTTGGGAAAAAGCTATAATAGGAGCGACATCCTGCCTTATCCCCCTCGACCGAAAAGAAGGGGTCAACTGCACACCGAATGGGGGCCTTATGAAGAATCTGCAAATTTCCCGCCGAACAGTGCTCAAAGGGCTTGGAACAGCCATTGCGTTGCCATGGCTGGAGGCAATGGCACCTTTATATTCGATCGCCGCCGGGTCGGAAAAACAATCCGGCAAGCCGCCGCGGCGCATGGCATTTTTCTATGTGCCCAATGGCGTCCACATGAAAGAATGGACGCCTCGGGCAGAAGGAAGTCGATTTGACCTGCCATCGATTCTGCAACCGCTCGCTCCAGTGCGGGACGAACTGCTTGTCCTGACTGGCTTGACCTGTGACAAGGCACGTCCCAACGGTGACGGTCCCGGAGATCACGCACGGGCAATGGCCGCTTTCCTCACTGGCTGCCAGGCGAAAAAAACGCACGGCGCCGACATTCGTGCGGGCGTCTCGGTGGACCAGGTTTGTGCGATGGCCCTTGCCGGGCAAACCAGGTTCGCTTCGCTCGAACTGGGCTGCGATCGCGGCCTCAATGCCGGAAACTGCGACTCTGGCTATAGTTGTGCGTACTCGAACAATCTGTCCTGGCGCACGCCGTCGACGCCGATGTCGAAAGAGGTCAATCCGCGGGCTTTGTTCGATCGATTGTTCGGCAACGGCGAGAAAAGGGAAACGGCGGCCTCCCGCGCCAAACGCGACCTCTACCGCAAGAGCATTCTAGACTTTGTCGCCGACGACGCCAGACGCCTGAAAGCCAGGCTCGGCAGCAACGATCAACAAAAACTCGAAGAATATCTTACCGGCGTCCGCGAAATCGAACAACGGATTGCCCGAACTGGCGAACCAGAGAAAGGCCCCGACGGCATAGTCCGGCCGAGCGGCATCCCGCAGGATTATGCCGAGCATATCCGCATTCTCGAGGACCTTCTCATTCTCGCCTTCCAGGGCGATCTTACCAGGATCGCTACGTTCGTCTATGCCAACGAAGGCAGTAACCGTAGTTACCGCATGATCGGCGTTCCCGAAGGGCACCACGATCTGTCACATCATGGCGGCAAACCCGAAAAACTCGAAAAAATTCGCAAAATCAATCATTTCCACATGCAACAGTTCGCCTATTTCCTGAAAAAACTGAAATCCATCCGCGAAGGCGATGGCACCTTGCTCGACAATTGCATGATCCTTTACGGCAGTGGCAATAGCGACGGCAATCGCCACAATCACGACGACTTGCCGATCCTTCTTGTCGGCAAAGGCGGTGGAACGCTTCACACGGGTCGCCACGTCTGCTACCCGCGAAACACCCCCCTCACCAATCTCTATCTCGCCATGCTCGAACGTATGGGAGTGCCGCGCGATTCCTTCGGGGATAGCACCGGCAAGCTTGAAGGGTTGTAGTAACCCATTCCGTCATGACCACGCACAGCTCGCGGCGCGCACGTCCCGCGCCGCAGCTAATGAGACGACGCGGCCAACTCGTGTTTTTGCAGAGGAACCTCGATGTATTCCAGCGCCCATTCGCGCATGAAACGAACCCGCGTCGGTCTGATGCAATAGATGATCAATTCCGGATTGTCCAGAGACCCAAGAAATTGACGCATCAACGGGTTGGCATCCCAGATTTCCTGGAGAAGTCGCGGATCGGTCACCACCTCAGCAATGCCAGTCAGTCGAACCTGATCGTGCTTGAGGTCCAGGTAGCATAACTCGACCTTTGGATTCGTTTCGATTTCCACTGTCTTGTGATAGCGGCGCAAGCTGGCCACGTAGATCGTGAAGCCGTCGCTTCGCACTGGTGAAACTGGCCGGACCCTCGGCTGGTCTTTGTCGACTGTAGCCAAATGCGGAAACCTGTCGGCTTCGATCACCCCAAGGGCCAATTCGCGAACACGATCCACATCAACAGGCTCGGGAACCGGTTTAGTCATATTCACCCTTCTTTGCACAGGGAGTTTATCGACGCCTTTTCGTCCGTTCGAAGGCGCAATGGAATTCATCTTTCTCAAATATGCAACTCAACGATATCCTTGTCGTGCAGGACATGGTCTCGGCTAACGCTCTGACCGTCGTAAACGCCGGTCCCCCAAATGCGCGCCGACTTCAAGTTCTCGGCGAAATCGCGATGAACCAGCGCCGCAAACTCCAGAACGGTACTGCCTCGAGGGCAAGTAAATGGCGACTGCAAGTCTGGCGGCTTGCCCGGTTGCTTCGTATATACCCGAATCACATCCAGAAAGGCAAACATTGCGTCCCGCAACTGCTCCATTCCCGTTCCCGTCTCTGCCGACACAACATGAATCGGAAAACGCTTGCCGAACAGTTCGCGGACGATTTCCAAACGTTCCGAGGCTCCTTCGGTATCCACTTTGTTGCCGACCAGCAGGGTTTTGACGTAGTGCCGGTTCGGCTCGGGATTCTCCGGCTTGGCACCTACCAGAATCGTTTTTGTTTGTTCAAGCCGATCGATGACCGCCTGAGCCGCGAAGGGCCCGTCGTCATCGTCCAAAGCAACCATCAATAAAGCTGCATCGGCGTTTTGCACCATGCTCGATAGATAGCTTTCCAGATAATCAGAGGTGATCGGCGGCGTGTCAATCAATTGAATGCGCGTGTCTTGCCAGTCCATCATGCCGGCACGCGGCTCGTGGGTCGTGAAAGGATAGGGTGCGACTTCGGTATTCGCTCGGCTAAAGTAGGTGACCAATCGGCTTTTTCCCACGTTCGGACCGCCAATTACGATGTATTGTCCCGCTCCTTGCTTTGGAATCTTGTAGCTGTGGCCCTTTTTCTTGGGTGCTTTTCGTTCCCGCTCGATTTCCGCCTTCACTTCGCTGATGCGACTTTTCAGGTCGGCTTGCAGCTTCTCGGATGCTTTGTGCTTGGGCAAAAGCGCGTACATCCGTTTCAGGCATTGCAGACGCTCCTCGTTCGTCTGTGCCTTTTTGTACTCCGCTTCCGCTTCCAGATACTGCGGTGTCAAATTCGCTGCCATTGTTGACCTCGCCGTTTCCGGACGTCGATCTCTTCCTGCGGATCATTTTAGATCATGCCTGTCGCCGGATGAACCCTAGGGACCAAACAAAACAACAAGCTTCTTTGACCTGGGCAAAAAGAAACGATCTCTTCAGGTTGTTTGGTCGTAGCGGTTGCCGACAGGACCAACGAAAAATATGAGTCATTCGTTGTCGGTTAGCCAGGACAACACATAGCATTAAGCGTAAGTTTAATCTGCGGCCTTGGCCGGAGACCAATCGAAGATCGGAGACGAACATTCATGTGTGGGATCGCCGGGATTGTTGATTTGCAAGGAGAACGGCCGGTAGACCCTGCCGTTTTGGAACGAATGGCCGATGCGTTGTTCCACCGTGGGCCAGACGACGAAGGCTACTTTTATCAGCCCGGCATCGGATTGGCTTCGCGCCGTCTGAGCATCATCGACCTGGCCGAAGGAAGCCAGCCCGTCTTCAACGAAGATCGTTCTGTTGTCGTTGTTTATAACGGCGAGTTGTTCGATTATGTCGAAAAACGCCGAGACCTGGAGCAACGAGGCCATCGATTTCGGACCGACTGCGATACCGAGATTCTCGTTCATCTCTGGGAGGATTACGGCATGCAGATGTTAGAGTACCTGCATGGCCAATTCGCTTTTGCCCTTTACGATCTCCGCCAGCGCCTGCTGCTCCTCGCTCGCGATCGGGTAGGCATTTGTCCGTTGTTTTATAGCTTGCGAAACGGGACTTTGATGTTCGCATCCGAAATCAAAGGGCTATTGGCCGCCGGGTTGGAACCAAAGTTGGATCTGGGCGGCTTGGACAATATCTTCACTTTTTTCGCTTTACCCGGTCGGCGAACGATGTTCGAGGGAGTTTCTTCCATTCCCCCAGGTTTTTGCTTGCGCATCCAACTCGGCAATAACCCGCATATTGAAGAACGGTGCTATTGGGATTTCGATTTCCCTGAGCGTGGCGACGAACGCAATCCGAAGAATGCGCAGGAACTCGTCGAAGAATTGCGAGTTTCGATCAATCGCGCCGTAGGCCACCGGATGCGTGCTGATGTTCCGGTCGTTTCCTATCTCAGCGGCGGCGTCGACTCAGCTTTGATCGCAGCGCTTGCTGCCAGATCCCAACCAGGGGCTTTCGAAACGTTTACAGTCAAATTCACTTCTGCCAGACACGACGAATCCGACAAAGCCAGGCGAATCGCTGACTTCATTGGCTGCCGAAACCATTTCGTGGAATGCGACCACCGTCTTTTATGCGACAGCTACATCGACCTGATCCGCACGACCGAGTCGCCGGTTGTCCATGTCGCCTGCGCCGCTGTCTATCGGTTGGCTAAAACGGTGCACGAACACGGCTACAAGGTCGCTCTTTCCGGCGAAGGCGCAGATGAAGGGTTGGGCGGGTATCCCTGGTTCAAAATCAACAAACTCATCAATGTATTGGACTGCGGGCCGATTCGATGCAGCAACCTGGTACGTCATGCCATCTTGAAGGCTGCCGGAAGCCTGACGCCATTGCAGCAACTGCTGAACAGCCAGAACCAAGTAGGCGGCAAACTCGCCCCCGTCGACATCTACACGCTTTACAGTACGAATCGCTATTATTTTTATCATCGCGACACGCTAGCCAGGCTTGGGGATTTTTCAGCCTGGGACGACCTCGTCCTCGATGTCGACCGCGCTCGCCGATGGCATCCCTTCAACCAATCGCTCTACCTGGGATACAAAACCATTCTGCCCGGCATGCTCATCAGCCAGAAGGGAGATCGGGTTGCCATGGCACATTCCGTGGAAACGCGCTACCCCTTTCTCGATGACGAAGTGATTGCCTTCTTTTCCCGCTTGCATCCCCGATGGAAGCTGCGTGGCTACCGCCGTGACAAGTTCATTCTGCGACAACTGGCGGAAGAGTACCTGCCGCGTTCAGTCGCCCGGCGACCAAAAGCCATGTTTCGCGCGCCGGTGGATACTCCCTTTCAACAGCAACCGCCGCGCTTCATTCAGCAGCTATTGAGCGAGGAGTCGCTCTGCAAAACAGGCTATTTCGATGTTGAGCGTGTCCGTGATTACTGGTTGCGACCAGGCCGAAAGTCCTGGCGTCCGGGATGGCGGACTTATCTCGATCTCGGCTTGGTGGGCGTCATCGCGACGCAAATCTGGCACCATCTATTCCTGGGAGACGAATTGTGCGAGTTGCCGACCGGTCTCCCCTCGCCGACTTCCGCTCTCGCTTGATTTTTCTGGCTTTTGCTCGCTGACTGCTTTCCACCCTTGGCTGCATCGGTTACGATGGTTGCCATTGCTGCCAACCGAGGATCCTGCCATGTCCCTAATCCGCTTCGTGTCTCGACGTCATTTTCTGGCGACCGCAGGTGCTGCTGTTGGCACGGCCTGTTTTAGCCGCGCCGAACCCAGAATGACGAACATCGCCGCCATCATTACCGAATACCGCCGCAATTCCCATGCCGATGTCATCGCTGGTCGATGGCTCGAAGGATTCGATCTGGATGGTAAGAGTGCCAAACCAAAATCCAAGCTGGTCTCCATGTACACCGATCAGTTGCCGCCTAATGACATGAGCCGGAGTCTGGCCAGAAAGCATGGCTTCACGATCTACAAGTCGATTCGCGAAGCCCTGTGCTGCGGCGGTGATAAACTCGCCGTCGACGGCGTGCTTCTGATCGGCGAGCACGGTAACTATCCCGTGAATGAAAAGGGACAAAAACTGTATCCTCGACGTCGTCTTTTTGAGGGGATCGTCGATGTCTTCCGCGCCTCGAAGCGTTCTGTCCCGGTCTTCAATGATAAGCATCTATCCTATAGCTGGGAAAACACGAAGTGGATGTACGACCGGGCTATCGAGATGAAGATTCCCCTGATGGCCGGTTCAAGCCTACCGACTACTTGGCGTTTGCCTCCGCTCGAATTGCCTGGCGGCGTCGAAGTCGAAGAAGCGGTTGTAACTTCGTATGGTGGTCTGGAAAGCTACGGCTTTCATGCCCTCGAAGCCTTACAGTGCGTACTTGAACGCCGAAAGGGAAACGAAACCGGCGTCCAGGCAGTGACCTGCCTCGAAGGCGACCAGGTCTGGAACTCGGCTAAAAAGCTGTGGTCACCCGCGCTTCTGGATGCCGCTTTGGCCAAGGGGATGGCGGTCCGAAAGGGTACTCCGCGTGACAATTGCAAAAAGCCGGCCGCCTTTGTCATCGAATACCGCGACGGCTGCCGGGCTACACTGCTCCACCTCAGTGGCCATGTTCGCGAGATGATCGTTGCCGCCAGGATCAAAGGTGAGAAGCAGCCGTTTGCCGTCAACTTCTGGCTTCAGGATGGGCGACCATACGGCCATTTCACCATGCTTTGCCAGGGGATCGATGCCATGTTCATGACCGGCAAGCCTACCTGGCCGGTCGAACGAACCCTGTTGACAACAGGCATCCTCGACGCCGCCCTGACCTCGCGATTCAAGGGGCATGTTCGACTCCAGACACCACACCTGGCCATCTCCTACCAGCCTGGACCGGCCTGGAAGCAGCCACCACCGCCACGAGTCGGACCTGCCTTGCCGAAGTGATTCTCCAGTCCTTGCGCCAAGCACCGGTTGTCAAGACATCCTCGTAGCGATGATCTCGCGTCGTTGTCGGTTATGGGGTTTGTCGGTTACCGGAACACGATCTGCCCGTCTTGATAATCGACGGTCACTTCCTGCCCTTCGCGGACGTCGCCTTTCAGCAAGGCTCGGCCAAGGGCGGTTTCGATTTCTTTTTGGATCAGCCGTTTCAGCGGGCGGGCGCCGAATTTGGGATCATAGCCCGTTTCCACCAGGTAGGTTTTTGCCGCATCGGTCAATTGCAACTTGATGTGCCGTTCCTCCAGTCGACGGCGCAGCGATGACAACTGGATTTCGACGATCTGCTTGAGATGGTCCATCGTCAGGGCGTGGAAAACGACGATTTCATCGACGCGGTTGAGGAATTCCGGCCGGAAGTGGTTGTGCAATTCTTCCAGGACGGCGTTTTTCATTCGCTCGTAGTTTGCGCCTTCGAAGGCTCCTTCGTATTGGAGGATACGCTGGCTGCCGATGTTCGACGTCATGATGATGATGGTATTTTTGAAATCGACGGTTCGACCATGGCCATCGGTAAGCCGGCCGTCGTCGAGAATCTGCAAGAGCAAATTGAAGACATCGTGATGAGCTTTTTCGATTTCGTCAAAAAGGATGACGCAATAAGGCCGCCGGCGGACCGCTTCGGTGAGTTGCCCTCCTTCTTCGTAGCCGACATACCCGGGGGGAGCGCCCACGAGGCGCGAAACATTGTGTTTCTCCTGGTATTCCGACATATCGATGCGGACCATCGCCTTTTCGTCGTCAAAAAGGAACTCGGCGAGTGCTCGGGCCAGTTCCGTTTTGCCCACGCCTGTCGGGCCAAGAAAGATGAACGAGCCGATGGGTCGATTCGGGTCTTTCAGGCCGGAACGGGCGCGGATGACCGCCTCGGCGACAGCGGAAACCGCTTCGTCCTGGCCGACCACTCGGCGGTGCAGTTCCTCTTCCAGATGCAGCAACTTCTGCACTTCCCCTTCCAATAGTTTGGAAACGGGGATACCGGTCCAACGGCTGACCACGGCGGCAATGTCTTCTTCGTCGACTTCTTCTTTGATCAATCGGCTGCCACCGTCTCGTTGTGCCAGCTTCTCCTCTTCCTCTCGAAGTTTCGCCTCCAGAGTGGGCAAGGTGCCGTTTTTCAATTCGCTGGCTTTGGCAAAATCGCCAGCACGCATGGCATGTTCAAGTTCGATCTTCGTCTTTTCGATGGCTTCACGCAAATTGCTCAGGCGGCGGATGGCTTCCTTCTCCGCCTGCCATTGGGCGGTCAGCGCTTTTTCCTGCTCCTTCAAGTCGGCCAGTTCCTTTTCCAGTTTGGCCAGCCGATCACGCGACGCCGGGTCTTTCTCCTTGACCAGTCCGGTGCGCTCGATTTCCAGTTGCATTACCCGGCGATGGATTTCATCGACTTCGGTCGGCATCGAATCGACTTCGGTACGTAATTTGGCGGCCGCCTCGTCGACCAGGTCGATGGCCTTGTCGGGAAGAAAACGGTCGGAGATATAGCGGTTCGACAGAACTGCTGCTGCCACCAGGGCAGAGTCTTTGATTTTGATCCGATGGTGCGTTTCGTATCGGCCTTTCAAGCCACGCAAGATGGAAATCGTATCTTCCACAGAGGGTTGATCGACGAATACCGGCTGGAATCGGCGCTCCAAAGCGGCGTCTTTTTCGATGTGCTGGCGATACTCATCGAGCGTTGTGGCGCCGATGCAATGCAGTTCGCCTCGAGCAAGCATTGGCTTGAGCAAGTTGCCGGCGTCCATGGCACCTTCGGTTTTTCCTGCGCCGACGACGGTATGCAGTTCGTCGATAAAGAGGATGATTTCGCCCTGAGATTCGGCTACTTCTTTCAGCACAGCCTTGAGGCGTTCCTCGAATTCCCCGCGATATTTGGCGCCGGCGATCAATGCTCCCATGTCCAGGGCGATGATTCGTTTGCGTTTCAAACCTTCTGGCACGTCGCCGCGAACGATGCGCTGGGCCAAACCTTCGACAATGGCGGTTTTGCCAACGCCAGGTTCACCGATGAGTACCGGATTATTCTTTGTCCGCCGCGACAAAACTTGGATGACCCGGCGGATTTCCTCATCTCGCCCAATGACCGGGTCGAGCTTGTCCTGCCGAGCCAACTCGGTGAGGTCTTTGCCGTAACGTTCCAGTGCCTGATACGTCGCTTCGGGATTGGGTGTTGTCACGCGTTGATGTCCTCTCACTTTCTGCATTCCCTGCAACAACCGGTCGCGGTTGATGCCTTGGTCCTTGAATAGCTTTCCCGTTGCTCCTTGATCGTCGGTCATCGCCAGGAGCAGATGTTCGACGGAAACGAAGTCGTCTTTAAGCCGCTCCGCCTCTTTTTCGGCTTGGCTGAGCAGGCTGTTGAGCCGACCCGCAATATAAACCTGTTCCGGGTTGCCGCTGACGTCGGTGACACGCGGCAGTTTGGCGAGTTCGTCTTCCAGTCGGCGTTTCAGTTCGGCGATGTTCACGCCAAGTTGCATAAGGATCGAAGGGGCCAGCCCTTGTTCCTGTTCCAGAAGGGAAAGCAGGACGTGTTCCACGTCCATCCGCTGATGCCCTAGCTGCGCTGCCCGTCGCTGCGCAGCCATCAAAGCTTCTTGAACTTTTTCAGTAAAACGATTGATGTCCATGATTGAATTCGCTTTATCTCCCTTCTGCTGCTCGCAATGTCAGGAAAAGAGGTCGGAAACCTTACCCCGGCCATCGGCCATCGTCGAAATCACGCAACTTCAATTTGGCTGGGTCGATGACAACGTGTTTGATCTTTCGTCGCTTCCAAGTATAGGTAATATGGACCAAGTTGTCGGGAGTTTGAATCACGGCAGGATAGGAAAATTCTCCGGGCTGATCCTCGAGTTTCAAGGCGGCGTGCCAGCGTATGCCATCTTTGGAAACCGCGACATGAAGCTGGTGCCGGCCGCGCTGGAGATGATTGTAAACCAACAGATGCCGACCGTCGGTGAGGGTGACAGCGTCGATACCGGAATTTGGATTGGGCAGCGACGTCGCTTTCATCGCGGACCAACTCTTGCCGCCGTCTTCGGACCAGACTTCCGTGATGACACCCTGCCGGCTGCGGCAGAGGGCCTGAAAGCGGTTTTCACTGTGGCGCAACAACGTCGGCTGAATCGCGCCGAACTTCCTGCCGCTATTGAGCGGGCCAATTGTCTTCCATGTCTTGCCCAAGTCAGGCGTGGTCTGCATGAAGACCCGCCAGACTTTGACCTCGTCGCTGGTGCCGCACAGAATCGTGCCATCTTTCAACTGGATCGGTTTATTCTTGATCGGTCCCCAGATCCCCTTTGGCAGTCGGTGAGGCTTCGACCACGTTTGGCCGCCGTCGTCTGAAGTCATCAGCATGCCCCACCACTCGCGAGGATTGGGGCCGACTTTGTAGAACAGCATCAGCGGCGCGGATTTCGGCTGAAACAGCACCGGGTTCCAACACGGATATCGCTTGTCTTGGCTTTCGACCCCGTTGGCCAGTTCGACCGGTTTGGTCCATTTGCCATTGACGTTTCGGCTAAACCAGATGCCAACATCGGGGTGTCCTTCACGCGTGCCGCCGAACCACGCCGCCACTAATCCGTGCCTGGCGTTCTCGATCGTCGACGCGTGGCATTGGGCAAAAGGAGCCTCTTCGAAAAGAAATTCCGCGCGCACAAGTCCTGGTGCAACGTTGGGACCGCCTGAAATCATCAGGCCTATCCCAACCCAAGTCAGCGAAGCCATGAGCATGAATCCATTCCTGTGTATAGAGTCGGGTCTTTGTCCTCATTATACGCCATTGGTCCAGCGGTGGACTCGGCATAGCCCAAGGAAAAGAAGTGCAGTCAGAGGCTGGCGAGAGGGCGACACTTCAAAGTAAAGCGATCAAGCCGCACGCAGGTTCGCTGGAAATGCGGTCGGGCGGGCGATTACCTGATACTGCTCGATCAAGGACGAAGCCAGGACGTCGTAGTCAAACTTTTCGACGGCATAGTTGCGGATAGCGTCGCGATCGAATTCCGGAAGCCGGGCGATGGTCTGAAGAAGACAATGGTAAAGCGCCCGGACGTCGTTTGGCTGACACAAGGTGCCAAGTCGAGGATCGGTAACGATGCTTTCCGGTCCGCCACAGCGAGAGGCGACCACTGGTTTGCCGCTGGCCAATGCTTCGATCAAGACGACGCCAAAGGTTTCGCTTCGACTTGGCAAGACGAGAACATCGCATTCTTCGCGGAGGAAACGGGCTGTTTGCTCTCGGTCGAGTCGGCCAAGCAAACGGACGGCTGAATCCAGACGCAGCCTGGTGATTTGTTTTTGGATAGAGGGATAGAGAGGACCTTCACCAACAAGGCTGAGCGTGGCCTTGGGCAATCGGCGACGAAGACGCGCGAATGCGTCGATCAAGACAGGCAAGTTCTTCACCGGTTCGAACAAGCCGACGAAGGCGAGACGCGGCGCATCGGGATTGGGTCGCCAGTCGACGGGCGGGCGAAACC
Organism: Gemmatales bacterium; assembly: GCA_026004675.1. GTDB lineage: Bacteria > Planctomycetota > Planctomycetia > Gemmatales > Gemmataceae > BPJP01. The sequence goes on from BPJP01000001.1 coordinate 223,042, forward strand.
GTTCGGTATCGACGCCGTTGTAAAGTGTCTGGACGCGGCAACGAACATCGGCAGGCAAATAGGCGGCGACTTCCCGAGTCAACGAGTCGCTGACGCACCAAATGCGTTCGGCCCGGCAAAGTGCCGAGATCGTCTTGTAACGCAAATCGCGGCGACGAGTCAAAATCGAGAAAGGCCCAGTGTGTTCGGTAATGACAAAAGGACGAGAAAACGTCGTCGCCAGGAATAAGGCGGCAAAGCCGTCAGGATAGGCCGTGTGGGCATGGATCAGATCAAAGTCGAATGTGCCTCGCGCCCAGCAACCAGCATGAAAGACGGCATCGCGATATGGATCGTCCAAGCCCAACAGTCTGGCCGTCCAGCCGACGTGGTAGGGAACATAGACAACCGGCACGCCGTCGTATTCGGTCCAATCCAAATGGTCCCAGGCGTGTCGGAAATGCCGCCATCGTCTTTTCACACCCCAGGGTCGCTTGAGAAAAAGGGGAAAAGCCCGACCACTGATCACGCGCACGTCCATCCCCTTTTGACGAAGCGCTTTGACCTGCTCGTGAACGAACGGGCCATTGCAAGGCATGTCCGGATGCGGGTACATCCGCGATACGACCAGAATTCGGAGTTTGGTTTTTATCGGCATGGCAACGGATGGGCCTTTGTTTCGGAAAGGAGGCGGTCGCCGGACCGCCAGGTCGGCGGCAAAGTAGCGTAAGCAGCAAATGCTGTCAATTCGATAACGAGTTCGTCTTGAACCGAGTCTGGGGCTTTTGGTATTCGTCGTCCGCGAACAACACCCAGGCACAGCCCTTCTTGTAAACGCGACTTTCCCCGCCTGGTCAATCGATGCGATGTGCCCTGTTTACCACGGCGGCAACGTCGATGGAGCGAGCTTCATGACGAAATACCTGCGCCTGTTTGTCAGTTTTGGACTGCTGAGCTGGCTGGCCTGGCGGACGGATTGGGTCCAAGTGGGCGAGGTTTTCAGCCGGCTGCGGATCGAGTACTGGGTCGCCGCCGTCCTGATGTACGCCTTTATTCAAGTCATCAGCGGCTATCGCTGGCAGCGGATCGCCGAGCCACTCGGTTTCCGCATTCCCCTTTCGCGCTACGTGGGCTTTTACTACATCGGCATGTTTTTCAACCTCGTGTTGCCGACTTCCGTGGGTGGCGATGTCATTCGCGCCTGTTACCTCAATTCCCGATCAGGGAGACGTCGGTTCGCTTTTCTCAGCGTGCTGAGCGATCGCCTGAGTGGCTTCGTAGTGTTGTTCGGTTTGGCCGGCCTGGCGGTTTTGTTATGCCCTATCACGTTGCCCCTTTGGGTTACCTGGAGCGTTTTCGCTGCCGTCGTTGCTGCTTATTGTGGCTTGGCCTGTCTTCCTGTTTTCATTCGCCTTAATCGCCGTCTGCGTTTCAGTCTTGGCAGGCGTTTCGACAACCTCGGCAGCGATTTGCTTCATTCGCTGCGTTTTGCCTTTCGCCCAAGCATCCTCCTGCTCAGTCTTGTCATTCAAAGCGGCAATATTTTGATCGTCTGGTTGCTCGGGTTGTCCATCTCCGCTCCGATAGCATGGTGGTATTACTGGATCGTGGTACCAATGGTCGCTTTGTTGACACTTTTGCCGGTGAGCATCAACGGCATGGGAGTCCGCGAGGGCGGCATGGTGTTGTTTCTGGCGCCGATGGCGGTTCGGGAAGGCATGGCCATGAGCCTGGCGTTTCTCTGGTTTTCCGTATTCACCGTGACATCGCTGGTCGCTGGCGGTCTGGTCTATCTCTTTGGCCGATTTCCTCCGGTGGAAGTCGAGGCAGATACCGCTGGGCGCACGTCGGAGTCGGTCGCCCACAGGCTGGCCGCCTGATGAGGCAATTCAAAAAAGGGACAGAGGTTCATGAGAGAGTATTTCCGGAGCATCTGGAATTTCCGTTACTTTTGGATGTCGCTGGTTCGCATGGATCTGCGGAGCCGATACCGCCGCTCGGTGATCGGCATGGGTTGGTCGCTTTTGCATCCCATCGCCCTGACCACGACGATTTGCGTCGTGTTCCATCAAATTTTTCAGGTCGACATTCGCCATTTCGCCCCTTACCTGCTGGCGGGAATCGCCACTTGGGGCTATATCGTCAGCTCGACTCTTTCGGGCTGCGAGAGTTATATCCAGGCCGAGTCATACATCCGCCAATGTCCCGCTCCTATGGCGATCTATCCGCTCCGCACAACGCTGGGAACCAGCATTCATTTCCTCCTGGCCATGTCGGTGGTCCTGGTAATGGCCGTGTTCTTCAAACCTGAAGTGTTCAACCTCGTGGCCCTGGCGACGCTGCCAGCAACGCTGGTGATGCTGTTCGCTTTTTGCTGGTCGCTGGCGGTTCTCGGCGGACTGATGAATGTGTTTTTTCCCGATACCAAACACCTGTTCGAGGTCGGCTTTCAGATACTCTTTTATCTGACGCCAGTGATGTGGGAGACGCGCATGGTATCAGACCCCTTCCTGGCACTGGCTCTGCAATGCAATCCACTGGTCCACGTGCTGGCGTTGATCCGAGAGCCAATCATCTATGGGCGTGTACCCTCGCTTATGAATTACTGCGTTTCCTGCGGCCTCGTTGCCTTTTTCCTGACATCGGCCTCGTACGCTTTATATCGGCTACAGCGCAAAGTGGTCTTCTATCTCTAGTCGGCTCCGTTTGGGGATCATCACCATGGCAAAAATCGAACTCGAACGCGCGTGTCTGACGTTTCGGGTGCGCAAACACGACCGTATCACTTTCAAAGAGTTTCTCGTTCGGCAAATGTACCGCAAGTCGATCAATCCGGTGATGAAGGTTCGCGCTCTGCAAGACATTACGCTGCAAATCAAAGATGGCGAACGCATCGGCGTCCTCGGGCACAACGGCGCCGGCAAGAGCACGCTACTCAAGTTGCTCGCCGGTATCTATCCGGTTTCCCGAGGCCGACGTTACGTCGAAGGCCGAATCAGCTCTCTTTTCGACATCGCCCTGGGTTTCGAATCAGACGCCACCGGCTACGACAACATCTATTTCCGCGGCTACCTTCAGGGAGAAACACCGGCCAGTATCCGCAACAAACTGCCGGCCATCGCCGAATTCAGCGAACTGGGCGACTTCCTCAATATGCCTGTGCGTTATTATTCCGCCGGCATGATGGTGCGCCTCGCTTTCTCCATTGCCACCGCCATCGAACCAGAAATACTTTTGATCGATGAAGTTTTCGCCGCCGGGGACATGGCGTTTCAGCAAAAGGCCCGCCAACGCATGCGTGAGATGATCAACCAGGCTCAACTGCTCGTCTTCGTCAGCCACGACATGGAGTCGCTTGCCAGTTTGTGCCAGAAAGGGCTATGGCTCGATCATGGCCGAGTCCGCCGGTTCGGTCCCATCGACGAAGTCATCCAAGCCTACCAGGCATCGGTGCTCGATTCGCAGCCACAAGCGGCTTGAAATTCGATCTGTCGGCTTCTAAATTCGAGCCGTGGCTTACACTTTCGAACTTCACTTGAGGCGCCTGCCATGACCAGCAACAACAAGATCGCCATGGTGACTGGAGCAGGGTCGGGTATCGGCCGCGCCGTGTCGATTGCTCTGCTTAGGGAAGGTTATTGCGTCGTCCTGGCCGGGCGCCGAGCCGAGGCATTGCACGAAACGGTGTCCCTTGCTGGTGCCGACGAAACTCGCACCCTGGTCCAACCTGCCGATGTCACTCAGCCCGATTCGGTCCGCGAATTATTTGCCAGGACGAAGGAGAAATTCGGCCGACTTGATTTCTTGTTCAACAACGCGGGCACAAACGTTCCCGGCACTCTTCTTGAAGACCTCCGCTTCGAAGACTGGAAAAAGGTGATCGATGTCAACATTACGGGCGTCTTTCTCTGTACACAAGAGGCGTTTCGGCTGATGAAAAGCCAGAACCCGATGGGTGGCCGGATCGTCAACAACGGATCGATCTCGGCAACGACGCCCCGGCCAAACTCTGCCCCGTATACAAGCAGCAAGCACGCCGTCACCGGGTTGACGAAAGCTACAGCACTCGATGGCCGAAAATATAACATTGCTTGCGGGCAGATCGATATCGGCAACGCTCTTACGCCGATGGCCGCACGCATGAAAGAAGGCGTCTTGCAAGCCAACGGGACCGTGGCCGTCGAACCAACCATGGACGTCGAGCATGTCGCCAGAGCGGTGGTCTACATGGCCAGCCTGCCCCTTGATGCGAACGTCCTGTTTATGACCGTGATGGCCACCAAGATGCCGTTCGTCGGCAGGGGCTGAGTCGACTCATGCTGCACGCGCCTGCTACGATTGTCGTGTTGCACGTTTCACCGCTAGCTGCGCATCAAAAGTGTCTTCGAATCTAACGACGCTCGATTACGCCGGCCTGGGAATCTACCTCGTTGCGATTCTCGCGCTCGGGCTGTGGGTGGGACGGCGCATCCGTACGGGTGCCGATTATTTCCTCGCCGGTCGCCTGCTGCCATGGTGGGCGGTCGGCATGTCCCTCGTCGCCACCGATATTGGCGGCACCGATATCATCGGCGTCGGCGGTGCTGCCTACCGCTATGGCCTGGCGGTTGGCAACTTCGAATGGATCGGCTGTGTGCCAGCCATGATCGTCGCTGCTTTCGTCTTCATTCCGCACTTCTGGCGGCTCGGCATCTACACCATTCCCGAATTCATGGAAAAGCGTTTTGATGCCCGTGTCCGCGCTGCTCTCGCTTTCTGTTGGCTCATCTTCATGGCCTGCAACCTGGGCGTTATGTTGCTGGCCTCTGCCAAATTGCTTTCCGTCCTGCTTGGCTGGAACCAGTCGGCGTGCATTTTGCTGACTGCCGCCCTGGTCGGCGTCTACACCATTGCCGGCGGTTTGGCCGCCGTCGTCTATACCGACGCGGTCCAATGCGTCGTCATGATCGTCGGCTGCCTTTTGATCGTCGCCTTCGGCCTGATCGATGTCGGTGGCATCGCCGCCTTGCAACAGAAAATTCATCAACTCGAACTGGCTCGCCAACAATCCGATGGCGGACAGATAGAAACGACTTCGCTGGTGCTGCCCGTCGACACGACGTCGCCATTTCCATGGCCGGGGATCCTTTTTGGCCTCGCATTGATTCTCAGTCCGGCTTATTGGATCGGCAATCCGGCCATCGTCCAACGCGCCTTGGGAGCTCGGTCCGAATTCGAAGCCAAGGCATCCTATATCTGGGGCGCTGTTTTGAAGAACATCATTCCTTTCATTATTGTCGTCCCCCGGTTTGATTGCCATGGTCAAGTTCCCGCAGTTGAAAGACGGCGACGAGGCGATTCCAACCTCCGTGGCGGCGTTGTTGCCCACGGGGTTTCGAGGCATTTTCCTGGCTGCGTTTGTCGCCGCACTCATGTCCAGCATGGACTCTTACCTCAATTCCGCCGCCACGGTTTTCAGCAACGACTTCTACAAGCGCTTTTTTTCCCCAACGATCGATGAAAGGGAACTGCTTCTCGTTGGCCGAAGCACGACGATCGTCCTTGTCATCTGGGCGATCTTGTTCGCCTTCCTGCTGACCTATCTCAAGGAAGGAGTCTACGCGATCTTTCAAACGATGATGGCATTCTTTCAAGGTCCTGCGCTGGCCATTTTGATGACCGGTCTTTTATGGCGACGAGCCACTGCCACTGCCGCATTCGTCGGCTTTCTGGCTGGAGTAACGATTGCCATCGTTTTGTTCGTTTTCAGCCAGTCGACGGTGTGTGAGCTTTTGGGCATTGCTCCCCTTTTTCAGATCTCCGAGCCGTTTCTTTACTTTTCCGTCTGGGCCTTTCTCGTCGCGCTTGTGTCGATCGTGGTGGTCAGCTGGTGCACGCCCAAGGAGCCGGAAGAAAAAACGGCATTGGTCGTGAGCTTGTTGAAGAAAGAACGAGTCGACTAAACATTCAAGGATTGTTGTTGTCGCCGCCGGACATCGTGGACAAGGCGCGATAGGCGCCTGGCGCTAAAGTCTGTTCGATAAAGCGGACGCTGCCGTCACAGAAGAGAAAATTGCACCCTCCCGGATGGGCACTGCGGAAGCCGGGCAACGTGTCCATTTTACCGGCGCTGGTTGCCGAGTTGGTGCAATCATTATTGAAATCGAAGGCAGCCAAACCAAGCGGATAGTTCATTGGTTCGTCGAAAGGCAGGCTGTGCCCGCCACGTTGAGCCGTGACTCCTAGCGCCGTGCCCCCAACCAGGCCAAGCGAATTGAGCTCTCGAGTGGCCATTGGCCCGGCGGACCAGCTTTGGTCGATGCGATCGGATTGGCCAGGAAACAAACCGGTCGCCGGGGTGGTGTCGGCATAATACCGGCGAATGCCATAAAGTCGGCTGCCGCCTGCCCCTTCTCCGACGGCAAAAGTATGACTCGTGCCGTCGGTGATGTCCGTGAAACGCGTATTGGAATTGACTTCGAAAACACCTCGCGCCGGCATGGGAACTTCTACATCCTCGCAGAGTGCGGCGTTGGCTCCCTTGCATAGCAGGTAGTCACAAGCGGCAGGATTGGGCAAGGGCCGACCAGCCCGTGCTGCAAGAAACTGCACATCCAGAACCCCTCTCGTCCGATTGCTAGGACAGAAATAGACTGTGATCTGCGTCGAGACGAGTTGGAAGTTAATCCCTTCGTACCATCGCTTGCTCTGATCCCATTGGTTGAGCCAATTGTCCTGTTCCAGAAAAGCGACGAGGTTGACCAGGCCGACATGACCGGCGTGCTCGAGATTGTTGCCGCCTTCGGTGTACATTCCCGGCGGCAAGCCGCCGTGTGCGTCGTGGTAGGCGTGCAAGGCGATGCCGATTTGTCGTAAATGACTCTGACAGGCGGCGCGGTTGGCAGTTTCCCGTACCTTTTGCACCGCTGGTAATAAAAGGCCAATTAGCACGCCGACGATCGCAATGACTACCAGCAGTTCCAAAAGCGTCACGGCTTTTCGCTTGCTGCCAACCAAAGCGCAGCTCCTTGGAACATGGTTTGACTCACCTTCCTCAATTCTCAGCGCTGGGTCGTCGAAGTCAAGCGGACCGTGGCTGCCGAGGGCAACGAGACAGGTGATGAAATCAACTCCTGTCTGTTCAAACGCGTCGCTTCGCTTACAATGTCACCTCGTCCAGCAATCAGACAGCACATGCGGGGTGGAACGATGGGCGTTGAAGTGGTGACGTTCGGAGAAGCGATGATTCGGCTCAGTCCGCCGAACTTTCGCCGGCTCGAACAGGCGCACAGCCTGGACGTCATGGTAGGCGGAGCAGAGTTGAACTCCGCCGTCGGTCTGGCCAGGTTGGGGCACGCAAGTGCGTGGGTTTCGCGTTTGACGAATAATCCCCTTGGTCGGTTGGTTGCCAACCACGCCCGCGAAGCAGGTGTGTTAACCGAACACATCGTCTGGACGAATGAGGATCGAGTGGGACTCTACTTCCTGGAATTCGGAGCGGCGCCGCGGGCCAGCAGCGTGCTCTACGACCGCAGGCATTCGGCCATCGCCGGTATTCAACCAGGGATGGTCGATTGGTCCAAGGTTTTCGCCGGTGTCAAATGGTTTCACGTGTCGGGCATCACACCGGCGCTGAGCACGAGTGCGGCCGAGACGACGCGCGAAGCTTTGCAAGCCGCCCGAAATGCCAACGTGCAAATCAGCATCGATCTCAATTACCGAGCTAAACTTTGGAGCCAGGAAGAGGCTGGCCGTTGGATGAGCGAATTCATGAACCTCTGCGACGTTCTGATCACTACCGAAGAGGACACCCAACGCGTCTTTCAAATCAGCGGCGAAGACTACGAAGATGTCGCCGCGAAGTTAGCCAAACGGTTCCCACTGAAAATTGTTGCCATCACCCTTCGCGAGAATCCGCTCGTTTGGAAGAACCAATGGACGGCTATTGCTTGGCGCGACGGCAAAGTCTATCGCACGCGCAGCTACGAAGTCGAAATCGTCGACCGTTTGGGTGCCGGCGACTCCTTTGCTGCTGGCTTGATTCACGGATTGCTCGAGGGCGACCTGCAAAAGGGAGTTGACTTCGGTGTGGCGGCCAGCGCGATGAAGCATTCGATCCCCGGCGATTTCGCCTGGATCACGCGCGAGGAAGTCGAAACCCTCATGTCCGGCTCGGGCTTGCGCATCAGCCGATAGCATTCTGCTGTTTACTTGCGAAATCGAAACGAAAACACATCCGCGTCCTTGACGACAAAGCGCAATCGGATTGCTTTGCCTGCAAGCCCGCTCACGTCTCGGCCTTGTTTCCAGCGCACATCGATGGCGATGTGGTCTCCGTTGACGGGCAGGCAATCGTCGACGGTAAAGTTCCGCATCGGCCGGCCAGCACTATCCTGAATCTCCACACGCACACTGCCTCCTCGCTCATCCGTCGGCACTTTCAAAAAGGTCCAGCCGGACCAGCAGCCGAATGTCACCTTCTAGGCTTGTTTAATGCCTTAAGCAGTTGCGCAACGCTCTCTTCTTCCGGCTCCCACCAGGCGGTGTAGATCTGTATAAAAGGCTGGGTTTGGCGATAAAGCTCCAAAGCAGCGGCGACGCCACCGTAACGTTTGGCCGTGCCCAATTGACATCCCACCAGACATTTCGGGTTGGCTTTATGAATCGCTTTGCTGAGATCCTGTAAATGCTGCACGATCCGCTTTAACCGCTGCGGGTCTTTTTGCCAACTCTGGCATTGGAGGATGTATGCATCGCAATAGCTCGCGACTTTGGCTGCCAGCTCCAGGTTAAAATTGTCCTGAAATCTAGCGTAGATCGGTGTCATTCCCAATTTCAGCTTATTTTTGTTGCAGTATTCGCGGAGGGCCCTAGCGGCAGCGACGGGGTCGTCTTTCTCCTTTTTTGGCGTGTGTGCCCATGTTTCGAGATCGTACCATAGCCATTGACACCCCTTGGGTAGTTTCGCATCACCGTTCAGGACCGCTTCGGCGGATGGCGTAACCCATCCCGGCACGCCTTTGACCTTGGCCAAGCTGGCTTCACTCTGCCGCGGATCTTTCAAGTTCGAGGGCATGGAGACCACTAAATCGCCAGGACGTGCCAGACGCTGATTCCATTCCTCGACTAGCTTGTCGGATTTGCGCCATGCCGGCAGTATCAAGATAAACGGGACAGTTCGCGGTTGAACTTTTCGACCAGAATCTTCCTGGGGCCCTCGCTTGCCGGGTTGGCGCTCGGTCCCGGCTTGGTTCTTTAAATACTTTCCCAGGAATGCCAGCATGGCTTTCTGGGCTTGTTCTTGGTGCTTGCCTCGAAAACCATGTCCGGCCCCTTCCAGGATAACGAGTTCATTCGGTACCCCGCACGCTTGCAGCCGTTCGTGGAGCCACCGTGCTTGCTCAAGAGGGACATGTTCATCCTTAGTGCCGATGAGCGTCAAGACGGGGGCCGTTTTGGGAGTGATCCAGTACAGCGGACTAGCCTGGATGTAATCACGCCGACGATCTTGCAGCGTGCCCCCTAGGAAAGGTTCCAGGACCGGCTCTGACTTGCTCTTGCCCTGGATACGCGTGAAATCCGAAGGGCCGAAGGCATTCACGGCGCAGGTAATGCGACTGGATTGATCGGCCAGACCTCCGTTTCCTTCGAATTCCTTGATGTCCGCCGTGGCAGCCAGAAACACTGACAGGTGTCCACCCGCCGACGTGCCCATCGCGGCCATGCGGTCCGGATCTAGATTGTATTTCTTGGCGTTCGCGCGCAACCAGCGCACAGCGGCCTTGCAATCCTTTACGCAAGCCGGAAAACGGTACTTCGGTGCCAAGCGGTATTGGATAGTAGCCGCGGCGTATCCTTCCGTGGCGAGGTTCACGCAGATCCAACGCATGGTTTCTCGATGGCCACCGACAAAGCCCCCGCCATGAATGCACACGACAACCGGAAACAGTCTGCCTTCCTTGGGACGATACAAGTCCAGCTTGAGGTGTTGATCGTCGGGATTGGCATATTCTACGTTTTCTTCGGCAATCACTCCCGGCGGCAAGGTGGGCTTTTGCGCGAGGACGGATGGCGATGGGGTCAACCCTAAGAACAACACGATCGTGTAGAGCTGTCTCATGCGGCATTCTCCTTTCTTTTCATCATTCGACCCTCAACTCGACCAACCGGAACGACTGGGTCATGATCCGGTAATGGTGTGGCCGGGCCGGGGTAACGGTTCGATTCAAAATAGAGGCACGTGGTGAACATGTGCGCAGAAGAAATCATCAGCACCCGCTGCAAACAACCAATCAATTTCACCAGCATGCTCAATAATGAAACCTAAGCGGTTGCCGAAAGTTCCGCTATCTGTTGCCGAACTGCCATTCCATTTCATGGTGCGGCTCCCGTGGTGGCGGCAATGTTGACGAATATGGCAGATGGCAGCACCGCGGGCAACAAGAAATCCAGAACGACCATTGGCACCTTGTGTTATCACGCAAGATCCCATCGCGCAAGTCCGTCTGCGACAACCGTTTTTGGACAGGCATCCTTTCTTGATATACTGAGATCGTCGTCTCGGCACTCTTTGCGGTCCCTTTATGACTGGCGAACAGCGAGGATTCTGGAGATCGATCCGGGCGTTGGCGGCACCGATGCTCTTGTGGGTGCTGTTTGTCGGTGTGCTCATCGACACCTTGTGGGTGCGCATGCAAAGCGGCGAACAGTACGACGAGGCGGCACTGATCGAGTGGGTCGATCAGACGAGGGTCTTTCGCGACACCTTGCCGGAACTGGTTCGCAAGTATCTCGAGGCGGCGGAGGCGGAGCCGACCGAAACCACGCTTTATCAACGAGATCTTCTGGCCGAAATCATCGCCGCCCAATTCGATGCTTTGGCCCATCCCGTGCGCAAATACCAGGAAAGGCTGCCGCTATTTCCTTCGATCTACCGGCTGGAGCTGCGTTTTCCCGGCCATAACCGCCGATACCCGATGCAGAAGCTGGAGGCGATTGTCTGGGAGTCGGGTGTCCCTCGTCCCCGACACGGGACGTCGAGCCAGGTTCGCGAACTGGAACACCGCCTGCTGGGACCGAATGACGATCGTGCGATCTTGCGTTTTGAATACCAGCTGCACGCCTTTCAGAAAAGGCAGCACGACGAACAGGCAGCAATGGTTCGGCTTCGCTGGACGAGCGCGCTGGCAGTTATCGCCACGATACTGGCATTTTTTTGGATCATGCTGGTGCAGCGCCAGGAGCGCGAACGGGAACGCCAACGGCAAGAAGTCCGCAGGCAAATCAGCGAGGCAGAACGGATGGCACTCGAAGAAGAAGTCCGCAGACAGGAAGCCGAGCGACGCCAGCAAGAAGCCGAACGCAACCTGCTCGAACAAAAACTCGCCACTCAGGCCGCCGAACAACGCGCTCTCGAATTGAAATCGCAACTGTATGCCAGTATCGGCATCATGGCCGGTTCGTATGCCCACAATATCAAGAACTTACTGGTCCGACCCAATGATCTCCTCCGCCGTTGTCTCGAAAACAACAGTTTATCGCCCGAACAGAACCATATGCTCGCCGAGGTGAAAGACACACTCGGCACGGTGACCGAACGCCTGCAACAAATACTCCAGGCAGTCCGTCGCGATCCGAACCAATCGCAATTAGCGAAACTTGACCTGAACGTTTCCGTCAGACAAATCGTCGAGACGTGGCGTGATCTGGCCCGGGAAAAATGGAAGCTGCACTTGTGCGCTGAGATCGCATCGCAACCTCTTTGGGTGCAAGCGGATGCTTCCCATTTGCAACAGGCAATCGAGAATCTGTTATTCAACGCCCGGGATGCGACGTTCGAGATGCGAAGTGTCTTGCGTGAACAAGCTCGACAGCAACACCCCGACGGCGACCAACTCCGCCGGGCACTTATCGAAGCCGCGGCTTGGAAAGGAAACGTGACGCTTCGCAGCCGACGCGAAGGCGACCATGCCGTACTTGAAGTCGAGGACAACGGCATCGGTATGTCGGAGGAAGTCAAACAAAAATGCGTGGAAACGCACTTCTCCACCAAACGCGACAATGCCCTTTATGAAGGACACCACACCGGCATGGGATTGGGCTTGTCGTTCGTGGTCGTCGTGCTCGAACACCATCACGCCCAAATGGAGATCGACTCCGAGCCAATGAAGGGAACCCGGTTTCGCATTCGTTTTCCGTTAAACCAATGAGAAGTCGGCAAGCAAACGTGCCGGGGTGCATTCGGCAGAAGAATCGAGGCGTTCTAGCCCGGTTCTTTCGCCTTTTTCGGATCAATGACTTCTTTGATGCGGACTGCGAAGCGATCATCGACGACGACCACTTCACCACGTGCCAGGCGAACGCCCTGCACGACGAGATCGACCGGCTCGGAAACGGACCGGTTGAGCTGCAAGACCGAGCCGACACCCAATTTCAGGATGTCGCCGATGGTGAGAGTGGTCCGCCCAAGTTCCGCAGTAACGGAAACATTGACGTCGAGTAAGCGATCGAGTGACGCAGTCGCATCGGGCGCCGCCGACGAAGCGACTTCGGGAAAATCAGCAGCACGTGCTTCGATCTGCTCGGATTCGACTGTTTCTGTCTGTTGTTCTTCTGTCATGATTTAACCGTCTAGTCTGCTAATGCGAAAAGCTTGGCGCTGTCCGACTCGACCAGGCCAGCCCTCGAATTTTTTGATGCCAGCGATTTGCGCGGTTATCGGTTCGTTGATGCTTTGGTCGAGCATGATGAGATCGCCTGGCCGCAACCTTGACAATTGAGCTACAGGTACCTGCACTGATCCGAGTTGCACGACAATCTCCACGCGAATCCCGTTAACGAGTGCCTTCAGCCGGGCAAGCACGTCGGCGTTGTTCGCCACTTGGGCCATCGGCTCATTGGCCACGAGCTTCAAGAGTTCATCTTGCGGCAGAATCCATTTCCAGCTTGACTCGAAAGCGCCGATTTTTGCCACGAATGTACCCACCACAACTTTTTCGTCAGCAGCAAACACCTTACTCCATTTCGGGTTTGCTTCGCGAGCGGGATGGCCTAGCTCGAGTGGGGCGGTTTCCCGCCACGATTCCTGTAGGCTCGGAAGAAACAATTGCTGAGTCACATAGTCAGCAACGGCTTCCTCGATCACCGTCAAGTCGCGGTCGAGAAGCTCTTCTTCAAGACTGCCACCGGTCACCAGGGCAACCAGACGAATCGCCAGCGGACGGGTTAACACGAGCAGGCAATGCTTTCCCTCGGTGCCGTTGAGAGTGACGCGGTATCCCAGGTCGGTTTCTTCCAGATCGGCGAGAATATCTCCCGCACGTTGGTTGCTGAAGCCGTTGAATGCTGTTTCGAAGGGGGTGCTGGCAAGTTTCTGCCATTTCTTGGGTGCTAATTCGCAAGCGCTATTCCACCAGGCAACCAGCCTCTGTTCCATGTCGCTTGCGAGATGATCCTTCCCTTTGATAATACGGTCCGGTTTGCAAAAGTTATAAGCCTGGGGCGTCATTGCACTACGAATTCCTCGAACAAGACGTCGCTGATCTTTTCCGAACCGTCAGGGAACAACATGGCGTTGAATTGATCACGAATTTCCCGCCGCAGCCGATTCTGGCCGATCTTGCCGGTCACTTGTTTTAACGAAAGGTCCGCCAGGTGGCTGAGCAGCCAGCTTTTGAGATAGGGCTGTTTCTCCCGCAGCAGCGTCTCCACTTTTTCTTTATCGCGTGAATCGACCACCAGCACGACTTTGACTTTCAGGTAGCGACTGAGACGCACCTCCGCCAGGTTGACGACCACCGCTTCCATGGGAATCAACGCGGGCTTGGATTCGACTTTTTCCGATTTGGTTCCGAACAAAGGGTTGGGCAGCAACAACGGCATGGCAGCCCCACCGGCTGCTGCGACGATGCCCAAAAGTCCAAAAACCAAAAACTTCGGCCCCTTCTTCGCGGGAGCGGCTTTGTCGTCGGCAGCCATGATCTTCCCTCATCCCCTCGATTGCTGAATTATGGCACCTTTCTCTGTCGATTTCTACCCCTCAGCAGCAGTGCTTCGTCAGGGTTGGCGCGGCATATTGCCTGATTGAAGCATTCGTTCCAATAGCCGGATCATCGATTCCATCGTCGCCTGGTTGTCTTTCTCCGCGCGTTCCAGCCGTTTTTTTAGCGCTTCAGTCTCCTTTTGCATCCTTAAAATCTTTTCCCGTGCTTCGGTAATTTCGTTCTTGGCCGCGATGATCTCGCTTTCCGCCAGTCCAAGAACCTGTTCGCGGTCTTCCACTTTGTTATGCAGTTGTTGCAAATGCGCCCGCTCGATACGCGCCCGGTCCTGACTAGCCGCCAACTGCTGCGACATCAGCGAAATTTGCTCGTGGGGAGGCGGACCCTGTGCCGGCGGCGGCGGATTCGGCAGCACTGGCTCGCCTGAAATCCCTGGCTGACAACCGCCGTTGCAGCGGGCAAACGGATTCGTACAAGTTAATTGGATCGAGCATCCCGTGCCTACCAACAGAGGTAATACAAGCAAGATCCCCCGGCTACACTTCCTGATTTGCCTAGGCATCCTTCACTCCCTCGTGTCGTTCGTTCGCCAAACCCGGATCGTCTGCCCTCAAATTCACTGATACTGGCAATCCAGCCGGATTTTCTCGCCACACGTGCAAGTCACCTCTATGGCGCGCACCACTGTTCCTTCCCGGATCAACTCGACAGTCGGGCGACAGGGACGTTCTTCCTCGTCCAAGGGCCGCAACTGAGTCTGGTTTTGGCCAACGACAACCGGTCCAAAGCGCTGGCTCAACTTGACTTGCCGTCCAGGAATAACTGCTTGTCGACCGTGGTGTCCGTTTCGATCGGTCATGGCTATTCTCGTTTGCGATCATCCATTGTGATGGTGGACTGTTCCTCTTAGATCGTTAGCTCCTCTATTTCCTCTCCTTCTCGGACCCGAATGTATTCGCGCAGGCGGAATAATGCTGTGCTCAACACCCGCGACACCCGCGATTCGGAAAGCCCCAACAATTCGCCGATCTCCTTCAAGCGCAAGTCCTCCAAATAGTAGAGCGTGACTGCTAGTCGCTCCCGCTCGTTTAGGGCTTCGATGCCTTCGCGAAGAAGATCGAGACGTTCTTTTTCTTCGGCAACGTCATCGGGCAAATCTTTTGTGGACAAGACAGAGTTTTCCCACGAATGATTTTCCGATTCCCAGGAAAGCATCTTCGTCAGCCGCATCGCTGACAGGCAGTCGGCTACTTCGTCGACCGACAAGCCGGTTTCCTCAGCCAGGGCTTCCAAGGTGACGGTGCCGGATTGCAGTTTCTTATAAGCCGCATTCACCTTCGCCACCTGTTCCATCATGTGCTGGGGCAAAGGGCTATTCCGCCGTAATTCATCCAAGATGGCCCCACGAATACGCGTATAGGCATATGTCTTGAACTTCGTCCCCATTGTCGGGTCGTATTTGTTCGTCGCTTCGAGCAAGCCGAGGACGCCGGCAGATTCCAGGTTTTCCAAATCGACGCCACCCGGCAAATGCATCGCCAACCGCCGGACGATGTGACGAACCAACCACAAATGCGACGTAATCAATTCATCCCGCTGGTTCTTATCGGCACAACGCTGATAAGTGCGGGTGGCGACAAGCGTAGCTGTCATGATGCATGGTCCTCTGCTGGATCGACCAAACAAGCGTCGGAACTCCAGCAATCGCCATGCCAATAATTGTTTTTATCGCAATGTATTGCGTGTCATAGCGTTGTGCTAATTCGTCTCATCGTGGTACGGGAATTCACTCCTCTTTTCGTAGGGAAACGTTTACCTACCCCACCCTTTTTTCTACTGTTAACCGAAGCTCTGGCTCAACGCGTATGCCACGAGATGCCAGCCGTCAGCAACTACAAACAGCAGGACTTTAACCGGAGCCGAGATAATCACCGGCGGCATCATCACCATGCCCATCGACGTTAACACGCTCGCAACGACAAGGTCGATCAGCAAGAACGGCAACAAAAGGCAAACGCCCATCACAAACGCGGTTTTCAATTCGCTCACGACGAAAGCCGGAACCAAAGCCCGTAACGGAGTTTGGCTCGGAGTTTCGACCGATTTGATGTCTCCTAGATGCAGAAAAAGTGCCAGATCCTGTCGGCGTGTTTGCCTGAGCATGAATTCCCGCAGGTGGCCGATTCCCAGTTCGAACGCTTTGTTGCCGTCGATCTTGTTGTCGAGATACGGACGGACCGCTTCACGGTCGATCGCCTCCAGCGTCGGTCCCATCACGAAGAACGTGAGAAACAAGGCCAGCCCGATTATGACGGGGTTGGGCGGGATTTCCTGCGTCCCTACAGCTCGACGAATGAAGGACAAGACGATGACGATGCGTGTGAACGCCGTCACGGTGACCAAAAGCATCGGTACCAGGGCCAGGGCACCCAGAAATAATGCCGTCTGCACCGCCGGCGACAGGTTGTCGAACGCACCGCTTTTTGCCAGGCGTTCCGATAACGGAATGAGGTCCATGCTCAGACTCCTCCTGATATCGACTCGCCGTCTGGAAGTGCCGCGGAGTACGAGTTCGTCCTTTCATGCAACCCTTGAAGTTCCCGGCCAAACGACTCGGGAATGGGCACGATCGTCCGCAGCCCGGATGCATCGACGCCGACGAGCACGGGACGTTGGTCGGCATCGACCAGGTACAGGCAACAGCGGTTGCCCAGGGGTAGCATTTCCACCAGTCGCATGCTTTTGTTCTGGCCAGTTGCGGTGGCCGGGTTGATTGTGAGCCATTTTCGGGCCAACACCAAACCCAGAACGGTCATGGCGAGTAGTACCGCAGCGAACAGAAACAGCCGCAGGATCATGCCCTGCGGATCGGGCGCAGCTGGAATCGCTGGCGGCGTATAGCCGAGTTTCCCGTCGGCACTGCTTTTCGAAACAAAAGATGGCTGGGCGTTGGCATCAGGGGAATGCAAACGCAATTGCGGAACAAGAACGCCACCAAGGACCGCCAGGCCGGCCATCAGCGCCAGAAGCAGCCAATTCTTTGTCCCGTATTGTTTTTGCCATCGAGCTGACATCATGAAGTCCTGATCGAAGCGCGCTACGTGTCTACCGAGGTTCATATCGGCCAGTTGAGGTGGCAAACTGTAACGAAAAAATGGAATGTTCGCGTGGTTCCAAACGGGAAGATTAGGGAGTTGGCAAGGCAGGGGTTTCAGGGCGTTTCAGGCCCTTGAGTTTTTCCAACAGTTGAGCCGCTGTCACCTTGCTCTGCATGGCCGACAAGAGCTTCGCCGCCTGTCGTTCGCGCATCCGTGAAAGGATTTTGACAGCCGTTTCCAGATTCCCCGATTCGACCATGGCCTCCAATAGAGGTGCCGCATCTTCCGCAGCCATCGCGTCATAAATACTTGCCATCTGCTTGATGCGGTCGTTTTCCAGGTTTTCGAATTCCGTGATCTTGGCCTGCTTTTCCCTGATCTCCTGCTCGATCGCCTGGCGGCGCGCTTCCAGTTCCTTGGCTTGTCGTTCCAAGTCGGCCACCTTCTTTTCCGCCAGGGCCATCGCCTCTTCCGCTTTCTTGCGGAAATCTTGAATCGCTTGTCGTTCTTTCTGAATATCTTTCAGGATGATTTCGAGGTGTTTTTCGCGAGCCAGCAAGCGTTGCTCGCGAGCCCGCAGCGCTTCCTGCTGGTTGCGTAGGCGAGTGGACAATTGCGCCGATTTCTCGGCCTCGGGATCGTAAGGCGGTTGCAGACCACTCGGAGTCGTTTTGGCTTCTGTCGCTTCTTCGGTCGTGCTCTCTTCGGGTTTTTGCTGCTTCTTTTGCCACATATACGAAACAGTGGCGGAAGCCGCAAAGACAACCAGAACCACTCCGATCATGAGGATCAAGTTGCGCATGATGCCCGACCTCGAGCGCGAAAACGGTCACGTCAGCCGATTATAGCAGCGCGAATGCGACGAGCAAACAACGGTGATCGACGTAATTCGGCTGGAACGAGCCAATACGCGGATCTGCCCAAAGTTGCGGCAAGACCGCCTGCCCTTGTTGACACTGCCTCGGCGTCCGCTTGATAGCCGACGACTGTCGGTGTCATCGGCCGGTGATGGCGCTTCGCATCATGCGCAGTTGCACAGCCAGAATCTGGCTCGCGGTCCGGAATAGGAGTGTGTTTTTTGTCAGGTTCGTCATCTCCCTGTCGATGTCCACGTTGTTGCCGTCCGCGCGTGTGGCTGTGCCGGTCCCGAAGACAATCTCCGGTTCGACGGCAAGAGCCGATCGCATATCGTCTTTGGCGATCGCTTTGGACAGCGCCTCTTCAAAGGCGACTTCTCGCTGGCGATAGCCCGGAGTATTGACGTTCGCCACGTTCGAAGCGATCACCATCTGGCGCAAGCTGGCGACATCCATCGCCTTCGCCAGAAGATCGGCTTGAGCACCTAATAGGACCATATGCAAATTATCGGTAAGAAAGGCTGTCCGGATTGAACTTCCTTTGCGATGCAATAGATGAGAGCATTATAAATGCAAGTAATTTGTGCAGAATTGCTAACAAATCGTCTGATGCCGACGCCGGGCAGCCACCTAACTGGTTGTGTGAAAACACTATAAAGCGTTGGCACGAGCAATGCTGAACGGAAGAGAGGAGGCGGCTTTTTGCCAGCGAACGCTGGTAAATCGCAAGGACGGGGGACGATTTCGGCGGAACCATTCGGGAGAACGCCAATAACCAGTCGAATCGCGGCATCAAGCTCTGGGTAGGGATAAACCAACCGGCGGATGGAAATTCCGCCCCAGCCGGAGTCGCCTCGTGGATAGGAAGAAAATTCTCGTCGCCGACGACGATGCGGTACTTTTGTCATTCTTGGGTCAAGTCATCAGCGAGGGAGGTTACCAGCCAGTGCTGTGCCACAACGGCCAGGAGGCACTGGCTGAATTTCGCCGCCAGCGACCTGATCTTGTCGTGACCGATCTGGATATGCCGAATCTGCCTGGCATGGAATTGCTGGCTCAGCTCAAGGCCATCGATGAATCGGTTCCCGTCATTATGATCACCGGTTACGGCACGATTGAAACAGCCGTCGAAGCGATCAAGCAGGGAGCATTTGATTTCATCGCCAAACCGGTCCATCCCGACGAAATCTGCATGCGAATCGAGCGGGCTTTAGAAACCCGGCGCCTCCGCGACGAAAACCGCAACCTCCGCAACAGGCAGATCAAAGAGATCGAAAGCCAATTGCTGGGAGATAGTCCAGCAATGACGCGACTTCGAGACGATATCCGCCGGGTGGCGCCGACCTCGTTCACAGTGATCATCCAGGGCGAAACCGGAACCGGCAAGGAACTGGTGGCCAACGCGATACACGCTCTCAGTCCTCGCTGGGCCAATCATTTCGTTCCGGTCGATTGTGGCACCGTTCATTCTTCTCTCGTGGAGAGCGAGTTATTCGGCCATGAGCGGGGTGCGTTTACCGGCGCGGATCGTGCCCGGGCGGGCAAATTCGAGCTGGCCCAGGGAGGAACGCTTTTCCTCGACGAGGTGCAGAATCTTTCCCCGGAGATCCAAATCAAACTGCTTCGGGCACTGCAAGAAAGAAAAATCTGCCGGGTCGGCGGCGACCGCTACATCGACATCGATCTCCGTGTCGTCGTCGCGTCCAACCAGAACCTTTCGGCGCTCTGCGACGAACAGTCTTTTCGGCTCGACCTTTTCCATCGGCTCAATGAGTTCATTATCCATGTGCCGCCGCTTCGTGAACGCGGCGAAGACGTCATTCTTTTGGCGAACCATTTCATGGAACAAGCCGGGCGCGAGTTGAACAAAACGGTTCGCCGCCTTACCGCCTCCGCCCTGGACGCTCTTACGGAATACCGTTGGCCCGGCAACGTTCGTGAATTGCGCAACACCATTCGCCGCGCCGTTCTTTTGTGCGATTCCGTCATCGACGTGGAACATCTCGGCATCGCTCACAGCAGCGAACAACAAAGCACGACCGATACGTCGATTATTCGCCGAACCGCGACCTTCGTCGCCGACCCGGCCATGTCCGACGACGACACCGCCTCGGATGACTTGCCGCTTAAAGAAATTGTCCGCCGTCACGTCGAACGACTGGAACGGGAAGTGATCTTGCGTACCCTGAAAAAGACAAACTTTAATAAAGCCCAGGCCGCACGACTCCTGCAAATCGACTATAAGACCATGCAAACCAAGACGCGGGAGTATGGCTTGACACCTGCCGCCAACGGCAGCGAGCATTAAGTTCCGGTCTTGGCGATGAAAAGCGACATCACCGGCCGCTGCAAGTCGGAATGAGGCCAGATTCGCCCCACAGGTACCAGGCGTTTGCGGTCCTTGTTCTCCAATCGGGCGAGCTTTGCAACCTGATCGCAGACAGCTTCCGCTTGTCGTAACGCGCGCAACCAGGCACTTTCGCTTGGCATGGTCGCCCAGACGACGACCTGAACCTGATAATCCTTACGCCGCAAAAGGGGCAGCACCTGACTAATAAATTCGCGATGGTGCTCGGTCAAAGGAGCGGATCCTTTGTGCAATTTCTCGTAGAAATCGACCGTGGCCCGCCCAGTAATCGCCGGCAGTTTCTTGACACTGAACAATCGGTCGATTTCCGCTAAATACTTCTGCAAGCGTTCTTCTTCGCCGTCGATCGAGCGGGTTTCCGGTTCACCGTCGGCTCGATCGGGCGTACCTCCTTGTTTCTCGCCATCCGGAGTTCCCATGGAATGTTTCGGTTTCGGCCGGCTCTTTTGATCGACTTGCTTCGATCCCGATAGCATGCCGAAAAACTGAAATTCGTGCACTTTGCGAAACGATTGCAGGCCTTCATACAATTTCAGTCCCGATTGATCCTGCACCAGGACGCTCAGAATGATAAAGAAACACAAGAGCGTGGTGATGAGATCGCTGAAAGACACCAACCAGGAGTCCCCTTTGTTGATCTGTTCCCGTTTGGGTGCTCTCGGCATGGCAGGATTCTCTCCTCGCGATCAGCGCTGACGAATGCACGTAAAAACCAGGTCTTGCTGGTTTGCTTTGCCGGGCGGCGCCAAACCAATTGCCAGTCGGCTTGGCACAAAAGAGCGCTCTTCCATGAAATAAAGAACGATTCGGTGAGCCTTGCCGAACAGTCCCTTATCAGAAACTTCGATTTGCATGTCGTACGGCAACGGCTCCAGATGCTGGCTCATCGTTTTGAGCAGGGTTCTGCCCGACTCGCTGAACTGCTCTCCGTCGAAAAGCATGGCCAGCGGTATGCGTATCGAATAGCTATCTTTCAACGTAATGTTCTGGACTGCTTCGATGCGTGCCACTACTTCGTCTGTTTGTTCTTTAAGCGTTTCTCCATAAAGGGGCGGCATTTCCGATCCTTGATGTGACGTGTGCAGGGGTGGAGGAACCAGACTCCAGATAATCGAGTTCTTGTCACCAGCACGAACTTTTTCCGTGACCACGCCGGAGCCGCCTTCGCCGTCGATGACCGTGGAGCGGCGGAGTTCGATTTTGTAGGGATTGTTCGTTGAAAAAGTGACGAGCAGAATGAAAAAGGTCATGAGCAACGTCATGGTGTCGCCGAAGGTGGCCGTCCATGCGGGAGCACCGCCGACGATTTCGGGTTCGGGTTTTTTGGCCATGACGCTCTCCCGGCCGCATCAGGCGGCAACATCTCGTTGACGCGGATGCAAGAACACTTTGAGCTTGGTTTCCACGGCACGCGGCGCTTCTCCTTCGACAATCGCGAGAATGCCGCAGATCATTAGCGTCCGCAGCTGTACCTCTTCTTTGTTGCGCAATTCAAGTTTTCCCGCCATCGGAATGCAAAACAGGTTGGCGATCAACGATCCGTAAAATGTGGTGAGCATGGCCGTAGCCATCCCGATGCCAATCTGGCTCGGATCGTCCATGGTTCGCAACATTTGGATCAAACCGATCAACGTGCCGATCATGCCAAACGCCGGCGCCAAAGAGGCCATCTGGTCGAGAATCTTCTTGCCCGACGAATGCCGTTCTTCGATTCCCTCCAGTTCGATATTGAGAACCTCGTCGATTTTTTCCTTGGGTGCACCGTCGATGACCATTTCCAGTCCGCGAAGAAGGAACGGGTCTTTGATGTCAGCGAGTTTCTTTTCCAGGGCCAAAAGGCCATCACGGCGGGCTGTCGTCGCCAGATCGGCGAGACGTTTGATCTCTTCTTTTGAATCAGGCAATTTGTAAAAGAAGCATTGTTTGACGACGCCGAGCATGCCGATGACGCTCCGCAGGGGGAAGTTGATGAGCAAGGCGGAGAAGCAACCGCCCACCGTAATCATCAACGACGGGACATTAATGAAATCCAGCATGTTCCCGCCCATCATGATCGACACCAGAATGAGCACGGAACCTGCGAACAAGCCAATCAATGTTGCGACGTCCATGGATAGCCCGCCGTAAGAAAGAAGGATGCATACGATTTTTCAGACTTATCGACGGCGAACCTGCAAACTTGCGAGAAAATCGGCTGCTGTGCGAGAGAGGGAGATCACGACAGCGCCCCTGCTCGAGATGATTGTCGCGGTTGCTCCCTGCGCTTTTCCAACCTTTCCTGAACAGCTGGTGAACGTCGAAAAAGCCGCTGGCAGCAGGCAGCTACTTTTTGCGTGGATTGGGGATTTGGTGCAATGTCAACGGAGCCAGCGACAGAGCATAGACATTGCCGTCGAGTGCTTCACACACGCCAAGGATCGTGTAGTTGGTCGTGACGATACCGCCCTTCAACTTGCGAATGCCGTGATGCCAAGGCAGTTTCTTGCCATTCTTGTCCGTGAATTCCGTGTAATTCGGATTGCGAATGGCGACTGGCCCATGACAGGTCGTGGTCCGGTCGCTGGGATGGTAACTGACCAGATAGAAGATGGACGAGCCAAGCTCGGTCTGTGCTGTGACCGCAGCCCAAACCGTGCCCGTGGGTCCGACGCATAGTGCTCGGCAATCGGTTTTCTTCGCGTTCGGAACGAGCGGACCTAGGCGATGGCCCGAAAGGACCTTTTCCTCTCCGGTCAGATCATACCGGTACAGCTGATTCGCCGACATGGCGACGGCGTAAAGCGTCTTGCGGTCGGGAGAGATGTCCCAGTTGATGGGATGACTGTTCGGATGGGCGAGCAGCGAGTCGTCAGTCGGTGGCTTGCCATCGATCAACTGCTTGAGACGTTCGAGTTTACCCTCGGCGTTCGGCGAAGAAGGAGGCGTGTAGCGGGCGATGTCGCCGCCCAGAATGGGGTGATAAGCCCGGCCAAGATAATCGACGACGATAAACGCATACATGTGCTGGCAATCCATCAGGTCGCGGTACTTGCCGGTTTTCAAATCGAGTACGAGAAAATGAGTGCTTTCGATCGGCCGGTTGTCGTCGCAGGTGGAGATATAGGCCACGCCACGTTTTTCATCCGGGGCGATGCTGATGATGCCGTGATGCTTGACCGGTATCGGATAGACGCGTGTCTTCCCGGTGGCAGGATCGTAGACCATGGGATAGCCGCCGGGATAATCGGTGCGTTTCTCGTTTTTTTCGGGATAACCCTGCTTGGTGCCGAAATAGATTTTGCCGCTTGCGCCGACGTTGTTCCGCGTGTGGATTTTCGACTGGGCAGCAAAGCCGGTCGCTTTGGTGCCGATTTCCTTGTGGCAATCGACCACGACTTTCATTGTCTTGGACGCCGGATCGAATTCGACCAGATAGGCATTGACCCCGTACTTGGCAGTGCCGATGTAGAGCTTGCCGTTCTTGCCGCAAACAATGCTGAAGTAACCCGATCCCTGATTTGTTGTCCATTTGGGGATGGCGTACGCAGTAGACCAAAGCCATTTCGTCTCGGCACCGGCGGAAACAGTCAGCGCCAGGATCGCTGCTGAGGCAGCCGACCACGAGGAAAACAATCGATGTGCACTCATGTAAAACTTCCGTGACCAAAGGAAACGCGAACTTCGGGGAGGTGAGACCATTCTCTCCTTTGCAACCGCAGGGGTCAACCGGCAACCCAGCTCAATCGCGACTACCAATTGTTCCTACGTGATTGCTGGCAAATGTCCGACATTTGTGGTGTTTCTTCAAGAATAATTTTTTGTCCGGTCTGGCGTTTGTAGGCTATGGTTTCCTATAGCACACGTTGCGCTGCTGGACTCGCGAACAGCCGCGGGCAGTCGATTGTTTTTGCGCCCGATATTAGATCGCGTAAACAATGAAAAACAACCTAGATGCTGCTGCTTCCGCCGTTTTGGATCGGTTGAAGGCAGAAGGAGCTCTTTTGCCCAAGCAGATTCAAGCCCAATTGACCGATGCGGGGATTCCCGCTGATCGCTGGAAAGAAGTCGTTGCTCTGCTTAAACCGCGGATCCAGTTCCGCAAGGGGCGTTACGTCTTCGTCCCTCCCCTCAGCACTCGCGTTCGTGAAGAGAAAAAACGACGGCAAACGCACGTTAGAGCTGTGCGTGATTTGATCCGTGCTTATCAAAAAATCGTCGTCGCTCGCGAACGGCGGGAATTCAAACGTGTGCACTTCATCAAGCCCGTCACCTTCGAGTCGGATGACGGCCGGTCTTTCCAACTCCTCTCTCAGGATATTTCCTACAGCGGCTTGCGCTTGGTCGGGACAACCAATCTTCAAGGGTTGAAAGGCGCCGTCCACATTCCGCAAGAAGATATGGGCGGCGGCCAATGGTCGTTTCGGTTGCACGTGCTATGGTCCGTTCCCGCAGGCGACGGCCTCATCGTCAGCGGCGCCGTCTTCCTTCCATAAATGTCGCCGCTATTTTTCGCCCGACTCTTTCGCCAACAGTCTTAGCGTCTTCTCGTCTGGCTGGCCGCCATAATACTTTTCCAGTATCTGTTCAAAAACGGAACCTTTGCCGGCCACCTGGGCGAACAAGGTCGCGCACGACTGTAGCTTTAGATCGTCGGGGTAGCCGAATATCTCATGGGCTGTTCGCCCTTCCAGCGCTAACAACGCTTCGCAACACTCCCTCAGCCGGGCACCGAGCACCGGATGATCCAGATAGGCCCGAGCCTCCTCCCGACTCTTGATCGAATAGCGCTTGGTCGTCGCACTGAATCCGAGCCCATCGATCTGGGGAAAGACAAACCACATCCAGTGCGACCGCTTCCGCCCCTGCCGAATCTCGGCCAAAGCCTGCTCATACACGCCCTGCTGTGCTTCGATAAAACGATTCAGGCCATACGGGTCCGTTGCCATTTCCCTTTCCCCTTTCCACACGGAACTCAAAAGTCCTCTCAAGAAATGATACCGTGCAACCGTCGGTTGACGGTCTCGCAGCAGCCGGTTTTCCGTAGCACTGCTAACCACGGTAGATGACACCGATAAAGCCGTTTGTTGACGGTGCTCTCTACTTCGTTGTTCTCGATTCTGGCGTTCCGGTGGATTCCGGCACCGTCAGTTGACGGTGCGGAAAGCGGAGTGAGGCTCCGAAGCACCGTCAGTTGACGGTGCCCCGGTCGCTTGCCCTGCCAATCAAGAAACGCATCCTCAGCGGAAACACCGTTTGTTGACGGATGACGGCAATTTGGGAAAAATAGAGAAGATTTGTCTGGGTGATTGCGACCAGGCTTCGAAACGCACCAAGAACACCTCTAAGACACTCTCTCGACCCGTGTTCCTGCTCGACCAAAGCGCCTGAAACCAGTCAGTCACCCCGTTTGCTTTTTGCCTCGAGGATGGAATTGCTTGTGGATAGCTCGCAGTCGATCTCTATCGACGTGAGTATAGTGCTGGGTCGTGCGGATATTGGCGTGGCCTAGCAGTTCCTGAACCGTGCGAAGATCAGCGCCGCCGGCCAGGAGATGCGTGGCAAAACTGTGTCGCAGGGTGTGGGGGCTTACCTTGGTGTTCAACCCGGCTCGGAGCACGTATTTCTTTACAAGAATCCACAGCATTTCACGGTTGAGAGGCCGTCCTCCTCGGCTGACGAAGACGGCGGTTGCCTCCGGATGGGCAAACACGAGTTGGGGGCGCAGGTCGCGCAAATACTCCTGTAACGCCTCCACAGCCGGTTTGCCCAAAGGAACCACGCGCTGTTTATTCCCCTTCCCCGTGCACTTGCAGAAGCCCGAATCCAGATGAAGGTCGTTCAACTGCAAGCCGACCACTTCGGACGCTCGGCTGCCGGTGGCGTAAAGAGTCTCCAATAGCGCCCGATCGCGTAGGTAAAAACGGTCTTCCGGAGACGGAGCCGCGAGCAGTTTATCAACGCTTTCCGGACTGAGCACCTGCGGGATTCGTTCCCAGAGCTTCGGTGAACTCAAATGCTCTACCGCCTGCTGGTTTGCCCGTTCCTCCAAACGCAAAAAGCGGTAGAACATCTTCAATGCTACCAGATGCCGGGCAACCGACGATGGCGACAGACCCCGCTCGCGCAAAAAACTCAAATAATGGCTCAATTCCCGAACACCCGGGTGCAGGTAATCCTTCAGCCCGCCTTCCGCTACCCACTCGGCAAAGGTCGTCAGGTCTCGACCATAAGCCAGCACGGTGTTGCGCGCCATGCCTCGTTCCGACTCCAGATAATGGCGAAAGGCGGCGATGTCCTGGTTCAGCTCAACATTTTGCTGTTCGTTTTTTGGCATGGTCGCTAAAGACGCAATCGGAATCCGATCGATGGGCACGAGGCCAATTCCCCGGCTAAAAATTTGTTCGGCCAGACCTGCACGTAAAGTTAAGGTTCATCTCGCGTAGAACGCTTTTCTGCCGAGGCGCCTCGGCAATGAGGTTCCAACCGCTACTTCGACCTCCAGGCGAAAAACGCGGAACACATTTCGGTAGGAAACCGTCGGCTTTTTGCCGAACTCATGGCTCGAAGCGACCATGCCGACCCTGCGGAATATGAGAAGACAGCGCGTGGAGCATCGACATCGCCTGGAACGATTCACTTCGACTTCGCAAGGCGTTCGGCTTCTTCCTGTTTGATCATTCGGCGGAAGTTGAGGGCCAGTGGAAGCCCTGCCCCCAAGGCCACCGGAGCATAAAACAGAATGACAAACAAAACACCGTCAGCGATCGCACTGCTTCCTTGGCGGGCGGGAAACAAGCTGGCTTTGAGCAGCAAGGCCAGGTTGATATTGCGCATGGTCACTTCGATGCCGACCGCCAGGCAATCGGGCTTGGGCCAGCGCAGTAGTCGAAAGGGCAACATGCTCACCTGCATGCTCAAAACGCAAAAGAAGATGATCGCTATGGGAATGTGAAAGCCATATTCGCCCGGGCGTATGCGACCGCTCTTCAACGACCCCACAACCATGAGGATGACAAAGACGAAGCCGATGCGTACGCACCAGCGGGAAAACGGCTTGCGGATTCGAGGTTGGAATCGGCCAATCATCATGCCGAGAACCAGAGGCGTAATGAGAAACAGAATCAAATCGCGAAGGATCAGGCCAACGGGCAATGCGAATTCGTCGGGAACGTATTGGGCGGCCAGGAACTTGAGAAACAACGGTACCGTGGCCAGCGCCGCCAGCGTTCCGCACCCGGTCAGCGTGATCGACAAGGCGATATTGCCTTTGCCCAGATAGGTAAACAACTTCGACAACGAACCACCCGGCAAGGTCGCCATCAAAATCAGCCCCACCGCGATGCCGGGCAGTTGCTCGAATCTCCACAGCGTGTTGACGAGCACGGCGACGAACGGCGTGAGAAAAAACTGGGCCCAGGCACCGACCAGCAACGCACGGGGAGCTTTGGCGATACGAACAAAGTCCTCCGCCACGAGCGTCGCGCCCATGCCGAGCATAAAAAGCACGAGTTGAATCTGCGCCAGCAGATACTCGTATTCCGCATAGTTATCAAACATGTTAATGCAGTTATTCTGCCGCCGCCCTCTCGGCAAGCAAGGAATGTCGTGTCCCTAAAACGGCGGTAAATTGCCTGAAGCATCGAACGTCCAGTCGGCCGCCGGTTTGACAACTGCGACTTCGTTGATGGCCGTATTCTCGGCGAAACACGGTTCTGAAACTTCGACTTCTTCAAGTTGCAGGGTATTGCGGATGCGGATCACACGTCCTTCGTGCGGATCGCGCTTACCGATGATCGCCAACGCGGCTTCGATGACTTCGCGATCCGTGTCCATGTAGACGGGAAGGTTGGCGCCTTCAGGATAGCCGGCGGTCAGGCAATTGATAATGGTCGCACGGTAGTTCATTGCGCGTACCAGGCGTGAAGTGGTGAAATCGGCGAGGCCGATGCCAGCGGCGTTGCCATGCGTCTTCGGCGTCAAGCCGCGCACGAAAATGTGCCGCATCATCGGTTGGTTTTCCGGCGTGGCCGACCTGAAGGCTCGCTTCCGTCCTACAACGTTGGTGTCCATTCCGGAACCGCTGATGTCTTTGCCGATCTCATCGACGATCAGCAGATCGGCTTCGCGGTAGGGAAGCCGGGCCAGCCACTTCTTGGCCAAAACCAATAATTCTTCCTCTTTGGTTTCAAAATCCTTTGGCAAGACGGCCTGCAATTTCGCGGTCTCGTCGTAGGCGTTTTCCACGATCGCCAGGCCAAACGCGATCGGTGCTTTTTCACAAATCGCCCGACCAACCGAACGCACCACCTGATCGAAGGGGTAATCCAGCAAGACGCGGTGATAAAACCTGGCGCCCACATGCTTGCCCAAGCCGATCATCATCATTTTCAACAACCCACTTTCGATCGGGCCGTGATAGCCGGTGTGAGGCTTGACGCGGGCCACAACGCCAACGTGGTCCGCTTCCGAAGCGCACTTGTCCAAAAAAAGCGGAAAACCTTCCGCAGTATGCCCCAGCGAAACGACTTCCATCGAGGCACGGATGGAAGCGCCGACGTACTCTTCGGTGATGCCATAGTCTTCGATAATCTGCCGTTGTCCCTCGGCGGTGCCGCCGCCGTGGCTGCCCATTGCCGGTACCAGAAAGGGACGAGCGCCGATCTCCTTGAGAAAGTCGACCACCGCTTTCAGAATCAACGCGATGTTGGCAATGCCTCGGCTGCCGGCGGTCAAGGCCACCGTCTGGCCCGGACGAATCACGTTGGGCAAATGGATCGATTCCAATTCCGCTCGCACCGTCGCGGGAATATCTTCGACACGAGGCCTCTCGAACGTCTGGCGCAGACGCAGCATCTTGGGAAGGATCACGGCAGAATGGCTCCTGTGCTGGCGAAAACCACGCTTTTCTGGTAAATCATAGAAGCCGCTGTTGGCGATTGCCACGCAATTCGCGTGCGGCTCTCGCCAAGCCGCTTCCAATCACGACTCTTTTTGCAATAAAATACCGCGTGGCGCGATTGGCTTCCCTGGACTGAACAGCGTTGCGACAACCCATGGCCAGTTTGCAATGGAAATACGATGTCGTCGTGGTCGGCGCGGGGCACGCCGGGACGGAGGCGGCTCTGGCGGCAGCTCGACTTGGGCTGCGCACCGCCCTTCTAACCATGAATGCCGACACCGTCGCACAGATGAGCTGCAACCCTGCCATCGGCGGCGTCGCCAAAGGGCAGATCGTCCGCGAGATCGATGCTTTGGGCGGTGAAATGGGCAGAGTCATCGACGCTGCCGGCATCCAGTTCCGCATGCTCAACCGCACCAAAGGACCGGCCATGCACTCGCCGCGGGCCCAGGCGGATAAAAAACTCTATCAATTCACCATGAAACATCGGGTCGAAGCGCAGCCAAACCTGACGCTTCGCCAGGAAATCGTCGAGGGGATTTTGATTGAAAGCACGGCTGGAGGCCGGCGCGTTCGCGGTGTTCGCTGCCGAGGCGATACCGTCTACCTTGCCGAAGCTGTCATCCTCACAACCGGCACTTTTCTGAAAGCCCTCATGCACATGGGAGAGACCAAGACGACCGGCGGCCGGGCCGGCGACCAGGCTGCCGTCGGCCTTGCTGACAGTCTCGGTGAATGCGGTTTCGAACTCGCCCGCTTCAAAACTGGTACGCCTTGCCGTATCAACGGACGCACCATCGACTTCTCCAAACTCGAAGAACAGCCCGGCGACGACGATCCGCGTCCTTTCAGCTTCGCCACCAAGCGCATCACCCAGCCGCAACTGCCCTGCTACATCACCTACACCAACCAGACCGTTCACGATCTGATCCGCGCCAACCTTCACCGGGCGCCGATGTACTCCGGCCAGATCCGAAGCCGCGGCCCGCGATATTGCCCTTCCATCGAAGATAAAGTCGTCCGCTTTGCCGACAAGGAGAAGCATCAAATCTTTCTCGAGCCGGAAGGTTACAACACCCTCGAATACTACTGCAACGGCATCAGCACCAGCTTGCCCAATGACGTGCAATACGAAATGATTCGCCTGATTCCCGGATTGGAAAACGCCGAGATCATGCGCTGGGGCTATGCTGTCGAATACGACTACGCGCCGCCGACGCAATTGTTTCCAACTTTGGAAACCAAACTGGTTGCCAATCTCTATTTCGCCGGCCAGATCAACGGCACCACCGGTTACGAAGAAGCCGCCGCCCAGGGATTGATGGCGGGAATCAACGCTGCTTTGAAGATTCAGAACCAGGCCCCTCTCGTTCTGGATCGCAGCCAGGCTTACATAGGCGTCTTGATCGATGATCTCGTCACCCGCGGCGTCGACGAACCCTACCGCATGTTTACCTCGCGTGCGGAGTATCGTTTGCTGTTGCGGCACGACAATGCTGACCGCCGCCTGACACCGTTGGGACGCCGGGTTGGTCTGGTCAACGACGACGACTGGCAGCGTTTCCAGCAGAAAGAAGAAGCTATTCAAAACACTTTGGCGTTCCTCCAGTCGCATCGCCACGGCCAGGATACGTTGGAAAAGTGGCTGCGGCGAACAGATATCGACTGGACACAGCTTTGCGAAATCGCACCCGAATTGAAATCACTGACGACCGATGCCGAGGTGATCGAGCAGGTCGTGCTGGAGACGAAATATGCTGGGTACATCCACAGACAGGCCGCACAGATCGAGCGGTTTCAACGCTTGGAATCGAAAGCGATCCCGGCGCAATTCGATTTTGCCGCCGTGCCACAGTTGCGGGCGGAAGCTCGAGAAAAGCTCCAACGGGTTCGCCCGGCCAATTTGGGACAGGCAAGCCGCATCAGCGGCATTAGTCCGTCCGATTTGGCTGTGCTGTTGATCTATCTCGACGGTTCCAAGCGAGGTTCGGCGAATTGACCGAAGCACCATGGCCGTTTTCACCACGGAAGCGAACGCCGATGCAGGATTTGGCTGCTGCTGTGCGTTCGCGAAGAAAAGTGATTAAAAGTGGCGATGCCATCTTGACAGAAGCCCCCGGCGTAACTAACTTGACAACTTTCCATTTACGACGCCAGCTAGAACTCTTTGTGATTGGGAGGGGCGGTTGGAGCGAATTCGAATCCGGATGGAGGGTTATGACTACGAAGTTCTCGATCGCACCGCACAAGAAATCAAAGGCACGGCGGAGCGAACGGGAGCGACGGTGACCGGTCCGATTCCGCTGCCGACTCGCATCGAGCGGTACACAGTGTTGCGGAGTCCGCACATCGACCGGAAATCGCGTGAGCAGTTTGAAATTCGCACGCATAAACGATTGATTGATATTTTGCAGCCGACAGTGAAGACGATCGAAGCGTTGAACAAGGGGTTGAGCCTGCCCCCTGGCGTCGAGATCAAGATTCGTGTGCAAGGTGTCGGTTGAACAGGAAGTTGGAGAAAGCTTCGGCCCGTTCTCTCGTGATCCGTGCCGCGGAAGGGGCTTGGCTCTTCTGTCGTCAAAGTGAATTGAGAAATAGACGAGGATAACGACGTGGCTACCGAGGAGATGCCCGCTGGCACCGGTGCCGTGAAAGTGCCGGTTTT
The DNA here is from genome assembly GCA_026004675.1 of Gemmatales bacterium. Classification (GTDB taxonomy): domain Bacteria; phylum Planctomycetota; class Planctomycetia; order Gemmatales; family Gemmataceae; genus BPJP01. The sequence goes on from BPJP01000001.1 coordinate 254,866, forward strand.
CAACCGTCAGGGCGAGAACATTGGCGACATCGAGATCGATCCTGCCGAGTTTGGGGGCAAGATCAACCGCCAGCTGTTGCACGAAGTCGTGTTGATGTATTTGGCGAATCAGCGGGCGGGAACGCATTCGACACTGCGCCGCGGCGAAGTGGCTGGCAGCACGAAAAAGCTGTTCCGCCAGAAAGGGACGGGGAATGCCCGCGTCGGGACTCGGCGAACGAATAAGCGTCGCGGCGGCGGCACAGCCAAAGGTCCCAAGCCGCGCGACTACGAATACCATCTACCTAAAAAAGCCGTTCGTGCCGCCACGCGGATGGCTTTGCTCTCCAAGTTCCTCGATAACGAGGCGATGGTCATTGACGAATTGAAAGTCGAAGCGCCGAAAACCAGAGAAATGGCCGGCGTGCTGAAAGCATTGAAACTGAGCGGTACGTCGTGCCTGGTCGGCACCGCCGAGCCTGACGAAACACTTTATAAATCGTGCCGCAATATTCCCGGGGTTGTGGTGGCGCCGGCGTCGCAGTTTAACGCCTATACTGTGCTTCGGCAGAAACGGTTGTTACTGACCAAAGAGGCGCTTGAGCAACTGCGCCACAAGAAAGGATAGGGCCAGCCATGCCACGCTTTCGTGAGGATCGAGGGCCGAAACTGGAGCCGCATCAGGTGATCCTGCATCCCCTTATTACCGAAAAAGGGACGCACCAGTTTACGCGCTACAACGCTTATCCTTTTCAGGTCAATCTTTGGGCGACCAAGAAACAGATTAAAGCAGCTGTCGAGGAACTCTTCGGCGTTCGCGTGGAGAAAGTCCGGACCCAAACACGCGTCGGCAAGAAGCGCCGGTATCGTTTCCGCTTCGGCAAGATGTCGTCGTGGAAAAAAGCAATTGTCACATTGCACGAAGAGGACCGCATCGAATTCTTCTAAAACGTGAGCGGCATGCGCTTGCTGCTTGCAAGTGCGAGCACCTGGTTGCCCGCAAGATGGAGACAGCAAAATGGGGATTCGTCGTTACAAACCAACTTCCGCTGGCCGTCGGCACGGCATGGTCAGCGATTTTTCCGAATTGACCGACCGCAAGAAGAAGCCGGAAAAATCGCTGCTTCGGCCCTTGCCGAAAACCGGCGGACGAAACAACCAAGGCATTACTTGTGCTCGTTTTCGTGGCGGCGGCCACAAACGACGCTACAGGTTGATCGACTTCAAACGCCGCAAAGACGATATGTGGGCTACGGTGGTCGCCATTGAATACGACCCGAATCGTTCCGCGCGAATCGCCTTGTTGCAATACGAGGACGGCGAGAAATCGTACATTCTCGCCCCGGAAGGTTTGAAAAAAGACGATCGCGTCATGAGCGGCGAGAAAGCCGAGCCGCGCGTGGGGAATTGCCTGCCCTTGCGGTGCATTCCGCTGGGCATGACGATTCACAACCTGGAAATGCAGCCTGGCAGAGGTGGACAGCTGTGTCGCAGCGCCGGAACCAGCGCCACGTTGACGGCACGGGAAGCGAAGTGGGCGCAGATTACCTTGCCGTCTGGTGAAGTTCGTCGCGTCAGTTCGGAATGCCGGGCTACCATTGGCACAATTGGCAACGCCGACCACATGAACATAGCGCTGGGAAAGGCAGGTCGAAAACGCTGGCTCGGGCGCAGGCCTCACGTACGAGGCACCGCCATGAATCCAGTCGCCCATCCGATGGGCGGTGGGGAAGGCCGGACTTCCGGTGGCCGACATCCTTGCAGCCCGACAGGTGTTTTGTCCAAGGGCGGGAAAACGCGAAATCCCCGAAAACCTTCGAATTCCGCGATTATCCGCCGGCGCCGGCCAGGTCCGCGCTATACGCCTAAGTAAAATTGCCAGTTTTGTCTGGCACTGCTATAATCATAGCTTTGCCCAGTTGAGAAACGAGCCATGGGACGATCGGTCAAGAAAGGTCCTTACGTGGATATGAAGCTTCTCGCCAAAGTCGAGAAGCAGGAGCAGACGAAAAAGCGCGAACCCATCAAGACGTGGTCGCGCGATTGTACCATTGTTCCGGACTTCGTCGGGCATACGTTTCTGGTACACAACGGCAAACAATTTATAAAGGTCTTCATTACCGAGGATATGGTTGGCCATAAACTCGGTGAGTTTTCGCCGACGCGAATTTTCAAAGGGCACAGCGGCGGCAAAGGAAAGAAGTAGAAGGTCGAGTGATGCGACGCTGTTCGACGTCGCTCGACGATGCTGGATCCCGGGGTGGAGCAGTGGTAGCTCGCCAGGCTCATAACCTGGAGGTCGCAGGTTCAAATCCTGCCCCCGGAACTTGATGTGAGAATCAGGACAGGGCGCGGGTGGCTTCCCCGCCGGCTCGTTCCGGTTGTTGGGAAAGCGCTTGTCGTTTTTTCAGTCGGGTTGTCGTCATGGAGTACACCGCCAAGCACCGTTTCGCCAGGATGTCGGCACAAAAGATTCGGCCGTTCGCAACGCTGATCCGCGGACGATCCGCGAGCGAGGCGATGGAATTGCTCCGCTTTTTGCCGAACAAAAGTGCTCGGCTTCTGGAACAAGTGCTCAAAAGTGCCTTGGGGAACGCCGAGTATCAGGGCGCGCGTCAACTTGACGATCTGGTGATCACCGATGCACGTGTCGATGGCGGTCCCATGATGAAGCGGATTCGGCCTCGAGCTCGAGGCTCCGCCTACCTGATCCGCCGCCGTTTTTCTCACATCCAAATTACGCTTACCGATTTTGAAGACGAAGACTAGTGCGCTAACAACATAAAAGTGAGGTTGGCCCATGGGGCAAAAAGTTCGGCCCACCGGTTTCCGTACCGGCATCATGACCGACTGGCAAAGCCATTGGTACGCCAGCAAGCAGGATTATGCGGAATTGCTGGTCGAGGACGCCAAAATCCGCCAGTACATCAAAAAACGCTATCCCCGGTCGGGAATCGCCCGGATACGCATCGAACGCACCCGGGAGAAGGTGGTGGTCTATATCTACTCCGCACGTGTCGGGATGATTATCGGCAAGAAAGGACAGGAAGTTGACAAACTGACGAAGGAGCTGGAAGACCTCGCCCACCGCCATATCGAGGTGAAAACAATTGAAATCAACCGGCCCGAAGTCGACGCCCAGCTGGTGGCGGAGGATATTGCCGAGCAATTGGAAAAGCGTGCCAGTTTTCGGCGCACCATGAAACGAGCTATCGACCAGACGATGGAGGCAGGTGCCAAGGGCATTCGCGTCCAATTATCGGGCCGGCTAGGCGGTGCGGAAATGGCCCGACAGGAAACGAGCATGGCGGGAAGTATTCCGCTGTCGACGCTGCGTGCCCGAATCGACTACGGATTCACTGAAGCCGCCACCGCCCAAGGCAACATCGGAATCAAGGTATGGATCAACAACGGCGACTATTTCGAGGAGTCCAGCGATGCCGCTTATGCCCAAGCGGGTAAAGTATCGAAAAAGCCAGCGCGGCAAAGTAAAAGGTAAGGCTACCCGCGGAAATACGGTTGCTTTCGGCGAGTACGGCTTGCAGGCACTGGAGGGAGGCTGGCTCAGTGCCCAGGCGATTGAAGCCGGTCGAATCACCGCAGCCCATATGGTTCGCGGCGAAGGTCGACTTTACATCCGCGTCTTCCCTCACAAGCCGATCACCTCGATCCCTTTGGAGACCCGTATGGGGAAGGGGAAAGGCGAGCCGGAATACTGGGCGGCGGTCATTCGTCCCGGAATGATCATTTACGAGGTAGCGGGCTTGCCTGAAAGCGCCGCCCGCATTTGCCTGTCGCGCATTGCCTACAAGATGCCGTTCCGCTGCCGGTTTGTGAGCCGACGGCCAAGCATTTAACGCCCAGGCCGAGGCAGTTGAACCTTTGACGGAGAGCGAAACATGAAAGCTCAAGAATACCGGGGCATGAGTGACGAGCAACTGGAATTGTCGTTGAAGGATGTCGTCAAGCATCTGTTTCACTTGCGCTTCCAATCCGCAACGGAACGCCTGGAAACGCCCAGTGAAATTCGCAAGGCGAAACGCGAAATCGCCCGCATCCTGACGATCCGACGACAAAGGCAAATTGAAGCCGAAAACCAAGCACAACAGGCTAAACAATAACGACGTGCGGTAAATCCTGATGGTTGGGTGCGAAGGATAAACTCATGGCAGAAAAACAACGGGGCAAACGACGCTCGGCTATCGGTGTTGTCACCCGTGACAAGATGAACAAGACCAGGCGGGTGGAAATCCAACGCCTCGTGAAGCATCCACGTTATGGCAAATTCATCCGTCGGCGGACCATTTGCTACGTCCACGATGAGAACAATGAGTGCCGGCGCGGCGACGTTGTGGAGATCATGGAAACGCGGCCATTGTCGAAAATGAAAAACTGGCGGCTGGTTCGTATCGTTCGCAAAGCACCGAGAGTGGAAAGCCAGGAAGAATCAGCAGAAACAACAAGTGAAGCCCAAGCGTGATCGCCTTGGTGCGGTCGTGAGGAGCAGTCGGAAATGATTCAAGAGTATACGTATCTGGATGTCGCGGACAACACGGGTGCTAAAGAGTGCATGTGCATCAAGGTGTTGGGTGGATCCCGCCGCCGCTACGCTGGCCTGGGCGACATTATCGTGGCCAGCGTCAAGAAAGCCATTCCTGGCGGCGATGTCAAGCCGGGCGACGTAGTCAAAGGCGTGGTCGTTCGCACCAAGAAAGCCACCCGCCGAGAAGACGGCAGTTATGTCCGCTTCGATCGAAATGCCCTCGTCATCATCGACGCGGAGAACAACCCGAGGGGAACGCGAATCTTCGGTGCCGTTGCCCGCGAGCTCCGCGAACGGAATTTCATGAAGATTGTCAGCCTGGCGTCGGAAGTCGTCTGAATCGCCGGAAAAGTGATAGCCAGAGGCAAAACGATGAATATCCGCAAAGATGATCGAGTGGAAGTGCAAACGGGCGACGATCGCGGCACGATTGGCCGCGTGTTGCGCGTCCTGCCCAACGAGGGCAAGGTGGTCGTGGAAGGCGTCAATCGCGTCTACAAACATTTGAAGCCTTCCAGGCAAAACCCTCAAGGAGGTCGGCTGTCGAAGGAGATGCCGATCGATATTTCCAATGTCTTACTGGTTTGCCCGACATGCAAAGTCGGCACGCGTATGGGGCGGCGCTATGCGGATGACGGCCACAAAGTTCGCTACTGCAAAAAATGCGGCAACGAATACCCTGGTCGGCCATTGAGTAAACCCCGCCCAAGATACGCCAAGAAGTAACGATTTGGCGCCGGATTCGTCAGTACGGAGTCAGCCATGGCTCGTTTATTGGAACGATACAAGAACGAACTCGTCCCCCAACTCGCCGAGAAGCTGGGCCGAAAGAATCGCCTGAGCCTGCCTCGGCTGCAGAAGATCGTCGTCAACATGGGGGTCGGCAAAGCGCTGCAAGACAAGAATCGCCTGGAACATGCTGTCGAGCAATTGGCGTTGATAACCGGACAAAGACCACAGGTCACCCGTGCCCGCAAGGCGGTTAGTGGTTTCCGTTTGCGCGAAGGCAACCCGATCGGTTGTCGGGTCACCCTCCGAGGTCGACGCATGTACGAATTCCTCGACAGGCTCATCAGCATCGCCTTGCCTCGTATCCGTGACTTTCGCGGCGTCAACCCGAAAAGCTTCGACGGACATGGCAACTACAGCCTCGGCCTGGCCGAGCAGATGGTGTTTCCCGAAATCGACCCGGACAAGGTGACGTATACCCAAGGAATGGACATCACCTTTGTTACGTCCACGAAGAACGACGATGAAGCTCGCGAATTGCTTCGGCTCTTCGGCATGCCGTTTCGCGAGTCCTAGCATGAGCTTTGCCAACCGATACGAAGGGTGAGTTTGAAACTATGGCTACTGATGGAAAGATCGCTCGATTCAAGAAGCAGCTGGCGGCCCTGGAGGCGGACCGCCGCAGCCAGGAGAAGAAGCTCCGGCCGCGCGACCGCATCCGCATTCGTCTGCGCTGCCGACTTTGCGGGCGTCCCCGAGCCGTCTACCGCAAGTTCGGCATTTGTCGAATCTGTTTTCGCAATATGGCCAGCGACGGCCTGATTCCAGGTGTGAAAAAAGCCAGTTGGTAATCGAGTCGAGTTGTTGAGAACGAAGGATACCTTTGACCATGATGACCGATCCAGTCGCCGACATGCTTACTCGCATCCGCAACGCCAATCGGATCGAGCGACCGGCTGTGGATATCCCTTTGTCCAAGCTGAAGACCGCGATCGCCCGCGTCTTGAAGGAGGAAGGATTCATCATCGATTACCAGATCGGTACGATGACTGAAGGTCCGGCGTCGTTTCAGCCTGACCCGGACGCTAAAGGCGCCAATGCCTATTTGCGAATCTTCCTCAAATACGGTCCGGAAGGCGAACGCGTCATCCGCCATATTCAACGCGTCAGCCGACCCGGATTGCGGATTTATCGCAGCTACGAAAAACTCCGCCCGGTGCTCGATGGCCTGGGCATCGCCATCTTGAGCACCAGTAGAGGTGTGATGAGCGACCGCCAGGCTCGCAAAGAAAAAATCGGCGGCGAGATCCTGTGCAACGTCTGGTGAGGACCGCAACGCAACGATCCAGATGCGGTCAGCCGCGAACGAAGTTTCGGAGTTCCGTTATGTCCCGTATCGGCAAGCAACCTGTTCCCATACCGCAAGGCGTAAAAGCCAAAGTGGAAAACGGGACCGTCTATATCGAGGGACCGAAGGGAAAGCTCGATTTCACCTACCATCCCAACATGACGGTCCGCATCGACGAAAACGCCAACGCCATCGTCGTCACTCGGCCAGATGACGAACGACAAAATCGCGCCCTGCATGGTCTGACACGCAGTTTGATCGCCAATATGGTGGAAGGGGTGACCAAAGGCTACGAAAAACGGTTGCACATCGAAGGGATCGGCTACCAGGCTCGCCTGGAGAAGAACAAGATCGTCCTGAATGTCGGCTTTGCCAACGCCATCGAACGCGTCGCTCCCGACGGCGTACAAGTCGAGTTGCCGGACCCGACAACCATCGTGATTCGCGGCATCGACAAACAAAAGGTTGGTCAGTTCGCGGCCGAGGTCCGAGCGGCACGCAAACCCGAACCCTATAAAGGCAAGGGAGTTCGTTACGAGAACGAACACGTCCGGCGCAAAGAAGGGAAATCGTTTGCCAGCGGTGGTTAGAAAACACGTCGGCTTTTCGCGCGAAATTTGGATACGAACATGAATCTGCAGAAAGAAAAAAGGAAACGTCAGCTTCGCAGGCGGCGCCATGTTCGCCGGAGAATTACCGGTACCAGCGAACGGCCCAGGTTGACAGTGTTCCGCAGCCTGAAACATATTTATGCCCAGCTCATCGACGACCTGGCAGGGAAGACGCTGGCAGCAGCCAATAGCCGAATGCCCGGGGTGGTCGATGGATACGGTGGCAACATCCAAGCTGCCAAACGAGTCGGCGCCAAGCTGGCGGAAATCGCCAAGAGCAAGGGCATCCAAAAGGCAGCTTTCGACCGCGGTCATTATCGCTACCACGGCCGGGTCAAAGCGCTGGCGGATGCCGCACGCGAGGGAGGTCTGGATTTCTGACCCTCCTCCTGTGGGCGACAGGTCGATCCGATCGTTTTTCCAGGCGTTAGCAGTTGGCAAGGAAACGGAAGCAAATATGGCACGAGACCGAGAAACACGTCCCGATGGACTTGAAGAGCGAGTTGTCAAGATTCGTCGCTGCGCCGCGGTGGTCAAAGGCGGCCGACGCTTCAGTTTTAACGCACTCGTCGTCGTCGGCGACAAACGCGGCCGAGTCGCTTGGGGCTATGGCAAGGCCAATGAAGTCCCTCCCGCCGTCGAAAAGGCGACGAAGAATGCACAAGAAACATTGAACCGGCAGAAAAAAATCCTGCTCAAGGGAGAAACGATCCCGCATCGTGTTGTGGGTCGCTACGGCAGTAGCCGGGTTATTCTCGTTCCTGCCGGGCCAGGAACCGGCGTTAAGGCTGGGCCAGGCGTTCGCGACGTACTGGAAGCGTGTGGCATTCAGAACATCCTTACGAAAGTTCACGGCAGCACCAACGCCATCAACCTCGTCAAGGCAACCATCCAAGGTCTGCTGATGTTGCGAACCAAGCAAGAAGTCATGCGGCTTCGGGGAGTAGAACTGTAATGGATTTGTCAACCGTTCACCAAGGCGTCCATAAACGCAAGAAGAAAAAGCGCGTCGGTCGTGGCATCGGCAGTGGGCACGGCAAGACCGCGACACGCGGCCATAAAGGCCAAAAGTCCAGCGCCGGCGCGAACAAACCTCCTGCCACGTTCGAAGGCGGACAAATGCCTTTGTTCCGACGAGTCCCCAAACGGGGATTCAGTCACGCAACTTGGGATAAACGTTCCCTGATCGTCAATGTCGGCGATCTCGACCGAGTGTTCGAGGACGGTGCCGATGTCAACCCGGACACCTTGCGAAAAACGGGATTGGCCAAAGGCCGATGCGACGCAGTCCGTATCCTTGGCAATGGCGAGTTGACCAAGAAACTCAACGTCACCGCTCACCATTTTTCCAAATCGGCAGCGGAAAAGATCGCCGCCAAGGGAGGAAAAACCGAGGTGATTCCGCCACCGAAAAAACCGACAAGGAAAAAACCCAAAGCCGGCCAAGCGAAATGAGGTTGTCGATATTACCGGTCCCATCCAGAGGTGGCAACGAGATCCCCATCGGTTCGCGTCCGATTTCGTCTAGGTCGATCGCTTGAATCGCCCGTAGCTCCGGACGCTAGCCAACAAAAAGAGGTTGTCGGAAAAACTCGCCTGGACTTGACAACTTGACATCCAATATGATCCCGCTTGTAGATTCCCACGGTTTTCGCTTTGCGTCGCTCGTTGTTGGGCATCGGCCATGAATAAACTTATCACCATCTTCAAGATTCCGGAACTGGCACAGAAGATCGGCATCACTGCGTTGTTTCTGATCATCTATCGTATCGGCTTCAACGTGCCGCTGCCGATGATCGACCAGCAGAAACTGTTCCAGGCGATGCAGACCGCTCAACAAGGGGCACTTGGCCAGGTGCTTGGATTCATCTCGATTTTCAGCGGCGGTACCTTCCAGCAAAGCACCATCTTCGGTCTGGGCATCATGCCCTACATCTCGGCTTCCATCATTTTGCAACTGTTGGCAAGCGTGTATCCCCCTCTGGAAAAGCTGCAAAAAGAAGGCGAAAGCGGACGAAAAAAAATCAACGAATATACCCGTTACTTGACAGTCTTCATTTGCATGTTGCAGGCCACATTCTGGGTTCGCTACCTGATGTCGAGCGGCGGAATGGGCGCAACGATCCGCGGTTACGATACGATGTTTTACGGCATCACCGCCGTCATTACCCTGACGGCGGGCACCATCTTTTTGATGTGGATCGGCGAACAGATCGACGAATACGGAATCGGCAACGGCATCAGCCTGATCATCATGGCCGGCATCATTGCCCAGATACCTGCCGCCACGCAGCTGCTCCTTTTCGATACCGCCACAGGCACACTCAAAGAGTCGATCTTCGTTCTCGGCGGAAGCGGCACCGGCCAGGACATCAGCTTTGAAAAAGTCCTGGTTCTGATCTGCCTCTTTATCGGTGTGGTCGTCGGTGTGGTGCTGATTACCAAGGGACAAAGACGCATTCCAACCCAGTCGGCGAAGCACGTTCGCGGCCGACGCGTCTACGGCGGTACCCGTCAATTTTTGCCGTTGCGCGTCAATCAAGCCGGGGTCATGCCGGTTATCTTTGCCAGCAGCCTCCTGATCCTGCCCACTTTCGTCTTCCTCTGGCTGGCCAACGGTTTCGGCTGGTCGTGGGCGCTCTTCCTTCGCGACGCCTTCCAGCGCCAGGGGTACCTTTATAACATCTGCTACATCTTCCTGATCTACTTCTTCTGCTACTTCTGGACGGCCATCATCTTCAATCCCAAAGACATGGCCAACAATCTCAAGGACTACGGCAGCTTCATTCCCGGGTACCGACCGGGCAAACGCACCGCCGATTACTTGGAACGTGTTCTCATGCGGATCACCTATATCGGAGCGGCCTTCCTTGCAGTCGTCGCCATCATCCCGAATCTGATCTCGTCGCTATTAAACGTCGATTATCGCATCGCCAGTTTTTACGGCGGGACCGGCTTGCTCATCGTCGTCAGCGTCGCGCTCGACCTGGTGCAGAAAATCGACAGCCACCTGGTTATGCGCAACTACCCCGGCTTGACCGAAGATTGATCGAACCGCCACCTCGACAAAAAGATGGCGGCGCTGTTATTTCGCCGCCATTTTTTCGATCAGGATTTTTGCTGTTTCCGGCCGCATGATTCGCGGATCGGGCATTTCTCCGGCCCGAAGTTTCTCTCGCAGCTCTCGGCCGCTAATCGAAACCGCCTTGTAGCCCTTGGGTGCATACTCGTCGACGAGTCCCACACGCCCTAATTCTTCGTAAAAAGCCGCGAAGCCAACCTTCACCGGCTTGATCAACAACTCGCCGCGGAGTTCGTCGAACTTTCTCTGGGCAGCCAATCCGTCCCAGATATCGGTGCCATCGTCAAAGGGAGCGTCCGCGTGCTTCCGCCCGATGATGATATGCGTAAAGCCGAAATTCTGCCTGTAAATGGCATGCATGATGGCTTCTTTCGGGCCAGCGTAAAACATCTTGATGTCCAAGCCGATCAACAGCAGGCGATCGGTCAAGTCGCAACCGGCCTTCTTCCACAGTTCTTCATCTTTATCTCCCTGGCCCAAAGCCTTGTTTTCGATCAGCGCCTGGTAGGTGCGCATGCGGGTGGCGGCATCGACATCGTCTCCCTTGGTTTCGCCGACGAGCGGGTTGAGCACAGCGCCGGCGAAATGACCTTCGCGTGTCAGGCGTTCCAGCCCGATCACGAGAGCGTATTCGTGGGCGCGGTGCAACGGATTGCGGGTTTGAAATGCCACCACGCATTGCCAGCCCTTTTCACGAAACAGGGCACGCGTTTCTTTAGGTGACAAAATGAAACGTCCATATTCTGGGTGCCGGGCGGGAGGCAAAACGTGAACTTCTCCCCCTAGAAGCATATCCCGCGGATCCTCCATAACCATTCGCCCGCCGGGGTGATCCGTCCTTTCCGTCCCGTAGACGCTCTTGATGTAACGTGGTTTGTCAAACGGAAAGATATCACTGATGTCCAGCGTGCCGACGATTTCGTCGTGGCGATTTACAAGTGCCACCTTTTCACCACGTTTGAGCGAACCAGCCAGGTCCTTGTCGATCGGAAAAGCAATCGGAATCGTCCAGGCGTACGCTTTTCCGTTATGAAGGATCACCTCGTCGTCCAGGACGCGATTGAAGGTTTCTCTGTCCATGGCGCCGGTAAGCGGGCTGAGGCCGCCGTCGCCAATGCGGTAGAGGCTGGATAGATCGGCATCGCTGATGGGAACCCGTTTCAGGTTTTGAGCCGCCTTGCGAAAAGCATCGATCTCCCCCTTCTGGAACCATTCGATCAACCGGTTCGTTCAGTCCGCCATGGGGAGGGATCAGATCCTGCATCAGACGTTCTCCTTGAATGAACATCGTGGTGTTTTTAGGCTGCAATGGTGAAGCCAACGACCAACGACAACCAAACGAAAAGGTGAAACAAGCGAGGTGCCGGTGGGAGTTAAATGCCGCTGCCTCCCTCGTGCTCAATCACATGCAGTCCGCATTCTTTTTTCACTTTTCCCGCCCAGCGCCCAGCGCGGTCGTCCTCGCCGTTCTTGACCGGCCTGGTGCACGGCCAACAGCCGATACTGGGATAGTTTTGATCATGAAGAGGATTATACGGGACGTTATTTTTCATGATGAAAGACCACACATCTTTTTTGGTCCAGCGCAAGAGCGGGTTGATTTTCACCATGTTGAATTTCCGGTCCCATTGGACGACGTCCGCTTTGGCTCGTTCCTCTGTTTGGTCCGCGCGGATCGCACTGATCCAGGCTTCGTATCCGACGGCGGCTTTGCGCAAGGGCAGGATTTTTCGGTCGTAACAGCACTGGTCAGGGCGGTGAACGTAGAGCGGACCGCCGTGTTCGGCTTCGTATTCCGCGACACTCAACTCGGGATAGATGAATTCGACCTCGATGCCGTACCGCTCCTTGATCCGTTCGCGCAATTCCAAGGTTTCACGAAACTGATAGCCCGTCTCGAGGTTGAAGATGCGCACCCTCGGTTCGATTTCGGCAAGCATGTGGATCAGACAGCAGCCCTCTGCTCCGAAAGCCGTTCCCATCGTCAGTCTGGGAAAGAATCGATCGACCGCCCAGCGCAGAATTTCTTGTGGCGTTCGTTCACGCAGCTCCGCCGCGACGGCGCTGATTTCCTCCAGTGACATCGAACCATTCACCATGGAAAACCTCGATCCCATTCCGCGGAATGATCATCACCTTGCCACATGATCGGCCGTCGCACAAATCCACTTGACCCGGAAAGCAGGGAAGATCGGCGAGCTGCCTGTTTTGGCGTCGTCGGAGGCAAGCCGCCTGTTCAAGGGCGGTCCGTGCGGTCATGCATTTTTATGGGGATGGTCGAGAATTCGTCAAGTGCTTTTGCGGCGCCCACTTGCCACATTTGCCGGCTTTGCCGAATGCGAATCTCTTGCGGCAGCCCATTGCGAGCCTTTTTCAAAAAACCCTGATTTGTTCTTGTATACAAAGGTACAAGATTCTACATTATATAGTATGAACTAGCGTCTATCGTAAACCTTTGCGTTTTACGGAGGAAACAATGCTCGACTTCAGTACACTCACCGACCGGCAGCGCGAAATTTATGAGTTCATCAAACAGAAAATCGAAGAGCGGGGCTATGGCCCGACCGTTAGAGAAATCGGTGAAAGCCGGGTCCCGCCGATCCGCTCCCCCAATGGCGTCATGTGCCATTTGCGAGCGTTGGAGACCAAGGGATTCATCAAACGGGCTGGGAAACAGGCAAGAGCTATCGAGCTTGTTCACTACAAACCTGGTTCGGCTGGGCTGCCTCTGCTTGGCGACGTGGCGGCAGGCCATCCGATCGATGCCCCTGCCCAGAGCGAACGCTTGGAATTTAATGAACTTTTTGGCCATCCTGAAAATTTCGCTTTACGGGTTCGCGGCAATTCGATGATTGAAAGTCACATCATCGACGGCGATTATGTCGTGATCCGTCGGCGGGAGACCGCGGAGAACGGCCAACGCGTTGTCGTAATGGTGGACAACGAAGTGACCCTCAAACGCTTTTACAAAACCGGCGACGAAATTCGCCTCGAACCGGACAATGGCAAGATGAAACCAATCCGGCTGGACGCCACCAAGAACGTCCCGCATCCTGGGAGAACTAGTCGGCGTCTTGCGAAAATACTAACGTCCGTTGGCAGCCGGCAGGAGAAGGTTGCGAAGAGCACTGCCGCACGGAAACTGCAGGGCCATTCCGCGCGGCAGCGTGCTGACAGCGTTGGTTTTGCAGTCAGGCGGGTTCCCTTTGCCCGTCGTGCTTATCCTGTCGTGGCCTGGTGAATCCGCTTAATTGATGTTGACCGGTTGGCTGTCCGCCCACGACCAGAGATAACACCATGTATTGCGGTTGTCGAAGCCAGGCGCCGCCTGCGTATAGCCGTAGGATCGTACGGTCCCATCGGCGAAGAGCATTGGCATCGCTCCCGGGTGCGGCGATCCCATGATGCTTTCGTCGATCGAGGCATAATCCTGCAATGGCAGATACGAATAGCCAGCCCTTCGAATGAAACTCCATTGAACGTTGTTGTTGGTATACCAGAAGTTATCCGTACCGGTGGCATTTGGGTTCGAGTAATTGGCTGGCCGCATTGCCTTGTGCCCCATCAGGAACGTATTCGAAGTGCCGTCGGCGTTCGTAACCGCAGTCAAGTTCGTTCCGGAATAGCCACCAGGGGCTCCCGTCGTCCCGCCCAGAATCGAGACATACTGCATATTTGTGGTGTTCCGAATGTAAGAGTGCTGGGCAACGCCATAGTCGAACTTGGCGGCTGCTGCTGTTCGCCGCGACGGGCAGATCAAAATCTTGATGGGTTGGTTCGTGTTGTTTTGCTGTTCCATGTAGGGATTGATAGCCGAAAAGAAACTGAGCGCGCTCGGATTGGGGTGCGGGAATTGGTTGAACGCGTCGTGATAGCTGTGTATGGCCAGGCCAATCTGTTTTTGGTTGTTGACGCAGGCAATCCGGTTGGCAGCTTCACGGACCTTCTGGATCGCGGGTAAAAGCAAACCCACCAGGACGCCGATAATGGCTATTACCACCAGCAACTCGATCAAGGTGAAAGCCGGCCGAGACGTTTTGTCATTTGTTCGCAGCACGATCAAGCCCTCCGAAATGGGATCGATGAAAGAGCACAAAAGCCATCGGCCGTCAATCTACAGAGGGCTGGATTAAGGCAGGATTAGATTAAAACATTTTAATGGTAATAGTTATCATTAAAGTTTAATGAAAACGGTCGGCCAAGCTACGCACAGAGCCGGCGACGTTCGCCATCATTCGGCAACAGAAAACCAATGCACCGGAGCGAGGTTGGCATCGTGCACGGTGAACAAGTCGCGTCCGGCGATGGCATTGGCAGCGGCAAAAGCCGTTTGCACCAGAAAGGCGATACAGTTTTCGGTGTCGCCTACGAGGCGCAGGCAGGTGTCATTCGCACCAGTCGGGAAAGAAGCGGCTCCGGCCAACGGCGGCGGAAGGATCGATTGTGGTGCCGAAACGAAGATGCTCGCGCTGGCCGGTTTGCCGCCAACATGCCACTGGCTGGCGCTTCTGTCCCACGGACCGCGCCAGCAAAAGCGATCGCGAAAGACGGGAGTTCGTTCCCGTTCCACGCAAAGGTCTTGGATGATGCAGTCGAAAACATGCTGTTCCGACAGAGCCCCCCGGGCGTAGCGGCCGGCCAGCCACAGGTCGCCCCAAATCAAACCAGCCTGCGGCTCCAGCGAGACGCGGATTTCTTGATAAAACCGGCAACCACGAAAAGGAATGGCCGGGCCGGGGAGCACCACAAGGACCGCACCAGATTCGACATGAATGCGCCACTGCTGCGTCGCGAAAGAATTTACGGCGGGATGGATGCGGGTAGCCGACTGGCTCGTTAACATGGCGAATGTGCCGCTCCGGGCCGTGATGTCAAGCAGGTGGGCATCTCCATCCATAATGCCATTGGTCGGATTCTGCAGATAGAACAACGCGGTACGGGCA
This sequence comes from Gemmatales bacterium, assembly GCA_026004675.1. Lineage (GTDB taxonomy): Bacteria > Planctomycetota > Planctomycetia > Gemmatales > Gemmataceae > BPJP01. Next base: position 270,101 of record BPJP01000001.1, read on the forward strand.
GAATGGAGAGCGAATGGCGGCACGATATGAAGAGGAACCTGCTGGTAGCATCGGCCCAGGGCGGTGCCGTTGGCTCCAGGGACAATCTCCATTCGCACACCGCCGATTCGACCGACAGTGCCGCCAGTGAGCGAGTAGCTCTTCAACTCGACGGGGACATGGAAGTCGTCGATTTGGATGGTAGTTGCTGGTTGACCCATTCGATTAACCTGTCGACCCCCTCACCGGTGCGTAAGCTGAGCAGCAAGAACGGACGATCGCCACGCATGCGCAAACTGTCTCGTCGCATCACTTCGAGATCAGCCCCCACATGCGGGGCCAGGTCGATTTTGTTGATGACCAGCAAGTCGCTGCGGGTAATTCCCGGCCCGCCTTTTCGTGGGATCTTGTCTCCTTCGGCCACATCGATGACATAGATATGACGATCGGCCAGTTCAGGAGAAAAGGTTGCTGCCAGGTTGTCCCCACCGGATTCGACGATCACCACTTCCAGATCGGGAAACCGCTTTTCCAGCTCGGCAACGGCTGCCAGGTTGATGCTGGCATCTTCACGAATCGCGCTGTGGGGACAGCCGCCAGTTTCAATGCCAACGATGCGATCCAGCGGCAAAACCTGCCTGCGCGACAAAAACTCCGCATCTTCGCGCGTAAAAATATCGTTCGTAATGACAGCAAGATTGATGCGAGGCCAGAACGACCGGCATAGTGTTTCAACCAGAGCCGTCTTGCCTGACCCAACGGGACCGCCAACGCCAATCGTGAATACCTTTCGACGAGGGCCACTGAACGGGCGTTGCGCGTCAGCATGCGGTTCATGATGGTAAACAGCCCGACGCATTTGCTCCGGATCAAGAGCGGAAAAGTCGCGAGTATAGATGGCTTTGTTCATAGCAAAGAACCTCATAGGCTGGGGCGAAACTTCCCGCCAGGGACAGCTCGGAATCGGCGAATCTTTCCGCCAACTGGTCAACATCGGGATGCAGTCGGCCGAGAATCTGCTGGCCGTGCGTGTGCCCGATCGGTATTGCGCGGACGCCGGCGCTGATCATTCCCGATGCCGCCTGGTGCAGAAAAACTGCGAGTGCCTGTCTGGCGGATGCGCCCGCGGCACAGGCTACGGCGCCGAACACCGGCGCATGATGCCATTCTTCTGACTGCTCACGCAAGGTCCAAGCCACGGTCTGCGACCACAACCAGGTTTCGGAGAGAGCCAGCAGCCGACCCCCCATTTCCCGGCTGGCGTCCCGCAACGTCTTCGGAGCGATACCGATTTCCAGAAGACGATTCGCCTTGGTGACGGTTTCCCAATCCTCGCCAGCTGCGTGGCGGCAGGCGACAGCGACCAGACAACCGTCCATAGGTGCCAACGAAAAGTGCAGCCAACTGCGCGTCCAGTTTTCCAAGTCGACTGCATTCGTCACCAAGCCTCGCTGGATGGCCGCCTCTAAGCCCCACGACTGGCTATACCCGCCGATGGGCAGAGCCGAATCGCCTAACTGCAACAAGCGAAGATTCATGTCAGAATAAAAAATATCGCTGGGCCATGGGCAATTCCTTCAACGGTTCACAAGTGAGCAATTCACCGTCGGCCCATACGCGATAGGTATCGGGGTCCACCCGGATGTCCGGCGTGGCCGTGTTGAGCGGCAAATCCGCTTTGCCAATCTTTCGGCACTTCTCGACGCCGAGCACTGGCCGCTGCAACCCGTACCGCTCGGGCATCTTCTTGTCGATGGCGATTCGAGACATAAAGGTGAAGCTTGTTTGCGTCAACGCCCGCCCAAATGATGCGAACATCGGCCGGGGATGAACCGGCTGCGGTGTCGGGATGCTGGCATTGGCGTCACCCATCTGGGCAAAGGCGATCATTCCTCCCTTGAGAACCATCTCCGGTTTGACGCCGAAAAACGCCGGCTTCCACAGAACGATATCAGCCCATTTTCCTTTCTCGATACTGCCGACATGTTCGGCGATTCCGTGAGTGATCGCAGGACAGATGGTATATTTCGCCACATAGCGTTTCGCCCGAAAATTATCGTTGCGTGGGCTGTCCTCCGACAACGGCCCAAACTGGATTTTCATTTTGTGGGCCGTCTGCCAAGTGCGGATGATCACCTCGCCGACCCGACCCATTGCCTGCGAATCCGAACTGATCATGCTCAAGGCGCCGCGGTCATGCAGGATGTCCTCGGCAGCGATGGTTTCCGCACGGATCCGGCTTTCGGCGAACGCTACGTCTTCGGGCACTTTCGGGTTAAGGTGATGGCAGCACATCAACATATCGAGGTGTTCCTCGATCGTATTGACGGTGAAGGGGCGAGTCGGGTTCGTGCTCGAAGGCAGAATGTGCGGGAACGATGCGATCTTGATAATGTCAGGCGCGTGTCCGCCACCGGCACCTTCCGTGTGGTAGGTGTGAATGGTCCGTCCGTTGATGGCGGCGATGGTATCTTCGACAAAGCCCGCTTCATTTAACGTGTCGGTGTGGATCGCGACTTGTACGTCGAATTTGTCGGCAACTCGCAGGCAGCAGTCGATGGCCGCCGGCGTGGAACCCCAGTCCTCGTGTAACTTCAATCCACAGGCGCCGGCACGTATTTGCTCTTCGAGCGGCTCGGGCAAGCTGCTATTGCCTTTGCCGAGGAAGCCCAGATTCACGGGGAATGCTTCCGCGGCTTGCAGCATGCGCTGGATGTTCCAGGCGCCAGGGGTGCAGGTTGTGGCATTGGTGCCGGTTGCCGGTCCCGTGCCGCCGCCAATCATGGTTGTAACGCCCGATGCAATGGCGGTTTCTACCAGTTGCGGACAGATGAAATGGATGTGAGCGTCGATGCCACCGGCGGTTGCGATCAGGTTTTCACCGGCTATGACTTCCGTCGTGGGACCGATTACCATACTCCGATCGACGTTGGGTTGGATAAGCGGATTGCCGGCCTTGCCGATGCCAACGATGCGTCCGTCGCGAATGCCGATGTCCGCTTTAACGACGCCCCAATAGTCGAGGATGACGGCGTTGGTGATAACGACATCGAGGAACGATTCCCCCTTGCCGAGCTTTGGAGCCTGCCCCTGGCTTTCACGAATGACTTTCCCGCCGCCAAACTGGACTTCGTCGCCATACACGGTGAAGTCCTTTTCGATCTCGATAATCAGCTCGGTGTCGGCCAAACGAATGCGGTCGCCTGTTGTCGGGCCGTAGTGGCCGGCGTAGGCAGCGCGCGAAAGTGTTACGCTCATGGCAGAGTTCCAGAACTACTTGTTCATTTTGGTTTTTTTGGACTTTGTAGCGGCAACGACCGGCAGCTTTCCGCCGAGAAAGCTGGCCAGGTTTTCCAGGCTGCGCGAGCGAACAGACTTGTCATCGAGCGGCCCCATCACCAGACCATTGCCTCCAAAAACCGTGCGGCGGCCTGCCAACGCCACCAGTCTGACCGTTTTGATCTCTCCCGGCTCGAAGCGAACGGCTGTTCCCGCAGGCAAGTCCAAACGCATGCCATACGCCTTTTCGCGGTCGAATTGAAGCGCCCGATTGACTTCAAAAAAGTGAAAATGCGAGCCGACCTGCACAGGACGATCACCCGTGTTGTTTACCTCCAATAGGCAGGTTTCGCGCCCAGCGTTCAATTCGATGGCGTCGTCGTCGAAGAAATATTCGCCCGGAATCATTGTTGGCCTTGGCTTTAGACAATGGGCTGGTGAACCGTGACTAGCTTGGTTCCATCAGGAAAGGTCGCTTCGACCTGGATTTCGTGAATCATTTCGCTGACGCCTTCCATGACGTCATCGCGAGTCAAGATGGTTCGTCCGGCGCTCATGATCTCGGCAACCGATTTACCATCGCGAGCCCATTCCAAAAGTTGACTCGTGATCAAGGCGACGGCTTCAGGATAATTCAACTTCAAGCCACGGTTGCGCCGCGCTTGAGCCAGTGCACCTGCCGTGTGGATTAACAGCTTGTCTTTTTCTTGAGGCGTCAGATGCATGAGTCAGAACCCTTGGCCTCCACGAAACGTCAGTTGCATTCTAAGAATTGGCCTGTCACCGACAAGCACGAAATAGCGCAGTTTTCCCGCCTTGCCGAACAATCACACTTTTTGCTACACGCCGTATTTTGTATGGCATCCGAATTTAGTGAAAATTTCTGCCATCCGATAACGACTATGAGAGCCGAACACCCTGCGCTTAGCGTATTGGAGGAGTACGAAAACAATGAAACGCCTTTACCAGTTAGGATGCGGGCTTTCCTGGATGATGATGGCGGTTGGTTCCGCGTTTGGTCAGCATGGAGTGGCCCCACAGGTGTCGATCACACACTCGAATCCATCAATCGCCTATCAATGCGACGAGCATAGGTCTGGTCGTTCGGTGCGATCAGCTGTCGAGCCGACAACCCGATCAGAAAGCTCTACGTCCGGTGTCGAGATGATATCGGAAGTCGTCCCGCCAATGCCTGTGACGCCAGTGCAGTACGAATCGGCCAGTGAGCAGGACGTGATTATGTCCTTGGATGTGCCTGTCGGCGAGGAGCAGCAGCCGCAATGGGGACCGACGCCTCCCGAAGATATCAAATTCATCGACAATCTCTTGGGTGGCTGGCTCGAACAACGCGGGTTGCGGATGTACGGCTGGATCAACCCAGGCTACACGTTTTCTTCGACTGGTCCAGGGCTTTTGATCGTCGAACCTCGTGCGAACCGCTTCGGTAACGAAGCGCTGGTCAACCAAATGGCGGTTGTGCTCGAAAAACCACTGGACCCGAAAGAATTCTCGCTCGGTTACAACGCCATCTTGTTTGCCGGTGCCGACCCCGCGTTAATTCGGCCTCGCGGAGGCTTCACGACCACCAACCCTCGTATGGGCATCGACTTCCGCCACCTCTACGTTTCCGCGCACCTGCCGATCCTGACCGAAGGCGGTGTCGACCTGAAAATCGGGCGCCAAAGCACCGTCATTGGATATGAATCAGCGCTTGCGCCGTATCGGCCTTTCTACTCGATCGCCTACCAATGGTTTTATGCGCAAGACGGTGCTTGGACCGGAGCGTTGGCCATTTGGCACGTTAACGATCGACTGGACATTCTCAACGGCATCACGTTGGGAGCCAACACCTTCTTCACCCTGAGAGCTTCGGGGCCGGCCTACATCGGCCAGATCAACTATTGGCTGCAAGACGAAAAGAGGACGATGCTGACCCTGTCGGCCCATGCCGGCGATCAAGCCATTTTTGCCGCTCCAGGCCTCGCTGGCAACTTCGTCACCGTCTTCGAAGCCCGTATCTTTCACAAGTGGACCGAACGCCTCAAGACCGTTCTACAAACCAACATGGGTTGGGATGCGAACGTGCCTGGAATCGGAACCGGCGAGTTCTATGCGTTTGACATCATTCAGATCACTCACCTGACCAAAAAGCTGGACATGAATTTCCGTGCCGAGTGGTTCAATGACGTTCAGGGAACGAGAACCGGTTTCGCAACCAACTATGAAGAGATCACCTTTGGTTTTGACTACCACCCCAAGCGTTGGTTGCGGATTCGTCCAGAAATACGGGCTGATTTCGCCAACGATGTGGACGTATTTGACGGCTCGAAAAAAGCCCAACTCACACTAGCGGTCGACTCGATCATCTCCTATTGAGTCGTCGTGTGGCAATATTCCGAGAGTGCTTCGATTGCGAGCGGGGACCGTTGCGGTCCCCGTTTCCGTTGCCATGTGTTGCTGCTTGTTTTCTATGCACGTCGTGCGAGCATCTCTGGCATGACGCCTCACCTCTTCCACCTGTTTGCGATTTTTTCCAGTCGCGCAACCTTCTCTTTGAGAATGGGTTGCGATTTTTCCACGGTTCGCAAGAGACAAGTTGGTACAGATTTTGCTGCTCGCTCGCCCCATCTGTTTGACCTTCGATACCGTGGTTAAAACACACCCTGGGAGGAAGAGAGCCTTGTCGACCCAAAATTCAAAGCCGCGAAAGATCACTCGTCGTGAAATGTTGAAACGTGCGGGGGGAAGCAGCCTTGTGCTGGCTGCCGCTTCGTCGTTGTCTCCGTTTCTTTTTACGGGATGCAGCGGGGGCAAGAAATCCGGCGGCAGCGGCGGAAGCATTAAAGTCGGTATTCTCCATTCGTTGACCGGCTTCATGGCGATCAGCGAAAAATCGTTGCACGATGTTGAGCTGATGGCTATCGAAGAAATCAACGAGGCAGGCGGCGTTCTTGGGAAAAAGGTGGAGCCGATCGTTGAAGACCCCGCTTCCAATTTCGAGACAGGCTTTCCGGAAAAGGCTCGCAAGCTGCTTCTGGATGACCGCGTCGACGCCGTCTTCGGCTGCTGGACGTCGGCCAGTCGGAAATCTGTTCTGGAAATCTTTGAAGAAAACAACGGGTTATTGTTCTATCCGGTTCAGTACGAAGGAAACGAGTGTTCGCGAAACGTCGTGTACACGGGAGCGGCACCGAATCAGCAGATTCTGCCTGCCGTCGATTACTTGTGGAACGAGATGGGCAAACGCAAGTTCTATCTGCTCGGCTCCGACTACATCTTTCCACGAACAGCGAATCAGATTATTCGCGCCCAGCTCAAGAACGTCTACAAGGCAGAGCCGGTCCAGGAACGCTACGCCGACCTCAAACAGCGTGATTTCAAGGATATCGTAGACGATATACGCAAGGTCGAGCCTGACGTTATTTTCAGCACTATCAACGGCGACAGCAACATTCCGTTTTACAACGAATTGGCAAACAATGGCATTACCGCAGACAAGATCCCAGTCTGTGCCGTCAGCGTCGCGGAAGACGAATTGCGCGGCTTGATTGGCAAGACGGCTATCAAAGGGCATTTGGCTGCCTGGAATTATTTCCAGAGCGTCGATCTCCCCTCCAACAAGAAATTCGTTGAAAAATTCAAGAGCAAGTACGGCAAGGATCGCGTGACGGACGATCCGATCGAAGCAGCGTATTTCCAGGTGTATTTCTGGAAAAACGCTGTCGAGAAAGCCCAATCAACGGAGGTCGATAAAGTCATCGCGGCTATTCAAGACCCGGAAAAACCGATTACCTTCGATGCACCGGGCGGTATGGTCAAGATCGACCCCGAAAACATGCATACCTGGAAACCGTTCCGAATGGGGCGTGTGCGCGAGGACGGCCAGTTCGACATCATCTTCGAAAAGAAGGACAAATCTGGCAACGTCGAATTGATCCGGCCTGATCCCTATCCGAGAGTTGCCTATAACAAGACTTGTAACTGGATCAAAGCTCCCAAGAAGGGCGTTATCGAATTGGATAGCTAATCGGCGCGGACCTCGGATTCCCTCGTCGCAAGGAATGCCTCGAAAGGGGTATTCCTTGCCTCCCTATTGGCGCATGCTCCCAATGAAACCATGACCGTACTTGTCGAAGCCATTTTCAATGGCTTGAGCAACAGCTCCATCTTGATCCTGGCCGCGATCGGCTTGGCGATCACGTTCGGAGTCATGCGCGTCATCAATATGGCGCATGGCGAAATGCTGATGCTCGGAGCCTACACCGGATACGTCGTTACCAATCCCAACGGCTGGCCTGAGCTGATCAATGGCGTGAGCCGGGTGCTGGGAGTTCGCGAATTGTGTGCTGCGATCGGCATCCCTTACCACGTTCCGCCAGAAGGCGTCGCACTCGGCATTTACGCTGCGATCCCCATCGCTTTTCTGGTGGTTGGTCTTGTCGGATTTTTGTTGGAGACGTGTTTAATCCGGCACTTGTACGATCGGCCCCTGGACACTCTTTTGGCAACCTGGGGAGTCGGTCTGGTTTTGCAACAAGCGACACGTTTGGTCTTCCAGGCGGATTTGACTCCACTGCATCCACCCGATGAGTTGAGTGGTACCTGGATCGTCCCACTCACCAGCGCGACGATCCCTGTGTTTCGCCTGTTCATCATCGGCTTTACGATCCTTTGCTTGTACCTGGTTTATCTGTGGTACTTCCACACCTCGTTTGGTCTGAAAATTCGGGCGGTAACCCAGAACCGTTCCATGGCGGCAGCGCTTGGTATCTCCACGCGCTGGGTGGATTCGCTGACATTCGCCTTTGGGACGGGATTGGCCGGTGTAGCCGGTTGTATTGTGGGTCACCTGTACAATGTCAAACCAGACATGGGAGCAGATTATATCGTTGACGCCTTTATGGTCGTGATCCTAGGCGGCATGGGGCATTTGCCGGGGACAGTGTTGGCAGGATTGATTATTGGCACCGGTATCAGTATTGGCGAAAAGCTCTTCAACAATGCCTTGTGGCCCAATGTTTTGACACAATGGTTTCCCAGCTGGTTCCCGCAGTTCTTCCCTGTCTGGATTACCGAAGTCAATCAGACGATGGCGAAGGTAGCGATGTTGCTGATCGTGATCGGCTTCATCATGATTCGGCCATCTGGTTTGATTGTGACACGAGAGCGAGTCTATGACTAGATTGGTGTCGGTTAAAGATAGTTTTTTGGCACCGCCCCTGGCGCTTCAGCAAGAACCTGGACGAGCTTCCGCTCTGCCTGGTCGAATGGCGGTGTTGTTGTCGTTGGTAGTGCTGGTCATCGTGCCCTATCTCATGCCCGAAGGGATGGATTACCGGGCGGAGAAGTACTGGTTGGGCTTGTTCGCCAAATACATGTCCTTTGCCGTGCTCGCCTTGAGCGTGGAACTGGTGTGGGGATACACGGGGCTGTTGAGTCTTGGCCAGGGAATGTATTTCGGTTTAGGCGGCTACATGGTGGCCTATTCGCTGACGCTTAAGCGTGCTGCCGAAGAACAGGGGGTGGCCGTCGGTTTGGCGCCACCTCAATTCATGCAGTACACCGGACCGGCGCCGAATGATCCGTCCTATGTGGTACCCCCGGCTTTGAGTTGGATCGCACCGCTGGGCAACGCCTGGACGGCCATTGTCGCCGCAGCGCTTGTTCCGGCGGTCATTGCTTTGTTGTTCGGACTGTACACTTTCCGTCCCAGGCTGCGTGAGAAACCGATCCTGTTGAGTTCCGTGTTGGCGTTCGTACTGGTCGTCGTCGTGCCGTTCGCTTTTGTCTGGTGGACTCCGATCTCGAATCATCCCATTCTCGGCGGCTTCCTTGTCTGCGCTTTGACGTTGGTTTTCGCCGGCGGACTGCTGGTTTCCGGCAAGAGAATCAGTGGCGTTTATTTCGCACTGGTTACGCAGGCCCTGCTCCTTGCCGTTTTCTACTTGATTCGCAACCAGCAGCGTTTCACTGGTGGGGTGGTCGGCATCAAACACTTGAGCGACTTGGAGCTCTTTGGCCAGGCATTCAACTTGAATCGCGACATTCGTTCCTTGTGCTTCCTCGTTTCAGGGGTGCTAGTGACCTGTTATCTCGCCTGTTCCTTATTGGTTAACAGCAAGTTCGGCCGGATCCTCACCGCTATCCGGGACAACGAAAACCGCGTTTTGGCACTTGGTTACAACACTGCGATTTACAAGACGTTCGTTTTCGCGCTGGCAGGCGGATTAGCCGGTCTCGCAGGAGGTCTTTTCGTGGTAGCGAACGGCAGTGCTGGTTGGGGGCCGACTTTTCTGGAGATTCCATTTTCGATCGTCGCCGTGATTTGGGTCGCCGTCGGCGGTCGCGGCACCTTGCTCGGTGCATTAGTCGGGGCTTTACTCGTCAATTTCGCCGAGAATCTGATTACATCCGCGTTTCCTGGCGATTTTTGGCCTATCATCCTCGGTTTGCTCTTTATCGGTGTGGTGCTGTTCGTGCATCGCGGACTGGTGCCCTTGGCTGGCCCTGGGGCCCTTCTCGGTCTTTTGTTTGGTGTGATCGGCGTGATCTATCTGGATGCCATTTTCGGGATGCCAAAAACTGGCCGCGCTCTTATTGGCTGCCCCGTCATCCTCGGTTGCCTGTTGTCTCCCGCCTTGGTTAAGCGCGGATTGGCCGCCGTTAGAAAACTCCGTGCGTCTTCGGAAAAGGGAACCCAACATGGGCTTTCAGTCTAAGATCGTCCCGGAAACGATACTCGATGTCCGGGAGGTGACTGTCGATTTCAACGGTTTCAAGGCGCTAGAGGATATGAACCTCCGTCTCGAACGTGGCGAACTGCGCGTTCTGATCGGTCCCAATGGCGCCGGCAAAACGACGCTTTTAGACGTGATCACGGGAAAGGTTCGCGTTCGTTCTGGTCGAGTCATCTTTCAGCCATCAGATCGCCCGACGGAAGACATCACCTGGTATCCCGAGGAGAAAATCGCCCGCATGGGTGTGGGCCGGAAGTTTCAAACGCCGAACGTTTTCAAAAGTCTTACCGTATTGGAAAACCTGAAGCTTGCCCTCAAAGGGCCGCGCAACATTTGGGCATCGCTGGCTACTTCGCTGTCCCAGGACGGCCGGACACGGCTCGACGAAATTCTCGAAACAATCGGACTTGCTGAGAAGGCACACTTGCCGGCGGGCATCCTAGCCCATGGCGAAAAACAATGGCTCGAACTCGGCATGGTCATGGCCCAGGATCCGGAACTCCTCCTTATCGACGAACCAGTAGCCGGTATGTCTCCTCGGGAATCGGAGCGCACCGGCGAACTCCTTCTCAACCTGGCTCGCAGGCACACTCTCCTGGTCATCGACCATGACATGAACTTCGTTCGGCAAATCGCTATGCGCGTCACCGTTATGCACGAAGGCAAATTCCTTTGCCAGGGTACGATGCAAGAGGTGCAAAGCGATCCACGCGTTATTGAAGTCTATCTAGGTCAGCACCGTGAAGTCGCGCACAACTGAAGGCTCGGCCATGACAAACCCGACGACGCTGCGAATACTGGCAATCGGCAACATTTTGATCGGCACTTGGCTGATCGTCATCGGCTTTCTGTCCACCGTGACCTTCGCAAATATCGAATCCGTTTGCGCGCCGGAATTGGAACTTCCTTTTCTCTCAGCATTGAAGCAGATTCACTATGCCAATCTTTTCACATTGGCCTACTTCGTGTTCGCCGTCGGGATCGGCTGTGGGCTGATTGTAGCAGGCCGCGGTTTGTGGAGTCAAAAACCGTGGGCGCGTCGATGTACCCTCTTGTGTGCGTTGGCGGCGGTCGCTCTCGTCGCTGCCGAAGCGATCTTCTACTTTCGTTTCGTCTATCCTGCCATCGCTGACGGAGGCGAGGCTCTGGAGAAAATCAAACTGGCATTTGCAGGGCGATCGGGACTGGTGGCACTCTATGGCTTGTCACTTGCTGTGATCATGGGTCGCCGAACAATCCAGCAAGCGTTGCCAGCGCCTATCGTGCCGAGAACAACTGGTGACTCTGCCAATTCGGCCCTGCTGAAAGTCTCTGGACTGGAAGTCGCATATGGCGAAACGCTCATCCTCCGCGGCGTCGATCTCGAGATCGCTCCCGGACAGGTTGTGAGTTTGATGGGCCGAAATGGAGTTGGCAAAACCACCCTGTTGAAAAGCATTATGGGGTTGCAACCAGCACGCGCGGGCACAGTCGAATTCTTCGGCCAAAATTTCACACACAGCTCTGCCGACCACCGCGCCCGTTCCGGCATCGGATATGTGCCTCAGGGGCGAGAAATTTTTCCCCATCTCACTGTGCAGGAGAACCTGGAGGTCGGGCTGTTGGCGAATCCATCCCGACCGACAAAGGTGCCGGACGAAATCTTCGACTACTTCCCCGCACTCAAAGACATGCTATCACGCAAGGGAGGACTACTCAGTGGCGGGCAGCAGCAACAGCTGGCCTTCGCTCGGGCTTTGGCGTCCGACCCGCGATTGCTCATCCTCGACGAACCAACCGAAGGCATCCAGCCGTCGATCATCTCCCTGATCGGCGATGTGTTGCGCAAATTGAAAGATGAAGGACGCATCGCCGTCTTGCTCGTCGAACAGTATTTGGAATTCGCCTTACGACTGGCCGACCACTACTATGTCATGGAAAAAGGCGCCATTGTGCTGCATGGCGATACGAAATCACTTGACCGCGAGGCTATCGAGCCTTATCTGGCGTTTTGAGGATTCTCTCTGTGCGCATCGCCAACTTCGTCACCATTATTGGCCTGGCATGGGCCATGTCCGCTTACGCCGCCTGGGTTCGCCATGAACGTGAGAAACGGTTCGACCTTCGCGGTGACACGACGAAACAACTACCGCTTGTCCGGCTACAAGAGGCAAAGACGCTGTGGCATCGTCCGCATACCATTTTTGTCGACGTGCGGTCGGCGGCCGAATTTCGTCAAGGACATATTGCGGGGCGCTTTGTGGTTGCCTGACGACGACGCCGAACTCGATCGCCTTGTGCCGAGATTGAAACGCGCCAAGACGATCGTCGTCTATTGTCGCTCGGTGCAATGTGCCCAAAGTTTATGGGCAGCGATTCGACTGCGCAACCGCGGGCTTTTCCAGACAGTCATCTTCCCGGCAGGGTGGTATGAATGGCGACGACAGAATCTCCCGATCTCAACGTCGGATTAGCGTTTTGTCCTGGCGATTCGCAGCGGCGTCCCTTTGTCGGTTTCTTTTGGGCACGGTATTTTTGTTGTCATCTATCTCGAAGGTCACCGACCTGCGTGGCTTTGAAGATCGACTCATTCTGCATTCGGGGCTGTCGGAAAGTGTCGCCGTCATGGTAGCCGCTTTTTTGCCGTGGCTGGAAGCGACGCTTGCATTTTGTTTCCTTGCTGGCAAAGCGGTGCGGGAAGCTGCCGCAGTGAGCGCTTCGCTTCTTGTCGCTTTTGTCGTGTACGCGATCTGGCAGGGAGACGAAACGAGTTGCCGATGCTTTCTTCTGCCCGACGAATGGCAGATGGTGCATCGCTGGCCGTGGAATCTTGGACGCAACCTAATCTTGCTAACAGCAAGCGTGTTTCTCGTCTTCCGACACCAAGAAGTGATTGCTGATGGGGAAGAAACTTCCTGAGTTGCCGCCGACGACATTGAAAGCGGGGTCCGTTGGTGAGCTTAACGAGACATTTTCAAAAGTCGAAGTTGGCCTGGTCGGTGCCGGTTTCGGGGACTTGAAAGACCTGGCTGGCTGCTTCCGGTGGCAGTTGGTTGACAGGAAGTGTTTCGCCAGCGTCCGACCTCGTTGGGTCTTCCCCCGTAATGATGGAAATCGACACCCGATGCTTGCCAGCCAGCGCTCCTTCGCCCTGCCCATCAATCCGTTTGAGGGTAAACCGCCCCTCTTCGTCCGTTCTGCCGAATGAACCAGAACCTGGATTTTCGTTGTCTTCAGCGATGGGCTGAAAAATCACCGAGGCATTGGCCAGTGGCTTGCCTTTGTACGTGACCGTTCCGGAGACGGGCACATATTTTCGGCCATCGCCACACCCAATGGCGACGACGAACAGCAGCGCGATATGCAATTGTTTCATCGGTTCGCTCCTGAATCACAGGCTGCATAGATTATTAAGGCCAGTTGGGAATCGGGTCATTGCCGGCGATGGAACCGAGATTCGAAAAGAGGTTCATATCGATACTGCGAGCAATGAGTTGCACAGAGCCGTCGCAGCGAACAAACTGGATACCGCCTGGATGGAAGCTGCCCCAGCCTCGTTTGCAAGGATTGGAGCCTCCCTCACCGCCGATGGCAACGCACTGGTCATAATCGCCGAGCAAAGATCGGCTTTGTGGAATCGTCGAGGATTGGTTGTACGATGTGTAGGTGTAGGCCCAAAATGTTCGCCGACTCAGGTGGGTTTTCGTGGTCATCTCTCCGACCATGAGTGTATGCGACGTACCATCCCCATTAGAGACGTCAGTCAAACGCTCAGGGAAAAGCCCGCGTGCTTCCCAGACAGTATGCAGCGCCCCTCGCCATCCTTGATCCATGTTGAGCGCTTCGGCATTATCGAACGATCGCCAGCCGTTTAGGCTCTTGCCCGAGACCGCACGATACGAACCGACCATATATTGCAGTCCGCTTCCTGGTCCGCTTTCGGGACGCAATGTTTGGTTCAACTGGATATCGGCAGGGCAATTGTAGATTGGCACCGGTTGCCGTCGCACCCAATCGTTGGTCGGATCCTCGTTGAAAGCGTTAAAGTTATATCGATCATAGATGTTCTTTTGTTCGATATAAGGAAGGATCAGGATGGCCCAGTTTTCTTTGCTCCGCGTGCCACAGCAAAATCCTTCCGTGATACCCCCCGGCGGAAAAAAACCGTGAGCGTCGTGGTACGTATGCAGGGCCACTCCGATTTGCTTGAGATGGTTGCCGCACTTCATCCTGTTGGCAGCTTCACGCACTTTCTGCACTGCGGGTAGCAACAACGCTACCAGAACCCCGATAATGGCGATGACGACAAGTAATTCGATCAACGTGAACGCAGCTTGGCAGCGATACCTTTTACGACCAGATAGCATGACAACCTCCCGTGGCGAAGCACAGAGCATCACTAATGCTAACGGAAGCAGGCTCCTGAAATCAACAATCTTGGGATGACGATTGATGGTTGTTGATTCCTTCCAATGGCACAAGGTATTAGGTATTAGCCAGTCGTTCGCGGTGGCGATTTGGACAGCCTATCCAAGACTAAACCACACGGGCTGAATGATCCAGCCTGGAAATAGCACAAGTGGCGCGATGGCCGGTTGGCATGGCTGCCAACGACATGGACGAAAAAGCGCGAAACTCTCACGAATCTGTTTGACGCTGGTGGTTTGGCCGGGGTATATTCGTCGTTTAAAGATTCGTGCATTCCTCATGTTCCTTCCAAACCATACGCGGAGGTGGTTTCCATGCTCGTTATCCCTGGACGGCGTGGCAAAGATACGTGTGACGGCATTACCCGGCGCGAGCTTTTGCGGATCGGCAGCTCGGCGGTCTTCGGCTTCGGGCTTGCCGATATTTTGGGATCCGAAGCTCGGGCAAAAGAGGCGACGACCGAGGGGGCCGCTGGCGGCATTGGTTTCGGGAAAGCCAAGAGCGTCATTCTCCTTTATTTGCAAGGCGGCCCAAGCCATCTCGACCTCTGGGATCCAAAAGAAAATGTCCCCGACAACGTCAAGAGCGCTTTCAAATCGATTTCAACGAAATTGCCTGGCGTCCGCTTCACCGAACTTCTGCCTAAACTGGCACAGGTGATCGACAAGGCCACGCTGATTCGTTCAATGAGCTATACGCCGGTGGGATTATTCAATCACACGGCAGCGATCTATCAAATGATGACGGGCTACACTACCGACAAGGTCAGCCCGTCAGGCCAGCTCGAGCCACCAAGCCCCAAGGACTTTCCGAACTTCGGATCGCAAATCATTCGCTTGAAGCCGCCGACAGTACCGATGCTGCCGTTTGTCATGATGCCCCGGCCACTGCAAGAGAGCAATGTTGTCGGCAAAGGTGGAACCGCCGGCTTTTTGGGGCGCGCCTATGAACCATACACCTTGTATCCACCCGGCGACGACATGGACATGAAAAAGATGGATCGTATCAAGGTGGATGACTTGAAACTGCGGCCGGAATTGTCGCCGCGACGGCTTCAACAGCGAGCCAGGTTGCGAGACCTTATCAAGAACGGCATGCCCGATTTGGACGAAGCAACCAAGAAGTACGATCTCGATTCTTACTATGGCAAGGCTCTGGGACTGATCAGTTCCGGCCGAGCACGCGAAGCGTTCGATCTCTCCAAAGAGCCTAAAAACCTACGGGAAAAGTATGGGCAAAACACCTTCGGGCAATGCTGCCTTTTGGCTCGCCGGTTGGTCGAAGCCGGCACTCGCGTCGTTGAAGTGATCTGGCCGAAAGTCGCTAATTCCGACAACCACTCCTGGGACGTCCACGTCGGCTTGACCGGTCGGATGAAGAACCAGTCCGCTCCTATGCTCGATGCCGGGTTGGCGACGCTGCTCGAAGACCTCGACGACCGCGGTTTGTTGGACGAGACGCTGGTGGTTGCTGTCGGCGAGTTCGGTCGAAGTCCGCAGCGCGGCGTCAGCACTTCAGGCAACAGCAATTCGGCGGATGGCCGCGATCACTGGCCCTATTGCTATACAGCCCTCGTCGCCGGCGGCGGCGTGCGCCGTGGTTTCGTCTATGGCAAATCCGACAAGACGGCGTCGGCTCCAGTGGAAAAACCAGTCCACCCGACCGATCTGTTGGCCACCATCTACAATGCCGTGGGGATCATGCCGAATACGATCGTCTATAACCACTTGAACCAGCCACGCGAACTGGTGAAAGGCAACGTATTAACGGGCATTCTCAGCTAAACTTTCCTCCGCACGGAAGAAGCCCGGCGGCGTTCCAACAGTCGCCGGGCTTCTTGTTTGGTCGCCCTCATCAGCTCCTTTCAAAACTCTGCATTGCCAGGCGTTCGCGGAAACGGAATGACGTCTCGGATGTTGGCCATGCCAGTGATAAACTGCACGGCACGCTCCAACCCCAAACCGAAGCCCGAGTGAGGCACTGTTCCGAATCGGCGCAGATCGCGATACCACCAATACGATTCGAGGTCGAGACCCTGCTCTTTCATACGTTCCTCGAGTACGTCAAGGCGCTCTTCGCGCTGGCTGCCTCCGATAATTTCCCCAACGCGGGGCACAAGCACGTCCATCGCCCGCACCGTCTTCTTGTCGTCATTGACCCGCATGTAAAACGGCTTCAGCGTTCGCGGATAGTCGAACAGTATCACAGGCTTTTGAAACTTCTTTTCCGTTAAATAGCGCTCGTGTTCGGCCTGCAGATCACAGCCCCACTCCACGGGAAATTCGAACTTCTCTCCCGACTTTTGCAATAAACCAATTGCTTCGGTGTACGAAAGACGCACGAACTCGCTGTCGACGATCCCTTCCAGCGTCGAAATCGCGGTTTTGTCGATGCGGTTGACGAAGAACTGCATGTCTTCCGGGCATTGTTCGAGTACGTCACGGCAAAGTCGCTTGAAGAACGCTTCGGCCAGGTTCATGTTGTCTTCCAGATCGAAGAAGGCCATTTCCGGTTCGATCATCCAGAATTCCGCAAGGTGACGGGAGGTGTTGGAGTTTTCGGCGCGAAAAGTGGGGCCGAAAGTGTAAACCTTTCCCAAAGCGCAAGCATAGACCTCGGCTTCGAGTTGGCCACTCACTGTCAGAAAGGTGGGCCGACCAAAGAAATCCTGACTGTAATCGACTTCTTTACCACGCATCGGGACGCGAGCCGGGTCTAGCGTCGTCACGCGAAACATCTGGCCGGCGCCCTCGCAGTCGCTGGCCGTGATGATCGGCGAATGCAAATAGATGAAGCCTTCTTCCTGAAAGAAATTGTGTATCGATCGGCTAACGCAATTGCGCACGCGGGCGACGGCACCAAAAGTATTGGCTCGTGGCCGAAGGTGGGCAATCGTGCGCAAATACTCGAATGAATGCTGCTTTTTCTGCAAAGGATATGTTTCCGGGTCAGCCCAACCGATGACCGTCACTCTTTCGGCTTGGACTTCCGTGGCTTGCCCCTTTGCCGGGGATTCGCGGACTTCACCACGAACTTCGACGCTGGTCCCTGTGCTGATTCTTTTGATCTCCGATTCATAATTCGGCAAGCCGCCATCGGCAATGATTTGAATGTTGCCAAAGCACGAACCGTCGTTCAGCTCGATGAAACTGAAGCCCCCTTTGGAATCGCGGCGTGTCCGCACCCAACCTTGAAGTATGACTTTCCTGCCGATCGATTCGGTCTGCCTGGCGATTGCCACGCTCACCTTTTCCATCACAAACTCCTTGTCGATGTGTCCGGGTTTGGATGGATTTTAGCGAACGTCCGGAAGACACGCAAACAGAGGGGCACGCCCCGGCAATCGCTATTTCTTTTGTTTCATCAGAGTGCCTTGCCGTTTAATCGGGGCGGGGCGTTCGGCCAGGTTCCGGATCGGTGTCGTCCTTGGCTTGTTCGCCAGGGCCGGAGATTCGTAACGCAGCTCCTCCGGCCGATTGATCAAACTGGTGACCGGCTTGAGAAAGTCCCAAGCATCGCGTTTTCGGCTAATCGAAGGCTGGACGGGACGAGGCGGTGGCGACGTCTCCTCCAGTCGGGGCATCTCCTCTTGTTGAGAAGGGATCGACACGGGAACGCGACTGGCCACCTCCATCAATTCCGTCGCCAGCGTTTCCAATGTGACAACATGTGTCGGCGTGCCGAAGTGCCGAGTTTGTGGCAAATGATAGTTTTCCGCCCCGGCGATATCGACCGCCCGCCACGAACTGGCGTCGCCAACCAGATGGATCACCTTGCCAACATTCTCCGGCACATTCTCTGGTTCATCGCGGAGCGTAACACCATCGACATACACCAAGAGATCGACGAAGACACCTCGCTCGTGAAGTTGGTGGGCGAGGTCACGCACACCTTTGGCGCCGAGGCTGAAACCAACCAGCACGAAGCGGGCATCGGGGTCGTCCGCTGCCAACGAGCAGATTTCGTCGCGAAACCAGGGAGTGTGAAACCACTGGCCATAGTAGGTCTTGATATAGCCCAATTGATGCAGGTATTCCCGGACCCCTTGGAGATTGCCGTAGTTTGTCGGATCCAAGCCATTGACGAGGAAGACGTAAACGTGATGCCGGCCCGGCGCTGGGATATCCAAACAGGCGTTGAGCAAGTCCTGCGATGGCATGGTAACGGGATGCAAGAAGCCCAAACAACCTGTCGAACTCAACAAAACCACAACCATCAGGCACGTCGCGCTTCCGCGAGGAAAGATTCTGCCGAATTGCATTCGCTGGACTCCGTCAGACGTAAGGGTTTCATCCTTTACATCGTCAAGGCGTGGCGTGTCGCTCGACGTAAATTTGCCGATTACGCTAACGGAATCGATTGCACGAAAAAAAGGTGGTAAACCTGGGAAGCTAGCGAAACGCTTCTTGGAATCGACCGCTTCGCACCGTATTCAAGGGAGAGGAAGGTCCGTGAATTCAAACTTCACCGGCACTCGAGCAATCCGACCAGGAGTGAGGTAGACAATCTTCCAATCGGCGGGGCTGGTCAATTTCAAACCGTCTTCTTCGACGAAAATGTATTTGATGTCGGCTTTCTGTCCTGTTTGGTTGTCGATTTCGCGGCCGCCGGCGGGAAATCGTTCGCCTCCTTTATTTTGAACAAACGCCTTACTGTGAATAAGCCATGATTCGAAGCTTTCGAAATCGGGGCCTTCAGTCGGATATTCGAGCCGAAAGTCAGCAAGCCAGGTGGCGTCGGCGGCAGTCAGCTTCCGCAACGTAACGCGGATGCCGTTTTGCGTTTGTGTCGACGGCTTCCCAGGCTCGAGCTTGTCAAAGACGAATTCGAGCATTCGGCTCGAGCCGACGACCGCGACGGTCCCCTTCAACAACTTCAGCCGTTCCACCTTTCGGTGCGGCGCCGGCAGGTGCACCCAAACTTGAGTCGTCAATTGGCCGGTAATCGCATCTCGGCGCTTCGCCCCCTTCGGCGCGTCCAGTCTAACCCCTTGGTCGTCCCGGACAACCAGTTCTTCGAAGTTATTTTCGATAAATAATGGATAAAAACGAGGTTCCCATGCCAGTTCCAGCTCGATACTGCAAAGATGGGCTCCGCTCTCCAGGTCCCGTACACTGGTGAGCCGCTTGACAACGACGCGAAACAGCCGATCGTAACTGACTGGCAGCGCTCGCCAAGGACCGGGACGCAGGGCGATGACTCCATCGCTTTCATAAAGGGAAACGTTCACATCCGCCTCTTTGGCCAGACTATCAACGGCCTGCCAAAAGGGAACGTCCTTCAGGGCCAGCGACAGCTTGGGATTCGTTTCGCTGCGGTTGTCGACTCGCAATTGGGTCTGTTTTTGGATCGCTGCCAGCACCTCGTTGAGCGAAATTCCTTTTTTTTCGATGGTGACACGCCTCGGCTTCAAGTCACGAACGACGAGCGCCTGATTCAAATCCCGGCGAATAGATGCCAGGCTCTTGCGCTGTTCGGGGGTCAACCGGCCATCGGCATCGGGCAAAAGAGGAAGAATATCGGGGCCAAGCTTGATCAATTCAGTTTCGGCACCAATTCGTTTGGCGGGGTCCTTCAGCAACTCCACCAGCCTGGCGACTTTCGTTTTGAGTTCGTCGTCGCCGGAAAAAACGACTGAGGGATGGCACAAATAGAGGCAGCACACAAAGACGAAAGATCGATAGATCATTGCCAATCCTCCAGCTGGACGGACTCTTTACCGTACTTCAGCCCACAGACGCCTCGTCGCGCTAACACCGCGACGCTCGCCGAAATCACCGTTAGTTGACGGTCCGCTCGTCGCGGTGACACCGCGATGCTCGCCGAAAACACCGTTAGTTGACGGTCCGCTCGTCGCGCTGACACCGCGATGCTCGCTGAAATCACCGTTAGTTGACGGTGGAGCAGAGAAACTATACCAAAAAGTATTGTATTTTCCTTCGAATCTCAAACAAACGTCAGCGCGCACCAGCAAGACCTTGCTCATCCCTTCTCCGCACATCCCGTGCGAAAAAGCACAGTCAGGTGAACTTGACCGGCAGCCATCGATCGTTCCCGGCACAAACCGTCCATCTTGACTGGTTGCAGGTGCTTGAGATTCTAACAGAACGACAAAGGGCAGCAAATTCCCGAATTGGTACAATTCTTGCTTCTCCTGCCAGTGTGATTATCACCACGAACAGTGGCGAACATTTCTTTGAGGTGACTGCGATGATCACGAACCGGCGGCAGTTCCTGAAAAACGCAGGAGCTTCAGCCGCAGCCATCAGCCTGACCACGATAAACGGCTGCAACAGCAATCCCCGTGCAAACGCAGATGGGGTTCATTACGGCATGGTGATCGACCTGCAAAAGTGCATCGGCTGCAAGACGTGCGCCGTTGCTTGCAAGGCGGAAAACCACACACCGCCGGGTGTCAATTACATGGTCGTATTGGAAGAGGAGATCGGTACGTATCCCAACGTGGAAAGGCGTTTCATTCCTCGTCCGTGCATGCAGTGCCAGCAGCCGAGTTGCACGCAGGTCTGTCCGACGAAGGCGACCTACCACCGCCCCGACGGTGTGATCGTGATCGACTACGACAAGTGCATCGGCTGCCGGTATTGCATGGCGGCTTGCCCTTACGGCGCACGGAGTTTTGATTTCGGACACAACTACCATTCGCCTTGTGCCGGGGGACGTGTCCTCGCAGGCCGAAGTTTTTGCCGGCCGTGAGCCAACACCGTATGAAACGACGCCCTCGCCGGAATACGGAGAGAACCGTGTTCGGCAGCCGCGAATGTCGCCGGTGAACAATGTCCGCAAATGCCATTTTTGCCTGCACCGCGTCAAACGCGGAATGCTGCCTGCCTGCGCGTCGGCTTGCCCGGGACGTGCCATCTATTTCGGCGACATGAACGACGAAAACAGCCTGGTGCACCGGATTCGCGATAAAGAGGATCCCAGCCATGTGACGTTTCCGCACTTTCGCGGCCGAAACGTCATGCAACTGAAACCGGAAACCGGCAATGACCCCTCGGTTTATTACCTGACCTGACGAAAGCGAGGTGGACGATGAACAAGGGAGCAGACCTCTATGACGGCACGGAATTTGAGGAGTATATGGCGGAAATCCGCAAGCATGTCTGCTCGCGGTGCATCGAACGGCCTCCCGATGGCCCTCCGTGTCAGCCGCTTGGCAAGCGCTGTGGTGTAGAAATCAACCTTCCACAACTCGTCGAAGCCGTACACAAGGAACATTCGAACTGGATGGCGCCATACATCGAGCACTTTCATGAGGACGTATGTGCCCATTGCGTCAATCGGCAAACGGAGCACTGCCCGTGCGCCCTCGAATTTCTGCTCGAACTGGCAGTCGAGGCCATCGAAGCCGTCGATGAACGGAAACAGAAAGCCGCGCAGTAAACGTTCACCGGCCTATGGGTCACAGCTATGAGTGCGCGAAGATTAACGGCTGTATCAGTGCTCGTCACCCTGACGATTCCCGGCCTCTACGGGCTGATGTGGCGGGTGCGTTCCGGTTTAGTCGACACTGATCTGTCCAATCATGTCGCCTGGGGGTTGTGGGTGGCGCTCTACATCTACTTTCTCGGCTTGTCGGCGGGAGGGTTCGTGCTGTCGTCGCTGGTTTATGGGTTGGGCGTCAAACAGCTTGAAAGAGTGGGTAAACTCGCCGTTCTGCAGGCGTTTGTCTGCATGTTGATGGGGGTGGCCTTCATTTGGATGGATCTGGGCCATCCCTGGCGGTTTCTCTACGTGTTCACGACTCCCAATCCCATGTCGCTATTGAGTTGGGAAGCACTTGTGTATCTGATTTATCTGGCGATTTTGCTGGCCGAGTTGTGGATTCTCCGGCCAGTGGATTCGCCCGAAGAGCTTACGCCGGAAAAGCAGCGCGTTTTGAAAGCACTCGCCCTCGCTGGGATTCCCGCTGCGGTCGGCGTTCACTGGGGGACAGGTGCGTTGTTCGCCGTCGTGAAAGCCCGCCCGGAATGGAACACGGGGGTGACGCCGGTAGCTTTTTTGGCATCCGCTGCAGTCTCGGGAGCGGCACTCCTCATGGTTTTGACGACCCTGTTCAAACGCGACGAGGAACATTTCCCCGAAACGATGCAGTTTCTCGCCAAACTGACGGCGGGAGTTTTGATCTTTGACGCTCTCTTGCTCCTCTCCGAAGCGCTCGTCGTCTGGTACGGCGGGGTCGAGCATGAAGTTGCCGCCTACCGCCATATGTACTTCGGTCCCTATTGGCCGGTGACGTGGATTTTGCACGCGGGATTCGGGCTGGTCATCCCGTTTGTCATCTTTATGTCGCCGAAGCTGCAAAAGCAGGTACCGCTTCTGGTCTTTGCAGCGGTGTCGATCGTCCTTGGCATCGCGGGATACCGCCTCAACATCGTGATCCCGGCACAAGTCGATGCTCCTTTTCATGAAATGGTGACGGCTTATTATCACGTTCGCAATGTTCCAGATTACTTCCCAACCGTGATGGAATGGCTGTCGTCGCTTGGCGTCATTGCCGGTGGCTGCTGGGTGTTCTGGTTGGGAAGACAGTTGTTGGAACAGCAGCACGTTGGACATGCTTCTTGACAGGTTGCACTCGCGGGGAACCTCTCAATGATAAGGAGCGAACGATGACAACCAAACCGCAACGCCGACAATTCTTGAGATCTGCAGTGTTTTACGGGGGAACAAGTGCATTTGCCGCGACCGCGGCTTTCTCCGGATGCGAAGCCCCGAGCGGCTCGGTCGGCGTTGACGGCCACTACACCTATACCAACAACGATCCGGAAAACATCATCTACAGCGTCTGCCTCCAATGCCATACTGCTTGCCCGATCAAATGCAAGCTATACCGGCCCGATGATAAAACCGGCATTGTCGTTAAGATTGACGGAAATCCCTATTGCCCACAGACGCTGTTTCCCAGTGTACCATACAAGACGCGGCCCACCGACAAGGTCGCGATGAAGGAACTGTATCAGCGCGAGCTTCCCGTTTCCTTCGTCGAGGGGCGCATCTGCCCAAAAGGCCAGGCCGGCATCCAGACCCTGTACGACCCGTATCGGCTGCGTGTCGTGCTCAAACGCGACGGCCCGCGCGGCTCCCGACGTTGGAAGACGATTTCCTTCGATAAAGCGATCGAGGAAATTGTTGAAGGAGGTGATCTTTTCGGTGAAGGGCACGTTGCCGGTTTGCGCGAACTCTTTGCCGTACGCGATGCGAAGTTGTCGGCGGAACTGGCTGCCGACGCCAAAGCCGTCGCTGCTAAAAAGATGACGCTTGACGCCTTCAAGTCCAAACATGCCCGGCATCTTGACAAGCTGATCGACCCCGATCACCCGGACCTGGGTCCAAAAAACAACATGTTCGTGTTTCAAGCCGGGCGCATCGAGCACGGACGAAAAGAACTCATGAAGCGTTTTACGCACGATGCTTTCGGCTCGATCAATGCCTTTGAACACACGACCATCTGCGAACAATCGCACCACATTGCCTTTGACCAGTCGACCAGGCCATACCAAGACGGCGAATGGGGCAAGGGCAAGACTCATATGAAACCGGACTTTGAAAATGCCGAATTTGTCATCTTTTTCGGTACCGGCGCTTTCGAGGCCAATTTCGGTCCGCCGCTGCTGGGAGGTCTGGTGTCGACCGCAACCGTCGAGAATCGCTTCAAATATGCCGTCGTCGATCCGCGCTGCTCGAAAACCGCCGGCAAAGCGTGGAAATGGGTGCCGGTCAAACCGGGCGGCGATATCGCCTTGGCCATGGGCATGATCCGCTGGATCATCGAGAACAAGAAGTTTGACGCTGCCTATTTAAGAAATGCCAACAAGTCGGCTGCCGATACGAACGGCGAGCCATCGTTTACGACCGCGACTTATCTGGTCAAACTCGAAGACGGCGGCACGCGCCCCGGTGCCTATCTCCGTGCCGACGAAGTTAAGATCGCCGGCCAACCGCTCGGACATCGCAATCAGTTCGTGGTTCGTCGTGACGGCCAGTTTGTTGCAGTCGACATGTATGCTGGCGAACCGGTTATCGCGGACCTCGAAGTGGATTCGCAGGTTGACGGCCTTGCGGTCAAATCGGCGTTCCGATTGCTCAAAGAAAGGGCCTTTGAAAAATCGCTTGATGAATACGCCGCCCTTGCTGGTCTCGATGAAGAACTGGGCGGCAAGTCGGTCATCGTGGAACTGGCACGCGAATTCACGTCGCATGGGAAAAAAGCCGTCGCCGAGTTCTATCGCGGACCAGTGCAGCATACGAATGGCTATTACCAGGCGCAGGCCTTGATTTTGCTCAATCTGCTGGTCGGTAACGCCGGCTGGAAAGGCGGCCTGTCTGCTGGAGGCGGGCACTTTCACGAATTTGGCGGGAAAAAAGCCAACCCTTACGATTTCAAAAAGCTGCATCCGGGCAAGCTGACAATGTTCGGCGTTCCGATCACGCGGGAGAAAACGCGCTTCGAGGACACAACGCTGTTCGATGGCAAGTACAACGCCAGGCGGCCATGGTATCCTTTTACGTCGGATGTCTATCAGGAAATCATTCCGTCAGCCGGCGATGGCTATCCCTATTCCATTGGCTGCCTGTTTTTGCACAAGGGGACGCCAGTCATGTCCTGCCCGGCCGGTCACAAACAGATCGATATCCTGCGCGACACCAAGAAAATTCCCCTCTTCATCGCTTGTGATATCGTCATTGGCGAATCGAGCATGTATGCCGACTACATCATTCCCGACTTGTCCATTTGGGAACGCTGGGGCACACCGCATATGACGCCTGCTCTATTGACCGCAGCGAGCAAGATTCGCCAACCGGTCGTTGCACCGATCACGGAAACGGTCACGATCGACGGCGAGAAAATGCCGATCTCCATGGAAGCGTTTCTGATTGCCGTGGCGAAACGGCTTGGCTTGTCCGGGTTCGGCAAAGATGCCTTCGGGCCAGGTCTTGATTTCAACCGGCCTGAAGACTGGTTCTTGAAAGCGGTTGTCAATATTGCCATGGGGGATGACGTCGACCAGCAAGGCAAGCCGGTGCAAGCCTCCCCGGAAGCAGACGACGAAGAACTCGACCTGTTCCGGCGAGCGCGCCGTCACTTGCCCTCATCGGTCTTCGATGAAGAGAAATGGCAGAAGGCCACTGGCAATCCGGTAAAATACTGGCGCCGGGTCGTTGCCGCACTCAACCGCGGCGGCAACTTCGAAGACTGGGACAAACGTTACAAAGGGGACAAACAGGCCCATGCCTACGGCGGCAACTTCAACGTGTACGTCGAACCGGTCGCCACCGCCCGCGACAGTATGACCGGCGAATACTACAGCGGCTTGCCTGTCCTCGGCCCGGCCAAAGATGCCAAAGGCAACGTTATCAACGACAGCGACTATCCGCTGCTTCTGATCACTTTCAAAGACATCCTCGGCGGGCAGTCACGGACGATGGCACCCGATCCCTGGCTGGCCGAACATACAGGCCATGCTGACGGGAACCATGTCCTGATGAACCGCCGCGACGCTGAGCGCTTGGGACTGAAAAACGGCCAATGGGTTCGCGTGACCTCGGCAACTTTGCCCAAAGGCCGATTCCAAGTCAATGAAAGCGATACCCGCGAGATTGTCGGCAGGCTCGAAGTCCTCGAAGGCATTCGTCCTGGCGTCGTGGCCATTAGCTGGCACTGCGGCCATTGGGCCTACGGTTCCGCTGATGTCACGGTGGATGGCCAACTTGTCAAAGGAGACCCGAAACGTTCCCGAGGCGTTCTGCCTAATCCGGTCTTCCGCGAGGATACATCCGTCGGCAACGTCTGCCTGAGCGACCCGATAGGCGGCAGTGCCTCGTACTACGACACACAGGTTCGAGTGATTGCCGTCGGCGATTGACGGCTCCCGCGCGGCGTCGCTCGTGCAACCTCGACGTTTCGACTCCCCCAGGCGGCGTTAGAGATTGAGGCACGGCATGCCGTCCTACTTCCCTTCCTTGCCGACAAGAGGATCGAGAAAGCGAAAGAGTTGTTTCGTAGCCGGATCTTCAGGCAAGCCCAGGTCGGCATTCAGTTTGCGATGGGTCGTTTCGCGAGCCGCGAAAACGGTGACAGGAATTTCCGCCTTCTTGAGAACGTTGGCCAGACGGCGCGCTTGAGCAGTGGTGTCGGGATGACCGGCCACATGAAGGATCAAAAACGGTGGGATACCCTTGCCCTTGGCCACATGAGTGACGGCGGAAAACTCGATATGTTTCTGGGGGTCGTTGCCGAATTT
Organism: Gemmatales bacterium; assembly: GCA_026004675.1. Taxonomy (GTDB): domain Bacteria; phylum Planctomycetota; class Planctomycetia; order Gemmatales; family Gemmataceae; genus BPJP01. Next base: position 296,769 of record BPJP01000001.1, read on the forward strand.
GACGCGATGGCCGAACTTCGGCAAAGGCAAGCCGTGAACCATCTGGCGAAGCTCTGCCGTCATGATGATCGCAGGAAGGTCGTACGTGTCGCCATCCACAGGAACGCAGCCTTTGAGGATAGACACCGGAACGCCTTGTTCCTTGATGTACCGGTGATCAACGCAAAGAAGGGCAGCCAGTTGCGCGCCAGCCGAATGCCCCATAACAAAGATGCGGTCGGGATCGCCGCCATATCTGCCGATATTTTTGTGCACCCAGGCCAAAGATTTGGCCACATCACGGATCAACACGTCCATTGTAACATGGGGCAACAGGCGATAGTTGGTCGAAACGAAGACGAAGCCGCGTTCGCAAAAGACACGCGGTTTGATGTGCACGTCCGTTTTATCCCCGGTTTGCCAGCCTCCGCCATGAATCCAGAAAACCACTGGCAAGTTCTGCCTTTTGGCTGGAGTGTAAATGTCAAGCACCTGTCGCTTGTGCTCCGAGGCATATGGGATGTCGGCATGCCGTCTCGGTTCAGGAGCGGCTGCCGCCAAAAACACCAATACCATCGCTTTGGTCATCGTCGTGTCCTCTCGAGGTGGTTCTTTCCTGCGGGAAAAAACACTCCGGGCAGGCCGCCATTGTAACAATACGGCTTGCAAGTGCCAGTTTCGAAAAAAAGAAATGAAATTCGGCCGACCATCGTCCAATGAACAAAGAGACGATCCGGCATTGGATGTCTAAATGGATCAGTGGCAACAGCTGCTTTCGTTGAACTAAGTTGTAGTTAGAAAGGCCCCCCCCATGAAATGGCACAAACAAAGCCTCTTCGCGTTGGTACTGATATTGACTTGCGTCCCGGCGCTATCAGCTGCCGGGCGCTACCATCGAGTCACGTACCCGCCTTCGGACAAAACTGGCGAACTGCAAGTCGGCGTCACCTATACTTTGTGGATTCCCGATGGGGTGGAAACGATTCGGGGCGTCATTGTGCATCAGCACGGCTGCGGCGTCGGTGCATGCAAAGGGGGAGCGACGGCGGCATATGATCTGCACTGGCAAGCCCTGGCCAGGAAATGGGACTGTGCCCTCCTTGGCCCGTCATATCACCAGAAAGAAAACCAGAATTGCCGGCTCTGGTGCGATCCACGCAATGGCTCGGCCAAAACCTTTCTCAGAGGTCTCCACGACCTGGCCCGTTTGTCCAAGCACCCGGAAATCGAAACTGTTCCCTGGTGCTTGTGGGGCCATTCAGGCGGCGGATTCTGGGCCAGCCTGATGCAAACGGCTTATCCCGACCGCATCATCGCCATCTGGTTCCGCTCCGGAACCGCCTATATGACCTGGGAAAAAGGGGAAATCGATCGGCCAACCATTCCAAAGGCAGCCTATGCGATCCCCTTCATGTGCAATCCTGGTGTCAAAGAAAAAGATCATCCCCGCTTCAAAGGTGCTTGGAACGCTGCCTTGGCCATGTTCAAAGCGTACCGGGCCAAAGGGGCGCCGTGCGGCTTCGCTCCCGATCCGCGAACCGGTCACGAATGCGGCGATAGCCGATATCTCGCCATTCCGTTCTTCGATGCCTGTCTGGCGATGCGACTTCCCGACCCGGACGGCAAGAGTCGACAACTCAGACCGGTCGATTGGAAACCAGCCTGGCTGGCCGCCCTCTCGAGCGCCCATCCTCAGCCGGCTTCCTCCTACAAAGGCAAAGTAGAAGAAGCGATCTGGTTGCCGAACGAGCGAGTGGCCCAAGCCTGGGCAGAGTATGTCAAAACCGGCGCCGTCAGCGATCGAACGCCACCCCCTTCTCCAATCGAGGTGAAGGTGGTTTCTGCTGAAGATCAGATCAGAATCACCTGGGATGCTCAAGCCGATTTGGAAAGCGGGCTGCAAGCGTTTGTCATCTTGCGCGATGGCGAAGAAGTCGGTCGGGTGCCAGAAAAACCGGCGGGCCGGTTCGGGCGGCCCCTATTCCAAAGGCTGTCTTACCACGACACTCCCGAGTCGCCGTTGCCAAAAATGGCATTCGTCGATCGCACTGCCAAAAAGGGAACAGAACATGTTTACGAGGTCCTTGCCGTCAATAGTGTCGGTTTGCGTTCGAAACCAGCGAGGGCAAAGGCCGTTTTGGCCAACAAGAACGATAAAGATGCCACGTCCGCTCGCAGACCGCTTAAAGTTTTCATCCTCGCGGGACAATCCAATATGCAGGGACACGCCCACGTTCGTACCATCAATGCGATGGCAGTGGATCCGAAAACGGCTCCTATCCTCAAAGATATCCTCGACGCCGACGGCAAGCCGCGCGTCTGCGAAAAAGTCTGGATTTCATCGATCGGCTGCGCGCCCGAAGAACAAACCGGCAGGCTGACCGCAGGCTTCGGCGCACAGGCACGCGGACCCAAGATCGGTCCCGAATTCACCTTCGGCATCTACATGGAAAAATTCCTCGATCAGCCCATCCTCATCATCAAAACCGCCTGGGGAGGCAAAAGTCTCAATACCCACTTTCGACCCCCCAGTGCCGGACCTTACCAATTCAACAAAACACAGCTCGAGACCTTCCAAAAACAAAACAAAGACATCGCCAAGATCAAAGCGGAAAAAGACAAGGCGACCGGGGTCTACTATCGGCTCATGATCGATCACGTCAAAAAGGTTCTGGCTGACATCAAACGCGTCTACCCCGATTACGACCCCAAGCAAGGCTATGAACTGGCCGGTTTTGTCTGGTTTCAGGGATGGAACGATATGGTCGACCGAGGCACGTACCCCGATAACGACAAACCCGGCGGCTATAGCGAATACAGCAGGCTTTTGGCTCACTTCATTCGCGACGTGCGCAAGGACCTCGGCGCCCCGAAGATGCCATTTGTCATCGGCGTCATGGGCGTTGGCGGTCCCACAGATCGATACGGTCCGAGCCAGCAGCGTTATAAAAAGGCGCACCAGAACTTCCGCGACGCCATGGCAGCACCGGCAAAAATGCCCGAGTTCAAAGGCAATGTGGCTGCCGTGCTCACCGAAAACTATTGGGACCTGGAATTGGCCAAACTGCAGGAACGGGAAAAGGCTCTCAAGCCCAAGATCGACGCCATCAACAAGATGGTCAAAGAAAAAAAGCTGAGCCGGGAAGAAGGAAAAGCCGCTATCGACAAACTCTACTCCGACACCTTTACCAAAAAAGAGCTGATCACATTAAAAGAAAGCGTTTCCAATGCCGGGTTCCATTACATGGGTTCGGCGAAAATCATGACGCAGATCGGCAAAGGCTTCGCAGAAGCCATGGTCGAGCTGATGCGTAAAAAATGACGAAGCCGCCGGCGGCCGCGTCAAAGAGCGCGGTTCGCCGGCCCACTCTTGCAGATTGGTCAAATGATGACGGTTGCACCAAACTGCGTGCTTGTCGGTTTCCCGTCAAAAGGGGGTTGTGTTCAAGATTTCCTGGTTTACAATCGATAGAGGTAGAACACGGCGCCCTTTCGGCTGCCAAAGTGCCTGTTTGCCCGTCTTCTTCTCGCTTGAACAGCGAGGCGCGAATCGTTCGATGGTTCGGAGGTTGCTCTTATGGCGTTCGATGACGATGCCCCGATCCCGCTCGCTGGCGACGATTTCCTGGAAGATCAGCCCAAAAAGCGGACCACGGACAAAAAACTGACTCCGGAAGAAGAAGAACTCTTCGACTTTGAGCTGAGCACGGACGGCAGTATCGACATTGACATGGGTGCCGATGATCTGCAAGAAGATTATCCGCCGATCACCAGTTCAGGCATCGGGTCGGGTCCGAAAGCGCCCCTGACGGATGACGAGGTTTTCGGCGATGCCGATGCCAACGTTTTTGACAACGACGATTTCCAACTCAAGAAAACCAGTCTGCCCCAACAGCGAGGCAAGACCGGGGTGGCTGCCGGAGGCGGCAAGCGCACCACGGGGCGTGCCCCTGACGACGATATCGACCTCGATGAAGACGCGGGCACAGGCAGCAGCATCATCTCGCTGGGCGACGAGTTCGCAGCGGATGACGACGAAGACATCAACGAAGATCAGGCACCCGCCAGCGGCAATCTAAACGAACTCGCTCCTACCGAAGACATTCGCCTCGAAGATATCAGCGAAGACCCGAGTGACGAAACCCAGGCATTATCCGACGATGACGACCTGTTCGAGGAATTCGATCGCCCATCGGGCGAGTCCCCCTTCGAGTTGGACGAAAACGACCTCGACGAGCCGGCCGGTTTAGCGCCGCCTCCAGAAGATGACGACGATGATGAAGTCTCACTCGGCGAGCTGACGCCCGGCGGCGACTTTGCCAGCGGTGCCAGCGGCATCAACCTTCATTCTCCCGCGGATACAGGCGTTAACCTCGATTCCGGACCAATCAGCGGGGTTGGCGGAGACGACGAAATTGAATTCGAATTGAGCCTCGATGCCGACGCCACGCCTGCACCAGCACACAGCGAAGCCGACTCCAGCGAATTCGAACTCACCCTCGATGACGACGGCGAATTGGCCATCGGCGGCGAATCCTCCGGCGACGACATCGAAGGAGGCGATAAAGACATCTTCGAAACCGATTTCGACATTCCTGCTCTCGACGAAGAATCAGGTTCCGAAGTCGCGGCTTTGGACGACGACGAAATCGATACCGATTTGGAAAGCTCCGACTTCGAATTCTCCGGTGAAGATATCGAGTCGGCCGACGAGAGCGAAAGCCAGGTCGTCGCGATCGACGACGATGAAGTCATCGCTGGCGAAGTGGAGGAAGATGAAGAAATCGACGAACTCGTATCGATCGAGGAAGAAGTCGATGAAGACCAGGTAGCAGCCGCGGCGTTGCCTCCCGCAAGCTGGGGAGTTTTGCCCACGATCTTCATGCTGCCCTGCACCGTTATCATGTTTTTGCTCAGCCTCATGACCTTCGAGTTGATGCACAATATGTGGGGTTACCGCCAGCCGAACCCCACGACGGGGATCGTCGTTCGCCCCATCAGTGAGATGTTCGGCGCCGAGCTTCCGGATTAAAGGAAGACCGTCTACGTTCTTCACGCCGGTGGCATTTTGCGATCGCCTGACCAGGAATGCGCCGTCGATCCGCACCATCGCAGGCTACTTTTTATCGCATCCCTGCGAAACCACGCCATCTTGACAAAACCATCGCGGATCGTAATGCTTCCCACGAAGATTGAAGGATGCGATCCTGGCAACCAGACGAGTGCCAGGTCCAAGCGACGCAGCTTTTCTCTTGGAATCAAACTCAATGGATGTAACGGTTGCCAGCGACTCGCCTTCGTGCACGGCACGGCTTTCGCGCGCCGGTGCCCTGTGGGCCCTCTTGATCATCGTTCTGGCCAATTTCTTCAACTATCTCGACCGACAACTCGTAAGTGCCGTTGAACACGATCTGACCTCGGACCTTGGGCTTACCTCGGGCCAATATGGCCTGCTCTGGTCGTTGTTCACGGTCGGCTACCTCCTTTGTGCCGTTCCCATCGGGTATCTGGCCGATCGCGCCAGCCGAACCAGGCTGTTCGCGTTTTGCGTTTTCGTCTGGAGCATCGCCACGGTGGCATCGGGCTGGGCGGAAACGAAAAGCGTCTTGTACGTGGCGCGGCTCTTGATCGGTGTGGGGGAGGCGGGTTGTCTAGTGATTGGTCCGTCGCTGATCAGCGACTATTTTTCGGTGGGCGTTCGTGGGCGAGCGTTGTCTCTTTTTTACCTGGGATTGCCTTTGGGAGGGACGGCGGCGTTTATTCTCGCAGGTTTGTGGCTGGGCGAAAGTCCCCCACCGGGCCGATGGCGGACCCTATTCTATTTGGCCGGCTTCCCGGGATTTCTTATCGCCCTTTTGATCTGGTTGCTGCCCGAACCGTCACGAGGGCAATCCGCCGGCGCGCCTGGCCACGAAAGTGGTCGCTTCCGCGATTATCTGCCACTTCTCAAGACGAGAACCCTCCTTTTGATCATTGTGGCACAAGCTTGTGCGGTTTTCTTCCTGGTTCCTTTGATCCATTTCGGCGTAAAATTCTTCGAACAATCTCGAGGCATGAGACCGGACCAGGCGCGGATCGCCTTGGGGCTGATCGCCTTGGTGGCCGGGGGCCTGGGCACAGCGGCATCGGGGATCATCGGTGATCTCCTCGCTCGGCGGTATCGCGGCGCCTATTCGCTGATGGCCGCCATTGGATATTGGGCGTCGTGGCCCTGTCTGTTAATCGGTTTCCATTCCAAAGAGCCGGCGATTTTTCTGCCAGCGGTCACTCTGGGCGCTTTTTTCATCTTCATGTGCATGCCGGCTGTCAACACGCAAATTGCCAACGTCACCCGATCGGATCAACGCAGCAAGGCATGGGCGCTGGCTGTGTTTATCCTGCACTTTCTGGGAGACATGGTATCTCCGCCTCTCTTCGGCGTATTGGAAGGTCATATGTCGCGTCAGGCCGTCTTTACAATGTTTTCCTCTTCGCTCATCCTGGCAGGGCTGTGTTCCTTTTTGGCGATCTTTTCCGCTCGCCGCGATGAACTCGGCACTCTCGCGCTCGATTCTGCCAGCAAGGACACGTGATTTCCGCGGCTTCTCATCGCTTTTCGTTCCATGCCGATGAGCGGTATTTTTCGACCAGACGGTGGGGAACGTCGAGGGGATCGGCCACTTCGAGCAGCCAGGAGATTTGCTGCTGCCACTGCTGCGCGATTGCCTGGGCCAGTTCCGACGGCGCAATCTGCTTGCCGGCAAGATCGGCGATTCCGGGCAAAGTGGTCGCGTACCGACTGGCTGCAAGCAGCACCGCGCCATGCTGGAGGAGCGCGCCGCGCTGGCGACGCTGTGCACTGCCGGTAATCTTGTACCCGTCCAGCAGCAGATCGCCCGGTGTGTGATGGCGAAAACAGAGAATGTCATCTTGCGAAGCAAATCCGGCACAATCAACGCGATCCACACAGACACCTAGCTGGCGCAAGGCCAACCCGATGATGCCGTGCATTCGGCACAACCAGCCAGGACCGTCGTGAGTTCCCCATGCTTTGCCGGCAGGCAATGCCAGTGCGTACGTCAGTTCGCGGTCGTGCACCAGCGTAAGACCGCCAGAGGGCCGACGAACGAAAGGCAGGGCAGCGAGATCGGCATCCGCAAAACGAACACGATGCGACTGAAAGTAGCCCAGGCTTAGCGTCGCAGGGTGCCAGGTATAAAACCGCAACGAAGCAATCCCTCGATGGGCGGCTTCGAGCTGCGCTTCGTCAGTCGCCATGTTGGCTGGTCCATCGCCAACAGAAAATGGCAACAGCCGGCAGGAGGGGATCGTCTTCGGGTTCATGTCAGCATAGACATTATTAGCGTTTCCGAGGCTGGTATTTGGGCACGGTCGGCTCACTGATTACGGTGAGCAATTGCTGGATGATGTCGTCGCTGGTTTTTCCTTCCGCCTGGGCTTGAAAATTGGCACTGACACGGTGCCGCAAGACCGGGACGGCAACTTTTTTGATGTCGTCGATGGCGACGGAGAATCTTCCTTCCATGGCCGCCATGGCTTTGCCGCCGATCACGAGATACTGGGCGGCCCGCGGGCCGGCACCCCAATCGACCATCTTCTTGACAAAGTCGGGAGCGCTGGGATCACGCGGACGGGTCGCTCGCACCAGACGGACAGCGTAGTCGATGACGTAGTCGCCTACCGGCACGCTGCGGACGAACTTCTGCATATTGATGATGGCTTTGGCACTGAGGACTTTGCTCAGCGGGGCAGCTTCTTCTTTTGTCGTCGCCGCCACGATCCGTTTCTCTTCCTCCAGCGAAGGATAATCGACGACGATGTTGAACATGAAACGGTCGAGTTGGGCTTCCGGCAACGGATAAGTTCCTTCCTGCTCGATGGGGTTTTGGGTGGCGATAACAAAGAATGGTTCGGGGAGTTTATAGGTCTCCTGGCCGACCGTGACTTCGCGTTCCTGCATCGCCTGTAGCAATGCCGCCTGGGTTTTTGGGGGGGTGCGGTTGATTTCGTCGGCAAGAATGATGTTCGCGAAAATCGGCCCGCGGACGAAACGAAACTCGCGCCTCCCCCCTTGCTCATCCAAAATGGTGGTACCCGTGATGTCGGAAGGCATCAGGTCAGGGGTGAATTGGATCCGCTTGAAGGAGACGTCGAGAATGTGGCTGATGGAACTGACCATCAAGGTTTTAGCCAACCCTGGCACGCCGACGAGCAAGCAATGGCCTCGGGTAAAGATCGCCGCAAGAATCTGCTCGAGCACGGCGGCTTGCCCGACGATGGCCCGCCGTAATTGTTCAAGCATGACATTGCGGGTATGAGCGAACTGGGCCAGAAATTCACTGATACGATCACTACTCACGATATCCTGTCCTTCACGAAACAATCTCGGGCAACCGCTGCGTTTTTTTATTGTAAGGCAGAGGATGTCTTCTGCGAAGCAGTCCTGCCGGTATTGGATTCGTCTTTTTCTGTAAACAAATCGTCGCTGCAAACGTATCAGGTGTAGGAAAATGTCCGGTACGACGCCGAAAGGCGATATGTAGGTTAGGCGTGGTCGTGTCCGTTTTGGCGCTTATTCAGCTTTTAGCGAACGGAGAGACAGGGAAACCCTGATCAAGAGCAGAAGCAAGCGTTGTCGTCGGGCAGTAAAACCGATAAGATAGCAGAACTCCGCTATTATCTGCGCGCCTGTATCAAGTCTTTTGCTTTCAACCACGTGCTCCCTGAAGTCGGCGGAAGGGCAGAACACCATGAAGTTCATCAACTGGAAATGGGGTGCGAAGAAACGACAAGTGCGGAAAAACCAGCCGATGAAGCCGCTCCACGTAGAGAATCTCGAACCCAGACTGGCACCCGCACTCGTCTCCTATCTGCCTCTCGATGATCTTTCCGCGGGTGTCACTCCTGACGTTACGGGCAACGGCAACAACGCCCAGCTATTCAACGGCGCCTCCATCGTTTCCGGTGGTCGAATTCTCGCCGCTGCCAGTTTTGACGGTTCCAACGACTACGCCGCCATCCAGAACCTGAGTTACAATTCCGCCGGCGCCATCAGCCAGGTCTCCGTCGCCTTCTGGATCAACACCAACGACACCCGCGCCGGCATCGTCGATTTCGACCGCAGCGAATACTGGTCAGTCGGCCTCAACTTTCATAACGCCGGTGGCCAAGGCGGCAGGATTTCCTGGGATACCAGAGACCAGGTCGGTGGCATCCACGACCTGAACACCACATTCGCCATCAACGACGGCAATTGGCACCACATCGTCGCCGTCTTCGATTCCTCGCAGACATTCGACAAGAAAATCTATGTCGACGGCGTACTCAATGTTCAAGCCGATGCCTATGCTACGGGGGTGAACCTGGGATCGGGCACGACGCGATTTGGCTTTCTCGGCGATGGCTCCGAAGCTTCGTCGTTCAATGGCGGACGAAACGGCGTTTACTTCGATGGCCTGCTTGACGACGTCCGCATCTACGATCATGCCTTGACCGCTGCCGAGGTAACTGCCCTTTTCAACAGTCCAGTAGCCAAAGATGACACCTACCAGACCAATCCCGGCTCAACGCTGACAGTTACCGTCGCCAACGGCGTCCTGCAAAACGACGTTGACCCGAACCTCGACCCCATCACGGCAACCAAACTCACCGACCCGGCCAACGGCACGTTGACCTTCAACAGTGACGGGTCGTTTACCTACACGCCCAACCCAGGCTTCGTCGGTTTCGATTCCTTTACTTATGCCGCCAGCGACGGCACTTACTCCAGCAACACCGCCACGGTCGACCTGATCGTCCGCAATCCCATTCCCAGCGAAGTCGGCAAAATCATCACCGACCAGACCAGTTCCGCACAATGGCACACGGTCAACTTGACGAACACCTATACCAACCCCGTCGTCGTCATGGCGATGGAAACCGCCAACGGTTCCGATCCTGTTACCCTCCGCGTTCGCAATGTGACCTCAACAAGTTTTGAATTCCAAATCGATGAATGGGATTACCTCGACGGCATCCACGCCACGGAAACCATCAGCTATTGGGTCGTCGAATCGGGCCAATATGTGTTTGCCAATGGTTCCGTGCTTATGGCCGGCACAGCGACCGTAAACCAGAACTGGACCACCGTCAATTTCCCGTCGGCATTTTCCTCGACGCCAGTGGTCTTGAGCCAGACGTCCACCGTCAACGAAAGCGACGCTGTCACAACCCGGCAGCGCAACGTCGGCACCGGCAGTTTTCAAATCCGACTGCAGGAAGAAGAAGGCAATCCCAACAGCCACGCTAACGAAACCGTCGGCTGGATCGCCTTCGAGCAGTTCGTGGGCACCGGACTGGCGCCATTCGAGTCGGGCGCCACTCCCAATTCCGTGACACACAACTGGTTCACTGTCAACTTCACCGAAACGTTTTCGTCAACGCCCGCTTTTTTGGCGCAGATGCAGACGTACGACGGAGGCGACACCGCCACCGTGCGGGAACGCAACGCCTCAACAACAAGTGCTCAAGTTCGCATCGAGGAAGAACAGTCAGCAAACGCTGAGACAAACCACACCACCGAGGTGGTCGGCTATGCCGCCCTCGAGGTAGGCAACCTGCTCCTCTTCCGCGACAACCAGGCCCCAACGGATATCAACTTATCCAACAACACCGTGGCCGAAAACCAGCCCACCGGTACTCTCGTCGGCACATTGTCGACGGTCGATCCCGACGTCGGTGACACGCACACCTATGCGCTCGTTTCCGGGCCAGGCAGCACGGACAATGCTCTTTTCCAGATTGTCGGTAACCAACTTCAGACCAATGCCGTTCTCAACTTTGAAGCAAAAAGCACTCTAAGTATCCGAGTCCAGACCCGCGATGCCGAGGGTTTTGCCTTCGAAAAGGTTTTCACCATTACCGTAACGGACAACAATGACCTTCCCACCGATATCAACCTGTCCAACAACACCGTGGCCGAGAACCAACCCGTCGGCACGGTCGTCGGCACATTCTCGACAGTGGATGAGGATGCTGGGGACACGTTCACCTATGCCCTGGTTTCCGGTCCTGGGGACACGGACAACGGCTCGTTTGCGATCGTCGGCGATCAGCTTCAAACCAATGCGGTCTTCGACTTCGAGACGCAGAACACGTTCAGCATCCGCGTGCGGACGACCGATGCCGGCGGCCTGACGTTCGACAAAATCTTCACGATCACCGTCACCAACGTCAACGAAGCGCCCGACCGATATCAACCTGTCCAACAACACCGTGGCCGAGAACCAAACCCGTCGGCACGGTCGTCGGCACATTCTCGACAATGGATGTGGATGCTGGGGACACGTTCACCTATGCTCTGGGTTTCCGGTCCTGGGGACACGGACAACGCATCGTTTGCGATCGTCGGCGACCAGCTTCAAACCAATGCGGTCTTCGACTTCGAGACGCAGAACACGTTCAGCATCCGCGTGCGGACGACCGATGCCGGCGGCCTGACGTTCGACAAAATCTTCACGATCACCGTCACCAACGTCAACGAAGCCCCGACCGATATCAATTTGTCCAACGACACCGTGGCCGAGAACCAGCCCGTCGGCACGGTCGTCGGCACGTTCTCGACAGTGGATGAGGATGCTGGGGACACGTTCACCTATGCCCTGGTTTCCGGTCTTGGGGACACGGACAACGCATCGTTTGTGATCGTCGGCGACCAGCTTCAAACCAATGCGGTCTTCGACTTCGAGACGCAGAACACGTTCAGCATCCGCGTGCGGACGACCGATGCCGGCGGCCTGACGTTCGAAAAGGTCTTCACGATCACCGTCACCAACGTCAACGAAGCCCCGACCGATATCAATTTGTCCAATAATCGCATTCCGGAGAATTCACCTGTTGGAACCGTTGTCGGGGTCTTGTCGGCGACGGATGAAGATGCAGGAGGCTCGCACACCTATGCTCTCGTTTCCGGACCAGGCGATAGCGACAATAGCTTGTTTCTCATCGTCGGCAATCAGCTTGTCGTAAACGGTTCACTTGATTTCGAAACCAACAGTTCGCTGAGTATACGAGTCCAGGTCACCGATCAGGCGGGATTGACGTTTGAGCGTGTCTTTACGATCGCGGTCACGGACGTGCCGGAACAACCTGAGTTCGATCCGTTCTTCGTTGGGCAGCTGAACAATTTGGCCACGCCGGTGCCGACTTTTGTCGGCGGCGAGATTACGATAGCTGGTCCGTCGGTTCCAGTGGGTGTGCCGACGGCATTTCTCACCGAGCCGTTTTCACTGAGCTTTGCGACGAGTGGTACTTCGGAAGTAACCCAAACCCAGGAGACGCCGGCTTCGGAACAAGTTGTCCATTCCTTTTGGCCCTGGATGACCGAACTCGAAGCGGCCGATTCGACGCCCGGCAGCGAACACTTCTGGCCTTGGCTGGACTTGCAGTCGTTGCACGAAGGTTCAGACTATTTCTGGCCTTGGTTACAAGAACTGGGTGCCGCGTTCGATACCCTGCCGACCCTTTCCGCTGAAGATGCAGCACAGGTGCCGGTAACAGAGATTCCGCTCGGGCAACCGAAGGCTCCGAACGGCACGGAGGTAAGCAACCTTGGTCGGTCGAACGATGAGGACGGCGAGGTGCCCCTCCTCCATGCGGCGGCGTGGAATCTAGCCGCAGCTACCTTCTGCATGCGGCTTGGGCTTTACCGGGAACGGTCCGCCACCGCGGATGAGATCGATGCCTATCTCGCCCATTTGGCGAAACTGAAAAATGACGGCGACATTGCTGTCCATTAGCCGGAGCGGCAATCGAGCAACGTCGAGCCGCTCCGCTGAGGCACGGTTTCATTTGGCTTGAAAGTCAGCCAATTTGCGGATGATTCGCTGGGCGTCGTCCTCGGAGATAACGAAGACCGCTTTCTCCTTATCGTCGGCGAGACGAGCGTAATGCCGTTTCGATTCCCCTTCGCGTCGGCCGATGTGCAGCCGGCGCTGATCGCTGAGCGTCACTTGAACTTCGATCGCCACATTCGGGGGATCAAGCCCGAATTGTTTCAAATCCGCGTCTTTGTCGACGACAAAGCGTGCCGCTTTGAGCCGAATCAAGGCATCGAGCGTGTCGTTGACTTTGGTGGCATCGACCTTTACCCCCGCTTTGCCCTCGATCTGCCACTCGCCGCCGCTCTTGGAGAGCTGGAAGCTGGTGCCATCAAGAAACTTGTACCGCAGCGCTTCGACCGTATTGCTGTCGAAAGAACTCCATAGTTCTTGTTTGCGATACTCGCTCTCGACTTGTTCGGTAAGCCTGGCAGACAAGAGAAAGACGAGATCGCCGTTGGCGAGCCGGGCATAGCGCCTCGAACCGTCTTTTTCTTTGTCGCCGACCAGCAAATCGAGCACGACCTGGCCGTCGAGCTGGAATTGCCAGCGAATGAATGGCTTTTCCAGACCGAATTTTGCCGCCTCGGATTTGTCGGCAACCAATTCATCGGCACGAAGCCTCGAAACGGTGTTGATGAATTCTTCGATTTTGTTTTGTGATGCGTCGGCCTTCGCTGGAGACGTCATTTTCCAGGTACCGGCGATTTTGCTGAAGGCGGCCTTTCGCGGCACAATGCCGCGATAAGTAAGCTCTAGCCGATCGGCGTCGACGAGTCGGGCAAGGTCCCGGTTGCGGAACTTCAACGGCACTGCCGTCAATCGCGACGCCAGTGGGTCAGCAATGACGCCGACGACGTCGGAACCGTCAACGACCGCGAAACGCCCCCCCTGCCCTTCGTCCGTCCTGGTATTCTTGCCCAGCTTGAGAACCCGCTTCTTGCCATCGATCGTCAGTGTTATAACTGCTTCGGGTGGATCGAGTGCGAATTGTTTGAGGTCCTTAGCTCGATACGCAGCCACCTGCGACGCGCGCAATGCAGACAACTGGCGGAGCAGATCGGCAATCGTGTCGGAATCAGCATCGAATTGTTGCGGCGTCTCGATATACCAGAGATCGTCCTTCTTGACGAGCTTCAAATCGTTTTCTTTCATGCTCCGAGCGAAGCCGGTAACCTTGTCGGCGTCGAACGAAAGCAGATCATGATTGACGAAGTCGAGATAGCCGCCGGTCAGTGCACGGGCATCGTTTGCCGAAAGAACGAATACGCCGGCATGACCTTCGAGTTTGGCGAAACGTTCCCTGGAATTGTCGGCAGTCGGCTTGCCAATCAAAACAGTGATTTTTGGCCGATAGGTGAATAAAACCGGCGGCAGAAACGTTCCTCCCAGTGAAGCCGATAGACTCGAGCCTATCCGACCGAGGTGATTCGCTACATCCATTGCTTTCGACTCCGTTGGGCCGACATCGACAACCGCGAAGGGCTTGTCCAGCCCGTAGGCAGCCAAATCCACCTGATCCCCGTAGGCCACATAGCGTTTGGCTTTGATGAACGAGCAGACGTCCAAAAGGTTATCGATGACCAGCGGGTCTCCCTTGAATTGGAGGCCGACAGCCTGGACAAGCCAACCGTCCTTTTCCTTGCGCAACGTTGTCGTGTTGCTACCTCGAGTGAGTTTGACCTGGCCAATCAGATTGTCGGGAAATCGCGCCACGTCCCGGTTCAACAGATCGAGTGGTTTTTGCGCCAACGACGACACCAAAGTATCGCCGACAACGAAAACGGCGGGACGCGTCGTCAAGCGGGCATAACGTGTTTTTCCTTCTTTGTCGGCGGGTTTGCCGATGATCAAGCCCAGACCGGGGTCTTTGAAGCCGACATAGGGGAGGAGGAAAATCGGCCCCAAACCGCCTGCGGAAAAAACGCCCGAGGCCTGAGCCAAGTGGGTTCTGTTCGTTTGCGCCTCGTCTTTTGTGTGAATCCGCAAGCGCACATACGGTTGGTCGAAGCCGTACTCAGCCGGATTGTTCGCAGCAAGCGCGACGTAACGATCGGCTTTCAAGTCGGTGACACTCTTGAGCAATTGCTCGACTGCGGAAGAGTCGGCCAGCGCCGAAAAAGGACCGACGATCTGCCAATCTTGCTCCCGACGTTGCAACCGATAGTCGTCCGTGCCGGCCACCTTCAGCTCCAGGCTGGCGATATCCGGCGACTTCAACTCCCAGGGTTTGAGGGGCAAAAAGGCCAGCGATCCTTTATCGAGGGCATCACGGATGTCTTTTTTGATCACAAAAACGTCGTCCTCGCCGGACAATTTCGCGTAATATTCCTCGCGGTCGCCGCGCTCCGCGCCGACGAGAAGAATCTTCGTTTCTTTTTTGTCGTCTTTTTTGTATGTGATGACAGCCGTCAATGCAGGCTCGGCCAATCCGTATTTGATCAACTCCTCTTTGCTGGCCTTGTCATCGATGAATTCGACGGCTTCAAGGAGAGCAAGATCGGAAACCAGGCTATTGGCTTTTTCCTTGTCGGCCATGCCGCCCGACGGTTCGATCAACTCCCAACGATCCCCCTCGCGTTCCAGGATGAATCGATCCTTGCCGCGCGTCACTTCGATTCGTGTCAACTCGCTACTGGTGGCGTCGACGATCCGCAATCCGCGGTAGGCCAGAGCGTCGCGCTGCACCAGCTTGCTGACATCGCTGTCTTTGTCATCGACGGCATTGATTCTCTCCCAGCCATCGACGCGAACATACAGTTTGTTTTTCGCCGAATCGCGTTTGCCAAATCGGAATACAAAAGTCTTCGTTTCTTTTTTGCTTTTTCTGGCAGCGTCACCGTCGCCTTCTTTCCCGGTCTCGACGGTTATTTTCACAGAAACGACGCTTTTGTCGTCGAAGCCGTATTTCTTGGGTTCCGCACCGTCGATGATGTCGTCTCCTTTGGCTTCCAGGTCGGCAAGCTTCGACAAGAGATCGCGTACTTTGCTATCGTCGGCGTCGCGCTCTTTGGGTTTTTGCATGCGCCAGTCGTTGTCTTTTTTGACGAGCCGGATATTTTTGTCAGCCGACGTGATATCCACCTGGGTCACATCGAAAGTGTCGAAGCGAGCGAGTTTTGGATCGCGAAGTTCGCTGGCGGATACGAAAACGTTTTTGAATTTGTCGGCTTTGACTTCGAAGATTTGTTCGTTATCTTTGAGTTTCGCGTATTTATATTCTTCGTGAATGATTTTGGGTGTTGGTTTCGGTGGGATGGGCATCCGCGGATTGGGAGGAGGTGTTTCTAGAACGGTCCTTGTTTTCATTTGCGAGCGTTTGCCGATGAGCAACGTCAACTCGTTGCCGTCTGGGCCTTTAACGGTGAGCGACTGTTCCGGCTTGTCCAGCCCGCACTCGTCGAGCGACTTGTCGCGGACGAAGGTTTCAGCCCAGATATCCGGTATGGTTGTCAGGAGTTCCTTCAGCTTGTCTGGTTCGACACGGTCTTTCACCGGTTTTTCCAGAACCCAGTCGTTGGCTGTGCGCTTAAGCGTGAGGGACTGGTCTCCCATGGTGATGGTAAGTTGATCCGCGTCCAGTTTCTCGCTGGCGGTGTCGTCTTTTGCCTCTACTTCCTGTTTGACGGCAAACAGGCGTCGCTGATGGAAATAGTCGACCGGAAGTTTGAACCGGCGAATCAAGCCGGGTGCCAGGCGAATGACTTCTTTGTGATCGTTGATGCGCAGCCAGGTAGGTCTGGAGAACCGGTTCGTGTCGTTGGCCTCCTCACCAAAGCGTAAGGTGAAGGTGTGTTCGCCTGCGTGGACACGCACGACCACGGCATCTCGACCGACACCATATCGATCGGCTTTGTCATCCGTCAGGGGTACCGGAGCAAAGCGAGTTTTTATGCTGGTGACAAGTTGAACGAGGTCTTCGACCTCTCGCTGTCGCGCGGGCCAGTTTCCGGGAAGCCACCACTCATTGTCTTTCTTTTCCAGGACGAATTCGTTTTTGCCTTCCTTGATTTCGATCTTGTTGATCTTCGCTTGCTTCAGTTGCTGGAGAGCATCTAAGGCCGGGCTTTCCTGAGGATTGTCCCCCGATGTCAGGGCGAGGATCAACCACGCTAACGCCCCCGCACCAGTTACGATGGCGAGTGTAATGGTGGTCTTGACATTCATTGCTTCGTTTCCTTCTGCTGACTGGCAAGCGGCTGGGGTTAAGGCTCCTCAGAAACCGACAGGTGGATCAGCGCAGCCGTCGTACCAGCCAGACGACTATCCCCAAATAGACGAACAACACCGGCAAACACAAGCCAACGACAGAAATCGGCAAACCGGGCACAAAGCTTTGCCAGACGGCGATCTCGTTCTCCGTCAGGTGCAGCCGCGGATACTGCCAGCGACGATCGGAACGAGAGAGAAGGTCATCTCGGCCGAGCAGCCAATTGCAGACATCGAGCAAAAGCTTTTCCTGAGCGGGTTTGAAGGAGTCTTTGCCAAAAACGTGGCCATGGCCAATGACCGCAATCCGAGTGGTGATCGGCTTTTCGTCGGCGGACAACCAGGAGGAGGGCAATTCCGCATCGAACGCCACGCCAATAGGGAATGGGCCGCGCCGTTCTCCTCCTTCCTTGGAAAGGTCCTTGGGCGGGTCATACTTGGGATCTCGGAACGGCTCGGTTTCGGCCCAAGCTTCCGCCCCGGTTCGCAAGATCACGGGATCATAGTCCAGTTCTTGAAGCTTTTCCGTCGCGACGTCGACGCTCCTCGGATGACGCAGCGAGAACCGGCTGCGGGCGTGCTCACCCAGCGATTTCTCCATCACCTGCATGCTTTCCCGAATCGGTTGTTCTTTCTCGAATTCTTTTTGTGTCAGGCGAAACTTTTTCGGATTCCAATCAAAGTAGACAGGCGGTACTTCAACGTCGACGGCATTGAGGTTGAAGATGCTTCGGTTCGATTGGGCCAAGGCGGCGGCCTCGGCATCATACAAGATCGTTTCCCGTCCCAATTTGACGCCGAGGTTCTTCAACTCTTCCTCCAAGCGATCCGGTCCGGTCGGGAAAGGCAAAGGTTGGAAACGAAACGGTTCGTTTACCGGACCAAAACAGAACAAAACGGGTTTGCCTGCCTTGAGGAAATCCTTGATCGCTTCGACTTGCTCTTCGCTCAGGTGGTGGTAGCCGTTCGACCAGGCGAAGCCGATGCTCAAATTGAAAATCGTCTGTCTTGGAATGATGAGCAGATCGCAATCCGCCAGAAGGCGATTCATTTTGGCGCGGATGTCCGTCAGGCGGCGCAACTCGGCGAGATTTTCGACACGCACCTCCTTCAGCTCCTCGTCGAGACGCCGGCGTTCTTGTAACTGTTTTTCGAGGAGCGTTTCACGAGTGTCCAGATTGAGCACTTTTAGCGAGGCGACGACCCGCTGGCGCAAGGTCTCGGTCAGTTCTTTTTCGCCGACGTCCTCGAGGATTCGTTTGCCCAAGGGGGTTTTGGCAAGCTCTTTGACCGGCTTGCTCTCCCATTCCTTGATGACTTTTCTGAGTTCCTTGATTTCCGCTTGTAGTTCGTCGATGCGTTTGTCCATTTCGTTGCGCAGCGCCGCCAGCCGTTGGTACTTGTCTTCGTCGAAGGTATAGGCAGCGGGTTCCGGCTGACCTTCTTCAAGTCCTTTGCGAACGATAAGGTCCATCACTTCGAAGCCCCGGTCTTCGAGTGCCTGGCGAAGCCTGCTCATTCCAAGTTCGGCCGTTTCCTCGACCGTGCGCGTCCCCATGACGGGATGAGCGACGGCCACGGCGACTTTCGGCTTGCGCTCATCGATGTTGAGCACGCGATGGGCAAACGGTTCGATCCCCTGGTCAAAGAGGATAAGGTTTCCGCGCCCGCCGTTGGCTTTCTGGGAGGCCTGTTTGTCGAGCTGGAAAATATCGTCGAAACCGAGGCGTTGCACGCGGCCGTCCGCATAAATGAAGATGCTGTTTTCCGGGGCTCGCTCCATGGCCTGTCGCAACGCGGGCGCGTCTTTGGTCACTTCGTCATAACGTGCCTGGTAATTCTCTTCCTGGACATCGAGGACGACCACTTTGAAGCGCGGTCCCAATTCCTGAATCTGATCGACCATGTCCTTGACCTTTTCGACGACCTTGCGTTCGGCAGCCGCATCGTAATGGCGGTGGCTGTCGGGCGCGTCGCTGCTTTGGAAGGCCGACTGGCGAATCAAATGCAGGACGATGGTGGTAGGCGCATCGCTGCTCAGCCTGGTCAGTTGCTCGTGCAGGTCTTCGCTAAGCGTGAATTGCTTCTCCCGCGTCAGATCGAATCGTTCGTAATGCAGAAAAGAATACGCATTGATGCCGCCAAAAAGTGCAAACGCGAGAAGCACCTGGATCAACGCATTGGTGCCAAAGGCGCCGCGTTGTTTGCTGAAGTGCTCCAACGCCAGGGCGATCTCAAAACCGATCAAGGCGACAACGATAACGCCACCGGCGACTGCCAGTCCCGTCCCCAGCATCTTGTGCTCTGTGGACGAGAGGGTCAAAGCCGTCAGCAGCCCCATGAGGAAAACCAGGGCGCCGGTCGTTCCAGCCAGCCGGATCGCGAACTTCCAACCACTTTTAAGATCACTTAACGCCATCGCCGGCTCTCCAGACTGCGCACTGTCAGGAACAGACAAAGCAATGTCACCGAGACATAAAGCACCAGATGCCGGGTATCGATGATACCCCGGCTGAAATCACGCGAAAAATGCAGTGGAACCCCGAGAAAGTACAAAACGCGGTAAAGCGGGCTGCCCGTGTCTTCAAGGGGCAGCATTCCCGTTGCCACGAAAATCAGACTCAGCACGAGCGAAAGCAAAGCGGAAACCATTTGACTGCGCACCAGGCTGCTCACCAGAAGACCCAAAGCAAGGAACATCGCACCCGCCAGCAGCAAGCCCAAATACGATGACCAGATCGGACGCGGATCGAGCGAAACGACGTTGCCGCTGCTATCCAGCACTTCCGCCCGGCAAATCACCGGCAAGAACACGAATGTCGGCAACCACATAACGATGTAAAACGCCAAACACGCCGCGTATTTGCTCAACACGACTTGCCAATCGCGGATGGGAGACGTCATCAGCATCTCCAGCGTCCCTGTGCTCAATTCCTCGGCAAAGAGTCGCATCGTCAACAGCGGAGGTATGAACAAATAGACGAGCCAAAAAATCCAGTTATCGAGCATGAAACGCAGAGGAAACTCGATTCCATGCGGACCGTTGGTGTTGAGGTTGGAAACGATCAGGGCGAAGAAACAGCCTGTCACCGCCAAAAAAACGGAAAGAACCACATAGGCGATAGGAGACAGGAAATAGGCATTGAATTCTCGGCGGATCAAGTTGATCGTGGCCAGCATCGCGGCGCCTCCGCAATCGAGTTCGTGGTCAGGCCTGGTTTGGTCAAAACGCTACCCAAAGGCGACACGCACCGTTCACGGCTCACCATTGTCCTTGCCATCTTCCGACGTAATACGTACAAACAGGTCTTCCAGCGTCTGTTTCTGTGGCTTGACCTCACGTATTCTCCATTGTTGGACGATCGACAAGGCGCAGATTCTCTGGGATACTTCGATGGGATTGTCGGTCGTGACCTTGACTCGTGTCACGCCGCCTGCGTATTCGGTTTCCAAACGGATCGCATCGCTTAATTTCTGCCGCAAAGGTTCAATATCTTCGATTTCGCCGTCAATCTCGGCTGTGATGACTGATTGGCTGCCAGCCTGTTCTTCCAATTCGCGCAGCGAACCCGACGCCGCCAGCTTGCCCTTGTGGATGATCAACACATGGTCGCAGGTCACTTCGACTTCCGGCAGAATATGAGTCGAAAGCAGAATCGTGTGTTTCCGCTCCCAATTCACGAATCAGTTGGCGGGTGGCACGGATTTGCGTCGGGTCGAGCCCGGCGGTCGGCTCGTCCAGGATCAGTACCGGTGGGTTCGCCAAGAGAGCGTCGGCCAATCCCACACGCTGGCGAAACCCTTTTGAAAGGGTGCCGATCAATTGTCGGCGGACATCGCTCAGCCAACAGCGCGAGATGACATAATCGAGCCGCTGCCGTTTTTCGGCTCCCCACATCCCCTTGAGGCCAGCGCGAAAACTCAAATATTCGTGCACCCGCATGTCGGTATAAAGGGGCGTGTTTTCGGGCATGTATCCCACACGCCGCCGCGCTTCGAGGGGTTGCCGAAAAACATCGTAGCCATCGATCGTCGCTTCGCCCGTGGTCGCGGACAAATAGCCGGTGATGATTCGCATGGTCGTTGTTTTCCCGGCACCATTGGGGCCAAGAAAACCGACGATCTGACCTTTGGCGGACGTCGAAGGAAATATCCTGAACCGCCGGATAGTCGCCGTAATACTTGGTCAGGTTTTTGACGTGGATCATAAATGCTTCTCCCTCTTCAACTATACGAAAAAGGAAGAAGAAGGGTTTGGCAGTGGCATTGACTAACAGAGGTTCGGTAAGTGTGAAAGTAGCTGATCTTCCGGTGGCTGGCAAGGGGTCGAAAGGGCGACCGAGGGGAGAAACAGCTACGCTGCACCCGCTTCGGACAAGCCACCGTGAAGAAAATCATCTTCGCCTGGAACTCATGCCGATTTACAATCGTCAAAGAGAGACAAGCGCCGCAGGTTGAAGAAAAAGGAGCATCCATGGGCCGCCTCATTTCTGCTTTGTTGACTGGGATAGTTCTTCTGTCGCCCCTTCGTCCGCTTCACGCCGACGCTTTCGACTACTACACGAACTCGGTGCTCAAGCTGGTGCCGAAAGCAAAAGGCGTTCTGACGCCGAAGACCATTACCACGGAGTTGTTGCTCGAACACAACCAGGTCCTGCCGAACCTGACCGGTGCCTTTCTAGTCGTGCAAACCAACGAAGGTCGGTTCGCCAAACTGCTGGTGCAACCGGCCTTTCGCAAGAAAGGCGAAGCAGGCCGTATCCCGATTCTTCTGATCGATCGTTTCGTTACCTATCGAATTAGCGAAGAGATGCAGCGGCAAGCGGCGGGACAAAACGTGAATCTCTTTTCAGGGTTTCGTTTCAGTTTGGACATCGGTCAGGTGGTGCCTGAAGCGATGCCGGCCGATCTGCGGTTTTATGTTAAAGATGATAAGCACGTCGTCGAACCGGTCGGGAAAGCGAAGTTCTACCTGTTGACGAAGCCGATGCCTGAAGCCGAGCCGAAGGCGGCGGCCAGGCTCGAAATCGGTGCCACTTTTTTGCCGCAGTACTTTACCGGTGTTTACCGCTTCAACGAAGATGGTCGGCGCACGGGAAAACTGGAACTCACGGTGGATAACCAGGGGATTGCCAAGGGACGTTTCATTTCTGATCTTGACGGTGCCGAATACGAAGTGACTGGAAGGGTCGGCAAGGAGAAGCACGCTATCCAGCTGACCATCAAGTTTCCCCGGACCGAATTGCTTCTTGACGGCATGATGTTTACCGGCAACGGCAAAGCCATTGCAGGTTCGGCGCAAATGTTGTCTCGCAAGACTGCTTTTTATGCCATCCGCATAGAGGGAGAGTGAATAGTCGTCAGCAGTTCTCGGAACCGCCTCCTAGCCGCAATCGGGTCATCATCTCCTGAAGCCTCGCCTGCCGATCGCTCCAAGCCTCTCTCGCTCGCTGGAGGTCGACCGGGCGAAAGGAAATGCGATCGCCGGGGCGAAGTTGTCCAATGCGGTCGAGGTCAGCGCGAATGACGTGTGCAATTTTCGCGTAGCCGCCAATGGTTTGGCCATCAACCCCCAGGATGACGCATTGGCCGTCTCGCGTGACTTGAATCGTGCCCGGACAAACCGGTTCCGAGTCCAGCTCTGGCCACTCGCGAAGCGGTGGTGCCAGCCGAAGCGATTGGCCTTGCAAGCGTATCCCCATGCGATTGCTGGCTGGCGTAACGACGAAACACTGGTCGTAGAAGTCGTCGAGTCGGAACCAGTCAACCTGGGCTCCTGGCAAGGTGCGGAACATCGGCTCATCGTCCTCGAAAAGGGGAACGAAACGGCCACGGAGTCGGCCCGAGGCACAAGGCCACTCTTGCCCGGCACAAATCGGCTCGAACGACGTGCGACTGCCGAGAATGATCTGTTCGGGAATGCCGCCGCGCACGCAGAAATAAGCTCGTGCCCGTCGCGGCGTAGAGCCGATGGAGAGGGTCTCCCCTGCTTGCAAAGTGAAAGTTGTTCCAGCTTTCAGCCTCCCTTGTTGGCTGCCGAATAGTTCGAAGGGAGCGCCAAAGACCACACACGCCAGGGGGCAATCACTTTGCAGCTTCGGACCAGCCAGGGTGATTTCCAATGCTGCTGTATCGGGCGGATTGCCGACCAGGGCATTGCCCAACGCGAAGGAGGCGAAGTCAGCGGCTCCGCCAACCGACACACCCAGTCCGCGCGTATGCGGCCGACCACGATCCACCACGAGCGTGTACAGGCCCGGTTCGATTACCCGCAATGTCATAAGCGTCTTGTGTTCGATGAAGTACCGCGACAAAAAGATGAGCTGTCTTGCTTTGGCCGGCGGCGCCGCGATCTTCCGCCAGACAAGTTCCCTTCAATCATCGATTGACAACGAGGCACAAATCGCCCGAAGAACGGGTTCCGCTACTTCCTCGTCCAGATCGTTGAATTGACACAAGAGCATTACAGTAGCGGAGGCAGTATAGAAACTACGTGTCCAGGCCGTGTTGGTAAGATCGAAGCTGAAAAAGCGCATGTCGTGGCCGACGGCTGGCTGCCCGGCTATGGATTCGATTTGACTAGACGCCTCGAGATCGTCATAGGTTTCCTCCATGGCTTTCAAGGCAGTCTGGGCCACCAGGTTGGCGTCTGGCATATCAGCGTGCAACGTCAGCAACATGAATGCCGACGTCGGGCTTTGCAAAGATACTGACCAGCCATCATCGGTGTCTTCGCGTTCCAACTTCCAGTTTTCAGGATACTTGAAGCGGATCCCGGCTTCATGAAATTCATTCACAATCCACCTGCCTTCCTCGTGCGGGCAACGATGATTCATTCTACCTGAATCGCACCAGGTTCAACAACTTTCGGCATTGCCGTCAAATCCGGAAGAATGGATTTTGCGGTCGAATGCGGTGACTTCCGCGACTGGAACGTGCCAGCGAAAAAACCAGTTCTGCTATTGCAACCGCGCTAAAATGAAAACCGGTTCAGCGCTGAAGCTCACGCCGGTACGGACTGTCTGCCGAAATATAGGAAAGGCGGAGAAGCCGGCGTCGACCGGTCAACCGGACCACTTCCGTTTCGAGCTTGCAACTTGGAGAAGGTCATGAACCTGCGACACGGATGGCTGATTCTTGCAATGTTCGTATGGGCATCAACGGCCCAGACGTCGTCCGCTGCCATTGCCAGATATCGGTACGTGCCCGACGAGACAGGGCAATTGCGCTTTCAAAGCGGCGAACGTGTCTCGGTTCTGGGACGATGCATCCTGACCCAGCCGCCGCAACCAACCTGCTGGCAACGTTTCTGCCACGCGTTCACGAACCAATGGATTTGCGTGCCCCTGGCCCTTCCAGAAGGAGTGCCGCAGATTTTCCACCGTCGGGATCGGATCATCTACGATTACAGCACCTATACCGTGCAGGTGGTATTCGTGGCGGATGGTTCCGTAATGGTGGTCTACAACAGCGGCTTGTTGCGGGGCGTTTGAGCTTTGTCATTGGGTAGCTTGTGACGCAAGTCGGTCCGCACTGTTTTTCACCCTGTCAGCCGCTCGCTGAGTATTCATAAAGATGGACGTCCTTGGGAGGGATGATTTCTCTCGTCATTGCCGCTTCCGGCGGCGCACCGGTTCCGCTCATCTTGCGAAATCACTTGGGACCGTCTAAATTAGAAAAGGCGGATTGAAACATTACCAAGTGGAGGACGTATGGCGAAAGAGGAAGCGATTCAAGTACAAGGGAGGGTGACGCAAGCTTTAGCGAACACGCGTTTTCGCGTGAAATTGGACAACGGTCACGAGATCATCGCCCACATCGCTGGGCGCATGCGGAAACATTTTATCCGCATCTTGCCAGGTGATATTGTCACCGTGGCCATTTCCCCTTACGACCTGAATAAAGGCCGTATCACCTACCGTGGACCGTTGAAACAGCAGGCGGCACCGGAAACTCCCTCCGAATAGTGTCCAACCCCAGATATAGCAAGGAGCGCGATGGCCGCTTCTCGTTCGTTTACTTTTCTGGGAACCGGCACATCCGTGGGTGTTCCCATGATCGGTTGCGATTGTCCCGTCTGTCGATCGGACAATCCGCGCAACCACCGTTATCGTTGCGCTGTGTTGATTCGCCTGCCAGGCGGCAATTTGCTCATCGACACACCGCCCGAATTGCGTTTGCAGCTATTGCGCGAGAAAGTTCGCCGAATTGATGCCGTCTTGATAACGCACTATCACGTCGATCATCTCTACGGTTTGGACGACCTGCGTCCGTGTGCCAAGATACTCGACGGCCCGTTGCCGCTGTATTGCAACGCGGAAACCGAAGAACGTATCCGGCGAGTTTTCGCCTATGCGTTTCATCCCGACGCGGACAAGCTTCCTCCTGGCTCACTGCCCAGGATGCGCTTTGAACGAATCGAGACGGAACCGTTCACGGCCCTCGGTCAGCGGATCGTGCCCATTCCTCTGGATCATGCACAATACCGTGTACTGGGATTTCGTATTGACGACGTAGCCTATTGTACCGACGTCAATCATATTCCAGAGGAGAGCTGGAGCCGCCTTCAAGGACTTCGTATTCTCGTTCTCGACGCACTCAGGCGAAAGCCGCATCCGGGACATTTTAGCGTGGATCAGGCTTTGGAAGTGATTCAACGTCTGCGTCCGGAGCGTGCTTTTTTGACCCACATGGGACACGAACTCGATCACGACGAAACGAACCGGTCCTTGCCAGCCGGTGTCGAACTGGCGTACGATGGCTTGACGTTCGAGTTCTGAGGACGCCGATCATGGTACCGATTCCCGAGGACTTGCGGGACCGATTCGAGGAGTACGGTCAAGCCCACGTCTTCCATTGGTGGGAAAGGCTCGAACCGGCAGAACAGATTGCCTTACTCAACCAGCTTCGCGATGTCGATCTGGAATTATTGAAACAGCTTTATGAAAAGCGGAATGCGACAGTTTCGCTTCCACCTCTCGATCGCATCGAACCGATTTCTTGGATTGACATAAGGCCCAACCAAGAATCGGATCGGGTGACCCGACTGGGCGAGGAGGAATTGCGCCAAGGCCGGGTTGCCGTCCTCCTCGTGGCTGGCGGTCAGGGCAGCCGCCTCGGTTTTGAACATCCCAAGGGCATGTTTCCGATTGGACCAGTGTCGCGGAAGTCCTTGTTTCAGGTCCATGCGGAACGCGTCATTGCCCTGCAACGTCGTTACGGAAAGCCGCTTCCGGTTCTCGTGATGACCAGTCCAGTGACACATGACGAAACGGTGGCTTTCAGCGCGAAGAATGGGCATTTCGGTCTGAGCAAAGATCTCATTTTCGTGATGCAACAAGGCACCATGCCGGCTCTTGATCGTGAGACTGGCAAACTGCTGATGGCGGGACCGGGAGAATTGTTTCTCAGTCCCAACGGCCATGGCGGGGTTCTCAAAGCGCTCGTCGATTATGGTTACCTGGAAAAGTTAAAAGATCAGGGAGTCAAGCACCTGTTCTATTTTCAAGTGGACAACCCACTCGTCAAAATTGCCGACCCTTATTTCATCGGCAAACATCTCGAAGCGATGGCCGACGTTTCGAGCAAAGCTGTTGCCAAGACCGAACCGGGAGAACGCATCGGCGTTTTCGTCAAGATGGACGGCAAGTGCATGATCATCGAGTACAGCGATTTGCCGTCTGAATTGGCCCAATTACGGGACGAAAAGAGGAACCTCCGTTTTGGCGCCGGCAGCCCCGCGATCCATGTTTTCGACATCGATTTCTTGCGGCGTGTCGGCCGAGAGCACGGTGCCTTGCCTTTTCACATCGCCCGCAAACGCGTTCCTTATTTTTCGCCCGACGGTGAATACGTGGTCCCTGATTATGAGAACGCTCTCAAGTTTGAAATGTTCATTTTCGACATACTGCCACTGGCAGAGCGCTGGACGGTCGTCGCCACAGACAGGCAAGAGGAGTTCGCTCCTTTGAAGAATGAAACCGGCCCCGATTCCCCCGAGAGCGTTCGGCAGGCGATCAGCCGCCTGGCGGCCAATTGGCTGGAACAGGCCGGCGTACGCGTACCTCGTGACGCGGACGGCACTCCCGTTTATCCGTTGGAAGTCAGTCCGTTATTTGCTCTCGACGCGGCGGAATTTGCGGCTAAGATCGATCGGCAACGACGAATCGACGGTCCAACCTATTGGGGGCCGGATGCTAGCAATAGTCCGTGAGGCAAAGCACCATGCAACTGCGTCCTATGACCGATGCCGACCGATCTGAAGTCGGCGAGTTGATCTATGCCTCGATCAACTATTGGTATCAGATGCACGGCAAGCCAAGGCTGTTTCAAGCGGGTCCGGAATCGACCCAGGTCTTTTACGACGTCTACAACGCTTTGACTCCTGGTTGCAACGTGGTCGCGATCAACCCCAATAATGGCCGGATCATGGGGTCTTGTTTTTATCATCCACGAAAGTACCATGTTTCGCTCGGCATCATGAATGCCCATCCCAATTACTTTGGCCGGGGCGTCGCCCGCGCCCTTTTGCAATACATCATCGACTATAGCGACCGGCACGGTTATCGCTCGCTACGGCTGACGCAAAGCGCTATCAACGTCGATTCGTTCTCGCTCTACAACAAAGCCGGTTTTGTGCCGCGCTACGCCTACCAGGACATGTTCATCCAAGTGCCCCAGGATGGCTTGCCATTTTCCCTTCCCCACCTCGATCGCGTTCGCGATGCCCGGCTGGAAGATGTTCCCGCCATGGGTGCTTTGGAAATGGATGTCAGCGGCATAGTCCGCGAGGAAGACTATCGCTATTGCATCCAGAATCCTGGCGGCTTCTGGCATGTTTCCGTATACGAAAACAGCAGAGGAGACATCGACGGATTCATGATCTCTAGCGCTCATCCGGCAATGAACATGCTCGGCCCTTGTGTGGCACGCGGCGAAGACGAAGCAGCAGCCCTGATTCTCAACGAACTCAATCACCATCGCGGCCGAGCACCTGTTTTTCTCATCCCGATGGAAAAAGAAAAACTCGTCAGGCAGATATACGACTGGGGCGGCCGAAATTGCGAAATGCACTTTTGCCAGGTCCGCGGCGAATTCAAACCGTTTCAGGGCATCAACATGCCGTCATTCCTTCCCGAAACGGCCTGAAAAACGAATCGACTAGTCGAAAAAGCCCCTGCCCGCGGCCGCCAATTGCTTCATTTGCTCGGTCGGCTGGAAGCGCCGACCCAGCGGTTCGTAGCGTTTGAGCCGTTCGAGAATCTGGACCAAACCCTGAGAATCGGCCCAGCGGAGGATGCCTCCACGATGGCTCGGAAAACCGGTGCCGAGAATCAACCCCATATCGACATCCGCTGCCGAGCGAACGATGCCTTCCTCCAGCACTCGACTGGCTTCCGTGAGC
The DNA here is from genome assembly GCA_026004675.1 of Gemmatales bacterium. Taxonomy (GTDB): domain Bacteria; phylum Planctomycetota; class Planctomycetia; order Gemmatales; family Gemmataceae; genus BPJP01. The sequence goes on from BPJP01000001.1 coordinate 325,218, forward strand.
ATCGACAGAAACAGGCGGTCGATGATCTCCTCAGTGTCTATGTTTCTTTGTTTGGTTCGGCATTTGGCCAGAAATTCATCTAACACTGGGTCGTCTTCGCCGCGAGACCCTTTGCTATAACGGTAGAAACCGGCTCCGGATTTCTGCCCCAAGCGGCCGGCTCCCACGAGTTCGGCCAAAATTCGGCACGTCGCTGCGCGGTCCGCAAAAGCTTCGTTGATAACCTGCCCCGCATAGAGGGCGGTGTCCAGACCGACAAGGTCATGCAGCGTGATCGGTCCCATCGGCATGCCAAAATCTGTCGCGGCTTGGTCCAACGCTCGCGGTGAAGCGCCTTCTTCCAGCATGACTAAGGCTTCATTCAGATAGGGAAACAGGATGCGATTGACGAGGAAGCCAGGACAATCACGGACGACGATCGGCGTTTTGCCGATTCGTTTGGCCAATGCCACCAGAGTGACGACGGTTTCGTCGCTGGTTTTTTCACCCCGAATCACCTCGACAAGCGGCATCCGGTCGACGGGATTGAAGAAATGCATCCCCGCGAATCGCTCTGGGCGGGTCCAACTTTTCGCCATCCGCCGTAATCGAAATCGTCGAAGTGTTCGAGGCGAGGATAGCGTCCGGTTTCAACACGCCTGACCAATTGACGATAAAGAGACGTTTTGGCCTGTTCATTCTCGACGATTGCTTCGATAACGACGTCGCAATCGTCGAAGTGGGATAAGGTCTTGGTCGTGTTGAGCGCTGCCAGTGCCGAATTCATCTCGTCTTGGCTCATCCGCCCGATCTGGACACGGGACTGTAGAACTTTAACGATGTTGCCGATTCCCTTTTGCAGCGCGACATCGTCGCTATCCAACATGAGCGTTGGTATACCGCGGCGGACATGAGCACCGGCGATTCCCGAACCCATGATGCCGGCACCCACGACACCGACGCGTTCCACGTTGCAGGGTTGAGCACCGCTCGCTCCAGGGTCTTTTTGCAGGCTCTGGGACATGAAGAAGACAGCTATCAGGTTTCGTGAGATCGTTGAACCAGCCAACGGCAGAAATGCTTCTGTTTCATACTTCAGACCTTCATCGAGAGGCAGATTGCAGCCTTTTTCAATGGCATCCAGGGCAGCGAGGGGCGCGGGCAGTTGCCCTTTGGTTTTCGCCATTACCTGACCGCGTGCAACGTTGAAAATGAAAGCATGTTGGTCTTCACTCAAGCCGACTGGTCGTCGTTTTTTTCTGCCTCGATTCCTGCCAGTCGTAAGGCGAGCCTGTTTCAGCATTTTGTGCCATTTCGATGGCACGCACGGCACTATCGAAAAGTTGCTCTCTTGGCACCCACGTCGACAACGATACCGAGTTCCAAAGCTCGTCTGGCTTTTACGGTTTCGCCGGCGCAGATAAGTTCGGCGGCTAGTGCCGGACCGATCAATCGGCTCAGGCGTTGCGTTCCACCCCAACCCGGAATCAAACCGACTTTGATTTCCGGCAGACCGATGGTCGGTTTTCGGGTGGTCGCTGGCGACGCGCAGGTCGAAGCCTAGGGCGATCTCCAATCCGCCGCCCATACAGGCTCCCTTGATGGCAGCGACGGTCGGAAAAGGCAGTTCCTCGAAACCAGCGATGACTGCGAGACCGCGTTCGATGATGCGCTTTGTTTGCTCTGGTGTGAGTCGGCTGCCCAATTCGCGCAGGTCTGCACCGGCGATGAACATACCAGGCTTGCCGCTGCGCAATATCAGACCACGCAAATCGTGCTTGTTTTTCAAATCAGCCAAAATTTCTTCGAATTCCTCCAGGACTGCCCTGGCTCATCGTGTTCGCCCTGCTTTCTGGCTGATCGAACGTAAGGATGCCGATGCCGTCGTCGCGTACCTCGAGTCGCAAAGCCTTTGCCTGTTGTGCCACGGCTTTCTCCTTTTCCCCTTTTCAGCGTCTTTGCCAGGCGACCGCCAATGCGGTTGATTCGATTGTTTGGCTGTTGGTTTCATAGATAACGGATTGTTGCCCATTCGTGCAGCCCGCTCGCCCGCTTCTTTCCCATATCTATCCATCAGCACCGGCTCCACGAAATCGGGAATCATTTCAGGAGCAGGCAGCGCGGATACGATCTGTAATTAGAGGATTCCCGTCACAAGCGCCGATCGGGGGCATTGATGAACGGCTGGCGAAAATGGATAAAACTCCTTGGGCTGGCAGGTCTGTTCGCAAGCCTGTCCTATTCGCCGGCCCGTTGCCAACACGAATACGATCCCACCGTTCGCATCCGGCCCAACCAATGCGAAACGTATGTTACTCTGCCGCGGTATGGCAACGCTGAGCGGGTTGCTCCAATGCACGGATTGATTCTCCGAGATTTGCCCGAACGGACGCGGGAGGGAATTCGCGGGCGTTCTCGCCAGCCCAACATTGACGGCTGTCGGCCCAACGGAAATCTTCTGCGGTGATCCCAAATTCTATTTCTGGCTTCTCGATCACCCGGATGATGCCGTCCGGCTTTGGCGCAAACTTGGTGCCAAATGCCTCACGATAACTGCACGGGATAAAGATCGCTTTGGATGGAGTGATGGCAACGGCAGCGACATCAGTTGGGAAACCGTTTTTTCGCGGGCCAACCATGCGCATCTGGTATGCCGAGGGACAAGCCAAACCAGCCGCCTTGCCTTCCCGCCGTCCCGGTCCGGGCTGTCGCTATCCTGCATCATTGGTTGGGGACAGACGGCAACGGGTGTTCCCGTGATTCGCCATCATGCGCAAGTCGTGTTTTCAGACTGACAGCAAGGCAGCGGCGTTGGTGACGAAAGTAATGGGTGCCTCCGCCGATCGACTTGCCGAACAGGCGGTCGCCCAAATGGAACTTTTCTACTCGGCTCTCGTCTGGTATCTGTACCAAAATCCAGACCGGGCCAAAGAGTTAGGTGTTTACATGCACTTTTCCGAACGAACCTCGCAAGCTCCCCTCCTCGGCAAGGATCCCGGTTAGGCAACACCTCCTTGCGCAAATCGTTCTCCTGGCGAGGAGTTCATCTGCGCCGCTGATCCGGTACAGTCGGTACGCCACAGTTCATGTTTGGACGCCAATGAGTTTTGATATAGTACGTGCATGTGGCGGTCACGGAATTTCTGGTGGTTGTTCGGCAGTTTTACATCGCTGCTCGTTTTGTCGCTTGCCCTGGCGAGCTCTCTGGTCGTGCACCGCATCGAGAGCACCTTCAACCAGCGATTCGAAGACGAGTTTGCGTTCCAAAGCGTTTCTCGTTCGCGAAGTTATCGAAGCGTCCACGCCGAAGTCAGGGCGATCTTGGCAACGACAGGTGGAAGAACTCGCCAGGAAGACCGACACGCGAATCACGCTAATTTCTCCTGATGACGACGTGTTGGCCGATTCGCACAGTAATCCACAGGAAAGAAATGTGGAAAACCAGGGACACCGCAAAAGAAGTTCTGCAGGCTCGTCGCAGCGGAATGGGAGTGGTTCGGTTGCATCCACCCGGCACGGGGGAGTCGCCGATTTTGTTCGTAGCGATTTCCGCACGCCAGCCAAGAGGGGAAGTAGACATCATTCGAGTCTCGATGCCCCTGGACGAATTGGAAGAACAACTTGCCGGACTGAAACAGGTCATGTGGACGGTTGCCGGCGTGTCTGTCGGAGCGTCTTTGCTTCTGGCGTGCTGGCTGGCCCGCCGCACAATCAGACCAATGCAGATGCTGCTCGACGGCGCGCAACATTTGGCCTCAGGCGATTATGGCCACAAGCTGAACGTCTATGAACATGACGACCTTGCCCCTGTGGCCCAGGCATTCAACCACATGAGCGAGCGCTTGGCGGCACAATTCGCACGAATCGAAGAAGATCGGCAACAGTTGCGCGCCGTTCTCAGCAGCATGATCGAAGGAGTCATTGCCATCGATGCCGAGCAACGGATTCTCTTTACCAATGACCGGGCGGAGGAACCCTTTTGGACATCGAGAAATCGGCGGCAGGACGCAAATTGTGGGAAGTGGTACGCCATCGTACCATTCTCGAAATCGCCCAACGGGTTCTCGACGGTCCTCAGATCTGTTCCGGCGAACTCGACTGGCAAGGACCGGTGTCGACCAGGCGATTGACGCTCCATGCGGCTCGTCTGGCGGGGTCGAACGCCGCCGGCGCGGTTTTGGTCGTTCACGATACGACGGAATTGCGCCCGCCTGGAACAGATTCGCCAGGAATTCGTCGGCAACGTATCGCACGAACTGAAAACGCCATTATCCGTAATAAAAGCTTCGGTGGAAACCCTGCTCGACGGCGCGGCCGACGACGCAAACTATCGCGACTCATTTCTCAAACGTATCGAGGAGCAGGCCGACCGCCTGCATGCCTTGATCCTCGATCTGCTCAGTTTGAACCGAATCGAGTCGGGGACCGAGGTCTTCGATTTTCAGCCAGTACCGCTGGCGACTGTCGTGCTGTCGGCCGTGGATCGCCAACGTGGACGGGCCGAAGCGAAGAAGCAGAACTTGTTGGTCATGGTCCCGGATGGACGAGGCGGCTTTCAACCTTTCAGGGATGCCACCGCGATGCCGGATTTGTTCGCCTGGGCGGATGTGGACGCTGTTTCTCAGATTCTGGACAATCTGATCGACAACGCCTTGAAATACACTCCTGAGAAAGGAACGATCACAGTACGCTGGTTTGCCAGTGGCGGAAATGCTTGTTTGCAAGTAGAAGATACCGGAATCGGCATTCCGCAGGCCGACTTGCCGAGAATCTTTGAACGTTTCTATCGGGTTGACAAAGCCCGCTCGCGGGAATTGGGAGGAACGGGATTGGGTCTGGCGATTGTCAAGCATTTGACACAGGCAATGCGTGGCAGCGTGCAAGTGCGAAGCGAAATCGGTGCCGGCACCACTTTTACCGTCTCACTTCCTTTGGCATCTTCATCGGAATTTTTCGCCTTACCTTCATCTAAACTTCACCGGTAGCGGCTAATCTGTGAACGCGTAGGAAGCACCACAATGTCAAAACACTTTTGAACGCGACTTGGACAAACTTCAACAGGATTTGTTGACCCTGGCGGCGTCGGTCGAAGAGGCCATTCATCAGGCGATTCGTGCCCTGCATGAGCGATCAGCGGCGCCGGCGGAAATGGTCATCGCCGGAGGAAAGCCAGATCGATCTTGAAGAAAAGCACGTGGAAGAGGAATGCTTAAAATTGCTGGCTTTGCATCAACCGGTGGCTGGCGATCTCCGGCGGATTATCGCCGCTCTGAAGATCAACAATGACCTCGAACGGATGGCAGACCTCGCGGAAGAGAAATCCTCCGAACGAGCGCTTGCCTTGGGCCAATACCCGGAAATCCCGATTCCCGATGATTTGCAGCAGATGACGGACGGTAACTACGAAAATGGTTCGCAATAGCTTGGATGCGTTTGTCAACATGGATGGGAAAGCCGCTCGCAATGTTTGCCGTCTCGACGATGAAGCGGATCGGTTTGAATCGCGAGATCATTGAAGAAATCATCGAGATCATGCAGCGCTCACCGGAACTGGTGAAACCAGGGCTGTCGCTATTCAGCGCCGTCCGGCATCTGGAGCGCATCGCTGATCACGCTACCAACATCGCCGAAGATGTCGTGTATCTGGTAGAAGGGGAGATCATTCGCCATCAACCTGCTAGTAAATAGGATCCCGACCAAAGCATGAAGCGACATCATGGCAGAAGAAGCTGGAGACATTCCGCCGGCAGAACATCCCGGCGAGGATGAAACAGCATGGAAACGTAAACCTACACATGGCCCGACCCAGAATACTCGTAATCGAAGACGAACGCGACCTGACGGACGTTCTAGCCTATAACCTCGAACGAGAAGGCTACGAACCGATCGTCGTGCACGATGGTCTGGAGGGATTGAGAAAAGCTCAGTCTCTGCCTGTCGATCTTATCATTCTCGACTTGATGTTGCCAACCATGGACGGGCTGGACGTTTGCCGACAACTGCGGGGCGAACGAACGCACCCGCGATATTCCCATCATCATTCTCACTGCCAAATCGGAAGAGACGGATCAAATCATCGGGTTTTCGCTGGGCGCCGACGATTACGTTACCAAACCGTTCAGTGTCAAAGTTCTCTTACAACGGATCAAGGCGCTTCGGCGGCGTCTGGAACCGGCTGCCGATTCCAGCGACGTCATTGAACATCTTGGCGTTCGCATCGACCGGATTCGGCATCAGGCGTCCGCTGACGGCAGAATCCTCGATCTGACACCGACCGAATTCCGCCTTTTGGAATGTCTGCTTCGGCAACCGGGCAGGGCGTTTACACGCAGCCAACTGATGGATGCTGCTATGGGCGAAAATGCAATAGTGCTGGAACGAACCATTGATGTCCATATCAAGTCTCTACGTCGCAAACTCAAAAAATCAGCGTCCCTTTTGGAAACGGTTCGTGGGGTAGGCTACCGGTTCAAGGAAAAGGAGCAGTGAAAATCTGAATCCCATCGGTCAAACGACGGCATCATCGCCCTGATGAGCCCATTTCATCACCCGCCGCGTTACGTCCGCCGCTTGCCTGCTGTTTAACGGCGGCATCGGTTCACCGAGTTTCAATCCCAGATCGACCCCAAGTCGGCGTTGCACCACGTCAGCAGTGGCCAGGGCGATTTCCCGGTTAGGCAGCCGTGCGATGTCCCGTAACGCGGTTATCGCGCCGGCGTGTTCTCCTTCGGACAAGAGAGCTTCCGCTGCGATCAGCCGCAATGGTGCGGCGTTCATCGGATCGAGCAATTTTTCTTGCAGAGGCTTGTCAAGCAGACCATTCGCTGCCAACAGTTGTGTCAACCCAATGCGCAGCACAACAGGAGCGTGCATATCGGACACTTGGCGACGCAGATTCGCGATCAGTTGCTGGTCGGCTTTTTTCGTTTAATGCTCGTTCGTAATGGGCCACGAGGGTCAAGGAAGCCCGCATGGCCAGGGCTCCCGTCTCTGCCGTCCAGGCTTGCAAATCGTTTATTGCTTCGGTGCAAAACAATGGTCCGTGATGGATGAGCGGACCGTCATCCTGAAGGGCTGGATCGGAGAGCGCTCTGCGAACCGGTTCGCGCAGCCAAATCCAGCGATTCTCCGTGTCCCAAAGAAGTGCTTCATTGGCAGCGCGGCGAACTCTTGAGGATGGGTCGCGCATAAACGCCGCGACTTTTTCGCCCAAGGTACGATCGGTGACGTTGGCCAGGGCACTGATAGCCGCCGCTCGAACTTCCGGTTCGGGCGACTGCTGAGCCACTTCCAGAAGGAGTTCCGCCTGGCCCGGCCGCAGATCGCGATGGTATTCCAGGGCGGCCAGTGCCGCCAGCCTGACTTGAGCGGATTCGTGACGCAATAAAGCAAAAGCTGGCGTGACATCCGCTTTCAACATCGCCCGAAACGCTTTTACATCGGGTAAATCCTTGATCTCTTCCAGATTCGAGGGCCAGTCCTGACGATCAGCAAGTCGCTGTGCCATCAAGTACGCTTGGTGCAACTCGCGTGCTCCGGAATCCGCCACCACCTGCAATCCGAAAAGAATAAGGGCGGCCACCAGCAAAACGGCCTGCGCCAAGCGCAAATACCAATCCTGAGCCTGAACCGTACCAAGACCCATCCAAATCCAACCCAGGGCGATCAAATAGAGCATCAAGGGGAACACGGCCAAGCGGTTGTTCCAGGCGACGCGGGCTGAAAAGATACAACGAACTGACAATGACTTGAAAACCTGTGCCTAACCACAAGATATCCCTGGGATTTACCGGCACTTCCTGCCCAGAGCGTGACTAGCAAGGAGAACGACGATTGGCAAAAGCAACGCGCCGACACGCAACAGCAGCACGCCCGGGCGAGATCGTTGCATAATAGGATTCGGCATCGACATGAAGACTGCACTGCCACTAGGCGCCGGTGAAGATGATGGTCCCCGGTAACGGCACGGAAACTCGCTTCGTAGACCCCCATTTTTAGTTAGTATGGGCCATATTTCCGGTTCAGGTCAAGCACCAAGTAAAAGTCTGAAAACAACTTGTCCTAAATTTGGGAGATGGCGAATCAGGGCTGGCAGTTTGCCGCGGCATTCGCGGTTTCCTTGGAAGCAATCGCATACCGGACGAGCTTCGTTCGCGGTGCCACGCGAATAGCCCGCACGATTCCCAACCATCCCAACGCGCGGATCACGTAAAAACTGATATCGATCTCGAACCAGTGAAAGCCCTGGTTGGCCGAACTTTGATAGCGATGGTGTGGTTGTTATGCCAGCCCTCGCCGAGAGTAAGTAGCGCCACGAGCAAATTGTTGCGGCTGGTATCGCCAGTGATATAACGTTGTCGCCCAAAGATGTGGCAGATCGACATTGACACAGAATGTTGCATGGTACAGCAGGACAGTGCTGACAAAGAACCCCCCACACAAGCCCGGCCCAGCCGAGCCACAGCCAGCAGGCGCTAGCAAGAACGACTCCAGGTACCCAGTGGAAGCGGTCGAGCCACCCTCAACTCTGGATACGACGCGCAGATCGCGCACGGCACGATCATCGGGCACGTTTGTACTTGTCGGAGGAAAGAATCCAGCCAAGATGCGCCCACCAGAAGCCGCGCAAGGGGGAATGCGGATCGTCTTGCTGGTCGGAATACCGATGATGATGCCGGTGATGCCCCGCCCACCAGATCGGGCCTTTTTGCATCGCACTACAGCCAAGACACGCCAGAACGAATTGAAAGGCACGACTCGTTTGAAACGAGCGATGTGAAAAATAGCGGTGATAGCCGGCCGTGATGCCGAACATGCGAATAAAGTACAAAAAAGCGCATAGTCCCAGCGACCAGAGGTCTGGCTGCACAAAAATTGTGGCCAAACAAGCAACATGTAACGCGAAAAACGGAACAGTGGACAACCACTCGAATGTTCCCGATTGAACCTTGTTTCTGCGACCGGCCTTTTTCTTTGGCCTTCGCACCACGGATGGAGAAAGTAGCGATGGCTGGACCTCCTCTTACTGCTGTCAGATCGCCCACATGCTTTGTTGCGGACAATTCTATCGTTGATACCGGGATTATGTTAAGGCGAAGACGATAATGAATGCACCACCAGCTAAAAAGCCGAGCATATGCTGATACCTTTCCAGGCGCTGGTCGATTTCCTTTCGGTCGGTGCGCAAGAGCCGATTGAGCCCGAAGTCCTCGACAGTGAGGGCTGGCGACAACGGTACCATAAGCCATTGCTCGGCGCAAGCGTCCGGGCGGGCGGGGTGTCATCGGATTGCAAATAGCCCATCAGGCCACCGGCAAAACTATCGCCCGCTCCGGTCGGATCGATCACGGTTTCCGTCGGGTAGGCGGGTACAACAAAGATTCCATCTTGGCTAAACAGCATGGCTCCATGTTCGCCTTTTTTTCAGGATGACGAATTTCGGACCCATTTTACGAATTTCCTGCCCTGCCTGAACCAGATTATCCTTAGCCGTCAATAAGCGCGCCTCGCTATCGTTGAGCAATAGCCCATCGAGCCGAGGCAAAAGAGCCATCAGCTCATCGTGTTGCGTCTCGATCCACAAGTCCATCGTATCCCGCGAGGACCAATGACGGTTTTTTGATTTGATCGAGCACTTTGATCTGGGTTACCGGACTGCTGTTCGCGAGAAAGACATGCGAGCTATCTCGGAACGCCTCGGGTAGTTCAGGTTCAAATTCGCCAAAGACATTCAAAATGCACTTCCAATGTGTCGCGGGTGGTTCATGTCACTGTGGTAGCGACCGCGCCAAGAAAACGTTCTTCCCCGGTTTGACGACCAGTCCCCGCGTGTCCAATACCGCGTTGTTCGAACAGGTGCCGGTGTTTTTCTGGAAAGTCGTCACGCGACAATTCCGACCAATCGCGGCTTTGTGACAAAAACTTGCCGGCATATGCCGAAAAAAAGTGGCCGATCCCCCCAGCACATTGTCCACCGAACCTGTTGGCGCGGCAATCGAATCAAAGGCAATAGACCCAACAACAAGCAATGACATCACAGAATCCCAAAGACTCGCCCGATAGCTCCAAAGACCTGAAGCGTCTCTGGTCTTTGCCATTTCTTTTTTCGGCAAAAACAATTACGTTATTATACGAAATTGGTCACGAATCGTCTGCCGAGGATTCCAGCGATGCACACCCGTTGTTATCTTTTCCTTTTGGCATTTTCGGCTCTGGTCGCTGATACGACGCCTGGTGCAGAACCTGCCAGGCCGAACATCTTGTTTGCTATCGCCGATGATTGGGGATGGCCTCACGCCGGCGCTTACGGCGACCCTGTTGTCAAAACCCCGACATTTGACCGGTTGGCGAAAGAGGGGATTTTGTTTCGACACGCTTACGTCTCCTCGCCGTCCTGCACGCCTTCGCGCAGCGCCATCCTGACGGGGCAATGGCATTGGCGTTTGGAAGCCGGTGCGAACTTGTGGTGCGTTTTTCCTGACAAATTCTCAACCTATCCGGAAATCCTCGAAAAAGCCGGTTATTTTACTGGAGTAACAGGCAAAGGTTGGGGGCCGGGGCGGACCGAAACCCCGGATCGGCCGCTGGCTGGGCGCCGTTATCGGAGTTTTCAGGCATTCCTGAAAGAACGTCCCAAAGGAAAGCCCTTCTGCTTTTGGTTGGGAAGCAGCGACCCTCACCGCCCCTATCAAGAAGGCTCGGGCGAAAAAAGCGGTATGGACCTCTCTCGCATCAAACTATTTGCTTGTTTTCCTGACCACCCGGTCGTCCGAAGCGACGTGGCGGATTATTACTACGAGGTGCAACGATTCGATCGGCTGGTAGGCTCGGCGCTTCAGTCACTTGCTGCAATCGGAGAACTCGACAATACGCTCGTTTTCATGACGGGCGACCACGGTATGCCATTCCCGCGCTGCAAAGCCAACAATTACGACAGCGGAACGCGCGTGCCACTAGCTGCACGGGTGGCCGGCCAAGATCAAAGGCGGACGGGTTGTCGACGACTTCGTCAGTCTGACCGATTTGGCTCCCACCTTTCTAGAAATCGCGGGGGATCGCCATTCCGGACGACATGACTGGGCGAAGCCTGTTGGGCGTTTTTGCGCAGCGAAAAATCGGGCCCGCGTTGACCCGAAGCGCGACTATGTCCTCACAGGCAAAGAAAGACACGTACCCGCTCAAGAAAAACCGGACATGGGAGGGTATCCCTGCCGCTCGATCCGCACATATGACTTTCTCTACATTCGCAACTTCACGCCCCAGCGATGGCCGGCCGGAACCCCCGACTACAAAAAATGCCACTCTCGCAGGAGCCTGGCTGGCCGACTGCGATAACGGGCCAACCAAATATTACATGGTCGAAAACCGCGACAAAGATGAGCAGCACCGCCGACTGTATCAACTGGCTTTTGGCAAGCGTCCGGCTGAAGAGTTGTACGATCTTCAAAAAGACCCGCACCAACTCGCCAACGTGGCCGAGAAAGCCGATTACCGAAAAATCAAGGAACAACTATCAGCCCAACTCATGGAAGAACTGCGGGAAAACAAAAGACCCTCGCGTCTTGGGAAACGGAGACACAGTTCGACAGCTATAAGTACCTCGGCGGCGCCCCCGCGCTTCCCTGGTTTCAAGAAAAAAACCATAATACCGAAACGGTCGATGATTGGACGCCAATCGTTCGTCTTGCTTCGAAAAGCCTATTTGAAAGTGGGATCGTCCGAATCGACATCGGGCGCATACGGCAAGAGATGGCCGTCGTCACGGCAAGAGAGCGAGAGCCGCGGAAATCATAAGGGCAATGGCTCCGCAGAACATCGGTCCCGCAAACGAATTTGCCTTTCCATGACTGTGGTAGCCGAGGCTAGCCTAGGAGCAGGCGGCGGCCTCGACGCGGAAAACCGGCTGCTTCGCATGTTGGGTCTAGTTCGGGTCGGAATCGTCGTAGAGACGGCGGCGCGTTGCACCTGCTCGGCGTCTGGCTTATGATGCGCAGATGCCCCGAAGTGGAGGTTCACATGTTTCGTCTGGTGCTTTCGGCTTTATTGGCAACAGCGATCCTGTCGCGCGAATTTGCAATCACAAGAGAAGGACAGCGATGAGTTTGCCGGCAAGAAAATCTCTGAATGGATCAAGTTACTGGAATCGCAGGAAGCCACGGTCAAACAGCGACAGGCGGCATTGATCGTCATGGATGTCGTTGGACCGAAAGCGAAAGGGGTTTCGGAAGCAGTGATCCGCGTACTCAAGCGCGACAAAGAGCCTGCCCTTCGGCGGATTGCAGCGCAAACCCTGGGCGAATGGGGAGGCGAAATCAGTGGCATTGCCGATGCTTTGGCCGAAACGGTTCAAAACCGATGAATCCGCGTTGGTGCGTTTGGCCGCAGCGAAATCCCTGGGACGGATGCAAAAAGCTGCCCAAAAACAGGGCCACCGCCTTGGTTCGTGTACTGAAAAAACGATCGCGACGGAAAAACGTTCGCGCGCGGCGGCTGCTGAGGCGATCGGCCTGATCGAAGCCGATCCCAACGATGTACTCGATGCTCTGATTCAAGCACTTCGAGACGAAAGTGCCAAAGTCCGCCTCGATGCTGTCGCGAGTATCAATCGATTCGGGAAAAAATGCCGCTTTGGGCCGTTAATGAACTGGCCATGCTGGTCGCCGACGACAAGTCGGCTGATGTTCGCCAAAAAGGCTGCCGAAACACTTGCCAGCTTGGGGGCGCAAGCGGCGCCTGCCGTCGACCGCCTGGCCAACGCCCTGCGCGATTCTTCGACTATGGTTCGGAGAATGGCAGCTTTAGCGCTCAGCGAGATCGGACCGAAAGCCCGCCCCCGCGCTCAAGGCGCTTAAAGAGGTTGCCGCGCGCGACAAAGACCAATTCGTCCGGGAGCATGCCGTGCGGGCTTTGGGAAAAATCGGCAAAGATGCTGTTTCCGCACTTATTGAACGTGTCGAAAAAGAACCGGTTGTGGAGGTGCGTCTTGCTGCCATTGTCGAACTAGGCAACATCGGGCCCGATGCCAAAGACGCGGTTGGGGTATTGACGGCAGCTTCCAAAGATGGCCGAAAAGCCATTCGCGACGCTGCGACGGAAGCTCTCAAGAAAATAACCAAATAAGCACGTATATTATTAGCATACTCATTCAAATAGCAGCTGGGTTCTTCAACAAGACAACCTGCAATTCGCAAGTCGCCGGCAAGAAGGATCGACCGACGGCGCGAGCTTTGTCGCACAGCACCTCGAAAAAACGCTTATTGTCAGCGACGAGCTGGGAAACCTCTGCCGCCGTCGTACACACCTTGACCCGCTCGACGAGATCGTTCGGCAGTCCTGCTCCGACGCCGACCGCAGCCAGGAAGTCGAAATCCTGGCGGCTGGATGAACTATGGACCGACTCGGCTCCAGCGGCAAATTTGGCGAGTTTGCCGATCATCGCGGCTAGCGTGATTCTGGCAACCCCTTTGCTCGCCGCATACCGTAATGCATCCGCAAAGAACGGACCGATTTGGATAAAGGCTTCCGCCCTGCACGAAGGAAACATTTGCCGGGCAGCCCTCTCGCTCCGCTCTCCCACGGTAAAGACGAGGTGCTGGCATCCATACGCACAAGCGACATCGATCGCCTGGTGCACACTCGCCAGCCATGCCGAATGAGAATAGGGAACGACGATTCCCGTCGTACCCAGAATCGAGATTCCTCCTTCGATGCCAAGTCGAGGATTAAAGGTTTTCTGTGCGAGTTTTTCGCCGTTCGGAACGGAAATCTCGACCACCACGCCAGTGCGTCCGGCTTCTTCCAATAATGGCTGCAAATTTTCCGCAATCAATTTTCGCGGTCCAGGGTTGATGGCTGGTTCTCCAGGCGGCACGGGCAAACCTTTTTTCGTGACCAGACCGACGCCGGGTCCGCGCCGAAAGTGAATGCCTGGGTCACCACACCAGCTTACCCGAACATGGATTTCTGCTTGATGCGTGACGTCCGGATCGTCGCCGGCATCTTTGACGACCCCCGCGATTGCTTCTTCAAGACTATGCCGACAAAACAACAACGGGAATTCGACGTTTCGACCGTTTGGCAGCACAATGGCAATGCGGGCTACATCCTCCTGACGAATGAGTGCTGTGAGAGCGGCCCTGGCAGCTGCCGCTGAACAGGCACCCGTCGTAAACCCGGTTCTCAGCGGCCTGTAGTCCTTCATCGCAAGGTGGTTGGCTTTCGAAGCGGAATGTGAGGCGGCGCTAATCAACTCGCTTTCGCCGCTTCAGACTGGTGTACCTTGTGTTTTGCAGCCAGTTCTTCGAGTTCTTGCAAGTGCCGCTTCTTAATTTCAACAATGCGCTCGACCGGCGCTCGGTAGGCGGACGTCGAAATGCATGTCAAGTCTCGTTCGACCTGATTCAATTCACGCTGTTGATGCTCGACAAGCACACGCAGCAGATGATCGAGCGACACGAAATTAAAACTGGTGAACGACATGGGAAACGTGCCGATATACGGCAACGGTACACGATGGCGAACGAGAAACCGTCCTAATTCCACTACGGCTTCTTCTTCTTCCTTGCTCATTTGGTCAATGGCATCAAGGGCGTCGCGTTCTTCTTCCGGAACCCACGGAAACGCATCGCGCACGTATTGCATGAACGATCGGCTTTCGCGCCGGAACACGTCCTGCAACAATTGTCGCGTCGAAGAATCCATCTCGTTCACCCCGTTCGAACCCCCCTTTTTCGCTTCGCAATTCGACGTTCGTGTGCGTACGAAAGGGGAAGAATGATTGCCAATTCTATTGAGGCGGTATGTCCGCCCGACTCGCCGTCGCCACTGGCCATGGAATCTGTTTGAAGGAACTGGCGCCGGCATCACTCGCTTGAATCAATGGATTCCAAAGGATTCCGACCACAAAGATCAGCGCACTGAGTACAAAGGCATACAAGGAATCCATGGCTGGCGTGGAATATGGTTCTGGCTCTTCTCCTTCGATGACTTCCACTGGTTTATCCAGGATCATGGTGCGCACGACCTTCAGATAATAGAATGCACTAATTACGGTGTTGAGAGCACCGATGACCAACAACGAATACATCGTAAAACCGAGAGTGGATTGTTGTTGTGCCGTGTACAATTGCCCGGCGTCGAACAACACGCGAAAGACTTGGAACTTGGCAGCGAAACCGGCTAAGGGAGGAATGCCGAGCAAACTTACAAGGAATATCGACAACGTCACGGTCATCATCGGAGAGCGGTATATCAATCCGCGATAGGAAGCAATCTCTTCGCTGCCGGTCTGGTTTCTCAGAAATGCGACGACAGCGAAGGCACCCAGATTGGTGAAGAGATAAGCGACGAGGTAAAACAGCACTGCACTCGCGCCGTCGCGCGATAAGGTTGCCAGCCCCATCAACATGAAGCCGGCATGGGCGATGGTCGAATAGGCGAGCAGCCGTTTCATGTTGGTTTGCGCAAAAGCGGCCAGGTTGCCGAACGTCGTGGTCACGGCTGCAAAAAGGGCGATGGCTGGCACCAGGAAATAGGCCGTTTCGAGCCACGCGACCAGACTAGGCTGCATGTTTGGATCGCCAATGGATGCCAGGACGAAGGAGAATCTGGCCAACAGGGCCAGGGCTGCGCCTTTCGAAGCGACGGACAAGAACGCGGCCACTTCCGCTGCTGCACCTTCGAAGACATCTGGGCACCAGAAATGAAAAGGCACGGCGGAAATCTTGAACGCTAAACCAACGAGAACGAACAGCGTCCCCAAAAACAGGATCGGGTCGAACGCCGTCACGGCGCCGGGTGACGCGTTTTGCAAAACGACAAAAAATCCTTTGGCAACATCAGGCAAATAGCCCGTGCCGAATTTCCCGGCGATCAGGCTGATGCCGTAAAGCATAACGCCTGCGGCACCGCCGCCATAAACGACATACTTCAGCGATGCTTCGCTCGAGGCACGATTCGTTTTCAAAAAGCCAGCCAGAGCGTAACTGGGAACGCTTGCCATTTCGACGGCGATGAAAACCATCAACAGATGGTTCGCCGATGCCATCAACATCATTCCCAAGGTGGCACCGAGCAGCAGACAGCTGAAATCGGCGGATTCTTCTGGCTGCGGAATTCCCGTCAACAAGGAGAGGACCAGCACGAGTGCCGTGAAACTCAAAAGAAAAATACGCATAAAAAGCGTGAAATTGTCATAAATCAGCAATCCCGAGAAAATTCCTTGCTGGTTGGAATTCCCCGCCCAGGGTTGTCTCGCTGCCGGGTTGGCGATCTGTTCCCACGTACTCACTCCCGACCACTGGCAAACGGAAACGACCAGCGCACCGATGGTGAAGGCGAGCGCCATCATACACAAGTGCGAACGATCCACATTGGAAATCAGCCTGGAAATCAGTATGAGGACAATAGCCAGACACAGGAACAACTCAGGCAAAAACAACATCAGGTCTTGCATGAGCCTGGTCTGGAAGAATTCGATACTTTGATCAGATATATGCATGGTTCACTGGCGAATGAAGTTGAATCCGTTTTCCGTTGCCACGACTGAAAACTGAAAAGCAGCCGCACCGCCAAGCGGCTAACGATTATTTGCTAAGTTGGGCCAGGGTCTCCACTAATCCGGTCACACTGGGGGACATCCAAGACAAAAGCAGGTTTGGCATGACGCCAAACACCACCGCCAACACTGCCAAGGGCACAATGCAGAGGATTTCACGGAGATTCATATCGGGGTAGTCTGCATACGCGGGATTGTGCCCCAGATAAACGCGCTGCAATGTCCAGAGGATGTAGGCAGCCGTGATGACCACGGTCAAGGCAGCCAGCACGGCAATAGTAATGCTGTAATTCAACGCAGCCAGCACGACCATGAATTCGCCAACGAAGCCGCAAAGACCGGGCAGCCCCAAGGCGGCGAAGAAGATCAAAGCACTCATCCCCGAGTAAAGGGGCATCGGCTCATAAAGCCCTCGGAAATTATCCAGATTCCGATGGTGAGCCCGATCGTAGATCACTCCAACCAGGAAGAACATGCCGGCCGAACTGATGCCGTGGGCGATCATCTGATACATCGCACCGTTCATGCCCCAAGACCAGTATTGTGTGCCTGTGGTCACTTGCCAGACGCCGATGCCCAGGATCACATAACCCATGTGGCTGATCGAACTGTAGGCCACGAGTTTTTTGAAGTCGGTTTGGGCCATAGCCGCAAACGCGCCGTACACGATGCTGATGATTCCCAACGCGACGACAAGCCCCGCCAGGTATTCCGCCGCCCACGGACAAATGGGATAAGCGATGCGAAGGATGCCGTATCCTCCCATCTTCAGCAAGATTCCGGCCAGGATCATGCTGATGGGCGTTGGTGCTTCCACGTGGGCGTCAGGCAACCAGGTATGGAACGGAAATACCGGCACCTTGATGGCAAAGCCCACCAGAAGGAGCAAAAACATGGTGATCTGGAACCACTTTTGAAAGAATGGCTGGTCCGTCAGCCGCTTCGACACGGCCTCCAGTTTCTCCTGATCGCTGCCCGCAGCGCGAATACCCGGAATGTCGATGTGTTCGGATTTGTTTTTAATCACATTCGAGGCAGCTTCGCCTACGCGGTGCAAAAGAATGATATCAAACGTGTTGATAGTTGCTTGCTGTTCCGCCTCTCGAACCGTGAGATGTTTGCTCTTGGCGATCTGTTCCACTAGCTGCTCAACGCGGCGCTGATCGACGAAATCGCGGACATCGGTGAAATAGAAACCAAGAATGGCGATGAGGATAAACACACTGCCCAGAAGCGTATAGAGGAAGAATTTGATCGCTGCATATTCCCGGTTCGGACCGCCCCAGATGCCGATGAGGAAGTACATGGGCAAGAGCATCACTTCCCAAAAGATATAAAACAGGAAAAAGTCCAGCGCCATGAACGTCCCCAACATTCCTGTTTCCAGCAGTAAAAACAGGATGCAGTAACCGCGAACCTGGTTTTCGATATTCCAGCTCGCAAGCATTGCCAGGAAACTGATGACCGTGGTCAAGAGGATCAACGGCATACTGATGCCGTCAACGCCAACATAGTATTGAATGTTGAAGCGTTCGATCCAGGGGATGCGCGCGACCCAATCGTTGCCCAGCGGCGCCTCGTGGTTCAGCTCTCGCTTTTCGACATCGGCTAACCGTTTGCTGAGCAAAGACGTCGATTTATCGTCCGGATTGCTATCGATCTGATAGACGGACTGGTAGTAATGGATAAACATGACGATGCTGAGCACCATCGTGACCGCTGTGCCCAACAATGCCCACCAGCGCATCAACTCTTCCCATCCCTTGGGGAAGAACCAGGGCATCATCAAGACAAGTGCAAAAAGAGCTGGAATGAAAATAACCAGCGACATAATCAACAGGTCGTACTGCATGGTTGGAAATCTCTTCTCCCGCTGATTCTTCTTCCCGGTTTCCGGGATGATGTTGTTTCGGTGCGATCGTTCTGATCTCGATGATCATCCAGCCGCGGCCATGGCGAGGAAATACGACAAAATCGCAAAGACGCCGATCGCGGCCAGAACCAAAAACAGAACATAGCTCCGGATATAACCGGTTTGCACACGCCGGAGCCAACTGCCGACACCGTAAGAAACGCTCGCTATCAGATTGACCAGACCGTCGACGATATATCGATCCACCCAGCCGCTCCAACGCGACAGCGTAACGGTACAGCGCCCGCTGCCGTTGATCACGCCATCGATGCCGCGAAGATCGAACGCTTTGCACCACTGGGAAACGCGCAACGCCGGGCGAACCAAAAGGGCGCTGTACAATTCGTCAAAGTACCATTTGTTGGCGAACAACGCGTAGACCCCAGGAAATTGTTCTCTTGCTTCTTCGGGATCGAGTCTCGTTTTGCCAGTTTGCCGGCTCTGGTAATAAAGCAGGAAGGCGAAAATGACGCCGATGCCGGCGGCAACGAACGCTGACAACTCAGCAAGCCCGTGCAGCTTTAAAGCCCAGTAACGTTCGCTCCGTTCGACGTGTTTGAATACCAATCCCGGAGCATGCTCCAGTTCGCCTAATTCTGCCAGCCCGCCGAAATCGGCCAGAACGTGATGCGGTTGGCCGTGATGGATCACTTTGTTCAAATGACTGGCTTCAGGGTCATGCAACGGCCAGCCCCAGGCCACGCAGATGCTAAACACCGCCAGCACGATCAACGGGATCGTCATCGTGGCTGGGGATTCTTTTGCATGCTCGAATACGTGTTTGTCTCGTGGCTTGCCCGTAAACGTCATTAGCCACATGCGGAACATATAAAAGGTCGTGATACCGGCCGTAACCACCGGAAGCAGAAACAGCAGAAAATGTTCGGGATGCAAACGCACATAGCCAAGCGACTGGGCGACAATCATGTCTTTGCTGTACCAGCCGCTGAATAAAGGCGTACCGGCGATCGTAAGCACGCCAACAAGCATGGTGAGGGCTGTGATTTTCATCTTCGGAAACAGACCGCCCATTTTGGTCATTTCCTGCTCGTGATGGCAGCCGAAAATCACGCTGCCCGAACAGAGGAATAACAACGCCTTGAAAAAGGCATGCGTAATCAAATGAAAAATCCCTGCCACCCAACCGCCGACGCCCAGGGCCAGCATCATGTATCCCAGTTGGCTCACGGTGGAATAGGCGAGCACCTTCTTGATATCGGTTTGGACGATTGCGATGGTTGCCGCCACAAACAGGGTGATGCCGCCTACGTAGGCAATCACGATCAATGCTTCCGCCGTGAACAGAGGAAACGCTCGGGCGACGAGATAAACCCCCGCGGCCACCATCGTTGCGGCGTGGATCAAAGCGCTTACAGGCGTCGGTCCTTCCATGGCGTCCGGCAACCAGACGTGCAGAGGAAACTGGGCCGACTTTCCGACACAGCCGACGAATATCCCTAATCCCGCTGCGACCAGCAGCCAGTACGGCATGGAATCGGTGCTGTCAAAATCAGGATAGAAACTCTTGAGATACCACTTGCTTTCGTCGGTTTCGTCCCCCGGGTCTGCATCTTCAACGTGCAGATGGACCTTGGGAGAAAATAGCACGGCCTGGTCTCCCGTCTGACTCGGCACGAGTTTCTTCTCGCCATCCTCGACGACAAGATTGGCACGGACGATCCTGGCTCCTAAAGGAACGTATTCCCCATCGATTTTCGTCCGCAGAGGTCGTACGCCATGCGAATCGGTTAATGGCGCTCGGATGGTTTTGAATATTTCCTCGAAGTTGAACGTGCCAATGTAGGTCCAGATGATGAGCAAGCCGATGACAAATCCCGCATCACCGACACGGTTGGTAATGAATGCTTTGTTGGCAGCGTTCGAAGCACTTTGGCGTTCGTAATTGAAGCCGATGAGAAGATAGGAGCAGATGCCGACGAGTTCCCAGCTGACAAAGACCTGAAACAGGTTGTCAGCCAGAACCAGGTTGAGCATGGAGAAGCAAAACAACGACAGAAACAGAAAGAAGCGGCCAAACCGGCCACGACGTTTCAGGTGGCCGTCGGCCGTGTGCACCTGGTGGTCTTCAACCTCCTCGGCCAACTCTTCGGACATATAGCCGATGGAGAAGATATGAATGAGCGTAGCGATCAATGTCACCATGAGAAACATGACGACCGTCAAGTTGTCGATGCGATAGCCGACGTAGAGGATCGAAGCCCTGGCGTCTTTTTTCGTCCCGTACGGGCCGGCGGGATTGGCCCATTCGATACGGCCGACCCATTTCGATTCGAGTCGGTGGATTTCGGCGTTAACTGTTTGTAATTCTTTTTCGATTTTCGGATGCTCTTCGACAGGCCGATGGGCGAACTCGCTTTCCAGATGATGGGCTTCTTCTTTGAGTTCTTCGATGCGGTGGTGGTCCTGGCCGTGACTGGCAAAATGGATTGCTCCCACAAGAGAGCAAACAAAGGAAAGAGCGATAGCCGTCGTTGCGACATAGGCGGCTGTTCGACCTGGTCTGCCGCCACCAAGAACACGGTACAAAGTATTGCACAAAGGAGAATCGCAAGCGCGAGCAGCATGCCGAAGAAACGCTGTCAAAATGAGCAGCAAGAACGACACCATCGGCAAGATCGTCGCCACGACGAAATAAAGTCCGGGTTGTTCCGAAAGTGCCGACATGCTTAGCCTTTCAACTCCTCAGCTGTGTCCACGTCGACGGACAAATGGTTGTTGTAAAAGTTGAGAACGATAGCCAGAGCGATGGCTGCTTCGGCGGCAGCCATGACGATGACAAACAAAGCAAAAATCTGCCCTTCGACGGCGAAGGCTGGATTGAAATGTGCCAGAGCCACAAAATTCACGTTGGCCCCGTTCAGCACAAGTTCCACGCCCATCAGGACGCCAATGCCGTTTCGTTTGAGAGCCATACACAAAGCTCCACAGACGAACAGCAGAGCGCCAAGAACCAGATAATGAGTCAAGGTCACTGTCATGTCGATGTCGCCTGACGGCGGCGCCGCGCCCTCGCCAAATACGCAGCACCGATCAAGACCACCAATAAATGCACCGAAACAATTTCAAAAGGCAACAAGTATGCGACGGCTTTCCGCGACGGCGGCGCGGCGCCAGGTGGAAAACCGGTCATGTTTGCGGCTGGTGTCGCTTCTTCGAAGCCCAGCAGCGATTCGCCCAGCACGACAGAGTTCATCGAGTTTTTGGGAGATGCCGTCTGCCCCGGCTCGGGGAAGTTCCAGTTCGCAGAATACAAGCTGACTGCCAGCATTCCGAACAGCAAGAATCCCACCACCGTACCGATCGCCCACTCGGCCGCACTGGCTCTCAAACTGATAAACGGGCTTTGTGCGGTCAACATGACGCCGAAAACGACCAGAACCAGCGTGCCGCCAACGTAAACCAGAATCTGAATCGCGGCGACGAAATCAGCACCGAGCAAAAAGAAAACGCCAGCCGTCCCGGCTAGCGTGAACAACAGCCAGGTAGCGGCGCGGACAATATGTTGCGTCACTACGACACCGATGGCACAAAGCGCCGTGATCGCGGCTACAAGGTAGAACAAAATCGCTTGTAGCTCATTTGTAGACAAGTTAAGGCCCTCGTTCCAATGGTTACGAATTTCCCGCCGGTGTACGTGACGCCGACCGAGATTGGTATTCCCAAATTCCTGGCATCGGCGCGAACGGTTCGCGTGAACGAACCGCTGCCCGCAGGAATCCGAAGAAGAAGAGTACGGCAAATCCGATGGCGACGACGTATTTGAACCAGTTTTGCACCGAGTCCGGCATGAGCAGCGGCCACAACGATGCGCCGAGCAAAAGCACGCAGCTGATCGGCAGCAAGTATTTCAAGCAGGTCATCATGACCTGATCGATCCGTAATCGCGGCAACGACCAGCGGGCCCAGATCATCACGAATACCAGCAGCCAGCCTTTGACTATAAAAATGGCGACATTGAGGATGTTGCCGACGACAGGACCAAAAGCATCCGTTAAAGCGAAAGGCAGGATTCCGGGATTCCACCCGCCCAGAAACAGCAACACGGCAATTCCTGAAACCGCAAACATGCTGGCGTATTCCGCCATGAAAAAGAACGACCAGCGCAGGCCGCTATATTCAGTGTGGAACCCTGCGACCAGTTCGCTTTCTGCCTCGGCCAGATCGAAGGGCGCTCGCTTGCAGCTGGCTGTTGCACAAGTGAAATAAGTCCAAAAGGCTACAAACGTGAACGGGTCATGAAAAACCAGCCAGTTCCAGAACCAGCCCGTTTGTTGCCGAGCGATCGCGGTCAGATCCATCGAACCAGCCACGAGGACCGGAACTACGACGCAGATAGCCATGGGAACTTCGTAGCTGACCACTTGCGCTGCTTCGCGCATGGCTCCGAACAAGGACCATTTGCTGCCTGATCCGTAGCCTGCCAGGATAACGCCAAACACCTCTGAGGACATAACGGCCAGCATGAACAGCACGGCGATTGCCATTGGAAAGGCCACGACGCCATCGCCGAAAGGCAAAGCCAGAAAGGCAACAAAAGAACCGCAAAAGGCCACATAGGGCCCAATGCGAAAGAGGATGTGGTCGGCAGATGCGGGAATGATGTCTTCTTTGACGAGAAGTTTGATGCCGTCAGCAATGGTCTGCAACCACCCAAACCGGCCGCCGACGCGAGTAGGGCCAAGGCGGTCTTGGATGCGTCCCGCCACTTTGCGCTCGACCCAGATAAAAAAAACGGCCGACAGTGCGACAAAAGTAACAAGAACGATAACCGCTATCAACGGCCGAATATAAGGCCATACGGTTTCCAACATCGTTTCCGAAACCGCAAGAAGCAAGGCTGCCAACCCCTGATTGACGGTAGAGTGATCAGCAAAATGCTACGATGGGCGTTACTGTATAAACCGCTGCAAATTTCGGCAAGCTTCGACTGGTGGCTCGTGCTGACGATCGGACACGTTGGCGTCAGGAATCTCATTTTCTGGATGCCCGCACAAGCCTGTCGCGGACGGCCAGCCATTCCTCGCGATGGGGCGGAAGCTCAGCGATGATTCGGTCCACGCCGGCCGTCTCCAGTGCATGCAATGCGCCATACAGGCGATGGGCACAGGCAGCCGGCTCTCCAGGCATGGCACTGACGATGACCATATCGCCCAAGTCCTGAGGGGCCGAAAAAGTCAGCCATCCCACCTTCTGCCCGCGATCGCGCCAGTACAAAACCTTTCTTTCAGCTTCCTTTTCGACACATTCCAAAGGGACAAGCGGGGCATAATGTTTGGGCAGCATACCAGGAGACGGAAGCGCCGCGGAACTTTTGTCACTTGCGTTGCTTGCCGGAGGAGGGCAATCTTCCGGCAGTTCGATGGCGCCGATGACCTTTCGCAGCCGATCCGGCGGAATGAGTCCGGGGCGCAGAAGACGGGGGGGGTTCGTCGTAAGGTCGATCACGGTCGACTCCAATCCTCCGGGGCAAGGACCGGCATCGAGAACCAAATCGATCCTTCCCTCGAGTTGGCGCAACACATGTGCAGCAGAGGTGGGTGACAGACGCGACGAACGGTTGGCGCTGGGAGCGGCGATCGGTGTTTGGGCAGCGCCAAGTAGCGCTAAAGCGACCGGATGCGACGGTATTCGTATGGCTACGGTATCCCTTCCCGCCGTCACTTCATCAGGGACAATCGAAGATCGTGATACGACTAAAGTCAACGGTCCGGGCCAGAAGGTCTCGGCTAGCCGTTGGGCTGCTGCTGGCCAGTCGTGAACCAGGGCTTTGACTTGATCCACTGCCGCGACGTGGACGATCAACGGATTGTTAACGGGCCGACCTTTGGCCAGAAAAACGGCTGAAACCGCCGACCGATCAAGTGCATTGGCACCAAGCCCGTAGACGGTTTCCGTCGGGAAAGCGACCAGTCCGCCGCGGCGCAAGACATCGGCTGCGCGCTCGACTGTTTCGAATGCCGGTGCGACTGCGTCCACTTTCAGAACTTCGGTTTTCAAAGCCGCCACCAAACCCTAGTTGCGATAGTCGGCGAAAATAACCCTTTCCATTTTATCGGGAAGAC
Organism: Gemmatales bacterium; assembly: GCA_026004675.1. Taxonomy (GTDB): domain Bacteria; phylum Planctomycetota; class Planctomycetia; order Gemmatales; family Gemmataceae; genus BPJP01. Next base: position 349,747 of record BPJP01000001.1, read on the forward strand.
TGAAGACGGAAGGAGTGGTGAACCCCAGCCGAGAACCTGCCCTATAAGGTCAGGTTGCCGATCGGCTTTTCGAGCCTGCGGGAAAGTTCAGGTAGCAACCCGTAAGCAATCGCGAGGTACTGCACCGGGTGCAGAGCGCGTTTCAAGGTGCCGTCTTCCATTTGCAATCGGCAAGCACTGCATTCAGATGAGCCGAATTGGATGAACGTTTTTTTCAGTTCATCGAACATGGCGCGGCCTGCAGCCCGGGAAAGGTCGTAGTTTTCGGCAGCGAAACCAAAGGTGCCAGCCATTCCCGAACAGCCTACGTCAATTGTGTGCACACGCATTCCCGGGATAAGACTCAGTAGTTGCGGTCCGAAAACTCCTTTTTCCAGTGCTTTGATATGGCACGGGACATGGTGTCCGACGACGAGTTGCAGGGGATGAAAATGCGTCTTCAACTCCCCGCGTTCGTAAAGCTGCCAGAGAAATTCGGTCAATTCGACCGTATGTTCGGCGACCAGAGCGGCTTCGGTACTATTTAACAGATCGGGATAGTCTTCGCGCATCATCAAGGCAGCGGTAGGTTCCGAGCAAATGATGGTGCATCCCTCGCGAGCGTATTCGCTGAGCGTTTTCACATTGACGGTGGCCGCTTCGCGTGCGGCGTCAATATCTCCTTGCACGAGAGGAGCCATGCCGCAGCCGACTTGTTCCAGGGGAACCTCGACGTCGAACCCGTTATGTTTCAGCACTGCTACTGTCGCTTCCGCCAACTCCGGATCGTTGTAATTGGCGAAGACATCGACGAAATAAACAAGTTTCCTGGGATCGATCTGTTTTCTTGTCTGGCCGCGACGACGCAGCCTTTTGAAAAAATGGTCACGGGCAAATGCAGGTAGTCGCCGGCGGCGCGAGACATGAAAAAGTTTTTCGATCAGCCAGCGGACGAGCGGATTGGACAGCCCTTGATTGACGATCAGCGCGAAGCGGCTGCCAAGAGCGGCAAATGCTTCCATTCGCGCCAAAGCCCATTGGGCTCGCGACATGCCGTATTGGGCAATGTTCGCTGCCTTGGTTTCCAACATGAGTTTGGGAATGTTGACTCGTGCTGGACATTCACGAGCGCACATTTTGCAATTGACGCACAAGTCGGCAATTCGGCGGACTTCCTCGGAACTGAGCCGATGCCCTGCATTGGCACCGCGGTTATCGGCGAGCAAGTCGTGCAACAAGTTGGCTTTCGCTCGGGGGGTCGCCTCCTCGGCAATCGTGGCGCGAAAAATGGGACACATCCGCTGTTGCGGTGCTTCGGTCCGGCATTCGCCGCAGCCATTGCAACGCATCACCTCGCCGTGAGCCTCGCCCGGTCGCCAATGCAACAGGCCGAACTCGACGGAACGTCGGCTGGAAACCGAAGACGACTCGCTGGCCGATGAACGGATTCCGAGATCGACGCCCGACTCGCCTGCCGGCGGACGCAAATCAAGTTGCACGCCTGAATCGGCCGCGGATCGCGGATCCAGCCTGCTCGAGGTGCCGAGTCGCTTTCGCAGAGGCCAGGCCGGCATTTCCGGGTGGGGACCGATGATTTTGCCAGGATTGAAAAGCCCGTAGGGATCGAAAATCGCCTTGATTTCTTTCATCACGGCATAAAGCGGACCGTATTGCTTCTCGATCCACGGAGTCCGTGCCAGTCCGACTCCGTGCTGCGTACTTACGGTACCGTGCAGCCGCAACGCAAGATCATGCACCTCGTGCGCCATGCTCCATAGCCGCGTTACATCGCCAGGACGATTGAGATTCAAAAACGGACGGGTATGCACCTGTCCGGAACCGGCATGCACCAGGAAAGATGCGGTGGTATCGTGTTTCTGCATTACATCCTGCACCTGGCGGACGAACTCAGGGAGGCAGTCGAGTGGAACGGCCACATCCTCGATGAATGGCAGAGGATGCACTGTGGCACGCATGCCGTAAAGATTGGGAAGCGCGGAACTGCGTAGTTGCCATAAACGGTCGACATCATCCGGGTCTGTGGCTTTGACGCTGTGCAGTGCGAGACGATCCGCGTATTGCAGCCGACGGACCAGTTCATCGGCATCGCGACCTGCGCTGGCGGGCGAGTCGCCTTCATATTCGACCAGCAACACGGCGCCGGCAGCAGCCGGGACCAGACGCTCTACTTCCGCATTTGTCTGACGAACCAGAGTCAACAACCGATGATCGAGCAGTTCGCAAGCCGACGGACCGGTGGAGAGGCTTCGCCGGGCTGCCTGCAAAGCCGTTTCGAGATCGGGAAACGACAACAACACCGCGCTTCGTCCCTGCGGCAAATCTATGGTTCGCAGCGTTGCTTCGGTGACGATCGCCAGCGTTCCTTCCGAACCTGTCAACAGCCTGGCTAAATCGACATGGTCCCGACTCAATACGTCGTGAAGGAGATAGCCGCAACGGTTGAAACGTGTCTTCGGCTGGCACTGCCTGATCAGCTCCGAGTTTTCTTCAATGAGGGCAGCGACGGCGGTAGTGATATCCCACAGCCTGCCGGAACTCAAGTCCGAGGAATGCCTCGGCTCTCGACCTGCTTCCGCTGTTTCGCCTGTATCCCAGACCACGCGCAGTTTGGCGACGTGATCGCGCGTGTAGCCATAACGCAAGGATCGGGCGCCGGAAGCATTGGTGGCGATCATGCCGCCGATTGTGCAATACGCCCCGCTCGCCGGATCCGGTGCGAATCGTTTGCCTCGTTCGGCGAGCCGCTTGTTCAGATCCCGGAGCACGACACCTGGCTGAACGCGCACGGTGTCGGTGCCAATATCGATGATGGCACGAAAGTGACGGCTCAAATCGACGATGATTCCCGCGCCCAACGATTCGCCCGCCAGCCCGCTTCCTGCACCACGAGGTATCAGCGAAATCTGATTTTCCAAAGCGTAACGTACCAGCGCCTGGACATCCTCTTCGTCTCGCGGAGTCACGACGCCGATGGGCGATACCTGGAAAATGCTGGCGTCGGTGCTGTACAAAACTCGTGAAATATCATCGAAAAGGACTTCCCCTTTGATGATGTCTTTCAGATCGTCGCGGATATGTTCGCGTTGTTGCTCGTCCACAATTCAGCTGGCGGTCAAAGAGTAACAAGTGACCCAGGCAAACGACCAATCGCCGATTCGCCACAGCCAACTCGAGCAGACCGCATGGCTTCTCGTTCTTACCTGCGAGTCAGGCGGAGGGGCTGGTTCGCGAGCATTGCTGTCTCGGTTTCTATCATACGTATCTGCACAAGCATGTAAAACAAAAAGACCAGAAGCAGAAATCCGCTCCTGGTCTTTTCTTGAACGTGGGTTGATCGACTTAACGCCGCTCGAGGAATCGGTGGCGTAATTCCTGAATCAGCTCGGATGCTTTTTTCTCGCGTTGCTCGAGCTCGGATTCAACTCGTTTCAGTTCGTCTTGAAGCCGTTGGACGTGTCGGGTCAGGGCTTCGCGCTCCAAAGCGATCAGCTTTTCGGCCAGCGTGTTGAATTGTTTTTGAATCGCCTCTTTTTTTTCGCCTTCAGCACGGCGAAAAGCCTCCGCCAGTTCGTGCAGTTCACGTTCAATGCGTCGATGCGCTTCTTGCAGCTCGCGTGCGGCACGTTCTTGTTCTTCGTTGCGTTGCAGTCGAGCTTTTTCACGAAGGAGCATTTGCAGCTTCTTGCGTGCCTCGCGTCCCTCTTCCGAATCGCCACTTCGCCGAATCAGGTTTTGCAACTCGTCGATGGCCTGGTTCAGACGTTCACGCTGGTTTTCATGCGACCTTGCGGGGTCATCGCGTCGCCTTTCGAGCCGTTCATGAAGTCGGCGAAAGCCGGCTCGGAGCTCCTCGACTTCGTTCCGCAATCGGCGAACTTGTTCGGCGAGATCGCCATCTGAACGGCGCTCTCGGCTCTCTCGATCCCGGTCCGATTCAGGTTTGCCGGGCCGTTTGCCTTCTTTGCGTTCTCTTTCATCCCGATCACCATCTCGCGAAGCACCTTCTGACCGATCACGCTTCCCAGCTTCGCGATCATCGCCAGCCCGTTTGCGCTGGTCTGGCTTCTCCCGCTCACGGATGCCTTGTGGACGGTCGCGTTCCTTCTCTTTTTCTTCGCGAACTTCCCGTTCACCTTTTTCCCGCCTTGCTCCTCTGTCGTCGTCACGCGACCGCTGACGGTCGGCAACACGTTCTTGTTCGGGTTTTTCGTCGTCGACATCGACTAGAGCGACGACCGTGCTGGCGATTCCCAATCCGATCAGTGTTACGAGCGCGAAAAGTGCTTTTGGACCGGACATGGCTTTCCTCCTGGCGGATGTTGACCGGATACCTGCCTTGCACTGTAATCCATCAGCTGCAAAGGAGCAATAGGGGGGAAAGGAAATAGGCGACTTAGAAGATTCGCAAGCATCAATCGTTTTTGGCAGTTTTCGTGGAGGGCGAGTGTTTTTCGAAGTCGCGCAACAGGATGCGGTACTGCTTCTTTTGTTCCGGCGTGAGAACCGTCAGGAATTTGCGTTCGAATTCGCGTCGCAGTTTTTCACCGTCGTTTTTCAGGTTGCGGATGCGCTGTCGCAACCTCTCTTGGGCTTGTTCGTCGTTTTCCTCCGTAGCTCTCGCCATCTCGTCGCGGATCTTTTCGACTTCCGCACGCAACTTCGCAACCGCTTCTTTGTTTCGTTCTTCAAACTCCTTTTTTATCGCTGCGATTCGCTGCCGCTGTTCCGGGGTGAACTTAAGTTTATTATCGAGTTGTTGCAAGAGACGGCTTTGGAAAGGGCTGGGACGGCGTTTCTTTTTCTTGCGGTCCGCGCTCCGACTTTGTTGGGTGCCCGGATCGGCGCAGACCACAGGTGCCTCCACCAAAAGAGAAAGGAGCACAAAACCAGTTAGAAGTACGCGAGACATCGCCATTTCCCAACCTCTCTTCGTCGCACCGTCTTATTAAACCCCAGAAAACCGAACAGGTTTCGGCTTGTCTACGCGAATATTGGTCGCGAACAAACCGAGCGACTTGCAATTGCTCTCAAGCTGCTTTATGGTGTCGTGCAATCGTCAAATACAACCGGCAGACGAAAACAGCTGAACCGCACCGATACGCGTTTATCCGAGGTCTAAGATGCTGTTGTGCTCAGAATGTGGGGCGGAAATGGAAGGTGAAGGTTTCTGCCCCGGTTGCGGCCTGTACATTCAGGAACCCATTCCAGCAGCGGCGCCGGCCGACGCGTATGCGACTGCACAAGAAGTCGGAACGCCAGGCGTCTCACAAGTGGTCCTGACAACCTGTCAAAACGAACAAGAAGCCCAACAATTGCAACAAAAACTCGCCGCCGCTGGCATCTTCGTTGTGCTCCAGGAACAGGAAGAACAATCGGCTGACTGGTTCTCCCCTTCGGGCGACGAAGCAGCTTCGGTCAAGGTAGCGGTGCTTGTTTCTGTTGATGATTTCGACCGGGCAACACGAGTCTTGACGGAGAGCGCGGCGGAACCAGCGGAGAATCAGATGTTCGCCACCGGCGTCGAAGAGGCGCCGCAGACACCATTCGGGAATATGCCAGAAGAAGCAGCTGGTTCGGCATCTGCCGTCGCCGAGGTGGAACAGCCGTCGTCCAGTGACGAATCGCCAATTGGTGAAGCGGAACCTGGCGTGCAGCAGCCACCGCCTGTACCAGAAGAACAAACGCCCGCTATGATTTCGCTGCCACCCGGTGAAACGTTGCGCAGCCTGGAAAGCAAACTGTCTGCGTTAATGGACGAGCACGACACCCCTGGTTGGACGGTGAATCCGGCTTTTCATCCCGAGGTAAACGCCTTTATCGAACGCTACGCGCATTATGCAGCGTTTGTCAAACGTGCTCGCTTTTTGCAGCAGAATCGGAGCAAGTATTATGCGACGATGAGAGAGAAGAACAAGGAGACGGCTGCCGTGCCCGTCGAGACGGTTGCGACCGATGCTGTGGACACCGATTCCGACTGGGCAGTGGCTGGTCCCACGATACCGATCTATCGGGACGCGGGATCGAGGCGACGGCGCTGGATCGCACTGGCGATCGCCTGCGTTTTGGTGACCCTGGTCGCGGGTGGCGTGGGATATGTTCGGTACGCGGCATTGCAGGCTCTGGACGCGGCGATGGAGCGAATCAGTCGTAACGAATCAAACTGGCGTTGGGCTGAACTTCGTGAAAGCGAGAAATCCGATCAAACAGCGAAAGATGGCGGCAAAGATGCCGCCCGTCTTCTGCAACAAGCCAGCGAGGCGCTACCTGCTGATTGGCCAGAGGAGCAGGAAACCAAAATCCAAGCCATCCTGGCACGTCCGCTTGGTGAACCGTTAAAAATAGAAGATATCAATTTTATTAGTCAGCTCCTGCAGCAATTCAGTGAGGTATTGCCGAAAGTGTTAGCCGTATCCAAAGCCCCAGCACGGCGTTTGCCCCTCGGCGAGTTCAGTGACACGCTGCAACCACGGGAAGAACTCAAGAAATTGCGTCGTCTTATGGAGTTGCTGGCTCTTTATTCGACGCAACAGCTCTATGCGGGCAGAGCCGACGACGCTTTGACAACGATCACGGCGATGGTGCATGTTGCTCGAGTTTTCGGCGACAACCCCGACCCGGATGTGCAACTTTTGAGGATCGACGTTCGAAACCTGGCTTGCAGGCAACTCGAACAAGTTCTGGCTCGCGGCAGCGTTTCGGTGCGCATGTTAAAGTCAGCGCAGAGCGCTTTTGCAGAGGAAGCAAAGCAGCCTGTTCTAAGCGCGATCATGCGCGGTCGGCGTGCCTGGATTCATGAGGTGTTGACGCGCTTGCAAAATAGAGACGCCGAGATCGCCAACCGTTTGCCTGATGACTTGCTGTCACTAGCTGATCGCTGGCTGAAGTTGCCGAAACACCATGCGGAATTGTTGGATTCGATGACTCGAACGGTGGCCATCGCGAAACTGAAAGGTCGGCAACGACTGGAACAAATGTACTTGCATGAGAAGGGACTGCGCCAGCCACACGTCCAGCGCCTTCAGGAATTGGCCGATGCGTTTTCCCGGCGCTGGGTTCGCGATGCCAAGGGGTTGGCGATTCGAGAAATGATCAGCCAGACGCGTTTGAACTGTGCCGCGACGGCATTGGCAGTCGCGCAGTTTCACGACTCGCAGAAACGTTGGCCTGAAACGCTCAAAGAATTGGTCCAACAAAAGCTGCTTGCCACGATCCCCGAAGACCCATTCGATGGCAAACAACTTCGGTACCGTTTAGACAAGACTGTCCTTGTCGTCTATTCGGTGGGGCCGGACGAAAAGGACGATAAAGGGATTCTTGCCTACGGTGACGAAAAAACCGATGGCAAGGATATCGGCTTCCGCCTCATCATCGATGCCGCGACTCCTGCGACGCCGCCCAAGACCGAACTCGAGCGCGTCGTCGATGCGATCTATGAACAAGTCGTCGGCAAAAAGACGAACGACCCTGCCCCCTAGAGAACGGCAGTTTTCAGACTTCTAATCCCGCAGTCGATACAAGGCATCTTGCGCGTCAGGAGCGAGCGGGTGACTTTCATAAGCGGTGACCAATTCGTAGCATTTCGCAGCTTTGACTTTGTCCCCGGTTTGCTCGTATGCCAGACCGAGTTTGAAAATGGTGTCGGCACCGCTGCGACTGCTCTGCCGGTAAACATTGAAGCATGGGATTGCCAAATCGGGACGGTTGAGGTCGTTGAGATAGAGTTCGCCAAGCAGTCGGTGAACGAGATACCAGTCTTCTTGTTCTTCGCTGGAACGGAATCTTTCCGGTTTGTTATTGCGTGCTTCCTCCAAAATCTGTTGGGCTTTTTCAATTTCGCCCCGACGTCGGAAGCAGCGAGCTCGTAGAACTTTGACGGTGACACTGTCGGGCTGAATGGCCGCCGCCACTTCTGCCAGATGCGATGCCCAGTCCAGCAGATCCAAATCGAGTTCCCGGCGGTCGAGCAAGGATCGGGCTTTCTTCACACAATAGTCGACATCGAAAAACTTGATCAGCGAATCCCGGTTCTCTCTTACTTCGTCGGGGGTGACGGAATAATAATAGCGGTCCTTGCGTTCCAAGAGGTCCTTGTCTTTGGCGTTGTACAACAGTGCTTGTTCGGTGACACGAAGGGCGGGCAGGGCCAATCCCTTCTTCTCATAAAGGTCGGCGAGAATGCGCAAGGTTTCCACGCCGGCGCGCTCGTTCGCCGTGTACAGTTGGTAGTTTTCAATCGCGATGTCGAGATCATTGCGGGCGCGGGCTTCGTCGCCAAGCTGTTTGACAATGCTGAAATAAATCTGGCGATTTTCATCATCCAGGTTTTTGGGTCCGAGTTCACGCCCGGCCTGTTTGGCCTGCTCGTAGGCTTGTCGGGCCGCCTCGCTGTCGCCGGCGCGTTCGTATGCCTGAGCGATCTGTTGAAACAGAAACGGCCTCCGTCCTGGCAAACCATACGAGGCGATGCGAAGAAACTCGATTCCTCGCTGCCAGCGACTGCTGTCGTTGATCAGTGCCAGCCCGAGTTGTTCAGCATAGCCGTGATCGAAGTGGGGCAAACCGCAAGACGGCAAAGGCGACGGTCCCGAGTTGTCGCCTTTCTCCGCTCCGACCGCCCCGCTTTCTGCACCCGGGTCGGCAGCCGGCTGTGTCGGCGCCCCGGCCATTTTCTGTCTTTCGTCGAGACTCCGGCGATATTCCTCTTCCGTCAGTTCGCTATAGAGAATGCGTTTGAGGGTCCAGGCGCCGCCGTCGTCAGGAATGTTTTCGAGTCGTTTCTCCACGGCGGCGATCGCCTCGAGACGCCGACCGGGCAGGGCCAGTTGCGGTGTTCCAACCCGACGGTTCATCTCCGGATGCAGCACCAAAGCTAACTGCCAGGCATCGAACAGAATGGAATTGCGGCAGGCATCATCGGGCGCGTAATTGTCCGGGTCGAGAACGCTTACGAGTTCGGCCGCCGCTTGATCGAAGTGGCGAGCATGAACATGGGCTACAGCACGCCAGTAACTGATGGCTGGTTTCATGCGCGGCCTTTGGCTCAATATGAGATCAAGCAGATGATGCGCCTCTTTCATCTTGTCCGCACTGGGGCTTGCTTCAACTAGCAGCGACGTTACTCGATCGAGGCAGAAATTAAAATCGAGCAGAGCCAGCAGCTGCGGGTCGTCTTTCAATTTTTCAAGGTCGAGTTCCCGATGCAGGTTCCATAGATGTTCTCTCGCCAAAGCATTTTCTGGATCGAGTTCGTTGGCTCGGCGAAAGGCAAGCAGCGCCTGGCGGGTTCGCCCCACATTGGCATAGCCGATGCCGCGAACCACATGTTTGAAGACCCTCAGCGATGGCAAGACTCGGACGGCATAGACAATGTAAAGAGCCAGGGGTATCAGTACCGCCAGCGAACGCGTCAACGGAAAATCCTGGCTTAGCATCCACAAGCTCAATCCCAATGTGGCACACATCGCCGCGATTTCCACTTCCGATTCTTCTGCCGAGCCGACGAACGTCAGCAAATAAAACATCGGCAGGCCAAGAAGCAGATTGACGGCGAACATCGTTCTCAGATTCGCGTTCTCGAGGTATTCAGGATGCTCGTCGAGCCAATAAATGATGCCCGCCCCTATCAGAACCGCCAAAAACAGACTCATGGCGAGTCGCTGCTGCTTCTGTTGCACCGTTCGAAGAAAGGAAAACGCCAGACCGAGCAGGGCGCCTCCTCCCAACATGCGCATGAGCAACTGGTCTGTTCCCTCATTCCGCACGGCAAAAGCACCGAACAGCGTGCCCAGCATGACTCCCGAGTACACCATGCCGGGACTTTCAAGCAGGAGAAACAGCACGAAAGCTGCTACCCTGCCCGTGATGCGATAACCTTCGCGCAACTTGCGGATCGCGGCTACACTTAAAAACAGCAGAAAGGAGCAGAAAACACACAGGGCTACCGTTCCCGTCGCCTGCCAATTCGGTTCCTGCACTGCTACGAAGAGGATCAGACCGAGATAGATGCCCTTCAAGACGTACTCAGCAACAAGCGCATGCATGGTTTCGGCAAAAACCCGTGAGGTCCAAGTCATTGAAATCCACGTTGGCATCTTACCACGAAACGGTAAAGAAAACAGCCATCGAGCGTGACGCCAACCCTGCCTTTTGGCAACACCTCTCACTGTGCAGGCGTTCGCCGAAGCCAGATGCGCATCGTGATGAACCACGATGTCGCCATGTAGTAGACGGGAAAATAGAGCGAGAGGATCAGCAGCGAACGTTGTGAGAGGGGAGTTCGAATATCAAAGATGATCAACAGCAACAAAACCGTCCAGCCAGCCGCCAGAATATTCGTCACCAGGTTCAGCGTTCCTTTTTGACTTGGATAAAGATATCGGCTCGGCACGAAGGTCAGGAAAGCCAACGTCAGCATGAGTCCCAAGACAGCCGGACCTGGCAACTGCAAAAAGTAAAGATAAAAAGCAACGATGTTCCAATAGGATGGAAAGCCGAGAAAATAGCCGTCGTCGGTCTTGGCTTGGACCTGACAGAAGCCATAGGCACTGGCCAACAATGGGGCCACGAGCCAGTATTCCCAGCCGGTCGGGAGAAGCTCCGCGCGCCAGACCAACAGGATCGGCAAAAAGGTGAAATTCAAGTAATCGATAATGTCATCAAGACGGCGACCATCAAAGCCCGGCAGCACTTCCTTGACCCTCGCCAGGCGAGCCAAGGCACCGTCCGTGGCGTCGATTAGCGTGGCAAACACCATCCACACAAAGACAGTGCGAAAGGAACTGTTGACGATAGCGACGGCCATGCCGGCTGACGCCACCAGGCCGAGTCCGGTGTAGAGATGTACGCCCCAGGCACATAGTTGCCGGAAAAACATCGCCAGCCTTTCAAAGCTATCGCTAAAGGTTCACGATCCGTCTGATGTCGAAACATCTTAGAACCTGCACTATGGCTCGCAAAGAAAGTCATCCACGCTAGAACCCCTCGTCAAGGCTCTAGGAGGATCCCACCTCGACGTAAGACGGGAGACGACCGGCAACAGAAGCAGACCCGCTGCCGCAGCGAAAGTTCGCACAGGGAACGCCGAAACCGCGGCAAAGTCGTTGCATCCAAACCAGGCGAGACAGGAGTCATAAGGTAGAAAAGGGGGCATGTCCAACTCGGCAATCCCTCCTCCCAGCCGCAGAAACAGGGACACGACAAACGCGACAACCGAGCCGATTCGGTTGGCAGCGGGATCGTACAGCGACGCCAATAGTTGCGGAAACAACAACACGAAGACAAGGTCGGCAGTGAACAGCCATAACTGCGCGACGCTTTGCACCTTCAGCGCCAGAGCAACCGCTCCGACGCCCAACAAAACGATCGCCAAACGGATCACTGTCTTGAGCCGATCGACGGTTACGCCCGGAGCGACCAAGCGGCGATAGACATTCCAGCCGAACATCGAGCCAGCCGAGAGAATCGACGAGCTGAAGCTGGAAGTAACCGCGCCGATAATCGCCGCCAGCCCCATGGCCAGAACAGGAAACGGTGCGGTCTCCTTCAGCAACATCGGCAACGTTTTTGACGGGTCAGATCTAATGGCCGAGGCGGCAGCGCCGTCAGCGTTTCCCCACAGCACGAACGCAGCCATCCCCAGAATCAGTGGTGGTATCGTCAAGATCATCGTGAAGACGCCTGCTACGATCGAATGGGCCTGAGCTTTGCGCGGCGACTGGCACGCAAGGACTCGCTGGAAGTAGCAATTCCATGGTATGCCCCCAAGCGTCAGCATGATGGTCATGTCCCACCAGTTGACGATCGCCGGGAGCGTCCAACCGTCCGATGGCTGGAGCGGTGGAAAGAGCCGATCCACGCCTGGGCGACCGGCAACATATTTCTCGAACGTCGTCACGAACCCACCTGTACGTTCGAGAACGAACGGCAAAGACATCAGCATGCCGACGGGTATCAACGCCAGCTGGAAAGCATCGGTAAAGGCGACCGACCACATTCCGCCGACCATGGTGTAAAGCGTCACGACGGCTGCGGACAACAGGATGCCAGTGGTTAGATCGATGTCGAGCAGAACGGAAAATGTCGAGCCGATGGCCACGAGGAGAGCACCGCTCCAGAACAATTCTCCCAACATGGCTGGCAAGAACAAAACAGCCGCCCACTTCTTGCCAAAACGCGCGTCGAAGGGGTCGACAATGGTCGTGAATTCCAGGCGGCGCATGATATGGGCGAAGAAGAGGCCACCCAGGATCAGGCTGATGCCGAAGCAGACGCCGCCTTGCAGAGCAGCAGAAACGCCGAGGATGCCGTTTTCCGGATCATAATCGAAAGCGTACTGTGCCGTCCCAAGCAAATAGCCCCCGTCCACCCAGGTGGCAATCATGGTGCACGTAGCGAGCCAAAATGGCATCGCCCGACCGGCAATCATCAGGTCGCTTGCCGTGCCTTCCTGCGAACGCCGAGCGGCCACGAGCCCCACAGCCAAAAACACAGCATACATGGCTGCCACGACCACGACACCATTCCAGCAAACGACTGCCATTTCGTCTCGCGTTCTCCCAGTAACGAACGAGCACCGATCGCGAGCAAAGGCCTCGGCCCAGCTCGACTCTACCATAAGAAGGCGAAGTCGTTCGAGAAAGAACACGGGCGCGTCCGATGTCTTTTCGCTTTTGGCCGCCCCTGCTTTTGCCTTGCCCAGACAGGCGGTATTGAAATACTCTGAAATTTGCCATGCGCTGGAGTATTCGCTACCAATTGCTGGTTCCCTTGGTCGTCTTGCTGGTCGGCGTCGTCGCCGGCATCAGCGTTTGGACCGCTTTTTCATCCGTCAAGCGGACGCGGGAACAAATCGAAGAGCGCATGCGTCGGTCGGCCCGGGTGATCAATGGGCGGGATTTTCCTTTGACAGAGCAAGTGCTCAAAATGACCAAGGAGCTTTCCGGAGCGGATTTTCTTGTTGTGCAAAAACAAGGGAGACGTGTCACCACGCTGGAAACCGCCGATGACGATACACCGGCCGTTGCGGTGATCGATCGACCCGATGATCTCGTTTTGGGATCGCGGATCGAGATTGGGAAAGAAAGTTACTTTTGCAGCGGCATCCGCATCCGTCGTCATCGTCCCGACGAGGCAGCGGATTTATTCATTCTCTACCCTGTCTCGCTCTGGCGAGATGCTCTTTGGCAGGCGATTTTGCCGTCCGTCGTTGTGGGGGGTGTAGGACTTCTGGCCTCCCTTATTCTTGCCACGGTGCTTGCCCAGCGGTTGGGTCGGCGCATCCAGGAGTTGGGCCAGCGGACCAAACTGATCGCGGCAGGCGATTTCAGCCCCATGGAGCTTCCTGGCCGGAATGACGAACTCCGCGACCTGGGGGAATCAGTCAATGACATGGCGGAACAGCTTGCCGAGTTGCAAAATGCCGTTCGAAAATCGGAGCGACTCCAACTCCTGGGTCAACTTGGCAGCGGCCTGGCCCACCAGCTTCGCAACGGGGTCGCCGGTGCCAAGCTCGCCGTCCAACTGCACCTGCGCGAATGCCAGAATGGCGGCGACGATGAATCGCTGGCCGTTGCCCTGCGTCAATTAGCCCTGGTGGAAAGCAATCTGAAGTGCTTCCTCGATCTGGGACGCAGCGAGGAAGTGCGTCGCGAACCATGTCGCCTGCACGAACTCATTGATCACGCTGTCGGCCTCCTTGCCCCGAACTGCCGCCATTCCCACATCGACCTGCGCTGGCAAGCCGACCAGAGCGTCAACATCGAAGGGGATGCCACCCAATTAGGCCATCTGTTTCTCAATGTCATCGGCAATGCTGTCGAAGCCGCTGGCCCCAACGGCACCGTCGAGGTTTTGCTGCATGACGGAGAACAGTGCGCCACCATTGATGTAATCGACTCCGGCCCCGGTCCAAACGCCGACGTTGCCGATCGCCTTTTTGAACCTTTCGTCACGGGCAAACGAGAAGGCGTTGGCTTGGGACTTGCCGTCGCCCGACGTGTGGCCGAAGCCCACGGCGGCGTTATCGACTGGCAGCGCTGGGAGGGAAAAACTCGTTTTCGCATCCGGCTCCCCAAATCAGCATCGGCAGACCCGAACAACTCCCACCAAGACGGACGTAATCTATCATGATTTCGAACGAAAGAATTATTTGCCGTTGCGTGTCGCCGAAATCGTTGGGATAATTCTGCCTTACCACCTATTGCGACTCCGCATTGACTGAGCCCTCGCGAAAGCGGAGTGCTGTTTTTTCCTCGCTTTCGATCGAGTTTCGGCAGACGCTTGGAAAACTGGAGACCGTATACCGTGAAGATGCGTCCCGTTCGCCGCCAGTCGCTGGTAGATTCCGTGATCGAGCAGATTCAAAACGTCATTACCGAAGGGGATTATGGACCTGGAGACAGGCTGCCGACGGAAGCGGACCTCGTCAAACAGTTGGATGTGAGCAGAACGGTATTGCGGGAAGCGATCGGCCGTCTTCGCGCTATGGGGCTGGTAACGACGCGCGGCCCGCGCGGCATGTTCGTCGGCGACACCAGCAGTCTGCGGAATTGCGCTCAGCTGATTCGCAGTGCCATGGCGATTTCACCTCAGGAGCTGACGCAGTTCACCGAATTCCGCCGGGGGCTGGAATGCGAAGCCGTTCGGCTGGCAGCGGAAAGAGCCACGCCGGAGGACATCGCCGAACTGGAAGACCTCTGCGAACAGGTTCGCAACCGCAACAGCTCGGCAGAAGAAGTGTTCGACGTCGATCTCCGCTTCCATCAGAAGCTGTTGTCGATCGCCGGCAATGAGCTGATCGCCAACGTCATGGCCGTCGTTCAGGAGTTCATGATGGCCAGCATCGTTGAAGGTGGCCGAGGGCGACGCCATCCCAAAACCTATCCGCAGCACCATGCCATCGTCGAAGCCATCCGCAAGCGCGATCCGGATGCCGCCGAGCACGCCATGCGCGAACATCTCGACGAAGTGCTGCGCGTGATCAATCGACCGAGGAAATAATCGCTCCCCCTCTTGCCTGTTTTGCCCGCTTGAACGCTTTTCTCGTGACTTGCTCCGCGATCTAGAAGAAGAGCTGGGCAAACTTCAATCTTTTTCGTCGATTCGTCGAAAATCTTAAATTCGCCGTTCGCTACAACCGATAAAAACAATAAACGTCATTTTGTCCGCTGCTGACCGTGCGCCGACGCAAGCGCTCTGCAAGGATGGAGGAGCATGATGATCGGGGGAATGCTGACACTTAGTTGCCTTTTGGTCAACCTTGGTGCGGAACCCACCGATGTCTGGCCGATCAACCAGCGCAGTTTCAGCATCCCGATCCGAATCGATCCGTCAAGACGCGGCGACATAAAACAGTTGATACTTTATTCCTCAACCGACAGAGGGCGAACCTGGAACGAAGTGGCAGTCGCCTCTCCCGACCAGGATGCTTTTCCTTTTTTCGCGCCGACAGATGGTGAATACTGGTTCAACTTGTCGATCGTCAACCGGCGTGGGGAACGGGAACCGGCGGACATCCGGAGCGTGCCGCCAGCGCAAAAGATTCTGGTCGATTCCATCAAACCGGTGCTGAGAATCACGACTGCCCGGCGCGACAACGACGAAATCGTCGTCGCCTGGGAAGTGCAGGACCAGAACCCGGACCTGACGACGTTGAAACTGGAATATCAGCCCGCCGGTGCGCCGATAACGCAATGGTACATGGCCAGCATCAACGCCGCAGCCACGGGTCAGGCACGATTTCGTTTTGCCCGTTCGGATGCCCTTACGATCCGCATGCAGGTCCGCGATCGCGCAGGGAACGAAGCACAGGCGACCGCCGAGGTGCCAGCCGAGACCGGCGTGGCCTCTCAAATGACCGATGTGCCGATAAACCCTGCGTCGGTGCCGCCTCCGCCAGCTCCTCCAGGATTCGGCTCTCAGCCGGAACCCATTTGGAATGGCAGCGGCCGAACGCCTGTCAGCGGTACAGCAGTTTCGCTTCGCCGCGACGACAGAAACGACTTGCCGCCTCCCCCTCCGCCACCCCCTCCGCCGCCACCTTGGAATAGCGAACCGGCGGATCGTCTGGTAGCGACAACGAACAACGACTCGGCTCCGCCCACTGCCATCAACAGCACGCGAGGTCCTCTACCGCCGTTGCAAGTGGTCAACAGCCGACACGTTGCTATCGATTACAAAGTGAATAAAGTCGGCCCATCCGGATTGGGCCGCGTCGAACTTTGGGTCACGCGAGACGATGGTCAATCGTGGCGGCGTCTGGCGGAGGACACCGACAAAGAACCTCCCTTTCAAGTCGAGTTTCCCGGGGAAGGAATCTACGGCTTGCAACTCGTCGTACAAAGCCAAGCCGGGCTAGGCAAAGGACCGCCCCTCTCGGGCACGCCACCGGCGATGCGCGTCGAGGTCGACGAAACACCGCCCGAAGCCAAATTGTACGCGCCGGAACCCGACATCCGTCAGCCCAACGCCTTGATTATTACCTGGACCGCCACCGATCGGAACCTTGGACCCAAACCGATTACCTTGCAATGGGCCGAGCATCCGGGCGCTTCGTGGAAGACCATCGGCGCCGATTTGCCAAACTCGGGCCGGCACGTCTGGCAACTGCCTCCGAATATGCCTTATCGCGTCTATCTGCGCCTTATCGTCCGTGACCAGGCCGGCAACGTTGCCCGCGCGGAAACCACCAAACCGGTCTTGATCGACCTCAACGAGCCGGAAGCCCAACTGTTGGGCGTGACGAGCATCCGCCGACAATAGGGCAATGGCTCGGCAAAGGCGGTCAGAAGCCGCCAACGTAGTGCATCCTCGGCGGATCACCACCAGTTCTGTGCCTGGGACCAGGTGAAGATCTCGGCTTAGTTTTTCGTTGCCGAATGTTTTCTAAGCCGGATTGTCAGGCTTTGCTTTTCGATCTGGACGTTGCTTTGGTGCACATCATCGCCGCTGAGCTCGTCTGACCACTCCTTTACAAGTGTTTCCTGGGCGATGTAGTCCCGATGGGTCGAAATGGCACGATTCAGCAAATCGGACTGGGAAGACAGGTGAAGTTGGATGCGATCTTCCATTTCCAAGCCGGCTTTTTTTCTCAGTTCCTGAATATGTCGAACCACATCTCGGCTCAGACCTTCGAGTTTAAGCTCGTCGGTGATGCGAGTGTCGAGGGCCACGATGGTTCCGCGGTCTTCGACAGCAGTCCAGCCATCCGCAGGTTTGGCGACGATGTCAACGTCTTCGGGGGCGAGTTCGACGCTGGTTCCCCCTTCGAGTTGCAGAGAAAAAGACAACTTGTCGCGGACACGTTTGATCACAGCCTCGATATCGTTGGCATTCAATGCGCGAATAGCTTTCTGGACATCGGCCATTTTGGCGCCGAATTTCGGTCCAAGAGATTTCGGGTTGCCTAGGATTTCATACGTGAGCAGGGGGCCTTGCCTCGGATCGTGCAGCGTCACTTTTTTGAGATTGAGTTCTTCGCAAATCTGGTCGGCGAAGCGTTCGACGGCCTGGCGGTCGCGAGAGTTGGGAGAGGGCTGGATTTTCAGTTCGGCCAGAGGCTGGCGAACCTTGATTTTTACGGTGTTTCTGGCGGCTGAGCCTAACGATACCAGCCGAAGCAGAGCATTCATGTCCGCCGAAAGGTCGTTGTCGATGAGGGCTTTGTCGGCAACAGGATAATCGCACAGGTGGACGCTCGGCGGCATGTCCGGCAGAGGGCGCCTCTCGCCGTCGACTTCGAGCGCCGACAGATTCTGGTACATGACCTCGCTCAGAAACGGCATCACCGGCGCGAACAGTTTGGTAAGAGTGACGAGAACAGTGTAAAGGGTCTGGTAGGCTGCCTGTTTGTCGCTGCCTCGTTCGCTTTTCCAGAAACGACGGCGGTTACGGCGAACATACCAGTTGCTGAGTTTGTCGTCGACGAAGCGCTCGGCTTCGAGGCAGAAGGCCTGGATGTTGTAGCGTGGCAAGGGATTGTCCTGGCTGATGGGCCCGGCGATTTCTTCGTGGGCTTTGTCGATCAACAACTGGAGATCGGAGAGAATCCAGCGGTCGATATCGGGACGTTCCGGGACTGGGACGCAGGCCGACCTGGGATCGAAGCCGTCGATGCGGGCATAATTGCAAAAGAACGAATACGTATTCCACAATTTGAGAATGAATTTACTGCGAAGTTCTTCCGCTGGCCCTGATCCGAAGTTGATGTTATGAGCCGGATTCTGGCGGCAAAAGAGCCAGCGCATGACATCGGCGCCCATGGGGGGTTTGCGTTCACGCCGTCCGTCTTTGTAAGTGACCTCCCAGCCTTCGTCGGCAGCAGCTTCGAAGGCGATGGCGTTGCCGGCGGATTTGTGCATTTCGTTGCCGTGCTCATCGCGAACCAAAGCATGACCAAGCAGGACCTTGAACGGCGCCCGGTTTTCCATCATCGTGCTCATGGCGAGAATGGCATAGAACCAGTTGCGGAACTGGCCTGGGAAGCATTCGGTGATGAAGTCGGCGGGAAACCACTTTTCCCAGTAGGCGCGGTCGGTATTGTACTTGAGTGTGGAATAGGGGACGATGCCGGCATCGAGCCAGGGGTTGCCGACGTCGGAAATGCGCGAAGCGAGGCCGCCGCACTGGCTGCAACGGATCTTGACCAGATCGATCCATGGGCGGTGCGGTGAGTGTCCTTCGAAGCTGTCCCAACCGGCGACAGCCCGTTGCTTGAGTTCCTCGCGTCCACCGATCACTTCGAATTCACCGCAACTTTCGCAAACCCAGATGGGCAAAGCCAGGCCCCAGAAGCGTTTTTTCGAAATCATCCAGTCGCCCATATTGGTCAGCCAGTCGAGTTCGCGGGCCTGGCCATTGATGGACTCGGGAAGAAAGGTGACCGAGCGCACGATGTTCATGATCTCTTCCCGCCAAGACATGTCGATGAACCATTCGTCGACGAGGCGGAAGAGCAGTTCGGTCTTGCAGCGCCAGCAGTGCGGATAGCTGTGGGGATATTGTTCGACGGCAAGCAGGATCCCTTTGTGTTGCAGGTTTTCGAGAATCCAGTCGGTGGTGGCACGGTCGAGGGCGGACTTCCCGGCCAGATCGCCGAAACCGGGGAGAAAAACTCCGTATTCATCAAGGGGAGCGATCGGGGGAAGTTGTTCTTGTCGGCCAAGGAGGAAGTCTTCCTTGCCGCAACCGGGTGCAATGTGGACGATGCCGGTACCTTCGGTTTCGCCGACGGCGTCCCAGGCGATGACGCGGTGGACGTCTTTGCCGGCGACGGCTGGCGCCCATTTCTGCTTGAGAACGACGTCAGCGATTCCCTTGGGGAACCCAGCCTGATGCTGTTGTGCTTCGAGTTCATCGAATGGGCCGCGGTATTTCCAGCCGATCATGTCTCGACCAGCGATTTCGCCCACGACCTCAAAGCCCCCTTTTTCTTTGAAAATCTGCTCGAGAGTTTTGAGTTTGGGAACACCAGGCAGCCACTGTCTGGTCTTGAATTCTTCCTCCAGACGCTGAAACGAGAGGGCATTTTTCGCGAGGTAATAGATGTCATCGCGGTGGCGGACCTTCACGTAGGCAAGGTCTGGATTGACAGCGGCGGCGACGTTGCTCGTCAGGGTCCAGGGAGTGGTAGTCCAGACCAGCAGGTTTTCCCCTGGACGATCGGCCAAGGGGAAGCGAACAAAGACGGCACGGTGGGCAACGCGCTGGTAGCCTTCGTGCAATTCCATCTGGCTCAGACCGACGCCGCAACGCGGGCACCAGGGCATGGCATCATAGCCACGGTAGATGAGGCCTCGGCGGAAGCACTTTTTCAAGAACTGCCAGATGGTATAGTTGTTTTCCTCCGACATGGTGAAGTAACTGCGACGAAAGTCGGGAGGCTTCTGCCAGTCTTCCTCGCGGTCCCAGTCCATCCAGTAGCCTAACCGAATCGATTGCTGGGTCTGGATGCGAGCGAACTTGTCGACGCGTTGTTTGCACAGGGAGACGAACTTGTCGAGGCTGGCGAATTCGTCGCCTGGGACGAGGTTTTCGATGTCGCGTTTGGAGCGGAGTCCGAGTTCTTTTTCGACTTCGACTTCGACCCAAAGTCCCTGGCAGTCGAAACCATTCTGGTAGCGCAATTCGTGGCCGGTCATGGCGAAATAGCGCTGGAACGTATCTTTGTAGGTTCGACCCCAGGCATGGTGCACGCCCATCGGATTATTCGCCGTGATCGGACCATCGAGAAAGGACCAAATGGGCTTGCCGCGATTCTTTTCGCGCAGTTTCTCGAACATGCCTTCTTTTTCCCAGAAAACGAGCACTTCTCTTTCCTGGGCAGGAAAGTCCACCTGTGTTTCGACCTTGGAAAACGACATCAAACCAACCTCGTCTGGACCTTGGGGAAAGGCATTATTTTAGCAATCGGCTCGGCAATCAAAAACCGGGGTTACCGCAACCAGGCCGATCGACCCGGCCCGCCAGGCGACCTTGCTCACCTTTAGCTCGCGAAACGGATACCGTTTTTGCGTGGTCATCACGGATTCGCCACTGGCTTTTGGACGACGGAAACTGTATCGCGCAAGCAGGCGGTGTCAGACCGCGTCACAATTGGAACGGAGCGGCCGACTCTTGACATGTCCACAGAGAAAACGAAGGCACGCGAAGGGAACGATGCCTCGATCAAAAAACTGGCAGGCCGCAAATGGACTTGCCGATCATGTCATACAAGGCATCGGTCACGGGGGCCATGACGTTTGCGGCCCGGCTATCGCGGAAAAAGCGTTCCACGGGCAA
Source organism: Gemmatales bacterium (assembly GCA_026004675.1). Lineage (GTDB taxonomy): Bacteria > Planctomycetota > Planctomycetia > Gemmatales > Gemmataceae > BPJP01. The sequence continues at coordinate 370,522 of BPJP01000001.1, forward strand.
ATCTTTGCGGAAGGCAGCACCGCCGCAAACGCGCATGGCCAGATCGTGAACTTCAAGGGATAACTCGGCTCCCGCCGCCTTCGCTTGCAGAACCCTCAAAGGAGCTTCTTCGCGTTGCTGTTCGAGGGCGTCCAACGCATCCTGTAACAAACCGCGTAACAAATCCGTCTTGATTCGCATTTTGGCCACGTGAGCGCGCACTTGAGGCAAGTCGGCCAGGCTGGTCCCGTCGTGGGCATAGCGAGCGGAGGAAACGTGCCGGACGGCATGGGCGACAACTCCTTCCATCATGCCAAGCGAGGTGGAAGCGGACAAAAGGTTGAAGCAAGGCAACACCTCGTTGACCATGATGTCGAAGCCCTGCCCATCTTCACCCAAACGGTTGGTTTCAGGAATCACAACATTCCGCGCGCGTAGTGAGGACGAGCCGTTTCCACGCAGTCCCAGCCCGTCGTAGACGGCGGTAATGGTCAATCCGTCGGCGTCGCGGGGGACGACCCAGATGGTGCTCAAGCCATCCTTCTGGACTGGCCGACTGGACCAGACGTAAAAATCGGCGTGTTCACAGGAAGTGATGAGTTGTTTTTCCGCGTTGAGTTTGATGCCCTGAGCGATCTTTTCGGCCGTGCTGACGGGAATCCAGAAATGGCTTCGCGAACCAGCTTCCGAAAAAGCCAGTGTGCCAAGCTTGCCTTCTGTGGCGATAGCACGGCAATGTATGTCACGGCCAAACTTATCGATCACCTTTGCGGCACAGTAATGCATGGTCACGACCATGGCGGTCGATGGGCATTCGCGGGCGAGTCGTTCGACAACAGCCACAGCCGTGCGCAGGCTTTGCCCTTGGCCCCCGTGTTCTTTCGACGATAGCAAACCCAATAATCCTGCTGAGCGCAATGCCGCAATGGCGTCCGTGGGGAATCTTGCCGACTTGTCGGTCTCGGCTGCCGCGGGGGCAACGACTTTTTCGGCAATAGACTCTGCACGCCGAAGGAGTTCTTGTCCCGTTGCATCGAGTTTCCAGTTCATGACTGCTCCATTTCATATTCGGCACGCAAACGCCTGGAGGCGGTTACGATTGCCTTCATTTTTGCGATCGCAATGTCGCTTTGATTGACTGGGCTGTTGCTAAACGTGCCAAAACCGCAATCCGGATTTAAATACAATTCTCTTGGCGCATACATCGTCAAGGCTTTCTTGACACAGGCGACAATCGCATCGACGGATTCCACCTCGGGCGTTCGCGGGTTGACGACCCCCAGGCCGAGCGATTTGCCAGGAAAATGCAGTAAATCGCCAGCGCGGCGAGTGGCATATTCGAGAACGAGTTGGTCGATTTTCAGCTGATGGAAACACGATGCCAAGGGCTGGTAGTTGCCTTCGAGAAGTATGGATTCATTCTGGCTCCAATTGCCTCGGCAGACATGCACGCCAAAGACCGGCCCGCTCATCCCTTCTACAACCTGATTGATCAGAGTCCGGGCAAATTCCAGTTCTTCGCTCGGATCGCCGCGTGCTGCCAACGACGCACACATAAAGGTCCTTGTCTTGCCCGGGTTGAACGCGACTTCAGTCAACACGGGTTCGTCCAATTGGATGAAATCGACACCTTCGGCAATGAGGTCGGCAACTTCGGCACGCAGGATGGCAACGACATCCTCGGCAAGTGCTTCCTTGGTGGGATACGCCTGTCGGGTTACTTCAGCGACAAACATCGCACGCGTCAAAAGATAAGGACCCGGCAGGGGGATTTTGACGGGGCGGTCAGAGGTTCGTTTCAGAAACCGCAATTCATCGACGGCCAGCGGTCGGCGACGCGAGATGCGGCCTACACAAGTGGGATTGCTCAGCGAATACGCCGGCACATCGAGAGTCTGCAGAATCTGTTCAAAACCTGCCTTGTCTTCGACGATGTCCAGCATCTCGGCAAGGGTCATGAGCCGAACACCGTCCAGCTTTTCCGCGACAAAGGAGTAGAAGTTGTCCCGGCGCTGTTCGCCATCGGTAATGATGTCGATACCCAGCTCATGCTGGACGCGGATCAAATCGGCAATCGCAGCATCCGCCAAGCGCTCGAATTCATCGACCGACAGCTTGTTGATTCGTTTTTGTTTTTGGGCGCGCAATAGCGCCGGCGTTCTCGGCCAACTGCCTACCATCGTCACCGGAAACAAGGGAAGGGATGCCATCGATCCAACCGGGTTATTGTTCAAAAAACCGCTGTTTGGCGACCGCCTCCGAAAGAGGTCCAAAGCCGGTCGTGCGCCCGGGCATCCACTGTTTCAGACCTTCCATATCCATCATTTCCCGATGTTTCGGATTGTCGTATTGCATGGAAAAGAGGACGCCGAGCCATTGCTGTTCCAGATCCTTCGGGAAATCAGAGCGGACAGTAAAAACGCAATGATCGAAACGATCTGTACTGGCGAGGATACGATAGCGGCTTGGGTCGATGGTCCCGTCCTGGGTCCAACGCTGCCAGTTCAAGTCAAGCATGGTCGAGGCGGCTGCCTCGCCCGACGCCAGACAGCGAAACGCCTCGAGCTCCCCGCCGATATGGTCGCCATGTTTCCCCACTAGAATATCAAAGCGGCGCACCTGAAAATCTCTTCCAGGTTCTAACCCGTGAGCTTGCAGCATGCCGATTGGGATCAACGTGGCCTGTGGCGAATCTTTGGCACCAACGGCGACTGTTTTCCCACGTAGTTCCGAGATCGACTCGATTTCGCTGTCTTGGCGTACGATGAAGTGCGATTGGCGATCGCGATCTGTGTCGCGCATGGCAATTGCCCGGCAAGTACCCTTCGACTGTCGTTGTGCATCCAACCATGCCAGCGGAGAGTTCCAGGCGATACCAATGCTGCCAGCGAGTAGAGCTTGAACCTGGAGTTCGTAATTCGTGTAAAAAATGGTGTCGATCGGGCAACCGTTGTGAGCGAAATACTCAGCGATGATGTCCCAGATAACCGAAACCTTCGGGTCATACAAAACGGCACCCACCAAAATTGGCTTTTTCATGCTCGACTCCGATTAAAATGCCGCCTTCCAGTTCAACTCCAGCGTCACCGCACGGCGAAACGTGCACACCAGCGGAGACCGTCTCAATACTTCCTGCCAGACTTCCTCGATAGTATCGGCAGGCGCAAAGGTGCTGACAAACACTTTGACGCTGACATGCTCCAGACCGGGGTTTCCCTTTTCTCCAACTACCCCGAGATAAACCAGCGGATTGTTCAACCGACCGGTTATGAGTGCCTCCACTTCATCGACTGCAACACCGCGCCGATCCGCCAGTCGTTTGAATCCTGTGACGATATCAGCACCAAGGGCGCCAAGCACGTACTCCAGCGCCGATGCCAGAGGAGCTTCGGAATCAAACTCGATTGCCTGGCCAACCGAAAAACATTGCCGTCGTACAGCGACGCTGGCTTCCTTCGCGTTCTCATGCGACAAGACACGCACCTGCGACAAGTACTGCTCATTCATCGCCCCACCTGACAGACGAAACCAGCGAATGAATCATTTGCTTTTTGCGGGTTATTCTTGGCTTTTTATTCCAGACAAATTTCTTGACTAGCAACGAATCGAGGTGCTATAGTCAGCCACGATGCCAACTGGAATGCGAATCCGTTTCACCTGAGTGGTCGCCGTCTGACGGCGGAGCCGCTCTCTCGTCTCCTCGATCTTCGAACGATATACCCGTTTCTTTTTTCGGTCGAATGCGGCAACGTCGTGGACGCACAGGCGGTCGTCTACTCAACTTACGAGTCACGCCGGGGTCGAATAGATGTTGCAGTTGGGAGACCTGGTATTCACCGATTCAGAGGCGACGTTTCAGGGTCGTCCCTTGCAGTTGACACCGACAGAATTTCGTCTCCTGCGGGTGCTTGCCGACCATGCTGGTGAGGTTCTTTCGCGGGATCAGCTGCTTCGACAAGTGTACCCAGACGCTTTGGTGTGCGAAAGAACCATCGACGTTCACATTTGCATGTTGCGTCGCAAATTGGCGGTTCCGAATTTTATTCAGACGATCCGGCAAAGAGGGTACTGTTTTCAAATTCCCGATCAGAAAATTACGGCAGGTTGCGACAGCGAAACTGGTCCATGCTAACAGGAAGGAGAACATATGTTTTGCATTAGCAGACTTTGTTGTGTGAGCGTATTGCTATGGGGAAGCGTTTGCGTCTTGGCACAAGGCGCCGAAACGGGAGGGCCAAACGATTTTGATTACATCTTGAAAAAGTACGTCAAAGGTGATTTTTTCGACTACGCTAGCCTGGCGAAAAACCAGGACGACCGCAACCGGTTGGCTGCTTTTTTGCGCTGGCAAGCCAATGCGAAAATCGACGAGATGTCGCGGGAAGAACAAATCGCGTTTTACATCAACGCCTACAATGCCTGTTGCATCAAAGCGATTCTCGACCACTACCCCGTGCACAGTCCGAAAGATATTCCAGGATTTTTTGACAAAATAAAGTTTCGTGTTGCTGGAGAAGAATTGACAATCAGTGAGATTGAGTATGACCGGCTGATCGCCAGGTACAAGGATATGCGTGCGCATTTTGCGGTCGTTTGCGCGGATCGAGGTTGCCTGCCGTTAAAGAAGGGCATCTACACTGGCAAGACCCTCGATGCTGATCTGGAAGCAGCCGCCAAGCGGTTCGTCGGCAGTGACCAGCAATTCAAAATCGATCGCGAGAAAGGCGAAGTGTGGGTGTCGAAGATTTTTGATTGGTATGGACCGAAATTTACCAAGGACCCGAAGCGTCCTGCGAAAAAGCCGGAACTTTTCTTAAAGTATTGGCTGGCTGAGCCGGACCGCAAATATCTCGAATCTGGAAGCTATCGGCTGCGTTTCTTCGACTGGGATTGGACGCTAAATGAAAAAATAGAGAAAAAATAGCCATTCAGCCGACCTTTCGGGCGGGGCAACTTGCGCCCATTTGCCCCGCCATTTCATGCCGTGCCTCCTCGCGAACACTATTGGTTCACATCTCGCAAAACGTTTCTGCTCCAATTAGCAACCTTAATAAATTGGCGGCCCTGCTTCATCCGATGCTTACACCTGTCGTTAGGCGGTCAAAGAATTCGAGGTGAACATGGGCTTTACTGTCGTGATCGTCGCAGCGGCTGGCCTGCTTGCCGCCGCCCCGCAGGTTGATCAGGAAAAAGGTAACGGCGCGCAAAGATCCAGGCCGGCCCAAGGATCACGCCATGTCTCCTCCGAGAAGCAGCCCATGGTCGTCCCGCCGCCACCCATTCCAAAAGCGTATTGGTTGACAAAAAGGCGTCACGGTCAACCGGCGCCTGTTGCCGTGATACCGCCTGACGCGAATTCAGGGCCGTCTGCGCAAGAGCTTTTTCAGGAGGCAGACAAAATAGCGGATCGACCTGGGTCAGGCAGCGTGGCGGATCTGTTCGAAGAAGCCGAACAGGCGGCGCAAACTCGTTCGTCGCTGGCTCCGTACCACAGCGGAGGCGTTGATGCCCATGACGTGTTGACCCCAGAGGGGAATTACACCATCCGTACAGCCGACTCTCAGACACTCTGGGCCGGCGGATTGGTCGAACAGTTCTACGACCAGGTGCAGCAGTACAAGAAGGATTTTCACTTTCCGATCGGTTTCGCCGCCTGGCATTGGCAGCACCAGAACAACCACGGACCCTTGCAGAGTGGTTATGGTATCCCCGGCATTCGCGGAACCTATTGGTGGTCGATTTATTTCGATCCGCAACTCGAACTTGACCATCCCGCCGTCCAGCGTATCGGAATCCATCATGAGCTTCGTCTGCGGGAACAGGACGCCTTCCGTTCCTTCTTCAATGAAAAAGTGTACTGGTGGGAATTCTACGGCTGGCTCGACACTCCGCTGGGACGTTTCAAAGGCGGGCAAATCTGGAAACGGTTCGGACTCGATTGGGACGGACCATTCTTTGGCAACGTACCATATTTCGACGGCTTCAAGCTCGACCCTGATCTCGGATTGGCTCTGGAAGGCAGTCACGCTGTCCACAGCGATCTTTCCGTCGCCTATTTCCTTCAGTTCTTTGTGCATGAAGACGGAGTCAATGGAACCATTGTCGGTTCCGACCCGGAAAGCCTCGTCGGATCGAACGAGCGCAATACTGCGGTGGTTCGTGCTGTACCCACTTGGAAATTGTCCCAGGACTCTTCACTGGCGATTGGACTGTCCGGACTGATTGGCCGGATCGACAATCAGTTCTTCGTTGGCGTTCCCAGCCAGACGCTGAGTTCGTGGGCCGTCGATACGACCTTTACCAAAGGACGCTGGCGCTTTATGGCCGAAGTTCTCCAGGCTTACGGCGTCCTCAATCCCGTTCGTTACACATCGGGAGGACCAAGCAATCGGTTGACCAACGCGTTGGTCGCCATTCAGTACATCTGGGGACCGTGCACCTTTCGATTCAGTTACTCTGCTGGTTTCGATGCGAATCCAGAAGGCTGGCAGCAACTTTGGCTTCCGGGAATCACCATTGCGTTGGCGAAGAACGTTGACTTGTATCTCGAATGGACCCGCTGGGACGTGTTCGGCAACCCCAATGGCTCCGGTCGAAACGGACATATTGAATTCGAAGACGGCTTCAGTTTTGTCATTAATTGGCGTTTGTGATCCTTGCGGGTAAAGTCCTTACTGGTCCCGACAGAAGATCGAAAAAGCATACCGTCACAGGAGGTGCGATAGACCATGAAAACAGAAAATGGATGGAAGGCTATTATCGCAGCCATGCTGCTGTCGTGCCTTCCGAACGGAGCAATTCAAGCCCAGCTTCCGGATTTGGAAATTGTCCTGCATTCACGTACGGCGACGGGCACGCCGACTGCGCACGGAACGGCATGGACAGGAGGTGGGAATATTCAGGTCAGCCAGCCAGCTCCCAATATCGTCCTGTTCACGATGAGCGGAGTGGCTGTCGCTGGCGGCCATCTCGTCAAGAATTCGGTTGCTGATTTTCGTTTTAACCTCCAGCAGGACTTTGACGTCATCATCCGCGATCCCAAGCTCAAACAGGCTAAATTGCTGATAGCTGGAAGGGTTGTGGGGCTTTTGCGCAGCCAGTGCCTTGGCCATAAAGCCTGTTGCCAGCATGGCGGCATCGCCGAAATCAGTATGCCGGGCCACGCGGCGATCTGCCTTGGAGACACTGAAATCGTTTCGCTGGCTCTGCCAGCCCATTCCGCGACCGGCGGTGAAAATTATTCGGTCAATGACCACGAAGGGCCTGTCGCGATCCCCGTACAACCAGGGCGTTATACGCTCCATCAAACATTCGGCATCACAGCATCGCACGCCCGCTCGCCGATTCCCTGCAAGAAAGTGTCCGCCGAGTTCGCACCAGCGCCTGCGCTCGATCCGTCGTGGATCAAAAAGCGCGAACCCTTTCATGGTGCCGAAAAAAGCAATTTCGGTTTCCAGATTCTTCTGAAACTGGTACCCAACTAACGAACAGGACCTAACCTGGCAAGCAAAAAAACCAAGCCGTTGGACGTGAAAAAAAAGAGGTTCGGCGTTGGTACGGAAACGGCGGCCAGTCTCAATGGCAAGCTCGCCCGCCCCAACGCCTTTTGCTCGTTCATTCTCCCTCGGCCGATTGGTTGATCCGGTTTTCTTTCTCTCGCAGCCAGACGAAATCGTCAAAGGTCTGTGTCCGTCGCGGGGAATGGCGTTGGAACGACGACACCAGTAGGCGGTGGGGCGTCTTGGTGCGCGCGGAGACGCGGCTGGGATTATTGAGGAAATAGCAAACTATTTTATCGAGCTTATCTGGTTCACCGTCAACTAACGGTGTTTTCTTGGGTGGCACGCTCTGAGCGAAGCGAAGGGCGTGGCCAGGTACCGTCAACTAACGGTGTTTCGAACGAGCGTCACGGCGACAGCGCGACGAGAGGACCGTCAACTAACGGTGTTTCCAGCGAGCGTCGCAAGGAGATCGCGACACGGACCGACGTCAACTGACGGCGAATCGGTGGGCGACCACCGTCAACTGACGGTGTTTTGCCGCTAGAGGGTTGGGGCACGGTTGCGACGCGGTTCCGGCTGCGATAGCATCGCTTTATGTTGGCACGGCTAAAAATGACGGGAATCAGCAAGCGGTTTGGTTCGACCCAAGCGCTTGCGGGTGTGGATCTCGAACTTGCCAGAGGCGAGGTTCATGCCCTCGTTGGTGAGAACGGAGCGGGAAAATCGACATTGATGAAGATACTCAGCGGCGCGGAGCGCCCTGATGCGGGGACGATGTTGCTGGACGGCAGTCCCTACGCTCCGAAAGGTCCTCCCGATGCCCGGCGGCGGGGCGTGGCCATGGTCTATCAAGAGCTGACCCTGGCCCGGCATCTCAGCGTCGAAGCGAACGTGGTCCTTGGTTTAGAAGAAACGCGATTCGGCTTTCTGCGACGAGGGCACGATCGCCAGCGGGTCGAAGCCGCCCTCAGGGAATTGGAGCATCCGGAGATTCTGCCCGACGCGCCGGTATCGGCACTCAGTGCAGGGGCGCAACAACTGGTCGAAATCGCACGGGCCCTGTTGGTCGATGCCCGCATTCTGATACTCGATGAGCCGACCAGTTCGCTGACACAAGAAGACGCCGGCCGACTTTTTAGACTAATCCGGCGGTTGCGCGATCGTGGCGTGACGATAGTCTACATCAGCCATTTTCTCGAGGAAGTGGAACAAATCGCCGACCGGTGTACCGTTCTTCGCGACGGCAAGAACGTCGGCACGGCCGTTTGCGCGGAAGTGTCGCGAGAGCAGATTATCGAGTGGATGGTCGGCCGCAGTCTGACGGAACAATTCCCGAAAGTGCCACATGCCATCGGCGAGCCGATTCTGGAAATTCGCGAGCTGTCCGGCAAGGAGTTGCCTCGCGGCGTCAACTTGACTTTGCATCGAGGAGAAATCCTCGGCCTCGCCGGCATCGTCGGCGCTGGCCGAACCGAATTGCTGCGTGCCATCTATGCTTTGGACCCGGTAAAGAGCGGCGAAATCGTTGTCCGCTCCAACCTGTCCTTCACTCGCCCCACGCCTGCCGGACGCATCGCACAGGGTGTCGGCTTTCTCAGCGAAAACCGCAAGGAGGAAGGTTTGGCCTTGCCACAAAGTATCGCCGACAACCTGACATACAGTCGGCTGAAGCCTTACCAATTGTTCGGCTGGTTGCAGGTCGGCAAAAGAAGGCAGGCGGTTCGCGACTGGCTTGGCCGACTCAACGTCCGCTACGCCGAGCTGGATCAACCAGTGGGCGAACTGAGCGGCGGAAACCAGCAAAAGATCGCCTTGGGACGACTGCTCCACCAGCAAGCCGATGTCCTGTTGCTGGATGAGCCGACACGTGGCGTGGACATCGGCAGCAAATCTGAAATCTATCGGCTGATCGGAGAACTGGCTCGTCAAGGAAAGGCCATTCTCTTCGTCAGCAGCTACCTGCCCGAACTGCTGGGGGTATGCGATCGGCTGGCGGTAATGGTTCGAGGTCGCCTCAGTCGTGTCAAACCGGTCACGGAATGGACGCCCCAGGAAGTCATGCTGTTTGCTACCGAAGCGGAAGCGAACCAGCGAGCATCTTGATCCGACCTGACGTCGTCAAAACGACGGTAATCATCATTTGAAACTTGGCAGTTTGACGGCAGACTCGGCGACGCCTTCGAACAGTTGTTTATGCGGCGGCTGATTCATTCCCAGCCAGGCACGCATGTCCCGAAGGTGAACGTCCTGAGCCGGCTTGCCGGTTTCCATGTCGGTCAGGATCAACAGACCTTTATCGACAACTTGAGCGACATACGGATCCTTGGTATTGGTCTTGAATTCTTCCAGAGCAGCGTGCAGGCGGATGGCCAGCACTCTCCAGGCTTCGCTTTTGAATTCGGCTTTCTGGTCGTTACCATGAGCGATGCCGAAGTCGGCCAGGAAATAGCCGATATGCAAGGCGGCGAAATCCGGATGATAAGCCGGGTCGAGTTTTGGATCCATCCGGCAAAGCCCAATGGCCGCCTCGGTTCGTTCGCGAATCAAAGCAGGAGGATCAATGCCGTCGTTACTGAGGATGCGCAGAAGAACAAGGGCTGGTCTTCCTGCGATTTTGTCATCGAGAGTGAAGGAGGGGACAGCTGCTGCAGCCAGAACGCGTGTCCCTTCACGCCGCACATAGCGAAAACCGTCGATCTCCTCTTTTGAGGCGTTGGGGGGATAATTCGGTTTGCGCTCGACGAAGCGGACCACTGCCTGCAAGCATTTGGCTTCGAGTTCTTTGTTTTTGAATCGGCCTATGGTGGTGAACATGTCCTTCAGGCCGATCAGTGCCCACAGTTTGACGGCATCATGCTGTCCCGGGTCTTCGATGACTTTGACCATTGCAGCAGCGTGTTCTTCCTGACCTGTCGTTCCCAGCCAGGCCAGGATACGAGCTGCATTGATGCGAGCGATCGCGTTGGGATTTTGCAGCACCTTCTCGATTTCCGCGATGCAGGCGTTGCCATATTCGCGGAGGAAAACCAGTTGGGATTCCCGTTTCTTCTTGTCTGGATTGAGTTTATTCGGCGGCAATAAATAGGTTTGGGCCTCCCGCACGATATCGCTGAGAGTTAGCACCAGAGGACTTGGATTCCCCTTCAAAGAGTTTTCTTGAATCTCCTTCCAGGTGACCCGCCCGACGTACCAACGTGCCGCCCGCTCGATAATTTTCTTGTGCAACTCGGGCGCGTATTGTGTCCGACCATCGCGCAGACTTCGAAAAATCTCCCTCTCCTCGTTGGTCAACTTGTCGCTTTCGGTGACTAGCCGCTGCGGCACGGCAGGAACGACCAGAAAGAGCAGACCGAGTACGGCCAAGACGTTGATCCGGTATCGCCAAATGAACAGATTCAGCATAACAAGCCCTTTTATGAATGGTGCCGACTGCCTGAAATAAGAACAATCGCCAAACGGATTTGTTGGTACTTTGTAAAGGCTATCACTTTTTTCCAGTGGATGTAAAGACCGCGCTGGCAGAAACGCCGACGAATCGCGGTGTGAGCGCTGTAGTCGCTGGAGTGGATGGGTTCGGCACAATCGTTACCATCGTCATTCTTCAAAGCATCCTTTGCAATGGTTGCAGGTACATCGTCATATAGATGCGGATGATGGCGACGACGATCAAGATTGCCGTGATCAGCCAGACGGCGAAGCCAGCCAGCCTCGTGAGGATGGCCAGTCGATGGCTGGCCAATTCTTCATGTTTTTTGAAGAGTCGGCGAAACATTTCGGGAAGTTGCCCTGCTTCCTCGGCAACTTCGACCATGCTGCGAAACTCGTCGGGGAAAAGATCGGATTTTTCCAACGAGGCGGCTAGTCGGCGACCGGAGCGGACGCCGGCAGCAACAATGGAGGCATCCGCCATGAAAGCGGTGTTATCGGTGGCGATCATGCTTGCCTTGACTGCCTCATGCAGCGGCGCCGCGGTTTCCAGCAGAAGGTTCATGCTTAGACAAAAGCGAGCGAGGGCCAAGGATTCGAAAAATGGCCCCACGAACGGCAGCTGAAGCAGAAATGCGTCTACGTTCGCTCGTTTCGAAAAGTAACGGCGGACGAACCGGTAGCCGACCGCCAAAACGACAACCGCACCAAATGTCAACAACAGAAAAAGGAGTGCCCCTTTGGTGCCGGTCAAACCCAGTCCCAAAGGATCGAGAGGTGCCATCTGATTGCTGTCGGCAATCAAGCCAAGAACGAATATCAGAGCGGCGATAACCAGAACCGCGAGAATCAGTTGCACGACAGGGAGAGTGATCTGGGAAAGGAATTGCCGCCGCAAGCGGAGTTGATCGCGGTAATAATCTTCCAACGACTGGCAAACTTCCGGCAAATGACCGCTTTTCTCGCCGACGGACAACAGATTGACAAACAGAGGCGGAAACACTCCTTCTTCGTCGATCAGAGCGCTGTTCAAATCCTGACCGCGCTCGAGCTTTTCCGCGAGTCTTTGGCAGACAGGACGAAGTGTGAGCGGTCCCCGGCGAGCCTGCTGTCGAAAGACGGCGCTCAACATCATGCCAGCGTCGACACCGTGGCGGATGGCCCGACACAAATCAACAAGATCGCTTTTCTTTGCATGCATAGATCAGCGAATTACCTGGATGAGATTCGAATAATCATCCGTCCACAGTGGGCAACCGGGCCGCTGCTTCAGTCGCTGCCACTTGGCGTTGGTCTGTAAGGGTCCGAGTGCCGATCCGGTTCGCGCCAAGACCACCCATCGCGACGGCGACTTGCCCGCTTTGCGCTCGGCTTCGTCGACCTCGTCAACCTCCCCGACTCGGGCCTCCAGTCCTGCGTCCAGAGCCAGGGCGGCAACCACAGGCTCCAGGTCCAAATGCCGGTTGGTAATATTGAACAGCAATAGCCCCTGGGGCGAAAGATGATCGAGATAAATCCGCACCGCTTCCCGCGTCAATAAATGAGTCGGCACGGCATCGGAACTGAACGCATCGGCAATGATCAAATCGAACGGCTGGCCCTGATAGCGCTCTAATTGCAGTCGGGCATCCCCCAGCACAATCTCGACTTCGGCCCCGCGGTTTTTCGCATCGGACAGAAAAGTGAAATAGTGGCGAGCGACATATTCGACGGCAGGATCGACCTCGAAAAAAGTCCACGACTCGCCTTTTTTCGCATAACTGGCCAACGCGCCCGCACCAAGGCCGAGCACGGCAACACGCCGAAAGGCTTCCCGCCCAGCAAACAACTCCCCGATCGGACCGTCCCGAAAATAATAGGCCAAAGGCGTATTGCGCCGTTCCATGTCCTCGTCGACAAACTGCATACCGTGCAGCGTCGTACCGTGCACGAACCGGCGAACGATCGTACCATTCTCCTTGACGTCAATCACGCGAACGACAGCGAAGAAATTCCGTGCTTGAAAGACCAATTCGCTTTCCCTGTTGTCTCCGGTCATGCCACCGGTCAGGAGGATCGCTCCGACGGCTAAAGCAAATCGAATCGGCCGCTCGGCAAAAAACAACAGGCAGAGTGCCGCCGGCAAACCGTATACCAGCGTCGCTTGTAAAGGCACATCGTCAAGCCGGTTCTTGAAAAGGGGAATCACGGCACTTAAGCCAAGGTAAAACAGCAGTGGCAGCCAGAGGTCCTGCCAATCCAGAAAACGTTGGTCGTGCCTGTTCGGCTTCAGCGGCACGATCGCGCAGGCCATGACGAGAGCGAGAGGATACTCCACCACTGTTGGAAAGACTGAGGGCGCGACGAGGGTATTGAACATTCCGCCGAGCAATCCGCCGGCAGCCAGGCAAAGATAGAATTCGGTCAAAAAGCGTGAGGCGGGGCGCTGCCGAGCCAGTTCACCGTGACAAGCCAAAACCACCACGAAAAACGTTCCCAGGTGGAAGAGAAACAAGCACCAGATCGGCACCGTTGTGTGGGTCAACGAAAACACGAACGTTTGGAGCAGAACTGCGAGGGGAAACAACAGCAGAATCGTTTCGTGTCGGACAATAGCGACGGGTGCAAACACAAGAACAAACGTGAGCAGGTATAGCGTCAAAGGCAGTATCCACAACAAGGGGACGGCAGCCACGTCAGTGCACAAAAATGTCGTCACCCCAAACAGCAAACTGGCAGGCACGAAGGCTAACAGCAGCCAATGAAGAAGTTGGCGAAGGGAAGGCGGTGGGATGTCCGCGTCGTCGGGGTGCCCATCCGAAGTTGCATTGGGCCGAGGTGTCGTCACGAAGCCAGCTGCGACGGTGAAAGCCATTAACGCCGCAAGCCCGATCATCCACAGGCGAAGCTGGCTCTCCAGCGGCAGGTATGGCTCGAGCAAGAAAGGGTAGGCCAGCAAGGCGACCATGCTGCCGAGATTGCTGGCGGCATAAAGAAAATAGGGATCGCGTCCGCGGTTGTGGGAAGATTGAGAAAACCAGCTTTGCAATAACGGTGCCGTTGCCGCCACCGCGACAAACGGTATACCGGCGAATACGACCAACAAAAGCAATAATGCCAAAACCGGATTAGCATGAACGGGCGGCGCGAAAAAGTCGGCGAGTTCCCGTCCCCTTATCAGCAGAGGCGTTCCCAACAACGCTGCCATCAACATCAGCCCATGCCCGACTCTCTGCTGGCGGAACGAGAACCTCGCGACAAGGCCATGAGCGTATAGATAGCCGGCTAACAATCCAGCCTGAAAAAACACCAGACATGTGTTCCACACGGCCGGCGTCCCGCCATAAAGAGGCAAGACAAGTTTGCCGATCATCGGCTGCACGGAAAACAGCAGCCAGGCACTGATGAACAATGTCACGGCATACCAGCAGGGCAAAAAATAGCCGGTGCCTCGTCGATCGTCGATTTCGATTTGCGGTATGCTCATCTATTTTCCTTATCACTTGCCGTACATTACGATAAGTCTAACCCTGCCTTCTCGATCGAAGAAGAGACGCCGATGTCGTTTGTTTCGGACCTCAAAGCCGGATTCATGCAGCTCCTTTATCCAGGAGTATGCGGCATTTGTTATGCGCCGTGGACGGCGGACGCTGTTCGTATTTGCCAGGATTGTCGCCATCGCTTGCAGTTCTCTGCGCTTGAAGCATGTCCGCGTTGCGGCGCACCGATCGGAACATATGCGAACGTGGAAGGTGGCTGCGTACGTTGCCGAGGTATTCGATTTCATTTTGAAACCGTGGATCGACTGGGCATATATGAAGGCTTGCTGCGCGAAGTCATTTTGCGGATGAAGCATCCCAGCGGCGAGGAATTGGCCGAGGCTATCAGTACCTTGTTCGCCGACCAGATGGCAGCGCGTTTCGAGTCGAGGAAGCCCGACGTCGTGGTGCCAGTGCCATTGCATTGGCGTCGGCGCTGGTGGCGCGGCTTCAATCAGAGCGACGCCCTGGCATGGACTTTGGCTGAGCACATGCGGGTGCCGTGCCGAACTCGCTGGTTACGGCGAATTCGAGCGACGCCAAAACAAACCGCACAAACTCCGAGCGGCCGTTTCGAAAACGTTCGCAATGCGTTCGCGGCGCGCTCGTTTGCCGACCTTGCCGGCAAGCGCATTCTGCTTGTCGATGACGTATTGACCACCGGTGCAACGTGCAGCGAGGCCGCCCGCGCTTTGCGCCAAGCAGGAGCACAAACGGTGATGGTCGCGGTTCTGGCCAAAAGCCAAAGCTAATGGCTGTGCGTTTGCCGATCGCAAAGGCAGGGCGAAGGGGCATGGCAGTCCTTCGCGGTCCGCAATTTTTCGCTTCCCTGTTGTCAACGATCCAAGGTTTGTCTATGCTCGTTGGCAACCTGAAATCCGTCGAACCGAGGGCAAGACCATGGATCAGAACTCCGAAAGCAGCCGGATCAATCGTCGTGTTTTTTTGGGGCAATCGGCGACAGCGGCGGCAGCCGGCATGGCGAGCAGCATGCTTGTGGCACGAGCGGCTAACAAAGCCAATCGAAAGATGGTCGTTGCGGTTTTGGGCCTGGGACGCGGTCGAGCGCATATTCGCGCCTGTCTGGACCTCCCCGATGTGGAAATCGCCTACATCTGCGACGTCGACCAACGCCGTGTCGACAGCGCCATGAAAACCATATCGAGTGCCGCCTCCAAAGCAGTGCCGACGCGAGGCGTCACGGATTTACGCAAAATACTCGATGATAAATCGGTCGATGCGATCACCATCGCCATGCCGAATCATTGGCATGCGCCGGCGACCATTCTCGGATGCCAGGCAGGAAAACACGTTTACGTCGAAAAACCCGGCAGCCACAACGCCCAGGAAGGAGAATGGATGGTTGAAGCCGCTCGCAAGTATAAGCGAGTCGTGCAAATGGGCAACCAACGCCGCAGCTGGCCATCGGTCATCGAGGCGATGGACAAACTCAAGGACGGCGTCATCGGTACGGTGCGATCCGCGCGAACATGGTACAACAATCGCCGTCGGGGGATAGGCAAAGGCAAACCAGCCCCGGTACCGCCTTACCTCGACTATGCTCTTTGGCAGGGTCCTGCTCCGGTTCGCCCCTATAAAGACAACCTCATCCATTACAACTGGCACTGGCATTGGCATTGGGGCGGCGGCGAACTCGCCAACAACGGCGTGCATGCCCTCGACCTGGCACGCTGGGGACTTGGAGTCGATTGCCCGCGTCGCGTCACCTGCGGCGGCGGACGCTATCATTTCGACGATGACCAGGAAACGCCCGATACCGCGATGGCCACCTTCGATTTTGGCGACAAAGTGGCCCTGTGGGATTGCAGCAGCTGCCACCAACGCGTCGCGGAAAAACTGGCATTCGTCACGTTTTACGGCGACAAAGGTTCCCTCGCCATGACTGGCGGCGGTGCGTACAAGATCTATGATCTGCAAGGAAAGGTGATTTCGGAAGGCTCCGCCCCAGGCGGCGACCGCGTTCACTTCGCCAATTTCTTCGATTCCATTCGCGAAGGTAAACGGCCAAGTGCCGAGATCGAAGACGCCCAGAAAAGCACCCTGCTCTGCCATCTCGGCAACATCGCCTATCGCACCGGGCACACCTTGACTCTCGATCCGCAAAAACGCCTGATCCTCAATGACAAAGAGGCACAGACCCTTTGGGGACGGGAATACAACAAGGAATGGCAGCCCAAGGTATAGGTTCAACCAAAAAGAACACCCCTCATTCTCGCCAGGCGGGAATGAGGGGTTCTTTTTGTCGCTTGACTTTTGCGCACCGGGGCGAGGCAGTGTCCGCATCGGCGTCAGTTGCTACGGTTGGGAAGGGACACCGTCGCTTTTGCGGAACACGTACAAGTATTTGTCACGTTGCAGGTTCGGACCGCAGTCGTGACGTTCGACGAGGTGGAACCCTTGTTCGAGCATCCAGGTTTCAAATCGGCTTTCGTCGTCGAGTTGCGGCGTTTCGGGAAACGTGTAGCCGGGACTGAAGAATCGTTCGGTGCAAAGCAGTTTGCCATGGTTTTTCAGGGCGCCTCGCAACGACGCCAGGACTGCCTCGGCATCGAAGCAATGCTGCAAGTCTTCGAAGGAAATGACGGCGTGATAGGTGCTGACAAACGGTGCCGGGCTGTCCACTTCGATGAATTCGAGTTGGGCGCCGACTCGCTGGGCGCGAAAACGGGCGAATTTGATCGAGTACGATTCTTTCAGATCGTAGCAATGAATGACCCAGTCCGGGCACGCGCGTTTGAGCAGGATGGCCTCTTCGCCGATGCCGCTGCCGTACACCGCAATCTGTGCCGGGTTGGGACAATGCTTGCGGAGCAGAAGGATCGTGTCGCGGACCAGGCTCTTGCGTACCTCGGTCGAATGGGTGGCGCAGGATTCGTAGATGCTGATGATCTGGCGATTGCCGAAATATTCCTCGATTTTGTCGCGAAAAGAAACGTCAGGGTTGGCTGGCGTCGCCGAAGCGATGGACTTCAGAAACCGCAACGCCTTGTCCCGCGGTTCTCGGAGAAAATCAGCAATTTCCAGGACGCGGAAATGATCCATCGGGTCCTCCCGCCCAAACCAGGGAAAAGCCTGTTGGCGGGCCGGACTTTGGCAATCTACCCGAATGATGTCAAGATCGCCTGGCACAAAGGCTAACCAGGCAAACTGGATCAATTCCCCTTCGTCGAAAAAGCGCGGGCCGTGGGCGCCTTGGGAATGGTGAGCACGGCGCCGATCGGCAATAAACCGCGCGAACGCAAAACATGGCGGTTTGCCAGAAAGATTTCTTCCGACATCCTGGCATCCCCATAATAGTGCTCTGCCAAATCTGCCAGCGTGTCCCCTTCGACCACGATATGCTGAATTCCGGACTCGGATCGTTCCAATGCTGGCTGAACGACAGTGGCGGCTGACGGTGACGGCATCACTTGTCGACGCATGGGTTTGACCGGAATCGAGGCAGGCTCGGTCGAACCAGCATCCGCGGGCATCTCTTTTCGAGAAAAAACCGCGGCGGCCACGATCACGACGCCGATCCCCACCACCAGCCCAAGTTTTGCATCGTTGGTCATGGCTCTCTCCCAATGGCGTATCGAGAGCCTTCCTGGCTCAGGCCGGCATCGAATGTAAAACAGTGCGCTTGGCTCTTTCCTTTCTGCTCAAGTATTCCCTGCGGTTGCGTGCCGCGCCGCTGCCAGAATAGTGATTCCAACAATTTGCCCGCTTGACGATCGGTTTTCCCTGCACAATGCGAACACCACTCGTATTCCCCCTTCTTTCCACGATCGCGGCAGCCCGTCCTCATCGGTCGCCACGGGAGAAAGTGCTCGTTTCCCAAACTCCTATATCGCCAAGAGCGATTGGCCCTTTCCGTCGTTGAGGCAGGCTTCTGGCGAAAACGATTCAGCATGGAAATTCTGGAAAGATGGTTCTTTCCGCAAAAGCGGGGAAACCAGACAACGAAAAGATTTCAGGGAAGGCCTCCCACCAGCTCGTCGGCCATTTGTTTCAATCGTCTCTAGGAACAATTCGGCGCGACGCTATAATCCAACGTCGCCGACCGGCGAAGGATCGTTTCGCCCGGGCATGGAAGCGAAAGGAATGAGGCATGCGGATTTGTCTATTCGAAGACCACGCTGTCGAACTGCTGGAACCCCTTAGCCTCACTCGCCCAGCTTTCGAATTGCTGTGCGGCCAATCATCTCTGGCAGCCAAACAATGCCGCTATTTCGCACCGTGCGAAGCGGGGGTGTTGATCCGCCCCTATCTGACCGAGTGCTATCGCCTCATGCATCCACGCACTCGAGTGAACGATCTCAAGTGGCTGCGAAGCGCCCCCGTCGTGCTGGTCAACGCACGTTGGCTGCCGCCGGCCACGCCGTTGACCGATTTGCCCAGCCCGGTTGTCGGCATGGTCGGCGATGAGGTCGCTTATGCGGTCGTCGCACCCGACCGCCTTCTGTACTGTTCCGAGAACACCATCGACGAATGCCTGCTTATCTGGAAACGAACATTGCCGCATCGGCAGGCCGGTGGCAAACTCCTTTCCTATCTCTGGGAATTTGTCGACGCGAATGGCGACCAACTCGTGAACGACTTCGAATCGACACCGTTCGCCGTTGGCGCCGCCTCGCCGGAGCACATTGCCGTCGTTGGATCGCGGCACCGGCTGCGAGTCGATCCCACCGCCCAAGTCGAGCCATTGGTCGTGGCGGATACGGCCAATGGCCCAGTGGTTATCGACGCCGAAGCCAAGGTCTCGGCTTTCAGCCGGCTTGAAGGGCCGTGCTACATCGGACCGGGGTCGCACGTTTTGGGAGCCAAAATCCGAGCCGGCACCACGATTGGACCCGATTGCCGGATCGGCGGCGAAGTCGAAGCCAGTATCATTCAAGGCCATTCCAACAAATATCATGACGGCTTTCTGGGGCATAGCTATTTGGGAGAGTGGATCAATCTGGGCGCTGGAACCAACAACAGCGACCTGAGAAACGACTACGGTCCGGTCTCCGTCCACGTCAACGGCGCCGTCGTCAATACCGGCCAGCGCAAGGTTGGTTGTTTCATGGGGGATCATACCAAGACGGGACTGGGCACGCTCCTGAACACGGGTTCGAACGTCGGTGTGAGTTGCAACCTGCTGCCGACCGGTTACCTTCTGCCGAAATTTCTTCCTTCCTTTACGACCTGGTGGAACGGCGAATGGCGTGAAGTCACGGACATGAATCGCGTTATTGAGACTGCCCGCACGGTGATGCAGCGCCGCGGGCGGACGCTCTGCGAAGCTGACGAACGCCTTTTTCAAGCGGTTTACGCCAAGACCAGCGCCATCCGCGAAAGGGCTCGCCGCGACGCCGAACAACGCCGACTGCGTCGCAGTGCCTGAAACACTGAGTCTCCGTCTCAATACTTTATAAAATCCTACCAAAATCAGAAAAATGCGAGTGATTCGCCTTTCTCGTGCGCCGATCACCTTCTAAAAAGAAAGTGTTCCTCTGTGGCTGCAACCGTTTCTGGTGTTCAGGAGACAGTCATGAAAGGCGATCCACAAATCATCGACGCGCTCAATCGCGCTTTGACTATCGAATTGACCGCCATCAACCAGTACTTCATCCATGCGAAAATGCAAGAGAATTGGGGCTATCTCAAACTCGCCAAACACCAATACGAAGAATCGATGGGCGAGATGAAACACGCCGAAAAACTCATCGAACGCATTCTCTTTCTAGAGGGCGTTCCCGAAATCGCCCGCTACGATGTCATCCGCGTCGGCACCAGTGTCAAAGAACAATTCGAAAATGACCTCAAGCTCGAACTGAGCGGCGCCAAAACCTACAACGAAGCCATCGCGCTCTGCGTGCAAAAGCAAGAGTCCGGAAGCCGAGAACTGTTCGAACATCTCCTCGTCGATACCGAGGAGCACATCGACTGGCTGGAAACCCAGTTGCATATCATCAACGAAGTCGGCATCCAACATTACTTGGCGCAGCAGATGGGCCATTCCGAGTCATAGACTGCCCGTGCGCGGTGACGCCTTCGAGTCGACCGGCGGCTACCACCTGGTGGCTTGACATCGGCCATCCGATCGTTACCCACCAAAGCGGCCATTTGTCATTCGCAAGGCAACGCTAGTCGAACCCTTTGAACGGTAAGTGTGCGAGCTACCCGGAGGCTATGCCTCCGGATAGCTCGTCTGATCGTGCGACGGCGTATTTTTACTTGACAAAGCGTTTGGCTTCTTGCGTGAGCCAGGAATCTTCGTCACCTTTGGCAAGCTCGTGGACAATGCTCTTGGCTTCCTTGGTCCCAACTGATACCAGCAGGGTGAGGGCACGTTTCGCTTGCGCCACTGGTCCGGTGGACAACTCTTTAATCAGCGCTTCCAGGCGTTTTTTCTGCTCGAGCGACGCCGGCGAGGCTTGGGCTTTCATCAGCATGCCGACTACGGCCGGCCCCAAGGCCCTCAGCTGCCTGGTTGCCTGGTCGCGTTTTTGGAAAGAATTGCTGTCCAAATCGCGAATTAGGTTTTCGACTTTCTGGCGTTCAGGCGGACGTTGGGGCTTGAGCTTCTTCTTCAAAAACGGCACCCCTTGTTTCGCCATGTAGATAGTCTGGTAGCCCTGCTGATACAGCTTGTCATCGGCTAGTTGTTGCCAGGCTTGTTCTAAAACTTTTTCAGGAACGTCGACCGACGCGGGTTTCACTGTCCGAGCGGCTCCCTCTTCACCCACTGCCTGGGTTGTAATCCGTCCCCCCTGTTCATTCAGCGCACGGGTTCTTGCTCCTCCCTCCTCTCCGACAGCTTTGGTTGTTCTGCCGCCTCCTTGTTCGCCCAAAGCCAAGGTCGCCTGACCACCCTCCTCGCCGAGAGCCAAGGTAGTGGCTTGGATAGGCGGCCTTCTGCCTCCTTCTTCGCCAACTGCCTCCGTCGTCGGCTTGACGCGCGCTTGAGCGAGTGCTGCCGACTGGATGCCAACCAAACCCGCTGTGCCAAGCAGCATCTGCCCCAGAGCTGCCCGTCTCGTCGGCACATGCGCATCTCTGTTTCCGGCAGGTACAATCAGACCGTCGAATGGATGTTGCATGCTGTGATTCCTTGTGAAAGAGTCGGGGATACAACCATCGCTTTGAAGACGATTGAGACGGCGAAAAAGATTGCCAAAAAACAAAGAATTCCCTAACCCTTTCGGAGATTGCCACATACATCCTCGCAACGACAGAAAAAATGCCTATGGCTGGCGAACGATTCCTCGGCGTCACGGTGATGCCTGAGTATGTGCAGAACGAAGGTATCGACGCGGTGCTGCACCATCTCGAGCGGATGGGGGCAACGGCGGTTGCGACTTCCCCCTATGTCATGGTGGCAGCGGATGCCCATACAGGTAGTCGAGAACCGCCTGACGATGCCGGCGCTGGTAACGTTCGCCTGCTCGATCGGCCATTGTGGGGCAAGCATGAATTGTTTGTGCGCACTGCCCCTGCTTTTACGCCCAATCCCGGTTTCTACAAAGATTTGGTTTATCAGCCACCACCAGTGTCGGAGCTGACGTTCAAGCAAGGCCCGATTGTCCATGACTTCATCGCTGCTGCGAAACGGGAAGGAATGAAAGTCTATTTGCAGATTCAGGCTGCCATCCCTCCGGGCTATCGCGTTCAGTTCGGCGGTCCGATCGAGGCTGACCAGCCTCGGCTTCCTGACGGTTCGGTCTTGACCAGACGTTTAGCGAAAAATGGCAGTCTCGCCAGTCCAAGCATTCGCGCCTACACGGAGGCGTTGATCCGCGATCTGGTTTTTGCCTACCCCGATATTGACGGCATTCGCGTCGACTGGCCCGAAGATCCTCCGTATCTTTTCGACGATATTTTCGTCGATTTCAGCGAACATGCCCGCGCCTGTGCCCGGCGCCTCGGTTTCGATTTCGAGCGCATGCGCCAGGATGTGGCCTCGCTGTACCAGTTCTTTCACGGGAAGATCACCAATGCCCATCTGCAAGCGTGGTTGGAAGAAGATGGCGGCAGATATCATCTGATTCGTCAGCTGGCAAACTTCCCAGGCGTTTCCGATTGGCTGCGCTTCAAGGCCGTTGTCGTCGAGGAATTGCTGGAAGGGTTTCGCCAGGCATTGACGCAAGCAGGGGGAGACAAGGAATTGATGCCCAATGCTTTTCCGCCTCCTTTCTCGATCGTCTCGGGTATGGATTACGCGAGGGTTGCTCGTCTTTGCTCGGCTATCAGTGTGAAACTCTACACCATGCACTGGCCTATGATCCTTCGCTTTTACGGCGAAGCAATTTTGCAGGCCAACCGCGACATCGACGAAAACCTTCTCGTCAATTGTCTAGTGCGTTGGCTCGACATCGCCGACGACGATGGCCTGCCATCCCTCGCCGACTACGCCTATCCGCAGCCGGATCAGGTCCATCCTGTCGGGCTGAAAGCCCAGGAGCGAAAGCTGCGGCAAGCGCAACGCGACGCGGGACAGACGCCGATCCTGGCTCTGGTGCATCCCTACGGCAGGGCTGACGACTTCCGCCGCCGGTTGCAGATAGTTGCCGAGGTCGCCCGGCATGGCCTGTGGATCAATCGGTATGGCTATTTAAGCGAAGAAAAGATGCAAATCGTTGCCGACGTGCTTCGAACAAGATCATAGAGGGTCCGGGGCAAACCAGTCATTTTTGACAACCGGATCGCACAAGCTACAATTGAACAGGTCCGTCACCTGGTTCGAGGCCAACGATGAAGTCGCTGCGCATGTTTCTCTTGTTTCCTTTGGCGTTCGCCATTCTCCTGTTGAGGGTCGAGCCGGCGAGTGCTGACTGGAAAGACGTCGTGTTGCGGCCGGTTTTTTACACGAAGAACGAGATCGCTTTTCCTGGAACTGCCTTTATCATTAAAGATGGTTCAGGCAACTACTACGCTCTGACGGCGGCCCATCTCCTCGACGACAAGCAATGGGAACAAGTCCAACGCGTTGATTTTTTCACCATGCAAGGAAAGCTGGTCGCACGCGCAGTCGGCCAGCCGGTTTATCGTGGCCGGCAGTATGAATACAGGCCATTGAAGAAGGACGGCGCGCCGCGCGATCCGACAAAGGATCTCGTCATCTTTCGGGTCAAGATCGTCGGCACCGTGAAGCCTTTGACGCTTGCTCCCGATAACGTTGTGACCAAACCGGGAGAACGAGTCTGGGTCGTCGGCCGCCACCACAAACAGGGGTTGGGCACCGACAAGTTATACCGTGCCGTCATGCTCGAAACCGACCGCCACGCCTATTTCATCAGCTTGACGGATAAATTCGACGGCCACGGCTTCAGCGGCGGCCCAATCGTCAATTCGAAATCCCAGGTGATCGGCAATGTCATCGCAGGAAACAAAGAACTGATTCTCGGGGCTTCGGCCGCCGCGTTGCGTGCCAGGCTGCGACAGCACGGAATCTTTCCGAAATAGTCGGCCTCGTTTCGGCCCATCGGCTCTTACTCTGACCACAAAACAACTAAGCCTTTTATTTTCCAGCTCCAGCAGTCGACTTTCTCCGCGTCGGCGAACTGCGATGGTAGCGGCTCAGTCAGATCGGCCAGCGCGCCTTGCATGCCATAAGACCACGATTTTTGTCTCGTTGCGCACGAGTGCGATGACTACAATGCCGGGGAAAGTCGCTGCGACATGCTGACGAAGCAATTCTTTGTCAGCGTCGAAAGCCGAAACCATTTTCAGCTCTTTTGATATATGCTGCGAATAGGGGAGAATGAACGATGGCAGTCAATGAACCGCTCAACCGGAAACTGCGCATGGGGCTTGTCGGTGGTGGTCAGGGCGCGTTTATCGGCCGGGTGCACGTTACCGCGGCTATTCTGGATAACCGAGCCGAACTCGTAGCCGGGGCTTTGTCTTCCGATCCGCAGAAAGCGAAAGCTTCCGCTCCCGATTACGACATCAAGCCGGAACGGGCTTACGGCTCTTATCGGGAGATGGTAGAAGCCGAGTCGAAATTACCCGAGGACCAGCGCATCGACTTCGTTTCGATAGCCACGCCCAACCATACGCATTTCGAAATCGCCAAAGCGTTCGCCGAAGCCGGTTTCAACATCATGTGCGACAAGCCGTTGACCTTCGATCTGGCCCAGGCGGAAGAACTGGCGAAGATCGTCGAGAAAACCGGCGTCGTCTTTGCTGTGACGCACAACTACACGGGGTATCCGCTGGTCCGGCAGGCACGAGACATGGTGCGGAACGGCGAACTCGGCGAAATCAACGCCATTCGCGCCTTCTATATCCAAGGGTGGCTCAGGCAACGCATCGAACTGCAAAACCAAAAACAAGCGAGCTGGCGGACAGACCCAACGAAATCCGGAGCGGCTGGTTGTTTCGGCGATATCGGGACGCATGCATACAACCTCGGTCGCTTCATCACGGGGTTGCTTCCCGATCAAATCTCCTGTCACCTGAAGACATTTGCCGAGGGCCGACAGCTCGACGATTACGGGTCGGCCGTCATCCGCTATCAGAATGGCGCGCTGGGAACCGTAACCGCGTCGCAGATTTCGCATGGACGGGAGAATGATCTGTGGATCGAAATCGACGGCACGAAAGGAGCGCTGGAATGGCATCAGGAGGAGCCGAATAAACTCATCTTTCGTGTCAATGGTCAACCGATCCGCGTCTACACCCGCGATCCGAATGCTCCTTTTGCTTCGGAAACGCACAAGGCGTCGTGTCGGCTTCCATCCGGCCATCCGGAGGCGTTTTTCGAGGCGTTCGCCAACATCTATACTGCCGCCTATGCCGACATGATCGCCCGTGCTACAAAGAAAACGTTCGACAGCAAGAATTCGTTGTACCCGAATGTGGCCGACGGCGTCGATGGCATGAACTTCATTACCCAATGCGTCGCCAGTTCCAAGGAGAACGGTGCTTGGAAACCGCTAAAACATCCCCTGTGCCGCTGAGAACGAGGCATGTGTCATGACGCTCGGTGATTTGTTGGAGGCCGTTCGCTCCGCCTACGTCAAAGAATTTTACCGGGTGCTCCGCGACCAGCGGCGGACACCCAACTCGTCGGTTTACATCGAACCGATTCGCCGGGCGGCGGATGATACGCCCTGGCGGGCGGGAGCCTTGCAACTGCCTTATCGCATGGATCTGGCCGTCTTCGTCGAGCGACGGGACTGGCACGTCGTCGAAATCTCCACGCCGCGAAAAGTCCAGTTCGCTCCTACGGGGACCGATTGGACCCCGAACATGCGAGTAACGTTTCAAGCGTTTTGCTGGGAAAAGTGTCCTGTTCGGCTGCACGGCAGGTTCGAGGGCGAACAGTGGTGGCCCGCCCTTGACTGGTTCAATCATTGGTTCGACGAATTCGAAACCAAAGCAGCCTTGCAGAAAGACATCAAGGAGGTGGTCCATTCCATCTCCGACCCGGATGTTGACAGCGAATTTACATACCTCACCATCGACTTGGGATCGGCGCCAGTCAAATGTTTGGAAGAACTGCTCGATTCTTTTGAAAAGATGGGAACCGATCTCGTCGAAATCGGCTGGCAGCCCGACTAAGAGCACAGGAGAATGCAGTTGGGTTTCTTGGGTGAGAGCCAGACTGCCAGAAATTGTTTGTTTGATGGGTCTCTCTTTCGCCGCGCCTCGTTTGCGACTCGCCCTTGTCCTTTTCCCACTAACATTCCGCCACGCGCACTGGCCGTAGCTTCATCTTCGCAATCAGAAGAAATGTCATGGCATTGAGGCACTGGTTCTTTTACAATCTTATCCATCTTCTTCTTAGCCTACCTGAACTTCGACGGAGAAAGGTCCATGAACGAGAGCACAAACCGAAAAGCCACGCGGCGTGATTTCTTGAAGACGTCGGCTGCCGTTACCGGAGCGGGGATCATTGGTCAATTCACCAATGTGCATGCGGCAGGTGACGACGTCATTCGCGTCGGTTTGATCGGTTGCGGGCGTGGTGGATCGGGCATTTCCGGAGGCGGTCGTGGCCGAGGCGCGGCGATGCAATGCATCAACGCCGGTCGAAACGTCGTCCTTTATGCCATGGCCGACATGTTTTCCGAGTATCTTCAATATACCCGGAAATACATCGCCGATCGCCATCCCGACAAAGTAGACGTCACCGACGATCGCTGTTTTGTCGGTTTCGACGCTTACAAGAAACTGCTGGCTATCAAGGAAATCGACGTTGTCATCCTCGCGACGCCGCCAGGATTCCGCCCGCAACACATCCGTGCGGCCGTCGATGCCGGCAAACACATCTTCGCTGAAAAACCGATCGCCGTCGATGCTCCCGGCGTGCGCACCGTCATGAAGGCTTGCGAAGATGCCAAAAGCAAGAAACTCTCCATCGTCTCCGGGCTTTGCTGGCGTTATCACCACGGTATGCGTGCCACTTTCGACCGCATTCTTTCGGGAGGCGTCGGCGACATCGTCACCTTGCAATGCACCTACAACACCGGTGGTCTGTGGCATGTTCCCAGGCAAGAAGGATGGAGCGACATGGAATGGCAACTCCGCAACTGGCTCTATTTCACCTGGCTGTCAGGCGACCATAACGTCGAGCAGCACATTCACAGCCTCGACAAAATGCTCTGGGCAATGAAAGATGAGCCTCCGGTCAAAGCGGTCGGCATGGGCGGCAGGCAAGTCCGAACCGATCCGGTTTTCGGCCACATTTTCGACCACCACAGTGTTGTTTACGAATATGCCAACGGCGTCAGGGTCTTTTCCAATTGCCGACAACAAGTCGGTTGCAAGAACGACATCAGTGATTTTGTCTTTGGCACCAAAGGCGTCTGCGACGTCATGCGGCATCGCATTCGAGGGGAAAAACCCTGGCATTATCAGCGCCCCAAGAAAAGCACCGACCGAGGCATGTATCAAAACGAACACGACGAATTGATTGCCAGCATCCGCGCCGGTAAACCCATCAATAACGGCGACTATATGTGCAAGAGCACCCTCATGGCCATCATGGGACGAATGGCTACATACACCGGCCAGGAAATCACCTGGGAAATGGCAATGAACTCGAAGGAAGACCTCATGCCCCAAAAACTCGAGTTCGGTCCGCTACCCGTTCCGCCTGTCGCCAAGCCGGGCATTACCAAATACTTCTAACATGCATTCGACAACTCCGGCGCGTTTTCGGCGCGCCGGAGTTCGCTGCTATTCCGGCGCCGCCAGGATTGCCTCTGCATATTTCAGCTTGCCTGTTTTGCCATCGTAATATTGAAAGAGCACCTGCGGATGCGGAAACGCGATCCAACGCTCGCCGTTCAGCTCTTTCGGATTGTTAAAAACGTTGTTGACTTGCACGACGCAATAATGCGGAAAGAGCCGATTGGAACGGGGGATATCGGGAAGAGCATTCGTTGACCAGCGAATGAAGCATGGGCGCGGACCATACTGGAATTTTCCGTTGGCTGGACGATCCCCCTCATCGCTGGGACGATGGTTGACCGAATTATGAGGCCCGGAAGCGAATTCCCAAACGTTGTCGGTGATCTTGATGGCGAAACTATTGTGCAAGTCGCCGGTGAGGATGAAAACCGGCTTTTTCAGCTCATCCCAGAAGTCGATCAGTTTTTCGCGTTCATCCAGAAACACGGTCCAGGCGTCGTCTTTGGTAGGACGATCGACTTTTACCACGCCGCCACCGCCAACGTGAGGAATCATGAAATTGACCGAAGACACCACAAAGAAGAAGTCGGCATCGCTTTTCGCCATTTCGTCCATGAGCCATTGTCTTTGCTGTTGGCCGAGCATGGAAATGCCGGGTTTAGCGGGTTTGCTCTTGTCGTGCAGATCGCGGTGCGACCGCGTGTCGAGGAGATAGAAGTCGCAATTGGCAACGCGAAACCGTCCGTAGGACCGTCGCCCGATAGAGTAAGATGACACGCCATTCGCTTTGGCAGCGGGCCGAATCTTCAGATGAGTCTTGTCGACTACTTTAACGATTTCATAGACGCCAGCATTGGGATCGCCCCCTTTTTGGTTTCCCTCTTCGGACTGGATTTTCACCCCCGCAAGCTGGCCGCCCCAATGGACATGAAGGTTGCCCATGTTTTTCAGCTCGAGCTTTGTGAAATCCGCGTCGTCGTCCGAGAGAATATCGCCGTCTTTTGTTAGTCTGGCCCGGCCAAAATGGATGGAATCGTCGTAGAGGGTCGGGTTGGCCCAACCGAGATAATCAAACCAGGCTTGCACCCCGATGTCGCGGAAAACAGTACGTCGGTCGCGAAAGCCGATGCTCCCGCAGGCGAAGACGTCATCGAGGATTTCATGATCATCGAATGTAAAATAGGAAGGGACGTTGCGGTGCCATTCGGCGAGGTTCTTGCCGCGGGCCAGGTACACTTTGTAATTTTCCCAAACACCAGTTATGGCTGGGGCCAGGCGAACCACTTTGGGAGTCTGTTCGAAAGCGATTCCAACTTGCTTCCTCCAATTGGCCGCCGGGTAGTCGCGGGCGTCTTCGTAGAGCCAGTCGCCATTGAGAATGGCAAAGTCGACGTCGTCTTTGACCTTTTTCAGAAGCGTGTCGTAAGTGGGCAGACTGGGGCCATTGCCATGTTCGGGAGCCTGGTTGTTGCCGCAGGCGAATTCGAATTTGAAATTGAACAGCCCGCGCGGATTGAAGCGGGGATCGCGCAATCGCGCCGGGTCAGGCAGCGTGTGAAACTTCCCTCCCGGACCATCGCTCTGATCTTTGGTGACAGCCTTGTAATAGTAAGTTGTCCGCGGCTTCAGACCGGTTAACGTGACCACACCGGTATTGTCGTGTGCGACGCTGGTTCGAACGGTATGCGATTTGTGGTCCAGCCGTTCGGCGTTCTCGCCGAACTCGATCCAGAAAGCCCCCGCTTTGGATGTTCGCGCCCATATGCGGATGCTGTCCGAGGTAACATGCCCCAGGATCGGACCGTGTGTAATGGTTTGCGCTGAAACCGCGGCACAGTTGAACAAGCAAAGCGACAAAACAAAACAGCAGCGACGGAAAACGACCATGCGGATACTCCCGTGAAACCAGAACGCTGTATAGCGCCTTTGTCAGTATGGCGGAAAACCAGGGAGGGATCATTCAAACCGGACCTTCAGCGTTTTTTCCGCTGCCGGCTTGATTTGTTTGAGAATCTTCCATTTATCGACATCGGGGTCGCCCACTTTGATGGTGAAAGTGCCGTCTTTCTTGAAAACCTTGGGACGAAAACTATTACCCTTGATCCGGAGCGTGTAGACGATGTCGCCGTCCGCTTCGTCGATGATTTGCACAACCGGGTCTTGCATGCCTTGCACTTCGACAGTGGGCAGATAGGCGGCGGCTTTGCGGCCGTAGTTGTCGAGCATATCGATGGTCATGGGCCAGCCCGGAAACTGATCGCCGGGCCTGGGTTTGCTGACATCCACGAGCAAGCGCCAGCATTCCATGGTAATCTTGCGCGTTTTCTTGTTGAGACGAACCACGCCGAAACCGGATGCCTTGTCGTGGGCGCGTCCCAGCGGATCGGAGCGCTGCATCTTTTCCGGATTGCCGACCGCATAGACGGTTATGTGGTTGCCCAAGCCATCGAGAAAGTCGCCCGTATAAGGAGGGGCATCCGGTTGCCGATTCTTACCGGTTTTGCCTTCGCGCTCGGGATGCCACGACCGGGGATAACCGGCGGCAATCGACGGAACACAGAAGGAAAAGCCAGCGTCGCGCCAGGTATCGATTCCGTGATGCACGATCGAAGCTAGATGCTGGTCACCGGCGAGATGAAAAGCGAAGCCGCGGCGCATTTCGTGCAATGCCTTGTTGCGTCCAGTTTGCGGCCAGCCGTTCGAATCCAAGTCCGCCACCAGGTATTGTTGCTCGGGACCATGATAATTCGCGACGTTCGCGAAGATCGTCTGCGAACACACGATTTTCATGTCAGCGCCGCGCCAATCCGCTGCCCAATCGCGGAGAAACTTCAGTTGTCTCTCGCCCAACAGGGTCAATCCCGGCTTGTCGACCGATTCCGGTTTGAACTTCGGATCGCGGACATGATCCGGCCTTCCCTTCCAGTAATTCACTTTTCCCTCAGGTCCCGATTTGAATTTGCGGTCTTCGATGACGGCAAAACTGATTCGCCCGTAGGTCATGGGGCCGTAATAAACCGTAATGCCTTGCTCGACTGGCGTGGGATCGTACGGATCGGGATGGTGGGAGGACTGCATTCTCTGAATGGCGTTGACCCAGCGCGCATCCATTGCGTACCCGCCCTGGGCGTGCTCTCGAATACTTTTCACTTTTCGTCCGTTTTGCCCCCAGATGTTTCCCTGATAAACATCATGGTCATCCGGCAAACAAAGCGTGACACGGTCGCGCATCACGTCACGAAACGACCAGCCGAATACATACCATTTGCGCAAATAGTCGAGCGCCGCCAATTCCACGGGAGAGCGGACGATGCCATACCCGGCGTTGTTTTCGTAAATCTGGTCTCCCGTGAACACCAGAACGTCAGGATCGATCTTGGTGATGTTGCTGCACATCAAGCTGCAGGGAAACGTGTAATCTTGATGCCCGGTAAAACCGGCTACGACAATCTCCGGTTTATCGACCGGATCGCGCCGGACCGTCCCGGTATAGAAGTATTCTTTTCGTGAACCATCCGGTTCGGTCATGGCATAGGCGAGGCGATAGGGAATATCTTTCTTGTCGTTCCAATTCGGCACACGAAAGGTGGCAGTTCGGCTGAGAGGATCGATTCTGGCCTCGGCAATCGTCTGCCAGGCGTCATCCGGTTTGATCTGCAAGGCCACCGCTTGCGATTCGGATTCGGCGATTGGAGGCATCTGCGCCGTCATTTTCATCACGCCTCGACTCAAGGTATGCATGGCGAATAGAATCGGTCCGAAGACATCTTCCGGATGAACTTCGACTTTGTCGCCGCTCAGCCTCCAGTCGGAAAAAGCAAACGTGGCTCCTTTGATTTTTTTGTTGCCGACCGGGAAATTGGACACCAATGCGACATTGCCTGTCAGTTCGGTGGCCGATACCATCCGGCTGGTTTCGCCGATCACTTTGCCGCTTTTGACAGAGGAGGCCGACAGCTTGAGGTTGTAACCTTTCTTGGCCGGCATCGCCGCCAGGACGAGATCAACCGGACCGAGGAGAGCTTCACCTTGCGGCGGCGGGACCTTGCCAATAAATAGCTGGCCGCTCGTCGTGATTCCGGCGTCAAGCCCTTTGCCGAACAAAAGGGCATTTCGGTAATCCGCTAACGGACCGCGAATGCCGACTCGAAAACCGGCAGAGCCTTGCGCGCCCGCCAGCCGTTCGATACGGACGCTCAATTCGAAACCGCCTTTCTTGTCGCCAAGTCGATGGGTAAGCAGGTGCACATGGCGGTCACTGCCTGGACGGATGCTCTCGATGCGGCCATCGTGTATGCGCCAGTCTTGTAAAGGATTCGACCAGAACGCTGGTCCGATCCAAGGCCGCGTCACTTTCGGCAAATGCAGACGAAAGTCGCCTGCCCGAACGGAATCATCGACCAGCAAAGCCCCCAGAACCAGCCATGCCAAGATCAATCGCAAATATCGGATCACGTTCCATTTCCCCACATCACGAATACCTGGAGTTCAGTCGCATTAACACATTAGCCGGAACGACCGTTTCGGGCAATTGTCTGCTTTCACTCGGCAAAAAGGTTTCAAAACAACCAGGGAATTTGTCTGAAAGCTGATTGCGAGATATGTTTTCGTAAGGGACTAAACGAGCAGCGAAAAAGGTATCATGATATGGCCGAATCGATCACAAACGAAGCGCAGCAACAAAAAACGAATGCCTCCGCCACCTCCTGGCTCGTGGGCCTTGCGATCAATTACGTGTGGATAGCGCTTATATGTACCCTTTTGAAAATAGCG
Organism: Gemmatales bacterium; assembly: GCA_026004675.1. Lineage (GTDB taxonomy): Bacteria > Planctomycetota > Planctomycetia > Gemmatales > Gemmataceae > BPJP01. Next base: position 402,848 of record BPJP01000001.1, read on the forward strand.
GGATTTCCGTTATTCCGCGACGAATCATGGACCACCGCCCTGGTCTGGGGTCCCGCGGTCGCGATCGGCATCTTGTTGTTTCACGAATTTTGCGTCCAGCGTTTGCTCAAGCGGCTCCATTCGCGAAAATCAGCTGAGGCGATGGGAGAGAAAAAGGAAAACACAGACGTTACCCAGGCACAATAGCATATTGCAGTCCGCGGCCGTCTTTCAAGGAGAGCAATGCTTCCTCCAATCGCGTCAAAGGGAAAGAATCGCTGATCAGACCATCGACGCGAACCTCGCCGGCCAGCAGCATCTCGCGTGCCTGGAGCACGTCGCGAGGCGTAAAGTGAAAGCTGCCCAAGATTGCCACTTCTTCGTAATGCGCGCGATAGCTGTCTACTTCAAAGATAGTTCCCTTGGGCAAACCGCCGAACAACAGGACCTGGCCGCCCGGTGCCGTTCGCGCGAAGGCTTCCTGCCAGCCATCGAGCTTGCCGGTGCACTCGATCACGCAGTCGAAACGTTCCGTGGCAGGAAGCCGTTCGGCCAAGGAAACCGAAGTCACATCCCAAACATCGACGGCGAACGGTTTTGCCAGTTGCAGGCGAGCGGTCCTCCTGCCAGCGGCAAATCGTTGTGCCGTCGTGAATCGTGGCAGTAACTGCAAGAACAACAAACCCATCGTACCGCAGCCGAGCACCAGAACACGTTCCACTCGGTCCCAGGCCAGAAGATTGAGGCCGTGTACGACACAAGACACCGGCTCGAGCAAGGCGGCGTGTTCAGCTGCCAGCGAAGCGGGACGCTCAAACAAGTTGTGCGCCGCCACGGCTTTGGGGATGCACAGGTAATCGGCAAAGGCACCGAGTACTTTATCTCGCATGACGTAGGGACAAAGGTGTTCTTTCTGTTTACGGCAGAGAGGGCATTGCCCGCAAGGCGCACTGTGGACGCCCATGACGGGCTGGCCGATTTCAAAAGGTGGGGCGCCCGGGCCGAGTTGGACGACCGTGCCGCTATAGCGATGGCCAAAAGGGCCCGGCATCGGTATTTGCGGATGGCCACGCAGGTAGGCCTTCAGATCGGTACCGCCGGCCAAAGCGCAATCGATACGCAGCAGAACTTCGCCGGCAGCGGGAACCGGGAGCGGAACCTCGCGGATTTCGATCCGTCCCGGTTCGACTAAAAACGCGCAGCGGTGTAGGCGTTGGCTCACCGACCGGTTATCTCCTTGGCGAGGGATTCCGCGTCATACACTTTTGTCAAAGCCTCGATAATGGCCCGTGAATGCACCGAAACGGCCCGGGCTTGTTTGTCGGTGTAGATATAGTCGAGCACAAGGGATTGGATGTTGCCGTCGAAAATCAGCCCGACGATTTCTGCGTCTTTGTTGATCACCGGACTGCCGGAATTGCCCCCGATGATGTCCGCAGTGCAGACAAAATTCATCGGCGTCTTGAGGTTCAGCTTGTCCTTGCGTTCGAGCCAGCGCGGCGGCAAGTTGAACGGTTCTTTGAAATCGTGCTGTTTGGCTCGCTCGTACAAACCGGCAATGGTCGTTTCAAATGGAATGTGCTCGCCATTCTGCTCGTAGCCTTTCACCACTCCGAAGGCCAGACGAAGCGTGAAGGTGGCATCGGGATACACGCTGTCGCCTTGAATCTGGTATTTCGCGTTGGCGATTTTCGCGAACGCCTGCCGCTTGATTTCCTCCTGGGTGTCCATGATTTTGCGGACCTTTCGCGATGCGGGATCGACGAGTTTGGCGAGAAGGATCATCGGGTCTGTGCAGGCGTCGATGGCGGCCCGGCCTCCTTTGTAAAGCTTTTTGCGGTAGCTGACGCTCTTGAGCTTGGTGCCGCGGACCAACTCCGCCGCCCGTGCGCTTGGCGCCTTGCCAGCCAGCACTTTCTTGACCAGCGGGTGCTCGGCACCGAATTCCTCGCTGAACCACATCAACGAATCAGCTAATTTGAGCGTTTCAAAGTCGTCATAGAGAGGCTCTTCAGAAAACAACTGCTGCTCGAGAGAGGGCAAAGCGGACGAGCGGTATTCGCGCAGCCGGTCCCCGTCATCCTTTTGCTTTTCCTCGGCGGCCCGTACCAGGTGGCGGGCGAAATCGAACAGTTTGCTGTTGAAGGCGGCGCCGAACTCGAGTGCCCGTCGCTCGCGCAGATGTTTGGCTAAAGTGGCTTCTGCCTGGGCAATCTGATCATATGCTTTCAAAGCGTCCCGCAGCTTGGGGTCTTTTGCCATCTGTTTTTGAAGTTCTCTCTCCTCCTTTGTTTTTCGCGCCATGATTTCCGGGTCGAGCAAGCCGGCCAGCCCGCCACGACGGGCTTTGCGCGAATTCTGGACACTGAAAAGAAAGTCTTTGGCTCGACGAGCGTTTTCCGCGTCTCGATTGCTCCAGGCCGTCAACACCACTTCCCAGCGATACAGAAGCTTCAACAACTCGGGAAATCCCCGGTCCCGTAAATAGTGGAGTCGGGCCAGCGTGGCCAGCCGATCGGTTCGTCCCGGGTTGCCGGAAACGAATACCAGCTCGTCTTCGACTGCCCCTCTTTTCGACCATTTGAGATAGTGCTCGATCTTCGCCGGCTTGCCATTTTCATAAACACGGAAAAAAGCCACATCGAGGCAATACCGCGGGTATTCGAAGTTGTCGGGGTCCCCGCCGAAGAAGGCGATGGCCTGTTCGGGAGCAAACACAAGTCGAACGTCGGTGTATTTTTTGTAACGGTACAGGTGGTATTGGCCTCCCTGGTACAGCGTGATGACATCGCTGCGCAGCCCTGTTTTATCAAGCGATTCCTTTTCGATCTTGGCCATGACGGCTCTGCGAGCCCGCGCCGCTTCCTCGGCTGACATATTCGGCTTGACGGCAGCATTGACCCGTTCGGTCACATCTTCGATGCTCATCAAGACGTTCAATTCCAGGTCGTGACAGCGTTTTTCTTGTCCACGCGTGGCGGCATAAAAACCATCCCGATAGTAATTGTGCCTGGCATCGCTAAGTTTGTGCAGGCAGTCCGCGCCCACGTGGTGATTGGTCATCACCAGCCCGTCCGCGGATACAAACGAGCCAGAGCCGCCATTGTTGAACCGCACCGAAGATTTCTGCACGTGTTCCAGCCATCTGTCCGTTGGAACGAAGCCGTATTTCTTTTTCAAATACTCCCTCGGCGGATGATTGAACAACCACATGCCTTCGTCAGCAGAAACCGAGGCTGTGCAAGCAACCAGTATCCCGATGCCTAAAATGAATGCTTTCATAATCCGCAATACTCCTTGCTGGAAACGAGCACCTTGTCGCTGGTGGTATGATAGCGTCTCGCCACCAGCGAGCAAAAGAATCCTGCTGATAGCGTCGACCTGGGCGCGCCGCTTCAAAAGCATTTCACAAGTGCCTGTATTTGCAGAATGTCGTCTAGGTGCACCGCGGAGAAATGTGCGCGGGGCGCTGCCAGAACCATTTCAACCAAGCGGCACAAGGATTCCGACAAAGTCAGACAAGGCGTTGCACAGCCCCAGTGCGTCCAGGGGCGTCTTGGTGCGCGCAAAGGCGCGGTGGGAATTATTGAAACGAACGCTGGTTCCAGCGAGCGTCACAGCGTCAGCGCGACGAGGGGACCGTCAAAAAACACACCCGCTTCCGAGCGTAGGTGCTGAGTGCGCGATCTCGTTACTCGTTTCATTGAGAAAAAACGCCGGATTTGAATCGAATTGTCGCTTTGACGGCGATACGATGGGGTCTGCGGCGAACAACCTACAAGAACTATTCCCCTCCCCCCTTCGAAGAGAGGAATCATCCCATGACGACCGCCATGTTGAGGATCGCGGGTTTTTTCATGTTGCTCGTTTTGGCCATCGAGCTTACGCCGCTCCCAGCGAACGCCCAGCGACTGCCGCCGAAGCAATGTCTGAATTGCAAGAATGAGGTTCCGGGGACTTCGAAAGTGGGGGATATCTGCCCGCATTGTGGTGTAAAATGGGAGTTCGACTTTTCCGGTTATTCACGCCGCAAGTTCGACCCCAACAAGATCAAACTTCCGGAGTTCCAGCCAAAGAAAGAAAAACGCGCCGGCACGCAGGTGACCACCATGCCTGCCTCAGTCATCGTGCGTGTCCCGGAACAAGCCACCGTCGAAATCGAAGGCAGAAAGATGAAATCGACAGGCGAGGAGCGCTATTATGTCACCCCCAGCATCGTTTTAAAACCATCCATATAGCTATTCGGTCAAAGCCACCTGGAAGGAAGGAGACAAGGAAATCGTGCGCGAGCGTGAGATAACGATTTTTGCCGGCACGGAAACATACGTCGATTTGCGGCCACAAAAAAAGAGCGACATCAAAGGTTTGACCGAATTCGAACCGGCCTGGATCACCGTCAAAGTACCTGATGATGCCGTGATCGAAATCAACGGACGTCGAACCCGTTCGACGGGGCCGGTGCGCACTTTTGAGACTCCGCCTCTTGAGGTCGGCACGACATATCACTACACCATCCGTATGACTTACACCGAGGGAGGCAAGAAAGTTTCCCGGTTGCGGCGGATCCAATTCAGGCCGGGCGAGGAAACCATCATTGACCTCCGCCCTAGCGGACTCTGACCTACTGACTTTTCTAACCGACACCGCGTTAGCGTGAATAGTGCAACGAATCATGGTCTCATCTGGGATGTCGATGGTACGCTTGTCGACACCGGCGACCTGCATTACTGGGCTTGGAAAAAGTTAGCAGACGAGCTGGGTTTCCCTTTTACCCGCGACGATTTCACGTCGACATTCGGGTGGCGCAATCCGGAAATCATCCGCAAGCTGTTCGGCAGTCGATTCGGCGATGCCGAGATCGCGGATTTGGCCAACCGCAAGGAAGATTTTTACAAGCAGGCTGCCCGCGAGCAGGGGGTGACGTTGTTACCCGGAGCGAATTCCCTTTTGCGTGCAGCCAAGGAAGCGGGATGGAGACAAGCGATTGGCTCGAGCGCGCCGCGAGGCAACATCGACCTGATCCTCGAGCTGACGGGCAGTGCTGGCTATTTCTCTGCCATTGTGAGCCAGGAAGACACCGAGCGAGGCAAACCCGATCCGCAGGTGTTTCAGATCGCAGCCCAACGATTGCAAGTCGAACCGGCGTGCTGCATCGTATTCGAAGACGCTCCCGTGGGCGTGCAAGCAGCCAAGTCCGCGGGCATGAAATGCATCGCTGTCCGCTTTCTCGACCATCACAGCCAGCAGGCATTGCAGGCTGCCGGCGCCGATCTGATCGTCGATTCGCTGGAGTCGATTTCGTTCGAAACGATCAAAGCGATGGTTTGTGAAAAGTGATCGATCATCCTTTCGCTGCTGGAACGGGAAAGTGCTGGCACAGCTCGCGGACCTCGCCGCGAATGCGTTCCCGTTTGGCATGGTTGTCCGGCTCGGACAGCACGGCGTGAATCCAGCCGGCAATCGTCTTCATCTCCGTTTCTTTCATCCCTCGCGTGGTCAGCGCCGGCGTGCCGATGCGAATTCCGGATGGATCGAGCGGAGGCCGCGGGTCGAACGGGATTTTGTTTTTGTTCACGGTGATGCCAGCGTCATCCAGGGCTTCTTCCGCGGTTTTCCCAGTAACGCCAAGTCTGGTCACGTCAACAAGCAAAAGGTGATTATCGGTGCCGCCGGAAACGAGGCGAAATCCTTTTCGCATCAATTCATCGGCCAAGACCTTGGCGTTGGCGATGACCTGGGCGGCATACGCCTTGAACTCGGGTTTGAGGACTTCGCCGAATCCAACCGCCTTGGCGGCGATGACATGCATCAACGGCCCCCCCTGCAGACCTGGAAAGACCGAGGAGTTGATCTTCGCTCCCCATTCCTTCTTGCACAACACAAAGCCGCCGCGTGGACCTCGAAGCGTTTTGTGTGTCGTGGATGTAACGAAATCCGAAACCGGCACCGGATCGGGGTGGAGTTTGGCTGCAACCAGCCCGGCGATGTGAGCCATGTCGACCATCAATAGCGCCTTCACATCGGCACAGATTTCAGCGAATCGGTTGAAGTCGAAGGTGCGTGGATAAGCACTGGCACCGGTGACGATCAGTTTGGGGCGGTACTGCTTCGCCAGTCTTGCGACCTGGTCGTAGTCGATGGTCTCGGTATCCTGGCGGACGCCGTAGCCGTAGACGTGATAAAGTTTACCGGAAAAATTCAGATGCATGCCGTGGGTAAGATGCCCGCCGTGGGCCAGATCGAGAGCCAGGATCGTATCGCAGGGCATCAAGCAAGCGAAGTAGACGGCCATATTGGCCTGAGCGCCGGAATGCGGCTGGACGTTGGCACGCTCGGCACCGAAAATCCGTAGCGCCCGATCGATCGCCAGTCGCTCGACGACATCGACGTATTCGCAGCCACCGTAATAGCGGCGACCGGGATAACCTTCGGCATATTTGTTCGTCAGCACCGAACCTTGAGCCGCCATCACCGCAGGGCTGGTATAGTTTTCCGAAGCGATCATCTCGAGACCCTGCTGTTGCCGGCGACCTTCATCCTGGATCGCTTGACAAACTTCCGAGTCGGCTTGTTGCAGCACGTCCATCGTTGCCTCGCAGTAAAAAGTAGGGAAGTTGCTTTTTTTATACTCGTTCGCCGAATGAACAGACAGGCTTCGCCAATACCATTCGCCGGCGCAGCATTGAAGCGATGTCGTCGCCCATATGCTGGTTCCACGTCGAACAGGCGATCTTTCTCGACGGCGACGAGAAGCGCGTTACAATCAGAACCTGCTTTCGTGCTACTTTCCAAAGGAGGATTCCCGCCATGCAACGATCCTTAGCCGTCATCGGACTCTTGGCTCTTTTTCAACCGCTCGATGCCGAACAACCGAACAAACCAGCCGAGGTACATCAGGACATCGTGAAATACCTGGACTCGATCGAAAAGGAACTCATTGCGATCAATCAGGACATCTGGAATTATGCTGAATTGGGACTCGAGGAGTATCGGTCCTCGAAGCGGCTGATGGATGTTCTCAAAAAGAACGGTTTTCGAGTCCGGTCGAACATTTCGAACATGCCGACGGCTTTTGTTGCGGAATACGGCAAAGGGAAGCCGATCATCGGCATCCTGGCGGAATACGATGCCTTGCCCGATTTATCGCAGGAAATCAAACCGGAGCGAAGCCCATTTGCCGGTCGGTCAACAGGCCACGGTTGCGGGCATTGCGCTCTGGGGACGGCAGCTGCGGGTGCCGCGCTCGCTGTCAAAGCCGTCTATGACCAGCACAAGCTGCCGGGAACGATCCGCCTTTACGGCACGCCTGCCGAAGAAACCGTGATCGGCAAGGTCTACATGACTTTGGACGGTCAGTTCGATGACCTCGATGCCTGCCTGCACTGGCATCCGAGTACGAAGAACCGCATTTGGTATGGAACGACCAAGGCGTTGATCTCGGCCAAGTTTACGTTCACGGGCTTGCCGGCCCACGCTTCTGGCAGTCCTTCGAAAGGGCGGAGCGCGCTCGATGCTGTCGAACTGATGAATATCGGCGTCAATTACATGCGGGAACACATTAAAGAGACCAGCCGCATCCATTATGTGATTACCAATGGAGGCGGTGCTCCGAATGTGGTGCCCGCCAAAGCTCAGGTGTGGTATTTCATCCGCGCGAATACACACGAAGACGCCGAATATCAGTACCACTGGATTTGCGACATTGCCGAGGCTGCCGCCAAGATGACGCGCACCAAAGTGGCGATCCACATCGACACCGATTGTCATGAAATCATCCCCAACCTTCCGCTTTCGAAGCTGATCGAGCGGAATTTCAAGGAGATCGGGCCGCCGAAGTTCACTAAAGAAGAGCTGGCCTTTGCTCGACGGTTGCAGGCGCCCTTGCGCGAGGATTTCGGGTTGCAAGAGCAAAAACCGTTGAACGACACGCTCGAACCGATCCCTGACAAACCGTACCCGGCGGAAGGGGGTTCTACCGATGTTGGCGATATCAGTTGGCATGTACCAACGGGCGGTCTCAGCACGGTGTGTTTTGCGGCAGGCAGCCCAGGGCATAGTTGGCAAAACGTGGCGGCCATCGGCTCGCCGATCGGCCACAAGGGAATGATGGTAGCCGCCAAAGTTCTCGCCCTCAGCGCTGCCGACCTGCTCCAGGACGACGGCGTCCTGTCGGCGGCGAAAGCCGACTTCAAAAAACGTTTGCAAGGAAGAAAGTACACCACTACGATTCCCAAGGGGCAAAAAGCACCGAAGTCGATTCGTTAGGTTTTGTCGTGGCGTGATCTTGCCAGGCTGTTGGCAAGAGCCGGGTATCCTGCCGAGGCGAAACAGCAAAGCATCATGAAAACCCTGTCCCAATTGCAGCCTGGGGAAGTCGCGAATGGTTACGTTCTTCTTGTAGAGCGCAGCCGAGGCTCGACTCGCGAAGGCAAACCGTATTTTACCTGCCGCTTTCGCGATGCGGAGCGCACCGCCTCCGTAATGGTCTGGGCCGACAGCGTATGGTTCGAATCGTGCGAAAAGGAATGGCGTGAGGGGGAGTTCTACAAAATCGAAGCGGTTTACGGAGAACATGAGCGTTATGGGCCTCAACTCGACTTGCGGGCCTTGCGCCCCGTAAACGAAGAAGATTACCAGCGAGGATTTCAGCCGTCGGCTTTTCTGCCTTCTCGCCGCCATGACCCCGCTGCCCTTTTCAGCGAACTCGTTGGGCTGGTGGAAGGCCAGATCGCCGATGAGCCACTACGCCGGCTCGTGCTGGCCTTGCTCAACCGGCACCGAGAGGCTTTCGTGCAAAGACCAGCGTCGCTGCGTCGTTTCTATCCGTTTCCTGGCGGCCTCGTCGAGCACACGCTTTCGGTGGCAAAAAACTGCGTCTTTCTCGCGGAAAAATACCGCGAGCAGTTCCCGGAACTGAATCCCCCTTTGAATAAAGACTTGATCATCGCCGGTGCGGCTCTGCACGATCTGGGACGCGTTCTCGAAATCGACGACGATCTATTCGCCCCGCAACAGACGATTCCTGGGCGGTTTTTCGGGCATTTGTTTCTTGGCAGAGATATGGTGCGCGATATGGCGAGCGAATTCGGTGATGTGCATCCCGAACTCTTGCTCATGCTCGAACACATCATCGTAACCCACTTGACCTTGCCGGAATGGGGTTCGCCACGCTTGCCGTTGATTCCCGAAGTGATCGTCCTCCATCACGCCGATGATCTCGATGCCAAAATGGAAATGTATGTCCGTTGCCTGACGGAAGACAAAGCGGATGGCCCTTTTACGGACCGGGAACCAGGTCTGAATCGCCAATTGTTCAAAGGGCGGACGGTCTGAGCCTCGCGCAAGCAATTGAGGATTTCGGTCGTTGCGAAAAGTCGTCCCGGCTCATCGGCTTCCAGTGGATATCCGATCGCTGATGTCTGTGCTGTTCCATTGCGCCCCGACGCGAGGATCGGCCAGCGTGCCAACCATATCGCGAAAAGCAGCCCAATAAGACGGAAATGGCGCACGTTCATCGGCTTGTTTTGGCATAAGGATATCGGAGAACTCCGGGGCTACCGATGACGGCATTTGGCCGTATTTGTGGTGGACGCCGTGATAGTGGATATTGAACATGGTCCGGGCGGCGAGTCGTCCGAGCAACGTCCTCGGTACCACACTGCGCGTCGAACCAAGGACCGTCGAACCGGTCAGACCCATATGTTCAATATATTTTCGCAAGCTTTGGAGGTTTCCGGCCATCATGGCTGGGACCAGATAATTCAGCAAGAGGAACCTCCACCCGCCGAACCATCCGAAAAGAGCAAGGACCGCGATCCAAACGAGAACGATCAGGGCGATTTCCGCCCGAGCGCGTCGGCGCACTTCCGGCTTTTGTTCGGCCGCAATGCGCAAATAACCGCGAAGATACAGAAGCGGCGTGAAAAACAGACCGAGAGTCAATTCGAGACAAGCCGCAAACACGCGCCACCAGCGGGGCATGCCTGGAATGACGAAAGGCCAAAGCTCATCATCCCGAGGCGTGGCCAGCCAGGCATGATGGTTATGATGGACGGCTCGGTAAACTGACAACGACATAAAAGCATGGATGCCAATAAAGATACCAAAGGCGTCATTCAGAAAACGCACGGGGCACAACGTTCCATGTGCCGCTTCATGGATGGCGAGCGTGTGAACATGCATCAAGTGGGCAAGCAAAAGGACCAGAACGCCAACCGTCAACCAGGAATGGGCAAGAATCGCCGATACCAACAGCCATTGCAATAAAGCATAGACCGCGACACACGCCAACCACATCACAGTGGGTGCCCAGCTGGGCCGATGGGCGTCAATCAGCCTGGTCTTGTCAAGGATTTGGTTCATCCGCTCTTCCACGTTCCAATTCCTGAAAACCGCCGCCGTCGCGACGTTTACCAGATTCTTTCAGCCTCTGTTGGACGAAACGCGGTTTGCCGCACGAAAGTGCGGTCGCGCATGCTACGTTCCCAAACGAATCGGTACAAGGGCAAAGCAGGTCCAACTCTGCCTATCTTGCCGATTATAGCCATTTTATTCAAAAAGGTTCGACAAGCTCGGTCGAATGTTGCCCGCGAAAGGTGTTTACGACCAGCTTCGCAGCTCGACTGTAAACCGTCACGGCTCCGGCTGGCCAGGTCGACAGATAGACGGCTCCGACGTCGGCATAAGGTTCGTTCGTTATCGGTCGCCACACTGGTCGACCTTGAGACGATACGACCAGTTTGGGGCGAGCCCATCGCGCGAGGTCGGAAGTGTTGGCGTTTCGGCTGCCGTGGTGAGGAGCCATGAGAATGTCGATTTTTCTTCGTGGTTGGGCCAGCAACATGCTTAGACCTTGTTTTTCCAGGTCGCCTGTCAGCAGAATAGCATGGTTGTGATGACGGAGATATAAAACCAGGCTGCGTTCATTTTCGATACCCTCTGGTCCGATCGCCGGCGGATGCAGCACTTCCATTTGCAGAGTTCCGTAGGTCAGGCGGTCGCCGCGGCGCACGATTCGCACCGGAACACGATTTTGTCGCAACATTTCCAGCGTTTTTCTCACACCGGGCGTCTCTTTCTCGGCGAAGCTGGGGGTGGTGGTGATTTGTCCTACCGGGAAGCGGTCGAGCAGAGCCGGCAGGCCATTGAAATGGTCCAAGTCGGCGTGGGAAAGAAACACTTCATCGATGCGGCGAATACCTCGATGCCAGAGAAAGGGAGCGATCGTCTGCTCCGCAACTTCAGGTCCCGAGAGCGCGCCGGCATCATAAATCACCACGCGGCCATCTTCGGTCTCGATGACCGTGCAGTTGCCGTGACCGACTGCCAGAAACGTGCAACGCAATTCATTGGTCGGCCATCGCGTCGTCACCAGAACCACTCCGAACACCAGCCAGACTGCCAACGCGGCGAGAAACCACGAGCGCCGATGCCATTCGTCGAGCAAGAAGTAGGACAACAGCCCAGAATAGAAGACCACAAGCCACCACAGTGGTGGATCGGAAACGTAGGTGAACAGGGGCAGCTCCGCGCTGACAGTCACGAGTTTGTTGGCGGCTTGCAGAAAAAGACTGGCGACACTTGCCCAGAAACCAGCCAAGGTCCCGGATAGGACTGAGAGAAGCAGCATGAGAAAGCCACTGAAAAGGATGCCTGCCGTCAACAGCATCATTGGCGGGCCGACAACGATGGCAATAGGAGAGACGAGGTTGTAATGGAACGCGACCAATGGAGCCAGACCGAGCCAGACGCCGGCTGTCGCGATATAGGCGATGGCGACTCGAAACAAAAGTGCTCGCACCCAGTTTGAAGCTGGTGTCGACACGATGAGGGCAGGATCGTTCCGATCATCATATTGCAGGCGTCGTTGCCAATCTCGGATGCCAAAATAAAGCACGGCAACCGCAAGGAAGGACAAGAGGCAACCGGCGTGGAAAATTTCGGTCGGGTTCAAAGCGAGGACGACCAACCAGGCCAGGGCGAGAGAGTTGGCAGTGAGCGCGGGTCTTCGCAGCACAATGCCACCGCAATACACGCAAACGATGACGGCAGCACGGAGAGCCGGCGGTCTCCCCCCTGTTAGAAAGGCATAACCCATAACGACCAGACCGATACAAACGGCCCCATGCCGCCGCGATACTCCCAAGAATCGCAGCATTAGCCAGAGCACCGCCGACAGTATGACTAGATGCTGACCGGAAATGACAAGCACGTGTACCACTCCAGTCCGCACGTAGTTTTGCCATGTCTGTGATGACAAGGTCGTTCGATCGCCTAGCAGCATCGCACAGGCGACGGGGACATCGGCGGGACCAAGCCGGTTTGTTATCGTTTGCCTGCCCCATTGCCTGACTGCCGACAACCAGATGGCTGGTGTCCACGTGGCATTGGCTGGGATTCGCTTCTGCACTGCTTCCGTTGTGTTGCGCACGGTAATCTGAGCGTGAATGCCTCGATCGTGCAGCAGTTCCGCATAGTCGAATTCGCCAGGATTGAAAGGCGGAGCAATGCGCGACAATTGCCCAAAGACTTCCACGGTGTCGCCGAGATGGAGATTGGCGCCGTTGCCGGGAACAAAAACGCGTACTTTGCCCGTCACGTCTTGCCAACCGGTGCCTCTTCGCAGCCGATTTGCTCGCAGCACAAGCTCCGCGGTCGTTTCCTCCGCTCGCGAACGCAGTTCGCTGTCCCCACGCGGTGGCCTAGTTGTTGGCTCCTCGACGATTTGGCCCAGCAAATGAACAGGCTGTGGTTCGTCGACAGCGAATTGGCCGATGTCGTTCGCTGGCAAAACATCGCGATACCAGTGGTGCCACGAGGCACCTAAGGCGACCAAAGCACTTCCCAGATAGCATAAGGGCAAGCTTGGCGAACGTTGCTTTCGTGCCGCCCACCACAGACAAAGGCTCAATGCCGCGGCAAAGAAACTGATGCCAAGAGGAACACGAATGAATCGATCCCCGACCGTTCCCAGCGTTACGCAGGCAGCGACGAAGGCAAGCGGTGCCTGCCAGACGCGTTCTTTGCGCAACTGATCGAGCGTCGCAACCCGAGCAGGAGCACGGACCAGTGCTTGTGTTTGAACGTGCGTTTTCAAAGCGAAAGCCGCCCGCACGAAAAGGAATCTTCGCGCCAAAAACGATTTTATCTTACCTCATCGAAATCCATTTGCTATTCGAAACCATGTCGACGAGGACATCGAGTCACTGCTGAAGGTTCCGGCGCACAAAGATGCAGCCGTTCTTGTTCCACACGCTTGAAAACGCGCGCATGTAGCGAACCGCCGACATTTCGCTGTACCGCGATCCGTTTCGAAAAGATGTGAACAAGCCGGCTTATATGGGCCATCGCCGCTCTGCTTTTCCAGCATTTTGGTTCCACCGACGAGGAGTTGGACGTCGGTTCTCTCTATTCAAGTCGGCATCTCAGCAGCAGTCGCATCATTGATCGCCGAGTCGATTCACGCGCAGGAACTCGGCCGGGTCCGTGAAGGCCGTGAAGAAAAGCGGCTTGCCCGAAAAAGCCAGCGGAGACACTGGACCTACCGCCAAAAATGGGAACTCTTGCAGGTCGCGGCGCGGGAAGCTCTGTGGATCGCGAAACGACTGATAAAGCTCGAGCGACCGCTTGTCGCCACCGGCGAAGTCTCACTGCGATTGGTCTTGTGTGCTGCCTGTCTTCAGCTTGTTTGAGGCGAGGAAGGCATCAACTGTATTGAATGCGTTCAGAAAGAGCGGCGTGCCCGAAAATGAAAGGGGGCTTACCGGCCCAATCGTCATGAATGAGTACTGTCGGCTTTTGGTATCGAACGCCGAATGGGGATCACGGAAGAGCTGATAAAGATCGAGCGCTGTCCCAGAAGACCCGACGAGTTGCCGCAACGACTGAAATTCTTGTCCCAGCGCTAGCCCGAAGCCAAAGAAGAAGATCCGCAGCTGCTGGAGTATCTCGGGGTGCAAGCTGGAAAGCGTCTGGCTAATGAAGAGCCATCCTAGACCGTACTTTCGCGTAGTCCTTGCCGCATCGATGAGTACGCTCCGGACGCCTCGAGCCGCGTCATCTTCCGAGGGAAGCTCACGCGGAGCGAGGCGGTGCGCCTCGTCGATGACCACCAAGGCGTTAAGGCTTTGGCCTTCCTTGTAGAGGGTCTCTGCCGTAAGAGTAATCCCCTCAAGCAAGCGCTTGATCACGAGCGCTTGGATGGTGTCATTCCAGAGGAGTCCTTGCGCTTGTTCTTTTGAAACATCAACTACCAGTACCGGCCGGTTTGCCTTCGAGTTGTCGAGAAGCCACTTCAACGCATCCTCAACCTTTCGACGGCCGCCGGCATGGTCTTCCTTGAAAAGCCGAGCCACCGGAAGCCAAATGTCGTGATAAAGTTCATCGGGGTTCGCTTCATCAACAGCATCCTTGAACCGTTCCGCGGCTGCCCCCTCGCGCGCGTAGATCTTGTTGCGTAGTTTGTCTTGCTTGAGCAGGTTCCAAGTCTTTTTAAACACAGACTTGTCGTGGAGCGTCGCGAGAGTGATGCCTGTCGTCTTTCGCATCGCTTCCGTCAACTGGTCGCAAGCAAGGTCGACCTTGTCTTGCGTCATGATCTGCAGTTCACGGAAGAAGCGCGACTCCGCGAGGATTTGCCGGAAGAGGCCCCACCGATCGAGGACCAGGTTTCGCACAGTCAGTACAAACAAATCCTTGCCACGCGCTCGAATTAGGTCGCCAACGGGCAACGGGAATTCTGCGTTGGTCGTGCCTGTTTTCATGTCGCGAGAGAACTCGCCCTGTGGGTCTACAACAAGCAGCGCCATCTTCGGATAGCGAGCATAAGCCAGAAGGATCATCTTGGCGAGGGCTGACTTGCCGGAGCCGGTCTTGCCGAAAATGCCAAGATGGTACGCTTCGCCCGCGCCGTCCGGCCCGCGGTCAAAATGTTTGAACCACAGCGGCAGTTTCGGTTTTGATCCGTACACGTGTCCGAGGTAGAAGAGCTGATCATGATACGGCCTGAGCAATTCGTCGAGAACGTCGTCGCTGACGAGATGAATCGGCGTCCCTGTAGCAGGCACCGTTCCAAGGATACTCGGCTCATAGCCGGCCAGACCGCCTTGCCGAAAGACTGCACTGATCACCATCTGACCAAGGTGGGTGTCCTGGCGTTCGCTGACGGCGTCCACGCGTCCGCGCTGGCGAATCAGGCTACGCATGGTAGGGTCTTCATGCCAGACGTTGCGTAGCTGAACCTCCGTAATCTGGCCGAGTGCGTAGTGGGAGGTGCCATCTTGAGCGAAGCGAAAAAGCGCCAGCTCCCCGACAAGCTTGCGCGAGACCGCCGAGCCGAGCACATCCATTGAAAGTTGCGCTGTTGATGATGGTGAACCGACGACGCCCAGCCGTTCGGTCGCATCCACGATCTGGTCTAAATTCTTGTGGGGGGCAGTCATACTTATCTCCCCGTGTCGCTGCGGTAGCCGTGCATGGCAAAGAAAACTTCGCCTATGTCACCACTATATTGTTCGGAGATCCTCTGCGTCGTGACCTGACGAAATGCAGGAAGGGCACGGGCCAAGGCTTTGACAGTGCGATCCGCCAGATAAATCGGATAGGGTTCAAGCATTGAAGGAGTCGCGCATTGTTGCTTGAGTCCCTGAACGACGGTGGCCAAGCGATGGCAGTTATCGGCGATTCCTGCCGCTACCTCTACTCGCAAAGCGGGCAGCCAGGGATGCGGCTTGTAGTAGAAGATTCGCGTCTTTTGTAGCGCATCGATTACGTCCGTCGCCAATTCCGCGGCGCGCTCCTTGATTGCAGATGGAAGGCGGGCTGTATTTAAATGCCAAGTCACCTCGCCTCGATCGTTTTTCGGCTGTTCGAGGTCTCGCGGCTTGGTCAGTTCACCGGGATTGAGAAGCAACGTGAGCATTCCACGATCATCGTAACTGTTTGGCCAATCAAGCTCACGACCGATCTCCTGTCGCGTTGAGTATTTCGGCAGCGCAGCATACTGTTTGTCGGAGCGCGGCGAGCGAAGTAGTTCGCAGTACGCCTCCAGATAGGCTTCACAGCGATCGAGAAACTCTTTGGCACATCGTAGCTTCTCTGAAGTTTCCGGTGCCTTGTTCAGAGCCTGGTTGAAATAAATGATCGGCAGGGTTAGCGTGCCGTCAAGAAGCACCAAATCGTGGGGCGCCTTTCGCACAAGGTCGAGTTCTTCGCCAAGCATTACAGCACGTAGTACTGTGGCCGTATCTTCCAAATGTGCTTCGGCTGCAACAAAGGTCTTATGACGCGGCAATTCCCAATGCCTTTTTTCGGACGGCGGTGTGAGCCCTTCCACGGCCACGGCGGCGGCAGCAACCATGTCGGTGGTAAGAAGGCGCTCAATGGCGTAGGAACCGTCGGCCGCACAAGTCGTGGGCGCCGGTGGATATCCGAGACTTGACTCGGAGACGATCATTTGTCTCTCGACCAGCGCATGACGAAGCTGTTCCCGGGTACTCCGCACTTCTTGGAATGATTTGAGAAGCTGCTTGGCAACTTCCACGGTTTGGCCCAGTACTTCTTCCACCAAGGCAGCAGGCAGGTCGGCAAAAGGGGAATCACTCGTAGACATGTGAGGCTCCTACCGCCGTTCCCAAAGTCGGTAACTGTCAGCCCGAAATTCCCGATATTTTGCATTGCGCTCCGCACGAGGGATGAGCCATCGATCACGGAAGAATGCTGCAAGATCAGCGGCCGGCTGGTGGAACCGCAGCAGCCGCCGGTGCTCTCCGCGAAGAAACTCACGGGCATTCTTCGCCAAGGGCATGACGAACAATTCGCGGCGAACTCCGTGGTTCATCAGGTTGCCTGAAAGGCCTACATGCGCCAAGACCCGTCGGACGACTTCACGACGGTTACGAAACCCCGTTCCCCAGGATTCGTGTTTGGCGGTCTTGTCGCAGTACTTCTCTGCATAGTCCCGAATTCGTGAATACGCCCCATTGCTGAACTGAAACTCGCCCCAACCGCTCGTATAGCCGACAGACAGCATCAGCAATCTGTCGTGATACCGCAGGCGGTTGTAAATTGACGACCGTCCTAGGGCCGAAGTCGTTGCAATCATCGCCAGCCGTCCGTCGGCTGTAGCGCCTGTGATCAGGGATTTGCCCTTGCTGTACTTCCGCTGAAACGCCCGTCTGACTTCATCGCTGGCACAAAGCATGGCGACCAGCTTGCCACCCAGTAGCATCGAATACGGTGGCACCGCCCCGAGGATGAACGCTTCCATGACGTTTCGCAGCCGCGCTTTTCGAGTTTTAACGTCCCAGCCGATCCAGGCATCACGTGCCGCCACACTGAAAACCGGATCGCACAGGCCAAAAAGGCCGATCAGCTTACCATTGTGCGCATCCTCGACCAGAAAACGCAAACGTCGGCCGTATCCGGAAGATGTGGGAATGCTCCAATGCAGGCTTGCATAGCGGAATAGCAACTCGTCCTCTGAGCCGGGAAGCACTTCAATAAGCCTCGGAGTGACTTTCGTTGGTTCGATCTCCCTTCCTGAGGCAATGTGCCGCAGCAATCGATTTTCGTGACGCCGGAGCCGTGGCTCGGCCTGCTCGACACGATGCTCGACGGATAAGCGATGCAGGTATCGAAGTTTGTCTTTGGTTGTGTTGTCGGGCAAGACAATTTGATTATCCTGAATATAAAAACCTTGCCGGCGTAGCGAATCTTCGATTATTTCGCGTAGCTCTTGTTGCTCCTTTCTCGTTGGTTTGAGCATGCCAGCCACTCTCTTTCGGGATTGTGCACAAAGTATCTGCTTTTCTACCAACAACTTTCAAAACCACAGGGGTCTGACGACAAAGTCGCTCGCTGGGACGGATACAATTCAGGAGAACTCTGATGCGCCCTCCCTGAGGAGTGAAACTCTCGATCATTTCCGTTCGGTCGAATGCTTCGGTACTTTGTAGCAGAACGAGATAGGCACCAAATTCCCTTCGTCCACATCCCAAGGCACAATGATGCTTATCGTTCCATTGGTCAAGCTCTTATCTTTCTCTGATATCTTGATCGAATGGAGGATGAACAAGGCCATATTTGCTTTGTTGCGACGGGCAAACTGTACTTCGCCGGATGTCAGAATGATGTCTTCCCCCTGTGTTTGAGTCCCCTTAACCTCGACGTAAAGCAACTCCTTCTTTCGCGTACAACGAAGGTCGTATGGACCGTTTTTCGAACGATCTTCAACCTCGTATCCTTGCGACTTGAAATGCCTTTTCGCTGCATTCATAACGTAGTCTTCCACCGCCTTCCGAAGTTTACTGTCGAGTTGGAACCCTTGGCTATTCGCGTAGCTCTTTTCGATGTCCTCTATGGCAGCATCATTGAATTTGCTTTGTACAAATCGGCTAATGAGTGCCAAACTGTAACTAACCCCTTGCGTGCCTTTCCAAGCGCTGTCTGCGTCTCTCGTGTAGTGCATGGGGTGATAGGAGTTTGTCCTAGAAAAAATCTCGCATGTTTTTTGCAACCACCTATCACTCACTTTGCGTAGCTTACCGCTCGAGCCAACCTCCAAAAACACCGCCCGTTTTGCCACATCAACTTCTATGATTCTGAATGGACGCCTTCTGTGTAGCGTATGCAACTCTTGCCCCACCAATCCTTGAGCAAAAACCAGAAGATCTTCGATCTTGACTCGGATCATAGTTGGTTCCGTTGCGATTTATCGTAGCCCAAATTAACAACATGCGCCAAACGGCGAAAAACAATATCAATACCTGTGGATGTTGTACACCCGTTGATGTTGTACGATCTGTCGCTGGTTTAGTTTTTTTCTTGATCCCGTCGCTTTTTCATTTCGATTTCCATTTCATGGCCCCAAGAGCTGTCCTGCCCCGTGTGCTTCAATCAGGTCCGGCGCATCACAGTTTCGCGTCGTTGCCAAAACGCCAACAGTAATGACAGGCAGCTGTGGCGTCGGTTCGGAGAGCAGGTTGAATGATGCGCTGCACTCCGGCAGTGTTGGTGCGCGCTGGGGCGCGGCGGCGATCAACAAGGAAATGATTGCCCAGTCTGCGCAATTTGTCTCGTCCACCGTCAACTGACGGTGTTTGCTGGGTGGCAGCCTCTGAGCGAAGCGAAGAACGTGGCGAGGCACCGTCAACTGACGGTGATTTGGACAAACGCGGCACAGCCTGGGATCATTTAGCGCAGTCTAAGCGGCCGTCAACTGACGGTGTTTGCTGGGCGGCATGCTCTGAGCGAAGCGAAGAACGTGGCGAGGCACCGTCAACTGACGGTGGTTTGGACAAACGCGGCACAGCCTGGGAACATTTAGCGCAGCCTAAGCGGCCGTCAACTGACGGTGAAATAGAAAAACCCGGCAGGATCTGACGATCCGATAGACGCCTGCTTCTGCGGTTCCGCCGAAGCCATCAGTTTTCTTCATTTTGCTCGCTTTTTCGGCTGATCAGATTGACTTGCGTTGCCTTGCTTGCCGATGAGAAAGTTGTAGCCGGGCGCGCTTGGCTTGTATTTCCCGGTGCGATCGTTATAGTTGCTTTGTTTTACCGTATCTGAACGGCGAAGCGACACGGATATGCCCATGTATTTGACTTTGAAAGTGCACGAGGCGACGATTGGTGCGGAAATGGACCAGCTCGAATACGCCCGCACCATCATACGCACGGAAGCCGAGGCCCTGCAACGGGTTGCGAGCAGACTCGATCAGTCGTTCCTTGAAGCAGTCGACTTGATTCACCATTGCCGGGGCAGAATCGTGGTGACAGGTACAGGGAAGTCGGCTGATGTTGGGCAAAAAATCGCCGGTACGCTCAATTCCACTGGCACGCGTGCTTACGTTCTCGATTCGACCCGCGCCGTGCACGGGGATTTGGGCATGGTTCACCCTGACGATGTCGCTTTGGTTTTGTCTTATAGTGGCGAAAGCGAAGAAATTGTCCGATTGCTTCCACCATTGAAACGGCTAGCACACAAGGTCATCGCACTGACCGGCGCGCCGCAAAGCACCTTGGCCAGGATGTCGGATGTGGTCTTGTATCTCGGCCCGCTGGAAGAGGCATGCCCTCTTGGACTGGCACCGAGTACCAGCACGACGGCAATGATCGCCGTGGGCGATGCCCTGGCGTTTGTTCTGAGCCGACTGAGACGCTTCAGCCGAGAGGACTTTGCCCAGTTTCATCCGGCGGGAAGCCTGGGGCGGAAGCTGCTCGCCGTCGAAGCGATTATGCGGCAAGGCAACGAATTGAGACTGGCACCGGCAAAGGAGAGCGTGCGTGAGGTGTTCACGCGTGTTCGCCAGATCGGCCGGCGCAGCGGCGCCATTCTTCTGACCCATGATGACGGCACTCTTGCTGGCATCTTTACCGACAGCGACCTGGCCCGGCTCTTCGAGCAGCGCCGCGACGACGCCTTCGATCGACCCATTGCCGAAGTAATGACCCAAAACCCGATTACGATCGAACAGGGGAGACGTGTCGAAGAAGCCGTTACCGTCATGAAGCAACGGAAAATCAGCGAATTGCCGGTACTCGACGCTTCTGGCCGACCGGTGGGGCTGTTGGATATCACCGACGTCATTGGACTTTTCCCCGTGGAGGAGGAGTCCGCCATCAGCCAGGTTGCGTGAGGATGGGAGGCAAGGAAACCAGGCTGGAAGACCGCCTCAAGCCGATCGAGATGCTGGTTCTCGATGTCGATGGCGTCTTGACGGACGGCGGCATCATTTACAGCGACCGTGGCGAAGAATGGAAGCAATTCCATGTCCGCGACGGTTCGGGACTGATGATTTGGCATTGGTTGAAAAAGCAGTCGGCTATCATCACGGGCAGGACGTCCCATATCGTCGAAGTGCGAGCCAGAGAGATGGGCATCACCAGGGTGGTTCAGGGGGTGTTGGATAAGCTGCCGGCATACGAGGAGATACTTGAGGAGTGCGGCATCAAACCGGAGCAAACCTGTTACGTTGGGGATGATGTTCCGGATTTGCCTGTGCTTCGTCGATGCGGCTTGGCGGCGGCTCCAGCGGACGCTTGCGCAGACGTGCGTTCCGTGGTCCACTATGTTTGCCAGACCCGCAGCGGGCGGGGGGCCGTGCGTGAAGTGATCGAATTGATTCTCCGCGGGCAGGCGCTTTGGAACAGGGTGCTTGACCGTTTCAGCGGCGAGAAAGTGTAACCGAGGGCAGAGCCGTTTGGCACCGGCTAGCCTGGGGTGATTCCTTCTCGCAGGCGCTTTCGATACCGACAACAGAGGAGAGGCCTGATCGTGTGGAATACTCGGCGAATTCTGCTGCTATTGTGCGGGTTTGCGCTGTATTTCTCGGCGTATCTGGTCTATTTCCATTTTCTGGGCGGCATCGATGGTTTGCCGATGCTGCCCGCCGAATTCTCACCGGACACCAAACGCGGTGAATTCAAGCCCTTGCCGAGACGCGTTTCCGACGTCGACCGCAAACTGCAGATGGCCTTCGGCCGGGGCTGGGAAGACCTCCTTGATTGCAGCATCAAGATCGAAGTCGCTTCCAAAAACCTCGTGCTGGCTGCCAGCGATTACGAGATCCTGCCCGACGGGCGCGTCAAACTCTGGCCCTTCAACGTTGCCATCTTCGGCAAACAGAAAAATCCTAAAGCGTTTCCGGAAATCAATACCGTGCAAAGCCAGGTCGCCTATTTGACCTTCGACAGGCCCGTCTCCTCCGTGACGGACATGGGCAATCGCAAGATCATCGCCGGGGAACTCGACAAGGATATTCGCATTGTCAACAATCGACGTACCGCCCAGCGCGACGACGATCTCTCCCTGTTCACTCCTGGCCCCCTCTACTATCAGGAAGACAAGAACCAGATTTGGACCGGGGCCAGCATCAACTTGCTCGACACCCAAACCAGGCCAGAGCCGACCAAGATCACGGCCGACGGTATGGAAGTGCATCTGCTCCGCGACACGGACAAGAAACCGAACAAGCCGACCAAATCCAAACCGACCATTAGCGGTGTCAAGCTGGTTCGCTTGCGTTCCAACGTGGAAATGTTCATGTGGATCGATGCCCGCTCCGGTTTTCTGGGCAAACAAGCTGCGGCAAACACCGGTAGCCGCGACGAGCGTGCCCCCAACAAATCCAGGCTCGTTATCAAGACGCAAGGCCCGTTTGTCTATGATGTTACGACCGATTTCGGCCGGTTCGACATTCCTGAAAAACCGAGCTGGCTGGGGGAGAAAGTGACCGTCACACGGACGACGGAAAAGGCCGGCATCGAGCAGCGCGACGAACTGGTCTGCCATCATCTGGAATTGCAGTTCCATCGCAAACCAGGCGACAGCGGCCGCAGCGAGGGTTCTCTCAATCTGGCCATCGAACACGCCCATGCCACCGGTCAGCAGGTCACGTTGTCTTCGGAAGCGGAAGGACTGCACGCTATCGGTGACGACTTCTTCTACAACGCGAAAACGCGCGAAAGTATTTTGAAGGGGAATCCCGAAATGGTCGCCATGAAGGACGGCCACGAAATCTATGCCCGCGAATTGAAACTGGTGCAGTCCGAGAAGCACCAGGAGGCCAGAGCCCGCGGACCGGGACGGATCGCCATGCTCGATCGCGCCTCGGCGAAACGTACTATGCACGCCCGCTGGCAGGACGAACTGGTCTTCACCAAGGACGGCGAATACGATTGCCTCATTCTCACGGGCAACGCCGTCTTCGAAGACAAATCGGCCAAAGCCGCTTCGGACGGCGCCGGACAAGAACTCCGCGCCGATCGCCTGAAGGTCTGGCTCGAACAAACCAAAGGGAAAGCCGATGACGATTCGCAGTCCACTTCTGGTCGGCTTCGGCCTTACCACTTGGAAGCGGACGGCAACGTCACCGCTCGTTCTCCGGAACTGTTGGTACAAGCCCCGACCGACCACTTGGATATCTGGTTCCGAGACGCTCCGCCGCCATCCGGGAGAGAGCCGCAACCTTCTTCTTTGCCACCCGCCGCCGCTAATCCGCCTGCCGCCGGCTCGATTTCACCGCCAGCTCCCGGACCATCGGTTCTTCCGCCGCAGGCGGACCGAAACCACGGCAACGCGCAACACGCCCTCGCTGGCGAAAAGAAGAAAAGCAAAAAGCCGTTGCGCATCAGTGCCCGCCTCATCGAATCGTATGTCATCCGCTTCGGCAACAAGAATGAACTCGATCGCCTTCGCTGCCAAGGCAACGTTATCGTCACTCAGGAACCGGAAAAGAGCCACGATCGCGGCATCGAAATCCGTGGCGATTCCCTGCAACTCGACCACGACAAAGAGGGAAGTTTTTTGATCGTCATCGGCGATCTGGCCAAGGTTCAGCTCAACCGCATCGCCATCTATGGTCCGGAAGTCAACATCGACCAGAAAAACAACAAAGCCTGGGTGGACGGCATCGGCGCGATGGAGATGATCACGCAAAACTCGCTCAACGGCGATCGCCTGGAAAAACCCACCGAGTTGACCATCCATTGGAATAAGCGGATGTTCTTTAACGGGCAATACGCCATCTTCCACGGCGGCGTCCAAGCCGAGCAGGAAAACGGCCGGCTGCTTTGCCAGGAATTGCAAGCCTTCCTCGACCAGCCTGTCTCCTTCAAGGAGGGACAGAAAAAAGGGCAGTCCGCGAAAGTACGCGACCTCGTCTGCGACAAAAGCGTCCGCATCGAAGACAGCACAATCCGTGATGGCAAGCTGCTTCGCTACACACGCCTGACCGCACCCGAAGTATCGCTCAACAACGAAGACGGCAAGATGAATGCGCCCGGTCCGGGTATCGTCCACATCCTGCAGCTTGCGCCCGCCGACGCCCTGCCCCAACCGGCAGGTAATTCCCGTTCCGGCAAGGAAATACTCAAGCTGACTCGAGTCAATTACCTCGGCCGCCTCTATGCCGACAACAAAAAACGAACAGCCACTTTCTATGGCAACGTCGAGGTCTTTCATACCCCCAGCGACGACCCCGATATCCAGATCGATCCTGATGCTCCGCCGCCCGGCAGCTTTTTCCTGACCTGCAAGCAGCTCAAAGTGTTCAGTCACAAGCACGCCAACGGCCAGACCAGCCAGGAAATGGAAGCGAAATACCAGGTCTTTGCCGAGGCCCAGGAATTCTCTGCTCGCGCTGATGTGCTCAAGTACGACGAAAGTAAAGAGTTGATCGTCTTCGAAGGAGGCACCGCCGGCATGGCGACGTTGTACCGCACCAAGACGCCCGGAGCCCCACGCGAAAAGTTTACCGGAAAGAAAATTTTCTATTGGCGCAAAACCGGCGAGGTGAAACTCGAAGGCGGACAAGTCATCGGCGTTGGTCAGTAGCGGCGAAATGCCCAACCGAAATCGTTCTTCATTCTTTCATCGGAAATGGCTCCACGCAGCGAGGAGAGTCGAAGCGCGGATTGTTGACCAGTGTGCTCACCGGGTAGGCTTCCAGTTCCTCCAAGGCTATAGGCCGCAACAGTGATCGTAGTTCATCAGGCTGTTCGATCGTCGGGTCGAGCCAGCGGTCGTATCGTTCTGGGGGCAGGATCACGGGCATACGGTCGTGGAGCGGTTTCATCCAATCGTTGGCGGCTGTGGTCAGGATCGTGCAAGTCTCGATGCGTTCGTCATTGTGTGGGCAACTTTCCCACAAACCGGCAAAGGCAAACGGGCGGTCATCGCAGCGTTTAATGAAATAGGGTTGCTTCTTGCCATCCGTCTTTTTCCACTCGTAAAAACCATCGGCCACCACCAGACATCGGCGTTTGCGGAAGGCGGCGCGAAAGGCGGGTTTGTCGGCAGCGGTTTCGCTGCGGGCGTTGATCAGCCGGTTGCCGATGCTGAGATCGGTCGCCCACGACGGAATCAGCCCCCAACGCAGCAAGGCCAGTTCGCGTGGCCCGGTATTGCCAGCCAGACGAACGACCGGGACGTTTTGCGTCGGTGCGATGTTGTAACGCGGCGACAAAGGGGGCACGTTTGAAAGCCCGAACTCTTTGGCAATCGCAGCCGGGGTCGCACGCAGCGTGTAACGTCCACACATGGCGGCATTATAAGCAACCTCCGCCGCTCAGGCGACCGGCATTTCCCACCGAAGCGGCATCGCCGCAAAATCCGGAAGAACCGGAACCATTGGAATTTTTCCCGGCAAAAGAAAAAAGCGACCCTGCTTTTAATTGCCCTTTAATCAACTTGGACCTAAACTTTATCCAGCAAATTTGTCTCGGTGATCCTGGGCGGTGCCCGTCCGCGCTTCGGAGATACCACCATGAAGAGCAGAGAACCGAGGGGAGGTTTTTCCTTGGCCGAGGTCCTGGTCGTGATCGCCATCATCGGCGTGTTGATCGGACTTCTCATTCCAGCGATCCATAAAGTAAGGGAAGCCGCCAACAAGACAGCGTGCCGGAACAATCTCAGGCAAATCGGAATCGCGCTGACGAATTTCGAAGGCATTCACGGCCAACTTCCCGCTGGCACGAGCGGCCAATTCGACGGCTTCGACGACCAGGGAATGTCCTGGGCCGTCGCCATTCTCCCCCATTTGGAACAGGACAACCTCTACCAATATGCAGTCAATCAGCACAAGCCATCGGCCGGCGAAATCACGGTCCAATCTCGGAACAACTATCTGACGACGACCGCTGTGCCGGTTTATCGCTGTCCCAGTGACGGCCTAGGTGGTGAGACATCTATTACGAGCAACGGCATCTGGAGCCATTCCAATTATCTCGCATTTTCGGGGGAATTCGCTTTTGGCGAAGCGCACTCCAAAGCGGCGATGGGCCACGGGCACAGTGTGAGCCTGGGCCAGATTCCCGACGGAACCAGTAATACCATGATCGTAGGCGAATACCTGACTGGCGTGCCCCAGGGAACCGCGCCACACGATCTGCGTGGGGCATTCTGGCTCGATCGCCCGGGCAGCAGCCGGATTTATGGCGTCAATCCGCCGAACAGCCGAGCTCCTGATCTGCTGCCAAAGGGAACCTGCTACAACGATCCTGCTCTCAACCTTCCCTGCACCGAAGACTTCCCCGAACCGCTGGCAGCCGCCTCAGCCCGCAGTCGGCATCGCGATGGCGTCAATGTCCTGATGGCCGATGGTTCCGTCCGGTTCGTGACCAATGACATCGAACCGTTTACCTGGAGGCAAATGGTTTCCATCGTCAGCCCCAGCCCCTCCATCGACGACACGCTGCCTGAACCGGACGGCGTCGGTGTCAACCCTATTCGCGATCAGTACCTTATCCTCTTGAAGGGTGAGGGGGGACTGGGAGGACTCGAGAGCAAGATCAACGTGCTGCATCGCTACAAGTCATTCCCCGGGTTGGCGGCCAGAATTTCGCCCGAACTTGTCGAAGAGGTCAAACAGCATCCAAACGTCAAGCATTTTGAACAGGATCAAATCATATCAACGTGCGCGCAGACCGTACCCACGGGAATCCGCCGAATCGGTGCGACCCAAAGCAGTGCCCAATCAGGTGACGGACAAGGGGCAGAAATCAACGCAACGATCGCGATTCTGGATACCGGTATTGACGCCAACCATCCCGATCTGAATGTAACTCGAAGTCTTGGATTCGGTTATGCAACGGGGCACGATGGCCGGGGACATGGCACGCACGTCGCAGGCATCGCGGCGGCACGCGACAACGGATTCGGTGTCGTTGGTGTCGCACCAGGCGCACGCCTGTGGGCTTTGAAAGTCGTCTCTGACACAGGAACGGGTCTGCTTTCGGACGCAGTGGTTGCTTTGGACTTTGTCACACAGAATGTCAGTGAAGTGCAAATCGCCAACATGAGCATCGGCAACCCAGGTCGCTACGCTTCTATGGATAGCGCCGTTCAAGCGGCGACACGTGCAGGCGTGCTGGTGGTGGTAGCTGCAGGAAACGATGGACAACCAGCAGCGAATTTCTCTCCCGCCAACTCTCCTACAGCACTTACGGTCGCCGCTTTGTCTGATTCTGATGGCCTCCCAGGCGGCGCCGGATCGACCATCACGCATCCAAATCCGCCTGGCGGTTCTGACAGCGATGACACCTTCGCCAGTTACAGTAATTACGGCAGTTTTGTAGAAGTCATTGCACCAGGCAGCGCCATCTTATCGACGGTACCCGGGGGCGGATATGCTAACGGTACCGGTACTAGCATGGCTGCGCCGCATGTCGCAGGACTGGCTGCTTTGATACTGGCACCACCTCCGCCGCCTGACTTTATCCCAGCGTCAGACCGCATACGAAACCTGCGCATTTTGCCGCCGCAGCTCCCTCGACGTGGCAGAGGCGGAGCGGGAGGGCTTCGGGGTCGGATCATCAACTCCGCTACAGAATTCATTCCTGGACGCGGCAGCGATTCACGCCGCTATCCCCTCGTCAATGCGAGTGGCTTCTGACTTTTTGATCATGCCAGATAGCGACCCATTCTCCCGATCCGTCAGCGATGGGAGAATGGGTTTTTCTTTCCGAACGGCCGACACCCCCGTTTTTCGCTCTATCTCTTCCTGCTACAATTCCTCACATGGATATCCCCGCGCCGGAACCCCTCGCTGTCGCCAGCTTGACAGATTTGGCCGACATCATGGGAGCGAGCGAGGGGTTTGCTGACGTCGTCGCCGCATTGAGAGAAGGTAAAAGCGCCACGATAGATGGCGCTTGGGGTTCGTCGTGCGCGCTTGCTGTGTCAGCCCTTGCAAAAAGCGCTCCCGCACCGATCCTCGTTACTCTCGCCCATCCCGCCGATGTAGATAATTGGCTTGATGACTTGGCTCACTTCACTGGTTTTGGCGCCGAAGTCTTTCTTGCCTGGGACCGTCTTCCGCAATCTGCTGCCAGCCACCAGGCGAATGGCCTCGCCGAGGAGATCGACGAAGTGGCGGCAAGTCGGCTGCGCTTGCTCAAGACGTTGCAATCGTCTTCACCACCGCGCCTTATCATCGCTACCATCCAGGCATTGATCCAGCCCGTGCCCGACCAGCGTGAACTGACTCGGGTTAGTTGGCCGATCCGAATCGGCACCGTTGTTCCGCCTGAAGAACTGGCTGCCTGGCTCGTGCAGCATGGTTTTCACTGGTCCGATGCGGTCGTGCTTCCCGGACAATTTTGCCGTCGTGGCGGAATTGTCGATGTCTTCCCTCCCGATGCCGACTTCCCGTATCGCATCGAATTTTTCGGCGACGAAATCGATTCGATTCGGCAATTTTCACCGCAATCGCAGCGTAGTACAGGCGAATGCCAAGCTGCTGAGTTGACTGGCCTCAGTGCTGGGTTGGCGTTAAGCAACGCCCGTGGCCACCTTTGCGACTACCTGCCGGCAAACAGTTGGACCATCCTGGTCGAACCAGATGACTTGCTCGAACAGGCGCAGCAATATCACGAACGTGCCAGCCAGTCGGGATTGTTTTCGACGGAAGCGGTTTTCAAGCAACTGTTTCGCTTCCCGAGTGTCAGGTTGTCGGCGTTTCCCATCGCCAGCATGGAAACGACCTGCCATTTGCGTATCGAATCGGTGGAGCGCTTCAGCGGCAACATCAGCAAACTACAAGAGGAATTGACGGCTGCTACCTCGGGTGAGCGCGTCGTCATTGCCTGCCACAACGAAGCAGAAAAAGAACGCCTTGCTGCCGTCCTCGCCACCGCGCCGAAGAACATTCAGCTTGTCGTCGGTCAGATTCATGCCGGCTTTCGCATGGTCGATCGGCGCCTTGTCGTCCTCGGCGACCACGAAATTTTCCACCGACAGGACTTACAAGCGGTTCGACCCAGGCGACGAGTCGAAACGCGGGCCATTGACAGTTTTCTGGAACTGGCCGAAGGCGATCTGGTCGTCCATGTCAGCCACGGCATCGCCCGTTATCGCGGCATGGAAGTCGTCACCAAGCATGGCCGACACGAAGAACACCTGATCCTCGAGTTCCGCGGAGGCACGCGCGTCTACGTTCCCGCTTCGAAGATCAACCTGGTTCAGAAATATGTCGGCGGCTCTCGAACCGAACCCGAATTGTCCCGTTTCGGCGGCCGTTCCTGGCAAAAACGCAAGGACCGCGTTGAAAAGGCCGTCATGGACCTGGCGGTAGAAATGGTCGAACTGCAGGCCAAGAGGGAGTCGCAGCCTGGCCACGCCTTCCCCCCGGACAGCGAATGGCAGCTCCAATTCGAAGCTGCTTTCCCGTATGAGGAAACGCCCGACCAGCTGACGACCATGGCCGAAATCAAACAAGACATGATGCGCGTTCGGCCCATGGATCGCCTCGTCTGCGGCGACGTCGGCTACGGCAAAACCGAACTCGCGATTCGCGCCGCTTTTAAAGCCGTCGATAACGGCAAACAGGTCGCCGTGCTGGTCCCCACAACGATACTTGCCGAGCAACATTTTCGCACTTTCAGCCAGCGGCTGGCCGAATTCCCGTTTGTCGTCGAGGTCCTGAGCCGATTCCGCACTCATGCCGAACAGAAACGAATTATCGAACGCTTGGCGCGTGGTGCCGTCGACATCATCATCGGCACGCACCGTTTGCTTAGTAGCGACATCAAGTTTCGCGACTTGGGGCTGGTGATCATCGACGAGGAGCAGCGCTTCGGCGTCGACCACAAAGAAAGACTGAAACATCTGCGGGAAATGGTCGATGTGCTGACGCTAACCGCAACGCCGATTCCGCGAACGTTGCATCTGTCGCTTTTAGGTATTCGCGATATCAGCAATCTGGAAACACCTCCCCCCGATCGCCTGGCGATCGAGACGCGAATCGTCCGTTACGATCCGCAACTGATCCGCCACGCCATCTTGCGCGAATTGAACCGGGAAGGGCAGGTCTATTTCGTCCACAATCGCGTGCAGAGCATTTTTGAGGTTGCCGATAAACTTCAAGAGATCGTCCCCGAGGCCCGGATCAGCGTGGCTCACGGGCAGATGGCCGAAAAAGAACTGGAACAGGCCATGTTGCGATTTTTGCGTCGAGAAAGTGACATCCTCGTGGCCACCACCATCATCGAAAGCGGACTGGACATTCCCAATGCCAATACGATCTTCATTGATCAGGCAGACCGATACGGACTCGCAGACTTGCACCAGCTGCGTGGACGGGTCGGACGCTACAAGCATCGAGCTTACGCGTACCTGCTTTTGGATCGCGAACGTAGTTTGACGCCGATCGCCGCCCGTCGGCTGAAGGCATTGGAAGAATTCACCGAGTTAGGTGCCGGCTTCAAAATCGCGCTGCGCGACCTGGAAATACGTGGGGCTGGGAATATCCTCGGCACCCAGCAAAGCGGCCATATCGCCGCCGTCGGCTATGAACTGTACTGCCAGCTTCTCGAACAGGCAGCCAAAAAGGTGAAAAACCAGCCGGTACGAACGCGATTGGAGGTCAATATCGATCTTCCATACGTCGCCTATTTGCCTCACGACTACGTGCCTGGTCAAAAACAACGTATCGAAATCTACCGTCGGCTAGGACGCATTGCTCGCACTGAGAGGTTGGAAGAATTTCGGCAGGAACTGCGCGACCGCTTTGGCCCCTTGCCCGAGCCAGCACAATGGCTCGTTCGGCTGGCCGAGTTGCGTCTTTTGGCTGCCCGTTGGCAAGTGGCCAACGTTCACCTGGAATGTCACGGTTCCAAGGCGGACCTGGTGCTGGGATATCGCAGCCGACGTTTGATCAACAAGCTCGCC
Source organism: Gemmatales bacterium (assembly GCA_026004675.1). Taxonomy (GTDB): domain Bacteria; phylum Planctomycetota; class Planctomycetia; order Gemmatales; family Gemmataceae; genus BPJP01. Next base: position 433,493 of record BPJP01000001.1, read on the forward strand.
GAACGGAGCGGAGGCAGGCTGCGGGTCGTCGATGCCAAAAGTGCTTATTACCGCCTCAAGCCGCACGAAACCAGTTCCGATCGCCTTTTCGCCTGCTTGCAGGAATTGCTGCGCTATCCAACACGACACGGAACTGCGGCACCAAGCCGTTAACGGCCCTACTTGATCTTCGGCAAAAGCATTGTTCAAAGTTGTCTATCTCGAAACGAAAGCTGGCGGCGCAGCCCCCCGACCCGTTTGATAACCCTTGGCAGGTCGGCTTGCGAAGCCATTGACTGTTTGCTTGGCCGAAAGGTTGTTGCCGATTGCCGGCAGCGATCAGGGGGCGCACACGTTAAGCCCGAGACGTTCCAACGGCGACGTCGATTGCCGATCAACAGGCCAGCTTTGCCTTACGCCGCTTTCTTGTCGAGGCCTTCCCATTTGTTGGCGCGAACCATGATTCGCGGATGCGAAACGATGCAATGCCAGATCACCGCTTGAAACGCTTCCGAGTGCGGGGTGATGAGCTGATCATCGACAGCAGGAACGACCAGGACGACGTCTCCCATTTGATGGGTGTATCCACCGGGTCGTCCAACGATGCCGTAAATCTTCATGCCCCGAGTTTTTGCTTCGTCGATGGCCCGAACCAGGTTCGGGCTGACGTTCTTTTCGACGCTTCCACCGCCAACGGACAGGATCAGCAGAGCGTCTTTGGCATTGGCCTTGCTGACGCGCAACCACGAATCGAAGACGGTTTCCCAACCTTCGTCGTTGGTGCGGGCGGTCAATTCGGCAACGTTGTCGCAGGGATTGTAGGCTTCGATGCCTGCCAGTTTTCGGAAGTCGTTGACAGCATGGCTGCAATTGGCCGCACTGCCGCCAACCCCGAGAAGAAACAAGCGCCCTCCTTCGTTGCGCAGTTTCACCAGCCCATCGACCATGCGTTCGATCGTGTCGCAATCGATTTGGGAAGCAATGTCGGCTGCCTGTTGCATGTATTTGTGGGAATGGGTCATCGTTCTGTTCCTTTGTTGGAGTCAAAAAAAGCTCGCCGGTCCCAGGCCACCTCACCTTTGCCATGTGGCCGGTCGGCACAAGGATGTAGCATAAATAGCAAAGTGATGTCAACAAATCTGCGAATACTCCCGGGGAACGCGTGAGCCGGCTCAAGAAAGGAAGGTACGAGCAGTCGGTCGCCTGGCAATCTTTTTCCCCGGTTCCTGCGACGGCGGAAGTTTGGTATTTCCACGATTTTGCCTACATTTCGTTTGACATCCCCGACGCTCTATTTTATCTTCAATCGCGCTCGATTCTCCGAGCCACCTGTCGTTTTCTCATTTTCTGTTTCTGTTCAGGGGGCGAACGATGTTTTCAAGCAAGTCGAGCCGCCGCCACGGTTTCAGTCTCATCGAACTACTCGTGGTTATCGCGGTGATTACGGTGCTGGTAGCCCTGATTCTGCCAGCGGTGCAACAGGTCCGAGAAGCCGCTCTGTCGGCACAATGCAGAAACAACCTGCACCAGATCGGGTTGGCCTATCAAAGCTGGTTTACCCAGAACCCCAACAAGAAGTTTGTCGTCGGCGGCTGGACGGCACGTCTGGCTCCCTATGTCGAAGGAAACACTGCGGTCGTCTATCGGTGTCCCAATGCCGACCTGAATAGCAATGGCATCAGCTTTGACGGTCCAGTCCCTCCTAACGTGGTATTCAATCAGGTCGAAGGGAGTCGCATTCGGGTTTACATCGAACGCCAGGATTACACCTTGCCTCAGGACGTGACAGTGGAGCGGTCGCAACCGGGTTTGTACACGTCGAATGGCCAGACATCTCCACGGACCATCCCGGCCGGGACGAAGGTGAATGTTTTCTACATTCACTTCGATCCTCTTGGCAGCCAATGGACCGAAGTCAAGGATGTAGCCGTCGAGTTTACCAATCCAATGTATGGCGTTATCTTCACCTCGGGACGGCTCGACCAAACCGACGGGGTTTTAGGCAAACCGGGGGTGCAATATCCCACAGGGCAAGTGGCGCGTGGCTATGAAAGCGGAGCAGAAATTACGCGTATCTCGCCCGACATGATGACCTACTACATCGACCGTTTCATTTCGACGTTTCCCGGTGAACAGACGCGGATCGTGACTCCGGAGGGAACCGGCGCCTCCGCGGGGTCCAGCTACGGCATGAATAACGCCGCCGGCAACTTTAGTGAGCGAGATCGAGGTAGCAAGATTCTCCTTGTCGAATACAAGAAGTCGATCGCTAATGTCGTGCCGCTGTTCGATAACTGGTTGCTGCAACGCGACTTGCGGCATCGGGGCAAAATGATGAACATCCTTTTGAGAGATGGCAGCGTTCAATCGGTGGACGCGGATACAATCGATCCCTCCATCTATCCAAATCTCTGGACGCCGGCAAATAATTAGCCCCTTGCCGCTCATTTGGCGAAGAAACCGCTTTCCCGTTTTGGCGAAAGCGGTTTTCGTTTTGCACTGACCATTGGCTCGAAACAGCATGATCAACCGAAGCCGGCATGCGACGTCGGTCGTCGATCCGCCTTGACGGGGAACAAGCGACCGCTATAGTCGTTTCGCTTCAGCCTAAGTGCCGGCGGCGGATCGTTGCCTTGCCGCCGATGCAGCCGGCTAGCGATCCGATTCTCAGCAAGGATGCAAGCGATGCGGTGGACGTTGCTGATTTCGTCCGTCTTTTTCCTGCCGGGATGCTTCGACGGCATTCTCATCAAGCCAGTCCAATGCTCCGGACCGATCGAGGAAAGTGTCGTCTACAATGCCCATCGCCGATTGTGCCGAAACAAAATCGCCATCATCGACGTCGACGGTGTGCTTCTCAATGCCGAAACGCCCGGCTTGTTGACAAAGGGGGAAAACCCCGTTTCCGAATTTCGCGAAAAACTGGACGCGGCGGCTGCCGACCGTCATGTCAAAGCGGTCGTCCTGCGGATCAACAGCCCAGGGGGAGGCGTCACCGCCAGCGACATCATGTTCCAGGACCTGATCAACTTCCGGTACTACACCGGCAAGCCCGTCGTTGCTTGCATGATGGACGTGGCGGCCAGCGGCGGTTATTACCTTGCCATGGGCGCTGATCTCGTCTACGCCCACCCCACCACCATTACGGGCAGCATCGGTGTCATCATGAACCTCTACAACGCCAGTGGCTTGTTCGAATCGATCGGCATCACCAGCAATCCGATCAAATCGGGCAAGAACAAAGACCTGGGCAACCCCGCGCGGCCGATGTCGGAGGAAGAACGGGCGTTATTGCAGCGCATCGTCGACAGTTACCACGCGAATTTTGTCGAAAAAGTCGCCTGGGGCCGACAGATGTCCGAAGGAGAAGTCCGGGCACTTGCCGATGGTCGGGTTTACACCGGCGAAGAGGCCCGCCGGCTGGGGTTGGTCGACGAAACAGGCTATCTCGAAGACGCCATCCAAGCAGCGCTGGACCTGGCCTGCATTAAAGACGCCAAGATCGTCGTCTATGACCGATGCAAGGGATATCGCGGCAGCTGTTATGCGATGCCCAGCATCCCCAGCGAGATCAACGTCAAAGTGACCGTTCCAGGAATCCTGCCTCGCCAGGCGTGCTTCATGTATTTGTGGCAACCGGGTGCCGGCCTTTAGCGACTTTTCGTGAAAAGATTTTTCTTTTGCTAAAATTCCCGCCGCCGACGGGCGAATAATGGATGTGTGTGGTCTGCAACTTGCTGATGCTTTTCAGAACGTCCAATGCGTCCACTCGTGTCTGTTGCAGGGGCCGTAACGCTGGTTGTCTTGGGCTGTGCGAAACCTGCCGAGCGCTGGCCGGGAGCGAAGTCGGAGATCGAAAAATCCCTCGCCAAGATCGAAAACAAACTGACACGCCGACTTTTCAACGGCAAAACCACGGAAGGTTGGGCCGGCGAGGGATTGTTTTGGGTGAAAAACGGCACGCTAGTTGTTGCCGGCTACCGCACGACCTCGGCCATCACGTCGAAGAAAGAGTGGCAGGCAGCCGACTGGGACAACATGCTTTGGGCTTTCGATTTCGCCTATGAAGGCTATGGTTATCCTGCTCTCGAAATTCTTTCGACCGATGCCGACGGTAACCAGCATACGACTGAATGCGGTCTTCTCGGACCCGGTAGAATCAAAGGGGAGCAGCGGGTTACTCGCTGGACGCACGTCGTTGGTCGTACCGAAACCGAAAGCTCCAAACGCTTCTTTTGCCTCGAATTCCATTTCGAAACCGGAGGCAAAGGTTCCCTGCGCCACGAGCTTCCCGTAGCTGTAAAGCGACGCATTCGTTTTTCGGCCAAACCACACGGCAATCGCGCGAAGTGGGACGGAACTCCCAAAACCGTGGGTGGCTGGTTGAACGCGGGTGGCAGGTTGCTGCTCCGTAATATCCAATCCAATTGAGCGGTTGCTTCGATTTCGATGCGCTCCGGTTTGCTTTTCTCTTCCGGCACGGTAAATTGACGGTGTTTTAAACTTGGCCACCAATGCTTGGAGAGAAAGGTACACAGATGCGCAAACGAAATTCGTATGCCTTCGGGCTGCTTTTCGCCTTTTTGGCCTGTATCTCGGCGGCAGCTGACGAAAAGGGATTTGTCGACCTGTTCGATGGGAAATCACTCGATGGCTGGGTGCAGCACGGAGGCAAGGCCAAATATACCGTCCAAGACGGCATGATCGTCGGCACCGCCGTCCCCAAGACTCCCAACAGTTTTTTGTGCACGAAAAAGCAGTTCGGCGATTTTATTCTCGAACTCGAATTCAAAGTCGATCCGGGTTTGAACTCGGGCGTGCAAATTCGCAGTCAGGTGTTCGATAAACCAACGAAAATTACTTACAAAACCAAAGACGGGAAAACGCAAAGCAAAACCATACCCGCTGGCCGGGTGCACGGCTACCAGGTCGAGATCGATCCCTCGCCACGGGCCTTCAGCGGCGGCATCTACGACGAAGGACGTCGTGGCTGGCTTTACCCCCTCGGCGGGGACCAGCACAAAAAAGCCAGGGAAGCCTTCAAACAAAATGACTGGAACCACTTCCGCATCGAAGCGCGCGGCGACTCCATCAAGACATGGATCAACGGTGTCCCGGCAGCCAACCTTAAAGACGACCTCACTCCGAAAGGCTTTATTGCCCTGCAAGTTCACGGCGTCGGCAACGATCCCAAAAAAGTCGGCTTGCAAGTTCGCTGGCGAAACATCCGCATCAAGGAGCTGAAATAATCCGCCCCGCGATCGCAGGACGGCGACGCTTCCCGTCGCTGTCCTGACCTCCCGAAAAAGGAAAACGTGTCAAGTGTTATCCAGTCCGACTGTGGAGATACATCTCATGAAAATTGGCAAACGCCTCCTCGCTACCGCGCTGTTTTTTGCGACGGCTTCGTCCGCTCTTGCAGCCGACCAGTGGGTCGTGTATGAAGGGCAGCAGGGGCCGGGTAAAGGCAAACACATCGTCCTCGTTTCCGGAGACGAAGAATATCGTTCTGAAGAAGCCTTGCCTCAACTGGGAAAAATCCTCGCCGTTCATCACGGTTTTCGCTGCACTGTTTTATTCGCCATCGATCCCAAAACGGGGTATATCAATCCCAACGTCCTCGATAATATTCCCGGTTTGGAGAACCTGAAGGCGGCCGACTTGATGATCATCTTCACGCGCTTCCGCGCTCTGCCCGATGAGCAAATGCAACACATCGACGCCTATCTAAAAAGCGGGCGACCCGTTATCGGCATCCGCACCGCCACGCATGCCTTTCGCTTTCCGCCTTCCAGCAAATGGGCTCATTACAGCAACGGCTACAATGGTCCGCTCAAAGAATGGCGGGATGGCTTTGGCCGGCTTGTTCTCGGCGAAAAATGGATCAGCCACCACGGCAAACACCGACACGAAAGCACTCGAGGTATCATCGCTGCCGACGCCAGGAAAATGCCGATCACGCGAGGGATCAAAGACGGCGATATATGGGGGCCGACGGACGTGTATGGCGTTCGCCTCCCCTTGCCTGGAGACAGCAAAACGATCGTGCTTGGCCAGGTTGTTGCCCGAAAAGGAAAGTACGACCCCAATGATCCTCTCTTTGGCATGCGTCCCGACGACGGTCCACCCGTCCCAGGTAAAAAAAATGACCCCATGATGCCCATCGCTTGGATCAAATCCTACCAATTGCCGGGAGGAAAACAGGGAAAAGCCTTCACCTCGACGATCGGGGCTTCCACCGACCTGCTGGCTGCTGGGACGCGACGCCTCTTTGTCAATGCCGTTTACTCGTTGACCGGATTGGCTGACAAAATTCCCGACACGGGGACCAAGGTCGATCTCGTCGGCGAGTTCAAGCCCACAAGCTATCAAACCCATCGCAACGATTACTGGTTGAAACGGCAGCTGAAGGTCGATGATTTCCGTTGGCCAAAGTAAACACTGCCGTATGCGACCGAAACACCTCTGGTTGACGGAGATCGTCAGCACACCACTCCTTCTCCTCTTTCGTTCGGCTGGGCGAGGGGAGAAGGAGAGAATGAAATACCACGTTTAACAGCCCGTTGTTTTAACCTTTCGGTGTCTTCGATTCGACGCAGCCTGTCCCCCTTTTCTTGCGTTTTTCTCCTTATACCGGCAATTGTTCGAATGTGCTCCCCTGTTGCAAATCACGACGGTGGTTCGGCGAATAGCTTGTTAGTCAGCTCATTAAAAACAAGCGGCTTGCGGTCTGCTTCGTCCGGCTGATTTTTTAAGTTTTCCGTGTCCGGCACTGTGATTTGCTGCACTATGTTGGGTGGGACAAGGTTGGCACGAGGTTGCTATGGGCCATCAGCAGTTGCAGAGCATTCTTGGGAGCATTCGCCGGCTGGTTGGTAATGAGCCGTCTGAATGCAGCGATCGCGATTTACTGGAGCGTTTCCTTTCTCAGCAAGACGAGGAGGCGTTTTCCGCTTTATTGCGACGTCATGGTCCAATGGTTCTTGGCGTTTGTCGGCGTGTTCTTCGCGACCCTAACGACGTCGACGATGCGTTTCAGGCGGCTTTTCTGATTTTGGTCCAAAAAGCCGGTTCAATCAAACGACGCAATTCACTTGGAAGTTGGCTCTACGGAGTTAGTTATCGCATTGCCGTCCGGGCGAAAACGAATGCTGTGAAACGTCGGCTACGAGAAAAAGAAGCATCTGAAATGCGGCCCACTAAAGGTTTTAACAGTTGTGACCGTGAGTTTCGAGAATTGGTGGACGAAGAACTCCAGCATTTGCCCGACAAATACCGCGCCCCGATCGTGCTCTGTTGTCTGGAAGGGCGAACAATCGACGAAGCTGCCCAAGAACTCAAATGGTTACGGAATACGGTCAAGGGTCGATTGGCTCGGGGTCGTGAGCTCCTGCGCCGCCGGCTAGCGAGTCGCGGTCTGGCAACGACGGTGAGCGCGCTGCTTGCCTTGCTCGCTGTTGAAACCGCTCCCGCTGCCGTACCACCGAGGCTTCAGCGTCTCGCTGTCAACGCCGTCACTCAAACCGTTTTTGGGAAATGCGCAACGACTATCCCTATTTCTGAATCCGCCCGAAGATTAGCTAAGGAGGTGAAAAGTATGATGTTGATGAGAAAAGTGAAAGTCGCAGTCCTTGCCGTATCGATAGCGCTTGCCGGCGGCGCAATTGTCCTTTCGCTCCCATCCAAAACAGCGGGCCGTTCATCCGTACCCGTCTCATTGCAAAAGCCTCCAGCGACAAATGGGAGATATCATCTGACCTGGCTGCACGGCTACGATCTTGGAAAGGCGGAAGTGTATCGTTCCCGAATTGAGGCCGTTATCGACTGCACCAGTCTGGACGATCGCCGGCAGCAGTGGAAGTTTCGTTCCCTTCGCATCGAAAAGAGTTCAGATGACGATGAATTGCGTCTGTTTGTTGACACGGCAAAGGCGTGGCCGGAGTGGCTTCCGAAGAATTTAGTCTTTACACTCAACGACCAGGGGGCCGTCACAAATCGCCCGAAAATCGATTCGCCTCAATTCGGTCGCATCCTCACCGAAATCCTTCCAGGCAGGGATTGGATGTACGTGACTCCGGCGCTAGCGGGACGGCCTTGCAGGTTTCTTGTCGTGCACGATCTGGACAGCATTACTGTGCGTTTCAAAGACGCTGTGGTGCACGAAGTAGAGATTCCCGTGAAGGTAGAAAAACATGGCGAAACGGTTACGATTACGGGGACACTGAACACCACCGATCCTGTCGACTTAGGGAGAGGAGAAATGAGGCTTGCCGGCTTGCGGTTCCGAGGTTCGGTGAAAGCTGTTTGCAAAAACGGGGCGTTGGAATCTGCCGACATTTGGGTCAAAGGGGAAACGAAAGTGGATCGCAGGACAGTAAAACTTGAGAATAAGTGGCTACTAAGGCGAGTTGAAAAGTAGCGTCAAGGAACTAATCATCGCGGCCACGAGCGATGAGATCGTCAGCACACCACTCCTTCTCCTCTTTCGTTCGGCTGGGCGAGGGGAGAAGGAGAGAATGAAATACCACGTTTAACCTTTCGGTGTCTTCGATTCGACGCAGCCTGTCCCCCTTTTCTTGCGTTTTTCTCCTTTACAGATTTGTTCGAATGTGCTCCACTGTTGCAAATCATGACGTTGGTTCGGCGAATAGCTTGTTAGAGTCGTAAGCGTCTGCTTGGTTTTTTACTCAGTGAACGGAAAGGAATCTCGCAATGAAACCGTTGCGTTGGTTGGTCGTTGGTGTTCTGTCAGTTGTTGTTGGATGCAGCAAGCCTGCTGCTCAAAAGACGGCGGATAGCAAAGGACAAGAAGAAAACAAAAAGCCGGTTGCCTCCCAGACCATGAAACCGGACGAGGCGCTCCGTGCCATGACGGTGACGCTGGTCGTCGAGAATCGGCCAGAGTTGATCTGGCAAGCATTGCCGCCAAGCTATCAGAAAGACGTAAAGGACATCGTTTCGCAGTTCGCGGGCAAAATGGATGCCGAGGTATGGAACAAGGCATTCGCCGTCGCCCGCAAAGCGGTCGACGTGCTGAAGAAGCAGAAAACAAACATCATCGAGCTGATAAAACAAAACCCTCTCGTGCCTCTCGATGAGGCCCAGATGACAAACGTTTCCGAACATTGGGATGAGGTCGTCGGTCTGCTCGAAATTCTGGTCAATAGCGAGTTCGCAAAATTGGAATCGCTGAAGGAAGCCGACATCGAGAAATTCTTGTCGGGGACGATTAAGAATTTTATGAACAAGGCTACCGCAATAGCCAAGAAAGTGGATGATGCGGAAGCGAGCAAAAGCATCGAGAAGCTGAAGAATGCGAAGATTGAAGTGGTGAAAGCGACCGATACCGAAGCGACCGTGAAAGTCGATTCGGGAGAGGAGAGCCATGAGATTCAGATGGTAAAAGTCGATGGCAAATGGTTGCCAAAGGACATGGTCGATGCGTGGGAAGGGCAAATACGCTCGGCGAAACAACGACTCGAAGGAATCGATACCGAAACCGTACAAAAGTTCAAGCCAATAATCCTTTCGGCGTTAGACGCGGTGGAAAAAGGTCTCGATAAACTTGCGACAGCAAAGACGCCTGCGGAACTCGTTCAACGGGCGCAAGAGCTTGCAAGCGAGATCATGCAAGCCGCTGGTCAGCCGCAGCAGTAGAAGTTGGTCGTCGTCGCCGGCGTACCGAAGTGGTGCGCCGGTTTTGCTTTCGGGTTTGGTCTTTTATGAACGCAGTGATTATCGATGGGGTGCGCACCCCGATTGGACGGGCTCACCCGGAAAAAGGCATCTTCCGCGACGTACGGGCAGATGACTTGTCTGCCGATTTGTTGCGTGCGTTGTTGTCGCGAACGAAACTGCCGGCGTCCGCAGTCGAGGATATCCACTGGGGCTGCGTCAAGCAGGAGAAGGAGCAAGGTTACGATGTGGCGCGGATGGCCGCGTTGATCGCTGACTTACCGATCGAAGTCGCAGGTGTGACGGTCAACCGCAACTGCGGTTCGAGTCTGCAAGCGATCAACCAGGCGGCACACAGTATCATGGCTGGCTGTGACCAGGTGTTGATCGCCGGCGGCGTGGAGCATATGCACCACATTCCGATGGAATCGGGATTCGATCCCAGTCCGCGAGTTTTTTATCGTCACAGCCCGGCTGTCTTCAACATGGGGTTGACTGCTGAGAATCTGGCACGCAAGTACAAAATCGACCGCCGAGCACAGGACGAATTCGCCCTGCGTAGCCATCGTTTGGCTGCCGAGGCAACCGACAACGGCAGATTCCAGAACGAGATTGTTCCGACTTGGGGGAGCGATGAAAATGGCCGTCGGGAACGGTTCCAGAGCGATCAATGTATCCGTCGCGATACGAGCCTCGAGGCGCTCGCCGCTTTGAAACCCGTCTTTATGCCCGACGGCGGAAGCGTTACCGCGGGGAATTCCAGCCCCCTGAACGTCGGGGCTGCGGCGGTGTTGCTCATGGCAGAAGCCAAAGCAAAAGAACTTGGTTTGACTTCCATCGCACGGGTTCGGGCGATGGCGGTCGCCGGCGTCGATCCGGCGGTGATGGGGATTGGCCCAGTCCCCGCCACACTCAAGGCTTTGGAACGAGCCAAATTAACACTCGACGACATCGACCTGATCGAAATCAATGAAGCATTCGCCGCTCAGACCCTTGCCGTCATCAAGCTCTTGAAAGTGAACCCCGAAAAAGTCAATGTAAACGGGGGAGCGATCGCCATCGGCCATCCGATCGGCGCCTCGGGAGCACGCATTGCTGTTACCTTGATTCATGCTCTCAGGCAACGAGGAGGAAGCCTGGGACTTGCCACCATGTGCATCGGCGCCGGCCAGGGCATCGCCACCATCTTCGAGGCGATGTGAGCGACACCATGCGCCCTCCGTTCTTTTCGTTGGATGGCTTGGATGGCGCCGGCAAATCAACCCAATGCCGGCTTTTGGCCGACTGGTTGCGGCAAAAAGGCTGGATGGTCGTTACCTGCTCCGATCCTGGAGGTACCCAGCTGGGTGCCGTCCTGCGCGACTTGCTCCTCCATCAACAATTTCCTCTTTCGGTAAACACCGAAGCCCTTCTCTTCATGGCTAGCCGGGCCCAACTGACCGCCGAGGTCATACGCCCCGCCCTCGAAGCCCAGCAGGCTGTCGTTTCCGACCGCTTCCTCCTTGCCAATATTGCGTATCAGGGATACGGCGGCGGACTCGATCCCGATCTCCTCTGGCAAGTAGGCATGCTTTCATCGGATGGCTTGCTTCCCGATCTGACCATCGTTCTGGATATCCCCGTCGACGTTGCCATGAGCCGCCGACATCCCACACGACCTGATCGCCTGGAGAGCCGAGATCGCGACTATCATGAACGCGTTCGCAACGGGTTCTTGGCCGAGGCCCGACGCCGTCCCGATTCGATCCGGGTGGTCGACGCCCGCCTCGATCCTGCCACGGTTCATTCTTACATCATCGAAGAGGTCGAAAAGATTTTGTGAGATTGACAAAGTGGATTCTTTGAAACTCGCTTTGGCGGCCTACCAGTGACCGGCTTTCTGAGCAAAGCGGGCGGCAAAGCTGCAGGTTGCGTGCCTTTCCAGCCCAAGGGAAACACCGTCAGTTGACGGTCCGCTGGTTGCGCTGACACCACGACGCTCGTTCAAAACACCGTCAGTTGACGGTCCGCTGGTCGCGCTGACACCGCGACGCTCGTTCAAAACACCGTCAGTTGACGGTCCGCTGGTCGCGCTGACACCGCGACGCTCGTTCAAAACACCGTCAGTTGACGGTCCGCTCGTCGCGCTGACACCGCGACGCTCGTTCCAAACACCGTCGGTTGACGGTCCGCTCGTCGCGCTGACACCGCGACGCTCATTCCAAACACCGTCAGTTGACGGTCCGCTCGTCGCGCTGACGCCGTGACGCTCGTTCGAAACACCGTTAGTTGACGGTGAACCAGATAAGTTGGATAAACTAGTTGGCTTTTTCCTCAATAATCCCAGCCGCGTCTCCGCGCGCACCAAGACGACCTCTGACGGCCCGCCTCGCTCGACGCGTCGCTCCACCGCCCGTGTCGCAGCGCTTCTCCAGAATTTTTCAGCCATTCGGAAAAACCGGCCCGAAAGCGGAAAATCCTTATTGTCTGATTCTGAAAAAAATCTGATCAGACTCGGTGAGGGACGGACAATCGACAACGGACAACTGTCTCGGTCTTTTTCACGTACATATGGCTCAAAGACTTTCGGGTTTTCGCTCGACTCTAGTTATTCGGGCGAATGATCATCGACGAAGGAAGTGAGGAAGCGACGCTCAGCTGCTTGCGTCGCCGTACGAACCGCGATACAAAATGCTTATGGGGATTCGACGCTATCTTTCCGCTGGACTCGTGACAGCGACCGCACTGATGGTCGCTGTGATGGGCATTCCTCATTTTGAGTGCCGTTGTCCAAACGGCCAGGTCATACCATTCTGTCTTGGGGGTATCCGAAACGAAAACATTTGCTGCTGCGGCAAAAATGCCGCCTGCTGTTGTGCGCGAGGTAACTTGCCAGAGACAGTGCCATCGTGTTCGAAGTGCGGCTGTCGGCAATGCCATCAAGCCAACTCCGACCGGACCGCTTGGACGAAAAAGCCCTGCTGTAACAAGACCTTTTCTCATCCCGAAGTTTTTGCCGGCACAAAGAAGGAAGCGGGCTGCAAGGATGGTCTATCGTATCCGTTGGCGTCACCCCAGCTGACAGCCATCGTTTCCGCCCATTTGACATTTCGTAGTTGGCGCCGCTCTTCTTCTGTTCCGCCTCCTTTAAACCGAGTCGTCCTTTTACAACGCTATCTGATTTGATCTTCCGCAGCCAGGTTGCTTGGGTTTTCGTCCACGGTGCGCGCTCGGGCCGAGCGGGCCAGGTGCGTTGGTTTCTGCGGTGAGGTGGATCATGAGAGTTGGACGCGGAAAACAAGTTACGATCTTCGCATTGGTGCTGTTTTTTACCGGCCTGACGCTTATCTGGCTGAGTTTAGGCTCGCCTGCCAAAATCAGCGAACGGGTGGCAGGGCTGCTTGGTTTCGCAGACGAAGCGATGGGAGCAGAGGAAGCCGAGTTTTGGTGCCCGATGCATCCGCAAATCAAACGAACCAACGCCAACGAAGTCTGCCCGATCTGCAACATGGCCTTGGTGCCGCTGGAAAAAGGCACCGCGAGCGAATCGGAAGCGGGGCTGGTCCTCACGGCACGGCAGGTCCAGCAAGCGGGCGTCGTAACGGAAGTGGTGCGTCGACGGGCTTTGCAGCGCGAATTCGATGCCCCGGGCCGTCTCGATTACGACGAACGGCTTCTTCGGCACATCACCTGCTGGGTCAAAGGCAAGAGCCGAATCGACAAGCTCTACGTTCACTTCACTGGCGATTATGTTGCAAAGAATCAGCTTCTGGCCGAGATCTACAGCCCAGAATTGATATCTGCTCAGGAAGAGTTGCTGATCGCACTTTCCGAACCGTCTGGACGACGTCTCCTCGCCGACGCCAAGAAGAAGCTGGAATACTGGGGAATGCGTCCAGAACAGGTCGAAGAATTGATAGAGAGGCGGCAGATTCGGCCACGGATTCCGATCCCTGCCCCGATTCAAGGGACGGTTATCAAGCCGGCGGTGAGAGAAGGCGACTATGTCAACGAAGGCGACGTGCTTTTTCATCTGGCGGATCTCAGCCGACTTTGGTTGTTCGCGGACGTCTTCGAGGAAGACTTGCCGTATCTCGCTTTGGGCGAGGAGGTGACGTTCGAACTGCGCAGCCGGCCTGGGGAATCCTTCAGAGGCAAGGTCGCGTTCATCGAACCGATCGTGCAAGCGGAAAGCCGAACGATCCGCGTTCGGATAGATGTCCGTAATGAGCGTATCGCTGAGCCGACATCGAGCAGTGTGCCGCCGTCGTGGAAATTGAAGCCTGGGATGTATGGCCGCGTCCGTTTTACGGGCAACATTTTGCCAGTGGTGGCTGTGCCGGAAAATGCCGTGCTTTGGTCGGGCCGCCGCCGGGTCGTCATTGTGAAGGAAAGCGAAGGGGTGTTTCGTCCTCGCGAAATACGCCTGGGCCGACAATGGCTGCATGCCAGCGGGTCGAACAGAACCAAACAAGAGGAGCGAAACGATTTTGGCTTCGCCAGCAAGCGCTTCCATGAGGTCGCTGCCGGTCTTGTTCCCGGCGAAGAAGTCGTTACAGCGGGAGCATTTCTGCTCAACGCCGAGAGTCAGTTTCAAAACGTGCTGGCCAAGATGCTGCCAGCTGCGAGCGAGTCAGCGACACTCGAGAATGTAATCGGACCGACCTTGGCCAAGGCGATTCGCAACGTATTGGATGCGTACTATCGGGTCAGTGCGGCATTGGCGGATGACGACATCAAGGCCGCCGCGGATCATGCCACAGCGCTTGCCCGGGCCGCAAGCGCGTTGCGAAAGGACGCCGAATCGGAAAGGAATCGCCCACTGGCTGACGCTGCTCTTGTGCTCATCTCAAGAAGCGACGCCGTCCGTAAAGCGAAAAACCCGCGCGAAGCCCGCTTCGCCTTTGGCCGACTCAGCAGGGACCTTATTCAGTTGTTAGCGGACCACGGCGGCAAGACCCTGTTCGGCAAAGAACTTTTCCTCTTTCGCTGCGGCATGTCCCAAGTCGGCTACGAAAACTGGCTCTGGTTCAGCGAAGAAAAACTGAACCCCTACATGGGTCGAAAGCGGGACCAAGGCAAGATGCTGACCTGAGGAACCCTGCTCAAGTCCTTGAAGCCGTGAGCTTCAAGGCGTTTGGTCGCATCGAACTCTCGGAGGTCCCGGCCATGATCGGCAAAATGATCGACTGGTGCTTGGACAATCGTTTTCTCGTCTGCCTGCTGGCAGCGATCGTCGCCTTGATCGGCGTTTGGGCGTTGACCACGATTCCGATCGATGCCATCCCCGATCTGTCCGATGTTCAAGTCATCATCTATACGCCGTGGCCAGGCCGCGACCCGCAGACGATCGAAGACCAGGTCACCTATCCGTTGACGACTGCCATGTTGTCTGTGGCGGGAGTAGCGGATGTCCGGGGCTATAGCTTTTTCGGCTTCTCGTTCGTGTACGTGATCTTCGAAGACGGCACCGACATTTATTGGGCGCGCAGTCGCGTGATGGAATACCTGAACCAGGTACATGGCCGTTTGCCCGAAGGAGCGACTCCCCAATTGGGGCCTGATGCCAGCGGTCTGGGCTGGGTTTACATTTATACGCTCGAAGATACGCAGAACCGCTATGACCTCAGCCAACTCCGGGCATTGCAGGACTGGTACGTTCGCTACCGACTCACCGAAGTCAAAGGCGTGGCGGAAGTCGCCAGCGTCGGTGGCGCCGTCAGGCAGTACGAGGTTGCCGTCGATCCGCACCGGCTGCTCTTGTACCAGATTCCGCTCGAAAGTGTCATCGCAGGCATCCAACGTTCCAATAACGACGTTGGCGGCCGGGTCGTCGAAATCTCCGAGACGGAGCACATGGTTCGCGGCCTAGGATACATTCGCAACACCCAGGATTTCGAACGGATCGTTTTATCTGCCACCAAAGACGGCACCCCCATCCTGTTGCGCGATGTCGCCGAAGTCCACATCGGGCCGGATATCAAACGCGGGTTGGCTGACAAGAACGGCCAGGGGGAGGTCGTGGCCGGCGTCGTCGTCATGCGGTACGGAGAAAACGCACTCGAAGTCATCGCTGCCGTCAAGGAACGACTGCGGCAACTGGCGGCCGGGTTGCCCGACGGCGTCATCATCCGCACCGCTTACGACCGCAGCCCGCTCGTCTATCGCGCCATCCATACGCTCCAATGGACGCTTACCGAAGAGCTGATCATCACAGCGGCGATTTGTTTGATATTTCTCCTCCATTTACGCAGTGCCGCCGTCGCAGTCATCGTGCTTCCTTTAGGGATTCTGGTCTCGTTTATGGTGATGAATGTTCTAGGTATCAATGCCAACATCATGTCCCTGGCCGGCATTGCCGTCGCCATCGGCACCATGGTCGACGCCTCGGTCGTCGTCGTGGAAAACGTCCACAAGCACAAGGAAAAGGCCCCGCCGGGAACGGATCACTGGCAGCTCGTCTCCAAAGCAGCCCGTGAAGTCGGACCAGGCTTGTTCGTCTCTCTCCTGGTTGTCACTGTATCGTTTTGTCCGGTATTTGTGCTCCAAGGGCAATCGGGCCGTCTGTTCAAACCGTTGGCTTACACGAAAACGTTCGCCATGGCGGCGTCGGCCTTGATTGCCGTCACCCTGATTCCCGTACTGGCAGGCTTTTTCGTCCGTGGTCCCATTCGTTCCGAAAAGGAAAATCCCATCAATCGTTGGACGATTGGTCTTTACCTTCCCGTTATTCGCTTTGCACTTCGGCACAAGAAGCTGAGCATGGCTATGGCGTTTCTGTTATTGGCTGCCTCTCAGCTGCCGTTGTTGCAAGTGGTTTACGGCAAATGGATCAAAGAAGATACCCCAGTTGTTGGACCTGCACTGCATGCGCTGTTGCGAGCGCCTTGGATTCAACGGCTCCAACTCGGCGAAGAATTCATGCCTCCCTTGCAGGAAGGCGACATCCTTTACATGCCAACCACCATCCCTGGTCTGTCGGTCACGGAAGCCCGCCGAACCTTGCAAATCCAGGACCGCCTCCTCGCCCAATTCCCCGAAGTTCGAGTCGTTTTGGGCAAAGTGGGAAGGGCGGATACGCCTACTGATCCTGCGCCCCTGAACATGGTGGAAACGCACGTCTCGCTCCGCCCGCAAGAAGACTGGCCGAAACGACTGATTCCCAAGGGGTTCTTGAGAAAGCTGGCACACGACATGCTCGTTGACAGCACCCGCAGCGAATGGCTTGAAAGCAAGAACGCTGCTTTCACGCCGCAAGAGCTGGCCCAGGAAGTGGAAAACAAAGTGCGCTGGGAACTGAATCGGCAAACCCGCATCGAACTGGCGCAATATGTGAATGCAAACCTGGGCCAGCTGCGGCAAGGTCTGGACGATCAAAAACGAGAAGCCGAACAAAGTGGGCGGCCATGGACCTTCCGCGTCGATGACGAGGCTCTGGAAGACCGTTGGGCAGCCGACCTGCTCCACCATAAGATGAGGCAAATTCGATCTGTTCTCCCCAAGCGGATCGTGCACCGGCTCAGCATCGAAATCGCAGACCGCTTCATCGAACGGGCAATAGTGGCATCAGGCGACCGCGACAAGTTCGTCGCTTTTTTGCAGCAAAGGTGGCAAGGACGTCTTGCCGTCGACGCCATCCCCTTGGTCGCGACCACGTTTCATGAATTGACGGATGAAGAAATGCAGCGGACGTTGACCATCCCAGGCATGCCCAACTGGTGGCTGCAGCCGATCGAGACCCGCATCGGCATGCTGACGACCGGCATGCGCGGCGTCCTCGGATTGAAACTCTACGGCGACAACCTCGACCAGCTGTCGGCATTAGCCACCAGATTGGAAAAGGTATTAAGAGACGTACCCGGAACCGTCAGTGTCGTTGCCGAGCGGGCCATGGGCGGACATTATCTCGACATCAAAGTCGATCGTTACAAGTGTGCGCGACACGGTCTGAAGGTCGGCGACGTGCAGAGGATGATCGAAACCGGGATTGGCGGCATGACCATTTCGGCGACAGTGGAAGGCCGTTACCGCTTTCCCGTGATCGTTCGCTACCCGCGCGAGTTGCGTGACGATCCGGAGAGATTGAAACGCACACTGGTGGCGACGCCGCAGGGAAATTCAATACCGCTTGGACAAATCGCTGACATCGAATTCGTCGATGGCCCGCCAGTTGTCAAGAGCGAGGGGGGAACGCTTCTGATCAACATTCCCATCGCCATCGAGCGGAGCATAGACATCGGATCCTATGTGCGAGAGGCCCAAACCGCGATTGATCGAGCTATCGCGCGAGGTGAAGTGCGCTTGCCGGCTGGCTACTACATCGAATGGAGTGGCCAATACGAAATGATGCAGCAATTCTGGCGGCGGTTGCTGATCGTCGGCCCGCTGACACTCGCCGTAATCTTCCTTCTCATCTACCTCAACATGCGCAACATCGTCGAAACGGCGATCACGATGCTCACCCTGCCGTTTGCGTTGATCGGGGGCATCTGGGCCATGTACTTTTGGGGTTGGTATGACTCCGGGCAGCCATACAGCGTCAGCGTGGCAGTGGTGATCGGTTTCATCGCCCTTGCCGGACTCGCTGCCGAGACGGGCATCATCATGCACGTTTATCTCGATCTTGCCTACCGGCAGCACCGCAACGAAAAAGGGAGACGATTGACGCAGGCAGAATTAGAGGAGGCCGTCATCGAGGGTGCGGTGTTGCGCGTCCGGCCAAAACTGATGACAGTGCTGACCGACTTTCTCGCCCTGCTCCCTGTTCTGTGGATGACCACTGCGGGCGCCGAACCGATGAAGCGCATTGCCATTCCGCTGATCGGCGGCGTCATCACGTCGGCGATTCACACATTGGTGCTGGTTCCCGTCTATTACACGCTGTATAAGACTTGGCGCCCCTGACAATTCGTTTCTAGTCCGAATCGGCTGCAATCAGTCGGCTCGGGCGTTTTCGAAACGCCAATCACGCCAATCTCCTTGGCATCGCTGTTCGGCTCGCGTATACTGCCGGGTGTTTTGGCTTCCAACATTGAATGACACCCTTGCGAAGGAAACCACGATGTTTCGTCTTTTCCGCATTCAGGTGGGATTTGCATGTCTTCTCTGCGTGTTGTTTGCTCCCGTCGGCTGCAACAAGCAGAGCGAAACCGATTCGGTCCGTCACAAGACTCCCATAGGAGAGAAGACAGGGCAGAACACGGAGTCATCGAAAACGGTCGCTGCAAAGGATTCGACCAAACAGACTGAAGAAGCTGAACCTGTTTCCAATGAACATCTCGTTGTCACTGCCGACTGGCCCCAGTTCCGTGGTGCGAATCGTGATGGCCGATCCACCGAAACGGGCTTGCTGGAGAGTTGGCCGAAGCAAGGTCCACCGCTCGTCTGGACGTTTGCAAAAGCCGGTGTGGGTTATTCGGGACCTGCAATTGTGGGCGACCGGCTGTACATCATGGGAGCACGCGAGGGCACCGAATTCCTGATCGCCATCAACACGAAGAATGGCGAGGAGGAATGGGCTGTCAAGATCGGCCCGATGTTTACCTGGAAGGGGAATAACTGGAACCGCGGTCCCAGCGCAACGCCGACGATTGCCGGCGACCACATTTATGCTTTGGGCGGCCAAGGCATCCTCGTCTGCGTGGATAAGGATGGCAAAGAGGTTTGGCGCGTCGATCTGCCGGCGAAACTCGGAGCGGTGGTCAACAACATCGGCGGCGCACCCGAGAAGATCGGCTGGGGCTTTGCCTGGTCGCCTCTCGTAGACGGCGACCATCTGATTTGCCAGCCAGGAGGCAAACAAGGCACGCTCGCCGCCCTCAACAAGCATACCGGCGAGGTCGTCTGGCGAAGCCAAAGTTATAACGACGAGGCCAGCTATGCTTCACCTGTGGTGGCCTATATTGATGGCGTCAAACAATACATCAATCTTACCAACGAAGGGTTGACCAGCGTTTCTCCCAAGGACGGTTCGGTTTTGTGGCGATGGGAACGGAAGCCTCCCTACAACGATTGCGTTATCGGAACGCCGATCGTGTGGGGAAATTATGTCTATGCCAGCGTTGGCTTCGGCAATGGTTGCGACCTCATTCAAATCAAAAACAAAAAGGTTACCCCCCCTCTATAGCAGCCGGACGATGCAAAACCAGACCGGCGGAGTCGTGCTGGATCAAGGGCATATCTTCGGATTCACGTCGGGCAAAAAAAGCTGGATCTGCCAGAACCTTAAGACGGGAGAGGACGTTTGGTCCGAACGGCGAAAACTGCGCGAAGGTTCCATCCTCTATGCCGACAAACATTTCTATCTTTACGAAGAACAAACCGGCACCCTCGTCTTGATCGAAGCGAATACCAAGGAATGGGTGGAAAAAGGGCGGTTCACGATTCCAAAGCGGTCGCAGCAAAACTTGCCAAGTGGCAAGATATGGACACACCCGGTAATTTCGCACGGCAAATTGTATTTGCGGGACCAGGAACTTCTGTTCTGTTTCAATGTCGCAAAGAATTAGCCGACATGCCGAAGATTCGCTTTGTCGTGCAGGCTGGAAGCAAGGCGAAAGGTTTTGGCTTTGTGCTAACTTCGTTATTTCTATAATGCGAGCGACATGGTTGAGTTGCCGGAGGAAAGACTGGACCGAGATGCCTTGGAAGCGTACCAGCTTCGCCGGTTGGAGGGGTTGTTGCGAAACATTCTGCCGGCGAATCGCTTCTATGCACACAAGTTTGCACAAGCGGGATTTTCGCACGACAGGTTGCCAGCGTCTGTCGCCGAGTTCAAACGTATCCCCTTCACCACCAAGAAGGAGCTGGTTGACGACCAGCGGCTGCATCCACCATACGGCACGGCTTTGACTTTTCCCCTGGACGATTACGCCCGCTTGCATCAAACGTCGGGCACGTCAGGGCAGCCTTTGTTCTGGCTGGATACAAAGGAAAGCTGGGAATGGATTCTTGCTTGCTGGGAAAAAATCTACCGGGTTGTCGGCATCGAAAAACACGATCGGCTCTTTTTCCCGTTTTCGTTTGGGCCTTTCCTCGGTTTCTGGTCGGCGTTCGAAGCCGCCTGGCGTCAAGGGTTCTTCTGCTTGTCAGGCGGCGGCTTGACGAGTGCCGCTCGGTTGCGTCTTTTGTGGCAGCACCGCATCACAGTCGTATTGTGTACGCCTACTTACGCCCGTCGCCTTGCCGAAGTCGCTCGCGACGAAGGGATCGATCTCAAACAGAGTGCCGTTCGAATGCTGATCGTGGCTGGCGAGCCTGGAGGCAGCATCGAGACGATACGCCAGCGAATCGAAAAAGACTGGGGTGCGAGAGTTTTCGATCATAGCGGTTTAACCGAAGTCGGACCGCTTAGCATCGAATGTCCGGACAACCCGGGCGGTCTACATCTATTAGAACCCGATTACCTGGTCGAAGTCATCGAACCGACCTCGGCCACGGATGTCATGCCGGGACAGACGGGCGAATTGGTGGTTACGAATCTCGGGCGAATCGCCAGTCCGGTGATTCGTTACCGCACCGGAGACCTGGTCCGGGCGGAAGCATCGCCCTGCCCTTGCGGGCGCAGTTGGCGACGGCTGCCCGGCGGCATTCTCGGTCGGCTGGACGACATGATCCACGTTCGCGGAAATAACCTGTATCCCGCCGCCTTGGAGGCAGTGCTTCGTCGCTTTGAAGACATCGTTGAATACCGCGTGGAAGTCGATTTGACCCAGGCTCAAGCCGAAGTGAACATTGACCTTGAAATCGCTGAAAGCGCTGACTCGCAGGAAGTTGCCAACCGCGTAAGCGTGACCATTCACGATGAGTTGCTCTTTCGCGCGAATGTCCGGGTCGTGCCGAGGGGCAGTTTGCCTCGGTTCGAGATGAAAGCACAACGGTTCCACCTAAGACGGTGAACAGGGTTTTTCCCTCGCCTCTGACGCCCGCGCAGGATAGAACCACCTAGAGAACTGGAATGTCTCTCCGTCCGCTAGCATAGAGAATCACACCGACGAGACAGTTTAAGTGAAGGATTTTGCCATGAATCGAATTCGACAGTGCCGGCTAATGGTTCTGCTTTTCGCCTGCTTGCTGGTCGGCTCGATCGGTTGCAGCAAACAACCCACCCCAACACCTGCCGAGAAAAAAACGGACCACAAGACCGAGGTGGCCAAGAACGGCAAAACGAGTAGCGTCGGCAAAGACAACCAGTCAGCCAAGGACGGCTCGAAAGAGCCTCCCCAAAAGACTCCCGAGAAAGGTCCGATCAGCGACTGGACCTATTGGCGCGGGCCGTTGGCCAACGGTACTTCCCCGGAAACCAATCTGCCAGCCAGTTTTTCGCCGCGAACGGGTGAAAACGTGGTTTGGAAACAGCCCTACGGTGCCCGTTGTACTCCCATCGTCATGAATGGCCGGGTTTACCTGATCAATCGCGCCGGCGAAGGCGTCGAGGAACAAGAGCGGGTCATGTGTTTGGACGCGTACACCGGCAAGGTCCTGTGGGAACATCGCTTCAATGTCTTCTTTACGGATATCGTCAGCGTACGCCTGGGATGGACGCAGATTGCCGCCGATCCGGAGACCGACAACGTCTATGCTCACGGAACGCAGGGCCTCCTTTTCTGTTTCGACAAAGAGGGTAAAGTTCTGTGGCACCGGTCGCTCACGGAGGAATACGGGCGAATCACCGGCTATGGCGGGCGCGTCACCAGTCCAATCGTCGATAGCGGACTGGTGATCATCGGCATGCTCAACTCCAGCTGGGGAGAACAGGCGCGAGGCGGCAACCGTTACATAGCCTTTAACAAGCTCACCGGCGAACCTGTCTGGTGGACGACGACCGGCTTGCAGCCGCGCAATACCTACAACTCCGTCCCCGTTGTGACGGTACTCAACGGCGAAAGGGTTTTCATCACAGGCGGCGCCGCCGGAGACGTCAGCTGTTTCCGCGTCCGCACAGGCGAAAAAGTCTGGAGTTACCAGTTCGGCGTGGGTGCGATCAATGTTTCGCCAATCGTGGAGGGAACCAAGATTTATATTTGCCATGGCGAGGAAAGCCCCAACACCAACGAACAAGGACGGGTCATTTGTCTCGATGCGGGAAAGCTGGAGGACGGCAAACCCACCGTCGTCTGGAAGCATGACGGCATCCCGTTCAAGTACTGCACCCCAATCTTGCACCAGGGGCGACTGTATGTCGCGGATGATACGGCGAACTTGCACTGTTTCGACGCGGCGACAGGAAAAATCCTCTGGCAGCGACCGTTCAATTACGGTCGCACCGCCAGGGGTTCGCCGGTTTACGGCGACGGCAAAATCTATGTCGCCGACGTCAATGGCTACTTCAATATCCTTGAACCGGGACCCGATCGATGCAAACGTTTGCATCGACAATTGTTCCGAAGCAAGAATCCGACCGTAGCGATCGAACTCAGTGGCGACGCCTCGATCGCTTATGGGCATGTGTACTTCACCACCTCCGAGGAAATGTATTGTATCGGCAAAACCAAGGAGAAATTCACAGCCGATTTCCAGCCGCCGAAACTCGAAGAACCAGCTCCCGCCAAAGACGCGAAGCCAGGTCATTTGCAAGTCGTGCCGGCGGATGTCGTTTTGGCGCCCGGTGGCAGTGCCAATTTCACTGCTCGTTTGTTCGATGATCACGGCCGCTTCCTGCGCGAAGTGAAAGCCAAGTGGACGTTGACTGGCATGGGAATCCCTGCCGGCGTCAAAGCAAAAGGAACGCCACCGCCCCTCAAAGGTGAAATCGATGAAAACGGAAAATTGACGGTGGCCAAAGATGTTCCCGGCCAGTTTGGCCGAGTGGTTGCTGAGGCAGAAGGGCTCAAGGCCACTGCCCGCGTTCGGGTGGCGCCGCAGATTCCGATCACGGAAGACTTCGAAAAAGTTCCCGTGGGTCAAGTGCCTGCAGGTTGGGTGAACACCCAAGGCAAATTCGTCGTCGTCGAGGAGAATGGCAACCACATACTGAAAAAGACGGCAAACGTGCTCAGCCCTCTCGTGATTCGCGCCCGTGCCTATATTGGAACGCCGGATATGACCGGCTATACCATCCAGGCGGATGTCAAGGGAACTCGCGTTGGCAACACAGGAGCCGATGCCGGCATTTTCGCCAATCGCTACATGCTGTTTCTGAATGGCACCCAACAACAATTGCGACTTGTTTCCTGGGACGCCCAGTCGCGTGTCAACAAAACCATCTCCTACCAATGGGATGCCGACACCTGGTACACGCTCAAGATGACCGTCAAGGTCGAAGGCGATCATGCATTGGTCCAGGGCAAGGTCTGGAAAAAAGGGGAGAAGGAACCAGAGGAATGGACCGTCGAATTCAAGGATCCGAAGCCCAACACGGAAGGAGCGCCGGGGCTATACGGTTACATCCCACAGACTGCGACTGGATCAGCCGCGTTTTATGATAATGTGAAGGTTACGAAAAACTAGCAGCCCCTTGCCGCTCGGGAGTCTTTCTGTGCTACCATTGGCCTCACGATAGCGTTGGTCTGGGATTAAGTAGCAACACGTAATCAGTTCAATCGAAGGGTATAGAAATGACTGGATTTGCTTATCGCTGGCAGTTCGTCTTCGCTGCTGGACTGCTATTTGCCTTGGTTCCAGCATGCAACAAGAAACCGACCGTAGATGCCCCGAAAAGTCCCGCCAAACAGGGTAACGGCGGCGAGAATACGAACGGCGGCACTGCCAAGTCGGGCGACTGGCCGATGTTCGGCGGCAGCCCCGACCGCAATATGGTAAACCTCACCGCCAAGAACGTCCCCATCGACTTCAAAGTCCGCACCGAAGGTGAAGAGGAAGGGGTCAAGTGGACAGTAAAACTCGGCTCGCGCGCCTATGGCGGACCGATCGTCGCTGGCGGCAAGATCTTCGTCGGGACCAACAATGAAAATCCCAGAAACCCACGCGACACGGTCAAAGGCGAACCCATTGACAAAGGTGTGGTCATGTGCTTCAACGAAGCCGACGGCAAATTCCTCTGGCAGGCGGTGCACGACAAGCTCCCCGCTGGCCGCGTCTGGGACTGGCCCAAGGAAGGTATCTGCTCCTCCCCCTTTGTCGAAGGCGATCGGCTCTATTACGTCAGCAATCGCTGCGAGGTCATCTGTGCCGATACCGAAGGTTTTTATGACGGCGAAAATGACGGGGTTCAGGATGAACAATACAAAGACAAGACCGATGCCGACATCGTTTGGCGCCTCAACATGATCGAACAGCTGGGCGTCTTTCCCCACAACCTCGCCACGAGTTCTCCGTTGATCGTGGGCGATCGGCTTTTCGTCGTGACGAGCAACGGCGTTGATGAAGCTCACAAAAACATCCCCGTTCCCCAAGCGCCGAGTTTCATTGCCGTCGACAAGAAAACCGGCAAGGTGCTCTGGCAAAAATCGTATCCGGGCACCAACATCATGCATGGGCAATGGTCCAGTCCGGCCTATGCCGAGGTCAACGGTCGAGGCCAGGTGATCTTCCCCGGCGGCGACGGCTGGCTCTATAGCTTGAAGCCCGAAAACGGCGAGATCATCTGGAAATTCGACGCCAACCCCAAAGATGCCGTCTATGTTCTCGGCGGTGCCGGTACACGCAACGATTTTATCGCCACTCCCGTCGTCTACAAAAACAAGTGCTACATCGGTGTTGGTCAAGACCCCGAACACGATGAAGGTGTCGGTCATCTGTGGTGCATCGATATCACCAAAACAGGTGATATCTCGAAGGATTTGCTGATCAGTGGCAAACCAGGTGATCCGAATGACCCGGTCAAGACGATGCCCAATCCCAATTCAGGGGTCATCTGGCATTTTGGCGGCGTGGCACCGGAAGATTCGGACCGTCGCTTTACCTTTGGGCGAACGCTGTCCACCTGCGCCGTCCACGATGACCTCGTCTATGCCGGGGACATGAGCGGCTATGTCTATTGCCTCGACGCCAATACCGGAAAGCTGTACTGGGTACATGAAATGGGAGCCGTAACCTGGAGCTCCCCCTATTGGGTCGATGGCAAGATTTTCTTCGGCAACGATGACGGCATCTTGTTCGTGTTTCAGCACGGCAGAGAAAAGAAAATCCTCGCGGAAATCGAGTTCCCTCGCGGTACACGCCTCCGCGCTACTCCCGTCGTTGCCAACAATACGCTTTATGTCATGACGGAAAACAGGCTCTATGCCATTGGAAAATAATCGATCGTATCCGCCTGAAAGCCGTCCTCGAGGAGGCAGGCGCGGTACACTACTACCTCGCCGCGCCTGCATAAAGTCCATCTGCCTTGACAAACACCTCGTGCCAAGAGGAGCAAGAACCACTATGTCTCACCGGAATTCGACTGTCATCGGCTTTTGTTTGCTGGCCATCTCGTTTCTCTTCGCCGTGAGCGGATGCACCAAACCCGCCCCGAAACAAGAATCGAAAAACAACGATCGATTGTTGGCGAAGACACCTGTCACCAGCACGGACGCCGGCGCACAGCAAAAGTCCAACCACGAAACGCCTGGAAAAGATCAGGCTTCTAAGACACCACCTGCCAAAACAACCAAAATCTCCAAAGATACATCCTCAAAGAACAAGGAAACGAACGGAAAAGATACATCCTCAAAGAACAAGGGAACGAACGGAAAGAAACCATCCGAAAAGCAAGGACTCAAGTCCTGGCCAATGTTTGGCGGCACTCCGTTGCGCAACCCCGTCAACCTCAAAGATCAAGGCATCCCGTCCGAGTGGTCCGTCTCCGAAGGAAAACAGAAAAACGTGAAATGGTCCGCACAACTCGGCACCACTTCCTACGGAGGTCCGATTATTGCGGATGGCAAGATTTTTGTCGGCACAAACAACGGCCATCCTCGCAACCCGGACATTCAGGGCGATAAAGGCGTGTTGATGTGTTTCCGTCAGTCCGACGGCGCTTTCCTCTGGCAAGCTGTCCATGATAAACTCGCATCCGGACAAGATAACGACTGGCCCAGACAAGGCATCGCATCCAGCCCCGCTGTCGAAGGAAAACGAGTCTATTACGTCAGCAACCGCTGCGAAGTCGTCTGCGCTGACACTGAAGGGTTTCTCGACGGCAAGAACGACGGCGTCCAAGACGAAGTGCACAAAGGCAAAACGGACGCCGACATCATTTGGCGACTCGACATGATCAAAGAACTGGGCGTCTATCCAAAATTCCTGTCGACCTGTTCTCCTGTGATCGGCGGCGACCTCCTGTTCATCGTGACAGCCAACGGTGTCAATGAAGACTTCAAAGTTGTCAATCCCAAAGCTCCCAGTTTCATCGCCGTCGACAAACACACCGGCAAAGTCGTCTGGCAGGACAACTCGCCTGGCGATCAGATCATGGAAGGACAATGGGGCAACCCCGCGTACGTCGAAGTAAACGGTGTCGCGCAAGCCATCTTCCCAGGCGGTGACGGCTGGCTGTACAGTTTCGAAGCAAAAACCGGCAAACTCATCTGGAAATTCAACTGTAACCCGCCCAAAGCAGTTTTCAAGCCAGGAGGAGGCGGCGATAAGAACTACTTTTTGTCGACTCCCGTCATCTATGACAACAAATGCTACATCGGCGTCGGCCGAAACCCCGACGACGGCAGCGACGCCGGTCATCTCTGGTGCATCGATATCACCAAAAAAGGCGATGTCTCGCCAAAAGACGATAAATTCAATCCCAAAGACCCGGTTAACAAAGATTCCGCACTCGTCTGGCATGTTGGCGGCAAGATCGACCCGCCGCCGAAGACCATCGGTCGCGAATGGCACTTCGGGCGAACCCTCAGCACCTGTTGCGTCCACGACGGCCTTGTATATGTCGCCGAACTCGACGGCTACTTCTATTGTTTTGATGCTGCGACCGGCAAACAGTATTGGGTTTACGACATGAAAACGTCGACTTGGGGCACCGCCTTGTATGTCGATAACAAAGTTCTTGTTACCACAGAGGAAGGCGACGTCCTCGTCTTCCGTCCCGGCAAGAAACTGGAAAAAATCGCCGCCAACAACATGGAAGCAGGGCTGAAAAGCACGCCTGTCGTCGTCGACGGCGTGCTCTACATTCTCACCGATTCGAAACTATATGCCATCGAAGCGCAATGAGCATGCGACTGACGACATCGGCTTCCGCTTTGCTGTTCTGTCTGGCGCCGATGCTGTCGGCTGGCGGCCCACGTATCCTGCCTGAAGGGAAGTTGCCTGCCGATACCCGTCTCGGTCCCTTGCGCAGCGACCGAGGGCATTTTCCCTTGGTGCCTGCCAAATCGCCCGAAGAGTGGAGCCAGCGCAAGAAGATCATCCGGCGGCTCATGCTCGTCACGCTAGGCCTTTGGCCCATGCCGAGCAAAACGCCGTTACATCCGGTGATCTATGGCAAACGGACGGAAGACGACTATATCGTCGAAAAAGTGTATCTGGAAAGTCTGCCTAGCTTTTATCTCACCGGCAATTTGTATCGCCCTAAAAACGCGAAAGGCAAACGTCCTGGCGTCTTATGCCCGCATGGCCATTGGCCCAATGGCCGGTTCTTCGACGGCGGCGTCGATTGGGTTCGTCGGGAAATCGTCAATGGCGCCGAACGCTTTGAGCAAGGCGGGCGAAGCCCGATTCAGGCTCGTTGCGTCCAACTTGCCCGAATGGGATGTGTCGTTTTTCTCTACGATATGATCGGTTTTGGCGATAGTGTGCAAACCCCGCTGCATAAAGCCCACCGCTATTCGCGCGACCGCATCAAACAAAAAGAACCTCCGGAAAAAGGACTGTACAGCATCGATGCGGAAAACTGGCTGATCAACATGAAAGGGCTGCACACCTACAATTCGATGCGTGCGCTCGACTTTCTTGCCGGTTTGCCGGACGTGGACCCTGAGCGGCTTGCTGTCACTGGTTCCAGTGGCGGCGGTACGCAGACATTCATGCTATGTGCCCTTGACGATCGCCCCAAGGTTGCGGTCCCGGCAGTGATCGTCTCTGCGGTTTCCCAGGGCGGATGCACCTGCGAAAACATCACTGGCCTGCGCTGGCAGTCGAATAACCTCGAGTTCACGGCGATGTTCGCCCCCAAACCTCTTCTCTTGCTTTCCGCTGACGATCACACCCGCGACATGGAGACGAACGGTTTTCCCGATCTAAAACGCCATTATCAAACGCTCGGCGCCGGTCACAACGTTTCTCATGCGCCGCTCACCCAATTTCCCCACAACTTCAACGCTGTCAGCCGAACGCGGATGTACCACTGGCTCAACAAACACTTGAAGCTCGGCATCCCGGAACCGATTTTGGAACGTGATTACCATCGCTTGAACGAACAAGAATTATCTGTATGGGATAAGGAACATCCTCGCCCAACCAATGGGTTCGACTTCGAACTTCGACTCATCGAATGGTTGAAAGCCGACGCCCGAAAACAAATCGGAGCATTGCAACCGAACAGCCACGCCAATTGGAATCGGTTTCGCGAAATGGTCGGCGGCGCTTTTGACGTCCTGATCGGGCAACGTGTGCCGACACCCGAGCAGATCACCTTTACGACGGTTCGAAAAACGAAACGAGGCCGCATTCAAGAAGAACTCGGTCTGCTCAGGCATCGCACACACGAAAAGCAGACGGCGGAAAACCCTTGCGTTGTCCTGGCGCCAGCCCACCCCAGAGGCAGCGTCATCTGGATCGATCCTGCCGGTAAGTCAGGGTTGTTCGATGATAAAGGCGAACTCACAACCGAAGTCAGCCAACTATTAAAGCATGGCTTCCGGGTGCTGGCAGCCGACTTATATCTTCAAGGTGAGTTTCTCCACGATCCGGACAAGCCCGTACAAGCCCGGTGGCTGGACGGAGAGAAAGGCCACCCTGGGGTAACCTATTGTTACAACCAGACGATTTTTGCCCGCCGCGTACACGACATTCTTGCCTTGATCGCGCTGGCGAAAAAGCTGGGAAGTGAAGAAATTGATTTGCTCGGCGTGGGTCGGGCAGGACCACTCGTCGCTGCCGCCGCAGCCCAGGCGCGAGAACATATCCACCGCGCCGCCTACGACACGGTTGGCTTCCGCTTCGCGAGTGTGAAAAATCCCTATTCGCCGAACTTTTTGCCCGGTGCCGTCAAGTATGGCGATCTCCCTGCCTTGATCGCTTTGGCCGCTCCCGTGAAAGTGCAAATCGCTGGCGAAAAGCATGCTCCATCACTTGCACAACTCGCCTATACAACTCTTCATGCCGAGCGAAATCTCCACGTCCTACCCAAGGGGAACCTGAAGGCTGCCATCCGCTTCCTCGCGGCCAAATAGCCTCCGTCGCTTTATCTCTCGTGCGTGATCCCTTAAAATGCGTATGCCCTGTGTATTGATCATGTGGAATGGCCGTGGATTTCGTCGATTTCGAAACGCTGAGTTTGAAAAACGCCCGCGAAATGGCGTTGGCTCTTTTTGAAGAGTCGGGCGATGCTCTTTTTCTATTCGACCCCGAATCGGAAATCATCCTCAACGCCAATCCGATCGCACAACGGCTGTCCGGTTTTTCGTACGAAGAACTGATCGGATCCCGGCTCCCCCATTTCATTCGTTCCGATGAACATGGCGGTCTTTCGCAGTTGCGACGCGCCTACAGAACGACCGGTTTCTTCCATTCCCGTTCCGGATTCTGGCTCAGACAGAAACGACAAGGTTGGACATCCGTCAATGTTACGGTCAGTCGCCTGCACCTGGAATCGCAAACGCTGGCTTTGCTGGTCGCCCGCGATCATTCCGAGTACAAACGCGAGGAAGAATCGCTGCGCAAAGCGCGGGATGAACTCGAAGAACAGATCCAACAACAGACGGAAGAATTGATCCGCATCAAAGAAGCACTGCGTTCGGAGAAATACACGCTCGAACAAGTGCGCAGCTTGTCCGGTCATCTGCAAGCCGTTCGCGAACAGGAACGCACTCGAATCGCCCGCGAGTTGCACGATGAACTGGGGCAGGCATTAACGGGGTTGAAACTGGACATCGTTTGGATTCGCAACCGCTTGGCTAAACTTGGCGAACCAGCAACGATCCTGGCGGAGAAAGCGCAAGCGATGGCGAACGTCATCGACAACACGATCCAGACGGTTCGCCGTATCACCACAGAACTGCGACCTGGCGTTTTGGACAGCCTCGGTTTATTGCCTGCAATCGAGTGGCTGGTGCAGGATTTTGAAAAGCGATCAGGCATTTCCTGCTCCCTCAAAGCCGGCGAGATCCCGTCCGCCATCGACTCGGAACGCATTACCGCACTGTTCAGGATTTTGCAGGAATCTTTGACAAACGTCGCCCGGCACGCGCAGGCTTCCAAAGTAGAAGTTAGAATAGGGAAGCAGGGAAATTCGATCCTATTAGAAGTGGAAGACGATGGCCGCGGTTTCCAGCCCGAAGATATCGTTAAACCGGCAGCGTTCGGTTTGCTTGGCATGCGCGAACGAGCTGAAATGGCGGGCGGAACGTTCGACTTGCTTCCCCTGCCCAAAGGGACTCGGGCCGTTGCCTGTATTCCTGTAAGGTGAGCAGAGCCATGATCCGGATTCTGATTGCCGACGACCATCCCGTCGTGCGTAGCGGCATCAAACAGATTCTCAGCGATGAAGAGGACCTGACCGTTCTTGGCGAAGCGGAAAACGACAAAGAAGTTCTCCAACTCATCCGCACGCAAGAATGGGATGTGTTGATTCTGGATTTGAACATGCCAGGGCGAAACGGTTTGGACATTTTGCAGGAAGTAAAGAGACTAAAGCCTCACCTTCCCGTTCTTGTTCTGAGCATGCATGCCGAAGACCAAATCGCCTTGCGTGTCATCCGGGCCGGTGCGGCAGGCTATTTGAACAAGGAGTGCGCTCCGGAAAAGCTTGTCGAAGCCATTCGCAAAGTCCACACCGGCAGTCGCTACGTGAGCGAAGCTGTCGCCAACCAATTGGCCAGGCTGGTTGCCGGTGGCAAGGAGAAGGCGCCGCACGAGCTTCTCAGCGACCGCGAATACCAGGTCATGTGCTTGCTTGCCTCCGGAAAAACGCTTTCCGAAGTAGCTGAAACGTTAAAACTCAGCGTCAAAACAATCAGTACCTATCGCGCGCGCATCCTGGAAAAAATGAACCTCAGCAGCAACGCCGCCCTGACTTATTATGCCATCCGCAACGAATTGGTATAAGACCAGGGCGGCATCTCCAAGGCAACCGGTCCATTTTGTCTATCCCCTGTTCCGAAGGGCACGCCCTGTTCGCGTGTCAGTTTTCCGGCACCGATGCGCGCGGCACGACGCTCACGATCTTTGCTTTCGGTTTGGACATATTGAGAACCACTGGCTGGCTGGTTTCACAACGGGTAGTGTTGCCAGCCTGATCGCTAACCTCCAACCGAATGAAGACGGGTCCTTGCAATTTTGTGGCTGGCTTCCAATGAAAGCGGCCGGAATTGGAAATTCCCAGAGCGATGGGAGTCCACGGCCCCTGGCGATCGGAAGCGTAATACAAGTTGACCGGATTCGGCTGCAAATTCTTGTCGGCAGCGGTCCAGGTGATACGCAACTCCGGGTATTGTGACGCGTTAAAAACCGGACGGACGAGTAGCAACTGCGCCACCGGTCGCGTACTATCCACTTCGATCCAACAATCCGGTTGGCAGCCCGATTTGGGGACGCTCCCCCCCTCGCCATTGCCGTTCTGCACAACGAGACTGATGCCATACAGGCCGTCGCCGGGCAATGCGAAGGATACCGGACTTTTCAAGTCGGGGTCATCGCAAAGCAGATTCCACGTGCGTCCCTCGTCCCGAGTCCACCATACTTCGATTTTGCCGATGCCACTCGGCCCTGTATCCTGAAGTTCATACGCCATCGATACTTGATGATGGGGAACGATCATCAGCGGGGAGTTGCCGGCAGCAGCGGACTTCGCTGAACGGGTCTCCGGGGCTTCAGTTTCGGAGACGAGCGGCTTCGATTCGTGAATGGCATGCGACAAAGGATTGGGCGGCGTTTGCTTGATCGACTCTTTTCGGACCACGTGTTTCGCTTGTTGCACGGAAGTTTTTTCGTGTGTTGCCGCATCGATAATGTGCTCGGCTTTGTTGCCGGCCAGGTCAAAAACGGTGGCGCGCAAGGTGCCGCTCAGCACGACGGGGTCCGGAACGAAAAAGAAGCCCGGTTTGGCCGGATGCCGTTTCAGCGGTTGCCATGATTGATCATGACGCAAGTATTCGAGTCTGGTCTTGTGGATATCCGGATTCTGGTCTCGGATCTCGCAATGAAACAGGATCTCGCCACTGGGTGAAGTCACAGAATGAATTTCGCAATCGGGGGCTTGGGAATCGACGACGACGATCAAACCAGGCATCTCTTGAGTCAGGTCGGCAGGGTGCTGCACACCGTCCTTATCCACAGTGGCGACGACAAACCAGTATTCGCCATCATGTGGAACCTTGAAAACAAACGGATCCACCCTCCATTCCGCTTTCTTGGCATTTCGGTCGGTGCCGAGAGGTTGGCTCCTGGTCGGCGTCATAAACTGCTTTGGCTGCCAGGTCCCCTTGGGACCTTCTTTCACGTATAAAACGATTTCACTCAAACGACCGATTTCTTGTTGATCGACTGACACGGGCAGCTGGAACACGCTTCGCCGAGTGTAGATTTTTTTGGGCAACGGATCGACAGGGGCACGTGCTTGAACGGCAGCCCCCAGGGCAAACAATCCGGACAGAAAGGCAATCGCCAGCAGCCGATTCCGTGTGATCACGATTTCCCCCTCCCCCTATCACTTTTTTCCGAGCCAATGCAGGACCGACATCGACAGATGTTCTCACAGCCTGCCATGTTTGCTGTAGCATGTTGGCCGGTCTTTGCCATTTCGATGAAACCACTGACCGTCTTCCGAGTCAGCCGATTCGCTCAAAGAAATGCCAACCCCCGTCAGCGTCTTATCGGAGCTGCCGCGCTTGTCTCATTGACAATTCGAAAACGAAGCGCTTTTTCCACGACG
This sequence comes from Gemmatales bacterium, assembly GCA_026004675.1. GTDB lineage: Bacteria > Planctomycetota > Planctomycetia > Gemmatales > Gemmataceae > BPJP01. Next base: position 467,109 of record BPJP01000001.1, read on the forward strand.
CTACTCGTCGGCTCATCCGTGACGCGAATCCAGAGTGAATAGGTTCCGGTCGGCAAATCCGGCAAACAGAATTGGTAATGGTCGAAATAGTCGTGTCGGGTTGTTCGACTTAAGTCGGGACGCTCCCTTTGAAAGTCTTGCGTCCAAACCACTTGTCCGGTCTCGTCGCTGATTTCAGCCCGGCCGGTAAGTCGTGTCGTAAAGTACCGTTCGCCCTCAGTCGTTTTCTCTTCGAGCGAAGTAAAGTTTTTCACTTCGACATATACATGCACCAATTCCCCTGCCCGGAACGAATAATCCGCTGGCAACGGTTCGTAAACACCGAATGTCTCAATACGACGACAGAAACACATCGTCGTAATATCTAATTCTTTTCGCTCTTCTGGCTCTGGCGCAACGAGCAGTTCTTTAAGTTGTTCCAGCAAACCGTCCTTTTGTGGATCATTTGGCGTGACCTCGGAAGTGGTCAAGTGCGCCACCAGCGGAAGCAAGCATGCCAGCAACTCTCGATATTGGGGGGGGAATTCGGCTAGCGTGGCTTCCGCTTCCTCCGGGCAATTCTCCAGATAACAGCGCAGGGCTTTGACGGTCGGGTTTTCAGGTTTTTCCGGAGGCGCCCCGCTAGCCTCGGGTGCCTGCGGCAAACGCGTCGGCGGCGCCGGCGGTCCTATCTCGCCGTCGATCCCGTACTCCTCTCTGTCGGGAACAGGCAACAGGCTTGTTCGTTTGATTTCCGGGTTCCTCTTGACCAACGAAATCTCCGGAGCAGGCAACTGGTGATATGGTGAAGATTTGGTTGCGCTAGCGGCTTGCCGACGATCAGCCTCGAGGTTTGCTAATTGCGATCTGGCTGATACGTCGCCAGGGGAATGTCCCGCCACATCGAAACGGCCGACATTCGCAGTATGGCTGCATCCTGTCGCCAACACACCCACAACCAGGGCCCGCATCCAGCCGCCCTTGATCATCCTTGACCTCTTTCTTCCCGGTTTTCGCCACCATTAGCGCAATGGGGGCGGGACCATATTCTTTCTCGCATGGCGTGTCAAGGCCTTCTGACTTTTTCGTTCTCGCTTTGGCGCAGACCAGGCAAGAGAATAACCACGCTGTAGCCTGGCATGGCTGCTAACACAAGCCTCAGGCCAACGACTAGTTGCCCGTCGTTTCCTCAGTGAATGGTGGCTTCCGGTCGATTTGGTGATTCAGTTGTTCCGGGAAAGGCAGTGGGTGCGCTGGCCGAGCAGAACCGGTGTCCGGAACATCATTGCCAACGGACGATGCCAGCGGGACAGCTGGCACCGGCGGCGAATCAGTAGCCGGGACAATCGTGCCGCCGTCGTTCGCCTCATTCTGTCCCATCCTCGTTTCGGCAACCGGTGCCGCCGTGTCATCGGCTGTGATCGCGCCGGCTGTCGAATCGGGAGGTGCGGCAGTCGCCTGTTGCATTTTGTTGTTCTTGCTGGCGGCAATCGTCCAGTCTTTTCGTTCTCGCGACGAAGGAATTTTCAAAGTCTTGCGGTACTTGGTCACCGTTCGGCGCTTGAGCGGGTAACCGGCTTGTTGCATCTTTTCGGTGAGTTCTTCATCGCTCAGAGGATTGCTTTTGTCTTCGTTTTCGATCATTTCGAGGAGTTTTTGCCGGATGGTTTCCCAGGCGACTTCTTTACCACTCGCGGTTTGCGTCCCGCCGCCGAAAAATCGTTTCAACGGGAAAATACCCCTCGGTGTTTGTACCCACTTATCGTCTACTGCGCGGCTGACGGTGGTAACGTGCACGCCGACCTGATCGGCTATCTGCTGCATTTTTAACGGCTCGATGTACTCGGGCCCTTTATCAAGAAAGGCGCGTTGATGCTGAACAATGGCACGCGCCACTTTTTCCAAAGTGTTGCGGCGCTGTTCGATCGATTCGAGCAACCACTGGGCGGCCTGGATTTTCCGTTTGAGATATTCCTTTGCTTTCGGATCCGCTCCTTTGTCGCGATAGAGATCGAGATAGCGTTTGCTGATATAAACGTTCGGAACCCAGTCGTCGACAAGGCGAACGTCGTAGTCGCCGTTCTCGTTGCGTTCGACAATGATGTCAGGCACGACATACTGCGTGTTATCGGGGGTAAACTGACTGCCTGGTCGCAGATTCAAATGCCTGAGAACGTCGATGGCCTCCTTGATGGTTTGCAAATCAAAGCCAGTCCGTCGCTGGATCACAGGAAGTCGGTTATGCCGAATGTCATCGAGATGGTTGACGATCAACGTGCGGACGATTTCCCGGTGCGGAATTTCGGGGGTTAATTGCAAGAGGAGGCATTCTTTGACATCGCGAGCGCCGACACCAGGAGGATCGAGTTTGTGAATGATCGCCAAGGCGGCTTCCAGGTCTTCCACAGTCGGCGGCGGATCGAGGCTGCGTGCGTAATCGGAATTGGCCAGTTCTTCCAGAGGCGTTCGCAAAAAACCCGAGTCGTCAATATGACTGATCAAAAAGCGAACACGCTCCAGTTCCACAGGTTCCAGATCGAGGAAGGTAAGCTGTTCGTTCAGATAGTCTTGAAGGGATGGCGGCCTGGAGGGCATGTTCTGCATCGCGTCGTGGCGCTTGTCGCTAAGCTCCTCAAGTCCGTTCCGCGATGGCCGATGGTCTTCTTCCCGAAGCTCCTCCCAGTCCCTGCTCAAAGCATCGAGCCGTTCAAAATCGAATTCGTTGTTGTCATCGACAATCAATTCCGCTGTGGGATCGTCCGGATCGTAGTCGTTCTCCCCCGCTTCCTGGTGCTCGAATTCCGCAGGCAGGTCCTCGTCCTGGGTTTCTCGCAATTCGAGGACTGGGTTTTCTTGCAATTCCTGCTCGATGCGTTCTTGCAGCGCCATGATCGGCAGCTGGAGTATTTCCATCGACTGGATCATCCGAGGTGCCAGGATCATCCGCTGTTCGAGTTTCTGACTTAGGTGCGTATCAAGTCGCATAACTGACTCATTATCTTTCCGTCAAAAACCGCGTCGGCCCTCGATCGCATCGGCCAGCATTTGCGCGTTGGCAAACTCCAAAACAGAGCCTGAAGGCAAACCTCGAGCCAAACGCGTGATACGTACTCCGGTACCAGCCAGAAGGTTCGAAAGATACAGCGCCGTACCGTCCCCTTCCAACGTTGGATTCGTCGCCATGATGACTTCTTCGACACCACCCCGGCGAATGCGTTCCAAGAGAGGACCGAAGGTCAAATTTTCCGGCCCGATGTTCTCCAGAGGCGCGATGCGTCCTTGCAAAACGTGATAAACCCCTCGGTAGTTGCCCGCCCGTTCCAAAGCGGCCAGGTCGCGGGGCAATTCGACAACACAAATCTGACTGCGGTCGCGACGAGGGTCGGAACAGATATGGCAGAGTTCCCCCTCGGTGAGATTGAAGCACTCCCGGCACGGTTTGACGCGCTCTTTGACGGCAAAAAGGGCTTCCGCCAACGTTTCGGCCTGACCGCGGTGAGCCAATAGATAATGCGTAATGCGTTCTGCGGATTTCGGGCCAATTCCAGGAAGCCGCGTCAACTCGCGCGTCAGACGCTCGATCGCTCCCAGCCCCTCGGTACCCACTTTTGAACCTCTCTCCTCATTTGCCGAATTCGTTCCTTGCTAGGACGAAGGGTTCGCAGATCGCTTAGTCGGGCAATCGCAGGCCAGGAATTTCGATTCCTGCCGGCAATCCGAGTCCACCGGCGACCTTGCTTGCTTCCTCCGCTGCCTTCTCGCGTGCCCGCTCGATCGCCTGGTTGGTCGCCGCTCGAATCAGGTCTTCCAGCAACTCGCGATCTGCCAGCGCCTCGTCACTGATCTTACATGCCAATACTTCGAAGCGACCATTGACCTTGACGTGGACCATGCCACCGCCGGCATCCCCTTCGGCCGTAATCGCACCGAGCCTCTCCTGTAACCGCTCCATCTCTTCTTTGATTTTGGGTAGCTGCCTCATCAAGCTGGCGATCTGGCCGAGTTCTTTAAACATCATCATCCTCGCTGTCGGTGTTGTCGGGTCTTGTCAAACCGAATCCTTCCTCCACCTTGACAATTTGGGCATTCAGTTGTTCGATGGCTCGTTTGACCAGAGGCATCTTTAGCGCCTCTTCCTTCTGCCGCTGCATCGTCGGGCTTTCATCCGGTGAGCCGCCTTGGTTCGGACGCTCCACCAGTTCAAAGCGTATTCGCCAATCTTCACCCGTAATCCGTTTCAGTGCTGCTTCGATCCGGTCCACGCGTTCGGGCTGCTGGCAATGATCTAGATTATAGGACGACGAAAATTGCAAGACCAGCGTTTTTGGCCCGAAAATTGCTACGCGTTCCGCTTTGCTGATCTGGTGCCGAAGCATAGGACCTATCGTATCAAGGACTTGCGCCCAAACTTCTGGTAAATTGGCGTCCGTCAATTCGGTAATTGCCGGCTGCTGATCCGGCTTGCCCTGCGCTTTGGATGTATATGTTTGTACCGATCGAGACGGTTCTGGTCGCAATGATGAGGGGGTTAAAGGCGGTTCAGCCGTTTTTTTTTCCGTCCTATCCCATTCTGTCAACTGTTGCGCGAGTTCCCCTAAGGGCAGCAGTTCTCGCAGCCGGCTGAGCCGAACGATTGCCATTTCGAGCAACACACGAGGATGCCCACTGCCGCGCAAACGCATCTTGGTGCTTGCCAAAACATCCAACCCTGCCACAATGGCATCGAGCGACAGCGACTTGGCCTGCCTGGAAAGCTCCGTGCGGAATTTGTTCGATATGTTCAAATCGCGACATTCAGACCCGGCGCAGGAGACGATCATCAAGTCGCGCCAATAGTCAATAATCTGATCGAGGAATTCCCCAAGCTGCATTCCTTTTCCGGCGGCTTCCTCGATGACAGCGAAGGCTTGCGTAAGATTTCCTTCAAGGACAGCTTGGGCCAGGGCGACAACCTGGTCTTCACTGGCCGTGCCGAGCAACTCGTGGACATGTTCGAGCGTAAGCCGCTTCGTGCCTTCATTTTCTCCTTGAAAAGCAAGGAGTTGGTCGAGCAGCGATTGGGCGTCCCGCAAGGAACCACCGGCACGACGGGCAATCCATGCCAGAGCTTCGTCGTCCGCTTCCATCCCTTCTTGTTTGACGATGAGTCGCAGGCGGTCCGCAATCAGCTCGGAACGAATTCCTGCAAAATCGAACCTCTGGCAACGCGACAGGATTGTCAGAGGAATTTTTTGCACTTCCGTAGTGGCAAAAATGAATTTCACATGGGGCGGCGGCTCTTCGAGGGTTTTCAACAAGGCGTTAAACGCCTCTTTAGTCAGCATGTGCACTTCGTCGATGATGTAGATTTTGAGCCGCGCTCGGCTTGGACGGTAATTGACGTTGCGGCGAAGTTCGCGTACTTCTTCGATGCCGCGGTTGCTTGCACCGTCGATTTCAAGAACGTCCACATCTTCACCGGCGGAAATACTGCGACAAATGTCGCAAGTGTCGCAAGGGGTTGGCGTTGGTCCTTTTTCGCAATTCAGTGCCTTGGCGAGAATGCGGGCAGTCGATGTTTTCCCCACGCCACGCGCTCCGGTAAAGAGATAGGCATGGGCAACCCGGTTGTTTTCTAATGCATTCATCAGAGCGCGAGCGACCGGTTCCTGGCCGACCAGATCCTTGAACTGGCTCGGACGATAGCGCCGAGCCAAAACCGTATAACCGGCCTGATCGACCACAGTCTCTTTGTCCGGTTTGGCTTTTGCAGTCCTGCGTTTCGTTTGCTTCGCCATACGCGTTCCAGAGTCATCCATTTTTTCGAAAGGGCAGCTATGGTATCGCCTATTGACCTCTCGACTGCCGCAACCGCCGCCGAGCCGTTTTCCGCCCGGGGCGATAACCCCGCTGCGGTTGTGAAACGTCGTGAACATAGTCGCCGCGGAACGCGCGGTTGGCACGTTGCCTTCGGGCGCGAATCGCCTCCTTGGGCGGTTTGGCTGGGATCAAGGCATCGCAACCGGAGCCGATCAAATCCGTCCTCCCTGCCAGTTCCAATGCCTTGCGGACTTCAAAGTAGTTTTCCGGCTTGAAAAACTGCATCAAGGCACGTTGCATGCGACGATCGCGCAAGTTTCGGGCGACAGAAACTTCCTTTTTGGTAAATGGATCGATACCGGTGTAATACATGCACGTCGCCACGTCGAAAGGCGCGGGAATGAAATCCTGAACCTGGTCGGGCCGATAGCCGTTGCGTTTCAGAAAGACAGCCAGGTCGATCATCGCTCGAAGATCGCTACCGGGATGACTGGCGATAAAATAAGGGACCAGATACTGTTTCGGCTTGCCGGCCTGGCGTGAAGCTTTTTGGAACGCCGAAGCGAAGGTTTGAAAATTGCGCACATTCGGCTTTTTCATCAGATCGAGCACCTGCGGATCGGTGTGCTCCGGTGCCACCTTCAGGTGACCGCCGACATGGTGGGTGGCCAGCTCTTTCATGTAAACGGGATCGAGTTGGGCAAGGTCCATGCGGATGCCGCTGGCGACGAGAACCTTGCGGATTCCCGGTTCTCTGCGAGCGCGTCGCATCAATTCCACAAGCGGGCCGTGGTCCGTCCCCAAAAGCTTGCAAATGGAAGGATGAACGCACGACAAACGCTTGCACTTTTGTTCGACATCGGGACGCGTGCAGCGCATTTGGTACATGTTGGCCGTTGGTCCGCCGATGTCGCTGACGATGCCCTTGAAATCCGGATCGGCAGCGAGCCTGCGGACCTCTCGAAGAATCGATTCCTGCGATCGGGACTGGATGATGCGCCCCTGATGGGCAGTGATCGAACAGAAAGTGCAACCGCCGAAACAGCCGCGCATGATGGTGATCGAGTCCTTGATCATCTCGTACGCAGGGATCGGCTCAGTGTATGAGGGATGCGGCCTGCGAGTGTATGGCAAGTCGTAAATCCGATCCATTTCGCTTTCCGAAATGGGTAGATCGGGAGGATTGACGATAACAGCCTGACGATCGTGGAATTGCAACAACGGCTGGGCATTGAACGGATTCGTATTCAAGTGAATCAGCCGAGTGGCCTCGGCAAAGGCGTGTTTATCCGTTTTGACTTCCTCATACGAGGGAAGAACGCAATATGGTCCAAAAGGCCCCGGTTGGATATGCTCCGCTTCCCTGGCACCAAGTGCAAAAGCGACGCCACGCATGTCGCGCAGGTCACGAACACTTTGCCCATTCGCCAGACGTTGGGCGATTTCCACGATCGTTTTTTCGCCCATGCCAAAGGCTAGCAAATCGGCCTTGCAGTCAAGCAAAATGGAGCGGCGAACGGTATCGCTCCAATAGTCGTAATGAGCAAGCCGTCGCAGGGAAGCTTCGACCCCACCGGCGATGATCGGCACGCCAGGATAAGCTTCGCGGGCACGGTGGCAATAAGCGAGAGTCGCCCGATCGGGACGCAGCCCGATTCTGCCGCCAGGAGAGTAAGCGTCGTCGTTGCGAACCTTGCGGTTGGCCGTGTAGTGATTGATCATCGAGTCCATATTTCCGGCGCTGATGGCGAAGAAAAGTCGAGGCCTGCCGAATCGGCGCCAAGGCTCGCACGAATGCCAGTCGGGCTGGCTTAAAATGGCCACACGGAATCCTGCTGCCTCCAAGACTCGGCCTAGTATCGCCATGGCAAAACTGGGATGATCGACATAGGCATCCCCCGTGACAAACACGACGTCTACCTCGTCCCACCCGCGCGCCCGCATCTCCTCAGCCGACATCGGCAATGGCGACGACGCCGGAATTTCCGACCGCATGGGCAATGGATACCGACCTGACTGCGATGATGCCATGATCGTTCATTATACCCCATGCGAGACCGTTCGACGAAAGCGAACTGCTTTCTTATTGCCGGTGGCGCACCAGCATCGACCAGCCCAACGGCCTGGAATCATCCATAAGGTTCTTGTCAAAACGAAACTCGCGCAGCCGAATGATTTCGAAATGATTCGACCAGTCGGCGCGCAACTCCTCTTCGGTAACGACCGGCGGCCCTGGCTCCGACTTCTCGCGGGCGTTGCCGGTCAACACCAGACCAGTGGCTTTCGGGCCGGCCAGCTTGTGTACGATGCCGACATATTCCTTGCCGAAGCCATCCCGCCGAACGACATGGTAGCTGCCGCGGTCAAAAAAGAAGTCAAACGGCTGCCCCAAATCGGGAGGATGCAAAATGTCGGCGACAAAAAAGTCAACTTGCACACCAGCCGCCGAGGCAAGTTGCCGCGCACGCTCGATCGCTGTCGGACTGATGTCGATCCCCACCACTTCGAAACCCTGTTGCGCGAGCCACACCGCATGGCGACCGCTGCCGCAACCAAGGTCGATGGCTCGGCAAGGTTGTATCTTCTCTTCCGCCAGCGTCCGTTGCAGCTCGGTCGACGGATGCCCCGTTTCCCACGGCGTATTTCCCTGTCGATACCGGTTGTCCCAATGTTGTCCGTCCGCCATGCCAATGGTCCGTGCTTCGGAATGATTCGTTACTTGCCGGTGCCAACGATCGCGTTTTGCATGCCGGTCGCGACGGCTACGCGGTTCTTGCCGGCATCTTTCGCAGAATAAAGCGCGCGGTCGGCAGCGTCGATCAACTGCTGAACGGTCTCGGCGTGCGTGGGGAAAACAGCCACACCAGCACTGAACGCCACGGTGACGGGAATGTTCAACGCTCGACTCGCTGCCAGACCGGCTCGACAACGTTCGGCGATGTGCATCGCCTCCTCAACTGTTGTTTCCGGGAGAATAATGGCGATTTCGTCGCCGCCATACCGGCAGACGACGTCGGACTTGCGTACCTGCTGCGAAATAGCTTCGCCGAATTGTCGCAAGAACCGATCGCCGACAGCATGTCCCAGTTGATCGTTGACCTCCTTGAAATTATCGACGTCGATGAGGATCAATGCCAATGGTCGTTTCGATCGCGTGGCCCGATGAAACTCCTCGCGCAAGCGAACTTGGAAAAAGCGATGATTATGCAGCCCTGTTACTGCGTCGTACAAGGCATGTTGTTGTAGTTTGGTGATACGCTGCAGCAACGCGACGACGGTCAAAAGGACCGCCAGGAACAACGCCCACTCGCTGAGGGGCTTGGACGGTTCGCCGGTCATCGTATCGATTTGGGCAAGCATTACAGCGGTCAGAACGGCGGTCATGATGCCGGCTTGCTGGCCAAATGCCAACGTAGAAAACGTCACGTTCAAAATCGAAAACGCCAACTCGTAGCGTTGCGTGCCGTCCAGATACAGCAACATGGCAACCAGCGACGTGTTGGCAACGACAATAAACAACATCAGCCAGGTGGGAGGAGGCAGAAAGATGAAGCGTTGCAGCGAATAAAGAAGGCAGAACAGCACAATTGCGGTGCCGAATACCAATATGCGCATCGTCGGCGTCAAATCGCTTTGCGGCGCCACCAAAACGCACATGATCAAAAGGATCACGAGGTCATATGGCTTGAATGGCTGGAAGCGATCGAAAAGCGTCTCGCGTTGTTGTGAGCTAAGCATCGGCTATGGAACTCGACTATTCGGAACTCCATCAACTTATAGTGTACCCGATCGACGGCAATCCTGGAGTCTTCTTGCGGCAGCGCGGGGCGATTTCCAGATGTGTCCGAGAAATGATTTCGGCGTTTTCTTCAATCGTCTTCGGCGAAGGAGAGGATCACAGCCGCTGCTTGCTGCAATTCTGTAGTTTGACGCTCTCTTGGCCGAGTTCGTTTCCGAAGCTATAATGCCAACCAAATCCATTCCATGAGCAAGGAAAGTTGATGAGCGAAACAAGCACGACGGAATTGGGGCCGCCAAAATATCGCCGCGTCGTATTGAAGTTGAGCGGTGAAGGATTCGGGCACCCAGGCAAGGGCGGAATCAGCATCGACGAGACATTGCGCATCGCGCGTCAAGCAAAAGGCGTAGTAGGCACGGGTGTCCAGCTGGCGATCGTCGTCGGTGGCGGCAATATCCTGCGTGGGACGCAATTCTCCGCCGGAGGCGAAGTCATCAAGGAGGCGACGGCGCACTACATGGGTATGCTGGCCACGGTGCTCAACGGGCTGGCCCTTCAAGAAGCGCTGGAAAGCTTGAATTGTGAAACGCGGTTATTGTCGGCCATACGCATGGACACGGTCGCCGAGCCGTTCATCCGCCGGCGCTGCGAGCGGCATTTGCAAAAAGGCCGGATTGTTATTCTTGCCGGTGGCACGGGAAACCCGTTCGTCACGACGGACACGGCAGCAGCTCTCCGCGCTTGCGAACTGCAAGCCGACATTTTGCTAAAAGCCACGCGCGTCGATGGGGTCTACAGCGAAGACCCGGAACGGAACCCTCACGCGGTACGCTACACCACATTGACGTATGCCAAAGTGATGCGTGATAATCTACGCGTGATGGATATGGCCGCGATCAGCTTGTGCCGGGAAGCCAAGTTGCCGATTCTCGTTTTTAACTTCAAACGCGACGGAAACATCGAGCGAGCCATTGCCGGGCAACCAATCGGCACCCTCGTTACCGATGAGTGACGGACCGATTCCGTGTGTTTGCCCGAACATGCCGAAACAAGAGTTACTTGCGAAGGGCAGGCCAACATGACAACCGACGAGATTCTTCTCGATGCCGAAGAACGAATGGAAAAAGCCGTCAGTGTGCTGTTGGAGGAATTGCGCGGACTGCGTACCGGTCGCGCAAGTGCTTCCCTTGTCGATACCATGCGGGTGGAATACTACGGTTCGCCAACGCCTCTCAAGCAGTTGGCACAAGTGACCACGCCGGACCCCCAGCAAATCCTGATCCGCCCATTCGATCCTAGTTGCTTGAAGGAAATCGAAAAAGCGATTCGAGCGAGCGATTTGGGGTTGGCTCCCAATAACGACGGCAAGATGATTCGGCTGACCGTGCCGCCGATGAGCGGCGAACAACGGCAGAAGATGGTCACGCGAATCAAGAAACTGGCCGAGGAAGCTAAAGTCGCCATTCGCAATATTCGCCGCGACGCCAACAAACACTTCGACCAGGCTGAAAAAGCCAAAGAGATGACCGAGGACGAGCGCGACAAGGGAAAAGAAGAAGTGCAAACGCTCCTCAAAAAATACGAAGAAAAAATCAGCGAGATGGCTGACAAAAAGATCAAAGAGGTGCAGGAACAATAAGCACCCGGTCTTCGCCACGGCAAAACGACTGCCGGGGCAGACTTTCGCCGTCTTCAAAACCTCCCGGACAAGGGTTTTGATCCTTTACCTCCCGCCGTTGTTTTCGTAATCGGCTTTCGTCATGAATGTTGTCTGGCTGCTTGTCGCGCTCCACTTCTTCATCATTGGCATGTTGTTGCTCGACTTCGGCGTTTTTCGCCGTCAAGCCCATGCGATTTCCGTCCGCGAAGCCGCCGTGTGGAGTTGCGTCTGGATTTCCCTGGCGATGGGATTCGCCGCCGGCATCTGGCAATTCTGGGATTACTTCTTTCCACATGATGCCGGTAACGGCTCGACCAAGGCGATCGAATTCGTCACCGGCTACATCGTAGAATTGTCCTTGTCGGTGGACAATTTGTTCGTTTTTCTAGTCATTTTTCGTTACTTCGCCGTTCCGGATGCCTTGAGGCATCGGGTCTTGTTCTGGGGCATTCTCGGTGCGGTCATCATGCGCGCCACCTTCATTCTGGTTGGCGCGGCCTTGTTGCATTATCTCCATTGGATGATCTACGTATTCGGCGCTTTCCTCATTTACACCGGTTACAAGCTACTGCTGGCAGGAGAGGAGGAGGTCGATCCGAGCAAAAACCCGTTGCTGCGACTGGTCCGCCGTTATTTTCCGGTGATCGACAACTACGATTCGCCGGCCTTCTTCATTTTTCGCGACGGCAGATGGTTTGCCACTCCGTTGCCCCTTGTCCTTGTTGTCGTGGAAAGCACCGATGTCATTTTCGCACTGGATTCCATCCCTGCGATTTTCGGAATCACGCGTGATATCTTCATCGTGTACACGTCGAACATCTTTGCCGTCTTGGGACTGCGGGCATTGTTCTTTTTGCTCTCAGGCGTTTTGGAGCTGTTCGCCTATCTGAAGTACGGGCTGGCCTGCGTTCTCGCCTTTGTCGGAGTCAAGATGCTCGCCCAAGAACCACTCGAAGGCGTTTTACACGACTACGGCATGGGCCAGCAGCAATTGACGCTCGGTTCCCTTGGCGTGATTGCCCTCATTCTCGGGTTCACCATCATCTTGTCGATGTTGTGGGCCAAGCCACGGCAACAGGAACTGGAATGGAAAACGACCTGCGAAGAAAAATCGGAATCCGTCTGAAGCGTCCCGTTGGTCCCTATTGTTCCTTGTCCATCAGCAAATGACCGAGACTCTGCGTCAAGGGCAGGCCGCTGGCTTCTTCGAAACCTATGAACATGGGGCTGGGATTGGCTTCGAGAAACACATATTGTCCGTCGGGACGAAGTCGGTAATCCATTCCCGTCCAGAGCAGATGAAGCCTTTTGGCAATGAGAATCGCTTGTTCGGCGATGGCGGCTGGAAGTTCATGGGGCCGAATGACGGCGCTGATATCATCGCGAAAGTCGATGGCATCCGTGGCTACTTCGCATGCCAAAACCTGTTGCCGCGCCACAAATACGCGAATGTTGGTCCCAGGTATCTCCTCTTGAAGCGTTACGGGAGCATAAACCAGGTTCCGCAGGTTTTCATCTGTAAGATGCCGCGATGTGACAAAACGCGTGTGGGCCCCCCCTTGCACCGGCTTGAAAACACAGCGCTGTTGGCGCGATGCAAACTCGCGGATGGCTTGAGGGTCGTTGCTGAGAATCGTCTGCGGCACCGGAACGCCAAGTTCCGCCACCATGGCCAGTTGCGCCGGTTTGGTCTGGTGGAGCCGAAAGCCATCCCAGCCATTGACCCACTTCGCCGGTAAGCGCATCAACACCGATTCGAACAAACTTCTCGAATCGTTCGACGCGATAAAAGATTGTTCGGCATCAGGCAAGGCTGGCGCGCCGATGCTGTTATAGCAACGCCAGTAGACCGATTGCACATCGTCGAACGGCACGACCCTGCCGCCTGGTAGCCGAAACCAGCCATTGCCCGACATCGGGTCGAAACTAATCTGCATTTGTGTCGGAAACCAGGAGCTGTCGAACAATTCGACATCCTGCTTGTGCTTGCGCAAGTATTCATACATATGAACGGCGTGTTCGTCGTCGGTACTGCCGAGAATAAGGATGGTCATGGTTGGTCTCTTTGTTATTCCGCCCAAATCCTGGCTAACTCGATCAGGACACGAACCGCTGTATCCATTTCTTCCAGGCACGTCCACTCCAGCGGGGAATGCAGATTGTGTTCCCCAGTGGAAAGATTCGGCGTCGGCAGCCCAAGTTCCGTCAGGCGGGAACCATCCGTCCCTCCCCGAACGATCGTGTGCCTGGGTTCGATCCCCAGCCGACGCATGGCCTTATCAGCGTAAGCCACTGCACGTGGCTCTTTCGACAAACCGTCGGCCATGTTTCGGTATTGTTTCTTGATTTCGATGGCGACCTTGGCGCCCGGGAATTCCGTTTCGATCAATCGACCGATGCTCCGCAACAAGTCTGCCTGCTCGGTTAGTTTCTGCGTGTCGAAATCGCGCAACAGAATTCGCATCACCACTTGTTCCACTCCACCTTCGATGCCATATGGATGCAGGAACCCTTCCCGTTTTTCCGTCGTTTCCGGAGCGAGGGTCTGCCGGGGCAGGCGTTCCAAAAACATGGCAGCTAACCGGATGGCATTGATCATCTTTCCTTTGGCAATCGCAGGGTGGATATTGATGCCCGTGATCGTGACAATCGCCAGATCGGCGGAAAATGTCGCTACGTCGATCTCGCCGACCCCTGCGCCGTCGAGGGTGTAGCCAGCGACGGCGGCGATCTTGTTCAAATTGACAAAGTCGACTCCTTTGCCGATTTCCTCATCGCATGTGAAGCAAATACGGATGGGCCCGTGCCGAATGCCGCGGTCGGCCATCAGCCGCGCGGCTGTTTCGACGATCACCGCCACGCCGGCTTTATCATCGGCACCCAACAGCGTCGTGCCGTCAGTGGTGATAATGGTCTTTCCCTTGAGAGGGACCAGGTCCGGATTGTCTTGCACGCGAATCACCTTCGTCGGATCGCCAGGAAGGACAATATCTTCGCCGTCGTAATTGCGGTGAACGATTGGCCGAACTCCTTTCCCCGTCGTTTCCGGAGACGTATCGACATGGGCGAACCAGGCAATGGTCGGCACATCCTTATCTACCGTCGAGGGAATGGTTGCCAGTACGATACCGTGCTGGTCGCAGACCGCGTCTTCCAACCCGATGATGCGCAGCTCCTCCGCTAATTGCCTGCTCAATTGGAGCTGTCCTGGTGAACTCGGATAGGTAATGGCCCTTTCATCCGCCTGGGTATCCACTTGGACGTATCGGCAAAAGCGTTCCAAGAGCGCTTCCATTATTGGCATCTCCAATCATCATGCGCCTTCCGGTTGCCCGGCTATCCATTGTATGACAAACCATCGCTTCGCGACGCAGGATGCGAAAAGAATTCGTGGCGGCCGTACCGATTACATTCGAGACAGTCTTTCCGCAGTTTTCGCCGGTTTGCTAAGATGACGGAACACATTGGCGAATCGAACACCTAGGCACAGGATGGTAGGTGCATCATGTCGACCACTGAGGAAAAACCAGTCGTCAAACAATCGCGGTGGAAATGGCTTTTTCCCGTTGGTTTAGTTGCGCTGGCGTCGGCGGGTGTTGCGGTGGTCTGGAACTGGCCAGCGCCCGAATTGTCGCGCATGATTCGTGTCAACTGGACCATGGGCATCATGTCCTTCACCATTCTGGTCCTGATTATTTGGAGTTTCCTTTTCGCTCGCAGGTTTCTCTGGGTTGTGCTGGGGATGGTAGCAGCGGGGAGCATCGCCGCTTGGGCCAGTGGCATCCGAGTCAAATTCGACGGCGATCTGGTCTATTCGTCTTGGTACATTCCCTGGCTGGCATCGTATGCCGAGGTGGTCGATTCCACTCCAGTTGAAATCAGGGAGCCGACGGCTGTCGATTGGCCCGGTTACCGCGGCGCGAAACGCGATGGTGTCGTGGACGGTCCAAAATTGTCGCGCGACTGGGAGAAACAGCCACCAAAGCTTCTTTGGCGGGTCGACGTTGGCGAGGGACACGCTTCTTTTGCCGTCGTGGGCAACGTCGCCATCACGATTGAACAACGGGGCGACGAAGAAGCCATCGTTTGTTACGACGTGGAAAAGCGTGGTGCACGCTGGGTGCATTCTTATCCGGCACGTTTCGTCGAACCCCGCAGCGGTCCAGGACCGAATGCCACACCCACAATATACGACGGCGATGTCTATTCCCTTGGAGCAACTGGATGGCTGGTTTGTCTCGATGTCAAGACCGGCACGAAGAAATGGGCGGTCAATATTCTCGAAGACAATGAAAACGTCACCTGGGGAATGAGCGGCTCGCCACTCGTCTACGATGACGTTGTCGTGGTCAATCCAGGAGTGCAAACGGAATCGGCCAGGGGTAAAGGCGCGCTGCGTGCTTATGCGCGGACCGACGGTACCCTCAAATGGGCGTCGGGAAACAGCAAGGCAGGTTACTCTTCGCCCATGTTGGCTACACTGGCCGGTCGTCGCCAAGTGTTGATTTTCGACGCGGCAGGCCTGGGTGGCTACGACGCCGAAACCGGTGCGGAATTATGGCGCTATCCGTGGACCACTCCTTATGACATCAACGTCGCACAGCCATTGGTGCTCGATGGTGATCGAGTTTTTATCTCTTCGGGTTATGGTGTCGGCTGTGCCATGCTGCGAGTTCAACACCGCAACGGCGACTGGCGAGTGGAACAACTTTGGCGCAACCGGAAAATGCGCTGCAAATTCACCAGTCCCGTGGTTTACAACAACCACATCTATGGCCTGGACGACGGCCGGCTCGTTTGTCTCGATCCAGAAACAGGGGAACGCAAGTGGCGAGGCAACATGTACGGTCATGGGCAGCTTCTGCGAACCGGCGACCTGTTGGTCATCCAAGCCGAGCGAGGCGATCTCGCTCTTGTTCTGGCAAGTCCGGACAAATTTCAGCAACTTGGGCGCATCGAAGCTCTCTCCAGCCGAACCTGGAATTATCCGGCGCTGGCCAACGGCATCGTTTTTTTACGCAACGAAGAAGAAATGTGCTGGTTCGATCTTCGCGGAGAATGATCAAGAAAACCCGCAGCCTGACGGTCGGCTGCGGGCCATGGCGTGCACGTTTTCCGTAATTACGATTGTTTCAGCAGCAGATAGTCGATGCCGCCGCGAGGCGAGTGCACTTGCAGCAGCACTCCTTTCTGCAAATCGGCGCGCTTGAGCAATTCGCTAAGTTGATCTGCAGAGCCGACCGGTTGATTATCGACCTTGCTGATCACCATCCCCGCCCGCAAACCTGCGAGGTCCGCGAGACTTCCATTCGAAACGTTCGTGATCAAAGCCCCGGACATGTTGTCCTTGTAGCCGTGCTTTCGCGCCAAAGCCGGCGTCAGGTCAGCCAATTCCATGCCGAGCTTTTCCATATTGATGGTCTGAGGATCCCTCTGTGGCGCATGATAGATTGGCGTGTTGGCCAGACCGAAGTCCTCGGGTTGTTCCCGAATAACGATGCCTAATTGCATTCTCTTTCCGTCACGCAGAATGTCGAACTTGCTCTCCTTGTCGAGAGGGAGGTTGGCGACGAGTCGTTGCAATGTCTTGGCATCGAGAACGTCCTGGCCGTTGACCTGGAGGATGATATCGCCGGCTTTGAGTCCTCCATCGGCGGCTGGGGAACCGTCGAACACTTGACCAACGACTACCCCGTGCTCGATGCCGAAGCGTTGCAGCACTTCCGATTCGAGAGTTTTCACCTGGACGCCCAGGTATCCCCTTCGGACAACTCCGTCTTTCAGAAGTTTGTCGGCGATGCTGCGCGCGAGGTTGCTGGAAATCGCCATCCCGACGCCTTGAAAACCTCCGGATCGGCTCTTGATTGCAGAGTTGATGCCGATCACTTTTCCTTCCAGGTTCACCAACGGTCCACCACTGTTGCCCGGATTGATCGCAGCGTCGGTTTGGATGAAATCCTCATACATGTTCAAGCTCAAGTTGCGTCCTTTGGCACTGATGATGCCGTGGGTAACGGAACCGGCCAGGCCAAACGGTGCTCCCACCGCCAGGACCCGATCGCCGATCTCCATGGCGGCACTGTTACCGAACTGCAAGTAGGGCAACTTCTTCTTCGCCTTGATGCGGATGATCGCCAAATCGGTTTTGCGATCCCCCTTGATATCCTCGGAAACGTATTTCTCGCCATCGGCGAATTCGACATGTACTTTGTCTGCACCGGCAACGACGTGATAATTCGTCAGAATCACCCCGTCGGGATCGATGACGAATCCGGAGCCCATACCGGAACGAGGCGAGGGATCGGGAAAACTGGGGAACGGCCGGCCCTGATCTTCGAAAAACTTTCGGAACTCCTCAGGAATGGGCAATTCGTCAAAGTCGATCGGTGGTCGACGTCTGGGCTGTTTCGTTTTGCTCACGTCGATCCTTCCCTCGATACTGACCACAGCGGGCAATACTTTCTTCACTACGTCGCGAAACGTCACCGGATCACGCGCGAGGATCGACGGCTGGGTGTCCCTGCCAATCAATGCATGGTCGGCCACCAGACAGCCGATCGCCACGCCGATCAATAATGTGCATGTGGGCATAACAAATCGTTTCATCGCTTCATCTCCTCTGTTTCTTGACGGGCCGTTTTTCTTCGTCTCAATCCTGTGAAACGGTATCCCAATTCCTTTGACGAAGTTCTTCCATCTACGCCATCGACGTAAAGGGCATTTTTTCGAAATCACACGCCTGTCGTTCGCCCGACAAACAGCACAACGGCATTTGTCGTTTTTACGTGATTGGAATCCATGCGGTTCACAAAATTTGCCTGCGTCTCTGCCGGGCATCCTGCAACATCGCTCGATCCGGGTCAAGATCGAAGCCGTTAGCCTTTGTTTCCACCAGAACACGAATGCAGCGAACAAAGAACCTTGCTAGATGATTGGGCACCAGGAAAAACAAGCAAGCTGGGCAAGATTCCCTGCAGCTGGCAGGCTACGCATTGCGTTCATCCAGACTTCCAGCGTATACTGCCTCAATCACCCGTTGTGCCACTTGGGGAGGGAGCCCCATGCCTTCGACATCTTCATTGGTCCTTGCGAAGCCGGCTTATCGCTTCCGGCAAAGCGATCGTGTTCGTTCTTCTGGTTCGACTGCTTCTGTCGCTTTGTCGGTCGTCATCGTCAACTACCGCCAATGGGGCCATACATTCCGTCTCGTTCGGTCGTTGCGTCGCGAAGCGAGTTTCCGCCGGGGCGAGGTCGAGATCATTGTGGTGGATAATTGTTCGCCGGGAAAGCGGCACGCCAATCGGCTGCGGCGCATGCGAGGTATTGCTTTGAGACGATGGAGACGGAATTACGGCTATGCCCGCGCGGTCAATGAAGGCTGTCGTCTCGGCAAGGGAAACTGGTTTCTTCTGCTCAACCCCGATATCGATGTTGATCCCGGCTTTCTCGACGACGTGGTGCAGGTCCTTTCACGGGCTGAAGCGAGGACCGGCGTGGTGGGGTTTCACCTGCGCAACCGCGACGGCAGCCGACAATTATCGACCGGGCCGTTCCCAACCTTAGTCGGTTCGTTGCTTCGCCTGTTCCAACCTCGCTGCCGACGAAAATACGATAACTTCCCCGAAGAGGAACGCCGTCGGGTTCCCTGGGCAACGGGGTGCTGTGCCCTTATTCGCCGGAAATGCCTGGACGAAGTCGGTGGCTTCGACGAAAGATTCTTCCTGTACTACGAAGACGTCGACTTTTGTCTGCGGGCCAGTCAGGCCGGCTGGAACGTGATGTATGAACCTGCGGTGCGGGCGAGGCACCTCCATCCCTTGCATCGTTCGCCGCCGACTCCTCTTAGCCGACTGGTGACGCGCCATGCATTTTTGCTTTATGCGTACAAGCATTGGCCACGCTGGCAGTTTTCTTGGCTCAAACGTATCATCGTTTTGGAAGCGAACTGGCATGCCGCTTATGCCACCGATCAGCAAGATGGGAATTGTTTTCGCCTGCTCATCAAGATCGCTTCGTTGTTGGAGGCCGGCCGCATTGGCAAAGCGCGCAAACTTCTCGACAAACAAATCGAAGGTCGTTCGCTCCGTTGACCTGAGCCTGTGCTACAACTTCCGGCTCACGAGGGCCGCCAATCATTTTCGAAACGAGCATGCAATCGTCATTGTCCATCATCATTCCCAGTTATTGCCGAGTCGACCTGCTGGCAAAATGTCTGCATTCGGTTCATCGACATGCTCCCGCGGGCACCCAAGTGATCGTTGTCGACGATGGCTCGCCGGCCAGAGTGGTTTCTCGCCAGGCAAGCGAATGGGGCACGGTGCATGTCGTTCGGTTGAACAAGAGGCGCGGCTTTTGTGCCGCGGCCAACGCAGGGATCGAGGCAGCGACCGGTGACATTGTCGAATTGCTCAATGACGACACAGTGGTCGCAGCCGGCTGGGCAGAGGCCGCTTTGTCGGCTTTCACCGATCATCGCGTCGGCGCAGTAGCACCGCTCGTCGTGCAGCGAACACCGACCGGTTGGCACATCGACAGCGCCGGCGATCGCTATTACGTTGGTGGCGTGGCTGGCAAAATCGGCCACCGCGCGCCGATCGAGACGATTACCCTCGTGCGTCGCCGTGTCTTCGGCGCCAGCGCTTGCGCTGCTTTTTACCGTCGGCAGGCACTTGAACAAATCGGCTTCTTCCCCGAGTCGTTCCATGCCTACTTCGAGGACGTCGATCTTTCGTTTCGCTTGAATCAGGCTGGCTATCGAATTTATTTCGAACCACGCTCACTGGTTGTGCATCATGGTTCGGCATCTCATCGGCCAGGCCGAAAGCTGTTGCAGCAGCAGTCGCGAAACGAAGAACGGGTCTTCTGGCGAAATCTTCCAGCGAAAGACTTGCTTCGCGCCTTGCCCAGCCATTTGGCAGTCCTGGTTGCCAAAGCCTGGAGACGATGGCAGGAAGGAACCTTGGTGCCGTTCCTCGTCGGCCGCCTGCAACTCCTCGCCGAAATACCAGCTCTCTATCGCTATCGCCGATCTCGTCCTGTACCTGTCGGCAACCTCGACACCTGGCTGGTCGAAAAACGCTTCTGGGGGCCTACGCTTGGTTGAAACTCTGATTGAAGCCGTCGCCAACAGGAAAATCGCCGGTCGATGCGCGCGTGACGGTCACCGGCAACATCAATGTCGATTCCACGGTCGAATCGCGATCCCGCCTTTCGTCAGTGCGTGTCTCAAGGCACGAATGAAGGCGACAGCTTGCGGATTGTCCCCATGGACACAGATGGTTTGCACCCCTTTTTCGCGAATGAGCCAATCGACTTGTTGCACGGCCTGATCGACATCGTCTACGAAGGCGTCCGGCCGGGAGCGGGGCACGAGCGTCCCGTCAGGCAGGTAGCGGCGGTCAGCGAAGCCTTCGGCGACGAAGCGACACCGTCCTTCGGCCTGCTTCTGTAGCCGCGAACCGGGCAAGCCAAAGACCGCCAGATCGAACGTTTCGGCAGCACGGACCACAGGTCGGGCATAAGAGTCGTCTCGACAGGCCATGTTATAAAGAGCACCGTGCGGTTTGACGTGGCTCAGAGCGGTGCCTGCGACTTTGGCAAGTCCCGCCAACGCTCCGATCTGATAAACGCAGTCGTAGAAGATCTGTTCTTCGCTGCGTTCGATCTCGCGCCGACCGAAGTGAGTCCGGTCAGGAAAACTGGGATGTGCTCCGGCCAGGATGCCGTGCGTCGCGGCCAGTTGCAACGCCGCGAATGAAGTAGAAGCGTCCCCGGCATGAAAACCGCACGAGATATTCGCCGAGGTGATTAGCGGAATCAACGTTGCATCGAAGGCACAGCCTTCGCCCAGATCGCAATTCAAATCGATTTGCATAGTTGACGTGCCTCGACGGGTGCAATGTCTGTTTCGCGTTGAAATTTCCTTTGGGTGCGAGGCAATTCTCATATACTGAAATTCCGGAAGCCCGCCCCTCTGTTCGAGGATACATCATGATGCGAGCCAAGTCTGCGGAGTTATTCCTTCGCAATCGCCGCTTTATAGCGGGCGGCGTAGTGTCGCTGAACCGGAAGGTGCAACCGGAGATCGCTTTCGTCCGCGGCCAGGGTGCCTATCTCTGGGATGCCGACGGCAATCGCTATATCGATTACCACGCCGGCTTTGCTCCCACGCTTTTGGGACACGCCGATCCCGACGTTGATGAAGCCGTCCTGCAGGCCATTTCCGCCGGCCAGGTCCTTACCGGAACTGGCACCACGACCTGGGAAGGTCGGCTGGCCGAGTTGCTCGTCGAATGCGTTCCCAACCTCGAGAAAGTTCAGATCACCAACACCGGCTCGGAAGCGACCTACCATGCCATTCGCCTGGCCCGTTCCTATACGGGCAAAGAACATGTCGTCGTGATGCAAGGAGGCTACAACGGCTGGCACGATGATGTCGCCTGCAATGTGATGACGCCGCTTGAAAAGGTCGGCCCCTTCGTCTCACCCGGCGAGTACCCTTACCTGCCCTTGAGCGCTGGCGTGCCGAAGGACGTCGCCAGACGTGTTCACGTCGTCAATTTCAATGACCTCGATTCCGTCGACTGGGTATTCAGCAAGTACCCCGTGGCCTGCCTGATTACCGAACCGATTCTGCAGAACATCGGCGTGGTCCGTCCCAAGCCGGGGTATCTTGCCGGCCTGCGTCGCTTATGCGACAAGTACGGCGTCGTCCTGGTTTTTGACGAAGTCAAAACCGGTTTTCGCCATGCTCTCGGCGGCTTCCAGTCCATCGCGAATGTCAAACCCGATCTATCGGTATTCGGCAAGGCAATTGCCAACGGCTACCCGATCGGCGCGATTGGCGGCAAGGAAGAGATCATGAACCTCTTCGACGCCGCCGACGAGACCAGGCGTGTTTTGATCGCCGGTACTTACAACGGCCATCCCGTCCCCGTGGCGGCAGCCATCGCCACGATTGAAAAACTCAAAAACCAGGAGAACACCATCTACTCCAAACTGGAAACACTCGGAAAACGCATGGAAGACGGTTTGCTGTCCCTGTGTCGCGACCTTGGCATCACCGCCTGCGTGGGCCGACAAGGATCGGCGTTCTGCCTTTATTTCATGGACCACCACCCAGATAACTGGCACGATCTCGCCGAACATCACGACATGGCAAAAGACCTGCAATATCGTCGGGCCTTGATCGATCGCGGTGTCTACCACTTTCCCCTGCCAACTAAACAGGGGAGCATTTCGGCCTCCCACACTCCAGACGACATCGACGAAACACTCGCCATTACGAGAGATGTCCTGCAAAGTCTGGTCGAGGCCAAAATCGCCGCTGCTTCGCCTTGAACCCGACGGTTTTTACTCTTGGACAAGATAGTGGCACGGCGACAAAATCAGGCACGACGCGTGACACTGTGAGTCTATTTGTCGAACAAACCACACCGAGCGGAGAATACATGTCAGCGATCGAGGTTCAAGGCTTAAGCTTCACCTATCCGGGCGGTCCAAAGGCTTTGAACAATGTTGCGTTTTCGGTTGCCGAAGGAGAAAGCGTCGGACTGGTCGGACCCAATGGCGCCGGCAAGACGACCCTGTTCTTGTGTCTCAGCGGCGTGCTGCGCGGCCAGGCGGAAACCATCGACGTCGCGGGGTTGAATCCGTTCGACAAAAAAGAGCGGCGGCAACTCCCCCGTCATTTGGGCATCGTCTTCCAGAACAGTGACGACCAGCTTTTCAATGCGACTGTTTTCGACGACGTGGCGTTTGGTCCGCTGAATCTCGGGTTGCCTCCAGACGAAGTCCGCCGCCGTGTCGCGGAAGCCCTCAAGTGTGTCGACCTGACGGGTTTCGATGACCGTGTTCCGTTTCATCTTTCCGGTGGGGAAAAACGACGGGTAGCGCTTGCCGGCGTTTTGGCAATGAGGCCCAAAATCCTGCTGCTCGACGAACCGTCTCTCAATCTCGATCCACGCAGTCGCCGCGAGTTGATTGCCCTGGTGAACAGCTTGCCTGTTACCAAGATCATCGCTTCTCACGATCTGGAACTCATTCGGCAAACCTGCCAGAGAACAATGGTTCTCGACGCAGGCTCGATCCAGGCGGACGGACCGACCGACGACGTTCTTGCCGATGAAGAATTGATGGAAACTCATGGGCTTGAGGTGCCTCACAGCTTGCGGCTAAAAGGATAAGACCTCCAGAATGATTCGCCTCGCCATTGCTGTTAACGTCAAAAACCCCAAAGTCGATCGTCGGCTCATGCGCCGCTGCGCCAGGACCGTTCTTCGCGGTGAAGGCATCACTGAGGCGGATATCAGCCTCGCTTTTGTCGACAACGAGACAATCAGACGGGTTCACGAGGAGTTTCTCCATATCGACACGCCGACCGACGTCTTGTCGTTCGATCTTGGCAAAGAAGGAAATGTACTTACCGGCGAAATCATCGTCGGAGCCGAAGTCGCGGACGCCGAGGCGAAACGTCTGGGACACGGCGTTCAGGAGGAACTTGCCCTCTATGTGATTCATGGCGTCTTGCATTTATGCGGCTACGATGACCGCACCAAAAGAGACGCCAAAAAGATGAGAGAAAAAGAAAAGACATATTTACGGCTGCTCGGCCTTTCGCTTATCGCACCGGATGCATAGCCATTGAGACCTGGCGAAGCAGGCAGTTGCCGACGCCTTCGTCCTGCCGGAAGTTTCAGGCAGAACAGCAGAGACTTCGCCCGACTGGACCCGAACTTCCGGCAGCACCGATCGTCTCGTCATTGTGGCCAGCTTTCAAAAACCCAAACGGGTGCGGAAAGCGATGCCGCTCAAGCTCAAGTCGCTCGTCCGGCGGATGAATTTTCCCTGATGCACGTCGTCGACGAAGTCGGGAACATCGACCAGATCGAACCAGTTGATGAACTCGTAGCCGACGCTGATTTCGAGGTTGCGGTATTTCCATGCCAGGCCCATGGCCAGTTCCATGACCGGAATGATCTTTTGGAATTTTTCCCCGACGCTGGAAAGCGTAGTGACATTGGAGTTGTTGAGCTCCTGGAAAGTGGAATCGAAATCACCGTAAAGAAGCGAACCCGCGCCACGGGCATAGAGACTGAAGCCCCAACCGAGCAGCCAGTTGCCCTCGGCACCGGCGCGGAACCCGGCTGTCTGGACTTCGAGCAAGCTGCTGACCGTATCGAAGTTGGCGTCGCCGCCGTTGTAGATGGCAATGAAGTTCTGGTCGATGCGGGCAAAACGCAGACCGCCGAACGGACGAAAGCGCATGCCCGAGGTCGGTTCGTAGCGTTTGCTGAATTCCAGATCGAACAGGTTGTAGGTAAGGCTCGTCGCCGCCGTCGCGGTCGTCACCTGTTCGACGGTGCCCGGATGCGTTTGCGTGGCGTACAACACGCCGCCCAAGGGCGCGATCTGCGTATTGCTCGAGGCGCTGTGCAGCCACGTGTAATAGAATCCAGTTTCCCAATCGTTAGCATGGCGAAAACCAAAGCCGCCACGAACGCCGCTGCGGGCCTCCCAGTCCGCTGATTCGATCGTCCCCTGAGGCCGACCGTTGTTGATCGGATCGACGATCACGAAGTCCAAATCCCGTCGGCGAGGCTTCAGGAAAAGATAATCGACGCTCCAGAAAAAGCTGGTTTCTTTTCCTTCGTCTTCAAACGGATCGGCGTGGTGCTCGAAGATCGGCGCCTTCTCTTCGCCAGCCGCATGGAAGTCCGCCTCGTCGTGGATAATAGCCTCCTCGCCTCGCTCGTTGACCTGGCCAGTCGTGGTGTTGGACAACAACTGCTGCCGATATTGTGCCGGTGCCGACCCGATGACAACCAGCGCGCTAACGAACGCCAAACCCATGCGAATGATGCCTGCCCTCATCCCCTTTTCCCCCTATTTTGCGATGCCCGAGCCTAGGCTACGCTCCTCATCCTTGCCGGCGCGGCAACAGCGCCGCCGACTTGGAGTTTTGTGATCGCAGTGACGTGAGAGGGAGGCCGTATAGCAGACGACGATTTGCCATGCAAGAGCAAAATCGGGTAGGACAAACAAAACATGCCTGGCAAACAAAAACCTCGCTGTCGACGATGGTCGATCAGCGAGGCCGGAACAGAGAAGAGGCCGTCGTGAATTGCGGATGCGTGCAGTTCCGCTCTCCACAACCTTTCCCAAATTTCACACAACACATCGGCAGTGTCAAGCAAAAATGTTCGCCAAATACCGTTTGGTGACGGTGCTTGCTCATCCGAACCACCGTCAGTTGACGGTGATTTAGCCCGCGCTAAATGCCAATTCGCAAGCCCCGTCCGGAAAGCAGTTGGCTCGAGCTTTGCGTCGAATAGTCCAAATCACCGTCAGTTGACGGTCCACTTGTCGTGCTGACGCCGCCATCGCTTGCTGGAATCACCGTTTGATGACGGGCAATTTCGGCGGTGCGAGTGTGTGCAGCAATTGCCCCTTCTCGCCGTCGAACAGTCGGACAACGCCTTCTTCTCCGCCGGCGGCGACGAATTTGCCGTCAGCCGTCGCCGCCACGGCATAGATGTAGTCCTTGCCGATTTCAAAGGCGCGAAGCCGACGAGGTTGGATATAAGGGGTGTAGTAATTCGAGGCTTTATCGATTCTTTGTAGTTCCCAAAGGGTAACTGGTTCGGAGCCGCCGCCAACGATGATTTTGTTGCTGTTGCCAACAAAACGGACCTGGCAGGCCGGCTGTTCGCGGTCGACAGCCATGATGGTAACCTGTCCGCCGCCGCGGTTGATGCGGGTGAGTTGCTCGCCCGTTTTGAAATCCCACAGACGAACTTTCTTATCAGTGCCGGCCGAAGCAATGATCGCACCGTCGGCCTGCACGCCGACATCGACAACGTGGTGGGTGTGGCCGTCCAGTTTCTTGACCACTTTGCCAGTGGAAACATCCAGGATTTTGACAGACATATCGGCGGACGCGGTGATCAGGAATCGATTGTCAGCGGTGAAGCACAGACCGCAAATGGTGTCACTGTGAATGCGAGGAAACGCTTTCACGCGTTGGCCGGTCGCGACGTCGAAAAAGACGAGTTCCGCATCGGCGGTCGGAATGCCGCCGCCAACAGCGAGAAACTTGCCGTCGTTCGAAAACGCCAAAGCCACGGCGCGGTCGGCAAAGCCGGTCCATTTGTGAAGAACTTTGCCAGTTTGCAAATCCCATAACAGGGCTTCCTGGAAGCTGCCGCTTGCCAGGAGTTTGCGGTCGGGGCTGATTGCCAGGGCTTCGATCAGGCCGAAGTGGGCGACGCCGAGCGGCCTTTGATTCGTATCCACGACGCTTGGATCCACGAGGCTCCGCTGAAGAGAGCCGGTCTTGTTGTCGAAAAGGTGAATCTGGTTGCCAAAAGCAGCGATCGTCCTTTCGGAGGTGAGAGCCAATGCCCGCACCAGCCGAACCGACGAGGAAAGCGGAGTCTGTGCGATCTTGGCCTGTTGGCTTTGGGGCGGCCTGGCACCCTGATCGATCCAGAGTTTGAGCAGGGCCAACTCGGTCGGTGTCAGGGGCGGTTCGCGTTTGGGCGGCATAAAAGGCCGGGCGGTCTTGCCAGCCAATTGGACTAACAGACTTTCGGCTGACTTCCCTGGTTTGATAGCCGAACCCCGCTTGCCTCCCTTCACAATCGACGCATAAGAACTCAGGTCCAGTTCGCCTTTGGTGACGTTCGCACTATGGCAGGCGAAACATTTATTCCGCAAGATCGGCACAATGTCATCGAACAAGACCGGTTCTTTTCGCTTTAGTTGGACGACCGGAATCGGTTCGACATCGGCGGATTTCTGGCCCCAAAGCGGGGCGGCAAGAATCACCGAGAGGATCAGCGAAAAGAAGTAACGCATCGATCTGGCCTCCGGCAATGAAGGTCTTGCCTTGAAAATGGTGATTAATGATTGAATATGAATTCTTTTGTGTTGATAAGCGCCCAAAGGATATCACTGTAGGCTGCCGACCTGGTACGTTCATCTTTGCTGCGTTCAGCGAGGTATTGTTTGATGGCGCCCAATTCGTCGGCAGTTGGATACCGGGCGAAGAAGGAAAGATAAATGTCCTTGATTTTTTCGTCTTCTGGGCGTTTGTCCGCCATCAGCCTGGCGACGCGGCTGCCGAGTTTGCGTGACACGGTGGAGCCGTTCAACAGGTGTACCCGCTGGGCAAGGGTGACGTCGGTTTCGCGTTCGCACTCACAAGCGGACTCGCGTTTGGGTTTGCCGAACACCGTCAGGAAATAGTCGGAAACATAGGCGTCGGGCAGTTCGATCGCACGCGTCCCTTTCGGGAACTTGTAGCCTCCCATGGCAGTAAATTCCGTGGGGCTGCCGGTTACTTGATCGACGGCATCGAGCAGGACTTCGGCAGGCAAGCGCCTCGGCAAGAACCGGGCATGATGCTTCATATCGCCACGGTTATGGTCATTGGGCAGGCTGCTGAGTTGATAGGTCGTGCTTGTGCATATCGTTCGGACGAGGTGTTTGAGATCGAACTTGCTGCGGATGAAATCCTGAGCCAGTGCTTCGAGCAGGTCGGGATTGCTTGGCGGATTGGTGATCCGCAAGTCGTCGAGAGGATCGACGAGTCCCCGGCCAAAGAAATGGCCCCAGTAGCGATTGACAAGAGCCTTGGCAAAAAAGGGATTCTCAGGGCTGGCCATCCAGTCAGCGAGTTTTTGTCGAGGGTCGACATTTTCGGGAACGTCGATGGGATCGCCATCGAGAGCACGCGGTTTGTCATAAACTTTGCCGTGGCGGTCTTCCAACTTCCCTTTCGGGTCATAGCCCAGGACCTGCCCCATTCGTCCTCCTTCACGGAAGCGCACGGGGCGAAGCTTTTTGTCTTTCCCCACGGCTTGCCACTGGATGCGGGCAAAGAAAGCGGCCAAGCCCCAGTAGTCGTCCTGGCTCCATTTTTCAAACGGATGATGATGGCATTGGGCACACTGGATGCGCGTGCCAAGAAACGCTTGCGCGGTGTCATCGACCAGGCGTTCCGGGGTTTTCAGTTCGAGATACCAGAGAATCTGGGGCTGCACGCCGCTACCGCTGGTTGGACCTTGCGCCGTCAGAACTTCACGAACGAATTGGTCGTAGGGTTTATTTTCCTGGAGGCTCTTGCGAATCCAGGCGTGGAATTCGTCGGCGCGTTTGTGGATCGGGTCGACTGCCGGCTTCTTGCCGTTTCCTTTTTTGTTGTCGCGCGTGCCGCCGCGAACACGGAGGATATCGCCCCATTTCAAAGCGAAGTAAGCTGCGTAGGCGGGCCGTTGCAGGAGTTCGTCAACGAGTTTTTCGCGTTTCTTTGGGTCTTTATCAGCGATAAATTTGGCGGCTTCTTCCGCGGTTGGGAGCGTCCCGGTGATATCCAGAGATGCTCGGCGAATAAACTCCCCGTCAGTGCACAACGCAGAGGGGGGAATGCCCAGCGCTCGAAGTTTTGCGAAAACATGTTCGTCGATAAGGTTGCTCGCTTTGGGAAACGCCAGCGCCGGCGTCTCTTGTGGAATCGTCGCCCGAAAGACGGTAACCAAACCCTGGTAGCGAACCATGATGGACCCTTCCCCCCTTTGCCCAAGAGTGGTTACTAACCCGTCTTTATCGACATCCAGGAGAAGGGAGTCATTGGTTCGAAATTCGGCCATCTGGGTGGCGTCGACTTTCGACCCATCGCTGTAGTGGGCTGTGACGGCCAATTGCTGTTGGGCTTTGACATCGAGGATACGATGTTGCGGCGTAACCGATATCGCCACGACTTTTGGATCATCGCTGTTGCCGAAGGGCATGCCTGCCGCGAGCCAGCGTTTGAGAATCCGGTATTCGGGAGAACCGACTTCGAGCCGTTTGCCGCCGCCATGACCGATGGCGCCGACAGGCTTAAGCAGTAGCAGGCTCCGTTCCGATGCCGTCGGAATGACCCTTCGTCCCCGGCTTTCTCGGACAAGTGCGTGGTAGTCGACCTGAGGCTCGAAACCAAGGAGCGAGAGTTTGAAACCGTTTTGCCCTTCCGCTTTACCATGGCAGGCACCGGTGTTGCAGCCGAGTTTCGTCAAGACCGGGATGATGTCGTTGGTGAAGTTGATCTTCTGTTCGCCACGTGTCCCGGAAACCACAACGGGGACTCGGATCGTTTGTCCGTCCGCCTTGACGACAATCGTCGTCGCACCGTCCGCAACGGCAGTCACACGAGCTTGCGTATCGACTGTTGCGACGGCGGTGTTCTCGGATCGACAGGTTGCTGAACGCGTCAGATCCCGCACGCCGTTATTGGCGTACAAACCAGTTACGATGAGCTGCTGACAGGCATCCACGCCGTTCAATTCGATTTTTTGGGGAATCGCCGTCAAAGCGATCAAGGAGCCTTTGCCAAAAGGAGGCACCTTGTCGGCAGCCCGCCCGGCCAGTGGGAGAACGAAGGAGATTCCCAGTCCGATCAAGAACGAAAAGCGCTTTCGCATGGCGGTCGTGCTCCACGGCTATTGTGGGCGAACAACGGTGTTATCCGGTCGACCACTTTAGAAAAGCTCTTCGATTTTTTCTCGTTGTTCGAGGATGTACTGTGGCCGTCCGAAGTTATCGGGGATTTTGATCGATGGATCGATGCCCAGCAGGTGGTAGAAGGTGGCGAACAGGTTTTGGATGGTGTACGGTTTGCTTCGGCTGATGTCCCAATCGCCTCGCAAGCCGGTGTCGCCGATGGTCTGCCCCATTTTCAAGCCGCCGCCAGCCAGCTGTACAAAGCCGGATTGCGGGTAGTGGTCTCGGCCAGCATTCTTGTTGATGCGCGGCGTGCGTCCGAACTCACCGTAGATGGCAATGAGCACTTTCTTGTCCAGGCCGCGGTCGTACAAATCGGTGATCATGGCGTGAATCGATTTGTCGTAATGCGGCAAAATCTGTTCTTTCATGGTTTTGAAATTGTTTTTGTGGGTATCCCACTTGTTATTGCCAGGGCCGTAGACGGTGACGCACGAAACGCCGGCTTCAGCCAGACGCAGGGCTTGCAACAATGTGACGCCGCCGTATGTGTGTTTGCCGTAACGCTCTCGAACCTTTTCCGGCTCCTTATTGACGTCGAAGGCTTCGCGAATTTTGGTCGACGCCAACATCTCGATCGCTTTTTTCGTGAATTCGTCGGTGGCCAGCAATTGCTCATGGGCGTCGATTTCGCGGCGGAGATTATCCAACGAACGCAGCAAATCGACGCGGTTTTGGGGAATGCCACCGTTGGAATACAGATCACGCATCAAGCCGCCATTGGGACTGAACGATGCGTATTTGGGCCCCAGGTAGGCCGGTCCTGCGTCATATGCCATGCTGACCGAAGCTGGCATCGACTTGTCACGCCGTTTGTCGAAACGACTGATGATCGAGCCGATGGCCGGACGCTTCACCACGCCACTGGCGAAACCACTGCTGGCTTCATACAAGCTATGCCCGCTGGTGATGGTCTGCATCCCCTGCACAATCGTGTACTTGTCAGCGATTTTGGCGTGCAAGGGCAGATGTTCGCTAACCAAAAACCCTGGAACATTGGTCTGAATCGGTTTGAATTCGCCGCGAAATTCCGACGGCGCTTTGGGTTTGACATCGAACATGTCGAGTTGGGCAGCGCCACCGTTTAAATACACGATGATGATCGACTTGTCATCGGTTTGACGTTGCGGCGTCTGTGCTTTGAGACGCAAAACATCGGCGAGCGTCAAGCCGGTCAATCCCAGACCACCGACGCGAAGGAATTCACGGCGCGACAGGCCGTCGCAAAGCTTACCACCGTGTTGCCCGAGGAAGGTGAGCATGGTTGTTCCCCCGTTTTACGAAGGGGCCGGAAGGCCCTGGAAATCGTTGTGGTTGGAATCAGCCAAACGGCTCGGTCAAGGCGGGACGATCTCCTTGGAGGTTACCTCACCAATTTAGATGTCACAACGGGAAAAAAGTTCCCCAGAATTTCTCCGGTCGTATTCCCAATGCCGCTTGCGGTTTATTCCCTCGACAGACTGATTGCCGGCGATTAAGCTAAGTCACGAACCGTCGGTACCAGGGGTGTTGCCTGGGGACAGCCACTTCGTTTCCCTGTTAGGAGTGCCGGTGGCATGCGATTGCAATCTCTCTGCCAGTGCCTTTACGGCATATTCCTTGTTGGCATGCTGCCAACGCTGGCTGGGTGCGGCAAGGAAGAACGAAAAGAACAAGAGCTTATCGCCAAATCAACAACGCCCGCCAAGGGGGATGTGGGACGGACCACACCGACAAGACGACCGGATTCGGCGGCGCCTCCGATCGAACCAGGCTTTACAGCGCTCTTGCGCACCGGCGAATTGGCCGGATGGTATTACGAAAAAGGAAAAGAATTGCGAGGCGTGTCAGCCACGCCGGACCAGAGATTTCTCATCAACAACGACGTTTTGGTCATCGCGCCCAAAGACAAGAACGGCAAAGAAACAGACAAGGAACTTTACAGCTCTTTCCAATTGCCCAGGGATTTCGTGCTCAAATTCCAGTTCCGGGCGGCGCAAGAAGCCGTCAGTGAGATTCATGTGCGTAACGCACGCATCCTCGTCTCGGACTTTGTCCGCCGCAACGAACAGAAATTCAAAAAATTCCGCAACGACGACTGGAATGACATGGAAGTCCGGGTCAATCTGGTCGTACGCGTTGGCAACCGCACGCTAACAAAGAAGGACAACCTTGAAGCCGTCTTTGAGAACGGCAAACCTGTGACCATGTTGAATGGTCAAAAAGTCGACCCGACCACGGTGTCGGTCATAACGAGAGTCCATGCGGAATGCAACGGCGAGCCGCTGGATCGCAGGCATTATCGCGGTCGGGTGCGTTCGCGAGGTCCGCTCTCGATTCGAGCGATGTCCGGCCGAGTGGAGTTTCGCAACCTGCAAATCAAAGAGTTGTAGAACCACAGACTTGCGATGCGCATTGCTTGTTGCCTCGCTGGATTCATTGTTTTCGGATTGGTGTTGTTTGCCGCCTTCGGCGAAATTCTGATCGAAGAGAACTGGGTCGAGTCCTTTGGGCCGTGGGCCTGGCTTGCCGCCACGGTCCTCATCATCAGCGACATTGTCGTTCCCGTTCCAACGACGGTAGTCATTACTATGATGGGGCAGCAATATGGTCCGTTGGTTGGCGGTGCGATCGGGACCCTGGCCACCTTTTTAGCAGGGGTAACTGCCTATGGTTTGACGCGCCTTTTAGGCATGGGCTTCGCCCGCTTCCTGTTGCGAGACGAGTGGGAGGCCGCCCATCAGTTTTTTCAAGGTAGAGGAGGCTTCGCGGTCGCTTGTTCACGTTGGTTGCCTTTGCTGCCCGAAGCGATCTCTTGTCTGGCCGGTCTTGCCCGTATGCCGCTCGGACGCTATTGCGTTTCGCTTTTGTGCGGCGCCGTGCCGATGTCTTA
This sequence comes from Gemmatales bacterium, assembly GCA_026004675.1. Lineage (GTDB taxonomy): Bacteria > Planctomycetota > Planctomycetia > Gemmatales > Gemmataceae > BPJP01. The sequence continues at coordinate 499,701 of BPJP01000001.1, forward strand.
TTCGTATGCGGCGTTGGCGGCTTTGTCCGACGATAAACTCATCCCGCTGGTCATCAGCATCGTTTTGCCGATTCCAACCTGGTGGCTGGCAGTCCGGCTCCTTTACCGTCGAGCGTCGCCGCGAGCACCAGCATGACCAACGAACGATTAGCTTTCGCCCTGGTCGTTTGCCTGGACCACACAAAGATATTGGCCCTTGCGACATGTTTGCTGTAATCTAAAAGAACCGATGAATGGACCAAATGCTGATAGTGGATCTGCACCCATTGAAGAGCAGTCATCGATGCTCCCCGGAGAGGTTCCGTCGCCAGTGGAAGAGCAAGCAGAAACGGGACCACGAGGAAACCAATCGTCGAAGCCAACCCAGCTAGCCGATCCTTTGGTCGAGGCGAAAGGGGCCGACGCAGACGCCGTGCAGCCAGCAGCCGAGACGCCACCCACTGCTGATCTTCCTGATCCAGTCAAATTGATGGAAGAACGAATGCGGCGATTGGAAGACGCGCTGGCTGCCTTGCAGGACACCAAGCGGTTGGAGGAGCAGATCGCCGAGCGTGTTGCCAGCCGGATTCAAAACACCCAACGCCACCCGGCAAACTTCTGCCGCATTTGCTCCAAACGGGCAAACTGCTGTCGTCGGCAGCCGGTCTTGCTGGGACGACCGGCGAAGCTCAGTCGTCGGGCAGATCAGCGAAAACGCAGAAGCCGAGATGGCTCCTCTTCGAAGGCTTGGCGGAGCTGCGCGCCTTTTTCCTCATGTATTGGGACCGGGATTATCGCGTCCGGCATCTGGCATGGATCGTTCCAGGATTTGCCCTGACCGTCATGGTCGTATCGTATTTCACGATCGCATATATCCCCTTCGTCGGCGCTGCTTTGGACAAACTGGTTGACCTGTTTTTGGCATTTTTTGTGATTAAAGTGTTGCAGCGGGAGGCTGACCGCTATCGCGAACACCTTGCCGCTCGCAAAGAGCAAGCGCTTCTATGATCCGCTTAGGCGTCAACATCGACCATGTCGCCACCGTCCGCCAGGCTCGGCGAACCATCGAACCGGATCCGGTGCATGCCGCCGTCTTGGCCATCCTTGGGGGCGCGGACGGGATCACGGTCCATCTGCGCGAAGACCGCCGACACATTCAGGACCGAGACGTCCGTCTTTTGCGGGAAATGACCCCGATCCGCCTCAACCTCGAGATGGCAACCGACGATGCGATCGTCGATATCGCCTGTACCGTCAAACCGGACGAAGCCACGCTTGTTCCCGAGCGGCGCGAAGAGTTGACAACGGAAGGCGGGCTGGACATCATCGCCCATCGGGACGCCGTCGCCAAAGCAATGAAGCGGCTGAAAGACGCCGGCATTGCCGTCTCCCTGTTCATCGATCCCGACCGCCGGCAGATTGAAATGGCCAGGGAACTGGGCGCCGATGCTATCGAAATCCAGACGGCGCGCTATTCCGAGGCCCGTCCCGGCGCGGATCGGCAAAAACAGCTCGATATCCTCTTGGAGTCCTCTGCCCTGGCTGTGCAACTCGGCTTGCATTTACACATGGGGCACGGGCTGACGTATACCAATGTTCGGCCAATCAGTCGCATCCCAGGTTTGGAAGAGTTGAATATCGGACACAGCATCGTTTCCCGCGCCGTTCTGGTCGGGATGGAACGCGCTGTTCGGGAAATGAAAGCGATCCTTGCCGAAGAGGCGAACAACACCGCCTGATACATTCGCACGTATCAACACCACCGCGCATTCTGGGCATCGCAACGATGGTACTCCTTGAATTCAGCATGTTTCCCATGGATAAGGGGGGAGAGCGTAAGCCCCTATGTGGCCCGCTGTCTCGAAATCGTCGCCAACAGCGGGTTGGATTATGAACTGCATTCCATGGGCACGATTCTCGAAGGCGAATGGCACGAAGTTTTCGCCGTCGTACAGAAATGCTATGAGGAATTGCAAAAAGATTGCCAGCGCATCAGCTGTTCCATCAAAGTGGACTATCGTCGAGGACCGGCTGGTCGACTGAGAAGCAAAGTGGAAAAAGTACAACAACTATTGCAAAACCCGAAAGAACGAACAACCACTTGAGAAAACGTTTGCTGCCCTCATCCGGTTGGCCTTTCCCCTCGTGGCATCATGCTGTTGCTTAGTTGCAAAGGATTGTCCCGCGGCTTCGACGACGGGCCGCTTTTCGAAAACATCGCCTTCGAAATCTATGCTGGCGATCGGATCGGTTTGGTCGGTCCCAACGGCGTTGGCAAATCGACCCTTTTGCGGCTGCTTGCTGGCCTGGACCAGCCCGATGACGGCGAGGTGCAATACCACGCCGGCGCTCGCGTTGCCCTCTTGGAGCAACAACCCCGCTGGCAGCCAGGACGCACTCTGTTCGACGAAGCCAAAACGGCCCTGCACGATCTGCTTGTTGCCCAACACGAACTGGTCCAAACCGCGGAGGCCCTCGCCAAAGTCGAAAACGAATCGGAGCGCAAGTCGCTGGCTGCGCGTTACGACAGACTGAACGAATGGCTGCGGCACCACGATGCCTACAACATCGATCATCGTGTCGAGAGCGTGCTTGCCGGCCTCGGTTTCGGGCGCGAGGATTTCGATCGCCCCGTCGAAACCTTCAGTGGCGGGCAGCAAAGCCGGTTGATGCTCGCCAAACTCCTGCTGGCGGCGCCGGACGTCTTGCTGCTCGACGAACCCAGCAACCACCTCGATATCGACGCGACTCGCTGGCTGGAAGACTATCTGTCCAAACAGTCCGAAGCCATGCTGATCGTCAGCCACGATCGCCTCTTCCTGGACAAAGTCGTGACCAAAATATTTGAACTGTATGCGCGTCGTCTCACCGTCTATACCGGCAACTACCAGGCTTACTGGCGCCAGCGCGAAGAGCGTTACCAATTGGAGCTGAAAACCTGGGAAGCTCAACAAGACTATATCGAAAAGCAGGAAGAGTATATTCGCCGGGTGCACTATGGGCAGTTGCACAAGCAAGCACAGTCTCGCAGGAAAGCTCTTGAGCGACTCGAACGAGTCGATAAACCCGTCAAGATCACTTCGCCACGGATGCACTTCGGCGACGTCAAGCCGACCAGCGAAACGGTCTTGCAGGTAACGGACCTGACCAAGAGCTTCGACCGCCCCTTGTTTCGCGACTTGTCCTTCACCTTGCCGCGGGGCAAGCGGCTGGGCATCATGGGACCGAATGGCAGCGGTAAAACAACGCTGCTCCGCATTCTCATGGGACACGAACAACCCGACTCGGGAACGGTCGAAGTCGGGTTCCATGTGCAGTTCGGCTACTGCGACCAGAACCTGGCCATCCTGCCCCCGGACGAATCCGTCATCCGGGCTGTCTGGCCCGATCCCGACCCGTCACTTGATGAGCAGAAAATGCGCGATGTGCTCGCTCGGTTCGGCCTGGTGGGAGACCAAATTCACCAGCTCGTGGGTGAACTTTCGGGCGGGGAACGAAGCCGAGCCGCCTTGGCACGACTTGTCGTCTCAGGTGCCAATGTCCTGGTCCTGGACGAACCGACCAACCATTTGGACCTGTGGGCCTGCGACGCTCTTGAAGAAGCGTTGCTCGAGTTTACCGGCACGGTCATCGTTGTCAGCCACGACCGCTTCTTCCTCAATCGCGTTGTCGACATGATGATTGTGCTCGATGATCTTAGGCCATCGGTGATTCACGGCAATTATGACACGTACGTCCGCATGACCGAGGCCAAAAAAGCGGCAGGCGAATCGAACAAGGGGAAGCCGGACACAGAGTCAAAGTCCGCGCCGCCTGCCGCTTCCAACAATCCCAAACGACGTAAACGCCGCTTTCCTTACCGCAAAGTCGAAGACCTCGAAGCCGAGATTGCCCAAACCGAAGCACAGGTGCGCGAACTGGAAGCTTTGTTAGCCTCTCCTGAGCTTTACCGCCAAGGGAAGCAAAGTCGTGGAAACAACCAGCCAATTCGAAATCCTCAAAGCCAAACTGCAGCAGCTCTACGAACACTGGGAAGAAGCCATGGAGCTGAACTGAACCTTCCGATTCTCGATGGCTTCTGCTGTCAGCGTTCTAATCGCTGCTTCAACCGGCGGCAGGCATTTCTTGCATCACGCGTCAGCTGCGAACTCGTCTTCTCCCGTTGACAGGTTCTGCAGCAAGTCCAATGCCTCTTGCGTGCCAATCATTTCCAGCACTTCAACCGCGCGGACGGCACGCAATCGCTCGGAACTGCTCAAAGGTATTTGCAGGCTCGCAGCCAGTTTTTCAACTCGCCGTTTCGCTTCCAACGACAAGTTCTTCGATTCGAGCACCTTCCTGAGAACAGGCAGAGCCTTTTCCTCTAGCTGTGCCAACCTCGCCATGGCGTTTTGGCGAACCTGGAAGTCCTTGTCGTCGAGGCTGGCAACGAGTGCTTCGATCTCTTTGGGCATTACCGTCGACCTGGCCGGCTTGAGTCTTTCTTTCAAAAACGGCAGGGACACCTGCGGGACATCGACGAGGGCTTGCACGGCACGATCGGCTTGCTGCGGGTCCTCGGCTGCCAGATCTTGCCACAAACGTTTCAGTTCTTCAGCCGACAGGGGCGTGGTTTTCTTCTGCAGCTTGAGCAGTGCGGCCATGTCCCAGATCAAAGCGGAACCTTCTCCACCAACAGTCAGCAGCCTGGTCCCATCCTCGGTCAACTTCAGGTCGTGGATCATATCCCGCTGGGCGTAGAATCGGCGGGCGATCCGGCCGGTTTTGGCATCGAGGATTGCCACTTCACCGTTTGCCGCACCCGCGACCAGCCATTTCGAATCCTTTGAAAAGACTGCGGCGGTTGGCGGCGCACTTAAAGCAAATTGAAAGCGGTAGGCCAGTTTACCCGACCGTGCAGAATAAACCGAGATTCCGGACAAGGTCATGGACTCGACCAGAGCAAGGTTGGCGCCATCGGGCGAACAAATGATTTGAGAAGGATCGACGACGCCCGGCAAAGACGGACCCAGTCCAATTGAGCGAATCTTGTTTCCCTTGCTACCTCCGGGAAGGACCTCGGCCTCGTCCTTCAGCTGAAGCCGGCGACGAACTTTCCCCGTCACCAATTCGATGAAAAGCACATTGAAACGCACAGGAACGGGAGACTGGTCGGCGAATTTAAGCTCCTTCGCCACCACGAAGCGTTCATCTGGAGTTAGGGATGCGACATTAACAGTAGTAGTTTGCGTTCTGGCTCGCCACAATTCCCGCCCCTGATCGAGATCCCAGAATGCAAGATCAAGAGTAGGTAAACTATCTACAAGCTCGTCAGTAGGCGATGGAAGTTCGGCGAGGACGGCATGCCGTCCACTGCTGAGCGGAAACACCGCCACGACAAGCCGATCCGCCGCACGAACCGTACGCAGGTGTTTGCCACTAGCGGTGTCATACAGGTCGATTTGGCTGCGATTGCCGGACACTGTAGGCAACAGAATCGTGCGACCACCCCGCACGAAGCTGGCACCGGACACAATCGTTCCCCGCGCACGGATAGTCCGAAGCAAGTCGCCGTTGTCCGCGTTCCATAAACGAAGCGTACCGTCGCTCGATGAGGTGGCCACTCGTTTTCCGTCGGGAGAAAAACAGGCGAAGCGAAGCGCGGAACGGAACTCATCCATCATCGGAAGAGTTTTCCATGTCTTCGTATCGAGAAAGCGGACGACATTGAATCTGTCCACAATCGCGAGCAGGCTGCCATCGGGAGAAAAACAGGCCGCTTGCCAAGAGCCACCATCGAGTTCATCAGGAATTTGCAGCCCGAATGCTTGCGGCGCCGCCTTCGAGAAGACTTTCTTGCTAGTAACGAGATCGAAAACGGCTAATTCCAAATCACTGGCCACGGCCAGCAGTCGGCTGTCTGGCGAAAACGCCAGGGCGGATACGGACATCGCCTGGCCGAGTTGCAAATGGCGAACGGGCTTGCCCGTGTCAGCATCGCACAGTGTTAACTTGTCGGTCGCCAATACCAGCCATTTGCCATCGGGGGAGAATCGGATCCGCCCGAGATCCTCCAGTTTACGAAAGGTTGGTTTCCCCTTTCCTGGACGCCAGATCGCGACCGATACCTGTTCCTCGCCTGTTTGGGTGAAAGTCATCACGGCAAAGGCGATTGTCTCAGCCGTTGGCGAGACTCCTACAGCAAAAACGGATCGCGATTGGCCTGGAGCTGGATTCTGCAAAGCAAGCTGGTGTAGCGTTCGACCTGTCGTCGTGTCGATCACTCGAATGGCATCATCGCAAACGAGTACGCCTTTTTTGCCATCGTGGGACAGCGCCAGCAAATGAACCCCAGGCTCGAACTTAAACTTGCGCTCCTGGCCAGTCGCCAAATCGACGCAGACAACGCCTGTTTCCTGGTCGCTTCGCAACAGCTTTTCGCCGTTCTGTGACACGTCAAGCGCGTTTGTGTTGACGGCTCCTGAGTCGATGGACAGCACGCCACCCAATGACAGCGAGCGGATTTCCCTGCCGCTGGCCATGTCCCAGTAACGGAGTTGGTCGTCCCAGCCTGCCGTGTACAGGATGCGCCCCGTAGGGTCGAAACGAATGAGGCGGATCAAGGTGCCGTGACTGAAGCGCACGGTACCCAGCCGGGTCAGAGCACAAGCCGGGAGCGGATCACCGAAACGATCGACGCGCGCGGAGTTTTCCGCCAGCACGGGCGCAGCGAGAAGGAAAAACAACGCTGCGATGCCAGTCCACCGACTCGACAAAGACATGACTGCCCCTCCATTGAACGGAGAATCAAGTGAATTATTTCTATTGTAGAACGTTGAATGACCGCCATCCGTTGGCGCGGCGGCGGAGGGCTAAGCTCCGTCCCGTCCAAGCCCCTGGAGGGACAAGCTTCTGTCCCATCCGTTCTCTTCGCATCTTACCGTCCCGACGGAGCTGGCTCCTCCAATATCCGAGGGGTGGCAATTGCTGACTAGGCCATTTCCAACCAACCTGATATCATCGCATGGAAGGCGATGCAGATGGCGTTGACGAACCGAATCCAGCTCAATCAAGGTGTGAAACACGTTCAGATTGTCTATTCTCCTGAGAAGGAGACATTATGGACGGCTCAAAGGATCTGGGTGATCTCGAAACCGAGAAATGGGAACGACTGCAATCGTTGGCGGATCGATTTGAAAAAGCCTGGCAGACGGTTCATGATGTGCAAGCCGCACCGGAACTGACCCAGTTTCTACCGCCCGTCGACGATCCACTTCGGTCGGTGGTATTGCTGGAACTGGTAAAAACCGACTTGGAGATTCGTTGGCGCCGAGGCCAGCCGGCCAAAGTCGAGGATTACCTGCGTCGCTTTTCCGAACTCGGCACGTCCGATAATGTGTCAGCCAAGCTGCTATACGAAGAGTTTCGCGTTCGGCACCGGTATGGGGATCGTCCGTCGTTGGACGAATACAAGAACCGGTTTCCCACCGTTTACGAGGAATTTGCGTCATTGGTTCGTGACCAGCCGCTGCCGACTATCGAAACGCCGAATCTTTCTGTGGCGGAGCACGAAGCGACGCGCTTGGACTCGAAGGAGGACAAGAAAAACGTCGGCATCGGCCTGTTGACTTCAGGTGATTTTCTGGCCGGGTTCACGAACTTCAAAAAGATTGGCAGTGGCGGGTTTGGCGAAGTGTATCAGGCCGAGGCGCCAGGGGGCGTGCCCGTCGCTATCAAGAAGATTTTTCGCACGATCGACCACGACGAATCGAAGCGAGAACTCGAATCGCTCGAGCTGATCAAGAGACTCAGGCATCCTTTCTTGCTTTCCACCATCGCCTTTGCGCAGAGGGAAGACCGACTTTTCATCGTGATGGAGCTGGCTGACGGCAGCTTGCGCGATCGGCTCAAGGAATGCCGAAAGCAGGGATTGACCGGTATTCCCGTGGCCGAGTTGTACCATTATTTCCGCGAAGCAGCCGATGCCCTCGATTATTTGCATGAACAGCACGTTCTGCACCGTGACATCAAACCGGACAATATCCTCCTCGTGCAAAAGCATGCCAAGCTAGCCGACTTTGGCCTGGCGAGGCTGCACGAAAGCGACCGTTCGGTGATGGCGAGTGGGTCAGGGACTCCGCTATATATGCCTCCCGAGGTTTGGCGTGGCAAAGTGAGTCCGGCAAGCGATCAATACAGTCTGGCCATGACGTATTGCGAGTTGCGTCTCGATCGCCGACTTTTCGATACTCGAGACATGCTGGAGTTGATGACAGCGCATCTTGAGAAGACGCCGGATTTATCTCCGCTTCCTGAAGCCGAGCAGGAGGTGCTGTTGCGTGCGTTGGCCAAAGATCACAGCCAACGCTTTCCCACCTGTCGCCAATTCATCGAAGCCTTGGGCGCAGCTTTGACGAACGAATTGGGAAGAGGCAGCGGCATCACCTTACCTCTGTCGTTGTCGGAAAAAAGCCAAACGACTGACCAGTCGGTCGAGACACGAACGCTTGGAAAACCGAAAACACCGTCGCTCGAACCGACCGAAGTGGCCCCATACGCTTCCATTGGGAAAGACGGAGCGCCGCTGGCCTGGCGATCGCTGCCGAAAACCAAACCCGACAACGAAGCCCAGAAGGAATCGTTGCCAGTCAAACCCAAGAGGAAGAGACGAATGGTCTTGATTTCTGGCGTCGTTTTGCTCTGCGCCGCTGTGGGAGCTTTGACGATCGCCTTGTGGGAACGAACGACCCCTTGGTTACCGAAATATGCCGAACCCGCGCCAGGCGCCACACTCGTGAATATCGGAGGGCGAGATTTTTACGATCAAATCGACGTCGTTCGCAGCGACGGCGAGGTTCGTGTCCGCTTCATGCTGATTCCCAAAAAGCGAGTGAGCGATCCGGCGACGTTTTACATCATGCGTGACAAAGTCAATGTTGCTCTGTTCAAGCGCTTCGCCAAGATACGCCCACCAAAGGACGATTCCTGGCAAACCAAAGGCGCGGTTCGCTATTTGGAGAATGGTAATGAAGTCTTCCTGAAGGCGGATAATGATCGTTTGCCGGTTTTCAACGTTTTCGTCGAAGACGCGTACTTGTTCGCGCAATGGCTGGGCGGCGACCTGCCTTCTCGCCAGCAATGGGATAAGGCAGCAGGACGGTTCGAACCAGACGCGGGACAGGGACCGTTCCAAGGTTCCTGGGATGATACCAAAACCCAGTTGAGCGAGTTGAGCGAACAAGACAAAAAAGAAATCGCCATAGGCCGATACCATGAGGGGCCACTGGAGGCGGGCGCAGCAACACGTGATGTCTCGATATTCGGCGTGCGAGACATGGCAGGCAACGGCCAGGAATGGACGCGAGAAATCTTTGCTCCTCTCAGCGAAGAGCAGCGCGTTCCTCTTTCCAACCCCAAGAAGACGGATATGGTCTATCTTCGTGGTAGAAATTATCTCTTTCCACCTCGACCGTTGTTCTTTTCCGAGTTGAATAAGACAAAACCTGAAACGGAGTTTTATCTCAAGCCGAGTCCGACGATCAGCTTTCGGGTGGTCATCGAGACAGAATGATCTAACGCCGGTAGCTGCCCCGTTTGGATGCCATGGAACGAGAGCCGCTCTTGTGCAAAGCGATATCGTAATTGGCCATCGCGCGGTGCAACGCGGTGTAGTACGGTTCGTCGCCGATGGTCGCTGGTGCGAACTTCAAGCCTTGCGCCGTCATGAATTGAACGAGTTCTTCGACGCTGTTCCCCTTCGGCTGCCAGCGCGTAAAGTAGTTGCCGACGTTTGGTTCCTGCAGAATGTCAGCAGCATCGTGCAACTGCGTTACAAATCGCTTGGCTTCGACATATTGCGTGGACGAGATATCTTGAATCGACGCACGGAGCTTGCTTTCAAGCGTGCGGACCGCATCCATGAATTCGCGAAGTGTAACCGCTGAGACCATGCCCCTTTCCGCCTGGCGAGCAAGCGCTGGCAACAACTTGTCGACTTTGGAGCGTTCGTCCTGGTAATACGCACCTTGCAAGACGTATGGCCAGGGGAGCCGATCCGCCGACCGGACCAGCCCAAGCCCGGGAGAGCGCCCGGTCGTGACATTGATGTGTTTCAGGATGCTGTCGTCGATCGGGACGGGCGGAACGTATGACGACGTTGAGCTTGCGCGTTGCATGTCCAGCAGCAAATCGTTGAGCGCCTTTGCCGACCAGATTTCCGTCAAAGGGGGGTCGATTTGGCTGCGGCGTAATTGTTCCTGACGGTCTTCTTCGCGAAACTCTTCGGGGGTTGGAGTGACGGCACGTTCATACAACCATTCTTCGTATGCTTTGCGTCGGGTATCGAGCTTTGAACGTTTCACCTGTTCTTGCATCAGATAGGCTCGTTGGACGTCAAGCATGTATTGCCCCGACGACGTGATTACGGCTGCCGGACCGACGACCGGCGCTGTTGGTGTCGGCGACGACGGTGATGGTTTGGTGTAGGCGTTGGAGGGCGGCGGCGGTGCCACCGGTGGCCGACGACGGAACAGTTGCGCATCGGCAGCTGAGGCAAGAAGCAAAAGCCCAAAAAAGGATAAGGCAAACGTGATTCGCTTCATCGCAGGTTCCTCTTTCTGCCGATCCGCTTCGTTAATGACTCTCTTGGATGTACCCTCAGGCAGATGGCGGCAGTTTCAATATTCCTGGCCACAACCCAACAATTCCGATTACGTCGGCGGCAATTGGCCATCCGGAATCAATTTTTTCCATGCCTTGTAACCGGCTTCGATTGTTTCTTTGTCGCCAAGCGGATCGTATTTGATGTCTCGTCCCTTCGGTACGAGGCGATAGAGATGCCAGTATGCCAGGACACGGATGGCGGTCACGTCATGACGGAGGTAAGCAGTGAGCAGCTCGTAAGTAGCTGGCTGGCGAATATCCTCAGCGGCGAAGCTGTGGGCTAGTTGGACGATCGTCTCGGCGTGGCTCGGTTTGAATTTTTCGGCGGTGGTCAAATGGCGATACAGCCGCAGATCCTGGCCAGGTGCTCTGCCAAGCCAATGCCGAACGGCGCGTACCGCGTCTTCGCAAAGGTCGGTGTCTTTAGGCTGATTGAGAGCCTGGGTCAGATGGCGGAGATCGTCGGCGGCCGCCGCCGCATAAACGGCAAAACGACGCTTTGCCGGGTCGTTCGACTCGAGGAAAGTTTCCACCGCTGCGCTAACAGACTGACCGACCACCAGCTTTCGGAACTGTTGCAGGCGTTGGATTTTCTGACGGAACTTGAGGCCAACCTTGAGTTTTCCAAGGTCGTCCGGTTCCGACCAGTCGGGAAGTTTAGGAAGACGGCGAGGCGTTTCAGCACCGTCGATACTGTCCCAATGTAAAAAGCAGAGTTTGGGAGGAGGATGCAACAAGTGCTCTTCGTTGCCAATTCGAACGGCCGCTCGTCCCGTCATTACGATGACGACCGCGTCAAAAACAGGCGAATGCGAGTTTTTTCCGTCCCGGCTGAAAATGGCGCCACGCGGGCAGCGACCGTAAATTTCGACGGCGACACGCGTGTTCGGCTCTTTTAAATTCACTGCCCAAACTTGATCGTGAAACCGCACAAGAACTTTGGCGGCTCCTCGTTTCTTTACGTTGCTGAATGCCACGCGACCACGGTCCAGCGTGAAATCCAAGTCCACTTCTTTGTTGGCGTGAATGCGTACGGCACTATCGATCGCGGGAAACGGAGAACGTCCATCCATGTCGGCGAGAAAGCTCATCCGCATGTCGTTATCGAAACGCAACACTCCCAGCGGCAAAGCCAGTAGCAAGTCCTCTGTAAAAATCGGCTCGGCAATCCGCACCACCTGCCAGGCGGCGTTCCCCTTTTCCCGTCGAACGATCATCCCTGTAGGCGACAGGCATTTGCCGACAGCAACTCGTTTTTCTTCGCCGAAAACATTGCTGCATGTTACAACGAAAAAAACGAACAGGATCGATCGACGGGACATATAAACCCCTTAATGGAAGGCTGATACCAATGCGTTTCGGCTTATCATCTAAATGGAGCCTAACACTGGTTTTTGTTCGAGGCAAGGATCACTGTCGTTCCTTTTGATCTTTTGCAAAAAACCAACGCAACAACGCGCTCGCTCGGCGACGAAACTGCGAATCCCAATGGCATGAGGGAGCCAGATCATGTTCATCGCACTGACTGGAGCGACTGGGTTTCTGGGCCGCTATCTTGTCGATGCCACGGTTCGGCACGGGCATAGGCTTCGCTGCTGGTATCGCCCGCAGAGCGATCGCAGCGGTTTCGATTCCGTCAGCGACGCCATCGAGTGGAGACAGGGACAACTCGGCGATGCCGACGCGACCCGCGAGTTGGTTCGAGGAGTGGAGGCAGTGGTGCATTGCGCCGTCGACTGGGAAGGTTCTGGGAACCGCCGCGTGGCAGGGCGAGAAGATGTTGTTGGCTTCGCAGAGAAAAACATCGTCGGTTCGATACGGTTGTTTGAGGAAGCGTATCGGGCGGACGTGCCCCGATTTGTCTTTATTTCCACATGTGCCGTGCACGAAGTGATTCTGGACGATCGCCCTCTCGACGAAGCCCATCCGTTGTGGCCGACGAGTCATTATGGCGCCCATAAGGCTGCTTTAGAAAAGTTTGTGCATAGCTATGGCTTGGGAAAGGGGTGGCCGATTTGTGCCCTCCGCCCTACGGGAATCTATGGCCTGGACCATCCACCCCAGGCGAGCAAATGGTTCGAGCTCGTCGGAAAAGTGGTGCGGGGCGAACCGGTGAGCTCGTCCGCGGGAGGCAAGGAAGTTCATGCCGCCGATGTCGCTCGGGCTGTCCTGTTGCTGCTGAAAGTCGACGCCGAACGAGTGGCTGGCCAGGCGTTCAACTGTTACGACCGTTACATTGCCGATCAGGATGTCGCCCGAATAGCGAAAGAAATAACCGGCAGCAACACTGTGATTGCAGATCTTAATAAGGGGCCCAAACATCAAATCGAAACAAAGAAACTGCGTGCCTTGGGAATGACCTTCGGGGGAGAGGAGTTGTTGCGAAAAACCATCGAAGAACTGGTAGCGGCGTACCAGAGGATTGCGACACAATGATATGTTTGACGTTCAGCGCCGAATAGCCAGTATCTTCTTCAAGGCTTCCAACAGGTCTTCCTGGGCAGAGGCGCTTTTCTCCAATATTTGCTGCACGCGTCCTTGAAGTCGGCTGCGTTCTTCAGCGGATAGCTCCATCGCCGACAAAACGACGATCGGGATGTCCTGGCAGTCGGAATGCCGGCGCACTTCCTCCAGGAATTGGAAACCGTCCATCACAGGCATCATGAGATCGAGCAGAATCAAGTCCGGTTTCTGTTCAGCCAGAATGGACAAAGCTGCCAGACCGTTGGCTGCCTCCCTAACCGAGCAATCCAATTCGCGAAGAAGATACCGCAACAACTCACGCATCGAAAAGTCGTCGTCGACGACCAGAACAGATGTTTGCGGTTTTGCTGGACGATATTTACTCAAGACGGCAACGAGTCGATCACGATCGACCGGTTTCACCAGGAAATCGGTAACGCCGAGGGAGTAAGCGAGATTCTCCTCTCCGACGATGGTAATCATGATGACGGGGATATCGGCCAATTGGGGATCGGCTTTGAGAGAGGAAAGGACCGCCCAGCCATCCATGCCCGACATCATGACATCGAGAGTGATGGCGATCGGCCGAAGCCGACGGGCCAGATCCAGTCCTTCTCTTCCCGTTGCGGCACTGACGGCAAGGAACCCTTCTTTAGCAAGTCGGCGTTCGAGCATGTCGCGGACTTGGGGGTCGTCATCGATGATGAGCACGCACTCATTCGGCCGGATGTGGTCGATAGTCGGCCGCAAGAACGCAGGCTCGGCCTCCGATGCGTCGTCGCTTTTTCTTTGGCGAAGGGGCAAGTCGACCGTGAAAGTGGAACCTCGGCCGACTTCACTTTGGGCTGTGACATCGCCCCCCAGCAGACGGCAAAAACGCCGACTGATGGCCAGTCCCAAACCCGTGCCGCCGAACCGACGCGATGTCGAGCCGTCCCCTTGAGTGAATTCCTGAAATAATTTGTCCATTTGCTCCGCCCGGATGCCGATGCCAGTGTCCTGCACGGCGATGCGCAGGCGTTCCTCGCCGGCAGGATTTGTGCGTTCGGCAGCGAGCGTGATGCGGCCGTTTTCCGTAAATTTGCAGGCATTGCTCAGGATATTGAACAAGATTTGCCGAACCTTGGTCACGTCGGTCTCGATGGTGCCGAGATCAGCCGCGTATTCTTTGACAAGCTGGTTGCCATTCTTGGCAGCCAGAGGTTCCACTGTCACTGCTACGTCATCCAGCAGGCTGGCGATCGGAACCGTTTCGACATAAAGGTCCATTTTGCCGGCTTCGACCTTGGACAGGTCGAGCACATCATTAATCAGCGCCAGCAAATGTCGGCCGGCAGCATGGATTTTTTTGAGATCGCTGACAAAATGATCGAGACCGGCTTCTTCCGCTTCTTCTTGAAGCATTTCGCTGTAGCCGATGATCGCGTTCAGTGGCGTGCGCAGTTCGTGGCTCATGTTGGCCAAAAACATGCTCTTGGCCTGACTGGCTTCCAAGGCCTGATCGCGGGCGCGTTCGAGGGCGGCATTCATGCGGTACAATTCATGCTCGGCTCGACGCCGTTCGCTGATATCGCGAACGATCATGATGACGACGAGTTTGCCTCCTTGGGAAATGACGCTCCGGCCAAGTTCCATCGGAAAGGTGCTGCCATCCCGGCGCAGCCCGATCGCTTCAAGATTGGGAACGCGCGGCTCGTCGGCGGAGGGTTTCTCTTGATAAGGCGCCGCGACTAACGTATTGACGTCCCGCCCAATCACTTCCGCCGCCGAATACCCGAAGATCTCCTCGGCTGCTTCGTTGAACGTTTCAATAATGTTGTCTTCGTTGAGCGTCAGAATGCCTTCAGCAGCGGCATCGAGAATGGCGCGGTTTCGCCTTTCACGCTGTTGCAATTCGCGGTTGGCATGGTATAGCGCCCGCGTTTTCTGATCGAGCACCGACTCGATCTCGGCCCGCGCTCGCTTTTCACGCTCCAAGCGACGCAAAAGATAATCGACATCGACTTCCGGTTTTGCTCCGGTATCCGGCTGAAATTCTGCCATAAATCCCGACTTTTGTCGACAAATCTCGTCAGTTGGTTCCGCTCGAGGACTTCGTCCAACACGACGCTGGTGCGGAACTGTAATCTTTTTAGCTTTCTACTCCGGCGAAATCCATTAGAAATCCCCTGCCGAGGGCGCCGCCGGTAGAATCGTCGACGAAAATAGCAGACAGGAGCGTGCACCGGAAGTAATCAAACGATTAGGCTTCGGAATCGATCAGCCGCCGACATCGAGTCGATCGGCATCCATGTTAAGGGTTTTGCAGGAACGAGCGCAATGGAGCGAAACAACCGAAAAAACGACGAAATCCGTCCCTTGACCTTTCGCCGGCGCTACACCCGGCAAGCACCAGGCAGCGTCCTGGTCCAAATGGGCCGAACGACTGTCTTGTGCACCTGTACTATCGAAGAAGCTGTACCGCCTTTCCTGGCGGGTACGGGAAAAGGGTGGTTGACGGCCGAGTACGGCATGCTTCCAGGAAGCACTTCGACACGAAAAGTCCGCGACCGGGCTGGCCGGATCGATGGCCGAACCGTTGAGATTCAGCGGCTCATCGGTCGGAGCCTGCGGGCGATCGTCGACTTGGAGAGAGTGGGGGAACGAACGTTGTGGATTGATTGCGACGTGTTGGAAGCGGATGGTGGCACTCGAACGGCAGCCATCAACGGCGCGTTCGTGGCACTTGTCGATGCGTTGACGAGCCAGCGGAAAACCTTGGGCCCGGTCGAAGCGATTGTGCGCGACAGCGTCGCCGCCATCAGTGCCGGACTTTGTCACGGAAAAGCTCTCTTGGACCTTGATTACGAGGAAGATCGTGACGCAGACGTCGATCTCAACCTGGTCATGACGGGAAGCGGCCAATTCGTGGAAATCCAAGGGACGGGCGAGGAAGCGACCTTCAGCCGCAGCCAACTCGACCAACTGTTGAAGTTGGCAAAAGCGGGGATCGATGCGGTAACCGCTGTCCAGCGGAAAGTGCTGGGCAACGCCTGGCCTATCAAATAGCAACCCTCGCTCAACGAGCCGGCAACCAATGGCTCGGTCAGCGAGGGCGCGGAAACATCGCTCCTATACTGGACGTGAACTACATCGAGAAAGAACTACCGCAGCCGCACGTGCTCTTGGCGTTCGGGTTCGTTACGCTGAACCCGCGACGATTGAGGTCGTCGTGAAAGTCCACAACCGCGGAGTCCAGATACATCAGGCTCCGCTTGTCGACGACGACAGGAACGCCGTGCAACTCGAAAACCTCATCAAGTTTCTCGTTTATTTGCGGATCGAGGTCGAGTTTGTGCTGAAAGCCGCTGCATCCGCCACCCACGATCCGCATCCGCAGGTAGACTTTTTCCGGAGCGGCACCGCTCGCCTGCTGTTCCTTCACGATCCGTTTCACTTCATTGGCCGCTCTTTCGGTCAACGTAATCGCCATATCTGTCCTCTCTCCACAAAATGGGGTTTCCGTGTACCTGGTTCGTCGAACCCGTTTGATTCGATCGGCGTCCGTATGAGCCGAGAACCACTATTATTATATCGACTTTCGCCAGAAACTGGAAAGCCTGCTTGCATCATGAAATGAGTGTCGGTTCGACCTACGGCCCCGCGAGACGGAGCCTTCTCCGAGAATGCTGCATGCGACCTCCGCCAATTGGCCCGGCGTCCTATATAAATAGAAAAGCGTGTCGATCCAGGCTGAAAAATGACTTGACCAGTTACGGTCGGCAACAACTGAGAAAATGGCGGAAATTCCCTTTTTCTGCTCCGCTCGCTTTGCTTGAAATGTGAAATCAGCGGAAGAGGCCAGATTTCGGAGTCCTTGCGATGGAAATGGAAAAGCTTGTGTCATTATGTCGGCGTCGCGGTTTCATCTTCCAATCGAGCGAAATCTATGGCGGCATCAACGGCTTTTGGGATTACGGCCCGCTCGGCGTCGAACTCAAGCGCAACATCAAGGAGGCATGGTGGCACGACATGGTGGTCGCTCCGCCACTAGGGCCGGACGGTGAAGAAATCCATATCGTCGGCGTCGATTGCGCCATCATCATGAACCCCAAAGTCTGGGAAGCCAGCGGCCACGTGGCAGGGTTTGCCGATCCGATGCGCAAGTGTTCGGGTTGCGGGCATTTCGTCCGTGCTGATCAGCTGTGGCAGATTCTCGCCACCTCGTCGCGCTGGGTTGATTCTCTAACGCAGGAATTCACACCAATTACGGAAAGCATCGACTCCCCAAAGCTCCTTAGCTGGGCCAAGAACAAAGGGAAGAAGCTCGCGCCGAATCTCGCTTTGGTCAGGAATCCGGAAGCAACGTTAGGCTCCATCGCAACACGCGTCAAAGGGCAAGCCGATGCACGGCTGGAGCTAAAAGACATCCTCCGGTATTTGGCAACTGAGAATCCAGATGCGACCGGACTCCAAGACCCCTGTCCGATATGCGGCGGTCCGCTCGGTGAAGCAGCTCCGTTCAAGCTCATGTTCGAGTCCTACGTCGGGGTCGAACAGAGTAAAGAAAACAAAGTCTACCTTCGACCCGAAACGGCCCAAGGAATTTTCGTCAACTTCAAAAACGTTCTCGACAGCTCCAGGCTCAAACTCCCCTTTGGCATCGCCCAGATCGGCAAGGCCTTTCGCAACGAAGTCAACCCCCGCAACTATACGTTCCGCAGCCGAGAATTCGAGCAGATGGAACTCGAGTTCTTCTGCCATCCTGATGAATCCGCCAAATGGTATGAATTCTGGCGGGACGTCCGCATCAAATGGTACGCCGAGCTGGGCTTGCGTTCCGACAAGCTGCGACCGCGCGAGCAGTCGGCGGAAGAACGCGCCCATTATTCCGTCGGTACGACCGATATCGAGTACTTGTTTCCGTTTTCCGACGAACCCCAGGAACTGGAAGGCGTAGCCCACCGGAGCGACTACGATCTCCGTCAGCACCAGGAACACAGCGGCAAAGACCTGAGCTATTTCGACGATGAATTATGGCAAAAGGCGGACAAGTCGCAGTTTGCCGACAAGAAAGCCGAGCAGGAGGCCAAGTCGAAACCGCCGTACCGCTTTTTGCCTCACGTCATCGAGCCGTCGGCGGGTGCGGACCGCTTCACTTTGGCGGTTTTGTGCGAAGCCTACACCGAAGATGCCATCCCCGATGAAAAGGGAGTTCCCCAGCCGAGAGTCGTAATGAAGTTCCATCCTCGCCTGGCTCCAATCAAGGCAGCCATTCTCCCTCTCGTCAACAAAGACGGCATGCCGGAAAAAGCGCAGGCTTTGTATCGTGAGTTAAAACCTCACTTCAATGTCTTTTATGACGACAAAGGTGCAGTCGGGCGCCGCTACCGCCGGCAGGACGAGGCAGGCACGCCTTTTTGCATCACTATCGACGGCCAAACCCTTCAGGACGATACTGTCACCATCCGCGACCGCGATACGACCGAACAGCGTCGGCTGCCCATGGCAGCGGTTTTGCAGGAGATTCAAAAGCACCTTCGACCTGGCAGTTGAAAGCCGAACTTCACCGCCTCTGTCGATCGTCGCGAGGAAAAACGACCCGACCCAAAGTGACGTAGCGGGAAAGGCCTGCAATCGATAAATCGCGCGACGCGCGACCGACTAGGGTCTTGAATCGGTATCATTGGCTGGCAGAAGTCCTCAGACTAACGAGCGTTGCCTTCATTTGCCGTCTACGCGCGGAGGAGACGATTCTCACTTCAGGCGTTTGGGCTTGTCTTTCCCCTGCGGCACGACCTTCTTGGCATTCGCGGGAATCCTGGCATCCTTGGCTTTGATAACCGGCAGGTCGTCGGGAAGTTTCTTCAGGAAGAAATCCTTGAATTGAATCTTCATCGGCGGGCCGACGTGCACTTGAACTCCCAATACGCCTTCAAGTTTTCGGTTCGTCTCGTCGAGGTCAATAACGTCGACCGTCGGATGGCCGTCGATCCAATGCCGATGTCGATTGCCTTCGACCAGGACACGATATTCGTGCCACTCTCCCGGCTTGAATTTCTTCAGCGGAAATTCGCCGACGACCCAGGGTTGGCCTTTTTCGTCGATAATCACCTTTTCACCCGTATGAGCCAGAATGCGCCGGCCGCGTTCTTCGTAGAGCATGCCGTCGTAGTCAGCGCGCCGAGAAACGATGTCGCACTGGTAGCCGACCACGACCGATTCGCCGAGATCGGGTCTTTCGGTGCTGCGGTATTGCAGCCCGCTGTTGCCGCCAGGGCTGACCTTCACTTTGACGCGGAGTTCAAAGTTTTTGACCGTGCCCCCTTTCCAGACGATGAAGCGGTTGTACTTGAGTGTGCCGTCAGCCGTGCCGGTCAAACAGCCGTCTTCGACTTTCCAGTATTTCGAACTCCCCTTCCAGCCAGTCAGGTCTTTGCCGTTGAAAATGGCTTGAAATCCTTTCGGCGGCTTCGGTCGTTCATTGCGGGGAAAAACCACCCGGCCCGGAGTCGTGGTGCGGATACTGAAGAGCGTGCCGCCGGCCGTGATATACAGGGTTTTCAAGTCGTCGCCGCCAAAGGCGCAGTTGGTCACTTCGTCGCGCGGCACGGGCAGGAAGTCGAGCAGTTTTCCTTCCGGGCTGAAAACATAGATGCCCCCTTTGACGTCTTTAGCCGGCTCGAAGGGGGGATTCGGTTTGTTCAGCCCGCCAGCAACGTAGAGCCTCCCCTTGACATCCTGCTTGATGCCGTCCGGCCCCCGTCCCTGGCCCCAATCGTGCAGCAGTTTTCGACTGGCCAAATCGACTGTGCCGTCTTGGTTGAGATCGAAACGCCAGAGCTTGCGGGCGCCGCCGCGGGTGTTGTTATTGTTGTCCGCGACGAAAAGAAAGCGGTCGTCCGCCGAGACGAGGATGCCGTTGGGCCGATCGACTTCGTGCGTGATGATGCGTGTCACTTTGCCGTCGGGATCGATCCGATACACGCCTTCGATGGCTTTTCCTTTCTCATCGCGGATTTCCATGCCGTCTCGGCTGCCGTAGCGAGGATCGGTGAAATAGATTCGGCCGCGGGAATCGACCGTGAGATCGTTGGGCTGGTTGTAGCGTTTTCCCTGATAGCGGTCGGTGAGGACCGTGATTTTGCCGTCCGCTTCGGTGCGGGTGACGCGGCGCAGTTTCGGCTCGCAAGCGAGCAGCCTGCCTTGTGCATCGAAGAGCAGGCCGTTGGTGCCGGCGTCTTTTCGCCAGATGCGAACCTTGCCCTTTCGGTCCACCTGATTGATATGGCCGTTGCCGCTGCACAGGACGCCGAATTTGGGATGCCACGCTGGCCCTTCACCGCCAACGCCCCCCTTGGCTTCAACCTTCAGCTTGGCGTTTGGTGCAAAAATCGGTTCGCCAAAACCGGCCGAAGTTAACGTTGCCAGACTCGCAAAGGCCCAAACGAAGCGCATCATGGGTTTGTCTCCGTGATTGTGACTTCCTGGTGATGCAGGTGACTATAGCAGCTACCGCGGCGGGAGCAAGCAGTCGACTTTGAATAGGTTTGATTTGGTCGTTGATACGAATTATCGGAACGGAGACTTCACAAGAAAGAAATTCCGTGTTAGATCAAAACTTAGAGTCCACCTGTGATAAACAGGAACTTCCTATGATGAAGAGAGGCGATTCACATGGCGACGAAAGAAAAGCGCCTTGGCTTTCGGCTGGATGTCCGCTCGTTTGAGGGCAAAGACGGTTCGACGTACATTGTCTTCAGGACAAAGAAGGGCGCGTATCATGTGTTCAAAGAGGTTGAGGCCAAGCAAGCCGCGCGCGAATGCGGCGTCGAGAAGGAAGGCACTACCCGCGAAATGTGGTACAAGTTGTGGAAAGGAAGCGTTGGTAGCTAGTGTCCACAGTCCGATAGTGCTTGAGAACGGAGAGCGTTAAGCAACGGAGTTTTCGCAACCGTTGCTCTTGCCCCTGACGCTCCCGATGAAGAATTTTGTCACACTAAAGGCGATACAAGAAGATTGAAGGCTGTTGCCTCATGAATGATTGCAAAAAACGATTGGAAAGAAGGAAGGCGCAAGTCAAGAAGGAGCAAGAGAGACTGAAACGGGCGGACAAGTTCACATGGAAGGAAGGGGATATTGTTTGGGTCGAACCTAACAGCCCGTTGAAAAAGTCGGTTCGGGGGCTTGACAGGCGTGGTATATTGGCGGGTGTTATTCACTGATTTCAGGGACGAACGACAGGAGTCGCAATGGCGCTGGGTAAACGCAAGCGCGAACAACAAGAGATGTGGGTGGCGACCACGGACTTGCCGAAATCGCCGGGTCACCCCTTTTACAGAAAACTGAACCAGTTGCTGGCGGAAGCCGGTTTCGATGACTGGGTCGAACGGCTGTGTGCTCCGTTCTATCATGCGGTGATGGGTCGGCCGTCGATTCCGCCGGGCGTCTACTTTCGCATGATCCTGGTGGGCTATTTCGAGGGGGTGTCGTCGCAGCGTGGCATTGCCTGGCGGTGCAGCGATAGCCGATCGCTGGCGGAATTTCTGGGCTACGGTCCGCAAGAGAGGACGCCGGATCATTCTTCGATGAGTCGGACGCAGCAACGGTTGCCGCTGGAGGTGCACGAGCAAGTCTTCGCGTTTGTGTTGCGTCTGGCCGCCGACAAGAAGCTTCTCCACGGCAAGACGGTGGCTGTGGACTCGACCATGCTGGAGGCGAACGCGGCAATGAAGTCGATCGTCCGCAAGGAGACGGGGGAAGACTATAAGGAGTACTTGCGTCGTTTGGCGGAAGCGGAAGGGATCAAAGAAGCCAATGATGAGGACCTGCGTCGCTTCGACCAAAGCCGCAAGGACAAGAAGGTGAGCAACGAGGAATGGGAGTCGAAAACCGACGCCGATAGCCGGATTGCGCGGATGAAGGACGGCACGACGCGCTTGGCGTACAAGGCCGAGCATGTGGTCGATATGCAGAGCGATCTGGTGCTGGCGGCGACGATCTCGCCGGCCGATCATAGTGACGCGCAGACGCTGTGCGACAGTGTGATGCAGGCGCAAATCAACGTTGGCGAGAAGGTGGAGATCGAGGAGGCGGTGGCCGACAAGGGGTATCACAAGGCGAGCACGCTGGAGATGTGCGCGTTCATGAAGTGGCGGACGTACATTCCGGAGCCGAAAAGGAGACATCGTCATCGCTGGACCGACAAGCCGCCGGAGTATCGGGCGGCGGTGTACGGGAACCGTCGTCGCGTGCGTGGCGCGCGGGGGCAAACGGCTGCAACGACTGCGGAGCGAGTTGACGGAACGAAGTTTTGCCCATGTGTGTGAGACCGGCGGGGCGCGTAGATGTTGGTTACGCGGACTGGAGAAGGTGACCAAGCGATATTTGATCCAGGTGGCGGCGCGGAACCTGAGTCTGATCCTGCGGAAGTTGTTCGGAGTGGGCACGCCGCGGAGCCTACAGGGCCTTATGTATGCTTTTAGGCTTCTCTATTTTTACATTATGATGTTCTATTTTTCCATAGTGATGTATTGGAGACGTCCGCGACCTTGCTGGGTCGATGTTCATTGAGGAAGGATATTCCCGCCGCCTCGCCGCCGTTTCACCACAAAACCGACTAAAACAACGGGCTGCTAAGGCGCAAAAGGAGTCTAATGATGGGCAGATGAAGAAGACAGAACTGCTCCTGGCAATCCAAAGCCGCGCGGCGAAGATCGCCGTTGGGGCCTCGACTGTTCGCGGTCGTGGAAATACTGGGGTCGTTGCAGCGTCCCGCAGATTCCTGAGAGGCCTAGACCTTCGTGCCTTTGGAAGATCTCGACAGGACGCCTTCGTCCGCCAGCTAGACCACGCTACGTCCGCATTACTCGCCTCTCTACCGCAACGTGCGAGGCATTGGGGGCTTGCAAGGAAGGTGCTCAATATCTTCCTTCGCGACTGTCTGTACACAACATATCTCGACATGGAGTTTGGCCTTCGGCGGAACGAGGCACTCTTTGAGCTTCCCCTTGACTCGATAGCGGCGCGTCACTTGAAACGAGCCGCGGGTCGTGGAGCGCTGCCGCCGTGGCCAGGGGTGAAATACCTTAATCCAGAGTTGAGTCACAAGTTCCAGGAAGTCGCCGACATCGAGGCAAGCAAACGCGGCATTCCTCGAGTTCACTTGGATGCGATTTGGTGGTCGGCTACCAGAGACGATGCGGACTAGCAACCGGTTCCAGCGGACGGCGCTACGCGCGCCTCGGCTCCCCCCCTTTCAGGGCGTGCCACCCGCCGCTTCCCAATACAGATTTCGTTGTGGTATGCTCGTTGGTAGGAGGAGGCGTCGGCAGTGAGCGGTCTGCCCCAGACGGCCAAGCAAGAGTTGCTCTTGCCCCTGACGCTCCCGAAGGACAAGGAGAAACGATCAAAGATCCCCCTACCTCCCCGCTCGCCATTCCTTGCTGTTCGCAAACACCGTCACATCAATAACCGGCCGGACGCCGAACGGCGCTTCCACAAGTGACGCCGTCGAAATGGTTCCGTTTTGAATGTTCAACGTCGGCCAACCGTGCCGACTCCGGCAATAGAGGTCGCCATGATCATTAAGCATCCTCTGTTGAATCGCCGGCGGGAACATCGACAGGCCAGCGAAGAAATGGTGCCCGTTGCGCTCGACGCTTTCGATGCCAAGGTTGGCGCAGACGGCAAGGTCTTGAAGAAGAGCCACGGGGCCGATGTTGGCCAGGTCTTCGCCGCTGGCGATCCACTTTCGGTTCGGCTGTTGCCGGGACAGGTGCCGAAGCAAGCAGACATTGGCGATGCCTTTGAACACGCCTTTGCAGTTTTTGAAGCTGGTGCCGGCATAGCCGAGCCGCAGAGCCGTCGTCAGGCTGTGCAAGTCGGCATCCGATTCGTCGATGATGATGGCCGGGCGGTCGGGCCACGAGGCCGTCATGTCCACGGCGTCGCTCAGCGCGGCATCGCGGTGAAACGGCTGCTCGACAAAGAGTAAGTGCTCGAAAAAACGGCGCCAACTCTGCGGTCGATGTCAGCGACTGCCAGTAATCGCGAAAGGGATCGAGCGCCTGGAACGCTTCATTGCCGTCCAGGCTGAAGGCGAAATCCGTGTTGGCCTTGTTGTGGAGAATCGGTGCAATCCGACAAAGCCGATCCCGATCCACGTCGAGATTGCCGGCCAGCTTGATCTTGAAATGGCGCAGCCCATAGGCGTCGATACATGCCGACAGCGACTGAGGCAAACCATCATCAAGCCGTTCCGTGTCGCGGATGTCGGCATCTTCGAGCGGGTCCGCCATGCCGACCGTTTGTCGAACCGTGATCGCTGGTAAGGGCTTTTCGGGCAGCAAATCAGCGGGGGCAAGGCCAGCGAGATCGGGATGCAACACGTCGAGCCGAAGCCCAAGCCCGCCGCTGCGAAGCAACGTGCCGAAAGTCGTCTGCGTTGCTCGGCAAACCGCTTCGATCATGGCTCGTTCGACAAGCGAGGTGCCGAAATGGCAAAGCAAGGGTGGCCGCCGTTGCTGTTGGCCCCATGCCGCTTGCCGCCGCCAAAGTTCCTGCCAGGCATCGAAAGGCGAATCGGCGTCGATCTCCTCCGCCGCCCGCACCGCATGCTCGATGACCGCGAGCATTTCGTCGACTTCGTCGTCGATCGGTTTGTTCGGGTCTTTGGTAAACCATTTCGGCGGCAGGTGGTCGGCGGCGATGCCGGTCGAATCCTTGCCGTCGACGCGGACACTCAACCGAACAAAGGCATGCGGCGATTGCGTCATGGTGACGATGCCGTATTTGAACGGCATGCGCGTCTGCACGTTGAGAAGATGAATATCGCCGTGATGGATTCGAATGTGCATCGGTCTTCTTGTTTTGGCCGAAAGATCAGCCATGATCATGCCAGCCGACTGTGGGAATGTAAACGGAAAAGAAATGCAAAGAACTGCCGGCGAATGGCGAGGACTGGAGACGTCGCCACGGCAGCCGTTTCGTGTTGATCGATACGTGTGACTTCGCGTTGCGACGCTGGTAGTCGAATGCTAAAATAAGCGCAGACCTCTGCGGTGTTCGTGACAGAATGGCACTTTTGTAGACCGATGCAGTACCCGCAGGGAGCCAACATTGGTTCGGGGCTTGCAGGCCCACCCGGTAGTGGGATCCAAAAACCGAGCTTGAGGCGCCCACTTTGTACGCGGGTCCTCAAAAGCGTCTGGCACGGCACAGGTGGAGGTTCTTTTTTTTAACTTATATACAGCTGTCGAGCCGTGAGCATCTCCGTTGTCATTCCCGTTCTAAACGAAGAGGGCTGCCTGGTCGAAACGTTGCGCCTGTTGCGCCAGCAAAAGCCCGCAGAAATCATCGTGGTTGATGGTGGCAGCAGCGACCGTACGGTTCCGCTGGCCAAGCAATGGGCAGACGTTGTGCTGCGGGGACCGCGTGGCCGAGCCGTGCAAATGAATTACGGCGCTCGTCAGGCTCGCGGCGATGTCTTGTTGTTTCTGCATGCAGATTGCAGTCTGGAAAACGGCGCCCTGCTCGAAGCGGAAAAAAAGTTGCGTTCGCGTCGGGTTGTCGCCGGCTGCTTTACGATGACCGTGCGTGCATCCGGTCTACTGTATCGGGCGATCGATCGCTGTGCTACAGCCCGGGTGCGCTTGACGGGGTTGGTTTATGGCGATCAGGGCTTGTTCCTGCGCCGGCAACAATTCTTCGAATGGGGCGGTTTTCCTCCAGTCGATCTCATGGAAGACCTCTTCTTTAGCCGTTCGCTGCGCCGTAAAGGGAAAATCGTCGTCTCGCGCCGCCGAATTTTCGTCTCCCCTAGGCGTTGGCAGCAGGCGGGCATTGTCCGGCAAACGTTGAAAAACTGGACGCTGACCGCGTTGGCTGCCGGCGGCGTCTCCCCGAATCGCCTCGCACCTTTCTATCCAGCGCTTCGTTGATCACACGAAACGTTTTGCCGGCATTACGGAACGACCGGCTGCGTCCAGGCCATCTCGACGTCGCCGGGTCGATAGGGATTGGGGTGAGGCTTGCTCGATATCACACGTGCCCTCACATACCATTCTTTTCCTGTGAGGCGGTAAGACGACTCCAGTTTGTCCGATTCCAACACTATCTTGCCAATGTCGCTGCTGTAGCGAGCCGTGGCAGCGATCGGCTTGCCGTCTTTCATAACAGGCTCCGATTCCAAAGGCGTTCCTCTCATCGTGGCGATGTACTGAGTCTTGTAGGTGACTCCCTTCTCCGGACGGATCGAAACAGACAGGCTGCCGTTGCTGAAGCGAACATCTTTGAGAGTTACGCCAGTGGAACAATAGAATCGGCCTTCATGCATCGCCTGGACAATGGCTTCGGCCGTCAAATAGGGCGCCTGAACCATGATCCAGCCTCGTCCTGGATTGGAATTCTTGCTGTTGAATTCGTGATAGCGGTGGGCATCGTCGGTAGCCACGCCGTAGATGACCGGCAGATTCAGTTTGCCCAGCCGAAGCGACAGGACGATGTCCCACATGCGCTCACAGCTGGCGTGCCACTCGTCGCCGTAATTGCGAACGCCTGGATGCCCGTTGTAGATTTCAAAGAAACGCAACGCCTCGATGCCAACGAAGTCTTCGGCACGTACGCCCCAGCCGAAATTCGGATGGTTCAAGAACAACAGCATGGGCCGGCCAACTCGTTTTCGCTGATCGGCGAACGCCCGCTGGTTGACGCGGATCGTCTCTTCGACACTGTCGCCGTCGACTGGTTGGATTACGTCGCGCAGGTGGACGGCGTTCATGTGGACAGGATTTCGGCCGAATCGATGGGTGATTTCTTCGCCTTGGATCATCAGGAACCGGCCCGGTTCTTCGAGAACGCTGCGAAATTCGGCCAACGGTTTGAGCCTTACCTGGTTCTTCCCCTTTACCGTGCGCTGTTCCACCCATTGCGGCCCGAAGCGAGCCAAATATTTTTTCAAAGCCTCGCGGCGTTTGCCTGTCTGCAAATCCGCTTCGACCCATTTCTGTCCTTCGGAAAGAATGTTGTGATCGGACAGAGCGAGGAAATGATATCCGTGGGTCTTGTACCAGTCCGCGATCAATTCGGGAAAATTATCCCCGTCACTCCACAAAGAGTGTGTGTGCAGGTTGCCTTTGAAAAACTGAGGAGCGGAAGTGCGCAAAACCGGTAAACGCTCAGTTGGCGCATCGCCGGCCTGATCGCGCCGGACGGCCAAACCGGCCACGATCGAAAAACAGATCAGTGTCATGAACACGGAGCGAAGTCGCATGGAATCGCCTCTTGGATAAGCACCCTCAGAGGGGGGAACAACCGCATGCAGTGTAGACCGCCAGCTTCGCATCCACAATGAAAAACGCAGCACCCATCGCAACTGCTATCCTTTTCGCTCTCTCAGCACGCACCATCTCCGCACTTCTGTTTAACGACCGCCAAAAACATGCATCCGACCACGCACGCCTATCTGCCAGGGTTTTTGCCCATGCGGGAAAGCGCCGATATCGGGCACTCCCTGGTCAGCCATGCGCAGCGGATCGAACCAACTGTCAGGAATGTTCACGCCGGCATTGATTGCCGGGCTCGATTCTCGAAGCGTCAACTCGGCACTATCGTTTATATTTAATGTCAATTTGGCGAATTTGGGATCTGCGAACAGATCGCGTCGCATCCACTCACGCGGCCATTCCTTGTTGCGGAAAGCGAATTGGCGTCCCTGGTTCTTGAAAAAATCGCCTTTGTAGGATGGCCCGTCGGCTACTCCCCAGTGAAGGTTGCCGTCGACAACGACGTCGTCGTCGTTGGAAGCAAAATTCAAGCCGGGGATGCCCTGCAATTGGACAAATATGTTGTTGAAAACGCGGCGTTTGCTTCGACGCAGCCCCCGGCCGCCGATGCCGAATCCGTAATAGCCGCGCCACGCCGGGTCCGCGCGTACCACAGTATTGTGGTAGAAGTAGTAATGTGGCCAAACGGGACCGCCGTGATCTCCGCACAACATGCAACTGCCATCTAAGAATTTTCCCCTCGGATCGGGTTTCGTCGGTACCGACTTGAAAACGCCACGACGCAGATCGAAGACGTTTCGGCAAATGAAAACGCCGCTTCCCGGATCGACGTCCGCCGGGCTTTCGTCGCGCTCCATCTCGTGCAACGTCAAAGTCAGCAGGCAGCGCGAGACGAGATTCTGAAAGATATACAATTCTTGATCGCGTTTCAGGGCACCGACTTCCAAACCGTCGTCGTTGAAATTGTCTACATAATTGTGATGAAATTTCAGGTTCTTGACGTAACGGAGCCAGGCGAAGTCATGCCCATCGGTAAATTCGTTGTAAGCGAATTCGAAGTCGCGATTCTGCGGTTGGTTGCGCTGGGTGATGATGAGATAAGAAGGCGTGCCGCGATATTTCATGCTGGCCCGCGACGACCACGGCGCTGCCAGTCCGCGAAAAGCACAGTTGACGATGCGGAATCGGCTGACCGCCTTGACCAGAAGTCCGGGCGAGCCGCCAAAAGCGGTGAGGCCGTCAAAGGTAATATCTTCGCCGTTATACACGTTGATCAGCGGGCTTCCTGAGGCACCGCGCAGGACAAAGTCTTGCAAAACGATGTGTTTGACACCGTTGAGCCGCAGCACGTCGGTGCCACACGGTCCGGAAACGACAAGAGGGATTTTTCTGGGGTCCGTCACGCCGCGATAGGAGGCTGATCCCAGGCCTTCAAGGTTCGTATGTGCCAGGCGGATGTGAATGCGCTTGGTCTGGCGATTGTAGTAGAGGCCGGGACCGCAATAGACGCCGCCCGAATCGAATTTACTTTTCACGTCCCAGAGCATGCTGTTGTCGCGCAGATCGGCCAGCGTGCGGTAGCCGTGCAACGGCACCATGGAATCGGCGAAGTTTCCTTGGACCACAGGACGCTGCTCTTCGATGCCGATGAATGGTTCCCAGCCGGCCGCCAGGAATGCATTCAGAATCGGTCGTTTAGCGAATTGGGGATACGTTCTGGTCGAAACGAATTCGCCGTCGGCACCACCTTTGAACGGTTCCCATGCGTTGGCGGGAGTTTCGAAAAACTCGCGAAGGCCTCCGTCGAGTATTGCCAACTCGCCAGGGTAGGAACGGATCGTAATGGGCTGCTTCGGTTTGCCCGAGACGATAACGTCGACATGTTCATAATAAATGCCGCCGCGAAGGTAGAGCGTTTCTCCCGGTCGCAAACGCTCGATAGCATGGTTGATTGTCGCGAACGGTTTTTCTTTGGTGCCAGGATTTTTATCCGATCCTTTCCCCGGATCGACGAAATACGCCGGCGTTTTGGCCATTGGGCGATCGGACGGTCGAGGCAAAGGCCGCATCGGCGGATGCGACAGATATTCTTTGCCAGCCGCACTTCGATTGGCGACCAATGCCACGAGCATGAAAAGCACGGCCATCCGAAAAACCAACATTTTGGTAGGCATTGTATTGGTTCCTCCAAATAGGGGGTGGGAGCGATTTTACCCAGTCTCAGCCAGCCAGCCAACTGTCGCTTTTCGTCTCCGCGCGCCTTCTCTCACGGAGCAAAGGGGGACGGTCGGCTCAACGGCTGGATTCCGGGCTATCCTGCGTTCGGCGGTGTCGCGAGGCGCCCAACGGAAACACAGAGATGCCGAATTCGCGCCAGACCAAGAAGGCGAGGTAAATGGTGACGGCGATACGCGGAAGGGCCAAGGCCCAGGCGGCACCCCAAACTTCAAATCGCTCGACCAACAAGGCATTCAAAAGAAGATTCGCCAACAGATGGACGATGTACGCCGTCAAAACACTCCGATGATGGCCGGCATATTGCAACACCGGAGTCGCCATGCCAAAAACGACGGCGACCATATTCGCCGCAACAAGTACGGTGAGCGGTCCATAGCCCGAGGCGTATCCGTCTCCGAAGAGCAGCAGAATCTCTTCTCCGAATAGGAACAGAATCGAGCCGGAAATGGCAGCGATAACCGAAAACGTTCGGGCCGCGGCTCGGAGCACGCGCCGTGTTTGCTCCCAATCTCGCGTTTCGATGCATGGTGCTAACTTCGGCAAAAACAAAGCGCTAGTAGCGGTGAAAAACGTGATCAAGACCGAAGCGGTATGGCTGACGGCCGCAAAAACGCCCACCGACCCCTCCGGATCGCGGAAAAGCTCGAGAAAAAAGATGCCCGTGCTTTGCATAGCCACCAGCACAAGACTATTGACAAAATACGGCAGGCTCTCAGTCAGCCATTCCCGCCTGTATGCCATCGGCGATTCTCGACCTAATCGACTCAGTAAATCACGACGAATCAAGACGAGAAAAATGACCAGTACGATCAACGAGGCCAGCGTGAAGGCAAACAGGGCAGATATCTCGGTCAAATAACCACGCGACAATTCGATCACCACCAAGCCGGACATGAACAAAAGCGGCATGGTCAGCTTGTACAACAGCATCGACGTCAAGACCCGTTGGTCGGCAATGAGAATCTTGCTGCAAAAGTCGACCACTGCCATAAGAGGGATGAGCAAAAAAGCGAAAACGATCGGATGTCCGTGGGCGATCTGAAAATCCGAATGAATCAGTTCGTACACGCCGAGCAGGAACAGTCCCAAAACAGCGCCAGTCAAAAGAATCAACTGCAGATTCTTGACGATGAAACCGCGGGCTTCCGCTGATTGGTGCAGTTGCAAATAGATCGCCAGCTGTTTGACCGTCAGTTTGTCTTTGCCGAGCAGGGCCAAAGTAAAGCCGAGCGTAGCTACGGAGACCGCGACCGAGTAATCGCCGTAGTCCTCTGCCCCTAGCAGTCGTGACAATGTGATGTTGATGACGTAGATCAGGAAATAGTTGGCGACGGCGATCGCGACGACGGCTACCCGAACAGAATTTTCCAGGAATTTCTTGGCTTTTTTCATGTCGCAAACCAATCGTTGCCGTTGGCGGGGTTTCCCGAACGTCGCCCTATTGCCGCGAAGCCATTCTGCAGCATCCCGGCCGGCTATTTTCGGCAAAGAAGTTCGTTATTCAGCCCCTCCCTTTTTCGGCTAATGCTTGACTTCACTTTCGGCTCGCCATAGCTTGACACCGAGAATGAAATCAAAATCTGCTGTCTCGAATTCCGAACAATTCCATAGGAAGTAATTGGTATTGTTTCGCCAACGTGCTTGTTGAAGGCGCCTCGAATCATGAGTAACGACGTTTCTGCCACGAACGAAGCAGGTCGACCTCGGCAAATCGTGATTTATAGCCATTCGGCCCTGTTCTACTGGTGGCCGGTGTGGGCGGTCGGCTTTATCATGGGTATCCTTACCTTTTTCAGTGGCGATCGGCTCGCCATTGTTCCGGATGGTTCGGTAGCCGCACGAGTCGACCCCCGAGAAGGCCAGCACTCGTATGCCACCGTTGTCGGCGAAGCGAACAGTGCCAAGAAGCAACTGGAAGAAGGGCAGTACATCGTCATTGTGCCGCCTGACAAAGGGCCGATTGAAACGCCGCATCTGCGCATCTCCCGCAACAAAAATCTGGGCGTCGTTTTCACCGTCATTCTGCTTATCGTCATCGTTGTCACGAATGTGCCCTTGCGCGGAGTCTGGTCTCTGGTCGTCATTTTGCTTATCATCCTTTTGACCGTGATCTTTGCTCTTGCCGGTTGGTGGGGCGCGATCATGGATACCGTTCGCCTGTTGCAAATCTACATCAATGCCGCGGGGTACTTTTTGATTTCCGGCATTCTCTTCGCCATTTGGGCTATTAGCGTTTTCGTCTTCGATCGCCGAACCTACGTAATCGTCACATCGGGGCAGATTCGCGCATGCCAGGCCATCGGCGCCGGCGAAACCGTCTACGACACCACGGGCATGACCTTCCACAAACGCGCCGACGACCTGTTCCGTCACTGGATCATCGGCTTGGGGTCGGGCGATTTGATCATCCAGAAGTCGGCAACCCACCAGGAGATCGATATGCCGAACGTGCTGTTTATCGGCTCCAAGATCAAACAAATCGAACGCTTGATCAAGGAAAAGCAAATCGTTACTTGATCCGAATGCGACCGATGTTACTTGCAGCGCCGGCAGCCAGACCGCTGCCGGTTCTTTCTTGCGCCGCTCTCGCTCTCACTGGCGGCGAATGCGCCATTCCACGATGTTTGCGAAAAAGTGCCGGTAATCGGGAGGGGCGGACGAAGACAGCTCAACGGACCGATGGACGGCTACGGGAAAATCGAGTTGCCAAAGAGGCACGAACGGCGTCTTCTGGTGAATCATCCGATGAATACTGTGCATCCATTCGCGTACTTTGCTCATGTCGCGATAGCTCATCAGTTTTTGAAACTCGCTGGTCAGTTCGGCATCATTGGTATAGCCGAGAAAATTCGTTCCACCACGGCCAACGCTTTGAGGGTCGAATAAAGGCCAAAGAAAGAACAGCTCGGTTGGATAATCGAAGTGGTAATAGGCCAGTTCGTAATCATGATCGAATTCGACCTCGCGTTTCAACAAGGCTGGCGGCCTCGGTTCGAGCACGAGTTCCATACCGGTATGTTCCCGAACCTGAGCTTTGATCATGGCGCACGCTTTCTTGGCCAGCCCGTCATCCTTTGGATATTTCAGAGTCGCTTTGAAACCGTCCGCATTCGACTTTTTGGCCAGGATTTTCGCCAACGGCCGATTGAATAATGGCTCCTTCAGTTCTTCATCGCTAGCCCAAGAATCCGGGGGAAACGGGCCGTTGAGAACCCGGTGTGGAGGATCGGCCTGGTCTTTGAACCGCCCACGGAAAACCTGGTCGAGAATCGCAGCGCGATCGATCGCGGCCGACAGACAGCGGCGCAAGTTCGCTTCCTGCCAGCGACGGTGCCGATGATTGATAGCCAAAAAATAGATTCGGCGACTTTTCAGCCAAAGCAAATTGGCGTTGGCGCGAGAGGCACTCTCCGGTGCGGTTTCCGGGTCGAGCAACACATGCAGTTTCCCGGTGGCGAAATCGCTCACCGGGTTCTGCGAATGAAAAAAGTGAATCTCACGAATGGCCGGTTGACGGAAGTGCTGCTCGTTTGCCAGGAAACGAACCACTTCGTGATCGCCCTCTTTGATCCGTCCGTCAAGAGCGAACGGGCCGCTGCCGATCGGTTTTTTGACAAAATCGGCCGATTCGGTGTTCTTGGCGGCGGGCAGAATCTTGAACGTCATTAAGGCGCGAGGTTCCACGAACCCACGCCGCAAGGTAATGGAGATTTCGCGCGGATCGGCGGCGCCGACCCGAGCTTCGTCGATCAGAAGCGATCGCTTGCGCGCCTGCAATCGCTCAATGGTCCGCCTCACATCGATGGCCGTTACAGGCGTGCCGTCCGACCAGATTGCCTGAGGATGGATTTGAAATCGACGGCCCAGAGGAACCAGTTGTGCCGGCCCACGGGCCAGCCGGGAGACGAAACGCTGTCCTGTCGACGGGTCGTTCACCGGCAGCAGTAATTCCTCGAACAACAGGTCGAGTGCCAGCCGCTCGGCATCGACACTTGCCGTCGCCGGGGTGAAAGACTCGGGCAGGCTGCGAACGCCGACGTACAGAATCGGATACTCGTTACTCCGTTTGAGCCGATAATTGCGCAGTCCGGACAGAAATGGCCATACTTTTTCCGCATCCGCCAACAAACGCAACGCCTTGGCGTCGTCTTTCTCGGCTTTGGCCAACTCGAGAAGTTCCTGCGCCTTTTGCGACAAACGGGAAGCGAAAGCTTCCCGCTGCATGCACTCGGGAAAGATTTCCTCCAGCCGTTTCCGCCTGACGGCTGCCTCGTCGAAGCGATTTTCTTTCAAGGACTGTTCGACAAGAGGAAACATAGCCTGGCAGAAACGCTCGTGGTCCGCCGGCTCCTTGTACACGCGGAGCCAACCCTTTGTCATTTCATAGGCGGCATCCCATCGGCCGGCGGTGGCGGCGGTTCGTACCTGGTCCACACGAACCTTGCGCAAGCGGTCATGGAGTCGCCGAATGACATCCGCCCATGCGTTTCGATCTTGAACCTGAACGAGCCGCTTCGTCTGGTGATATTCGATGACCGCTTCCAGAACTCGCTCCACCGCCCGTAAACGATTGCCGCCGCGATCCTTGACGACAAACTTGCTTGCCAGTTCCAGGACGATGTCTTCATATGGTTGAACGCGGCGGATATCTTCACTGGTCACCGGAAACGATCGTCCCTTTTTCCACGGAAACACAGAAGTGTCGAAAACCTGGATGTTCAAGTCTTTTTGAAGCGGCCTTTTCTCCGTAACTCGCTGGGGGATCGGTTCCACGACCACGGAACGACCAGGCCCAATGGCCCAGTGGATCATATCATGGGGAATGGCAACGGAGCGATAAAACGCCTTGACGATTGGTTCCGGCTCGGAATGGGCCAATTCCAACAAATCCGTTCGATCGGATGCTTCCCTGGGAACAGGCCTGGCATCGGTTGCCTCGAGCGGAGACTGGGCCAGACCGCTTGCACAACAGACCCAAACGATCCCCACCAACCAGGTCCAAAACCTTGTGTCCATCGTGCCCCTTCTTGATTCGTGTCATCACGGAATTTGCCGAGACGTATTATAACGAACCCCTCATTTCCTTACCACGATAGCGGTAATTGGTGGTCAGTAATCGGTCATTGACTGTTGGGATCTGCACACCCCACATCGGTCCAACCACAATCCCTTTTTTCTTTTCCGATTTCCGCGATTCCGTTCCGTCGATACAATCCTCACCGTCACCTTAACCCCGCCCCATTCATGTTGACCCTATGATAATGCAATGATCCAACTTGCCTTCAGCACGAATGCTTATTTGAAATTTCCCTTCGAGGAAGCTGTGCGCCGCCTGGCAGCGATCGGTTACCAAGGCGTCGAAATCATGGCGGACGTTCCTCATGCTTGGCCGGCTTGTCTGCTCGACGAGCAAAAGAACGCCATTCGCGAAGCGCTCACCCGAAACAACCTGCGCATCTCCAATGTGAATGCATTCATGATGAATGCCATCAGCGATCATCGGCAAAAATACTGGCATCCTTCGTGGATCGAACCCGATCTTCATTACCGCCAGATTCGTATCGACCATACGATTCGCAGTCTCGCACTGGCGAAAGAACTCGGCGCCCCCCACATTACCACCGAACCGGGCGGCCCAGTGGAAAAGGGATGTTCCTGGTCGGCGGCCCTCAAACTCTTCGTCGAGATGCTGAAACCGGTGATCGAACATGCCGAGAAAATCAATGTCCCATTGTTGATCGAACCGGAGCCCGATTTGCTGATCGAACGGGCGGATCAATTCGAAGAGTTCATGCAGCACATCGACTCTCCGATGGTGGGTTTGAATTTCGATATCGGCCACTTCTTTTGTGTTTCCGATGATCCAGTAACGACAGTGCCGCGTTTGGCCAGGTATACGAAGCATTATCATCTCGAGGACATTGCCGCTTCGCGCGTTCACCACCATCTGATTCCGGGCGAAGGAGCGATCGATTTTCAAGCGACCCTGGCAGCCATCGCCCGGACGGGTTATTCGGGCTGGATCACGATCGAGTTGTATCCCTATGTCGATGATCCCGACGAGGCAGCCCGAAAAGCCCGCGAGCGCATCCAGCCGCTTTTGGACGGCATCCAGTCGCAGACGCCATAAGCGTTCCGCTTTTGCGAAAGGTTGGCGGCACTTAGTTCTGTTTCAATATGTGGAGAAGTTGGTCGAGAACTTGTTCCGGGTCGGGGGCGTCGGAGGCCTGGCTGCGCCATTTTTGTGCCGCCTCGCGCAAACAAGCCAAAGCGGTTTCGCGCAAAGAGCTTGCATCTGCTGCCGGTTTCTTCGATGCCGTCACCAATCGCTTGCCATCAAGTGCTTCGTTGCAAAGGCGGTCGGCCTGAGTATTCTGCGAACGGGGCACGTGGCGAATGGTTAAATCGCCAAACTGGGCCGCTAATTTCTTCGCTTGTTCGAACAATTCTCGCAGCCTGGCGTTTTTTACTCGATATTCGCCGTTCATTTGTTTCACGAGAAGCTCGCTGTCGCTATGCACCACCACCGGTCCGGAATGGTCGAGGGAGGAGGCGCATTCCAGGGCGCGAACCAGTGCCGTGTATTCGGCGACGTTATTCGTGGTGGAACCGAGCCTCCCGTTTTCCTCAGCGATGAGTTGGTCGCCACGAAAGATGGCAAATCCGTATGCTGCCGGGCCGGGATTGCCTCGAGCTGCACCGTCGATGTATACCTTCATGGGGTCCACCACGTTTCCCCTTCGTCTTTTGTCTCACACCCGTCGCCAAGTCATTGCCTTATTTGTTTTGTAAGCTATTCGTCATCCCAAGACCACTTATTTTTGTGCAAAGTGACTTTTCTATCAGTGGGCGCCGCAACTTGTGCACCCCTGGTGGGAGAAAAAAGAAAATGGAATCCCAGCTCGATCTTTCGGCGACGCTGGATCGAGCCGTCGATGCTTTGATAGGGCGATTGCTGCTCAATCGAAGTCTTTCTGCTTGAGTCGGCGCTGCGGATCGAGCAGGCGCGCATAGAATGCTGAGCCTTCTTCGCCATCGTAGATGATCTTGAAATACAAGCGGTTCAGGCCAGCTTGAAGCGACACATCGGCGCCGGCTGTATCGGGAATCGGCTTGCTCGCTGGTTTGCCGGCGTAGACCCGTCTGCCGTTGATCCACGCTTCGACGCGATGTGCCGCACCGAGTTGCAAACGGGTTTGCATCGCTTGGGAGGCTGTCACCTCGGCGACCAGATGCACCACCGCTTGCCTGGTTTTTGCCGGCGGAAGGGGAATCCTACCCGGAACGCCGACGACGGGTTTCGTCCATTTGAGGGGGGCTGTCAGTGGATTGTTCGGATCGACCGTCGGCTGCTGAGCGCCGGTAAACGGTCCAGCCATCTCGACCTCTGTCAGATACGGATGGGCCATCAGGTAGCGAACCAGGTCACGGAAATTCTGCACGGACATATTCTCGCCCAATCCTTCTGGCATGACCGATTTTTCCTGGATCATAAGTTGGCCTTCGATGTCTTTCTTCAGAATCTTTTTCAGGACATCATTTTCGGTCTTCAAGGTTACCGACTGGTCATCCTCGGCAGCGAGCAAACCGACTTCGACTCGGCCGTTTTTCAGCTCGGCGACGCGGAGGTAATAAGGCTGACCGACGACGCGGTTCGGATCGAGGACATTTACGAGGATGTAGTCGATATCGCGTGCGGCGCCGTCAAGGTTGGGGCCGACATTAGCACCTTTGCCGTCGAACTTGTGGCATTTAGCGCACTGCATTTCGAACACTTTTCGGCCTCGGGCGAACGAGGCCGGCCCTTTGTCGAGTTCGCCACGCATGCGAACGAGCAATTTCTGCAATTCCGCCGGCGTGTCCCGGAACCGGCCCCACACCTTTTCGATCAATTCGTTGAGCGATGGATCGCGGAAGGCACGGATGCGGAGAATCGTGTTGTTGCCCAGGGCGGTTCGCTGCACCCGCTTTCTGCCGACCGCTTCCAAAAGTTGCCGCGCCCACGCCTTTCGGCCCGCCAAAAGGTGGACCGCCTCCTGCTGCATCAATTCGGGATAATTCTTCCAACCGGCTAGAATAGATTTGGCGATCTCGGGGGACTCGTAGGCGGACAAGGCTCGGCAGGCTTCACGCGCGACGTCGATGTTCTTTTCGCTACCGACGATCTTCAAAAGGACTCCGAGTGCTTCGGTCGGGTGGGCCAAGGCTAAATCCCGGATCGCTTCGATGCGGACTTCAGGAGCCAACTTGCCGTTGGCAGCGTCAGCTAACGAACGGCGAATAGCCGCCGAATCGCGAAAATTCACTGCCAGTCTCTGTGCCAACTTGCGGACCGCTGGGTTTTTGTCTTTCAGCAAAACGGCGGCGGTCCGTGTCCACTCTTTGGGTGGATCGACCTGGCGTTGCTGTAATGCCTGCACCATTCCTTGTAGCGCCTGCAATCGGACCTCCCCCTCCACTTGAGCCAGAAACCGGACACATGCGGCCAGGTCCTCACGGTCTCCGCTGGCGATGAGCCGGCGCATGGTTCGGGGAACGATTTGCCGGGTGATGATCGGGTTGCCTGCCGCATTTTCTTGCAACCATCCCAAGGCAGCATCGCGGCGAGCCGGTTTTTCCCCTTCTGCCTTCAATTGCGGTTCATACGCCCACCAGATCATCAACGGCAAACATGGGTCGTTGGCATCCTCTTTTCTGTTCATCAAGTTCTGCAAAAGAGGAATGGTGTCTTGCTCGGTCAGGCGACCAGCGGTGCTCGCCAACTGCAAACGCACTTCGGCGGCGTTTTCCGTCGCGGCCAGATCGGTCAGGCGGGCGAGCATCTTGTCCGAAACGCGACCCGCTTCGCCTGCCAGCCGGATCGCCCAGGATCGCACCCATGGACTGGGATGCTCCAGCAGACGAAAAGCAACCTTTTCATCAAACGCCCCGATGGCAAATAGCCCCCATACGCCGCGCAATGCTAGCGCCGCTTTCTTGTGGTGGGCAAGCTCGAGCAACTCGTCCCGAACGCTCTTGTCTTGGCGTTCCTTCAAAAGACGCAGGGCCGTCCGGTACCACCAGGGATTATCGTTCTTCAACAATTCGACGAGTTGCTTGCTCGATCGTTTCGCCAGGTCGGGCGTGGGCTGGCTCTTGAGGTTCGATCGTTGAATCTTGTAAACCCGCCCGCGCTTTTTATCCCAGCTGTCGGGATGCGCCTGGTGGCACGGATTCTGGTCGTGCCAGTCGATCACGAAGATCGAGCCGTCCGGTCCCCAGCGCAGGTTGATCGGCCGGAAGTTCTTGTCGCCCGAGACCAAGAAGTCGTCGGCATGACCGGCGCGAAAGGTGGAACCATTTCGCCTCAGCGTATCGCGTTTGATCGAGCAGCCGTGAATGCTGCCCATGATAATACTGTCTCGATACGCCTTGGGAACGTGGTCTCCCTGCATGACGATCAAGCCGGCGTGGGCCCAACCGCTTTCGCGGTGGTGGGTGTGATCGCAGATTTCGTCCAGCAGGCCATAGGCATACGGATTGAAGCTCGATCCTGCCTGGCGCTTGTAGGTGGCGCCGGGGATCATGTGAAACAAGTGCGGAATGACACAACAGGCCAAAAAGCATTGGCCGTGCTGGTCGAAATCCATACCCCAGGGATTGCTGGTTCCCTCGGCAAAGATCTCGAACTTCTTGGCGGGGAAGTGGAAGCGCCAGACGGCAGCATTCATTTTGATGCCTTGAACTTCGGAATGCGTGAAAACGCCGTGCAAGCCGTAGAGTAAGCCGTCCGGTCCCCATTGAAAGGTGTTGAGGGTTTCATGCGTATCCTGGCTGCCGAACCCTTTGAGCAGAACTTCGTGTTTGTCGCATTTGCCGTCGCCGTCCGTATCGCGGAGGAAGTAGAGATAGGGAGGAGCGCCGAGAAAAACGCCGCCATAGCCGACTTCGATTCCACTGGCCATGTCGAAACGCATGGGAAAGTCTTTCCCCTCGGCCCAGACCGTGACCTTCTCCGCTTTGCCGTCGCCGTCGGCGTCTTCGAGAATCTTGATGCGGTCGCGCGGCATCTTCCCTCTGGGCGTCCGCTTGGGATATTCGTAGCATTCGACGACCCAGAGCCGACCGCGTTCGTCCACCGTGAAAGCAATCGGATTGACGATGTCCGGTTCGGCGGCGAATACCTTGACTTCAAATCCTTTGGGAACTTTCATCCGCCGTGCCGATTCTTCCGCCTCCAGATAAGGCTGTCCAGACGGTTTGCGATTGTCGAACCCGAATTGCTTTTGCGCCCAGGCGGTCGCAGGCACGAGAGCGGTCAAGACGGCAACTAGAATCCGGCGAATCATCGACATCTCCCTTCACTATGTGCTCACTTCGCTCGATCGTACGCGAAGGAGCAGACAATCTCAAGCCGATGAACTGGAGTGCATTGGTAATGCCAGCTCGACAAGACCTCTAGCACATTACTTTGGGGCATCGCTAAAATCCAATAATTCAAGCGAGGCGCTTGGCAACGTTTTCAGCTATAATAACACCGTCCTTATCAGCGCGTTGGAGAAGTGCGACCAGTCATCCGATGGGAACGATGAGTTTCCTACTCCCGGCAGATATCGCCTCCGACAGGGTCCAGGAGCTGGAACGAGCTTGCGTGTCGGGTGGTCCCGATAACATGCCTTGGGCCACGGGCGTTCGCATCGAAGACGATCGCCTCATTCTCACACGCGACGTCGAAGAAAGCGGCTGCCTGGTCGCACCTTGGGAGGTAGACGGTGCCGGTCGGTTGATGGGTTCGAGCGGTACCTTGATCGAACGTTCCTCTCCCTACCTGTTGCAACTCGAATTGGCTCGAGGCAAGGTGAATCAGCTTCGTTGTCAGGCGGCAGAATGGGAGCATGGCGGCCTGGTCGTTCCCGCGGAACTGGCCAGGCAGATTCGCGAGGCCAGCTTGCAATTCAGCCGAGCCGTGGCTTGTGCGCCGGAACCGGACGCAGACGCACAAGCGCTGCAAGCACTGGCGCTGAGCTATCGAGCCTCTGAGGCGTTGGTACAACAATACATCGAACAGATGTTCGCGGCCCGCCATCATCGGCAGCCTCAACTCGATACCGCCTTGTCTTGCCGACTCGGGGCCGGCGACGCGAACGACGTGCCAGACAACTACTGCCATTCTTTTAACCACGCCGCCATTACTTTTAGCTGGAGAGAAATCGAACCCGAACAAGGTGAACACCACTGGGAACCTTTTGATCGTTTGCTCGACTGGGCGAAGGAAAACAAACTCAACGTTTCCGGCGGCCCCCTCATCGACTTCTCGACCGGCGGTCTGCCGGAATGGGTCTTGGAATGGCACGACGACCTTGCCAGCCTGGCAATCTTCATGTGCGACTTCGTCCGTGCCGTGATCCATCGTTACAAAGACCGAGTTCGCGTTTGGCAAATCTCGCACGGCACGAATTGCCCTCGGCAGGTCCACCTGAGCGAAGATGAAATGCTCTGGCTCACGGTGCAACTGGCCGAATCGGCGCGCCAGGTCGATCCCAATTACGCTCTTGTCGTCGGCTTGAACCAGCCGTGGGGCGAATACATGGCCGCCGAAGACCGCACCCATTCCCCTCTGATTTTCGCCGACACGCTGATCCGCGCCGGACTCAACGTCGCTGGTATCGACCTCGAATTGGTGATGGGCATTGCTCCTGACGGCAGCTATTGCCGTGATCTGCTCGACACCTCCAGGTTGATCGACCTCTATACCATGCTCAACATCCCACTCCGCGTCACGCTCGGTTTCCCGTCCGCAGTCGACGCCGACTCGAACGCCGCCGAAGGATTGACGGTCTCATTAGGCCGCTGGCGAGGCGACTTCAGCCTGCAAACCCAGAGCGATTGGACCGCACTCTTCGCCTCCCTTTGCCTGTGCAAACCTATCGTTCGAGGCGTCCAATGGACCCACCTTTCCGATGCTAAATCGCATCTCTTTCCTCATTGCGGCCTGATCGATCACGAGGGAAACGTCAAACCAGCCTTCGATCGCCTTAAGGAATTACGCCAAAAGCACCTCCGTTAACCGTAGCCGGTCGCGCTCTCGCCAGATCAATCGCCGAAAACACCGTTAGTTGACGGTCCGCTCGTCACGCTGACGCCGTGACGCTCGCTGGAAACACCGTCAGTTGACGGTCCCCTCGTCACGCTGACGGCGTGACGCTCGCTGAAAACACCGTCAGTTGACGGTCCCCTCGTCACGCTGACGGCGTGACGCTCGCTGGAAACACCGTTAGTTGACGGTGACGGCGGACGAGGTAGACAGAGAAAATAGATAACTTTGTTCGCTTTGCTCGCCATCGCGCACTAGGGCGCACCAGGCAGCCCTTTCTGTCGTTTCCAATTCCTGGCTAAGCCAGAAGCTGCGTTCCCTGCACGATGATCAACCATTGCCGATTGTCACGCTCCGATACAATGCCAGACATGAAGACCAGCTATCGCATCGGTTTGGTCACCTGCGCCGCGAAGAAACTTCGCGACTATTTTCCCACACTGACGGAGCCGGACGTCGTACCTCGGGAACCCCCTTTTACACCCGACGATCAATTGGTGGTCGACGCCTTGCGGCAGAGAGGCCATACTGTCCGCCCCGTCGTCTGGGGAACGACCGTGGAAAAGTTGGCGGAAGAGTTCGATTGCCTGGTTGTGCGATCGCCCTGGGACTACATGGACACTGTCGAACAGCGCCAGCGGTTCGCCGCCTGGCTTACGGCGTTGGACCGATGCGGCCTGTACGTCGAAAACCATCCGCGGTTGATGTCGTGGCTGATCGATAAACGGTACCTGCTGGATCTGGAGGCGGCGGGAGTGCCGATCGTGCCGACGGAATGGATTGCAGCCGGCGGCCATTTCGACGTAGCAGCAGAATTCGATGCCCGTGGACCGCTGGTGATAAAGCCGGCGCTGTCAGCAGCGGGTGTTGGGCTGGTGCACGTTCCCAGTCGCGAGGTTGCGTCGGGTCGCCAGCAGGAAATCCGTTCTCTTTGCCAGCGGGAGGCCTACCTGATACAAACGTTTTTGCCGGAAATCGAACGAGAAGGGGAATGGTCGCTGGTATATATTGGCGGGGACTACAGTCACGCGGCCCACAAGATGCCTGGCACGGGGAGCATTCTGGTGCATGCGGAACAAGGAGGCTCGTTGCGCTTCGCCGAGCCGCCGGTCGAAGTGAAGAAGCTCGCCGATCAGGTCATCAGATGCTTGCCTGCCGCCTATCGACAGCGGCACAAAGAAGGGGATGAAGCGGTGCGTGTCCCGCCTTTGTATCTGCGGATCGATGTCATCCCCACGGCGACAGGTTGTGTGGTGTCAGAGTGCGAAGGGGTCGAGCCGGAATTGTTTTTCCGGGCGCGACGTGGGAGTGAAGTTCTGTTTTGTCGGCATTTGCAAGACAGGCTTGCGTCTTGTGCCGACTCATG
Organism: Gemmatales bacterium; assembly: GCA_026004675.1. Classification (GTDB taxonomy): domain Bacteria; phylum Planctomycetota; class Planctomycetia; order Gemmatales; family Gemmataceae; genus BPJP01. Next base: position 542,725 of record BPJP01000001.1, read on the forward strand.
ATCGGATGCCCGTATGAGTGAGTTACCTGTTCTGCCTGCCACCGTCATCGGGAGTTGGTCCTTTCCGGGTTGGTACGCGAAGTTCTGTCAGGATGCGGCCCAGAGCCCGGAGTTGTTCGGTCCCGATGATCGCGAAGAAGCTCTCCGCGATGCCGTTCGGCTAGCGATTGACGATCAGCTTCGAGCGGGAGCTGATTTGATTACCGATGGCGAAATGCAACGTGTCGATTTCAATCTCGGCTTCTACGATTATTTGCAGGGGATCGAACCGTTGCCTCAACGAAGGCGCTGGGGCGCACCGGCGCATGACCAACGCAGCAAATATCGGTGTGTTGCGCCGCTGCACGCACCCAATGGCCTGGGGTTGGCTGAGGAGTTGGCTCGCCTGCGCTCGATTACCAGTGCTCCGATCAAAATGCCGATTCCCGGTCCGTTCACTCTTGCCGGTTGCCTGCAAGGGGGCGACGTGTACCGGGATCGCCGGGAGATCACCGAAGCGCTCATTCCGATTGTCAACCACGAGATGAAAAACCTCGTCGCATTGGGTGTGGATTTCATCCAGATGGACGAGCCTAGCTTCGCCTGCCATCCAGACGACCCCGAACCGTTCCTGGACATCATTTCCCGCACGGTGGCAGGGGTTCGCGCGAAGATCAGCATGCACATGTGCTTTGGCAATTTTCGGGGACGGGCGGTCGGGCAGCGCAGCTATCGCCCGCTGTTCCCGCACCTGGCGCAAGCGCCCGTGCAGCAGCTGGCGTTGGAGTTCGCCAGCCGGGAAATGGCCGAGATCGAGCTGGCGGCTGAGATCAAGGCGCCTATGGAATTGGCCGTCGGTCTCGTCGACGTGAAAAATACCTGGATCGAACCGGCTGAACTTGTGGCGGATCGCTTGCGCACTGTGCTGCGCTACATCGAGCCGGAGAGGGTCCACGTCACCCCCGATTGTGGATTTTCGCAAACCGCCCGTTACATCGCCATTGGCAAGCTCACCAATATGGTCGAAGGGGTTCGAATGGTCCGGCGGGAACGAGGCTTAAGCGCCTGACGGCGACAAAAAACCCGCCACTTCGCGAAAAGCAGCGGGTCGCTGGTAGGCCTGTTGTCGGGTCATCCGTCAGTTGTCCTGGTTGGTTTGGATATACCAGTCGCCTTTATTTTTAACCATGTAGATTTTCAATGTCTTTGTCAGGCCGTTATACTTCACGTTCACCACCGCTTGGGCCGATTTTTCGATCACTTTGGAAGGATTTTCGTCGGGGATCTTCTTGTTTATCAAACGAATCTCGGCGACTTTGATCTCTTCGGGCTTGGGATAGACTTTCTGCAGGTCCGGATCGAACCACATATCCTCGGTCAGTTCCTTCTGTTCCTCCTCGTTTTTGCCTTTGGCGAGGGTTTTCCACCACTTTTCGAGGAAAGCGGTAATCACTTTCTTCTCTTCAGCGTCAGAAACAGGTTTTTCCGTCTTGCTGCCGGATGTCGTCCCCTCATCGTCGTTCTTGCCGAGGTCTTTCGAATCTTTTTGCGGTGGTTCTGTTTTTTTCGTTCCGTCCTTGGCAGGGGCGCCGTCTTTCGTCCCATTCGCACCGCCGGTTTTCTCCGTCTTTTCGCCAGTTGTTTTTTCTGTGGTTGTTTTTTCTGCGGTTGTTTTTTTGCCGTCAGTCTTATCGGCTTCGGTTTTGTCGCTGGTGCCAGTTTTGCCTTGCTGATTCTGAGCCTGGCTCGTCTTTTGGGACGATTTCTTTTTCGTATCCGCGCAACCCGAATAGAAGATCACCACAGAAATGGCGACCAAAGCGAACAGGCACCGTTGGCTAGCGGCGTACATATCATTCCCTCCCGTTGCGAATCAGGCAGCGTGGTCAAAAAGGAGCAACCAACAAATCGGCCATGGACACAGAGGCGAATGGCCCAGACAAACCGTTATCCTTCTTCTTTCTTTGCGGCCAGTTTACGGTTGATGACCCGTGCCAGTTTGGATTTCTTGCGTGCCGCGGTATTGGGATGAAGGATGCGCCGAGCCGCTGCTTTGTCGAGCTTTTTCACAGCCAGACGAAATTCTTTCTGCACTTGCTCGGCTTCGCCCGTTTCCAGCGCGGCCAGCACTTTCTTGATCTGCGTCTTGATCGCTCGTTTGTTCGAGCGATTGTACAATCGACGTTTGACATTTTGGCGAAGTCGCTTCTTGGCGCTGCGCGTGTGGGGCATTGTTCCTCCCGATCAACACTATTCACCGACGTAAGGCATCAAACCCATAAATCGAGCACGCTTGATGGCGTCCTTGACGGCACGCTGAAAGGCGGCACAGGTGCCGCTCCGTTTTCGACTAAAAAGTTTCCCCTGGTTCGTGCAAAGCTTCTTCAGCGTTTGCACGTCCTTGTAGTCGACATACGCGGGCCGCGGACAGCCTTGCTTGGTGCAGAATCGACAACGGTTCTTCTGCCCTCGTCCCAGCTTCTTGCGAACCATAATCTTTGACGCTCCCTAGCCAGAAAAGTTCAATTTTCGGCAAATAATCAACCTAGCGATCCCCATGCCCGCTGTCAACGGTCCCACACAGGAATCGATGAATCGCCCGGTCGAAGAAGCCCCCTGGTAGACGCCTGGCCAGTCGACCTCCGCTGGTCTTTTCCCGCTGGCCAATCTATTCGGAAATGGGCCGGCCTTCTTCCAAGGTCGCCGACGCGCCGTTTACAATATGTCATGTGATCAAACAGCGCGACGAAAACCCGAACCAGTCTTCCCAGCACAGCCTCCCGAAAGCGGACGAGCCTCCCTGGTCGAATCCGCTGGCTGCCTACATCCACATTCCATTTTGCGCCCACCACTGCTGTTATTGCGATTTCGCTGTCACGGATCGACACGACCACCTGATGGATACTTACCTCGACGCACTGGCCTGTGAAATAGCTCTTCTCGAAACACCCAGGCCGATGCAAACGATATTCATCGGCGGCGGAACGCCAACCCACTTGCAGCCAACGCAGCTGCAACGCCTGTTACAGGTGGTGCGGACCTGGTTGCCCCTGGAAGCCGGCGGCGAGTTCTCCGTCGAAGCGAATCCGCATGGCTTGACGGAGGCGAAAGTGGAAGTCCTGGTCCAAGGGGGCGTCAACCGCTTCAGCCTGGGAGTGCAATCGTTTCAACCCGCCAAATTGAAGACGCTCGAACGGGATCATCGTGCCGAGGATGTCGAGTGCGTGTTGGCTCTGCTCCGGCGATTCCCCGTTACGATTTCGCTGGATCTGATTTTCGGCGTCCCCGGCGAAACAGTGCACGACTGGCGGGACGACCTCCGGCAGGCATTGGCTCTGGGGCCTGATCACGTTTCGACATATGGTCTGACCTACGAAAAAGGAACGAGGCTATGGAAACAGCGGCAGCGGCAACTCGTCCAGCCCGTCGACGAGGACATCGAGCTGGCGATGTACGAACTAGCAATGGATTTCCTGGCGGGAGCGGGTTTTGAGCATTACGAGATATCCAATTATGCTTTGCCTGGCTGCCGATGCCGACACAACGAAGTTTATTGGGCCAACAACGCCTATTTCGGCTTCGGGATGGGAGCGGCTCGCTATGTGGCCGGGCGGCGCGAGGTCAATAGCCGCAGTCTCGACACTTACCTTCGCCGAGTCCTTGCCGGGCAACCAGCGACCTTCCAATCGGAAACTCTTTCGCCCGAAGAATCGGCGCGCGAAACGATGGCTCTGCAATTGCGCCGCAGCGATGGCATCGAGCGCCCGCAATTCAAGAAACGGACGGGCTTCGAACTGGATGCCATCGCGGGCAGCCAACTAGCACGTCAGGTTGAACGGGGACTCCTTCTCGACGATGGAACGCGTGTACGTCTCACCCGGCGAGGCAAATGCCTTGCCGATGCTGTCATCTGCGACCTGCTTTGATGGCTCCGTGCAGCGGAAACATTTCGGTCGCTGTTCGAGACGGCAGGTGAAGGTTGGACATGTCGTCAGTGAACCACTATTCGTTAAGTCGGTGAGCGACTGCGACCGCCGGGAAAGGCGGAGAAGGCGTTGTTCGTGACCAACGCCGTTTCGGAGCGCTTCCAACGAAGCCAGGCTGGCAAGCCATGATCCGATTGGCGGCAAGCAAGGACTACGATTTCTCGGCATGGAAACGCGATCTTGCGGCTGGGTTGACGGTCGCGGCCGTGGCGGTTCCGCAAGGGATGGCTTACGCCCTTATCGCTGGCATCCCGCCAGAATACGGTCTGTATACGGCGATCGTCATGACAGCCCTTGGTTCGTTGTTTGGTTCTTCGTCTCATTTGATCAACGGTCCGACCAATGCCATCTCTCTGGTTGCTTTCAGCGCGGTAGCGCATTTATCGGGCCAGCCGAACGATGCCCAAAGACTCGAGGCGATCTTTTTGCTCGCTGTTCTGGTCGGCGTCATTCAGATCGCCATTGCCCTGCTAAAACTTGGCGATCTGACGCGCTACATTTCGGAATCCGTCATCCTCGGGTTCATGGCTGGTGCTGGTATCCTGATCGCCCTTGGACAGGTGCACAATTTTCTGGGATTACAACAACAAGGGAGCGGCCATCAGCATTTTCTCTATCGCTTTTGGTTGACCGTAACGCAGGGAGGCGAGCCGAATTTCCATGCCGCCGCCATCGGTGCCGGTACGATTGTCCTGGTGCGCGTGCTACAGATCGTCAACAAGCGGTGCGGCATGAATTTGCCAGCGATGTTATTGGCATTGTTGGCCAGTTCCTTCGTTGTCTGGTTGGTGTATGGCGAGCACCCCCCTTTCGCTGTCGTCGGCGCTGTTCCGAGCCGCCTGCCAGGCCTGCACGTTCCCGACATCGAAATGCACTGGGTCTGGGAGCTGTCGAGTAGCGCCCTGGCGATCGCCTTCCTCGGCTTGCTCGAAGCGCTGGCGGTGGCCAAGTCGATCAGCGCCCAGACGCGACAACCGCTCGATTACAACCGGCAATGTCTTGCCGAAGGTTTGGCCAACCTCGGGAGCGGCTTCTTCCAATGCATGCCCGGTTCTGGCTCGCTGACGCGTTCTTCCATCAATTATCAAGCCGGGGCAGTGACGCGCTTGTCCGGCATCATCTCCGCGGCGGGCGTGGCCTGCGTCCTCGTAGTGTTTGCACCGTTGGCTCGATTCGTACCGAACGCCTCTCTGGCGGCCATCCTCTTTGTCACCGCCTGGCAGCTTATCGACTGGGAACGTTTGCGCTTTTGCCTGCAGGCAACCCGGTTCGACGCCGGCATCGCGTTGATCACTCTGGCTGCCACCATCGGCATCAGCGTCGAGTTTTCCATCCTGATCGGAACGTTCTTGTCTTTTCTGTTCTATGTGCCCCGTGCTGCACGCCTGCGCGCCACCGAACTTACTGTCAGCGCCGAACGCGTGGTGCGCGAGCGTCAGGAAAACGATCCGCGCTGCAACAAGATGGTGTTGATGAGCATCGAGGGGGAAATGTTCTTCGGTGCCTCGCCCGATTTGCAAGACCTGCTTGCCGACATCGAACGCCGAGTTAAGGAGGGAGCGCGCGTCGTCGTTTTGCGCATCAAGTACGTTCGCAATGTGGATATGGTCTGTTTGGAGATTTTACAGCGGTTCCTGCAGGACATGAAACGAGAAGGCGTGCCGGTCCTTTTATGCGGCGTGCGCGAGGACTTCGCCCGCGTCTTGCGCAACGTTCGCTTTCACCGCTGGCTGCCCGCGGACCATCTCTTCCGCGAAGCCGCTGCTCCGTACTCGTCAACGCTTGAAGCGGTCCGCTTTGCCTACGAACTGCTCGGTGACGATCTTTGTTCGACGTGTCCAAAACGGGGCCAGGAACTCGATCCCAGCTGGTACTACATGATTTGACGAACGAACCGCGGCTCTTTTTTCGGCATGCCGACTCTTTGCGCCAAATCGAGTTGGCGACTGCGACGGCTGGGCGTTTGCAGTTGTGGCCGGATCGGCTAAGATGATAGCCATCGGGTCTCGTTTCGGAGTCGTTCATGTCTCAAACCTGCGACATCCTTATTATCGGTGGCGGGGTGATCGGCACGAGTATCGCCTTTCACTTGGCGCAACGCCGAGCCGGGAGTGTGCTGCTCCTGGAAAAATCGTACTTGGGGGCGGGTGCCAGCGGCAAATCGGGAGCCATCATTCGCCAGCATTATTCGAATCGATTGACAGCGCAAATGGCACAAATGAGCCTGCGCGTGTTCGAAAAATTCGACGAGATCATCGGCGGTCCACCCGTGTTTACGCACGCCGGCATGGTTCTGGTCGTCAAGGAAAAAGACCGCGCTGCCTTGGATGCCAACATTGCCATGCAACGGGAACTGAACATCGATGTTCGTCTCGTCAGTGCCGAAGAATTGGCTGAGATCGATCCCAACGTGCGCTTGGCGGAAGATGAGATCGCTGCCTATGAAAGCGAAGCCGGTTACGTCGAATCGGTTCAGGCGGTCGCCTCGCTGGCGGATGCTGCCCGGCAAGCTGGAGCGGATATCCGCGAAGGGGTGGCCGTGCAATCGTTGAAGGTCGGCGGCAACAGGATTCGCGGCGTCGAAACGAATGAAGGAGTCTACCAGTGCCACGCTGCCATTCTTGCCACCGGGCCTTGGGCGAGCCAGTTAGCCAAAACGGTGAACCTGGCATTGCCGGTCCAGGCATCGCGAACCAGGGTGGCCCTTTATCGCAAGCCTGTCGATTTTGGCCGTCGTGGTCCGGTATATGGCGATTTCGTGCACGGCATCTATTTCAAACCCACTCACGGCGAAATGCTGCATGCCGGCAGTCTGGTCGGCGAAGAAATCAACAATCCTGTCGATCCCGATGATTACAACGAAGCCGCCGACGGCGACTGGCTGCCGGGTATCCGGCACAACTTGACCATCCGCTATCCGGCCATGCATCGTTGCTATGGTCGAGGGGGCTATGCAGCGCTTTATGGCATTACGCCCGACTGGCATCCTATTCTCGATCGCTGGCCTGGCATCGAGGGGCTGTATATGGCCGTCGGCTTCAGTGGACATGGCTTCAAAATGGCGCCTATCGTCGGCCAGCTGATGGCGGAGCTTGTCGTCGACGGTCAATGTAAGACACTGGACATCACCCCCTTGCGTTTTTCCCGTTACGCAGAGAACGACCCCGTGAAGACTCCCTACGCCTATGGCGTCATGGGGTAACCTGTCTTCCTTCGACAATTTTTTCGACGAATCCGTAACCTAATGGAAAACCGGAGGCTTTCGGAACGCACATGACTTATTTTTCGGATCATGTGGCATTGATCACAGGAGCCGCCAGCGGCTTGGGACGGGCTTTGCTGTTGGCGTTGGCCGATGAGGGGGCGTCGGTCGCCGCTCTGGATCAGGACGCTTTCGGCCTCGAAAAACTGGCGAGGGAGGTGCCCGCGAGATTCGCCTCGGCGGTTGCCGACGTTACCGATCGCCAAGCGGTCGGGCAAGCTGTCGCGGAACTGCAAAGCCGACTGGGACCGATCGACTTCTTGTTCGCCAACGCCGGGATCGGCGTAGAAACGTCGGCCTACCATTTTCGGGCGGACGATTTCGCTCGGATCGCTGAAGTCAATCTCATTGGGTCGGCGAACTGCGTGGAAGCGGTTTTGCCCGGCATGATCAAACGTCGCCGAGGCCATATCATCGCCATTTCCAGCCTGGCGTCCTATCGCGGTTTGCCGCGCATGGCCGGTTATTGCGCCAGCAAATCCGGTTTGAATGCCTTCATGGACGCTCTGCGCGTGGAACTGGCGCCGGTCGGCGTGCACGTTTCCACCATTTGTCCCGGCTGGATCCGGACGCCGTTGACGGAATCGCTGACCGTGCCCCAGCCGCATCGCCTCGAAGCGGATGAAGCAGCCCGGCGCATTCTCCATGCTGTCCGGCGGCGCAAACGCCTTTATGCTTTCCCCTGGCAGTCGGTGTGGCGGCTGCGATTGCTTTCGTGGCTGCCCCCCGGCCTCAGCGACCGCCTGCTTTATTATTTGCTGCAATCACTCAAGTGACGGCTTTTCTCTGCCTTGCGACAGGGTATGATGACAATCACGCCCTCGATGCCAACGGGCCAGACTCGCGGTCCTTGCCATTTGACCTGGCAACCAAGACGACACCGGACAGGAGAGCACCACATATGACCCGCTCCATCTTGGCCATTCCGCTCGGGATGGTCTTTTTTTCCGTTGTGCCGCCAGCGCTCGCCCAGGATCAGAGCGCACGCCTGCCGCTAAAACTCGAAGACATCTCACTGACTTGCTTCGACGAATTGTACTTGAATCGATCCGAGAGCGGCCAGCGAGGCTTCGTTGAACGGTTGCAACCCAAAGACCGGCGGTTCCTCAGTCTCCGTGCCGTCATTGTGCCTTCATGGAATGAAAAGATTGCCCAAGTCACCGTGCCTGCGGAGAAGATCGTTTTGGTGCACGGCAAGGAGGAGTTCAAGCACGTCGGTCGATTGGTCAACGGAGGCGATTTCGTCCTTGGGATGGAGAACCTCGCCATGATCCGCCCGGCTGACTGGAAAAATACCCCTCACCGCGTCGTCTATTCCTGCGTCTACCTGGTCCCCCGAAACATCGACTCCGTCGAGTTCCGCCTGGCGGATGCAGTCGTCAAGCTCGACGTTCCCAAGCAGGCCAGCCCCGCTCCTATTCCAGCACATTTCGTCGATATCAAAGTGTTGGACAGCCAACTCGTCGAAGAAGCGGCGATCGACATGCGCGTCGGTGGTATTCCTGTGAAGACGATCATCAATAATCCGAATGGCATGCTGCTTAAGGTGCGCTTCCGTTTGGCTCCCAAACGCACGAATCAAAACAACGGCAACTTTCTCTGGCATACGTCGTGGATCGGCGTCGTCCTGGACAACGGCGCCTACGTGCCGGCCGCTGCCGAAGGCGCCGGCGAAACGATCACCAAAGGTGTGGGACACCAGATCGACAAACCCAAGAGCGGTTCTCCCTGGCCAGCATACGAACAGACGTTCTATTTTGCCGTGCCAAAAAGCACCACCACTTTCAAACTCGCCTACTTGATGACACCCGTGGCAGACGGAAAGGTTCGTTGACCGCTCTGAAACTCGGGAACATCGCTGTTTGGAATCGCCTTTGTGGAGGTACTTCGCCATGCCGGTTTTGACAGTCAGCAAACGGATCGAAGCTCCGGTGCAACAGGTCTTCGACGCCTTCACCGACTTGCATACGATTGCCCGCCACATCAGCGCCATCGAAAAGCTTGAAATCTTGACGGATGGCCCGGTCGGCGTCGGGACGCGCTTTCGCGAAACCCGAATCATGTTCGGCAAAGAAGCCAGCGAAGAGATGGAGTTCATCGCGTTCGAACAGGGGAAGTCGTATACGTTGCAATGCGATTCGTGCGGCTGTCGGATCACCACCCAACATGATTTCACTCCTCTTGACGGTGGAACGTTGGTGACGTTGAAAGTGCGGGTGCAGGCCCTTACTTTGCTTGCCAAACTGTCGATGCCATTGACCTGGCTGATGCTAGGCTCGATGCGCCGCTGCATTGAAAAAGATCTCGACGAGATGGCCAGCGTGGTCGAACGTCTGTCGAAAACGCTCTGACCGGACGTTGGCTGTCTCGCATCGGCTGGCCATTTGTTTCAGAAAAAGCGAGAGCGGAATATATTTTACAAAGTCAACTCGATTTACGATAATAAGCGACACGGCAACCAGGCCTTCAGTGCTCCGGCGGATCTCACCATGAACAATCGCGACATCGATCGGTTCTTCGAAGAGCAAGGGCTACAGGGGACGATCGAGAAGATCGTACGGCCGCCGAACGAAATGTGGCATTTTCGAGCGGCCGGCCTTCCCATCCTCATCCAAACGCAGGAAAACGCCAACCGCATGCGGATCGTCGCCTTCATTGCCGAAGCGGCGGAATTGCAGGGAGGCGAATTGCTGCAAATGTTACAGGCCAATTACCACACCACTCTCGATGCCCGTTACGCCGTCACCGATGATGGCCACATTGTCGCTGCTTTTTTGCATCCCCTGGCTGAACTCAGCGCCGACCAATTTGCGGATGGACTGATCCAGGTCTTCAACTGTGCCGTCTCTTTCGGGACTGACTATACCGCCGGATCGCTAATCTTCGGCGAGCGGCACAGCCAGGTCACCAATGGCTCGACTGGTCGGCGGCTAGTCCGCTCCATTGCCGACCTGGCAAAGTGCATTCAGCGCTGAATCGAGAACGGCGACAAAACCCGCTTCACCCTTTTTTCTGCACTCCCCCGACGTTCGTCCAATAAGATTCGAATTAGTCCTCACTCGACCTGGTTATTCTCGAGCTGGAAACGTACGACTGTGAAACCGTCAACAGACAGCGATTCGAAGGTTTTCATCATCGGCATGGGCAGCGATGGCCTGAGCGGACTGACGGCCCCGAGCACGGGATATCTTATCGACCGCTGATGTCGTTATCGGCACGGCGGAGCTTCTGGAATCGATCAAAGAGCTTTCCTGCGTCAAGCTGTGCGTCGGCAACGACGTTCAGGAAACTGTTCGTGCTGTCGAAGCGCAAGGGCCGGAGAAACGCATCGCCGTGCTGGCCAGTGGCGACCCGCTCTTTTACGGTGTGGCCCGCTATTTATGTGATCGCTTGGGCGAGGAGCGTTTCGAGGTCTTGCCGCATGTCAGCAGCATGCAATTGGCGTTTGCCCGCGTCAAGGAGAGTTGGGAAGAAGCTTTCCTGACCAACCTGGCGTCGCATCCGCTGGAGACGGTACTCGATCGCATCCGTGTGGCCGAAACGGTCGGTCTTTTTACCAGCGACCGAGACGATCCACGCAAAGTGGCGCGCGAATTACTGGCCCGAGGCCTTGATTATTTTCATGCCTACGTCTGCGAGAACCTCGGTACGCCAAACGAACGCGTGACGCAAGGAGAACTGACCGACATCGTGGAGATGGAGTTCTCCCCGTTGAACGTCATGATCCTGAAACGCAAACCGGGTCATCCCGGACGGCGCGCCGGCACGGTTGGCTATCGCCTGTTCGGCAATCCCGACGACGTTTTCGCCCAAAGCCGGCCCAAGAGCGGCTTGATCACCCAAGAAGAAGTGCGCGCCATTGCTCTGGCCCGGCTCAACATCCAACCCGGCTCCGTCGTCTGGGACATCGGTGCCGGCAGTGGCGCGGTTGCCATCGAGGCGGCGCAACTGGCTAACCCCGGTATCGTTTATGCTATCGAACAGGACGTCGCCGACTACCATTTGATCGAAGCCAACGCCGAGACGTTCCATGTGAAGAACGTGCGCGCCATCCTTGGTCGGGCCCCCGCCGTTTTTCAAGGGTTGCCTGCTCCCGATGCTATTTTCATCGGCGGCACCGGAAAAGACACCGCTGGTCTTCTCTCTGCCGCCTTTGCGGCACTGTTGCCCGGCGGTCGACTCGTCGCCAATGTCGCTACCCTCGAATCGCTCAATGCCACCTACGCCACGCTCAAGTCGCTTGCTCCCCCTGTCCAGGTTTTGTTGGTGAATGTCGCACGAGGCACCGAACAACTCGAGACGTTGCGTTTCGAGGCCAACAACCCGACGTTCCTTCTGAATGTCACCAAACCTGGCTGATGACCTCGCCAAAAAACCGAGTCATTTCTAATCCAATGCCAATCCGGCCAGAATGTCGTAAAAGGCGTGCGTGCCGACGGCGATCCCGAAGCCGCGAAACAGCATCAAAACAGTAAAATAAAGGCCGGCGAGCATGCGAAATAAAAACGCGGGAACACGGAACGGTTCGCCGTGGGCGCCTAGATGGTGAACGCCGGCGAAGGCTGCAGACGACGCTAATGCCGCCACCAGCAGACCGGCTGGCCGAGGCAAACCGGACAGAGACCACAGAGCGAAAAGTCCCCAAAACAGCACGATTCGAAAAAGCCATTCTTCGTAAATTCCGGCGCCGATGTAGGTAATCAGCTGTGCCAGCGCGTCGGTTTGTCCAGCCCGGCTATCCATCTGGAGCATGACGCCTAGTTGGCTCAAATAGGGACCGACAGCGCGCCCAAAACTCCACAAGGCCAAAGCGCATAGTATGCTTTCGAGTGCCATGCCGGTGCAGAGATCGACCAGACCGTTTGGGCGGTCGTGACGCCGAAACCAACTCCAGACTGCCAGCGTGAGCAGGACGAGTAGCGGAACCCAATAGAGTTGGCGGAAACCCAGGCTGATAAGGCAAAACCGCAACCAACAATCCGCCCCGTTGCGCAGCCACTCGGCATCGACCCCGCCAAAGGCGAGGATGCCAGCTTCATAAACGGCCAATAACGGCAAGAGAAACCAAAGGCACGGCCACGGGTGACGACAAGCCTGGAAATAGTTCTGTTTGATCGGCCTGGCTGCTTTCGTCAGATAAGGATCGGCGACTGCGGGCATCTTCTTCCCCAGCGTTTCGTCCCGCTTTTTGAAAACTGCACAAGCTACTGTTCGTCATGCCTGGCCGATGACAGTCGTGTCGAATCGGTATGGCGGAGTGACGGCGAGCATCCTTGCTCGTTTTCTGCGAACGCGGTGACGGTCCGAAGCAGGTTCGATGCGGCATCAGCCCCCGGCGCCCCTCGTTGGCTGCGAGTGGCGATAGGAAACTTTCTCTCGACCGTTGTCACTTCCTGGCGCCCGTCACCCCCGCCGTACGATTCGAGGCGATCAACGCAAAGCGTCGGAAAAACACCGGCTTAGTCTGGATATTTCGTCCTCGTCCAGAGCGCGAACAATGCTACGGCCATCGCACTCATTCAAGTCCACATGACGAATGAGTGGTTCGGCGTGGTGGCTGGAGTCGGCGAAAAGGGCTACCACCGGCGCGGTCGGCGTATTCAAATCACGCCGACCCATGTGATTGCCGACAACCAGTCCGATGGAACCATCATCCAGTTCCACCACGGTGCCTGTCGGATAAAAGGCAAGCTGCAAAAGTTTTTCCGCGCAGCCCTGATCGAGCTTGCCTTCTTCGGCTTGCAACAAAGTTTCCGTTAAAGCAGCGCGTGGATTCAAAGGGGGGCGGTACGCCCGTTTGGAACAATAAGCCGAATACACATCGCAGACCGCTACTAGCCGAACCAACGGCGGTATCTGCAATTCCCGCAAACCGCCTGGATAGCCGGTGCCGTCCAGATCCTCGTGATGGCTCAGTGCTGTTTCCGCCAGCCAGTCGGCGCGATCGAATTGTTTTCGCAACCATTCAGCCCCTACTTGGGGATGGCTTTCCAGCGCCCGACGGGAATCATCGCTCAGTTTCTCCGACTGCAACACGACTTCTGGCGGCACCGCCATCATGCCCACGTCGTGCAGCAGAGCGGCCAGAATGGGATCGAGAATCCGGTCCTGCCATTCGGGATCGCAGCGAACCAACCTGGCCATCACCCGAGCGCAGTTGAGGCTGTGGACGACGATCTGTTCGACCGCCGACTCGCAAGTCGGCTGCAGCAGTCGCAGCGGTTCTCCCTGCTGGGCTTCATTGAGTAAATGCTCGGCCAACGTGATCCATTTTTGCGTATCGACTTCCCCCTCTTCAGCCAAAGCGGTGAACGTTTCTGTCAGCACACACAAGGCGCGGTGGTCGTGAAGGCGGTTTTGCACCGCTTTTTGCAAGCGGGCGCAGTGGCTTTGGGCGGCGAACTGGAACCGTTCCAGACCCCGGCACAATTTCAGCTGCTCAGCCAGGTTGTCGGGAAAGGCCTGAACCACACGCAAAATCACTTCGGTCATAGCGACGGCATCGTGATACGATTCCTGCAATGGGTCGGTGGCCTCCAACGACAATTCTCCCAAGTGGTCAGCCAGGCGACGAAGGTCGGCTAACAGCTGTCGTGTGGATTCGAGCAGCCGACGGGCCCGCGCCGTCAGACGCGAAGGGGATTGGATTTCCCCGTTCGGTTCGCTGAATTGTCGCAATGATCGTTCCAACAACATATGGTGCTGCATTCCCATGCTGACATGTTTCTCCAGCTGACGATAGCGGGCGTCCCGGTTGTCGGGCAGTTCACCACCCGGATCGCGCGGATTACGCAGCGCAGCGACCTTTTCTACTAGGGCTTGCGTTTGGCTCATCATCACTCCGTGCGGCCCTGTGGGCAAATCGGGCGAGGAAGTCGGCTCATCCGGTGCGGTATCCCAGGCGGTGTAGGTAACATCGGTGCAACGGCGCAGCCAACTTTAGCCAGTCAGAAGCCAGTCTTCGCCCGCTTTGCCCATCTTGACGAAGACAGATAAGATATGAGCATAGGGGGAACCGCTGGCGACATTTGTGCAGCCGGTCTCCCGTTCGTTGACAAGGCCCGCTCGGGAAACGCGACGTCTAGACACGATTTTTCCCTGTTTCTGGCAGCAACTTCTCGAACGATTGGAGAAACTTTTCCGGATGGAGACCACCCTTGAGACACCCGTTGGAACCGGCCTGCGAGTCCTCATCATAGACGATGAGGAATTTCATGCCGAAGCCGTGGCCGAGAGCTTGTCGCGCGTCGGCTACGAGTGCGTTATCGCCACCAGCGGCCTCAAAGGGGCCCAACTCATCGAGAAGGAAGATTTCGATGTCGTTCTGACCGACCTCAAAATGGAGGACCTGGACGGCTTGCAGCTTTTGCGCAAAGCCAAACAGGAGTTGCCCGATTCCGAAGTCATCCTCATTACCGGACACGGGGATGTCAAGAGTGCGGTAGAGGCCATCCAGCAAGGGGCAGCCAACTACTTGACCAAACCTGTCGACATGGCGGAATTGCGAGCCATGGTCGATCGCGCTGCCGAACGCCTCCAACTGGCGCGGGCCAACCGCGAACTGAAAAGGCAACTGGATGAGAAATTCGGTTTCGAGGGGGTGATCGGCAACAGCCCGAAGATGCGCGAAGTGATTGAAAATCTCAAGAAATACGCGCCCACTTCGGTGACGGTTCTGATTCAAGGGGAGACTGGCACGGGAAAGGAGCTTGCCGCCAAGGCTATCCACAATAACAGCCCGCGCAAAAAACAAACCCTTCGTGGCCATGAATTGCACCGCCATCAACGAGAACTTGCTCGAAGACGAGTTGTTCGGCCACGAGCCGGGAGCCTTCACCGGTGCCGACAGGCTCCGCAAGGGACGATTCGAGCACGCCAACGGGGGGACTCTGTTTCTCGATGAGATCGGCGACATGCCATTGACTTTGCAGGCCAAACTGCTGCGCGTTTTGGAAGACCAGCAGGTCTTTCGCATCGGCAGCAACGAACCGATCAAGGTCAATGTCCGCTTGATCTCCGCTACGCACCGCGATCTGGAAGCGGCCATTGCCGCCGGCACCTTTCGCCAGGACCTTTATTTTCGCATCAAGGTCGCCACGATCAAACTGCCCCCCATCCGCGAACGCCGCGAAGACATCCCCTTGTTAACAGCCCATTTCATCAAAGAATTCAACCAGAAGTATGAAAAACAAGTCAAAGGCGTTGCGGAACCTGTCCGCAAGGCTTTGCTGCAATACGATTGGCCAGGCAATGTCCGTGAACTGCGCAACCTCATCGAAACCATGGTCGTCCAGGATGCTGATCAGGTTCTCGGACTGGACGATCTCAAGGATGCTGTACCAAGTGGGCGTTTTCCCCTGCCCGACAACCATCGCGCCGGTCCGGCTAACCTCGTCGGCCGACCCCTGGCGGAAATCGATCGCTATTACATCGAACAAACTCTGGAATTAGCACATGGCAACCGTGAGGAAGCTGCCAGGATTCTCGGCATCGGCGAACGCACGTTGTATCGCATCATGCAGGATTGGAAATTACAGGATAAAATCCGCGCCGCGCTTGTCGAAACCCAAGGCAACGTCGAACAAGCCGCGGAGAAACTGGCACTTAAACCCTCGGACCTCAGGAGGAAAATCAAACGCCTGGGCCTGCCGGTCGAGTCGTAGACCCGCTTCGGCCCGTTTTTCTGAAATAACGATCAATCACTCGGTGTTTTCAAGCCGGTCCCCGACAGGACGTCCACATGCCGCGTATCCAACAGCTGCCCCCGTCTGTTATCACTAAGATCGCTGCCGGCGAAGTCATTGAACGACCCGCCAGCGTGGTCAAGGAATTGCTCGAAAACTCCGTCGACGCTGGCGCCAGCCGAATCGACATCGATATCGAAGAGGGAGGCAGTGAACTGATTCGCGTCGTGGATGATGGCCACGGCATCGAACCGGATGATTTGCCTTTGGCGTTCGCCAGCCATGCCACGAGCAAATTGCAATCCGCCGATGATTTGTTTTCCATCCGCACGCTGGGTTTTCGCGGCGAAGCCCTGGCGTCGATCGGCGGCGTTTCGCAGACGACCTTGCAGTCGCGGGTGCGCAACGCACCTCACGGGGCCGAGATTTCCTGCCGGGGAGGCGAACTGTCGCCGCCGCGGGCATGGAACGGCGCTCCCGGTACGCGCATCGAGGTTCGCCATCTCTTCTTCAACACTCCGGTGCGACGAAAATTTCTGCGTACGCCCGCGACGGAACTGGGACACATCGATGAAGTCGTTGTGCGTCTGGCCCTGGCTCGCCCCGACCTCCACCTCCGACTTGCACATAATGGCAAAAAAATCTACGACCTGGCCGGCAACATGGGCTTGCTCGAGAGGATCGCCCTTTTCTTTGGACCCCAGCTTCGCGAGCAACTTTACTCGATCGAAGCCCAACAAGGGCCGATTCGCCTGCACGGCTTTATCGCTGACCCGGCCTGCGATCGTGGCAATGCCAAAATGCAGTATCTGTTTTTGAATGGCCGATGGATTCGCGATCGCAGCCTGGGCCATGCCGTGCAGGAAGCCTATCGCGGCTTGCTCATGCACGGCAGGTACGCCGTCGCCTTCTTGTTCCTGGACCTTCCTGCCGAACTCGTCGATGTCAACGTGCATCCCACTAAAATCGAAGTCCGGTTCCGCGAGGCGCAAACCGTTTACCATTTGTTGCTCAGCACCATTCGAGAGCGCCTCCGAAGGCAAGACCTCACAGCAAAGCTTAAACCTACGATCGTCTTTGCCCCGCCAGAAGGGGACCGACACTTCGCCAGCCCTTTCAATCCACGCTCGTGGAATTTGACGTCGGCGGATCCACCTCCCCCCCCCGCTACCCTTCGACGCCCGACCTCGCGAGCATAGCAGCACGAACGAAGTCGGCCGCCACACTGTCCCATCGATCGCGCCGCCAGGCCGCGCCGAGCCGGTGACCGATCTGCCCAAACCCGAAACGCCCTTTGTGCCTGGTCATCCTTTGCCGACAATGCCCGAAGGCATCAAGGCCATCCAGCTGTACAACTCGTACCTGGTGGTGGAGACCCCCGAGGGCATTCTTGTCATCGACCAGCATGCCTTGCATGAACGCATTTTGTTCGAGGAGCTCAAACAACGCTTGCAAAGCGGCCCGTTGGAAAAGCAGCGATTGCTGGTGCCCGAGCCAATCGACCTCTCGGCGGAACAAGCTGG
This sequence comes from Gemmatales bacterium, assembly GCA_026004675.1. GTDB lineage: Bacteria > Planctomycetota > Planctomycetia > Gemmatales > Gemmataceae > BPJP01. Next base: position 560,159 of record BPJP01000001.1, read on the forward strand.
TCTTGTCCTGGAACATCGCGTCGCGTTGGCCGATTTGGGTTACGAGGTGGAAGACTTCGGCGGCAACACGTTGCTTCTGACCAGCTACCCGGCTTTTTTTGGCGATCGGTCGCCAACCGAGACCTTTCGAGCGGTGATCGATCATCTGGTATCCAAAGACAAGGCTCCTACCCGCGAGCAACTATTCAACGACTTGTTGAGCTTGATGGCATGCCATAGTGCCGTCCGTGCCGGTGACTCGTTGACGGATAAAGAAATCGCCGCATTAGTGGCCCGGCGGGATGTGGCGGCGAACACGCACCATTGCCCGCACGGCCGGCCGACTGCTCTTCTTTTCAGTCGACACGATCTCGATCGTCAATTCCGCCGAGTTTGATCGCGATCGCCACCATCCTGCCGTCGCTTTCGCCCACTGATGGAAGTTGATGGACAAGCGCGTTGGCGTCGATTATTGTGTTGTCGCCGATAATTCATCCCGCCAAAAAGAGGAGTTTACCATGAACAAGATGCTTTGGAGCCTGGTTGTGGCCGGGTTGCTGGGACTGGCCAGCGACTCGACGTTTGCCGGCGTTCTCGAAAAGAGCGTGACGGGTACACCGAAAGTTCAGTCAATCGATACGATTCGCTTCGCATCCGAAGGGGTGCTGTTAATTGGCGATGGGCGAGGATCACAGGTTTTTGCAGTGGCGACTGGAGACGTCAAGCCCGCTGGCTCGTGGAAGGCCAACACGAAAATCGAAAAGATCGGAACCAAACTGGGAGCTCGGGTCGGCGCCAAGGAGATCAAGATCGTCTCTCTCGCTGTCAACCCAGCGTCGAAACGCGTCTATTTCGCCGTGCAAGTCGGCAACCAGCCGGCGATCCTCACATTGGATGCCAATGGCGAAATCGGTGAACTCGCACTGGAAAAAGTGACTTACGCCCGCATCGTCCTGGCCAAGGGCGAGCAGGCCGCTATCAGCAGGATTACCGATCTGGCCGTCGCTGAGGATCGGATTCTCGTAGCGGCCCAGGCGAATGAACAGTTCGGCAGCAAAGTCTATTCCATTCCCCTGCCGCTGCATCACGACGCTTCGTCACCGGTGTTCAGCACGGAGACGTATCATGTTTCGCACCGCCGCTGGGAAACGCGGGCGCCGATGCAAGCCTTGATGCCGTTTCGTCAAGACGGCAAGAACTACGTTGTCGGCTCCTTCGCCTGCACGCCGGTCGTGAAATACCCGCTGGACGACTTGCAACCCGGCGCAAAGGTCAAAGGATCGAGTGTGATTGAACTCGGCTCGGGCAACAGGCCCTTGCGAATGATCAGCTACAAAAAAGGAAAGAAAACCTACGTGCTTATGAATACGTTTCGCTTCCATCACAAGAAACGACCGCTCGGGGCCCAGCCCTTACTGGACAGTGCGCATTGAGGAAGAATTGATCGGTCAAAACGAAAAAGTCAACGAACAGGCTTTCCGACGCATTGACAGCAAACTGAAGCCCGTGACCGAAGCGATCAAGATGATTCCGGAATACCACGGGGTGATGTTCATGGATAAGCTCGACGACGAACGGGCCGTCGTCATCAGGGATAACGATACGCTCGAGGTGCTGCCATTACCGTAAAGAATGGCGAACGAAAGAAAACAAGCCGCACAGCTGCCGGAAACTGTGCGGCTTGTTGTTGTGTGTTGCGGCTGATTAGGTACCGCCGGTGGTGCTGCCGATCGACTGACCGACCGTGTTGAAGGTCGAGCTGGCATTTTTGCCGACCACGGAGATGGCTGCCAGGCAGACCACGATGATGAGAGCCAGCATCACGGCGTATTCGACCGCCGTCGGTCCATCATCATCTTTCAGAAAGTTGACCACATGATCCAGGAAGCGACGCATGGAAACTCCTCCTTCACGGGAAAGACACAAAAGAATGCGAACGAACGTTTGCTCGCTTGGTCGCGACTATTTTTTGCCTAAGAGAATGTAGGTTACTCCAGTGACAAAGTCAAACGGCGACTCGCAACGAAACAATTAGTCCCAAATTCGAACGAGAGGCATCGAAAGCAAGCCGCACAACTTGATATCCGGTGCGGCTTGTTTCGATCGTCAAGTTGATTAGGTACCGCCGGTGGTGCTGCCGATCGACTGACCGACCGTGTTGAAGGTCGAGCTGGCATTTTTGCCGACCACGGAGATGGCTGCCAGGCAGACCACGATGATGAGAGCCAGCATCACGGCGTATTCGACTGCCGTCGGCCCGTCATCATCTTTCAGAAAGTTGACCACATGATCCAGGAAGCGACGCATGGAAACTCCTCCTTCACGGGAAAGACACAGAAACACACTATGGGAGAACGGGCATTGTAGCCAAACTCCGTCACGAAATCGCCGAGGACAACTCCTCATTCGCGAACACGCTGCTTGTTTGTTTTCCAAGAACCATCACCGCCGCGAAACACACCAGGATGATGAGAGCGATCATCACGGCATATTCGACCGCGGTTGGCCCCTCTTCGTCGCGCAAAAACCGCTTGAGTGATTCGAGCATGGCCAGTTCCCTCCCGTACTCCGCCGTCATCTGAGGCTGCGAGTACAGACAGTGGAATGCTTGGGTCAAACGCCCCCTTCATCCCTTTGGCAACCTGGCAAACCACAGGTTCTTTTGTGGTCCCACGGCTTTGCGTCACCATCTTGCGAAGGTTTTGCCTTTGTCAAGGATGATTCGTTTTCCCCTTGAGTTACCAAACACTAGGTTACAGGGTGAACGAAGTCAAATCGCTCAGCGAAAATTTTTCAAAAAAATTCTCCCCCTCGTCCAAAGACGGAACAAAGCGATTTCTTCCTGCGTCCAAAGTTCCCGCTGCGAGCCTTGTACGCGCAAAAACGAAGCCGGCAGGAATGATCCGCCGGCTTCGCGCGATAACCAATGGTTTCATCAAGGCACAATCACAGGAGCATAATAGTAGCTCACCGATGGATAATAAACACGCGTGACTGGGCGAACCGTGTAAACCCAGGGACGCAGAGGTCGTTGCCGAATTTCGTAAGATGTCGAATAGACCGGTGGGCTATACACCGGTGCGTAGTAATAACTGGTGTAGACCGGAGTGTAGCTGACCGAAGGTACGACTACGGTCGGCGGCGCATAGTAGTACGAAACCACAGGCGGATGGTACACGACTGTTTGAGCCTGGGCTGTCGGCGCCGCGACCAAAAACAATACGAGAGCCAGGGGTACCAGCAAATGGAGCATCGTCAAGCGGTTCATAGGTCCTCTCTCCGTAGAGTCGGTGAAGGAAAGACGAGCCGGCAACAGCGCCAGCCATCACTCAGTCCCTCTATATTCTTTGTTAGCAGACGGCCTGAGGGTTGGCGAGGGGAATTTGTCGCAACGTTGGCGCTTTTTTGTTAACGCTTCGGTTGGCAATCAAGTATATTCAGCCCCGAAGTCTTTCGAAGTTGTGCAACACAGCAAAGGAGCAAAGCACCATGAAGCACGCGCGTCGCATGGGTCTGGCCCTCATGATGGTGATACCGGCGCTATGGTCCGTTCACGGCGCCGACGATGCCAAGGGCATCCCTATCACGGAGGCGGAATATCGCAAGCTCGTCAAAAGTACCGTTGACGAGATCACCAAAACGCTAGCCAAGACCGACGCAAAAAGTAAACAAAAAGCCCGGATGGCGGCAATATTCCTGGCTGCTTATGCCCAACACACGACAGGAGGCCCAGGAGCAGCCGAGCGGGCAACGATGCGCGACGCCGCCTTGAAACTGGCGCAGACGATCGCCGCTGGTCAAATCGCCGACGCAAAAAAACAGGCATCGGCACTCCTCACCCTCAAAGCCGATCCGAACGCGAACACGGCTCCCCTGTCGATCATGAAAGTCGCCAAATTGAAAGTGGACGACCTCATGCACCAGTTCGGCCCGCCAGCTCGCGGAGGTTACGGCATCGAGTTCCGGTATAAAAAATTGACCGGCCTGGGCAACAAACTTCCAAACGAAACCCTCGATGACGAGTTTCTCAGCTCGGCTTATCGGGTCGCGATGTCCTTCGCCATTCTCAAAAATTACAAACATGAGGACGATCCCGACAAATTCCGCAAGTACGTCGACGATGCGTACCAGGCGACCGTGGACATGATTCCCGAAGTGCGGGCGCAAAACGGCCCGCGCACGGCGCCGTTGCTCTACAAGCTGACCATCGTTTGCTCTCGCTGTCACAACGATTTTCGATAGCGGTCATTCATTCACGGGCGCCGGTGCCATCAGCATGCCGCCGGCGCTTTTTCCTTGCGCCGCCGCGAAACATCTAGTGCTCACCATCGCCAAACATCTGGTCCGCTTCCCGGCGAAGCCGATCCAGGCGGATACGCTGCATCCAATTCGCCCGCTTATGCGTTGTGCCTCGTGTTTTCAGCAGGTTGTACCGTTCCAGGGCTTGTTCCCGATAGCTGGCCGCCAGTTCGTTCTTGCCCAGGCGCTGGCACGCGAGAGCCAGATAAAAAAGGGTCTCGGCTGAAACCATATCTCCGCAGCCTCGATGCAACTCTTCCAGCCGTTCCAGTGACTCCGCCACTTCCCCGTTTCGGTACAGCGAATAGGCGTAACAACGCAAAAGAGGAAGAGAAGTTTTCTGCTGCGACCATCGGTCCCGCGCCGTTTCCAGGGTGTCCTGGCGATCGATGCGTTGGCTCGTGGAAGTGCTACACGTCAGCAACACAGCAAATACGGAAGGAACGTCTTTCTCAGAGCGAATTCGTTTCAGCATGTCGTGGCAGATTCTGCTGAATTCGGCGGTTTCGCCAAGATGGAGCTTCACCAGGGCAAGCCGGCACATAGCTTCCAGGTTGTCAGGATGCCGGTCGAGTACGCGGACAAAATCGGCTGCCGACTTCAGCCACCGTTCCGACTCCGCCTCGGCATCGCCGCGAACCATGAGATAGTGCCAGTCGTCCCGTCTTTCCTTCAGCAGGACATCGGTTTGCCAGATAACCGCATCCCAACGCCCGGCTGACCAGGCCTCATTTGCGATCCGTTCTCGCCAGTTGAGTATTTCCTCCGGCGTCGTGCGGAAGAATTCGGGATAGCGTGGATGGTTGCTTTCCCACAATTGCCGAAACGCTCTTTTATTCAGGGGAAGGGCACCTTGGGGGACGATCCGAGACCCCGACAGAATCTGAGCAAAGCCCCGCAACGTCTCATCGGGATAGTCACAGGTCGGCAGCTTCCAGATCTGCTCGGTGCCATCCTCCATAACCGTGCGTACCTGCCGGTCATTCTGGAAAGTGACCTCGACGACAGGGCGAGGATGGTGCAACGGGGGCGTGACGATCTGACCGCTGAAAGCGCTCCAAATGCGAACCGTTTCGTCCTCTGAGGCTGTTACGATCAGCGAACCATCCGGACTGAAGTCGGCATCCCATACTGTTCCTTGGTGCTTCAGGGGCGCGGTCGCCATGGTGCCGGTGTCGATGTTCCAGATCTTGGCCACGGTTTCGTTGCTGCACGTGACCAAAAGCCGATTGTCCGGGCTGAAGTCGGCATTCGTGACTTCGCTGGCGTGTTCCAGCGGCGGACTCCGCGGCGCGCCGGTTTCCGCATTCCAAACACGAGCGAATTCCCGGTTTCCTGTCACGACCCATTTGCCGTCGTCGCTGAAAACCGCAAAATTAGCGCCCCGATCGGCAAGCATGAGCACCTTTCCAGTCGTGGGATGCTTGACTTGGATTCCGGCGGAAACCGGTTGCACGTTTACTCCCGGACGAGGGCGGAGACGGACCGACTCGATCCGCGAGGACTCCAAATCATAGATCGACCGGGGCGACAAGTGCTGATAGCTGCGTTTCGATGACTCGACAAGCAAGGTACCCACTGCCAGGTCCCAAACGATGGCCGACCCGTCGTCGCTGGTCGTCAGCAGAAAACGCCCATCGCGCGTCAACGAGGTCGATTGGACGGTGCCGTTTTGCAGTAATTTGCTGGTGGCCAATTGCCCTGTCACGGTGCTCCAGACGCGAGCGGTGTTGTCGTCGCTCGACGTCACCACGAAGCTATCGTCGGGGGAGAAGCTCGGATACAAACTGACAGAACTATCGTGCTTCAAAAGGGAAATCAAACTTGCTTCCGACTTCAGACTCCACAAGCTGGCAGTATCGTTGTCGGCAATCGTCACCAGCATCGAACCATCGTGACTGTACGTGGCCCGCTTCACTGGTGCTGCGTGAGCGAGAAGAGAGATCATCTGCGCCTTTTGCGATTCCGCGACCGTCCAGATTCGAGCGGTGCTATCGTCGCTGGCTGTAACGACCTGTTCGCCGTTCGGACTGAATGCCGCATAGCGGACGGGTCCGGCGTGTTGCAGGGGAGCGGAATACGGCTCAAAGTTATCAGCGCGCCAGATACGGGCACTGCCGTCCGAAGACGCCGTTACGATGAAGCGGCCATCGGGACTGAATCGTGCACAGGTGATTTCGGCACGGTAGCGGATGGCGCCGATTTTTTCGCCGGTAAACGCATTCCAGACAACGGCTCTATCGTTGCCGCCGGTCGTCAACACACGTTCCCCTTGAGGATCGAAGGCAGCAGAGACAACCGAGTCACCATGCTTGAGCGGTTCGGTGATGGGCGAGCCGGTGCGGGCATCCCAGACGCGGGCAGTACCGTCAGCGCAGGCAGTCAGCACCCGTTCGCCATCTGCGCTAAACCAGGCCTGGAGGACGCGATCCTTGTGTTCGAGTGGCGGAATCTCCTTTGGTTTCTCCGAAAGATGCCAGATGCGGGCGGTCTTGTCGTCGCTGGCGGTAACAACCCATCGACCATCCGGCGAGAAAGAACCATGCCGTACGACACTGCCGTGATTCCAGACGTATGCCAGTTTCGGGCTCTGTCGCAATAGTGCCGCATAACGCATGCGATGAAGCTTTTTCCGAGGCGGTTCATTTTCCAGCATCAGCGCCTCGGCATACCAGAGCAATGCCGAAAAGGCGTCGTTATTGGCGAGTCGGGCCGTGCCCGTTTCCACACACAAGCGGATCGCCCGATTCAAATTGTCGTCGGACATGCGCTGGATGTTCAAGTGGTAATAGGATGCGCTGACGATAAGGGCGAAGAAGGCCAGGATGGAGACGCCGATAAGGCTGGCGATGGCCGGACGGCGGCGCACGAACTTCACAAACCGTTCGCGGGGTCGAGCGGGCCGGGCCAGAATGGGTTCATTGAGCCGAAATCGCCTGAGGTCTTCGGCCAGCGCCTGAGCACTGGCGTAACGCTTGTTCGGGTTCTTCTCCAGACACTTCAGACAGATCGTTTCGAGATCGCGAGGAACTTTGCGAAATTGCGAAGGCGGCCTGGGTTCTTCATTGATCACCATGTTGATGGTCGACCATTCGCTGTCTCCGAGAAACGGCGGCCGGCTCGTCAAGACTTCATAGAGAACCGCGCCCAAGGCGTAAATGTCGACAGGGGTGCCGATGTCTTCGGTGCGTCCGGCGGCTTGCTCCGGGGCCATGTAGGCTGGCGTGCCGAGTACGGCCCCGGTTCGCGTCTGCTGATTGTCATCGTCCAGCCGTTTCGCCAGCCCGAAGTCGCTTACTTTCGGGACCCCGTCCGAGGTCACCAGGATATTGCTCGGTTTCAAATCGCGATGGATGATCCGTCGTTGATGGGCGTAATGGATGGCCTGCGCGACAGTCTCGATGAGCTGGGCCGCCTCTTCAAGAGAAAGCTGCTCGCGTTTCAACAGATCGGCGAGGGTGCCGCCATCGACATATTCGAGTGAAAAAAACGGCGTACCGTCATGCTCGCCGATTTCATAGATGCCCACCAGGTTGGGGTGTTGCAAACTGGCGAACGCCTCCGCTTCCGAACGAAAACGCATCAGCAGTTCCGGTCCAGCATGCGCCGACGACAGGATCATCTTCAACGCGACGAGCCGATCCAACGCCAGTTGCCGAGCCTTGTAGACGACTCCCATGCCGCCTCTGCCAAGTTCCGACAGGATTTCATAACCCGGTATTTCCGGAAACGAGCGAGAAATCCCCGTGTCGGGAACCCGGCGATCGTCTCGTGTCGCCCACGGGTCGAATGGAGCCTCTGTTCCAGAGGCATCTTCCTGCTGGAAGAAAGCTGTCTCCAGTTCAGCTGACGCACCGCATTCGGGGCAGATCAAGTGGTTTGGCGAAGTCGGCGATTGCTCGCCAATTTCCCACTGATGGCCTTTCGAACAACGGAAGCGTGAGGACATAAGCGAAGAAGTGGCTTACACGAATACTTGTCAGTTGCATCGCTATGGCAAGCGAACGATTACGCAATTTTATCCCAAAGCGGCGGTAACTACCATAGGCAGCTCCGTTTAGCATTTACCAATTGTCCCGGTCATGCGAATTACACCAGTGGCAAAAAGCAGGAAGACGCCGAAGACTTTGACCGCATGCTGGCGAAACATGCGCCAGTCGGGTAACCTGGGTGGATCGACAACCATGGGGGAAACCTGCGATGATTGGCAAAAACCAGATGATGGCGCTGTTGGCTGGATTCCTTCTCTCGGCTCTGTGTTGGGCACAGGACGGCGACAAGAAACAACCAGAGAACCAACCTGCCGAACCGGCAAATGTCAGCCCCCTTCCGACGACCTACCTTTACTACCGGGTCAATCGCTACGACGTCTGGCAGTATTATGGCGTCAACCGCTATGGCCAGTTCCGCCCGCGAGTCAACATGAACCCTTTCGGCAGTTACTACCTGTATTCGGGCGAACCGTACTTCTATAATCCAGTACGCGGCACGCAAGTCGAACCGCATTGGAATGGCACGTATAATCGGCTTCCCGCTTTTATGCCCTATTGTGAAGATTGAACGCCAGGAAACGTTCCAATTCTCCGGTTTGGAACGAGCACAGGCAAACGTACGAATGGCCTGGCAACGGGACCGTTTCTTGTTGTTCCTGCGGACGTTGAACCTCGACGGCTGGCTGAGCCGACTGGCTTCAGGTGGCAGGCGGCGTGGCACAAGCCAACGACCGACAAGCGAGCGGTGTCGATGATGTACTACAATTTTTGTCCAACCTGTGGCAGTCCTATCAACCAGGAACAAAAGCCCGGGCAGCGGCTGATCTGTGGCGAATGCGGCATGGTTATTGGCGAGGTGGTGGCTTCGCCCAAGAACGTGATCGACCCGACCGCGAAATGGGTCGAGAGTGGTGCTGCCGCCCCATGCCCGATTTGCCAGCAAGTGGTCGAAGTGAAAAATAGCGGAGGCAAGCGCAGTTTCGTGCCTCACTTTCAAAAAGGCACCAGGCGGATGTGCCAGAACAGCGGCAAGCCGGTCGGTTAGCGCTTTTCCGATTTTTTGCTGTCACGAGCTGAAATGAGACGCCGCCATCGACAGCGGAATTGCCCTCTCGTCTTCTGTCCCTAAAACGACGCCTATGACGCAAATCTCCGCGATTCTGCTCGCTTTTGGCGAAAGCGGCCATTCAGCCCCGCAAAGCGTGCCGGCCATGGTGACGCTGGGTTGCATCATGGTCGCCACTTACCTCGCCATTGCCTTCGAATGGCTGCACAAAAGCCTGGCAGCCATGCTTGGCGCTATCTTCGCCATCATCGCCGCCATGTACTTTGGCCTCTTCCTCGATGAAGCCAAAGATGTGCACGAAATCATCGGTGAAGACCTCGGCGTCATTGGCGTCATTGTCGGCACCTCGATCCTGGTCGATATCGTTGGCCGATCCGGGCTTTTTCACTTCCTCGCCATCAAAATCGTCAAGCAAACCGGCGGCGATCCGGTCAGGCTTTTGTTCTTTCTCGTCCTGGCAACGATGGCATTCGTCACCTTTCTGACCATTGCGCCAGGTACCTTGATCATGGTATCGCTGACGCTGGTGGTGACGAAAGAACTCGATCTCGATCCCAAGCCTTACATTCTGGCTGTCGCGCTTGCGGCCAACTCGGCAGCGCTGATGACCTTCGCTTCCGGAATTTGCACGTTGATGCTTGGAACTGCCGGCAGGCTTCCCTACGTCGATTTCTTTCGCGTCACCACCCCGATGGCTATTCTGTCGGTCGTTGTCGTCTACTTCGTGATTCGCAAACGATATGCCCCTTTGCTGGTCACGCACGGCGATGTTGACGAGCGGCAGAAAAAAGTTGACGGTTTCGATGAATGGGCCTTGGTCAAAGACCGCCGGTTGTTTATCCGATCCGCCATCATTTTGGGAGGCACCATCGTCGGTTTCGCCCTGGCCGAGTCGCTGCGTGTCGGCATGGACTTTATCGCTTTTTGCGGCGGGACGGCAGCCCTGCTCTTCTCCGGCATCTATCCCGACGAAGCCATCAAGAAAGTCAATTGGACGGTTATTTTGTTTTTCGTCGGACTGTTCGTCATTATTGGGGCGGTCCGCGAGAGCGGGCTTCTAACCGTTCTGGCTCATAACATGGTCGCCGTTTTTGGCGGCAATCCGACGCTTCTGATGATGGTGATGGCGATTTTCGTTCTGGTCCTTTCGGGTATCGTCGATAATATCCCCGTGGCCGCCACCTTGATTCCCATCGTTCGGGCCATGGGCGAACAGGGGGTTGCGGTCAATCCTTTGTGGTGGACCTTGATCATTGCCTCGAATCTCGGCGGGAACTCGACACCAGTCGGCAGCGTCAGCACCGTGATCGCCTTGCACGCCCTGGAAAAAGAACGCCATAGCACCGTCTCCTGGGGCGAATTCCTCCGGCTTGGGGGTGCGATTCTCGGCATCCAGACGGTGCTGGTACTGGTTTATCTCTTTGCCTTTCAAAAGTTCAATCTGTTCCCCTAAAGACAGGCGACGAAATATCGATGTCGTCTTCGCGGTCGAATGCTTCGGCGTCGATGGTGGATTGCCGCGATTCCGAAATGACCCGTTGCAATTGGCGGAGAAGATAGAGTAAACGGAAATGAAACCACAAACTCAGGCTCAAGAGCGCGACCGTGGCGGCTTTCTTGGCCAGGGACGGCGGCATCTCGCCTCCTTTGGCAAGGTATTTCAGCCAAAGAGACAAGCCCGGCGCCAACCACAAAAAGCCCCCCAGTTTGTGATAGCGCAAGAATTGGCGTGCCAGTCGCGGCTCGGCTAGATGTTCCGACAGGGTACTCAAAAATAACAGATGAAAAAATGCCGACAATGCATAAAAGACTGCCGGCGCTAAAAACATTGCCTTGATGTTTGTCGAAGAGGTGTCCGCTCTTGCGCCGGGTAACAGCAGGAGGCCGACAAGGACGAATCCCAGGCAGCCAACCGTGGCAGCCTGGCAGGCAACACGGATGGCGGGGAAACCTTTCGGAGAAGCCACACGCATGCCTTGATAGGTCGCCACCAACCACGCCAGCGCTGCCGCGATATGAGCCACCACGGATAGCGTAGGAAAGATCCCGTACCCTTCACGATAAAGGTGTCCGTAAGTCCGATTGGGAGAAAGCGTCGGGTAGAGGACCGTGCCCGCTGTCAGGATGTTGGCGACGCCCAACAGCCCCACCGCAAGAAGAACCAGCGCGACGGCTCGATGCAGTTCGTACCATTGGCCAAAAGCCGCCAGCCTGCTTGGAACACCCTGCCATTCCCAATCGGCGGTCGTGGGGAAAAGAGGCCGCGTTCCCCATTCGAACACGACGTCCGCCCCGCTTTGCTGCTCGGGCCAGGCCGGCGAATCCAAGATGGCAGGAAGACTCGTCGCATCGGATTCGTTGTTTTCTGGCGCAGACGGCGGTCCAAATCGCAGTGGCAGTGTTATGTTCGTTTCGACGGGTGTTTCAACTGGCGATTCAACCGGTCGATCAGCCGATCCGAGTTCGAGAAGTAACGGAACAGGTGGCGGCGTGCATCGTGACAGGCAGCCTGGGCAAAACACCGACCCTGGCACATTCAAGTTGACCCAAACGCCGCAGCAAACGCATTGATGCATGACTCCTGCCAACCCTGTTTCGCGTGCCCGACCGGGACGGAGAGATGGTTTTGCCTGATCGTAGTATAAGAAACCCGGAGCGTCCTAGAAACGCAAAACTGGTGCCCGTCAGGCAACAGTATCAGGCAGACGAAGAGGCATTCAAATAATCAAAAGCCGTTGTGGGCGCGCAGAAGTTCGTCGCGATAACGCTGCATCACGTCCGTACGACTGAGCATGCCGATGACTTTTCGGGTTTTTCCTCTTCCCTCGGCGACTGGCAAAAGATCGACGTCGCGCGAGCCGAAATCGCGAAGCGCTTCCAAAAGGTTCTCATCGGGCGAAACGGCGACTGGCACATACAAGGCTACGTCCTCCGCACGAATCAGGTGCGGCGGGATGTCACTATCCAGCAAGCGATGCAGGTCTTCGGGACGGATGATGCCTCGAAGCTCGCCATCGTCCATCACGGGAATCGTTTCAAAACGAGGATTCTGTCGGGCGATGTTGACGATATCTGTCAACGTGTCGCTGCTTTTGACAGATGGAAAATCGCGGATCATGATGTCGCGAACCATGATGTTTTCCAATTCGGACATCTGATGGCTGCGGGCGACGGATTCACCGCGTCGGCTTAATTTCTTTTCGTAAATGCTTTCCGGATCGATCAGTGCTGCCAGCATGCTGGACAACACCGACGCCGTCATGATCGGCAGGATGATGCGATAATCCCCCGTCATTTCGTAAACAATGATGATCGAACTGATGGGACCGTGCGTGGTTCCGGCGACGACAGCCCCCATGCCGACGATGGCGTAAATACCCGGATGGTCGCTGACCTCGGGCACGAGGAGATTGGCCGCCAGTCCGAAACAGACGCCAACCATGGCGCCAAGGAAAAGCGAAGGCGAAAAAATGCCACCCGAGCCGCCGCCCGCCAGTGTGATGCTCGTCATCAGCGGTTTGATCAGGATCAGGGGCAAAAGCCAATAGAGTTGGGCGATCATCTCATCCCGGTTGAGGCGGACTTTTCGATCCCCAGCCGTGCCGGCCAGCTCTTTGGGAATGCTTGATGGTTTGTTTTCGCTTTCATGGTGAAGGGCGTGCTCGACGAATTCGTAGCCGACGCCGAAAATTGGAGGAGGCGGCGGGCCATTTTCTTTCAGACGCCGCTGCTCCGCGGGCGACAGCTCCGCCGGCGCATACGGATACAGCACCCCCACCAGGCCGACGGTTCCACCGGCAATCAGTGCTCGCAACCACCATTTCGGAATCCACCGTTGAGCCAACGATTCGCAAGCATACAGCAATTTTGTAAACGAAACGGCGGCGACTCCACAAAGGATGCCTAGCAAAAAGAACTGCGGCAACAGACCCAAGTTACCGACGTATTGGTAATTCAGTTGTTTGAACGCAGGCGACAAGCCATGCTCGCCAAAATGAAGCTGGATGACGTCGGCCAAAACGCTGGCGATAACGATCGGCGTCAAGTTTTGAACAGCGAAATTGCCCAGAATGATTTCGCTGGCGAAAATGACGCCAGCCAGAGGAGCATTGAAGGTCGCACTGATGCCAGCCGCCGACCCGCAAGCTACTAGAACCTTGATATACCTGGGGGGTAATCTCAGCCATTGGCCCAGCGAACTCCCCAATGAGGAACCGATCTGCACGATCGGCCCTTCTCGCCCGACTGAGCCTCCTGTGCCGATACACAAGCCGCTGGCCAGAATTTTGACGATCGAAACGCGCGGTCGAATGACTCCATCCTTTCGCGCCACGGCGAGAATCACTTCCGGCACTCCATGACCCTGAGCTTCGGGAGCGAACCGCCGCGTCATCCACGCAACGATCAGCAAACCAATCGCCGGAACAGGACCGAGCGCGTAGCGCCACCACGGCTGCTCAATCGACAAGCGTAGGAACGTGCCAATACTCGCACTGGTGATCAGATGGATAAGGTGAGTAAAGAGAACCGCCCCGTAACCCGACAACACGCCGACGATGGCTGCGTAGACAATCAGCATGGGCACGACGCTGGCGCCGCCTCGTCGGCGAAACTGTCGCAATCCCAGCCGCCATCGCTCGTTCCACCGTCTTTCCGTCATGCTCTCCAGGGACCTGTCTGTATTCCTCTGCCGGTCATCACTAAAGAAAGCATAAGAATCCAGGCTCGGCTCGGCGAGCGACTCTATCGGCGAACGAACTCCCTACAGACAAAGATCGAGGCGCCCCGAGCCAGTGATCCGGCCAGCGCCGAACTTGCCAGCGTCGGGCACGTCGTGGCAACGCCACATACTATTCGCCTGCCACGAACGGAGCGATGCCACCTTCGTGCCGTTCCCACTCTTGCCTGACCTGGTGCAAACCGTAGGCGCACATTTCGAATTCTTCGCTGATGCGCCTCAAGACAGGAGCTTCTTCCTGGTAGGGGTCCCGATCGAAGGTGCTGGCGATGTAGTAAGAGCGTTTTCCCTGTTCGCAATAATCGATAAAGTGGTCCTTGCTGTGAATCGACCGCATTTTTCGCAGTGCTTCGGGATAAACGCCCGTCCAAAACAAGGTGAAATCGCCGATGTGCCGATGAACCTCCCGACGAGTCCGCCCCTCGGGGGGAAGCGCCTCGGCTTCGATCAACATCTCGGCAACTTCCTCCAGCCGTTTGCCGTGAGCGTTTCGCAACCGGTAGACCGCATCCATGTGAACGAATCGCGACAGCAACCCCGAAAGATAGTCCACTAGAGGAGGATCACCGATACCGAAATGAGCCATGAACGTCTGCTCGGTCAATCCCGCAAACAGGCGTCGAAGGTCTTGCTTCGGTGGTATCATGACATCACCTCTTCATCGTCGCCTGGAAAAATCGCGCTGAGAAGCTGTGTCATTTAATCCTACGGCATGTTTCGCATGGCCGTCAACCAACCTGAAGAACTGGGAAATCTGGGAGAAAGGCACAGCTGCTGTTCGCACAACAACTCGATTTGGACGGCAGTGCCTGCATAGGTTATTTTGCGACTCGCGCCAAGCCCAAAAGCCGTTTTTCGAGTCGCCCTCTTCTGCGACCCGACCGACATCACCGTTGGTTGACGGTGCTTCCGTTCCCCTGACCTCGCGATGCTTGCAAGAAACACCGTTTGGTGACGGCGTTCATTTAAAAAATCACCGTCAGTTGACGGTCGCTTAGGCTGCACTAAACGCCCAATTGGGGCAAGCTCGCTGGAAGATGAGAAATTTGGGTGAAATTATGATTCTGGGTAAGTTAAAGAGACTTTCAATGAAATCCTCTTGACAGCCAATGCTGGTTTCAATAAATGGGGACCGCTCACCAAAAGCAGCATGGGGTCATCGTCTGCTTCTTCCTGGCTTGGGGCGGTCGTCATGAAACGATTACTGATGTTGGCGGTTTTGATGCTGGGCGTGGTCACCCTTGTCGGCTGCGTCGAGCGGCGCTTCGTCATCAATTCCGAACCGGCAGGAGCGCTGGTGTTGAAAAACGGGGAGCCGATCGGCACCGCGCCAGCCGACGACCATTTCACATACTATGGCGATTACCATTTCACCTTGATCAAAGACGGCTATGAGACGTTGCACGTCACGCAGCATGTGCCGGCGCCTTGGTATCAGTATTTCCCACTCGATTTCTTTTTCGAAGTCTTGTTTCCCTGGCGCATCGAAGACGTGCGGCGCTACACGTATCAAATGCAGCCAGTGCAGGCAGCGCGACCTGATGAGTTGTTGAACCGGGCGGCAGTGTTGCGCGAACGTGGCCGGTCCATCCCGACAGCCCAAGAGACAACCAACGCCCCTGCCCAGCCGGGACCGGTTTTCCCGATCCTTAACCCACGCCGGGCGGTTTCGCAGTGAATCGCGCTGGCTCGATGACAACCTGGCCGTTTTTCGCTGGCAACCGTGTTTTGCGATTCGCTGTTCTAGTCCTGCCCCATGTCGAATGTAGAAGCGACAATGACTCCCATACCCTCTTCTGATGACAACACGCCAAATAGCTATTGGCTCCCGCTGGGACTTTTGGCGCTCGTTCTCATCTGTGGCTGCGTGCTTCGTCTCGTCTACGTTGAAGACATGGAATACAAGGGAGACGAGGCTTGGACGTTTCGACATTCTGTGGAGAAAAGCGGGGCCGCGTTTCCGTGGCTGGGTATGCCCATGAGCACGGGGCCGAGGAATCCCGGCATGAGCTTGTGGGTATTCATGGTTTTAAGCCGGATCGGCGGAGTGGTGGAACCGACCGATCTCGCCCGTTGTGTCCAGGTATTGAATATTCTGGCATTGCTGCTGTTGGTGGCCTTCGCATTCCGGTTTGTGGAGAAAACGGAACGCGAGGTATGGTTATGGGCATCGGCGCTGGTAGCGGTCAATCCTCTGGCCGTCTTGTTTCAACGAAAAATTTGGCCGCCTTCGGTGTTGCCCCTCTTTGTCATCATCATGTTGTCGGGCTGGTGGTGCCGGCGCAGGTTTTGGGGAGCTTTTCTCTGGGGATGGGTCGGCGCCTGCCTGGGCCAGATTCACGGTCCTGGTTTTTTTTTCGCCGCCGGCTTCTTTCTTTGGGCATGGCTCTTTGATCGCCGCGGTGTTCGCTGGACAGGCTGGTTGGCCGGCAGTGTCCTGGCGGCATGGCCGATGATTCCCTGGGTTTGGCATTTGTTCCAAGGACCGCATGGCCATTCAACGACCGATGTTACCTGGGAGCACATCCTCGAGGCCAAATTCTGGTTGCGCTGGATCACCGAATCCTGGGGCCTGGGATTGAAGTATTCGCTTCATCGGCAGTTTGTGGAGTTTTTGAAAGGCCCCTTCCTGGCCGGAGAGCCAACCTATTTCGTTGCCGGGTTACATGCCGTTGTCGTTACCCTGGGCATCCTGATTCTTTGGCGAGGCGGCAAAAAGTTGTGGGCAAACCGTCATGGCTGGCGCGATCTATTTATCGGCCGAGAATCCGCAACCGCTTTTACCATCAGTGCAGCCTTTTGGGGATTCGGCTTGCTTCTCACGTTTTCGATGTTGCCGATCCATCGCCATTACATGATCGTTCTGTTTCCTTTGGAGTTCGTCTGGCTGGCCCACCTCGCATTGGGAATTCGCGGTAGCACCACAGACCACCGCCGCTGGGGCCGACGGTTGCTGGCGGGAATGGTAGTGGCGCAATTGTTGATCACCATTTGCTTTTTGCACTTCATTCATGCAAACGGCGGTGCGACTGGGGGTGACTACGGCCTGGCGTATCGATTGCAAATCCAGCAGCGTCGGCCTTGATCGCAGCGCTTCGGAATGTGCGCGTTCCTCACTTGTCGGCAGCGATGGGTGAGGAGTCCAGCGCAGCCCACTCCTGTGGTTCGAGAAATTGCAGAACGCCGTCGCCGCTGAGATGCAAGCCGGTCATTCGTCGCCAGCGACAGACAACGTCCGCAGTGGGAAAGTGCGTCGGTCGGGGAATCGGCCAGATACGGACCACCTTGTCCGAAGATATGGTCCAGAGGGATTGCCCTGAAGGCAAGAAGCCAGCAGCATCGAGGTTTCCGCCAACTCGAAACGGGGGACCGATCGGTTTCATTGTCCGCATGTCCCACAGTTGCAACGCGTCATTTCCATGGCGGGTCAGCAGCAGTCGTGCATCCGGACTGAAATGAGAACGTTCCGTAAAATCGGATAATTCCTGGAAACGTAGCAAGCGTTTGCCTGTCTTGACGTCGCAAAGTTGGCGGGTGGTAATATCTCCTTGCACAAGGACGAATCGGCTATCGGGGCTGAAGCATTGCCGCCGAAGAGTTGCCGAATCGGCGAGCAGGTTGGTGCGGTGCCGGCGCAACAAGGTGTCGAAATCGAGATACTCGTATTTCATGGCTTTCCCGATGGCCCGGCCGGTCGCCACCTCCCAGAGCCGAGTGATCTTAGCGCCTTGCGACGAGGAAATCGTCACCAAATACCGGCTATCGGGACTGAAAACGAGCTGATCGATCTCATGGTCATGGGCAAGAAGCCTGACCAGCTGGCCGGACCGCGTATCCCAAATGCGGACAGTGCGATCGCGACCGGCGGTCGCCGCCCATTTCCCGTCCGGACATAAATCCATTGCCGTGACTTTCGGGTGGTCGAATGATTCGCCTGTCTTGATCCCCCTATGCGTCTGCCAGATGTTGAGTTGGTCTTGCGCATCCAGCGTCAAGACGAGAGAACTGTCGTCATTGGGGAGAATGCGGACGATGTCGGCGTCGTGTTGCCAGTCCTGTCCTATCTGTTGGGCGGTCCGTACATCCCATACCCGGAGTCGCTGTTCGCTTGCCGTGAATAAGAAATTCCCGTCGGGACTGAAGACGGCCTCTCGACAGGTCTCGTTTTGCAAGCTGGGCCGGCTCGACATTTTGTCGCCAGCCACTGGTAGCCATTCGAGAATGGGGTCGCCCGTGGAGGCGTTCCAAAGCTGCGCCTGAAATGTCGGTTGGCCTGACGCATAACCCATCAAATGAAGCGTCAAAATGGTGCGCCGATCCGGCGCTAATTGCGCATGTGCGATCGGCTGTCGGCCCAAAGCTGTTTTCCTGGGCTGGCCGCTTTCCGCATCCCAAAGAAGGACCTCCTGGGGAGAGACGGCGATGACAGTTTTATTGTCGAAACTGAAGTCGATTTGCACGGCGGCGATCCAATCGCGTCCCGACCCGAGCTGACGAATCGTTTTTCCCGTTCGCGTGTCCCAGAGACGCACGGCCGGCGGAAGCGACTCCCTTGTCCGGTCGATTCCGTTTTCGCCGTCAAGAGGTTTCGCTTCTTCCTGATCGTAAGGGAGTTCGACAGTGACGGCGCGCCGTCCATCGCCGCTGAAAACGACTTCGCGAACGCTATGGCGATGAGATAACTTCAGCGTCGGCTTCGGCCCTCGAGAGATCGAGAAACGACGAACGGATTCGCCGTCGAGTGTCAACACGGATCGGCCATCCGGGCTGAAACGCGCCATTTCGATCATGCGCGGGTGCGCCAGCGGGGCACAGGCTGGCATACCGTTCGTGGTGTTCCAGAGGTAGACATTGCCGTTGCTGGAAAAGGTAATGAACAGTTTGCTGTCAGGGCTGAATCCCAGAGCTTGACAATAGCCGTCGTGGCGGAGAGGAAAGCCGATGGGCACGCCGTTTCCCGGTGCCCAGAGACGAAACGTCTTGTCGTTGCAGCCGACGACGGCAACACTGCCATCGGGGCTGAACATCGCTTCGAAGACTTTGCCGGCATGGCGCCACGTTGGGCCAATCGGTTCACCGGATTGCGTGTCGAACAAACGGACGGTGCCGTTTTCGCCAGCGAGCAAAACCCGGCCTCCGCTCGTATCGAAGGCAGCGACTTCGATCCTTTCTCCGATTTCCAGCTTGCGTCTGCTCTCGTGCGTCTCGTTGTCCGTGTTTACAGCCGATGCTGGGTTTCGACGGTACGGCATCAGTTGCCAGAGCCAGGCCGTGTTGTCTAATACGACCAGCAAAAAGCGGCTATCTGGCGAAAAGAGCAGTCGGTTGACGGAAGATTCCAGTTTGGCAGATTGGGGCTTCAAGGCAACCAGGCGTTTCCCGTTGCCGCTGTCCCAAAGAAGGGCTGCCGCAGTCGCTCCCACCGTCGCGATCCACTTCCCATCCGGGCTGAAACGCACCTGGGCGAACGTGCCTTGATGTTCCAGAGGGGCGAGCAGCTTGCCGGTTTCCGCGTTCCAGAGAAACAGCTCCGTTTCGTTGCTCGTGAGTTCCGGGCGATAACGACGAGCCAGAAACCGTTTCGCATCGGGACTGAAGCGTACTTCACTCGTGCCGAGCCAGGCACTTCCCAGCGGACTCGCGGTCGCGGTGTCCCACAACCTGCCTTCCAGCTTTTCTTCGGCCAGTGAGGTGAGAGTGATGAGTCGGCTGCCGTCTGCGGCGAAATAGGCGGCCAGGACATCGCCTTTGCCAGGCAACACGCCGATGACCCGTCCGGTCCGCGCGGACCATAAGCGCTTCGTTTCTTCCGCATCGACCGTCAACACCAGTTGGGTCGGGCCCAGATACGTTTGCCTGATCCCCGCTGGATGTCGCATCGGAAAACCCAGCGATCGATCATGAAGCGGGTCCCAAAGCTGAATAGCATCAGGCTCGATTCGCTTGACAATCAGCGTGAGATCGGGACTGACAGCAACAACGTTGCTGTGGATTTGCTGCAGCGGGCTGATGACACTGGACCAGGCATTCAGGTTGGTGCGGGCGGACCAGATGAGATCGTGGGCATCGGCCGGCGCCAACTCCAGGCATCTAGCCATGAGCAAGGCACCGTGATGGGCTTGCCCTTGTTGTGCCAGAGTCAGTCCCTGTTCGAGAAGCAGACCTGCGGATTGGCGTATCGACAGACGAAAATTGGCATTGGCCCGTTCGGCGGCTGCAAGATTGGTATGGGCCAATTCGAGGTTTTGCATGGCAGCTTCTTTCGCCTTTTGCAGCTGGGCCACGGAGCATTCCAGTTCGCTGGCCAATTGGGAGCGGGTGACGGCAAAAAAACTGCTGACGGCGGTTCCCAGCGTGAGGGCGACGAATGCCAACACTCCTGTTGCCGCCAGTGCCGGATTGCGTTTGCACCAGAACATGCCCCGCTGCCAGAGATTGACAGGGCGAGCGAGGATCGGTTTGCCGGCGAGAAAGCGCTCCAAATCATCCGCCAGTGCCTCGGCACTTTGGTAACGCCGTCGGCATTCCTTGGCCAAACACTTCATCACGATCGTTTCCAGATCGCGGGGGACGCGGGGCTGGAGCCTTCCTGGTGGCACTGGCGGCTGCGTGCGCACCTGTTCCAGCGTCTCCAGCACGGTGGCGCCCCGAAAGGGCGGTCGGCCCGTTAATGCCTCGTACAAGATCGCACCAAGGGCATAAACATCGACGAGCGGCGTGATTTGTTTGCTTTTGCCTGCCGCCTGCTCTGGAGCCATATAACTCGGAGTACCCATGATCGAGCCGCTTCGTGTCTGGCCCGTGTCGGTGTCCAGCCGTTTGGCCAGTCCGAAATCGGAAATCTTGGGAAGGCACTCTTGACCATGGATCTGCAACAGGATGTTCGCCGGCTTCAGGTCCCGATGAACGATGCCTTGTTGGTGAGCGGCATGAATGGCCCGCGCCAAAGTTGCCACCAGGGCGGCGGCTTGCCGATGTGGCATGGGCGTCGCCTCGAGCTTTCGCGCCAGACTGCCACCGTTGACGTATTCGAGAGAAAAATAAGGCCGGCCTGCGAAATCCCCTATCTCGTACACCTGGACGATATTGGGATGTTGCAAGCGAGCGACAGCTTCCGCTTCCTGTCGAAAGCGCCTCTGCTCCGATGCACTTGCCTCCGGCCCGTTCAGGATCATCTTCAAGGCCACGGTTCGTTTCAAACCGGTCTGCGTCGCTTTGTAAACGACGCCCATGCCCCCCCTGCCAAGCTCCTCCTGAATTTCATAGCCTGGGATCGATATCAGGGAACCGTCGCCGGTCAACCGGGCTGTGTAGATTCGCGTTGGTTCTTCGAGCAACATGGATGTTCTGTTGGCCTTCTCAGGAGATGCCTTCATTGGCCCTTGCATGTGCGACATGAATCCATTCCTTTGCGATTTGCCGAATCGATGCCATCCGATTTTACGCCGGTTACAAAGGCAAATCCAGGCAAGCGCACAGCAGGCCGTCGTGCCGCCCGCAAAGGAAGGTAAGGCTTGCCGATTTTAGCCAATTCACGGGTCGAGGAGCGTCAAGGAAAAAAGGAACGGCATTGGCAAGCGAAAAAAAATAGGCAAGATGCCAGGGACCTAAATGCAAATACCGCCACACGAGAATCGACCACCGCACGTGTCCGACAGCGGCCGATCCGATATGCTAGCATTTGGACTGATCCTTGGAGGTCGCTTATGCGAAACGTTTTTGCAGTTTGGTTGTTGCTGGTGACGACATCCATTGGTGCCGCGGACAGGCCCAAGGCGCTGGTGACCGGCTTGCGTGCACCGTCCTCCGTGGTCGTCGGCCTTGGCGGCAAAGTTTATATCGCTGAACGGGGCCAGCCAGGCAAAACGGCCGGTGCCATTCGACTTTTGGAAGACGGCAAAACCAAGGTGATCGTCAGCCATTGCCATCCCTTGGCCATCGCACATCACCAAGGAACGATTTATTTCATCGAAGAACAACGCGTCTTTTCGTTCGGAAAGCAAAACAAAACCGTGTTCGTTGATACGGATGATTTTCCCTCGAAGCCTGGCAAACTGCGCGATATCGCGGTGGAACAGCGCAGCGGCAAGGTTTACGTCACCGGCAGCGATGCCATTTTCTGCATCACGCCAGCGAAACCAAAATCGGGCAAAAAGCCTGCGGTAAGCATCGTGCTCGACCGGAAGCGCTGGCCGGAATGGAAGAAACCGGCAGCCATCGAGCTTGACGGCCACGTCCATCTATTGGTTGCTGACGAAGAGACCGGAACCCTGCATCGCCTCAATCTGGTTAAGCGCACAGTCGAGAAGGTAGCGGAAGGGCTGGGAGCGCCGACTGCCCTTTGCTGGGATATGTTCGGGAGGTTATTCGTCGGCGACGGCTCGGCCGGGAAAATCCTGGTCATTCCTCGGCCTGGCGAAAAACCGGTCGTCATGGCCGATCGCCTTCAGGGAATCGCCGATTTCTGTCTGGCCCCCCAGTACGACCGTTTGCTCGTACCGAATCGCCTTTCCGGGGAACTTGTCTCCGTGCCCATCAACGTTCCGGGTTTCGAAGTCGACATGCGACCTTTGCCCGTCGCAACGGAACTCGCTTTCCCGAAACTGAAATGGACCGGCTGGAAACCCGTCACCGACGCCGGCAAGCCGATCCCGTTACGGCCGATCGTCCTGACGCATGCTGGCGACGGAAGCAATCGGGTTTTCGTTGCCACTCAGCGAGGCGTTATTCATGTTTTTCCCAACCACCCGAACGCTGAAAAAACCAGCATCTTTCTCGACCTGCAAGATCGCGTTACCTATAGCGACAATACCAACGAGGAAGGATTTCTGGGACTCGCCTTTCATCCTCGCTATAAAGAAAATGGCCAGTTCTTCGTTTTCTACACGGTCAAAAAGCCTAAACTCACCAACGTCCTTGCTCGTTTTCGCGTCCGCAAAGACGATCCGAATCGGGCGGATCCGAACAGCGAGGAAATCCTCCTTCGCGTCAAGCGGCCTTTCTGGAACCACGATGGCGGCACGATCGCTTTCGGGCCGGATGGCTTTCTCTATATCGCTCTGGGCGACGGCGGCTCCGCCAACGATCCCTTCGGCAACGGACAGAACCTGAAAACCCTCCTCGGTGCCATTTTGCGCATCGATGTCGATCACCAGCAAACAGGCAAGCCTTACGCCATTCCCAAAGATAACCCGTTTCTCGATGTCAAGGATGCCTGCCCGGAGATTTGGGCTTACGGACTGCGCAACGTTTGGCGAATGGCATTCGATCGCAAGACGGGCCGACTCTGGGCCGGCGAAGTCGGTCAAAATCTCTATGAAGAAATCAACATCATTACCCGTGGCGGCAACTACGGCTGGAACTTGCGCGAAGCTCTCCATCCTTTCGGTGCCGACGGCGTCGGACCACGCCCAGACTTGATCGATCCGATCTGGGAATACCATCATGACGTCGGCAAGTCGATCACCGGCGGCCTGGTCTATCGCGGGCAGCGCGTTCCCCAGTTGCAAGGTGGTTATCTCTATGCCGACTATATTTCGGCAAAAATCTGGGCCTTGTGGTACGACGATGCCAAAAAACGCACCGTTGCCAATCGGCCGATTCGCGATCCCAATGTCCCTGTCCTGTCGTTCGGCGAGGATGAAACAGGCGAGGCTTATCTTTTGACCTATACCAACACCGGACAGGGAATCTATCGCTTCGTCTCGACGAAGTAGACAAGCAATCTTTGATCAATCACTTGATGAGGCGGGCGTCAGCCCAGTTGACATGGGCCTGCACGTTGCCATGTTCGGCGAAATCAACCACGAGCATCAGCTCTTTGCCAGCGGTGGTATCGACTCGAACCCATTTCGCAGTGCCGGTACTTGACAGCGTGTCAGCGAAACGGGATTTGCCATCGACCAGCACGCGAATCTTGACCTTCACTTCTCGGCTGGTCTTGGGATCCATACCCACGAGAGCTTCGAAGCGGCGATAATCGCCTCCCAGATCGAAGCGCAGTCGGCTGGCTGCGTGCATGCCCAACCCTTTATCGAACGTCGATTTTCCCAATTGCAGGTCTCGACCGGTCACGCTGCCGTCACGAACCCAAGGCCACTCGACGTCGAGATACGGCGTGAATGCGTAACCGGCAGGCTTCAAGTCGGAGAGGAACACGGCACATCCCTGCCAGCGATCGAGACGGACGATCTCTTCGGTCGGCAAACGGACCTCGGCGCCGAAGATCGTGTTGCCAACAAGCCGGTCGCCCTTGTTCTGGGCGGAAAGCAGCGACAAGCGGCAGCCGTTGGCTAACAGCAGACGAAAGTAAGGCTGTTTCGGCTTACGCCAACGAACCAGTTGCGAATTGAACGCGATGACAGCGACCTTGCCGAACTCGGCAGAGGCTCGACGCCCGCCCATTTCAACAGCGACTTGTTTGCGGTCCAGTTCGTTGAGAACGCCCTGCAAAAGATCGCCATTGCGCAAGAGGACGTTATCGTTCCGTCGGGTTGCGGCAAGGAGACGACGCCGATAGCGATCGTATCGCAGAACTCCATCCGGCGGCGCCAGCCAGATCAAGGAGACATTGGCCAAAGGTATGCGCACGCTCACTGCTTCGGCGCCGTCGGCAAGACGGGCGTGGAAATGGAGTTGAAGGCCAGCGAGTCTGGCTACCCGACCCGGAATGATGTCGCCGTTGACCAGAACGACGTGTTCGTCCAGAGGCGGCGGAGGGAACGGTTGCTTCCGAGAAAGCGAAATGACATCGTTCAGGTCCAAGTCGACCTGTTTGCCGCCATACCAGCGAATGACATTCGTTTCGATCGCGAAGGAGTTTCCAGGCAGAACACGCCCGTCGCAAGTGAATAGCTCAAAGGGAGCCAGTGGCACGGCGCAGAGACAAAACAACGTGCTGATCATGGAAACGGCTCGCTGGTCAGCGCTGAAAGATGGGTAGATAGTTATTGGGGACCTGGAGAATGAGACAGGCCATCGCGGTGCCGTAGTGAGTGCAAATGGGATCGAACCAGTAGCCGGCGTTTTTGTGCCGCCCGGAGCGGAGCAGGTCATCACGGATGGCAGGAAACCAATTTTTCCAGTATTCGCCACCAGCGGTCCACATGGCCTGGACAGCGTAATAATGCCCGTAGAAATAATGCATATCGTGACGAATAAAGTGTCGGCCGGGGCGGTGCTGCATGAGATATTTCAGACCGGCTTCGATGTGTTTTCCCTCATAGACTCCGGCGCTGTACAGGGCGACCACGCCGGCGGCAGTTCGTGCAAAGGCGGTCCCGCCGTGCCTCGCCATGTAGCGAAACCCTCCCGTTTGCAGGTCCTGGCAGCGTTTCACGTAGTCGATGCAACGATCGACCGTCGATTTTGGTACATAGAACCCGGCGTTTTTCGCCGCTCGCAACGCCATGATCTGACAAATGGTAACGGAAATGTCAGCGTCGGTCGAAATGGGATGATAGCGCCAGCCGCCTTCGATGTTTTGGCTCCGCACGATCAATTGGACGGCACGCTGAAGGGTTCCTTTGAGCTTTTTGCGCAGGTTTTCATTGTGGACCATGCCGTAGACCTCGGCGAGAAAGAGCGTACCGAATCCATGCCCGTACATTGGTCCATGGGCTGCGGCCCCGTTATTCAGGTAACCAGGCGGGTTCCTGCGTTCTTGCGAAAGGACATATTCGAGTGCCCCTTGAACGGCTTCGCCATAGCGTCCACGCCCCGGCAGATGCCCACCCGACATCAATGCCAGTGCCGCAATGCTGGTGATGGCCACATTGCCGTGATACTGTCCCGTTCCCCATGAATGATCCCGGTGTTGGTGCCGAACCAGATAAGCCAAACCGCGATCGATCGCGTCTTGCGCTTCCGGAGTGATCATTCCTTTGGCGGCACTGCCGTCCGGAAGACGGCGCTGGCCGATCAAATACGATCCGCCCGCCGACAGCGCCAAAAGCGATCCGCCAGAAATCAGGAAGCGTCGGCGATTGGTCATGTTGCCCTCACCTTCGGCTGCGCCGACCTTTTTCCGCCAGCGTTTTGTAGTATTGTTTGAGCAAGTCACGGTATTTCATCATGAACTGCTCGCGCGAGTAGGCGTCCATTTCCTGTCGCATCTTTTCGGGCAAATGTCCCCAGATGTCTTTGTAAACATCCGCGAGCTTGTTGCTGTTCTGGTCTGCTTTATTTCCCCGACCATCGCCGCCATTGTTCCCATTCGACCGCGTGGTGGCCTGGCTGCTGCGTTGGCCCGGCGCGTGCTTCGTGCCTTTTTGTTGATCCCCAGTGCTTGTCGATCGTCGGCTGGACTGGTCATTCCCGCTCTGCCCACCTCTGCTGCCAGCTTGCTGCCGCTGCTGTTGCTGTTGCTGGCGTTTTTGCGCGATCAAATCGTCAAGGTCTTTGAGGATATCGCGCTGCACCTGTCGCGTTCCTTCATCCACCAGCTTTTGCTCGAGGCGTTTCTCACTACGACGCATGTTTTGGGCGATTCGCTTCAACGTTTCCTCGGGAGCTTCGCCTCGCTTGGCTGCCGGGGCTTCGGGACCCGATCGCTTCTTCTCGTCTGGGGTCGTCTTGGTGTTGGGTTTGGTTTGCTCGCCGGGAGGTTTTGTATCGTGGTCTGTTTTCTTGTCAGGAGCCTGCGTTTTGCGCGACTTCTTCGGCTGAAGCTTGATCGGCGGTTTGGGTTTGAAAGGCTCCTCGTCAGCCGCGGACGGCGTTCGAAAACCGTAAAATAGCAACGTGCCGGCCAAACCGGCCAATACCATCGCATGCAAACGCGAGAACGACTCTGGTCCACTCACGGGTTCTCTCCTTCGGGCTGGCCGACAGAGGACAATTCCTCGAGCAGATTGGCGATTTGCTCCTGCTCTTTCTTGATCCTGTTCAGTTCGGCTTCCGCTTCGGGCTTCAGGTGCTGGCTGTCCGGATGCTCCCGGCGAAAACGCTCAGTCCGTTCATTGACTTCTTGTTGCAACGCCCGCAGCGCCTTGAGTTGTGCTAACGCTGGGATGCCGTCTCGAATCTTCGGGCTGCCACCGGGTTGACCGCCATCGTCTGTTGGTTGCCTTTCCGGAGAAACGATTCCTCCCTTTTCGTCTTCTTTCAGAGCCGACAACAATTGATCGAAGCGGCGTAGCGCTGTTTGTTGCGAGCGTACGATGACCGGATCGCCGGCGGTATTCCGCGGATCGTCAAGGGCCTGGTCGCCGCGCGCCTTCATGTGTTCGGCGGCTTCGTTCATGGCAGCCACGGCTTCTCCCAAAATATGGGCAAAGACTTTCGCTCCGGCGAGTTTTTCGCGAATAAGGTTGCTGCTCTCGTCGGCCAGCAACCTTTGTGCTTCGGCCAGGTTGCCCAGGTTGGCCAGCGCGATCCGGTCCCACTGTTTTTTCTCGATCACGCGTTCGGCGTTACGAATCGTCTCTTCGTGGATGGTTTTCTGTCGTTGCCGCAATCCTTCCAGCAACTTGGCGACTTTGGCAAGTTTCTCGCGGGCCAACTCTTCGGCAACGGCTTGCTGTTGGTTCTGTAAACGCCGCCGTGCTTCCTGGAGCCGGTCCAGTGCTTCTTCCTGTTTCTCCTCGGGGTCTTGTCCGCGTTGCAGTTGCCGGAGGGAATCCTGCATCCGGCTCAGTGCCCGCTCGAGCGTGTCCCCGGCGTGGCGGTGCAATCGCCGCAATTCTTGTTTCAGGGCTTCGGCACGGCGGTTCAATTCCTCTTGCTGCCGGGCCAAACGTTTTAGTGCCTCATCTCGCTTGCCCGCATCCGCGATTTTCGCAGCCTCTTTGACTTTTTTCCGCAATCTGTCCTGGTCTTGCGCCAGACGTTCCAGTTTCTTTTCCAGTTCTTGAATGCCCTTGCGCAGACGTTCCAGTTCTTTTTCGCGGCGATCCGAAAGGGCCTGAATCATTTCTTCGAGCGTTTCCATGCCTTGTCGCTGGCGGCGCTGTGCTTCGCTGAGCTTGTTTTGCCGCAGGTTTCCAGCGGCATTGTTCAACTGCTCCTCGAGCGGACCACTCGAACGAGACGTTTGCGAATCCGAACTGCCCTGCCGAGCAAGTCGGGCGGCTTCGCGCAATGCTTCGGCGAGTTGGGGTTCGGTCTGGGCACGGTCCCTTGCTGCCCGTTCCATCTTTTGCAGAAGTCTGCTGGCTCGTTCGGCCAGCTTCTGTTGCAATTCGGCCAGGCGCCCCAGTTGGGCTTGTTGTTCCGGCGTCAACACCTCGGGTTTTTGTCCACGTGTCGCATCGGTATCCAGTTTGCGCGTTTCGTCGTGCAATCGTTTCTGTTCATCCAATAGCTCGCGGGCTTCTCCCTTGACCTCGTTCAGGCTCCCCCACGGTTCGAGCAGTTCGAGCAACTGGCTCAGAGTCGCTTCGACTTCCTCTTGCTTTCGGCGAGCGATGCCGAGTTCCCCTGGTTCGTTCTTAGCCGGCGGTTGGGCGTTTGGACGCGTTTCATTTTCTTTGCGGGCATTGGTAAGACGGGGCTCGATCTGCGGCAAGACCTCGCGTGCCAGGCGTTCGAGTTCGCTGGCGACAGTTTCCAGTCGATTGCGGTCGCCACTTGCAGGAAGCTTGTTTTGCCGCATCGCTTGGAGAATACGCTCGACCTCGCTGCGCAGCCCCGCTTGCCTGTTGCCGATTCGATTCCGAATTTGCCTTTGCAACTGCTCGGCTTGCGTCAATTCATCAAGATCATGCCTGTCCAGCTTGCCGGTCTTCCGCCATCGTTGCTCGGCACCGATGATTCGTTCGAGTGCGTCCTGCTGTTCTTTTTGCAGTTTGAGAAGTGCCTGCTGAATGGCTTGCTGGTCGCGCAGAATTCGTGCTTCAAGGGCAGGCAAGCCTACGATATGCAAT
Source organism: Gemmatales bacterium (assembly GCA_026004675.1). GTDB lineage: Bacteria > Planctomycetota > Planctomycetia > Gemmatales > Gemmataceae > BPJP01. The sequence goes on from BPJP01000001.1 coordinate 589,097, forward strand.
TCCACCTCGTGACTGCGGGCTGGCGGTTTATCGATGGAAACGTCGTCAAAGTCGTTGGCCAATGCTTGCAGGGTGATCACGTCCCCTTCCTGCAATGGTCGGCCTCTTAGCTGAGACAGGGCCAGCTGGCGCTCCACTACGATGCGTTTGGATCGCACACGGCTCGGGAAAAAGAGCACAGGCAAGGGGCCGGCCCGCCCGACATTCAACAGTTGCATCAAGGTTTGGCCGGTGTCGTCATGGTGGAACAGGGGCCGTTCGTAAAACGGCCCGCTCTCTCCTGCGCTGGAGCGAACACGGTAACGAAGCCAGCACGATTTGACCGCAAATTGCTCGTCCAGGGCGGATACCCGCACGGCAATGTCGGCATGGGGCAACACGAACAAACTATCCCGGCCAGGCGATGGCCGTTCCAGGTTGACCACCGGCGGCGGATCGCGGAACAACCTCAGCTCAAACAACCGCGAATTTCCCAGTCCCGTATCATCCTGAAAGTGCAACGCATACATGCCTCGCAAACGAGGCAAAAAACTCACGTCTATCTTGAGCCGATCAGAACTCAGACGAGCGGGGACCGTGCTCCACGTTTCGCTGGCCGCTGCTGAAAGTGCCATCGCTGAAGCGAGATCGTGCGCGCCCAGGATTCCCAAAAACGCAGCCGGCTGGATCATCGGCTGTTCGGGAAGAAACTCGATCCACGCCTTGGCAACAGGCCGGTCGACCTGGGCTTTCAACAGCACTCGGGTTCCCAGAACCGCCTCAATGTTACCGATCCCCGCCGGCAGATTCTGCTCCGGCAAGTCCGTGTATTCGGGGTAGAGAAGGCGGATTTGTGGCGAAGCCTGCCCGTCACGCGGCACCAACACCGGAGGCGGTTGCACCAAAATCGTGAACGGTCCAGCAGAGGCATCGTTCGCTCGCACGTGGAAGCGAAAATCATGCTCGACCCGGTCAAGTCGGACGAAGAGCGTTCCGGATTTCTCATCCATGCCGCGCTGGATGCGCACGGTCTGTCTCGCCGGCAGTACGCCCTCAAAGGTCACGACCGCATGATCGGGAACGACGCCTTGCAATTGTCCCCGGATTTCGAAAGGTTTGCCTCGAGCCACGCGCTGTTCGAACTGCAGCGCCAGAAGGGTCTCTTTCGGCCAGTCAACGTCGCCGAATGGATGAATCAGCCGAGCCAAAGCAATTCGAGCAATAACAGGATACCAACTGAAGGCGAAAGCAAAGAGTGCTATAGCAGTCACCAACGACAAACCGGCCGCGCCAATGCCTCGCGAATTCACCACGCGATTGAAGTCGATCTGCTCGACCCGCTTCATTGTCTGCCGAACCGTCTCACGGCGCAGGGCGGGAGAATCATGAATCTGAGCGGTCGGCTGCTGCAGGAATTGCACGGCACTGGCGAGACTGTCGTTCAGTTCCGGAAAGACTTCTTCCACTTGCAACGCGAGGGATAAATCATCCGCCTTTCGGGATAGCGGCCGAATCAAATACGCGTAACCGACGATCCCGAAAACCGCCAAACCAGCTGCAAGCAACACGCTGCGAACGAACGACGGCAAAACAATAAGCCAGTCGATGAGACCGATGACGGCGGCCGAGAACAGAAGAATGCTGCCGCACACGCAGACGCCACGAAAGACGATGACCCAGCGCAAACGGCGACGCAAGGACGAAAAACGTCTCTGGATTGGATTCATGTGCGGCCGCTCCTAAGGAACCTGATCTCCGCTACCGAAACTATAAACGATCAACCGGTTCGGAACAAGGAATTGGCGAAGCACCGGTCGCGAATTCCCGCCGGCGGCCTCAACGTAGCTTTCCATTGGCGGGATGCCGCACATAGACGATTTGGCGGCCGATGCGTTGACGTCGACCGCGTTGACCCTTTACAATCATCAACCATTGAAACCGACCTTCCCCTTTTCTCCTGCCGAGTCTAATTCCATGAAAACGCTACGTTATTGGTTTGCGATTGGGCTGCTTGGTGTTGCGACGACGCTGCTGGCAGCTTCGGACGATCCCTATTGGCCGCGCTTTCGTGGACCGCAAGGCGACGGACACAGCTCCGAGCGAGGCTTCCCGGTCCAGTGGAACGCCACCAACGTCATTTGGAAAACCAAATTGAAAGGCGAAGGCCAATCCTCGCCCATCATCTGGAAAGATCGTATTTACCTGACCAGCGCTTTAGACGAGGGAAGACAAAGGCTTGTCATCGCTGTCGATCGCAAAACCGGCGAAATCGTCTGGGAGCGGGTCGCCTGGAAAGGCGAACCGGAACCGACTCACCGAATGAATGGTTGGGCATCGGCGACTTGTGTCACGGATGGCCAGCATGTGTATGCGTCGTTCGGCTATGCCGGTCTGCATTGTTACACAATGGATGGCAAGCACGTCTGGTCGCGCAATCTCGGCAAATTCTTGAGCAAGAATCGTCGTGGTACATCCTCCAGTCTCGTCGTCAACGATTCCCTCGTCTTCTTCAACGGCGACAGCGAATCCGATCCGTTCCTGTTCGGGATCGACAAACTCACCGGCAAGACGGTCTGGAAGACGGATCGTCCCAAGACAGAAGGCTACAGCACGCCTCTGTTGATTCAAGTCGACGATCATGTCGAACTGGTACTCAATGGCCACTACTACATCGCCGGCTACGATCCCCAAACAGGCAAAAGGCTGTGGTGGTGCAAGAGCTTCAACGGACGGGGCGAACCTTCCCCCGCCTATGCGGACGGGGTTCTCTTCGTCGTCAACGGCCTTCCAGCTGACGTGTATGCCGTCCGCCCTGGCGGTTCGGGCGACGTGACGAAGAGCCATATGGTTTGGCACACGCCTCGCCGAAATGGCCGGGACCAGCCTTCGCCTATCGTTGTCGGCAATTACCTTTTCGTTTCCAACATGGCCGGCACGATGTCGTGTTACGATACGAAAACTGGCAAGGAAATCTGGCGGGAGCGGTTCAGCACGGCTAAATTGACCGCCTCGCCGGTGGCTGCGGAAGGTCGGGTTTATTTCCTGAATGAAAAAGGCGAGACGTTCGTTTTTGAGCCTGGCCCGCAAATGAAGATCGTGGCGAAAAACACCATCGGTGCTGGTGCCGACGAAATTTTTCGCGCTTCGCCAGCCTTGTACCAAGGTCAGATATTCCTTCGCTCGAACACCGTGCTTTATTGCATCGGCAAAAAGTGATCGATGGTTCGCGACTTTCCGAAACCGAAGCCGTCAGGTTGAAAGAGTGGGGCTTCGAGGCCGCTCACAACAGAATTTCAAGATTCCAGAAAGGGTTGATACATGCCAGTTTTTTCCGCGGAGGTTCTGCAATCCTTCGCCAAATCGTTGTTTGTGGCCGGTGGGGTGCCTGAAGAGGATGCGAACATCGTAGCCGACAGTCTGATCTCGGCGAATTTGCGCGGCCACGACTCGCACGGCGTGATCCGCATTCCCCAATACTTGAAGATGATCGAAGAGGGCATTCTTAAACCGGGGTTGCCCTTGGAAGTGGTTTCCGAAACGGCTGCTGTGTTGATTGCCGATGGGCAATGGGGATTGGGGCAGGTGCAGGCTCACCGCTTGCTTGCGAGAATCATCCCCAAAGCGCATGAGATTGGCATCGCCGCCGGTGCGATGAAGCGCTGCGGTCATATTGGCCGATTGGGTGAGTATGGCGAGGCAGCCGCCGGGCAAAACTGCGCCTTGATCGCCACGGTCAACGGTCACGGCTACGGCAGGGCGGTCGCTCCTCCTGGTGGCGTTGCCGGTCGAATCGGCACCAATCCTCTGTGCCTGGCTGTACCGACCAGGACGGACCCGGTGGTTCTCGACATCGGGACCAGCGTTTGTGCCGAAGGGAAAGTTCGCGTCTGCTACAACAAAGGCGTACCAACGCCGGAAGGCTGGCTGCTGGACGCCCAAGGCAAGCCGACCACCGATCCAGCCGTTTTGTACCGCGAACCCAAAGGAACGATCCTGCCGTTGGGCGGCTCGCAGGCGTACAAAGGATTTGGAATCGGTTTGCTTTTGGACATGTTCGCCGGTGGTCTGACGGGTGCGCCCTGCAGCCGACCTGAGGTCACCAAGCCACTGGGCAATGCCGTATTGTTCATTGTTCTCGACATCAATAAGTTTGCCGGTGCTGAACATTTTTTGAACGAAGTGACGGGCATTGCCGAAGCGGTGCGCCAGTGTCCTCGCGCGGAGGGAGTCGATGCGATCCTCCTTCCAGGTGATCCCGAACGCCGCCAATACCAGAAGCGGAGCGCCGCTGGCATCCCGCTCGACGATGGCACTTGGAAACAGCTTTGTGAACTGGCACAATCACTGGAAGTGAACATTCCCGCAGAAGCATGAAGAGGCTTTGCCATGTCCGACGCGGAATACGAGGGTGCAAGGCAAAAAGCCGCGCTTTTTGATCTCTCTTCGCGCGGCACGATCGAAGTCAGCGGACCGGATGCCACATCGTTTTTGCAGAACCTCACCACTAACGACATCGCCGCCTTGGAGATCGATGCCGGCTGCGAAGCTTACCTGGCCACTGCCAAAGCGAAGTTGATTGCCAGCCTGTGGGTCTACCGCATGGCAGAGACGGTCTTTCATCTCGACGTTGCCCCAGGCGCCAATGACCGTGTGCTGAAGCATCTGAATTTCTACTTGATCAGCGAACAGGTCGAGTTAGCCGACCGGTCCGCTGAATTCGCCTGCCTGCATGTCGCCGGTCCGAAGGCTTTGGAATGGGTAAAAACCATCTTCGCTTTGCAGGAAGATCTTGCTGAAGGACGTCAGGTAGTCGTTGAAGACGGCGTCGTGCTTCGTCCTTGTCGAAGGACAGCGTTGCCCGGAGTGGATGTCGTCGCACCTGCTGCGAAGAAAGAGGCGACAACGAGCCGATTGCATGAAGCAGGAATTGTCAAAGCCGGTGCCGAGACTTTCGACGTTCTGCGGATCGAAGGGGGCATCCCTGCCGAAGGAATCGACATGACGACGGACAACCTCGTGATGGAACTGGGAGGTTGCGAGCGGGCCATCTGCTACACGAAGGGATGCTACCTTGGCCAGGAGCCGATCGTTCGCGCTCGGGACTTGGGCCACGTCAACTGGTTGTTTCGCGGCATCGCGATGGATACCAGAGAGTCGCCTGGCGGCGGCGCGAAAGTTTTCGATAGGGAAAAAGAAGTCGGCCGTCTGACTTCGAGCGCCTGGTCTCCGCGATTTCAAAAGATGCTTGCCTTGGGCTACCTTCGTCGGGGCCACCACGAAGCGGGGAAATCAGTAATCATCGACAGCGGCAGCCAACGGCTCCCAGGGATCGTAGCAGACTTGCCATTCGATCGTGAAACGGCAAGGTGACTTCGGCCGGACCGCATTACCCTTGAATTCGCCGCATTGGTTCCGTTTACTGTTGTTTGAGGTGTATGCTCCCTAGTTTCATGGAAAGGACCGAGACATGCGAAACATCGTTCTAGCCGGTGTGGTAGGCGTTCTGTTGGGCTGTGGCAACACCGAAACCAGCGCAGAGGATGCCAAGAAAGGACCGGTCGTCAAGCTCGGCAGCCTTTCCTCGCAGGCGCCGGGGGATTGGAAAGAAGAACCGCCTGCCAACCGCATGAGGCTGATGCAATTCGTCCTGCCGAAAGCGGAAGGGGATAAGAAGGATGCCGAGCTTGTCATCTTTCGTGGTATTGGCGGTTCGACGCAGGCAAACATCGAACGCTGGAAGAAACAATTCATCCCGCCCACAGGGAAAAAACTCGACGACGTGGCCAAGGTCTCTGAAATGAAAGTCGGAGACGCCAAAGTGACCTATCTCGATATTTCTGGAACCTATCTGTTCAAGCCCCGACCGTTCGTCCCTGACTCCCAAGCGGTCCGCATGCCCGAATATCGCATGCTGGCTGTCGTCTTTTTGACCAAGGACGATGTGTATCACATCCGTCTTGTTGGCCCGGAAAAGACGGTGAAAAAACACAAGGACAATTTCGACAAGTGGTTGAAATCATTCCGATAGCAGGCCGGTGAGGGAGCCTGGCAAGCTTCCGCTTGCCGGCGCCTTCGGCTATCTATGTCCGAAACATTTTTCGATTACGACCTGCCACAACATCTGATCGCGCAATTTCCCTGCGCTGAGCGCGACCAATGCCGCTTGCTCGTGGTGGATCGGCGCAGGCGGGAATTTTGCCATTGCCGATTTCATCAACTTCCGTTGTTTTTGCAGAAGCACGATTGCCTGGTTTTGAACGATACGCGGGTGGTAGCTGCTCGATTGTTCGGCCGACGCAAACGCACTGGAGGTCGCTGGGAAGGGCTGTTCGTCAGGCTGCACCATGACGGCTTATGGGAAATGATGTGCCAGAGCCGGGGCCGCCTCCGCCCGGGTGAGGTCATCGTCGTCGATCCGGGACAGCTCGAATTGACACTGCAAGAAAAAATGCCCGATGGCCATTGGTTGGTCCAACCATCGCAAACCGAGGATCCATTCGGGGTATTGGAGCGGTTCGGCCATATTCCTCTGCCGCCCTACATTCGCCGGGGGAAAGCCGAGGAAAAAGACCGCGAAGACTATCAGACTGTTTTCGCTCAAAAAGCTGGCGCTGTCGCAGCGCCAACAGCCGGCTTGCACTTCACGCCAGGATTGCTCGAGAAGTTGCAACAACAGGGAGTGGATCGAGTTTTTGTGACGCTTCACGTTGGTCCGGGCACGTTTCAGCCTGTGCTAACAGAAGATTTTCGCCAACACGTGATGCATCACGAATGGGGAGCGTTGAGCGAAGAAACAGCGCGACGTTTGAACGAATGCCGCCGCCTGGGCGGCCGAATCGTCGCCGTCGGCACAACCTGCGTTCGCGTTCTGGAATCGGCAGCGCGCGCTGGAGAAGTGGCCCCGTGGGAGGGTGATACCGATCTGTACATCTATCCTCCTTACCAGTTCCGGGCTGTCGACGCCCTGATCACCAATTTCCATCTTCCTAAATCAACTTTGTTGCTATTAGTGGGCGCTTTTTGCGGACCAGACCTGCTTCGCCTGGCTTACGAGGAGGCCATCGCCCGGGAATACCGTTTTTACAGTTACGGCGACGCCATGTTGATTGTTTGACATAGACTTCGCTTCGGCGTCGTCGCTCTTCGCCGGATGCTGAAAAAACGCGGCCAGGAACTATGGTTTCAGATGGGCAACCCAATCCTGCCAGCCCTCGAGGACGATTCCCCCCTTTGGACGTCCAGCCGGCACTAGTCGAACCATCTTCCCGTCGGGGCTGCGCCAAGCAATGTAGCGCGAGTCGTTTCGTAACCGGATCGCAAGTCGTGCGAGCGGAACGCGCTGGCCCTTGACCGTCGCCACATCGAACCCGCGAAGCTCGGCGGAAAAGGTCAATCGAAGAGGGTCTTTGCTTGGATGGATCCACAGTCCTGCAAATTGCTGCGTTCCCTGCTTCTTCAGGTCGTATTTTGAACAAATGAAGATGGCATCCGTCCAATCCGGCGCCGAGGTGACGATGACTTCGTCGGGACAGTCAAGGCGCAGCTGTGGAAGGCCCGAACGGACGATCACAACTTTTCCGTTGCTGGCAGTGGCTCGGGCCGATTTTCGATTCGCGCCGGTGCCGACCACCACTTCCGCCTGCGAGAGCTTGCCCGCTTGATAGGTTGCTTTGATGCGCAACGGCCCCCTCGGCGTGGTACTCGTCACCGTGCGTCGCATGCCATCGTCGTCGATCCGGATTTCTGCCTCCAGGCCGCCTTCGTGGCGCAGGTAGCGAACAATGAGCGGCTTCGACTCGTTGGCGTTCAAGGAACCAGCCGCTGCGGCAGCGACGAGCAAGTAAAGGATCGCGGCAGTCATGTTCGTTCCCCTGCAAACCGGTCAATCGGCCACGTCACAAGGGGCGACTCGACAGCACGTTGGGAAGCGGCACTGGGCGTGGCCACGGTACGCGTTTTGACGACGAAGACAAACAAAAGGAGCACCATCAGCCCAGCGGAAAAAGCGATGACATGGAACACCGGTGCGACACTGCGGTACTGTTCCCAGAATAGCCCAGCGACATAGGCACCCAAAGCACCGACGCCAAATGTCAATGCGAACTTGGTCGCATACGAAGCTCCGCGACGTCGCCTGCTGGTGTATTCAGCCAGCAAGCTGTTTTCGAGAGGTTGTTGGGCAAACATGAAAAAAGTCAATAGACAGGCCATAACAAGAGCCAACCACGTGCCGCCGGTCGCACTCAAAGCGACGGCACAGGGAATCAACATGACAATGACACCGAGATACATTCGCCGGGCGCCAAAGCGGTCGGAGCAAAATCCACTGGCAATCTGGCCTGCTGCACCGAAACTCATCGCAACCAGCACGAACACGCCGCCTTGCAATAATTCCGCGGAGGTGGCTGATTCGCCGCTCAGATAAGTCGGCATGATCGTCACCATCAAGCGATAGTTGAAACCGCCAAGGATCATTGCTGCGAGCAACAAAAGCAAGGGAAGGCAGGTAGACGCGGTCGCCGACGTATGAGAATCGCCTTCGGTCCATGCCTTCGCCCGGCTTTGCTGATCTTCGCGTGCTGGCACGAAGCGGTAGAGATAAATAGCGGCAATCGCCGACGAAAGCGCCAACAGCAAGTATGCGATGCGCCATGTTCCTGGTGGGCCTGAAGCGAACACAAGCCCCAGCGCTGGACCCAGCGTCAAACCAACGCTACCCGCAACTCCATGGATGCCCAGTGCTTTGCCTCGGCTTCGGGTTCCAAGGGAAATCAAAGCCAGCCCCGGGGGATGGTAGACGCTCGTCGCCAGCCCCAGAGCGGTTTAAAGCGAAAAACAATTGCCAAGGCTTGACGGCGCAGGCGACCATCACGCTGCTGATCGTCATTGCAACAAAGAAGACGGCCAGCATTTTGCGGGGACCGAACGCATCGCTCCAATAGCCGACGGGCAAAGCGCCTGCCCCCATCAGGATGTAACCGAGCAAGGCCAGTATCGGTCCCTCTTGGCGGCTCAACTCGAATTCGTGCATGACGGCGAGCATCACACCAGTGAACAGCAATTCGCCGATATGGCAAATCGCATGCCCGACCGAAGTGACGATGACGATGTGGCGCTCGTTCATTTTGTCTGAGGATCGAGTCGTATCGTGAGGAAGGCATCGGTTGGCGATATTCTATGCAGACGCCACGGTCGATTTCAGCCCCCAGCGACGAAACAGGTGCAGCAGCCAGACGACGACGACGAACAATCTGCCCAGAATCCCCACCAACACGAGGAAAACCCAACTCCAACCCGGCCCAAGCACCTGCCAGCCTGCGATGCCGAGCAGAACCATTTCCTCGGGCCAAAAGAAGTAAAACCAGCGCAGCGCCCGGCCAAACCAGGGTAACACGACAGCGACAAGCAGCAGGCCCGCCACCCCTAATGAACAATGCGCCCGGCGATAAATCTCCCCTTCATGAACCGATCTCATTTGCAGGTGGGGGAATTCGCCAATCTGCGGCGCGAGCCAGTAGGTCGGCTTGCCATAAAACATTCCAGCAATCGATGGATCCAGAAGATGATTGTCGATGCGGAATGTTAGAGCGCGAAGTTCGGCATTGCGCAGGATGGGTTCGAAGCTCAGTTCTCTGGCAGCTTGATGATTGCGGTCTTTTAGTTCGCGGAGCCGGTTCATCCACATCGGCTGCTTGACGGCCTCATGCTCGAGCTGCCGGCAGTAGCGGAAGAACCGTTCTTGCGTCGAAGTCAACTGCGCTTGCCGGCGATCCTCCTCCATCGAAGCGGCTTGAGCCAGTCGAATGCTGAGGGAAAGTTGCGCTTCCGCTCGGCGATAAGTTTGGGCGGCGAAACTGTGCGGCCGGCCCGAACGAGGCACGACGAGGAAGCCGGGAGGCGCATATACGGTCCACGATTCCAGCGCTGATGTGGCCCCGCTGAGCTTCGGAGGTTTCAAATCCGGCTCCGCCTGCCGCCCCTTCGCTCCCTCGCGATACCATCGAACCCGCAAGCTGCGTGCTCCACCAAGTCGGGGAAAGGGAAGCCACAACTCATTGGCACCCGAATACATCGCGGGCACCTTGACACCGTCCACTCGCAAGTCGATCAGCAACGATCCCTTTGGCAAGTTGAGCCGTAAATCCGCGCCGCTGTCATGGTAGAGCAGATAATTCGATTCGAACAAGCACGAACCGTCATCGAGGACCGAAGCGACGTGCTCCGCCGACAAGGTTTCGAAAGGTTTCGCGACAGGCATCGTCTGCGGAATCAGCTGCAAACGCCAATCGTCATTTTCGATCCGCCAGGCACGGCCGGCACGACGAATTCGTTCTGCTTCCGCCGGCCAAAGTCGCAACTCCTCAGCGGGATTCTCGACAACACGCAAATGTCGGATCACTTCGCTCTGTAGTTCACGACCAGCGATCGCAACGTAGCGACGCTGATGGCCTGGAACGCGGACGGTAACATCCGGCATGCTGGAAATAGCAGGCTCGGTCAAAGGTGACCGGCCGATCAAGCGGATGCGGTATTCTCCAACAGCACCTTCGGGGAAAGTCAAGAGCCAAAAGCGCCGGCCGCTGTTCACCCTTCTTTCGCGAAAACTGACGACTCCTGGCGCCTCGACGCGCACTTCTCCCTCCCAGTCGCTTAGCTGCACAAACGCCGTGCGTACACCGCGGAAGATTTTGATGTCGATGCTGGCATGAAAAGCGATGGATTGGTCGATAATCTCCACCAGCGAGAGAATCGCAATGCTGGCACGTTCGGCGACAGCAGACATGACGAACTCCGCGGCGTAATCGGGTTGTTTCGCCTCGTAATGCCAGACGTGCTGCGAGTGTTTGTCGGTGATCGGGAGGAGGTTTTTTGTTCGGGCCGGAACCAGTTCGTATGCCGAATTCGCCGAGCCGACGTGCAAGACCGTTTTCTGGTTTTGTACTCCCAACACCCGTAACGGTTCCAGTTGGATCACTTTCTCGACGCCACCTTTTCTTTTCCTTGACGCCAGACGGAGCCAGCCGGTGATCTGGATGGTCGCCTGTCGTTGAGGTTCATTCAGCCAGATTTGCAAGCGGGATCGGTTTCGTGACCAGCTGCGGACCTGCTGGCCGATAATGTCGACATCTTGCAGGGTTGCAGGAAGGTCGCACTCGATGAAAAGGAAACTTCCTGTGACGGCTCGTAGTCTGGCAGTGGCTGCGAGGTCGGCTTGCGTTTGTCCGACGGCCCAATCGATTTCGAGCGAACAATCAATGCTGGGCGTGGGCGACGAAAGCTGCAAGCGAATGAAAGGTGGACCTCCGGCCCGGCGGAAAGTGTAAGCTGGCAGCGCTGAGCCGGGATCGGCAAGTCCTGCGTTGGTCCAGGCCGACGTAAAGGAACGCAGGTCTTTGAGCTTGGTGATTCGTTCCGATTCGATCAATTCGGCCCGGATGCCTCCGGTGGTGCGATAGGCCAGCATGCCATCGCCGGTGTCGGCGTTGCGCGGCATTGGCAACGGCAGGACGACGTTTGGTCCGAAGGGATTCTTGGGGACGAATTCCACAACCAATCGAAATCGACCAGTGGCGGGCTGTTCGAAACCGACGCGGAGCACATTGCCTCGCAATGACCAATGATTGACGCGCGGTGCCGTTGCCGATTTGATATCGAAGGCTCTCCCCTCGACGCTAAGAACTTCCAGGATGGCGGGGACGTTGAGTTCGATGGTATCAGCCGCTCCCTGGGAGACCTCATATTCGTAAACCGCAACGAGGCTGTTCACCGCCCTGCCGATTTGCCACAAGTATGCTTCGCGAACATTGAGCATTGCGCGCCGATTCTGATCCGAATGCCGCCAGCGGAGATGAACGGTCGGCAAGCGTCCGAGTTCTGCATGCAGGGTTTGAGGCTGATTGGGGCCGGACGACAGGATGGTTTGTCTGCCTCGGCCCGACACCAGATGCAGGGCTTGCGCGCTGGCCGGCGCGGTAAACTGCAAGGAACTCTGTACGAGTTCGGGAATCTGGAACTGCACGCTGCGTTCGTCACCCTGTGCACGAACAGCCACGCGAAATGTCACCTTCAGCTCGTGTTCACCTTCCGACAGATTTTTGAAAACGATGCCTTTCTTTTTGTCGGGTAGCGGTACGAATTCGGCTTCACCGCCGTCGACGAAAACGGGTTCTTTGAAAACGCCGTCCAGCGCCAAAGTCAGCGGAGCTCCCTTTGTGAAGCAATAGGCTTTGAAAGTGGCGTCGAATTCGGCATAGCCGTCTTTGACTTTGCCGTTGGCATAGGCAGCACTGAGAAGTATGGCACCCTGCAGCGATGTCGCCTGTTGCTTTGCCAGCCGATCGAGCTGCGAGATCAACTCGGGAGAGCACAATACATGGACGGGATCGGATGCGTTTTTTGCACTGGGGTACAAAAACACCGGATAGATTTTCGTGGGTTGGACCTGGGCTGGGGAGGTCGATACAGAGGCGACCACGAGGGCCATCAAACCGCTAGCGATGGCTGCGGTTCGGGGAGCGGCTGTGGCGGAATGGAGATAGACCGCCAACGCCACCACGCTGCCCGCAATCGCCGGAAACAACGCCAATCCGTGGAGGGATGTGGGCAGCCAAATCAGTCCAAAGCCGGCCAGCCCCAACCAGGCGAACAAGAAACCACGACGCCACACACGCTCGTAACGCCGCAAAAACCAAGCTATCCACAACAGGAGCAACGTGAGAGCGGCGCCGACGATTGCCACTCCTTGCTGGTCGACGATATGAATCGACACGGACTCCCTTTCGCTCTGAAGTGGCCGCCAGGATTCCCAGTTCACGCCCAAATTGAGGCGATCCAATTCCAGTGGAGTGGGTCTGGACGCATGGCGCCGTCCCAGCCACATGGCTGACGATTGGAACCGTCCTGTATCGTCGCGGCCGAAGTCCACGGCCTGCTGGATCGCTGCTTCAAGCGATGGTGAGATGGGAGAATCGGTGCCGGATGCAAGACGCCAGGCGAGCAATTGTCGATTCGTTGTCAGCAAGGCAGCCGATCGACACGGAACATATGCGATGCCAACGGCGTGCCAGGGCCGGTAGACCATTTCTTTTTGGTTGTCTTCATGCTTTTGATTGTCATCGATGCGTGGCAAGCGTGTCATGGGGGTCAAGCCGGCTTGTTCAAATGCCACGCTGTCGATCACGATCTCCAACTCTCCCTGCAATTGATCGATTACGACACGTTCCAGAGACTCGCCAAGCGAAGACGGGCCGCGCGGCCGGATTTCCTCATTGAGGCGTGCACACGCCCCGGTAAGGAGATGGCGTTGCAATTCGGCCCAATCGCCGGCACCCGCTTGCAACAGGTTGATGGCTTGCTTGTGGAATTGAGCCAAACCAAGTTCCGTCACCCGTTGTCCCTGCTGCCAGAGATGAAAACTCTCTGAATACAAAGGTCCAGGCTGGCGAATGTAGCTGTCGTCATCGAGCGGCCTGACACCAGGAGGTAGCCGCCACGCCCGTTCGAAGTCGAGGATGCGAACGGGCAGCTTGGGTGCCTCCGCCACCACATGAGTCCATAAACGCCAAGATGGGATTGGCTGCTCATAATAAAGCCGACATCGGCTCGAGCCTGCACCAGCCATCGGGATCACCACTTCCAGGTTCCCGTCCGGCCTCTTGATACTGTCCAACTGATTGGCCCAGGAATTCTCCACCTGGACGCCAAGACATCGCGAACCGGGAGGCAAAACCACGGTGAATTCACTTTGTTTCCAGTCGGCAATGACGAACTCGAACGTATGGAGCAGTCGGCCGGCCGGATCGACAGCCGAGGTCAACCGCCCACGAGTCACGATCGGTGCCCCGCCGGCCAGTTGTTGGTTCTCAGCAGGTCGGCCAACAAACGACAAACCAACATCGCCTTGGCCGTAGCGGAACCGCCGCCAGGTAGGCCGGTCGTTTTCTCCTCTCGGCGTTTCGACAACGCCGACAGCATGCATGAGAACGGCGTCGACCCCTTCGAATTGAAGGGTCACTTCGCCGTGCATGGGATCGGCGGCGGCAACGGAAAGAAGAGGGATATTCCATTGCAGGTTCATGTTGGCCGGCGGCCTGTCGATCACTTTTGCTTGGAAAGAACAGGTCGCCTGCAAGTAAAGGGGTTTGCCGAGCGGTTCGGCCAAACGCAGACGCCAGCGCTCGACACGCGAAGCTGGTGTCGCTAGTTGGATGCTGGAGATCAGCGGAGATTGGGAACCGATGAGCAACAATTTTGGCAGCTGCTCCTGCAGTCGCAGCCGGCGTGCGGCGATGACCTGATTGCCGCCACGCAAAGTCTTCCATGACCAGCGCCCTTCGCCAGGTGCCGAAAGGGTCAGGTCGATCGATTGGGGTTTGCCCACGCGGGGCCTCAAAAGCAACGTGGAAACGATTTCGGCACCGCTTGCAGTCACCAAGACTCGGCTGTGGCACCGGCTGGCAAGCTGCGTTTGCCGGGGCTGCAGCTCGACCGCTCCCACCGCTGGCGTGCCGCGGAACACATAGACCAGATCCGGAACAGCTTTGCCCCACGGGCCAGCTTCTTCACTAATCACTGGTGCTGTCGCAGCGTCTACCTTCACTTGAAAATACGGATCAACCGTGAGGCCGAAGACGGTTCGACGGATTCGTGCCCCGCGAGTCGTAATCAGCGGAAAAGGTAATTTCAGGTTGGGTGCCGGCTCGGCCCAGATGGTCGACTTGTACCAGATTCGCAATTCCGCCTGACCGGTCGATTTGCTGTCCGCGGTTGCCGTCAGTGGCCGTTGAAGATCGACCAGCAGCGTCTTCTCGTTTCCTTGCCGAGCCATGCTCGAGCGTAAGAGCAAGTCGCCAGGCGTCAGTTCGAACCGCTCGATTTCCCAGCCGGACGGGATAGACACCGGCAAACGGAACAGCTGCCCCTGGACAACTTCGTAACGGATGACAGCAGCAAGCTGCGATGATTGATGAGCGATCTGCCACCAGATCTTCTGCTCCGTGCGAAAGCTCAAGGGCTTCATGTTCACGCGAGCATGCGGTCGCTTGCGTGCGCCTTCATGGATGCCTCGGTCGATGAGCCGCAGCACCTGCCAGCCAGGCTCGGCTTTGCGGACTCCACTTTCACTCAGGTCGAGATCGAAGCTGCCGAAATCCCATTCTTCCAGCCGAACATCCGGATGGATTTCTAGAACCAGATTCTCGCCACGATGCAAAGCATCGAGCAGGCGGATGCCAGGGC
Source organism: Gemmatales bacterium (assembly GCA_026004675.1). Classification (GTDB taxonomy): domain Bacteria; phylum Planctomycetota; class Planctomycetia; order Gemmatales; family Gemmataceae; genus BPJP01. The sequence continues at coordinate 604,313 of BPJP01000001.1, forward strand.
AGCGCCACGAACGATCCCCCGCCGACGAGGCAAGGCAATTGATATCCAAAGAGAGCGGCAGCGTTCCTTGAAACGGCTTTTTCAAGCGGGCGACCAAAATGGCAGGCTGGTTTGGTCTGTTCCCCGGGCGCACCTCCCACGACAGGAGATTGCGGGCGCTGACTTCGTAAGGAACCAGTCCCGGATCGCATTGAAAACGAAATTCGTCCACACCCTGATGTGGAACTTCCACTTCGAAATGAAACGCCGCTCGGACCAGGTCGGGTTCGATCTGCTGCCGCGATTGCACCTGAGCGAGAACGAGCGGTTTGCGGTCGCCGGCACCGGCTTCACGGATTTCGAGATCGAGTTGCGATTGACCTGAGAAATCGATCCGCCATCTCTTCCCTTCTTTAGCCGGGAATGGACCGCTCAATAGAAAGGTCTCACGATCGACCACGATGAAATTCGGCGGCAAGTGCAATTCGAGTGTGCCGATCGGTGCCTCGGGAATGCGCAGGTCGAACCGGATGACGCCGGGGGAAGGCGAGCCTCGTGCCGACCACTCCATTTCCACTGTCTGAGACCCTTTGTTCCGAATCAGAACAGCGAGCTTCTTGCCCGCCAGATCGCCGACGATGGCATCCGACGGGGACATGTTGATGCCTTCGACGGCAAGATTGAAGGGTTCGACAGTTACAATGGCCGCCTTGTCGTGAGGATTGGAAAAGCGCCATTCGAGCGGTGGCCCGCCCAATTCCACCGTGCCGACGAGATCGTTACCGACGAGTTTGGCACGATAGCGAGCCTCGAGCAATCGGGGCGGGTTTTCCAGGAGCGTTTTCGCCTGACGTGCGTTGTCAAGGCGGCGCTGAAAATCCTTGTAAGGTAGTTGCAGCCACGAACCTTCGCTGAGAATGTCGGCTGCCTGTTCGCGAGAAATGACGATTCGTCGGATCGGTAAGGGATCCTGCTGCGATTCGGCCGCCTCGACCACCCAGATTGTGCCGACAAGCAGCACTACAAAACTGAAACAGCGTGCGCTTCGGAACATGAGACAAGCAGATCCTTATGCTCGAACGGGATCTTTTCTAGCCGGGATGGCATCTTCCGTTGGCGGCTCTTTTGGCCATGCCGTCTTCTTGCTTTCGGGTAGCGTCCTCATTCGGGTAAATTCGGGCAGGTTCACCACCTGTCGGCGATATCGCGTTTGCACCAGCCAGGAAGTTGCCAGGATCAATGCGAGAATGGCAGCGCCCGGCTCACAGCCATAGACAACCGTTGTCAGAACGTCCGGCCAGAAGATTCCCATATAGGCAAGTCCAAGTGCCAGCAGAAATAATGCGGTCCAGAAAATGCTGCGCGGCAACGGGGCGAAACTGAGAATCAGACCGCCAATCAGAAATATCAGCGATGTCCCAAGCAACCACGCTTGACGCGGGAACTTCATCACGCGAAGTGGCTCAAGCGACGTCCGCCACGCTACGAATCCGCCTGGTGTCCCATTGGCGACTGCTTCGCCGGTCAACGGCAATTCTGGCCCTAACAACCAGCGCTCCAAGTCGGCTTTTCGAACCGCGGGTTTTGGCGTCAACAATCCGCCTCGCCATTCCCACGCAAGCGCTGTGCCCGGTCCGCCGGAGTCGTACAACGGAATCCATTGCGGCGGCATGGTGACTTCCCAACGCACCCGACCCAAGAAAACATCGCCACGCAAGACTGGCGGATAAAACGTGCTCTTCAATGCACTATTGCCTTTTGTCCCTCCCGGAGCAATCTCGTAGCGAATGTCCAGGATCACCGGAGGCCGATAATTCTCCGGATTGATCATCAATCGGACCGTCTCACCCGAGGCATCGCTGACTCGTTGTTGCGGAAGCAATTTGCCAGCAAGTCGAACCTGCAGGTTCAAACCAGCCAATAGGGCGGGAAGCTCCAGATCGAGCTGCTGTGCTTTCAGTCGGCTAATGAGGAATCGAACACGGTACGATTGCGTCTCACCTTCCTTCATTGCCACTTGCACCAGCGCCCGATCAATCACGACAGGCATCAGTGAATCGTGGGATGTTCGCACGCGCCGGAGGACGAGACGGGCCTCCTTCTGAGTGGTTGCGACGACCAGTGATGTCAGGCTGTCGTGTTCGGGGACGATCTCGGCTGGTTGTTCAAGCCAAGGTCCTGGCCCGATAGCCACGTGCTCGCCCAAAGCGCACCAGACGCGGACTTTGGTCTTCGACTGGGTTGCGTCGCGGGCTTTCACAATCGGCACAGCGACAACTTCGCCTTCAGGCAGAGGAAAAGAACAGGTCAGCTCGAGAGTGGTCTTCTGGTTCGGATTGTCGAGACGGACGAGGCCATCACCAACGAGCACGCCGCCTTTGCTGATGCGGACATCCGCCGTTTCCTTGGGAATCTCCAGGTAAGCATAGCCGGGAGAAACATCGGGGAATTGGAAAACCAACTGCTGGCGAATGTCTCCTTGATGGCGGCGCAGCGTCAGATCGACGATCGAATCGACAACCAATTCTGGCCGATAGGGTCTCCAGTGAACGGACATCGTGTCGCGGATGCGGTGCCAGCGCCAAGTGTATTGGTGAGTGCCCGGCGGCAGCGCGTCTGCATCGAGGTTCGCGTCCACGAGTTCAAATGAAGGAGGCAGGATGGCCGTGAACTGGCTGCCTCGGTCGAAAGTCTTGACAGGTCGTGGCAATCGCAACTTGAGGTGTTGAACGCCTTGCTCCAAGAGCGCTCGGGCGGGCAAGGTGATGTCAAAAGGCGACACTTGCCGTTTCACCCGGACGACAGCCATACCCCGGCTACGGTCGATCTCGAAGCCTTCGATCAGGTTCAATGGCATCACACCTCGTTCTTCGTCGAACGGGTAATCCCGAGGGATATCGATTTCGAGCGTTTCGACCCCGATGCGATTCGGTACCACGTGAATTTTGGTGTCAAGCTCATATTCTCCTTTGAGAATACGCAATGTATGTTCGACGCTGGTTTCGACAGCGCCTTCAACGTTGTCGATTTGCAGTTCCAGCAAAGCGAGGTCGGGTTTTGCGGTCTCACTGGGGGCGGGAAGATTCCAGAAATTAAAGGCTGCGACCACGTCACGATCGCGCATCTCCTGGGGAATTTCTCGCTGACTGACTTCGCCGCGGAAGACGTAATTGAGGCGCAACCTCTCGGGAGCGCTCACGAGAACGGTGCCGCGCTGGCGATATGCTCCTGCTACAGAAAACGGTCCTACCGGAATCGTCGCCCCTTTACGTACCTGTTTCACCTGAAAGACAAGCCTTAATGGATCGCTATTAGGCGTCTTGTAGCGCACCACCAGCCACGGTGTCGATGGTTTCGGAAGCTCGATGGCAACGAATCGTTTCTGGTTTTGCGACGCTGGTTCCTTGAGGTCGAATTGCACGTGCGGCGGAATCTTGATGCGCCATTCGCTGACGGCACCGCGGAGCACTTGCAGATCCATGGTTACATCGTTGGTGATGCCCCGCCGCTCATCGATGTGAACGTGAACCTCGCTGTCGGCAGCCACCAAAGGAGCGGTGCCTTTCGGCATCGGCGTCGCGCCTTGCCAGCTGACCTGCAACTTGTCCGTCGAACCCAGATCGAAGTCGGCGACGGCAGTTTGTCCCGCCGACGTGCGCGTTGCCACTTCGGTCTTGTTGATACGGATTTTCTTCACCGAATTGGGCAAGGTTAAACGATCCAGTTTCGTTATCACCATCCATGGCAGATTCAATTCGAAACCCTGTTCGTTGCCTTTGTTGCCTTGGACCACAATGGGAACGGAAACATCCAGCGACAACTCGTGTTTGCCTGGATTTCGAATCAAGACAACGTAGCCTTCGTCGGCGGTTTTGGGCTTCACGAAAAATGGCAACTCCGTGACATTGATTCGCGCTTGACGGGGGATCGCATTCTGGCAACCCAAAGAAACGAGTTGGTCCGGTTGGTCGGTAATGATGGTGAACTTGATCTGCAAATGGGCTTGGTCCCCCTCGATGCGGCCCGAAATGCGCCCTACGCTGGGGGGATGAAGTTTCTCCTGCTGTTGAGAACGAGCTTTGGCGGCCGCGCTTGCCAGCTTTTCATATTCCTCGGCAGATAAGGTGCGAACGATCTCGCCCTTTTCGTTGAGAACGTAGACGGAACCTGGAGGAAGTTTAAGCGCGTCAAGGATTTTTGTTAATGGCGTTTTGGCCTTGTCGGATTGGTCGCTGGTCGATTGGCCTGCGGAATCCGCACCCTGGAGCAAGATGGCCGTAAATGCCAAAATGCCCAGCGCCTGACGAAGAATCGCGCTCACGATGGCTCCCCTGTTCATCGAGTTGCGAAAGCGGAAGGCCAGCCTGTATTTTCTGCAAGGCGAGGGAGATTTGCAAGCCAATCAGGCGAGAAGCGTTGGGAACGAGAAAACCCACGGCCGAATAAACGGGGAAATCGGCCGTGGGTCTGTGCGAGACTTCTCAAGCGCCGCTTAACGATTCTGATACACCGGATGGGCGGGTTTTACGAGCTGCCTGGCGGTATCGCTTTCTCGGGCACCGCCTGGTTCACTGGGAGCGCTTCGGAAGACGCCCGTCAAGACGAGGCTACCGAAAAAGAGCAAAGCGAGCGTCACCGCCAGAGCGAAGCGGCTTTGATGTACCTTTTCCGAGCGTTGTCGTGTCGCCGTCGCACTCGTGCAGACGCGAACAGGCGCCTGCCAGCGCGGCCACGGGCTTGGCACCTCCGATTTGAAGAAGCGCTCCAAAAGCTCATCCACATCCGATCTTGTTTCTTGCCTGCTGGTGTTCATGATGCACTCACTACTCCCTGGGCCGTCAAGCGTTCGGCCAGGCGCTGCCTCGCCCGGCTTAAACGCATGTGCACGGCGGTTGCATTGATCTCCAAGGCTGCTGCAATCTGGCTCGCGCTATAGTCCAAACCGTAACGCATTGTAAGAATCTGCCGGTCCGCTTCAGGCATCTCCTCCAGCACCGATCGCAGCTGTTCAAATAGTTCCGATTTCTCCAGCTGTTCCAGCGGTAGTTCGTCTTTAGAGCGAACACCGTTCATCAATTGCGGCGGATGCGTGCCATTTCGGCGAAAAGCACTCTTGGCATAATCTTCTGCCAGGTTGCGGGTAACACGCATCAACCATGCCCGCGGATTCTGGATCTCTTCGCCCTGTTCCCTTTGACGCCACAAGCGCAAGAACGCTTCTTGCATGATGTCCGAGGCGATATCCGCATTCAAATACCGCGCGTACACCATCGCCCAGACTTCGCGACTATGATTCTCATAGATCGCTTCGAAGTCTTGGGAACTCGAGCCGTTCGAGTGCGGGCTTGGGTTCATATTTGAATTTACCCCGTCGCTCTGCATGGAAGACGAACGAAATGCGGATTCCTAACGCCCCATTCCCATTTTTCGAGTCTACCGCTTCCCAATCCCCCACGCAACAAGCGAGCTCCTCTCCCTCCACTAGCCGCCACCACGCAAAGGTGGTGGAATCTTGTACACAAAGCAATAGCATAAAGCAAAGCCTATCCTTTTGGTCTCGCCAGGAAAGGATCCCTGATTGTGGAGGCGTCGTAACGCCGTTTCGCAGGGTGGACGACGGCTGATGGCAACTCCTCGCCGGCTGCGTTGCGCTCTTGACGCATCGCTATCGTGATTTATGATAACCGTTTACCAACGAAATTGTTTTGCTAAAGGCTGCGCTATGAAAACGTTCATGGCCAAGAAAGGTGAAGTTCCTCAAGGCTGGTACGTCATCGACGCGACGAATCAGGTCGTCGGTCGCCTGGCGGTGCGGATTGCCAATATTCTGCGTGGCAAGCATCGACCGCAATTTACGCCTCATATCGATACCGGCGAATTCGTCATTGTCGTCAATGCCGAGAAAGTCCGCTTTACCGGCCGCAAGATGGAGACCAAGTCGTATCGCTGGTATACGCATCACCCCGGCGGCTTGCGCGAAGTGCTGGCAAGTGATTTGCTCGAATCTCACCCGGAGCGAATTCTGCTTTCAGCTGTTCGGCGGATGATGCCGAAGAATCGGCTCGGAAGAAAACAGCTCAAGAAATTGAAGGTCTATGTGGGGCCGGATCATCCGCATCAAGCTCAGAAGCCCCAAGAATTGAAATGGTCATAGTTGTGCAGGAGAACACCGTGGCGGAAACCAAGACGAAGAAGCAATACTATCTAGGGACCGGCCGGCGCAAGACAGCTGTCGCCCGTGTTCGATTGATCGAAGGAACTGGCCAGTTGCTGATCAATGGCCGGTCGCTGGAAGACTATTTCACTGAAGAAAAGGATCGTCAGGCTGTGTTGGCTCCGCTGGAGTTGGTCGAGATGCGGAACCAGCTCGATACGTTCGTCAACGTTCGAGGCGGGGGATTCAGCGGCCAGGCGGGAGCCATTTGCCAGGGAATCGCCCGTGCTTTGAAGGAAATGTTTGGTCTGAAGACGGAAGCTTCGAGCGGCGACGGCGAGGAAGGGCAGGTCGACATGGCCAAGAAGCTGCGCGACTCCGGCTACCTCACTCGTGACGGCCGAATGAAAGAGCGAAAGAAATACGGCCGAAAGGGCGCTCGCAAGAGCTTCCAGTTCTCGAAACGTTAAGCAATGGCCAAAGAGAAAAAATCGAAGCCGGCTTCGAGTGCTGTTGGTCTCGAAGAGTATCTGATTCGTACGATCGGGTCGCTGCCTTCGAACCTGGGTCTCGGTTTTTTGCAGGCAGTTTCCGAGGCGGTCATTGACACGACGCGCACCGGTGTCGAAATCGCCAAAGCACCGGCTCGCTATTCGCGAGGCCAAAAGAAGGAAGCGATCACTGCTCCTTTGGAAGCCGCCGCCGACGGCGTCCTCAATGCCCTCAAGAATATCGTCCGCCCTCTCAAACGGTCCCACCGCATCGGTGTTCAGGATCCCGACATGATGGATGTTCGCGATGTCATCAAAGAATCCGTCGAGGAATTGAAACAGCGACTCGAACAACTTGGCCAGTCGTTGACACCGGAACAGAAAAAAGAACTGGGCAAGAAACTGCGCGAGAAATTGAAGGAAACAGTGCCGGAAGAATCGGTTCGTGCCCAGCGACGCATTGTGAACGCCCTGACGCCTGGAACAAACGCAAAAACCAGATCGTCATCACGGGAACAGCAATAAAAACTCGCTTGGCGACATGCCGAACGAACCCGGTGCGCCGGCTGAAACGAACCGGCGTCCTGGCCGAGTCGGCGACGAGCGGCCTGTTCGTTTTGCCCATGATGAAGCGGACATAAGAGTCATGTCAGAAAGTGCGGCGCAACCACTGCTGGATTCGGATTTTCTGTCCCGGCTCGAGCAACTCGAACTGGTGTCGCGAAAGATCTTCCTCGGACGAATGAAGGGCGAGCGACGCAGCAAACGAAAAGGCCAAAGTGTGGAGTTCGCCGATTACCGCAATTACGTGATCGGTGACGATCTCCGCTTTCTCGATTGGAACCTCTTCGCCCGACTGGAGCGCTTATTTATTCGGCTTTTCATGGAAGAAGAGGACTTGCACGTCTATCTGCTCATCGACAACAGCTTGTCGATGGATTTCGGCAACCCCACCAAGCTTCATCTGGCCCGGCAAATCGCGGCGGCTTTGGGCTTCATCGGGCTCGTCAATATGGATCGAGTGGTGATCGAGGCCTTTAACGATCGCCTGACTCAGAGTTTGCCGGCGATACGCGGCCGTCGCAGCATGTGGCGAATGATGGATTTTTTGCAAAAGCTCGAACCCTCCGGCCCAAGCGATTTGACCAGAGCATTGCGAACATTTGCGATCAAATGCTCGGGGAAAGGCATCGTCGTCGTTCTCAGCGATTTCATGGATAAGGGGGGATACGAAAACGCGCTTCGCTATCTGGTCGCCAGGCAAATGGATATTTATGTTGTGCAGATTCTTTCACAGGAAGAAATCGAGCCGGAAATCACCGGCGATCTGAGATTGGTCGATATCGAAGACGACGACGTTGCCGAGATCACCGTCAATGGACCGTTGTTGAGGCGATACAAACAGAATCTCGCTGCCTATCGATCGGCTCTTTACGACTTTTGCACCCGCCGTGGCATCACCTATCTGTTTACCAGTAATCAGGTCCCCTTCGAGCGACTGGTACTGAGCTTTTTGCGGCAACGAGGGTTGATCCGATGACCGGATCGCTTACTGGCATTCGTACACTTTTTGAACGCGCTTGGCAACAGGTTTGATGATGAGTCTCGGCAGGCGGTGGCGAATTGGAAAGCGCGTGCTGGAAATCGGCAGCCGTCCCCTGATCATGGGGATTGTCAATGTAACACCGGATAGTTTTTCCGACGGCGGCAAGTTTTATGACGAAGACAAAGCGGTTGAGCACGGCCGTCGACTTGCGGCAGAAGGGGCCGACCTGTTGGATATCGGCGGAGAGTCGACACGTCCCGGCGCGGAACCGGTCGCTGCCGACGAGGAACGTCGTCGTGTCATCGGTGTCATTGCCAGGCTGAAGGATTTGACGATTTCCGTCGACACTTCGAAGGCGTCGGTTGCTGCCGCCGCCTTGAACGCCGGAGCTGTTATTATCAACGACGTCACTGCCTTGGGCGCGGACCCGGAAATGCTGCCATTGGCTGCGGAGAGATCGTGCGGGCTGATCTTGATGCATATGCAGGGCACGCCGCAGACCATGCAGAACAACCCCCGCTACGACGACGTCGTCGACGATATCAGCCGATTCTTTGAAGAACGTCTCCGAGTTTGCGAGCGGGCAGGTATCGACTTGGAACGAATCGCTCTTGATCCGGGGATCGGCTTTGGCAAGACGACAGAACACAATCTGGAATTGTTGGCGCGGCTGGGGGAGTTCCGCCGATTCGGGCGACCCATTTGCCTTGGCGTCTCTCGCAAGGGGTTTATCGGGCGGCTGCTCAATCCCAGGCCGGTGGAGCAACGGCTGGCGGGGTCGCTTGCCGCTGTCTGCCACGCCGCCTTGCACCAGACAGCCGACATTGTCCGCGTTCATGACGTTCGCGAAACTCTCGATGCCCTCCTTGTTCTAGAAGCCATCGTTTCGGCGGGGAGGAAAGCGACCTCAAGGCGAGATCAATCGTAGTTCACGGAAGATTTTCAATCGCCACTGGCGTCAGGGAGTCGGCGGGTTCGAAACCGAAGATTCTGCCGTAGAAATAGAGTTCGTTTTCGAACGCGCGTTTGATGTTTTCAGCGCGGCGGAAGCCGTGCTGCTCGCCGGCGAAAGCCACATAGGCGACGGGGAGACGTTTGGCTTTCAAGGCGTCGACCATGATTTCGGCCTGGTTGGGCGGCACGACTTTATCTTGCAGACCCTGGAATAGGATCACCGGACAGGAAAGCCGGTCGGCAAAATGGATCGGCGAACGTTGGCGATAAAGATCGACGGCGGCTGGATAAGGACCGATCAACCGATCGAGATAGCGCGATTCGAACTTGTGAGTATCTTTGGCGAGAGCCTCGAGATCACTGACGCCGTAATAGCTGGCGCCGGCTTTGAAGAAGCGGCGGAAAGCGAGAGCCGCCAGTGTGGTGTAGCCGCCGGCGCTGCCGCCCCGAATGGCGATGCGCTCGGGATCGACATCTCCCCGCTCGATGAGAAAGCGGGCCCCATGAACGCAGTCATCGACATCGACGATTCCCCAGGCGCCGTCGAGGCGCTGCCGGTATTCCCGCCCGTAACCGGTGCTGCCGCCGTAGTTGACATCGAGAACGGCAATGCCTCGGCTAGTCCAGAACTGGATGTCGGCTTTCAGTCCGCTCGAGGTCGCCGACGTTGGCCCGCCATGACTGCGAACCAATAGAGGCGGCTTTTCGTTCGGCGGTCCGACGTAGTCGCGATTTTTCGGCGGATAGTAGAAGGCGTGTGCCGTCAGGCCTTTTTCCGTCGGGAATTCGATGGGCTGCGCATGAGAAAGATAAGCGGGATCGATGACTGTGGCACTGGAGCGGCGCAGCACTTCTGGTCGTCTGGTCGACAGGTCGAGCCGAACGACGGCAGCCGACTCGGTCGGCGAACTGGCAATGAAACAGGCGAAGCGATCGTTGGCCCGCACGCTGTGGATATCGGTGTAGCCTGTATCGATGCGGTCGAGTTTCTTGGTATCCGGGTCGAGCAATGCCAGGTGCCAGAAACCTTTTTGGGTGTACGAACAAACGATCCGAGCTCCCGCGAAGGCGTAGGTGGGAATGCCCAACACCCACTGTGGCCGGCCGAATTCGGCTTCGACAGGACAAAGTGCTTCGGCGTTTGGAGCGTCATAGCGATAGAGGTTCCACCAGCCGCTGCGATCGGAGACGAAGTAAAGTTGGCCATCAGGTGACCATTCGGGTTGAAAGATGGACTCGTTGTCGCCGCCCGCGATGGGACGCGCATTTCGAGGCATGCCCTCGTCATCGAGGTCGGCCAGCCAGAGTTCGCAGCCATCCCAAGGCATGTTTGGGTGGTTCCAGGCCAGCCAACAGAGGTGCCGGCCATCCGGACTGAGTCGAGGCGACGAGTAGAAATCGTGGCCAGCAGCGACGATTCGGCCAGGGTTCTCCCGATCGACGAACACCTGAACAACGGTGTTCGTTGGCTCCCCCGGTTGCGTATGGTCTTCGCGAACGCAGTAGAGACATTGTCGGCGTCGATCCACAACGGCATCGGCGTAACGCAGGTCGGCATTCGGCGTGATCGCTTCCGCGTGTTGTCCGGGTCGCAAGCGGTAAAGGCGGTGGTCGTCAAAATGCGTGAAATAAATGACGCCGTCGGACACGGTATAGGAAGCTCCGCCGTACTCATGCACTCGACTGCGGGCATTGAAGGGAGGCGGGGTCACGTCCTCCGTCTTGCCCGCAACGTCGCGGTGGACGACCACGCAACGGCCCCCCCTCCGACGGCCTGCCTTCAACCCAGTACAGGTCTTGCCCTTCAATCAACGGCTGCTCCAAGGCGACCGTGGCTTGGACGATCACGTCGGTCGTGATCGGCGATGCCCAGGAACCATACGGCTTGACCTGTGCCGGCATAAGCCCCTCGAATTGTGCTTCGCCGCGTATCGGGCGGTTTGCGGATCAGTGATTGAAAAGGAACTCTTTGGACGTCAGCACAGCCCAGAAAATATCCTCCAGACGTTGCCGGCGTGTGCTGGTCTTATCTTGCGCCGCTTCGGCTAACAGGCGGTGGAACCGTGCCGCTTCGCTTCGCGTGGGTGGTCGGCATAAGGCGAGCATAAAGACTCTTTGCACTGCTTCTTCGTCGCTGATGTTTTCTTTCAGCCAACGTTCGATCCGGCCTTTGGTCGATTGCAGTTTGTCGTTCAATGTGTCGCCGTTGTTCAGATGCAACGCCTGGCGGACGCTCGAGTCCTGGTCGCGTTCACACGAACAGGTCTGCTCGCGTTCGGGACGGCCAAAGGAATCCAGGAACAAAGACGCGACGCGCGAATCGGGCAGTTGCAAAGCACGCGTACCTTCAGGGAAGGCATTGGTGTTTTTCGTTCCGCCTTCCACTCCCGTATAAATGCGGTCGAACCTCGTCGGCACGCCCGTCACTTGAGAGTAGGCGTCGAGAATGACTTCACCCGACAACCGCCGGACGAGATAGTGCGAGTAAAAGCGGTCGTCGTCGGCATTGGCAGGCAAAGGCTTGGACGTTCGCTGATACGTTTCCGACAGCATGATCGTGCGGATGAGGCGTTTGACATCGTAGTTGTTCTTGATGAAATCGCTCGCCAGGGCGTCGAACAACTCAGCATTCGTGGGCGGGTTCGTTTCGCGCAAGTCGTCTTCGGCTTCGACGAGGCCGCGACCCATGAAGTTGCGCCAGACACGGTTGACAAGTGCCTTGGCGAAGAAAGGATTGTCTGGAGATGTCAGCCAATCGGCAAAATACTGCCGACGATCCACGTCGCTCTCCAGCGGCAACGCCCGGCCATCGAGGGGCGTTGGCGGCATTGGCCGCCCGCGGCGCGGATGAAAAATGTCGCCCGTGCGTTTGGATTGGACCGTGATGTCCCCTGGCGGGCCATTGCTCTTCAACCCAACCCGCGAAAACAGATTCGCCATCTCCCAATACTGGTCCTGCGTCCATTTTTCAAGCGGATGATTGTGGCAGCGAGCACACGTGATCGACATGCCCAGGAAAGCAACCGCTGTGGATTCCGTCAAATCGGTCACTTCCTTATGCAGAACGAAATAGTTGGCGGCGCCATTTTCCAAAGTGCTTCCCTGCGCCGTGATGATATCGCGGGCAAAACGATCCCACGGCTTGTTGTCGGCCACGCTCTGACGAATAAAGCGGTAAAAGGACCACACGGCTGGTTCGCTCAACCTGCTGCTGGAGACTAAAAGCAGATCGGACCATTTGTACGCCCAGTAGTCCACGTACTCCGAGCGGGCCAACAAATCATCGATCAGTTTTGCCCGTTTGTTCGGTGATCGATCTTGTACGAATCGTTGGACTTCTTCCGGTGTGGGAAGGATTCCCGCGGCATCGAGATATGCCCGGCGAATGAATTCGTAATCATCGCAACGGGGGGATGGTGGCAGGTTCAAGACTTCCAGTTTCTTCAAGACCAGATCATCGATGTAATTGGTACGGGGAGCTTTGGCAAAAACCTCGGCATCAAGCTTGTTGGGAAATGGCGAGAGCACTCGTGCCGCTGCCACCAGGTTTGCGTACCAGACCGTAATCGCGGTTTCGCCGTGACCTCTAACGGTCACCATGCCGTGATCGTCGACCGGGGCTACCAGCTCTTCGCTGCTCTGGTATTTGGCCCAGTGGGTAACGTCCTGAACACTGCCGTCGGAGTACCAGGCACGCACGAGGACTTGCAATGATTGTCCTGGCTTCAGGGTGGCCTTGCGAGGCAGTACCTCGATTCGCTGAACGCGGGCATCGTCCGGTCGCGGTCCGGGAGCACCGGCCGCGATCCAGTCGGCCAACTTGCGGAAGTCGTCGCTGTCGATTTCCAGCCTTCGCCCTCCCCCGTGCGGCATCGCCAGCGCGGCCTTGCGCAGGACCAGGCTCCGTTCAGGATGCCGTCGGTCAACCCGTCGCCCTAACGCCTGCCTTGTCAGCACGAAATAGTCCGTTTCCGGATCGTAGCCACGCAACGACAACTTCATGCCGCCTTTCCCCGCCAAGGCACCGTGGCAGGCGCCGGAATTACAGCCGGCTTTTGTCATCAGGGGCACGATATGTTTGCGAAAACTCCAAGTAAAAGGCTTCTGTGTGCCGCTTACCCGAACTTTGATCTCCACTTGCTGTCCGTTGTGCCTCGCCACGATGGTGGTGACTCCATCGCCGACGGCCTGCACGACGCCTTTCGCATCGACGCGAGCAATATGATTTGCCGCCGTGGGAAAACGTCGCTTGGCCGGTGACGTCAGCGATGACGCGGCCGTCCTCCTGCCTGACGATGCGGACGCCATGGCGTGCTTGTGGACCAGATAAGGTCAACTCATTCGGCAAGGCCAACAATTCCCCGGCAGCCATCACCGGCGAACTGCAACAAACGAGTGCGGCCAGGAAGAAAACGCTTCGTATCGGCATGGCTGTCGTCCGTATCGAAAGCTCCGGTTGAATCAGAAACCAGTCATGCTGGCACGTATACCACGGGGAGCAGCAATCAAATATTATACAGTCCACGGACCAGCAGAACACTGTGACTGGCTGGAGACTCGAAGAGATGGAGCCAGTGGCATGGCAAACGATATCGCCGCGATTGTCTGCTTGTCGTTGTGGGTTGCCGCCGGAGCTGTCGGCATCGCCTCGATCATCGGTCTGCCTCTCGGGCTGTGGTTGGGAAATATCAACGAGCGCGTAAGGCGCGTCGTCTTCGCCGTCGTCTATGCGGGGATGGCTTTGCCTCCCGTCGTGGTCGGCCTGGTGGTTTATCTCCTCTTGTCCCGAAGCGGACCGCTTGGATTTCTCGGCTGGCTTTATACGCCGCAGGCGATGGTCGTTGCCCAGGTGATTCTCGATTTGCCATTTATAACTGGCATCGTCATGACGGCGGTATCGACTCTTTCGGCCGAGTTGCGATTTCAGATGCGAGCACTCGGCGCCACCGAACGGCAGGTGCGTCTGTACCTGCTTCGCGAAATCAGGCCGGCGGCATTGCTCGCCTTGGCGACGGCCTTGGGCCGAAGTCTTTCGGAAGTCGGCGCCGTGTGGATGGTTGGCGGCAACATCCAAAACCACACCCGCGTTCTTACCACTGCCATCATGTTGGAGACGGCAAAAGGACAATTCGCCTTGGCTCTGTTACTCGCTGCCTGGTTGCTTGCCTTTGCGCTCCTCGTCAACGTCGTCATCGTCCGCCTGCAGGGCAAGCCAGCATCATGAGCGAACCAATCTACCGGTTGATGGGAGTTCGCCGGCGTCTTGGCGCATTTGAACTCCACATCGAAGAATTGTCGATTTATAAAAACGACGTCCTGGTGCTTTTGGGACCGACCGGTTCCGGCAAAACGACTTTGGTGAAAATCCTGACCGGTTTGGAACCTCCCGACGAAGGATGCGTCGAGTATAAAAGCGAATCGCTCGGTCCTCATGCTTCCTTGGCTCGAAGCCGGCAAATCGCCCTGGCGCCACAAAGGCCGATCATGTTCCGGGGATCGGTTTTCAACAACGTTGCCTTTGGCCCGACCGTCCGCGGGCGGAAAGATGATGCCATCGTTCGCGAAATCCTGAGGGCTTTGGAGTTGTCGGATCTGGCACGACAAGACGCGCGGACTCTGTCCGTCGGGCAGAGCCAGCTGGTCGCGGTGGCCCGGGCGCTAGCGTGCCAGCCCGAAGTTCTCTTGCTCGATGAGCCTACGACCAACCTCGATCCCGCTCGGGTGGCACTCGTCGAAAACATCATCGCCTCGATGCGAAAACAAAACCAATTGACGGTTGTCTGGGCAACCCACAACCTGTTTCAAGCCAGGCGGGTCGGCACGCGCGCTGCCTTTATCCTGAACGGAGAGCTTATCGAAGTCGGCAATCCGCCTGAATTCTTCGATCAGCCGCGCGATCCGCGAACCCGCGCCTTCATGGAGGGAAGGATGGTGTATTGATGAAACGACTTCGGCGAATGCTGTTTTTGGTCGGAATCTTGGCTGGGTTTTCATCTGGCTGCGCTGGCAACCCAACGCAGACCGGTTCTCAGGCAGAATCGATCACGCTGGCCACGACGACGAGCACACGCGACAGTGGTCTGCTCGATCGGCTATTGCCGGTCTTTCGCCGGCAGACGGGGATCGAAGTCAAGGTCGTGGCGGTGGGGACCGGCCAAGCGATCGAACTGGGGCGCCGCGGCGACGCCGACGTCCTTTTGACGCATGCGCCCGATGCCGAAAAAGCCTTCATGGCCGAGGGGTGGGGCAAGGAACGCCGTCCTGTCATGCATAATGACTTCATTCTTGCCGGGCCGAAAGACGATCCGGCCGGACTCATCGGAGCCAGAGAGATCGTTGAAGCGTTCAGCAAAATCGCGGCGAAACAAGCTCCTTTTGTCAGCCGAGGTGACGAATCCGGCACGCACCGCAAGGAATTGGATATCTGGAAAAAGGCGAAGATCGAGCCGACCGGACCCTGGTACATTCGTGCGGGCGCCGGCATGGCACGAGCCTTGCGCATCGCCAGCGAAAAGCGGGCCTACATCCTTGCCGACCGCGGTACGTTTCTCGCTCTGCGCGACGAACTCGACCTCACTATTGTTTCCAGTGGCGATCCGATGCTGCGCAATGACTATTCGGTTATCCTGTTGAATGAAGAACGGCACCCCCATGTTCATGTGGCCGAGGCCAAACAGTTCGCCGACTTTCTCACCGCTGCAGAGACCAAAGCGCTGATCGGCGAATTCGGCGTTGACAAGTTCGGCCAACCACTGTTCGTGCCGGCGCCTTGAGGCGGATGTCCCAATGCCTGGTGATCCCTGCCGGTTCGTCATGCCCGTCTCGGGGGCGCTCGATGGCACGCTGTTGGGTAGCGTCCATCTGCTGCTGTTTTCCGAAGCCTGCCAGGGCGTGGTTACCGGCAAGAAGGTCGGCGATCCGATGCCAGAGGGCGTCAGAAAACTCGATCCATAACTCCCTTGACAGTCCGTTTTGATCGTTTTAGAGTAACCGCACCGTTGGTTCCGCTACTTCTTCCCGTCCGCTGTCGCTGCGACAGGAATTAGCCTTCATGCAAGAAGAAACAACTCTGGATTTTGCGCGGATTGCTCAGGACCTCCAGATCCGTAAGGTGCAGGTCGAAAGCGTGGTCAAGTTGCTCGACGAGGGCAACACCATTCCATTTATCGCCCGCTATCGCAAGGAACGTACCAACGGGTTGAGCGAGGACGTTCTCCGACAGATTCAAGCTCGTGTTCAGCAGCTTCGGCAACTCGAAGACCGCAAACGGTCCATTCTCAAAAGCATCGAGAATCAAGGCAAGCTGACCGAGGAGCTCAAAGCCGAAATACTGCGTGCGGACACAGCCAAGCGGCTGGAAGACTTGTATCTTCCCTACAAGCCGAAGAAAAGGACGCTGGCGACGGTGGCCCGCGAGCGCGGTCTGGAGCCGTTGGCTTTGGCCATCTGGAACCGCGACGAAGCCGTTGCCCAGCTTGAAGAAGTGTTCCCGACGCTGGTCAACGCCGAGAAGGAGTTGCCAACCGTCGAGGAAGTCAAAGCCGGTGTCACGCATATTCTTTCGGAGATGATTGCCGAGCATGCGTCGGTCCGATCCGCGGTTCGGGGCATCGCCTGGGATACGGGGAAACTCAGCACGTCTCGCAGCGAGCAACTAGCCGAAGGCAAAGGCAACGAATTCAAGGACTATTTTCAGTTCACCGAGTCGGTTCGTTCGATTCCGCCGCATCGCATCCTGGCGATCAACCGCGGCGAGAAAGAAAAGGCGTTGACGGTTCGCTTCGAATTCGACCGAGAGGCTGCCAAAAACGCCGCCGCGGAAAAACTGTCTCTTGGCGATCATCCGCATGCTGCTTTTCTGCAGCAGGTTCTCGACGACGCTTTCGAGCGCCTGCTGATTCCGAGTTTGGAGCGGGAAATCCGACGGGACTTGACAGAGCGTGCCCACAACCATGCGGTGTCGGTGTTTGCCCGGAACCTCCGCAGCTTGCTGTTGCAACCCCCCTTGAGCGGTCGGCGCATCTTGGCCATCGATCCGGGGTTTCGCACGGGATGCAAGTTGGCCGCTCTCGACGAGTACGGCAACGTGCTGGCTCACGATGTCATGTACCCTCACGCGCCGCAAAAGCGCGCCGCCGACGCCAAACTGCTCATGCAGTATCTGATCCGCAAGCACCAACTCGACTTGATCGCCATTGGCAATGGTACCGCCTGCCGAGAAACGGAAGAACTGGTTGCGGAGTTGATCGCCGAACTGACCAGCGAGGATGCGAGTCAGGTGGTGGCGGCTGCCGAGGCACCGCCGATCGCGGAGGTCGCCGGCGTTGTCGTCAGTGGCGACGCGCCGATCGCCGGCGACACCACCATTTCGTCCATTCCAGATGCGTCAGCGGTGGCCAGCAGCGGCTTGCCCTCTGGAGAAGACGTCTCTGCTGCCTTTGTCATCGAATCCGCACCTGTCGGTGAAATGGTGTCGCTCGATGCGACGATCGCCCCGTGTGCGGAGGCTTCAGTGGCGAGTAGTGCTGAGTCGGCCAGCGCAACGCGGGTCGAGGAATCGACAGCGGACAAGTCGACTGAACCGGCGGCAAGCTCCACCCCCCCGCTCGCTTCCGAACGGACGGTTGCCCAGTCGCCCGCCAGGGAAGAACCGCCCAGAATAACGGCTCGAGACCTCGAAGGTTTGCCGCGAGCACCCGCTTCGCTCGCCTATATCATCGTGAACGAAGCAGGCGCCAGCGTCTACTCAGCCAGTCCCATTGGACGCGAGGAGTTCCCGGATTTCGATGCAACCGTTCGCGGTACGATCTCCATCGGTCGTCGCGTTCTGGATCCATTGAGCGAACTGGTGAAGATCGACCCGCAAAATATCGGCGTCGGGTTGTACCAGCATGACGTTCATCCGCGCAATCTCAAAGAGTCGCTCGAAGCGGTTGTCGAGTCTTCGGTCAACCACGTCGGCGTCGATTTGAACACGGCAAGTGTGCCGCTTTTGCGATACGTTTCGGGATTGAACCAGCTGGTTGCCCGTCAATTGGTGGAATACCGCAAGCAGCATGGGCCGTTCCGCAGTCGCCAACAACTGCTGGACATTCCCGGCATGGGACCGGCACGTTTTACCCAGGCTGCGGGATTCTTGCGCATTCGCGGCGGCGATAACCCATTCGATCAGACGTGGATTCATCCCGAAAGCTACGGCGTCGCGGAAAGGCTGCTCAACGACCTCGGTTATTCTCCCAAGGCGTTGGAGGACAAACAACAGTTAGAATCGCTTCGCGAAAAGTTGCAGTCGATATCGCCGCAGGAAGTGTGTCGCCGCTTGGAAGTCGGCGAGCCGACGCTGCGTGACATCATCGACGCTCTCAGCCGTCCCGGTCGCGATCCGCGCGAAGATTTGCCGTTACCCGTTTTCAAGAAAGGTATCCTCAAGCTCGAGGATTTGCAGCCAGGCATGGAACTCAAGGGGACGGTGGTCAACGTTGTCGACTTCGGTGCTTTTGTCGACATCGGGCTGAAAGACAGCGGGCTGGTGCACATCAGCCAACTCGCCAACCGCTTTGTGAAGAACCCTTATGACGTAGTGGCGGTCGGCGACGTTGTGACCGTCTGGGTTTTGAACGTGGATCACGAGCGCAAGCGCGTGTCCCTGACGATGATTAAACCTGGAACCGAGCGCAAGCCAGGGGAAAGACGGCCGCGTGGCCGGGGCGATCGGGCTTCTCGTGGCGAGCGCGCGAAAGGGGACCGGCCGCCAAGGCCGCCTCAGGAACAGACAACGGAAGGTTCGCAAGGGAAGGCGCCGGACGAACGACCGCCTCGTCGTGAACGCCGACCAAGGCCAAGAGGACCCGAACCGAAACGCGAAGAACCGCCGGCTCCGGTCATCCCGCCGCCGCCAAAGATTCAAGGCGGCAAAACCGGTACGCCGTCCTTGCGACCCAAGGAACTGGCAGCGGTATCCCGCCCAACCTCAGCAAAAGGCCCCAAACCGAAGCTGACGAATGAAGCTTTGAGTGGAAAAGTACCGTTGCACACCTTCAGCGAATTGATTGCTTTCTTCGAAAAGAAAGGCAAACTCCAGGAGGAAAAACAAGAACCTGCCGAGGCTGCGGAGAAAGGCGACACTTCGCAGCCACAACCTGAGCAAAACCAGCCGATCGAGTCGACCGAGCAGATCGCTCAACCAGCGACCGCGCTTGAATCGGGAGAAACTGCTGAACTTCCCCAACTGGTACGGCCACAGTCCGCAGAGGCGGAACCGCCGGCGCCGCCTGCAGCGGAAAACTCAACGCAATCGGCAGTGGATTCCGAGACAGCAGAAACACACCCCCAAACGGACCAGGTTCAGGAGGAAACGTCCAAAGCGGATTGACCACCGGGATTCCGCCGTGAACAATACGAAAGGTCCCATCTTAGAAAATTCTGAAACCCGGACCGAACCAGTCGGGTATTGCGTATAAACCTCTCGAACCTTGCTTCTCGATTCACACGAAAGGACCAGCAATGCGTCACCTTCTCGGACTCGGCCTGCTGATGGCCCTGGTTGTGCCGGCCAATGCTGTCGATCTTGAAAAGTATTTGCCGGACGATACCCAAGCTGTCGTCTCGCTTAATTGGCAACAAGTGCTCAATTCGGCCCTGGCGGAAAGGTACTTCGGGCGGGATATCGAAAAAGCCGTCAAGAGCAAAGACCTGCAGCGGTTTACCCAACTCTTCGATCTGGATCCGTTGAAAGACATCTACCGGCTCACGGTTGCGGTCCCGGCGAACGTGCAGCAGCGCCAAGGGTCGATCCTCATCACTGGCAGCTTCGATCCGGAAAAGATCGAAAAAGGGGTCAAACTGTTCGCGAACAACGTGAAGGTCCACAAAGCCGGTACCACTCCCGTCTATGAAACGAAAGGCAACGACGGCAATCCTGTGTTTCTGGCTGTGCTCGACACCGAACTGGCAGTCCTTTCGACCGACTTTCGTTACATCGATGAAACCATTGCCAAAGTGGCTGGCCGGCGGAAGACGAAAATAAACGCTGAACTGGCGAAAATGGTGGCGGCCCAGAACCCGAAACAAAGCATGTGGCTCGTCAGCGTCGTTTCAGACAATTTCAAACAACTGGCCAACAAGAATCCGCAGGGGCAAAAAGCGGCCGCCGTCCTGGGCAAACTCGAAGTCCTGACTGGCCAGATTCTGGTCGAAAAGGACATCAAGGTCGCCCTGCAGGCGCGGTTGAGCGACGCCGCCGCTGCCAAACAAGCGGTCGACGCACTGAACGCCGGCAAATTGATCCTCACCTTCGCTGTCAGTGCGAATGAAGATTTGAAGCAGGTCGCCCCTATGATCCTCGAACTGGTCAATTCCATCAAAATTTCGCAAAAGGCAGCGTCGGTCGGCGTGGACCTCGTCATCTCACAAAAACTGATCGACAAAGTCATGGAACAAGCCAACAAGAACCGGCCCTGAGGGATCGGTCTTTCGCAACAAAAAGGTGCGGCTGTTGCAGCCGCGCCTTTTTTTCACGTCGTGTGCCAGGCATGTCGTGAACGACGAGGGGCAAGTCTTGTGCGGAGTTTGGTGACAGCAACATCAAGTCCGAACCCGGCTTCCGCCCCGAGGCGGAGGATGTCACGGCTAGCTCGAGGACAAACGCCTGCTCCACTTCAAGGTCGAGCCAACTCTTGCCACAAAGCTTTGTAATAACGCAGAAACTCCGCACCGCTTGCCGGGTCAGGGCGCAACCGGCCAACTTCGCATAACGTATAGCGGTCGTAGCCCGATGCGGTCAGCAGTCGAAAGAGTTCGCGATACGGATAAACGCCCAGCGAATCGTTGTAAAGGCTGTTGATATGGCAGGATAAGAGCCAGCGGCGCAGCATTTTGAAGGAGTCGGCAACCGAACCGTTCTTGACGTCGGGAGGGTTGCAGTTCCAACAAAGACCGACCTTGGGATGGCCGCAATGCTCCATGATCTTTTTCACGTTTTCAGGCTCCGACGTGCCTCGGCCATGAACTTCGACCCAGATTTCCACACCGGCATCCTGGGCTGCCTTGCCGCAAGGCAATAGACTTTGCCCGATCTGCGTCAACGTTTTTTCAGCCGGCACATTGGGCACCAGCCGATTGGGGCGAACCTTGACCCCTTTGCCGCCAACGTCGGCAACCAGTTCGACGAAGCGCTTGCAGGTTTCGATTTGCCGCTTCACTTCGGCAACGTCCGGTGAATGAAACTCGCAAGTGGTGCCACAGCCCCACAGGACCACACCCGAGTCGGCGAACCGTTGCCGTACTTCTTTACGCTGGCCCTTATTGAGCGTCGGCTCGACGCCGTGCTTGTGGGTCGTGCGAAGCTCGACGGCGGCAATCCCAACTTGCTGACAGACTTTGATAATTGTTGGCAAATCCCAAGTGGCGGCGACATTATAAGTCACCAGTCCGAGTTGGAATTTCGGTTTGGTTTTCCCGTCGGCGCCGCCGACGTCGCCACCCAGCGTGGTCGAGGCAACCATCGCTGCCGACGTTCGCAGAAATTCTCGCCGCGTATAGGCCATGGCGGTTCTCCCATGCTGCAAAAGAGATCATGCCTGCGGTTTCTTCGCCAGAGACAATTATACTGATCGAACGCGCTCGCGAAGCCGGCCGAAGTGAATCGAACAGACAACCGAAGCGCGGTGCGGCTAATGACGACCAGATAGATGCGACCGCAAAAAAGCGAGAGACCTGCGTGCCGTCACGATGGCGTCGTGGCTGTGGCGACTCAACTCGACATGCACTCCTCCCGAGTAGCCGATGTCTTGAAGGGTGGCCAGCACGGGAGCAAAGTCGATCTCCCCTTCTCCAAACATCAGGTGTTCATGTTCGCCACGGCGCATGTCTTCGATGTGGATATTCCAAATGAGTTGTTGCCAGCGTTCCAAATGGGCCTCGATGGGCGTTTCTCCCTGACAGTGCAGATGACCGATGTCGATCGTAAGACCGAAACAGGGATGAGATAAGCGATGGTGCAGCTCCGCGAAACGAGCCATCGAGTCGATGAACATGCCGGGTTCCGGCTCGAATGCCAGCCGCATGCCAAGACGTTCGGCAGAACGGCACAGCGTTTCGCAGCCGGCCAACAGCCGGTCAAACAATCGCCCTTCGCTGCCGGCGGCGTCTCCATCGGTTCGTCCTGACCAGAAGCTAACGCAGTCAGCCTCTAATGCGACAGCAACATCCAGAGCGCGGAGCAAGAAGTCGAGACGTCTCCGCCGCCCTGTTTCGTCTGAGCTGAGCAAAGTCGGTTGATGCTTCTGGCGCGGATCAAGAAGAAACCGCGCCCCCGTTTCAACAACGCAGCGCAGTCGGCGTTTGCCAAGCAACTGCTGAATGGTTCGCAACTGCCCGGCGAACCCCGGTTCATACGGGTTTAAAGCATGAAAATCGAGCGTGATGGCGACGCTTTCGTAACCAAGGTCAGCGAGGATTTCAATTGCATCCTCGAGGCGATGATGGGCGAAACCATTGGTGTTGTAACCGATACGAAAAGGAAGAGCGGTCGTCATCGCCAACACGCGAAAGGGAACCGTTGCAAGACATTACGGCAGCCGACAGCAGCCTGGCCCGCAAGGCGGAGCCTTGGGATCGCAGGCCAGCGGCAAAGGCGAACTTTCCGTCTTGGGTCGCGCTGGCAGGCTCAAGCGCCTTTCCACGCGCTCGGCTTTGCATTGGGGACACTCAACACGCTCGCCATTGAATACCAGCGCCTCGAATTCGTGGGAACATTTGCTGCAAGTATACTCGTACAATGGCATGGTTGCTTGCTCCCTTTCCGATTGTCAGATGTCGCATCCTTCTTTCGTCGATATCCCGTTTATGTACGCTTTTTCCGCATCAGTTCGCTGGCCCGCAAGAGGATGGCACGTTCGTTTTCCGTCAAGCTTTCCTGTCCCGAATTAGCGATTTTTTCCAAGACCGCGTCGAGTTTGGCCTCGAGCTGCTCGTCGATGGTCTCGGCAGCACCGACTCGCAGTGGGACGACTCGCTCATCTTCGCGATAGATACGCAACTTCGGGCGCTGGGCGCGGCGAATGAGCGTCTTGAACGAAGACAGAAAACCCGATAAGTGCCAGTGCCTCTTGTAATAGAGATAGCCGAACGCCGCACCGGCCAGATGGCAGGCCACTGCGGTTCCGCTAGCTGGCCCTGCGCCCAAAAGTTCAAACAAGTCGCGCGCCACCTGAAAAATAACGAACACCCAGATGGACATCGGGAAGACGAAAAACAACAAGATCTTCCGGTGAGGATAATGCAAGGCACACAAGACCATAACAGCGGTGACCGCGCCGGAGGCGCCCAAAGCGGCGTGGTAACTTCCCGTGACCAGTTCCCATGCGACATACCCGATGCCACCGAGGAAGGCAGCCGTCAAATAAAACAGCAAGAATTCGCGCGACCCGTACCATTCCTCCATGTCAGGGCCGAACCAGAACAGAAACAGCATGTTGAAGACAATGTGCCAGAGGGTTTCCGGCGCATGCAAGAAGGCATAGCTCAAAAGCCGCCATACCTGCCCGTTCAGAACGCTGCGATCGACAACGAAGGACCGGGTTAAAGCCGTCTTTGAGAATCAACTGGAGGATGAAGACGCCGATGTTGACGATAATCAACCACTTGACGACCTGCCCCCGCTCGAACAAAGCAGGGCCGGAACTGCGATAATATTCTCGGTCATAGATGCCCATACCGTACCCCCGCAAGGGTTCATTCCAACCTATTTTTAACACATCCGCGCGGTTGGAGGCAATTCCGGTCGGTTCGGAACGGCGCTCTCCCCCGTCCACTGACCCTGTTCAGACCGGGGGAGAAAGAAAGCGAATGATCCTTTCGGTTCGAGAGGTCGATCATCCCTTAATCACGCCGATAGGCCGCATTCGGGCCACTTTTCGCGAAAGGTTGGCTTTGTGGACAACTTCCACGACTTCATCGACGTTCTTGTAAGCATCGGGCTGTTCTTCCGCAAGCCCGCGACGGCTTTGTGCACGGGCGATGACCCCTCGAGCTTCGAGTTCCTTGTCGATCCGGCGTTTGCCGACGTCTTTGACAGCAGCGGTGCGGCTCATGGCCCGGCCCGCGCCGTGGCACGTCGTTCCGAATGTTTGTTTCATGCTTCCTTCCTGGCCGACCAGGACCCAGCTGGCCCGGCCCATATCGCCTGGGATCAAGACGGGCTGCCCGATCTGGCGATACATTTGGGGAATCTCGGGATGGTTCGGTGGGAATGCCCGCGTTGCTCCTTTGCGATGGACCCAAACTTTACGTGTCTTGCCATTGAAGGTGTGTTCTTCGAATTTGGCGATATTGTGACAGACATCGTAAACGAGGTTCATTTGCAGTTGCTGCCACGGTCTGCCAAAGACGTTCTCGAATACTTCGCGGGTCTGCTGCATGAGGAGCTGCCGGTTGCACCAGGCGAAATTGGCAGCTGCACGCATGGCAGCGATATACTTCTGTCCTTCGGGGCTGTTGACAGGAGCGCAGGCCAGTTGGCGATCGGGGAGCGAAATGCCGTATTTTTCGGGAGCTTTGCGCAACATGGCCAACGCATCGTCGCACACCTGGTATCCCAAGCCGCGCGACCCGCTGTGAATCATGACGCAAACCATGTCTTTTTCCAGGCCCATGACGCGGGCTGCCTGTTCGTCGAAAATGTGATCGACAACCTGGACTTCGAGGAAGTGGTTCCCTGAGCCGAGCGTACCGCACTGGCTTTCGCCGCGCAGCTTGGCCTGGTCGCTGACGGCATCAGGATCGGCACCTTCGAGTTTGCCGTTGGCTTCGGTGTACTCGAGATCGCGAGGGGTTGCCAAATCGCGGTCCAACAAGGCCCTCGGCCCCTCAGCCATCAGGCGATCGAGTTCTTTCTTGTCGAAATGATAGCGTCCCGATTTGCCGACGCCTGTGGGGATGTGGCGAAACAATTCCTCCACCAGTTGGCGCAAACGAGGTTGAACGTCTCGATAAAAGAGGTTCGAGCGAACCAGGCGGACGCCGCAGTTGATGTCATAGCCGACCCCGCCTGGCGAGATGACGCCTCCTTCGTCGGGATCGGTGGCACAAACACCGCCAATACAGAAGCCATAACCCCAATGAATATCGGGCATGGCGAGGCTGGCGTATTGGATGCCAGGCAGAAACGCGACGTTGGCTACCTGCTCCGGTGCCTGGTCGCGTTTGATGGCCTCGATCAAAACCTCGTCGGCATAAATCAGACCATCGACGCGCATCCCTTGCTTGTAGGTTTTGGGAATCCGCCAGCAGCAATCGCTGACCCTTTCCAACGGTCCCTGAAAAATCTCTTTGCTCATTGTTGTTTCCTAAATATCGACAATGACTTCTGCCAACCAACCGCCTTCCTTTTGTTCGATGCGCAAGCCATGATACGTTATGGCCTTGACTTCATGGGCCAACACATGCCGGCTCGGATCGAGTCGTTCGCCCCATGCTTTTCCCTGCAAGCGGCATGCCGATTCGTTGACCTGCACATCGAACCGGCTGAACAGCCAACCCTTGGCGTCGAACAAAAAGAGGAGGTGGTTGAGCCAATCGAACAACAGATAGACAAGCTCGTCGCTTTGCAGGTTCACATCGACCACCTGTTGCGGCTGAACGAGAGACAAATCATCGACGATGACATCGAAGAGAGCGTGCGCTGCGTCGGCGAAGAGGGAGGGCAAGTCGTCTGCCTTGATGCGAAGCCCCAAGTCGGCGGTGTGATCGAATGTTTCATACATAAGCATGTCGTCAGCAAGGTGGTATCACTTTTAGTAACGTCGGCAAAATCGGGCCAGCAGCGCTCGTGGTTTTGCGAGCTGGGGTGATATTGCGTCAAGCCTGCCTGGCAAAAGCGCCGATATTCGAGATACGGACCAATCTGCCAGCCAACCACGGAGGCCAACCGTGAAACTCGAAACCCTAATCGCTGATCTTGACCATCCTGTGGCGACCGTGCGGGCGCATGCGGCGGCATTGATCGGCTGGATGGGCCCGGCGGGCAAACCGGCCGTCGGCGCTCTGATCAAAATGCTTTCGCGCCAAGACCCCCGCGACCGAAAGATGGCGGCTTTAGCCTTGGGGAATATTGGTCCCGCAGCGCGGGAAGCCTTGCCCGTATTGCTGGGCGTAGCCCATTTTGACCACGATCCGTCGGTTCAGCAAATGGCGGCGGAAGCCTGCCAGGACATCAGTCGTCAGAATCCCGAAGCCGCCTGAAAGCAGTATCGTCCCTGTCGGTTCTTTGTAGCGACTAGGGAAATTTGCGCAGATGGAAGCCGCCATCGACGTTGATTCGGTCACCGGTGCAAAAAGGAATCCGGCCGGTAGCGAGCGTCACCACGGCGGCACCGACGTCGTCGGGTGTCCCCCAGCGCCGGATGGGAGTCAAGCCGTCGGCAATCAAGTTCGTGTAGCGTTCATAGGCTGCCGCCGTCATGTCGGTTTCGATGATGCCAGGACACACTTCATAGACGCGGATATTGTGCTCCGCCAGCCTCAGGGCGAACAACTTGGTCATCATGCTCATGCCGGCTTTGGAAATACAGTAGTCGCCGCGATTGATGGAAATGGCATAAGCCGACAGGCTGGAGATGTTGATGATGGCCGGGTTGATGAGTTTCGCTCCCAGCCGAATCATCTCGCGGGCAACGCGCTGGGTGAGGAAAAAGGGTCCCTTGAGATTGACGGCCAGGACTTTATCCCAGCTGTCTTCGCCGGCTTCGAGAATGTCGCGTCGGCCGATGGACGTGATGCCGGCGTTGTTCACCAGAACATCGATTCTCCCCCAATGTTCGAGAATCTGATCGACCAGTCGTTCGCGATCCGCACGTTTGCCGACGTCGGCCTGGCAAGCGAACGATCGGCTTTCGTTGCCGATCAAAGCACAGGTTTTGGCGGCGGCTTCGGCATTGCCCGCGTAGTTGACCGCCACCGCATAACCCGCTTGTGCCAACGCGATGCAGATCCCTCGACCTATGCCGCGACTTCCACCCGTCACAAGAGCTACTGGCTCGCTGTGCATAAATCACCTTCTCTTGCCGCGCATGAGCGATTCGGTTTCGTTCAGCGAAGGCGCGATGTGTGCGCTTTGTAGCCGTTGGAACTGATCAATCCAAGCAGGCAGTCGCCACGCATCTTCATCATATGCCGTCCTTGTTGATCAAGCCAGCATCGAATTTTGCGGCGCAGGGCAAGAAGATTCGGCAATTTGCCTTGAATATTTTATATACATCGGTATACTGAACTTCCCTGCGCTGAACTATTGACCACAACTGATTTATTTAATGTTTCCATCCATGAATCGCCAGCAAACGATTCAGGACTTGGCGCAAAAACTGCGCGCCTTGGAGCGGACGTTCAAGCAAGCGTCCGGCGATCAGTTGCTTTCCACCGGCATCGAGGCCTTCGACGCTTTGCTGCCGGCAAAGGGGATTCCGAGAGGCACGCTTCTGGAATGGTTGGCTGCCGGTCCGGGCAGCGGCGCTGGCACACTTGCTTGCAGTGTGGCGTCCAGAATTCTCTGCCAACTCGATGGCGCTTGCGTCGTCGTGGACCCGGCGCAGTCGTTTTATCCACCAGCCGCAGGCCGATTGGCAGACGACTTGGAACGAATGATCGTGATTCATCCGAGCAACGAGCGCGACACATGGTGGGCGCTGGAGCA
This sequence comes from Gemmatales bacterium, assembly GCA_026004675.1. GTDB lineage: Bacteria > Planctomycetota > Planctomycetia > Gemmatales > Gemmataceae > BPJP01. The sequence goes on from BPJP01000001.1 coordinate 632,125, forward strand.
GGCCCTTCGCTGCCCGGCGGTAGCAGTGGTCCTTGGTTGGCCCGATCGCCTTTTGGACCATGCTTATCGGCGTTTGCAATTGGCGGTGGAGACCGGCGGCGGCATCGGCTTGCTGCTTCGTTCCGAAGAATATCGCTGGCAGCCTTCGTGGGCCGACATTCGTTTGCGGATTGAACCGCTTCCGTCACTGTCGCAGAGTCGGCGTTTGCGAGTGGAGGTGGTTCAATGCCGAGGCCGATTTTCTCAGCAAACGGTGGAGTTGGAAATCAACGATGAAACGGGCGATGTGCATTTGGCTTCCGCGCTGGCCCCTGCAACGGCTCCAAGCCGCCCAACCACGGCATAAAAGAGCGATGACCGTTCTCTATGCCGATGCAGGGCAAAAAGGGCAGATTGTCGTGCTGGCCTGCCAACGCGCCGTGCGAAGTGGCATTGTACCGGGCATGCCACTGGCCGAGGCGAAAGGAATCCTTGGCCGCGGTTCGGACCAGGCGTTTGTTCGTCATGATGCCGAGGCGGATCGAGCCGACTTGCACGAACTGGCCAACTGGTGCCAGCAATTCAGTCCTGTCGTGGGAGTGGAGGATCGGCTCCCTTCTTCGCTGGGGGCAGAGGGTTTGCTGCTGGACATAACCGGCTGCGCGTTGTTGTTCGGCGGTGAGGATCGGCTTTTGCAATGCGTGCTGCAGCGCTTTCAACAACGCGGTTACTTCGTCCGGGCGGCGATTGCCGACACGATCGGCGCCGCCTGGGCCGTGGCTCACTTCGGTAAAGAGCGTGCGGCGGTCGTCCCGCCTCAACAGCAGGAAAGGGTTTTGCGTCCTTTGCCTGTTGCCGCACTGAGGCTGTCAGCGACGACCATCGCAGCTTTGACCGATTTCGCGATTGACACCATCGAACAATTGCAAGCTCTGCCCCGCGCTTTGTTGCCCGCGCGCTTCGGGGAGGAACTTGTCCGCCGGCTCGATCAGGCATTGGGAACGGTGGCCGAGATCATCGTGCCGATCCAACCGCCGGTCCCCATCGAAGCGACCTGGGAATTTGAACAGCCTGTCAGCCACCGCAACGCGCTTGCGGTTGTGCTCCGGCAATTAGCCAGGCGGATCATGGACGAATTGATCGCACGTTCCAAAGGGGTAGTGCAATTGGAAGTGCGTTTGCATTGTCCAGGGAAACAGGACGTTGTTTTTCCCGTGGGGTTCCTTCGCCCGTGCCAGGCGCTTGAGCATTTGATGGAGCTGGTGCTGCTTCATCTAGAACGTGTCGAGGTACCGGGAGAAATCACGGGAGCCGAATTGCGAGTGCTGCAAGCGGCAGTGGTCGACATGCAGCAGTCTCCGTTTTTCGATGGGGCGGACAAAGGCGATGCTTCACGCCAGTTGGCTCAATTGATCGAGCGTCTCAGCAGCCGATTGGGATCAAAACGGGTCGTTCGTCCCAGGTTGCGTGCTGACTGGCAACCCGAATATGCGGTGCGCTGGCAACCGCTTGTTGGTCCAGGAAGCGAAAGGTTTTTGGAAGGTGACAGCCGACCGGTTACCTTGTCTCGGCCGCTTCGGCTGCGAAGGAAGCCGTCGGCCATCGAAGCAGTTTCGGTAGTTCCCGAAGGACCGCCGATCCGCTTTTTCTGGAAGGATCGCAATTATGCCATCGTGTGCTGTTGGGGGCAGGAGCGGATCGAAACTGGCTGGTGGCGTGGCCGACACATCGAACGCGATTATTTCCAGGTCGAAACGGAAAGCGGCCAGCGCTTCTGGATTTTTCGGCAGATTGGAAAGGGGAATTGGTTTCTGCACGGCGAGTTCGAATAAGCCATGCCTGATCCTCAGCCTGCAAAGCGGCAGCCTGTTTCTGCTTCTGCCAGGCGGCAGCGATCATCGACTGCCTATGCCGAGTTGCGCTGCCGAACCAACTTCTCGTTTCTCGAAGGGGCCTCGCATCCCGATGAACTGGTTGCTCGGGCGGCAGAACTCGGCTATACCGCGCTGGCGATCACGGACCGCAACAGCCTGGCCGGCGTGGTCCGCGCTCATGCGGCCGCCAAAAACGTCGGCTTGAAACTCCTGATCGGCGCCGAGGTCACACCAACCGATGCTCCGCCGGCTGTTTTGCTCGCCACCGACCGGACGAGTTATGGCCGGCTCTGCCGTTTGCTTACCCGAGGACGCCGGCAAGCTCCTAAAGGAGAATGTTCCTTTACCTTTAGCGACGTGGCCGAACATGCCGAGGGGCTTTTGGCTTGCATCCCTTTGGGTTCGGCAGAAGACAAGGATGTTTCTCCTTGGCTCCCCCTCTACCGGGAGGCGTTCGGCGACCGCTGTTACGCTCTGGCACAGTTGCACCTCGGGCCGGATGATCGCCGACTCTTGCAGCGATACCTTGTCCAAGCCGAAAACGCCAACCTTCCCTTGGCTGCCTGCAACGACGTCTACTACCACGTTCCCAGGCGGCGTTTTCTGCAAGACGTGCTCACGGCTATCCGTCATGGCTGTTCCGTCGCCCAACTGGGAAAGCGCCTCTTTGCCAATGCCGAACGGTACCTCAAGTCTCCCGCCCAGATGAAAGCCCTCTTTGCCGACTACCCCCCTGCCCTGGCACGGACGATTGAAATTGCCGACCGCTGCACGTTTTCTCTCGACGAGTTGCGCTACGAATACCCGGCGGAACTCTGCCCGCCGCATACCACTCCCTTCGAACATCTGCAACGCTTGACATGGGAGGGAGCCAAACGCCGTTATCCGCACGGCATCCCCGATCGAGTCCGCCAGTTGATCGAGCACGAACTCAAGCTGATCAAGGAACTGCATTATGAGGCGTATTTTCTCACGGTCTGGGATGTGGTGAAGTTCGCGCGCAGCCGGGGCATCCTTTGCCAGGGGCGCGGCTCGGCAGCCAATTCCGTCGTCTGCTTCTGTCTGGAAATCACCTCCGTCGATCCCGAGCAGATCGACGTCCTCTTTGAACGCTTCGTCAGTGCGGAACGCAATGAAGCGCCGGATATCGACGTCGATTTTGAACACGAACGCCGGGAGGAAGTGATCCAATATATCTACGACAAATACGGACGGGACCGCGCCGGCATGGCGGCTACCGTCATCACCTACCAGCCCCGTTCCGCCGTCCGCGACGTCGGCAAGGCGCTCGGCCTGTCGCTCGATCGCGTCGATGCCATCGCCAAGTCGCTCGAACGGGGACACGATGCCGACACGCTGGCACGTCGGCTGCAGGAAGCCGGACTCGATCCCCATTCCCGCCTCGCCCGGCAATTCCTCGTGCTTGTCGAGGAGATTCTGGAGTTTCCGCGACATCTTTCCCAGCATGTGGGCGGCATGGTGCTGACTCAAGGGCCTCTGTGCGAGATGGTCCCCATCGAGAACGCCGCCATGTCCGGCCGAACCGTCATCCAATGGGACAAAGACGACCTCGATACGCTGGGCATCTTGAAAGTCGATTGCCTGTCGCTTGGCATGCTGACGGCCATCCGCAAATGTTTCGCCCTGATCGAAAAGCACTACGGCAGAAAACTCACACTGGCCACGGTGCCGCAGGCGGACGAGGAGGTTTATCGCATGATCAGCGCGGCGGATACCATCGGCGTCTTTCAGATCGAATCGCGTGCCCAGATGTCGATGCTGCCGAGGCTGCGACCGCACTGCTTTTACGATCTGGTCATCGAAGTCGCCATCGTCAGACCCGGGCCGATCCAAGGCGACATGGTTCATCCCTATTTACGGCGTCGCAACGGCGAAGAAGAAGTGGACTATCCCGATGACCGCATCCGCGGCGTTCTGGAGAAAACGTTGGGTGTGCCGATTTTCCAGGAGCAGGCGATGCGTCTGGCGGTGGTGGCCGCCGGCTTCACGCCAGGAGAAGCTGACCAGCTGCGCCGGGCCATGGGAGCATGGCGGCGCCGCGGCGTGATCGACCAATTCCGCCGCAAACTCATCGATGGCATGCGCGCCAACGGCTATTCCGCCGAGTTTGCCGAGCGGCTGTTCAAGCAGATTCGCGGCTTTGGCGAGTATGGTTTTCCGGAAAGTCATGCCGCCAGTTTCGCTCTCCTTGTTTACGTCTCGGCGTGGTTGAAACATCATTATCCGGCGGCGTTCATCTGTGCCTTGCTCAATTCCCAGCCGATGGGTTTTTACGCCCCAGCTCAGCTCGTCGCCGATGCGCGGAAGCACGGCGTGGACGTTCTGGCTGTCGATGCCAATCACAGCGAGTGGGACTGCACTTTAGAGAAACATGCCGGCAGCATCGCCTTGCGTTTGGGCTTCCGTCAGGTGCGCGGCCTGTCGCCCTGGCAGGCCGAGCGCATCGCGGCCCTGCGGCAAGGCTGCCCCTTTCGTTCGTTTGCCGACTTCGCCCAGCGGACGCGGTTCTCTAAAGCCGTGTTGCAAAAGCTGGCTCGGGCCGATGCCTTTGCTTCGCTGGGAGACTCGCGGCGGCAAGCCTTGTGGCAAGCGCTGCCTGAGCGAACCCCCATGCCGTTATTCGATCAGGCAGTGGATGAAGAACCACTGGTGAATCTGCCCGCCATGTCCCTTTGCGATGAAGTCGTCGCCGACTACCAATCCGCCGGTTTGTCGTTGCGCGGTCATCCGTTGCAGTTTCTGCGCCAGCAATTGGACCAGTACGACGTTGTGCCGACTTGCCGCTTGGCGGAACTCCCTGCCGACAATCGCTGCAAAGTCGCTGGGATCGTGTTGCTGCGGCAGCGCCCAAGTACGGCCAAAGGGATTACCTTTGTGACGCTCGAAGACGAGTTCGGCACGGCCAACTTGATCGTTCGCCAGGAGGTTTGGGACCGCTACCACCAGGTCGCCAGCCGAGCGGTCATGATGATCGCGCATGGCCAACTACAGCGGCTGGACAAAGTCATCCACTTGCTGGTTGATCGCCTGGAGGATTTGACGCAATCTTTGCCGGACGTGGCAAGCCGCTCGCGGGATTTTCGATAAGAGGCCGCCTTATGCCGGCTGCGGTCGCCTCGGTGCTTTCCAGATAATGCCGTCGTAGGCGTAGTGGAGCCATGAAGCGATGATTGTGACCATCGCAAACGTATGGAAGAAGTGCAATGTCAACAGCGTGGCACTCAATCCTAGAGTGCAGACGAAGATCACCAGTGCCGTTGTCCATCGCGGCACCAGATAAGCGAACAGTCCCGACTCGCGGTTGCCGTGCCGTTTCTTCACCGCCCAACTAACGATGGCCAGGTACTCGACCGAATGGATGATCGAAATCGCCATGGCGATGCCAGCAACGAGATTGGTCCATTCCGGACTAGAAGAGTGCATATTGTGAATATGCACAGCCACCAGCAAAGCCGAGTAAGCGCCACAGATGCTCAACAGATAAGCCAGCCGGCCAACCATCGACGGCCGAAAGTTTACCAACTCGCGAACCAGAAGAAACACCGGCAGCGCCAACATCGGCAAATCCAGCATCTGTGCCGATGCCATCACATCCTGCAACCAGCGAAGCCAGATACCGGCATCGACCTCACTGCCATACAATTTATGCACCGGGATACTAGCCAGACGGAAAATCGCATAGAGGATGAAGGTGCGCAACACCACTTTTTCGACCATGCCGTTGGTGACGATATCGGGACGCGAGCTCCGGCCATAAATCCGCGAGATGCCGGAATGCTGAGCAGCAAAGTGCCATGAATTCCATACATAATCGATCGCCAACAACAAGGCGATGGTCGTTAAACTCAGCCAAAAACAGGCCACCACCAGGCAGACTACCATGGCAATGCCGACAAAAGTCCTTGGCTGTTCAATGAAGCGGTCTCGATCCAAAAAGACCAGCGCCAAGGTGATATAGCGGTGTGGCGTCGACAAAAAATAAAGAAAGGCGATGCTCAAATTGACGTGAAACGACGATCCCTTGCCCGCCAAATAGACGGCCAAGACGATCACCGGCCAGGCACAATTCGCTAGGAAAAACAAATCGCACCACGGGTTCATCAACCACGCTTTCGCCGGTCTCCCTGACGCGGGAAGGGATACCGCCCTCGCTGTTCGGACCGGTGTGACATCCGCTGCTGTCGACATGTGTTTCTCCGTGGTTGAAAACCACCGGCTCAGAAATTCCAATCAATCCTAGCATTCACAGGGGCGTTGTCAAATTGATCGTCGCAAGAGACCATTTCTGCTCGAGGAACCTCTTTCTCCAAGCGTCCAGACCATAAGATGAACAGAAAGCGCAGGTCCGGTGGTGTTTTCGACTCCATTGATCGGAGGGATGGCGATGCAACGACGTGCCTTTCTCGAAACTAGTCTGGGATACGCCCTCGCTTCTCCCTTGCTGGCAGCTGTCCACAAGCAGCGCTGGGGAGATGCCGTCGACGTGCTCGAACAAGCGGTTGCCAAGAAACAAGTCGAATCGGCCGTGCTGCACGTCATCCACAAGGGGGAATCGTTCACCCGTGCCTTTGGCAAAGCCGGTTCCCCTGATGCCATGTTCCTCATCGCCTCCATTTCCAAGCCGATCAACGTCGCCGCCGTCATGACGCTTTACGACCAGAAGCAGTTCCGACTGGATGATCCCGTGCGAAAGTACTTGCCGCAGTTCACTGGCGAAGGACGGGATAAGGTCACGATCCGCCATTTGCTGACGCACGTTTCCGGCTTGCCCGATCAGTTGCCGAACAACCAGGAACTACGAAAACAACATGCACCTTTGAGCGAGTTCGTGAAACACGCCCTAGAGGCGAAACTGGCATTCGTCCCAGGCACGAAGTACCAGTATTCGAGCATGGGAATCTTGTTGGCGGTGCGTATCGCCGAGGTTCTCACGGACATGGACCATCGCACGCTAGTGGAGCGAAAAATATTTCAACCGCTCGGAATGAAGCATTCGGCACAGGGACTGGGGCGATTTCAGTTGTCGGACATGGTTCCTTGCCAGCTGGCGGGTGCCGCACCGGAATCAGGCAGCGGCGACCCGAAGGCCAAATATTGGGATTGGAATAGTTTGTATTGGCGCAAACTGGGGGTACCTTGGGGAGGTACTCATTCGTCCGGGCCTGACGTCGGCAGATTTCTGTTGGAATTCCTGGAAGCTCGGGGACAAGCCCTCAAGCCGGCGACCGCCCGTTTGATGATTCGAAACCATAATCCCAAGGGCATCGCGCCGCGGGGACTCGGTTTCAATGTCGGCGAGAAAGCGGGCAGCCCAGGATGTTCGCCAAGCACCTTCGGCCATACCGGGTCCACCGGCACACTTTGCTGGGCGGATCCTGAGACGAAGACGGTTTGCGTGGTGCTGACGTCGTTGCCTGCCCGAGCGGCACGTCCACATCCCCGCGCTTTGGCGGCGGCCAAAATAGCAGCAGCAGTGCGCCGTTAACAGGGATCCCCTTCAGTTCTTGGCGCCCAGACAAAACACGACGCCGTCCTCCGTGCCAATGACGAGGCGGCCCGCTGCGACCGCCGGCGATGCCGAGATGGCGTCGCCGAGTTTGAATTGGGCGATCAGGTTCCCTTTGCGAAGGTCGAGCACGTAGAGGTGACCGTCGAGAGAACCGACGTAGATTCGACCACCCGCAAGAACCGGCGAACTGTCGACTCGACCTTTGGTCTGGAAATTCCAAACGGGTTTGCCTGTCTTGCGGTCGATGGCGTGCACTCGCTTGTCCCGGCAGCCGACCACCACTAGATCTTCGCTCAGTGCCGCAGAGGCATAAAACTCACGTGCGTTGCGAGCAGCGCGATATCGCCATTCGATTTTCGCATTCTTCCAATCGACCGCCAAAAACTCATTGTTCATCGTGCCGACATAGAGATGCTGGCCGGCAATCGCGGCACTGGCGCCCGCCGGACCGTCGAGGTCGACCTTGGCCTGCTCTTTTCCCTTTTCGATATCGAGAATCCGTAGTACGCTATCGCAACCGGCGACGAATGTCTGTTTGCCCACCACTGCCGGCGAGCCATTCACCGGACCTTCGGTTTTGAATTTCCACAAGACTTTGCCATCGAGAGAAAGCTTGTAAAGTGTTTCATCGGCGTAGCAACCGACAAGAACCGCGTCGTCGACGAAATTAGGACCGGCGGTGATTTCGCCTCCGGTTTTGAAGGTCCATTTCTTCTTTCCGGTCCTGGCATCGAGACAATGAAAGCCGCCGTCCATGTCGCCTACAAAGACAAGCCCTTTGTAGACACCTGGCGCGGCCTTGATCGGTCCAGCCTGATACTTCCATTTCAGATTGCCCGTCTGCAAGTCGATGGCGTAAAGATTTTGATCATACGATCCCACGTAGACGACGCCGTCGGCGATCACCGCGCTTCCTTCGATGGCGTCCTGGGTTTTGAATTGCCACAGGATTTGCAGCTTGTCGGGCAAGGGCTGACGGGCCACCCCCGTCTGCAAGGAATTGCCGCGAAAGACCGGCCAATCCTTATCCGCCATCACGATTTTGGCCTGCTGATCGCCGCTTTGAGGACGAGCTTCTCGATCGTCGCCCAGCGCGATGGCTAACACTGCCAAGCAACCAACCGTCAACAAAAACGGCCCACCGACCCGCCGTATCGTCCCCATCGCTTTCTCCCGTCGACCACTCCTGACTGTGCTCCAGCAGACCAACATCTCAACCTTTAATGGCAAAAAACCTGTTTGGCAATGTTCGTTTCCGAAAAACTCGCCCGACAGCGTCCCAGTTCGACGCAGAACCAGGTCAAAACAGTTGCGTCGAAAACAAAGTGCTGCGCAGGGAGCCTGCGTGCCCGCTGGGTCTTGAATGGCATTTTTGAGCAGATTTTTCGCCGTGTTGCCCAGTTTGCCAAGTCGACCGTCAACTAACGGTGTTTTCGGTGAGCCTCGCAGCGTCAGCACGACGAGAGGACCGCTCTGGTAGTTTCCTTCCTCCTTCCGGTCCGTTACGATGAAATGCATGATCGTGTCGATTCCAGAGAGGATGCGGCAGGCGCGGATAGCGGCTTCCGATCGGTTTATCGTGGAGGAAGTTTTCGTTCCCAGCGAATTGGCGGAGGGGGAGGTTCTTTTGCGGACGGCGGTCTGCGGGATTTGCAGCGGCGACTTGATGCCGTGGTATTTGCAAAAGAAAGTCGGCACGGTGTTGGGCCATGAAGTTGTCGGCTGGGCAGCAAAGGTCGGCGAAAAGGTGAGGCACATCAAGGTCGGGGATCTGGTCTTTGTACATCATCATGCCCCATGTCTGGAATGTGCCTGTTGTCGGCGTGGCGATCATGTGCATTGTCCTGAATGGAAGCAGAGCAAGTTAGACCCTGGCGGCATGGCTGAATGGATTCGTGTTCCCGCGGGGATTGTGCGCAACGATGCATTTGCGGTGAACGATTTGACCGCTGAACAGGCAGTTTTCATCGAGCCGTTGGGCTGCTGCGCCAAAGCAATCAAACGGATCGTAGCATGTTTTGGCGGCACGCCTCGCTGCGGTGTGGTCGTGGGTTGCGGCGTAATGGGACTGTTGAACCTGGCGGCGGCACGAGTAGCAGGAGTGCAGTCGCTTTATGCCGTCGAGCCTGACGGCGAACGCCGAAGACTGGCGCAGTGGTTTGCCGATGCGGCAGTCTTTACGCCGGAAGAAGCAGCCGAGCAACTTCGGCAGCGGGCCGATTTCGTCATCGTCGGTCCGGGCCATCCGGAAGTGATTCGGCAATCGCTTGCGTACATCCGACCTGGCGGTTGCGCGCTTTTGTTTACGCCGACGCCGACTGGCGAAACGACGGCCTTGGATCTAGGCGAATTGTATTTTCGTGAAATTTCGATCGTTCCGTCCTATTCCTGCGGGCCGGACGATACCAGGCAGGCCTATACCTGGCTGCGTCGCCGATCGATCCAGCCGGAGAAGCTCGTCACGCACCGCTTCGGCATCGATCAGGTGCAACAAGCTTACGAAACGGCACGCAGTGGTGGATCAGCCCTTAAGATTTTGGTTGCCATGTGCAGGGAAAAGCCATGAACGAGCAAAGCAGCAGTTGCGAGATTTCGAATCATCCCGCCGGAAAACCGATAGGCTCGCGGATACTTCGCTGCCAACCGGGTTTTCGATGGGAAGGCATCACCCCAGAGCCGTACAAGGATTCGGCGCCCCATCATTGTGGCGTCGAGCGCACAACCCTCGTCGGCGGTCAGGGAGAAGGGACCGCATTTCAGATGCGTTACATTGAAATTGCACCGGGAGGCTTCAGTTCGCTGGAGCATCACCAGCACGAACACGCCGTTTATGTGGTGCGGGGACAAGGGACGGTTCGTTTGGGTTCAGAGAAATTCGGGATTCGTGCAGGCGATGTCGTTTACGTCGCCCCGCACGAGGTGCACCAATTCCGCAACCCGTCCGCTGGTGAGCCGTTGGGGTTCATCTGCGTCGTGGACGCCCAGCGCGATCGCCCGGTGTTGGTGCAAGAATGAGCGGTTCGGCTTTTGCCGGCTCATTCGATCAGGGGGAATTCGGTACGCGACCGGGCGGAAGAGGCGGCGGAGGGGGAGGAGGAGCTGGTGGAACGCCTCCGGGAATTTCACCGTTTGGAGGGACTTCCGCGCCGCCGTTGGGCGGTTGGAGCAAGGCATTAACCGCCTGCTCTTTCATTTTTTCGATCTGCTTTTCGCGCTCTTCAGCGAGCAACTCCACTTCTTGCACTTCGATGCGAGTGTCTTTGGTGAAGGTGTACCAGAGATTCGCCAACCGATTCCATTGTGTTTCGTCGATCTTCCCGGCGTTGTCGAGAAGGTTGAATGCTCTGGCGAACGTCTGCAACAAAGCATCGCTGTTGAGGTCAAGGTCGCGAGGCAATTTCTCCAGCTCGGCGAAATAGCGGAGCAGTTCTGGGCGTCGATTCTGATCATAGGCACAATAGTAACAGAAAGACCAGGCAAGGGTGTTGGCACGATCGAAATCCAGTTTTTTGCCCGTGAGGTTGGCCTTGCGGAAGTATTCATCGGTAACGAGTTTCTTCAAAGCGACCTCGGGCGCATCGAGGCGTGCCTCAGCGCGAGTGGTTCGACTCCAGATTTTGAAATTAGCCAGGTATTGCCAATGCGGTGCGGCGGTCCCCGCCCAATACGCTCCTTCGGGCGTTTCGAAAAAGCTGCCCATGCCCGACTGGATCCATTGGGGCACACGCACTGTGCGCGGCAAAAAGCCGACAGCGGCGGCAAGCTGCTGGCTTCCCAATTCTGTCACCGCTTCCCTTTGCGACTCCTCCTCCATCGCCTCCAATAGAAGCGCCACCTGTTGGGCGAACGCGATGGTTTGCAGCGGTGCGCCGAGCTTGCCGCCTCCTTTCAATAGCGCCTTCTTATTCCAGCCTTCCCGCCACATTTCTTGCGTGGACTTGTTCAGCGAATCGTAAGCGTGGTCCAGAGGTTTGCCTGACATGACGGCAACCCCGTCTCGAAGCGAAAAGAAACCATCGGCTGACATTTTCGGCGAGCCAAAGGCTTTGTGCAGTCGGTCAAACTCCTCCTTGTCATCGATCAAGATCACCAGCAGGCGTTTTGGCACCGCCGGAAGAATCTGGCCCCGAAGAGCAAACCAGTGATAAAAGGCTCGATAGTTTTGTTCGAGAAGCTCGAGCCATTGTTGGGCCCGCGCCGAAATTTCCGTGCGGACTCCCTGCAACCGATGGACCAGCACGTAATGCTGGGAACGATCGAGTACGTAGTTATCGAGACGATTTTTCCAGACGTCGCCGTCATCGAGGGTCATGGGGGATTTGCCGATTTCCGCGACACACTTTCGATAGTTTTGCGCCAGCTCATGATCTGGATACAGCTTGACGATTTCTTTCATCACTTCATCGAACTCTTTGTAAAGGCCGTGCGTTATCGTGAACTCGGCCCACGCCTTCAGTCGTTCGACTGGCACTTCTTTCTGTCCGCGTGCTTCTTTCCGCATCAGTTCGTACCGCTGTTTCACGGTCGGCAAGCCAATATTCTGTTGTTTGACTTGTTCCCAGCGGATTTCATCCGTTTGCCAGAGCACCGTTCGTCCCCACTTGTGTTCGATCACGAATTGGCCGGCGGCACGGGGATCACGATATGCTCTGCTGACTTCGACGATGACATGGCGAGCCTGGGTCAGGTCGAGTTCCATCTGCTGATTAGGCTGTTGCCCGTTTTCTTCGCCCGGTTGGCCCGGCACCGGAACCGGCTGGCCGGGGAGTTGCCCCGGTTGGGGAGGAAACGGTTGTCCCGGAATCTGGCCAGGCTGATTCGGCAATACGCCCGGTTGGTTCGGAATAGGGGGCACTGGCTGACCCGGAACAACGGGCTGACCCGGAATACCGGGCTGACCAGGAATGCCGGGTTGGCCCGGCAGGCCGGGCTGCATCCCGGGCATTGCCTTTTTTACGACGCCCGGAAGGTATGTGAAACGCACATACTCGGCTTGCAGGCAAGCGTAGCTGACCAATAGCAATGGCAGAGTCAGGAAAACTCGTCGCATCATTCAGCCTCCGGGCACCGGTCTGCTGCGAAGATTACACAGTCAGATTATCCCGCAAAAATCTTCGTCGAGCAACCATTTTTCCCCATTCGTCTGCTTCCGACCACCAGTCGCAACATCGCTAATGGTTTCGATGTCTTTTTCGGATGCATCGTCTTTCTGTCTTCGTTCCGCCGTCAGAGAATTGAAAGTCGTTTGCGAATGGCTATAATTTCGCTACCAAACCCGCCGGCCGACACTGTCACTCTCTCCCGCCGTCCACGTTTCGAGACGAGATCGTCGTCACGGCGTTATGAGTCGGCATGGGATGGCCGTCGCTTCGGAGATCGGCTGGCAGTTGCTACTTTGTTGACCTCGCTAGGGAGATGCCTCAGCCCATGAGTACGACGATTCCCGCCTCGCTCGAAGCCAAAGTGAAAGAAGCCCGGGAGAAACTCGACCAGCACGTGCGTGAAATCGTTGCCTGGCACTTCGACCCCGAGAAGGGAACCCCTTTCTGGCTTGAAAAAGCGAAAACATTCGATTTCGATCCGCTGAAAGATGTCAAGGGGTTCGATGATCTCAAGAAATTCGGGCTGTTCGAAGACGATTGGCTTCGCGGCGGTCCGGTACGGCGCTGGCTTCCAAAAGCATTGCACGATAAACCGATTTACGTCTTCGAAACGGGCGGTACGACCGGGATTCCCAAAAGCAGAGTCGTCGTCGACGATTTTCGCATCGACTATGAAATGTTCAGCGAAACATTACCGGAAAAATATTTCCCGAAGGGAGCCAACTGGCTTATGCTCGGACCGTCCGGGCCTCGGCGTTTGCGTCTGGCCGTCGAGCATCTGTGCCAGACGCGCGGAGGCATTTGCTTTTGCGTCGATCTCGACCCGCGTTGGGTTGTCAAGCTGATCAAGAAGGGGTGGATGGAGCATTTGAAGGCCTACCAAGACCATGTCATCGATCAGGCCATGACCATCCTGTCAGCCAAGCACGACATCAAATGCATGTTTACGACGCCGAAACTTCTCGACGCGCTGGCCAACCGCTTGGAACGGGAAGGTTCCAGCATCGCCAAGCAGGGGATCACCGGAATCTTCTGCGGCGGCACGGAAATGACCTCGCAGTGGATCCGTTTTGCCATCGAGGAATTGCTCGGCCCCGACGTTTACATTGCCCCCACCTATGGCAACACGTTGATGGGGCTGGCCGCCGCCGACATGCCCACTGCTGAAAACAATTACAAGATCACCTACTACGCTCCCCAACCCAGAGCCGTCGTCCAGGTCGTGGATTTCGACGATCCCGACAAGGTCGTGGATTATGGCCAATCGGGGCGGGTCATGTTGACGACCCTGACAAAAGAACTGTTTATTCCTCGCTTTCAAGAACGTGACGAAGGCGAACGGGAGCCTCCGTGCGAAAAGTACCCGTGGGATGGTGTCAGCGGCGTGCGCCCGTTTCACGGTTTTGCCGCCACGACAACGGTCGGCGTCTATTGATCTGGAGACTGGCTACCTGCTCCGATCCAGTCGGCTCGTGCGGCCCTGTGGTTGTTGGACAGCTGGCGCTGTTGCCGATGAAAGCGAAAGCATTGATTCACAAGCTCTCGAATTGCTACCGAGGAGAATTCCATGATTACCATCCCCGTTCTTCGTTGGGGCGAGCCGTACAAGAGCATGGACGTGGACAAGGTCGTGCATTTCGCCACCGGCGAAGTTCTCGCTGAAACCGGGCGTGCCAATTCCGGCCTTGTCGAACGCGACATGCGACACGCTCAGCGAGCCCGCGATATCTTGCGCGAAATCCCCATCCCCGAGTTGATCAAGATGGTAAAGAAGGCGGGCGAGCTGTACGCCCAGGCCGAACTTCCCTTGGGCGACGGCACGCAAACGCCCAAGGAATTCGCCCGGATGCAGTCGGCAACAACCGGCCTGCCCGAGCACATGTGCGAATTCAACATGAAGAAGAACCAGTTTGTGCTCGACAACATGGAAAGGATTCTCGACAGCCTGACTCGCGGGCTGGACCTGGAAATCTTGTCGCGTGGCTACGGGATCGAAAAACGCGGCCATCCTCCCGAAGACGTTCCCGTCAGCTTTCAAGCCCAGACGCCGGTCTTGGGAATGGTTCTCCCCAGCAACTCTCCCGGCGTGCACACACTCTGGCTGCCGATCATTCCGATGCAAATCGGGCTGGTCCTCAAACCCGGTCCGCAAGAGCCGTGGACTCCTTACCGCATGACTCAAGCTTTTTACGAAGCCGGCATTCCCAAGCAGGCAATCGCGATCTACCCGGGACTGGGAGATGTGGGCGCCGCCGTGCTCAATAGTTGCCCCCGTAGTTTGATTTTTGGCGGCACGGCCACCGTCGAGCAGTACAAAGGCAATCCACGCGTGCAAGCCCACGGTCCAGGATTCAGCAAGATCTTGATCGGTGACGACCAGGTGGACCATTGGGAAAAGTACGTCGACATCATAGCCGATAGCGTCCTGCTTAACAGCGGTCGCGGCTGCATCAACTGTTCGGGAATCTGGATGTCACGCAACGGCAGAAAACTTGCCGAAGCCGTGGCGGAGAAAATCGGTCCAGTCGAACCGCTACCTCCCGAAGATCCGAAAGCCGCCCTGGCCGCCTTCACCGTTCCCGGCATGGCCGACAACATCTCCAAAGCCATCGATGACGATTTGAAAGAAAACGGCGTTCACGACATGACTGCCAGATTCGGCAATCGGCTGGTCAAAAAAGAACGCTGCGATTACCTGCGTCCCACCGTCATCTATTGCGAATCGCCCGAACCGGCCATCGCCAAGAAAGAATATATGTTCCCCTTCTGCACGGTGGTCGAGTGTCCGCAAGAGCAAATGATCGAACGAATCGGCCCGACGCTCGTCTGCACGTTGATCAGCGAAGACAAGAAATTGCAGCGGGCGGCCGCCGACGCGACCCACATCGATCGTCTGAACATCGGTCCGATTCCCACTATCCAGCTGAACTGGCTGCAACCGCATGAAGGGAATATCGTCGACTTCTTGTTCCGTGCCAGGGCGTTCCAATTCGACAAGAACATGATCAAGATCTGACTGGAACGCCAGCCTGGTCAACGAACAAAAAGGGGGAACCGCCACAAGGAACGTCCCCCTTTTTTCGTGCCATTTGCGTGAGTAGACGCCAAGGAGTTTGAACAGCATGCCGGTGCTTCTGATAGGAACACTGGACACCAAAGGCCAGGAAGTCGATTTCGTACGCGATCGTCTGCGGGAAGCGGGAGTGGAAACCATCGTGCTCGACGCTGGGGTGTTGGGTGCTCCCTCGATTCAGGCAGACATTGCCCGCGAAGAAGTCTTTCGTGCGGCTGGCAGTGAACTTGAGCGAATCCGAGAGGCGAAGGATCGCGGGCAGGCGGTGGAAAAGGCGGCCGAAGGCGCGCGTCGGATCGCCCTCGATCTCCTCGCCCAGGGGAAAATAGACGGCATCATCGGGCTGGGAGGATCTGCGGGAACGACGATCGCGACTGCCGCCATGCGTGCCCTGCCTTTTGGCTTGCCCAAACTCATGGTCAGCACGCTGGCGAGCGGTCAAGTGAGGCAATACGTCGGCGTCCGCGACATCATGATGCTGCATTCGGTCGTGGACATAAGTGGCCTGAACCGTATCAGTCGAACCGTGCTTTGGAACGCCGCCTTGGCGATGGCCGGCATGGTCAAGAAAACCGCGGCTTGCCCCGAGAACACCGGCTACCCGGCGAAACGGATGCTGGCCGCCACGATGTTTGGTGTGACGACGCCATGCGTTGAAACAGCCCGCCAAGCACTCGAAGCAAGCGGGTTCGAAGTCCTGGTCTTTCACGCCACGGGTACAGGTGGCATGACCATGGAATCCTTCATCCTGGACGGACTGATTGAGGGCGTGCTCGATGTTACGACCACGGAACTCGCCGACGAACTTGTCGGCGGTATCCTCAGCGCCGGTCCCGATCGCTTGACGGCGGCAGCCATCACAGGCATTCCCCAGGTCATCTCCCTGGGAGCGTTGGACATGGTGAATTTCGGACCGCCTGAAACGGTACCCGAGAAATTTCGGCACCGTCGCTTCTACCAGCACAATCCGACGGTCACGCTGATGCGGACAACCCCTGAGGAAAACGATCGCTTGGGTAAAGAAATCGCTCAGAAGGCCAGTGCAGCGAAAGGACCGACGGCTGTGTTTGTCCCATTACGTGGCTTGTCGGCCATTGATGCCGAGGGGCAACCCTTCTGGGATCCAGAAGCGGACGCCGCGCTTTTCCAAAGCCTGCGGAACTGGATCAGTCCGCGCGTCGAATTGATCGAACTGGACCTGCACATCAATGATCCGGCGTTTTCCGCGGCGCTTGCCAACAAGTTGTTAACTTATATGGCAAAAAGAAGTTGCGTTTAGTCGCTTGGCGAATCCTGCGTCCTTCACCGCTCACCCGAGATGGTGTTGCCACAACTGTGTTGATCGTGGTAAATGGCAGCTCAAAGGTGGGCAATGGATTGCCTACAAGGAGCAGGAATGACGGACAAGGAAGCACTCGCCTGCAAACCTCTTCCCGTTCGAGTTGAGGGGTTCAATCCAAATGCAAACATTCCCTATGGATTAACCACACGCCATCTTCGGAAAGCGATGGAGGACTTCGTCGATTTTCTCGGTTTCATCAACATGCAATTGAGGGCAAAGAAGATTCAGAGACTCGAATCCTTTCTCATGCCGGCCAATTTCAGCAGCATGGTGGGCGAATTCCTGGCTGCAGCGATTCCGAAGTACTGCAAAACCGTCGTCAGGAACCGTTACCATAACGGACATCCCGATCTGCTACCAAAGGGGCACTACCCAGACGACTCTGTGTTGCATGGAACTGAAGGCATCGAACTCAAAGCATCCAGGCGAGCCAGCGGCTGGCAGGGTCATAACCCTGAAAATGTCTGGCTCATGGTATTCGTATTCGATGCCAACAGTTCACACGATGAGGCGCTGGGCATCGAGCCGAAACCGTTCCGCTTCGTGAAGGTAGTCGGTGCGAAGTTGGAGGAATCCGACTGGCAGTTCTCCGGTCGCTCAAGCACCAGCGCGATTGCCCGATCTGGACATACTCGAACCCTCCTGCGAACGTAGCGATGGATGCCTTCATGAACTGTAGTTTACCGCCAATTTCCGGGAATTCCAGAGTGCTGAAAGTCGTCCTTGTAGCGGACCAGGCCAAGGTAGGCGACGCGCCCTGCCGCTTGTACAGGCGCGTGCGGACGAACGGCTTCCCGCCTTCTCTGGCGGTGAACTGAAAGAAAGGAGTTGCCTCTTCGTTAGTATTCAAGCCATCGCCGCGATCCAGGAATTGTTGGAAATGCAGATTGCATTTCGGTCCTGTTTGTTCTAACCTATTTATAGGAAGTTCGGCGTGATGGGCGACACGCCGATATCCTCGGCCGGCGGCATTCGTGCCGTCGGTCGCTTTTTTATCCGTGTCGTTCTCTCAACCTGCTCATCTCATCGGTGGCTGTGCCGTGAACGAGGCCGGTGTGATCCTCGTCGCCGAGGTCGCTGGCTGAGGAGCTGGCGGTGGTGCGTTCGCTGCGAGCAACCGCTTCAAGGCATTCTCCGCTTCTTTTTCGATACGCGGATCCGGATGGGTTCGCAAAGCCCGGATGGTCGAAATGACGGATTGGGTCTGCACATCCATGTCCGCGAGCGTTCGCAGACAGGTGATGCGGACGTTGGCCGATTCATCATGCCGAACAGCGGTCAACAAAGCGTCCACGACTTCCGGATGGCTTCGCCAGTCGCATCGGCCAAGCTGTTTGACTGCCCATTCGCGCTGCATAGCATAAATGGAATTTCGCAACACCATGAGCAGTTCTTGAACGTCAGGCGTGGCCCGCCGGATGGAACCGGCTGCGGAATCCTTTCCGCTTGGAACAACCATCCTGTCGGTTCGATGTTTAAAGCTTTGATTCTGACCGGGAACTGGCGGCGGTGGGGGAGGCTCCATTTCGCGGCTCGATCGTTGTGCGTCAGCATGTCGGGGCCGAGATGGAGTTTGGCTTGGAACCTCGGACGGTATGTGTTCGCCGTTAGAAGCAAATGGTCGCGATGTCTGGCGGAATTCCGTTTGGCTAACCTCCTGAGACACTGACTGGCTCCTCGCCTGCTCCTGCTCTTTAAGGACAGCCGCAGCTGGCGTCGCTGGAACGTGGGCTTGAATCATCCTGTCGGTTGTTCGGCCCTTAGTGTCGGCGGGAATGACGAAGTGTGCAGTGTTGTGCCCAGGGACACCCGCCGGCTTTTTCGTGGCAGCGCCGTATCCTTGCACCGGAGATGGGCTGAGAGCCTGATTCATTCGTTGCCGAACATGGCTGGCCAGCGGAGTTTTCACTGGCTGGCGAACATGCCGCGTTGGAGTTGCGGCATGTTGCGTAACGGCCAAGGCTTTTTCGATGGTATCATTGGCAGATTGTTCAGACAGGTTTTCATAATAAGTCATGGCGCCGGAATGGGCGGTGATGACATCCATGCGATAGGTACCGTCGTTTCTCCCCTGCCGCATGCGTGCCAGGTGAACTTTCAGGGCGTTCATGGCTTCTTTGCGGACGTAGGGACTGTCTTCGCGAGGGTAGCCATCTTCATTGCTCCCCGAGGCGGCGATACGGAGAGCTTCGATCGCTCGCTGCGAACGCGAGCGTTTTCCCAGGGCCTTAGCCGATTCGAGCCGAACCCATTCGTGGCGATCGCGGCGCAGGGCAGCGATCAAGGCGAGTTCGGCTTCCGGCCAGGTGCGGTGATCCATGGCCGCCAACATGCGGACAGTCTCAACCCGATCGGCAGCGGCCGCGTCCGCATGAAATACCGCCGGCTTGTCTTCGCCGCTCAGCCAGCGCTTGAGTGTCTGGAAGGGACGGGGTTGCCCGTTCGCACGTTCTTCGAACCATCGGCACTGCGTTCGTGTTCGAGATGGTGCTGCTTCCCCTGTCGAATAGTAATACGCTGGATGTTGGGCTGAGAGGTTGGTAACCATGCCCAAAGACACCAACCAACTCAGGGGAAACGCCGTCCGCTTCATTGCCTTATCCTTCCTCTATTCCGGGCGAAAGAATCCTATGCCGCGCAAAGTCGGCTTAACCTTGAATCGGCAAAGAATCCGTCAACCTTTAGGATTGTTAAAGTTTTCCCGATTGTGCCCGTTGTTTCGTGTAGGAAATCCTTTCGTGGTGCATTGGGTTTTCTGGTGCGCGCGGGCGTTCGCCGGGAATTATCGAGGAAATACTTCGCTATTTTGTGCAGTTTATCTCCACCGTCAACTGACGGCGATTTCGGCGAGCATCGCGGCATCAGCGCGACGAGGGGCACCGTCAACTGACGGTGATTCGGGGAACCTCGAAAGAGAGTGGGCCCCGCTGAGAGCGCGGCACTCGGAGCGAAGCGCCGTCCAAGCCTCCGTCAGCAAACGGTGTTAACGGTGCGTCCTGGCTTGGTGGTTGCCATTGTCAGAGAGAGGGCGGATCGCCTATAAACACATTTTCACAAAAAACGCTTTGAGAAAGGGGCGTTATGGCCCAGGCGAAAGCACGAATCCCTGTCAAGCTGCACCGACGAGTCTGCCTGGTGGAAACGGAGGACGCAGTCTTGGCCGAGGAATTGCTGGCGCGAAAGAAGTTGGCTCAGGACATTGTTGGCAGACTGACCGACCGGATTCTCTTGATTCGTCCAGGTCGTTCCGAGGCTGTTGTTGCAGAATTGCAAAAAATGGGGCACACGCCGCAAGTGATTTAGTTGAAGTTCCATCGGTCGCCAACGACAAAGCCAACGTCTTGCAGCCAGCTAGTAGTCGTCGCTTTTTCAAACCGGTTGTCCGACAAGCGAAAAGTCGAGAGTTGACCAAGCCGGATGATCATGTCATTGGAATCGTCGCATTGGAACGAACGACTTCGTGAAACCCTGGAACGGTACGAAGAGGGGTTGCTGCGAGGCGTCTCGGATAAGCTGTTCAAACCACGATCTCATTGGCCGACGGCGGAGTTGATCGAACGCAGTATCGCGACGATCGGCAACGCCGCCGTCGTCGATCGCCGGTTGCAGGCTGTAGCGGAAACCGGTCGGCGCTTGTTGGCCGTCATTGGGCAAAGTCGCCAGCCGAGATGGAAGCTCGGCAACGTAATGGAACTGCTTTATATGCTCGATTCGGAAGCGGACATCCGCACGATTCGGCAGTTGCTCGAAGCCGGCATGTTGTATCCGGAGTTGCCGCCGAAAGGGAGGAAGTTGCGCGACTTTGATCAGTGGCTGGGATTTTGCGACGGGCAGTCGGCATACGTGTTCGCCCACCCGGGGATCACGGCACGGGCATTACGTTTCTATGATGGTGGCCGAGGCACCTTCGCCGAATGTCCGCGGGCGGTGCCAGTCGAGCAGCCAAGTGTTGTGGCGACGGACGGGCTGGAATGGCCACTTCGGTTGTTCGCAGTGTGGCAACGTGTGCTGACATCGCCAATTCGGCGAACGCAAAAAGGCACCTTCTTCAAAAGAGACCACGAGTTTTTCGAGCAATCCCCCTTGCTGAACGGCCCACTCTCGGAATGCGGCGTGACGCTGCCACATGCGGGTCTCTTGAGCGTGGAACTCGCGTTGGCGGTAGGACTACTGAAGGAGCACAATGGCGAGATTGCCGCGCGGTTGGAACCCTCAGTGTTGGAGACTTCGGAACAATCGCGAATTGTGGAGTTGTGGCTGGCTCTGCTCTCCGTCTCAAATTGGAATCCACTCGAAGGCTGGCAGGTGATATCGCAGGAGGGGTGCCGATTTCCCTCCGTCTATCTGGCGTGTTTGTTGCTGCTGGCGCAATTGCCCGAAGGACACTGGTGCGAGCCGGCAGCGCTTGCGGAATGGATCGCTCAAAACCATCCCTCTTGGAAGCAACCATCGGCGGACGCCCAATCGAGTGATGAATCGACCGACTCATCAAAGAATGTGAAGGCCAGACGTGTAGGAACCTCTCCGTCTCCTGCTCTCGAGTTGGCGGTGAGCCGGTTTCTCCTGGGGATCGCACACGCATTGCAGCTCGTGCTGGCAACGAAAAGCAGAGAAGGGAATTGGCTGGTACGTTTATCGGAACTGGGCGAATGGTTGCTGGGGATCAGGACGTCCATCAACCCGCCGCCTTCGTATCCGCAAACGTTGATGGTGCAACCTAATTTGGAAATCGTCGCTTACCGTCAAGGACTGACAACGCCATTGATTGCCGGGTTGAGCCGATTCGCCACGTGGAAGACCTTGGGGAGTGCCTGCACCTTGCAACTCGAGCCGGAGTCGGTGTATCGCGCGTTGGAAAGTGGATGGACCTTCGAGCGTATCCAGCAGTTGCTGAATCAACATGGCATTCGCGAAACACCGCCTTCGGTGATCGAATCGCTGCGAACCTGGGCCAACAAACGGGAGCGGTTGACAGTTTACCAGTCGGCGACCCTGTTCGAGTTCGCCAGCGCGGAGGATTTGAACGAGGCGATTGCTCGCGGTCTGCCCGCGATCCGGCTAACAGATCGGATCGCAGTTGTAGCCGACGAGAAGGAGGTGGATTTTCGGCAATTCCGGCTGGCAGGAACGCGCGACTATGCCTTGCCGCCCGAACAATGCGTTGTCGTCGAGGAAGACGGCGTGACATTGGCATTCGATATGAGCCGGTCCGACCTGCTGTTGGAATCGGAAATCCAACGGTTCGCGACCCCGATGTCTGATGCCGAATCCGGGACCGTACGGCGTTATCGGCTAACGCAGGCATCACTCGCTCAGGCTCGCGAGAGGGGGTTAAGCATCGCCTATTTCGAAGAGTGGTTTTTAAAGCGGACAGGTCAGCCGCTCAGTCCTGCCGCCCGACTTTTGATTTGTGGCGACCAATTGGGGGGCCTTCATCTAAAAAAAGAACTGGTTCTTTATGTCGATTCAGCCGAACTCGCCGACGGTTTGCTGCAATGGCCCCAAACGAAAGACTGTATTGAACGCCGGCTTGGTCCGACCGCCATCATCGTTCGTGACGAAAACGTGGCACCCTTAAAAGAAGCACTTCGTAGTCTTGGTTTGGAGTTGAAGTGCTGAAAGGTGGAACCGCCGCCGGGTTACGCTCTCGATTCGTGCACGCGGTTTTCCCATTCATCGAGAAGCTTGCCGATGTCGCGGTAATTGAAGTCGATGTTCGCCAGATCGTGGGCCAAATCAATTGCCTGGTTCAGGTCGCCGGCGGTGGCATAGCCTTTGGCGAGTTCATAAAGGATGGCTTTGCGGTTTTCGGTGTCGGCAGCCGGCAACTGCTGAAGGGCTTCCTCGAAATTGCGTTGGGCCAGGCGCCAGTTTTTGCGATTTTTGAAACAGTAGCCCAGATACATCAAAGCTTTCCACTGGAATCGGCTATCCGTGCGCAACGCCTGGAGTTCGCGAATCGCTTCATCCAGTTGCCCGGCTCGCAGCAAGCGAACGCCCAGTTCGAACCGAAGTTGGCGGTCGGTGGGATAGCGGTCGGCCTTTTTGCGATAGAGTTCCAGCTCGAGGGAATTGATTTCTTTGATCAGGCGATCGCGTATCTCGAGGAGTGCTTCATCGTCGGGTTTTTCCTGAAGTTTAGCCAACGTCAAGTCGAGATCTCGTTGAAAGGCGGCGATGTCCAGCTCCATGGCTGCAGCCGACAGGTCGAAGTGGTTGCCGGTCGCCTTCAGCCCGTCCTGAAGGGCCCGACGTGCCTCCTCGAAGCGATCGGCCTTGCGAAAATAATTGACAAGATTGAGCCACGGAGCAGGGTTGGTGGGGTCGGCCAGCGCTTTGGAATACAAGGTTTGGGCTTCGGCTTCGGTCGAAGGGACCTCCGGCGTATCGGGTTGACCGCCTGGCTGTGGCTTCTGGGTCGGCAAGGAAGGTTGTTCGCCTGTGACGACTTGTTCATAATTGCCACGAATGATGGTGTCGCTGGCGGCAAGGTCTTTGGCTTTGTGGTGTGCTTCCACATCGCGCGGGTCGGCTTCCTTGACAAGTTCCCAAAGTTGAATGGCCTGGGTGAAGTTGCCTCGCTTCTCGTAAAGGCGAGCAAGGGTGCGATTGACGGTGGCGTTCTTGGGGTCTTTTTGCCGGGCCTGCTCCAGAATCCAGACCGCGACATCCATCAGGTTGAGCATTTCCGCAGCGGCGGCCATGTCCATCTGGGCGCCAATATCCCATGGGTTTTTGGTCAGGACCTCTTCCCCATATTCGAGAACCTTGAGATAATCACGTGCCCGTTTGGCAGATTTGAGTCTGGCCCGCGCTGCCGAGGTGGTGATGATTGCCAGAGTGCTGCCTCGAAGGTTGTTCTTGTATTTGTTTTTTTCCACTTGCCGCAAAGCCCGGCGGTAGATCAGATTGGCCGGATCGATCTTGCAGCACGATAACAACAGCTGAATGGCATAATCATATTCGCCGCGTGCAACGACTTGTTGGGCGCGTTCGAACTGCCCGACGGCGGCACGGCGCTGCTCAGGCGTGGGTGCGGGGATACTCGGTTCGGCTTGCGACATTGCCTTCCTGCGCGGCAGGGAACCCTGTTAGAATAGGCTATCTTTCAAACAGTTGTAGACTACCATAACGGTGTTGGTCGTCAAGGTGCCGACCCCACATCTGTGCTCTGAGCGGTCGTCAACGGAAAGATGCCTGCGACACTGAGAGGTCTATTATGAACCGAATCGTCAGCTTTGTCAGTCTGTTGCTGCTGGCGGCACCTGTTGTTGCCGCAGACGAAAAAGAATTGAAAGAAGACCCGGCGGCGAGCAAGCTGCTGGCCGACGCCCGTGCCGCCCGTGCCCAATGGCAGGACTTCCCGGGTTTTCAGGCCGACATCGAGATCAACCTGGACGGCACCGTTGTCCGAGGCAAAGCCGCCGTCAGCCCCGCTGGTAAAGTCTCCATCGACGTTCCCGATGCCCGGGCCGAAGCCTTTGCCAAACGCACTTTGAGCACAATTGTTGATCACCGCTTGGACAACTCGGCAGCTCTGAAAACACCTTGTGCTTTCACCGATTCGGACACCTCCCATCCCTTGGGCCGCGCCATCCGCGTCCTCAATGACGAATTCCACTCCAGTTATCGCATCCGCGATCGCCAGATCATCGTCGTCAACCGGCGCATGCCAATGTTTCGCTTCACGATCACTGTCTTGAAAAACCGTCTCAATGCCGATCAACGTTTTCTCACCGAGTGCTTCGTCGTAAACTCTTGGGATCTTCAGTCCGACAAACTGTTGCGCTCGCAAACGTTCTACCACACGTGGAAAAGAGTCGGAAAACTGGACCTCCCCGAATCGGTCCTCGTCGTGACGGCATCATCTGGGAAGCTCGAAGCACAAAAGCTGACCCTGTCAAACTTCAAGCTCGGTACGAAATGAAACCACCAAAGTCCGTCATTCAAATAATCAATGCGTCTGATACGTCCGTAGGATAAGGTGCTTTTCGGTTTCTGATTGGAACTTTATAGGGAGGTTGAAATGCATTACGCTAGCAGCCGCGCCTGCACCCTCGCCCTTGCTGCTGTGCTCGCCGCGATGCCAAACCTGGATGCCGACGACAAATCCGACAAAGGAGTCAAGGTCGACACCGTCAAATTCCAAGGCTTGATCGACGTCGTCAAGAAAAACAAAGGGAAAGTCGTCGTCATTGATTTCTGGAGCACAACCTGACTGATTTGCATCGAAGAACTTCCGCATCTGGTCGAGATGCAAAAGAAATACGGCAAAAATCTCGTCGCCGTCACCGTCGACCTGGATGAGCCGGGCGACAAGAATCTCAAGCAAAAAGTCGTCAAGATTCTAACCAAGATCAAAGCTGCCCAAACGACGAACCTCATTCTCGATGAAAAGCCCGAAGTCTGGCAAAAGAAACTGAAAATCGAAGGTCCCCCCGTCGTTATTGTCTTTGATCGAAGCGGCAAACTCGTCAAGAAATACGACGAGGGACAAGGGTACGACGAAATTAGCAAATACGTCGTCAAGTTGTTGGAGGAGTAACGTTGGGCAAATAACGATCAACGAGCCATGAACCAGACCACCCGGCAAAGGCACGCCTTTCTCCGATGAAGAGAAGGAACGGCGCGCCGTTGCCGGGATTTTTTTCAACATCGCCGGCACTCGCCGCAGAGAAATCCAATCAGCCCGAGGTCGAGGGGTCGAGGATAATAAGAATGAATTTGTTGCCCGGCCGTTTAGTCCTATGTTAATATTATTGAAACGCCCCCCGCACATTCGACTCGGAGAGCCCCATGCGTCGTCACGCCTTTACCCTCGTTGAACTTCTGGTGGTGATCGCTATTATCGGAGTGCTGATCGGTTTGTTATTGCCGGCGGTGCAAAAAGTTCGCGAGGCATCCAACCGGTTGTCGTGCCAGAACAACCTCAAACAATTGGAACTGGCATTGCATAACTACCACGACGCAATCGGCAATTTTCCCATGGCGTCGGAAATTCCGTCCATGTACGGACCATCGCCTCTCGTCTATATCCTCCCGTACATCGAGCAGCAAAACGTTTATAATATGTATGACTTCCAAGGGCACTCAGGAGCATCGATTGGCCGAACGCCTACCAACGACAAAGCGGGGGCGGTTCGTCCGAAGATTTTGTTGTGCCCCTCGGAAACACAAAGGGGCGAAATGACGCAACTCGGTTGGACCAACTATCATTGCAATTACGGTACCTGGGTATATGCCAGAGGTTGGGATGGGGTGTTCGGCCCGAATTTCTGGGCTGGCGGCAAACCATCGCCCGGCATCATTCGCATCGACGACATCACCGACGGCACAAGCAACACCGCATCTCTGGCCGAGGTTGTCAATGGACCGTATGTCAGTTCCGCGCCGAAAAGCCAACTTGCGGATTGCTACGAGTTCGGCAGCCTGCCAACCACCAACCTCGCCAGTGCCAGAAACGCTTTGCTCGCCCGAGACTGGCAGTCCGCGTCCATTCCTTGGGGCGGCAGCTGGCGTTATCGAGGCTATCCGTGGCGAGAGGGTTCCATTTGGCGAAACGGCTACAATCATTTGCTACCGCCCAATGCCACTTGTTGGCGTGTCAATAACGACTGGTGGCAACTCGTGACGCCCGCAACCAGCTACCATCCTGGCGGCGTCAACGTGGCATTTGCCGACGGTAGCGTTCGTTTCGTATCGCAGACCGTTGACCCGAACGTATGGACGGCCGCCGGCAGTCGAAATGGCGGCGAAGGCTATCCTCCTCCCTAAACCAAGAGCACGATCATGCGTTTCCTTTCCACTTTCGCAATGGGCTTCATGATGCTCCTTGGTCTGGCTGGCTGCGGCAAGGAAGAAGATCCGAATGCCGATGTCGATCAGGAAGCCCTCAAAAAAGAGATCGAACAGTTGAACGAACAAAGGCAGAAGGAATGGGGGCCGCAAACACCCCCCAGTCGGCAAAGGTAGAATTTAGCCGCCGCTGACGGGGGGCAAAAGTGCCACTTCAGTGCCGTCTTTCAGCGGTGCAGCGTCATCGAGGAACTCATTTTCAGCCGCCAATCGGCAGTGTTTCAGCAACGGCCTCAGATCGGGATAACGGACGGCGAGGTGCTCGAGTAGATCCCGGACGCAGGCACCGTCGGCCAATTCCACCCGCACAACGTCCGCGCCAACGATATCCTTGCTCCGTGCGAACAGACGAACATGTACAATCATTGACTTTATTCATGCTCTTGAGATTCTCCCAAACGTCAGGAACTCGCCGGGCGAACCAAGACTATCTTTCTTGTCCACAGGAAAAGGACGTTTGGAAGCTATTTTCCTGTATACTTGATCCACATCGGCGATGCCCAGGCGATATTGCCGTCGGTTTGCTGAATGCGGACATAGTAGTAGCTGACGCCAGGAGTCGCATCCATGTCGACGTAGTGCAGCTTGACTTCGCTCTTCTTCGGTTTGGCCGTGTAAACGTATTTGTTATTACGGATCACGTGCACTTCCTTTATGGGCTGCGTCCCGATGACATGGATATCCAAAGCAGGACGTTTGTCCGTTTCGAACTCGTCTCCCATCATGTGGTCGCCTGAGCGGACGACGAGAATGATGTTGTCGGTGGCAGCATAGCAATGGCGCTTCTTGAATGCGTCGATGATTCCTTGGCGCGATTCCTCTTCGACGAATGGCACCGCATAGCTCATGTGCGTGCTGACGTGGTCGCTCGAGGATTGAAAACCGAGGCGATAGCCTTTTTTCAAGGCGTTCCACACGAAGCCGGCGGGCTGGTAGCCGCCGATTTGCGTCTTTTCGGTCGCGGAGCGCGGTGCGCCGAAATGTTCGTAATTGTGGCGATGCCCCTGATAGATTTCCACAATGGGTTCAGCAATCGGATCGTTGTCACGCCAATCGGTTCCCATGTTCGTACCGCTGGTATGCGAAGCGCAAATGGCACCAAAATGCTTGAGATAACGGTAAAGCATCTTTGTATCGGGAGTCCCTTTTTCGGGCGTCCCCTTCAAGTTGCCTCGAGGAAGGGGTCGGATGCCACGGCGTGGGAAAATCACATTGCGGTGCCCATTAGGATAACTATTGCTGCGTTCGTGGGTTTGTGCCGCCACAAAATGCGGCGGGTTGTGAAACAGGTCGGTAATCTTCTGGATCTGCCACCACATATATTCGTGGTGGAAACCATTGTCATGATCGCCGTTGCCCATCCAATCGAGTTTGCCAGCGTCGAGGGCATATCGCCAGCTGTCTTCGAGCAGGCCATCCTGGTCGCGGTGGGCTGTGTATTCGGTGTGGCGGTGGAATTCGCCACGGATAGGGCGCAGCTCTTTGCCGCCCACTTCGATGCGGTATTTCCTCACACGGGCGACATCCTCTGTCTCGTTCTTATGAACGACCGGCACGTTCTGCTTTTCCGGATCGACGGCTTTGACCAACTTCATTTCTGGTTTTTCTTTCCCCTTCGGAGTTCTCAAAATGGAAGCGTAGAGATCATCTTGACCTCGGCTCTGAGTCCGGCTGCGGCTGTCACCGCTGTAAACAACCAACATGTCCTTACCGTGCCCGACCAGCGGCGGACGGTTATCGAGCAAATTCTCCGATGCAGGTAGTTGAAACGGGCCCGACCAATGTGCCCCGTCATAATAGAAAGCGAAGCTGACCCACACCTCGCCGCCGCCGCCGGGAGATGGATGATGACGCAGGAGCAACCAAACCCCACCATCTTCGCCAATGGCCAACTGCGGTACGCTCTTGTTTCGGCCAAGTTTGCCTTCGAAGGCCTTCTCCAGGTCCTCCGCCGGTTGCTTCAATGTGCCATTTTCCAGACACCGGACTTTCACCGTGCGATTGATATACAACGCATAGCCTGGATTCTTGTCGAAACCAATCCGCTCGAAGTTGGCGGTGGAATAATCCTTGCCCCATTGTTCGTCGCCAAGTTCGTAAGCGATCCAGACACGATCCTTGGCGTCGACGGCAATGTCTGGCCGCGCTTCGAATCGCAGCGTGCCAGCAATGGTCCACGTCTTGTTCTGTTTGCCAAACGACCGCAGCTGCACGTCGTAATTACCCTTGTCATAAGTATCCCAGGCAACATAGACGTTGCCTTGGCTGTCAGCGGCAATCGACGGGCACCAGTCGTTGGCCTGGCTGTCGGAAACAGTGACGACTTTTTTGGCTCCGTCCGATACGGAAGTCAGAAAGATGTCGAAATTGTTGCCTCGCCAGCCTTGCCAGGCGACCCACACTTTGCCGCTGGCATCGGTCGCAGCGACGACGTGAAAATCGGACCCCGGGTCTTTGGTAACCCGTACAATATCCGACCAGGTTTTCTTTTTCGGTGAATACACTCGGTAATAAATATCCCAGTTGCCTTTCGCCTGCTGTGCCCAGGCGACCACGACGTTGCCCTGACCGTCGACGGCAACAGTTGGCCGCCACACGTCCAACCCTCGATCGGTGACGTCGATTTCGCTATGCCACGTCTTGCCGTCGAAGCGCACCAGCCGAATCTGGTCGCCGTTCCCTTTGGGTACGAGGTCATCGAAATTCCCCGCGAGTATTCGTTCCATCACAATCGGGCGGCCTGGCTCATACGACACATATGCCAACCAGACTGTGCCATCTTTCGCCTTGGCCAACGCGGGAAAGTCATCTTCGGTATCCGGTGTTGTGAGGTTGATCGTTCCGGGCCGCCGGGCTACGGCAATCTGTTTGAACGTCTTGCTGCTCCCCTCTTCGATTTCGCCAACTTTGAACGAAACCGTTTGCGGAGTCGTTTTGATGGTGACTTCGGCAGCGGGCGGCGCCGCCACGTCAACCCGAATCACTGCCGGGACAATTGATGTCCGTTTGCCGCGCTTTTGCTTCACCGAACGCACTTCAAAACGGTTTTTCGTCGCAGTCGCCTTGGCCCCGCCGCGGACCACGGCAATCCGAACCACCTCGCCCCCTTTTACCTGAACACTGCCGCTCCAATCGGTTGGTTTTTGTATCCTTCAAACCCAGCGAAACTTCAAGACTCACAAGAATCAGTGGGGCATGTCGATTGGTTTGCGTGGTTGGCGTTCCGGCCTGGCCGGTGCCTCTTTTTGTGCCGGACTCATCAATGTCGTCAACGACACAAAAAATATCAGCGTTGCCAAACCACCGACGCCGGCAAGAATTCGAGATTTTCGCATGTCCGAACCCACCAATTGTTGAAGTCCCTGCTTGTGCAACCCTGCACTATCATGCAAACGAACGGCCTTGGCTGCAAGTGGGAAAACACTCGCTCAATGATATTGCCCCACTGTTGACTGTGCCTTCATCATGCTTTCGGGTTTTGGCGAAACGGTGGTGTAGTCGGCCTGTAAAATGAATGAATGGTCCAGATTGCGTATTGCATGGAGAAGATCTGGCGGCACGGTTTGCTTCTTGGTGGCAACCGGAATATGATCAAAGAAAAGGAAATCGAAACGAATGGAGAGGTGCCAGAGCGGCCGATTGGGCCGGTCTCGAAAACCGGTGACCCCT
Organism: Gemmatales bacterium; assembly: GCA_026004675.1. GTDB lineage: Bacteria > Planctomycetota > Planctomycetia > Gemmatales > Gemmataceae > BPJP01. The sequence continues at coordinate 662,549 of BPJP01000001.1, forward strand.
TTTGGGGTCCGAGGGTTCGAATCCCTCCCTCTCCGCTTGGTAATGCGATGCAGCTTGGCGCGAATCGGTGCGAAAAACGCCGTTTTTTCTAGGGTTTCTTGCGTTTTCTAGCCTCCTGTTGTCGGCGTCCCTCGGCCCGTTTTCGGTGTAATTTGGCGCAGGTTGGGGCGCATCTGATGCGAAGCGAACGGCACCATTTTCGGCACCTCTCGGCACCATAGTGGGCACCTTTTTCAGGCCATCCGTCCCCGTTGCTTCCAGCGCTTTGGCTTCGGGTCGCCCTGCGTCCAACGACGGAATTGCTGGCAAAGACGCCAGCGCAGACGCCTGATCGTGGACGGTCAGCGACGTGTAGACGTTCATCGTGAGGTCGATGGTCGAGTGTCGGGCCAACGATTGAGCGGCCTTCGGCGAGATGCCGGACTTGACCATGTTCGTGATAAACGTGTGTCGCAGGGCGTGAAAATCGGCGTAGCGCCCGTTTTCGTCCACGTAGGGGATACCCGCCGCTTCGAGATCGTGTCTCAGCATCGCACCGGCTTCTTTTCCTTTAGCCCAGTTGCCGGGCCAAACCGGCTGGCCCGCCGGCTTTGTTGCTAACCACGGCCGCAACAGGGCAACCAGGCTAGGATGCATCGGCAGCACATCTTCTCGCCGATGTTTGGAATACGCGGCCAAGACCGTGACCGTCGCCGGACTGGCGTCCAGGTTGAAACTTTCGGGGGTCAAGCTCGCCAACTCGCTGGCCCGTAAACCCGTATAGACGGCTACGGCGTAGAGCATCGCTCTGTCGGGACCACTCATCCGGCGAACGACCGGTCCGGCATTCGCGGCCTTAAGAATCAAGGCCACTTCAGCGTCGGACAATGGTCTGCGGTCGTGCCGGCGATCAACACACACGTTCAGCATGGCCACATGGGCCAGAGGGTCATCCGCCGCCCGGCGCTCCTTGACAAGCCAGCGTGTGAACTGTTTGATGGCCCGTAGATAGTGGTTGCTGGTTTGCACGCTCTTGCCGCTTTCGCGCAGCTCCGCCAGGAACGCTTGAACTCTGCTCGCCGAAATGTCGCCGATGAACGCGGCTTTGCAGCCCTCAACGATACGGCGACATCGCGATGCGACGAGTTTGACCTGCGAGGCGCTGATGTCCTTGGATTTCAAATGTCGCTCGAAGTCGGTCAGATGATCGGCGATTGGCCGCTTGCGATGTTCGTCAAAGCGATCCACCAGCCCAGCGACTTCGCGTTCGACTTTCTTGACCAACTCGTTGAGCATCGCCTGGGCTGCGGTCTTGTCGGTGGCCAGGGGAACGCGGCGTTCGCGACCGCTGGCATCGCGGTAGCGGCCCCACCATTTCTTCGATTTCGTCTTAATCTTCTCGCCGGTCTTCGGATCGGTGACGATAACCGGTTTCTTGTACAAGCTCGCCATTTTCACCTCTTTTTGTAATTGTACCGTCACGCCAATCGAGTAGTCACAGGCTTGCTCACTTTCCGCCCCATTTCAAGGCAATTCCGCGATCAGAACGGGACCTCGTCGTCGTATTCTTGCTCGTCGAGTCCCGGATGCCCGGCATTTGCGTCATTTGCGTCATTTGCGTCATACTCGTCGGCGTCGCACCAATCTGCATCGGTTGGCATCGATTCGGATTGCTCAGATGGTGACGCAAATGATGACGGTCCAGTCGCCGGACTGGAATTTGCGTCACGCGGCAGCGGCCGAATCGACCAGAGGCGTTTCTTTGAATTGCGGTCTAGATCGACCGTCCAACCCGCCGCGCGGAGGTTTGGGGCTAGCCGTTTCAAATGTCCCGACAGCGAACGGGGGTTCTTCGGCCAGCCGGCCAGCCGGCGAACTTGATCGCCCAGACGCTCTTCCAGCACTTTCAGTAATTCACCGGACGAACCGATCCATTCGCTCCGCTCTTCCAGCAGGTCCAAGAGCGGCCGAGCAACCACGGAGGCTTCCAGCGCTACCTCGTTGGCGGATTCGCGGTTACCTTGATAAGCCTCCATGAACGTTCCGTCGGGCCATCCAAAGGCCGTCTCTGCCGCCGTCGCCCATAACGCAAAGTCTGCCATGCGTGGCAAGCCCGGCAGCTTGATCGACGGCAAGCGGTCGAGCGCTACTGCCACAGCGTCAAGCAGGGCGCCGAGGATCTGTGCTCGCACCTTGTCAAACGCATCGAACAACTCCGCTTCGGCTCGTCGGTTTTCTTCGGGTATCGCGGGGAGCCAGACGATCAGGCACCGATCGAGTAGGTCCGACCGCGTCGCCACTTCCTCAATGCTGGTCAGCAGTAGAGGCCGCTGCGAATCGAAGATGACTTCGTCCTGATCGGTATAGAGCTCTCGCGTCGTGAATCCACCGCCCGTGCTCAATCGGCACAGTGCGTCAGACAGCCACGGCTGCACATGGGACAAGTTGTCGAAAGCGAGGCACCATGAATTGTTGGCGGCGATCATCAAATCTCTGCCGTCGCGTGGTTCCGCCCGCAAGGGCGCAGCGTTCGGATCGACCAGTTCCCGCAACAGGCGGCCGATGGTGCTCTTGCCCGATCCCTGTTCGGCAAAAAGAGCAAGAACTGGATAAGGTCCGCGCGGGCGAAGCGTGGCTACGAGCCAGGAGACCACGAGCCGCCAGGCGCTATCGTCGAGATTCAAGAAACCACGCAGCATATCTACGCTCCCGCCGCTCTCCGGTGTGGGCAGTGCGAGCATACCGCGCGACCGCCGGAAACGAACCGGTGGATCGTCGATGATTTCCCATCCTTGCGGTGTGATCTCCACGGCCTGCCAATCGTCGTTGCACAGGTCGAGATAGATGTTACCCTCGTGTTCCGCGAGGCGCACATAAACCGGATGTTCGTCTCCCTCAAACAGCGCCTTGGCCTGCAGGAGATTGATGGCAGCGGAGACCGCTTCGGAATTCATCGCTTTGCCATATTCGTCGAAAAACCGCTTGGCAACGAAACCTCTGAAGGTTTGCGATTTTACGGGCCAGTTTTCCTTGTGGTTGCCGACCTCGATGGTGGCATAGGCCTCTTTGGATGGCGTGTGCCAGAGGTCCCAATCGGCGGCCATATCCGCAGCCAGGGTTGCTTGGCTCTGTGCCTCGCTTTCGTCATGACCTCCGGACAGTTGATTTGTCGCATCAATTTCGCTGGCCAACTTCGTGAGTTGTGGCTCGACCAATGGAGCCAGAGTGTCTCGCTCGACGCCGATTTTCGTCGCCAGTTTGTTAATGAATCGATCCCGCGAAGTGCTGCTATCGGTGTTGATGCGGTCTCGATGTTCCACATCGCCGCGCATGGCCACGATCAGGCGATGCGGCTGGCGCCCGGCTGGCGAGACCGACAGCTTGAGCGGCTCCCCTTCCGGCAACGGGATTTCTGCCGAGGCGAATGCGGGTGCTGCCTCCTTGTGATCGGATGAGGCCCACCATTCCGGCGGCTGGGCGTCGTCAATGGCCTGCAACAACTGCTCGCGTCCGCCTTTTTTCCGAAGAATGTCACGTACATCCTCGCCATCGCTTTCCTTGAATTCTGCCGGCAGCACGGCGATCCGCACCGATTTAGCCACGCCGTGCAGCACACGAGCGGAGAACTGGCTTCCATCTTCGCCGGCCCGGTCCCGATCAGGAATGAGCACGACCTCGACGCCGGCAAACAGCCGGGCGAACTTCGCCGCCAGCCGACAGGTGTTAGTGCCGCAAGCGAGCAGGCCGAGGTCGTGCAACGCCGCTGCATCTTTCGGACCTTCCACCATGTGCCAGACTTCACCGGGCCGGGGCAGACGAACCTTGCCATTCTCATCTGGAAAAAACAGACCGGCAGGCTTGCCCTTGGCGAAAAGGCCCTTATTGGCCCGCGTGCCGGGCTTGGTCGAAATCGTGAAGGTCGTACAGGGCTTCCCATCTGGCCCGTAGGCGGGCAGCTGGATGGTTGTGGGTGAAATTGTTTGAGCGCCGAACGCTCTAAGCGATTCGGGGGTGATCCCTTTCTGTCGAGCGATGATTTCAATCGGATCTCCAATACGAGCGTTGCTCCCATTCGACGGGAAAACGCCCAGTTCACGCATCAACTCCTTAGCCCGCTCGCGATCCCCGAGAACGGTCTCGGCGACTTGAAACGGCGACCACCTGCTGCAGCATGAATAGCAATAGCCGACGCCAGTCTTCTCGTGCAGTCGAAAGGCGTCGCTCGAGTTGCACGAAATACAAGGCCCGGCTAAATCATGGCCTTCGCGGCGATTGAGCGGCAGACCTAAACGGCTTGCCAACTCGATCCCGATTCGGCTGTTAAGATCAACCGAGATGGTCATGTCCGCGCCTCCCATTCTTCTCGGCGCGGACAGCCCGCTTCGATCCACTCGCGCAGTTCATCGAGTCGCCAAAGAGTCGACCGACCGATCCGCACCGGCCGCGGAATCCAGCCCGCCGCATCCCAGCTCCGCCACGTCCGAAGTGATTTGCCGCACATGGCGGCGGCCTGCTTTGCCGTCACCAAGAGAGTGTCCGGGGCAATGCTGCGTGTTTCGTTTGGCGGCCGCATCTGCCCGCTGCTCATAAACGGCCTCCTCCAAGAAACCGAGAATCATGACAATAGGAATCCGTTACTGGGAATGAGAGTGAAAACCTACGACTGTGAGTCATCCAACGCATCGGCTTGGTCGCGACCCTTCGCGTTGGCGATGCGTTGCAGTTCATCCGCGATAACCTCGACCGCATCCTCGGGGAACACGCGGGCATTGCCGGCCCAGCCACATGGCCGGATGCCGCGAGCACGGATCACGTACTCGATGCGGTGAATTGGCTGGTCGAGTCGTCGGGCGATTTCGCCGACAGTCGGCATGGCGGGGGCAGAAAGCGACATGGCTACCTCGATTATGGGATTACGGTATTCTGCGCTCTGCGTGTGCAGTATCGCGTGATAGGCATGCACTTAAGCAAAGTGTGTGCCACGTCAAAAACGTGCTGTTTTGCCGGGAAAAGCGGCATTTTTACTGTCGATGGTGGGGCTTTGGAAAGGCGACTGGCCGAAAAGGAAAGCCTTTCTTCGTCTCAGGAAAGTCCAGGCCGGAAAAACAGTGGACAAGGAAAGACGAATGGCCGTCGAGGAAAGTCAAGCTGAGGCCACGGAAGTGTTCGTCAAGCAAAATTCTCGATACATTTTTGACGTCTGTGTCTCGCTCACGCCTAGAATTTCACTAACGCGTTTCTGAAGCCCAGTTCCTTGTTCAAATCCCTCGCCTCGCGCGATCTCGTCAACAACAGCCCAAAGTTCACGCCGGCAACGGCTTTCGTCGAGGGATTCAACCGCCGAAACAATCTCGGCAGGCAATTCGAGATGTTCGAGGTCTATAACACCCTTACCCTCGGTCTTCAGCTTGGCTTTCGCCGCGCGCATCTTGTTCTGAAGTTCGCGCACGTTGCCCGGCCAATCGTGGCGGAGCATTGCAATGAGGCCTCTCTCGGTAATCTGATGGCTTCCGGCAAAGTGCTTCGCAAGGTTTAAAACGTCGCCCAACCGATTGCGGAGAGGCGGAATCATAATCCGAAATGGAATGCGGTCGAGAAGGTCGCGGCGAAGCGTGCCTTTTGCAACTTCCTCTTCTACATCGGCATTCGTGGCAAAAATACACCTGACGTTAGGAGTGAAACTCTCACCGCCGATCTTTTCGATGCTCCGTTTTTCGAGCACGGAGAGGAAAATCACCTGCAGGTCGTGGGAAAGGGTGGCAAACTCGTCGATGAAAAGCGTGCCGCCGTCCGCATCCATCAGGTGGCCAGGCCGGCCGTTCTTGTCGATCCCTTGAATACCATGTCCTTTACCGTAGCCGATCCATTCTCCACGCTGGATGTTGATGTCGCCGCCACCACCACCCGCGTTAACCATCTTAAACGTGCCTGATGCGCGGTTACTCGATTGGTGAAGCAACTGGGCGATGTGCGTCTTGCCGACGCCTGGTTCACCAAGCAGCAGCACTGGCGGTGGGCCGTCGGTCATGTTCGCGTGGTGAATCTCTTCAAAAAGACGCAACAAGGCTGGGCTCGCACCAACGACGATTCCTTTGGGGTCAATTTCTTGACGAAATCGCCGCTGTTCCTTGAGCCGCTTTTTGCAGATGATGCTGGGCAGGTTTCGTGCCTTCACGACGTCGGCAGGGCTGGCATCCTCGGCAACAGACAGCCCAACGTGGAAGGCGTTCCCAAACTTCTCGAAGCAGACCTCGATGGCGGCCACCTTGTCAGAGACGATTAGCGTTGTCGTCTCACCCGCAGGAATGTCTGTTTCGGGTACTGACGCGGCGTTCGCAATCGGCTGTCCCTCAACATGCGTTGTGACCTTCAGCGCCGCGCCGATTCCATCATTGCGCAGCGTGATTGTGGCCCCTGTGTGACTTGCCGATAGTAGGGGCCAGAGAGGAAGGCCGAACTGATCCAGTACCGCTTCATCAAGCGCGTGCAGATCGGCGACGGGGTCTTTGAGAACTCGGGATGCCTCCGCCGTAGAACGTGGCACACGACCACTGGACACCAGCCGCAACGCCGCGCAGCTTCGTGAGTGATTTTCCGGAAGGTTTTTCGCTGCCGTAATGCACCAGGCATACCGTTGAAGCAGGGGTCCAACATCGCCGGTGCACGCCATCAATCGAGAATGCAGCACCCCTACAAGTTTCCAGAGGACCTTTGGAAAGACATCATACGCGACATCGTCGATTTGCCACCGGAAATTCAACAAGTGGATTTCATTCGTTTTCACATTGACATCCCAAGTGTCCTCCTCCCGTTCCACGCCCCAAGAAAGCACGGTTTCCTCAGCCTGTGCTCGAAGATCGGGCGGGAAAGCCTGTGCTTGCCGGGCGAGCGCCCGGGCGACAATTCCACCAACCCGATACTTCCGGGGATCGGCTTGGCAAACGGACAGCAAGCGCACGGCCGTATTTGGGGCGCGTCGAATTAACTCATTAAGTTCCGAATCGACGTCCGCCCGAATGACATCGGAATCGACCAAGGCGTCAATTGCTTGAAGGTGTGGACCCCATTCCGTCCAATGTTCCCCAAGGTCAATTTTTAGGAAGAACTCTCTGCGAGCCTCCTTGCGGACCAACACCTGTTTAAACGGACGCAGATTCACCATGTCCTGAAACATGACAGGGTCAACGCTCAATTCGTCGAGCGAGCGTGGTCCGTGCGTGTAATAATCGTCGTCAAGAATCGCATTCACGGTTGCGTTGGCCAGACGGTAAAAGACAAGGGCCTGATCCTCAATAGTGTTGAGCTGAGTCTTGTAGGCAACCTTGGGAAACCTGAGGCGCAGCGAACCGCTTGTCCCGCGAATAAAGAACCGAACTTGGATGGACGTGGTCAGATCTTCTGTTCGTACTTCAATGTCGGAGTCAAACGATTCTATTTTGACCTGCTTGTCAGAGCTGATTTCCTTGAGTCGTTCCGCATCTGGATCGATGTATTGGCGGCTTTGAAACAGCGCGTGGTCGATGCTGCGATACTCCTTCGCCGCGGGGTCCGCAAATCGGATCATATAAAGCCTATCCTTGAACCGCTTGAAGCAAAGCTCACGCAACTTGTCGAGGTCGAACTGGCGCTTGGTGACAGCATCGGCCGGAATGTGGAGAAACGCAGAGTTGAATTCGTACAGACGCTCATCCGTGATTCGACGACCGCCGCCGGTCGTAGTGAAGCGGAGAAAACCGTCTTCATCCCGGAAATAATGGACGCTGACCGTATCGACGATTGTATCTTGCCATGAATACCAAAGCGGACGCCTCGCGTCGTAGTCGTATGCCCTAATCGTGAGTTCGTCCTGTAGCCCAAGAACGACATCCAATGCCTTTTTGCCTTTGGAGCGGATGCGAGAAAAGACTCCGAAACGAATTTGCGGGGTGAGCCAAGCTTTATCCAAGCCGGCGTCCAGCGCGTCGAAGTCAAACGGCACCGTCGTCTGATACGACTGAATCGTGATCTCTCGTTGATCGAGAATGCCCTCGGCACGCGGGGCAACTTCCAGCGGACGGATATGATCCTTTGGATCATATCGAGGCGACATGGTATATCTCCTGAATCCTCAAGCTAAGACTTCCGAAAAAATGCCAAACTGGCCTCCGGACGCAAAATGTCCGATTGCAGCATTCTGCCAGGGCTAAATCACGCCAACGCTACTGCACTCGGAACCCTTCCTTCACTGCGGCCAAAATGGTATTCAATTGTTCCGTCACTGATGCCGGCGGCAGGGCGGTCCCGTCGCCCACTTCGATGCGGACTTGAAATTGGATCGGCACCTGCGTCTTCGCCTTCAAGTCCAGAAGTTGCGGAACAATGTCTCCTAAATCCTGAATCTCCGCCGGTTCGAATGCAGCGACGCCCACCAGTTTCTTGGGGCCACTGGTTTCCGTGCCGAAACCTGCTCCTGGTACGCCACTGCCGCTCGCCGCGACTTTTAACCGAACCGAATCGGCAGCGTGGAATTCGCACGGCCAATTAGTTGAGCCGTCTACCAGTTCGATGAATCGTGCCTGAAGCGAGCCGGTGATCGCATCTCGCACAGTTTTCCACGGCAACACCTTGCCGACTTTTTGCGAAAGCGCCGTGGCAACAGCCAGGGCGGTGGTTTCATCATCCTGCCAAGCGTCTGGCAGATTCTCCGGGAGAATTTCTGCCGCAGAGATCGGATCAGGGGGCGCGGAAAGGACGGCGGAAGGCGTCAAAACGCCGGCAGGGATCGGCTCTCCCAAGATGCTTGCCGGGCCAGACCGGAGCCAGATCGATCCCTTCTCGACTGCGGCGGCGATTGCCTTCTCAACCACCTGCCGGCTTGCCTTGGGAATCTGGATCGGTTCTTGATAGCCGCCGCGGTCAACCTGGACGATTCTCCCTCCACTGAAATAGTCGATGATGGCTTGCACAGTCGTCTCATCGCCGTCCCAAAGCTCCGGCAATTTGTGCGCCGTCAGCAATTCCGGCGCAATCTCGCTCAGCTCGGCTGCCTCCGGCAACACCAGCTCGAGCGCAGGATCCTTCAGGGCCGTCTCATCAGGCCGCGAGCGCCACCAGGTGCGGAATGTGCCATCCGGTCGAGTCAATCGCAAAACGAAAGAGCCTTGTTCACATCCATCCACCAGCGTGTCCACGATGGCGTCGGCTTTGAGCATCTTCGGCAGATGCGGCAGTTGCGCGAAGGCGCCGGCAAGGTCCTTGACGCGACGGCTCGTCTCCCCTTCCTTCCACAGGTCGTAAGGACCTCCGGGCAGCAGCGCTTCTGCCGTAATGGCCGTGTCCTGGATGCGTGCACGCTTGTCGGCCTTGATCGTCGTGAAATGCGGATCGTCGGTCACCGTGATCTTGAACGCTTGAACTTCGTTCTTCTCCGAGACCGTAACGACAATGCAGTACGCCTGCCGGATCGCCTCGGGAATTCGCCCCTTCGACCTTTCGATATTCATACGAAGCGCTTCCATGCGGACGGGGTCGATAGTTCCTCCTTTTTCCTTCTCGTGTTTTTCTTTGTTTTCTTGCTCTTGAAGGTCGCTGGCGACGGCTTCCCAAGCGAGGTAGTCGCGAATGCGGGCCTCGGCGATTTCCAGGCCATCCCTGGAAGGGCAAAGCAACAACACGGCGTTGCGATACACGCGTGGATTGTCAGGTCCCGTGTTCTCGTCAAGGAATCGCTTGGCTTCGGCGCTCGGTTTGCCCGAGTCGGAGGCAGCGCCTGGGCCGAGCACCGCGTAGCGGAAAGCCCCGTCGTCCTTCACATCGTTCGGTTTGACCGGCAGCGTGTGAACCAGTACGCCGGCAGCGGATGCGCCGGCCGTGAGCTTCTTCACCCTGCCGATTTCGTCAATGAGCCGGGCGCGGACTACCTCATCGGAGATTTTCTTCATGGCGACGGCGTGCATCTGGTTCAGATTCGGCCGGTTCCCCAACCGCCACGTGCCGGGCACCTGGTCTCCCTCCGGTGCGTAATGGTCGTCCAACCAGTGACTGACCTGCGACCATCGGAGCAGGCCCTTTTCCAGCTCGATCTTGTCGGGCCGCGTTGCCCCGACCAGCACCGTCAGGTCTCGCGTATGGGCTGTCTGGCCCACGGGCTGAGAGTGCAAGAACGTCGCTACAACGGCCTGCTCGATTTCGCGAAATCTCAAGCCGACCGATTCCTTCTGGATCTCTCTCGCCTGGTTCAACTCGCTGACGAGGATCGGCGTCCAGGCGGTCTTGCGGCCTTCGTGCTCCTCGGTGTCGGCCACCGTCACCAACTCGCGCATCGCCTCGGACACATCTTCCTGACCGGGAGCGTTGAGCAGAACAGCTGGCCCGATCAGCGGACTGTCGTCCCATTTGCCCGCTTCCCGCAGCGCCAGGGCGAACGTGCGCAATACGCCTCGCGTTCGCTGAAAGCCACTCATCTGCGTCCACTTGGCATACAGGACTTCCGTCAGATCGGGGTGAAACGGATAGCTCTTGAGAAACCGCTCCTCGGCAGAAGCACCGGCCTTGGCAGTCTGCTCATCGACCGTCTGGATGCCTTTGAGAGCGGCGATGACGTGCGGGCGAAAGGCGCCGGGATCGCGGATGGATTCCGGTTTGAAAAACCTTCGCCGCAGGACCTCCGCTACATCCTCCTTGACCACAGGCTCGACGCCTTCTTCCTTTTCACGCCGGAAAATGTCATAGAAGTCGCCTAGCAATTGCCGACCCAGCTCGTCGCCCGTTTTCTTGGGATCGGTCGCCAACAGTGAGGCGACGATGCAGCAGCGCGGAACTTTCGTGGCCGCCTGGGTCAGGTACTGAAAGAAGTTGACAAGCCGATCCCGCCAGTCGCGGTCTTGGATCACCTTCTCCTTGGCGTACATCAGCACCTCGTCCATCAGCACCAGGACGCCAAACCCCTCTTTGAGCGGCATTTCCAGCAACTCGGTAAGCGTGTTTTCGGCCGGGGCCGTGAGCCGCTCTTCGGCCTTGCCGTCGGCATGAAGAACTCGCAGGCCATCGTCGCCGGCAATCTGGTATGCAAGAACACTCCAGGGGTGCTTGAGTCGCCGGGTCTTGCCGGTCGGGCTGCGAACCTCCGTGCCTTTTTCGACATCCAGTTTGTCGAAGCACAAGGCGGCAACACGTGCCTTGACGGGTTGTTGACCAATGGCCTCGATGAACTCATGGACGGCGGGCAGGTCGGGCAGATGATCGGGGTCGCAGTGCAGGTGATAGAGCGTGATCAGCGTGTGGGTTTTGCCGCCGCCGTAGGTCAATTCGAGCTGGCGCACTGCCTTGTCGTTCTTGCCGGCCAGACGCAGTGCCACATCGCGCACGAGGTTCCGCAAGTTGTGCGTGGGGAAGGTCAGGCTAAAGAAGCTTTCCGGCTTCTCGTAGACCGGCTGCTTGCCGCGCTGCATCATGACCTCGTAAAGGTCCGCAGCGAACATCTGCAATGACAGCTCACCCGTTTTCAGGTCGTCACGAAGTGCGACGACTTCGTGCCACGGTTTCCACAATAGTTTTGGCATTTCACGTCTCCGCAAACCATTCTTGTAAGACGTTCTTCAACTTTTCAAAAGCTTGATCTTGGCAACGGGAAAACCCAACCTTTTTGGCGAGCGATTCGTAAATCGCTGAGGATCGAGGCACTCGCACCTGGCGCAGCACCGCCTCAACTGCTTCTTTGGGTCGCTCCGGTTTGGATGCCCCTTCTTGAAAAAAGCCATTTTCTGTCAACCAGGTGCGCAAATCGGGCTCGCAATCTTTCCATCCGAGTTCCTTTGACACGTGTGGCGAATCACTCCACACCCACACTTCCAACTCTGGATCAATCACTATAACTCTCGCTCGATCGTCCCAGCCGGACTGACTCAGATTGGCTTCGACTTCACCCTCCAAATCCTCACGACCGTCTTTCCTACCACAGCCTTCACGGTCGAAAACCACCAGCGCATGTTGGTGCGAATGGCAAAAACTCCGTAAGAAATGATGGGCATCTCGGAGCACGCCCGGGTCCCTATTTGAGTGAACATGAAAGTCCGTTGTGATGTTATTACGGATGCCTAACGATTTATGCCGGGACATTATTCCACGGATTGCGAATTGGGCATTCTTATCGGCTGTCAAAACAATCAAGTCGCGGTGCGGAGTCTCATGATTCATCCCAGGACCCCTCCGGCAAAAAGCGTACCAAGATCGATCTCGCCTTTCCAATTCCGCAGCCCCGGATGTTCACTGCCCAATACGATGTCAGTCGCACCAGACTCTGTCTTTTTGAAACACAGCACTTTATCCGGTTCGGCCAAGCCAAGAATCACCGGCGAGTGGGTGGCCAACAATACTTGGGCATCGTACACAGAAGAAAGCGATTGATAGACCGATTCGACTGCGCTGGGGTGGATGCCGTTTTCCGGCTCCTCGATCAAATACACGCCTTTGAATTCCGACAAGTATGCCAGAATCGTCAGCGCCAAAAAGCGTAAGGTTCCATCCGACGCCATCCATGAAGGAACCTCGAGTCCTCCTTTATAGCGGATGACTAGATAACGATGCTTGTCGTCTGCACGCTCGATAGTGCGGATTCCCTCCACATCGGGCAACGCGGTGGCGACATGTGCAATCCAATTCCTGAAATGTTTGGTTTTTTCCAGTTCGGAAATCACCCACGGCAGATTGGAGCCGTCCGGCTTGAAACTCCGAACCTGGCCTGGGGGGCTGGCTTTCCGGATCAGCAAACTATTCAACACTATGGTTTGAACATTTTGTGCCAAAAAATCCTTGAACCATGTGGACACCGGGAATTTCCGCTCATCTTCCGGTAGGTTTCCCAGCGCCGACTTGCGTGGACCCAATCGAATCGACGGGAACCAGCCTTTGCCGCTGCCCTCCTTGCGGACCTCTACATAAAAGTTGTCATTGCCCCCCGGTGCCTTGCTCAGTATTCTTTGCCATCCTTGCTCTGCCTTACCTGTGAGAATGCTGTTCGGCGGCTGACGCTCGATGGGGAAGAGCATTGGCTCTCTCGGTGGTTCAGCTTCTAGTGGCTTCAGCCAAGCCTTTTCTTCCAAAATGCCCAATTCGTCTGTCTTCGGATCCAGGCCAACTCGAACTTCGTATCGAATTGCTTCGAATTTTTTCGCAAGGTGTTTCTTGCGGTCTTCAGGAATGATCGCCTCCACCGCCAACTCGAATTGTTTCCCTTCTCGCGACCATACCAGATCCTCGAACACTTGTGTTCGGTCGCGAATGGCGTTTTCAGGTCCGTCCCAAACCAAAGAACTCAGAAAGCTGATGACATCCAAAAAGGTTGTCTTGCCACTCGCATTGGGACCGATCAAAACGTGAAAACTACCCAGACGTTGCCGAACATACCGAAGGCAGCGATAGTTGAGGGCCTCGATGAGATGGATCACGATTATTCCTCATTTTCCCATTCGATGTCTTCAAAAAGTCGTTTATATTCCGGTCGCTTCGCGCCCTTGGCGCCGACGTGGTTGCTGAGGCTTTCCAGCAGGGAGCGTTCTTCGCTGCCGGGTTTGGCCAGTTCGATCAGTGATTGTAGTACCCGCCGGAACAGCTCCTGGCGGCGCAGGCCGTGTTCGTCCAGATACTCGTCCACCTTGTGTACGTCGCCCGCTTTCCACAGGTGCATCAGGCGGTGGATGCGGTCGATCAGCGGCACCGGCCGTCCGCCGGGGGCTTCGTAGCCCATCGACCGGCCCCGCCGTTGGCTCCACGTCTTCAGCTTCACCTTGCTGCCCGAGCTGGTATCCGCCGCCTCGTCATCCGCGTCTGACTCCGCGTCCTCGATCTCGACGTCCTCGCGTCCCCGCGTCGCCGAGTCTCCTTTCTTGGCCAGCAGGTCCCAGGTCTGCACCAATTCCTGATCCGACAGCCCGCAGGCTGTGGCGTACAGAATGCACGCTCCGACCGGCGCTTCGTCCATGCCGAAGTCGTGCCGGTGCAGCAGGTAGTAGGCGGTCACTTCGTCGAGCCGATCAGTCGCGGCCTCGTCGATTGCACCCTCTCCCTCTGGGAGAGGGCCGGGGTGAGGGCCACCGGACAGCACGCGGCCGACGACGAAATCGACGACCATCCGCCGCACGTGGGTGAGAAACTCGCCGACCGTCATAATCTCGCCGGGCGAGTCGGCTTTCTTGACGACCGGATGTTGGCTGTAGGCTTCCAGCGCCGGCCCTGTCGCCGCCCAGACAAAGTCCGGCCCGCGAATCCCCGCATCCCAGAAATCGCGCAGCCGCTGGCCAATGTTCGCCCGCATCTCTTCGAGCACTTTGTTGTCCCAGCCAGGACGGGCAGTCGGCGGACGCTTCTTGCAGACCAGCCAGACGGAGGAGGCGAGTGCAGCCGAACTAAGTGCCCTGGCACGATTTGCCATTTCGGTCTCGATCGGCCAACTACCATCGACTACGAATCCAGCACGGATAATTGCGGCAACCAATGTTTCCCATGCGTCCGGCTGCTTATTGGCAAACACGATTACGAATAGACCATTGTCTGCCAGCGATCGGCAACACGCTTCGAACCCGCGCGCCATTCCGTCTTCGTAGACGGCCTTAGACTTGGCGCGGTCACCTCCAAAGCGTTGAGCGTCATCGACAAGCTCACCATCGCTCGCATTGTGATCCCATTTTGGCGAAAGGGGGGCTCGAAATGCAGCCCCGTATTCTGGACTCAGGTGTAAGAGACCTCGTCGCTGCCATACGTAGAAGAAATCCATAATCGCCGAGTAAGAGATCGCGTCATAATAAGGGGGATCGGTAACAACGATGTCGATTGCACCTTTCTCGTCGAGTCCGACCACGGATGCCGCCTCAATTTGCGGGCACTCGACAAATCGAGTGTCCAAGGTCCCAGCGAGCCCAGTGAAGATTCGCTCATAGCAGAGTTGGAAGCCACCGGCAAACGTATTGACGGGAACAGCCTCGGCGTAATCCCAAAGCACTGGCAATCCGAAGCGAGCAAATGCGTCCACGACGGCTTCTGCATCAACCTTCCATCTAACAAGCGTACATCCGAACGATGCGAACCTATCAATCGCCAGTTGAAGATAGGCCACAATTGCGTCGCGCCAGACTTCAGGATAACCGGACGATTCGGCTTTTGGAGGTGCCGCGCGCATCCATTTCAACAAAACGCCCATCGCGATGAGTTGCCTTGGCGAAAAGAGCGATTCGAACGTCGTCAGCCCGTATTGGATGCACCACGTGCTGCCCTTCCCGTCGGGTGTGATCGGATCGTCCGGTAGGCCGAATGGAATCTCCTTGTATACCCGCGCAATCTCACCCTCTGCCGTTATGGTCCACGCCAATTCGTCCGCTGTTGGCTCACGGTACTGCTTGCCATTCGGAGCATCTACGACAACGACCATTAGCTGGCTCGCTAACCTTTGGGAAGTTCCCTCAACCTTGATATCGTCCTTCGTCATGATGGTGCCACAGCACGGGCATTTGGCGCCGGCTCGGCTCATTGTGCCCGCTCCAATGCGTTTATCATGCTCGCGGCGCTGCGCTGCGTTGCCCCCTTTGACGGGCACGTCTGTTTCAATGCCAAACACGACGCCCGTCTTATCCGCGTTCGGTTCCATCGTCAGCAGTACCCGCTTATTCGGCTTCTTGCACAGCCAGCGGGTTTTCAAGAGTGGAATCGTGGCCCGGCAATTCTTGCACGTCACGGTGCGGGCCCAGAGATAGGCGACGGTCGGCTTGGCGACCCAGCGCGGGTTTGTCTTGTCCTTCAGATACTCCTCGCTGAACTCGGCGTTTAGCGCGTCGATGTCCGGCGTGCCGTCTTCTTTGAGCGGCACCAGTTGCATCGGCCGCGGCTCGTACGGCTTGGCGTTCTTCTTGTCGAGCGGCTCGAAGTCCGCATAGGTCGGGTAGTACGGCGCCAGCTCCCGCCGCGCGCGGTCCAGCACCCACTTTCCCCACGCCCGAACGTGCCACGCCAGATCGGCCTGGATGAGATCTGCCACAGAGGACACAGAGTTCACAGAGTCTCTTGTGTTCTTTTTCTCGGTGGCCTCGGTGTCCTCTGTGGCCGCCTCCATCGTCAACGGATCAAACAGCAGTCCTTCCGGCTTGACAGCATGATTCAGCTTCTTCAATGCCGCCGCAATTTCCTTCTTGCTCATCCCTTGAGCTTTGAAGAACGCTTCCATGAACTCGCGGTCTTTCAGGATGAAATCGGGTAGCGGCCGCGTCTGACCGGCCAGCTTCTGCGGGTACTCCAGCGTGCACTTGAGAATGAACCAGGCGACCGGATTGATATCCACCGCGGTCGCCTCGCACCCCAGCCGCATCGCCTCCAGCGGGATGGATCCCCCGCCGGCAAACGGATCAAGCACTTTGGGTGCGCGGCCACCGTAGGCCTTCTTGATCTGCTCCCGGAACCACTGGAGCGTCTCGGCGTTTTCCGTCTCCCGCCCCCAATGCAGGATGCCTCCTTCGGTAACTTCCTTCTCCCGCTCGACCACGCGTCCACTGGGCATCTTCTTGCGTTCGATCTTCGTGACGACCTTGCCGCCGATCTTCTCGCACAACTCCTGCCGGCGCCGTCGAATCTCCTTTTCCCACTCGGCATCGCTCATCCCTTCCGGCTTCGGCTCAGCGCTCGGATCGGGCAACAGCGTCGCAATCAGCGCCGCCCGGCAAGCCGCCAACGGCCGCCTCGCCGGCCAGATGTGCAGCGTCGAAATATGCCCATGCCGCACATTCTTCTCATGCACACTGTCGAGTGACGCTTGCTTGAGCGGAAAGGCGAATTCGATCAGTCGGGGGGTGTCGGTCATGGCTGTATTTCTTTGGCAATTATGACGCAAGCTCGGGAAACTGTTGCGAGAGCAGTCCTCGGAGCTCTGGATAATTATCGTTAACGAGACGAAGCCAGTGAATTATCTGCACACCACGGATGTACCGCTCCGTTGGGTGCCATGCGCTCTGGATTCCAAAAAGAAAAGCATTATCTGGACACCAAAGTAAATTCAGACCGTTCACGCCAAAACCATGATCCCACAAACCGCCGCCGCTCATTCCTGATGGGTCAGGCAGTTCAACCGGATTGCCCGTATCCAAATGAACAGTTTGATCAGTGCCGGCTGGATATTCCAGGATGATGTCTGTCGTAGGGTCTGGTGGCGGGCAGATCGTGTATTTTTTCCACTCGGATTTATCCAGCGCCACAGTACTGTAACTGATTAACACGGCCGTTAGACCGCGGGGGCACCGGTTTTTCTCGATCTTTGCATATTCGATCGGCGATCCAAGGAGCGACAACGACCGGCGTGTTCGTCCAATGCCGACGATGCGAATACGGCTTAATGGGCACGCGGTTTTCGAGGAGAACTGCGGCCAGCTGCTACGCTCCACTTCGAGAATGCCAACATCTGGCGAGTCACCCGGAGTATTCCACGCTGCCAGAATTTTCGGCACGCCCTCGCTTTTGGAGCGAGGCTGATCGCCCAGAATCCAATAATGGTTGCATGCGCGATCGGAGTGAATACAATGCGATGCAGTTGCCACGAGAAGCTTGTCTCCGATTTGAACGAGTGTGCCGCTGAAGATTTTCGCGTTGCCGTGCTCCAGATCATGGGTGTTATCTGTGTCGATAACAGTCACTGCAAATGGCGAGAGGTGTTCACGAAGACTCTTGGAGGCTTCCGAGAAGACCACAGACTTGTCCTTTTTGTCCATTTTCAAACTCCTTTCCTTGATGCCTCAAGTATTTGCTTGGCGCTGATCACGACGCTTCCCTTCGCCTTGGCCAAGAGCGCACCGAACGGGTCTTGGATGCGGACCAAGCGCGGCTTTGGGGTAGCACAGTCGTAAACGACGTAAAGCCAATACTGCTCGCGAAGGTTGCAGGCCTTGGCCCATTCGTTGGCCGAGATTTCGATTTCGCCGGTGCCGGCCCGGCCTTTCACCTCGATGCAACGTTTTTCGTTGGGCCGGATCGACCACAGGTCGAAGCCGGGATTGTCGGGCAGGCCGGCCGCACGGGCCAACTCGGGCGTGTGGACGTCCTTGACGATGGCCCCCTCGGATTCCTCGAAGGCCCAGGCTAGCGCCATCGCCACCTCGTCGGTCTTGGCCTCGTACTGCTCTCGATCCACCGGATCGCTCGATGGGACCACCAAGGCCGTGGCGATGAACTCGACGGCCCGAGGGCGGATCAGTTCGGGCTCGCGGCGCAAGACGGCAAGCGCCTGGTGCCGGCGCTGGGCCAATTGCCGTTGCTGCTCCTTGACGCGGGCCAATTCCTTCTGGGCGGCTGCGCTGCCGGCGCGGGCCTTTTCGGCCTGCTTCGCCCGGGCCGCAGCCAGCTCGGCTTCCTGGTAGTCGAACCCCCGCGCGACAAAGCCCTCCCGCTCGGCCAACGTCGATACAAGCGCCTGGCGACGCTGGACCGCCATCTCGCGAGCAACACGTTCGACGAGGAACGCACGGGCCTCTTCCCGCATCTCGTGGGCCCGGACGGCCAAACGCTGGGCGCCGGCCGGTAGACCACGCCCGCCCTTGAGCAGCAGCAGATGCTCGACCGGGCAGACGATGATCTGCGCGCCCTCGAACTGTTTCACGCCAACCAGACGGCTTATCGAGAATCTCTTCCTGGGCCAGGTCGGCAAGCTCCGGGTCCGCCTCCCGCACCACGGACACCTAGCGCGAGATGGAACAGGTAGGGCTTCTCCGATGTCGGGATCGACGAACACCGCTCCGCGGCGGGCCTGGTCGCCGAGCCGTTCAGTTGACCATCGCGCGGAAGGCCTCGAACACCGGTTCGCCGGGATGAATCCAAATCGCCGGACGTCGTGATCCGTGGGCCGCACGAAGGAGAGGCAGGCCCGCTGCTTTCGCCGGAGTACGTCTCCAAGAACCTGCAGGAGCGGATCGACGCCCACTAGCCCCTCGTGGACCGCAGGGAGAAACAGCCGGCCCGGATCGCCCGCGATCTCGACGCCCACCAGCGGGGCGGCGCTTTCGACGTATTGGCGAACGTAGCCGGGCAGGAGTCGCTGGTACATCTCCCGGTCCAGGTCCTGGCGCAAGCGTGGCAGTGCCTTTGCCACCTCGCCCCCGGTCCCGTACAAAACCCGCTCGCGTTCCAAGAGGGCTTCAACCTGCTCTCTGGTCAAACGGCCTTCCAGTTCGCGGGTCGCCTCGTCGGTGCGTTCCTCCGCAACGGCCATCTCCATGTACTGCTTGATGGACACCCCCTCAAAGAGCCGGCCGATCACGTCGAAGACCTTGTCGGACCCAAGCTCCTTGCGGATGTCATCCAGCTTTCTGAGCAGCGTTTCCAGCACGCGGCCTTCTCGTGTGTTCGAGGCGACAAGGTTCAAGATGACCACCGGGTCGTGCTTCTGGCCGTACCGGTGGATGCGCCCCATGCGCTGCTCCAGTCGCGCGGGGTTCCACGGGATGTCGTAGTTGATCATGATCCAGCAGAACTGGAGGTTGATGCCTTCGCCCGCGGCGTCGGTGCAGACGAGGAACCGGGCGCCGCCCTCGTCCGCCGGCTTGCGGAACCGCTCGACCTCGTGCCTCGCGTTCGGTGTAGTACATGCCCCCGTGGATTTGCGCGACCTGCCCCGTGTAGCCCATGCCCTTCCAAGCCGTCGCACCAGGAACTCAAGCGTGTCGCGGTGCTCGGTGAAGATGATCAGCTTCTCTTCCTGTCCGAACTTGGGGTCGACCAGCACTTCCCGCAGGCGCTCGAACTTCGACTCGGTGCCGGCATCGTAGACACTGCTTGGCCAGGTCGCGAAGCTGCCGGACCTGCTCGCAGCTCCTCTTGCAGGTCCACCAAGCGACGCCGCCACGACGCCCTCCAGCAGCTTTTCCTCGGCGACCTCGTTCCCCTCGCGCCCGTCCTCGGGCGGTTTCCTCGTCGGCCGTCTCGCTCTCGAAGACGTCGTCTTCCTCCCGCATGCGGCGCTCGCATCGTGATGAGCTGCTCGATGGTCAGCCGGCCGTCCTGGATTTGTGCGATCAGGTCGCGGAGCTTTTCGATCCGCCGCTCAAAGGACCGCATCAGCGCGTAGGTCGAACTGGCCAGGCGCCGCTGAAAGACGCTCATCGCCAACCGGGCGGCTGTGCGGTTCAGCATCTTCGCCTTGTTGTAGACGTGGCGCAAGGTATTCCGTCGTCTCGTCGTAGAGGGTCTGCTCGCTCACCGGCCCCTGGCTCTAGCTCGTAGCCGAGCGTATCGGCGACTGCCGCTTTCGGGTACAGTGGGCCGCCCGTCGAGGTACACCATCTCCTCCTTGGTCCGGCGGATGAAGTGCAGCTTGCCGGCGCTCACTGCGGGTAGTCCTGAAACGCCTCGTAGGTGGACAACACCTCCGGCTCCAGGAGCCTCCAGAGGGCATAGAACGGATAGTCCTTGCCCATGTGCGGCGTGGCGGTCAAAAGGAGCAGCAAATGGTGGGCGCTCCACGGCAAGGCACCACGGCGTCCTCCCGGCCTTTCGACGCCCGCCAGGAGCCTCGGCCACGCTGGTAGCGGTCCGTCTTCGCGATGCGGAGAGGTCCGGGCCTCGCTGCCTGGCCGACAGCTTGTGGGCCTCGTCGAACACCAGCGAGGTCGTAGGGCGCCACGCCGGGTTCCTTCAGCCGAGCGAACACCCGCGGGCTGGCCAGCGTGTCGATGCTGATGATCACGCGGTCGCTGCCGTCGCCGATACGAACGGGTTGGCGTTCCGCGCGTCGCCTGCCGGCGACTAACGCGGAACGGAAGGCTGAAGAGCTTGCGGAGTTCCCGCTTCCAGTTGCCGACCAGCCCGGCAGGTGCCACGATCAACACGCGCTTCAGCAGTCGCCGCGACAACATTTCCCGGACGTAGAGGCCCGTCATGATGGTCTTGCCGGCGCCGGCATCATCAGCCAACAAGAAGCGAAGCCGTTCCTGCTTGAGCATGTGGTCGTACACGGCAATTCGCTGATGCGGCAGCGGATCGATCTGGGAAATCTCAGTGGCGAAAGCAGGATTCGCCAAGTGGCCAAATGAGAGGCGCTCGCCTTCGGCGATGGCCCGGACCGCCGCCGGGTCCGAAGTGAAATCCAAAGTGGGCGGACTCGGCTGGGAATCGTCGGGGTGGATTTCCTCCGCTCCCCCGGAACTCAGTCGTTCGAGCTGGGCCCACGCAAGCTGCGAAGGCCGTGCCTGCCGGTTCTCCCAGCGGTTGACGGTCGCGAACGAGACGCCCAGTCGGTCCGCGAGCTGGGTCTGTGTCAGACCGAGGCGACCGCGCAGGCGCTTAATTCGCTCGGGAAAATCATGCGGTAGGGAATCCAGCTCGGGCACCTGAATGATCCTCCGGGAGCACCAAAACACCGACGAACACCTTGATTTCTCCTCCTGAGCACCGTATCAATAAAATAGTGGAGGCGCCGGGATTCCAACCCGGATGGCCCGATTAGAAGTCGGGTGTTCTACGCCATTGAACTACGCCCCCACTTATAGCCGGTCAACCGTGGCAGCGGTTCGCCGGCTTTTATTTTGCGCGTCGGTCGACTTTTAGCATTATAGCAAGTGCGATATGCCTGACAAGGGTCGCCACGCGATCTAGCCATTACAAAAGGCAGCTGGAAGTTGCTTTTTCATCTTAAAACACTATATTGTAATAACTTAAGAAAATGGTTTTCCGGGGAATTTTTTCACCAAACCGGGAATTATGGCGGATCAGCGGACTCTGCCGACACCCAAATTCTGTGCATGGTGGATGCTGGCGCGTTGCGACAGGTTAGGTTATTTCCCCATCCACACCGCCCAATGCTCCCATGGCCGTTCGAGTATAGTTGCCGAACTGACTGGGCCAACCTCGCCCTCGTAGTTGATCCTGCGGAACGAATAGCCGTCTTGCTCGATTTGGCGGAGCAATTCGGCTGATCGTTTGAGTTCGCGATGCTGGTGCAATTCCATGACGACCACCGCCTGGGGGAATCGCTTGAGCGTCTTTTGCATCCCTTCCCAAATCAGGGCCTCGGCCCCCTCGGCGTCGATTTTCACCAGGTCGAGTCGCCGCCAGTCGGCGCAGAGATGGTCAAGGGTGGTCATTGGGACCGTGATGGCTTGCCGTTCGAATGCGTCAAGGGAGCGGAAGAGCGACGATGTGCCGGCATCATCTTCGCGGATGGTGACGTGCACAGTCACGTCGTTTCTGTCGCCGACGGCCTTCGGGCAGATCTGCACGCGATCGGCGAAACCGTTGACGGCGATATTCCACGGCAAATACCGCTCGGCTAAGAGCGGTTTTGGTTCGCAGGCCAAGACCCGGCCCTCGGCACCGACGGCGGCAGCCATCAATAACGTATAATAGCCGTAATTCGCGTCAGCCGCTCGTCGTAGCCGACCCGGCGGTAGAGAAACCGTTTACCCGTCAGCTCCTCGACGATTCGCTGCTCCTCCGGCGTCGGGTCCGGGTTGTGCCAGAGGACGCCGTTCCAGCGTTTGCGCAGCTCGGCCACGAGACCGAAGCACAGCTCCTCGCTGGCCAGGGAGTCGTTGCTGGCGCCGAAGGCTTTCAAGCGGGCAGCAGCGTTGAGCACCTTGACGAGCGGATTGTCCTTCATTTACAAAAAAGTGCGGTTGACCAAGCTCGTCGTCTGCATGATGAAAAAGTCAAATTGCGCGTGAATTACCTGTGTAGGGTAAGGTCGGCGACGGTGGCCAACCTGACAGTCATGTTTCCTCCAAAGAGGATTTCAGCGGCTTGCCCAGCATATGCGAACCCAACCTCGGACTCCGAATTCTGTCCTTGGCCAGTTTCACCGCATGTTAGGCCGGTGGTGGCGTCGTGCTAGGTATCAGTGGCTGAACAGAAACCTATTGACCGACATCGCTATCGCCGTCGTGCTTTTCGCTGCGGTCTTCTTCTCAACGCTTGCCCTGCCGAATAGTCCAACTCCGCTTGACTCGGATGGCAGGGTTGCCCTCGCCTACTTCCTGTCGTTGCCACCGTTGGTGATGATTGTTTGTTTCCTGTATTTCCGGAAATATCTCAAGGCGGAAGCGGCTTATGAAGATCTGCGCTCAGGGGAACGGCCCGTTCTTACTCCCTTTTTCAAGGGATTCCTGCGGTTTCCCTGCTCGGCGGTTGTTTTGTTCGCCTTGCTGACAGGGCTTGCCTTGGCGGCGTGGGGGTTCGGGGGTTGGGGACCAACGATTCGGATCAGTTTGATTCAAGTTACTACACCCTTGCCGCCAGTCACAGCCGTTCTTCGTTCAGTCATCGAGGAAGAAAACGCGCCCTGGCCAGGTTGGGTGAGCATTGTGCTCTCCCTGGTCTACTCGAGTGTCGCATTTGCCCTAGTCGCGGCATGGTTTGAGCGCGCCAATCAGCGCCACAACTATGTAGCCAGTTTGTTTACCTGGGAAAATAGACCCCCATCGCCGTATGGGTTCCGGTTCGGAGATTTACCGGACAAGTTGGATCCCGAACCGCACGAACAAGTCTTGTTAATGCAAAGTGAGCGGATAGGAGCTGCCTGCCTCCCTTACCTTCAGGTTGAACTTTCTGGCCCTGAGTGGGCACCTGGAGAGTTTGCAGCCGATCACTGTCGAGGTGCCGTGGCGGCTGTAGGTCGTGTGTTCGTTGCCAATGCCGGGTCGTGCTGGCAGAGTCACCCCAGAGAAAGCGACTGGATCGCCGACTGGCTAATGATCCATCTGGATAATTTGGTTGAACAGGACCGCACACTTCCTGACCCGTCGTTCGACCATCGACTTGGGGAGTTGATCGAAGCAGTCGCCGCGGTGCTGGCCAGCGGACAGGCGTTGCCTCGCCGGCCTAAGCCGACCTCGCGTGGCGCATACCACGACCCCGACAGGGGCAGACGGTTTCGCGATCATCTGCGGTATGTATTTTCGCGTTCCCCCAAGCGCCCGGCTCTGTTGATCGCAGCTTGTGACGCCGCCGAGCGCCTCGGAACCCCCGAAGACTTGGAGTTGCTGGACGAGCAAACCCGCTATCTCGATGTCCAGGCCGGGTTTACGATCCCACAAACCGACCGAATTCTGGAAACCCGCGACCGCGTCCTGGCGAGGGAACCGTTACAGTCGACGCTTCTGAGAAAGTTGCTTCAGTGGATCGAACAGCTGAAACTGGAACGACTACCTGTGTCCGACGGGAAGCCGCTGCTGTTCCGCCGGCCTACGGACGGGCGCAGTCATGACCCTGGTCACGGCGGGGTCGTTTTTCCGTGGAGATGATCATCGTGAGGAAACTTCGCCCAAACGTCGGGTGCATTTGGGCAGTTATCTGATCGATGTGGAACCAGTGTCGCAGGACTCGTTCATGAAGTGGGGTAAAGCAACAGGGAGCTATACTACGGGTCGAGCGAGGTTTCTTCCCTGTCCAGGGTTTGCCTGAAGGTGTATCGCAAAACCGGCCGTATGCAAGTCATGTTAGTTGGTTCGCAGCCCAAGCATATGCTCAATGGGCAGTTGCCGGTGGTCATCTGCCGACCGAAGCCCAATGGGAAAAGGCTGCCAGAGGGAGCGAACGACGACCGCCGCTATCCCTCCGGAAACATCTCGGAGGATCCGCTCGTTTCTCCCTTCGGCGTCCGCCTGTGCCACCTACTGGAGTGGACACAGGACGCATACGACCGCTTGGCGTATCGCCACAACCCGGTCGTGTTCGACCCCCGAATGGAAAGCGCTGCAGGCGCGGGCGACGAAGCCAGGCGGGTAGTTCGCGGGAGAAATCCCGAATCGAAACTGGCGAATTACACTCTGGCTGAGCGTTTGGGAATGGAACCTATAATTGGCGCCTTTTCTACGCCTGTGGGTTTCCGGGTTGCAGTGGACCTTGAGCACCAGCCACAGTCATGAGCAACATACCGACGATCGGGCTCCGGGACCTGCCCCTCTCCCCAGTACCTCTTGCGCGGTAGAAGGTCGAACGCCGCCGCTCAGTACGAAGAACTACGGCGCTTGCAGGAGCAGCATGCGGCATTGACTCCATTGGAGGGTGGCCCGTTTCGGCTCTTCATGGGCAAAAAGTGGGAGTCTACTCTGCAGTCGATCGGTAAGGACCGCACGAGCATGCTGACAAGCCTCAACGAGGGCATCGACGTGCTTCTTGTTGAGGCCCGCTGTGGGAGGCGTTGGAGGTAAAGTCGTCGGCTACATCGACGGGGGGACGGCTGCGCATCGTCTTGAAGCATGAACCTAAGCCACCGGCTCCGGCGGATTGGCGCCTGCTGAGAGTCGAGGATAGGCTGCCACAGGTAGCGCCTTTGGCCCGACTGAGCGCCACATGGTCGGTGTTCAATCCGCAGGAGGCCCGCACTGTGGCTGGCAATGCTGCCGACGTGCTTAACCAGTTCCTCGATACCAAGAACAGTTATGAAGCGTGGACCAAGAGTTGGAAGCCGCCCGAGATCGACGTGGGGCCGCTGGTGCTGCATGTCTCGAACAAGGTGCGGCAGGATGAAGCGTTTTCCGACGAGATGCTTGATGACCTGTTCGCAGGCGATGCAGAGGTCTTCATCGTCAAGCGGCTGACCGCTCGGAGAAAAGGAAAGACAGGTCTCCTGCTTCTCCTGCCGTCTCACGATGTCCGCCTTGGCGTCTTTCCTGCGCCCTTTAAGGACGTCGGTGTCGGTCACTGGCTGTTGAGCTTCGTTGACGGCAGGACACACGGGATGGATGCGGTGGGCCAGCTGCGCGCGGACTGGCTCCGCGCTAACCAGGTTGACGAGGCAGAGGATCTGGATGACGATTGGCTAACTCAAATCCCTCATGCGGAAGAGGCGTACCTCCAGTGGAAGCGGACAGGCTGGCAACCTCGGCAATTGCCCGGCGGGTTCTTCCGTTTGCGCATCTCCGAAAGGGTCAAGGAGGAGTTGCAGAATAGGCGAATCACGCCAGTGGAACTTTGCGCCGCGATGACCCGCGGTCTCCATCTTTACGAGTTGAGGGGGCGGGAATCCGATGTCCTCGTCGCCGTGCCAGAAGGGCTGACGTGTCAGATCCAACTGACGCCTTACACGCCCTTGATGGGCAACTCGGACTGGATGCTATCATATATCCGCAAGGCTGACTCGGCATTGCCGGTCTTTGCTCGGGTGGTGGCCCGGTGGGAGGAAGGGGTGCCGGGCCGAAGCTCGCCTTCGGGAAATGCTGCTGGGTTGCTCCGCGAACTGGAGGAGCTACAAAGTCGCCGTCAGGAACTCGCTCACCGAATCGTCGCATGTGTGGACCATCTCGCAAGCAATTCTTCGAAGTTGTCGGAGCGGATCGCGTGCTGGAAGAAGGTCTGCGAGCTCGAGCGCGACATGCTCCAAGTGGGGGTGATGCGCCTGGAACGCGACGGCCAGGATTTTTCGCTGGTCCCCGAGGAGCAAGAAACGGTCGAGGAGTGGATCGACGGCCTGGAGAGCCTGAATCAGGAGGGGGTTAATTGGGGCCGCTATCCCCTGGAACTACGGGTTGGAGAGGATCACGCCCGACTCGTCATTCGATCAGTGGCGGTCGCCGAGGCCGGGGGAGGAGAGCTTGTTCTGAAGGTCGGCTGTGACCACCCTCGCGGGCGGGCGCTGGTCGAGCGGGTCTGTGATGGCGCGGCGGGCGAGGGCGAGGAGCGGGAGGACGCCCGGTTGTTCCTGCCGGACACGCAGTTGCGATTGATCGACGACACTCTGAAGATTCTCGACCCGCAGCAGATGACTCGAAGCGAGAAGCTGAGGATCGTCGGTGAAGACCTATCGCCGGACGACTTGTCCCTACGTACACTGCAAAGAATACTTGCGACCCCCGAGGAATTGGATCCGATTACGACGGATTGGCCCTCCCTTCCGGTGCCGCCGTACTCTGCACTGTCCCCTAAACAGGAAGAAGCTGTGCGAGCAGCAGTCTTCGGCCCCGACATAACCCTCATCCAGGGGCCACCAGGTACTGGTAAGACGACGGTAATCCTTGAAATCCTTCGACAACTTTTCCGGCTGCACGGCAAAGAAGCTGGCTTCAAAGTGTTACTCGTCGCGCCGACCCATGTCGCAGTGGACAATGTTCTCGAGCGACTGGTTAGGCCAATAGGTGGGAGCAATCTCATGATGGAACTCGGCGTTGCGCCATACCGTGTCGGCTCCACGCGCCGGATTCCTGAACATCTTCGGGGCTTCACGCCCGATTGCCTCAACACGCAGTATCAGGGGGAAATGGAGCGAAAAGTTGCCCTGGCTGTTGAAGAGGCTGAGCGGAATTGCGAGCGAGATCTCAAGGTGCTGGAGATACTCGAAGACGGAGCCGCATGTGATGCCGTTTCGTGGTGGTGTGCCTTGCAGTCTGGAGAGTTTCTCGATTTAGGCCCGTGGGATTGGCAAGCTTCGCTCGCGGCGCAATTGCCGGCGGATCTCAATAATCAGGAAGGACGTGTTCGTGCCTGGCGACATTTGCGTGCGAGAGGCAATCGACCAAAGCAGCGAGCCGAGCTACTGCGGCGATGGCTTGACTTTTTGAGGAACAATCCCCGCTTCTTCTCTGAGTTGTTGGTTGCAAACACCAACCTGGTCTGTGCGACCTCCATCGGGTGTGCCACACACCGTGAGCTTCGCTCAGTGGTGTACGACTATGTCATCGTGGACGAGGCCGGCAAAGAGGAGGCTCGCCGGCTGCTGGTGCCGCTCATTCGCGGTGAAAGATGGGTGTTGGTCGGCGATCACCAACAACTCCCGCCTTATGCCGACGATGCCTTACAGGCCCGTTTGGTCCAAGAGGGCCTGGACCCCCGGACGGTCACCCGCTCGCTGTTCGAGGAGTTGCAAGGGCCGTTCGAGCAGCGCGGCTGCTACGTCTTCCTCGACCGGCAGGGCCGGATGCACCCGGATATTTCCGCGTTTGTCTCCAAGCAGTTCTACGGCGGTCGCCTGCAAGACTTTCCTTACGTGGCCAAGCACGCGATCCCGGCGCCAGCCTTCCTCCCCGATAGCCCAAGGCTGCTTGTTCTGGACACCCAGCAGCTTCCCGGTCGTCATGAAACCAAGCGAGGAACAGGCTACGTAAACTTGATTGAACAAGAACTCGCAGTGTTTATCCTTCGCGGCTTCGCCCGCCTCCCTGTGTTCCAAGAGAGCGTGGCCGACGACGCCGGAGCGACCCTTCCCACCATCGGCGTGATTGCGCCCTACCGCCGCCAAGTAGAAGACATCCACCGCCGGGTGCGGCAAGATCCCCTCCTGAACGATCTGCTGCGCGAAGGCGCTTTCCACGTCGGAACGGTTGACAGCTTCCAGGGGCAGGAGAGGGACCTGATCATCTTCACCTGCACGCGGAGTAACCTCCAAGGGCGATTGGGGTTCGTTGACAACCGCCAGAGGCTGAACGTAGCGCTTTCGCGGGCGCGGTGCCGTCTGATCGTTATTGCGGACGGGCAGACTGTGGCACAGGCTCGCCGTCGCTCGGATCTGTCTGGTATTGAGGCCGAGACGCGCGATCACCTGCACGCGCTCTTCGATTTTGCAACGCATCGACGCGGCGTTCTCAAAGTGCCGGAGGACTGGAGAACTCGTTGGGACGGGTGAACCATGCAGCACGAACGTTGGAAGATCGTGACGCGCTTGCTGGAACAGGTCAAAGGGACCACGGGCCGCCTGGTCATGGCCGTCGCCCCTCGACCCCTGGAAGTGGTTCTCTACGAAACTCCCGTCTTGGCTAAGGGCCAACCACCGCACAACCCGCTTCGCGGGTTCGTCCAAGAAGCGGTATCGCTTCTCGAACAACCCACCGCCGCTGAGATCGCCGCCTTGCTTCACTTGCCCACCGCAGTCGTTGAACTCGTCCTGGGCAATCTTCGGCAGATGGGTGGTGCCGAAAGCGGCATGGCTGGGCGATGGTCCGTGCCACAGAGCGCTCCGCAGTTCGGGACAGGTGGTAGCGAGCCGATGATCTGGCGCCGAACGCGCCGGCTCCTGTGCTACTGGCCGCAGCGTCAGGTGCTGCTTCCGGTTCTGCCCCGAATGCGGTTACGCGATCTGGTGGAGTTGGGCGTGCATAAGCTGCAAGGCGAAGTCGCCGATTGGTATGACCAGATCGCGTCGTGGCCCGACGCCGAAGGCTTGAAGCGCGGGCGACCTGATACGGTGCGCATCCTCCCCTTGGATGTCGCGGAGACCACACCTGGTAGCGGACATTCTGCAACGTGCGCTGCCCCAGACGCTCCAGTGCCGGTGGACGAAGTATTAGTCACCAAATGCCGTCTGGACGTGATTGCGCTAATGTGGGCCTCATTTCGCTCAGGCGTCTGGGAAGTGGTTTCCCGCCTTTGGTCCCGCCCGACTCCTTCCGATGAATCCGAGGGAATATCCTTCGCGCCGGGTGAGCCACTGCTCGGCCTATCGCTGCCGGAACAACTGCTCGGAGGTAAATTGACCTTGGATGATCTGGGAAAACTCTTCAGTCCCGACCAGCAAGCATGGCGTATGTTACTGTGTAATCGAGACAGGACTTCACCGCTTCACCGTGATCTCGATGGCAATTCACGCGCTTTGATTATTGCGCAACAGACCGATGCTGCTTCGAGCCGGCGTTGGAAATTGTTGCCCACTTCCCTCGCCCGAGATGCTCGACTGATTTGTTGGACAGGCATCTAGTGAGCGCGCTGCCGAAACGGTCATTTACCACGCGGGCCACCGACGGCAGCGGCCCGGGCAGCTGACGGCACATGGTAGAGTTGTCAGCGAACGTCGTGTCCGGTCTTCCTTGGCAGGGTCGACGTGCTCGTGACCGTACCAAAACCACTGGTGCGGCCAGTCGGCGAAAGGACCGAGGTTCGCGGGCAAAAAACCGGGAATCAGCGCCGCCTCATCAAGCCAGGCGGCCAGAAGCCGGTCGAGAACCACGCATTCGAGCTGCGCCTGCTCGACGCGAATGCTCTTGAAGTAAGTCTGGTGGTCGAGCCGCGCAGACGAGTAGTTGTAGCTCGATGAATCGCCGGATACCACGTTGAACGGAGTTCCGAGGCAGCGACCGATTTCCCGCAACAGATGGTTTTTGAAATCTCCGTATGTGGTTGCCGGCTGTTCCGGCCTCATTTGCGACGCCTTCATGCCAGCCGGCAGCGTCGTCATCATGCCCCGTTCGAGTTCGAGTTTGTCGAACGGCTCTGGCTCTTCGGTTTCGTCGTCCGGATTGGCCGTCGATTCGAGCAGAATCGCGCCCATCTCAGCGACCGCTTCAGCCGCGCTCAGGACCGCCAGCGTGTATCGCCGGAGCTGGGCAAAGAGCGGCAACGCCGGCGTGATTTCAGGAATTCCCCGACTTTGGCCGGGACGGTCCACGCGATACCAGTGCAAGACCGATCTCGCCGGAATGCGATCACCAACACTCAGATCGCAAAAATCCAAAGGAACAGAAACGATGGCCGACCTTTCCAGCGAAATTGAGACCAACGCTCAGGGACCCAAGCAAGTCACAGCGGACGGTCTGACTGTCGAGCAGCACTCTTTGCCCGATCAGATCGCCGCCGAGCAGCACCTGAAGAGCAAAGACGCGATCAAGAAAAAGCATCGCGGTTTGCGGTTCACTCGTCTTTCTCCGCCGGAGGCGTAATTGTTCGCGTGGCTGAAAAGACTGTTTCGCGGCAAGCCGGCGGCGAAAAAAACCGGCGGTTTTCGCCTGCGCTCCCGCTACGACGCGGCTGAAGACCGCGAAGACAACCGCCGACACTGGCTAAACGCGGATAATCTTTCAGCGGACGGGGCGAATTCTCCAAGCGTTCGCAAAACGCTGCGAGAAAGAGCCAGATACGAATTCGCGAACAATTCCTATTGCAATGGTATTCTCACGTCGCTGGCCAACGACCTTGTTGGCGTCGGCCCGACTTTGCAGGTCCAGATCGACGACGCCGAGGCCCGCAGGCAGATCGAGACGGCCTTCTGGGAATGGGCGGAAGCTGTGCGGCTGGCGGAAAAATTGCGCACGCTCAAATTGGCGAAAACCCGCGACGGCGAGGGTCTGGCCCTGCTGGTCACAAACGACGCTCTGCCGACCAGCGTCAAACTCGACGTCCAGCCGTTTGAAACGGACCGATTGACAACGCCGGACCCTCTCTTCAAGCCTCCGGAGGGGTTCTATTGGGTCGATGGAATCGTCTTTGATGCGGCCGGCAATCCGGTCGAGTATCACGTGCTCAGGGTGCACCCAGGCGACGCCTTTTTCTTCACGAACGACTACGACCGCCGCTTCCAAAGTCAAAAACGGTTTGGCCGTTTCGATACCGTTTCGGCACCGAAAATCCCACATCTGCGCCTTAGGTTATCCGTTGCGCTTCGCTCGCTGCACTTCACTCCACTTCACCCGTCGGCGAGTCTTGACCGGTTCTTCCGAAGCAGGAACGCGGCTGCCGAGAATCGACGCCGCCACAGCGCAGCCGACCAGACAGTCGAACCAGTGGTTGTCGCCACGCTCGGGGCGCTGCTTCCACTCATCCACCGTCCGGCCTCGCCCTTCGGTCTTGACCCGGTACTCGGCAGTCAGGTGTTCCGCGAACAGCCGATGCTGCTCGGGCCTGTCGCCGAAGAGCGACAGGCAGCCGCGGTCGCCCATCGCCACCGCCAGCCGGGCGTAGATGAACGACTTCCAGTAGTTGGTGTCATAAACGACGTGCCGCACCGCCCGCTTGCCCCGGACGTTGGGCATCCGCCAGTTGAGGCCGACGCGGTCGCCCGGCTTGCGCTTGTATTCCGAAAAGGGGATGCTCGAAGCGCCGACGAACCGTCCGTGGCTGGGCAGGACGATCCCGGCATGGGCCGACTGCCGGCAGAACTGATAGACCACATCGGTGGAAGAACCCCAGTTGGCATCGATCAGGCAGCGTTCGATCCGCAGCATGGCTCCATCGTCGCGCCGCCAGTCGCGGCCGAGGAGCTCATCGGTCAGCGCTTCCAGCCCGGCGTAGATCGTTCCTTCCAGACCGCTGGCCTTGGTCGCCATCGCCAAGGTGTGGCGGGCATCGCGGAGCGTGAAGTAGAGCCGCTTCTGGTCGGGGTAGGTTCCGTAGTCGATGACATAGCCGGTGAAATCGTTCTCCCAGGCCGCTACGACGAAGAATAACAGATTGGCCTGGACATCGACGAACATGGTCAGGTGGTTGCACCCCACCGGCACCTCGCCTCGCTTCATGCGGTTGACCTTCCCGACGATCTGCTCGGCGGTCAGCTCCTTCGGGTCGGCTTCTTCTTCGGGCAACGGTTCGTTCTGGTACTCGGCGAAGAACGCGGCCTCATCCTGGAGCTTGAGGTTCATGGCGTGTTGGATGGCCGAGAGTTCGTCGTGGTTAAAGCGTTCCGGCCAGGCAACGATTGCCCCCTCATCCATCGCCGCCCGGTTCTGGCGATAGAACTCGGTCGCCTCTTCCCCGGCATGCCCTTGCCGCAGGCTCTCGGCGCGAATCTCGGCATAGCGCTGCCAGAGCTTTTCGTTGCTGGGGAACGAATAGACCATCTTGGTCCGCTCGCCGTTCCATTCGGGGTGCTTGTCCCGGTCGAGGATGTTGTCGGCCATGTCGCCGGGGCGGATGACCGTGCAAGGCATGATGCCGGAGATCTTCTTGCCGGGACCAGCCAGACCCAGCACGGCGCCTGCCAGGATGCTCTCGCGGGTGGCGCACTGCGACAGGCTCCGCGCCGACTCATCGGTCTGCGGGTCATCGAGCACGACCAGCGTCGGCCGCACCGTCTTGCCGTCGGCGCGCTTGTACTTCATGCCGCGGATGCGCCCGGTGATCCCCGCGACCTTGATGATGGCGCCGCTGGCGATGCTGCCGGCGATGGTCGGCAAGACGATCTCTCGCGCGGTCCAGCCGATGTGGGTTCTCTGGCCGTTGTAGAGCTGCCCCTTGCAGCGATTGGCGATCCCGTCCAGGGCGTGGATCGGATAGACCACTTCGGGGAAGTCCTCGAGCAAAAGGTCGTTGCCGTCGAGTTCCATCTTGATCGAATCGAGCATATCCATCGCGTGGCCTTCGTCCGAGCCGATCAGGCAGACGAATTCGCGATGGCCGTAGAGCACCGCCCAGATGCACGCCGCTTCACAGATCGTCGTCTTGCCGGATCCGCGAGGCATGGCCATCGCGAACAGCCCGCCGCGCAGCACCGCCTGTTCGATCTTGCCGATGACCTTGAGGTGGTCGGCAGACCAGGGCAGATGGAAGGTCAGCGGAAAGTACTGCTCGCAAAAGAACCGGAAGTCGGAGGCGGCCTTCGCCTTCCGCTCCGGGTTGACGACCTCTGGCAGCTCGCCGATGTCCCGGCCAGCCAGCGACAGGGCGATGTTGCGGGCCCGGGCCCGGGCCTTGAGCGTTTCGTAGGGATCGCCTTCCGGTTCGGGCCTGGGCGCATGCCGGATGTGGACCAGCCAGGCCGTGTAGCGCAGCAGATCGACGTGCCGGGCATCGCCGATCCGCAGCCCGGCCCGCGTGCGATGGCGATGGAGCTGGCGCTCATTGATCACCTCGCCCAACGGCGTCGAGTTCAAAAGCCGGCACAGCTCGCTCGGTCGCAATCGTCTCGGGTCAATCGCCACGTCCCATCTCCTTGGCCAGCCAGGCCGCGTAATGCACCAGGTTAATCGTGCCGTCGGCGTTGGTTGGAGCGCCGGCGTCGATGTCGGCTTCGATCATCTCTTTGGTGATCTTCCAGCCGCCCGCCTTGGCCAGCAACCGGGCGGCGTCGGCAACGGTCAGCGATGTGGGATTCAGAGCTGGTTTTCCATTGTTGGGGCTCATCTGAAAACCTCTTCTCATTCCGGTGGCTGCGTCATTTGCGTCACTGGCGTCATTCCAACTTGTAAGTCGAAGCGCCGGCGGGCCTTCGGGAATGACGCAAACGCCCGGCTCGATGACGCAAGGAGGCGAAGCATGCTCGAGCCGTCACCCGTTAGCGTCACGCCGCCACGAGCGCAAATCGATGCGATGCGATGCAGCCCGATGC
This sequence comes from Gemmatales bacterium, assembly GCA_026004675.1. GTDB lineage: Bacteria > Planctomycetota > Planctomycetia > Gemmatales > Gemmataceae > BPJP01. The sequence goes on from BPJP01000001.1 coordinate 696,486, forward strand.
GGATGAACCAGCGCGTGACGCAAATGACGCAAATGACGCAAATGCCGGTCCACTGTCGGCCAAGCAGCGCGGATTCGCCGCACCTGGCCCGATTCCGAACGCCATCGCGCCGGGCGAAAAATCCTCAAAAATTTGCTCGAACTTCGCTTGATGCGTTGCCAACCCCGACGTAACTGTCTGAGGGATCGCAGTCGCAAACTATTGTCCCGAAAGGAGAAACAGCGATGCACACGACGAAATACCCCTATGTCCCAAATGGTACTCGCGTGCTCAACATCACCGATGGCGAGCCGGGGTACATCGTAAACGGCTTCGCGTTCGACCCGGAGATCGGCTGGTTCGAATACGAGGTCGAAACCGAGTACGGCATCGAAGTCTGGAAACGCGACGAGTTCATTCTGTTCTCGGAGTTCGAGAACGACGTCGACTAGCGAAGCCGAAACGCGCGGACCCCGCGCGTCGTGGCGGGTGGTTCCCGCCGCCTGATGATGGCAGCCAAACCATCGCAACCTCCAACGAGGAGAAGAACCATGTCGACGAAGAAGATCACCAAGAACCCGCCGGCTACCGCCAAGAAGGCCTCCAAGGCCAAGGCGACCCGGACCGCCAAGACCAAGGCGGCGGCCAGCGCCAAAACGCCGAAGGACGCCACGCCTCCGAAGGCCAAGGCCGAGGCCAGGCCGAAGAAGCTCAGCGCCATCGACGCCGCCGCCCAGGTGCTGGCCGAAACCGGCCAGGCGATGACCTGCAAGGAGCTGATCGAGGTGATGGCGAGCAAGGGGCTTTGGGCCAGCCCAGCTGGCAAGACGCCTCACGCCACGCTCTACGCCGCCATCCTCCGCGAGATCGCCCGCCAAGGCGACCAGGCCCGTTTCCAAAAAACCGAACGCGGCAAATTCGCCTCGGCCAACCTGGGAGGCTAGACCATGCGACGAACACAACGCGAGGTCGAGTTCGAAGTGTTCCGCGGCCGACTGGCCCGCCACGTGCGGTTCCCCGACGGCCGTGGTTACACCCATCATTGCACGCTCGAAGTGCTCAAGCAGGTCGCGTTCGCCATTGAGGAAAAGGCGGACGAAGGCGTCACAACGCAAGAGTTGTGGGACATGCTTGCCGATCTGCCGACAACGCAAATCTCCGTAGCCTTCGACTTCCTCAAAGACCGAGCCTGTCTCGAAACGCACGGCCGTCGGTCGTATCCAGCAACAGACACGCTCTATGAAGACGCGATGACCGAGTTCCACTACCTGGCCCACGTGGCGAGCGAGAGACCCGATGCGTCGTCGCCGCCACCTGGCTTCTGACCCGAACGAAGGACCATCCCATGGACCGCGACCTGTTGAAAATGACTGCCGAAATCGACCAGATGCGAGCCGAGGCCCGCGAGATCCTCGCCACCATGCCTGGCGGCGACCTGGTCGGGTTCTTCCGCGCTTGCGCTGCCGGCCGACCGCCCGAACACGAACCTCGCCTGGTCGGCCTGCTGGCGGCTCTGGCCATCTTCGATCTGTGTCGAGCACGAGACACCGACGCGCCGCCTCATGCCTGTCCACGCTGCGGCGAGGACGACATCGACCGCCTGGTCTGGGTCGATGACGACCTGGTCCGCTGCGAGAGCTGCGGCACCATCTACGATCCGAATGCGCCGAAGGACTGACCAGACCCGACAACCGCATCGCCCACGAGACCCGCAGGCCGGGTCTCTTCTCGTTGGTCGCCTCGCTTCTCATCGCGACTCCTCGTTCGCGCCCAACGCGACAGGGGCCGCCCCGGGCGTCGAAGGCGCCTCGCTTGGCGTTCGGTACGCCTCGGCCTCACCGGACGCGACACGGGCCAACGTGGGCGAAAGGGTGGCGTCCTCCGGGGCCAGATACCGCACCGGCTTGCCCAACTCCCGCGCGATCCGAACTTCTTCCCGCACGCCGACGCTCTCCTCCCAACCTTCGAGCATCAACACGACCACCTCGTCGCAACGGGCCAGCAACTCGCGGTCGTAGCGCTGCCAGAACGACCAATCCGCCGGCAGGCCGTATTGCACCAGCGGATGGCTGTGGACGATCGGCGAGAAGACCGGCAGGCCTTGGTGCAAGAGGCCTGCAACCGCCCGGCAGGCGTCGCGATAGCGCTGCTCACAAACGGTCGGATCGTCGTGCGAATATGGACTGGCCAGATAGATCATGTTTTGGCCTCCTCTGGTGCAGGAATGCGTTCGCCTTTCTGACCGGTGAACTTCTCGAAGCGCTGGACGATGACGTCGCAATAGAGCGGGTCGAGTTCCATCAGGAACCCCTTGCGGCCGATCTGCTCGGCCGCGATCAGCGTCGAGCCGCTGCCGCCGAACAGGTCCAAGACGTTCTCACCAGGCCGCGACGAGTACTGGATGGCCCGCACCGCCAGCTCGACGGGCTTCTCGGTCAGATGGATCATGTTCTGCGGGTTGACCTTCTTGACATGCCACAGGTCGGTGGCGTTGTTGGGACCGAAGAACTGGTGGCCGGCCCCTTCTCGCCAGCCGTAGAAGGCCAGCTCGAAGCAACCCATGTAGTCCTTCCGCGTCAGCACCGGATGCTGCTTGTCCCAGACGATGCCCTGGCTGAAAGTACAGGCCGCAGGCTTTCAGCACCGGCGGGTAGTTGCCGAGGTTGGCATAGCCGCCCCAGATGTAGAACGACCGGCCGGGTTCGAGCACGCGAGCGATCTGACCGAACCAGGCGTGCAGCATCTCGTCGAACGTATCTTCCGAAACGAAGTCGTTGGCCAGCGGCCTGTCCTTGGGCCGCATCTTCTTGCGGGCCTTGGCCGGGTCGGTGACGCCGCGAGCCACGTCGAACGACTGGTGGTGCATCTTTTGCGACAGGTCCGGGTGCGAGCTAAGGCCGGCGGCGATGGCGTGCTTGAGCGCGGCTCGACCTTGACGTTGTAGGGCGGATCGGTGTTGACCAGGTGGATCGTCGCTCCGTCCAAGCAGGCGGTCCACATCTTCGGTCTTGCCGGCGTCGCCGCAGAGCAGGCGATGTTCGCCGAGAATCCACAGAGTCGCCGGGCCGCGTGGTCGCTTCGTCCGGCGGCTCGGGCACCTCGTCGGGGTCGCACAGCCCCTCCTTGACGCCGGGGTCGAGCAGCCTGGCCAGCTCGTCCTGGTCGAAGCCGAGCAGGCCGAGGTCGTAGTCCAGCGCCTGCAACTCGCCCAGCTCGATCGGCAGAAGATCGTAGTCCCAGTCGGACAGTTCGTTGGTCTTGTTGTCGGCGATGCGGTAGGCCTTGATCTGCTCGGGTGTCAATTCCGTCGCCACATGGACCGGCACCTTTTCGAGGCCGAGCTTCTGTGCCGCCTTGTAGCGGGTGTGGCCGACGATGATGACGCCCTCGGCATCGACCACGATCGGGCTGGCGAAAGCCGAACTCGCGGATCGACTGCCGCCACGGCGTCGACGCGTCATCGTTGTTGGCGCGGGTTGTTCTCGTAGGGCTTGATGTCGGCGAGCTTGCGGAGTTCGATCTTCATGCGTCTCTGCTCCTTCAGCAGTTCGGACAACAAAACAAACTCTGCTGCCAATGGCGGCTGTTCCCGCGGCGGTCTTCGTGCCAGATTTGGCCGGGAAGTACCTAGCCGGCTTGGCGACGTGGCGAGCCATCGGGCCGAGGCGAGGCGGTGGTCGCCTCGGTGCGAGAAAACGCGACGTGCGCCAACGTGGGCGAAACGGGCGTAGAGCGGGCTAGGCATCGTGTCCTCCGGCGGCTTGGACGAGCGCGAGGATACCCGCCTTGATCGCCTCGGGCAGGCGATCCCACGCGGCTATCACGCTTGCAAGATCTGGGGGAAACTGCGGACCAGAAACGGCTTCGGGCGGGCTCGGCACCACTGTGGGCACCTCACCCGATTGATTATCGCGTATCTCTTTATAAGATTTGACCTTAGGCGAATCGGGCACCGGTCTCGAAAACCGGTGACCCCTTTTGGGGTCCGAGGGTTCGAATCCCTCCCTCTCCGCTTTGAAAACCCGCCATTGTGCTCAACGCCTTTCGGCATCATGGAATGAATCGCGAATCGTCGTGCCGGCCATTTCTCCCTGGATACCGAGTGCTCAACGCCTTTCGGCATCATGGAATGAATCGCGGCAACGGCTTGATCGCCTTGCTTACCGATTCAAGTGCTCAACGCCTTTCGGCATCATGGAATGAATCGCCAATCTCCCGGCCGGACCAAACCCCGCACCTGGTGTGCTCAACGCCTTTCGGCATCATGGAATGAATCGCCCGGACGCTGGTTCGGTGACGTACGACATCATAATCGTGGGGTGCTCAACGCCTTTCGGCATCATGGAATGAATCGCCTGGAGTTGAGGCGGACGTATATGCCTTCGGCATTCATGTGCTCAACGCCTTTCGGCATCATGGAATGAATCGCACTTCCCATCAGTGAAAAACAGTGTAGCTTTGTTAGCGTGCTCAACGCCTTTCGGCATCATGGAATGAATCGCTCGTGGACGAGCACCAACACCGCATACCACTCGTGGAAGTGCTCAACGCCTTTCGGCATCATGGAATGAATCGCTTCACCGCAACCGCACGCAGAGACCGACTCACCAGCGTGCTCAACGCCTTTCGGCATCATGGAATGAATCGCAAATCGTCGATCCCCAGAAATCCACCATGCCAGTCAGTGCTCAACGCCTTTCGGCATCATGGAATGAATCGCATAGCCGTTTGACCGGCTGCCGTGGTAAACGTGGTTCTTGTGCTCAACGCCTTTCGGGATCATGGAATGAATCGCATAGCCCAGATAGCCGAATAGGCTAGCAAGGAAACGTGCTCAACGCCTTTCGGCATCATGGAATGAATCGCAGTGGTCATGTTCTCGAACATGAATTGTCCGCCGAGGTGCTCAACGCCTTTCGGCATCATGGAATGAATCGCGGAGTCGAACCCGCCGTCGAACCCTTCCAGCTCTTGTGCTCAACGCCTTTCGGCATCATGGAATGAATCGCGAAGTATCGGGACCGCTGGGAGCAGGCGGACTGCTCGTGCTCAACGCCTTTCGGCATCATGGAATGAATCGCTATCGTCCATCGGTGAAGAAAAACGTTACTTTGTTCGCGTGCTCAACGCCTTTCGGCATCATGGAATGAATCGCTTGCGTAGTTGTTGCGTATGCTTGATCGAGGACCGTTTGTGCTCAACGCCTTTCGGCATCATGGAATGAATCGCCGCTCTCGTCGAAATGCCTTACACGCTTCAAGTTGCGGGTCAAAAATCAAGCACCTCCTTCCTAACATGATTGGTTGTCGAATACGAATCGAAAGACGAAGACGCCAATCGTCGTAACGCACTAGACTATCTTACGTTGCGCAATTGTCAAGCATCTGCCGAGTTGTCAAAGAACCACAACGTCCGACAGGGTCAGACGATGGGCGATATTCTTCAGCGCTCAAGCCCGACACGCGGAAGCGCTCGAATCAGACGATTTGAAAGCGTTCTGGCGTGTCGGGCCAGTCTGGGCGCTTCGTCAGCGCGTGCGTAACTCGTATTCCGGCGTGGCAACGAGTGCATAGCGGTATTAGCATCACGTCATCTTCCGGTTCCAGCATCGCAGTTAATTCCCAGCGAAGCCGTTCCATTTCACGCGGCGTCAGCCAACAGCGGAAAACGGAGTATTGCAGCCGTTCTCCATATCCTTCCATGTGTTTGGCCGTTTGGCGCAAACGTTTGTCGTTTCGGACATCGTAGATGACGATCCACCATCGGGCACCTTGCATCGCTCCACCTCATCGCAACCGCGAACGAGCGAACAAACCGGGTTCGCCCGTCCACTCTTTTTCCAGAAGTCGAGCTTCCAGCTCGATGGTACGTGCATAAGAGAGTGAATACTTCAAGACCGGGTGTTTCCACGACTCCTGGAGGCGAGCCTCGAATAATTGAATCGCTTTTTTGCGGCCGATTTCGGACAGCCAGACTTTGGCGCGTGTGACCACGAAATCCTCGTCAACATTCCATTGGCCTCGATTGAGCGAACCGATCAAAACCATATCCCAAAGCGGAACGCGAAACAGTTCCATTAGATCAAGCACGAGAGGAAACGCGGCGCTTCGTGGTGTGTGGAAGAAACCGAAGGCTGGTTCGAGACCAGCTGCAAGGACAGCACGCATGACTGCCGCATGCAACAGTCCATAGCCGAACCCTAACAAGGCATTGAAACGGTCGAGAGGCGGGCGGCGGTTTCGCGTGACAAAGCGCAACGATTCGGGCACTTGCGGCGTTATCAACAAGCGCAAACCGTTGAAGTATTGGACCGAGGCGGCGCCTTCATAACCGCGGATGGATTCCCGGTCGTGCGCCTTTGCCAATAAGGCTAAGGTGCTCTGCAGCGATGTGAGAACGGGCTTCAAGGACGAGCGTAGCTCTTTTCCTCGGCTGGCGCGCAACAAGTAGCGATGTTGGCTCTCGACTTTGGCACTGGCCAGCGTGCGGGCCAAGCGCAAGCAAACGTTGTCGTCGGTCAAGGCCCGGTATTGGCGGATGCGCCGCTGCACCTGCCCAGCCGAATAGACGAGACTGGCGGTGTGATGTCCAGAGGCAGTCAACCAATGCACGCCAATGCCACTTCTGGCGCAGAGTCGGATCGCCTGAGTCGAAATTTGCACAAAACTATGAAGGACGATGGTCTCGATTTGTCGAGCTGGATATTTGGCGGTCGGTTCGTCGCGTGGCCGAACAACCAGGCTGTCGCCGCTACAGCCAACATGAGCACCCGGTGCGACCACGTAAAGGGTGGCGCCATCGCGGTCCGGCGGAAAAAGCCGGGTTGGATGATGCTCGCAATCCTGTTGTTGCCGAACTTCTTCAGGAAGACGGACAGGAGCCAATGAACAATGTTGGCACAGGTTCTCATTGTCGGCAATAGGAGGGCGCTCGAGCGATTCGCGCAGACGATGTGCCTTGGCGATGGCCTCGCGCAAATCCAGGCGCGCCTGGTCGTCGATTGGCACGCGTACCGTGACGTTGTCGGCATGATAGTGGATTCTTCCTTCGGCGATCGGTTCGCCGAGCGTTTCTTCCAGCAACGCAGCATAGGCAATGACCTGCAATCGGTCCGAGGGCCAGGGCTGGGGTGAGCGGTCTTGCCCACGTGCGCAACGCCCACGTTTGTGCTCGTAAGGAATATAGGCGCCATTGCGCCGGCGCAGGCAATCGACTCTGCCGGTGAGTCCGATTTTTTCAGATGTCAATTCGAAGCTGGTCAATTGTTCGCCTTCTTCGATTTCAAGGTTTGTGTGCAGTGCCCGACCCGCGAAAACACGGTCATTGGCAACGCGAATCTCTTCGACTTCTTCGAGATAAAAGAGGCGTTCACAATAGGCCAAGGCATGCAAGGCCATCACGCGAAGTGGCGGCGCGTGAGAGTCGATCGTGGGGAGAGGAATCATGGCGTCCTCCTTTGTGCTTATCTCATTCCTGAACCGCATCCGGATCGATGCGCGCCATCTGCGGCGCCGGCGGCGGCTCGAGAACGGACGAAACTTCGATCAAATCTCCGATGACATAACGTGTGCCGGCGGAACCGACGTGATCGACCCACACCGGAAGCGTCAGGCGTCCTCGGTCAGCGCGAAGAAAGGCGAGGCCCGAGCGCTCCTTGAATCGCTCACGAAGCCGATCCGACAACAGACTGACCTCATCAACAAGATGGGTGCTCTCGCCGAGCGATAGACCGCCAAAGCGATGAACGCTTGCACGTCGATGGCGATCAAGCGCGTCGGCGACGCGGGCTTCAAGAGTCGGTGCGTCATTGCTTTCGCTGGCCGAGTCAAGCCAAAGGATCAACTCGACAGGTGACAATAATTGCTGGAAGTCCGGTCGAGCGTTGGTGCCTGATCCGGAACCAATGACGAATTCCGGTTCTGGCCAGCCTTGTGAGCGAACCCATTTCTTGAAGGCGTCGCGTGTTTTCTTGGTTGGCGGAACAACATGGCATTTACCGTTTGGGTCTACCCAGTAATTCCGATCTTTACATCGCCAGACGGTTCGCAAGACGACGCTTTGTTCCGGGCGGTTTATCAATACCGGGCAGACGCTCACGCCAATGTGTCTTTGGCGTTGGGTTTCACCAACGAGCGAAAGAAGGAAGCCGTAGCAGGTCGCTGGCGGCGGGATTGGTTCGGTTTCAAGGTATTCGCGAGCCAATCCCTTGCGAAAACATGCGATGGGGACGGAAACATAAAGTCCGAGCATAACGATGACTCCTATAGGCCAAGTTTTTCGTTGATGCGTCGAACGGCTTCCGCAGCCGCGGCCTTGACCCCACCTTGGCCATTGACGCCGACGTAGGCACCTAGCTTTTTCAGTTCTTGCGCGGTTTTCGTGCGGGTAAAGGTCCCGCCGAGAACGAGTTCGTTGGCATCGATGTCGCCATCGTGAACGCGTTGCAGAAGAATCGGTGCATCAACGGATTTGCCGTCGTCGTGAGTTTGAAAGCAATAGAGCAAGCGGGGAGAGGGGTCATCGGTAATGCGAAAAACGACCGAATCGGGAGAAAAATCGAAGAGGAACCGGCCATGATTGCCGGCGACGGTGCCGAGTTCGCACAGGGTCTTGATGGCTATCGCGGCACGGGACTTGTCGCGAAGCCGTTCGGGCGTCAGGGCGATTCCGTATTGGTAACGAGTCGCGTGGACTTCGGTTCCATACGGCACGGGGTTTTGTCCCTTTTTTTGGGCGGATGGCGTAGCACCAGGCGAAGCGGCATTGAAGGTCACATCTCCACTCCATGGAGTCAGCGAGACGGCTCGAGTGACTTCGAGGACGGCGCGACGAACCTTTGCGGAGCCAGCAGTCCCTTCTTCCTTGGCCGCTTCTGCCGTCATGAAACCGAGAAGATCATCGTCGATGAAGGTGTCGTCTTTCTCCGACTTCCATGCTTTGAACGTCCAATCCTGCCAAACGTTATTGCGCTCGTTTTCGTCCCAGCGACGGTTCGTACCTTTTCCATCCGCGGCGCTGAGCCGCCGTCGCAGTGCAAAACGGATCGCTTCGGCGCTAACGGTGGAGTGCGTTTCGCCCTGCCAGAGTAGTTTTTGCAGGGTGGTGATATTGCCTTCGTTTTCCGCGCGATTGTTGGCGGCCGTACCGAAAGGAGTAACAAAGTTGGCGAAAATGTGCAGGCTCATAGGAATGCCTCCCTTCTCAGTTAGTGGAATCAGTGGGTTCGACGACTTCGGAATCTCCACGACCGGCATAGCTGCAAAGCCCGAGCAAAGCGAGATCGCGTGCCTGCTGCCAGCAATCGGCTCGCAACAGCGGCAGGATGTCCTGCCAATGTTCCTTGAGGACGGGGTTATTGCCGGCGCGGCTAAAGAGGTCGCACAGCGACCGACGGAATTGGTTTGCGGTCTTGGCCCCGGCAAAAGCGAGCCGCCACCGGTCGTATTCGCTTTTCCAGCGGTTTTTCCGTGCAGCGGGATTGTTCTTATTTTCTTCGGCGATCTGGCCGTAGCGACTGCGAAGCGCTTCATGGACAGCCCGGACGATCGTCTCTTCACGGGCATGTTCCCACATCGTTTGGTCTGCCATCATGTCATGTAGCCCCTTTCGTTCATAAAGAATTCGGTCTCGGTAAGGTTTCCTTGTGGCCGGGTCGATGGCCGTCATCAAGCGGGCAAACCCGGCGTACCATAGTCGGCCAAGGGCCAGGTTTTCTGCAATCAAAGGACGGATGACGCTATCGACACGAAATACTTCTGGCCGCTCGCTCACCGTCTTTCGCCTCCCCTTGCCGGTTCTTTCGGAGAGGGTTCGAGTTTGCACGCGCGGAGGGAGATGGGCTAAAGCACGGCTAAATCGATCCAGTCGTTTGTCATCACTGGGTGGCACAAAGATGGTCGCAACACGCGATTTTTGCTGGTTCGCCCAGGACGTTGGTGTGAAAGTCATCGCGTAGCAACCAGGAATTTCCGAGCCTGCCATGGCCTTCCTTGCTTTGGCTCGGATGTGGGAAGCGCGAATCGGATCGTTTCGTAAACGAATCTGTGCCCGCAGTGCCCCATCAGCAGCATTGGCAACCTGGCAATCGATCGCAGTGGTCGGTGTCAGGCTGGGGCGGTCATAGATAAAATCCAACAAGTTGTTGACATCCGGGACGAGCAACGCCGCAACCCCTCGGTTGACCGGTAGCGCCAACGTTCCCACGATAGCAAAGTAAAGCGGCAGCATACGCTCAGGAGGATCTTTGGCGGCTGTGTCGCTCGAATATGCCGCATGGCGCACGACCGTTCCCGGACTGATAGGACCATCTACCTTGATGTTACCGGTTACCAAACATCCCTGCCGATCGACAAAGTCTTTCCAGCCGATTTGGTGCTTGAAGGAGGTACACTTGCGATACTCCACGAGAACGCCAGGCACCCCCTCGCCTTCGGGATCATAACTGACCGACGTCGCTTCCTCTACGAGTTTACGCACCTTGCCATGTTGCAAAAAAGTAAGCGTCAACCCTGTCTGAAGGTCGGCCAGTACCGCAGCGGAGGGGTCCGTCGTGTGCTGTCCCGGAAGAAAGATCAGCCCATCCTTACGAATCGTGAAGGCGAACTCGAACAACTTTTTCAAATAGTCTTTCGCATTCTCCGGCTTGCCGAACTTCAGCGTTACGGACTGCTCGTCGATGTCCCAGGGTAGTTTGTCACCATCAAACGGTGCTGGGAGTTTGCTTGGCGGTAGCAGGCCATTTTTGGCCTGGCGTTCCATCGCTTTGAGCGTGCAGGCCAGACCGCCCAGACCGGCGCGATGCAGGACCGACATTCCAGGCGCGAACAAGTTCATGGTCAAACGATCGGGCTTGACTATTCTCGCCATGTAGCACCTCGCTCTGCACAATAGTCGATTGTTCCCACCGGCGCGACTGGCAGTCCACGTTCACGAGGCCATGTCCGCCAGCTTAGTTTCTTTGGCGGCGCGGGCATGGGCAAAACGAACTTCGCAAGTTCCTTTCGATTTGCCCGAACGCGACTGAGGTCTTCTTCCATAAGCACCGAAATGCCGGGAGATGTTTCCCGAAGTTCAGTAACCGTGGTCGTCGGCCCGCCGTCCAGCCAAGCGCTCGCTACGAGTTCGGGCGGGTGATCGCCTGTTTGCTCCCAGGCGGCTGCCAGTTGTCGCTGGCTGATGTTGTCGTCAGCAAGTCTTTGGTACCAGGTTCGCGCTGCCTCCAGGTCGGCAGGCGTATAGGGGAGATGGTCGTCGGGATCGACCACGATAAATGGCTTCGTCGCGTCGCCCTCTCTGGCCCGCCGATTGAGTCTCCCGAGTCTTTGGATGAGCGCTGGGACCGGCGCTAGATCAGTCACGAGCAAATCTGCGGAAAGATCGAGCGACATTTCCGCAACCTGAGAACAAATCGCCAGCGCCGGGCCAGCATTCTTTATCCGATCGAAAGACTTAATCACGTCCTTATGTCGTTCGACGCGATCAACATACTTGAAGCGACTATGGTAGATTCTTGGGTTGCAATCGTTTGCGATGTCAGCAGCCTCCATGACTCGCTTCACGGTGTTGCATACCCACAGGACTTTTCCATCGTTTTTCAGAACGTTGCGCACGATACCCATCGGGTCATTGTCTTTCACAACCAACTTGCGGTAACGAGGCAGGTTCTCCAGACTGTCCGGCCCCGCGATGGCGACCAGATCGATTCCGCGCTGCTGTTTCAGGAGGTCTTGCAAAGCCTTTTCGCGCGATCGAGGCAAGCTGGCGGTCATGAGAAGAACCGGCACCCCCGGCAGATCGCGGAGAAAGCGGAGTAAGGCGCCAAAGAGTCGATCATCGTAGGCGTGAATCTCGTCGAAAACAAAGGCTGCTTGCGCTAAGGCGGGCCAGGCGTACAAACCTCTCTTGTTGTTCTGCACGATCCCAAGAACGGTATCGACAGTGCAGGCAACAATCGGGGTGGACCAGGAATCGAGCGTATCGACACGAATGGCCGTGTCCGAATCGGCATCCTTCGCATCCGGACCAGTATCGAGAATGATCTCGAAATCCACTTGGCGACGGCTGTGAAACAGGTCGGCCTTGACATCCGGCACGAAAAGGTAGTCCTTGAATCCCTCTGTCGCTGTGCCAGTCGTTGGATAGCAGAAATACAGCCGGCGCGTCGGATGGTTGGCTGCTGCCCACCTGTATGCGGCGAGCGTCTTGCCAGTCCCGCAACCAGCCTTGACATACGTTACCGGCCCTGCCGAGTGTTCCACCGCCGATTGGAAACGCTCACGATCTTCATTTCGTTCGGCGAAGCCCTTGGATCGTTCGTCGACGATACTTTGGATTTCGCCAGTTCTGGGTTTCTCGGCGAACGATTTCACAATCCAACGCCACCGATCCGGATCATCAGGTGCCTGTTTCGGCAACGCGGAACCAGCAATGTCGGCTGCAACCAAGCAATTCTTGACCGCAGCGACCAGCCTGCGGTCGCTCGTGTTCATCCCGTCCCAAATTCGTTGAGCCGATCTGGCCCACGCGACGATTTCCGTAAACAGGTTATCCGTGCCGACCAAATGGCGGTTGACGTTTGTAACCCGCGGCGGGGCAGACAAGCCGAAAATCTGCGAGAGCCACTCAAGCGCAGTCGCGTAATCGCGGTGCCCCATCAAAAACTTGATCTGAACCCCCGCGCCATCAGGCAAATTCTTCGGAGGGCTCGGATGGTTGGGGGATGGATGGTGTCCCGCGACGGCCCACTCCACGATCGCAAAGTCAACGTCACTGTTTCCTACAGCTTTCAATAACCATTCACGCAGATGCTTCAGCATCAAGACAGTGACCCATTCATGACGAATTCCTTGGGTCTTTTCTTCGCGGCCGGGCGTGCGCAGAATCATTCCTTGAAAGTGGTCGTTGGCTTTACCCAAATCATGAACGGCAGCCGCAAGCTTCACACAACATTCCAGGCGAGCGCGGTGTTCCAACCCTAGCCCGAGAGCCGCGAGTTGATCTGACGCTGTTGCTTCCAAAACGCACAAGGCAGCGTTGTAAACATCCTCAAGATGGCCGGGAAGCAGCATCGACGAAATTTCGTCTTCATCATCTCGCTTGCTTTTTGCCCATAGACGGTTCGAATCCATGGTCACCGCTCCTTGGTTATTGGCACAAAAAAACCACAGCCCATCTTCTGTCTGCCCACCGATTCCTGCTTCCTGCACCCTGATCGATTCCTCGACCGACAGGCCATTGATTTGCACAGCGAAGCCAACCACGCGTCGGTCTTTGATTTTCATTATTCGGCGGCGAGGTTTACCTGCGTGGGGACCGTCCACAACCAGGGGAATTTCCGGTTCGGATTCGATCCCCAATTCCTTCAGTTGGCGATTCACGGCTGCAAGGAAATCGGTCGGCTCAGTGAAACCCTTGATCGTCACCATTCGCGCAATCACCGCAGGCGCCGGAATCAGAGCACGCACGCGCGGAACGCCGAGGCGTATCGCATGCCCGCCTACGTCGAGACATTTGCCAGCCAATGACAGAACCACGCCGATCGATTCCGTCGGCAAGCGCAGGCGCAAATACGATCGCCGTCGGTCGATTTGCAAGAGGCCATTAGCCAGGTGTTGACCAGAGATCGGACCGATCGCAATGCCAGATCCGCTTTCGTGGATGGCCGGCAACAATTGGGATACGGCGGCGTACAGTGCATAGCCGTGGTCTGTGGGTAGCGACGACCCCAAAACGGGGAAAACGCAACTCGGACTTTCGGCATCAAAGCACCTCAATTGCAATAGACGTGATGTCAGCAAACGTTACTACTAGTGTTTCTTATTCACATCCGCAAACTCTTGTTCGATTTTCCGTCTCAACTCCTTCGGTTCGAGCACTTCGCATTCCACGCCGAACGACATCGTCCATGTTTAACCTCCAGCAGATGATTCACTTGAAAGCTCACGACTAGGGGGTTGCCCAATAGAAGGTTCGCAAAATGCGTGGCTACACGGACGACTGGCTGGAGAAGCAGCTTTGAAGCTGTCAAAAACAAGAACGGAGGCCGAGCATCGGGCGAAAACGCGGGCACGCGCATACCCTGATCGCGGCAATGGATCAAAACGCCGAACGTACCCCGCCCGCGTATAGCTCCCCTTTCTTGGCGGGAGAGAGTGAGGCGGGGGTCCAGGGGAAACCACCGTTTGGTGACGGTGACCTGCTCCCCTCGCCCCCGCGAAATCGGGGGAGAGGGGTAGGGGTGAGGGGGATCGAGTTGTCGAAAACTCCGTTTGTTGACGGTCGACCAGGTAAGTTAGACAATTTAGATGGCTATTTCCTCAATAATCCCAGCTGCGCCCCTGCGCGCACCAAGAGAACCTGACAGGACCGGCCTTCTTGCAGCGACTCATCCTTGGGATGACGTCTGAGTTCACCTGTCCGGTTTATGGCCTGTTTCCCATCGTTTTTTCCCGCAGGTGGCAATAGATCGCGGCTTCATAGCCCACGGCCGTTTTCGTCCGTGCCAGCTTTTGCAAGTAGGAATCGGCGTGGGCATGGGCCAAGGCTTCGACGGCACGCAGCCGGCGCCGTTCCGACGCCGAACGTGGTTGGCTTGTTATCGTGGCAAGAAGCTCCCTGCCGCGTTTGGTTAATTCATTGCTCTTGCTATTACGTAAAGCCGCACGAAGCGCCCCTTCCGCCTGGCGTCCACACTTCGCTAGCTGTTGCTGGGCGGCTTCACGTTTGGCAAACGATGGATCGTCGAGTGCTTCAACCAACGACTGGATCCGCTTGCCCTGGGCGACCTGCTCAGCGGTTGGTTTCAGCCTGGCATAGAGAAAGTCTGCAGCTTTTGGACCCGCTGCAGCCAGGGCACACATGGCGGCAAAGGCTTTGCCAGCATCCTCGTCGGCGAGAACCTGCCACAGCTCGGCGAAGCGATCCGATCCGGGCCTGTCGCCTGTGTGCTGATAGGGATTCCAAAGAAGAATCGTCGAATCGCAGCTGCCACTGGCAAGTGTGCCGTCGGGCGCGAACGCGAGGGCACAGACTACGTCCCTGTCGGTAAGACGTCGGCGTTCTTTGCCTGTTGCCGCCTCCCAAAGCACGACGTTGTTGCCGGACGCGGTCGCAACCAACGCTCCATCCGGCGAGATGGCCAACGGCACAAAACGACACTTGGGACATCGGTCAGGAGAGAATCTTGCAGGAAATTCGCCAGATGACTCATGAACTTGCCAATGACGAACCCATTTCTGCGCGACAATGTCCCAAACGGAGATAAACCCAGGCAGGCGGTCGTTCACGGTGCGAACCTCATAGCAGAAGAGATACCGGCCATCGGGGGCTGAAGACGACCTTGTGCAGCCTGCCTCCGCTTGAGGTAACCAACTTCGGTGTCCCACACTTGCGCGGCGCCACCCAGATCAACAGATCGTCGGCTTTTTCGATTCGGTCGGCTCTGATCTCGACATCGATCGGCGTAACGTTGCCAAGTTGCAGTTTCACTGGATTTTTCCTGTTGATTCCGTTGATGTTGAAGACCAGCGGAGCGTTGGAGACTTTGGCGCCGTTGACTTTGAGGCGCACGTTGTTCAAGATCAAGTCGGGAACTTCGTTCTTGTCGGCTATTTTCCACGTCAGTCGGACTTCCTTTGGTTTTTGCGGCTTGAAACTGGTATCAAATAGATAGAGTTTTTGATCACCGCAGGCCAAGGCCACCGTTTTGCTGTCGGGCGCGAACGAGGCCCCTTCCACAATGGCGTCAAAGCCGCCGCCCGGGAGTTCGTCGGCGAAGAACTGGCCGCCGTCTTCGGATCCGAGGCTAGCGTTCCAGACATGAAACTTGCCGTTCGGCGAAATCGCCACGGCTCCGGGGAACATGGGAACATAATCATCGTCGCGGAACTGCACGGTCTGATTGCCGGGTTTTACGTCGAACACGCCATACGACGCAGTTGTGAAAACGCTTTTGCCGTCGGGCGTCAGCTGTGCGCCCCAAACCACGACATCACGATCGTCCAGCTTTGATGGAAACTGGAGCATGCCGAATTGCCGACCCGTCTTTATGTCCCAAAACACGACGCGGTCCCCGCCGGCCGACGCCGCGATCTTGCCGTCGGCGCTAAAGGAAATGTCGTTGACGTGGCCATCGTGTCCGGGGGGCCGGATGCGCTTGCCGGTTGCAATGTCCCACAAACGCAGGAAGCGCCCGTCGGCATCGGCAACCATGGTGCATTTGCGGTTTACGGCGCAGGCGGGTAACGTCGCGATATTGCCGGTCTTCATCAAATCGTCGCACGCGTCGAACTTCAACCTCTTTGCCCAGAGGAGAGTCCGACTTCTTGATTTTGAAGCGAAAAATGCCAAAGGACGAGCCGGCAGCGAAGAAATGTTTGCCGTCGGGCATGAGGGCGATCACATCGCAATACCCGTCGCCCACCTGCGCAAATCCAAGACCGGCAATGAGTTTTCCCGTTCTTGGGTTAAGGAAGAATGGAGTGCCTCTCCAAAATGCGATCAATGTTTTTCCATCCCTCGTGAAAATCATTCTGTCGCCGCCAATGTCTTCGGAACCGGCGATTTTTTTTGCCTGATCAACTTCCCAATACGATAACGATCCATCACTTTCGTCGGCGATGGCGAGCAGCTTTCCATCGGGCGAGAATGCCAAGGATCTCACTCCGTCCTTAAACCGTTTCCCCGGTCCAAGCGTACACGTTAATTTCCCAGTCTGGGGGTTTATCAGCTTGACGGTATGCCCCGCCAACGCCAAGTATTTTCCGTCGGGTGAAAAACAGAGAAGGGCCCGTTTCGCTGTTTCATCGATATGAAACCTCTGCTCCTTTTTCTTTAAATCCCAGAGGATCACGCGTCCGCCCTTCGACAGCGAGGCGAGTAGGGACCCATCATGCGAACTGTCGATCTTGCGAATGACATCCTTGTGTCCCGTCAAAGTGGCGCAATGGTTTCCCGTAGCAGATTCCCAAATGTAGATTGCATTGCCGCTGGCACTGGCAACCCGAGCGCCATCGCCGACAAAAGTAACAGCAGTGATTTCTCCGGGATGGACGAAGCGAGAGGCACCGAGTCGGCGCACGGCGCAAGCCGGAAGCTCAACACCGTTACGCCGGCCTTTCGCCAATCCGTCTTCACTATGCGCGGCTCCCACCGAAAAACAGAGTATCCACATCGAGAGGACAAGGCGTATAGGATTGGCAATCATTCGATGCTCCAAGTCTTAGGCTTGACCATGCGGTCCGTATTTTTGACTGTAAACTCCGGCATCTTGCTAAAAACGCCAAATGTTCCGCCGCCCGTTTCTGCAAATACGAGTCTCTTGATGTTGACGACATCCTCGCGATCCACAACTTTGACGCGCTTGGCAACCCAAACACGCCCGTTCGCATTGATATTATCGGTGACCTGCAAAACGGGCGAGTTGTTCTCATAATCGACCCGGAACTGCCGTGGGGCGGGTCTCCCAGAGATACTATTGTAACTGATGCTCACATTGCCTTTGAAGGTTGCTTGGCCGGCATCGATTATCAAAGCGCGGTTTGCCACCGCGCCGCCCGCGGCCACCTGAGTGAAATCCCCGCCACCTTGTGCGTGAACTTTGAAGCCGGCTCTCCCTCCGACTTGCCCCTTCTTAAAAATGATCTCACCAATACGATTGTCAGCGAGAATCTCGATTGCGATGCGCCCTTTGGGAACCAACGTAGTCGTCGTCCCAATTAGCACAATCTCAAACGACTTCGGCGCCGTTTCTTCGAATTCGATTTTCCAGATGATGCCGCCGTTGTTGTCGTTGTCGCGTAGCGCTCGAATGGTCCCGGCGAATTTCTCTGCATTAAGCGCCCGCAGGTCGCCCCCTGTAATCGTCACATGCGAAGCGAACAGGCCTTGGTCCAAAGGATTCGTAGCTGTTCGCGCTAGGGCTACAATCTGATCAATGCGCACCACGCTCGTGCTTCCTGGCTGTTTCGCGACGTCAATCGACTTTGCCAGAATTTCACCCGCGCGGAGCAATTCGATTCGCGTCGCGGCAATCCGTCCCTGGGGATCGACACGCATTTTAGTTTGCTATTTCCTCAATAGTCCCAACCGCGCCCCTGCGCGCACCAGGAGAATCCGGCAGGTCCGTTTGTCTCTCTCAAATCACGGTAACGTCCAAATCCGCACGCGCTTGTCTTCGCCACCGGTGGCAAGCAGTTTGCCGTCACGCGAAAAGGCCAGGCTGAGAACACCGGCACTAAGAAACAATCGATTTCGTCCTTTGTGGGCTTTCAGCTTCGTAATCAGCTTGCCGGTCGCGACATTCCAAACAAGAACCTCGCCTCTATGCGTCCCAGCCGCAACCATGCTCTCATCAGGCGAAAAGGCAACGACGTTCGCTCGATCACGTAGCATGATACGCTTGTGTTCCTTCCAGCCGTCAACCTGGAAGATGCGTATGCCATTTCGTGCAGTCCTTAGAGCAACGAACTTATTTCGAGGCGAAAAAGCGAGACCATACACTGAATCCTCAATGCTCTTGACTCGTTTTCCAGTGCCTAGT
Source organism: Gemmatales bacterium (assembly GCA_026004675.1). Taxonomy (GTDB): domain Bacteria; phylum Planctomycetota; class Planctomycetia; order Gemmatales; family Gemmataceae; genus BPJP01. The sequence continues at coordinate 715,003 of BPJP01000001.1, forward strand.
TCCCAGACGGTCACCGTGGGTTGTCGAATGAAGGGATTGGGGTCCAAGAACATTTCGGCAATCGCAAACATTCTTCCATCGGGCGAAAAACGACAATCATTCGCAATGCCTCCGAATGTCTTTTTGCTTTTTCCCAAGGCAAGGTCGACCAGATGTACGTCAGTTACCGTTGCAATGCAAACTGTCGTAGCGTCGGGCGAAACATCCAGCCGCCCCAGCCAGTTTTTGGCATCGATCTTGCGCTCCGACAAGAGTCGTCCCGAATCGACGCGCCAAACCTTGAGCAAAACCGTTTCGCGATGATCGACGCCTGCAACGATCAGTCGGCCATCCGAACTTAGCCTCACACTGTCATCGACCGCCTCGGAAGGCGCCTCCATTTGGTGCAGCGTTTTTCGCGCACCGACGTCGTAGACCGTCACGGTCCGGCCATTCCACCACACCAGTTTTTTCGCGTCCGGCGTGAAGGCGACGTAGCGAACGGGCCCCTTGCCGCTAATCGACTGGACGCAAGCCCATTCCTTTTGAAAGAGAGGCGTGCTCGTCGCCAAGCCGATAACCGATGCGAGAAAAAATGCTCCCATGTTGGTGTCTCCCATGCCTATTTCTCGGCTTTCGCACCTTGCCGCCGATTCCAACCAATGACATCGAGGGCGACGATATCCGGCTCAGTGATTTTGAAAACGGTTTCAGGCTTGACTTGCGAACTCATGATCCCGATCGGCGGATTGGGCACCCTCGTTCCCCGGACGCCGGAGAACCAGTGGTCGGCTTCGTTGCCATCGCCGATATTCAGCGTTTTCGTTTTCAGAACTCCCGCAGCCATATCGGCCAACTTCGTCTTTCCCCCGTCAATGGAGAAGAATTTTCCGCGATTATCGATAGTCCAATCCAGCAGCGATTTTTTTACACTTTCGGCTGAAAAACGGTAAAGGTCCAAAGGATTTGCGCCTCTGGCTTCGTAGTCAGGGCGCTGAGTTGTCGACGAACGAGCGAACCAGCGTCATTTGCTGTGGACCTGAAACCAGAACGCACGCACGATTTTGCCCGATCGCCTTGGGCCAAGGGATTGCCCTCGTCCAGCTCGCAGCAAAAAACTGGTTCGGGCTCTTTCACGATAGGATTTCGTTTTCAGGCACGCTTCGATTTCAAGTAGCCATTCGGCTCCCGCCTGCGTGACTGAACCACTCACCTCTAGTTCCTGGTCGCCAATCGTCGCACGAGCGAAAAACTTCTTTCCCTTTTGCACGCTCATGCTCAAGGATGCCACGAATGCTGCATCGCGGGGAGGCGTGGCCAGGTAAGACACCGATTCATCCTCTCGCGCTGCCCACTCGAGCACTTGTACCACCACTTCGAGTTCGGTGTTCGCCAGTTTCTTTGGACAGGCTTCGACTTGAAAGGCGCCTGCAGTCAACAACATTGATACAACCAACATATGGACCTCCTTGTAAATGTGATTAGTTGACCACAAATTCTTCTAAAGACCCCGCAATAATAGACGTCGATGGTAGGCTGTTGGCCCAGCTCACCAGTTTCGCTGTTGCCGGTGGAATCAGGCGCCCTTTCTTGATATCTTGCGCGACAACCAGCGCCGTCACTACATAACGTCCTTTCTCGGTAATTTGCAAAACGGGTGTGTCGAGATTGGTTGGCGGCACAAGCTTTCCTCCCGGCTCCAAATTCCCCGAAAACAGCCTTACCGCTGGAATTTTTCCGGTCGTTTCGTTTTTCACTAACAGAAAAGCGACGTAATCGTGGGGGTTTTTCGCGTCCTTCGGGATTTGGAGAACGGCTTTCATCGGCACCCGTTGCCGTGGTCGCCGACCGGAATTCATTCGACGCAATGGGCGTCATGGCGATTCCCTACCAAGAGGAGTATTTAGATTCGGATACGATTAGAACGCCGGGACAAGGGGGTTGCAAGGAGAAAAAATAAATGGCTGGTTCGCCAAAGTTTTGAAGGGGGAACAAAAGCCGAGTTGATTGACGTCCCGAAGCAAGCCATTCTCGGCGAATTCCTTCGCTCTCACGTTCTGAGCCGACCGGACGTGAAACCGGCGACCTTGGAAGTCTGGCAACAACCCTGCCGGAACCTGATCGAGTTTTTCGGCGAGGACAAGCCGTTGCGAGATATTACGCCAGGCGATTGCGACGACTTCAAGGCATGGCTTCTGACTCAAGGTTTAGCCCCGGCCACGATTGCCAAACGGCTGTCATTCGCTCGCACATTCTTTCACGTCGCACGCAAGCACCGATTCATAACCGAGAATCCGTTTTCCGAAGTGAAGATTCCTCCGGCCAACGTTTCCAGCCGGCAGTCATTTATCGACCGCGACTGAATTGAAAAGCTGTTGGCTATAGCCAACCCAACCTGGCGAACCATCATCGCCCTATGCCGGTTTGGCGGATTGCGGCCAACATCGAAAGCTGCGCTTGGAGTTCACCTCGTTTACGTGGTTTCTCTAGAAAGCAATCCCTGACAGTTATTCCCGCTACGATTGACGCATTTCGTGGATCGGTTGCGATCCTTTTGACGATAATGGTTCCGAGAACTGGCACAACTGGCACCTCAGTGTGCTTGCCCGAGAAACTGTATGGAGAACGAGATGCGACGGCTAATTGCTACGATTGTGTCTTTTTTTATGATTGCGGCTCATGTATCGGCCCAGGGTTTTGACAGCGAAAGCCTGGTGTTGCAGCCGGAGGCTGGTGAAACCGCGTGTGGCCAAAAGGATTGCTGCGATTTCCCATGCGGTCCGGAAGGCCGAATCTGGGGGCGAGCTGAATTGCTGTTGTGGTGGATTCGCGGCGGGGCCTTGCCTCCCTTGGTGACAACCAGTCCGGCAGGAACGCCACAAGCACAGGCAGGCGTGCTGGGAACCCCCGGTGCGGCGGTCGTCTTCGGCAATACGATGGCCAACGAAAACATGCGTACTGGCGGACGGTTCACGATCGGCACATGGCTTGATTGCGACCAAACCATTGGAATCGAAGGCTACTACTTCACCGTTGGCAGCCAGGCAAGTCCTTTTCTGGCAGGTTCGAACGGCACTCCCATTCTTGCCCGTCCGTTTTTCGACGTGACCACAGGACAAGCGAGTTCGGAATTGGTCGCCTTTCCTGGTGTTCTTACCGGCAGTGTCGCGGTCGTTCCATCCACGAGCGGCCTTGTCGGCTCGGGATTTCTGCTGCGGGAAAATCTCTGCTGCGGCTGCAATTATCGGCTTGATATCATCGGCGGCTATCGTTTCCTTCGCTTCAACGACGATCTGGCGATCACCGAAAACCTTGTTGCTACGGGGGCCAGTCGCTTCGGTGTCGCTCCAGGCACAAACATCATCGTCTTCGACCGATTCTCGACACGCAACGAGTTCCACGGTTTCGATTTGGGCATCGACGGCGAAATTCGAAGGGGGGTCTGGTTCTGCAATTACGTGACGAAACTCGCGTTCGGCAACGTCCGCCAAACGCTTGCAGTCGGCGGTGCCACAATCGTCACGCCACCTGGCGGACCGACTGCCGTCAACGCAGGCGGACTCTTGGCATTGTCGAGCAACAGCGGCACCTTCCGCAATACCCAGTACACGTTCGTGCCCGAATTCCGCCTTCGAGTCGGCAGGCAGTTGGGTTCCCATCTTCGTGTTCACGTCGGCTATACTTTCCTCTACGTCGCGGACGTTCTGCGGGCAGGCGATCAAATCGACCTGGCTGTCAACCCCAACCTTTTGCCTCCGGTGGCAGGACCGGTTGCCGGGCCAAACCGGCCCTTGACCCGGTTGACACAGACTGACCTGTGGGCGCAAGGGATCGACTTGGGGCTGGAATGGCGCTATTAAATCATCTTACCGCCTCGACCTCGTAGGATCGCCACGATCGTGCCGGAATTTCGACCCTGCATGATTTTTACATCTGTGCGGAATATGCGGTTCCAGAAGACTTTACGGCGCCATTCCTACACTCGAGTGAGAAAAATTTTCGGTGAAACTGTCCGCTCGTTAGTTCATCAGCTATTATCCTCTTAATTCTATTGCATTTTACCAACCATAGCTCTTTCAACAAAACGTAAGGTGCAATGGAACGAGATCACTTCGTTTCCATCACCTTTCCGTTTGGTTGAACCTTCGACGCAGGCAGGTCATGTTTTCGAAAATCCTTCGGCTGTTGCGTGCAAAAAATGCCGCCGGGGCATGCTCTGCAAAAGCCACCAACAACGTGCATTACAAACCGTTTTTGGAAAGTTTGGAAGATCGCATCACGCCGGCTCCGGTTTCCTCCGTGATCTTGCCCGGCGCTGGCAGCGTGACCGTTCTTTTGGGTGACCCTGCCAATTTTAATGTCGGTTTCGACAACACAGGCGATGCGACGGGTTACGGCCCCTACATTGATTTGTTTCTCGATGTAACCGGAGCGGACGGTATTTTTCCGGGGACACCGCCACCAACCAACACGTACGACGGCTTCGACATCTCTTCGTTCAGCGCCACGTATCTTGGCGCTGCCTTGCCGAGCACGACACTGATCACGCTGGGCGCGGGTGGGACGTATACTCATCCGTTGACGGGCGAAGCCCTGGTAGCACCGGCTGGCTTTACTCAAGGTGATGTGGTGGCCGTTTTGGAATTGCCGTTCGGCAGCTTCACCGTGGCGCAGCCTCAGGCCGATATTGCGGTCAATGTTGGAACCAGCAATCTGGCAGATGTTGGAACGCCGTTGCCTGTTGCGGCGATCGCTGGTTTTCGTTTTGGCGCCGACCCCCTTGACAATCCCATCGCCGACCCGCCAATTCGCGGCGCCACGGCGAATTCCGACGTCACTCCCGTTCTTTGGCAGCTGACCAAAACCTATCTTGGCCCCGAAGATGAGACCGCCACGGGCGCCAATTATCCGCGCCGCTATCTTATTGAGGGCGATATTGCCACAGGTCAAACCATCGACGCTGTCACGATTACGGACACCCTTGCCAACAGCATGCAGTGGACCGGCGACCCAAACGTCGTCATGATCGTCCAGGGGTCGACCATCCCCACGAATACGACGGGATCGACCGCCACGATTACGACTCCCGGTGGCGACATCGTGGCGAATTTCGGAACCATTACTGGAATCGACGGCAACGATTTTTCACTCAATTTCGAGTTTTTTATTCCGCGCGATCGTAGTACGGGCGTCGAAGTTCTGCCGCAGGATTCCGCCTCTGGCACCGATTCCGTATTCGACAACAACACAGCACGCTCAGACGGCAATTGGACGCCGATCGACTCGCGCGACGCTTCGGGACCGGTGTCGATCGTGCTGGCGCCGAACGCTCATACGCTCCAGGAGCACTCGATCGCCGTGCAGAAATCGGTAACACCGGTGGATATGTCCGGTACGCCGACGGGTGGAACGATCATCCCCGGTTCCACGCTTCTGCGCTACGACATCGATTTTCAAGTCTCGGACTACTATGCCTTTCAGGATATTTTTCTCGAAGACATCTTCGGTGATGGCCAGCGGCTTTATCTGGCGCCGGGATTTTTGCCTTCGCTGCAAGTGGACAACGCCTACAACACCAGCACCAATACCCGGAGCACGGCGGCGGCGTCCCCCTTTGCCGGCGCCGGCACCATAGAGTTCTCGCGCCGCTATACCGAAGGAGACCCGCTTGCCGACCCCACTACCTATGGACCAGGCGCACCTGGCGGACCGGTATTTACGGACCTGGGGCCTGGGCCAATCGACGGTTCGACGTTTTTGCGTTTTCGCATTTCCGACGAGCTCATTAACCGGGGCTTTACCGGCGGCATGCTCGTCGGTGGCGATATCCCCAACGGGGGAGGAGCGCCGCAGAACAACAACCCGCCTCTTTTCGGCGCGACCCAGGGACGTATCGTGTTTTACACCGAAGTCCGCCAAAACTTCAGCGACGAATACATCGCGCTTGGCACCGATCCATCCGTCGATCAACTCGACGTGTTGCGCAACAACGTGCCCCTTATTCAGGGGGATCAAGTCGACGCGACAGACTTGCTCGGCGTCATCGGAATCGGCACGGACGACACGAGCGCCAGCGTCAGTTTGCCGGTCGGCACCCTTAACAAGACGATTTACGCCGTCAACGGGCAAACGACGAATCTCACTTACGGTTCTGGCATTGTTTCCGTCCAAGCGGGCGATTTGATAACTTACAAGCTGACGTATTCGCTGCCGACTTCCGATTTCGAAAACCTTCGCATTGTCGATTTTCCGCCGCTGCCGGTGCTGCCCGTGCCCGCCAGCATGTCCTTCAGCACGGCGGGCGGCATCCCAGGCGTGAATACCGCCACTTTTGGCCCGGATGATACCTACTTCGCCACCTTTGGCTTCGGTCCCCGCATTCCTGCTATCACTACGGACGCCTCCAGCAATTTCATTACTTTCGACTTTGGCACCTTTGATGACATCCCACAACACCGCAGCACGCAGATTGATTTGCTGTTCACTCTGCAGGTCGGCTCGCAGGCCTTTGCCAACGACCTTTTCCTGACCAATCAAATGCGCGTGCTGGAAGGTTCCACAAACGCGGGTGACGCCCAGTTCGACCAGATCGTCCAGTTCGAATTGGTCCAGCCGGACGTCGACATTTACAAGGGAATTGTCGGCTATGAAACCACCGGCTTGACACTAGGCGGCATCTCCTTTTCCGATCCAGGCAGCCCCTCGAGTTTTACGGGAACAGTAGCGACTCCCGCCGAAGCTGGTGCGATCGGCGGCAGCGATCTGGTGAGTAATGAAGTCGATGCCGGCGATGAAGTTCGCTATGCCATCGTCCTGCAAAACCAGGGACGGGGTGATGCCTTCGACACTCTTTTCACCGATACCATTCAGCCGGAATATGTTTTGCCTGCATCAGCGGCCACTTTTGCCACGGACGTGAACCTGACGGTTCGCCACGGCGACGGCACGCTGCTGGCAACCAATGCGCTCGTGAACGGTTTCGCTCAGACGGCAACAACAGCCGACCTGGGCGCACCATACAATCCAGGCCCCAGCAACGGACAATTCACCGGCGTTTCCCGCACGATCGACGGCGTCTTTCTCTATCTTGGCGACCGAGTGCTCGTCAAGGACCAGACCGTCGCATCGCAAAACGGTATCTATGTGGTATCCGCACTCGATACGAACGGCACGACGGTAACCCTGACACGGGCCAGCGACTTCGATCAGGATGCGGAACTGACATCGGGCTACACCGTTGCCGTTTTAGGAGGAGGCAATAGCGCCAACCGGTTCTTCAGCGTGCCCGGACCAATCACACTGAACACGACCCCGATCAATTGGACCGACAACGGCATCCGCGATTATTACTACACCTATGATCCCGCGACCGGCAGCTTTACCATCGGGCTGGCCGACAATTACACCGCTGGCAACACGGCCAATCCGACACAAGATACCCGCTCCGGCGCTCTGAGCCGAGGCACTGCCGGCGATGGTTCGGTTCAGATCACTAATGGCTCCAACTCAATCGTCGTGACCTATGATCTAACCTTGCGGACTCCGCCCTCCTCTCCCTTGGTCTATCCCCGCGAAACGATCACGAACACAGCCACTGTCACGCGCTATTCCGCTGGAGAGGGGGGCGCGGACCGAGGGCCGCTCGATTCCGACCCATCCAGCTTGTCGGACACCGCTAACGTCGTCATCAAAGACCCAACGGTGGATAAAACGCTCGTCGGCACCGAAATCACCGAACCGGGCAACAATGCTGCCAATCAAGCAGTGATCGGCGAGTTGATTACCTACACCGTCACGGTCACGGTACCCGAAGGGGAAATGCCGAACGCCGACATCTTCGACACGCTTGACTCTGGACTGGCTTTCGTCGATGTGACGGCGGTAAGCGCCTCGCCGGACCTGACTTTCTCAGGCGGCGGCTTGCCGACTATCGGCGCCACACCTGCCAACACCACGATAACCAACAATGGCCGCGATATCGTCTTCAACTTCGGCACGATCACGAACAACAATACTGACAACTCGGTTGCCGAGACGATTACCATCACGTACCGGGCGGTTGTGGTCAATCAGTCGAGCAATCAAAGCGGCGCCACCCGCAATAATCTTGCCCGCTTCCGCTGGACCGATACTGGCAATACAACCACCTTTTCCGTTCAGGATTCGGCGGCTAATGTCAATCTGCGGGAACCGACCTTGGCCGTGCAGAAAGATGTCCGCAACGTCACTCAAGGCGGGACGTTCGGGCAAACCACCAGAGCCGATAACCTCGATATCCTCGAGTACCGAATCACCATTACCAACGGCAGTGCCAGTACGGACACCACCGCCTTTGACATCAGCCTGAACGACGTCTTGCCGGCCCCATTCACGTCGCCGTCGATCTCGAGCGTTACCTCCACGGGCAACATCGATGTCAACGGTGTCACGACGCCGCCGGGCGTGAGCGATTTCCAAATCGTCGGCAACACGCTATCCAATGTCAGCAACATCGACATGGAAAGCAATTCTTCGATCACGCTGATCATCAGCGGCACCTATTCCGGTTCGACCGGCCAGGTCGCGACCAACACCGCCGAGGTGCGCTGGACAAGCCTCGATGGTACCGTCGTCAATCGTTCGCTTTACAACGCCGACAGCGATGAACGCGACGGCACCGATGGGCTGCTCGGCAGCGGGGTCTTGAACGATTATCGCGTCCAGGATACGGCGGATATTCAGAACCAGCCCTCCGTACGCAAAACCATCGTGGCCTCCTCCGAAGGTCATACCACGGACCCAGATGCCGCGATCGGCGAGATCGTCCGCTATCGGTTGGTCACTTCGATTGGCGAAGGAGTGACCAGGAATTTCCAGCTGCAAGACAACATTCCGACCGGCATGGCGTTCCTCAACGACGGCACGGCGCGGTATGCCTTTATTTCCTCAAGCGGCAGCGACATCAACTCGACGGGCATTCCCAATATCACTGGTTTGGGATCGGCAGCCGGCATCGCCGGCGACGAGACCACTCTGCCTGGACTTGCGTCCGCGTCGATTGTCGGGCTCTTCAACGATAACAATATCGCGACGGATTTTGCGGGCGCCGGCACAGGGGAACCGGCTGTCTTCGCCAGCGGCAGTGACGTTTTCTTCCGCTTCGGCGACCTGAACAACACCGACAATGATACCAACGCCGAGTATGTGGTCGTTGAGTTCAACGCCCTTGTTTTGAATGAAGCGGGCAACCAAGACGGTTCTTTATTGCCCAATAGCTACACCGTCCTCGTTGATACCGATGGCGACGGCAGTCCGGGATACATCAGCGTCGCCAACGACGACGATGGCAACGGCTTCGGCGATACGACCATCGTAGCCAGCGATCCGGACAACAACGCCGGCACGGGACCCAACACCCCCGCATTCTCCACTCCTGTCAATGTCAACGTTGTTGAACCAAACCTCAACATCGTCAAACGAGCACTCGCCACCACCGGCTCGGTCGTCACCTATGAAGTCGTTGTCACCAATGTCGGCAGTACAACAGCATTCGACGTGGTCGTTTTCGACGTTTTACCGGCTTCCCTTGACTTGAACGTTCCTTCGATCACGATTTCCACAACCGGCGGCGCGACATCCGGCACCGCCGATCATGACGACCCCTCAAACCGCATGCGGTTCATCGATGTCACGATGCCCGCCGCCAGCACCGTTACCATCACTTATACCGCGAACATCGTGACGCCAGGCGTACAGATCGACAACACCGCCAATACGAATTACACCAGTTTGCCGGGCACAGGCACGAATCCCAACACGACCGGATCGGTCACTCCAGGCGGTTCCGGCACCACGACCGGTGAACGCGACGGCTCCGGCGGCGTCAACGACTACAGCACTTCTGACACGGAATCTCTTGGCTCGCTGGGCGATTTTGTCTGGTACGACGTCGACCGGGATGGCGTGCAAGACCCTGGCGAACCAGGTATTCCCGGTGCCACCGTTACGGTCGTTTGGTTCGGTCCCAATGGCATCGACGACGGCGGGGCTGGCGATGACAGCGTGATCACAACCGTAACAGATGCCTCCGGCAACTACCTGGTTAGCGGGTTGCCTCTCGGCACTGGCGCCAACAACTATCGCGTTTTTGTGACCAACCAACCCAATGATCTGACACAGCCTACCTTCGATTTGGATAGCGGCACAACCAGTCCCGATGGTACCACCCTCGTCGCTCTGACCAGCGCCAATCCCAACCCACGCAACGTCGATTTCGGTTTCGTCGGTAATGGGTCGATCGGAGACACCGTCTATTACGACCTGAATAACAACCAAATACAGGACGGCGCTGAAGTCGGCATTCCCGGCGTCGACGTCCAATTGACCTGGTTTGGATTTGACGGCGTGGCGGGAGGCGGCGACGACGTCGTGCAAACCCTTACGACCAACAACAACGTCGCCATCAACTACGACTTTCTCAATCTGCCCAGTGGCAACTACACAGTCGATGTCGTCAACGCCACTGTTCCACCGAATCTGTCCCTAACCACGGCAAACGATCCTCTTGCGGTGTCACTCAGCAGCGGACAGGATTTCAATGATGCCGATTTCGGCTATCGCGGCATCGGCACCATCGGCGATCGCATTTTCCTCGATCTCAACAACAACGGCCTGTTCGATCCCAATGAAGGAATTGACGGCGTCACCGTCAATCTCAGCGTCGATCTGAACTTCGACGGCACCAATGAGGTTTTTTCTGTTACGACTACGGGCGACGGCTTCTATCAATTCACTAATCTCCCAACTAATGACGGAAGTGGCAACGGCTTCACCTATACCGTGTCAGTGGTAAGCGGGACGTTGCCTGCCGGTGTGACGCAAACGGTGGACCCCGACGGCACGCTCGACAACACTTCCACAGTCACCCTGACGGATGCAGCGTCGACCGACCTTGACCAGGATTTCGGCTACCGCGGTCCTGGCTCGATCGGCGATTCCATTTTCCTGGATGTCGATAACGATGGTGTGGCTGATACCGGCGAAGGCATTACCGGAGTGGATGTGACGTTGACCGGCGATTTCGATGGCGACGGCACCAACGAAGTCCTGACCACCACCACCGACATCGACGGCAACTACCTCTTTTCCGGCCTGGTGACGAACAACATTACTTATACGGTGACGGTCGACACCACCGATTTGCCGGCCGGTGTTAGTAACACGACCGACCCCGATGGCGGCTTGGACAGCACTTCCACCGTCACCCTCACCAATGCCTCGCCTGTTAATCTCGATCAGGATTTCGGCTACCGCGGTCCTGGTTCGATCGGCGATACCATTTTCCTGGATGTCGATAACGATGGTGTGCCTGATACCGGCGAAGGCATTACCGGAGTGGATGTGACGTTGACCGGCGATTTCGATGGCGACGGCACCAACGAAGTCCTGACCACCACCACCGACATCGACGGCAAATACCTCTTTTCCGGTCTGGTGACGAACGACGGCAGTGGTGGCGGCATCACGTACACGGTGAACGTGGTAAGCGGGACGTTGCCTGCCGGTGTGACGCAAACGGTGGACCCCGACGGCACGCTCGACAACACCTCCACAGTCACCTTGACGGATGCGGCGCCGACCGACCTTGACCAGGATTTCGGCTACCGTGTGGATGGTCAGGTAGGTGATACGATTTTCCTTGATGTCAACAACAACGGCATTGCCGACCCTGGGGAAGGGATCAGCGGAGTCACGGTTACGTTGACCGGCGATTATGATGGTGACGGCTTCGTTGAGGTATTGACCACGACGACCGATGCCAACGGAATTTATCTGTTCACTGGGCTTGTCACCGATGATGGAAGCGGAAACGGCATTCCTTATGTGGTTGATGTCATCGTCGCCACACTTCCAGTCGGCGTTGTCAATACAACGGATCCGGATGGCGGGTTCGATAACACTTCGGCTTTGACCCTGACAAACGCCAATCCGGTTCGTCTCGACCAGGATTTCGGCTATCGCGGCTCTGGCTCGATCGGCGACATCGTCTTTCTGGACGATAACCCGAACAACAATCTCCCCGACCCAGGGGAAGGGGTCGCCAACATCGACGTCTTTCTGACCGGCGATTTCGATGGCGACGGCCTCGACGAAACCCTCGTTACCACCACCGACGCCAACGGCAATTACCTTTTCTCGGGACTGGTAACGAACGATGGACTTGGTGGCGGGATCACCTACACCGTGCAGATCGACGCGACGGATTTGCCGAACAACTTTACGCAGACCGTCGATCCAGACGGCGTGCTCGACAACATGTCGCAAGTGACGCTTACCGATGTTGATCCTGTGAACCTCGATCAGGATTTCGGCTACGTCGAAACGGCAGACTTGGAAATCTTCAAACTGGTCGACACGACGCAGCAATTCGTCAGTTTCAACGTCACGTTTACCTTTATCATCAACAATCTCGGTCCCGGACCTGCAACGAACGTAGTGGTTCAGGATCCTTTCCCACCAGGGCTGGAATTCATCACGGCCGGCACGCCTTCGCAGGGCGTTTACGATGCTACGACCGGAATCTGGAATATCGGCACGATGGCAGCGGGTGCCAGAGAAACGTTAACCATCGTGGCACGCGTCACGCAGGCCGGAACCATTGTCAACAACGCCCGTGTCGGCGCCGTCGAACTCGATCCCAACCTGACCAACAACAACGACAGCGTGACGATTGCGGCCAATTACCTGCTGCCTTCGATGATTTCGAAACGATTGTTTTTGGCGTCCACCAGTTTGCCGACTGCCACCCAATTCATATTTGCCGCTCCGGGTGCGGCGCCTTTGCAAGCGACGGGCGGTGCTGTTCTGCCGGGTGCGGACGTTGCTCCCCTTGATGCCAGTCAGTTGGCCAACGCCCGTTCTGAGGCCATCCGCCAGTTCGCCCAGGCTGGTCTCGACCCAACGTTGCTCGGCCTCCTCCAGAGCATCCCAGTCGGCGTGGCGGACCTGCCAGCTGGCTATCTCGGTCTGGCTTTCCCGGATCAGATTCTCATCGACGTCAATGCGGCGGGATACGGCTGGACGTTGGACGTCACGTCGATGCCGCAGCGAATCGATCTCCTTACCGTTGTCAGCCATGAATTCGGACACGTCCTCGGTCTGCCCGATTTCGATCATCATTCCGGCAGCTTGATGAGCGGTTTTCTTGGCACTGGAGAACGACGACAACCTTCACCGGAAATGGTCGGCACAACGTCTGCAACTCCTTTGCCGGAGAGCGCTGCCGAGGCTGACACGAACAACGTTCCCGCTTCGCACGACGGTTCCCGTGGCGTCGTCAACGAAGGCTCGCGTCCGGAGGCTGAAACGGAAAAACCGGCTGCGCCTGCGACAGGGGATAACACGTCCTCGCAAAGCTCGCCCAGGTTGGATCCACTTGCTCCACACACCTCGGACGAGCTTACTGACCGATGCCCCGTCGAGGCTTTAGACGAAGTCCTGGCAACTGTTGGTTCGCAGGCGCTTTTGGCGCTGACGCCCTCTTGCAACGTCGATGAGCCATTCGATGTGTCTGCTCTCGATCAGGCTTTTGCCGCCCTTGCCGCTCTGCCATTCCTGGCACAGGGGCAGATCGTGCGTGACATTCGGCACAAAGCCCGATACAGGCATACAGATGCCGTCGGTTAGTGTGCGGCCAATGGCGGAACCTTTCGCAGTTTTCCAGGGTTTTGGCTTTTACAACAGTCTTTGCCAGAAATTCTCTTACGGGAAGCCGCCAATCTTAAAACTGGCAAAAATGGGTGATGCCACAGGGCCATACGTCGGATCGTTGTTGCGGTGGCATTGCCGACAGCATCTCCGCGACCGTTGTCAACGGCTCAAAAAGGGGATGCCATGAATCGCCTAGCCGATTCTGGCGATTCAATGTATACTGCCAACTTGGATGCCGCGGCGTTCCATAATCGGTATGAAATTCGTCAGCCCTTCCCCTCGTTCGAGGAATTCGAACGGCCATGCCAGAAAGCAGTCACGACCGACAGCCCAGTCTTCGGCCACCATGCCGGCGTTTGACAGGCGTCCGTGTGGTTGGAACCGGCAGCTACGTACCCGATGCAGTCGTACACAACGACCATTTGCATTCGCGCTTTGGATTCGATTCGGAATGGATTTACAAACGCACCGGCATCCTGGAGCGACGACACGCCCTGCCTCACCAGGCAACCAGTGATCTGTGCCGGGAAGCCGCCCAGCGCTGCATCGAAAACGCCAACGTCGATCCCAGGGACATCGATCTCTTGCTGGTGGCAACGTTCACACCCGACATGGCGTTTCCCTCTTCGGCATGTCTTGTTCAGGACCACCTGAAATTGAGGTGCCCGGCGGTGGACTTGCAAGCGGCCTGCGCCGGCTTCATGTATGCCCTGGTTACCGGAGCGGCTTATGTGGTGTCTGGCGCCAGCAATCTTGCCCTTATCGTCGGCGGTGATTGCAATTCACGGATCCTGAATCCGAACGACTTGAAAACCTACCCGCTTTTCGGAGATGGCGCGGGTGCCGTCCTCCTTGCCAAGGGAAATCCGGACCAGGGATTGATTAGCTACAGCCTGGGTGCGGATGGCAGCGGCGGCGATTTGTTGAGCCGACCTGCCTGCGGCAGCCGCCTTCCACCCACCCCGGAACTCCTCGCCAAAGGAATGCACTATATGCATATGGATGGCAGAGCTGTCTTCCGTTGGGCTGTTGCCATCCTCTGCGACACCATTCAAGATGTCCTCCACGATTGCCAGTTGCTCCCCAGCGATATCGATTTGTACATTCCGCACCAGGCCAATATTCGCATCATCAATGCCGCCATCGATGTGTTGCGCATTCCACGCAGCAAAGTGTATAACAATCTGGAAAAATACGGCAACACGTCCGCTGGTTCCGTTCCCCTGGCGCTTGATGAAGCTGTCCACGAAGGTTTGATTCAACCTGGCAACCTCATTGTGCTCAGTGGTTTTGGCGCCGGTTTGAACTGGGGGACCGCCGTCATACGCTGGTGATTTCTGCCACTGATCGCGACAACTTTCTTCGAACTCCTGTACAATAGGCACAGTGTTTGAGCAAGTAAGGCTTTATCGTCCCGCTCGTCGCCAACTTTGAGGATGGGGGTGGGGCGTTTGCGATGTCGCGCAAAAAGGGCATATACGAATGGCAACTGGCAGTGAGCGAATGCGACACGTTCTTTCAGCGTTAGTCCAAAACCAGCCCGGAGTCCTGGCTCATGTCTCCGGGATGCTAGCATCGCGCGGTTTCAACATCGACAGTCTGGCCGTCGGCGAAACCGAGGATCCCAACCTTTCCCGAATGACTTTTGTGGTGCACGGCGACGATGCCACACTCGATCAAGTGCGCAAACAGCTTGCCAAGCTGGTCACCGTCGTCAAGGTCCAGGATATTAGCGCTGAGGATTACGTCGAACGGGATTTGATGTTAATCAAAGTCAAAGCGCCGGCGGAAAAACGCATGGAGATCGTTCTGCTCGTCGAGATGTTTCGCGCTCGCGTGGTCGACATCAGTTTGGACAACATGATGATCGAAATATCGGGACAGGAACGGAAAATCGAAGCTTTCGTGGAATTGATGCGTCCGTTTGGCATATTGGAGTTGGCACGTACGGGACGAATTGCCTTGGTTCGAGGCACGCCCGGCGGCGATGTGCTATAGCGTCTGGAGCCTTCTTGGTCGCAGCCTTGCCTTCTTCGTTTACAATGATGTGAGGGGACAACAGCGAATGAATTTGCCGTCCGCCACCATTCATCGCGTCACACCAGAGACCGAAGCAGTGCTGCAGCGGTTGAAGCCGGGCCAGCGTATTCGCGTCACGCAGACGGTTCGCGTTGGACGACGACAATGGCAAGCCGCCGTCGAAGGAATGTTTCGAGAGGTCCGGCCACTGGTAACGGGGCTCTCCTACCATCGCCGAGTTGAAGACGATATCGTAATCCCCACCGTTCATTTCACCAAAGACAATGGCGAATTAAGCAGCATCGCCCTTGACGAGCATACTCGGATTGAAATTCTCGGAGGCTGAAGATGGCGACGTCGGGACGACAGCCATTACTTGTCCATCGCGACCACAGCCGGGCTTTGGGACAGCAAAAATATGTCTATGTCGTCGTTTCGCGACGCAGCAAAGGTGTCAGCGTCGGCATCAACTTGAATCCGGATAAAGTTTGCAATTTCGACTGCATCTATTGTCAAGTCGACCGCAGCACGCCAGGAACAGTGCGCCAGGTAGACATACCCGAATTGATCGAGGAATTATCTGCTTCGCTCGATTTTGTAAGGACACGGGCGATGTTTGAACTGGAACGCTTTCGTGAAACACCGCCCGAACTTCGGCGTCTAAACGACATCGCTTTTTCCGGTGACGGCGAACCAACCACCTGTCCGCAATTCCTGGAGGTCGTCGAAGCAGTAGCCGCTGTGCGCCGCCGCTTGTTTCAAGGACAGTGCTCCCCCAAACTCGTGCTGATTACCAATGCCACACGCTTCCATCATCCGCGTGTGCAGTCGGCACTGGAAGTCCTCGATGCCAACGACGGCGAAATCTGGGCCAAGCTCGATGCCGGCAGCGAAGAGTATTACCGTCGCATCGAGCGCACCAGCATTCCGTTCAACCTGGTACTCAACAATATCACGGCGGCAGCCAAACGCCGACCGTTGATTATTCAAGCCATGTTCATGCGCATCGACGGCCAGGGACCGCCAAGTGCGGAACTCGAAGCTTTTTGCCAGCGGCTCAACGACATTACCCTGGCGGGCGGAGCCATTCGCCTTGTGCAAGTCTACACTGTTTCACGTCGGCCGACCGAAGCATACGTGACACCGCTTCACGACACAGAAATCGACGACATCGTCGCTTTGGTTCAGCAACGCACCGGCCTGGCAGCGGAACCGTTCTACCAATAAGAAACATCTTATTTCGTGAAGAGTTCACTCAAGGCCAGGGTTGCCAGTCTCCCCAGTTTGCCAAATAACTGGCAAGGGCGGCTACGTTCCGCGCTTTTTCACTGATCCAGGCGCGGGCCTCCTGCACAAGTTCCGTTTCCCGAGCCAGCGAGATTTCGCCCGTCAACACACGGGTGCGCAGAAAAACAAAATACGTATCGAGAGTGTCCGCCATGCAGTAATCGTTGATCTCCTGCAATTTGCCAGCCTGATACAACGAATAGACCTGATCGCCGGCGATACTCATTTTGCCTGGCTTGCCGAGAATCTTGGATAACAGATTCAAACCGCCACTGAGACGGAAGGCGCCGTAATTGGTCAACCAATCCATCAGATCCAAATGGCCGGCATAGCGATGGCGTGAGGTGCGAAAGTAGTCGGCGGCGGAGACGCCGTACCGAAAGGCAGCCAATTCGAGCAACGGCATGTCGAAGCAGCGGCCATTGAAAGTCACCAGCCTCGCTCCCTGATAAAGAGCGACCCCACGCCAGAAATCTTCCACGATTTGTCGCGGCCGAAACTGCGGCGCATCGAGACACGTCACGGAATGCAACCGAAAATCCGCTCCCACACGCGCCACGCAAACCGCTACCGGATACTGCATCGACACAGGAAGAAAATCGGAGCCTGAACGCTCCAGCGCTTCTTGCTGGGCGAGCGAAATCGCTTCTTCCGTCGAAATCTCATCATCGGGATACTTAACCAACTTCAGCAGTTTTCCATCCGGCACGCTTTCCGTGTCAACGACAAGATAGGCAGGCGCAACGATCGGTTCAGGCATACAGATTTCCTACTCAGCTCGATTTCTCTAGTCTGGTAATGCGGGCACAACCAGCGATCCTGGTCCAGCCAACGCCAATTGGCAGCATTGTGCCAGGTGCTCGCGGTCTGGTATCGAATCGCTTTGTCATGGTATCCTGTCGCCGAGCTTTTGTCTTGCGATCGGAGTCGGTTCGATGCCTGGTTGTTATCACGCAGCCGACAGAGGAAATCGTCCTTTCGAAAAGGATGACACATGAATGACGCCACGGAAACCAGCTTTCCCGAACAGAATGAACACACCCCCGCGGATCGAAGAAATGCGCTCGTTATCGTGTTTCTGGTGGTTTTCATCGACTTGCTCGGATTCGGAATCGTTCTGCCGTTGTTGCCGTTGTACACGACGGACCTTCTGGTGCCGTTGATGCCGAGCGAAAGCATGCGTCCCTGGCGGGGCGTGGTACTCGGTCTTTTGATGGCGTCGTTTTCCTTTATGCAGTTTCTCTGTTCGCCGATTTGGGGAAGATTATCGGACCGTGTCGGCCGCCGGCCGGTCCTCCTCATCGGCCTGACGGCATCGGTTTCATTCTATGCACTCTTTGGAATCGCATCGGAGATCGGCGCCCAGGGGCATCATGCTTTGGCATTGGCTTTGCTGTTCGTTTCCCGCCTGGGAGCAGGGATTGCCGGTGCGACGATTTCCACCGCCCAGGCTGTTATCGCGGACAGCACGCCGCCGGAAAACCGCGCCCATGGCATGGCGTTGATCGGTGCTGCGTTCGGTATCGGCTTCACTTTTGGACCGCTTTTAGGTTTCGCCTCGCTTTTCGTTCCCCGTGCTGGCGCTCCCGGATTTGCGGCGGCAACGTTCTCGCTTGTCGCTTTAATCCTGGCGCTTCGGCTTCTACCTGAAACCTTGCGAACTCAAGGCTCCGCTGCGCGCAAACGTTGGCTCGACTGGCAAAACCTTCTGGTCACCTTGAAAACGCCGTCGGTGGGGCTGCTGGTAATGATTTTCTTTCTGGCAACCTGGTCGTTTGGCAGTCTCGAATCGACGCTCGCTTTGGTCAACAAAGTCATTTTGAATCCCGATGCGGATTTGCATGTCGAGCTGACAAAAGAAGCTGCTCGATCGACCGAACGATATAACTTTTTGATCTTTGCCTATGTCGGCATGGTCTTGATGTTGATACAGGGGTTCGTCTACCGCCGCTTCGTGCGGCGGCTGGGTGAAATCCGCTTCCTGCGTGCGGGAATCGTTTTGTTGTGGCTGGGATTCACGAGCGCTGTAAGCGTGCTATTGGTGCGACAGTCTTTAGCCGACTCCGGTTGGCTGATTCCTAGTGCCCTTGCCGCCATGACCGTCGCTGTCGTGGGCTTCGCTTTCATCACCCCGTCCGTCCATGCCCTGATCTCGAACCGGAGCGACCCGGCACGTCAAGGAGAAGTCCTCGGCGTCAACCAATCGGCGGCAGCGCTGGCTCGAATCCTCGGACCCATGTGCGGACCAGCTTTGTTTTTTGTCGGCAACTCGCACATTTGGCCTTTTGTCTTTGGTGCCCTCATGATTACAGTCGTCTTTTTTCTGGCCCTGCGCGTGCAACCGGCCACCGCGCATTGATCCCGGACTTTCCCATCTGGCGAAAGGAAGCGCCAAGATGCTGACGAACAGCTACGAATCGTGCCCGCCCAAGCGCATCGCTTTGATCAAACCTAGCGCTCTGGGAGATATCGTACACAGTCTGCCAGTAGTCACGGCACTGCGACGCCGATTTCCCCAAGCCCGCATCACTTGGGTGGTCAACAAGGCGTACGAACCGCTCCTGTGTGGGCATCCCGATCTCGATGCCACTCTCGCTTTTCCTCGCCGAGCCATCAGCTGGCAAAAACCGCAGAGTCTGTTAATCTTTTGCCGTTTCCTGCGAGAAATGCGATGCCAACATTTCGATCTCGTTATCGATTTGCAGGGACTCTTGCGGACCGGTCTGATGACGTTTGCGACAGGCGCTCGGCGGCGAGTCGGCCTTGCTAGCGCAAGAGAAGGGGCACGTTGGTTCTACACCGACATTGTAGTCGATAACCAACAACCTTACAGGCACGCGGTCGATCGCTATTGGCTCGTTGCCGATGCATTAGGTGCCGGCCGTTTTGCAAAGGAGTTTCGCTTTCCCGATTTTCCAAGCGAGCTGACGCGCTTCAGCAGCATCCTGGCGGGGCTTTCTCGCCCTTGGATGGTCCTTGCTCCTGGTGCGCGCTGGCAGACGAAGCGGTGGCCAATTGCCCACTTCGCCGAACTCATTCACCGTGCCCGCTGTTGCTTCGGCGGTTCGGTGATTGTTGTCGGCAGCAGCGAGGACAAACATCTAGCAAACTGTTTTGCCGATGGGTATAGCGGAAACTCCCTCTTGGACTTGACTGGAAAAACAACGATCCCGGAGTTGGTATGCGTTCTGAAACTGGCCGACGTTGTAGTGGCGAACGATTCGGGACCGTTGCATATTGCAGCTGCTCTTGGCCGACCCGTGGTGGCGCCCTTCACTTGTACCCAGATACAGCGAACTGGCCCCTACGGTTGGTTCGACAGTGCGGTGGAATCCAGCGTTCCGTGTCAGGGAAGCTGTATCAAACGCTGCTCGCGCATGGATTGCATGGTTGAATTAACAGCAGACCGACTTTGGCCTGTGTTGCGGCGTCACTTGGCGGATTGGGAGCGCAAAGCCACGCCGGCATAAGCATGGGGGATGGGACGGAGTCAGCAGGAAAACAAAAACCCCGACCGCTTGGCCGGGGTTGGAGTCTTTTCTTGTTGAGAAAGGGCCTAGTGTGTGGGTTGCCAGACGAGGCCTAAATAGTTTTGAGCATCTCGACGAGCGAAGATTTCCCACGGCGTTCCTTTATGTTCTTCAGCGATTTTAAGGAGGATCTCCTTCGCTTCCTTAGCGTTCTTTTTGGCGTCGCGCCCTTCCGCCCCCTTTGCCTTCATCCGTTCCTGTGCAGCCAGTCGCCAGCCCTTGTGCCCTAGTTTTTCGTTGAGAGGCGGCAGGTCATCCGTGCGAATCTGGGCAATGGCGGACTGATACTCGTAGATATAGGCTTCGCGTTCGAGGAGACGAGCCAAGACATATTGGAAGTGGGCTTTCCAGCGTTTGGACGTTTCTTTTTCCAGGTCTTTCTCAGCCGCTCGCATCTTTTCGAGAGCTTCGGTCAACAATAGGCGGACGCGAGCCAAATCGGGCTGGAGCTGTTGGACGCGTTGTTTGAGAGCGTTCATGTCGCCGATGAAGACCTCTTGCAGTGTTCGGCTATTCTCCTGTAGCGCTTTGGTTCCAAGGATAACTGCTTCGCGCAAAGGTGTCATTTCCCCGGAATCGGCTCGGTAGTCCTTCAACACGGCTTCGGGAAAGAGGGGGAAGACATCTGGCGTAAAGACCTCGTCTGCCTGCGAGGCTTTCAGCGGGGTAATCGCCGTCAAATCTTTGAGGATGCCCTCGACCAGATCGCGAGGTGCGGCACCGAAAACGTCACCCGCCACTTGTTTCTTGATAACGACCTGCGGGGGCAGCGGTTCGCTGGCGTTAAAGGGCGCAGCACCGTCCGTGATTTCTTTGCCAGCCAGACGAGGCGTTTGGGTACCAGCGGCTTCATCCTCCTCGCTGCCATAAAATTTCTTTGCCATTTCGGTTGTCTTGGCGTTCACGATTTTCGCCAGAGTCTCAATCGGGATGGTCGAATCATTATCCTGTTTGGCCAACACATCGACCATCTCTTTGTCAGCAAGTCCTTGAAGGATCTGGTTGAGGAAGATGCTGCCGTTCGTTCGACCTGAGGAATTGAATTCATAGGAAACCTGGTCCTTGGCGCAAGACGTCCACACTTGTACGCCGGCAGGCGGATTCGCCAACGCTTTGTCGAGCGCTTCGCTCATTGGACCAGCGGTTCGGCGTTGCTCACCGCGTGCGGGATTAGCACGGCAGATGTCGAGGATTACGACTTTCTGGCGTGCTTTGCATTTGGTTAGTTCTTCATAGAGCCAGTCTAAGCCGATCAAGCTGTCAGGTCGATCCTGGTCGCCATCCATGGGGACGAGGTAGGGTTTCCCTTCGACTTCGACCGCGTGCCCCGAGAAGAGCAGTACAATGCGATCTTGAGCCCTGCTGGTCGACAACAAATCGGTGATGGCTTTAACAACGAACGACCGAAGTGGCGGCCTCGGATCCGCGGCGACGTCGCTGAAGTGCGTTACCTGTGCCATACGGAAGGCACGGGAAAAATTCGTGGCCACTTCGGCGAAGCTGTTGGGCGGCACAGCATCATAATAGAAATAGTTCTTGATGTTGATCGCCAGCATGCGGCGGTTGCGAATGGCGTTGCTTACTGGTGCGCTCGGAACCGGTGTTGGGGTTGGCCGAGGCCGAGTTCCCGGCCTGGGCCGAGGCGACGGCCTTGGGCGATTCCCGCCAATGAAGTTTTGATCATTGCCCGTATCGCCGATCAAGTCGCGCAACGGCGGAGGGGGAGGTAAAACGACCGTGTTGAGGGGAGGCGGTGGTTTTGGTTTCGGCTTCGGCCGACGAGCATTCACACGGTTGATTGTTTTTCCAGGAGTTTCGTCATTCTCAACATCGACTACATCGTTCGGCTTAGTGTTATTCACCGCGACGACTTTTGGCTCTTCCTTGATTTCGCTACTGTTTAGAGTGTTTGTTAGCAGAATGCCAGCGGTGACGACAGCTGCCAAACCAGCGAGCCAGACTCCAGCAAACATCGCCTTTTGAGGCAAAGAGGTCGCCGCTCGTCGTTTGGCCAAGGGAATCGCTGCCTGCGGCCCCGTTCCGCGGATCGCTGGAGCAGGAGCTACTGGCGAACGTGTTTGTATTGCATGGGGTGAAACGGCTTTGCCTACGGGAACTTTCGGTGGCACCGCTTTCAACGGTATTGCAGGCTTGATGGCTGCCGACTTTTCCTGGAGCTGTACGACTATGCCGCAAAATTTACAGCGGATGGGTTGATGCAACCACGCCGCAGGTACACGCAACTCTTTTCGGCAACCTGGGCATTTCACCTGCTTGATCATGTAGTCCCCCTTGAGTCCATCATGACTCAACAGCACAGAGGCTGTGGACACTAAACCCCATTGTTAGACGAAATTCTAAAACAAAAAGTTCCGACGATTCCAGAAAAAAATTCAGTCCTCTGCCAGAAGCGGGCAGCGGCCCCCTCTATGACGGCAGAATAACCCTTTCCACCAAGCATAGATCACAAAACGAGGGGGCAAGTCAAAATTCCTGAAAACAACTCCGATTTGGATTGCTGCAGGATTCGAGGCAGGCATCTTCGCCGTCCGGTCCTTGCGCTTTCATCGTTTTGGTGCACTGGAAATCGACCAGCCCTGCTTCGAAGTCGGGATCGTTTTCGAAATCATCGCCATAGACGACCATCGACTTGCAGGACAAATGGATGCACCGAGGCTTGTAACCTTCCGAGTTCATTTCACCATACCCCAAAAACCGAGTCGCGGATTCAAAAATCCCCTCGGCCGCCGCGCCGAGGGGTAGCAAATCTTAAACTTGCCAGTATTTCTTGGCCCCGGCAGCTGTCAGGATGGCACGTTTGACGGCGACCTGCACCAGCTGGAGTTTGTACCCCGTCTGGCTGAGGGGTTTCGCCCCTTTGATCGCAGCCTTGCCTGCCTCGGCAGCTGTCTCCTCGTTTACGGGTTGTCCTTCCAACGCTTTCGCCGCGTCCCCAGCCAAAAGCGGTACCGGGGCGACATGTCCGAGAACAATGCGAACATTGCTGGCTTTTCCGCCTTTGAGGTCGAAAGCGGCAGCGGCCTGCACCAAGGGCCAGTCGTACGACTGTTTGTGTCGGACTTCATAGCTGGCATTCTTGGAACCAATCGGAATGGAAACCGACAGCACGATTTCGTTCGCTGCCAGGACATGTTCGCGTTCGTCGGCTTTAGCAGGGGCCTGGAAAAATCGACTCAGCTCGATCTCCCGCTTCCCTTTCGGTCCCTGGACCGTTGCCTTCGCTGCGAGTGCAATCAGTACGGGCGCCAAGGTCGACGGATGGACCATGACACAGGCATACGAATCGGTGAAGCATGCGTGGTAACGGTTTTCCCCGTTGATGGCGAGGCATTTTTCGCCTCCCCGCAGCAGGCACGGCACATGTTCATCACGGAAATACCAGCAGCGATTGCGCTGGCATAAGTTGCCGCCAAGCGTACCCATGTTACGAATCTGCGGTCCGCCGACCTGGGACGCGGCTTCGGCCAATCCGGGAAGGTGTTTGCGGACGGCGCTGTTCTCGGCGATATCGGCCAGTTTGGTGTTGGCGCCGATCGTGATCGCCGACCCGCTCGCTTTGATGCCGCTCAAGCCGCGGATGCCATTCAAACTGACAACTTTATCGGGCTGAGCGATATACTCCTTTTGCAGGTCGTGCAAGTCGGTACCGCCGGCGAGCAGTTCCACTGGCCCCCATTTGTTATCGAGCAAAGCCACCGCTTGTTCGACCGTAGTCGGCCGGTAATAGGTAAAGTTTTTCATCGCTTAGTTCCCTCCTTTCTTGGCGAGGGCGGCCAAAACACGTTCTGGGGTAAACGGAGCAATCGGTACGCGCACGCCAATGGCGTTGAAGATGGCATTGCCGATGGCGGCTGCCGTCGAAATCGTGGGCGGCTCGCCGATGCCGATCACCCCGCGCTCGGGCATGTCGTACATGTGCACCGTGATCCTGGGGATATCCTGGATGCCTCCAAGTTTGTAAAATTCCATGTCCGGGTTGACCTGTCTGCCGGTCTGCCGATCCATGATGCGCTCTTCGAAAAGGGCGTAATTCACTCCCATGATCACGCCGCCGGCGACTTGCGACTCGCAACAGAGTTTATTGACGATCATGCCGCAATCCTGGACGGCAACGATGTGCTTGCAGTAGACGACGCCGGTTTCGGTGTCGACCTCGACTTCGGCCACCTGGACGCCTCCCACCTGGCGGTTCGACAGCCCGGGTTCTTCCAAAGCGAGGACGGAGGACCAACCGCCTTCGCCTTTGATCGTGTCCATGCCGATCAAGGAACAGGCTTTTTTCCACGGCGTTTTCTTGCCATTTTTGGCGACGATGAAGCCCTTTTGGATTTCCAAGTCTTCTTTTTTGACGCCAAGTTTCGGGGCAATCTTGGCGAAAAGGGCATCGCGAGCAGCGGTAGCAGCTTTCAATGCGGCGGGCGCTTGAGACGGGCAAGTGGTGCTCCCGCCTGAACCGGTCGAATAGCCGTACTCACTCTCGCCGATCTTCACGTTGATCTCGCGCGGCTCGAGGCCGAGTATCTCCGCGACGACGATCGCCGTAACGGTGCGCTGCCCGGTACCAAGGTCCTGAGTCGAGGAACGGGCTGTCACCGAGCCATCACGGTGGATGAAGACGGTGCACTCATTGGGCGGATTGCCCTGGGCTCCGCCTCCCCAGGTGTGCAAGGCCATGCCGATGCCGTACTTCATCACGCCTTTGCCGTTGTCCTTGCCCGGTGGATGCCATTTCTTCTTCCAGTCGGACAATTTCAACGCGATATCGATTTCATCGTTGTAGATTTTGTTTTTGACGGCATCCCAGTCGATTCCTTGTCCTTCGCTCTTGGGCAGATTTTTGCGGCGAATGATGGTAGGGTCGATGCCGAGCTTGGCCGCCAAATCATCGACGGCGGAATCGGTCAGGAAGCAATTCTGCGGATGCCCTGGCGCCCGCATGGCCCGAGCCGAGCCGGCGTTCAATCGCAAGATGTCCTGTTTGCGCGAATAGTTCTCGACTTCGTACACATAGGGCAAATACGCAAGGTTGACGCTTCGACTGGCGCCGATGCCCGGCGTCCCGTAACAATCGACGGTGTAGGCGGTGATGGTGCCGTCCTTTTTGCCGCCGATCTTGACTTTGCCGAACGCTGACGGCCTGTTGCCGCCGCAAGTGACTTCGTCGGCGCGATTGAGCATCAGCTTGACGGGGCGTTTGGCTTTTTTGGCGAGGTGAGCACAGACGATGCCCTGGATATCGGGGCCGAACTTGCTGCCGTAACCGCCCCCCATGTGATGCGTAATGCAGGTGACGTTTTCCTGGGGAATGCCGAATTCTTTTGCCAGCGCCTGGGCAGTGCGATAGACCGCTTGTGTCGAAGCCCAAACGGTCAGTCGCCCGTCGTTGTCGGACCATTCCGCGACCAATCCATGGGATTCGAGACACTGGTGCGTGCACACGTTGACGCCATAAAAAGCTTCCACCACGGCATCCGCTTGTTGGAAGCCCTGTTCGACGTCGCCCTTTGTTTGTTCGCTGCCAGGCAAGAGATTCTTGCGGTCCTTGCCCCGCGGCGGAGCCGTCATCAAATCCTTTTTGTAGACATCTTCTTCCTTTACCAGGAAAGGAAGAACTTCGAACTCGATTTCGACGGCACGGAGAGCATCCAGGCAATGCTCTTCGGTATCCGCTGCCAACGCGAAGATTTCATCGCCGGCATAGAACAGTTCCGTGCCGACGTCCGCGATGACGTGCACCGCTTTGACCCCGGGCATTTTCGCGGCCTTCGAGTAATCCAGTTTCTTGATTTTGGCGTGCGCATGAGGCGAGCGGAGTATTTGGGCATGCAGCATACCAGGTCGATTGATGTCATAGCTGTATTTCGCATGCCCAGTCGCTTTGTCCGCACCGTCGATGCGGGGAATATCTGTACCGATCAGTCGCCGTTGTTTTGGCCACGTTGTTGCCATGTGCTAACCCCCCTTTCCTTTGCAAAGCGCTTCGATGGCATGCCGCATCTGTTCATAGGTGCCACACCGGCAGATATTACCGGCCAGGCCGGCTTCGACCTCCGCCGGCGTCGCTTTGGGGTTTTTGTTCAGAACGGCACGCATGGCAACCACGAATCCAGGCGTGCAAAAGCCGCATTGCTGGGCATCGTACTTTTCAAACGCAGCCGGTACCGGGTCCAGCTTGCCATCCGCGTTCAGCGACTCGGCCGTTTGGATGTTCCGCCCCCTGGGCCTCCAAAGCCAGCATGCTGCAAGCATAGATCGGTCTGCCGTCCAGAAGAACCGTGCATGCGCCACAAGAACCTCGATCGCAGACGCGCTTGCATCCCGTCACATCCAGATAGTTGCGCAGGGCATCGAGAAGTGTGACGCGCGGCTCGATCGGAGGCGTAGTGACTTTCGCCCCGTTGACAGTGAACGACACTTTGACCGGACCGGGGCCCATGCCAGGGAGTCTGTCTTGCGCATCGACGGTCGGCAAAGGCGCTGTCGCCAACGCAGAAACGGCCGCACCCGCGCCCGTCCCCTTCAAGAATTGGCGCCGTGACATCCCGGGTCCATTCTTGTTGTGGTCTTGATTGCTCATCCGGACCCTCCGCTTTGATTACAAGTGGAACAAATTCCGTTTCAAGGTTGTTCGAGGTTCGTTGAGGTAAGCGGTGCGATTTTAAGGGGTAAACATTTCGCCGACAAGCATTTTGTGCGAATCTTTTCGCTTTTGTCTATCGGCCGGACAGACCTCCTCTCCTCGTTCGCCGAAACGCCGAGTTGCTGCCGAAAAAAAGAAGAACCAAAGGACGAAACAGCAACACCGAGTTGGTTCGGCACGTTGGAGCGACGCGCCTTTCGCGGTTTTTGCAAGAAATCGGTGCTGAATCGCAACGAGGCGGGGTTATTCGGGGAGATGATGTTCCGGCGGATTTGCCCTGGCGACTGCCGCGATCCGGATGAAAGCAAACAAGCAAGCCGTTAGCTCGTTGACGGGAAGATGACATGGACGCCAAACACAGCGGCACCCATGCCATCAACCATGCTGTTAATCGGGTTCGGGCAAATTCCAAATCTTCGCTCGGATCGCCGGGCAGCGGCCTTGACGATTCGGTCGGTTGCTCAAAACTCGCGGTTGGTGATAATGCCAGGCTGAGGTACCGGGTATTTGCCGTTCACCGCTTGCAAAGGAGCTGGCGACTCGAACGTGAGCTTGTCCACGCCGACGCCCAATTCATGTTCGTGATTGAGCATTTGGTCTCGGGTAACGATCCGGCCAGTGTGAGCTGCCATCCGTCCCATGGCGGTCACGAGACTGGCTTCGGCGCCGCGATCGACTTCGTTGTAGGTTTTATCCTCGCGGATCGCCTGTATCAGATCGTCCCATTCCAGGCGATACGGACTTGGTTCGTTGCGGTGGGGATATTTCCAAATGAGATTGTCCTTGTCGAAATTGTGGCCTTTGTAGATTCGGCAGCGGGCAGGAGAATGTGCCGAGGTGGAAATGACCGCAGCGCCTTTGGTGCCGTGGGCGTAGCTGGCGAATTCGCCGTGGCAGCCGATCATGCATCGTCCATGCACGTCCATCTTGGTTCCGTCGGGAAAGGTGTATTCGATTGAGTAGGTGTCGAAGTTCTGGTCCACGTAGTTCTTGCGGTAGTGGCGGCCGCCTGAGGCTTTGGCACGGATGGGGAACGCGTCTTTCATCCAGCAACATTCATCGATATTGTGAATCAAAAAGTCACTGACTGCGCCGCCGCTGGCCCACAGGAATGCATGGAAGTTGCGAATCTGATACATCAATTCGCTCATCTTGGTGTTGTTGGCGGTGACGAAGGCCGAACCGGTGGGGCCAACCAGGCGGTAGGCACGGAGGAGAATGATGTCGCCGATGGCACCGTCCGCGATCCGCTGATAGAGTTCCTTGCGGGCGACGCAATGGCGGCACATCAGGCCGACGCCGACCTTCAGGTTTTTCTTTTTGGCCTCTTTGTTCAAAGCCAATAATCGGCGGGTTGACGGCCCATCCACCGAAACCGGCTTCTCCATGAAGACATTCAATCCTTTTTCGATGGCATAAGCGTAATGCACCCACCGAAAGGCCGGAGGAGTCGTGAGAATGACGACGTCGCCGGGTTTGAGGCAGTCCATCGCTTGCTTGTAGCCTTCGAAGCTGATGAACTGCCGCGACTTGGGAACATCGACTTTGTCGCCGAACGATTTGCTCAATCGGCGGTAGCTGCTATCGAGTTTGTCCTGAAAGACGTCAGCCATGGCCACAAGTTTGGTGGGGCCGAACCTGGTGGACAAGGCATCGCCGGCAGCGCCGGTGCCTCGACCGCCGCAGCCGACCAAAGCGAGCTGGATGGTGTTGTTCTCGGCAGCATGGACTTGCGGAAGGGCGACACCGGCTAGCGTCGAGGCGGCAGCCACTTTGCCACTTTCCTTGATGACTTCGCGGCGCGTCAAGCCTCGCCTGGTGAACTTAGTCATGGTTTGAAAGCCTCCACAGCAACGAATGAATCTGAGAAAGTTCCATGCAAAACATCAGCAAGAGCGGGGCTGGATGACACGTTGCCACGCGCACCCAGCCTCCCGGCTCCGCACTGAATACTAACGCTTCTGGTCTCTCCTGTCCAACGGCAAACAGGCGCTATTCTTTGCCGAGGCCCCCAAATTTTGTTGAAATACCCCTCGGTCTCCTTCAGCAGAAACCGATATTTGCCAGTGGTTTTGACTTTCGTTGTGACGTTTCCACGACCAGTTACAAAGTCCCAGTTGTGCGAGCCAACAAACACCGTATGGTCATCAATGATCGCGATCTTGGCGTGTTGAATCCATTCATCGGGATCGTTGGCAAAATCGCTGACATGCCGGTAAGACACATTTGCTTTTAAAAAATTCCGCATTTTGGTTTTGGCATGCGCACTACGTCCCGCAATAAACCGGACGTCAACGCCCCGTTGTTTAGCGGCGGCCAAAGCGCGTGCCAACCTGGACACCAAGATTTGTTGTTTAGCCACTCCCGTCTTGCCGGTTATATCATCGTCTTCGGTGTACTCGAACGACGTGTAGGTTGTCACATAAACTCTCTTTTGCGCGCCATCGAAGGCTTTCTTCATGGCGTCATAGAAACCGTCGCTGAGCGGCTCGACATCTCCGCCGTTGTCCACTAACGAGAGATAATCTCCCCCATTTCCCTTGTTGAAAACTTTATCGTGGTAATCCACAGCCTTTTTCAGCACGTCATCCCTCTCGATCTTGAGCGTCGCTTCGATGTTTTTCGCTAATCCGTTATGGTTGTAATTGTGCGAGCCGATATAGACGGCATCATCCACGATGAGCATTTTCGTGTGGATGTCTTTCTCCACAACCGGGATGCCCCGTACGCGAAGCCAGCCAGCAGCAACCCCGCTTCTGTCGCCGTTTGTCACGACTTCCACCTTCACTCCTCGATTTTTGGCAGCCACCACAGCGTTCCAGAAATCGTCGGCAGTCGACCCCAGATCAGCCAAGAAGACATCGACCAGGATGCGGGTTTTGGCTTTTTTCACAGCGGGAATAACTTCGTCGGCGAGCAACCGCGTTCCCTTGGGGAGGTCGTAGAAAGGAGTGATGTCCGGCGTCTGCGGCAGGGGTGGCCAGATTTTTTCGAAAAACTCGACCGTTTCCGTCAGCACGTAGGCATATTTGCCGGAAACGTCAACCTTCACGGTCATATCCGTCGTACTGGTGATGTCGGCCCAGTCATGCGAACCGACGAACACCATTCGGTCGTCGATGATAGCGATCTTCGCATGCTGCCGATAGGTCTCACCAGCGGCGGACCGATAATCAACGCCGTTTTTCAAAAAGTAATCTTTCAATGTCGCATTGTCAAAATTGCGCCCGCCGGCAATGCGCACCTCGACCCCCCGCTGTTTTGCGGCCACGATCGCTCGCGCCACTTCCGACATCGGGTCGTTGTTGTTTTCCACGTAGTCGGCGGCCGAATATTCGGTCAGCCAAATGCGCTTCTGTGCGCCATTGATCGCATTCAAAAGTGCCGGCTGATAGCCATTGGTCAGCAACGCGATGTCGCCGCCACCGTCTTTAAGCGAGGCAAACGTGCCATTGAAAGCCTGGTTGTGATAGTCAACAGCCTTCTTGACGACATCGTCACGGACAATGCGCAAAGTCGACTCGATGTTCACCTGGAAACCGTTATGGTTGTAATTGTGCGAGCCAACGTAGACGGCATCGTCGACTACCAGAATCTTGGCGTGAATCGCATTGCGCCGCACATTGATACCCGCTGCCTGCAGTGCTTTCACACTGGCATCATTCTGCCCTCTCGTGCTGCACAGCACCTCCACCTTCAGACCACGTTTGTGGGCGTTTATGACTTCTTTCCAAAAGGCGCCAGAGGCTGAAGCGTCCGAAGTGTCCAGAAGATTCGTATCGATCAGGATACGATCTTTCGCGCGTTTCACGGCGTCGATGACACCAGAGGGAAGCAGTCGGTTTGCGTTCGGCAAATCATAAAACGTGAGGATATCCGGGCCAAAAGGAAGGTAAATGATCTCGCCTTCGGTGGTGTTAATCTTGCTCGGATCAAGAGCGTAATTCCACAGCCGAACTTCGTCGATACTGCCAATGAAATATCGGCCTTTGACCAACCCGTCGTAAGAGTTCGTGCCGACGCGGAACGGGGCAATGGACCGGGTATCCGGAATAGCGTCGGTGAAGCCTCTCTTGACCAACTGCCCATCGATGTAGAGCGCATTCGTGTTGCCGTTGAAAGTGTACACGACATAGTGCCATTTGCCGTCGTTGTAGTGCTTGTCGCTTCGGACAAAATGGTCTTTGCCGTTCTGTTCTTCGAAACCGGCCTCGACCTGCCCGCCGTAACGCATGCAAATGTAATAATTCTGGCTGATTGGGTTTTTCAGGGTGGGATCATCGACGCCAAAGCCGCCGCGATTGACGATAAAGCGGCGAATGTTGCCTTCAAAATTCGTTGTCGTCTTGAACCATGCCGCCAGACTGAAGCGGGTTAGCTGGTATTCCTTTCGGTTCGGGACATCATGCTTGCTCTCTCCCGTCGCAGTGAAGTAAGGAGCATAGTGATAAACGGGCTGGGCCGTTCCCTGGCCTGTGGCCAGCAGTGCCACAGCCAGAACCATGACTACATTTCGCGAGGTGATCATGTCGACTCTCCTGAAACAGAAAAAGAACGAATCGTTGGCGAACACGTATAAGGCCTCTGGGCCGCTTGACGCTATGGTTCATCAAAAGGGACATAAAGAAGTTGGCCCATTGGTGAAAATTCCTTGTGATGGAATTGCCTGCTTACCTCTTCCTCCGACAACGCTCTGTTCCAAATGCGGACTTCGTCCACATCCCCAACAAAGAAACGCGAATGATCAAGGGAGTTAGCGCCGATCCTCACCGGCAGCGTGCCAGAGGAATCGGGCTCTGTTCCTTCGGGAAGCGATGTTTCCGCCACCTGTCGACCATCGACATAGAGGCGCAGGGACGTGCCGTCGAAACTAACGACGGCGTAATGCCATTGGCCATCATTGTTTGCGACAGGAGAAGTGACAAAACAATCTTTTCCGGTGCTGGTTTCAAAGCCGCCTTCGAGCTTATCCTTGACGAACCATAAGCCATAGTTGTTGTTTCTGGTTGCTTGTTCGTCTCCGAATCCGCCTTTGGTGACGATCATTCGCCGCGGAAGCGGAAAGGATTGCGTCGTCCGGAACCAGGCAGCAATCGAGAAAAGGCGCAAACGAAGTTCCGGCTTATCCGGAATCTCGTAAAATGTGTGTCCTTTCAACACCAGATAAGGGGCATAGGTATAAGAGGGGTTTTCAACAGCGATTTCGGGGGCAACTGGCGGTGTCTCAGCAAACGGGCGATAGCCAACTGCGAGGGCGACGCCAACGGTTGCCGTGGCAATCCCAGTCGCGGCCAACAACAATGGCTTCAGAATCGTCGACTGTGCACACTTGCTCAATTGAACGATTTGCGGAGGCAGGCTGGCGATGGATGCACTCGAATTCATCAGCCAACTTGCAGCATTGTGAACCGCCAAAGCGATTTGCGCTTTGCTAA
The DNA here is from genome assembly GCA_026004675.1 of Gemmatales bacterium. Taxonomy (GTDB): domain Bacteria; phylum Planctomycetota; class Planctomycetia; order Gemmatales; family Gemmataceae; genus BPJP01. Next base: position 747,603 of record BPJP01000001.1, read on the forward strand.
TCGGCACAGCAAGCTGATTGGCAATAAGGACGCCCGACAAGGCCGCGCCTTCGATCCCCAGACGCCGCAACCGTGTTTGCAGGAGCTTTCGTCCTCGCGCCAAATGAGCGGAGATGGTGCCGACAGGCTGCCCCAGCTCTTTGGCGGCTTGCTCTTTGCTCTTGCCTTCACAGAGGCACAGGATCACTGGTTCACGGTATTTCTTGGGAAGGCATTCAATCGCTCCATCGACAACCCCTCGCAGATCTCGCCAAGCCGCAACATCGTAGGGGTCCTCCTCGCGTTGCACCTGCCTTTTACCCGTCGTTTTTTCTCTTTGTTGACGGCGTGCCATATCTCCTCCGGCTCTCAAAGCGATCTTTCTGGCAACTCCATACAGCCAAGGCGCGAGTGTTTTAGTCGCGATCTTCTTTCGTTTGTCGCCGGCTTTAGCTAAGACCAAAAAAACTGCTTGAAAAGCATCCTCAGCCAGCTGGCGGTCCCGTATGAGCCGAAGACAGACACCCCAAACCATTGGACCATGCCTGCGCACAATTTCCGCAAAAGCCCCCTCGTTCTGCGTTTCGAAAAACGCATCCAAAAGCTGAAGATCGGTTTGACGGTCCATGCACCGCAATCCTTTTGAATGTGCGGCGAAGTATCAGGCGGCTCTGAAAGCTAACGCTCCCATGTCAGGCAGCCTCACCACTACTATGCCTCGGCGTGAGCGTTCAGGTTCACTTTTTTGAAGATTTTTTTGGAGGCCCAATGGTGCTCCCCCGCAAGCTGGCCGACTCGAGCGAACTGGCAGCGTGGAGGCTTCAAAGAATGGACCGGCAAAACTCGGTCAGCGTTGCTTGCCTGAACCGGTTGGGTAGAATTGAAGAAAAACGGCTAGCGAAATCGACGGGTCGAACGATGCGTGTGCAACTTCGGATTGTAGCAGGCAGTTTGCGCGGGCGGAAACTTTCGTGCGAAGTCAGCGAGTCGTTGCGACCCGCGCCGCAGATGGTACGCGAGGCCTTATTCAGTATTCTAGGCACGGGAGTGCCAGACCGGCCGTTTTATGATCTTTTCGCCGGTACTGGCGCCGTTGGCATGGAAGCGATCAGCCGGGGAGCAGCCTCCGTGACGCTGGTTGAGCGCGATACCAGACAGGCAGGCGCCATTCGCAAATACCTCGATCAATTCAAAGTAGCGGACCGCGCTGAAGTCGTTCGCGGCGACGTTTATCGCTGGGGTGAAGCGTGGCCCGGCGTAATGGAACCTGTGAACATCTTTTTAGGGCCACCATTTGCCGACTTCCAAACGAAAATGGATCAGCTAGTTCGGCTGGTGACCGACCTGCAAAAGAAAACCGTACCCGGTTCGGTCATCATACTTCAAACGGAAGGGGATGTCGCCGAGGATGCCTTTCCGGGGAAGTGGGACGTACGCCGCTACGGCCGGAACAAACTACGCTTCTGGGAACACGAGCATGACCGAGCGTGAATTCGCCGTGCGCGTGGTGAAGCGATTGCGCGAGGCCGGTCATGAAGCCTTGTGGGCCGGCGGCTGCGTGCGTGATGAATTGCTCGGTCTGTCGCCGAAGGACTATGACGTTGCGACCGATGCCAGACCGGAGAGGGTTCAGCAACTGTTTCGCCGAACCATAGCCGTCGGAGCGAGCTTTGGCGTTATCGAAGTCCTCGGGCCGAAATCCGAAAAAGGACCTCTCAAAGTTCAAGTGGCGACATTCCGCTCCGATGTTTCTTACAGCGATGGCCGCCATCCTGATGCGGTTGTGTTTGCCACGGCCCGCGAAGACGCCCTGCGCCGTGATTTTACCATCAACGGCATGTTTTTCGACCCGCTCGAAAACAAACTCATCGACTATGTCGGCGGCCAACAAGACCTGAAGGACCGAATCTTGCGCGCGATCGGCAATCCGAAGCATCGCTTCCAAGAAGACAAATTACGGATGCTTCGGGGCGTTCGATTAGCGACGCGCTTTGGCTTGAGCATCGAGCCAGCTACACGACAGGCCATTTCTGACATGGCATCCGAGATTTCGGTCGTCAGTGCCGAACGCATTTGCGAGGAACTAAAGCAACTCCTGATCGATCCGAACCGGGCTCAGGGCGTTCGTCTCCTGTATGAAACCGGTTTGTTGTGGGCTATCTTTCCTGAGCTGTCAGGCCCGTTCGACATCGACCGTTGCTGCGCCACGCTTGCTGCTCTGGGAGAGCAGGTCACTTTTGCTTTGGCATTAGCAGCACTGCTTATCGACATCGACCCCCGCCTGGTTGACGAAGTTTGCCGCCGACTGCGTTTGTCCAACAACGACCGCCGCCTTTGTGTTTGGTTCGTTTCGCATGCCAAGAGCTTGCGAAATGCCAGGCAATTCGCTTACTGCGAATTGAAACCGATTCTGGCCCATGAAGGCTGTGACGAGCTGCTGGCATTAGCGCAGGCGTCGGCCAGCGCTGAAGGAGATCGGACCGATGCGATCGACTTTTGCCGAGACCTGCTCAAACGATGGTCCCCCTCCGCGTTGGATCCCGAACCACTTCTGACCGGAGACGATCTTCGGAAGATGGGCGTCGCGCCGGGTCCGCATTACAAGCGTATTCTGCAAACCATCCGCGACGCGCAGCTGAATGAAGAGATTGGCAGCAGAGAGGAGGCTGTTCGATTCGCTGAGAAACTTCTAGCTGGCGAACGGAAAAATAGCACATCTGGGAAACGAGACAATTCGACCTAGAGTTGATCTGGTTCGATGTGCAGGGGAGAAGCAGATGCCGGGTCGTGGATGCGCAAGCGGCGTCTCCCTTCGAGGACGTCTTGCAGCAAGGGCAAGAGGTGTTGGCGTCGCCATCCTCGGTTCAACGAACAATCGTCGGGCACATCTCGATGCTGGATGCGAGCGCGAATGAGGGCTTTGATGTCCTGGGCGGTTGCCGCCAGGCTGGGGGCGACAAAGGAACGCCCGCACCAATCCGCCACGACGGCTAACAGGATGCCGGCGAGAACCGGAACTTGAATTGGGTCCTGTTCTTTTTCGAGGTTGCGAGGACAATCCGACAGGGGCAAGGCGTTGGCTCGCCGCACGATCTCCAGGATGTCGTCGATTTCCTGTTTGGGAAGCCCACGTACCACGGAGAGATCGCGCCGTCGCTTGGGATTGCGGGCCGCAATCTCGACGAGCAGATCGTCGCGGCAGATGGTTCGTGGCGGCCGATTTCGCCGCTCGGCCACCCTCTCGCGCCAGAAAAACAATTCCCGAACGATGGCCAGTCCGCGTCGGTTGAGCGTTCCCAGGCCACGCAGTTTTCGCCAGCGCTCATTGTCTTTGTCATTGGCAGAATGGGCCTCGACGCGTGCGATCAAGCTGGCGAATTCCTCTTCGGCCCACGCTAACCGATCAAGGTTGCGTAGCCGTTCGTCGAGCGCTTCCCAGATCGGCAGCAAATAGCGGACATCGTCGAAGGCATAACGCAATTGGGCAGCGGTGAGCGGTCGATCCCGCCATTCGGTCAAGGTTTCCTGTTTCGGTACATTTTCTCCCAAGATCTGGGAAACGAGTTTGCCGTAGGACAGCGGATAAGACCACCCCGTCAATCCCGCAGCGATCTGCAAATCAAAGAGATTAGTCGGCATTCGCCCCGACCAAAGCTGGCAAAGGCGGATTTCCTCCCGCCCCGAATGGACGACGACCTGATGCGCCGGATCGACGACCAGTTGCCAGAACGCGTCCAAGGGGCCGATTCGCAAAGCGTCGATGACAAACAATCGCTCGGGAGTTGCGATTTGAACCAGGCAGAGCTGCGGCTGAAATCGGCCTTCACCGACAAATTCCGTGTCGAATCCGAAGCGGGGAAGCCTGGCAAGATAGGCGCAACATTCAGCAAGTTGCTCCGGCTGGGTGATGAAGGTTTCGGCAAGGTCGGCCATAGAAACAAACAATACAACAGGATATTGAATTCTGATTAGCAGCTGGCGATCGAGCGCAGTGCTTGAACAGCCTCGGCTGGTCCGGCAGGATCGCCGAAGATCCCGGTGCCCACGACCAAGACGTTCGCCCCTGCTTCGATCGCTGTCCGGGCCGTTTCCTTGTCGATCCCTCCATCCACTTCGAGTTCACAGTTGGGATTGTGCTTGTTGATCAACTCGCGCAGTTTACGAATCCGGGCGGGACTTTCCGGCAAAAACGATTGCCCGCCAAACCCTGGTTGCACGGTCATACAAAGGGCGAGGTAAATGTGCTTCAGGAACGGCTCGAGAACTTCGACCGGCGTATCCGGTTTCACAGCCAAACCTATTTTTTTCCCCGCAGCATGCACTTTTTCGATCAACGGCATCGGTTCCGGAACCACCTCCTGGTGTACGATCACCGAGTCCGCGCCCGCTCGGAAAAAGGGTTCGATGAACATCGCCGGATCGGTAACCATCAAGTGGACCTCGAGCGGAACCGCAACAACGGGACGCAGACCTTTGACGACGATTGGCCCCATGCTCAAGTTGGGCACAAAATGGCCATCCATAACATCGATATGGATACGATCAGCGCCAGCGCGAACGGTTTCCACCACCTGTTCACCCAGTCGAGAAAAGTCGGCGTTCAGGATCGACGGTGCGATAAGTGCCATGGAAGCACCTTGGGCTAGCGTGATTCGAGTGAAACTTCCAAATATTGTAACTGGCCACCGACAAAACGGCTGCCTGTCCGTCAGGGTTTGGCTTTTCTCAGCTCGTCACCGATGAGCGCACCTCGGTGGAACTGAACTCCAACTGCAACCATAAATGTCTTGAATTCTCCAACAAACGTGTTATCGTGAAACTGTTGAAGGTGTTTATTGCCAGGAAGCGAGGGGGCGATGGCATTCGACGTTGGCGACCTCGTCGTCTACCGCAAGCACAAGTTCACATCGCATCCTGGTCCGCGCGCCAAGCACATCGCGCCGGCGCCACACGGCGACAGTTATTCCTACCTCGTCGATAAATTCTGGATCGTCACCGAACTTTCGGAAAACCAGAAAGAAATGGTACTGATGACACGCACCGGCAAAAAACATCGCGTTTCGGTCGACGATCCTAACGTCCGGCACGCGAACTGGTGGGAAAGGCTGTTTCTGCGCCATCGTTTTCCGAAGCTGCCAGCCGCGGCCCAATCCGATGCCGCTTCCAATTGATCTTCCTTAGCCCGTGTCGATTTTCTCTTTCTTTCCGCACCAGGTAGGCGGACTTTTTTGTAACGGATTCAAACGATGCGCATGCGACCGCTCGGCAAAACCGGCATCGAGGTGAGCGAGATTGGCCTGGGGGGATTGTTTACTTCCTGTCTTGGTCCCGGTTTCGAAGAAAGCGAAAGAGCCGTGCACCGCGCGCTGGACCTGGGAGTGAATTATATCGACACTGCGCCGGCCTATGCCGACAGCGAAGAAACGCTTGGCCGAATCCTGCGCAACGTGAAGGTTTCGATCGTCCTTTCGACGAAGCTCGGCGGTCGGCCCCAACCCTTTCAGCCGAAGCATAAAGAACATTTACGCTTCTCCGTGCGGGAAAGTTTAAAGCTGCTTGGCCGCGATGTCATCGATATCCTGTTCGTTCATGAACCGGACCGACCGATGCAGTATGATTGGTGGACGGATTGGGAAGCGGTTTACGGCCCAGTGATCGACGTTCTCGATCAATTGAAGAAAGCCGGCGACATCCGCTTCACTGGACTAGGCGGTACCACGGTCGCCGAACTGGCCCATTGCATCCGCTCGGATCGTTTCGATGTCGTTTTGACAGCATTCAACTACAGCGCTTTGTTCCGTGAGGCAGAATGGGAAGTTTTGCCGGCAGCGAAGGAGCGCAACATGGGAGTCGTGCTCGGTTCGGTTTTGCAACAAGGTGCATTAGGTCGGCGCTACGATGAAGTCGTTCGCCGAAAGCCGCCTTGGCTCTCGGAACCTCGGCGTCAGCAGCTTCTCGCCTTCTACCAGCTGCTCGATGAGTTGGCCATGCCCATCGTGGAATTGTGCATTCGTTTTGCCATCACCAATCCGGAGATCAGTAGCGCGCTTATCGGGCCGAAAACAGTTCGACACGTCGAAGAAGCGGTCCGCTACGCCCAAAAAGGCCCTTTGCCAAATGATGTGTTGTTGCGTCTGCGAGAGATCGCTGACATGGTCCCCTTTCGCCCATTTGAAGAACCGATGGTCCTGCCATTGAACCGGCCCGACTCCTACCGCGGTCCGGGGAGGGCGAACACGGGCAGCGGTGCACCGGTGGGCAGAACTGGATGTTGACATTCGTGCCGTTTCGCAGGAGCTTCAAGGAAGCCATGACCCAAGATACTCGTGCTGGATTGGCGGTTTTTGGCTGGATGACCGCGATTTTGGCCTTTTGCCAGCAGGGGCGCCTGATAGCCGGGTCGATCTCATGGTCCGCACAGAAGCTCTTTCAAACCAGCGTTTCGACGAATTTGCAACTAACTCGAGACAAGAATGGAATTCAGTTGCAGATGGGGCAGGTGATCGAAGACGATGGCCCAGCCGCTGGCTATTCCTACCGACCCAATGTGACGACGCTGGCGCAAGGAACCCGCATCAAAAAGCAACTCGTCATCGCCGACCAACGTGCACGACGAGCTTTCTTATTGGTCGCACCTGGAGGCAGGCTCGAAGCCGAAATCAACGGCCAACCTTGTCGCTTGAAGCTCCAAGGCAAATCAGGCAACTACTGGCAGGTCTACCCAATCCAACCTGGCACCCTCCGCCGAGGATTTAACGACATCGTCCTGTTCGGTTCAGGGAAAATCTGGATCGCTCGCAATGACGATTTTGCAACCGGCTCCGATTCCCGGCGGCAACATCCTGATCGCAGCGCCAAGAGCATCGATGGAGGAAAAACCTGGAACTCGTCGGACCTCGGCGACGCGCCCAATGTCGATGGAGAATATTACGTTCGCCTTTTTCTCGAACAATACGCCAGCAAAGGAGATTTGATCACTTCGGTTATCGACGTCGGCAACTTGACCGATCAGCCCATTGCCCCCGCTGTCGAAGAAATCGACACCATCCGGGTTCGACTGAATGCGGACGTGCCAGACGAAACAGCCATCATGACTCGATTCCGCACGGCAAAGGTTCATGCCCACGGGCACAACGGCTGGTCACCGTGGCGAACTTTGCCTTCTGACGGCACGATACGCCAACCGACTGGCCGATTTCTCCAACTCGCCATCACCTTGGCCACGGAGAATCGGCTTGTCAGTCCTCATTTGCGGGCCATCACCATCGAGTCTACGACCAAACGACCCAAAGCGGACTGGTGGAAAAGAATCCGTGTCCTTCGCTGCCAGAATCCGCCGATCATTCGATCAGCCATACCGTTTCCATATGAACCCTGGAACCATCCGAGGCTGCAAGAATTGCGAAAAACCTATCGACTCGATGACGTGGTTGGCGGCTCTGACTCGGATTTCGCTTTGGTAACGAAGCTGGCGCGGTGGGCAGCCGATCGTTTTCATAAAGGACATCTGCAAGAGTTCTATCCTGCCTGGGACGCCCTGGAAATTCTCCGGCTCCATCGCGACGGTACGCCAGTAGGGGGATTTTGCCTCCAGCAAAACCTGGTTCTTTTGCAAGCCTGTGAAAGTTTTGGACTTTACGGACGGGTCGTTTCCATCGGTCCAGGAGAAGAAATCCATCGCATTCGCAGCGGCCACGAAGCTGTCGAAATCTGGTCCAACGATCACCGAAAATGGGTATACATCGATGCCAATACCGGCTGGTATTTCGCTGACCAGGCCACGAAAACGCCATTATCCCTGTTGGAACTGCGCCAGCGGCAGATTCAGGCATGGCACGGCAAAGACGCGCCGCCGACTCAGATGGTTCGGCTGGCAGCGTCCAAATACGAGTGGCGAGGATTCAAAGACTGGCCGGCTTTTTTCGAATTGCGGTTGGTGCCGCGAAGCAACTTCCTGCAAAAAAAGACGCCTTTGCCTCTGAACCAAGGCATGCGTGGCTGGTTCTGGACTGGCTACTATGTCTGGTCTGACGACAGCATGCCCGCCCGGCCACTGTATCCGAAACGCGTCTTCCGACCGGGCGACTTCAATTGGACCTTGCACCACCCCCACGTGACTCTTGTCGCTACGCCAACGCCTGGACGGCTGCGCGTTTATCTCGATACGCAAACGCCAGCCTTCGACACCTTCATGGTGAAAAAGGACAACCAGCCCTTTCGACCGTCCAAAGCGTTCTTCGATTGGCAACTCAAAACGGGAACGAACCACATGACGGTTGCCGTTCGCAATGGTGCGGGCAGACTCGGTGCCGAAAGTGTGTTTGTCATGGAGTATTGACGCAGCGACGCTGTCGCCAATTCGCACCACGACCGACGACGCGGACTGAGAAAACCGGCCAGATCGCGCCAGCACGCCAACGCTTCAATCTCGGCGTGCAAATGTTATAATAGCGTCGGCGAAACTGTTTTCTGCGCTGCGAAGGAGGAGTCATGGCGGGGCATTCACATTGGGCCTCCATCAAGCATAAAAAGGGCGTGGTTGACGCCAAACGCGGCAAACTCTTCAGCAAGTTGAGTCGAGCGATCATTGTCGCGGCGCGCAACGGCGGTGGCGATCCCGAAACGAACCTCAAATTGCGCTATGCCATCGACAAGGCTCGGTCTGTCAGCATGCCCAAGGATAACATCGAGCGAGCGATCAAGCGCGGCCTTGGCGAGGTCGAAGGTGCATCGCTCGAGGAGATCGTTTACGAAGGTTACGGTCCCGGGGGCGTCGCAATTCTGGTTGAAGTGCTTACGGACAATCGCAACCGTACCGTCGGGGAGATCAACAAGATTTTCGAGCGTGGCGGCGGCAAAATGGGCACAGCAGGATGTGCGGCATATCTCTTCGAACGCAAGGGACTGTTCGCTGTCGACACGTCCGTGGTCGATGAAGACACCTTGCTGAATATCGTCTTGGAAGCCGGCGCCGACGACATGAAACGAGAAGGCGACCGCTACGAGATCACCTGCGATCCTTCGGTATTCAGCGAGATTCAGGAAGCACTGAAGGCGAAAGGCATCGAACCTGTCGTGGCGGAAATAACACAGATTCCCAAAGCGCCGGTGGACGTTTCCGATCCCGAGACGGGGCGGAAAATCATGCGGCTTCTCGAGGCGTTCGACGATCACGACGATGTGCAGAACGTCTACTCCAACGCCAATCTGACCGATGAGATGCTTGCCGAAACGGAATAGGACGCCGCTCGAAAACCCGGCCGTTCCTTGAAGAGAAGCTGATTGCAGGCACGTCGGCGCCGTTTGCTTCTATACTAACTCTTTTGGCGAGAAAGATCGTGTCAGGGAGAAAGCCATGGGCCAACCGCTTGCAAATCGGCTGGCGGAGTATTCGTGCCGACTGACATTCGAGGATTTACCGGCGGAAGCCGTCCATGAAACGAAACGTCGCTTTATCGACTCTCTGGCGACGGCGGTCGGCGCGATGGATGCCGACGCTTACGCCATTGCCAAACGTTGCGCTTTGCGGGTGCAGGGCGTGCCAGCCATCAGCATGGTCGGCGGCGGCAAAAGCAGTGTCGAATGGGCAACGTTCATCAACGGACTGCTCATCCGCTATCTCGATTACAATGATACCTATCTATCGCTCGAGCCAGCTCACCCGAGCGACAATCTGTCGGCTATCCTGGCTGTTGGCGAACTTGCTGGCGCGACGGGCAAAGAGTTGATTGCTGCCACAGTGCTGGCCTATGAAATCCAGTGTCGCTTGTGTGATGCCGCGAGTTTGCGCAAACACGGCTTCGACCACGTGACATACGGAGCGATCTCCTCGTCCATCGCGGCTTGCAAGCTACTGAAACTCGATGCGGCGAAGACAACGCACGCCATTGGCCTGGCGGGAGTGGCGAATGTAGCATTGCGGCAAACACGCTCGGGAGAGCTGAGCATGTGGAAGGGGTGTGCTTTCGCGAACGCCGCCCGTAACGGTGTTTTCGCTGCCTTGCTCGCCGCCGAGGGCATGACCGGACCGGCACCGATTTTTGAAGGTGAAGTCGGCATCATGAAACTGCTCACCGGACCGTTCGACTTGAAAGAGCTGGGAGGGGATGGGCGACCTTTTATGATCAACCGCACCTATATCAAATTCTGGCCGGCCGAATACCATTCGCAGAGCGCCATCGATGCCGCCTTGCAGTTGCGGCCCCAGATCGGCGACATTTCGAAGATCGCTTCCATTGACATCCATACTTTCGATGCTGCCGTCGACATCATCGGCAAAGACCCCGAAAAGTGGCGGCCCAAGACGCGTGAAACAGCCGACCACAGCCTCCCCTATTGCACTGCCGTTGCTCTCGCCGACGGTGATGTCACTTTGGCCCAATTCGAACCTGAACGATTTACCGACCCGGCACTGCTCGATCTGGTTGCCAAAGTCGAGGTTCACCGTGACGCCGACTTGAGTCGCCGGTATCCGAAAGGAATTCCGAATCGCATCACGGTGACGACCGAAGATGGGCAGAAATTCGTCAAAGAAGTCGAATTCCCGCGCGGCCACGCGGAAAATCCCATGACGGATGAAGAAGTGGAGCGAAAATTTCGCACACTCGTCGAGCCGCGCTATGGCAAAGAGAAAGCTCAGGCCATCCTCGCCGCCTGTTGGGAGCTAGACAAGCTTGCCAACGCGCGCGACCTGGTTCAGCTTCTCGATTGAACAACCTCGCCATGCTGATATCGAGGAAATCGATCCTGCAATGCGCACACGGTAAGCTCTCGTTCCTTTAGCGCCCGGCAGGCATCGACGGCAGCATGGGCCGCCGACAAGGTGGTGATGCAAGTGACCCCGTGAGCGACCGCCGCAGCGCGTATCTTTCCTTCGTCCGTTCGGGCGCCTTTGCCGCTGGGCGTATTGATCACCATCGCGACTTGATCGTTTTTCATGTAGTCGATCAAGTTCGGCCGACCTTCCTGGATCTTCGGAACTTCTTCCACCTCGATGCCGTTCTGACGCAAAACCGCCGCTGTCCCGCGCGTCGACAGGAGATGGTAGCCCATGTCGTACAAGGCACGGGCGATCGGAATGACGTCTTCTTTGTCTCTGTCGGCGACTGAGATAAAAACATTTCCGGACATCGGCAAAGTATTGTTGGAGGCCATTTGGCTTTTGGCAAAGGCCATGGCGAGATCGTCGTCGATCCCCATGACTTCACCGGTCGACCGCATTTCGGGGCCAAGAATGATATCGACGCCTGGAAACTTCGCGAAGGGGAACACGCTCTCCTTGACCGAATAGTGGCTGGGCGTGACCTCCTCGAACAACTTCAATTCGTCCAGGGTTCGACCGACCATGACGAGAGAGGCGTAACGGGCCAGAGGCAAGCCTGTTGCTTTCGAGACGAAAGGCACGGTGCGGCTGGCTCGGGGGTTGACTTCCAGAACGTAGACAACCGGGCCATGATTGTTCTCATTGCTGCGGCGCAAACCGTGGACGGCGAATTGGACATTCATCAATCCTTTGACGTTGAGTTCTTTGGCCAGCGCGCGGGTTTGCCGCTTGATTTCTTCGATAACGTCCGCCGGCAGACTGTGAGGCGGAATCACGCACGCCGAATCGCCAGAGTGGACACCGGCTTCTTCGATATGTTGCATGACTCCACCAATCAAGGTGCGGTTTCCGTCACTGAGGCAGTCGACATCGACCTCGATGGCCGCTTCGAGAAATTTGTCGATCAAAATAGGTTTACCGCTGGAAACCTCGATGGCCTGCCCGACAAAACTACGAAGATGCGTCTCGTCGTAGGTGATTTCCATGGCCCGTCCGCCAAGGACGTAACTGGGCCGGACAAGCACAGGATAACCGATGCGTCGAGCGACACGCGCGGCATCTTCGAGGTCGATGGCCGTCCCGTTGGGCGGTTGCTTCAGACCAAGTTTTTCCACCAGTTCCTGAAACCTTTGGCGGTCCTCTGCGATGTCGATGCTGTCGACACTGGTACCGATAATCGGTGCACCGGCCGCTTCCAAAAACCTTGCCAGGTTCAAAGGCGTCTGGCCACCGAACTGCACGATCAACCCCTTGGGCTGCATCCGTTCGCAGATGTTGAGCACGTCTTCCGCTGTCAAAGGCTCGAAAAACAGATGGTCGCTCGTGTCATAATCCGTCGAAACGGTTTCAGGATTCGAATTGACCATGATGGTCTCGAAACCTGCTTCGCGCAAAGCGAAAGCTGCCTGGCAACAGCAATAATCGAATTCGATACCCTGGCCGATGCGATTGGGGCCGCCGCCCAAAATCATAATGCGGTCTCTGCCTGATGGCGGTCGCGTTTCGTCCTCGACGTACTTTTCGATCGATGTCCGGCCATCGGGGTCGACTTTTTTCGTCGGCGTTTCATAGGTCGAATAGAAGTAAGGCGTGTACGCCTCGAATTCCGCCGCACAGGTATCAACACATTTATAGGTCGGCTCAATACCCCTTTCTTTGCGGGCGGTACGCACTTGGGTTTCGGACACGTTCCAGATATGGGCCAGTTGGCGGTCCGAAAAGCCCATTTGTTTGGCTTCAAGCAATAGCTCCGCAGATGCCGACTCCAGCGAACCGGCTTCCTGGAGGCGGTTTTCCATCTCGACAATCTCACGCAGGTGGTTCAAAAACCACGGATCGATTTTGGTACAGCGATGCAGATCATCGACGCTCATGCCAGCCTTGATGCCATAACGAATGTACCAGATGCGTTCGGCATTGGGCGTGGCCAGCTTGGCGGTGATCTCTTCCATGGTCGGCTGGTTGGCCGTGCCCCACCGATCGAAGCGGTCGCAACCCAATCCAAATCGTCCGGTTTCGAGGCTACGCAGGGCTTTTTGCAGGGATTCCTTGAAGGTTCGGCCAATGGCCATGGTTTCTCCCACCGATTTCATTTGCGTTGTCAGGGTGGGGTCCGCATCAGGAAACTTCTCGAACGTCCAACGCGGGATTTTCGTGACGACGTAATCGATGGTCGGTTCGAAACAGGCAGGCGTTTCGCGAGTAATATCGTTTCTCAGTTCGTCGAGGCGATAGCCGACGGCGAGCTTGGCGGCGATTTTGGCGATCGGGAAGCCGGTCGCTTTGGATGCCAAAGCACTCGATCGGCTGACACGCGGATTCATTTCGATAGCCACCAGCCGACCGTTTTCTGGATTGATTGCGAATTGCACATTGCTGCCGCCGGTTTCCACGCCAATGGCACGCATGATGGCGATGGCAGCATCTCTCATCCGCTGGTATTCTTTGTCCGTCAACGTCTGCGCCGGGGCGACAGTGATCGAATCCCCCGTATGAATGCCCATCGGATCGACGTTCTCGATGGAACAGATGATGACCACGTTGTCGGCGCAATCGCGCATGACCTCAAGCTCGAATTCCTTCCAGCCGATCACCGACTCTTCGATAAGCACTTCGTTGACCGGGCTGAGATCAAGTCCGCGGGCAATCAACTCATTGAATTCGTCGCGGTTATAAGCGATGCCTCCTCCGGTGCCACCGAGTGTAAAACTGGGACGAAGGACGCAAGGCAAACCAATCTCATCGCGCAGGGCATGAGCTTCGCCCAGGGTACGCGCTACCCCGCTTCTGGGAACGTCCAGGCCAATCTCCATCATCACGCTCTTGAAGCGTTCGCGATTTTCGGCTTTGGCGATGGCTTCGGGATTGGCCCCGATCATTTCGACGTTGTATTGCTCGAGCACGCCGGCACGGTGCAACTCCATCGCCGTATTCAGCCCGGTTTGCCCTCCCAGCGTCGGCAAGAGTGCCTGCGGTCTTTCCTTCTCGATGACTTTGGCCACCATTTCCCACGTCACCGGCTCGATGTAGGTTCGATCCGCCATCTCCGGATCGGTCATGATGGTGGCGGGATTGGAGTTTATCAGGACGACTTCGTAGCCTTCTTCACGCAAGGCCTTGCACGCCTGCGTTCCGGAATAATCGAACTCACACGCCTGGCCGATCACGATGGGACCAGAGCCGATCAGAAGAATCTTTTTGATGTCGGTACGTTTCGGCATTTGTCAGTCAGTCGTTTCGAACAGGAATCCTCCGCATCATCCTATCAGTCGGGCTTTGATCTCCAAGGGGATGAGGAAGAAAAGTACGCCAGGGGTAGTGCGCGGCGCAAAAAAAAAACGAGCCGCCGAAGCAGCCCGTTGGCGATCACGCGAAAAACAATGGTCCTCAATCCTGCGACTGGCCCGTCGGATCCTTCGCGGCTCGAGCTTCGGCCTCGGCACGCTGCAAGGCCTGGCGGGCCTCCTGGAGCCGCTTGTCCGCAGCGCGTTTTTCTTCCTCTGCCTTCCGCAAGGCGGCGCGCGCCGCTTCCACTTTTTGTTGCGGGGACAAGTTTTCGGCAGAGACCTCGGACTGGCGCGGCGGCAGTTTGCCCGACATCAAATCGTACAGAATCGGCAGAATGTGTTCAGTGGCGATCGCATAGCTCTCGGTGCGACCGGCACGGGCGACATTGATACCAATGGCCCGTCCTTCCAGGTCGACGAGCGGTCCGCCGCAATCCTCCGGTTTGATGACCGAGTCATGCTGCAGGATTTTTGGAAAACCGCTGCGGACTTTGCTGAGTTTGCTGCCGAGATTGTTTTGGAATTCACCCCGGCTGCGTGGCCGCTTTCCGAGTTTCGCCTGCATCTTCAGTTCTTTGCCATCACGTTTAATCAACAGTACAACGGAGTCGCCCGGCTTGCAACGCATGATGAGGTTAATCAGCTTTTCGGGTTTATCGATGTTTTCGGGTTTATCGATGGTCTTGTTTTGTGCGGAGACGATGATATCGTTGACCCGAACGCCTGCCTTGGCGGCACCGCTTCCAGGCAAAACCTGGCTGACTTTGACTCCTTCTTCGGCTTCCTCGAGACTGATGCCCAGAAAACCCGCACCCGATTCTGGAGTCGGCTTGGCTCCTTTGGCGTTGGGTACGGTTCGTGCAGCAACACTCACCACCCCGATGGCCACAGGCAAGCGATCCACGCCAGGTGAAGCAACCCAATTGCCCACTGGCGCGACGCTGCTATCAGCCCAGCGGATGGTGGGCAGATTCCGGGCTTCGATCTTGAGCATGGCCAGGTCATAATGTTTATGCACTCCCACGATCCGGGCGGGAAATTCGCGCCCATCTTTGAGACGGACGTGCAAGTCGCCGTTCAGCAAACTTGCCTTGGTCAGAATCCAGCCGTCCGGTCCCACGATCGCGCCGAGAGCGGCTTTTTCGCCATCAGCGAGAATACGAACCGTGGCTTTGCTTGGTTCGGCAACAACGCTGCGAAAAGCTTCCAGAACCTGGGGACTGTCTTTCCGGAAAGCATTCGACTTCTGTTTCTGTGTTGTCGGCGCTGAGGCTTGGACAAGAGAACCTGCCGAGGCTACGATCAGTCCCAGGATAACGGCCAGGCCGAATCGACGAAGCGATGTGCGTGTGTCGCCAATCATCTGAGCATCTCCCAAACGATGTTTCATACCGGGTCGCAGGCAGGATGCAACGCACCGAAACACAACAAGAAGCTTAACGTTTGCCTAATGTTATTTCAAGCATGACGATGTCATCATCCCGTTTGACCTCGAGTTTGACTTTCGCGCCGGGTTTCATCTTGCTTAAGCGTTCTCCCAGTTGCTTGTACGGGCCGATCGCCTCTCCGTTGATCTTGGTAATGATGTCGCCAGCCATAAGCCCGCCTTTTGCCGCCGGCGAACCTGGCAGCACACGAGCGATTCTGCATTCTTTGCTCTTGAGATCGCCTTCCACTCCGAGAAACGGTCCGCTGCGACCGCCCCAGACTTCCCCCTCGGCAAGACGATCCCATGTTTCGTGATAAGTGTCGATGGGCACGTGGACATTGGCAGCGATGGACCCGCCAATTCGGCTATGGATGCCGATCACTCGCCCTTCCAGATCGAACAGAGGGCCGCCCGAATCGCCGCCGACCAGCGTGCAATCCGTGACTATCGCGGTTTCACTGACCGAAAGAATTCGTCCCACTCGAACGACCGGCGTGCGTCCTTTTTGGAATCCACCAGGATGCCCGATGGCAATGCACCACTGGCCTTTTTTCAGGTCCGCTGCCTTTCCCATGGGAGCAAAGGGAAATTCCCCTTTGTCGGTAATCTTGATCATGCCGCTGTCGATGAGGCGATTGGAGCCCAAGGTCTTGCCTTTGACCGTTTTGCCATCGTGCAACACGAGGATGACATTTCGATTGGCAGCACCCGAGACGTGGCCGGCAGTCAGGACGTGCCCTTCTTTATCGACAATCACGCCGCTCCCCTGTCCCGCGCCGATGCGCACGCAGACCGTGCACGGAAGGATTTTCGGCAACACAGCACGAACCTGGTTTTGAATGGCCTTCAGTTCTTCAACGTTTTTCGGTGCCGAATCGAATATCGGACTCTTGTCTTGGTCGGCACGGACCAACGGCAGACCGGCAAGCGATACAAAAACGAAAAGCGCGCCAGCGAAGAAGCGAACAATCAGAGGGTTCATAGACGATTACCTTTCCGCTCAGAGACTTCCTTTAAATTTAGACCAGCGATCAAGAGATTTCTAACAAAAATTGCCGCTGGTTTTGATGAAACCCGTGCTGCGATCGCTTTTCGCAGTCGACATCAGCATTTATGCGATCGACCTGGCGGACGGCAAAACCGGCGGTTCCGCCAAGGCGGACAAAGTCGTAAATTTTATGAAAAGCTGAATCGGCTTCCGGAAACAAGCCGGGAAGGTGGAGGGAGGCCAAGTGGCAAATAAAAAGGCGCTCCGTTGCAGGAGCGCCTGGATTTCACACGAACAGGTGATAGACCAAAAAGGATCAATATCCTCTTCGGCCGTATCCGGATCGTCCACGACCCCCGTTAAAACCGCCGTTGCGGTTCTCTTTGGGCCGAGCAACGTTGACCGTCAAGGGGCGGCCATTGAAGTCCTGGCCATTGAGGCTATCAATCGCCCCTTGCGCTTCCTCGTTACTACCCATCTCCACGAATCCAAAACCCTTCGACCGGCCGGTGGCCCGATCGATGATCACTTGTGCCGACTGCACCGAGCCGTGCTGTTCAAAAAGGGTTTGGAGTTCGCTGTCGGAAACGGAAAACGGAAGGTTTCCGACATAAAGTTTGTTACCCACTTCGGGCCTCCTGAAAAAAACGGACAGACTGTCAAACATTTGGGACGAGAGAAGCGGAGAGGCAGGAGATGAACTCACAATGGCCACTAGCATTCTGCAGGCCCAGACATTTGAATCATAAGCGATGATATCGGCTTTGGCAATAAGAAAAACAAGCGAATTTTAGAATAAAATGTTCACTGCGACGAGAACGGCAGTCGCCGACGTTTCCCAACCCACCCATTTTCTCGCCCAACATGGGCCCGTAACGCTGGTCGCGGTCAGAGATAGTCCTCCAAACCCATTTCCCGGAGACGCTGGACGAGTTCTTTCACTGCTGATTCATCACGGCGATCGGCGATGAGGGTCACGTTGCCATCCTGAACAATGAGCAAGTCCTGGACGCCTGCGGTGGCGATGAGGTGCCCCTCGTCGGCGACGATGATGCAGCGCTTGGTATTTTGGCCGGCGTGCAACGCCAGGACAGTATTGTCGTCGGCATCTTGCGGATGCAGCCGTTCGACCGCTAGCCAACTGCCGACGTCGTCCCATTGGAAAGGCGCTTCCACGACCAGGACGTTGCGTGCGTTCTCCATTACAGCGTAGTCGATGCTGATGCGTTCGAGTCGCTGGTATTCTCGGCGGAAAGTTTCGTCCCGTTCGGGAGTCTTCCACGCATCGGCAATTCGCCGAACGGCGGCGTACAGTTCAGGCCGGCACGACTGCAATGCCTGCAAAATCGCGTCCACTTTCCATAAGAAAATGCCACTGTTCCAGAAGTAACCGCCTTCGGCCAGGAACTGTTGCGCCAATTCAGGTTTTGGTTTTTCGCGAAACGCATTGACGTGGAAGACGTCGATGCCCTGGCGTGTCGCGAGGTGACCGCCCCGCTGGATGTAGCCGTAACCTGTCGCAGGATATGTCGGAGAAATGCCGAATGTGACCAGAGCAGAGGGACGATCGATCGTGATCTGTTCGGCAGCGCGAATCGCTCTTTGAAACTGTTGGGCCGGCTCGATGATATGGTCCGCCGGCATGACGAGCATGATAGCATCTGGATCAGCGTCGGCCATGAGGCAAGCGCCAAGACCGATGCATGCGGCCGTGTCCCGCCCGAATGGTTCGCCGATGATTCGATGGGAAGGCAGAGGTAATTGCTGACTGACCTGGTCCGAGTAGGCGGCTGACGTAATGACCCACATGCATTGCGGAGAAATCGTTGCTTCGATCCGGTCAAATGCTTGCTGCAACAGCGTCCGATCGCCGGTGAGACTGAGAAACTGTTTGGGTTTTTGCTGTCTGCTTCTGGGCCAGAATCTTGTCCCGCCCCCTCCCGCCATGATCAAAGCATGCAACATCGCTCTGGGCACTCCCGGTGAGACGTTTTCGTTATGGCGGAATGGTAGGAGGGAAGTCGGCAAAGTGTCAAGTCGCACCGGCCCATTGGCTGTCGCCCCAAGCAGCAGCCCCTTCCCTTATCGCAGCGAATCATTGCCAGAACCGTTAAGTCCAACGAAATTTTCTTCAAACCTGTCTGCCTTGCATCTCCAGCCGCAGACCATTCCTGTGCCCTGCCTGATGGGTGTGTTCATCTGGCATTGAATCAAGTCGAAATGCCGTGGTATGATCCCCGCTCGATCAACGTGCGGCAAAATGTGGAGGCCGCTGAAGCGTTTGAAAGAGGTGATTCGCACTTTTATGAACCGGGCCGTCTTCCTCGATCGAGATGGGGTCATCAACCGCGTTTTTAAGCGCGACGGCAAGCCGTATCCTCCGCCGACGCTGGCCGACTTCGAATTTTTGCCGGGCGTTGTAGACGCCGTGGCAGCTTTCCGACGGGCCGGCTTCCGCGTGATTGTGGTGACCAACCAGCCTGATGTCGCCACAGGCAAACAGACACGCTCGGTTGTCGAAGCGATGCACGCACACGTGCGCCAAGCACTGGCCGTCGACGACATCAAAGTTTGCTTTCATACCGACGCCGACTTGTGCGATTGCCGCAAGCCCAAACCTGGCATGCTCTTATCCGCCGCACAAGAATGGTCGTTGCAATTGGAACAATCGTACATGATCGGGGACCGCTGGCGCGACATCGATGCGGGTCGGGCGGCGCGATGCAAAACCATCTGGATTCGCCACGATTACGACGAGAGGCTAGCCGATCATGCGGATGCGATCGTTGACTCGCTTTGGGAAGCCAGTCAGTTGATCTTGTCCGAAAGGATATAAATTCTCGGCGCCGGTCCTGGCAGGGGCCGTCGAATGGCAGGATGTCTTTTCCAGTCGATCCCCAAGGAGGGGGAACATGACCCAAGTCCAAGACCTGAAAGTCAAGCTCTTTGCCGACGGTGCAGATCTGGACGTCATCGCACAGTTGGCGCAGGATCCGCGTATCCAGGGATTCACGACGAATCCAACGCTGATGCGAAAAGCTGGAGTCGCCGACTACCGCGCTTTTGCCCTTGATGTGTTGAAGATCGTCCCCGATCGCCCCATTTCGTTCGAGGTGTTCTCCGACGAATTCAGCGAAATGGAGCAACAGGCGTTGGAGATCGCCTCGTGGGGAAGCAACGTCAACGTCAAGATTCCGGTCACCAATACGCGAGGCGAGTTCTGTGGGCCGCTGGTATCTCGGCTCTCGGCACAAGGTGTGCAGGTCAACGTCACTGCGATTCTGACCATCGATCAGGTTCGCCGGGTGTGCGATTGCCTGTCAACGAAGACGCGCAGCTTCGTTTCGGTTTTCGCCGGCCGAATCGCCGATACGGGCCGCGATCCGGTCCCCGTGATGCAAGAAGCTGTCTCTATTCTCAAAGCCAAACCCAACGCTGAGTTGATCTGGGCCAGCCCTCGTGAACTTTACAATGTGGTGCAGGCGGATCAGGTCGGCTGCCACATCATCACTGCCACCAAAGACATCCTGGCCAAACTCGGGATGCTCGGAAAAGACCTTGCCCAGCTGTCACTCGAAACCGTGCAGATGTTCCGCAATGATGCCGTCAACGCGGGTTTCACGATCGACACTACCCCCGTACGACGCGCGGCCTGACGTTTTTTCATCCTTCGGGACACGAATGCCCGGAGACATCACTTACCTGGTTTGAACAAGATTTCCCGTATCGAGGCTTGAAACGTGAAAAGAATTCTAGTTACTGGCGGCGCCGGCTATGTCGGCTGCGTTCTCGTTCCCAAACTGCTGGATGCCGGTTACGATGTCACGGTCTATGATCTGATGCTCTTCGGCGACCAGGGCTTGACGCCTCACCCTCGCTTGAAGATTGTCAAAGGAGACCTGCGCGACCTGTTCGCCTACACCAAAGCCGTCCAGGGTGCCGATGCCGTCATCCATCTCGCCTGTATCTCCAACGATCCCAGTTTCGAACTCGACCCGGCATTGAGCAAAGCAGTCAATTACGACTGCTTCGAGCCGATGGTCGTGGCGAGCAAACAAGCCGGAGTCAAGCGCTTCATCTATGCGTCGACCAGTTCCGTCTATGGCGTGAGCGATGCCCCTGAAGTGACTGAAGATCATCCGCTGGTGCCCCTGACCGATTACAACAAATACAAAGGAATGTGCGAGCCGTTGCTGTTCAAGCATCAGTCGCCGGAATTCACCACCGTGACGATTCGTCCGGCGACCGTGTGCGGCTATTCGCCACGGATGCGATTCGACCTGTCGGTCAATATTCTGACCAACCACGCCATCCACAATCGCGAGATTCTCGTCTTCGGCGGAGAACAAAAACGTCCGAACATCCACGTCGACGATATTTCGGAACTTTACGTTTACCTGTTAACGGTGCCCGCCGAAAAGATCGCCGGTGAAATCTTCAATGCCGGCTACCAGAATCACACGATCAATGAGTTGGCGGTCATCGTGAAAAAGGTCGTCGAAGAGGAAATGCCGGAACTGGCGCCGATTTCGATTCGGCGGACCGAGACGAACGATCCGCGGTCGTATCACGTCTGTTCGCGAAAGATCGCCGAGAAACTTAACTGGAAGCCGAAGCGGACCATCGAAGACGCCGTTCGTGATCTGTGCCGGGCGATCAAAGCAGGCAAACTGCCCAACAGTATGACGGACGATCGTTATTTCAACGTGAAGCATTTGAAACTGAAAAAGGTGGCATGAGATGAGTAGCAAAATTGCCGTGGTAACGGGGGCCGCCGGCTTTATCGGCAGCCATATGGTCGATCTGTTGCTCCAGGAAGGCTACGAAGTCCGTGGTCTGGATAACCTGAGCGTTGGCAGAACGGAAAACGTTGCCCATCATCAGAATAATCCCAGGTTCAAATTATCCGTGCAGGATCTGCGCGATTTGCAATCGGAGGATTCGTTGTTTGATGACGCCGACTATGTGTTTCATTTCGGCGGCATAGGCGACATTGTGCCTTCGATCGACCGGCCGATCGACTATATGTCGGTGAACGTGCTGGGCACGGTGCGGGCGCTGGAGGCCGCTCGCCGTGCGGGCGTGAAGAAATTCGTCTATGCCGCCTCGTCGTCGTGTTATGGGCTGGCGAAGGAATTGCCCACGACCGAAAACGCGGAGATCGCCCCGCAGTATCCTTATGCTTTGAGCAAACTGCAGGGAGAGCAGGCGGTGTTGCACTGGGGACAGGTTTACAAACTGCCCGTGGTGTCGATCCGCATTTTCAATGCCTACGGTCCGCGCTCGCGAACAACCGGCGCCTACGGTGCGGTGTTCGGCGTGTTTCTGGCCCAAAAGCTCGCTGGCAAACCCTTCACCGTCGTCGGTGACGGCACCCAGCGTCGCGATTTCGTTTTTGCCACGGACGTTGCTCGCGCCTTTTACGCAGCGGCCATTTCGAGTCGCACGCAAGAGATTTACAACCTCGGCAGCGGCAATCCGCAGTCGGTCAATCGCCTGGTGGAATTGCTGGGCGGCGATGTCGTCCACATTCCCAAACGGCCCGGCGAACCGGATTGCACCTGGGCCGACATCAGCAAAATCCAATCCCATCTTGGCTGGAAACCAACCGTGTCTTTCGAAGAAGGCGTGGCGATCATGCGCCAAAACATCGACTACTGGCGGAACGCTCCCGTCTGGGATCCGGAATCAATCGAAAAAGCGACCCAAACCTGGTTCAAGATGCTGGCAGGATAAAACGATGCCCAACCTCTACCAACACAAAATCAAAACGCGCGAAGAACTCTTGCAAATCATCGGTCCTCGACCGCGCAAGAAGAAAGTCATCATGTGCCACGGCACGTTCGACCTGGTCCATCCAGGCCACGTCCGGCATATGACCTATGCCAAGAGCAAAGCTGATATCCTCATCGCCAGCTTGACTTGCGATGCCCATATCAGCAAAGCGAACTTTCGGCCTTTTGTGCCGCAGCAGTTGCGGGCGATGAATCTGGCCGCTTTTGAAGCTGTCGATTACGTCATCATCGACGAGAATGCCACTCCCTTGGAAAACATCAAATACCTGCAACCTGATTATTTCGCCAAAGGGTATGAGTATTTCAACGGCGGCGTCCATCCGAAGACGGCTGAGGAAATCGCTGCCCTCGAAAGCTATGGCGGCGAAATCATCTTTACCCCCGGCGACATCGTCTTCTCTTCGTCCAAGTTCATCGAGCAGGCGCCTCCCAAGCTCGCTGTGGAGAAACTGCTGACATTGCTCGAATCCGAAGGACTGACGGTCGACGACCTGCGCCGCGCTTTGGATTCGCTCAAAGGCGTTCGGGTTCATGTTGTCGGCGACACGATCGTTGACTCGTATTCGTTCTGCACGCTGATCGGCGGCATGTCGAAAACGCCGACTTTCAGCCTCAAACATGATACCCAAGTCGATTATGCCGGCGGTGCCGCGGTCGTCTCCAAACACCTGCGCCAAGCCGGTGCCGAGGTCTGCTTTTCCACAGTCCTGGGAGACGATGCTCTCAAGGATTTCGTCCTCAACGACCTGGAGGAAAACGGCGTCAAGTGCTATCCGTTCGTTGATCATACCCGGCCAACGACGCAGAAGCATGTTTTCATCGCCAGCGGTTACCGCATGCTCAAGGTCGACAAGGTCGACAATCGACCCATTTCTGATAAAGCCGTCGATCACCTGAAGAAGTCGATGGGCGAAAACCCCGCCGACGTCGTCGTCTTCAGCGATTTTCGGCACGGCATCTTCAGCAAACGAACGATTCCCGATTTGACGGCAGCGATACCCGAAGGCTGCTTGCGCGTGGCGGACAGTCAGGTTGCCAGCCGATGGGGAAACATCCTCGACTTCCAGGGTTTCGATCTCATCACCCCCAACGAACGCGAGGCCCGCTTCGCGCTGGGAGACCAGGATTCGACGATCCGGCCAATGGCGCTGGAACTGTACAAGAAAGCCAACTGCAAATTGCTGATTCTCAAGTTGGGCGACAAAGGCATCATCACATACCGTGCTCCCAGCCATGACGTTCGGTCGTTTTTCACTGTCGACAGTTTCGTCGATAATGTGGTCGACGCGGTTGGTGCCGGCGACGCCCTGCTGTCGTATGCCACCCTTGCGCTCGTGAAAACCAAATCCCCGGTGATCGCTTCGATTCTAGGCTCGCTGGCGGCGTCCATCACCTGCGAACGAGAAGGCAATAATCCGGTGGCACCGCAGGACGTTCATAAAAAGCTCGACGATGTAGAAAAACGGATCAAGTTCACATGCGCTGCGTAGTGATTGGACTGGGCATTCAAGGAAGGAAGCGCCTGGCCGTTGCCGGCACGGAGGCGGTGGCCACCGTCGATCCTGTTGTGGCGGATGCGCACTATCAGCGAATCGAGGACGTGCCTCTCGACATTTATGACGCTGCCTTGGTATGCACGCCCGACCGCCAGAAAGTGGATATCTTGCGTTATCTGCTTTCGTCGGGCAAGCACGTGCTTGTTGAGAAACCGATGCTGGCCGAGCGCAGCGAAATCCTGTCGGAATTGCTCGAATTGGCGCGACAAAACCGCGTAGCCTGCTACACAGCCTACAATCATCGTTTCGAGCCGCACCTGGCTCGAGTCCGGGAATTGCTCGATCAGGATGCCATCGGGCGGGTCTATCAGGTCCGGCTTTTTTATGGCAACGGCACAGCTCGGGACGTTCGCAACTCCCCCTGGCGCGACCAGGGACTGGGAGTGCTTGTCGATCTCGGTTCGCATCTGCTTGACCTTGTGCTGTACTGGTTCGGTCCGCGAAAACGGCATTTTCAAGCGTGGGCCTGGAATTGTTTCGAAAACCGCGCCTTTGACCACTTTGTCTTCGGCTCGCCCGGAATGCCGTTTCTCGAACTCGAAACGTCGTTGCTTTCCTGGCGAAACAGTTTCAAAGCCGACATTTATGGCGAAAAAGGAAGCCTGCACGTCGATTGTCTGTGCAAATGGGGCCCGACGTCCCTTACCATTCGCCACCGTGTCCTGCCCAGTGGCGCCCCCACGGAAGAGGTTTCGGTTCTGAAGTGCCCGGATCCCACCTGGAAACTCGAATACGACTATTTCAAAAAGGCATGCGACACCGCTGGCAGCAACCTCGAAAACGATATCTGGATTCATTCCGTTTTTCAGCAACTTTCCCTGCAAGTCGGTAAAGGATTGGCTGCATGATCGGATTTGTTGGACTGTCTCATCTCGGTTTGGTCTCCAGCATTGCCGTCGCTTCGAAAGGCTTCGAGGTCGTCGGCTTTCATCCGGACAAACAACTCATCGATGACTTGAATGCCGGTCGTCTGCCTGTGTATGAGCCAGGATTGGCTGAACTGCTGGCGAACAGCCGCCATCGCATCGAGTTCAGCGAGGACATCAACACCTTGAAACGATGCAAGGTGGTCTACTTTTCACTCGATGTGCCGACCGACGCGAACAACAACAGTGATTTGTCGGCATTTGATGAGATGATCGAGCAACTTCTTTTGCATGTGTCTTCAGGAACAACGTTGGTGATATTGAGTCAGGTTCCACCAGGGTACACGCGTAGGTGGGCGCAGCGACTGGAACAAGAGAACGCCGGCCGAAACTTGACGCTTTTCTACCAGGTGGAAACCCTCATCTTCGGTCGCGCCGTGGAACGCGCTCTGGAGCCGGAACGCTACATCGTCGGTTGTCTGGAGCCGGCCAGGGAATTACCTCCCGCCTATGCGGCGCTGCTTGACGCCTTTGGCTGCCCTGTCTTCAAAATGCGCTACGAAAGTGCCGAGCTGTCGAAAATCTCGATCAACATGTGTCTGGTTTCGTCGGTCACGACCGCCAATACGCTGGCGGAAATCTGCGAAGCGATCGGCGCCGACTGGTCCGAAATCGTGCCGACGTTGCGACTCGACAAACGCATCGGCAAATATGCCTATTTGGCCCCCGGCCTCGGCATCGCCGGCGGCAACCTCGAACGGGACCTGGCCACCATCCAGCGTCTGGCAGCGGAACACGGCAGCGATGCGTCGATCGTCGACGCCTGGGTCGCCCACTGCCGACATCGGCGGGATTGGGTGTTGCGCCTTCTTGCTCGCGAAATCTTTTCGAAGAATGCCGACCCCACTATCGCCATCTGGGGACTGGCATACAAGCAGGATACCAAATCGACCAAGAACTCCCCCGCTTTGTTCTTGCTCGAATCCCTCAAAGCCTTTGCGGTACGCGTCTATGATCCGCAAGTGACATTACCATCGTCGTGCCTGGCTGGCAGACAAAATACGGAAAAGAAAATCGTGCAAACGGGTTCAGCGCTAGAGGCCTGCCGGGGAGCGGATGTTCTCGTCGTCATGACGCCATGGAAAGAGTTTTTCACCATCGATCCGTGCGATATTGCCAATGCACTCCGAGGCAGGGTCATCATCGATCCGTTGGCGTGCATCCAGTCGCACGCCTGGCGCGACCTGGGGGTGTCTTATCACCGCCTTGGCACCTCGAATTCGAGAGAAGCGGCCTGATCGATCCAATGCGAAAACGAGGGGAATTCGCACGACTCGAAAAAAAGGAGTGATACATGATCCAGCACCACCAGGCGTCGCCGACAAATCCAACACGAGTGGTCCTACTCGGTGGTTCAGGCTTTGTCGGTCAGAACCTTAGCAGCCATCTGCAAAGTGCCGGCATCAAATCGCTGTCATTGTCTTCCAAAGACGTCAACCTGATCCATGCCGATGCCATCGACAAACTGCGGCGAATCATTCAGAAAGACGACGCTGTCGTCGTCGCATCGGCTTTGACGCCGGACAAAGGCAAGGATATCGGCACGTTCATGCGCAATCTGCATATGGTCGAGCACCTGTCGGCGGTCTTTGAAACCAATCCCTGCGCCCACATCATCTATATCAGTTCCGACGGTGTTTATGCCGACGGCGAGAACCCCATCCGCGAAACGACGCCGACGAATCCGGGCAACCTTTATGGTTGGATGCACGTTGCCCGCGAGCAAATGATCCAGTATGCGGCACAGAAGCACCAGGTGCCGATCATGCTGTTGCGTCCTTGTGCCATCTACGGTGCGGGTGATACGCACAACAGTTATGGGCCGAATCGTTTTTGCCGAGCCGCTCTTGGCGACGGCATCATCAAGCTCTTCGGCAACGGCGAAGAGAAACGCGATCATTTGTTCGTAGACGACTTCAGCAGAATGATCATCGCTTGCCTTCAGCATCGCAGTGCCGGCGTGCTGAATGTCGCCAGCGGCAAATCGGTATCGTTTTTTGAAGTCGCCGAACTGGTCGCTCGTTTGTCGCAACGGCCGGTGAAAGTCGAGGGTACGCCTCGTCAAAACCCGATTACTCATCGCCACTTCGACGTCACCGAGCAGATCAAGGCGTTTCCGACATTCAGCTACACGCCGATCGAAAAAGGAATTGCTGCTACCATTGCAGGCTTGCGAAAGAAAGAAGCAGCTTGATAAAGCGGAAAGCACTACACGAAGCCAAAGTCGCAAAGTCATGGCGAGACCGACGAGATGAACACGTTGTCAACTTTCGAAAGAGACATGGAAAGCCGAGCGGTTGGCACCGTGTTCTTGTTACGGAGGGATGGTTCCGTCTTGATGCAGCACCGCGATGACAAGCCGAACTTGTGTCGGCCCGGCATGTGGGTACCGCCCGGCGGTCATCGCAACCCGAACGAACCGATGGCAGCTTGTGCCCGTCGCGAGTTTCTCGAAGAAACCGGCTATGACTGCGACGACCTGCGCTGGCTGACAACCGTCATCGATGACCCGGGCGGCGGGTGGCCGGCTTATCCGCTTTATGTCTATTGGGCGTTTTACGACGGCAAGCGCCCGCTGCACTGCCTCGAAGGACAGGCCCTCAAATTCCTGAATCGAAATGAGGCAAAAGACTATCCCATTCCGCCGTTGATTTTCGAGCTTTGGGACCGCGTTCTGGGAGTAGCGTTTCAACGGGCACAGAAATAACACAGATTGGCCGGACGAAAGCAGCTAATACAAGGAGGTACGATGACCCTTTCTCATGAAGAGATCCGTCGCCGAGGTGATTACCGGGATCTCTCGATCGACGGTTTCGATCACGAAACGCTTAAGAAACTATATTACTTCATGTTGCGGTTGAGGCGCTGCGAACTGGCGCTGATCGACGAGTACCATCCGGCGGACGAGATGCGCTGCCCGATTCATTTCTGCGTGGGGCAAGAAGCGGTCCCGGCCTCGTTGTCGCTCTTGCTGAAGCACGACGATTACCTGTTCACCCATCACCGCTCGCACGGCTATTACCTGGCCAAGGGAGCGCCAATGAATGAACTCTTTGCCGAACTGTATGGCAAAGCAAGCGGTGCCAATGGGGGGAAAGCCGGTTCGCAAGATATTTCGCATCCGCAATCCCGCGTGTATGGCGGCGCCATCCTGGCCGGCGCTTTGGGTATTGCCGTGGGGGCAGGATTCGGCATCCAATTGAAAAACACCAGCCAGATTGCCGTCACCGGTTCCGGCGAGGCCGCCACCGAAGAAGGCATCTTCTGGGAGGCGATCAATTTCGCCTCCGTCAAGAAATTGCCAGTCGTCTTCGTTTGCGAAAACAACCGCTATTCGACGCATTCGCCGCAAGAGAATCGACAGCCTCCGGGCAACATCAGTTCGCGTGTGGCCGCCTTCGGCGTTCGGACGGAGACGCTGTTCGGCAACGATGTCATCAAGGTGTATGCGGCTTTGAAAAAAGCTGTCGAGCGTGCCCGAGCCGGCGAGGGACCCACCTTTGTGGAAGCCTTCACCTATCGCTGGAACGGCCATGTCGGTCCCGAAAACGATGACCATATCGGCTACCGAACTGCCGATGAAATCGAATTCTGGAAGAGAAACTGCCCCATTGCTCTGCTCGAAAGACAACTATTCGACCAAGGCGTCCTTTCGCAAGCCGACAAGGAAAAGATGAGCGCCGAAATCGACGAAGAAATCGCTGACGCGTTCGCCTTCGCCAAAGCCTCGCCTTTTCCCGAAGATGCCGACTGGCGCCGGCTCAACCTGTCCCCATCGACACCATTGGCCGACCGGCTGCTCAAAGACGATGCGTCCGCGCAATTCGACCAGAATCAGCAATATGCGATTCCCGGTCCTTACTAGGAAAACGTCCTGCACGATCAGGTTCTTGACATCAGCCCAGCTTCGCAACGGAAGCGGGTTTTCGAACGGAGATTCGACCCATGCGAAAACTGAACTACGGTAAAGCCATCAACGAGGCATTGGGGCAAGCAATGGAACTGTGCCCCGATGTGATCGTCTTGGGGCAACTGGTCGATTACAAGTCCGGCATATTCGGCACAACCACTGGCCTGGTTGATCGTTTCGGTCCAAAGCGGGTGCAAGACTTTCCCGTTTCGGAAAGCGTGATGACCGCGACTGCCCTGGGAGCGTCTCTGGTCGGGCTTCGCCCCGTGCTCGTCCATCAACGCATGGACTTCATGCTGTACTCGGTAGATGCCATAGCCAACTGGCTGGCACTATGGCGTTTCAAGTCGAATGGCCAATCGTCGGTCCCCGTGACCATCCGAGTCATCGTCGGGCGAGGCTGGGGCCAAGGTCCGCAGCATTCGAAGAGTTTGCATGCCTGGTTCGCTCATTTGCCCGGTTTGAAAGTTGCCATCCCAGCCACTGCCTACGATGTCAAGGGCTTGCTTCTGGAAAGCATCTTCGGGGAAGACCCCGCCATGATCATCGAAAACCGCTCACTCTTTTCGATGAACGATCATGTGCCGGAAAATGCCTATCGCGTCCGCTATGGACAGGCGACGATTCGCCGGAAAGGCAAGGATTTGACGCTCGTGGCCATCGGCGTCATGGTGCCAATGGCTTTGCGCGTGGCCGAACAACTGGCCAAAGAGGGAATCGATATCGAGGTCATCGACCCTCGGACCCTGACGCCTTTCGATGAGACTACCATTTGTTGTTCCGTGGCGAAAACCAAGCGGCTGGCAGTTGCCGACCCGGGCTGGTACACCGGCAGTTTCGCAGGCGAAATCATCTCACGGACTTGCGAACATCTCGGCACGCAAATGAAAGCGGCGCCTTTGCGCGTTTGTCTTCCCGATAGCCACACGCCCATGAGTTCGGCACTGGAAGCCAGGTACTATCCGAGCGACGAAGACGTTGCCAACCGCATTCGGGTGATGTTTGGCAGACAACCAGCGTGCTCGGCAGCATAGCCGCTGGCGTCCCGACAAGAGGACGCCGCGAAAGGTCTCGTGGAGGTCAGGCAATGGGTGAAGTCAATTTAATGGATCGTTATCCGCGTTCGTCGCGCCCCATTGAAGAACGGAAACAGACCGTTACCGAAGCGGATCGCGAATTGTCGCGCCAATTCGGCAAGGACTATTTCGACGGCGATCGCAAGCATGGCTACGGCGGCTACTATTACCACCCGCGATTCTGGACCGAAACCGTCAAACGGTTTCGCGATTACTACCAGTTGCCCGAAGATGCCAGCATTTTGGATGTCGGCTGTGCGAAAGGTTTCATGCTTCACGATTTCAAACAACTGATGCCGAAAGCAACCGTCGCCGGCATCGACATTTCTTCCTATGCCATCGAAAATGCCATCGAAACGGTCAAACCCTTTTTGCGCCTGGGCAACGCCAAAGAGTTGCCCTTCCCCGATCGCTCCTTCGACCTCGTCGTTGCCATCAATACGGTTCACAACTTGCCTCTCGAGGAATGCAAGCAGGCGATCCGCGAAATCCAACGGGTCGCCCGCAAGCACGCTTTCCTGATGGTCGATGCCTGGCGTACCCAGGAAGAATTGCGCCGTCTCGAAGATTGGGTGTTGACGTGCAAAACCTATATGCACGTCGACGAATGGAAAAAGCTTTTTGAAGAAGTCGGCTACACCCACGACTATTACTGGTTCATTTTGAACTGATCACAGGAAGAGATCGCAACAGCGCCAAGTCGATCTTTTCGGCCTTTAAACGAGGAATCCAATCATGATCATGGAACAAACCCGCGAACCGC
The DNA here is from genome assembly GCA_026004675.1 of Gemmatales bacterium. Taxonomy (GTDB): domain Bacteria; phylum Planctomycetota; class Planctomycetia; order Gemmatales; family Gemmataceae; genus BPJP01. The sequence continues at coordinate 778,134 of BPJP01000001.1, forward strand.
AGTACCAATATCAGGTCGCCCTGCGCGACGAAATCGGACTGGCGCGTCTGGGGCTGACCACCAACCAGGTCTGGAACGATGACCCCCGGCATCTTCTCTTTATCCTGGCACGTTACAAATTCGTGTCGAAAATGCTGGCCGGCAAGAAAAGTGCGCTCGAGGTCGGCTGTGGCGACGCCTTCGGCACCCGGATGGTCCAGCAGGAAGTCCCCCATATCTGCGCCATCGATTTTGATCCCGTCTTCGTCAACGATGCCAAATCGCGCATGGATCAAAAACGATGGAAATTCGATTGCCGCGTTCACGACATGCTCTCCGGTCCTGTTGAAGGTCCCTTCGAAGCCGCCTATTCCCTGGACGTCATCGAACACATCCCGAAAGAGCACGAACGAACGTTCATCGGCAATGTTGCCAAGTCGTTGACTCCTGACGGCGTCATGATCGTCGGCACGCCGTCGATCCAATCCCAGCCGTACGCCTCGAAACAAAGCAAAGAGGGGCACATCAATTGCAAAGACCACAAGGAATTGAAAGCGCTCATGCAGGAGTTTTTCGAAAACGTGTTCATCTTTTCGATGAACGACGAGGTCGTTCACACCGGCTTTTACCCGATGGCCCACTACCTCTTTGCCTTGTGCGCTGGCGTGAAAAACGTCGGATAAAGTCGTTACGCTGCCCGACCCCGGCCAATCCATCCGGCCGACACCCAGACGGATAGCGGGTTCTTTCCAGGCCGTGCTGCCTTCAGCCGCTGAACTGAAGCGTTCAACCGTGGCCGGGGTCTTCGATTTTCAGTGCTTCCATTCGTCTCAACAGCCGCGGTCGCCAGATGGACAGCAACTCGGCTGCTTTGGTCTTGTTGCCGTTCGCACGCTTGAGTGCGACTTCGATCAGTTGGCATTCCACTCTTTGCAGCACTTCATCCAAAACGAGTGGCTTGAGTGGTTCGCGGATGTCGCTGTCGGCCTCCACACGAATACGCAAGTAGGAAGGGAAGTCGCGGGCGTCGATCTCTCTTTGCTGGGCACGACTGTTTGCGGCAACAAAAACGGCGCGCAATTCACGAAGGTTGCCGGGCCAATCGTACGATTTCAAAAGGTCCCAAGCGGCGGAAGTCAATTTGGGCGGCGCTACGTCCAAAAGCCTTGGCAACAAAACTTCAACCAGAACGGGCAGATCGGCGAGGCGTTTGCGCAACGGGGGTAAATGGATCGTCAGCACTTGCAGCCGCTCGTACAATTCGGGCACGAATTGCTGATTGCGAACGTGCGTCTTCAAATCCGCCGAGCTGCCGGCAATGAGACGAGGCGATTGCCTGACAGGGTCGAAGAACTGCTCCAAAACCTGGGTTTGCACATCGCGTGGCAAGCCGTCGACGTCGGCGAGATAAAGTGTCCCGATTTGAGGATTGGTTCCATAGCCTGGATGTCCGAACAAGGAACGGGCAACGAAGTCGGGAGGCAATCGCCTCGGCGAAATACTGGCGAAAAAGCGGTCGCGCGTCGCCCCGAGTTGGTGGATGAGACGTGCCAGACATCGTTTGCCCGTGCCGGTTTCGCCGAGGATCAGTACAGGAATCTGCGTTGCGGCGGCCAGCCGGGCTTGCTCAGCAACGCGCTGCATCTCGGGAAGTTCGCTTTGAAGCCAATCGAACGAAAAAGAGGCGTCGTATCGTTCGCGCGAGGCAAGAATGGCATCGGGAAGGATCACAGCGGCGGTCGGCTCGGATTGAAGAACGGAAATTTTGCCAAGAATGCGCAAGCGATTCTTGCCGTCGCGGACAGGCCAAAAGTCGATGTCCGCGATCACGTGGCTTTTACCGGGAAGTGGTAACCGCCTCTGGACACGAACCGGCCTGCCGTCGAACACGATCGCTGGCGGTCCCAAAGCGGAAGCCAATGCCTCGAAAGAAGGATGTTTCGCTGACGAACGTCGGCTGCAAGCCATTCCGCGAACGTCGGCATTCTTCAAACCGGTTAATTCCTCCCAGGCGGCATTGACGCGTAACAGCCGGCGATGCTGGTTCAGCAAAAACACTGCGTCCGCGCTGCGTTCGAACAAGAACGACCACGGATACGCTTCCTTCGATGGCAGAGAATCATCTCGCATACCCGACCGGATGCCTGGGGCCGATATCCCAGCAGCTATTTCCAGTTCAACACGGCAATGATCGGCGACTTCGGTTTGAAATCCGTTTTGATTTCCAGTTTGTTAGTCGGCAGTTTCTTGACGTTAGGCTGGTCTTCCAGGAATTCGGTTGCGGGCAATACCACGTCAAAAACATCCGTACCATAGTGCATCGGGATGATGTATCGGCGGGGCTTGAGTTGCTTGACAACCTTTTTGGCTTCGGCGCCGTTGATGGTATAAATACCACCCACGGGAATGAACAAAACATCCACGTCACCGATTTCGCGCACCTGGTCATCGGTAAGGATATGGCCCAAGTCGCCGAGAAAGACTACGCGCAGCCCATCGATTTCCAGGCAGAAAACGGTGTTCTTGCCGCGCTCCAGGCCCTTCATGGTGTCGTGATAGGTTCCCACGGTGCGGACCCGGATACCTTTGAATTTGCTGTCGACCAGACGCCATTCGGTTTCTTTTCCTTTGGCTTCGAGGCCAAAAATGATCTTGGCTTCGCGGGCATTTTCGATGACGCCGATTTGCGTGTGATCGTTGTGAAAGTGAGAAATCAACACCAGGTCGGCTTTGACCTTCCGTTCGCCATAGGCTTCGATAGCGTGCGGATCGAAGACCACTCGCGCCCCGTTGCTGGCTTGTATTTCGAAAAACGATTGCCCGTGCCAGCGAACCGTCACGGTTTTTGCGTTCTCCTGAGCCCATGCGAAAGCCGTGACGCAGACAAAAACAACAAAGGACATCGTATATCGAAGCATGATCTTCGCTCCACGATCGTTCTGACTTCGGAAATGTTATCGCCTTGGCCGAATCGCCCAATATATGACGAACTTATCTGGCAGCACTATCGTGATCATACTAAAGGATCGGTGATCCCGCCAATCAAGAATTCTGCCGTCGTTCTCGTCTTGATGGCAACCTGGCAAGATGCGTTTTCACCGCCCGGCAACGATCCGACCCGTGAAAGATGGCGTTGTTGATGAAGGAGATTCCGCCAAAGAGGCTGTTATTGTTCCTGGTGCTGTGTTCGTTGCTGGAACTGATCGGCGATGGGTTCGCCGCTTTTGCGGCGGAGGCGGATACGAACCGCGCGATCGTCGCGTGTTTCCAGGACTTCGGCTAGATAACGTCCCAGGTCGATTTCGTCGCCAGAGTTCAACAATCTTTGCGCCAAGTGGGTCAAGAGGCCGGAGAAGGTATCGACATCGCTATCGCCGGGATCGATTTCGAATTTTCGCTGGATCTCTTCGACAGGGGTGCTTCCGGAGACGATCCATTGATCGGGGCCGTCGGGGACGATGTCGGGTTGTTCGGTGTCGAATTCGTCGGCGACGTCGCCGATGATTTGTTCGAGGACGTTTTCGAGGGTGACGATGCCGATGATGATACCGTACTCGTCGATGACGAAGGCGAGCAACTGGTGTGTTGCCTGGAAGTGGCGGAGGAGAACACTGATAGGCATGTGATCGGGGACTTTTCGGGGCGGGCGTGCGACGGCTCTCCAGTCGAAGTGCTCGTCGATGTCGATGCCGACCAGGTCTTTGACATGCACGACGCCGAGCACTTCGTCGAGCGAGCCGTCGCAAAGAGGATAGCGAGTATGTTTGGTTCGCCGAACAAGCTTCATGTTTTCGTCGACGGATTCGTTGATGTCGAGGAAATCGACTTCGTTGCGTGGTACCATGATCCGTCGGCAGACAAGATCGTCGAACTCGAAGACGGCATTGATAAGGCGGTGTTCGGAGCCGGTGAGGCTGCCGCGCAAATGGGCTTCGCGGAGCAAAGCGCGTAGTTCCTGTTCGCTGTGGGGCAGCTCGTGCTCCGGCGTCTTTTCCAGGCCGAAATACTTCAGAAGTCTGGAAGTGGCGGCGTTCAAGGCGATCATCAACGGGTAGGTAGCCAGGCAAAAAAGCTTGAGAGGCAAGGCGCACCACAAGAGCATTTGGTGGGCCCGGCGAATGGCGAAAATCTTGGGCGCCTGCTCGCCGATCACCAGGTGCAGCGAAGTAATCAAGGTAAAGGCGACTACGAAGGCGGAAGTGTGCAGCATGACGGGCGAGGTGATACCCAGCCAGAGGAAAAGGGGTTGAAGAAGGTGGGCGAACGCCGGCTCGCCGATCCAACCCAGGCCGAGCGATGCCATCGTGATGCCGAGCTGGCAAGCGGAGAGGGAGGCTTCGAGTCGAACGGCAAGCCATTTGGCGGTGCGGGCGAAGGGGCGTCGCTGGCGGATCATCTCTTCGATTTGGCCGCCCCGCACTTTGACGAGGGCGAATTCGGCTGCGACAAAGAACCCATTCAGAACAACAAGAAATAACGCGAGCAAAATTTCAACAACGTCGCGCACCACCGGTGACATTCAAAATCTCCAAAAACGAAGGCCCGCCCCCGCCTGAATTGAACCAGCCCGCAATAGTCGACTCAAGCCTTTTTCTTTGCATCTTCACCTGGTCGGCATTATGAAGCGCCCTATCCTCTTTGTCGAAACATTTTAGGGAGGAATCGACTTGGCGTTTTTGTTTGGTTCCCCTTTCTTTTCCAGTTTCCCCGGTTCAAAGTTTGACTTGTCTGCCAGCTGGCGAAGGGCGTAGTATGCGGTCCACGAATGGTGCTTGTAGCCAGCTCTTGTCAGATCGAAAGGAATCGCCAACCGCACATGTCCACGCGCTGGTTTATAGGTTTGGCCTCAGGTTCCTGCCTGGAGGGAGTGAACGCGACGCTATTGGAAACCGACGGCGTTGGGCTTGGGCTGCGAGCCAGACCGATCCACTCGCTGCATCTTCCCTATTCTCGCGAATTGCGCGAGTTGATTCTGCGGGCCAGTGCCGACCATGCGGAACTGAGCGAAATGGGACTTTTGCACCGGCTGCTCGGCGAAACTTTCGCGACGGCGGCCCGGCTGGTGGCAGATCAGGCGAGTTTTAGCTTGCAGCGGGTGCAATGCATAGGCTGTCCAGGGCATGCAGTCTGGCAAGACGGAGACGGCCGATTTCCCTCGTCATTGCAACTCGGCATGGCCGCCGTCGTCGCCGAACGCACCGGCGTCACCACCATCAGCGATTTCCGCGATCGGGACATTGCCGCGGGCGGGCTGGGTGCTTCGATTCTGGCGTTGATCGATCATCTGCTGTTTCAAGACCTCCTCGAATCGCGAGTTCTGCTGCATCTGGGAGGCGTGGCGCGAATCGTCTACTTGCCGGCTGGAGGCGAATGGCGCGACGTTCTTGCGTTTGAAGCCGGTCCTTGTAATGGGCTGTTGAACGCACTGATGCGGCACTTGACCAACGGACGCGAACATTTCGATCCGGGTGGCAAATACGCGGTGCAGGGACGTTGTATCGAGTCGCTGTTGGCACGTTGGCTCGCTCACCCCTTCCTGCAACGTCGCCCCCCCAAGGTTTTGTCCAGGCAAACGTTTGCCGATTCGTTCGCCAGGCAGATCGTCCAGGAAGCGGTCCGTAACGGCTGGAGCATGCACGATCTGTTGTGCACTTCCACTCATTTCGTGGCGGAAGCGATCGTCCAATCGCTGAAACGATTCGTTTTGCCCAGCCGGTCCGGAGAGCGTCCGCATCGTTTCCTTTTAAGCGGAGGGGGTGTCCGCAATGGGCTGCTATGGAATCTGTTGGAGCAGAGTTTGGCGGATGCCGAACTGAATCGCACTGACGAATTCGGCGTGCCGGCCATGCTGCGAAAATCGCTGGCTTTCGGGATGATGGCGGCGCTGACCATGGACGGCGTGCCGGCCAATTTGCCGACTGTCTCCGGCGCTGCCGGCGCTCGGATTCTTGGCAGCATCACGCCAGGATCGACAAATAACTGGTCCCGTTGTTTGCACTGGCTGGTCAAGCAGGCAGCGCTACCAGAGGAGACCTTGGTCTAGGCTCAAGGAATCGGCGTTTCCAGCCAAATTCCCGGATCGACTGGTAAGCCATTTCCCGTTGTCGGCAAAACGGGACGGCGCACCGGCGGAGAGTAAAAGAACATCTCCTCGATCCCGCACTTCAACGCTGGCGACAACGGAACCTGACCGCACCGAGGCAGCAATTCGGGAGCAACCAGAACTTCGTTTTCGGCCGCCTGGAGGATGACGCCGCCTTGCAGTGTGGGGCGGGCATTGGCGCCCGGTACGACCGAAATCGCCCGCTCGTCAAAGAAAGTCACGCGGGTACCGTCGGCGTAGTAGTTCAACGTGCGACTCAAGACCGGAATGGTGCTGCCAAACTCCGGATAGCCGAGCAACTCATCGACGATCCGCCGGTGCGTGCCCAACTTGATTACACCGAATTGGCTGGATTTTTCTGCTTGCGGTTTTTCGTTCTGGGCACATACAACCCCAGCGCTGGCAAGTAGAACGAATACGCCCAAAATTCGGATCATGGCGACTTTCACGCAGGACACTGCGAAGTTCGATGAATTCTTTCTGGGGGTTTACTCGACAATCTGCACAAAACGGCTTGAGGCAAAAGTGCTCAGCCAATCTTTAGGGACGATACCGACGGACCTATTGCATGAATTGGCGAACCATGGTGGCCTGATGGTCGCGGGCAGAGGCAAAAACGGCCTCGCAAAGGGCAATGGTTTCGAGGTTGTCTCGCCCGCTGATTTCCGGTTCAGCATCCTCTTCCAAGGCACACAACAGTTGTGCCATCGTGCCGACAAAGGCATCGGGAAACCAGACTTCCCGCCAGCGCGGCTGGAACCAGTAACCAGGATAATGACGGGTGGTGAAATCCATCGTGCTGGGAGTCCTGCATGGGTAGGCTGGCCAGCCGATGGTTCCCCGAGCCAATCCGTCCGTGCCTTCGACTCGCCAGCGAATAGCAATGTCGCTTTCGCTCCCTTCCCTTGCTGGTCCGGTCCAGACGTCGTCCCAGCTGGCGGCCCGACAACCGGAAGAGTATTCCAGAATGTACAGGTTGATCCCGTCGACATGGGGGAAAACGGTGCGCGGGTCTGGCCGCGTGCTCGCCAGCACCCGTTCCGGCGTGCCAAACCAGTAGCGAAAGGTGTCCAAGTGATGGATGCTCATGACAAATGTCGTCAGCGAGTGCAGTTTCTGACTCCAGGGCATCCAGTGCGGAATGGCTCGCATTTCGATCGTTCCCAGCACCGGCTCGCCAAGCCAGCCCCGGCGAAGTATGTCTTTCAACGCTCGCACCGACTGGTCATAGCGCATGTTCTGGTTGACGGCTAACTTGATGCCAGCCCGGGCACAGGCCTCGACACAACGTCTGGCATCCCGATAACTCATGGCCAACGGCTTCTGGGCCAGGATTCCTTTCACGTGTCTGGCGTCCGCGGCAATGCGCTGAATAAGTGACGGCTGAACGTCAGGCGGAACGGCAATGTCGATGACTTCAAGAGACGTATCGTTGATCAAAGATTCGATGGTCGGATGGCAGGCCAGCCCGTGCCGATCGGCCAGGGCGCGTGCATTGGCTTCCGTTCGTGAAGCGATCGCCACAGGGCAGAAGCCAGCCTGAAAATAAGCCGGCAAATGGCAATCCCGCATGATGAAACCAGCGCCCACGCAGCCGATACGATAGTCTTTTTTCCTCGGCAATCTGGGCCGATAGTCCAGATTCAAGTCTAGCAACCCTTCGATCCTTTCGCCTTGTGCTTCGCGACCGCTTTTTGGCTTGGACATCGCACCGTCCAACGCTGGCGTACCAACGTTTTGGCTGACACTCGACGCTACAGGAGCCGGTCCCGTTTGGCGAGAAAATTTTTCGGTCTGTCTCGCCTTGGTTCAATCGTTCCACAGTTCAAACGATTCCTGCCGTCGTTTTTGCCGGCTGGACAGGGCTGCGGAGTCGCGAATGTCTTCTCGCGGTATCTCGGTATCGGTTTCGCGCCGTCGGCGAAATTCCAGCTTGATGGGAATCTCGCCGTACGGAAGATGATCGCGAAAATAGTTGACGAGGTAACGTTTATAAGTCGGAGAAAAAAGTTCCGGGTCGTTGCAGAAGAGGACGATTGTCGGCGGTCGGATGTCGACTTGGGTGGCGAAAAAGATTTTCGGACGGCGATTCTGTTTTAGGGGCGGAGCCTGGGTTTCCAGCGCTCGGCGGACCGTTCGATTGAGGTCACCCGTTGGTACACGCACGCCAGCTTGTTTGAAGAGGTTCTGGGCGAGATTCAAGACGGCCTGGACGTTTTTGCCGGTTTTGGCCGTCGCGAATGCGATGGGGAGGTAATCCAGATTCGGGATCGCCCGCTGGAGGTAATCGGCGAATTCGCCGGTTGGACGAGGCCGCAGCAAATCCCACTTGTTCACAACGAAGATGGCAGGTTTGTAGTGGTCGAGAACATACGTCGCCAGCTGTTTGTCGACTTTGCTGATCGGCTTGCTTGCATCGAGGAAGAGCAAAACCACATCCGCTCGGCGAATCGAACGCTCCGCGCGTGCCAGACTATAGAACTCGATGCTGGTTTGGATGCTCCCCTTTCGGCGCACCCCGGCCGTATCAATGGCAATAAACGTCTTGCCATCGCGTTCGAATCGGACATCGACACTGTCGCGGGTGGTTCCGGGAACTTCGCTCACGATCATGCGTTCGGCCTGGGCAAGCTGGTTGATAAAAGTGCTCTTGCCGGTATTGCGGCGGCCGACGATCGCCAGTTTCATGACGACTTCGTCCGCCTTGGTTTCGACGGGTTCGGCAGGCAGCTTTTGCGCTAGCGCCTCGACAAGGGCTTGTTTTCCCCGCCTTTGCCTGGCACTGACGGCGATCACCGGATCGAATCCGAGCCGATGGAAATCCGCCGCCAGCACGTCCATCTGTGGCGTATCGCATTTGTTGGCCGCGCAGACGATGGGCTTTCCCAACGCGCGGATTCGCTGTGCCACATCCTCATCAGCGGGTATGACCCCTGCCCGGGCATCAACCACAAACAACAGAACCTGGGCCTGCTGGAGGGCGGATTCAATTTGACCTTCGACAAACTCGGTCAAGCCATCGGCGTCCTGGATTCCCATGCCGCCAGTATCGACAAGTTCGAAGACGCCAGCGTCGGATTCGATCAGGGTGCTGACCCGGTCGCGGGTAACGCCCGCGGTTGGGTCGACAATGGCGACGCGGTGTCCCGCTAGCCAATTGAACAGCGAAGATTTGCCGACGTTTGGCCGGCCCACAATTGCGATCTGTGGCACGGACATGATGACACCGATAGAGAGCGAATGCAAAATCTCATTATAAACAGATGCATCGGCAACCAACAGCCTTGGTAACAGGCAAGCGGATTCTTTAGCTGTGCTTGTTTCGGTTTTGGCTCATGGGGGCAAAAAGGGAAGACGGTCGTTTTCACCGACGGCTTCGCCCCTGGCAAAGCGGGCGTTTCAAGAATTCGCCAGAAGCGCCATCAATTCGGTGTCCGACAAGTTCTGCACGATTCGGCCGCCGACCATCCACCAATTCTGATGGACGAGCGCTTCGGCATGCGATATGCGCAAGTGCTTGCGACGCACCGTATTTTGCACGGAAATCTCGAGTGTCAAGATGGTCCCCGGAATGAACAGACGATCCGTGATCAGCCCCATGCCATGACGCGAAACGTTGCGTATGAGTGTGGGCCACGAACCGACTTCTTCGGCACGCACCAATCGACAAAGGAAGCGAACCTGCGGATGGAAGCGCTCTTCGTGACGGCGATCGGCCTTGCGATTGCCAGCAATCGCTTTGATCGTCAATTGAGCGAGTTCGGCATCACTGAGAGGTTGCAAGAAATCGCCGCCGACGATGAAAAAGCCGGGATGTTTTAGCGGTTTCGCGTAACGTACGCAAACGACGCGGTCTGCGACGCCCACTTTGGCCGGCATATGCAGGGTAAGACGTGTACCGGCTTTGAAAGGCCTCGGGCACAGCAGCCGAATGCCGCGTCGGGAAAAGTTCAAAATCCGGCCAGGCCAGGATCCCTGTTCGACCGCGCGAAGCAGTCTGGCCCGGGTTGAGATCCGCGTTCGGTATCGGACGCTCGTTCGTCGTTCTTGTATGGGCTTCCTCATCCTGCTAGCAAACCGTATGGCGGGTATGTCGTTCGTTTAGTGGGGAACGCAAGCATGGCGGCAACTTGCGCGCCGGTCAAGACCAGCTGGATGGCTAAATCGCGCGGCAAATGCAGTCCCCTTGCACTCGACAATTTTCAAGCATTCTCTGGAGGGTTTACAAAGTTCGCGATATAATTCTACCTTCCGCGGATTGTTGGGCTTCCGCCACGGTGGCGGATCAATTTCGCGTCAGGCTCTTTTTTATTTTCACACAGGTTTTCTTTTATCATGGTAAATCGCAATCTTCTCCGTGAATTCGAACCTCCCGAAAACGAACTCGAACAGCAACTCAACGAAGCATTTGACAACAATCAGGACGGCTGGTTGCCGCCAGCCGAACAGGAATTCGAAATCAACAAGATCGTCCGCGGCCGGGTCCTCAACGTCACGGCGGATGAAGTCTGGGTCGACGTCGGCTACAAGAGCGAAGGCGTTATTCCTCTCAGTGAATGGTATGACGAGGGAGAAGACGCGATCGTTCCGCCTAAACCCGGCGATGAAATCCAGGTCCTGCTTGATTCGATCGAAGATGAGAGCGGCGCCATCGTCCTGAGTTATCGCAAAGCGAAAAGGCAAAAAGAATGGGAAGAAGTCATCGCCAAACACAAGGAAGGCGATATTGTCACCGGCACCGTCACACGAAAGATCAAAGGGGGGCTGCTGGTCAATATCGGTGTCAATGTCTTCCTGCCCGCCAGCCAGGTCGATATTCGCCGGCCGCCTGACATCGGCGACTACATCGGTAAAACCATCGAGTGCAAGATTCTCAAAATCGATGAATCCCGGCGCAACATCGTCGTCAGCCGCCGAAAGATGATCGAAGATCAGCGCGAAGAAATGAAAAAGAAGCTCCTGGCCGAAATCGAGCCGGGGCAGATTCGCAAAGGCGTCGTCAAGAACATCGCCGATTTCGGTGCGTTCGTCGATCTTGGCGGCATCGATGGCCTGTTGCACATCACCGATATGAGTTGGGGCCGCATCAATAATCCCCACGAAATGGTCCACATCGACCAGGAACTCGAGGTCTACATCATCTCTGTCGATAAGGAAAAAGAAAAAATCGCCCTCGGCCTCAAACAAAAGACCCCCAGCCCGTGGGAAGGCGTGGAAGAAAAATATCCCATCGGCAGCAAACATATTGGCGAAGTCGTCAATGTCATGAGCTACGGTGCGTTCGTCAAACTCGAAGACGGCATCGAAGGGCTGGTCCATATCAGCGAGATGAGTTGGACCAAACGCATCAACCATCCTAACGAACTGGTCTCCATCGGAGATAAGATCGAGGTCCAGATCCTTAATATCAACAAAGAAAAACAAGAAATCTCGTTAGGCATGAAGCAGGTCCAGCCCAATCCTTGGGACAAAGTAGCCGAGCGCTATCCGCCCGGCACGATTGTCGAGGGCACCGTCCGCAATCTCACCAACTACGGCGCCTTCATCGAAATCGAAGAGGGCATCGACGGTTTGCTGCACGTCAGCGACATGAGCTGGGTACGTAAAGTCACCCATCCGAGCGAAGTCGTCAGCAAAGGGGACAAGGTGACTTGTCAGGTCCTCAACGTCGACCAGGAACGCAAACGGATTGCCCTGGGTCTGAAGCAAATGGCCAGCGATCCGTGGGACAGCGACATTCCGTCTCGCTATCACCCTGGCGACACGAAGGTCGGCAAAGTGACGAAACTGACCAATTTCGGTGTTTTTGTCGAGTTGGAACCTGGCCTGGAGGGGTTGCTGCACATTTCCGAGCTGGCGGACGAAAAAGTGGAGAATCCCGAAGACATCGTTAAAGTGGGCGACGAGATCGAGGTGAAGATTCTGCGGGTAGACGCCGCTGACCGCAAGATCGGGCTGAGCCGTAAACGGATCGGCGAAGACGAACCGATAGAAGAAGTCGAGAGTGCGGAAGAAACGAAACCGCAACGTGAACTGCGGGGAGGTACCGGCTCGGCGAGCGGCCAACTGTTTACCATGCCCGAAAGCGGCAAGTCAGCCACCGAGCCGGCATCCGAAGCAACAGCTTCTTCCGAGCAGAAGGCCAATGCTGGCGCGGACGCGGGATCGGCAGTTTCTGAGTCGACAACGGAAAGACCGTCGGGCGACTCGACGCCAGCCGACCCAGAAAGCGAGTCCGCTGCCGCCACCGAGAACGAGGAACCCAAAACCGAATAGCCGAAAAAGGGCCGGCGCTGCGACACCAGCGACGCCGGCCTCGATTTCGCCACAGATGATTGGTATCAGACGGCATAACCTTCCGTCTGACGGCCTGTCGTTTTTTCAGGGGTTTCAACTAGTCGCCTGACGTCTGAACGCTCACATGACCAAAATTGCCATTTTGGGCGGATCGGGTTATACGGCGCTGGAGCTGATTCGGATCCTGTTGCGCCACCCGGCAGCGGAGATTGTGGCCATCACTTCACGCCAGGAAGATCAGCCTTGGATCGCTGATATCCATCCGTCGCTGACCGGCAGGATCAAACGGCGTTGCGAAACGTTCGATGCGGATCGGCTACTCGCTCGGGGCGTGCAATGCGTTTTCGCTTGCCTGCCGCATGGTGCGGCGACCGCCTGTTTGCCGCCGTTATTGTTGCACGGCATCCGCGCCATCGATCTGAGTGCCGACTACCGCCTACGTGATCCGAATATCTACGCCCAATGGTACGGGCAGAGCCATAAAGACCTGGCCCATTTGGCTCAGGCTGTCTACGGTTTGCCCGAAATCTACGGCGAAGAAATCGAGTCGGCTCAACTCGTCGCCAATCCTGGCTGCTATCCGCAGACGGCCGCCATCGGCCTGGCTCCACTTGTAGCGGGCAGGCATATCGAGCTGGATTCGATCGTGATCGATAGCAAGAGCGGCGTCTCCGGTGCTGGCCGCACGCCGACTCCGGCCACCCATTTCCCCGAATGCAATGAAGCGGTCAAAGCCTACAATGTCGGCAAACACCGCCATACGCCAGAGATCGAACAGGTCTTGAGCGACGTCGCTGGAACGAACGTCGAAGTCATCTTCACGCCGCATTTGATCCCTATGGACCGGGGCATCTTTTCCACCATCTACGCCTCCCCCAACCGGTCTTTTTCCCAGACCCAGCTGCTGGATCTGTACCGGGAATACTACGCCTCTTGCCCTTTCATTCGTATTGTCGATCGTGAACCATCCACCAAAGACTGCTGGGGAACCAACTTTATCGATATCACCATCCGCCTGGTCCGCGGTCGCATCATCATTTTGGTCTGCGAGGACAATCTTTATCGTGGCGCCAGCGGCGTAGCGGTTCAGAATTTCAACCGCATGTACGGCCATGACGAAACCACAGCCTTGCTCTGATATGCCTTTGGCTTTTTGACGACATCAATGATTCTCGTAAACCAAAGGACGCGGTCAGAAAATTGACGACGGCTAACAACAACCATACGATAGCTTTCTGACTTGTTATTTGTGAGCGCCACGAACGAGCAACGATGCAATACTCGCGCGTGTTCATCGACGCGATCGGTTATGAACTTGCTCCGGTCGTCGTCAGCAGCGAAGAATTGGAATGCCGCCTGGCGCCTCTTTACGAACGGCTACGTATGCCGCCGGGCCAGTTGGAATCGCTCACCGGCATCATGGAGCGGCGCTGGTGGGAGACGGGCTACCCAATCGCGCAGGGGGCGACGCTGGCGGCGAAAAAGGCTTTAGTCCTCGCCGACATTCCACCATCGCGGATCGACACGCTCATCTACGCGGGCGTTTGCCGGGAGCAATTCGAACCAGCCACCGCCTGTCGGGTTGCCGCCGCATTGGGGATCAGTCCGGATGCCGCCGTTTATGACTTGAGCAACGCTTGTCTTGGCGTCCTGAATGGCATCCTCGATGTCGCCAATCGGATCGAACTGGGGCAAATCCATGCCGGTCTGATCGTTTCCTGCGAAAGCGCGAGAGAGATCAACGAGATCGTTATCAGCCGACTGGTGGCCCAAGGCGATATGGATATGTTCCGCAATTCGCTGGCCACCTTGACAGGCGGTTCCGGTGCCGTCGCTGTTTTGGTGACGGACGGTTCCTTCAACAAAAGCCAGCGTCGACAACTCGTTGGTGGGGTGACGCAGGCGGCTCCCGAATACCACTCTTTGTGCCGCTGGGGTCTCGATCAAACACCGTCGCAGAGTACCAGCGATGCCGACCTGGCCGAGAAAATCGAGGAAGTTCTGGTACAGACTTTGCACCAGAAATTGCGTGCTGTCCTGCCGGCGGGAGTCGCTCCCAAAGTGGAAGGGTTGATCCTGGCAGCCCTGAAACAAAACCTGGAAGGCATTCTCCCGTCGGTCGTCAAAAGCAGGATCGAACGCTATCTACCCGCCACTTTTACACAGTTCATGACGACTGATTCGATCTCGGTATTGAAATACGGGGTGGCTCTCGGGCTGCGAACATGGCAAGCGTTCTTGCGCAAGCTGGGATGGATGAAGGAAAACGTCGACAAGGTGATTTGCCATCAAGTCGGCGCCGGCCATCGCGATGCCATCCTGAAAACACTCGACATACCGGAGGTCAAAGACTTCAGCACTTACCCGTTTCTGGGCAATATGGGAACCGTTTCCCTGCCCCTCACCGCCGCCTTGGCAGAAGAGCGCGAGTTTTTGGTAACCGGTAATCGCGTCGGCTTTCTCGGAATCGGCAGTGGACTGAATTGTCTGATGCTGGGTCTGAACTGGTGAGTTGGAAATCAGCGAACGACGCATATCGAGGTCACAAGCTCGCTGCTAATTCATAGACCTCCTCCACATCGAGAACCTGGTCGTTACTTTGAAACAGTCTGCTGATGGCGGCTTTGTGAATCTTCATTTTGGTAGCGCCGATGCCGATGGCGCCGTAGCAGAATGCGTCGTTGCGTAAAACAGCGTGATCACGATAATCGACGCCTTCCATTCCCAAAGGAGGAACGGCGTTGAGATCGATGGCCACGCGCAAATCGGAGCATTTGTTGCGTTGCTCTTCGGTAAGCATCCTTACGCCGGCAGCACCGGCAGCGATCACGAGGTTTCGACCCGACAGGGCGGCTACGGTGCCCTCCGACGAACTGGTCTCGACAGGTTCGACACGGGCGTTGTTCACTTTCTGGCGGATGGCCTCGCAGACGCTCATAGCGCGGTCGAGCTTTCGCGACGCGATACGGACTTCGCTTCCTTGTCGGGCCAGCAAACGCGCCACACGTTGTCCGACCGGCCCCGTTCCTCCCAGTACCAATGCCCGAGCGTGGCTGAGGTCGAGATGTTGCGCAGCCGAGTAGACTGCGGCGGCGGAAGTCGTGCTGCATCCGTTCGCGTCGAACAGAATCGAAACGCGCAACCCGACGTCGGGAAGCATATGGCGTCTTGCTTCGTCGAAAAGTTCCTCCGCTTTTTCGACGTTGCTGCCGCCGATGAACAATGCCGTCCGTTTCAGGTGCTTGACGCCGCGTGTGAAAATGGCCCCATGAACAAGGTCGCGGACTTGCTCGGGACGTACCCCGCCGTAGCTGAAGATTTCCTCGACGCCTGCGTCGACCGCCACCACACGGTCAAAGACGCTGGGGAGCGGGTCGCAGTCGATCTGTACGAGAATGGTTCGCCGCTCCATCCCCCTTTTCTTCTCCTTTCCTCTTCAAGCAAAACAAGCCGGGCAGAGGGCGCGGCCATGCCCGGTCTTTTTTCCGTGTGCCGATGCCGTTCTACGCGGGAGAGAAGGGGTGTTTGGACGTGTCCTTCTCGGCGAGAATCTTGTCGATGGATGGTTCGTTTTTCATGGCCCGTTCGATGGCCAGTTTGGTGGCGTCGTAATTATTCTGGTAGATTTTCTTGTCGTCGTCTGCTTTCCAATGAATGAAGACACCGCAGACAATCACCAGTTGATCCGCTTGATCTTTGGGAATCGTACCGGCGGCCACCGAGTCAGCGACGGCTTTGGCAACAGCCCGCTGAGCTGGACCGAACATTTGCACCGCTTGTTTTTCACCTTGAATGGTGACCTTAGTAATCATCACGGTCGCAGGTTTGCAAATCAGGTTCGGTGTCAGGACCGCCAGCAGATTGGAATGACCCCGGTTTTGATTCGCCAGCGCATTGGCGAACGCCATTCCGACCGGTCCGTCTTTGGAACCGATCAGCAAGTCGATATGGGCTACTTCATTGCCGTCGCCAGCCAGGGCTTCCCCAATGTACATCGACATACAGCATCTCCTTTTTTGCGAACTTGTGGGACGTTGCGCAGGACTATACCAGCATATAAAGTCAATGGCCAGGGGCTAGTTTGGTGCCGGGGATATCGCGATAGCGACTGGCCAAACGGCGCTATGCCCGTTACCGATGCTGCTTTATTGGTTTGTTGCCCGCGGGTCATCGTGCACGATCAGGCATTGATCGGGAATTGCTCTGGGCAACTTGACGACCATGACCGAGCAGGGAGCGTCTTGCATCACTTTCTCGGCGACGCTGCCGAGCAAGATTTTCTCCACACCGGTTCGGCCATGGGTGCCCATGACGATCAAATCGGCCATCGACTCATGAGCAAACCGGACAATCTCGGTGGCCGGGTCGCCGAACAACATCTTGTGCCGCACCGTGATCGACCGATTCAAAGGGCGAATCTGTTCCAGTTGGCCACGCCAATATTCCGCGTTCTTTTCCCGTGAGGAATGGACATAAATGATCGTCAGTTCGGCGCCGTGATTCTCTGCCAAAGCCACTGCGTGGAAGTAAGCCTGATTGGAGTACGAGGAGAAATCGGTCGGGTACAGAATCCGCTTGATATGAATCATTTTGTACACCTCCTGCCTGACTCGGCCGGGTTGCCGGCGAGTTCCTAATGGAGAATTTGTTTTGATCTGGCTTAAGATGGTACCAGTTTTGCTAGCGTGCGCCAAACACGAAGCGCATGGCAGCAGTTTACGGGTTGGCCAATGTCTTGGCACCGGGTTTCGCCGGGAATTGCGGGGTTCCTAACGGGTATTCACTCGATACACTAAGATTGATCGAGAAGCGATTCGTAACCCCCAACGGGAGCCGGAATTGAAAGAGTTCGACTATGCCGCACCGCGCACGTTGTCGGAAGCGCTTGCCCTTCTGGCAGAGAACGGCGAACGGGCCCGCGTGCTTGCAGGTGGGACAGACTTGATCGTCCAGCTTCGTGAAGGCCGATGCGACGCGGACCTGGTCGTCGATGTCAAGCGTATTCCCGAGTTGAACGAATTGGCATTCGATCCGGCAAAAGGATTGTTTTTGGGTGCGGCGGTTCCCTGTTACCGCATTTACGAGAATGCAGAGATTGCTGGCCGATACCCTGGACTGATCGATGCGGTGTCGATGATAGGCGGCATTCAAATTCAGAGCCGAGCGAGTGTCGGTGGAAACCTGTGCAACGCTTCGCCAGCAGCGGACACGATCCCACCGTTGATCGTACATCGCGCCGTCTGCGTCATCGCCGGGCCAAAGGGTCAGCGGGAAGTTCCTGTGGAACAGTTTTGCGTCGGTCCGGGGAAAACGATTTTGCGAGCGGGAGAAATCTTGGTGGGGCTGAAGATACCCGTGCCGCCGCCGCGTTTCGGTGCTTCTTATCTGCGCTTCATACCGCGCAATGAAATGGACATCGCCGTGGCCGGCGCCGCCGTGGCAGTCGCACTCAACGCCGACAAAACCAGGTGCGAAGGCGCCCGCGTGGCTTTGTCAGCTGTCGCCCCGACCCCTTTGCTTGTTTCCGAGGCCGGCGATGTCCTGATCAACGGCCCTCTGAACGAGAAAGCCATGGACCAGATGGCACAAACGGCTCAGCAGGCGGCGAAACCGATAGACGATATGCGAGGCACTGCCGAGTTTCGCCGCCACCTGGTCGGGGTGCTGACTCGACGCGCTCTTCGCAACGCGCTGGCCCGTGCAGTGGAATCCTGATTGAGATTGGCTCAACCATGAGAAAAATCCACGTTCACGCACAAATCAACGGTCTACCAACTGATTTCCTTTGCGAACCGAGGCAAAGCCTGCTCGAGGTCTTGCGCGACGAGTTGCGCCTGACAGGTGCCAAAGAAGGATGCAACAATGGCAATTGCGGCGCCTGCAACGTGCTGCTCGACGGCCGGCTCGTGAATGCCTGTTGCGTACTCGCTGTCGAGATCGAAGGCCGGACGGTTGAAACTGTGGAAGGCATGGCGACCCCCCAGGGTTTGCATCCCTTACAACGGTGTTTCATGCAGGATGCAGCTTTGCAATGCGGTATCTGTACGCCCGGCTTTCTCGTGGCCGCCAAAGCTTTGCTGGACCGTTTTCCGCATCCCTCAGAACAACAAGTTCGCCATTATCTCGCGGGCAACCTTTGCCGGTGCACTGGATATGATAAAATCGTTCGCGCCGTCATGGATGCGGCCGAATCTTCTTCGTGAAGCCGTTTCGGCAGCGGTCGTTCACAAGTGATGCCGATTCTCGGGGGACGGGTCGAACCGGGTCGCGTGCCATTCACACGCGTTACACACTGGGAAACGTTCCCATGATCGCGTTGACAGACGGCTTCCTCCTGTTTGCGGAAAACGCCGCCGATTCCCTGTTCCCGCGAGGTCCGGGATTCTATTTCAGTTTCAGCAAGATTCTCGCGGTCGCGGTCGTTTATCTTGCCTGGATCAAGCTATGCGCGTGGGCCGATACCGACGCCCAAAAACTCAGGCTGCCGGCATCATCCTGGAACCTGGCTATGCTCGCTGGCGGAATGGCCGGTCTATTGATCCTTTGGCTCTTGCCCCTCTTTCTGCTCGGTTTTCTGACGCTTGTTGTCCTGTCCTATTCACCCGTGTTTTTCTACATCGTGTTTCGCGATCGGCATGTTCCCCAAGACCAGCGAATTTTGACGGAAACGTTTATGAAACGTCTCATAAGACGTTATTTCTATGTGGAGGAGGACGAAGACGAACCAGTCAGCCCCAAACGCAAAAAGCCGACGAAAGATCGGCCGAAACTCTCGACAGAGGGGCTGCAGTTTTTCCGCCGTGGCGGTCGTCAAGACGATTCGCCTTATCGTGGCCAACAAGCCCACGGCTTGCCCGGATACTCCCGCGCGTGCCGTTTGCTGAAAGAAGCGATCCGCCGGCGGGCCTCCGACATCCATCTCGAACCATCGCCTAAGGAAGTCGCCATTCGCTTTCGCATCGACGGCGTCATGCAACCAGTCGAAACCCTGACGCCTGCCGATGGTGAAGCGGTGGCCGCCGCCTGCAAATTTCTCGCCGAACTGGAGCCTGCGGCAAACAGGAAACAACAAACAGGCAGCTTCTGTATCTCGATCGGCAAAACGGTCTATGACATCCGCGTCGATGCCCTGAGCACCGTTAGCGGAGAAAAAGTCGTCCTCCGCCTTTACGATCGCGCCAATGCGAATCTGCGACTGGAAGAACTCGGCTTGCCCAGCGATGCCGTCGAGAGCATCTACAATTTTCTCGATTTGCCGCAGGGAATGCTGCTCGTTTCCGGTCCAAACCATTCGGGTCGAACGACCACTTTGTATGCCATCTTGCAAGAGGTTGACCGATCGCAAAAAAGCGTCGTCACCCTCGAAGAATTTGTCGAACAGCGTTTGCAAGGGATTACGCAGGTTGAAATGGACCTAAGGACAGGCGGGTCGCAATCAAGCGCGTTGCGAGCATTGCTCGACCAGAACCCGGATGTTCTTCTGATAAGCGAACTGAGGGATCGCGAGACGGCCGACCTGGCATGCCAGGCCTCGGTTTCCGGCAAGCTGATCCTATCGAGCGTAACGGCACCGGATGCGGCCACGGGTCTGTTGCATCTGGTAGAATTGGGGGTGGCTGAGACATCGGTTGCCGCCGCCGTCAAATGTGTGATCAGCCAGCGTCTGGTGCACCTTCTCTGCGAACATTGCCGAATTCTCTATCAGCCGTCAGCGGAAGCCCTGCGCCATGCTGGTTTGCCCGCTGGCCGCATCAAACATCTGTATCGGCCTCGGAGCGGCACTGCGAGAACATTCCGGTGCAAGAAATGCGCCGGCCGACGCTTCCTTCGCAGAACAGGCGTGTTCGAGTTTTTGGCAGTCAATGAACCCATTCGCCAATTGTTGCTGCATAACACGAATCCCGAAACGCTTCTGCAAGTCGCCAAACGAGCCGGCATGAAGCCGCTGGTTGAGGAACTCTTGCACATGCTTCTCGAAGGCCGCATCACCCTTCAGGAATGGACGCAATTGACGAGCTGAAATGAGAGGTCCGCTGTCATGCTTGAAGCTTTTACTGTCGTCGTGGTATTCGTTGTCGGTTGCGTTTTCGCCTGGCAAGGGCTGTTCGCAGCCTGCACCATGTTCGTCAACTTTCTGCTGGCCGGCTTGATTTGCTTCAACATCTGGGAACCGATCGCCGATGCACTCGAACTATTCTTTCGGGGCAGCATCATTCAAGGCTACGAAGATTTTCTTTCCCTCATCTTCTCATTCTGGATCTTTCTCTCGGTGTTTCGCATTCTTACAAACTATCTGGCACCCCAGCAGATCGATTTTGACCCGCTGTTGCAGCACGTCGGCGGCGGCGTTATGGGGTTGCTCCTCGGCTACCTCGCCAGTGGTCTGCTCGTGTGTGCCATGCAAACGCTTCCCTGGGACGAGCGATTTCTCGGTTTCGATCCCAGTTATTCCAAAGAAGACGTCGTTCGCCGCTATATCCCCGCGGATCGCGTGTGGTTGGCTATGATGCATCGGGCAAGCGCCGGTCCTTTCGCCAGCGGCGACGGCACCTTCGACGCTGACGGCTCGTTTACCATTCGTTATGCGCGCGACCGGCGTTTTCGATCGAGAGGAACGCAATCCTCAGGTGGCGAGCGTCCGTAGTCGTGGGGAAACGATTTCCGTTCGGCCCGTGCGCATTGGTTATTTTTTCTTCAGCAGAGCCAGGGGCATGGCCCGGAAGAAGACTCCCGAGCCTCCGTCTTGCTGGCTGCTGGTATCGTAGAAAATGGTGCCGAGCGTTTTGGCGTCGACTTCGACGCTGCGAGGGCAGGCTCGGCCGCCGATCGCCCGTCCGGGATTGTAAAACTCGACCGGGTGAGCCATGTCCCACGTCAGACCATCATCGCGAGAGAGGATGAAGTTGATTTTTTCGCCGCCGAAACCCGGGCCGACGATTTGCGACGCCAGAAGATAGCCGTTTTTCAACGCAATCAGCTGGTGCCGCCATCCCTGCGACGACACATTGGGAAACGGCTCGATCGTCTGCCAGGTCTTGCCGCCGTCGGTCGAGCGCAGTCCTTTGCCGCTGATCAGCGTTCCTTGGGCGGTTTTGACGATAGGAACAAGTCCGTGGTTTCGCCCGTCGCCAAACGGTTTTTCCTCGCTGGTCTTGGGATTGTAAACGATCGTGCGATCCGCCAGCGGGAACACCCAAGCATCGACTGCGAGTTCCAGAATCGGGTGACGAATGACGCTGTGGATTCTGGGATTCTTGTTCTTTGCGAGTTTCGCGGGTTGGCTCCAGGTGATGCCGTCGTCTCGGCTGATGGAAAAGGCGACGTAGCGGGATTTGCTTTTCTCATCGGGTTGGAACCAGACGTTCCAGGCGTGCAGCAGGCTGCCGTCGGACAAGGTCGTCAACGAGCCGGGGTAGACGTTTGCGTTGACGGTATGCGGGAACGGTATCGGCTTCGACCAGGTCTTGCCGCCGTCGGTCGAGCGCGTGATCAGATAGGGTTTGTATTCGTTTTTGCAGAAGACAGCGACCAGCGTACCTTTTTTGCTGACGCACAGGGCAGGGTGGATATGCCCGGAAACGTTGGATGCGATGCGAACGGGCGCCGGCAAACCGGCGGCGTGCACCGGCTGGCAGACGGGCAAAAACAGGAAACCTGCAAAGATGGAAAGATGGTTCATGGTACGGCACCTGATAGGCATGGGAAGCTGGAGTTGTCTGGCCCGCGAGCGAAAGGTACACTTCTTGGCTACAACACCGCCGCAAAAGCGTGACAACCGGACCTGGCAACTTCGCGGCCTGCTGTTTT
Organism: Gemmatales bacterium; assembly: GCA_026004675.1. Taxonomy (GTDB): domain Bacteria; phylum Planctomycetota; class Planctomycetia; order Gemmatales; family Gemmataceae; genus BPJP01. The sequence goes on from BPJP01000001.1 coordinate 800,320, forward strand.
GTCCCTTCAAGATTAGCACAGGATGAGTGCCGATGCATCGTTCTCCAGACGAGGGATCGTCGCGGCCAATTGCTTATCTGCTTTGGCTGGCAATACCTTTGGTTTTCTATTTGATACCCATTGCATCCGGATACTCCTGGAATGCATTGGGAAGCGACCACAACGTGTTGAATCCGCCGGAGGGGTATCGCGGTCGGTTGCCCGATGTGCCGATCACTGTCGAGCCATGGGGAACAAGCGTAGTGGTGGTGCCGTTTTACGCTCGTCTGCGCGAGTACCTTCTCAACGGCGAATTGCCTCTATGGAATCCTTATCAGGGGTTGGGAGAGCCATTCGCTGCTCAGGGGGAGGGATCGCCCTATTCGCCTTTGTCGATCTTGCGAGCACTTTTGCCGTTTTCAGCCGCGAACTTCATAACGTTGGCGGTAATCTATGGTTCATCATTCTTTCTGTTCTGGTTTTTGCGGAATCTCAAGGTGACGGAGCCGGCCGCGATTTTTGGAGCGGCAGCGTTCGTCCTCTCGGGAGCCGTCAGCCTGCATTTGCCCCGGCTGAATATCCTCGAGCAGATTTGCCTTATGCCGGTGTTGTTTTGGTCGGCTGAGTTGGCCGTTCGCCGCCAAAGCGCCGCGGCTTTGTTCGCCTTGGCCGTCGTTACCATCGTGCATGCTCTTGGGGGATTTAATCAGATCGCTTTGCTCTCGGCCTATCTCGCTGCCTTTTTCATTCTGCTTTACGCCAGGCTCTGCAGCGACGATCTGCGAAGCTGGCTAAGGAAGTCGACACTTCCCCTCGGCGTTTTCGCCTTGGCAAACGGAGCGACAGCGTTCAACTTCCTGCCTATGCTGGAGTTCATCGACTCGAGTTTCAACAAGAACCCCCCGATGGCCGGTTTCTTTCCGGGGATCAGCCCGGCCAACGGGATCGGCTTCTTTTTCCCGGTCCTGTTCGGTTCGCCGATGCACCCGACGTGGCAGCTTCCTGTCAGTTTTCAAATCGACTGGCATAACCTGTTCGCTTTCAGCGGCAGCACGGTCTTCCTGACAGCGATTTCCGCAACAGCATGCTTATCTCGACACGATATTAGCAAGCGTTGTTTCTATATTTTTTTCTTGGTTTCAGCGGGCCTGCTAATCCTCCGTTACCTGACAGTTGCACCAGGGACGCTTCTAAACTTGTTGCCGCTGATGGTGAAACAAACGCTCAAACACAGCCTGGCGGCAGCGGTTTTCTGTTTGTCGGTATCGGCAGCCTTTGCATTGGACATCTTGCGTCAGGCGCCCGCGAAACGCTTGGCTATGGTGTTGGTTGGGACGTTATTGTTTTTCGCCGCCGCCATTTACAACCTTTACGGCTCAGCCAGTTTTGAACAGCCTTGCCGAATTGCAACGTTGAACCTTGCGTTGACTCTAGGGATCGCCGTTACTGCTGTGGTCGCGATTCTGTTGGCAAACCGGTCGCCATCGTTGTCCCATGCTCAGCTTTGCGCCTGGTTGGGTGCCGTTTTGCTGGCCGAGTTGGCGCTGACCGTTCCATTGGGACATGATTCGGCCAAGTATCTTTTGGCCCGTACGGCGGTCTCGTTGGGTGTGTTGACAGCGGGGACTCTTTGGGCGTTTGGTTTCTTTCGCCTCAGTGTTGGGGCACTGGTTGCCGCATTCGGCGGACTGGTGGTTGTCGTAAATGCGGGCGATCACGGCCTTCCCAAACGCTTTGACGAAACCAGACCACCCCGATTTATGCATTGGCTCAAGACTCAAACTGGCCATGGTTATCGATCGTTTGGCATCCATCCGAATGGTTCGTCGCTTGGTTCGATCCAGGACATCAGTGCCGTGGGACCGTTGGCGCCGGTCAGCTTTCTCCGTTTTGTCGAGTTGGCGGCCAACGAAATCCCCTATCACAGTTATCGAAGCTCGACCCATTTCATGCTGGCTGGTCCGTGGGCATTCGATCTGCACCGTTATCAGGTAACTCGCCCTGTTTTCGACTGGTTTGGCGTTCGCTATCTGGTGCTCGACAAGGCCCATTTTCAGAAAGGCAAACGAACGTCCGAGTTCGCCCTGCTCGAATCCATGCCTAATCTCTCCGTCTCCTACGAAGACGACCGGGTCTGGATTGTCGAATCGCATTCCGCTCAGCCGAAAGCCTGCTTCTATCCCGACTTCTCCCTTGGCGAAGGGGAAATGGCGGTCCTTGCCCAACTGCGCGAAAAGCCAAAGCGGATTCTGCAGACGCCTTTTGTCGAATGCCGACATCCTACCCCAGTCCCAAGCTCAACCAAAGGTCAGCCGATATCCGTCCGGATCGCCGAATACCGACCCAATCGCGTGGTCGCTGAAGTGGACGCTCCATCTAGCGGTTTGCTGGTTTTGAAGGACGCCTTCGCTTCCGGCTGGCAAGCACTCGTCAACGGTCAACGCCAGGAGGTGGTGCGCGTCAATGGTATCGCCCGCGGCGTCTTCCTCCCTCAGCCGGGTCGGTACCGGGTCGAACTCGACTATTGGCCTCGTGGTTTCAAACGCGGCCTCAGCTATAGCCTGGTCAGTTTGCTCTTGCTGGCATTGGTGATCGTGGGTGTGCGATATCGCACACGTCTTTTCCGAAACCGCACAGTCGGTTTGACGCGGCACCGTCAACTAACGGTGAAGCCGGTTATGGGGTGTGCTGATCTGCACACCTTGCCGATGAATTGATGGGAAGGCACCGTCAACTAACGGTGTGACGGTAAAACGGCTTGCCCGTCAACCGACGGTGATTGGCATTGATGGGTTGCCTGTTTTTCATGTCGGTCTTTGCTTGATCGGGCTCACTCGCTTCGCGGATGATAAATCAAGGCGCCGCAGTGGATGCCCCAGGGGCGGTGCGTTGTTACGCGAGTGGCATAATAGACGGTGAGGACCCGACCATCCTGCAAGAGTACGCTGCTCGGATAGCCACAGTCGCCGCCAATGGCGTCATCGACCAAAACAAAGTGATCTTCCCAGTTGAATTCGCCTTTGGCGTCGCTGATGAGTCCTCGGACGCCGAAGGGCTTCAGGCGGTATCCCACGGTGAGGAGAATTCGGCGATCAGGAAGGAGGATCAGATCGGCAGGGTGGACGTTGGCTGGTGTGATCCGCTTCGGCTGGCTCCATGATTTGCCCCCATCATCGCTCGAGGCGAGCCAGACGCCGCCAGCGCGGGCCCGCATGGCAGCCAACAACTTGCCCGAAGGCAGAGCCAAAAGCGCCGTTTCGTTGAGTTGCATGTTGTTCGAACATTCACCGTAACGGCGCCATGTCTTGCCGTGGTCGATCGACCGATAGACGTAACTATGGTCTTGGCGGCGTTGGACTTTGTTGTCTTTTGTTTGCACCGGCCCGCCATAGATGGCCATCAACATCGATTGATCGGGAAGGGTGAGGATTTTGCCGAAGGGACTTCCCCAACCGATATCCGAAACGTCGATCTCGACAGCTTCGGACCAGGTTTTGCCGCCGTCGCTGGAGCGGGTGACCCAGGTATTGCGAGGTTTGTCGAGATTGGGATCGTAGCGGCCCTTGTCATCGTAGTTGGCGGTCCGCCAGAAACCGACGACGAGGTCGCCGTTGGCCGCTTGGCCAAAGGCAGGATTGCGGTCGTCGACCGGAGAATCGTTGACGACGATCGGTTTGGACCAGGTTTTGCCCTCGTCTTCGGAAAAGACGATATCGAGCCGGCCTTTGATTCCCAGATGCGGAGCGCCGCCGCGCAAGACGACGGCAATGCGCTTGTCTTGTAAGCGGATGGCGACGGGGAAATAGCCTTGCCCCGACACGACGAGCGACCGTTTGAGCCCTTTCGGCTTGGCCGGGTCAGCCCAGGTCAATGAGCACGTGAGGAAAGACAACAAGAGTGCCAGACAAAACCGAATCGGCCTCGCTTTCATGTCGCACCTCATAAGCAGCGGGAAGCAGTCGTTACGGGTCAGGGGGCAATGATGATATATTTTGTAATTCGTGCCGCGACTTGATGATCATCGGTTCAACAGGGGTCAATGAGGCGGGCTAGTCCCCCTCGGCGAATCCCTTCCATGTGCGACCAGCAAAGCGTTTTACATGCTACCGCCTCGCATGCTTGGCTGAGCACCTTCACCGTGATAGACTTCTTGGTGCCGTCAGCAATCGGTCTTTTGAGGGGGGCATCTGGTCGTGAAAAGCGAGGGATCGCATGGAGTTTGCCGTCATCCTGGTGAATTGGCATGACGAGGAAGGAACCCTTCGGCAGGTGCGCGCGCTGCGCTCTTGGAAAAGGCTGAGGCCTCGACTGTTCGTCGTGGACAACGGCTCGACAAGCGTTTCGCGAGCTTCCCTGAGCGGAGAAGTCGACCGATCCGAGTTGATCTGCAGTGCGGTAAACCGCGGTTATGGAGGAGGGAATAATCTGGCGATCATTCCGGCGATCCGGCAACGAGTCGACGCGTTGTTGCTGTTGAATAATGACGCAGACATCAGCGAAGCCGGTGCCGAGGCGCTTTTGGAGCGACTTGCCAGCGATTCAAAGATCGCGATCCTGGGGCCGACCATCTGGGAAGGAGCCGGTGAACAGTGGCATGCCTACGCTGGCGGTCGGGATATCGCTCTCTATCAGACGACACGAATTCCTTTCGAGTTGGGAACAGTCGGCTCGTCGCCGAGCAATCCGCTGGTTGCGGTTGACTATGTTCCCGGAACGGTGTTCTTCGCTCGCCGTGAGGTGTTTGAACGCACTGGCTTGTTAGACGAACGTTATTTTTTCAGCGGTGAGATTGCGGATTTCTGCGCACGCGCCAGGCGACATGGTTTTCGGGCCTTTGTCGATTTGCAGGTCCAGGCCAAACACGACGTTGGGCGAACATGTCACCGCCTGAGAAACACGCTCTATGAATATTACAGCCTGCGAAACCGTTTTCTCTATGTCACGAAACACCATCGGCGACATCGCCTGCGCCTGTTTTTCCGTTGGTTCGCCCTGGGCATGAAACGGTCAATGAGTGCCTTGGCGAATGGGGACCTGGCACGAGCCTGGGCGCTGCAATTGGCCTTGCGACATGCGTTTTTGCGGCGGTTCGGCAACCAAAACCATTGCTTTTCGCGGGTCCTCGACATCAATGAAACCGCGGCCATATTCGCTGACAAGAAGCCAAGTCGTCAACGACTTCGGCTCGTTTTTCTCGGTGGAACGGTGGGAGCCGGCAAGACAGCTGTCGCTTCCTCGTTGCAAAAACGACAACCTGATGTTGACGTGATCGACGTCGATGAGATGAAAAGACAGCATTACGGCACAACGGAGGTTTGTCTGCCTGATCTGGATTTTGCCGAGGCGGGTTACCGAGCTGGCCGCCGGCATCAGCCCAATGTCGCGATCATTGTGGAACCAGTGTGTGAACGTGAGCATTTTCGCAGCATTCTCGACGCGGCGGGATTGCACGAAGACGATCCCAACGTCCGGTATGTTTGGCTCGAGTGTTCGTTGGCGACGGCATTGGAACGAAAAAAAGGGGTTCTCGATCCAGGTGCCATCAAGGCTCAATATGCTCGCTATCCTCAGCGTTTCCGCCCTCGAGGGGAATGCGTGATCATCACCGATAACCTCACGATCGACCAGGCGGCTGACCGCGTCTGGGATGTTATTAGAGAAAGATAACGGATCGAAGCCGAACTTGGGCGGCCGGGGCGGACAAGCGTCGCTTCGAGCGCTTCGTGTTGTGGTTGGCATCGTTTCCGAACGCCAAGACGAATTGTCCAGATGGCCGGATTCGTATATAGTGAAGGCGAGGATGCAAATACTTCTCAATCGAGTGCGAGGAGCCGAATGAAAGTCGAACAGCGGCGGCGTTTGGAAGAGGTGCTCGATCGTATCACCCAGCTGCGAGACAGTCTTTGACATCGCTGGCAAGAAAGCGATGCGCGATCAACTCAACGCTCGGATGAGCGAAGCCAATTTTTGGGACAATCCTGAAAAAGCTCAAGAAACCATCCAGAAGTTGAAGCCTCTCAATGGTTTGCTGAAGCCGTTCGAAGAATTGGCAACGGCCGCGGGAGACGTGCAGGCCTTGGCAGAGCTGTCAGAAGAAGATGAGGGGCTGGAAGACGAACTGGAGAGCGAACTAGCGAAAATCGAACGACGCCTGGACGAATTTGAACTGCGTTCGATGCTGAGCGGCAATCAGGACGCGTGCAACGCCTTTTTGCGCATTCAGGCGGGGACAGGCGGCACCGATGCTTGCGACTGGGCGCAAATGCTTTTGCGTATGTATAGCCGATGGGCTGAAGATCACGGCTACGAGGTAGAACTGGTCGATGAACTCCGGAACGATGAGGCGGGTATTCGGAGTGCGACGTTGCACATCATCGGCGACTACGCCTACGGCTACCTTCAGGGGGAAACGGGCGTCCATAGGCTCATTCGGATCAGCCCATTCGATACCAATGCCCGCCGACAAACGTCGCTGGCCGCTGTCGATGTCGTTCCCGAAATCGAAGGAACGATCGAGATTGACATTCGCCCCGATGATCTGGAAAGGCAGACGTTCCGCGCAGGCGGCCCAGGCGGCCAGCACCAAAACAAGACGGAAAGCGGCGTTCGTTACGTCCACAAACCAACCGGCATCTCCGCCGAAAGCCGCAGCGAACGCAGCCAGCACAAAAATGACCAAATGGCCTTGGCCCTGCTCAAAGCCAAGCTTTATCGCATCGAAGAACAAAAACGACGCGCCGAAGTCGAACGTATCTACGACGAAAAGGGCGAGATCGCCATGGGTTATCAGATTCGCAACTATGTTCTCCATCCCTACACCCAAGTGAAAGATGTCCGTACCGGCGTAGAGACCTCGCAGGTCCAGAGCGTACTCGACGGCGAAATCGACGAATTCATCGAAGCCTACTTGCGCAAAAAAACCGAACGCGAGCACAAACGAACAGCGTAGCGCTCATTTTGTCTCGGGGTGATTAGCGGTTGTTTGCATTTGAAGCGGCGACACCGGCCAGTTCGGCGTATTTCGGCAAAGAACTCGCCAGCTTGTTGTTCCCCGGTGCTGTGATCGGTTTGATTGGACCGCTCGGCGCGGGGAAGACGTTCCTGGTCCGCGCTGTTGCCGAGAGGCTTGGGATTGCGGATCCGCGAATGGTCAGCAGTCCGACTTTCGTCTTGATCCACGAATATCCCACCGCGCCAACAATCTACCACTTCGACGCCTACCGATTGCGGTCGTCGACCGAGTTTGCAGACCTCGGTGTCCGTGAATATTTCGAAGGAAATGGCATCTGTTTGATCGAATGGGCCGATCGTGTCGCCGACGTCCTTCCCGACGAGTTACTCCGCATTACGATCCAACCGACGGCTATCGAATCGAGGCGGTTTCTGGTAGAGGGAGTTGGCTCGAAATATGTCCAGCTTGAAGGGAAGCTGGCAGCAAGGCTGTCGCCAGTTTGAGTAGCAACGGGAACAAGATGGGACAGTCATCAGCGAGAAGGTTGGGCCACGTCCTGCTTGACAGCGAACATCAACTTGCACGTCGCCGAATCCCGGTTACGATAACAGCAGGCGGCTAGTGCCAGGTCGGTAATACGGCTTTGCCCTCCTTTTTTGATTTGCCGAATCAGGAGAACCACCATGAAGCCTCGCTGGCAAGGTGAACTGACACGACGTGATTTTTTGCGCGTCGGCAGCATGTCCGCCGGAACCATAGGCCTGGGTTGGACCAGCGCAGCGGGCAATTGGCACGCGAAGAAGCAGGATGTGAATTGTATTTTCCTGCTTCTGGTCGGCGGCCCAAGCCAGCTAGAGACCTGGGACTTGAAACCGCAGGCACCCGATTTCATTCGTGGGCCGTTTCGACCAATCGCCACCAGTGTTCCGGGCATCCAGATTTCTGAACACTTGCCGCGTATGGCGTCGCTCGCACACCGCTACGCCATTATCCGGTCTGTTTATCACGACGCTTCGCCGATCCACGAAACGGGACATCAATTGTTGCAAACGGGCCTGTTAAGCCACGACGAGGTCGAACATCCGCACATCGGGGCTGTGCTCTCTTATCTGAAGGGACCGAAAGCCAATGGCGTTCCACCATTTGCGATTTTGCCTGGGCCAATCGCGAACACTGGCGTCAGCGTCAGTCATGGCCAATCCGCAGGCTGGTTGGGAAGGAAGTACGATCCGGTTTTTCTCGCACCGGAGGGTTCACAGCGAGACAAACGGCTCCACTCACTGGCCAATCCGATAACAGCCAACGACAAAGACCTGGATCGCTATGGTCGAAACCGGTTCGGTCGGTGTGTCCTTCAAGCCAGGCGACTTGTCGAAAAAGGCGTCCGCTTCGTCACAGTGAATATGTTCGATTCCGTTTTCGATCGATTGACCTGGGATTGCCATGCCGATGGCGGTGCGTTGGGCACGACGCTTCAGGATTACAAAGAGAAATTGTGCCCGATGCTGGATGCCGCCTTCTCCGCGTTGATCGAAGATTTGCACGACCGGGGAATGTTAGAAGAAACGCTGGTCGTGGCGGCAGGGGAATTCGGCCGAACGCCACGATTCAATGCCCGTGGCGGCCGAGATCATTGGCCCGGGGTGTGGTCAGTGGCATTGGCTGGTGGCGGAATCCAAGGAGGCCAGGTTCTCGGTGCCTCCGATCGTCATGGCGCCGAACCGCACCGGCGGCCGGTGTCGGCGGCGATGCTGTCGGCCACGATTTATCGAGCTTTGGGTATCGACCCGCCCACGACATTGGCCGGTCCGGATGGCCTCCCCTTCCGCGTGGTCAGGGCGGAGCCAGTTGCTGAACTGTTTTGCTGAGAAGACCTCTGCACTCGCTGTGCGGATGCAAAATACAGATGATTTAGATGACTGACTCTATTTGGCGCCGATTTCTCGATCAGACGGTCGATTCGTTGTTGCCCGAAATGGTGCGTGTTCGCCGCCACCTGCACATGTATCCCGAAGTGAGCGGTGCAGAATGGCAGACCACGGAATTCCTGCGGCGCGAACTAGCCGAGCTTGATTGCCAGATCCGTGTAGGTCCTGACGGTCGGGGTTTGATCGTGGACCAGAACCGGCAAACGGCCGGCCCGAGGGTCGCTCTGCGTGCCGATATCGACGGTCTGCCCATCGGAGACCAGAAGAACGTGGAGTACCGAAGTCGAATCAATGGCGTCATGCACGCCTGTGGTCACGATGCCCACAGCGCCATTTTGTATGGCACGTTACGTGCCTTGCATCAATTACAGCAGTTGAAGGTTATGCCGGCGAGTCTCTGCTGGCGCGGTATTTTCCAGCCGGCAGAAGAATCCAACGAGGGCGCCCTGGAGATGATCCAAGCCGGTGCCGTCGATGAGGTGTCTGCCGTGCTGTCGTTGCATGTCGATCCATCGCGACCATTTGGGCGCATCGGCGTTCGCGAAGGAGTATTTACCGCTGCCTGTGACGAGATCAATATTCGCATACAGGGCAGGGGCGGACACGCCGCCAGACCGCACGAGTCGATCGACCCGGTCGCCGCCGCCGCCCAGCTGATCAGTTCGATCTACTTGTTCGTTCCTCGCAGCGTCGATAGCCAGGACCCGGTGGTTATCACGTTCGGCCAGATTCAAGGAGGAAACAGTGCCAATGCAATTCCCTCCCAGGTATTGGTTCGTGGAACCTTGCGCACGCTCGGCGGATCGGTGCGAGAACATGCTAAACGACACATCAAGCAACTCGCCAGTGGACTGGAACAGGCCGCAGGAACCCGAATCGAAATCGAATTCTTGCCTGGTCCCGAATCGGTCGTAAATTGTGTCGACTTGTGTCGGCTGATCCGACAAGCAGGCCACGAGTTGCTGGGGCCGGCGAATGTGGACGAGCTAACCAGGCCGAGTATGGGGGGCGAGGATTTTGCTCATTATGGGAGCAAAAGTCCGATTTGCATGTTTCGCCTGGGATGTGCGGGCGACGGGCATCCTCTACATTCGCCGCTTTTCGATATCGACGAACGCTCGCTGGCACTGGGAGCCAAGCTGCTTTGCCGAGCCGCCATTCTATGGGCATGCCAGCATTGTTCATAGCTACGGGAACGCGTCATGGCGAAAAACAAAATGGTCTTTCGCTCCAGCGAGAAACCGACCATCGGCGTCGAGATCGAAGTGGCCCTGGTCGACGCCAAAACCATGGAATTAAAAAGTGCCGTTCTGGACATTCTGCCGAGAGTGCCTGAACGGCTCAAACACCGCATCAAGCCCGAACTGATGCAGTGCTATCTCGAAGTCAACACGGAAGTCTGCAACACGGTCGACGACGCAGAAGCCGATCTGCGCGAAAAGTTTACCGTTGTCGAACACATCGCCGACGAGTTGGGACTGCGGTTGTATTGGTCAGGGACCCATCCTTTTTCCGTTTGGGAGGAACAGAAGGTCACTCCCAACGAACGCTATGAGCGCTTGCTCGAGATTCTGCAAGACGTTGGCCGGCGGCTGGTGACCTTCGGTTTGCACGTTCATGTGGGCGTGGATTCGGGGGATAAGGCGGTAATGATCTGTGATCGCATCACCCGCCATCTGCCGACGTTGTTGGCCCTGAGTTGCAACAGTCCGTGGTGGAATCGACGCGTCAGCGGATTGCAGTCGCATCGGTCGAAGATCATGGAATCCTTGCCAACCGCCGGACTCCCCGACAGCCTGCGCAATTGGAGTGAATATGCCTGGATCGTCAACCATCTGGTCGAAACAGGCTTCATCCATTCCATTCGCGACATCTGGTGGGATGTGCGTCCGCACGACAACTTCGGGACAGTGGAGATTCGCGTCTGCGATGTTCCCGGCACGCTCGACGATTGCCTGGCGATCACAGCCCTCATCCAATGTCTTGTGCAAGCGCTTTCTGATCAGATCGATGAAGGAACCTACCAGCGAGATTATCATCCGATGATGGTTCGGCAAAACAAATGGCGTGCTACGCGCTACGGCCTGGATGCCAAACTGGTCGATACGGAAACTTTCACCATGCGACCGGCGCGCGAGGTCGCCCGACGGCTGGCGGAACTTTTGCGGCCAATGGCCGACCAGCTGAATTGCCGCCGACATCTCGAACGAATTATGGGGATGTGCCAACAACCCACATGGGCCGAACGCCAATTACAGATTCTGAAAGAAACCAACGATGTGCGGGAAGTCGTCCGCCGAATGACGGAGTTATCGCGCATTTCCAAACCGGCCAAGTGACCGTCAGGCGAAACGCGGAGGCATCGCCCATGCGCAACACGGAAACGTTCGACCGATTCAGCGACAACCAGCGCCACGCACTCGACACCCAGCGAAACCTGGCCGTCCGTGCCAACGCCGGCAGCGGCAAAACCAGCGTCCTCATCGAACGCATCGTCCAGCTCTTAGCGAAAAGTCTGGATGAGAATCGAGCCATTGGCATTGCCGAGATTGTGGCCATCACGTTCACGCGCAAGGCAGCTGCCGAAGTCCAACAAAGATTGCGGCAGGCGTTCGCCACCATGCTGCAAACGGCTCGAACGCCTGAGGAACAGCATTATTGGCGCCGCCAACTTGACGACTTGCCTCGTGCCATGATCGGAACAATCGATCGTTTCTGCGGGCGCATTCTCCGAGAGTTTCCTCATCATGGACCTCGACAAATCGAACCCGACTTCGAACTGCTTGACGACTATGAACTCGAAAGACTGCAACGTGATGCCATTGAGAGAGTGATCAATCGCCTGGGTGACGACACCAACTCCGAGATGGCTAGCTGCGACCGCGAGGCATGCGCCTGGTGGCTTGAACAAGAAGGCGAGACCTACCTTGCGTCCTGCTTGCTTGCGCTACTCGATCATCCGGTCGATCCGCAAGTGATTATCGAGACCCATCGTCAATTGCTTCCGCCTGAAGAGCGCGTTCTGCAAATGTGGCAACAACTGCCCGCTGTCAGAAAACTGCATGCACACCGGCAGGAGCTATGCAACAAACTCTCCAAGTTGCGTCAGAATCTGGCAAGGATCAGTTCCCAGACGGCTCGAAACTTTTCCGAGAATTTCGCACAAATCCTCAAGTTTCTTGCGAATACGACTCCTGAAGACGATTGCGAAGCACTCATCCAGTTACGGGATTGCTTGTGGACCAGGGATCGGAAGAATCTTAGACGGCCAAAAGGATTTCAGTCATCTGCCAGCGACTTTTGCGACCTGCAGCACGAATGGGGGGAGGTGTTGCAAACCTACTCTTTTTGCATAGACGACGAAATCTACGCCGCCCGCGCTGCAGACTATCTGGTCCGGCTTTTTCAGCTGGTCTACGACGAGTTTAACGCACTGTGCCAGGAGGCAAACCGATATTCCTTTGTGGCGGTCGCGCGGCAAGCGCGCGACTTGTTGCAACATTCCGCTTTTGTCCGTGGCGAGTTGAAAAAACGGTTTCGCTACGTTTTTGTCGATGAATTCCAGGACACCAACCAACTGCAATGGGAAATCGTCTCCCACCTCGTTAGTCTAGATGACGGTTCGGGCTTGCATAAGGATCGGCTCTTTATCGTTGGCGATCCGCAGCAGTCGATTTATCGTTTCCGCCATGCCGACGTTGGGGTTTTCCACCGTGTCCAAGGCGGGATCGAGGCGGCAAACAAACGCCATCGCTTTGCTGAAATCTTGACCGACTACGACAATCACTCGGCGGAAAATTCGTCTACGGACCAACAACGTCTTGGCATCATGCCCTTGGGGGAAAACTACCGGTCGCTGTCGCCATTGCCGCTGATGCTGGTGGATCGTGTCTTTCGCCATGTGTTCGACCCGCAGGCGAATAACTTCGATCCAGCACAACCTTACGAAGTGGTTTATCAGCCCTTCAAGCCTGGTCTACTCGATCAGGCGGTTCTCGGCGAAGTGCGGTATATCGCCATCGAACAGCAGACCGACGAGGAAAACGGCATCTCGGAAGAAAGTGGCGACGACGAAGAAAACGGCGAAACGGACGATCTAAGCAATGAGCAAGTCCGTGCGGTAGTCGATCAACTTGTCGACTTGTACGGCCAGCCGAAGTTTATCAAACCCAATGCGCCGCCAGGATCCCTGAGCTGGGGAGATATGGCAGTGCTGTTGCCAAGTAGAAACGTGGTGCTGAGGCAGCTGGAACAAGAATTCCAGCGCCGACAAGTGCCGTATACGGTTTTTCGCGGTATCGGCTTTTGGCAAAGATTGGAAATCAGTGATGTGATCAACCTTGCCTTGTACTTGTCGGACCCGACTGATGAATTGGCTCTTACGGGCGTGTTGCGTAGTCCGATTGGTCAGTGTAGCGATGCCGAGATTCTGTTTTTGTCGCAGTTAGGCAGGGGAAACATACGGCGGGGGCTGCGTCATGCCGCCGCTGCCGGCACCAGCCTGGCAGCATCGGATCACGAAGATAACGAACGTCTTACTCGAAGCTGGAACAAACTACCAAGAGACGCACAAACAGTTTTGGAAACAACGTGGCAGTCGCTTTCTTCGACAGTGAAATTGCAGTTGAAAGAGACCGAGACCATTCTCAATACCGCGATCCAACGCGTCGACCGCATGGCGCACGCTGACTTGCTTCAACGCGTCCTGGAAGAAAGTGGAGCCTATGCGATTTACGTGGCCGGCGAAGATGGCCACATCGCGATTGCCAACCTGGAAAAACTGTTCGACACCATCCGCGGTGAAGAATTTCGCTCATTTCCCGATTTGACTCGGCTGGCACGCCGACTAGCCTATTTGCGAGACAATGCGTTTCAAGAAGAACAGGCGACGCCAGTTCGACAGCCGGACGCCGTACAAATCATGACCGTGCACGCTGCCAAGGGACTGGAATTTCCCGTCGTGGCCGTGATGAAAATGGAACGAGAGATCAAACCGCGCAACGCCAATGTACTTGTCAAAAACGCCTGGGACGACTTGTTGCCTGCGGACAAAAACCAGTTCGGCACCATTCGGGAAGGTACCGTCACAGTCAAGGTTCGACATCCACGAACGCCACGCGGCAGCAGGCTATCTTCCTGTCTGCACCGCGCCCTGGCTAATCTAGACCGAGCCCAGGAGCAGGCAGAAGCCCGCCGATTATTTTACGTGGCCGCCACTCGCGCCAAACAAGTTTTGATTCTCGCCGGCAAACAAAACTTTCAACAGGATGGTAGCCGCATTCAGCCAAAGACAAGTTGGCAACTCTGGTTCGAAAATGCTTTGGGCATTACCGACGAACATTTTCATACCGGACGTTGGAAGGATGAAAAAACCGGCCTCGAAGTCACCATCGTCACGAAGGTCACCGACCGCGCCAATCCAACCCTCCTGTCTCCAAACCAGAGACTGGCCGAAGTCGATCTCGGTTACATTCACGAATTGCCGAAACATCCGGTCGTCGCCACCACGGCGATTGATTCCATGCGTGAAACGTTTCGCCAGAACCCGAATGAATGGCTGCTGCGTTATCGGCTAAAACTGCAACCACAAATCGCCAAGGCCAGGGAGGTTTTTCTCCAATCCGGTTCGGAAGAAAACTTCGGTGCCGTTGTGGGTGGCATCATGCACCGCTTGTTGGAGATCACCCCGTCTCGGAAAGGAGAATGGACTGCCGATCGGCTGCTCATTCAAGCACTGGCGACCAACCTGCTGTCCGAAACAGGCGGCGACAGTTTTTCCCCTTCTGAACTGGCTCGGGTCGGGGAAATCGTCGCTTCCGTCGAGAGAATCATTCGACGCCTTAACGAATCATCAGAAGCAGCGGACAAGGTTCGCTCGCTGATCCAGGCAGAAGGGGAACGCGAAGTCCCCTTCGCTTTGCAACTCGGTCGCTACCACATTACGGGGCGCTTTGACAAATTGCTGCCGGTCGATCCAGGCTACGAGATCATCGACTGGAAAACCGACAAGGAAGAAGACATCGAGGCGGTTGTAAAGCAACACCAACCACAAATGCAGTTATACGCCCTGGCTTTGTACCGCAGCGGCCAGGCCCATGTCCGTGACGATCGGATTTTCGTCCACCTGGTGCTTCTGCATCATCTCGATGTGCGAACGCTCTGTTTCCCCGTAAACGAACTCGAGAATTTTGCCAGGGAACTCGAAATCGACTTGGAAGCGATGACCCAAGAAAGTCAAAAACTCCTCAGCGTTTCCGGCTCGGCGAATTAACGAGAAGCGTTTCAATCCCAGCGAAGAACACTTGAAAGCCAGCGGATCATTTGGCCACGATGTTGACCAGTTTTCCCGGAACGACGATGACCTTGACAATGTTTTTTCCGTTCAAGAGCCCTTGAATCTTCTCGTCCGCCAGAGCTTGCTGGCGCAGCGACTCCTGATCGATGTCGGCAGGCACGCATATCTTACTGCGCAGTTTGCCGTTGATTTGGATCGGCACTTCAACATCATCGGCTTTCGTCAGGTTCTCGTCGAACTCGGGCCACGGTTCGTAAGCCAGGGTTTGGGCGGTGTCCCAAAAGCGACCATAGTTCTTCAGCGAGATGCGGCGCGTATGGCGATAAAAGCAGCACGAATTTCTCCAGAGCGGCTCGCGGTCTTACCTTGAGGCGCGTCAAGTGGTTCGTAAACTCCATCATGGCCGCGATCGCCGTGTTGAAACGCATGTTTTCCGTGTCGACTGTTACCTTCTGTATGGTCTTGTGCAGCACTCGCAGCGTTTCCTTGTCGATCTCGACGTTTTGAACGCTGGAGGAAAGCGTCAGGCGTTCATCGAGTTCATCGACGAAAAGTCTCCAGACGCGATTGAGAAAACGAAAGACGCCTTCGACTCCGCGCATACTCCAAGGCTTGGTTGCTTCCAGCGGTCCCATGAACATTTCATACAGTCGCAGGCTGTCGGCGCCATATTTGTCCACAATTTGATCGGGGTTGATGACGTTGCCTCGGCTTTTCGACATTTTGTAGGCACGGGCATCGACACGAATATCCGGATTCGCCTTGAGGACGAAATGATCTCCCTTTTTTTCAACGTCGTCTTCGGTGAGCTTGACCACTTCAAAGACTTCGCCGCTATTTTTGTCCTTGCCGGTGGCGGTGTCGATGTCACCCGTGGCCGACACCCATTGCCCGTTTTTGCGGAAGGCAGTGTATTCCATTTCTCCCAGGATCATTCCCTGGTTGACCAGTTTTTGGAAGGGTTCGGGAGTGTGGACATAGCCCCGGTCGTAAAGCACTTTGTGCCAGAAACGCGAGTAAAGCAAGTGAAGGACGGCGTGTTCTGCCCCCCCAACGTAGAGATCGACCGGCATCCAGTATTTCTCTTTTTCTGGAGCACAAAATGCGTTGTCATTCTTCGGATCGAGGTAACGTAAGTAATACCAGCACGAGCCGGCCCATTGGGGCATGGTGTTCGTTTCACGGCGATATTTCTTGCCGTTTCGTTCCACCTCCACCCACGCTTTCGCTTTGCTTAAGGGCGGTTCCGGTTTGCCAGTCGGTTTATAGTCATCCAGCTCAGGCAATCGCAGCGGCAATTCGTCCACGGAAAGAGGCTCAGTAAAGCCGGTCTCTTTCCCTTCGTCGTCAAGCTCATGCAAGATCGGAAACGGCTCGCCCCAGTACCGTTGCCTGCTGAACAACCAGTCGCGCAGCTTGTAGTTCACCTTCGCGTGTCCCAAGCCTCGCTCTTGCAGCCATGCGGTGATCTTCTTCTTGAACTCCGACGTGGGCAGACCATCAAACGGACCGGAGTTGACCGCAACCCCCTCGCCGACATATGCCTCGGTTAAGTGGTCAACCGTACTCTTGGTTGCTTTTAGCCATTCGTCCGGCGGCCGGACAACCGTGCGAATCGGCAGGTCAAATGCTTTGGCAAATTCGAAGTCGCGCTCGTCGTGAGCTGGTACAGCCATGATGGCGCCCGTGCCGTAGCTGATGAGTACATAGTCGGCGATCCAAATAGGAATCTTTTCCTCGTTAACGGGGTTGATGGCGTAGGCGCCCGTGAAGACGCCGGTCTTGGTCTTGGCAAGCTCCGTACGTTCCAGATCGCTCTTGCGGGCGGCATCTTGTTTGTATTGTTCCACTGCCGACTTCTGTTCCGGCGTCGTAATCCGATCGACAAGCGGGTGTTCCGGAGCCAGTACCATGTAAGTGGCGCCGAAAAGCGTGTCGGGTCGTGTGGTGAAAACTCTGATCGTTTCGCCATTGGCACCTGCTGGCAGCTGGGAAGGTGGCAGGTCTAGTTTGAAATCGACCTCGGCGCCTTCGCTCCGGCCGATCCAATTACGCTGCATTTCTTTGATGGGTTCCGGCCAGTCGACAAGCGCCAAGTCTTCAAGCAGCCTCTCAGCGTAATCGGTGATGCGCAACATCCATTGCCGCAGTGGCATGCGGATGACGGGATGCTGACCACGTTCAGATTTACCATCCTGGACCTCTTCGTTGGCCAATACCGTCCCCAAGGCTGGACACCAATTCACCGGCGCTTCAACCTGATATGCGAGCCGCTTGCTGTCCCGGTAGGCACGAACGGCACGTTCCCCCTGCTTCTCGATGTCAACAGGAATCGGAAGCTCGGCAATCGGTCGACCCCGCTTTTGCTCGAAGTCGTACCAGGTATCGTAAATTTGCAGGAAAATCCACTGGGTCCATTTGAAATAATGCGGATCAGTGGTATCGACTTCTCGATCCCAATCATAGCTGAAGCCAAGCATTTTGATTTGCCGGCGAAAGGTGTCGATATTCTCCTGTGTGTTAATGCGCGGATGGGTACCGGTTTCGATGGCATATTGTTCAGCAGGCAATCCAAAAGCGTCCCACCCCATGGGGTGCAAAACATTGTAACCGCGCATCCGCTTGTAACGGGCCAGAATATCCGTCGCAGTGTAGCCTTCCGGATGGCCGACATGAAGCCCCGCCCCGGAAGGATACGGAAACATGTCGAGGATGTAATACTTGGGTTTTTCGCTGGTATCCGGTGCTCGAAAGATTTTGCGTTCTTCCCAGTGTTTTTGCCAGCGCGGCTCGATATCTTTTGGGTTGTAAGTCGGCATGAGTCGAGAGTGCTAAAACATGAATAAACGTAGCCGGCGCCATCGCAGACCGGCTTCCCTTGGGCTGAAAAACGTAAAGACGCGGCTGAAGACGCGCACGCAGTTGCGTTAGCTTAATCAGGCTGCGAAAATCCGTCAACGAAGCCAACGAGCCGCCATGCGCCTGCTGTCTGCTGTTTTTTTACGATGCTGTGGTCCAAGTCAAGTGATTGGGACTTCCCATGTTGGAAAACCATTATGCCGTTCTGTTTCTCGTGTTGGCGGCTGCGTACCTCCTCGGTGCCATTCCCTTCGGTTATTTAATCGCGAAGTCGAAGGGCATCGACATCTTCAAATTCGGCAGCGGCAACATCGGCGCCTCGAATGTCGGCCGTGCCTTGGGCTATTCTTACGGCATTCTCGTCTTTATTCTCGATTTTAGCAAAGGTGCCCTTCCCGTGGCGCTGGCAAAATGGGTCCAGGATCACCATACCGCGGAGATGCCCACCTGGTTGCAGGGAGACATCATTCCAGTGGGTGCCGGCACGGCAGCCTTTTTGGGACACATGTTTTCCATCTACCTTAAATTCCGCGGGGGCAAAGGAGTCGCCACCGGATGCGGCGTCGCTCTGGTCCTTTTACCCGGACCGACTCTCGGCGCACTTCTCGTCTGGGTTCTCATCATCGGCACGCTAGGTCAGGTGGCATTGGCTTCCATGCTCGCTGGCGTCGCGCTCTTTCTCCTTCGCCTCCTCTCTACCGCTGAGCCTTTCGCGCCGCCGGCACGTATATTAACGCTGTTCTGCCTCTTGGCAGCGATCTTGGTAATTGTTCGGCACCACAGCAACATCGTCCGTCTTATTCGGGGAACTGAAGAGCCGGTCGAGTGGATTTCACCCATGCTGTTCAGCAAGATTCTGCATGTGCTGGTCGTTGGGCTTTGGTTCGGCAGCGTTGTGTTTTTCACGTTTGTGATGGCACCAGTGTTGTTCGACGCGTTTGAAACCATGGGGGCCGACCCGAACGCAGCTGAACGACGATGGTTGCCTGTTACGCCTGGATTCGATAAAGCCGGAGGAACACGGCTGGCCGGAGCCGCGGTAGCGCCGTTGTTTCCGTGGCTGTTTTTGTTGCAGGGTGTTTGCGGTTTTGTTGCCGTTCTGACCGCTCTCTATTGGTCGAAACGCCAACCTGACAAAATCAACCGACTCCGCGTTGTTATCGCTTTGCTGGCCTTGCTGACGGTTGTTGCTGGTTGGCCACTTGCAGTAAAAGTGGGCGAACTGCGCTCCCAACGATACAGTCCAGACCCGGCCGTCGCCGGTCCGGCGAACCAGGCGTTCGGAACATGGCACGCAGCAAGTTTGTTGTTGAATTTCGTCACCATCGCTTGTGTGACAGTGTTGATGGGCCTGTGCGTTCGGTTGCCGCCGGAGCAATCGACGGACACTTCAACGGAAAAGCTGGCAGGCAGCGGATGAGGTTCGACAGGGCGATCTTCTGCACTTTTGCAAACGTCTCTATTCCCCCATGACATACGAACAAGCTATCGCGTACTGGTTTGGGCGCATCAACTACGAACAGAAGTTGCCTCGCCCCGGCGAATTACACCTCGAGCGGATGCGGCAGCTGTTGCATCTGTTGGGGGAACCACAGAAAAACTTGCGTATTGTGCACATTGCGGGCAGCAAAGGAAAAGGTTCGACCGCTGCGATGCTCGCTTCGATTTTGCGGCAGGCCGGTTACCGGACCGGCTTGTTCACCTCACCGCATCTGGTGCGAGTCGAGGAGCGCATTCAAGTCGATGGCCGCGCTATTGGTGCAGATGAATTGACCGCGTTGGTGGCTGACATCAAGCAATGTGTCGACGAAAACAACGTCGTGCCAACGTTTTTTGAAATGAGCACTGCGTTGGGCTTTCTGCATTTTGCCCGCAGACGCGTTGATGTCGCCGTGGTCGAGGTCGGCATGGGGGGGGCGATTCGATGCGACGAACGTATGTAGACCGCTGGTTTCCCTGATCACGAGCATCAGCTACGATCACACTCGGCAATTGGGACCGCGTCTTCAGGACATCGCTTTCGAAAAATCAGGAATTATTAAAACGGGAATCCCCGCCATCAGCGGCGCCACCCACGTGGAAGCGCGCAGCGTGATTGAGATCATTTGCCGGCAGCGTAACGCGCCGTTGCTGCAACTTGGCAGGGATTTTGATTTTCAATACGTACCGGCCAGTATCACCGCTTCCAGCAGTCGACCGGCACGCGTGACGATCCGAACACCGGTGAGGACCTGGCCAACCTTGCAACTGGGTCTTTTAGGCGAACACCAAGGGGCCAATGCAGCGGTCACGGTCGCTTGTGTCGAGCAACTTAGAAAATGCGGTCTGCCAATTCCCGACCAGGCGGTTGCCGAAGGGTTGGCTGGCGTCGTCTGGCCAGCACGTTTGGAAGTCCTACGAACGCAGCCGTTTGTAATCTTGGATTGCGCCCATAACGTGGCTTCCGCGCAAGCGCTGGTCGATACGCTGTTAGCCTCGTTTCCTCCGTCCCGGAGGCATCTGCTTTTCGCTGGCAGTAAAGACAAAGATATACCAGGAATGTTTCGCGTGTTCGCGCCGCATTTTGTGCGATGCTATCTCACCCGATTTACGAATAATCCGCGTGCCGCGAGTTTAGAGGAATTGCAGCGGATTGCGACCGCCCAAAAGATGACGGCCCAAACGTATCCCACTTCGCAACAGGCATGGGAGGCTGCAAGCGCACAAGCCGCTCCGGATGACTTAATCTGCATTACTGGCTCGGTGTTCCTCGCTGGCGAAATGCGGCGCATTCTGCTGTAGTCGATGCATATTTGTTCGAAGGTCGTCTTGCCCGACTTCGAGCGACTATCTAGATTAGATATAGGATGATAGAAGATACAACACAACCAGGGTGCTCGGACCTGCGCAGCGCATTGGACCAGGCAGGATGGCGCTTTACGCGCCAACGCGCTGCCGTCTATGAGTATCTTCACAAAGCCCAGAACCACCCTACAGCCGAAGAAGTTTATCTTGCTGTCCGTCAGCAAATACCCAACATCAGCCTGGCGACCGTGTACAAGGCTTTGGAAGCGCTGGTCGACTCTCGCTTAATTACAAAGTTGACTAACGTTTCCGGACCAGCTCGGTACGATCATCGTTGTGATCCCCATTATCACATACGCTGTGAAAAAACGGGCGAGGTTCATGACCTGGATATCTCCTTCGATCCACACCTTCTCGAAAAACTCGATCCGTCATTGATCGACTCACTACGCCGGCGAGGCTTCGAAGTGACGGGATACCGCCTCGAAGTGATCGGCAACTTCAGCGACTCCGGCGTGCCCAAGTCATCGAGCGATTGACTCTTTTCCGGACCGAAAAATCCCAGCTATCTTCTTGCATCGCCCACGGTCAGTTTGTAGAAAATTGGAGTCGTTTGTTGGCAGTCATCTGAATTCTACCGCGAAAGGAAGTAACTATGGGCGACTTTTTTCAATCGTGGACGTTCATGGGAATTATGGCCGCTTTGTTGGTTGCCTTGATTGGTCTTCTCATCTATCTCCGCAAGCAGGGGCAGGATTAGGCTCCTCTTTTTCGCCAGAATGACGGTCGTCACCGTTTTGGCACGAGCCGTCGTGCTGGCGTAGATTTGACTTCTCGTCCCGTCCATTGTTGCAATTGAACTGCAATATCTGCCAGGGAAGGCTATAAAAACTCACCGCTAAGCATGCCGCGTAGTAGTTCTTCCGGAGCAGGCAAGTAGGAGTGCGGCTCCATGGTGTAGTTGGCTCGCCCCTGGCTCAAGCTGCGCACTTTGTCAGAGTAGTCGAACATTTTGGCCAGCGGCACCAGTGCTTCGATAACACGGAGGTTTCCCCTCGTTAAAACTTGCAGGATTTCCGCTCGGCGGAAATTTAAATCAGCTGACACCGGACCGAGGTATTCCTCTGGCACGGTTACCTCCAGCCTCATCACGGGTTCCAGCAGAATGATGTTGTCTTTCAGAGCCTGATGAACAGCATCGGCGCCTGCTGCCTGAAATGCTACATCGTTGGACATCTCCGCATTGGCCTCGCCGGACAGCAGGGTCACTTTGACGTCGATAACTGGATACCCGATCTCGCCGGATTGCAACGCACCGCGAATGCCCTGCTCGGCAGCGGCAAGGAAAAGCTGCACCGTCTCCTCCGGTAAGGCGGCGCCTGCCATGCGAAAATCAGGAGCGACCTGAACGGCAATGGATTCGGCATCACTGCGTTCCCTTTTCTGGCCGATAGGCTGAGGCACAGGTTCGAATTCCGCCATGATCCTGCCAAACAAGCCGGCCGTGCCCGACTGACGAATGCATTCCCCTTGAACGCGGATTTGCTTTTTAAGTGTTTCGCGGTAAGTGACTCGAGGCTTGCCGACCCGCACCTTGAGTCGAAAGTCATCACGCAGTCGATTCGCTTTGATTTCCAGATGCAACACCCCCATGCCGCTGATCAATGTCTGTCCCGTATCCGGATCGATATGCCAGCGAAACGTTGGGTCTTCGCGCGTCAAAAGGGTCAAGACTTGTTCCAGTTTCTGCCGGTCAGCCGAGCTTTCTGGTTCGATCGACATGCTGACGACCGATTCGGCGAACTTGATTGGTTCGAGCAGGATCGGATGCTGCGGATCACAGAGGGTATCGCCGGTGACGGAAGCTTTTGGCCCGATGACAGCAACAATATCTCCGGCATAGGCCATGTCCAGAGAGTCTTTGCTGTTGGGGTCGGCATGGACGTGATAAATCTTGGTAACGAATTCTTTGATGTTTTTCCCAGGGTTAAGAGGTCTGCTACCTGCCTTGAGCACGCCAGAATAAATGCGCAAATAATACAACTCCCCGTGCGGATCCGCTTGAAGCTTGAAGACCAGAGCGGCAAGCGGGTCTTTGGGATCGGGTTTGCGGATTTCTTCCGTGCCTTTTTTGGGATTCTTGCCCTTGACGGGTGGAACATCGAGCGGACTGGGAAGATACCAGCAGATGCCGTCCAACAGCAACTGTACGCCGATGTGTTCACGCCCCGAGCCGCAGAAAACAGGCTGGATTTCATTCTTGAGCGTCCGCTTGCGAAGCAACTTATGAACTGCTTCAATTGGCGGAATCTCGCCGCTCAAATAGGCACTGGTAATTTCGTCTTGTTCATCGACCTCGCTGATGACATCGAAGAGCTTGTCACGCCAGCGTTGTGCCAGCGAGACGATTTTGTCGATTTCGGCAGCGCGCTTTTGAAATGGCGGGTAAGAAGCCAACTCGACTAACGGAGCGCGCTTGACCACTTTGCCGTCCTGCCGGTCCGGGGAACTGCCTGCGAAAAAACATGCTTCCATACGAATAATATCGACAATGCCAGCAAAAGGCGTCGGGCTGTCTTTGGCCGACCCGCTTCCAATCGGCACCGTGACCGGTACCGGTCGCCCCTGCAATCGTTTTGCGACTTCTTCGACAGCGTTTTCGAAATCGGCGCCTACGATGTCCATTTTGTTGATGAAGATCAACCGCGGCACATGGTAGCGGTCCGCTTGATGCCATACCGTTTCCGATTGTGCCTCCACTCCTTTCTGCGCATCGAAGACGACGACAGCACCATCGAGCACCCGCAGGGCACGTTCGACTTCCGCCGTGAAATCGACATGGCCTGGAGTGTCGATCAAATTGATGGTGAAGGTCTGATTGTGAAGAGGTTCTTTCCATTGAAACGGCACGCATGCGCTTTGGATCGTGATGCCTCGTTCTTGCTCTTCCTTCATCCAATCCGTTTCCGTGGTGCCTTCGTCAACGGTCCCCAGACGGTGGACCGCACCGGAATAATAAAGCAGGTGTTCGGTGGTGGTGGTTTTACCAGCGTCAATGTGGGCAATGACACCGATATTTCGCAATTTAGCAATATCGACAGACATAGGAGTTTCATCTTGCCGGTTGATCTACAACGCGGCTTACCAAGGGAATTTGACACAAAAACAGGCAGCGATCTAGCTGGAGACGCTGCCCAATTATACAGACGGAATTATTCTCGTGTCGTTTTTGCCAGCCACTCTTTGACAACCCTGCCGGGAGACATAGGCAGCTCACGCATGCGCACACCGATGGCTCGATAGAGAGCGTTGGCGATAGCCGCCGGAGGAGGCACGATCGGCACCTCCCCCACGCCACGAACACCATACGGATGTCCGGGATTGGCGACTTCGACCAGCACAGCGTCGATCATAGGCAAGTCCAAGCTGGTGGGAAGGCGATAATCAAGGAAGCTGGCATTGAGCATTTCGCCTTTTTCGTTGTAGACGTATTCTTCGTGCAAAGCCCATCCGATTCCTTGGGCCACTCCGCCTTGGATTTGTCCTTCGCAGTAAGCAGGATGGATCGCCTTGCCGACGTCTTGCACGGCTGTATAGCGGAGGATATCGATCTTGCCGGTTTCCGGATCAACCTCGATGTCGACGATGTGGGTAGCGAAACCGGGACCAACGCCGGTTGGAGCCACGCTGGCGCTGGCAAGAATGGTCCCGCCGGTGGCGTTGAGTTTTGCCGCCAATTCCTTGAAAGTGAAGCGTTTGGTCGGATCGGACTTGCAGAGGATCAAAGCGCCGTCCTCTTGGTATTGCACGTCGTGGGGTGAAACGTCCCAGATTTTGGCGGCGCGGGCACACATCTGTTTTTTGAGTTGTTGAGCGGCCTCGTATGCAGCAAGCCCTGTAGCGAACGTGACGCGGCTGCCGCCAGTGACATCGGTGTAGCCGATCATTTCTGTGTCGCCAACCATCGGCCGGACATCTTCCGCCTTCAATCCCAACGCTTCGGCCAGTTGCATAGCGACCGCAGTTCGGGTTCCGGCGAGATCGGTCGAGCCTTCAAGCAGGTTGACAGTGCCATCCGCATTAACGCTGACCGAGGCGCTCGATCGCAAACCTGCATTGAGCCAGTAGCCAGAAGCGACACCTCGCCCGCGGTATTTTTTGGGTTTGGCGTGGATCATTTCGGCTAAAGGGCCATCGGCCGACCCGTCTTGCTTGCTTTCCCTTTCCAAAGGAGCAGAATAATGCGGGTGCTCCTTGGCCTTTTGGCAGCATTCGACAAAGCCGATGCGCGGGTAGACAAGACCGTCGCCCCGGCGCGTTCCCTGCCGGGCACCATTGCGGATGCGGAAATCAAGCGGGTCGATGTTCAGCCGTTCGCAAATTTCGTCAATAACTGTTTCCGTGGCGAAAGCAGCATTCGTGGCGCCGGGAGCTCGGTAGGCCGACGTAGCAGGTTTGTTCACTACGACGTCGTAGCCGTCAATTTGGACGTTAGGAATATCGTAGCAGGCGAAGACGCACATGCAGCCTGGACCGACTGGAGAGCCGGGAAAAGCCCCGGCCTCGTAAGCAAGGAAGGCCTGGGCCGCGGTCAAACGGCCCGAGGAGTCGGCCCCCATTTTCACCCGAATATACGAAGCAGGTGTGGGACCAGTGCCTTGGAAAACTTCACTTCGGCTCATGACGACCTTGACGGGCCGCCCCGTCTTTTTGGAAAGCAAAGCCGCCACCGGTTCCAAGTAGACGCGAATCTTGCCGCCGAACCCTCCTCCTATCTCCATGGGCACGACCTTGATCCGAGACACCGGTAAGCGCAAAAGTTCCGATAATTGGTTGCGCGCGCTGAAAGCTCCTTGGGTGCTCGTCCACACTGTCAGGAATCCGTCGGCATTCCAAAATGCTGTGCAGTTCTGCGGTTCGATATAGCCTTGGTGAACGGTTGCCGTCTTGAACTCCCGTTCGACAATGACTTTCGCCTGAGCAAACCCTTTGTCCGGATCACCCAGTTTGTGCTGGATGTGCCTGGCTGTATTCGACTTGACGGTCGGCGGAGCACCGATCGTCTGGGTAATGATTTTTTCGTGCAAGAGCGGTGCGTCGGGTTTCATCGCCTCTCGGACATCGAGAACCGGAGGCAGCGGCTCGAATTGTACGTCAATCTTCTTGAGAGCTTCTTCCGCGACGTGGGAACTGGTGGCAGCTACAGCCGCGATTGCGTGGCCCTTGTACAACGCCTTTTCCTTGGCAAGGCAATTCCTTCCCAAGTAGCGGAGGATGATGTTGCCTTCTCCTAGTTCGGCCACCCGATCGCCTGCCTCAGGCAAATCTTCGCCAGTGACGACTGCCAGCACACCGGGCATCGCCAGCGCCTTGCTGGCATCGATCTTCTTGATGTTGGCATGAGCGAAAGGGCTGCGCAAGATTTTGCCGAAAAGCGTACCAGGCAGTTGCAGGTCCGCTCCATACAACGCCCGCCCCGTGACTTTGTCGGTAACATCATGTCGGATCGGGCAAGTTCCGACCACTTTGTATCTACTTTCGCTCATTGCTGTTTGGCTCGCGTCGTCCGCTGGTACGGTTGCTATCTTTGTACGAGCAGACGAAAAGGTTTGCCAGGGCGATTGGCGTCGGCTCACTTCCTCAATTCGCAGGTCGCCGATTGTCCTTCGCTTTCTTCCACCTCGATGCGTAAAACATCCGGCTGGAAGTGGTATTGGCTGGATAATTTTTCGCCCAGTTGCTGGGCGATGTAGCGCGCTAGCAGTTCCGCCGTCGTGTTTTCGATAGGAAGCAGGACACAATCGCCGCGCGGAAAAAGCCACTCGCGGTCACGGTAACGCACGTGCACACTGTTTTCTTTTTCTTTTACGTCGATCAACTCATTCTGTGTGGCCAACATCATGCGATGGTCGAGTTTATCGACTATCTCCTTGGTGAGCTGCTTCAAAGTGATGAAGTCGAACACATAATAGTTGTGGTCGAGTTTTCCCTGGATTTCGACAGACGTGCGGTAATTGTGCCCGTGCAGACGTTCGCATTTGTCACCTTCGTAGCTGATGAAGTGACCTGCCGAAAATACCAAATGGTCTTTGGTCACACGAATGGTATACGTCTCGTTCATGATTCTCCCCCTTTTGGCATTATAATCCGTGGCGCCAATGGCTGCGACCTCGGCAAACTAGCACAATTTGCCATAGACATGGCGAAATCGTGCCGTTATATGGTCAGAGCGCCAGACGAGTGGCAAATTAGGCGTTCTGTGCCAGACAGTCAAAGATCGCGTACATCATTCAGTTCGATCCGTGCCAAACCTTGACGATCATGCGCTTCCTGCGATTCGGCAGCCCGGCATCGGAGGTGGTTTGCACTGGACATTTTGTTTTTCCCAACGCCACAGGACGAATTGAAAATAAAGGATGATGCTTGCCTGATTGCCGCTCAAAAAGCGAAGGAGTGCGAACCCATGACGGGGAAATGGCTGGTAAGTTGTGGCTTGATGCTGAGTCTGGCATGGCATGCCTTGGGCGAGGAAATCCAGTGGAGACCGGCGTCGCGCTCAGACGGCAGAATCTCGCGCCCTGCCGCAACACTGGGCCGACCAATCGCGACACTAGGCCGGCCGATTCCTGGTGCGAAAAGAACCATTATCGACAATCAGGTTCAGCCCGTGTCACTTGGCCAGCAAGAGCCGTTGTCAGAACCGACAATCCGTGCTCAAAGTCCGGCATATGCTCCCCCTACTTTAGCGCCTCCTACGAGCCAGGAAGAAAAATACAACGCTGGTGTCGTGATCACTCCTCCGGGAGCACAGCCTTCTTTCTTTGACCGTCTCGGCAGCTGGTGCGGCGGCTGGACATTCAGCGATCCCTATGCCAGCCGTGGACTGTTCCAAAGCGACCACGAGTTCGACGAATTCATTTCTCCGGTCAGCGGCACGTTTCTTTCCGAGGACCCGAGAAGTTTGACGGAAATTCGCCCCATTTACATCTACCAGTCCGCCCCTTCCGAACATTACATCTTTCGCGGCGGCAACATCGGCTATTTCGGTGCCCAGGCACGGCTAGCGCTGACGAATCGCCTGTCGTTTGTCATGAACAAATTCGGTCTTGTCTGGATCGAGCCTCACCGGGACGTTCTCGGTTTCGACGATGCTTCCGGTTTTTCGGAAATCTGGCTTGGGCCGAAATATACCCTGGTCCGGAACACCAATACTCGGACGCTGCTGGCTATGGGTTTGACGTTTCAAATTCCAGCCGGCCCAGGAAAGGTGTTTCAGGATTCAGGCAACGCCAGCATCGCGCCATATTTGTCCTTTGCCCAGCACTTCGGCGAAACAACCTGGGGTAGTTTCAATTTCATGAATACGACAGGTTATGCTTTTGGCACCGACAGCCGACGCAGCGATTACTTCTACACCAACTTCCACCTCGACTTCGACGTTTACAACCTGCACAAATTCTATCCCCTGGTAGAACTGAACTGGTCGGCTTACACCCAGTCAGGTACGGGCAGAGTCCTCGGCTTCGAAGGACGAGACCTGTTCAACTTTGGCTCGACAAACGTGGCTGGCCACGACGATCTGACGATCGCCGTCGGCGCCCGCTACAAGGTCTCCGAAGCCTGGCAATTTGGCGTGGCGAGCGAATGGCCTCTCAACAACGCCAAGAACCTGCTCAATTACCGCCTGACGCTCGACATGATCTTGAAATATTGAGAGTTAAATCCGCAAGGTAGAAGCTTCATTCAGACCACCAGAACTTTCGAGCAGTGACTACCCAGGCGAAGCCAACCGAGCCTGGGTAGCTGCTCGACGCTCGTTTCAGCTTCCTGCAGATCATCCTTTCGACTCCTCCTGCCAAAGCGCCAAAAGGCGCGAAAGCCCCCGTGCAAAGCCGCGACACTTCTGCTAAGCTGAATATCTCGTCACATGAAAGCAGAATGGATCGAGGTGCGATCGCAACCTGGTATTTCTGCCTATGAGCTTCGTGCATCCGTTACTACTGGGGGGACTGGCTTTTTTAGTCGTCCCGGTGCTGCTGCATCTAATCATGCGGCAAAAGCCAAAGCATCTGCTGTTCCCGGCGATGCGGTTTTTGCTCAAACGGCACCGCACCAATCAACGTAAAATGCAGTTGCGTCATCTTCTGTTGCTCGCTCTGCGCATGCTCATTCTGGCGGCCATCTGCCTGGCTCTGGCACGACCGAGTTTGTTCAGCGAACGCCTCAACATTCGCGGCAAGCGCCCGCTCGCCGCCGTCTTGCTTTTCGACACCAGCCCGAGCATGGAGTTCCGCGTCGGCGACAAAACGCGACTGGAGGAAAGCAAACGACGCGGCTTGGAACTTTTGCAACAACTCCCGCCTGGAAGCCAGGTCGCTGTGCTCGATTCTTCCTCAGGAGGCGACTGGTCCGCCAGCCTCGACGAGGCTCAACAGCGTATCGCCGACCTGGCCATCCAACCGAACAGCGGTCCGATTACCTCGCAAATCCGTCTCGCTTACGACCTGATCGATCGACTCAATCAGCAGATCAGCGATCCGGAGGCGAAATTGTTGCCATTCCTTTATGTCTTTTCCGATCGCACCGAGGGGAGTTGGAATACGAACCAGGTCGACGGTCTGGTTCGGCGGCGCGATCGGCTTGCCGAGCCGAAACCGTTTTCCGCTTTCATCGACGTTGGCGTTGACAAGCCCGAAGATCTGGCGATCGTGGGCATGACCTCCCGTTTGTATTCGGGAAACGCTGTGGAAGTAGCTGTCACGGTGCGGGCACTGGGGCGGGATTTCGAAGCAGAAGTGATTGGGCTAGTCGATGGCGAGCGAACCGCTCATTTGGCGGCCAGGGTCGCGGCCGGCGACAGCGAAACACTTATCTTCCGCAAGGACGACCTCGACGTCGGCATGCACCAGATCGAAGCCCGACTTGTCTCCAACGTCGTTCCCTTACCATTGCGTAATGTCCGCTTTTCCACAGTCGAAGTAAAAGGCAAACGCCGGGGGTTGACCATATGTGACGACCCGAACGGCGCCGACGTCTGGAACGCAGCACTGGAATCGGGGGAAGAGCGGGCTTTTGCCGTCGATGCGATGTCCTCCAAAGAAGCATTAGCCTTGCCGCCGGATGAGCTTCTCAAATACGATGCCATTTCGTTGTTCGGCGTCAAATCGCCTCCCGATGAATTGTGGCAAATGCTCAGCAATTACGTAGCAGCGGGCGGCGGATTGGCTGTTGTCCCCGGCAAAGAGGTCGACTACTCGCGATACAACAGCGAACTTGCCCAGACATTATTGCCGGGGAAGCTCGTCAAAGCAGTTGGCCCCGGCAAATTCCGCTGGCACTTTTCCTCGTTTCGCCATCCGATCATCGCGCCGTTTCAACAATGGTTGACGCAACCCAATATCGACTTTGTTCAACACCCGCGTACCGCTTATCGTTACTGGGAAATCTCGCCGGCGGACGCCATCACGCTGGTCTATTACGCCGGCAAGGATAAACACCCGGCACTTCTGGAACGGAGATTCGATCGGCAAAAGATTCGCGGCCGATTGGTAATGTTGACCACCGCTCTGGATTCGCGGCCACCGAGATGGAATGACTACATGGAATCGATCACGTCGTTTTATCCGGTGTTGGCGCATCTGGTGATGGATTATCTGGCTGGCAATGCCGCCGCGCGCTCGTTCAACTTTTATTGCGGGCAATCGGTGGTGATTCCTCTTCCCAATGAGCCGAGATTCTCCCGCTATACCCTCAAGGGGCCAGGATTGGAGGGCACCGACGCCTTGTTGCCGCGTACCGAGAACCAAGATGCCCTGATTGTCACACGAGCCAAAGCGCCGGGGAATTACACCGTTCTGGGAGGCGACGACAAACTTTACGGTGCGTTCAGTTTGAACGTTCCTAGCCAAGAGTATTCGATGGCCAAAATCCCGGCGGATCAGATTGAAGCGTTGTTCGGTGCCGGTTCGATTCTGGCACTCGATGATGATACCAAGATCGCCGAGGCGATCGAATCCCGCTGGCAACAGCCTTTAGATCTGCTCCCTTGGCTTTTGATGGCGTTATTGATCCTGCTGGCGTTGGAAAACCTGCTGGCGAACAAGTTTTATCAGCATAAGGACGACACCATGGAAAAGACTTCGGCAGCGGAACCGAAAGCACTGGCGGCTGCCGGCAGCGAGAAATAGCAAGTCGGGCGATCCTTTCCCGTTCCTCGGGCAGCAGTGCAAATAGACGCAGCGGTTTGTTATGGGAAGCTATTCAATAAGCCTGACGCATCAAATGGTTCGGCCCTGGAATTTCTGGACTTTGGGGCTCGTCGCCTTTCTGCTTGCTGGCCTGACCATTTGGACTTATCTTGGCGACCGCAAAGCGGGCACGCGCCGCGTTGGCTTGATCCTCGGCTTGCGCCTGTTCGCTCTGTTCCTGGCCTGCTTGCTCATCCTTCGACCTTCGTTCGCGGTTCACCGAACCACGGATACAGGATCCGTATTGCTGATCGCTTTGGACCGCTCCGCCAGCATGACGATCAAGGATGAACACGATAACCAATCGCGCTGGCAGGCACTCAGGCGGTTGCTGCAGACCAACCAACAACTGCTCGAAAAACTTGAAGACAAACACAACCTTACTATCGTGGTGTATTATTTCGCGAACGGTGTCGAGTCGGCGAAGGACGTCAGCGATGTTCGACCCGACGGCAAGCAGACCAGCTTTCGCCGATTGCTCGAAACCGTCTATGAAGCGCACCGGAGCGACCGTAAACTCCGCGGACTGGTCATCGTTTCCGACGGCGCCGACAACGGCGGCGGCAATCCCATCAACCTGGCAACCAAATGGCGCAACCTCCCCTGCCCCATCTTCACCTTCCGCCTTGGCAGGCCGGAAACTTCCGACATCGACCGCGATATTGCCTTCACCGATATCAAAGCCGACCCTTCTCCCGTACCGGTGAAGACCCAAATGACGGTCAAAGGCTATGTCAACGCGACGGGCTTTGAGGAATCGCAAGTCATCGCCCGGCTTCTGGTCGACGGCAAGGAAGTCGCGGCGGAGGAATTTCGCCTCGACAAATCGCGGGGCAACGAAATCGCCATGAAAACCGATGCGCCAAACAAGCCGGGCGAAATACGCGTTACCCTGAAAATCGAACCCAAAAAGGGAGAAGTGTCTGCCGCCAATAACGAAATCAGCACCTATGTCTCCGTCACCAAGGAAGGCATCAGCGTCTTGTTGGTCGACAAACTTCGTTTTCCTGAACCGCAGCAAATCTGCGATGCTTTGAGTTCCGACAAACGCATCCGGCTATATACAGCGTGGCGGCGTACCGATGCCCCGTCGCCCGCCGATCTGTTTCAATTCGACAAGATCCACTATGACGTGATCATCGTGGGAGACGTCTCCGCCCGCCGGTTTGCTGCCGGGCATCCGGAAGTTTTTCAGCGAGTCCACGATCTGGTGGCCGAGAAGGGAACCGGACTATTGGTAATGGGTGGTTACGACGCCTTCGGCAATCGCGACTGGCCCGGAATCCGCGTCGAAGCCAAAGACCCCAAAACCGGCAAAAAAAGGCAGGTGCGCTTCGCCGACATTCTCCCCGTCGATTTGGACAATGCCGGTCAAAGCGATCGCGAAGTGCAACTGGTTCCTACCGAGGAAGGCCTGCAGCATTACATCTTGAGACTGGCCGATACACCAGCAGAGAACAAGAAGTTGTGGCGGGAACTTCCCAAGCTCAACGGAATGTCCATTCTCGGCTCACTCAAGCCGGGGGCCACCGTCCTGGCTCGTGACGCCGAGACCCAATCACCGTTGATGGTGGCTCACCGCTATGGCGAAGGGCGCGTGTTGGCCTTCGCCGGAGATACCACTTGGCGCTGGCTACGCCTCGGACAACCCGATTCAAAACTAGGCGTCGAAGCGCATCGCCGCTTCTGGAAGCAAGTCGTGCTTTGGCTGGCCTGGCAGGATAGGACTGAGGGGAGTATCTGGGTCCTCCCCGACACACGCCGTCTCAAAACCGGCGATCAACTCGGTTTCCAAGTGGGCGCCCGAGGCAGAGGCGGCGTCGACCTGAAACGAGGCAAATTCAAAGTCGAGATCGTTACCCCCAACGGCAAACGCGTTTCTGTCCGAACTGGCCCCGAACTGGAAGGCTTGAATCGGGGGAAATTCACACCGGAAGATCCGGGGGAATACCGCATTGAAGTAACCGGAGAAGCAAAAGAAGCCGATGGCAGCGTAGTCGCGGGAAAAGCAGCGGCACGATTTCTGGTCTATCAGGATGAAGCGGAACTCACCAATCGCGCCGCCGACCATTCGTTCTTGATTCACCTCGCTGACGCCGGCGGCGGCAAGTCGTTTCCTGCCCAGGAGCTGACGGACTTTTTGAAACAGCTTCACAGACAACCGTTGCCTGCCGAATTGCCGAAAGTCGATTACTATCCCGATTGGGGATCGACCAGACTGACGCCGTTTTTGCCCGCCTATCTGTTGCTGTTCGTTCTTGTCCTGTGCTTAGAATGGTTCCTGCGGCGTCTGTGGGGATTGGTGTAGCCGGACGAATTCGCTTTCAGCTTGCGACAGGCGGATGTGGCGGGCAAATCAATCTGACAAAAGTGATCGGGTATTCATGCCGTGTCGCTTCAGGATTTCCTCCGCAGCACGAATTCCATGATACGCAGCTTCTTCAAACAAAGGCACGCCGCTTAAATCAGTATGGGCAAAATGGATCGGGCCGAACGCCTGTTGCGCGTCCTGTCGGCTGCGCCCCCAGATGAAGCCCGGTCGGGGCTGAATCATGGCGTGCCCCCAACGCATCACATCCAAACGTTGCGTCAAGTCGCGGATATTAGGATGAGCCCTTTCCATGTCCGACAAGCAAAGTTCCGCACATGTGGACCAGTCCCAAGCCAGAAGTTTCTCACGGCCTCGCGTCGGGTTATCTTCGCAGATGGGATAGTAATAAGTCAAAACCGTGGGGCCGTAGTCGAGAAGTGCCTGATGGGTTGCGCAAACGTATCCCAAAGACGGGCTATCGTAAATCACATTGTCCCAGCACAAGGGAAAACCCCGGCCGTAGGGACGCTCTCTAAGGTGTAGATTCGCCACGAACCACGATCCGTACTCGAATTCCTGCAGATGACGTGGTGGATCATCGCGATAAGACCGAATCAAGTAACGTGTGAGGAAATGCGGCGCTGCAAAAATGACGAAGCGAGCCCGTCGGCCAATCGCTTGACGCCCCTCCGAATCAACAGCAATCACGTCCGCTCCGTCTTCTCGTGGTACGATGTCGCTTACGGCAAAGCCAAGCTTGCTGCGATCGCGAAATTTGCGGAACAAGCGGTTGACGACCCAGCCATTTCCCTCGGCCCAAGTAATAAACGGCTGCGAGGATGCTCCAGGTTTGGGAACGCGCGCGGCAAAATAGAACAGCCCCGCCCACGCACTGGTCTGTTCGATGGTCATCCCATAATCATCGCGGCAGGCGTAGTTCACCAGCCAACGCAGCCGCCGCGATGTAAAACCGTTTTGGTCCAACCAGTCAGCCATTGTGATCCGGTCGAGTTGCGTGATGTCCGCGTCGTCGGAACAGTGAGCGACTGGGATAGCAAACGCCCGACGACCTCTGGCATCGCGCCAGCCAACGAACCGATCGATTTCAGCCTGGAAGCGTCGCCATTGCGACTCATCTTCGGGGGTGGCGCCAGCATGGACGAAGAGTCCCTCGTGCCATTGTCCGAGATAAAAAACTCGTTCTTCGGGTTCGCGACACAGGTACTGTTCCTTGACAACAGGTTGGCCTGCCTCGTCGGTGCCTTCGAAAACACCAAGCTCGTCGAGAATGGTCACAAGAAGTCGGTTTTCTTTGGTGGGAGCTGGGATGTAATGCGCTCCCCACGGATAGCCGACGACTTTCGAGGTACCGCTTCGCGCGGTACCTCCGGCAACCGGCTCCAACTCGATCAATTCGAAGTCGTTCAATCCCGCTCTGGCCAGTCGCCATGCTGCCACCAGGCCAGCCACCCCGGCACCGACAATAACGACGGTGCGATTTTGCCAGGCGTCGGGCGGCGGCACCGGTCGAAAACCGTCCCGGAGTCGATGACCGATTCCTGCCGAGGCACCAACGATCGCGCCTTCTGGCAGTGAGGGCGTCGACCTTCTGTAACAGCCGGGCAACAAACCTGGCAATCCGATCAACGCGGCCAGCAGTTCACGGCGGTTCATCACTAGCAACCGGCTTTTGACATGTTGGTTAAACGGCTTTGCGGTAGAGGCTCCAGCTCGACTCCGGCCGAATTGTTTTGAACCAATGTTTGTTCTTCGCGGCTCAGACGAACAGCGGTAGAATGTTTCGGATCGATAATAGTGGAGCAGCCGGCATACTGGCAACTATAGTTCCAACCGAAAAAAGGTACGTTGGTACGAAAGTCGCCCGTCATGTTGCAAAAAATGACAGGAACACCGAGCCGTTTGGACAGCCAATGAGGTCGGTGTTCGGGTTTGCAGGGAAATCCAATTTCCGACTGCCGGCAACAAGATATTACCGGTGCGCAGATCGGGCCAGGCGGCACTGATTACGAGAAAATCGATTCGTGATGCGAGCCGTTTGACGATGCGCCAGTGCACCATGTCCCAGCAGATGAGAACGCCGATGCGGCCGAGGCCAGTGGGAAAGATGCCCGGGCGGTGGCCCGCGATGGAAGAACATCTTTTCGAAAAAAAGCTGGGCAGCGCTTCCGGTAGCGGAAGACTTCGCCATCAGGAGCTGCCAGAACGAATGTATCGTAGAATCGGTTTTTCGATCGCTCGGCGATGGCACCGCCAATGTGGCAACCGGTCGTACGACTCCATTTGACCAGCCACTTTGTCGTTCGCCCGCCGATCACGGCTCAGCAACGCCGTGCAAGCGGACGATCGTAAAACAATCCAGTATTGAAAAGCTCGGGGAAGAAGAATAAGCTGGGCACCGCGGCGATGGGCGTCGGCGATATGCCATTCGGCTCGATGCAAATTCTCTTCAACGGCAAGCGGACGGCAAGCCATTTGTACCGTTGCCGTTGTCAATTCGCATGCCTCATCTCCTTCAGATCGTTTCCAATTTTCACCAAATAGCAGAATCGTCACCATTCACACAAGCCACGAAGCGGTCGGGGAGCTGCGTAACGGTTCGGCCCAACTGGTCGAAACGTCGATTGTCAATAGTTTCTAACCCTATAGAATCGGCAACTTGGCACGCCTCACGTAAGTTTTCCCTCCGCAATCGAGGAGAAATTCCGTGTCCAGCTCAATCGATGCGAGTCAAGCCCCAGCGAATGACCATCGTCCACTGGTTGGTTGTCACGCTGGCATCCCATTGGATTTGCCTTTGACATTTACGAGCTATTGATGCTCGCCTCTGGTGATTCGGCCGGCGCTCCTTGAATTCGGTGTTACTCCAAGCAGCCCCCGATTTTCAGACGCAATTGGCGCTATGGCGAAGTCTGTTCTTCTTTCTGCCCGCGCTGGTCGGCGGCGTCTTCGGACTCTTGGGCGGTTATCTGACGGATCGTTTAGGTCGGCGGCGTGTTCTGACGTGGAGCATCCTGCTTTACGCGGTCTCGGCCTTTTCTCGCCGGGTATTCGACCTCGCTTACCATGCTGTTGATTCCTGCGCTGTACGACCTTTATCGGCGTCTGCGTCGAATTCGTGGCGGCGGTCGCCTGGCTGGCGGAATTGTTCCCCCCACCCCCAGCAGCGCGAGCGCGTCCTTGGCTACACACAGGCCTTTTCTTCGCTAGGCGGTTTGATGGTCGCAATCGCCTTCGAACTGGCCGTCCGGTACTCCAGCAGTTTGCCGGCGATCACCATTCCTTCCTGCCTTTTTTACCGGCTGGATCGGGCAGATTGGACCAACCCACCAACACGAGCCTTGGCGCTATACGTTGATGTCCGGATTGATCCCGGCATTGCCGTTGATCGTGATCCGGGCCGTTTCTCCCCGAAAGCCCCGTCTGGGCGAGGAAGCGACAGGAAGGAACCTTGAAACGTCCACGCATTCGCGAATTGTTTTCGCCTCAGTTGCGCGCTGACCACGATCAGTACGGCAATCATGTTTGCTTGCAGTTACGGTGCCGCCTTCGGCGCGATTCAGCAGATCCCACAGATTATTCCCGGATTGAAAAACATCCAGGAGGAAACCAAGGACCTCAAGTCGCCGGCGGAAAAAAAGAAGTACGTGGAGAAGGTTGCCGCCCAATACACCAAAATGCAGGAATTGGGCGGCCTGACCGGGCGTTTCGTTTTCGCCCTGCTGACTGTGTATATTGTCAGCCGACGCAACCTCTTGCGTGTCTTCCAGCTCCCTGGTTTAATTATTTTATGCCATTGTTTTTTGGTTTCTTTTTGACGATGGAGAACCGGACCTTTTTCACAATCAATTTGAACTGGCTGCTGTTGGGCGAATTGCCGGTGACTACCGTTTCTCTCGGTGCTTTTTCTGGCAGGGTTGTTTACGGTGGCCCAGTTCAGTTTCTGGGGGAATTATTTACCGCGCGTCTATCCGGTTCATCTGCGCGGCACGGGGGAGAGTTTCGCGGCGAACATCGGCGGGCGAAATGTTCGGCACTTCATTCGCTGCTGTTACCAGCAACCTAGCCTTAATCATGCCGGGCAGCAGCGATCCGGCACGCCTGGCGGCCGCGGCCGCAGCTGTCGCCTTCTTCGTCTACGCGGTCGGCTCGATCGCCTGTTGCTTCCTCCCCGAGCCATCGCCCGAATTCGAAAACGCCTGATTCTTACGGAGAAAACTGATATGGTCGAACGAAAAAATCGAATTACGCCGACGTCGGAAACGCAAGGAGAAACTGCTTAAGCTGAAAAAAGAAACTGGCCCAAGCAAAGGACAACCGGGAACGAGAATTAATCCTCAAACGGATTCACATCATCAGTCCGTGGTGGAAAGAGCCGGAGAAAACATGAATCGTTTACCGGTTCCTATCGTGTTAGTGCCGTTTTTGACCGCTCTGGCCATGCCCCTGGCGGTTTACGGCCAGGTATCGTTTCCCTACAAGATCGAATGCCGTGCAGGACCTTTGCAGAAGAATGTCCGCCATTTGTTAGAGACCTGGCAACGCCTCGATACCT
Source organism: Gemmatales bacterium (assembly GCA_026004675.1). Classification (GTDB taxonomy): domain Bacteria; phylum Planctomycetota; class Planctomycetia; order Gemmatales; family Gemmataceae; genus BPJP01. The sequence goes on from BPJP01000001.1 coordinate 838,248, forward strand.
CCGTTCCTGAGGAACTGAAAACACAACTGCAAACGCTCGTCACTGCCCAACCGGGCGAGGAGGACATCTCGGCGGTTGCAATCACTTTTGGATTCTTATTGTCTGCTCAGCGTCTCGATCAACCCGGAGGCACGGGTGAAAGCCGCCCGCGGTCCCGCCAAAGCAAAACTTCGCCTGAACCGACCAGTCGTCTTCCTCGTCAAGGTCGACAACGACGCGGGCGTCACAGCCGCACTTCGTGTCCACGGCCCGGAATTGCGTAGCGAGATGAATCCACGCGGCTGGCTGGAAGCCCTCGTCATCTACGGACAAGGAAAGGAAAAGAGGGCTAAACCGGCCAACGCCTGCAATACGTTCTTTTGCAATTGACGGCGCGAGAAGCGGGCAAACGCGAAGCCACGCTCAAAGTGGACGCCGGCCAAGGCTCGCAAGACTTGGGTTTTTCGTGCAGAAGTACCTATCCTGTTCACAATCCAATAACGCCTGGTCCGAACGATCGGCGTCTGCCACCGGGAGTCGGCCGAGTTAGTCCGAGCTATTCTTGTCGACGGGAAGCGTAATGACGAAAGTCGAACCTTCGCCGAGCTGGCTGTGCGCTTGAATCCGGCCGCCGTGCATTTCCACAAACGCCTTGACGAGCGTCAAGCCGAGGCCAAGTCCTCGTCGCTGGAATTCGAAGACTCCCGACGAATGGCGCGAGACGTCGAAATCGGTGAAGAAAGGATCGAAGATATGATGCAGACATTTCGGTTCGATGCCGATGCCGTGGTCTCGAACGGTGATCTCGACAGCGGCTTCGTTTCGTGTGCCGGTCAACTCGATTCGCCCACCGTCTGGAGTGAATTTGACGGCATTCAAAAGCAGGTGCATGACTGCGTCGCGAATTTTGTCGCCTTCAATGCTCAAACTTCCCAATTGCGGGTCCGCTTGCACGATCAAAACCTGTTTGCGACGCTCGACGAATGGCCGAATACCATTGGCAGCGCTTTGTAACAACGCGACCATATCGGTGGGCGTTCGTGTCAGGCAGCGTTCGAACTGGCCAGCGACCAGCATCTTCACAATCTGGTCAACAAGACCGCTTAGTCGCATGCTGGCGTCGTAGATTTGGTCGATCCAGGGTTGGACGGTTGGCTCGAGCGAAGTCTGCTGGCGAATGAGATCGCTTTAAACCGACAAGAATGGTCAAGGGAGTGCGCAGCTCATGACTGGCGACTTTGATAAAGGCCAGTTTGAGTTCGTTGGCGCGGCGCAGCTGCTCGTTCATGGCTTCCAGGCGGGCGTTTTTCTCCTGCAATTCGGCCAGCAGGCGCCGTCGTTCCGCCATCATGTCATAAACGTTCTGCAGCTTGTTTAAGCGTCACTTGCAGTTCATCGACATCCCAAGGCTTCGAAATGTAGCGAAACACGTTGCCGGGCGTTGATTGCTTCGATGACGGCATGAATATCGGCATAAACCGGTAAAAAGGAGACGGGACGATATCGGGATGCGATTGTCTCAATTTTTGCAAGAACTCCACGCCCGACATCTCGGGCATGCGCTGGTCGCTCATGACGATATGGACTTCTTCTTTTTCGATCAGCTGCAGGCCTTCGGTAGCACGGGTGGCCCCAAGAACGCGGTAATCGAAGCGCAACAAGTCTTGCAGCGATTGGACGACTTCGATTTCATCATCAACGATCAGCAGGCAATGGCGCGGCGCCATCGGTATGCTCCATCGCGGGCGGGAACAAGCTACCATTTCACGGAAGTCTGGTTTGCAGTTCACCCCGTATCAAAGAAACTTTAGCTGGTAGGCGGGTCAACCGGCTTTTTCATTTTCCGCTTTTGCTATAATCCCAGCAACGACTGTCTCCCTTGCAAAGGAACGGACATGGCTGAGAAGATCAGGAAGCGCTCGGAAGACTATTCTCAATGGTACCTCGATATCGTGCACCGTGCCGAATTGGCTGAGAATTCGGACGTGCGTGGTTGCATGGTAATTAAACCACACGGCTTTGCCTTGTGGGAACGGATGCAGCGGGCTTTGGATCGTATGTTCAAAGAGACCGGCCATGTCAACGCTTATTTCCCACTCTTTATTCCCCAAATCCTTTTTAGCCCGTGAAGAGGAAATGGCAGCCGGCTTCGCCAAAGAGTGCGCCGTCGTAACCCATTATCGGCTGAAAACCGTTCCCGGCCAAGGGCTGGTTGTCGATCCCGACTCGAAATTGGAAGAGGAACTCGTCGTTCGTCCGACTTCCGAGACCATCATCTGGAATACCTATCGGCATTGGATTCAAAGTTACCGGGACCTGCCCCTGCTCATCAACCAATGGGCCAATGTGGTCCGCTGGGAGATGCGAACGAGGCTGTTTTTGCGAACCGCCGAGTTTCTCTGGCAGGAAGGGCATACAGCCCATGCCACCCAGAAAGAAGCCGAGGAAGAAGCCCATCGCATGCTTGAAGTCTATCGCTCTTTCGCTGAAGACTGGATGGCCATGCCGGTTTTGACCGGTCCTAAAACCGAAGGGCAAAAGTTCCCGGGCGCCATTTACACTCTCTGCATCGAAGCGATGATGCAAGACCGACGGGCATTGCAAGCGGGAACCAGCCATTTTTTAGGACAGAACTTCGCCAAAGCCTTTGATGTGAAATTTCAAAATCAGCACGGCGAACTGGAATACGCCTGGGCCACCAGCTGGGGCGTCTCCACTCGCTTGATCGGCGGGCTGATCATGACCCACAGCGACGACCAGGGGCTTGTTCTGCCGCCGCGCGTTTCTCCCATTCACGCCGTCATTGTGCCGATTTTCAAGAAACCGGAAGAGAAGGAACAAGTCCTAGCAGCGGCCCACCGGTTGGCAACGGCGCTTAAACAGGGGGTCGAAAAACAGCTGCATTCCTGGCTCAATTTTGAACCCGTCGTCGTGAAAGTCGATGACCGCGAACAGTACCAGCCCGGTTTCAAGTTCAACGAATGGGAACTGCGTGGCGTGCCTATCCGCATCGAATTAGGTCCGAAAGATTTGGCCAACGAATCCTGTGTACTCGCCCGCCGCGACATTCCCGGCAAAGAAGGAAAAGAAATGGGCATATCATTGTCGGCAGCGCCGGCGCGGATGGCCGAGCTTTTGCAGGAAATCCAGAAAAACTTGTTCCAACGGGCGAAGAAATTCCGCGACGACAACAGCTACGAAGTCAACTCCTATGACGAATTCAAAGAAAAAATCGAGAATCCAGGCGGATTTTTGTGGGCCCATTGGGATGGCACCCGCGAAACTGAAGATCGCATCGCCGCTGAGACCAAGGCCACCATTCGCTGCGTCCCCTTCCATCGGCCAGACGAGAAAGGAAAATGCATCCTGACCGGCAGACCGTCTCAGGGACGCGTCGTTTTCGCGAAAGCCTATTGACTCCGATCAAGAAAGGCTTGGCTCGATCACACGCATGGTTCGCCATTTCCCTTGGCGATAGCGACACCAAAACACCACGCCCAACGTCCAGACCCACGCCGTCAAGATTGCCCAGCATCCCAAGATGCCGAATTGGAACACTTCGACACCGATCCAACTCGACCCGGCAAGCATGATCGCCATGACAAAGCTCACTCGGATCAGAAAAGGCGTATCACCTGCCCCTTTGATGGCGTTGACGAATACCATCGAAACCGCGTCAAACAAATTGTAGGCTGCAACAAACCGGAGCAAGGTGGCCGCCAGTGTGCGAACTTCGATGTCCAAGTGCGTTGCTTCGGCACCGGCGAAGAAGGTCGACAGAAACCATTCAGGGACAAGAACGTACAGCACCGAGATGATCGCCATGTAATTCATCGCGATGACCAGACCGGTTTGCGTAGAACGAGCCGCCAGGTCGTCCCGATCCTCTCCAAGGCGCTGGCCAACGAGGATGCCAACAGCAAGCCCGATGCCCCAGATCGGCATGAACGCCAGGGTGCTGATGCTGAATGCAATACTGGACGCTTGCGACGCGACATCGCCGAGCCGCCCAATCAACAGGATGAAAATGGCAAAACCAAGTACGTCCAAGAGCATCTGCAAACCGCTGGGACCGCCGAAATACAGCAATCTGCCTAACAGTCGTCGATCAAAGACAAGACCTTCCAAGGTGCCGAATTCGCCCCGGTGCCGGCGTCGCAGGATCAGGAATACATAAGCAAAGGCCTTGAACCAAAGAGCCGTTACGGTTGCCCAGCCGGCGCCGGTAATTCCCAGAACCGGAAAACCGCCCCGGCCGAAAATCCAGAGATAATCGAGAACAACATTGATCGCTGCTGCCAACACATCGATACACATGACAACGGACGTTTGACCTCGACCACTGTAAAAGGAACAAAGCGCCTGGGCCAACAACATGGCAGGGGCGCCGCAGAGCAGGATTTGGAAATACGCAGTTTCTTGAAGATAGGTACTTGTTTCGTGTCCAGCCAACGCGAACATCGATGGCGCGATCGGGATGAAGGCCAGCACGAAAGGGGACATGACAAGCCCGGCCCATGCCCCTTGCCAAACTGCTCGACCAATCATCGTTGCCTGGCCGTTGCCGAAATACTGCGACACGAAGGTGTTGGTATAGGTGCAGATCCCCAATGGCAAACAGACGACGGCAAACCAGAGATTCGAGCCGGTAAACGCTGCCGCCAAAGCCGTCCCCGAGCACCATTTCAGAAAAACACGGTCGACAAACGTCATCACCGTCCAGGATAAAGTCGACACGACAAGCGGCAAAGCCACGGCTAACACTTCACGAAAGCCGCCCGGCCGGTGCCACCAGTTCGCATTCTCATCGACGTCGTTTATCATGCCGCATTCAAAATTCGCTGCAGGCGCTTTGTTTGTTCGGTTCGACGAAAGTTTCGACAAAATCTCCAACAGAATTCTATCCGGTTGCGATCTGTCGCAAACAAGCGACGATGCCGCTAACTTGGCAACCGATCTCAGCCGTTTCGTCTTATATGTGCGTATTCTCCATTTGGCCTGCCTTGGAACATCCGCTTCGATCATGTCGCTATACGAACGATCATTGGGTCACATACCGCAATTCGTGCAAAATCCTCTTGCGACCTGTTCTTCTTCTCGCTATGGTTCGCCGTTCTTCCAGGCTTTTGTTGGAAAGGAGCGCAAGGACGTTGATATGCGGCGAATGTTGATCGTTATGCTGCCGGTCTTCCTGGCCGGTTGCCTGACGAACAAGTCGGCACAACCGAAAAACTGGCTGAACCGTTTCGGCCCGTTCCGCGGACCAACCGGCCCTGACGTTGTGGTGATCGATGCCGCCCTGTTGCAGTGCACTATTGGCGATCACTACATCAATCGCGAATTATGGACCCAGACCGACGAACAGGTCGTCGAACCGGAGAAGAGAGCTATGCTCGACGAGAACGGCTTGCGAGTTGGTCAGGTCGGCGGCATTACACCCCCCAAACTCCTGGAAATGCTGACGTCAGAGCGAACATGTGTCAACCCGCGGCGCATCATGATTCGGGCAGGCCATTCGACACGTTTTCGACTTGGTCCGACTCTGGAACAATGTCGGTTTGTGGTGAAGGCAAACGACAAAGAACGAGAGATCGACGTTGCCCGTGCCGATTGTTCTCTGGTCATTACGGCAACGTTGACACCCACTGGCGAAACGCGCCTGCGTTTTACGCCCGAAGTGCAACATGGCGATTCCCAACTCTTGCCTGCGCCCGCGGATGACCGCTCTGGCTGGGAGTTGAAGCAACAGCGGCCTACGGAATCGTTTCCCGCTTTGAGCTGGGAAGTCACGCTGGCACCAAACGAGTATCTCATCGTCGGCGCTCAATACGATCGACCAGGAACATTGGGGCACGAGTGCTTCATTCAGCGCGACAAGAATGCGCCCGGGCAACGCTTATTAGTACTTCGAACTGGCCGCGCCCCCGTCAATATCAACCAAGATGTGCTTTCTTCCAACACGTCATTCCTGCGCGCGCCGCCTATCGCGTTTCAAGCGTCTCGAACTGCGATTCGAGGACAAAACCGTTAACAGCACCGCCGAAAAGAGAGATTGCCTTGATGGCCGGCCGTTTCGAGGGAGGCGATTCCGCCGAACGGCAGCCTTCATTAAAGCAAGCTGATCGGATCGACGTCGACGATATATTCGACCCCCGCTGGGAGGCGGACGGTCGGCAAAACCGACCGGAGCAACTGGTGCAACGCGCCAGGACTGGATGATTGCAATTGGAAATGGTAGCGGAAGAAATTCTTCAGTCGAAAGACGGGCGCTTCCGCCGGGCCGAGCAGCCGAATGTTTGCCGGTTGAGCACCGCTGGACTGAAGTGCAGTTAACGCAATGTGAAAACGGCCCGCCAGTTGGTCGGCGAAATGAGCTGCTTTTTCCTGGTCGAGGCTGCGAACGATCAAACGGACCAGTCTCTGGTAGGGAGGGTATTGGTGAGCCTTGCGGATGGCTAATTCCGCTTTCACAAAAGAAAGGTAATCGTGGCGCGCCGCCAAGGCGATACACGGATGTTGCGGGTTGAAGGTCTGAATGAGGACTCGGCCACCGCTCGGCCCGCGTCCGGCCCGACCTGCGACCTGTGCGAGTAGTTGAAAAGTTCGCTCCGCTGATCGAAAGTCGGGCAGGTGCAGAGCGACATCCGCGTTGACGACTCCTACGAGCGTGACGTTGGGAAAGTCCAGCCCTTTGGCGATCATCTGTGTGCCAAGGAGCACGTGCACGAGTCCCTGGCGAAATGCCGAGAGCACGCGTTCATGGCTTCCTGGTTTTTTCATGGTGTCGCTGTCCATGCGGCGGATGACGAAGTGAGGGAATTTCTGTTCCACTTCGGCCTGAAGTTTTTCGACGCCGATTCCCTGGTAGCGAATGTGGGCGAATCCGCATTGCTGACAACGCACCGGCGGCGATTTTTCGTAGCCGCAATAATGGCACAAAGCGACGTCGCGCTCTCGGTGATAGGTCAATGCCACGTCGCAAAAACGGCATGTTTCTACTTGGCCGCAACCAGGACATTGCAAATGAGTCGAGTAGCCGCGACGATTGAGCAACAAGATAACCTGACCGCCGGCTTGAAGTGATTGCCGCATGGCCCGTTCCAACGCCGTACTGATTGCCTGGTAGCGGGAGCCACGCGGCGGCTCATAACGCAAATCGATCAAGGTCACGTCAGGCAAGGAACGATCTTCTACCCGATTGGGCAAACTCAAGAGCGTATATTGACCGCGTTGAGCATTATGCCAGCTTTCCAACGAAGGAGTGGCCGAGCCGAGGATGATCGGGATTCCTTCCAACCGAGCGCGCATCACGGCAACGTCGCGTGCGTGGTAGCGCGGTGTCGAGTCCTGCTTGAAGCTATTTTCGTGTTCTTCGTCAATGACGATCAAACCGAGCCTTCGGGTCGGGGCGAAGACGGCACTGCGAGCGCCGACGACGACGTGGACCTCGCCAGCGGCGATACGGCGCCAGTGCCAGCCACGCTCGGCAGGTCGAAGATTGCTGTGCACCACCGCCACTTTGCCGCACCGACCGCGAAATCGTTCAATGGTCTGCGGCGTCAGGCTGATCTCGGGTACCAGCACGATCGCCTCTTTTCCCTGTTGCAGAACCTCCTCAATGGCCCGCAAATAAATCTCGGTTTTGCCGCTGCCCGTCACACCGTGCAACAAAAAGGCGCGAAACCCACCTCGCCGAATCGCTTCCTGAAGAGGTGCCCAAACTCGAACCTGATCGGCGTTCAGGTCGACTGACCTTGACTCGTCAACTTCTTCCACGGTTTCACGATAAAGTTCGACGCGACGAGTGACTTTGCGTACCAAACCAGCACGGACGAGAGCCTGGATCGGTCCCGTCCCGCAGCCGGCTTTCCGAGCAAGTTCTGGGATCGGCAAACCACCGGTTGTCTTGGTCAGGATCTCCCAAACCCTTTGTTGTTTGGGCGAAAGAGTAGTCGGCGGGTCGATATTCAAAGCCTCAACAAAGACCACTTCGCGGCTTCCAGCCTTGTCCCGCGCCGCGCTTGGGATGACGGCGCTTAGAACTTGTCCCCATCCGCAGAGATAATAGTCCGCCATCCACCGCGTTAAACGCATCAAATCGGGCGTCAACAACGGCTCGTCATCCAAAACGTCCACGATCTCTTTGACATTTCGGCTGGGAGTCTGGTTGCCGATCCCGACGCAAAATCCGACCTCGCGGCGCTCCCCTTTTCCGAATGGCGCCAGCACTCGTTTGCCGACTGCCATTGCCGATTCGAGATGTTCGGGGACGGCATATGTGTACGGATGATCAAGAGGACGATTGAAGACGATTTCCGCGAACAAACCGGCTGTAGACGCGTGAGGCGTTGCCGCGTCCTCTTCGTCAAACAGGCTGCGCTCCTTGCCCTCGCCCACCCATGCACCCGTTTTTTGGATCCACTGAAGTCGAACGGCGTCGTCGCGTACCGCTCATTTCACAAGATAGCTTGTCAGGATTTCCTCTTATTCCTTATAGCGGATGTTGCGAAACTGGATAGCGCCGAATTCGGCGCGGATGCCCAGAGGACTGGCTGATTTCGCTTTACCCACCCGTTGGACTTCTCCGTTGCATTTGAATTCGACTTTATCTCCCGTGACGATGATTTCAAACAAATGCCAGGCTCCGGGCTTCAGATTTTTGACATCTCCTCTTTTGATGTCGAATTTGTTGCCTCGAAAATACAAATCGTTATTGCATTTGTCGTCGGGAAGAAATTCGAATTTGATGTGCACGTCTTTGTCGAAACGGTGAGCGGTTTCGATGATCATATTGCCGCGAGTTTTGCCATCAATAACGAGCTTACCGTCGATTACTTGAAAGCGCTTTTTGGGAGCTTCCGTCTTGCCGTCGAGCGAGGAACCATCCGATTTGAGCTTCCAGCCAGTGAGATCCTTCCCGTTGAACAAGAATTTGAAACCGGGTTCGAGTTTGAATTCCTCGGCAAGAATGGGCGGCACGATGGTTACATGCCCCAACACGCCTACAAATGCCAAACTACAAAGAATTCTCCGCATGGTCGTGTCTCCTGCACGTCGGGTGGAATCGAAGGCGAAGCGACGTCAAACTTCACTAGGATACTGCAGCGGATTGAAGAATAAAAGCAGCAAAAACGTGTGACATGGGGCACGCCTTCAAAGCGTCGCCGAACCACAATGTAAAACGAAATGGCGAAGCCCAGAAATCCACGTGAAGGAGTGGCCAGCCCGAACTTGATTGTGGCAATCGGCTGCTTCGTCTGCTATTTTGTAAGGAGCAATTGGCCTTCACGGGAGAGGTACGCAACTATACGGAGGATGTCATTTATGTCTCGAAAGAGTGTTGATCGCCGCGATTTTCTGAAGACCACGGCGACATCGGTCGCAGCGGCATCGCTGACGGCTGCCAGCGCTAAGCGGGTTTACGGCGCCAACGAGCGCATCGGCGTCGCCTTTTTGGGAACTGGCGGCCGCTGCCAGGCTCACATCGATATCATCAACAAAATGAGTAAACAGAAGAAAGGCGTTGCTCCCGTGGCCGTGTGTGACGTGTGGGACGGCAATGTCGAAGTCTATCCCAGCTATGGGGGCAGAGGGCTGTATCCCTCCGCGAAGAAGTGCGGCCTGAAGCCCGACGACACCAAACACGTCACCAAAAACTATCAAAAACTCCTCGATCTGAAGGAAGTCGACGTCGTTTGTATCGCCACGCCGGATCATTGGCACGCCAAAATGTGCATCGATGCCGCTGCCGCTGGCAAAGATGTCTATTGCGAAAAACCGATGACCAAAACCATCGAAGAAGCGCAAGCAGTCGTCGACGCCATGCAGAAGTACAACCGCGTCATGACGGTCGGGGTGCAGTCGATGGCCGACCCGACCTGGTTGCGGGCGAATGAATTGATTCGTAACGGCAAAATTGGACACGTCGCACAGGCGCAAACCAGTTACTATCGTAACTCCATTATGGGCCAATGGCGCTACTATCGCCTGACCAAAGATATGACCCCCAAAACGATCGATTGGGACATGTTTTTGGGCCACAAGTTCCATGTCTTCCCCGACAAGCCATTGGCGCCGAAGATGCCGTTCGACCGTGCCATTTATGGTCAATGGCGCTGCTATTGGGAATTCGGCGGCGGCATGTTCACCGATTTGTTCGTCCATCAGACCACGCATATGATCGCGGCAATGGGCGTTCGCTATCCGGCCCGGGTTGTTGGCAGTGGCGGCCTTTATCTCGAATATGACGGCCGCGACGTCCCCGACGTCGCCACCGTCGTGGCCGACTATGACGAAGGTTGCCAGTTGATGATCACCGCGACGATGATTTCTCGATACCCGATTGAGGAGGTCATTCGCGGTCGGCTGGGCACGATCAAATTCGTTCGCGGCGGCTTCCAGATCATCCCCGACAATCCCAAAGGCGGAGCCGGCCTGCCAGCCAGACTCGAGAAGTCGATCGAAGGGGAATTCGTCGATTGCCAGCCGCCAACAGGCCGCCATGCTGATACGACCGCTCTTTGGGAGAACTTTCTCGACTGCGTCCGCCGGCGCGACCGCAATACGCTCAGCCCGCCTGAACTTGGTGCGGCCGCTTTCACCACTGTCAATATGGGCGTCTTGAGTTACCGCCAGGGAAAGGTACTCTTCTGGGACAAAGAGAAACGTCAGGTCAAGGAAGCCGATGACAGCTGGGCGAAGCGGTGGGAAGAACGCAGCGAAAAACGCGGCAAACCGAACCAGATCATCGGTTGGCGCGCGGGAGACACTGGCAGCACTCTCGAACCGCCCGATTATATGAAGCTGGCCGGTCCGTGGATCGACGGCAAAGACCCAGCCGGCTAACGAAAACGTTCTTCAACCGCACAACCTCATCGACGATCGAACAAACCGACCGTCGATGAGGTTTTTGTGTACGCAGAAAGCGCGAACCGATTTGCCCCGGAAGCGGGGCGGATCAACAATATCGATGAAACCCGCCCTTAGGTGTTTTTCTCCAAGCGCTTTCGGGCTGCGGTCACTTCGCGGTTGCGCATTTCCATGAATCGAGCACGATACTCGGCCACTTTCTCCGATAACTCGACTCGCCGATAGCGATCCCAAGTGCGATCCGCGCGGTCGGCTTGCTCTTCGAGCGATTCGTGATAAACGATTCGGCCATCCCGGACGAGTGGCACAAATAACGGTTCGCCAAGAGGGGATTCGGAAGCGTCGGCGATGATCAACGTATCGTCGCGGCCATACACGCGCAGGTAGCCGCCGAGCGATTCTTTGCCGGGCGTGTTGGAGAATTTCATGTTCGGGTTGTTGCCTGTAGCGCTTCGTTTGAAAGCGGCAGCTACCGTATCCCTGTGCACGAGCCGCCACCAGTAACCGCCGGCTCCAGGAAAGAGCAGTTCCGGTTCTTCTCCTGTTTCCTGCCGAAAACGATCATAGACTTCGCGAATGCTGTCTGGAGTGACTTCACTTTCAAAGACGATTCGCCGTGGTTTGATGCCGGCCTCCCGCATCTTCTGGAAATACAACACGCATTGGCCGCCGATATCTCCAGAATCGACGCGAATACCAACCTGGTCTGTCTCCGGATGCGACTGGATGACACGGAGTGCGTTTTCCAGGCCGACGGTCTCGGCATCCACGAGATCACATAAAAGGGATGCGTGTCCGATGGCGGACACGAAGCGGTCCATCATCTCGTATTCCGCTTCCGCCAGCGTCCTGTCAAACGATTGGGCGGCACACATCATTTCGTGACCAATCGTGCCGATCGAACGAAAAAACTCGGGATACATGAACTCGGCGGTATCATTGGAAGTGAGTCGACCGCGTCCGCCCACGTAACGAGCCATCAACAAGACCAGGTTGCAGAGTTCATGCGGAGCGGAGCGGAGTCCGAATTCGGCGTCCTGGGGCGTGGCCAGTTTCATCAGCCGGGCTTTGGTGGCTTGAATGATCGGCACGAAATACCGGCACATGGCCGGTTCCAAATACGAAACGGCTCCACCCATTCCTTCGAAAAACAAGCAGGGGACGCCAGGCAAAAACGTCTGCCCTCCGGGAAATCCCCAGACATCGACAGGCAGGTAGATGTCGTCGCCAGGTTGCCGAAGTATCTCATCCCACAAGGCATGCGGAAACACTTTGACATTGGATCGCTCCGCGTACCATTTGCGGGATAATTCGATGTCGGCGCGCTTGAGTGGCCGGTAAAACCATTGGGCCAACATGGCTTCGTGGCCGGCCATGATCAACTGGTTATTCGCACCCGTTTCCGGAAGTCCTTTCCGCATGGTCAGGCCATAGCCGGCGCGTGCCAGGGCGATGTCGGGGACTGCGGCCCACATCGTTCGCTTGTAGGTATCTGTCGCGCCAGGCCAACCGCCCAGGAGAAACATGCGCTCGAAAAACTCGCGGCGCATTGCTTCCCGCTTGGCGACGAAGGGGTCGTGGTCTTCCGGCATGGCCGATCCTGAGAGAAAATGTTCGCTGCTTCAGCCCAGTACGTCCCAGTGTAGGCGCTTGCCATCGCTATTCCAAGGGGCTGAAGTCTCCCGGTTCCTCTTGCTCCGCCCGTCGCTCATTTCTGCCGAGGGATTTCCACCACTTTGTGCTCATCTGCCGCCTGCCGGGCACGCAGCACGACATCGGTGACGTAAATGCAATCGTCGGTCGCAATCGGCAGGGGTTTGTTGTTGCGAACGGCCTGGAGGTACTCCGCAAACAGATTGGTCGCCTGGCCAGGTGCGACGGTAAAAGGCTTTTTCTTCGAAGTGATCAGCGAAAGTTCCTTTTGACCGTAGCGCGCTTCGATCACACCTTCCGTACCAGCAATGCGAAGACGATCGTCACCATGCGATGGCGCGGTTTCGGGACGAAGGTAATCAAGCCGAGCCGTGACGGACGCTCCATTGCTCATTTGCAGGAGGACCGAGGCGTGGTTTTCGGTTTCTTTCATCTCCGGCCGACCGATGCGTCCATGAAAGGCTGCCGCCCGCGTATAGTCCATGCCCGTGATCCAGCGAATCAGATCGATGGGATGGATGCCGATGTAGGGAATCGTGCCTCCCAGGCGCTTCCGCTCTTTGAACCAGTCCGGGCGATTTCCAAGCCGATACGACTTTTGTGCCGTAACCAAACAGACCTCGCCGATCGTCCCATTCTTCACCAACTCACGCATCTTGATGTACTTGGCTTCGTGGCGCATCGTCAACAGCATCGTCAACTTGCTTTTCGATTTGGCAAGCGCCTTGCGGATGCGGTCCAGGTCTTCCAGACTCGTAGCGAGCGGCTTTTCCGTAACGATGTGGATGTTTCTTTCTGCTAAAGCGATGATTTGTTCAGCGCGTATGCCGTTTTCATCGCAAACGCAACAGACATCCATCATGGCATGATCGAGCAAGTGGCGCCAATCGGTATAGACATCGGCCTTTTTGGCGAGCCGCTCGCGCTGTTTGAACCGCTCCGCCTGCCCTTTGACGTCGTCGGCGACGGCGACGATCTCCACATCTCCCAACTGGCTGGCACCGCGCACGACAACGCCTTGATGCCCTTTCAATCCGATCAGCGCAAGTCGCATGGCAAGGTCCCGTCAGGTCAATGCAAATAGTTTCGCCGTTCGGCACTCGCCGCTTCTCCGATTTTCAGCGACTGCAAACTCAGCCGCACCACGTTCTTGATTTTTTCCGATGAAGCCTGCTGCGAGTCAAATACGTTTCCGACCGCGACGAGGTTGTCGTATTCCGCCAGGCCGCAGCCCGAAAATAGCAACACCGCCAACACCAGGGAAGAACGATACATGACATGTCGCCGGTCAGGTGAACGAATCTCACTGGGATCAGTTTATGCGTTGGTGTGCAGCTCGGCTAAAAGACGAGGACAAAATGACCGGAAGACGAAGCATGAGAGGAGGCAGCGCAAAAAACCGGGCTTCCCCCCACAGGAAGCCCGGACCACCAAGCTTATTGAAGGGTCCCGTCCACCCCTTCAATCGCTCGGAGGCCTTAACCGTTCCCCCCTCAGAACGGATAAGAGCCGCAGTCTGTTTTTTGCAAGTGCCGCCGGCTGGTTGGCCGACGTTCCTCACCTATTCGCAGCATAGAACAGGTTTTTTGAATTGCAAATGGAATGGGAGAATTTTTTCGATTAGGTCGGAGTGACGACCTCCCCCAAGCAACCTCCATTGTTACGGAATCAATCTCCGCAAAAAAGCGATGCTGTCGGTCAGATCGGCGGGCTGATCTTCGCCGCTCGGGCGAACGATAGTCAGCCAGCCTCGGTATTCGATCTCGGCCAGAACGCTGAGAACGTGCATCCAATCGACGTCTCCATGACCGAGGGGAACTTCCTGAGCGGTCCGTCCCGCGGCCGCCAGCCGCGCATCCTTGGCATGCACATGGACGATCAGGTCTCCCAGAGCACGTGCACTTTTCGCTGGATCGTGGCCGTGCAATAGCAGATTTCCTGGAGAAAAATTGACCGCCAGGCCAGCCGACCGGAATCGCCTCAGGTAATCGGCGACTTTTTCTCCCGAATCGATGCCCGTTTCCCAGGCAAGCACGGCGCCGATGCGGTCGCCATATTGTCCCACGATTTGCAAAGGCTCATGGAGGGGGTCTGGCTGATCCGGCTCGGGAACGCGGCCTGCTTCAGCGACAACGATGCGGGCTTTGAGGTCGTAGCTCAATTCGAGAACCCGTTTGACATGTTCGATTCGAGCTTCGTAATTTTCCGGATGTGCCAGTCCGTGTCGGAGTGGGCAGCCGACAGCCGTCACCGCTAGATTATGGCTTTCGAGGACGTGGCGCAGTTCCCGGCGTCCCGTTTGCGACAGGTTTTTCGGGGCCAACTCGCCGACGGCATCGAGCTGCACGCCGCCGACTCCCATGCGTTCCGCTTCTCGTAAGGCTCGACGCACCGGCATTTCCAACGAAGAAATACAGATTCCAACTTTCATGACCGCATCCGTCTTTTTTCTCCGAGGAAAAGCACTCACCGTCCTGTTCAATCGAGAATGTGCCCGAGTTTTTCGCGTTTGGTTCGCAAGTAGTTCTCGTTCACGTTGTTGGGTGCGATCTGGATTGGCACGCGTTCGACGATGCGCAGGCCATATCCTTCCAGTCCGACCACTTTGGCGGGGTTGTTGGTAAGCAGACGAATGTTGCGGACTCCAAGGTCAGCCAGAATTTGGGCGCCGATGCCGTAGTGGCGCAGATCGGGCTTGAAACCAAGTCGCCGGTTGGCTTCGACAGTGTCCAGGTTTTCCTGCTGTTGCAAGCGATAGGCATGCAATTTGGCGAGCAGGCCGATTCCTCGCCCTTCCTGGCGCATATAAAGGATCACACCTTTGCCTGCCTGTTGAATCTGCTTCATTGCCTGCCGCAATTGCGGGCCACAATCGCACTTCAAACTGCCGAATATATCTCCCGTGAGACATTGGCTATGGGCGCGGACCAGCACCGGTTCTTCGGTTGCCTTTTCGCCGGTAGATTCGACGCCGATACCGCCGAGCGTCAGCGCCAGATGCGGCTCGGGATCGACCACCGACGTGTAAACAAAGAGGTCGAATTCGCCGAATTCCGTCGGCAGTTTAAGCGTCAGTTCGCGGTTTACCAGTTTCTCGCGATGACGACGATACTCGATCAAGTCGGCGATGGTACACATCTTCAACCCATGCCGAGCGCAGAACTCGCGTAGTTGCGGCACGCGAGCCATCCGGCCATCCGGTGTCAGGATTTCGCAAATAACAGCGGCTTCCTGAAAACCAGCCAGCCGCGCCAAGTCCGTGCTTCCTTCGGTATGTCCGGAACGCACGAGCACGCCTCCCGGCTCCGCCCGCAAGCCGTCCACGTGGCCCGGTCGAATCAGGTCGTTTGGCTTCGATCTTGGATCAATCGCTACTTGGATCGTTCGGCAACGGTCGAACGCGGAGGTTCCCGTCTCGATGCCGACGCGAGCATCGAATTTGACCGTGAACGCTGTCCCCATTCGGCTGGTGTTCACAGGCGTTTGCGGATCGAGATGGAGTCGTTCGCAATGTTCCGCCGACATCGCCAGGCACAAGACGCCTCGGCCGTGCGTCAACATGAAGTTGATTGCTTCAGGAGTCGCTTTTTCCGCCGCCAGTACCAGGTCTCCTTCGTTTTCCCGATGCTCGTCGTCGACCAACACGATCATCCGGCCAGCGCGCAACTCCTCAATCGCTTCTTCGATCGAACAAAAACCTTCCCGCTCGCTTGCTTCATCTGGCATGGGTATTTCTCGGTACATACGGACTTGTCTTGTTCATTCTATGAAAGCACGGAATCAGGAACCAAGACCAGAAAGAGAGCATGGTCAGGAGTCGATCACAACGACCGCTGCACGACATGCGAGAGAGTGCTCCTGCTTGGAATTGGCCAGGGGAGTGTAATAAACTTGAAAAGACGCTTTGTAGAGGTAATCCCCATGTCGGTGTTTGTTTGTTCCCATTGTCGAACGCCGTTGCCATCCAAGGACGAATTCACGGGCGAAGAGGTTCGCTGTCCATCGTGCGCCAGGCTGACGGTTCCATTGCTATCCGACGGGTCGCCTAATGGGAACGATCCATTTCAAACCGAACCTTTTCTTGGAGATGCCCGGGCCGATCCGCCCGACCCTTACCAAACCAGCCCCTATCCTGTGCTGCCCGAGACACCGAACGATGTCGCGGTGACGAGAATCGGCCGGTACCGTATTGAACGCGAGTTGGGGCGAGGAGGATTTGGAACAGTCTATCTTGCTGCCGACGAAGAGCTTGGCCGAAAAGTAGCGGTCAAAGTGCCGAACAGTAGCCGCGTCTCTACCCCCGCGGAAGCAGAGATGTTCTTGGCTGAAGCGCGCGTTCTCGCCCAACTGGATCACCCCAATATTGTTACCGTGTACGACGTGGGCAAGACGGACGATGGCCGCTGCTTTATCGTTTCCAAATACATCGAGGGAAGTGATTTGGCTGCGCGCCTTGAGCGTGGTCAGCCACCGATTGCGGAAACCGTTGAACTGGTCGCCACGGTCGCTGACGCGTTGCATTATTTGCACACGCACGGCTACGTACACTGCGACGTCAAACCGAGAAATATCCTGGTAGACAAGACCGGCCGGCCATTCGTTGCTGATTTCGGACTGGTCCGCAAGGACGAGGATATTCGCAGAGGGCATCGCATTACGGGCACTCCGGCCTTCATGGCGCCGGAAATGGCACGCGGCGAAGGCCATCGGATCGACGGACGAGCAGATATCTTCAGTCTCGGAGTCGTCTTGTATCAGCTTTTGACGAACCGCCTGCCTTTTGAAGGACAGACAATATCAGAAGTGTTGGATCATGTCATCCACTCCGAACCCTGGCCGCCAAGGCAAATCGACGCCTCGATCCCTCGCGAACTGGAACGAATCTGTTTAAAGGCGCTGGCGAAAAAAGCAACCGATCGATACACGACCGCCAAGGATCTGGCAGACGATTTGCGCCATTTTCTGCACGCACTCAAGGACAGCAGCGAAAAGCCCGACACGCTTCCCGTCAACGACGCACCGCCAGCCGTTGTTCCAAAGGGATTGCGTGCTTTCGATGCGCACGACGCCGACTTTTTCCTTGAGTTGCTGCCTGGTCCTCGCGACCGCAACGGCTTGCCGGATTCGCTTCGTTTCTGGAAATCGCGCATC
Source organism: Gemmatales bacterium (assembly GCA_026004675.1). Classification (GTDB taxonomy): domain Bacteria; phylum Planctomycetota; class Planctomycetia; order Gemmatales; family Gemmataceae; genus BPJP01. Next base: position 855,900 of record BPJP01000001.1, read on the forward strand.
GAAGAAACCCTCTCTGAAAAGACCTTCTCCGTTGGATTGGTTTACGGTCCTTCTGGCTGTGGCAAATCCTCGCTCGTCAAGGCCGGCTTGCTTCCCCGCCTGGCAGATCACGTTCTACCCATTTACCTCGAAGCGACGCCGAAAGACACGATACCCCGATTGTTCAAAGCACTGAAACGGGCCTGCCCAAACCTGCCGCCAGAAATCACATTGACGGATGCCCTGGCATCGCTGCGCAAAGCGAATCAGCTGGGGAAGAAAGTACTGATCATTTTGGACCAGTTCGAACAATGGCTGCACGCAGCCAGGTCCGCTGAAAACGCAGAGTTGGTGGCTGCTCTGCGCCAATGTGACGGCGGCAACGTGCAATGCCTTCTCATGGTGCGCGACGATTTCTGGCTGGCCATCAGTCGATTCATGTCCGAATTGGAAGTTCCCCTCGTAGAAGGGGAGAATTCTCTCCTCGTCGACTTGTTCGATCGACGCCACGCCAAAAAAGTCCTGGCGGCATTTGGCCGAGCGTATGGCGCTTTGTCCGATCCTCCCGACCACGATCAAGAAGTCTTCTTGCAACAGGCAGTGGACGGGCTCGCCGAAAATGACAGAGTGATTCCCATCAGGCTGGCACTTTTCGCCGACATGATGAAACACAAACCGTGGCAGCCTCGTACCCTGAAAACGATCGGCGGTATGCACGGATTGGCCGCGACTTTCCTCGAAGAAGCTTTTTCCGCTCGCACGGCGCACCCCAAGCATCGATTCCACGAGCAGGCGGCCAGAACCGTCCTCAAAGCACTTCTTCCCGAGGCGGGAAGCCAGATCAAAGGAAACTCGTTGTCGAAAAGCGAACTGCGCCGGATATCCGGCTATGACAACAATCCAAAAGCCTTCGACGAGTTGCTGAGCTTGCTCGATTCCGAACTTCGGCTGATTACGCCCGTCGACGCCGAAGCGACTCCGGACTCGGAAGAAAAGGAACGATACCAACTGACACACGACTATCTCGTGCCGGCATTACGGGAATGGCTGACGCGGAAACAAAAGGAAACCATCAGAGGAAGAGCCGAATTGCGCCTCGCCGATCGGGCTGCTTTGTGGAATGCCCATCCGGCGAACCGCTACTTGCCAGCCTGCTGGGAATGGGCGAACATTCTTTTGTTCACGAAAAAACATGCCTGGACAGCGCCGCAACGAAAAATGATGCGTCAAGCCAGCCGGTACTATCTGACGCGCGCGGCTGTCTTGGCTGCTTTGTTCGTCGTGGTTGTTTTTGCAGGACGAAAATTCAGCTCTCATGCAGCCGCTCAGGTGCGCGCCACTTACGCCGCCGGACTCGTCCAAGCCTTGCGCCATTCCGACATCGAAGAAGTACCCGACCTCATCGAAAAGATGGAAAAGTATCGGGAGTGGACAGACCCTTTGATACGGAAGGAATTAGCCAGCGCACCGTTCGATTCTCGACAGCGACTCCACGCAAGCCTGGCCCTTTTGCCTGTTGACGACAGCCAGGTTGATTATCTGTTTACACGTTTGCTGGAAGCCTCACCGCGGGAAGTGGCGATCCTTCGCCAGGCTCTGCTAAATCACAAGAAGAAACTGATTCCCCGTCTGTGGCCTATTGTCGAGCGTCCCCGCGAAAAACCCCACCGCCTGCGCGCAGCGGCGGCGTTGGCTCTTTTCGATCCCCGCAACCAAAGGTGGAACAACGTCAAGATCGGCATTGCCGAAGACCTGGTCTCCGTCAATCCCCTCGCTCTGGGAACGTGGCTCGATGTTCTTCGACCTGTTCGCGACAAACTGTTGGAACCGTTGACCAGCATCTTTCGCAACGCAGGTCGGTCCGCCGAGCAACGTCTGTTGACGGCGACGATCCTCTCTGAGTATGCCGCGGACAAACCCGACATCCTTGCCGAATTGACCCTTGCCGCCGATGCCACCCAGTTTCATTTGTTGTTTCCGAAAGTCGAAGCCTTCGCCAAAGACATCGCACCTGTTTTCGAGAAGATCATCGGCCGGTCGCTCGATGAAGCGAAAACCAATGACGAAAAAGAAATCCTGGCGAAGCAGCAAGCCAATGCAGCCGTGGCGCTGATCCGCCTCGGACACGGCAATAGCGTCTGGCATCTTTTCGACCATTCACCCGATCCTCGAGTACGCAGCTATTTGATTCATCGAGTCGTTCCACTGGGCGTCGATCCGGCGGTCCTCCTGGCACAACTCGAACAAGAAAAGAAACCGGCTATCCAGAGGGCCTTATGGCTGAGTCTCGGCAATTACCAGCCGGACGACTTGCCGGTCAAAGACTTGATCCCTCGCTTGCTTGCCGTCTATCGCAATACCCGAGATGCGGGATTGCACGGCACCGTCGAATGGTTGTTGCGAAAGTGGCACGCGGAGAAACAACTCATCGAGGTCGATAAAGAACTGGCAACGGGAGAAATCGACGACCAGCGCCAGTGGTACATCAACAAACAAGGTCAGACCATGGTGGTGATTCGCGGCCCAGTCGAATTCTTGATGGGTTCGCCGACATCGGAAGCCGACCGGGAAGGCGGTCCGCAAGGGGAAAACGAGAGGCAGCACCGCCGACGGATTTCCCGCAGTTTCGCTATCTCGGCCAGAGAAGTGACCATCGAGCAGTTCTCGCGTTTTCGTAAAGAGCACGATCGCGACAAGAAATTGGCACCGACGGCCGATTGCCCAGTGACTTCGGTTTCCTGGTACGATGCTGCCGCCTACTGCAACTGGCTCAGCCAGCAGGAAGGCATAGCCCGGGAGCAGTGGTGTTACGAACCCAACTCCGAGGGAAAATATGCTGCCGGCATGAGCGTTAAATGGAATTATTTGCACCTGAAAGGCTATCGGTTGCCGAGCGAGGCGGAATGGGAGTTCGCCTGCCGGAGCAATGCCATTACCAGTCGTTATTATGGGGAGACCGAGGAATTGCTCGGCAACTACGCATGGTATGCGAAAAACTCATACGATCGGCAGATGCTGCCGGTGGGGCGACTGATGCCGAACGATTTCGGTTTGTTCGACATGCTCGGCAACGCCGGCGAATGGGTACACGATCAGCCATTCATTTATCCGCAAGGCGCAGGCCCATTCGAAGACCGCGAACGCATCCAACTTCGAACCACAAACGAGAGCCTTACCTTGCGAGTGATCCGTGGAGGTTCGTTTCTCGCCAAATCTCTCTTTGTGCGTTGTGCCTCCCGTGACCGGGCGCCGTCGGTCAGCAAGTTTACCAGTGTTGGCTTCCGGGTAGCGAGGACGCTTCGCTGGGAGTAACGTCGGTAGCGCCGATCGGCAGCCTACTTTTCTCCCAGACAAACGAGTTCCCCCGCTTGCGTGGTGAGAAACAATTTGCCTTCCGCGATGGCCAGTCCGTCCCAAGCGGGAGGCGGAACCCGTGTTTCCGTGACGACCTTGCCATCCGCGGTGGAAATGACTTTCAGTCTGCCGTCCTGGTGCACAACATACAGGCGATCCTTGGCCAACGCCATGCCGTGAATACGATTGTAAAGCTGGGTGCCATACTTCACCGGTTTCTTTGGCGTCTTCGGATCGGCGAACGGGTCGACCTTCCATTTGGCATTCTGGGCAATGCGATCGGTTCGATAAGGCCGGCCGTTTTGACGGGCAACCTTGCCCGCTTCCCATCCAGTGATCCATTTGCTGTTGAACTTCTCGCCTTTATCGAGATCGAAGTCTCGGCGGAATAAGGTCGTCGTCCCGTTCAGATAGCTGTAGACATTATCATCTCGGAATGCGACGAGAGGTCGACGCGACGCTTCGCCCGCAAAGCGATGCTGGTGTCGAGCGTCGTAGGTCCATGAACCACGCGGAACCCAGACTCCCCCGGCTCCCATGTCCAAGCGAGCAAAGGCATTCCATTTGTCGACCGACACGTTTCTGCCATCGAGCGATACAATCCACCGGCTCATGGCGATCCCCTTTCCTTCTTTGTGAAGAATGTCAAAGGGATCGAATTCCAGGCCGGAATTTTCATAGAAACCTTTTTGGGGAACCGAGTCGATTCGGCGGACCCAGTGCCGCTTTCCCGTGAGCGGATCCACAGCGAAGAGCAGGATGCCGCCATCCGCCAGGGGTTGTCTGCCTGCCGCGAAATAGGCCACATCATCCATGACCAAAACAGCTCCCGGCACAGGCCACGGAGATTCGACTTGTCCATGCGCGACGATTCGCTCGTCGGTCGGAGCGGCACGCAGACGCCAGACCAAATCGCCGGTGTCCGCTCGCACGGCATAGACCCAGCCGTCCGCCGACCCGAACAAACACAGTCCACGATAAATCGCCGGCGGCGTATCGAGTCGGCCGTTGGCACGAAACCGCCAACGTACCTCGCCAGTGCTGGTATCCACCGCGACCAACTCGTGAGCGTTCGGTCGCATGACAAAAGCCTTCCCATAGGCGATCGTGGGTGCACTCAGCGGGCCTTTGACCTTCGGGTTGTTTCGCCAATCGTGGAGAATCGGACCAATAGCAGGGGCATTCGCGCTTGCTTCCCGCCGATAGACCAACGCCTCTTTCGCGGTGTTGAGCGGCACACGCCAGATTTCGCGAAGGTTTTCCGGTCCGGCCAACGGTGTGCTGCTGCTCCGCCACACGTCATGGCGATAGAGGGGCCAATCCCTTTCCGTTGGGCTGGCCGCTTTCGGGTCGGCCTGGGCCGGCCCTTTTTCAAGCACGAAGTCAATCTTTTCCACCGGCAAGGTGGCAGGATTCGGTCGGGTCGACGCAGGAGCCATCGCGACGTAACCACGCAGCATTGGCCAGCATGTGCAATGCTTGGGCGTCGTATAAACCAGACCGTTGGCAGGCACCCAACCATTTTCCGGCGAACAGTTCGCTTTGGTAATCCGATTCGCGATGACCTTGCCTGACAGCAAGCTGGTCAAATCCAGTTCACCGGCGAACAAATAATTTGGCGTGCAAACCGGCGGAAAACAATGGGCCAGTCCAGCAGGCAGCGTCACCCGCACACGTCCCGTTTTCGGGTCCAGCGCCGACACCTGCACCGGTTCGCGTTTCATCTTCTCTTTGGCAGCGGTGTTGACCTTCCCGCCATGCAGGATCCACAGGTTCTTGTTGATGACCATGGCCCGAGCCTGCCGACGATGGTTCATGCCCGGAGGAAAACTTTTCGACCAGCGGTGTTCGCCGTCTTTGGCTTCCACAACATGAATTCCATTACCCGCGTCGTGATCATTGAGCGACGATTCCTCGAAGATCAACATGTCGTCGGCAAGGACTGTCCGGGCGGTACGCGGCAACCACGGATAATCGCTCCGTTGCCATTCCACTTCGCCGGTGCGGGCGTCGAGCACGACCGCTTCACGCTTTTCTCCTCGCCGAACCTCCCCCTTGATCAACGCCACCCACTTGCCATCCGCAATCACATTGCTCGGATTGGAGCAGTCGTATTTCCAGATCTGTTTGGCTTGCCAGCTATTTCTCCCAGATTTATCCTTGATGGCCAATGGCTCGATCCGGAAGGCACGCACAGAACTGCCCTCCGCGACAATGACACGCTCTCCATCAAACAAGAGCTCGGTTGCGTCACGCACATCCCCAAACGTCAACTCGACTTCTCCCGTGCGGGCGTTCAAAGCCACCGGCTGATTCTGCCTGACGGCAAAGACGAACTCCGCCGTGGCGACCGGCCGGCCAAATCGGCTCGATAGTCGAGGCAAGCGAAAATCAAAAGCGTTCAGGCTGTCGCTTTTGCGCAAGTCCCGATGCCATAGCCGCAGACCGTTGAAACCGTCGCGGGCGATCATCCCGCCGTAGAAGTTGCGGCCTCCTGCCGTCACCATGCCTTCCACTTCGGACGTGGCAGCCGCGATCCAACGAACCCGCTCTGGCGGCCCCACCAGCGTATCCAACGACACTGCATTACCGTTACTTCCATGCCGAGGGTGGGACCATTCATCCATTTCCTTTGGCCACGGCTTCTGGGCCAGCACTCGCGAACCACTCTCGCTCAACCTGGTGAACCCCGCTCGCTGAAGTTCCTCCTTGTCCGCCAGTCCCTTGGCCAAAAACAACACTCGCCCATAGGGTGTCAAAACGCGAAAGAGTTCCGACGCCGGCACGGCGTATTCTGCAACCACAATCAAATTGACAACGTTCTCCGCGTAAGGAAGCTGCTGGCGGTCTTGATGCACCTCCGCCCAGGCCAGTCCGTAAAAGCCATTGTCCGTCAAGTTCCGGCGAGCAGCCTCCACTTTTGCTGAATTGCCATCCAGAACATGAATCAAGAACCGACCGCTGTGACTTAAACGCGCCGCGCTGGTCGTGTCTCCAGCACCAAGCTGCACAAGCAAGCCGCCCGAAAGTCCCGCCTCCTTGACAGGGTCATACTCGCCAGCATGAACGCCGCCGAACGATCCCACAATCAAGCATAAAGCCGCGCCAATCCAGTTTCCGAAGTTGTTGATGGTTCTCATGATGAATTATCGTCGGGGAAAGAGAAACAGTTGTTCGGTTGACCATCGTAGCTTAACCACCCAGATTACCGCCGTCAACAATCCGTTTGCACCGTTAGTTGACGGTACGACGATCCAGAAATTACCGTTTGTTGACGGTGGACCAGAGAAAACAGGTAAAATGGTTGGCTGATTTGCCGAAGAATTCTTTCCGGGCCCTGGCGCGCACTGATCCTCTTCGCTGTGATCAGGCGCTGCCTACTGCTGCTGAGATTTCGCAGCGGACTCGAGAACTTCGCGAAGAGGAATTCCGTTTTCCCGTGCCAAGCGGGCGCAGTCCTCATATTCCGGAGAAAACCACGTCCCCTCGCCGTCGCGCCGACAGAATTTGCCTTTCACCGGTCCCCACGGTGTTTCCACTTCGCCGGTTTCTCTTTGAAGAATGTGTCGGTTGACCGTGCAACGGCGAATGCCGAGTGTCGCCGTTTCACGAAAGAGGATCTCCTCGATTTTCCCCACATCGGATGGCTTCGCAAGAACGGTCAACTTGATGCCGGGCCGGTTTTTCTTCATGAAAATCGGCGTGCTGTAAACGTCAAGCGCTCCGGCCTGGAAAAGGAGATCATAGCAATAGCCGACCACTTCGCCGGGAACATCATCGAGGTTGGTTTCCAAAACGCAGACTTGGTCGCTCAGCAAGCCAGTCAGCGTGGCTGGGTCAGAAGCTTTCCCAACGAGTATTCGGAGCAGGTTCGGTTGCTCTTTGAAATCTTTTGTTCCAGCGCCATAGCCGATGCACTCGATCGACAGGTTCGGCGTCTCGGTCCATTCGGTGACGACGGTGGTCAAAATGGCGGCTCCCGTCGGCGTGGTCAACTCGGCCTGAATCGAGGTCGCCGCCAGCGGGACGCCTTTGAGCAGCTGAGCCGTGCCGGGCGCAGGAATCGGCATCCTGCCATGAGCGCAGTCTACCATGCCGCTTCCGGTCGGTACGGATCGGCTGGAGAAGCGATCGACGCCGAGCAGATCGAGGCCGATGGCAGCGCCGACAATATCAGCGATACTGTCGAGCGCCCCAACCTCGTGAAAATGAACTTTTTCCATAGGCAAACCATGGACTGCCGCCTCCGCTTCAGCCAACCGGCGGAAGATCTTCAGGGCTAATTCACGCTGTTTCTCCGTCAATGCCCCCTTGGCCACGATTTGCTCGACTTGGGGCAAATGCCGATGATGGTGTTCTTCGGGAGCGGAAACGTGAAACGAGGTAGCGGCAAAGCCCCCTTTTCGGGTTTTCTCGATCTGCACTTCGAGAGGCAGACCCAGCGACGCGATCCCCTGCCGGATCGCTTCCGCATCCACTCCGGCATCAATGAGGGCCGCCACTGTCATGTCCCCACTGATGCCACTGAAACAATCGAAATGTGCGATTTTCATCACAGATGCTCGTTGGTAACGTCGACTTCGGCACTTATTGTAATCGGGATTGGGCCGACAGGTACCTCCTGTCCACAAAAAAAACACCGCAGCGATGGTTGAAAGCGCTGCGGTGCGCGGCTACGTCTGTTCGATCCCATCCTGTGCTATTTCGGATCGTTGATGACGATCTTCGCCTTGGGGCGGAGTTGTTCGATGAGTGAAACACGTAGTTGATCGGCGAAATAATCCAAGACGCCCGGTTTCGCTTCTTCGAAGGTGATGTCCTTGCCCGGCCGGCGCTCGGTCACCAGGATCAAATGATGACCGAATTGCGTTGTGACGACGTCGCTCAATTCATAGGGCTTCAGGGCGAAAGCGGCGCTGGCAAACGGTTCGACCATGGCCCCTGCCCGGGGAAAGAAGCCCAGTTCGCCGCCGCGCGACTTGGACGGGCATTGGGATTCCTTGGCCGCGACTGCCGCAAACGCATCCTCCATCAGCTTGGCGCGCTGCTTTTCGCGTTCCAGTTTATCCGTGCCCGGCGGCAATTTAGCCAGGCCTTTGGCTACTTCCGCTTCGATCTGCGCCTTCAGCTTTAGCAGCCTGGCCTTTTCCGCCTCATCCGACTTCGCGTCCTCCTTCTTCGGCGTCAGAAGGATATGCCTGGCGCGGACCATCGACCCATTGAACACATCCCGGTTGGCGTTGAACAACTTGCGAAGGACCGCATCGTTGGCCTGGCTGTCAACGTATTTCTCCCACTGCAACTCGGCGGCAATCTGCTGCTTCAATTCCGCTTCCGTCAGCAGCAATTCCTTCAAAACTTTTTCGTAAGTCGATCCGCCTTTTTTGATCTCTTCTTTGACTTTTTCCAGTTTCTCGGCAACCTCTTTCGGATCGGCCTGGATGCCAAGCCGAGTCAGGTGCTGTTCGATCAGGAGATTGTCGATCAAAAAGTGCAACAATTCCGGACGAAACTTGTCGTGCTTGTCAGCGGGAATCCGCCGCAAGGCGCGGGTCAGCGCCGTTTCCATGATCGGTTGGCCATTGACGTAAGCGGCGACTTTATCGGTGTTCGTGTTTTTCTTCTGGGCGTTCGTGGGCAAACCGGCCCACAGCATGACTCCTGCCGCTAACAGGGCAGCACAAATCTTACGCATCGTTCGCTTCCCTTAACTTTCACGAGTAACGATGAAAGGGCTAGTAACAGCGTTCGGCGGGCCTCGTCATCGAGGAGGGCATCCCTGTCCCGTTTCAACAGCCGGGAATTCTAGCAAGTCGACCGATGCGCGCCGAGATCAGTTCCGACCGGAATCCGCCTTGTTTTCCTGGAGTCGACTGGCTATGGCGGCATCTCCTCTCGCTAATCGGCTTTTTTTCAGGAAACTGGCGATGCAGGTTATCTGTTTTCCTCTCGTTCTCCAATTGGCCTGGCTGGTTGCACTCGCTGTCGACACGTCTTTCGACGCCGCCGACAAGCCCACGCTTCCCGCTGGCAGCCTCCCTGCTTTGGAACGATCCGATCCCGCCGTCGATTCACTCACTACGCCCGAATTGATCGACCACCTGAAGACGGGTTGTTCGCAACAGATTCGCCAAACTGTGCTGCTTTTGCGCTCGCGAGGTCTTGCGCCTTCGACCGCGATGGCCGACTTGAATGAAATCCTCGAGTCGCGCGATTGGTATGTCCGTTTCTGGTTTGCCTACCACCTTCGTGACACGGGGAACGATCGGACCCAAATAGCGGACCGGTTAGCCGCCACACTGTCTTTGCCCAACGCCGATATACGCCAAACGGCATTGGAAATGCTTGCCAAATTGGAGGGTGACTCCGAGAGATTCTCCCAGTCGCTGCGCCGAGCCCTCGAGGACCAGAGTCGAGAAGTCAGGCAATCAGCCGCCAGGTTATTGTGCTACCGAAGTGACGAACGGGACATTCCATTGCTGATCCGTGCTCTGACCGACGTTGATCCAGCCGTTCGCGGCTACGCATCGGTGGGGTTGGCTCGGATCGGCAAGCCCGCGGTGACGTCGCTGCAAAAGGCGTTGACCAACCCCGATCGCGACGTGAGGGCGTCGGCAGCCTACGCCCTGGGACAAATCGGTGCGCCGGCCAGGCCAGCGTTGCCGGTCTTGCAGAAATTGTGTTCAGAAAACGACAAGTATGTCCGCTACGTGGCTGAATCAGCCGTTCGCAAGATTCGCTCCGGCCAGAAGGTTTCGCTGGAACGTTGACCGTCCTCACCACTTCCAGTCGTTGACCCCTTTGAGATTCTGAATGCGTTCTGCGGGCCAGCGGCCTTCATAGAGGTCCACGATCGTATTGGCCGCCATCGCATAGGTGTCTTCGTGCGATTGTTGATCCAACCCAGCAACATGGCCACTCAAAAGGACGTTGGGAAGTTGCAGCAACGGGCTGTCCAACGGCAGCGGTTCCTTTTCAAACACGTCGAGGGCGGCGGCACGCAATCGGCCGGATTGCAGAGCAGCGACGAGGGCGTGTTCGTCCACGAGGGCTCCACGAGCCGTGTTGATCAACACCGAGCCGACTTTCATTTTCGCCAGGGTCTGGTCGTTGATCAGATGGCGGTTTTCTTCGGACATGAAAAGATGCAGCGAAACATAGTCCGACCGCGCCAGAAGATCATCGAACGAAACCATTTCGATGTTCCAACGACGAGCGAAATCCAGGTTCGGAAAGGGATCGTACGCCAGAACATGCATTCCCAGACCGACCGCGCGTGTGGCCACTGCTTGTCCGATCCGGCCAAGACCGACGATCCCCAGCGTGCTTCCCATCACGCGCGGACGCGCAATGCGTTGCCAGCGGCCTTCGCGAACCAGACGATCGGACTGCGGGAAACCACGGGCGACTCCCATCAGCAGGGCGATGGTATGCTCGGCCACGGAGTGATGGTTCACGCCTGGAGTCGTGGCGACTACGATCCTTTTTTCGTCGCAGGCCGTCACGTCGATGGCATCGAAACCAACACCCGTCCGTGAAATTACACGCAGTTTGGGCAGAGCCTCGATGATACGGCGTGTGATCGGCTCGGCTCCAGCAATCACCGCGTCGCAATCGCGCCATAAATCGATGACTTGTTGCTCATCGAACAAGTCCACGGTCTTGGGAGCCACCTCGTAATCGAAACCGGCTCGGCGAAGAATGTCGTGATGAGGGCCTTCCTCCGCATTCTTCGATGTGATCACGACCTTGGGCATGCAATCGCTTCGCTCATTTCACGTATCGCTGAATGCGGTACGTAGCCATGTTCTTTTTCAACCATTTTTTGGCTGCGGCGGGAACCTGGCGATAATCACGAGGCCGTTGGAAGCCGTCGTTCGGCGTCAGGTTGAGTTTGAAAAAGGCCGCCACGGGCGTTAACCCGTCTACATCGGTTTTACGATTCCAATCGGCTTCGTAAAGGGCGTTCAAAATGAGTCGGCTTTCCTCCGCTGGGATCGGTATCTGTTTCCAGTCCTTGCGTTCCTTCGTGACAGGAGGAGTGGTATAGCGAGCCAGCAGCAGGGCCGCCGTCAAAAAGCGATCGTCGGCGCTTTTGGCTTTCAGACCAGCCTGCGGGTTTTCCAGTAATTTGCCCAGTTTTTTAATGGTAACCACGGTCGCGGCGAAATGGGGAGTCTCGGTCGGGCCGATGAAATCGCCATACCAATGAGTAAAGAAATTTTCTTTGCCGTGCTGCCTTAAAAAGAAGATGCCCTCTTGCCCCACTTTCAACTGCGGCGGTGCTACCGTAGCTACCACTGGGACATTCGGGTTCGCCGGTACTGCTGGCGGCACCTGAAAACCAACTCGCACATGCGTCAATCCTTTGGCTCCTACCAAACTCTCTTTCACTTCCACGATACCAATTTGAAAAGGGTACTCGTCCTTTGTGCCGGGAAACCGCGGCGCCAGAACGGCCTTATCTTCGATTTTCGTCACTTTGCCGACCACGACATGTTCGGCCATCGCAACACGGTCGCCCACAGAAGCGATGGCGATGGTAGTAGCGTGACTCGTCGCTGCCGAAACCAGAATAATCACTGCTGCCAGTACTTTCGCGGCCAACAAGGATTTCATGAGTTCGTCTCCTGATCCGCATGGTCAACAATGAATTCCTGCCTTATAAGTCTAGGCCGCACGCGGCGAACCAGACGTTGGCGAAGACGGGCCGTGTGTTACGATAAATGTCGTTCGGCGACTTCGCTTTGTTCTCATAGGTCGCTTGCGTTTTGCAAAAGGTTCAACGTGCAAAACGGATTTTCGGGATCGCTGCCGCAAGACGCAAAAAAGGGGGAAGCATGTCCCGTTACTTGATTGGCATTGACCTTGGCACGACCAACAGTGCTTTGGCTTTCATTGAAATCAAACCGAAAATGTCTCGACCGGAGATTCGCAGTTTCGCCATCCCGCAGCTGGTGGCAGCCGGCGAGATGGGAAGTTTGCCTCTATTGCCTTCTTACTTATATTTGCCTGGCGCGCACGATTTGCCTCCCGATGCTGCCAGTCTTCCTTGGGCAAAGGATCGCCGACTGATCGTCGGCGAATTTGCTCGCCAGCATGGTGCCCGTGTTCCGGGGAGGCTGGCCAGTTCGGCAAAATCGTGGCTTTGCCATGCGGGTGTCGATCGCACGGCGCCTCTTTTGCCCTGGGCAGCTCCTCCCGACGTAACGCGGATTTCTCCTGTCGATGTTTCAACGGAGTTTCTTCGCCACCTGATCGAGAGCTGGAACGCTACGATGGCGGCCAGGGATGCCAGCGCCCGTCTGGAAAAACAGACCGTCGTTTTGACAGTACCTGCATCGTTCGACGACGTGGCCCGCAATTTGACGCTGGAGGCAGCCAAACGTGCCGGATTCGAAAATGTGACGCTTCTCGAAGAGCCTCAAGCCGCGTTCTATTGCTGGTTGGCCAACATCAACGAAAAGTCCGAGCCGATCCCGTTGCAGCCCGGTGCGACCTGCGTGGTCATCGATGTTGGCGGCGGCACTAGTGATTTCAGTTTGATCCAGGCGGTCGAGCAGCAGGGGGAATTGGCATTTGTTCGCCTGGCCGTGGGAGACCACTTGTTATTGGGCGGGGACAACATGGACCTGGCCCTGGCCAAGTTCGTCGAATCCAAATTGCAAGGAGCCGGTCGCCTCGATGCCGGCCAATTCGGCATGTTGACCCAGGCGTGTCGGATCGCCAAGGAAAAACTGCTCAGCGATCATCCCCCCGAGCGGTTCCCCGTTGCTGTCATGGGGCGAGGTCACAGAGTCATCGGCTCGTCGCTTCATGCGGAGATAACGGCTGCGGATGTTCGCCGGGTTTTGTTCGACGAATTCTTCCCCGACGTGGAATTCGAGCAATCCGAGGCAAAACCAGCTCGGCCGCGAACCGGCCTGCACGAAATGGGACTGCCTTATGTCAGCGAGCCGGCGGTAACCAGGCATTTGGCGGCATTTCTGCATCGTCACATGAAGGAAACCGCCGAGGGACGGCCACCTGACGCTGTCTTGTTCAATGGCGGCGTATTCCAGCCAGCGGCGCTTCGCCAGCGCGTGCTCGAAGTGATGAAACACTGGTTCGACAGGCCGGATCGACCGTGGCAGCCTCTCGTGTTTTCCAACGATTCGCTCGAACTGGCCGTATCCCGAGGTGCGGCTTATTCCGCCTGGCTTAGGCACATAGGCGGAAGACGTATTGGCGGGGGCATCGCTCGCTCTTACTACGTCGCGGTAGCGGATCACAACGAAGAACCCGACTCCGAATCCGCGAAACTATCCCTCTTGTGTATCGTGCCCCAGCGGCTGGAAGAAGGCGTCGAAGTTGTTCTCGAAAAGCCCGAATTGGAATTGGCCCTGGGACAACCGGTGTTGTTCCCGCTGTATACGTCAACGGTGCGTGGTCACGACCAGGCGGGGCAAGTCATCGAGGCATCTCCCGGCCAACTTTTGCCCTTGCCCCCGTTGCATACTATCCTTCGCGGTGGCAAACGGAGCGGCACCAAGCGAGTTCCAGTGCAACTTGCCGCTCGGTGCACGGAAATCGGCACCCTGGAACTTTGGTGCGTCGCCCGGGAAGGAAACCAGCGCTGGCGCCTCGAATTCAACGTCCGCGACATCGTCCGTCCCGGTGAAGACGGTGACGGGTTGACAAGCTCGACGCGGGCGGCGACGCCGCTCGAGGTCTTACCCGAAGAGCAAATGCAACAGGCGCGCGAGCTGATCGAAGCGGTCTTTCTGCCTGAGCGGACATCCGCTGGAGAACTCAAGCCTCGCGATTTGACAAAGGCATTGGAAAAGGCGTTTGCCGTTTCGCGCGACGACTGGCCGACCGGATTATGCCGTCGCTTGTGGGATTTTCTGGCGGAGGTGGCCGATCAGCGGCGGCAGTCCCCGGCTCATCTGAGCCGCTGGTACAACTTGACCGGTTATTGCCTCCGCCCCGGTTTCGGAGACGCGCTTGACTCTTTTCGAGTCGAGCAGCTGTGGAAGCTGATTCACGCACCGCACAAAGCCGATGGCGGGAAGGCGACGGCGCCGAAAGCGACGGAGGGAGGGGCGGAATTCTGGATCATGTGGCGTCGGGTCGCCGGTGGCCTCCACACCTCCTTGCAGACGACGTTGTTCAACAGGTTGCGCCCCTATTTGCTGCCGGCGCGGGGCAAAGCGGGATTCAAGCCGCACGCCAACGAGTTGGCCGAAATGTGGCGGACCGCCGCCAGTCTGGAACGGCTCGATGTGAAACAAAAAGAAATGCTCGGCGATGTCCTGCTCAAATCGCTCAAGAGGAGCCCGACGCCGACGCACGGCTTCTGGTCGCTGACTCGATTGGGCGCCCGGGTCCTTTTCTATGGTCCACTGAACTGTGTCGTTCACCCCGACATTGCCGAGCGCTGGCTCGATGCCATTTTGGATTTCCAACCCGGCAACGAAAGCGAACGCCTGGCATGGGCATTCTGTCTGGCTCAACTCGCCAGGCAAAGCGGTCAGCGGGCTTTGGATATCAGCGACCGTTACCGGGATCGTGTCCGCGAGGTCGTCCGCGCCCAATCGGTGCCCGACCACTGGGTGCGGATCGTCGAAGAATTCGTTCCCGCCCAAGGCGACGAACAATCCAGGCTTTTCGGCGAATCCCTACCAATTGGTTTACGGTTGGTCGCTGGTTGAGGGGATGGCATGACGTCCGGTGTAGCGTGCGACCGTCGCCAGCCACCGGTCCGTCGCGATCTCTTCTGCCACGACACAATTGACCGGTTCGCGCCATTCACTTCCCGGCGGAAAGGCCACGCCGTAATATTGCTTCTTGAACGGGACCGGATAAACGCGGATATTCGACAGCGACTGGCTCGCTACCCAATACGAAAGGATGGGGGCATCGTAAACCACCACGTCGAGCTGCCCCTGATGTAACGCCAGGAGCGCATCAGCGACCGACGAGTACGCCTGGAAGGGAAGCTGACAGCGAAACAGATACTCTTCGCTTGTCGAATCCACCACTGTGCCGATTCGCATTTTCTCGTGCAAATCGTCCAGACCATAGACACGTGAACGCAATTCGTTGACTGTAATCGCGGATGAAACAGCGGCGGTGAAAAACGCGATCAGGACGATGCCTGCAAACATCCAGGCGACGGCAATCACCCGTCCGAGCAGCGACCGAGGCGATTTGTCTCCAAACCCGACCGTTGTCATGGTCACTAACGACCACCACGTGCCTGCCCCGACGCCGGTGGCGAAAGTCTCACCGAATTGTTCGGTGTTTTTCTTTCGTTCACACAACCAGATGAGAGCTCCGATAAAGACAGCCAAGACAAAAAGGGCCGCCAGGAATTTTAGCACACCAGGATGGAAGATCGTACTGGTTACGACGGCGAGCCGAGACGCCCGTTCCGTACGAACCGCTAGTCCCAACTCGGAAACAAAGAATGAATGGCTGAAATCGACGCGGCGCTCGCGGTCGGCTGTGATGGTGATCGCTCCGATCGCGGCATCGAGGTTGCCGCTTTCAACATCGCACAATAGATCGGACAGCGTCCCTTCGAAAAACTCGAAATCGCATCCCAGTTTCCTCGCCGCTTGACGCCACAGGTCCACGGCAATACCACTCCAGCTGCCATCGGGATTCTTGATCGCGAACGGTTCAGCCGGCTTGATCCCGACTTTCAGAACGTGCTTTGCAATCGGCTTCACGTCCTGACCGGACAGCTCGAACGGCGATAGCAAAGATAACAGCACCCCCAACAGGAAAAGAGAAAAGCGCATCGTCCTCTCCGCGGAAGTCGTTCCAACCACAACGTGACCGCATCGTACTCCCCCGCATCCAGCAAAAAAACAGGAGTTCTCCAACATCCAACCGGCATTCGGGTCTGGCTGTGGCTCTGGCGAAACCGGAAAAACTGATCTTCCAACCATCGTTCCCTTTCGCTAAAAGCCACCTCCCTTTGCACGCCTTCGGGAACGTTCGTTTCGACCTTCGTTTGCGATGGAAGGCCGATGAGGATCGTGGGGTTCGTTACAAGCAGGGAGTGGCTATGCTGGTCAACTTTTCGATTACCCTGAACTGCTGCGTCTGTTTGTTTACGGGTCCACTGCCGATAGCGGATGTGCCTGCGGCGACACCGGCCAGGGTGGTCGCCCAATTGCCGGAGTCGGCCAACAAACCTGCCGAGCCGAAACCAGGCGAAGAGCCTTCGCTCGCCGAGAAAATCGCCCGTCTCGAACGCATGATCGAAGCCGATACGAAGCATTTGGAGTCGATCAAACAAAAGATCGAAGGGCCGAATAGCGAATATGCGCAAGCGGAAGCAGCTTTCAAGAAGATAGACACCGAGGTGGCCCAGAAAAGAAAGCAGGAGAAGGAACTGCGGGCAGCAGGCAAGGCGGCAGAAGCGGACGAATTAGCCAAAGAACTGAAGAACTTGTCGAAACAATGGCAGCTTAGTCGAGATCGCTTCGACCTGGCTATCCAGGAAAGAAAGGTATTACAGGAAAAGGCAGCGGCGTTAATGCAGAAGATCGAGCAAGACCGCCGCGCCTTGGAAAAGCTGACCGGTCCAAAGACCGCGCCGGCTCCAGCTCCGACGCCGGCTCCGGTACCTGCCGTTGCTCCTGCGCCGCAGCCCGAGTCGGCACCTCCTCCTAAACCCACGCCGGCAGCGCCGCCGGCGCCGCAAGTCGAGAAACCAGCGCCGGTCAAGCCGCTTCTGCCACTGGCACCAACCGCCATTTTGGAGAAGTCGCAAGCAACGCCGACC
Organism: Gemmatales bacterium; assembly: GCA_026004675.1. Classification (GTDB taxonomy): domain Bacteria; phylum Planctomycetota; class Planctomycetia; order Gemmatales; family Gemmataceae; genus BPJP01. The sequence continues at coordinate 873,013 of BPJP01000001.1, forward strand.
GTGCCCGTCGTGCCGGCAAACCCCGAACCCAAAACGCCAAAGGCTTCGAACAAGGAACTGCAGGCGGCCAAAAAAGAAGCAGAGATCAAAGAAGCAGCTGCCAAAGCCGCCAAAAAGAAGGCCGAATCGATTTCCGAACGGATCGCGGCGTTGCAGAAAAACATCGAGCTGGAAAAGAAACTCCAGGCTACCGCTCGCCGCAAAGCAGACCAGGCCCACGCCTTGATCATCAACATTGATCAGGAATTGCAGAAAAAACTGGCTGCTGGCGCTGGCGAAGAAGAAATCGCCAGGCTGTGGAAGAAACTGGACGATGCCCAGCGCCGTTATACCGAAGCCCGCAAAGAAGCACGTGCCGCCAGCGACCGTGTCCTGGAATTGCAAGGGCAGTTGACCGCTTTACAAGCAGAACAGATTCAAGCCGCCCAAGAGGCCGAACGTAAAGCCAAGGAGGCACGCGACGCGCAAAAGAAAGTGGTCGAGTTGCAGAATCCATTCACCGTACACAATATTCTGCAATGGCTCATCGACCACGGCGGCCGCCTCGTCATGATCCTGATCGGCATGCTCGTGCTCCGCCGACTCACTGGCGTTTTCAGTCTGCGGATCGTGAAGATGATGGCCAAGAGCAGCGTTCGCGGCACGCGGCAGGAACGAGAGAATCGGGCCAATACCCTCGCTGACGTTTTCCGCAACACTGCCAATTTGCTTATTTTTGCCGGCGGGTTGTTGATGCTATTCGAGGAATTGGGAGTCCCGATCGTGCCGCTGATGGGGGGCGCCGCCGTCATCGGTCTGGCTGTCGCCTTCGGCGCGCAAAACCTGATCCGCGACTTCTTCTCCGGGTTCATGGTCTTGCTCGAGGATCAATACGGCATCAACGATGTGGTCAAGATCGGCGACATCTGCGGCATGGTAGAAAAAATCACCCTGCGCATGACCGTCCTTCGTGATCTCGAGGGGGTCGTTCATTTCGTGCCCCACGGCACCATTACCACGGTCAGTAACAAAACCCACGGCTGGTCGCACGCGCTGTTCGAAATCCCCATCGCCTACAAGGAAAACGTCGACGAGGTAATGAACCTGCTTGTGGAACTGGGCAAGCAAATGCGACAGGACCCAGTGTTCGGGCGATTGATTCTCAGCGACCCGGAGATGTTGGGAGTCGATGCTTTCGAGGAATCGGCGATTATCATCAAGTTCTTCATCAAGACCTTGCCTTTGAAGCAATGGCCCGTGCGCCGCGAGTTGCTGCGGCGGATCAAGAACAAGTTCGACGAACTCGGCATAGAAATACCTTTGCCACATCGCGTCATCTATTACCAGAGTGCGCCCACAGACTCGGCCGGTGCACAGAAAGCGGCGTAAGGACCAGCGAGCTTGCCGACGCGGAACCTCATGCTTCTCGAGCCGCTACGTTTCGAGCGACATACCGCCCACGCTATCGACAAAGACGACTCGAGGCAAACTCCCTGCCAGCGCTTCCATGCGGGCGATGAACTCGCTTTCTTTACCCTCTTCCGGCGCTTCGAAGCCAAGGAAAACAAGCGAGGCGTCGCGCGACGTCTCATGAATCGCAGCTCGTGGTTCATCAGCCACGACGACCTCCGCCGTGGCTCGGATACGTGAAGTTTCGATCAAAGTCGTCAGGTGTTTCTTGACGTCGCAGGCGCCGGCTTCGTTGTCGATCACGCGAAGCAAACGAATGCGATGGGTTCGCCACTCCGTATTGATGGTCAAAAGGTGGGCCAGCAGCAACATCAGTTCCCCGTTTTTCTGGCCGCGCCACCAGACATCGATGGTTCCCGGTTCGACCTGCCACGGGTCCTCCGGCTCTTCGACAAAGCGGATTGCCAGAATGCTTCTCTCGAGAAAGGCGACGCTGCGCAGGGTCGCAGCGAAAGCTTCGACGCGATTGGGATCACTGGGCCAGCCCAGTAACACGGTATTTGGCCGCAAAGCACCAAGCCCATGGGACTGCACGAGTGATTCGATTCCTTCGGACAAGTAACGAGCCACTACCACTGCCGGGAATGCCTGCAACTCTTGTTCGCGGATGAATTCGTGCAGAAGGCGTTCTTGATTGATACGCCTTTGCAGACGCTGTTCGACTTCTCCCTGAATCACCTGGCCCAATGAGAGGATGCCTCGGCCAGCGGTGAACCAGTGTCCGTAAACAGCGAGATGCGGCCGGCTCCATCCCCCACCACTTAGGGCGAGGATGATTGGCCTCCAGTTTTTCGGATGATAAAGTTCCTCCTCCAGACGCAGCAAGGCCCGGCGTGCGCGTTCGAAAAGCAGACCGCTTTGCAGGTCTCCCCAGCGGGCTTCCACTTCTTTGGCACTGATATACCAGTGCAACAACCCCATGGTGGCAATGGCAACCAAGGCCCATAACCAATCCACAAGAAACATCACAGCGACACAACCAGCCGCCCCCGCCAATGAGAACGACCAGTGGCACCAGCGAAACCGCGGCCGATAGCTGGGATTCCGGGTGATCGCTTCGTAGAACGTGGTCAGGTTCAGCAGTCCATAGGTGATCATGAACGCCATCGTGACGATGGGGGCAATCGCATCGAGGTCCGCCGACAAAATGCAAGTTTGCACGATGACAAAACAGACGACGATTGCCCGGCGCGGCTCGTGCGCCGAACCGCTCGTATACTTCAAGAATTCCAGCGGGCGAAATATCTGGTCCTGGGCCAGTGCTTGCAAGATGCGTGGAGCTCCCATCATGCTTCCCAGCGCGGACGAGAGCGTCGCACTCAGCACACCGAGCGTGATCAAGGATGGCCAGCGTGCGATCTCTGCCATGATCAGTTTGCTCTCCACCAGTTCCGATCTTGGCCTCGTACCGCCGAGAAGGACGACTTCGCTCGAATAAATTGCCGCGGTAACCCCGATCGCTGCCAGGGTGCCCAATGGTATCGAGCGGCCAGGGTCCTTCAAATCACCCGACATGTTCGCACCTGCCATAATGCCCGTCACTGCCGGGAAAAACAGTGCGAACATGGTAAACAAGTTTTCTTCCGCCGAATACCGAGCATGGAGGTTGGCTTGCAGAGTGGCGGGGTCGAACGCTTCGATGGCCCCGACGTAAAAAGAGAGCAAAGCGGCAGCCAGCGACGCGAGAATGAAATACTGAAGGCGAATGGTCCAGCCGGCGCCGATGAACACGCAAACGCCAACGACGAGATTGACGGCACTTGCCACCGCCGTCAGCGACCAGGATTGCGGTACGAAGCCGAAACCGAGAAGGGCTTCGCTGAAACCGATGACGTACATGGCGACGGACACAGTCTGTGCCAGGGAAAAGATGATACCGATAGCGCCGCCGGCTTCGACGCCGAGGCTTCGGCTGATCAGGAAGTAGGCTCCACCACCTTTCATGCGTGTGTTGGTGGCGATGGCCGACAACGACAGAGCGGTCAGGAGAGTGATGACGTTGGCGATGGCGACGATGAATAGTCCCGCCAGCACCCCGGTTTGTCCAACGACGTAGCCGAGGCGCAAAAACATGATGACGCCGAGTATGGTCAAGACGCAGGGCGTGAAAACGCCGCCAAAAGTGCCGAATCTTGCGACGGTGTTGGGTTGACGAGCCATGTTGTGGGGACCGAAAGAACCAGGGTTGCGGGTTATTTGCGTGCGTTACAGATCAACAGAATCGGACAATCGAGTCGACGTGCCAGTTCGATGGTGAGCTGGCCAAAGACGCGCCGTTTGCCGAACCGTTGGATGCCGAGAATGACCAGATCGGTGCCACTGGCGGCAGTGGTGATCGTTTCGATGACATCGTTGCTGGCCGCCACTTGGACATCCGCGTTTGCCGGGCACAAGTCGAGAAACTCCCGCGCCATCTGCTTGCGAAGACGACGGCATTCGCCGCTGGAGGTTCCTTCCGGAACCACAGTGAGAAAAGTGATTTCTCGTTCGATGGTTCGCGTGAGACTGCCGAGCAGCCGGGCCAGGAGCCGATCATGTCCGCCTCGTCCTCGCGTAGGAATCAAAATGCGCTGCACATCGGACAGGTGCCAGGGTCTTGGCGCACGAAGCACAACGACATCGCAATCTACCTGGTTCATGAGCAGTTCCAATGAGTGATTGACTTTGTCTGTTTCCAGTTCCGTCAGTCCGAGAACGAGCGTCTGGCACCGATGCAGCCTGGCAACGCGCAAGATCTCTGGCCAGGGGGCCTCGGCAACGGTCGCCAGGGTTTCCGGGTAATTGCCACTGTGGGCCGCCACGCGAAGCAACTCAGCGATGACGGATTGGGCGTTCGCCAATGGCGTCGGTTCCTGTTCGGGATTCCAATCTTTAGGGGCGACGACAACGGAAAGCATCAAAACGCGCCCTGCCTGGGGTGGTGCCAAGGCCTGGGCGACGGCAACCAGACCACTGGCACTTGCAGGGCGTGCGATGGGGACCAGCACCAACGGATTCAAGCCGCGCAATGTAGTCGTTTCCGGATCTCGCGCCGCCGACGACGCATCGAGCAGACGTGCTCGCCGGGCAAACAACCAGAGAAACAGCACGACGCCGGCGACCAACCAGATGGTGGCAATCACCCCGGCCGACGGCACCGATATGCCTTGATAGATCGACAACGCCAGGCAAGCGGCACCGCCGGCAACTGGTACGAGGGGAAAGAACGGCGTGCGAAATGGCGGAGGACGTTGCAGACTTCGTTGCCGAACCAGAACGGCTATCCAATGCGCCAGCGCGAAGGTAACCAGGAAAATCAAACTGGATGCCGCACCAGCGGCGGCGACGTCGGGCACGAGGACCACAATGGCCACGACGATGACACCGGTCAGAACGACCGCTTGCCGGGGAATGTGCTGCTCGCCACTGACACGACTGAGACTCTTCGGCAGCGTTCCGTCACGAGCCATGGAATGAGCCACTCTGGACGCCGCGTATAAATTCGCCTGCAAAGCGGACAGCATGGACAAGATGCCGGCCGCCAATACCAGGAAGAAACCAAACCTCCCCAAGTAGTTTTCCGCAGCCAACGCGACGACTGTTTCGGGATTTTCCGCCGCTATGCTGGTCACCGTCTTTTCTGGAGGCATGCCAGCGACACAGATCACGAATAAGAGTGGCAGATAAATCAAAAGTGCGATCCCCAACGATCCGAGCATGGCTCGTGGGATGGTCTGCTCAGGGTCTTTGATTTCTCCGGCGACAGCGGCAACCAGATCGAAACCTTGCAAAGCAATGAAGGTGTAGCCCATCGCTTGAAACAACCCGCCAACGCCCCGCGCGAAAAACGGGGAAAGAGAACGCTGGATTTCTTCCGGGGTTCGGCTGCAAGCGACCCAAAGACCGCAGACGATAAGGATGGCAAAGACAATGATTTTCCCCAGATTGGCCAGCTGGCCTCCCCCTGAAGTCCCCCGCGTCAGACGAATCACGTAGAACAGGGTGGCACCGATCGCAAGTATCGAAGCCGGTCCCTTTCCCACCAACCAATCCGGATCGAACCAAGGCAGAGAAGTCCTCACCTGTTCGATCACCGCCAGACCGAATTGGGCGAAACCAATAGCGTACAAAACAGCTGCAACAATCGACGCGAACCAGACGACCCAGCCAACCATGAAGGCCGCTTCCACCGATAAAACTTTTTTCGCGAACAGATATGTGCCGCCCGACTGAGGGAATTTAGAAGAGACCTCGGCGAAGCTCGAAGCCGTCAGAAATGCAATCACGCCATTGAGAAAAAACGCCAGCAAAGCGCTGGGACCGGTGACGGCAAACGCCACCCCCGAAAGGGCAAGGATACCTCCCCCGACGATCGCCCCGACTCCCAGCCCCGTCGCGGCGACGACCCCCATATGCCGACTGCTAGCCGATGACATTCCTGCTTTCGCCTTCCTTGCGCCTCACAACCGATCGCCTGACCCTCGACGGAGCGGACACCGGCGCCCAGGGGCCGCCCACCATCTCATTCGTTTGCCTGTCACGATAGCCTACACCATGCCTCTGGCCAAGAGGTGCACTTCGCGTCAGTGTACAATCAGTGTCAGTGTCGGCATCAGTTCAACCCGAAGCTGGCGAGAGCTGGTACCGCACACTTTCAATTTCCATCCGAGAAATGCTGGCATTTTACGCGGGAAGCTGTACCATTGAAAGAATGGGAAAGTTCTCTGTCAGCCGATAAAATGTTTACAGAGGGTTTCCGAATCAGGAACGTGAACGGTTGATTGGGGTGGCTTATGGCACTGGCGTTGAACATCGGCAAGTGCACCCTTCTGGGCAACTATCGCGAAAACAACGAAGACGCTATCGATGTCAAACAATTCCCGGACCTGACTCTCTGTCTGGTTGCGGATGGCATGGGCGGACAGGCAGCGGGTGAAATCGCCAGCAAACGGGCAACGGAGGTGGTGCCCCGCGAACTCAAACGCGAAATACCCAAGGCAACCTCCCCCGAAGAAATCAAAGACATCATCCGCCGGGCCATTGTGCAAGCCAACGAAGAAATCATCGCCATGGGCACCCTCGACCGCGACCTGAAAAATATGGGGACCACGGTCGTTATGGTCGTTTGGTGCAAAGGAAGTGAAATGTATGTCACCGGCGTGGGCGACAGCAGGGTCTATTTGATCCGGGGGGACACCATCGAGCAATTGACCGTCGATCATTCACTGGCCCAGGCGCTTGTGGAAGCGAAAACCATCTCCCCGGAAGAAGCACGCGAACACCGTTTTCGCAACGTCCTTTGGAAATACCTGGGCAGCAAAGAAGTGGGCGAAGGGCCGGAGGTCAAACTCATCGAGGTACAGCCGCACGACCGCCTCGTGCTTTGCACAGACGGCTTGACAGGAGTCGTTTCCGACGAACAAGTCCTCGAATGCGTCAAACAGAACGAAGACGTTCAGCAGTGTGCTGACGCTCTTGGTCAACTCGCACTCGACTGCGGCTCGCGCGATAACGTCTCCTGCATCGTTGTCGAAGTTGTCGAAGCGTAATCCGTTTCGCCTCACAAAGGCTCGAGCCCAGTCTTCTGCCCGAATACGCCGGTCGTATTCCAGGCAATTATCTTGTTTGACGCTCATATCCACTTCTGAGATGAATCTCGACTGGGCTGCAATCGCTGTCATCCCCTCGGTATTCCTGCTCGGACCGCTTGCGCTCTTGGCGGCACTCTTCCCTGTGTTTTTCGGCGGCCTGGCGATTTTTCTGCGCCGCTGGAAAGCGGCTCTCACCGTCATTTGCTGCAACAGTACCTGGCTCTTTTTGCACGTCTTCTTCGGCGGCTACGCTCGAGGCTCCTGGTGGGGGACGCGGCTCGCTCTTTGGCTCGCCATCGTTATGACGACCGTCGCTGGCTGGGTCTGGTCGGCTCGTCGTTACCGCACGATCTTGTACGAAGAGAACCCCCTTGACTCTTCGCCGCGCCGTGGCGAAAGCATCGTTCTTTTTTCCGCGAGCTTGATCGGAATAGCCTTCGTGGCGGCATGGTCGTTATCGTTTACGCCGTTGCGACTCAACTTATCGCCGCTACTTTCTTCGCTGTGGAAACAGCAGCTCTTTTCGCTCTGGGCCGGAGCCTGGGCGGCAACAGCGTACGTCCTTTACACTTGGCGTGCAGCCAATCGACAGACCGTTCGTGCCTTGCCCACCGAGCTGGTCTTCCTCGCCGCGGTGACAACGACTTGCATCCATTTCGGTGTGCTGAGCGGTTTGGACTCAGGCTCGAAGACAGCATCCATACCACCGTCCATTGCTGAGCGTAAAACCGGCGTCTATCTAGAAAAGGTCGTGTGGCAGTTCGACCTGAGCAACGGCACGATCTATTCCGCGCCGCTGGTAGTCGGCAACCGCCTCTACGTCGGCGCCATCCACGGCGCCGGCATTACGAACTACGGCGTCTTTTACTGTTTCGACCGCGACACGGGCGAAGAGGTCTGGCGCTTCGATGCCGACCGCCAGCTCAAACAAGTCTTCTCCAGCCCTTGCCTGGCCGATGGCCGACTGTATTTCGGCGAAGGTCTGCACGAAAACCGCCAATGCAACCTCTATTGTCTCGACGCTTCCACCGGCAAAGAAATGTGGCGCTTCCCGACGCAAAGCCATACCGAATCGAGTCCGACCGTAGCCGGCGGCAAAGTCTTCTTCGGCGCCGGCGACGACGGCCTGTATTGCTGTGATGCCAAAACCGGCAAAAAACTCTGGCAATTCGAAGCCAACGCCCACATCGATTCCAACCCTCTGGTCGTCAACAACCGCGTTTTACGTCGGCAGCGGCATGAGCCGAACGTTTCAGAACACCGCCATGTTTTGCCTCGATGCCGACACCGGCAAAGCACTCTGGCAAAAACGCACCGATTTGCCGGTTTGGAGTTCCCCGGTGGCGTTTGGCGAGCAAGTCTTCTTCGGCTTAGGGTGGGGGCGCGTCAACGTCAGCGAAGAAGTCGGCGCCGGCGCCATCATCTGCCTGGACGCCGGCTCGGGAAAAGAACTTTGGCGGCAAAACCTGGGCGGCTCGGTCATGGGCGAGCCGGCCGTCGATAACGATTACCTCTACTGCGGCTCGCGCGACAACAAAGTCTATGCGCTTGATCGGCGGACCGGCAAAATCATCTGGCAAAAGGATATGGGGAGCCAGGTGCTCGCCGGGTTACGGCTTGTGCCGATATGCCCGGATTGGCAAGCGGTTTTGGATGACTCGATTCCGGGGATTTCGGCGCCGACCCGGAGTTTGTTTGCCGTCGCCACGGGGGGGCGATTGGCTTGCCTCGATCCGCAATCGGGCAAGATCGCCTGGGAATACGAACTTGGCAAAGACACAGGGATGCAGCGGGAATTGATTTCGCGCCCGGCCGTGATCGTGCGGCGGGACCAAAACGCCGAACGCCGGCGTATCTTTCTCTGCGGCGAACTTCGCGACAGCGTCGTCGGCACCGTCGCCCGCTGCGTCTGCCTTGAAGACATCGTTGTGCTCGGAGATCGCTGAAGGGGCGGTGAAAAAGCAGAAAGTTGTCGCCTATTCCTGGTCGGACAGTTCCAGATCGTCGAGCAGGCTTTGGCGGATGTCTTCGTTTAACGGCGGGCTATCATAGCGATAAGTGGAATAAGTGATCTGAAAATAGGCAGGGCGCGACCAGTCTGCAAAAAGCTGTCGAGCCCGCGGGTTGAATTCAAAATACACCCAATGGGCGGCGCCGATGCAGCGGTCCTCGGGCCGGCATGTGAGCAATTGTGCGGGAACGGAATCGACGCCGATCTGCAGGCGCAAGTCATCTCCGCGGAGACCAGACCAGAAGGCCAAACTCTTTAACGGTGCCTTCTCGTCAACATCGATCAGCAAGGCCGCTTGCAGGCGGTTGCGCGACGGCAACAGTTGGTTGTAGACGTCGAGTTCCTCCTGCACCCGATCCGGCTCAGCGAGGCGGGCGACACACAAAACTTCGTGGACGCGATACCACAGCGTTTGCCGATTCTCAAAGACGAGAGTCAATTCTGGCCCGATGCGGATACGACGGTAATTGTCGAGGTAGCGGCTCAAGGATGCGAAGAATTCCTGCCGTTTGTCGGCATACTCGTCCAACGGCAAGAGATCGTCGAGCGTAAGCGGCCGCATGACGGAACATCCTTGTCCCAAAGACCCACGAGGTTCCCACCCGGTTCTGCCCGGCAACGCCGCCAGACAGGTATGCTACGATGCCGCAGCGTGCTGTTTGTGTTTGCCCTCGGCGTGGCTTTCTTTCTTGGCTCCGGAAACCTCGCCGAAGAGCAAGTCGAAGTAAATGAGAAATCCCAGCACCATGGTACCGGCGATCGGTCCCACGAGGTAAACAACCGCGTCAATCCCAGCGGTCTCCTTCAACGTCGGCACGGTGAGTTCCCAGACGAACGTCCCAAACCAGCGTGCCGGGTTCATGGCGGCACCGGTAAAATTGAATGCCGCCAGCGTCAAGCCGGCAGCGACGAGTCCGATCCAAATCGGGCAAAGCCAGACAGGCGTGGCGGGCAATTTGTCGGTGAATCGCCGATCAACCAGGACAGCAAAGACGATGACCGCCAAGACGAAGGTAAGACCTAATTCGAGCAAGATGCTGATCATCAGGGCGCCGAAGCCGCTGCCCGGATAGCCGAGGGCTTCGAACTGGACGTGGGGCGTGCCCAGCCGAGCGAATTTCATAGTGAGCGTATTGCTTCCCAGGACAAGGCGGAGCAAGCCACCGGCCAGAGCCGCTCCCAGGCATTGGACGAAGATCAATGCCGAGGTTTTTTTGCCGTCGAAGCGCTGTACGACCCATAGCATCAGGGTAATCGCCGGGTTGACAAAGCCGCCGTCATAGGCGAAGGAAAACGCCACGGCGACCGCTGTCGCCACGCCGATAGCCAGAGCGATGCCGGCCAAACCGGGCTGTGGCTGGTTTTCCTGGATGAGTTGGCTGGCGCAAACCGCCCCCGCGCTGATCAGCACGAGCAAAAAGGTAGCAATTAGTTCGACAAGGTACGTTCTTATGTTGTTGTCCATTAGCGCCTCGCAAGCGATCCAGATGACTCGGAAGATTGGGCTATCTAAGCCGGAAACGGGCAAACTGTCAAGGTCATGGAGAATGGCAGTCGGCCCACCGTGGCCCTTTGGCGTTATTTTATTTGCCAATAGTGCTTGAACCAGTTTTCCAGGCTCGAATGCCTGAAATGAGCGAGAACTGAGTTGCGCAGGGCCTGCAAATGCCGGCATGGCCCGCGGCGGAGGCCGAAACGGTAATGGTGCCGACACCCGCATTTGCCGTGAAGTATGCGTCCGTCTGCGTCCAGAAACAAATGCACTTCGAAATGTTCCACCCCACCGGCTAGCATACGCAAGCCTTTTGGAGTCGTCTCGTCCTGCTCGACTTCGACTTCGCCGCGTATCAAAAGATTTCGACCTTCCGCCGTCTCCGGGTTTTCCGGGCCAATTTGCTTTTCCGACAAAGCCACTGGCAGCACTTGCCGCCAACGGTACAAACCGGCCGGCAGATCGTGGATCAGCTGGCCGAGCAAGGCGAGCTTGTTCAGGCCGGCGGCGACAAAAAGCGGTGCTGCACCCGTCCGTTGTTGGATTTGTGCAAACGTCAACGCCGGGCTGCTCTTGAAGGTTTCGGCAATATCCGCCAAGACGTCTTCGCTCGGTTCCGCCGGCACGGCGATCTGATCGAGAGCCGCCCCTCCCGTCCAGTCGTTCGCCGTCCAACCGGAAAGCCCCAGCGTCAGGCGCATGCCTCCCAAGTGCATGATCCAAAAGCTCGGCAAGCCCGTGCCGAGCAGGTAAACCTCAGCGCCCTCCAAAATCGGCAAGAGCCTGGCCAGAACCAGCAAACGGTTCCGCCCCCAAATGCGGATCGACTCGGAGCGCTCGCCTTCATATTTCGTTCCATATAAAACCAATCGTTTTTCCCAAGGTTCCAAAACGACTTGTACCGATTGGCCGGGGTCGATTTCGAAGCGCAATGCCCTGGGGCTTTTCCTCGCCCGGTGACGTTTCAAAAACGCTAAGAGGGCGTATAATCCTTCCCGGTTCAGCGGCACGCGCCGCATCGGCAGGCTCATCGCCGACTGAATTTGCAAAAAGCCGCGCAGCCAACTGGGCGGCAAATCAATCTTCTCTTCCCGATAATCTGCCGCTTCTTCCGTCTTCACCTCAAAACCAGCCGGATCGATCTGAAACCTTGTCTCGCGATAACTTCGCAGCTTTTGAAAATGCTCGTACAAAGTCCACGAGTAGTCCACATTGGTCGTACCCAACGCGACGTTGTTTTCCTGCTGGAAGAGGTCACGATCGGCTGTGAGACAACCATAGCTGCTTTCATCCGCGCTGAAACATTCGAAGAACAAAACATCCGGCGCCACAGTGATGATCGGATCGCAAGGCATGAGCAAGCGCCACAGTTTCGGATCATGCCTGGCCAGATAATTGGCATATTTTTGCCGAGCTTTCCAATAGAGGCTGCGCATTCGGCGATAACGGTCTTCCAAACCCGGTGGCATAATCTCTGCCGCTTGCTCTTTCCGTTCCTGCCGGACAGCCTGCATGGCGGCATGGCGAATTTCCGCTTCCCGTTCCTTTTGTTCCGCCAGATAAGCGCGATATGCTGTGCGGTCTCTTGGCTTGTAGCGCAGATCGCTGATGACAATGTCGTGCAAGGCGCTGATCGCTTCGCGAAAAGGAATCGGCTTTTGCAGTCGGGCAGCAAAACTGACGCGGTCGCGGCGCAGATTCGGCGCCAGCGACAGGTCCCATCCCGCCGACCGCGGCACAATTCTGCTCCGCCCCAGGTATGCCAATTCGATCTTCATGATGGAACCCCTGGACGATGCGAACGGCTTGTCGCCCGGTCAAGCAAAAAACTGCGGGGCGCCAGGCAGCTCGACTTCGAAGCGATGGACCAAGGTCGTTCACCGAGGTCCTATGCGCCATCCGCCGAAGGTAAACCCGTTGTCTCAGTCCCTTTGCGGATGGCGTATAGGACCAGAAGAACAACGGCCTTGGGGACGCAATGGCAGGCAAACTCCGCCGCGGCGGAACACCGCAGCATAAAGGTCTCGATCGCTGCCTGGACACGCCCGCTAGTTTCACTTTGATTCCGCCGCGCTTTCCGTGGCCAGATTCAGTTCGGGAAAGACGGCCCTGATTTCTGCCTCCAAGTGAGGAACTTGTTCAAGTAACTGTACGACCCCGGCTAAGGCAGCACGCCATTCCGGACCGCGCAGCGAACGCAATCCCGCCGCCAATATCGGTAGCAACAGACGTGCTTCTTCGGCTCTTCGACTTAATCGGCGCACTATTTGTCCGACAACGCCCGGCTTGCAACGATTGCCTCGATGCACATTCAGCAAAACGGCCGACCACAAAAAACAAATCAGCTCGCCATCCAGCGGGCCGTTCTCCAACCAATCTCCACGCCGCTTCGTTCCCTGCTTTTCCAGATGGACAACCAATCGAATGCGAACGTCATCGTAGGGCGATTCGAGCAACTTCTTCCAGATATCCACGTCGTTTCTGGCCCGCGGCTCCTCCATGAACCAGGACCATCCCTCCCGGCGAACGTCTTCGTGCCGGCTGTCCAAATATTCCAAGACCCAATTCGCTTGGAAGCCGGGTGCCTGGCTCAACGCTTGCCGCGCCCATTTGACCAGCTCCGGCCTGACCGCATCTGCTTCCGCTTCCGTCAGGGAAAGCAGCAGGGCACATTCATGGTCCGACCGCGGCGACTTGGATCGCAAAAACTGCAGACCAAGCCGGGCCACTGGCAAAGGTCGGCTACAAGCCAATGGCACCGCTTGTTCAAAGGTCAACGATCCAGGATCGAGATGTCTGGTCAGCAGTTCGCAGAGAAGATCGAGCGTTTCGGGCTTCGACGTTTTCAGCAGTTTCAGCCAATCGGCGACGCTCAGTTGGTCCAGCCCGCTTGCCGAGTGCAACGCTTCGGCGGCCGCCGTCGCCACTTCGCTGTCTTCGTGTGACAAAAGAGCGATTAACTCGTGGATCGGCAAACGCGAAAGGAACCCGCTATGATCTTGTTCGATGAGTTTCAGTGCCCATAGTCTGACGGGCCGACAGCGAGCTTTCTTAAGAAGTTCGATGAGAAGCTCGGGAGCTTTCCGCCAGGCTTCCGCATAGATCGGAGCAGGGGCAAGGTCCGCAAGTCGCCTGTCTTCCGCGACAAACCAACCATGCGGCCGGGCCACGATGATCGGCGAATGGTGAAACAAAACATGCATCAGACCCCAGTTGTCGAGCAAAGCCAGACCATCGAGAGTGTCTTCATCGGTATAGCACTTCAGGAAAGAGACGGCAGCTTTAACGTAACGGTCGGGGTTGTCTTTGCCGAGTTGCCGAAAGTATCGCCAGGCCCGGCGGCGAAGATAATTGCGCGTGTGCACGGAAAACAGGCGGCGATTCGCAAAGCGGTGGGCCGCCGATCCGTCGCCGGCGCTCCCCTTGATCGGAATTCGCTCGCCGGTCCGCGGATGGCCGGCTTTGCCCAAGTTGCGCGGGATGGTCGTATCCGGGGGGACTCGCAACTTGTCTTCGTGCCATCGCTGCCGCGTGCGCCAATCGTAATGATAACGCCGTCGGCAGACTCGCCGAACCGAGCGGTCGAACAAAACGACAAACCGCCCCATCACTTCGTCGTCGCCGGCTTTTTCCGCCAACTTGAACAGGCGTTTGACCAGGGCTTCGTGCCGGGGCGCATTGAGCGGAAGGTCGAGGTACTCAAAGAGCAAGCGCCGCGCTTCCCGTCGGCGATCGTTAAACCATTTCGCCGCGAAGCTGCCCAAGCGATCGGCATCGAGGTGCTCGCGCAAACGTGTGACGAACGCGGGATCGCCCTGTTCAAACAACTCTTCCAGCAGCAACCAGTCGGAATTCATGGCATGGGGAGCGGCAAGCTTGCTTTCTCAGCATCGGCTCGGGACCACAGCCGCCAATCTTCACCGTTTCTCTCTCTTGGCACAAGAAAAAACTCGTAGTAGCCGTGGTTTCGTTCCATGGTTGGAGGGACGCTCCGTGTATGATTGGAGAGAGGCGCCGCATACATGTACGTTGGGGGGACGCGCTCCGTTGCGGCCATTGTCACCGACGGAGCGAGCGGCCCTGACAGAACCGGGTTCTCCATACGCGTTGCCGCTCGAATAGAGGAACTATGACATCCATGGCACCTGTTTTTTTGTTGATCGAAACTTCTTGCCGGGCTGGCTTCGTCGCTTTGGCGACGGGAGAAGAAGTCCGCAGAGTCGGCCGCCTCGACGAATCGCGGAAACATGCCCGAGATCTGGCGCCGCTAACGGCCCAGATTCTCGAGGAAGAAAACCTCCGCCCAGGCGAAGTTGATGCCGTGCTGGTCAGCATCGGACCGGGCAGTTATACGGGACTGCGAGTCGGCGTTATGTCGGCGAAAACCTTTGCCTATGCCACCGGCGCACACTTGATCGGTATCGAGACAATGGACGTTATTGCCCAACAGGCACCTCCCGATTTCCAGTTACTAGATGTCATCGTCGACGCTCAACAGGACCGGATCTACGTCCAACGCTACCGACGGGAAGGAGACCGCTGGCGGCAGGATACGGAATTGGCCATTCGGTACTTCACAGATTGGTTGAACAATCGGCCAATGGAAGCTGGCATAAGCGGGCCAGGACTGGAGCGTTTCGCCAACAGACTTCCCAACAAAACAAAAGTGGTCGCGAAGGAGCTTTGGTTCCCCCAGCCCGAGTCGTTCTTGCGTGTCGGTTGGCAGAACTTTGCCGCGGGAAAACGTGATGACTTATGGACGCTCGAACCGTTGTATCTTCGGCCAAGTGCCGCGGAGGAAAAGTTCCAGCAACAATGAACCGATCGGTGGGAGACGTCGTCGTCCATGCAGCGACGGCATGAAAAACAGCTGACCTCAAAGGCGGCAAGATAAATAGATTCCTTGAATTTGACATTGCCGGCTGACCAGCCAACATAAAGTCTTTCGCTGCGACAATTCGTGAGCCAATTCAATGGCTCGGCTAAGATGGCCATTGATCACTTGAAAATGAACAGCGGCCTCGGCTTTCACCGTGGCTTTTTTCATCTGCTCGAATGCCCGCTCGGATTGAGCAATGAAATCGTCAAGACGTTCGCGATCCGACATGGTTGCCTCGCCGGAAACAACTCTGGTGCCCATTCTGCGTTCCAATAGAAGACGAAAATGGGTGCATTTTCTATCGCAAAAACCGGCTTTGCTGACGAAACTTCGCTGAAAAAACAGGGACTGGCCAGCGCATGATAGCTGACCAGTCCGGGAGATGGTTGCTCATTCTTCTTCAATCGGCGGCGGTTCTTTGCCGTATTTGGCGCGGTATTTGGCCGCGTAGACTTCTTTTTGCTCGGGATTGCAAATGAAACATTGGGACATGGCGCGATTGTGCTTGTCACACCAATCCCCTTTCTTTTTGAATTCGCGCGCGACCTTGGGACTGCACATGCTGCATTCGGCCTCGGGGATGCCGTGTTCGGCACACCACCAGCCGCCGTGCTTAAAGTTTTTTCGAGCGTGGCCATTGCCGTTGTGCGTTTTGTGCTCGTCTCCTTTCTTGGTTTCACTGCACCCAGCCACCATCAAAGCGAGAGCTGCCAGTAAAGAGGCCAATCCGGTTGTTTGAGCATTCTGCATGCCTTCCTCCTTGGGTTGAAAACCCGCTTCGCTAGTTGGCCGAGGCCACCACGGTTACGTCCCGCAGTGCCGTTTCGGCTTTGGCCGATGTTTCTTCGCGGTATTCACCAACAAGCCAGGTCAACTGTTCCGGATGAATTCCCAAATATCGTTCGCAGAACCAGACAACGCCGTTGGCTGCTGAATCGAACAGCAAATACAAAACGCGAATGACCAACAGCGACATGAGCATGGCGCTGATGACGCCACCGATGACGACGGTGGCCAGCGGGCGTTGGACTTCGGCCCCCATGCCGGTGCTTAATGCCATCGGAACAAAACCAAGCGACGCGACCAACGTCGTCATGAGGACCGGGCGAAGACGAGTGACGGCCGCGGTGCGGACAGCCTCATCGCGCGGCATCCCTTTGCGCCTGAGTTGCCGAATGTAGGAAACGAGAATCATATCATCGAGGACGGCGACGCCGGACATGGCGATAAAGCCGATCACTGCTGAAATCGACAAAGGCATGCCGCGCAGCCACAGCGCGAAAATACCCCCCACCCAGCCGAGCGGGACCCCCGTGAAAACACGAAGCGAATCGACGACGTTTCGGTACGTCAGAAACAATAGCGTAAAGACGAGAGCGATGGCCAAGGGGACGACGATGAACAATCGCTGTCGCGCACTGATGTAGTGTTCGAATTGTCCACCGAACTCGACATGATACCGCCCCGGGGGCAGGGAAACCTCATCGGCGATTCGACGCCTGGCTTCTTCGACAAAACCGACCATATCCCGACCGCGGACATTGCAGGTCACCACAATGCGGCGCTGGTACCATTCCCGGTTAATGGTCGAAGGGCCTTCCACGAAACGCACGTCTGCCAGTCGCGACAGAGGGATCTGCTGCCCATTCGCTGTCGGCAAGCGTATCGACTCTATAGTCTCCCTCTCCGCACGGTGCGATTCCGCCAATCGAATGGTCAAGGGAAAGCGGAATTGGCCTTCAAAGACTTCTCCCACCGGCAGCGTGCCCAGCGATTCGACAACATCGAGAACCGCTTTCGCCGGCACTCCGTAACGAGCCAGTTCGTCCTGTTTGACTTTGATCTGCAGCATCGGCTGGCCCGTTATCTGCTCAACATTGACGTCAGCACTCCCGGGAATCGACTGCAGTACGGCCTGTATTTCCGACGCTTTCGTCTTTAGAACATCGAGGTCGTCACCGAAAAGCTTAACGCCTAGATCAGAACGAACTCCAGAAACGATCTCGTTAAAGCGCAACTCGATCGGCTGGGAGAAGGCGATTTTCTGTCCGGGAATGTCGCGTATCTTTTTGTCGATCAACGCCACAAGCTCATCTTGCGTCTTGGCCTTGGTCCATTGATCGCGTGGTTTCAGGCTGATGTACATATCGGTCAGTTCGATTCCCATCGGGTCGGTGGCCACTTCGGCAACGCCGATCCGCGACCAGACGTGCCGCACTTCGTCGGGAAATTCGTTGAGAATGACGCGTTCCATCTGCGTGTTCAGCCGAATCGACTCGTCGAGATCGGTGCCGGCGAGTCGCACGACATTCAAGGCGATGGCCCCTTCGGAAAGTCGGGGAACGAACTCGGCGCCAAGGTTCGGCGCAACCATGCCGAAGGCGATGGTGAGAATGCCGGCAGCAATCCCCAGCACCACCCATTTGTGTTCCATGCAAAGTCGCAAAAGCGGATTGTGAATCCGGTGGGCAAGCCGCATCAGGAGAGGTTCGCGTTCTTCGAGTGTCCGCGGCAGAACCAGGCTCGCCAAAACCGGCATCAACGTCAGCGACATAATCATCGAACCTAAAAGCGCGAAAATCACCGTCAAAGCCATCGGCCGAAACAGCTTTCCCTCGATCCCTTCCAGCGTCAGGATTGGCAAGTAGACGATCATGATGATCATCTCGCCAAACATCGTTGGCTTGCGGACTTCCACGGCGGCGTCGCGGATCACGGCCAGGCGACTCCGTTCGCCCCCACCGTCGGCAATATGCCGGACGCAGTTTTCGACCATGACGACGGAACTGTCGACGACCATGCCGAAGTCGATGGCACCGAGGCTGAGGAGGCTCGCCGCGATGCCGAAACGCAACATGCCGGAAAAGGCAAACAGCATCGACAAGGGAATCGCCAGAGCGACGATGGCAGCGGCCCGCAGATTCCCAAGGAAAAGAAAGAGGACTGCGATAACCAGCAAGCCTCCTTCAAAAAGGTTCTTCCGCACGGTGGCGATCACGAAATCGACCAGTTCCGTCCGGTCATAGACTTCATAGACTTCGACGTCGGGCGGCAGAGTTTTCTTGATCTCTTCGAGCTTTTCTTTGAGTTGGCGGGTGACGACATGGCTGTTTTCGCCCATGAGCATGAAGCCAAGGCCGAGGATGGCTTCGCCTTTGCCGTTGGCAGTGACGGCGCCGCGGCGGATTTCGTGCCCCAACTCGACGTCACCCACGTCTTTCATATAGATCGGAACGCCGTCTTTGGCGGCGATGACGATGTTTTCGATTTGTTTCACGTTGACCGTTCGTGCAACGCCGTGCACCAGCGGTGCTTCGGTGCTGCGGCGGACGTAGCCCCCGCCGACGTTGCGGTTGTTCTTCTCAGCGGCGGCCACCACGTCGTCCAACGTCAGTTTGTATTTGATTAGCCGGTCGGGATTGACGCGAATCTGATATTGCTTCTTGAAACCTCCCCAACTGTTGATCTCGGCCACTCCGGGGACGGTTCGTAATTGCGGTTTAATGATCCAGTCGTGGATCGTCCGCAGCCTGGTGAGCTGTCTGGTTTTTTCCTTTTCGTCGAGTGTGGAGAAATCGTAGCCGGGACTGGTGACGACGTAATGGAAGACTTCGCCCAACCCGGTCGAAACAGGGCCGAGTTTTGGCCGTTCGATATTGGGCGGCAGTTCGACCGTTGCCAGCCGTTCGTTCAAAAGTTGGCGGACGAAGTAGATATCATAGCCGTCTTCAAAAATGACGGTCACTTGCGACAGTCCGAATTTGGAAATGGACCGCAATTGCTGTAAGCCGGGCAGACCGCCGATGGCTTGCTCGATGGGGAAGGTGACAAGCAACTCGATTTCTTCCGGTGTCAAGGACGGAGCATTGGTATTGATCTGCACCTGAACCGGGGTCGTATCGGGGAAGGCATCGATGTTCAAGTAGCGCAGCGACACCAGACCGACTGCAGCGAACGCGATCATCGCGATGATAACAAACAGGCGATGCCGCAACGAAAAATCGATAAGCCAATTGAGCATGGCTTGCCCCTGATGGGAAAAATCCGGCACAGGCAGATGCCCGTGGCTGCAAGTCGCCAGACGAAGTGCTGCCGCGCTGTGTTCGGCCCGACCGGGCCATTAGTTCTGGTGCTCTCAGCCGTCGCCGATCTTGTTTTTCAGAAGTTCGGAGCGCAGAACGCCGCTCCCTTTTGTAGCGACAATTTCGCCGGGCAAGACGCCGGCGATGATCTCGGTGTATTCGCCGTCGTAGAACTTGTTGCCGAGTTTGCGCGTCTTGGCACCGGTGCGGACGCTGCGCACGTGAAACAGCTTGGGATATCCTTCTTCGAAATAATTCTTGTCACGAACAAATACGACGGTACAGTTGCCGTCCGAGTGCAGAGCGGAATTCGGCACAACCACGGCGTTTTTTTCTTCCCGCAAAATGATTCGGGCAATGCCAAAGGTTTGTGCCTTGAGTTTGCCGTCGGTGTTTTGAAGCTCAGCACGCACCTTGATGGTGCGAGTCTTCTCGTCGGCGGCCGTGCTGATCCAGCTGATCGTTCCCTCGGCGCGCTGGCCCCCGGCATCGGTGTGGAATGCCACTTTCTGCCCAAGTTGAACCCAATCGGCATCTTCCAGACGAACCGCAAGGTTCAGCCACATCGTGCGCGTGTCAGCGACCTCGAACAAAACATGTTTGGTATCAACGACTTCGCCGGTAACAACGTGCCTGGAGACGATGACGCCGTCCAGCGGCGAACGAACCGGCAACAAATTCGAAGTTGCGTTTTTGGGATCGAGCTGGCTTTGTAATGCCGCGGGAATTCCAAGAAAGCGGAGTTGGCTCAGCAATTTCTCCTCGCTTCGCGCTCCTCGGGGAGTTGAGACGGAATCGAGGAATTCGCCGAGGTGGATTGGCAGACCCAGATTCGCCAGAGCTTGTTGAGCACTTAACAATCGGGCACGTGCTTCTCGCACAAGGGCTTCCGTCTCTTGCAGTGTGCGTTCGGGAATGGCTCCGCGGGCAGCACGCTGTTGTTCGAGAATCCGGCTGCGGACGTCGTATTGGGCAAAGGCTTGGAGCAATTCCGCTTTGGCGCGGCCCACCTCGGCAGCATCGATCAAGGCCAGTATTTCGCCCTGCGAGACTTTGTCTCCGACTTGTTTTTCCGCACGCCAGACGGCACCCGACGCCCGACTCGAGACATGCACGAGGCGGTTTTCATTGTAGCCGATCTCTCCGTTCGCCAGCACCGACTCCACCATCGGCATCAGCCTGACTTCATCGACTTCAATCCCCGCCTTGGCAACCGCTTCCTGGCTGGCGAATTGAATCGGCCGCCCGTGGTGCGGACAATTCGGGCTGTTTTCCGGCCTCGGCCTCAATGCCAGCAACTGGTCCACCCGCTTTCGGTCTTGTTCGCTGACACTGGGCAGGCTCTTCGTTTGTGCCCACTCCGGATGGCAAAGCGGACAAACATGGACACCATGTTCTTGACACCAGGTCGTGCTATTGGCCGCGCAGCTTTCCAGCAGTCGATCGCGATTGCAAAGAACGCAGAGCGATTCGGGCACCGCATGTTCTGCACACCAATCGTCCTTTGCTGACTTGGTCTGCCCGGTCAATTCGGCAAAGCTCGGCATCGTCCAATTCGTGTGGTGTCCCCAAACACCAATGCCTGCCAGCAAAACCAAGACGAGAATGGTCGGCAACGCATCAAGGACGCGCCGCGATCGGCTGCGAGCACTCGATTCCGCGTGCAAACTTTTCGGATCGGCGGGTACCGAGGGCTCGAAGATATCGGTCGCGTGTTCGCTCATTACACTACCCCCAAATGCAAAATCATGATTCCATGCTTGACGAAGAATGGTTCGCCCCACTGCAAAGGATCGCCTCGCAGCGAAAGTGCGCAGCGTCAACCATTAAATGCGCAAGCAGAGGAGGCAGAGATAGACAGGCAAGGCAGGTGGGTTATCGGTGCAAACCTGAAAAGAGTGATGGGTATCGTGGCAGGAACCCAGCAGCGATGCGAAACCTTCGCCGAAGATAGACCCGACGTGACTGTCGCTCACTGTGGTCCACTGCAGAAATTGCAGATCGTCGCCTGATCCCGGGCATCCAGGAGCATGTTCGTTTGCTGGCTGCTGTTTTTGTCGGCTGTTGGCTGACTGATCCGAAGGATGATTTTCTTCGCCGTGGTGGCAAGCACACGGCGATAGGAAGCCTTGGTCGCTTCCCCTGTGCGATAGATCAAACTGCTCAGCCAACTGGCAGGCGCATGCTCCGGACGGCAAAACCACTGCGAGCGAAGTCAGTAGAATCAGTGCCGTACGCAACATGTCGCTTCTCGCTTCACAAAATCGACGGCTCCATTCTACATAGGGGACGAACAAAAGCAACGCACATCTTTCGCGGAATTCAACGATCGTCGAGCCGGTGCAGAGACGGCG
Organism: Gemmatales bacterium; assembly: GCA_026004675.1. Classification (GTDB taxonomy): domain Bacteria; phylum Planctomycetota; class Planctomycetia; order Gemmatales; family Gemmataceae; genus BPJP01. The sequence goes on from BPJP01000001.1 coordinate 894,850, forward strand.
GATCGGAACCGCGACGGGGTCAGCCAAAGCCTGGTGCTCTCCCCTTACTGGATCAATGTCGTCAAGGTTTGCAACACCTGGCTGCTGACCTGGATGGTTCGTGCGTTCACTTCAAATCCTCTTTGAGCAATGATCAAGCGGGTGAATTCCAGGGCGATATCCACGTTGGACCCTTCCAGGACGGCTTGATTGACCGAGCCTCGACCACCAGAGAGTCCCGCGCCGAGGGAAACGTTGCCGGATTGCGAAGTGATGCTGAAGTAGTTGTTCCCTTCGCGGCGGAGACCGGCTGGATTGGGGAAGGTGGCAATGGCGAGTTGTGCCAGTGGCAGGACCTGGCCATTAGAAAAGACGCCGTTGACGGTGCCGTCTTTATCGAACGAGACGCGATTGAGGAAGCCCGGAGCGAAGCCATTCTGGTTGATGGCAGCCGCCGAGGAACTGCCGCCGAACTGCGTCAGGCCGTTGAAGCCATTGACGAGGCCGAAGTCGAGGGTGACGGTTTGGGTGCTTGGAGCCAGAGCGGTGATTTGAAACGAGATCGTTCCCGTTGCCGGTCCAGCGAGAGAGCCATCGTTGTTGAAGGTGATATTCGAAACGGTGTCGGAAATCATGGTCCCTTCGCTGGGAGGGATCGAGGCGACCAGGTCCCAGGTGTTGTTTGCGGTCTTGGTAAAGACGAGGTTGAGCAAATGGGACATGCCTTGCATATCGAAGATTTGAATGGCCGTGGTCGTCGTTTCGCCGATCGCGGCAAGCGCGTTCAAGTTGCCTCGAAAGAGGACATTGGTGGTTTCCTGGCCCGGAACCGCGGCCCCGAACGGGATATTGATGCGGTTGTCTCCCGCGGTTTGGAAGGCGGGCAAAGTGGCACTCCCTTCGCCAACAGTTCCATGCCGTTGCACGAAGAACCCTGTTGAAGGATCGACCAGGTAGCCGGAAGCGTCGATGCCAAAGGCGCCCGCTCGCGTGAAGAAGGATTCGGTGCCGTTGCTGACCATGAAAAAGCCGTTGCCTTCGATCCCCAGATCGAGATCGTTTCCGGTTGGTTCAAGAACGCCCTGGGTGAGGAGCGAATCGATGGAAGCGATGCGCGTGCCAAAGCCGGTTTGCATCGGATTGGTGCCGCCGATATTCGTACTGGGTCCAGTGGCACCGCTCAATGTGCGGTAGAACAAATCGGAAAAATTGGCCCGCTGGGTTTTGTATCCGGTCGTGTTGACGTTTGCGAGGTTATTGCCGACGACATTGAGTGTGTCCTGGTTGGCCCGCAATCCGGAAACGCCGGTGAAGATCGAGCTAGACATAATGCAACTCCTTGTAGAAAACTCGAATCTAGCTACTAAAGGATTTCAAACCGTTATGTATTGGTCTCCACGCACCTGTTGCTGCTTGAACATCATGTGGGTCAAGGGGCCGCTGTCACACCAACGACCTGCGACAGCGAGATCGGTTTGCCGTCGACGATCAACTGGACGGAATTGTCAACGATGTTGACGGCGGAAACGAGACCGCTTTGTTCCCCATCGTTTGGGACGTTGTAGCGAACGACTTTGCCGATAAGGTTGGCTCCCTGCGTCAGTTGTTGCAGAGCGATCAGCGATTGGATGTTGCTGTTGAGCGAATTGAGGCTTTCCAGGGTGGAAAGTTGGGTCAGCTGATCAGTGAAGTCGGACTGGGAAACCGGATTGAGCGGGTCCTGGTTTTGCAATTGGATCAACAGGAGGTTGAGAAACTGCTCCCGTCCGAGGGTGTTGCTGGGCCGGTTTGCCGATGAAGCACCACTGGCGGCACCGGCATTGACGCCATTCACTCCAGGTACGTTCATGGTCATGGCCCCTTTCTATACGAACAAGTCGATAATTCCTCTAGGCACTGGCGAACCGATCGCCAATCTTTCGCCCTGCGTCGACACGGCGACGCCGGCAAAAACACGTGCCGCAAAACGATGACTCCAGCGCCGACCTCCTTGCGAGTCGGTTTCATGATGACCAAGTTGAAACCCACCCAACTGGACGCCCGCGTGCACAAGTTGCTGTCGGATTGTTTGCACATGGCGCTCCAAAAGAGCCCACGCCTGATCATGGTGAACGATCAACTGGGCGTGAATCATCTCTTTGGTGGCCGTGAGTTGTATGTCGACCGGCCCAAGCTCAGGCGGATCCAGATGCAATTGCCAGACGACCCGATTGTCATCTCGTGTAAGTCGAGCACGGACCAGAATCGAATCAACGATCTGGTCGGCAGGACCAGAGGCCTTGACATCGGTTGTTTTCTGTGTTGCATGCGTTGGCCTGAGCGCCTGTTGGCTGCCCAGCATGCCAATCGCCGACAGGGAACCAAAAGCCTTGGACTGATGGCGATCCAGATTCTGTTGGGATGCCTTGGGCAAAGCGACCGGCTGCATCGGTCCAGGAGCCAGTCGATGGTCTTGTGAATTCGGTAGCAGCACTCGCATGGGTTGCTGACCATGGACACTTTGACTTGCTTTGGATTCGGCGATCGAGATCGGCTGGTCAGCAACGTTGTCTGATGGGCGGGGCGACGGAACAGGGGAAAGCAAAGGTTTTTCCGACACGGAGTCACTCGTTGATGTCGCACCGACAAGCGCGAAAGCGGCTTCCTGAACCGTCACGGATCGAGTCGGGGTTGCAACGGGCACGGCATCTCCTGCGAGAAGGTCACCGCTTGGCTGAACCTGATCAGCAGATGAACGAGCGGAGAACTCGGTTGCCTGTTCCTCGGGCACGGACACCGGCATCGCATTGGAAGTGCCCATAAAGGCAGCCAGTAACAGACTCAGCTGATCCTCGAAACTAACCTCGCCATCGGCAGCGAAATCACCTTGTTGGGTGACCCCGACAGCCAATTCTTCACCGGTTAGCAAGGGCGACAATGGTGACATGTTGATCATGTTGGCCGGTCCTCTGGGCGATTATTTCCGCATCCGCAGGCACTGTCAATTCCAGTCTGTGACTCCCATTGGGGAACCAAATGTCGGGAATGAATTCCTCTATCACCTGGTCAGTCACGTTGCCAAAGCCCCATAAGTCGCGAGAATCACGCACGTTACGTCTTTGCTGTCGGTTTTCTCGCGTGGTGCCTGTCACTTGCTGGTGAATAGAGTGGCAAATAGCGAGCCATGTTTTGAAAATCCGTCGACCCTGTCAGAAATTTTCGCAAAGAAATCCGGCAGCCTTCGATAAACCCTACAGATGCTTTGCGACTGGAATGGGAATTTTCTTTTGCGATTTTTTTGGATGTCGACGCCACCTTGACGATAGGCCATTTCTGTGGCACGCTTCCAATGCAATGTCGGGCAGAGTGGCCATGAATCTCTGTAACGAAAAGCGTGACCTTATGCGGGAACCGAGTCCCATCAATCTTGAAAACAGCGTGATTCTTCTTCGGGAAATACCGATGCTTCCGGAGGTGGCTATTGAAGCTTTGAATGTTGCCCGCGATCCGGACAGCTCGATGCGCGACCTGGCCAAAGTGATCGAACGTGATGCCAGTTTGAGCGTGGGGGTTCTCCGCCTCGTCAACAGTCCCTTGTATCGTATTTCGCACACGATCGAAACCGTCGATCAGGCGGTGGTGCGGCTGGGTATGCGCGAATGCCAGAACCTGATAATCACGGTAAGCATGCGAAGCCTGTTTCGAAAGATCCCGGCATCCCGGCGGCAACGCTGCGAAACGCTATGGCGCCACGGAATCATGACAGCGACATTGTGCCGGCGTCTGAATGAAGAACTGGCTTTGGGCTTTCAGGGCCAGGAATTCGCCGGCGGTCTCTGCCATGACATTGGCCGAATTCTGCTTGCGTTCGGAGCGCCGGCCCATTGCGATTTTGCCGACCCGCTCGATTTCAACGAACCACCTGATCTTTTGACCCGCGAAGAGCAGGTATTGGGAACCGATCACTGCCGTTTCGGAGCCTGGTACAGCAATCTCAACGAACTGCCCGAAGCCTTGACGATCCCCATCCTGTATCATCACAAGCCGAGCGAATCGAACGGACTCACCTCCCTGGTCACATTGGTAGCCGTCGCCGACAAGCTTGCCAATGCCTCGCACCGTGGTGAATCCCCCGACCTTGAAGCGATCCTCGCCGAGCTACACGTGCAGGAAAACCAGTTCGAAGAACTGTTGCATGGCGAGAAGCTATCGGCCATCATGGATAAAACCGTAGCAGAAACCGACGGCGCTGTCGGCTTCACCAAATGATATCATGTCGCAAATCGGTTCCATCGGCGGACTGCAACTCAACCTCGCCGGCACCCAAGGCTCGGCAGAGCGCAGCGGCGGCAACGTTCAGTTTTTCGCCAGTCAGCTTCCTCCTCAAATCTCTGTCGGTGAAACCCTTGTCGCCACTGTCCTGCGTTCGACGGCGACGGAAATTCTTGTCGATCTCAAAGGACGCCAAATCTCCCTGGCCGGAGGACAGCGTTACCCTCCGGGGACCGAGTTGCTTCTTCGCGTTGTCTCGCTCGATCCAGCCATCCTTGAAGTTTTGCAGGGGCAGCGGGACACGCTCCCCAGCGCACAGCTCCAACCGGGACAAACCGTTCAAGCCCGCGTCCTGGACCAGCTTCCGGGTGGACGCGTCCTGCTCGACATTCAGGGAAACCTTTATCAAGCCGAAGGCGAACCGATTGCCCAGGCGAAAATCGGCTCCCAATTCTCCCTCGTGGTCGATCGCACGGAACCCCAGCTCGTCCTGCAGATCACCGGTCGCGATTCGCCCATTCGGGCCACGGTGTTTTCCTTGATTCGAAGCAACCTGGTCGATCACACGCAAAGCGGCCAGGCACTTGATGATCTCCTTGGGGCAACGTCGCAAGCAGGTCCCGAATCGAGCACCGCTGGGCGCGTGCAAGCGTTTCTGAGGAATCTGCTGCAACCGGGGCGCTTGCCGACTGCGGAAACCTTGGCGGCTTTGGCCCGCGATGGCGGGTTGCATTTCGAAGCGAAGTTGGCCCAAGCGGCAGCAGCGGGCGACATCTCCGCCTTTCGGGAAGTCGCCAACCAGGATTTGAAAGGATTGCTTCTCCGGCTGCAAGCCGAGCTTGGGCACCAAGGCATCACGGAAGGCCAAATGCCTGAGGCAGTCGAGCGGAACCTCGCGCACATCGAGTCGCGGCAAGCAGCCAACGTTCTCGCGCAACTCCAAGGCCAGGCACTCCTGTTGAACGTACCCCTTTTTGTCGGACCGACGCCCCAAACGGCTTTGCTGGCAATCGACGTCGAAGACCATTTCGCCGGCGCTGGGGAGGATGACAAGCCGTCGAATCGGCGCGGCTACAACGTATTGTTTTTACTGCATCTGGAAGACTTCGGCGACGTTCGCATCGACGCGTTCGTCGCGGACGGCTCTCTTCGTGTCAATTTTTTCGTTGAGCGCAGTGAATCGGTGGCGGCGATTCAGCATCATCTGCCGGAACTGCAAGCGGCGTTGCACGGCGTGGGATTTCAGGAAGTGCTTTTGCGCGCCCAGCTGGCAAGTGAAATGACGCCCTCGCTGCAAACACGCGTGACCGCCCTCTCGGCCGGGATTCCCACGAATGAGAGCCTGGTAGATGTGAGGGTCTGAGCAATGCCCGAACCGCACAATCGGCAAGCGGTTGCCTTGCGTTACCAGCCAGGCCAGGATGTTGCGCCTCGCGTGGTGGCCAAAGGAAGCGGCGCCCTGGCGGAACGCATCATCCAAATCGCCAAGGAGAACGATGTCGTGGTTCGCGAGGACAAAAACCTGGTACGTGTTTTGTCCATGCTCGATCTGGACCAGGAGATTCCTCCCCAACTATACAAGGTGGTGGCAGAGATTCTGGCGTTCGTATATCGGCTCAGTAACCGCGTACCGCAACCACCGGCACCGTGATTCAGGCCGCGTGGCCATATTGTTTCAATTTGTTCGACAATGTCCGCGTCGTGATGCCGAGTCGTTTCGCTGTCGCTGTGCGGTTGCCATTCATCTGTCGCAACGTTTCCAATATCGCGCGACGTTCGATTTCTGCCAGGGTTTGAGGTTGGGCAGTCGTCGGTTCGCTGGTCGATTCGAAAACGATATCGTCACTGCCAATCGCTGGCCCTTCGGCAAGGATGCATGCTCGGCGAATCACATTCCGCAATTGGCGAACATTGCCTGGCCAATCGTACTGTTCGAGTCTGTCGATGGCATCTTTCGCCAACCCGGTTAGCAGGCCGTGCGCTTCGCCGTGGAACTCATTGAAGAAAAATCGGGCCAAGGGACCGATTTCTTCGCGCCGGGATCGAAGCGGAGGGAGCGTGAAATGGACGCTGTTGAGGCGATAATACAGGTCGCTGCGAAACCTGCCAGCGGCGACTTCTTCTGCCAGGTTGCGGTTCGTCGTCGCCAGGATGCGAACATCGACTTTTTGCGGCCGATTGCTCCCGACACGTTCGAACTCCTCGTCTTCCAAGACGCGCAACAGTTTGGCCTGAAGTTTCCAAGGAAGTTCGCCGATTTCGTCGAGCAGGAGCGTACCACCGTCGGCCCATTCGAATCGGCCGACCCGGAACTGATCCGCACCGGTAAAGGCGCCTTTTTCGTGGCCGAATAGTTCGCTTTCAATCAGGCTTTCCGAAAGAGCGGCACAGTTGACGCGAACAAAGCGTTTGCCGAGCCGTGGGCTGCATTCATGGATCAGCCGGGCGATCAGCTCCTTTCCCGTGCCGCTCTCGCCCATCGATGAGAACGGAGATTTTGGCTCGGGCCACCGCGCCCGCGCCTGGCAGATCAACTGCCGCATGCACTTCGACGCCCAAACCAGGCGCCGTCCTTCCAAGGCGATGGTGGCTGGCATGTGCGACGACATGGGCAACGCTTCCGTGCTGCAATCGCGGACCAACTCAGGCAGCACCGGGTCCTAAGGATTTCAAAACACCAGAATAGGCCTGTTGCATTTTCTTGCCGCGAATCCCCCACGTCGATCTCCGGCATCAATTGCTCACATTTCAGACGAAGGGTTTTTTCCGCGGCTTGAATCTGATCCAAAAGCGCGCTGATCAACCGAGCGACTTCATCGAGCACCGAGCGGAGATCATCATCGGATTCGTATCCGGCTTTTCGCCAACGTTCCCGCTGTTCGGCAAGAAACGTCTCGTCGGCGGCAATCTCAGCAAACAATCGGGACAACTCGGCTGCCACTGCATCCCAGTCATCGCCGGCGTCTTTCAATATTTGTAATGCCCGTTGGTAGCGGCTCGCCTGTCGCGTGTAGCCTTCGCACAGTCGCCGCTTCAACTTATCACGGTCGGTATTCATGGCGTCTCCAGTGATTGCATGCGCTTGTGCATCGCATCGAGTTTTTGCTGCATCTCCCGGCGCCAGCGTAAAGAATCGAGTTGCCATTGCGCCAGATTTGCCAGGACCTCATCTCCTTTCGTGTCGGCAACCTGGCGATACAGTTTCTCAGCCTCTGCCAATTGTCCCAGTCGGCGCAGGCAGGTGGCGATCATGTATTGGATCGGTGCACGCTCGCTCGCGGGCATGCCAGTGAGGTCGATCTGTCGATATGCCTCCAACGCTCCTTCAAAATCCCCTTTGGCAAAAAGAACTTGTCCCAAGCTTATCGGATCGATGACGCTCGATTTTTTTTGCAGGGGGCGGAAGCTGTTTCGGCTGGGCAGGGGTTGGCACCGGCATTGGTCGGCACCGACATGCGCTCCCCGTTGCCCAAGCCGCTCCAGCAATTCCATCAAGCGCAGCCCTCAGCCTTGCCGTTTCCTGAGATGTCGATGACGGCGAAGCGGCAACGGTATCGCTTGCCGTCTGCGACAACGATTCGCGGGCGGCCTTAAGCTCCGACAATTCCCGCCGAATCCGATCCGGATCGACCTTCTTCCTGGGCAAGCGGCGGGGGGGAGGCAAGAGCGTCGACTGTCTCGAGTCCGGTACCGTCGCGCGGGGCACAGGTGCAGTTGGGGTTGCCGACGGCAGGCGGCCGAGGCAACGGCAACAGCGGCGCTGACGATGAAGGCGGAGCTTCGGGGTTTGGGTTCAGGGGGGCGCTTGGGCCGACACCGTTTGTACAGGCGTCGAAGAAAGCGGCTTCACTCTTAACGGTGGCAGCTGGCTAGGCTCTTCACTGCGCTGAAGCTTTTTCGGCGACAGCGACGGAAGAACCAGCGGCGCCCTGTCGAGAGGTTTCAAAGGAATCGGCTGTCTCTCTGTCGACACCGAAAAAACGGGGATGGTACGGAGACTGGGCAAACGTCGTCATCGTTGCCGTCAACGTTACGAACGCCAGAATGCCGTTTGTTCGCACCATCGCCTTCTTCTTATCGTCAACTGGCAAACTTTTCTTGATGAATTCATTTTTTCGATTACACAAAACAGGCAATCTTTGCCCTTGACATCGATCAATACTCTCTTCAGCCAGCCTCCGCTATGTTGTCGTCGTTTTCCGCCTCCTTTTTCCACCCTCATTTCGTGCTTGAGCGGCATCCCTATCGAGCGGGTTAAATAAAGTTGTTCGCTCCTGGGTAGCTGGTTCCCCGTTGACCAGATTGTCACGCTGCCGTGAACCAGGTTTTCCTATTCTAAAGTAATCGGTTATGAACCGGCGCGAATGTTATCGCCACGTGTTTTCCACCAGAACGACGGCCAGTCGTACAGGTGGAGCCTCCTGTTTTCTTGCGAGGCCCCGTGTTGGTCGGTGAAGTGATCGACCTTTCGCTTACGGGCATGCACATCGCGTTTCCGAACACTCCGCGTTTCGACCTGCAGGTTGGCGACCGATTTCGTAGCCATTTAACGCTCAAGGAGGGCGAACACCCTCTCCTTTGTTTGTGCTGTCGTCCACGTTTTTGATTCGCCATCGCCAAGTTATGGTGTTCAGTTCGAACCTCTTGCCCACACGGCGGCCAACCAGGCTCGCGAACGCGTCCTTTGGCAATTCCTTCTCGACGAACAGCGTCGCATGTTGCGTCGCAACCGACCCGAAGTCGCCACCGGTGAAGGCTAAAACGGGTTCTTGCCGGCGAAGCAAAGTGCCGCCTTGTCAAGGTCGCCCGTGGCCGCGTACGCTTGCCCCATCAGATGAAGCAAGGCCTCGCGGTCCACTGTTTTTGGATCGGCGATCAATTCTCGGCAAAGATCGAGGCAATTCTCTGGGTGCCGTGCGTGCAAGGCGATTTCAGCAAGACGAAAAACGCGCGACGCCGCTCCACATGCCATTTCGCGCAACAATCGGCTCGAGGTACTTCTTTGCCAAAGTCGGCTGGGCTTCTCTCTGATACGCTTCGGCAAGCAAATAGCCCATTTCATCGGCTAAATCCCCTGGCTGGGCTGCGGCCAGTTCTTTTTCGAAAAGGACGATGGCGCGATCATCAAGTCCCAATTCCAGGTACGCCCGACCCATCAGCAGCATCCCCACCAGACCAAGAGGCTGCTTCTCTTTCAAGTTCTTCAATGACGACAGCAGATTCGGCGCTGCCGAGGTGAAACGCTCTCGATCATTCGCGAGCTGGAAGCGCCCCCAACGCCAGTAAGAAGCTGCCCATCTTGGCACTTGTGGAACCGACCAGGCTTTGGCGGTGTTCCAGCAATGCGGCAATCGCTTCTTTTGGCTGGTGATCGAGCAAGTAGGCACTGGCCAGAAAACAGCACGCGGCAGCTTGTTGCTCTTTGTCGGTAGCATAGCTAGCCGACCGCCGCAAATGGGAAATGGCTAACTTCAACCGGCGCGTTTCCAGATAGGATCGACCAATCCAGTAATAGGCGAGCGGCACCAATCGATGTTCTGGGCGCCTGGTCGATGACCCGGAACCAATTCTCCCGCGCGCTGGGATACTGGCCGAGTCGAAATTGCACCTGGCCAAGATTATAGGCTGCCGATACTCCCACCGGCGAACGCGGCGACGATTCCAGGACGCGTTCAAACCAGGCGCTTGCTCCAATGTTTTTCCCTGCTTTTGCCTCGAGCCGGCCGAGTTCCAGCATGACGGCTGGTCCTAATGGATGCCCTGGCTGAGACAACAACGCTTCACGTAACGCACGCTGTGCCAGTGTCGGCAAGACAACCTTGCTATCGGAACGCGCAAAACGAATGGTTCCGCCCTTGCTTCGCCACGCGATGCCCAGCACAGTTGCAAGCTCGTCGAGCAGATGGCCTGCTTCCACATTCTCCAGTTGAACACTAATCAGCTGCTCTTGAATCTCGCCCAGGGTGTCTGGTTCCCATTTCGCTTTGAAGCCGACTTCTTGGCCTAATCGGTCAATGAGATCGGCGACACGCACATCCACAAGCTGAATCGACACCAGGCTCTCGATCGGGTTTTTCGCTGCCAGCACGACGTTAATCGGTCCTTTCGGCTGGATTGGCCTGGTGTTTTCGCCAGGATTAGGACCGGTCAATGGCCAATCGAGGTAACGTTCCAATTCCAAGGTGCCAAGCGAGAAGCCGACCAAGGCCTGATTATAAGGACCGGGTTCCTCCTGCAACTGGGCGCCAACCAACGAAAAAGCGTACAGGTATCGCGTTTCGTCTCGCAACTCCGCTGGCCATTCGGACGAGTCTCGACGCAAGTGAAGTCGGCCAAGCAATTCCCTCGCTTCTTGATACTCGTTCCCTTTCAAACAGACTCGAGCGATTCCCAGGTGGCTGGCGACCGCAATTGAAAGTTGCGACGTCGAACTGGCCAGATCGCGATAGGCGGCTTTGGCTTTGTCGAAGTGGCCCATTCCTTCCAATGCCAGCGCTACCCGATAGCGAATAAAATCGGGGGACCACCGACTTGTTGGCCTCTTTGCATTCCCGATAATGTTTCAGAGCGAGATCGTAACGGCCGGCCCGAAAACGGTTGTCGCCGTTCAATACTGATGCCGCTTCGCTCAACTCGACATCTTCTTCGGCCAGGCTAAGAGTGACAGTCGTCTGGGATTCTTTCGGCGTTTCGGGCCAGAGAAAGAACAACATGACCAATACGCCAGCTTGAGCGGCCGCCAGAACGGGCCAGAAAAGCCGAGTCAACGTGGACCACCGCGTGGATGGCGACTTGGCTTCGACCGTTGGCGCAACCTGCTTTTCTGAAGCCGGTTGCGTCGTTGATCTGGTCTCCTCAGATGCCATGGTTCTTCCCCTTTTCGGTCGTCTTCAGCCTTTATCGAAGTTCAAGTTAACGACCTTGACCGAAATTCCGCAAGTTTTTGCCGCCGGCTTCGATAACGTTCTACAGCCCAAACCAGTTTTGAACGCGATTTGCCTGGAGACTTCCGATGCAAGTGAACAACAACGTATCCGGCCCTGTGCGAGTGGATCATCTTCGCCGGGAACAAGCCGAACCGGAACGTGGTGCTGCAAATGTACACCATGCAAGTTCGCATATCCGGTCGGAAGAGCTTCAGCGACTGATCGACGGGGTCAAAGAGCTGCCCGAAGTGCGCAACGACGTTCTTGCCCGAGTCTCCGAACGACTTAAAACCGGATTCTATTTCACACCACAGGCAGCGGATCAGGTGGCCCAGGCGATCCTCCGCACTGAGAACGGAGGCTAATTCTTCATCAGGAGCAGACCGAGGCGTGGAGGTTACCGCCGGCGCGGCGGACGGCATCGCACGACGTCCGCCGCACCTCTACTTCGACATTGCTTCAAAACCGGCTCATCGCTGCAGGAAGGACTCTTCTATTCCACGTAGATAAATTCGTTCAGGCACATCAGGGCATGACAGAAATCGGTTAGCGCCAGAAAACTGCTGTCCTTTTTTCCCGATTGTTCGTAGGATTTTTTCTGCGCTTTGAGAAAGGCGATAGCATCGGTGGTTTCCTCCGCGGTGGCTGGCCGGGACAAGGCGGTTAGAAACGCCTGTCTCACTGTTTCATGATCTTCCAACCTTTTCTGCGCTATGTGGCTGGCAAAACGCCTTGGCATAATGGCGAACCTGAGGGTTGTTCATCAACAGCAGGGCTTGGGGTGCAATCGTCGTTGTCGGTCGTTGCCCCACTCCCGTCAGTGCTTCCGGAGCATCGAAGACGACCATCATTGGCACAAGTTTGCTGCGCTTGACTGTGAAATAGATGCTGCGTCGTCTACTCGCCTGGTCGAGTGTGCCTGGGCCAAACATTCGCCTGTCGAGTTCGCCGCAAACTGCGAGCAAACTATCGCGAATGACTTCGGCTTCCAAACGCCGGGTCGTTCGTCTCCAGAACAGTCGATTCTCCCGGTCCACTCGCGCGCGAAGTGGCTGTCGAATCCCCCGTCCTGCATATAGGTTGCACTGGTCATGATCAACTTGTGGATGGGTTTCAACCTCCAGCCATTGCGGACCAATTCATTGGCCAGCCATTCCAGCAATTCGGGGTGGGTAGGCCTTTCGCCCCGCGTGCCGAAATCGCTCGGAGTGGCGACGATGCCTCGTCCAAGATGGTGCTGCCAAAGGCGATTGACGATTACACGTGCCAGAAGTTTACCAGCCCCATGTTCGACATCGGTAAGCCATTGGGCGAAGGCACGCCGCCGATAGGACGTTCGCCAGCCGGGCGGTGGGGCGACCCACCAGCGGTTTGTGCTGTCCGGCGCATCGACCAGGACTTGCAGGAATCCTTGTGTGGCTACTCCTTCTTTGAGATTCGGATCGCCGCGGCGGAGAAAATAGGTCTGCTCGAAGAAGTCCTGGCCTTGGGAATGCAGGCGGATCGGCGGTAAGCCCTCGCTCGAAACGAGCGCTTTGATCGTCTTCGGTTGGGGAGCCTTTTTGAGGTGCACCAACTCTTCGTCATGGAGGCGGCGCCATTCTGGATCGATCGTCTTGTACCAATTCAGAAGCCGTTGTTGCTGCTGAGTTGTTCTCCTCGTCTCATCGATTTGAACGAACCGCCGAACGTCTTCGGGAATCGTGTCGCCCCGCAGCTCTCCGCCGGTGTTCGCGGCAATCGACAAGCGAAAACGACCCAAGTTGTGCCCCACATTATTCTTGAAGTCCATGGCCACGGTGACCACGGCACCAGCAGGCAGATCGATAGGGTTTGCCAGTTCGAAGACGGCTGCGTGATTCTTGCCGATTTGCGGATCGACGGCCCAACCCGACTTGGGATTCGCGTCAATCGCTGCATCGATCGGCAGCGATTTTTGCGAGAACGTCGCCCGCGGGTTCACTAGTCGAACGGACCTGCCTTGGTCCTTTTGGCCCGGACTGGTGATGGTTATGCGGAGATCGGTCAGAGCGAAGTTGCCATTCTTCGCACGCCCTGGTCCTCCTCTTACCAGCGAAGGATCCGTCAACGCTTCCAAGCGAATAGCTCTGAAAGTCGTCTGCCCAGTCTTGAAGCGAATGGTGTAAGTGTCGAATTTGGGGTTTTTGCCACTGACTCGATACGACCCGTCGTCGAGCAGTGCAAGTGTTGCTCCGCCATTCGATTTGGCACTAAGCATTTCAGGAACCAGCCACGGTATTGACTTCCACGAGGCGGACTTTTCCCACGCACGCAAACGACCAGGCAGCTGGTTGGCTTCGAATTGTTGACGCGCGGCGATGTAGGGTTTGTGTTCCTGGTCGAATTTCTTTTTGGCAAGGCGGTATCCTTCCGGGTCGAGATTCAACTCGACTTCCGTGCGCACCGTTGTCGTAAAAGTCGCCAGCATTCGGTAGTAATCGCGCTGTGGGATCGGGTCGTATTTGTGATCGTGACAGCGGGCACAGCCCAGCGTCAACCCGAGCATTGCCGTCCCGACCGTCGATAGCATGTCGTCAAGCTCGTCATAACGATGCTTTTCGACTTCGTTCTTGGTGATCTGTGTGCTGTGGACGCCTGCGGCCAAAAAGCCTGTCGCCTGCAAAGCGAGGTTGTTATCCGGAGCGAGTTCGTCACCGGCGATTTGCCATCGGACGAAGGTATCATAAGGCAAATCCTGATTCAGCGCTTTGATAACGAAATCCCGATAGTGATAAGCGGTCGGCCGGTCGTAATCGTGTTCGAAGCCGTGGCTTTCGGCAAACCGTGCCAGGTCGAGCCAATGCCTGGCCCAACGTTCGCCGTAATGCGGACTCGCCAACAAGCGGTCGATCAGGTTGGGCCATGGGTCGGGCGAAGGATCCTTCAAAAACGTTTCCACCTCGGCTGGCGGCGGAGGCAGTCCAAGCAAGTCGAAATAGGCACGCCTGATCAAAACGCGCTTCGAAGCAACGGCATTAGGAGCAATCCCCGCTTCCTCTTGCCTGGAACGAATAAAGAAATCGATCGGGTTCCGGCACCAGGCTTTGTCTTTGACCGCGGGTGGTTCGACCGGTGCTAATGGGCGAAATGCCCAAAAGTCGCGAGCACTTTCCTCCACAACTTTTTGCGTCCAGTGGACTTCTTCGCGTTGCACCGAAAAAGGCCGGTCGTAGGGAGCGTAATGGTCGATCCATTCGCCGATATAGGCGATTTCTTTGTCCGAGAGTTTTTTGCCTCGGTGCGGCATGTGGGGCTCGCGGACATGGTTGATCAGCTTGAAAAGATAGCTGTCTTTGGCGCGTCCGGGAATAATGGCTGGGCCGGCAGCGCCGCCTCGCAGTAACTCCTTTCGGCTGGAAAGATCGAATTCCGACTCGATCTTTCGGCCGCCGTGGCAACGCAAGCAGCGCTTTTCCAATATTGGCCGAACGTGCTGGGTGAAAAGCTTCAATCCTTTGGCCATTTTTTCCGCATGGTCGCCCGGTACGCTGTCAGCCGGCCCCAGCTGCCATTGCCGGCCAAAGCCCATACCCAGCCAACAGACAAACGGCTCCCATCCAGCCAATGCGTTTCATCGATCTGCCCTGCCGTGAGTATCAAAATTCTAGCCGCTACTAGATTAAATGCCTGGAGCGGATACCGTCAAAGAAATTCACTGTTCCTCACCGTTTGTTGACGGTCCGCTCGTGGCGCTGACACCGCGACGCTCGCTGAAAACACCGTTTGTTGACGGTCCGCTCCTCGCGCTGACACCGCGACGCTCGCTGAAAACACCGTTTGTTGACGGTCCGCTCGTCGCGCTGACACCACGACGCTCGCTGAAAACACCGTTAGTTGACGGTTCGCTCGTCGCACTGACGCTGCGATGCTCCTTGAAATCACCGTTAGTTGACGGTTCGCTCGTGGCGCTGACACCGCGAAGCTCGCTGAAAACACCGTTAGTTGACGGTCCGCTCGTCGCGCTGACACCGCGACGCTCGCTGAAAACACCGTTAGTTGACGGTCCGCTCGTCGCGCTGACACCGCGACGCTCGCTGAAAACACCGTTAGTTGACGGTCCGCTCGTCGCGCTGACACCGCGACGCTCGCTGATTAAATGAGTTTGGAATGTCGTTAACGATCCCCGTTACACCCCGCGCGCACCAGAACCCACCAGGACGCACCTGATTTCAAAAAAAATTCGCTTGTGTGACTTGACAAAACAAGCTGCCGCTCTATACATTTAAGTGAGACTGAATCTCAGTTGCGTTTTGACGTGTTGCTGGCCGATTGCCATGGACTTTCCAAACTGCATAAGTCGTTACGATCCGGACAATTGTGCGACTTGTCCTGTGCACTACTTCTGTCACTGTCTCAAAGTGACTGAAGCTCGGGTGCTCGAAGCATTGGAAAGCGGGCTTACGGTCGAGCAGATAAAGCGCGAAACGGGGGCAGGCGAAGGTTGTACTGCCTGCCACCGCAAGCTGGTCGCACTTTTCGAGCAACGTCAGGCCGTTGGGGAAATGGTCACGACCTGATTTCTTCTAGCTGAATTTGTTTCTCTTGCTGAGCTGCCATCTCGCGGATATCCTGCGTAATCCGCATCGAGCAGAACTTCGGCCCGCACATCGAACAGAATTTCGCCGACTTGAAGACTTCTTGAGGCAGAGTTTCATCGTGCATGGCCCGCGCTGTTTCAGGGTCCAGCGCCAATTCGAATTGTCGGTTCCAATCGAACTCGAAGCGCGCTTTGGAAAGCTCATCGTCTCGCTTGCGGGCATTTTTCCTTCCGCGAGCGATGTCGCCAGCGTGGGCAGCAATTTTATAGGCGATAACCCCCTGACGGACGTCATCTTTGTTGGGCAGGCCGAGATGCTCTTTGGGAGTGACATAACAAAGCATGGCGGCACCTGCTTCGGCGGCCAGGGCCGCCCCAATCGCCGAGGTGATGTGGTCGTAGCCAGGAGCGATATCCGTAACCAACGGACCGAGAACATAGAACGGAGCATCGTGGCAGAGTTCCCGCTCCTTTTCCACGTTCATCTTTACCAAATGCATTGGGATGTGACCCGGACCTTCGATCATCACCTGGCAGCCGTGTTCCCACGCCTTCAGCGTCAGTTCGCCCAAGGTCTTGAGTTCGGCAAACTGGGGCCTCGTCGTTGGCATCGGCAAGACAGCCGGGACGCAATCCGTCACCCAGGCTGAACGTGACGTCGTAGGCCCGCATGATTTCGCATAACTCATCGAAGTGTGTATACCAGAAGTTCTGCTGGCGGTGCGCCATCATCCACGCACCCATGAGAGAACCGCCCCGGCTGACGATCCCCGTTATGCGGTTTACCGTCAATGGCAGATACTCGCGAAGCACGCCAGCATGGATCGTCATGTAGTCGACCCCTTGCTTGGCTTGATGTTCCACCATATCCAACGCCATTTGCGGGGTGATGTCATTCGGATCCTTGACTTGCTGCACCAGCTGGTAGATCGGAACCGTGCCGATCGGAACCGGCGACGCGTCGATAATAGCCTGGCGAATGGCGTCGATGTCGCCTCCCGTCGATAGATCCATGACGGTATCGGCGCCAAGATGGACAGCCGTATGCAGCTTCTCCAGTTCTTCTTCGATATTGCTGGTAACAGCCGAATTGCCGATATTGGCATTGATCTTGCACCGCGCTGCTACGCCGATGCACATCGGTTCGAGCCGCTTTTGCAAGTGCACCTTGTTGGCCGGAATGACCATTCTCCCTCGTGCCGTCTCCTCGCGAATGACTTCGGGTTCGAGGTCTTCCCGTTTGGCAACGTATTCCATTTCGTCTGTGATCTGGCCTTTGCGGGCCGCTTCAAGCTGGGTCATCTCGACCTCCTTATGATCCTCGATCTCGGCCACTAAACAGCAGGCACGGAGTCGATCGGAACAGGAAAAAAACTACTGGCGTGATCGGTGAGCAGCATACGTCAGACAGGCTCGCTTTCCCACGCCGGTATGAACCGGATCAGGTCCCAAGGGTGTACTCTCAGCCCGACGATGCGGACACCCCTAGCGATCAAAGTGATTTTAGTCTAAAAGAAAGGCATTGACCAGTCACCGGTTGGCCGGCTACGGACATCAGTCGATGTCTTCCTGCATTTCGCTCGATCTCCGCACCTGTGTCTTTCATCGCCCATCGGCTTCGATTATGATTGCCCTGGATGAGAGGCGTCTTCGAAAAAACTGCCACTTTGATGCTATTTTCAGTTGCCGATTGAGGTGAGTCATGCGCTTTCTTTTGACGCTGCCGTTTTTCCTTCTTGTCGGTCTGTCGCCCCTTGCCGGACAACAGACGAAGCTGAACGCCAATTGGGTCAAAGCGCTTCAATGGCGGAACATCGGACCGGCGACCATGGGAGGTCGCATCGTCGATGTCGAGGTCGTCGCTTCCGATCCTTATACCTTTTATGTCGCGACTGCTTCCGGCGGCTTGTTCAAGACGACCAACAATGGCACGAACTTCGTCCCCGTTTTCGACAAAGAGAGCAGCGTCTCCATCGGGGATGTCTGCGTTTCCAGTTCGCATCCTGATATCGTCTGGGTCGGAACCGGCGAACATAACGCCCGCAACTCGGTTTCGTGGGGTGACGGCGTCTACAAATCGACGGACGGCGGCAAGACCTGGTCGCACATGGGTTTGAAAAAGTCGTTTCAAATCGGCCGTATCGCCATTCATCCCCGCAATCCCGACATCGTTTACGTAGGCGCCCTCGGCCGGCTGTGGGGTCCCAATCCAGAACGAGGCCTTTACAAAACCACCGACGGAGGAAAAACCTGGAGCAAGATACTGCATGTCGATGACAAGACCGGCTGCATCGACATCGCCATGAACCCGACCCATCCGGACACCTTGATCGTCGCGATGTATGAAAGGCAACGGGACGAATTCAGTGGCGGCGATCCGGCCAAACGCTGGGGACCGGGAAGCGGGCTGTTCAAGACCACCGACGGAGGCAAAACCTGGCATCGGCTCAAGCGCGGCCTGCCCACTCGTCCCATGGGGCGCATCGGCGTCGCCTATTTCGCCAAAAATCCCGAAATCGTCTACGCCATTATCGAAACCGACAAGATCGGTTCTGGCCCGCCCATTGCCTATGTTGGAGTTCGCACGGCATCTGACGATGCCGTCATCAACAGCGTCGTTCCGAAAAGTCCGGCGGCCCAGGCCGGCTTGATGCCGGGCGATCGCTTCCTTGCCATCGGTTCGCATTCGATCGAAAATTACAAATCCTTTGTTTCCGCCGTGCAGCAGCATCGGCCGGGACAGAAGGTCCCTGTCAAAGTCAAACGAGGCGATCGAGAGATCACTCTCACTTTGACCTTGGGCAGCAGACCACAGGCCTATCGTGCCGCGCTCGGCGGGCAACAAGCCAATGTCCAACACCTGCAACACGGCCTCGGCTACGAAACTGGCGGCGTTTTTCGTTCAGAAGACGGCGGTGAATCGTGGCGCCGAGTCAACAGTCTCAATCCAAGACCCTTTTATTACAGCCAAATCCGCGTCGATCCAAACGATGATCGCTATGTCTATGTGCTTGGCATCCAGTTCCATGTCTCGCGGGACGGCGGCAAGACGTTTGCCACATCGGCCAACACCGTTCACCCCGACCATCACGCCTTGTGGATCGATCCGCGCGACGGCCGACATTTGATCCTTGGTTGTGACGGCGGTTTGTATATCAGTTACGATCGGGGCCAGACTTGGGATTTCCACAACATCATGGCGATTGGCCAATTCTATGATGTCGGCGTGGATACGCGCAAGCCCTATCGCGTGTACGGCGGACTTCAGGACAACGGCTCGTGGGGCGGCCCGTCGCGTACGCGGACCGCGGCCGGTCCTCTCAATAGCGACTGGGTTCGCGTCGGCGGCAGCGACGGTTTCGTTTGCCGCGTCGATCCCAACAATCCCGACCTCGTTTACTACGAAGCCCAATATGGCCGGCTGGCACGCGTCAATATCCGCACCGGCGAGCGCAATTCCATCACACCGCCTCGGGGAAAACGCTATCGTTTCAACTGGAAAACTCCTTTCCTGCTTTCGCACAAGAATTCCAAAATCTACTATGCCGCCGGCAATGTCGTCTTTCGGTCCCTCGATCGAGGCAACGATCTGCAACCAATCTCGCCGGAAATCACACGCACGGACCGCGGCAGTGCTACCGCTTTGGCCGAGTCGCCCCGCGATCCGAACGTCCTTTACGTCGGGACGGACGACGGCTACCTCTGGGTGACTCGCGACGGCGGCGATCATTGGCAAAACATCACGAAAAATGTCAATCTGCCGGGGCATTTTCACGTCAGCTCCATCGAGCCTTCGCGCTTCGCCAATGGTCGCGCCTATGTCGCCTTCGATGCACACCGTTCCGACAACGACCGCCCGTTCGTCTATGTAACCGAAGATTACGGCAAAACATGGAAGCCGCTCCATGACGGTCTGCCCGATGGCTCTTCGCTGACCGTCCGGGAAGATCGCGACAATCCCAACCTCTTATATCTTGGAACTGAGTTTGGCATCTGGGCGTCGCTCGATCGAGGGGCCTCTTGGACGCGCATCAACAATAATCTGCCAACCGTGGCGATTCACGAAATCGCCGTTCATCCGAATGAAAACGAGATCGTCGTCGCCACGCATGGACGCAGTATCTGGATTTTGGATGTGACCCCTTTGCGCGGCGCCACCAGGCAAGCTCTGTCGGCACCAGCTTATCTGTTCAAGCCGGCTGATGCCGTCCAATACGCGGGACAACTCTCCACATCGCAATGGGGCAATCGGCGTTTTGTCGGTTCGAATCCGCCCTACGGGGCCAGGCTGTTTTACCACCTGGCAGCCGACGCCAAGAATGTCACTCTCGAAATCCGTGATGTCCAGGGTAGAACCGTACAGCGGTTGCGAGCGGCCAACAAAGCCGGTCTTCACGAAACAGTATGGAACTTGCGCCGAGGTCCCGCTCGACGAGGCCAGCGACCGGCACCCGTCCAGCCAGGCAGTTACCTCGTCCGATTGGTCGTCGACGGCCATGAATGGACGCAGCCTTTGCGGGTCGAAGCGGATCCGGAGATTCCCAAAGGTCGTTTGCTCGAAGAACTGCTCGAATTCGAGGAAAACGAAGCGGAAAACGACGACAAAGGAGGCGACGTGTGATCGGCGACTTCTTGCAAAGGAACTCGGATTCAACACGATGCCATGCACTACCTTAGTCGAGATGAAGCCAGGGAAATCGATCGTCGGGCAATCGAGGAATTCCACGTTCCCGGTATTGTGCTGATGGAAAACGCGGGGCGGAACGCCGCCGAGATTCTCCGCCATCTTGGCGTCGCAGGACCGGTCCATCTGTGCTGCGGCAAAGGCAATAACGGCGGCGATGGCTTTGTCATCGCACGGCATCTGCACAACCATGACATCGACGCCGTCATCCACATCTTTTTCGATCCGACGACGCTGAAAGGAGACGCCTCGACCAATTTTCAAATCGTCCGGGCGGCCCACTTGCCGATTCGCAAATGGCACCCTCAATTCGATGGCGATGCCTTTCTCCACGAACTGAGCGGTGCGGATTGGATCGTCGACGCACTTTTCGGCACCGGTTTTCGCGGCCGCCTCGCTTCCCCCTATGACCGGGTTGTCGATCTGATCAACCAGAGTGGCCAACGCATCCTTGCCGTCGATGTTCCCTCAGGCGTCGATTGCGATACCGGTCAACCCGAGGGCAATGCCGTTCACGCCCAACATACAGTGACCTTTGTCGCGGCCAAG
Organism: Gemmatales bacterium; assembly: GCA_026004675.1. Lineage (GTDB taxonomy): Bacteria > Planctomycetota > Planctomycetia > Gemmatales > Gemmataceae > BPJP01. The sequence continues at coordinate 915,797 of BPJP01000001.1, forward strand.
AAAGGATTCGCCGATCCTGCATCAAAACAGTGGACCGGACAAGTGCACGTGGTCGACATCGGTGCCCCCAAAGAAGCGTATCAGGTTTAAGACGCTGGCGGCGCGGTCGTCTCATTCAGGGCATCGAGGATGGCATCGACGAACTGGCGGGTCGTCGCCGTCCCGCCTAAATCAGCGGGAACGATTTGTCGCTTCGCAAGCGCTGTGCCGATGGCGCGGTGGATGGCTTCGGCGGCCTGGGGCTGGCCAATACTGCGGACGAGTTCGATCGTGGGAAGCAACAGCGGCAAGAGATTCGCCTGATCCGCTCGACCTCCAGCAGCGACCCCGTCGTGAATCGCCTCGAAAACGATCAGGCCCTCGCCATAATTGATGCCGGCTGTGGCGCTGACGCCACCGACAAGCCCGGCGGCGAGATCGCTGATCAAGTCGCCATAGAGATTGCCAGTGACTAAAACGTCGAAATGCTGGGGTCGGGAAACCAATTGCATGCAACAATTGTCCGCGATGATCTCTCTTGGTTCGATGTGGGGGAAATCGCGAGCGGTAGCGCGGAAGGAATCGAGGAACAAGCCGTCCGCCAATTTGAGAATGTTCGCCTTGTGCACGCAGTGAATTCGTTTCCTCCCTAGCCGATCCGCGTATTCGAAGGCGAAGCGAAATAAACGCCGGCTGGCCGCTTCCGTGACCACCTTGATGCTTTGCACGACGCCGGGAACGATCTCGTGTTCGATGGCTGCCGACAAGTCTTCGGTCAATTCACGGATTACGATCAAATCCACATTCCGGAACCGTGCCGGTAAACCAGGAATGTTTCGCAATGGTCGGACCGTGGCGAAAAGGCCGAGTTCACGGCGGATACGGACATTCACGTTGCCTTGACCAACGGGAGTTTTCAGTCTCGTCTTCAGTGCCACGCCAGTTTCGCGAACCGAAGCGAGCACATCCTCCGACCAGGTACCGTCGGCGACAGCGAATTCGCGCCACGCAAGGTCCACTCCCGCCGCAGAGAGAATCCGCTTGACGCCATGGACCAACTCATGATCGTCGCCGCCGCCATGGATCAGGGTAACGTTCATCCCTTCGTCCGTTCTGTCGGAAAAGCCAACAAGGGTCTTGATAGCGATTCTCCCCTTTTTGTGGAACCATTCGGCCGAAATTCTCGTACATCATCTTGAAAATGTATCGGAGTCGGTTGGCGTAGGAGCATGGCGTTGTTGGGTCCGATTTTCAACCGCGAATGGTTGACGGTGCCGCGCCGCACTGGTCATTATGTGGTCCGATCCAGTTATCTGGCTTTTCTGTGGATTCTGGGACTGACAGCATGGCAGTCAACCGTAGGCTGGGAGCGACCAGCGACGATCGGCGATCATGCCCGCTTCAGCCTGTTTCTGTTTCATGGTTTGACGGTATTGCAGCTTATCTTGATCCCGTTTTTTTCCGCATTGGCGGCGGCCAGCGCCGTCAGTCGCGAAAAAGACCGGCGGACGTTCGTCTTATTGCTCTTGACGGACTTGCGTTCGCACGAAATCGTTCTGGGCAAGTTATTCGGCAGCTTATTGCCAGTTGTCTTGTTGCTGTTTGGCACGCTGCCGATCATGTCGTTGTTGTTGTTGCTGGGCGGGATCGCGTTTCACCAGGTTTTGTTTGCCGGCCTGGTGGTGTTAGCGGCAGCTCTGGCGGCCGGCTCGCTGGGCAACTTCATGGCCCTTTGGCGCGAAAAAACCTTCCAAGTCCTCGCCCTGACTTTACTGGCGATCATCGTCTACCTTGGCGCGATCCGCCTGCTGTTCCTGGTCGTGCCAACGCCATACCAACGCTGGCTCGATTGGTTCGATCCTTTCGAGACGTTGAGCAACGTGCTGGATGCGTCCACCGGTGCGACGGGCGTTCTGGGTTTTCTGGCCATCATGTTGGGCCTTATGACCGCTCTCAATGGCTGGGCGATCCACCGCTTGCGCGTCTGGAATCCCAGTGGCGAGCCTATCGTGCAGCGTGAGCAGCCCGAAGCAACGGAAGAAGTCGATCGGCTCAAAGCGCATGCGGCGCCCGGTCGGGTAAGAGAAGTCTGGTCCAATCCTATCCTCTGGCGGGAAATCCGGACGCGTGCCTATGGCCGGCGTCCCATCCTCGTGAAGACGGCCTACTTTGCTGCCGTCGCCCTGATCTGCCTCTACGTCCTGGCACCGGCCCAACCCGAATCGGGGACACCCTTTCTCGCGGCTTACGGACTGGTTCCCGTCGCAATTATCAGCTTTTTGCTGATAGGAGCACAGGCGGTCACGTCCATCACCAGCGAACGCGACAGCGGCGCACTGAACTTGCTTTTGGTAACGGATTTGACTCCACAAGAATTCATATTTGGTAAGCTTGGCGGCATCGCCTGGAACAGCAAAGAATACCTGATCCCGCCGCTGGTTCTGACCATCGTCTATGCAGCCATGGGTCTACTGGCGACGCCGCCGGCAAACCATCCGGAGCTGGCCCCAGGAAAAAACTGGGAAGCAGCCACTTGCATCATCACCGGCACGCTTCTCCTTGCCGCTTTCGTCGCTGTGCTTGGCGTTCATGTCGCTTTGCGCAATGAAAACAGCCGCACCGCCATCATCCATACTCTCGCTACGGTCTTTTTCCTCTCCGTCGGAACACTCGTCTGCGTTTACTTGATCCTCATCAATGGCCGGTTCGAAGCACAATGGACCAGCTTTATTCTCTTCGCGTTCGCCGGCGTGGGCGGCATGTGGTGGGTGTTAAACGGCAACCGTCCGACCAATGCTCTCGTCCTCGCCAGTTGGTTGTGTCCCACGAGTATCCTGTACACGGTCATCAACATTCTGGTCGCCAAGCCGGGAACGCGGGAGTCGACCGATCCGCTCATTCCGTTTTTGTTCGTGAGTGGCGCCTTCGGGTTCACGATCGCGGCGATGCTGGTTCCACTGTTGAGTGAATTCGATGTCGCCCTTGGCCGGACCCGTGCCGCCGAATGACGGACCGGCTCGACTGCCTCGCTCCGCCCCGATGCCCTCCCCGGTAGAATAAACGCATCTTTCGGCTCAAGAGGTATCGAGACATGACGGACTCGTTTGCACGCAGTACGCGCAGTTCCGCCGACGCTCGGGGTTGGGGACTGACGCGTCGAGCCTGGTTCAAAGCATCCGGATTCGACCAGATCGATCTCGCCAAACCGGTGATCGGCATTGCCCAGACCTGGAGCGAACTGAATCATTGCCACATCCACTTCCGCGAGTTGGCGGAGGCCGTCAAACGGGGCGTCTGGCAGGCGGGCGGCTGGCCGCTCGAATTTCCCACGATTTCTCTCGGTGAATTCAATGTCAACCCGACGACGATGCTCTATCGCAACTTGATGGCGCTGGACACCGAGGAGATGATCCGCGCCCAACCGCTGGACGGCGTCGTCCTCCTGGCCAGTTGCGACAAAAACATCCCAGCCCAACTCATGGGGGCTTTTTCCGCCGACCGCCCCGCCATTCTGTTGACCGGTGGTCCGATGCTGACCAGCCAATGGAACGGCCAACTGCTCGGCGCTTGCACCGATTGCCGACGTTTGACCGAAGAGTATCGCGCCGGCAGAATCACGCGGCAACAATACGCCGAGATCGAGGATGCCTTGGGTCGCACCACGGGGCATTGCATGGTGATGGGAACCGCTTCGACCATGGCCTCTTTGGCGGAAGCCTTGGGCATGGCCCTTCCAGGGACGGCAGCGATCCCGGCTCCCGATTCGCGCCGCCTGCGTCTCGCGGAAGCTGTTGGCCGGCAAATCGTCGAACTGGTCCGTCGGCAAATCACCCCGTCGCAAATCGTCACCCTTCAGTCCTTTGAAAACGCCATACGTCTGCTCATGGCGATCGGCGGCTCAACCAATGCCGTCGTCCATTTGCCGGCGCTAGCAGGTCGGCTGGGGCTCTCGTTGCCTCTCTCGCTGTTCGACTCCCTCAGCCGATCCACTCCGCTAATTGCCAACGTGCGCCCATCTGGTGAGTTTCACATGCAGGACTTGTTCGAAGCGGGGGGCATTCCTGCCGTGATGCGAGAATTGAAGCCTCTTTTGCATCTTGATTGCCTTACCGTTACGGGAAAAACGCTGGGGGAAAACCTCGAGCGGCCAAACCATCCGAGCCTTTCCGCCGGCGTCTTTTTGCCGGAACACAGAAAGCCACTCGCCTTTGTTAGTGAAAACGATGTCATACGGTCGCTCGACCAGCCTTTGGCAAAGGAAGGTGGCATCGCCGTTTTGACGGGAAACCTTTGCCCGCGAGGCGCGGTGATCAAACAGTCGGCGGCTTCGCCGCATCTGCTGAGGCATCGAGGCCGAGCACTTGTCTTCCAGAATCAGCAAGACTTGGAAAACCGAATCGATTCTCCGGACTTGGACGTGAAACCCGACGATATTCTTGTGTTGCAAAATGCCGGACCGGTTGGCGGCCCTGGCATGCCCGAATGGGGCTGGTTCGGCATTCCCAAGAAACTGCTCGACGCCGGCGTCAGAGACATGATACGCATTTCCGATGCCCGCATGAGTGGCACTTCGTCCGGCACGGTTGTGTTGCACGTCTGCCCCGAAGCTGCCATCGGCGGTCCACTGGCACTGGTCCGAAACGGCGATATCATCGAACTCGACGTGGAGAAACGGTCACTGAACCTGCTCGTTGCCGATGACGAGCTGGCCCGCCGTCGCCAAGCCTGGCAGGCGCCGCCGCCTCACTTTACCCGAGGCTACGGCAAGTTGTACATCGACCATGTGTTGCAAGCAGACGAAGGCTGCGACTTCGATTTTTGCCGGAGCCGACCGCTTTCGGCGCCCTCCTGCTAAGTTTCCGATCGGCCGCCTCGTTTGATGTGCGAGCGGAATGGACCGAATGTGTTTCGGGATGACCGAGAGCGGGTTGTGCCGGTCTTCGGATAACCTCTCGCTTTTTGCGAACATTTTTTTCTTTTTTCCGTGTTCACTTTTGCCACAATCGAATCGTAAGAAGGTGGCAGACAGGTCGCAGGTGCATGATGGAGCCATTCGAGGCGGACGAGACTCGGCTGGAGCAGTGTCTGGAATTGTTCGCGCGCTACCAGCAGCGACTGTACCTTTTTATCGCCGCCATGCTGCCTAGCCCTGCCGACGCGGAAGAAGTGCTCCAGGAAGTGAACATCGTGGTATGGAAGAAATTCGAACAGTTCGAACCGGGGAGCGATTTTCTGTCGTGGGTTTATCGCATCGCGACCTTGCAGGTTCGCGAATACAAGCGGCGTCGCGGGAGGGAAACGTTGAGCTTCAGCCCGGAAATGCTGGATCAGCTCATGGCCAGGGCGCTGCGAGACGAAACCGTCCTCGAAAGGCGGCGCGAAGCCCTGCAAAAATGCCTGGAAAAATTGTCGCCAGCGGACAAACAACTTGTTGATCGCTGCTACGCTCCGGGAGCGAAGATTCCCGAAGTCGCCGAACAACTCAAGCGGACGGCGACGAGCGTTTACCGCTCCTTGAGGCGGATCAGACAAATACTCACCGAATGCGTCAACGGGGAATTGGCCAAATAAGCCGCAACCAATGTTGGAAGCCAGCAAACAAGTTCTGCTCGACCAGTTGATCGACGCCTACTGCGAAGAGCGACTGGACGCGTCGCAGATGGAGCGACTGGAAGGTCTGCTGATCAACGACCCAGCTGCCCAATCGTATTACCTTGCGCGAGTGGACCTGCACAATTCGTTGCGCTGGCGAATCAACTCGGAAACAACGCGTCGGGCGTTGGGCGAATTGAAAAAGGCGGGTGTGGGCGTTCCGCCGTCTGATCAAAGGAAGCGAGAAGTTGTTTCATTGCGGTGGTGGCCTTGGGCTGCGGCAGCTGCCATCGCGCTGTTCGTCTTTTTGAGCCAATGGCGGAATTCCGATCGTGGAAAGGAAACGATTCCGCCGGTTGCCCGGTCTGGTCATCCGGTCGATAACGAACAAAAAACAGCTGTCGAAGATTCGCTAGCCGAGATCATCGAAAGCCGCGGTGCCGTGTGGGCGAAAAAACCCGACGGCCCACTTTCAGCAGGCAAATTCCATCTGCAAGCCGGGATGGCCCGTTTGCGTTTCAAGAACGGGTCGACCGTTTCCCTGCGTGGACCGGCAAGTTTCGAATTGCGGGATTCGGACAGTTTTTATCTGCATGAAGGGACCTTGACGGCGTTCGTCCCGCCCCAGGCACAAGGCTTTGCGGTGTCGACTCCCAGCGTTCGGGTGACAGAAGCAGGGACGGAGTATGGCCTGCATAGGGGAGCCAACATCACGAAGTTGGCCGTGTTTCGCGGCGAGATCGAGGCCGAAGTAGACAGCGATTACCTGGGGTTGAAGCAGACCTTTCGCCTGACGCGAAACGACGGCATGGCCGTGGACCACTACGGCGCAGTGACAACGTCGATCATTGGCGACCACCACTGCTTCGCCGGCCTTCGCCAGGCTCCTGACCTGCACATACCACAGGTTGCTAACGGGAGTTTCGAATACCCGAAGACCGACCGGTTCACGTCGATGGCTCCGGCTGGTTGGGAGCTTCTCGCCCATCCGGTCGCCAATGCCGACCTGATGGACGTGTCAGCCGGGACGATTCTCGCTGGTGAAAACGGCGAAGGCGTGCCAGCGGCGCCGCTCGGTCGACAATGGGCCTATCTCAATGCCCGCACCTTTGCCGATGGTCGCTCGGTCTACACCAGCATGCACCAATCGGTGGGGCTTGTCGTGGCAGGCGTGACTTATGAACTCAAGGCGATGGTAGGTCGGCAAAAAGGCCTGGCCGAATGCGAGTACGAGATCGGCCTTTATGCCGGCTCCCGTTCGGATGGACCGGTCAGCCGGCTGCAGGTGTGGCGATCGCCGGCACTTCCCCCCGCCGGCAAAGCGCTGCCCGTTTGCTTGACCTACCACTCGCCTTTACACACTCCCTACCGCGACGACGAATTGTTCATCGTCATTCGCGCGATCCCAGGCGATAAACCAGGCGTTCGGCGGATTTTGATCGATGATGTTCGGTTGTCGATTTTGCGCCCGTAAACGAACCTGACCCTCCTGGCATGGGCGAGCGGAAAACAATGAAAACTCCTCGAAGGAAACCAAAGATGCGACTGGGAATTCTCATCCGTTCAATCGCGTTCTTTGCCCTGGGCATGAGTGCTGTGAGTGGCCTCGATGATGCCTTCGCTGCCGAACCGGCGGTTGATTTCAAGCGTGACATCGAGCCTATTTTCAAAGCCCATTGCTACCGCTGCCACGGCGACAAGAAGCGCAAAGGCGGGCTTCGACTCACAAACAAACGCGACGCTTTCGCCCCCGCCGATTCGGGCAAAATCGCTATCCAGCCAGGAAAGACTTCCGCCAGCCCAATTATCCAACACGTCACCAGCACCGATCCGAGCAAACGCATGCCGCCGACGGGAAAGCCCCTCACAGCCCAGGAAATCCAACGACTCCGCGATTGGATCGACCAGGGGGCAATCTGGCCGGACGACCCAGCCACCAAACATTGGGCCTATGTCAAACCGCAAAAATCACCACGTCCCAGCGTGAAACGGGCCGACTGGCCGATCAACGACATCGATTACTTTGTTCTGGCCAGAATGGAAGAACAAGGGTTGTCGCCCTCCCCGCCACTGGACCGGGCACGTTGGCTTCGCCGCGTCTACCTGGCACTGATAGGGATTCCGCCTTCTGTTGAAGAAGTCGATGCTTTTCTCGAAGATGCATCTCCCAACGCCTATGAGAAAGTCGTCGATAGGCTGCTGGCATCACCGCAATATGGGGAGCGCTGGGCCAGACCCTGGCTCGACCTGGCCCGTTATGCCGATTCGAACGGCTACCAGGCCGACCAGCTTCGCGACAGCTGGGCCTATCGAGACTGGGTCATCAAAGCCTTGAACCAGGATATGCGTTTCGATCAATTCGTCATCGAACAGTTGGCGGGCGATCTGCTCCCCAATGCGACGATCGACCAGAAGATCGCCACCGGATTTCACCGCACCGTGACGTGCAACGTCGAGGCGGGCGTCCATCCGGAAGAAAACCGGGTCAACCAGGTCTTCGATCGTGTGAATACGACGGGCATCGTGTTCCTGGGAACGACCTTGGAGTGCGCCCAGTGCCACAATCACAAGTACGATCCATTCACGCAGAAAGAGTATTACCAGCTCTTTGCCTATTTCAACAACACGCCGTTGGAAGTGAAGCAAACCGGCGGCGTCACGTATGATTTTGTCGGTCCCAAAATGTTATTGCCTTTACCTCCTGAACAGCGCGCTCGACGGCAAGAGCTTGAAACCCGCTTGCAGCTCTTGAAGCAGCAAAAGGCCGAGCAGGCGGCAGCCGACAAGAAAAAAATGATCGAATGGGAACGGGATGTTTTGGCTGCTTTGAAGAACCCGCCACGCTGGCAGGTCTTGAATGTCGACCATTTCGAATCGACCGGCGGGGAACAATTCCAAATCCTCGACGACCAGTCAGTTCTCATCGGCGGTTCGGTACCCGGAACGTCGGTCTATACCATTTGGAGTGAAACCAGGTTATCCGGCATCACCGGCTTCAAAGTCGAAACACTGACGCACGAGTCGCTGCCGGGCAAAGGGCCGGGACGCGGCGACGATGAACGCACGAATTTCATACTCAGCGAATTCAGCGTGGAAATCGAGCAGAACGGCAAAACCACAGAAGTCGAACTGCACGGCGCCGAAGCCGATTTTTCGCAGCGAGGCTGGGAGGTGCACAAAGCGATCGACGGCGACCGCACAACCGGCTGGGCCATCGCTCCACAGTTTCACAAGCCGCACTACGCTACCTTTCGCACAAAGCAGCCCATTGGCAAAGGCGAACCCATCAAGTTGAAATTCTCATTGGATCAGAACTATGGCCGGGGCAGAACGATCGGCAGAGTTCGTCTTTCCGCTCTGGTGGGCGATCCCGCCGTCGCCGATGTTCCCCAATCCGTCAAGGCCATCCTTCTCAAGAAAACTCGTACAAGCGCGGAACAAAAGCAATTGGCCGCCTATTTCACCAAGGCCAATCCTCGGTCCCAGCAAATCGACGCCGAGATCCAAGAAGTCCAGCGCGAATTGAACCAACTCCAGCCTCCCTCGACCCTGATCATGGTCGAAATGGAGAAGCCTCGCGTCACGCATGTTCTCCAACGAGGCGATTACCTCAAGAAAGGCGAGCGCGTGGAACCGGGAACTCCCGCTGCATTGCACCCCTTGGACCCCGCTTTGCCTCGCAACCGATTGGGCCTCGCCAAATGGCTTGTCGATCGGGACAACCCCCTTTTGGCACGGGTCACGGTCAATCGCTGGTGGGATGAGATTTTCGGCCGACCTATCGTCTCGACCCCCGAGGATTTCGGTTCCCAGGCAGAGCCGCCCACGCATCCGAAACTCCTCGACTGGCTGGCGGTCGAGTTCATGGATCATGGCTGGTCGCCGAAACACATTCACAAACTGATGGTCCTGTCGGCGACATTCCGCCAGTCGTCACGGACCACGCCAGAACTATGGGAGCGCGATCCGGAGAACAAATGGTATGCCCGCGGGCCGCGTTTTCGCATGTCGGCCGAGATGATCCGCGATTCCGCGCTCAAGGCGTCCGGTTTGCTGTGCACGAAAATGGGGGGCAAACCGATCATGCCGTTCCAGCCTCCAGGAATCTGGCGGACGGTTGGCCGAAACGCCCCCAAATGGGTCGAAGCCACCAACGAAGACCGCTTCCGCCGCGGCATTTACGTGGTGTGGCGACGAGCAGCCCCCTATCCCAGCTTCGTCAACTTCGACGGACCCGATCGTGCCGCCTGCGTCGTGAAACGCCCTCGTACCAATACCCCCTTGCAGGCTCTGACGCTCTTGAACGACATGGCTTACGTGGAAATGGCTCTCTCGTTGGCGCAGCACATGCTCGTCGATCGGCCGAATGCCTCGGTGAAAGACAAATTGATCTACGGCTTTCGCCGTTGCCTGTCGCGCCGTCCCAACGACAAAGAACTCGCCATCCTGGCTCGCCTGCTGCAAACTTCGTTGGAGAACTACCGGCGCGATCCCAAAGCCGCTGCCGATCTTGTTTCTTCCAGCAAAGGCTTCAAGCCGGCTCATAACATCGATCCGGTGCAATTGGCTGCCTGGTTCTGCGTCGCCAACGCCTTATTGAATCTCGACGAAACCATCACCCGAGGATAAGACCAATGAACGTTTTCGCTGAATCGATCGTGCACATGACGCGGCGCCATCTCTTGCAGCAACTCGGTTACGGCATCGGTGCGTTGGCACTCGCGTCCTTATTCAACGAAGACGCCAGCGGCGCGGACGAAAACCGTACCGACCACTTGGCGCCCAAGCCGAGCCACTTTCCCGCCAAAGCGAAAAACGTGATTTACATCCATCTGGTCGGGGCGCCGTCGCACCTGGACCTGTTCGATTACAAACCGGAGCTGCAAAAACGGGACGGGCAGCTTTGTCCCGACGAAATGTTCGAAGGCAAGCGCCTCGCCTTTATTCGAACCAAGCCGACTTTGTTGGGCACGCCGAAAAAGCAGGAATTCGCTTTTCGCCGCTGCGGACGATCGGGCATCACCATTTCCAACCTTTTGCCCCATTTGCAAACGGTTGCCGACGAGATCACGTTCATCCGCACGATGCATACAGACCATTTCAACCATGCGCCAGCACAGATGTTTTTACTGACCGGTTTTCCGCGTTTCGGCCGACCCAGTATCGGTGCGTGGGCGACCTACGGTTTGGGCAGCGCCAACCGGAACCTCCCCGGGTTCGTCGTTCTCATCACCGGCCAGGTTCTCGGCGCTGGCAATAGTGCCTGGGGGAGCGGGTTTCTGCCCACGGTTTACCAGGGAGTCGAATTCCGCAGCCAAGGCGATCCGGTGCTGTTCTTGTCCGATCCCAAAGGCCTTGATCGGAAAGGGCGAAAATCCATCGTCGAAGCCGTCAACAATTTGAATCGCCTCCAGCTTGCCGACCTGGGCGATCCGGAAATCGCCACACGCATCGATCAATACGAGCTGGCCTTTCGCATGCAGACGTCCGTGCCCGAACTGATGGACATCAACTCCGAGCCGAAACAGATTCACGAACTGTACGGCACCGAACCAGGCAAGACCAGCTTTGCGAATAATTGCTTGCTGGCCCGGCGGCTCGTGGAACGGGGCGTGCGCTTTGTGCAACTGTTCGATCAGGGATGGGACATGCACGGCAGCGTGTTCACCCGTTTGCCGCAAAAAGCCAAACAAGTGGATCGCCCGATCGCGGCTCTGATCAAAGATTTGAAACAGCGCGGCTTGCTCGATGAAACGCTCGTCATCTGGTCGGCCGAGTTCGGCCGAACGCCTATGGCCCAAGGCAGAAACAGCACCGGCCAGATGACCCGCGCCGGTCGCGACCATCACAAGGAAGCCTATACGGTCTGGATCGCTGGTGGCGGCGTCAAACGTGGTTTCGTCTATGGCAAGACGGACGATCTCGGCTACGCCGTCGCCGAGAAACCCATGCACGTCCACGATTTCAACGCCACTCTCCTCTACCTGCTGGGCATGGATCACACCCGATTGACCTTCAAACACCAGGGCAGGCAATACCGATTGACCGATGTGCACGGCGAAGTCGCCCACGAGATCATCGCCTGACCCCGACCGAAGGTCTCTACAAACGACGTTGCTCGAAGCTATAAAGCCGGACGGCGGAAAGGAGATCTTTCCGCCGTCTGTCTGATTGCGTCGTTGGCAGCCAGCGATTAGTTGATATTCGCGCCGCCGAACTTGGCTTGCAGCTTGCCAATGTAGACGCCGATCGCGGTCATGGTTTCACCGGGCAAGACGAACCGCGTTTCGCATCCCGTGCGGGAAACCTTCACCGTCCAGGCAAGCGGCGGAGACTTGGGAAAGTCCGGGAAATCCAAGGGCATGAATTGCTTGACGATCGCGGTAGAGAATTTCGCCAGACCGGCTGGGCTGACGTAGACAGCTAACTGGGAGCCCTTTGGCAGCAGAGCGTCCGTCTTGGCGACTTGGGCATCCTGCGAAAACTCCCCTTTCCCTGCCTTGAGATGCTTTTCCATTTCCTTCGGCGTAACGTAGCCGAACACAATGTTCGTTTTGTTGACAGCGACGATCGTTGCGGTCATTTTGCCGCCTTTGCCGACCAACGCTTCGATGATTCGTTTGAAATTCGGGTCCGGCACGACATTGAAGGTATCGGATAGATCCATGACGACGACCAGCGCGGGTTTGCCCGCCACTTTGGCCCTGGAAAACTGATACTCTGGTCCCTCGCTTTCTTTCGCCAGTTTGTTCAGCTGCTCAAGCGATTTGGCATAGTTGTCGAGATATTTTTCGGCGTCTGTCGTAGTCGCGACGCCAAAGGTGTTGGAAAAGATCGGCGTGTCCGGCTTGTTCACGCCCCACACGAAGGACGAGCTACGCAGGTCTGTCATAAGTGGTTTTGCCGCCTCGAGCGCTTTGACCGCCTCCTGCACCTCCTTGTCGTCGATGCCTTTGAGCAGACCAACCATCCAATCGGCGAAAAGGCCGTACGTTTTTCCTGGGATATAGGCACCGCCCGCGAAGACGAAATCCCCGCCGGGAACGCCAGCGAAGAGGCCGCCTTCGGGAACCTTCAATTCGCCAGCGAACTTGGCCAGATTCCCACCTTCGGCGAAGAATACCTTCGCATCCAGAATCAAGTCGCTCGTCTTGGCATTCAGCTTGGCGCCAGCGGCGACGTGCGTGATTTCTTTTTCCGGCGTTTTCAGGAACGCATCCAGATCGTCCACCCAGCGCATCATCATCTTTTGGAGTTTGTCCAGTTCTGGATTGCCGGTGGGCTGCAATTCTTCCTTTCCTTCCTTGATTCCTTCGCGCATGGCCTTGGCGAGCGTCCGGATGCCATTGGTCGTAATGACCATCGAGAAATCGTTGTTGCCCAGCCACGTGCGCAACGGCTTCACCTCGTCAGCGATGCTCTGGGTGGCTTCAAGAACGTTATTCAGATATTTGCGACTGCGTTTTTTGCCTTCGGCGATAACGGCAAAGGTACCTTTTTGCACCACCAGCGACTTCTCGCCGGCAATGGTGATTTCCCGAATCTTGCCTTTGGCCTTTTTCGGCTCGAATTGCCCAATGAAATCCTCGTAGTCGGAAACCGGAATGAAGAGAAGCAAACCGGCGTCGTCTTGGGGTTTGTCTTTGTCAGCAAAAAAGGCACCGACCACCGTCCCTTTTTCGTTCAGCCCTTTCTCGATAGCCAGCTGGCTCTTGACCAGATCCAGTGCGTCCATGGGCGGAGCACCGATCTTCGTGGCCAAAGTCTTGAGTTTCGCATTCACATCCGAAACTTGATTGATGATGACGAGGCCGACCGCATCGCTGGGGACGGCCTTCAACGCTTCGTCGACTTGCGCTGGCGCCGGCGAGACGAACAGGCACGCCACCAGGGCGGCCGACACTACTGCACGCAGACTCATGGGTTTTCCTCCGCTTTTCGTTGATGGACGGCGGGTGGGACCAGGTCCCTCCCCTGCCGTATTCTAGGCGCGAACGGGCGCACCTTCCCATTGAAGAATACCTTCGTCAACCTAGAAAAGATTCACACGAAGTCCAGCCAATGGATATTCGCTCAAACCCACACTTCGTTTTGGCCGAAATCTAAACTAGTGCAGCCGTTCCGCCTCTACCAGCCGATTGGCAAAAAGACTCGACATCCGCCTTAACGCCTTTCGGCGAACGGTCTTGCACCATCGACACGCTTCGCCGAACGTGCTTCGCCTGCGGCCAGATATTCGTCCGCAGAGACGGATGCTTAAAAAAACACTGGTTGGAAAGCGATGTCCCAGAGAAATGTTTTCCCGCGGTTGCCCATCCGCCCAGCCTACTCGACGGCATGGGGAAGGTCTTACTGCGCCGACGCCAGGGATCTGCTGCAACGTTTCCCGGATGAGTCGGTGTCGCTCGTCCTGACCTCTCCTCCGTTCGCCTTGCGGCGACAGAAAGCTTACGGCAACGTCGCGCCGAAAGAGTATATCGACTGGTTTTTGCCTTTTGCCGAGCAAATCCAGCGCATCCTGCGCGCCGACGGCAGCTTCGTTCTCGATATCGGCGGCGCGTGGAACCGCGGCTCGGCCACACGCTCCCTTTACCACTACCAGTTGGTGCTAAAATTGATCGAATCGGGATGGTTCCACCTGGCCCAGGACTTCTACTGGTATAACCCCTCGAAGCTGCCTACGCCGGCCGAATGGGTCACCATTCGCCGGACGCGAGTCAAAGACGCCGTGACCACCCTGTGGTGGCTGTCCAAAAGCGAGAACCCCAACGCCGACAACCGCCGCGTCTTGAAGCCCTATAGCCGCTCGATGAAGCGACTCCTACGCGACGGCTACGAAGTGGCGCGACGGCCATCGCAACACGACATCTCGCCCCATTTTCGCCGAGACAACGGCGGCGCCATCCCCCCCAATCTCCTCGCCGTCCCCAACACCCGCTCCAACGACGACTATTTCCGCCGCTGCCGCGAAGCGGGCTTGCCGATCCATCCGGCACGCTTCCCCGATGCCGTTCCCGACTTCTTCATTCGCTTTCTTACCGAGCCGGGCCAACTGGTCGTCGATCCTTTCGCCGGCAGCAACGTCACCGGCTACGTCGCCGAATCCCTCAACCGACGCTGGATCGCCATCGAAATCAACGCCGACTACGTCAGCGGCTCCCGCCTGCGCTTCGGCTCCCCGAAAAAAAACGCGGCCTGAAGGGACTCCTCTGCCGCTGGCGACGACCGGCTCGGCTCGGCAAGCGCTCCCTCCTCCCTCAATCGTCGCCGGTGATCAGCACCGTATCCCGCTGCGATTGCTTTTCAAGCACCCGGCGCAGACGCTCCCGGGCCTGATACAACCTGCGTTTGATCGTGCCGATCGGAACACCGAACTCCCGTGCCATCTCCCTCACAGACAGATCTCGGTAGTAGAATGCTTCCAACGTGGCGCGGTCGCGTGGCTTCAACCGCTTCAGTCCGGCCAGCGTTGCATGGCATCGCTCCGCCCGCTGCAATTCTTCGATCGGCAACCGATTGCTGTCAGGAGTGGTGTCGAGCACCGCGGTCGCGGCTGGCCGAACCGGGCCACGACGCGTCAGACGGTTGAGCGCCAGACGGTCGGTGATCCGACGAATCCAGCCAGGAAAATGGGCCGGATCCCGCAGTTGCTCGAGCCGCGTCATCGCACGCACAAACACCTCCTGCGTCAAATCGTTCGCGTCGCTTTCGTTACGCAGCCGCGCAAGGGCAACGCTGTACACGACACGCCTGAAACGCTTGACCACTTCCCCGTATGCCGACCGGTCACCGGCAGCGGCCCGTCGAACCAAATGGACGATTTCGTTTGCTCGCATGTTGGTTTCCACTACGCCCGACCCATACCGTTCCCCAATCTTTGCCGACTCCCCTGGCTGCCGCGCGGCGCAATTCGGGCGCCTCGGCCGCATCGGTTCACAGCCAATCGGCACAACACGATCACGAACTATCAATCGTTGACGCGCATCCTCGGTTTCACACGGGCGCCGGACGCATCGACAACCCCATCAGCCAGGCCGCCGACACGTGCCTCCGGCACAGGTGGAAGGGAAGACTCCGTAGCGGAAGCCGACCCAGGGTCAGCATGGAACCCCAGCGGGCGACCTTCTCTGCCATGCCGGCAGCAACCATGCGATACAGTTTTTCGGATTCCATCTTCCTTCTGACCATGGGCGACCTCCACAATCGGCTTGGACATGCTTCTTCGGGATAGAGAACCTTGTTTGCTAGATTATACGTCCCTTGAACCGAAAAATTTGCACCTTCTACGCATTTTCCCAAAAGGGCGATTTCCGGTCGGTGTCCGCTTCGGGTTGTGAAATGGTCAGAATCAGGAATTTGGCGTGAATTCAGCGCAACAGGGGGGTCTTCTGCACCCGGTTTTTGAGTTGCTTTTCCCACACCAGGTTCTTCCGGGCCTCGTCCAGCAAAGGAACGACGGCGTCGTAGTCGGCGGCACGATAGCCCGCTTTCTGCAAATATTCCCGCGCCAACTCTTCCGGATCGGGAGGCAACGGCGGGGCGGCGTTCGCCCGCCTCTTGGGAGCATATTTCGCCAGCTCGGCCAGCTGCGTGCCGTCCGGCGAACCAAACGTCCCTCCCGCATCGGTGCCCACCGGCACGCGAATCGGGGGACGACGTTCCGGGTCGCGGCTATCCAGCGACGCCAAGGCCTCTCGCTCCGCGACCATTCGGGCAAGCTCCGAACACAGCACCGCCGCCAACTCCCCTTCGTTTCGGCATCTCTGGATCAGCCCTTCCGTCACGATCAGCCGCGACGTTCCAACTTGATCCACATGATGCAGGATCGCCGGTCGCGGATCACCGATCGCACTGATCACCGGCTTCAAGCCGATACCCGGATTGGCGGCGATGATTTTGCGCCCGAGCCAGTCCACCCTGGCCGCCGTCTGCATCGAGGCCGGCGAGACAGTGACATGACTTACGCGATCCGGTGGCGGTGCGGCAAAAGGGGCGGTCGGCACCACTTGCGTCTTCGGCTCTTCCCACAGAAAACACCCGCCGCACGCTGCCATGCCCAGAACCACGAGTTTCCACAAGCCGTTTTTCATCTCACGCACGCCAATCGGTAAGGAAGATTTTCTCCCAGAGTAGGGCCGTTTACTCCACTCAGGCGCCCGTGTCCAGAGCAGATTAGGCGTTCTCCTCCTTTCCACCGCATCCGTATTGTCAATAAAATTTTTTCAAGATTTTGCTTGCCAGAGCGAGCATTGCGTACTACTTTTAGCAGGTGAAGGGGGTGGGTAATTAGGAGCGGTATTGAGAGGCGCGGCTGCCTATTGCCCAGGCAAATGCACAAAAAAGAGGCAGACGATTGGTAAAAGGTGTTTTTTCGACATAACATAAGTGTTTTGAATGAGTTATGTCGCAGGGAGAAATTAAGACAGCCGTTTTACTGCCTGGGGGGTGTGGGCAAGAACGGAAGTCTAAGTGTTGGTTGAAGTTACGTCAAAAATTAGGGGTATGGTTGCCGGAAATTTTTTTGGGTTTGGGCTGAAAGGAGGGGGGTCTGGGCAAACAGGTCATTTAAGTTGTTATTTGGTAAGGGTTTACGAGAGGGGGAGGCGCAACGTCCTGGCCGATTGAGAGGCCATTGAAACGAGAACTCTTTCTTTCGAAAGGTTCCCGCTGGGAGGCGCAACGTCCTGGCCGATTGAGAGGCCATTGAAACGAGAACTCTTTCTTTCGAAAGGTTCCCGCTGGGAGGCGCAACGTCCTGGCCGATTGAGAGGCCATTGAAACTCATATATGACGCAGTAGTATTTATCGGCCGGTTCAGGGCGCAACGCCCTGGCCGATTGAGAGGCCATTGAAACTACATTAGGGTTGGGCTTTAGCCCGTGATATTCAAGTTGCAACGCCCTGGCCGATTGAGAGGCCATTGAAACAGAACCTCCGCAAACGCGGATTTCTTCCCCTTTATTCCGTTGCAACGCCCTGGCCGATTGAGAGGCCATTGAAACGGCCGCTTCGACAACCTTGGCTCTGTCTAACACGTGGCGCAACGCCCTGGCCGATTGAGAGGCCATTGAAACAGGTGGCCCCCACACCTCCACCAGCCGCTCGCCGCTGGCGCAACGCCCTGGCCGATTGAGAGGCCATTGAAACACGGTTTCCAAGTGGTAATGAACAAGCGACCCCCGAAGCAACGGCGCAACGCCCTGGCCGATTGAGAGGCCATTGAAACTTCCCGGACGCTTATGTCAGCATCCGGGGATCCAAGGCGCAACGCCCTGGCCGATTGAGAGGCCATTGAAACTCAGCGACCTCGCTTAACACTCCGCGGTATTGATAGGCGCAACGCCCTGGCCGATTGAGAGGCCATTGAAACGGTATTTGCCGCCGCGAGCCAGTTTGTCCAGCTCGGGCGCAACGCCCTGGCCGATTGAGAGGCCATTGAAACACCCCCACAGCCTCGGTCACGAGTTCTGCCAGGTTTGGCGCAACGCCCTGGCCGATTGAGAGGCCATTGAAACAGGACTGTTTGCACAATTCGGCCTCCTGGGGGCGGCGCAACGCCCTGGCCGATTGAGAGGCCATTGAAACCGGCCGCCGCCACGAAGCAGCACGGCCCCGAGTAAAGCATGGCGCAAGGCCCTGGCCGATTGAGAGGCCATTGAAACCTTTGGAGACGGAAAGAACTCTTCCAGCTCTTCCCAGGCGCAACGCCCTGGCCGATTGAGAGGCCATTGAAACTACGTGCCAGCCGGGAACATCGAGTCGGAGATCGCGGCGCAACGCCCTGGCCGATTGAGAGGCCATTGAAACGTTTTGGTGCAGCCAGGGTTGGTATGCAACTCTGGCTGGCGCAACGCCCTGGCCGATTGAGAGGCCATTGAAACGTTTTGGTGCAGCCAGGGTTGGTATGCAACTCTGGCTGGCGCAACGCCCTGGCTGATTGAGAGGCCATTGAAACGTAGTTGGACGCCAATGCGATCCAGGAAGATTTCTAGGCGCAACGCCCTGGCCGATTGAGAGGCCATTGAAACCGGCTGAACTCTCTCGTTTCGCGTGGCAAGCCCACGAGGCGCAACGCCCTGGCCGATTGAGAGGCCATTGAAACCCAGCCGCGACGCCTGTCCGCGCGGTCCAGGCGCTTTTGGCGCAACGCCCTGGCCGATTGAGAGGCCATTGAAACTCGGCCTGCTCGACACTCTGGGGTTTCCCCCAGTTTATGGCGCAACGCCCTGGCCGATTGAGAGGCCATTGAAACCATGTGTGGGCACCCTCAGGCGCCTCTCAGGCAGGCGCAACGCCCTGGCCGATTGAGAGGCCATTGAAACCATGTGTGGGCACCCTCAGGCGCCTCTCAGGCAGGCGCAACGCCCTGGCCGATTGAGAGGCCATTGAAACCATGTGTGGGCACCCTCAGGCGCCTCTCAGGCAGGCGCAACGCCCTGGCCGATTGAGAGGCCATTGAAACTCCCGGCTGGAACATGCTGTCTGAGATCGCCAGTGCAGGCGCAACGCCCTGGCCGATTGAGAGGCCATTGAAACGGCGGGTCGAACTCGAACGCCAATTTGCCATTGACGGCGCAACGCCCTGGCCGATTGAGAGGCCATTGAAACACTCTGCGGGCACGTGGAAGATCCTTCTTTCCGCCACGGCTGGCGCAACGCCCTGGCCGATTGAGAGGCCATTGAAACGTGGCCGACACAGCTGGTGAAATTATCGCCGCATTCTCGGCGCAACGCCCTGGCCGATTGAGAGGCCATTGAAACGAACTCTGCGGGGGCATAATGTATTTTGCCCATTGCGCGGCGCAACGCCCTGGCCGATTGAGAGGCCATTGAAACATTGTCCCTTCTTTCCAGTGTCGGACGACGCGATGGGCGCAACGCCCTGGCCGATTGAGAGGCCATTGAAACACGCCTGGCCCGATCACAAGGTTGCGTTGGAAGCCACGAGGCGCAACGCCCTGGCCGATTGAGAGGCCATTGAAACCATCCCCCTTTCAATCCAACGCGCTTCAAAATCCCGGCGCAACGCCCTGGCCGATTGAGAGGCCATTGAAACGTTTGATCAAACAAGGTTTATTCCCACTAGCTATGGCGCAACGCCCTGGCCGATTGAGAGGCCATTGAAACAAGACGCCGAGGCCAACGCCGTAAGGCGTCCGAAGGCGCAACGCCCTGGCCGATTGAGAGGCCATTGAAACGCCCCCGTAATCTTTCGGGTTAAGGTCGTCGCCGTATACCAGGCGCAACGCCCTGGCCGATTGAGAGGCCATTGAAACGCGGGGCCGCGGCGGCAGCCCTAGAGGTCGTCCAACGGCGCAACGCCCTGGCCGATTGAGAGGCCATTGAAACTCCTTGCCTTCGATGTACTCGAAATGTGACAGCGGCGCAACGCCCTGGCCGATTGAGAGGCCATTGAAACGGTGCAAGGAGATGGACCATGAAGCTCCGCGATTGGCGCAACGCCCTGGCCGATTGAGAGGCCATTGAAACATCTTGGCGTCGATTTTGTGCTGGTGCGTGCCGGTTGCGGCGCAACGCCCTGGCCGATTGAGAGGCCATTGAAACTTTCTCTCCGCCTTCCCTGGTTTGTTGCACAACCGCGGCGCAACGCCCTGGCCGATCTTGGCCACCAGGTAATCACTCCCCGTTTGCGCGATTGATCATTCAGAAAACCGTGCAAGTGCGTCCACTTGGCAGGAAGACGTGGTCCTACCTTGATGGGAGTGGTGGGTTCCAAACATCATCTTAATTGAAGCAGATGACGCTTCAGAAACAGCCAGCGACGATCTTGGTGGACGTGAATAGGGCCGATCCGAACATGGAGGGTCCCTCTACGTCGGGTCCGTCACGAAAGACGCGAACGGTTTCCTCCGAGGAGATCAGGTCCATCGGCAGAAGGGTTATGGCAACCCCAGTTCCTTGAGCTGTTTCGGGTCGACCGGTGCTGGCGCGCCGGTCATCAAGTCGCGGGCTTTTTGGTTCTTGGGGAAAGCGATGACGTCGCGGATATTGTTGGTGCCTGTCAACATCATGGCCCAGCGGTCCAAGCCGAGCGCGATGCCGCCGTGCGGCGGCGCCCCGTAGGTCAGAGCGTCAAGCAAGAACCCGAAGCGATTGCGGGCCTCTTCTCGCGACATGCCCAGCAGTTGAAAGACGCGTTGCTGCACGTCGGGGCTGTGGATACGGATGCTGCCACCGCCACACTCGTCGCCATTGATGACCAGGTCATAGGCCTGAGACCGAACACTACCAGGGTCGCTCTCCAGTTTCTCCAGGTCTTCCTCGACCGGAGAGGTGAACGGATGATGGTTGGATACCCAACGGTTTTCCTCCTCGTCCCACTGGAAGAGAGGGAAATCGACGATCCAGGCGATTTTGAAGTCGCGTTTGGAAGGGTCGACCAGCTGCAGCAACGATGCCAGGTGCAAGCGAAGATTCGCCAGAGCCTGACAGACCACGCTTTCGCTGGCGTCCGCGACGATCAATAGCAGATCGCCAGGGGAGGCATCGAGACGTTGCCTTAGTTGTTGTTGGACTGGTGTCGGCAAAAACTTCTCGATCGGCGATACCAGCTTTTCCGCTTCCACCTTGATCCACGCCAGTCCCTTGGCGCCGTATGTTTTGACGAATTCCCCAAGGTCATCCAGGTTTTTTCGCGAGAACCTGGCGGCTGCTTGCCTGGCGTTCAAGCCGCGCACCTTCCCGCCGACCGCCAGGGCTGTTTTGAACACGTTGAAATCGGTGTCGGCTACGATGTCGCCCAAATCGGCAATCTCCATACCGAAACGCAGGTCGGGTTTGTCGGTTCCGAAGCGGAGCATGGCGTCGGCATACGACAGCCGAGGCAACGGCAGGGGAATGTCAACGTCGAGACAGCGTTTGAAGACCGCAGCCGTCAGGCCTTCAATGACGGCAAAAAGATCATCGCGCTCGATGAACGACATCTCCAGATCGAGTTGCATGAATTCGGGCTGCCGGTTGGCCCGCAGGTCTTCGTCGCGCAAGCAATGGGCCAGTTGATAGTACTTGTCGTAGCCGGCGATCATCAAAAGCTGCTTGTACAACTGAGGCGACTGGGGGAGAGCATACCAGCATCCCGGGAAAAGTCGGCTGGGAACCAGGTAATCTCGGGCCCCTTCCGGCGTGCTTCGTCCCAGCATCGGCGTTTCGACTTCGATGAAGTCCAAGGCATCGAGATAATCGCGTATGGCTTTGTTCATTCGATGCCTCATCAACAAACGCCTTTGCAGCGAAGGCCGGCGCAGATCGATGTAGCGATATTGCAGCCGCAATTCCTCGCCAGCCAACTCCTCTCCAGGAAATTCCGTGACTTCGAACGGTGGCGTCGGGCAGCGGTTGAAAATGACCATATCTTCGGCCCGCACCTCGATGGTTCCGGTCGCCAGATTGGGATTTTCCTTTCCTTCGAGCCGGCGCGTGACTTTGCCACGCACGCCGATCACGAATTCACTCCGCAGTTGCTGAGCCAAAGCAAACAACTCCGGATTGTCTTCCGGATGAAAAACGACTTGCGTGATGCCGTAGCGATCACGCAGGTCGACGAAGAGAAACACCCCGTAATCGCGGTAGGTGTTGACCCAACCATTCAAAACGACTGTCTGGCCGACGGCTGACTCGCGCAGCTCACCGCAGGTGTGGGTGCGCTTGAAATTCGACATCTTTCTCATCCTGTTACGGTAAAGCGGAATGCATCGCAGATGTATGATATGTTCCGCAGGGATAAACACAAAGCCCCTGTCAGGTGGTCTCCGCCAAATCGGGCAAAAATCGTCTGAGCAAGGCTTTCAAGTTGCGCAGAACGTCGTCTTGGAGGGCAGGATCGAGCGGGGAGCGAAGACGAAGGCCATTCCAGTGAAGGACCACGGGCCAGCCGGCATGATTCGCCGAATTGTTGAATTGCTCCCGAACCCGCTGAGCCCAGAGAAAGCCATACCGGTCGCGAAAATCGAACCAGACGGCATCGAACTGAGAGGCGGATTGACGGCGGCTGGACAACGACAACCAGGCGAACCACGGCGAAAGTGCCACGAACCAAAAGCTCGTACCAGTCGTCCAGAACAGCGAAGCCGGCTGGTTGATCCGCAGCACTTCCCCCGTTCCCCCCAGCGCTAGAAGGCAAGCAGCCGGTCCAAGGCGTGTGGGCAAATAATTGAGCGCGATAAAGCATAGAATGCCAGCGACCAAAACCAGTCGAGGCCATTCTAATAATATTCGCCGACCCAACGTCATGCTTTCCGCTACGGGAAGGAGCATGACGGCCAACAGCCCGAGCAAAACGAAATTCCATGCCGAGGCGCCTGGAAAGCGGGCTCCCAGCACACCGACGCCGGCACAGCACGTCAGCGAAAGGGCGACATAGCTTAGAACATCGCTCGCGGAATTCGTCGGGTCGGGCCCGGCGGCCGCCCCCAGCCACGCGAGCCAGGCTGCGACCACGACGTTGAGAGTATGGAACAACGAAGTCCGGCGATTGGCCATCCAGGCTCGACCCACCGGAATGGCTGCGGACAGCAGAACCAAAAAGACGACCTTCATGAAGCTGGCAGTGCTACCTTGTTTGCCCAGATTCTGAATTTTCCTTTACGTGCTATTGTAGCAGTTTTGCCTGGGTAATCTTTGACGACGGTAACGCCAGTCGCTCCCGAAAAATCGGCTGAAATGCGCATCTCTGCCAAGTTTCAACCTGATCGCGAACCGATTGATGCACAGGAGTGCCGATGCAAGTGGGACACGTAAGGCGATCATGGCTGGGATCGTATCGGGAGAAGGATGGATGACAGGACGCCGACAAATTGTTGCTGTGGTTATGTTAGCGTTGGTGGCGGAAACGGCGTTCGCCGGCATTTTCTTCAATCGGCGACCGAAGTCTCGGCCAATGTCCGTCAACAATCTGGTGCAAATCCTTAAAGGGGACAGCAACGAACGAAGGCGTGCCTATGCCGCCGAGCAGATACAAAGTGAAGACGCCCAGCAGAATGCGGAACTCATCCCAGTGCTGATCGACCGCGCCTTGCACGACGATAGCGTCAACGTGCGGATCGAAGCCGTGCGTGCCCTCGGTCGCATCCGCCCCATTTCCGAACAAATCGGCTGGGCTTTGGAACAGGCGACTCGCGATCGTTCCTGGCGTGTGCAATGGAACGCACGGACGGCGCTTTGGTCGTATCGGATGAACGGCTACCGCCGAGGCAGCGGGCAACCGTCGGCTTCGCCGGGCGGCATTTCCACCGGAGAGCCTCCCTTGGCCGTGCCAATCGAAGAAACCAGCCCAGCTAAAAACACGGGAGAAGAACAATCGATTGCCGTCCCGCCGCCGCCACCCGTTCCGCGGAGCTTCGGCTCTCGGCTGATGCCGAAGATTTCACGCACGCCCTTGACGAACGCCGAACCAACTCGTCCTTTGCTCACCGGGCGTCCTGAATCGGTCGCCGGGCCGCCGAACCTGCAACCAATCCCCAATGCGGAGCCGCCACTGGCTGTCGAACCGCCTCGCGCAACGCAAGGTCCAGCCCTGGTTCCACCGAGATAATCAACGCCACCGTTCCTTATGTCTTGGGCAGAATATCCGGCTCGATCTGGTAAGCGTCCGCAAGCCGATTCATCTGGTTGAACAACCCGACGACCGCGAGCACCTCGTTCAAGCCTTCCGTATCGAGTCCGAGTTTTTGCACGGCAGCGGTGTGGGAATTGATGCAGTAGTCGCAGCCATTGGTCACGGAAACCGCCAAGGCGATGATCTCCTTGGTCAGGGCGTCGATCTTGCCAGGCTTCATGATCGCTTTCAGACGGCTCCAGCACAACTCGAGATGCTCCGGGTGCGTGGCAAGCGCACGCCAGATCGCCGGAATCCAATCGATGTCTTTGGTTTTCTTGATGTCATCAAACACCGCGCGAACACGCGGGTCGGTCGTATTTTCATCGACTAATCGAACGGTACTCATGGTTGCGCCTCGACTTTCTTGGACAAAATATCGGCGATAGCATGGCAGAGCCTGTCAGGGGTCATGATCTCATCGGCTTGACTGACCAGCCGGCCATTGACGATCACCGCCGGCAGCGAAAAACATTGAAATAACGCCCGCATTCCCATGCGAAATCCCGGGCGAAAACGCCAAACATCTCGCACCAATTTGGCAATCAAATAGAGCTGATTCCGGGGATCAACCTGCACCAGCGTCACTTGCCTCGTCGCGATTGCGTCGGCAAAACAACGACGGACGACCCGGTAGAGCACGCCCATCTGCTGCTGGCGGTCCTTGATCTCGGCAAAAGCCTGGTTGTCAGGCAGAGTCGCGACGTCGCCGCCCAGTCGGCAACAATTCCCCGTGATTTGTTCGGCACGTTCCCCAATCAGAATGATGGAGACTTCCGCAGCCATGGGTTTCTCCCCGAGTCGGATGGCGTCCGCCTCGCTCGGCGTCGATAGCCGCGATATCACAACTTGATCGGCGGCACCATGTCAAGCAGCTTCTGCGTCAAAACCCCCAGCGTTACCGGACGAACCAGCACCGCCATGCTGGACGAAGTGGGGAATTTGCCGGCCCACGACTCCTGCTTTTCCGACAACAGGACCAGAGCGCTGCACTGACGCCTCATCTTCCGGGCTTCCTTCAACAGTTGTTGCAAACAGTGGACGCCAGGCATCCCCAACGCACCAACGTCGACGACGATCACGTCTGCCGGTCTTTGCTGAAAAATTTCCAGAGCACCACCGGCACGTGTCACCGACTCAACGACGTAACCCTTTTCTTTGAATTTGTCTTCCATCGCCTTCTTCAGGCGTTCGTTGCTTTGCACCAGCAGCAACCGCGCCGCGTCTTCCTCTTTTACGATCTGGTCGATCGGGATTTCCATGCTGACTTCGGCGCGTGCTTCCCGAAGGGCGTCGAGCAGTTGGCTTGGGTTCTGGAAACGCCGCTTCGGATCGAGCGACATCATCCGCTCAACCAAATCGAAGACCGATCGCGGGGCGACGATTTCGTCCGGCGACAAGGGGAGGACGTTTTCGAACCGTTCACGTTTCATCCGTTCGCGCTTGTCTTTTGTTTGGATCAGGGGAGATCGGCCGCTAAGCATTTCATACAGCACGCAACCGAGAAAATAGATGTCGCTGCGGACATCACCCGGTGGGACGCCAGTGGCTTGTTCGAGGCCAGCATAGTCCACGCTGCGATCGACAAGCTCCCCTTCGCCGCCATCGGCGGCACAGACTCCGGCCAGACCGAAGTCGACGAGTTTGGCTTGCCGGGATGAGGAGACCAGGATATTGGTCAACTTGATGTCGCGGTGGGTCACCCCTTGCAAAAAAGCATATTCAAGACCGGAAGCCGCGTCGTCGAGCAGACGCAACGCTTCCGCGTCCCGCAACTTCTTGCGAATCGCCAGGATTTCCTTGAGCGTTCCGCCTTCAACGAATTCCATGACGATGTAGTGTTGCCTGGAAGCGGCATCCCGGTCCACTTCAAGAATCGACACGATGTTGGGATGTTTCAGCGACATGCCGACCCTGGCTTCGCGTTCGAAAAGCTCGATCGTCCGCGGGTTATTCGACCAGCGATTGCGGAGCACTTTGACGGCATACACCTTGCCGGTAGAAGGATCATCAGCGCGAAAGACTCGGCCAAAACTGCCGGTCGATATCCGGTAGAGCAGCCGGTATTTGCCCAGAAAATAGCCGTCTTTTTCGCCTCTTCTGAGCTTGGCTGTTTGAAAGGGAGTCAGATACCCTTTCCGCTCCATCACCCGCAAAAACTCTTCGGTGTCGGCCAGGGCTTCGCCACTCCGCACATCATCGATCTGTTCGGGAGTTGCGAGCCGAAGACCTGCGATTTGTCGGGCGAGCGCCTCGACCTCTCGGTTTGACATCAGCGTTGTTCCGGAAAGCCGCCTGAAAAATAACCAATGAATAAGACGGACAATCTTATTTTAGAAGGCGTGAGGTCCAGGCGAAAGCAAAATACCAGGTTCACGGCAGCGCACACCGTCGCCGTCGGGTGATTCCGTCGGACCCGACGCCAGCCAACCTGCCGATTCCCATTTCATCCCGTTTTCCGTTTCGGACGACAAAGAAGCGTGCTAAACTCCATACATCATGGCGTGTCATTTCTGTCCGTATCTTTTATGCGAAAGGAATTCCATGTTGACCTCGCAACGATCATCCAGCCGATCGCCCCTGGCCTTTTTGGCCGTGTGGACCCTGTTCCTGGCGATGCCAGGTCGGGTGCCGGCACAAGTACGGGCACCTTCGCCCGAGGAAAAAGCCAAGATCGACCAGGCCGTCTTGCGTGGCGTGGCCTATTTGAAAGCAGTGCAGACGCCGCAGGGAGTCTGGCTGCCGGCCATGGAAGGAGGCGAGCCGTTCCTTGTCGGCCGAACGTCGCTGGCGGCCCTGACGCTTTTGGAATGTGGCGTGCCGCCCCAGGATGCAAGTATCCAAAAAGCCCTGGCATTCATCAAACAAAACTGGGCTAACGTGCAGAAAACTTATGACCTGTCGGTTGCGATCTTGTTTCTCGACCGTCTCGGCGCACGCAGAGACAAGCAGCTGGCCCAACTCGTCCAGGTTTTCGCTCTGCGCTTGATTGCCGGGCAGACGATGTATGGCGGCTGGAGTTACGATTGTCCGCCGCTGGCCGGCAACGTTGCTCAGGCTTTCTTCGCTACGTTGCAGAATCTGGAGAAGAACCCGGCCGCGACGAGGATTCCGCCCGCTTTTGCCGACTATACGGTGATGAAAAACCTGCAGCAACTGATGACGCTAAAGAATGAGGGCGAGACTGGAACGACGGATAATTCCAATACGCAATTCGCGATCATGGCTCTTTGGGTGGCGCAGAACTACGCCATTCCGCTCAAGCGCACGCTTTACCTGGCTGGATACCGTTTTCGGAAAACGCAGAACAAGAATGGCAGCTGGAGCTATGAGTATATTCCAGGCGATTTTGGAAGCGAAACCATGACGTGTGCTGGCCTGCTTGGTTTGGCGATCAGCTACGGCATCACGCAACAAAAAGCGCCGCAGAAGGACCAGCAGATTCTCAGAGCGCTCGAATACTTGGGCAAAAACCTCGAAAAACCTTCTCCCGATGGAGGCGTCCCAACACAAGATCATGCACAGGTCAACTATTATCTCCTTTGGTCCGTTGAACGCGTCGGCGTGCTCTTCGAGTTGGCCACCATTGGCGGCAAGGACTGGTATGCCTGGGGCGTCAAGCAACTCCTTGCCAACCAGGGGGACAAAGGCCAATGGATCAATGGCCAGTACCCAGGCGCCGATCCCATCGTCAATACCTGTTTTGCTCTGTTGTTTCTGAAGCAGGTCAACCTGGTTGCTGACTTGACCGAAAAACTGCCCCTCAATATCAAGCGAGTCGACGTGGATATCAAGGCGAATGACCCGCCGCCAAACGGCACGCCGTCGGCCAGAGACGGGGGAACCATCAAGGATGCCGGGGCGATCAACGAGTCCCCAGTCTTGCCACCTGCGAGCCAGACAACGTCGAGTTCTCCGACGCCAGCAGCCAAGACCGGTTTCCAGCTGGATTGGAGCGACAAGCGAGTCATGGGCATTGGCGCGGGGTTAGCCGGGCTTCTGATCCTGGGTATCCTGGCCATGACCTTGAAGCGTCGCTGAGCGATTCCCAGGCGGCGCCTCAAGAAAGCATCTCGTTCCCAGGCAGAGCCTGGGAACGAGAAAACGATTACTTCGCTCTCGTAAAGTTGTTTACTTCACCTGGACTTGCAGGCGTGTCTTTCGGCTGATCTGGCATTTTTACTAGCTTTGTTACTGTAAGGTTGTCTCCTCCTACAGTAAGCTGCCATTGTTCAGTTTTTCCGCCCATTGATACCTCGATCGTCGTCCCTTCCACGAACTTGTAGCTGCCGCTTGCTTGCCCCCATGTAACAGTCCCATCTGCCTTGAATTCAAGGATATCGTCGGCCTTCGAGGGATCTTCGTTTTTCCACTTTCCAACAACGCTGGTCACGTCAAGTTTTTCCGGCTGCGAATTGGAAGACCCGCCGCATCCAGCTAGAAAACAGACGATAACCACCAAACACCAATTACGTAGTAACATTGCATCGCTCCATCTACCGTACTGAAAGAAGAAATCCAGGCGCCGCTCTGGCGCCTGGATCTTTATTTAGCCGTTAGAACTTCGGTTTTTGTCTATGGCAGTTGGATGTTGTAGCCATCCTGAAACGCCCAGAGACCGCCTAAAGTCGTGCCTGTGATGGCGTAGCCAACACTTCGAACGGAACCATCGGCGAACAGCATCGGCATAGCTCCAGGATGAGGAGACCCCATTCTCGATTCAATGCTTGACAAGGTATCCTGAGCCATGGGGATCGACGTCCCACATTCCCTGAGATAGCTCCAAAATGCATGTTGGTATTGCCAGTAATAGTCAGTCCCCGTGTAGCTTGTGTTTGAATAATTCGACGTGCGCATGGCCTTGTGGCCAATCAACAGCGTCATCGACGTACCATCGGCATTGCAAACAGCACCGAGTGTCGTCCCAGTAAAACTGGTGCCTTCCGAAGAAAGTCCGCGACCACCGCCAAGGATAGTCATGAAACGAACATTATTCCAACTATTAAAAGTCCGATAGTGACGCGCGACACCGTAATCAACGTGCCGCGTTCTCGCTGGACGCCTCGATGGGCAGAACAGAATCTTGATGGGTTGCGCGCCGTTGTTGTTCTGCTGTTCCATGAATGGCCGCAAATCCCACCACAAGCCGCGGTTCCAACCCTGCGAATTCGGATGAGGAAACGCCGAATAAGCGTCATGGTAGTCGTGAATTGCCAGCCCAATGTTCTTCTGATTATTCACGCACGAAATCCGGTTGGCGGCCTCCCGGACCTTCTGGATGGCTGGCAAAAGCAGCCCCACCAGCACGCCGATGATGGCAATCACCACCAGCAACTCGATGAGCGTAAACGCTCGCCGCTTGAACGGTTTGACCTGGATCATAACAAGATCTCCTTCGACATAAAAACAACGAAACATAAGAGTCCAAAAGTAGGATGAATTCCGGGCGAGATGTTCAGCACAATCCTTACAAATGAATGATTTGGTTTGAGCTTAAGACGCAAAAATCGACCTGTCAAGGAAAAACGAAGCGATTTCGACGAAAAAAGCGAGCGTCGCAGCGTCAGCGCGACGAAACAGCGAGCGTCGCAGCGTCAGCGCGACGTGAAAACGAGCGACGCTCGCTAAAAAGCGTCTCGACGGTCGAATTTCACTGAGGTACACTCGTTTTTCATGGATCGCTATTGGCTGCTGACGAATACCTGCTACGGGACCTGGCTGCCCGGATCGAAGCACGGTTTCGTTGGCCGGGTTTGGGAGCACCGTCCCTTCGATCCGGAGCGCCCACGAGTGGTGCATAATGTACCGGATACGCCCTACGACAAAGCCATGCCTGGGCTGGAATCGGCGGCGTACCAACTACTCAAAGGCGAACCGATCCATCTGCGAGTGGAGCACGCGGAAATCATTCAGGCACAATTCCGCGAGACCGCCACCATTCGGGGCTGGTCGATCCTGGCGTTGACCATCCTGTTCAACCACTTTCACCTCGTGGTCGGCGTCGAAGGAGACCCTGCGCCAGGGAAAATCCTTGGCGATTTCAAGAGCTGGGCCACACGCACTCTGAATGAGCGCCTCGGCAAACCACCCTCGAAACGATGGTGGACCGAACGCGGATCGAAAAGACGCCTGTCCGATGACGATGCGGTCGCAGCGGCGGTGCGGTATGTCTTGTACCGTCAGCGTGATTTTCTCGTGACGTGGTCACCTGAGACCGGTTTGCGCTACGGTTCGTAGCGTTAGCGCGACGTGTTCGATTTTATTCTCACGTCACGTCGGGCTAACGCCTCGACGCTCGCTGAATCGCTCGACGCTCGCTAAAAAACTCGACGCTCGCTGAATCGCTCGACGCTCGCTGAAAAGCTGGTTCTTGGTTGCGAGACTCGCGGTTAATTGGCGAGGACGTTGACGCGGCGGCCCTGGCGGTCGAAGTAGACTTTGCCTTCGACTAAAGCGAAGAGGGTATCGTCGCTGCCTCGTTTGACGTTCCGGCCAGGGAGGAACCTGGTGCCGCGCTGGCGAACGATGATGCCGCCGGCGCGAACGGTCTGGCCGCCGAAGACCTTGACGCCGAGCCGTTTGGAAGCCGATTCCCGGCCGTTGCGTGAGGAACCTTGACCTTTCTTATGAGCCATGACTACCTCGGTTTGTTGATCAAAAAAGGGTCCAACTGGAACAGGTTGGCGGCTTTGTCCTGTTTGTTCGCGTCGGGTTTGTCCGGCGGGCGCGAGTAGTTGGTCGCCCGGTAGATCCATTGTGCCGGCGGCACGAATTTGATTTCCGACGACCTCATATTATAGCGATCGCCCACCCGGCGGAAATTCAACTGCAGCGTTTTTCGCCGAATGACTTTGTTATCGTCTTCCGACCAGCCGTTGGACAGGCCGCTGACGAAAATACTGTAGCGGTTGGCGTCCGGATCGACATCGTCCCAGGTGGCGACGCCGGTGACAGCGCGAGGAAAGGCGTTGTCGTCGTCGATATCGGGGGACGGGGGAATCGGCTCGCTGGCAATGGTGACGGAGTTCTTGATGTCGAGGCGGCCGGTGGGGTCTTCCAGCCGCTGGATGGCGCGTTGTGCGGTGGGCAGAACGCGATCGTGATAAACGCCCTTGCGGTCGTGGGTGACCAGTTCGAAATCGGGGATAAACAGATGTGGCCGGCGTTTGGGATCGCGATTGATGACCTGGTACCAGAGATACCAAACGACCTTTCGGCCTCGACCCGGGATATCGACGGTGATGAGTCGCGGATCCTTGAAGCGAAAGTCGAGCACCCAGATATCCGGTTTGTCCTCGATATTGGTTTGGCGCTCGACATCACGTTCGTTGAAGGGCGCCGGTGGCTGGGCGATTGCAAGCGACGCGCCGCTTGCGAGCACGATCAGCATTGCCAACCGACTTGCTCTGTGCCACTTCGTTCCAACCATCGCTTCCTCCGCTCCGTAGCGATTGACCGCTTTGCGCAGATTTCCCATTTGTTTGCTTTAGCAGGACTATAACAGGATCCGGGTTGGCGGACAAGATGAAGGAGGATCGTCGCAGTCGCGAGTCAGTGCTGGCGGAGCCATTGTTCGAGGACAGGGTAGAATTGTTGCCGGGAGGTCAGGCCGACGATGGCGTCATTGTGGCCGGCATCGACACGGAACCCCTGTGCCCGGCCAAAGACGACCAGCGACTTGTCGCGCGAACCGACGTGGTCGTAGAGATAGCGTTGCACGCTGGGCGGCGCGAACTGGTCAGCAGCGCCGCAGGAAATCAGGATCGGCACGACGACGTTTTTCAGGTTGCGAGCATACGAGAAAGAGTTGTCGGCGCTGCGCAGTTCGCCGACTTTGGCCAGCGAGGCGTATTGCCGAAGCACGCCGACGGAAGGCACGTCTTTAGCCCAGGTCCGCAGGGCTTCGTAGACTTCCGCTTTGACATGGTTCTGGTTGAAGAACATATCGTGCAACGTCTTCCTGGTTGCCTGGGCAGGCTGTTTTCTCACCAGTTGGAGTTGTCGTTCGTTGAGCATTTCGCCGGCGAATTGGCCTACCAGCTGCCCTCGGGGAATGGTCATCTGACTGCCGACGGTGACGAGTTTGCCGATGCCAGGGTTGCGGTAGCGTGTCAGATGAGCCAGAGCGACGATGCCGCCCATCGAATGGCCGACCCAGGCGACTTGTTGCGCCCCGGTCTTTTGCCGAACGAGATAGACGAATGCCGGCACGTCATAGCGGATGTGATCGTCGAGGGTCCAATTGGCGAATTTCGGATCGATAGTGGCGTAGCCCGTGGGCGCGATTCTGCCGCCGGTGATCCGCCGGATAGCGCCGCCGACGATAGTGGCCGAGGTGTTTTCGAGTTTCCAGACCCATTTTTGGCTGAGGCCGCTGCCGCGCAGGCTGACCGCCCAGACGTCGAAGCCCTTGTCGGCGAGGTCGTTCGCCAGGCTGCACGAGGGATCGAGGTCCCAGAAGAGGGCGTTGTAGGCCAGACCGTGGCAGAGGATGATCGGCACGGCGTGACGCTTGCGAGTTCGGGGACGGTAGCGATGGGCGACGAGGTTCCAGCCGTCGGCTGTACGAACGGTGTGGATTTCGGCTGAGCCGGCATGCGGTTCGATCACGGACTCGATCGTTTCCGGCGCGAACTGCTTGCGAAGCAGGTCCTTGCCGGTTTTTTCGAGAAACTTGCCGAAGTTCTGGGCGGGCGTCCGGGCCGGGAAAATCAGGCAAACTGCCCACACCAGGAACAACCGTTGCGACATGGCCTCCCCCTCTTTTGCGTGCTTGTCTTTTCCACTGCATCGGCAAGGATACGCGACGAAGCCATCGATTTTGCGCCGCACGACGGAAGAATTGCGGACAATGGCAGCGACAAAAGTCAAACCCGGAGAGTCAGGAGGACTATGCCGGCCCAAGAGCCACGCCATTTTGCTCGTGCCGGTTGCCGCCTGGACGCTATCTTGTCCCAAGAGTGTGCGTTTCACCGATTCAACAGGGCATTGGGAGAGAGTCATGCGCTATCGTCGCTTGGGATCGGCAGGGGTGAAAGTGTCCGAGTTGTGTCTCGGTACGATGATGTTCGGAGGGGCGACCTCGGAGGAGGATTCGATCCGTATCATTCACCGCGCCATCGACGACGGGATCAACTTCATCGACACGGCCAACATCTACGCCAAAGGGGAATCGGAACGAATCGTCGGCAAAGCGATTCGCGATCGCCGGGACCAGATCGTCCTGGCTACGAAAGTGCGCGTCGCCGTTGGCGAAGGACCCAATGACGCCGGGGCCAGTCGATATCACATTCTGCGTGAGTTTGACAAGAGCCTCAAACGGCTCGATCTCGACCACGTCGATCTGTACTATTTGCACCAATACGACTGGGACACGCCCTTGGAGGAATCGTTGCGGGCGCTGGACGATCTGGTCCGTCAAGGGAAAGTGCGCTATCTGGGATGTTCGAACTATTACGCGTACCAGGTCTGCGAAGGGTTGATGATTTCTGCGAAGCAGAACCTGGAACGGTTCAGTTGCGTGCAGCCGCTGTACAACATCGTGAATCGTGATGCGGAAGTGGAGCTGTTTCCAATGTGCCGGGCGCATGGGATCGGTGCCGCGGTCTATAGTCCGCTGGCTCGGGGGGTGTTGACCGGCAAATACAAGGCGGGCCAGCCGTTTCCGGAAGGCTCGCGAGCCGCCCGGAACGATACCCGCATCCAGCAGACGGAATTGCGCGAGGAGAGCTTCCGCGTGGCGGAGGAATTGAGCAAGTACGTGGCAAAGAAGGGCGTTCCGCTTAGCCAGTTCGCCCTGGCCTGGACGCTAGCCAACCCGATTGTCACCAGCACGATCATCGGCCCGCGAACCATGGAGCAATACCTCGACAATCTGCAAGCACTCCAGTGCCAAATAACAGCCGAAGACGAGGACTTTGTCGACAAACTGGTGCCACCTGGGGAACACACAGGGTGGGGGTTCAACGACCCGAATTACCCGGTGAGAGGTCGGCCGAGGTAGTCGGACAAAATGTCCATATCGCTGGGCGACAATAGCAGCGTGGTCCGAGCAACACCGCACATTCATGTGCGAATTCGCACACGCACCAGGTGGCGGTTTAGATTATCTATCTTATCTATTTTATCTATTCCTCCGTCAACAAACGGTAGTTGCCGTCAACAAACGGTGATTTCACCGTCAACAAACGGTGTTTGACGGCGGAAGTCGATTGTCAGCCCAGGCGCAACGTCGTCCGTTTTCCGTCGAATCAGCGGCATTATCGGCACAACGTTTGCACTACACTTGGCTGGTAAGGGGAACGGCAACACTGGTTCGCGGAAGCGAGGTGAACGATGACCACGGTCAAGAAAACACATCCCCGGCTAGTGCTGAAGGCGGCGACGGCAGAGGATTTGATGACGCCCAACCCGTTGTCGATTCGGCAAGATGCGGTCATCAAGGAAGCGGTCGCTTTTCTCACGGACAAGGGGATAACGGCGGCACCAGTGATTGACGATGCGGGCCGGCCTGTTGGGGTGTTGAGCAGGGCGGACATCGTGGTCCACGACCGTGAAAAGGTGGAATACGTTCCGGCTGCGGCCGATCGCTTCCAAAAGCCGGGCTTTCAAATCGAAAACGTCGACCACACCAAGGTCGCCGACATCATGACACCGGTGGTGTTCTCGGTTGCTCCCGACACCAGTGCCAATCGAGTCGTTGAGGAAATGATCAAGCTCAAGGTGCATCGCTTGTTCGTCGTGGACGACGATGGCGTGCTGATTGGCGTGATTAGTGCGATGGACATTCTGTCGAGGCTGGAACTGGAAGAGTAGCGAGGAGGCTGACATGTTCGCGTTGAATACCATTTTGCATCCGACTGATTTTTCGGAGAGGTCGGACGTGGCGTTTCAGCTGGCCTCGTCGTTGGCGAAGGACCATGGGGCGAAGCTGTTGGTGCTGCATGTCGTGCAGCCCAGGGCAGTGGCCTATGGTGAAGCCATCAGCGACCTGGCGTTGAAAGAGTGCATGGAAAAGGCGTGGCAAGACATCGAGCGTTACCGCGCGAAAGAGGGAAGTGGATTGGTCGTCGAGCACCTGGTCGAAGAAGGTGACCCGGCGACGCGCATTCTGCAAGTTGCCGCGGATCGCGGTTGCGATCTGATCGTGATGGGGACGCACGGTCGGCGAGGTTTGGCTCGTTTGCTGATGGGGAGCGTCGCCGAGCAGGTGGTGCGAAAGGCCCCGTGCCCGGTGGTGACGGTGAAGCAGCAATTCCCCGCGCAAACAGAGGAAGCAGCCAAAGCGGAAGCCGCGCAAGCGATGTAACAGATCATCTTCCAGAAGACAGACCGAGCCGAACTGACGGCGAAAGTTGCACCTTGGTAATTTATGAGCTACATCAGTAGCATTAGCAATTGAAGGATCTTCTGGAAGCGACCGACCCATGCGACGAATTGGTTATCCGCTGCTTTGGTGGAGTTGGAGTTTTGTAGCGTCTGCCGTGCTGGCGCAGGGTGGAGCTGACTTCGAAGGGCATACGGCACTGGTTTATGATTTGGCCTTCCATCCCGCCGGCAACATGCTGGCCAGCGCGGGTTTCGATCATACGATTCGTCTTTGGCAATTCCCGTCGGGCAAAGAGGTTCGCGTGTTGAAAGGCCATGTTGGGCCTGTTTACAGCGTGGCTTTCAGTCCCGACGGCTCGTTGCTGGCGTCGAGCAGCCACGACAAGATCATTCGCATCTGGAATCCGGGCGACGGTAGCTTGCTTCGCGAATTGAAGGGGCATACCAGCATCGTGGACGACGTGGCCTTCAGTCCTGACGGCAAGCTGCTGGCCTCGGCGAGTGCGGACAAGTCGGTTCGCCTGTGGAATCCAGCTGATGGTAGCGAGATCAAGACCCTCGGCAGCCATGACAAGTCGGCGTATGCTGTCGCCTTTAGCCGGGATGGAAAGCTTCTCGCTTCCGCGGGGGACGATGCCCTCGTACGCATCTGGGATGTGGGGGCCAGGAAACAGGTCCGCAGCCTTCAGGGGCACGGAGCGGCGGTGACGGGCGTCGTGTTTTCGGCGGATGGCAAACACATCTTCTCTATCGGTTTCGACCGGTACGTTCGCGTCTGGAACAGCGCCGACGGCAAACCTGTCAAGAAAATGGGGCCGACGCCTGATGACCTCTATGGCATCGCCCTGTCACGTGACGGGAAGAGTCTTGCTACCAGCGGCTACGCCGGCAACATCTTCCTTTGGGATATTGCCGCCGGCAAACCTCTGAAGTCGTGGAAACTCAAATTCGGAGCCTATTGCATCGCCTTCTCGCCCGACGGCAAAAACCTCGTCACGGGACACGACGACCACCACTGCTATATCACGCCGATCCCGTAAATGTTCCAGATCGATCGATCCGATTCTGGCAGCCGAGCAAAAACGACTTTTCTTCTCGGACCGCAGCACCGATAAACGCTGAAGAAGCCTTAGCGAAGCCATTCTGTGTGCGCCATCGGCAAGAGTTTTCGATCTGGTTCGGCGTCCGGAAACCCGAGTTGAAAACTAGAAGCAAACCCGAAACCGTCAGGCGAAGCGATGGAACGTAATGATTGTGCGGGTCAAGAAAGGCCAGGCGTTTTTGCGGTCGATGTGCAGTTGGGTTGCGACGCTTTGACCGACTCGCGGTTCGAACGGCCTTTGCGAGTCAATGTAAAAGCCGCCAAACTTTTGGTGAACGCTCCCTGGGTGCGAACGCTCGGGAAGCTGCAGATGGAGGTTCGCACGCAGGGGTGGAAATTCCCCATGCCTGCAGAAGCAGCCCCGATGACGATGCCGGTTCCCGCGGCGACGAACAGCTCCGCTCGTTCCGCTGCTATTCGGAAAAAAGCGACCCGGCTGAAGCCGCCGCGCGAGACGGTGATGCTCAAGGAACGGCTGCTATACATGTTGCAGCCGCCGCTGGAAAACCTCTTTACCGGTCGCCAGGTTCTTTTACCGCTGAAGCCTTATCCGTACCAGGTCGAAGGCATAGCATTTCTGATGCCCCGGCATTCGGCATTACTTGCCGATGAAATGGGTCTGGGCAAGACCATGCAGGCGATCGTTGCCCTGCGCTTGTTGTTCCATACGGGGTTGATTCGGCGTGCTCTCGTGGTTTGCCCCAAGCCTCTGGTCAATAACTGGTCGCGTGAATTGCAGGTTTGGGCCAACGACGTTCCCTTTGAAATCATCGGCGGGGACGTTGCTGCCCGAAGAGCGGCGTGGACTATTTCCAATACGCCGCTCAAACTCGTCAATTACGAAATGCTCACCCGAGACGCCGAGTTCGTCTGCGACGACCGGGTTCATTTCGATATCGTCGTCCTCGATGAAGCCCAGCGCATCAAAAACCGCACGTCGAAAACGGCTCAGGTGATTCGCAGTATTCGTCGGGAACGCAGTTGGGCCATGACTGGAACGCCCATTGAAAACAAGCCGGAGGACTTGATCAATATCTTCGCTTTTGTCGATCCCGGCCGCATTCCGCCGGAAACACCAGCACATCGGCTGCCAGCCCTAACCTCCGATTCGATCCTGCGTCGTACCAAGGAAGACGTTTTGCCGGACCTGCCGGCAAAAACGATTCGCGATACTTATGTCGAATTGACGCCGGCACAGCGAGCGGCATATGAAATGGCCGAAAAAGAAGGCATCATCCGACTCAACCGCCTGGGGGACACCATCACGGTGCAACATGTTTTTGAGCTGGTCATGCGGTTAAAACAAATCTGCAATTTCGATCCGTTGACGGGAGAAAGCGCGAAACTGGAACAGTTGCAGGCCGATTTGGCGGAAGTGGCCGAAAGCGGCCGCAAGGCCATCATCTTTTCCCAATGGGTCGAGCCTCTCGAGTTTCTGGCCGAAGCGTTGAAACCGTTCGGCCCGCTGCAATTTCACGGCGGTGTACCAACGCGGGAACGGCAGGCCGTGCTTGATCAATTCAAGCACGATCCGTCCAAACACGTTATTTTGATGAGCTACGGGACGGGCAGCGTGGGCTTGAATCTGCAGTTCGCCAATTACGTCTTCTTGTTCGACCGCTGGTGGAATCCGGCTATCGAGGACCAGGCGATCAACCGGGCACATCGCCTTGGACAGCGTGAACCGGTCTTTGTTTACCGCTTCATCGCTCAGGGCACGATTGAAGGCCGAATCGCCGAAGTCCTCGACCGCAAACGCCAACTCTTCAACGACATTATCGAGCAAAACGGACCGCCACCCAATCTCGGGCTTACCGAAGAGGAAGTGTTCGGGCTATTCGATATCCAGGCCAGACCCAAACGGCTGGCAGCATGACGGGCTGCGGCCATCGACCTCCCCCCTCTTTGGCAGCGATCGTTTCAGACAATCTTTCCCAAACGTTGACAATGGAAAAATCTATTTTTTTAAGCTTTCTGTCGTAATCCGTCACAGCAGAACAAGTTACATCAAGACAAATTCCTGTTGCTCCAATTTTAGGGCTTCGCTATATTGTCGGCGGCTTTAATTCTACCCACGCCATTGCTCCTCGTCGCGATAGGGAGATCGCAGCTTGCCGCTTCCTCATCGTGGTGCTGGGACACGGTTGTCTTGGTCTGAATGCATCAACAAGGAGGCTAGCGATGCTCGTCTTATCACGAAATGTCAATCAGCAGGTGGTTTTCCCGGATCTGGAAGTGGCGATCAAGATTGTGAAGGCGGAGCACGATCGTGTCAAGCTCGGTATCAAGGCTCCGTCAAATGTTCGTGTCTTTCGGGAAGAGTTGCTCGCGGCTAATCCGGAGTTGGCTGGCAAGAAGTCCTCACGTCACGAAGCGAGAAATTCGTTGAACACGATCGCGGTCGGGCTGGCTTTATTGCGCCGTCAGCTCGAAGCAGCTGGCTGCCGGGACGCTCTGGCGACGCTAAATCGGATCGAAGACGAAGTGCGATCGTTTTCCCGGCAAGAAACCGAGCAAAGCGGACAAAGCGAACCGCCCGCGAAATCCAAGAATCGGCAGCGCATGTTGCTGGTCGAAGACGATCAAAACGAGCGCGAATTGCTCGCCGGCTTTCTGCGCATGGCGGGCTTCGATGTCGATACGGCAGGCGACGGTACGGATGCCCTTGACTATTTGCGCGGCCATCTGCCTAACGCGGTCTTGCTCGACATGATCATGCCCCGCTGTGACGGCTTGACGACAGTGAAAAAGATTCGGGAACGTTATTCCCGAACGCAACTGAAGATTTTCGCTGTTACAGGGCATACGCCCGAAGAGTTGGGTTGCGTCGAGCAGCAAATCGGTATCGATCGATGGTTTCGCAAGCCGCTCGATCCTCAGCAGCTTCTGTCGACGCTGCGGAACGAATTGATCGTTGTTTGAACTACGTGCCGCTGTCCGCCGGCATGGGCGAGGTGAGCAAGGTTTTCAACTCATCGATATCGACCGGTTTCACGAAATAGTGTTCGAAGCCTGTATCCCGGATCGCCCTGAAATCGTTCTCGGACGTGCCGTAGCCCGTCAGGGCGATCAAACGGATCGGTAGCTGCCGTTGCTTGACTTCGTGGGCCAGCTGGAACCCGTCCATTTCTGGCAAACCGATGTCCACAAGGGCGATATCGGGCTGCAGGCGTTCAATGGCTTCCAGTCCCTGGCGGCCGTCGGGAGCCACGAAAACGGTGAATCCTTCCAAACGCAACACCGAGGCAAGCATTTCCCGGCTATCGGCGTTATCTTCAATGATCAAGACGGTCGGGAAATTATCGCTGTTTACCTGCCTTTTGTCTGCCACTTTTTGTTCCGTCGGTTGCTTGTTCGTCAGCGGCAAACGCACTTCGAATCGGCTGCCTTGATTCGGACCTTTGCTATGCACGTGAATCGACCCTTTGTGCAGGCGCACCAGCGTGCGCACCAGCGTCAAGCCGATTCCCATGCCGCCGTCAGACCGGTGCAGGCTGCGTTCATTCTGTACAAAAAGATCGAATATCTTGCTTTGCATGTCGTGTGGGATACCGATGCCATTGTCGGTTACAGCGAAGAGTGCCTGTTTTTGATCAGCGGATAGCTCGACCCGAATATGGCCTCCTGGAGGCGTATACTTGGCGGCGTTGGTGAGCAGATTCAAACAGATTTGCAAGAGCCTGACCCCATCTCCTTCCACTAGGATCGGCTTTTCGCTGATGGATGTTTCGAGGACGTGTTTGTTCCTGCTGATCAGTGGTTGGACCAGTTCCAGCGCATGGTGTGTGATATCCACCAGGTCGACAATCTCCTTGCGAATGTTGATTTTGCCTTGGGTAATACGGGAAACGTCGAGCAAGTCATCGAGCAGACGTGCCATGTGTTCGCATTGCCGTTGGAGAACGTCGCAGGCTTTTCGCATCTCCGCGTTGTCACGGCAGTAATGGCTCAGCAGCAGCGAGGCGTTGCGAACGGCACTCAAAGGATTGCGCAGCTCGTGCGACAGCATGGCGAGGAATTCTTCGCGGCGACGGACCGCTTCCTGTGCTTTCAGTTCTGCTTTTTTCTGTTTGGTGATGTCCTTGGCTATCGAAGCGATCGCCGATGGTTTTCCGTCTTCATCGCTCAACAGAGACAACGTTTCCAGCACAGGATGAGTGTGGTTCTTCTTGTCTCGGCGGACGCCTTCCACGTTGCGGACGTGCTCGTTCTGCAGGCAGCGTTTGCGAAGTTTTTCCGCATGGGCATGGTAGGCAGGCGGAATCAACATGCTGATTTCCCTTCCGATCAGCTCTTCGCGCTCCCAGCCGTAGGCGCGAACCGCTTCCTCGTTGACGTCGATAATCCGGCCAGCCAGGTCTTCGATGATGATGGGATCGGCGGCATCTTCGAAGACTTTTGACAGCCGACGCAGTTTCGTTTCGGCCCGTTTCAGGGCGGAAATATCGATGAGCGTCAAAACCACGCCCTCGACTTTGGGGCCTGCATAATAGGGCAGGATGCGCAGCAGGTAGTGATTGCCCTGGTGATCGCGCACCTCTTTTTCGATGGTTTGCTGTTGGTTGAGGACGTTCCGAATATCATCGATCATGGTCGGATGTTCGATGGAATGGGAGAAGCTGTCGATGCGACGGCCGACGTCTTGAGGCAGGATCTGAAAAGTTTTGGATATTTGCGGCGTGAATTTGCGGATGCGCAACTCACTATCGAGAAAAATTGCCGCAACATCAGTCGACCGAAACAGGTTTTCCATATCATCCGTCAACTGGGTCAATTCGGCGATTTTGCGCTGGTACTCGGCGTTGACGGTATACAGTTCTTCGTTGACCGAGTGGAGCTCTTCGTTCGTGCTTTGCAACTCTTCGTTGGCAGCCACCAGTTCTTCGTTGGTCGCCTGCAGCTCCTCGTTGCTGGTTTCCATCTCCTCAATGGTTGCCTGCAAGCTTTCCTTGGTAATGCGCAGCTCGTTTTCGAGAGCCTCGATTTGTTCCTTCGCCGACTCGTCGACATGAAGGACATCGACCGCTTCCGTAGCGGAGGTTTTCGCTGCCTGAACATTTTCGAATATGACCAGATAATACCAGTGAATCGGGTCGTCATCCCGGCCGATAGGCTTGACGGTCAACTTGATTTGATCTTCCCGCCCATTGGTGCGAATACGTACGCCGGCATAGGTGACCGTGGTTCCCTCCTTTGCTACGCGTTGCAAGGCGCCGGAAAGACAGGTCCGCAGGTCCTTGTCCATATGGTCGAGCACGTCCCGGCTAATCCGCCCGTCGC
This sequence comes from Gemmatales bacterium, assembly GCA_026004675.1. Taxonomy (GTDB): domain Bacteria; phylum Planctomycetota; class Planctomycetia; order Gemmatales; family Gemmataceae; genus BPJP01. The sequence continues at coordinate 957,691 of BPJP01000001.1, forward strand.
GGATGGTAAGAAATCTGCCTGCACCGGCGAACGCGTGCACCAGTTCGCGCTGATGGTTGATCAGCAGACTGGGAGGGACGAATTGTTCCAAAAGGACATCATAAGCTCGGAGCAAGTTGCGGTCGACAAGAGGCGTACCGTTACCAATCCGCTGGGAGCCGCCGGGACGCAGGTCGCTGTAACCCGCGGACATTGGCAGCCTCATGTCGGCAGGGAGCCTGCCATCGCGCCGCTTGCGGAATATCTTCCAATGCCGGTCGATGACATCGAATTCATCGGCAAGCTCACTCGTCGATTCGCTCGGTCCCAGGAAAAGGATGCCATTGGTCTTCAAGCCGAAGTGGAACAACGACAAAACCTTTTTCTGGACTGCCTGCTCGAAATAGATCAGGAGATTTCGGCAACTGATCAGGTCGAGGCGTGTAAAGGGGGCGTCCTTGATCAGATTGTGCGGGGCAAAGACGACCATTTGCCGCAGCTCTGGCGATATCTGATAGCCATCGTCTTTTTTGGTGAAATACCGGCTCAGCCGCTCCGCTGACACCTCCGACAAACTGGCTTCGCTGTAGATGCCTGCGCTGGCGAATTCGAGCGACGCCCGGTGGACGTCGGTCGCGAATATCCGGACATTGATCGGTTGCTTTTTCGATGAAAGGTACTCGTGAAACAGGATGGCAATGGAATACGCCTCTTCTCCTGTCGCACAACCGGCCACCCACACGCGAATCTCTTGTTCCGGAGGTGTGCGATCGACGATTTCCGGAATCACATCTCGTCCCAGGCGTTCAAATGCCTCCCGGTCGCGGAAGAACTTGGTCACGCCGATGAGGAGGTCATTGTAAAGCCTGTTGACCTCGACCGGATCGTTCCGCAAGCGTTCGACATACTCGCGCAGGCTGGGGATTTGCAGAAGTTGCAGCCGCCGTTCGATACGACGTTCAACCGTCGTAGGCTTGTAGTGCGTAAAATCGATGCCATATTCCCGGCAGAGTATCTGGAAAAGGTCCGCGAAATCATCCCCTTCGCCTGTCGCTGGTCTGGGTATTTCGATCTGGCCTTTGGCATGTTTGATAAGCACCTCGGGGATTTTGTGCGGCGGCAGGACATAGTCCACTTTGCCGGTGCGGATGGCCGCTTTCGGCATGCCGTCGAACCGTGCCGTCTCTTCGTCCTGCACGATAACCAGTCCGCCTGCCTCGTGGATATCGACGATGCCGCGGGAACCGTCGCTGCCGCTCCCTGAAAGAATGATGCCAATGGCGTGTTCTCCAGAGTCTTGCGCCAAAGAACGGAAGAACTGGTCGATAGGGAGGGCCAGACCTTGCTTCGGGTCCTTGTCGGTCAACAGCAGCCGGCCATTGGAGATTACCATTTCTTTTTTCGGTGGGATCAAATAAACAGCATTGGGTTTCACCTCCATGCCGTCTTCTACGAGATAAATGGGCAGCTGCGTATGGCGAGCCAGCAGCTCGTTCATCATACTCTTGAAATCGGGGGACAAATGTTGCACGACGATGAAGGCCATGCCAATGTCGGGCGGAATCTTGTCGAAGAGCTCTTCAAGAGCCTCGAGACCTCCTGCCGACGCCCCGATTCCCACGACGTAAAAGGCGTTCGTCGCCTCGGAAGAGGAGCCGGTCGTTTTCGATTGCATACGCCCGTCCATGATTGGATTCCCTTTATTCCAGACCGAAATAGCGGTTGTCGGTGAGGGAGAGCAAATACCGTTCCAGAAATTCAGGTCTATTGTCTTTGCCTCAACCCGCTGTCTCCAAACAAGTTCCGACTTCGGTCCGAAGTTATTGCTGGATGGTTATGCCAATTGAGGACAACCAAAACGATTGGTCATGCCAACTTGGCATCGTCGGCAACTCTTTTTGTGAAAAACCAATAGTCGAATCACAAAGCTCAATTGTCAATGATTTTCTGATCAAGCTTGAATCGCCCTGCCACCGATTCTGAAAGCCGCGTCAGCGCCCAAAGCGGAGCATCAAGTCATCAGGTCCTTGTATTCGGAACAAATGTGCCCTACAATCGGGGCTGGGCGATGTGCAGGTTTGGCTCTGTTTCGAACCGATGCACGAGCAGGTGCGAGCAGAATCACCAAATGCGTTCGACGTATCTTGTCTTTTTATGCACAGCAGCAGGAAATTCGAATGCGGAAAGGGGGTGAAGCCCGGTCTGGACCGTTCCTGACGATACGACAAGAAAAGGAGTGAACATGGACAACACTAATGTTTTGGTAACGGCGATGGCTGAGAAGTGTCGGGAATTGATTAGGGATTGGAGCGGTCCGCCCATTGATCTGCCCGAGCCCCTTGAGCCGGAACACCTCATTTGGATGTGCGAAATCATCGAGAAAAACGCGGACGAGTGGCCTGCAACGAAACTACACCGATGGATCGGGTTTGTGCAGTGCGCCATGATAGCAAACCGGATGTTGGATCTGTCTGACGCGAAGGCGATGTTCAACAACGCCAAGATCGCCCACAGCGAAAGCAGTGAAGACGAGTTGGATCATCTCGATCCGGCAAATGTATTCGAGTTGGATATAGGAGGCGAGGGCTAGATTCGACGAGGATCAACCTGGGTTTCGGTTGCGGATGGCGTGGAAGATCAGAGCAAAAAAGTGGATGGCACTTCTGAGGGGTTTTCTGGTTCTCTGTTTTCTGATTGACCTTTCTCCGGCAGCGCTTAGTTGATAATTTATCTATTCTCCCTTTTCACGCAAATTGCCGACGCGGCAGAATTTTGTCCAGCCCGGAGGCGATTGCGTGATGGTCTCCAATTCCGAGGTGAAAAGCGATGAGTACGGTTGAGCCGATGCTGATCGACGTTCGAGCCCTGCTGGTGGAACGGGACGAATGCGATGCGGGAACGGTACAGAAACTGCGTGAAGCCCTGGCCCAAGGGCGTTCGCAATACAAAGCGCTGCGCGATGCCACCGAGATACTGAAGAACAAAACGGAGACGGCGACAGGTGCGCAGGCGAAACGGTACCATCTCAAGCTCGGGATTGCCCAATACTTTCAAGGGTACCTTGGGCAAGCGATCGAGAATTTGAAACAGGCGGAAGGAGCGCTGGCGAACTATTATCTCGGCCGGGCCCTTGCCGAGCGCAAGGAGTTCGACGAAGCTCTGAAGGCGTTCGAGCGAGCCGAGAAGCTGGGTTACACCGCCAGCCAGGTGCAACTGCAACAGGCCGGCATTTATCGGCAGATGGGAGACATCGAACGAGCCAAGTCCATACTTAGCCGATTTGAGAAAGAAGCCAGCCACACCGCTGAATACCACTTCCAGCTGGCATCGTGCCTGCTTGAAGAAGGCGAGCGGGCAGAAGCGATTCGCCACTTCGAACGGGCCGTGGAACTCGATCCAGGGCATGCCGGGGCATTGTTCCAGCTGGGGCATGCCAATGATTTGGCAGGTAACGACGAGGAAGCTATCAACTATTATGAGCGCTGCCTGAATTATCCCCCTGTTCACATGGGAGTGTTGATGAATCTGGGCATTCTCTACGAAGATAACGAAAAATACGACAAGGCGGTTGAATGTTTTCGCCGAATTCTCGCCGTGAAACCAGTCGACGAGCAGGCCAGGTTGTTTTTGAAGGATGCCGAAGCCTCGCAGACGATGTATTACAACCCGGAAGAAGAGAGCGCGTTCAACCGCTTCAGCCAGGTGTTGGAGATTCCGGTCACGGACTTCGAGCTGTCGGTTCGCAGCCGCAACTGCTTGAAGAAAATGAATATCCGAACCCTGGGCGACTTGACCCGCTGCTCCGAACAGCAACTGCTGGCCAGCAAGAACTTCGGCGAAACGTCGCTCGAGGAGATCAAGGAATTGCTGGCCTCGAAAGGGCTTCGCCTCGGTCAATCACTTGAAGACGGCGGGAATGAAATCCGCTTTCGTCCGCAGCAACCCTTGTCTCCTGAAGAACAGGCGCTATTGAACAAGCCCGTCAGCGACTTGAATTTGTCGGTGCGGGCACGCAAGTGCATGAATCGCCTTGGCATCACGACGTTGGGTGAGTTGATCCAACGCACGCCGGATGAATTGCTCGAGTCGAAAAACTTCGGCGTAACCTCCCTGAACGAGGTTCGGGAAAAACTGGCAGCCTTGGGATTGGCGTTGCGGGGCGATTAAGGCGACAACTCCATCCACTTTTCTCCCTGGCCGTTCGCCCGGTTCCGCGATCGACCGTTTTGGGTGTCGGTACGTACCTATGGAGAACTGTTATTGGAGCATCAGGCAGGAACGATCAAGCATCCATGCACTTTCAGGTTCATGCCACCGATGGCAAGGCGCGTCTGGGCGAGTTGCACACGGCACACGGCCGAATCGATACGCCGATCTTCATGCCGGTCGGCACGCAGGGTACGATCAAAGGCTTGACACCTGACCAGGTTCGCGATGCAGGCGCCACGATCATCCTTGGCAACGCCTACCATTTGGCCCTGCGTCCCGGAGACGAGCTAATCGCTGAACTGGGTGGCCTGCACCGTTTTCTCGCTTGGGACGGCGCTATCCTGACGGACAGTGGTGGATTCCAGGTATATAGTTTGGCCCAGAACCGGCGAGTGACAGATGATGGCGTGACGTTTCGCTCGCATATCGATGGTGCCCTCTTGGAATTGTCTCCGGAAAGGGCAGTCCAGATCCAGGAAAACCTCGGTTCCGATATCGCGATGTGCCTCGATGAATGTCCGCCCCATGGTGCATTAGCAGAAGAGTTGCAAGAAGCGGTTCGGCGGACTTTGCTTTGGGCGGAACGTTCCAGGTTGGCGCATCGGCGTCGTGATCAGGCACTGTTCGCCATCGTGCAGGGGGGCATGGACCTGGATCTGCGTGCCCGCTGTGCGGAGAAACTGGTTGAGATGGATTTTCCCGGCTATGCGCTGGGCGGGTTCAGCGTCGGGGAAACACCGCGGGAAATGCTTCAGGCGGTGGGGCCAGTTGCCGACATGCTGCCAGCGGACAAACCGCGCTATCTGATGGGGGTGGGCAGGCCGGTGGATATTCTCGAAGCGGTCGCGCGAGGCGTGGACATGTTCGATTGCGTTTTGCCCACGCGAAACGGGCGAAACGCTTCGGCGTTTACCGCCGATGGAACACTGCGCTTGCGAAATGCATGCCACAAGCGAGATTCCAGGCCGGTCGAGTCTGTTTGCTCGTGTTACACGTGCCGCCATTTTAGCCGGGCATACTTGCACCATCTGTTTCTCGCTGACGAAATGTTGGGGCCGACATTGTTATCGCTGCACAACATCGCCTATTATTGCCGGTTGATGCGGGAAATCCGGCAGGCGATTCGGGATAAGAGATTCGAGGAGTACCGGGCGGTCAGTCTTGCCCGCTGGGAGGGAACCCTTTAGGATACTACCTTATTCCGCGAATGGAATCCGGCGGCGACCAACCGGCTTTGCCGGCGGTTGCCGTTTCCCGGAGTGTGTTCATCGTCGGATTACCGGCGTGCTCAACACGCAAAGATGCCAGCCACGGCCAATGGCCGTCGGAGCCGATCATGGTACATCTGATATTACTGGCTGCCGAGCAGAAAGGACCGCAGGCGCCTTTCTGGTATTCGATGATGCCTGTGTTTTTGATTCTGTTGTTGGGCTACTTTCTGTTGATGAGGCCAGTGCAGAAACAAGAACAGCAACGTCGGCAGATGGTCGCGACGTTGAAAAAGAACGACAAGATCGTCAATTCGGGCGGCATCATCGGCGTCGTCGAGTCCATCAAAGACAACGAAGACGAGATCGTCCTTCGCGGTGGCCTGCGCATCTTGAAAAGCAGCGTTGTCCGGATTCTGCGGGATGACGAAAAGGAAAAAGACAAGGAATAATGGTTGGGCCGCCCCCTTTCGGGGCGAACTTTTTAACGGACGTCAAACATGCCTCATCCTTTCGTAACCGTTGGCGTCAGCACGGTGCTGACGATCGTGGTGTTGTATCTTGCCAATCGCCATTTGAAACCCTTCTTCGGCAGGATCACCTCCTGCTTGCTGCCGATGGTGATCGGTACGTTGATCGTGCTCAACGCCTATAACAAGTACGTCAATGGCGAAGGAGGATTCAAACTTGGCGTCGATCTGGCCGGCGGCACCGACTTGATCTACGAAATTGATGAAACCAAAGAGAAACGGGAGGGTTACACCCCTGAGCGGATGGTTGCCGCCTTGAAGCGTCGCATCGACCCGACCGACCTTTACAACATCAAGATTCGACCAGTCAGCGACACGCGTTTCGAAATCATTCTGCCCACGGGAGGAAGGCACCAGGCGGAAGCGGAAAAACGCGCCTGGGACAACTTGATCGCCAAAGTGCAGGAAAAATGGCCAGCGTCAGGTTATCGTATTCCCGTCGGCGATACGCAAGCCTTGATTGCTGCTATTCACGACAGCCATTTGCAACTCACCTTTCGCGAGGTGAGCGAGTTTGTCGAAAAAAACTACAAGCCGGCAGCGGGCGACAAGGAAAAAACCAGGAAGGAATGGGAAGCACTTCTCAGCAAGGTCGAGAAGAAATGGCCTGCGAAACCTTACAACGTTGCACAAAACCACCTCGAGGATCTGGTGGCCCGGGTCCGCGAATTTTACCCAAACGTTGATGCGAAGACGATCAGCGACTTTATCGACGAGAATTACGAACTGCCAAAGAATCGCCGCAATCTGACGCACGAACAAGTGGAACGCGTCAAGCGCCAAGTGCGTGAAGTTGGCAGTCTCGAGTTTCGCATTCTAGCGAATGCACGGGACGACGCGGAAGCGATCGACGCGGCCCGCAAGTATTTCGCCGATCCCAAGAACAAACAACGGTTGCAAGAACTGGCCTTCGACGGCAGGCCACCCGATCCGCCTATCAATCCCAAGACCAAGACCGAAGTTTTCGAAATCACTCTCGAAGACGGCAAGACCTATAAACACACCTATAGCTGGGTGGAAATTGGCAAAAAAGAACTGAACCAATTGGGGCTGAACAATGCGGCCAAGGACAGCCCGGATGAAAACGTCCGTGCTTTTTGGAACCGCGTGGCCGAGGCACGCAAAAAAGGCGAGCCTTACCTCATTAGTGGTCGCATGCACGAAGTCTTGCTTTATAGCCGGGACATTCCCAATCCCAGCCGTCTCCCTCCAGAAGATCGAGGCAAGAAAAAATACGAATACTTTTTCCTGACGCGCGATCCGCTGCCCGGCAAAGAAGTTACTGGCGACTTTCTGGCCAGCGTCGGCGTCGGACAGGACGAAAAATTCCAGCCCGCAGTCACCTTCCGCTTCAATACCCAAGGCGCCAACCGCTTCCATGAATTGACAAGCCAAAATCGCCCGCCAGCAGGCAGCGGCGAGGGCGGTTTCCGCAGACATTTGGCAATCGTCCTCAACGGCTACATCGAGCAGGCGCCGCGGCTAAATGCGGTGATCTCCGACAGCGGTCAGATTTCGGGCGGCTTTACCCAGCAAGAAGCCCAGCAGGTCGCGCAAATGCTTCGCTCCGGAGCCTTGCCGGCGGTTCTCAAACCGGAGCCTGTCAGCAACTACACGATCGGCTCGACCCTCGGCCAGGATACCATCCGCGCTGGCACCATATCCGTTGCCGTCGCCTTTCTCGCTGTCATCGTCTTCATGAGTATTTACTACCGCTTCGCCGGCATCGTCGCGAGCGTGGCGCTTCTTGCCAACCTGTTGCTAACCGTGGCTTTCATGGTCATGGTGGAAGCCACGTTCACCTTGCCGGGCTTGGCCGGACTGGTGTTGATGCTCGGCATGGCGGTCGATGCCAACGTCCTCATCTATGAACGCGTCCGCGAGGAACGCGATCGAGGATCGTCGTTGGCGCTGGCTCTTCGCAATGGTTATGAACGAGCTTTCCCCACCATTATCGACACCCACTTGAGCAGCATCTTCACCGCCATCGTGCTCTACGTCGTCGGCAACGACCAGTTGAAAGGCTTCGGCGTCAGCTTGACCGTCGGTTTGATTATCAGCCTGTTCACGGCGTTGTACATGACTCGGCTGATCTTCGATCTGTGGTTGCACTGGGACTTTTTGAAGAAGTTGAGCATGTTTCGGCTATTGGAAAGGCCGAACATCAACTTCATGGCCATTCGCTACTACTTTTTTGCCGCCACCGTATTGGCCACCCTGGCCGGCGCGGGCTTGTTCATCTACCGCCTGGGCGGCCGCGTGGAAGGGGCTGAAAAAGGCAGGCCGACTATCCTCAACATCGATTTCACCGGCGGTACTTCCTATAGCGGTTTGCTTGTCAAACCGGAGAGTATCACCGATCTTCGAGAACTTCTCGGTGAACGAGCTCAAGAAGAAAAGCTCGTCGTCGAGCAGGTCAAGCAAATCGGCGATTCAGGCATGACGTTCGAATTGCGCTACAAAGGGGAAAGCGAAGCCAGACAGATTCAACTTCCCAATCCGGCGACGGCCGAGGCAGTGCGGATTCGCGCCAGCCAACTTCCCGACCTGTCCGTCGAACAAATCTTCGTGTCGACACCCGGCTACACCGAGGGGAACAAGAGCCGATTGTTCAAAGTGCGGACTTCGGAACGGGCTCCCGAACTAGTTCAAGCCGCCATCGACCACCTTCTCGGAGACAAATTGCAAAAGACAGAGATTCGCTCGTATTCGATCGACGAATCCAATCGATACGCAACAATGGAATTTCAAAAAGCGGATCCGGATCAGCCCGGTGAATTCTTGCCGGCGTTCGTCTCTCCGGGTCAGGTGCGAACGCTGCTGACACGCGAATTCGAACGCCGCGGCATGACCACCGAGGCGAACCAGTTTGAACTTCGTGGCAGGGGTGTCGATCAGGACGGCCGCTTCTGGCGAATGCGTTTGGAATTGCAACGGCCGACCGATCGGAACAAACTGGACGAAGTCCTTCTGGCGACAAAAAACGAATTCGCCCGCCGCCCGCAACCGGAAGAACTGGCCAACTTCGACAGCGAGCTTGCGAGTGAGACCCGCTCCCAGGCCTTCTACGCTATCCTGGCAAGCTGGCTTGCCATACTTGTTTACCTCTGGTTCCGTTTCGGCAATTGGACCTTCGGCCTTGCCGCGGTCATCTGCATCGTGCATGACTTGTTCTTCACTCTAGGTGTCATTGCCGTTTGCCATTACGTGACGAACTCGATGCCTGGATTGGCCGCCGCTCTGCTGATCCAAGACTTCAAGATCGACCTGGCTGCCGTCGCTGCCTTGTTAACCCTCGTCGGTTTTTCGGTCAACGATACCATCGTCGTCTTCGACCGAATTCGGGAAGTACGCGGCAAGAATCCGGAACTGACAGCGGGCATGATCAACGACAGCGTCAACCAGACTCTTAGCCGAACCGTGCTGACTTCTTTCATCGCCTTTTTGGTAGTCGCGGTCCTTTACATATGGGGTGGTGAAGGAGTCCACTTGTTCGCGTTTTGCATGGTGGTTGGCGTTCTAGTCGGGACGTACAGCTCGATCTATATCGCCAGTCCCCTTTTGCTGCTTTTAGGCGAAGGCGCCCCGAGTGGAACCCGGCGGGAAGCCGAAGCGCAACCGGCCGAGGCCACTGCCTGATACCGATCGGCACATTCGGGTTAAGCGTGGGCCTGTGTGCCGATAGCTGCGATAATGGCGAGACTGGCATCTTGACCAGCCCGCATTCCTATGCGAAAATTGCAGCGGGATCGCTGTCCCGTTGGTGAAAATTTCCTGCCGTTTTGTAGGATCCAGCTTCGGTAACATTTTGTCGGCTTGCTGGGAGCAGCGCAAACACATGCCTGTTCCTGGAAATGAGTCCGAGCCGCGCGTGTTGGCACTCGTTAGTGAAAGGCACCTATGAATTCCCGTCGCGTTGGCCTCTGGTTGATCGGCGCTTATGGCGGCGTCGCTACTACTGTCGCTTTGGGATTGGCGGCTCTACGCCGCAACCGGATCGACACGACCTCGCTGGTAACCGCGCTGCCTGCGTTCAAGGATTTGCCTTTGGACGCTCCGAATGATTTCGAGCTTGGTGGCCACGACATTCGCCGCACCAGCTACCGCGAAGCCGTGACATCGTTGCACCAACGCTCGAACATCTTCGAACACGATCTCGTGCAGGACTGCCTCGAACAACTCGACGAATGGGGTGATAATGTCAGACCGGGTACCGTCTTGAATTCGGGAGAGACGATCTGCAAGTTGGCCGATCTCCCCGAAGTGCACCAATCCAACGACTTGCGGCGGACCGTCGAGCGCATCCAGACCGATCTGCGCGACTTTCAAGAACGGCTCAAATTGGACCAGGTGGTCGTCATCAATGTGGCCTCGACCGAGCCGCCGTTCGCTCTCCGCGACATCCACCTTTCGTTAGCGGAGTTGACTCGGCCAAGGCAATGCACCCACGAAGCTGTGCTGCCAGCAAGTTCCCTTTATGCCTGGGCAACCCTGGATCTGGGCTGGCCTTATATCAACTTCACACCCTCTCTGGGAGCATCCTTCCCCGCTATCCAGGAACTGGCCATGGAACGCGGCGCCTGCTTCGGAGGCCAGGATGGCAAAACGGGAGAAACCTTGCTGAAAACCGTCCTCGCTCCGATGTTTCGCGACCGCAACTTCGAAATCCTCAGCTGGGTCGGCCACAACATCTTCGGGAATCGTGATGGCCTTGTGCTCGACGATCCCAAAAACAAAGAATCCAAGGTCCGCACAAAAGACCAGGTCCTATCCCAGATTGTCGGCTACAAGCCGCAAACGCACGTTTCCATCGAGTACATCCAATCCCTCGACGATTGGAAGACGGCGTGGGATTTCATTCATTTCCGGGGTTTTCTCAACGTGAAGATGAGCATGCAGTTCACCTGGCAAGGCTGCGATTCGATCTTGGCGGCGCCATTGGTCATCGATTTAGCTCGCCTGGCCCTCTTGTCGCAACGCCGCCATGAAGTGGGCTGCCTGCGCCATCTCGCTTGCTTCTTCAAAAACCCCATGGGCGTTGCTGAACACGATTTCTTCAAACAGTTCCATATGCTCGAATCGTACGCTCAGGAAGTGCGGCAAACGGTGAATGTTTGAAGAACGTCATTGGCGTTCATTGCTGAAAAGGGAGGTCGAAGTCAAAGCGGTTTTCTTTGTCGGGCTGAATGGTTGCTCGCAATACGCTCTGCGCGCCGCTATATTCCAGCGTTGGCTCGTCGGTGTCAAAGCGAACTGTAAAAACTGCCGTCTTCGTTAGTGTGATCCTTTCAGCGGTCGCGGCTTACCTTCTTTTCCGGGATCATTTGACGTTGGAGCATCTGGCCCGGCACGAGGCCAGGCTGCGAGCCTGGCAGAATGAGCATCCATGGCTGGTCTTTTTGCTTGCTTATCTGGTCTACACGGCTGTGACGGCGTTATCGCTTCCGATCGCCGCCCCGTTAAGCCTCGTTTACGGCTGGTATTTCGGGCTGATCCCGGCTTTTGTCGTGGTCAGCTTCGGCTCGACGAGCGGCGCTACGCTGGCGTTTCTCCTTAGTCGCTATCTGTTTCGCGACTTCGTGGAGCGAAAATTCGGCGAACAACTTGCTTCCTTCAATGACACATTGAAACGAGAGGGGGCGTTCTATTTGTTTACTCTTCGCCTCATCCCTGCCGTGCCATTTTTTGTCATCAACGTCGTCATGGGGTTGACACCGATCCGACTATGGACGTTCTGGTGGGTCAGTCAAATCGGCATGATTCCCGGCACCATCGTCTACGTCTTCGCTGGTTCGTCGGTTCCCGATCTTCAGACGCTGGCCAGCCAAGGTGCGTCGGGAATTCTGACTCGCGAACTGTTGATCGCATTTGCTATTCTGGGGATTTTCCCACTGGCCGTTAGAAAGCTCGTGTCCTACTTTCGGCCAGCGGACCATAGTCATGCCCGTGGGGATGCCGATGCCTACCCCGCCAAACCAGCGCCTTGAGAATCATCGGCCGGGGCGCCACAATGCATGGAAGGAAGGGGGAATCGTGCCGAAATTGAAGAATCTGCCGCCCAATGACTTGGTCCCCAAAGTTCCCTGCTTGTTTTCGGCAGAGGAGATCGACCGCCGGATCGGTGAATTGGCGCAGGAAATATCGCGCGATTACTCCAATAGCGACCTCGTGGTGGTCGGCGTTCTCAAAGGCGCCTGGATTTTCATGGCCGATCTGGTGCGCCGCCTGACCATCCCAGTCCATTGCGATTTTGTTCGGGTTTCCAGTTACGGTTCCGGCACGACGTCCAGTGGCCAGATACGTCTTGAACTTGATGTGACAACCGAGATTCGGGGGCGTCGTGTCCTGATCGTGGAAGACATCGTCGACACAGGCATCACGAGCAACTGGTTGCTGGAGCACCTGAAGCGCCGTCGGCCTCGCGACGTTCGTTTTTGCTGCCTGCTGGATAAACCGAGCCGTCGCGAATGCCAGGTGACGATTCATTACACCGGTTTCCTTGTGCCGAACCAGTTCGTGGTCGGCTACGGCATCGACTGGAATGAACATTATCGTCAGTTGCCTTACGTCGGTTACTTGCCGGACACCACGTCGGACGATCCCAGTGGATAAAACCGACTGCACCGCCAGAACGAAATTCCGAACCCTGCTGAAACGGTTTGCTGAAAAAAACATAAAATTCTCAGGTATGAGCCCCTGTTGCACAAGCTGGCTGAAGCAGAAGCCCACTGACGCTCTTCTGAAAAAAGCGAGTTGATGATGCCGGTCGATTGGACCCCGTTTGTCGAGTTTGTGAAGCGTCATCGAAAGTTCATGCTGACGACGCACGTACGCCCTGACGGAGATGGCTTGGGGTCGATGCTGGCTTTGGCAGAATCTTTGCGCGATCAAGGCAAACAAGTGACATCGGTCGTCGCCAGTTCGCTCCCTCAGCGCTACGCGTTTCTCGATCCGAATGGAACTGTTGCTCGGTTTCTGCCGCCGGGAGAACAGTGGTTGCCCGCCGATGCGGTCATCGTCCTGGATACAGGCACTTACAATCAGTTGGGCGATCTGGCCGATTTTTTGCGGCGCCACAAGCCAGAGATTGCGGTGATCGATCACCATTTGACCCAGGATCACCTCGGCGAATGGATGTTCATCGATACGGAAGCCGAGGCAACCGGAAGGCTCGCCTACGAGGCGATTCAGTCGCTGGGAGGGAGGATTTCGGAATCGGCGGCGAATGCTTTATTCGTCGCACTAGCCATGGACACGGGCTGGTTTCGACACAGCAATACCACCGCACGGACATTCGAATTGTCGGCCGAACTGGTACGCTGCGGTGCGCGTCCCGATTATCTTTATGACCAGCTATTCGAACAAAACTCGTTGGCCCGGATGCAGTTGATGGGCCGGGTACTCGACCGGTTGCAGCTGGCAATCGACAATCGGGTCGCTTATACGGAGATTCGACGGGAAGACTATGAGGCAACGGGTGCGTTGCCTCAGGACAGTGAAGACCTGGTGAACTTTACGCGCAGTATTGCCGGCGTTGAGGTAGGATTGTTGTTCATGGAGCAGCCTCGGGGAGGCATTAAAATAAGTTTTCGCTCGCGTGAACAGGTGGACGTGGCAAAACTGGCAGAACAATTTGGCGGCGGCGGCCATCGCCGCGCTTCCGGTGCGATCCTGCATGAGCCGCTCGAGACGGTCCGCGAAAAAGTGCTTGCTGCCGTCGAAAAAGCGTTGCATGCCTGATCGACATCTTCGATTGCCGCCTGCAATCCCAACCATGACCGACCACGCCAGCATAGAGTCAGTTTCCTCGTGTGAATTCCAGAGCGAATGTGCGGAAGGAGAACCAAGTAATGTCGAACGATGATCATGATCGCTGGCTTTTGTGTCATTTGCCGCTCGTGGCGCGTGTGGTCGTGGCGGTTTTCTTGATCTCAGTGGGTATCGGTTATTTTTCAGCACTCGTTCAATTGCACTTTCAACATGCCAAGGCAGGTGAGGTCTTGCCCAGTCCCGAGGACGCCGTACACGCGTACCACGGTGTCGATGGCATGAGCGTTCTGGAACGCCTCATCGTCGCTGACGAAACTCTCCCGTTCAATGGCGCGGGCAGCATGCGTGCCGCCTTCACCACACGCTCCGCGGGCTGGCGACGCTACGTCCGCAATAAAGCCAAAGCATTGAACCTTGATCCCAGCGATCCCGATGGCTGGCGACAAGCCGAAGCCGCTTTGAGAAAGGAAAGGGAGTGGGAAATCGACGCCATTCGCGCGTGGATTCACGCCGGCGCTTCCAAGGATACTTACTCGGAGTTTCCCCTCCCCAAAGAAATTTACGGGCAATTCCCTGAAAGCTTCAGCTCGGATTTCTTTTTCAAGAACGACAAAGACGAATGGGTCGGCAGCATCATCAACATCATCGACACTCGTTGCGTTCGCTGCCATTCCGAAGGCAAAGGGGGAGCCGCTGCCGAAATCCACCTCGACAAGTTCGAAGTGCTCAAAGAAGATTACCTGATCCCGGCGTCCAGCGGCGGCATGCCCTTGCGAAAGCTGGCGCAAAGCTCGCACGTCCACCTGCTCGGGTTCTCCATGCTCTACGGTCTGACCGGACTGGTCTTCGCTTTCACGTCCTACCCCTTGTTGTTGCGGCTGATATTGGCACCTTTTACGCTCATTGTCCAAATCATTGACATCAGCTGCTGGTGGCTGGCACGCTTGCCCGAACCGACCGGACCGCTGTTCGGCAAAACCATCGCTCTGACAGGAATGCTCGTCGGTGCCAGCCTCGGCGGTCAAATCCTCCTGACGTTGTTCGACATGTTTGGCAAAAAAGGAAAAATGGTGCTCGTCGGTCTTCTGGTCCTGGCCGCGCTCATCTTCGGCATCCTTTATGTGACCGTCATTGGCCCGCACCTGGAATGGGAGCGGACGGCCGCCGGCCTGTAAAGACCAATGACTTCGACTGGCAACTAGAGAGAGGAAGCCTCTTTTACCGTGGTTCGGCGGCTTGACGTGCGATCGAAAAGGAACCGTTTCGGACCGGATTCGCCGGGGACACGTTTGTTGCGCCTCGCAAAAATCTGGTTGCCCGGCTGGAAGGCATTTCTAAAATGTCCCGTATGAAGCGGTTCCCCACCATTTCTGGATTCCATTTCGCTCCAGGGTTCACCTGAATCCGCCTGTAATTCCGGCGTGTCCGCGTTTCTTCTCCTGTTCACACTTGCAACCGTACGCGTCGCATTTCGCTTGAACGCCAGTGCCGTGCAGTATTGGAGCATCGAATATGTCTCAGCAACACTCCACGACCAGTACCAGCCAAGGTGGGCCGGATCGGAGGGAATTCGTCACACTGGGGCTGTCGCTCCTGGCTGGTGGCGGTGCCGGCGCCGCTGATGCCGACCCCGCCGGCAAAACGAAGTTCTTTCCGGAAGAGTTTTGGCGTGAGCGCATGAAGCCGCCGGCGGATGGCAAACGCTACGGTTGGGTGGTCGACGTGCGCCGCTGTTTCGGCTGCCATGGTTGCGAAGTCGCGTGCAAAGCCGAAAACGACGTTCCCCTCGGTCATTTCATCCGCCAAACCATCTACCATGATCATCAGCGGAAAAACGGGGCGGTGGCACGCATCATGGTTCCGATGTCATGCCAGCATTGCGAAGACGCCCCGTGCATCAAGGCCTGTCCTTGCGGTGCCTTGCACAAAGGCCCGGGCGGCTCGGTCCAAGTGGACTACGATATCTGCTGTGGCCACGCTTCGTGCAAAGAAGTGTGCCCCTACGGTGCCATCTACATCGATCCGGTCGCCAACCAGGCCGTCAAGTGCCACAACTGCACGCATCGCCTCGAAGTCGGCATGGAACCAGCGTGCTCCGCTACCTGTCCCAGCGAGGCGTTGTATTTCGGCGATTTGAATGATCCCAACTCGAAAGTTTCGAAGATCAAGGCGGAACTCGAGAAACAAGAGAAGATCGCTCAACTCCGTCCGGAAAAAGGAACCCGGCCTCGGATGTGGTTTGCCGTCGATGAAAACCATGCCGTCTCGGAGTGGGAAGAGAAGATTCCCCGAGAAGGGCAGAGTTATTCCACCGAAGCGTACAGCATCTACAACTGGAAGAAAAAAAGTGCGGAGACGCAAAAATGAGCAAGCCATCCCACTTCCAGCAGGGAAGACTTTCCCGCCGCAGATTTCTGCGTCTGGGCAGCGTTCTGGCGGCAGGATATGTGACCGGCTGTGGTAGCAGGAAGCGGCTGGATGTCGAGAAGAAAACCGGCGCCAACTCGGAGCAACCGGCAAAGGCCAGTGCTCCGACTCCAGAAGAGAATCTCAAGGTTTGGAAGAAAAAGGCGGGCAAGCCGTATGCGACCGGACCATTTCGCATGCCGGGGATTGGTCCCTTGTCCGGCCCTGGGCGAGGGGTCAAATTTCCCGATCCGGAGAAATATAAGAACGTCACGAAAGTGCACGGCATGTGCCAACTCTGTTCAACGGTGTGCGGCATCACCGGGATCGTCAAGGATGGCCGAATCATCAAAGTCGAAGGCAATCCGGCGGATCCGAATTCTCAAGGGCGGCTTTGCGCTCGCGGTCAAGCCGCTTTGAACCACCAATACCATCCCGAGCGCCTCCTCTATCCGATGAAACGTGTCGGTCCGCGTGGTGGAGGTCGATGGAAACGCATCACCTGGGAAGAAGCTTTGGATGAAATCGCTGCCCGGCTGAAGAAAGTTCGTGAATCCGGCAAGCCGCATGAATTCGCCTTCCATCAGGGGCGCAGTCGCAGTGGCGAGATCATCTCCGCCTTTCTCAACGCCTTTGGCACGAAAACCCATCTCAACCATCGTGGTTTGTGCTCGGCCGCCCGCCGAACCGCCAACCAAAGTCTTCTCTTCGAAAGCGATTGGGACCTCGGCGACTTCGAAAATGCCAAATATATACTGAATTTCGGATCGAATATGTTCGAGTGCCATCAGGGACACATCCCTGGTGCGCTTCGCATCCAACGGGGTCGGTTCCAAAACGGCGCCAAGCTCGTCACTTTCGATGTGCGCATGTCGAATACGGCAGGCAATTCGGATGAGTTCTACCGCCCGTTTCCCGGGACCGACGGGGCCATCGCTCTGGCCATGTGCCATACGATCATCAAAGAAGGCAAAGCCAACAAGGAGTTCTTCAACGACTGGGCTAACTGCACCTTGGACGAATTGTGGGAGCAGATCAAGGACTATACTCCCGAGTGGGCGGAAAAGGTTAGCACCGTTTCGGCGGACGTCATCAGGAGAATCGCCATCGAGTTCGCCGAAGCAGCACCGGCTTGCACGACGTTGTGCAATCGCGGCAGCAGTGCCCACCTCAACGGTTTCTACAACGACCGGGCTATTCAATTGTTGAATGTGCTCGTCGGCAGTGTCGGCAAGAAAGGTGGGTGGTGCTGGATGTGGACCGGCGGGATCGACAAGAAACGGTTTTCGCCGCCGCCAAGTGCTCCTTCGCCTGAAGGCACTTCCATTCTGGCGGACCCGCCCGAATTCGTTCTCGCCAATGCCTGGAACACCATGCGCGTTGGCGAGATCGTCTACTGGTATCTCAAAACCGGCCGAGCCAGAATCCAGCTCTACATGACTTACAACCTCGACAGTCCTCTGACCTGGCCGGAAATGGATGTCACCAAAGACGTTTTTCTCGACGAAGAGAAAATCAATTTCCACGTCTGCATCAACCCCTTTTTCAACGAAACCGCGTCCCTGGCGGATATGGTTTTGCCGTGGACGACGTTCATGGAACGCTGGGATGTCGATGCGCGCGGCGCCTATCGGCTCAAACCCTACATCAGCATGCGCCGACCGATGATCGAGCCACTAGGTGAAGCCAAGGACATCCGCGAGATTTTCCCGGAAATTGCCCGGCGAATCGGCGGCGACATGGCCAAATGGTTTCCCAAAGAACGCACAGTCGAAAAATACATGGAGGAATGGATTCAAAATGTCCCCTATGACAAAAAGAAGTTCAACAGTGCCATGGAGTTCTTCGCCAAAATCGGTGCGTTCGAAGATCCCGACGAAGAGCCGTATTACGAGCCTTATCTCAAACCGCTCTCTGACGACGACATGAAAGGTGCGGTCGTCGACGAGAAGACCGGCATCATCACGAGGAATGGCAAGGGAATCGGCATCATGTACAAAGGAAAGCCCGTTCGCGGCTTCAAAACGCCTAGCCGAAAGATCGAAGTCCGCAGTCAATTCGTCGCCAAATTGGGGAAAAACGAAGATGTGTCTGATCTGGTGGCGATTGCCAATTCGAAAGGCAAGTCCCGGCCAGCGCACCATGCGGGCCACACCTACGACATCAAAGAATGGCCCCACTACATGCAGATTCAGGAACACGCTAACCTGAAGGACGACCAGCTGATCATGACGTCGTTCAAATGGAACGTCCACAATCATGGCCGGACAGCCAACTTGAAATGGCTCGCGGAGATTGTTCATTCGAATCCGGCATGGATTCACCCGGAAACGGCAAAGAAATTCGGCCTCCAGGATGGCGACTGGATCGAGCTGACGGCCTTCCGGTCGCCAACCGTCGACAAGTTGATGCCTCATCTCAAGTTGGGTTCCGGGCCTGTGTCGGGCAAATTGCGCATTCCGGTTTTCATCACCCCTGGCATCCATCCCAAAGCCATCGCCATCTCGAACTCGTTGGGGCATTGGCAATACACCCGTGTCGCACAAGCCCGCAAGGACGGCGCCATCGGAGAGCAACAAGCCGGGATGGACTTGAAGACTTTCCGGGACGACGATTGGGAACGCAATATGTGGTGGCAGGACGACTCGAACGGTGATTACAAGAAATGGAAACCCAATACAGGCAACGGCTGGGCGCAGAACATCGTCTTGCCCATCATGCCGGATCCGATTTCCGGCCAGCAAGCATTCAACGATACTGTTGTAAGCATACGAAAGTTGTGATCCCGTGAAGCCTGCGCTTGCTGCCTTCATCCCTGTAGCTGAGTTGTTCGGTCGGCTGCTGTTGCAAGAAATCGACGCCCAGTTGCTTCGCGAGTTGCGGCACGACGAGGTGAGCAAGGCGCTAGCCGACGTCGGCTTGTTTCTGCCCGACTTGCCGACGGCAGAATTGCTCGATGAATTGGCGGCCGAATATTGCAGCTGTTTTCTGGGACCGGCTGACCCGGTCCCTCTGATCCAGTCGGTGTGGGAAGGCGGAAGCTATGAAAGCGGTCCCGCTGCGGCCATTCGTCAGATCGCGACCCAGACCGGCATCGAATTCGACCGCGAGGCGGCTCGTTCCGCACCGGCCGATCATTTAGGGTGCATTCTTTTGTTGTGGGCAGAGTTGGTGGAATCCTGCTCCGAACACGCCGGCTATCTCGTCCAACATCATTTCGCTTGGGCGCGTCGCCCCTTGCAACTCGTGGCCAGGCGGGGCGGTTTCTACGGACAACTATGTGCTGCCGTCGACGACTTGCTGGAACACATAAAGGCCTTGTCGGTGTAGTTGGCGGCAGGTACTTCGTCCCCTTTGGTGAAGCGGACTGGCCAAGTGCGCAGGAACCGCTACAACGTCAACATCCCCACGCCATTTCCTCTAGCGAAGGACTTTTGATTTAGAACGATGGAGTTCCTCAATCACGACATTCTCATCGTCGGCGGCGGCGGCGCCGGATTGCGAGCGTCAATCGCCATTGGTGAAGAAAACCCACAACTAAGTGTCGGTGTCATTTCCAAAGTCTATCCGATGCGGAGTCATACCATTTCCGCGGAAGGAGGAGCAGCCGCGGTCATCAAGGCGAACGACAGCCTTGACGCCCACGCCCGCGATACCATTACCGGTTCCGACTGGCTGGCCGACCAGGACGCCGTCGAGGCGTTCGTCAACGAAGCACCGAAAGAAATGATCCAGCTGGAACATTGGGGGTGCCCCTGGAGTCGGGAACCGGATGGCCATGTCGCGGTCAGGCCGTTCGGCGGCATGAAGATCGAACGTACGTGGTTTGCTGCCGACAAGACCGGCTTTCATATGCTGCACGCCCTCTTTCAAACGTCGCTCAAGTACAACAACGTAACGCGTTATGACGAATGGTTTGTCACCCGCCTTCTTGTGGACGATGGCCGGGTGCAAGGGGTTGCTGCCATCGAGTTGCGCACCGGCCAGGTCAGGGCGATCGGAGGAAAGGCCGTTATCCTGTGTACCGGCGGCGCTGGCAGAATTTTCCCGTTCACCACCAACGCGGCCATCAAAACCGGTGACGGCATGGCTTTGGCCTACCGGGTCGGTGTGCCGCTGAAAGATATGGAGTTCGTCCAGTACCATCCCACCGGCTTGCCCGGTACGGGTATCCTCATCACTGAAGCTGCCCGAGGCGAAGGCGGCATCCTGGTCAACAAGGATGGCTACCGGTATTTGCAGGATTACAACCTGGGTCAACCCCTCGACGTTCGCGATCCCAGGCATCCGCAAAAGGCGTCGATGGAACTCGGTCCTCGCGATCGGCTGTCGCAGGCCTTCATGAAAGAGGTCGAAAAAGGTCGAACGATCAAGCTCGAAACGGCGGTCGGACCAGTCGATGTGGTCCATCTCGACGTTCGCCATCTCGGCGAAGAGAAGATCAACAAAAAAATTCCATTTGTTCGGGAATTGGCCAAGAATTACGCCGGTATCGATCCGGTGTACGAGCCGATTCCGGTTCGCCCTGTCGTGCACTATATGATGGGCGGTGTGAGCACGAACATCGAGGGGGCGACCATTGTTCCTGGTTTGTTTGCCGCCGGCGAATGTGCCTGCGTCAGCATCAACGGTGCCAATCGCCTCGGCTCGAATTCCCTGACGGAGTTGTTGGTTTTCGGGGCTCGAGCGGCGCGCAGTGCCGTCAAGTTCGCCGCCGACCATCCGCAGATCAACAAAGACGCCTTGATTGCCCAGGCGGAAGACGAACAGAGGCAGATCACGCAACGATGGTTTCAAAAAGACGGAAGCGAAACCATTGCCGCCATTCGCCTCGAACTGAACAAGACCATGGAGGCCGGTTGCGGCATTTATCGGTCCGAAGAATCGCTGAAAAAAACGTGCGATGACATCCGCAAGTTGAAAGAGCGCTATCACAACGTCGGTATCAGCGACAAGAGCATCAGTTTCAATACGGAATTGACGGCTGCCATCGAGTTGGGATTCATGCTCGATACCGCGGAGGCGGTCGCCTTCAGCGCTTTGGCGAGGCAGGAATCGCGCGGCTCGCACCAGCGTACGGACTTTGCCAAACGAGACGATGAGAAATACCTCAAGCATTCGTTGGCTTACCGAACGGACGGCGACCCGCGTATCGAATATCTGGACGTGGTGATTACCAAATGGCCGCCGGCCGAACGGGTTTACGGGCAGCAGACCAGTTAAACCGAATGGGCGTGTTCGGGCTGCCGGCGAACGGTCCCGTTTTCATCGTCCAAACCGTGAAACCGACATGCCGAAGCGGGGCGGTTGGGCATCCGATGCCGATGCCTTGCTGGCCGACATGCGAATGGTGCAAGATAAAAGGACAACCGCATGCCTGAAAAATCTATTACTCTCGAAGTATTTCGTTATTTGCCGGAGCAATCCGACGAACCAAAGTATCAAAAATACGACGTTCCCTACCGCGAAGACTGGGTGGTGCTTGACGCTCTCAACTACATCAAGGATCACATCGATGGGTCGCTGTCGTATCGCTGGTCGTGCCGGATGGGCGTGTGCGGAAGTTGCGGCATGATGGTCAACGGCGAACCGAGGCTGACTTGTGCCGCCTTTTTGCGCGACTTTTATCCCCAGCCGATTCGCGTGGAACCGCTGACCAATTTCCCGGTGATCCGCGATTTGATCATCAATCTCGAAGACTTTTTGCACAAGCTCAAAGAAGTCAAGGCCTGGCTGATCCCCAAACAGGAAAAACCTGTGAGCGAGGGAGAGTATCTGCAGTCGCCGAAGGAACTGGCAACGTACAAGCAGTTCAGCATGTGCATCAATTGCATGCTGTGCTATGCGGCTTGTCCGGTCTACGGCTTGGAGCCGAAATTCCTCGGTCCGGCGGCTATCGCTCTGGGACAGCGTTACAATCTGGACTCGCGCGACGGAGGCAAGGAGGAGCGAACCGACATCATCGCCTCGAGCGAAGGCATATGGGAATGCACGTTTATCGGGGAATGCAGCCGAGTGTGTCCCAAACATGTTGATCCCGCCGCTGCCATTCAGCGGGCCAAAGTCCAAAGCACTCAGGAGTGGTGGATGTCGCTTCTGCTTCCCAAAGGCGCCAAATGACCAGCACCGATTCGGTTTGAGCCGCGTTGCTTGCCCGCTATGATGAGATGCCGTTGGAAAACACGCATCAATCGGCCTGCCGCGGCGTTTCTCGCCGCTGGCGCGAGGTTTTGAAAACATCGTAAGGCAAAGAAGAGGCAATTGCCAAGCCATTGAGGAGACCGATGAAAACGAAAGAATACGTTCGGCCGATGCCGGCCAATTGGTTCATGCACAACCGCCATTTGCAGTTGTTCATGCTCCGCGAATTGTCTGCCTTTTTCGTGGCCGGCTATTCCGTGTTTCTGCTGGTCATGCTCTACAAAGCCGGCCAGGGAGAACAAGCTTTTCAGCAATTTTTCGAAGGCGTCATGAAATCGGGGCTATCGATCTTTTTGCACCTGATCGCCTTGGCGTTCGTCGTCTACCATGCCTTGACATCCTTCAATGCGGCACCGGTGATCATGGATGTGCGGATCGGCGAGGACCCGATCGATCCCCGGCTGCTCATCGCCGCCCATTATGTGATGTGGGTCGTTGTTTCGGTGGTGATTCTCATTGTGGCATTGTGATGAGGTAAGTATAAGATGGCGAGGTCGAACGAACCGCTGTTCTGGGCGCCTTTCTTCGCTGGGGCTGGATTCTCAGCTTTGTTCATGCCAGCTGTCATGATCATTACCGGCGTTGCCGTCGCCGCCGGTTGGATCAATGCCACTCAGCTTTACCAGTTGATTCTACACCCGCTCACACGTCTGTTTCTCTTTTTGCTGATATCCTTGTCCCTCTTTCATGCGGTTCACCGCATCCGCTTTGTACTCGTCGATTTGGGATTGAAACCCTTCGCGGGAATCATCTCGGTGCTTTGCTACGGCTCTGCCATCGTCGGCTCGATCCTGGCGGCGATCTTTGCCCTAACCCTTTAGCTCCGTCAAAACCTCCCTATTGGGCCAACCATCTCTCCGAATGGAGCGGCGGCCCTTGCAGGTTTCGTCTTCGGCAGGCGGATCGATCGAAACGACCGAACGATTCGAAAACTCAACCGGCTGCGAAGCCGCGCCTTCCAAGAACGGCTTTCGTGCTGGCGACTCGACATGCGCGAAAAGGATGAGAATGCGCGGCGGTCGCTACCTCTTATCCGCTAAGTTCGTGATGAGCCAAGCCTTGCACCAATCACACAGGTTCTGGCATAATACGTTCGCTTGTCGTCTTTGGGATGGCGTTTATGGAAGAAAAACAAGAACCGAGCCAAGCGCTTTTTGCCCCCGACGGGAAAGTTCGTTTGGATCTGATGGATCGGTGGGCGGAAGCTGCATTAAGGGCAGCGGTCGAATCGGCTCGTCAATCCCGCTGGGACTGCATTCGGACGCCTCATATTTTCCTGGGTCTTCTGGCCAAGCCTGAGCCGCGCGTTCGCTATTGGGGCGAGCTGCTTCGTGCTGATCTTACCTCGCTTCGAAGCACGTTCCAGGAACTTTTCTATTGCGAAGTGAATAACGGCCAGCCCGTTCTATGCCTCCAACGCGAGTTCCTGTCGGACAACGTGATTCAATTGTTGCGCCATGCCCAGCGGCGGGCGATGGAGAACCGCCGACCGCAGATCGATTCGATGGACTTGCTTATCAGTATCCTGACAGCGCGGAACAATGTCGTGGTGGAGTGTTTCGAGCGAATGCCGGAGCCGATCACGGCAGCACGCTTGACCGAACTTGCCGTCATCGCCGAGCACAAACGCTTGCCATGATGGCTTGTCGGCTAGCGCTTTTCAACGCGTAGCAATTCGACATCGAAAACGAGCGTGGCGTTTGGCGGAATCACGCCGCCGCTTCCTCTTGATCCATAACCAAGTTCCGGCGGAACGATCAACTTGCGCCTTCCGCCCACTTTCATACCCTGTATTCCTTCATCCCAACCCTTGATTACCTCGCCCGTTCCGAGCACAAAATCAAATGGCTCGTTGCGATCGCGGCTGCTATCGAACTTTTTCCCATTGGTAAGCTGACCAGTGTAGTGGACAACAACGGTGTCCCCTTTTTGTGCCTCGGCACCCGTGCCGACTTCGATATCCTGGTATTTCAGCCCCGATGGGGTCGTGATCGTATTCGGCTCGTCGTCAACGACATCCTTATTGACATCCCTGTTGCCGCGGTCGCAAGCGACTGGCAACGTCAAAAGGACAACGACAACTGCCAGGCCAACGCAGACAATCAACAATCTCATGGACGACTACTTTCCCTTGTGCTGGTCAATCGAGCTGGACTTTGCCTGGTTTCATTACAGCATGCCAGCGGGGAAATTCAAGCGAATTGGTCGGCGTTTGTGCCGCGAATGCAGTTCCTGACGAATATGATATATTGCCAGGGAGGCACCTATCACCGGCGAAGTCGGGAACCAGTTCCATGGAGATATTTGGCATCGGCACGGACATCGTCGAATGCTTGCGCATTGGGCGCATGATCGAACAATATGGCGAATTGTTTTTGCGGCGTGTTTTCACGGATCGCGAGATTCGCTATTGCCAAATGCGCAAGCGGGCGACGGAGCATTTTGCCGGCCGCTGGGCGGCCAAGGAAGCCATCGTCAAAGCGTTGGGAACGGGAATCCGCCGGGGCTTCTCCTGGACCGATCTGGAAATCTGCAATAACTATGACGGCGCGCCGTCCGTACAATTGCGTGGGGCGGCAAAGGAGCAAATGGAAAAACTGGACGTCGCCCGCATATTGGTCAGCATTTCTCATTGCCGAGCTTACGCCACGGCATATGCCATCGCCGTCCGAGATCCTGGTCGCAGGAGCTGAATAAAATTCGGCCGCACAGTCAAACCAGCGCCAACAATATCAGGGTTGGTTTGTTGTTACTTTGAACGGTCTGTGCATTTCTCTTTTCTCATGGAGCGAGGTGCCTCATGAAACAAATCTTGGTGTGTGTCGCAATGTTGTTGGCGCTCGGTACCCGCAAGTGCCGACGATCAAATCGATCAAACAACCATCGCGGCGAAGAATCGCGAAATACGCCGGCTGCTCGCTCAGCCAGTTGTCCTCGATGGCTTCGACCCGGGCACGCCGCTTAAGGAAGCCCTCGATCTTCTCGCTGAACGATACAGCGTCCCGATAGTCATCCGCGACAAGGATCGCCAACTCGCGAACGCAAGAGTCGCGCTCCCCAGAATGTTCAGAGCCGATATGGCATTCTGCCTGCAGCGTCTGTTGAAGCGTGCCGGGCGAAGCAAGTTCACCGCTCGATACCGCATCCGCAACGGCATGATCGAAGTCCTGACGGATCCGGAGGACAGAATCCTTGTTGGCTCAAATGTTACGGATGGAGCGATCGTTAGACGGCGCAGTGAGCTTGGCGTTGACAGAAGAATGAATATAGGTGGTATCAATCCTGGGGAGCCTTTGCGCGACGTCCTTGAGTTTCTCAGCGAATTGAACGATGTGCCGATCTATTTTTCTGTCGAGGATTTCGAACAGCTCGGGTGGTACGATGCAGAACATTCGCTCATTGCACTTCCAGCCGCGAACGACACACTTGGCAATGTTCTTTCCAAATTGCTGGTGAAAGTGAAAGGACCGAGCGGTGTTTCTGCTGGATTCTTGGTTCGTGAAAGGTGGATTGAAATCGTGCCGACTCCGCGGGTTCGGTCGCATTTGGCCTTTTCTGCCGACGACAGGTATCTCGCATCGACCTATCGCAACGGCATTCATGGAACCGTTCGGCTATGGGATGTCAAAACCGGGCGGGAACTGCACCGCGTGAGCACGCCCGGTTATGACATTCGTAGCTTCGGTTTTGACGGCGCCGGCAAATTGGTCACTGCCGCCCTCAAAATTGGTCCAACCGGCGATATTGAATCCGATGCCAAAAAGCCATTCGCGGAGTTATTCCGTTCGGGCAACCAAGGAGTACTATCGTCCTGGAATTGCGCCACCGCCAAAGAGAGCCGCCGCCTGCCATTTACCCTCGATAAGACGAGCAAGGCGCAACACCTAACGGTAGGAGGCTCCAATGCCCTGTTTGCCCTGCCGACCGGAAACAAAATCATCCTTCAAGAACCAAACAGCAAAGAACCGAAAAGTATCGAGTTGCCTCAAACCGTCGATCTTGTTGCTTTGGCAGGCACGTCGCCAACGCTGGTAGCCGTGTGCGGCAAAACCCTCCATCTGCTCGACAGTACTGGCCGACTGAAGTCTCAAATCGACCTGGCAAAGGAAAAAGCCGGCATTCACTTTCCGATAAGCTGGCTCGGCGCGTCAAAGAAGTGGCTGGCATTTTGCGATGCCGTCGGGCGGTTCCACGTCTGGAATCTCGCCACCGGCCAAAGAAATAAGTTCTTTCCTGCTCTTGAAATCATCGACGCCGCCGCCTTTTCGCCGGACGGCAGCTTGATTGCCGTCAAGTTATCTTACCCCCAATCGAGCATTGCCGTCGTTCATGTGCCTAGCGGAAGAATGTTGTTCGAGTTCACGCTTTCGCCGGAATACGAGGTCGATGCGTTGGCGTTTTCACACGATGGCAAATTCCTCGCCGCGGGTTGCCTGGACGGCACCGTGATTCTGTGGAAGCCGATGGAGTTGAAACCAATGCAATTGCAAAACAACACGGAAAAGATCTGGCAGGATTTGGCCAGTGAGAATGGTCTGCGGGCTTTTCAAATCTATGCCGCCTTGGCTGATTCGCCAACAATGGCCTTACGCGTGTTTCGTAAACATCTGCAGCCCGTGGATGGCCAGAGGATTAGACAGCTCGTGCGCCAATTAAACGACGACGATTTCAAAAAGCGTGTTACAGCAGAAGCGGAATTAATGAATGCCGGATCGCTTGTGGTGCCCATTTTGCAGGAAGTTTTGGCCAAAAAGCCGTCACTCGAAGTCCGGCGCCGTGCCGAGCGAATTCTCAACTTCTACCAGAAGTCGGACTGCCGAGCCTTGATGGCGGTGACCTTGCTCGAAAAGATCGCGTCTCCCGAAGCGCAGCAAATCCTCGCAAAAGTCGCCGGCGGCGAATCGGAAGCCTTTGTTACCATGCAGGCGAAAGCAGCTTTGCAGCGCTTGCAGCGAGCGCAGAAATAAGGTCCCGCCAGCAGCCGCCTACTTGGCAATTTCCAGCACCAGCTGCCTGGCAAATCGGTACGCTGTCCGGATAGTCGTGGTCCGCGCTTCGAGTTGACCTTCGTTGAAATGCTTACCTGGTTCAGCGTCCGGCAAACCGGCGATGGCGAGAGTCAACGGCAGCAAACTCATAAACTCCTTTACTTTCTGCTGTTGACGATCTGGGTGTTCCGTTGTCATGGTCAAATTCCTCCCCCCGATGTGAGATTCGTCCGACAGGAACGCTCTCAGGCTATCTCATTGCCAATTGAAGGTAAAGCGCTTCCGAGTACATTTTCCCTGGTCTGGAGGTAATCCTGCAATGCCTCCGGCCAGGGCCGCATCGGATACGTGTTCTCCAAGACACTGTAGTTTGGCCGACGCGCTTTGGCACCGTATGCCTCACTGGAAATGGCTTCGAGTTGGACGTCCCGATTGGCAAGGTGAAAAATCGTCCGGGCGAACTCGAACCACGTTGTCGAACCGTCATTTGTCAGGTGGTGCAGCCCGAAGCGCTGGCCTTTAACAAGCTCCATCGTAACGGCTGCGACGTCCCGGGCAAACGTCGGTGTGCAATGCTGATCGTTCACCACGCGAATTGGCCGGTTTGAGTCCGCCAGCCGGAGCATCGTTGTCACGAAGTTCGTTTGTTTGCCGCTCCCCGCAACTTGCCGATCACCGTACAAGCCGCACGTGCGGATGACAAAATGGTCGCCAAGGGTGGCGCGGACAGCATATTCGCCAGCCAACTTGCTCATGCCATACACGCTGAGCGGGCCTGGAGCATCATGAACGGTGTAAGGCGTGTTTCTGTCTGCATCCAGGCCGTATACATAATCGGTGCTGAAATGAACCAGCGGCACATGCAAGTCTCGACAGGCTAGCGCCAAAGCGCGGACACCGACGAAATTGACCGCGAAGGCCGACTCCACTTCGTCTTCGGCACGATCGACGAAGTTGTAGGCCGCACAATTGATGACAAGGTCGGGACCAGCTGATTTCAAAACGGCGCGAAGTTTCTCCGGCTTCAAGAGATCGAGGTCGCGTCGAAATAGCGGCAGGGCATTGTCTCCAAGAAGCCGGCAGAACTCGCTTCCCAGCTGGCCCGCTGCTCCGACGATAGCGTAACGCAAGGCGGTCTCCTCCCGGCCCGATCGAGCCAGCGACTCCGTTCAATTTTTGGAATAAACCTCGTTAGCGGCAGCGACCGCAGCGCCGGCACTGATTTTCAATCCCGCCGACAGCAGGCATTGTTCCAACGCTGATAGAAAGAGAAGAACGTTGTTTGCCCGACTGCTGTAACCCATCAGCCCGATTCGCCAGGCTTTCCCTTTGAAATCGCCAAGTCCGCCGCCGATCTCGATGCCGAATTCCGCAAGCAAACGCTTTCGCACCGAGGCATCGTCGACGCCGCCAGGTATTTTGACGGCATTCAGTTGCGGCAACTGATAACCTTCCTCGGCGGCATATTCGATTCCTAATGCCTGCAAACCTGCCTTCAAAGCCGAATGATTTCGCTCGTGCCGTTGAAACCTCGCTTGCAGACCTTCCTCCAGAACCAAACGCAGCGCCTCGCGCAGGGCATAAATCATCGTGATCGGCGCCGTGTGGTGATAAAAACGCTCATCTCCCCAATAACGCTGCACCATGGTCATATCGAGGTACCAGCTCTGCACTTTCGTTTTTCGCCGATTGATTGCTTCCATCGCCCGTGGGCTGAAAGAAACCGGTGCCAGCCCGGGCGGACAGCTCAGACATTTTTGTGTGCCGCTGTAGACGGCGTCGATCTCCCAGCGATCGACCTCAACAGGAATACCCCCAAGCGACGTCACCGCATCGACCAGAAGAAGGGTGTCGAATTCGTGGCATAACTTGCCCAATTCTTCCATTGGCTGGCGAGCGCCGGTGGAAGTTTCCGCATGGACGATTCCCAACACCTTCGGCTTGGTCTTCTTGAGGGCGTCGCGAATGGAATCGAGGTCGAAGACCTGGCCCCAGGGTTTTTCGATGGTTGTCACGTCGGCGCCGGCGCGCTGGGCGACATCCGCCATGCGCTGGCCGAAAACGCCGTTAACGCAAACGATCATCTTGTCATCGCGTTCGATCAAGTTGACGACGCAGGTTTCCATGCCCGCCGAACCCGTGCCGCTTACCGGAAAGGTCAACTGGTTTTTGGTTTGAAAAACGTCACGGAGCATTTCCTGGGTCTCGTTCATGATGACGAGAAATTCCGGATCGAGATGGCCGACCAGCGGCGTGGCCATGGCAGTGAGAACGCGGGGATGAACGTCGCTCGGTCCAGGACCCATCAAGACACGGGGAGAAGGGTTGAGTTGTCCGGGTAGGGGCACGGCATTTCTCCTTTGGCAAAGGTCGAATCGGCAGGAACATTATAGCCAAGACTGGGGCAATGCGTCCCGCATCGGATCAGCCAATAGGGCAAGGGGATTGCATTTCCACACCACCAAGATTGTGTATAAATGACGAAAAACCAGGTCACTCTATCGGGGAGCGAAGCATGAATGAGCAACAAAGCACCAAACAGGACCAACTCTGTCGGCGTGCATTTTTGTCCGTGGCTGCCTCGGCGACCGCTGCCGTTTTTGCCGCGGGACGAGAGTACGGTCCCAACGCACCACCGGTCCGCTATCCCGATCCCGACATCGTTGTCCTCGACAAGCGATTTGCCAAGTACCGGATCGGCAACACGCCGATTCAACGGCTGCACACGGGCACCCTTTGGGCCGAGGGACCTGCCTGGAATGGAGTCGGCCGATATCTCGTTTGGAGCGACATCCCCAACGACGTGCAACTCCGCTATCTCGATGAAGACGGCCATGTAAGCAAGTTCCGCGTACCGGCAGGGAATTCCAATGGAAACACCTTCGATTTCGAAGGTCGGCAGATTTCATGCGAGCACGGCAACCGCCGTGTGGTTCGGTATGAATATAACGGCAAAATCACCGTCTTGGCGGACAAATGGCAGGGCAAACCGCTCAATGCTCCCAACGACGCTGTCGTTCATCCCGACGGCGGTATCTGGTTCACCGATCCGGGGTACGGCATCCTGTTCAACTACGAAGGCAACAAAGCCAAACTCGAAATCAAGGAGGCCGTCTACCGTATCGATCCTAAGACGCTAAAACTCGAAAAGGTCACAGACGAAATCTTCAAGCCTAACGGCCTCTGCTTTTCTCCCGATTACAAGAAACTATACATTGCCGATACGGGAGCGTCTCATTATGAAAAAGCACCCCGCAACATCAAAGTCTGGGACGTCGTCGACGGCAAAAAACTGGCCAATGGCCGAGAGTTTCACCACTATGGAACTGGATGGCAAAGCCGGCTTTGCCGACGGCATCCGCGCGGATGTGGACGGCAACATCTGGGCCTCGGCCGGCTGGGTCGGTGAAGGCTATGATGGCGTTCACATCTTCGCCCCGAACGGCGACCGCATCGGCCAGATTCGCTTGCCGGAAATCTGTTCCAATGTCTGTTTTGGCGGCAAAAAACGCAACCGCCTGTTCATGACCGCCAGCCAATCTCTGTATGCCGTCTATGTCGAAACCCAAGGGGCACATATTACGTGAAAAAACATCGCAGGCCGATTTTCACCACCAGTAACGTGATCAGTAGTTTCCATGGTACAATGAACGTACCCATTGTGAGACTAGCATGTTCTTTCCCGGCAAAGGGAAAGGAAACGGATCATGATAGAATCCATTCAGTTCACGAATTTCAAGGCTTTGCGCCAAACGAGGTTGCCGTTGGCGCCGTTTACATTGCTCCTCGGACCCAATGGGTCGGGAAAGTCGTCCGTTTTACAGGCCCTCTGTGCGATTGCGGGTATTGTCAATAACTCGCCCGATAACCAGTTGAACCGAACTTCATTGTTGAGCGTTTCTGCGGAAAACCGAAATGAAGCGGTGGAATTGCGCCTGACATTGCGATTAAAGAGTCAGCCGATCATTGCGACGTTCCAATGGGAACGATCGCGTCCACCGGTTTGTTCACTTCAACATGACAATGGCAAGGAAATACACGGAGAGCTCTCGGACCTCGCAAGGAATTGGCTGGGTCGGATGCAGGTCTTCTCGCTGGACTACTGTGCGATTGCCCAGCCTGTTCCTGTCAACGCCGAAGCGGGCTTGCAAGCGAACGGTCGGGGGTTGTCAGCTGTCCTTGATGATCTGAAAGACAACCATCCAGAGAAATGGGAATCGTTGTTGAAAGAGATGCGGCAATGGTTGCCGGAATACGACTACATTCTTTTCGACAAACCCTCGCCAGGCCAGAAAGCGATCGCACTCCGGACGAAGACCGGTCGACATCGCATACCTGCTGAAGACCTGTCCCAAGGAACGTTGATTGCATTGGCCCTGCTAACGTTGAACTATTTGCCCAGCCCGCCATCGCTGGTTGGACTTGAAGAGATCGACCGCGGTTTGCATCCGCGCTTGTTGCGAAACCTGCAGGATGCTCTCTATCGCCTTAGTTACCCTGACAATTCTGGGGCATCCCGGCCTCCGATTCAGGTGATTGCGACCACTCATTCACCCTATCTGCTCGATCTGTACTGCGAGCATCCCGAAGAAGTCGTGCTCGCCGAGAAAAAAGGGCTTGAGGTTGAAATGAAGCAATTGGCGCAGATCGATCACTTCGAGGACATCATCGGCGAATCGCCTCTCAGCGAGGTCTGGTACAGCGGCGTGCTTGGCGGAGTGTCGGTAAAACCATGAAGATCGGTTACTACTTCGAGTCACCCGCAGACCGAGCCGCACTGGAGCTTTTCACGGAAGCGATCCTCGGCAAAGCCCCCGGAGCCGATCAGCATGGATCTCAAAGCTCACAGTGTGCCGGCTTTCTTCAGCGCACTCGATGGGGTTTTTCGCGGAGTACATTACAATGCGGATGCGGAAGGTTTGGTGGTTGTTGTTGACAATGACAACGACCCTCTGCATGATTCACGCCACGATGAACCTGGTACCGATTCGGGCATTTGTCGCTATTGCAGGATCCGCAAGACCATTCAGCGTGCACGAAATCAATTGAAACCAAGAAGAGGCCTTCCGCCTTTAAGAGTCGCGATTGGCGTGGCATTCCCGGCAATTGAAGCCTGGTACCTTGTCGGTGTCGAAAAGGTTGGTGAGACAGCCTGGAAAGCCGGTCTACCGACAGGGTGTTTGCCCAGAACCCGTTTGAAGGAGTTAGTATACGGTACAGGGCGGCCGTCGTTGGAACTTGAAACCAAATGCGCGAAACAGGAAGCACGCCGTCTTATGAGTATGATGACCGCACTCGAAAGCGCCTTTCCGGTTGGTTTTGGCCTTATGGCCCAGGAGATGCGCTCGTGGATAGCGTAGCCGAGGTGAACGGCGCCTGCATCCGGAAAGTTGTTGACTACGGGCGATATCGAGTCTTGGTTTTCGGAGGATTCGTTCGATGGGTTCCGCTACTCTGCCCTTTAAAACGGAACTGAAACAGATTCTCGACATCATCATCCATTCCCTTTACTCGCACAAAGAAATCTTTCTGCGCGAACTGATCAGCAATGCCAGCGATGCCATCGATGCTTTGCGCTTTCGCGCGCTGACCCAGCCCGAACTGACGGAAGGAGACGAAAACTGGAAGATCAAGCTGATTCCCGACAAGGAAGCCGGTACGCTGACGGTCTCCGACAACGGCATCGGCATGACACGCGACGAAATCGTCGAAAACCTCGGCACAATCGCCCGATCCGGGACGAAGGAATTTCTCGAAGCACTGAAAAAAGCGGATGCCCAACAAAGACCTGAATTGATTGGCCAGTTCGGTGTCGGCTTCTACTCGGCTTTCATGGTGGCGAAAAAAGTCGAGGTCATTTCCCGTGCCGCTGGGGTCGCCAAAGACCAGGCGGTCCGCTGGCAGTCGACCGGTGAAGGGGAATTTGAAGTCGAAACCGTTGAAAAGGAGACCCGCGGCACCGACGTGATTCTCCACCTCCGCGATGAAGACAAGGAATTCCTCGACGAATGGAGGTTGCGCAGTCTCGTTCGGCAATACTCCGATTTTATCGAACACCCGATCGTCATGGATGTCACGCGCGAGGACGAAAACAAGCAGAAGAAAACCGTTGAAGAGACCCTCAATTCGCGCAAGGCGATTTGGCTACGCGACAAATCGGAAATCAGCGAAGAGGAATACATCGAATTCTACAAGCATTTGACACACGATACCGAGCCGCCGGCCAAGACGATTCATTATTCTGCCGAAGGAGCGGTGGAATTTCGCTCCCTCTTGTACATTCCGGGACACAAGACTTTCGATTTGCTGTTCGGTGACCCGAAGCGCGGCGTGCATCTGTATATCCGCCGGGTTTTCATCATGGACGATTGCGAAGCCCTTTTACCTCTGTATTTGCGCTTTGTCCGGGGGGTTGTCGATTCTCCCGATCTGCCACTGAATGTTTCCCGGGAGATGTTGCAGCAAAGCGCGCCGCTGGAAATAATCCGCAACAACCTCACGAATCGCATCCTCAAAGCACTCGCCGAGATGAAACAGGAAGAATACGACAAATACGTCCGTTTCTTCCAGGAACTCGGCGTGTTTTTGAAGGAAGGCGTTTACCACGATTTCAAAAACCGCGAACAGCTCGCCGACCTGCTTCTTTTCGAATCCACGAAAACCGAACCAGGCAAGTACACAACCCTTGCCGATTACGCAGGACGCATGAAAGACGATCAACAGGAGATCTACTATCTGGCGGGCGAGCAAAGGGAGCAACTGGTCAACTCGCCTTATTTGGAGTCGTTTCGGGCCAAAGACCAGGAAGTGCTTCTGCTGACGGAGCCGATCGACAGTTTCATGGTGGAATCGCTCACGGAGTACAAAGGCAAGAAGCTGAAAGCGGTCGACAAGGGAGAACTGGCCCCAGGAGAAATCCCCGAAGAGAAGAAAAAGAAATTGCAACCGTTGGTCGATTATCTCAAGGAAAAGATTCCGGAAGTGAAGGATGTGCGGTTGTCATCGCGCCTGAAAGAAAGCGCGGTGTGCCTTGTCGCCGACGATTGGGCGCCGGGCGCCCACATGGAACGGATTCTGAAACGAATCGGGCAAAAAGGGGAAACGGGACAATTCAAGAAGATACTGGAGATCAACCCGGACCACGCGGTGACCGAGGCGCTGGTTGCACTTTTGCAGAAAAACCCGGACGATGCACGGTTGCCAGAGTACGGTCGGCTCCTTTACGAGCAAGCGCTGATCGCGGAAGGGTCGCCGATTCCGGATGCAGCCGGTTTTGCCCAACGGCTGAATCGCATCCTTGCCAAGGATGCATCCAGTTGATGCCAGGCGATGGGAAAAACGCAGTGTTAATTTTCGGCGGCCAAGGGTTTCATCGGTAATTTGACCGTAAAGGTCGAGCCTTTGCCGACGACGCTCTCTACGCGGATTCGTCCATGGTGTTGCTCGATGATCTGGCGGCAAACGCTTAGACCGAGTCCGTTGCCGCCGTGTCCGTGTTCATCCGGTTGCTTCGTCGAAAAGAACGGCTCGAAGATGCGACGCATTTGTTTGGGGGGGATGCCCACGCCGGTGTCGCTGATACGAATTTCGGCCATACTGGTTTCGGAATTCTCTCGGACGTGTACGGATAATTCCCCCCCGTTGGGCATGGCTTGGCGGGCATTGATGATCAGATTGAGAAGGATTTGTTCGATCTGGTTGCGAACGACCAAGGCCTGTGGCCGACTTTCGAATCTGGTCTGCACACGGATATGATGTTTGCTCAAGTCTTTTTCGGTCAACAACAAGGCGTCTTCGACGAGGGCCGCCAGGTCGACCCATTCGCGTTGCGACGACTGGTTCCGGGCATAGCCGAGCATACTGTTGATGATGTTCGCCGCTCGCTGGCCGGCGTGGAGGATTTTTTCGAACGCCTGGCTGCGGACGCTATCGTCTTGGGAACGCAGTCCCATTTTGGCGTAGTTGATAATCGTGGTCAGGATGTTGTTGAACTCATGAGCAACGCTCGAAGCCAGCGCGCCGACGCTGCTAAGACGTTGGGCATGAAGTAATTGCTGCTTGAGTTGGTCCGTTTCCGAAAGCGGCACAAAGACTTCCTCGCTCGTCATCTTTCGCCGTCCTTTTTGCTTGCGGGAATGCACGCCCAATCGCTGCACCAATCGATCAGGGTCAAACTCAATATCGGTCATATCGGCCACGCCTCTTCATCGGAAGTCTTTATCAATTAACCGATTAAGACTTGAAAATAGACAAAAACACGGCGGCGCAGGGGCAAAGGAAAACAAGGGACTGTGCGAGTTCGCCAGGCGGTGAGGCAACTTATCTGCAGCAATACCGACTGCATGCGACAGCACGATGAGCAATATCCACCGGGAAACTTTTTCAACACGATAACCCTGGCGCGTTATAATGGCCAGCCAAGGAGGATGCACCATGCTATTCGATCTCCGCAGGGTTCAAGTCTGGCGAACGGAAATCCCCGATCGGCCTGGAGCTGCAGCCAGTAAACTCGAGCTTTTAGCACGCGTCGGTGCCAACCTGCAATTCGTCTTCACGCGCCCCGATGCTGCCAATCCCGACACCAGCCTGCTCTTTCTCGCGCCCATCGAAGGCGAAGAGCAAATCGCTGCTGCCAAATCGGTCGGCTTCGAGCCGGCCCGAGCCGTCACCATGTTGCGCATCGAAGGCAAGAATTGTCCTGGCATCGGCTATGAAGTCATGAGCAAGCTGGCAGTCGGAGGCATCAACCTCAAAGGCCTGTCCCTTTCCTCCATCGGCGACCGGTTCGTCGCGTATCTGGCCTTCGATAACCCTGATGCCGCTACCCTGGCAGTGCAGATTCTCGCGACCATGATTAGCTGAATACGTCATTGAAGCCTGTGCGACCGAGAACCATTCACCGTGCCGCCTCGATCACAGCGTGCTGCCTGGTCATGCGTGCCAGGCGATCAGGATTGGGGGAGGTGCCGATGCCCGGCTGGTCCAACGCCTGCACCGTGGCGGCGCCAGTCAAGACAATTTCCGGTTCGGACAAGTCTTCGGCGTAAAAACGGCGTGAAGGAAAGATGTCGGCAGGATAGGTGAAATTCGGCAGACATGCCAATGCGACGCAATGCGCCACGCCGACGGCCGACTCGAGCATGCCACCTACCCAGCAAGGGACACCGTGTTCCCGGCAACGATCGTGAATCGCTCGGGCCACCGTCAAGCCGCCGACACGACCAGGCTTGACATTGACATAGCGGCAAGCTCCCAAAGCCAATGCCTTGCGGGTCTTGTCCAACGACGTAATGCTTTCGTCCAAACAAATGGCTGTGGTCACCTGGCGTTGCAATTCCGCGTGGTCAAGAAGATCATCGTGCCCGAGCGGCTGCTCGAACATGGCCAGACCGAATTCGTCCAGTTGTCGAAACATCGCGGCATCCTCGAGCCGATAACCGCTGTTGCAATCAATGTGAAAAACGGTTTGGGGAAATGCTTGTCGCACGGCCCGGATCATGGGAAGGTCCCAACCGGGACGGAATTTCAGTTTGATTCGCGGAAAACCCGCTTGCACTGCTTCGCCGATACTGGCCAACAATTGATCGACTGAGTCCATTACGCCGAAATCGGCGCCCACGACGACTTTCGATGTGGATGCTCCAAGCATCTGGTAAAGCGGTTTGTTCTCCAAACGAGCGGCCAGATCCCACCAGGCCAGATCGAGGCCAGCCTTGGCGAACGGGTTGCCTTTGAAGATGGCGAGACGTTCCTGAAGTTGCTTGCCGGTTTGGATGTCTTCGCCTATCAGCCTCGGCGCCAAGAAATCGCGCAGCACTTGAAAGACGCCGCCGGCCCATTCGGGGCTGTAGCAAGGCGCTGCCAGCGGACTGGTTTCTCCCCAA
Source organism: Gemmatales bacterium (assembly GCA_026004675.1). Taxonomy (GTDB): domain Bacteria; phylum Planctomycetota; class Planctomycetia; order Gemmatales; family Gemmataceae; genus BPJP01. The sequence continues at coordinate 994,866 of BPJP01000001.1, forward strand.
CCCGACACCCCAGAGCTGGACATCTCGACGAGAACCGATTCGACAACCGCATCTTCGCCATAGGCGGTTCGCCACGGATAGAGCAACGGCATGGCGACATGATACAGTTGGATTCGTTCGATCCGCATGTTGGCCTCGCGTTTTCAGCGAATCACCTTTCGGCTAAAGGCGATGATAAACAGGCCCCACAAGAGGGTGCCAAGCAACGACTCGATTATCAAAGGCACGTTCATCCAGCCGCGCGCCAGGTCACGTATCCCGCCAACGCCCGCGGTAAAGATGGAAACACTGGTCATCATAGCGACCAACACGCGATTGCCCCAACTGGTGATCGGCTGATCGGGGAACGGCAAGCGCTGGCTGTCGAAATAAAAGGTGTTGATACCGAAACTGTAGATCACACCGAACAGAACCATGATGATTACTGCCGTCCGAATGGCGCGGTACGGATCGGTGCAGTAGCCGCAGCCGTGATCGAGCAACAACCAGTTGGCGAATTGGGTAACTTTCGTCCACGGTCTGGCCCAGGAACGGTTGAAGCTCCGACGTTCGTTGACCTTGAAACGGTAGAAGGCCCAATCTTCTTGTTCGTAACGGTGCAGGGCTTCGAAGGCGCGTTTCAAAAAGGCATATTCATGCCGAGCCTGTTCGTAATTGCCGTTTTCTTCACTGAACAAGCGCCCTTCGAGCTGGCAGGTGCGCACGAGGATTCGCTCACCTAGTGTGTTGTTAAAGGCGAACCGTTGCTTCTCCCCCTGCTCGATTCCTTCCAGGTAGACGTAGTCGTGCAGTTTGGCTTTGGAGAAATCGACCAGGCCTTCGAATCGGCTGCCGGTGGCCTCTAGTTTCTTGTCGACGGTAGCACCCCGGAGCAAAACGTCCCGTTCGAATCGGCAATCCTTGAAAACAATGCCTTCCTTCGCATGCAGGCTGCGCAAGTCGACTTCCTCATGGAAGGTGCAGTCGCCGAAATTGACCCAGTCCTCAAAGTGAGCCTGCCAGAAACGCACCGTTTCAAATTCGCAATGCACTAGCCGTAAGTGGCCTTCGCAGTGCACGTTGTCGCAGCGCAAGCTCCCCTTGAAACGCACCCCGTTGAAGCCGGCAGCCATGAGGGTCGAGCCTTTCAAATTGAGGGCGGCTTCAAATACCGTCTTCCCCACGAAGCGGGGACGGATCAATGTGCAACCAAAAAAGGAAACCCTGTCGTGAAATACCGCATGGTCGAAACGGGGATGCACGAGGGTTACGTGACGCAACTCGATCGGTGCCGTAAACTCGCCCTGAAACTCCAAGCGATGAATGATCGCATCCTCGATCGGCTTTCCCTGACGGATCAACTCCAGTGCTTCCGCGGCAGGGATTTCTTGCTTCAATTTCTGGTCTTTTTCCGCCGCGAGCGCTTCGGGTTCCTGCTCGAGATGATTTTGTTGTGTGCTCACGATTGTCTCCTCAGGTGTTCGCTTGTGTTCTTCTTGCTCTTTCAGTCAAGACGCCGTATCGCCGTCTTGGTTCGCATAGGCTGGTTTTCGCGTGTCACCATTCGGCGCGAACTTTCGGAAAAACCGTACGCGCTTCCTCGATGAGCATGTCGTATTTGCCGGCGTAGCGAGGTGCGAAGTGCATGAGGATCAATTCTTCCACCTTGGCTTCGCGTGCCAGCTCGGCGGCGGCAGTTGCCGTCATGTGCCGGTATTTTTCCGCCTGTCGCTCTTGCCCTTTCGCATAAAAGGAGTCGCAATAAAGTCGATGTGCCCGGTGAGCCAGTTTGGTCAGCCCAGGGCGCGACTGCTCGGACCAGGCCGTGTCCGTGACAAAAGCGATTCGGCCGCCCGGTGTGGTCGTGAAATATTGCTCTGCCAACGCGCCGAGCGTGTAGGTGCCGCCGGCAATCTCGATCGTACTTTTGAGCGACTCGCCGGCGCGCAGCCGATCCAATACCGCACCGATCCAGCGACCGGCTTTCAGCACTCCCTCCTGCAACTTGGCCGGATCCGGATGATAGCCTCTTTTTTCCACCAGCGCATAAGCCAAACACGGGACCGTATGATCGACCGGCACCGTTTCGACACGGAGTTCCTTGTTTTCATAAAGAACAGGACCTTTCCATCGGCGTTCTTGGACGGCAGGCGGCGGGCAAGGGTTTCGGCAATGAAGTTCCGCCCAGCGCAACTTGCCTGGCCAGACGTCGTGGACCTTGACCCGACATTGTTGAAACGAGAAGTCGGGATAGTCATAACCCTTCAACCGGCTATAGACCTTTTCGATCGTATCCGGTGGGCCATAGAGATGAAGCGTTTTCTTCTCGCCGAGATTGGCGCGGATGATCCGATCGAGGCCGACAAAATGGTCGACGTGGTGATGAGTGACGAAGATCGCTTCCAAGTCGCTTAGCCGTTTGGTGTCAAGTCGACAATTGTCGCCCGCATCGAAAAGCAGAGCGTTATGTTTTCCCGGATAGTCGATGAAAAGCACCGGGTCGCCGGCGGAACCATTGACGAGAAAGATTTCGGAAATGGCACGTGCTGGCATACGAGTCCTCAGCTGCTCGATTCGGGTGCCGGTTGAACGGCGAATTCGCGATCGTCGGGAGGCAAACGGCCAAAGCCGAGCCCGACCCAGACAGGGATCAAAAGGATTCCCACAGCCAGCAGGCCGGCAAGCCAAGGCAACCGCCACGGGAACCAGGTCGGCGGAGGGCTGCCGCACAACCACGACCCTGCACCGACAAGTAGACAGAAAATCGATAGTGCCGCAAGAACGACGGCAAAGGCGGCGCGAACAAGTCGGCGGGCGCCTTCGGAGGGATCGTCGCCTTCGGCGGCAGCAATCGGTCCCCAAAATCCCATCGGCCGGGCCCGTCGGTAAAAGCACCGAAGGTGTTCTTCGCTTTCCGGACCTTTCCAGAGCGAGACCGAGATGCCGGCGGCCGTTGCCAACCCCGCCATCAGCAAAAGCCGATATGCCGTCGCTTGCAGATCACTGACGCCGAGCTTCTCGTCGGTCACAAACAGAAGCAGGATCGGCGTCAGGAGAATGGACGCGACGATACAAGCGATTTCACCCCAGGCATTGATTCGCCACCAAAGCCAGCGAAGCACCAGCAGCACGCCGATACCGCTGCCCAGCAACAGGCTTCGTTCCCAGGCGGTGCGGATCGAGCTCATCTGGCTCATGACAACGAGGGCGATCAACAGGATCAGGACGTTGGCACTTCGTGCGACCCATACGAGCGTGCGCGGATTGGGTTCGCGTTTCAGCCAGGACTCGCAGATAAATCGTTTGTAAATATCATTGGTCCAGTATGAAGATCCCCAGTTGAGATGCGTGTCCACAGTGGACGCGAGGGCCGCGAGCATTCCAGTCAGCATGAGCCCCTTCAGACCGGGAGGCAACAGTTCAGCCACCCCGGTCACGAACGTCGCCTCTTGCTGCTTCTTGATGGTCTCCAGGTCGAGCGTCAAGTCCGGGGGAAACAATACCAGCAACCCCAGAGCAATCGGCAGCCAGAACAGGCTGCGAAAGAATATCTGCACAACGGTAAAGACGACGGCAGCATAACGCGCGTCCGCTTCCGACCGGCACGCCATCGAGCGCTGAGCCAGATAGCCGGTGCCATCGGCATTGATCTGCAAAATCCACTGCAAACCAAAGACAACCAAGACCACGAGGCCGGCGTCTTTGGCTTGCGAAGGAGTGAACGCGAGGATTTGGTTGGGGGTTATGCCACCAGGGCCACCGTCGGCAAAACGCATCCGCAGTGTCTCGATCAGTTCACCCATTCCTCCGACCTTGTGGATGATGTAACCGGCATAGACCGCCGTTGCCGCCATCGCCAGGAACAGCTGCATCACGTCGGTCGCGACAACGCTGCGCAATCCTCCCGTAGTCGAATAAAACAAAGTCACCAGGACAATGCCGCCTATCGATATCAAATTGTTGGTCGACTTGATCCAGACATCTGGATGGTCGTCGCTCAAGGTGGTGATGGGCACGTGCAAGAATTCGACGAAGTTGAGCAGAGGTTGGAACACCCCAGCAGGAAGCCATTCATTCCAGAGGAGGAAAGGTTCCGCAATGCGCGTGGCAGCGAGCAAGACCATCGCCAAAACAGTGCAATTAAAGATCGTGCCGAAATAGACGGCCTTGGCGCCGCGGAGGACGGCGGCCGGGCGAGCGCCATAACGGAGTTCGGTCAGCTCGGCATCCGTAAGGACACCGGCCCGACGCCAACTGGCCGCCAGAATGAACCCCATGGTCAGGAATGCCAGTGCGTAAATCCACAGTCGCCACAGAGCGAAGATGCCAGCTGTGGCAATCAAACCGGTTACAAGGAGAGGAGTATCGGCGGCAAACTGCGTCGCCGCCATGCTCAGACCGGCCTGCCACCCTTTCAAAGTCCGGCCTGCGAGAAAATACTCTTCGAGGTTTTGCGACGCGACACCGCTCGAGCGGATTCCCGACGACACCGCATAAATGATAAACGCCGCGATGATGCTGATATCAATCCAGTGCATGAATCTGGCCTGACGTACTGGCAATGGCTTTACACGAGAAATCATCCCTTTCTCTGAATCTATTCGCAAGGACGAGATCGAGATTTTTGCAAACGATCCGGGTTGGTATTGTTGGCGGCCAACAAACTCGGTCGGAAGGCGAAACCGTCGTGCCTTTGGCCGGCGGCGTCGATCCCAAGGCAACAAGCAAAAACGCTGCCCTGTGCTATCGGACTTTTCTCCCGGTTTCTCCTGGAGCATTTCGCGGTTGACGCCGACCGGCGTCTTTGGCTAAAGTTCGGGCGGTGGTGACTCCATTCTCTTTCATGGGCTCGTCATGAAAGCTGATTTCAATTCCATATTGTCTACTTTAACTGGTTTTCTGCAGGAAGAGACCGATTTCGATGTGTCGACGATCGCTGCCGATTCTCCCTTACGCGAGGAAATCGGACTGGATTCGATCGATCTGGTGGGCATTCTCATGCGCATCGAGGGACATTATCGAATTCGTCTTGGGCACGAGGACATCGCGGACGTGGTCACGGTCGGCGATTTGATCCGAGTCATCCAGGCAAAGCTGGACGATAAAGGCGAGAGCAGCAAAGTAGCCTAGCTGGGCAAATTCCGCACATTCCTTCTTGACGGTTCGTGTGTTTGCGGATTCGCACTCAGAGCCGTCGGCGGCGCGGCGCGTTGCGTTTGCGCCTGGTCGCAGGCTGCTTTCGCACCCAGCGCAAAAAGCCTTGCAACTCCGGAGCTTGTCGTAATTGCTCGATCGTAGCGAAGCGGCGAGCCAGTGTTTCGTTGGTGTACGTAGCGTGGATCATGCCGTGGCATTGGGAACAGACAAGAGCCACGTCGCCGCTGCTGCCACCTTTTTCGCGCGGCAGGCAATGATGCCCGGTCAGCATCTTGGCAGCGAACAACCGTCCGCACAGCCCACAGGGAGTCGCCGACTCGTCCATTGTCTTTGATGCCCGTAACCCCATGCGGTTGACAGGAGAATCGCCTCACCGCTGAAACCGTACATAAACCGGTGTGCTCCACGCCTTGTTTCGGTCGATCTGGGTAACACGAACCCAATAGGGGCACCATCCAGGTCGCGGTTCGTCGTCTTGGAACACGAGTTGGACCGACTTCGGTCCATCCGTTCGAGGTCGCCGAGAGATGGCGACGCGTTTATCCAAACCCCCGGCAGCGATTGCTTTGCCTTTGGCCACATCCGTGGGGAAAAACGAAAATCGGCAGAACGAACTTTTGAATTCCCAGGCGGTGTCCTTCCCCCCGGTATAGCGGAACGCCAACCCCGCGTCGTCGCCAGCTGTCACCGATTGCCACTGCAAACGCGACGGTGTAACAAGGAGTTGGTCCACCGAGCTTTGAAATCCTATGGGAACTACGTCAAGAAAACTCCCCTGCCCGATGGCCAGCGAGCCATGCCAATCGACGCGTTGACGTCGGGCTGTTCCTCGTGCTTCGGTTCCGCTCCACAAGACCCTGACCCAATCCGAATCATCCTTGGCGACCTGCCAGGTGTGAATTCGTTCGGTGCCGCGGAAAAGATCGACACATTCGATAGGCTGCGTACCTTCGACTTGAACCCGCACGGTCGGAGGACGGGAGGTCTGGAGTTCGCTTCCCATGGGTTGGCCGTCGACTTCAACCCAAAGCAGGAGGCGTTCTCCGGTGGTAGCATAGCAGCGGCGTTGTTGCAGGGCGGTCCAGATCGCTTCGCGGGTCAACTCTGGGGCGAAGATGGCTGTCAGGCCGTTTCGGACGTTGCGAATCAGCCGCCAGCCGGGATGGCAGGCTCCGGGCCGGCCCATGACACCATCCGTCCCTGCCGTCACGCCGACGCGGTAGCCTCGCTGCAAACAGTCGCGGACGAACCATTCGACCGTCCCGTGGGTAGAGTGAACCTCGGCCAGTCGTTCGATTTTCGGTTCGTGCCAGTCCAAGTTGGTCATCCTGCCGCCAACGTGCATATTGACCAGAACGTCCAAATCGCGAAAGCAAGCGTGAAATCCCGGTGCGTCAGGTATGTCCGGCTCGTCATCCGGGTTTTGCTCTGTGAAAAACCGACCCGATCGCCTGAGCCGACGTTCGTCGTAGTTGTAAAACACATTGCGATCGCCGCCGTCCTTCGTCGGGGGGCTCCACTCGCAACCTAGTATGGTGACGAATCTACCGGGCGAGTAAAACGCTTCTGTCTGCTCGCGCGTTTCCCGCCAGTCGTCAACAGTGACGTAATGATCGTTGGCTTGATGCGTGATGATCTGTACGCCGACGGCGTCTCGAGCATAGGCATAATGCTCGGCAATGGTTCCCAAGCCACAACCTATTTGCGATTGCCCCGAATGGAGATCCGCCCAGAAGATCGAATGGCTCGGCACAGTGGCATGTACCCGGATCGGGTTGCTTTCTGCTGAGAATCCGGTCGACGGATGTCGCGCCAGCAAACGATGTGTGCCGGTCTGTTCCAGGCGGGTTGTCAAATGATAAGCGGGCGGAGCCTGATTCGCACGCAAGGACACGAGTCGTCCGCCTTCTAGGATCAGCGACGAATCCGGCAAATGCGTGACGTTTCCCCACTGGTCCTCGGCGCGAACGATGACCTCTGTTTCCCGGCCGGCCAAGGCATCGGAAGGGGCGACAACGACAAGCCGGACAGCCGGGCCGGGAACGACCCGAAAATGATTCGAATTCAGCGTGGCGCCACGCTCGGCTGCCGCTTCGGCGGCCGGCGCCGGCAATTCGATCCACTGCGATTGGCCACTCGGGTCAAGCAGCAGCAGGAAATCGGCATTGCGAACTGCACACGTTGGTGCGCGCCAGCCCCGGACGTGAATCCTAACGCGATCTCCTTCGACCAATGCACCCCGCTGCACCGTAAGGGCGAGGTAATGGTGAAATGGTTCGATCCCGCCAAACGGGTGGTGCGAAAATTCCAGGCGAACGTCGTTTTTCGCGTTCTGCTCGATGGTCACGAATCCAGGTTGGTCAGCGCTTGTGGCTTGCAAATCGGACCAGTCGTACGGCCAGCGCCAAGCGATGGCTAATCGGCCTTTTTCTGGAATGATTGCCGCACCGATGGCGAACTCGAAATCGACGTCAGTCGTTTCGCCCGCGGTCAATGTTGCCGGTATGCGAACCGATCCCCAACCGTGACAGCGTCGGCGTTCGGCATCGGGAAGTTCCCGTGCATGCCAGATGTTTGGCCTCCCCGCTCCGTAGCCGGTTGTCAGACGCATGCCGACTCCTTTCAAAAAAGACTTTTTCGATGCGCCAGTGCGGAACAAACGTGGCAATGGCCCGTATGATAGGATAGAATCTTCCGGAAATCGACATTGCTCTGGGTGGAATTGGCCCTATGGCGAACCAGACTTCTCGTGCGGTTCAGGACTATCTGAAAGCCCTGCATAGCCTGGGAGGCGCGGAGCGCAACGTGACGCCCAATGAGATCGTGGAGAGGCTGTCGGTACGGGCCCCGTCGGTGACGGGTATGTTCAAACGGCTCAAGGAGGCCGGGTGGATTACGTACGAGCCTGGACAAGGCGCTCGCTTGACCGAAAGAGGATTGGGGGAAGCGCGGCGTGTTGTTCGCCGACATCGGCTCGTCGAATTGTTTTTGACACGCGTGCTCGGCCTGGACTGGAGCGAGGTCGATGCCGAGGCGGAAGCGCTCGAACATGCCATCTCTCCCCGTTTGGAACAAGCCATTGCCGACCACCTTGGCGAACCGCTCGAGGATCCGCACGGCCATCCCATTCCGACGCGCGACGGGGGAACTGGCTCCTCGGTCGCTTAAACCGCTGACGGACTTTTCAGCAGGCGACCGCATCGTCATTCGCGAAGCCCAGGACGACAACCCAGAAAGACTGCGTTTATGGCAGGATTTGGGCCTGATGCCGGGCAAAACCGTCACCATCCTGCGTTATCAGCGCCTCGACCACTTGTTTGAAGTCCAAGTCGACGACCGCGTTGTCACCCCTCGGACGCGAAGGCCTGGGCGGGCTGAGCGGAGAATTGGCAACTTGAACCAATGGCACGCCCGGCGCACGGCATCTTGCCCCTCGCAGCAACGGGCCAGGTACTAGCGGAAAAAGGAGAACTGTTTCCGAAATGTCGATTGGCCGCACACGAAATACCTGTTGAATGAATTCTCCAGTATTCATTTCGATGCAATCGTTTCTGAAACGCCGACTACGCCGCCTGCAAGCCAATTTCATTTATCTCAAACGACCCATCGTCGAGTTTCTTCCCTTGTTTACGGGGATGGTCATTATTCTTTTTTGCGGCGGCTTTGCCTTCCACAAGCTGTACGAAAAACAACAACTGACTTTCGGCCAGGCGCTGTATATCACCTACTGTCTGATTTTCATGGAGCACCTGGTCGACTTCCCCGACCACTGGCTGTTGCAGGCTTTTTACTTTCTTCTTCCTCCGTTGGGTCTCGTCGTCATTCTGGATGGGCTGATTCGTTTCGGTTACCACGTTCTCAGGCATGACGAGAGCGGCAATCAATGGATGCGAGCCATGGCACTTACTTATCGCAATCACGTGATTTTGTGCGGCTTGGGTCGGGTCGGGCTGCGCGTTTTGCAGCAATTGCATCTTCTTGGCGAAGATGTGGTCGTCCTCGAAAAGGATCCGCACAACCAGAACATCGCTTACGCCAAGAAGCACGGCTTCCCCGTTCTCATTGGCACGGGACGTGAAGAGGGGATCCTGGAAGACCTCAATGTCGCTCATGCCAAGTCGATCATTGTCGCCACCGACAATGACCTCGCCAACCTGGAAATCGCTCTCGATGCCCGAAAAATCAAACCCCATATCCGCGTCGTCATGCGGATGTTCGACCAGGAGTTGGCTTCGAAGATTCGCGAGAGTTTCGGCATTCACCAGGCTTTCAGCACTGCGGCACAAGCCGCTCCCCTGTTCGCCTGCAGTTCCTCCGATCGCTCGATTATCAACTCCTTTTATGTCGATTCCCGCTTGCTTGTCGTGGCCCGCCTTACGATCCGCCCCAACTCCGAGTTGATCGGCAAACGCATTCGCGACATCGGAGCTGCGAAGCAAACCTTCTTTCTCGCCCACACCCGCCAGGGCATTGTCACCCATTTCCCTCCAGCGGATACCGACCTGCAGCAAGGTGACATCGTCGTCGTTCAAACCGAGCCGAATAACCTCAAGACTCTCCACCAATGGAATCGCGATCAAGAGTCCGACGACGACGGACCACCTTAGAGGCGAGTTCGCATCTGATGGCGTCCCAGCATCGCTTTGGGCCAAACGCAAAAGGGAGGCTCTGGTCTGTCGGGGCCAGTCGAACGCAATAAAGTACGGAGCGCGTTCCTCCAAACGGTTCCGCCACATCCTACTGGCCGCACCCCGCGAAAACGCGAAAATCGCTATCCAGAATTATTCTTGATAGCCTTGGACAATCTCATAAAATCAACCTTGTCCTGGCGGAAAGCTGGGGCAGTCAGCATTCCACCCACCTGGTTTCTATTCAAGAAGGGCACCTACAATGAACAAAGTGAAAACGGTGGTAGTTGTGTCGCTATTTATGGCCTTCGCGGCACTGGCATTTGCACAAGGGAGCAAAGTGCTGTACCCGGACATGAAGCCGGAGAAAGGCACGTACGACAAGCCCGCTGCCAAATTGGGGATGAAGCCAGCGACCCCCTGGACGGCGACGACGGTGGCGGCAGCAGTCGACGGCAAACCGTTGAAGGGCAAAATCGTCACGGTCGTCGGCGAAGTGGTCGACTATTCCTGCTATTTGCAGGTCGGCAAGCACGGTACGAAGCACCGTGACTGTGGGCAAAAATGTCTGCAGGCGGGCATGCCATTCGGCATCCTGACCAAAGATGGCACCTTGTATCTGCTCATGGAGGAAGAACACAATCCTCGCCGGGACGGAATGACGGACTTGCGCAAAGCCGCCATTGAAAACATGGCCTACATCGTCGAAGTCACCGGTACGCTGACCAATGTGGGCGGACAAAAGGCTTTGTTCGTGCAGGGGTTTGTCAAGAAATAGCTGGACCTGGAGCAGGACGGTGTTCGTCCTGCTCTTGTTTCTTCTGACGTGCTGGAGAACAAGCGCGCATGAACCGACATCAACGCACTAGGCTGCTTTATTTCATCGGATTCTTGCTCATTTTTTCGTTGCCTCTGGCATTTGCCTGGCATAGCGCTGCGGCTGACGATGAAGATGCCGAACTCGTGGCGAAGATGTTTCCGCCCGACGGTCCCAAGATACCTCTGGGGCTGGTGCCGATCATCTATCCTCCTGACAATCCCTATTCGGCGGAGAAAGCGGAGCTTGGCTGGCTGCTCTTTTTCGACAAGAGGCTTTCGATCGATGGCACCGTCTCCTGCGCCAGTTGCCACGCTCCGGAGCATGCATTTTCCAACGGCGAAGCGGTAGCCACGGGCGTGCGCGGCCAGAAGGGGACGCGAAACTCCCCCACCGTTATCAATCGGGCCTATTCGGTCGAGCAGTTCTGGGACGGCCGGGCTGCCACCCTCGAGGAGCAGGTCAAAGGGCCGATCGCCAACCCGATCGAAATGGCTAACACCCATGAAAACGTGGTGAAAACGCTGTCAGCGATTCCGGGTTATCGCCAACGCTTCAAGAAAGTGTTTGGCAAGGATTCGATCGACATCGATGACGTCGCCAAAGCGATCGCCACGTTCGAACGAACCGTGCTTTCGGGGAATTCTCCTTACGATCGCTACAAGAACGGCGACAAGGACGCTCTGACTGAAAGCCAAAAGGCGGGAATGGAGATTTTCTTCTCTAATGAAGCCCGTTGCGATAGCTGCCACGAAGGAATCAACTTTACCAACGGCATGTTCGCCAATATCGGCGTTGGCATGGACAAACCGAACCCGGATCTGGGACGTTACAACGTCACAAAGCGAGAGCAGGACAAAGGTGCCTTCAAGACTCCGACGTTACGTGAAATCGCCCGGACCGGTCCGTACATGCACGATGGCAGTATGAAAACGCTGGAGGAAGTGGTCGAGCACTACAACAAAGGGGGAATCAAGAATCCCTGGCTGCACCAGAACGTGAGGCCGTTGAAATTGACGGACGAACAGAAGAAAAATCTCGTTGACTTTTTGAAAGCGTTAAGCGGCGAAGGGTGGCAACATATCCGGGCGCCGAAGAATTTTCCCAAATAACCTCACGGATCGTTTCGTGTACAATGACCACCGCCGGCCGACGTCGGCGGTTTTTTTGTTTTTGGACACCTTGCGCCCAGATGCCTCCTGGTCTGGTTTTTCACCTTGAGGTTGGCTCATGAGCGAATCCTTGGCGACCTATGAACTTCAGCCACCGGCAGCGATCATCACGCTCAATCGGCCGGAAAAACGCAACGCCCTCAGCCGGGCTCTGATCGATGCATTGTACGCGGCGTTTTCGCAGGCCCAGGCCGCCAGCGAGGTTCGCTGCGTTATTCTTACCGGCGCCGGCAAGGTGTTTTGTGCCGGCATGGACTTGCAGGAACTGGCGGAATCCCTGGGCGATGATGGCAAGGAGAAAGTCTGGGACGATGCGTTGCGCTTGGCGAAACTTTATGACTTGATCTACACCTTGCCCAAGCCGACTTTGGCGGTCGTCAACGGTCCGGCAGTAGCGGGAGGCGCCGGCTTGGTGACGGTTTGCGACTTGGCGCTGGCGACGCCGGAAGCAAAGTTCGGCTACCCGGAAGTTCGGCGCGGTCTGGTCGCGGCCATGGTCATGCCACATTTACTGCGCCACGTCGGGGAACGAATCGGCCGGTATCTCCTGTTGACTGGTGAACTGATCGACGCAGATGAAGCCTGCCGGGTCGGGTTGATCAATGGGGTGGTTCCTTCAGGCGAAATCATGAACCGAGCACGGCTGTGGGCCCGATCACTGGCAGAAGGAGGACCAGAAGCTTTGGCCAAGACCAAAGCACTGCTGCAGCAGTTTTCTCGTCAGGCACTGTCGGTCGAAGAAGCCGCCAAGGAAAGTGCGGCGCCGCGGCTTACCCGCGAATGTCAGGAAGGACTAAAAGCTTTTTTTGAAAAGAGGCCAGCACCGTGGGCCGTCACAAAATGACTACCACCGGCATGGACGAATGTCCCCGCGGCTCGTTTCGTTGCACTTTTTGGCTACTGAATTGACAACGTTAAGGCGAGCGAAGTATACTTGAAGCCGTCAATTGCCCCTCCCGAACGTGTGCACTTCTTTACAGGAACAGCGAACGGGGGCAGGTCCACTGAACTGGATGGTGCAATGGCGAAATCAACCGAACACCGGCGGACTGCGGATGCCGAACCGGGGAAGGGGCGGGGCCGACCGCAATCGTTTCGCTCAACCAGGCCCAGAACGTCGAGGAAGCCTCTGACGACGCGCCGACGATCATTTCGAAGCCAGTGGAAAGCTTCGCCTCGCCCGGAAGACTCTTTTGCCCAAGGTCTGGCCGGCAGACAACTGGCTCATTACCAAATCGTCGAACCGATCGGCATGGGAGGCATGGCAGCGGTGGTTCGAGCCATCGACTTGCAACTCGAACGCAGCGTTGCCGTCAAGATTCTTCCTCCTGAGTTGGCATCCGATCCGGAAAATATTCGCCGTTTTCACCAGGAAGCCCGAGCCGCTGCCAGACTCCGACCATGAGAACATCGCCCGAGTTTATTTTTGCGGTTCCGACCAGGGATTGCATTTTCATCGCCTTCGAATTTGTCGAAGGCGAGAATTTGCGGACCATCCTCGAGCGCGATGGGCCGCTCCCTGTTGCCAAGGCTGTCGATTACTTGTTGCAGATTGCCACCGGCCTGATCCATGCTTGCCGAACGCAATGTCGTCCATCGTGACATCAAGCCGTCGAACATCATCATCACTCCCGATGGCAGAGCCAAACTGGTGGACATGGGGCTGGCACGTAGTTTGGAACCGCTCAGTGGCGACAACCTGACCCAATCGGGCGTCACCCTTGGAACGTTTGATTACATTTCGCCGGAGCAGGCCCTCGAGCCTCACTCAGCCGATGTTCGCAGTGACATTTATTCGCTGGGCTGCACGTTTTACGAATTACTGACCGGCCAGCCACCCCGTACCCGAAGGAACGGCCGCCAAAAAGCTTCATTACCACCAGCATGTCAATCCGATCGATCCTCGCCAACTGAATCCGCAAATCCCGGACGAATTGGCCATGATCCTGGCGCGGATGATGGCGAAAAACCCGAATGATCGCTACCAATCTCCTCAGCAGCTGGGTTCAACATCTGGCGCAACTTGCCGAGCAATTCCAACACGGTTCCGTGATTCGTCGGCGGCCTGTCACCTACATGGGCGCCTCGCTGCCTGCCCCCGCCACGCGTCCGACCGGTCTTGCTGGCTTCGCTGTCTGCCTTCCTGCTGTTGGCGGTTGTTTTGTTGCACGGCATGTCCAGCCGTCCACAACGGCTCGGTTGCCCCTGTCGAACCATGGGACAAAAACCAGACATCGGTTCCTGGCACTCAAGTCAAGAACAAAGACTTGACTAAAGGCGCAGGGCGAGAACCGATCGATCGCCCTTTCGCCACCCGTACCGACCATCGAACGGCGCGACGTTTCGTCGGCTGCGGAACTCGCTCAGCTCTTGTCGGAAAACCACCCAGGAATTCATGCACAACTCGTCGCCGATATCGACTTGAAACCGGACCGGAAGAACCCTGGAACCTCGCCAGGACTGGCTTTCGAAGGAGATGATCAAAAGGAAGTCATCATCGAATCGAAAAACCCTCTGCATCGGCATACGATCCGTCTCGTTCACGATCCTGATTTCAGCTACACGTCGTGGACGGCATTGACCATTACTGGCGGCAAGGTGACCCTGCGAAACCTGCGTTTTGAAATCGACGCCACCTTCGCACCAAAGATCGTCATGAATGCCGTCAAGTTGCAGAAGTATGGCCAGCTCGTCATCGAAAACTGCGAATTCGTGCAATTTCGGCCACCCGCCGCCGCCGATAGCCGCCTCGGATCGGTCTTCATCGACGGGGGCAAGACGACCGATGTCCGGCCAGTGGCAACCATCCGCCAGTGCTATTTCAGCCGGGGCGACATGGTTTCAAAAGAACCTCCTGGTTTCCTGCGCGCCCAGGAGGCGATTACTCTCGCCAACGAGGCCAGCTTGCATCTGGAAAATTGTGCCTTCGCTCCTCACGAAACCATCGTTTCGATCCTCAGTGGCGCGAAAGCAAATGTAACCCTCGCCAATTGTTCGTCGTTCATCCTGGCGGGAAACGTCTTGAACGTCGACGAAGGCGCCAGCGCGTCGATCGTCGTGAGCCGGTCGATTTTCTCGCGGCCAGGACGGGCGAACCTGCTGAGGACGGCTCCTGCCGTGTTTCTTGTTCGGCCGCCAAAGTCTTCTGTCCGATACCAGGGTACAGGCAACCGTTTCCATAACCTGACGGCTTTGCAAGACGGCGTCGAATTCATCGACGACCTGCAAAGTTTTACCGCGCAAAACAACTTCACATCGAGCCAATCGTTACGTCTGGCACATGATCCGTGGTTCGACCATGAACCGCTACGCCGACTCGCGGAAAACCAACCCATGCTGGCTTTCCAGCTGAAGACCAATGACGCCGATCTACGCTTTAAAGAAGCCGGTTCGGAAAGGTTGGTCGGCATACAGTACTGTAGCTGGGGACTCTGCTATGGCCCCTTGCGGCCTATAGATGAATTCAACCTGCCAGCTGCGAACCAGAAAATCGTTGATCCCGATAAAGAAGTAGGAAATGGCAATTATAAACTGCTTGCCCAGGCACTCCTTGAAGCCAGGCCCAACGATGAAATTCTCATCAAAAAATCCGGACCCATCTCCTTCGATCCGATTTATCTCGCACGATCGGCTCCCAAGGTCACGATCAGGCCATTCGACGAAAACTATCACCCCATTCTTGTTCTGAAGCCGACTGTGGATCCCGAAGCGGCCATGTTTCGGATTATCGACAGCACGATCACGCTATCGAACCTGGAGTTCGTGTTGACGGCCGACCCGGAAAACCTCTCGCATCGTTCTCTCGTGCAAATCGTGGGTCGTGGAGCGTGCATCTTCGATCGCTGCGTCATTACGATCCGCGACGACAATGCCGAAGAAAACACCTCTCGGCCGGCAGTGGTCACCATCTCCGAGCTGCGGAGCGAATTCGACTCGATGCCGCAAATCACCATGCGTCATTGCTTCGTTCGCGGCAACGGGGAACTGGTTTCTGTGCGGCAAAGCCGACCATTCCGGCTCAGTTTCCAGGACTCGCTTGCCGCTCTGGGCGGAGCTTTGGTCGGCATGGATGGCCATCCGAAAAACGAACCGGCACTCGATCCCCCGGTCACGATCAACCTCACAAGGTCGACCTTCTATCTTGGGGGGCATCTGCTGTTTTTGCGTACCAACAAAAGTCTACGCGATCTGACGCCAGTTCAGATCAAAGCCAGATTCTGCCTGTTCGCAGCCAGTAAACAGAATGCTCTTATTCATCTGCTTGGTGATATGAATGAACGCGAGCCGGCGGCCGCGACCAAGTCGCTCAAAGCCAGGCTCGTGTGGGTGGTCGATGATCTGGGCAATGGTAATGCATATAATAATGTTAAGTTATACCTGGATCATCAGCCAAAGAAGGACCTTATGCCTTCATTGATGCCTTACGACGAGGAAAAAATGGGAAGGCTTCACTCGCGAAAAAGTCACGACTGTGCAGTTCGCCCAGCCGCGCTCCATTCATCCTTCCTTCGAACAGGTGTCCCCTGGGGCGTTTAAAGTCAACAACGATTCGGAATTGCCTTTGGGCGCTCCTCTCGACCAGCTTCCTTCTCCGGTGCAGACCGAGGTGAGCCAGCCGATGCCAGAAAAAAGCGATGAGTGACGACGACATCTCGTGCCACTCATCGCTCACATGCGGTTTAGACGGGTCTCAGCTCTTTTTCTTCTTGGTGGGCTTCTTTTTCTTGGCTTCCGCAGGCTTCGACTTCTTCGAAGCACTGCTTTTCTTCTTGCCGAAAATGGCCTCGTAGCCCTCGGCAAAATTCTTGGTTTCTGCCAGACCCACACGAACAATACTCACTTCTGCTCCTCCTTCGGAAGAACGATTCCCAAAAGATGACCAACCTGGCGAACCATACCCGTCGCAGTTCGTCAACAAGGCTTATTTTAATCAATGGTGCATGTTCGAAGCAAGAAGTCGTTGTCGCAAGGACGAAGGGATTGGCGAGGCGTTGACCGGCGACCATCACTTCGAGCAACCTGGCTTCACGGCACTGCTGAAGTGACCCGTTGGCCGTGGATGGTCGCGATCTGACGCCGCCAAGTGCGGTCAACCGGCAGCGCCATTCTGAGAGCCGGCCAGAAGAGGGAGGAAGGAACCGGGCGGTTCGTATATGATGATGGAGGACACGCCCAGACCGAGGAGGGACCGAAGGATGACTCTGCAAGGAACCGTGCGAAACGGTGTCATCGTGCTCGATCCGCCAGGCCAGCTGCCGGAGGGGACGAGGGTGAAAGTGCTGGTGGAAGATAGATCGGCATCGGCCCAATCGCTGCGCGATTTGCTCCTGGAATTCGCTGGCAGCTGCTCCGGCTTGCCGCACGACATGGCGGCCCAGCACGATCATTACATCCACGGAACTCCCAAACGATGAAGCCGACCTTCGCGGACACGTATTACTTTATCGCCTTGCTCAGTCCGGACGACGACGGTCATGCTCGTGCCACGGAATTCGCTCGTGCTTTCAGCGGCCGAATGATGACCACGGCATGGGTCCTGACCGAACTGGCGGATGGTCTGTGTCGGCCACCGATTCGCGACCGCGTGGGTCTCTTCACTGAACGTTTGATTCAGGAGCCGGGAATCGAGATCGTACTGGGAGACGAATCCCTTTTTGCGGCTGGACTTCAGCTGTACCGCCAGCGTCCCGACAAGGATTGGTCCTTGACCGATTGCATCTCGTTCGTCGTCATGCAGCGCGAAGGGATTCGCGAGGCGTTGACCGGCGACCATCACTTCGAGCAACCTGGCTTCACGGCACTGCTGAAGTGACCCGTTGGCCGTGGGCTGCCGGGGACCTCGTCGCGATCTGACGCCGCCGAGTGCGGTCAACCGGCAGCGCCATTCTGGGAGCCGGCCAGAAGAGGGAGGAAGGAACCGGGCGGTTCGTATATGATGACGGAGGACACGCCCAGACCGAGGAGGGACCGAAGGATGACTCTGCAAGGAACCGTGCGAAACGGTGTCATCGTGCTCGATCCGCCAGGCCAGCTGCCGGAGGGGACGAGGGTGAAAGTGCTGGTAACGGAGGAAGCGGCGAGCCCCACCTTGCGTGAGCGATTGCGGAAACTGGCTGGGACCGTGGACGATCTGCCTGCAGACATGGCGCGCAATCACGATCACTACATTCATGGAGCGCCGCGCCGATGACCGCTGTTTTCGCCGACACCTTCTATTTCCTGGCGCTGTTGAACAAACACGATGATGCCCACGACCAGGCTGTGAAGTACGTGGATACCATTGACCAGATGGTGACCACGGAGTGGGTGTTGACGGAATTGGCCGATGGCTTGGCCTCCTCCCGGCAACGGCACATGTTTAACAGCCCGTTGTTTTAGTCGGTTTTGTGGTGAAACGGCGGCGAGGCGGCGGGAATATCCTTCCTCAATGAACATCGACCCAGCAAGGGTCGCGGACGTCTCCAATACATCACTATGGAAAAATAGAACATCATAATGTAAAAATAGAGAAGCCTAAAAGCATACATAAGGCCCTGTAGGCTCCGCGGCGTGCCCACTCCGAACAACTTCCGCAGGATCAGACTCAGGTTCCGCGCCGCCACCTGGATCAAATATCGCTTGGTCACCTTCTCCAGTCCGCGTAACCAACATCTACGCGCCCCGCCGGTCTCACACACATGGGCAAAACTTCGTTCCGTCAACTCGCTCCGCAGTCGTTGCAGCCGTTTGCCCCGCGCGCCACGCACGCGACGACGGTTCCCGTACACCGCCGCCCGATACTCCGGCGGCTTGTCGGTCCAGCGATGACGATGTCTCCTTTTCGGCTCCGGAATGTACGTCCGCCACTTCATGAACGCGCACATCTCCAGCGTGCTCGCCTTGTGATACCCCTTGTCGGCCACCGCCTCCTCGATCTCCACCTTCTCGCCAACGTTGATTTGCGCCTGCATCACACTGTCGCACAGCGTCTGCGCGTCACTATGATCGGCCGGCGAGATCGTCGCCGCCAGCACCAGATCGCTCTGCATATCGACCACATGCTCGGCCTTGTACGCCAAGCGCGTCGTGCCGTCCTTCATCCGCGCAATCCGGCTATCGGCGTCGGTTTTCGACTCCCATTCCTCGTTGCTCACCTTCTTGTCCTTGCGGCTTTGGTCGAAGCGACGCAGGTCCTCATCATTGGCTTCTTTGATCCCTTCCGCTTCCGCCAAACGACGCAAGTACTCCTTATAGTCTTCCCCCGTCTCCTTGCGGACGATCGACTTCATTGCCGCGTTCGCCTCCAGCATGGTCGAGTCCACAGCCACCGTCTTGCCGTGGAGAAGCTTCTTGTCGGCGGCCAGACGCAACACAAACGCGAAGACTTGCTCGTGCACCTCCAGCGGCAACCGTTGCTGCGTCCGACTCATCGAAGAATGATCCGGCGTCCTCTCTTGCGGACCGTAGCCCAGAAATTCCGCCAGCGATCGGCTATCGCTGCACCGCCAGGCAATGCCACGCTGCGACGACACCCCCTCGAAATAGCCCACCAGGATCATGCGAAAGTAGACGCCCGGCGGAATCGACGGCCGACCCATCACCGCATGATAGAACGGAGCACACAGCCGTTCGACCCAGTCATCGAAACCGGCTTCCGCCAGCAACTGGTTCAGTTTTCTGTAAAAGGGGTGACCCGGCGATTTCGGCAAGTCCGTGGTCGCCACCCACATCTCTTGTTGTTCGCGCTTGCGTTTACCCAGCGCCATTGCGACTCCTGTCGTTCGTCCCTGAAATCAGTGAATAACACCCGCCAATATACCACGCCTGTCAAGCCCCCGAACCGACTTTTTCAACGGGCTGTTAAGCAAACGCGGGATGAACTGCTGGCGGACGGCGCGGTCCGGGTCATCCACCTTGACAGGTCCCTCTATGAAGAAGGAATTCACCTCTACGCAGCGCGTCCCGACAAGGATTGGTCCTTGACCGATTGCATCTCGTTCGTCGTCATGCAGCGCGAAGGGATTCGCGAGGCGTTGACCGGCGACCATCACTTCGAGCAACCTGGCTTCACGGCACTGCTGAAGTGACCCGTTGGCCGTGGGCTGCCGGGGACCTTATCCGGCGCTTCCTTGACAGCAGGTACTCGTTCAAGAGAGGGGCAGTCAACAGCGTTCGAACACGTTGCCCGGCAATCGGCGAATGGCTTTTTTTCATTTCCATGGTCATCAACGTTGCAGAGAGTTCATTCACTGGAGTATCCAAAGCACGGGCGATCCCGTCGACATGGGTGGGTTCCGCCAGGAACTCCCAAATGCGGTGTTCGGTTTCGTCGAGGGCCGGCAGCGGCTTCGATTCGGTCTTGGGCGTCGTATTGGCGGCAACGCCTTCGAGTTCTTCGATGATATCGTCGGCACTTCGAGCGAGGATGGCGCCTCGGCGTATCAATTCGTTGGTGCCCGTGCTGGCGACGCTGTCGATGTTTCCAGGGATGGCAAAGACGACACGCCCTTGTTCCGCGGCGTGGCGGGCAGTAATGAGAGCGCCGCTTTTTTTCCGCTGCTTCGACAATGACGACTGCCAGTGACATCCCGCTGATGAGGCGGTTCCGGGCCGGGAACATCCCTGCCAAAGGGGACATGCTCATGGCGGCTTCACTGAGCAAGGCGCCATGGTTTTCGACTTCGCATGCCAGTTCTCGATGCTCGGGTGGATAGATCGTACGCAGGCCGCCTGCGAGGACGGCGATGGTTCGACCGCCGGCAGCCAATGCCCCCCGATGGGCCGCGCCGTCGATGCCACGTGCCAGGCCGCTGATGACCGTGTAGCCTCGATGTGCCAGGCCGGCAGCCAGGCGTTCGGCGACACGCCGGCCATATGCGGTACAATGCCGCGAGCCGACGATACCAATGGCCCGTTGGTCTTCTTTTGCTAATGTGCCCCGCAGGTAAAGCAAGTGGGGAGGGTCGGCAATTTCTTTCAACAGCGAAGGATACTCGTTGGATTCGAAAGCGATGAGACGAACGTTGTGATCAGCGACCAGTTCCAACTCGCGCGCCACAGGGACGTTGCGCATCGCGTCGTAAAGACGACGCGCCAGTTTTGCTCCGATTTGCGGGACATCGGCGAGTTGTTCGGGACGAGCACGAACAACAGCTTCCGCGGAACCGAAGCGATCCAGAAGCGCTTTTGTCAGCCTTGGCCCCAAACCAGGCACCAGCTTCAAGACAAGCAGATCGTGAATTTGGGGAGACGACATGGGTGTTGCACAACGCTGTTAATCGCGGTGCACGGTCCGCTGGTGTTCATCCACTTTGTCGGGAGTGATGTGCCAGCCGCAATCATCGCACGCGGGGGCCTTTTCGAAACAGTCGTCACAAAAAAGAGGTCCGCCGTGGAAAAATTGCTCGAGACGGGCCTGGTCTTCTTTCGACAGCATCGATTCATCGCGAGGCAACGGAAGTTCATGGCCGCAACCTTCGCAGTTTCTTGAATTAAACTTTTGCAGCAGCGGTGCATAATGGTCATGAACGCCCCGCGACACGACACCGGAACCGTTGCACAATGGGCAAGCCATTCCTAGCTTGGAAGCGATCGCCTCTCGGATAAATGCACTCTTATTGGGCAACTTATTGAGGAATTCCGCGAGTTTTTCTTCAACCTTGAACGCAACAACGGCGGTTTTCGGTTGCTTGCTGGCCATGAATTCGATCTCCTCTCAAACCACGAGATACAGTTTACCCAATGTCCCTGTGTTTCGCAATGATGTCATGACGTTCCTGTGGTGTCGGCTTTGTCACGAGACAGCTCGGGATGTGTTGGTGCGCGCTGGGGCACGGTAGGGAGTCGATGGGAGAAAGCTAGCTATTTTGTGCAGCTTATCTCCACCGTCAACAAACGGTGTTTTTAGTGACCGTCGTAACGTAAGCGCGACGAGCGAGCCGTCAACTGACGGTCAATTGGCGGCAAGGAAGAGGAATTTGTTGGTGCCGAATTAGCGGTTTTGAATACGTGAGACGGGCACGGCTTGAGGTTGCCGCGATGCCGTCGTTGTTGGCGTCAGGGGTTCGATTCGGATATCGTCGAAATACGCTTCGCCGATGCCGGTCAGAGCGAGGGTCACGTTGATTTGTCCGGAAGCTGGCACACGGCGATAGAGGGTTATTCGCCGCCAGGGAATCGCCCGGTGAACGCGAACGCCTAAAGGTTCGCCGCCGGCACTATCGTAGAAGAGGGCACCGTCGACGGAGGCGGCGATGGGCTTTGGGATTCGCAACCAGCCGGTGATGCGTACCAGGGTACCTGGCGCCAACCTGACTGCTGGACTGTTGATTGCCAGAAACGTGCGTTCGAGAGCGGCGGGCGGAGGCACCGGTTTGCCGTCGGCTTTTTGTTGGTTTTTCGGCGTGATCCGAAGCCGCAAACACTGTCGGCCTTTCTTCGCCGATTCCGCAACGCGATCGGCGCGCATTTCGACATCGTCGAGTGTGGTTTCCTGCGGCGTCCAGGCACGCGGGACGCGATCGGGAGCCAATTCGAAATCGCCGTTCGGCAGAACGTTCGGGCCGACCGCGCAACTACGCAATTCCTGCATAAATCGCCAATGTTGTGGCAAAGTGAAGAAGCTTACCGCATACGGGCTGGATACCGGGGAACTCAGGCCACGGATAGCCTCTTCCCAATGCGCCCGCATGGCGATACGCAAGGGTCGGGTGGCGCGTTCGGCTTCGGCGTAGGCCTCGCGGTAGTTGCCATTGCTCCAGTAGCGTTTGCAAAGTTCCAGACGCCGACGGGCATCCGCCATGAGAACCGCGCCGTCGGGAAGCGTGTGTCCCATGCGGGCTAATTCCACGTCGATTCGGGAGACCTTGTCGATTTCCACTTCTGCGAGATCGTGTGCCCATTGGGAAGCGACTTTTCGCATCTGTCGGCTGCGCATTTGCAGCCGAACCAGCATGCCGTCGATGTCGGTCGTAAAAACCACCGCTCCCGTCAAGCCGAATTCGGGTATGGTGACTCGCGTGCCGCCAGCGACGCGCTCGCTGCGCAAGGAACGCACATAAGCCGGCGTTACCAGCCACGCCTGCGATCCAATTGGTACCTCGGGAACAACGATTTGCAGATTCGCCACTGCCGACTGGCCTGGCACGAACTGGGCGCCGGAACCCAGCCACATCGGCAGTACCAAGACCCCGTACTTGCCTCGCATGACGGCGGCTTTTACGTTCGGTTCCGTCGTCGGAATCCAACGGGCAACGTCGGACGTCACCAACAGCGGCTCCAGCATTTCCATCTCGATATTCAACAACGCCAGTGTGAGCAAACGATCCCGGCCTTGGTGAGAATCGGCGAGGAAACGGTCCGACCAGAAGCCCAATCCTCGCGCTCCCGCCGCGAGTGCCAGATAAGTCAATAGCCGAATTTGCTCTGGCTGGGGGCCAATCGGTTCGCTGAATCCAGAGAATCGACTGGTCGAGTCGGTCCGGTTGTAGACCGTCGCCAGATACCAATCAGGCAAATGCGTTTGCACCCAAGTCCACATGAAAGTTCCGGGTCGAGCCAGCAAGCGTCGCTGGTTCAGCCAAGTCCGGTAGTCTTCCAGCTCCAGCGTCGTCATCAAGGGGAACCGATGCGCGCCGATCATGTCGAGTGCCCGCGAATAGGGGCGCAGCCCATCCCAGACGTCGGCTCCAAGGGGTCGTTGCGGATCGGCAAAGCGTACCGCCCGAGCGGCCCTGAAGATCGTGTCTTTTTGCTCGTGGACCACCCCCCCGCCAAGATCCCAGAACAATACCGCGTCGCTCGCGGGAAAACGGGTCACTTCTTGGCTGAGGTCACCGATCGAACGCATGCCGGTGTCCCTTGCCGTCACTGCCAGAGACGGTACCAGCCAGAAACCCAGGTTGACCGCTTCGTTCAAGAGGTCAACCGGAGAACGATAATCGACCCAGACCGTGTTGAAGCGGGCGTCCCGCAAGGCTTTAAGTGGCGTGTCGCTGTGACGGATTCCACGGAAAAAGAAACGCTGCCCCGAAACAAGCAGATTCTCTTGGTTCAATTCGACCAAGGCATTGCGTGGCGGTATTGTGATCTTCGGCGTCTCGGGTACGCCGTCCGCTCGCGATGTCTTTTGTCCAGGCGCGGCTCGTTCACTCGCTGCGGACGAAGACGGCGGGTCCTGAAACACCGGACTGATTTCAATATCGTCAATCCACAACTCGGTCAAACCTGGGCCGGCATAAACGTTCAACACCAGGCGAGTGATATAAGCATCGGTAAAATCGACATCTCGCTTCATTTGAGCCCGCATCAGCCTTTGCTGCTCGTTAGCCGCCTTCACTGGCAGCCTGATCTGCAACCGCTGCCAGCGCCCTGTCAGCAGATATTTGGAACCGGCAATCAATGTCGTCATGCGTGCATCGAGGTTGGTCGGCAGCGGTTCCCGGGGCAAGACGACTTCCGCCAAAAGTTGGATGCCTGGACGATTAGCTTTGACCCACAAACTGACATTCAGTTCATCGCTGATTGGCGCCCTCGGCGTCGGGTAGGCGTAAAGAATCTTCGTCCCTTGCTGAGCGATCAAGCGAATATGTTCGCTATAGTCGCCAGAATGCGCTACCGACCTGGTTATTTCGTGCGTTTTTTCCTCGAAACGTGCGTCAGCCGACATCTGGAACCAGGAGAGTTGCTTCGTTTCGAAGCCTTCGCGGTGCAGGTCCTGCCCGAGTGCAGGTCTGGAAAGAAAGGCCAACCACACCAACACGACCCGCAGGCAAATTTGCTGCTTTACCATCTTCTCTCCTTTCACTTCCCCCTCGCGCACGTTCCGCGCGACGTTGGTTTGCGGGGCGGGGCTTGTAACAAACTCCGGGCGTTGAGGAAAGACCAGTTTGCGAGAATCTGTCCAATGCCGGAGCATCCCATTACAGGCAACGCAACCGATGAAGTGACCGATTGGACACGGGGGAATCCACACAAACTCTTAGAACAGAGTGACGCTTTCTCCGTTCGTGTGCCTTCTAGTCGTGGGGATATCGTTCTGCCGCTTGCAACCATCAAGGAGCGACCATGTCTCGGAAAATCATTCTTGCCGTCACCGTCTTTCTGGCACTCGCCCAAGCCGCGCCGGCGCAAAACGCCATGGATTGGGTGTTTGACGATTCTATTGCTACGTTAGCCACGGGGAACATTGGAGAGTTTCGCAAAAGCGCTGACGCCTTTTGGGAGGACTTTAAAGACTACAAGTTATTCTTCGATAAAAAGCCGTCCGAATCACTCAACGAGCTTGTTAAAAACTTCGACCTTCCCCGGAGTCGAAACGAAAAAGGATCAGCTGCCGCAATTATAACCGACGAAGGTGTGGTTTTTGCTATTCCTTATAGCGATCTCGACGCGATGGCTTCCGAATGGGGTTTCAAAAAGGGAACCTTCAAAACCAAACGCATATACGCAGTGGGCGGCCCTGCTGGCCGCCGCATTCCTTTCAAATTCCGTTACGCTACCGAAACCCATCTTTTGGTTTCCAAAAAAAAAGAAACACTCAGCCAGGTCGTCGTTAGCGAGATCATGGCGAAATTCTTCGAGGCGAAATGCCTAAAGAACAAACTTCCACGCGAACTGATCAACCGAATGGGTGAGGCGGGACTGGTTTTTCACCTCGGCTACAAGAACGCTCCGGATTGGCTGCGTAAACGGCTCATGCCAAAACGTTTAGGCGAGACCTATCAGGCCGCCGCTGGCGATTTGTTACACGTTTTTTGCTGGCTGCGGTACGATGGCACCGTTAAGGTTAGGTTCGTACCGTTGTTTCGGCCGCAGAGCAAAGCAGCACAGAAACTTCTGACGATGCTCGGTGCTGGCGCACCGGCAAAGTCGGATTTCCATGGTCTACCCGAAGGCAATCTTGTGGCCGCTCATACCTCCACCGCCAATCGCCACGTCGCTGAGCTTTTGCGCGTTTTACTCGACGACGTTTTACTCGACGACTATTTGCCCGGCGCAGACCGGGAGAATTTGTTGAATATTGTGACTGAGATTTCGGATAAGTTGCACGGCGCTCGCTTCGGGCTGTACCAATCGACCGCCGGTTCCGGACTATTCAGTCTTGTCGGCATCCTGGAAGCCGACGACGCTGACAAATTCCTCGCTGATTTGCGACTGCTTGCCAAGATCGGCCACTACAAAGGGCTTGATTTCGATACGGATTTAGCCCGCAAAGCCAACGAAAAGCTGATTCGCCAATTGATCGCCGAACTCGGCGCTTCGTCCTACCGCGTGCGGGAATCCGCGTTCGCGAAGCTGTTGCTTATCGGCGAGCAAGCATTGCCTTATTTGAAGGAAGCCATCAAGGACGCCGATCTCGAACGGAGGCGCCGGGCGGAACGCCTGATTGGCCGCATTGCCGAGCACCTGAAAGAGCGCCGCGAGACACTCCTCAAGCCGCGATGGCTGATGGAGATCAAACCCAGCTTCGTTTTTCTGGACAAGAGAGAAAAGATCGCCGGCCAGGATGTCATGCAAATCGGCATCGTGTTTCCGCGCGGAGAAGATGCGACCAGGGCAAAGTTTCTGTCGCATTACTTTGGGCACGACTGGAAACGTATTCGGCTGGCGAAGTGCGGCAGCAAGGTCGTCTTTATGCTTGGTTCGGATACGAAGCTGTTCGCGGAAGCACTCGACAACGTGCAAAAGCAAAAGCCCGGACTGGCTCGGTCTCCTCTTGCGCGAAAAATCCACTCGGCCAATGGGCAAACCTGCGTGGCCCTGTCGTTCGCCAAGATTCTGCGGCTGGCCAGGATGAAAGACCTAGTCGACGAGCAAGCCCAGAAGCCGCTCCAGGATATATCGTCGGTCCAGTTTACTGCCAAAGAGAATTACTTCATTCTCGACCTGCGTGTTCCCAAGCAGGAGATGCGGGCCGCACTGGCGCTGCGCAAAATGATCAATGAAATCCCCTAGCCGAACTGGTGCTGTCGTCGATACGGGAGGAGTTGCAGCCATGTTCATCAACAAGAAAAGGTTTGTCGGCATCGGAGTGCTCTTTGTATGTATCGGTGTCGGCTGCTGGACCGACGAAACTCCTGACGCGAAGAAGAAGTCGCGCGAAAGCGTCCAAGAATCGAAAGCCAAAAAGAACTCAAACTGGACGCCGAAAAGCGGATGGACAAGCCTTTTCGACGGTAAAACCACGGATGGCTGGGAGATAAAAGGCCCCGTCGAAGTCAAGGGCGGTCTGCTGATTGTAGGAGGAGATCAACGAGCCTCCATTAGGACCAAAAAAACGTGGGATAAGAATGTAACGGTAACATTCGAGTATTCGTTTGAAGGTAAAAAGAAAGCAATTCTTAACAGGTGTTGGCAGGAAGAGAATGGCGTGGTTCGTTGTGCAGGCTCACACTTGATGCCGACAAAATCAGTCAAGTGGCGAAAAACAACAGCCCGTGCCGAGCAAAAAGGGAACACACGAATTTGGATTGTTGAATTCGAAGGCACAGCATTAGTCTTCAAATGGGAGTTGACGGAAAAACCGATCAAGATTGGCTTTCGTGTCGATCCTGGTGACAAGCTGATGCTCAGGCACCTGGAAGTCAAGTCTGAATAAAGGGCTTCATTGGCCCGGATGCTGAGACGCCAAACATGAGGAAACTGCTTGCCGTGACATTTCTCGGTCTGTCGTGCCTTCCTACCAAGAGGACATTCACCGCTGTTGTCAGCGCGAGGAGCTCATCATGCAAGCCAAGACCATTCTTCCCATCGCCTTCTTCATGGCACTCGCCCAAGCCGCGCCGGCGCAAAACGCCATGGATTGGGTGTTTGACGAGTCTTTTGCTACGTTAGCCACGGGGAACATTGGAGAGTTTCGCAAAAGCGCTGACGCCCTCGTGACCGACTTTTATGGAGGAGACATTTTGGGTGAGAAGCCGTCCGCATGGCTCGACGAGGCAGTTGATTACTTCTACGTTTCGCGGGGTCGAAACGAAAAAGGATCGGCCGCCGTAATTATCACGGAATATCTCACCTTTTGGTCGATGCTGGAAACCATGGTCCTTGCTATTCCGTATAGCGATCTCGACGCGATGGCTTCCGAATGGGGCTTCAAAAAAGGAACCTTCAAGACCAAACACATTTACACCGTGGGCGGCCCTCCTGGCCGCTCGATTCCTTTCAGGTTCCGTTATGCTACCGAAACCCACCTTTTGATTTCCGGCACCACAAAAGCACTGAAGCAGGTCATCAAGGCGAAGTCCATAAAGAACAAGCTTCCTCGCCAATTGATCAGCCGAATGGGTGAGGCGGGACTGGTTATTCACGTCGGCTACAAGAACGCTCCGAAGGATTGGCAGCGCAACTTCATTGAGGGAATACAGTCGCTACGTTTAGGCGAGACTTTTCGGGCTGCTACTCACGATCTGGAACACTTGTTCCTGTGGAAGCGGTACGACGAAGCCGTCAAGCTCAGCTTTGCGCCGCTGTTTCGTTCAGAGGGCAAAGCAGCACAGAAACTTCTGACGATGCTCGGTGCTGGCGCACCGGCAAAGTCGGATTTCCATGGTCTACCCGAAGGCGATCTTGTGGCCGCTCATACCTCCACCGCCAATCGCCACGTCGCTGAGCTTTTGCGCGTTTTACTCGACGACGTTTTACTCGACGACTATTTGCCCGGCGCAGACCGGGAGAATTTGTTGAATATTGTGACTGAGATTTCGGATAAGTTGCACGGCGCTCGCTTCGGGCTGTACCAATCGACCGCCGGTTCCGGACTATTCAGTCTTGTCGGCATCCTGGAAGCCGACGACGCTGACAAATTTCTCGCTGATTTGCGACTGCTTGCCAAGATCGGCCACTACAAAGGGCTTGATTTCGATACGGATTTAGCCCGCAAAGCCAACGAAAAGCTGATTCGCCAATTGATCGCCGAACTCGGCGCTTCGTCCTACCGCGTGCGGGAATCCGCGTTCGCGAAGCTGTTGCTTATCGGCGAGCAAGCATTGCCTTATTTGAAGGAAGCCATCAAGGACGCCGATCTCGAACGGAGGCGCCGGGCGGAACGCCTGATTGGCCGCATTGCCGAGCACCTGAAAGAGCGCCGCGAGACACTCCTCAAGCCGCGATGGCTGATGGAGATCAAACCCAGCTTCGTTTTTCTGGACAAGAGAGAAAAGATCGCCGGCCAGGATGTCATGCAAATCGGCATCGTGTTTCCGCGCGGAGAAGATGCGACCAGGGCAAAGTTTCTGTCGCATTACTTTGGGCACGACTGGAAACGTATTCGGCTGGCGAAGTGCGGCAGCAAGGTCGTCTTTATGCTTGGTTCGGATACGAAGCTATTCGCGGAAGCACTCGACAACGTGCAAAAGCAAAAGCCCGGACTGGCTCGGTCTCCTCTTGCGCGAAAAATCCACTCGGCCAATGGGCAAACCTGCGTGGCCCTGTCGTTCGCCAAGATTCTGCGGCTGGCCAGGATGAAAGACCTAGTCGACGAGCAAGCCCAGAAGCCGCTCCAGGATATATCGTCGGTCCAGTTTACTGCCAAAGAGAATTACTTCATTCTCGACCTGCGTGTTCCCAAGCAGGAGATGCGGGCCGCACAGGCGCTGGGCCAAATAAGGTTCTTGTTCCTGCGTTGAACGAGGTTTTTGTCACGACCGCCCCGTCGCCGAAAAGCCGGTTTCCTGCAAAATTCGCCCGTCTCGGGTCGCTTTTTGCTTGTGACATCTTCGGTCCACTTGGTACACTTGTGCCAATGCGGCTATTCATCCTTTCTTTTTGATTCCATACCAAACGGGGGCCGAAGATGTTTTCCCAGCGAGGTTGGCAATTCCCGCTTCTGGCAACGTGTCTGGCCATCGTGTCAGCGGACACCCTGCGGGCAGAAATCTTCCGACTCAACGATGACGAACAGCGGGCCGTCAACGAATCGATCGACCGGGGCGTCAGCTACTTGAAACGCATCCAGAATCCGCAGGGATTCTGGGGAACGCAAAAGTACCTGGTCGGGCACACAGCCATGGTCGGCTTGGCGCTGGTCGAATGCGGCGTGCCGCCGCAGGATCCTTCGCTGGTCAAGGCGGCCAACTACGTTCGCTCCAAGCTCGAAAAACTAAGCAACACTTATGAATTGTCGCTGTGCATTCTCTTCTTCGATGCACTCAATCACGCGGGCGGTCAGGGGAAGCAAGCGATGGCCTTTGACGCCTTGTGGATTCGCAAACTGGCCATGCGTTTGATCGCTGGTCAGAAGCACACCGGCGGCTGGTACTATGGTTGCCCCGTCCTCAAACCCGAAGAAGAGAACTTGCTGGCAAACATCCTTTTTCAATATCAGCTGGCTGCCGCCGGCAAGCCGATCCCGCCGCAACGAGCCGTTCCTCCTCTGCTCATTCAACAAGCAGCACAAAAATGGCCTGTCCTTCTCGATTTTTCCCGTCTTCCCTGGGTGGAGGACGACAACACGAAGACCGATAACTCGTGTACTCATTTCGTTATTCTGGCGCTATGGCGGGCGCAACGCCACAACGTCCCTCTGCAACGAACCATGGATCTGTTGGTTCGCCGCTTTCGCAATTCTCAAAACAGCGACGGAGGGTGGGGGTATCGTTTCAAGACCGGCGGCTCAAGCCCGCAAATGACGGCAGTTGGTCTGATGGGCATGGCTGTCGGCATCGGCCTTGGCGAAGAGGCCGATGTGCAAATCGAAGTCAAAGAAAAAGAATACCTGCCGTTGCAGTATGCCAAACGTTCGTGGTGTATCAAAACCGCGGAAGGGATCGCTCCCGATCAAAAGCTTGGCTCCGTGACGCCAGAGGACCAGAAGCGGATCATCAAGGGATTCACCCGGCTACGGCAAAATATCGGCACACCTGCCGGCAAAATGCGCGATCTCAAAATGCAAAACCTCTATTACTTGTGGGCCTTGGAACGCTGTGCCGTCCTGTACAATCTCCCCGCTATCGGCGACAAGGATTGGTATCGCTGGGCCGCCGAGGTTCTCGTTGCCAATCAAAAACTCAGCGGTGGCTGGGAAGGCAAATGCGGCTATCATGGCGAAGAGCCGGACATCAACACCGCGATGGCCATCATGATTCTCAAACGGGCTAATCTCGCCACCGACTTGACGCGAAAACTTCCCTTCAGCCCTGGCGAACTGATCAAAGAAATCAATGTGGCTGTCGACAACCAGCCCAAGCCTAAACCCGATACGAAACCCAAACCGACTCCTCCCCAACCCCAGCCCGAGCCAACGCCGATTGCGAAGAAGACAGAGAATCCGCCTCCTCCACCGCCGCCACTTCCGACAAAACCTGAACCAACGCCAGTGGATGACGTAAAAACCGCGAAGTCGGAAGGGGGCGGGAAAACGATTCTTGGCGTCCTCCTTGGACTCGTTGCGCTACTTCTTCTCGGTGGCGTGGGCGCGTTCATCTTCATCACCAAACGCAACGGCAACGGCCACGGCGAAGATCGTCCGAAGAAAAAACGCAAAAAGCGGTCGGACGACTAACGCTGCGGCAAAGCGAAGGCGCGCTGGTGTCGCTCGCGCCGTTCGAAATAACGCACCAAGGCGTCGAGATGGTCGCCGTTCGTCGTGACTTCGAACAGTTCGCTGAAAGAGGCACGCGCTAATTGGCGTAAGGCGTCGCGGCGTTGTTGCGCCTGTCGGGAAAATTGTTCCCCGAATCCCTGCCGTGACGTGTCCACCAGAACGGTTTCGTGCGTCTCGGCATCGGCAAAGTGCACCAGCCCGGCAGCGGGAAACTCCTCCTCAAGCCGGTCGACAATGCGAACCATCGTCATGTCGTGCCTCAGCCCGGTCCGTTTGAGAAGGTTGTCGTAGTCTCGATCGAGAAAGTCGCTCAGAACAAAGACGATAGCTCGTTTTCGGCGGACGCGGTTGAGAAACTGCAACGCCGTTCGCAAAGAAGTGCCGTCGCGTCCTGGCTGAAAATAGAGAATGTCCCGAATCAGGCGCAAGACATGGCGTGTGCCTTTTCGCGGGGGCAAGTAATGTTCGACTTCATCGGTGAATTGGATCAGCCCCACCTTGTCGTTGTTGCTGACAGCACAGAAGGCCAGCAGGGCCGCCAAGTCGGCCGCCACTTCCCGCTTCCGCTGAAAACGGCTCCCGAACCGTTGGCTGCCGCTGACGTCTACCACCAACATGACTGTCAGTTCGCGTTCTTCGACGAAGCGCTTGATATAGGGATGCCCCATCCGCGCTGTGACGTTCCAATCGATAGCGCGGACGTCATCGCCGGGCTGATACTCGCGGACTTCTTCAAAGGCGATGCCCGCGCCTTTGAAGACGCTGCGGTATTCCCCTCCCAGCACGTCTTCAACGGCGCGGCGGGCGAAGAGTTGCAGTCGGCGGATTTGTCTGATGATTTCACGCGGAAGCATGGGGCAAGACTCACGAACGACGAAAGCGGCACGTTCCCCATTTTACTCGCCAGAGAATGCGATGCATCCTGCTGGCGCCGACATACCACTAATCTTTATATTCTTTCTCGAAACGCTTGAGGGGGCGCAAAACTGGAGGTGTTGGGAGATCGCCTAATTTGAATTCGGCCGAGGGCGCTTCACGCTCGAGGCGTTCGGCTTCTTCTTTTCGCAGCCTGGCGGCATTTTCCGGCGTCGTCACGTAAAAGACCTTTCCGATCAGCACCGCTTGCAGTTCGACCATGTTGGCAACGATTTTCAGCGCCGATCCCAAAGAGACGTTTTTGAAAGCGGCCGTAATCTTTTCTTCCGCCTGTTCAGCACAGCGACGGCGATCAAGAACGATGCTGCTACCGGTACGCGAGGAGAGTTCACGTAGCACCTGGTCAAGTGCTGTATTCGCAAAATCGATATTGATTGTTTGCCCTTTCAGCCGTTGTCCGACCAACGATTTGGGCACAATCCAGATTTCTGTACCGCACTGCACCCAGGTCGCATCGAACGGTTCGGTCAAATAATCGAGAACGGTGCTAAGTCGAATATTGACGTATTTCGACGTCGATACCGGTAGATCCTCCGCCCTTTCTATTTGATAGGCCTTTCGAAAGGCCCCTTGGTCAACTATGAACTTTAGATGATATTGCTTTGTAAAAAATGCGAGTACATCCTTAAACGGCGTTCCCGGGTCGAATCCATCTCCCGATACGGCCTGGTCCAGGATGGCGCGTACCTGTTCGGACGACAACATCTGTGTTTGAGCATTCTTGTCGGCTGGCGGAGCGGCCTCGAGCAGACAAGCGCAAGAAACCCAGGCGATCAGCACAACAACAGTTCTTCGCATCACTCGTCTCCCTCGTGCAGAAATGCGGAGTGGATTGGATGTCTATTGGTGTAACGCCGACGTCTCCTGATATGTTGGCGATTATTCAGTTGCCGCGAATTTTTTGCTGAAAATAGTTCAGCGTCCGACGCAACCCTTCATGGCGATCGACTTTTGGCTCCCAACCGAGAAGTTGCCGCGCACGGGTGATATCCGGTCGGCGCACTTTGGGGTCATCCTGCGGAAGGGGTTTGAAAACAATAGGGCTTTGGCTACCGGAGATTTCCAGGATTTCTTTGGCGAAATCGCGGATACTGATTTCGTTGGGATTGCCGAGATTGACCGGCTCATGAAAGTCGGTAAAGAGTAAGCGGACGATGCCTTCGATCAAATCATCGACGTAGCAAAAGCTGCGCGTTTGCGAACCGTCGCCGTATACGGTCAAGGGTTCGCCGCGAAGAGCCTGTCCCATGAAATTGGGCAGGACTCGGCCGTCATCGAGGCGCATCCGCGGGCCATAGGTATTGAAAATCCGGCAAATGTGGGTATTGACATTGTGGAACCGGTGGTAGGCCATGGTCATCGCTTCGGCAAAGCGCTTGGCCTCATCATAAACGCCGCGAACGCCGATCGGGTTGACGTTCCCCCAATAGTCTTCGGTCTGAGGGTGTTGTTGGGGATCGCCGTAGACTTCGCTGGTGCTAGCCAACAGGTAGCGTGCTTTTTTCAGTTTTGCCAATCCCAGAGTATTGTGCGTTCCCAGAGAACCGACTTTCAAAGTGGGGATGGGATGCCTGAGATAATCGACCGGACTGGCGGGTGATGCGAAGTGCAGGATATTGTCGAGAGGGCCGTCGATTTCGAGGGGGTGGGAGATGTCGTGGCGGATAAAAGTGAAACGGGTGGAATAAGCTTCGTTGCCACGGAGGTGGTCGAGGTTGGCGGGGTTGCCGGTGATAAAATTATCGACGCAAATGACTTCATGTCCTTCTGCGAGAAAACGTTCGCAGAGATGAGATCCGATGAAACCGGCGCCGCCGGTGATGAGCGTTCGCATGAACGATTCCTCCTGATACGAGATCGCAACGACCTCGAAGCGTTGTGAACGCCTGATTGCAGTCGCTCGGCTTACCTGTTGTGTTGTTGTTCGTGCTTGAGTTGTTCCTGCATGAGTCTTTGCTGCCGGTAGCGCTCGCTGATGCCAAGGTCGAAAGGCTGATATGCTGCCGAGGAGAGCAGCCCGCGATAGTGGGCATGGCAGCGGTAACACACGACGACATCGCCGACCCAAAGATATAACAGGCCGTCAAACACGGCCGAACCAATAAGGACGGCCCAAGCGACTTTCGGATGGTAATAGCCGTGTCCGATGAAAAACACCAGACTGGCCAGAGCGAGTATGCCCAGACCAAGCCAGTGAGGAAAGTTCTTTTTCTTGTATAGTTCCTGGTTGCCGCACACGAGGCATTTGGAAAGAAATGGCTCTGCCGGGGAAGACAGCCATTCCATACGGTAATCGCAGTTCGGGCATTGCCAAACCTGTTTTTGTTCAATCCGCGTCGAAGTCGGCTGTTCGCATGACGGGCAAAGAAAACGTACGTTCATCCTAACAGTGTGCTCTCGAAAAACGGAAAGACCTCAATCAATTGGTGGCTCCGGCCGTTACAGGACGAATCCAGTCTGACTGCGGAGCAGTTGTGCTGTCAATTCGCCCAAAAAGCAGAAGATGACTGCAACGTACAGGATGCCGGTTGCCGACTGCGTCGACCGGATTTTCGCTGCCTGCCACGCCATCCACGTCAGAATAAGGGGACCGATGAAAGCGAGTCCCCAGCGCAAGGGAAGCCAGAGCCACGCATCTTCTTCCAGACTAAAAACAACGGAGCCGTTCGTCCAAGTCCAAAGCCCCAAACCGGCCACGACCATTCGCAAGCCCACCGCGATGGACAACCCTCCGAGCAACCGGATCAACGGGGTGATGGACATCGTCGGCGCGATCAAGTAGGAATGCCCCATCAACATGGCCGTGGTGGCGAACCCCAGCAACATGGCGGAGGTGATTTGATCAGCGGCGAACCACGCCGAACTCCATTTCATCCCGACAGTCCTGGTCGATTCGACGGCAACAAGCAGAGCGATGACGGTCGTCAATGCCGTGATGACGATCACCGGCTTGCCAAACGGCGTCCCTTCTAGAGAAAAAAGGAGCGAGCCGAAAAAGCCACAGGCCATGACGGCGAAGAGGAAAGCGAGACCCAGCCCGCCCGCTTTTGCAAACAAGAGAAAGACGCATCCGGCCGCAAGAGCCAGGATGGTCAAAAACTGCACGCGGAAAAAGCGCGGATTGACTTGCGCCACTGGCAAGACGAGCAATGCCAGTGCTAATCCGCAGGCCAATCGCAGGCAGAAGGTTGCAAGCATGCTGCCTTTATTATATGAGGCAAGGCTCATTCCTGCTGGCGAACGATTCGGCGACGCCTGGCTTCCTCGAGGCCGGCTTCCGTGATGGCCCACATGGATGGTCCTGTGCGTCTTGCCCAGCCGCGTGCTTCGAGCTCTTTCAATGAACGTAGCACGTTTCCCTGCCCCACTGCCATCGAGCGCACAACGGCGAACGGATGGCCGTGGTCAAGCGATTCGTGCTGCAAAGACAACTGGTAGAGGTGATCGAGAATGGCTTCGAGCTGGAGTTGCCGGCGCCGCGCCATCTCACGCAGTCCATTCCAAACCAGGCCGCGATTGGGTGCCAACAAAAGTGAAAAAATCACAATCGCGCTGACACACAACACCACAAGCGGACCTGTTGGTAAAGCCACCGGGGGGACGCTCAACAGGTCGCCCAGCAACCCGCCAGCAACTCCAGCCGTCGCCCCAAAAAGTCCGGCTAGAACAACCATCACGCCCAGTCGATCGGTCCACTGTCTGGCCGCCGCCGCTGGGGCGATAATCAACGCACTCATCAAAACCGCTCCCACCGCTTGCAGTCCTGTGACGATGGCGATGACCAGCAATGTGGTCAAGAGCACATCCAGCAATTGGATTGGGTAGCCAAGTGTCGCCGCGTAATCCGGGTCGAAGCTCAACAACTTGAACTCTTTCCAGAACAAAGCCAGCACCAAAAGGACGAGGGCCGCCAATTCGACAATGACGATAACATCGCTCAACAGCAACGTGCCGGCCTGCCCGAACAAAAAGTTTCGTAACCCCGCCTGATTGGCTTTCGTGGAATGGTTCTGGATATACGTCAAGACGACCAGACCGACGCCGAAGAAAACCGAGAGCATCACCCCTAAGGCAGCGTCGTATTTGATCCGTGTGTAGCGGACAATGACCATGACCAGTAGTGTGCCTAGCCAGCTGGCAAGGGCAGCGCCGGTCAACAAGAAAACGGGTTCCTTGGTCTGAGTCAAAAGGAAAGCCAAGGCCACGCCGGGCAAAGCCGCATGGGATATCGCATCGCCCAACAGGCTTTGTTTGCGCAGTACGGCAAAAGCGCCTAATGCACCACTTACCAAACCAAGCGCGCCGCAACCCAGAACCACAACGCGCAAGGGATAATTTTCCGGACGAAAGAAATCTGCCAGAGTCATCATTGAAATGTCGATCGACTGGTAAAACCGCCGTTGCGGATAAGAGCCAATCGGGCGCCATAGGCAGCGCGTAGATTCGCCTCGGTAAAGACTTCCGAGACGGGTCCGCTGGCAATTCGTCGCACGTTCAACAGCATCACCCAGTCGAAATACTCGATAACCGTCTGCAAATCGTGGTGTACTACCAGGACGGTTCGGCCGTGCGAGCGGAGTTCGCGGAGAAGCTCGATGATAGCCCGCTCGGTCGTGGCGTCGACGCCCTGGAACGGTTCGTCCATAAAATAGACTTGGGCATCCTGGACCAGCGCCCGAGCGAGAAAGACTCGTTGTTGCTGGCCCCCGGAGAGTTGGCTGATCTGCCGATGGGCGAAGGCGGCCATCTCGACCTTTTCCAGCGCTCGCAAGGCACGCTCACGCTCCGCTTTCCCGGGCCGCCGAAACCAGCCCAGGCTGCCATACGTTCCCATCATCACCAGATCGAGCACGGTTGTTGGGAAATCCCAATCGACGCTGCCTCTCTGCGGAACATAGGCGATCAGCCGTCTTTGCTCGCCGCACGGCCGACCGTAAATCAACACCTGGCCCGCTACTGGACGGATTAAACCCAGAATGGCTTTGATCAAGGTCGTCTTGCCAGCCCCGTTCGGTCCGACAATTGCCATCAGCACGCCATTGGGAACGGTGAGGTCGATGTCCCACAATACTGGCTTGTCGTGATAGGCAACGGTTAGATCCGATACTTCGACGGCAGGTATGTCCGTTTCCTTGTTCACTTCGGACAGATTATCAGCAGCTGCTTCCGAAACAATCATGACCCTTACCTTTTCCGGGCTACGATCAGGATACCCAATCCGATCACGAGCACGACCACGACGGCGATGGGGGCGATGGTGTACCATCGATTTTTTTCACGTTTCGCCGCGAGCGGGTTCTTCATGACTTCCACGATCGTATCAATATTGTGCCGCATCATGCCTTCGTAAGTTCCTTCGGGCGTACCTTTTGGACCCATGGCGTCGGAGTAAAGCTGGTATTGCTCAGCGGCAAGTACGACTTCGTACCCGCGAGCAGCTACGGCTTCAACAACGGCCTGCATATGTCGATCGGCTACGGAAGTCTCGACGAAAATAGCGGGAACCTGGTGTTTAACGATGAAATCGGCCAGTCGCACCACGTCTGCCGTCCCCGCTTCTCCTTCCGTGCTAACTCCCTGTAAGCCCACGACTTCGAAGCCGTAGCGTCGGCCAAAATAGCCGAAGGCGTCGTGTGCTGTGACTAGTTTCCGCCTCTGGGAAGGAATCTCTGCTGCCCGCGTTTGAATGTATTCATCGAGTTTGTCAAGCTTCGCCAGGTACGCCTTGGCGTTTTTCTGGTACGTCTCTTTATGGACCGGATCACGTTTCGACAATGTGTCGGCGATGTATTGCACCACGTCTTTCCACAGCATCACGTCAAACCAGACATGGGGATCGTAGCCTCCCTCAAATCCTTCCACTCGCCGCAATTTTTCACGGGGGATACCGTCCGTTACCGCCACCCCCTTGTCCGGGTGCTGTTTTAAAATTCCCCCCATTTTGCCTTCCAAGTGCAGGCCGTTCACCAAGTACAGGTCTGCCGAGTTGATGAGTTCGATGTGGCGTTGGGTCGGTTCAAACTCATGAGGATCGACCCCCGGTCCCATAAGCGCATGTAGTTCCACAAGGTCGTCCGCGACGTTTTTCACAGCATCTTCAATCTGACCTGTCGTGACGACTACCTTCAGTTTTTTTGCCTTTGGCTGGGCCGCCACAACTGACGCTAGAACCAACAATACCAAGCCGGACAACAGGCAGCGCATTCGGAATACCTCACACGAGAACGCATATAGCTTACCCTAAAAGCTTATTTAGACAAAGCGAAATCGACCATAGAGTTTGCACGAAAAATGGCGAGATTTGTCTTTTCATCGTAAAATCAAATTGTTTACTTGACGCCGACAAAAGGCGTCGTGACAATTTCCTCATGCTCAACCACTTCACTGAGACAGCAACATGAGTACGAAACGGCCTTCTCTTAAATCCGTCATCAAATCCAAGGAACTGCAACGACGTTCGTTCGGAGACTATCGCCGATTCATTCAGAACCAATACGACGGACTACCCGGTGCATTGACGAAGTGGACAGGCCTGGTCACCGGGCACAAGAGTCTGGCGGGTCGGCTGTTGCGACCAAGCGGTTTTGACGTTCGAGGTTGCAAGCGCATTCTCGATGCCGGCTGTGGCAATGGGCGTTATTCGCACTTTCTGGTTCGGCGAGCCGACGACGATGCCCTTATCACGGCATTCGACTATTCGCAGCGTATGTTGCAGCGTGCGCGGCGAAATCTACCTCGCGACCGGGTATCCCATGTCGCAGCCGATTTGACTCGGCTTCCTTATGCTGACGAATGCTTCGATGCCATCGTTTGCGGCTGGGTCTTGGAACATCTGCCTGATGCGAAGGCGGGACTGTCGGAATTGTCGCGGGTTCTCAAGACCGGCGGTAAGATGCTCCTGCTCACCACCGAAGATACTTTCAACGGCGCGGTTTGCAGCAGGCTTTTTCATTGCCGAACCTATAACCGCAGTGAACTGAAACAAGTTTGTGCCGAGTGCCAACTCCACTGGTACCGCGAACTCTGGTTTTCCAAGGTTCATCGCTTCTTCCACCTCGGTGGTATCATCGTCGAACTTCGGAAACTCGCACCAAGCCAGGCAAATCTATAGATTCGTTCGCCGAACAGCGCCCGCGCGGAGAAAAGGCGGAGGGCTCGGCCACGTCGTCCCTACCTGCCTGTTCGTGGCAAGTTATAATAGTGGTGCCATGTTTGTCGATCGCGTAATCCTGTATGTCAAAGGAGGCGACGGCGGTAACGGCTGCTGTAGCTTTCGCCGCGAGAAGTTCGTTCCCCGCGGCGGGCCGGACGGCGGTGACGGCGGCGACGGCGGCTCTGTCATCGTCCGTGCCTGTGCAGATGCCGACAGCCTCGCCGGCATCGTCCACCAGAAACATTGGAAAGCTGAACGCGGACGACACGGCGAAGGAAACAACCGTCACGGGCGAAACGGCAGAGACCTCATCATCCCTGTTCCACCTGGGACGCTCGTCGTTGACCGTGATCGCGGCCATATCCTGCGAGACCTCACGGCACCGGGGGAGCAAGTGACCGTTGCTCATGGCGGCAAAGGAGGACGCGGCAACAAGTCCTTTGCCACCGCCACGAATCGTGCCCCCCGCGAAACGCAACTAGGTTCTCCTGGCGAAGAGCGATGGATCGTTCTCGAACTAAAGGTCATCGCTGATGTGGGATTGATCGGTTTGCCCAATGCCGGCAAGTCAACCCTTTTGAGCCGACTGTCCCGGGCACAGCCTGAAATCGCCGACTATCCCTTTACCACAAAGCATCCGAATCTCGGCATTGTTTATGTTGGTGGAGAAAGGGCTTTCGTTCTCGCCGACCTTCCAGGCCTGATCGAAGGCGCCCATCACGGCGTCGGGCTGGGACTCGAATTCCTCAAGCACATTGAACGAACCAGAGTCCTTGTCCACCTCGTGGAGCCGGTTCCCGCGGATGGCAGCGATCCGGTACACAACTATCGCATTGTTCGCCGTGAGTTGGAAAAACACCAACATGGTTTGGAGAATAAACCGGAAATCGTAACCCTCAGCAAAGCTGAGTTGACGGGTTCAGAAATGGTTCGCAGCCGGCTGGAAGAAGAGTTGGGTCGCCCAGTGCTGGCCATTTCCGCCGTGACTGGCCAGGGTTTGGCTCAGCTGGTAACGAATGTAGTCGAGCAATTGCGACGGCTGCGGGAACAGCCCGTCTCCCTGACTGGTTCGGTCGTTCGCGGAATTTAGACTTTTCCCTTTTACCACCTCAGGAGATGCAGGCATGCGGCCGGACGTCGTAGTCGATATCGGAAACACCTTCATCAAGTGGGGACGCTGTCTGGATGGTGGCATCGCCGCCAAGGCGTCGTTAGACCCAAACGATGACAATGCATGGGAAAGGCAATGTCGCCACTGGCAACTACCTGAAACCGCCAACTGGGCCGTTAGTGGCGTCCATCCGGAACGAGTTCAGCGGCTGGTCGATTGGCTAAAGCGGCGCGGTCAGCGTGTTCGCGTTCTCGACAGCCTCGAACTGCCGTTGCAAGTCGACCTGGATCATCCGGAATGGGTTGGCATTGATCGACTGCTGAATGGCGTCGCCGCCAATCATCGACGCCATCCCGACAATCCTGCGGTGGTCATCGATGCCGGTTCTGCCGTGACGGTAGACTGGATCGATGCCAATGGTGCTTTCGCCGGCGGCATTATTTTTCCAGGCATCCGGCTGATGGCAGACACGCTGCATCGTGCCACAGCACTTCTTCCTCCCGTGCAGATCGACGCCACACCCATTGAAGTTCCAGCGAAATCGACGCCTGACGCCATGCGCGTCGGCGTTGTTCATGCGGTTGCCGGCGGTACGATCATGGCGACCAAACGTCTGCTCGCGGCGGCCAAAAAGAAAGGAATCCAGACCGCGGAGCAATGCCATATCTTCGTTACCGGTGGAGACGCTTCGTTGCTTGCTCCTTACCTCAGCGAAGATCTTGCCGGAACCTGCGTTTGGCCCGAAATGACGCTTGAAGGTGCGCGATTGAGTTGCGAGGCGTGCACATGAACAAAGCGGAAAATACCTGGGCCGCACGCCTGACTCCACCAGGCAAAAGTGCGGTAGCGACGATCGCACTTTTCGGGCCCGACGCTGGCCAAGTCGCCCGTGAATTGTTTCGTCGCCGAAACGGGAAAACCTTGCCTGACGATCCGCCGGCGGGGACTTTTTATCTGGGCCAGTTCGGCGGCGAATTGGCAGACCAAGTCGTCCTTGCTGTCAAAGAGCCTGGTATGAATTCGCTCGAGATTCATTGTCACGGCGGACCTGAAGTCGTTGACCTCATACTCGAACAACTGGCCGACAGAGGCGTTCGCTGCTGCTCCTGGCAAGATTTCTTGCAGCGAACTTCACCCAGCAAACTCCAGTCGTTGGCGAGCATGGAACTTGCCAAAGCCTCCACGCTGCGAACCGCTGATCTCCTTCTCGATCAATACCACGGTGCCTTTGAACGTGCCGTCGTTGAGGTTCTGACCCGCATCGAGCGAGGCGACACTGACGAGGCGAAAAGGCGTTTGGATGAGTTGAACCAATTCGGCAAATTAGGATCGCGGCTTACCCAACCGTGGCGAATCGCAATCTTAGGTCCCGTTAACGCCGGAAAAAGCAGCCTGGTTAATGCCTTGGTTGGGTTCCAACGCAGCATTGTGGCGTCTGCGCCCGGCACGACCCGAGACATATTGGCAGCGACGATCGCCATCGACGGCTGGCCTGTCGAGTTGCTGG
The DNA here is from genome assembly GCA_026004675.1 of Gemmatales bacterium. Classification (GTDB taxonomy): domain Bacteria; phylum Planctomycetota; class Planctomycetia; order Gemmatales; family Gemmataceae; genus BPJP01. The sequence goes on from BPJP01000001.1 coordinate 1,036,845, forward strand.
ATACGGCCGGCTGGCGTGAACAACCTGGCGAGCTCGAAAAAGAAGGCATTGAACAGGCCAAAGAAATCGCTGCCAACGCCGATCTGATCATTTGGCTGGTGGAGGCCGGTGCCGAGCCGGTCTGGCCTCCACAAACCATGGCGTCGCTTCTCGTCATCAACAAAATCGATCTGCCGCCCGTTTGGGACGTCGACGCTGTCGATGCCTTGAAAATCTCAGCGAAGACAAAAGCCGGTCTGGAAGAGCTTTGTGCGCTGCTTGCGAAAAAACTCGTGCCGACGATCCCCACCGCCGGCACGGCTATTCCGTTTACATCGTTCCTCGCCGAGGCCATCGAACAGGCATGTGATCGAGCAAGTCAGGGCGACTGGGATGCTGTTCGACAAACCCTCGACAGGATCGCCTGTGCTGAGGTCGGCTAAAGGCTGATCTCGAAGCCCTTTCGCTGTTCTCTCGCCAACCAGGCGTTAGCTTCTTTATCGCCAACAATCTGTTCGGCTTTCGGATCCCATTTCAGATTCCGTTTCAACCGAATCGCGATGTTGGCCAAATGGCACGTCGACAACGCCCGATGGTGCGAGAAGACGTCTGAAACCGGAAGCGAGCGGTCCTTGACGCAAGTGAAGAAATTGGTCATGTGGTTGCTGAGCGGTTTGCCTTTGCGCAGGGCCACCAAGACCTTTTCCGGGATCGGGTTTTTCTTCAGCTCTTCAACCGGCTCGCCTTGCAGTTTGCCGCGACTGACGAAAATCTTCCCTTTTTCACCTTCGATCGTAACGCCGTTGGCCGTGTCATGGCGAATGATCATTTCCACGCCGTTCGGGAAAAGACATTTGACCTGAAACGCGGTGGCAGTGTTGTACTGATCGTCGACCGTGGGGTAGCCGTCTTTCAGAGGAACGGGGTGGGTTTCAGAAATCACTTCGACGGATTCGGGTCCGGATGCTTCCATGCCGATAGCCCACTGAGCGATGTCTACGTGGTGGGCGCCCCAGTCGGTCATTTTGCCGCCGGAATACTCATACCACCAGCGGAATTGATAGTGGCAACGTTCTTTGATGTAATCGACGACAGGGCATTGGCCCAGCCAGAAATTCCAATCGAGTTCCATGGGCGGTTTGGTCTTTTTGAAGGGTCCTCCCTTGGGAGCGCCGCCGATGGCACAGGTGACGCGTTTGATCTTGCCCAGCCGACCCTCGCGAGCCATGGCCACCGCGGTCAGAAACATGTTGCGGTATTCGCTGCGTTGCTGCGTGCCAACCTGCAGGACCTTTTTCGTTTTTTCCACTGCCTGACAGAGCAATTTTCCTTCATCGATCGTCAACGTCAGCGGTTTTTCGCAATAGACGTCCTTGCCGGCGTTCATGGCGTCGATGCAGATTTTCGTGTGCCAGTGATCGGGCGTACCCACCGTAACGACATCGATCTCTTTGATGTCCAGCAGCTTGCGGTAATCCTGGAAGACTTTGGCTTTTTCCTTGGCCAGGTCCTTGTTGGCTTTTCCGGCATGGTTGAGATCGACGTCGGCAATCGCGACGATGTCGCCGAAGGAGCGTGTTTGGCCCGCAACGCCCTTGCCACGGCTGCCAACTCCGATCGCACCGATAATGAACTTCTCGTTGGCACCCTTTACCTGGGCCGCAGAAGACGCTGGAAGGGTATACCAACTCGGCACCAGAACGCCGGCTGCAGCAGCGCCGGATATTTGCAGAAAATGTCGTCGGTTCATCGGTGATTTCTTCATGGTGAATCCTCTGTATTTGCCAGGCTCTCGAAAGTATCGGCGAGACTTCAAGTTTAGTCGCCAGCTGAAGGGATGGCAAGCATTCACCTGACAAATCGCCGAAGTGCCGAAGTTTAAATCGCGCCGACACGCAAAGTCGATAACTGGACGGCATGCTTCGTGCCAGTTATAAACGAAAAGACGATTTTTTTCGACATACCACCTCGCACATGATGATCGGAACGTTGACCATTGTTGGTGTGGGCTTGATCGGCGGCTCGATTGGGCTGGCGGCGAAAAAACGCGGCCTGGCTAGGAATATCGTTGGCGTCGGGCGAAGCAGCAGAAGCCTCTCCGAAGCGCTTGAACTCGGTATCGCCAATGTTGTGACGACCAGCCTGACGGAAGGGGTGGTCGATGCCGACATGGTTGTGTTTTGCACACCGGTCGAATCGATCGTGCCGCAGGTCATGGAGGCGGCCAGCTCGTGCTCGCCAGGCACCGTGCTCACCGACGCGGGGAGCACCAAGTCGGCAATCGTCCGTGGGCTGGACGACAAGCTCCCCGCAGAAGTCCATTTCATCGGCAGCCATCCCTTGGCAGGTTCGGAAAAACGAGGACCGACGTTTGCTGACGCGAACCTGTTTGAAAAAAAGGTCGTCGTGGTGACGCCTACAGAACAATCCGATGCGAACGCCTTGCAGAAAATCCACGAGTTTTGGTCCGCACTGGGCAGCCGAGTTGTCGAAATGTCGCCTGAAGACCACGATCGAGCGCTGGCAGTCACCAGCCATTTGCCCCATCTCCTGGCCTCGGCGCTCGCCGGGATCGTTCCCGAAGAATATAAGCCCCTGTGCGCAACGGGCTTTCGAGACACGACCCGCATCGCGGCAGGCGACCCGATCATCTGGTCAGGGATTTTCAAACAGAATCGTGATGCCGTTCTTCAAGCACTGCGGTCCCTGACTGGCCGACTTGCAGAATTGGAACGAGCGCTCCACGACGAAGACTGGCAAACCATCGATCGATTGCTTCGAGAGGCGAAAGCGGCTCGTGATTCACTGGAGGGCTAAAAGGCCATGGCGATCCAAATCCTGGTGTTGGTTCGGCAAGACGGCACGCTTCGGCAAACATCACTGATGGCCAGGCCGGAGCAAACGGTACGGCAACTTCTCGACGAAGTCATTTGGAAACTGGGTTTACCACGAAATCCTCCAGTCTGGCTGGTGCATTTTGCCGGCAAAGTCGTGCGACTCGATCAGCGACTCGACCAGCTTGCCAAGGGAAAAGAAAAGATCACCTTGGAACTGCGGGCGATTGCCACTCCAACAAAGCAACTACCAGAAACAGTTGAACGGAAACCCCAAGCCGACAGGGAAACGGTCTCTCCGTCAGGGGACAAGTCGGCTGCGTTGGCTAAAGCGCCAGCTGAAACAACCGCAGAGCCGAAAGCCTCGCTTGCGCAAGAAGCCATTTTGCCCGGCGCTTCCGAACAAAAGACCATATCGCCGGAATCGCTTGTAAAGGAGGTCGTGACCGCTGACGATCGTGCCACCGACGCAGATGCGGCAATCTTGTCGGATGAAGTTGCCAGAGAAGAACAAATCAGCGAAGGTGTCGAGGCAATGAGCGATACATTCACTGGAGAAGCAGCGCCGCCTTTGTCAGCGCCTCCAGCAGCACCGGCACCTCCTGCTGCGGCACCAGCTCCAATGGCGGAACCTTTGCTGGCTAAAGCCGCCGCTACAGCTGTAGCTCCGCCTGCTGCTTCTCCGCCGCATAAGGTCGAACGCCATGCCACCGTCCGCTACTACTCGAGAATGAATCCGCAACAGATTTTTCCTTTGCTTGTCGTCATTTCCGAAAAAGACATCGTCCAGATCGGTCGCAGGAATGTGGCTCAGTCCGTGAGCGATCGTTTCCAAGTGGCGCTCGGCTCACGCGTCGAAGTGGAACCGATCCTTCCCGGCTGCGATTGTTATCCCGCCAAGCGCGAGGTGCGTATCGGTTCCGGACGCGTCGAAGCGAGATTCTGCGTCGTACCCAACGTCCTGGGCAAGATTCCCGACGCCCATGTCGCCCTAACGCAGAACGGTTTCAGGCTTGCGGAAATCCCACTGGAGGTCAAAGTCGTTCGGCAAACTGTCGCCTGGATGATGTGCGCCGCGGGCGTCTTCATGCCAATCATCTCCGCGGTAATGCAGTATTTCGGCATCGATTTTGAGACCCAGGCCCAGCGCGGATTCAGCTTCTACACGCGATTGCTTCAGTTTCTGTTCAACGCCCTGACGCCAGAATTCCTGGCCGGGTTCTTTCTTACCTGCGCCGTCATCGCCTATCTTCTGTTCCGCCCCAAACGCCGGGAACAATTTTGGGACATCCAGATGGTCTCCCCGGAGGAAATGCTCGAACTCGGCAAAAAGAAAATCGAATCGGGGCATTATGAAGAGGGCGCGGCGATGATTCACTCGCTGTTGCGCACGCATCCCGATTACCAGCCCGCCTGGTTGGCGTGTGCGTATTTGCACTATGAAAACCAGGATTTCGCCGAGGCGTTGCGTTGCTACGAACGCGGCATGGAATTGGGGCAACTTGGATCGGAGGATTGCCAGCGAGCGGTCGACTGTGCCGCGCGACTTGGCCAGCCCCAACGGGCAGAGCACTTTCGCCGACATGCGCAGGCAGCGCTTACCGCCACAAAATAGATGCGAAACGTTCGTACCATTTCGGGCGAGGAATGTTGGCTGGTATGATCCCGCCGGCCGCCGCCGGTTCTTGCACTAGCCAAAGCAATGAAGAATTCCAAAAACATCCATGGTATCTCGACATCCGACTTTCGGATTTCGAGCGACGAGGATTTTGCATCTGTGGAGGCTGAACAATGAAAGAATGTCTGGCTATGATTGGAGCCGTCGCCTTTTTGGCCGGCGCAGTGATGGCGGCGCCCCAAGTCGGCGATCCTGCCCCGGATTTCTCTCTCAAGGGATCCGACGGCAAAACCTACAAGCTCTCCGATTTCAAAGGAAAAAAGGCCGTCGTCATCGCCTGGTTCCCCAAGGCCTTTACCGGCGGTTGAACCAAGGAATGCATTTCCTTCCGTGAGAATGGAAAAGTGATTCGCAAGTTCAATGTCGCCTACTTCACCGCCAGCTGCGATACCCCCGAAACCAACGCCAAATTCGCCAAGGAACTCAATCTCGACTACCCGATTCTGAGCGATCCCACCAAGGAAGTCGCCAAAGCGTACGGCGTGCTGTCGCCTCGAGGTTTCAGCAGCCGTTGGACCTTTTATATCGGTAAGGACGGCAAAATCCTCTTTATCGACAAAAACGTCAAAGCAGGCAGCCACGGTGCCGACGTCGCTGCCAAACTGAAAGAACTCGGCATCAAATAAGGTGCTGCGTCGTCCTCTCCTTCGCCTTCGTGGCAAGGAGAGGACCTTTCTCGAGGAAAACCCAGATGAATCCCTGCAATAAAAATGTCGCTTTGGCTGTTGTCGCTTTCCTGCCCTTGGCAGCTCGTGCTGCGGACTTCCCCAAAGATGACGGATACCGCGGCCTGTGGTATATGAATCAACCCAGCAACGACGAATACCGCTACAAATACAGCGGCGGCATGGCCACCTACCCTCAGCAGCATGTTCCCATCGCTGTTTATTCCGCCAAGGCGAACAAGACGTTTTTCTGCTACGGCGGCACGATCAAGGGTAAACGCGAACTCTTGCACATGGTTTCCTATTACGACCATGCTACCGGCAAAGTTCCTCGACCGACCATTCTTCTGAACAAAAAGACCGACGACGCCCACGACAACCCGACCATGCAAATCGACGATAGGGGCCATATCTGGATTTTTTCCAGTGCTCATGGAACCGCCCGCCCCTCCTTCATCCATCGCAGCAAAAAGCCTTTCAACATCGACGACTTCGAACTCGTGCTCAAGACCAACTTCTCCTACACCCAACCGTGGTTTCTGCCTGGACAGGGGTTCTTCTTCTTGCATACCCGTTACGCCAAGGGCAGAAACCTCTTCTGGATGACCAGCACTGATGGCTTCCAATGGAGCCAGCCGAGCCTCTTGGCCAAGATCGAAAAAGGACATTATCAGGTCAGCTGGTCGGACGGAAAACGCGTCGGCACGGCGTTCAACTTCCACCCCAATCCGGTCGGTCTCAACGCTCGCACCAATCTCTATTATCTCGAATCCAGCGACATGGGAAAAACCTGGCGGAATGCCGCCGGCGAAATCGTCGACACTCCTATCCGCGCAAAAAAGAACGCCGCTCTCGTTCACGATTTCCAAAGCGAAAAACTGCTCGTTTATCTGAAGTCGGTCAACTTCGATCACAAGGGCAGACCGGTTATTCTTTTCTTGACCAGCCGGCATTATGCAGCTGGTCCACAAAGCGGGCCACGTACATGGCGCACGGCACAGTGGACCGGCAATGAGTGGCGCATTCGAACCTTCACCGCTTCCGACCACAATTACGACTTCGGACCGCTGTACGTCGAAAAAGAAGGTTGGCGCGTTATCGCTCCTACTGAACCGGGTCCACAACCTTTTGGCACTGGCGGAGAAATGGTCATGTGGTTCAGCCCCGATGAGGGAGCGACATGGAAAAAAGTCAAACAGCTCACCGCGAACAGCGAACGGAACCACAGTTACGCGCGCAAGCCGGTCCACGCTCATCCCGATTTCTATGCCCTTTGGGCCGACGGCAATGCCCGCAAACCATCCGAGTCCTATCTGTATTTCGCGACAAAAGCAGGGGTCGTTCGGCGTCTGCCACCTTTGATGCGAGAGGCGTTCGCTGAGCCGGAAGTGGTTAAGCCTTGACCAGACAAACAAACAGCACCGGCGAGTTCGACCGGTGCTGTTTGTTTTCTGTCGTTTTACAAAGCTGAAACTTTATTTCGGAAGAGGGAACCCGAAAGTTGGCGTACTGACATTCTTCAAGATCACGATCACGGCCGCCTGCCGATCGAAAACCGGCACGACTTCGATATTGTCTTTAGGGTTGTTGCCCTTGGCCTTGTCCTTGGTTTTTCCTTTGGGTTGGTTGTTTTTCCCTTTGGTGTTATTCGCGTTTTTCTGGTTCGATGTCGGTCCAGCGTAGTTCAGCGGCATCTGAACGCGCACGGTAATCGAATCAGGTCCGAGGTTGGAGATCTGGCCTATCACATTGCCAGCCTGGACAAGCTTCGTTTTGAGAGAGTCATTGGGATCAGGTTTTTCTTGTGCCAGGATGGCCCTAACCCACTGCCCCACTTGCAGATCTGAAAAGCTGCCCTCGTAGCCAGGCAAGCTGGGGTTGTCTCCCTTGAGTTTCTTGAGTTCTTCTGGCGAATATTTCTTGGCTTTGCCGTCCGCGTCAAACGTCATCGGCGGCTGCATGTGGCGAACCTTCACATTCTCGACTGTCGTCAGCACAAAATCGCGGAAAATCGGGTTCTCCAAGCGATCTTTGATCGCTTGCTGCTGCTTCTTCGCTTGCTCCTGAAGCTTCTGTAAATACTGGCGGTATTGCTGTTGCTGTTGCTGGAAAAGTTTCTGATACCGCTGCTGCAATTGCCTGGCCTGATTGTTCCGATTGTTCCGGTTTCGGTTCCGATTCCGGTTGCGATTTCGGTTGCGATTTCGATTGTTGCGTTGAGGAGCGCCGTCGACGTTGGGCACGAAATAGGAGATGTCGGCGGCCATGAAGAACAGGAGTACCAAGCCACAGAGAACCCGGCGCATCGCTACTTTCCTCTCTTTGTCAGAATGTGTGGACTCTTCCCCCCGGAGATAAGAGTATACACATTATTTGGAGAAAGACGAGTCAATAGAGTTCCCAAAAAAAATTTTTTAAGTGGCAGGCGTGCTGGCAACCGCACAAGGGGCAACCGGCGCAGTCAGCCTCGTCACGTCGCTTTCGAGTTTTCCCGAAATTTGCTTGTGGCAGAGGTGTTTTGCCTTAAAATAAACGCCAGCCCGCCCCAACTTCCTGCCAAAAAAGGTGTGACCATGAGAGCCACGACATGGTTGACCGTTTGCTTGTTATTCGTGCCGTCGACCGCATGGGCCGGTCCCCAAAAGGTCGATTATGTCAAAGATATCAAGCCGATCCTCGCGGAAAAATGTTTTTCCTGTCACGGAGCGTTGAAGCAACGTTCGCGACTGCGCATGGATGCAGCTCAGCTCTTGTTCAAGGGGGGCCGAGATGGCCCGCCAATCGTTCCGGGGAAGGCGGACGAAAGCCTGCTGGTCAAGCGCGTGCTCGGCATCGATGGCCAATCGTTGATGCCTCCCGAGGGAGAAGGGGAAAAGATGTCTCACCAGCAGGTCGCCCTCTTGAAAGCCTGGATCAACCAGGGTGCCAATGCACCAGTGGAACCGGTCCCGCCCGATCCACGTGAACACTGGGCCTACAAGGTCCCCCAACGTCCGGCTATTCCGCAGCTGCAAAACACCAGCTGGGTGCGGAATCCGATCGATGCCTTTCTGGCTGCCAAACACGAGGAACAGGGGTTGGCGCCTGCCGCACCGGCCAGCAAGGAAGTTCTTCTGCGCCGTGTCTATTTCGATCTGATCGGCTTGCCGCCAACGCGGGACGAACTGCACGCCTTTCTCGAAGACAAGTCCGACGATGCCTATGAAAAGGTGGTCGATCGGCTGCTGGCCAGCCAGCGTTACGGCGAACGTTGGGGGCGGCACTGGATGGATGTTTGGCGCTATAGCGACTGGTCGGGCTATCGCAACGAAATTCGCAATAGTCAGCCTCACATTTGGCGCTGGCGCGACTGGATCATCGAGTCCCTGAATGGGGACAAAGGCTACGACCGCATGATCATCGAAATGCTGGCTGGCGACGAGATAGCCCCCGAAGACCCATCGACCTTGCGGGCCACCGGCTACTTGGTTCGCAATTGGTACAAGTTCAACCGCAATTACTGGCTCGACAATACGGTTGAACACACGATGAAGGCCTTTCTCGCCGTCACTATCAATTGCACCCGCTGTCACGAACACAAATATGATCCCATTTCACAGCGAGCCTATTATGAACTGCGGGCGATCTTCGAGCCGCACCAGGTTCGCACCGATCGCGTACCCGGACAATTGGATACTTCCAAAGACGGCTTGCCGAGAGCCTACGACGCAGACGCCAAGGCACCAACGTATCTGTATATTCGAGGCAATGAAAAACACCCTGACAAATCGCGATTGATGACTCCCGGCGTCCCCAGCGTCTTGGGAGGCGAATTGCAAATCGAACCGGTCGATCTGCCGTTGACCGCTTACTATCCGCATCTGAAAGACCACGTAGTGCACGATCTGCTCGAAGCTGCCGACCGCGAAATACGACAGGCGAACCAAGAACTGGCCAAAGCCAAAGCGACGAGGGATCAGGCGGCGCAAAAAGCCAAGGCGGATCCCAAAGCCAGCCCGGACCTCGAGTTGGCAGAGGAAGCGTGGTCGCTTGCCGAGAAAAAGGTAGCCATCGCCAAAGCGAAGCGTTCAGCCCTGTCGGCACGGATCGAAGCCGATCGCGCCAAATATGCGAACCAGCCATCGTTCAAGGAACTGGCTCTTTCGGCTGGAGCCGCTGAACGACAAGCCAGCCTCCTTCAAGCCGAATACGGTCTGCTGCAAGCGGAGGGGGCGCTTCGCAAAGCGCAGCGATCGGCCAAGGCAAACGACAAGAAATCGCAGGATGCTCTCGCCGCCGCGAAAAAAAACCTCGACGCAGCGCGAAAGAAATGGAAAGCCGCCCAGGATGCCATGAAGTCGCCTTCGCCGCAGTACACTCCTTTAGGCAAAGAGTATCCTCGGACCAGCACCGGGCGTCGGCTCGCGTTCGCACGCTGGCTGACCAACAGGAACAATCCGCTTACCGCGCGAGTGGCGGTCAACCACATCTGGCTTCGGCACTTCGGCGCTCCCATCGTTGAAAACGTTTTCGATTTTGGACTCCGAAGTCCCAAGCCACGTCATGCCCAGCTTCTCGACTGGTTGGCTGTCGAGTTCATGGAAAACGGCTGGAGCATGAAGCATCTTCACCGCTTGATGGTCACTTCCAACGCTTACCGGATGTCCTCCAATAGCCGAGCCGCTCCAGCTGCGAATCTCGTCAAAGATCCCGATAACCACTATTTCTGGCGGATGAACAGCCGTCGCTTGGAAGCCGAGCTTGTTCGCGACAGCCTTCTTTATGTCGCAGGCAACCTCGACTTGACCATGGGTGGACCGGACATCGACCACAACCTGGGAGAATCGTCCCGCAGGCGCAGTGTCTATTTTCGCCACGCTTACGAAAAGAAAATGAAGTTCCTGGAATTGTTCGACGTTGCCAGCGAAAACGAATGTTATCGCCGCTCTGAAAGCATTGTACCGCAGCAGGCATTGGCATTGGCCAACAGCACCTTGTCGCTGGAGCAATCCCGACTGCTCGCCCGAAAGCTCCACCCATCCGCCGTCAAAAGTCCGGAGTTCGTCATCCAGGCGTTCGAGCAGATTCTCGCACGCAAACCATCTGCTGAGGAATTGAAAATCTGCACGGAGTTTCTTGCCAGGCAGCGGAAACTGTTGAGCGACAAGAGCAAACTGACGCCATCGCCCAATCCGCAGGCAAGCAAAATCGCGCCGGCATCGGATCCGATTTTGCGGGCGCGGGAAAACCTGGTTCACGTGTTGATGAACCATAATGATTTCGTGACGATCCGCTAAGGGGCCACCCCCTAAAACCAAGAGCGCATTGCCAGCTTCCGATCTTGCGATAAAGGATCAGCCATGCATCCGGCATTGTTGAGAAGTCGTCGAGCATTTTTGGCAGACGTCGGAATGGGTTTCACCGGCTTGGCGCTGGGAGCGATGCTCTATCGCGAAGGGATCGCCAAAGCGGCGCCGTCTCCATGGCAGCCTCCTACCGGACAGCCCCATTTCACTCCGAAAGCAAAAAGCGTGATCTGGTTTTTCATGATCGGCGGTGCCAGCCACCTCGAAACGTTCGATCCGAAACCAGCCGTCAGCAAATATGCCGGCAAGAGTATCAACGAAACACCGTTCAAAGAGGTACTCACTTCGCCTTATCTCGAAAATGAGCGCATCGTCGCTCCTGACGCCAACGGCCAAATTCGCACCAGGCTCTACCCACTGCAAGTCGGCTTCAAAAAACGAGGACAAAGCGGCATCGAAGTCAGTGACTGGCTGCCCAACATCGGCGATTGTATCGACGACATCGCCGTCATACGCTCCATGTGGACCGAAGACAGCAACCATGGAGCCCAACTACAATTCCACACCGGTCGCCACCGACTCGATGGCTATTTCCCGACAATCGGCGCCTGGGTGCACTACGGGCTGGGATCACTGAACGACAATCTGCCTCAGTTCATCGTGTTAGGCAGACCATTGGCCGACTGCTGCGGCGGCATGGAGGCGCACCGAGCCAATTATCTCGGCCCGAAACACGACGGCGTGCCGCTGACCGTCGATCCGAAGAACCCGCTGCCTTTCGCTCTCCCGGAACGAAACGTCTATTTGGAAGAGCAGCAAGCGGAGTTCGGCTTGTTGAACCGACTGAATCGACTGTCCTCGGTCGAGTATCCTGCGGATGAAAAGATGCTGGCACGCATCAAATCGTATGAGTTGGCATTCCGCATGCAAACAGCCGTACCTGAAGTCTTTGATTTCCGCAACGAAGACAAGAAAACCCTCGACATGTATGGAAAGGGGACGTTTGCAAAAATCTGCCTGTCCGCTCGACGTCTGGTCGAACGCGGCGTCCGGTTCGTGCAGATCTATCACGGTTCCAACGGCGGTGCCGGCGGCTGGGATGCCCACAGCGGCTTGAAAAACAACCACACCAAAAACTGTGCCGAAATCGACCGACCCATTGCTGCGTTGCTCAAAGACCTCAAACAGCGAGGCTTGCTCGACGAGACCATCGTCGTCTGGGCCACGGAATTCGGCCGCACACCAGGTTCCCAGGGAGCGACCGGACGCGACCACCATCCGTATGGCTTTTCCGTTTGGATGGCCGGTGGCGGCATCAAGGGAGGCATCGTCCACGGAGCCACTGATGAACTTGGCTTCCATGCCGTCGAGCATCGCCATTATGTGACCGACATCCACGCAACGATCTTGCACCAGCTCGGCCTGGACCCGCACCGCCTGGCGGTTCCCGGGCGCAAACGACTCGAAATGGAAATCGGCAAGCCCATCAAAGAAATCATCGCTTGAGAAAAGAAACGGGCCGTGCCGATCTCCTCGTCGCGAGACCGGCACTTGCCCGTTTGGATGCGATGGCGACTAGCGAATGAGCCGAACCTGCCGCACACGCATATAATTTGTTTTCAAATCGCCTCGGTACATCACCGGCCCCCACAGATCGACAAGGCGGTTGACGTATTGTTCGAGGTTGAGGTTCGACTCGGCGGTGACGTACAATCGCGGCATGCCGTTCGTCGATTCCAGCACGTAGGTCGGCTTGTTGTCGACAAAAAACGGCGCGCGGAGCAGCCTGCCTGGGCCGCTGGATTGCGGCTGGATCGTGCTGACTGAAGGCTGCGAATAGCCAGCCGGCGGCGCCACTCCCGGTGCCGTCTGCTGCGTTTCCTGGCGATACGTGTATTGCGAGCGCTGGCCGATCGCCAGGCGATAATTTCCCTGTTGATACGTCGGCCGATTCGCCAACTGGGCCGGGTTGTACTCTGTCGATGCCCTCTTGGGCCGACCGGCACGATAGTTGGGAGGGGTCGATCCGGTCATTCCTCGACGCAAGAAATAGAGGCGATTGTAACAACGCATCGCCAGGTTGTGGTCCCTGGTCTTTCGAGCAAGCTCAAGGTAGCGGTCGGCGGCATCAGCGATCTGGCCCGCTTTCTCGGCGGCAACAGCAGCATCCCACATCTGCTGATCGTTATCCTTGACCGGCGACGCCGAACCAACCGGCACCGGTGCTTCCGCCGGTTCAGCCGATCCAAGCAAAGTGGGCGGCTCCTTGGTCGATTCCACCGCCTTTTTCACAGACGCTGCTGGGATGTAGCGAACTTCTCCCGGGGTGGGAGCGATCGGCAGCCACTTGCCATCCGCCGCGGTTATTCCTTTGCTGTCCAACACGATGACTTGAACACCCCGTTTCAACTTCGACTCCGATTCCACGGTCGGCTCCACGTTGACGACTTCGCTGCCGATGCGCACGGGAACATCGTCCGTCAACACAACGGCCGTCTTGGGACCGGTCAACTGGACGAACCGCGAATTGATCCAACTAAAAGAGCCGGGGGGCGGCTTGATCGCTAGCCAATCCCCTTCTGCCGGACGAAGGACCTCGACGCGATCCCCTTTGCGAAGAATACCGGTTGGGTAAATTTTGTCGCTGTAGCTGGGCCGGCCGCGTACTTCGACTTCGTTCTCGATAATCACCGCTTCATACGGACCGGCAACAAGCGGGCAGACACATGCCATCAGGGCAAGTCCACTCAACAGTTCGAATCGCATGGTTTATCTCCTCGAGCGGGGCGCGGCCGGTGCGCCCGGTGAGCTTTCGCAAAGCATTGTCGTTCACTCTTTTCATCGGTTCGAAAGGCATCGCCAAGTGAAGCCCCCGCAGCAACTTCGGCGCGCGATTGCCCGTGATCGTGTCGGCCGTACAGTCAGCGGTGCTTATACCGAACAGCCAGACTGACGCAAGTCCAGGCAACTCTGAAACTGGGCAAACATTGCCTTTTGGCAAAACCCCGCCGACCAGGCAAACGATGCCGGTTTGCGCCACCACGACAGCGAGGAAGAGGGCCTCGAGCAAACATCCAGGCTGTCCGTTCCCCGTCGCTCCAGCGAGCGTCGCGGCGTTAGCGCGACCAGCGAGCGTCGTTTGTAAAAGAAGATATAGACAGGATGGTATCGTGTGTTGACAACGGAGAACGCCACGAAGGCGAGAAGATCAGCGATTTGGTGAGAGAGCAAGACGCATCCAATGCTCGGTGGCGGTGCCTCGAATCAGTTGGCGTTTCGCACAGTCTGGGAGCAGAAACCGTAAGCCCACCTTGTTGATGAGGGGTTGACTAAAAAAGCGGTGGGCGAGAAACCCACCGCTCGATCTTCGACACTAGGCGCCACGACAAGAAACGTGGTCCCATCGTTTAGTCGGCGTAAATCCTCGTCGCTTCCTGTTCGATGACCGGTTGCACCAGGCCTTTGCTGGTCACCTGAGTGGTGAAGCGGATCGAGCCAGGAGCGATGGCTTTGACGTTGACGCGGAAGATGGCGTCGGCACGAGGTGCGAGTTTGGGCAGCGGCTCGAAGATGATGTCCTTGCCCTGTTTGTGGTAGCGGGCCGGACCCTGTGCCGACTTGAATTCCATTTCATCGGGAATGTGGCAGACCAGCTTGATCTCGGATTCCGAAGCGGAACCGGTGTTCGTAATGCGAATCTCATAGGAGGTTTCCGAGTTGGCCTCGATGGGGTCGGCTGTGTCGACCACTTCGAGAAGGATAGCGGACAACCCCTTGACCGTGGTGATGGTTTCTTTTTCGTCATGCAGACCACGGGCGGCTTTGGCCGAGACCCGGTGGATGTGCTCGCCTGGGTTGATGGCGATGACGTTCAGCTCGACTTCCTTGGACTGGCCGGGGCCGATTTCGCCCAGGAACCAGGTGACCGTTCGGGTGGAGAAATCATGCCGACCGCCGTGGCTGGCCGAAGTGAACTTGAAGCCCAGCGGAATCACGTCCGTGATGCTGACGTTGGTTGCCGAGGCGTCTCCTGGATTGGTCACGCGAAAGACATACGTGGCCGGACGATCGAGATAACGCAGCTTGGGTGCCTTGACAATGTCGAGTTCGATTCGCGGCATGATGACGTTGACGCCGACGCGGTCTTCGGAGCGGAGGGCTTCCGATTCGGCGACCGCATGGCAGAATTGCGGACCGCCAGCCTTGGTCGCGCAGATCAACTGGACGCTGCGCGATTCGCCAGGGGCCAGGTTGCCGATCTCGAAGTCGATGATTCGACCTTTGACGTGCTCCAGGCCTTCGCTGAGTTCGACGTGGATGCGGACCTGATCCGCGGGTCCATCTCCGGGATTCGTTACCGTCAGGACGAAGGTAGCGGCATCGCCAACCATAACGCGGTCCGGTGCCTGGGCCTTGAGGACGAGCTGCGGCTCGGTGACCTTCATGACCATGCCGGAAGCACCAGTGAACGTGACCCATGCCTGGCAACGAGCGTCGCCTTTGCCTTCGGGAAGCAAACGGAGTTGCAGGTTGCGTTCCTGCTTGGGCATCATCGTTCCCAGTTCCCACATCAGAACGTTCCCCTCGGCGATCGCTTTGGGCTGAGTGGCACTGACCGACATGCCGTTGGGGATGCGCACGCGGACCATGACCTGCTGTACCGGAATGTTGCAAACATTGCGGACGGCGATAGTATAGTCGGCAGCGCGACCGAGCTTGGCCACCGGCGGCCCGATCCATTCGAGGCTGACGGCCGGTTCTTGCCGACCCGTGGGAATCTCTGGCGTTGGTCCGGGAACGAATTCTTGTTCTTCATAGTTCGCGCGGTGGGGCGCCTGCACGTTTTGGGCAGCCTGCATGTTCGGGCTGGTGGCCGGGTTCACAGCAGGCAACGAGGTCGGCGCTGGTTGGACCACCTCGCTTACTGGCTGGTCGATGCTGGGCGGCAGCTGTCCGCTTGACTGGGCCCAGGCCAAGGCAGCCAGGGCCAAGCCGAGCACAGCCAAGCCGGCTACATAGCGCATTCCACTCATCCTCTTTCCTCCCCCATTCTCTTGCAAATGGTTTCGAATTCCCCCATTCTTTTTTCACTCCATGCCTTGGCGCTTGCGGTCCTTTCGCCAAGGGAGCGGCACTATAGCCTGGGCATCCTTCGGGTCAAGACGGATTTTTGTCAAGAAACTGAACAGTTTTCCAAAAATACTTGCTCACCTCCTTATTGGCCGCCCCAGCGAAAAAGGAACCAGCACACTTTCTGGCGATCGGCGGCCGTGCGACCACAAGAGTCGGATATTCTCAAAGTCTGTCACCATGACCTCCTTTTTCGTTTTTGCCGATCTTGTGCTTCAAAGGGCGCAACGCCAAACACGAATCGCCAGCGAACCCACCGACGACGCTTCCCGCTTGACCAATTCACGGATATAAATTAACGTTCGCTTCGCCTGTCACGGAACGATCCAGTCCAGATCGGCCCGAATCGCAGAAAGAGACAGATTGGAGAAGGCAAAATGCGAAACCTTGGCAAGATACTGACGGCTTGGTTGGTATTTACGGCAGCTGCCCAGGCTCAGCCTGCCCAAGAGAAACTCGACCGGCTGTTGCAGCAATGGGAAGCGAAGATGACCGCCGTGCAGACGCTTAAAGCACGCTGCATCCGCACCACCGTCGATAAAGTCTTCGAAACCACCGACGTGTATGAAGGCGAAGCCCTTTACATGAAACCCAATATGGCCTCGTTGGAAATGTACAAACGCAACAAGCCCAGCATCTATGAAAAGTACATCTGTACGGGCACCTATCTTTATGAGTTTGTACCGGCGAACAAAGTGATTCGCGTCCACACCTTGCCACAGGGACAGGCCAACAATTTCTTGTCTTTCTTTTTCGGCATGAAGGCCCAGGATGCCAAACAGCGGTACAACCTTCGTCTGTCGAAAGAAGACGATTGGTACTATTACATCGAGATCACACCACGCTTGCCGGAGGACAAGGTAGACTTCCAGCGTGCCCGACTGGTATTGAACAAAAACACGTTTCTACCCCGCGAATTATGGTTCATGCAGCCGAACAAAAACGAAGTCAAATGGGATTTGCCAAACGTGCAAAGCGGCATTCCCCTCAATCGGTCGCAATTCGCGCCTCCAGCAAACAGCGGCTGGAAGCTGGAGCGGGTGCCGCAGGTACGCGCCACCCGACAAAATGTTCCACCGCGCGTCATCCGGCCCAACCGTTGAGCCGATCGAAAAACGGGAAGCGGAGCCGATCAACTCCAAAACAACCGGTTCGCAAGGCAGACACAACGCAGGGGAAGATCCTCCCAGATCGCGTTCGAAAGAAAAACGCGGTCGTGCACCAACAGATAATCGTCGCCTCGGGCCGATGCATCGATGAGTTCGCCGATGGTGTCGGCGTCGAGGTGTTCGCGAAGGCAAAACTCGAGGACCAACAGCCTGACACGCGAATAGGAGTCGAGCTTAATGTGATTGACAAATTGCAGAACTCGCTGTGCCAATACGCTTCTCTCGTTTTCATTCTCATAGGGCGGCCGGTTTTCCCAAGCTTGCTGTGTCCTCAAGACGTGGCCAAATTGGAGTAAGACGGTGGGCGCTTCGAGTTGAATCGACCGGAACCAGCTGTCGCATTCATACGGTTTATCTGCGATTTCTTGCAGCACGCTCCAAAACAAGGGCTGGATTTCGTCGAGCGACCGCGTCCACGATTGCCGAATCAAACGCAAGAACCGGTTGTTTTCTCGATTCCACAGCACACGCCAATGCGCCGATAAATGCAGCAGCAATTCAAGACGATCGAGGTCGGCACCGAGAGGGATATGAACATCGGGCAGCGAGTCGATCTCCTTGACGTACATCTTCGTCCAGTGGATGGCATTGCGATGGTCGCTCCACGCCAGATAATCGATGGCAAGAACCAACAAGAACGCCCAGAGTATCTGGTTTTGGCTGGCGACCCGTGGTCTCAGCGTCTCGATGTCGAAGTAAATGACATGCCAAAGCTCGACATCGGCTGCCGCTTGCCATCGAGAGCGACAAAGAAAATCGACGTTGGCTGTCAAATGATCATCGGGCAACTGTTCGAATAGCGGACCGAGATTCGCTTCGGGGTCGGCATCGACTTCCCGACGATACAGTTCTCCCAACACGTCATTCGGACTGTTGCGACTCAGCCCTGAAAGAAGCCATTGCAAAGGTCGTCGTCCGTCCGCATCCACCCACGGAAAAAGCTTCAGCAGCCAATACAGGGCAAGAACGATCGGTTCGTACTCCTGATGTTTTTCGTAGAGATGCAATAGCCGGCGATAGGCAGTATCGGGATGCCCGTCGCAAACTTCTTCCCAGATTCTCTCGAACTCATCAGATACATGGCTGTCCCGAAGAGGTGGCGGCGGAGCAGAATCAACAGGCTCGCTCTTGGCTGGTTCGGCCAAACGGTCCTCATTGGAGCTTGTTGCCTTATCAATGTCAGGACTTTCTTCATTCGACGTGAGCGAAAGTTGCCCCTGCACCTGGCGAAGATAACCGATATGCATCAAAACGATATCATATGCTTCCCGAATGATGCGAAATTGCTCCGGGTATTGCTCCGGTTTGAATCGGCGGATCAGACGGGTATAGGCTCGGCGAATGTCGCGCGGATCGGTTTCGAAATCGACTCCCAGCAATTGAAATGGATCGTCGGGCCAGGATTTCGGGTCGTCGGGCAATTTCGCGGCACTCATGGCTGGGATGGGGGCAACGGTCTCGTTTTCAACTGGAGGTCGTTTTCGATCCGGGGCTTGCCACCGACCGGATCCTGCGGTTGGTCGTTCGCACCTTGCTGGCTCTTGAAGATGGACTTCCGTTCCAATTCCTGGAGAAATTGGTCGTAATATGCATCTTTTACGTTCGAGTCATCGACGCCGACGTTGGGCACCTTCAAAATGGGTGGTTGGTACTGCCACTCATTGGGAATGATGCGGTTCACTTTTCTCCACGTTTTCGACTGCCAGCTGACCGTGACCACGCCAAGACCAAGGCCCACGACGACGGCAGAAAAGATAAGCCAAAGGCTGAAACTCGATGGCAATTGTTTCGCCCCCTTGGCAGCGGCGGGCAAGCGGACTTTCAACCGTTTGCCGAGAACTTCGTCGAGAAAACCCGGCACGAGATCGGCTACTTCTGGAAACGATGTACGTACAGAACGAACAGCGGCGCGCCGGTCTCGGCGTTTCTGCCAATCATTCAAGACGCATTGCCGTTGTGTGGCCGCCTTTGCCGGCGATGCGACAAACAAGTCGCAGATGTTCTTCAATAAATCGTTTTCCGCCAACGGCAGGCCGCTACGAATTTTCAATCCGCGTTGCAACCGGCGCAAGCGGGCGGCAAGTTTGGGATGATTGCTGCACAGCCGTTCCAAGTTCCGGTATCGCAGCTCGCGCTCAGCGGGGTCTAGCTGAAAGAATGCTTGAGCGAACTCTTCGATGCATTGTTCCAGAGCTAATTGCCTTTCCAGGAACAATCGGCTGTAGAAGCGGTTTTTCGCCGCCGCGCTGATCTCTCCGCATAACCAGGCTTGAGCGTCCTGCCAGTTTTGCGGCGGTATAAAATGTTCTTCCTGGAGACGATGGCAGAAACCGCGGCGCACCTGGTCCGGTGTGGCGTTTTCAGGCACACCCAACTGGTGCGCCAACCAGCCACGCAGTTCGTCGACCGAGCACAAGTCCCACATGACGAAAGGCTCCTCCTAAAGGCAGAAGCGATCAGCATTCAGTCGAGGACTTCCTCATCGTTGTCCACACTGCCGTCGTGGCGATCGAGGAATTCGACGAGTGCCTGACGGTGCCGTTCCACGGCTTCCTGGTCGTTGAGTTCCAAGGCGGTTTCAAATCCGTCGAGCATCTGTTCGAGGATAACCCTGCCTTCCACCGACAATTCCTGAAAAGCACGTTCGGCCCGGCGGAGGAGGAAGCGGTTATTGGCGTCCTCGCGGGGATTGACCTTGAGCTTCGCCATGTTGCGAATGGCCTGGTCGATCTGCTTCTGGGTCAAACCGCGGGCATGCCTGGTAATAACGTGAGTGACCTTCTTCCTGGTCGCGACAACCGTGGCCTCGACTTCCAGAATGCCGTTCAAGTCGTAGGTGAAACGGACATCGATGGGCTGCCCAGCCGGTCCGCGCGGAACGCCTTGCAGCACGAATTCCCCCAAAAGGAGGTTATGCTCCACGCGCCGGGATTCGCCTTGGTAAACGCGCACCACGACCTCCGTCTGGTTGGGTTCGGTGGTAAAAACACGTTCGACCCTGCTGACGGGGATGGTAGTGTTGCGATGGATGATCGGCAGAAAGTAGCCATCCCGACGTTGCATGCCGAACTCTTTGGAGATCGCGATACCAAGCGTGAATGGCGCCACATCGGTGACGACCAAATCTTCGACTCCCTGGTCGCGAGCGATCAAACCGGCTTGCACCGCCGCACCCAGCGCGACGACTTCATCAGGATTGAGGCGGTTTTTGCGGCGGTTTGCCGAACATTTGCTGGACCAGGCTGATCACAGCCGGCATCCGCGTCGCACCGCCGACGAGAATGACTTCTTCAATATCGCGGCGGTCCAAGCCGGCGTCTCCTAGAACCCGGCGAATAGGCGGCTCGATACGTCGCAGGATATGTTCCGTCCATTCTTCAAATTGTCGGCGGCTGATCTCGATCTGGGGGGCATCCTCGTCGAAATTGCCCTGCCGGTTTGCCAGCCGAACCGTCGTCGTCTCGCTTCGACTCAACTGGCATTTGGCGATCTCGCACTGCTTGATCATCCGCGACACCAAAGCAGGTGCATCCATCTCCGTGCGCTCGAAAGCCAGGCCGTGCTTTTCCAGAACTCGTGCGGCCAGGGTGCGCGTGAAGTCTTCGCCGCCAAGCCAACTTTCGCCGGATGAGGATTTCACTTCGATCACGCCGTCGAAAATTTCGACAAGCGACACGTCGAAGGTACCGCCTCCCAAATCGAAGACCAACAACACCTTGTCTTCTCGCGCTTCATGAAATCCATAAGCCAGGGCGGCGGCAGTCGGCTCATTGATGATGCGCTCCACGGTCAAGCCAGCAATCCGACCGGCATTGATCGTCGCTTTTCGCTGTTGGTCGTTGAAATAGGCCGGTACCGTGATGACGGCCCGTTCGACTGGGCGTTGCAAATACGCCTCGGCATCCTGCTTGAGCGACTTGAGCACCAGACTGGACAGTTCCTCTGGGGAAAAGGAGTGCTGCCCGAACGACACTCCCCAGTTGCTGCCCATATGCCTTTTGAACAGAGAGGCGCAGCGTTCTGGACGGACGACTTGCAGCTCTTTGGCGGCGGCTCCGACGAGAAACTGGCCGTCCCGGTCCACTCCCACGACGGAAGGGGTCAATCGTTCGCCATGGGCGTTGGGGATGATCTCCGGGCCGTTCTTGCCAAGAACTGCCGCGACCGAATTGGTCGTTCCCAGGTCGATGCCAATGATCGTGCTCATAGGTGCAGCCGCCAGAGACGTTCGCGAAAATACTAACGTGTCAATTATACCTTATACTGGACACGACACGTCAGGAAGTTGCCTGGTTCGCCACAGGGAAGGGGCGGCGGGGCGCGCCTTGTGGAGAAATGAGGAATGGGGATATCGTAAGGATCGAGACCCATCCTTCACACGGGATCTGGAGCGTTCGGCGAACAAGAGGCGCTTATCCGACCAGAGCTTTCGTCGGATTGATTGTTTGCTGGTCGATCGTGACGCCATCTTGCATGCGAACAACGCGATTGGTGAGGGGAACGAGTTCGTGATTGTGGGTGACCATGATGATGGTCAGGCCGTGATTGCGATTGAGGTCGCGGAGGATGCGGATGATCTCGGCGCCGTTGGCGGCATCGAGGTTGCCGGTCGGCTCGTCCGCCAGGAGGATGCGGGGTTGGCTGATGAGGGCGCGGGCGATGGCGGCGCGCTGCATCTCGCCGCCGGACAATTCTCTCGGCTTGTGCTTGAGGCGATGCGACAGCCCGACGCGGTCGAGCAGTTCGATGGCACGTTGTTTGAGTTCGCGGCGATTCCACCACCAGCGCCACAGCGACAGCTCGATCATGTGTGGAATCAGAACGTTTTCCAGCGTGTTGAGTTCAGGCAAGAGGTGATAGAACTGGAAGATGTAGCCGAAGGTTCGATTGCGCAGGCGGTCGCGCTGTTTGGCAGGCAGATTGTCGATGCGGCTTCCGTCGAGATAGATTCGCCCCTGGTCGGGGCGATCCAGCGTGCCGAGCAGATGGATCAAAGTGCTTTTGCCGCAACCGGAAGCACCGACGACGGAAACGAATTCCCCTTCAAACACTTCGAGGTTGAGTCCGCGCAAGACGGGCACATTGATGGCATCCTTGCGGTAAGCTTTGTGCAAATTCACTGCTTTGAGGATAGGAGATGCATCGTGCATGGGTGCTTCCTTTGAACCAATATTCCGATGACGGAATCAACCCGGCGTCATTCGTAGCGCAAAGCCTGTACGGGATGCAGCAGGGCCGCCTTCAACGCCGGAATCACGCTGAAAAAGACGGCGATCGCCACTGCGCCAAAATTGATAATCAAGATGCTCCAGGTGCTGACATAGGTAGGAATCTCGTTGAAGTAGTAGATCTCGCGGTCGAAGATCGGCTGTCCGGTCATGCCCGTAAGAAATCGTTCGATTTCGTTGATGCGTTCGGTGATCAGCAGACCGATGCCAGTACCAAAG
The DNA here is from genome assembly GCA_026004675.1 of Gemmatales bacterium. Classification (GTDB taxonomy): domain Bacteria; phylum Planctomycetota; class Planctomycetia; order Gemmatales; family Gemmataceae; genus BPJP01. Next base: position 1,059,032 of record BPJP01000001.1, read on the forward strand.
AAAGCTCCCACGAGGCCGAGCAGAAGACCGTAGCCGAGAAAGATTTTCATGATGCCGCCGTTCGAGGCGCCCAACGCTTTGAGGATACCGATGTCGCGGGTCTTTTCGACGACGATCATGGTGAAGATAGAGAGGATGCCGAAGCCGGCAACACCTACGATCATGAACAGCAAAATATTGAGTATGCCTTTTTCGATGGAGATGGCTGCCAGGAGCGGCCCTTGTTTGTCCTGCCAGGTCGACACCTGGTAGACCGATTTCGGAAAGAGCTTTTCGAGTTCGGCGACAACCAGTGGGGCCTCGCGGGCGTCTTTCAGTTTGATCTGGATGCTGGTGACGCGGTCTTCCATCGTGCGCAACTTCTGCAGATGTTCGAGGGAAACGAAGACGAAGTTGGCGTCATATTCGCTCATTTCTGATTTGAAACGGTCGCAAACGACGAAGCGGTCGTAGACAGGCATGAGGCGTCGGCCGCTGACGGTGGTGAGGATGACCTCGCTGCCGGGTTTGAGCACATCGTACTCGACGACCTTGCCGTCTTTATTGGTGTAGCGGAAGGTGGCAAGGGCGTGTCCGACGATGATACCTTCGGGGATTTTGAATTCCGTTTCTGGCGGAGCCGGGGGAGGCGGCTGGGTTGGGTCAGTCTCGACCAGGGGCGGCTTGAGCGCTCGCTGCCGAAGTTCATAGCGACGCCGGGCAACGGGATCGCGCAATTCGAACGAAGGCTCGGTGGCGTTTTTCTGTTCTTCGAGGAATTCGGCAAAGCCGCCGATGGCAGCCCGGCTCTTGGGGTCGATGCCAATGACGCGCACCGGTCGGGTTTGTATCTCATCGACGCCGAATTCGATCGGCATGCGAAATTGCATCATGGCGAAAACTTCCATCGTCGGCGACATAGCAGCGATTTTTTCTCCGATGGCAGATTCGCGAATGCGGCGCATCTTTTCGTCGGGATCGGCAAAACCGTCGAACGTTCGCCCCTCGATCACGATATCCGACAGCAAACCGTGCAAACGATCCTGGAGTTTGTTGCTGAAGCCGCTCATGACGCTATTGACCACGATCAGCGTGGCAACGCCGAGCGTCACGCTGATGATGCAAGCCAGCGCCAAATAGCGTGTCAACAGATAACGCCAACATAGAAGGATTTTGTACATGTCATCCTCAGTAAGTTTCGCGCCTGATTTCGATCTGTGTCATTTTTCCGGCCGCAACAACGGAAACAGGATCACGTCGCGAATCGTTTGCGTGTTGGTCAGCAGCATCACCAGCCGATCGATGCCGATGCCCAGACCGCCGGCCGGTGGCATACCATAACGCAACGCCCGAACGAAATCCTCGTCCATGCGGGCCATCGATTCTTCTTCCGGCAAGCCGGCCAGCTGCGTTCGGAACGTCTGTTCCTGGGTGATCGGGTCGTTCAATTCCGTGTACGCGTTGGCCAACTCCATCCCCTGGATATAAAGTTCGAAACGTTCGGCGATATGTTCGGCATCTCGTTTTCGTTTGGTCAGGGGGCATAGACCGGCTGGGTAATCGTAGACGAAAACCGGCCCTTGCAATTTGTCTTCGACGCATTCTTCGAAAAGTTCATGCACCAGCACGTCATGGTCTTTGCCCGTCGTGACGATACCGTGCTTCCTGGCGGCTTGCTCGACGCCGACACGATCATCCATCGCCACGCCGATGTGCTGTTGAAAAAGCTCGGCATAGCTGGCCCGTTGCCAAGGCGGAGTAAAATCGATCTCACCTTGTCCATAAGGAAGTTTCAGAGGAGCGTTTGCGTCCGGCAAAAGCTCTCGCACCACCGCCACGATCAGGTTCTCGGTCAAGTCCATCATCGTATGGTAATCGCCATACGCCTGATACAACTCGAGCATCGTGAATTCCGGATTGTGTTTCGGGCTGATCCCTTCATTCCGGAAGACTCGACCGATTTCGTAGACTTTCTCCAAGCCGCCTACAAGCAGTCGCTTCAAATGGAGTTCCAGGGCGATCCGCTGGTAGAGTTGGATGTTCAAAGCGTTGTGATGGGTGACGAACGGCCGGGCCGCGGCACCGCCGGCGATGGCATGCAAAACAGGTGTTTCGACCTCCAGATATCCCTCGTTATCCAGAAAATTCCGAATCGTGCGGATGATCTTGACGCGCTTGAGAGCGCGGTCCAACGTCTCCGGCGTATAGATCAAATCGAGATAGCGATGACGCAGGCGGTATTCGATGTCCTGCATACCTCCCCATTTGTCGGGATGAGGCTCGAGCGACTTGGTCAAAAACGTCAGCTTGTCGGCAAAGATCGTCAGTTCTCCAGTCCGCGTCTTTTTGAGTATGCCGTCGACTCCGATCAAATCTCCAAGGTCCAAGTTCTGCGTGATTTTCCAGCCCAGTTCGCCAATCTGTTTTTGTCCAAGATAAACCTGGATCCGACCCGTCCAATCCCAGATATCGACGAAATGGACCTTTCCCTGGACACGACGCTGCAGAATGCGGCCAGCGGCGCGAACCTGATGCGGAGGCTCCGCTTCCGGGTCCAAAGCGCGTATTTCCCGAATCGGACGATGATCATCAAATCGCCCGCCCCACGGATCGATCTGGAGTTCTTTCAGTCGCTGCAGTTTTTCCGCTCGGCTGGCTTCGAAGGTGTTCAGTGCGTCGGACACGATGCGCTTTCCAATGAGGTTCCAGAGGGGGTCCATTACGAGTGAGTATTGGATTCTAGTCGGTGCAAAAAATGTGTCAATTGCAGTGGCGATCGGCGTTTGCGCTGCTTTCCGGCAGATGCCCGTTTACCCAAATCGCGCATTTTCGTTATGATGACTCCGTTTCCAGAAAAGAAACAGGATCTTTTCCTTTCCTTCGCCCGCAGCATAGACCGTGCTGGCATTCGACCGAACGAATCCGAACGAAAGGTATCACGATGGTATTTCGCGGTTTGTTTGAAAAAATCAAGCAAGGACTGGCAAAAACCCGCGATGTCTTCAGTGGGGTCGCGTCCTTGTTCCGTTTGAAAGGCCGGGTCGACCGCAATTTTCTCGACGAACTGGAAAAAAGGCTCTATCTGGCGGACGTGGGCACCCAGGCGACAGCAGAAATCGTCGAACGTGTCCGCCAGGCATTTCTTGATAAAGAAATCAGTGGCGACGTCGAACAATTCGTCAAACAACAATTGAAAGAATTGATCGCTTCTTCCGAGGCAGGGTTGCGATACCAGAGCGGCGGCCCGACTGTGATCATGGTCGCTGGCGTGAATGGTTCGGGCAAGACGACGTCAATCGCCAAGCTGGCCTATCGCTGCCAGCAGGAAGGCAAACGCGTTCTCGTGGCAGCCTGCGATACGTTTCGGGCTGCTGCCGTCGACCAACTGACGATTTGGAGCCAGAGATTGGGATGTGAAATCGTCAAGAGCGAGCAGGGTGCGGATCCGGCCAGCGTCGCGCATGACGCTTGCGAAAAAGCCAAGGCACGGGGGTTCGATGTCTTAATTGTCGATACCGCAGGCCGGCTACATACGCAAACCCACCTGATGCGGGAACTCGAAAAAATCCACCGCGTCGTCAGCAGGCAAATCGAAGGCGCTCCGCATGAGGTACTGCTCGTTCTGGACGCGACCAACGGTCAAAACGCCATCGCGCAAGCGGAGATGTTCAAGAAAACCATCCACTGTACGGGCATCATCCTGGCAAAGCTCGACGGTACAGCCAAGGGGGGAGCCATCTTTGCCATCAAACAGAAACTTGGCTTGCCTGTCAAATTTGTCGGGCTGGGCGAAAAAGTCGAAGACCTCGAAGTTTTCGATCCCGACGCCTATATCGAAGCGCTCTTTTCTTGATGTTCGGCTCGCCGTTTTCGCTGACGGGAAAAAGCAGCCCCGGCGGTGCCAGTGGACCGCCGGGGTTGTTGCCTTCTTCTGCTAGCGGCAATCTTAGCGCGGGCCAAGGTTGAGGTTGTAAAGGACCACTGCCTCAACGTCGAACGGTTGCGGGCCAGTAAACGGGGTGGCCACGCCGAGGGTCAACGTGCCCAGTTGACCGACAATATGCATACCGCCCGTGAAGATGAAGGAGTCCTGCAGGCCGAACGGCGTGTTGTCCAGACCGCGATTGTTCAACGGCGTGTTAATGTGGATTTCGCCCGTGGGGATGATGGCCTGCACGCGGGCATTGGGGTTCGCACTCTGATAGGCACGCACACCGAAAGCGATGTCGTTGAACAGAATGGTGATGTCGCGCGAATCGGTTGGTACGGCGAGGGAGGTGAATCCCTGGATGTACCCGAGCGAACCGCTAAACAGGTAGCCTCCAAACGGTTGGAAGAACACCGGGTTGACCGTCGATTGGCCAGGGATGCGGATGCCTCGTCCTGTGGGGAAGGTCATGCTCATACCGCCTGTGATGACGCGATCGGGGTCATTGATAAAGGCATACTTGACGACGGTATTCAAGTTGCCGAAACCTTCGACGCCGAAAACGTCCGGTCCGCTGGTGCTTTGGAAGATCGGCAGGCTCATGCCGAATGAGGCATCGCCGCCGAGGAAGGTTCGTTCAAAGCCGGGCATTTCGCGATGGTAGTCGACACCCGTATTGTTGACGTTATTAAAGTAGTTGTAGTTGAAGTAAATGCGGTCTTGCGGGCGGACATTCTGGTTTTCGGCGATTTTCAGGGCACCGATGCGTACGCCAGCAGGTCCGGAGCCAAGGACGCTGTCACCGATCACGTTGGGTGCCGCAGCGAAAAAGCCTTCACCGCCTCCCGTAGCCGCGAATTGTTCGGGGGTAATAGTCGGGTCGATCGGTTCGGGTACGGGTTCGGGTTCTTTCTTGTCCTCTTTCTTGACATCCGGTTCAGGCGCTGTTGGGCAGGGATACACGGAATACGGAGCCGGACAATACGGCGTCGCGTCCGGGCAATGGCGCCGAAAGATTTGCGCCTGCACTGGCGTCGACATGCCCAGTGCCAAGAATGCCGCGCCCGCCGCGAGGCACAGTTGGCGCTTGGCTCTCATCAAAGACCGAAGCATGTTTTCCTCCTTGAAAACGCGCGACAGATTCCCCTCGAAGTAGCCGACAGACCGGTGCGTCCGGTCCGACGTTCGGGCTCTCATTCACTGTTTCCCTTATCGTCCTTCCTTACGACTTGAGCGCATTGAATAACCTGCGTGATTGCGGGAATCCCCCTTTAAATCGATCCGGAATTCGGATGGTAATAAATCTGCCGAGTCTACCGGTTGTTCCAGCGCTGCCACCGCGACCCGGCCAAAAACTTTGCCCTGGCATCGAGCTATGATCTGGCAAAAAATGCCGGTTGACGGGTTGACAAGACACGAGAAAGAGGTATATACCCTGCCTTCCACATCGCAAAACGGACAAAGGAGAACGTTGGCCCGGGGGGGGGAGAGCGAACGTCTCGGTGCGACGTGGATTTCGCAGCTTTGGCAACTTTCGGATACACAACGATGTCTGATCGAACAACGACAGTGGACCGTCTCAAGGAAGCGGTTCAGCAATTCGCACGTGAGCGGGATTGGGGGAAGTTTCACAATCCAAAGAATTTGAGCATGGGGCTGGCCGCCGAGGCAGCCGAACTCATGGAACATTTTCTCTGGGTGGATGGTGAAGAATCCCACTTGGTGAAAGAAGACGCAGCGAAACTGGGGGAAGTGGCCGACGAAATGGCCGATGTGGCCTGCTATTTGCTGACGATGAGCTACACCCTGGGCATTGATTTAAGCGACGCGATTCGGGCGAAGATTGCCAAGAATGCGGTCAAGTATCCGGCCGACAAATGCCGCGGGGATCATACGGTGCGGAACGAATAAGCTAGGATTCAAATGTACGAGGCTGGGGGGAGAGGCCGCCGGTCCGGTTTCTGGCCGGGCCGGCCGCTCGCCTCGCAAACGGACGAGGAGGGGTCAGTGCGGCAAGGCTCGCTATACGCCAGAATCACGGCGTTGGCCTCGCTGATCGGAATCGGCATGGTGGGTCTGGCCCAAGAACCGGGCTACCAGCCGTTGCCTGTCGGCGAACCGGACAAGGCGGGACCTGCGCTTCCTTCAGCTCCCAAGTGGGGCAAGCCGGCAAAAACGCCCGCCATCGAACCGCCACCGCCGCCACCCGTTCGCCGACAGGACGACACAGGCAGTCTCGCACCGCTCGTGCCGATTCCAGACGATGGTTTGGGTCCAGAGCCGGTTCGGCCACAATTCGGTAGCCGCATCCCTCCATTGCCTTCGCCGAGCCAGCCGCTTCCGAGTTGGGGGCCGCCTTCACGATCGACAAAGCCACTGACTGGGCCGCAAGAAAGCTACCAACCAAAGCCACAACCTCTGCCGGCCTACCGTGCCACGCCACAGGGAAACATGCCGGCGACTGGCCTGCCGGAGCGAGACAGACCGGCAATTTCCAACAGCCTGCCGCAGCCCTTGCCGAACGTTCCAGACGCTCGGCCTCTGTCTGGTACGAGGCCGGCCCAAGGCCAGTTGCTTTCGAAAAAAACCTTTTCCCCTTCTGTTGCTGCGCATTCGCCCGGCGTCTTCGTCGAGATACTTGGACCGGAGAAAATCGACCAGGGGATGCCTCTCCGCTACGAGATCGTCGCACGCAACACCACGAGCGTCCCGGTTTTCAATGTGCAGATCAACAATGAGGGGCCCGTTGGTAGCCGACTGCTGCGGGCAGATCCGCAGCCTGTGATCGAAAACAACCGCCTGATTTGGAACCTGGGCACACTTCCACCGGGCACAGAAAGACGGGTTCTAGTCGAAGCACAGCCAGGGGGCGCACAAGAACTGATGACCCGAGCGACGGTGACGTATACAGCGGCGGCCGAGTGGCGTGGTCACGTCTCCCAGCCAAAACTCGTGTTGCGCAAAACCGGGCCGAAAGCGGCTCAAGTGGGCGACGATGTGGTCTTCCAACTTCAGGTGAAAAACATCGGCGACGGCACTGCCCACGGGGTCGTCTTGCACGATCATTTGCCTGCCGGTTTACGACACGAGAGCGGCTCCGACATCGATGCCGACCTGGGAAATCTGCAACCGGGAGAAGCAAAAGACGTGACGCTTCGCGTGAAAGCAGTGAGCGGCGGAAAGCACGTCAACGTCGCGCGTGTGACAGCAAAGAATGCGTCGCCCGCCGACGCCCAGGCCACGGTCGATGTCACCGAGCCTGCCCTTCTGGTACGCAAGTCCGGTCCAAAACTTCGATTTCGCGATCGCGAAGCCGAATTCGACATCGAGATTTCGAATCCGGGGACAGCAACGGCACGCAATGTAATTGTCACTGATCAACTTCCCGATGGCTTCGAGTTTCAGTCTGCCAGCGACAGCGGGGTGTTTGATCCGCAAACGGGTTCGGTGCGCTGGAGTCTCGGCGATCTTCTTCCCGGCGATCGGCGTGGTCTCCGAATCAACGTGATTTGCCGCAAGATTGGCGAATTCGTCAATCGCGTGGTCGCAAAGGCTGAGCGGGGATTGCAGTCGCAGGCGGAAACACCGTTGCGGGTCGAAGGCGTGCCGGCTTTGATGCTGGAAGTGGTCGACCTGGATGATCCCATTGAAATCGGCGCGGAAACGGTCTATGAGATTCGCATTCTGAACCAGGGAACGACCACGACAACGGGATTGCAGATTATCGCCACGGTGCCGGCGGGAATGGAAGTAACGGGAGTGCAAGGACCAACTCCGTATCGCATCCAAGGACAACAATTGGTATTCCAGCCCTTGGCTGGTTTGGCAACGCGAGCAGATGCGTTGTATCGCGTGCGGGTTTTGTGCCGTCGTCCCGGGGATTGGCGATTTCGGGTACAGCTGAATACGGAGCAGCTGCAAATTCCCGTGTACGAGGAAGAAAGCACGCGAGTTTACGAGGATTTAAGTACGAGAAAAGCTAAAGAAAGTTTGCCGGGGCGAAGGCGTAACCGCAGGTAGCCCAATGAACTACGACCGATATTATCGTTTTGAGAATATTTTCTTTGCGAAAAGGAAATGGGCTAGTTATGCTTCGGCATCCCTTCTTCATGACAATTTCCAAGTGAGTACTAGGGGTGGCCAAGAGGGCTGCTGGATGGGGAAAGGAGTCCCCTATTTTGCCACGGTTTCGGGGAGATTGCCGACCGCGCAAGCTGCTTATCCGAGCCTGGTTAAGGTGAAGTGCTTGGGCTTGAGCCACGTTGGTGGCGTTGCTAATATCCGGCGGTGTCGCAGCCAGCGTCCCATCGATCGAGTCCTCTCCGCCGGTTGAATGGGTTGGTAAGAGAAAGCGGTCTCGAAGGAACGGGATCGGCGGAACGCGGAGGCACGTTGCCACCGGGGGAGGAGGCATCGGCCGCCGTGCCAGGGGAAGGAGTCCGACATGAGCACGGGAAAAACTGAAAAGGAACAACTCCGCGTCCACATTCGGTGGATGATTCGCCGCGACATGCCGGAAGTCTTGCAGATGGAACAAGAGAGTTTCGAGTTCGCATGGACCGAAGAAGACTTCCTGCGGTGTTTGCGGCAGCGGAATTGCATCGGCATGGTCGCCGAACGGGGAGAACGAGTCGTCGGCTTCATGATCTATGAGTTGCACAAGACGAAGCTGCACATTTTGAACTTTGCTGTCGCGCCGGAATTTCGGCGAAATTCCATCGGCGGCCAAATGGTGGCCAAACTCATCAGCAAACTGTCGAGCCACCGCCGAACGCGGATCACGCTCGAAGTTCGCGAGACGAACCTGGCGGCTCAGCTCTTTTTCCGCTCCCAAGGGTTCAAAGCCGTCCGTGTCTTGCGCGAATATTACGACGACACCGGCGAAGACGCGTTCTTGATGCAATACAGTATTGCCAGCGAAACCAACGAGGTCGAAGATGCGGTCGTCAACCGAATATCGCAATACGAAGACCAGCCCTGAACTTCGGAATTCGGAACAGCAAGCCTTCCCGGAGAAGGTCCGGGAAGGCTTTTTGCTTTTGCCCTTTTACACCGGTCTTATCTGGTTGTGCCGACAGCGAACCTGTTCTCTTTTCACTTTTCGCCCTGCCTGGATCGTTTTGGCAGCCCTTTTAGTGGTCGGTGTCTGGGCAGCGCTGGCGGGCAGCTCGCCCCAAACCACCCCATCGAAAGCCGAAATCTCCTTGCTCGACGATCTGCCTTTACCTAATCTGAACACTACCAGTGCGGAGCCTTGTCCCCAGCCGACAGGCGAGACACCGCCAGCGGAAACGCCTGCTCAGGCTCCGACGGCTCTGCCACCGGAAATCTCGGAGGACTCCCGCCCCACTACGGGACCGGAACTCTCGCCGCCTGAGGCGGAAGTTCCCGAAGAGCCTATTCGCCCGGTGATTGCCGTCGAACCGACACGGGACAGGTTTATTGCCGTCCGCCTAACGCACCGAGGAGATACACCGATGATTCACAACTGGAAATCGCTGGGATTACAGGCCTTGCTTGCCGGTGCTCTGGCGTCGGCGCCGACGCTTTCCGCACCGCCCACCAAGGCAGAACCGAATGCTGACGAAGTCATCGCCAAACAACTCAAAGAATTGAAGGATTCCATCGATGCTCTGAAAAAACAAGTGCAAGGATTGCAAACGGGGATGGCTGACACCGACATCCGCATCAAAAAACTGGAAGGCCAAATTGCCGACCTCGAAAAAGATGCCAAGGCCGTCACCGATTTGACCATCGTCGTCCAAAACCTCAGCAAACAGGTCGCGGATTTGAACAAGCGAATATCGTCGGCTCCTCCTGCTGTCGTCAGCAAAAAACCCATGGGCAGAATTTTGCTCGTCAACGACTTCCCGGAGGAGATGACCGTCGTCGTCAACAATAAAGCTTATCGCCTAGCGCCCAACTCGATACATACCATTGACAATGTTCCCGCGGGCATCTTTACCTATGAAGTGCTTCGCGTGCAGCCCGTTCGCAACCGGGAACTCGGCGATAATGAAACCTTTACCATCCGCATCCATCAATAAGGAACCAGGCAGCCAGAGAGCACCCCAGCGCATTTCTAACGATCCATCTCAACCCGACAGGTGTTCGTGCTGATTTTTCGACCAGCGTGAACACCTGTTTGATTTCCGCACGATTTTGTCGAATCTGTCAAAATTTTTTGTCCAAAATCGCTGGCGAAGGCTCTACACTCTCCAGACAAGCATGCCCCTTTTTCCCGCCACTTGTGGTGCATGCCGATTTGACTGTGATGGAGACGAAGGATGTATTCCCACAGGTTTTTCGCCATCGCGTTGGGTCTGTCCGTTAGCCAAATGCTTCCTGCTGCCCAGCCTGCGGGCATCGAGTTTTTTGAATCCAAGATTCGGCCGGTGCTTGTCCAGCATTGTTATTCGTGCCATTCGAAAGACGCCAAACGTTTGCGTGGCGGCTTACGGCTCGATACGCGCGAAGGCGTCCTCCGGGGAGGGGATTCCGGCAAGATCATCGTGCCCGGCAAACCCAGCGAAAGTTTGCTCATTCAGGCATTGCGACACCGTGGCGAACCGGCCATGCCACCCAAGGGCAAACTCCCCGATTCCGTGATCGCTGATTTTGAACGCTGGATCGCCCTGGGTGCTCCCGATCCACGTCGTGAGACTGCTGTTTCACGCCGATTGTCGAACGCCCCAGACGATCGTGAAGACTTCTGGGCTTTCCGACCGCTCACGAAGCCGGCGATACCGACGGTTGATTCCCCCTGGCCGCACAATGAGGTGGATCATTTCATTCTCGACAAGTTGCAATCCAAAGGCCTGGCACCAGCCGAAGACGCCGATCGATTCGTCCTGCTGCGCCGGGTCTATTTCGACTTGATCGGCTTGCCTCCCACACCTGAGCAACTCGAAGCATTTGCGCGGGATAAGTCGCCCGACGCCTTTGCCAAAGTCGTGGACCGACTGTTGGCGTCGCCTCACTTTGGCGAACGCTGGGGTCGGCATTGGCTGGACCTGGCCCGTTATGCCGACAGCAACGGCGGAGACATCAACGCCACCTACACCAATGCCTGGCGTTATCGCGACTATGTGATCGAAGCCTTTAATGAGGACAAGCCGTACGACGAATTCGTTATCGAGCAGCTGGCCGGAGACCTGCTGCCGGCCAAGACTGACGCCGAACGAGACGAACAGTTGATCGCTACCGGTTTTCTTGTTCTTGGAGCGAAAATGCTCAGCGAGCGCGACAAAGAGAAGTTGCGCATGGACGTGGTGGACGAACAAATCGACACCGTTGGCCGCGTTTTTCTCGGCTTGACGTTAGGTTGTGCCCGCTGCCACGAACACAAATTCGATCCGATTCCAGTTGAAGACTACTACGCTTTGGCGGGCATCTTTCGCAGCACGCTGACGATTTCAGGCTCCATACTGGGCAACGTGGTTATTTCCGGATGGTCGAAACAGCGACTTTCCATGCCGCCCGAATTGGCAGCCAAACGCCAGGAATTGGAAAAACAGCTGGCACAATACACGGCTCAGAAGACGGAAGCGCAGCAGTTGCTGGCTAGTTTGAAAAAGCAGAAAAAGAACACCGCCGATACCGAAGCGAAGCTCAAGGAGTTGATCGGACGCATCGACGAACTCAAGCGAAAGATGCCTCCGATCCCAATGGCGATGGCGGTTCGCGATGTTCCCAGCCCGTCGGATTGCCGCATTACGATTCGCGGCAACGTGCACCGGCTCGGAAAAACGGTGCCGCGAGGCTTCTTGACTCTTTTCGAAGACGGCACCATCCAACCCACTATCGACCCATCGACGAGTGGCCGACTTGAACTGGCACGCTGGCTCGTCCGTACCCCTCTTGTGCCTCGAGTCATGGTCAACCGCATCTGGCATCACCTTTTCGGTGCAGGCCTCGTTCGCTCGGTCGACGATTTCGGCAACCGTGGCGATCGGCCAAGCCATCCCGAACTGCTGGATTACCTGGCTGGCAAGTTCGTCGAAGAGCATTGGTCAGTGAAGAAAATGATTCGCCGGCTCGTCCTCAGTCGGACCTACCAATTGTCGACGCACGCGACCCCTTTGGCGAAAGCCAAGGATCCGGAGAACATCTGGTTTGGGAGACGTAACCGGCGGCATCTCGACGCGGAATCGCTGCGTGACGCCATGCTGGCTATTAGCGGCGTTTTGGATCAAAAACAAGGAGGTTCCACGATTGCCGGCATCGGTGACAAGGCGCGTCGGCGCAGCACGGAAGCGTTCTTCCGTCGAAGCATCTACTTGCCGATCATTCGCACCGACGTGGAACCCATGCTGGAAATCTTCGATTTCCCCAATCCAGGCATGGTGACCGGTCGGCGGGCAGTGACGAATGTGCCAGCACAAGCATTGTTCCTTTTGAATAGTCCATTTGTCCGCCAGCGTTCGGAGGAGACGGTGAATCAGATCATGGCTCATGCCGGTAGTACGGAAGAGCGCATCGAAGCCGCCTATCTCCGGATTGTGAATCGGCGTCCGTCCGCGGCGGAACAAGCGAAGGCTCTCGCTTTTTTCAAAGCGATCTCAGAAAGCGAAGAAATCGCTCGCGAAGGATGGGTGGATTTTTGCCAGGCGCTGTTCGCCTCGACGCAGTTCCGATTTGTCGAGTGATCCAGCGAGACGGCAATTTTCAGGCTCGCGAATCGTAACACACACGGGAGACATCCATGTCGGAAACGATGACCATATCACGGCGCGAATTGCTTCGGCAAACGGCATGCGGATTCGGCTATCTGGCTTTAGCTGGATTGTGTGCCGAGGAAGCGGCAGCCAATCCGCTGCGTCCCCGACCGCCTCACCGGACCGCCACCGCTAAGCGCGTGATCTTCCTTTTTATGCACGGCGGCCCAAGTCATGTCGATACGTTCGACTACAAGCCGCGTCTGATCGAACGAGATGGCAAAACGTATCCGTATGAAACCCCGCCCAATCTCAGCAAGGGAACCCAGCCGATCTTGATGAAGTCCCCGTGGAAGTTCCGCCAATACGGAGAAAGCGGCTTGTGGATTTCGGATCTGTTTCCACACGTCGGCCGCCACGCTGACGACCTCTGCTTGCTGCGCGGGATGCACACCAACGGCCAATCGCACGGCCAGGCCGTGATGAAATTGCACACCGGTTCGGAATCGCTGGTTCGTCCATCGTTGGGGTCGTGGGTCGTTTATGGCTTGGGGTCGGAGAACAACAACCTCCCTGGGTTTGTCACCATTTGCCCGCCGACCGCGCACGGCGGCGTGCGGAATTACGGCAGCGCTTTTCTGCCGGCGTTCTATCAGGGAACCGCTCTGGGAAGTGCCGGTATCCCAGCGAGCAAAGCCACGATTCGCTATCTCGACAGCCAGCAGCGCTCTCCCGAACGACAGAAACGCTTGCTCGGTTACCTGCAAGAATTGAATCGCGGGCACCTTGAACGTGCTCAAAACGACGCCGGCATCGAGGGCGTCATCGAATCGTATGAACTGGCATTTCGCATGCAGTCGGCGGCACCTCAGGTTTTGGACTTGTCTCGCGAAACCAAAGAGACCCTTGAGTTATATGGCATCCATGAAAAGGCGACGGAGAATTTCGGCCGACAATGCCTTTTGGCCAGGCGTTTCGCCGAGGCTGGCGTCCGCTTTATCGAGGTCGCCTATAGCAACGCTGGCGGCGCTCCCTGGGACCAGCATGGCAACCTGCGCAAAGGCCATGAGCAGCACGCCCGCGCTGTCGATAAACCGATCGCCGGTCTGTTGGCCGATTTGAAAGCACGCGGCCTGCTCGATGACACTCTCGTCATTTGGGGAGGCGAATTCGGCCGAACTCCCATCACCCAAGGGAAAAACGGCCGGGACCACAATCCCCAAGGCTACACCATGTGGCTTGCCGGCGGCGGCGTGAAGGGAGGTTTCTCCTATGGCGCTACCGATGAGTTCGGCTACTATGCCGAGGACGGCAAGGTCCATATTCACGACCTTCACGCCACGATTCTTTACCTCCTCGGGCTCGATCACGAACGGCTTACGTACCGGTATGCTGGACGCGATTTCCGCCTCACCGACATCTACGGCAGGATCGTCCACGACATCATTGCTTGAAAAAAAATCCCGGCGGATGTTCAGCGATCGTGTAGCGATGCCGATCATCCCTCTGGCCGGGCTGGTGTCGACGCGGTGCCAGCGTTTTCGTCCGCGTCGAACTTCGTCAGCCAGATTTCGCCGAAAGGCTCGGTTTGCGCTGCCTGCACCCTCCGGTTGCGGACCAGCTGCAAGACGGCTAAAAAGATTCCCACCAATCGACTACGATAGTGGGGGGGCGTAAAAAGCTCTCGAAAAGAAACCCGCTCTTGCGTTTCCAACCGTTCGAGAATCGCCTCCATATAGACATGCTGAGGCGTTTCGTCCATGACGATGTGTCGCGGCTGCAGGGCTTGAGTCTCACGCATCAAACGGCCGAAAGCGCTGACCAGATCCCACAGTTCGACGGGAGCGATGGGCTGCAACGCCCCATCGCCTCCGGTGGCGATTTCGATATGTTTGCGAGGCAGACGGCTGGATTGCTGTTGCGCCCGTTCCTCGAGCAACGATGCAGCATCACGGTACTTCTTGTATTCCAAAAGTTGCTTCACGAGTTCCAGTCGCGGGTCTTCATCTTCTTCTGGAGATTCCTCATTGCGCGGCAAAAGCATGCGGCTTTTGATTTCCATAAGAGTCGATGCCATGACGAGGAAATCGCCCGCCTTGTCGATGTCGATCCATTCGAGTACACGGATATACTCGAGGAACTGTTCCGTCACGCGCGCGATGGGAATGTCGAAAATATCCACTTCGTGTTTTTTGACGAGGTACAGCAACAGATCGAGCGGCCCGCGAAAGGTTTCGAGATCAACTTGATAATCGTTCATCCGTGAGTTTCCCTTTGCCTAAGACTGGGGCATGGGTTTCCACTCGTCGATATCCAGCCGGGTGTGTGGCGTGAAGGATTCGGTGTTAGGCGCCATGAAATAGGCATCCTGAGCAATGGAGCCGAAATTCTGCAATTGCTCGAGTTTCAGATGCGCTTCTTCGCGGTAAAAGACGATATCTTCGGGACTTTGGGTAGGGATCAAATCCGCCTCGGGAATGGCTCGACAAGCGAGTTCGCGAAACTTTTCTTCTTGGCTGCTGGGCGGCGTTCCCAGGATGCAAACTTCGGTGCGGGACGAATGCTCCGGACCTAAAAGCGCCGGTGCTGCCGCGTCGAATGCCTTGGCGATTCGGCGTTTGGCGTCTTCTTCCTTGGGGTAGCGATTCAAGAACATCTCGATGACATCGACTCCGGTGAGCAGACTGGCTGCAAAAGCGTTCGCCTCGCTCAGCATGGCTTGTTCGAGGTTTTTCAGCAGAGCCGGAGAAGCGAATACATTGCGCAGTCCGCGGAACTGCTGCATGATCATGGTATGCATGCGCTGATCGAGTTCCGCCAATTCTTCAGGGGTGAGGCTGGCGATGAAATTGTGGATGGCGTCATCGAGCGTTCGGCAATTCACGGGAAGGAGCTGGAATTCGCCGCCGTGTTCCGAATCGGCCTCGTCGTCGGCTCGACCTTGTTTGAGAGATTCGTTCAGGCTCAAGAGTTGGCTTCGGTAATCTTTGATGGCGCGCAACTGATCAGAAAGGGCATTGCGTACCGCCATGTAATTCTTGTCGAGAGGCGTGAGGATAAGGCTCTTGAAGCGGACTTTGGGATAGGTGCGCAAGAGTTCCACCAACTCGTTGGCGTATTGGGACATGCTCCTGCCACCAGCGATGATGTCGTCGAGACCATCCATCAGTGTTTGCAATCGATCGCTCTTGAGCGACGCCTCCTGCAACATTTCTTTGGTCAATTCGCTGTGGCTTTTGACAGTCTGGTCGATGAGTTCGATGTATTGCCGGATGGCCTCCTCGGCTCCTTTGAGGCCGAAGTCTTTTTCGTTGACCAGATTCTTGACCGGCTGGACGAGCCTGGCGTTCCAGTCTTTGCTCAAAAGCTCAAGCTCGCTTTCCACCGTTTTTTCAATCAGGCTCGGTTCATAAAGGACGGTAGATGTAATGGGCCGACCAACCAATTTTTTAATTTGGTCCATCGCTGCCCGGACTTGATCCGCTTTCAGTTTCAGTCCGAACCACCGGCGGGGTACAAAAGGCTCAGTGATTTCGGCAAAGACGGCCTCAGGGGACTTGCCCAAGGCGGCTTCGCAGGCAGCTTGCAGCCGAAGAATCTGCGCTTCGGCGCCGAGTTGTTTCTCCTCCCACTGCTCCCTGCACCAGTTTTGAATGCGGTCGCGAAGCGAGGTCGCATCGGCATCGGCCCATCGCTTGATAAGTTTGCGGCACATCTCCCGGGCGACCCGCTTGAGAAGAGTACGCCTGGGCCAATTGAAAGACGTCAGCCCGAAGGTCTGGAACACGTTTTCGCCGGGAACGGTCTCTACTTTTTCCAGTGCTTTCTGTCTGACTTCGTCGGCAGTTCGGCCAAGAGGCGTTAAAAGGTCCCGAAAGATGCCTTCTCCGCCTTGGGTGATGTACCGCGCCAGCAATTCGGAGTTATGCTCGAGCGGCATCGGCATCAGAATACAACGTGTAAACGGAGGGCCAGCATCGCTGATCGGCTTTTCCCGCTCGTCGTAACGCGAAGTGAAGGTTACGTCGGCAGAGGAAAAATGGTGCAATTCCGTCAAAGCGGCGTAGGCATTGACTAGTTCCTTCGAGGAAGATGCTTTGTGCAGATCGGCGGGGGTGATCGCCGGCAGATACAGAATGCCGATAACTTGCGGGTCGTCGTAACCTAGCTGTTTGAGCGCGTGACGAACGACGTAAGCACAGTCAATGAACATGCCGCTGCCTGTGCCGCCACACAAGCTGCTGACGATATACGCCCGAGGCCGATTGGTCCGCAGTTCGAGCCCGGTATACTTCCTGGCGAGTTCCATGTTTTCGGGATCGACGCACGCTTCCAGATCGGAGCGGATGCGAGGACCGATCAGGCGAAAGTTGTCGATAAAGGCAAGCCGACCTAGCGGGCGCAAGCCTTCGGTGGTCAGGTTGCGTTTGATGTTGTAGAGGATGGCGGGATTGATCCAGGAGTCGATACGCGGTCGCCCATCGCGGGGTTTTTGGTAGTGCAAAGGACGATTCAATCGCGCCGTGACCAACTCGCTCGCCGCCATGGGCGAACCCCATTTGCCATGCTGCGCGTCTTGAATCGTCTCCGGATCGGTGTCGATTCCCAGTAGACGAAGGTGGGGAACGCGTTTGGTTGAAACGAACCGATCCTTGATGGTTTGCCTCAGTTGCTGCAAGACCCCGATGCCTACCTGTCCCAATCCGATCACGAGGGCGGGCATCAAGGGACCGTCGCCGGTTTCCTCAGGAGGCGCTTCCCGCTTCGGCTTTTCTTCCGGTTCAGGCAGGTCAACGGTTGCAGACGTAACCGACTTCTGCGTTTCGTGTTCGGGCAGTGCGGCAAACGTGCCGCTCGAACTCGGCGCATCCTGAAGAGCCGGAAAGGTGCCGCTAAACGAAGGGGGATGAGGCGCCGTTTCTTGGGAGGGCAAAGCAGCAAACGTCCCGCTTCCCGACGGCAGGCTTTGCTGCTTCGACAAGTCAGCAACAGGCGTCATCTGCAGACCAGCTTCACGCAATGCCCGAACCATGTCGCTACAGGTCGGGAATCGGTCGTCGGGATTCTTCGACAGACTCCGCGCAATGACAGGGCGATCGAAGGGGGGCAACGGCGACAAGTTCGGCTGCCCGGAGACGTGTTGCATCACGAGCTGATGGATGTTGCTTCCCGAAAATGGCCTCTGGCCCGTCAGCAGTTCCTGATAAACAATCGCCAGGCTGTATTGGTCGCAAAACCGGGTCACCATGCCGTCAAAGGTTTCCGGGGCGGCATAGACCGGCGTGACACCGCCTGTTACTGACGCAACCATGCCTTCGAGGTCTTTCGCGAGGCCAAAGTCGGCGACCTTGACGTGGTTGTATACAAGAAAAATGTTTTGCGGTTTGATATCGAGATGCTGAAGGTTGTGCTGGATGTTCATCAAGTCGAGGGCTTCGGCTGTTTCCTCCATATAATCCAGCAATTCATCGCGGGGAATGCCCTCCAATCCCTGGGCGCGGCACTCGCGAAAGCGATCCCAGAGGTTTCGGTCCGCCAGCTCCATGACGATCATGAGCTGGCCGTCGATGATGTCATAGCGTTCCAGGGAAAGGATGTACGGATGTCGGACTTCCTTGACGCGCCGAAGAGCCTTTAGTTCTTGTTCCGCACGCTGGCCTTCTTCGCTCGTCGTATCGACATCGCCGTAGACGAACTTGATGGCTTTGTGGATGCCGCCAGGCGCTTCGACCTTCCACACTTCGCCAAATCCCCCGCCCCCCAGGCGCTCGATGAGCTTGTACCCGGGAATTGGTTCTCCCCCTCGATCACGCTGGAATGCCATGGGCGGTTCTCGCGAAATCGAAACACCACAATACGCGCGGCAAGGCCATTGCGTATTAAACGAAAGACACGAATGAAAACGGCGCCAAGCGAACGCGCCCTCTATGTAGTTTATCCTACTAAATTAGCTTGTTCGTAAGAAAGCTGCAACCGCCCAGCGCTAGACTTCGATGCCACGGCGTTGCAATTCACTTTGCGCCAGGCGGCAGACTTCCGAACCATCGACAGTTTTCACAAGCCCTTGTGGGGCAGCAAGCGGCAGGCGGGCAACGGTCAATAAATCCTCGTCGCAAATGTCCGCCAGATGCTCAGTGAGAATCTTCCCCAAGGCCTGGAATGCTTCTTCGGTGGCCGCCGTTTCTTTCGTCAACTCCGCCAGCCAGTTCACCGCTCGTAACGGCGCGATCTTGGCGACGGCCAGCACCGCATCGATGCGAACCGAGCGGTCGCCGTCGGCAACAGCCAAGAGAGCGTCGACCGCTTTCGCTTCGCCAAGATCACCGAGAGCACGGGCGGCACGGGACCGGATCAAGGGGTCCTCGTCCTGCAAAGCCTCCAGCAGGCCTTCCGCCGCTTCGGTTCCGCCTATCCGCCACAACCCCAACACGGCGCTTTCCCGAATCGACGCATCCGCATCGACCAGAGCCTGTTTCATGGCTTCGATCGCCGACGAGTCGGCCAATTCGCCCAGCGTTTGCAGCACACGGCCTTTGACGCGCGAGTCGGCATCCTGCATCAAAGGCAACAAGGCTTCCGATGCCGCCTCGCCGAGTTTTGTCAAAGCGGCAGCAGCGGCTTCCCACTGCCCGGTGTCCAGGTTTTTCAACGCCGAGATCAAAGGTGGGATCGCCTCCGGCCCAACCTGGGCCGCACCATTCCAATCACGCAAGGCGACAGCAAACGCCCCTTTTTCCTGGTCGGTTTTCGGCGACCAACCTCTTTGCTTGAGGCTTTTCGCAGCCACGGTGTGCACGGCTGGAGATGGGTCCCTCATTAGCACGACCAACAGATCGGTCGCTTCGTCCCCCTCGATGCCACTGACTACGCTGACAATTTCCTTGCGTGCTGATTCATCAGCGGACGCCAGCGATTCTGCCAGCGGTGGGATACCGGCGGCTCCGATCTGTTCCAGCACAGCGCGCAGCCGATCGTTGTTTTCGCCTTTCTTATCGCCCAGCGCCGACACCAGGTGGGGAACAACGTCCGCGCCGATATCGACGAGTGCTGCCGTCAGCTTGCTTTGTGAGGCACGATCGCTAATCCGAAGCGCATGAATAAGATCCTGGATCGCGGCTTCGCCGAACTGAGATAATGCCTGCTTGCTCGCGGTTTGCAGACTCGGTTGGTTGATTTTCAAGGCGTCGATCAGAAGTGGTATCCCTTTTTTGTCCCCGATCTTACCGATGGCTTCGGCGGCAGCGACCTGAACTTCCGGAGCGCCGAACTGGATCATGATGCGCAGCGATTCGAGTGCTCGGCTATCGCCAACCTTGCCGACCTTTCCCAATGCCTCCGCTGCCGCACGTTGGACCTCCGCGTCGGGTTGTTGCAGAGCTTCCTCAGCGATCAATTCCGAGGCACGCGGGTCGCCCGATGCCACAAGGGCTTCGATCGCTTTGATCCGTGCCTGGACGCCGCCGACCTTTAATTGCAATTTCTTGAGCCATAACATTCGTTAGCTCCGCGGAATGCACAGAAGCGCTTGTATCACCCTGGGACTCTGCTATACCCTAACTTGCAACCGGTTGGCGAGCAAATGGCTGGCGAAATTTCCTGACCGACCAGAACCAGAGCAGACGGGATGACGAGTGCCTGAAATCGAATACGCCCTCTCGATCAAGCAGCCCTGGGCGACACTCTTGGTCAACGGTATCAAGACGATCGAAATCCGCTCCTGGCCGACCCGACATCGCGGCATCGTTTATGTCCATGCCGCCCGGCAACCGGTGCGCAGCGAATCGGTCTGGAAACTGGTTCCTGAATCACTGAAGGAACAGGCTCATCATCTTGGCGGGATCATCGGCGTAGCCGAACTGATTGCTTGCCGAACTTACGAAACGCAACTCGACTTCGCCAGAGACCGGGACCACCATTGTTGCGATCCCAGCGTTTTTCGCCGACCCCTGTACGGCTTCGTATTCGCGAATGCTCACCCCGTTCCTTTCCATCCGTGCCCTGGTTGGCTGCGTTTCTTCCGGATTGATCATAAGGGAAGGCGAGGCAAATAAAAAAAGGTGGCAGGATGCTGGTTTCTGGGCACTCCCGACCACCTTTTCGCGTTGCCTGGCAGGAAAAATTCCTGCCGCTATTTGACGACTGGCGGCATTTTCAACAGATAGGCGTTGACGGTCTTGAATTCCAAGCCGCGCGGTCCGCAACTGACGGCAATCGATTGTTTGTCAGGAGCGATGTCGAGAGAATAAAACGGTCCCAGCGGCAGCTGCTCGCTGTGGAGCAATTTGCCGTCCGCGGCGCTCCACACAGCCAGGTATCCGCTGTTGCCTGGCGCGTTACCGACGCTGATCAAGTATTTGCCATCCTCGGTGAATCGCAAGCCGTATACCCAACCCGGATGAGCCTTGGGCGGACCAGGAATGACATTTTTCGGCGGCTTGATCGATGGATTGGCGAAGTCGCGAATCACCTTGCCGTCGGCGATGTTCCAGAGTTTGATGGAACGATCGCTGCTTCCCGACGCCAGGAATCGGCCATCCGGACTGATAGCGATACAGAAAACCCCTTCGCGGTGTCCTTGCTCGAACTCTTTCTCTTTGTAGCCCCTGAACTCGCGGATCAAATTGCCGTTGTTGGCATCGAAAAGCTTGATCGAATGATCCAAGCTTCCGGAGGCGACTTGTTTGCCGTCTCGACTCCACGCGATGCAATAGATCGGTGCAGGAGTCGGCTTGAGATGGGCGTCGATGGTTCGAAGAACCTTGCCGTCGTTCAGGTTCCAGATGCGCAACCGGCCATCGTGACAACCCGTTGCCAGCTGCGTCCCCTGTTCATTGAAGGCGACGGCGTCGACCAGGTTCGGATGGTTGAAACTGTTGATTGGCGAATCGGAAGCGAACTTCCATTGACGAACGGTTTTGTCTTCGCTGCTGGTATAGAACTCGGAACCGTTGGGGACGAAGACAACGCTGGTGACGCCCGCGTCGTGGGCGTAACTTTGCACTGGTTTGCCGAACTCCGCCGACGGAGGCTGCCCAGGACGGTAATCGACGTTCCAGCTCAGGACCGTTTTGTCCTCGCAACCCGCGGTCAGAGCCAGGTTGTTGGGACTGAAGGCCAACGAACGGACGCCAGCGGGAACCTTGAAGACGCCGATTGGTTTTGCGTCGTTGAAGTTGAACAAATAGACGGCTTTCTTGCCGCCGGCAGCCACCATTTGCGCGTTTTGCGAAATGGCGACCGCTGTGACGGGCTCATCGACCTTATACGTCCGGTCGTTGTTGCCATTGCCGGTATTCCAGAGTTTGACGGCTTTGTCGTCGCCTCCGGTCAAAAGCTGCGCTCCATTCGCCGTGCGGGCCAGCGAACGCAATGGCATCGGTGAAACGGCGATGGCACGCAGTACCGACAAGGTATAAATCCCCAGGTTTTTGTTAGCGCCACCCGCAACGATGGTTTGGTTGTTGGGGTGAAAATCGACAGCCTGTACCGGCCCATCCTGGGCGAAAGCTTCGAGTTCGACCGTGCTGGCGATATCCCAAACACGCGCCAGTTTGTCGGCGGCACCAGTGACGATTTTCGTCTTGTCGAAGCTGAAAGCGACGGATGAGACTTCCGCGGGATGGTTGAAGGACTTGAGTTCTTTGCCGTCGCCCATGTTGAAAATCTTCACGTTCTTGCCAGCGGCAGCCCCGACCAGCGAATAGTCCCGGCTGAAAGCGACCGATTTCACCGCATCTGCAAAGGCTGGGAAGGCTCGAGCCACCGTTGGCGGTTTGCCCGCGGCAATGGCCCAGAGCTTCACCGTCTTGTCAGCACCGCCAGTGAGCACCTGGGAATTGCTGTTATGGAACGCCACACTGCTGACGCCGCCAGGATGCGCTTCCCATGAGGTGATCACCGCGATGTCGCTCAGTCGGGCTGCCTTGTCTGCTCCTCCGGTAACGAGCGTGCGGTTGTCATTGAGAAATGCGAGGGCGTGCACTGCCGCTGTGTGATCGGTCACGGTTTGGAGTTCTTTGCCCGTTACGAGGTCCACAGCCTGAACAAGATTGGCTTTTTTCGCGTCGTCGCTAATAGATGCGGCGAAACGGGAACCATTGGGACTGACAGCGACGTTCTGGACTGGACCTGCGAACGTGAAGGACATAAGCGGTTTGACGCCAGCTTTGAGAGCGGCGAAATTCCACACGTGGACCGCTTTGTCCTGACCTCCCGAAACCAGTTTGGTGTTGTCCGCACTCAAACTGACACTGGTTACGCCCGCGCTGTGTGCTGCTAGCGAGACGAGTGGCTTGCCATCCGCTGCGTTCCAGACTTTGATCGTCTTGTCGTCGCCGGCGGAAATGACGCGGTCTCCCTGCGTATTGAAGATCGCCTGATGGACAGGACCTTCGTGGCTAGCTTGCCAGACCAAAGCCGGTGTCGAGACCCTGGCAGTCTTGTCGGCACTGGCAGAAATTACCAGCGTGCCCGACGGATGAATCGCCACCGCCTTCACAGGAGCCGAATGGCTGAAGATTTCTTGAATCTTCCCATCCAACCCGTAAGTGCGAGCGTGATTTTCTCCGCCAGCGACGATCCGGCTTCCGTCAGCGACCACCCCGACACTTGTGACAGCAGCCGGCGTGGCGATGGTCGCTGTCAGTTTTCCATCCGCCAGCGTCCATACGCGAAGCGATTTGTCAGCGCAACCCGTTACGAGGCGACTGCCGTCTTTCGTCAACGCAAGGCTCGTGACACCCATGGGATGAGCGAGTTTGCCTTTGTTGGCACCGTCAGCCGGATTCCAGACCTGGACGGTTTTGTCCGCACTGGCGGAAATGAGGAGGTTGCCCGCTGGATTGAACAAAAGATCGGTTACTGCCCCGCCGTGCCCTTTCACCGTTCGAAGTTCCTTTGCCGAAGCCACGTCGTACAGACGGATCATGTTGTCGGCAAATCCAGCTGCCACTATCTTGCCATCCGGATTAAGAGCTACGCACAGAGGCACGTTGGGCAGCTTGTCGATGCGTTTTACGACTTGGCCATTGCCCGTATTCCAGATGGTGAGCGACTTGTCAGCGCCGGCGGACGCGGTGAAGGCGCCGTTTCCGCTGAAGGCGACGTCGTTAATCGCTGCCGTGTTGCCTCCAAACGCACGAACTGCTTGCCCATTGGAAAGATTCCATAAGCGAACTTGTTTGTCGTTGCAGCCCGTCAGGAGCAAATTGCCGTCAGGGCTGACGACGGCAGAGGTGACTTGATCGGGATGACCCAGCGTTTTCGGTGCGACCGCCGGCAGCTTCCACATTTTGATGACCCCGTCTTTGCCGGCGGAGAGCAGCAATTGGTTGTTCGGATGAATAGCGAGAGACGTGATTCCCTGCGAGTGGCCGCCGAATTCCGCGATCTGCTTGCCATCCCCCTGGTTCCAAAAGCGGATGGTCGCGTCTTCGCTGCCAGAAACTAGTATTTGGTTATTGTTGCTCAGAGCGACGGCCGTGACCGGCGCAGTGTGGCCGGCGTATGGCCGTTCCATTTGCAGGTTTTGCAAATTCCACGTCCGGACCAGGTTGTCATCACTGCCCGTCACGAGGCGATTGCCATCGGCGCTGGCTGCCGCCGCCAGAACCCCTTTCGGATGGGCAAGAGTTCGGGTCGGCGTCTGAGGCAACGCCCAGATTTTCACAAGACCATCCCCGCCGGCAGTTGCCAGCTGGTTGCTTTGCGTGTTGAACGAGATGCCCGTCACCGGTCCCGAATGTGCCAGGACTCTGTGGATCAGCTTGCCGTCGCCGGCATTCCACAAATAAAGAAAATGGTCGGCAGTACCGCCAGCGATGATCGAGTTGTTGGGCGCTTGGGCCAGGGCGGTCACCGCAGCTGTCGGACCTGTCAAGACGCGGAGCTGTTGACCGTTTGAGAAGTTGGAAACGCGAACTGTTTTGTCGGCACTGCCAGTCAGGATTTGGCTGGCATTGTTGACGAGTGCGGCCGTGGTCACCTGGTCCTGATGCGGAGCCTGCAAATAGCGCATAGGAGCAACGGGCATTTTCCAGAATTTAAGAGTGCCGTCTTCGCCGATGCTATAAGCAGCCTGCGAATTGGGATGGAACATCACATCGACCGCTGCTGCGGCATGCCCGTAAATGACGCCGAGCGGTTTGCCATCAGTGGGGTTCCAGAAGCGGATGGTCTTGTCGGCTCCCGAACTGGCGAGCAGTTTGCCATCGTCGCTGAAAGCGACGCCTGTGACGGCGCCTTGGTGGCCGCCGACTTTAAGCAATTGTTTGCCGTCCGCTGTGTTCCACACCAGGATCGTCCCGTCCTTGCATGCCGCGGCCATCAACTTGCCGTCTTTGTTCAAGGCGACGGCGTTGACCCCGTCGGCAGCCTGAAACGCCCGGAGGTGCGTGTCGGAGGGGATATCCCAAATCTTTGCCGTTCTGTCCTGGCTTGCCGTCGCCAGAAGGCGGCCGTCTTTGCTGACGGCGACATTCAGGATGAGGCTCTGGTGGCCTTTGCTGCCGCCGAATATCTTGATCTCTTCACCCGTTTTGGCGTCCCAGAGTCGGGCGGTGTTGTCAAAACTGCCCGTGACCACATATTTGCCGTTCGGTGTAAACGCCACGGAATATACGGTTTCCGTGTGCCCCTGAAACGCGAGCAAAACCGAAGGCGGCAATTTTTCCTGGGCCGACGATGATGTTTTCCAAATGGCCGTCGCCAAAACCAACAAGCACGTCCAACGTGCCAAACGAATGAAACGAGACCGATAATGATGCATGTTTCCACGTCCTTTGAAGGAATGAAAAAGGCGGGACCGCAGAGAGCAGCGTTTGAAGATTGCGGCCACAAGTCGGGGATGGTTTAGTTTGGCAAGGAAACAGTCCGCTGTCAACCGTTTAGCATAATTGTTGCGATCGAGATTGGGCTAGGCGGTTTTGACCCAGCCTCCACCGGGCGAGCGACACATCTTTCTTGGCGCTGACAGCCTCAGGCGGATCGCCTGATAGATAGATCGGTCTCGGCGTCGAGTGGTTTGGTGTCGCGAAGACTGCCCAACAATTTGCCAAGCA
Source organism: Gemmatales bacterium (assembly GCA_026004675.1). Taxonomy (GTDB): domain Bacteria; phylum Planctomycetota; class Planctomycetia; order Gemmatales; family Gemmataceae; genus BPJP01. The sequence continues at coordinate 1,084,654 of BPJP01000001.1, forward strand.
AAAGCACTGTGCGTTCGGTGGCGCCCTGCTGGCGTACAACTAACTCCTGGGCACGACGTCCCAGGTCAGTCCGTTGCTTATGCGACAACAACAGCTTGCGCACGGCGCTTTCGAGTTCCGCGGCATCGGCGACCTGAATGGCTCCGCCAGCGGCCGCCAGCCTGTTGGCTGTGTCCCGGAAATTCCAAACGTGCGGTCCGAACAAGACGGCAGCACCGTAGGCTGCCGGTTCGATCATGTTCTGCCCGCCCCGTCGTCCATCAAGACTTCCCCCGACAAAGGCGATGTCGGCTAATCCCCAAATGGCTTGTAATTCGCCAATCGTATCGACGAGAACGACGGGAGTCGGAAGCTTGCCGCGAAGTTCTGTCGATGGGTCCGACTGCGTCGCCGAAGCAAACCAACTGCGGCGAACATAGGGAACCTGCAATCGTTCGAGCAAAGCAGCGACTTCATCGAATCGTTCTTTTTGCCTCGGAACCACAATCAGCCTCAGCCGAGGAAACTCGGGCTGCAGCTTCATGTAGATTTGGACCACCAGCTGTTCTTCGGGAAACTGCGTGCTGCCTGCCACCCAGACAGTGTCGCTGGGTTGGATGCCGAACAAGCGGCCAAGTTCGCGGGTTCGCGGCTGGTTGCGATCCGCCTGAACGCCATCATATTTGATTGAGCCTGTGACGTGGATGGTTTCGCTAGAGGCTCCCAGCAGGCGGAACCAAGCGCCATATTCTTCGGTTTGCACCGCAAAAAGAGAAACCTTTTGCAAAAGAGAAGCGGCCAACGAACGAACAAGCCGGTAACGTTTGTAACTCCGCGGGCTCATGCGGGCGTTGACGACTGCAACCGGGATCGACAAGCGCGATGCAGCATGCAGGAAGTTCGGCCAAAGCTCGCACTCCGCCAGCACAATCAACCTGGGGTCTACGCGGCGCAACAGCCTGTTGACGGACCAGGAAAAGTCCAGCGGCCAGTAAAACACCGGCAAGTCCGAAAACGCTTTTTGGGCTTCCACATAGCCGGTGTCGGTCGTGGTTGAAACGACACAAGGATAATCGGGAAAGAGGGCACGAAACCGAGCGACCAGGGTACGCAGCAGGTGGATTTCCCCGACGCTGACGCCATGAAACCAGACAGGCTTGGGCGGCAATAAAAGCGACGCCGGCAAACAGCCGGTGATCTTTTGCCACATGCCTCGGCGATACTTTCCCGTCTTCAAGGACTTATAGAGAAGCCAAGGGAACAAGATGGCGAGTAGCATCAAGTAAATGGCGTTTACAAGCCAGGCCATGCAATGGAATCCTTTCCGAACCAGTTCCTGGGTCGATCATTACGGAGGGATTGGCTTTTGCTTCACCAGCCTGGCTGTTCAGCCAGCCGCCTGCCGCATGCAACAGTTCTTGAACTTCCGTCCCGAACCGCACGGACAGGGGTCGTTTCGTCCGACCCGTTGGCCTTTGTTGCGGATCGGTTCGCGTTTCTTTCCTTGCTGGCTGGCGGAAATGGCGGCATCTTGTTCGGCGCGGATGCTGTCGAGCAAGCGCTCCGCCTCGGCATGTTCCGCCGACTGGATCGACCACAGCGTTTCCTGAAAGCCTTCGTCCTCTTCCATGCGAAAGACCGCGTCTGTGATCTTGTCGTAAACGCCCTCCCACATGGCCTCGAATTCCTTCATGCCTTGGCGTTTGTACTCGGTCTTGGGATCGACCTGGGCATACCCGACAAGCCCGATTCCCTGGCGGAGATGGTCCATCGTATAAAGGTGGTTTTTCCAGGATGAATCGAGTCGACCAAGGATCAAGCTCCGCTCCATGCCATACATTTCGGGGCGGTATTTATCGTCGAAGGCGTTCCAGAGGATTTGTCTGGCCTGATCGCGGTTGATGCCCGTAAGTTCCTTTTCAGACACATCGACGTTGAGTTCCGACTTCATCCACTGGGCGAGTTCCGCTGCCGTGTCCGCGTCGGAAAGCCGCCTGCCTTCGAAGCACTCGTCGATTTTGGCGTCGATGTCCTCGTGCCCGACGAGGTCGTCGATCACAGCATCGCCGTCTTTCTGGTCGCCTGAGGGTTTGAGCGGAATAGTGGGCTGTCGGCGTTTGGGAAAGAAGTCGCGGCTCGCTTGCATCAATAACGCGAAGATTTTCGGCCGAGAGAAAGTGCGAAATTCCTCCTCCGACCACTGGTCGGTCACGCCCGGGAAGCGTTGTTTGGCCCAGTCAAGCAGACCATCGCGGTCGTATTTCTGGCCGCTGGGCGAGGCCGAATGTTCAGACATGAAGCGGGCCATGCCGATCTTGACCGGGAATTCGATTTCTTTCAGGCGGTAGAGGTGCTTGACTTTTTCTTTGAGCACTTCCTTGATTTCGTCGGGATCTTTATCGACCAACTCAGCGGGCGACATTTCGAGCTGGAATTTCGCTTTGGCCCAATCGCAAATGGAGCGCAGCCCCCAATCGCTATCGAAATAGGGTTTGCCGCCGCTAAGATCGACTTTTTCGATCGCTTTTTCGGCGCGTTCCTGGAGGAATTGGGCGAGGTTATCCCGGCCGATCTTCTTCAATTCGCGGTCGGTCAGCGACAACCCCCAGCGCGAGTTCACGCCGCTGGCCATGGCTTGCCAGCTCCATTCGCGCGGCTCGACATCGAGGCTGAGGTTTTCGTCGATCATTTCCTGGATCTGCGTGGGGATCAACCGGGTGGCTTTGTCGAGCGCCGTTTTCACCGCTTCCTCATAGTTCGAGCGGGCGAATTCCGAAGCATCGAACTCGACGCCCAGCCGGTTGGCAGCGAATTCCGCGAACGCGGACGGGCCATATTCTTCGTCGAGAAAACGATCGACCGCCATGTTGATCTGGTCGTCGATCATTTCCAGGATGCGCATCTTGCAGTTGGCACCTTCGAGGATTTCCTGACGATAGCCGTACACGCTCTTCCGCTGGTGATCCATGACTTCGTCGTATTCGAGGAGGTTTTTGCGGATGTCGAAGTTGCGTTCTTCGACTTTTTTCTGGGCAGCTTCGATGCGGCGAGAAACCATTCGGCTTTCGATGGCCTGGCCCTCCTCCATGCCGAGTTTGGTGAGAACCTTGGCCACCCATTCACCGGCGAAGATGCGCATCAAGTCGTCCTGAAGCGAGAGGAAGAAGCGACTCGACCCCGGGTCTCCCTGCCGACCGGCCCGGCCACGCAGCTGATTATCGATCCGGCGTGCTTCGTGTCTTTCCGTGCCGATGATGTGCAGGCCGCCAAGTGCCGCCACCTTGCGCCCTTCTTCCTTCATCTTCTCTTTGGCTTCGATCTCCTCGACGGTTTTTTTCCAGACGTCTTCGGGCACATCGAGACGGGTGGGGTATTTATCTTTGAGTTTGGCCCAGGCGAGCGTTTCCGGGTTGCCGCCGAGGATGATGTCGGTGCCGCGACCCGCCATATTCGTAGCGATCGTCACGGCGCCGATGCGGCCGGCCTGGGAAACGATTTCTGCTTCGCGGGCGGCGTACTCCGGCTTGGCATTGAGCAGTTCATGTTTGATGCCTTTGCGCTTCAGCATGGCGCTGAGTTTTTCCGATTTGTCGACATCCGTCGTGCCGATCAGGATGGGCCTCCCTTGATTGTGCACCTCGACGACTTCGTCCACGACCGCTTTCCACTTTTCTTCTTCAGTGCGAAAGATCACGTCGGGATGATTGATGCGGATGAGCGGCTTGTTGGTCGGGATGGCGATGACGTCGAGCTTGTAGATTTTCCAGAATTCGGTTGCCTCGGTCATGGCGGTGCCCGTCATGCCCGCGAGCTTCTTGTAGAGCTTGAAATAATTCTGCAGGGTGATGGTGGCGAGCGTTTGCGTTTCTTCCTTGATGGGAACGCGCTCTTTCGCTTCCACCGCCTGATGCAGGCCGTCGCTCCACTGCCGGCCTAACATCAACCGACCGGTGAATTCATCGACGATGATCACGCTCATCTCACCCGTTTCCGGATGGGGCATAACCACGTATTTCTTGTCTCTTTGGTAGAGGTGGTGAGCTTTCAGGGCGTTATCGATCAAGTGAGGCCATTCCATGTTTCCGGCCGTGTAGAAACTTTCTACACCGGCCAGTTCTTCCGCCATGCGAATGCCTTCATCCGTCAAATGGCAGGTATGCTCTTTCTCTTTGACTTCGAAATAACGCCCCGGATGCTGCTTTTGCAGCTCAGTCAACTTGACGGCGATTTCGTTCGCTTTGGCATAGCGGCGGAGATCGCCGAACGCCGGACCGGAAATGATCAGCGGGGTCCGCGCTTCGTCGATCAGGATATTATCGACCTCGTCGATAATTGCATAGTTGAGGGATTTCTGGCACTGTTGGTGCCAGGGGTCGTAACGCGGGTCGCCCCACCGGGCCGGTTTCATGTTGTCCCGCAAGTAATCGAAACCGAATTCGCTGTTGGTGCCGTACGTAATATCGCAATCGTAAGCTTTTCGGCGGTCGGGCGGGCTCATGTCGCTTTGGATATAGCCGGCCGTCACACCAAGAGCCTGGTAGATCGGCAGCATCCATTCGCAGTCACGACGCGCAAGGTAATCGTTGACCGTCACGATATGAACGCCCTTGCCTTCGAGGGCGTTGAGATAGGCCGGCAAGGTGGCGACAAGCGTCTTGCCTTCGCCGGTGACCATTTCGGCGATATTCCCTCGGTGCAAGACGATGCCACCCAGAATCTGCACGTCGAAGTGCCGCATCTTTTTCGTCCGCTTGCCGGCTTCGCGGCAGGCGGCGAATGCTTCCGGCAGCAGATCATCGAGCGTCTCGCCATCGGCCAGCCTCTGGCGGAACTTGGGCGTCAGTTCCTTCAGCTCGGCGTCGGTCAACGCTTCCATCCTCGGTTCCAGTTCGTTGACACGAGCGATGAGCGAACCCGGAGCGGGCATATAGCCGTTTTCCGAATCGCGCGAACGGATGTAGCCGAGCTTTCTGAGCGTCCGCTCGTTGCTCGACCCGAACAGACGAGTGATGAAGTTGGCGACCGCTTCGGAAAACGCACTCAATCCGTCACTCAGTTTTTCCCAGAAACTGGTATCGACGGCAGGTTCAGTACTCATGGTGGAAAATGCCTCCCCGCAGTGCCTGGCACTGCCTGAATCGGGCTTGGAATCAGTTAGTCAGTCTAAGGCGGCCCTGGAAAGGGGTCAATATGGACCGGACACGCGGCGGCTGAATCTCGCTGACACGCCGCTGTTTTTCTTCGGAAAGCCAACAGCCGCCCCGCAGGCTATCGCTGTCGTATCTTCATATCGAGGTTCTTGACCAAAAACGCCCATTGGTCGGCGATTTCTTCGATGACTTTGGCGGTTGGCTTGCCGGCGCCGTGGCCAGCGCGGGTTTCGATCCGGATCAGCACCGGCTTGGGTCCTTTGTGAGCATACTGCAAGGCGGCAGCGAACTTGAAACTATGACCGGGTACGACGCGATCGTCGGTGTCGGCGGTCGTGATCAAAGTCGCAGGGTAACTTGTGCCTTTCTTGAGGTTGTGGTAAGGCGAATAGGCATAAAGGGCCTTGAATTCTTCCGGATTGTCAGGCGAGCCGTAATCGTCGACCCAGAAGCGACCCGCCGTGAATTTGTGAAATCGCAGCATATCCATCACGCCGACAGCCGGCAGGCAGGCACCAAACAAATCAGGCCGCTGCGTCATGCAAGCACCGACCAAAAGGCCACCGTTGCTGCCTCCCTGGATAGCCAGCTTGTCTGGCCGCGTGTACTTGTTTTCAATGAGCCACTCGGCGGCGGCAATGAAGTCATCGAATACGTTTTGTTTTTGCAACCGCGTGCCGGCCTTGTGCCAGGACTCGCCGTACTCGCCACCGCCTCGCAAATTCGCCATGGCGAAAACACCCCCCATCTCCATCCAGGCAAGTCGGCTGATCGAAAACCTCGGCGTCAAAGGAATGTTGAATCCGCCATAGCCGTACAGCAAAGTCGGATTGCTCCCGTCGAGCTTGATCCCTTTGCGATGCGAAAGGAACATCGGCACGCGCGTTCCGTCCTTGCTCTTGTAGAAAACTTGTTTGACTTCGTATTCGTCGGGGTCGAATTTGACGTCAGCCCGGCGAAATAGTTCGCTCTTGCCGGTAATCAAGTCATAACGATAAATGGTCGGGGGCGTTGCGAAGCTGGAAAAGGAATAGAAGGTTTCCGTATCGGAGCGGCGACCACCGAATCCGCTCGCCGTTCCCAACGTCGGAAACTCGACCTCGCGAACGAATTTCCCATCCGTGGTGAAAATCTTGACCTGGGTGCTCGCATCTTTGAGGTATTTGGCCGCGAACAAATTGCCGACCAGGCTGACCCCTTGCAGCGTGTCTTTCGATTGCGGAATCACTTCCCGCCAATTCTCCCGTTCGGGGCGTCGAATGTCGATGGCGATCACCCTCCCTCTTGGAGCACCGAGGTCCGTTTTGAAATAGAACACGCTGTTGTCATTGCCGATGAACGTGTATTCGTTCTTGAAATGGTTGATAAGCTCGACCGGCATGCCGTAACGCTCGGTCAGGTCCTTGTAAAGAATCCGGTACTTGTCGTCGGTTCCCTTCCAAACAGTGATGATCAGGTAACGCCCATCCTCCGTGACATCGCAGCTGTAGCCCCATTCCGGATGATCGGGACGGTAATAGACCAGCACGTCTTCGGATTGCGGCGTGCCGATGCGGTGGTAATAGACCTTTTGATTGAGGTTCAGGTCCTGGAACCGGGTGCCTTTTTTCGGCTCGTCGTATCGGCTGTAGAAGAATCCTTTGCCGTCCGCCGTCCAGGTCGTTCCCGTGAATTTGGTCCACTTGATTTCGTCGGGCAGAATTCTGCCCGTGTCGACTTCCATGACCTTCCAGGTCCGCCAGTCGGAGCCGGCCTCGGCAATGCCGTAGGCCAGATACTTGCCGTCGTCGCTGAACGACATACCCGACAGGGCCACCGTGCCGTCTTTGGACCACTTGTTGGGATCGATTAGCACCTCCGGCTCTGCGTTGAGAGAATCGAGTTTGTACAGAACGTACTGGTTTTGCAGCCCGTCGTTCTTTTCATAAAAGTAGCGACCGCCGATACGAAACGGTACCGAATACTTTTCAAAGTTCCACAGTTCCGTCAATCTCTTTTGGATCGCCTTGCGTTCCGGAATTGCTTGCAGATATGCGAAGGTCACCTTATTCTGCGCTTCAACCCATTCGGCAACTTCTTTCGACTTGCGCACGTCTTCTTCGAGCCACCGATACGGATCGTGAACCTTCACCCCGTGGTACACGTCGTAATGATTCAGCCGCCTGGTTTTGGGATAACGCAATGGCTCGTCATCCGCTCGCACTACCGACAAACCGAAGCACACAGCCAGAGCAACAATCGCGGCGACATCGAACATGCGCATCATCAACTCCTTGACAGGAATGCTCATCATGCTGGCAGAACAACGCCTGCCCTGCGGGAAGTTCTTACCCGCTCCGAACCGGTCGTTCCTATTGCGCGACGCACCCGTATTGTACTACGCTGCCAGTGGAGTCCAAGTTTGAATATTCCGAAGGCTATTAAAGAAAAAAACCCCGCTGAACGTCCATGATGTCCGAACAGCGGGGCCGGAACAGAGAAGAGGCCAGTCACCTGCATATTAACGATGGCAAACCGTCGGTCAAGAAAAAAGTTGCAAAAGTTAGCCGACAGGGCGAGGCAGCCGAGAGGGATGGCCAGCAGCCAGGCTGTCAGATCGAGGTGCTACCGGGATTTGCCGGGGGCGAAGTCGGCGCTTCGAAACTGGAAGCCGACCACGTATTCGTCGCGACTGACAAGCGATCGTGTTTGCACTTTTTCTACCGGCGGAGCGAACGTGGTCCGGATGATCTGTCCGCTTTCGGGGCTGCGTGCCCGTCGAGTGATATGCCAGTTTGGCAACCAACACACAATTTCGTAATCGCCTGGCGGAACGTCTTCCAGACGAAACGATCCGCTGGCATCCGTTCGGGTGTAGTACGGATGGTCGGAAACAAACAAGTATCCGCGCATCCAATAAAAGCCTGTTCCGCTCGACAATTCCACGAGACCAGAACGGTGAAATCGTCTCATCAATGGTTGGTGCGGATCGGGAAAAGCCAGGGTAAAAAATGCCGCGCCTGTGGCACGCAAGTTGTGCGGGACATTCTGTCTGGAAACCATCAGGACCTCGTCGCCCCGGCGCACGAAACCCACTGGTGCGGGAACATCCCCTTGCAGGATGCGGATACGGTAGTCGACCTGTTCGATGCGAACAGGTGGGTGATGCCAAGGCCGACAACGGTCCGGGTCAACGTGCCTCAAGAAAACGACGGCGTTTTGAATGCCCCGACTTTTCGGATCGATCGCTGGGGCATTGGGGTTAGGGACCTGAAGGCGAACACGCAAAGGAGCCGGAGCCAGAGGTGTAGCGCGAATGTCAAGAACCGCGATATCCGGCAAAGGTCCTTCCCATGTTACCCTCCCGCGGAGCACGACTCGCTGTTCCGCTATTTTGGGCTTTGTCGACGAGTCCAGACGGGTCGAATCGACGTCTGGTTGGGGATCGGAACAGGCGATCAATGCCAGGCACACACCGCCGACCACAGTTAGTAATCGCGACCGTTGGCCCACGGCAATCATCCTTTCCTTTGCACTCGCAGGGTCGTATACTCGATGACGTGACCGTTGGCGGCCCTTGTCGCCATAGGCAATTGCCGGTTTTCATCTTTGGGAGGGATTCAATGCCTGTCTCCACCAACAAAGGCTATCTCGTCAGGCACGTAAACGATTCGCCGACTGTTCCGTGTCCCTGTGGTCAAAGTACGCGAATTCTTACTCGCAACGATGAACCTGTTTGCAATCTGCACGTCACCTTTATCAAGGACTCGGTGATGCATTACCACAAAGAATGCACCGAGGTTTACTATATTCTCCAAGGTCGGGGCAAGATGGAATTGAACGGCGATGTCATCGAGGTGGAGCCAGGGAACGTGATCTTCATCGAGCCTTTTACCAGGCATCGTTTGTGGAGCGACGAGGGCGTATCCACGATCGTGTTCGGTGTCCCCGCCCTGAATCCGGAGGATGAATACTTCGATGACGGCCAGCCTTCGGCTGTGGACTAATCCCCGAATTGCCCAGTTGCTCTATTCTATTCCGCTTAAGCGGCTTCTTTTGAAAATAGCCGGAGCAGCGGCTCGGGTGGAGCTTTCTTTAAGCGGGTGTCAATCATTTCAGCGTCGCTGGTATGCGGATCAGGTCGATTTCCTGAAGCTGCTCGGGTGAAAGTTTCCTCCTCGGGTTTGTTGCCAGCTGATGAAGTTCAAACGCTCGTTGCGCTTGCCGAGCCGCTTCGACCTGGTCGTTTGCCAGCAAGAGAGCATGGGCGAGTTGGAAGCGATAGTGGGCGTTGTTGGGAACGCGGTCGACGATTTGCTTCATGGCATAGGCGGCCTTTTCATAGAATTCTTCGCTTTTTTCCCTGGAACGCTGGGCGGCTTCCATGTTCAACCAATAGATGACCCGCCAGCCAGCAATGCCTTGGGGGTCCGAATCGGTCGCCAAATGTGCCTGGGCCAGAGCCTGAATGCGAACTCGCTCGATGTTACCTCGCTTGGGGTAATAGTAGAGCCAGAGGCGGCCGTAACATTCCGCCAGGTCCACTCGGCAGTCGGCAAAATCCGGATCAGCTTTGACAGCAGCTTCCAGAGGCTCCTGAATCGCCGTTTTGAAATAGCGTTCGGCTTTCTGGTAAGTCAGCGACTGACGGTACTTGTCCGGTTCCTGATCGGCCCGCTGGAGCAATTCATCGTACAGCGCGTAGTGCTGTCGGGCTGACTGGCGCTTTTGGTTGGCCGAAGTTGTTGGGTAGTATGTCACAAAGAAATAAAACAGAGCGATGCCAGCCAGTATCGGCAGCGAAGCCAGAACGACGATCTTCGTCGATATCTCTCTGGGAGTGGCGATCCGAGCGCAAGCCAGGGCAAGCGCGACAGCGACCCACATGGGTTGCGCTACGGAAGGAAAGGCGATTCCACCTGATACGCACAGGTTGATCAGCACCGCCCCCACTCCCATCGTCAACGCCGCCGACCGAGACGAACCTTGCCAGCCGATGCTTTCCAATAAGGCGAAAGAGGCAAACCAGAGAACGGTCCGGCCGGCTGTCTCGGCCGTGAAAAGAACGATCTGGTCGGGGGCATCGGCGCCGTGAAACGTGGACGCTGTCAGCATGAACGCAAGCGTCAGGCCGGCGATGCCGCCGAGATAGTATTCCCAGTAGGTTCCCGTACGAGGGGACGCATCCTCGGCAGCTTTGTCTGGCGGCTCTTCCCTGGCGAAAACCAATCGCCGGCAAATAGCGAAAAAGAACAGCCCTATGGTCAGCAAAAGGGCGACTGCCGCAAAAATGCCGCTTGTGGCCCACACTTCCAGGGCGAAATTGTGCGGGTCTTTGATATCCTCGAACGACTGGGGAGCCATGTAGAATTGATAAAATCGGCCAAAATTCCCAGGCCCCACGCCAAGCCATGGATGGTCCTGGATCATTTGCCAGGTATCGGACCAGTATTGTTGCCGTAAGGCAAGCGACCGCTCGCCGCTTTCAAATGCTTTTCGCACTGGTTCGATTTGCCAGGCCAGAGAGGCTGCCGCGCCACACAAGACGACCGTGCCGACCACAACCGCTGGCCGTTGTTTGAACCATTGCCGCCAGGTGACGATGGCGGCGAGCAACGTCACTGCCACCAGCGCGAGCATTCCACCCCGACTTTTGGTCAAAACAAGAGCCGCAACGAGCAGGAGAGCCCCTACCACCGTCAGGCTGATTTTCCAAAAAGGAAGCCGTCGGCGTATGGCTACACCTGCCCAACCTGCCCCAACTGGAATCAGCAAGGCCAGGAAGCTGGCAAAGGAATTCGGGTGGCTGTAGGTTGCGTAGATGCCCATGTTGGTGCGTTCGAGCAGCAGCTGTCGGGCATCGGGTTCGTCGATGATGAGTCGCGTGGCAAGACGTCCTGTTTCCAGTTCTTCCCTCAGTGCAGGCAAGGTAACGAAATGCTGGTAAATGCCAAAGCCCGCCAGGCTGATGGCGGTGGCCACGAAGGCAGCGAGCAGGCGTTGCTGGTCCGCCTCGCTGCGGACCAACTGCCGCACAAGGCAAAACGCAAGCAAAAGCGCGAACCACTCCCAGGCGATAAGCCAGGCAGGATGTTTGTAAGGCGCCGACCAGGCAGTACTGGCAAACACCAAAGCAACAACGATCAGCAAACCGGCTTCGATACCGCCGACGTACCAGGTGCGCTCGCCGCTGTAGATTCGATACCATCCCCAAACCGCAGCGAGCACGAACCAAAGCATGGTAAGCGACATGCCGACGGCGTCGGAATTCGGGCTTTTGACCAGTCCAGGATCTTCGCCGAAGACCAGAGGCCGGGCGACCACTAAAGCCGTGATCCCTCCCAAAAGTGCTCGGCGGAGCAATTCCTGACCCGAAAGCGGAGCGACTCGGGCTGCCTTCATCGAAAGGACGGTTGACTCGGTTGCCATTGAAAACCAAAACCCTGCAAACTTCGATCCAAACCAGAGCTGGCACCTTCGCAGGAAATCTGCGATTGCCAAAACTCAGCGGCGAAATGGTGAACCCGGAAACGTCACGTTCGTTGAGGCTGTTCCCAGTCGTCCTCGTCTTCCGTACGAAACCCGGAGGGTTCACGAAAGGTTTCTCGCATGGGGGGCACGTTCCCCGCTTCGATGTTTTCGATGGCCTCGTCGCTGGACAGGATGAGACGTTTGCGGATGCGCTGATCGTCACGGCGGTACCATAACCAGATGATCAAAGCAAAGAGGAACGTGCCGGCGAGCAGTCCCAGGAACAACGTCATCATTTCGATTCCAGTCGACGCCGTACCACTTTGCTTGATGAGAATGGGAGATCGGCCAACCAAAAGAGGAACGACATGGTACACCGGTTTACCGTTGCGCACTTCGGCCGATTTGTATCGGGCCAGCTTGAAAAAATAGCCATAAAACACGATTTGCTGATACATTTTTTCACTCGGCTCCAATCCCTCCGGGAGTTCGGTAAAGACGATCCAGGTCGGATTGACGCCATAAGCGCGCGGGTCGAAGGTCCACCCCTCGTATAGTTCCTTGACGCCCGCCAGTTTGACGAGTGCATCCGGTAGTTTGTCCCATTTTCGCAGGCGAACCAAGGCACCATGCAGGCGAACGATCTTGCCACGATATTCGGCGGGAAAGCGATACATATGCCCATAGGTTATCGTCGTGTCGGCGTGGGCTTTGAAGGATGGGACGGATGCCCTCGACGCCAGGTTCAAAACATAGGTGTACGCGGTCAATTCTGGACGGCGACCACGGGAACCGAAATTGGGAATCTCGACACCATCTTCAATAAACCAGGAACTGAGATCGAGCGGACGAGCCTCCAGCGGCCCGGTGGCGACTTCCTGGACTGCAGCGGGTTGCGGCAAAAACCCATACTCATAACCCAGACGAATCATGCTGATGGCTTCGACCGGCTCGGCACGAAAAACGGACGCAGCTACCAGCGCTTGTTGGTTGATTGGTGAAAGCGGGGGCTGGGGAATCGCCAAAACGTTGACAACATTCGGACCGGCACTCAAACCGATGACCTGCGCGGTAGCCAGCGCAGTCGGCAAAGCATGCGAATTGTCAATCGTTGGCTGGGAAGGCGTGACTGGCTTGCGTTGGACATTGTCCTTCGGAGCGGACCAAAGGCTCAACGTGCAGACGATGCAAAACGCCAGCCAACTGCCGAATAACAAGTGAAACTTTTCTTTTAGCATAACACAACCTCAGCCTTGTTCGGCAAACGATAATGTTTCCCAGCCGACTGGCTTTTCGACGATGCCAGCGAAAGGTTGTTTCCGGTCGACCGCCCCCCGCACCGACGAAGTCTTTTTGTTACTGAACATGCCAGCACAAGAACAAGGCTCAGTTGCGCTGCGAAGAAAACGATGGAACCTGCACGATCCGAGGAAACACCCATCTGCCAGCGACAGGCACGTTGCCGAGCCTGTTTACATCCACCGCCGATGGTAACCGACAAAAGAGCGAATGGAAAGGACCAGAAAGGATTATTCGGCGGACGGCGAAAAAGGGATGGCGGCGCCGTCCGCACTGACGCACGGACTATGCGATTAACCCCCATCTTCAGGAGGAGCAAAGCTGATATTCTCAAAACCAGCCTTCTTGCAGGCATCCATTACTTGGATGGTTGCGGACCATTTCACTTTGTTTTGACATTCGATCTTGACTGCGCTGGAACCGCCGCTGTCGGCGAGTTTTTTGTGCTCGTCGGTCAAAAAGCGGCGCAACTGGTCGACAGTTTGGAAAGCCTGCGGGCCGGTAAAGCCTTCGACTTCGAGCGAAGTGATTTGGCCGACATTGTCACCGGTCAACGCGGTCCCGACTTTGATTTTCAGCTCTGATTCTTTGCCGATCTCTTTGTCGGGAATCACATCGGTGCTGACGTTCTCGAGACGGTCCGCTTTGGCTTCGCCGGAAGCAGGCAGCATCAAATCCATATGCCCTTCCATCGCGGAAGGTTGGTAGGTGAAGATAAAGAAGGTTAAGAGTTGAAACGCCATATCCAGCATGGGCGTGATCGGAAGCTCGACTTCCGGACCTTCTTCGCCACCTCGTTTTCGCCGCATGGTTCACCCTCTAAGTCTTCTTTGCACCAAGAATTTCGGCACGGATTTGCAGTTTCTTGTAACCACGTTCTTTGCATTTGCGCATCAATGTGAACACCTGGCCGTAGTCGCAGTGCTGGTCGGCGCGGATCACAATCGTGGTATTCACTTCGCCGCTGCCGCCATTGAGGATGTCGAGATTCTTGGCGTCCTCATAGCTTTTGCGCAGGTATTCGTCCCATTCGTAAAGGTGCTTCATCGGCTCGTGACCTGGGACGACAAGCGCGCCGTTGCGATCGATGTTGAGGAACATCACGGAATTGGCGGCCTGCGTCTTGTCCATGGGCACGGCCGACTCCGCGGGCGGCAGCTTGATGTTCTGGTTCACTTGCTCCGACACGAAGTTGACGCACATCATGAAGAACATCAGAAGCTGCAATACGACGTCAAGAAGTGGCGTGAGATTGGGTTCTGCACTGTCGCCAGACGGACCGTGAGCCATACATCACCTCTTCCTTATTTGCCTGATCATCTAAAACCTTGTCGCGATCAAGGGGCGAGAGATTACCAAAAAAATGGGCGTGGGCGAAAATTTTTCTGGGCTTATGTGGCAGGTTTGACACCAGCACCGGCCGGCGCTGCATTGGCCCCTGGCGAGGCCGCTCCCGCAGGTGCGCCAGGCTTGCGCGAATTGTGGTACATCTGCGTCAGCAAGTCGTCCGCAATGTTGGCCGTGTCCATCGAAATGCGGATCAACCGGTTGCGGAAAAACGCATGGCAAAAAATAGCGGGCACCGACAAGGCAATACCCAGAAGCGTCACCACCAAGGCGTGCGAAATACCACGTGCCAACTCTTCGGGCCTCGGCGTTGCGCCGGGTTTTGCCAACTCCATAAACGCGATGATCATCCCAAACACCGTACCGACCAGCCCGATCATCGGCCCCAGCGTACCAATGGTAGCCAGGTAGGCGATAAGCTGCTCCTTGCTTGCTTTAATGCTTTCGACCATGTTCAAAGCGGCTTCCCGTGCGTCTTCGATGCCGTATTGCAGACGCCCCATGCCAGCAGTCAAAACCCGACCGACGAAAGACGGCTCATTACGTGCCAGTTCAAACGCCTGCTTGAACTGGCGGCGGTTGACTGTATCGGTGAATTCCTCGACGAAGTAGGGGGGAATGCAACTGGACATCCGCAAATCCATTGCCAGCAAAACGACGATCGTAACGAGAATGATCGAAATCAACAAAAGGAGCGGACCAAAGATTGGACCGGCTGATTCGATGATGTGCGTGATGAGTTTGGGTTGTTCGGCGGTCTTGGCGACCTCTTCACCGCCTGCGGCTGGATCCTCTTGCGCTACGGCGCGCTCGCTCATCACAAACCCGCTCACGAAGAATACGAGCAGCGCCAACAAAGCAAAGGCGAATACCCGTGAGCATTTCAGTCCGCTGGAAGCTCCCATGGTGTTGTCCCTGATTCCAAAACTGATTGTCGTTGCAGAAAAAACACGTCGACCGTTGCCCCGCGCCCGGCCGATTCATTTATGCAAGCGAAATTCGCTCCGGAGTTTGTGTGGTCGATAGAGCGGAGCCAAAAAAACAGCGACCTGACCGCCGACGGTTCGGCCCAGCAAATGATGTGCTCTCTTGCCACACATACTTACTTGTAATTGAACCGGCGCAGCGGCATATGTCAAGCATTTTCCTCGAACTCTTGCCTCTAAACCACAGTGTTCCCGTTGTTTGGTTCCGACCATTGGATTCGGTTTTGATTTGAAAGGTGGGAGAGCGAGTTGTGCCGTGCAGCACCGATGCGATTTACCGCATCAGGGCTAAGGAATGTGGTCGCAAATGACGGAACGCCAACCATCGGTTTCAACGAACCCGTGCACGAAAGCTGACGATACCGCTTTGGCCGGGCAACAAAAGGCCGCTGATTTCCCATTGCAAAATCACGGAGCCGGCCTGGTTGGGTCGAACAGTGAAAACAGCGTCGCGATCGGTTTTCGCACTGCCAGAGACATACTCGAGTCGGCTAGTCAAGCTGTCCGTGACAGCCACGTTGGAGATCGGCTGGCCCCCCTGGTTGCTGTACTTCAAGTAAAACGTAATTTCGTCGCCGACTTGGGCGGATTGCCGGTCGGCCCATTTGTAGAGGTGCAATGGCTGGTCTGGTTCGGTCGGCAGGCCGTGCGGCGTCGAGGTCAAACTTCTCGTTTCCTGTACGATGCCAACCACGTTGACACCTTGGATCTGCCCGACGGCTGCTGGTCCGAGTTGCAGCTTTTCCAGACCGCGAACGCCGGCGACATTTTCGAATTGTCTGGCAAAGCGCATCCGTTCGACCAGTTCGCTTTTGACTTCGCCTCGCAACCTTTGCCAGAGGGTCGTGCCCACTGTATCGGCCGGCCCGACTTCGATATGGCTGGCCTGGAGAAGAACCAATCGATCGATACGATGAACCGGCGTTGTCGCAATGGCACCGCTGGCACGTTGCCTGCTTTGGAGCATCTTCAAGGATTCTTGCTGGTTGGTCACCAGAGGCGGATGGCGAGAAAGAAGTTGTTCGCGAGGTTGCACGTGATGCGTGGTACCGACCCCCCAAGCGACGTCATAGCCTGTCGTTCCCATCTGGCTGCGCAAGGTAATGAACCGGGGAACACAAACGCAAACGCGATTGGAAATCGCCAAACGACGTGTACCTCGGCTGTCGGCATAGACAGCCATGGAGTCCGAAGGATCGAGACCACCGATCTGGCCATTACGATCCAGTCCGGCCCGAAGGCCGGTATCGCCTCCGTCGTGGAGGCATTCTTCGGTCGGCGGTTTCACCCCCCAAAAAGGATCGACGAAAGGAAGACAAGCCCAAGGCAGACAAGGAGGGGCTGCTGGGGGACGAAGGAACTTCTCCCCCGGAAACAGAATCGTGCCTGGAATGCCGCACGATGAAAGTTCCTCGTCGCTGAGTTGGCGTTCGCCAAGCCGAACGACGAGAAGGGGTCGGCCGCGGTCGGCCGCTTCGGCCAGTGCGTCGCTGCCGGGCGGAATGTCGAACTCCAACGGCGTCGTGGAGCTGTCACGGGCAACTGCCTGTTCGGGATCCTCCAAATAAATGACCTTGGTAATCATCTTCCCTTCGAAGGCGGCGCGGATGTCTTCTTCGCGAAAAATAATCGGCGCGGGGTGGTCGGCCGTCTTGATGAACTTGGGCAAGTGAAGCGTGCCACGGACTTCGATGGTGGGATAAAGCAACAACTCAGGACGTTCAGGCAGACCAGCCAACATGATGCGATAAATGTAACCGGGGCGCAGGCCGACTTGAACCGGCGCCGGAAACTCCCGTCGGCTTCTTCCGCCCGGGAAGAACGTTACATGAACCCGTGGCGGCGTCACGAAGCGAACATAGAGCAAAGGGGCCGGGCCACGAAGCGGCACAGGCGAAGCCGCCAACCCTGCGGCACCGATCGATGCCACAAACCAGATGGCGAGGGCGAAGGGCAAGAGGCACCACCACCTGGCAGCGCCTCTTGCTCGCCTGTTCTCCTTGCGGCGGGGCGGCCTTGGGCTTTGTGCTTGGAGCATAGGTCTCTACCAGGGCCAAAGCGACTTTTTCTGTTTCGACGGCGACGACGACTTTTTCGAGTTCATGCCGTTGGGATCGGGCGTGGGGATCGGCACAGCGGAGCCGCCGGCCAAACCAGCGGGCGTCTGCGCTTGGAATTGCACCGGCGTCACGGCCTCGTTCTGAGACTCACCATTTCCCCGTGTTTGGAAAGGATTGCGCGTTCCGGGAGGCATGCGACCTGGACGATTACTCGGGATTCGCAAAGGCTCCGAAGGTGGAGGAGCCGGTTGTTGCGGCAACTTGTACATCGGTTGAGGAGTCTGCTGGCCTGGAAAGGGAGGGGGAGGAGGCACTTGTTTCATCAACGCGGCATTCGGCGGCACCGGTCGCTGAGGCAAAGAGACCGCCTGGCCCATGGCACGTTGTTTGAGAAGTCCACCGCGGCCGGAGGGAGCGTGCATGCCGTGATGGTAAGCATCCGGCGCTTCCATCGGCGGCGTGTTCGGCGCTTCCAAGTCGATATTGCCTAGCCGGACAATCAACAGAATGCTGCCGCGACGGTGAGCTTCCGCAATCGGATCAACGCCTGGTTCGAGACGAGAAGAAACCACTTCACCGGGAGCGATGGCCGCCAAATCCTGGAATTGGGGATCGGGAAGATAGATGACTTTGACAACGTAGTTGCCTGCCGCCACCTGGTCGAAATCCTCATCGGTGAACGAAACAGGAACGGAGCTGTGTGCCAGGAACGGATAAGTCTTCATGTTCGCGGGTACGACTTCAAGTGTGGGATAGAGCTGCAGACCCGGTCGTCCCGGAATGTCACTCAGTTTCAGGCGATAGATGGAAGCCTGGATGAAGTTGTAGCGGCCTGGGGCTTCGAGTTGGGTGCTGGTAAAGCCGACTTTTCCGGTTTCGTCAGGTGCGTACCAGGAGATTTTCATGCCAGCTGGACTGAGGAAACGAACGGAGGTTCGTCGGCCATGGAACTGCTGCGGCAGGCCATGCGTCAGGGCGCCGACAGCAGCGACGGCGCCGGCAGGAGGCGAGCAACCTGGAGCAGGAGGCAAGCCGACCGGTTGAATGGCACCGGGAGGCAAAAGCGTAGGAGGCATGGGCGCTCCGGGCAAACCTCCAGGCAAGGAAGCGGCCGCGGGGACAATCGGATTCTGCCCGGCGGCTGGCATCGGTCCGCCGGCAGGCTGAACCATGTTCAAAGGTAAACTGGCCGACATCATTTTTTGGGCTTCTTGTTCAGAGATATGCCCGGCGGAAGAATAGGGTGCGGCCATAGCCACTGGCGTGCCCCACGGCCCGGTGACACCCGGAACGGCGCGTGGCGAGCCGACGACGCCGCATCGGCCTCCGCAATTGGCCGACGTATAGAACTGCTCATAGCCGACGCAGCCGCTCAGCCCGGCCAGACTCAGGCAGATTCCCACGATTCGCTTCATGCTCATTCCTCCCAAATCCCCCTGCGGCTCAAGGGGACAAGCCGACCTTTCGTGTGCCGTACCTCGTAGATATACTCGACTAATCGGCATGCCGAACTTTCGTCAAAACCCGAAGAGCCTGCCCATGTCTCCGACCCGAATTTGCTGCTTTCTCTGGATCGTCGCCTCGACGGCTTCGTCAGGCGTTTGGGGACAGGCTCCCGAAAGGAAGCCTCCGCCCGGTCCACAACCGGATCGGGCTGCGACCGATGCTTTTGCCGCTGCTGTCGAAAAATGGCAGCGCAAGAGGCTCCCCTGGCTCGATACCACAATTTGGCAAAAAATGGAAATCGAGGGTATTCGCTTCGAAGCCAGCGGACGGTATCTTGCCGGCCCGAACCACCAGTTGCACCTCAGCCTCGGGGTGAGACTCGCCAGGTCGCAGGGCAGGCTCGATGTGATTTGCGACGGACGGACGTATTGGGAAGTGCGCCAGTTCGACGATCAACCTCCCCAAGTCACCCGCAAATTCGACTTCCGCAAAGTGCTCGCCCAACTAGAGGCGTTAAAGAACGAACAGCTGAGCACGGAGTTTTTCCAGAACCAATCCTTTCACGGCGTGGAACCACTCTTGAAGAGCGTGCAAAACCGCGTCGTGTTCACACGATTGCAGCGAGACAATTGGCAAGGCCAGCCCGTTTTGAAGTTGACCGGCGTTTGGAACGAAAAAGTTGTCGGGCCGATCGCTCCTCCTGACCGCTGGCCTCAGTTTTTGCCCCGTGAATGTCGCGTATTTTTGCATGCCGAAACCTACTGGCCTTTGCGCTTCGAATGGTGGGGGCCGCTTCCCGGCCATGTCCGTGACCGCTTGATCCTGGAAATGGAATTTCAAAAACCAGGTTTTAGCGAAATACCACCCCAGCGTCGCAAGCAAGTCTTTTCCTTCAAACCGCCTGCCGGCGACATCGCCGATGATACCGAACAAACGCTGCGTTTGATCCAGCAGCGTCTGCAACAATTGCAACAATCGGTGGCACCGCCGAGACCCTGAACTATAATGAAGGCAGCCGAACTCCAATCATTCTTGGCATTCGGTTTTGACGCGGTTTGCCCTCTCTGGTGATACCCATGTCTTTCCGCCTCTTCGTTTACTATTGTGCGTTGTGTGGCGCCTGGGCTGCCTTGGGCGGCTGGCTGTTTGGCGAATGGATGACTGAGAAATTCAAAAACCCCATGGCCGAGGCCATCGTGAAGGGGGGATTCTTGGGCTTCTTTGTCTCGCTTGGCCTCGGATTTGTCGATGCCTTGATGAACCTCACCCTGGGGCGGATCGTGCTGATTCTCATGCGCGTCGCTGTCGCCGTCCTGGTCGGCACGGTGGGCGGAATGATTGGCGGCATGATCGGGCAATTGCTATTCAACCTCACGGGCAAGGAATTCTTTCGTATCATTGGCTGGATGCTGGTTGGTCTGTTGATTGGCGCGTCGATCGGGGTTTTCGATGTCATGTCGCGCATCCTCAACCAGGAAGACATGCGCGGCGCCGTCCGCAAGATCATGAACGGCCTGCTGGGAGGAACTGTCGGAGGTTTCGTCGGGGGAATCGTTTCGGCTTTGCTCGGGTCAACCGCCAGCAACATGTTCGAGGCCCCCCGTGAATTGCTGTGGAGCCCGAGTGCCACCGGTTTTGTCGCCTTGGGTATGTGTATCGGCTTGTTGATCGGTCTGGCCCATGTGATACTGAAAGAAGCCTGGCTTCGCGTCGAAACAGGCCGCCGGGCGGGCAAAGAACTGATCATCTCCAAACCCATTCTGACGATCGGTCGAGCTGAAGCGTGTGACCTTGGCTTGTTCGGCTACCAAGGAATCGAACGCATGCATGCCCGCATCATCCAGCAAGGAGATGAATACTTGATCGAGGACTTGGGCACCCCTGGCGGCACGTTCCTTAACGATCGTCGTATTCAGGGTCCGACGCCCCTGCGTAGCGGCGATGCCATCCGAGTTGGCAATTGCGTCTTGCGCTTCGGGGAAAGACACAAGCGCTGACCGCCGGTCGGCCAATCGCTACTCCAGCCGGCAAACACGGAGCATCGAACTCTTCCCCCCATAGTGATCCAGCGATGTCCACGCAACATCTGTCTCACCGCCTGAAACTTCTTGAAGGCAAACCGCCCGGCCAGCTTCTCATCCACGAAATCTATCGCAGCGTTCAGGGGGAATCGACTTATGCCGGCCTGCCTTGTGTTTTTGTGCGCCTGGCCGTCTGCGATGCCCGCTGTGTTTGGTGTGATACGCCCCACGCCTTTAACCAGGGAGACATCTGGAATCCTGCCGATGTCGTCGAACGGGTTTTGCAATTCCGCTGCCCCCTTGTAGAAATCACCGGCGGCGAACCGCTGTTGCAACCGGAAGTCTTGCCGCTGATGACCGATCTTTCCGACCGCCGTTTACAAGTTCTTCTGGAAACGTCGGGCATGCATTCCCTCGCCAACGTCGATCGCCGGGTTCACATCATCATGGACCTCAAATGTCCGGACAGCGGGGAATGCTCACGAAACGACTGGTCCAACCTCGACGTCCTCAAGCCGACTGATGAAATCAAGTTTGTTATTGCGTCGCGAAGCGATTTCGACTGGGCAGCGGATACGATCCGCCACTACAACCTCGAACAGCGATTTCAAGTGTTGCTGAGTCCGGTGTTCGATCGGGTCACCCCGCGGCAGCTGGCAGACTGGCTGTTGGACTCGGGACTGCACGTCCGGATGCAATTGCAGTTGCACAAATACATCTGGGACCCGAAGGCTCGTGGCGTGTGAGTTCGGCCAGGGCCATGTCTCTCTTGGGGGGATTTCTTTTTCTCGGTCGTTTATTTGTTGCGTCGCGCGGTGTTGCCGCGCCAAAATAACAGCTTCTGGCAATTTCACCCGCATCCAGTTTGGAGGATTGGACGATGTCGGATCACGATAATTCGCGTCGAGAGTTTTTGCAGTCGAGCCTGGCTGGTGCGGCTGCGCTGGGGTTGGCATCCCTCGCGGGGGCGGACGATGACGACGGCAGCAGCAAAGGACTGCCGACCCGGCCGCTTGGCAAAACCGGCGTGCGCGTCTCCATTCTCTGCCTCGGCGGCTGGCATATCGGCTCCATCAAGAGCGAAAAAGAGGCCATCAAAATCATGCACGCTGCCATCGATGAAGGCATGACCTTCTTCGATAACGCCTGGGATTACCATGACGGCGGCAGCGAAATCGTCATGGGCAAGGCGCTCGCTCAGGGAGGAAAAAGACAAAAGGTCTTCCTCATGACCAAAAACTGTGCCCGCGATGCCAAAACCTCGCAAAAACATCTCGAAGACAGTCTCCGCCGATTGAAGACCGACGTTATCGACCTTTGGCAATTCCACGAAATCAACTACGACAACGATCCTGATTGGATTCTCGAGCGAGGCGTTCTCGCTCATGCCCTCAAAGCTCAGAAGGAAGGCAAAGTCCGCTTCATCGGCTTCACCGGGCATAAATCGCCCCACATCCATCTCAAGATGCTTGACAAACATGCCTGGGATACCGTGCAGATGCCGATCAACCTTTGCGATTACCACTATCGCAGTTTCGTTCACCAGGTGGTACCCGTGGCCAACCGCAAAGGCATCGGCTGCATCGGCATGAAAAGTTTGGGGGGAGGCAGCAATCATCGTGGCCGGTTCATCGTCGAAAAACTCTGCACCGTCGACGAAGCCAGGCATTACGCTCTCAGCCAGGATATCGCCAGTCTGGTCGTCGGCATCGACTCGATGGAAGTCCTCAAGCAGGACCTGGCTACGGCGCGATCCTTCAAAAAACTCAGCAAAAAAGAAATCGAAAAACTTGTCGCCAAGGTGAAAGCGGTGGCGACCGACGGCCGACACGAACGCTTCAAATCGACCCAGTTTTTCGACGGACCGTACCACCGCAAACAGCACGGCATGACCGAAGCCGATGTCAATGGTTAGCAAAGAACGGAAAACGCCAGGCGTGTGGAGGGGCACGCATGCTCCTCCGCACAGGCATGCGTTCGCTAGCTGCTTCGCCAGCCGTTCGATTCTCTTGCGTAAACGTCCGATCGGCATCCGATGAATTCCCTCGTTGACAAACTGTATTCGGGAAAAGTCCTGCTGATGGACGGCGCTATGGGAAGCGAATTGCAGCGAGCCGGACTCGCAGACAGCGAATGTCCCGAACTCTGGAACCTGCAGCATCCGGAGCGTGTCCGGCGCGTCCATCAAGCGTATGTGGACGCCGGCGCTGATTGCCTGTTGACAAACACTTTTCAAGCGAGCAAACCGGCTCTGAAGGCTCGCGGATCGGTTCGCCAGCTCGATGCCATCCAGAAAGCAGCCATTGATCTGGCTCGAAGCGTGGCAGGCAGAGAGCGGTATGTCTTCGCCGATATCGGTCCCCTTGCCGAAGTGGACGGACTCGAACCGCGCGACTTGGAGAGTCTGTATCCGGAGACCGAGTCGATCGATGCTCTGTTCCTCGAGACCTGGTCGGACCCGGTCGCATTTTTCGTGGTCAAACTGCTTCGCATTGCCGGCTGGTGCGAGCCTTTGCCCATTTTTGTCTCGTTTACGTTTCGCCGCCAGCCAGACGGACAACTCGTTTCTCAAAGTGGCCATCCTCCGGAGTGGTTTGCGGCCATGGCCCGCCAATACGATGTCACTGCCATCGGCGTCAATTGCGGGCTGGACATCGGCATGGACGAGATCATTGAAATCGTTCGCCGTTTTCGAAGCGTGACGGAATTGCCAATCGTCGCTCGCCCGAACGCTGGCACGCCCGTCGAACGAGATGGGCAGTGGGTCTACCCGCGGACGCCGACCTCAATCGCCCGGAAATTGCCCGAATTGCTCGATGCGGGCGTGGCCATGGTGGGCGGCTGCTGCGGCGTCGGCCCCGAATACATCGCCGCCATGCGCCCCATCATCGACGACTGGAACGCTGGTCATTGATTTGATGGAAAAACCCATTCGCCTTTTTCGTCGCGCCGCAACGACTCGACCGCTACCACGGCATCCTCACTGAGGGGACCAAACAAGTGGGGAAACAACTCTCCAGTGCCGACATCCTCGTCACGAACCGGACTCGTCAAACGCGCTGGATCGATGGTTAAAAGGAGCAATTGATCGACATCGGCGTAAAAGGAATTGGCCACGCGGGCGACCTGGTCGGCATACGAACAATGAACGAAACCTTCGGTTGTGAGCGAAGGCGGGCGATAGCCGTCCGGTCCTCGCGCTTGCCACGCTGCAGGCTCAACGAGATGGTAGATTGGTTTGGTCCCCATAGCGCCCGCGCTGCCCATGCCTCGATTGGA
>BPJP01000002.1 GCA_026004675.1 Gemmatales bacterium
CGCAATCCTTCAGCGAAGCGCCCATCACCACACAGTGGGTGATGGGGGATCTCGAGAAGGTCGGCATGTTGAAGATGGATTTTCTCGGCTTGCGAACGCTGACCGTGCTCGATCATGCGGTGAAGCTGATCGAAAAAACGCGTGGTATCCGAGTGGAACTCGACAAGATTCCCCTCGACGATCCGGAAACTTTCGCTCTTTTGCAGCGCGGCGATGCCAAAGGTGTGTTTCAGTTCGAATCGGACGGGATTCGCGAATTGCTCAAGCGCATGAAGCCCGACAACATTCGCGATCTGATTGCCACCAATGCCCTGTATCGCCCCGGACCACTCGGGGGAGGCATGGTCGACGCGTATGTCAACCGCAAGCATGGCCGGGGAAAAAACCGCATTTTCATCACCCGGTCATGGAGGAAATCCTTGGCGAGACCTACGGCGTCATGGTCTTCCAGGAACAGGTCATGCAAATTCTCAACCGCCTTGGCGGTATCGAGTTGTCGAGTGCATACGCCTGCATTAAAGCCATCAGCAAGAAGAAGCAGGAAATCATCGACCAGCGTCGAGTGGAGTTCATCGCCGGGTGCCCAAAAGCGCGGTCTCGACGAGACGACAGCACGCGAAATCTTCGACCTGATCGTTCATTTCGGCGGCTATGGCTTCAACAAATCGCATAGTGCTGCTTATGCCCGTATTGGCTATCAGACGGCCTATCTCAAAGCTCATTACACCGCTGAATTCATGGCCGCCCTTTTGTCGAGTGAAATCGAAGACGGCAACAAGCGCGACATCATGGTTCAACACATCGACGACGCTCGCCGGCTTGGTATCGAGGTCCAAGCCGCCGAACGTCAATGCCGGCGAAGCCGATTTCACTGTCGCCGACGGTGCGATTCTCTTTGGTTTGCGGGCCATCAAAGGTTTGGGGCGGAGCGCTGCCGAGGAAATCGTTCGTGCCCGCAACGAAAAAGGGCCTTTCCGCGACTTTTACGATTTCTGCGAACGCGTTGACGTCAAAATGGTGACATCGGCGGCAATCGAAAAGCTCATCAAGGCCGGCGCTTTCGACGAACTTCATTCGAACCGGGCTGCCCTCATGCATGTCTTGCCCAAAGCCCTTCAGGCGGCCGCCGAATTACAGGAAGACCGCCTCCACGGGCAACGCAATTTCTTCGATATGTTTGACGATGATGCCGCCTCCCCAACCAATGATCAGATGATGCCCGATATCCCTGACTGGCCCAACAATGTCAAACTCAAGTACGAGAAAGAAGCCCTCGACTTCTATTTTTCCAGCCATCCGCTGGCCCAATACGATGACCTCGTGCGACGGTTTTCTTCGCATACCATCGAACAGTTGAAGGACCTTCCCGCCGGACAAGAGGTCATCCTTGGCGGGATGATGACGCAAATCCGCTTTCAGAATGTCAAGAAGGCACGCAACGGCAACACGCGTTACGCCCGCTGCCGGTTCGAAGATTTGACAGGCAGTGCCGAATGCGTCATGTGGCCGGACGACTTCGTCAAACATAAAGACGATTTTGTCGAAGATCGTGTCTGCTTCGTCAAAGCCACCGTTGAACGGACTCGCGAAGAACCGGGGCTGGTCCTCGCACGCGTCCTCGACCTCGACCAGGCCCAACGCGAATTAACGCGGGGCCATGGTCGTTCGACTCAACCAATCTTATCACGGTCCCGAAACGATCGATTCATTGGCAAGCATCCTCAGCGCGGACGCCCGGCAATTGTCCCGTTTATCTGCACATCCGTGACGTGAACGGCAAACAGAGCCTGCTCAAGGCTGGTGGCGATTTCGGCGTCAACCCCAGTGCCATCTCCGCCGCGGAGCTGGAGATGGTGTTGGGCGCCGGGCGCCATCACTTTTACCGGCGCTGGCAACGGCCGGTGAGCAATACCCTATTTTCTCCTCCGCTAATTTCCCTGCGGTGAGCCTTTGCGACGCATCAATAAGAATTCATTTGACCCTGCTTTGAGAACATTTATCTTAACGACGTTACCTCTCATTCACGGACTCGAGAATGAGAATGAGGAGCACCGAACACCACGATCGCCGGCGATATTTTCGTACTTGATGTTTCTGCCAGCGATCGCCATCACGGAAGCCGGTTTCAGCGCCGACCGGTGAGACGGTCCAACAGCGGATTGGCATTCGCTGTCGACAGCGCTGTCAAAGGAGGACTAACCTTGTCTACGCTCAGCACGAAAACACGGCAGGGTAAGAGCGCCATTCCACGAACTCCGAGACAATTCAACTATACTTCGGAGTCGCTGACAAGCCTCACTCAGATTTTCAAATTGCTGGCGGACGAGTCACGTTTACGCATCCTGTTGGCACTCGCCGATGAACCGGAACTGAACGTCTCGTCGTTGTGCCAAATCCTTCAGCAAACGCAGCCCGCGGTCAGCCATCATCTGACGCTTTTGCGAATGACGGGCCTGGTAGGATATCGCAGGGACGGCAAACACAATTACTACAGGCTCGAGTCGACTTTGGTTCGCGATCTGCTCGACCAATTCTTCACCGATTCGGGAAACGGACACAAGTTGTTGCATTTGGAGGACCGCCAACCTGGCATCAAGCGGAAGTGAATCGTTTCAATCGACGATCCGGCCATACCGAGATCGCTGGGACGGACCATTCTGACTGCACACGCGTCTGGGAAAAGGAACCTGGTTGGAACAGGCTCCGTTCTGCGATCCCGAAGGCGATGTTGTGCGTAGCTATCCTCGGCTGCAAAGGGAGCGAATCGTCCACGTTGCGGCTGGCGATCATCTCGCCTCATCGCGATGAGATTCGTGAGGAGGTTGGCCATGCTTTCGTCGATTGGTTCAACGAGCGCACGCAAAACCATTATCGCAATATCTGTCAGGCGTTCGAATCGTGGAAAAGGCAAAAGGACCAACGCGCTAAAGAACGATGTGTAAGTGCCTTTGAAAAGTTTTGGCGCGACTGGCGCAAGGAGGAGGTCGAAAATCTCAAGCAAGCGTTCGATCACTGGCGGCAGACGGAAACGTCGGTTGCTGCTGACCATTTCTTGCAAGAGTTTTCTCTTTGGCACGAAAATGCCCCAGTGCCGGAACTGGTGTGGATCGACATTGGCGGCACGTCACAAATCCTTCGCTATGTGCGAGCACAATTCCAGGCGAAGCCGCAGGGGATCGACATCGACCTTCTTTTCGGCGGCGGAACCGACATCTATCTGAGTCTTGCAGATGACGGCTTCCTGAGTTCGGTCGACGTGGCCGATTCCATTCTCAAGAGAATACCCCAAAGTCTCAATGGTTGTCCCGATTTACGACGAAGACAAACGCTGGTTTGGCCCGATGCTGAGTAGCTTCGGCATCCTGTCGAATTTGGATGTGCTGAAAAGAATCGACCAACCGGCGCCGACCAGTTGGTCGGATCTCGGCAGAGACGGTATGTTTAGCTGGGTCAGTGCCGGCGATCCGAGACAAAGCGGCAGTGTCCACATGGTTTATGAGATCATTCTCCAAGCCAGAGGCTGGGATGAGGGATTCCGGCTGTTGATGCGTCTCGGTGCCAACACTCGCTCTTTCATCCGCGACAGCGGCACGTTAACCCGCAGCGTTACGAATGGCGACGTGGCCGCTGCTGGTAATATCGATGTGCAAGCGCTCAGTGCCGTGGGGCGCTATCCAACCATGATGCATTTCCATCTTCCCGCCGGGGAGACCATCATCAACGCCGACGCCATCGCCAGGTTGAAAGGGGCGCCTCATTCGGAACTGGGCGCGAGCGTTTATCGAATTCACTTTGAGCGATGCGGGACAACGCCTCTTCTTTTTACGGCCTGGCTTGCCGGGTGGGCCGAGACGCTATCCGCTGTGCCGTCTGAGCGTTTTCAAGGAGCTTTACGACCAGTATCCACCGAATGATCGAGCCACGGGGGGAAACCAATCCGTTTACGCTCAAGGAAGCCGTTCCCTATCAGAATCGTCTTGCGGGTCGCACGCTGGAATGCTCTCAACGATCTGTTCGGGGCATGGGTGGTAGATGCCCACGCGGAATTAAAACGAACGTGGCGATGCATTTTGGAAAGTGATCTGCCGACGGAGAAAAAGGCCTCGCTGACGCATGCTCTCTTTGCGCCGCCTGTTACGGAAAGCGAACTATACCGCTATGCACGGGTATTGAGAGAAGGTTCGCCGCGTTTGCGAATTGAGCAGATCACTCGCTGGTCCAAAGAGGCCCGGCAGCGTTATGACGACCTTCGTCGTCTTGCTCGGCCGTAATTGCTCGTCAAAAAGCCAAAGAGAATAGTCGTCTCGCAGGGGATACCTGCCTGAGAGTCACAGTTGAAAGGCCAGCCGCCGCCGTGTGCGTAGACCACGGCGACGGCTTCAAGAGAGGTTGGCTTTAGGCGAGCAATTCCGCAAGCGGCCCCGTCCTGATCGATGTCTTTCAGCATCGGATCGGGCATGCCGAAACGTTGGCGAGGAGCACCGGCAGCGTGCAAGAAGGCGGTGTACAGGTTCGCCACCGTGCGATGGCCAGGATTGCCGTATTTCGGATAACAGAGATACCGTCCAGTGCGGATTTTGCCTCCCAAATTGCCGATCACGACGAAATGGCCATTCCCAGCAACGCGAGTGGTGACCTTCGGCAGCGTCGCTCAAGTAAACGATGAGCGTGTTATCGAGCATGGTCCCGTTGCCTTCGGGAACAGCCTGCAGTTTTCGCATCAGCCGGGCGATCAATTCGAAATGGAACCGGCGAATGGTTGTCGAAAGCTCATCCCAGGTCTTGCCTTGGTAGCTGCCGCCGTGTCCGATCGCATGCTTACCGATCTGAATACCCAGACCCGTGAAACGAACGCTGAAATAGGGGTCGCCGCAACCGGAGGCGATGGTCAGGACGTTGGTCAGCCCACCGATGAGAGCGGCAGCGCCAATATCGAAATGAGCATCCAGCCGGTCGGTTTCGACATCCGATTTGAATTTGTCGTTGACCACTGGTGCGTGTTTGCGCAGCGTACTTTCGATTTCGTTGAGCCGACTCTGGCGATGCTTCATCGACTCATAGGCATCGAGGTACGCCTGCAGCTTTTCTCGTTCCTGACCGGAAAGCCGGCTTTCCAGCCGTTTGATATCGTCGATCATGAAGTCGAGCAGATTATTCTTGGCAAGAAAGTCCTGCCTGGCGGCTCCTTGAGCGACGCTGCCGACAAAGAGAACTATAAGCAAGATCCGGCCGGCATTGTGTCGGCAGTTTCTTGCCTGGTCCCCATGCCGAGCAGTTGTAGATGATCGTATGGTCGGCCTTGTCGGAGATACCGAGACCAACGATGGGGAAGATGCCCGGATTCGCCTTCGCAAGGGGCAGCGTCGATGGTTTCATCGAGCGGTCGGCCACTGTCGCTGGGGCTGCCTTTGCCGCTGTAGCAACCGAGCGCTCCGAAATTGTTCGAATGACCTCCTCCGCAAATCCGCCCGGACAACCCTTGAATGATGGTCACACGGTCCTTGAACGGCGTCAGTGGTTCGAGGGCACGCGGAAAGGCATGGTTGGCCAGCGGAATGTCTTGCAGCTTGTCAACGCTATTCCGCCCTCCTTTCGCTTCGCGTGCAATGCCGACAGGTTGAATCTGATGTGGATTCAACCCGTTCCCTTCCACGACAAAGACGAAACGTTTGGGAAGTTGGCTGCTGCCGTCTGCTTCCGCTTGCAGCCGTTGCAGAATCGGCGACAATAACAGGCTGCTCGTCCCGAGCGAAAAGCCTTTCAATAGTTCACGGCGAGTCATCGACATAGGTCTGGTCCTTTCTTTTTCAAATGACGGCTCTCTTCAACTTTCAATCTTTTGCGGCAGGTTGTGGATTCCTGCGATACAAGAATGCTTTGGATGTCAGGAGAGAGGTAACAAGCGCTTTCATGCTGCCGCCACTCTCTTTGTACGCCCGATACGCGTCCTGCAGGACGGCGGCATCTTCGAGCGTCTCGTTTCGCCCCATCCAGTAACGAAAGGCGTGACGCACGAAGACTTGCTCCACATGCTTCGACCTGGCCAGACGCTTGATCATATCGATGGCGTTGTTCACTTCACCATCGAGCGTGGGATCGCCTGATCGGTCGATCGAGCCGGTTGTCACCACTGGCTTGCCCAGTTCAAGGGTGCGGAACCGGCCGAAATGGTCGAACATCTCGAAAGGCAACCCCAGAGGATTCATGTGTTGATGGCAGCGCCAACAATACGCGTCGTGCGTGACCATCATTCGCTCACGGAGCGTTTTGTTGGGATCCTCGGGGAGCTGGGCATCCACCGTGATTGGCAACTCCGGCACAAACCCGCCCAGCAGCCGTTCCCGAATCCATTTACCGCGAATAATGGGATGGTTTTCGACATTCGCCGAATGCGCCACCAGCCAACTCGGCTGCGTGAGGATGCCTGCACGTTGATCGCGGGGCAACTCGATCGGCTGATCCTTGGTCCATTTCCAATTTTCAGGCAGGCCATAAGCCAAATGCACCTGTTTCTTCGGATTGGCCGCCGGTTTTGGCCCTTTCCTGTCGGGCCGGTAATTCACGAAACTTTTGTTCGTGGTTAAAAGCTCATAAAAGACATTCTTGTCGCGTTCGAGGATGTATTCGACGAGCAGGTCGGTATCCTGGACGAGAATCCTCGGCTCATGGTGTGGAAATTCTTTTTTCTCTTTAAAAATGTCGGGAGCTTTATGGTAGCCGAAGAATTCGCGGAAGAAGCGGAACACGCGGGTTTTCGGCGTCTTGGGATCGTTGAAAAGGCGTTGCACTTGTTTGCGAACGTCTTCGACTGTCTGCAGCCTTCCTTCCTCTGCTGCCTTCAGAAGCAGGTTATCGGGTCGCTTGTCGGTCAAAGCAAACGAGAGAGCATACGCCAATTCTCGAGGAGACAACATTGTTTCTTTGGCGTTCTGGTTGCGGCCCAGTTCCAGCCGGTAGATTACCTCCGGCAGCAGCAACACCGCAGCCAGGGTGGTGCGAACGCCTTTCTCGCGTCCGGCATCCTCGATGTTTTTCTGCATCAGTTGGGCAAAACGTTTCGCCTCCTCGGCAGTCGGCTTCCGCTTCAATACCAGGTCGAATTGCCTGGCAATCGCCTTGTTCACAGCAGCCGGCGTGACCTCCTTCCTTGGATCAAGAAGCTCGAGGAACTCTTTTACAGAGCCGTTCACCCCTTTGATCGTTCCGTTTTCCCGTTTGTAACGGGTCTGGTATCCAACGATGGCCTGGGCATTGCGAATCAGCTGCGATGTCGTTGGTTCGTCGAGAAGGAAGAGCCCGGAATAATCCTTGATGCCCGTGCCGCTGTCGATTGGAAAGGGCTGGGTGATGGCGACACGCCCGCTTGTGAGATCTTTGACGAGTTGGGCATAGATTTCAGGACTGGCGCGCCAGAGTCGGGGGGGAGAGGCCGACGCGGGCGCAGCCGGCCGATCAAACAAGGCAGCGTGGCTGACGCGATTGCCATAGGCGGGCAGGCGCGATCGTCGAGCCACACGTGTCCCCCCCTTTTTCCAGCTCGCGAAGTATCCAGCGAAGCACGCGAGTGGTCTGAACGGCGTCCGGTTGTGGCTGATCTTCCGGCGGCATTTCTCGCACGTCCAGCTTCTCGGCCACCCGCACCCAACGCTTGATGTCCTTGCCGTCGATCAGATTCGAATCGATGTCGTGCAGCGAGAGGTTTCCTTCCTGTTTGCGAACGCCGTGACACCTGGTGCAATGGGCTTTCAGAAATGGCTGCACAAGGCTCGCAAAGCCATTAGCGTCGCTTGCGGCATCGGCATTTTTCGCCGTAACCGACGTTCCCTTGGCTTTTGCCGGTGCCTGAGCGACTTCGACACCTTCGGTCATTTGCCGGGCAGCGTTTGCCGACTTCACCGGCACTGGCATGGGCTGCCCTTTGTCATCCGCACGAAGCCGATCTCGAGGACGTTCCTCAGCCTTCGCTGCACTTGCCGGAGGGCTGACAGGCATGACCGAACTGCGAACCTCAGTGCTGGCGTTTTCGGATTCGTCATTTGTTTCGGATTTTTTCATTATCTTTTTTCGCCGGTTTGTCAGTCTCCGGGAGAGCAGATCGCTGAGCCGATTGGAACTCGTCCACCTTGATGACGCCTTTCCCCATGCCCGTATGCGACAAAAAGGCAACCAGCATCTGGGCAAGCTGATCCGAGGTCATTGCAGCGTCAGCCTCGCGATTTTGGCTTCGACTCGTGATTGGATGCCGTCCGGTCGAGAGCTTGCCAATGCCTTTATGCATGGTCGGCTTCCGGTGGAATCGCGACAGGAGCTGGCTACCAAGCCCAGTCACTTGGAAACATACCACGACAGCGCCAACAAGGGCTCCAAAACCGAAAGTTTTCATCAAGGTTTTCATTGGATCCTACCGTAGGTTTCGGCTCTCATAATGGTTCACGCCGTTTTTTCGTTAACTAGGGGCAGAAGCGAGATTCAAGGTTAGCAGAAAATCGAAATTTTTTGGCAACGTTTAGTGGCGGCGCAACTCGATGCCGCTGAGGATCGTCTTGCCTGCTTTTGGAACCAGGCGAATATCAAGCGGGCCGCGCACTTCCACGTTGTCCAGCTCCCGAACGATTGCCTTCTGGATACCAGCTTCTTTGCTGATGTCGACGTTGCTGAGCACAGTTTTGCCTTCGATTTGGACGTCAAACACCCTCTGGCCCGGTTGCCTATTCTCCGGCTCGAAGAAATAAAGACGAATCGTGTAGTGGCGGCTGGTGTTGTCGTTGCTCTTGCTGCTGAGGACAACTGGTATACGAATCGTTTCGACGCCGATGATTCCAGAACCTGCGATCCAAGAGCCTGCATAGTGTTGGAACCATTCGACCTCTTTCGGCTGAACCGTGACGAAAGCCTTGTTTTGCTGCGCTACCTGCAACCATAAGGTACCATCGTCCGCAATACGGTCGCCGGGGGCCCCGAAGTTGAAGCCCGCCTGCCGTATCGGCGCCGGTTCGCCCTCATAGCCTTCGCGAGAGCTGAAATATCTGGTCCAAAGCTGGTTGTCTGGACGGTGCACCAACGCCATGGCTGTCATGCGGTTCCGCTTGTGATGGGTGCCGAAGTTGGGAATGTTCAAAATGCCACCGGCTGGCAACAGAGTTGGCGAGCAACCGGCATCCATGCCTGTCAACGAGCAGACGCCGCTTTGATGCTCGAGATCGAAAAAGGCGGTCCTCCAGGTGACCAGGTTTTCGCAGGCGATCAGATGGTTGCAACCGCTTTTGCGGAAACTCCACCATTCCGGTTGACCGGTGAGCGAGGATTTGCGCTGATGGCGTTTGCCGGTGCGCAGATCGTAGGTGACGCCATGGCGATCGATTATCAAGTCATGCAGTACGATATGGGGATCGAAATAGGCGTCGGAGTCGACTTGCCAGACGATTTTGCCGCTTGAACCCTGGAATGCCAGCATTTTTCCTGGAGCATTGCGGTTGGTTTTGCCCCGGCGAATGTCGAATGACAAGTCCCGCCATTCCCCATCCTTCCAAACCATCAGGTTCCGACAAGGAGCCAGAAGAAGGTCGCGTTCTTCCGAATAGGCGATGTTTTTGACGCGTACATCGAGAGCTTGACTCCAAATCTCTTTTCCGCTGGCGATGTCCAGGGCATAGAGCATCGGCCTCGCTTCGGGCAAAGTTCGCCTGGCGCTTTTCCACTTTTTGAGCACGCCTGGCATGACCAGGTCGACGCAAAAGATTTTGCCCGCACCAAGGGCAATGCCACTCCGATTGACAAAGCCCCAGTTGGCTTTTCGTTTCCATTCCACCTTACCGGCATGTCGGTCGAGAACGACAAGCCAGGCCATCGGCATCCGGTCGCCGGCCCAATCGCCACCATTGCCGTCGTACCCTGCCTGAGCGTCGATGAGGTCCTGTGGTCGAAAGAGGGTCGCCACGAGGCGGTCTCCGTCGATGCGCAGGCTTCCCCAACACAGGTCCGGCTCCAGATCGGGGGCCGGCCAGGCGGATAGCTGTTTGCCGGTCTCCAGGTCGAAACGCAGTAGTTTTCGGCCGGCGGCGACGTAAATGGCGTCTGGCAAAGACACGAAATTGAAGCCGGAAGCACGGCACCGCTGAGGAGGGGGCACATCGAATTTGAAAGCGGGGTTCGTATTTCCACGGAAACGGATGTTTCTTCGAATGGATGCCCAAGCCGCCACCCCCCGCCGCCGAACGTGTAGACGGTAGGCAGAGGCGATTCCCAAAGAAGTTGACCAGTATAGATATCGAAAGCCGCCAGCCTTCCCGGCCCTTGCAAGATCATCCTTCCAGACACGATCTCCGCCGGCACGGGCTGAGGATTGAGACCATTGCCGGATTGATGATCGACGTTGCCGTCGAAATAGAAGCGGGCGTCGGCAGCGACTCCTCCATACCATAAAAGCCCCAACGGCGCTTTCACGAGTTTATCTCGCGAGGCGAGGGTATTTGCCGGATCGCAGAATTCATGCGTCCAATCCGCAGCCCCTTTCAACGGCCCTTCGCGTCTGGTCACATGAAAACCTCCCGACTCGTCTTGTTGAACCAATGCACCTCCATAGGGGCGAAGAGAATGCCAAACCCTCTCACGATTCAACGTCGATTCCGTAACGATCAATCGGGCGAAATACGGCGGCAGGTCTTCGATCTGACCGGCAATCACTGAAAGACGGTGTTCGTTGAACATGCCGTGCGCATCGAGCCGATGCCGAACCCGGTCGACGGTCCGGCGATCGCTATCCATCGCGACAACGTAAAGTTTTGAGGATCGGAGCAAACCTTCAACGAGCGATCCGTCCTCGAGACCTGCGACCAGACAATAACCATTTTCGACTTTTGTTTTGGCGAGAATCTGCCTGGCGAGGTGCGAGTCGGCATTGTTCGAGGCAAGGGTTTTTGCTGAATCGTTTGATGGCGCCGGTTTGCCGGGAATATCGGCGAAACAATAGACAGTGCCCTCGCTGGTTGCGACAAGGGCGTAGCTGTCGTTGACGCTTTTGTGAACAACGGTGCCTTTGACTCCAGGCGTGGCGATGGCAGGAGGCCGAACTTGTTGTTGTTTTGGCTGTTTCACTTTAAGCTGGGCGCCAGTTCGCAGGTCGAAAGCGGCATTTCCGTTATTTCCGTCGACGAACAAGATGCCGTCGCTTGCACGCACGCGTCCATAGGGGCGGAACTGGGAGGTGCTGTTCGTCCAGACCACTTTTCCGGTAGCAGCTTCCAGGGCATGAACCAAGACGCCGTCGACTGGCCAGTAACCGGCGGCGAAATAGATTCTGCCTTCGTAAACCAAAGGGCTCGTACTGATCGGCCAGGCTGACATCAGGCGATCGTGTCCAATGACAAAGCGGTGGGCGGGTCCGCCGCGAAACTTCCATTGCAACCGCCCCGCCAGATCGAGGCAATAAAGATAGCCATCGTCAGAGCCTAAGTAGATTCTGCCGTCAGAAGCTGTCGGCGCAAAGCGGATGGGGGCATTGGTGTAAAACCGCCATTTTTCTTTGCCCGAATCGGCATCAATGGCCAGCAAGGCGCCGTTGTATTCACAACCGATCAGCACCAGTTTGTCGGCGAGGATCGGCTCGTATCCTCGATCTTGCGGCATGCGTGGAGTGAATTCCCATGCAGGTTTGCGGGCGGGCAGATCGAGTTGCCAACGCAGAAGCCAATCGGCAGAGGCTTCGGATATGCCGATGGGGGATATTGCGATGAAAATTGCCGCAGACGAAATCGCCAGTCGCATTCGAGATTCTCCCTGTCAAGAATCGATATCCGTGACCACTAAGGCGAGCCAAAAGCAGGCGTCGACAAAGAACATGGGTCACTGATAAGGTGGGAAGGAGAGGGCAGGTTCGTTAGCACGATTCTTCAAGAGATTTATTTTTTTGTCGCTAACCTTTCCAGGCGTTCTTGCCCATGCTTATGACCAGGTGTGCGGGGCAGGAAGCATGAATGAACCGTCGATCCTTCGCCAGTTTTTGCAGCACCGGGATTCGTTGCTGGCTTTTATCTACGCATTGACGCGTGACCACGATGCCGCCGAAGAAGTCTTCCAGGAAGTGGGTTTGGCGATCACGAGCGAAGCCCGCAGATCGACGGAGGTGAAGAACTTTCCCGCTTGGGCGCGGGAAATCGCCCGGCGACGGGTGTCGGCGTATTTTCGTGAGAACCATCGTCGCAAGTCGATGGTTCCGTGGTCGGAGTCGTTCGCGGATGTGGTGGAGCAAGCCTTCAGCGAGAACGAAAAAACGCTGGAACATCAGCAACTACGCTATCGCTTCCTGCATCAATGCCTGGAAACCCTGGTCGGTCGCAGCCGACAGGTTATCGAACAGAGATACGGTGAAGGAAAACGCAACAGTGCTATCGCCAAGAACCTGGGATGGAAGCCGGAGTCGGTGAAAGTTGCCCTGAGCCGGGCCAGGAAGCAATTGGCCAAGTGCATCGAGACAAAACTTCGAGCTGCCGGAGTGTTGTAAAAATGGAACGTTTGGATGAACTATTGTTGCGTCAAGCTGACGGCGAACTGACGCCTGACGAGGCGAACGAACTCGAGGCGTTGCTGCGAAGCAGTGCCGAGGCAAGAGCGAAGCTGGTTGAAGACTGCCTGTTGGAAGTTCATCTGCACAAAGCGCTGACTCAGCAACCGGTGGTGGCGATACCAGCACGGCAGCGTTATCGTGGCGTTGTCAAGCGAGTGGCGATGGTCTTCGCCACGGCGGCAGCTGTCATGACCATATACTTTTTGGTGAACCATCTTGCGAGTCGGTCGACTGCTGCCGTCGCCGTGGTCGCCGATGTGTCCGGAACTGCCCAGTGCGTTCATAACGACGGGCGGCAAACGCTTTTACAGCCCGGCAGCCCGATCGCCCTCGGCGACCGTGTTGTTGTTGGCAGCGAAGAAGACGACCTTTTGGCGATCGCCTTTCCCGACCGCAGCCGCATTATCCTTTCCCCGGGCACGATCCTGCACTTTCGCATGCCGCAAGAAGGCGAAGGAAAACGCGTCCATATCGAACAGGGGGTGATCCAGGTATCCGCTACCAAACAACCCGCTGACCGGCCCATGGTGTTGACGACGGATCACGCTCGGGTCATCGTATTGGGAACCAGGTTTCGCATGTATCGCGAGGCGGAGGCATCGCGGGTCGAGCTTTACAAAGGCAAGGTTCGAATGGTTCAGGAGGTTGACGGCCAAACGGTCGAAATGGAGGAAGGCTCTGTCGCTGTCGCAACCGCGAAAGCGGCGCCGTTGCAGGCAACCACCTTGTCGGTTGGAACGGCCACCTTGCAACGAACGTTCCTCAAAGGCGGCCAGTATGTGGCGTTTTCCGAGGATGGCAAGTTTCTTGCCGCCGGCCGAAATATAGGCCCTATCAAGATCTGGTCGGTGCCTGATGGAGAGGTCCGCGGCGAACTGAACTGGCGGCGAGGTCCGCTTTTCGGCCTGTTCCATTCCGCAGAGGGACGATTTCTCACCGCACTAGGCGAGAACGGCACGATTGGCCGTTGGGACCTTCGCACCAAACACGAGGTTATCGAGGCGATCGACAAACACCATTCGCGTGCCCGATCGGGGGCGATGTCTTCCGACGGCAAATGGTTGGCTCTCGCTGGCCCACTCCGGAATGCTCGCATCTGGAACCGCCAGAACGTCGCCGATGTTTTTCAATTCCATTCCATCGTTCCTTCTCGGGGCAAGCCTTGGTGCGTCGCCTTTTCGCGAACCCCTCGGCTCTTCGCCTATGGCCAGTGGGATGGTACGGTTTCCGTCCGCGACATGGCTGCCGATCAAGTCATTCATGAATTCCGGTTGCGGCACACACCAACGAAAATCGCTCTGTCCGACAACGGGCGGTTCCTCGCCGTCTTTTCCATCAAAGATGGCATCCATCTGGTGGACATGCAAAAGGGAGATCACCACGAATTGTGGCCTGCCGAATCGGCGCACGTATCGAGCCTGCAATTCTCTCGCGATGGTCGGTTTCTTTTGGCCGGGATGAATGACGGTACCGCGAGAGTCTGGTCCATCGCTGAAACGGAAATGAGGCTGGTCATCGATACCAACTTCCGGCGGGTTCGCCATGCTGCGTTTTCGCCCGATGGCAAATACATCGCAACCGCAAGCGATTCCCATGTCAAACTCTGGTCTTACCAGTTGCCTTGATGAGCCGGATCGAATTAAACAAATGGCCCATGGCATCGAAAACCGCGCCATGGGCCGCGATCTTTTCCCAGCCTGTGCCGCATCATTCACGCGAGACTGCAATCAGAATCCGCAGCACATACCAGAACAGGAGAGCGACGGCGGCGAACAATTCCAAAGCGGCGCCGACGTGCTGATCCGTTCGATAGTACAACATGATCTGCGAAGTCGTGTAAATGATGGCGCCACTCGCCAGGGCAACCATCGCGAAACTGAAGAGCAGGCCAAGTTGAAATTCGAAAAGGACGGCACAAACGATCAGACCCAACGCAACGAAAAAACCGATGCTAAGGATCGGCGCGAGGAACGAAAAATCGCGTTTCGTCACCATGACCGCCGTGCTCAGGCCACCGAAAATTCCGAGCGTCAGGATCGCCGCGGTCGGCAGCACCGTTGGGTCTCGAACGTAGTAGACGGCAATTGTCAGAAGCGGCAGAAAAATGATCGCCTCCACCACGACATAAAGAGCAAGCCCGGCATATTGCATGCCTCTTGAAGTGGCATTGTGCGCCCAGGACTGGGCAATCCAGCCAGCGGCAATAAACAACAGCAATACGCCCAACCAGCCCAATTGTCCGAATTGCAAGAGATATCGGGTCACGGGCACGGCCAGACCGGCTTGAAACAGGGCTGTTTCGATCCCCACAAATGCCAGAATGGCTCCTGCCAGGTGGGCGTAGGTTCGGCGAATGAACGCCGCGCGGACTTCGGATGATTGCTCCGATACCAGTCCATACGCTTCTTCATAGGCGTAACTCATGTTTCCCTCTCGAAAAGGCGACAAAGAGAATGGCAAAATGACCTGCCAGCTCTACTATACTAGCCTGCACCCTGCCGACTTGCAAGTACGACACCGCCGAATTTCGGCTTCATCGCCCCGAGAGCACACTTCCTTCACCGCGTCTTATCTTTTTTTGGCTTTCGCGTCTCCGATGCCGAATATGCCGACGACCTTTGGCATTTTTTTGTCCTTGCGGACCAACAAGGCAACTCGGCCGCGCACCTTGGCTGATTTGATGCTCTCCAGCTTACGGTTCCATTCGATGATTACGACTTGGACGTTTTCCGGTTTGAACTTCTCCAATCCCGGATGAACGCCGTATATCTCTTTGAACTTCTTCACGTCATAAACCTTGTCGGTGACGTCAAGTCGAAGTCCTTTCAGCCAGGCGTCGGACGTGAACGCGAGAAGGAACTCGCCCAATTCTTCGCCGCCATAGAAACGCGATCCGATCAGGACGGAGTCGTCGGCCAACTGGGAAAGTTTTGCCACATCGCGTTCCAAGTAGGCCTTGGCTGCCGTTTTCGCGATTTCGATTGCAGGGACGGTTTCCGCGGGCCGAGCGCTGTCGGACGCCAAAACGATACCGAAGACAGCGGTGAAAATGATGGAACGTGCCATATGCGCCCTTTCGTTCGTTCGGGTAACACGAGTCACATGAACAGCCTGAAACAAGAAGGCACGTTCCGAAGCACGATGTCACTTGCGATTTCGCACGCGCCAGAAATCGTTGGCAACGAACCCGAAAATGCCCCCTGTCGATTTCTTGACTGGCTGTTGGACGCCTCTATATTGGCAATAACGGCTTCACCGTTCCCGCGACACCTTAACCAGGCACCTCGGCATGGATTTTGAACTGCAATCCTACTATCCGGTGTTTATCTATTTGGCAGCGGTGATTGCGGTCGTTTTGGCCACGCTTGTCGCAGCTCATTTGATCGGCCCTCGTAAAGAGACGCCGGTTAAAACCATGCCCTACGAATCGGGCATGGATCCC
Organism: Gemmatales bacterium; assembly: GCA_026004675.1. Taxonomy (GTDB): domain Bacteria; phylum Planctomycetota; class Planctomycetia; order Gemmatales; family Gemmataceae; genus BPJP01. The sequence goes on from BPJP01000002.1 coordinate 16,005, forward strand.
GTCGGCGATGCCCGTCGGCGGTTCGACGTCAAGTTTTACTTGATCGCCATCATGTTCTTGGTATTCGACGTCGAATTGCTATTCCTCTATCCCTGGGCGGTTGCTGCCTATCGTGAGCGGGCAATCTTGCCGCCAGAACTGCGTTCGACGATATTTTGTGGTATTTTGATATTCGTGGCTCTGCTGGTGATATCGTACGTTTACGATTGGCGCAAAGGCGTTTTTCGCTGGCGGTAAATCAAGTGGTCAGGCAGGAGGCAAACAATGCCGACTGGGGTTCCGGAAAACGTCTTCATTTCGAAATTGGATGTGTTGGCGAACTGGGTGCGTGCCAACAGCCTTTGGCCGATGCCGTTTGCGACGGCCTGCTGTGGAATCGAATTGATGGCGACGGGAGCGTCGCGACACGATATCGCTCGATTCGGCGCAGAAGCGATGCGATTCACTCCCCGGCAATGCGACCTGATGATCGTGGCGGGGCGCGTCGTAATGAAGATGCTCCCCGTTTTGCAAAGGATTTGGCTGCAGATGCCCGAACCGAAATGGTGCATTTCGATGGGTGCCTGTGCCTGCAGCGGCGGGGTCTTCGACACCTATGCCGTGGTGCAAGGTGTCGACCGGTTCCTGCCCGTCGACGTTTACGTGCCCGGTTGTCCGCCGCGCCCCGAACAGCTGATCCAGTCGATCATCGACTTGCAAAACCGCATCAAGCAAACCGGTACCCTGACCGGGAGAGAGTTTCGGCAGCGGCAACAACACGAAGGACCGATCCCTTTGACGGTGCTTCCGCCCGAAGCGATCATCGCTCCTGGAGACTACAAGACCGCGACCAAGGACTGGAGCAACGAGCAACCATGAGCCTTTCGCCCGGGGTGCTTTTATGGCTGATCGGTTCCCGCCGGGACCAACCGATTATTTGTTCGGATGGCGCCTGGTCCGGCAAATCCGCAAGGATGTCCTTGGCTTTTATAGCGATGCGGCACGCCGATATGGCGATGTCGTCTTCATGCAACTAGGTCCTTTTCGCGATTACACGTTCAACCATCCCGACCACGTACGCGATATCCTGGTCACGCATGCCCGCCATTTTCACAAGATGGCCTGGCAGCGCAAAGTCTTAAGCCAATGGAACGGCAATTCCCTGTTGCTCAGCGAAGGCGACGAGTGGCTCGGGCAACGCCGTCTTTTGCAGCCCGCCTTCCAACCTCAGCAAGTCAAAGCTTACCTTCCCGCGATGGTTGACTGCACCCGCCGACTGCTCGACCGCTGGGAGCAGACGTTACGCAATCACCAGCGTCCGATGGTCGATGTCGTCAGTGCCATGACCGACTTGACCGTTAGCATTATTGCCAGGACGATGTTTCATGCCGACGTCGAGGCTGAAGCGAGAGAGCTGGCGAAAGCCGTCGCCGTCCTGTCGCATGTTGCCATTCACGAAATGACGCACCCCTTGCGCTTGCCGTCGTGGCTGCCGACGCCGTTTCAGCGACGCAAGCGCTGGGCGATGCGCGTCTTAGACGATGCCATCCGTGGTTTCGTGCGTAGCCGACGGGAATCGGGACGCAACGAAGGGGACGTTCTCTCCGCACTCTTGACGGCGGTTGACGAAGAAAATGACGGCAGCCGAATGAACGACGAGCAGGTTCGCGATCAAGCGGTCGGGCTTTTTCTCGCAGGACACGACACCACCGCTGCTGCCCTGGCCTGGTTGCTGTTTCTTCTGGCGAAAAATCCCGATGTCGAAACCAGGGTCGTTCAGGAAATCGATGACGTCCTGCGCGGCCGAACCCCTGATGCCGAAGACCTCGATCGCCTGGTCTATACCGAAAGGGTGATCAAGGAAACCTTGCGTCTCTATCCTCCAGCGGTCGGCGTTTTCGCCCGTCAGGCAGTCAAGGATGTCGAAATTGCCGGCTATCCCATCGCCAAGGGGAGCATCGTGCGACTGCTTTCCTGGATTATCCATCGAGACCCACGCTGGTTCAGCGATCCAGAGAAATTCGATCCAGACCGATTCGCTCCTGGGCGGGTTGAACACATTCATCCTTATGCGTACTTCCCGTTTGGAGCAGGACCACGCGCTTGCATCGGGCTGCATTTCGCCATGATGGAAATCAAGCTCATCACGGCTATGTTGCTACAACGTTTGCACTTTGAATTGGCTCCGGAGCAAAACGACGTAGAATTGTCGGTGGAGATGTCGTTGCGCCCGAAGGGCGGGCTACGCATGACGCTGGTGCCGCGCAAAGCCACCACGCAGACTTGAAGCGAAATCGACTTGAACCGACCAGGGAGTCGCTGATGAATCACGACGATATCATCGTCAAACTGAAAGAACACCTAGGCCATGACGAGGTAGAGACCTCGACTTTCCGGGACAATGTCCGGGTGATCGTACCCGCTGCCAAAGTGTACCCGGCTTTGTCCTTTCTCAAAGAGATCGGCTTCGACATGCTGATCGACATCACGGCCACCGACTATCTGCATTATCCCGATGCCAAAGACCGCTTCGGGGTCGTTTACTGTCTGTTGAATACTGCGACCGGCATGCGCCTTGTTGTCAAAACCTTTTTGAACGAGCCTGAGCTGAAGATTCCTTCGGTCTTCCCTCTGTGGAAGGGGGCTGACTGGATGGAAAGAGAAGTTTACGACATGTTCGGCATCGCTTTCGAAGGACACCCGAACTTGCGGCGCATCCTGTTGCCGGAAGAATTCGTCTCCTTTCCATTGCGCAAGGATTATCCGGTGCAAGGAAAAGGGGAACGACACAATTTCCCCGTTCTTTCGCGAGCGGAAAGTTGAATCGCTCTCCTTCGGATATCGGCGACGTCGCCTGGCGGTTTTGCAGATGCGATGGGCGATTGTGTTTGCCGGCTTCCTCCGCATCTAGGAGATCACGTGTAGTTCCTGGCGTTGTGACGACGACTTTTGCTTGCGGGCCATCCGTTTTCGGTAGCGTTCGAGCGAAATGCGCTCCACTTCATCCATTTCGCGAACGAATTCGTCGCCGAAGTAATAGGCCAGATCGCCACGCACCGCCTGATAAAGATTTGGCCCTGGTCCGATGCAGGCGAGATCGTCGTAATTGATCTCGTAGGAGGGCACGAGGGCGCCGTGACCGAAGGTCAAGGGAAAAATACAGCACATGAGCGGCTTGAGCTTGTGATAGTCGATGCCTTGCTCGAGACAGTAGGCATGGATCAAGCAGCCTCGGCCTTCACGATTGAGAAAGACGCACGTCCCATCCACTACCCGTGTGCGAGTGTATTGGCCCCCCGGATATTCAGGCTCGGGCAAAAAGGTGTCATCGAACCATTGTTTCCTGGGATACTGAACGTAGGCTTGCAGCTTCTTGCCGTGTCGTTTCAACCGGCGGACGTTTTCAATGTCGATGTCCACGCCTGCCTGGCAGCAGCTGTCGTGACAAAAATCGCACTGCATGCAATGGGCGAAGTACGTCTTGCGAAAGATGCTCGTGTCGACTCGATTGATGATCGGCTGTCCCAGCCGGCACACATAATCTCGCGACAGTCGTTTATACATGTTGGTCCTTTCCCTAGACGAAACTCCAAGGCCACAGTAAATACGTCGGCCCCTGAATGATCAAATTGACGTATTTTACTTTTCTCTTCAGCTAAGAAAAGACATGTCCGCGAAGAACGACGGACTTTTGGCATCGCCGGTTCACGCCACAGACAGCTGCCAACTTCGATACCTTGACGGGCTGGATCCGGCCGTGCCACCAGGACCCCGCAAACCACGCGAGACTTGCTTGGCCGGGCACGCAAGCTAATAATAGGTTCGCTCCTAAAGGAGGATTCATGAATGGCAAAGATCCCGCGTTCACTATTCGCTCTCGACCTCGATATCAGCAGCCTGATTTGTTCTATGCAAACCGCTACATGAAGCTGATCGAAGCCGAGATGTTCACTTAACAGAGCGAACCAAGCGTTACACGTGATCGGGCGGTAGCAAACCTTTTGAGAGCAACGTCACATGAGCTAGCCTCGTCACCTTGGTCGTTTACTGGCTTGAGGGACGACCCATAGACGTCGAAATCATTTGAATAGGGGTCATTTCGTCGAGAGAGGGTTCGCTTATCAGGAGAACGACCAATGTGGATCTTTACCAAGCATGGGTTTTTCAGTGCTGTCTGCGCTCGGCAGGGCAGTGGCGAGCATGGTGAGCCTGTTGATCCTAACCGCATTATGGTGCGGGCGAGAGTCCGAGATCATCTCGCAGCACTGAAGAACCGCTTTCCCAAACAGCTCGGCACATGTGAAATTCACGAGTACCACTACACTGACTATGCCTTCCGCATCTTCGTTGACAAATCGGTATGGTCGCAGGTGCTGGCGGAACTGGCCGAAGAAACCGACTACGACAATTTCAAGAATGCAGTTTCCCGCCAGGGAACGGCGGGGGTCGACTACGAGAATGCACTGGCGCACGTCTGGTCCCTGATGCGCAGATTGCAGAAATAATTGAAGAGCCGCGCCGCATAGCACGTCGTTGCGATAGACCGGGGCCGCACTCCGGTTTTTTTTGCAGTTCACAGCTTCGTCGGCGCCCCCGGCAGCTTATTTATTTTGCAAAATTGGATGAAGAATTTGTCCAGCCATATCTCGTTGAAAAGAAAAGCTGGTTCTGATCGTCTTGGCGAAGCTGATTGTCAACTGGCAAAAATCCGATCCATGCGTTGAGCGATTTCCTGAAGACGTTCCCGACCGCCGCCGGGGATTTCTGCCGTCCCCCAGCCCGTATAGTCGATGTCGCGCAACGCTTTCATGACGGCCGGCCAGTCGCAATCCCCTTCCAGCAATTCGACGCGGAAGCCCTTGCGCAAGCCTTCGTTGTTGGCGATCTCGAGGCTGTATTCCTTGATGTCGAGTTTGACGATGCGGCGGCCGAGTATGCGAATCCAGTGCTCCGGCCAACCATAACGCAGCACGTTGCCGACGTCGAAATGGACGGCAACCATCGGCGATTTGAATTCATCCACGTAGCGAGCGGTTTCCAGCGGGCTGACGAGGAAATTGTTCCAGACGTTTTCGATGGCGATCTTGATGCCGAGTTTCTCCGCCAAGGGGAGCACTTTCCGGATCTCGGCTTGCGACCTTTCGTAGGCGACGTCGTAGGGTACGTCCTTTTTGACAACGGCGGGGACGAGCAGAACGCTGGTACCGCCGTAGGTTTTGGCATCTCGGAGAGCCGTTTTAAGAGCGTCAACGCCCTTGGCTCGCATGGCCGGGTCCGGGTCGGAGAGCGACGCCCGCCAGTGGACCGAATCGACGACGCCGGGAATCTCCAAGCCGGTCTTGTCGCGTGCCGCCAGGACTTCCTTGACATCGAGATTGCTCGGGCTGTCGAGTTCGACGCCGTCGAAGCCTAGTTCTTTCAAGAGCTTGAATTTGTCGAGGATGCTTCCCTTGATTCGGACCATGCCGATCTTGACGGCCTTTTTGTATTTCTTCTTGTTCTTGTCTTCGCCGGCGTGATGACAAGCCGCAGCCACCGCGGCAGCCGATGTCGCCAAAAACTCGCGTCGGTCGATCGTCATGGATACATCTCCCTGGCATGGGGTGATTTCAGAGACTTCAACACTTTGACAATGCTCGCCGGTTCGGGCCGGTCGTAAAGTTAGACTCTTTATTTCCGCTTATTCTTCAACAACCAGGCAGCGGAGGAGCCTTCCTCTGCAAAGACCAGTGATCCCTTCGCCCCGGCTTTTTGGTAGCTTGAAATAGCCGGCGCATATGCCGACTGCGTCTGTTCGACATCGAGCAGCCGATTCAACCCGTCGACGAGACTTTCCAACCGGACCGGCGTCGGCGCCAGTGCCCCTGCAACATCGCACAAATCTCCAGCGGTGAGGACTTCCGGTACGACCACGTCGTGCGGAATCAGGACGCGGTAGGATGACAGCACCGATTCATAACTGCTCAGACCGCCCCGGACGACGACGGCTTCGATCTTGCCGTCGAATAAAGCACCAAGCAAGGCCAGCAATCCGCCCAGTGGTTCGGACTGTTTTGGTTGACCGGCGACGCCGTGCGGCACCTTGAAGTTGGTGTTCGCCGAATTGGTGGGCGCGAACGAATCCCCCCATAAGGAGATTTTGGCATCGTTGCCGAATTCTTTTCGCAGAAAGAGGAGCACGGAACGGAGATCCCGCAGCCTTTGTCCGAGGATGGTTTCGCCGAACATGAGCATGTTGACGGAGCGGTTGCCGTCGCTGCTGGTCCGGCCACGTGAGGTGCCCGCCTTGGTTTCTCCCGTGCCGCGAACGTCGGGCAGACAAACACACCAGCCGGCCTCGACCAAACGGGCCAAGTCTTCGCTCCTTTCAGCGGCGAATTTCTCCTTGCCCTCCTGGGCGACCGCCACGACGATCCGTTTCGTTCTCGCTCTTCGAAACTCTTTACCGGTCATCAAGATGACAGGGACAACGATATCGGGTTCGACTTCGAGAACATAGCGGTTGATTTCCAAAGTCTTGTCGGCGTTCGTGTCGCTTGCCGTGCTTGCAACCTTGGGCGCTTGGGCCGGTTCGACGTTGCCGAGCAACTCTTTCCATTTGTCGATCAGTTGTCGGCGCCGCTGGTCCAGCGGGAGTGTGGCGAGTTTTTTTCTTGCTGCTTCCGCCCGTCGGTGTCCCAGTTCGCTGACCAGTTCGACAAACGATTTCGGGTTCAATGCTTCGCGCATCTTGGGCGGCAGGGCGACCAAGTCCGAAGGATCGCGGCGCAGGCTGTATTCGTCGTCTTCGGTGACATCGATGCCGTACCACTTCTTGAATTGAGGATGGATCATTCGGCGGTGGAATCGGCCGATGTTGCCGCAATGCGAAGCCTGAGGGGGCCTTTGCCGGAGCAGCCCCTTGCCATGGGCGTAGGCGAGATTTTCGGGCTTGTTGTAAAACTCGCCCCAGATTTTCTGGTAGCGTTTCCAGACCGGATCGCGTTCCTTGTCCCAGGAAAACTCGTGAGCGTGAATCAATTTGCGCGGGGCGATACTGGCCACGATGACCCAGTGGAAGAAACCGCCGGGAACCGTTAGCCGTAAACCACGAGTCGAATCCCAATAGGACCCCATGACGTAATTGAAAGACGTCTCGGCGTCGTCTGGCAGCGGGAAAACGGTTTCAGGCTGGGGGCCTCCGAAATTGAAAGGCACGGCACAATCGATGCGTTTGTCCAAGGCACAGGTGATGCCGCACGGATCCCCGCCGCCAGCGACGCCGCCTAGCATGATGATTCTTTTGGGGTCGATGCCTTTGCGATCGAGCAACACATCGACGCCGCGCATCCAATCCCAGACCATCCAGCCCATCAAGCTGTCACCTGCTAGCTGCAGTTGGATTCCCGTGTCGTAACGGAAGTAGTAATCCTGGCGAGAAACCGGATAGTCTTTGTCGTAGTCGTCAGGCCCGTTGAAGGGATGGGATCGGCGTTCGCCGTAGCCGACCTGGTCGATGATGAGGACACAGCAGCCAGCGCGGGCCCAGGTCATGCCCATGTCTTGCAGTTCACCCTGCCATTTGTCGCGATGGTGCGAATGGGCGATGAGAATGCCCGGCATCGACTTGCCCGGTCTGGCCGGGACGTATAAGTTGGCCGGCACCCAACTTCCGGGTCTGCTCTCATAGACCAGGTTCTCGATGCGATAGCCGTCCCCTTTGACCACGCTCGAAACATGAACGTTGACCTTCTTGGGAGTGGGGGGGAAGTCGGCCAGCGATTCCCGCAAGTTCTCGATGCGAACATCGCGAAACTTTTCCCATTGCTGGCGGTTTTTGATGGCGTACCAGTCTCGGCGGTTTTGTTCGTTGGCGCGGTCGCGTCGACGGCGCAGGTCCCGGTCGATCATGCCAGCCGCCTGTTTTCGCGCCGCTTCCGACAAAACGTTGGTGTCGGTCTTCTTCAGCCAACTGGCCACGTCGATCGACTTGAGGTCTTCGGCGTCGGCAAACCCGCCGGCGATCGACAACGTGACGGCGAAACAAACAAGGTGACGGCGAACAGGCATGGGTGGCTCTCCACTTGGGCGACCGGTGCTTGCGTCCGAACATTGGATGTGTCATAATTTGACATCGTTTCACCCAGCAAAACAACTGTTAAACGGGAACAAGTCCCCGAATCGGGTCGATTGTCATCGACGCTCGAGGCGGCAAACCCGGCGCGCGCCACGAGGCGGAAAGGGTTGTCTCATGGCCGCACGCTCCAGCTGGAAGGGCTTCATCAAGCTCAATCTCATTTCCATTCCCGTAAAGGCGTACACCGCCAACACGTCGGGCAAAGGGGAAATTCATCTCAATCAGATCCACGCTGAATGCCATAGCCGGATCAATTACAAGAAAACCTGCCCTGTCCACGGCGAAGTCTCCAACGACGCCATCGTCTCGGGCTACGAGGTATCCAAAGGGCAATTCGTCGTCATCGATCCCGAAGAACTGAACAAGTTGCGCAGCGAAAGCGACAAGGCAATCAACATCGACGCCTTCATTTCTCCCGACGCCATCGACCCGATCTACTACAACGGCAAAAACTATTACCTGATCCCCGACGGGCCGGTGGGACAAAAACCCTACGTGCTGCTTCGGCAGGCGCTCGAAGAATTGAATCGGCACGCCATCTGCCGGGTCGTCATGCACGGCAGGGAACAACTCGTGCTACTTCGGCCTCTGGGCAAGCTGCTGATCATGACCATGCTCAGCTACCAATCGCAAGTGAACAGCCCCGCCCAATTCGAGCCGGACGTACCCGACGTCGAAGTCTCGCAGGAGGAAATGGCTCTGATCAAACAACTGATCGAGGCACAGACGAAGAAAAAGCTCGATTATTCAGCCTACAAAGATGACTATACAGAAAAACTCACCCAACTGATTGAAGCCAAGATCGAAGGCAAGGAACTCGTCGCGCCGGCTCCGGAAGAAGAAGCGCAGGTTATCAACCTGATGGAGGCGTTGAAGCAGTCTGTGGCCAAGGCGCGATCAGCGGCGGCTGCCGATGAAAAACCGCCCAAGAAGATGGCCAAGGCGAAAACCGCCAAAGCCAAGACGACGCGAAAACGCAAAACCTCTTGAAGCCTTCTTGCCGATTCTCCTGGGCGGCGATGATCGGAATTTCCATGAGAAAAAAACAGCTCCCCCATTTCATTGAACCAATGCTCTGCAAACCGGGACAGCCTTTCGATTCCGACGAGCATTTGTTCGAAGTCAAATGGGACGGCACGCGCGTGCTGGCCTTTATCGACGAAAAGGGGTATCGCCTGATCAATCGGCGAAAAATTCTGCTCAACGATCGCTACCCCCGAGTTCGCGTTTCTTTCGCAGGCGCCGCCGGGCACGGTGTTCGATGGAGAAGTTGTCGTCCTCATCGGCGGCAAACCGGATTTCGCACAGCTCATGTCGCGCGAACACGCGCAATCCAACTTGCGCGTGCGATCATTAGCCAGAAAGCTTCCTGCTACTTATATCGTTTTCGATCTGCTCTACCTGGACTACGTTTCCGTCATGGATCGTCCACTAAGCGAGCGACGCCGACTGTTGGCCGACACGGTCAAGCGAATCAAGCAATCGCGATGTTTGATCCTGTCTGAGGGCATCGAGAAACATGGCATCGCCTATTTCGACGAAGCGGTGAAGCGTGGTCTGGAAGGCGTTATCGCCAAGAAACTCAGCAGCCGCTACGAACCTGGTCGTCGTAGCGGCGCCTGGACGAAGATCAAACGCGGCTCGGAACTGCTATGTGCCATCATCGGTTATGTCCCCGATGATCAAGATTTTAAAAGCCTTATTTTAGCTGCCGAAATCGATGGAGTAATACGTTACGTCGGGAAAGTCGGCAGCGGCTTGACCGACGCGCAAAAAAAGGAATTGTACGAAGCGATGCGCGGTCGAATGATTCCCAAACCGGTGGTTCCCTGCCGCGTCAAAGGCCAATGGATCGAACCTGGCCTGTTCTGCAAAGTCGGTTTCCTGGAGATGTCGCCCAATGGTGAATTGCGTATGCCGGTGCTAAAATCATTGCGGATGGATCGGTCGCAACGTTCGAAGTCGCGGGTCTGAAACGGCATGGGAACTCGCATGGGTTGGCTGCAAGGAAAGCAAGTGGCGTTCACGGGTCGGCTGGCGACGATGACCCGTGCCGAGGCCATCGCGCTGATCGAGTCGTTGGGCGGCCAGTTCAGCAAATCGGTCACCAGACAAACACAGGTTGTCGTTGTCGGTCAGGAGGGCTGGCCGATTCGCATCGACGGCGGCTTGACACGCAAACTAGAGAAGGCGCAGCAACTTCAACAAGCAGGCTGCGACATCGAGATCGTTGCGGAGCAGGAATGGCTCGACCGACTCGGTTTCGGTGAACGTTCGCAAAGCATGCGTCGGTTGTACACGGCGGCGCAGCTAGGCCGTCTGCTGCGCGTTCCCAGGGAGCGCCTGCGCGCTTGGATGCGGGCTGGGTTGATACAACCGGCCGAAACCTTTCAAGGAATTTGTTACTTCGATTTCCAGCAGATCAACGGCGTCAAGACGCTTTGCGACCTGACACGAATGGGAGTTCGGCCTGAAACGGTGCGCAAAAGCCTGGAACGGTTGACCCGCTGGCTGCCGGACATCGAACGCCCTTTGGAACAGCTCGCCATCATCCAACAAAACGGGCAATTGCTGGTTCGACTGGAAGAAGGACAGCTTGCCGAGACGAATGGCCAATTGCAGTTCGATTTTCCGGACGAGGAAGAATCGTCCGAGACGGTGCGATTCGAAACGGTTGGAGATGGCGAGACGGACTGGCAGTCGGAAGCCGAGGTGCACGCCGAAGCGGGCAGGCTGGTCGAAGCGGCCCGTTGCTATCGCCGGGCACTTCTGCAAGGCGAAGCGGATGCCGAGACCAGCTTCTGCCTGGCCAATGTGCTTTACGAATTGGGTGAGAAAGAGGCAGCTCGCGAGCGCTACTATCAGGCAGTGGAACTCGACGGCGGCTTCGCTGAAGCCTGGAACAACCTGGGGAACGTGCTTTGCGAACTGGAAGCATTCGACGAAGCCATCTGGGCGTACCGCCAAGCGCTGGCCGCTGAGCCTCTTTATGCCGATGCCCATTACAATCTGGCAGATACGCTGGATCAACTCGGTCGCTTGGAACAGGCTCGCCCCCATTGGCAAGCCTACCTGGCGCAGGAGAAAACCGGCCGCTGGGCCGACTACGCCCGGTCCCGCCTGCGGGCGCAGTAAGCAGGCCTTCTACCTCTTCCTGCCAAAGTGCTTGTCGGCAAAGTCCAGGTAGCATTGCCAATCGAAATCGGTCACGTCGTGTCGCCCAGCGCGAATATGATAGCCGATCGTTGTCATTACCGGTTCATTCACCTTGGGCATTGCCTTGACGCCCAGTCCATCGGTCCCCAAGAGTCGGTAGACGGGATCGGCGTGGAGAGCAGAGAGGAATTCGCCGCGCGGATCGGCCCAGCGGTCTTCGACGGCACTGGCGACGTAAACCGGTCTGGGCGCCATCAAAGCGATGAGCATGTGCTGGTCGACAGGGAGAGCATCTTCGTTATCATTGTATTTCTTGAAGTTGCCGCAGAACCAATGCGGGAACGATGTATTGATCCTTTGGACCGTTTCACCAAAACGTCGGCGACTCAAAGCGGCGCCGCCGCACCCCGAATTGTTCGAAATCACGATAGCAAAGCGCGGATCGCTGGCACCGGCCCAAAGCGCCGTCTTGCCCAGGCGCGAATGTCCCATGACCGCGACATGCTTATGGTCGACATCCCGGTCGGTTTCCAGATAGTCCAAAGCCCGGCTCAGTCCCCAGGCCCAGGCGGCGATCGATCCCCACTCGTCGGGAGCAGGGCGGGTTTGCCCTTTCTTGTAAAAAAGCGGATGAACGCCGTTTTGAAACCCGTCATCGTAATCGGGGTCGATGTCGCCGTAGTAAATCGTCGCCAAAGCATAGCCGCGCTCGAGAATCTTGTCGACGGCCCAGCGACTGGCGTTGGCGCCGCGTGATTTCTCCGTGGCCCGATTGTTGACGTAGCCCCTTTGAGGATTGTTTCGCATCCAGGAGGTCGAGAGTGTGATTTCCGGATCGGCATGGACGGCATGGTTGCCGCCGAAATTGAGGCCGAGAAAGGCCGGCACCGGTTTCCTGGCATGATTCGGGATATAGATGAGAATCGTCATCTTCTTGCCCGCTTTTTTGCCGGCGAAAAAGACATCGACCTCCTTGCGCGTGGCTTTGCCCCCTAACGTCTTGCTCGACTTGGAGACGACTTCGAAAGTCATGTCGGGATGCGGGCCGGGACTGCGGCCATAAACGTGTTCCTGAAACAGTTTGAGAATCTCCGGGCGCCGCATTTTGTGCCAGGTTCTGGCATCGGTAACCTTGTCGCCGTTTTGCAGCACCAGCGGGTCGGGCAACGTGTACTTGGGAACTTTCGATTCGTCGTAATTGACTTTCTGCGCCCTCACCCAGTCCGTCATCCCGAACAGGAAACAGATGGCCACGATGGTGCTGCCAAAGGTTGTACGTCGCATGTCGGCTCTCCTCGGATGGACTTTTTGAGCAGTTCAATCATAACGATGCGGCCGTGGCAATGCACGCCTCTGTAGGACGCTTTTTTGATTTCGGTCAAAACGTGACCTATAGTGGCGCAGACGGGAATAGAGTAGTGGCGGGATCGTAGGAAAGGCCCGCGCGGCAAACGGCTCCACGCAAGCAGAGGCGATCGCCTGACTCTTCTGAGCGGTGGAGGCGGATGCGGCGCGGATTCGCGCATCTTCGCCAAACGTATCGACCAATGGTAGCGCCGACGACCATCGCCGAGTTCGTCCAGCTCGTGGAGCGAACGGAAGTCATTGACTCTGCGCCCATTCGGGAGTTCGTCAGTCGGGGAGATTGGGAAGGGCAGCCGGTCAGCGAGCTTGCCGATGCTCTGGTTCGTGAGGGATTGCTTACCCGCTTCCAGGCTGAGCAAATGCTGCGGGGCAAATGCCGGGGCTTTGTACTCGGCAATTACAACATACTCGAGCGCCTGGGAACGGGAGGCAAAGGAAATGTCTTTCTGGCTGAGCATATCGAGCTTGGCAGGCGCGTCGCCGTCAAAATCCTGAGCCTGGCGAGCGCGAACGACCCGCGAACGGTGAAGCGTTTCTACCGCGAAGCGCGGGCGGCAGCGGCCCTGAATCATCCCAATATCGTCCGTTGCCACGACATCGGCCACGAAGGCGCCAGGCATTTCCTCGTGATGGATTTTGTCGACGGCGTCAATCTTGCCGATCTGGTTCGACGCCGCGGACCACTCAATATTCTTCGCGCCTGTCACTATATCGCTCAGGCAGCACACGGCCTGCATTATGCGCACCAATCGGGACTTGTCCATCGCGACGTCAAACCGGGCAACTTGATCGTCGACCGGGAGGGACGTGTGCGAATCCTGGACCTGGGATTCGCTTTGTGCACGAATGCTGAGGACGAAGAGGTCTTGACACGTGGGCCTTTGGGAACCGTGGACTACCTCGCGCCCGAGCAGGCAGCGGACAGCCACCACGTCGACGCCCGTGCGGACATTTATGGTCTGGGCGCGACGTTTTATTATCTTCTTTCCGGTCGGCCTCCTTTTCATGAAGCCAAGACGATCGCCCAAAAGCTCACCATGCTGCATACGCGCATGCCCCCTCCTCTTTGCGATTTGCGAGACGATGTACCCAGGATCCTCGCCGGCATCATCGAGAAAATGATGGCCAAGGATCCTGCAAAAAGGCAGCAAACCGTTGCCGAGGTCGTCGATGATCTGCAGTTGTGGACGCAAAAACCGATTGCTCCGCCGACCGACGACGAAATACCCAGCCTATGTCCAGCCTTGCTGAGGCAAAAGCCCAAAGTGCAATCGGTGGGCATTGGCCTCACCCGCAAATCCGCCGCTGCCACACAACTCATGGAACCGCACCCATCGGAGGCACATGTCGTGTCCAACTTCGAACCGACCCCCGATCATTCCCAGGCAAGTGCCGAAGAGTTCAAGACCGTTCATTTCAAGGTCGATCCCATTCGCTTTTCCGAGCGCCGGCAGAGCATTCGCTACGCCCGGATTCTGAAGGTCGTGCGGGAAACCGGGGAAGCCGTCAAACTGGGGAGCGGCTGGTTAGGGAAAGTCGTCAACATTTCGGCAGGGGGAGCCGCTATCCATCTGGGAGACCGATTCGAGCCGGGAAACCTGCTGACCATTTCTATCAAGAACCCGGCCACGAAATCGATGCTGGGACCGCGCGATGTCAAAGTCGTTTATTGCACCGAGGAAAAAAACGGCACCTGGATGATGGGAACCCAGTTCGTTACACCTTTGTCCGAAGTCGAACTCGATTCCATGCTATCGGAAGGGGAGTAGGGAGAGTGTCTGCCACTTTTCCCAGGGCCGAAACTGCCCCTGCATCCTGGAAACCCGAAGAAAGTCGACAATCAGATTCCCCTCCGCCCGAATCTATAATTGAGTAAGCCATACCGTGCCAAGCCTGCATAGCCAACCGTATTGGAGGACCAAAGGAGAATCTTCGCAATGCCGGAACGATCGATTCGCCTTCTGCCATTGGCATTTGCTTGCATCGTGTTGTCGCTGTCGGCCTATCTGACGTATGGCTCGGTTGCCTCGTACCAGGAACAACGACGAGCCCAAGCGACGTTTAAGCCAGTTTCAGCCGTCGTTTTGACAAGCCGGGTGCGACGCATCCCGGGCGATGAAGGAAGCGACACGTTTCGACCAGAGGTCAAATACCGCTATGAAGTCGATGGCCAACGCTACGAAAGCGACCGGTTCGCGTTCTTCGCCAAGGGATATAGCGACTATCTGGAGGCGAAGCGAGTTGCTGACAGGTATCCGGTCGGTTCCACGGTGACAGCGTATTACGACCCCTCTGATCCGGCAAAAGCGGTACTCGATCCTCACGCTCCCGAACGCTCGTCGGTGCTGCTGTTGGCGGGAATCCTGGGGGTTTTCTGGCTGGCCGGTTTCGCGGTATTAGCCTGGTCATTCTGGCCCTGGTTGCGACCGCGTCAACCTTCACCGGCGCCCGTCGACCCAAGAAATGACCCCAGCGAGCTACTGAGATAGGTCTTTCCCACCGTGTCTAGCATGACGAAATTTTTTTGCCGCCCAAAAAGAATAAAGCGGTTGCGTCTAATACGATTGCATAATACAATTGTTTCAGTCAGTTGATTGATACATCTGTTGGAGCACCGTCAACTAACGGTGCTGAGCCGGTGCCTAGACCGTCAACTGACGGTCTCCTCGGATAGGGCACGAAGGGGTGTAGCCGTCAACTAACGGTGTTAACGGCAAAGAGGGATTCGAGGCACCGTCAACTAACGGCACCGACGGCAAGGGGCACCGTCAACTGACGGGTTTTTGTCGCCAAGATTGGGCTTGGCCATCGTCTATGAGGAAAAAAGACGCCGTCAACTGACGGAGTATTTCGGGCAAAGGTACCGTCAACCTGACGGCGATGGCAGCCGAGAGTCGGATCGAACCGGCCCCCAGAAGAATTCGGGAAAGGGAAATGTCAGACGGCGACGACACCAGGCAGCGGATTTTGACGGCAGCGGGCTATGTCTTTGCCGAGAAGGGTTTTCAAGACGCCACGGTGCGGGACATTTTGCGTCGTGCCGACGTGGAGAACATGGCAGCTGTCAACTACTATTTCGGCAGCAAGGAAAAGCTGTATTTGGAAGTCGTTCGGCAAGCTCATATGCAACGGACACAGGAAGTGCCGTTGCCTCAATGGCCTCCAGGCACGCCGACCGAGGAGAAGCTGGCCGGTTTTATCCACACGATGATGACGCGGATGGTGAAGGAGCGGACGCCTGGATGGCAGATTCAAATTCTGATGCGTGAGGTTTTCCATCCGACGGAGGCGTGCACCGAAATGGTGCGGGAATTCATCCGCCCCCATTTCGAGATACTGCTTGGGATATTGAAGGAGGTGACGCCACCGGACATCTCGCCGAAAAAGCTGCATTTGATCGCGTTCAGCATCGTTGGCCAATGCCTGTATCACCGGATTGCCCAGCCGGTGGTAGCGTTGTTGGTTGGCGACGAAGAATTTCGCAGTTATGACGCGGAAAGCCTGGCGAGGCATATCGCGGAGTTCAGCCTGGCCGCTTTGGGCTTGAAACCACCGTTGAATCGGAGTGCCCATCAATGAGCTGGATTGCCTGGAAAATGCTGACGGGCGACCGCAGCAAATACATGGGGATCATCTTCGGCGTAACTTTTGCGTCGCTTCTGATCGCCCAGCAGACGTCGATCTTTTGCGGGTTGATGCTGCGAACGACGAGCCAGATTCGCGATATCCGGGGAGCGGATATCTGGGTAATGGATGCCAATGTGCAGTACATCGACGATCTGAAGCCATTGTCGGACATCGAGTTGTATCGCGTTCGCGGAGTCTCGGGCGTGAAGTGGGCAGTGCCGCTCTACAAGGGCTTGAGTCGAGCCCGCCTGGAAGACGGCAATTACCAGCAGGTCATTCTGATCGGTGTGGACGATGCGACGCTGGTGGGCGCGCCGGAGAAACTTTACGAGGGGAGTCTGTCGGACCTGCGCTTGCCCGATGCGATCATCATGGACCGGGCAGGGTATAGGCAATTGTGGCCTGGCGAGCCTTTTCGTCCTGGAAGAACATTCGAGATGAACGATCGGCGAGCGGTGATCGTCGGGATTTGCGACGCGCAACCGACATTTCAAACGTTTCCCGTAGTTTTTACTCGCTACACCCAGGCCCAGCGTTTTGTACCGCGAGAACGGAAGCTTTTGTCCTTTGTGCTGGCCGAAGCGGAGGACGGCATCCCGACCAGCGAATTGTGCCGACGCATCGAAGACCAGACAGGGCTACGAGCTTTGACGGGGCAGGATTTCGCGTGGAAGACGATGGTTTACTACCTGACGCGGACAGGCATTCCGATCAATTTCGGGACGACCGTTTTGCTGGGCTTCTTCGTGGGGGTTGCGATCGCGGGACAGACGTTTTACACATTCACGGTCGAAAACTTGAAACAATTTGGCACGTTGAAGGCCATGGGACTAAGCAATGCCCGCATCGTCGGCATGATTCTGTTGCAGGCGGTGACGGTCGGAGCGATCGGCTACGGGCTGGGAGTCGGTCTGGCCGCTTTGTTCGGCATTTTCACGCAGAACCGGACAAAGCTTGCGTTCTACATGCCGTGGTGGGTTCTGGTCGGGACGGGCGCCGCGGTGCTGTTGATCGTCGTCGTGTCGAGTTTGCTCAGTGTGCGAAGGGTGATCGTTCTCGAGCCGGCGATTGTTTTTCGGTGATGGTTCGCATGACGAGTGTCGTACAAGCGAAAACGGTAGTGACCTGCCGAAACGTGACCAAGGAATTCGGCCAGGGAGAAGCCCGCGTTTTGGCGTTGCGCGGCATCGACTTGGACATATTCGCGGGCGAACTGACTTTGTTGGTGGGTCCGAGCGGCTGCGGCAAAACCACGCTACTGTCGGTGATCGCTGGGATTCTCGATCCGACCGATGGCGAAATCGTTGTATTGGGGACGGACTTGCGGCGAATCAGCAATCGCCAAAAGGTGCAATTCCGTGGAGAGAATATTGGTTTTATTTTTCAGCAATACAACTTGCTGCCGGCGTTGACTGCGGTGGAGAATGCGTGCGTGCCACTGGTCATTGGCGGCTTGTCGAAGCGGGAAGCGGTACAGCGGGCAGGCCGATTATTGAGTGAAATGGGCATGGGAAGCCGATTGCACGCCATGCCTTCGCAGTTGTCGGGTGGCGAGCAGCAACGGGTAGCAATCGCTCGGGCGCTGGTACGCGAGCCGAAATTGGTCGTCTGCGACGAACCGACCTCGGCACTCGATGCCCATACGGGTCAGTTGATTATGGAATTGTTGCGGGATATTGCCTTGCAATCGGATCGGGCCGTCGTCGTCGTGACGCACGATGCCCGAGTCTTTCAATACGGCGACCGGATAGCCCGGATGAACGACGGGCGCATTGTTTCCATTGAAACGAACGGAAATTCGAGGGAGTTATGATCCGCAAGTACGTTTTGCCGGTGCTGGCCTTCGCATTGTTCAGTCTGGCGGTGGTGCACGTGATCCGAGCGTCGAAGCCGTTGCCGAAACTTAAACCGCCCATCGAACCAGCCCATACCCCCTTTGCCAAGACGGTTGCCGGTGCCGGTATCATCGAAGCGAGAACGGAGAATATAGCGATCGGATCGGATTTGCCGGGCATCGTCACCAGGGTGTTCGTCAAAGTCGGCGAGAAAGTAACAGCGGGAACAAAGTTGTTTCAGCTCGATGATCGAGCGTTGCGAGCGGAATTGGCGGTTCGGGAGGCGGCACTGGCGGCAGCCAAAGCGGAATGGGAGCGGCTCAAGAACTTGCCCCGACCGGAAGAATTGAAACTCAAGGAAGCGCGGCTCCGGGAAGCAAAGGCGCATTTGGAAGAACAACGCGACTTGCTCAACCGGGCGTTGGCGTCGGGTCGATCGATCAGCCCGGAAGAATTGTCGCGTCGCCGCCAGGCGTTTCATCAAGCCCAGGGTCAATATGACTTTGCCGTCGCGGATTATGAACTCCTTAAAGCCGGTGCCTGGGAGCGTGAGCTTGCCGTTGCCGAAGCTAATGTCCGCCAGGCCAAAGCCCAGGTGGAGCAGGTTCGCACCGATATCGAAAGGCTTACGGTGCGGGCTTTGGTCGCTGGCGAAGTGTTGCAAGTAAATGTCCGGCCAGGCGAATACGTCGGTGCCCCTCCTAGCCAGGCATTGATCGTGCTGGGCGATGTCCATTTGCTGCACGTCCGCGTGGATATCGATGAATACGACATTCCCCGTTTTGTGCCGGGAGCACCGGCAAAAGCGGTTTTGCGAGGGCACGCGGACATCGAGTTCCCGTTGACATTCGTCCGGGTCGAGCCATTCGTCGTACCGAAAAAGTCGCTTACCGGCGACAATTCGGAACGCGTCGACACCCGCGTTCTACAAGTCATCTATGCGTTTGAGCCGTCGAGTTGGCCCGTGTATGTCGGGCAACAAGTGGACGTGTTCATCGATGCCGCTGGAAAAAGCTCGATTGGTTCTGGCGAATGAACCAGTTTCAGATCAGATCGAGCCGCCGTTTGTTGACTCGAGCACGGTTGCAGTCAGAGCAGAGACCACGGATGATGAAGGTGTGGCCTTGTGTCTGAAAATTGTGCTCCAAACAAACCTGCTCGATCACCTTATTGATTTCGTCGGCCTGAAATTCAATCATTTTTTGGCACTGCTGGCAGTAGAGATGCTCGTGTTGCGGGTAGCCGTAATCGTGTTCGTAAAATGTTCGCGGTCCGACGTTCAACTCGCGAAGTAACCCCGCCTCGACGAGTTTTTTCAGGGTTCGATAGACGGTGGCCCTGCTGATGGAGCATTTGGCCCGCTTCATATCGTCGATGAGTTGTTCGGCGTCGAAGTGGTTGTGGCGTTCGAAGATGAAGCGAACCATTTCGCGCTGTTGGTCGGTGTAGCGCTGCGACTTGGGCCGGCTGCGCAAAAACTCCTGGAATTTGCTCTCAGGACTTTGCGAAACGGAAATGCGCGGTAGGCTCACGTCAACACCCTACGGTTTTTAATACCTAACGATCAACCAGCCAAATCAAGAATTATTCTTGATTCAATTATACGGAGTTGGCACGCGATGCCAAGTCACACATTGTTTGGAATGCCTGGTGTGACAATTTTGGCGAAAAGCGCCGTGCTGGCTGCCAGTTTGACAGGAGAAGGGGAAAGAGCCTGCGCGCTGAGCTGTTCTAACGTGTTTTTGGAAAGCAACTTACGAAGGCAATTATGGCTGGCACAAAGCTTGCTGTGCGCCGCCTTTGTTTGCGGAGGATTCCCTATCCCAAGAAGAATCGATCCCTCTGAAGGGCTGATGAAAGGAGAAACAACGGATGGCGGCAAAACAATTGGCCTATGACGATCAAGCCAGGCAAAAGTTGTTGGAAGGGGTGTCGAAGTTGGCCCGGGCTGTTGCCTGCACCCTGGGACCGAGAGGCCGAAATGCCGTTTTGGACAAGGGTTGGGGAAGCCCGAATGTCACCAAAGACGGCGTGACGGTTGCCGAAAGCATCGAGCTGGAAGACCCTTACGAAAACATGGGAGCTCAGCTGGTCAAAGAGGCAGCGTCCAAGACCAGCGACGTCGCTGGTGACGGCACCACCACCGCGACGGTTCTGGCCGAAGGAATCTATCGCGAAGGTTTGAAAATGGTCGCCGCTGGCGCTGACCCGATGGCGTTGACCCGCGGCATCCAAAAAGGCGTGGCGCGTGTCGTTGAAGAACTTCGCAATCTCGCCGAGAAAATCAACGAGAAAGACCAGAAAGAAATCACCGAAGTCGCGACCATTGCTGCCAACAACGACCCGGAAATCGGCAAGAAGCTGGCCGAGGCGATGAAGCTCGTCGGCAAGGACGGCGTCATCACCATCGAAGAAGGCAAGACGGCTGAAACCGTAGTGGATGTCGTTCAAGGTATGCAGTTCGATCGCGGCTTTCTCTCCCCGCACTTCGTCACCAACACGGAAAACGTCACCGTCGAGTTCGACAACCCCTACATTCTCATCTATGAAGAAAAAATCAGTTCCGCCAAAAGCTTGATCCCGCTTCTGGAAACGATCTCCAAGAAAAAAGAACCGCTGTTGATCATTGCCGAGGATGTCGAAGGCGATGCCCTGGCGACGCTCGTCTTGAACAAGCTCAAAGGGGTGTTGCAGGTCTGTGCCGTCAAGGCACCGGGGTATGGCGATCGCCGCAAAGCGATGTTGGAGGACATTGCAACGTTGACCGGCGGCAAGGCCATTTTCAAGGACCTGGGCATCCAACTGGAAAATGTCCAGCTGAGCGATCTTGGCCGGGCCAAGAAGGTTCGTGTCGATTCGGAGAATACTACGATCACCGAAGGAGCCGGCGACAAGAAGGCTATCGAAGGCCGAGCGGAGATGATCCGCCGGGAAATTCAGGTTACCGAAAGCGAATACGACCGCGAGAAACTGGAAGAACGCCTGGCCAAGCTGGCTGGTGGTGTGGCCCAGATCAAAGTGGGCGGCGCGACTGAAACGGCGATGAAGGAACGCAAAGCGCTTTACGAAGATGCGCTGCATGCCATGCGTGCGGCACTCGCCGAGGGAATTGTCCCAGGCGGAGGAGTCGCCCTGCTTCAGGCGCGAAAAGTTCTGGACAAGCTGGAACTGCAAGGTGACGAGGCATTGGGCGTGCAACTCTTGCGAAACGTTCTCGACTTTCCGTGCCGCAAGATTGCCGAAAACGCCGGCTTGGACGGCTCCGTTGTTGTCGCCAACATCCTTCGCAGCAAGGACAAGAACTACGGCTTCAACGCCGATACCGGCGAATATACCGATCTCCGTAAGGCGGGCATCGTTGATCCCGTCAAAGTCACTCGCAGTGCATTGCAAAACGGCGCCAGCGTGGCCTGTTTGCTGTTGACGACCGAATCGCTAGTCGCGGAGATTCCGGAAAAAGATGAGGACGATCACCATGACGACCACCACGGCATGGGTGGCATGGGCGGCATGGGAGACATGGGCATGTGAAACGCAAGTGGGGACGAACAACGAAACATTGGAGAATAAAGGAACGAAACCATGGCAAAAGGAAAAGAAGTCAACGTTCGCGTGCGGCCTTTGGATGACCGAATCGTCGTCGAACCATTGGAAGCTGAGGAAAAGACGCCTGGCGGGATTCTGTTGCCGGATACCGCCAAGCAGAAGCCTCAGCGTGGCAAAGTCCTCGCCGTAGGGCCGGGCAAACTTCTCGATAACGGCCAGCGGGCGACGATCGCGGTCGCGGTGGGCGACGAAGTGTTGTTCGGCCGCTATGCCGGCACCGATGTCGAGGTGGATGGCAAAGAAATCAAGATCATGCGCGAGAGCGAAGTTCTCGCCAAAGTCGTCAAATAACCGTGGCAGGCGATTGCCGCTGTCGCCGGACGAAAAAAGCGGCACTTGGAACAAACGACCGGCATTTGCCCGGTGTGACCCGGAAGGAACTTTCCGAAAGCATCACTCGACATAGAGACAGGAGAATAAAGCGAAATGGCGAAGCAATTACTTTATACCGACGAAGCCCGCAAGAAACTGCTCGCTGGCGCCGAACAGCTGGCGCATGCGGTCGGGCTGACACTTGGGCCAACCGGCCGAAATGTCATTATCGACAAAAGCTTCGGCGGCCCAACCGTGACCAAAGACGGTGTCACGGTAAGCAAAGAAATCGAGCTTCCTGACCCATTTGAGAATATGGGTGCCAAGCTCGTCAATGCCGTCGCCAGCAAGACGAGCGACGTCGCGGGCGACGGGACGACCACGGCAACGATTCTGGCGCTGGCCATTTACAAGGAAGGGCTGCGAAACATCACAGCAGGCGCCAACCCGATGGCCGTCAAAAGAGGAATCGACAAGGCGGTGGCGGCAGCAGCCGAACACATTTCCAATATGGCTAAAAAACTCACCAAAAAGGAGGAAATGGCGCAGGCAGCCACCATCAGCGCCAACAACGATCCTGCCATCGGCAACCTGATGGCCGACGCCTTCGAAAAGGTCGGTAAAGACGGCGTCATTACGGTGGAAGAAGGCAAAACTTCTGAAACGACGCTCGAGTTTGTCGAGGGAATGCAGTTCGACAAAGGCTATATCTCGCCGTATTTCATCACCAATCCGCAAGACATGACCTGCGAATTGGACAACTGCTACGTGTTGATCCACGAGAAGAAGCTGTCCAATGTTCGCGATATGCTGCCACTGTTGGAAAAAGTAAGCCAGTCTGGTCGCCCATTGCTGATCATCGCCGAGGACGTCGAAAGCGAAGCACTGGCCATGCTGGTGGTCAACAAGCTCCGCGGCGTGCTGCAGGTCTGTGCAGTGAAGGCCCCCGGCTTCGGTGACCGCCGTAAAGCCATGCTTGGCGATATTGCGGTCCTCACCGGCGGCCAATTCATCAGCGAAGACCTTGGCATCAAACTGGAAAACGTCGAGTTGGACCAGCTGGGGCAAGTGGAAAAGGTGCGCGTGGAAAAAGAAAGCTGCACCTTGATCAATGGGAAAGGCGACAAGGCTGCCATTCAAAAACGAATCGAACAGATTCGGGCTCAGATGGACCAGACGGAAAGCGAATACGACAAAGAGAAATTCAGCGAACGTCTGGCGAAGCTGACCGGCGGGGTGGCGATCATCAAGGTCGGAGCGGCGACGGAAGCCGAAATGAAGCAAAAGAAAGGCCGGGTCGAAGATGCCCTGCATGCGACGCGGGCAGCGGTAGCCGAAGGGATCGTTCCAGGCGGCGGCGTCGCGTGCATCCGGGCCATCAGTGCTGTCGAAGCGGTTGCCAAGAAGCTTCAGGGCGACGAAAAGATTGGAGCTGAAATCGTGGCCCGAGCCTTGGAAAAACCGATTCGCACGATTGCGGAAAACTCCGGCGCCGATGGCGCCGTGGTCGCCGAAGAAGTCCGGCAACGCGGCGAAAAATCTCCGAACATCGGTTATAATGCCAATACTGGCGAGTACGTCGACATGTTCAAAGAAGGGATCGTGGACCCGGCCAAAGTGACGCGCTGTGCCCTCGAGAACGCCGCCAGCATCGCCGGTTTGATGCTCACCACCGAGGTGATGGTGACCAAGATCGAAGAGGACGAGCCGAAGAGTCGCGTCGCCGGCGCCATTCGCTGATGTTCGAGCAATGGCGAAGAGCGCTGGCGAAAACGAGGCGCCAGCGCTCGCGTTTCCGGTAGCAAAGGAGGGATGATGGCCCGCAAGCGGGACTATTACGAAGTCCTGGGTGTCAGCAGAGATGCAGACGATGAAGAGATCAAGCGGGCTTATCGCAAATTGGCCATGCAATACCACCCCGATCGTAATGTCGGGGACAAAGAAGCAGAGGCCAGGTTCAAAGAGGCAGCAGAAGCGTATGAAGTTCTCCGTGATCCAGCAAAGCGGCAACGCTATGATCGTTACGGTCATGCTGGTTTAGAGGGAATGGAGTTCCCTCATTTCGGCGATGTCGATTCGGTCTTCGACCTATTTGGGGATATATTTGGAGACCTGTTTGGCGGTCGAGGCCGACGCCGCGGGCCTGCTCGCGGTCATGACCTTCAGGTCGAGATTGAAATCGACCTCATCGATGCTTTTCGTGGCGTCGAAAAGACGATTACCATCCCTCGTGAAGAGCGCTGCGGCGAATGTTCGGGCAGCGGCTGCAAACCTGGGACACGACCAGCGCTGTGTCAGCGTTGCCGAGGACAAGGGGCTGTCTTCGTCAGTCAGGGATTCTTCCGCATCCAGCAAACATGTCGTGCCTGCGGCGGCCGTGGGCACGTCATCACCGACCCTTGTCCCGCGTGTCATGGCAATGGCCGCGCTGTCGTGCAGCGGTCTTTGACAATCAGTATTCCGCCAGGAGTCGATACCGGAACGCGCATCCGGCATAGCGGTGAAGGAGAAGCTGGCGATGTGGGTGCGCCCCGCGGCGACCTCTACTGCGTCATCCGCGTAAAGGAGCATCCGATCTTCCAGCGCGAAGGAGACAACTTGATTTGCCAGGTGCCGATCTCGTTCAGCCAGGCAGCGTTGGGAGGCGAGATCGAAATACCGACCCTGGAGGGAAAATACACATACAACCTGAAGCGAGGCATCCAAAGCGGCGATGTCGTGGTGATCTCCGGAAAAGGAATGCCCGCCTTGCGCAGCGGCCGACGCGGCGATCTGCTGGTGCAGATCATCGTGGAAACTCCCAAACGGCTCACCAAGAGGCAGGAAGAACTTTTCCGGGAATTGGCAGAGATCGACAAAAAACACGTGGCTCCTCAACGCAAGAGTTTTCTCGAAAAACTGCGGAGCTTTTTCGGCGTCGATGAGCAAGGTCCATCGACAGGTCAAGACCTCGAACGACAAGCGACTGATTCGTCCGACGCGAATGAATGATCGGTTGCAAGAAGCCAGGCATGAACACCGGGCGTCCGTTTCGATGAAGGAGACACTTGGTTGTTTCGGAGAGAAGACGGATAGCAGGTTAAAGTTAATTCGTAGGAACTGAGACGGCAGAGCGAATGATGAGCGAACCAGCCGACAACAAACCAACATCAGAACAGGAACAGGCCCAAGCGGAATCGGCCGCTGAAGAAGAAGGGCAAAAGGCCGGGCAAGAGGTTGAGCCCGCGGCGGAAGCACCGAAAGAAGAAACCATCGAGGAGGTGCGCCGCCAGCGAGACGAGTATCTGGAATTGCTTCAGCGAACGAAAGCCGATTTCGAGAACTATCAGAAGCGCAACCAGCGTGAGCGTGAGCAGGAACGCAAGTACGTGCTTGCGCCGTTGGCTCGCGATCTTTTGCCGGTGGTTGATAATCTGGAACGAGCGCTGGCGGCAGCGGAACAATCAGGCGATGTGCAATCCCTGATCGAAGGCGTCCGCATCATGAAGACGCAAATACTCGACATCTTTCGCCGACACGGGATTACGCGGATGGAGGCGGAAGGCCAGCCCTTCGATCCGCATTTGCATCAGGCCTTGATGCGGCAGCCGACCGACGACGAAGAGTCGATTAACAAAGTCGCCCAGGTGTTGGAAGCGGGTTACTTTATTCACGATCGGGTATTGCGTCCTGCCAGCGTCGCTGTCGCCGTGCGACGAGAGACATCGGACGAGAAACAAAGCACGCAATCGCCATAAGGCAAGAGCGGAAGGGTGTAAACGAAATCGCATAGCTGCCTGGGTGAGGGACCAAACATGCCAACATACGAATACGCATGCGACGCGTGCGATCATCATTTCGACGCGTTTCAATCGATGACAGAAAAACCACTGCGGAAATGTCCGGAGTGCGGCAAACCGAAGTTGCGGCGTCTTTTTGGGACGGGGTCAGCGGTTCTCTTCAAAGGTTCCGGTTTTTATGAAACGGACTATCGAAGCGAATCGTACAAAGCCGGAGCCAAAAAGGAAGCCGAGGCTGCCAAAGCCGCCAGCAACGACAGCGCAGTTTCCGCGACCACTACAACCGATACAGGCAACGGCAAAGCCGCCAAAAACACCCAAACTACGCAGGGGAAATCTTCCAAGTCCGAGGGCTGAGTTTCCGATGATAAAGGTGCGTTGCCCGATATGCGACAAGGAAATGGCAGGGCATTCCAAGGACGACTGGCCCGCCTTTCCTTTTTGCAGCCAGCAATGCCGGCTGATCGATCTCGGCCGCTGGCTGGGCGAAAAGTACCGCATCCCAGCTTCGGAAGACGAAGTGCCGGACGACGACAAGGAAGAGACAGTCCCCTAAGCCGGTCGATCCTTCGGCCGTTCCCCATAGAGAGAGGCGCCGCCAAATTGGCACGCCTCTTTTTTTATTTTTCGAACAGCTAGCGTTCGAAGAACTTATCCCATCTCTCCATCTCTTCTTGACGCGTCTTCTCCCTCTCTCTTAATTCGCGTTTCTGCTGTTCGGTGGTCTGGTCCCCCGCTCGCAGGATCGCCTCTACTTGCTGCAGTTCATTGGACCATGCCTCGAGCAATCGAATAGCCGTCACACGAACCATTTCGACACGGGGATTGCGGAAGGGAGTCATTTCCTCGAGCCTTTTCGACTCGTGGTCGATGTCCTTTCGCAATCCAGCCACTGATTCTCGTGCCCGCTTCCATTCGTCCTCATTTCGGGCGGCTGGCTCTTGCTGGATGATCTTGTCCGTCTCGGCTCTTACTGAATATGCTCTGTCCAAAATGCGTCCAACGTTGGGCACCAAGGTCTGATTTACACGGTTGACATCTCGTTGTTCAATGCGGGGATCGAACTGGTAAACGAGATGGCGCAGACGTTCTCGGTCGAGAAACGTAAAGGGAACGACAAACAGACCGATCAAGGCCAAGACAGCCAACACCCGCTGCCTGGCGGTACCGAATCGTATTCTGTCCAGAGCAAAGGTGGCAAGAAACCCTATAGTACCGCCGCCCAGATGCCCTCCCTTGGAAATTCCGGCAAAGGAAAACGTGATAAACAGATTCAAGACGATGATGACGAGCACATTGCTGCCGAACGCGCGACTAAACTCGCGAGGCAGAACGTTTCGATTGAGAATCCACCAGGCGGCCATCGAGCCGAGCAGCCCCCACAAAGCGGTCGAGGCGCCGGCCCCGCCTCCGATCGGGTTTTCGAGCAGCATGAAGACGCTGCCGCCGATTCCCGAGACCAGATAAAGCACCAGAAACAAAGCGTGCCCCCACATTCGCTCAACAAGCGGGCCAATGACGTAGAGGGAATAGACATTGAACACTAGATGGAGTAAACCGATGTGAACAAAGCAACAGGTCAACAGCCGCCACCATTGCCCTTGGATAATGGAGTAGCCGTCGGCAGAGCCGGTCTGCCATTGGATCTGGTAATCGGTACCCGCCAGGACTTGAGAAACAGGAATGCCTTGATACGCGGCCAGAATGATGCCAGCGACAAAGACGGCTACGTTGATGAGAAGCAAGACGCTGGTTACCCGAGGCGGTTCGGGGGAATGGAATATTTCGCGCGCCGCTTTGGCGCGTGCCCAATTCGCCGGTTCGAGCTGGGGCAGTTCCTCCCGTTGGCGAGCCGGTGCTGGCTTGGGAATCTGCCCATCGTGTAATTGGGCAAGCCGTTTCGGATCGCGCAAGACCTGTTCACCTTCTTCGGTTACGACGTAGCCTTGCCCTTTGCCGTCCACGTGATTTGTGATGGCGATCAGGCCATTCATGCGCAGGTCGTTGATCGGGCGATAAAGGCTGTCCCGATCGCAGCCGGTTTCGCGGGCGAAATCCGAAGGATACCAGGGTTCCGGAGCCGCAGCCGCACAACGGCGAAGCAGTTCATCTAAAGGGGGAATTGGCGCTTTTGGCTCGTCCATCGTTCGTTGCATAAAGTCATTTGCTGTCGACTGAATTATCTTATCGTTTGCGAACGATGATGCGAAGGCAATCGTCTTGCCAGTCGACATTTCCAGTGCCTGCCGACCGTAGCCGACGACGGTTTCGCTTCGGTGCTTAGTTCCGTAACAGCCAGTGCAAAAACTGGTGGCGATCATTGAACAGACGGCGATAACTGAGCAAGACAACGCCGACTGTCCCCAGTGCCGTGGCCGAGGCGATAAAAAACATGATGACGATCTGATATTTGACGGCATCGAGGGGAGCGGCGCCGGCCAGAATCTGCCCTGTCATCATGCCGGGCAGGTTGACGATTCCGACCACCATCATCGAGTTGATAATCGGAATCATCCCAGTGCGGACAGCATGTTGAACCACCTCGCGGGCGGCTTCCCACCGTGTCGCGCCAAGCGTGAGCGCCAGTTCGACTCGCGCCTGCCGACTGATCAGGCTTTCGCCGAGTTGATTCAAGCCCAGAGCAATGCCGTTGAGCGTGTTGCCCAGGATCATGCCCAGAAGAGGCACCGAGTATTGCGGATGATACCAATGATCGAACTGGCCGGCGACGATGAAAAGCGCCATGCTGCCGATCAACCACGAGCTGGCCCAAACCGACACGATACTGTTGCAGTAGATTCCGGGAAATCGATGCTGGCTTCGTCCAGCCGCCGTGATGCCAGCTACCAGCGTCATGACCGCCAGCACAGCGAGAATCAAGTACCAACGATCCGCAGCGAAGACCCACTCGAGTATGGAGCCGATCAGCAATAGCTGCACAACGGTCCGCAGTGCCGCCAACAAAAGGGACCACTCCAGTCTGAGTTGCAACAAAACCGACAGGAGACCATTGATGAGAATCAGACTGGCAGCGATCGCCACTTGAAAAAAGGTAAGTTGCACGTAGCCCGTCGTCATCTATTTATCCTCGCGGGTAATCGTTCCGTTCTCCATGTGCAGGACCCGCCCAGCCACACGTTTGATCTGCTCCGAGGTGTGACTGACCCAGACAGTTGCTCCGTTCGCTTCTCTTTGCCATTGAAACACGAAACGTTCGAATAGGGGCACCGTCTCCACGTCGAGGGCGGCTGTCGGCTCATCAAGCAATAAGATTTCTGGCTGCAAAGAAAGAGCGCGCAACAGGGCCAGCAACTGGGTTTCACCACCGGAAAGCAGACTAGCGGGTTTGTGCAAAAACCTGTCGTCCAAGCGGAATTGACGCAGATATTCGGTGATAAGCGATCGGTCGAAGCGAAGGTTTCGATTGACCTTGAACGAAAAGAACCAGCGCAAGTTGTCTTCAACCGTTCCCTCGCTAACGACTGGTCGCTGGTGCAGGTAAACCACACAACGGCGGAATTGCGGAATGTTGCGAGGTGGACGCCCATGCCAGAGGATTTCGCCACTGTCGATCGGGTCGAGCAAGCACAAGCTTCGGAGCAACAATGTTTTTCCCGAACCGTTTGGGCCAGCCAGGACGATACGGTCGCCCCGGACGATCGACAGATCGATGTCGCGCAACAACCACCGGCCACTAACAGGATCGCGTCGTCCCAATCCTCTTGCCTGCACTATTGGCTGCGAATCACCCATTTTTCCTTTCTGACTTGCCTGTCGTAACGAGCACAATCTCCGGCAGCGGCATCGGCGGACCAGTCCAAGGAATAGTCATAGCGCGTGGCGGCCCTTCCCGGACCTGCCGGTTGTTGTCAAGCTGGACAGAAAGAGAA
This sequence comes from Gemmatales bacterium, assembly GCA_026004675.1. Classification (GTDB taxonomy): domain Bacteria; phylum Planctomycetota; class Planctomycetia; order Gemmatales; family Gemmataceae; genus BPJP01. Next base: position 45,670 of record BPJP01000002.1, read on the forward strand.
CGCGGAGGCAACGGAGTCAGGACAGTGACGCCGTGCAAGATTCGTGGCGCCGGCAAACCAGGAACAAGCATGCGTTCGGCCTTGCCTTCAAGAAGCGAAAGTCTGCCTCGAGAAAAATGACCTCGATATTTGCAAACATAAATGGTATTAGATCGCCGGGCGTTGCAACAACGGCAAATGATTGTAACTGCCAACGTGGCTTTGTTCCAGCCAACAACGCTTTCACCAGGCCTGATCGATGGACCCGTCATCGGGAAACCAGGCTCCTGAAAATTGCGAGGCGTCAAGCCGCTTGCGAGAAGAGGCGCAAAAGGAGACAAGGATGTCGACCCAGTCGGAACAGACAAGGCACGATAGTTCCCCGCAGGATGGAAGTGCGCTCCAGACCCGGGCAGCGCACGACACCGTTCTGGATGCTTCCGCCAGCCAACCGCAAATCGACGTCACCATCTTCGTGGCTTGCTACAATGAAGAAGCCAACATCGTCGATACGATCGAAACGATCGTCGCCGCCATGCGCGAGGTCAAACTGCGTTACGAGATTCTCGTCATCGACGACGCATCGCGTGATCGCTCGGTGGAAATGGTTGAAGCCTACCAACGCACCCATCCGGAGGTACCGCTGATTCTGCACAAGAACGCCAAGAACCGAGGCTTGGCGTACAACTTCGTCGAAGGCGCGTTTTTAGGACGTGGCACATATTACAAACTGGTGTGCGGCGATAACGTCGAATCCAAAGAAGGACTGGTGCGCATTCTTCAGCAAGCTGGCAAAGCGGACATTGTCATTCCGTACCACCTCCACTGCCAAGGCAAAAGCCGGATGCGGATGTTCATTTCGCGCACCTTCACCCGCATCGTCAATCTGCTCAGCGGCTACCATCTGCGCTATTACAACGGCATGGCTCTTTATCGACGCTATCACGTGCAACGCTGGCACTCGGATACCACCGGCTTCGGCTTTCAAGCCGACTTGTTGACTCGGCTGCTGAATCAAGGGTTTTCCTTCATCGAAATCGAAACCGACGCCCGGGAACGGACCAAAGGCTCTTCCGGAGCGCTTTCCATCCGCAACCTTCTTTGCATCACGCACACGCTTTTGGAAATCACCATCCGTCGCATTCGCAAGTTCATCTACGGCACTTGATCACCCAATCGAAATGCGATAGCTTTTTTCTCTTCGACACGAGAGGGGTTAATCCATCTCTTGGAGAAAGGCGTCGATCGCCTCGGCCACTTCGATGGGCTGCTGGAAACGCTCGGCCGGGTTTTTGGCCATCATCTTGTCGACGATCATGACCAGAGCGGACGGAACCTCCGGGCGGAACGAACGGATCGGGTCAGGCATTCGGGAACGGTGCCATTGAATCTTTTGCGATACCTTTCCCTCGCCGAAGGGCACCGATCCCGTCAGCAGGTAGTAAAACGTTCCGCCTAGCCCATAGATATCGGCCCGGATATCGACACTATGACTATCGTAGGTCTGCTCCGGAGCGATGTAGTCCGCTGTACCGATTACCCCTCGCGTCAGGATATCGTCTTTGTCCTCGAGGAAACGAGCCAATCCCATGTCGAAGATTTTGATGTTGCCTTCTTTATCGACGAGCAAGTTGGCTGGTTTGATGTCGCGGTGCACCATGCCCGAGTCGTGGACGTATTGCAAGCCGATCGCTGCCTGCCGGATGAATCGGCAGGCCAGGGGGATCGGCAAAGGGCCGCGTTCTTTGACCATCTCATGCAGGCTGATGCCCTCGACGTATTCCATCACGAGGAATACCAGTTTTTCGTCCTGATCCATTTCGAAGGCACGGACGATATTGGGATGTTCCAGTGCGGCGATGGCTCGTCCCTCGCGACGAAATCGCTTCAGCACGACGGAATCCTCCGCCTTGGCTTTGGGCAAGACCTTGATCGCCACCTTTTGCCCTGTCGCCTTGTCGATGGCAAGATAGACGCTCGACATGCCGCCGGCGCCGAGCGGGCTTAAAACGGTGTACTTGCCGACACGAAAACCGCGGAACTTTCCTTGCAACAACTGGTCTGCCTGAAAAGAAGTGATAAGCTCGGCACGCACGAGGTCCTGAGCTGCTTCTTTCGCTGAAGCGGGCAGAGGCTCGCTTCGCTGCCGGAGATATTCTTCCAGGCAATCGTTTTCTACCAACTCGCTTTTTTTGAGAAGCTGCAGAAACTCGGTAGCGGTCGCAGGTGCAGGCATGTCGATTCATACCAGGGCGATCGTCCGATGATTACCAAACGACTTTGACGCCGGATTTCACCATCCGCGAACTCGTCATCAACTAGTTTAATCTCAATTTGCCGAGAGGAAAGCCTCCCACGACAGAGGTGTTTTCCAGAGGGATTGGCTTTGTCCGTTTCATCGCCGCGATCCAAGCCTTATAATCTGGCAAGGCATCCGCTCATTGGTGGTTCTACTTGCAACGATCCGTTTTTTATAGACTCTTCGAAATGGCGTGGGACAAATCAGCGGCTCGGCCAGTCAGTTCGTGGCTGGCAACCATCACAGGGTTTCTTCTCTTCTCCCTGGCGCTGTTCTTGCTTTATTCCTATCGATCGTTCAGCGCTGTGGGACTGCTCCTCTCGCTCAGCACGTTGCTGCTGGTGGCCGCTTGGTTGACACGTCGCGGCTGGTTTCACCTGTTGGGTCCGGTGTTTTTTTATGAGATGATTCGCAACGCCCGGCGCCGCCGGTTTTTCGTCTACCGCTTTCTCTATGTCGGCTTTCTGTTCCTCATCGTTTTCTGGTTATATCTCGGGTACATTGTTGGCCGACACCGCCCGATACGTGTCAATGAGATGGTGGAGATATCGTACACGTTTTACATGTGGTTCATCGGCATCCAGTTCGCATGCGCCGTCTTGTTGACGCCGGCGTTTGTCGCCCCCGCAGTGACCGAGGAAAAAGTACGCCGCACTCTTGATTACGTCCTCGCGACGGATTTGCGCGACATCGAGATCATTTTAGGCAAGTTTGCCGCTCGGCTTTTGAACCTCAGCATGCTGCTTCTGGCTGGCCTGCCCGTACTCAGCTGCCTGCAGTTTCTCGGCGGCATCGATCCCGAATTGCTGTTGTGTTCGTTCGCCTTTACTGGCTTGACCATGATCAGCATGAGCGCTTTTGCGATCCTTGCTTCCGTCTATGCTCGTCAAAGTTCCATTGCCCTCAGCTACACTTACCTGGGCTGGCTGTTGTACCTCCTATTTACCGGCTTGACCTGGCTTTTCTTTGTACCGATCCCCTTGTTGGGTCCTACCCCAATCTCTGTCGTGGATTGGCTTGAGCCGTTGCCCGTCGCCGAGTTCGTGGAGTGGGCCAATGCCGGTAATACGATTTCGGTCGTGGTTCGATTACTCAACCACCTGGACAGCGGCGGGTCGCTCGATGCTGTCCTGCCGGGTTACTTGCGCGACTATGCCATAACGCATTTATCATTCGCGTTTGTCTGTCTGGTCTGGGCGACACATCGGCTTCGCCGGGTCTACGTCAAGGAAAAAGAGACTCCGGTGCGCGAAAAAACACCTTCGAGATGGAGCCATTGGAGCTGGCGTCCGCAGATCGGCAACACGCCGATGTTGTGGAAGGAATTGTTCTGCGTTGGTAAAAAGGGAACGATTGCGGGCGCGATCCTTCATACGATCGTCGTTTTAACGAGCTTTGTACCGGTCGTCTTGATTTTCGACAGTTATCGGCAGTCGTCGATGTGGGGAACCCCCCGATTCATTGAAGATATCAACGTCTGGCTCCGCATATCAGGGCCGACGGTGTCGACGTTTCTGCTGATATCCGTGAGCGTTCGCGCCGCGGGTTCGATCACCGGCGAACGGGAGCGGGAAACCCTCGACACCTTGTTGACGACACCTCTTGACAGCAATTCCATTCTGTTCGCCAAGATCGTCGGCGCGGTGGCCAGTGTCCGTTGGTGGTGGCTGTGGCTGGCCGCAATCGGCTGGGTGGGGCTTGTTACGGGAGCCTTAAGCCCGTTTGCTGTGCCGCTCTTGGTTGCTGCCTGGTTCATTTATGCCTTTGTGGTGGCCGAAATCGGGGTTCTCTTCTCCATAATGATGTCATCGACGTTGAAAGCCACCTTGGCGACGTTAGCCGTCGTGATTCTCGCGGTAGGCGGGCATTGGGCATTGATGGGAATGTGCTGTTATTTTCCTTTAGCCATCATCGGCACATTTACACGCGATATGGAGACGTTGATCTACTTCGAAGGCGGCCAGACCCCGCCATTCGTCTTGGGGATGTTCGCTTTTTCGACCATTGAACTCGCGCAGTTTCTTTCGGGCAGGGTTTCTCACGACTTCCGTGAGGCCTTTTTTTATTGTTTGCTCGGCGTTGCCATCTGGACGACCGCAGGGGCTTGTCTTTGGAGGTATGTCAATAATCGATTCGCCCAGATGACCCAGCGAACCAGTCAAGATTCGCTTCAACGATCTTTCGGGGATGCCGGAGAAGAGGAAAGGGACGCGGCTCCGGAGTCCGCTGGGGAAGACCTCGACTTGAAATCCGGCTGAAAGAACACCCGGCGAACGTCATCCCAGGCGAAGGTAATGCGCTCTGGCGGATCGCGCTCGATGACGCCGATCTCGTCCAGAATGCCTTCAAGGAAATTGACCTTAGCCAGGATTTCCACGTGTGCGAAATCTCCTCGTGATTGAAGAACGAGGCTTTCCAGCACTTCTCGCCGCGCGAGTGCCCAGAGCGAAAAAGGGTCTGTCACGGGCACGCCAAACACGAGGCTCAGTAAGAAACGGCGAAAGTCGAACCGTGGCACGATCGGCATCTTGGTGTGTGTCGTTCGAATGCCTGTCACCAGGTCGGCGTGATCGATTCGGCGAAGCAGTTGCTTGAGGTTTTCTGGCGGTTTCGCTGGCGAGCAGCGCGTGTAGCAGACAAGAGGGTTGCGAGCGAGTGGCAAGCAGGCAGCTAGTGCGGCACCGAAACCGAGCGACTGTGGAGGAGACACTGGGCAAGCTCGGCTCGCCGATGAGGTCAACGACTCCACGGATTGCCGGGCTTCGCTGGCAACGAGCAACTCATAATCCCAGCCGGAGCCGTTCAAGAAAGCCACCCAGTTGCCGAACGTCGATTGCACGGCGGAACCGCAGGTCGGAACAGTCAGAATGATGCTGATGGGGGCGGGTGTAATCTTTGGTCTCGATGGCGTGGAAATCATGTCCGCAGGCTTTCTCGCGGGGTGTCGTCTCAGGCGTTTGTCGAGCGGGTGGCACAGTTCGCATTAGAACGAAACACCGATCCTGCTTGTGGCCGATAATTTCTTCATTCGTCGCGATGAATTCAAGCCGTCCTTGGAAAATGTGTTCGCGCCACCTTGCCGCACAATTGGGCGGCATGATGATCAACTTCGAACCGGGCCGACCCGACCAGGTATCGATGTTCTCCCATTCCAGAATGGTGTTCAAGGGGGCACCCAGGTAAAAGGCCAGATCATGTGCTTCAACGCGGAAAAAGATGACCAGTTCCGGCCTGGGAGCGAGTTGGCGGATAAACTCGGCGAAGCGCCGTTGTTCTCGTGCCGCGTCCACAGCCGGTAGAAAGCTTCCCAGATAGACCACCCAACCTGTGACAGTCAATGCAACGATTACTGAAAAGCCAGCCATCAGCCGGCGCCTTGCTAGTAGACTCCGGCAACTCAGCAGCCAGTGTTCCAGATGACCGCCGACAAACACCGCAATGCTTGGATAGGCCGGCAAAAGATAATCGGCTCGCTTGAAACTAAAACACGACAGAAGAACAACCACTGTTGCCGACCAGACCAACCCGAACGATTCTTCAAACGTTGCCGGCTTTGGTTGGTGGCGGAAATGTCGCCACAAGACGACGAACAGCACGAAACTCCACGGCAGGAGATCGATGACCAGCCGCGGCAGGTAATACCAGAAAGGGTACGAATCCAAAGATTCGGATGTTCCCAGCGCCCGGGCGAAATGGTGATGCCAGATGAAACGGCGCAGAAACTCCCCATGCGTTTGTTGATTGGCGAAATAGAACCAAGGGACCGTCAAGGCGACAAGCAGGAGAACCCCCCAGATCAGAGACAAAAAGAATCGGGGGCGAATGGCTGGCTGTAGTTCCTGCCGTCTTGTGCACACCAACCAGACCAGGCGAACAGCTGCTGGTAACACGAACCCAATCGGTCCTTTCAACAGGACGGCACATGCTACAGCGAGGTAGGCTGAAAGGTACCACGGCCAGGATCGGCGACTGCGATCGCCTTCGCAAAACGCGACCAAAGCGTAACTGATGGCCAACGTCAACGGCATGTCGATCCGGCCGGTGCGGGCCATCCAGGTAAAGTGGACCATGGTGGCGAGAACCAGTGAGGCAAGGAGGCCAGCGATCGGCCGCCCACTGCGGAGAAAAAAGAAAAAGACCAGAAGGACGCACCCCAAGGCGGCACACGCAGCGGGCAGGCGAACCGACCAGGCATCCACTCTTGTCTGCCGAAACCAGGTCACAGCGGCCACGAGCCAATAATAGAGAGGCGGTTTCTGCATCTCGAGGTGGTAATCGAAGCGGCGCGGCACCAGCCATTCCCCACGATCGAGGATGTTTTGCGCATTCTGTGCCGCTCTCCCTTCGTGGCTGCTCCACAAAGCACGGTCGCCGAGTTGATAGAAAAAGAGCGGAATGGTCAGAGCCACGACGAGAACCAATCCCATCGGCCACGACCGAAGAAATGTTGCGGCTTTTTTTGCGAAAGGGTCCATCAAAGTCGGCAACGTTTTTCTGTCTGGTTTTCAGGCACACTGTCTTTGGAAGTGCGCTTCATGAAGCCGCTGGTAAACGGGACAAGACTGCAACAATTCATGGTGTTTGCCGACCGCTTCCACCCGCCCTCGTTCCAGCACTACGATGCAATCGGCGATTTCCAGGGTGTTGAGCCGGTGGGTAATCACGATGGTCGTCCTGCCGCGCATGAATTCACGCAAAGCACGGTGGATCAGCACCTCGCTTTCGGCATCGATTTGGCTGGTGAATTCGTCGAGGATGAAGATGGCCGGGTCGTGAAGGATGGCTCGAGCCAAAGCGATGCGCTGCTTTTGGCCTCCTGATAACTTCGACCCTGCCTCCCCGATGCGTGTTTCGTAACCGTCGGGGAGTTTGCTGATGAAATCGTGGGCAAAAGCCTGTTTGGCGGCGGCAATGATGTCGTCCTTCGGCGCATGTCGGCGACCGTAGGCGATGTTGTTGTAGATCGTGTCGTCGAACAGCACCGTTTCCTGCGTCACGATGCCAACTTGCTTGCGCAGGCTGCGGAGGTTCACCTCGCGGATGTCTTGTCCATCGATGAGGATCGTGCCGTGATCGGGGTCGTAAAAGCGCGGGATCAACCCGACAAGCGTTGTTTTGCCACAGCCATTCTTGCCGACAAATGCCACGGTTTGGCCGAATTCCAGCCGAAGATGGACATTGGTGAGAATCGGCCTCCCCGGCTCATATGAAAAACAGACATCGCGGAATTCGATGCTGTCGTGATGTCGATTCAAACGGGGCGCGTAGCTGTTGGATTGGACGATCGGTTGGCGATCGAGACTTTGAAAGATTCGGTCGGCAGCGGCGGCTCCCGATTGGATTCGCGTATAAACGCTCGACAACTTGCGGACGGGGTCAGCAATGGCCGCCAACAAGGCATAGAGCTGGAGCAGGGCTTCCGGCTCCAGAGGTTGCGACGTCATGCGCATGCCGAACAAGTGAGTCTTGTGTTCGAGAACGAGATAAGCACCCGCGAGCAAGGCCGTGGCCACTGCCACGACGCCCAGCCACTCCACGATCGGCCCTGCCATCGCGTCGATGTGCACCACTTGCATCGCCCGATAATAATAATCGCGCGTCGCTGTCCGAAACCGGCGGCGTTCATAAGGCTCCCGGGCAAAAGCCTTGACGACGCGAATGCCAAGGAAGGTTTCTTGCAATATCTTGTAGATGTTCGACATCCTTTCGAGCAATCGGCGAGTTGCCCGCTTCATCAATTGCCCCACTCGCGTCAGGATGTAAAGCGCCACTGGTACCAGCACGAGGAACATCAGCGTCAATTGCCAACTGATATACAAGGCGAGAATGATGCAGCCGAATGCCTTGAGCGGCTCGGCAATCACCTTGCCGAACAGTGTTTTCAAGCCGGCTGCCAAAAGCTCCATGTCATTCGTGAAACGCGCCATCAAATCGTGGGTCCCCTGCTGATTGAAATTGGTGACATCCAGGTGGATGGTGTTCCGGAAAAAGCGATTCCGCAAATCGAACAGCGACAGGTTGACCACACTGCCAACGAGAGCTTCCTGGCCGAACTGGAAGAATCCTTTGATCGCTACCGCCAATGCCACCATGCCGATGACATAGGCCAAAGTCTGGAAGGGATCATCGGGCAGGAACTGATCGATGTATTTTTTGGCAAGTTGATAATAGTAGAGGTTGTTGCGCGCCGATTCCAAACGCCCTTCGAGTTTTGCCAATGCCCCCGTGAGTTTGCGATAGAGCTGGTCGTGAATGGGGCTCGGAGGCTTCTGCTTCAACTCGCGTAAACGGTTATTGTGAAGGTCGATGTTAGCGTTCAGTTCGTCGATACTCTTTTGCGTCTGCTCGATTTTCCCATCTACCCATTGTTGCAAGCTCTGCTCGCTTCCCAGAATCTTCAAGACTGGATAAATTGCTGTAAAATTCAGACTCCAAAAGACAGCCGCCCACACGGCACAGATGATGGACAGAAACAGCCGCCCACGGTAAGGCCAGGCGTAGCGCAGTGCTCTGAGAAAATTTTTCATGCCGGCATGCCCATGTTGAATCCAGGTCCAGGCCGAGAGGAATCAGGTAGGCAAGAAATGCTGCGTCAACAGGATGAAGCGACGTTGTATCAGAATCGTTAAACCGGCTCAAGACCGCATGTGCTTTTGCCATGAAAGCGTGAAAGCGCTTTGGTTCCCCCGAACCGACGGCGAATCGGAACGAACTTAATCCAGGCGAAAAGGGCTATCTGGATCGTCCTCGTGACGGATCTCGTCGACAGGTTGCCGTTTCCCTTCTCCCCGGTAGAGCCGATTCGGGCAGTTGAAAACCCAACCACTTTCCGTGCCGATGTTCTTGTAGGCGTGGACCACGCCGGGGGGCACGATCAAGGCGGCCGGTCTGTCCGCGCCGACGATTTCCGCCTGAAACGCTCCAAAGGTGGGCGAGTCCGGACGATTATCCCACAGGTAAACCTTGAAATTCGACGGCCCGACGAAACAGAAATAATCGGTCTGATCGACGTGTTCGTGCGGACCACGCGCGATGCCCGCTTTTGTCATGGAAACATAAGCCATTCTGGGGTGTAATTCGGCAGGGCATTCATCATGACGAAACAGTTCGCACAACCATCCCCGATGGTCATGGAAGAGTTGCAGCGGTTTCCAGACCACGCCGGCGATGATCTCCGGAATGAAGGCATGCTCGCGTCCGTTCTGGCAGGTCGTCGAACTGGCAGGTTGTGACGACATAAATCCTCCTTGATCCTTGCCTTGAAACCAGGTACATCGTACGCCCTGCCGCTCATAAGAGCAATCCGAACCGGCCGAATCGGTCCAGCGCCAGGGATCGAAAGGAGGCGACGACGGCTGGCTACATCCGTTGCGCCTGGTGATAGCTGAGCACAATATTCACCACGGTATCGCTGACGTTTTCAACGAGGTATTCGGACGGGGCGGCTACTTTGCCCGGCCGCTTCAAGGCTTTTCGTACACAAGCCGACAGGACCTCAGGCTCAGCACCGCTGAGAATGTTGCTGCCACATTCGACCGTCTCGGGCCGTTCCGTGACATCGCGAATCGTCACGTTGGGAACATTGAAAATGGCACATTCTTCTTGCACTGTGCCGCTGTCAGTGAGAACGCAATGTGCCTTGCGCTCGAGCATGATGAAATCGAAAAACGAAAATGGTTCCAGGTAGCGCAGCTCCGGGTTATCGGGTTGGACGCCAAGTTCCTCCAGGCGGGCTCGCGTTCGCGGATGCGTGCTGATGATAACGGGCTCGTTGTACTCGCGCTGCAGCCAATCCAGACCGCTGACCAGTTTGTTTAATCGATCCGGCACATCGACGTTTTCCGCGCGGTGCATCGTCACCAGAAAAAATTTCCCCTCCGTCAACCCCAGGCGGTCGAGGATTTCCGATTGAGCGATTTGTTCTTCGTGAACGCGGATGACTTCGTAAATCGGATTGCCCGTCACGAAGACGCGATAGCTGGGAATGCCTTCGCGAAGCAGGTTCTGGCGACTGCGCTCCGTATAGGGCATCAGGATATCGCTGCAGTGATCGATGATTCGGCGATTGACCTCTTCTGGGACCCGGTCATCGTAGCAACGGTTCCCGGCTTCCATGTGATAGACGGGAATCGCCAACCGTTTGGCGATAATGGCCGACAGTGCGCTGTTGGTATCCCCCAGAAGCAAGAGGCGATCCGGCCGCAGGCGCCTCATCAGATCCTCGCTCGCTGACAACAATGTCGCCAGTTGCTGCCCCAGCGTGCCTTTGGCTCCAAGATAATGGTCCGGCTCGCGAACCCCCAATTGCTCGAAAAACACGTCCTTCAAGTTGAAGTCGAAATTCTGCCCAGTGTGGACGATTGTGTGCTGGCAAAGGGAGTCAAGTTTCTTGATCACTTGGCTTAGCCGAATGATTTCCGGCCGCGTTCCAAGTATCGTCATGATGTGCATGGAAAACTCCCTGCCCTATCGGCTCGTTCCGAACCTTGCTATCACCGTTGGTTGACGGCGTTCATGCCACCCTCACGACACGACTGCCGCCAAAATCACCGTTTGTTGACGGATTGTGGAAAAATAAACAACTTGGAAAAGACGAGCCAACTGGCGAATCTGAGCCCGCGTCCGCCAGGAGGCATTACGCGGCCATCTCCTCTCCAAGACCGAACTCGCTTTCCACGAGAAGGTTGTACTTTTTCAAAAGCGCATGCAGTTCGACCTTGGACATTACATTGTCGGCTGACGAATACTCTGTCGTGAGTGCGGGACCTTCGGCAGAATCATCCTTCAGTTCCGGCAGAATCGGCTTGATCGCGTAATAGTTGCCTCGCTCGACGGTTCGACTGGCTTCTTCCTCCGAAACCAGGATTTCGTGCACTTTCTCCCCTGGCCGGATCCCCACGATCTTGGTTTCGATTCGGCGATTGCCGATGAGCACGTCGGCAATATCCACCACCCTGGCTGACGGCACCCTTGGAATGTATGTTTCGCCTCGTTTGGCATGTTTGACGGCAGCGAAAATCGTGTTCACCGCGTCTTCCAGACTCAACAAGAAACGTGTCATCTCGGGAGTGGTGATCGTCACCGGTCCACCTTGGCGAATCTGCTCATGAAACAGCGGTACGACCGAACCGCGGGAGGCCAGGACATTGCCGTAGCGGACGCAGATGATACGGGTGTTCGGACAATCAAGGTTGGCCCGCAAGAAGATCCTTTCCTGGATCGCCTTGGTCATACCCATGACGTTGACCGGCTTGCAGGCTTTGTCGGTGGAGACTCCCACCAGGATTTCGACAGGCAACTTGTGCTCTTCGATAGCCCGAACGATGTTCTTCGGACCGACGATGTTGGTTTGCACTGCCTGGTAGGGGAAGTATTCGCAGGCTGGCACTTGTTTGAGAGCGGCGGCATTGAACACGACGTCCGCCCCTTTGATCGCTCCCGCAACCGAATGAAAATCGCGCACGTCGCCGATACGGAATTCGAGAAGGTTTTGAAAGTTGCGGTAAATCACTTCATCGGTAGCCGCTTTCAGCCTCTGGTACGAGAGACGCATGGCATGTTGCTTGGCTTCGTCGCGAGAAAAGACGATGATCTTTTTCGGCTGGCCCATCTCCCCCGCCAGCAGGCGCCGCACAAGCACTTTGCCGAGCGAACCTGTTCCGCCGGTGACGACAATGGTTTTCCCAGTCAGCATGGACCTCTCCTTGTTTCCGGGGTATGAGCTATTGAAACAAACGCTATCACCGGCAGGCGCCGGCGTCGGCTCTGCATCAAGCACACATCTGTTGCACCATGACCGGCCACGGCGGCGCGGTCAGCTTGGTGGCTTCCTCAAATCGTTTCCCGTTCAAGCTGCGGTTGCAGCGAAATGTCTCGTCCGGCTCGATGTTCACATTCAAACGGTACGTTTCTTTCACGAGCGAAAGCAGGTCATATTTGCTCACCGGCTCGGCAGCGACATGCCAGACGCCGCGCAAATCCGCATGGTTCCGGATGATCTCAGCGAAAATGTCGGCCAAAGCCCGTGTCGTCAAGCCGCTGAAAATCGCATTCTTGTAGCCGCGTATCGTCTTCCCTTCTTGCCGGAGAAACCATTCGATCAAACCATGAGCGCTGCCCAACTCCCGCCCGATGATCGACGTTCGCACCGTCAGGCAGCCTGGATAATCCACTTCGCCCAACGCCTTGGTTCGGCCATACAAATCTTCCGCGTCGGTCGGGTCCGACTCGACATAATTCCCTTTGTTTCCGGAAAAGACGCAGTCGGTGCTGACATGAATAAGCCGGCAGCCGCTCGCCTGACACAAATGGGCCAGCCGATGCGGAAACAACGCATTGACGGTGATCGAAACCAGGGCGTCCTTCGCCAGATGGTGTTGTTTCACAATGCCGATGCAATTCACCACTACCTCAGGCCGTACCTGACCCAGTGCCCGGATGACACTGTCGAATTCCTCGGCTCGAATCCCTTCGATGGTTCGGCGGGGGTCAAAGAAGTCGGCCAGACCGCTTGCTTCGAGGGACTGACGCATCGTCACGTACGTGTCGAATTGCGGCGAGAAGACCTGCCACAGTTTCGAGCCTAACATCCCTGTCCCGCCAAGTACCAAGACCTTCATGTCCTGTCTGTCTCCTCGACTGGCCGCACGCGACAAACCCGTCAGGCAAAAAAGGCGTAAAAGACGCAATCGGGACAAGCGACCACCATGCCGCGACGAGAAATCGCCCTAGATGTAGTTCAATTGCCAATCAGTGTCAATTTGTCTTTGGGGCAGGCCAAGAAGAAAGGGACTTAGCCGTGCGATTCGAGCTGCCGAATCAGATCGTGCCTTCCTCGAAATCACGTCTATGCACCATGCCCAAACGGGCCATTGTCTTCAAGCAGTAATCAGCCCGGTCTCGATTCCCTCCTCTCCGCCACCGGCTCCTCCGCATTGAAGTTCGGTTTGTACCGGTTATACGGACCCTGACGCCGAATAACCTCGCCGTCGAGCTGGAAATCGTTTGACCGCTATTTTGTGCAGTCGTACTATCTATCCCAGCTTATCTGATCGGAAGGTTGTTCAAATTTGGGGAGGTAACGGGGATGTATGCCATTGTCGTCATGGCAACGATGTCCACCAACATGGCCGAGCCGGCTTTTTGTTGGCGGCGTCACTGTTGCTACACTGCTTGTTATTCTTGCGGATCGTGGGGTTGCCATGGCTGCCATGGATTCACTCGAGCGAGTTGGTGCCACGGCTGTTACACCGGCTATCGCGTGGGTTACGGATGCCACCTGAGTTATTATGGTTGCTATGGCTGCTATGGCTGCTACGCCTACTCCAGCGGCTGTTATTGCAGTTTCGGCAACATTCCCAGCTCGTACCACGTTTTGCCCACTCCTCCCCCAGCGGAAAAGAAAGGTTCCGCGGAAAAAATCGGTCCGCCTAAGGAATTACCCAAAGACGAAAAGAAAGAGGAAGAAAAAAAGCTCCAGGCGAGACTCATCGTCGAGGTTCCTGAAAACGCCAGGCTGTATATCGATGGTCAATTGATGAAAAGCCAATCCAAGGTCAGGGTATTCCGCACGCCGACACTCGACCAAAACGAAGCCTATTTTTACGACCTGCGCGCCGAAATCGACGTCGATGGCAAAATCGAAGCCGAGACGAAACGTGTCATCATCCGCGCCGGTCGGGAAATCCACGCTTCGTTTCCGAAACTGATGACCATCGCGGTCGCCGGCAAGTAAACATGCGACGGTTCGCTCAAAAACCCGTTTCTTTCGATCGGAATGCACATCACGTGAGCCGCATTCGAAAGAAACGGGTATGTTTCGTTTAAGCAGCTGGTTGACGGGCAGCAAAGCCTAATTCCGCAAGCATCTGTTCCATCCGGAATCGCCAATCGAACCGGGAGGCGAACCAACGACGGGCTTCGCAGTCTCCAGGATGAGCAGCAGCATCGGCGATCGCCTGAGCGAACTCCCCCGCTGTCCGGCAACGGCGCACTGGCGACTGCAACTCTCTGAGCGTTTCCCAGTCGGCTGCCACGACGGGCAGGCCGGCGGCCAAATACGCGTAAAGCTTTTGCGGATTCAGGGCTTCGACAGCATTTGCGTCGACAGCGACATTGAACGGCATCAAGCCCACATCCGCGTGGTGCAGATACGCGGGAACGATCGAGTAATCACGAAACCCCAGACAATGCACATTCCTCATGCCGGCAAATTCGCGGCGGGCAAGCTGGTCCGGCCCGATCAGCACAAATGAAAAGGCCGGCAATTGTTTCGCCGCCTCGCGGACCCAGTCGAAGTGAAACCATCGAGGCATGACGCCAACGTAGACCGCGATCGGTCCGTCCAACTGGCGATATTCCATCGGCACGGGCCAATCGCCTCGAGCAAAATGGCCGAAATCCACACCATTGGGCACATAAAGCAAACGCTTCGGCCTAAGCGATTCGGCATAGCCCCGCAATCTCGGCGACGGATAGACAACCAGGTCGACCCGTTGCGCCATCTTGCGCTCGAAGTCCCGCGTCGCATTGGTGACTTTGGGGTGTTTCGGACTGTAATCCGCCAAACGAAAAACGGATCGCCGATAATCCAGCGTATCCAACCAAAAGGACTGATGCAGGCTGTCAAGGTACAGCAGATCGACGCTGCCGAAGCCCGCCTGGCGCGCCTTGGTGACAACGTTCGGCCAGGTCAATTGATACCAGTGGCGGTGAACCCATCGGCTGCGCACAATCCAATACCGGTGAGGCGTCAAGCAGGCTGCCGGGACGTAGGTCCAGAGCCGACCATCCAGATCCTCTATTCCTCCCTGACGAAAAACCCGCCAGCGGTCGCGTAAATCTTTCGACACTCCTTTGAGAAAATGCCAGGGAGAAATGGGATCGGAGACATAGGCTGCCCGCCAGCCGGCGGCGACGAACCGCCGAGCCAGGTGGTGGCTTCCCACTTGAAACGGCGAAAACCAGTGATTGGGGCTTGCGAACAGAATACGCATCCGTGCGACTCGATTCTTCGTTGCGGAAAGCAGACGCCTGCCATTTCCGCATGAGCGATTCTTCTGCGATCGTGAATACGGCTGGCGCTTACTCCGGCTCATAGGCCAGGTTGGAAGCCAGCCAGCGTTCCACCTCTTTAATCGGCATTTGTTTGCGGGCGGCATAATTTTCAACCTGGTCGCGGGTGATCATGTCGACCGCAAAATAGCGTGCTTCGGGATGGCTGAAATACAAACCGCTGACCGAGGCAGCCGGGTGCATCGCGAAACTTTCCGTCAAACGAATGCCGGTCGCTTGTTCAACGCCTAGCAGTTTCCACAAATTGGCTTTTTCGGTGTGGTCTGGACAGGATGGGTAGCCCGCTGCCGGACGGATACCACGATACTTCTCCGCTATCAGGTCTTCCTTGGAAAGCTGTTCTTGATGCCCGTAACCCCAATCGCGTCGAGCGCGTTCATGTAGCAGTTCCGCAAAGGCTTCGGCCAGCCGATCCGCCAGCACCTTGACCATGATGACGTTGTAATCATCGTGCTGTGCTTCGTATTTCTGCACGAGTTCGTCGCAACCGGCTCCAGCCGTCACCGCGAAGGCACCAAGATAGTCGTGGACGCCGGAGTCCACAGGCGCGATGTAATCCGCCAAGCTGCGGAACGTCGTCTGCCCCTCGCGCTGCCATTGCTGCCTGAGCATGCAGAAACGCATACGCTCCCTGGTGCGCGTGTCATCAGTGAAGATAATGATGTCATCGCCGCAACTATTCGCAGGGAAGAAGCCATACACCGCATGGGCCGACAGGAGTTTCTTTTCCACGATTTCCGCGAGCAGGCGGTTGGCGTCGTCGAAAAGCTTGCGGGCTTCCGGTCCGATCTTCGGATGCGTCAGGATATAAGGATATTTGCCGCTCAATTCCCACGCCATGAAGAACGGCGACCAGTCGATATAAGGCACGATATCCTCGAGGGGGAAATGATTGAGGATGCGTGCGCCGATAAAAGCGGGTTTGGGGACATCGGCCGATGGCCAGTCGATCTGGAATCGATTGGCCAGCGCTTGCGTATAAGGGACCAGCTTGCGCTGTTTGCGTTTTTCGAAAGACTGCCGGTAGTTTTCCTGTTCGGCGCGGTTTTTACGGTCGAGTTCCTTTTTGGAATCGGGGCGGGTCAACTGGTCAACGACGCCGACGCTGCGCGAAGCGTCTTTGACATGGATCACCGTACCGTGGTACGCAGGAGCAATTTTGACCGCCGTGTGTTTCGGGCTGGTGGTAGCGCCGCCGATCAGGAGAGGCACGTCGAATCCGGTGCGTTCCATTTCCTTGGCGACATGCACCATCTCGTCCAACGAGGGGGTGATCAAGCCGGACAGACCAATCATATCGGCGGCGTGTTGTCGAGCGGCTTCGAGAATGCGCTCGCATGGCACCATGACGCCAAGGTCGATAATTTCGTAGTCGTTGCAGGCGAGCACGACGCCGACGATGTTTTTGCCAATGTCGTGCACGTCCCCTTTGACCGTGGCCAGTACGATCTTTCCTCGGCTGCGGTGTTCGCCATTGCCCTGCCTTTTTTCGGCTTCCATGAAAGGCGTAAGGTAGGCGACCGCTTTTTTCATCACGCGGGCACTCTTGACGACTTGAGGCAGGAACATCTTGCCAGCGCCGAACAGGTCGCCCACCACGTTCATGCCGTCCATCAGCGGGCCTTCGATGATATGCAACGGCCGGGCGTACTTTTGCCTCGCCTCTTCCACATCTGTCTCGATGTAGTCAATGATGCCATTGACCAGAGCGTGCTTGAGCCGTTCTTCGACCGGCGCGCTCCGCCAGGCTAGGACCTCCGCGCTGCTTTTGCTTTCTTTTTTTGCTTTGACCGTCTCGGCGAACTCGGTCAAACGATCCGTGGCATCGGGCCGACGGTTGAGCAGGACATCTTCGACGCGCTCCAGCAGGTCCTTGGGAATCTCCTCGTAAACCTGCAACTGGCCGGCATTGACGATCCCCATGTCCAATCCGGCGTTGATCGCATGATACAAGAACGCCGCATTCATCGCCTCGCGAACCACGTCGTTTCCCCGAAAAGAAAACGAGACGTTGCTCACGCCGCCTGACGTCTTCGCTTCGGGAAACATCTTTTTCAGCCGGCGAACCGCTTCGATGAATTCGACAGCGTAATTGTTGTGCTCTTCGATGCCGGTGCCGACGGTGAGAATGTTGGCATCGAAGATGATATCGCAAGGTTGAAAACCAGCTTTTTCGGTGAGCAGGCGATAAGCCCGCGCGCAAATTTCCACCTTGCGATCAGCCGTCACGGCTTGTCCTTCCTCATCGAATGCCATGACGACCACCGCGGCGCCGTATCTCTTGATCAGCTTCGCCTGTTCCAGAAATTTCTCTTCCCCTTCCTTCAAACTGATCGAATTGACGATGGCCTTTCCTTGTACCGTCTTCAAGCCGGCTTCGATGACCGACCATTTCGAGCTGTCGATCATGATCGGGACTTTGGCGATATCCGGTTCGGAAGCGATCAGATTGAGAAAGTGAACCATCGCCTTCTCACTGTCGATCAGGTCGGCGTCCATATTGACGTCGAGAATATTGGCGCCGCCTTCGACCTGGTCGCGAGCGATGGCAAGGGCTTCGTCGTATTGTTCGTTTTTGATCAGACGAGCGAATTTTCGCGATCCCGTGATGTTGGTCCGCTCGCCGATCATGATGAAATTGCTGTCGGGGCGAATCACCAGCGGCTCCAGGCCACTAAAACAAGCCCAGTTCTTGCGTGGCGGACGCTTTCGAGGTTTGCTTCCCCGCACAGCCTCGGCTATCTGACGAATGTATTCGGGCGTTGTTCCGCAACAGCCACCGACGATATTCAGCCAGCCGTTTTCCGCATACTCTGCCAGAACCTGCGCCATATGCTCAGGCGGATCGTCGAAGTTGCCGAATCCGTCGGGCATGCCCGCGTTCGGATGGCAACTGACGTAGCAATGACTCAACTCGGAAAGGGCCTCCACATACGGCCTCATGTCGGCCGCACCAAGCGCGCAGTTGATGCCCACGCTCAGCATGTCGAAGTGCGAGATCGAATACCAGAAAGCCTCGATCGTCTGGCCGGTGAGCGTTCGGCCGCTACGATCCGTGATCGTCCCCGATATCATCACGGGCAATCGGATCCCGTGCTCTTCGAAATAACGATCGATCGCAAACAAACAGGCCTTCAAGTTGAGCGTGTCGAATGTCGTTTCCGGAAACAGGATGTCGACTCCGCCTTCGACAAGACCGTGAATCTGCAACGTATACGCTTCCACCAGTTCATCAAAAGTCACGGCACGATAGGCAGGGTCATCCACCTTGCGGGAAAACGACGCTGTCTTGTCTGTCGGTCCGATGCTGCCTGCCACGAATCGCGGCTTGTCCGGAGTCCGCGCCGTCATTTCATCGGCACATCGCCGAGCCAATTCCGCCGCCGCACGGTTCAACTCGTGGATCCGATCCAACAGACCATAATTGGCCAACGTGATCCCGTTCGATACGAACGAGTTGGTTTCGATAATGTCAGCGCCAGCCTCCAAAAATCCCCTGTGCACCTCCTCCACCAGATGGGGCTGCGTCAAGTTGAGCACATCGTAACAGCGGAGCAAAGGCTGCGGGTGGTCGGCGAACAACTCGCCACGAAAATCCCGTTCCTCGAGCGTGTTCCTCTGGAGCATCGTGCCCATGGCACCATCGAGGATCAGAATCCGCTGGGCAAGCAATTCTTCGAGTTGTTGGCGCGTGTTCATTCTTTTCGTGGCCGATAGCATCGCGCTCCCCAATTCTTCTGCTTCGACTTCCCGCTCGCCATTCCGATCGAATGGCGACGCGATCGCACCGTTTGTTGACGGTGCCCTCAACCTCTCATCCTCTCATCCCAAAGGAAAACCAACGTACTGTGCGAAAACGACACACCCTCATTGCCGCTTCACCGTTTGTTGACGGGTGCCCTGCCACACGAACTGTGCAAATTCGCACATAGTGTGCGTTATCGCACATTTCCACGCCGCCATTTGATCTTGCCTCGGACGCATGTCTCTATTATGAACCCGCACGCCGCGTGCCGTTCTTCTGGCACTATTTCCGCAAGTCTGGGTTGGCGTCAAGGGCAGGTGTCATGGAATTATACCAATACACTTCCGATGAGGAACTCCTCGAGTCGCAACAGGTGCGCATCCAACCTCTTCCTTTCCCTGTTTTGTTGCGCGTTCCAGACTACCCGGCCAGGCCAAAGTCCCAGCAATCCGATCCGCTAATGGACTC
Source organism: Gemmatales bacterium (assembly GCA_026004675.1). Classification (GTDB taxonomy): domain Bacteria; phylum Planctomycetota; class Planctomycetia; order Gemmatales; family Gemmataceae; genus BPJP01. The sequence continues at coordinate 65,235 of BPJP01000002.1, forward strand.
GCGTTGGACTCGAATCGACCGTGAAGCCATCGACACAGGTCGCTTGTCTTCAGCCGAACTCGAAACCGCCACAGCCAAAGTCGAAATCGTCCACGCGGCGGCGCCTCGGACGGAAAAGGATCAGGTCCGACTTCGCCCGCAACATTGGCTCGTGTGGATGGTTGGCCTGGTTTTGATCGCTGGCGGCTGGTTTCTGGCTCGATCCCCTTTGCCCTCGCCAGGTTTCTGGTGGCCGGCACTCTTCCAGAAGCCCAAGCTTGCGGATGGTGAAAGTCTGGATCGCTCATCTGGTCACGAGCAACCAGGTCGTTCGGCTGGCAGAAAGCCCGCGAATATAGACCAACCGAAAAAATCAGCGACTACGTCTGCGAACGACCCACAAGCCAACATCCGTCCGTCTTTGACCCGGCCCGTTGGCGTCCGCTTGGAGCCGATGATTCTCCCGTTGGAAGAAGAGGGCAAGTCGCCATGAACCAGCGAACGATGGAAAGGCACACGCCCGCCAGCGTGGCTTTCAAGCCTGTCCCGCACCAGCTCCCTGCCAGGGAACGTCGACTTCGCGAAGAACTCTGTCTTGTCGATCGACTGGTTCACGACCTGCGCGACGCTTTTCGTTCCTTGTCGCGGCGTGTCCGTTCGCTCGGACCATTCCAGTCGGCTACCAGGCTTTTACTGGCAGGGGTCCGCGACGCCGTCGGCTGCAGCACGACTGCTCTCGCCTTCGCGAAAGCTCTCGCCGGCGACATTCGCGTTCTCCTTGTCGATGGCAATTTTCGCCGACCTGGCCTGTCGATGCTGCTGCACCATTCCACATTCGGCTGGGAAGACGCTTTGCGCGGCAGGTGCTCCCTCGCCCATCCCTTGCAGTTCGCAGACCCGGAAAGACTGGTTTCTTTTCTGCCGCTCAGTGCGCCGATCACGAAGCCGGATGAAGTTTTCCATGGACCGGCACTGCAAGCCTGGTTCTCGCAATTGTGCCAGGACTACGATCTGCTGATTATTGACGGCGGCCCCGTGCAACAGACCGGCTATCGCTGGGCGACGTGCGCCGATTGTGCCATCTTGATCTGCGATCAAAAACACCACGACCGCGCCAAAGCCTGGGATACCCTCGAAGAAAACGGCATCCATGTTCTAGGCGTCATTGAAACCTTCGCCATCACTCCCCCCGCAAACCAGCCTCGGCGAGACATGCCCTCGCGATGACAGCTGCGGTCGACATGGCCAATCGTTCGCGGGGTCGTCCCCGAGCAACCAACCATTAGTTGATTGTTCTTTACCCTTGAATTCACTTGCGGCGAATCTATAATTCGGAATGGAGAATCAACATCAGACGCAAGCGGGTGTAGCTCAGTGGTAGAGCGCCACGTTGCCAACGTGGCTGTCGTGGGTTCGAGCCCCATCACCCGCTCATTCGGCCGAGAAGACCAGGAACCTGTGTTCCCCGGCCTTCTCGGCTTCTTAACTTTTGCGGGGTTCCAACATGACGGACGAAACCAAAACCGAACTGGAAGCTGAAAGCCAGGAAGCGGACGCCGGCACGGAAAAAGCCACGACCAGCCCGGTAGAAGAATCGGCTGTCGCAACCGAAACCAACGACTCCGACGAAACGCCGACACGCTTGAACCAAACCGTCGAGATGGAAGATGCCGGTCCGTGTAGAAAGCACGTCATCGTCACCATCGATCGCGAAGACATCGACCGCCGCATGGCCGAAAAATTTGGTGAGTTGGTGGCAGAAAGCAACGTGCCTGGTTTTCGGCCGGGAAAAGCTCCGCGAAAAATCGTCGAAAAACGCTTTCATAAGGAAGTCAGCGACCAGGTCAAGGCCGAGATTCTCATGCAGAGTCTTGAGCAACTCGCCGAAGAAGAGAAGATCGTCCCCCTTAGTCCCCCCGATCTCGATCCGGCAACCGTGGAAATCCCCAAAGAAGGCCCACTGGTTTACGAATTCGAAGTGGAAGTGCGCCCCGAATTCGAACTTCCCGACTACAAGGGGTTGCGGCTCAAACGTCCGGTCAAGGAATTCAGCGAAGAAGACATCAGCAGAGCCGAACGCCGGCTCTTGGCCGCGGATAGCCAGATCGTTCCCAAGACGGACGGCGCCGCGGAGCTGGGCGACATCCTCGTGGCGGACGTCACGATCGAACACGACGGCAAGGTATTGGCGGAACACAAGGAATTGCAGCTGCCCGTCGAATACCGCACCCTTTTTAAAGACGCTGTGCTGCCAAAATTTTTCGAGCGCGTCAAAGGAGCCAAAGCCGGGGACGAGCGAGAGGTGGACATCGTCCTGACAGACGAAGTGGCAGACGAAACGCTTCGCGGCAAAAAGGCGAAGGCGAAATTAAAGATTCATGAGATCAAGACCTTGCGCCTTCCCGAAGGAGAAGAGGCTTACCGCGAGTTGGGTGCACAAAACCAGGAAGAGTTCCGGAGCTTCGTCCGAGCTTTTCTAGAGCGCCGCCTAAAATACGTTCAAAGACGCTCGGCACGCGAACAAGTATTGGAAAAAATCGGCGAAGCCGCCCAATGGGAATTGCCGAGAGATTTGCTTGCCCGGCAAGCCCGGCATGCCATGAATCGCCACGTCGCCGAAATGCGTTCCGCCGGTATGTCCGACGAAGAAATCGAGAATCGGTTGCGCCTGTTGCGACAGGACATCTTGGCAAGCACCGCGAAAACGCTGAAAGAATTCTTCGTCATGCAGAAAATCGCCGAGGTCGAAAACATCGAAGTCACCGACGACGACATCGAAAGCGAAATCGAAAGGCTGGCCGAAGAGTTTGGCGAGTCGCCGCGGCGAATCCGGGCACGCCTGGAACAGAACGACCAGCTCGATTCGCTGTCGATCGAGATCGCTCAACGTAAAGTGCTCGATCTCATCTGCGAGCACGCCGAGTGGGAAGACCTTCCCTACGACGAAAATGAAGAGCTTTCCATCGGTTCGATCAATCAGCAGGCCATTCCAGGCAAAATGCGCGACGCCCTCGCGGAAATCGAGCAGGAGACGTCGAGTAAGGAGGCCTCGACCGATACGGAGTAAGCAACGGGTCAGCCCAGGTGCAGCACGGTTGTTTGTGTAAGGAACCATTCAATGCTTGATCCTTCATTTTTTAGCGATCCGCGATCACCGCTATATGATCCGCGCATGCTGCCACGCTCGGCGAATTTCGACGTCGAAGCCTTCGAACCAAAGTTGCAACGGTACCGCGAATATGCCCGACAACGCCAGATGACGCTCGGCGATTTGCTGCTCGAAAACCGCATCGTCTTTCTGGCCGGTGTCATCAACGACCTTAGTGCCGTCGAAATCGTCATGAAGCTCCTGTATCTGCAGTATGAAAACCGCACGCAGGAGATTCATTTCTACATCACCAGCCCCGGCGGATCGGTGACGGCAACCTTGTCGATCTATGACACCATGCAGTTTCTTGAATGCCCGGTTGCGACTTATTGCATCGGTCTGGCAGCGAGTGGCGGGGCCATCCTGCTCGCCGGCGGCACAAAAGGGAAACGGTTCGCTCTCCCTCATGCCAAAATCATGGTCCACCAGCCCTGGGGACAAGTCGGCGGCCAGGTCTCCGACATCGAAATCCAGGCCAACGAAATCGTCAAAGACAGGCAACGGCTCAATAAAATTCTCGCGGATCACACCGGCAAGCCCATCGAACTTATCGAGCAGGAGACCGAAAGGGATCGCTACTTTTCCGCCCAGGAAGCGAAAGAATTCGGCCTGGTCGATGATGTGCTCACCAAGATGGCGGAAGAGAAGAAGAGCTAGGCCAATCACGGCCAGAACGAAGTGACAACGGTGGCGGCAGTGGTATTGCCTGTCTTATCTGCTTTGCTCCGTTTCCATAAAAAACGCAGCTTGTTGGCACAACGCCCTGCGTTGCCGAATAAAACGAATGAAACGGCAAGAAAAACGTTTACGTTTAAATTCAAAATCCCCGCAGCCGATTCTATGAGAATGGCAGGGATCAGGTTCGGAGGCGAATTCCATGCCCCATGTACCCTATGTCATCGAACACGACGGCCGAGAAGAGCGCGTCTACGACATTTTCAGTCGGCTTCACCGGGATCGGATTATTTTCCTGCACGGTCCGATCGACGATTCCAGCGCCAACACCATCGTGGCGCAATTGCTGCACCTGCAAATGGAAGACCCCAAAGCCGACATCCATGTATTCATCAATTCCCCTGGCGGTTCCGTGACCGCAGGCTTGAGCATCTACGACACCATGCAATTCATTTCCTGCGATGTGAACACCTATTGCATCGGCCAGGCTGCCAGCATGGGAGCCGTCCTCTTGTGCGCCGGTGCCAAAGGCAAACGATTCGCCTTGCCTCATGCCCGTGTCATGATCCACCAGCCCATGGCCGGCACCGAAGGCACGACGACCGAAATCCTGATCCATGCCAAGGAATTTCTCCGACTGAAAAAAGACCTCAACGACATCTTGTTGAAACACACGGGACAGTCGCTCGAACGAATCGAAAAAGACACGGATCGCGACAAGTTCATGTCCGCTACCGAAGCGCAAGAATACGGCATCGTCGACCGGATACTGGAAACCATCCCGGCGGAGCTGTATGCCCATAAGAGCGGAAAGTAATTCGTATCCATTACACCCCAGCACTTGGGAATGGAATCCCATGCGGGACCGTTGCTGCATTCGAAAATCGACGTCACGGACGATCGGCTGGCATTCGCCATGCCGGCGACGGCCGTTTTTGTGCCAGCGGTTCCTCCTCCCACGAGCCCCTGTCTCGTCTCTGTCCACAGTTCTTTGCTTCGCGGTTTTTCTTCTCTTTTCTGCCGGTTGCCGAAATTGCCATCTCGTCGAGCGCGAGTTGCGTGAAACCGAAGCCAAAGCCGACCGTCTCCGCTTGGAGGTCGAACGCTTGGAAGCGCTCAATACCGCCCTGATCAAAGAATTGCAGGCCTTGAAACCGGGGTTTCAGCCCCATATTGTCGCCGAGCCAACGTCGCTGTCCTATGGAGTCAAGGAGATCGTTCTCGGACGACAGACATCCGGGTTTGATGACGACGGCATGCCTGGCGACGAAGCACTGCAAGTCGTCATCGAACCGCGAGACCCCGATGGCCATTCCATCAAGGCGCCAGGTTCGCTGACGGTGACCGCCCTGGCCATCGATCCGCAAGGTTTGAAGCATCCGTTTTCGACGTGGGAGTTTTCCCAGCAGCAGCTGCGGACCAAATGGCGCAGCGGGCTTTTTAGCACGGGTTACCATGTCGTCTTGCCCTGGCGGGCACCTCCGCCAAGCGACAAGATTCGTGTCGTGGTTCAATTTCGCCTCAATGATGGCAGGCTGTTCGAAGCCGACAAAGACATCACCATTCGCGTGCCGCCGTTAAGCAAGGCGGCACCGGACCCGGCCGAGGAGATTCTCCCGAAACCACGCGTCCTGACCCCGGAGAGCGAAAGCAAACGCTTGCCAGACTGGCCTCCGCAAACGACATCATTTTGGCGTCCCAAAGCGATCAACACCTCGGTCCGAGGGGTGGAACTCTTTCCGCCAGTTCCCTGAAAAGTCAACACCGACACATCGCGTTTCAGGATTGCTTGCCTCGTTGCAAAGTGTTCAAAAAACCGGACACCAACTCCCAGGCGTGGCGGGTCGGCTCCGAAAGGTTGCTCGCCATCGCTTCCAAGTATCGCCTGGCATTGGACAGCGAGCGCGCTTGTTTTTCCGGCGGCATGTTTCGCGAGTCCATCAAGTTGTCCAGAATATCGGCGAGCTTGCAGATTTGGACCTGCCAGGGCGCTTGCCTCAGCTGGGCACAATAGGCTTGCTCCCGGACATCATGCGGCAGGCGTTTATCTTTAGACAACGCCGCCACCCACTGCGCGATTTCCGGGCCGAAATGTTCGGCGAGATCATCATGGTCGGTCGTGGTATCCTCCACCGTGTCGTGCAAAACGGCGGCGGTCAGTACCCGCGCATCCGAGACGGCAAAAACGTCGCGCACGATCATGCTGACGCGAAAGACATGGCTAACATAGGGTGTTTGCCCGTCTTTCCGCCATTGCCCCTGATGGGCTCGCGCCGCAAAAGAGATGGCTTCCAAAAGCTGGCGATGGGTTTTCTCGATGTTTTCAGACATAGTGCACGATCTTAGCCCGGAACCCACGTTTCCGCAAGGGAGCCACTTCGTTTGCCTGCCAATCCGCCAGCGGACGTGGCCTGCCCACTTTGCTCGTCATACCTGGCTTTCCGTATGCGAAGGTCGTCTTGTAAATTCCCTTCAGCTTGGCGAAAACCAGCGGTGAAAGGTTTGCCGGTGCACCAACCGACAGAGGTCAACCATGAAGAAAAGTCTGGTGTGGATTGCAATTGGCTCGTTCGTCGTTCTAGCCGTGGCGATTAGTTGGAACGTATGGACGCACGATCGGGTGTCGGACCAGAGTGAAGCGCGGAGTAAGAGCTGGTCCGACCTCGAAAAAGAAGCTGAACAAATCCTTGGGCAAATGGTCAAAGAGGGACGGTTGCCGACCGAAACGACAGAAGCGTTGTCTTCTCGATTGAGGTTGTCCGACGTTCCCAGATCCTATCGCGCTACGGTGTTAAAAGGAGTTGCCGAGGGGTTTTGTCAACTTGCACGAGAGAGCCAAAAAACAGCCCTAGAGATCGCGATAGCTGCCGGGTTTGCGGACCGGCAAGCATTCCATTCGCTGCTGGTTCAGGCGACACGTGTCGGCTTGGTGCATGAGGCGTTGCAATTGGGCATGAGGCTTCCCGAAGGAGCGAACGACGAGGAGATTCTGACCATCTGCCGAAGTCTGATTGAAAAGGGTTTGCGAAGCGTGGACGCCCGTACGCGAGCCGATGCCGTCGCGTTAGCGGGTCGAGCACCTTTTCACATGTACCAAAAAATCCTGGGTTATTTGCGAGACGCCGATCCCCGTGTTCGCCGCCAGGCCATCCTGGCACTTGGCCCGCAAGAAGGCGTTATGCCAACAGACCACCTGATCTATTGGCTACACGATCCGGATGCTGACGTGCGCAGGCTCTGCGAGGCCGCACTTCGCGGCAGGGGTTTAAGCGAACATCACCTCAAACTTGGCAAAATGATTACCGACCCGAAGCCGAGTGTCCGATTGCAAGTGATTGACTTGGTTCGAGAAGACAGCGAGCTAGATCCGCATTCGTGGCTCGAACGACTTAGCCGAGATCCGTCACCGGCGGTCCGGGCTGCCTGCGTCCGCTTGGCTCGCGAGCGCAACCTCTTGCAATCACGCCTCTTAGAAATGCAGAAAACCGACCCCAGCCCCACGATCAGGCAGCTTGCTGGATTCTACTTATCCCTCTCAAATTAATCATTTTGTCTATTTTGTTGCTCACGTCGGTCTCGTCGAAGCGAGGCATCCCGGACGGGACAAATGACGGTAAGGGCGTGCGTGGCTGCAGGGACCCGATAAGAGGCGGTAAGCATTATGCGCGTTGGTCGAAATATTTCGAAGACAACAACGAGCGTGCCAAACGGGGAGAAAAATAACGATAATAGCAGCCAGCAGCTTGACGAATTCGATTGAAACGTATACAGTTATTGATGATGAGGTCTCACCCAGGCCGGCCGTACTTCCTCCCAGCCGCAAGGTACGGGGCGGCTTCGTAGCACAGAGACTGATTTGGTTCGTTTGTAGGCAAAGGCGGAATTTGCCCGTGTGGACGCCCTGTTGGCTCTGCATGATGAACCATCGCAGGACTGAAACTTTTGTCTCTGGGAAGGATATGCGGCGATGTTAGTACTGTCCAGGAAAAAAAATGAGAGCATCGTCATTAACAACGACATCACCGTGACGGTGGTTGAAATCCGGGGCGACAAAGTTCGGCTGGGGATTGTTGCACCCAAGGAAGTACCTGTTCATCGCCAGGAAGTTTTTGATGCTATTCACGGCAAAACTGGCGAATCGAATTCGGTGATCGATTCGGGTTCGGGCGGGCGAGTGCTCTAATCCAAAAAAGGGAAATTGCCATCCCTTTTCTCTCCTCCTTTGGCGATTGGGGAGCGAAAAGGGATTTTGTTTTTCCACGTCTAAACTGCGCTTTGATCCGGATTGCCGAACCCGAATCGTTGCAGAACCAGCCTTTCCCGATTACAATCTTCTGTAACGACATACCTCGAATCCACCCGTTTAGATGGGCCAAATCCAGCCAAAAGGAAGTTGCGATGAATCGTGCCGGCGTGCTGCTTGGAGGCCTGATGTTCTTGCTGGGTTTTCGTCTTGCAGGAGAAGAACCGCAAGCGGTGGATTTAACGCGGTTGCCGACCGCTGCCAAGGGCACGATCGATTTTCGTCGCGACATTGAACCCATTCTGAAGCGTCACTGCATCCGTTGTCATGGACCGGAAAAACAAAAGGCGGGCTTGCGTCTGGACATTGGCGAAGAGGCGTTGAAAGGAGGCAACTCGGGGCCGTCCATCAAACCGAAGGACGCCGCAGGCAGCCGACTCTTGCACATGGTTGCGGGCATCGATCCGGAGATTCGCATGCCTCCGACTGGCCGTATGTTGCCGCGAGAAGACGTTGCCAAACTGCGAGCCTGGATCGAACAAGGCGCAAGCTGGCCGAAAAGTTCAACCAACGTCGTCGCGGCAGGTCCCCGGTCGGATCACTGGGCGTTTCAGCCGATTCGCAGGCCGGCAGTGCCAACTGTAAAAAGGACCCACTTTTTACGAAACCCGATTGACGCGTTCGTGTTGCGTCGGCTCGAGGAAGAAGGAATCGAGCCGGCACCTCGTGCGGACCGTTACACGTTGCTCAGGCGACTGCACTTCGATCTTCTTGGCTTGCCTCCCACGCCCGAGGAGGTCGAGGCGTTTATCCGCGACCAGCGGCCGGATGCCTATGAACGACTCGTCGATCGTCTGCTGGCATCGCCGCACTATGGTGAAAGGTGGGCGAGGCACTGGCTCGATCTCGCCCGGTATGCCGATAGCGACGGCTTCGAAAAAGACCGAGGTCGCCCTTTTGCCTGGCGGTACCGCCATTGGGTGATCGACGCCCTCAATCGCGACCTGCCTTTCGATCAATTCACGATTGAACAACTCGCCGGCGACCTTTTGCCGAACGCCACCACGGAGCAGAAGGTGGCGACGGGTTTTCACCGTAACACCCTGACGAATTCCGAAGGGGGTGTTGATCGCGAGCAGTTCCGCGTCGAACAAGTCGTCGATCGAGTCAACACGACCGCGAAGGTGTTTCTGGGAATCACTTTCGGCTGCGCCCAGTGCCACGACCACAAATATGATCCGTTCAGCCAGCGCGAGTATTATCAGTTCTTTGCCTTCTTCAACAGCGACAACGAGGTCAACATCGTTGCCCCGCTCCCTTCCGAAGTTGAGGAATATCGGCGGCAGCAGCAGGCGTATCAAGCCAAACAGGCTGAACTGCAAGCAGCGATCGATCAGTACCGGCAGGAGCTTGGATTGAAACAGAGGGCATGGGAAGAGTCGCTTTCCGACAAAGAGCGAGCCTCGCTACCCCTGGCGCTGCGGGAAGCTCTTCGTTTGCCCGATTCCAAGCGGTCGGCGAAACACCGAAAAATCATCGAGGACTACTTCGCTCGGAATGACAAGACCTATTCGCTTTTGCAAGCCGCGTTGGCCGACCATCAGAAGCGGGCGCCCAAACCGACAATGGCGCAGACGCTCGCGCTGGGTCCGAAACGCAAGACGCACGTCCTGATTCGAGGAGACTTTCTGCGACCAGGAGTAGAAGTTTCCGCCGGTACGCCTGGCGTGTTGCCCCCTTTGATGGGGGACCGCGAACCCACGCGTCTCGATCTTGCCAGGTGGCTCGTCAGCAGGAACAACCCCCTGACAGCCCGGGTGATCGCCAACTGGACGTGGCATAAATTCTTTGGCCGAGGCATCGTCGCGACGCTCGACGATTTTGGCACGCGAGGAGAAAAGCCTTCTCATCCCGACTTGCTCGACTGGTTGGCGAGTGAATTCATGCGCCAGGGTTGGAGCTTGAAAAAGCTTCATAAATTGATCGTCACCTCGGCCACGTATCGGCAATCGTCGCGGCTTCGTCCGGAACTGCAGACGCGCGACCCATACAATGCCCTGTTGGCCCGGCAACGACGCATGAGACTGGAAGCCGAAGTGATCCGCGATGCGGCGCTGGCCGCAAGCGGGCTTTTAACTCGAACGATCGGTGGTCCAAGCGTTCGGCCGCCTCAACCGCCTGGAATCTCCGAACTGACCTATGCCAACAGCGCCCGCTGGATCGAGGACAAAGGACCCAATCGATATCGCCGCGGACTGTATATCTGGTTCCAGCGAACAAGCCCGTATCCCATGCTAATGACGTTTGACGCTCCCGACTCGAACGTCACCTGCGTGCGTCGAGAAACTTCCAATACGCCGCTACAGGCGCTGACGCTGCTAAACGACCAGGTGTTCGTCGAATGCGCGCAGGCGTTCGGCCGTCGCATTGCGGAAGAACTCGAAGGCTCTACCAGCGATCGAATTCGGCAAGCTGTTCTGATCGCCTTGGGCCGGCCACCAACTACAGACGAACTCGAACTGCTTGTTGCATTGCACACCGAACTTGTGCACGAATGCCAGCAGTCGAAAGAGGCTGCTAAACTGTTGGGAAACTGGACGCCCAAGAACGGGAAAACCGCCGAGGCCGCCGCCTGGGTGGCGCTGGCACGCACGATCATGAATCTCGATGAATTCATCGTTCGAGAATGAAATCGCGTACCGGTATCGCACAGCGATCAAGCGGCCAGCTGTGATGTAGTGCTCGAATCGGACAATAATGCCCGCGCCAGTCGTTCGATCTCGTCGTTGAGTTCCTGGATTTGCTGTTCATAAACAGCGGACTGTGCTTGTAGTTTTTCGAGCTGCTGTTGCAATCGTTGTTGTTCGGCTTCGTCGTGAAGGAGGCGGCTGTCGGCCTCTGCCAGTTTTTTGGAAAACATGGCGGCCCTGCGTGCTTCGGTCAGCATCTCGTTGCGTATTTGCCGGAATTGGGCTTCAAGCTCTTCCCCCTGACGATCCAGGAGCCGACGTTCCTTGACAAGCTCCCTTGCCGCCGAGGAAAACTCCTCGGCCCAGCGAAGACGCAGGCGAACGATGCGTTTCTCTGCCGCCTCCGCATCGCCTGTCGGGCCAAGAACCTCCATGCGGTATTCTTCCAGCGCCAGGGCACGAGTGGCGAGGGATTGCAACTGCTTCTCCAATTCTTCCACTCGTCGCAGCCAATCCTGCCGGGCAGTCTGGCAACTTTGCCGCAACTTGTCGCACACGGTTAGACGCTTGCGCAGAGCCTGCAACTCCTGCTGCCGACGCTGTTGCCAGCGGCGGCGCACTTCAGCAATTCGGGCCGCTTGTTGTTCGGCGAATCGCTCTCGCGTCTCGACCGCGGCGAGCATGCGCTGTTGTTCTCCCTCCCATGCGCTCGATCGTACAGTGAGACGCGCCTGCCAGGCGTCCAGCTGCCGACGATGAAACTCGATTTCCTGTAATTTCTGTTCTTGGCGAGCGAAAAGCTCGTTGATCTTCCGCTCGCGCTCATTCAATTCCTGTTCGCGCTGGGCCAACGCTTGGGAGACCGGCTCCAGGTCGTGCAGGGCGCTTTCTCGTTGCTGCTGCCAGTTTTCCCGAATCATTTGGAAGCGCACGCATTGCTCCGCAAGCGACGAACGCTGGTCGCTCAACTCGTCCGCCAATTGTTCGAGACCGGCAAGTCGGCGTTGCAACGCTTCTTCAGCTTGCCGAAGAGCACGCTCCCGTTCCGCGAATTCCGAGGCGACGGGAACCGGTTGTTCGCCGGGCAGCGGCACGATGGCTTGACGCTGTTGGGCGCATTGTTTTTCGAGTTCGGCCAGTTTTCGCCGCTGGTTGTGGATGCGCTGCTCAAGCCCATCCGCCTCCATTTCGAGGCGGAGACGTCGCTCCTGCCAGCGACGCTGTTCCTCGGCAAGCTCGTGTTCGGCATCGAGGAGGTCGGCTTCACGGCTGTCGAGTTGGTCAAAACGTTGCTTCCAGTCTGCCCGCATTCGCGCTTGTTCGGCCTGGAATTCGGTTTGCTCTTTGCGAAACTCGTTCCAGGCGTCTTGCAGTTGCCGACGGCCTACTTCCATCTCGCCGTTGTAGCGGAGCCGAGTTTGGTTGAGTTGCTCGCGGTCCGCGGCCAACTGCTGCTGTTGTTGTTCGAGTTCGAGGCTGGCTCGCCTGAGTTCTTCTTCACGCCGAGCAAGGTTTTGCCGTTCGGCGGCCCATTGACGATGGAAGCGTTTTTGCAGCCGCCGACGCAGCCGTCTAAGCCGGTGGCGTTCCGCCTGCAATTGGTTCTCCCAATCCTCCAGCTCCGCTTGTCTCGCTTCGATTTGCTGGGCGACTTCGTCGATTTGGCTGGCCTGCTTTCGCTTATGCGTTTCGAGTTCCGCCGTGGCGGCTTGAATCTGTCGCTTCAGCTCAAGTAATTTACGTTGCCGTTCTTCGAGATGGGCTGCCAGCTGGGTTTCCTGTTGTTCTAAGGCCTGACGCCTCTGCTGCAGGCGAATCTCTTTTTCCGTCAGTGCGGCTTGCTGGGCGGCGACAGCAGCTGCTTGGATGCGCAGCGCTTGCCGGTCGTTGTCGTCATCGGTCGGCTCCGGTTGAAAATGGCCTTCAACGAGTTCGATACGAAAGCGGAAGGGCCCGACTGCGATGACGTCGCCATGATGGAGACGGCATGAGCGGACAGGCTTGTCGTTTACCATCATGCCCGCTTGGCTGTCCAGATCCTGCAAAAGGGGGTGGGAGGGGGTGCGCACCAAAGCACAATGACGCGGGCTGACGCCGGATACATTCAGGCGCACGTCGTTTCCTTCCGCTTGCCCGATCAGCACGAGAGGCGAACGCAAAGGCCAGCGCTTGCCCGCGAGCCGTCCGTTCTGGACAATCAATTCAGCCCAATGGGCAACGCCTGCTTTTGCCGCTGTGGTATCCGGCGGTTCCATCCACGGGGTCCTTGTAGCAGCCAACTCGGGGGCGGTTCATTACGTGGACAAGCCGTCGCGCCGCGCCGATGGGACAGCAACCCCCACCGGCGCCAGTACGGACCTTGGCCCTATGTGTCATCGACCAAACGAACCGCCAAAGTTGAAATGAATTGAACCGCAGCGATGGCGAAGGATCGGCAAAGTCGGCGGAACCGGCCAACCGCGTCAGCCGGCCAGAACCTGATCGATCATCTTTTGCAATTCCTCTTCGGAAGTCAGGCCGACTACTTTTTGCTTAGGTTCTTCGCCGCCGTCGAACACAAACACTTGCGGGATGCCCGAAACGCGATACTTGACGGCAATATCGCTCGCTTCATCCACATTCAATTTGCCGACTTTCACTCGACCGGCGTATTTGTCCGCGATTTTGTCGATCGTCGGCGCCAGCATCCGACACGGACCACACCACGGCGCCCAGAAGTCCACCACCACAGGCTTGTCGCTTTTGACGACTTCTTGTTCCCAATTTTCGCTCGTAAATTCCACGACGTTCGGACTGGCCATCAGAGCGCCCTCTTTTCATTCAAACGGAATGTCGACCTCGGCGCTAGCGCCGCCAATGCTTCGATGCAATTATAGAGACTTGATCGAAAAGCTGCAACGCGAGCACAAGGCGCCCAAACGTTGCCAGCTCCGAATTTTTGCGTTGCTTTATGAAACCGGGTCAGGCCATCATGTTCGTGGCGCTGCGATTTCCTCCCATTGACGGTTTCGTTCATCGGCGAAGGTGGGCTATGTTCCGGTCGAGAACTTGCATCATTGTCTCGTTATGGTTCGTGGGGATGGGAACGCCGGCTCAAGGACTGGCGGCTCCGCCTTCACCGTTTCAAACGCATCCCGTGAACGAATGGGTCAAGCAAAGCCCACTCGAAAACGGTCCGGTCTCGCCGCGCTTGGGTTATGAAGGCGCCTGCGTCTGGGACAGTCGGCATCGGGTGCTGATACGCTACGGCGGCCACAACCAGGGGGGCGGCGGGGAACAAGGCCACGAAGTCTGGGTCTATGATCCCTTTTCCGCCAAATGGACTCTCAAAGAACCGAATACCTCGCCGCCGGGCGTCTGCTGCAACCAACAGAACGTCTATGATCCGACGATTGGCCGGTATATTCGTTTTCCCCAAATTCAGCGGCAACCACGGCTGGCAGTGGTGGCGCGAACTCTATCTGAATGACTCCTCCGTCTGGACCTACGACCTGGCATCGAACCAGTGGCGCAACCGCCGTCCCGTTCCAGCGCCGCGCCTGGCTGGGCTGCGCTGTGCCGCGTGGGACAGCCACCATCGGGTTGTCGTGGTATTCGGCGGCGAAGGGAGCCGGGAAGGCACCCTGATCTACGATCCCTGGCGCAATGAGTGGCGCTGGCCCAAACCGGATTCCCAGCCCCCTTTTCGAAGCGGCGGCAATCTAGCTTACGATGCGAAGCACAAACTCCACATCCTTTTCGGCGCCCAATTCTCGAACGATCCGCACACCTGGGCGTACAGCGTTTCCGAAAACAAATGGTTCGACAGAAAACCAGCTTCTCTGCCGCCAACCGATCGCAACGATGCGGTTCTTACCTATGATCCCATCCACGCTGTGGTTTTGGCTTTGGTGAAAGTTACGCGAGGCAAAGACGAAAAAACGCAGCACGAAGTTCAGACCTGGGCTTATGATACCGGTGCCAACAAATGGACACGGATGAAACCCAAACGGGAACCCGACTCCGCTGGCAACCGCACGCGCAATTTGATCTTCGCTCCCGAGTTGAACCTGGCCATTCTCGAAAACTGTACCGGCCGGCCACGCGAACAACAGGTCTGGACCTATCGCTTTAGTAATAGCGGAACCTATCGCCCAGCGAAAGAACAACCTCGCCCCTGTCCGCCAATCATCGAAGACGTGGTCGTCAGCGTCCGCAGCAGGAAAAAAGTTCAAGTGCGCTGGAAAGCGCCCCGCGGAGCGGAACTGGCCTCCTACCACGTCGAACGAGCGGTCGTTGAGGTCTGGAGCGAAGATCAGCTCGTTCGACTCAAACGCAATACACCGCCTTTGAATCCGCCATCGGTCGGCGCCATCCGCAGCATCGGCCCTTTCCAAAAACTAACGGAAAAACCGATCGCAGCTACCGAATTTCTGGACACGGACGTCGATCTCGGCGAGCCGATTCCCTTGAAAGGCAAGCCGATCTTTGAATCCAGCCTGCACGCCGAGCATCTCGATCGAGGGGGCAAACCCTATCCATTTGCCGTGTACGCCTATCGTGTTCGCGGCATATCGGCTGATGGCAAGATAAGCGGACCTTCGCCGGCGGTTCTGACGATCCCGTCTTCGCCGCAGTACGTCTTCAGCAAGGAGGACGGCAACCGGTGCCATTTGAAATGGGCCGCCAATCCCGAGGACGGCATCGTCGGCTACCGCGTCTACCGGATGGACGGCCGATGGAGCAAAGACCCTGTCAGCCGATTGACAGCGAAGCCGATCTCGACGACGCGCTTCACCGATAGTAACGCCGGCAAGCCGACACGACGTTATTACATCGTCGCAGTAGACGCTCTCGGCCAGGAAGGTTTTCCGTCCTCTCCGGTCTGGTATCGCCGCGAATGGGCCGCCTACTACAAGCCGTTCGTCGGCGAATGGCACCAGTGAGGCGAACGGGTTCCGTCGATTCATGTCGGTGATCAATGCCGGCAGCCGCAACGACGGCGATGGTAGCCAAAACCGATACCAACAACTGGGCGCGGGTAATAATGTTCTTCGACAACATAGACAGGGCGTGGCGCGTAGACCGGTTTGACATAGGCGGCGGGTCTGGCGCGCTGGGCGGTGGCCAACATTTCTTGAATGACAGCATCACTGACGCCGTTGGCCTTCAAATCGAGAACATCCTGGGCGGTGAGATGAAAGACCGTGCCGGAGGATCGAATCTTGGCGATGATGACCGAATCGCTGATGTGGCCATGAACCATCTGGATGATCTCGGCTTTGTCGATATAGTTTTTGGCTTCCAACTGTGCGGCCGCTTGGGCCTGGGCGCGGTGTTCGGCCTGTTCGATTTCATTGCCGATCAAGCCACCGGTGATCGCACCGATGGCGCCGCCGATGGCCGCTCCGGCGCCAGCATTGCCGGCCAGGTCGCCGATGATGGCACCGGTCCCGGCACCAATCGCACCGCCGCCCAGAACGCCTCGATCCGTCGGCGTCATCGATTGGCAGCCCACCAGACACAAAATAGGTAACACGGCTACGGTCAATTTGTTTATCATGCCACCATCTCCTGTCTGCCCGCGAACGCTGTGAGGCACAGGACCATAAAATGATTCACCAGTTGTTGGGGCCGGGCGGCGACTATGCGTTGCCTCGCTGGTTGCGTCAAGAGGGGGTTGATCCAAGAGGACTATCGACCGCTCGTTCCCGGAATCTTGCTTGGAAAAGAAAGTTTCGTTCGTCTTCTCTAAATTACAAGTGTGCGACATCCGGGATGGTACCCTGGGAATGTATCGGTATCGGCGAAGCCATAAATTGAATCGCCTGAATAAAAACAGGAGCATTGCACATGACACTTGTTCGATCACGCCAAGGAAAAATGGTCCTTGTTGTGGCGGCTGCCCTCGTTTCGGCGCTGGTCTCATCCACCTCCTTTGCCCAATCGGCCAAGTCGCCGCAAAAAATCGTCACCATCGAAGGCATCACGGAATACCGGCTCGACAACGGCTTGCGCGTGCTGCTGTTTCCCGATCAGTCGGTTGCCAAGGTTACAGTCAATCTCACGGTGTTCGTCGGTTCCCGGCATGAAGGTTATGGCGAAACCGGCATGGCCCACTTGCTCGAGCATATGGTTTTCAAAGGGACGCCAACCCACCGAGACATTCCCAAGGCATTAAAGGAACATGGCGCCTCTTTCAATGGCACTACATGGGTCGACCGTACCAATTACTTCGAAACCATGCCGGCGTCGGACAAGAACCTCGAATTCGCCATCCGTCTCGAGGCCGACCGCATGGTGAATAGCCTGATCCTCCGCGAAGACCTGGCCAGCGAAATGACGGTCGTCCGCAACGAGTTCGAAGCAGGCGAAAACAGCCCGACGAACATTCTCAGCCAACGCATGGCTGCTGTCGCTTACGAATGGCACAACTACGGCAAAGCGACGATCGGCAACCGCAGCGACATCGAACGCGTTCCGGTCGATCGCCTCCGCGAGTTTTACCGCAAATACTACCAACCGGATAATGCCATGCTCATCATCGCCGGCAAGTTCGAGACTGAAAAAGCTTTGGCCTATGTGGCCAAATATTTCGGCGCGATCCCCAAACCTAAACGACGGCTGGAAAAAACCTATACCGAGGAACCACCTCAGGACGGCGAGCGCGAAGTCGTGTTACGGCGCGTCGGCAAGATCGGCGTCGTCGGTGCTGTCTATCACATCCCCGCTGGTTCGCACCCGGACTTCGCCCCCATCCAGGTTCTCAACCATATCCTCACCTCGGAACCCTCTGGCCGCTTGTACAAGGCACTCGTGGAAACGAAAAAAGCGAGCCAAATCACAGGCATCGCTTACAGCTTTCACGATCCAGGCATCATCGAATTCCAGGCCCAGGTGGACCCCAAGAAAGACTTGCGCAAAGTTCGTGATGAGATGGTCGAACTGCTGGAATCGCTCGGCCAAACCGAATTCACCCAGGACGAAGTCGAACGCGCCAAGCGCAGCTT
Source organism: Gemmatales bacterium (assembly GCA_026004675.1). Taxonomy (GTDB): domain Bacteria; phylum Planctomycetota; class Planctomycetia; order Gemmatales; family Gemmataceae; genus BPJP01. The sequence continues at coordinate 82,959 of BPJP01000002.1, forward strand.
CCTGAGCGCGCGTGAACGACTCATGACCGACAGCAACCGGATCGGCATCCGCTTGAGCGAGTGGGGCGCGCTCGGCGACTGGCGCCTTTTCTTTCTCCATCGCGATCGCCTGAAAAAAGTGACCCCCTCCGATGTCGCCCGCGTCGCCCGAAAGTATTTCGTCCAATCCAACCGCACCGTCGGCCTGTTCATTCCGACGCCCGAACCGATCCGCGCCGAGATTCCTCCTCCTCCCGATGTCGAGCAACTTGTCGCCGACTACAAAGGGGGCGAGGCCATTGCTCAGGGAGAGTTCTTCGACCCAACCCCCGAAAACATCGAAAAGCGAACCGAACGGCTGACGTTACCCAGCGGCGTCAAAGTAGCGTTGCTGCCCAAGAAAACCCGCGGCCAGGCGGTCGTCGCCCGTCTGACGTTGCGCTTCGGCAATGAAAAATCGCTCACAGGCAAGACCGAAGCAGCCCAATTCCTCGGCGACATGCTGTTGCGCGGCACCAAACAGCGCTCCCGCCAGGAAATACAGGATACCCTCGATAAACTCGGCGCCAGGTTGCTTGCCGCCAGCGATGTCGGCGAATTGACTTTTGTCATGCAATGCAAACGAGACAACCTTCCTCCGTTGCTCGATCTCCTCGGCGAAATTCTCCGCGAACCGGCCTTCCCGGAAAAAGAATTCGATATCCTCAAGCGCGAACAGCGGGACCAGCTGGCCAAATCGCTCGTCGAACCTTCCGCTTTGGCTTTTCGCGAATTCCGCCGCCGACTCAATCCTTTTCCGAAAGACGATATCCGTTACGTTCCCACCATTGCCGAATCGATCGATCGTCTCGAGTCGCTCACCATCGACGACGTACGCAAACTTTATGAGGAACAGCTTACGGGCAAGGTCGGCGAGTTCGTCGTCGTCGGGGATTTCGACAAAGAAGCCCTGCTCGATCGAATGGGCAAATACCTGGCCAGCTTGAAAGGAACAGTACCCTATGCGCGGATTGCCCGACCAGCCAGAACGGATGTCAAAGGATCGAGGCACCGGATCGTGACGCCTGACAAGAAGAATGCTTTCTACGTCGCTGGGCATGCCCTGCCGCTTACGGACACGGATGCAGATTATCCCGCGCTCGTCATTGCCGACTTCTTGTTCGGCAGCGGCTCACTTTCGTCCAGATTGGGAAATCGCGTGCGCCAGAAAGAGGGGTTGTCCTACGGCGTCCGCTCGATGTTCCAGGCGTCCTCTCAGGACAAATCCGCTGTTTTCTTGATGTACGCTATCTGTAATCCGAACGTCATCGACAAGGTCGATGCTGCCATCGCCGATGAATTGCAGAAGTTGCTGAAGGACGGGGTGGGCGACGAAGAACTGGAGAAGTCGATTCACTCCTATCTCGAAGCGCAGAAGAATCGCCGAGCCAACGATGCCGAACTGGCGCGTATGCTGGCAAACCACCTCCATTTGGGAAGGACTTTCTCGCATCAGCTGGAATTGGAGAAACTGATCGCTGGCTTGCAGCCGAAACAGGTTCATGAAGCGGTTCGCCGCCACATTTCCCCAAAAAAGCTGATCGTCGTCCATGCCGGGGACTTCCGCAAGCAGGAAGAGAACAAGAGCAAAGGCAAAGAATAGGAGGGCGAAGGGGCGACGCTGCGGCTCGTCGGAGCGACGCGCATGGGCACCATCAAGCTCGTTTTCAACCGACTTCTGGCGTGGGAACGCGCAAGGCCTTCGGTCCCAAAGTGACAATGGTGAAAGGTCCTGGCGGATAGCGGCGTACGAAGTCGACGATTTTTTCGGCGGACAAGCCGTTGATCGCCTCGGCGATCTCGTCGAAGGTACGAATCCGCCCCAGGTAGTACCAGTCGTGGCATAGCGCTGCTGCCCGCGCTGAAGTCGACTCCTGCTGCAAAATCAGCGACGATTTCAAGCCGGCGCGAATTCGCTCAACTTCCTCTTCGGCAACGCCTTCCTGGAGACGCCGCAGTTCGTGCAAAGTGACGTCGAGAGTCTCCTGAGCACGTTCGTTGGTGGTGCCAGCATAACAGATCACGCCTGCTTCGTGTTTGAAACTGTGGTAACTGGCACCGACGGCATAACACAGCGCGCGCTTTTCCCGCACTTCGGTAAAAAGGCGCGAGCTCATGCCGCCACTCAAGACATTGACCGCGCCTAAAGCCGCATAATAATCATCGTGTCCGATCGGCACGCTGGGATAGGCAATGCCGATTTGCGTTTGGGTTGTATCTTTTTGCAAATGGAATGTGGAGGGGAGTTGCCTGGTAAGCTCGAGTTGGGTATCGGCTTCCCCTTGCCAGTCGCCGAAAAGCCTGCCGACCAGATCGCACAACGGTTCCCATTCCATATTCCCCGCAACTGCCAGGATCGAATTCTTGGGTCGAAAGCGCTGTTCGTACCACGATCGAATGGAATCGATGGTCAAGTTTTCGATACCTTCTTTGGTGCCTCTATGGTCGCGCCCCAAAGGGATGGAGTAGAATCGCTTGCGCAATTCGATCATGACGCGCAGCCTGGGTTCGTCTTCCAGACTTTGGATATCCTGGAGAGCGAGTGACTTGACGGCAGGGAGTTCTTGTTCCGGCAAATGAGGACGACGGATGATGTCGGCGTAGATTTCCAAAGCCTTGGGCAAGTTCCGCGCGGTTGTCGCTCCCCAAAAACGGATATGCAACGCACCAACGCTTTCGTCTCGATCGAAGCCCAGGTTGTCGAGAGCCAGACTCAATTGGCGGCTGTCGCGCGTGCCGGCCCCTCGCGTGATCAAGTCCGCCAAGACTGTTGCCAACCCCAGCTGATCCGGAGGATCATAGACACATCCCGCCGGTATGAGAAAATTCATTGCCGCCGACCGCACGTCAGTCATGCGATCGGCCAGCAGCGTCAAACCGTTGGCAAACGTGTGTTGGAAAATTTGTTGCGCTGGCATACGAATCGTCCGTTGCTTGGAGCGAAGAAGAGCCGTCGAACGAGGGCAAAAGGCCACTTGGCTCGTTCCAGATGCCTCTGCGATTGATCCGCCTGATGCCTAGGAACCGGCGGCCACTGCCGATTCGACCGGTTTGTAGATGGTTTTTTTGTAGTGGAAGCCAAGACGCTGGTAAAGTCGAACGGCGTCCTTGTTTTGCGCAGTCACTTCCAGAAAAGCGACGACTAATCCCCTTCGGCGAAAACCTTCCAGCGCTCGCAGCAGCAATGCCGTGCCAAGCCCTCGATCCCGGTGTTCCGGCACAACCCCTAAATTTTGAATGGCGCCGACGCCAGGCCGCACGCAAATTCCCTGGACCGTGCCACAGCAGCCTTCGGCACACGCGACCATCCATGTCGCTTCCGGCAAAAACCCTTGGCGACTGGAAATGTCATGCATCAGGCTCAGGCATCCTTCTCGGGTCGACAAGCGATGAAAGACACTGGCGTCGATTTCGGCATGAAAACTGCGAAATTTCACGTCAGCATGCAGTTCCTGCAATCCTTCCTGCCACGGCACCCAGAAATAGGCCGGCGGCAAACGAGGAACCCGCGGAGCATTGTGCAGTTCGATCTCCATGCGGTAGCGCTCGAAATGCGTCTCACTCATGTTGGCACTCCTGACGTGAATTCGCCCCCTAATTCTACCACCTGGAATCAGGGGAAGAAAGTACCTCATCTCACCGCTAGCCCGCCCAACCAAGGGTCGTTTTCGCGAGTCGTATCGCATACCTGCCGAAAGTGGGGAGACTTGGTTTGGCCGCGGGTTGAAACTGGGCGGCGTTTTCGCCATATTGTTACCATCCTCCCTAAACCATCCACAACAAGATCCAACCAGGAGTCGAGAATGCCGGTTTTGAAGAAATTGGCCCAGTCCAGATGGTTGCAGTTCATAGCGTTCATGGTCGTCATTGCCGGAATCTGGCAGGCGGCCGCTCAAGGCAACAAAGGTGCCAAACGCTTTGCCAGCAAAACCATTACCACCGAGATTCCGGGCCATGCCATCGATGTCGACGTCGACATAACCGGCGCCAAGACTTTGTTTCTTGTCGTCACCGACGCTGGCGATGGCAACTCGTGCGATTGGGCCGATTGGGCAGAGCCTCGTCTGATCGGACCGGCCGGTGAAAAGAAACTCACCGAGCTGAAGTGGAAATCCGCCGATGCTGGCTGGGGACAAGTTCGCATCAACAAGAACGCTGCTGGCGGCGCCATGATGATTGCCGGCAAACCCGTGCCCTATGGCATCGGTACGCACGCCCACTCGGTCATCGTCTACGACCTGCCGAAAGGATTCACCCGCTTCAAAGCGAAAGCCGGTCTGGATAATGGTGGCACCAATCAGGCGGACGGCCGGTCCACCAGCGTCCAGTTTCACGTCTATGTCGACAAACTTCCGGCTCGTTTGCAGGCCAGCCGCTCGAAGACGGCAGGCGGTATCCGTGACCCGAAAGAGGCGGTCAACCAGCTCGACGTTGGAGACGGGCTTGAAGTAACGCTGTTCGCATCTGAACCGATGCTTCTCAGTCCGACGAATATCGATGTCGACGCCAAAGGCCGTGTCTGGGTGTGCGAATGCGTCAATTATCGCCGCCGAGCCAATACCCGCAAAGAAGGCGATCGCATTCTGATTCTCGAAGATACTGACGGCGATGGCGTTGCCGATCGCCGAAAGGTTTATTACCAGGGACGCGACGTGGATTCGGCAATGGGCATCTGTGTCCTGGGCAACCGCGTTATCGTATCCTGCTCACCCAACATTCTGGTCTTCACCGACACGGACGGTGACGACAAGCCCGACAAGAAAGAATTCCTCTTCACCAAAACCGGACAGCCTCAACACGACCATTCTGCTCATGCCTTCCTGTTCGGCCCCGATGGCAGGCTGTATTGGAATTTCGGCAACACCGGACACGCCGTGCACGACAAGAACGGCAAACCGGTCATTAGCCGGGCTGGGCATCCGGTCGTGGCCAACGGCAAACCGTACCGAGAGGGCATGGTCTTTCGCTGCGATCCGGACGGCAGCCATTTCGAAGTCCTCGGCTGGAACTTCCGCAATAACTACGAAGTTACCGTCGATTCGTTCGGCACTCTCTGGCAGTCGGACAATGATGACGACGGAAATCGCGGTGTACGCATCAACTACGTAATGGAGTTCGGCAACTTCGGTTACAAGGACGAAATGACAGGCGCCGGCTGGCGCACGCCCCGTACCGGCATGGCCCAGGAGATCCCTCTTCGCCACTGGCACTTGAACGATCCAGGCGTGGTCCCCAACTTGCTGCAAACCGGCGCTGGATCGCCGTGCGGCATCTGCGTTTATGAAGGTAAATTGTTGCCCAAACGATTCTGGAACCAACTCATCCATTGCGATGCCGGTCCCAATGTCGTTCGCGCTTATCTCCTGGAAAAAGACGGAGCTGGCTATCGGGCGGAAATCGACAACATCCTGGTCGGAACCCGCGACAAATGGTTTCGCCCGTCGGATGTGTGCGTGGCACCGGATGGTTCGCTTTTGATCGCCGACTGGTATGATCCGGGAGTCGGCGGTCATGGCATGGGAGACATCGACCGGGGGCGAATCTTTCGGGTTGCTCCCCCAAAAACGCCGTACAAGATTCCGGCGTACGACTACTCCACGCCCGAAGGAGCGATCAAGGCTTTGGGAAATCCTGCACTTTCCGTGCGTTATTTGGCATGGCAGTCGCTTCATGCCATGGGCAAGAAAGCCGAAGCCGCATTGCAGCGGACCTTAGAAGAAAAAAACGACCCGCGTTTGCGGGCCCGCGTGCTATGGCTTTTGGGGCGCATTAAAGGACGCGAAAACAACACGGTCGCGCGAGCACTGGAAGACGACGATCCGGACATTCGCATCGTCGGCCTGCGGCTGGCTCGTCAAATCGCCATCACCAACCCCCAATTCGATCTGGCCGGTTGCGTCGCGAAAGTCGTCGGCGATCCTTCGCCCCAGGTTCGCCGCGATGCCGCTATCGCTTTGGCGGAGATTCCGAAGAATGAAAAACTCTGGGCCGAATTGGCCATGCGCCACGACGGCAAAGATCGCTGGTATCTGGAAGCTCTTGGCATCGGCGCCCGCCACAATTGGGATGCGTGCTTGAGAGCATGGCTGGACAAAGTGGACAAATGGAATACCCCAGCCGGCAGGGATATCGTTTGGCGTTCCCGCAGTGAGCAAACGCCGAAGCTCCTCGCGGAAATCATCCTCGATCCTCGCACACCGACGACCGAATTGCCCCGGTATTTCCGGGCTTTCGATTTCCAGACGGGGCCCAACAAGGAAGCCAGTTTGAAAACCATCGTGCTCGCCAGGCAAGTCGGCGATCAGGCAAGACAAAGGTTCATCGCCTATGAAGCACTGAAGCGGCTGCAATCCTTCGATGCCAACACGCATCGAAGTGTCATCGATGGCATCCTGAAATCGATGGATGGAACCAATGAATACGTCGAATTGGTTGGGCGATTCAGCATCGCCGACCACTATCCCCGTTTGCTGAAACTGGCTCAAAAGCACCCGACGTCGCAATTGGCCGTCAATGCGATGAGTGTCCTGTTGGCGAAACAGCAAATGGCGCTGTTACGCGACGAGCTTAGGCAAAAGGACGTGAAACGGGCGATGGCGACAGCGCAAGCGGTGGGAATGTCCAAAGACGGCAGAGCGTATGACCTTCTGATGCCATTGGTCGTCGACGAGTCGGCAGACATCGAACTGCGGCGCCAGGCGGTACAAGGGGTCGCCCAGATCAAGCGCGGCGCGCACGAGTTGCTGAAACTCGCCAGCGAGAACAAACTCGATCCCCGATTGAAAGATGCCGTCGCCGCATCTTTGCATCGCGCTCTTTGGCCCGATGTAAAGAGCAAGGCTGTTGCCTTGTTCCCATTGCCAGCCTCGAAAAACGCCCAACCGTTGCCGCCCATCTCGCAACTCGTCAAGATGCGGGGCGATGCCGAGCGCGGGCGAAAAATCTTCATGACCACGGGAACGTGCAACAAATGCCATATGGTCAACAACGAAGGCAAGCAGGTCGGTCCCGATCTTTCCGAGATCGGTTCCAAACTCAGCCGGGAAGCCATGTTCGAATCGGTGCTTTTCCCCAGTGCTGCCATCAGCCACAACTACGAAGGCTATGTGGTCGAGTTGAAAAACGGCACGGTCTTCACCGGTTTGATCGTCAGCCAGGATGCCGATTCGGTGACACTTAAAGATGCCGAGTCGATTGTCCGTACATTAAAGCGGAGCGATATCGAATCTCTGAACAAGATGCCCATTTCGTTCATGCCTGCCGACCTGATGAAAACCATGTCGCAGCAGGATCTGGTGGACGTCGTCAGTTTTTTGACCACGCTGAAGAAGAAGCAAGGAAAGTGACCGTGTCGCGTTGTTGGCGCCGGGCGATTTTCCGATCTCGTGCGGAAGGCTGGCGGTGTGCTCACCCGAAAACTTCGGTTTGACAGTGCATTGGCGGAATGGTAGCAGTCTTTTGCGTGGCAGGAACCTGCCAACCAAAACACGGGTGGCACGCTCTGAGCGAGGCGAAGAGCGTGCAAAATGCCCTGTATTGTTTTTCCACGCCGCACGCCCTTCGAAGGTTCAGGGCGTGGCACAGTAGCGAGCGAAGATGAAGGCTAGAGCTAGCCTGCCGCCGTCGTTGGCGGCTGCTCTCCGCGTTCGGAGTCGCACACGCTTTGTCACCCCGCGCGCAGTTCGCAGATCGTCGCTTCAATCGCCTGGATTTGTCCCTGAACTTCGTTCGCCAGCTCGCGCTGCTGCTGGACGACATCCGCAGGCGCATTCTCGACGAATTTGGGATTATCCAATTTGGCGCGAATGGATTTCAGGTATTTCGTTTTGTCGGCCAGCTGTTTTTCCAAGCGTTTCAGCTCGGCATCGACATCGATCGAACCGGCCAGGGAAACATAGGCTTCGAAATCGGGATAGATTTGCGAGGCTGCTTGCTTGGGTTTGGCGATGTCGGCCCCGCATTCGATTTTGCCGACGCCCGCGAGGAGCGTGAGAAACGGTGTCAGTGCGTGGAAGTCGTCGGCCACCGGCTGCGAACAACGCACATAGACGTCGAGCGGCTTTTTGGAATCGACGTGATATCGGCCCCGAATATCGCGCACCGCACGAATCAGGTTTTGCATGCGGGAAATGCGCCGCTCCGTGTCCTCGTCTTCCCAACAAGCGGGAAACTCCGGCCAGGCGGCGATCACCACGCTTTCTGCTGACGGTTCGGGTGCCGGCAATCCCCGTTCGAAGGCCACCTCGTTCAGGACCTGCCAGATGGCTTCCGCAACGAACGGCATGATCGGCTGAACCAGCCGCAACGACGCATCCAGAACGCCCACCAACACGCGCTGGACAACCGCTCGGCTTGCTTCATCTCGAAGCCTGCCTTTGCTCATCTCCACGTACCAGTCGCAGACATCAGACCAGAAAAAGTCGTAGATGCGCCGCGCTGTCTCGCTGAATTGGTAATCAGTTAACGCTTCCGTGATCTGCCTGGCCGTGGCCGTCAGTCGGCTGATGATCCACCGATCCTCGATCGGCAGTCGGCCCACGTCCAAAGCACCGGGCGAATAGCCTGCGAGGTTCTTGACGATGAACCTGGCCGCGTTCCAGATTTTATTGGCGAAATTGCGGCCCATCTCGAACTTTTCCGCCGCCTGTTTGGCGGTCGGCAATTCCGGGTGCGGCTCGTGCCACGGACCCCCCGGACGGAATTCCTTTTGGCATTTCGGATTGGTGCAGCGAATCCGCTCTTTCGGGCGGTTCGCTTTGCGGTCCATGTGTTCTTCCTTGATCGGCACCAGCGTGTCACAGTGCGGGCAAACGTTGGCCACCGGCAACCGGTTGTCCTGCGTTTCTGTCGCCAGGTGCACCATGACATAACGCAAAGCATCGGCTCCGTAACGCTCAACGATGTCGAGCGGATCGACGCCGTTGCCTTTCGTTTTGCTCATCGTTTCGCCGAAACCGTCCAGAATCTTGGTATGCACATAAACGTGAGCGAATGGGACTTCCTTGCAGTTGTAAAGCCCCATGATCACCATGCGGGCGACCCACAATGTGATGATGTCTCGGCTGGTGACAAGAACATTGGTGGGATAGTAGTATTGCAACTCCGGTGTCGGCTCAGGCCAGCCCAAAGTGGAGTGCGGCCACAGCGCCGAACTGAACCATGTATCGAGCACGTCCGGGTCTTGTTCGAGCCGGTATTTTCCTCCCAGCGCGTCGTCAGGCAAATCTTGCAAAGCGCAGACGAGCCAGCGGGCGTTTTCCTCGTCAAGCCGCCAGACCACATCGTCGCGGTCGGCAAACGCCTTGTGCAGTTCCGCCTCGGGACACGAAACATACCAAATGGGAATGCGATGTCCCCACCAAAGTTGCCGACTGATGCACCAATCGCGTTTTTCCCCCAACCAATCGAGATAGGTCTTGGCGTAGCGCTCCGGGAAGAAACGTACCCGTCCGTCCCGAACCGCGTCGATGGCCGATTGCGCCAGGTCGGCCATTTTCACGAACCACTGGTCCGACAGATAGGGTTCGATCGGCGTTTTGCTGCGGTCCGAATGGGCCAGGTCGATCTCCCGTTCCTCTCTGCCGTCGAAAAGGCCCAGAGCAGCCATGTCATCGGTAACTCTGATCCGCGCCTCGGCCAGCGTAAGCCCCTGGTATTTGCCCCCATTTTCGTTGATGGTGCCATCCGGGTTCATGATGTTGATCATCGGCAGCTGATGGCGCAAGCCGCAGGCATAGTCATTGGGATCATGGGCCGGTGTGACCTTGACGGCACCCGTTCCGAGTTTGGGATCGACGAGAATCGGGTCGGCAATGATCGGTATGTCGCGGTTGACCAGCGGAATCGTTACCATCTTGCCGATCAAGTGTTTGTAGCGCTCGTCATCGGGGTGGACAGCGACGGCAGTATCGCCGAGCATCGTTTCGGGCCGAGTGGTCGAAAAGCGGATGTAGGTTCCGGGTTCGCCGCGGACGGGATAGCGAAAGGTCCAAAAGCCGCCCTTGATGGTTTCGTGATAGATTTCGTCGTCAGCGACAGCAGTCTGCAACTGCGTATCCCAGTTCACGAGACGTTTGCCGCGATAAATCAATCCGTCGCGAAAGAGATTGAAAAAAGTGTGACGTACCGCACGGGCACAAATTGGGTCAAGAGTGAAGCGTGTGCGTTGCCAGTCGCAGCTGCAACCGATCTCGCGGAGTTGGCGGAGGATGCGTTGTTCGTATTGATCTTTCCATTGCCAGATGCGCTTGACGAGTTCTTCGCGACCGAGGTCGTGGCGGGTTTTGCCTTCTTCTTCGCGCAGCCGACGCTCCACGACCGCCTGCGTGGCGATGCCTGCGTGGTCGGTTCCGGGCATCCACAAGGTGTTGTAGCCTTGCATCCGCCGCCAGCGAATCAAGACATCCTGCAGGGTGTTGTTCAGCGCATGCCCCATATGCAAAGCGCCGGTCACGTTGGGAGGGGGGATGACGATGGTAAATGGCTGGCGGGAGGGGTCCGGCCGACTGTGAAAATATCCGCGCTGGTCCCAGAAATCCAAAAACTTCGATTGAGCCTCGCGGGGGTTGTACTGGCTAGATAATTCTGTGGTCATTGCATTTCACGCTCGGAAAATGCCAACAAGATCCTGTTTCGTTGACACCATCGATCGGATTTGGTTCCGTTGTAGTTCCATTGCCTTGCGCCGTCCAGCCGACTTGTCGCACAGCGTCGAGAGTGTTCGCGAAAGCATTCTTCGGCTCGCCAGAGCGGCAGGCGTTTCCAAATCAGTCGTTCGCGGCGTCTAGGTCGCTTTCGCTTCGCATTCCTTCATATAGCGGATGCTTTCGCGGGCGATGGTTTCCGGATCGGGCGAGTAATCGAAAACTTCGACGGAAACCCAGCCGTTGTATTTCGCGTCTTTCAGGGCCTGAAAGATAGGTACGAAGTCGGTGCTCCCGAAGCCGGGGCCACGCCGGTTGGCGTCGTTGGCATGAAAATGCCCGGTTCGAGCGGCATACCTGCGAATCAATTCGGGCGCAGGCGCCACATCGGTGGACATGGCTTTGACGTCGAGGTGAAGCACGAAGTTCGGGTGGTCGAGACGATCGAGAAGTTCGATCGCTTCCGAGCAGGTGTTGATGAAGTCGGCCTCCGGCGGCGACAGAGGTTCGAGGCAAAAGAAGATACCCGCCTTGGCGATACCCGGCGCTGCCCTGCGCAAGGTGTCGAGCGCATAGTCTGCCGCTTGCTCCCTGGTCGCCCCCGATGGAATGCGCCTTTGGGCCGGCGAACCGAAGACCATCAATTCGCCACCCAGGTCCCGGCAGCAATCGGCCAGGGCTACCAGATAATCCGCTGTCCTCTGGCGGACTGTTTCATCCGGCGATGTCAGGTGCAGGCCTTCCGTCTTGGCCAACAGCCAGTGCAAGCCGATGATCTGCAAGCCGCACTCTTCGGCCTGCCGCCGAATCGTTTTTCGAGTTTCCGGCGACACATCGGTAATCAACGGCGCCAGGGTAAAGGGTGCCAATTCGAGCCCGGTATAGCCGAGGTCGGCGACGAGCCGGCAGACCCGGGCATGGTCCCAGCCGTCGAACGTCTCATTGCAAATGGCGTAACGCATCCTATCTCCTCTGCGGTGGTCAATTGAACTTGATGGTCCGCAGGCCGCCCGGTTCGTTGTGATCGACGACCGACAGCACAACAGGGCCATCGCCGACAGCACGGTAAAACTCGTCGGGGTTGGTCACCAGCTTGCCGTTGACTTTGACGATCACAGCGTCTTGCAAGCGGGCACGATCGGCGGGACTGCCTGGTACAACTTCACTAACATAAACCCCGACAGGCACTTCAGCCAGACCTGTTCGCTGACACAGGACGCTGGTGTAGTCGACACGCAGGCCGAACACCGGCTTCGGTTTGTTGGCAGCGATGAAGGGGCCTGGGACGTAGAACTTGTCGAGCGTAACGGTCACGGTCCTAACGATACCGTTGATCGACCGAAGTTTGATGCGGGCTTGATTTCCGGCGAGCTTTGTACCTATATGATAAAACAAATCTTCGCTATCGCGTATAGGCACATCGTCGATTGCCAGTATGGTATCACCGTTGCGGATTCCACCCCGTTCGGCTGCCGAATGACGCAAGACTTGCACCTGAGTGCTATTTTGCTGGGTCTCGAGCCGAACACCCAGGAAGCCGTAATTGACCTCCTTGCCCTGGGCCAGCACGCCGATGATCCGTTTGAGGACATCATCGAGCGGAAAAGCATAGCCCCCCGCTGTTTCACTGTTGCTGATCGCAGCCAAGGCGGTGGTCAAGCCGATCATCTCGCCTTTCAGGTTGATAAGAGCCCCGCCGCTGCAACCGAGATTCAAACGTGGATCGGCCTGAAGCAAAGTACCAAAGTCGTGGATCGTCCATTTCGCCCGATCCTGTTCCCACACGGAGACCCCCGGATGGCGTCGACGAACGTTGCTGATCATGCCCCACGACGCACTTGGGCTGCCATCGCGAAAACCGGCAGCAAACGGGTTTGCGATCGACAAGACCAGATGCCCTTTCTTTACCTTTCCGCCGTCGCCAAACCGAATCGGTTTGAGTGGTCCGACGCGGCCATCCAGGAGGCGCAGCACGGCAAGGTCGCTTCGTGGATCAGCGCCGTAGATGTCGGCATAACTGCCGATCTCTCCAGGCAGCCGCACGAATATTTTTCGGGCGCCGCGGACGACATGGTAATTGGTCAGGATCAAGCCGTTCGCGTCTATGACCACGCCGCTGCCGTATGATTCCGGCACATAGCCAGGCTGAGAAAGATCAAACAACATCGCCAGCGTCACGCGTTGGATGGGCATGCCGAGTTTTTTCGCCAATTGCCTTCTCAGGGCATCGATCCGTTCTTCGTCTCCCGGCGGAACACGAAGAGAGACGCTCCCGCTGTGGAATTCACCCAAACGACCGGGATCGCTCGCCGAATAGGTTTGCCCAAACCAACGCTGATACACGTCGCTGCGCGACACTAAAATGCAAGCGATAGAAGGCTCCACTTTGTCGATGGCCTCTTCGAACGCTTTTTGCAATGCTAAGGCGCTTTCCAGCGCGTCGGCGTTTACCGCTGTCGGCGTCGCCAATAGCGCTATCACGATGGCCGTCGTGCTCCGTCTGGTCATCTTGCGGCCCTCTGTCGGTTGTCAGCGTTTCGTGGCCTGTGGGCTATCGATACTGCTCGCTGCCCCTTCCTCACAAGATAACAGCCTGCGCGAAATTGAAAACCGCCGAATCGGAAAATCAACCAGCTCGCCGTAGGATTCGTCGAATTCAGCCATCGCATCAGGCGAGGTGTCGAGCGAAGGGGAGGCTCGATGGGCCGGGACGTTCAAGCTCCTGGTGCTGGCCAGAGGGATGCAGCGATGAACAGTTTGCCAGTTCCCCTTGACTCTCCCAGCTTCGCCAGCTAGATTTGGACAACGGCAATAGAAAGTGGTGACAGCCCGAGGACCTTGGTGGTCGCGGGCGTTTTTTTCTGATGCCGGGATACACTCTTGATTGGTCCAGCCTATCGACCGCTCCATTCTCGGCTTCTTCGGGGCAGGGGTTAATATGACTGCTTCCTGTGTCGTCGGCTTGCAATGGGGCGACGAAGCCAAGGGCAAAATCGTTGATTTGCTGGCCGATCGTCATGATTTCGTGATTCGCTATAACGGGGGCGCCAACGCTGGCCACACCGTGGTAGCCAACGGCCGTACCTACAAACTATCGCTTTTGCCCACGGGCGTCCTGAAACCCCATCTAATGTCCGTCATCGGCAATGGCGTCGTCGTCTATCCGCCCCGATTCTTGGAAGAAATCGACAACCTCAAAGCGCAGGGCACCGAAGTGGGCGACAACCTCGCACTCAGCGACCACGCCCACGTCATCTTCCCTTACCATCTGGAAGAAGAACGCCTCAACGAAACTGGCAGCGGCCAGACCATCGGTACGACAGGACGCGGGATCGGTCCCTGCTACCAAGACAAGGTTGGCCGAGTCACCGCGATTCGCGTTGGCGATCTGTTGCACGCCGACTATCTGCGCCAAAAATTGCACGCCATCGTTCCTCGTAAAAACCGCATGCTTGCCTCGTTTGGCAATGGCCTGAAGACGTTCGACGCCGACCAGATCACGGAAGAATACCTCGGTTACGCCGAGCGGATGCGGCCCTATGTCAAGGACACCATCCGAATTCTGCACGACGCTCTGCGCGAGAAGAAACGGCTCCTTTTCGAAGCCGCCCAAGGTTCGCTTTTGGACGTCGATCACGGCACCTATCCGTATGTGACGAGTTCCAACAGTTGCCCGGCAGGCATCTGGAGCGGTTCTGGCGTGCCGGCGCGGAACCTCGAACAAGTGATCGGTGTCGTCAAAGCGTACACGACTCGGGTTGGCCGAGGGCCTTTCCCCACCGAATTGAACGACGGTCCGGATGGGGTCGGCGAAAAAATTCGTAAAGCGGGCAACGAATACGGAACGGTGACCGGGAGACCTCGTCGCTGTGGTTGGTTTGATGCCGTTGCCGTCCGCTTTACGGCGGCACTCGCTGGTGCCGACCAATTGGCCGTCATGCTGCTCGACGTCCTCAGTGTTGCCGACGAAATCAAGATTTGCGTCGCTTATGACTTCGAAGGGGAACGGCTGGAACGTTTCCCGAGCGATCCTTTCGTGCTCGAACGGTGCCGACCCGTCTACGAATCGATGCCAGGTTGGCGCTCGGAGATCGGCTCGGCGCGGAAATTGACCGATCTCCCCCTCGCAACGCGGCGCTATATCGACCGCTTGAGCGAGTTGATCGAAAAGCCGATCGGCATCGTTTCGGTCGGGCCTGACCGCGAGCAAACAATCTTCGTGGAGCAATGAGCACGAGAGAGGACTAAGCCCCAATTCGTTGCGAACGAAAGCCCAACCGCTATCTGACTTGGCAAAGGATTGTTTTTAAGAGGAATCATTTTGGCAGCGACTACGACATCAGCACAGGACCATGCCGTTTCGGTCGGACTCGATCCGCAGCGATTGCCCCGACACGTCGCAATCATCATGGATGGCAACGGTCGCTGGGCGAAACGACAGGGATATCCGCGAGTCGAGGGACACCGCCGCGGCGTCAAGAGTGTTCGAACGACGGTCGAAGAGTGTTGCCGACTAGGGATCGAGCAATTGACGCTTTATTGCCTGAGCGTCGAAAACTGGAAGCGGCCCCAGTCGGAGCTTAATTTTTTGATGACCCTTTTGCGCCGCTACCTCCGCGAAGAGCGCGCCGAGATCATGGAGCAAAACATTCGTTTCACGGTGATCGGCCGCCGGCAGGGATTGTCCGCCGAGGTGCTCGAAGAGATCGACGAGAATATTCGCGTCAGTGCCCGGAACAGCGGAATGGTGCTGTGTCTTGCCATCAACTACGGAGGTCGCGCGGAAATCGTCGATGCCGTTCGCCGAATTGCCAGGCAAGTCGAAGAGGGCCGGCTCTCATCCGAAGAGATCGACGAAGATTTAGTCGCACGGTCGCTCTATACCGCCGGGATGCCGGACCCTGATTTATTGATTCGCACCGCGGCGGAAATGCGCGTCAGCAATTACCTTCTGTGGCAAATCTCTTATGCCGAGCTGTGGGTCACCGACAAATGCTGGCCGGAATTCGACGCAACAACATTGCACCAGGCGTTTCGTGATTTCGCTCGGCGTGAAAGGCGTTTTGGAGGATTGTCATCCTGATTCGTACCCGAGCCAGTCGCTTTGCGCCCGCGAGGCGGTATCGGAAAAACGAATGCTAAGCACTCGGCTATGGATAGGGACCCTGCTGGTTCTCTTGACACTCGGCGTGGTTGTCGCTGACAACTGGCTGTCGCGTTGGCAACCGTTTTTGTTCGTCCTCGTGTTGGGGCTGGCCCTTGTTTCGGTTCAGGAGTTGCTGGCATTGTTTGGCGACGAGCGACCGCCGCCGTGGCTATGTTTCGCCGCCGTGACTTCGTTGATCGTTACGAATTGGCTGGCACGCTGGCTGGCGACGCTGAATGTTTGGCAATGCCTGTCGGCAGTTTTCGCCGCGATTGTCGTCGCTGCTTTCCTGGTGGAAATGGCCCGCTTCGTGGAACCTGGAGCAAGCGTCAATCGCATCGCGCGAACAGTATGGTTGGCATCCTATGTCGGATTATTGCCCTGCTTTCTGATCCAGACGCGCTGGCTGCAAGGCGACTCGCCGTATTTCGGAACCTGGGCGCTGACCCTCGCAGTCTTCGTCCCCAAAGGATGCGATATCGGGGCCTATTTCACGGGAAGATTGATCGGCCGGCATCTCATGGCCCCAGTGTTAAGCCCGAAGAAAACATGGGAAGGCGCCGCCGGAGGAATCATCGCCGCCATCGCCTTGACCTGGGCTATCGACTTTTTCGCCGGCATCTTTCCGAACCCGCTGGCGAGGATGGCGTTCGGGATGAGCGTCGGGCTGGCCGGCATGTTGGGAGATCTGGCAGAATCGCTGATTAAACGTGACTGCCGGAGCAAGGACGCCTCCCATGTCGTGCCCGGCTTTGGCGGCGTACTCGATGTAGTCGATGCGATTCTCTTCGCCTCTCCCGTGGCCTATATTTGGTTTAGTTGTCTGACGTAGACGTTCGAACGGCACAAGACACAGATGAGCGAAGCGACAATCACTCTCGATGACCGGGACGAAGCCCTGCAGATGTTCGGCAGCCGGGATCAGCACCTCCGCACTTTACGTGACGCGTTGGGGGTGAGGTTCATTGCCCGTGGCAATTCGGTGTTGATCGAAGGGGATGCGGTACAAGTCAACAAAGCCGAGCGTGCCTTCCAGCAACTGCGTAAACTGTTGAAGCAACAGGGAAGCCTGTCTCCCGAAGATGTCGCTTCCGTGCTAAGTGTCGTCCAGGACCGGCAAGTGGTCGACACCCGCGCTGTGTTGGACGGCGTGAAGAACGTTCGGCCTCGCACCGACGGGCAGGGACGTTATTTGCAGGCGATGCTGCAACACGACCTGACCTTCTGCATCGGTCCCGCCGGGACTGGCAAAACATTCCTGGCGGTGGCGGTCGCCGTCAGCCTGCTGCGGCAGGGGCAGGTCAAGCGCATCGTCCTCGTCCGCCCCGCCGTGGAAGCAGGAGAACGGCTAGGCTTTTTACCCGGCGACATCGTCGCCAAGGTCAATCCGTATCTTCGCCCCCTTTTCGACGCCCTGAACGATTTGCTCGAACCGGAGCAGGTCAAGCGTTACATGGACAACGACGTCATCGAGGTAGTGCCATTGGCTTTCATGCGCGGTCGCACCCTCAATCATGCCGTGATCATTCTCGACGAAGGCCAAAATGCCACCATCCCGCAGATGAAGATGTTCTTGACACGCATGGGATCGGGATCGAAGATCATCGTGACCGGCGACATTACCCAGGTCGATCTACCGAAACATATGCACAGCGGACTCATCGACGCCATTCACCGTTTTCGCAATTTCCGTGGCATCGCCATTGTCTACCTGGACGAACAGGACATCGTCCGCCATCCGTTAGTCCAAGAGATCGTCCAGGCATACGAGGAAAAGAAACCTCGCTAAGAGGGCGTCATGGCAAAAAAGCAACCAAGGCTGGGTCCGTGGAATGGCCGACTTCGTTCCGAGCGGGGCGAACCAGGCGTCTTGCCTCGCTGGCTGCAAGGCCCGGTCCTGTTGCGAATCGGCATCGTCGCCACCACCGTGCTGGCGATTTCCTCGCTGTGCTATTGGATCGGCCCGCCCTTCCCTTATCGTGTCGGTGAAATCTATCACCACGATCTTCGCGTCCGTTCCCACTTCAAGGTTGTCAATCAGGCAGAAACGGAAAAGAAACGAGACGAAAAGGTCGCGCAGCTCCCGCCGACTTTGCAAAACGATCCCGAAGCCCGTGCCCAAGCCAGGGAATCGGTACCTCCAGTGATTGAAGAATACCCTGTAGGTTTCACCTTGGTTCCAAGAGGGGAACCGATCACGGAACGGCAACTCTATCTGCTGGAACAAGAACACAAGGCGTTTGAAAAAGAACTAGGGGCCGTGGAACACCACCGCCGGTTTTTGGCCCTGTGTCTGGTGATGTCCTTGTTAGCGCTGTTCGTGGCGGTTTACGTGGCGTCGTACGAGCCATCCTTGGCAGACAATCTCGGCCGAATGTCCATGGTTTGCCTGGTCGTGGCGCTTTCGATCACGGCCACGCTGGTACTCAGCCGAGCTCCGTGGCACGCCGACGTTTTACCCATCACGGTGACGGCGATGATGTTTGCTCTCGCTTTCGATGCCCAGTTCGCTCTGCTGTTCTTGTTGACCCTGGCGGTGGCGACGGCGGTGGCATTGGGCAACGACGTGCGCATGCTGTTGATTTTGATGAGTGGCAGCGCGGTGGCAGTGTTATTCTTGCGGCGCTTGCGAACGCGGACGCAATTGGTCAAGGTCTCAGCTGCCGCGGGAATCGCCTTGATGGTCATGACCTTTACCGTGCAAATGTCCAGAGGGCAGTCCTGGAACCTGATTGCCTTCGACAGTCTTCGCAATCTGGTGTTCGGAACGCTGGCGGGGTTTTTGCTTGCAGGCAGCCTTCCACTTGCCGAACGCTGTTTCGGCATCATAACGGATGTTACGTTGGCGGAACTCGCGGATGGCAGCCATCCCCTCTTGAAAGAACTGCTTCGTCGTGCCCCTGGTACGTACACCCACAGCATGATGGTGGCGACTTTGTCAGAAGCAGCGGCGGAAAGGATCGGCGCCAATCCCCTCCTGGCTCGTGTGGGGGCTTCGTTCCATGACATCGGCAAGATGCTCAAGCCTCACTATTTCATCGAGAACCAGCAAGGGGAAAACCGCCACGACGCCTTAGAGCCTGGTTTGAGTACCCTCATTATTATCGGCCATGTCAAGGACGGTGTGGCCTTGGCACGACAATACAATCTCCCCTCCGTGGTCGTCGATTTTATCGAGCAGCATCACGGCACGACCTTGATCGAATATTTTTACCATGAGGCGGTGAAGCAGCGCGAGGAAGCGGGACACGGCAACGGGGAGTTGGAGTCATCGTTCCGCTATCCCGGCCCCAAACCACGTAGCCGGGAAGTCGGAATCGTCATGCTGGCCGACGCCGCCGAAAGTACCAGCCGGGCACTGAACGATCCCAACCCGAACAGCCTGCGCAAGCTGGTGCACGAGTTGCTGATGAAACGGTTGCTGGACGGCCAGTTCGATGAATCGGGGCTGAGCCTCACCGAATTGCACCTGATCGAAGAGAGTATCACCAAGAGCTTGACGGCCATGTTTCACTCGCGAATTCGCTATCCCGACCAAAAAGCAGCCGAGGAAGCCAAATAGCCTGGCTCGTCAACCCATCGTGTCGCCTTCTTCATTTAGAAGATGATGGCGATCCCCGCATTCAAACCATCGATCAGCCGAATCTGCCGTTCGAATCCAGGCGAGATCAAACCGAAGTCGAAGCTGACCGGTTTGGGCGAGGCGATCGTGTTGAAGAAGGCCATGAAGTTGTAACCGATCCGTATTTGAACTCCTTCGATGGGATACCACCAGAGCTGTGCGTTGGCACCGACCTGCGGCACGAACGTCTGTCGCCGCTGGGTGCGATGGGCGGAAGTGAATCGGTCGCCGCGTTCGTATTTGGCACGTGCTTTGACGATGTCGGCGTAAAGCGCGACTTCACCTTCCAGGCTGATCGAAAACGTGCCCATCGGGGTATCGCCGAGGCGGTATTCGGTGCCTGCACCGAGGAACCCACCGTAAAGGCGGTTCGAGACTACGTTGCTGTAGATGGCGACATCGTCTGGACCGGCCACGGACGCGAGAATTGGGCCGTTTGCCGTCTGCACTTCTTCGACGCCAAACGAAACCGTTCGCCATTTGAAGCGTTCCCAAAAGGCGACGTGCCTGGGCCCCAACAAGCCGTAGCAACGGATGTCATCGGTCTGGAACATCGGCACGCGGGCGCGGAGATCGAATTGATCGTAGCGCTGGTTGAACTGGATGGTCATGACCGAGGCGGCATTCCAGATGCCGTAGGTGGCAAACAGGTTGCCCAGGCCGGTGTTATCCGCCTGGCCGGCGTATTCAGGCGGAAAATTGAAGACGGGAGCGGTAATGAACGTATCAGCGAGGTTGGTGCCGCTGCGGAAAAGCGGACTGGCCAGGGTCGCTCCAGCCGTCAACTTGGTATCTTCCAAGTGCCACCAATGCACGGTCATAACGAGGCCATTGCGGAAGCGCCATCCCGCGAAGGCATTGTAGCCGAGTTGGAAGTTTTCGGGGCCACTGACCATTTTGGCGTCCAGGGCTGGGGTGTTATTGCCCAGGAACTGGCCCACATTTCCCGTGATACTGCCGTCGGAGTCGAAGAACCCTCGCGTGGCGATCAGTTGTTCGTCGATCGGATTGGTCTGCCGCCAATACAAGAACTCGACGCCGAGGAAGAGCCCAGATTGATCGACCGGTCCCAAGGGAACCGGGTATTCGATCAGAGGCGGCGCATAATCCTGCGCTGGCGTTGTCGGCGCCATCCAGAACACGAGCGCCACAACCAACAATGGAACGCGAGTCTTCGTAAGCATCACCCCCGGTCCTCCCTGTCCGGCCGACCCCAATGAACCGCAAGCGGTTCGCGCGCATGCCGCGTCTGCCCCCATGCGCATGCGCCCAACTGATTAGCAGAGTGAAGGCCGCGGACTATAACGAGTGGACGAAACATGTCAAGCGAACTTCTTCCGATTATTCCTAGGATATCGGTTATTTCGTTAGCCTGCTTTCGTCGTTTCTGTGGGAACGGAAGAATTTGCCGTTTGTACCGACTGGAATTGGCTTGAAGGCAGCTTGACGTGCCGGAAGAGGAGAATTCGCGGAATTCCCTTGACGAGGCAAGAAAGGCAAAGGAGAATGAGGTTGATTTCTTTGAAGGAGGCGCAAGTTTTCAAGTATCCAACGTTTGCATGGCAAGAGCGGTGCCCAAGGCAGCGCCACGGCATGGTGCTGGCGCTCTGTTAGCGTACAATTGAGGGTCTCCCAATGTTTACTACTCGTCTGGCTCGTGTATGCCTCGGGCTGGGGGGCGTTGTTGCCCTCCTCTTGCTCATTCCCACTGAAGGAAAAACCCAAGGCAAGATTACAACCAATCGCCGATTTACCGGTCCTCCGCAGTCTCGTCCCTTGCTCTTGCCCAAGCCCGTTCAACCCGCATTCTTTGGCGTACTCAATCCTGTCAATCCTCAGCCTTTGCTGGCCATCGGCGGGATTGGCGGAGCCTTCGCTGGCCAGATGGGCGGACAGCAGCAGGGAAACTTCGGCGGCAACTTTTCGGGAACGATCGGTGGAAACTTCAATGGAACCATTAACGGCAACTTCAATGGAACCATTGGCGGTAACTTTGATGGGACCATTGGCGGAAACTTCAATGGCATCGGCATCTTGAGTGCAGGAGCTGGTATTGGTGGCGGCATTGGCGGAGCCTTTGGCGGTTTTGGTGGATTGCCTGTCGCTGCTGCTGGACTCGGTGTCGCTTGCTTCGGATTCAACGGATTTGGCGGTGGCTTCAATGCCATCGGCGGTATCGGCGGAATTGGCGGCTTCAACGGTTTCGGTGGTGGCATCGGCGGCATCGGTGGCTTCAACGGTTTCGGTGGTGGCATCGGCGGCATCGGTGGCATTGGTGGCATTGGTGGGCTTGCCGGCATTGGCGGGCTGGGTGGTATCGGCGGCATCGCCGGTGGAATCGCAGGCGGAATTGCTGGCGGGCTGGCCGGTGGCAATCCCTTTATTACCGACTACCGCATGCAGCAGCCGGGCGGTTTCGTCTTCTGGAGCCAACCGAATGTTTCCCAACAACTCTTCCAGCAAACTTTCGCCGGACTCGGCGGCCAGTTTGGCGGCGGTTTCCAAGGTCTTGCCCAAGGAATCGTCGGCGGCTTCGGCATGCAAGGGCAATTCCAAGGTGGCTTCGCCGGCTTCGGCGGCGGATTCGCGGGATTTCCTGGTGGCTTCGGCGGCGGATTCGCGGGATTTCCTGGCGGTTTTGGTGGTGGATTTCGTGGCGGATTCGGCGGTGGATTTCGCGGCGGTTTCGGAGGTGGGTTCCGCGGCGGTTTCGGGGGCAAAGGCTTTGGCTTCGCTGGTAGCTACGGCGTCTAGCCCCCTTCGTTCCGACTCGACAATCCGATGAAAACGGACGGCCCATAGCATGTCTTCGCTGTGGGCCGTTTTTGTTTGCCGTCCAGCCCACTACATGCCTGACATACAACCACTCCGAATCGCACACCGACGGCGAGGTTTGCTACAGTAAGAAAGAGGCGCCAGATGTTTTCTGCAAAGTGATTGGACAATATGGCTGCTAGATTCGAACTTGTAAGTGAGTTTCGGCCTGCCGGCGATCAACCTCAAGCCATTGAAAGGCTCGTCTCTGGATTCGAGCAGGGCCAAAGATTTCAGACTTTGCTCGGCGTTACCGGTTCAGGAAAAACGTTTACCGCTGCTCACGTGGTAGCTCGATTGGGCAAGCCGACTCTCGTTTTGTCGCACAATAAGACGTTGGCGGCCCAGCTGTATAAAGAGTTCCGCGCCTTCTTTCCTAAAAATGCCGTCCATTACTTTGTCAGCTACTACGACTATTACCAGCCGGAAGCGTACATCCCGCAACGGGACATCTACATCGAAAAAGACGCCCTGATCAACGACAATATCGACCGTCTTCGGTTGGCTGCCACCAGTGCCTTGATGAGCCGTGAAGATGTGATTATCGTCGCCAGCGTTTCTTGCATCTATGGGTTAGGCTCCCCCGCCGACTACAAAAACATGATGGTCCACTTGCCCCGTGGCGGTATGATCGAACGCGATCACCTGCTGCGCAAACTTGTGGACATCCAGTACGAACGAAACGACGTTGAGTTTTCGCGGGGCAAATTCCGCGTTCGCGGCGACGTCATCGAACTCTGGCCCGCCTATGAAGAATTCGGCTATCGCATCGAGTTTTTCGGAGATGAAGTCGATGCTCTTGCGGTCATCCATCCGGCGTCGGGTGACACGCTGAAAGAAGTCGAAGAAATTTACATTTACCCGGCAAAGCATTTCGTGACGCCTGACGAGCGCATTCAGGCAGCCGTCGAAGGGATTCGTGCTGAACTCGAGGATCGCCTGGCTTATTTCCGCAAAGAAGGAAAACTCCTGGAAGCGCAACGCCTGGCAGCGCGCACGCGCTACGACATGGAATTGCTTCTCGAAGTCGGGCATTGCCCGGGAATCGAAAATTACTCCCGCTGGTTTAGCGGTCGCAAGCCGGGCGAGCCTCCCTACACGCTGATCGACTTTTTCCCCGAAGACTTCCTTACGATTGTGGACGAATCGCACGTGACTTTGCCCCAGGTCCGGGGCATGTATGCCGGCGATCATAGCCGAAAACAAACGCTTGTCGAGCACGGTTTTCGCCTTCCAAGTGCTTTGGACAATCGGCCGCTACGCTTTGAAGAATGGGAACAACGTCTCAAGTACGTTCTTTACATGTCGGCAACTCCGGGCGAGTACGAACTGGAACGTTCAGGGGGAGAAGTCGTCGAGCAGGTGATTCGACCCACGGGGTTGGTGGATCCTGTTTTGCACGTCCGTCCAGCACGGGGACAGGTTCCCGACTTGATCAAAGAAATCCGCGCTCGAGCGGAAAAAAACGAACGTGTTCTCGTGACCACATTGACCAAACGGCTCGCGGAGGATTTGACGGCCTATTTTCAGGAAGCAAACGTCCGCTGCAAATGGCTTCATTCGGAGCTAGACGCCATTGAACGGGTGCAGATTCTGCGTGAATTGCGCGAGGGGGCTTTCGATGTTCTCGTCGGAGTCAACCTGCTTCGGGAGGGACTCGATTTGCCGGAAGTTTCTCTGGTGGCGATCCTCGACGCTGACAAAGAAGGCTTTTTGCGGAGCGGCACCTCGCTGATACAGACGATCGGACGCGCAGCACGGAATGTCCATGCCGAGGTCATCCTTTATGCCGACAAAGTGACAGAGTCGATGCGGCAAGCGATCGACGAAACGCAACGGCGCCGAAAGCTGCAGCTGGAATACAACGCAGCTCACGGGATCACGCCGACGACTGTCAAGACCGCGATCGGCGCTGGCATCGAAGAGGAGATCGAAGCGCGCAGATTCGTGCAGGAGATCGCGGGGAATTCGGCCAAGGATTTCGTCACGCAGGAGTATCTGGAAGAATTGCACCAGGAGATGCTGGCGGCGGCGGCGAATCTCGAATTCGAGCGCGCCGCTCAACTGCGCGATCGGATCGCCGAACTCAAAGGACAACCGGTTGCCAAACCCCAAGTGAAAAAGCCTCGCCGCAGCCGGCGCAAACGCAGCGTCAATTAGCAGCCATCGGGACATCCGCCGCAACAACGCAAGAATGCTTTTGCACCATCGGGCTGTTCGGTCCCGGCTGGCTAAACCAGTCGAACGCGTTTGACCTGGCGACTGCCCCGACGCACGACGAGTCCATCGACGACGTTGACGTTGGCTTTCGGATCGTTTATTTTTTCTCGCTTGTCGCCGATCGTGATGGCGCCCTGTTCGACCAGCCGCCTGGCTTCGTTTTTGCTTTTGGCGAGTTGCATGCGGCACAATAGTTCGCCGATCCACATGGCGCCGTCGGTCAAGTCGGCGCTCGGCACGTCGACCGATTCGACTTCGGTGGGGTCGTGTTTTTCGGAGAACCGCTTGCGAAATTCGTCGGCGGCAGCGTCGGCTTCCTTGATGCCGTAATAGAACTTGACGATCTCTTTGCCCAGCACTTCTTTCGCCTGGCGCGGATGCAATTTCTGCCAGTCGATCAATTCGGCGATGCGCTCGGCGGGAAGATCCGTCAACAATTCGAACCACTCTCGCATCAATTCATCGGGAATGCTCATGGTCTTGGCGAACATGTCGTAGGCGGATTCGCCGACGCCGATGTAATTGCCCAGGCTTTTGCCCATGCGACGAACGCCGTCGAGGCCACGGAGGATGGGCAAAGTGATACAGACTTGCGGCTCCTGGCCCGCTTCCCGCTGCAAGTCCCGCCCAACCATCAGACTGAAAAGCTGTTCGCTGCCTCCCAGTTCGATATCCGCCCTCACTTCGACGCTGTCATGTCCCTGCATCAAGGGGTACAAGCACTCGTGGAGATAAATCGGGGTACCTTTTTTCAGCCTGTTTGTGAAGTCATCCCGCTCGAGCATGCGCTGGACGGTGATCTTGCTCGTGAGGGACAAGACATCCAGGAAACGAAATTTGCTGAACCATTCGCCATTGAACGCGACTTCCGTCTTTTGAATGTCGATTACCTTGGCGACTTGTTTGAGGTAGTCGCGGGCATTGGCTTCGACTTGCTCCGGGGTCAGACGTTCGCGTGTTTTGTCTCGCCCGCTAGGGTCGCCCACGAGAGCTGTGTAGTTGCCGATGATCAACACCGCCTGGTGCCCCATCTGTTGAAATTCGCGGAGCTTGCGCAAAGGAACGGTGTGACCGAGGTGAACGTCGATCCCCGTTGGGTCGATGCCGTACTTCACGCGAAGTGGTTTTCCCGTTTTCAGACTGCGTTCCAGTTTCTGGCGCAATTCCGCTTCCGGTTCGATCGCGGCGACACCGCGGCGAATGCGTGCCATTTGTTCGTCAACGGGTGGAAACATCGCTCTGCCGACTCGTCCGTTTCTGTTGTGTCAAATTCCCTTTGCAGATCGCAAACGACTCTGCCGTTGCCATCGTGCATGCCAAGTAATTTATCAATTCGCGCCGAGGTTGTTTATGTTTTGCCTGGGGACGCAGCTTTGACAAGTTTCTTGAGTTGCTCACCGGCGTGCGCTCGAAGCCACGATTGGTGCCATTTCAGGAAGCGACGTTTTTCGGCAGGCAGGCGTTGCCGGTGGAACTTGAGCAGCACGTCCAACACGGGGCGAAAACGCGGCCACTTTTCCGGCCAGCCTCTCCTCAGCTTTTCTTTCAAGTCCGCCAGTTTCGCCTCCGCGACGTAGCTGTCGTTTACTTTGCCGAGGATTTCCTGCATGGCTTCGACCATCGGATACAGTCGGCTGCGAAATTCGGGTGCAAAGCATTTTGCGAAGAGTTCCATCGTGTAGCGCAGTCGTTTGCCGCTCTTGCGAATCTCGTGCAAATCGGCGGGGTCGTTCAGGTCGCCGCGAAGCGTTTTCGCAAAGCGCTGGTAATGTTCCAGCACGGACTGGCTGGCGAAATCGCGCAACAATCGGCGGTTGGCTCTGGCCGAATCGTCGATCGACCCCATCACTTTGGCACGAAGATCCGCAAAGCATTGGAGAAGAGGCTTGCCTACTTTGTCGAGTTTTTTCTGGGCCTGGGAACGTGCTTGAAAGCCGTAGCCGAACAGGAAATCGCGCCCCGGCTCCGTGCCGCAGTGCCGGTCGAGTTCGAGCAGGAAGACGTCCCAATCGCGCACCGAGCCGGCGGCACGGCGTAGCCGACGCAGGCGATGACGGATTTTATCATGAAGCCGGCGGGGCAAACACGAAACAAAGACATCCAGCGCCGCACCGACGCGGCGCAGGCCGACCCGGAGTTGATGCACGTTTTCCGGATCGCGGTCCGGTTCCTCAAGGGATGCTTTCAAATAACGATAGACCACGCCAAGGCGAATATCGAGCGCAGTCCGTGCCGCTTCTGGCACGGGAGTATCCGCGTTCAGTCCGGTGATCCATTTCCCTTCTGCCATTCGCTTTCCAGCGGGTCGATCGGTTTCGGACTGGTCAGGCGCTGCCATAAAGACCAGCGATGGTTGAAGCATGTTCTCGCTGAGCGAGCCAGTCGATGACCTCTCGGGTTTGCCGGATCAAAGCTTCAACCTGCTCTCGTTCGCCTCGCAACTGTTCGGCCACTTCTCCCGGTATTGCCGAATAGGCTTCGTTCAGCTCGCTGCGCAAGCGGCGTTCGAGTCGCCGATGGAATTCGCCTCGCATTGCCGGCCAACGCATCGGCATCACCACGGCAATCACAATGTGCAAAATGATCAACACGATGAGCAGGATCGCAAAAGGGACGACGAGATCGCCCCAGTAGAATGTGCGATCGTTCATCGTATAGTCCCACAGCAACATCACGCACGAACCGAGCAAGGCCAACGAAGGAAGCCAGTCGGCCGCCAGGATGACACTTCCTTGGGCGACGCGTCGCGTGCCCGTCGGATTGGACCATTGTTGCTCTACTTGTTTGAGAATGTCGATCAATGCCTGAGCGTAGCGCTGTCGCCAATCGACCTGAGCAATTTTCTCCGTTGCTTCGTTCAACAGTTCCAACGGGAACCCCTGATGATCGGCTTCGAGCAGCAAGCGGTTGGCCAAAGCCCGTCCCCGTGCGTCGAGATGGCGTTCGCCGGCGATACTGGTACAGGCTCGAGTAAACGACGCCAGGTTCCAGTTCGTCTCATTCTCCGGTTTAGCCGAGGTGCGCGGCAGGAAGGGCAGCCGATCGCGAAGCGTATTGCCTGCATACTTGACCCGTGTCACCACATTCAAATAGCCGGCCATCAGGCCACGAAAACGCTTTTGGTTTTCCAGGCTGAAATGATGCTCGATCTCACGCTGGAACGGATCGAGCGTATTGAGCAGAACTTCGGACGTCGCTTTTGCTTCGTTCTCAAGCAGCCTTTCCCACGAAGCGCGAGTTCGCAAAGCGACTTCCGTCAATTCAGGAGGGCGAGCGGACTCCAGCGTTTTTTTCAGTTGCTCCAGCAACTGGCCGATGCCTCGTGCTTTGATGGCTTCGATCTCCATCCGGTTCAGACCGGTATTCAACCAATTGACGAGTTCGAGAAACTGCTCGCCTTTGGGAAGACCTTCCGGAATGCGGATGTTCGGGCCAGGCGATACGCCGTTGTCCGGCTGACCGTCGCCGCCCTGCTGCCCGGTTTGGGAAGCGGCAGGGTGGCCGGTTGCTGATTCCTTGACGTCGGTCGCATTGCCATTCGCCGCCAAGGCGGCATCGACCCACATCTGGGCGCACGTGCGAAACAAAAGAGGATTCTGGTAGCCCTGTGCGCTTAGGTCGCGCAGCAAGTCTTCGTCCGGTCCGAGTCCGACGCCGGTATTCTGGCACCGATCCCATTTATTGATCACGAACGCAAAAGCGCGGCGCCGCCTCTGCTGCAAGAACAAATCCCATGCCAGTTTGTCGTGATATTTTTCTTGCGACCCGACAAACAACACGATGTCAGCCACCGGCAAAACCCGGAAGAGAATTTCTCGGTTTACCAAATCATTGCTGTCGAGGTCGGGGGTATCCACCAGGATTTTGTCGCGCAGTTCCGGTCGGTTGTGCGGCCTGAGCCGACATTGCTGCAAAAGCGGGTCGAGTCGGTCCGGTTTGATGGATTCGTGATAGTAGACCACCGGATCGCGCGTCGTCGGTCGGGCAAACGAAGAAATGGCGATGTCACTGCCCGCCAGAGCATTCAGAAGGGTGGACTTGCCGACTCCCGTTCCGCCCATGAGCATAATCACGATGACGGGCTGCTCCTGCTCCAAGGCCTCCGCCTGACGGTGCAGGTCGTTGGCCAGATTTTCCAAAGCGGCCCGTGTTTCCGCCTCGAGCGGATAACGGTGTTCCGCGTCGAGCCACTGTCGCAGGCTTTTTTCCAATTCCCGTAGCGCTGGTGCCAGCGTCTTCAGCACGGGACCGGTCTGTGTTTGCTCGGTCATGAGCCAAACCCAACATCGATGATAGACAAGTGCTGTCTGAGTATTTTAGCCGACCGGCAGGCGTTTTGTCATCCGGGCGGAGCTGGGGAATGGAACAGACTCAGCAATAAAACTGCTTTTTTCCGCACAAGTGGACACACGTCGCGGAAACAATGGGAATCCTCGATGGAGAAGGGGATCGAGTTGCGGAATCCCCGCTACCACGCGAGCGACCAGGAGCCTGATGCGAGAAACGCGGTTGAAGCCCCTAACGGTTCGAAGTGTAGATCGAGCTGATCTGTCGGCGGATTTTGTTGGCTACGCGAATGGGCAAGCGATGCAACGGCTGGGCGCGAACTTTTTTCCAGAAACGCTTGGGCCAGGGACCGCGATCGTGCAGATCGGTACCGTATTCCATGTTCAAGTAGATGTTGCGTGCTTGCCGCCGAATCAGTTCGAACCAGTATTTGTTGAAGGGGCCTTTCTGGCAGGTCAATTCCATGTTGTTATAGGTGGGGGTGTCGCCCAGCCCATAGCCACCATGCCGCCTGTAGTAAGGCTCCATGTGTCGCCAGATGATAATGCCATAGAGGTCGAACAATACCACCGACAGACCCATCAACCAGCTGTCGACATTGGCTTGCCAACCGAAGTTCTGGCAAACCTCGATCAGGCGAACGCTTACGACCGGTGAAAGCTCCCCGAATGCGACTACCCACCGGCGGATGGCTTCTTCATTTTCGTAAATGCCCGCAAATTGTTCGATGGGAGGCCGATTATGTCCGATGATGCAGAACTCGTCTGGCACGCTGAGTATCTCCGAGACGAAATTCGGGCGGGTGAACTCGAAATCGTCCGCGGTCATCAGGCAGAATCGGCTGCGCGGATCGTGCTGGGCGAACATGTATTCCTGGGCGTGATGCAGATAATGCCTTCCTTCGCCACGCGACCAGACGAAACGTCGAATGCGAAAAGGATATTTCTCGAAAAAAGCATCGTCAGGCCTCTGATCATCATCGTCGTCGTATTTGATGAGGAATTCGACTTGCTCCCGCTCTTGTGGAGTGGTGTAGGCAGCGGCGGAATCGAGCAGCTGCTTCAGGTTGGAAGCGGGGTTGTCCTTGACGCGCGAACAAAAAATGACGCTGATCATCCCTGAATCTCAAATAGCTCGAGGACGAATTTCCCATCCTGGTCGGCGACCAAGAGTGTAGCGCCGCCCGCTAAACTCGTCAAGGCGACCTGAGTCGCTCGACAAGGCGAACGCGAAAAGGCAGGCGGTATGGAATCTCAACCTTCGTTCTTCTTCATCAGTTTGATCGCCAAATCGCCGATTTCCTGGTACATCGCCAACTTATCGAGCCAAGGACGGGGAATACCTGATTCCCCGTAGAAGGCGCCGGCGAGTTGGCCGCATACGGCGGCCGTCGTGTCCGCATCATCGCCCAGATTGGCCGCCCTAAGGACAGCCTCTCTGAAGGAATCGGTTTTCATGAAGCACCATAGCGCGGCCTCCAGCGAGTCGACGACGTAGCCCGTGCCGCGTATCGCCGACTCATTTTTTTGCAGGTAGTCTCCCCGCGCGATGGCGGCGATTTTCTCAGCCCCGGTGAAGCTGTCACGGTCCGCAAGAACCACTTCTTCCTTTGGCCTGCTCAACAAAGCGCGCACGATCATTCGTGCAAAAAGGCGACTGGCGTCAAGGCATTCCCCAGCGCCGTGAGTGGTTCTCGAGCTTTCCGCGGCGAACCGTTCGGCGGCGTCGATGTCGGGAAAGTAAAACATCGGAACCGGTGCCAGCCGCATGATGCAGCCGTTGCCTGCCGTGTAGGGATCGGTCGATCCAGCAAATGGCTCGTTGGTCCGGCGAAACCTGCGCAACGCGGACGCTACGGTGTTTCCGATATCGAAACAAACCCCAGTGCTGCTGAGATAACCTTTCTCCTGCCATAGGCAATAGCGCTCCATTTGGTCACGGGCATCGAATCCTCCTTTTTCCACCAGGCTGGTTGCCAGGCACAACGCCATCGCCGTATCGTCTGTCCACTGCCCTGGTTGCAGTCTGAAGGGGCCGCCACCGACCATGTCTGTCAATGGCTCGAAACTTCCGCGCGGGCAGAACTCGACGGTCGTACCGATCGCGTCCCCCACCGCCAGACCTAACAGACAGCCACGAAAGCGATTTTGCTGGTCGTTCCGTTCGTCCATTGCTCGTGATCTTCCAAAGGTTTTGTTGGTTTGGGAACTTTGGCCCGGGCAACCGGCCATTATGTGATCGCCCAATATGATAAACGAGGCTAGATCGTTTTTCACTTCACAAGGGTGACGCGATCGGTTCGATTTTCCACGGCTTGACGAATGCCCCGGATCGCCTGAAGATGTATTTCTGCGCTTTGCATGTTGAAGCGCGAAACAAGAGAGAGGAGAGACTGAGTTGGCGCTGGTGGTACAGAAGTTTGGTGGCAGTAGTGTCGCGACAGCTGAGAGGATCATGGCGGCGGCTCGCAGGGCCTTGCGAGCACAACAAGCGGGCAACCAGGTAATCGTCGTGGTTAGTGCACGTGGCGATACCACCGACGAACTCATCGCCCTGGCACGTGAATTGAATGAACATCCCCCCGCCCGCGAGATGGACATGCTGCTTTCGACGGGCGAGCAGGTCTCGATCGCCCTGATGGCGATGGCGATTCAGGCGCTCGGCCAGCGAGCGATCAGCTTTACCGGGGCCCAAATCGGCATCGTCACCGACAGCTTCCACACCAAGGCAAGGATCAAGAACATTTCCACAGAACGGATCCGTCAGGCTCTCAACGACGGTTATATCGTCATCGTGGCTGGTTTTCAGGGAGTCGACGAGAACTACAACATCACGACATTGGGGCGAGGAGGCACGGATACGACGGCGGCCGCTCTCGCTGCGGTCATGAAACACGAGCCGCCAGGGAACAACGAAGTCGATTGCGAAATCTATACCGACGTTGATGGCGTCTATACCACCGATCCGCGCTTGGTGCCGGAAGCACGCAAGATCGATTACATCAGTTACGATGAAATGCTGGAACTGGCCAGCGTCGGTGCCGGCGTCATGCATTCGCGCAGCATCGAATTCGCCAAGAAGTTCGATATCCCGCTGCACGTCCGTAGTTCGTTCAGCGACGTGGAAGGCACCTGGATCGTGGCGGAAACGGACTGGATGCGGGATGTGCTGGTGTGCGGCGCGGCCTTGGTCCGCGACGAAGCGCGGATCACGCTGGAAAATGTGCCGAATGTTCCCGGCATCAGCCATCGCATTTTTTCCGCTATTGCCGCCCAGAATATCGTCGTCGATATGATCGCCCAGAATGTCGGCAGCAAGGAGAGGACGTCGATTGGCTTTACGGTATTGCAGAATGAATTGCCGGCTGCCTTGGCGGTCCTGAACACCGTGACGGCGGAAATGGGAGCCAGGATCGAACACGAAGAGAATCTGAGCAAGGTGTCGGTTGTCGGCACGGGGATGCGTACGCATGCGGGAGTTGCCGAACGCATGTTTGCCGCCCTCGCTGACGAGGGGATCAATATCAAAATGATCACTACGGGCGACATCAAGATTTCCGTGTTGGTGTCCAAGGCGGACGGCGTGCGTGCCTTGCGTGCGGTGCATCGAGCGTTCAAACTTCATGAACCTGCTCCGACCCTCGCGACGGCTTTGCCGAAGAAACCAGCGGTCGCTGGCAGCCAGTCTTCCAGGCTGCCGATCAGTATCGTGTCGCAGCAGCTTTCCTCCATGGAGGATATCGTCGTCAGCGATATCGCGCTCGACATGGATCAGGGGCGTGTTACGGTGCTGAACTTGCCGGACGAACCGGGGAGCTGCGCCCGGATTTTTCGGGATATCGCTGACGCGGGCATCGTCGTGGACCTGATTATCCTGAACCAAACGTCATCGCAAAAAGCCGAATTGTCGTTCAGCGTCCCTCGGCAGGACGTGGAACGGGCTAAAGAAGTCGCGCAAAAGTCGGCCAGCCAGTTAAGCCCCAGCACCAGCGTGGTGGCTGATCCGGACATTGCCCGAATCTATGTCATGGGAGTGGGTATGCGAACGCATACAGGGGTGGCCCGGCGAATGTTCGGTGCCCTGGCCCGGCGAGGCATCAATATCAGCATGATCAACACCAGCGAGGTGAGGGTCAGCGTTGTTGTGGACCGCGATCGTGGAGAAGAGGCATTGGCCTGCCTGCGTGAGGCGTTTAATGTAAATAACAACTCTTGAACGCCCGTGTTGGTTTTGTCTTTTGACGGACGTGGGAGCGACCGGGACGGCTCGTTTAACAAGCAACTTGTCTCTCGCCCTCTCCAGAACAGCAGGCGCGAGAGTGCCTGAGCGGGAGAGCTTGCTATGATTTGCGTGGTCATTGGCCGAACCCGACACAAAATGATGCAGATCGAGATTCAAGAGGCGGCCAAACAGGGAGCGCAACTGATCGAATTAAGGCTCGACTTTCTGGCGAAGGCGCCCGATTTCAAACGCTTGTTACAGAACAGGCCTTGTCCCATGATCGCCACCGTTCGGCGACAGCAAGACGGCGGGCGATGGCTGGCCAGCGAAGAAGAACGCCGTACCCTTTTGCGACAGGCCATCGTCGCCGGCTTCGACTGGGTCGACATCGAAATGGACGCCGCCAAGGACATTCGACGCTACAAGGATACGAAGCGGATCATCAGCTATCACAATTTTCGCGAGACCCCGGAGAACCTCGAAGATATTTACAAGCAGATCTGCGAGCTTGACGCCGACATTGTCAAGATCGCGGTCACGGCCCAACGTCCAAGCGACAACTTGCGCGTCCTGAAACTCCTGAAGCGGAAAACCAGGCCGACTGTCGCGCATTGCATGGGCGACCTGGGCTTTCCCAGTCGAATCTTGAGCGCGAAGTTCGGGGCTGCTTATTCCTATGCAGCCTTCAACAAAGAGCGCGGCATCGCTCCCCGGCATGCCTTCTTTCGACGAAATGAAAAACCTTTACCCACTATGACGACATCAACGCCGATACCAAGGTATTCGGTGTCATTGGCGATCCAGTAGGGCATAGTCTCAGCCCCGCCATTCATAACGCGGCGTTTCGCAAGACAGGATTCAACGGCGTCTATTTGCCGTTCCGAGTGCCTCGCGGCGCGCTCCCCAACTTTCTGAAAAATTTCGCCCAGTTGCCGGTCACTGGTTTCAGCGTGACCATCCCGCACAAGGAAGCAGCGTACGAAGAAGCCGTCAACCGTGACGAATCAGCCGAGCTGATCAAAGCCGCCAACACCTTGATCCTGACCGAAGGAGGCTATTCCGCCTCGAACACCGACTACACCGCCGCCAGGGATTCGATTCTGAACAATCTCCCACAACACGGAGGCAAACCAATCGAACTGAACAAGATGGCCGCCCTCGTACTCGGCGCCGGTGGCGTCGCTCGAGCCATTGTTCACGTTCTGCATCAGTTCGGCATGCAGATTTCCGTCACCAATCGCACGTTGCCCCGTGCCCAGGAAGTGGCGAAACTCGTCCAGGCCAAAGCGATCCCCTGGGAGGGAAGGCATAACGTACGCTGTGATTTCCTCGTAAACTGCACCCCCGTCGGAATGCATCCGCACGTCGATGACACGCCGATTCACCACAGTTTCCTCAAACCCGGACTCATCGTCTTTGATACGGTCTATACTCCCGAAAATACCTTGCTGGTAAAAGAGGCACGCGCCAGAGGCTGCCACGTCATCACCGGCGTCGATATGTTCGTCCGCCAGGCCACCGAACAGTTCCGCAAGTTCACCGGCATCGACGCTTACGACATGCTTCGCAAAGAGGTGAAACGCGCCCTTTTGCCCATCCACATTCGGGAGGAGGATGAGACCAAATGAGATAAGCTCCCGAGGACAAGCTGCGAAGCTCTACTTGTCGGCACGCCACTATATAGCAATCCAGCAAAAACGCTGCATTCTCCGGCAGATGCACACATCCGCTCTTCTCCAAACGGCATCATCGGGCAACTTTCCGCGGTTTTTCAGTCGGTCACCCCTTCTGATTGGAATCGTTTCGATTCTTGTGTCGATTGAACCGAATAGAAAACGGGCGTCGTTGCGAAAGCATCGGCCGCCGACTATATATAATGGTGAAGGAAGGCATTTGGCCGGCATAGTCGGCCAAGGCCTTGTTCGAGCCTCTTTTCTCTCGAGGTCTGCCGTGTTCCTTCTGTCGTGGTTGGCCCTGGGCTGTTGTTGCCGATGCGTCTGTATCGGGGCGGTCGCTGGCCGGCATGCATGAACCGGAATTCTTCCGCGACCGCCTGGCAACGTTCGTTTCAGCCCGATCCACGAGCAAAAGGAAGGAGCACACAAACCATGGCAACGGACCTCCGCATCAAAGAAGAAGGCCTGTCGGAAATCACCGATGCTGTTGTCGCGACCTATAACGAATGCAGCGGCATTCACCATTTAGGCCACAAACCGTTACCCAGCCGCGACGCCGTCATCGACATCCTGTCCGACCTGTTCGAAATTCTTTACCCGGGATTTGGCCGACGGCAAAATCTGCACATGGGCAATGTCGAATACCACGTCGGTGATCTGATCGACAGCCTCCATGATCGTTTAACCCAGCAGATCGCTCGCGCGCTGCGCCATGAATGCGAATGTGGGCAGAACCGTTCTTGCGAAGGCGTGGATTTCGAGGCGCTGGCCCAGCAAAAGACCGTCGGTTTCTTGCGGAAGCTCCCTGAACTGAGGACCGTTCTGGCCCAGGACGTGCAAGCAGCTTACGAAGGTGACCCGGCCGCCACCGGCTTGTCCGAGATCATCTTCTGCTATCCCGGCGTTGAAGCCGTCACCATCTACCGCATCGCCCACGAACTGTTGCTGCTCGGCGTTCCTCTGATCCCTAGAATGATGACCGAATACGCCCACTTCAAAACGGGTATCGACATCCATCCAGGCGCCCGCATCGGACCAAGCTTTTTTATCGACCACGGCACCGGCGTCGTGATCGGCGAAACGTGCGACATCGGCAAACACGTCAAACTCTATCAGGGCGTCACGCTCGGTGCTCTTAGTTTCCCACGCGACGCTGACGGCAAGATCATCCGCGGCATGAAACGCCATCCCACGCTGGAGGACGACGTCGTCGTCTATGCCAACGCCACCATCCTCGGTGGTGATACCGTGATCGGCCACCATTCCGTCATCGGCTCGAGCGTCTGGTTGATGCACAGCGTCGAACCGTATACCGTCGTCACTCTGGAAAAACCATCTTTGCGCATCAAAGGGAAAGGCAATGTCGCGCCGCCGATGTATGAAATCTAATGGCCTGGTCGACAAGTTGTTCGCGCAATGACGCTGCCGACAGGCATCCGCTATCCATCAACGACGGGTTCCGCCGACTTCGCAAAGGCGGCAAGGGGGGTTGCTGTCGTCGTTCCTGATATCGCCAGGGACAAACCGCCAATTGACGGTGCTTCCTTGAAATGAAATTTTTCAGTCGGCGACCTCGTGATCCCCGTTCCCTTCGAACGATGACCCGCTCTCGAAATCGATTGGGGAATTTGCTTCGCCAAACAGATAGGACATGACAATTTCGATCGCGGCCAAATCGCCTTCTTTGCACTTTTGCTTGAGCGATTCGGCAATATCAGCGGCGTTGTCTTCGGACAAGGAACGGATGAGTTCGTCGTGCAACCTGGCGGCTTTTCTGGCCAGGGAATCGCCGGGCTGACATTCGTTGTCCTGGTTCATTAGCAACTCCCCACGACAAGTCAAATATACCTCCATACAGAATACAAAAGTTTACTCGCTGATCAAGAGAGCATTCTGCATTTGCTCAAAGTGGACTGCGCTAAACGCTGGTTCCCTGGCTCTGCCTGGAAGCGAGCCGGGGCAGTCTGTGAATGCAGTGGTTGAAAGAGGGAGATTCCAGAGAAGAGGAGGCGAGCAAGAAAGCCGGTTGCCCTAGGAAATTTTGATTTTTTCCGTTACTATGCGTTGCGCCGCTCGTCTTAATAGTGCCGAGAGCAATGGGAGAAATGTAGAATTACGAGACAATGGGAGAAGCCATGTCAGCGTTCCGTGAGTTACCAGCGGAAATCGATCAAGGCGACAACCTCAACTGGGGAGTGATCAAGTCGGTCTTGATCGTAGTGGGTCTTTTCTTTTTCTTGTCGATTGGCGCTTTCACATGGCTTTTCGTCGAGCATAACAACAAACAAAAAGAACTGGCCGCTGCCCGATCGGAAGCGACCCGTTTGCTTTCGCCCGCGGATGGCAGCAACTAGATGAAGTTATCCAGTGCGGCACACAAACAAAATGAGGGGCCGCACCGGATTTTTCCTAACGATTCCGGCCGCAGCAAGCCCCGAAATTCTTCTTGCTACCGCAGATACAGGGGTCTTTGGGGTGGAGGCGACGAATTTCTTCCGGTTCATATTCGTAGCCTACAGGTTCGTTTGTTGTTTCATTAGCAAAGGGAGCTCTGAATTCGACCAGGCGTGAGGCGCCATAAGCCAAAGCAATATAGATAATTGCTGCCGTCACCTCCGATTTTTGCTTCCTGGTCAACTCCGTGAGGGACTTGGCCTTGAAACGCCGGCACATTGTGGCAACCACATTTTCGGCAAGCCACATGCTCCGTTGAAAGAAAGGGAGCATCGCCCCCGTCGTCATCACGATGTCGTCGGCACACAGAATCCGCCCGCCGAACCGAATGTCGCTCAGTGCCGAATTGCTTATGTTAATGTCGTAAAGAAACAATTCTTCTGATTCGTACAAACAATCTTCGATCCTCGCGCCCATACCGGGTTCGAGGCCAGTGATTTTGAAAATCGAATAATGCGCCTTTTGCATGGCGTCGAGAATGAGTCGCTCGTCGGCGTCCGTCAACTCGTCCGCGAAATCGGTCCAACGTTCGACGAGGTTGCGATTGCCACGATAAACATCGTAAAGGCAATAATCCACAAGGACATCGAATTCGGACTCATTGTCGAAGATCATCGCTTTTTTTCGCAACATGCCGAGTTTTTTGCCAGCTTGTTCGAAGATGTCTTCGGTGATGGTCTCGGCGAACCTCGCACAGACTCGATTCAGTGCGTTGCGAAGCTGCTTGTAGCGCTCGACTTGACAGGTTTTGGCACCGAACATACGAACCTCCTTGCTTTTGTCGTCAACCACTAATTTCGAAGTTGAACGGGAAACGTACGCGGAATCCGTTTGGCCGGATTTGAATATCGAGTTCAGTAATACCATCCGTTTTCGTGCAAAAGAATTCACCGTCCAAGTGGACATCGAGCGGCACGTCGGAATGGAGACGCGCCGAACGGCATTTCCCTTGCCAGATGACCGGATGTTCCGGCAATTCGCCGCCTCTGGCAAGGCGAGGCAGATATCGAAGAACGCGCCATCGGGACAGAGCGCCGACGTGGAGATAATCGAAGGAGCCATCATCCAATTGAGCACGCGGAGCCACTACGAGGTTTCCTTCCCGCCGGCCAAGCGCGAACGTGATCGACAGCGTCGGTTCGACGCGCACGTGGTGATCCAGAACCACGTTCATTGGCAATAATTGATAACGAAACAGGAGAGAACGCAGGAAGGCCAAACCGTAGAGTGGCACGCCCTGCAGCCATGGAATCCGCCGAGAATCCAGGGCGACAGCGCAGCTGAAGCCCAATCCGAGTGAATTGACAAAGTACCTTTCTTTGCCGCCACCGCGAACGAGGCCAATGTCGACCAACTTGTCGGGGCCTGCCTGCTGGCAAGCCCATTGCAGACTGAAGGCGTAATCGTTTGCGGACCCGATGGGGATGAGAGCAAACGCGACAGTGGTGTTGCCGGTTTTCAAGATGCCGTTGGCGACTTCGTGCACGGTCCCGTCGCCACCGGCGGCAGCAATGATTTCGAACCCCTGCTCAACGGCTTTGACGGCAAGTTCTTCGGCGTGGCCGGGTTGTTCGGTCGGCCAGAAGGCGGCACGGTTCTTCCATTGTTCCTGGACATACTCCAATCGAGCCTGGGCACGTTTTCTTGCCGCCGCAGGGTTGAAAATCACACACGTTCGCCGGTTGCCTTCCAGTGGCTGATTCTCCGCGCCGGTCGTTCGTCCCAAACGTTTCCACCTTGCTGGTTTTATTCTGAAGTCAATGTAACCGCAAAACCGCATTTTGCCCAGGCAGAAACTTGAGACTGGTTTCCTTGTTAGGGTACGATCCGTTTGGTGACAGTCTGAAACCTTCCGGACGAGAATGAAGCAACCATGAGCGATCCATCCCACACTGCGAAAAGCCCGCATGGTCTACTGGTTGTCGACAAGCCATCCGGGGTGACGTCGCGAGACATTGTGAACCGGGTGCAATCATGGTTCCCGCAGCGGACACGGGTCGGACATGCTGGCACGCTTGATCCGTTGGCTACCGGAGTGTTGGTGTTGTGCATTGGGACGGCCACTCGGCTGATCGAATACATCCAGGAAATGGAAAAAGTCTACCTCGCGGGCATTCACCTCGGCGCGGTCAGCGACACGGACGACGCTGACGGCAGGATCGAACCGGTTTCTACCAAGGCACCGGAGTTGGAACGAGTTCGGCAAACCCTGAGCGAATTCGTCGGTGTTATCGAGCAGGTGCCGCCTGTCTATTCCGCGTCGAAAGTATTCGGGAAACGGGCCTATGATCTGGCTCGTCTGGGCGAGGAGGTCAGCCTGCGGGCCCGTCGCGTGCGCATCGATCGCATCGAATTGCTACGGTACGAATACCCGCATCTGGAAATAGAAGTTGAATGCGGGAAGGGGACGTACATCCGTTCGCTGGCCCGAGACCTGGGTACGCGCCTGGGTTGCGGCGCCTACGTGGAATCGCTTCGCCGATTGCGGGTGGGTGTCTTCAGCACCGAGGATGCGGTGTCGCTCGATTTGTCAGCTGACCAGGCGATGGGAAAACTATTGCCGATGGCAAAAGCCGTTGCCCGACTTCCCCGCATCAGGCTTTCGTCGGAAAAGATACGCCGCTTGCGCTGTGGCCAGATGATTCATTGCCGGGACGTGCCAAAATCCGGTGTCGAGCTGGCGGTTTTTGATGAGAACGATAACCTCGTGGCTCTGGCGGGACTGGATGCTCGACGAAGGCTTCTGCCGAAAAAAGTTCTGGCGCCGCAGTAATAGGGGCGTCGTCGCCGAGTCTGAACAGATCGGCAAGAGTTACTGCCCCATCGCTTGTATGCCGTCGTAGCAGAGCCAGAGGCCAAGCAGCATGACTACGGTGGCACTGATGATCGGCAAAGACTTGAAGAATTTGCCCTCGCCGAAATGCGACTGCGCGAAACCGCGCAGGTAGACAACGGCCATTCCGATGGCGACCAGCACGCTCGCGAGACCAGCACTGAAGGCCAACACGGCCGACAACGCCAACAACGGTGCCGTCATGCGGAAATAAATCAACAAGGTAATAGCGTCCCAGCAGGGGACCATACCGCCGCTGATGCCCAATAGCACGATGCCCCAGCGCGTCAGTTTCTGGTCGTTCGCTGGCAGCGGATGGGCATGACCGTGTTCATCGTGATAGTGGTCGGCATGCTTGTGGTCGTGATCGTGATGATGAGGGTGATCGTGACCAAGATCGTGGTCGTGGTGATGATGGGCATGGGTATGCCCGTGATGGTGATGTCCGCCGCCGAGATGGACGTGGTCAGCCCGACCGGCGAGCCGGCGAGTCAACAACCAAAACCCAAAGCCTGCAACCAGGAGGCCGCTGGCAATTTTCAAGGGGACTTCGATTTCCGCCGCCTTGGCATCGCGGTAAAAGAAGTGCAGAAAGACGGCGATCAGGATCACCACGCCAGTATGCGAAAGCGTGGTGACGATGCCAAGCAAGAGGGCATGCCATGCGGTTCCCTTTTCACCGACTAAATAGGCAGCGACAAGCGTTTTGCCATGTCCCGGCGTCAGCGCATGAGCGGCCCCGAAAAACGCCGCCAATATCAGAACGAGAAGATAACCTTGGTTCGTGTCGAGCAATTGCTCCATCCACGAATGGTCATGACCGGCTTCGGATCCGTGCGGATGGGGGTGCGAATGACCGGCGTCGGCCAAAACCGGCACCGCGTTCTCCGGCACCAAAAAGACCGCCGACGCTTCACGCAAACGCTCATCGTCGCCGGGGCCAAGCTCCCGCGTCGGCCTTTGCTGCAAATCCTCCGGCGCTACATCGACACGGATGATCTCGAGCGGCTTGGGCGCCGCTATGGACATTCGGATATACCCCTCTTCGAGAACGTAATTGCCTTCCCGAAAAGTGAACGTGTGCTTCCCTGCCTTCGGTTGCCAGTCGGCTTCGAAAGTGAACTCGCAGCGAACGTGGCCAAGCGGCCTCCCCTCGTCGTCGGTCAGGCGATGGCTCGACTTTCGGCACTTGAAGTCGAGTTTCTTCTTGTCGATTCGAGCATCTAGATTGTCAGCAATGACCGGGGCATAGTGCCGCATGTATTCGCTGTAGATGGCATCGCCTTTGACCGTCTTGACGTCGACGAAGACAGGCAGCTCGTCGAGCACGATGGTGAAATAATCGACGTCGAGGTGGTAGAAGACGATAACTCTGCCTGCTTGGATTTCGACTTTGATGGTGCGATCGTGGCAGCGCCGGGCCACCGGATGAGCTTCGGCTGGTGTCAATGCCAGCAAACAAACGAGAGAGCCAGCAAGAAAAAGCAAACTTGGCATGGTTCTCGGCATCAGCTTCGCTTCCAGACGTTGCCCAAGGCCATGAAACCATGGTAGCGAAAAAACTCAGGCGATGGAACGGGGCGAATCGTTGTCGCGCCGGCTATTTCAACAGCGGCCGCAGCACTTTCAAAAAGGCATCGGCCTGCCGCAGAAAACCAAGATCAGTGGGATGCGAGCTGTCGACGGTGCCTTCTCCGTCGTCGCCGAGCAGGTTTTCGCCTTCGAGGTAGTAAAGTTCTTTGATGCCGTCGGCGCGGAGTTGTTCAAAGGCCTTTCGCAGTGCTTTTCGGCTGTCCAAGTTACGTTGCCGTTTCGAGGTTACGAGAAACGAATCGGCGTAGCTGCGGTCTTCGACGAGAACGATCGGCGTTTCGGGACGGGCTTTGCGCAATATGCGGACGAATGGACCGGTACGTTTGGAAACGTCGTCCGCGGTGATGTTCGGCAAACAATCGAGAACGTAAACGGCTGGATCCAACTCAGCCATCAGCGTTGCGAGTTCTTGTTCCATCCGGCCGTTGCCCGAGAAGCCGAGGTTGATGATGGGGCGATCGAACCATCGGCCGATAATGGCGGTGTGCACCATGCCGGGGCGCGACGCGCACCCTCCTTGCGTAATGGAAGTGCCGTAAAACACGATCGGCTTGCGCCGATTCTCGGGTCGCGGCGGCGCTGGCGAAAAGGATGCCGTTTTCGGCACCCCGATTGCCACCGATGAGACGCCGTTGTAAAGGGGCAGATAGAGAAGGTATTCGCGTTTGCCGGCTGGAATACCGCTGACCAGGCGGACGCGGTTGGTGACAGCACTCGGCCTGCCGACAGCCAACCAGCGCCACTTGCCCTCTTCAGTTTTCACGTACAAATCGAGGCCGCTGACCCCGGTTGCCGGCATATGGTTCATGGCCAAACGCTGCGAGGTCAAAACCCAATGAGCGTGGATCGTCGTGGCGTCGGTGACAAAGCGCACGCACAGACCAGATGAATGCCGACTCAGCTCCCACACAGGCGACCGTACCATTTTTTCCGCTTTCGCCGGCAGGCGGTCATAGAATGCCTTCGTCTTTTGCCAGCCCTTGCCTTCGATCGGCAACTTGCTGATATCGTGCCAGACCAGATCCCCCTGTTGGGCCACTGCTGGCATCGCGAAACAGGAAGCAACGAATACATTAACGATGATACTTCTCATCAAACCATCTCCCTCGGTGTCGACACGTTTGAGCAAGTGTACCAGCCAAATCAGGGTATGAACAACTATCGTCTTACAGCTTTGCTGCTGATGGCCGACGCATCATCCAGCGTGACTCCGGGAAAACAAACGACAAGTCGGAATGCACAATACGCGATCACGTGGTACTGACGAACCGACGAAAAACTGTTCGCTCGATTTGCGAGCGAAACCGACTTCGAATACCATCGAGTGTCGGTCCTGCAATATGGTAACAAGCTCCGAAAGCAATGAACCAACCGAAACGAAGGCTGTGGAGCATCGACTGCATCGCCGCGGTTTGTGGTCTGGCCGCTTTGTTTCTCGTCTGGATGTCCTTCCATGGCCCGGAAAAACTGCGCGGGACGGCTGCGGTCCGCATTCCCCTGTTCGCAGTCCTCTGTATAGGGATGTTTTTTCGCATCAACATCATTCGTATTTTTTTAATGCTCCTGCTGGCGGGATTCGCTATTTACGATGGATTCAAGTTCGTGGTGGCAGTGGGTGAGACATGGGGTCTGTTCTCCCCAGCGACTGAGTACGATCCTGAATACCAGTTGTTCTCGGTGGCAATCGATTTGGGACTTTTGGGCTACCTTGGGAGTTTCGCCGTACGCCAGGAGTTTCAGCGGAAACGATCTGAAGAGACGGAAGAGCAGTGACTGGTTCGTGACACGGGTGCCATTGGCACGATTGCGCCAGATGCTGCTTGAAGATGGATCGCGGCGACGAAAGCATCACCGCCGCGATCGCGTTTTTTGCTGAACTCATCGAAGGTCACAGCGTTCTGGCAGCAAAGTCGCGGGCAGAAAACAGTAGCATGATTAAAATTCCATCGGCAACGGGTTCATCTCGGTCATTTCTAAAGCCGTGGGGTGAAAGCCGAACTGGCCTCGTGGCGACGAAGCAACGAGGTCGCGGTTACGGGCGAATCGTTCGCAAGCTTTTCGCCAATCCCAGCAGCCGCTTTCCACATACTCCAACACCAGCAGATTCTTGAATTCATCCAGTTCCGCGAAACTGAAATGATCGGTGCCGGCCACGACCTCATCGACGTCGA
Source organism: Gemmatales bacterium (assembly GCA_026004675.1). Lineage (GTDB taxonomy): Bacteria > Planctomycetota > Planctomycetia > Gemmatales > Gemmataceae > BPJP01. Next base: position 126,657 of record BPJP01000002.1, read on the forward strand.
TATTGCTGACTATGTCTTTGTGCCACGTCAGGATATGTCGGCGACGCAATTCGGCAGTGGGTTTCTGGAATTCGATCACCACATCGAAACGGCCCGGTCGATTGAATGCTTTATCGATGCGATCCAAAGGCAGGTTCGTCGTGAAGATGATAACGACCCCCTCTTTGACCTTGATGCCGTCCATCGCTGTCAAGAACGCAGACTGAACGTCGGCATGAAACGAGGAAGTCCGATCCGCCAAGGCGATGTCCAGATCGTCGAAGAAAATGATGCCGTTGCCGTCGATCGAAAAGATTTCCTCCAAAGAGTTGTATCGGTGGGCTGTATTCAAGCCGTCGGCCGTGATGGCTTGGACCTCCAGACCCAAGCGATGACACTCGTAGAACAACCATCGGCACATGGTCGTTTTGCCGTTACCCGGCGGACCGACAAACAACAGGCCTCGCTTGGCCCGACAACCAAACTTCCGCAAAGTCTGCAGCCGATCAGGGTGCAAGAAGTCGATGGTGTTTCGCTTGATTTCCCTAAACACATTGTCGGACAGGATGGGGGGAGGGACCTCCGGAACCTGCCTTTGCCGCGCAATCCTTAACACCGCTCGGTACAGTTTCGTGTAGTCGTCGTGTCCGACAGCTGCCAGTTGCCGATGTTCATCGAAAAGCGAAGCGTTTCGGAATTGGATCAATGCAAACTTCACGTTCGACAATTGTCTCACGCCAAGCCCAAAGGTGCCCCCCAACTTGCGAGCCTGTTTCATCCAACTTCGCACAATCAGACCATTGATCGGAAGGAACTCCAACCGTCTCGAATGACTAACCAGCAACCTGCGCATGTACCCGCCGAGAGTGAAAAGAATCGGGTTCTTGATGCCGGCAGACTCGGCGGCTTCAAGCGCATCAAAGAAAAGACCTGTGCGAACTTTGTCAGTGTGTGGTCCTGAGCGACGACAAGATGACATAGGCGGCCTCCTCCTTTTTCAAGAATTACGTCCAGGCGAAGTAAACTTTTTATTGTTGACCCCAAGTTTCAAGAGCAGATGCGTGCTGTTGTTTGCGTTCCGTCGTCCTTGTGTTACGACTTTGCCATAGTGGGCTTCCCGCGAGGGGCGCACGAATAGCGCTGCCCCTCGCGGAAACATGAGATTGGCACGAAGTCCCGATCGACTGTCAGCGGGACTTGTTTAATATCTGAGGATCGAAGCCGTGTTTCAGCAGGAGCTGCTTGCACCGCTCCAGAGAGCGCATCCGCAGGCGGCGCGCGCGCTGACCTTTGGCAGCCTTGGAGGTATGATCGCTGAAGATAGCGCAGCCGATGTCGGCGTCAGACTGGTTGGACAAGTAGTAAGTATCCAGAATAAAGCGGTCCTCCTCGGGCAGACTGGCGAGGCAGTCGTGAGCGAACTCGCAAATCTCTTGCCGAACTGTGGCACCTTTGAGGTAAGTATCGCGGTTTTTGGCGTACTGGCGGTGAACTTTATCCAACCTTTGTTCTTTTCTGCTTTGGCTGATGGCCTCGTTGTAGGCGATTTTTCGGGCGTAGTTGCGGGCATGTTCGAATGTTTGGAAAAAGTCTGGATTCTTGCGCTCCTTTTCCCATAGTTTGGCGACCGCTGTGCTGGCAAGCGAGTCAGCAAGCTCTGGATTCGAATACTGTTTGACAAGGCATCTGAAGAGGAAATTCAGGATCTCGGCAAAACGTTTCTCGCTCCACAGGTCGTTCGTCAAGTTCATTCCCACCTCTTTCGTAGAAGGCACTCTTTGTAAACGCCATCCATGGGAACGTCTGTCCTCGCACTTCACGGGCCAATGAGAAACGCTGCTCGCAGGCCATGCGCACCTAGGGCCGCGGCAGTGCCGGCCAACGACGGCACGCAAGGACCACCTGGCGCAACGAAGCGCCCGGTCCTGTCGCGTGCCTTGATCACAGGTTGTCACATAGGGATTTGAAGATCTGCCAGGTAAAGTCACTGCGCTCGCCATCCAAATTTAATATACGGCACCTCACCAAAATTTTTCACTCGCCGAAACGGAAACTTTTCCACCGCCCGGGTACAATTAGTTGCTGGATGGTGAACGTCTATTCATGCCAACTTCCCTGAAGTTGTGTCGAAACGGAGCAAACCAGGATGGTCGCAGCTACATTTGATACGAATTGCTGGGCAATTCTTTCACAAAGTTGTGCCTGTCGCTCACAGGCGAGGCCGACGCCCGTCAACGAATGCACTGCGCTTCTTGCGGAATTCACTGTAATTTCACAGAATAATTCAAATTGAGAATACTGATGAGGTCGTCTCCGAGGCATGGTCTGAACTGAAGAACACTCCCAGCCGAAACGGTCGCCCGCCTGGTGGGTTTTTGAAGAGAGCGACTGGAGTCGACTCACCACGTAGCCGCCTGCCATGAACGCGGGCGAAACCCTTGGGTGGTGTCGACTTGTGGGCTTGCTTCGCCACGATTTGGCTGTACAATTGCGCCTGGTCGTGGTGAAGCCGTTTCCGAAAAAAATTTGCTAGGATCAGGCCGGCCTTGTTGCCGGCCAGTTTTTGTTGTCCGACAGAACGGCCAGGTTCGTAGAACAAGAACAATAGAAACAATAAGCGGACAAACGCGACAGCCATTTGCCGATGTAGCTCAACGGCAGAGCACCGCTTTCGTAAAGTAGCCAGGCACTCAAAAACCCCGAAAAACACGGGGTTTTTTGATTTTTGGGCGGCCATCTGAGGGCCTAAATGGACCCAAAACGGGCGTCGGCGGGCGTCGGGACGAAAAGCGATGACAACCGTATGTCAGTCGCTTGAAGTCGTCGAAATCGGTTATCATGCCAAGGCATGAAGAAATTTACCGGTCCCAAGCAACGCCGACGAGCTTACTTCGCCCGCTTCCGCTATTTCAAGCCTGGTCTTGGCCGCTGGGAAAAAGAGATCGAGGAAGCTGGATTCGATCTGCAAGACCTGGCGAAGTGGGCCGAGGCACGCCGCCAAATCGAAGCGCGTGCCGGTTATCCCGAACCGAGAACGCCAGTCCAGCCGACGGACGCCGAGCCGGGCAGCGAAGAGAAGATCGCCGTGATGGCGGCCAGAGCAGCACGAGGCGAAGCCATTTTCCACCCCGACGATCGGCAGCGCGACGAGGACGACGCTTTCGGCCAGATCGCTGAGGTGTTGCGCAACGGACGCCTGAAGAAGAATCTGGCACGTCGCCGGCTCGGCGATCTGCCGGGCGAGCAGTTCACCAGCCATGTTTTCCACAAGAGACGCCAATGACGGCTGGCGGTAAGCACGAAGGACGCGAATGGGAGGGCCAGCCAAGCGCGTCCCTCGAGCGCCTAGGGGACGCATTGGTGTTGCTTCGTGTTCCTTCGCGGTTTGGCTTGAGCGGGAAAAAACCCCGCCACGCCGAGCCCTCACCCCTACCCTCTCCCGGAGGGAGAGGGGATCAGGGCGAGGGTTGACACGAATGAGGCGCCGACGTGACGGGAACTCCGACTGCCGCGTCTGCCTGCCGGTGTGCAGACAGGCGGTGCCACGTAGAGGTTGCTTACGCTCCTGCGGCCTTGATGGCGGCCCGGTTATCGCCCAGAGCGACGCCGAAATCGTGGTAGACGCGAAACTGCAAAGCCAGGTGGTCGGGATCGTCCCGCAGGCCGAATGGCTCGATGATCGGCGTTTGTTGGCCGTTGAGGAACGCCACGATGACGGCAGCGTTGCTTGGGTCGCTGAACAGGTACCATGCGGTTGTCGAGCCGACTTGCGTGACGTCCCCGAAGGTCACGCCGTTGCCGAGCCGGGGTTCGACAACCAGCTCGGCGATGTTGCGATGCACGTTGCCGGTCGGCTCGCGGTCGTTCGGTGCTTGCGAACGTTCGACGAAATCGGAATTCAAAAGGGCGCGTGCGGTTTCTTCGAGGTCGCTGGGGACCAGCAAGACGCGCGGTTCGAGGTCGAGGTAGTTTCCTTCGGCATCGGTCATGTCGCGTAGCATTTGGATGGCGGCGGACAAGCCGGCTGAGCCGAGAGCCGAGCCGCCGCCGGTGAGGAAATTGTTGTTGCCGTTGGACCAGAAGCTGTTGGCGTTTTCGAGGATTTTGAAGGCGACGAGGTCGTTGAGGGTTCGGGCGGCGGCGCGGGCGAGTCCTGGGATGACATCCGAGAAGATGCTCGCGTCGTCGTTGATGATCGCTCGGCGGTCGATCTTGTATTGCTTCGCGTAGGTGCTGACGGAGTAGGTGTAAACGTCTTCGCCGAGCGTGCCATGATCGATGCCGCCGCCTTCGGGGAGTTCGGAGAGGTTCCCGCCGAAGGTTGGCCGAATGGCATTGTGGGTTTTGAAATTGCTGGTCGAGCGAACGGCAGCGAAGGAACGCCAGGCCGCCGGGGCTTGCAGGTAGGCCGCGACGAGCACCTTGTCGCTGGCGGTGCCGAGAGCCGTCGGGATCGAGCCGCCGCTGAATGCCGCCGAGATGATCTGGTTTCGGGTTCGCGGGATTTCCCTGCCGTCGAGCCGGATCGCTTCGCGGCAGATGTCCACGAGGGAAGCGGCATGCAAAGGTCGGCTTTGTTCCATGACGTGCGGACCGAATGCTTTCTCGGCCAGGCGTTCGAGACCGGCCTTGGCGAGCAGGGCTGCCGCCAGGTGATCGGTCGAGCTGATCCACTTCGCGCCGCCGGTCAAAAGCGGTGCCGCCGGCCGGGATTGCCGGATCAGGTCGAGCAAGCCGGCTTGCAGTTGTTCGATGGTCAGATCGCCGGCGATGGCTTGCTGCCGCAGTTCTTCGGCGCGCTCGGCGAATGGTCCGTCGAGGTGCAGGTTTCTGGTCGCGTTGTCGATGGCGGCGAGCCGTTGGCGTTCTTCCGCCCGGATGGTGTCGAGATCATTGGTCATGCGTGGTCCCCTTCTCTGCAAACTGCCCGACGCGATTCGTTCCAGGGTCGCATCGAGGTTTTGGATTCCGTCGAGCAAACCGAGCCGCAGGGCTTCGTCCGCCGCGAACACGGCACCGGTTTTCGCTTTCGCGAATTGGCTTTCGTTCAGTCGCCGACCGGCTTGGACGGCCAGATCGAATTGTCGCTGGGCGTCGTTGACCAGACCTTGGAAATAGTCGGCTTGCTGGTCGGTTACTTTGGAGCCGGCGACGCCAGCACCTTTGAGGTCGCCGGTGGCGAAGACCAGCGTGCGGATGCCTTCCTTCTCGGCTTGCTGGCTGAAATCGTAAACGACTAGCAGCGTGCCGATGCTGCCGACCAGAGCCGTCGGCGAATTGGCGAAAACCTTGTCGGCCTGGCTGGCGATCCAGTAGGCCGCCGAGGCGCCGAGGTCTTCGATCTGGGCGAAGACGGGTTTCTTTTTCGCTGCGGCTTGCACCTCTTTCGCCAGGTCGTCGGTTCCGGCCACGGTGCCGCCAGGCGAGTCGATGTGCAGCAGGATCGCATCGACGGAGTTATCGTTGGCGGCTAGCCGAATTTGCCGGCGTGCGTCCACGGTGGAGGTGCCGCCGAGCGATGGGCGAGATTTCATCAGCGTGCCGACGAGTTCGATGACGCGGATATTTTTCTCCGCGGTGCCGGCTTGGCCAGAACGATGCTTGATCGTATGGGCTTGGATCGGCTGCGGCTGGGCCTCGGCGAGATGGCGGGACAAGTCGGTTTTTTGCGCCAGCTGCCAAAGGGTTGCGCCGGCGCGCGGCTCGATCGCCCAAACGCCGACGTAATCGGTCAAGCGAGCGAATGCCGGGCAGGTCAGGCAGTCGGGGATCGTGGTCGCGTCGGGTCGCATCAGAACACCCCGGCTTGTTTCAGTTTTTCGCGTGCGGCGATCCAGAACGCCTCGCGGATGTCGCGATTGGCTTCGAGGGTCAGCCACAGCAAGAGGTCTTCGATGGTGTAGTTGGCCAGCTCGGCGAAGTAGGCTTCGCGGGCATCGGGGCGGTCCATGTCGCTTTCCCAATCGACCAGGGCCCGGGGTTTCTTGTGGCGATGCTTTGACGAGTTGGGCAGCCATCGCCGGCGTTGTTCCAGGGCTTTGACGAGTTGGAAAACGTCCTGGGCGTTCCAGGTTCGTTGGTCGGGATGGATGCCGGGCAGGTATCCTTTGCGATGGAATTCCGCGATGGTGTCGGCGTCGCAGTCGTACTCGCAGGCGGTCATCAGCTCGACGACTTCGGCGGGCGTGAACTCGTCCCGCATGTGCTGGTCGTTTTGCTCGCAGAGAAGCCGGACGAACGCCGCCGATTTTTCTTTCGAGGGTCGCTGGATGGCTGGAACGGGTTTGCTCATGGTTTGTCCCCTTTGGCTTAATCGTAGCCGAGTTGGCTGAGAAGCTGGTGTTGCAATTCGAGGTCGCGGACCAATTGTGCGATAGATATGACGGCACGCGCAGATGTAGCGGGCTTTCGGTCGCCGAGCCGTCGTTCGGCCGTGGTCATGCGAAAACCGCAGGCCGGGCAGATTCGCCGCCGCAGGATCGCATCGCGGCTGTGAGTCGTGCGCAAAACTCGCATCGGCTTATCGCACGTCGGGCATTGGAACGCCATGTTTTTCGATCTCCGTTACGTCGGTCATGTTTGGCCGTTTTCGCCGCAGGATCGCCAACCGGCGCGGCTCCCGATCCCCTCTCCCGAAAGAAAGTGTCCTCACTTTCGCGGCTGTTCCGCGGCAAGTCTCGCGTTCGCTGGTGTCGGGAAGGACCCAGAGCTATCCCTTTGGGACGAAATCTCCCGCATGTCAACGCACCGCAGCCGAAACGCACGCGGGGCCAGCTTGAGCAAACCCCGAAGCCGAACCACGGCCGGCACGTCGTCGGCGAGGGCTTGAAACTCGATCCTGAATCGGGGCTTATCCATGATTCCCCTTGCAAAACCCGTTGATTGCGGGCGCTGTCGTCGAAAATCGAAACGTCGGCCGGTCGAAGCGCAGCGTCGTTTCGCCGCGCGGGCCGTTGCGATTTTTGGCAATGATTACGTCGAGTTCGTCAGGCCGATCTTGTGGCGCGTCGAGCAGCAGCACTACGTCGGCATCGGCTTCGAGCGCCCCGCTCTCGCGTAGGTCTGACAATCTCGGCTTCGGATGGCTTTCGCTTTGACGGTTGAGTTGAGCCGCAGCCACAACCGGTATCCGCAACTCGCGAGCCAGGCATTTGAGCCGCCGACTCATTGCCGCTAACTGTTCATGTCGGGGCGGCCGGCGATTCTCCGGTTCGATGAGCTGCAAGTAGTCAACGAATATCGCCCGGACACCGTGCCGCATCGACAAGTAGCGGGCGTTCGCCGCGATTCTCAAAACCGTCTGGCCGGCCGCGTCATCGAGCCAAATACCGCTTCCGTCGATTAGTGCCATTGACCGGCACAGTTTTTCCACTTCATCGCCTTGCAGCCGTCCCCGTCGCAGTCGATGGCCATTGATGCCGCTCTGAGCCGCCAGCAGCCGGTCGGCAATTTCTTCTGCCGATTGTTCCAGGCTCGCAAAAAAAACAGGCAGCCCCTCGGCAACCGCAACGTGCCGCATGATCGCCAGTAGCAGAGCGGTCTTGCCGCAGCTCGGCCGCGCGCCGATGATGACCAGTTCGCCAGACCGCATCACGTCGAATTCATCGAGCGCCGGCAGCCCCGTCGGCAGACTCTCCGGCGTCTGGCCAGTTGCACGTCGGTCTATCGCATCGGCAGCCATCGCCATCAACCGGCGGGCGTCGATCAGACTTCCTTGCGTCGCGTTGCCAGCCAGGTCCTCGAGTTTGCGGATTGCATCGCTCAGCAGCCGGTCGGCCGAGTCGTTGGGTTTCTCGCATGTCGATGCAATCTCAGCCGCGACGTAGCCGAGCTGCCGGACGATTGCCGCTTCTCGAACGGTCTGGGCATAGTGCTCGGCGTTCGCGGCCGACGGCGCGGCCTCCCAGAGCTGTCCGAGCAAACCGTAGCCGCCGATGTGCTCGATGTCGCCGGCCGCGTACAACCTGTTTGCCAGGGTTTCCAAGTCAATCGGCTTGCCGTCTTGAAAGAGCGCCACGACAGCCCGGAAAACCCGTTGGTGTGCGTCGCACCGAAAATGTGAATCTCGCACGATCTGAAGAACGCGGCCGATGACGGCGTTATCCCGGATCATCGAGCCGAGCACCGCACGTTCCGCCGCGTCGCTTCGTGCATAGCGTTTCATAGGGCCGCTTTCTCCCTCTGTCTCCTCCATTCGGCCAACGCCGCCAGCACCTTCGGCCGATCTCTTTCAGCCGCCAGCCGCTCGGCGTCGCATTGTGCTTGCCACTCCGCCTGTCGCCGTAGCCGGTCTTCGTCGCTCTCTCTTGGCGGTCCTGCCGGCTGCGGTCGGTGCCAGGTGCCGTTGCAGGTGAAGCCCCAATCGGCCGGGTGATCAAGGATGGTGCGTACCATGCCGGCGGGGTTTCGCACGTTCGGTTTCGCCATCACGAATTCGACAGCTTCGGTGATAAGGTCGGGTGGGTATCGCTCGGAGAGATTGGCTGACAGTCCGAGTTCTTGCAGCTTCCGTTCTGCTTTCGATTTTTTTTCGGCAGCAGCAGCGCTTGCTGCTTGTTGGGTATCTTCTTGGGTACCTTCTATAGGGAAGTGCAGATTTTGCACTTCAGAGGTGCAAGAATTGCCCTTCAGAGGTGCAGATTTTGCACCACCAGAAGTGCAGATTTTGCACTTCAGACTTGCCTGGATTTGGTAGGTGTTCGAAAACCCGTTGCCGCGCCGTTGGCGGCTAATCAGTCCTTCGTCTTCGAGCCGTTTAAGTGCCGCCTTGACCGTTCGCGGGGCCAAGCCGGTATCTTTTGCTATGGTTGAGATGGCCGGCCAGCATTCGCCATCGGCGTTAGCCCGGTCGGCCAGGTGCAAGTAGACCAGCGTTGCAGACGCACCGATCTTACCCGCCAGGCCGTGCCTTAATGCCTGCCGTGCCGCCGCCATGAAGTTAAACGATTGAGCCATTCTCTATTCCCCCAACAGTTTCCTCACTTCCGGGTCGATGCCATCGCCCCGCCGCCGATGCCGCACCGCCGGACGTACCGTGTGCCTGCGCTCCCATGCCGCCACGGCCTCGCGGGTGATTCGCAGGCCGGACCGGCTGCCGGGGATCGGTTCGTAGGCCGGCAGCTGGCCGTCGCGGATGAGCTTGCGCACCGCCGCCGGCGAGACTCGCCACTTCCGGGCCAGTTCCCGAACGGTGTAATCGCGGTTGTCGGTCGCGCGTTGCATGACGGGAATTATCACCGTAGAAAAAATTCGGCGAATTAAAACTACGGTCAAAATCCCGAAAAAATCAGCATTTCGGCTTTTTGATGGGAGAAAAAAAAGCGTAGAAAAAATTCGAGCGCTTGACATGGGGAATTTTTTCTACAGTCGGCGGGGATTAAATACTACGGTTCTCGTGTTCCTGAATCCATCGAACAACATCGGGCCTGTGAAAACCAAATTCGCGTGCATATTCTGATTTGTTCGTACCGAATCGTTTCTCGTCCCACGCTTTGAGCATCTCTTGCTTGCGGCGTTGCACGTGCGCATTTAATGAACCGCGCGGCCGTCCGCGCTTCTTCTTCGGTGCCAGCGTTTCTTCTGTTTGGTCGCCCGGCGTGCCTTGTTCCGGCGGCGTCGCCATGTTGGGCTGAAGCCCCACCAGCTTCCCGTTGCGGCTGCGATTCATCGCCGCCATGCGCTTCGATTTATAACAGCCGCAGCTTGTTGTACTGCCGTTGCGCAGGTTGCCGCCGCGCGCGACAAATTCGCGGCCACAGAGTAGGCAACTACAATCGAACACCGCTCCCTTGACGCCTTTCTGGCGCGGCCGCATCCGTAATACCTTCGCGTGGCCGAAGACTTGGCCGGTCAAATCAATGCCGCGCCAGCATTTGCCGCAACCGCGGGAACCGGTTTCTTGCCGTAGGTCGCGCCCCGATTTTATCGCCTTTCGGCCGCAGTCGCACGTCACATGCCAGGCTACATGACCGTCGATGCGTTTATCGGCAATGCGGTCTACGGTCCATCGCCCGCAGCGCTTGCCGGTCATGTCCACGGTTCGTTCGTGCCGCAGGCAGCCGCAGCTTTTTGTTACGCCGATGTTGCACCTTCGCACGTTGGTTGATTTGCCGCAATCGCAATCAAACAGCCAGCCGTTTCTTGTCGGGGCCTTCGCCGTCAATCGTCCGAACCGCATACCTGGTTGGATGTTGAGCTTTTTAGGCCGGCACTTGCCGCAGCTTACGATTGTCCAGTTTACCAGGTCGCTGCCGCGCACGGTCCATTCCTTGCGGCAGCCGCCGCAACGAACGCGCCAGCATGATTGACGGGTTTTTAGCTTATGGTTCCGGTCGCGCTCGATGACCGTCACGATGCCGTAGGTCTTGCCGGTCAGGTCAATGACGCGTGTCTTCATGTCGCTGTATCCTTTCGTCGGTTGTTCCTGACGTTACGGCTTCGATGTCCGAAGGATGGGAAATCCTACGCTCCCGGCAGCCGCAGGATTCGCGGCTTGTCGTCGGCTTTGCTGTCGGCGTTTTCATCTCCGTCGCCGCCGAACAACCAGGCGCGGATATGCTCGGCCACGGCCCGCAGGCGTTCATCGCTGATTCGCTCGCGGTAGACGCTCGCCATGTCGTTTCGGGCGTGCCCCATGATGTGATCCAGCGCCGGCTGGTCTTTGGCTTCGCCGCCGATGGTTTCGACGGTGTGGCGAAGGGCGTAGAAATTCTTGTTGCCTGTGATGCCGAGTCGGTTCAGCAGCTTTCGCATTTCCTTGCTGATGGGATTGTCTTCGATGTCCTTGCCCCAGCTCGCTCCCCTCGACGTAATGAACACCAGCTCGGCGTCGTCGTCGCAAAGCGGCGTCGGCCGGATTTTCAGCCAGTCGCGCAGCGCGTCGATCGTCTCCGGCCAGAGCCAGCAGCGCCGGCTGATGCCCGTCTTCGGCCTGGCGAAGTCGATCCAGCCGCGCTCGAGGTCGAGGGCGTGCATCGGCAGCTGTGCCACGTCGGCATTGCCGAATCCACAGTTGATCGCGAGCAAGATCATGCTCCGCAGAGGTTGGCCGGCCGCTTCAAGAACCGTGCGGAGTTCGTCGCGCTCGAACAAGCGCGGCCCCTTCCTCGCTCGCGCTTGCCGAACGATCTTTTTTCTCGGCACGTTGAAGGATGCCCCATACGCTACGGGCTTGTCGATGTATTGTTGTTTCCAAGCCCAGTTGAACGGCGTCCGGGCGCGGACGATCTCCGACGCCAGGCGAACCGGTCCCCATGTCTTCGCCATGCTCGCGCGCAGCTTCGCGAAGTCGGCCGGCTTCAGGTCGGATACCAGCCTGCCGCCGCCGAAAACCCGAATGATCCGCTTGCAGATGTCCGCGTAGGCCAGATACGTTCGCGGACTGAGTTCGCCGCCGTCGCGTTGCTCTTTTTTGTAGGTGAGGAACAGCCCGCACAGCCGATAGACGGTCAGGGCCTCGTGGTCCGTCTGCGGCATTCTCCCGGCGTGCAGGTCGGCCGCTTGCTCTTGGTAGCGTTTCAGCGCGCCATCGGGGTCATCCCACGGACCGAAGTAGTGCAGCTTGCCGCGAATTTTCTTCGCCCAGTGGCCGTTGGCATGGGCGTAAAGCGGGAAGTCCGGGCTGGGTTTTTGTGGCTTGCTTCGCGACGATTTGGATGTAGAATTGCGCTTGGTCATGGTGACGTTCCCTAAGCAACAGGTCACTATGATCGGGCCGGCCGCGCGCCGGCCATTTTTTACTTTGCGGTCAAGATATGCCGGGCGTCGCATCGAGTCAAGAAGAAACGGGCGTCGGGCAGGCGTCGGACGAAAATGAGGTTCACAGGATGACGCGAAAAACAGCTAAATAAAGCCATTTGCCGATGTAGCTCAACGGCAGAGCACCGCTTTCGTAAAGCGGGGGTTGAGGGTTCGAATCCCTCCATCGGCTTTTCAACGAATGGCCCTTGGTGTGCCGCAAAACTGACTGCATGCAAGTGGTGCTGGCCAGGCCCATTGCGAAGTTTTGGTGAGCATTCCTCACCAAGACTTGTCGGCGACCAGGTTGTCCGTTTCGTTTCATTTTCACTATCGCGTCATCGCATTGTTCCCCGAACGAGGGCCGTACCAATCAAGATTATCTTTGACGTGGTGATCAGCCGCTACTACTCGGCTACCCATTGTCGGCCTAGTTGCAAACGCTCGGGGAAAAACGGCTTCACTCTTTGCCGCCAAACCTCAGGGTAGGCTCCGTCGACAAGGTCTTCCAAAAGCAGGCGAGCTTTCCTCACCTGTTTTCGACTTTCGCGTCCTTCACGAGCTTTTCCCTGGAGCAGATCGCACGCGACCAGTCGCCATGCCCTTTGTCCCGGCTGCAGTGGCGGCAGCTTACTTGCTGTGAACCCTTCCGGGCCCATGCCACGCAGCGGCCTCATGGCGGCTCCAAAATAGTCCCGAATCAGCGCTAACTGGTAGCGAATCTCATAGTTCATCGATTTGGACAACAATACTCGCGCCAACGCAAATTGGAATCGCGCCTGCCATTCCCTCGACGTTTCGTAAGCAAATAGAAACTCCCATTGACGCAGACCGACTAGAGCGTCCTCCAGGAGAAGGTCATAACGGGCGTATTCTTCGGCCAGCCTTTTCGTTCGCCTGGCATCCTGTTCGAAAAGCTCCGCCCGAATCCGGACTTCCAGCTCACGGTCAGGCAGACGCTCGAGAATGGCCTCCGCTTCCTCGACTGCTGAACGAAAATGTCCCAGTTGGCTGCGCGATCGGACGATATGCAGAATCCGTTCAATTCGCCGGGTCGACTCCAGACTCGGCTTGTCTTGCAGGGCTTTTTCGAGCGGTTGAATCACTGCTGGACCAAGATCGCACAACCGCTGAAAGGCACGTTCGCGACGCCGGTATTCCGGGTGATCCAAATCGCTGATAAGTCCTTGAATCTGTTTTGCGGAAACCTGAGCAGAAACGGGCGACGCGTCACCGATGGCTAATAGTAGCGTCGGCAATAAAAGATTTGCGCCCATGGGGACCTCCCGTTTCAGACCACCGTCATTTAGACGACGATGTGCCAGCGTCGGTTCCGCAAAAGGTGGTGACCGCCTCTGTTGGGCAAGTCGCCCTAATCGAAGAGGCGCGCCTCGCCTCGAAGTACGTAACATGGGACGAACCATCGGCAACACTGGGCGGCGCCGTACTGGTTTGTTCTGATGGGCTGGTCGACTGTGTGGTTCGATAATCTCAAGATTTTTCCGGCGCGCCGAACGCCTGCGGGTACAAGTTTTTGAGCGAATGACGGCCCGGCATCGGCCAAAAGGCCGCCGCAAAACCCCTTTATCAGATTGTTGAAGTCGGTTATGGTTGGAGGCGGAAACCCGTGGTGCGACGGACAGGCGATGACGCATGACAAGTGACTGGCATTTGCTTGAGGAATATCGCCTATCGCGTAACAGTTCGGCCTTCGAGGAGATTGTGCGCCGGCACGGAGGGATGGTCCATCGAACGGCAGCACGCCTCCTGGGTGATCTGCACGAAGCGGAGGATGTCATGCAATCCGTTTTTATGGCATTGGCTCAGCGACCCAAAGCGGTGAAACGATCGGTGGCGGGATGGCTGCACGAAGCGTCACGGCGGGTTGCCAAGAAGATGCTGCGATCCCGTGTCCGGCGTCGGGACAAAGAGAAAAAAGGCTCTGCCGATTTCCCGCCAGACAGAACCAATGTTGCCGAGTTGCGGGAGGAACTCGACACGGCGTTGGCGAACCTGCCGGCTGATCTCCGGGAAGCCGTGATTTTGCGCTATCTTGAAGGGCGCAGCCAGGACGAGGCGGCTCAGTTGACCGGTTGTCCGAGATCGACACTGGTCGAGCGTTCCACTGTCGGGTTGCGTCGCCTGCGAGCGATCTTGATGCGTCGTGGCGTAGTCGTATCGGAAGCGGCGCTGGTCGCTTTTTTTGCCCGCGAAGCATCGCTTGCCGCCGCCAAGGTAGTGGCTGGGACAGGGGCCAGCACGACGTTTGGCCAAAAGGCTGTAGCGTCATCTGCTTGGGCGGGGAAGACGAAAGCCGCTCTCTGGTCGCTGGCAACCGCCGCCATGCTGGGGACATTGGTTGTGGGCGTCGCGCTGAAGAATGCGAAGCAGCCTGTCGGTTCCTCGTCGGCAGTGGCAACTTCCCAGGCGGATTCGCAACAACGGGAGTCGACAGCGAAGCCTGATTCCGTGCCGGAACCAGGTGCCAGAGGAGACCGTCTGATCTTGAAGACGATGGATCAGAAGGAGCTTTTGGAATTCATCTTGGACACCTGCGAGGCAACGCTTCCGGAATATGAATCGGCCTGGGTCCAGGAAAAGCCGGGGGCGGGATACTGGAAGCATTTATCGCGCGAGAATTATCAAGGAGTTGACAAGAAAGACGAAAATATCCCGACGTCGAACCTGGTCCCAGCCTGCGTCTATGCCTTTCTGTTGTTGGAACGTCCCAAACCGAAATATGCTGGCAAGTATGATCGGGAACTGTTGGAACGTCGCTTCTGGGACTACGTCCGAAATCCCCGCAAGTCGACTTTCCCGGAACGATCGCGCGAAGCCGTGATCGATGCCCCACAAAAAGGGAAGGCTCCTGGCAACACTGTTTGGGAATACCTGCTTGCCTATCTGGGGCACCGACTGAAAACCGGCTCAGCGGAACCGCCTCGTTATCGGGTTCCAAAGAACGTCCAACCAGTGAAGTTCGATGAGATCATAGCCAAGGTTAAGTCGGCACAGGGGCGGCCGTGCGACATGGCCTACAACAATCTTAGACACGATCCGGGGCCAATCTTTTGGAGCGAGTTGAAAGACGTTCGCAAACATCCTCAATTCTTGTTAGCGCACGCGTCTCCGCTGGTGAAATTCAATCCCCCCTACAACCGCGCCATCAACTGGAAAAAGCTCATCGATCGACCGGACAGTCCGCCTCTGAACGTCCTGTTCGCCGATCGGGCGGAGAGCCTGGCTCCTGATTACAGTACGCAGCACCACGCACACTTTAGCTGGCTGTATTTGGACATAAAAGGAGAAATGCATGGGGGTGGGCTGGCGCCTGGCCTTTTCGCGGCTGCCACGGCGGGTCGACCGCTCGAACAGTTGCCGCCATCCTATTTCTACCGGAACGAAAACGATGTCGGGCATGGTGTGGCCGGCTATATTCGAAACATCTTATGTCCGATGATTGCTGCTGATGGGCAGACGATTTCTCCTTTGATGGCCGAGTACTTCGCATCCTTTAACTTTCTCGACTACCTGGCTTGGGATGCGTGCCTCAACCGTTATGTGCCCAGTGCTGTCTGTTTGGGTCGCCATATTCAGTGGGTTGCCTGGAATTTGCGCCGACCGTTTGCCCCTCTCATGGAACGGCGAGGCAGGTACGAAGTGTATGTCTATACGCTTCGTTTGCTTACCGTGTACTACATGATCAAAGCATGGGGCCTGCCGGAAAAGCTTCCAGATTGGCAAGAGATGCTCAGCCGTGACGGTGGCGTTGTCTGGCTTCCGTACCACAACATCACTGTGCATCGAAATCCCTACCGCGTGCTTCAAGTCTATGGTGGTCTGGCCAGCCGCAAGGGTTTTTGGTCTCCCTTTGGCACTGTGCCCGATCTCAAGATCCATTTCAGTCCATCGCCGTGGCAGGATGGCCACTCGATGGAGTTAACCCGCGGCTTTATTTCTTACGGGGGGACCGGACCACTAACGAGTCTCTATTCAGAGTACTTCAACCTGCGAAAGCTGCCGGTGCCGGAGGAGTACAAGAACCGATACCGCAATACGAGGCGGGTTGCACTGCTGGGAAGCTATGGTGGAGATGGCTCGTACCAGATATCAAGTCCGCCGGCGGCCATGGAGCGATGGGACGACGGATTTCGGCTTTCCTATGCAACGAGCCGCAACGTCAAGCGGGCCTTGTTTTCCCTTGGCGGGAAGATGTTGGTCGTAATGGAAACCAACAAAGGTACCGAAGAAGGACAATTCTGCCCCATCCCCCTCTACATCCAGAATCTCGAATACTACAGCAAACGAGCAGGCAAGGTGCCGCCGGTCAGCTGGCGGCTGCGGGTCGATGATGAAGTTATCCGCCTTCAGGACAAACAACAGACGAGTCGATTCAGTCCCCACCCGCTGGGCAATGCAGTACGCTGGTACAATCTGAACGAACAAATCGGCGTTGTGAGCCTGGTCAGACGGCCACTGGTGCTCAGCGCCGCCACCTCTGCGGATGTAGCCGACACCCTCCACTTTGCCAGCCCGACCGGCGGAGACGCAGTGATTTACTGTTGCACGACTGATGCGGAGATGCAGAAGCTGGCAACCACTGTCCGACCCATGACCACGGTTCCAGCCGGCTGGCGCGGTCTTTACGCTCAGGCTCCGGAGGGCTATTGGATTTTCACTTGGGTTCGTTTCGAAGGCAACGCCGGGCCGCATCACCTTGTCATCCAGTTGGGCAAAAGCGGCCTCCTTCCTGGTGCGCCTGTCTTCAGCAAATGGACGACCGTTCAAGACGGCACGGCAAAGGTGACGATCGCTTTGGACACACCGACGGGGACGTGGTCCGAGGAACCGAGGTTCTATGTTTCGGAAGCTCAAGGGGCGGTGGAACTGCGTGCCTTTCACCACCGGCTGGAATTGCGATCGAGAACCGGTGGCAAGGTTCGCCTGCGTTTCTTTTCCGGCAACGACAGGGGCAAAGTTCGAGTGGATGGTTCTGCAACCTGGAACGGTTCGCCGACCGCCGAGTCCCTGCGAAAGGACGGTTTCGAGGTGATCCTCAAACCGAATGAGAGCGTGTGGCTGCAGGTGAGCGAAACCGGGCGGTTGAGCGATGACCGGACTGGCCCCTTTGTTGTCCTTGCCGAACCAAAGTGGGAATATCGCGCTGGCCAGCCGGGGAGAAAGGAATACGCTCATCAGGGGTTGGCGATCGATCCCTGGCAGGCCGTGGTTGGCAAACTGATGATCCGAGCCGAAGCAGCGGATCGCTTCGGGATCAAGGAAGTGCATTTCTACTTGAACCGCAAACTGGTTGGCAAAGACAACGAAGCCCCCTACGAGTGTGTTGTCGAAGTCAAAAACAGATATTGCCAATACGTTTATGCCGTTGCCTATGATCATGCCGGCAACAAGGCCCAGAGCTACTACATACCATTTGGCGACGGCAGCATCGCGCCCCCGCCACCTGATTAGCCTATTTGGCTAAAGGCACGGCCAACTGACTTGCTGCTTGTCGCCTTGGCAGCAGAGACACGCACACTGTCCTTGTGGCGAGAAAAACAGCATAAAAACTGTGCGATGGGTTGTCCCGGCGTGTCAGCGCGGCGCAAAATGCGACGCAGCAGGTAGCCGAGAACAGTGATTTAGGGCAGCAAGCAGTTTCAGGCAGGGTTGAGGAAAAGGCTTGTTTTCCGGGATTTGCAATGGATTGCAAGATACTTTGCACATCTCACAAGCTACCCGGCATGGATTCGAACCATGACTAAGAGATCCAAAATCTCTTGTGCTACCGTTACACTACCGGGTAGTGGGTGTCCCCAATCGAGAAATTTATCCGATTCGACGGCCTAAGACAATCCAATCTTAGCGGTTCATCGAAAATTTTTTCGCCGCCGAAGCAAGCGGAACCAGTGCGGAATGACCTTTGGAAAACGCAGGCGCAAACAACGGCACAACCGATTTTTCAACAGCTGCTAACGCGGAACGGACAGACAAGGCGAATCACGAAAACGAGCCGGCATCGCGATAGCCAAAGAACAACCCCATGTCGCCTCGTTCTCGACTGGGCTGCAACTCGACGGCAAATCCCCACGACTCTAATCGTGCTTTCAGGTTTTGCGGCGTCCTCTCAACACCGGCAACGACATACCAGCTCGGCAACGGCCAGCAATGGTACTCGCCGCAAATGGCGGAAACACGATCCAAGACGGCTGTCGAAAACAGAATCGGCCATTCCGCTCCTTCGCAATCGAGCTTGACCAACCGAATCCTGCCCCCGCTCGAGGCGGCAACTTCTTCGACAAGTCCATCAAACGCTACCGTTTCGACACATTGGCCTTTTGTCGATTCCCCCAGCCGAAAGCCGCCCGTATTCCGTCGGTCCCAGCTGTTCTCGAGACAAAAGAATCGGGTGTCATCGCCGGAACGCCAGACGGCCTTCCTGGCCATCACGGCCTGCGCGCCGTAGGGTCGAAGATTCTGTTCGAGCGTACGGAAGTTGTTTTCATCTGGCTCGAAACAAAAAACTCGGCCAGCGCCGCGTTTCAAGACGGCGTAAGCAAAACTGCCAATATGAGCACCGATGTCGAGGATCACATCATCGGGTGAAAACCTGCCCGGAAGCCGGTATTCGTTCTGCAGGGCCACCATTCGGAACAGTCGACGATCGATGGTGCCCGGCCGCAAATGCCAGTGGGCTGGCTGCTGCCAACGAACGACGCACTGCTTCCAGAATCGGCGCAGGAATCCCATCTTGCACCAGCACGGTTGTTCCACGTTTGCGTTCGAGGTACGATAACGTTGTTTACTCAAATCCGTACTTTCAACCAAGACGAATTCGATCATGACGTGGATTCGAACCATTCCTCCTGGGTGTGCGGACCAGTCGTTGAAAAAGCTCTACGAACAGGTTTACGCGCATTATCCGCCCGAGTATATGGAATCGCTGCCGATGTTTCGCAATCCGGACGGCTCGGCGGAGAGCGTGGTGGCTGCCCACAGCCTGATTCCCCAGGCGATGCTCCATTTCATGTCGGGGTTCGGCGTGTTGATCAACCCGCGCCTGCCTTTGTCGAGAAGGCAGCACGAGATGATCGCGACACTCGTATCCGCTTTGAATAGCTGCGTTTACTGAACGGAGAGCCACGCCGAGTATCTTCGTCTGGTTTCGCTGGACGAGAAACTCGCCACCGAGTTACGGCGGGACTATACCACGGCGGAACTTTCCGATCAGGATCGAGCCATGCTCGATTACACGGCCAAGCTGACGAAAGAGCCGCAGCGGATCACGCCGGCAGACGTCGATCGGCTGCGGTCGGTCGGTTTCGACGACACGGCGATTCTGCAAATCAACCTGATCGCCAGTTTCTTCAATTACATCAATCGCGTCGCAGACGGTTTGGGAGTGGGCAAACCCGCTTGATTTCGACATGGATATCCGCATCTTCAGCCATCAAAGTTTGGAGGAGTTTCTTAGCCAAAACCGCGGCATTTACGACGCGGTTTTGATAACGAACAGCGACGTTGGCTTTTTGCCTTTCGTGGCCACATACGCCCGCGAATATCTGCATCTTCAATTCGACGACATCGAGTGCGACTTGCCTCCCTTTGTTTCGCCGAGCAAGCCTGCTATCGGCAAGGCGTTGGCGTGGTCGAAAGGACGTGAGCGGCTGGCCGTCGCCTGCCACGCCGGGATATCGAGAAGCTCGGCGGTGGCGTATGTCATCGCCTGCAGCCAAATGCCCCCTGAACAAGCCATCAAGATTCTTCGACCAGGTTGTCACATGCCCAACGAGCTGATCGTATCCCTTGGCAGCGCGATACTGGAGAATACGCAGGTCGAGACGGCATTCCGCAATTGGAAGAATCAGCTTTTCGGCTTTCCGGAATAAAGCCGACTGGAAGCAAGGGGAGCTTAAGAAATAAAAAGGCCGCGGTGAACGTCAGCTCGCCGCGGCCTTCGAGGTTGTCTGCGGCCTTTATTTCTTGACCTTGAAGAGGGCGTCGATGTCCGCATCGGCGAGTTTTTCCGTGCCGGAAGTCGCATCGACGATCAGTGCGGTGCCGCTCGGAGTCACCCAGACGAGATAGTTGCCCAATTGGAACAAATCCTTCAATTCGGGCTTGCTCGCCAAGAGGGCAAAGTAGGCATCACTCTGGGCTTTGACAACTACCGTCTTCATCTTGGGATCGAAGCCCTGATCGACCCAGATGCCGCCGATTTCGAGCAGGGTTCGGCCAAGAACGATTTTCTGTGCGGTTCGGACGAGCCTGGTCTGCTCGCGAAGCTGTTTGGTGGCGACGGCGAGAGCGACGCCGACTTTGCCACTTTGAACGCCGTTGCGATCGTTGCGGCGCAGGGCGTCGGCAGCAGCGTCAAACGCGATCTTCCTTTCCTTCAGTTCTTCCACTACGTCCTTGCCCTTGCCTTCTCCCAAGGGCAGGTCTTGCAATGCTCCGCGCGTCGCTTCCAGAGACCGCCTGGCGGCCCCTTTCGCAAAGTGCTCTACGTTTGGAGCGCCGCCCAGGCCCATAGCAGGCGGTACAGCCGGTGGGTTCGGCTGACGGACCACAGGCATCGGTCCGTCCGGAACGATCAGATAGCTCGTGTAAGGCGTGGCAATGCCGTACTTCTTGGCCAACGCCTTCGTCTCATCGACCAGTTCCTTTTGCTCACCGTTGATGCGAATCTGGTCAAGCAGGTAGCCGACTTTGCGTCGTGCCCAGACATGTTCCACAAAGTTTCGTTCGTCATTGGTCTTGGCAGGGCAATCGATCTCGTAGACGAACTCCTTGGATTCGTCGCCGACCATTCCCTGAAGTTTGATCGCGGTATGGCCATTACCCTTGTACCGACCGAGCACGACCAGTTGCCCATTGTGGAACAGATCAGGCAAACGAGTCGGAAACATTTCCGAGAACCGGATGTCGCCGGTGGAAGTCAGACGAAGGTTGGTCAAAACCGGCTGGCTGATCTTGTCGTAAAGGCTGCTGACTTTGGCCTCGAGATCCTCGGCCGGCCGCACATACGTACTCAGGGCGCGGGTCTTTTCCGCCAGTTGATCGAGCATGGCGGCGTTGACGTTGTCGCCGACTCCGAAAGTAAAGATGCGTGTGTTTTCCGTGTTGGCTTTCATGACCCGGCCGACGATCTTATCGCCGTTGGTTTCGCCGATCGTGGGGATGCCATCAGTGAAGAAGACGATGGTAAACGTCCGGCCTTTGTCGCTGGTGCGGAACTTCAGAGCCGTTTCCAGCGCCGATTCGATGGCCGTGCCTCCTGTGGCGTTCAAGTCGTCGATCCATTTCCGGCCGGCCTCGAGATGTTCGCTCGTCGCCGGGACCAACTCGTCGCGGTAGCTGTTGACCGTCGTGGCGAAGTTGATCAAGGCGAAACGATCTTTGCTATGCAGGTGTTTCAAGCAATACTTCAGGGCTTCCTTGGCCTGGGAAATTTTGGTGCCGCGCATGCTCCCGGAAGTGTCGAGAACCAGGACCAGGTCGCGCGGTACGACTTTATCTTCGGGAATTTCAAAGCGCGGGGAAATCAGCAACATGAAATAGCCGTCTTCGCTGCTGATCGGCCGATGCGTTATGGCAGTCAAGCCGACATCCTTATCGCTGATGGAATAGAACAGCTGGAAGTTCTTGTCCAAGAGGGCTTGTTCGCGTTCGAAGTCGACGTCGATCTGGTTGTCGCTGACACGGTTGATGCCGATGGCGTGGGTCGGGCTATAGACGTTCTGAATGGCATGCTGCGACTTGATCGTCACGTTGATCGAGAATTTTTCCAGCGTGCGGGTCGCTTTGCCGTTGGTCTTGAGGGGATAGACATACTCAACCAGGTTGCCATCACGCGGCGCGACCGACGTATAGCTCAAGGCCACCTTCTGGTCGCTGTTGGCAGCAATGGGAAAGACCTTCATACGGAACAGGTTGTGGTCGATGTATTCGAGCAGTCCTGGGTCCTGCGTTCGGCGGACGATATCGGTGTAAATCTGCCGGGCTTTCTTGGCGTCGAGCATTTCGCCGGTGACTTCCTTGCCGTCGACCCACATGCTGAACTTGCGAACGCTGGCACCTTTCGGAACGGGGAAGACGTAGGTCGCTTCGAGTGCCCGGCTGGTGTGATTCCGAAACGTCTGTTCCACGCGAGTTGTGGCCACCTGATCGACGATGGTGATTTTTACGTTGTGATTCAACATCGCCAAAGGGGGCACTTTGCGATCTTCAGGAATTAAAAGCCCGTGCGCTTGCAGCGGAGCCGCGAGCACGAATAAAGCCAATAGCGGTAAACAGCGACGCATGGCGAACCCTTTCGTAAAGGAAAACTGCCTTTGTCCTACCCTAAAGACGGAACAAGGATCGGTTTGGATTGCCGACGTTGGCAACGTCTCGTTCGAAAACTGCGACGGGCGTGCGACACCCCGATCGCTCGATGACGCATACTGGTCGTCGCGCAAGCTGTTTGTTCGGCAGAGTGCAGGAAAGATGGAGGCTCTCACCTTGCGAAATGATCCTCGTCCTGCGTACAATGAGAGGCGGGAGCAGGCAACCACAACATTCTAATTAATGTCGGAAGGAGTGTGCCGCATGGATTTTCGTCCTCTCGATGACACGGAACGCAAACAGCTTTTGAACGCCTTGCGGGGTAACGTGGAAAACGATCGGGCCATCCTGATGGATCGCCGGGATACCAGTTTCGTGGGAACGACGGACGAGGTTACCGATGACGAAGTGATTTCGGCTATCAAGTCGGTACCCTGTCATTATGCGTAAAACCTGCGATCAACTCCAGCTGTGCTGGCGAAGCTTGAAACGCAAGCCTGGTGGCGTCCGGAACCTTGCTTGCGTTTCAATCTTTTGTTTCTCTACAAGCGTCGTTGCTTGAAAAAAGCCTATGGGACTGCTGGACAGTGAAGTGGGGAAACGCCGGCTTTTGTCGGTGGAAATCCCGGTTATTGAAAAGTACAACGAAGGCCGGGACCCAGCCTACCGCATTCAGGTTTCGCGAGTTGGTAACGCGCTCGTTTTGCGTTATCGTCTGAAACCATGCCATAACGTCTACGAACTGGAAACCCGACTGGTTTCGAGCTATCCTCTCGTCCCCCCCGAAACGCGAGTCCTGACGCCGTTGAAACATTGCCCGCATCTTTTGGAAGGGCAAACGGTGTGCCTGTGGCGGCAAGGAAGTACGCGTGCCACGAGCCGTTGGGACCCATCTCAATATACTTGCATTTTTGCGGTGCAAGCGGCGTGGCGCTGGCTCGCTTGCTACGAAATCTGGCATGAAACCGGGGAATGGCCTTTGCCTGAAGCAAAATAAATGAACCCACCGCTTTCTTGAATCGGCGCCATCAAGAGGCGACGTTGAGCGTTTTGTCATGAAAGTACCTTTGAAATGGCTTGGGGAGTACGTCGATGTCTCGCTCCCCGTGGCCGAACTCGCCGAACGATTGACCCTTGCGGGGCTCGAGGTTACGTCGATTCGCTTCATTGGCTTGCCCGTTCCCGACAATCTGACGATCAAGCTCGACCAACCAGGACCCGTCTGGGATCGCGACAAGATCCTCATTGGACGAGTCGAAAAAGTGGAGAAACACCCGAACGCCGATCGGCTGACGCTGGTTACTGTCGACTACGGCGGCAAGGAACCAAAACAAGTCGTGACGGGTGCGCCGAATCTGAAAATTGGCGACCAGGGGCAGAAGGTGGTGTTGGCTTTCGCCGGCGCGGTCCTGGTCGATGCCTATGCCAAGGAAAAGGCGTTCAAAGAATTGAAACCGACAAAAATCCGCGGGGTTCCAAGCGATGCCATGGTCTGCTCGGAACGGGAACTAGGGATTTCCGACGAGCACGAAGGGATCATCCTTTTGGAAGAGGAGGCACCCGTCGGGTGTGCCGGCGGCTGATTATCTCGGTGACATCGTGCTCGAACTCGATGTCACGCCCAACATGGCTCGTTGCCTGTCGATGATCGGCGTGGCGCGCGAGACAGCCGCACTGACCGGACAAAAGCTGCGCTATCCCGCGCGGAAGTTGCATGCCACGGGTGAGGCCATTGCCGGGCAGGTCGAAGTCATTATCGAAGATGAGAAGCTGTCGCGGCGTTATGCCGCCGCTCTGATTCGCGGGGTCAAGATCGGTCCCTCTCCCGGTTGGATGCAACGGCGGTTGCTCTATGCCGGCATGAGACCCATCAATAACATCGTTGACATCACCAACTACATCATGCTCGAGTGGGGGCAGCCGCTGCACGCATTCGATTTCGATCTACTGCTGAAGCGCGCCGAGGGGAGGCCGCCGCGCATTACGGTCCGCCCAGCGCTCAAGGGAGAATTCATCACGACGCTGGACGGCCAGAAACGCGGTCTTGTTCCTGCGGACGTGGTCATCGCTGACAGCGCTGGTCCGATCGCCCTGGCGGGAGTCATGGGTGGTGCCGACACCGAAGTGAACGAACAAACGACGAATGTCTTGCTCGAATCGGCGAACTTCGATGCCGTGAGTATCAGACAAACGGCTCGGCGACTGGACTTGCCTAGCGAGGCCAGCATGCGTTTCAGCCGAGGCGTACATCCGGAAATCGTTTTTCCCGCCGCCGAGCATGCCTGCGAATTGATGCGCTGCTTCGCCGGTGGGACCGTCTGCCAGGGTTTCGTCGATACGTATCCGGCTCCCATCCAGGTCAAACCGATCGAACTGGAAATGTCGGAAATCCGCCGGCTTCTGGGAATCGACCTGTCACCCGTGGAAGCCGGCAAGATACTCCGCGCCTTGGAATTCGATGTGGAAGCCAGCGACCTCGAAGACATACGCGTCGTGCCGCCTCCCCACCGGCTCGATATCCAGGATGAGGCCGCCGATCTGCTCGAGGAACTGGTTCGGATTCATGGTTACGATAAACTGCCGGCCACACTCCTTGCCGATCAGCTCCCCGATCATCCCACCGACGTCAACCTGTTGCGGGAAGAACAGCTTCGCGACCTGCTGGTACAAGTCGGTTTGCAGGAAGTCATCACTTATTCCCTGACGCAACGCAGTCGGGAGACCCCCTTCCGAGACAACGACGACGACGAGTACATTTCGATCCGTAATCCGATCAGCAGCGAACGCACAGTCATGCGGCGACATCTGCTATCCGGCGTCATTGAAATAGCGGCGTTGAACTTGCGACACACCGAAAACGTGCGTGTCTTTGAAATCGGTTCTGTCTATTTGCCAAGACCCAACGATCCCCTGCCTGATGAACCTCGCCGCCTGGCCTTGCTGCTGACAGGCTATCGCCATGACGAACACTGGTCGCAACCGTTGAAGCGCAGCGACAACGATCGGCTCGACTTTTTCGATATGAAGGGGATCATCGAAGCCATTTTGGACGAATTCCACATTGACAATGCCGGGTTTCGGCCGGCGACGGCGAGATACCTTCACCCAGGCCAGTCGGCTGAATTGGTCATCAACAATCTGTTCGCTGGCACGTTTGGCAGGATGCATCCACGGCTTGCGGCCCGAATTCGAACTGGGCCGCCAACCTATCTTCATCGCCGAATTGGACCTGCAAGCTCTCTTTCTCGCCATCCCGGATCGGTTCACCTATACGCCTGTGCCAAGATTCCCGGCGGCACTTCGCGATATTGCTGTCGTGGTCCCCAACGATGTCCCTTGCGAACAGGTGATGAACGAGATTCGTGCCGCCGGCAGTGATCTGCTTCGCGGGATTCGCCTGTTCGACGTCTACCGAGGAGAAAACATCGAACCGGGCAAGAAGAGCCTCGCCTTCGCCCTGACCTATCAGGCGGACGATCGTACGCTTGTCGACAAGGAAGTAGACAAGGCTCACCGGCGAATCGAAGAACGTCTGAAACACGTTCTCGGCGCCCAGATTCGCGGCAAAGACTAAAAGCGCTGGCGCAAACGTCGCCGTCAATCTGGCAGAAACGCCAGCTCAACGGTTGCGATAGACGACCAACTGAGTCAGCCTGGCCAGAATGTCGCGATATGACGAAGGAGGCAGGCAAGCAAGCCGGTCTCGGGCGGCGGCAGCAAATTCATCGGCACGCTTGCGGGTATAGGCCAAAGCCCCGTTTTTTTCGAAATATGGTCCCAGGGTCTCGCGCTTGGGCACGTCTGCACGACTGAGCAGCTGCTGCAATTCAGCACGCGTCTTCGGATCCGCATGTTGCAACAAACGGATCACTGGCAAAGTGAGCTTTTGCTGCTCGATATCGGTTCCCAAGGATTTGCCCGTGGTTTCTTCGTCGCCGACCAGGTCGAGGAGATCGTCGGCTATTTGAAAGGCGATGCCGAGGTACCGACCGAATTGGCTCATCGCTTCGACGACATCGCCGGCGGCATCGGAATAATGAGCGCCGAGCCGGCAACAGCACGCCGTCAATTCTGCCGTTTTCGCATCGATGATATCAAGATAATCTTCTTCGGTCAAAGCCAGGTTGCCCCGCTGCGTTCCTTGCTCCAATTCTCCTTCGCAAACGCGGTTAGTGGCCTGGCCGATAATGCGGCAAGCCTGAGCATCGATGCTGCTGGCCAGGTGAAAAGCGTGGGTGAAAAGGTAATCACCGAGCAGGATGCTATTCTGGTTGCCCCAACGGCTCGAAACCGTTGGACGATGTCGGCGAATGACAGCAGCGTCGAGCACGTCGTCATGCACCAAGGTGGCCGTATGGATCATTTCCACGACGGCAGCGAGCGTATGATGGGCGGGGTTGACGCCGCCGCAAGCGCGAGCAGTCAACAAGAGCAACGCTGGACGCAACCGCTTGCCTCGATAGGCATCGAGGTCTTCGAGCATTCTGGCGACGGCGGGTCGGGAGCTCGATAACGTCGCCAGCAGGATTTGCTCGGTGCGTTCGAGGTCTCGTGCGATAGGAGCGTACAACTCCGCCAAAGGAAGCCGAGAATTGGCAGGATTCGTCGAGATGGTCTCGTTCATGGAAAAACAACCGCAGTTGGCCGGCTTCCTTCCTGATGAGGCTCCGAAAATGCAATTCTATGACGGGCTGGATGAGCGTCAATCAGAAGCGTCGAGTTCCGCTTCGAGTTTAGCGATGATGCGCCGCGTCAGCGAATCGGTATTCCCCTTGCCGCCGAGATCGGGAGTCAAATCGACCGCATCATCGAGACAGGCGACCACGGCCTTTTCGATTCGCCGAGCAGCCCGGCGCTGGCCAACATGTTCCAGCAGAAGCGCGGCCGATCGGATCAGGGCGATGGGATTGGCGAGTTGCTTTCCCGCGATGTCCGGCGCGCTGCCGTGCACCGCCTCGAATATCGCATAGCGTTCACCGATGTTTGCCCCTGGCACCAGCCCTAATCCGCCCACCAGTCCCGCACATAAATCACTGATCATGTCGCCAAACAGATTTTCCATGACCAACACGTCGAATCGGCTGGGATCGAGGGCTAATTGCATGCACAGCGCATCGATTTGAAGTTCTTCAAACTCGACGAAGGGATAGTCATCGGCAACCGTCCGGGCAGCATCGAGAAAAAGCCCATCGCTGAGCGGCAGAACATCGGCTTTGTGGCAAAAAGTCACCCGGCGCCGCCCTTGATGCCTGGCCGTTTCGAACGCAAAACGCACGATCCGCTCTGCCGCACTCCTGGTGACCAGACGCAAACTTTCGACTACCCCCGGCACGACCACGTGCTCCATCCCGGAATAAAGCCCTTCCGTGTTTTCCCGAACCACGATCAAATCCACGTCGGTGTAAGGGACCTTCACATTCGGCAGCGTTCGCACCGGTCGGACGCTGGCGAAAAGTTGCAACTCTTGCCGAAGACGCACGTTGATCGAACGGTAGCCACCTCCAACAGGGGTCGTGCAGGGACCTTTTAGAGCCACGCGATATTTGCGGATCAGATCGACGGTCTGCTGGGGCAAGGGATCGCCGTGTTTTTCGGCAGCGGCAAGGCCGGCCTCGGCATCGATCCAGTCGATCTCGGCCTTCGCTGCCTTCAGGACTTGTCGGGCCGATGCCATCACTTCCGGACCGATGCCGTCGCCAGCGATACAAACCACACAAGTCATCGCATCTCTCATCTCGAACCAGCAAACCGGCTTCGTTCATTCTAGCAACCATGCCATCCCATCGGTCACCGCTCTGCTCATCAATGATCTCGCAAAAACGAGAAACCGAAAGCGCTTGGGCGTTTCCTTTCGACGGAGTAGACTATGGTCTGGAACGTTTCAACTGCATCGACGAAAGGGATGACAAATGAAATATCTGCTTGGCAGCGGTGTGTTGCTTGGTAGTCTCGCCCTGGTGGTTTCGGCGAAGGACAAAGACGACTTGAAACTCGGGCCTCCGCCCGGCGAAGGCTGGATCGCCTTGTTCGACGGCAAAGACCTGCGCCATTGGAAAATTCCGGAAGGCGATAACGGCCATTGGAAGGTCGTCGATGGCGTCATCGACTACGATGCCCGGTCCGAGGCGAAAAAAGACAAGAACCTCTGGACGAAAGAATCGTTCGGCGATTTTATCCTCCAGATCGACTGGCGGCTCAAGCGCACGACCGGCAAATATCCCGTCCGCATGATCAAGCCGGATGGCTCTTATGTCACCGACAAAAACGGGAAAATCGTGACGAAATTGATGGACAACGCCGATTCCGGTATCTATCTGCGCGGCACGCCCAAGGCTCAGGTCAACATCTGGTGCTGGCCCATCGGCTCCGGTGAGGTTTGGGGCTATCGGAACGACAAGAACGTCTCTCCCGAAGTCCGAGCCGCTGTCACCCCAAAAGTTCGGGCCGACAACCCAGTCGGCGAGTGGAACCGGTTTGTCATCACCATGAAAGGCGACAGACTCACCGTGGTCCTGAACGGGAAAACCGTGATCGAAAACGCCCAGTTGCCAGGCGTGCCAAGCAAAGGACCGATCGGCCTGCAACACCACGGGGGATACAATCCCAAGACGAAAACGTGGAGTCCCGCTTCCAGCCTGATCCAGTTCCGCAACATCTACATCAAGCCGCTGTAAACCTGGATCGATGATCAGAAAGTTGGTCTGTCTGTGGCCTCCGTGACGAGAGCGGAGGTCCGCAGACGGGTCAGCATTTCCGATCAGTTTTCACTGGCCTTGCGGTTCTTCTGTTGCCTTTGACGATCCCAGTATTCGATGAGATCGATGCGGGTGATGATATCGACGACTTCGCCGTTTGCCGTCGCCAGAATGCCGGTGTTACCCGCCATCAACAGACGATAAGCTTCGTCGAGGTGGACGTTGACATCGAGTTGAGGAAGCGGTCGGGCCATGATTTCACCGACTTTCACTTGTTCGGGGTTGCGGTCGTCATGCAACACGCGGGCTAAAGTGATTTCTTGAATGCTGCCGACCGGTTTGCCGTTTTCCATTACTGGAAGCTGGGAGAAGCCGGCCGATTGCAAGATGCGAATGGCGTCCTCCACCGACGCATCCGGGGAGATGGTTACCAGTTTTCTCGGCGGCCGTTGGCGGAGCAGATCGCCGACCGAGCTGATGGGTTGTTCGTGGAGAACGAGCTTGTTTTCCCTCAGCCATTGGTCGTCATAAAACTTGCTCAGATAATTCCGGCCGGTATCGGCACACATGGCGACCACCAGATCATCGGCGGAAAGGCGTCGAGCGTAGCGCAAGGCCGCGGCGACCGCCGTCCCACTCGAGCCGCCCACCAGAATCCCTTCTTGCCTTGCCAGGTTGCGGGCCGTATGAAACGATTCCGCATCGCTGATGCGAATCCATTCATCGATCAATTGGCTATTGAACGTCTTGGGGACGAAGTCCTCGCCGATGCCTTCGACTTTCCAGGGGTGAGGCTTGTCTCCTGATAGAACCGAGCCTTCCGGATCTGCCCCGATGATTTTGACCTCGGGATTTTGCTCTTTGAGATACCGGCCGACTCCGGAAATCGTTCCCCCCGTACCGACACCGGCAACGAACGCCGTTACCTGGCCTTCGGTTTGTTCCCAGATTTCGTGGCCTGTCGTCCGGTGGTGAACTTCGGGATTGGCGAGATTCGTGAATTGATCGGGACGCCAGGCGCCAGGGATTTCCCGAGCCAGGCGATCGGCAACACCTGCATAACTTTCCGGCGAATCCGGGGCGACCGCTGTCGGGGTGATCACAACCTCCGCACCATAGGCCTTCAACAGGGCGATCTTTTCGGAACTCATCTTGTCGGGAAGAACGAAAATGCAGCGGTATCCCTTGACAGCAGCCACCATCGCCAGGCCGACTCCCGTATTGCCGGCGGTCGCCTCGATGATCGTTCCGCCTGGGCGAAGCCAGCCGCGCCGCTCGGCTTCATTGATCATGGCGACGGCGACTCGATCTTTCACGCTACCGCCGGGATTGCAGGCCTCCACCTTGACATAAATCCTTGCCTGCAACCCTTTGCTTAGCCTCCTTAATCGAACTAGAGGGGTGTGGCCGATCGATTGGAGAATGGTTTCTTGCATGAGCCACGATTCCTGCTCTCAGAAAAGGGTTCTCTAGTTTTCATTGTCGTCGGACCGGGGAAGGAAAAGCAAGGGCAACTGGCACCTGCGGGCGGCAGTCGTCGACCTTGACCCCCTTTGCCAGCCTATTACAATGGGTGGCTGGAATAGCCGTCCCCATTCTCCCACTTTGACGAGCACCTCATGGCCACGGAACCAACGAGACCGGCTTTCGACCAGCGTCTGTCGCCTTGGACGTGGAAAAACCTTTTCGCTCTCTGTGTCGTTGTCATGATCATCGCCGGTATGACGTTTGTTTCTCAATGGGTGACGACGGAAGAAAGCCGGGAGAACCGCGGAAACCAAATGGAGATTTCCGAGCCGGCTCGTCTGATCTTTCCGGTGACGACGCTGACCAGGCCAATTTTTCAAGAGTTGTACCCCGCCAGCGGCCACGTAGACTTTTTGTTCGAAAACCCTCAGTCGATACCAGTCGAGCTGGGAATGAAGGAAAAAAACTGCAAATGCTCAAAAGTCGAAGTGCTTCTGCTATCGTCAGAGGAGAAGCGGCGGTACAGCGAAAAAGCACCGGCGGCCGGGCAAGTTGGGTGGGCTGCAAGCGGTTTGGGAAACTTGCTCGCCGGACTTCATGAGCAAATCACGCGAACGTCTTTTTTAGCCGAAACGGCCCGATGGCAAGAGCTGCAACGTGACGGCGGCAATCAGGTGATCCTCCCGGGCAATCGCTCAGGCGTCGTTCGGCTAAGCTGGCAAGGCCGCCAGCCAGGGCCACAACGGGTAAAGGTGGTTCTGTGGTATCGCCCCCAAAGCGAAGCGGCCAAAGCGAAGTTCGAGACACTCGAAGCACTGGTCACCTTTGTCGAGCCGATCATGGCGGACCGCCGAGAGATCGATGTTGGCGAGTTGACGGCTGGAACCCAGCGAACAGCCAGTTTTCTTTGCTTCTCGTCGACGCGAGCCTACTTTGATCTGACTGCCAGGGATCGCTTTGGTCATCCCTGCATCCAGTGTGCGGTCACACCGCTAAACGGATTGCAACTACCGGCGAAGCTGGGACCAGACGCTGCGCCGTTTCCGGTATTGTGTGCCTATCGAGTCGATGTGACGATTCGAGAGCGATCGGCAGCCGGCGATGTTTTACCACTGGGTCCGTTTTCCCGCATCATCGAATTGATGGGGGATGATTTGTTCGAGCCTTTGCAGGTCTCTGTCAAAGGGGTGGTCCACGGCGATATCAAATTGATCACGAACCGGGATCGCGATCGGATCGAACTCGGTGACTTCGCCGCGTCCGCTGGTGTTGAACAAACGGTGTTCTTACAGACAGAGCGTGCCCAGACCGAATTGCAGCTGGCATCGAAGTATCCGCAGTATTTGGAGGTCGAATTGACGAAAGAGAAAGTAGCCGGGCGTTGGAAACTGAAAGTAGCCATCGCTCCCAATCGTGCCAGCGGTCGCCTGCCTCGGGATGCAGGCATCGTTTTGACGACCGTCGGCGGACAGGCGAGGGAATTGCGAATTCCGGTGGCTGGTCACGCAGTCAATTAGAGATTTTTAGAACCCGAAAGAAAAAGGAAGTGAATTTATGGGAACGGATGACCGCAACATGGTTGCAGCATGGCGATGGCGAAGCCGCGGCTTTCGAGTCGCGGCCTTGGTGCTGTCTTTGGTCAGTTTGTCAGCATGCGGGTTCTTCATGGCTCACTGGCTGATTCCGGCAGAGGCACCGTCGACCCCGCCGGATAACACCGACTCGAAGCTGCAAAGGCCGCTTTTCGAAGACTGGCCGAAGGCCAAACCGGATGTCGTGATCCTGTTGAGTGGCCAGCAATATGGCTATCTCCAGCCTTGCGGCTGCTCCAGCCCTCAATATGGCGGTCTGGCTCGACGCTACAACCTTATCCAGGAATTGACCCAGCAGCGGGGTTGGCCGGTTCTTGCCGTCGACCTGGGGGAAATCGCCCAAAAAGATGGACCGCAGCGCATGCTCAAATACGAAACTTCGATGAAAGCACTCAATCGAATGAATTACACGGCGGTCAGTTTCGGTCTGAACGAGATGAGGTTGCCGCTGTTCGACGCTTTAGCGCAATATTCGTTGAACAATCCCAAGCCGCGCGTTCTGGCTTGCAACCTGCTGGAAAAAGAAGACAAATTCGTCGGCATGGTTGCTTCCCGCATCGTCGATGTGCGGGGCAATGGACCAAGGGTCGGCGTTATTGGCGCCGTTGGCCCCAGCGTTGTAAGTCAAAAGACGGATCCCAAGACGAAGTTCGCGGGTGTGCCGCAAACCTTGCCGAATGAACTGAACGCAGTTCGCAAAGAAAAGGCCGAGGTCGTCGTCCTTCTCTACCAAGGCTCGGTGAAAGAAGCCAAAGCCTGCGCTGCCGCTTTTCCGAATCAGATCGATGTCATCCTGTGTCGGTCCCACGAAGAAGAACCACCGGAAAAACCGATCCATGTCGGCCGCACGCTGATCGTCAACGTTGGACATAAGGGCCGCTACGTGGGGCTTGTCGGCGTGTTCCGAAGCGCTGACCCGCAACAGCGTTTTGATCTGCGCTACCAGCTCGTTTCGATTGGTCCGAAATACGAGACGCCCGAAGGAGCCGATGCCGAACATCCGATCCACCAGTTGCTGGAGGAATACGCCAAAGAGGTGAAAAGGGGGAACTATCTGGCTCATTATCGCAAGACGAAGCACCCTATTCAGCTGCATCCGAAATACGCGAACGCGACTTATGTAGGCTCGCATCGCTGCAAAAGCTGCCATAAACATGCCTACAAGATATGGGAAGAGTCCGGGCATGCTCATGCCTTCGCGTCGCTGGAGTCGTCGACAAGACCTTCTCTTCGGCAATTCGACGGCGAGTGCGTCAAGTGTCATGTCGTTGGCTTCGACTATGTAGGAGGCTATGAAAACCAGGAGGAAAACTCCGAAATTGATCGATGTCGGCTGCGAAAGTTGCCATGGCCCGGGCAGTTTGCACCGCGAATTCGAAATCGCCAAGAAACCGGATTTCGAACTCAATGCCCTGATGAACCCTTATAAAACCAAGCCCAACGAAACCGAAGAGGAGCGAAAACGCCGAATCAATCGGCTCGACCTCAGCTGCCAGAAATGCCACGATATCGACAACGATGTCCACTGGAACATCGCCAAGTGGCAGAAAATCGTCCATATGACTCCGCCCGAGGAGAAACGACAAGCCGCCGCGGACAACAACTAAGTCGGTCGTTGGCTGCCAAGGAAATGAAGCAAAGACGAGCAACCCTTTCCGGCCTTGTCGGACAGGGTTGTTCTGTTTTCGGCAGCAAAGACGTACGTTTCCCTTCTGGCGCTTGCCGATCGTGCAACGGGACT
Organism: Gemmatales bacterium; assembly: GCA_026004675.1. Lineage (GTDB taxonomy): Bacteria > Planctomycetota > Planctomycetia > Gemmatales > Gemmataceae > BPJP01. The sequence continues at coordinate 160,193 of BPJP01000002.1, forward strand.
GGACGAATCGATAAAAGGCGCCATAATAACAGTTTTCCGAAGTAAGGCATTGAGTTTGAGGTTGCGGCCATGGCATTGGGCATGCTTGGTGTGAAAATCGGAATGACGCAGGTCTACGACGAAAGGGGAGTCGTAACACCAGTCACGGTTCTGCAAGTAGGACCGTGTCCGGTGTTGCAGATTCGCGACATCGAGCGTGACGGCTATAATGCCGTTCAGATTGGATTTAGAGACAAGCCGCGCCGCAAAGCGACTCGCGCCGAGCGAGGACATGTCTCAGCGGATCTGGAATCAAAACGTCGGCGAGCCTTGACCGCAGCAGGCGTAACTTTGCCACCGAAAGCCAACTGCGAGCCGCAACGCTTTATCCGCGAGTTTCGCCTGGATCAGCCGGCAGAGCAAAAAGTTGGCGATGTGCTTCGGGCGGCAGACGTCTTCGCCGATGTGAAAGCGGTGGACATTACGGGAACGAGCAAAGGCCGAGGCACGGCAGGCGTCATGAAACGTCACAATTTCGCCGGTTTGAAAGCCAGCCACGGCGTCAAGAAGCATCACCGTGCACCTGGCAGCATCGGCTCGCATGCCAGCAACCGAGGTAGCGGCCGGCCCAAAAAAGGACACAAGGCAGCGGGCCGCTATGGTGCCGAACGCATTACCATCCGCAACCTCGCCATCGTGAAAATCGACGCCGATCACCATCTCCTGGTTGTCCGCGGTGCCGTCCCTGGCCCCAACGGCGGGTTGGTAATGGTGAGGCCAACCAACAAGAAATAATCACTGGCGGATTCAGTTGCATTCTGCGACCAGCGGACCGGCAATGTCGCGGACGTAGAAGAGTCGACCTGGCAGCGTCGTCATGAACGTGCTCGGAATCCACGGCGTCGGCTCATGATGCAACGTCATTCGCAGCGATAAACCCTGCCACTGCATCCCGCGAGCGAACGAGCCATCGGCGCCGCCGATGATCCGGTCTGCCGATAAAAACAAACCAGGGCCGATCGTATTGGCGAATGCGGGAACCAGCGTCGTTCGGCTTTTGAAACTGGTCAATGCATTCTGCTCGATTGTCAAAGGGTGCAACACGGCGCCGATCCGGTGCGTCTGTTTTTTCCATTCGTCGACGGAGTCGAACTCGGCAGCGAAGTGCGGTTCCCAAAACGCGATATGGCAGACTCGCCCGATGCCGAACACCGTGACCAGCCTTGCTCCCTGCTTTCGCAAATCAGCAATCTGATCGGCGTAAGTCGGCAACTCGTGTTTCAAGGCGAAATGCCGCTGTTTCACGGGCACCGTCAGCGAACCCAACGGGCCGTATAACGCATTTTCCATCGCGTATTGAAAAGCACCAGGATTGTCGGGCGGCAAAGTATTCCCCTCTTTGTCGGACCACTCGTCCATATTGAAACCGTGCACGTGGTCGCAGTGCACTCCCCACTCCTTCAGGAAATAGACCGTCCAGCGATACATCCCCATCGGCCCGACAGGAAGAATAAAAACGATCGGACGATTGGCCTGGCGAGCAAGCTGGATTTCCCGAGCGATTTCGTGCCCCATATACGTGTCGAAATCACTGAAGGTCTCGCACAGTACCGGCTCGAACTGGGGATGCCACCAGGTCTCGCGTTTGGGGACTGCCTCCGGGCCGCCTTCGGCAAGCCGATCGATCTTGGCCAAATCCCATCCTTTGGGAAGAAACCCTTCCATCATCGAACCAGCATACGTTGTGATGAGATTCATGATCGCACTGGAGGTTTGAAAACGGAAACGCGGACAACGGAATGGAGATGATTGTCTCGCCTGGCGGGAAAAAAGGCAACGAAAAACAACAGCCCGAATGGAAACGGGGAAACGCCGTGCGTTGCCGGCAATCAAAAACTTCGCACCGAAGAAAACGTCATTGCCCTGGCACGAACGGCGGAATCGGTTGGAAAACACTCAGGTCGATCGGTTGCTGGACGAATGGTGCTTGGGCTGAAGTCGAGGGTGGATCGGGACGAACGAAGCTGGGGAACAAGAAGGTGGAGAAAAAGTCGCGCAAACGGAAACTGCGTTCGGGCTGCGGCAGGGTCGGCACGTTGCGAGGTGTCGGGTTGATGAGCCGGGCAAAAAACTCCGTCAGCCGGAAACCGGTGCTCTGTGGTCGTTGTGGTTGGGGAACCTGGACAATCGGCGCAACGACGCGAGAGGTGTCGATTGGCTTGAAGATGATTCGCTGGGAATTTGCCGTGCCGCCGAAAATCGAAGGGCTTTGTGCCCAGGCGCTGGTTGCCAGCAAGAAAATCACGAGCAGCCCACACAGCAAAGTGCGCATCGTGTTCCGCCTTTCGCCTGATGGTCCCAAAAAATGTCGAGGTGAAGGGTAATGGACGATAGCGATGCCGCAGACCTTGTCAAGGCGTATATCGCGTTTTTTTATCAACAACTCCCTAGAATTCGCCTCGTGGTGGTCTTCCGGTGAACCTCGATTTACAGGGTTTTTCGACAAAATGGAGGAAATACAATCGGTCCGGCAAGATCGCTGGCAGCCATTCACCCTGCCTTGTTTTTCGTCAACGTCTCTTGTTATGATTCGTGGGGTTCTGCTGTCAAAGCGATGGGTGCAAGGGCATGGATGCTCGGCAGATGCGGACGCTGGCGACGATCAACCTGGTCCTTCTCATAGCAGGATGCGGTCGTGGCACCCCTGAGGTGATCCCGGTTACAGGGAAAGTTTATTATCGTGGAAAGCCTCTGACGCACGGCACAATCATTTTCACTCCAGACTACAGGCGAGGCAATCGCGGCCCGTCGGCTCAAGCGGCGATTCAAAAAGACGGAAGTTTTCGTCTGTCCGTGAATGAACAGGATGGTGCCTGTCCCGGCTGGCATCTGGTAACCATACTAGCTCTCGAATCGACCGAGCCGCGACGAGCCGGACAGTTCCGCGTTCCCCGATCGCTTCTGCCCGAGAAGTATGCTCATCCTGATCTGTCCGGGCTGGCATGCGAAGTCAAAGTGGGCAAACCGAACAACTTCACCTTTCACTTGGAGTGACACGAGCGTTATGAATCTGTTTCTTTCTGGTTTGGCGCGAGCGGTGGCCGAGACCTTTCGCTTTCCCGAACCGATCCTCGAGATCGGTTCTTACCAGGTCGAAGGGCAAGAACATTACGCCGACTTGCGCAGCTTGTTCGCGGGCAAGGACTATATCGGGGTCGATGTTCGATCCGGTCCAGGAGTCGACCAGGTCGCCGACGTGGAAGCCCTGCCTTTTGACGACAACTCGGTCGGATCGGTGATCGCCATGAGCACCTTCGAACACGTTCCGCGCTTCTGGCGTGGTTTTGAAGAAATCCGCCGCGTCCTGCGACCTGATGGACTTTTCTTTGTTTCTTGCCCGTTTTACTTCCACATTCACAATTACCCCAGCGATTATTGGCGTTTCACCCCGGAAGCCTTGCAATTGTTGCTCGAAGACTACCCGCAACGGATCGTCGGCTGGCACGGTCCGAGAAAGCGTCCGGCGGATGTCTGGGCGTTGGCAATGCGCGAACAATACCCGGCCATTACGCCGGCCCAATACAGCCATTATCGCAAGCTGGTCGATCGCTATGCCCATCATCCACTGCGACTGAAACGACGCATCCGTTATAGCCTGGGACGATGGCTTTGCGGTCGCGGTCCGTTCGCTCCGTACCTCGACAGGAACCGGTGGGACACACAATGCCGAAGCTCGCTGTAACGCTGGTGGAGACAAAAGCCGCGACTCAGTGCGATGATGTCGGCGATGTGTCACCGTCCGCGCAACGGGAACGGACCGCCTGGTGGGAAAGTTTTCTCGAAAGCGGTCCAGTCGATGTAAGCGTGTGCATCGTGAATTGGAATTGCCGGGACCTGTTGCGAGGTTGTTTGGAATCGGTGCACGACCAGCCTCAGGGGGTTCGCGTCGAAACGATCGTGGTTGACAATGCCTCCAGCGATGGCTCGGCGGAGATGGTAGCGAGCCATTTTCCGGAGGTGACGTTGATTCGGAATACGGAAAACGTCGGCTATGCCCGAGGGAACAACCAGGCGGCTCGTGTCGCAAGGGGCAAATACCTGTTTTTCCTCAACAACGACACCCGCTTGCCTGCCTTTACGCTCCGTCGCTTGCTGGATTACGCGGATGCTCATACGGATGTGGCCATCTTGGCTCCGCGTTTGCGCGACGGCGCCGGCAAAACCCAGGCCTCCTGGCGTCGCCGACCTACTTTGGCCACATTCTTGCACCAAACCTGTTTGCTTCGCTGGACGAATCTGTTCCGCTCCGCCTATCGCCGTTACCGACGGCAGGCGGTCGTTCCGACCGCTCCGCAATCGGTCGACGTCTTAATGGGAGCGGCGATGATGATCCCGCGGAAATTATTCTTCGAAAATGGCCAGTGGAACGAATCCTTTCGTTTCGGCGGCGAGGACCTCGAACTGTGCCATCGTTTCGGCAAGCGCTTCCGTCTGGTGTATCATCCGCAAATTGAGATCGTCCATTATGGCCGGGCGAGCACGCGGCAAAACATTTCCTTTACCTCGGTGCAAATTCCCGTCGGATTCGTTCGCTACCTGAGAATCAGCGGCTGCCACGAGGCAGGCATCTTTTTGTACAAGCTGGTGTTGACCCTGGATGCTCCTCTGCATGCGGCGGTCAAAGCATTGCAATATGTCTGCCGTCGTCTTCGCGGCCGTCGGAACCATGCGGAAAAAAGCCTGTTGGTCGCCCGCGGCCTGATCCAGTTTCTTTGCAAAGGTCTTGTGCCGTTCTGGAAAGCATAAGCCGAGGCTCCAGTCGATCGCATCCTGCCTGTGCCTTTCCTCGCCGAGGAAGTCGCCAAAACTGGCATTGCTATCACTGCCGTCGTATAAAAAACACAAGTTTGAACAGGGCGCAACGGTCCGCAGTACGACTGCTGCCGCCGCTGCAGCACGCGATCGCGAGATGGTCAACATGAAAAACCAATCGACCGAATTGTTGTTCGAGTTGAGCCGATCAGGCCGACGTTGCCATCGCTTGCCCCAGGTTGACTTGCCGATCGGGCCAGCGGAGGAGCTGATCCCCAGCGATTTTCTTGCGGCTGCCCCCCCTGCCTTGCCGGAAGTCGGGGAGATCGACCTCATTCGGCACTTTGTCAATCTGTCAGCTCGGAATATGTCGATCGATACGAATTTCTATCCGCTCGGCTCATGCACAATGAAATACAACCCCAAAAGGCATGAGCGACTTAGTGCGTTGCCGGGGCTGGCCGACCTGCATCCCTTGACACCGGACGAGGCCAGCCAGGGGATGTTGCAGATTCTCTGGGAGTTGCAAAACATTCTGGCCGAAATCGCCGGGCTGCATGCCGTTTCGCTCCAACCAGCGGCAGGAGCGCACGGCGAATTGACGGCTCTGCTCGTGGCCGCCGCCTACTTCCGCGATCGCGGGGAAAAACGATCGCGCGTATTGATTCCCGATAGCGCCCACGGCACCAATCCCGCGAGTGCCGTTATCGCCGGCTTCGATGTCGTAAGTGTCAAAAGCAACAACAAGGGGCTTACCGATCTCGATGATCTCAAAGCCAAGCTCGACGAGCGCACGGCCGTCTTCATGATCACCAATCCCAACACGCTTGGTTTGTTCGACGATCAAATCCAGACGATTACGGAAATGCTTCACGGCCATGGCGCCCTGGTCTATCTCGACGGCGCGAATATGAACGCCATTCTAGGCAAGACCCGCCCCGGCGATTTCGGAATCGACATGATGCACTACAACGTGCACAAGACATTTACCGGCCCCCACGGCGCTGGCGGACCAGGCGCTGGTCCGATTGCCGTTCGTCACACGTTGGACGAGTATTTGCCGGCACCGGTCGTCGTCAAAGTCGGCGACGAGTATCGACTGGACAACGACCGCCCGAAGTCGATCGGACGAGTGCGGAGCTTTTTCGGCAATGTTGGCATCTTGTTGCGCGGTTATTTCTACATTCGCACTCTCGGTCCCGACGGTCTGAGAGAAGTCACTGAAAACGCCGTCCTGAATGCCAATTATCTGCTCGCTTGCCTCAAACATGCCTATGACGTTCCGTACGGCGATCGCTGCATGCACGAATTCGTGGCGAGCGCCAAGGCGTTGCGTAAAGAGCGCAAGATCAGCGCCATGGACGTTGCCAAAAGGCTGTTGGATTTCGGCTATCACGCTCCGACGGTCTATTTCCCGCTGGTTGTGCCCGAGGCTTTAATGATCGAACCAACCGAAACGGAAAGCAAAGAGACGCTTGATGGATTCGCGGCTGCCATGTTGCAGATCAAAGACGAAGACCCCGAGTTTCTTGCCCAGGCGCCGCACACCTTGGGCATCAGCCGGCCTAACGAAGTGCAGGCAGCCAAAACACCCAAGTTGACCTGGAAGCCTTCCTCGTAACTGGACATCATTCTCATCGTGTTCAAAACTGGATGAAGGACGAACAATCGCGACGGTCATCGGATCGAGGGTTCCTGGAACATGCACGACGCTTCTCACGCCTTCTTGAAAGAATTGCTCACTACCCCCAGTCCATCCGGTTTCGAGCGCCCGATCCAGGACGTCGTTCGTTCGTGGGCGAAACCTCTGGCTGACTCGGTGCATACCGACCGGCATGGGAACGTGATAGCCGCCATCAATCCGGCAGGTAAACCCCGCGTGATGCTGGCCGGCCATTGCGATCAGATCGGACTGATGGTACAGCATATCGATGAAAACGGCTTTCTCTATGTCCAGCCTATCGGCGGTTGGGACATGCAAATCCTGCTCGGCCAGAACCTCACCGTCTGGACACGCCAAGGGGGCATTCCCGCCGTTCTTTCACGGAAAGCACCGCATCTGCTTACCAATGACGAACGCAATAAAACGCCGCAATTCACCGATGTTTGGGTCGATATCGGTGTCAAAGACCGCAAAGAAGCGGAAGAACTGGTTACTCCGGGCGACCCGATTACTCCCGCGCTGGCATATCGCGATCTGCGGAACAACATCGCGGCATCGCCCGCAATGGATGATAAGGTCGGTGTGTGGGTCGTCATGGAGACCCTGCGTTTGTTGAAAGGGCGAGAGTTGTCGGCGGCCGTTTTTTGTGTTTCGACCGTGCAAGAAGAGATCGGTTTGCGCGGTGCCAAAACCAGCGCCTTTGGCGTCGACCCGGATATCGGCATCGCCGTCGATGTCACCCACGCCACCGACACGCCCGGGAGCGAAAAGAAACAAGTTGGAGAAACGAAACTTGGCGGAGGTCCGGCCCTGTTTCGGGGTGCCAATGTGAATCCCCACGTGTTTGAACGCCTGGAACAAACCGCCAAGAAGTTTCAGATTCCGGTGCAAATAAAAGGAGCGCCGCGCGCGACCGGTACCGACGCCAACGTCATTCAACTCAATCGCGAAGGAGTCGCCACCGGGCTGGTCGGTATTCCCAATCGCTATATGCACAGTCCCGTCGAATTGGTCAGCCTCGACGATCTGGAAGCTGCCGCCATTTTGTTAACGGAATTCTGCGCCTCCATTTCGCCGGACATGGATTGGACGCCTTGACGAGTCGCCGGGTTATTTGCCTGCGATATCCAGACAATAGATGCTGACCTGATCACGAACAAAAAGCTTCTTGTCGGCGATGGTCGGCATGGTTGCGTAGCGGTCTTTTTGCAGCAGTCGGACGCGTCCCTTTTCCTGATAACCGACAGGTGAAGCGGCAGCAACAACCACATCGCCGGCAGCGGTGGTAATCCACAAATGCCCGTCGGCCAATGCAAGATTGGCTTTGCCGAATCGTTCCCGAAACCAGCCCAACCGGCCCGTCTTGATCTTCAGGCAGCGCAAGTTGGACGGGACGTTGTATTCGCCGTCGAAGCCGAACAAATGTTCGCCGTGCACCACCGAATTGGCCCAGTAGTTGATCATCAAGCTTTTCGGTCCTTTGCTTTGCCAAACGATGGTGGGCTTCGATTTTCCTGTCAGTTTGAAAAAGGCACAGCCGACTTTCTCTCCGGAGCTGACGAACAGCCCGTCGCCGACATTCAACGGCGTCGCGATATTCACGTCGTATTCGGTTTTCCAGGGAATTTTCCAGTATTCCTGCCCGGTCGCCGGGTTGAGAGCGGTGAGACCAGGTGCGGTAAACACAATCAGCAGTCGCGTTCCATTCGATGTGGCGACGATGGGCGACGCGTAGGCGGCTTTGTCTTTTCCCGTTCGCCAAACGACCTTTCCGGTTTCTTTGTCAAGAGCCGCGACCCCGCCTTGCAAACCGGGCAGAACATAGACCAGCTTTCCGTCAACCAGAGGGGAAGCCGAGAGTCCCCACGAAATGTTTTTGGTGTGGAAAGTGTCGAAGAGATTCTGTGACCACAGCACCTTGCCGGTGTTCTTGTCGAGGCCAGCGAACTGCCCATTGACGGATTGGACAAAGACGCGATCGCCATCGACGGTTGGCGTTGCCCGAGGTCCATTGCCGTACTGATTTTTGTACGCCGGACCGAGCCGATACGTCCAGGCGGTCTTGCCGTCTTTAACGTCGAGCGCAAGGACAAGTTCGTCGTCGCCTCGCTGCACCAGGGTGAACGCGCGACCTCCGACCACAGCGATCGATGCGTACCCTTCGCCACCCGGTACTTTCCATAGCACTTTTGGTCCGTTTTTCGGCCAGGTCGTCAACAAACCGGTTTCAGGCGAAGCCCCGTTACGCAGCGGACCGAGAAATTGAGGCCAATCGGCAGCCGATACCGAGGAAGCCGTCATCACGAATAGCAACGACGAAATCGTTCTGTGCAAGGCAGTCACTCAACGTTCTCCCGTTCATGGACCATGGCATCTCTTTCCGGAATGTAACACCAGTTCACAAGCGTGGCAAAGGAAATGGTCTTTGGATTGCCAGCAATTTGCCATCGGAGCGGGACGCATCCCGTTCGGTCTGTGACGATTTTGCCAGTTGTAAGAATTGGCGAAAACGGGCGATTCGCCATTTACGCAGGATTCGGGCAGACAATCGGCAGGGATCGCGCGAAAATCGGCTGGTTGCCGATCCTTCCATCTGTTTTTCGGTGTGTTATGAATCGACGATCCTGTTTGGTTGGCTTGGCATTGCTCTTGGTTGTTGTGTTGGCCATCGGTCTTCCTGTTGGTCTGCTGCTTTTCGCTCAACCTCCGTCGCTGGTGGAACCCTTTTCCGCACCAGCGCGAGTGGATGCGGTTCCATGTGTCGAAGACCTTCCGGTTCCGGTTGTGGCAGTGCGCGTTCGCGTTGCGCCGTGTGCTGCTCCTGGCCAGGAACTCGTTTATACCATTTGCGTCGAGAATCAGTCGCAGGCGGCGGCTCATCATGTGCTGGTCCGCAATCCTTTACCACAGCATGCCCGGTTTGTTCGCGCAGAGCCGCCGCCGACTTCGCAACAGCCAGAGTTGGTCTGGAGTCTGGGTACGCTTGCGCCGTGCGCCTGCAAGACAATCACCCTGGTGTTGAGTCCTACCGGCACAGGCGACATCGAGAATTGTGCCCGCGTTCAGTTCGAGCACGGCCAGTGTGTTTGCACCAGAATCGTTCGTCCCGAATTGGACGTGTGCAAATCAGGTCCGCACCAGGCCATTCTCTACGATGTGTTGAAGTATTGCATCAAAGTCACGAACACCGGGGCGGTAGCGGTGAACGGAGTTCGGCTGACCGACACGTTGCCGCCACAATTGGAGCACGCCAGCGGCCAGACGAAATTGACATGGGACATCGGCAGACTCGGTCCGGGGGAATCCCGTTGCGTCGAGTATGAAGTCGTTGCCAAAGGGGTTGGGCGTTTTTGTAATCGCACTGTGGCCACAGCGGAAGGCGGTTTGCGCAAAGAAGCCGAATCGTGCGTCGAGGTCGGCGAAGCCAAATTGCAGATGTCGAAAACGGGACCTGCCCAGCGCTATGTCAATTTACCGGCGACGTATCTCATCACCGTTGTCAACTCTGGTTCCGCACCGCTGCAAGACGTCATCATCACCGATACGATTCCGGCCGGGCTGACGTTTCTTCGCGCCAGCGAGGGGGGACAGTTTCTACCTCAGCCCCAGCCAGCGGAGACCACTGGCACGGTTCAGTGGCGGATTCCTCTTCTCGGAGCCGGCCAAAGCAAGACCGTGGAACTCGTGTTACGAGCCGACCGTACCGGCCGCTTCTGCAATCGGGCCAAGGCCCAGGCTGGACGAGGTTTGACGGCGGAAGGAGAAGTTTGTACCGATTTTCTCGGCGTTTCCGCTCTGTTGCTGGAAGTCGTCGACCTCGATGATCCTGTCGAAGTCGGGGCGGAAACGCGCTATGTCATCATCGTCCGGAACCAGGGAACGGAACGCGCCACCAATGTCCGCATTCAAGCGCTGGCACCCAAGCAAATGGCGATTGTTCGCGTAACGGGACCGGCCGACCACAAAAAAGAAGGGCAACGCGTTCTCTTTTTTCCCTTGCAACTGCAGCCGCAGGGCGAAGCCCGTTATGAAGTCTATACGAAAATGCTCGAGCCTGGCGACGTACGCTTTCAAGTCGAAATGACCGCCGACCAATTGAAGTCGGGACCGGTTCGCGAACAAGAAAGCACAACCATTTACCGCGATATCCGCAACCGCTAAGCGCTTCATGCTGGCACGGACACACCAGCGCCCAAAACGGATTCCAACTGCTCGAGACGGGCATCAAGCATCTGCCAGGCGTCAGCGCTGACGGCCGTTCGGCTGAAGCAGTGCCGATAGAGCAACTCGCTGATTCGTTCTGGCAAATCAGCGAAGGCTGCAGTGTGCGGCGACCGCTGCAATTCCTCGCCCAAAGCTGTCGCAAATTCCTGCGGCGTTTGTCCCTTTCGAGGAGAAAGGTCAAAATAGCGCTGGCTCACCTCGAGCAAACGAGCGTACGACCGGATGCCAGCACAAGTCACCTGCCGACCGGCTTGTTTCCTTCGTCGCCGCCATAACCAGATGCCCAGGACCAAGAACGCCGACGAATAGCAGACGACCTGTTCAATGGGCGGCGTACGCTTCGTCCAGTCGATGAAATAAACCCAGTTGTCGGCCGGCGACAGGACGTACCAAAGAGTCTGGCCGACCTTCTGGCGCTGATAGCTTCCGAAATCGATGACATAATCTCTCCAGATATCATTCGTTGTTTGCGACCAGCCGAACCAGAATCGCGACCACCACGAACGACCGAAAAGGAGTCTTTCATCCTGCGGCGTAGGATCGAGCGTCAGCCAATGCCATGTTACCTCCTCACCCTGGCGGCGTGGCACGAGCGCCTCCACCCAGCTGTGAGCGTGCCGTTGCCTGATCAGATAACGGCCGGTATCGTCGAGCGCTTCGGCGCCGCGAAAGCCGACTACGATACGACTGCGGATATTGCACGAACGCAGCATCAATGCCAGTCCCGAGGCGAAGCGACTGCAATGGCCCGATTTGACGTTACGCAAGAAATCCTCTGTCGGATCGAGCGACAGATTCCGCCGTTGCAATTCAAGGGAGTAGTGGAATGCGCCCGAGCGGGCCAGATAATCTGTCAGCGCGCGGGCCACTTTTTCCCAGTTTTCCGGCAAAATATGGGCCACGCCGTTTTGAAACACCACGTCATCTGCGGCAAGTTTCCCTTCGATTTGCAAGCGACGCAACAATTCCACCGTCCATTCCCGAATCCCCACAACAGGTTGCTGCAAATAGGGGTCGTCCATCAATTGGTCGATCGGCAATGCCGGGCCGAGGCCTTCCTCCTCAGTTGGGGAGACGATCTGACGGTAGACGTATCTTCCCGGCGGAAGGTGGAGCAGCGGCAGCAACGTCCCCTCTTGTTTACGAAACAGTGCTTCGACAGGAATGTCGGGCTGGTCAACGAGAATCGGTATCGACCCGTCGGCAGGAAAAGATACCGGGTCCGCGACGAAGACGCTTTCGGCCTTAGGCAAAACAACGGTAAACCGGATCACCAAAGCGTCCTCGGCGAGCGCCGAAAAGGGAGTTTCATTCCGACGGTTTGCGTCGACTTCTCCGCCTCTCCAGGGGCGCAATACTTCGGATCGGTTGAACCATTTGCCGTTCTGATAATGGTCCATGACGCTGCCCCGCCAGCGTTGCTGCGGCGACAAGTCGTTCTTCGGTCGACCATCAACGGTTTTGGCAACGATTTCAAAAGCTGGCTGGCTGCTAAGGTAGAGCCGACCACTGCGGTTCAAATCCATCCCTTCGGAATAGCCTGAAACCAAACGATGGCGCGTTGTCAAGGTATAGGGGTCCCATTGCGAATCCGTACGCGGCAAAACAATGAGCAGAATGGCGGCTCCGAAGATGGTACCCAAAGCCCAGATGCACGAGCGAAAGAGCATAGGCTGCCTTGTGTGTGTCCGCTGCCGGTCTATCCGTTGTGTTCGTTGCAGATAGAACAGCGACAGGGACCAAAGCGCCAGCACCAGATAGGAAAAAAGCAAAACGCTGTACAATGCTTCGACGGCGAAGACGCTCGCCAGGACAACTTCCATCAGCGATATCAGGTACAGCCACCAGTAGTCAGCGACGCTTTTCAGACGCGAGCATTTTGCGACCATCAACAACATCAAGACTGGTCCAAGATAAGGCAAGAACAGAGACGGACCACGCGCTGCCGCCGATAGCTGATACAAGTGAAAAGCCATCCAACAGCCGGCGCCGGCAAAGACGAGAACGCCAATCAAATTGGCTGTGCCCAATGACATCTGCCAGCGGCCGCTGATCGTGTAGGACAAGGCCAACAAACCCAGAATGGTCAAGACGAACCATTCCATGCCTGGGAAAAACTTGCTCTCGGTAAAACCCAGGCAGATCGTTGCTGCCGCCAGCGTCAGCAGCACGCTGATCCGAAACTGGCGATCATCCCTCATCGACGACTTCCTCCTGGCAAATCGCAGGCGGCTCATAAAAGTCGAAGTCAGCCAGTCGAGCCGATTCCAGAATCACACATGGCAGATTCAGCTCGTCACGGATGCGATCAGCACCATCAGCGAATCCAGACAGTATCACAATGATCGGGCCGGCTGGCAACACCATCGAACGCAGACGATCGAGAAGCAGATCGACATTCGGCTTGGGTCCTCCTTGCGTCAAGGCGAGACATTCGAGGTAATCGAACTCGCAGTCCGGCGAGGCGATGCTGTCGAAGATGACCGGAGCGCATTCTTCAGCGACGGCTAGCATTAGCCGCCTTCCTCCCGGTCGGCAGCAAGTGGAGCACAGGGTGGCCGCCAAAGAAACGGCCTGCTCTAAATGCGTTGTCGCTTCGATCGATGGCGTTTCCGGCAACCAGGGAATCAAAACGACGCTCATTTCGTTGGTGCTCGTGCTTTCGAATTCGCGAACCATAAGATTGCCTTGCCGGGCGGAAGTTCGCCAATGAATCCAGCGGGGACTGTCACCGTCGCGAAATTCGCGCAGCCCTTGAAAATCGCCGGTGGCGACGACAGGACGGCGGATCGAAGGCAGAGATTGTTGCCTTTCGAAATCCGCCTGGTGAAAACGCTGTAACCGGTCGACTTCGAGTTGGCCCAAAGCCGGTAGAACCAGCATGCCGTACTCACCATCCAGCCAACGCCAGCGCTGTACCAGTCCAAACGGATGGCCTCCTTTGATCTGAAAACGTGTGAAAGAATACCAGCCTCGACGCGGGATCACGTGTTGCTTTTGCCGGCGCAAGCATTCGAATGCATCCAGGCGGACAACGAAGATCGGCGACCATGTGATGATCTCGATTCCGAAGCAGGTTTTCGGCGAGCGGTTGTGAATTTCGACCTCATAGGAAAAAGGCGTGCCCGCGAAGATGGGTTGGCGATAGTGCAGACGAACATCCAAGGACTGGAGCCGGCGTCCCGCCAATATCAGGTTCATCAACCAGACGACGAACATGGCATAGCCAAGAAGCATGACGAGATTGATGGATTTGTAAACTCCCGTCAGGCTTAAGACCGATGCGATCACCAGCCAAATCCAGCCTTCAGTGGTCACGCGCACGCGGACGCGACGTCGCATTGCCTGATCCTCCCATTGGTTACGGACGGGACCATGATCGGCGTCGCCCTTTAGATCGGCACCGTGGTTTGTTCGAGAATCTGGTCGACGATCAGTTCGGCGAGGTTTCCTTGTCCGCCGCGGCGTCCTTGGCGAGGCAAAAGCCGGTGGGAAAGTACCGGTTTCGCCAAACGTTTGACATCATCGGGAATCACATAGTCACGTCCACGGATTAGCGCTAACGCCTGTGCCGCCCTGAACAAGGCCAATGCCCCTCGCGTGCTGACTCCCAAATAAAGTCCCTCATGTCGTCGCGTAGCCTCCACTAGGTCCAGGACATATTCATTGATTCGCTCGTCGACATGAATCGTTTTGACCCGGCTTTGTAGTGCTTTGAGATCATCGGCGCAGACGACTGCTTCCAGCCGATCGATCGGTTCGCCGTTGCGATGCTGATTGAGAATCTCTTTTTCCGTTTGCCGGTCTGGGTAGCCTATCCGCAAGCGCATCAAGAAGCGATCGAGCTGGTTCTCGGGGAGAGGGAAAGTCCCCTCGAATTCGTAGGGATTCTGGGTTGCGATGACCATGAATGGCGACGCGAGCGTTCGGGTTTCTCCGTCCACGGAAACCTGCCGATCGCTCATTGCTTCGAGCAGAGCACTTTGGGTTCGGGGTGTGGCACGATTGATTTCGTCGGCAAGGATGATCGAGGCGAACAGCGGACCTGGCTTGAAGACGAATTCGCCGCTTGGCTGGTGAAAGACGCTGATGCCGATCAAGTCGCTTGGAAGCAGATCCGGCGTAAACTGGATGCGGTGAAAGGCACAGTCGATACTTTTGGCCAAGGCGCGTGCCAGGAGGGTTTTGCCGATCCCAGGCACGTCTTCAATAAGCAAGTGACCGTCGGCAAAGAGAGCCACCAATGCCAGTTCGATGGCGTCCGGCTGGCCCAATAACACGCTGGCGATATTGTGGTGCAGCCGACTGACCATTTCGCCCGGCTGCATGGTCGACTCGTGCATCGAAGACCGATTCGTCGCGGATTGGAAATTCATCACTCATGTGACTGTATCCGCTGCAGCGTGGTGTTTCAATGCGTTGAGAAAGGAAAGGATAGCGAGACGGGATGCTATCACCCTCAGAAATCACGAACTCGTTCCTTCAAATCAATACTCCCACTCGCAGATGAAAGCATACTTTTGCTGTTCATTTAGCGGAACCAATTCCCATTCCTCTTCGCGCATCCGCAAAACCGCATTTCCGCTATCTCTGGGACGCCGTTGCCACGCCGTATAGCCGAATTTGTTGCCACTAAGCCACATCCATTCACCGGTTGCATCACGGTAGCCACCCAGCCAGATCGAATTGTCTTTTTTGAGCTTCTCGATGAATTGGTTTTCGGCAGCGGATTCGATGCTGACCAGGTATCCTCCTTGCCGTTGACAAAAAAGGTTGGCCTCTTGCCAGGACGCTTTGATGGGAACGAAACTATACCAATGGCCATTGAACTGAATAGCGCCGCGAGGATGTTGTTTCAATTCATACCCCAGCGTTGGATGAATACGGCGTCGCCCTGCTTTGATGGCAGTGGCCAGTTGGGTAGCGAGATTCCGCTCGATTCGTGCTTTAGTCAATCCCGCAAGTTCGGGCAAGGCCCGTTTGTACCAGAACACTGCCCGCTCCTGAATATTCAAGCGGGCGATGCCGCTTTTCTTTTCGGATAATTCCCACCAGCCATCTCCGAGGGCGACACGCTCGTCGAACTTCTTGGGGCGGTTGAATTCCTGTTCTGCGAGTTTTTTCAAAGCTGCGTCGCTTCCTTTACGCAACATTGCGAGGCCTTTGTCCCAGTTGTTTTGGAAAAAGCAAACAAAAGCCCCAACCGCCAGGTTGGCATCCGGATGATCGGGGTCTTTTTTCAGCGTTTCGAAACTGTCTTTGAGTTTCGCGTATTCTTCCTCGATCGTACGGGTTTCTTTGCTTCTGGTGATGACATTTTGCACCAGTGCCTGGCTTCGCGTCTTCTTTGCCGCAGCCAGAGCCAACTTGTCGAACTCTTTTGCGGTCTCGTAGTCGTTCGCGGATAGGGCCTGTGCGCGCGCCGGTGAGATGGCGTTGACGGCGAAAAGACTTTGTTGTGGCGTTGCCGCCTTGAGCAGTTTGGGGAGCGCAGCCAATTTCATTTGCAGCGCATCCGTTTTGAACCTCTCTGCCAATCGGTCGGCGGCAGCGAAAGCAGTGACTGCGTCCCCCAGCTCCACCGCGGAATCGTATGCCATCTTGAATAACACGTACTTTCCGGCGATATCTTCAGCGGTGCCAGTTTTTGAAACGATAGCCTCTCGCAGAAGTTTCCCCGGCAATGAGCGGCGTTCGGCAGCTGTCTTCACTTCGAAAAGCTCTTTATAAACGTCCCGAATCAATTCCGCCGTCGCTTTTTCAGTTTTCTCATCGGGGACGTCAAGCCGTTCGGATACTTCCACGGTGTCGACCAACGTCACCTGGATCTTGCGGATTTTATGCCGCGACTCCATGGAGACGAGCCAAAGACCCTGGTAATTGAAATCGCGATAGAGCTCACGCATGCTCAGACGTTTCAAATCTCCTTCCCAGTCCACAATCTGTTTATCGTTGCAAATGACGGTAACCCGGTTTTTTCGAACTTTGCAGACGATCCGTGCCGGTTCCCCTTGCGTCAGCACCTGGCCTTTGTACGAATGCTGACTGCGATAATACACTTCGTCGTCAATTCGCGAGATTCCAGAAACGGAACCCCGGAATCCGTCAATGACGACGGCAAATCGATTCGGGCCAGCCAGACCGATGTACAAGGTGCGATTCGCTGTTACCGGAACTACCTCCAATTCGAGATCGTATTCCTGGCCCAGCATGTCATACGGTAGTTGCATTTTGGGCCACAGACGATCGTTGCTACTTATCCAGACGAATTCCCCGTTTCGCATGGTCCAGTTCGGCATGCCTCGAAGATCGATGAGATCGAGCAGATCGATCGTTCGCGACGGCCGGACTACCGGCTCGGGCATCGGTTCGGAGGGTTTCGGCTTGGTAACGACACTTTCGCCTATCGGCGTCAGTGTCAGTTTGTGGATAAGAAACGAGGCGTTTTCACAGCCCACAAAGAGAGTATTCCGCGATGGGGTTTCCCAATCCGAAGGGAGGCTCAAACGATCCAAGTCCCCCTTCCACTCAAAGACGGGCTTCCCGTCCGCAATCAAACGAATCTGCTGCTTGCGAACCTGACATGTGATCTGGACGACTTTGTCGACGGGAATCACGCTGGCCGTAGAGAGCATCAGAGGTTTGCCGTCCACGAGGCTCAATCCGCTCGCCGATTTGTCGCCATCATCGAGCAATACACAGAACTGGCGGGTTCCTTTCAGGCCAAGCACAAAGGCTTTACCCGCTTGTTGGCGAGACAATTCGACGGTCACATCGTATTCCGCGGGAGGTTTAACAGGCAACGGCAAACGATTGCGCTGGTTCGTTGCGGGTGAGACTAATTTGCCGTCGAAGAATTGCCATTCTCCGACTACGCCTGCCGCTTCCAAATGGACGTTGGCCAACAGGTCAACCACGGAAGCGGGGTCCGGCTTATCCTTTTTTACGATCGGTGGGTTCTCATTCTGCTTCGGGTCGGCGACGACACGAGGAGGCGGGATTTCTTCCGGCTCCCGGTTCGATGGTGATGGCGAATCGGGATCGATGGGCTTTTTGGAAACGTCGGTGCCGTCAGGATCAACAGTCTTTTTGGAAGGGGGTGGTGTTGGTTTTTCGGCAGGTGTTTTTTTTGTCGGGGTGCCGAAGCGCTCCCCTGTCGTTTGCGCGTTCTTCGCGACTTGGCGACTGTCTTCGTCCTTCGTTGTCTTGCCACCGGTCGTCGAAGAACTCCACAAGAAAATCGCTATCGCTACGGTGCAAAGCGCAGCGGCTGCCCCGGCGACAAAAACTCTCTTCGATCCAGTTGATGCTGCGCTCGCTTTTCCTCCCGTGGCGACTGGTTTTCTGACAATCGTTTTAGCTTTTTGTGACTGCGCCGCTTGGACCACTTGTTCGAGCAGCGGCGTTTTTTCCAGCGGTCCGCTTGCGGCGGCTTTCACGTTTTCTGCGAGGACACGCAACTCACGATCGCTGGCCTTCAGCAGTTCCTGGAATAATGGAGACGAGTCGGGGTTGACGAAATCTTCCCTCGTAAAAAGCAAGTTGTCGCCGTTGTCGAAGCGTTCCCACAGGTCGCGTCCCATGACGCGCAAAGCGCGCAAGGCCGTGTAGATCACCAAATGGGGAAAGCGATCGACTTCGAGATTGTAGGTCTGTTCGCGTATTCGTTGTGGATGCTGGTAGCAAGCATGACCGACTTCCCCGGATGGCTGATTCGCCAAAGCAGGTACGTGCATGCCGTCGTAGTCGATAAGGCGAACACCAAGGCTGTTGTTTCGAGCTGGCACGAGAAGCACATTGCCATGCTGCAGGTCGGCGTGAGCGATCTTCGCGCTTCGCAGCCGTTGCGACACCTTCAGCCAGATGCTTGCAAGCAAATCGAGCGTCTTGGGCTTGTCAGCGCAATTGCGGACGAATTCATTGAGGTTGAATCCCTCCACCCACGTCATCTTCAGAACGGGGTACCAGTGGCCCTTGATACGAATCCCTTGATCGAGGAAAACGAAGTCGACGGTGAAGGGAAGGTTAACCTGTTTCAGGTAGGCGCTGATTTCCCGATAGCGGTCGCGCAACCCGGGGACTTCACGGGTGAAGCATTTGACCGCCCATTTTTTGCCATTCTGCCCTTGCATCTGGTAAACATCGGCGAATGTGCCCGAACACGGCATCGGCATGCCCAAGGCGTTTAGCGCCGGTGTCGCCATATGCAGATCGGCATCGAGAAACGAATTGCGGGGATTCTGTATCGCCTCGTTGTAATCTTGAGAGATCGGCCAAGGCATGGAGGCTCTCCTCAAAAATGGCAGGCAATTCCTACTTTACCCCCCTCGCTTTTCCACCACAAGAAAAAACGATTGTTCGAATTGGGTGAGCGTGAAGCCAGTAGGATGGCGGAGTACTGACGGATAAAGGAAAATCGGGGGACTACCGGAAGCAGTTCGAACGGGCCCCGACAGAGAGGGGCCCTCCATTTTCCGTTCGGCGGGTGATCCTCGGCATCCTAGGTGATCATCGAGCTTGCGACCAGACGTGATGGTTATTCCTGTGGCTAGTCCCAACGAGGAGAGCGCCCCGAACCAGCATGCGACCGATTCCGTCATCGGCCGGGCTTTCCAGGATGTTGTGGTGCGCGCTTGGCACTCGAAGGGAGTAGAGAAGCGCATGGAGCAAATCACATCGTATTTTGCCTATTTTATTCAGTCCACCGTCAACAAACGGTGTTTCGAGCGAGCGTCGTGGTGTCAGCGCGACGAGCGAACCGTCAACAAACGGTGATTACGGCGAGCGTCGTGGCGTCAGCGCGACGAGCGGACCGTCAACAAACGGTGATTCCAGCGGGCGTCGCGGTGTCAGCGCGACGAGCGGACCGTCAACAAACGGTGTTTTTAGCTAGTGCTCGGCTTTCGCCAAGATGGTGATATGTGGCCAGCCCGCCTGCAAGTCCCGCCCCAGAACGTGGATGCGACGGTACCCGGCCAGCTCCAGCATCGCTATCAAGTCGGGTTCATATGGCCAGAACGACCGCGGCGACAGACCTGCCGGGCCATGTTCCCGCCCTTTTTCATGGTACCACAACCCATGAAAGCGCTGGCCGTTTCGTTCGAGCGAGGCATCGGCCGTGAAGTGGGACGTTGTATACCGATCGGCCTCAGCAGGCTCGACGTAATGCGTACCGAGGAAGAGCGATGGCGCCTGCCGCCGACACCAGCACAAGGCTTTGACTGGATCAGGCAGATGATAAAGCAGCCCCAGACAGAAGACGAGATCGAAGGGGCCGTGAAACCGAGGTTCGGCACCGTCCGCCAATTCTTCGATGTTTTGCAGCACAAACGTCGCTTTTTCGAGTCCGAATCGCTCTTTGACCTTCTCGCATTCACGAAGATTGCCTTCTCTCCCTTCGACGGCGACGATCCGCTTGGCGCCAAGCTTGTCAAGCATGAAGGTGTGGTGTCCGCGATAGGGACCTAGTTCGAGTACGCTCAGATCACGGACATCGAGCATCAGAAGCAAATACTTCAAGCGGAAATCTTCGCCCTGAGGTGTGCGCCGCAGCGTCACTTGCTCGCTGCAATAAACGCGATTGGCCAGGGTGGAAAACAGATGGTCTGCCGACTCGGCCTCGGCTTCGGTGATCAGAGGTGCGGTGTGCATCCAGGGCGGAGCCGGTGGGTAACCCCAAGGCGGTATCTCTTTTGGCAACCGGCGGATTTCCAGTCCCAACCTTCGGAAGATCGCCTTGATCCATCGAGTCATCGTCATGATTTCCGCTCCGGCAGCTCGGGCAGGTGCCGTCACACCGGCGCATTCGGTCGTGCCCACGCCATTGCAGCTGCTACTTGGCTAACCGAACGACAGCAGGATGTAAAGACGAACTGGCTGGTTGTGCATCGCACGGAAGGACAAGTCCGGCACTCTCTGCCTGAGGCGGACCATTCTCCTTTAGCTTGGTCGGCAGAGACAAAGCCCAATCGAAGTTGACTCGATAAGAAACCTGGTTAGACTGTTTCCATTCGCTTTTGCGTTGTCTTCAAGGAAGAGCGATCCCATGCGAAGCGACCGGCACGATTTAGGGGAATTGATCAAAGGGTTGCGCCATCGCGACCCGGCTTTGCGTCGACGGTCAGCAGCCGATCTGGCGGCTCTGGGATCGCTGGCCGATGCCGCCGTTCCTTATTTGATTCAGTTGATCGACAAAGATGATGTTGCCACGGGGCGGTCCGCTGTTCGTGCTTTAGGTTGTATCGGTCCAGCCGGCCTGACAGGGATCATGAAGGCACTGAGACATGCAGCGAAGCAGATACGGCGAGAGGCCGTGTGGGCTTTGAAGCGTCTGGGACCAGCAGCCTTGCCGGCTCTGGAGGGATTGATCGAACGGCTTGAAGACAATGATCTGCGTGTTCGGATGGGAGCGGCTCAGGCAGTGGGTGCGATCGGACCCGAGGCGGAGCCGGCCATTCCCTTTCTCATCCGCTGCTTGAAACATTCGCATCTGATCTTTTGCCGATTGGCAGCGGAAGCTTTGACTCGCATTGGACCGGCTTCGTTACCGGCTCTGAATGCTGCCCGGCAAAGTTCGGACGCTTTCCTCCGACGCGAGGCGGAGTGGGCCATCCAACGCATACAGGGAACCCAGACGACCGAGGTTGATTCGAAAGCGGACGCCTCCTGTGCGACGGCCGCCGAAATTGAAACAGTCCCGATTCCGATCGAGCAACTGGATTGCTGCCGCAAAACAGCGGATTGACCTTTCTTTTTTCGCAATCGTTACAAACCGACCGAAAAAGCAAGCAGCACTGTTCAAAGGGCGTGAATGCCGTTGCCAAGCGGTGCGCGAATTTTTTACGGTGCAATGGGGCCGTAAAGTGTACCGCATCACCGGAGCAGAGGAGAAACGCGACGATCGTGTTTGCGTCTCCGTTATCGGACACGTTTTTTTCCGGCCCTATAGGCGTTTCGAACTTTGGGAGACGGCGGTAGCTTCGGCGCCGTTTGCCCGTGAGAGAGAAGGAGAGGGAAATGACTTGGCGCCACCTGATTTTCGGGTTAGCCGTCTCGGCTGCGATCCTGTCGACGGGCTGCTTTGGACGACGCTTTACACAGTCGCGCTATTGCTGCCCGCCGGTAGTCGCACCAGCGCCAGCATGCTGCCCGCAGCCGGCACCGCCTTGTTGCCCGCCTGCTGCTCCCGCAGCGCCGGCACCCACTTTCGTTCCGGGAAGTTAGGTTTGATCTGCCGATGAGAGGCAAAAATGTCCGCCGAATGGTTGGTTTTTGCCTCTCACGGCTTCTGCCCCACCGCTTCGACGAATGGAGTAGACTACCTGTCCAACACAGCCACATGCTCGGCGGCGACATGTAAAACCACCTCATCTCCTGGTTTCAAATGAGTGGCGGCATACGGCAAGCTCGTTATAAGCAGCGACGTTTCCCCCGCAGTCGCCTCGATGCGCATCACCTCTCCAAGAAAGGTCAACCGCTTGACCACAACAGAAACCTCATTCGGTCTTCCTTGTTTTTCTCCAATCGTCAACGACTGAGGTCGAAGGCAACACACGACTGGCGCCCCCACTTCGAGATCAGGGTTTCTACAGCTTGCCTGGAAGGGGCCAATCGCGGTCATCACCGTAGCACTGGACGAATCCAACGACTGGATCGTTCCGGGGAGAAAGTTGCATTCTCCCAGGAATGACGCCACAAACTGAGAAACAGGCTTGTGAAAGACTTCGATCGGGGCACCGACTTGCTCGATGGCGCCTTCCTTCATGACTGCGATTCGGTCGGCCAGAGTTAATGCCTCTTTCTGGTCGTGGGTTACATAGACCATAGTAAGTCCGGATGCCGCATGAAGACGGCGAATCTCCTCTCGCATTTCATCACGCAGTCGGGCATCGAGGTTCGACAGAGGTTCGTCAAGCAAAACGACCCGCGGTTCGACCACGAGAGCTCTGGCCAGAGCGACGCGTTGCTGCTGGCCGCCGCTGAGCTGCGCTGGCCTGCGGTCCGCGAAGTCCTGGAGGCGAACCAATTCCAAAGCTTTTCGCACTCGGCGTTCGATGTCTGCTTTGGGCAAACCACGAACTCGCAGGCCATAGGCGACGTTTTTCGCCACGGTCATATGAGGCCACAGGGCATAGGATTGGAACACCATGACCGCGTCGCGCTGCCGGGAAGGCAGGTGCGTGACTCTTTGATTGGCGAAATAGACTTCACCTTCGTCCGGTTGCACCAATCCCGCCAAAATGCGCAACAGAGTGGTTTTTCCGCAACCGGATGGGCCGAGCAGAAAGAACATCTCACCCGACTCTATGGCGAGCGAGACGTTTTTCAAGGCTTGCGTGTTGCCGAAGCACTTGCCGACTTGTTCGATCGTGATGGAACTCATTATCCCCAGAACTTCCACCAGGGACGCGGCACCTTCTT
The DNA here is from genome assembly GCA_026004675.1 of Gemmatales bacterium. GTDB lineage: Bacteria > Planctomycetota > Planctomycetia > Gemmatales > Gemmataceae > BPJP01. Next base: position 183,291 of record BPJP01000002.1, read on the forward strand.
GCGGCGCAATTCGACGCTTGGCTCGTCCGTATCGACTCGGATAGCGCCTTGGCCGCGCGGATCGAAAAAGAGTTCGGGAAATTGTGTCTCCTGGTCGTATTCGGCCCCGTTGATATCGACCGATTCCATGTTGGCTCGAGTCAAGTTGGCGCCTTGCAATTTCGTGTTGCGCAGGTTGGCACCGGCAAGATTGGCTCCTGTCAGGTTGGCGTCCTGCAGGTCCGCGCCATCGAGGTTGACGTCGCCGAGGTTGGCGCCGGTAAGGTTGGCCCCTTGCAGGTTGGCCCCTCTGAGGTCCGATCTTTCCAGGTTGGCGCCGATCAGGTTCGCCGCTGCCAGGTTGGCGTTCACAAGTTTGCACGCCGTCAAATCAGCGACGGCCAGATTAGCGGCAAGAAGATTGGCGTCCGTCAGATCGGCGCCCGGCAAAGAGGCGACCTCAAGCTCGATACCGCTCAAATCGATACCGGCAAGAGAATCTTCCATGATCACGCGGATTACTTCTTGCGTAAAACGATTCTTGACTTCGATCATCGTTTCGTCCTCACGACCTGCACTACCGGCCTTGTTCGCCAGACTTCCCCCAGGCAGACTACGGTTGATCTTATTTTCCCATCCGAGAAAGAGAAGGAAATCGGTTGGCCTCTCAAGCCCATTTATCGCTATATTGTGACCAATCAGGAAGGAAATCCAAAGGAGTAAATCTTGTAGCGTGAGCTGAAGATGTCAGCAATCTTGCGGAAGCGAAATCCGGTTGCAAGTTGTTTTGGCTCTCTTGCCGTTTGTTGCTGCTTGCTGGCGGGAACGTACCCTGCCCAAGCCGCAATGCCTCGGCCGAATATCATTCTGATGATGGCCGACGATCTGGGCTGGGGAGATACCGGCTACAATGGCCATCCTGTTTTGAAAACTCCCCATCTCGATCAGATGGCCAAGGAAGGATTGCGTTTCGACCGGTTTTACGCGGCGGCACCAGTATGCTCCCCGACCCGAGGAAGCTGCCTTACCGGTCGCCATCCCTACCGCTATGGAATTCTGTCAGCGAACGTCGGTCATTTACTCCCTGAGGAACTCTGCCTCGCTGAGGTTCTAAAGGCTCATGGGTACATCACCGGCCATTTCGGCAAGTGGCATCTCGGCACCTTGACCAAAACCATCAAGGATTCCAACCGTGGTGGTCCCAAAGGTGCTCGCCATTTTTCACCCCCTTGGCTCAATGGCTTCGACGTTTGTTTTTCCACCGAAGCCAAAGTCCCCACATGGAATCCGATGATCGATCCCAAGAGCGGCAAGCCGTACGGCACCTATTATTGGCAACAAGACGGACAACGTGTCCGCGACAATCTCGATGGTGATGATTCGCGCGTCATTATGGATCGGGTGATTCCATTTGTGCAATCGGCAATACGAAAAGAGAAACCCTTCTTTGCCGTTATCTGGTTTCACACACCACACAAACCCTGCGTCGCGGGACCGGATTATCGCAAGTTGTATGCCGCACATTCCGAAGAAGAGCAGCACTACTTCGGCTGCATTACGGCTATGGACGAACAAATCGGCAGACTACGGAAAACACTTTCCGACGCAGGCGCGGCCGGCAACACGATGATTTGGTTCGCCAGCGACAACGGCCCAGAAAACAAGGCCAAGCCGGGTTCCGCAGGACCGTTCCGTGGCCGAAAACGCGACCTCTATGAAGGTGGCATCCGTGTTCCGGGCATCCTGATCTGGCCCGACAAACTCAAGCCACGGGTGGTCCGCATTCCCTGTTGCTCATCGGATTATTTCCCAACCATCCTCGATCTGTTGGACATTCGACTTCAGAAACATCCCGAGCCGATCGACGGCATCAGCCTCAAACCCCTCCTGTTCGGTTCTATGGATCGACGCCCAAGCCCAATCGCCTTCGAGTTTGCAGGCAAACTGGCACTGAATGATAATCGCTACAAATTGATACGTCCCGGCCGTGCCGCGGACTTCGAATTGTACGATATCGTTGCCGACCCAGGCGAAAAGAAAAATCTGGCCGCCGACAAACCGAATGTACTGGAAGCGATGAAACAGCAGTTGCTTGACTGGCGAAAGAGCTGCCAGCGAAGTGCGGCGGGTAAAGACTATTCACCATGAAGATTACGCGTGTCGAGTCGATCCATTTGCGTTTGCCGGACGTCAACGACCGGGCGGACGGCAGCCAGGAGACTCTTGTCGTCAGGCTGCATACCGACGATGGTCTGACAGGTATCGGTGAAGTCGATTCCTCATCGGTCGTGGCGAAGGCGATTATCGATGCGCCTCTGTCTCACAAAATCGCTCGCGGGCTGGCCGAATGCGTGCTCGGCCAGGATCCGTTCGAGATCGAGCGACTGATTCACCGGATGTACGAGGGATCGATTTTCTTCGGTCGGCACGGGGCTGTCATCCAGGCGATGAGCGGCATCGAGATCGCCCTGTGGGATATCGTCGGGAAAGCGGTCGGCAGACCAGTTTACCAACTACTGGGCGGCGGTTTCCGCAAGAGCTTCCGCCCATACGCGTCCATTCTTTTTGGAGACACCCCCGACCAGACGCAGCGGATCGCTGAAGAGCTGGTCGAGAGGGGCTTTCGCGCAGTCAAGTTCGGCTGGGGACCGCTCGGAGAGAGTGAGGCGAGCGATCTGGCCCACGTACGCGCGGCGCGTGCGGGTGTCGGTCCGGATGTCGACCTTATGGTGGATGCTGGTCTCTGTTGGGATACGGCAACAGCCATCCGCCGAGCCAGGCAGTTCGAACCGTTCAACCTCACCTGGCTTGAAGAACCTCTGCATCCAGACAACGTGGAAGGTTACGCACGCCTGTGCGACAGCCATCCACCAATGCGTATCGCAGCTGGCGAAGAAATCTGCGACATCGCCGAAATGCGACGACTGATGGACGCCGGCATCGATGTCGTCCAGGTTGATGTCACCCGAGTGGGCGGTTTGGCGCGAGCCAAACGCATGGGGTGGGATGCTGCCGAACGCCATCGACTGTGTGTCAACCATTCCTACAAGACAGGCATCAACATCGCTGCCAGCCTGCATTTCGTTGCCGCCTTGCCTAATACAAGTTATTTCGAATACTGCGTCGAACAGGGACCACTACGCACATCGTTGACGATTCAAGACTTTCCCATTACGAATGGCCGAATCAACGTGCCGGAAGAACCAGGTCTGGGTATCGAATTGAACGAGGAGATCGTTAAAAAATACCGGGTACCGTAACCTCGACGGGAGCGAGGCAGAGAGAGGCATCGCCCGTGGTGGTGCATTGTTTGTCGCAAAACCTTTATTAGTATGAACCAACATTCGAACAGCGGAACAGCAGCGGAAACAACCCAGAAGGAAAAAGGAGAGGCCTCTCCAGCATCCAAGCACGACCACCAGCACTTCTGGCTCTGGGTCATGTGTCTGACGGGCGTCGATTATTTCAGCACGTTAGGCTATCTTCCCAGTATCGCCTATGAAGCGACCGGCCAACTCGCCCCATTGGCGACAGTGGTTCTCGTCTTCGTAACGCTGTTCGGCGCTTTGCCTGTCTATTCTTATGTCGCGTCGCGCTCGCCTCACGGCATGGGGTCGATCAGTCTGCTGGAGCGTTTGTTGCACGGCTGGGGAGGAAAGCTCCTGGTGCTGGTCCTCCTGGGCTTCGTGGTCACTGCCTTTATCTTTACCAAGACACTGTCCGCTTCCGATGCTGCCGAACATTTCATTCATAATCCCTTCTGGAATTACATGCCTTCAGCGATTCGAGACCTGAGCGAAGAAACGCAGCGCATCGTAGTCACCATGGTGCTCTTGATTGTCCTGGGGGCTATGTTTCTTGGCGGATTCCGCGAAGTCATCCGTGTTGCCGTCGCCATCGTCGGCGTGTTTTTGACGCTTAACGCCGTCATTATCGCCAGCGGTGTTTGGTACTTATTCAGTCATCCTGATCGCTTTCAACATTGGCTGAGCATTCTGCAGCAGCCGGACAATTGGGGGATCGAAGACGTGCCGTTCTCCGGTGGTGATTGGGGAACAATCGTGCTGCTGTGTTGCTGGTTTTTTCCGAAGCTGGCACTCGGTTTGAGCGGTTTCGAAACCGGATTGATGGTCATGCCGTTGATCAAAGGCGATCCCGACGACGATCCCAACCATCCCAAGGGACGGATCCGCAATACCCGCAAATTATTGCTGACTGCGGCGCTGATCATGTGCGTCTTTTTGTTGGGTTCGTCGCTGGTGACAACAACGTTGATTCCTGCCGAAGCGCTGGCCAAGGGAGGCCGGGCGGATAACCGTGCCCTGGCCTACCTGGCCCACGGTGAAAGTCCCTTCAAGATTTGTCCTGTCTTTGGCGATATTTTCGGCTCGATCTACGATCTGAGTGCCGTCGTCATTTTGTGGTTTGCCGGTGCCAGCGCCATGGCAGGGTTATTGACGTTGATTCCGCAATATTTGCCGCGCTATGGCATGGCACCCGAATGGGCCAAGGCGATAAGGCCTCTGATTATTCTTTATACGTGTGTCAATCTGCTGGTCTGCTGGATCTTCAAAGCCAGCGTGCTGGCCCAAAGTGGCGCCTATGCCACCGGCGTCCTGGTTTTCATCGCCTCCGGTTGCGTCGCGACGTTGATCGATCGCTGGCACTCCCGCAAAACAGAAGGAACACGATTCTGGTCCTGGGCTTTGAGCCTTCTGTTGTTCGGCATAGTAACGATCGTCTTTTTCTACACCACATTCGCCATCGTTATCGAAAGGCCTGACGGCATCGCGATTGCGACCATCGTCATCGTGACGATCATGGTTTCTTCCATCGTGTCGCGAGCGGTACGCAGCCGGGAGCTCCGCTTCGAGGGATTTCTTTTCGAAGATAACGAATCACAATTTCTTTGGGAAAGCCTCAAGCTGTTGGAGTTCCCCGTTTTGGTACCCGCATCGTCCAGGACGACGCGACCTCAGCGAGAAGGAAGCGAGCATTCGCGAAGAACACCGGCTGGGACCGGACGTTCCGATCGTCTTCGTCGAGGCGTATCTGGGCGACGCCAGCGACTTTATGCTTCGACCTGTCATGAAAGTGATCCAAGAAGAAGGACGGTTTATTCTTCGGATTCGCAAATGCGCGTCCATCGCCCATGTGATCGCGGCAGTCGGGTTGGAGCTTTCGAAAGAAGGCAAGCCACCGGAAATCCACTTCGGCTGGTCGGATGAATCGCCCCTGGCAGTAAGCATTGGGTTCCTGCTTTTTGGTGAAGGCAATGTCCCCTGGCTGGTTCGCGAGTTGATTCGCCGATCGGAACCTGATCCAGCCAAACGTCCGCGTGTTATCATTGGTTAACAACGACTCCGGCTCGCCATTTTCGATTGCGAGGAATTGTCATGGCCAGGCGCTACCTCGGGATCCTTGTTTTGACCGGCATGTTTCCTCTGTTCGGTTGGGCGCAAGAAGAAACGAAAGAACAATTGGTGAATACGAAATTTCTGCGCGATTATTCGTCGACACGCGGCTTCATGTTGGGCCGCCCGACCAATAGCAGGCTGACACCCGACGGCAAATCCGTCCTCTTTCTCCGTTCCCCAGCACGGGTGCCGAAACGCAGTCTGTTTGAACTGGATCTAGCCACCGGCCGCGAAAAAGAACTGGCCAGCCCGCAAGCCTTGCTCAAAGAGGGGGAAGAAACGCTCACTCCGGAAGAAAAAACCCGGCGAGAACGCATGAGAATCAGCGTCGGCGGTTTCACCAGCTTTCACCTTTCCAAAGACGGAACACTGGTCCTCGTTCCGTTTTCCGGTCGCCTGTTTCTCGTGCACCGCGACGGCAGTCGAACAATCCGCGAACTCAAGACCGGTTCCGGGACGATCATCGACGCGAAACTCTCACCCGATTCCAAAATGGTAAGCTATGTGCGCGACCACGACGTGTATCTATACGATTTGGCAACCGACAAGGAACGCCAGCTGACGACCGGTGGCTCCAGGCTGGTAACGCACGGCTTAGCCGAATTCGTCGCCCAGGAAGAGATGCGTCGCTATACCGGCTATTGGTGGTCTCCCGATTCCCGATACGTCGTCTATGAAGAAGCCGACGCCAGGGACGTTGAAGTCTGGTATGTCGCTGATCCATTTCGTCCTGAACGCCCTGCCTTTCCCTCGTCCTATCCCAGACCGGGAAAAAACAATGTGAAAGTTCGCGTCGGAATCCTGCCAGCGAAGGGAGGCGAAACGACTTGGATAAAATGGGACGTCGAGCGATTTCCCTATCTGGCACAGGTGCGTTGGGAAAAAGCCGGTCCGCTTACCATCACCGTGCAAAGCCGCGACCAGCAGGCACTGGCGCTGCTTGCGGTCGATGCCAAAACAGGTCAGACAAGGCTGCTCGTGTCCGAGCGCGATGCGGCGTGGGTTAACCTTCACCAGGATGTCCCGCGCTGGCTCGATGACCGGAGTTTTTTGTGGGTCAGTGAACGGAGCGGCGCTCCCATGCTCGAACTGCGTTCCGTCACTGCCAGCGGCAGCCGACTTGTCAAGACGATCGGTTCCGAAAAGCTGACTTATCAAGGGCTTGTCGATGTTGATGCTCGCGCAGCCGAAGTGGTTTTTCGCGCAGCGATCGACCCGAGCCGCACCGACTTGTTCCAAATCAACTATCGCACTGGAAACCAAAAACAAATGACAGCTGGAGACGGCATCTACGACGCTGTCTATTCGGCGAACCACAAGACCTATGTCCTGCAGTCGGTAACGCCGAAAACGATGCCCGTCACGACAGTCCATGATCGTACCGGGAGACGACTCGCTACGTTGCCTTCGCTGGCGGAAAAGCCACCGTTTGTACCCAATGTCGAATGGGTGACGGTAGGAGCAAAGCGGCAATTCCATGCATCGCTCACGCGCCCCAGAAAGTTCGACAAGAAAATGCGCTATCCTGTGTTGCTGCATGTTTACGGAGGGCCGCTGCACAATAAAGTTCGCCGGGCCATGAATACTCGTCTCATCGATCAATGGCTCGCCGATCAGGGCTTTATCGTAGCATCCCTCGATGGCCGGGGAACGCCGGGCCGCGGACGCGATTGGGAACGTGCCATCTACAAACATTTCGGCTCAGTTCCTCTTGCCGATCAGGTCGAAGGACTCAAGGCACTGGGACAGCGATTCCCCGAAATGGATTTGAACCGCGTCGGTGTCTTTGGCTGGTCTTTTGGCGGGTACCTGTCGGCGCTGGCTGTTTTTCGGCGACCCGACGTCTTCAAAGCAGCCATCGCCGGCGCACCCGTTTGCGATTGGTTCGACTACGACACGCACTACACCGAACGCTATCTCGGCGTGCCCAAAGGACCCGACGACGAATCGTATCGCGAAGGCTCCCTGCTTACCTATGCACCGCAATTACGCCGACCGCTTCTCATTATCCACGGTACTGCGGACGACAACGTCTATTTCCGTCACACACTCAAACTTGCTGATGCGCTATTCCGCTCGGGAAAGGACTTCGACGTTCTGCCCCTGCCAGGCTTGACCCATATGGTTCCCGATCCTGTCGTCATGGAAAGGCTGTGGTCACGGATGGCCCTCTTCTTTCGCCAACATGTCAGCACGCCTCACCAGCGATGAAAGAAGCGCTGGTTTCACGCAAGACCGCTGAAATCGATGCGTCTTTCCGACTGCGCCGGCGGTAACGGTCGCATCACTTGCGCCAGCTTCGCTTTCTGGAAGGAATGGACGTCCGCTCGACATGAAAAGTCGGTACGTATTGTTCCCGAAAGCAGACTTTCCCGGTCATCGTGCCGAAAAATGGAAGTGGAACGGTACAGGCCGAATCGCAGTCAGCTGCCAAATGTCCCGTCGGATTGGTCCCATGTCAAACCGCCGCAACGAAATCGCCGCTTTGCTTTTGCTCATCGTTGGACTGGTTCTGGTTTTGAGCATCTGTACGAGAGATTCCGCCGACCCTTCGCGTAATGTCCTTGGCGGTTTCGGCGAATGGCTCGGACATCTTCTGGTCGAAACTTTCGGGTTGGCGGTTTATGCCCTTTTGGCCGGCTGGTTGGTCTTGGTACTTCTGCTGTTTTTGCAGCGGGAAGTTTTGAAGTGGTCTTTGCGGCTGCTGGGCTGGATCGTCTGGTTACCCGTGGTCGCGCTGTTGGCGGATCGACTCACCGATCGGTTTCCGACGGTTGCCAAGGCGGGAGCGGGCGGAACCCTCGGCGCCTGGTTGGCGGATTGGTTCTCGAGTCATTTCTATCCAATCGGGCGGATCATCATGGTCGCGGCCGCGTCGATCCTCGCCTTGCTGCTTACTGCTGATTTTCTCGTCATCGGAGCGCTGCGACAGGGAAAGGTCATCATGGGTCGGCTGTTGCCGCTTCTAACAATTGTGTTGACGTTTCGCCGGCGAAAAGGAGTCCGCCGCAAAGGCAAACCCATGGGCAAAACGAAATCCCAAACCGGCAAGAACGAAACCCCAATGACTGAAGACGGCGAAGACGTTATCCCGCTCGACGATTACCAATGCGATGACGAGGCGATTCCGATTCGCCATCCGGAAATGTCCATCCAGGAAGACGCCGACAAGAAGACAGCTGCCGATCTGGCCATCGCTCGCCCGATGCCGCCAGCCACCGACGAAGACCGGTTTGCCGATTTCGAACTTCCACCGTTATCGCTGCTCGAAGACCCGGAACCGTTCCCGTATGAGGAGCACGATCAACTTCTCCGTGAAAAGGCTGTTTTACTGGAGAAAACGTTTGCCGACTTCAACCTCAATGTCCGGGTCGTTGGTATCAATACGGGGCCAGTGATCACCCAGTACGAAGTGGCGCTGGAAACCGGGATGCGTGTCAACAAGGTCACCAATCTCGCCGACGATTTGGCCTTGAACCTTCGAGTGCCGAGCGTGCGGATCGTGGCCCCCATTCCGGGCAAGAACACGGTCGGCATCGAAATCCCGAACGAACATCGAGCGACCGTTCGGCTTAAAGAAGTGATTCGCATCTTCGGCTCGAAAATCAACAAATACCGCATTCCTCTGTTTCTGGGGAAAGACACGGAAGGCCATCCGCTGGTCTATGACCTGGCAGAAATGCCTCATTTGCTCATCGCTGGCCGGACGGGAACTGGTAAATCGGTGTGTATGAATGCCATTATTCTGAGCATTCTCATGACGCGCCGCCCTGATGACGTCAAGATGATCATGATCGATCCGAAAATGCTGGAGCTGAGCGAATACGGTTCGATCCCGCATTTGATGCATCCGGTGGTCAAGGACATGAAAAAGGCAGAGGCCATTCTGGCCTGGGCCGTTGACAAAATGGAGGAGCGCTACGACCTTCTCAGTCGAGCTAGAGTCCGCAACATCGCCGCTTACAACGAACTGAGTCGCGAAGAGATTGAAGCACGCGTTCAACCGACCGAGGAAGAGCGCGAAAAACTTCCAACTCGCATGCCGTACATTGTCATTTACGTCGATGAAATGAACGATTTGATGATGACGATGCGCAAAGAGGTGGAAGGGCATATCATCCGCCTGGCACAAAAATCCCGAGCGGCAGGTATCCATCTGGTGGTCGCGACCCAGAAACCAACCGTGGACGTAATTACAGGCTTGATCAAGTCCAACTTGCCGGCGCGAATCTGCTTCCAAGTCGCCAGCAGAACCGATAGCCGGGTCGTTCTCGATGAAATGGGAGCGGAAAAGTTGCTTGGTAAAGGCGATATGCTGTTTTTGGCTCCAGGAACCAGCACGCTCATTCGAGCCCAGGGGACATTCGCCAGCGACCGGGAAATTTCCAACGTCGTACAACATATCGCCTGCGAACCGTGCTATGTCGATGAACTGGTTCAACTCAGCGCAGAAAGCGACAAGAAGGGGGAGGGAAACCTGGTCGACCGGCTTCGTGCTCGCGATGAACTCTACGAACGAGCGATCGAGATCGTGATCCGCGAAGGGCGCGGCAGTGTATCGTTGCTTCAGCGGGCTTTAGGCATTGGTTACGGCCGGGCCGCGCGGCTCATCGATTACATGGCCGAGGACGGCATCGTCGGCGAATACAACGGCAGCCAGGCACGCGAAGTCCTTTATGACATCGAACGTTGGGAAGCACTGAAAAGCGCATGACGGCATGCTACCCCCCGGCTGACGCCCGCTTCGTCGAACGACGCCATCTCGAACAGCACAGCCAACGCAGCATCGAGTAAAAGCAGGGCCAACGCGGCACCCGTTCCTTCTCCCAATCGCAAGTGCAAGTCGAGGAGCGGCTTCAACCCCAATTTTTCCAGGGCCAAACGATGACCTGGCTCAGTGGATTGATGCGCCGCGATAAAGTATTGCCTTGCTTCTGAATGCAGGCCATCAGCCAGCAACGCCGACGCAGTCGTGATGAAACCATCGAGTACCACAGGAATCCCCCTGGCCGCTGACGCCAGCATCACGCCTGCCAGACCGCCGATTTCAAATCCACCGACTTTTGTCAATACGTCAATCGGATCACGTCGGTCCGGTCTGTGAAGCTGCCGGGCTTGCTCGATCACGCTGATCTTGTGTTGCCTGCGCACGTCGTCGATTCCCGTCCCGGCACCAGTGACAAGTTCCGCGGGTACATCCAACATCACAGCGGTGATTGCACTGGCGGAGGTCGTATTGGCGATTCCCATTTCGCCGACACCGATGACGTTGATGCCGCCGTCGATCAACTCGTTCGCCAGACGGATACCTGCTTCGATCGCGGAAACGGCTTGCAATCGCGTCATAGCTGGTTGGATGCGAAAATTCGCTGTCCCGTTGCCGATACGATGCGAGCGGACCGTCGGCAACGACGGTGGGTTTTTCGTGCCCATGTCGGCGATAACGACTTTGGCGTCGGCTCGACCGGCCAAGACGTTGATTGCTGCCCCCCCACGAACGAAATTCGCAAGCATCTGTGCGGTGACGATCTGCGGATAAGCACTGACCCCTTCGTCAGCAATGCCGTGATCCGCCGCCATCACCACAATCGCTTTTACCAGCGGCTTTGGACTGGTCGTGCGATAAATGCCACACAGCTTGCAGGCTAGTTCTTCCAACCGTCCGAGACTGCTGACCGGTTTGGTCTTCTGGTCTAGAATCTTTTGCGCCTGCTCCGCCGTTCCAGTCGCAACCGGACGCATGGAGGCCAAGGTATTTGCCAATTCGTTCATTCACATCATCTCATTCGCCTGGCGACACATGAATGGCGAAACGAACTGAAGGCATTGTACGACTCTGCCGGCCAAGCGGACGAACCGACCAGGGCTGCAACCGCCATTCGCCTTGATGTTCGCGTCCAACAAGGGCATAGTGCCAGCAGAGTGACATACTTTCTATCGAGAGGCAGGCGAGATGCCGAAAACGCGCAGTTTAGGAAGTTCGTGGTTGCCGTTTGCATTGCTCCTATTCGCAGGCTGCAACCGGCAAGATGCCGACAAACTGGAGCAGATCGGCCATGTCATTGTGAGCAAAGTGAAGTCGTTGGATTCGGACGGCTGGCAAGCTGCTACGACCAGGTTGAATCAATTGACGCTACAATCCCGCGTCAGCGCCCGATTACGCTGGGACAAGGCTTTGGAAAAGAGCCAGATCGAAGTGCAGGCCCATGAAGCCTGCGTCGAATTGAAGGGCATCGTCCTCAACCTCGAACAACGCCAACGAGCGGTCCATTTGGCCGAGACAACCTCAGGTGTCGAAAAGGTGATCGATCAACTGGTAACATCCGGACGTTGAGACCTGACCGCTTGTCGCCAGCCAAACAAACCGTCGTTCGACGGCGTCGTGTCGGCGTGCCACGTTCCTACAACCATGTAGGAACAATTGGGACAGAGAAACCGCGTCGAAAACCGACAGGTGACGGCTGAATGCAAAAGCTGGGTAAAATAGGTAATGCGATATAAGAGAGCGTTTATAAATACATTCCTACACGTCCAGCGAAATTTTCCTACACGACTTGGCCAGCCATTATGGCAACGAAAATCGGGCCAGATAGATGCTGGTCTTGCCTTCGTGCGAACTGTAATAGCTCATCCATAATTCGCTCCCGTGAACGACGAGACCCGGGTAGCTGGTATCGCCGCCACTGGGCAAAGTAATCAATGGCTTTAATGTCCCTTTGTGCGGATCGAGTCGGCAGAGAGCGGTTCGGGCTCCGTTTTTCGTCAAAAGTCGCCCGGCCGCAAGCCAGCTTCCGTTCTTGGCTCGGACCATGTTTGGACCGCCGAAATACTGGCCCAGGTCTTTCCAGTGCCATTCTTTATAAGGGGGTTTGCTGATCCCGATTTGAGCCGAGTTGGGATTGCCGTCACGGCGTTGCAAGCACAACATGGTTTCCCTGTCAAAGGCCAAAGTGGCTTCGGATGGATTGACCAGTTGAAAGGTCGTTACTTCTTCGTAATTGAGGCCGTCTTTGCTGCGATACAATTTGGCGCCGCGGTTTCGCTTACCGCGTGGCACCTGGGGATCCCAACTGTAAGCAACACCGAAGGCGGTGCCATTATGCCAGGTAACGCGCCAAAGCCATTGCCAGCTGCCCAGAACGCGTTTCGGCTCCGTCCACGTCTTCCCGTCCTTGGAAAAGCAGATGAACGAATAGTGGTCGCGAACCGGATTGCGTGAAGCCGGCTCGGCTGCGCCTCCTACGATCATCAACCTGCCCTCGGGAGTTATGCTCAGCTTCGGGTCACGCAAATCGACATCTTTCCTGGCGATCAACGCCGATGATTCCCAGTTTTTTCCGTCCGGCGAAACCAACACGCGCACCTTGCCGGCTCCTGCGGCATGGCCGTCTCCTTCACGAAAGGTGCAGAACCATTTGTCTTGGAAGCGAATCAAGTCGGTGAAGGCGTTGTGCTTTCCTTTATCCCAGATCTTGTTGACTTCAATCAGTTTGATGGCTGCCTTGTCGTTCTCGGCAGCCGGTAACGTTTCTCCCAACACGCCTATCGCAAGAATCAATGAAAAACGCATAGGTGCTCCTTGGATGTTTGCAAGCGTGCCATCGCCTGAGCCAGTGCTACAGAGAGGGTGTGAAGACTACTTTGCCCTTTTTCAGCCGCCGATGCAATCCATTTTAGAGGCGGGATTTAGAGGATTCCGGCGGAGCGAAAAAGGCTCACGATTCTTTGCACAGGCGCGTAATGTGGTGGAGCATGTCGCGAACGGAGATCACATCCTTTGGGATGCCGTCGTCGACTACGGGAAGGTGACGCAGATCGCCTATATCCATTTTGTGGACGGCAAAGGCGAGCGAATGGTCGACCGTGACAGTGACAGGATCGGGCGTCATGAAGTCGCTGACAAAGAGCTGCTCGTAGTCGCCGTAAATACCGGCGATTTTCAGGAGCATGTCGCGTTCCGTGAGAATGCCGATAAGCTTGCCGCTGTCGTCGACGACCAGAAGAGCACCGACGTTTTCGGCCAGCATCAAGTCGATGGCCTGGCGGATGGACATTTCCGGGCGAATCGTAACGGGGCGGCGTTCAGGATGCCCGAGCGTCGACACATGATCTTCCATGAGGCTACGCTCAACACGGTTCTGTGCCGTGGGCTGGTCGAGTTGCGTAAGGTCTTGCAGGCAGCTATCGCAATGCTCGCTGCCGGGAAGGTTATCGTGACCGCAATTGGGGCAAATCATGTTATTTCACGACCCAAGTGTCATCGCTGGCGAAAAGCTCCTCCAGTTTCCCCTTCCCTTTGGTCCGAATGGTTTCTTCGATCTGGGAGTTTACTTGTTCTTCGTAGGTTGGGCGGCGGATGCAGCGGAAAACCCCCATGCATTCGGGGAAACGCGGATAGACCATTCGGCTCAATAGATAAGCAAGACTAGGCTCTTCTGCACGTTCGTCATGGATCAGCAAATCGTCGACGCTCACGCCGCCGTCCAGGGTGACGACTTCAGGGTCGAGATTGTGCAGCCGAATGCCTTTGTTGCGATCTTTACCGAAAATGAGCGGTTTGCCGTGCTCGAGATACAAGGTGTTGTCGGCTTTGACGGATTTGTCAGTGGCATAATCAAAGACGCCGTCGTTGAAGATTTTGCAATTCTGGTAAATTTCCACAAAAGCGGTGCCTTTGTGCTCACTAGCTCTCTTTAGGATCGACGTCAGGTGATTGATGTCGACATCGATTGTGCGAGCGACGAAGGTTGCCTCTGCGCCGATTGCGATCGACAAGGGACGCAACGGATGCTCGACCGAGCCGAGCGGGCTGGACTTGGTGCGCGTGCCTTGACGCGAAGTTGGGGAATATTGGCCCTTAGTCAAACCGTAGATTTCGTTGTTAAACAAGATGATTTTGATGTCTACATTGCGGCGAATGGCATGGATCAGGTGATTCCCGCCGATCGACAGTCCGTCGCCATCGCCGGTGATGACCCAGACAGAAAGATCGGGCCGAAACACCTTCAGCCCCGTAGCGAAGGTCGGTGCGCGGCCATGGATGGTGTGCATGCCATAGGTGTTCATATAGTAAGGGAAGCGGCTGGAGCAGCCGATCCCAGAGATGAACACGATTTTTTCGCGCGGGATACCGACACCGGCCAGGGCCTTTTTCATTTGCGCCAGAATCGAATAATCACCGCAACCAGGACACCATCTCACTTCCTGGTCACTGGCGAGGTCCTTGGCGGTAAGCGTCGGCAAAGAAACCGTAGACATGGGTGCCTCTGTATTTTGCTGGAAGGAACGATTTACCTATATTATAGCGCCTGGCGGCGGAACCGGTCGGCGTCACTTCGCAAGTATCTCGGCAATTTTGTCTTCGATTTCACTGACCAAAAACGGTTTGCCCTGGATTTTGTTCAAACCAATGGCATCGACGAAATAGATGCCGCGCAACAACAGCCTCAGCTGGCCGCAATTCAGTTCAGGCACCAGGACTTTCTTATACGATTTCAGAACTTGTTCCGTGTTTTTCGGCATGGGGTTGAGATAGCGAAGATGCGCATGGGCGACGCTGTACCCTTTTCGCTGGGCGCGTTCGACGGCCGTGACGATCGCGCCATAAGTTCCCCCCCAGCCGACGACGAGCAAGTCGCCACTCTTGGGACCAAAAACTTCCAATTCGGGAATATCGTTGGCGATGTTGGCGATTTTCTGGGCCCGCGTCCTGACCATATGTTCGTGGTTCTGCGGGTCGTAGCTGACGTTCCCGGTAACGTCTTCTTTTTCCAATCCACCGATTCGGTGTTCCAACCCTGGCGTTCCTGGAACGGCCCATTCCCGCACCAGACGCTCGTCTCGCTTGTAAGGGAGAAACTTTGCGGAACCGTTGCCATTGCTGTTGGGCTGCGTCGGATGGGTTACTTTAATGCGCGGCAGATCTTCCACTTTGGGTATCCGCCACGGCTCGGCTCCATTCGCCAGGTAGCCGTCTGACAAATAGATCACGGGAGTCATGTAGCGAATCGCCAGACGCACGGCCTCGAACGCCATCGTGAAGCAGTCGGCTGGAGAGCAAGGCGCGACCACAGCGACGGGGCACTCGCCGTTTCTTCCGTACATCGCCAGGAGCAAATCGGCTTGTTCCGTCTTCGTCGGCAAACCGGTACTGGGCCCGCCGCGTTGCACGTCGATGATGACCACGGGAAGCTCAGTCATCACGGCCAAGCCGGTCGCTTCGGCTTTCAGGCAGATTCCCGGCCCGCTGCTTCCCGTGACGCCCATCGCACCACCGAAGGAAGCGCCGATGGCCATGCCGATAGCGGCGATTTCGTCTTCCGCCTGGATCGTACGGACACCATAACGCTTCATTCCAGCGAGAAAGTGGAGAATGTCGCTGGCCGGCGTGATCGGGTAGGTGGCATACACCAGGGGTATTTCCGCCAGGGTCGTGGCCGACACCAATCCTATCGCCAAAGCTTCGTTTCCGGTGATCTTCCGGTATGTTCCCGGTTTGATCGAAGCAGGCGGCACACGGTAATGAACCGGCAGCAACTCCGCTGTTTCGCCGTAGTTGTACCCCGCCTTCAGCGAACGCGTATTCGCTTCCATGACCGCCGGGTTCTTGGCGAATTTTTCGCGGATCCAGCGCAATGTCGCTTCCAAAGGCCGTTCGTACAACCAGTAAACAACGCCCAGAGCGAAGAAGTTCTTGCACCGGTCAACCTCACGGGGGCTCATTTTGACCTCGGCCACCGCTTGACGGTTGAGCGTGTTGATCGGAATCGTAATGACCCGATAATTCTTGAGAGAGCCGTCTTCGAGAGGATTGGATGTGTAGCCGGCTTTTTGCAAGTCGTTTTTGCCAAAGGCATCCGAGTTGATGATCAGGATTCCGTTGGGTTCGAGGTCTTTGAGGTTGGTCTTGAGCGCCGCCGGATTCATCGCCACCAGTGCATTCAGGCGATCGCCCGGCGTGTGGATATCTCGACTACTGAAATGGACCTGGAAACCAGAAACGCCAGCCAGTGTTCCAGCCGGTGCACGGATCTCCGCGGGGAAGTCGGGCAGCGTGCTAACATCGTTGCCCAGGACGGCTGAAGCATTGGTAAACTGAGTCCCGGCCAACTGCATACCATCGCCTGAATCCCCGGCGAAACGAATCGTCACGGATTCCAGTTCTTCGATCCGATGATGCTGTTTTTGTTGACCCGCCGACTCCGACTCAACTGGGGAAACCGACATTCTAAACACCTCGCGGCACGTTCAAATCGAAAACTAAGCGCCCTCGGGACTTTGCGGCACAACCTTCGGGTCTGGCGGCAAGTTGTACACGGTGGCCGGAAAATGCTCGACCAGGTAATGCATAATTCGCCGGGCCGACAGAATCCCGATCGCTTTTCCGGCCTCATCCACGACCGGTAAATGGCGATAGCCACCTTCGGACATTTTACGGATGGCGCTGGCCACTGATTCCTTCGGATGCACAACCACCGGACTGGGCGTCATACATTCGGAAACGTTGATGGTCAATGGCTGTCCTTTCGCCATCACCCTCCTCAACAGGTCACGTTCGGTAAAAATGCCTGCGACCTGTTCATCCTGGCAAACCAGCAGGCATCCGACCCGTTCTTGTCGCATCAAAGCGACAGCCTCGGCAACGGACTGATGGGGAGCCACGTAGCGCGGCGCGCCAAGGGGCAGCCGCGATACGCTATCGATCATCAGGTTCTTCGCCAGCTCCATAAACTTTTTCGCCAGGCGTGTTAGGATCAGGTGAGGCGCCGTCCGTGACGAAGGTTGTCGCCTCCCTCTTCAGTAAACCATAGCATGCGTGCGGCGCGTTGGATCGGAATTCTGAAGTCACTCATCGGCCGACCCGACCACGCCGACAGCATACGGACCCTCTATTGTGAATTTTCGACAAACGCGCATCCTACGGCAAGGGGGAAGTCACTTTTCCTCTTTGGCCTTGCGTCCACTTGGCAGCGGCTCGTCCGGTCGGCTAATGATTCTTGCCTCTTGGAGTCGGTGTCGGACCGTACGGGGACGGAATATATTGCACGGATGGTTGCCGTTGGATTGGCTGGGGGAACAAAGCCATGAGCTGATAGAATTCGCTGTCCATATCGCTGTGCACGGGCAAACCGAAGCTCCTGGCATCTTCCAGGCTGATCGGATGATCGTGAGTCCAGGTTCCTTGCGACAGTTTATCGGCAAGAGCTTCGGCTTGTTCCTTGGGAAGCTTGTCGCCGATCAACTCCAAAACTTCCGCACGGATTTGCCGAAGCGCCTTTTCCGCCATGTCAGCCATAATTAATGTTTTGTCATCCACTTCATTGATATCCTTTCGGCTCACGACCTTGACGAGCGACGCGGCCGGGTATTCTCCCAATTGCGGATCGACTGGTCCCAAGACCGCATGGCAATCCATCACGATTTCATCGGCCGCCAGCGCGATCAGCGTCCCTCCGGACATCGCGTAATGCGGGACGTGGACCGTGACTTTCGCTTTGTGGGCCTTGATGGCTCGAGCGATCTGAAGGCTCGCCAGAACCAGCCCGCCTGGCGTGTGCAACACCAAGTCGATAGGAACGTTCTCATCCGTCAAATGGATCGCGCGGATCACTTCTTCGGCGTCGTTGATGTCGATGTAGCGGAACAGCGGAATGCCGATAAAGTTCATCGTCTCCTGTCTGTGGATCAGAAGGATGACGCGGCTGCCACGCTTGCGCTCGATGCGTTGGATCAAGCGGTTGCGGGCGCTCTCCAGCATCCTTTGCCGAAGCCAGGGTTGCAACAATGACAACATCACGAACAGCCAGAAGATTTCGCCGATTCCGCCAGTCATAGCAAACCTTTCGTTGCGTGTTACCAGGGCCAATACTCATCTTCGTAAAACGCCCGATAGCGGCTCGGTGGTTTCTTGAAGATCGGTACCAGAACCATTCCTGCGACGAAACCACCAATGTGCGCCCACCATGCCACTTCGTTAAAATACTCAGGCTCCACCAAGGCAAGTGTTCCGCTGAAAAGCTGACTGAAAAACCAGACGCCGATGAATACTGTCGCCGGAACTTCGACGATCAACGGCAAAAAGATCACGGGCACGAGCGTCAAGATCCGCGCCCGCGGAAAGAGGACAAAATAAGCACCTAAGACCCCGGAAATCGCACCCGACGCACCAATCGTGGGAATCGTGCTGGTGATACTGACCGCCACCTGTCCGAGGCTCGCGGCAATGCCACATAAAAGGTAAAAGAACAAGTATGCAACCGGTCCCATCCGGTCTTCGACATTATCCCCGAACAAATAAAGCATCCACATATTCCCGACAAAATGCATCCAACCACCATGCAAAAACATGCATGTTATCAAGGTCCACCACCACGACCATGGGTCACTGACAAGTCGCGCCGGCACCAATCCCAATTGCTCGACCAATTGCCGCAAATGATCCGGCGACAGGGCTAGTTCCTGAAGAAAAAACAATCCATTCAAAAAAATGAGCAGCCACGTAACGAATGGCAAATCTCTCGACCGGATGGTGTCTTGAATCGGAATCATGGCAAAAGCAACAGCGGCTTTTCGGCGTTCCTCGGTATTTGCTGCCATCGGGGTGGACAGCGTCTGCGTCTTTAATAGGTTGCAAATTCACGTTTGGCCACGTCTGGCACTTCGACCAATCGTTCGCTGCCTGACTCTCCGGCACCCGTCCTTGTCTCTAAATGACGTCAGTCTCATCGACTTTTACGTAAAATGCGAACGCCGTTCGTCCTCTCTCGTTGCCGTTGCTCTGCCTCAGCGATATATGAATGATTGGAAAAGTCGTTTCTCAACAGGTGTCCCGGCGCGAATCGCTGGGAAGAATAGGGAAAACGGTGCGAATCCGTTGCGGGGCCGCCGCTGTGTTCGGCGAGGCTCGGTCCTTATGCCACTGCATCATGCGGGAAGGCGGATCGGAGCCGTTTGAGCCGTAAGCCAGAAGACCTGCCTGTTGGGTTGTCGTCAAGATGCTCCGGCCACGAGCGTCTGCGTCACTCGGTGGGCATCGTCCCGACTGCGCGGGCATCATCTAGGCCGGAGACATCCGGCTGCTTTTTTGCCCGAACCGGCAGAAAGGATGGTGTCCATGTCTCTTGTGTCTTTGTCCAACAGTTGTTTCCGGAATTGTTTTCAGTGCCCGATTCGATCTCGTGAAAAACCGCAAACGGCACGCCACGCTCGGCGAAATGTGTTCCGGTGCCGCGTCGGCTTTACCTTGATCGAACTACTGGTGGTCATCGCCATCATCGGCGTGCTGGTCGGACTGTTGATCCCGGCGGTGCAAAAAGTGCGTGCCGCCGCCAATCGGATCAAATGTGCTTCCAACCTTCATCAAATCGGCATCGCTTATCATCATTATCTCGACGTGCACAACGGCGAGTTGATGCCGGTGACGACTTACAATTGGTATCAGCCGCCAGGGCCGAACAACCGCCAACGCTATTGGTTCGGCGAAGTCACCGGGAGCGGCCAGATCGATCTTCAGGCCGGCTTCCTGATGCCTTATATGGAGGGCGTGACCGAAGTGCAGCGTTGCCCGGATTTCCGTGAACCGCTGTTCAAGCTTCGCTATCAAGGGGCAACCAGCGGCTATGCCTATAACTATTCGTACCTGGGTCCGGGATACGACTCGAACAACACGCTGGTGATTTACCGCATCACAGACGTGGCGTCGACGACACGAACGGTGATGTTTTCCGATGCAGGCCGGATCAACTGGTGGTCGTCAGCGGAGCCTGTGTTGGAGGAGAATTTCTTCCTGAACGCGCCCTCGCAGCAATATCCGGGAACGCACTTTCGCCACAGCGGTGTGGCCAACGTGTTGTTTCTCGACGGCCACCTGGAAACGATGGGGCCAGTCGTCAACCCGCTGCCGTCATACTGGCCAGCCGCGGCCAAAGAGCTGCGCGACAAAGTGAAACTATTCGACCTGGGCAGCAACGACGAGTTGTACGATCGGGAATAGCGACGCGAAAGGCATTTGCCACCGCAGCAGGATTTGGCTACCCTATTCTAAGCAGGCCGGTGCCAGCAGCCGGTCGGGGGGGTAGTATTCTGTCCACCTCCGAACTTTAGTGGAATAGGGAGCCAACCATGCTGCGCATTCTGGGATCGCGCAAAGCCTTGTGCGATGGGATAGCGCGCCGGGAATTTCTTCAAGCTGGCGGCTTGGGTGTGCTTGGCTTGAGCCTGGCGGATTATTTCCGCTTACAGGAAGTCCAGGCCGCCGAGCCTCGCGGCAAATCGTTTGGACGAGCAAAGGCCTGCATTCTTCTTTATCTGTATGGCGCACCGTCACAACTAGAGCTTTGCGACATGAAGCCATCGGCCCCTGTCGAGATTCGCGGGGAGCTGAAGCCGATTCGTTCCAGCCTGCCCGGTCTGGACGTGTGCGAATTGATGCCCAATGCGGCCAAGATCATGGACCGAGTGACTGTGGTGCGCTCGATGAGCCACCCTTATCCGATCCATGGTGTCGCCTACGCGACGACCGGTGTCCCGCAGATCGAAGTGGCGATGGAATTGAACCCACGAGACGCGAGGCATTGGCCTTTCATCGGCTCGGTCGTCGACTACCTGCACCAGAGGCAGAAGAAGAAACGACGGCATGAGGCCCCCGATAACATCGCCTTGCCGTTTCCTTTCAGCAGTCAGCGTGTCGGCGAAGTTCCCAGAGCAGGTCCCTACGCTGCGTTTTTGGGGGGAGGTCACCATCCCATCTGGACGCAATTCAAAGGAGAAGCCACCGCGACAACGACGAAGACGTTGCGCGACAAAAAGGTTGCCGTCAAAGAGCCGTATATGGGCATTACGCCGGCGAGCCGCTTCGAGCTTGCCGGTGCGACGCAATTGCCAGCCGACATCACGCTGGACCGCCTGCAGAAAAGGCGCAGCCTGCTCGAACAATTCGAAAAAGCGCGTGCTGACCTGGAGAAGACCGCTGCCGGTCAACAGCGCGACCGCTTCCGCGAAATGGCCTACAACCTGATCGGTTCGTCCAAGGTGCGCGAGGCACTCGACCTGGGAAAGGAGCCTCTCAAACTTCGGGAAAGTTACGGCATGACACTGTTTGGCCAGGCGGCATTGACGGCACGGCGACTGGTCGAGGCCGGCTCGCGATTTGTTTCAGTGTTCTGGGATGAATACGGATTAGCAGGCTCGGCGTGGGACACGCATTGGCAACACTTCCCGCGGTTGAAGAACGAACTGATGCCCGGCTTTGATCAGGCCTTTTATGGCTTGATCCACGATTTGGACTCCCGTGGACTGCTCGAAGAAACCCTGGTGATGTGTATCAGCGAGCACGGACGTACGCCGAAATTGAAAAACAATAACGGCGGCGGTCGCGATCACTGGTCGAGAGCCTATACCTGTTTGTTCGCTGGCGGCGGAATTGCCCGCGGGAAGGTGGTCGGTAAAACCGATTCCCGCGCTGCTGAAGTCGTCGACCGGCCCGTTTCTCCCAAAGACGTGCTCGCTACTGCTTATTATTTGCTCGGACTCGATCCGCACACGATTTTGCGGGACCGCACGAATCGTCCGCTGCCTCTCGTGGATGGAGAAGTCGTTCAGGAAATGCTCGCCTAACTTCCCGCGTCGCGATTCCATCTCAAACCAGTGGCGGAAACGGAAAATTTCGCTCTCATAGAGCCTTAATATTCCTTACTAAGTGCGAGTAAACAACGTTTTACATAAATTTGTGAATATTTGGTAGAATCCCTTGCCATCGGTCAATTTCCGGAGTATCATAAAAATTCATACTTACCCATGTTTTATTGAAATCGGCAGTGCTGCCCCACTAGCTGCCCGTGTTTGATAATAGGAGGATCGAACAGCTGCCATGAAGCTGACTCGCGCTGCCAGTTATGCCATCCATGCCCTTGTTTACATGGCAACCCAAAAGCACAACAAGCCGATGGCGTCCCACCAGATCGCACAGGCTCGCGGCATTCCCGAGCGTTTTCTTTTGAAGGTTCTCAAGCCTCTTGTCGCCGCGCGCATCCTGCTTTCCGTCAAGGGACCCAACGGCGGTTATCGGCTTGCGAAACCACCTAGCGAAATCTCGCTCTTGGAGGTGCTGGAATCCGTCGACGGTCCTATCCGCGGACAAGCTTCGTTTGCCAGAGACGAAACCGACGGTCAGCTGAACAAACGGCTTGACACGATCTGCGCCCAAACGGCGGAACAAATCCGCAAACAACTGCAAAAGGTTCGCATCTCGGATCTTACGGGCAAGTAAGTCGATCGCCCATCGCCTATCAGCCCCTTTTGCTTCCTTCGCTCCAACGGCTACAATTCATCTGACGGTGCGTTGTGGAAGGCGGACTTGCCGTCTCGGCGAACATCCACCTTTTTCTTTGAAATCCACACGATGGCGATACGTGTCGCTAATCTTCGGCTGGGGCTGGCCGAATCGGAGCAGGCGCTGCCCGATCGACTCGCTCAAATTCTGGGTATCTCCGGCATCGAGGAACTTCCTTGGCGGATTCTTCGCAAAAGCCTGGATACCCGCAATAAGAGCAACCTGCAGTTTGTCTACAGCATCGAGGCGACCCTTCCCGAGGAGTCGCCGCGATTACTCGCACAACTGAAAAGGCGGCATCCTGAGCTGCACATCGAACCATATCGTCCGGCCAGTTTCCACGTTCCCGAACCGGGACCGCTGCCTCTGGAGAGTCGTCCTGTTATTGTCGGGTCAGGGCCTGCCGGTTTGTTCGCGGCGTTTTTGCTGGCCGAGCGAGGCTACCAACCGTTGGTTCTGGAACGTGGCCCGCCTGTCCACCAGCGCATTCGAGACGTCCACCTTTTCGATAAGGGAGGCGCGTTCGATTCGGAAAGCAACTATCTGTTCGGCGAAGGGGGCGCGGGAACATTCAGCGACGGCAAGCTGACCTGCCGGAATTCCGGTCCAGATGTGCAACGCGTCCTCGACTTGTTTGCCGAGTGCAAAGGCAAGGATTCGGTCCGTTACGAGTACCGTCCGCATTTGGGGAGCAATCGCTTGCCGGCGGTCGTCAAGGCATTGCGACAGCGAATCGAATCGCTTGGAGGTGAGTTTCGTTTCGGTTGCCGGGTCGAAGATCTGGTGATCCAAGACGGCCGGCTTCGTCAATTGTGTACTTCCTCGGGCGCAGTAAAGGCTCAAGTTGCCTTGCTGGCAATCGGCCACAGTGCGCGCGACACCTACAGGATGTTGGCCAAACGTGGCGTGGCGCTGGCACCCAAGCCGTTTCAGATGGGAGTCCGCATCGAACAACCGCAAGAAATTGTCAACCGCGTCCAATATGGGGAAACGCCGCTTGAAGAGCGCTTAGGTGCCGCCGATTATTCTCTGATTGCCCATGGCCGGCGCGACCTTTTCACATTTTGCATGTGCGCTGGCGGACAGATCATTCCCAGCGTATCCGAGCCTGGCTATTTCTGTACCAACGGAATGAGTTTGTCGAAGCGGGCATCGCCGTTTGCCAACAGCGGATTGGTCGTGACGATCGAACCGGATGAGTTTGGCAGTCGGGAGGTGCTTGCCGGCGTTCAATTTCAGGAAATCTATGAGGGTCGGGCATTCGCGGTCGGCCTCGGCGACTACGCTTGTCCGGTTCAACGCGCTGTGGATTTTCTCGCCGATCGACGCAGCGAACAGCTGCCTCCGTGCAGCTACACGCGCGGTGTGGTCGCCGCTCGTCTGGATGAGTTGATTCCGCCGCAGGTGCGCGAAGCATTGCACGAGGGGTTGCCGATTCTCGATCGCCGCTGGCGGGGACGTTTTCTGGCCGCGGCTATCCTGGCTGGTCCGGAGGCGCGAGGCAGTTCGCCGGTGCGCATCGTTCGCGATCGCCAGACCCGCGAATCATTGAACGTTCAAGGACTTTATCCCGTTGGCGAAGGTGCCGGCTACGCAGGCGGCATCGTCAGCGCCGCTGTCGACGGCCTGCGATCGGCCAAAGCTGTCATTGCGAAATACGCACCCCTTTCGTAAAACGAGTTGAAATAATTCTGCTGGTCCATTCGGGAGAGCCGGCGCTCGTGGCGGGTCTATTGCGAGCTTTAATCGAAAGCGCCGAGATTCTGCTCAAGCAGCGGCTGTTTTTGGTGCCACTGCTGCTCGTAGCAGTCGGAACACTCGGCTACATGGTCCTGGAAGACCTGCCCCCCTTCGACGCACTTTATTTCACCATCATCACCTTGACAACGATCGGCTATGGCGATTTCACTCCGGCGACCGACGGAGGAAAAGCGTTTACGATGGGCCTGGTTCTCATCGGCGTCTTTACTTTCTTTTATGTTGCTTCGGAAGTTCTGCGGACAATCGTCAGCGGAGAGCTCGGCGCGACACTGGGGAAACGGTATATGGAGCGAGCATTGGCGACGATGCACAAGCATTACATCGTGTGCGGCTTCGGTCGCATGGGCAGGCTCGTCTGCCGCGAGTTCGAGCAGTCGAAAACCCCCTACGTTGCCATCGACCGCAACGCCGAGGGGTTGGCCCATTTCTGTTTCGAATCGGGCCTGTTCCTCGAGGGGGACGCGACTTCGGATGAAGTGCTCAAGCGCGCTGGCATCGAAAAGGCACAAGCCTTGATTACGGTGATGTCTTCCGATGCGGACAACCTCTATACCACCATGAGCGCCCGATTGTTGAATCCCGATCTGTATATCGTTTCTCGCATCGAAGAGTTGCAGTCGGAACAGAAGCTGCTGCGAGCCGGCGCCAACCGTGTGGTCTCGCCCTATCGCATTGGCGGTCGAAGCATGGTCCAAGCCGTCCTGAGACCCAACGTTCTCGAGTTTATCGAACTCACCACGCGCACCGAACACATCGACCTCCAGCTGGAGGAAGTCGCCATCGGCCACAAGAGTTCACTCATCGGTACGACGCTCGATCCTGGCAGAGTGCGACAGCAATGGAAGGTTATCGTGGTAGCAGTGAAGAAAGCCGACGCTCAACTCGTTTTCGACGCCCTCTCCGATACCGTCGCCGAACCCGGCGATGTGTTATTGTGCCTGGGCAGCAAAGAAGCTCTCGAACGACTGGAAGAAGCGGCCAGCGGTAAAGAATAAACGATCTTCCCTGGCATGGTTTATCATTTCCATTGGCGCTCTACCGAAGTAAACTGACATGGTGGTCGAGATTAACGGAGAAAGGGCGATGCATCCGCTACCTGGTTACATCCAACAAACAAGGCGAGAATTCCTGACGTCCGCGTCCAGCGGCATCGGTCTGTTGGCTCTGTCGTCGCTTTTGCGGGATGAGGGGCTTCTGGCGGCCGAAGCCGAGAACATAGTCAATCCGCTGGCACCGAAACCGCCACATTTCCCGGCCAAGGCCAAGGCATGCATCTGCTTGTTCATGGCTGGTGCTCCAAGCCAGCTCGACTTGTTCGATCCAAAACCCAAATTGAACGAATTGGATGGGCAGAAGCTGCCCGAATCGATGACGAAAAACGTTCGATTCGCATTTATACAAAAAGACTCGGCACGGTTGATGGGCAGTCCGCGGGAATTCAAAAAATATGGGCAGTGCGGCATGGAGTTGTCCGACCTCTTGCCCCACCTTAGCCGCTGCGTCGATGACATCGCCCTGATTCGTTCGATGCACACGGAGGCGTTCAATCATCACCCAGGTCAGCTGATGATGAACTGCGGCGTGCCGAAATTCGGCTTTCCCAGCATGGGATCATGGATCAACTATGGACTGGGCAGCGAATCGCAGAACCTTCCCGGATATGTCGTGCTGACAGCTGGCCGGGGATCGAGCGGCGGCGCTTCCAATTGGTCGAGCGGATTCTTGCCTACGACTTATCAGGGTGTGCTTTTTCGTAACCAGGGCGAACCGGTTCTGAATCTCAACAATCCGAGCGGCTTGTCACGTCGCATGCAACAAAAAACCATCGACACGTTGCGGAAGTTGAACACGTTGCGACAGGCAGGAAGTCTCGATCCGGAAATCCACAGCCGAATCGCCGCGTATGAACTGGCGTTTCGGATGCAGCAGTCGGCGCCCGAACTGATCGACCTGTCAAAGGAATCGAAGCGTACGCTCGAAATGTACGGCGTCGAACGCAAAGATCCGCCGGGAGGAGGCAGGGGGGGAGGCGGGAACGTGTATCGAACCTATGCGACCAATTGCCTGCTGGCTCGCCGTCTGGTTGAGCGAGGCGTGCGCTTCGTCACGATCATGCACGCCTCGTGGGATCATCATAGCAATCTGGATCGGGAATTGGCTTTCAACGCGGGCATGTGCGACCAGCCGATCGCCGCTCTGATCCAGGATCTCAAGCAACGCGGCCTGCTCGATTCCACGCTGGTCATGTGGGTATCGGAGTTTGGCCGGACGCCGTTGGGAGAAAACCGCCGTGGCTTCAAGAAAGTCACAGGCCGCGATCATCATCCCTTTGCGTTCAGCGTCTGGCTAGCCGGAGGAGGCGTCCGTGGTGGTCAGGTTGTCGGTCAATCGGATGAAATCGGCTGGCACGCAATCGAAGACAAGATGCACATCAACGATTTCCATGCCACGATCCTGGCTCTGTTCGGCTTCGACCACTTGAAATTGACTTACCGCTTCCAGGGGCGCGATTTCAGGCTCACTGACGTCGCGGGCAAAGTCGTGCCGAAATTGATTGCCTGACAGCCAACACTGTACCGCCTCGCGTTCGATGCTCGTTGTCGTCAATACCGTCGGTTTGACGGGTCGGCTGTTGCCTTTGGCTCCTCGCCTGCATGCTTTAGCGCAGCGAGGGTGGGTCCGGCCGCTGCGCGAAATCCTTCCCGCTGTCACCTCCAGCGTTCAAGCGACTTTCCTGACCGGCACGACACCTGAAACGCACGGCATCGTCGCCAACGGCTGGCTCTTCCGCGACACCGGCGAAATCCGCTTTTGGCAGCAATCGAACCGGCTCATCCAGGCGGAACCACTTTACCAAACCCTGAAACGACGTTACCACGAACAAGGCAAACTCTTTCGTTGCGCCAAGCTTTTCTGGTGGTTCAACCAAGGCGCGAACGTCGATGTCTTTGTTACGCCCAAACCCTATTACGGAGCCGATGGCAACAAAATCTTTGGCATCCTCGGCTCCCCGCCCGGACTTACGGATCGGATGGAGCAAAAGCTGGGCAAGTTCCCCTTCCATACCTTTTGGGGGCCGCTGGCGGGATTGCCTTGCTCGCAATGGATCGCTCTGGCTGCTGCTGACGTGCTGCGCGAGTACCAACCGGATTTACTGCTCGTCTATTTGCCCCACCTCGACTACGACACGCAGCGTTACGGTCCCGCACACTGCGACCTGCCGCGCTTGTGTCGCGAACTCGACGACGCCTGCGAACCTCTCTTGGAAGCGGCTCGCACAACCGGAGCTCGCGTCGCCATCGTCAACGAATGCTGTCATGTTGACGTGAGCCAGCCCATTTTTCCGAACCGTGCCCTGCGCCAAGCCGGTTTGCTCACCTGCCGCGACGGCCCATTCGGCGAATCGCTCGATACCTTCCAAAGCGAGGCATTCGCTGTCTGCGATCATCAGATCGCCCATATCTATATCAACGATCGTTCCTCGCTGGCGCGTGTTCGCGAAATCGTCGCCGGTCTTCCGGGCGTGGCAAGAGTGTTGACCGGTGAGGAACGAAGCGACATCCGGCTCGATCATCCGCGCGCTGGTGAACTGATCGCTCTCGCCCAGCCAGATTCCTGGTTTGCGTATCCCTATTGGCTCGATGATCGGCGGGCACCTGATTTTGCCCGCACCGTGGATATCCATCGCAAACCGGGCTATGATCCGTGTGAACTATTTTTCGACCCCGAGTTGTGGTGGCCCAAAGGGAAAGTGCTGCTGAGACTGATGCAGAAGAAACTCGGCTTTCGCATGTTGCTCGACGTTGTTCCGCTGGACGCACGTCTGGTTCGCGGCAGCCACGGTCTGGCAGCGTATCAAGATATCGACCGGCCCATTATGATCGGCGACGGACCAGCACCGACAAGCGAATCGTTGGATCAAACCGAGGTTTACCATTGGTTCATGCAGGCGTTCGCTCCCAACGCATGACAGTCGGAATGGATGTGCGAACCATATTCGGCAAAGGCTGATCGAAAAAGCCAGTGAAAATGCACCGGTCGAAGGGCATTGGTTCCCGGTCGTCGATTCTCGTATGCTAACGCCATGACACCCGACATTTTGCTACCCGAGCGAATTGAAAACGAAGAGCAACTCGATGAAGTGATGACCCGACCGAGGCCCATCCTGATCGAGTTCATGAAAACGTTGGAAAGCCCGCTGCTGATTCTTGGCGCTGGCGGCAAAATGGGACCGACTTTGGCGATCCTCGCCAGGCGAGCGGCGGTAGCAGCCGGCACTGATATCGATGTCATAGCTGTCAGCCGATTTTCCGATCCGTCCGCGCGGGCTGTATTGGAGAAGCATGGCGTTCGCACTCAAAGCGCGGATTTGCTCGACCGCGATTCCGTGAAGGAATTACCCGATGCCAGGAACGTGCTTTACCTGGTCGGGTTGAAATTTGGCACCGCGGAGAACCCGGCGCCGACCTGGGCCATCAATACGCTGGTACCGGCGAACATTTGCGAACGCTTTCCCCGGTCGCGGATTGTGGCGCTCTCGACTGGAAATGTCTACCCTTTGGCGAAAGTGACAGGACCCGGCTCGCGCGAAGGCGACCCATTGACGCCGTTAGGCGAATACGCCAATGCGGCCGTGGCCCGCGAGCGCATCTTCGGCTATTTCGCCCAGAAAAACCGAACCCCTGTGATCCTGCTGCGGCTGAGCTACGCCGTTGACCTTCGTTACGGCGTCCTCGTCGATGTAACCCAGAAAGTGTTGGCCGAACAGCCGATCGATTTAACGATGGGGTACTTCAATTGCATCTGGCAAGGGGATGCGAACGAAATGATCATCCGGTCACTGGCCCTTGCCGACCCGTCGATCGTATCGCTGAATTTGACCGGTCCCAGATGCCGACTGCGCGATGTCGCCGAACGGATCGGCGAAATGGCCAAGAAACCGGTTCGTTTTGAAGGCCAGGAGGCGGATACTGCTCTTTTAAGCGACACGACATTGATGGAACAGAGGCTTGGCAGGCCGGCAACGGACCTTGAGAGCGTTTTACGCTGGACGGTTCATTGGTTGCAGCACAACGGCCGACTTCTTGGCAAGCCGACGCATTTCGAAGTCCGCGACGGCAGGTATTGATTCCTTTGCCGAAATTCTTGAAGAAAGAAAAAGATCGGCGGCATCCGCCAACGAAAGGGATGCCGCCGATTGCGTTGCTTGCCTGTTGGCCCCCAACAAAGCGGATTTAATTGTCGTCGGGGTTGACGAGCAGAGCGCTGGGAGTGACGCCTGGTTTGATTCCGAGCCGGTCGGCTTCCTGTCTGGTGAGGGTGATGGTTCCGGACTGCGAGCCGAAATGACTATCGGGAGCGACAGCCGTCATGTTGATGTAGCCTTTGGGCGTGTCGTCGCTTGAATATTCGGCTTCTTCGCTTCGGCTGGGAAGACTGACCGGCGTGATGCGGTGGTTCGGGGATGTGTCAGCAGCGATTTTCGAGCTATCGGGCAGACATTCATAGCAGCAAGCTGACGAAAGTGGTGCCAGGTGACGTCTTGGCGCCTGTTTGCAGCCAACGATGGCGACGGCGGTCAGCATGCCGACGCCGAGCCAAAGTCGTATTCGTGCCTTAGTCATATCTTTCTCACTTTCTGGAAGGAGGCGACAATTCGCCTGGGTCGTTTTGCCGTCACCCGAATGTCGCGGGCATTCGGGTAAACGGCGAGTTCTAGTCGATTCCCAACTTCCTTGGTCTATATCGGACCAGAAAAAAACGGACTTGCGGAATGTTCAGAAAGGATCGGAAAGAATCGTTGAATTAATGCGAGCGGTTATAACAACGAAAGCTACGGCGACGAGATAGAATAAAAAAGCGGTATCGGTTGGACGACGTCGAAAGCCATCAGGACAGCGAGGTCGGTTCCGGGACGTCCAGTTCTTCCTGGCGTTTTGCTTGGGCATCCTCGAGCCCCAAACCGCCCCTCCCTTTGGAAAAGGAGATGCCTGCTTCGGCAAGCAACCAGAAGCTCATCAACAAGACCAATGCCGAAAACGTGGACAAGAACCATTGTCCTTTTGCCAAGAATCCCTCCAGGCTGTAAACCATTGCCCAGATCGTCATCGTCAGCATTACGACCATTGGCGCCAAGGTGTAGATGACTGGTCGGTGGAGTTTGAAAAGAAACAAGCTCACCGTGACGAGGGTCAGACCGGCCAGCAACTGATTGGTCGTGCCGAAAAGAACCCACAGAGCTTTTCCGTGCGGAACCAATGCAAAGGCGGCGATGCCGATGACTGCGATCAGCGATGCCACATAGCGATTGGCCAAGGCATCGAGTTTCAGCGAGCGGAAGATCTCTTCGACGTTGAAGCGCAGCAAGCGCGTTGCAGAATCGAGCGTCGTCATGGCGAAGGCGACGATCGTGACGGCGAGAAACGTCTGGGCCAGAGCGAGCGGTACGCCGACTTGACTCAGGAAATTGCCCCCTCCCTGAACGACGGCGGAGAGCTGCGCTCCCAGGCCGCCTCCACTGATACCCGACCATTTGGCGTAGATGCCGTTCGCTCCCCAGGCGTCGGCGCCCAAGCCGGCGACGCACGCCATGATGACCAAAACGGCCAACGCCCCTTCCGTCAGCATGGCCCCGTAACCAATTGGCAACGCATCGGTTTCGCGGTTGAGTTGGCGAACCGTCGTTCCGCTGGATACGAGGCTGTGAAACCCGCTGATCGCACCGCAGGCGATCGTGACAAACAAGAAAGGCAGCATCGGCGGTCCGTCGGCAACAGACTGGACGGCCTGGGCATCGATGATATTGGCATCATCTCCGATGATCGCAGCGACAACCAGGCCAAGGACCATCAAGACCAGGGCGAAATAGAGTTGAAAACTGTTGATGTAATCGCGCGGCTGAAGCAACAACCACACCGGCAAAACCGAAGCGATAAAACCGTATGCCAGCAAGACGACGATCCAGCCATATTGCGCCTTGCCGACCGCCTGCTTGATGCTGGTCGCCAACTCTCCTTGTCCCTGCCTTTCAAAATGCCTGATGGCGTCGTTGGCGCCATAAGGCGATTCTAAAGCATTCGCATCGCGGGCGGCGCCGAGGGCTTCTTTCGTTGGCGTATCGACGAACCAATCATAGGTGGGCACCGGTTGGGCTTCCCCCCATGCGATCAGACCGGCGAATGCTGCCAGGCCGAGGAGAGTGGCGGGACCGAGACCAAACCGCAGTTTGTAAACCGCAATCCCGACACACATGGCTACGAGCATCAAACCGAAAGATGGGATGATGGCGTCGGGATTGAAGCCGACGAAGAGGGAAGAAATGGCGTTGACGAATGCGCCCATGGCGAGCGACATGAGGAAGAAGATGATGAACAAGAACAACAGCCGGGAACGTGGGCCAATCAGGTCGCGGCAGATATCGCCGACCGATCTTCCTTTATAGCGCAAGCTGACAGTCAGCGCGCCGAGGTCGTGCACTGCCCCCATGAAGATCGAGCCGAAAACGACCCAAAGTACAGCCGGCACCCAACCCCAAACGACGGCGACCGCCGGCCCCAGGATCGGCCCCAGTCCAGCAATCGACGCGAAGTGATGGCCGAACAACACGGGCAACCGCGTCGGCAAATAATCGACGCCGTCTTCCATCTCGTGCGCCGGCGTTCGGCGCTGGGGGTCGAGTTGGAAAACATGCCTGGCCAAAAATCGGCCATAAAATCGATACGCCAATAGCAAGGCGGCAAAACAGATCAGCGTCACCAGCAGGGCATTGTTCATGCACGACTCTCCCAGCGAATCCCGTTGCTATCAGCTCTTCTTGGCGACATTGGGCTTTTGCGAGAGACCCAAAATCTCTACTGCTATGAAAGACCCATCATTGCAATCCTACCCCCCTTCCCGCGACCAGGCAGCGTCCTGCCAGGTGGCTTCGTTCGGATCGCGCGGAATCAAATCGATCAGCCGGCGGACGATGTCATCCGGCTTGATCCCTTCGGCTTCGGCGTTGAAGTTGGTGATGATGCGGTGCCGCAAGACCGGCAAGGCAACAGCACGCACATCTTCACAAGAAACAAAATAGCGGCCATGCAAGACGGCCCGCGCTTTGGCGCCGAGGATCAAATACTGCGAAGCCCTGGGGCCGGCTCCCCAGGTGACGTAATCGCGGATGAAATCCGGCACTTCCTCTTTGTTCTTGTCCTTCCTCGTCAGCCGAGTGAACTTCATCGCGTAGCGAATCACATAAGGCGCTACCGGTACTTTGCGAACGATATCCTGCATTTCCAAGATGTCGGTCGCCGACAGCACCCGATTGATTTGTGGTGCGTGCGTCGACGTCGTCATCTCGACAATTCTGAACTCCTCCTCTTCCTCAGGATAATCGACGAGGATGTTGAACATAAAGCGGTCCTGCTGGGCTTCAGGCAGGGGATAGGTTCCCTCTTGTTCGATCGGGTTTTGCGTTGCCAGAACGAAAAAAGGCTCCGGCAACCGATGTTTGGTGCCGCCGACGGTGACCTGGTGTTCCTGCATCGCTTCCAGGAGGGCGGCTTGCGTCTTCGGTGGCGTTCGGTTCACTTCATCCGCGAGGATCACGTTGGAAAAGAGGGGGCCGTGCAAAAACTTGAAAGCACGCTGCCCCGTCGCTTTGTCTTCCTGGATCACTTCTGTTCCAGTGATGTCGGAGGGCATCAAGTCGGGGGTGAATTGGATTCGGCTAAAACTGAGGTTGAGAGCATCGGCGAGCGTGCGAATAATCAGGGTCTTGGCCAGACCCGGCACGCCGACGAGCAAGGCGTGGCCGCGAGCGAAGATGGAAATCAACAACTCCTCGATCACTTTCTCCTGGCCAACGATGATCTTGTTGAGTTCGTGAAGGATTGCCCGATAGCCCTGGTTCAGCCTTTCAACAGCAGAGAAATCCCCTTCGATGCGCGGCCAGCGTTCGCGCTCGACAGCCGACGGTTCTTGTTCGATGTCGATCGGTTCGCCGACGGGAATCGCCGCAGACTCGAGATCGTCATCTGCCGACAGCCAGTTGCCGCAGCCGCAAAGCGTCCTGCCCCCCGCCGGCACATCGATGACCAAACCACATCGACCACATTCCACTGCTGGCATGATTTCTTCCTTCTGAGTCGTTGGCCCAACTTTGCAGACGGCGGCATGCCAAATGGTGCAGGCTCTTTCTCCCGCTGGAACGCCGACATCCATCATCATATCACTGGAACTGCCAACCGGTCATCAGGCAAAAGTGCGAAGAGCCACGATGCGTTGCGGCTTCGCCAGGCAGCGGTGTGGAAATCCTTCCCGTTCCGCATGAGCCGGCCGATCCGCGGGCGGACCGGGCCCGGCCGAATAACCAGAAGCGGGCGGTCTTGTTCGCTAGAGACAGCCAGCGTATACTGCTCCGGCTTGTCAATCGGCCAACGCTGACGGATTCTCCTTTCTTCGCAATCGCTTCTTTTGGCCGGGTCATCGCCTGAAGGAACGAGACGCATGACGCCGCAGACGATTACGCCGCCGACTTCGCTGCCTCCTCATGGCCATGAGGCCCGACCGCGGCAATGTCCGACGGAGCCTTCGCTTTTCCGCCGAATCTTTCGCTTGTTGGCTTCCCTCCACTTGGCGATTTTCTTGCTTGCCTGGTTCGCCTGGTGTTTGGCAGCAGCGACGTTTCTCGAATCCGCCTATAGCGCCGAAATCAGTCGCGAGTTGATCTACCACTCATGGTGGTTTGCCTTTTTGCTTTGTTGCCTCGCTGCCAACGTTTTGTGTGCGGCTCTGAAGAAGTTCCCCTGGAAAAAGCACCAAATCGGTTTTCTCGTCACACACGCCGGGCTTCTCGTCATCTTGTTCGGCGGCTTGTTGACCACCCTCTCCGGTCAAGAAGGGCAGATGGTTCTCATCGACACGGAGAATAGACAGATTCACCAGTTTTACGGCATGAGCAACACCAGCGACACGCTCCTCGTCGATCGGCTGCACGAGATTCAAGTCGTGCGCGTGCCGAGTGAAAAAAAGAGCCAGATCAATCAGGCGATCCGGGCTGTCGCGCAAGGAGGCGAAAACGAGGAACCAGGCCAGGAAGTCGGCGGCGAAACCTGGTCGGTGACTTTCAGTCCCGGCTCGCTTACCTGGTACGGCGACGAACGTGTCAAGGTGGAGTACCCGGCCATGTTACGATGTCTGCAAAAGCTGGCGTCGCCGTTTCCGGGTATCAGCAAAAAATTGTCGGACGACCTGTCTCTGGCTGTGACCAACTACCATCCTTACACGGAATACTGGCCGTTTGCGCAAGCGACAGAAGGCGGCTCGCCCGCACTCAAAATCAGGCTGTCGACCCCGATTCTTCCCGAACCAGTCGAACGCTGGGTAAGCACCAGTCCGACGTTTTCACACGATCCATTGCCCCTCGGCTTGGAATTCATGCAAATCGGCGATCCCAAACTGGTCAGGGAATTTCGCCAACCACCACCTCCCCATGAAATGGGAGCCATGGGACAACTGGTTCTCTACTTTCCCAATGAAGAAAAACCTGTTCGGTTGCCAATCGGAAAAGAGCAATTCCACAAACCGATCCTCTTGCCCGGCTCGCTGATGACGATCCGGCTCACGGGTTTCGGCGAGTTCAGCGATTTGGCGGGCTGGACAAAGCCGGCGAAGATGTCGACGCTACCGAAGGGCGATCCAGCGCAAGCAGCCCAACTTGTAAAGCTTCCCAGTTTTCCCACTTTGCGCTTTGAATTGTCCGGATTGGGAGGAAAGACGGAGCATTTGGTTTGCGCTCGTCTGCCTCAACTAGCTGCCGACCGGTTCATTTCCGGCAACAAAAACCAGCTACCCGCTGCTCGCGTTTCCGCGTGGTATCACTATCCCGATTTCCGCTTTGGCAATGAGAATCTCATGGGAAGCCTGCAGATTCTCCATTCCCCCGACGACTCGTTCTACTATCGCGTTTTTGGCAAGGACGGACTGATGCAGCCTGGAACAAGGCTCGATGTCCATCAACGAAACAAGCCGATCAAGCTCCCCTGGAAGCGGATGGACATGAGTTTCGAAATCGCTGCCTGCCTCGACCGGGCCGTCCGAGCGAATAGTTTCGTCCCGAAGTATTTGCGCCCGGGTACTGACGGATCGACACAAGGGCTCCAACCGGCGATACGCTGCCGATTGACCGAAGGCAAACATTCGGCCGACTTCTGGCTTCGGTTGTCGAGAAAGCCAGTCCATATCCGACTGGGCGACAACGACTATCTCGTGCGCTACACGTTCATGAAACAAAAGGCAGGTTTCCAACTTCAGCTGAAAGAGGCTCGCCGAACCACCGATCCCGGCACCGATCGCCCGGCAACTTTTGAAAGCGATGTCGTCTTGACGCCAACGACTTCCGCAGGCGCCGAACAGAGAATCGCTTCTCGAATCGCCATGAACCAGCCGTTGTGTTTTGGCAATTACAAAATCTACCAGACATCTTATCGCCCGCTGCGTGCTCCGGATGGCCAGCAGCTCCTGCTCGACGCGAATGGCAAACTGGTCAGCCTGTCGGGTCTGACGGTGGCATACGATCCTGGGTTATATTTCAAGTATGCAGGATCGCTGTTATTGGTTTTGGGCATCGCGACGATGTTTTACATGAAAGCCTACTTCTTCCGCCGACTTTCTGAAAAAAAAGCACCGGCGTCGCCTCCATGAACCACAAAAGTGAAGATCGTCCTCGAATTCAGGCGAGATGAGGAACGCTCAGGGAGAAAGCATGGAAGCACACTTGACTACCGATCCGAGCGACCAGCTCGAACACAGTAACGCAAGCCACGAAGAAGTGAATTACTTGTACCCGCCTCCCAAGCGGTTCTTGTTGTCGTTTTGGTGCCTGGCTGGAGTCGCTGTCGTTCTGACCGCAGCGATCGTCATCCAGGGAATGCATCTGATAACGAGCGGCACTTCGGCGGCGCCGACACCGAAGCAGCCGATCCACCTCCCCTATGAATCAAGTCCGGCCTGGGAAACGATCCGCTCGTGGGTGGTGCAAGACGACGGCCGAAACAAACCATTTGACACCTTCGCTCGAGAGGCGGTTCGAACCATTACCGGTGTCGAAAAATTCGGCGGCCACGATCCGGTAGCGGTCGTCGTCTCCTGGATGATCCCGCACGAGTCGACCAACTGGAACGAACATCCTTTCATTCTGTGCGATTATCGACCGTTACGGGAACGGATTTACCAGGACTACTGGGGTGACGGAAGAGAGCTGAGCGACTCCGACCGGCTCGGCAAACACATCGAGCCAACGGTGTTAAGGCGATCGCAGGCCTTGAAATCAATCGTGGCCGGCGCCAGGGCGAAGAAACGGCGCGATGAGAAAGCCGTCTTATCGCTTTTAGAGAAGAAAGCCAAAGAAGTCCAACAGCGATTCGACTTGTATGAACGCATCGCCGCCGGCAATGGTTTCGGCATGGCGGCTTTGGACAAGTACGGCCGATGCTGGTTTACTTTGCAGGACGTTCGCGACTTTCTTCAACGTCCGGCGACATGGGAACGGACACTGCAGGCTCGCCGGATTGAAACTCCGCATCGCTATCTCGGCAAAGCGCCGCAGCCACGTCCCAGCGAGGCCCTCGAGGTGATCTGGCAAGCCTACGAGCGTTTCGTCCGCGCTTATCAAGAAGGTCCGGAAGCCCGCTTTGTGAACGAGGTCGATGCTTTTCTCGCTGCCGTCACGCAAGCCAGCCAGTCTCTCGCCGACTACCCGGCGGTGACGACGACGGCACGCGAGTTGGCCTACAACCGTCTCAACCCGTTTCGGCAAGCATGGCTGGCAGGGTTGTTTGCCGCCGTCCTCTTTGCGGCGAGTCTAGCGCTGAATGGAAGCAAACGGTTGCTTTGCCGACTTCTTTATCTTGGCGGTTTTTCGTGCTACCTGGCTGTCCTTGGTTGGGCCGGGTACGGGTTCTTTTGCCGGGTGACCATTTCCGGCCGGCCTCCCGTCAGCAACATGTATGAGTCGATCATTTGGGTCGCTTTCATGACGGCGGTGTTTGGTCTGGTGTTCGAATTGATCTATCGCCAGGGGGTGATCGGTCTGGCCGGTGCTGTGGTGGCCGTCCTTGGATTTGTACTTGCCGATCAGATGCCGATGGTCTTCAACCCGACCATCCAGCCGCTTCAGGCCGTGCTACGCAGCAATTATTGGCTTGTCGTTCACGTGTTGACGATCGTTTCGAGTTATGCCGCTTTCGCCTTGGCGTGGGGACTGGGCAACGCCAACCTGGGCTTGATCCTGTTTACGCCAGGCAGACGAGACCAGATCAAGATGCTGTCGCGCTTTTGCTATCGCTGCATCCAAGTCGGCGTATTGTTGCTGGCGGCGGGTACCCTTCTCGGAGGCTTTTGGGCAGCGGAATCGTGGGGACGGTTCTGGGGTTGGGACCCGAAGGAAGTCTGGGCGTTGATCGCCTTGCTCTGCTATGTCATTCCGCTGCACGCCCGATACGTCGGATGGGTCAAGGACTTCGGCCTTGCCGTCTGCTCGGTGGTTTGTTTTGCCTCCGTGATGATGGCGTGGTATGGTGTAAACTTCATTCTCGGTGCGGGATTGCACAGCTACGGCTTTGGCGGCGGCAACGATGCCTGGGTATACTGGGCAGGCATGGTCAATATCAACCTCGTTGTTCTGGCGGCCATGCGCTACCAGTATACGCGTCAGGCCGAAGTGTTTCATACCACTGGTTGAGCGATTGCAATCCGCGAGCGTATCCATCTGTGTTGAGGCAGCACCATGACTCCTGATTTGAAGACCCTCACCAACTTTCTCGTCTCGCTCGGAGTCGACAAAATCGCCCACACGAAAAAGACCTATCTCGCCCACGTCATCGGTGTTTACCGCGATCTCGAAGCCCGCGGCTTCGACCGGGATGTCTGCCTGGCCGGGATGTTCCATTCCATCTACGGCACGGAAATGTTCCAACGTTTCAAGCTCCCCTTGGATCGGCGGCAGGAGATTCGCGATCTCATCGGTGAACGCGCCGAACGGATCGCCTATTACAATTGCGTGATGGACCGGGGCAGTTTTTATGAAGCCGCCAAGAGCGATGGTGAAGCGTATACCATCGTCGATCGGCTCACTCGACAACCCATCACAATGAACCGGCAGGATTTCGATGATTTGTGCCGGGTGCATTTCTACGATTGGATGGAGCAAGTGGCTCGTTCGGGAATGTGGGACTATCAGCGGGACTCGTTTCGCCGATTGGCCCATCGGCTCGGCAGCCAGGCCATAGCTGACTTCGAGCAAGTCTTCGCGAACGCGCCTGCGTGACGCTTGCGGTTTCGTTCCCGGTTCGGCCTCCGCAGAGGTAGCCCAGGAAACATTTGATGCCCACCATCACCGTCTTTACCATCGGCCACTCCAACCACTCGATTGACCGGTTCATCGCTTTGTTGAAGCAACACCGGATCGAGGCGCTGGTCGATGTCCGGCGGTATCCGGCGTCGCGGAGGTTGCCTCATTTCAACCGGCCCCATTTGGCGAAGGTCCTCGCGGAACACGGCATCGAATACCATTGGCTCCAATCGCTCGGAGGCCAGCGCCAGAAAGGTCTGCCCGACAGCCCGAATCTGGGTATCAAGGAAGGAGCATTTCGCAATTACGCCGACCACATGCTGAGCGACGAGTTCCGCAATGGGGTGGATCGCTTGCTGCAAATAGGCGACACCACGCGGACTGCAATGATGTGTGCCGAAAGCTCGTTTCGCCAGTGCCACCGAAAGCTGCTCAGCGACTTCCTTTTGGCAAACGGCGTTACGGTTCAGCACATTCTGGCCAGCGGAGATCTCGAGCCGCACCAACTGAGTGAAGGGGCAAAAGCCGCCAGCGGCAACGTCACCTACCCGGCGTCGCTACCGCTTTTCGAATGATGGGATATAAGCGACAGTCGCAAGCCGGTCTGGAATGCCTGTGTTGGCAAGGACAGAGCCGGTGTCTCTTGAGGCGTATGGGTGCGTGCGGGGGCGCGATGGTGATTCTCCAGGAGATTCTTAACTGTTTTGTGGTGTTTATCTCCACCGTCAACTGACGGTGATGACGGTGATTCTGCGAGGAACTGCCGTCATCATACGGTGGTTTCGGCGAGGATCGCTGCGTCAGCGCGACGAGAGAGACCGTCAACTGACGGTCATCGCTGGGCGAAGAAGGGGAACCGTCATCAAACGGTGGTTAGGCGGTTAGCCGTGGTCGACCTTGGCGATCGAGCTGGAAGGGTTCGAGCAGAGCATGCCGTATTGGTAGCAAGTGTAGCAGGCATGGTGGCGAAGGGGATAAGGAACCAGTGCCTCGACAAGCGTGTTGCCCAGTCGGGCATCGGGTGCTTCGATCAGGATAGGACAAACATAGACGCCTCGGTCGGTGACGATACGGCTATTGCTGCAGACGAGGAGTGCAGGATCGAATCCTTGCATCATTTCCGGGGAGACGCGTTCGTTGTCGCGGTAGCCTCGCTGTCTTTTCTCCTCGGCACCGATGCGCAATGTGGGGAGGAGCTTGATTCGCGGTCGCTGGTAGCCGTTGTCTTTGAGGAGTTGGACAAAACCGGCGAACAAGTCGGCGTCGTCGATATCGTCAGAAGTGCGCGTCACCGTGATGATCGGCAGGAAGCCATGAGCGAGAAGTTGGCGGACGCCGCGCAGGGCGCGGTCGAAAGTTCCTGGTCCTCGGACAGGGTCGTTTTCTTCGGCGGTGTAGCCATCGATCGAGACGCGGAATTCGAGGCTATAGGGGGAGTCGGCCTCGGCACGGGCCAGTCGTCGCAGCCACTCGTCTTTGAAAACGGTTCCGTTGGTCAAGACCGTAGCCGGGCCATAATTCAACGCTAGTTCCAGGATGGCGGTCATGTCCTTGTTGAGGAAAGGTTCGCCCCCGGTGAAATAATACTCTTTGACTCCAAGTTTGACCGATTCATCGAGATGCCGGCGAACGGTCTCCAGGTCGAGGAAGCCGAAGGTGTGATTATGTGGGCTGCAACTAATGAAGCAATGGTTGCATTTCAGGTTGCACACCGTACCCGCGACCTGAAACCATAAATGATCGAGATGGTTGAGGTTCACGGTCGGGCAGGGACGATCCAGTATGGGCAGAGGAATGGCCATCGTGCGCTGAGTTTAGCAAACCGGTCGTTCTAGAACCAGAGGGAAAAACGCGATGACAGCCGAAGAAATCATGCACCTGCTCAACCTGAAACCATTACCGCTGGAAGGCGGCTACTACCGGGAAACGTACCGGTCGGCGGATGTGCTCGCGGCGGGAACGCTGGAACGATTTGCCAAGGCCAAAGCGGTGTGCACGGCGATCTATTACCTTTTGACGCCGGAAACGTTTTCGGCCTTGCATCGTTTGCCCACGGACGAAGTGTATCACTTTTATCTTGGAGACGCCGTCGAACTGGTGCAACTCTTGCCTGATGGCAAGTTGGAAACGGTGACTCTGGGGCCGGATTTGGCCAACGGCCAGCAAGTGCAAGCGGTCGTGCCGCGTGGTGTCTGGCAAGGAAGTCGGCTTCGTGCCGGCGGTCGATTTGCTCTGATGGGGACGACGATGGCTCCCGGCTTCGACTTCGATGATTACGAACCAGGAGAGCGTGAAAAGTTGCTGGTGCATTATCCGGGCGCCAGCGACTGGATCGAAGCTTTGACTCGTCCTTCTCCATCACGGTTTGAATGATATAACGTTATCTACGAAACAGCACCACGAGGGCGCAAGATGAAAGTGTTGGTCATTGGCAAAGGCGGCCGGGAACACGCTTTGGTTTGGAAGTTGAGGCAATCGCCCAGGGTGACGCGGGTTTTCTGCGCTCCGGGAAATGCGGGCACCGAGATCGACGGCGAAAACGTCGCCATCGATGCCAACGATTTCGACCGGTTGATCCGGTTCGCGAAAAAAGAAGAGATCGGTTTGACAGTCGTCGGTCCGGAGGAGCCGTTGGTCAAAGGGATCGTCGATGCTTTTGAAAAAGAGAATCTGCGCATCTTTGGACCGAGCAGGCAGGCGGCTCAGCTGGAAGGGAGCAAGGTTTTCGCCAAGCAATTGATGCGCAACGCTGATGTGCCGACGGCGGAATTTCGTGTGTTCGACCACCCGGCAGCGGCTCGCCATTATATCGAAACCCGTGATTATCCGTTGGTGGTCAAGGCGGATGGTCTCGCTGCCGGCAAAGGAGTCCTGGTCTGCTCGACACAAGAAGAAGCGCTGGCCGCTGTCGATCGCATCATGGTGCGCGAGGAGTTCGGCGCCCAGGCTGGACGACAGATCGTCGTGGAAAAACGGCTGTTTGGCTATGAACTGAGTATCCTCGCGCTGGTGTCCGGTCGAACGATTCTCACCCTTCCTCCGACCCAAGACCACAAACCCGCCTTTGACAACGACGAAGGGCCGAACACGGGCGGCATGGGAGCCTATTGTCCGGCACCGATGCCATCCCCCGAACTCATCGAAGAAATCGAACGCGATATTCTCATCCCCACCGTGCACGCGATGAAACGAGCCCGCATGCCGTTCCGTGGCGTCCTCTACGCCGGCTTGATGATCACCAACCAGGGGCCGCGCGTCCTCGAATTCAATTGCCGATTCGGCGATCCTGAAGCGCAGCCCTTGCTCATGCGCCTGAAAACCGACTTGCTCGATCTCCTCGATGCTGTCGTGGACAATCGCCTCGAGACACAAGTGGAGTCGGGAGTGGAATGGGATTCTCGACCATCTGTCTGTGTCGTCATGGCCAGCGGCGGTTATCCTGGCCCCTATTCCAAAGGCGAGGTCATTTCCGGTTTGGACGATGTCGCTGAGTTGCCGGATGTCAAAGTTTTCCATGCCGGCACGATCCGAAAGAACAATCTCATCCTGACCGATGGCGGTCGGGTTCTTGGCGTAACCGCACTGGGAGACAACCTTGCCCAAGCTCGCCGAAAAGCATACGACGCCGTCGAACGCATCCGTTTTTCCGGAGCTTTCTGGAGACGCGACATTGGCTTGAAAGCAATCCTCTCCCCGCCTTCGTCGCCACCAAACTAACCATCTCGTCGCCAATATGCCGGCAAATCGTCCAGCTGAGCCGTTGTGTTTCGGGTTTGCCGACCAGGTTGGCGACTCGCCAGCGGGCCATGTTTCGCGGCCGTTATCCAGTCCACCATCGAGCCGTTTCCAACACCTCGTCGAGTCGGAAAAGGGCCTGGTTGCATTGGACATTGGCAACGACTACGATGAGGTTGCGGTTGCAAACCACGCTTTTTGCTCTCGCCAGCCAACGCGAGTGTCGCCATGCCGAAAAAAGAAAATGATGAACCGCTGCAGGAACAACAGGAATTGCGTTGTTCGCGGCGCAAGTTCCTGGCATCGACAGCGGCCTTGACATTGGGGACCAGTCTATCGGCAGTCGCATCGGAACCAGAAAGCGACTCGGTATTCACTCGGCCGCCAATTCCAGACACCGACGAACGCCAACCCCTCGCCGTCGTGTGCACAGTGTATCGGCCGATGTCGCACGCCTACCATATCGCTGGCCGGTTCCTTTACGGCTACGCCCAGCGGGGAAAACAGCATGTGCCACGCCAATTCATTCGATCCATTTACGTCGACCAGGTCCCAGACAACGATCTATCTCGGGAAATCGGCAAAAAATTCAACATCAAGATCACCCGCAACGTCCGCGACGCGCTCACGGAAGAAGGCAAACTCGCGGTCGCCGGTGTGTTGCTGATCGGTGAGCACGGCAACTACCCCAGAAACGACAAAGGCCAAATCCTCTACCCGCGCTACGAGTTGATGGAGCAGATCGTGGCAGTCTTTCGCCAGACAGGAAAATCCGTTCCCGTCTTCAACGACAAACATTTGTCGTACAGTTGGACCAAAGCGAAAAAGATGTATGAGTGGTCCAGGGAACCAGGTTTTCCATTCATGGCGGGAAGCAGTCTGCCGGTGACGTGGCGGAAACCGGAACTGGAATTGCCGTTGCAGGCGAAGGTTGAAGATGTGCTGGTTGCCGCCTATGGACCCGTGGAAGTATATGGTTTTCATGCATTGGAAGCGTTGCAGGTGATGGCAGAGCGTCGGCATGGCGGCGAAACGGGAGTCAAGGCGGTAACGTGTCTGACGGGTGCGGCGGTGTGGCAGGCAGCCGATGAAGGCAAGTGGAGCTGGCAACTTCTCGAAGCGGCCTTGTCGCGCAGCGAAACGCTCAACCCTGGCGACATCCGCCGGAACGTGAAGACGCCTCTGGCTGGCCAGTCGAAGACGCCTGTGGTGGCGTTTTTGATCGAATACCTCGATGGGTTGCGTGGTACGGTGCTGCTGTTGAACGGCCATATTCAGGATTTTTGTTTTGCCGCCAAAATACAGGGGGAAGCGAAACCCGTTTCGTGCCTGTTTTATCTGCCGTCGCCGCCCGGGGCCCGTTACTTCGATTGCCTGGTTGCCAACATTGAAAAACTTTTTCAGCAACAGAAAGCGCCCTATCCCGTCGAACGCACGTTGTTGACCTCGGGCATGCTCGACTTTTTGATGGAAAGCCGGCACAAGCGCGGCGCGCGCATCGAAACGCCGGAATTGCAAGTCCATTACTCGCCGCCTGCCGACAGTGGCTTTTGCCGAGGCAGCACGCAAGTGGGATGCTGAACCATGGCCGAAAAACGCCAGTCGCTGGATGTGTGGATCGTCGAATCGAACACGGTCTACCGCGA
The DNA here is from genome assembly GCA_026004675.1 of Gemmatales bacterium. GTDB lineage: Bacteria > Planctomycetota > Planctomycetia > Gemmatales > Gemmataceae > BPJP01. Next base: position 227,490 of record BPJP01000002.1, read on the forward strand.
AGTTCCCTATTCGGTGGTAACCGATTGGGTCCAGCAGGGACGTCTGCTTGGAGAAGATTATGTTCGGCCGATCGGCTCGGCACAATGGTATCGAGTCGGGACCATCCCGGCGTTTCAGCCTTTTTTCCCTCAGCCTGCCCGCATGGAAATCGACGACCAGGCCGAAGCATTGCAACCGGTCGAGTTGGATTTCGCCTGGAAACGCCCCGCCGACGATGAGGACGAAGACGTCGACATGATCCCGCTGATCGACGTCAGCCTGGTGCTTCTGGTGTTTTTCATGATGGCTTCGACAGTGGGGGTCGCCTCGGGATTGATCGAAACACCTCAGGCGAAATACAAACTGCTGACAATGAACACCGATCTGGTTTGGGTAGGCATCGCGCCTGGCGAAAACGGTCCCGCTTATTCGCTAGGAGAAGGGCAAGAAACGGCTGGCAAAGAATTCCGCGATCGGCAATCGTTGTTGGAAGCGCTTGAGGCCAGGCTGCGCAGCAAAAACGGTGCCCGCGTGGCCATTCGTGCCCATCGGCAACTTCCTTACGATGTCGTCCGCGCCATGACCATTGAATTGGAGACCCTGAAACGACGCGGACTCGTTCTTGAGATTCTCGCCGAGGTCAGCGAAAAGGAGGGGTCGTGATGACAGGTTGGCGCATCCGCCATGAAGGCTCGCCCCACTCGATCGATCATGTCACCTTCGACGATATCGTCGAAGGGATTCAGGATGGATTGTTGGACCCGACAGACGAGGTGATGGGGCCTGGGGACAGCGAATGGCAGCCACTGGAATCGCACCCCCATTTTGCCGACATCGTCGCGGATTGGCAGCCCCCGCCTCGCCGCGACGACGACGAAATGCGCTTGGACATGAATCCGTTGATCGACGTCGCGTTGGTGCTGCTGATCTTCTTCATTCTGACGACGAGTTATGCCTCTCTGCAGCGCGTGCTGGCGATGCCGGACACGACCAAGAAGCAGCCCGAAGGTCCGGTGGTCGTCACGCAGGAACGGGTCAAACAGTTCACCATTCGCATTCGGGTCCGTCAAGTGGATGGAAAACCTGTCATTCGCGTCGAGGACGAAGTGGTTTCACCGGAGAATCTGCTGCCAACCATCCAGCGATACGTGCGCCAGACCAACCGCACCGAAGTGGTTCTGGACGTCGAAGACGTCGACTGGGGGACCGTGGTGATGGTGCAAGACGCCGCCAAAGGCGCTGGCGTACAGCGTGCCTATTTTCTCGCCAAACATTAATAAGTGCTCGATTTCCCGCTTGCCCCGCTGACATGGCCATGTCAGAATGGAGAAAGTTCGTGAACTAGCATCCTTCGAGTTGGAGAAGACTGATGTCAACAATCGTAATGAGTCTGGCCCTGACGCTTGCACAAAATCCTCCGCCACTGCCAGCCCCCCATCCCTTGCCCCCTGGGGGAACCGTTCCGGCACCGGCGCCCATTGTCGTCGCGGGTCCGACCATTATCGACCAGCCGATTTCGCACTACGAGTTTGCTCGCGTTGTCAAACCGCTTCCCGGCAAGTACGACGTTTGCTTTCTCCATCCGACCAAATGTTGTCCGGTTCGCGTTTGCTTTACACTGCCGCCCGGCTGCCCCTGCGTCCGCACGGAAAAACGGCGGCTCATTTTCGATTATGGCCACTGCTGCGTGACGATTCGGTTTCGCATTCTTTTCAAAAGTGCTCACGTCATTTATAACTAGAGCCGGATTCGTTCCTTGAACGCAGCTCCGTTGAAAAGCCTTTGCTCCAGGTCCCACTTGCGGCGCTGGTCGCTGATTGGTTTCTGTCGATCGGCGCCCGCAGCCTGTCTTGATTCCCGTGCGGCGAACGAGTATATCCTTGGTTCCCGACAGGCTCGCGTTGATGAATGGCGGAGCCGTTCGCCCGCATCCCTTACCCCTTTTCCGCCCGAGATCCCATGCGAAAATCCGCCAAATTACTGATTACTGGAGGCTCTGGATTTTTGGGTCGCCATGTGGTGACCGAATTTGCCCGGCATGGCTGGTCCAACCTTTTCGCCCCGCGTCGCGTGGATTACGACTTGACGCAGCCAGCGCAGGTGGCCCAGCTTTTCCGGTGTCACCGACCCCGCGTGGTCGTACACCTTGCGGCACAAGTCGGCGGCATCGAGGCCAACCGACGACACCCTGGCACCTTCCTGTACAAGAACTTGATGATGGGTGCCAACCTGCTGGAAGCCTGCCGCCGGTTCGGCTGCGACAAGGTGGTCGTGATCGGCACCATCTGCTCGTATCCCAAATTCACTCCCGTGCCGTTCAAGGAGGAAGATTTCTGGAACGGCTACCCCGAAGAAACCAACGCTCCCTATGGTCTCGCCAAGAAACTGGTCGGGCTGCAATTGCAAACCTATCATCAAGAGTTCGGCTTGAAAGGCGTCTATCTCTTACCCGTCAATTTGTACGGTCCGGGCGACAACTTCGATCTGACGACCTCGCACGTTATTCCCGCTCTGATTCGCAAGTGTGTGGAAGCCAAAGAAAATGGGTCGCGGCAAGTAACCATTTGGGGCACCGGCAAACCGACGCGCGAGTTCCTCTATGTCGCCGACGCAGCCCGAGCCATCCGCCTGGCGACCGAAAAGCTGAATACCCCGGAACCGTTGAATATCGGCTCCGGCAAGGAGATTTCCATTGCGGACCTGGCCCGGCGGATCGCGGAAAAAGTCGGATTTGATGGAGAATTGGTCTTTGATCCGACCCGGCCCGACGGGCAACCTCGTCGTTGCCTCGACGTTTCCAAAGCCAGGCGACTTCTCGACTTCGAGGCGAAGACCTCTTTGGACGAAGGCCTTGAAAAAACCATTCAGTGGTATTTTCGCCATCGGCAAACCGATCTCGTGGCAGCCTGACGAGGGAGCAAACGAACACTTTCGCCACCAGCGGACATGCCGCTTTCACCGGCCATTTGCCCTGACGAAAACAAGGAAAAGATGGTGTCCGTATCGTTAGCAAGCGAACGTTTGCCAGTCGATTCTCGACGTCACGTCTTGCCGTCGGAGCGACGTTGGCTTCCCCTGTTTCTCAAACGATTCTCGGGAATACGCTTGGGCGTTCTGCGTCATCACCCCCCAAGACCGTGGCGCGTGCCGGCGCACTATCAAAGGACGCGGCACCTGGCGTCGCCGCCGACGATTTCGATCGTCACGCCGACGAAAAACCAGGCACGATTTCTGCCCCGCACCATCGAAAGCGTCGTCAGCCAATCGTATCCTCGTCTCGAATACGTCGTGCAGGACGGCGCGTCGACCGATGAAACACCGACTATTCTGAAGCGTTACGAAGCTCAATTACACTCATGGGATTCGCGACCCGATCGCGGGCAGGCGCATGCGATCAATCTCGGATTTGCCCGGTCGACCGGAGAGATACTTGCCTTTTTGAACTCGGATGATGTTTACTTGCCGGGGACACTGCACTATGTGGCCGACTTTTTCGCCCGGCATCCCGATGTCGACGTGGTTTATGGCCAGCGCGTGTTGATCGATGAGAACGACCAGGAAATCGGCCGTTGGATTTTGCCTCGCCATTGCGACCGCGTTTTGTTGTGGGCCGACTATGTTCCCCAGGAAACGCTATTCTGGCGCCGGCGGATTTGGGATGCCGTCGGCGGCGCCATGAACGAAGACTATCGCTTCGCCCTCGACTGGGAATTGCTGCTGCGCTTTCGTTCGGCGGGAGCGAAATTCTGCCGCCTGCCGCGCTTTCTCGCTGCTTTTCGCATTCATCCGGAACAGAAAACCTCTTCGCACATGTTCGATGTCGGTGTCGAAGAAATGCGCCGCTTGTGTCGCCAGATTCATGGCCGCGAAGTCTCCGACCGGGAACGCTGGTTGCGCGTACTGCCGTACCTCGGCAAACATGTTCTTTACGACAAGCTTTATCGGGCCGGACTTTTGAAATACTGATGCGCTTCCTTCGGCGATGCCATTTGCCTTCTTTCGCACGGATGCCTCCAATGTTGCCCACAATCAGTGTTGTCGTTCCCTCCTACAATCAGGCCGACTTCCTGCCGGAGGCTCTGGAGAGCATCTTCTGTCAAGAGTACCCCAAACTCGAAGTGATCGTCATCGATGGCGGCTCGGATGACGATAGCGTGCCGATCATTCGCCGTTATCAGCACAAGCTGAAATACTGGCAGAGCGAACCCGATGGTGGTCAGTCGGCGGCGATCAATGCGGGCATGCGCTATGCCGAGGGAGAACTGGTTGCCTGGTTGAACTCCGATGACTTTTATTTCGCCGACGCGCTTTGGCAGGTGGCTCGAGCCTATGCTGCCCATCCTGGCCGGGGCTTGTACGTCGGCAATGGTTTTCGTTTTGACCAGGCAACCAAGATGTTCACCCCGTTTTGTCCCCGACATGTCGCTTTCGATCGCGCCGCTTTGGAGCTTGGCACCGATTTCTTGCTGCAACCGTCCGTGTTCTTTCTTCGCGAGGCCTGGGAAGATGTCGGCGGCCTCGACGAACAACTCCATTACTGCATGGATTGGGATATTTTTATTCGCATCGCGAAAAAGTATCCGTGCGTGGTTATCAATGAGTTTCTGGCATGCAGTCGCGAGTACCCGGCAACCAAGACAAGTACTGGCCGGATGCGCCGCGCCGCAGAAATTGTCGGCATGATCGCCCGGCATACGCATCGCGAACTCACGCCTGGAAGCCTGCTTTATCTTGTCGAAACGCTCGAACAGGTTACGCGCCTGGATTTCGATGCGTCCGTTCCAAAGGCATTCGCCCAAGCGACGGCGGTCCTCGCCCGAAACTTGAGCCAGCGATTCGGTGGCGGGCACGGCTTCCCCGAATGCACCGATCCCCAAGATGTTTGCTACTTGCCTTTGCCCGACAAACTTTTACCGCAAAAGCCGAAACGGTCACAACAGCCAACATTATTATTTTCTTTAATTATTCCCTCAGGCAACGCAACGCGCGAATCCTTGCAGCGATCGCTCGACAGTATTCGGCAGCAAGAATACGGCAGTGTCGAGACCATCGTTGTTTGTGACGAGGCGTTCCCCTTGCCGCAGTGTACGGACGACATCGTTCTCGTTCGCGTCCCCACCAGCAACGAGGCGAAACAGATTCGCGCCGGGCTGGCTCAAGCAAAAGGGGAGGTCCTCTGCTGGTTGTTGCCTGGCGACCAGTTAGCGGCGAACGCCCTGTCGCAGGTCGCTGATTCCTTCACCCAGGACCAATCGCTCGATTGGGTGTTGGGTAATGCTCTGCATTTGGATGCCAGTAGTCGGCTGGATCTCGCTCATCACGGTCGCTTCGCGAGTGCCGCCTGGTTTCCGCCGCGAACGATTGCCACCGACAGCCTGGCAGCCAATTGCGATCCCTACATCATTCCCTCGGCCGCATTCTTCTTTCACCGACGCTGGCTGCCCCAAATCAAGTGGTTCAACCCACGACGACGCTTCTATTACGCGCTACCTTTCTGGCATGAGTGCCTGCATCGAGGACAAGGGCATAAGATCGAACAGGTCCTGGCTCTGTGCCTCACGGAGGAAACAGACTGGGCGGAGCGGTTTGTCGAATTCTTCCGGGTCACACGTCCGGCATGGTGGAAACTGCTAGCGCCGCCTTTTCGACACAACCTTCGGCTCTTTCTTCATATCCTCCGACGTGGGCCATTGCGCAAGTTGAGCGAGCGACTTTCTCGCAACCTTCTGACTGCTTTGTTTGAAGCCAAGTCGCATGTGAAAAGTCATCTGTTCCCTTCTCGCGAGGCTTCCCGGATCGCATCGGCGCTTCGGCGGCTCGAGTGCACGCCCACTGCGACCGGAAAACCGTCGGTCCTGCTATTCGGCCGGCAATGGGCGGACGATCTTTTGCATCGGCTTGGGTGTTTCAGCGAACTAGACGCCTTCGTGCTCGACGACCCAGCGCCCTTGAAGCCTTACTGCAAGCGAATTCATACGCCCTCGTCCTTGTGCGGAATCGAACAGCACGTTCTGAAAAAAATCAACTTCCCCACAGCCTGGCGGACACGGATCGCATTAGCGTTGCGCCGCCGAGGTATTCCTGTTTTTGGGCCTCATTACCCTTTCGTGATTACTCAGCAGATGCCTTTCCTTCGCTGGATCTGCCGCCAGGCCATTCAAAATGTTCTCGATACCAAGGCCGTCGATTTCTTGTTCGTCGCTCCGCATGACAATCCCATTGCCGTCGATTTGGATACGCGCTTCACCAACACTCGCCTGATCTTGTGCCTCAACGAGTTGCTTTCCGACGAGTTGCTACGACGTTATCACGCTGCCTGGGCACTCAAGCGGCCAGCTCTCATGGCGGAGTACAAGCGAGCGTGCCGCTTCGAGAGGGATAACTTCTCTCGTTTTGACGGCGTGGTTGTTCCTGACCCAACCATCGCCCGCCGTCTGATCGAGGAGTACGACTTTCCGCCGGCGAGAATTCTGGTCGATCTCGACCACTTGAGATCATGGATGGACGATCTGCGCCGACTGCCTGCCAGGCGTGATGCCGATGCCGGGAACCGGTCGCGAACCAATAAGGAGGAAAACGATGTCATCAACCCAGCCCAATCGAACATCGAACGAAACGACCCCTGTCTCGTCTCTGCGGATTTCAGTCGTCATTCCGCTGTACGATCTGCGCGTGGACATCGGCAAATGCCTTGACACATGGCGCCGGCAAACCCTTCCCGCCGATCAGTTTGAAATCATCGTCACGACCGATGGCCGTGACGATAAACTGCTCGATGAAGTACGGCCCCATCTTTTGCCGCAGGACCGCATTATCCAGAAACCGGGTGCCAACTTCAGCGGCATGTACGACGTTGGCGTACGAGCCGCAAAAGCCCCCATCGTCCTGATCACCGAAATGCATTGTTTGGCAAAGCGAAATTGTCTCGAAGCCGTCGTCGAGCATTTTGAGACGCACGACCATGCCGGAGCTTGTCTGCCGACGATACCGGGAAAAAGCAACGTTCTCGCTGCGGTCGAACACGCCTTATTTACCGGTTATTTCGCGGAATGGTCGCGCGATGAGGATTGGCGCAAGGTGCTGGTACGTGGCTTCGCCATTCGTCGGCAGTGCTATCTGGATGCCGGTGGATTCGATGTGCGCTTTCCGCGGTTTATGGACTGGGACTTCGCGGCTCGATTGCATTCCAAAGGCTATCGCTTGGGCTGCATCGAAACGACCGCCGTCGTCCATTACTACAACGACCGCTTCCGCGATTTCTACGAATCGGTCGTGCAGCGCACGCTTGATGAATACGACTATCGTCTCCAACACCAGCAGAGCGAAGCGTTTTGCGATCGCTATTTTGGCACGCCGATCGAGTGGCAACAGCGTGAAACGCTTCGGCCGGAGTCAGCACGCCGGTTGTGCCGAGTCTTGAGCCGAACGATGCGCAAATATCGGTACCACCTCGGCATCGTGCGGGCACTTCGCCGCGAGTGGTGGCAACACTGGCCGATCCGTTTGTGGGGTTTGTCCCTTTGGCAGTTGCGGACCCGGTGGAGAGCATGGCAGGCACGCTTTCGCTGCTGGCGACATCGAAACCATTTCGAGCGGTTGTTGCGAACCTATCCGGAGACGTTCAAAGCTATCGAAGACGATGGTCGATTGCAGGCCATTCGCCGTTACCATCGCTTGCCTTCGCCTCAACCTTTGCCGAGGCTCGAGTACGAAGTGTTTGAGATGTCAGATGGACAATTGATTGGTTTTTATGGCCGCGAAAACTGGCAGGGAAAAACATTTCGCTGGAGCCGGGCAGCGGCGATTCTTCCGGTCTGCCTGGAAAAAGGCGCCTACGAATTTCAGATCGAAACCAACGGCCTGCGCGGCGACCCCAAGGCTTACGTTCTGGCCGTTTTTTTCAACGACCGGGAAGTGCCGTTTGAAATCTGCGGCAATTCGATCTGCGGGCAAATCGACGTCGACACCGACCAGGCCGGCAAGCGACAGGATTTGGCGATCGTTGCCTTGCCAATGGATATGACTCACTCTGCCGACACGCGCAGTCTGGGCGTACCCGTTTTTCATGTCCGTTTTCACGCAGTCGACCAGCAACCGTGTGCTGAAAAGAACGACAGGCAAGAGCTTTGTGCGGTGTAAGCGGGCGGCGGTGCGATCCTGCGGAAGAATGACTATGGCTGCCTTCCCAACGGCGATGGCCGAGCCGTCGCCGCTTTACTCCATTTCGTCGGCTTTCGGCCTATGGCGGAATAACCCCCGCAACGGACGTTTTGGCAATGTAAAATGAGATTCCGGCGACAGAAGCAACGCCCAAAGGACCGCTTATGTGCTTTTGCTGTTCGCCTATGCGGCGGCGGCTCTGTTTCTCTTTCGCCTTGCCTGCGGCCGTCTTGACCGGGAAGGAGAGACGCAATCGTGACTTCCGCCCACGACGCCAATCGATTCGACCTTGGCCGCATCCAAAGCGAAACGCCAGTGGCTGAGGTTCGCTACTTCGATAGGATCGATTCGACGAACAATGCCGCCCTGGCCATGTGTCAGGATATTCGCTCTGCGAATTCTGGGTTTCCTTCGTTGATTATCGCCGGCACCCAAACAAGAGGCCGGGGACGGGGCCAAAACGTCTGGTGGTCGGCGGGCGGCGCTTTGACCTTTTCCCTCATCGTGGAACCGAGAGTCTGGAATCTTGCCGAAAACCGCTGGCCTTTGCTGTCGCTGACCGCCGGTCTGGCCGTTCGCCATGCCATTAGCCGGACACTCCCGGATCATGAGGTCAAACTCAAATGGCCCAACGACGTGCTCTTGAATGGCCGAAAGGTGGCCGGCATTTTGGTTGAAGTCGGTCCGCTTCCCCGGCGGCTGCTGGTCATCGGCATCGGCATCAACGTCAACAACTCCTTCAACGCTGCCCCGCGCGAACTACGAACGCTTGCGACTTCCCTGATCGATGTGGCAGGAATGACGCATGAGCTAACCGACATCTTGATCCGCACGATCAATGAGTTGGACATCCAATTAGGCAGGCTAGGCAGAGGGGATGCCGACTTGCCTGCCGACTGGCAGCGCTGTTGTGCTTTGAAAGGAAATTCCGTGACCATCGAAGTGGGCACAACCCGAACCAAAGGACTGTGCCAGGGGATCGATGGCGACGGCGCTTTGATTTTGCTGACGGAAAAGGGACTGGCGCGATTTTACGCCGGCGTCGTGTCGCACTTCGAGTGACCCTTCACCCTGTCAAGCGAGAATCTCTTTGATGACGTGGCCGTGCACGTCGGTCAAGCGCATGTCACGCGAGCTGAAGCGAAAAGTCGTTTTGGTATGGTCGAGGCCGAGCAGGTGGAGCATGGTGGCGTGCAGGTCGTGGATTTCGACGCGGTTTTGCACGACGCGGTAGCCCCATTCGTCGCTTTCGCCATAGGAGATGCCGCCTTTGACACCGCCGCCGGCGAGCCAGCAACTAAAAGCAGTCGGATTGTGGTCCCGGCCATTTCTTCCCTGAGCGAACGGCGTTCGGCCAAACTCTCCTGACCAGATGACAAGGGTGGAGTCGAAAAGCCCACGGACTTGCAAATCGGTCAACAGGGCGGCGATGGGCTGGTCGACGGTTCGGCAATTCTTTTCGTGGCCGTCTTTGAGGTTGCTGTGCTGATCCCAGCGGTCGCCGTTGCCGCCAGGGCAAGTCAGCTCGATAAAGCGGACGCCCCGTTCGACGAGCCGACGAGCCAGCAGACATTGCCGGGCGAAAATCCGCGTCTGCGGATAACTCGCTTCGAAGCCGTAAAGCTTCTTGGTCGCCTTGGTCTCTCTGGACAAATCCATGACCTCCGGCACTGCCATTTGCATGCGATAGGCGGTTTCGTAATTGGCGATGGCCGATTCGAGTTTATCCTCCCGTCCGGATTGCTTGAGAAATTCCTCGTCGAGACTGCGAAGCAAAGCCAGCTTGTTTCGTTGCAAGGAATCACTGGCTTCTCGGCGGTTGATGTTGGGAACGGGTTGGTCACCGGGATTGAACACCGATCCCTGATACGCAGCAGGGAGAAAGCCGTTGCCGAAGTTGTCGAGGCCGCCGGGAGGAATCAAGCCGCCGTTGAGCACGATGAACCCAGGCAGATTGCGGTTTTCGGTTCCCAGTCCATAGCCGACCCAGGCCCCCATGCTCGGCCTGCCTTGAAGGCCGCTGCCGGTGTGCAGGAAATAATTGGCAAAGGTGTGCTCCTGGAATTTCGACACCATCGACTTGATAACACACAAATTGTCAACGTGTCGGGCGAGATAAGGGAACAAATCGCTGACCCAGATGCCACTTTGGCCATATTGTTTGAACTTCCACGGCGAACGCATGACCCGGCCGACGTTGTTGAATTGCGTCGGTTCGAGCCGGCCGATCGCTTGCCTGGGGTCTTTGCCGTCGTGCCTGGCAAGCATCGGTTTGTAGTCGAAGGTGTCGACTTGCGAAGGGCCGCCGTCCATGTAGAGGAAGATGACGTTTTTGGCTTTCGGCTCGAAGTGAGGCGGTTTCGGCGCCAGCGGATTTTTCGGCGCGGTTTTGTCGCCGCGGGCTTCTTCGGCGAGCAAGGCCGCTAGCGCCACCATGCCGAAACCGTTGGCACAGGTTTCAAGCATTTGCCTGCGGGTCATCGATCGCAAAAAATGTCGGCAATGCATGGGGTTATTCCTTTTTAGATTCTGCTCCTTCACCGGCCGCCGTATCTCTTTTCAGCGCAGCCTGTCATTCCGATGCGCCAAATGGTCATTCTTCTGAAGTAAATGGCACGCCTTCATACACTTCTGCCAAAGGCAGTTCGGTGTCGATTTCCCCAAGGGGGATGACGGCGTCAAGGCCTTGGTGAATCTCACGGCAAAAACCATTTTCTGCTCGGCGAAAACCACAGCAGCCGGCGTCTCCTGCTCCACAAGAATATAGGCAGACAACGTCGGAATCGCGAGGTAGGCGTCTCTTTTCTCTCCCTCATCAAGCCGTCGAGAATTGTCCGATAGCACTTCCACGATGACAGCCGGCTCGTCCTGAAACGTGTCAGTCGGTCTGTTCGGATGACACGTCACGGATACGTCCGGATAATAAAAGCGCACCTGGTTTGACAGGCGCAGGCGAATTCTGGTGGTGGAATTATACGGCCTGCAGGGCCGACCCCGCAGGCGCGAATGCAGTGCGGCATAGATGTTGCCGGCGATGTCGTTATGCCGATTGCACCCGCCGGCCATAGCATATACGACTCCGCCTACATATTCGTGCTTCACCGGCGACATTTCTTCCGCACGAAGATAGTCGTCAACACTAACCAATTCGAATCTCTTGATTGCTGTCATGCTTTGAGTTTACCACGAGAACGACGGACAAACGGCACCATTACCTCAGAAAAATAAAGTCCTTCATATTGAACATCATGTGGGCAACATCGGACCAGATCCGCACATCATCGGTGTTGCAGCGATAGAGTCTGGCCTGGGAGTCCACGAACTGGCGGATGTGTTCCAATTGCCGGGAGGTCGGCTCCCTGGCGAAAGCGGCAACGAACATCATCCGCAATCGTCGTTCCGGGTCGGCTTCTTGAAGCGATCGTTCCGCCCAGCGTTTGGCCTCGGCAATCACGAACGGGTCGTTCATCAGGATGAGGGCCTGAGCCGGAACATTGGAAACGGTCCGCCGTCCCATCGTGCTGAACGGAACGGGAAAATCAAAGGTCAGCATCATGGGCGAGAGGAAGTTTCGCCGAATGGCGAGATAGATGCTGCGCCGACCCGCACCGTCGAGCGGGCCGCTTCTTGGCCGCCCTCGCCCCTGCATAAACGGCGTCAAATGAACGTTCACGCTCGGTCCGTACAGTTTGCGGTCGAGCCTTCCTGATACTGCCAGAATCGCGTCACGGATCGACTCCGCTGGCAGGCGCCGGATCGGCATCCGGTAAAGCAGGGTGTTGTCGGGATCGATTTCTTTTTCGCGAGCGTCGACAGAGTTCGGATCGCTCGACATGCGATAGGTGCTCGACAGCACCATTTGCCGAATGGCGCGCTTCACCGACCAGCCGCCGCGCACGAAATCACTGGCCAACCAGTCGAGCAATTCAGGATGAGAAGGGGGCTGGCCCATTTTGCCGAAATCGTCAACCGTGGGAACGATACCGCGACCAAACAAATGATGCCAGAGCCGATTGACCAGCACACGGGCGGGAAACGGATTGGCCGGATCGAGCACTCGCCGGGCCAATTCCAGTCGGCCACTCCCGTCTGTGATCTTCTCCTGGTCTTCGCCGGCAAGAGCCACGAGAAAGCGGCGTTCCACAAGCTGGCCCAGGTTTTTGTGGCTGCCGCGAATGAAAACGTGCTCGTTTTCGCCAGTTCCGTCGGTGATTGCCACTGCCAGCATTGGCGCCGGAATGGTTTTTTCAACTTCGATCGTCTTCTGTTCGAGATCGCTCATGTCGATTCCGACGGTAACGAGACTTTTGGCGAGCAGCCATTTCTTGAAGCCGACGTCTCTTTCCGCCAATCGGGCGTACTCGGCTGCAAGCTGCTCAATTGTCTCGATGTTTTCGTTGCCAGCGATGGCCTTGGTGATCGAACCTGCCGACTCCGTTCCGCGAGGACCATCCGACAAGCGGATCTCGTCGATGGCAAAAAACCCGTCGCCGTGGTCGATGAACTCGAGATACGCTTTGTGGCCGACGTAAAGCGGATTGCCCAGTCGTTTCCAAACGAATCGGCCTTGAGTGTCCGCGGTCCGAACGTCGAGGCGGGTACCATTGAACAAAAGACTGTTAAATGGCTCCATCTGGTAGCCGTCGATGATGAGCCGCACCGATGTCCCAGTCGCCTTCATGCGAATGTCCACGTAGCGATGGCTGAGCACGAATGTTGGCGACCGCAATACGCCGTGCAATCGGCGGGACAAGAGACCGCTGTGAGCCAAACCGGCTGGCACGAACTTCGGTTTCGCGGAAAGAGCGTCCCATTCGTTGCCTGTCGTCGGCAGGCTGGCAAACGCCTCGCCTGTGGCAAACCAGCCCTGGGCGTCAGCGAAGTCCTCCAGCAGCACGTCGTCCTTATTCTGGTCGTCGTCGAACGCTTGGACCTCTTCGCGGAGTTTCTGCCTCGCTTGTGCAAAGCTGTCTCGGGCATTCGTGAGCCGATACCAGGCATAGAGCGGATGCTCCGGACTGCGCACTTCAGGCTCAGCCAAGACGGAAAGCCATCGCTTGAGTTTGCTTTTATCGACCCTATGGCGTTGGGCGACGTCCGCGACCGTATCATCCTTCCTGGCCGCCGATGAAACGGCACAGGCCGCCAAAAGATAGCGAGAGACGTCCTCCGTTTTCGATTGGTTGAAAGCCTGCTGCAAACGCCGGCTACCTTCGATCCGAAGCGAGCGCAAGGTGTCAGCTGCCCGACGAATCCGACCACCGGGATCCAACATCGCATCCTGTCGCCGCGAACTTTGCAGAAACCCAGCCAGCGCGTAATAGTCTTGCGTGCTTATCGGATCGAACTTGTGATCGTGGCAGCGTGCGCACGACACCGTCAGCGCGAGAAACGTCTTGCTGAATACGTCGATCTGATTGTCGATGCGGTCGGCTTCGTCCCCCTTGACGTCGGTTGGGGCGTGAGTCGCTTCGCCGAAAAACCAAAAGCCCGTGCCGATAATCGATTCGTTGAAACCCTCGTCAGGGTTTCTCCTGGGATCGGGCAGCAAGTCGCCGGCAATATGCTCGAGCACCAACTGGTTATAAGGGACATCGCTGTTGAAAGCACGAATGATGTAATCGCGATAGCGCCACGCATTGGCGATGGGATAATCGAATTCGTGGCCGTACGTTTCGGCATAGCGGACGAGATCGAGCCAGTGCCGTCCCCACTTTTCGCCGAAATGCTCCGATGCCAGAAGGCTGTCGACCAGACGTTCATAGGCTTTCGGCGATTCGTCCCGAACGAATGCCTCGACTTCGTCCGGCGTGGGAGGAAGGCCAACCAGATCGAAATAAAGTCGGCGGATCAGCGTGCGCCGATCCGCTTCTGGCGCTGGCGTCAACTGCTTTTCCTCCAGCCTGGCAAGGATAAAGCGGTCGATGGGATGGCGAACCCAGTTCTGCCGTTTCACAATCGGGGGAGAGACGTTGGCGATCGGCTGCCAAGACCAGTGCTCCTCCTTTCGCTTTTTCCAGTCGAATTCGTTGGCGACATCAACTGTGGGCTCCGCTTCTTTGGGCCAGAACGCTCCCTGGCGGACCCATTCAGTGAGTGCGTCGATATCTTTTTTTGCCAGTTTGCCTCTCGGCGGCATTTCGAATTTGCGGTAGTTGATGGCTTCGATCAGCAAACTCTTTTCGGGGTGGTTGGGCACGACAGCTGGGCCGCTGTCACCTCCCTTGAGAAGGCCAGCTCGACTGTCGAGGCGCAAACCAGCCCGCGGGCGCCGGCTTTTCGTGCTGTGGCAGCGATAGCAATGCTCGGCGAGAATGGGACGGATCCTGGATTCGAAGAAGGCGAGTTGTTCGCGAGTCGGTTCGCCGGCACGAGCCGATGAGACGAGGAGGATCGAAAGGAGCATCAAGGGAGTTCGCGGTTGCATGGTAGGCCTCGCTTCGGGAGGTCGGATGGTAGGAGTATTTCGTTTGTAGCTGATTTTCGTTGATGGATCAACCATCTGGAGGGGTATTCGCTGGGAGGCAATAAAAAACCCCGCTGAGTTGGGTATCAGCGGGGTGCTATCTTCAACAATCGGTTGCATGCTTGAAGGAGGATGCGAACATGTTTGGTCAAGATTACATCCTTAGAAAGGAGGTGATCCAACCGCAGGTTCCCCTACGGTTACCTTGTTACGACTTAGTCCCAATCACGGAGTCCGCCTTCGGCAGCCTGCTTCCCGAAGGTTGGCACAGCGTCTTCGGGCGTCCCCCCCTTTCGTGGCTTGACGGGCGGTGTGTACAAGGCTCAGGAACACATTCACCGCAGTGTTGCTGACCTGCGATTACTAGCGATTCCACCTTCACGCAGGCGAGTTGCAGCCTGCGATCTGAACTGGGGCGTGTTTTTTGGGATTTGCTCCCTCTCGCGAGTTTGCGTCCCTTTGTTCACGCCATTGTAGCACGTGTGCAGCCCTGGACATAAAGGCCATGAGGACTTGACGTCATCCCCACCTTCCTCCGGTTTAACACCGGCAGTCTCCCTAGAGTCCCCGGCATGACCCGCTGGCAACTAGGGACAAGGGTTTCGCTCGTTACGGGACTTAACCCAACATCTCACGACACGAGCTGACGACAGCCATGCAGCACCTGTGCTAGGTTCCGGACTGGATACCGTTCGCGAACCCTTTCGGGCAGCTACTTCCTGCGCTTTCGCACATGTCAAGTCCAGGATAAGGTTCTTCGCGTAGCCTCGAATTAAGCCACATGCTCCACCGCTTGTGTGAGCCCCCGTCAATTCCTTTGAGTTTCAGCCTTGCGACCATACTCCCCAGGCGGGGTACTTAACACTTTTGCTTCGGCAGTGAACCCATGTTTAGTCCACTACCTAGTACCCATCGTTTAGGGCTAGGACTACCGGGGTATCTAATCCCGTTCGCTCCCCTAGCTTTCGCGCCTCAGCGTCAGAAGAGGGCCAGCACGTCGCTTTCGCCACCGGCGTTCCTTCCAATATCAACGCATTTCACCGCTCCACTGGAAGTTCCACGTGCCCCTACCTCCCTCTAGCTCGCCAGTATCAAAGGCACTTTCACGGTTGAGCCGTGAGCTTTCACCCCTGACTTGGCAAGCCGCCTACGCGCCCTTTAAGCCCAGTGAATCCGAACAACGTTCGCACGGTTCGTCTTACCGCGGCTGCTGGCACGAACTTAGCCCGTGCTTCCTCCAGGGATAGGTCAAACCTTTCGGCTTTCCTCCCCCTCGACAGGACTTTACAACCCGAAGGCCTTCATCGTCCACGCGGCGTCGCTCCGTCAGGCTTGCGCCCATTGCGGAAGATTCTCGACTGCAGCCTCCCGTAGGAGTCTGGCCAGTGTCTCAGTGCCAGTGGCGCTGGTCATGCTCTCACACCAGCTAGGCATCTTCGCCTTGGTGGGCCGTTACCCCACCAACTAGCTAATACCACGTGAGCCCCTCCTCCGGCGGCGGACCTTCTGATAGCAAAACCATGCGGCTTCGCTATATCGCCCGGCATTACCCGCAGTTTCCCGCGGCTATTCCGGTCCGGAGGGTAGGTTACCCACGCATTACTGCCCCTTTCGCCACTCAGTCTACGCCCCCTCACCTCGCCCTCTAATCTCCTCTTAGAGAGCACGGTGAGGGAGCGCAGCTTCGTTCGACTTGCATGCCTAATCCACGCCGCCAACGTTCGTTCTGAGCCAGGATCAAACCCTTCATGGTAAATTGCTTTCCCGTCCCAGCCTTTCGGCGGTTCGGGCACTTATCCGTACAGCTCCGGCACTTTCGCCAGAACTGTCGGCAAGTAATCGCAATCGCAAAGAGTTTGAGGTCGCCAGGGCGACATAACTCAAAGTACGCTAGCGTAACAACTCTCGTCGTCACGACTTGCGAGTATGTGTCATGTCGCTTGGCGATGACACATCCTCGCTTCAAGGCATTTGGTGCAACCGAATTGTCAAAGAGCTTTTTCGCAGAGCCGATTGGCTCCACACCGTTGTGGCAATTAGAAGTATAGGAGCGCCCCTGCCCAGGTGTCAAGGGGCCAGCCACTTTTTTTCTCGCCGTTTTTTCGTCGGCAACACTCTTCTATACGGCGGTTCCCAACCGGTGGTTTCACCAAAATCTTCGTGAACCGATGAATTCCTGCGCCGTGATTCACTACAACCCGGTTCATCCCCCAAAGTAGACTTCCCATCGGCTGCCGTCGCTGAACAACACCTCCAGGTGCTTGCGGTTCAACCGGAACATCGCCATCCGGGCCAGCAGGTCCTCTGCAACACCTTGGCCGATCGCCTGTGCCGTGCGCTCGCCAACACGATGCCGAAAACGCAGCAACGAGCCATCGTCAAGGCCGACATCGGCCTGGGTGAATCCGTCGTCCACCTCGATCGACCGAAGCGCCGCACGCAGTCTCTCTTCTGCTCTCATTCCGATGGTCTCTCAATTGGTGTCGTCACGGTCGAGTGCATGGCGAACCGCCCTGGCCAACCCGTCCGGACGATAGGGCTTGGGAACGAAACCGATCGCCCCCTCCTTTTGCACCGCCTTGATCGCTTCATCGGTAGAGAAACCCGACGAAAACAACACGCGCACTTTGGGATCGATTTGCTTGAGTTGCGCCAGAACCTCCTGGCCCGATAACGATGGCATCGTCATGTCGACGATGACCAGGTCGATATTCTCGTGCTGTTGTTTGTAGATTTCGACTGCTTCCGGACCGTCGTCTGCGGTGATGACATCATATCCTTTCCGGGAAAGAATCTGCTGGCCGAGCTTGCGAATCAGTTCATGGTCATCGACAAGCAAGATGCGCTCGTGGCCTCCCTCGACGTCTTCGGGAACATGACTGGGAAGATGCGATCGGTCCTGGCTTTGCGAGAGAAGCTTAGGCAAAAAGATGTCGAAGCGAGTCCCTTTGCCGGGTTCACTTTGGCATTCGATCCAGCCTTTATGCTGGGAGACGATGCCGAACACGACGGCAAGCCCAAGTCCGGTACCTTTGCCCGTTTCTTTGGTCGTGAAGAACGGCTCGAAGAGGTGTTCACGGACCTCGGGCGGCATGCCGATGCCATTGTCAGAAACGGTAAGGCGAACGAATTGGCCGCACCTCCCTTCCATATGCGATCGCAGGTCGCGGGGGGTGATCTCGATGTTGGTCGTGGCGAGGACAAGCCGTCCCCCTTCGGGCATGGCATCACGGGCATTGAGGCAGAGATTCATCAACACTTGTCCGATTTGGGCTGCATCGCCACGAATCTGCCACAGATGAGGTTCCAAATCGGTTTCGATGCTAATACGCGGGTCGATCGTGCGGCGTAGAAGCTTGACCGTCTCCTCGATGCTCTCGTTGATGTTCACTGGTCCCGTCAACAGAGGCGTCTGTCTGGCGAAGCTCAGAAGCTGCCGCGTCAGGTCCGAAGCCCGGATGCTCGCCTTGATGGCGTTGGTGAGCAATTCGAATGCGGGGCTTTCGCCGGAAGTTTCACTCCGAAGCAATTCGAGGTTGCCGATGATGGCCGTCAGGAGGTTGTTGAAATCGTGGGCGATGCCGCCGGCGAGTTTGCCGATGGCGTCCATTTTCTGTGCTTGGCGCAGCTGGTTCTCCAAGAGCCGTTGTTCGGTGACGTCCCAAAAGATACCCAGCACGCCGATGTTGTTGCCGTCGGCATCCTGGACCGGCGACTTGACGACCTGGACGGTGCGCGTTTTTCCAGCGATGGTGCGTTGTTCTTCGATTTCCAGGCGGATACCTTCAGCGAGCACGCGGCGGTCATCGCGCTGGTGCTTTTCCGCGAGCGTCGGAGGAAATAAATCGAAATCGGTCTTGCCGATGATTTCTTCCGCGGTTTTGCCGACGCTTTCGCAGAAAGGCTTGTTGACCGCGATCAGGCGCAGATCGCGGTCCTTGAGAAAGATGGCTTGGGTCAGGTTTTCCACAAGGGTCCGGTATTTGGCTTCGCTTCGTTGAAGGGCCTCCTCGAAGCGTTTTCGGTCCGAGATATCGGTGATGAAGCCTTCGAGGTACTCGTATTGTCCCGACGCTCCGACGATGCCGCGCCCCTGTTCCCAGACCCATTTCCATTCGCCCGTAGCCGTTTTCAGGCGGTACAGAAGTCGGAAAGGCCGGTTTTCAGCCAATGCTGCCTGGACTTCGTTCCAGACCATGTCGCGGTCGTCTTCGTGGATCAAGTCGGCAAAAGCGAGAGTGCGGTTGCCGATGAAGTCGTCCGGCTGATAACCCGTCAAGTCGATCGTGCCTTCGCTGACGAATTCCATCGTCCAGTTCTTATCGATTCGGCAACGATAGGCGAGTCCGGGAAGATTGCTCATCAACGTGGCCAGCGTTCGCTGGCTTTCGCGCAAGGCTAACTCCGCGGCTTTACGTTCGGTGAAGTCAAGAGCGACGCCGACACTACCGATAATGCAGTCATGGGTGTCGCGCAACGGTTCGATGTGGACTTGAAAATCGCGATCCCGGAAACAGTATTCGTAACTGACCGATTCGCCGCGCAAAGCGCGGAGATGGGCGTTGATGGCCGCGTGTTCCGGATCATTGGTTTGCATGATCTCGTAGAGTGGCATGCCAACCGTTTCGTTGGGACGGTAGCCGATCTTGGCCAGGCCAGCACCCACCGATGAAGTAATCCGGAGTTCGGTATCGGTCGTCCACAGGATGGCCGGGGTCTGTTCGATCAAAAGGCGCAAGCGGGATTCGCTTTGCCGAAGCGCCTCGTCAGCGAGTTTGCGTTCGGTGATGTCGCTGATGATGCCATCCAAAAGAAGGGAAGCTCCGTTATCACTGGAGGTCACCATGACGCTGTCGTGCAGCCAGCGTTCCGCGCCATCTTGACAGCAGATGCGGTATTCGACCGCCCCGGATTGCCCCGAGCGAAAACGTTCGAAAGCCTCCTGCCAGAGAAGACGGTCTTCAGGATGGACGATGTCGAGCCACCGTGACGGGGAAGACAGAAAAAACTCCGGCGGCCGACCGGTCATCCTTTCGACAACCGGCGAAAAGTAGCAATAGCTCCAATGTCCGGCGGAATCGACTTCGGCACTCCACAGGCAGTCGGAAACCGAACTGGTAACGCGGCGCAGCTCGGCTTCCATTTTCCTGATGCGTTCGAGCGTTTCGCGCCGTTCACGGATGTCGCGGGCCGTGATCAGGCCAAGAGCACTTGTTTCCGTATGCAGCCGGGTAATGGTCAGGTTGACCGGAATCCAGACTCCCCCTTTTTCGTGGCGGAGGAGGAACCCCTCCTGCGAATGAAAGAGACCGGTACGGCGAAAGGCTTGGCGCAGACGCTGCATGCCGCCCGGCGATTCCGACCGGAACAGGTAGGTCACCTTGAACTTGAGCAGTTCACGCCGGCTGAAACCGCTGAGGCTTTGCGCCATGGGGTTGACGTCAAGAATTTCCTCGGTTTCCGGATCGAAAAGGATGAGGGCGTCCCCCGCCTCTTCGAACAGCGTATATGCCAGTTCTTGCCAGTTGATTTCCGCCATTTCGCATCCAGCTGCGTGTCGGGCAGCCAGAAAAAGTATTTGTCAACCGAATTAGTCGATTAACTGCTCAAAAACCGCCCCAAAAATCGCCTTCGTGTGGAAGGCTGTTTGAAACCTTGCTTATTTTGCCGCTTGCAAGCCGGGTGAAGCGTTGAACTCTTTGACAATCTTGCCGTCGGCGACGTTCCAGATTTTGATCTCGCCATTCCAGGAGCCTGACGCGAGGTATTTTCCGTCACCACTGAAAGCGATGGCATAGACCCAGTCGGTGTGGCCAGTCAATGTTCGAATGCTGCTGCCGTTGTCCTGGTTCCAGATTCTCACTGTTTTATCGGCGCTGCATGTGGCCAACAAAGGTTGGCTCGGATGGCGAATCACTTTGAAGATCGGTTCGCCATGGCCGGCGGCATTGCGAACCTGTTTGCCGTTGCTGGCGACTGTCCAGAAGCGCAGCTGGCGGTCTTCACCGGCGGAAACGCCGATTTTTCCGTCAGGTTTAATGGTAACGCCGTACACCGGCGCCTGGTGGCCAGAAAAAGTGAACAACGACTCTCTTTTTTCCAGGTCCCAGACTTTGGCCGTCTTGTCTCGACTGGCCGAAAGCAGCTTCTTGCCGTCGGGCGAGAATTTCACAGCGAAGACCCAATCGGCATGGTTTTCGATGGTTTGCTCGAGCTTGACCTTGCCGAACCCCGCACTGATGTCCCACACATGAACGAGACGATCGACCCCGGCAGCGGCGAGCTTTTTGCCGTCTTCGGATAGATCCAAGCACAACACCGAATCATCCGCTTCGAGCAACACTTCGACCAGGACCGATTTGTCATGAACGCCATCGAGGATCGCCACGCCGTTGGCGGTTTTGGCTTTGCCGTTGAGGTCATAAATACGAACGTCCCCTTCCTGACCAGGGCGGCCGCCAGCAACAGCGATTTTTCCGTCATGCAGAAACCGAATGGCGTAGGCGCGCTCGGCTCGAGTATGAAGCCGTTTCTCCAGCTTCGCGTCGGCGAGATTCCACACCGTCAATTCGTGTTGTCCGCCGACGACAAGTTTCCGGTTGTCGGGCGTAAAGGCGATGGCTGTTACGGTGACCGGGAATTTGTAGGCGACTGGCGGAGGAGGTGGCTGCCATCGGCGACGGAGCTCTTTAAGCAGGTCCGCCTTCGGACTGATGCCCTCGTCGAGTTTCGCCCCCTCTTTGATCCACTGCTTGATAATGGCAATCTTTTCAGGAGCCAGTTTGTCGCCATTTTTTTTCGGCGGCATCCGGTCGGCCCGGTCGGATTCGATGAGAAAGACGAGATTGCTCTCTTCGGGTTTGCCTGGCACGATCGGGTCTTCGTTGTCGCCACCTTTTCGAAAGGACTCGTAGGTGGTCATGTCGAACTTGCCTTTGCGTTTTTTCGCATCATGACAGGCGAAGCAGGCTTCCTTGAAAATCGGCGCGACGTCGTTGATAAAACTGACCGGTCCCTTTTTCGTTTCTTGAGCGTTCGCTCGTGCCGAACACAACGCCGACCCTGCCAATAACACCGCTACCCAAGGCCATCGAAGAGGCACTCGGACCATGCCAATCTCCTCGAGTTTCGTTCGTTCGCCACAGACGTTGGGGGACTTGATCCATGTTAACGGATCAAATCCTTTTTACAAGTTGACAAGTTGCCAACTCAGAGGCACATGTCTTCCTGCAACCCAGTCGCGAGTCAGTGGTTGCTGACATGTTCCGAGTGAGACCACTCTGGCGAGAACGGCAAAAGCGCCGAGGTGTGCACTCTGCCAACTTCTTCCTATATCGCCGAGACTGAGTTCGCCGGACAGAATATCGCCAAATTTCTTGCGAGTTCAGATCACCCCGAGCTGTTTGCCGACTTTCCGAAACGCTTCGATGGCACGGTCGAGTTGCTCATGCGTGTGAGCAGCCGACAGCTGGATGCGAATGCGGGCTTGACCTTTCGGTACGACTGGATAACTGAAGCCGATGACGTAGATGCCTTCTTCCAGCAGCAAGTCGGCCATGCGTGAGGCCAAAGCAGCGTCGCCCAGCATGACGGGCAGGATCGGATGCCGCCCCGGCTTCAACATGAAACCTGCTTCTTCCAGCCCCTGGCGAAGTCGGCGTGCGTTGTCATGGAGACGCTGGCGGAGTTCGGCACCGCTGGCCACCAGATCCAGCGCCTTGAGCGCCGCCATGGTTATCACCGGCGGCAGAGCGTTGGAAAACAAATAAGGCCGAGAACGCTGCCTCAGGTATTCCACCACAGTTCTTTTCGCACAGGTGAAGCCTCCGGCAGCGCCGCCAAGAGCCTTCCCAAG
Source organism: Gemmatales bacterium (assembly GCA_026004675.1). Taxonomy (GTDB): domain Bacteria; phylum Planctomycetota; class Planctomycetia; order Gemmatales; family Gemmataceae; genus BPJP01. The sequence continues at coordinate 249,951 of BPJP01000002.1, forward strand.
CGTGCTGGTGATGATGTCCACTCGATCGAGGACGCCCAACTCCTCCGGCGTGCCTCGGCCATTCGCTCCCAGCAACCCCGTCGCGTGACTATCGTCGACCATGACAATCGCCTGATAGCGGTCGGCGAGGTCACAAATTTCCGGAAGCTTCGCCAAATCGCCATCCATGGAGAAAACGCCATCGGTGGCGATCATTCGCAGTTTGCAGTTTTTCGCGTCTTTCAGGCATTTCTCGAGATCGTCGAGATCCGAATGCTTGAAACGAAACCGCTGGGCTTTGCACAGGCGAACGCCGTCGATGATGCTGGCGTGATTCAATTCATCGCTGATGATCGCGTCGTCTTGACCAAGAAGCGTTTCAAACAGGCCAGTGTTGGCATCGAAACAAGAAGTGTAAAGGATGGCGTCTTCCTTTTGCAAAAAGCGGGCCACGGCCGCTTCGAGCTGTTTGTGCGGTTCCTGAGTCCCGCATATGAAACGCACCGAGGCCATGCCGTAGCCGAATCGATCAAGCCCCTCGTGCGCCGCCTGGATGATGTCCGGATGGTTGGCAAGACCAAGATAATTATTCGCACAAAAGTTGATGACTTCCCGCTCGCCAACTTTGATGGCCGAACTTTGCGGGCTGCTCAAAACACGCTCCGTTTTATAAAGCCCTTGGCTGCGGACATCATCGAGCTGCTGAGCAAGCACCTGGCAGAGTTGCTGATCGCTCATGGAGACACCTCATTGCCCCGGCATCGAAAGGATGACATGAGGATAGTGTAGGCAACAAGTCGATCAAGTCTGCAACTTTCGGCCGATACGAAAACAGCATCCGCCGATCGCTATGCCTCCAAAACACCAGTTCTGCACGCCGTGCTCGCATGGGACACGTCGCGCTGACGCTGCGCTACACGTCGCGCTGACGCTGCGACGCTCGCCAGTCGCGCTGATGCTTTGCCGCTCGCTCATTTTTGAATGCTGGCGGCGCGGCTCTGCCGGTTCTGCTCTTGTCCTTTTTGCCAGCGGCTTTCTAGAATAGACGCGTTGTCACGGCGTGCCTCGGTTTTCTATTCAGCAGGAATCAGCGATGAAAAAAGGCATTCACCCGGAATATGTTGAAGCGACGGTGACGTGTGGATGCGGCAACACGTTCGTCACCAGAAGCACGCGAAAGAATATCGCGGTCGAAATCTGCTCGGCATGTCATCCGTTTTTCACGGGTAAAATGAAGTACGTCGATACCACTGGCCGAGTTGAGAAATTCCAGAAGAAGTACAACTGGGACAAGCGAAAGCAGCAGCAAGCCGAAAAGAAGTAGCTGGACGTGCTCTACGAAGGAAAAAGGCCGGGATGATTCCGCCTTTTTCCTTTTTTCTTTGGAAGGAGGGGGGCGAGCGAGCAAGGCTATTCTCCGATGTGGGAAACGTTCGAAACAGCTCTGAAGCGCCATGACGAGTTGGAAAAACAACTTGCCGATCCGGCAGTGATTGCCGACCGTACGCGGTACGCGCAACTGGCCAAAGAACATGGCGCGTTGGCCAAGCAGGCGCTCCCCTACCGCGAATTCAAGAAGACCGAGGCCGACATCGAGGAGATCGAAGCACTGCTAGAGTCGGAGACCGATGCCGACATGCGGGCTTATTACCAGGACGAGCTGCAAAGCCTGAGACAAAAGCAGCAGAAATTGCAGAGCCGACTCGAAGATTTGATGCTGGTCGATCCGGAAGAGGATTTCGATCGTGTCATTGTGGAGATTCGGGCTGGCACCGGCGGGGACGAAGCGGCGTTGTTCGCGGGCGATCTTTACAATATGTATACGCATTTCGCCCGTGATAAGGGTTGGAAGATCGAAGACATCTCCTTTCATCCGGGTGAACAAGGCGGGTTCAAGGAAGTGGTTTTCGGCATCTCAGGGGAAGATGTCTATCGGCTGATGCGATATGAGAGCGGTGGCCATCGGGTCCAGCGAGTTCCGAAGACGGAGACGCAGGGTCGGATTCACACTTCCGCCGCCACCGTTGCCGTTCTGCCAGAGCCGGACGAGGCTCAGGTCGAGATTCGCGACCAGGACATCGAATGGGAGAGGATGCGGGCTGGGGGTGCGGGTGGCCAGCACGTCAACAAGACGGAAAGTGCGGTGCGCATCTGGTACAAACGAGGCACGCCGGAGGAACTCGAAGTCAAATGCCAGGACGAGCGGAGCCAGCATAAGAATTTCGAAAGGGCCATGCGCATTCTGCGGAGCCGACTTTACGAGATCAAACAGCAGGCATTGCACAAAGAGCGAGCGGACAAGCGACGCAGCCTGATCGGCAGCGGGGACCGCAGCGATCGCATCCGCACCTATAATTTTCCGCAAAACCGCGTCACCGACCATCGCATCAATCTGAACCTCTACAAACTCGACTCGATCATTGCCGGCGACCTGCACGAGTTGTTCGACGCGTTGAAGGAATACGACAAGAAGCAGCGACTCGGTCGCTAACCGATGCGAGGATAACAGCGCCGCCTTCTGGCGAATGAATATGAGCACGGATTCGCAAAACCCGGCAACCCGCGCGTGGACCATCGGTTCGCTTCTCGATTGGACAGCATCGTTTCTGGCGCAGCGAGGAGCGGAGTCGCCCCGGCTGGACGCGGAGGTTTTGCTTGCTTACGTTCTGCGTTGCCGGCGCATCGACTTGTACACTCGATTTACCGAACCAGCGCAGCAAGCCACATGTGAACAATACCGCGGTCTGATCCAGCGACGAATGGAAGGCTGCCCGGTTGCTTATCTGGTCGGCAAAAAAGAATTTTATGGTCTGGAACTCGAGGTCAACGCCTCGGTTCTGATTCCCCGGCCGGACAGCGAGTTTGTCGTCATGGAATGCTTGCGGCTGGCAAAGGACATCGCCGAGCCGCACATTCTCGACCTTGGTACTGGTTCCGGGAACCTGGCCATTGCCATTGCCAAAAACCATCGGGGAGCACGCATCACTGCGGTGGATATCAGCCCCCAGGCTATCGAAGTCGCCCGTCGCAATGCCGAAAGACATCGGGTAAGCGAGCGCCTCGCTTTTTTGACAGGCGACCTCTTCGAACCGCTGGACAGAGGAAGGCGATTCGATTTCATCGTCAGCAATCCACCCTATATCCCTCGGGGGGAGATCAAAAACCTCGAGCCGGGAGTTCGCGACTTCGAACCACATGCGGCATTGGACGGAGGCCCGACGGGGTTTGAAGTGTTGACCAGGATTGCAGCGCATGCCAGAAGTTTTTTGGTGGAAGGCGGATATGTGATCGTCGAAATCGGCGCGCCCCAGGAAAAAGGAGCCCGCGCCTGCTTCGCGCAACACCCGGAATACCGACTGGCCGAGACGATCTACGATTATTCCCGGCATCCTCGGGTTTTATGCGCTCGTTTCATAAAATGACCACGTGGAAACCGTCACACGAGCGACCGAGCAACTCGCTTGCGCCATCGATCGAGGAGCATCATGAATCACGACCAGTTTCACAAGAACCTGCTCGAGCTGATCCGCCGTACGTCGGCGTATTTGCCTCACGACGTGTCGGACGTGATTGAAATGAATCAACCGTTGGAAACGCCTGGGTCGAAAGCTGATCTGGCGTTGCGGATCGTCATGCAGAATATCGGGCTGGCCAAACGCAAGAGTGCGCCGATTTGCCAGGATACCGGAACGATCAATTTTTTCATCACCACGCCCGTGGGATTCGATCAGCTGGAATTGCAGGACATTTGTTGCGACGCGGTTGCCGAGGCGACTGCGAAGGGGTATCTGCGGCAGAATTCCGTCGACAGCGTTACCGGTCGGAACACAGGCAACAATCTTGGTCCTGGCAGTCCGGTCTTTCACTGGCATCAGCACCGTCAAGACCATGTCGATGTCAGGCTGATCCTGAAAGGGGGAGGGTGCGAAAACATGAGTGCTCAATACTCGCTACCCACCACCATCGACGGCAAACGTGCTGATCGCGACTTGGACGGGGTCCGCGCGTGCGTTCTCGATGCCGTCTGGAAGGCTCAAGGCAAAGGCTGCGGACCTGGTTTTCTCGGCGTCTGCATCGGCGGTGACCGTGCGTTGGGCTATGAATTCGCCAAAGAACAACTTTTGCGCCCCCTCGACGACACCAACCCGGTTCCCGAATTGGCAGCGCTCGAAGCCCGTATTCTCGACGAAGCCAACAAGCTGGGGATCGGCCCGATGGGGTTTGGCGGCCGCTTCACCATAGGCAGTTGCAAGATCGGCGCCCGTAATCGGCTGCCGGCTTCCTACTTCGTGAGTATCGCGTACATGTGCTGGGCATATCGCCGACGAGGCGTCCTTCTCACTGCCGAGGGGGACGTTAAAGAGTGGCTCTATCAGGCTCCCGGCGAGTTCGACCATGAAGAAGCCGACGCGAACGGGGAACTCATTCAACTCGGCGACACCCGAAAAAACGTGATCACCTTGCAGACCCCCGTCAGCGAAGAAGACATCCGCAAACTGAAGGCAGGCGACGTCGTTCTGATCAACGGCACGGTATTTACGGCACGGGACGAAGTGCACAAATATCTTTTCAAAGGCGGCGAACTGGACGTGATCAAAGGGGGCATCATCTATCACTGCGGACCGGTCGTGCTGGAGGAAAACGGGAAGTATCGAGTCGTTGCCGCCGGTCCGACAACCTCGATTCGTGAAGAACCGTATCAGGCCGACGTGATTGCGCGATTCGGCATCAAGGCGGTAATCGGGAAAGGGGGGATGGGTCCCAAGACGTTGCAAGCGTGCCAGGAGCACGGCTGCGTATATTTGCATGCGATCGGCGGCGCCGCGCAAATCTATGCCCAATGTGTTGAAGAAGTACCGGCCGTTTATCTCAAGGAAGAGTTCGGCAGCCCCGAAGCCGTCTGGGTCATGAAGGTCAAGGATTTTCCCGCCGTCGTCACGATGGACTCGCACGGCCGATCGTTTCATAGCGAAGTGGCCGAGTCATCGAAACAGCATTTGGCCGAGGTCCTGGTTTAGGCGGTGCTGCCGACCATTTCAAAACCTAAGAGGAGACACAAGCCGATGGTCACAGCATCTGCTTCGGGCAGGATCGCGCCGCGCTTGCGTTTGGGAATCGTCGGTGGCGGACAGGGCGCCTTCATCGGAGCCGTACACCTGACCGGCGCCAGACTGGACGACCGCTACGAACTTGTTGCCGGCGCCCTGTCCTCCGACCCCCATAAGGCGAAAGCGTCGGCTCCCGCTTTTCGGATTCCCGATGAGCGTGCCTACACGAGCTATGCAGAGATGGCCGACAAAGAGGCTGCCCGACCTGACGGCATCGAAGCCGTCATCGTCGCGACCCCTAACCACACCCATTACGCGATTTGCAAAACGTTTCTCGAAGCTGGCATCGACGTTATTTGTGACAAGCCCATGACCACCACGTTGGCCGATGCCCTCGACCTGGTGAGGCTAGTTCGGCGAACGGGACTCGTCTTCTGCCTGACGCACGAGTATACGGCGTTCGCCATGGTCAGGCAGGCACGAGAGATGGTGCGTCGTGGCGACCTCGGTGCCATTCGGATCATTCAAATCGAATACCCTCAGGAATGGCTGACGACCAAACTCGAAGACACCGGGTTCAAGCAGGCGACGTGGAGAACGGACCCGGCCAAATCAGGGCCAGCGGGAGCGCTGGCGGATATTGGCACGCATGGCATCCACACGGCACGTTACATCACGGGGTTGGAACTCGCCGAGGTCTGTGCGGATTTGACCGCTTTTGTGCCAGGCAGAAAACTGGATGACAATGCCCATGTTTTGCTCCGCTACCAAGGCGGCGCTCGCGGCATGCTTTGGGCCAGCCAATGTGCTCCTGGCACGGAAAACGATTTGAAGGTTCGAATTTTCGGCGAAAAAGGAAGCCTGACGTGGCGGCTTCGCTGGCCCAACGAGTTGTTCTTCAGCCCGCTCGATGGGCCTCACCAGCTTTTGAGCCGGGGCCGAGGCGAAATGCTCCCTTTGGCCCGACACGCCAGCCATTTGCCAGCCGGCCATCCCGAAGGACTGCACGATGCCTTCGCCGTCTTGTACCGCGACGCCGCCGACGCGATCATCGAGAGGCGTTACGGGATTCCCGCTCCGGAAACTTCCAAAACTTTCCCCGATGTCGAGTCGGGAGCGCGAATGGTCGGCTTTATCGAGGCCTGCGTCGCCTCTCATAAAGGGGGCGGAACCTGGGTCAAGACAGAATTCGACGTGTAGACCGTTTGGGGAAATTGCCGGCTTCGCACGGGCCATTCGAGGCGGGCTAGGCGCGGCATGATCGTTGAACTACAATGGCAGCGTACCGGGGCGTGGCGCAGTTTGGCTAGCGCGCCTGAATGGGGTTCAGGAGGTCGCAGGTTCGAATCCTGTCGCCCCGACTGAAGGCCCGCTGTAGCGACAGGTTACAGCGGGCCTTTGACTGCCGATTGACCGAAACAAAACTTGCATTCCGACGCAAGAAAGGTCTTGGCACCTTGGCTTCTGCGAGTAGAATGAGGATGCAGGTCCCCCCTGTCGAAGGTCGAGGTGCCTGCGTGAATGGGATGCAAAAGGGGGCGTAGCTCAATTGGTCAGAGTACCGGACTGTCGATCCGGTGGTTGCGGGTTCGAGTCCCGTCGCCCTCGCTGTTCAGAGCCGCTGCCAGATCAGGAACCGCAGCGGTTTTCTTTTTGAATGGCCCGGCACGAAAAGGCTTATAGCGTAATTGAACTTATCGGCGGCCTGTTCTTTTCGTGCCTGCGATTCGGTGCCAGTTCACGTCCCCATCAAGGTAGTGTTGTGGCCGTAGTGGATTAGCGGTTGGCCAGGGGCCGGCTCCGGCGAATCGAATCAAAATTTTGATTTTGCATGCGTTATCGACTGTGCTAATCTACGAAAAGCCATTTTTTGGCAAATGGCCGTTCAGAAGCGAGAGTGCGCGATGCGCAAAGAGTCGTGGCTATCGTTGATCAGGCGAATCCCACCGCAATTACGTCACAAGCTGATGATCGTTAGCGGTAGCGGCAATGAGTTGAACATTACCGACATCTACCGATTGGAAGACGATTTCATGGTGGTTCGGGGTCGGCTGGCGGGCACAACGGACGAAGGGAGTACCTACTTTATTCCCTACGACCAGATCGACTACATGGGATTCCGCGAGTTGGTAAAAGAGCCGGTCATCACGGCGATGTTTGAAGGTGGCGAAGTGGAGATTCCGCAAGCGCCGGAAACGGGAGCAGCTCGCGAGCCTCAGGTACCGGCGGCAGAGCCGACGCCCAGCGTGGCGCCGGCGACGACACAAGCGGTGCCGGCCAAAGCAGCCTTGTTGGAGAGGTTGCGGTTGAAACGCAAGGCGGAAGAAAGCGGACAGACTCCTCCTCCTGCCCAGCCGGCTCCTCCAGCCCAGCCACAGCCGGCACCGGCGGCGCCGCAACAGACGAACAGCACTCCGCCTCCCGATCAACCGACTCCCGGAAAAGCAGCATTGTTGGAACGATTACGCCGTTCACGTTCGGGTCCAAACCCCGGTTCGAAATAGCCTATGGCCCCAGAAGCAAAAACAAAAACTCGCCAATACATCAAACCTGCAAGCACACAGCCTGGCGGCGGGTTCTGCATGAAAATCGAATTAGCATGGAGTCGGCTGCGCCGAAAGTACCTGCGCATCTTCCGCAGGGGCTACGTTCGGCGCATGGCGGAGAAACGCCAGGGAGATTGTCCCAACTGTCCGCACGACATCATCGATCCGCGCGACCTGAAGTATTGCCGAAACGTCTGCAACTACTGGTTTCACAAACGCGACGATCCGTTCACGTGGCGCGACGAGCTTGGCATCGCCCGCGCGGGGTTGATGGATGTCTTTATCTGGTGCTTTATCTTTCTGGTTTTGAGCATGGTCTTCGCCGCTCTGGCCATAGCGGTGTCTCCTTACTTTTGGATACCGTTTTCGATACCGGCGTTTTTGTACTTCTTCATGTTCTTCTTCTTCCGCGATCCCAAACGGGACATCCCCAAGGACGCCAATTTGTTGGTCAGTCCAGCGGATGGTAAAGTCACCTTCATAGGGGAGGTTCCCGCTCCGGAGTTTCCCGGCGGACGGGCTGTGCGCGTCAGCATCTTCCTGTCGATCTTCAACGTCCACGTCAATCGCGTGCCAGCGGCGGGAAGGGTTACCAATGTTCGCTATTTTCCAGGCAAATTCAAGAATGCCCTGCGGGCTTCAAGCGCCGAAACCAACGAACAAATGTGGATCGATTTTGATTGTGGCGGCAAAAAAATTCAGGTGCGCCAAATTGCCGGGGCCATCGCCCGCAAAATCGTATGCATGCTCAAGGTCGGCGACACCGTGGCGAAAGGCGAACGTTTCGGCATGATCAAGTTCGGCTCGCGGACCGACATTTACGTTCCTGCCCAACCCGCACCAGGTTTGCTCGTCAAGGTGGGCGACCGCGTCAAAGGGGGAAGCACCGCCTTGATGAAACTGTAAACCGGTTGGCCTATGCCAGGGTCCGCTTCGAATCGCTTCACTTATTTTTCGCCTTTGGCCGTTGCCGAAACCTTGCCAATCCAAACCGTGGCAACGACCGCTACTACAGTGACCAGAATGGCATAGCCGATCATGGCCGCAAGGCCTCGCGCTTCGCCGAAAAACTGCTTGAAAGCTGCTTGAACCGCTTCATTCCAGGCGAGGGCAGCGACCATCCCGAAAGCAGAGGTGATCAAACCCGCCATCCGCTCGATTACTTCGTTCTTCATGATCTGGCCCGACGTGGTGACGCCGTCTTGCCGCCGCCGAGAAACCAAGAACAGACAACGACGACAAAACGTTTTTTCTATTGTAGGACACGCAAGCTCGCGGACCAGAAATGCTCGCAAGCGTTTCGGCCAAACCGGGACGCGTTATTCGTGGAGACCCGATACAATAGAAACGATATCGAAATGCCAAGGGGGACGTATGCCGGCACGGGTCATTTTAGCGATGAGCGGCGGGGTCGATAGCTCGGTAGCCGCTGTCTTGTTGAAGCAAAAAGGCTACGAAGTAATCGGGTTGTTCATGCGCACTGGCGTTCATGATGAGCAGGAGGAAATACCAGCCCACAAAAAGGGGTGTTGCAGCGCCATGGACGCCGGCGACGCCCGCCGGGTTGCCGATCAGCTCGATATCCCGTTCTATGCCCTGGACTTCGAGAATGATTTTGGCAAAATCATCGACTATTTCGCCGACGAATACCTTCGGGGTCGAACCCCCAACCCGTGCGTCGTGTGCAACAATTGGCTCAAGTTCGGCAAGCTGTGGTCGTATGGTCGGCAATTGCAAGCCGACTACGTAGCCACCGGACACTATGCTCAAGTGCTATCTAGAGAAGGCCGACACGAGCTTCACCGTGGCGCCGATCCCGAAAAAGACCAGTCTTACGTTCTCTTTGGAATCGACCGCGAGCTGTTGCCCCGCTTGCTTTTTCCGGTTGGGGGCTACCAGAAATCCCAGATTCGCCGATTGGCACGGGAGTCCGGCTTGGGGCTTTGCGACAAGCCCGACAGTGTGGAGATTTGTTTTGTGCCTGGAGGCGATCATGTGCAGGTCATTCGCCAGCGTCGTCCGGACGCCGATACCGCTGGCGAAATTGTCGATACCAGCGGGAAGGTACTGGCCCGGCATTCGGGAATCGAAAAGTTTACGGTGGGCCAGCGCAAGGGACTGGGTTTCGCCGCCGGTAGTCGGCGTTTCGTACTCGAGATCATTCCTCAAGAAAACCGAGTGGTTGTCGGCGACCGTGAAGACCTGCTCGCGAAAGAGTTGCTGGCTTCACGGACCAACTGGCTGATAGAACCGCCCACCAAGCCTGTGCTGTGTCAGGCGAAAATCCGCTATCGGCATCAGGCCGCCGAAGCCGTTGTCTTCCCTGAAACAGACGACTGGGTGAGAGTGGTCTTCTCCGAACCGCAACAGGCGATTACTCCTGGCCAGGCGGTCGTGTTCTACGAGGGAACCCGAGTGCTGGGCGGAGGATGGATCGAGCAGGCCGAGCGAAAAACGACCGTTTGACAAAAAAGCAAAGCCGCGAGGGAAACGAAGGCTCAACACAGCAATGCGACCCTTTCCCTCGCCGGCTTCGCGGTCTTTCTCACTGAGTGCCTCGCCTCAATTCTTGGGCGCCGGCATCTTCTTGAGAATATCGTTGACGCTCTTTTCCAGCGATTTGAAACCCGTATCGACTTTGGTATCGAGAGCCTTGATAGCTTTAGCTGTATCGTCCGCCTTGGTGGCGAGATTGTCGAGTTTGGTCTGCGCCATGGCGGATTCAACCGCCAGTTTATCCAGCTTTTTGCCGTTATCATCGACCTTGGTGGTGATCGTGGCGCGTTCCAATTTGGCATCGTCGAGCTTCATACCGTTCTCGACAAGCTTCTTGTTGGCTTCTTCGATAAGGGTGGTGTTGTTAGCGATTTGTTTGGCTTGTTCCTGGAGTTTGGCGTCGGCGGCGTCGAGCTTTTCGTGAGCCTGCTGCAAGCTATATTGCACGCAATCCAACTGCCAGCTGAGACAATCCAAACGGTCCATTAGCTTGGGTCGGCAACCGACCATAGCCAACAGAACGAGGGGTACGATAGCCAAGCGTTTCATGGTGGGGTCCTCCTTGACCCGGATCGGGTAGTCTGCCAAAGTTGTCTTCCCGCCGTAGTCATCGTCGTTCTGGCCGCGGGAATTGAGGCAATGTTCGAGAATCGGGAAAGCTGGAAAGTCAAGGTAGTGCAGGCGGACGGAATGTTCGGAACGTAGGCGGCGGTCGATTTGTAGCGATCGAAGAGGCTTGCGACGTCCTCAGGCGCGCGAGACGCCCGCAGGCGTCGTGACACAAAATGGCGTGAGATCATGGGCCAGCTCCGCCGGTGTTTGATAGCGGGCAGCCGGGTTCTTGGCCATCATCTTCAACACAACCGGAACCAGCTGCGGAGGTACGTCGGGACGCACTTTTTCCAAGGGTGCGGGGTTGTGGGTTTGATGATAACCGAGCTTCTCCTGAATCGTCTTGCCTGGAAAAGGAGGCCTGCCCGTCAAGGCGAAGTACAAGATGCATCCAAGGCGATAAATATCGCTGCGGATGTCGGCGGACCGGGAGTCCCTGATCATTTCCGGAGGCATATAGTCGGCTGGCGAAAGGATGGCGCCGGAACGAAGTTGAGGGCTGCCGCCGACGAAAAGAGGTGCTTCTTCGTTTAAATTGGCCAGACCGAGATTGAGAATTTTGACGACGCCGCGAGGCACTGCCGAGGACGACGACGAGTCGGACGAAGTCTGATTGGCCTGGTAACCAGCGATGAGAATGTTTTCGGGTTTGATATTGCAGAATCCCAAACCTCGCTCGTAGGCGTGCTGCAAGCCGAGAGCCGTTTGTCGGAGGAAATTACATGCCAATTGCACCGGCAGCGGACCGACGTGCCTCACCAGAGCAGCGAGGTCCATGCCTTCGACGTACTCCATTACGAGGACATACATGCCGCCGACTTCGAAGGCGTCAAAAGCCGTCAAGATGTTGGTGTGCGACAGCTGAGCGATGTTCTGCACTTCGCGTGTAAATTTCGTCCTCGACTTTGGATCGTTGGTCAAATGGGGAGCCATGAGCCGGATCACCACCAGCCTCCCCATGGTAGCGTGCACGGCTTTGAAGGTCTGACCAGTGGAGCCCTGTCCGAGCCGTTCGACGATGCGGTACTGTCCCAGAACGAGTTCCTTGCCTTTGCCCGTCAGAATATGGTTCGCCTGGTAAGCGGTCAGCAATCCCTGCTGTATGAGCAGGCGCGCAAGAGTCTTCCCGTCGTTGGCTTTTGACTCCAAATCGCGCACGCCGCGCTCTAGCCGACGGTCGAAGAGCAGTCCGCAATCACGAAGTTGGTCAACAAAAGTTTTGACGTCCATTAGCGTCTTTTAGAAAGGCAACGTTTTATGCCCAGGCTCCCGTTCCCCATTGCCGGTACGAGTTCGGCGCCAAGTAACAAGTAACTGGGACTTTCTCGCAGTCCGATCCCCGTTTAAATGGCCGGAAAACCTATTTACAGAAAACCCGTTTGCCGGCACATTTCCCACAAACGAGCCGGCAAACGGGTACGTTATGCTACCGGCACACTTGATATCATTTTCCAACGTAACTACCTCAACTGCAAGTAAAAAGCGTAATTTCAATCAAGCTATCGTTCGTCGTGCACAGGCACACGAGCTTGCTGTCACCATGCGACATCGTTGTGTGTCGTTGCCATTTGCGACAAAGGAGGATCCCATGCGGGCGGTTTTGCAGCGAGTCAGTCGGGCTAAAGTCGCTGTGGAAGGAGAAGTGGTGGGTGAAATCGGCCATGGACTGCTCGTCTTGCTGGGCGTCACACACGCCGATACGCCAGAGCAAGCCCGCTGGCTGGCAGACAAGATCAGCCAGCTCCGCGTTTTCGAAGACGACCAGGGGAAAATGAACCGCAGCGTCATCGACGTCGGCGGCAGCATTCTCGTTGTCAGCCAATTCACGTTGTTCGGCGATTGCAGCAAAGGGCGCCGGCCAAGTTTTGTCACTGCCGCTCCTCCGGAACTGGCCATCCCCCTGTACGAATCGTTTATCGACGCCGTCAAAGCCCAGGGCATTCCGACCGCCACTGGCCGATTCGGCGCTATGATGCAGGTTGAACTCGTCAATGAAGGTCCGGTGACACTGATTCTCGACACGGCAGCCCGCTCGCACTGATCAGCAGGGCTTCCTTTCGCTACCGACTTTCATTCTTCCCAACATTGCGCACATGAAAGGCGATCGAGAGCAGCGTGATGCACCACAGGGTTCCCAACCCAAGCGGCGCCCAATCCAGCCACAGAGGCATCAAGCCGGCGAGAACGAAGAAGGCCAACCCGAAGAGATAACAACGCCCCCAGTAACTGCTTCCCATCGCGAAAAAGGCCATCCCCGAAAGAACCGCCGAGAAGGGATATAATGTCAACTCATCCCAGCGGTCGCCCATCAGTTCGCGCACGACGACTACTGTCACCATGTACGCCAAAAAATAAGCGATCCAAATGGCCCACAGTTGGCGTTCCGCCCAGTTGGTAGGCAGGAAGGTTCGGCTGCGGTAGCACCAGAACACGACCAGGATGAGCGCAAATTGCACGCCGCGAACAAGCCAATGCACACCGCGTATGTATCCCGTTTGCGTCAGCAGGAACTTGGCCAGGTGAGCGCAAAACATGATGACCGCGATCCAGACCAACATCTGGGACCAGCTGCGAAAGGCTTTGGCATGATGACTGCGATCCAGTGCCCGCGTGAGATGATCGAAGACGCCAAGACTGCGCGCACTGATCGGCTCTCCGGCCAGAAAACGTTGCAGGTCGTCGGCCAATTCCGCCGCACTCGCATAACGCTGTTTGGGATCCTTATGGACGCATTTGAGACAGATGATCTCGATGTCGCGTTCCACCATCGGATTCAGTTGGCGTGGTGGAATGGGATCCTGCTCGATAACTTGTTGGATCGTGTCGAGGGGAGTGTGAGCGCGGAAGAGGGGTTTTCCGGTAATCAATTCATAAAGCACAGCGCCGAGACCGTACACGTCGGTGGTCGGTCCAAGCTCATTCGTCTTGCCGGCTGCCTGTTCCGGTGCCATGTAACTTGGCGTTCCCAAGACGGCACCCGTGCGTGTCTGCCCCGAATCTCCTCCCAGCTTTTTCGCCAAACCGAAGTCTGCGACATGCGGTTCGTCGTTGGCATCGAGAAGAATGTTGCTCGGTTTCAAGTCGCGGTGCAAGATTTGGCGACTGTGGGCATAATGGATCGCCCGAGCCGTCTGCATCACATAGCGTGCTGCTTTTTTCGTCGGCAAGGGACCATCGGCGAGCACCTTCGCCAGCGACGGCCCCTCGACGTATTCCATGCTGTAATAGTATTGGCCGTTGATTTCGCCAAACCCGAGCACCGTGACAATATTCGGATGTTGCAAGCGCGCAGCGGCTTCCGCTTCGATTCGAAACCGCGCCAGATCCTCGCTATTTGCGAGCGGGCCTTGAATGATCAATTTCAAAGCCACGATGCGATCCAGTTTTTTTTCGCGGGCCTTGAAAACGACGCCCATGCCGCCCCGGCCGAGTTCTTCGAGTAAAACGAAATCCCCAAGTTCCCGCTCGGCGATGACGGGCATGCATTCCATGGTTCGGTTGCCGCGCGCTGTCATCGTCGGCGACAATTCCGCCGCCCCTTCTTGCGTCGAATCCTGGGCCGGTACATACCTGGCAGTCGGTTCCTCATCTGGTGAAGCGGGAATCATCATCGGCCTCCATGACTGCGATCGCTAATGCGTTCCATCTTAAAGGATTTCTCGCTGGTGGAAAATCGCCGTTTTGGCGAAGCGCAAGAAAAACGCCCTCGCGTTCATCGCCAGGGCGCTGCAGGAGGTCGATTCAATCGAGTCGGATTTAACGAGACGTCGGTTCGACGAACATATCGACAGTCAGCTGTTCACCGGCACGAGCGCTGACTTCGCGCGTCCGAGTCACCTTGCCATTGGGACCGTTCCAGGTCGCTTTGATCTTGAAGGTGTAGTCCTTGTTCGGATCAAGGGCCGGCGTTTCGAACGACCGATTCGTTCCGGTCGAGGTGGTCTGCTGACCGTTGATCTCCACTTTGGCATCGGCAGGAACGATCAGGTTGAGCAAGGCCGGCGCGCTCTCCGTGGGCACGCGGTAGAACGAACGATAAACACCGGGCTGAGACATCGCCGTGCTGCTGCTGGGCTGGCTGACGTAGACCACCCGACGCCGACCCAAACGGCCTGTCGTGACCACGCAGCATTGCTGACCACAGCTGGTCGAGCAGCAGACCGGCACGCAACAGGTGGTCTGGCAGCAAGAGGTCGTGCAGCAAGTCGTTGCACAGCAGCCGCGGTAATAGCTCCGCCGAGTCGTTCGGCAGCGCCGATTGGACAACGGGCCGCCTTCTGCTGTTTCCGTGATGAGCAGCTCACCTGCTGTGACAAGAGCTGCCACGCCTAGAATTGGAATCCACCGCCGAAGCATCTTGATTCTCCTTTCGCTTCGTTCCCTGGCCCTATCGGGGCCTCATTCTTCCACTGAACACGGGTAACCGCACCCGTGATTCCCTCCATCTCTCGCTGACGTGACCTAGATATGTCATCCGTTTGTCTCTTCGAGACTATGCTTTAACTACGAAAAAGACCGACCAGTGGACAGATGACGAACCGAGACTTTTAAAAATTTGGAAAAATTTCCGTCAATCACCTATTCGGAGCAGCACTTTCCCGTTTTTTCCGGGCCTTGCCGCGTGCTCAACCGCGTCCTTGATTCGGTCGAGCGGATAGGTGGCAGCTATTTCCGAAGTCAGTACCCCCAATTGAAGCAGACGCATGATCTGGCGAAACAACGACAGCATGGTAATCACTCGCTGGTTTTGAGCCCAAATCGAAAGCCAGAACCCCTCGATGATCCGCTGCCCGGAAATCAATAATCGCGGATGCACGCTCAAGGGCTGGTCCGACAAGGTGCCATAAACCAGCATGCGGCCACCGACAGCGAGTCCGGCGGCTACTTGGGAACCAGTTTCTCCGCCAACGGCGTCCAGTGCGTAAGGCACGCCGGTTCCTCCCGTGATTGCCTGCAAGCGATCGGTTACCGATTCCTTTGCCGTGCAGATGACTTCGTTGCCGCCAAGGTCCAACAGTTCCTGCGCCTGCTCTGGCCGCCGAATCACATTGATGGTTTTGAATCCGAAATGCCGGCCCAAGCGAATGACCATCCGACCCAAAGCACTCCCTGCCGCCGTCTGAGCCAGCCAACTATTTTTTTGCACGCGCAACACATGGCGAATCATCGCCAAAGCACTGGCCGGGTTCACAAAGAACGCGGCTGCCTGTTCGTCAGACAAGTCGTCCGGGACAGGCACGGCTTGCCGGGCCGGAATGACAACGTATTCTTGCCAGTTGCCGCTCTTGCGGTTCAACACTGCGACCCGCCGGCCGGGCTTCAGCCGGCGAATTTTCGCCAGCCAACCAGGCCCGACGGCATCGACCACTCCCATCCCTTCGAATCCAGGCGTCGCCGGCAGCTGCGCCGCGCTCGCATACCGTCCCCCCAACAAGCAACAAATCCGATGGATTGATCGGGCTGGCAAGCATCCGTACACGCACTTCATTTCTACCAGGTTCCGGGATCGGCACATCGCGAACCTGCAGAACTTCAGCTGGCGGACCGTATCTGTCGAATACTACTGCTTTCATGGCTATTCCAACGTACTCATCTCCGAGGACCACGAGGCGGCTGCGACCCAGCGCCCTTGGCAATTTCGTTGCCTACCGATATGCGCTCATTCTATCGGCAGGCCGACGCGTTTTCGGATTACGACAGCATCGACACCAGGGACAAGGTGCACGCGGTGGTCTGCTGGACGCATGCGCCGCGGAAATTTGACGAAACGCGTACCGGCTATACCTGATGTGCGCGTTCGGTTTTGGGTGTCAGCAGGTTGACCAGATCGAGAAAGAGATGGCCCGTGCATTCCGCTGAGCGGCTGAAGGATCTTGATCGATAGTCGGGGCGACTGGATTTGAACCAGCGACCTCACGGTCCCGAACCGTGCGCTCTAGCCAAGCTGAGCTACGCCCCGTTGCTCTTCATCGTAGGCTTGCCCTTTGAATTGTCAACGCCAAGCACTGGGCCGTCAAGTCAGGCCGCACATTTTTTGTCAGGCTACTTGACCGGTCAGCTTCACGAAATTAGGATGGAGACGATAGCCAAAAACCACCCGAACCGGATGGCGCGATGCCGTCCCTCCGCAATCTGACCTGCCCCGATAAGTGACGGCAGCGACCGTTGCTGGTCGCTCTGTCAGTGGAAATGTTCAAGACCCGAAGTCGTGCCACAGCCGATCCCCTGACGTCGCGAACGTTTGTCGGCTTGGCTATTTCATTGAAGGAAGGGTGAAAGCCATGCGAACACTCTCATTTCTTGTCGTTGCCGGCGTTTTGGTCCTGACCGCCAACAAGGCGACAGCACAAGTCGAGCCGATCAAAGTGATCGAGCTGAAGCGGACCGAGCCGGTTCTGTACGACAAAGATATCGAGCCGATTTTCGTCAAGAAATGCCTCTATTGCCACAGCGGCAACGTCAAGGAAGGCAAGTTCGACATGGGAACCTACGAATCGCTGATGAAGGGAGGCAAACGAGGCAAAGCCATTATTCCCGGCAACTCGAAGAAGAGCCTGCTGGTGCAATTGGCGGGCAAGACGAAATCGCCCCGCATGCCGCCGCGCAAAGAAAAGCCTCTTACTCCGGAAGAATTGGCTCTGATCAAGCTGTGGATCGACCAGGGAGCCAAAGCACCGACCGGCGTTCGTGTCCGTCCCAAACCGGTTCTGACGCTGCTGCCTTCGAATATCAATCCGGTGCGGTCGCTGGCGATCAGTCCTGATAACTCGGCCGTCGTCGCTGGGCGCGCCAACCAGATTCACGTCTATGACGCCGGTTCAGGAGCTTATATCCGCTCGCTTGTGAACCCAGAGTTGAAAACGCCTGATAACAAACCGATCCAAGGCGCCCACATGGCGATCGTCGAGGCGCTTGCTTATAGTCCTGACAGCAAATACCTCGCCAGCGGCAGTTTCCAGGAAGTGATCATCTGGGACGCGCAAACGGGGACGATCAAGCACAAGCTGACAGGATTTGCCGACCGAGTCGTGGCCCTGGCCTTTTCTCCGGATGGGAAACTGCTCGCCACCGGCGGTGGCCCCCCCACTGAGAATGGCGAAGTCAAAGTCTTTGAAGTCGCCACGGGCAAACTGGTGACCGACATCAAAGACCCGACGAATGGCCACAGCGACCAGGTGTTTGGCGTCTGCTTCAGCCCGGACAGCAAGATGATCGCCAGCTGCGGAGCGGACAAGTTCGTCAAGATATTCGAAATCCCCTCCGGCAAGTTCATCAAAGCCCTCGAGGGCCATACCCACCATGTGCTCGACGTCGGCTGGCGTTTCGACGGCAAAGTGCTTGCCAGCTGCGGTGCCGATAACGTCATTAAAGTCTGGGACTTTGAAAAAGGGGAACAGACCCGGACCATCAACACCGGCTTCAGCAAGCAGATCACCCGCCTGATGTTCGTAGGCAAATCGTCCGATGTCCTGGCATGCAGCGGCGACGGCACGGCCAAGATGTTCAACGTCGATCGTGGCAATGCCGTGCGAACCTTCACTGGGGCCAAGGACTTTCTTTATGCCATCGGATCGGACGCAACCGGAAAAGTCATCGCCACTGGTGGCGAAGAGGGGCTGGTGCGAGTTTATAACGGCGCCAATGGCCAACTCTTGAAAACGCTGGCGCCTCCCGGCGCTGAGCCGGAAAAAGACAAGAAATAGCAATCACTCACCAGGACCTGAAAGGGGCCGGTTTGCTCATATGAGCGCCGGCCTTTTTCTTGACTACGGAATTTCCATCAGACGTATATCCGGCGGTTGTATAGGTACCATTCCAATCCGAGGATGACAAACGCGGCCAGGGCAAACCATTTCCAAATGTGCCGAGGCTGACCGCGCTCCCGGCCAGCAACGATCTGTTCTGCACCGATTTTTATCGCCGGCATCGGTTCAAGATCGCTCTCGTCCGAGTCCAGCAAGTTCACCGCAAACAGACGCTCCGTTCCGTCTTCCCAAATGACACGGTAGGGACCGATCCAGTGCGTTTCTGCGAAGGAAAAATCAAGCCGTTGTTCGTGGGGACCGTGTTTCAGTTCGATTCGCTTTCCTTTCGGATCGATAACGATGCCGGAGTCCACGGCCGACGCCGGATGGAGAATCTTGACGTTTCCGGGGACGACATTTGGTTCCGCCGTCGCGTCTTCGACATTGCCGAGAAAGTAAAGTACGTTCCGCAAGAACAAAGGGAAGCTGGGACGGAGCGGCCAGTTGGTGTTCCATTCCTCCTTCTCCGTCAGAAGCGGAAATGTCAGCACCAGGTCGGTAAACGGGCCACGCGTCAAAGCGACGAGCAACGCTACGTTGCGGTCCGATTCGAAAAGCCGGGGCGTACGGGGCGGCAATCCCTCCATTTGAAATGCTTCGCTGATGCCAACGTTGTACAACGCGCGCAGATGTTGCGTGACCGGATGTCCCTGTTGCCAACCTTTGATATGCGGATATTCGACCAAACGGGTCGTTTTCGTTTGATCGATCGGTTTTTCTCCCGGTGGTCGCCATGGTGGCGGCGGATAGCCGATGAACAGTGTATTGGCCCGGGGCATCTGCGCTTCGGTTTTCGGAGCACAGCGATCGAAAATGACCAGATCAAACGCTCCATTCTGGGCCGGAGCCAGGTAATCGTCCGTGGCCAACTTATCACGACCCAAGTAGGTCACGTCCGCGACGGCCCTGGTGGCTTCTTCATCGAAAAACGCATGCAGAATCGAGTTGAATGGCCCCACGATCAGGACACGCGCTTTGCGAACGACGCCGACAACAAGCCACGACTCGTCATCGAGCGGAAAACAATCGTCGACGCCTGCCAGCCGGGCTCGAAACAAGGTGTTTCGGCTATCATCGAGATCATGGAGTTCGAAAGCCGCCGCCGCCTCACCAGGGGCGTCGCGCTGGCCCGGCTCATCCGCCGGACGACGTGGCGGGAGATCGATCTCCCTGTCTTTGGCGGAGACCATTTCTCCACCGCGAAAAACATCGAGGTGCAGTTTGCAGTTCAAGGCTTTGCTGCGGAAGTTCAACACCCTCACCAGAACGCCAACGATGGATGGATCGTTTTCATCGCGACGAGCGTTGAAGGTGACGATGCCGACGTTATTGCTGCTTTCCGGCGCCGGTTTGAGAACTTTTTTGCCCTGTTCATCGGTTTCAACCATCATTTTCCCTGCCGCATGGTAGATGACGTTCAGATTTCCGAGAGAAAAATCGGGGCAGATTAGGAAACCGGCCATCAGAATAGAGGTGCACTTCCGTCGGCGTTCCCTCTGGCGGCACATAGGAACGCTCTTTTCCATCTTCCACGTTTTGCGGCCGGACGGCTGCCTCTTCCGTCGAACGGCGAGGATTCGCCAGGCTGTCCGCCAGGTTGAGCGCTTCCTCGATCCGCGTTGGCCGTTGCGTGGGTTGGATGTCCCTGGATGGCTCGGCGCAGCAGGTCTTTGTTGCTCGTAAACGACTGCCTCGTCGTGGCTCGTGAATTGAATTCGATGACCATGCCGACATCGCTTTTCGCCGGCTGCATCGATCTGCTTGAGGGCTTCGCGCTTCGCCCATTCCAGCCGATTGGGATCGGTGTCACTGGCCGACATGCTCGCGGAGTTGTCGACCATCAGAATATAGCGTTTGCCTGTCGCGGTTCCGCCGTGCAGCTGGAAGGCCATCACGCCATATATGATGAAAACGACCGCCAGCAACTGCAACAACAAGAGCAGGTTGTCACGCAGCCATTGAAACAGGCTGTTGACGTGCAAGTCTTCGATGCTCTTCTTCCCACAAAAACGTGCTTGGTACGTGAAGCGGCCTCCTTTTGAGCTTCAAGAAATACAAGAGGATGATCGCCAAAGGCGCCATCGCCAACAGGACGATGCGCCCACCAGGCAATGGGCAAATGGTAGGTCAGGTTGAACGTATCCTGCAACCAGGCGTTAACGCTCGTCTCATAGCCGGCGAGATTGAGCGCGAACAGGACGAAGCCGGGAATTGCGATCAGGAGAAGAAGGGCCAGACAAACCGGGAAACCAGTAGCGCATGGATTTGCCCCGACGTTGGAGAACCAAACTGCATCATAAGACGTCGACGTCGCGAAAACAACGGTCGTCCCTAAGTCGGTGCGTCCCGGCTATCAGCGCGGGTGTAGGCAGCTAGAACGTGTCACTTGCCGCCAAATAGTTGCTGCTCGGCGATGGCCAGGTTGTAGCGTTTTTTCGCCGTTTCCAACAGTTTCTGCTGGAACTGGGGATGTTCCTTGAGGACTTTCCGAAAGTCGGATTGTTCAAGGATGAAGACGTCGCAATCGGTTTTGGCGCGAATCGTGGCAGTGCGGGGTTGGGAACATCAACAAAGCCACTTCGCCGAACACGTCCCCTTCGCAAAGAGTGCTGATAACCTTGCCGTGATCATCGATGACCTCAACGACGCCGCGATTGAGGAGATACATCTCTTTGCCGGTTTCGCCTTTCTTGATGATGACGTCGCCGGCTGAATAGACGGTCGGTTTTGAGCATCATGAGAATGGAGTTGCGGAAGATCGCATCGCAGCCTTCGAAGAGGGGAACTTTTTCGAGGATTTCCTGGCTGACGATCTCGGTCCAGCGTCGGCCATCCGCTTCGATGAAGTCGAAGGCGGCTTTGGGTCCCCACGACCCGAAAGGATAATTGGGAAAGTCTTTGGCCGGGTTGGCTTTCCAGGCATCGAGAATAGGCTGGACGACGCGCCAGGCGGTTTCGACCAGGTCGGTACGGGGAAAACAGAGTGGCATCGCCGATCATGCACTGATAGAGCAGGACCTCGTAGCCGGTGCCGCGAACAGCGCTGAAGGCTTCGCCATAATTGAACCGCATGTTGACTTTTTGCAACAGCATGGAAGGTCCAGGCGTCTTGGCCTGAAAACGCAGTTCGATCCCCTGGTCGGGTTGGATGTGGAAGATCAATTGATTGTTATCGAGAAAGGCAGCGGCTGGAGTGCCGCGAAAGATGACCTGCGGCGCCCGGCGAAAACAAACGACGATCTCCGTGCCGCGTTTCCACAGTGCTTTGCCGGAGCGCAGATAAATCGGCACACCGTCCCAGCGCCAGTTGTCGATATACAACTTCATGGCGGCGAAAGTCTCCGTTTGCGATTCCGGATTGACATCCGGTTCCTGACGGTAGCCGACCGCTGGTTCGCCGTTCGGTTTTTTGCCCGGACCGTACTGTCCGCGCACAGTATGCGTCAGCACTTCTTCGGGGGAGTAGATGCGGATGGCCTCCAAAACCTTGGCCTTCTCATTGCGGATGGCGTCAGCCTTGAACGAACTCGGCGGTTCCATGCACAGGTAAGCCAGCATCTGGAACATGTGGTTCTGGATCATGTCGCGCAGAACGCCGGAGCGATCGTAGTAATTGCCTCGCCCTTCCACGCCCACCGATTCCGAGACGGTGAACTGGATATGATCCACATAGCGCTTGTTCCACAGAGGTTCGAAGATGCCGTTGGCAAAAACGAAAAGCTAACAGATTCTGCACCGTCTCTTTGCCAAGGTAGTGGTCGATCCGATAAATCTGGTCTTCGGTCCAATACTTCAAAAGGGTCCGGTTCAGCTCGATGGCGGAGGGGAGGTCCGTGCCGAACGGTTTCTCGACAATGATCCGTTTCCAGCCGGGCAGTTTCTTGAAGCCGGAGGCTTCGATACCGTCGGAGATCATGCCGAAGACGGCCGGCGGCGTCGCCATGTAAAAAAAGGACGTTCCCCTGCGTACCCAGTTCGCCGTCCAGTTTCGTCACCAGTTCCAGCAGTTTTTGAAAGGCAGCAGCGTCGTCGAATCGACCGGGCGTGTAATAGAGCTTCTTGA
This sequence comes from Gemmatales bacterium, assembly GCA_026004675.1. Taxonomy (GTDB): domain Bacteria; phylum Planctomycetota; class Planctomycetia; order Gemmatales; family Gemmataceae; genus BPJP01. The sequence continues at coordinate 272,500 of BPJP01000002.1, forward strand.
CGAATTCATTCCAAACGCCTTCATCGAATTGCTTGCGCGTGTTGAACTGTTTGATGTCGTTGGTCATGCGCTGCCGGAATGTTTCCGTCGTCATGTCGTCCAAAGCCATGCCGACAATGGCGAAACAATCTGGCAACAGTCTGTCGCAGGCCAGGTTGAACAACGCCGGCATCAGCAGCCGTTTCGTCAAATCTCCCGAGGCGCCGAAAATCACCATGATGCACGGGTCGCCTGGTTGCTCCTTGATAGGCTCTTCGGAAGTGATGACCCCGCAAACTCCAACCACGTCAGCCATAAGACGGCTCCCGTCGAAAAGAGTGACAGTGCGTGCTCCAATCGCTCAGGGTCGATTGTAGAGCATCCGCCACCGAATTCCCCACTAAATACGAATTTTCTTGTCGATTCCTGCTCCGTGCACTGCCGTTGGTTGACGGTCCGCTCGTCGCGCTGACGCTGCGACGCTCACGAGAATCACCGCTTTACTCGTAAACCACGGGCTTGGTACGCTGCGAACGAGAAAATTATCTTGCCTGTCTTGTATCCTTGCTCTATCGTGGTGATTGGTATTTGGTGGTTTCCTTGACCGACATCCGTCCAACATGGTTTTCCGCACCGCGAGTCTGATCTGTGTCGTATTGATCGTCGCCCTTCTTGCGGCAAGCGCGGCAAGCGTGCAAGCAATCGACAAAGTTTTCGCTGGTGCCGACACCGAATGGGCCGAAGAATGCGCCGAAGGAGGTTGCGACCTGGCGGAATGGTTGCCTGTATCGCCGCCTGTCATGCCCTCGCCCATTGCCTTGGTTTCAGCCTTTTCTTTCCTTCCGCCTTTTCTGACCCGTTTCAGCGACTTGCGACACAAGTCCATCTGCCTGCAGATTTGAGTTGTGATTCGTTCGCTTGATTGCGCTGCGTGAAGATTGCGCCGCGCACGCCGCCGCGCCGCCCTCGCCGCGGCGGCTTCCTTCGCCAACATTTTCCCAAGGAGCATTACGTCCATGAAGCTGACCAACACCGGTTTATCGATACTGGCGCTCGTTTCCCTGTCGCTGCCCGCTTGCCACATGCAAGCCGAAGGGCAGCAGCACGAAAGAACACGGCACGATCGTGGTGACAAGTCCCAAAGTCGAAGATGTAGTCACCACACAGCAGTTCGTTTGCCAGATACATTCCCGGCGGCACATCGAGATCCGCGCCCTGGAACGGGGCTATTTGAAAGAAGTGAATTTCAAGGAGGGACAGGCGGTGAAGAAGGGGGATGTTCTCTTCAAGATCATGCCCATCCTCTACAAAGCCGAATACGACGCCGCCCAGGCGGAAGCAAAGTTCGCTCAAGTCGAGCTGGACAATGCCGAGATGCTTTACAAGCAAAAAGTGGTTTCGATCCAGGAAGTCGCTTTGTTCCGCGCCAAACTCGCCAAAGCCAAAGCCAAGGCGAAACTGGCTGAAGCTCACTTGAATTTCAGCACCATCCGCGCTCCCTTCGACGGAATCGTTCATCGCCAATACCAGCAGCTTGGTGCCCTTGTCGAAGAACGGGACGTTCTCACCACCCTTTCGGACAACAGCGTCATGTGGGTTTATTTCAATGTGCCCGAAGCCTTCTACCTCGACTACATGACCAAAAAGAAAAACAACCATTCGGCAGACAACGAGACCATTGAACTCTTGCTCGCCAACGGCAGCAAGTTCCCCTACAAGGGAAAGATCGCCGCCATCGAAGGACAATTCAACAATGAAACCGGCAATATTCCGTTTCGCGCCGACTTCCCCAATCCGGACGGCTTGTTGCGGCACGGTCAAAACCGGCACCGTCCTGATCCAACAAACCTTGCACAACGCCATCGTCATTCCGCAGCGGGCAACGTTCGAAATCCTAGACAAACAATATGTCTTCGTTGTCGACGACGAAGACGTTGTTCACCAGCGCGAAATCGGCATCCAAACCGAATTGGGACGACATTTTCGTCATCAACCGAGGACTGGCCCCGAACGAGAAATTCGTTCTCGAAGGCATCCGCCAGGTCCATGACGGCGAAAAGATCGAGTACGAGTGGATCAAACCGGAAGAGGCGCTCAAACACTTGAAATTTCACGCCGAGTAGAACTGGCTTTCCCACAGCACTTTAACGAAGCGATTTCGACGCCATGTTTACGAGAATCCTCCATCGGCCAGCATTGGCAATTGTGATTTCGATCCTGCTCTTGTTCGTCGGCGGCCTGGGAATCGCCACGCTGCCGATCGAGCAATTCCCCTCCATCACGCCGCCGACCGTCCAAGTCGCCATCGCTTACCCCGGTGCCAGTGCCAACGTTCTCGTCAACTCGGTGCTCATCCCTCTGGAGCGGTCCATCAACGGCGTGCAGAACATGCGCTACATGGTGTCGGACGCGACCAGCGCCGGCGAGGCGACCATCACAATCTATTTCGAACCGGCTACCGATCCGAATATCAACGTCGTGAACGTGCAAAACCGGGTCAACGTCGTCAAGAATCAGCTGCCGCCGCTGGTCGTCCGCGAGGGCATCCTGGTCTATCAGGTCGTGCCGAGCATGTTGATGTATGTCAATGTCTACAGCACCGACCCCAACGCCGATCAGAAATTCCTGTACAACTTTACCAACACCATCATCATGCCGCGCATCAAACGGATTCCCGGAATGGGAAGGCCTCGCAACCTCGGCAACCGCTCCTATGCCATGCGCATCTGGCTGAACCCCGATCGCATGCGCGCCTACAAGATTTCTACCGAAGATGTCATGGAAGCCATCGCGGAACAGAGCGTCATCGGGTCGCCCGGCCGGCTCGGCCAGGCTACCGGCTTCACTTCGCAATCCAAAGAATACGTCCTCACCTACATCGGACGATACAACCAACCCGAACAATACGCCGACATCATCCTCAAAGCCAACCCCGACGGGGAAGTGTTGCGTCTCAAGGATATCGGCAAGGTCGAACTCGGCTCGGAGTTCTTCGACATCTACTCCGACATCAACGGTCATCCTGCCGCTTCCATCGCTCTCAAGCAGGCTCCGGGATCGAACGCCACCGCCGTCATCGAGGCGGTCAAGAAGGAACTAGAACAGATCAAAGAAGAATCGTTTCCGCCGGGCATGGATTATGAGATAGCCTACGACGTTTCCCGGTTCGTCGAAGCGTCGATCGAAAAAGTCCTCCATACCCTTTTGGAAGCTTTTATTCTCGTCGCTCTGGTCGTCTACATGTTCCTGGGCGACTTGCGTTCGACGTTGATCCCGACCCTGGCGGTGCCCGTTTCGCTGATCGGAACCTTTTTCGTCCTGAAGTTGTTCGGGCTGTCGATCAACCTGATCACGCTGTTCGCAATGGTCTTGGCGATTGGCGTCGTCGTTGACGACGCCATCGTCCTTGTCGAAGCCGTCCATGCCAAGATGCACGAGAAACACCTGTCGCCTTATCGGGCGAGCATGGAAGTGTTGCACGAGATCGCCGGTGCGATCATCGCCATCACTCTGGTCATGTCCGCCGTCTTCATCCCGGTGACGTTCATTCCGGGTCCGGTCGGCCAGTTCTATCGCAACTTTGGGATCACGATGGCGACTTCGATCGTTTTCTCTGGATTGGTGGCATTGACGCTTACGCCCGTGCTGTGCGCCATGATCCTGCGTCCGATCAACCATCACGCTGACGGCAACTCGAAGAACGGCAAGAAACGGATCACATTGACCGCGAAGACGATCGCTCTTTACCTTGTTGGCGGAGCGATCGTGCTGGCGCCGTTGACGTACCTTGCCCATTATTTGTGGGGTCCGATCGGGTTTTTGCTCATCCTGGTGCCATTTGTTCAGCGACCTTTCAGCAACCTGGTGGACAAAGTGACCAACGGCTATGCGGGCATACTGAAACGAGTCGTGACGCGCCGCGTGCTCAGTTTGGCGGTCGTCGGGAGTTTCGCCTTTGGTATCGTCACCGTCAACACGCAGCTGCCCAGCGGCTTTATCCCCAACGAGGACCAGGGGGTCCTGTATGCCGTTTTCCAGACGCCTCCGGGATCGACATTGGAGTACACCAACGCCAAGGCGCAGGAACTAGAGGAGATTGCCAAAGAGGTCGAAGAAGTGACGTCGGTAACAGCTCTGGCGGGATATGAAGTATTAACGGAAGGGCGCGGTTCGAATGCCGGGACCTGCATTATCAACTTGAAGGACTGGTCCGAGCGCAAGCGGACGGCTCGGGAGATCATGAAAGAGCTTGAAGAAAAATGCCGCCGCATGACCAACGTGAAGCTTGAATTTTTCGAGCCTCCCGCTGTTCCGGGCTTCGGTGCCGCCGGCGGTTTCTCCATGCGCATTCTCGACCAGACGAATTCGGCCACCCCCGATTACAAGCGGCTTGGTGAAGTGACCGACCGTTTTCTGGCCGCCTTGTCCAAACGCAAGGAAGTGACCAACCTATTCACCTTTTATACGGCCGATTACCCGCAGTATGAACTCATCATCGACAACCAGGCAGCCATGCAGAAGGGGGTCACCATCAAGAAAGCGCTCGATCAACTGAACATTCTCATCGGCAGCACCTATGAGCAAGGCTTCATTCTCTTCGGCATGTTCTACAAGGTCTACGTTCAGGCATTGCCGGAGTTTCGCCGCTACCCCAAAGACCTGGACAACATGTTCGTCAAGAACGAACACGGAGAAATGGTTCCCTATTCTTCGTTCATGAAAATCAAGAAGAAGCAAGGACTGAACGAGATCACCCGTTATAACGTTTACCCGTCGGCGGCCATCCAAGGCGCTCCTGCCCCGGGCTACAGCAGCGGCCAGGCCCTGCAAGCGATCCGCGAAGTCGCTGCCCAGACCCTTCCCAAGGGCTACGGCATCGGCTGGGAGGGAATCTCCTGGGACGAATCGAAAAAGGGCAACGAAGACGTCTACATCTTCTTGATCGTGGTGGCATTCGTGTACCTCGTCCTGGTCGGACAATACGAAAGTTTTCTGTTGCCGCTGGCCGTCGTCTTGTCCCTGCCCGTCGGAGTCTTCGGTTCCTTTTTGTTGCTGAGGCTCATGGGACTGGCCAACGACGTCTGGGCACAAATTGGTCTCATCATGCTCGTCGGTCTGCTCGGCAAGAATGCCATCCTCATCGTGGAATTCGCGGTCCAACGGCGGCGCGAGGGCATTCCCATCAGTGAAGCCGCCGTCGAAGGCGGACGGTTGCGTTTTCGGCCGATTCAAATGACCTCGTTCGCTTTCGTTGCCGGTCTTTTGCCTCTGCTCGGCGCCACCGGGGCTGGGGCGATTGGCAGCCGAACCATCGGAACCACCGGCGTCGGAGGCATGCTGTTCGGCACCATTCTTGGCGTCCTGGTTATTCCCGGTCTTTACTACATTTTCGCCAGAATCGCCGACGGCAAACAACTCCTCCGCGACGAGACCAGCGAACCGCTCAGCGAAATGTTCGAACACGCTCCGAATATCGAACCACTGCCGCAGGCGTCGGTTGACGACATAATGGCCCTGTTGAAGTACCTCGAAGAACGGGGCGGTCAGGAGGACCTGTCGCAAATCGCGGTACAGATGCAGCGTGAGTTCGGCCAAGTGGTCAGCATGGCGCAGGCGGCAACTCTGCTGGAGTTCGTGTCGGTTGTCCAGCGACAAGTTCGGCTCAACCCAGAGGGGACGCGATTCCTTCAAGCCAGCGAGTCGGAGCGACAGCGAATCTGGCGGCAAGACATCTTGCAATTGAGGCTCTTCCGCGATGTACAAGAGATGATTCGGCGGGCAGGAGGTCCAATCCACTGCGACCTCGTACGGGAAACGCTGATCCTTTATCTCCCCCAGGAAGATCACGAAAAACAACTGGCCACATTGTTGAATTGGGCGGAATATGGCGGGCTTTTTACGTATGACGTTGCCAAGGACGAGTTAGCTCTCCGCTAAGGTTGCCATACCGTTGCCTGTGGCCTCCGCCATTGAGAGCGGGTCGTCCCGCCATGCTCCGTTTCGGTGGTGCTGACTCACCTTCGGTGACGGTCCGCTTGTCGGGCTGAGCTGCGACATTCGCCGGAATCAGAAACGCTCCTCTGCGTTCACTGCGCTTTACCCACTCGCCCACAGATTGACCGGTTTCCCTCCTTGTCGCCCTGATTCCGCAGTTTTCCCTGGCACAATCGTTAAAGCCGGAACGTTCCTCTCGTCGAAATGAATTGCAGGTACGCGATGATCAACCACGTCAATCAGGATTCGTCGGTCTGGCCTGCGCCAGGAGGCGTACGCGGTGCGACCTGCCGACCGGGATGAACCTAAAGTGAACTCGAAGATAATTCATCAAAGGCGGGCTTTGTTGCGCGCTTTTGCTGGGGCGGCTTTGATACTTCTTCCGTCGTGCGGCATCCCGCGATTAAGGCAGCCGGAACCCGGACCCGCTCTTCCAGCAGAGTATCATTTGTTCCCCGGTGGAAAGCAATTCCCTCCAGGCACTGATCCGTATGGCTCCGAGTCGGAACCTATTCAGCAGGTAAGCTACAGCCAGACTGGTTCCTCGCAGCCGATGGGTGATTCCGCTGACCCAGCCAGCATAGAAAACTCCGCCCAGCTGAGTTTTGAAGAGTTTTTCGACGATCCAGTCCTGAGCGACTTGATCTACCAGGGACTGGCACGGAATCAGGAATTGAGGATTCTCAACGAAGAGATCCAGATAGCCAGGAATGAGTATCTCGCTCGCAGGCGGACATATTGGCCATTTATTGATTTCGGCGCTCGATGGGGTTTGGACAAACCGAGCTTGTTCACCCCGCTCGGTGCTGCGGAGGACCAACTGGAAGCTGTGCCGGGCGTCTCGTTTCCCGATCCTTTGCCCGATTACCAACTCGGCTTCACGTTCTTGTGGCGATTGGACATTTGGCGCGAACTGCGGAACGCCCGGGATGCTGCCTGGCAGCGCTATCTGGCGGCCATCGAGAAACGAAACTTCTTTGTCACTCGCCTGGTCGCAGAAATTGCAGAAAGTTATTACAAGCTGTTAGCCCTCGACAACACGCTGTCCAACCTGGCCAGAACCGTACGGTTGCAGAGCCAGGCGTTGGAAGTCGCCAAAGCGCGGCTGAAAGCGGGGCGGGGCACTGCGTTAGCGGTCCAGCGTTTCGAAGCCGCCGTGCGCAAAAACCAGGCCGAAATGCAGATCGTTCGCCAGCAGATCATCGAAGTCGAAAACCGCGTAAACTTTCTGATTAACCGGCTACCGCAACCGGTCGAGCGTCGTCTCGCGGATTTCGCGGACTTTCTCAACCTGAACATCCACACGCTCGCTGCGGGCATCCCGCCGCAGCTCCTTCTGAATCGGCCTGACATCCGCCAGGCGGAGCGTGAACTCATCGCTGCCGGCCTGGACGTCCGTGTCGCTCGGGCGCATTTCTTCCCTCGACTCGATTTGACAGCGGGTGTGGGCTACCAGGCGTTCCAGCCAAAATTTCTCTTCACGCCCGAATCGCTGGTCTACAACGTAGCGGGCGATCTGGTCGTGCCGGTCATCAATCGGGCCGCGATCCGCGCCGAATACCGCAGCGCCAATGCTGCCCAGCTGCAGGCCGTCTACAACTACCAGCGTACTGTTCTCAACGCCTTCACAGAGGTCGTCAACCGCCTTTCCAAGGTCCAGAATTTCACGCACAGTATCGAACGGAAAAAGCTGCAAATCAATTCACTCGAAGACGCTGTTGAATCGGCGAACAAATTGTTCAAGGCAGCGCGTGTCGAATATATCGAAGTCCTCCTCGCTCAACGCGATCTCCAGGAAGCTCGTGCGGAGCTTATTGAAATCAAGCAAGAACAACTGGCCGCCATTGTCAACACCTATCAAGCGCTTGGCGGCGCCTGGCGGCAATATGCGTTGGCGAGGCGCAACGAGCCGCATCCTTGTTATCCGTGTTCCTCGGCGGCTTCGATGGTCCAGGTGTCGGTGCCCGCAACAGAGGAGACACTGCCGGAACCTCGTCGGCTGCCGGTCCACGTTCAAGATGAGAAAGCCAATCCGGCAAAATAAGACGTAATCGGCTAAACGACGCGAAAGCGATTCTGGTTTATCTTGACGGCAAAACTTCTCCCCGTTATACCCCTCCGCCGATTCCCTGCTTGAAAAGAGTCTGTTCTGACCAGGGGCCGGTGGGGGCACAATGGGGCGTCGTCTGCTTGCTTTGTTTCTGTTGTTGTCGGGGCTTCGCGCGTTTGCCCAGAACGATGATTTGCCGGCGTCTTCCCTGCCGGCTCAATTTGCCGGCGAGCAGAAGGACCGGCCTGCATCCCCCGACTCAGCTCCCATGCTGCTCGTCAATCCCGAAGATTTGCGGCGATTCATCGACGATTACCTGGAAAGCAAAAAAGGAGATGTCGCCAAAGAGCCGATCAGCGAGGAAAAGCGCTACCCGACCTTTCGCCTGACCGGCTTCTTTCACCTCGACGACGTGTACATCATCCAAGAAACGCGCAACCGCTTGACGGTCGGCAATGCAGGCGACGGACTGATGTTTCGGCGGGCACGGTTGGCTACCACCGGCAACTTGACCGACAACATCACTTATATCATGGAGTTTGACTTCGCCGCCTTTCAACCTTTGTTTGTCGACGTCTGGGCTAATTTCGCCGATATTCCAATCCTGGGAAATATTCGCATTGGCCGCTGGCGGCAACCGTTCGGCATGTCGGAACTGACGTCGATCCGGGAACTTCCGTTCCTCGAACGATCGTTGACTTTCGCGCTGTCGCCATTTCGGCAAACCGGCATCGGCGCTTTCGATACCGCCCTCGGCGAACGCGCCACTTGGGCGATTTCAGCATACCGTTTCAACACCGACTTTTTCGGCAACGTCATTGGCCATTCGGGAGGCTACGGCGCGGCGGTCAGGCTCACTGCCCTGCCCCACTTCGCTGACGAAAGCAACCTGGTACATCTGGGGTTCGACTATAGCTTCAATGATCCGGAGGATAATGCCATACGCCTATTCCATACGCCCGAAGTTTTTGCCGCCGATAGCCCCGTCGGCAACACGGTCGTCGTTGAAGATAGCATTCCTTTCTTCGTCGATACCGGACTGGTGCCAACGGCGTTCACGAACCTATTCAATGTTGAAGCTGCTTGCGTGTCTGGTCCGTTTGCTTTGCAGTCGGAAATGCGCTGGCTGCGTGTCGACCAGGGACAGGGGAACATACGGGTCATACCGGCTGTGTACGCCTATGTCCGGTACATTCTCACGGGCGAAAACCAGACCTATGACAAGAAAGCCGCGGTGCTGACTCGCATCAAACCATTGCGCCCCGTGCGCTTAGGTGGTGGCGGTTGGGGTGCCTGGGAAGTAGCCGCGCGATGGTCCTATATCGATCTGAACGGCACACTCGGCGACGGTCCCGGTCGCGCCTTGAATGATTTGACGTTCGGCATCAACTGGTATCTCAATGAGCGCAGCAAGTTCCAATTCAACTATATTCACGCCTTTCTCAATGATCCGACGCTCGGCCCCTCCAATGCCGACATTTTCGCCCTGCGTTTTCAGATGGATTTTTGAGCTTTCTGATGCGGTTTCAGAGCGAGCAGGCACGAAAGGCCTGCCAGCGAAAAACACTACGCTTCAACCCCGCACGCCGTTATACTCGTTGGCGCATCCAACGAACGCGACAACCGGCTTCAGGGGCAGCGTCATGACGACACTTTGCTTGTTCGCCGCGACATTTTGCACGGCAGCCAACGACGAGCTGATACTTCGTATCCGGCCAGCAGAAGATTCAAGACGCATCGAAGTCGAAGCTGTTTTGAGCGAGAAACGGTCGAAGCAACTGCCGGCAACGATTTCACAACAAGTCGGCGAACGCTGGCTCCGCCTGGCATTCGTGGATTCCAAAGGCGAAGCGGGGCCTCCCATATTCGGAAAATACGAACTGCGAAAGAACGCGCTTGTTTTTACTCCTCGATTCGCCCTGTCGCCTGGAGAAAAATATCGAGCCATCCTGACGGTCGGAAACGTAACCAAGATAGCCGAATATCGGGTTCCCAAAGGACCGCAACAGGCCGCTTCGCAAGTCGTCGCCATCTATCCCAGCGCTGATATTTTGCCTGCTAACCAACTGAAGTTTTATATCCATTTCTCCAAGCCGATGCGTGAAGGCCGAGATATCTTCGACCATTTCACCCTGCTCGATGAAAACGGCAAACCCGTCTATGACCCGTGGCGACGGACGGAGTTGTGGAGCGCCGATCGCAAACGCCTGACGCTCTGGATTCACCCGGGGCGCGTCAAGAAAGGGATCAACTTGCGTGAGGAGTTCGGACCTGTCTTGAAGCCGAACAGGAACTATACCCTGGTTATTGGCGGCGATCTCGTTGATGCGGATGGCCAAAAACTAGGCAAAGCCTATCGCAAGAAGTTCACCACCAGCGGCGAAAAGCGGACACGGCCACTGCCTTCCACGTGGCGCGTCACCATTCCGAAAGTCGGCAGTAAAGAACCGGTGGTGTTGCGATTTCCCGATCCCTTGGACCGGGCTTTGCTCGACCGTTTCATTACGGTTCACCAAAAAGGCCAACCTGTGCGGGGAACGATTCATGTGACCGATGCTGAAACACAATGGAGTTTTTTGCCGGAATTACCCTGGCAGCCGAGCGATTACACGATCTCTGTCGATGAGCGCTTGGAGGATCTGGCAGGTAATACCCCTATTCGCTTATTCGATGTCGATTTGGAAGCACCGGCACCCCCCGCTCCCAATCTGAAGCTGCATTTTCGACCCAAATAAGGGACTAGTGATATGACGGTACGCAGCTGAACAAAGAAACCGTGTTCTTTAGTTGCGCAAAGACTGCTTCGAGCGACTCCATTGGCAAACCGATCACGTTGCTGACAGTTCCTTCGACGACTTTCACTAAGGGATCATTCCCCGACTCTTCGATGGCATAGCCGCCGGAATGGCCACGCCACGCTTCGGACTTGATGTACGCGTCCAACTCCGAAGACGACATCGGAGTCATCTCTAAGAGACTTTGTTCCTGCCAGCAGATTTGCCGATTGGCCGGCAACAACCAGAGGCAGACGCCTGTCCAAAGCTGATGGCGAGTGCCGGCGAGCATGCCGATAATGCGCAAGGCGTCGGCTTCATCTTCTGGCTTGCCGATGACCTGCCCTTGAAACCAGCCCACTGTGTCGGCAGCAAGGACGACCGTCGGTCCCAGTGCAGGGTTGTGCAGCTGGTCAGCGACCGCCTGCGCTTTAAGCCAGGCAAGTTGTTGAACAAAACGACGCACGTCGGTAACGCCATCCCCTTTCGGTTCTTCGACGTTTGGGGGAATCACGTCGAATGAGAAACCAGCTCGACCCAGCAAGCGACGCCTTGCAGGCGAAGTGCTGGCCAAAACAATTCGAAACGGCAGGGAATCCATAGAAAGGTTCGTTGGCGTTAAACGGCACGCAGAGCTTTAGTGAGGGACTTGACCGCCGGTGCATGAATGGAATCTGTTTCCATCGTTCTTAAAACGGCGTCGCGAATCTCGAGAAAGGCGCGGGCACACTCCGGATCGAACTGCCGACCGGCCTGTTTTTCGACTTCCTCGAAGGCGACCGATGCGGGCATCCCCTTGCGGTACGGGCGATCGGAAGTCATGGCATCGAAGGCGTCGGCAACGGCGACGATTCGCGCCAGTCGAGGAATCTTCTCGCCTGCCAGGCCATCCGGATAACCTCGCCCATCCCAGCGTTCGTGATGATTGCGGGCGATCGGAATGATCGGTTCCAGATCGGGCACAGTCGCCAGGATCGCTGCTCCTTTTACCGTATGACTTTTCATCAGTTCGAATTCTTCGTCGGTCAGCTTGCCTGGTTTTCGCAGAATGGCGTCGTCGATACCGATCTTGCCGATGTCATGCAGCGGCGTGCCGGTACGAATAAGTCGTTGTTCTTCGGGCGAGATTTTCAGATGTTTGCCGAGTAATTCGGAATAGCGCGTCACACGCATCGTGTGGCCGCCGGTGTACGGGTCGCGCATTTCGACGGCTTGGGCCAGAATGGTGATGGTATTGAGGAAAAGTTCTCGTTGTTTTTCCAAAAGCTGGGCGCTCTCGATACCGGCGGAAACGCTCGCGGCGAGGGCGTCGGCGAGATGGAGATCATCTTCCGTAAAAGGTTTTTGCAGCATGCTGCGGTCCAAATGAAGAACGCCCAGCCGCTTGCGGGGCGTCCGCAGCAAGACGCACAAAACCGAGGACATGGCCCCTTCGTGGATGCTGTGGGCGGCGGCCAACTCCGGATCATCGCCGACACTGCAACAAAGAATCGATTCGCCGCGGGTGAAACAGCGGTTGGCGAGGCTTTGGCTGTAGGTGGTTCGGCTGGCGGGATCGCCTCTTCCGGTTGCCAGTGCTCGCAGTTTCAGTTCGCCATTTGGTTCCGCAAGGACGATCGCTCCGCGCTGGGCGTCGAGTGCGCTGACGGCATCGTGAAGAATGGTATGCAACAGCTCGTCGAGACTTTCCAGATGGACGAGATGATGGCTGGCGCGAATGAGTGCCAGCAACTGTTCTCCTGGCCTGGGAGACCGGTTGGAATCGAATGCAATACCACGAAGTGCGTCTTCCCACGATGAGGTGGTCGTGGCTTCAACCATAATGGAGCTGCGGCTGGAATCCGCAGCAGCCCCGTCTTCGATTTCCTCGACAACGAGCGTGAGCTTGCCGCACTGGATGATGTCGCGTTCGCGAAGGCGCTTGCTTGAATCGGTCAAACGAACGCCATTGAGAAAGGTGCCGTTCGTGCTGCCCAGATCGCGAAGCAACCAGCCGTCTTCGGAGGCTCGGACTTCGGCATGCCGTCGGCTTACCGATGTGTCATCCAAGACGACTTCCAGCGAGTCGAGCCGACCGGCACGGAGTAAAGTATCCGACTCCCAGCACTTGCCTTCCAGCGGTCCGTTCACTGCACGAAGACGAATTCGGCGGGATTTCAAGTTGCATTCCCCCCTTACCAGGGCATGAGCAGATGCTGTCGCTTTCTTCAATTATATCTTCGAGCCGCAATTGCAAGAAAGAGCGAATACGAATTTCGCCAACAGCAGCACGAGCAGCATGCGACCGTGACACGTCGAACGAAAGGTGCGCTGTCTCGGATCGAATCCACTTGCCGGGCTGCCGAACTCGCTCACGCCATTTTTGGAAGAGGTCGGCAAACTTCATATAATGCTGCGAAAAGCACCGCACAAGGAGCTGTCCCATGCTCGAACGCATCTCGTGCCAAGGCTTTACTTTCGACGACGTTCTCTTGGAACCCGCATACAGTGAGGTCGTGCCTGCCGAAGCCGACGTTCGCACCGAGTTGACACGCAACATCAGGCTGAACATTCCGATTCTTTCGTCGCCCATGGACACGGTCACGGAAAGCGACCTCGCTATCGCCTTGGCCCAGGAAGGCGGTCTCGGTGTGATCCACAAGAACATCTCGATCCCCATCCAAACCCGGGAAGTCGACAAGGTGAAGCGAAGCGAGAACGGCATCATCACCGATCCGGTCACCTTGCCACCCGATGAGACCGTCGGAACGGCGCGACGGATCATGGAACAATACAAGATCAGTGGCGTGCCGATCACCGTCAACGGCAAGCTCAAAGGCATCCTGACTCGCCGGGACTTGCGCTTCCTGACCAATAACGAACAGAAATTGTCCGAGGTCATGACCAAGGACAACCTGGTCACGGCCCATGAAAATACAACGCTGGAAGAAGCCGAACGAATTTTAACGGAAAATAAGGTCGAGAAATTATTGCTGGTTGACGAAGAATATAGACTGAAGGGATTGATCACCATCAAGGACATTGACAAATTAGCTAGTTTTCCCAATGCCTGCAAAGACTCGCGTGGCCGACTGCGGGTAGGGGCAGCGGTGGGCGTTCACGACTATGAGCGGGCGGAATCGCTGATCCGGGCGGGGGTCGATGTCCTCGTTGTCGACTCTGCGCACGGCCATTCCCGCAACGTCATTGAAACCGTACGCGAGCTGAAGAGGCAGTTCGATATCGATGTCATCGCTGGGAATGTGGCTACCGCCGAGGGCGCCAAAGCCCTGGTGGATGCCGGCGCCGACGCGATCAAAGTCGGTATTGGACCTGGGTCGATCTGCACGACACGGATTATCTCCGGGGTCGGGGTTCCCCAGATTAGCGCGATTTTCCAGGCTTCCAAGGGAGCTCCGGGAGTTCCACTTATCGCCGACGGAGGAATTCGTTATTCAGGAGACATTACGAAGGCGATGGCTGCCGGCGCCTACGCCGTGATGATCGGCGGCTTGTTCGCCGGCCTGGCAGAAAGCCCTGGCGAAACAGTCATCTACAAAGGACGACGCTTCAAGACCTACCGGGGTATGGGTTCGCTGGGAGCGATGATGGCTGGTTCGGGCGACCGCTATCGCCAAAGCGGCGCCCAAAGCAAATTGGTACCGGAAGGAGTCGAGGGTCGGGTCCCCTACAAGGGGGAACTGGCTCCATTCGTTTATCAACTCGTTGGCGGCCTCCGCGCCGGCATGGGGTATTGCGGAGCGAGAAACATCGAAGAGTTACGCACCAAAACGCGATTCATCCAGGTCAGCGCTGCCGCTGTGCAGGAGAGTCATCCCCATGACATTCTCATTACGCAGGAAGCGCCTAATTACAGTTCTCGCGTCGAGCTTACGGGATCGGATGGCGTCTGAGCCAGGGCGGATGTTCGTCGTCTGCCTCGTTGCCCTGTTTTTCGCCTCCACTGGTTTTTCCCAAGCTCCGCTTCCGCAGGAGCCGCAGGCACAGCCAATCCAGTTGGAACCACCTGGCCCGGATCGCCTCTTCCGCCTCGAATCGGAAGCCGCCTGGCGGGAGCGTATGCGCCAGGAATGGCGGCAAAGGCCCAAGCCGGAACGCATTACTTTTCCTGAAGAAGTGAAACTCACCGACAAGCCGTTCCAGCCGCGAATGTTCGCACCCATGGTCGAAGTCGTCGAGCCTTACTACGTTTGCTACGGCAGGCTGTACTATCGTCAAAAGAACCTCGAACGTTACGGTTGGGACTTGGGCTTCATTACCCCTGTCGTCTCCGTCGCCAAGTTTTACTGGGACGTGGCGACTTTTCCGTATCACTTCGGGACCGAGCCATGGCGACGGTACGAGTGCAGTGCCGGGGAATGCCTGCCGGGCGATCCCGTGCCGTTCATGGTTGAGCCGCCCAAGTTGAGCGTCACCGGAGCCTTGTTGGAAGCCGGCGCCTTCGTGGCTATTTTCGCCGTCTTTCCCGGCTGAGAGGGGATATCCCGTCGACACAGACTTCATGTCGTGATCGGTTTCGACAAATCGCCGAGTTGATATTCGTCGATCAACTCCATCGGCACATAGCCCTGAGCATTCCACCGCCGGACCTGATAGTAGGCATCGATCATGGCTCGCAAACGATCCGGCGGCAAGGATGCTTTTCGGCCATCGCCGCAAGAAATGGCATCCGCAAGGAAACGTCTCGGCAAGGTGTCCTCCGAGGGCGTCCAACCTTCGCGGATGTTGTAAAGCTTCTTTGCGGTGATGATTCGCTGCGCGGTTTGTCGCAGCTCGTTCGCTGTAACATCCCAGCCGGTCACGTGAGCCAGCAACTCGGCGCTTTCGGCGAAAAGATCGCTGAAGACCCCTCGGAGAAATTTGCACAGAATCAGGGAATCGAGCAACGCCGAGCGCTCCTCTGTCTCTGCGACGAGTTTCGCCATCTCAGGTGAGCCGTGCAAACGATCGCCGATCTCGGAAAAGTCGATTTCGTACGCTCCGGACCGATTATGATCAGCACCGCGCGCGCCAACTGCCAGTCCCAATGCCATTGCCTGCATCGTCCGCGGTTCGTAGCCTGGCATCTCCAGCCCCTTCACCTGGGGCGCGAAATCGATCGCGTCGTTGCCGATCTCGGTGGCCGTTATTTTGACGCCGTCGGCAAGCACGTCCCCCAGACCGGTTTCGCGACGGGCTATCCGTTCAATCAAGGAAAAAACCACGTCCGGCTTGCCGAAGCGGAGATCGGGTTCGTCAAGCAATCCGCGTTCGGCGCATTCCATGGCAAAGGCGATGGTGACACCGGTCGAAATCGTATCGAGGCCGAACTGGTCGCAGAGCCGAGCCGCACGCAAGACAGCATCCGGATCGTCGATCCCGCACAAGGAGCCGAGCGAAAAAAGAGACTCGTATTCGAGTCGGATGTCATGACTTTCGGTCCGGTATCGATGCTCGCAGCCAATGGTACAGGCGGCACAGGAATGACGCACGTTATCGTGGGCATGTTGCAACTTTTCCCCGGCAAGTTTTTCCGCGCCGGCGAAATCTCCCTGCTGGAAATTGCGGGTAGGCAAGGCGTTCAGACGATTGAAGACTAACAGGTTGGCCACGGTCCCAAGTTCACGATACTTGGCTGTGGCCGGTCCGAAGGAACGTACCGACAACTCTTTGGCAGCAGCGACGACCTCGTCAGGCCGGGCAACCGTGGTCCGCCTGGTTCCCGCCACCGCAATGGCTTTCAGCTTTTTGGCTCCCATGACGGCACCAAGCCCGCCTCGTCCTGCATGCCGGTTTTCGTGGCTGATCGTCGCATAGCGGACCTGCTTTTCTCCCGCAGGTCCAATCATCGCCATATGAAAGCCAGGACCTAATCGTTCTTCGAGTCTTTCCCGAGCTTCCTTCGCGGGCAGACCCCAGAGGTCCGTAGCCGGCTGCAAGTCGATGACACCGTCACGAATGACGAGGACGGAAGGACTTCGACAACCACCCCGAATGACCAAAGCATCGAAACCGCCTTTCTTCGCTGACAGGGCAAAATGCGAAGAGGACAGAGCGTCGTTGATCCGGTTGGTCAGCGGCGATTTGCCGACAATCGCGAACTTGGCTGAGGTCGTCAAAGGCGTACCCACCAAGGGACTGAGGGAGAAGATCAAGGGAGATTTGCGCGACAGGGCATTGACTCCTGGAAACGAAGTTCGATGCAGAAGGTAGGTGCCCAATCCGACTCCGCCGATGAACCGCCGCAGCACGGTTTCCGGCAACGGATGCATAGCCGCCTTGCCATGCGTCAAATCGACGTGCAGGAATTGGCCGTGATAACCGTGCATACTATGTCATTTCTGTTGTTGGCTTGTCGGCGGCGGTGACAAACCGTCGAGTTTGGCCAGCCCGCGGATACGCTCGAATACGCGCCTTACTGATCGTTCGGACAGGTTCATCCGCTGGGCGATTTCTTCATTGTTATAACCTTGTAAGCGCCATTCCAGAATCTGTCTGTCCTGTTGCCGCAACTGCGCAAGAAAATGTTCCAGCTGATCCAGAAACGCTACCGCCGTATCAGGTGTCGGCTCCTGGTCGAGCAATGCCATCAGCATTTCGTGCGAGTGTTCCCCTTGTGCCGTCTCCAGACTGGGATCGCGTTTAGCCGCCTTGTGATGCGCTACTTGCCGAAGTGTTTTGTGCACCGTGATCCTCATCAACAGCTTGCACAAATCATCCTGTTCTTCGATGCGAAATTTGCCTTCTTTGAGCCGACCGAAAAACGTACGAAAAACGGACTGAACGATATCCTCCGGATCGACCCGACTGGCCAGACGCTGGCTCAAACGCCGGCGAGCCAGGCCAACCAAACGATCGACGTATTGGTCAAAGAGCTGGCGGGCAGCTTCTTCATCGCCCGCTTGCCAAAGGCCAAGCAGACTTTGCCTGTCTGTTTCTTTTGCCATCGCCAACCCTCCTCATGAACCGCCCGGTTCTCGCGCGAGGGCAATCGCTGCCAACGGAGTATCCCCATTGTAATATGATGAACTCGGGAGGTCGAACCTTGTTCATCCATAGCCAATTCGAAATCGTCGAAAATGTGCTGTTGGCGCGTGACACCTATCGTCTTCGCTTGCACGCGCCAGATGTGGCCCGTTCCATTCGGCCAGGCCAATTCGTCATGCTGCGCTTGCCGGGCACTTCGGACCCGCTCTTGGGACGACCGTTTGCTCTTTACGACGTGGCCTTTGACAACCGGCAGCAACCCGCCTTCCTCGACATCGTCTACCTGGTCGTCGGCAAATTGACCGGCGCGTTGGCTGCTCTCCGCCCAGGCGATTCGCTCATCGTCTGGGGACCGCTCGGCAACGGTTTTCCTGCGATCGCCTGCCCGCACCTGGCTCTCGTCGCTGGCGGCATTGGCCAGACTCCTTTTCTCGCTTGCATCAAAGCCGTTCTTGGCAAACAAAGCTATGGAGGATTGCAAAGCAAACAAACCGTCGACAAAGTGACGCTTTGTTATGGAGTCCGTCGAGCGGAGTTTCTCGCCGGTGTCGATGACTTCCGCGCTGCCGGTGCGGAGGTATTCGTCGCCACCGACGACGGTTCTGCCGGTTTTCATGGCTTCGTGACCGATCTGGTCGAGCAACTGCCCCGGCCCGATCGCCTCATCGGCTGCGGTCCAGAACCCATGATGCATCGCCTTGCTCTGTTGGCGAAAGAATGGGCGATTCCCTGTCATCTCTCGCTCGAATCGCCGATGGCTTGCGGCGCCGGCATCTGTTTTAGCTGCGTCACCAAAGTCCGCACCGAAAGCGGTTGGGATTTCCGCCGCGTTTGCGTTGATGGACCAGTTTTCGATGCCGCTGCGCTCGTCTTCGAGGATTGAAGGGGAGACTCGTTCCGGTCCCTACGATGGAGCGGTGCTGATGGCCGCGGAATCGGCGGAGTCTTGAGTCACAAATCGCGTTGCCGGTAGTCGAATCGTGAACTGTGCGCCGCCTTCCGCAAGATTCTGGGCGGAGATCTGCCCGCCGTGTTCTTCCACAATCCGCTTGCAAATACTCAATCCCAGCCCGGTGCCGGTCGGTTTGGTGCTGGCGAAAGGGGTGAACACCCTGCCGGCCATCTCATCTGGAATGCCTTTACCCGTGTCGAGAACGTCAAGTTGGATATCGCCGTCGCTATTGGTCTGCAAGCGCACCGTCAGCATGCCGCCGTCGGGCATGGCATCGAGGGCGTTGATGAAGAGGTTGACGAAGACGTTGCGTAACTGGCTGGCATCGACCTTGGAAAGGATTGGGGTCTCGGGCGGATCATACGAGATGCTGACGTATTGCTGCCGGGCTCGAGCACCGACCAGTTCCATGGCCTGGTCGAGAATCTGCCTCAAATCGCACTCGCTGCATTGCAACTGCGGAGGCCGGGCAAAATCGAGAAATCCCTGCACCGTCCGTTCCAGCCTCACGACTTCGTTGTGGACGATTTTGAGATTGTCCTGGGTAAATGGGCGAGGATTATGCGGCCGAAGCGCGGCCTCGACCAGCATCTTCACCGACGTCAACGGATTGCGAACTTCGTGGGCGACGCTGGCAGCCAACTGGCCCACCGCCGCCAACTGCTGGGCACGCAATATCTCCATCTGCTGTTTTTGCAAACGCTCCGCCACTTCCTGGACCCGACCAACGACCTGCTGCAAGTTCTTGTCCAGGTGATCGAGGTCGCCGTCGCTAACGACCTGCACCGCTGCCACGTTCGAATCCAGTCGTTGGCTGATGTCCTTCACGTGCACGCTGAGCTGGTACAGCGATCGGCTCAGCCCGCGAGCGATCCCATACCCCATGATCAAACCGCTCAGTGGCCCGCCAACGCCAAGCAGAATCAACACGAACGGCAGTTTCCGCGACAATCCCTCGGTGGCCCGCGAATGATCGACCATCATTTTTTCATTGACGGCGAAAAGCTGCTGGCACGGTTCGACGACATAGCGAACCGGATTGGCATTGGCCAGCTGGCGAAAATCGCGTAGCGGCCCTTTTTCTGAAATCACCTGCTTCTGCCGCCGGCGAAATTCCTTCCGGTAACGCTCGTAACCCGCTTCGATCGCTCGGATGTGTCGCCATTCCTCCGGCGTGTTCGATGCCTGCTTGGCCCGTTCGAGCCAATCTTTGAAGTTTTCTTCGTACTCGGCAATCCTGATCAAAAGAGCCGGGTCCGGCTCCAGCAAGTACAAGAGGCAGTAAAAGCGCATTTGCCCCAGGTTGATTTCGAGTTGCTTGGCGGCGTGCAGGCTCGTGACATTTTGCGAAAGAATGTCTGCCATGTTGGCCTGAAGCCGATTGATATACCAGGCACTGAGCCAGCAGGCGCCGAACAGCAAAAGCCCGATGACCACGGCCGGCGCCGTCGCCTGCAAGAGAATGCGCCGATTCATAAGCTCGTCCTCCAAACGGATTAGAGAGCATTATACATCACCCTCTGCCGTGGTCCGAAGAGCGATTCGAGCGTAGTCGATACGCCAGGCTGTCGTTTGCCAGCTGTTTGAACATGAGCTAGATTGCGTGAGAGTCGTGACAAGGAACGAGTCGCGGCCAAACGATTGCTCGCCCCGCTCAGCTGGCCAGGGGAGCCGCCAATGTATCACCGACGATTTTGGACATCACGATTCGCCGCCATCCTGACATGTCTCATTCTTGCAGGGACGTTTGTCATCGATTTCATCATTCCCCTCGGGATGATTGAATGGGCATTGTTCATTCCGGCCATTCTCGTTTCTGCCTCTTGGCACGGCAAAAAGTCCATTGTCGCGACTACCATCGCCGCCTGCGTCTTGATGTGGCTGATCCCTGTCATCAATCCAGCCGGTGACGTCACGACCGGTCTGGTTAACAGGGGGTGGGGAACCCTGGTCTTAGTAGCCGTCGCGGCGGTGACCTGGCAATGGTTGATCGAAAAACACTATCGGCTTCTGCTCGATTCTACCGCCGAGGCCATCTACGCTTTGGATTTGCGTGGCCACTGTACCTTTGCCAACACCTCTTGTGTTCGGCTCCTGGGGTATTCGTCCGTGGAGGACCTTCTCGGGAAGCACATGCACAATTTGATTCACCACAGCAAAGTAGACGGCTCACCCCACCCTGTCCACGAATGCCGAATTTATCAAGCATTTCTGGAGGGAAAAGGAACCCATATCGATGACGAAGTTCTTTGGCGTAGCGATGGAACTTGCTTCCCGGCGGAGTGTTGGTCGTATCCCATTTTCAGAAACGGGCAGATAGTGGGTTCGGTGGTCACTTTCCTCGATATCACCGAACGCCGTCAAGCCGAGGCTACGATTCGCCGGTACTCGGATGTGGTCAAGCACTTTCCGATAGGGCTGGTAGTTTTTCGGATGTTCAATCCGGACGATCCGTATAGTTTTCGTCTCATAGAAGCGAACCCTGCCGCCTGCCGCCTTACTGGCCTGCCATTCACGGAGATGATTGGCCAAAAGATGCTGGAGGTCTTTCCCGAAACAGATCAATGGTTGGTTCAACGTTGTGCCGAGGTGGCCCGATCCGGCAAACCGGCAGTCGTACCCGAGTATTTCTACCAGGACAACCGTATGGCAGCAGCGTGTTGGTCACTTCATCTGTTTCCGCTACCAGATCAGTGTCTGGGAGTTGCCTTCGATGATGTCACCGAGCGGAAGCAGAGAGAACAGGAAATTCGCAAGCTTAACGAGGAATTGGAACAGCGCGTCGCGGAGCGCACCGCGGCGCTTGGCGAAAGGAACAAAGAACTCGTCCGTCTCAACGAGGAACTCAAGCAGTTTGCCTATGTGGCTTCGCATGATCTGAAATCACCACTACGGGCGATCGACAACCTGGCCCAATGGATCGAGGAAGACGCTGGAGAGGCCCTCAACGAGGGTGCTCGTCGTCACCTGCGAACGATGCGAGATCGGATTCAGCGAATGGATTCGTTGCTGGACGGACTGTTGGAATACTCGCGCGTTGGCCGAAATCAAGTGCCGCCCGAACAAGTCGATACGAGACAACTCGTACTGGACATCGCTTCGCTGGTCGTTCCGGAAACCTTCACGCTACATGCAGCGCCGGACCTGCCCACGATCTGCACCCAGCGAATGCCGTTGCAGCAAGTGTTGCTAAACCTGATTGCCAATGCTGTGAAACATCATGACCGACCGGATGGGGAGGTGACAGTCTCAGCGACCTTGTCTGAAAAGATCGTTGAATTTTCTGTCACCGATAATGGCCCGGGTATTGCTCCGGAACATCACGAACGAATCTTTGTCATGTTCCAGACCCTCAAACCCAAGGGCAGTACAAGCGGAACAGGCATTGGCCTGGCGCTAGTAAAAAAAATTGTTGACCAGCACGGCGGCCAAATCTGGGTCGAATCGGGAATCGGCAAAGGCAGTCGTTTCCGGTTTACCTGGCCGGTAGAGGTCCCGGAACGCACAAGCAGGTTGGCGAACGATTCGTTTGCTGAGCCGCTCAGCGAGTTGATCTCGTAGACCAGACACCGAATCGTCGCCGCAGGCGACGCTTCGCTTTGTTTGTTTGACAGGACGATTTCGCGTGTTATCCTGCAGATACGAGATTATAAATGCCAGGTATGTGGCTGCGTCCTTTCAAACCAACAGCAACCGAAAGCGGCATGCAAATGGCCTCACACAAAACGGTCCATGTTCTCCTTGTCGAGGACGATGAAGTCGATGTGGAAGCAGTGAAGCGATCCTTCCAGAAGGCGAGAATCGCTAATCCACTGCATGTCGCGTCGGATGGGGATGATGCGTTGAACATATTGCGCGGCCAAGGAGGCAAACCGCCTCTGCCCCGACCTTATGTCGTGCTTCTCGACCTGAACATGCCGAAAAGGAGCGGTCTTGAATTCTTGCGCGAAGTCCGCCGCGATCCTGCTTTGCACGATTCCGTCGTTTTTGTTCTTACAACGTCGAACAACGAAAACGACCGCACGGCAGCCTACGACCTGAACGTAGCCGGGTATATCCCCAAACCGAAAGTTGGCGAAGAGTTTCTCGAAATGGTGCGGATGTTGGACTATTACTGGCGCGTTGTCGAACTGCCCTGATACGCGAATTTTCCGCGGGGAATGATGATGAAATTGGACTTTTCCCTGGAAACACGAATACGCGTCTTACTCGTCGAAGATAATGTGGACGATATTTATCTGTCCAAGGAACTCGTCGCACGAAGCGGATCGTTAGCAGTCGAATGGACGAATGCGTCCAGTGTGGCCGATGCGATCAGATCGCTGGCAGACGAGGAGTTTGACGCCGTGCTTTTGGATCTGGCTCTACCCGACAGCCGGGGCCTCGAAACCGTCTCTTCGCTCGTCGCCGTAACCGAAACGGTGCCGATCGTCGTTTTGACCGGCGAAGCGGAAGAATCGCTCGGTCAGAAGGCCATCGGAATAGGAGCCCAGGATTATCTTGTCAAATGGCCTAAGGACGGGCAAACGATCGTCCGTGCCCTGCGATACGCCATCGAACGCAAACGAGCGATCGAAAAACTACGTGCCAGCGAAGCACGTTATCGCTCGCTGATTCAAACGGCGGGAAGCGTCATCCTTTCGTTATCGTCTGATGGCAGAATTCTGGAGTGCAACCAGGCAGCAGAACAAGTATTCTGCTGGAACCGCGATGAGATGCTCGGCCAGAACTTCTTTTCGACTTGTTTGGCGGAAGAAGTTGCAGCCAGGGTTCGAGGCGAATTCCGCAAGGTACAGCGGGAGGGATCGAATCGAGGTCTTGAATTCGCGGTTCGAACGCGAGGTGGTGAAGAACGAGTCCTCTTGTGGAATGTGACGTGGCTTCCGGGCGAGAAAACCAGCGAAGGAAGCTTGATCGCCGTTGGCCAGGACATCACGGAACAGAAAAAAATCGAAAGCCAGTTGCGTCAAGCCCAAAAAATGGAAGCCATCGGTCGGCTTGCCGGCGGTGTTGCACATGACTTCAACAATCTCCTGACCGTCATAACAGGGTATACGCAGATCGCTATGGACCGGCTGCCGACTGACGACCCGGTGGTGGAGTGTCTCCGTGAAGTCGACATAGCTGCCGAACGCGCTGCGTCGCTGACGCAACAACTGCTGATCTTTAGCCGAAAACAGATTCGCCAGCCGACGATTTTGGATTTGAACACCTTGATCAGAGATTCGGTCAAAATGCTTGGTCGGCTGATCGGCGAAGACATCGAGCTGATTACCCGTCTGGACCCGGTGCCGGCGCCAGTCAAAGCGGATCCGAACGAACTGCAGCAACTCATCATGAATTTGGCTGTGAATTCACGGGATGCCATGCCAACAGGAGGGCAATTCGTTCTGGAAACCAAGAACGTGCACTGCGATAAAGCGGATGTTCTCAGCCATCCTGAAATGCCCCCGGGTACGTACGTCTTGCTCACAGTCGCCGACACTGGCTACGGCATGGACGAGGCGACGCTATCCAGAATATTTGACCCCTTCTTTACAACGAAAGATGTCGGTAAAGGAACAGGCCTTGGCTTGGCGATTGTATATG
Source organism: Gemmatales bacterium (assembly GCA_026004675.1). Classification (GTDB taxonomy): domain Bacteria; phylum Planctomycetota; class Planctomycetia; order Gemmatales; family Gemmataceae; genus BPJP01. The sequence continues at coordinate 296,804 of BPJP01000002.1, forward strand.
GCATCGTCAAGGAGTCGGATGGTTTCATCTACGTTTCGAGCCGGCGAGGTGCTGGAACCACGTTTCGCATTTATCTTCCCCGCCATGGTGGACTGGCGAAGGCAACTTGTTCTGCAGACTCCGTTCTTGCAATTCCCGAAAGCTCATCTGTTGGATCGTCAGAAAATGCAAACCATTGATGTTCACTCGCCGCGCTGACGCCACGACGCACGCCAGTCTCTCTCGTCTCTCTTCGCCAGGCTCTGCCGTTTTTGTCGTTGGCAACATTCGAGAAAAACCTCGAAGCCAGCACTCGAGCCAGCATCGCGCCCTCAGTGGGACGAGCCGATAACTTTCGGTTGCGTTTCCGCCGGCTAGACTATAGCTTGTTCTGCATTCGCAGGGTCCGACAGACAAGAAGCGAGGCTTCCATATTATGTTGAAGCGTTGTATGACGGCGGTGGTATTGGGGATGTGGATGGCGGCTGGCGGCATGGTCGCCGACGCCTATGCTGCCAAACCCAACATCTTGCTGATTTCGATCGATGATTTGAACGATTGGGTTGGTGTGCTGGGAGGCCACCCTCAGGCCAAGACGCCGAACATCGATCGCCTTGCTCGCGAAGGCGTCTTGTTCGCAAACGCTCATTGCCAGGCGCCCGTGTGTACCCCTTCGCGGGCCAGCCTGGTGTTGAGCAAGTATCCGACCAGCACGCGACTTTATTTCCTGACGCCTCATATTCATCAAGTCGAAGACGTTCGCGGCAAAACGACACTTGTGCAGCGCTTTGCCAAAGAAGGTTACAAAACAGTGGGGGTAGGAAAAGTTTATGGTGGGGCGGAAGCACGCTATTTTCAAATTTATGGCGGCAACTTTGGAGGTTTCGGCCCGCGACCTGCGAAAAAGCTCAGCTACCCGATGGGCCATCCGCTTTGGGATTGGGGCGCCTTTCCGGAAAACGACAGCCTCATGCCCGACGTGAAGATTGCCGACTGGGCTGTCAAGCAACTCCAAGAAAAGCATGACCAGCCGTTTTTTCTTGCTGTCGGCTTCTATCGGCCGCACGTACCGATGTACGCTCCCCGAAAATGGTTTGACATGCATCCACTGGAAAAAATCGAATTGCCCAAAACGCTCGATACGGATCGGGATGATCTGTCGCAATATGCGAAGGATTTGACGTTCGGCTATCCCGCGCCTCGGCACGAATGGTTCGTGCAGAACAATCAATGGAAGCATGCGGTACAGGCCTATTTGGCGTCGAGCACGTTTGTTGACCACTGTGTCGGTATGGTGGTCGATGCTTTACGGACAAGCCGCTATCGGGACAATACGATTGTCGTTTTGTTTTCCGATCATGGCTGGCATTTGGGGGAGAAGCAGCGTTGGGCCAAGCGGTCGCTTTGGGAAGATGCGACGCGCGTGCCGATGATTGTGGCGGCGCCGGGCTGCAAGAAGGGCGGAGTCAGTCCTCGGCCTGTCGGTTTGATCGACATTTTTCCGACGTTGTTGGAGTTATGCGGCCTCAAGCCCGACGGCGAACTGGAAGGGCAAAGTCTGGTTCCGCTGTTGCGAAAACCAGATGCCGACTGGCAAAAACCGGCATTGACGACATTCGGTCCCAACAATCATGCCGTGCGTTCGACACGCTGGCGTTACATCCGCTACAGCGACGGATCGGAGGAGTTGTACGATCACGAGAAGGACCCGCACGAGTGGCATAATCTGGCGGGGAAGAAGGAATACGCCCGGGTCATCGAAGAACACCGCAAGTGGCTGCCAAAAACGAATCCGCCCGTGCTCGAGCGATTCGACTCGTATGGTTTGGATGCGTATCGGAAGGCCGAAAAAGGGCGGAAAGCGAAATAGCGATGACCCTTTCCGGGGGGCGAAAGAAGCGAAAAACAGACCGGGAAAAAGCGTTGACGGTGCCGAAAAGGTAAGGCATGATGACGCTAGCAATGGGCGGCACGGTTTGGAAGCGCACAGTCGAGTTTTGGAATGAGCAGCCGCCTGCGAGACGAACGGCGCCGCGCTTTCAACAACAATGAAGGAGGGTCAGCAATCGATCGGCATTCGCACCATGATCGGGATCGGAAACAGCAACGAGTCAACGAGCAAATACGAATCAGTCCGGTCCGATTGATTGGCGCAAACGGAGAGCAATTGGGCATCGTCCCGACGGCGCAGGCACTGGAGATGGCCCGCGAAGCGCAGCTCGATTTGGTGGAGGTAGCGCCGCTGGAACGCCCACCCGTCTGCAAGATCATGGACTATGGCAAATTTCGCTACGAACAGTCGCGCAAAAGCGCGAAGAACAAAGCGCACCACCAGAAGTTGAAAGAGATTCGGGTTCGACCCAAGACCGGAGAACACGACATCGAGACCAAGGTGAACCAGGCGCGCCGTTTTCTGGAACATAAAGACAAGGTGATTGTCAACGTTTTGTTCCGTGGGCGCGAGTTGCAGCATATCGACGAAGGTCGGCGAATCATCGAGAACATACTCGAAAAACTGAGCGATCTTGCCAAAATCGAAAAACCTCCTGCGATGGAGGGGAAGCGCATGACGGCGATGCTGGCACCAAAATCTTGAGCGAATTCCCCTGCCCAAGGGGGGAAAGGTTTTGTAGAATCCCTTTTTCGGGGTCCGCACAAAGACCCTTGGCCATTGCCAGGGGCTTTTCTTTTTCCATGGTGGATGACCATGCCGAAAGTGAAGATTCATAAAGGGGCGAAGAAGCGTTTTCGCGTGACGGCCAACAAACGCGTCAAGCGGGCACAAGCCGGCAAATCCCATTTGAACAGTTCGAAGACCGGCAAACGCAAACGGCAATTGCGCCGTCCCGTTATCGTCGAAGGCAAGCTGGCCAAAACCTATTTGAAGCTGATTGGAGATGCTTAAAGCCCGTCGCAGGGCGTCCTCCCGCTGAACAGGACGCGGGGACGCACCAGGCGACCATTGTCTGCGAGGAAATCAGCCATGAGAGTACGAGGCGGTGTTGCGACGTCCCGTCGCAGAAAGCGTTTACGGAAACTGGTGAAAGGATTTCGACTGAGGCGGCGCACGAACGTGCGGCAGGCGATGTCGACGTTGTTGCGTGCACGAGCCTTTGCCTATCGCGATCGCCGAACCAAAAAGCGTAATTTCCGCCGCTTGTGGATCACACGTATCAATGCCGCTTGCCGGATGCACGGCATCCGCTACAGCCAGTTCATCCACGGGCTGCAACTCGCTCTGGTGGAACTCGATCGGCGTTCGCTCTCCGAAATCGCCATCCGCGATCCGGAAACCTTCAGCAAGATCGTCGACCTGGCGAAAGCACAGCTGTAATCTCATCTGTTTTGTTGTCGCGATGACCTATGATGTCGCAGTGGACGGAGCTGGAAAAGCGGGCCCTCGCGGAATTGGAGAATTGCCGTGACGAGTCTTCGGTCCGGGCCTGGAACGCCAAATACCTTGGCAAGCAAGGCGAGATCACCACTGCCCTGAAAGACATCGGCAAGTTACCCAAAGAAGAACGTCCTGTATTCGGCCAGGAAGCGAACCGCGTCAAACAAGCGTTGAGCGATGCCTTCGATGCCAGGTTGAAGGACATTCGCGAAAAGGAAATCGAAGCCAACCTGAACACGGACGCGATCGATGTCACTTTGCCCGGTCGACCGGCGCGGCGCGGTCGTCTTCACCCTTCGACCCAGACGTTGCGGGCCATTTGCCGAATCTTTAACGAAATGGGTTTTCAAATCTATCGCAGCCGGGAAGTCGAAGACGACCTGACCAACTTCGAACTGCTCAACATGCCGCCGCACCATCCGGCGCGCGATATGTGGGACACCTTTCACACGTCGACGCCGGGGGTGTTGCTCCGCACGCATACATCGCCGGGGCAAATCCACGTCATGCGTGAAAATTGCCCCAAGCCGATTCGGGTCATTCTGCCGGGAATGTGCTATCGCTACGAAGCAATCACCACCCGCAGCGAGATCATGTTCCATCAGGTGGAAGGATTATGCATCGGCACACGCGTCACCATGACCGATCTCAAAGGCACGATCATTGCCTTTGCCCGGCGCTTTTTCGGCGCGAACCGCCAAGTGCGTATTCGCTCCAGCTACTTTCCTTTCACCGAACCAAGCATCGAAGTGGATATGGATTGCATCGTCTGCAGCGGCAAGGGATGCAGTTTATGCAAAGGGACCGGTTGGCTGGAGATCATGGGAGCCGGCATGGTTCATCCCGTTGTTCTGAAGAACGGCGGCTATGATCCGGATCGCTTCACGGGGTTTGCTTTCGGCATGGGACCGGAGCGGATTACCATGCTTTTGCATGCGATCGATGACATTCGCCAGTTTTGGGCCAATGATCTGCGCTTTCTGCAACAATTTTAGCACTGGCTTGCTCGTCCACGCGTCGACCAATCGGGCGGAAGCCGCGAACGGGCGGGCGTACCGACATGTTTTGAAACACCGGTTCCAATCTGCTACACTGAGAGCGCCGTTGCCGGGATGCCAACGACCTGCGACCCTAGAAGAAGCTTTCCGATCGCCAACGGCCAATCGACAACGTGACAAATCTGGAGAAGGATATGCCCGTAGACCGCTTCGGCGATCCTTTGCCGGAAGGCGCGGTTTCCCGCTTGGGTAGCGCCCGTTTCCCGCAAATAGCTCCTTTTACTGCCGTGGTGTTTTCGCCGGACGGCAAAAGGTGTGCTGCCGCCAATTGTGACGGATTGCTTCGCATCTGGGAGACCATTTCGGGAACCGAACTCAGCCAATTCGGCATTCTCGACGGGGTGATTTCAGCACTCGCCTGGTCGCCGGACGGCAAAGTCATTGTCACCGGTGGGATGGATGGCAAGATCGGCTTCTTCGATCCCGACAGCGGACAGCTGATCCACCAACTCGAAGGTCACAGCGGCGGGGTGATTGCCCTTGCCTTCAGTGTCGATGGGGAAACCCTGATATCGGGAGGAAACGACAAAGTCATTCGCTTGTGGGATCGCAATTCGTATGAAGCTTTAGGGCAATTCGACGACGATTACGGCGAATTCGAGGTTCTGGCTTTTTCCAGCGATTGCAGCACGTTGGCTTTGGGAAGTTGGGACAGCACCATCCGCCTTTTCGATTTGGCCGAAGGCAAAGAACTTTGGCGTTTCATCGGGCCGCGAGTGGGCGTCAAAGCGCTGGCCTTCTCGCCCGACGGTCGGACCCTGGCAACCGCCAGTATCGACGGTTCTGTCGGTATCTGGGAATTGACGACAGGGAAGCTGCGCCGGTCCTTTCCGAAACATCTGGAGGGGGCGTTCAGCGTGACCTTTTCACGCAATGGCCGAATGCTGGCGAGTTCCGGAAAAGACACGACGATCTTGATTTGGAGCGTTTATACTCGAGATGCCCGGCAGACGATCGTGCCGTTGGACCGGAACACATTCGCTTCATTGTGGAAGGAACTGGCTCATCCCGATGCCGAGAAAGCCTTCACTGCGATGTGCCAGTTGGCGACATCCCCGATTCAGGCCACGCCGCTCGTTAAAGAGCACGTGCTCCGTTTGACGCCGCCGGTCGAAGATATTCATCGCTGGATCGGGGAGTTGCAGCATCCCCAATTGGCGATCCGCGAGCAAGCAACGCGAGAGCTGGAGCAGTTGGGTTTTCTGGTGGAGCCATATCTCATCCAAGCTCAGGAAAAGATGACTTCGCTGGAGGGCAAAAGGAGAATGGATCAATTGCTGGCGAAGTTGCACGAGCGCGTTCCCGCGCCGGTCGCGTTGCATGCCCTTCGGGGAATCGAGGTGCTGGAGATCGCTGGCATCCCCGAGGCCAGGCAAGCCTTGGCCGCTGTGGCCAGGAGCAAACCGGAATCGCGTTTGACAGCGGAAGCCAACGCCGCCGTGCAGCGCATGCAGTAATCACACATCGATCAACTCTTTGATCGGCGTGCCGATGCTATGTCGAACGGTTCGCCCGATCGGTGTTTGCCGCAATTGGCCATAGTCGATGCCAAGCGCGTGCAGGATGGTGGCATGGACGTCGTGGGCGGGACGAGGGTCTTCGGGTTGGGGTCCGCCTTGGGGATCGGTGGCGCCGACGACGACGCCGCCGCGAATGCCGCCGCCAGCCAAAGCGACACTGAAGCCTGTAGGCCAATGGTCTCGGCCGGATGCCGGGTTGATCTTCGGCGTGCGACCGAACTCCCCGGCGCACAGCACGATGGTTTTATCAAGCAGGTTTCTTTCCCTTAAATCGCGAAGCAGACCGGCGAAGGCAGGATCGAGAATCTCGTTGAGGTTTTTGTGAATTTCGAAATTGTTGGCATGGCTGTCCCAGCCGCTGAGCGTGACCTCGACGCAGCGGACGCCGACCTCGATCAAGCGGCGGGCGGCCAGGCAGCCTCGGCCAAAGGGGGTGTCACCATACAAAAGCCTTTGCTTCTCCGGCTCGAGCGAAACATCGAAGGCTTTGATTTGTTCTGACGACATCATCGTTCGCGCTGCCCGCCGTTGGTCGTCGATGAGAAAAGAACGAACCTGGCTGGCTCGTCCGCGAGAAAACGCCCGGTCCACGACCGCAAGCGATTCCATGCGTCGCTCATCGCGATGTGGCGGGACTCTCGGCCTGAGGTCGGGAACCGGCCCGAGTGGATCATAGGTTTTGAAGGCGTCGTACTGTCCGCCGAGGTAGCCGCCGCGGGCCGGCCAGGCGCCGGGAAAAATCGAGATGTGCCGGGGAATCTCCGTCTTGCCGACGGGCAACTCATGGCAAATGATCGCTCCAATGGACGGGTGCACGACGGTCGGATCCGGTCGGTGCCCCGTCTTCATGAAATAGGTTCCTCGTTCGTGGTCGCCTTCCTTGCTCATCAAAGAACGCACCAGGGCGATGGAGTGCATTTCCTCTGCCAGCCGAGGAAGACCTTCCGCGATTTGCACGCCTTTGACCGACGTCTTGATGGCCTTGGTTTCGCCGCCGATCAGCGTGCCTGGGTGGGGATCGAACGTTTCCAGCTGGCTCGGACCGCCGGCCAGCCAAAGGACGATCAGCGATTGGGCTGGTTGCCTCTTTCGTTCGGCTTGTCGCGCTAGCATTTCTCCAAGGGGCGTCAGCCAACTCATGCCGGCGAGACTCGCTGCCTGAAGAAACTGGCGACGGCCCAAAAGATGCTCGCGGTCGTGATGGTCGAATGGGTGCATCGTAGCTATCCTGGCAGTTGTTTCGAAATGTTACCCGTCAACTCAATGGTTCAACGAGAACTCCATCGAATTGATCAGAACCCAGTAGATGTCTTCAAGCGTGCGGGCACGTTGTTTGCCTTTCGTGCCGGCCAGCCATTTTTCAAAAAGGGCGCTTTCTTCAGCGGTTGGCAAACGCGACAGAACCGCCAGGTAGGCGGTTTCGACGGCTTTTTTGTCGTCAGGTGCCAGCATGGCGATCCGGCTGGAAGCGTTGAATATCCCTTGTTCGGTTTTTTCTTTGACCAGCTTGCCATTCATCAGCAATAGACGCTGGGGGAGAGTACCTGTTTGCGGTTCCAGCTCGTTCTTGCCAGCATCTCCGTAACGCTTGATAAATTCGTTTTGCCCTGCCGCGGTGGCGATCCGCACAAGAATATGCGATTCGGAGTCGATTGTTTGCAGGGAAGCCGACTGCAGCAAGCCTCCCACCATTTGTTCGGGGCGCAACGGCGTCAACGGGAAGACCGCCCAGGTTTGCACGTGAGCAGGAGTGAGTTCTCCAGCCGTCAGATACATGGCGCCCCAAGGCAGAGAGGAAATCCCCGGCGCAACGGGAGACAGTGCCAGGACGGATGCATATTCGCCATCCACGAATCCGTTACTAGCGCAACTGCTGCGCTGAAACGCCTCGGTCGCTGCAATGACCTGGATCAGGCGATGCAGATCGAAATGATGTGCGGCGAAATCTTCCGCAAGAATGTCCAATTGTTCCAGCAGCGGATACGATGATGCGTCGGCGACGATGTTGTCAACTGGTTCGATCAACGGTTTGCCCGTCATGAGCGCCCACATTCGATTTGCCATCGCCCGAGCGAAATACCGGTTTTCGCGGTGGGTGACCCAATGAGCCAGCTGTTCGCGCAGTGTTCCATGGCTGGGTCGAAGTTCTGGCAGGAAAGGGACGTTCGGCTCGACGACGATTTTTTTCTTGGTTCGGCGATCTTCCATGTGGTAGACGCCGTTGCTGTCATAAATGCCGGTGAATCCCTGGCGGACGCCGCCGAAAAACGCCGCCAATGCTTGAAACTGCTCTTGCTTCCATTCTTCAAACGGGTGGTCATGGCATTGGGCACAATCGAGCCGTAATGCCAGAAAGGCTCGGGAAACCTGCCCGGCCAGTCTTTCAGGGTTTGGTTTCTTGTTATTCTCGATGGTTACCGTGATAAAGTTCGTGGCGGGCTTGTCCGTCCAAAGTCCCTGGTCGGCAATCAGATGGCGAACGATCTCATCGTACGGGCGGTTCTCCATGAGTTGATCGCTTAACCAGGAGACGAACCGACGCCGGCGATAAAGGATGAATGGCCCGTCTTCGGTTCCGACATAGGCCCGTGCCAGTCGCTCGGCGAGATAGTCCGCATAGCGACGATCTTTCAAGATGCCTGCCAACCACCATTGGATCGGCTCCGGACCGCCATAAGCCTGGAACTGGCGAATCTCCTGCAAGGAAGGAATGGTGCCTGTCAACCCCAACGACAATCGGCGGATGATCGTCAAAGCGGATGCCCGCGGAGCTGGATGCAGGTTTCTTTCCGCCCACTGCCGTCGAAATGCGGAGTTGAACTTCTCGACGACGGACTGAAAGTCGGCATCCTGAAAACGACTGGGTTGGAAATCTTCGACACGGGGCGGGGCTGCTTTGGGAAACAGGTTCGCCGCCAAGGCGACTAAACCAGTCGCAACCAGCAGGACAAAGACGATGTTACGCAGCCACATGATGACACCACTCCCTTCTTCCATCTTAAGTTACCGGGTGGAGGAATGAAAGTTTCAAAAGGGAAAGGGCGACAGCCATTCCACCGACCATCCCGAGGTGAACACAATGCGGAGACGGCGAACCAACGGCTGGGCTGCTGCCCCGAGTATCAGAGTCCCTGCTCGATCATTTGTTCGATGAGATCCATGTCGAGTGCGGCTTCCACTGCGTCGGCGAGACAGTCCAGTCTCTGGTCCAGATGCAGGCCTTCAGGGTTGCCCGATTCGGTCCAGCCCAGGGTTCGGAGCCAGGTTCGGCGCAACAAGTCATTGGCGAACACAGCATGAAGGTAGCATCCCCAGATGCGGCCATCCGGGGTGCTGGTGCCGTCCGTTTCGTCGACGGCGATGCCGTTGCGTTGTTTGATGTGCAAAAGAGGTGGGGTCACGGCGGTTTTGCCCATGTGGATTTCGTAACCCGTTACTGGCTGGCCAGCGAGAGGAACGAGCCAGGATCGGCCAGGCGGAGGGGCGATTTCGGCCTGTACCTGGCAGGTCTGTTTGGCCACATAAAAAGTCGTAGTGAAAGGCAATAATCCAAGCCCATCGCTTTCTTTGACCGACGATTCAACGCGATCCGGGTCGTACAGCTTCTTGCCCAGCATTTGAAAACCGCCACAGATGCCGACGATGGGACAATCGGCGTTGACGACAGCATGGGCGAGACCGGTCTGCCTGAGCCAATGCAAATCAGCCATGGTGCTTTTGCTGCCGGGCAAAACAATGGCGTGAGGTCGCCCAAGACTGGCCGATGACTCCACATAGCGGACCCGGATACCAGGCTCGGCTCGCAGCGGATCGAAATCGTCGAAATTGGAAATCCGTGGGAAACGAAGCACAGCGATGTCGATCTCTCCTGGGTTCGCTTTGGCCAAGAGATTGGTGTCATCAAGAGCGACCGCGTCTTCTTCCGGAATCGCCAGGTTCTTGAGAAACGGGATGACGCCGACAACCGGAAGTCGGCTTCGTTGTTCCAGGATGCCAACGCCTCGGGCGAATAGCGCGGGATCGCCACGAAACTTGTTGACGATCAGGCCACGAACGAAAGGACGGTCGGCATCGAGGAGGTCGAGAGTGCCGAGAAGCTGAGCAAAGATGCCGCCACGGTCGATATCGCCGACGAGGAGAACGGGAGCCTTGGCGTAGCGCGCCATCGCCATGTTCGCGATGTCATTGTCGCGGAGGTTCAATTCCGCCGGGCTGCCGGCTCCCTCGATGATGATGAGATCGTATTGGCTGCGAAGTCGATCGAAGGCAACGGTAACGACGGGCCACAGTTCATCCCGGCGGCGAAAGTAGCCTTTGGCTTCGAGTGTGGTCCAACGCCGACCCAAAACGACCACCTGGCTTTGGGCGTCGGCTTGTGGTTTCAGCAAGATGGGATTCATTTCCGCGGCAGGTTCGACGCCGGCGGCAACCGCTTGCACTGCCTGAGCACGGCCGATTTCGGCTCCGTCTCTGCAGACCGCCGAATTATTCGACATATTCTGTGCTTTGAACGGTACGACCCGCTGACCACGTCGCCGGTAAATCCGGCACAATGCAGCCACCAACAGGCTTTTTCCCGCCGACGAACTCGAGCCTTGGATCATCAAAGCACGGGCTGTCACGGCACCGATCCTTTGACACAATCAGAGGCGCGGGCTGCTTCGAAAACCAGGTGCTCGACGAACGCAGCCTGGTCGTTCACCAATTTCGATCGGACTAGACAGACGACGAGGCGGCTTCTTTGTTTTCCGCCGGCTCGGATTCTGGTTTTGGCGGCTCTTGGCCAGGTAAAAGGATGTGCTGAATACGAACAGAAGTGAACGGCTGGCGATGTCCTTTGAGTCGACGGTAGTTCTTTCTTCGGCGAAAGTGCTGGATGTAGAACTTCTTTGACGGATGAGCGATAACCTCCGCCAGGACCCTCGCCCCTTCGACGATGGGCTGCCCAATGTGCGTTGTTTCTCCGTCCTTGCACAGCAGCACCCGCTTGAACTCCAGTCGCGTGCCGACTTCGGCCTCGCGAAAATCGAGACGCACGATGTCGCCTTCGCAAACATGATATTGCCGGGAACCGTCCTCGAAAATGGCGTACATGATATTCTGCTCAGCGATGGAGGATATCGACCGATTCATCTCGAAAGAACTAATGTAGCGAACCAGCGTCGTTTTGGCTAGAGCAGTGGGGCAAGCCCAACTCCAGATTTGACTTTTCCTGGACCATTCATACCTTGAAATCCAGATTGGGGAGGTCGTCCCAAACGCACCCCTCGGGACAAGGCAATTCGAAATTGGAGGATAAAATGGCACGTACGGTGACATTCAAAGGGCAGAGTCTCAACCTCGTTGGTCCGGAATTGAAAGTCGGCGATCAGGCTCCCAATTTCGCCTGCGTTACCAGTGATCTCCAAGTGATCGGTATCGACAAGACGCCTGCGAAAACCCGCTTGTTCAGCGTGGTTCCCTCGCTTGATACGCCTGTTTGCAGCGAACAGACGAAAAAGTTCGAGCAGGAACTGGCGGCCCTGAAAGACAGCGTGGCGGCTTATACTGTCAGCCTGGACTTGCCTTTCGCTCAAAAGCGTTTTTGTGCCGCAGAAGGGATCAACACGATGCAGACTCTGTCCGACGCCCACGATCATTCGTTCGGCAAGGCGTACGGTGTGCTCATCGAAGGTCTGCCGATCCCGTTGCTCGCAAGGGCCATTTTCGTCGTCGACAAGAACGGGAAAATCGCTTATGTGGAATATGTGCCGGAAGTAACATCGCACCCGAATTACGAAAAGGCGCTGGAGGCTCTTAAAGCCGCATCGTGACTGTCATGAAAGCTGCATACTTCGAAACCACGGGCGGTCCGGACGTGATACGATGGGGCGAGTTGCCAACTCCGACGCCCGGACCGGGTGAAGTGCTGGTTCGCGTTGGCGCGGTATCGCTGAATCCGGTCGATACGTACATTCGTGCCGGCCTGGTGGCGATGCCGCTGCCCAAGCCATTCATTCCTGGCTGCGACGTAGCGGGCAAGGTCGAAAAAGTCGGTCCAGACGTCAAGCGTTTCAAGGTCGGCGATCGCGTTTGGGGCAGCAATCAGGGACTGCTTGGCCGACAGGGTACTTTCGCAGAGTATGTCTGCGCCCACGAAGATTACCTCTATCCGACGCCAGAAGGCGTCTCCGATGAAGAAGCAGCAGCGGCGGCACTAGTCGGCATCACGGCCCATCTCGGGCTTTTCAATCGAGCCAAATTGAAGGCCGATGAAACCGTTTTCGTCAATGGCGGTACGGGCGGCGTCGGTTCGATGGTCGTGCAGATGGCCAAGGCTGTCGGCGCTCGAGTCGCCGCCACGGTCGGCTCCTCCGAAAAAGCCCAACTCTGCCAGTCGCTCGGCGCCGATCTTGTCATCAATTACAAAACCGACGATGTCGACGCACTGCTCAAAGATTTCACCGGCGGTGCCGGATTAAACGTCTGGTATGAGACGTTGCGCGAACCGAATTTTGTCCGCACGGTCTCACTGATGGCGAAACGCGGACGAATCATCGTCATGGCGGGCAGGCAGGCTCAGCCCGTTTTTCCTGTCGGACCTTTTTATGTCAATGACTTGTCGTTGTTCGGTTTCGCCATGTTCAACGCCACGCCGGACGAACAGCGACAATGTGCCGAGGATATCAACCGCTGGTTCCAAGAAAAGAAACTGCGCGCGGTCATCGGCAAGACCTTCAAACTGTCCCAGGCCGCCGACGCCCACCGACTACAAGAAGACAATACCCTCAACAAAGCCGGCACACTGGTTGGCAAAATCGTATTGAAACCATAATCGACGACCCGCAATTTTACGGGATCTTGCGAAGGGTGAAATAAGCCTCCGCGGGAAAGAATTCAGTGTCCGCGTTTGTCAGATTCTTCAAGCGAAATTCGTAGACGAAGCCGATACGCAACTCCTTCAAACGCAGCTTGACCTGTTCACCATGACGGTGCACCTGCACGGCGAAGCGTTCGCTCCGGCGATCGATATCTTTGCCTCCGTAGGCGGAGGTCACCAGTCGGCGAGCCGAAAAGATGGAATAATTCGCCGGGTCACCGGCCGCTGCCACATCGACGGGTTTGGTGAAGCGGATCAAAAAGCCGTCCCGTTCGGCTTGTACTTCCGCAATGCCTGGGACGATCGACTTGGGAGTCAGGCGAACGACGGCACCGATATTGTTGCCTCCGCCCCAGCCGCTGTCGCGCATTTCGCCGATATAGATGCTGCCATCAGGAGCGACGCCGCAGGCAACGGGGCCGAGGAAGCCGGTCTTCCCTTTCGGCGTATTGTAGCTGAAGGGATAGACCGCTCCCTGATAGGTATTGCCGACTTTTTGCAAACTCATGCGGACCAATCGGCGGGTGTCATATTCACAACCGACAATGTGATTTTCGAACGGGCCGAACAAAGGACCGCCTCGTTTCCTGGCAACAGCGGTCGGTGTTTCCAGAAAACAGATGCCGTTGACGCTTCTCGTCCAGGGATGCGGAATCGCGATCGCTGGCGGCGTATCGTCCGGTTGGAACCCTCGTTTGCGTTCGATCGCGTTGATGAAGCCGTAGCGGGCACCTGGGATAACATGATTAAGCTCGTTGTAAGGATTCCAATTGCCCTGGTTGTCGGTGGCGAAAAGTGCACCGCTCTTGTTCCGCGCCAGCCCCATCGGGAACCGATGGCCTCCCGAAACCAGTTCGATGTGAAAGAGACGTGGATCGTCGGCGGTGGGCTGGCGTGGATCGAGCTTGATGACTTTGCCTCGAAGATGCGCTGCTGCTGGCGAGCGGTTGTCTTGCTGACAAGCCAACGCGATGTAGTAGGAGCCTTTGTCGTCGCGGGGCAAACCAATGGCCCAATCGTGGTAATCATCGGTGTGCCCCCAGCCGGATGCGAGCGTGATCACTCGATCCGCTCTCCCATCCCCGTCGTCGTCAAAGAGCCTCAAAAGGGCATATTTATTCACGACGTCCACATAATGATCGTAGGCGGCAGCGCCATAGGGGGCGGCCAATTCGTCGCTGTAAAGCTGCAACTGGTCTTCCAGCCCGTCGCCGTCGGTATCGCGAGCCAGCCAGACACGCCCTTTGAGGGAAGTGATGACCAGCGTGCCGTCCGGCTTCCAGGCGAATCCGGTAGGCATCAAATGGTTTGGCAAAGGCAGGCGGGTTGCTTCGTAGCCGGGAACAACGTCCAACGCCACGGGCATTGGCGGCATCTCATCCGCCGCCTTTTCGACAATGCGGTCGACAGGTAAATCCGTTTCGTATGCCAACTCGAAGGAAGCCGATCCGTCTCGGGTGAAAACCACCATTCTTCCCTTGTCGATATCGGCGAGACGCCCCGTTAGTATTCTGCCATGAAGCTCGACATGTTTGCCGAGAGGTGAGGCGAATGTCTTCTCCGAGGTCTCGGCGCGGCTGGTGGGGACGCCGATTCTCCAGGCGAATGGCAATTTGTCGGACATGCCGGTGACAGTGATGCGCCGAACGAAGCCGGACTGGTTTTTCTTCGACGGTTTCGTAGTCAACGTTTCTTTGACATGGACGACGATTTTGCCGGGAAACACGAGTCGGCGTTCAAATTCAAGGCCGCCGCGGACATGCCGGTAGCGGTCGATTTCGGTGGGAAATTGTCCGACGAGTTCAGGCAGGATGAGGTTGTTTTTGCCGACGAGGGCCAATTCGGAAATCGCGGCGCCAGCCGGCAACAGGTTCACGCCAGCCGCTTCCCAGAACCAGGTTTTTCCCTCGGTGTGTTGTCGCGCTGTGTCGCCGATCCACCATGCCGCCAGACGATTGGTTTCCAGATCGATCAAGATGTTGTGACGGTTCGGCAGTCCGATCAGCCAGGGCTTGATGAAGACGTTGCCGCCGTAGCGAAGAACGTCGGTCAAGACAAAAGCACGTTCATCCGGGGCGTTTCCTGAATGGCGAACGATGCGGACGGGATTGGGTCTGGGAGGGATGAAGTCGGGCCGGTTCAGGACGGACCACACGGCGGCGAGCTGCCGATCGATGTCCCCATCGAGTACGCCTTGCACGGGCAATTGCACGGAAGGCATCTCCATGTTGGGGACGATACGTGCTGGGTTGCGAACGAAACGGTCGAACCAAGAGCGACGAATCCGCTGGCCGAGTTGCAATAATTGGGGGCCGCGAGTTCCTAACGGTCCTTTGGCCGGTGCGACCTTGCCGATCGGATGGCAGCTTAAACAGCCGAATCCATCGGCAGTCACGAGCCGACCGGCCTGAATGACCATCTCGTCGCCGACTTCGATGATTCGCCTTTGATCGATATCTGGTATGCGGTCCTTGGTGACGAAATAGTCGACCAGCGCTTTCGCCTCTTGCTCGGACAGGGGGAACCTGGGCATGCGAATTTTCAGCCAGGGTCGGCGATCCGGCGTCGTTCGACGAATGGCAGCCAGGAGCGCATCGGCATGCAGTTTGTCGCCGACGCTGTTGAGCGAAGGCGGGGTAAGAGCCGGCAAAAGTGTCGCCAGTGATGTTTCCGCGCTCACTGTTTGGGGCAGCTGGTCGGCGATTCCCCCTGCTGCACCGCGAGCATGGCACGCCAAACAATTGCGTTCAGCAAGAACGAGATCGCCAGTCGCAAGCGACTGTCGCCCTTTGGTTCGTGGCAGTTGGCTGATGAATGCTTTCAAGGCGGCCTGGTCCGCCGACGCCAGAGAATATCCAGGGCGATGGTGCTGGGCGTCCGGCTGGCTCAAGCAACTTTTTTCCCAATTCGAAGAGGAGTGAAGCGGAATCAGCGGAAGTCGGCGAAACGACTCAGAATTGGGCAAACGATGGCAGCTGCCGCACCGGCTCGTCTCGATGATTTCCTTTCCTTTGGCTGCCAATTCACGACTAAATGCAAGATCGGCTACCGGTTTTCGTTCCTTCTTCAGCGAGGCCAGATAGGCAGCTAAGTTGACACGATCTTTCTCCTCGATTTCGAAAACCGGCATGCGGTGATCGCGATTGATGGCAGCAGGGTCTTTGAGCCAGCGGAGAAAGAAGGACGCTGGGCGTTTATCGGCGACCTCGCTGAGATCGCCGCCGCCGAACAGTCCACTTTTGCCGAGGTCTCCCTCTGTATGGCACGCCAGGCATCCGAGTGAACGAAACAGAAGCCGACCCGCCTTGACGTCTTGCTTTCGTTTGCGCGAAGAATCTTGCTTGGGTGGCTTGTCCGAAGCCTGCCAGAGAAATGCAGTCACCGCCTTTGCATCCTCTTCCGAGAGGTCGAAGTAGGGCATGCGACGCGAGAAGCTGTTGCCCTGGTTGTTGCCCGACCTGGTGCGCAAATGCCGCACCAACCAGGCAGGTTCCATGTTGCCGGCAAGTCGATCCAGGGCTGGTGCGGGCGGGAACGAACCAGCCAGTGGGATATCATGACACGCCCCGCAACGCAAAGCGTGATTGAGAAGGCGACCGCGCTCGAAAGTTGATGGCGGCGCTTCGCTCGGAGCGTGAAACAGCCAATGCGATTCGATCGGCTCCAAGCCGAACTGCGGCCCCGACCAGTACAGTGCGATCTTCGGTGTATCGGCGGTCGCTTCGAAATCGACGACAATGGGTAGCAAGCCGAAATCCAAGGAGACGATTTGACCCGTCACCCACGTCGGCTTGTTTGTTTTTTCCCTCAGAAGCACCTTACCATCGATACGCAGCGTGATCGAACCGGAAACGTGAGCTTTGAACTGGTACTTCCCTTCGGTCTTGACGAAAAGTCGGCCTTTCCACTGGGCAGAAAACTTACCGGCCTCAAGCCTGGGGTCGACCGGGATTTTCGACCAATCGTAGGAAATCGTTTCGTCGATCCGTTGAAAGCGAACGCCTTTTTCTCCAGTAAACTGAACAACAAGCCCAGGCCGCCAGTCGATCTCGTCGTCATGCGCTGCGGCACGGAGGGGGGAGACAAAAGCCGTTAGCAAAATCGTCGTTGCGATAGTGAATTTACCCATGTTCCTTCTTGGGAATAAGCAACTTGGAAACTCGCTCACGCAAAACTGGGGACACGAGCGAGCGAAAGTTATCATTATGGCGCGGTCTTGGGGCGACAGCTAAGCCATTTTTCGGCGATTACGAATTCATTTTCTGGCCAGGATTTTTGTCTGGCGACGCGGTCCCAAAAACGGCGGTAGATCAAACGAATGCGGACTTTGTCCGTATCGGGCGAAAACACATAACTCGAGGTATGCTGTTCGTCGGGTTTGAGCCGACTGTCGATCACTTCGGGCCGGGCGAGCCAGAACGGAACGGGTTTGTTGCCGTCGAAATCCTGAAGCAGTTTAGCGAACAACAACCCGGGTTTTCCTTGCAGGTTGGCAGCCTCCTCGCCCAGAACGGGACCATCCTGCAGCGGTTGGGGAGTGCCGTCCGTCGCAAATGCCTCTACCACCAGGAGCAGATGCCGATCAACAAAGCCGGTTGGAACCCGATGGCCGACATCGTGAACGCTGATAGCAACATTGCATTCCGTCCCGCGGTCTGATCGGATGAGATCGGCTGACAAGTCGATGCAGCCGCGCAACATCGCTGGCTGGCTTCCCGGGAAGGTGTGCGACGCCAGCGTCCAGGCGTTGCGATCGATTCCTCCGTGTGCCGGGGCCAGGTTTCGCAGTCTGCCTGTCGGGGTCATATGGCACGCCTGGCATTCTTTTCCCTCTCGGCGGGCTGGACTCTCCAGCCACTCGGAATAGGTGCTGTAGACGTGGATGCCGAAGACGATCCCTTCGTGGCATGAAGCGCAATATCGGCTTTCACGATAAACCGGCGAAAAGGTGTCTTGCCCGCGATCGACATCATCGAGCGGTCCGAAAGTGACTTGCCCTTCTCTTGGGCGCAGCAACTTCAAGCCAAATCGGCCGTGAGTCAATCCGATCCGCCGCTCATCGACATCGGCGACTTTGTGGCAAAAGTCGCAATGAACACCTCGGCGGTCAACACCTTTCGCTTTGCGCAAATCGTAGATGTCATCGCCGCGCGCGGTCGGAGCATGACAGGAGCTACAGACGGCTGAACCATCGGCATATTCGTCAAGAAGGCTCCACGAAGGATCGCGGTGGCCATGCCAGTCGCGCCCCTCATAAAGATTCATGAAACGTTTGTTTGCCAGCGTATCCGAGTGGCTGCTGTTTTGCCATTCGCGGTAGATTTCAGCATGGCAGTTGGCACAATTGTCAGGCGACTGAGGGTCTGGACCAGGCTCGATCCAGCGGTAGTCTTCGAAATCCTCTGCTGGCAGCGGCCGCAGCGCGAGAGTGACAGGAGACAGGCCAGGCTGCTGCCCGACGATATAATATCCGGCTTTCCACGCGGTGACCCGACGACGCGGCTCGCTGGCAGGCAACTCGAAGCGTCCGAAACGATCCGTTTGAACATACCACTCGCATCCTTGGTATCGGACAATGGCTCGGGAAACAGGGCCGTTCTGGTCGCGCACCAATCCGGAAACGGTCAGCCGGAGACCGCCGGTATCAAGCCCCCCCAACAGAGCAGAGACGACCAACAACCATCCCAAAGCCAGTCGTTGCCGGGTTATCATTGCGATTCTACCTCGCAATCGTTCGATTATTTGCCGCGATCGTTCATTCGTTTTTGCAGGTCGACGATGGCATCGCGATAAATGGCCAACACTTTCTCACGTGCCTCGGGCGAACGGAAACGCCCCCTAGCGCGAACATCGGCCAGGGCCTGTTCCACCAGCTTCAATAGTGTTTGGGCGGATTCGAGCAGAAAAACACGCTTGCCGCCAACGTCGACGTAAACCGGCGAAGTGTGGGCGAAAAGAACCTGTTCCAATTCGTTTCGGCTTTTACCGTTTGCAATTCGAGCGGCGAACCAGCACGGCTCATCGACGCGAATGGTCTCGGCGATGTGTCCACGAAACGCTTTTCCGTCTTTTGCGGATTTGGCCGATGCCACTACTTTTCCGTTTTGCACCAATTGCAATTCCCCAAACTCGTGCCGGCCCAGGGCGGACGCTTTCACGTGAACCTTGGTGGCTTTCTCCAGTTTCAGTACCGAACCGATCGGCTGATCGTTGACAGTCAAGGTAAGCAGAGGTCCATTGGTAACGAGATTCTTCCCAGCCTTGACTGCGTCGAGCCAGTTGGCGATGGTTACTGGACCGTCGACTCGAGCGTAAACGCGGGCGAAGTCGTACAAAAACCAGTCGGTTCCCGTGCTAATAGGCATACGCATGCCGATGTTGAGGTAGTGGTAGTAGGTATCTTCGTATTGGTCGCGTCGACTGCCATCGAAGACATTGATGGCGTTCAGCCGACTGGCAAGAGCATTGGGCACGTCTTCGTAGCCGAACGTGTTGTGGCACCAGATGATGGTCGCCCCTTGTTTGCGGGCAGCATCGATTCCGGGTCGCAAGGGCGTGTCGTCGAAACCTTGCTTGGTGATTCCCGGCCCCAGGCTCGCCGGTTTGATGTGCTTTTTCAGGTTCAAAAACATGACGTGCCCGTATCCCTGGCCAAAACCCGTAAAGTTGTGCCGATATTCTTCGCCGTTGTTGACAAGAACGCCAGTGTTGTCGAACTGTTTCAAGTCGCCAGGCGGGTACTCGTTGGTGATGTAGGTCCGGTCGTCTTGAAACCGTTCGAGATAAGAGATGAAGAGAATTTTCAAACGGTCAGCGGCTGGAATGAGTCGGAGGTATTCATCGCTCTTTTTTCTTGTCATGTTGCGAAGATGGAGATGGGTATTGCCCGCAACGAGGCGTCGTTCTTCCGGGCGAAAGAGAAAGGGGAGTCGAATTTGGATTTCGGTTGGAGCATTTTCTCGCAAGTCGAACAGTCTTTCGACGCGTTCGGTTTCCAAGCCGGCCAAGGCCGTGATGTGGATTTTGGCGGGAGGCAAAGTTATGACGTTACCGGCAGCCGATACGACATACCAACCTTTGGCGTTTTGGCCGCGCAACCCCAAAAGCCTGTCGAAAAGGCCGGCCAGTTCGAGAGGTTTGTCGGCCCCATCCATCGTTACCCGAATCACACCCGACAAGGGTTCTCCCCTGTCGTCGACCAGCTTCAGGGAAACCTTGACGAAATCGGGTTTCGGCTGAGCACCGAGGAAGGCACACACGCTTATGAGCGTGGCCGACAAGGTGCCAAGAGCAAGAGAACGCATGACCGTCTCGTCAAACCAAAGTAATGGCGATAGCAGGTTCATCCATTCTAGCGGAGCGAATGGCCGGGATGAAAAAAGATTTTGATTCCTGCGCACGCCAAGAGGTCAAGCAAACGGCGTTTGCAATCGGCTGCTGGCGGACGAGAGAGAGGTCAATTCGAGTCGTCTGTTTTTTTTCGTTTCGGATAGAGGCGGAAGACAGCTGTGCTGCCGTCGCCTTTTCCGATGGCCACATAGCGACCGTCGTGAGTGATGGCGGCACTATTGACCAGCATGCCAAGATTCCACTCTCTCATTTTTTCAGTGGTTTCCAGGTCCCAGAGGATAATCTGGCCGCGATTGCCTACCGAGAGGAGGCGATTTCCTTCGGGTGGAAAGAGAAGTTTCTGGACGACGTCGGAATGGCCTGTCAACAGAGCGGATTGTTGGTTAGGCAAGTCCCAAATGCGAACCGTTTCGTCGACACTGCTGGAGGCGAGGAAACGACGATCACCGGACATGCAAAGCGAACAGATTTCGCCGCTTTGACCTTGCAAGATGGTGCTCTTGGCTCCCCAAAGCCGGCCAAGATTCCACGTGCGAATCGTGCCATCGCGTCCGCCGGAAAGGACCGTGCGGAAATCCTCGCCGAAAGTCAAGGCCAGCACAGCATCGGTATGGCCTTTCAACACGTATGTCGCCTTGATCTTTGCGTTGAACTCCTGGGGGGAGAGATCCCAGACACGGATGGTTTTGTCACTGCTGCCCGACGCCAAGTACTGGCCGGTGGGATCGAAGGCCAGGCACTCGACAGAGGCCATGTGCCCTTCAAGGCAAGCCAGCTGCCGAGGATAGTCGCCCTCCAAATTCCAAAGCAGAATCTTGCCATCGATGGTGCCTGAGGCGGAGGCGAGCAGTTTGCTATCGGGCGAAAAACAGACAGCATGGACTTCGCCATCATGAGCGAGAGGCAGGCGTTGTTCACTGGGCAAGCGACTGCTGAAACCCCACAAGCAGATCGTGCCGTCGATGCCGGCCGAAGCCAGTCGATTGCGATCGGGGGAGAAAGCCAGGGCAAGAACCCATCCTCGGTGTCCGTGGAGTTCGGCGATGCGTTTCGGCTTCTCGGCCGATTCGACGTGCATGCCCGCTACCGGAACCAGCGCCTCTTCTGCTTTTTCCTGCTTGACTGCTTGTGCGTTCGTAGGATCCGCGGGCAAAGGCGTCACCTCGACCACAGCGGTGTTTTCCATATCCGCGTTGGGAGGTGGAGCTCCGTTTTCACAAGCAGCTGCCGGCGAATCGGTAACGGCACTCGTGGCTGTTGCTTTGAGGGTATCCGCAACCGCCGCCAACGCGTCGACTAGATGGCGAGGCTCCTGAAAACGGTCTTCCGGACGCTTCGACATCAATTTGTGAATGATGGCAGCCACCGCCTCCGGGACTTCCGGCCGCAATTTGGTTACAGGCTCTGGTTCATCCAGCTGATGCATCAGCAGCTTCTCGACGACCGAACCTTCCGTAAAGGGAGGCTGGCCTGTCAGAAGGAAATAGAACGTACACCCCACGCTGTACAGATCGGCTCGAATATCAACCTTGCTCGAGTTGCGTGCCTGTTCGGGAGCGATGAAATCGGGCGTGCCAATGATCGTGCCGACTTGCGTCAAGAACGAAGCGGCCTGCCCGTCCATTCCTTGAACGAGCCGTGCCAATCCCATGTCAAGGATTTTGACAATACCCCATCTGTTCGCTCCGTAATCCGGAATCGATTCCGTCGCTTTCGGCAACCGCGACACTAACAAGTTGGAAGGTTTGATGTCGCGGTGGACTAGCTGCTGCTCGAAGGCATGTTGCAGCCCCAGCGCCGTTTGCCGAATGTAATCGCATGCCTGCTCGATCGGCAGCGGACCGCGGTCGAAAACCAGCCTGGCCAGGTCGATGCCGTCGACGTACTCCATGGCAATGAAATGCGTGCCATCGATCTGGTCGGCGTCATAGATAATGACAACGTTGGGATGGAAGAGCTGGGCAGCAGCCTGGGCTTCCCGTTGAAAACGATGAATGATTTCCGGGTCTTGCGACAACCGCTCGCGGCGGATGACTTTGAGAGCGACGATACGCTGCAGCCGCCGGTGCTTCGCCTTGTAGACTTGCCCCATTCCTCCTTCTCCGAGCAACTCGAGAAGGCGATAAGGCCCCAGCACCAACTCGCCACCGCGCCCTTTGAGAAGATGGTCAACCTGAAACTGGGTCAATAGATTCCGGTCCAAGAGTCGATTGACCAACTCCTGCGGATCGTCCGATACGAGTTCAGCGCTGATCTCGTCCAACTGCGCTGGATCGAGAAGATCGCTGCTGCGAAGACAATCGATTAAGTCCGCTGCCGTCGGCATTCGGTCTGCCTCATTGGCCCGATTATCGCTCGTAGTGCATTGCCTCATAAGCTCTTCCTTGAGCCGAACCATCCCTTATACGAAACCGGCCACCCGCCTTGGCATTTCGTTTCTTTTTCCTATTATCGAACGGGCCAGACTGCTCGTGCTATGAATCCTGGCACATGGAATCATATGCACCTAGTCGCTAACCTCCCGTTTGCGCATCACTTTCTATCTTAAGAATAAGCGGCTCAAGTGTATCGAAAGGGAGCAGCCGACGCAAGGTGTCAGAAAAATTCGTATTCTCAAAGTTCCGCTGTCGAATTCCAATTGCCGACGACGACCGCGAAAACGGGCTGCACGTGGAAGCAGGCGCGAAGCGATCGAGCTTTTGAGGGCGAGATGGAATCCGCTTTCTAGTCGGCGGCAAATTCGTAAAATCAAGGTGCCGTCATTGTCGAACGTAGTGCCACGGGCAGGTTTACCATGCGTATCATTCTTTTTGGCCCTCCCGGCAGTGGCAAAGGGACACAAGCGAAATTGTTGTGCCAGCGTTTGAATCTCGCGCACATCAGCACAGGCGATATCCTGCGTGAAGCGATCCAACGGCAAACACCGGCCGGACTGGAAGCCAAACCGTATGTCGTAAGCGGTCAACTGGTCCCCGACGAACTGGTCAACCGGCTGGTGGCGGATCGTTTTCGGCGCAGCGACCGACCGGAACGGTTTATTCTCGATGGCTACCCTCGGACGCGGGCGCAGGCAGTCGCACTGAATGAAGTATTGGGCGAACAAGCACTGGACCTCGATGCCACCGTGCTGCTAAAAGTAAGTGATGACGAGATTGTGCGCCGGCTAGGTCGCCGCTGGATTTGTCCCGTCTGCCAGACGCCTTACACGGCCCCAGGGCAATGTACGCAGGGACATGGCGCCTTGACTCAGCGCGACGACGACCAGGAAGAAACCGTTCGCCGCCGTCTGGCCATCTACCATCAAAACATGGTGGAGCTGGACGCCTATTATCGTGACAAGGGCTTGATGAAAGACGTTGACGGCGTCGGAGACATCGAGACCGTTTACCAGCGGATTCTCGAAGTCCTGCGGGCGAAAGCATGAAGCATTCGTTCTGATCCGGAAAGGGGATGCCTCGTACTGTGACAGATTCATCCGGATATTTTTGAGACCAAACCTGTGTTGAGGAAATATTTCAAGAGGCCGCCCGAGCTGAAATCGCCGCGCGAGATTCGCTTGATGTGCGAAGCGGGCAAGGTCGTCGTCGAGGCTCACCGCCTTTGCCAAGAGATGGCGAAACCGGGAACGCGAACCATCGACATCGACAAAGCGGTTGAAGAACTCTATCGCAAACGGAATGCCTTGCCTTTGTTCAAGAACTATCCTGGCCCGCGCACGCCATTTCCCGCTGTCACCTGTTTGTCGGTCAACGAAGAAGTGGTGCATGGCATTCCGAGCCAGCGCACGTTGCGTGACGGCGATTTGTTCAAGATCGACACGGCGTGCAAATTGAACGGCTGGTGCGCCGACGCTGCTGTCACCATTCCCATTGGCAACGTGAGCCCCGAACGGCTGCGTCTCATCCAGGTGGCGTGGGAGGTTCTCGAGATCGCTCGGGTGGAATTGGGGCGGCGCAAGTTCTGGTCGGAAGTGGCGATCCGCATGCAGACGCATGCCGAAAAAGCAGGATTCAGCGTGGTCGAGCAATATGTCGGCCATGGCATTGGCCGGGCGATGCATGAAAACCCTCAGGTGCCGAACTTCGTCGCTCGTGACCCGAAGGAGGCTCGGCGACAGGACTTCCGCCTCGAACCGGGACTCGTCCTAGCTGTCGAACCGATGATCAACATGGGCAAACCCGACGTCAAGCTGTTATCGGATCATTGGACCGTTGTAACGGTCGATGGCCTTCCCAGTGCGCATGTGGAGCATACTTTCGCTTTGACTCCTGAAGGCGTGATCACGGTGACGAGCGAAGATCAGACCCCGTTCAAACCGCCGCCGGAATGAACGCGACGCTACGCTATTTGCATCTCACGTTGCCAACGATTGCGGAAAACCTGGCGCTTGATGAAGCGTTGCTTTGCCAGGCAGAGGAAGCCGACACAGATGGGGTTCTTCGCATCTGGCAATGGCCCGAACCGGCCGTCGTGCTGGGAGCGAGCAGCCGACTCGCCGCCGAAGTCGATGAACAATCTTGCCGCCGCGATCACGTGCCGCTGTGCCGGCGAAGCAGTGGCGGAGCGGCTGTTCTCCTCGATCACGGTTGTCTCGTCTTCGCCCTGATTCTCAACTACTGCGACCACCCGGCGTTAGCGCAGGTTCGTTCGTCTTATCAGTACATCCTCGGTCAGATGAAGGCGGCCCTCGACGACCTGGTTCCAGGTTTGGCTCTCGCGGGTGCAAGCGACCTGGTTATCGGTGATCGAAAGTTTTCAGGAAATTCGCAGCAGCGGAAACGTCGCTGGCTGTTGCATCATGGCACGATTCTCTACGACTTTGATACGCGCAAAGTAGCCCGCTATCTCAAATCGCCTCCTCGCCAGCCCGAATACCGCCGACGACGGAACCACGAGGACTTCTTGATCAACTTGTCGGCACAAGAACAGGACATTATCTACAGGCTTCGCCACCAATGGCAGGCCTGTCACGAAATCCGGGATTATCCCGACTCGCTTGTGCAACGTTTGGTTCAAGAAAAGTACGAAACGGACGCATGGATTTGCCGACATTAGTCTCGACCCCGACAACCAAAGACGACAGCTTGACTGGTCAGCAACTTCGTCGTGTCACGGCGAAACAGAAAGGTTCTTATGCCGCACGGTGAATTCGGCATCTACCTGAGCGCGACGAGCACTCAGGAAATGCTTGTGGTTCTGGGAATGGCTTGGGCAATCGACTTGCTATTCGGCGAGCCACCTTACTGGATGCATCCGGTGGTTTGGCTGGGAAGATCGGTCGACGCCGTTTTGGCTTGGGCACCGCGTAATGGTTGGTGGTCTCCGTTTCTCTTTGGGATGGCTTTGACACTCGTAAGCTGTGCGGCTGTAGCATCGGCCAGTTGGCTCTTGCTTGCTTGGGCCGGGCGATGGACCGCCGTCCACTTGCTGATCTCGGTCTGGCTGTTGAAAGCAAGTTTCGCCTGTCGTGCGTTGCGTGATGCTGCAGACGATGTCGAAAACTGTTTGCAAAACGAGGACATCGAAGCGGCCCGGCAAGCATTGCGTTCCTTGTGCAGCCGGGATGCAAGTTCACTCGATGAGACCGAACTCCGCAGTGCTTCGATGCAATCGTTGGCTGAAAATTCATCCGACAGCATCGTCGCACCGCTTTTGTATTACTCGTTTTTCGGCATCGCTGGCGCCGTTGTCTATCGTACGATCAACACGCTCGACGCCATGATCGGTTATCGCGGTCCGTACGAAGCACTGGGCAAATTCGCGGCGCGACTCGACGACGTGGCCAACTGGATTCCGGCCAGAGTGACGGCAGGGTTGATTCTCGCGGCCGCCTGGTTGTCGGGATTGGAAAGTCGCGTCGGCTGGGCCATTCTGTGCCGGGACGGAGGCAACACACCGAGTCCCAATGCAGGCAGACCCATGGCTGCACTGGCAGGAGTGCTTCGCGTCCAACTCGTCAAAAAAAACGCCTATCGTCTTGGCGATCCGGTTCGATCGATCGATTCGGACCGCTTTCGCCAATGCCGATCGTTGTGTGGGCTGGTCGCCTGGCTTTCCTTGTTGCTTGCCGCAACAGTTATCGTGCTGTCGCGTTCGTCTGTGCGCCTCGCGTAAAACTTCCGGGTAGAATAGAAACAGCCCAAGACGGCAAGCCGGATGCGGCAAAGAGGAGATACCCATCGATGTGGCGGACAGGTTGTTTGGTCGCGCTTTTCGTTTCACCGATACCACTATGTGCCGATTTGGCACCACAAGGCAAAATCCCCTATAACGTGCAAGTCGTTCTTCGCTTTGAATCGCACCCTGTGCTAACGAAATTGTTTCGGGACCGAGTCCGGCGGGAGTTGGCGGAACATCTCCGATTGGCATTGGGCAAATGGGGGCAGGTGGATGTCGTGGACAACCATGAGCATTGGCCGGAAATCCGCCAGCAAGGCTTGCCGAATCTCGGTTCGTGGAAAACGGTGGGCAATTTCAAGACCTATTTTCTCTTGATCGGATATGAGCGTGATCTTTATGTGATTCGATCGCGACAGTATGACGGGTTGACAGCGTTTGCCGGTCCTTTGCGGCGTGTCGAAATTGCCGATCGTCTGCTCGTCTCCCGCAGGGCAACGCTGACGATTCAGCGTGATTTTGGGCTGGTTGGCACGGTCATGTCGCATGCCGATGGCATGGCCGATGTCGAGTTGAAAGCCGGTCAGCTGAACCGTTTTGACTCGCGTTGGTTGCAAAAGAACGACCTCTTTGCGGTCGTTCAAATTCGAAAAAGCGAAGAAAAAGAAACGGCCGAACCCGTTCCTTATTGTCTGCTTCAGGTAGAGCAGGTTTTTCCCGAGAAAGGAACTTGCCGGTGTCGGGTGTTGCAACGCTACCGTGAC
The DNA here is from genome assembly GCA_026004675.1 of Gemmatales bacterium. Classification (GTDB taxonomy): domain Bacteria; phylum Planctomycetota; class Planctomycetia; order Gemmatales; family Gemmataceae; genus BPJP01. The sequence continues at coordinate 323,845 of BPJP01000002.1, forward strand.
TCGCTGGGCGAAGCGCCCGGCCTCCTCGGGTTTCGTTGCATCAAGCTCGGCACGATCCGCAATGCTGTCCGCCTTCGGCTCGTCGATGACCGGCTTCGTCCGCTGGCCGGTTTTCAGGTACTGTTTTTTCGCAGCAGTTTCGACGTCGAGCCGGTCGAAGAGACCACAACGGGAGCGAACGGCATGGCCTCGTCGACGAAGCGTTTCGACGGGTTGGTGCTGGTACAAGTGAAAAACGGTGGCGTGGTCTTGGCCCGTTTTCCCCTGGCGCTTGTGGATGGCGGACTGCATATTTGCCGAATTCGCGATCATCCGGAAGCAGAACAGCTTGGCCGGCTGGAACTGCAAAAAAAACAATGGATCGCTCATCTCTATGAAAACGTGCTCGTGGTCAATGGACTTTACAAAGAACTGAGTCAACTTGTTGATGGCCAGAAGCACAAAGAGGCCTTGGCACGGGCCGAAAGCGGCCTGGCCGAATTGAACCGCCAGATTGCCGGCAGAACCAAGGAACACGAGCGTCTTCAAGCGGCTGCCAAACAACTCGGGTTGTCAGCGCGCTTGGACTTGAGCGAAGGGTTCGATCGTCTTCGCGAACTGCAAAAACGGCGAACGGAGATCGAAGGATTTATCGCCAACCTGCGCGACGTCATCAAGCGGGAAAACGATCCGAAACGTGCGGAGTGGATCGCGTTGCTCGAAAAAGCCCGTCTGCTCGAGGCGGATGCGGAATACGACGAAGCGTTGAAGCTTTATGAGAGGATTCAGCGGGAAGCCAGGGAGCATGCGGGCATCCTTGCCCAGGCGAAGAAGCGTTGGGCCGCCCTGGCCAATGCCTGGAACGCAAGAAACGAAGAACACCGTTCCGCCCGTCGTTTTATCTACGAGACATGGCGGACACTGAAGACCGCGGCGGAGTTGAACCAATATCTGGACCAGGCGAAGCAGATGTTCGAGATCTGTCGGCGGAACGACGACCGCTTGACCCCACGCATGCTGCTCCGCGCCAACCTGCGACACGCGGCCCGGCTGCAACAACGGCTGCAATCGCTTCGGCCACAGGACAACCAGGAGGATCGTCAGGAAGCCGAACAGATCGCTGCCGCCGCCGAAAAACTTGGCAAACTGACCTTGGCGGTGACCGAATTCTTGAAAGCCCCGAAATAGAGGCTTGGCTTACTGAGTCGGCATCATTCGCAATTGCTGGACAGCGATCCGCCGCACAACTGGGTCCGTGTGCCGCAGCAACCTCTCCGGCGGTCGAACCAGTTCTCCCGCTTCTTCGCCCGCAACGATTCGCTGCCAGATGCGATCGATGGCGTTTCGCAATTCGGCCGTTTCCGCTCGCGCCCGACGGTCTGCGAGATAGTCGTCGGCGTGAACGCCTATCAACAAGAGCTGTTGCTCACAAATGCGACACAGAATCGGATCGGGATCGAGCAACCGGGTCGCCTGGCAGATCGGTTTCGGCCCTCGGCGAATCTTGTTTTCGATGCGCACGGTGGCTTTGTTTCCGTCTTCTCGTGCCAGGTAGACGATCAACTCGCCGCTGTTACCCCCTTTCGGTGTGACGACTGATTTGCCGATGGCTGTTACGTTCCCCACCAAAATGTCGCTTTCCTTTATGGTCATCGACATCCAGCCGTGTTCGGTGAAAGCTTCCTGAGCGATACGCAGACAGGCCCAAACAGCCTCTTTCTGGACAGCATCGCTGTTTACGGGAGCCATGTTCGTTTCGAAAAACTTGATCAGCTCTTTCGTATCGGCTTCGCCGTTTTGGCCGAGGCGAATCGTTTTGCCGGTTTTCTTGTTCACGGCCCAGCAAGCCGAGCCTTCGATTTCGCCAAGCGGGACGCCGTAGTTGTAACGGAAGCGCACGTCGAAAAAGAGATAGTCGGGAAACGTCCGAAGAATCCTTGGGTCGGACAACAGCGTTGCGGACTTGAAGGCTTTGACCGCCTGGCGGATGGCGTCTTCGGCTTTTTTGACATCGGATTTCGCTGGCGGCTTGGCGACATTGGCATCGGGAACATCGCTGGGAGTCGCGTGCAATTGCTGGAACGTCAACCAGGTTGCACCTCCCAAGCTGGCGATGGCGACGATCGTAAGAACACCAATAGCAACACGTTTGATCCACATGGCGTGCAAAACTCCTCGAGCAAGAATGACTGCCGGCACCTCCAGAGCGAGGTTGCCCAGCGCTTGCGGTATAGCCAGTTCCACAGTAGGGGCAATGAGCGTCGCGGGCGGAACGGCTTGGGAAACGTTGGCCTCGATCACAGCGACCAAAGTGCCCAATGGCACCGTGATGCCGCGCCGGGTCAATCGTCGCCGCAGCCTTTCCTTGGCCCGAGACAGGCGGGAAAGAATCGTTCCCGTCGGGCAACCGAGTTCTCGTGCCGCTTCCTCGTTGGTCTTTCCTTGCATGGTGCAAAGGATGAAAGGCAATCGATAGCGTTCCGGAAGGAGGCTGACCTCTTCATCGATGACCTGCCGGATATCGTTCCAAATGCGCTGATCGCCGCTGGCGTTCGCTGTGGAAATCGGCAACATGCTTTGCTCCACTTCGCGCCGTCGTTGTTCCCGTTTTTTCGCTTTGCGAGCGGCGTTGACAGCAACGGTGTAAAGCCAGCCAGCAAGAGTTCCGCTCCGGCGCAGCGTTGACGCTTTCCGCGCCAGCACGATAAAAACGGCCTGGAACACATCCTCGACTTGGTGGCTGTCGCCAAGGATGCGCCGACAAACACCAAGCACCATCGGGCCATGCCGCTTCACCAGCGCCTCGAAACTCGCCTGGTTGCGATTGGCGACAAACTCTTCCAGCAACGCGCGGTCGGTGGCCTCATCACTGGCCGGACGCCCCGCCAGCGAGCGAAGGAAACCCAACACCGAATGAAGTCGCCCGGCTGCCAAGTGTTTTCTCCGACAGGTGTCGTTCCATAAGAATAATCCTTCACAGGGGCATTCCCTTCCAAGTTTTTCGGAAAATTTGCCGCCGAGCAACAGGCGGGTTTGAACGACGTTTTATGCCGCCCGCCGGCATTGATCGACAAAACGCTCGTAATCTGCCGGTGTATCGATCCCCACCGAATGCGCCGCAACCAGACCGACGAGGATTTTAGCTCCCAAGGACAGCGCGCGGAGTTGTTCGAGCTTCTCTAGTTCTTCCAGACGCGACGGCGGCGTTGACGTCAAGCGCAACAAAAACTCTCGGCGATAAGCATAAAGCCCAAGATGCAAGCAAAACAGCGGGGGATCGCAAGCAAAATCGGGGTGAGAGCACCAAGGGATCGGGCTGCGGCTGAAGTACAGGGCCTGACCGGCAGCATTGCAAACTACCTTGACGGCATGCGGATTGTGCCACGCTGCCGGCTCGCGAATCGGCGTCGCCAGGGTGGCCATATCGGCATCAGCGCTGCGACCCAGCAGTTCAGCTAAATCGTCGAGATGCCCCGGATCGATAAGAGGTTCGTCTCCTTGCAAGTTGATGACAAGATCAGCGTCCAAATCACGGGCTGCTTCCGCGACACGGTCGGTACCGCTGGGATGGTCGCTTCGCGTCATCCTTGCTTGTCCGCCGAAAGAAGTAACCGCATCGGCGATGCGCTGGTCATCCGTGGCGACAATGACAGCGGACGCACAGCGAGCCTGGGCGGCGCGTTCGTAGACGTGCTGAATGAGATACTTGCCGGTTTCTCGCAAAAGGGGTTTGCCGGGAAGGCGGGAAGAAGCGTAACGTGCCGGGATGATAATTGCCGTGGAACCCATGTTCGACCTCCTTGTCGCAAAGAAAGGTGTCCTGCTATTTGGAATTTTTTTTCATTTCCTTGTTTTTGCCGTAGATTTTCCAATAAGCGTCGTAGGCCGCTTTTTTCACTAATGCGTTTTTTTCGGTGTTGAATACCTGATAAAGAGCTCCCAAGGCCGATTTGGCGACCGGCCCCATCAGGCCAAGCGATTCGGCCGCCAGTTGCCGAACCTCATCGGTGCTCGTCTTCAAGCCGTCGAGCAGAACGGGAATGACTTCTTCTCTGGTCGGATCGAGTCGAACGACCGCGCTGGCCAAATGAACCTTGACGTCGGGAGGCGACAATTTGATAGCTCGCAGAAGGTCGGGGATCGCCGTTTTGCCGGCATCGCCCAGTTCCGCCAACTCCTGGGAAGCAAGAACTCGGTTTTCTTTGATACGATGCTTCAAAAGATCGCTCAGTTCGGCCACCGATTTCATCTGTCCCAATGCACGGATCGCCAAGGCCCGCACTTCCGCATCTGGGTCGTTCGTCGCCTCTTTCAGTGCCTCGACAACCGGCGCCTGCTTGGGAGCATCGAGCACCGGACCGAGGGTGATCAACGCCTCCGCCGCGATGCGCCGCATTCGCACGGTGCGCGTGGCCGATCCTTTGTTTTTTAAGAGCTTCAGGTAGGAGGGAACCGCGCGCAAGCCGCCGAAATCCGGGTGCTTGTCCTTATCGTAAAGAATGACGGCAGCCTTGTACTGCATGTTCGGGTCATCGCTTTCCAGCCACTTCACGAAGTCCGGACCTTTGCTTTTTGGAAGCGGAATCGTGTCCTGGTCGGTGAGTTGCGGCTGTTCGGCGGCATCCGAAGCGAAAAGGTCGTTGATTGTCGGCATGATGACGAAGCGGATAAGAACGGCGAAGCCGAGGAATAATATCGAAAAGCCCAAAAAGCCATAGGCCAGTTTTCGCATCCACTTGGACCGATAAGGAGCGGCCACCACGGCGGGTTGCACTTTTCTCGCGGTCTGGACCGCAGCGGGACGGACATTAGCGGCGGGAGCTGTCAGGTTTTTTGGCACCATCAAGAGCCGATGACAACGAGGACAGTTCATCGAAGTGCCCGCCTTGTTGTCGTGGGCTTTCAGAACCGCTTTGCAGTTGTAGCAAAGGAAACGAATCATTGACAGGTCTCCCCCCTCGCTTCATCCTCGGCTGCCATCATAGCATCGGGCAATAGCGAACGCAAAGGCGTTTGAATCATTCGCAACGCTTTGTCGTCTCTTACTTTTGAACACGCGGTTGCCGCCGTAGCCGTGCGCCCAAGCCGGACAGCCTTTGCTTGCCGGTCGTGGCGCCTTCTTGTGTTTCTTTCTTGCAGTTGGTGGCGGGCGTACTATGATGAAGTTTCTGCACACCTTCGATTTCAATCAAAAGGATAGTCGATGAAAAAAGCGCGGATCAGTCTTTTTGCTGGTTGTCTGGTTGCCGTCGTTGCGGTCATGAACAGCACAGCGGCGCGAGGCGATGTCCGTGTGGCTGGCGTCTTTTCCGACCACATGGTCCTGCAGTGCGATGCCAAGGTCCCCGTATGGGGCTACGCGGAGCCGGGCGAGACAGTCACCGTGGCGATTGCCGGTCAAACACATACAGCCAAGACCAACGACGATAGAACCTGGTCGGTGTCGCTTACGCCGTTGCCAGCTGGCGGTCCGTTCACCTTGAGCATCAAAGGCAAAGAAAACGCTTTAGAAATAAAAGATGTACTCATAGGTGAAGTCTGGTTGTGTTCTGGTCAGTCGAACATGGCATGGAAGGTAGCTCGAGCAGCCAATGCCGCTGAAGAAGCGGCAGCAGCGAAGTACCCGAAAATCCGCATGTTGACCGTGCCGCGAAAATCAGCAGCAGCGCCAGCAAACGATGTGAAAGCGAATTGGGTCGTCTGCAGCCCCGAAACCGTGGGCCAATTTTCCGCGACAGCCTACTTCTTCGGTCGAAAATTGCATCAAGAACTGGGCGTTCCGGTCGGACTGATCAATTCCTCCGTTGGCGGCACGCCGATCGAAGCCTGGACCAGCGAAGCGGCACAAAAGAAGATGGCACAGGCGCCCGAAGTGCAAAAGTATTTGCAGGAGCACAAGCTCAGCCTGCCAGCAAAAGGTGCCGGTGGTCTGTACAACGCGATGATCCACCCGCTGGCGCCATACGCCATTCGCGGTGTGATCTGGTACCAAGGAGAACGCAATTCGCGCTTTCATCCGTATCTCTATCGCTATCAGCTGCCGGCTCTGATCGCCGACTGGCGTGCCCTCTGGCGACAGGGGGATTTCCCCTTTTTGTTCGTTCAGCTCCCCAACTATCTCAAGCCGCAAAGCTCTCCATCGGAAACAAATGGCTGGGTGCTCATTCGCGAAGCGATGCTGAAGACCTTGGCGGTTGCCAACACCGGCATGGCCGTCACCATCGATATCGGCGAAGCGAACAACATCCATCCGAAAAACAAACAGGACGTTGGCCTGCGGCTGGCGCTGTGGGCGCTGGCCAAAACGTACGGCAAAGACATCGTGCCGTCGGGCCCGATCTACAAAGCGATGAAAAAACAAGACAACAAGATCATCGTGACCTTCGACCATGTCGGCAGCGGCCTGGCGACCCGTGACGGAAAAGAAGTGCGGGGATTCGCCGTTGCCGGCAAAGATCGGAAATTCGTCTGGGCCGATGCCCGGATCGTCGGCGACACGATCGAAGTCTCCAGCTCGAAAGTGGCCGATCCGGTTGCTGTTCGTTACGCCTGGTCGGCCAATCCCGATGCAAACCTGATCAACAAAGAACAACTTCCAGCATCGCCGTTTCGTACGGATAATTGGGAAGAGTAGTTGTTCGAAAGTTCCGTCTTTTCCGAGAGCCTGGGCCTGATATCTCACCCAAGGAGCCGTTCATGCGATTCTTTGTTCGTTTTCTTGCCGCCGCGTTGGCGATCTTGCTTTCGACTGATGCTATCTCCGCACAAAAGTTCGAACTGAAAAAGGGGGATCACATTTGCATTGTCGGCAACGCCCTCGCCGAACGAATGCAGTATTTCGGCTGGTTGGAAACCCATTTGCAGACGCGTTTCCCCAATCATCAACTGGTTGTTCGCAACTTGGGATTCTCTGGCGACGAGATCAAGACCCGCTTGCGTTCGGCAAACTTCGGCAGCCCCGATGAATATCTGAAACTGCATCGTGCCGACGTCATCTTCGCATTCTTCGGCTTCAACGAATCCTTTGCCGGCAAGAACGGCGTCGAACAGTTCAAGAAAGATCTCACCGACTATATCGACCATGTGCGCAGTCAAAAGTACAACGGTTCCAACCCGCCCCGAGTCGTGCTTTTCTCGCCCGTCGCTCACGAAAACCTGCGGACAAAAGGCGTGCCTCCCTATCGCCTGCCATTGGCCAAGGGAGAAAAAGGGGGCTGGCCTGACTTGCCCGATGGCAGGGAAAACAACGAGCGCATCCGCCTCTACAGCGAAGCCATGGCTGAGGTCGGCCAAGAAAATGAATATCGTTTTCGTCGATCTCTTCAACGCCAGCAAACGGCTTTACGACGAGTCCGACACACCCACTGACGATCAACGGCATTCACCTCAACAGCCATGGCGACCGCCTCATCGCCCAGGCTATCGACCAGGCGCTTTTCGAAACGTCGAACGATAAGCTCTCGGAAAAGCTGCGACAGGCTGTGCTGGATAAAGACTTCTACTGGTTCCACCGCTACCGCACGACCGATGGTTACAACGTCTATGGCGGCCGATCCAAGCTGAAATACACCGATGGAATCAGCAATCGCGAAGTGCTCCAGCGCGAAATGGAAGTCCTGGAAGTCATGGCGGCCAACCGCGACCAACGCATTTGGGCCATCGCCCAGGGCAAAGACCTGAAAGTCGATGACAGCAACACTCCCCCCCTTCATTCCGGTCAAAACCAACAAACCCGGACCCGGTCCGGGGGGCACTCATCTATTTCTCGGAGGCAAAGAAGCCATCGACAAGATGAAGGTCGCCAAAGGCTTGAAGGTCACCCTGTTCGCCTCCGAAGAAATGTTTCCAGAGTTGATCAACCCTGTGCAGATGGCCTTCGACACCAAAGGCAGGTTGTGGGTCGCCGCCTGGGAATCGTATCCCCACTGGAAACCCAAAGAAGAAATGAACGACAAGCTACTGATTCTCGAAGACACCGACGGCGACGGCCAGGCCGATAAATGTACCACCTTCGCCTCCGGTCTGCACAACCCGACTGGCTTCGAGTTCTACGGCAACGGCGTTTTCGTCGCCATGGCTCCCAACCTCCTCTATTTGCAGGATACCGACGGTGACGACAAAGCCGATGTCAAGCGAATCGTGCTGCACGGCATCGATTCCGCCGACACGCACCATACTGCCAACAGTTTCGTCTTCGGTCCAGGTGGAGCACTCTACTTCGGCGAGGGGGGTCTTTCACCAATCGCAGATTGAAACGATCTACGGGGTGATGCGAAACAACAATGCCTGCGTCTGGCGGTTCGAGCCGCTCACCTGGAAAGTCGAACGGTTTCGTGCCTTTCAACTTCGCCAACCCGCATGGCCATGTGTTCGATCGCTGGGGCAACAATTTCATCCATGACGGCACGGGCGCGGTTCCCTATGACGCAGCCTTGTTTTCTGGGCATCTCGAGTACCCGGCCAAGCACCCCAAGCCGCCGCAACTTTATCAGCAGAAAACTCGTCCATGCCCGGCCACGGAAATTCTTTCCAGCGGCCATTTTCCCAAGGAGTACCAGGACAACTTGCTCGTTGCCAACGTGATCGGCTTCCTGGGCATCCTGCGCTATCGCATCCATGAAGGACGGTTGCCAGTTTTCGCGCTGACCGAAGCCGAGCCGATCCTGCAATCCTCGGACCCGAACTTCCGCCCCGTCGATATGGAGATCGGACCGGACGGCGCCTTGTATTTCACCGACTGGCAAAACCCCATAATCGGCCATATGCAACACCACATCCGCGATCCGAATCGCGATCGCAAACATGGACGGGTCTACCGCGTCACTTGCCTGGATCGACCGCTGCTCGAGCCAGCCAGGATCGCCGGCGAACCCATCGAAAAACTCGTCCAGTTGTTGCAGCATCCCGACAACCGGGTTCGCTACCGCGCTAAGCTCGAACTCAGCGGTCGCGATCGACACAAAGTCCTCGCCGCCGTCGACAAATGGCTCGCTTCGCTCGACAAGGGCAATCCCGACTACGAGCGTCTGATGCTCGAAGGTCTGTGGATGTACCAGTTCCACAACATTGTCAATGCCGACCTGCTTGAACGCGTACTCAAATCGAAAGACCACCGCGCCCGATCGGCGGCCACGCGCGTGCTCTGTTACTGGCGCGACCGGATTCCAGAGTCGCTCCAGTTGTTGAAGAAACTCGCTGCCGATCCGCATCCACGTGTTCGGCTGGAGGCGGTCCGCGCTGCCAGTTTCTTCCGCCGACCCGAAGCGATCGAGGTTCCCATCATCAGCATGGACTTGCCAAGCGATAAATACCTCGATTACACCCGGCAAGAGACGATGAAAGCTCTGGAGCCATATTGGAAAAAAGCCCTTTCTGAAGGAATCAACATCAAATTTACCAGTGATGCCGGACGCCGCTACTTCCTCCGCAACGTCCCGACCGACCAACTCTTGAAGATGAAACGCGATCGCGGCGTGTATTTGGAGCTGCTCTACCGCGACGGCATCCGTGAGGAATACCGTCGGGAAGCCTTGGCCGGTCTCGCCAAACTCGACAAAAAAGATGAGCTGTCGGTTCTGCTGGGTGCCATCGCCAACCTCGACGTTCGCCAACAAGGGCAAGGCTCGGTGTTCGACCTGGTTCGTCTCTTGACCGCGCATGATCCCAAGGCATTGACGCGGGTTCGCAATGAATTGGTCAACATGGCGACCAACGGGAAGCTGCCGGTGGTTCGACAAATCGGGTTCGTCGCCCTGATCAGCGCCGATGCCAACGTCGACAAGGCGTGGGACCTGGCTGCCGCCTCGGCAAAGAGGTTGCATGACCTGGTCAGTGCCATGCCGCTGATTCCCGACCCAAGCATCCGTGCCCAGCTTTATCCGAAGGTAGCCGCTCTCTTGGACGGATTGCCTGACCAATTGAAACCCAAGCCTGGCACGTCCGCGGGTACGACCGGTCGCTTTATCCGCATCGAACTGCCCGGGCGGAAAAGGGTGCTCACATTGGCCGAAGTCGAAGTCTATAGCAATGGCCGAAACATCGCCAGGCAGGGAAAGGCCACCCAAAAGAACGTCGATCACGGCGGCGTTGCCGAACGAGCCATCGACGGCAACAAAGATGGCCGCTATGCCTCTGGCGGGCAGACGCACACCAAAGTCACTGCCAATCCGTGGTGGCAACTCGACTTGGGGAACGAATATCCCATCGACGCTGTTGTCATCTACAACCGCACTGATGGCAGCCTGGGCAACCGTCTCGATGGGTTTACCCTCAAGATTCTCGACCGTGCCAACAAGCCCGTTTTTGTCAAGGAAAACAACCCTGCGCCAAAGCCGAGCGTGACGTTGCAGATCGGCGGCGCCGGCCCGGAAGCCATGATCCGCAGCGCGGCCATGCTTGCCCTGACCTATGTTCGGGGCAAAGAGACGGACACCTTCAAATTGCTGGCCAGGCTCGTGGCAGAAGATAAGGACAGGTCGGCTGCCGTCAGGGCCTTGCAACGCATTCCCCGAAAGTTCTGGCCGAACGACCAGGTCAAGCCGCTGGTCGATTCCTTGTTGGCCTATATTCGCAAATTGCCGAAGGAAGAGCGCACTTCTCAGCAAGCCCGCGATGCCCTGCAGCTTGGCTATGCCCTGGCGGCAGCTCTGCCGGCGGATATCGGCAAAGACATCCGCGCTGAGTTGGGAGAACTAGGTGTCCGCATCATCCACATGGGCACCCTGCCTCACCGCATGGCCTATGACCGCGAACGCCTCGTCGTTCAGGCAGGGCGTGCGGTTGAAATCCACTTTGAAAACTCCGACTTGATGCCGCACAACCTGGTGATCGTGCAACCGGGCGCCTTGGAAGAAATCGGCCTTCTCGCCGAAAAAACCGCTCAAGACCCCGATGCCGCCAACCGGCAATACGTGCCAAAATCGAAGAAAGTCCTTGTTGCCAGCCGCTTGTTGATGCCGAGGGATTCGCAGCGAATCCTTTTCACCGCACCGAAAACACCCGGCGTCTATCCCATCGTTTGCACGTATCCTGGACATTGGCGGCGCATGTACGCGGCTTTGTACGTCGTCGACAACCTCGAAGAATATCTCGCTGATCCCGAAGGATATGTCGCCCGGAAGAAACTTCCAATCCAGGATGAAATGCTCAAATTCAACCGCCCGCGAAAAGAATGGAAATTCGAAGAACTCGCGTCTTCCATCATCAACATGAAACACGGGCGATCGTATGCCAACGGCAAACGCATGTTCGTCGTTGCAGGCTGCGTCTCCTGCCACCGCGTCGACAATGTCGGCAACCAATTCGGTGCCGACCTGACCAAAATCGATCCGATGCTCAAACCGGTCGACATCCTCCGCGATATCCTCGAACCCTCTTCGAGGATCAATGAAAAGTATCAGTCGTACATCATCGAAACCACGGCTGGAAAAGTGATCACCGGCCTGATCATCGAAGAAACAAAGGAAGTAGTCAAGATCATCGAAAATCCATTGGCAAGTACGAAACCGGTCGTGTTGAAGCCGTCCGAAATTGCCGAACGGCAAAAGTCGTCCGTTTCCTTGATGCCCAAGGGACTGCTCGACCGCTTGACAAGGGAAGAAATTCTCGACCTCGTCGCCTATGTCATTGCCAAAGGAGACCCGAAACATCCCTACTTCAAAGGAGGGCACGAGCATTGAGGCTTTCCCAACGAAGGGCCAAAAAATTTTTTTGACAAATCGTTGCATTGGGGTTTGGCAAAGGCTATCTTAGGGGTGCTGTTCAATCCGCTCACGTCTTCCGAAATTGGGAGGCGTTATGCAAAAGCCAATGAGGCCGGTCGTAGTCATTGACGTCGACCAGATCGGCGCGACGGACGATTCGCGACGTATCAGCCGTGTCATTCCGGCGTGGATCATCAGCATGTGTATCAACGCAGCGGTGATCGCGTCCTTTTTCCTGGTGAATTTCACGCAAGCGGACTCGCCGGAAACGGAGGTCGCGCGGTTTGAAACGATCGTGGAAGACACGAGCAAGCCGCCGAATCTGGAGAACGATGACATTGGTTTGGATCCCGATGTGGCGACCAATTACAACGTTGACCGGATAGAGGAAATCAGTGTGCCGGGTCCGGTCAATGCGATGGAGGATGTGGGTATCCTGAACGCTGCTCCTGGAGTGCCGCAGACCTTGCCACCGCCTCCGGGTTTGAGTGGCGGGCAGGGGGGCAGCCCTGATGGTGAGAATGGTCGGGGCAGCATGACGGGATTCGCTGGTGGCATGGGTGGTTTGAAGGCGATTCCTGGCGGTTTCGGTGGTCGAAGCGGAGCCACGCGACAAAAGATGCTGCAAGAAGGGGGTGGCAATGCGGCTTCCGAGGCAGCGGTTGCTCGAGGCCTCAAGTGGATGGCGCAGCATCAGGCGCCGGATGGTAGCTGGTCGTTGACGAAGTTCAATCAGCATGGCCGCTGCAATTGTAATGGTGCAGGCGGTACGGACAATGACATAGCGGGTACTGCTTTTGGGCTGCTTCCACTGCTTGGAGCTGGTCAGACGCATAAAGGGGGAGCGGATCGTGGCAATCTTTACACGAAGGAAGTGGACAAAGGTCTGCGTTTTCTGGTGATGAACCAGAAGCGGGATGGCGAGTTGAATCCCAACATGTACGCTCATGGTTTGGCGTCGATTGCTCTTTGCGAGGCATATGGGTTGACGTCGGATCCGGCTCTTCGTGGACCTGCGCAGCGGGCTCTCAACTACATTGTTGCGGCACAAAGCGCGGAAGGTGGTTGGCGCTATCGCAAGAATTCGCCTGGTTACGATGGGTCGATATGTGCCTGGCAGTTGATGGCATTGAAGAGCGGTCAGATGGCCGGGTTGACGGTGCCTGTCGAAACGTTGCAGCGGTGCACCAAGTGGCTCGATGCGGCGGCTTCACCGGATGGTGGTCGGTATGGGTACACCACGCCACATCCGGCCAATGGTTTCCAACCGGCTACATCGGCGGGCGGTCTTCTTGCCAGGCAATACCTTGGGTGGGGTCCCAGAAGTCCCGGTTTGCTTTCTGGTGTCAAATACTTGCGTAGCTACGGTCCCAAAGCCAACAACATGTACTATAGCTATTACGCCACGCAGGTGATGCACCATCTTGGGGGGCCGTACTGGGAAGAATGGAATCCCAAGATGCGTGATAGTCTGATTGCTGCCCAGGACAAAGGGGACACCAATCCGCATCAAAAAGGGAGTTGGTACGATAAGTCCGACCATATTTCTAGTGGTCGTGGCGGCCGTATCATGCAGACCTGTTTGTCTCTGGTAACGCTGGAAGTCTACTACCGGCACTTGCCGCTTTATCGCCGGGATGCTTTCGGCAACAAAGAGATCAGGGAAAAGATGCAGAACTAATCCTTCGATCCCGTATCGGATCCCCGCTGGCGACCCCTGTTGCCAGCGGGTTTCTGTTTGCGCAAAAAATTTTTTTGACAAATCGTTGCATTGGGGTTTGGCAAAGGCTATCTTAGGGGTGCTGTTCAATCCGCTCACGTCTTCCGAAATTGGGAGGCAGCTATGCAAAAGCCAATGAGGCCGGTCGTAGTCATTGACGTCGACCAGATCGGCGCGACGGACGATTCGCGACGTATCAGCCGTGTCATTCCGGCGTGGATCATCAGCATGTGTATCAACGCAGCGGTGATCGCGTCCTTTTTCCTGGTGAATTTCACGCAAGCGGACTCGCCGGAAACGGAGGTCGCGCGGTTTGAAACGATCGTGGAAGACACGAGCAAGCCGCCGAATCTGGAGAACGATGACATTGGTTTGGATCCCGATGTGGCGACCAATTACAACGTTGACCGGATAGAGGAAATCAGTGTGCCGGGTCCGGTCAATGCGATGGAGGACGTGGGTATCCTGAACGCTGCTCCTGGAGTGCCGCAGACCTTGCCACCGCCTCCGGGTTTGAGTGGCGGGCAGGGGGGCAGCCCTGATGGTGAGAATGGTCGGGGCAGCATGACGGGATTCGCTGGTGGCATGGGTGGTTTGAAGGCGATTCCTGGCGGTTTCGGTGGTCGAAGCGGAGCCACGCGACAAAAGATGCTGCAAGAAGGGGGTGGCAATGCGGCTTCCGAGGCAGCGGTTGCTCGAGGCCTCAAGTGGATGGCGCAGCATCAGGCGCCGGATGGTAGCTGGTCGTTGACGAAGTTCAATCAGCATGGCCGCTGTAATTGCAATGGTGCAGGCGGTACGGACAATGACATAGCGGGTACTGCTTTTGGGCTGCTTCCACTGCTTGGAGCTGGTCAGACGCATAAAGGGGGAGCGGATCGTGGCAATCTTTACACGAAGGAAGTGGACAAAGGTCTGCGTTTTCTGGTGATGAACCAGAAGCGGGATGGCGAGTTGAATCCCAACATGTACGCTCATGGTTTGGCGTCGATTGCTCTTTGCGAGGCATATGGGTTGACGTCGGATCCGGCTCTTCGTGGACCTGCGCAGCGGGCTCTCAACTACATTGTTGCGGCACAAAGCGCGGAAGGTGGTTGGCGCTATCGCAAGAATTCGCCTGGTTACGATGGGTCGATATGTGCCTGGCAGTTGATGGCATTGAAGAGCGGTCAGATGGCCGGGTTGACGGTGCCTGTCGAAACGTTGCAGCGGTGCACCAAGTGGCTCGATGCGGCGGCTTCACCGGATGGTGGTCGGTATGGGTACACCACGCCACATCCGGCCAATGGTTTCCGACCGGCTACGTCGGCGGGCGGTCTTCTTGCCAGGCAATACCTTGGGTGGGGTCCCAGAAGTCCCGGTTTGCTTTCTGGTGTCAAATACTTGCGTAGCTACGGTCCCAAAGCCAACAACATGTACTATAGCTATTACGCCACGCAAGTGATGCACCATCTTGGGGGGCCGTACTGGGAAGAATGGAATCCCAAGATGCGTGATAGTCTGATTGCTGCCCAGGACAAAGGGGACACCAATCCGCATCAAAAAGGGAGTTGGTACGATAAGTCCGACCATATTTCTAGTGGTCGTGGCGGCCGTATCATGCAGACCTGTTTGTCTCTGGTAACGCTGGAAGTCTACTACCGGCACTTGCCGCTCTATCGCCGGGATGCTTTCGGCAACAAAGAGATCAGGGAAAAGATGCAGAACTAATCCTTCGATCCCGTATCGATCCCCGCTGGCGACCCCTGTTGCCAGCGGGTTTCTGTTTGCGCGTCGCCATTTTTCCATTTCCGCATGTCACGAGGACAGGTAAACTCGCTTCCAATTCCCAAAGGAGGCGACGCGTATGGCCTTGGCGGACAGCCGCTGGCAAAGAACCACTCTTTTCTGTGCCATGTACGTGGCTCAGGGAATTCCCTGGGGCTTCATGCTGATCACCTTGCCGTCATTTCTATCTGCCAATTTCCATGTCGGTGACAAGGCCATCGGCACCTTGAAAGGAATCATTCTCGTGCCCTGGTCATTCAAATTGATCTGGGCTCCCTTGATGGAAACCTTTACGGTGCCGTCGATGGGACGTCGCCGTCCCTGGATCATTGCTGCCGAGCTGATGATGGCAGTGACACTCCTCGGTCTGCTGGTTGCTACCGGTGGCGATTACGACATCACGATCTTGTGCGTGATGTATTTTGTGCACAATTGTTTCGCTTCGCTCCAGGACGTATGTACCGATGCGCTGGCCGTCGACATATTGCCTGCCGAAGAGCAGGGGCGGATGAACGGTTTGATGTGGGGTTCCAAGCTGATTGGCAAAGGAGTGGGGGCGGCGGTCTTGGCGTATATCCTCGAACGTTGGGGATTGGAAATTTGCGTGCTGGTCCAATTCTCGATTTTGATTGGCCTGATGATGTTTCCTCTATTCTTTATCGAGCGAGCTGGGGACAAATTCCTTCCCTGGAGCCCCGGCAGCACCATGACCAGTTCGACGATTTCAGTACCGACGCCAAGGGATTATCTTCGCTCGTTTTCTCGCGCTTACGGCCTGCCGACTCTTCAGGTGTTTGTGGTCTTTACCGTGTTCAAGCTCATCGCCTCGGGAATCAATGAAGTCGCAACCAATACCTTATACACGCAGCATCTTGGATGGTCCGCGGTGCAGTATTCGACTGTTGCCGGCATGTACGTTTTGCTTCCTCAAATGGCCTTCGCGGTGTTTGGCGGCTTTCTGGCGGATCGCATCGGCCGGCGCAAAGTGATGATCATCGGCTTCGGTGGTTATGGCATTCTTGCGATGATTTTCGCGGCATTGCCTGGCCTATGGACCAATCGCATCTTTGCTTCGGCCTATGTCATCGCCTGCGAAGGCTTGCTGGCCGCTGGTTCGGTAGGGTTTTTGTCGATGGCAATGAGACTGTCATGGACTCAGGCGGCCGCGACGGTCTTTACAACCTTGATGACGCTCTCCAACGTAGGCCATGTCGTCGGCAATTTTGTGGCCGGTTACGTCCGTGACTTTTTCAAAGTGTTGGCCGGCAGTGGTGCTTCCGAGTTGCCTTCCTACGCTTTGACATTCTGGTTTGTCGGAGTGGCTTCGTTCGTGCCTTTGGTTTTGTTGCTATGGGTCCGGCCATCCCAGGTCGACGAAGCCAAGAAGCAAGAAATGGAAACCCACAAAAGACAGGTCAATACCGCGGCACCACTTTACCCCTGAAGCTTCGAAGCCTTGCGTCGCTACAAACCAAAGGCCCGCGGTTGACAACAACCGCGGGAACCGGATGACTATCGAATCGGATTGGGCTTTCTGGTGGTGTGATTACTGCCCGAAGGGGCTGCCATAGGGATAGCCATAAGGATATTGCATGCCCCGATAGCCGGTCGGTTGCAAACCATAATAGCCGAATGGGCCATAGGGATACTGGGCATAGGGGTTTGCTGCCGGATAGGGGGCGTAAGTCTGTTGCTGGATAGCCGGGTAGCGGTAAGGATTCATCGTCTCCATGCCGTCGGCTGGTTGCGGCAGCGGAGCTTTATAGTCACCATCTCCGCTGTTGTTTTCCTGTGGTTGCTGGATCGACCCTGGAGCAGGCAGTTGGCCCAGCGCGCAAGAGTCGCAGCCGCAGCAACTCGATGGCGCACACGAAGCGCCGCAGCAGGGATCGCAAGACGGTGCACCGTAACCAAACAGCGCCGGCCCGCACATGGCCATTCCGCAACAAGGATTCAAAGGCAGTTGCGGACAACATCCGTTACAGCTGATGCTCCCTGTGCAAATAGGCGTGAAGGCGTTGTATTGTTTTAAGCAAATCGTGGTGCAGCACTTGCTCCATTTTTTCTTGCACCCGCACAGGGGAAACCAGGGCCACCAGGCCGACGCCGAGCCCGCCGCGACGACCAGGGTTGCCAGGCTGAAAACACTGAGAGTTATTATCTTCTTCATGGCGACGTTTTCTCGGTTGCCGGGGGCTAGCTGCTCGAGACACCTACTGGGTGCTCGGCGCAGGCCCGTGTTGATAAGTTGTGGTCATTTCTTTTTTCGACTGGAACACAACTCAGCGACCGGCGAAAAAGCCGATTTCCCGTCGATCCATCCGGAGTCACCCAGTCACAAACGTCACATGCCACAAAAATCGAACCGACACCGGCGAGTTCCACCTCGGAATGCCGGTTCAAGACATGCTGGAACCCACGCTGCCTTGGACATTCGTGTCAAGGGCCAAGGTTGGCTTGCCCTGGCCGAAACAGTGGATATAATCTCTTTACCTGCCAACTTTCCGCCTAGCGGAATCCCGCCTTTTGTCATTCGAGGTCGAGTGATGACTGACTCCTACCTGTCTTTTGAACGTCGGGCCCATCCCCGGTGCAAAGAGTTGTTACCGGTTTTGGTGGAAGATCCTGCCGACGCCCTGGAAGATCCCTACCCTGCCCAGATCGTCGATCGCTCTGAGGGCGGCGTTCGCCTGAACGTTGGGCGAATCGATATCGAAGAAGGCACCATACTCGGTTTGCGCCCGCCGCGCTACCCGGTTGATCGCTCGCTGGTCGAAGTGCGGGTCGTCAATCGTCGTTGGCTGGGCGACAAGCTCGAGCTGGGTTGCGCTTTTGTCGGCGCGTTTTCCTGGAATTGGTGGAAAGAATACAGTTGTGCCGGCTGAAGCGGCATGACGCCCGGCGGTGTCTTCCAGGCAACCTTGCCGGCGGACTGTGCCACGCTTTGCAAATTCCCCCTCCGAAGCCACAACCAAGGAGAAGCAACATGAGAACCCTGCGATTTGCGTTGCCGTCGCTGGCCGGTTTGATCCTGTGTGTCGGCGCCGCCGCACCGGATGAATTCAAACTCGAAGAAGGGTTCGTCCGTCTGGACAACGGCAAGAACCTCGATGGCTGGACGGGCAACACCACCGGCTGGAGCGTCGTCGATGGCGCCATCCACCTCGACGCCAAGAAAGCAAAAGGGAACATCTACTCGAAAGTAACGCACAGCAAGAATTGCATCATCCGCCTGCAATTCCGCGCCAGCTCGCGGGCGGATTCCGGAGTTTTCATCCATGGGAAACAGCTTCAGGTTCGCGACTATCCCACTGCCGGTCCGAAACAATATGCCAAACCCTGCAAGCCGG
This sequence comes from Gemmatales bacterium, assembly GCA_026004675.1. Lineage (GTDB taxonomy): Bacteria > Planctomycetota > Planctomycetia > Gemmatales > Gemmataceae > BPJP01. Next base: position 342,363 of record BPJP01000002.1, read on the forward strand.
CTGGCCAATGGAACGAACTGGAATGGGACATCACCGATGGCGTCGCCGTCGTCAAACTGAATGGTGAGGTCATCGAGAAACAATGGCGGATCGGCAACAACAGCAAACAGGGTATCGGTCTGCAAAAAGAACGAGGCGACTTCGACTTCCGTTACATCCGCATCAAGGAAAAGAAATAGGTTCGACCGGCTACTGAGCAACCGGTTTCATCTTGACCCTGGCCATCGAAGCGCTTGCCGAGTCGATGCTCAGGGTTTTTCTGTTTGGCAGGGGATTCGGCGGAGAACGACGGTGAAAGGTGCTGGCTCTGCCGACGCCACTGGCCACGGTCTTGCATTCCTAAAATCCCCTGTTTTCACGGTCGGGTTGATAGAATGTAAAAAGGAACGAATGGGCGATTCTTTTCCAAGAAAGCATCTTTTGCCGTGAGCCAGAAAACCTGGGGTGGGCGATTTCAAGGCGGTACCGACCGCCGAGTCGAGGCATTCACCGAGTCGATCAGCTTCGATCGGCGTCTTTATCGGCACGATATCCGCGCCAGCCAGGCGCATGCACGGATGTTGGCGGCAAGCGGCTTGCTTTCCGGCGACGAAGCCGAACGGATCATCGTCGCCCTCGAAGACATCAAGTTGGAGATGGAACGAGGGGAGTTTGCATTTTCTGCCGAGCTGGAAGACATCCATAGCCACGTCGAGCACGCCTTGATCGAAAGGCTGGGTGACGTTGGCCGAAAGTTGCACACCGCGCGAAGCCGAAACGACCAGATCGTCACCGATGTGAAGTTGTGGATCGACGACGCCATCATGGAAGTGGACAGGAGGCTGCACGAGTTGCAGTCGGCGTTTTTGTCGCTGGCGGAGCGGCATAAGGAAGTCATTTTGCCTGGTTACACGCATTTGCAGCGTGCTCAACCGGTTTTAGCGGCGCATTATTTTTTGGCCTATGTGGAGAAATTCGAGCGTGATCGTGAACGGCTCAAAGATTGCCGAAAACGCGTGAAGGTTTTGCCGCTGGGTGCGGCCGCTCTCGCCGGCACCAGTTTACCCATCGATCGTGACAGCGTCCGCCGCGAGCTGGGTTTTGAGGAGTTGGCCCGCAACAGCCTCGACGTCTCCAGCGATCGCGATTTTGTCGTGGAGTTCGTATTCGCATTGGCCTTGGCTGCCGTGCACTTGAGCGGCTGGGCGGAAGAATGGATTCTGTGGGCGACGACCGAATTTCATTTTCTCGAACTCCCCGACGCATTTTGCACGGGTTCGAGCATCATGCCGCATAAGAAGAACCCGGATGTTCTGGAGCTGATTCGCGGCAAGTCGGCGCGGGTCATCGCCGATTTGCAGCAATTGTTGGTTCTGCTCAAGGGACTGCCTCTGGCATATAACCGCGACCTTCAGGAAGACAAAGTGCCCCTCTTCGACGCTTTCGACACGGTATCGTCTTGTCTGGAAATCGCGGCAGCAATAGTGCGGGAAACGCGGCTTGACGAGAAAGCCATCGCGAGCCGCCTGGAAGAAGGGCATCTGGATGCGACGACCTTGATGGAGTTTCTGATTCTGCAAGGAATACCGATGCGGTCGGCACACGAGGCGGTCGGCAAAGTGGTGCGCTGGTGCGAAGAACACGGAGTCCGACTCGTGGACGTGCCCGCCAGCCAATGGGAAACGATCCAAGAGGGATTGGGGGAAAAAGTTCGCGGCGTCCTCGGTGTCCGTCAGGCGATCGACTCTTTTCGCAGTATCGGTTCAACCGCACCCTCGCAGGTGGCCCAGCAGCTGGCGTTCTGGCGAAATAGGCTAGCTTCGGAAAAGGAAAAACTGGAAACTAAAGAGTAGAAACGAGAAGTGCCGCAGCGCGCTGTCGGCATGGGGCTTCTCGTTGGACCGTCGCTTTTGATTTGCATTATGGATTATTTTCACTACCGCGATCGAGAACTGTATTGTGAAGATGTGCCGGTTCGGGAATTGGCGGCACGCTTCGGTACGCCGTTGTGGGTTTATAGCAAGCGAACCTTGTTGCACCACCTGGCGCAGTTGCGGCGCGCCTTTGCCGCTGTCGAACCGCTGATCTGTTACAGCATCAAGACGAATCCGAATCTGAGCATTTGCCGCTTGATGGCCGAGCACGGCGCCGGTTTCGACGTGACCAGCGGGGGCGAGCTCTACCGTGCACTGGCGGCTGGCGGCACGGGCGAGAAGATGGTTTTTGCCGGCGTGGGCAAGACCGATGAGGAATTGCGCGACGGGCTGGCGAACCGGGTTTTTCTGTTCAATGTCGAGAGCGAAGCGGAGTTGTTCGCGCTGGCGGACGTGGCCAGGTCGATGGGTCGACAAGCCCGGGTCGCTCTGCGGGTCAATCCGGACTTGCTGCCGAAGACCCACGTCAAGACGGATACGAGCGTCAAAGGAACGAAGTTCGGCCTGGACATCGAGCATGTGGTCGAGGTAGCCAGCAAGGTGATCGGCCATCCGCACGTGAAAGTATCGGGTTTGCACAGGCATTTGGGGTCGCCGATTTTGAATCCCCAGCCCTATCGTGACGGCGTGCAAAAAGGTTTGGCGATCATCGACAAACTGCGCAACCAGGGGACATTGAGATCGAATACTTGAACATGGGGGGCGGCTTCGGCATCCATTACCGCCGGCAGGAGGCCCCCTCCCGCCGACGATTTTGCCGAAGTGATCGTGCCGGCCGTCAAAAAGGCGGGCTTGAAACTCGTCCTCGAACCGGGCCGCTTTATTGCCGGCAACGCTCTGCTGGCATCCTCGTCAGCCGAGTCATCTACACCAAAGATTCGGGAGGCAAGAGTTTTATCATTCAAGACGCGGCCATGAATGACTTGATTCGCCCGACTTTATACGATGCCTTTCATCGCATCTGGCCGGTGGCGCCGCCGTATGGCTTTCCCACTCCTCCGGATGATTATGAAGCCGATATCCCGGGCACGGCAATCAATGATGTCGTCGGCCCGGTCTGCGAAACGGGGGACTACCTGGCACGCGACAGGCGTTTGCCTCCCGTCAAACGGGGCGATCTGCTGGCGACCTTTAGTGCCGGCGCTTACGGTATGGCCATGAGTTCCAATTACAACAGCCGACCACGCGCCGCTGAAGTCCTGGTCGATGGAAAGGACGTTCGTCTGATTCGTCGACGCGAAACCTATGAAGATCTCGTTCGACCCGAACGGGAAATCGACTAGTTGGCGTTCGCCCGTCGGCATCCGCGGGCGGTGAGCAACACATTTTTCGGAACAGAAGACGGATAGCCGTGTCGGTTGGCAACCCATCGTTGTGACGACGCGGCGACACGAATTCAACGGGAGTGGCACCATGTCAACGGCCTCGCGCTATTTTGGCGGCTTCGTTCTAGTCACCTTCCTCGTCGTCCAGTCGTCGGCCCAGGACCAGCCAGCCAGCCGATTCTACCGCAAGCTCGAAACACCCAAGCAATTCTGGGGAGGCCATGAACTTCGAAATCGAGCTGGGCAAATACCGTCTCGCCTACACCTATCTCGAAGGCTTCCTCAAAAAACTCCCCGAAGGAGAAGAAGGGGACAAGGAACTCATTCAAATGGAAGAAAAACTCGGCATGTCTGCATTCTTGCGGCTTGTCACCGTGCCTGATGTCTACCGCATCACCAACGAATCCCTCGCCCGTCTTCGTCAAGACGAGGTTCCCGAAGCGGTCTTGAAAAAACTCAATGACACCATGGTCGGCGTTTCGTTCACGTCCAAAGCACGGTTTATGTCCGAACTGGCAAAGGTCCTTTCCAAAGAAGAACTCGAAGCCCATCGAGAAAAGATCGCCGCCCACTCGGTCACCTCGATGCGCAAACTTGCGGAGCCATTGATCGAACGGGGTCTCCCAGGCTGTCAAGCGATACCGCAGCGATCCGGAACGCATCCGCAAATTCATTCGCAACCTGAGCAAGACCGAAGAAGAGCGCGCCTATGCCATCTCGGAATTGCGCCGTTCCGGGGCGATCGTGGTGCCCTATTTCATCGAGGAACTGCTGCGCACTACTGGAGACGAGGAGAACCGCATCGAGAGGCATGCCAATTTGTTGACCGCCTTGGTTCGGCTGCACCGAGACGTCGTGCCGCCGCTTCTCGCCTCGCTTGACACCCACGACAAGTTTTTGCAGGCGGAACTGATCGACGTGCTGCGGATGCGCGGCGACGAACGCGCGGTCGATTATCTTTGGTATCTGTCCGCTTCGCCCAAAAGCCCCGATTTCGTCCGCAAGCGGGCAACGGAAACGCTCGAAATGTTTCTCAACACCAGGCATCTTCCCGATGCCCGCGAAGAATTGACCAAAATCGCTGAACGGTATTATCTCAAAAAAGTCGAGTTCCCCGATCGGGAGAAAATAACGTTTTGGCGCTGGGAAGGGAAACGCCTGGTAACGCCGCCGGAAACACTCTCCGCTTCGCAAGTCGAAGAACTCCTCGGACTCCGTTTTGCCCGACAAGCGCTCGACCTCGACCCGACGTATGAACCAGCGCAACGCATTTTTTTGAGCCTGGCCCTCGACAAGGCCTACGAGCGCGTCGGCATCGACCAGCCATTGGAAAAACTCGATGCGAATGTCCGCAATCTGTTGCGTTCGGTCAACCCGCAACTGCTGATGGATGTCCTGGAACGGGCCATGAGCGAACACCGTTTGACGGTCGTCCTCGGAGTGGTGCGCACGCTCGGCGATCTGGCAGAGACGCGAGCCGCGATGCCGAAGTTTCGCGAATCGTCGCCATTGATCCGTGCCTTGAGTTATCCCGATCGCCGGGTGCAGTTATCCGCCGCCGACGCGTTGTTGCGGATTCCTGGCGAAAGGCCGGCGATTGCCGCTGCACGAATCGTCCAAGTGTTGCGGCGAGCGGCCGCCGCTCCCGGTGTTCCCAAGGTACTAATCGGCGATTTCGACCACGACAGGGCGATCGCCGTCGCTGGCGTCGTGAAAAAAGCCGGCTTTGAACCGGTTATCGCCGGCACCGGACGCGAGGTCATGCAGCGGCTGGCACAAGCGGCAGACATCGACGCTCTCTTGATCGATGAGAGTATTCCCAATCCTGTGCTGCGCCATCTGCTCGCGCAAATCCGCGCTGATATGGATAACGGCTTGCTGCCGCTGTTCATCATGGCGAGGCGAACTCCCGATGGCGGCATCTCACCGAAATCGGAACTGACTTTATCCCGCCTTGCTTCTTATTATCGCTACGTCTGGGTCATCCCATCGCCTCGCAGTGCCGACGCTTTGAAAGAACACCTGCAAAAAGCCATGGCACAAACTTTCGGTAAACCACTCGCCGAACAAGAACGGCTCGACAATGCGACCCTGGCCATGGTCTGGCTTCGCCGCATGGGAACAGAGGAGGTTGCCGGATTCGATATCCGCTCTGCCGAGGCGACCATCCTGGCATCGTTCCGGTCGGAGATGCTGGGAACGCTGGCCATGGAGGCGGCACTCGGTTTGCCGGGGCGCGACCCGCAACGCGAGTTGGCCGGTATCGTCCTTGACAAGACTCTCAAACCTGAGAAACGGACTTTTGCCGCTTCGCAATTGAACCGCCATATCCAAAAATATGGCATCCTGTTGACGCTCGAACAAATTCGCGCGCTGCGTGCCTTGTATGACCAGGTCGACGAACCGCGACTGAAAGCGAACGTGGCCTTGGTTCTTGGCAGCCTGCGACCGAACACCAAACGTACCGGCAATCGGTTGCTCGATTATTATCCGTCGCTCCCGGCGAAAAAAGATGCCGGGCCGAATCCCATGCCGCAACCCAAGAAACCGTAGACGGACGGCGACAGAACCACAGAAGGGAAATCGTCATGACGGAAAACGAACGCCGGGCTCAAGGCGAACGATTGCTGAAGCAGATGCTCGGCGACCAACAAGCTGAAAACATCCAGCGAATCTGGAGCGACATTTGTCCCGATTTCGAAAAGTACGTTGTTGGTTTTCTGGCAGGCGACGTGTGGAGTCGGCCCAACCTCGATTTGCGCACGAAAAGTCTGGCCACCATTAGTGCCTTGACCGCTCTTGGCAGGCCTTTGGCGCTCGATCTGAATATCCGCATGGCGTTGAACAATGGCGCCAGCAAACAGGAGATCGTCGAAACCCTTTTGCACCTAGCACCCTATGCGGGTTTTCCCGCGGCCTGGGAAGCGTTGTCCATTGCCAAGAAGGTTTTCGATGAGGTGGGCTGATCAAAGATGGAATTGCAATGCCCGCATCAAATCACGGCGAAACTCTTCGACCGCGCCGTAGCGCTCGTCGGGATCGCGTTTCAAACCGTGCTCGAGTACTCTATCAACTTCTTCTGAGAGTTCTGGATTGAAGCGCGTGCACGGCACAAAAAGGCGACCGGGCAATTTGCCGGCCAGAAGCTCGTAGGTCATCGTCGCCAAAGAAAATAAGTCGCTGCGCTGGTCGATGGGCAAGCCGTGCCGTTGTTCGGGAGAACAATAATCCAGACTGCCTTCGACGACGCCAAGCCTTGAAAGCGTCCAGGCATCGACACGGGACAAAGCCAGGCCGAAGTCCGTGATTTTGATAGTCCCCCATTCGCCGCACAACACGTTTTCCGGCTTCAAATCCAGATGCAGAATATCCCGGCTGTGGATGTAACTCAGAGCACGGGCGATCGAATTCAAAATCGGCGCCGCTTGCAGAGGCTTCCACGGTTCGCCAGGTTTCATTCGCTGTCGCAGGTTCGATCCCGGTACGTACTCCATGACCATGTAGAATCGGCCGGCGATCTCGCCAGCGTCGTAAATCTCAATGACGTTGGGATGCGACAACGATCCTAACAGCTGGGGTTCGCGCAGAAAGCCGCCCCGTGGCACCGGCAGATCGCTGTTGGCGAAAGGATTCAGGAACTTGACGGCCACTGGCCGGTCGGTCGCAAGCTGCCGGGCACGATAAACTTCTCCGCGCCCCCCTTCGCCGATCTTCTCCAGCAGTTCATAACCGGGTATGTCCATCGCCAAGGCAGCCTTATTCTCTCAGATGGAATTCACGCAGCGCGCGATTGTTGTCTTGTCAGTAAATCGATGTTTTCGCTCGTTATTTCTTGCCCAAAACATAACCGAGTATGGCCTGGGCGGAGCCGTCGATGGTTTCCAGATGCCAGATGTCGAAATCCTCCTCCAAAACCAGCGTGTTCAGCTTGGAGAAAAAGCGATGAGCCTGAATGGCACGAACGATGAGCGAATCATCCCTGATGAATTCGATGCCGACGACGTTGCTCATGGACAGCAAAGCCTGGGCCAAACGGCGTGGTTGCGAAGTAGCGATGAGAATGGACAGGGGCCTGTCATCGAGCATGGCTCGGATTTTCGACAAGGTGCCGACGGCGGCGATGCGACCATGGGTCATGACGGCGACGTGGTCAGTCAGCTTTTCCAGGGCGTCCAGTTCATGGCTGGAAACGAGCAACGTCTTGCCTTGTCTGGCGAGACTGTGCAGCAAAGCGATCATCTCCTGCCGGCCAATCGGGTCGATGCCGCTGAGGGGTTCGTCGAGGATGAAAAGTTCGGGATCGTGAACCAATGCTTGAGCGAGTTTGATCCGTTGCCTCATTCCTTTGGAATAGCCGCCGATTCGCCTGTCGGCGCGATCAGCCATTCCCACGCGTTGGAGCACGGCTTGGGCACGCTCTTCGGCTTCGCTGCGGCGAAAGCCGCACAATCGGGCCATGGCCGTGACGAATTCCCTGCCCGACATCTCCTCGAAAAAAGCGTCGACGTCCGGGCAATAGCCGACGAATCTTCTGGAGTCGGCGCTCCAGGCGTTGATGCCGTGGACCTGCACCGAACCGATATCGGGTTTGAGCTGTCCTGTGGCCAGTTTCATCAACGTGCTTTTGCCAGCGCCGTTGGGACCGACCAGGCCCATGATACCAGGCCGAAGTTCAAGGGTGACCTGATTCAGCCCTATGACAGGTCCATACCACTTCGAGACCTGATGAAAAAGCAAGACGGGCGTCGAGCCGATCACCGGCTGATCAGGTGCTTGCCTTTGCTGAAGTGCAGATTGCATAACCTGGCTTACTGTTCTGCCCCTAGAAAAATTGTCAATGGACGACCTCGACACCACGAATCCGGTGGTTCAAATACAGGAGACAAACGACACAGAGGGCGGCCAGAGTTGCCGCCGCCTCCCAGATTTCCGGCTGCGGTTGCGGTCGAATTTGGGCCGCAGGGATGCCGAGAAGTCGATTGCCAAGCAAAGACAGGCAATTCCACAAATCGAGCAAACGCCAGCGCGGATCATAATGCAAGCCGTCGACCAGTGCCCGGGCAACCATCCGCAGAAAGAAAAACAACGTCGTCCAGGCCATGATCAGTGGCACCGTCCGCCTCAACCAGGATGCGGTCGCGACCAAGAACAGACTGAGGCAAACCGTCAACAGGACGCCATAGCCGACGATGCCTAGACACAGCGAATTGATTGGCAGCACCAAGCGCACAAATCCCAGCGAGATCGCCGTACCGTCGCCGACAAAATAACCCCAGTCGTCGAGAAGGCCGTATTGCACAAACAACACCAGCGCGGGAAGCGTGGTCATCAAGTTCACGAAGACGGCGACAGCCAGACACTTGCCCGCGACATAATGCCAGCGCCGTATCGGCTTGGAGAGATAGAACGGCAAACTGCGGTGCCGAAAATCGTTGCCGACGATCAAGGCTCCCGCCAGGGCCAGGACGATCATGACCATCGAACCTTGCCAGCGGAAGAAATTGCGGTAGGTGTCGGCACTGCCGTTGAGCTTCAATGCGTCACGCAACAGGCGAATGAGTTTGCTCGGGTTGGTTCGTACCAGGCCCACATTGACGGTGGCACTGGCGGACTGGGACTCCGCCCATGCGAGGAGATATTGACCGAAAAAAAACATCAAAAAGATGATCAAGGCCAGAGCGTACAAACCCCAGAACAGCTTTCGGCGAAACATCATGCGGAGGGAAACTCGCGCGACCGGCCACACGGAATAGAACGCCGGTCGGCATTCGCCGCGCCAAGGCCGATAATGCAGCAGACGCAATGCCTGGACCTGTGCCGTCCGGGATGCCCCGTCTTCCGCGAAGAATGATTGGCTCTGCTGGTCGAAGGCGGGCCGTGGCGGCGCCGGTTTCGCAGTCTCACTCATGATTCGTGTGCCTCTCGCATGGGCCGTTGCCATCCTCCATTGGCGGCGAACCTGGCGGTGCGGAAACGACGCGGTAGAACAGCTCTTCCAGGTCCTCGTCGTCGCGCTTCAGCCCACTGATGGCCGCCCCGTGGTTCTCCGCCAGAGCAAAAAAAGCACGCGTCGGCCAGTCGGCAGGCACGGCGACACGCAGCCCACCCCGTCCATTGTCATGAATGACCTTTGCTCCTTCAAGCAACAACTCTTCCACAAAGGCGGTCGGGTCGCCTTGAATCTGCAAACTGTAACGGTCATAACGCCGAATTCGCAGTTCCGAGACCCTCCCCTGCTTCAGTACCCGTCCCTGATGCAGGATCACCACCTGTTCGCAAATCCGTTCTACGTCGCCTAACAAATGCGTAGACAGAATCAAAGACTTGCCATGTTCGCTTCCCAAAGCGAGCAAGACCCGGAGCATGGCTTCGCGGCCTTGAGGGTCCAAGCCGCTGGTCGGCTCATCCAAGAGCAGCACCGGCGGATCGTGAACAAGCGCCTGGGCCAGCTTGATGCGCTGTTTCATGCCGGTGGAGTACTCGTCCAGCAGACGATACCGGGCCTCGTCCAATTCGAGGTAAGTAAGGACTTCGTGCGCTCGCCGTTCCGCTTGCTTTTTGGGCATACCAGCGAGTTCGCCGGCCAAAGCGACATACTCGGCGCCGCGCAACCCTGGCACGAGTGCGTCCGCTTCCGGCATATAACCGATCAAACGTCGCAACTCAGCACGATCCGTCGAGCCAAGAGGCCGACCCAAAATGGTCCCGCCCCCTGATGTCGGCTGAATCAGCCCTAAAAGAATCTTCAATAAGGTTGATTTGCCTGCGCCATTCGGCCCAAGCAGCCCGATCCGCCCTTCCTCCAATCGCAAACAGACATCCACCAAAGCCTGCTGTTTTCCGTACCATTGACTGACATGCTGCAAATCGACAAGCATGTCCTTATTGTAGCAAGCGGGGTGAGGCGGCCAAATGTTGGCTTTCGATCTGCACGGTGTCGCTGATGGGCTGGCAAACGGAACAGACCCCGGCAACGTTTCACGTCACCGGGGCCTGATGGTCGCTTTTGAAGAAACGCTATGGTTCGCTCAACGTCCGAGGAAATTAGCGCCGATCATGGAGTGGACTTCGGCACTCTGCTTGATGACCAGCGACATGGTCGGATAATGGAAGAAAATCGAACCAGGTCCGCCTTGCGAACTCCAGCTGCCTGGGTCGATGGTGGTTTGGATCAAGTCGATGATGGCGGCGACGTTCTGCATGCGTTGGATGGGTCCGATGCCTGGGCCGTAAATACTCGTCAGCGGATCACCGGGGCCGCCGCCAGCACCCAGCAGGTCGCCCAGATAGTAAGCACGCACGGTCATCATGTTACGGGCTTTGGCCGCGGTCGTGACTTGAATGGCCTGGTCCTTGATGACATAGGCCAGACCGTGGTCCGCCAGTATCTTGCGGAGCACGGTTCGCACCGTAACGTTCTTTGCTGCCAAACTGACCGGTGTATCGTAGGTGAGGCCGGCATCTTCCATGGCTTGCTTGTCGATGAGAATCGGCTGCCCCATCCGGGTTGACAGATACTGAATCACGTCTTCGAAACGATCATTGCGAAAGCTGACCGTCGGCAACACCATTTGCAATGATTGCAGGATGCGCCGTTCCTGGGATGTCAGCTGCGGTCGGTCGACGCGGAACTTGTCACGCAGTTTCATCCGCTCTTTCCAGTCCTTGGGAAACTCGATGTCTCCCTTGGGCGGCAAGGCGGACCGTTCGATGTCGCGGATGACGCCGAGAGTGCGGTCATTTTTTTCGCGGGTCAGGTTCTTGGCCGTCACGAGTTGGTCGTAGGAGACGGCGGTCTGGTAGGCGGCGACGACCGCCGGATTGCTGGGATGCTCCTTGGCCAACTGGACCGCCAGTTGTCGCGCTTCCGCCAGCTTCCCTTTCGAGGTCAACTCTTGCAGGGTTTGCAAGTCTTTACTGAGTTTGAGGTCTTTTTCAGTCCGCTGTTTCTTCTGCTGTTCCTGAATGGCGAGTTGCAATTGCTTTTCACTAAGGGCGTTCTTGTCGGGTCCGGCTTCGATGCTGCGAATTCGACTGCGTAGCATATTCGCCATGCTGGTCCGTTGTTCTTTGCTGAGTGCCGTTTCGTTCTCAACGGCTTGGGCGGCACGTTTGAGAATGGCGACCGCCCGCTGCGGGTCCGTCAAGGCTGCGTTTTCAGCCACGCGCAGCGCATTGCGCACTTCATAAAGCACTTTCTGTGCCTGGATCGCTTGCAATCGGCGGTACTGGTCCAGATATTGCCGACCTTGCGGCGCCTGCGCATAAAGGGCAACACCCGCAGAGAAAACCGCCACGAAAAACCCTGTGTTCAAAAGCGAGCGTCCAATCATGGGGAACTCCTTGGATGTGATAACAGACCCCTGTCTCTTTCAGCCTAGCCGGGAGGCGTCGATTTTGCAAATGATTCCCGCCCGCCACCGACCGGAGCGCACCAAACAAACGGTGCTCTCGCCGATTCTTGCGCACAAACCGCAAGAGCCGACCAGCCGCTATTCTCTTAACAACTCATTCACGCCGACGTTGGCGCGGATCGGAGAATTTTTCCGATTTCTTTTTTGCGTCCTGATCCCGGCTGTGCTTCAATATCGCCTGAGGATTCGCCGCTATCGGCTGCAGGACCAAGGAGTATATCGATGGGACGCGATATGGTCGTCGCCTTAGGAGAGGCAACCGCAACCGGTTCCGTATTGCTCGCACAAACGTCATCTTTCGTCTCACGTTCTCTCAGGCGCACCCCCAACAGCGAATTATCTGTCTGCGAAAAAGTACAAACCCAGTGGCTCGAATTATTCCAGCCTCGCAGACTCATCGGCGTCGTCGGCTGTCAGCCTAGAGGTCGCTGGGGATATGATGTCGCGGTCAACGAGTACGGAGTCGCTGCTTGCTATACCTTGGTCCGCCATCGCATGGCAGGCTCGTTTCCGGGACTTTGCCCAACAGACCTCGTTCGCCTCGCGACCGAGCGAAGCGAGTCGGCAGTCAAGGCGGTGGATGTCGTGACGAAACTGATCGAAGCGCACGGCGTCTATGATGATGGCGCCAGCTCAGGCAATTGTGCCTTGTTGGTTGCCGACCAGCGTGAAGCCTTTCTGATCGAGACTGCCTCCCGTCATTGGGCGGCTCGGCAAATCCAGGACCTGTATTCCTCGACAGACACTTGCACCATTCGGCAGGATTGGAACCGGATTTCATCGGGACTAAGCACGCTGGCGATCGAACAAGGATGGTGGCCGGGAGACGGGTCCAAGCTGGATTTTGCTGTCGCCCTTGGAAGCGACCTGGCGTCGCTACCGGACCGGGCATCGCGGCAAGTTCTCGACCAGCAAAAAGGGGCGATCGACGTCGGTTTCTTGAGACAGATGATCGCTCGGCGTGCCACCGAGTCGTCCGGCGTCCGTATGCCGGCTCGCGGAGCAGCGATTATCGAGCTTGCCCGGTCGGGCCAACTGCCGATCCTCCATTACGCTTGCAGCTTGCCAAGCGCCACTTTGTACGTTCCGGTTTTCGTCGCCGGGGAGCTGCCCCAACAGTACAGCCGTTTGCCGTTCAACCCTTTCGCCGAACGGGAAAAGCCCATCGTCCACGATCGTTTGGGCCAGTTTCAAGATGACATCGACCGCCAAACGGAAGAGTTTCTCGAAGAAGCAGCCAACGCCCAGAGCACCGAGGACGCGGAAGCGGTTGCGCGCCTGGCTACGCATTACATGCAACACTGTGCTGAGCGCACGGAAACGTTTTGGCGGCAAATGGAAAAGTTGTACGGCGTCGCCGGTTCACTAGCACCGACCGGCAACTGACCATCGCCAAATTACGCTTCGATTCGCCGTGGCTCGCCGTGTTCCGTTACCGCATCTTCCTTTTTCAACGTCGCCGTAAAAGCCGGAACCGTTTCGAACAAGTCGCCAACGACAGGAAAAACTCGCGGTCTGGCTCGCCGTTGGTTCAGCGTCATGATCGGCGCGTCGGGGTCGCGATTGAAAGCGAGAATCGTTGCCCGGTCGCCGATGTAGTTGAGGTGCTGCGGCGCGCCGCTGATCCCGATCGCCAACAAGATGCGTGGATTGACCGACACGCCCGATTGCCCGATTTGTTTGTCGGCGGGCAACAAACGGAGTTCTTCGGTGACTTTGCGCGTGCCGCCGACCATGACAGGAATACCCAATTCGGTTAGCGTGGCCAGCAGCGGTTCGACGACAGCTTCGTAACCGTCGCGGTTGCCGACGCCAAAGCCCACATCGACGATGAATTCGGCATCGGATAGCCTCGCGACGCCGGCTGCTTCTTTCACTTCTTCGAGCAACTGCACCATGTCGTCGCGGTGATAAAAGCGCTCGAGCCTAGGGGACCAGCGCTGCACTGGCTCGCCCAGGGCGCGTTCCACGCCCCAGTCGGCTTCGACTTCGGCGTCGGCGGAAAGGCATAGCCAGTAGTGGGCTTGCTGATGCGGCGAGAGGATTTGCCGCACGCGGACCTTGGACCCGAAGCGTTCGGTTTCCACGAAGAAATTGTCGGAAGAGGTGACTCCTTCTCGTCCCATGCGGCGAATTTTCGTGACGACTACATTGGCAGTATTGACGGATGCGGCCAGCGATGCCAGAACCGGCTCGGTCCATGCCTCCCCGATACACGCGTAAGGAGGCTCCGAGAAAAGAGAGGCCAAACATTCCTGCAAGAGCTTCTGTCGAACGGCCAGTTGCTGTTTCGCAAACGGGGACACGAGAAGAATCGTCTCCCCTTGATGCCAGTCAGCAAGCTGTCCCAAGGCTGCTTTCTGGCTGGCTTCGTCGTCGCCAGCCAAGACCAGAACGGAAAAGCGCGAGTGGCGGATGCTGGCCAAAAGCTGCGTCGCCCGAATCACGGCGCCCGCATGTTGACCAAGCCGGCCATCCACCGCAGCGACGATGGCGAGCAGATCGGTCGACAGGGTGGGACTCGCGACGTCGGCAATCTGCCCGGCAAACACCTTCTTTTCAGCAGCCGAACCCGTTTCAGCAAGCCCGAGAGCCCTCAGAAGCCGGTGCGCTGCGTCGGCAGGCGACACCGCGCCTGGCGCTTCGTCGATCTGTTTTTCATCTTGGAGGGCGACGGCAGTCAGTTGAACTTTGCGTGCGGGAATCCGCCTCGGCCAGCGTTGCAATTCGACCGCGCGTGCCAGTCCTGTCAAAAACCCGTCGATCGTAAACGGCCTAAGCGCCAGTTGCGGTTCGATGGTGACCGCTGCCGGCAGCGAACGGTAGCGACATCGGCCGTCGGCATCGAACAGATGCAGGGTGTCGTCGTCCAGGGTCGTCCGCACACCGCTCCCCGCGTAGGGAATTTTCAGTGCTGCTGACGTCAGCAATGTCAGCGCCCCTTCTTCGTCACTGCCGGTTCCGTGCCCGCCCAGAATCAAATCGTACGGATCGTTGGCTCGCAAGGTGGCGGACAATGCCGAGGCCGCGCTATCCATGCTGACTGTCTCATCTTCCGTAGCAACCAACCATACGCGACCGACTTCATAGCTGAGCAGACGGCCCAAGCTGGCCGCGTAGCGTTTGGGGCCGACGGCAATGACATCGACCGAAAGTTTGTCGCCGCCCGTCTCACGCAGCGACAAGGCCGCTTGCAGCGCCGACTGGCTGGAAGGACTAAGCGTCAAGTAGGGTTCCGCCAGTCTGCCATCCACGACAGCAAGAGCGGGGATATTGGGAGGAGTCAGTTCGACGATGACGAGAACGCGAATGGGCCGCGCCAAAGGCAAACGAGCCGGCGTCGGTTCCGCAGTGGTGACCGCTTCGGATTGGTGAAACAAGAGCGATGCCGCCCGAATCTCCGGCGCGTAAAAGCCGCGTCGAAGGTGGGTCAGTTCTTCGTCAAAGCGATGCAACCGATTGCGAACTTCCGTCAAACAGCGAACAAGGGCGTTTCGTCCGATTTCAAGTTTCTGCAAATCGACGGCTCCTTCTCCCCCGCTTTGTTCGTAGCGTTCCAGCCACGCCAGTCGGGCAAGAGTGCTATCCGCGGCTTTGAACCAGGCCACTGCTTCCGACAGCAGGAAACAATTCGCTTGCAGGTTCGGATTCTGCCATAATCCCTGGCCGAAGACTTGCAACGCGGACTCGATCCGTTGTCGCAATTCCTGCTTCATGTTCGCCAAAGCCAGCGCGGGCCTGCTTACGTAGGACGGCGTCGTTTCCGGGGAGTTGGACCAGCGCTTGGCGATCTCGGTTGCCAGGTCTTTGAGAATGAAGAACCGTTGGATTTCGTTCGTCCCTTCGTAAATATTCAGGACGCGAGCGTCGCGTTTCCGCTTTTCCACGAAATGCAACTGCGTCTGCCCTTCCAAACCGTGGATGTCTTCGGCCAATTCGATGACTTCATGCAAGAGTTCACTGACCAGCATTTTGGCAATGGCCGACTCCATGCGCACGGACCTGGTCTGCGGATGTTCGAACCGGCCTACCGTTTCGTGGGCAAGAGCCTCCGAGATGAAGCGATCCATCCGCATGCGTTCGATCCGCCAGCGAACCCATGCGGGCAGGGTATCTCCATGCTTTTTGCGCGCTATGGCAAGGCAATCGTCGATCAAGCCGCCCATTTGCGTCATGGCGGACATGGCGAGTCCGGCCCGGCCGACATTCAGCGTTTCCAAAGCATTGACCTGCCCGCGCGCTTCAAGCCCGATCATGTTCTCCCGAGGGACACGGACCGCCTGCAAGGATAATTCGTTCGTCGGTGAGCCATTCTGCCCCATCTTCTCTTCGTCCTTGCCGACAACCAGTCCCTCGGCATGGCGGTCGACGATGAACCCTGTCACTCCGCTGACCCAGCGATAATGTTCCGGGTCGTCGATTTTGGCATAGAGGCACATGATGCCGGCCATTCGGCCATTGGTAATCCACATTTTCGCGCCGGTCAGTTCCCAGTAGTCATAGAAAAGCTGGCCATCGCGCTGGCGAAGGAAGGCGATATCGGTGAAGTCGACTCGCCGGCTGCCATGCATGTAATAACGCATCCGCGACGGATCATCCGTTTCATAGTCGTAGTCGTCGAAGCGGATGGGAGTCGGTTCGTCGTTTTCCGACCAGCGGTAATGGGCAACATTGTCCCGAAAGACCAGCTTGCTGGCGTCGAGCAGATAGCGAGGCTCCTTGCCGCCGTGCGGAACGAAGCGCAATACGCCGTCCGGTTCCATTTCGACCGGCACGCTGCGCAGGCGTGCTCGCGTCGCCACTCGTGCCGTATCCGAACCGGCGGACGGCTCTGTCAGAGCAAAGGCGGAGATTTGCCCCGCACTGACCCAACGCAAAAAGAGATCGCACGCTTGCATCCGCAACGGTAATTCGTCCAGCAACTCCCTGGCGATGCGGCACGCCTGCTGCCAATGGTTTGACGCTTCTTGCAAGGATTCGGCCATCCTGCCGAAATCGACAGCGAGACCGGACTGGCCCGCTTCTTGCCAACTCGCCAAGAACCGTTGGCACAGAACCCGCAACACCGTCTTGTTCAGGAGATTCTCCTGCAAGACTTTTTGCAGCTTGCGATAGGCCTGCTCGATGGTCGACGCTTCGACCCTGCGCTCCAGGTACGAGCGCAATGATTCCAGGCGGGACTGAATGTCGCGCTGGAGAGAGGAATTCGCTACGAAGGCGGACAAGTCTTTTTGCGCTTGGGGCAAATCCTTGTCGCGAGCCAGCAAAACAGGAGTGGTGCCGATGCTGGTATTGACTTGAATCGTCAAGGAAATCGCGATATCTGCCAGTCGTTGGGCGGCGGTTGTCAGGAAATAATAATCCACTTTGGGCCGACCTTCGCCACCCAGGTCTTTGGGAATCATCAAGCGGAAATAGCCGTTCTTTCGACAGAACTCGAGATCAGCGTCGGAAGGCCGGTGGTTTTTTTCCACGAACCGTTCATAAGAGACCAAGACTCCGCTGCCCGGCAACGGTCGCGGCGTGCCGAAGTAGCCGGCGATCCGACTGCGGAACTCTTCGTGCCGCTTTCGCAACTCCTCATCCGTGTCGACGAACTCGGGAAAATAGCGGGGATGGATCAGGTCGATCGGCCTGGTCAGAAAATCGCCCGAATCGTAGGGACAGTCCGATTCGAGATACTCGGCATAAGTGATTGGCGGTGGCCCGGCGTTTGGTTCGACAATCGGCCGATCGTCACGGAGTTCATCGGGATGGAGGCACCATTGCACTTGAGCGAGGAAGGTTTCCATCGCAGAGGCGACGGCATCGAGCCAGACGCGCAAAAGGGCCGTCTCGACCTCGGCATCCCAGCCATATTCCAAGCGTGCGTGTGTTCGCAAAAGCAGGGCTTTGCTGACAAGCAAGAACGCATCCTGGCGAGCGAAATTCTCCACGACCTCGGCGATGGTGTTGCCCGTCGGAGAGAGGTCGGCAAGCTTGTTTCCCGCTTCGCGCAACCGGCCTCGCAAATTGCGAATCTCGTCCAATTCCGCTTGTAACGCCTTGCGCTGCACGAGCTGCTCGAACAAATCCGCTTCGCCGGCAATGACGGCAAGACGCTGCCCTTCTGGCCGCCATTGCTGCAGCAATTGCTGGCCATGCCGACGCAGGACATCGGCGTTATCCGAACCGAGATACCGCCAGGCGGCGGCGTCGCGGTAGAACTTCGACAGGATGTCGTCCTCTGAATACCCCGTGCCGCCGAAAACTTGCACCGCATTGTAGACCACGCTGCCCGGCGCGGTGCCCAGCGCTTCCGCTACCACCGTCTTGACCAGTTCCGCGTGCTCCAGAGTTTGGGCCGAAAAATCCATCGGCGACAGCGTGTGATCGAGCGTTTCGATCAGGTAGCGACGGGCTGCGATCTCGGCGACCATCTTCTTGACGGCGCCGAACTTGCCGATACTGTCGCGAGCTTCCTCGTCGTGAAACAATCCGGGAAACTGGACTCGCTGGCCGGAATGTTCCACTGCACGACGGCTCAACAATTCCGCCATGCCGTTGGCAATCGACGTCAGATCGGCCGAGCTGATGATGCGCCAGATGCGCAGGTAACGGTCGCGATCGACGGTTTGTTGCATCGATGCCAGATCGGGGAGATGGAGTCGAAGCCTGGCTAGTCCCGCCCCGCGCAATCCCAAGGTTGGAAGCGGCTCGACTGCCACACCGTCATGACCGGGTTCGACGAGCAACAGGCGATCCCCAACCAATATCAAAAGCCGATGGGCATGCGCCGCCGGGGCGAAAATTGCTTCCGCGAACGACGGATCGTCACCAGTTACGTCAGCGACAGCAAAACATGCCCATTCCTCAGCTCGCGTCCACTGTTCGCTTTGGGCATGGAAGGCAGGGGTCAAAGTGGCAAGATCGCGAGCCCAGAGGTGCGTGGCCGCCCGATAAGCCAGCGATGGGTCCTGCTTCGCCAGCAGCGCGAGCAACAATTTGCGGATGGGAGGATGCAGAGTCGAGGCAAAATCGTCGAGGTTCAATCGGGGAATGCAGGCGAGCAAATCGCGGATCAGCGCGTCTTGCTCGTGGGACAGCGGCTCTCCTTTTTCGAGGTGACGCCAGGCGCCCAGGGGGAAAGCCTCGTCGAGTTTCTCAGCCCATTCGTTCCTCTTGGCGGCCAGGCGTTTTCCGTCCTCCTCGGCGCGTAGCCAGGGCGCCGAAAGCCGTGTCGGGAGTTCCGGCAAAAAGCCCAACCGGTCGTCTTGCTTCGACTGGAGGACGTGCATCAGTTTGCGGAGGCCGACGACGTGGTGGAAACGAATCTGCCTGCCGTCAGCAGCCGCCCACGCATACTTTCTGTCCCACGTTCGGCGAGCGCGTTCTTCGGCTTTGTTGAACAGACTGGTAGCCAGGTCGACAATCTGCTGTCTGGCTTCTTTTCGGGCCGGATGATCCAGCCATTCGCAATCCCGCAGCTCCTCTACGATGCGGGCAGCGATTTGCTGAGCATAGCGGGCCATCATCTCCAAATACTCTGCTCGCGCGTTGTCGATATGTCGCGGTTCTTCCGCCAGAGCCTCGTCGAAAGCGCGCAGTTTTCTTTCAAGCTGATCGAGCAGACGGTGGATGATTGCCACAAACTCGAATTCCTGGCCATTGGTGGCGTGCATCGGATCGCCTGGCAGCCGACTGGCGAAGACCCGCACGGCTGCCTCCCAACGATCGACGACAAAAGGCAGAGCGGGACGACAAGCGACGGACTCGGCTAGTTGCGCCAACAGCCGGCTCACAACCGGTGAATGCACCGGATAGATGAAGCGATGCGCCCCATCGCGTGCCCACGAAACGATGTCACTCGTCCGCCAGCAG
The DNA here is from genome assembly GCA_026004675.1 of Gemmatales bacterium. GTDB lineage: Bacteria > Planctomycetota > Planctomycetia > Gemmatales > Gemmataceae > BPJP01. The sequence goes on from BPJP01000002.1 coordinate 361,875, forward strand.
GTTTCGCATTTAATGCAATTCTCGAAATTAACAACGACTTGGAGTTGCTGGTTGGCATTGATGCGTGCTTCGTAAACGTGGGCCGGGCAGACGTGCCAGACGCCTTGTTTGACCACGTCATTCTTCTGAGCCAACGATAAAGGCCAGTGGAGATGAATGTGCGATTGCTTGACGGTGAAATAAGCGAGGTTGGCAAGCTGGCTTTCCCAATTCTGCCCTGCCGAAGCCAACAGCGGCGTCAAATCGGTGGTCTGACGGACGGCAGCCGCGTACCGCGGATATAAAGCACGCGAAGGGCCGCCTCGAAGCACCGACTGCCAGCGCTTGCGGCACCAATCCCATCCGATGAGCATCCCTGCCGTGGTGACGGCAGCCAGGGCGACGCAACCGCTCCACACAACGTCCAGCATGTTGACCTGTTTTGTGAACAGGCGAAACGCACTGGGTATTTTCTCGGGCAAAGGCTTCTGGTCGTTGGCATACATGCGGCGCATGGCAGCGCTGAGGATGGGCTGAAAGCGACGGAACCAGCGCAAGAGCGCACGTGGCGGTCTCCCCATGATTTCCGCGCCGGCGACATAATAGTGCAACTGCGCGTTGCCCGCCTTGGGGACATTGGCTCTGGGTCGGCCAAACAGGTCCCGCAGAGCGTTGACCGTCCCATCCAGGAGCAACCGACCAAGCGACGGGCGGTCGGCTACATCGCGCAGCCTCAGCGCCCGCACCAAATGACGCACGTCACGCTGCATCTCCGACCACTGGCCGGGGCTGGCTGCGTCCAGAATCAATCGCAGCCAATTGATCCACTTCGTCGTCAACCAGCGATTCGGGCTCGTCCAGACGTAGGCCGAGCCGAGAACCAGATCGAGATTCTTGCCAAAGAAAAAGGACGTACGCTTGACATAGTTCGGCCAGCTGCGAAGAAAATCGACATCCTGCCAATAGTGGCTTTTTTGCAGTGGCCGCAGGTAATGTTCCTGCAATTCTTCTTTGGAATAGCGGCCGTTCCGGCCCCGTATCGTCCGGGCAGCCTGGCTGATGAGCCAACCCATGTAGGTTGCCGGCCCCGTAAAGTTCGGATAGGGAAAATCAGTACCAATCGCGCTGGCCCCGCCGCCGATCGCCAAACCATCATCGATAAGGTAGGGAACGTCGCGAATCCCTCCGCCGCGGATGATCTTGGCGCCGAAGACTCCACGCCTGGCCCCCTTCAACCAGGGCTGAAGCGCTGGCAAACTTAAAAACCACTCCATCAGCAAATGCGGATCGCCTCGGAAATGTTCGTGCAAGTTGTCCGCCGGCACAACCAGGCCAAGGGACAGGCTTTGGCGGTTGGTGTAAAGGAATCCCCCCATATTCAACTGTATCTGCCGACCGCGAAGCGTCGCATTGCGAACCAGCAATTCGTAGGCAATCCCCTCTTCCGCGCCGACGCCAAAGATTTCCTCGATAGCGCCGTCGGGCATATGCATCACTTGCTTGATGCCCTGAAGAAACTTCGGTGCGTCGCGCTGATCCGTATAGCGCTCGTACCCCTCGCGCGTCACCAGATGGGATGCGTCGCCTTCCGCCAGAAAGACGAGGTCGGCGTACAACGGGCCGCGATTGGTGCACACACCGACGACCCGGCCGTCTTCCCGGATCAGGCTTTCCACAGTCGTATCGCTAAGCACAGCGGCGCCATACCTGGCGGCAAGATGCATGAGGTGTTGATCGTAGATCGGCCGCAATACCGTGTAGCAATGGCGAAAGGCTGGCGCATCGCGGTAGGTCATTCCCAACAGTCCGTGACCGTCCGTCCCGAAAAAGCCCCGCTCGACCAGTCTCCTTTCCCAGGCCAGCGCCTCGACTCCTTCTGGACCAAGGATTTCCGGCCTGGCCAGGTTTTCGGTGAAGTAGACGCATCCGGACCAGTTCTCCGCGCCTGCAAACGGTGCCGCTTCCACTACGACCGTGGCGAAACCCGCCCGAGCCAAACCGATCGCTGCCGTCGCCCCAGCAGCACCCCCGCCGACGATGATGACGTCGAATTGCGTATTGGATGGACTCATCCGTTCTCCTTGCATGAAGCCAACAGCCCGGCACCATTATAACGATGTGCCGTTTCGCCGCGAGGCAGATGTGACTGCCTGCTTTTGAAATGCGCTTTTGTCTCTTCCACCGTTCCGTATGCCGATTCGCGGAAGCCGCTATTTGCCTTTGACGAACATGCCCAATGCATCACGGAAGGCGACGCGCTTTTGCTGCTGGGCAAGCTGCGCCAAGACATGGCGAATCAGATGTTTCTGATCGTCCGAAAGTTGCTGGCGAATGCGCGACAAGCATGCTCCGAGCGACCGGAATTTCGGCTGTGTTGAGCCGGAAGAGCTTGTATCAGGCGGCATTCGGGAGCCGCCGCCAATCGTACAAATCACATAATAGTAGAAAAGAAGTTCCGTAAAACGGTACGGTCGTGCCGCGAGGGATACCCCTTCTGGTCGTTGCCAGTCGTCGGCGCGGAAACGGTGATCGAGAGCCACTGCCGCCGGCCAATAGCGGTCGACATGAGTCACGTCGTCTCGGCTAAGATAGACGATCGACCAGAGATAAAGTTCGTTGTAGGCGTTTTCGTCAAGCTCGAGAAACTGATCGAGGATGACCAGCAGCGTTTCGGTGAGTCGCTGGTAGCCGATGCGTTGAAGTGCTTCGACGAGATAAAAGAAGTGTCCGACATCGGAAAGCCGGGCTTCGCTGCCGGTCATGGTCCGCCCGTCAGCAATCGGCCGCGCCAACTGAAAAAAGCGATCGACCAGAACTGGTTCGACTTCGCGAGCATAATGTGGCAGATGACGCCAGAACCATGACGCATGAGGATTGAATTGCGGTCGCAAGTCTCCCTTCTCGGCTTGATACAAAACCCGCCGAAGCTCCTCGCTCGAACCCACAGAACCTCCTTTCAAAGGATCGACGGCCAGGCCACGGTTGCCGACTGGATATCATTTATGGGCTTCGGGCGTGGGCCTTGAGCAAACGATGAAACAGAACCGGGTTGATTCGCCCGCGAAAGCGAACCTTGCCGTTGACGGCGACAACGGGAACTTGTTCTCCAAAACGGCGGCGCAAGTCTTCATCTTTTTCAATGTCGATCTCGTCGAGTTGGAAACCATAGCGGTCTTTTTGTTCCAGCAGGAATTGCCAGGCGTCGTCGCACAGGCAACAGCCTGGACGGGTGAAAAGCTGAACATGGACTGGACCCGCTGCTGGTCGCCGCAGCCAACGAACGATCGCGTCAAGCCACCACAAGCACATCCCACGAATATCTTATACGGCATGCAGACAGGATGGAACCACGTCCCCCGCGCTCCCAAGAATGGCTGCCGACTCTCGCTAAAGCCGCTCTAGACTTTGTATCTGAGGCAGGTCTTCGAGGCTGGACAGACCGAATAGTTGCAGAAATCTTTGGGTGGTGCAGTAGGCAGTTTCCTTGCGCTGACCATCTCGCGGCACGACGGCAATCAAATTTCGCCGGACGAGTTGCTTGAGAATCGCTCCCGATTCGTAGCCACGAATCGTTTCGATTTCTTGTTTATCGATCGGTTGCTGGTAAGCGACGAGGGCGAGGACATCGATGGCGGCTTGCGACAGTCGGGCTTCACGGACGCCGCCGTACAAGCGCTCGCGAACGAACTTGAACGTCGGCCGAAGCGTCATGATGTAACCCCGGCCCAGCGGCATGATGGTATAGGGCCTCCCTTGCCGGCGGTATTCCGTATTGAGTTCCTCCACGATGGCCAGAAATTGTTCTTCACTCAGCCCGCGGATGGTTTCCACAGCCTTGGCCGGACTGAGCGGAGCACCGCCAACGAACAACATCGCCTCGACCAGCCGCTTCGCGGTCGGCGTTTCCACCATTTTCGCGATGGCGCTCAACGATTCGGCGTCTTCGCTCGAACCGTCCTCACTGGCCTGCGACAAGGAAGCCGGTTGGGGTTCTTCGTCGGCAATTTCCGTTTCGGAATAGTCATCCATGGCTTATTCGATCGAGATGATTTGCACGGGTTGTCCATTTCGCCATTCGATCCAATGGCGTGCCTGTCCGTCCCCATGTGAAACCGGTAAAAGGCTGAGGTACGTGACTGGACGCGACATCAATAACGTCGTGATCGTCAGCGGCGTAATAGACAGGCGTCGGTTGGCGGATCGCTTCGCGCTGTCGCACCATGGCCAACTCGATTTGTCCCAGGAAGAAGACGACCGGCGCCAGGATAACCAGGCCCCCATAATTGGTTCAAAACGGCGAAGAAGAACAGACAAAGGGTCAAGCCGGTGCCGACGGCAGCCGCGACCCTCGGTTGCTGTCAATTGCCCCATCCTGGTCGCGAGCAAGGCGCGGAAAACCCGACCACCATCCATGGGAAAAGCGGGGATCAAATTGAATACCGCCAACATCACGTTGGCGACCAGCAGATGGACCAAGAATCCAGACGGGGTGATGCTTTGCAGTTTCAGAGCGGACAGAAAATCGGCACGCAAAAAACAAGACCGTCGGCAACAAGAACATCACGATGGCCACGTTCACCGCCGGTCCGGCCAGGGCAATGAAGAATTCATGCCAAGGCTGCTCAATCATACGTTCTAATCGAGCCACGCCGCCGATAGGATAGAGGGTGATGTCGCGGGTGCGGATGCCGTAGCGCCTGGCCATCAAGGCATGCCCAAATTCATGCAGCACGATGCAGCCGAAAATGGCGATGACGAAGACCGTCCAGTAAACTGCCAGCTGCCAGCCAGAGTGCAGGTTGCTTAAAAACACCCAAACGGGCAAAAAAAGCATCGACCAATGCAAATAGACGCCGATTCCGAATGCTTTGCCGATTGCCAGCGATCGCCACATGAGCTTTCCGTGCATGAATGGTTGATGTTGATGAGAAACGCCGAATTCCGATGTCTACTGTCCTGAGAGCGAAAATCGCCGAAAACAACTCCGCCCCTATATGCATTATTCTATCGCAGATGTCAAAATCGGGGAAATGCTCTCCCCGAGCCGACCTTGTCGCCGCCGGATTTTATCCTGTACATCTGCTGTTTGACCGATTCTTCCTGTTTCCCCCCAGGTCTCGTTCGTCAGGCAGTCGCGCCGTCATGGGCTACGCGTTGGAATGCCTCTTTTTATACTTGATTTCCCATACTGCCTGGTCGATTTTTTGTTTTTTGTCCGGCCGCAAACGAAGAAACTGGTTGATGTCCATTTGGCTTTCGAATTCCCGATCCAGCTGCAACAGAACCAGACCGCGATTGGCGTAGACATCCGGGAGGCGTGGATTGAGTTTGAGCACTGCGGTGAAATCCTCAACGGCTCCTTCCAAGTCGCCCACATCGCGACGCGCCAGACCGCGATTGTACAGTGCTTCGATGAAGTCGGGTTTGATCTTCAGCGCTGTGTTGAAGTCGTCGAGGGCTTCGGCAGCTTGTCCGCGATCGCGACGCATGACGCCGCGATAGTTGTATGCTTCGGCGTAGTCTTTCTTGAACTTGATGGCCGCTTCAAAGTCCTCATAGGCGGCTTGTTCGTCGTTCTGCCGACGCCGGATGCTTCCGCGATGCAAATAGGCTTCGGCAAACTGCGGGTTCAATTGGATGGCCCGGCTGAAATCACTCAACGCGGAAGGATAGTCTTTGTTCTTTTTTCGCGCCAAGCCCCGGTAATAATAGGCGTCCGCCAACTTCGGATTGATGCGAATGGCCTTGTCGAAGTCGGCCAGTGCCGCACTCATCTCGTCCTTTGCCTGGTAGGCAACACCACGATGAACGTAAGGCAAAGCGAAAAACGGGTCCATCTTGATCGCAGCATTGAAGTCGGCAATCGCACCATCGATATCGCCTTCGCTCAGTCGGGCGATCCCGCCAACCGTATACGCCATCGCGTCGTTTGCCGTCTTCATAGCCACTCCTCGCTTGCCGCGGGCAAAAACATTGGAACGCATTTCCTTTCCAAACGCAAGTTGACACTCGCCGACCAAAGTGATTTATTGTGCCCGTCGCTCAGCGGGGCCCGGAACAAGACGCCGTAACAAATCGGCAAGGAGGCTACAATGTCAGCTGCTCGGCAATATTCGCCGGAGAACCAAGATGTCATCTGGGACGAACGCCGCCGCCACGTCCGCTTCCAGTCGGGGCAAAAAAGCCGCTGTAAACCCGTCGAACACCCCGAAACGTCGGCTCCCCTGGCCCGCTACCGTTTGCGATATTTCCCGTTCTGGCGTTCGCTTGCTTCTCGCCCGCCGTTTCGAACGTGGCACCCTTTTGACCACCGAAATCAACGATAACCAGGGAGATCGCCGCTTCTTCCTCGCCCGTGTCGTCCGCATTGAACAATTGGCCAAAGGAAGGTGGATGCTCGGATGCGCATTCGAAACCCCCGCTGACCACCGACGAACTGGAAGCGATCGTCGAAGCGCCTTTCACCATTTGGCTGCAGGAAACCCGAATCCTTTCCCAAGCTGCCTGAGATGCGCCGTTTTCCTCGTTCCCTCGTTCCATGCTGTTTTTTTCGATAGCCAACCACCTCGATCATTTGATAAAATAAACGCAACGTCGCCCAGTGAACGCCCCGCCCCGTTCGGATTTTGCTTGACACTTTATTTGGACCATTTAATCTAGCCAGAGACGACGACTAACGGGATCGTTTAATGTCCACTCCCTTTCCATCCAAGGCGTTCGCCATGGACTTCGTGGGGTTTTATCTGGGCAGGGCGCCAGATCACAAGGGCAGAATGCTCACGGATATTTGGCGCTGGAGCGACGAAAAACTCGAAACCGGACACGATTTTATCCACGTCCTGTTTCCGCTCACCGAGTACAGTCATATTTTCACAGCGCCGGTTCTTGATGACGCCGCTTTGGCGGAATTTCGCGCCAACAAGACGATCCGCCAAAACCTGCTCAAGTCCTTTATGCGGATGCTTCGCTTTTTTGGTTTCCGCCTGGACGGACAGAAGGTCGTCCCAGCTGATGATTTCAGCGAAAAATCGAAAAACTGGCTGGTCATCGGCGACCACAACCACTGGCGTATCACCCGCATTCTGAAATGCTTGAGGGCTTGCAACCTGGAGGACTACGCCTGTGCGTTTTATGACGCTTTGCTCGACGTCGCCACGCCGGAAAACGTCTCCAAAGAGACACTGGAATACTGGAAAGCTGCGGTCGAAGAAGACGCCGACAAACAGCGCATCCGCCATCTGATTCTCGAGGCAGAGGAGATGGCGAAATTGATGAGTCAGGCCAAAACTGCGGAAGAGAAAAACCGCTATTATGCCGCTTTATCCAGCTGCGTCCAGGAGGCATTCGCCCTGGCCAAGTTCACCGGCAACGAGTCCGCCGTCATGCGGCTGGGCAACATCATTTTCCACTGCGAGCAGTTGAAAGCAACCACCTGATCTGACCGTCTCGCTTTCTGCCTTTGTCAACGTGGTGGTTTTCTGAGCCACAAGTCCTTCAACAAGTCGCTGTAATCGTCATAGGGAGTGCAATCGGGGCGGTCCGTCGGCATGAAGGTACAGGCTCCGCGCCAAGTCTTTCTTGAGAGCGACGATCGAACTGCAAACGGTGCCTCGCTCAGCATCTCGCCAGCAAATCGGCGGCTGGCATTCGGTTTCGCCGCACAATGCCTGCAAAGTGCGGATGTAGTCCTTGAGGCTGGTGCCCTTGGATGGTGAGAGCCGGCCCAGGGCATAAGCGATTCGGCCGTCGCTGGCGTCGTTGACGTCGTTACTGGAGATGGCGTGAATGCCGGGTGGCAGAGTGCGGACGCGCAGCCAATCGCCGGCATGGATCACCGTCGCCTGGTCGAAGTCGGCACAAATGATATTGCAACCGTCGTAGCGATTGGCGTCGAGTTCGGCGATCGCGTGTTTCGCCGCCAAGGAGGAGGATTGGTGTTGCAATAGATCGAGGACAAGCAAGCCCCGGCTGCGCGGCTTGGACGGTAGGCTCGACTTGGGGCGATTGGTCACCGCAGCCATGACTCCGAAGGCATTGACGCCAAACCACGTTCCCCCGCCGCGCGGATCGTAGCCTCCGACCGCCCGAACGCCTGGCAGCAAACGGGGCGGTTCACCCCCTCGGGCGAAATACTCTTCCCGGTTGGCGGCCACGATCAGCGGCGCATCGTCACAAACGCGGTAACAAAGAACAAACAAACACATGAAAGTTGGTTCGATGATCGTCCATTATTCGGAAATCGGCAGCGGAATGCGTGCCCCACGAAGGGAAGAACTTATTGAACGCCGGTCGATTCGGCACCGTTGGCCCCTGCCGGCTATCCCGGCGAACCAGTTCATGGCGAATGGCTTCGAGCAATGCCTGCTTGTTCAGACACCACTCGGGAGCGACCAGATACTTGGGCGGAGCATCACCGCTCAGCCTCTGGATCACCATCGATGCTGGCAACCTCTCGAGAAAATCGCACACCACTTGCACGTACTCTTCGAACGTGAACATCCTGACCTGGCCGTCGGCATACATCTTTTCCAACGGCGTATCGCGGACCACGTGCAGGTTGTGAATCTTGACGGCATCCACCGGCAATGAAGCGAGTGCGTCAGCCGTCGCCATCATGTCCGCGTGGCTTTCACCTGGCAGTCCCAGAATCACATGGGCACATACATCCAGATCCCGCCCCCGACAGCGTCCCACCGCGTCGACGAACGAGGCGAACGTGTCTCCCCGGTTCATCCATTCGAGCGACCGGTCGTGGATCGTCTGCAAACCAAGTTCGAGGCAGACGTAATAGCGGCGGGCATAATCTTCGATCAGGTCGAGCACGGGATCGGGGACGCAATCCGGACGCGTGCCGATCGCCAGTCCGACGATGTTCGGATGATCGAGGGCTTCGTCGTAAAGGCGTTTGAGTTTGTCGACGGGTGCGTAGGTGTTGGTAGCTGCCTGGAAATAGGCGATGAATTTGTCGGCGCGATAGCGCTTTTGCAGAAGGGCAATGCCGCGTGCCACCTGGTCCCGGATCGTTTGGCGCGGCAAACGGCGATTGGGGCTGAAACTGCGGTTGTCGCAATAGACGCAGCCGCCGACAGCAACGGTGCCATCCACATTGGGACAGGTGAAACCGGCATCGATCGTGACGCGATAAACACGGGTGCCGAAGCGCTGGCGCAGAAATCGGCCGAAGGAAAAATAGCGGCTGTCAGCAGATTCGGATTGGGTGCGGTCGGCTGCCATGGTTTTTTGGTTTTAGAGACTTTTTTGGCTATATGAATAGCATAAGATATTGTCATCCTGCACGAATATGGCGAAGGTTTGGGCCGCTTTCGCTTCAGAAGCTTACGGTATTTTAGGGAAAGTTGCATGGGCAAAAAACCTGGTTCCGCCACGGGTCGGCCTCGAAAGCCAAAGTACCAAGTATTCGTCAGCCATGCGACAAGCGACAAATGGATAGCTGTTGTCTTCTGCGAAAAGATTGAAGCTGTCGGCGCTTCGACATTTCGCGACGATCGTGACCTCAACGGCGGCGACGACATTCCCGAACAGATTCGGTTACAGATCAAGCAATCGCAAGAGTTGGTGGTCTTGTTGACGCCCGATTCCGTCGATCGGCCATGGGTTTTGTTGGAAGTGGGCGCAGCGTGGGGATCGCGGAAAGACTTCCGAATCGTCCCGGTCCTTTACCATGTCACTGTCGATGCGATCCCTGATATAATCAAAGGCAAGAAAGCATATCTCTTGAACGATTTCGATGAGTACCTAAGGGAACTCGAGAAGCGAGTGAACAAATGACAACCGCCGACAGTAAGTCTTGTGACGTGTTCATCTCCCATCGGGCCGCGGACACACAAGTCGCGACCGAGGTCGCGGAAATCCTAGAGACCGTTGGGCTGAAAACGTTTCGATCGGGTGCGGTCGAACCAGGCGAGGACATTTCCGATGCGATCTGGCAGGCGCTCGCCGAGAGTCGCGCTTTTATCGCCATTGTCACGCCGCACGCACCTCCTCAGACAATGGGGTTGGTCGAAGTCGGCGCGGCGACAGCATGGAACAAGCCGATTTTTGTCGTGATCAACGGGCCGTCGTCAACGAAAGTTCCGGCACCGTTTTCCGGTTACCCGGCCTACACCCTTGGCCGGCTTGACGACGTCGTTCAAGCCATTCAACGCGGCATCGAACCGTTGACCGAGGATGAGCGCCGGACCCTGATCGAGGTCTACGAACAACTGAACATTCCCACGGATCAACTGACCCATTCGTACGCTGATTTGCGAAATCTGGCGATGAAGTTTAACCGGCGTGCCAGACAGCATTTTTCGGGCGAACGCCTTTTATCCGAGTTGTTTCGGCTCCGCAAACAGGGAAAACTTCCGCGTCTGAAAAGCCCAGCCTGATCACAGCGCCCCAGTCGGCCAGCTTTCCGGCTGGAAGCGGTCGAGGTAGACCCGCAAGTGATCGACTCCCGAACCACGCAACGCCAACTCGACAAACACCACGTAAAAGGCCGTCCGCTTCGAACGATCCGCCGGGTCGGCAACGATCACCGTGTCCGCAATGGTATCGTCGCGCGCGGGATCGAGTTGGCTGTTATAGGCATCGCGAATATCCACGTTCGGATTGAGATAAAGCACGTGCGTCCAGCGAAGCCATGACGCCGATCCCTGCCGACCGGTGGCGACCCGAGGCTTCAAATAACCTGGCACCCCCTGAGGACCGGCTGGACCGAGATGGTAAGGATCGGCCGGGTTGGCCGTCCGATAGATATCGACACGCACGTTGGCAGGCATGGGCAAGGCCATGATTTGCTTCCCTTTCTCGGTTGGTACGAATGAGTTGGCGAACGGCGACCGGTCACTCGCTGCGTTCGATAGTGACCGGCGAAGAGGAACTGCACGTTCCCGGCCACCAGGTCGGATTGACGAAGGTGTTTGGCCCGGCACAAATGAAATCCGCAGCGGCGATCGGATCGAACGCGACGACTTCGACAAGGGGACTGTCGAGCGAGAGTTTCCAGCCGATGCCGAATTCGAAGCGCAAATGCCAGCGGACGTTGCCAGCGGGCAACCCGGTCGAACAAACCGGTGGGAATGTCGCACTACGCCAATGGCAGCCGCCGTCGTGAAGGAGGGTCCACGTTCCACCGTTCAGAGAAGAACAGTTGGAGCAGCCGTTGTCGATAAAGTCGCCGGCGGTTTTGAGGCGCCAATTGGCGGGCAGGATGGTGCAATTGCCGCATGCTTCCTGGACGCCAGGGACAAAACAGCCAGTCCGCCGGGGTTGCAAGCGATCGAGGTAAGCCCGCCGCTGATCGCCTTCGATTTCGACCATGACGACGACGAATGCTGTACATTGGCCGGGCAAAGGGTAATCCCGGATAAGCACCGTGTCGGCGTTGGCATTGGCGATCGGGTTTGCCGGCCAGGCCTGGTAAGCGCTGCGGATGTCGATGGTTTTGTCGAGGACCAGGACATGGGTCCATTTCAAGCTGCCAGAAGCGAAGCCGAATCGGCCGTTCTGAAGGTGGTGTTTCAGGAGAGCCCGGACGCCAGCGACGGCGGCCGGCGTCCCTTCGAGCGGATAGGGAGCCGAGGCGGCAAAGCCGCGATAAATGTCACAGGTGACGTTGCAAGCGAATCGAGCCATGGTTTTCCCTTCTCGAAGCGAAGCGAGGGGGCGCCTTGCGGGAGACGTGCAGATTACGCATAATGCGTTACGCAAGTTGCGTAATTTGAATCGGCCAGCCCTACACCCGATGATTCCGATAAGGCAGCAGCAGGACGCGGATCGAACGGGGGAGGGTTCGGCTGTTGTCGCGAACGGCGTTGTAGCTGTGCGTGCTGACGACGCTTTCCGTCTGCAAGTTCTGGTTTCGTCCAAGTTCCTTGAAGAAAGTCGCCACCAACTGCGCCGTCGCTTCCTGGACGTCTTCGGGCACGGTCGTGAAACCCGCCGTGTATTCGATGCGATAACGCCCGACACCGATCGGCCAGATCGTTACATGCTCGGCACTGGCGAACGGCCCATCGACTCGGCGAAAGAGGACGCCATGCTCATGGTCGGTCGAGTAGTTCGTCAACTCGGCCGTGTGCATTCTGATATCGGCAAAGCGCCCGGCGGCATCGAACGCACCCTGCGGTCGCAAGTCGGCCGACGGCCACGTTGCAAATCCAGAAGCGACTTCCGCCTGCCACCCATTTCCAAGAGCGACGACAGCATCTTTAACCGTCGACAAGGTGGGGTTGGCCGCAAAGGCGATCGTCGCCGTCGTGGGTACGCCGCCACTGACGCGAACCAGTGACAAGCCCGTGTCAGAAACCGAAACGCGTGCCTGCTCGTTGGCGGTCTGCCCATTCTTGATGCGCAGCACGGTCTTCAAGCCGTTCCGAACCCGGTCGATACGGATGACAGGAAATTGCCGCAAATACAACCGCGTTTCGCCGGTTCCGTCGTACGTTTCATCGAAAGGCGTAGCCACGAAGACGCGGCGGCAGAAGCGTTCGACGGCGCGCGAGGCCGACGTAATCAGCGTGGCGATAACCGGCTCATCGTCGTTGGTCGACGCCGGCAGGTTTTGCCGGGCGCGATCCAGAGTAATCAAATCCGCCATGATTGCTCCCTGTAGAAGAAAAAGCCGGTGCTGATTGCCGAGCGGCAAGGCGGAACGGAGTGGAAAGGCGGCCGCGCCGGCAACCAGTCACCGGGAAGAAACCAGATCGACTACTTGTTGCTGCGGAATTTGGCGATGCAAGGGATCTTGCGAAACAGCACCGTGCTGCCGTCCGTGGCCGTGATCTCAATGGTGTATAACCCGTTCTCCGCCAACGGCACCGTATCGTCGATGGTGCCTTCGTATCGGCCGTTCGAGGCGGACACGTAAGGCATCGGCGTCGACCCCACGACCACGTTGCCATCGGCGTCTTTGAGGACGAAATTCACTGTCGCCGTGTTGACGTAGGCGTCGGTCGAGGCATTCTTGAGGTTGTCGAGCCGAACCAGGTTGTCACTGCCGATGGCCAGAACTTCTACAGACATGGGTTTACCTCAAGTGTGGCATCAAGGACTTCGGAGATTTCAACAGTAGCAGACATCCGCTCGAAAAGCCGGGCAGTCGCCGAGCGGCTTTCCAGGGTGTTTGCCGAAGCCGACAGCGTTTCAAAAACGTCGATCGTTCCGCAAAGTGCTTCCATCAGGTCGATCCCGGCCGAAAGAGTTTCAAAAAGGATTACCAATGGACAAGTTCTGTGCGAAATCGGATAAACCCAGGCGAGCGTTGGGCGGTCCGCCGGTGGCAAGCCTTCGTTGGGAAGTGCCGGGAGGGAAACGGCCATGTGGCAGCCGGCGCTTCGGCGTTTGTTTTCCGTGTTGATCACGAAAATTGGTTCCGGGTAAAGGTCGTGGAATCGTCACTGAGTGCAGCCGTCGCGATGACACTGCCCGCCGCGTTGCGAATTTTCTGCTGCGCCGCCGTCACCGTCATGGTGTTCCGCAACGCCATGTAGAGGAACATCACGGCTTGTTCGAGTGAGGGAGCCGGGGGAGGTACCTCGCCCAGTTCGGCCAGCGCTTCGGTTCGGAGAACGTCAGCGACCTCGGCATGGATTTGTGCCGGCGTCAACCTTGGCACGACAGTATTTCCGTCCCAATGCACTTCGCCCTCGGCAACGGGCAGGTCCCCTTCGGCGGGAGAAGCGCCGAGTCGCTCATAGACGGCGACGTTGTATTCCCCAGCCACGACGGCAGGAAAATCGGCGGTGTAATAGCCACTTGCCGAACCCTGCTCGGTCATGGCGATGGCATAGCTTGCCAGGCTGGCCGAGTTGTAGGGCTCGAACGTCGAGCCGTTCCATACGTTGGCGGTCACATCGCGGACGAGGGCGTACAAAGTCTTGGCGCTCGTGTGCACCGCCTGGATTTCATTGGCCACAGTCAAACTCCGAACTTCGCGTGTTGGGTATCAGGCATCAGGGTTCATAGCTTCCACGAGACGAGCGATCGCCTGCCTCAAAATCGCAGCGGCCTGCTGCTGGCGTTCTGAGGAGAACCGTCCGCCTTGATCCAGGTGGATCAGCAGTGCCGCCAGGATGGCGGGCGTCAGATGCTGGCCGGCATCCTCGAACTGCTCGACGAAGTTCTTCGCCACATGTGCGTCGATGATCGTTCGCGCTTTGTGAACGTCAGCGGAATCGGCAAGCAGGCATTCGCCTCCTTCTCCCTGGCGAAGCCGAACCGAGATGACGCGCACGCCGGCTTCTCGAAGTTCCTGGTGCAAGCGCCCCGGTTGAACGACTTTGTAAAAAGGTACGTGCTTCATATTCTGGTTCCGTTTGTTCGAGTCGAGGCTACCCGGCGATCGTGCCGATCAGGCCGCAGCGCCCGGATTCGCCGAAGAAACGAGTCGCGGGGCTGGAAACAGACGTTTTTTCCAACAAGAAAAAGTCGTGATAGCCTTCTGCGGGGTAATCGGAAAAAGTGCAAAGGTACTGCGCGGTGCGGTCGGAATGGGCGTCGGCCCGACCTCCAGTGGTTTTCGAATCGACAGATGCCGAGTCGAGTCCGATGCCCAATTCCGGGGTGGCAGCGGGACCGCTGGTCATGTTGAAGCCGCCTTCAAACCAGAGTTGGACAGGCCGGCCAGTCAAGACCACGGCTGAGACCTTGTTGTTGCTGTCGGAGTTCCAGGGATGGAAAGCGGTATTCGTACTTGTCCAGGACGATGTCGCCGAGTGTTCCCGTTTTTTCAGCGTTCTCGGAACTGCCTGACACCAATTCGCGACACCGCGAAAAACGGCGCTGTCTTCGGTGGTATTCGTGCCGCTGGCGCGAATCGTCCCCAAATAGCGGCGAGTGTTGTCGGCCGATTTCACACGGACCCCGTCTTGCCAGGCGAGCGGTTCGCTGCGTGTGGTATTGTTCGTCCAGGCTGCCGACAATTCCAAAGCCGGCGTGCCAGCATTGTCGTAGAGGAAGACGTCGTAGTTTTTGCCTGCCGTCACGGACAGTGACAGCGAAAGTTCGCTGAACGTGTGGAGTTTCCAACGGGAGCCGTCAAAAAGGGCGACGCGGTTTCCCTTGAAGGGGGTGAAGAAGAGGGTATTCGCGCCGGTGACGTCGGCCGAGGTGATGGGAGTGTTGCTGGTCAGAGTCAGCCTGCCTTCGCAAATGTCGAGTGGGACGGGCATGCCGCCGATAGCGGCGTTCTGGCGTTGGAGTAGTTCGCCGTCGGCGAGGGCAGCCATGGCCAGCGTAGTGGGTCCGGAAGTTTCGCGAAGCCCGCGTGCCTGGCTGACGGTCGGCGCGGGAAACGACCCGGCCAGGTCGCCGCCGGCGGGTCCGTTCGGCGGCCGGGAATCGGAAAGGCGGGGATCGTTGCCGACGCACAAGGTCGAGGCGGTGTCGCCGGTCGGAAACCAGCCGATATCGAGTTTGCCAGTGCTTGCCGCTTTGGGAATGGCATTGGTGGCAGCCGTTGCCGTGGCGATCTCGTCGGTGCCGCCATGGCGATGGGTATCGGCGTGCGGCAAAAGGAGTCGGCTTCGAAGCATGACGGTTCTCCGGGAAAGTGGTTGACCGAGTGCTGTTCGTTCTGGACGGCCCTGGCTTGCCCTTCCTCCCCTCAGCTTGGCGCGAGGAGGGAGGAAGGGCGAAGCGTTTGGCTCAAGTCACGATTTCATCGACGTCAGCGACATCGTCGTCGGAGGCCGGCCCGTAGCGCGGGCTCATCGCCAGGGCCACCATGGCATTGCCGTTCGTGCCAGTGCCGCCGGCGGCGATCGCGATTCGGCCTCGAACGTGCGTGTAGCCGGGCGACAATTGCTCGGCTTTGACGTTGATCACCACTTGCTTGTTGTCCTTGGTGGCGGCAAGCTGTGTCGCACTTTTGAGTTCTTGTTCGCCTGTTCCCGAGGCATCTTGCGCTTCCCGCACGGAACAATCGACGGTGCTGTCGATCGTGCCGGTCATGAAAACGAAAAGCACCTCGCCGAATTTCGACAGATCGATGTAGTCGGAATCGCGTGTGGCCGCGCCGTTAGGCGTATCGGCCGGGTCGATGGTCGCGACCACGGCGGCTTTTTCCGAAGGTTGTGCGGTCATTCCCATAGAGCACCTCGTTATTGGAGAAGGATAAGGTTAGTTCAAATACACGAAGGGGCTGACAGTATCGGTTTGCTCGGCAAGGCTGACGGCACCGCGCAACCAGGGCTGGCCGCCTACCCGCGACACGAAACGCCACGTCCCCTGGTTGTTGGTGAACTTGAAGTGCTCGCTGAAGGCGATCTCGATTTGTTGGCGATCGCCAATCAGGTAGTGGCGCATGTCGGCAAGGAGAACGTCCTTGGCGGTACCCAGTTGCTTCATTTTCTCGCTGATGGCGACGGGCAGCCCGAAAAGGGTCATCGGCAATGGCTCGCGGGCATTGGGAATCCAGATCGCACCGCTTGCGGAGTCCGCGAGTTGGATCAGTTTCTCCAAGACGGAGGGGCTGACCACCCAGCAGGTCGACCGGGGGGACCAACCGGGAAGGAGTCGGCTGAGCATTTTGGCAGCGTCAGCGAGTTGGAAGTCGTTGGCGCTGCCTCGCGTGACGGCAATGGCCGCCGCCGATTCGGTCATGCCCAGCGGTTTGCCGACACCATCGCCGCGAATGAACGCGTGGTCTTCGTACCAGGCGATGGCGCCGCCGAACAGGTTGGTCAACAAAGCTTCAAGCCCGACGGCACTGTCCTGCAAAAGCGAATTGCTCACCACGGAATAGCCGCTGAGTTCGTAAGCGATCAATTCGATCTGCTTGAAGGATGGCTCGGTTTCCGTGAGCGAATCGGCTTCCTCGGTCCAGTTGGCGACCAGGCCGCCGAGGTATTGAGTCTGGCCGGCAGTGGGAGTGCCGCTCAGGTCGAGTGCTGGAATCTGCACGGATCGGCCGGCCATCGGGATGACCGTCGCTTTCGGCCGGACGACGGCTTGCTCCGCCGCCGAGGCCATCAAATTGGGGAGGAATTCGGTCGGCACAAGATAGCCGCCTTGCGTCCCGGTGCCCGTGTTGAGTGGCGATTTCGTCGAACCGTAGATTTTTTCCAGCCGGCGTTCGTCTCGCTGGCGGACGGCCAAAAGCCAGTCGCCGAAGGATCGTTTGGGATCGCCCTGTCCACGATCGCCGAAAATGGCTGGCACGGCATGGCGCCGCGACTGCGTCTGCGCTAAAGCGAACCGCTTCAACGCCTGGTCGACGATGTTGTCCACCTGCTCGGCTACTTTGGTCGAGGCTCGCTCGACCGCTTGGGCGATCAAATCGGCCGACGGATTGTCGCAAGGATCGGCGACTTTCTGGTCGATCAAGAGGGTGGCGAATTCCGACGGCGTGTCGATGATCTCGCCAGCCGATTTCCCTTTCCAGTCTTTGGTCAATTGCACAAACATGGTTTACCTCACTAAATAGATTTGCAAACTTCTATTCCTTGCCGCCTCCAGGTTTTTTGTGCCGGCTAATGGCTCGAACTCCATCTCCGCCGGCCATCCCCTGGCGGTTTCTGTTGCTGTTCAGCGTTTAAACCCGGCCGCGTTCGCGCTCCAGCCAGGCATCGATCGAGTTTTGGATGATTCGCTGCCAGTTCAGGCGGTCGATGGCCGAGGTGCAGGCCTGCACGATGGTTTGCCATCGGCAATGGGGGATCGTCGCCCCGCTATCGACGTTCAGCCCCAAGGTTTTCAAGAGGTCCGGCGCTAAACGGAGCGATTTCGAGACCTGTTCAACAACGGCATGTTGCTGTGCTGGCAAAAAGACGCAGGCGTATTCGAGCAACAGCCATTCGTCGATGACAAGCTCGACGCGTTCCCAGCCAGGGCGTCGGCGTTCCTCAGCGGTGGCAGCGTGCACTCTCAAGGGCAGAAAGCCGATGCTTTTGCCGCGTAGCAAATCCGCCTGCACCAGGGCGAAGGCGATGTCCGGCACCCAGTCTTTGCCTTCGGGCCAGTTGGCCGGCTTGGGCGGAAAATGTGTTTTCGCTTTGATGCCGACGCGGTCGCCATCGCGGACCCGCCGCCGCCACAGACTCTTGCCCGCCGGCGGCGCCGTGTAGTCATGATTCAATGTCACCAGCGGATTCAGGCTGAATTGGCTGTCGTTCATGCCTCGCGCGACGACCACCTCATTCTGGCGGTCGGGGTCTTCGGTACTGATCCAGGAGACATCGGCACGCTCGCCGGTGAGCAACTCGGTGGGCGGCTGCACAAGCACGCTCTTGCGGTAGCGGAATTCATCCCCTTTGGGAATCCTTTTGAGCACGTCGTTCAAAGCCCGCGCTTGTTTTTCGGTCTGAGGAAAACCGAGCGGGCCTTCGCTTTTGCCGTAATGCTGCTGCAAAATGTCTTTCATGCGTTCTCTCTTTTTGTAAGCGGCCCATTTCAGTCGGTGGAATCCGAAGGCGTGGCGTTGCGGCCAATGTTGGAAAGGTCGCTTTCCTGGCGTGGCAGAAAATCGGCCGGCGCCCACTGCAAGGGCAGCCAAGGCTGATCTCCCCAGCTGACCGGCGGCAGACCGCGCTGCCGGCGCACTTCGTTGATCGACAGGACGCCCAGGCGCAAATCCTGCTCCTGTTGCTGCATCTCCAGTTCGACGTTCTGCGGCACCGGATCGTCACTGGCGAGAAACAGCCGGCCGGTAGGATCGAAGAGCGGCACCAGCTTTTCATTGAGCTTCTCGTCGCGGCGCTTGAGGCGCGGTGCGATCGCCTTCGACAAGTGCTGGTGCTCGGCCGCTTGCAGGTTGGCCAGGTTGGTTTCGCTGGTCAAAAAGGCCAGAGGAACGCCAAAGGCATTCGCGATGTCTTCTTTCGTTTGTCCCATCTCGGCCAGCTGGGCAACGTCGCCGATCGTGTGGTTGAGAAGCTGCACGCGCATGCCGCTCTCGGCGACCAGAACCCGACCCGCGCCGCCTCGGCGAAACTTGTCGTTCCACTCCATTTCCAACCGTTCGATTTCGTCCCGGCCAATGACTTCATCGGGCGACACGATGGCATCGGGAATGGCGCGGTTGTCGATCCGCGCCTTCTTGAAGGCAACGTAATCGCTGTGCAGTACCGCCTGCTCCCAGGCAGCCCGCAGCGGACTCAAGCCCGCCAAATACGGATCGCGCGGATCGGGATAGCGGAAATGAATGATTTCCCCAGGAGCAAACCGGAGTCGCCGGCCGCCAGCCTGATACTCGTAATAGTCGACGAGATGGGAACTCTCCGGTTCCCTTCTGGGAGTGATGTGTTGCGCCGGGAGAATCCAAATCTCGGCCGGCGTTCCCAGCGGGCCAAAAACGATATGCCAATAGGCATTGCCGAACACTTCTTGATACAGTGTCGTCAGTTCCCAGAGGTCGAAACTGTTGTGGATCGGGTTGACCTGGCGAAGCAAAGTCAAAAGGGGATGGTCGACGACTTCTTCGATGGCGCAAGCCTTGTGCGGATGGAGCCGCCGCAAGAGGCGCCGCTCGGCGAGAGGGTCGAGTTTTCGTGTTCGGCACTTGGGCGGGGACTGGCCCTCGGTGGTGGTCACAAAGAGGCGGGGCGGAAAACTGGCACAGACGCCGGCATTGAGGCTGGCGCAGGCAAAGACGATGCTCTTGAGTTCAGCCATCAATTCGCCCGCCGACGGCTGGCCGACGCGATGCAACGCATCGACGAACGACCAACCGCCTGAGGTCGCGCCCAAGGGAGTTGGCGCCCCTTTTCGGCGCAGCCAGCACACAAAACGTTGCCATATCCTGGTGAATGATGTTGTCATGTTCGCTCGATTTGGCTTTTGAGTGTTTCGGTCTTTGCCGCCCGAGTTACGCCGGCTCTTCGACGACCCTCTCTGGACGTGTTTGCAGTTCCTCGCAGGTCGGCATGACGAGCGGTTTGTCCGGAGAGCCGTTCTTCAGGCGCGTCAGAAAGTATTCGCAAACCCTCGGCGACCAGGTCGACAGCACCGCCATCAGCTCCTTGAACTCGATGTAGTCGAGCGCGCCTTTGGCACGATGGCACAACGAACACGTGACGACGAGATTGTGGAAGGCGAAGCTGCCGCCGCGTTCGGGAGGATTCTTGGAAGTAACAGCGAAAGAATCGGCCGTCACCGGCCCGCGACAAAAATGACAACAGCGGCTGCCCAGGTTGTTGGCGACGAAATAGCGCAGATCGTACAGGGTATAATCCAGTCGTTCTCCGTGAAAACGCGCTTCGCGGCGTGCGGCCAGGAACCATTCCTGGCTCCGCTGGTTGAAAAGCGCCCGTTGGGCTGGTTGCGTCAGCATGGCTGGTTCTCCCAATATGGTTTTTCCCACGACTGTGCTGATAAGTATACACTAGTTTATATCCGATTCAATATATTTTAATCAAAAATACTTATAATTATCGAAACAACCGAAGGTTGTTTGCTGTTCCCCGGCGCGCACCAGCGCGCCCCGCGAGGTCTTGAAGGCCGGTGGGCGAAAGCGCCGTTGTGCATTCCTGTCGGGAAAGCGAAAATAGGTTGTGAGCGAGATCGTGTCATTCCTTGCATCGGGTAGTGTTGCCGAATGGCTGAACAGGAAACGAGAGGCGAAGAGCCTGGCCCGCGGCAAAAGGTAAAACAGTTCCCGAACGGGCCGGGCGTCTATTTGATGAAGGATGAATCGGGCCGTGTTCTCTACGTCGGCAAAGCGAAGAACCTGCGCCATCGGGTGGCCCATTATTTCACGCAGGCGGCGGCGGAGGACC
Organism: Gemmatales bacterium; assembly: GCA_026004675.1. Lineage (GTDB taxonomy): Bacteria > Planctomycetota > Planctomycetia > Gemmatales > Gemmataceae > BPJP01. Next base: position 382,574 of record BPJP01000002.1, read on the forward strand.
ACCGCACCGCCGATCTCGTCAAACGGATCGCCGACGTCGATTTCCTTCCTGCCGAATCGGAAGTCGACGCCTTGTTGATGGAAGCCAGGCTGGTCAAAGACATCCAGCCGCCCTTCAACGTCGAACTCAAGGACGACAAGTCTTTTCCTTATTTGCAGATTCGGACGCGCGAGGAGTTCCCGCGCGTCGAGTTTACGCGCAATCCGCGCCGCCGGGGAGTCAAGCTCTATGGCCCGTTCACCAGCGCCAAAGGATTGCGTACGGCCATTCACGTTCTCCAGAGGCTGTTTCGCTTCCGCACCTGCAGCCTCGATATCAAGGAATCCGACCCGCGCTGGCGCTGGTTTCGACCCTGCCTTCTGCACAGCATCAACCGCTGCACTGCCCCCTGCAACTTCCGCGTTTCGCGGGAAGATTATCGCAAGCAGATACGTGCCTTGCGCCTCGTGCTGGAAGGGAAAAAAGACAAGTTGATCGAGGAAATGACGCGGGAAATGCAGGCTGCCGCCGCCGACTTGCAGTTCGAACGCGCCGCCCGACTGCGCGACGACATCGATGCCTTGAAGAACCTGGGCGAGCGCGGCGACGTCGACAAGGACCTGCAACCCAAAATCTTCTTCATCGAACCCAAACGGGGCCTGATCGGGCTGCGAAAAGTCCTCGGCCTGCGCGACACGCCCCGCACCATCGAAGGCATCGACATCGCCCACCTGGCCGGTACCGATACCGTCGCCTCGCTGGTCTCGTTCATCGACGGATTGCCGTTCAAGCCGGGCTACCGCCGCTTCCGAATCCGTTCCGTGGAAGGGGTCGACGACTTCGCTGCCATACGCGAAGTGGTGGCCCGACGATTTCGGCGATTGGGACGCGAGGCCAAACCGATCCCCGGCATTACGCCCGGTCTGATGGACGACGTTTTTCCCGACATCGTTCTCATCGACGGGGGCAAGGGGCAGCTCAACGCCGCCCTGGACGCGTTTCGCATCCTGGGAATCGAGCCGCCTTGCCTCATCTCACTGGCCAAACGGGAAGAGGAGATTTATCGGGTCGGGGAACCGGAGCCGTTGCGTCTGAGCCGGCACGCCGCCGCCTTGCGCTTGCTCCAGTATGTTCGCGACGAGGCCCACCGCTTCGCCCAGCATTATCACCATATTCTGAGGCGCAAGCGAACCGAATCGTGATCGATCGCCCCCGGCATGGTGCCCGCGTGAGCGTCATGGCGATCCTGGTTTTTCCGTGATGGCGGTGCTGCTTTCGCTCCCAGCCAGCATGGGAGATTCGCCGGTTTCTTCCTCATCGTGCATGACGTCTTCGTGCATCCATCGGCGAAGCAAAGGCGCAAGCAGGAAGCAGATCAGCGCCGAGCCGATGGCCGTTATGGCGATCTGCCCGAACACATCGCCGTATATTCGGACCGTTTCGTTGGGAATGGGAATCGCTCCGCTGCCCCCTTCGCTGCCGTGTCCGCCCACCCGAGTAAACTGGGCAATGATGGCGGCCAAAAACTGCGAAAACGCCGTCGCCAAAAACCACATCCCCATCACCGTGCTGACCAGAAACGCCGGCGACAGCTTCGTTACCATCGACAAACCAACAGGAGAGAGACACAACTCGCCCGTCGTCATGAGCAGGTAGCCGAGAAACAGCCACGACAAAGCGACCATGCCACGGTCGTCGGCCAGTTTCGCTCCGTACCAGACGGCACCGAAACCAAGGCCGAGTTGCAAGAGACCAAGGGCGAACTTGACCGGCGTGCTCGGCTCCAAACCCCGGTTGCCGAGAAAGCTCCAAAGCGCGCTGAATACAATCCCCAACAAAATGATGTAAATCGGGTTGACCGACTGGAAGACGGAAGCCGGCATTTCCGAGCCGCCAATTGCCATGCCGACGTTGTCTTTGGTCACCAACCAGTCGACCGTCTTGGGCAAGGGGTCTTTCGTGTCTGTGCCGGCCTGGCTTTCCTTGTTGACCACATCGCGCAAATAGGTCAGCCCGGAGATGGTCAATACATTGTCTTTCGTCACCGACTGGATGAGTTCTTCCGTTTCTTTTTGGATTTTCTCCTTGTCCTCTTTGCTGGTGGCTTCGTGGAGCTTTTCCTGCTGTTTTCGGCGAATGGCCTGTGCAATGATCTTGTTGATGGCATCGTTGCCGTAATGGTAACCGAGCTGTTCCTGGCTCAGCATGGGGAGGGCTTCCAGTTCCTTATCGGTGGTTTCCGCTGGGATGCGGAACTTGATGGTGGTGCCGACGTCTTCTTCGGTGAGTCGGCGAGCTTCGAAAACGCGGTCGACGTTGCGGTCAGTGAAGTTGTTGAGCGAACTGCCGGCCTGTTCGAAGAAGGCCCAGAAAAGCATCGAGAAGAAAGTCAGGATCAGAACCACATACATTCTTTCGCGGGCGACCTTGGGCTGGCGGAGGGCTGCCGCCAGCAGGTAGACGAAGGCCCCGATGCCGCACAGCATCAATATGATCCCCGCCGGCTTGCTGATTTCCTCGATAAAGACGCTCAAAAATTGCCCGCCGCTGTTCTTCATTTGTGCGATCGTTTCCTCCGGAAACAAAGAACGGCGATTTTCCGATACAAGAAAGGAGAAAATAGGAATACTCAACAGCGAACCGGCATAGACGAGCCATTCCCGGCTGATGGGACCGAGGAAGGGACGCTGTAACTGGTCAGGATCAGGCGGAGCACCAACATCTTTGGGCAGTCCCCCTCGCCCAAGTGCGAACCACGCCACGATTCCGGCGACCAGAAGCGACATCCCGACCAGCATATTGACGCCGATGGAAAAGAAATTGGCCGGCCGAAAGATAAATAACCCTAACGCAGCGCCGACGGCGCCTGTCATGATGATGATCCGCGCCAACATCGATGACAGAAGCGAATCCTCGCGCCCCTGGCGAAGTTCCCAAAAGGCGATCAAGCCGGCCAGAACCAGCAGGGCAAGGATCGTGATGTTGCCGTATAGCTGAATCTCCTTGCCATCGCCGGCGTCGATTCCCAAAATCGGTACCAGGAAAACGTTGAGAGCAGACAAGACGGCCACCCCGAACATCGCCAACTGGGCGACGACCGACGGTGCCACGAAAATCGCGACGCCGGTGACCATGCCAATGGTTGCCAACCCGAAGCCGTAGTGCCAACCATAAGTTTCGCCGATAAAGCCGCACAACAAAGGCGACATCGCAGCGCCGAGGTTGATGCCCATGTAGAAGATGGTGAAGCCGCCGTCGCGCTTGGGACTTCCTTGCGGATAGAGCGAGCCGACAATCGTCGAAATGTTGGGTTTGAAGAAGCCGTTGCCGGCAATCAACAGCGCTAGGGCCGAATAGAAGGCCCAGGCTTCCTCGATGGTCATCATCAAATGGCCGGCCGCCATGAGCAACCCGCCCAGAATCACTGCCCGCCGCGCCCCGAGCAAACGGTCGGCAATCATGCCGCCGAAAAACGGCGTCATATAAACTAATGCCGTGTACGCCCCGTATATCGCATACGCGTCCTTGTCGACGTACTCGAGAAACCCTTTCAGCATGTAAAAGAGCAACAGCGCTCTCATGCCGTAATAGGAAAACCGTTCCCACATCTCGGCAAAGAAAAGGGTGAACAAACCGCATGGATGGCCAAACAACGTTCCGGATGCTTCGGGGTTCGGATTGGTGGACATGTTGATCTCTCGTTTGCAACTGTGTGGGGCAGTTCAACGTCAATAGCCGCGACATCCTTTACGGCCATGCACAGCATCTTGGGGAGGATTGTAGCGAGGTTGACGACGAGATAAAAGCAGTTTGGCAGCAAAACGTCGTCGCACTTCCCCCTGCTGAAAATGATGTGCGACCAGGTCCGAACTCCGATTTCTGGCTCATACCATCACCAGGATGGAGTCAGGCTACATCCATGGACCCCGCGACGAACGAAGGCAACCGCGCCGCCGGGACCAGCGTCGCTGCCGACGAGCATTGGCAATACGCCTGCGATCGCAGCCGCCTGGTTCCCGACACGCAGGTCCACCGTTCGCCTTCGTTGTGGTAGTGAATCTGTTTTCCGAATGAAATGGCATTTTGCAATTGGTACGGTATGCTATTTCATCGCGAAGGGATCGCATTCGGTTGGCACGCTCTAGCGATAAGCGCCGACAGCTGATATCGGAAACACCGACCATGGTCAATGAATTTCGCGTAACACTATGTCTCATCATTGGCTGGATTAGCGCATCGGTGCCGATGGCGTTGCCCGACGATGCACGCAAGCCAACCAGTCCCGAGATCCAACGACACGCCAAGTGGGCGAAGATTGAAATCGCGTTTCAAGGACCGGAATCTTCCGTCCGAGGAGAGCCTAATCCGTTTCGAATCGAAGTCGATGTGCAATTCACATCGCCGACCGGGCGTCGCATCATCGTACCGGCTTTTTACAACGGCGACGGGCGAGGCGGTTCGTCGGGGCGCATCTGGATGGTCCGGTTCTCGGCCGACGAAACCGGACGGTGGCAGTATCGAACGGTCAGTTCGGTCAAGGAGCTCGACGGTCGCACGGGTCGTTTCGAGGTGGTCGACGCCGCCGCCGATGCCAAAGGGTTTTGGAAATGGGGAAGATTAGAGGCGGCCGGTACGCCGAAGAATTCGATCCGCTATCTCAAATTTCGAGAAGGTCCATTTTGGCTCAAAGCCGGCTGCGACGACCCGGAGAATTTCCTGGGTAAAAACAAGAACTTCAACACTCTCGAAAAACGCAAGGCGGCAATCGACTTTCTTTCCAGCCGTGGCATCAATTCCATGTACATGATGACCCATAATATCGGCGGCGATGACAACGATGTCTGGCCGTGGCTCGGCACGACTGCCTCGGAAGCCAGACGGAACGCCGGCAAGGAAAGCCGGTTCGACATCGCCAGGCTGGAAGAATGGCGAGAACTCTTTGAGTATATGCAGGACAAGGGCGTCGTTCCCTATCTGGTTCTGGAAGACGATAGCGCATGGAGTGGCTACGATCACCGACGATACTACCGGGAGATGATAGCTCGATTCGGCTATCTGCCTGCGCTGCTATTCAATTTTAATGAAGAATACAACGAGAATTATCGTTTGCCCGAAGCTTTGCAGTGGATGAAAGTCCTCGAGGAAATCGACCCTTACAATCATCCGCGCGGCATCCACAACGTCAATCAGCCAGACGATCGCTATGTCGATTCGCCGTTCGTCGATTTCACATCGATCCAGACCAGGGTGAGGGATCCTTTGCTGCATAACCGCATCGCTCAGGAATGGCTGGAGCGATGCCGGCGCCGCGGCAAGCGGTTGCTGGTGGTGAATTTCGATGAAGGGCGACCCGAAGAAGACCGCAAGGGCTGGTGGAGTGCCTATCTCGGCGGAGGGGTTTGGGAAATGCATGTGCGGGAGCCATATGATAGACCCCTGTCATCGTGGGAGCCGGGATGGATGCAATTGGGCGGGGCGAGGGCCTTCATGGAGTCGCTTCCCTTTTGGAAGATGTCGCCGCACAATGAGTTGGTTCGCGAAGGAAAAGCGTTTTGCCTGGCACAGCCACCCAAGACTTACGCCCTCTATCTCCCCGATGGAGGACCAGTGACAGTCGAACTCGCCGAACAAGCGACATTTCGTTATTCCTGGTGGAATCCTTCCAATGGAAGAAGAGGCCGATTTCAAAACGCCGGGACGACCAATGGCGGTCTGCGACAGTTTCGACCACCTGGACCCGGCGATTGGGCCCTGCGAATAGTGGCCATCTCGAACGACGACTGACGACGGCCCTCACCGCCGCGACATGGCCCGCTTGCCGGGAGTCTGGAGGAGTTCGCATGGTCGCCATTGGGAGCGACGTCTGAGGCCAGGTGGATGCCTCGCCAGGGATCTGGCTTCGGATCGGCTGGATATCGGCCGACGGTGTCCGGTGCCGGTTAGCGCTTTCGCACCGAGGCGACGAGAAGGCGCATCGCCTCGTTCGTGGGATTGTTCTTTTTGCCGTTGCGCCAGCCGCGGATTCGAGCGTCGTTGTAGGAGACGACGATGCCGAGACTCGGCACGACCCACATCGCCCTCGGTCCACCGTGGCCGAAGGCACCGAAGGTATCGGGTGGGGCATCGGGCCACATGCGGACGCCGTCGGCATCCTTGCCGTTGGTCCACCAAAGCCAGCTATAGCTGCCGAAGTGGGGCGTCTGGTTGTCTGGAATTCTCTCCGAGCCGTGGCTGCGCTGGCCTGGGATCATGTCGGCGGCTTTGCGCCCGGCACGCGGAATCGTGTTGGGCACCGGGTCGCTGACCGCCATCTCGACATACTTCGCCGGGAGCAGTTGTTTGCCCTGCCATTTTCCACGGCGCATGTACAAGAGACCGAAGCGAGCGAAATCGCGTGGGGAAATGGCGACACGGCCGGCCCGGTCGCGAACGCCGAACGCCATCATCGTCGGGTTGTCCTGGCAGCCGATCTTGTCGGTCAGGAGGGGATGAAAGACCTCGCGGTCGACGCGATCGTAACTGGTCTTGTAGACCTTGAGAAAGAGGGTGTCCCAAAACAGGGCCATCTGCCAGTCGTTGTAGGCGAAGGCGGTTCCCGGCCGCTCGGCGAGGCCGTAGCAAGAGGTCTGGTTGGCCAGGTGCCGCCAGGTGATGTCGCGATCCGGGTAGCCGAGTTTGGGGTTGAGTTTCCCCAGCCGAGGCTCCCACTTGACGACTTTCTCATCGAGCGATTGGATTCGTCCCCGGTGCAGCGCGAGAAAGAGGAAAAAGGTATAAAAGGGTTTGGAAGCGGAAGCGACGTCAGCGCGGCGTGTGCCATCTCCCCAAGTGTGGACGAGGTAGCCGTGGCGCGTGACGCAACCGCGGCCGCCGACGTAGTCACTGAAGCGCCGGAGGGCGGAGGGGTCGAGGCCAAGTTTTTCGGGATCGCTCCGCTTCCAGTCCTTGCCCGGGTACTCCTGGGACAAAGCGCGCGACAAGGAACCGAGAGCGAGCAAGGTCGCGACGGCACCCGCCGCCAGGCGTCTCGAAGACATGACGTTCTCCCCTGGAAAGCACATTGTTGCTGGCACCTCACGGTTCATGGCTTGTTGGCCGGCGTCTTGGAGTATCTTACGATTCGGACTTCACCATCGAAGTCACATTTCGTCAATTCGTCTTCGATGATTGACTGTACTTTCGCGGGATTGCCGCCACCCGATCCGGCTCCGATCAAGGGAATTGCCACCGACTTGTAGCCGCGATTTTTGGCGATCGCCATGGCGTTGCGAACTGAATCACGAATCGAGCGTTCGGACGATCGCCACAGCAGGTTGATCCCGGCCACGTGAATGATCGATTTGAACGGCAGCTTTCCAGCTGAGGTTTCAACGGCGCCACCGAGTGGAATGGCCCCCATTCGCCCGAGTTCCCGAAACGGTTGGAGACCGCCCCGTTTCTTGATCGCACCAGATACGCCCTGCGGTATCAGCAACCACCAAGGAATGATGTTTCGATTCCACGCATTGACGATGACGTCAACGTCTTGATCGAGCAAGTCTCCATCAACGACGATCACGTTCATGGCATATGGTGCGGATGTGGTTGTGTGTGGGATTAGCTGACGAACTTGTGTTTCTCCGGAACCATTCCTCAATAACGTGCGCACATTATTCGGAAACGAACTCATCAAAATCGGCCGGGCTGATGACGCCGCGGCCAGCCTTCTTCAATTACATCGTCACCCCTAAGGCCATTATACGCCAGCCCGTGCTGCACCACCTGCATGGCCTCCCCCTCACCGCGACAGTGTGGCACGCTCTGAGCGAAGCGAAGAACGTGGCCAGGCTGAGTAAACGTCATCCACGTCCAAGCTCAGGCAACATCTCCGCTCAACCTCACGCTTGGCGGGCTTGGCGTTTTTGGTGCGGGGTCGGGCATTCGGCCAACGGCCAGTTTCGTCGAAGACGTGGGCCGGTCGCTTGGCGGCGCCTTTCGGCGAACCGGTCAACTCGCCGGTCAGCTTCGCCGCGGCTTCACACAACGCGCCAGGGCTGGTATAGATAGATTGAGGAGCTGGCGGCAGGGGCCGCGGGTTGGAGGTTCAGGACGTGCCGCGTCCATTGTTACGCGAGAGGGTATGTTCGGTCGAACCGTTGCTTGGTTCGATGAGGCTGCCGTGCTCGACGACATGGCAAGATCACCAATCGCTCGAACGGTTCTCGATGCGGCAAACGAACATCAATTCAGGCTGGAATTCTCGAAGAGTTACTACAGGGCCGCGTACAGTGGAGTAGAGAAACCACATATATTGGGAATGGCGTTTAGGCGGAAGGCGAAGGTGTATCTGCCTGCGCATTCGTCAAACGTTGATGTCGCTCGAACGGCAGTGCATGAGGGCGTTCACATGTTGGGAGTTCGAGGATCTCAACGAGCTGAAGTTCTAGCGCGGGCAGCGGAAGTTTTACATACGCAAGGCAAGGTAACACGTGCTGACTTGTTGCACATTTATCGTCACGTCCGCGAGATTTCACTGTACAAGAAGCTCCCTCGCAAAGTAGGCCGCCAGTCGCCGCTGTTTCCGGGCGTTGAATTCTAATCAGAAAGGGTTTTCAATGATCAACGAATCAAATACGAACCGTCATGTCGCGCAGACGGATCATTCCACTGAGACAGTGTCACCTGAAGAACTGCGGAAACGGTTTCGCGAGTTTGTCAATGACGAGCCACGGTTCCGAAAGTTTATTGAAATCTGCAATAAAACCGCTCGCGAACATGGACGATTGACGTTTTGGCAGCAAGAGCTATGGGAATCGTTTACAGGTTCTAACCCCGAATTCGCGCATCTGGGGTTCTCGGCAATTGTTGACGCATTTTATGTATGCCATGTGCACATGACGCCACTGCGTCGTACGGAAGTCCCTATTCGGAAAGGCTTATGGTGTGAAACTCACACGTCCGAGGTCGAATCGCAAATAGTAAGTGATGCGCCATACTCGACAACGTACGCTTTAGATTCCGATGCTTGGATTAACGCGACTCACATTACCGTGGATCATTGCGATGAGTGTTTGGCAAAGCGGAGGCAGATTTGTGCATGAAACAACTGCTATGTCGCTCACATAAATGGATTCTGCTATGCTCAGATACTGCACTTTCCGACGAAATCTTAGGTTCAGGCTGCCAGTTTGAGTAGGCAGTTCCACAGCTTTCGGAGTTTTTGGCTCTAGGCCCAATCAAGCACACAGGCCGGGGTAGCTACCACCCCGGCCTGACCTGTCCATACCGAAAACTCAATCCGGTGAACGAACGCCCATGAATCGAGCCGGTCGCAGCAGGTTGGGAGAGCCATAACGGGAGGCGAAGGCTTCGCCCGTGAACTTAGCCGAAAGCGAACCTTCAGCTCTTTGACAATTCGCAAAGCACATCCAAAGGACCCAGACGCGGATGGCCTATAGCAGCTAAAGAACAACGTCCGTGGGGACACAGACGCGGATGGCGTATAGGACGCCCTGCCTGCGTTGGCGGTTCCCTCTGGCCGGTATCGCTTCACCGGCCGCGAGTTCGACAGCGAAACCGGCCTGCAATACCACCGCGACCGCTACTACGATCCCGCTACCGGCCGCTGGCTGACGGAAGATAGGTTACGCGGCGAGGACAGCAACCCGTACCGCTATGTGCGGAATAATCCGGTGAATGCGGTGGACCCGACGGGGAGAAAAAGGCGGATTGTACTTCGCTTTAGTTACCAAGAGCTGCAAAGGCGAAAGCTCCCAGCGAAAGAAATTGATTATCTCAAGAGAAATAATGCGAAATATGCGAGAACGATTTTCGAATTCTTTACGGCCGCTGGCCTTAAAAATGGAGCCTACGGACAACAGGAGCTCCGTTTTAATCCGCCGTTAAGGAGTACGGGAGGCGGCAATCTCGAAGTTCAAGCGATTTACGATTTGAACACACAAAAACTCGTGCGGGCGGGATTTGTTCTCAAATACGCAACAAAGACGGCGGACGGCAAGAAAAGATTTGTAGATTATGGGTTTGAATTCTACGATTCGGTCGAGGAATTGCTCCGTGTCTACCGTCTCAACATCCAGGTGATGCAGGCGGCACAGGGTACGGTAGCGTTTTTAGCCTTTTCGGGCGTTGGCTTTAGTGTTCCGATTTATGAACCGCTCCCGCGCTTGCGAAGACCGGCGCCCCGGCCGCGCCCGCAACGACCACAACCTCCCCCGAATACGCAAACAAGACGTTTGTCCAGTTTAGAGGAGGGGCCGGTACTTGATGATTTCAAGCCGGGTGATAGTGGTTTTTTCCGGCGTGTATGATACGGCGACAGGAAAATGGCACACCCAGCCGAGCGGTACACCACAGCATCCTCCGAAGCTTGCAAACGGAGAGCCAGTAAAACCTTTTGTCCAGCGAATCGGTGGGCATCGGGACGTCCAAGCTGAACTTATTGCAAAGGGAGGCGTGAACGGAGACAAAACAGTTGGTTTTGCCTTGGTTTATAATCGTGATGGGTCGTTGACCATACGATGGAATTCCGGGATAAACCAGATGAACTTTCAACAGCGGTCAGTACCTCCGGAATTTCGCCCTAGCAGCCTGTTGAAATAACCAAGGATGAATTTGAGGAGGTTTGGTCTAACAGGAGGTCGGCGGGGGTTTCCTAACCATGGAGATATGCTACCGTGTGGGCGATGCCACAGCACCGGCTGCTGAAGGAAGTAAGATCATCGCTCACATCTGCAACGATCAAGGGGCATGGGGAAAAGGTTTCGTGTTGGCCTTGTCTCGCCGCTGGAAGCAACCCGCCGATGTGTTCAAGGTATGGTTCAAAGAGAAGAACAGAATCGAGTTGGGAGAGGTCCAGTTCGTTCAAGTCGAAGCCGACGTGTGGGTAGCCAACATGATTGCCCAGCACGGATTGAAGCCACAAAACGATGTTCCGCCCATACGTTACGACGCTGTGCGGGCGTGCTTGGAGAAAGTGGCAAGCAAGGCTAAAGAACTTGAGGCGACAGTTCACATGCCGAGAATCGGGTGTGGACTGGCAGGCGGGGAGTGGTCACGCATCGAGCCGATTGTTGTAGATGCTCTGTGTGAGCAAGGCATCGCTGTCACGGTCTACGATCTCGAATGATGGCGGGTTGTCCGTCCCGAAAACCCACTCCCGTGAACCGAACGCCCATGAATCGAGCCGGTCGCGGAAGCCATAAAGGGAGACGAAAGGGTTCGCCGGTGAATTAGCCGAAAGCGAACCTTCAGCTCTTTGACAATTCGCCAAGCACATCCAAAGGACCCAGACGCGGATGGCGTATAGCAGCTAAAGAACAACGGCCTTGGGCACCCAGACGCTGATTCCGCTGGCTGGAGACGTTCGCGATGTTGCGGAGGTAGGGCTTGGCGTCGATCTCGTCACCGACAAACCGTTATCGCTCAACGAAAGACTCATAACCGCAGCTGCGGCTTTTATACCAACTGTTGGTGGGAAAGCGCTGCGGGGGGCTGCGCGGGTTGGTGCTCGAAGAGGCGTTGCATCAACGTTTGAGCAATTTCGAGCGGCGAGGCAATTTGCGACTTTGGAAGAAGCCCAGATTGCTTGGAGACAGTACCAAAATGCGGCTACTTCCAGAGGACTGATTATTGGCAGAGATGCTGACATACTTGCTCATGCAGGTCAACATGGAATGGTCGTTCTCAGGATGACTCCACGGAAACTTTGGACTTGGGAAGTGAATAGGGCTTGGCTTGACGGAGCGATTGCAAATAGACTACCTGTTCGGCTAACAACGCCCTACACACCGGACCTTCCAAACACGGCTCCTACACTTTGGCGGGAAATCAACTACCTAATCAATGGAGGCTACCGAGTCGAGGGTGGATTCTTGGTCCCACCTGCTCTTCGGTAAACTGCTCGCTAGCGATGGTGATTTCGATGAAAGCCGACTGCGTAAAAACTCTTGACGAATTCTACTCGACGGCGAAAACTATTGATGCTTATACCGTTTTCTCCTGTCACGAGATTGGTCAGGTATTAAGTGCCGAGACACACCTTTCAGAGCGATGGGTCGATTTTGAGAAATTGAGCAGTCGAGATTGGGCCGACATCCGTGCGTCGGTTGATGAAGTTTGCGCTGGGTACTTGCTTGTTTATGGAATGCGAATGGCTTTCTTGTCAGTCCGTGCTAATGAGCAGATTGGGATTTGGCACGGGCTTATGGGAATTGTCTTAGACGACATTCTGGATTACCGTGATGTGCTTTCTGTTGCTACGTTACTCTACGATGCGGCACTTAGATTGGAGGCAAGTTACGAAGTGTTATTCCAAAGAGGACTGAAATATGCCAGTCCCAAACGTCGTCAGCTTTTGGAAGAATTCTTAAATGGACCAGAGTTCACGAAATCGATCCGATCCAAGGGATTTGAGGCTGTTGGCTCAGGACCGCAATTCGTTTACAAATGCTCGACTGTATAATAGTGTCCCTCCAGGGTCGGCGCATCACAGATCGCCTGAATTATTGCGGCCGGGTTGATTTCGTCAAGGGGCGGCGCCTAGGATTCTCCAGGAAAACATCCGTTTTTTGGAGAAGACATGGCCGCATCTTCCTTAACAGCCCGTTGAAAAAGTCGGTTCGGGGGCTTGACAGGCGTGGTATATTGGCGGGTGTTATTCACTGATTTCAGGGACGAACGACAGGAGTCGCAATGGCGCTGGGTAAACGCAAGCGCGAACAACAAGAGATGTGGGTGGCGACCACGGACTTGCCGAAATCGCCGGGTCACCCCTTTTACAGAAAACTGAACCAGTTGCTGGCGGAAGCCGGTTTCGATGACTGGGTCGAACGGCTGTGTGCTCCGTTCTATCATGCGGTGATGGGTCGGCCGTCGATTCCGCCGGGCGTCTACTTTCGCATGATCCTGGTGGGCTATTTCGAGGGGGTGTCGTCGCAGCGTGGCATTGCCTGGCGGTGCAGCGATAGCCGATCGCTGGCGGAATTTCTGGGCTACGGTCCGCAAGAGAGGACGCCGGATCATTCTTCGATGAGTCGGACGCAGCAACGGTTGCCGCTGGAGGTGCACGAGCAAGTCTTCGCGTTTGTGTTGCGTCTGGCCGCCGACAAGAAGCTTCTCCACGGCAAGACGGTGGCTGTGGACTCGACCATGCTGGAGGCGAACGCGGCAATGAAGTCGATCGTCCGCAAGGAGACGGGGGAAGACTATAAGGAGTACTTGCGTCGTTTGGCGGAAGCGGAAGGGATCAAAGAAGCCAATGATGAGGACCTGCGTCGCTTCGACCAAAGCCGCAAGGACAAGAAGGTGAGCAACGAGGAATGGGAGTCGAAAACCGACGCCGATAGCCGGATTGCGCGGATGAAGGACGGCACGACGCGCTTGGCGTACAAGGCCGAGCATGTGGTCGATATGCAGAGCGATCTGGTGCTGGCGGCGACGATCTCGCCGGCCGATCATAGTGACGCGCAGACGCTGTGCGACAGTGTGATGCAGGCGCAAATCAACGTTGGCGAGAAGGTGGAGATCGAGGAGGCGGTGGCCGACAAGGGGTATCACAAGGCGAGCACGCTGGAGATGTGCGCGTTCATGAAGTGGCGGACGTACATTCCGGAGCCGAAAAGGAGACATCGTCATCGCTGGACCGACAAGCCGCCGGAGTATCGGGCGGCGGTGTACGGGAACCGTCGTCGCGTGCGTGGCGCGCGGGGCAAACGGCTGCAACGACTGCGGAGCGAGTTGACGGAACGAAGTTTTGCCCATGTGTGTGAGACCGGCGGGGCGCGTAGATGTTGGTTACGCGGACTGGAGAAGGTGACCAAGCGATATTTGATCCAGGTGGCGGCGCGGAACCTGAGTCTGATCCTGCGGAAGTTGTTCGGAGTGGGCACGCCGCGGAGCCTACAGGGCCTTATGTATGCTTTTAGGCTTCTCTATTTTTACATTATGATGTTCTATTTTTCCATAGTGATGTATTGGAGACGTCCGCGACCTTGCTGGGTCGATGTTCATTGAGGAAGGATATTCCCGCCGCCTCGCCGCCGTTTCACCACAAAACCGACTAAAACAACGGGCTGTTAACGATGGAACTTTTCCGTGGCGAGTCTTTTGTTGCGCTGAGTCCAAGTCCGAGGGGGAAGGTCTTGTCCTTTAATTGGGTTGCGCCTGGAACGTTCCTGATGGGAAGCCCAGCAACGGAATGTGGTCGAAGTGTCAGTGAACGTCAATTCCGAGCAACGATTTCGCGTGGCTTCTGGCTCTCCAAATATCCTGTAACTCAAGCTCAATGGATTACGATCATTGGTTCAAACCCGAGTGGTTTTCAAGATCAAGAAGAGTTTTATGACTTACCGGTCGAAAATGTAAATTGGTTTGACGCGTGTGCGTTTTGCGAACAACTTGGTACCGTTATCGCCATCGAGTTGCCTGGGAATTGGCGGTTTAGACTCCCGACACAAGTCGAGTGGGAATACGCTTGTCGCGCTGGAACTGCGACCAAATACTTTTTTGGTGAAGCGGATTCGCAAATTGGTTGTTTCGCGTGGTACGCGGCAAACAGTATGGATCGAACGCATCCGGTCGGCCAAAAACAGGGAAACGGTTGGGGCTTCTATGATATGTACGGCAACGTTTGGGAATGGTGTCTCGATGGTCCAGATGAGTATCCTTTGTCGGATGCCATCGATTGGATTGGGCCAACTGATTCAGACAACAAAGTTATTCGCGGTGGATCATATGGAGTAAAGGTTGAAGAAGGTGATCTCCGGTCAGCATGCCGTGGCTACTGTGACGCATACGCTAAACGGCCGTGGTTTGGGTTTCGTGTTGCACTTGCAGAGGCTCAAGAATGAGGCTAACAAAGCAAACGTTTGACGAGTGTGTCTACATCGCTGTGTGCGAAGCAGTTGCCGTCCATTTTATGTCGTTTTATGTCAGACTTTACAACGTCTAGAGGTGGGGGGGGTAGAAGATGACTCATTCATTCACGATATCTCCAAAAATTACGAATATTGCGTGGGGTATTATGGAGGTCGAGGGACTCGAGAGGGGCAGAGACTTCAAACTATACCCAGGCGGTGGTCGAGCGTGGGATTGGACAGAGACAAATATGCACCATGTCCCCGGCGTTCAGCCATCTGATGTGGAAGAGCTTTTAGAAAAAGGCAGTACGGCAATTGTCTTGTCCCGTGGTATGCAGTTGGCACTCCAGATTTGTCCGGAGACTTTGCAGAAGTTGCGCGACCGCAATATCCCTGTCTATGTTGAGGAAACGAGAAATGCGGTCGAGATTTACAATCGGCTGGCGGAACAAGGAGAGACGGTCGGAGGTCTTTTCCATTCGACGTGCTAAGTATTGCGGCGGCTTGGCGAATTTCATTTCCCACCACCTCACTCCCCTGTAGAACGTGTCGCAGTCGTTTCGCTCTTTTCTCGCAGAAAGCCGCGTCGAACTTGGAGTTGCCAAAAAGTTTGCAAATGTCTGCGTTGATGCGGCTTACCCGATAGACCAACTGGTTCATGCCTGGGTTTCGGCTGGGACCTCGTCGCGGCTTGGTTCCGGAATCTCCCATTCCTGCCAGCGGTGGCTTTGCCGAAAGAATTTCAGCGGGTTTTCAAAGACCACTTTGCGAATCGCCGCTTCGCTGTGGCCGCGATGCTTCATTTCCTGGATCAGTTGGGGCACGGCCATGGGGTCCGATTTGCCCCAGTCGCCGGCCGAATTGACCATGATGTTGTCGGTGCCGACCATTTCGAGGATATCGACGGCCCGCGCGGGAGTGCATTTGGTCGTCGGATAAAGGGTCATGGCGCACCAGAAGCCGCCGTCGAGAGCCAGACGAACAGTGTGCTCCTCCACATGATCGATGAGAACGCGCGCAGGATCGACGCGTCGATCGTTTTTGAGCATGTCGATGATCATGCGCGTGCCTTTGTATTTGTCTTCGAGGTGCGGGGTGTGGATCAGGATGAGTTCATTGGTTTTCATGGCGAGGTCGACGTGTTCCTGAAAAATGGTGGCTTCGTTGGGGGTGTTTTTGTTGAGGCCGATTTCGCCGATGCCGAGCACGTTGGGGCGATCGAGAAAGTCAGGAATCATGGCGATGACTTCCCGTGCCAGCGAGACGTTCTCTGCTTCTTTGGCATTGATGCACAGCCAGGAGTAATGACGGATGTTGAACTGGGCGGCGCGTTTGGGTTCGAACTCGGTCAGGTGGCGGAAATAGTCGCGGAATCCCTCTACGGAACCGCGGTCGAAACCGGCCCAGAAAGCCGGCTCGCTGACGGCGATACAGCCGCACTGCGCCATCCGCTCATAGTCGTCGGTAATCCGCGAAATCATGTGGATATGAGGGTCGATGTAGTACATGGTTCGAACTCCTTATTCAGCCAGCGCCGTTCGATGGAAACGGATCAATGCGACGCTGCTCGCCGGATCTAGCACGAAACCGCTCATTGCTGTCTTTTACCGCAACGGGAGAATCGACTTTGGCACTTGGGATGTAGAGTGGCGCGTCAATCGGATCGTGCCTGGCAGGTGACAGTTGACTCGCCATGAAGGCACCTCTGCGTCATTTCGGTTCGGGCATTCTCCAGCCCGGTTCGTATTCGAGCGAGAAGATGCGTTGGATGCGTTCGGCCCTGCCGCCGCTCTGGTCCCCCAAAACCGCGATGGCTTCGCGAATGCGAACCAGCCGGGGATCGTTCTCGACCGCAGAGGCATTCGCACCCCTGCCAATGCGATCCAGGATGGCGGCGATATCCAGCAGTTTGGCACGCGCTTCGAGAAAATAGCGATCGAGTGCCTGTTCCGCTGCAAGAGGCGTCATCGGTTTTCCCTCGCTTGCAAATTCATCCCCTCAATTCGCTGGAGCAAACAACCGTTTCGTATCAATGCTGACCAGACTATTCAAACTGCCGGAACGAAATCCTTCCAGGTCGAGCGTCACAAAACGAAAACCGATCTGCTTGAAGCGGTCGATCAATTCTTGGCGCGTCTGCCCTTCTACGAAGCGAGGCAAATCGGCGGCGGGAACCTCCACACGTGCCAGGCCGCCTTCATGAAGCCGAACCCGGCATTCCCGCAAACCCAAACGACGCAGCCAATCCTCCGCCGCTTCGATCATGGCTGTACGCTCCGGAGTCACTTCCACTCCCGGCGCCAACCGGCTTGACAAACACGGCGAGGCCGGCCGATCCCAGTTGGGCAACTGCCAGTAACGAGCCAGCTGGCGGACATCCGCCTTGGTCAAACCTGCTTCTTGCAACGGATGCCGAACCGCCCTTTCCGCTGCAGCTTTCAAGCCTGGCCGATAGTCTCCCTGGTCGTCGAGATTGGCGCCGCTGCAAATCACCTCGACGCCCAATTCCGGCAGCAGCGCCGCGATGGCGTCGTATAGTTCGCTTTTGCAAAAATAACAGCGACTGCCGTCATTGCGAACGTAGTTCGGGTCGGAAAACTCCGCAGTGGCGATGACGCGGTGTCGGATGCCGATGTGCTCGGCCATTTGCCGGGCTAATTCGATATCCGCTCGCGGCACGCTCGGGCTGTCCGCCGTCACCGCGATGGCCCGGTCCCCCAGTCCTTGCCGAGCGGCGCAGGCCACAACCGTGCTGTCGATGCCTCCGCTGAACGCGACCGCTGCCGAGCCGTAACCGCGCAATACTTCCACCAGCCGACGACCGATTGCTTCGCTGGTCATTTCCGCATTGTCTGCCTGTTGTCGGCTCATGAACGATACCTGCTGGCTCAAGTCCATCATACGGCAGGGAAGAATGGCTCTCAAGCAATGGGCTGTGTCAGCCCCAAATCCAGTCGTTACGTTGCTCGATTGAAACGCAACACGAAAGCCGTGGCACCGACAATCGCCAGCCCGCACACAATCGACAGGGCCAGATCACGCAAAACGAGCGACGCAGTATGATCCACCTGCACTTTGATCGGAGCGACCGGCTCTTTCGGCGCGGGCAACATAGTGGCAATACTGGTGAGCGGCGGCGGCTCAGGGTCCTTGACGAATTGAGGCTGGCCGGCCAATAAATCCTGCCATCTCGCGGAAATCAATAAATCGAATCCAGGATTCTGGTCTTTGATTTCGCACGTGCATGGCCCCGTCAAATCGGAACAGGTCTTTGCAATCACTTGCTTGTTGATGCCTCCGCCGATGATGGCCAGCATGGACCGTCCTCTGCCGAAAACCGGAAAGACCATCGGTTGTTTCTTCGCGTGCAACTCCCTCAGGTCTTTTTCACTGGCAAGCAGCATGGCCACCAGCATTTTTTCCGCCGGACTGTCGGCACTCAGACGAATCGTCGAGAATTTGATCCGCAGATCGCGGGGATCGATACTCAGGTCGCGCAGGTCGCTTTCTTTGATTTCAGGAAGCTTCAACTTGGGCGTCACTTCTTTGAGCGTTTTTTCCAGCAACGCGAAGGCGGCATCGTCCCGCTTCTTGTCTCCTCCGTCGAGGAACAGCCAGACGGCGGAATCCTGATCTTGAATGAGCCGCTTGACGATTTCTCTTCGAACCGGCGAATGCAGCAATCGGCGTACGAAATCGTCGTCCACTTCGCGGAACGGACCGGACCAGATCGGGGTTTGGATGCCGGTCGTGTAAGGGTAAAGAAGAACGAGCCAGGGGACTTCCGTCGCCTTTAGCGAAGCCCACAGGGCCAAAAGCTCGTCGTTTGGTTTGCTGTCAAGATCGACAGCAACCACGCGCACATTCGCGCCTTGCTTCCCCGCATAGCCATCGGCGCTGAGAATATCGAGAAACTTCTGCTGTTTCTCGGTGAGCTGGCCGCGGTGAAACAGAATGACCTCGAACGGATCAGCGGGCCAACGCTCCAAAGCGTAGCGAAAAACCGGCACACTGCAAGCGCGACAAGGCGTCGAAGCGCACGCGAGATAACCAACCAGAATGACGAACAGACAAAGCGGTTGGCGAACTGTTCGCATCACGTGACACCTCTCGTTCCCAAAACTGCGAAGTCCTATTCTTCAGAATACTCCCCTTGGAATCGCACGTCGAGCACGAAATGCCCCCCCCTGCTGGCGAGGTGGGCGGCCAACAGGTTGCGGCGGAATGCTAGAGGAAAATCAGGGAACTATCGGAAGGAGTTCGAACGGCCCCGACAGAGCGAGACCTTCCATTCCTACACCCATCACAGAGTTTCATCTGCAACCTGCCCGCGATTGGCTTCGGACTGCCAGCACCGAATCCCTCGCTCGAGCTGTCGAGTCGCGACGACGTGATCGACCGGACAGCGGTTGGCTGCCGCTCCCCAACGGTGCGGCTTTGAATCGTGCCAGCCGCACGCACGGGCAAGCGACAGCCAGCCGGAGGATTGCGAAACGAAAGGCGAACACCTATTGGTCGGCTACCCAACGGTGAACGCGATAGCTGTTGGCATGTTCTTTCAGCCATTTTTGCGCTGCCACCGGAAATTCCGTCAGGTAATTTCGGAAACGCGGGTTCCACCCATCTTTCGGCGATAAGCGAAGCTCACCGAAGAGCATGACCGGCGACAATCCCGTGGCAGGGTCGATTTTTCGCCAGTTCTTCCAGTCAGCGCTGGCAATCGCCTCGAGAATCGCTTGGCTTTCCTCACGATCGTCGATCGGAACACGCCGAACCTGTTTGGCTCCTTCAGGCGGCGTGTTATATTGCGCCAGCAGAAGCGATGCAGCCAGCAGGCGTTCCGAGGTCGTTTTCGATTTGAGGTACTGTTTCGGCGCTTGCAGAATCTTGGCGCAGCGTTTCAGCCGTTCGACTTCGCTGGCGTAGGTTCGGTTATTTGCTTTCGGAACAACGTCATACGCCATCGGCGCGACATAGAAGCTCTCTTTATGATGCGGCTTCAAAAAGAAGATTCCTTCCAATCCCTTTTCGATTTTCGGGGCTGGCACTTGATAACGCGGAATCGGCTTTGGCACTACGGGACGAATTTGTTGGATGGGTTGTTTCCCTGGCGGCACTGGCACGGGACCGGGCCCGCTCTTCACCGGCGATGGTTGTGCCGCGGCGACATATCCCAAACGCAGAGTGGTCAAACCATCTGCGCCTTTGATCCGGTCGATGATCTCGATAACCGCCACCTGGTAGCGAACTTTTCGAGTCGTGTTGGGGTACGGCTCTGCTTCGACCGTGTTGGCTTCGATGGCGGTGATTTTGCCGACAATGACCGTATGGCTGCGGAGGAGGTGCTGTGCCGCCGGCGGCGGACCCCTGAAAGCAGCCACCGGACGCGCTTGCACTTCGCAACAGAATACGCAGCCAAACACAATCGCCAGCCCCAGTCGCAGAATAGGTTGCATTCGCTTCGTCTCCCGAGGGTTGTGAAGGGAACAAGCCGGTTCTTTCGCTGTTTTTGTCATTTGACTTCGACCCAGCGATGAATGCGGAAGGTGTTCTGATTTTGCTTGAGCCATTTTTGGGCGGCGGCCGGAAACTCCACCACGAAATTTCGGAAGCGGGGATTCCAGCCGTCCTTGGGAGTGAGGCCAAGACGGTTGAAGACGGCAAAGGCGCTTAATCTTGAAGTTGGGTCGACTTGACGCCAGCCTTGGCCGCTCCAATCCACGGAAGCAATCGCCTTGAGGATCGCGGAGCTTAATTCCTGCTCGACCGGTTCCCTGCGGACGTTTTTGGCACCTTCGGGCCGGCGCGAGAATTGGCTCAAGAGCAACGCCGCGGTCAGCAGTCGATCGTGGGGATCCTTGGCATTCAATCCCTCTTTGGGATTTTCCAAAAGCCGGGCACAACGTTTCAAAAGGGCGACTTCGCTCTCGAAACTCTTGTTGTTCTTTTTGGGTACAATATCGAAATACATCGGCGCCACGTGAAATGTTTCCTGGAAGTGGGGCTTGAGATAGAGCAAATATTCTTCGCCGGCAACCAGATTCTTTCGGCCAAAGCCGACCGGTCGGCGAATGATTTGCGGCGCGCCGGGCACGGGTTTCGGTGGCTGAGGCGTCTGGACGACCGGTTGGAAGCCGACGCGAATGGTCGTCAAACCTTTGGCCCCTTTGATCGCCGACTCGATCTCGACGACAGCGACCTGATACGTGACTTTGGTGTTGGCGTTTTTATAGGGAGCGGCTTCGACGGACTTCTTCTCGATCAATTTGACTTTA
Organism: Gemmatales bacterium; assembly: GCA_026004675.1. Taxonomy (GTDB): domain Bacteria; phylum Planctomycetota; class Planctomycetia; order Gemmatales; family Gemmataceae; genus BPJP01. The sequence goes on from BPJP01000002.1 coordinate 403,683, forward strand.
CCCACGATCACACAATCGGCGCTGAGAAAGTGGTCCGGAATCGAAGGAGCCGCCACGACAAGGGCTTTTGCCGTCGCAGCTGTCAGCAACACCGAAGCAAGAATGCCGCCGAAAACAAGGATTTGCCGCATGTCAAGTCCCCCAAAACAAATAACCCTTTGCTTTACCGATTTCGCACGTGTGCTGTAAGGAGGTCGCACGAACCGCCGTTTTGGTTCAAAGGAAAATAGAATTTTTCCCAAGAGCGGGCAAAGAACATTCTGAAGCCGGTTTTTGAGATCGGTGCGTGACATTCGCCTTCAGTCGGTGCCTTGAATGAGTTATGTTGTCAACGGTGGCCGTCAGGAAGGACCATTTGTCGACGTTCCTGTTTGCGACCGAAAGCAGGTCTTCCTGAGAACTCTTGCCAAGGGACGGACGCATGCCTTCAAGCGGGATGATCGAACACGAACTCGAAAATGTCACAAAAGTATACCAGCAAGGGAAACGGACGGTCGAGGCTGTACGCGGCGTCAGTTTGCAAATCGCTTCGGGAGAATTCGTGTCGATCATGGGGCCGAGCGGTTCGGGCAAATCGACATTGTTGCACTTGTTGGGTGCTCTCGATACGCCGACCTCCGGACGTGTGATCTTTCATGGCCGCGACTTGCAGGCGATGTCGGATCGAGAACGATCCTTGCTGAGGCGTACGCAGCTGGGATTCGTCTTCCAATTTTTCAATTTGTTGCCGACACTGACCGCCGTTGAAAACGTCACTCTGCCGCTATTGCTCGCGGGAGAAAGCCGCAGACGATCCAGAATGCGAGCCTTGGCAGGTCTGGAACGTGTCGGGTTGCTCGACCGTGCCGACCACTTCCCCGACGAAATGTCGGGCGGAGAAATGCAGCGCGTCGCCATCGCCCGTGCCTTGATCACGGAACCTCAAGTCGTGATTTGCGACGAACCGACAGGAAACCTCGATTCGGCAACGGGGCAAGAGATCCTGGCTTTGCTCAGCAGTTTGCCGGAAGAAGGTAAGCGCTCCGTCGTGATGGTGACGCACGATGTGCACGCCGCCAGATTCGGGCATCGATTGATCCATTTTCGCGACGGTCTGATTGAACGCATCGAAACCATCTCTCGTTCAGCGAGGAATGCATACGAAAACGTGGCGGAACCTCACGAAGACGATGGCATTGGCCGCAACGGGGCGGAGATGCCTTGCACCGACTCCGCTGAAGCGAAATCAGAGTGCTGAACTTGGGAGCGGTTCAGCGCTTCCCAGAATGAGCGAACGCAGCATGGTCTGATGCAAAATCGGCTATACCCGACGAAGCGACCGGCGAATCAGGGCCTTTGCATGAAGTTTTCTCTCTACTTCACATTGAGTCAACGCTACCTCCAGCAACGCTGGTCACGAGCGTTGCTGGTCGTGGTGAGTATTGCCCTGGGAGTGGCGACTTTGGTTGCGACCCGGGCCTTGAATGCGAGCATGACGACGGCGGCGGAAGTCTCTGCCCGGCCCATGGCGGGGCTTGCCGACCTGTATGTCGATAATGGCACGGTAGGTCTGCCGCTTCATTTGGCCGATGACATTCGCCGCGTCCCTGGCGTCGAGGCAGTTTTGCCGTTGCTCATCAAGCAGCGGGTGGTGTTGCCCCAGCTCGACAATCGTCGTGTCATGCTTGTCGCTGCCGACTTGCAGATCGACAACTTGCAACGAAATGCCTGGAAACTTCGCTACTACGTCACCGACCCCTTCCGTCTGATCCAACTGGGACGCAAGTCGGTTTTTCTCGGGCGGGAACTGGCGGAGGGCTTGTCCGCCGTCATCGGCGACGCGGCAACGTTTGAAGCGCGTATCGACGGCAAAGTCCTGAAGCTGCCCAGGTGGGTCGGCACCTTCGAAGCGGAAGGGGCGGCAGCATCGCTGGGCGGCGACGTGATTTTCATGCTGGCGCCCCATGCTGCCGAGCTTGTCGGCCGACCCGGTTTCGTCACCCGCATGGACGTGACCGTCAAAAAAGGCCATGACCGGGAAACCGTCAAGGCTGACATCGCCAGGGTTCTCGCCGGTCGCGCCCAAGTGAGAACGCCTGAATCATCGGATGCCGTGTTTCAGGAAGCAATGGCGAGTTTGCAAGTAGGCTTTTCTGTTTGTGGCGCTGGCGCTTTGGTCGTTGGACTCTTTCTCGTTTACAACGTTCTATCCGTCAGTGTCGCGGAGCGACGCCACGAGATCGGCGTCATGCGTTCCCTCGGCGCGACTCGCGGCCAAATCTGGACGCTGTTCGTCGGCGAAGCAGCCTTTCTGGGAATGCTTGGAGCCGCTCTGGGAATTCCGCTCGGCATCGCTCTGGCACATGCCGGGCTGGGACCGATGCAACAAGTCTTCAGCGACCTGTTTCACGAACTGAAAGCGGAAAAGGTCACGATGACCCTGGCGAGCCTGGTTTTTGCGGTCGTCGCCGGGGTCGCCACGGCCATGTTGGCGGCCTCCGTCCCGGCCATCTATGTTTGTCGGGAAGAACCGGCCAATGCCGTTCGCCGACGACCGCCGCCATCTGGCTGGAGTCATTATCGTGTTTCCATCGCCTTGTGCCTGGTCTTCGTCACCGCCGCCTTGGGCTGCTTGCTGCTCCACGAACATGTGCCAACTGCCTACCGCCGAACCACCACGCAAGCCTGCCTGATCCTGGCTCTTTTGGGAATCTTGTTGCTCACTCCCGCATTCGCATCGCTACTCGCCAAACTGCTGGCACCCCTCACTATGAATCTGCTCGGGGTCGAAGGCCGACTCGCCGCCGACAACCTCGTTCGCTCGCCGACACGCACCGGACTCGTGATGATGGCACTTGCCGCCGGTGTGGCCCTGATCACCCAGACCGCAGGCGTCATCCGCAGCAACAAAAACGAGGTCCTCTCCTGGGTCGATGACTCGATTGTCTCAGACCTTTTCGTCACTTCGGGAAGTCCCGTCACCGGCAGTGCCCAGAGTTTGACCTTGCAGGAATCCGTCGCCATGGAACTCGCTGCCGCCGACGACCGCATCGCCAGCATCGTTCCACGCCGCGTTTGTAAGGTACAATTCAACGACAAACAAGTTTTTCTCATCGCCCTCGACACAGAGCAGTATGTCCGGGCTGCCCGGAAACGCGCTTCGACGAATCAATTGCGCCTCTACCAATCGCTGGCGACGGACGGACCACCAAAAGCCATCGTCTCCGACAACTTCGCGGCACTCTACAAGATCAAACCAGGCGATACCTTCAAACTCCAGGGGCCCGAAGGACCGATCGCTTTTCAGGCGATCGGCACCCTGCGCGATTATTCCTGGAACCTGGGAACCGTGATCATCGATCGACAAACCTACTCCAGCCTGTTTCTCGACAACGCCGTCGACGTCTTCGACGTTTTCGTCAAACAGGGAACTTCGCCCCAGGAGGTGCAGAAACAACTCCTCCTGCAACTCGGCATCAAGCACGAACTGGTCGTGCTGACGCGAGACGAACTGCGAGCCCGCGTGCGCGGCATTATCGAACGCCTGTACCATGTCGCCTATGCCCAGGAAATCGTGGTGGCCATCGTGGCGGCACTCGGCGTCGTCACCTCGTTGTTGATTTCAGTCATGCAGCGCCGCAGCGAGATCGGCGTCCTCCGCGCCGTCGGTGCGACACGCGGCCAGGTGCTTCGCAGCATCCTCATCGAAGCAGCATTGATGGGCTTGATCGGGGCGGTGATCGGCCTTTTCATCGGCGTTCCCATCGAGTGGTACATTCTGCATATCATTTTATTCGAAGAAACCGGCTTCCGCTTCGCCGTCATCATCCCGTGGAAAGAGGCGTTCTTGATCGCCCTGGCGGCACTGGCTGTCGCTACGTTCGCCGGCCTGGGACCAGCCTTGCAAACCCTTCGTCTGCGGATTCCCGAAGCGATTGCCTACGAGTAACGCCGTTTCTCCCTGTCGCAGCATCAGCGCGACTGGCGAGCGTCGCAGCGTCAGCGCGACTGGCGAGCGTCGCAGCATCAGCGCGACTGGCGAGCGTCGCAGCATCAGCGCGACTGGCGAGCGTCGCAGCATCAGCGCGACTGGCGAGCGTCGTGGCGTCAGCGCGACGTGTAGCGAGCTGTGGTGCTCGCTTATGGGCGGTTGGTCGGAGGCACGCGGGCATCGGCGGGCAAACGCAAAATCGTCCCGCCCGGAATCGGGTACTTGGGATTGAACCGCAGGTTCAGTTTGTAGATTTCGGTCCAGCGGTCGCGGTTTCCCAAAGTTTTACCCGCGATTTCTCGAATCATTTCGCCATTGGGCGCCACCCGGTATTGCTGGTATTCGGAAGGGGTGGACCAGCCGACAGGTGAACCGTTTGGTCCCTGAATGGGCGGTGGGGCGACGGCTTTCAAAGGTTTCAAACCGGGGATAAGAGACGCATAACGCTGTTCGAGGATGCGCAAGTCGGGGATGAAGACTATTTGCCCAGGGCGCAACTTCGGCGGATTTTCGCGCAAGTCGATTGAAGAACGGGGATGATTGCGGTTATACATCAACAGAGCATTTTCATACCGATCGCTGCGGTAGTAGCTCAAGGCGATAGATTTGAACGTGTCATTCGGTTTGCAGCGGTAGATCAGTTCGTCGTAGGCGTCAACTCGCGGCGATCGTTGTCGCGTCGGTTGTCCTCTGAAAGGAACTCCCAAAGGCGACCGCGGACCTTGAGCAACGAGAGTGCCGGTGCCAGCACTTGTCGGTTTGGGTGGTTGCAATGTTACCGCCGGGTTGCTGGGGCCTGGTGGTGGCAGCGGCGCAACCGGCACAACGGGTTGGACATTTGCTGAGAATTCGGGCTTCGAGTTCTTCGGGGAATCGACCGATTCCCGTGCAGGTGGCGGATTGTCGTCTTTTCGCAACGCATCTGCAGACGAAACAGGGCTATCTGGCATTCCTGCATCAGGCCGGCTGTTCTGCCTGTTATTCACGAGCGGCGGGGGCGAGAAATCCGGGACGGTGCGGTACGGATCCTTGTCCGCCGGGAATGGCGGAGGTTCCAAAGGCAGCAATCGCGTCTTTGGAAATTCCGTATCCTGTTGGCGCGTTCGCTCGGGTCGGGGCGCGACCAAAGTTGCGGGCGCTGGCGGCGTCACGCTGGCGGCAGGTTCGCTCGTTGCCGATGGTGCAGCGGCTGCGGGCATGGGGGCTGGCTGTGGCGGCGCTGGCGGCATAGGCTCCGCTGGAGCTGGCGGCGCCACGCCGAACGTCGGTTCGGCTCGTACAGGTTCTGTCAGGCTCGATTTGTCCTTCGCAGTTGCGTCTGGTACTGGCGTTGGAGTCGGCGGCGGCGGCACGATGGACCCGGATTCCGCTTTGGGTGCTTCCCCCTTCGAAGTCGCCGCAGGCACGTTGGCATCAGCTTGCGGCGCCGGCGCTGGTGGCGGGCCTGGCTCGACTGGCGCTGGCGAAGTCGGTTCAGCGACCGGCGCGGGAGGTGGTCCGGGCGGTTGTGCTGCCGGTCCCGGGATATCGGGCTCCCCGACTGGGGCCGCTTCAGATGAAGAAGGAGCCCGGGTCGGCGCGCTGGAGAGGCTGCCAGGTTCGGTTGCGATAGTCTCAGGCGTTGCGGCTGGCGGTGCCGGTGGCGTCAAGGTTTCGGGCTGCGGTCCCCCTGGTGCTGATGGCGAAAGCGTTTCGGGCGTCGCTACGGTCGGGGCTGGTTGTTCAACGTCGGCAAACGGGCGTCCTTGTGGAGCCGGCGGCTCCGGCACAGGCGTAGGGTCTGGCTCGTTCGACGGTGCTGATGATGGAGGAGTTGGCGACGGTTCTTCGATCGGTGGCAAGAATTCATCGCGCGGTGCTTTGGGCCGGATCGCTGGGGCTGGGGTTGGCGCGGGTGGAGCGCTCTCGTCCGTCGTCGGACTGGCCTCCGAACGCATGGGAACAGGCGGTGGTGGCAGTTCTGGTTGTTGGGAGTCGGCCAGCGGAGCGACGAACTCACGTCCGCCGATGAACCCTGCTGGTTTGAGGTCCGGAGCTGCCGCCAGCGCTGTCAAGGTTGACGAATCGGCTTCCTTAGCCTGTTCTTGTACTTCTTTCGTAGTAGCCGTGCCGTTTTTCCTTTCAGGTTCGCTTGATTTTTCCGAGGCATCAGCGAGCGTGACCTCGGCTGCCAGCCGATCGGCCTCGCCGTCCCGCAACTTTTTAGCGAGCACCACTCCCACAAGAAGCAGGAAAGAAGCCGACACGATCAATCCCGCCTTGGTTTCCCGCGACATCATGACCTCCGTACAGATGCGACAGGCGAGCCGATAGAAGCCCGCTCATCTAAGACTGGAACGGCGGCAGTGCGGCCGTGACGTCTCGTCGAACGTTTCCACGAGTCGCCAGGATTCCAGTCAATGCACCACAGCAATGACAGGCAAATGCCATATATAAAATATACCCGCCATTCGTTATACCATTATACTCTTTCTGCAGCCCGCAATTTGGCACTTCGGCTGCGAGGGTTCTGCCGGACCTCGTCTTCCGCTGGCGTTACTGGCTTCTTCGTCAACACTCGCCAGTTCTCCCGCTCGCGAAAGGCATGTTTCACGAGGCGGTCTTCCAGGGAATGAAAACTGATAATGACGGCACGTCCTCCACTTTTGACGCAATCGGGCAGAACATTCAAAAAGCGTTCCAGGTTTCCCAACTCGTCGTTGACAGCGATCCGTAGCGCTTGAAAGACACGCGTCGCCGGATCGATTGGATTCTTTTTCGAGCGCGGCACGCATCGGCGAACGAGTTCGGCCAGTTGCTCAGTCGTGGTCAACGGCGCCTGGCGGCGCTGTTCGACGATTCGTCGAGCGATGCGCCGGCTGAAGCGCTCTTCGCCAAAACGCCAGAACAAATCGGCCAGTTCGCGCTCGTTCAACCGGGCCAATAGCTGTTGCGCCGATTCGCCGATCGAGCGGTCCATGCGCATGTCCAACGGACCAGACTCGGAAAAACTGAAGCCGCGCTCTGCTTCTCCTAGCTGGTCCGAACAAATACCCAAGTCCGCCAGGACGCCAGCCACCTTTTCGATCCCCTGATCATCAAGCACAAGGCGAATGCGGTCGAACGTCGCCTGCACGAAGACGACTCGTTCGCCGAACTCGGCAAGGTTGGCCCTGGCCAATGCGAGCATTTCCGGGTCGCGATCCAGGGCGATGAGTCGCCCGCCGCTGCCAAGCCGCTCTGCCAGCTTTCTGGCATGGCCTCCTATGCCGACGGTGGCATCGACGTATGTCTGGTCTGGCTGGACCGACAAATAGGCCAGCACCTCGGCCGGCATGACCGGCACGTGGCGTCCGCTCGAACCGTTTGGTTCCGTCATCATGAGGTGGTCGAACGAGGTGCTCTTCTCTGTCCTCGTTTCCACTACCGTGAAGCCAGCTTAATGTAAAGTCGACTTCTCGGCTATGCCAGCCCGAAAGTCGCTTTCCTGGCGGTTCGTTCAAGAGATGGGCTGATCTTTCCGATAGAAGTGTAGCCTTTTTTGCTGCGGCGTGTTGGCGATGCCGCTCGTTTATCGAAAAAAGGATGAAGGACGAAGCACTAGGGCAAACAGCATCCTTCCCCTTTTCCCAGCCCTCACGTTTTATCGAAACCGCGGGGTTTGGCTAATCGTGCCAGCCCCCGCGGAGGATAGTCGAAGGGGCTGTCGCCCAGGTCCAAAACAGCTTGGGATGGCCATTCCGGACAGAAATCGGCCAGGCGTCTGCTCCCGCCAGCCGATCCCCGACAAACCCCTCGTCGGTGTCAGCGATTCCTTGCAAAAAGGCCTCTCCGGCGCCGTTGCGCTGGGTGAGAACGACACCGGAGGGGCACGTATTTCCTTTCGACGGCTGAGGCGGACCTACGTCTGAAACGCCTTCTCGGCCACGGCATCGAATCGGGATGCCTGCTCTTGCTGGTATTGCTGCCAGCGATTGGCGTCCCATAGCTCCAAATGATCCTGAACTCCCAACAGCACGACCTCTCGCCCTAAACCGGCAAAACGGACCAGTCTCTCGGGAATCAGAATCCGACCACTCCGATCCACATCGACTTCCTCGGTCTGGCCGAAAAACATCCGGCGAAAGGCCCGCACTTCCGGATCGGCTGCCGAAGACTGTCGAAGCTTTTCATCCAAACGTTGCATCTCGGTTGGCGGAAACAGCCACAAGCACTGGTCCGGACCCGGCGTGATATACAGCGATTCGGGTTTGTTCAACAAATCCCGAATCCGCTTCGGAAACACCAGACGATTCTTCTCGTCCAGCGTTCGCGGATGCGTGCCGGTTAACAGCATTTGCCCTTACCCAATTCCGGTTCGAGCCTTCCGAAGCTGCCCCCGACAAACCGAGTAAATTGGGAACGATTCCCACCATGTCCCACTTTGACCCATTCACTACCACAAACTATAGCCAACCCGATTGGGGAATCAAGGGAAACTCCACCGAAATAGCCCGTTTTTTCCGAAATTTGGCAAAACTGGAACGCAGCGCGCATCACCGTTCCAACGATACGAAGCGCGCAGCACGGACCATCACTTTCGGCATCGATCAGCGCGGGCGACGATTGCCATCAGTTCCGTTGCCGAAAGCGGTACAGCTGTGCGATGGCTTCAGGCGTCGCTCGATAGATTCGAGGTTCTGACTTGATGCTGCTGAATCCAGGTGACGGTGGAATAGGTGGAACGACAAACGTCTGGTTCTGGCGGACAAGCGGCACGATGTAGTCGCCTGGACCGGACCAGCCTTGGCTCTTGCCAATGAGGGGCAAGTTGGCGACCTCGACCTCGCTGCCGGTCGAGGGAGCCTTGGAAGCCTCATGCGACCATAGCACCTGCTTCACTTCGATTCTAGGTTTGGGTCGGCCGTCGGCTTCCTCGATGTGAGCCAAGAGATCGAACTCGGCGGCCATCAGCTGAGGCCGCGACAAAACGATCGGGTTGGATGCCGTCGCTGCCAGAAATGCCAGGTAGCCGATCCAAGCGATGAAAGCCAACGCCGCGACAGCAAGCCGAACTTTTGAGCCGGGGGCCGATCCCGTTCGTAAAGGCGGATTCTCTTCATTCGGGGAAGATTCAGGCATCGGCTCGGTCGCTGGCTTCATCCTGGATTCCAGTTACGGCAAAGCGGAACATTTCACTCCGCTCACAAGTCGGATTCGTCGATCTTGATCTCGTACCCCTCGGTGAGAGCCTTGTCGAGGTCGAAGACGTTGTGAAAATCGCTCCGGCCATCTTCCTCCGTCTTCCGCATCAAGTCGGCTTCAACGAGGTTGAAAACGATTTCGCCGAAATCGTCGGTTTTCTCGATGCCCCACATGCGAAAAACGGTTCGGGCCATCAAGCCGAATTCACGCAAAGCCAGGTCGCGAATGCCTTCCAGCAATTCCCGCCCCGTGACGTGCTTGGGTTCATCATCGTCGTCGCTGGGCAGGCGATTGAGCATCCTTTGCGTATGTCTCAAAGCATCAAAGACGAAGTCGTATGCTTCCAGGCTGTAACGCGGATCGCGTTCGACAATTTCGGCCAACTCTGCGTAAGGCATCTTCATGGCTGCGGCGGAAGTCGAGTCAAGCAGGCGTCGATTCGACAACGACGAAAGATAGTAGCACGACAATGCAGCGCGAACAAGATCAACGACCCGAACTTGTTGTTCGTTTTTGCGCCGAATCGTTCGTGGCGAATACAACGTATTCGGCGTCGCGTCGAGCGTCAAGCGGCGCGGAACGAGAGCAAGATGATGCCCACCGTGACATGCTGGATCGGTTCGTCAGTTTCCAGTGTTCCGTTTTCGGTCGAATGATTTGCATTTCCCCATCGGCCAAGGTATCTTGGAGGCAGCGGAGGTTCAAGCAAACGGAATCCAACGTGGAGGTCACTGCGATGAAGCGTGTAGTCGTACTCAGTTGTGCCGTCGCCTGCAGCGCGTTCCTCCTGTCGGCGACCGCCCAAGAGAAAAACGCGCCTCCCGCTTTCGAGCCAAGCATGTTTCTACAGTTCTCCGCTGAAGACATCGTCAAGTTCCTGGACAAGAACGACGACAAGATGCTCGAACGCTCCGAAGTGCCGCCGATCGTGGCTCGTTACTTTGCTCAGCTCGACAAGGACAAGAACAACAAACTCGATGCCAAGGAATTGGATCGCCTGCTCGCCTTCGTGAAGAAGCAACAAGAAACGGCAGAGAAAAAAGTGGATGCCGTCATCAAACAACTCGATCGCAACAACGATGGGCAAATCCAACGCAACGAAGCAGCACGAACTCCTTTCGCCAAGACCTTCCAACTGATCGATCGGAATGGCGACGGAGTCATGGACCGAAATGAATTGCTCGTGGCCGCGGGCGGAATTGCTGTGGCTCCCGTCGAGGTGGTGGACAAACGCCCGGGCGCCACTCCTCCAACCGGTACCACCAATCCCGCCCCGAAGGGCAAACCCGCTCTCAAAGACTTCCCGTTTTTCGAAACACTTGACGCCAATCTCGACGGCCATGTCGTCCCTGCCGAACTTGGCAGGAGTCCTTTACTCTATTATTTCAAGGAAATCGATGCCAACAAAGACGGCAAGATCACGGGAGAGGAATATAGCGAGTTTATTAAAAAATACAAAAAGCAATAGTCACGCCCCGGCAGTTCAATTGCATGCGGGCCAAAACAGTCGACGCAACCCCACGGACAACCGTGAGGTTCTTTGTTTGAGACACAGCTTCTCGATGCAGCAAGAAAAGAAGCTGCCGACTGGAGACATGACTAGACTTCAAATGAAAACAGGGCGGCTCGTTTGAGCCGCCCTGTCTCTCGATGTCGTGGTCCGTAATAGTCGGACGAGCGTTTAGAACAATTGTTCGATGGGCATCGCTCCCTTGTCGACGATGCGAACCGGTCGCCCGCGAGGGGTTGTCAGTTCCTTGTTGTAGTCGATGCCCAGAATCTGGCAGACGGTGGCCATGAAATCGATGGCACTGACGGGGCGGTCCTCGACGGTGGCGCCTTCTTTGTCGGTGCGACCGATCACCTGGCCGCCCTTGATGCCGCCACCGAAGAAGACACAGCTCCAGGCTCGCGGGTAGTGGTCGCGCCCCGGTTTGTTGCCGCGTTTGTTGATCTTTGGCGTTCGGCCAAACTCGCCCATCCAGATGACAAGCGTGTCGTCGAGCATACCACGATCTTTGAGGTCGTTGATCAGAGCCGACATGGCCGGGTCGACCTGTTCGCAGTTGCGTTTGACGCGCGTCCAGTTGTCCTGGTGCGTGTCCCAGCCGCCCAAAGTGACTTCGACGAAGGAGACGCCGACTTCAACCAGGCGTCGAGCCAACAAGCAGCCGTCACCGAAGCGAGAATTGCCGTATTTCGCACGCACGGACGCCGGTTCCTGGCTGATGTCGAAGGCTTTGCCTTCTTTCGACTGCATCAACGTTACTGCCCGCTGGTACGCGGTCATATGGGCGTTGGCGGAGTCGGCTTGATACTCACGATAGAAGCTCTTTTCCATAGCTTCGAGGAGGCCGACCCGATGATTGAACTGATCGCTGCTGACGACAGACCGCATGTTTTCGACGCCGCGATTCGGATCGACGACCTTTAGCGGCTGATGGCGAGCGCCCAGGTAACCCGCACCATAGGTGTTTCCAGCGATGGCCACATAGTTGGGCAAAGGCGAATTCGGGTCGCCGATTTCCTTCGAGGCGATCGAGCCGATGCTCGGATACACCAGACCGCCGACGCCTTCTTTGTAGCCGGTGTGCAGGTAGTAGCGTGCCCGTCCATGGGATCCTTCGCCGGTGGACATGCTGCGGATGATCGCACCGTGGTTCATGAGCTTGGCGACGCTGGGCAGATGCTCGCAAATTTGGATGCCTGGAACCGAAGTCGGAATCGGTTTGAATTCGCCAGCATCGGGAGTGCCGGGTTTCAAGTCGAAGGTGTCCTTATGGCTGGGACCCCCTTCCATCCACAAAAGGATGCACGATTTGTGCTTCTTTCCGGTTTGGGCGGCTCGGCTGGCCAGGACATTGAACCAGCCGGACATCGACGTCGCCATGACGCCCGCCGATGACAGTTTAACAAAGTCGCGTCGAGAAAGTTTGATCATGTTTATTTCTCCTTTGTAAGGAGCCGGCGGGGAAAACCGCCCGGCAGCGTTCTAGTGATTCAACGTAAACTCGCTTGTGTTCAACAAAACCCAGAGGACATCGCGATAGCCATCGCGTGCGTTATCGGCTTTCTGTTCGATGTAGCCAAGGAATTTTTGTTTCTCGTTCGCCGTTGGCCGGCGCGAAAGAGTGCCGAGGAACAGCCGGTCGAGAACCTCAGCCGGTTCGCTGGTCGACTTCAGAATTTCGTCGAGCATCGCCGAGTTGCGGTTCAACTCTCCGGAGTTCATGAGCCGAAGTGCCTGCGGAATGCCAGCACTGTATTCGGTCGGATCGATTCCCTCATCGGTGCGGAAGAAGATCGCGAACTGGTCGCGAGCCGAGTTGCCGGGACGAGGCTTTTTGCCTCGGTTGACCGGCGGTCGGTTGTTCCCCATCACCGACTGGAGCGAATCGTAGAGCATTTCCGGCGTCATGACCTTGACCGCCATATGGCTATAGAAAAGCTTGTCGTCTTTGTTGTTGCCCGCCGGTTTGCTGGTCCGTTGGTAAGCCTTGGTCTGGCAAATGGCTCGGATCAGGTAATGGAGATCGAAGCCATTGGCCTTGAATTGCTCGGCCAGGAGGGTGAGCAACTCGGGATTGGTCGGTGGATTGCCTTCGTGCATGTCGTCCACCGGATGGACAATTCCCCGTCCGAAGAACTGGCCCCACATTCGGTTCACCATCGCTTTGGCGAAATAGGGGTTGTTCGGGGAAGTGATCCACTCCGCCAGGACCGGACGATACGGCTTATTGGGATCGAGCTTAGGCTCTGCTCCCTGCAAGAATTTGGCCGGCACTTGTTTCGCTGAGACTGGCAGCTTAGGCTTGCCCTTGGAAACTTCGGTTACGCTTGCAGTTTGCCCCCGTTTCGTTCGCTCGGGGCGAACCTTCATAAAGAAGGCCGCCATCCCCCAATATTCATCTCGTTTCCAGTTGGTAAATGGGTGGTTATGACATTGGGCACATTGCAACTGCACACCCAAGAATTGCTTGGTCACGGAGTCGGTGATCTGGTCGATGGTGCCGTTGGCCAAAAAGTATGTGACGGCGCCGTTTTTGTCCTGGCTGCCCGTTGCGGTCAACCACTCGTAAACCATCTTGTCCCATGGCGTGTTCGCGTTGAACTTCGCGGTCAGCCATTGCCGATATGGCTCGTCAGGGTAGCGACGGGCTGTCGAGGTCAACGGGAAGGTCAGCTGCTTCCAAACATCGGCGAAATGACGGCCGTACTTCGGATCAGCAAGAAGTTCGTCGATCAGCCTGGCCCGCTTGTTGGGGTCTTGGCTGTCGATGAACTCGGCTGCTTTCTGCCACGACGGGATGACGCCCGTGATGTCGAGATAAGCACGCCGCATGAACTCGGCATCGTCCGCCAGGGGCGACGGGGAAATTTTTTCCTGGGCCAGGCGTTTGTCGATCAACTGGTCGATGGCCTTGGCCAATTGGGCAGCATTTAGTTTGGGGATGCCTGCGGATTGCTGGGCAGCGTGTGCTGCCACACTGCCATACAACACAATCCATGCGGCCAGGCATGCATGGTGCCATCTTCGCATTGTTGGTCTCCTTCGGTCGAGCCTCGGATTTACTTAAGCCAAAGCCCTCATTGGGGTGGGAGCCTGCTTTCGCAAGCCAATGGTGTGGTGCATCAGGTCGGTCGCCTTATTAAACCCCGATTGTACCGCTGGGTTTCGCCGGTTGCGACAAATTTGAAAAAATTTTCCTTCCAGCACCGCCAGGCCAACCACCGAACCGAAAGGTTGTCATTCGCATGCCAGACCGTATGATGAAGCGAAGACACTCCCGCAATCTTTTTACCAGCGACTGCGTGTCCCGCCCGCCTGAGTCGCTTTCCGGTATATTGAGTCGAAAAAACCTGTTTCCCAGCTTGTTGATGGAACGCAATCATGAAACGACATTGGGCCGCACAGCATGTTTTGGCCATCGTCTTTTTGGCATTGTGCTGCCGTTGGTCTGCCTTCGGCGCCGACATTCCCGATCCGCTGCCCGATCCGGACGGCAAACCAGCCGATCAGTCCAAGCCGATCAAAGTGTTCATCTTGATGGGCCAGTCGAATATGCTTGGCTTCGGCAGAGTTGGCCCCGAAACCCAACAAGGAACGCTCTTGCACCTCGTCAAGAAGCAGGGCAAGTACCCTCATCTGCTCGACAGCGAAGGCAAGTGGACAGAGCGCAAAGACGTGCGCTACGTCCAAGTCATGCACCGCAACGATAAAATGCACTTGTTGCGAAACGAATGGCTGACGGTAAAAGGCGCCCACATCGGCCCGGAACTGCAATTCGGGCATATCATGGGATACGTGCTCGACGAACCGGTGCTGATCCTGAAGAGTTGCATCGGCAACCGCAGTCTGGGCTGGGATTTGCTGCCCCCGGGAAGCAAGTCGTTCGAGTTTGAAGGTCGGATTTACGCCGGTTACAAGCAATCTCCTCTATCGTGGGAAAAGGGGACAGAGCCGAAACCTATCAAATGGTATGCTGGCAAACAATACGATGACGATGTCGGCAACGCCAAAAAGATTCTCCAAGACATCGACAAATATTATCCGGGATACCGAGGACAAGGGTACGAGGTTGCTGGCTTTGTCTGGTGGCAAGGGCATAAAGATCAGAATCCCGCCCACGCCAGTCGTTACGAAGAAAACCTCGTGCGTTTAATCAAATCGCTGCGCACAGACTTCAACGCACCCAATGCCAAGTTCGTTTTGGCCACGATTGCGTTTGAAGGGAAGAATCTCAAAGGGCATGGTCTGACCATTGCCAAGGCGCAGTTGGCTGTCAGCGGGGAAACCGGCAAATATCCGGAGTTCAGAGGGAACGTCAAGTCCATTGACGCTCGGCCATTCTGGCGAGACAAGAGCGTGTCGCCTAGCGGCGCCGGCTACCACTACAACCACAATGCCGAAACGTACATGGAAGTCGGGAACGCTCTTGGCCGGGCCATGGCCGAACTGCTGCTCAACCAGAAGTGACTCTGCCCGCCAGTTGCCCAAAGCATTCGCTAGGGCAGGTAGGGCGAAACCGGAACCGGTTGCGTCAACCGAAGTTGGGTCAACTGGAAGGCACGCCATTCGGCTTCCAGCCGGCGCATCTGCCTTTGCACTTCGATCAGGGAATAAAGCTGGCCCTTGGCTTGATAATAGGTCGCCAGACGCTGCAATTGTGCCATTCGTCGCTGGTAAGCCTGATAAGCACCGGCGTTGTAAGCGGGGGCCACGTTATACGGGTTGACAATCGGGGCAATGATCGGCGGATTGACAGTCGGTGGCACGCAGCCGAATTGAGCCTGGGCATCCCTGACATCCACTGCCATCGATCCCAAAGCCAGAGCCGCCATCCAGAAGTATTTCGAAGTTGCCATCGCTCATTCCTCCGCTAACAGCGCCTTGCTTGTTCGACTAGAGAACGCCATCAGCGGGAGAACTTGCGCGGCCAACCGGATCAGGCGTTGAAAAAGGGAAACAACCGGCGGCACGCAGCCTCATCGAGTGGCGAGCCATACTCGCACCCTTCGAAGGCTTCGATGTATTCGATGCGAGAAGCGCGTTCCTGACCGTACCATTTCGCCAACAAATCGCGGTAGCGGTCGGCTCGCGGGCGGAGTCGACGCCGCAAGCGCTCGCCAAGCCAGCGTTTGCGATCGTCTTCCCCTGCGGGAACTTCATGGGCGTGGCCATGATTATAGGGCAGCCATTCATAAAACTGCGACGTGTGGCAATGGAGCATCTCGGTGATCTTATCCAGAACGCTTCCCACGTCGATGGCCACCGTCGGCGTGAACGGATAAGGCTTTTGAAAATCGTCATACATATAGGCGATGACTGGATCGGCGGCGAGATGAGGTGTCTCCGGTGCAACGGCGGGTACGGTCACCATATAAGCCGCATCCTGCACCAACTGACTTGTGTAACGATGATCGGGATGGTAGTCGTTCGGCCGATGGGTCAAGACCAGGTCGGGCTGGTAGGTGCGGATCAAGCGGATGACTTGGAGCCGATTTTCCAAGGTCGGCAAAAGCTGACCATCATGGTTGTCGAGGACCTCGTAACGTGCGCCGATGACCGCGCCAGCAGCGGCGGCTTCGGCTCGGCGCCGCTGGGCCAGCGCCTCACCACGCAATGTCTGATGGCCGGCATCCCCATTGGTCAGGCTGACCATCTTTACCTCGTGTCCCAGCGAACGATACAAAGCCGCAAGACCACCGGCGGCGTAGTCCGCGTCGTCCGGATGGGCGCCTATAATCAGCAAACGCAAAGGGGTCGTTGGCATGATCCGACTCACTCGATGGCATCGATCTCTTCCAATGCCGGGAACGGGACTCCTTGGATGAATTCCAGAAAGGCGCCGCCTCCAGTGGAAACGTGCGTCATCTTCTCATCGAGGCCGAAGCGCTCGACGGCGTCGGCTGTCTCTCCGCCGCCGACAATAGTTACGCCGCCGCATTTCGCCATCGCCTCGGCAATCGCCCTCGTTCCCCGGCTGAATGGCTCGTCTTCGAATCTTCCCATCGGCCCGTTCCAAACAACGGTTTTTGCTTGGGAAATTTCCTTTTCATACAAGGCGATCGTCTCTGGCCCAATATCGACTCCTGCCCAACCAGCGGGTATTTCTGCTTGAAACACTCTTGTTGCCGCTGTCGGGTCAACCCTTTCCACTGCGACATGATCGACAGGAAGCACCATCTTTCCCGCTCCCAGCTCGAGCAGCTCGCGAGCCAGATCGAGTTTATCGTTTTCGCATAGCGAATTGCCGACGCTCTTGCCCTGAGCGGCAAGAAACGTATACGTCATAGCGCCGCCGATGAGGAGTTTATCGACTCGCTTCAAGAGGCTCTTGATGAACTCGATCTTGTCCGAAACCTTCGCTCCGCCCATGACGCCGACCAAAGGCCGATCGGGAGCCGACAGCAATTTGCCCAGGACCTCGAGCTCCTTGGCCACCAGAAAGCCGACCACCCGAGGTTTTCCCCGCATGGCCTTGGGGACAGCATACATGGAAGCGTCCTTGCGGTGGCAGGTGCCGAACGCATCATTCACGTAAACGTCGCCCAGTTGGGCTAGCTGGCGGGCGAATTCTTCGTCTCCGTCCTTCTCACCAGGATGAAAGCGCAGGTTCTCGAGCACGAGCACTTCGCCGGGTTTCAACGCACCAACCAGGGAAGCTACCTCCGGTCCGACGACGGCATCAGCTTTTTTCACCGGGACGTTCAGCAACTCTCGCAGCCGCTCGGCTACCCGATCCATCTTCAAAAAGGCGTCGGCTTGTGCGTCGCCTTTGGGTCGGCCCAAGTGGCTCATGACGATCGCACAAGCACCATTGGCCAGAACATGGCGAATAGTCGGCAACGCCGCCTGGATTCGGCGATCGTTGGTAATCGCCCCCGTCTTCTTGTCGATCGGCACGTTGAAATCGACGCGAATCAGCACGCGCTTGCCTGTCAGGTCTTTCAGATCGCGGAGGGATTTTTTCATGCCAGGGTCACTTCAGTTTGTTGCGATTCGACAACGCTGAACCCGCAATTCGAAAACAATTTTTACATCGACGCTACCTTGGCGACGATGTCAGCCGTCCGGCAGCTATAGCCCCATTCGTTGTCGTACCAGCCCAGCACTTTGACAAAGGTGCCTCCCAACACCATGGTGCTTTTCGCATCGAAGATGCAGCTGTGCCGATTGTTGATGATGTCGGACGAGACGATCGGGTCTTCCGTGTATTCCAGGATGCCTTTGAGGGTGGTCGCCGCCGCCTCTTTGAAGACGCTGTTGATCTGGTCGACGGTGGCTTCTTTTTTGAGTTCGACGGTCAAGTCGGTGATGCTGCCATCAGGCACGGGCACCCGCATGGCGATGCCATCGAGCTTGCCGTTCAACTCGGGGATGACCAGACCGATGGCTTTGGCAGCGCCCGTCGTGCTGGGAATGATGTTGCAGGCAGCGGCCCGTGCCCGGCGCAAGTCCTTGTGAATCAAATCGGAGACGCGCTGGTCGTTGGTGTAGGCATGCACGGTCGTCATCATGCCCCGGACGATGCCGAAATGCTGGTGCAGCAAATGAGCCATCGGCGCCAGACAGTTGGTCGTGCAACTGGCGTTGGAAATGCACTTGTGCTCTGGCTTGAGTCCTTTGTCATTGACACCCAGAACGACGGTGTAGTCGGCATCCTTCGCTGGTGCGGAAATGATCACCTTCCTGGCGCCTCCTTGAAGGTGGGAATCGTAGCCGGGCTTCCCCTCCGCTGATCGGTTGGTGAAGAAGCCGGTCGATTCGACAACCACTTCGACTCCCAGGTCCTTCCAGTTGAGTTTGCTTGGGTCGCGCTCGGCGAGCACACGGAGTTCCTTGCCGTTGACGACGATCTTGTCTTCGCTGGCTTCGACGGTGGCATCCAGCCGTCCGTGGACACTGTCATATTTCAAAAGAATGGCCAAATCGCTCGCCTTGCTTAGATCATTGACAGCCACGACATCGAATTCACCAGGACGTCGCAGCATTTCCCGATAAACGTGGCGGCCAATCCGACCAAACCCATTGATGCCAACTTTTACTGCCATGGCATGCTCCTGTTCGTTGCTTTCAAAGGCGGCGATAGCCGGTTTTCGTACGGATGAATAGTCTATAAACTACGGTTTTTGGCCACACGGTCGAGGGTAGACATTTGTTTTCACCCGGCCTCGTCGGGCATCACCAACATCGTAATTCAGCGAATTTGAGGAGACTATGGCAGAGGTCATTCGTGTCGCGGTCACGGGAGCCGCAGGTCAAGTCGCTTACGCCATGCTGGCTCGTCTTGCCAGCGGAGAAGTTTTCGGTCCGAACCAGAAGATTATCCTGCAACTCTTGGAAATTCCACAGGCCATGAAAACTCTGGAAGGAGTGGCCATGGAATTGGACGACTGCAGCTTCCCCACTCTCCAAGACATGATCCTCACCGACGACGCCAACAAGGCCTTCCGCGATTGCAACTGGGCATTGCTCGTCGGCTCGTTCCCGCGCAAACAGGGCATGGAACGCAAGGACCTGTTAGGGATCAACGGCAAAATTTTCGTCGGGCAGGGCAAAGCTCTCGCCGAACACGCCGCCAAAGATGTTCGCATTCTGGTCGTCGGCAATCCCTGCAATACCAACTGCCTGGTCGCCTATCGCAACGGCAAGGACATCCCCGCTGACCGCTGGACCGCCATGACCCGCCTCGACCACAATCGCGCCCGCAGTGCCCTCGCCAAAAAAGCAGGCGTGGCCCATGATGAAGTCAAACAAGTCACCATCTGGGGAAATCACAGCAACAAACAGTATCCCGATTTCACCCATGCCACAATCAAGGGCAAGCCGGCGACGGAAGTCATCAACGATCGCAACTGGCTGGAAAACGTCTTTGTGCCCCAATGCCAGGAGCGGGGCAAAGCCGTCATTGCCGCCCGTGGCGCCAGCTCCGCATTGTCGGCCGCCAACGGCGCTTTGGACCACATCAAAAGCCTCCTTTCTCCCACTCCTGCCGACGATTGGGTCAGCGCCGCCATCGTCTCCGACGGCCAATACGGCGTCGAAAAGGGACTCGTCTTCAGCTATCCCTGCCGATCCGATGGCAAAGGCAACCTGTCCGTCGTCGAAGGCCTGAAACTCGACGACTTCGGCCAGAAAAAATTCAATGAATCGCTCGAAGAACTGAAAGCAGAGAGAGACGAAGTAAAAGACCTGTTGCCGACATAGCAAGCTCATGGCCGAAGACGGGCAACGGCAATGGAGCACCGCGGGCAGAAGTAGAATCGGCCACTTGTACAACGGCTTGCCAATGAATAGAATCTCAACCACCTGCCAACCTGTCCAACCTCAATGTGAAAGGAGCTTCCAATGCGATTGGCAACGAGAGGTCTGTCCTTCGGTGCGCTTTTGACGTGTTTGGTTCTGTCATCCATCACTGCCGGTGCTGCTGACGATGAAGGATTTGTCAAGCTGTTCAACGGCAAGAACTTGGACGGCTTCGCTTTCGTTCTGGCGAAAAAAGACGCAGATCCGTCAAAAACGTGGATGGTCAAGGATGGCGTCATTCATTGCACCGGCAAACCCAACGGCTACTTCCACACCAAGAAGTCTTTCCGCAACTACATTCTTCGGCTCGATTTCCGTTATCCCGAAAAAGCCGGCAACAGCGGCTACCTGATCCACATCTCCGGTCCGCACAAGGTTTGGCCGAAATGCATCGAAGTGCAAGGCCATTACAATTCGGTCTGCTCGATTTTCGCGATCGGTGGAGCCAAGGGAGAACGGCCACCCGTCGACAAGAAAGCGCTTGAAAAAGCCCGAAAGCCGCACACCGAATGGAATACCGTCCAGATTGTGAGCAAGGACGGCATGCTGACCTCGTACCTGAACGGCGTCAAAATCTGCGCGAACAAAACCCCTTACGAACTTAAAGAAGGGCCGATCGGCTTTCAGTCGGAAGGGGTACCGATCGAATTCCGCAATATCATGATCAAGGAATTGAAGTAAATAACAGAACGGAACGCCACAACCCGTTTCCTCGCAGCGGATGCGGGGCAACGGGTTTTTTTGTCCACAAGTCGCCACGCGATTGACTCTAACCGGTTTCGGCCACGACACTTAGGTAATTTTTTCGAGTCGAGTGCCACGTGGCGGTCGGCGGCAGATCCATCGTTGCTGACAATTCTTGCATGAATTTGTCAATGAACGCGCGACCATGAAAATCGCAACTCCAATAATCACAATTGGTTGCGAACTGTCAGTTGACGTATCTGCAGTATCTGACTAGATTACGGAGAACAGCCAGCACCCTCCCAGCCCAAGACGACTGCGAGACGTGTCATGAGTCGCAAGCACGAAAGTGGGGCAAACCGAACAGCGGCTTCCCTCCGCCAACTACGGACTCAGATCGACAAGTTGGATCTGCAGATTTTGAAACTGATCAATGAGCGTGCGGCCTTAGCTGCGGAAGTCGGCAAGATCAAAGATGAGGAAGGCAGTGAAGTCTTTTCCCCTGCTCGCGAAGAAGAAATTTTGAGCAACATGGTAGCGGCCAACAAGGGGCCTCTGTCCGCTGAAGCCGTTCGCGGCGTCTTTCGCGAAATCATAAGCGGCGCCCGCGCGCTGCAAAGGGTTTTGAAGGTGGCGTATCTCGGGCCGGATTACAGCTTCAGCCACCTCGCTGCTGTCGAACGCTTCGGGCAATCGGTCGACTATATCCGGGTTGGAAGTATCGCTGCGGTGTTCGAGGAAGTCAACCGAGGCCATGCCGATTTCGGCGTCGTGCCGTTGGAGAATTCGACCGACGGGCGCATCGCCGATACACTCGACATGTTTATGCGCTTGCCGCAGCTGAAAATTTGTGCAGAAGTCCGGCTGCGCATTCACCATAATCTGCTGGCGAATTGCGAACAGCAGGAAATCCGTCGAGTGTACAGCAAGCCTCAGGCGTTGTCGCAATGCCGCAATTGGCTGAGCAAGAATGTTCCTCATGCCTCGTTGCACGAAGTGGCGAGTACCGCGACGGCGGCGGAACTGGCACAACGTGAACCTGGAGCCGCTGCTGTCGCCAGTCGGCAAGCAGCCGTACGCTATTCTCTCCGTATCCTCTTCGAAGACATCGAAGACTCTCCGTACAACGAGACACGCTTCGCTGTCATCGGAACCCAGGAATGCCGGCGGTCCGGAAAGGACAAGACGTCGATCATGTTTCGCGTGCCGCATCAACCTGGTGCGCTGGTGGACGCTCTCAACGTATTCAAACAAGCCAAAGTCAACCTGACCTGGATCGAATCGTTCCCTGCCAAGTCGCCCCGAGCTGAGTATGTGTTTTTTGCCGATTTCGAGGGGCACGTGGACGACGCCAAGATCAAGAAGATGCTCGACACGCTGAAAAAGCACACAGCCGAGCTTTCCATCCTCGGCTCCTATCCCATCTCGGAGGTGAGTGGATAGAATAGACACCGACTTGGAAGTCGTAATCGCCCAACCAGGAAGCCTGCCTTTTTCGACGGTGAGAGAAAGACAAGATGCCGCTCACCCCGGACGACACATCGTCCCCCAAAGCTGAACTTCTGCTGAACAAGGGACGAGGGGATGGTTTTGAATCGGGCGGCACATCCCAGAGCGAGAAACGAAAAGATGATTATCGTGCTGAAACCACATTCGACCAAAGAGCAAATCGACCACATACTCGAACGGATCGAAGAATTGGGGTTCAAGGCCCATGTGAGCCAGGGCGAGTTGCGGACGATCATCGGGGTCATCGGCGATGAGAATAAGTTGCAGGCCGAGCCGCTGGCGGCCATCCCAGGAGTCGAACAAGTACTGCCGATCCTCAAGCCATTCAAGCTTGCCAGTCGGGAATTCCATGAAAACGACTCCGTGATCAAGCTGAATGGAGTGCGCATCGGCGGCGGCGCGCTGGGCATGATTGCCGGGCCGTGCGCCGTAGAAAGCGAAGAAATCCTCGACGAAATCGCCCGAAAGGTGAAAGCGGCGGGAGCCAATATCCTTCGCGGCGGCGCCTTCAAACCGCGCACCAGTCCTTACAGCTTCCAGGGACTGGGAGAAGAGGGACTGAAGATTCTCCGTGCCGTCGGCGACCGCTACCAGATGCCCGTGGTCACCGAAGTGATGAATCCCAGACAGATCGACCTCGTCTGCCAGTATGCCGACATGTTGCAGATCGGCGCCCGCAACATGCAGAATTTCGACCTGCTCAAGGAAGTAGGCCAGACGAACAAACCGGTTTTTCTCAAACGGGCGATGAGCGCCACAGTGAAAGACCTGCTCATGTCCGCGGAATACATCATGGCCGCGGGCAATCATCAAGTCGTGCTCTGCGAACGAGGCGTTCGATCCTTTGAAGACTCGACACGCAACATGCTCGACATGAGCGCTGTTCCCAACGTGAAAGTGCAGAGCCATTTGCCCATCATCGTCGATCCGAGCCACGCGACCGGCCGCCCCGATCTGATCCCGGCAATGGCCCGGGCCGCCGTCGCTGCGGGCGCCGATGGCGTTCATATCGAAGTCCATAGCTGCCCGGAAAAAGCCCTTTCCGACGGACCGCAGGCCCTGCTGCCTGATCAATATGCCTCCTTGATGACCGAGCTTAAACAACTGGCTGAGGTCATGCACCGGGTGATCGATCACTGAGCGCAACGCTTCATGTGCAAACATTCCCACACGATATCGCTCCAGACGACCGAAGGATTTTTTTGTTTCTTCGACCATTCGGGCGGTTATCATGTGCCCAAACCCCTTGACAAGCAAATATTCAACGGAGGCTTTCCATGGCGATCGAACCTCTGGCCATTGGCGTCTGTAGCTGGTCGCTGCAAGTAAAGAGCATCCCCGAGCTGAAAACATTACTGGAGCGCTTGGGGATCAACGTGGTGCAGATTGCTTGCGGCGACCCTCACCATGCCGCCTGGGAAGAAGGTGACGAACTTCCCGCTAAAGCCAAAGAAGCCGGCTTCGAAATGGTCGGCGCCATGCTCGGCTTTCCGGGCGAGGACTATACCACACCGCAAACGATCAAAGAAATAGGAGGGTTCGGCAATCCGGCAACCCGAGGCGAACGACTCGAAAGACTGCAATGGGCGCTTGATCGCACGGTGGCATTCGGGCTTAGCGATTTGATGCTGCACGCCGGTTTCATTCCCGAACCAGACGACCCCGACCGCAAGCCGTTCCTCGACACCCTGGCCAAAGTCAGCGACCTGGCGAAAGCGAAAAACGTCACGATTGCTTTTGAAACCGGCCAGGAAACCGCGGACCTTCTGCGTTTGACCCTGGATGAACTCCGATGCCCCAATCTGAAAGTCAATTTCGATCCCGCCAACATGATCCTTTACGACAAAGGAGATCCCCTCCGTGCCGTGGAGATTCTCGCGCCTGACATTCGCAGCGTCCACGTCAAAGATGCTATCAAGACCAAAGTGCCGGGCACGTGGGGAGAAGAGGTCCCCTTGGGACAGGGTGAAGTGAACATCAAGAAGTTCATACAAACGCTAAAAAAAGTCGGTTACCGCGGACCGCTGTGCATCGAACGGGAGGTCGGCAACCAGGAAGAGCGGATGCGCGATGTCGCGCACGGCATCCGATATCTCCAAGAATGCCTGGCCGAATAAGCGACCGACGGCAATTCGAGACGGCGGTTTCAGGGGAAAAACCGGAACGATGACTGACGATGGTCTGGACTCGCATCGGTCGTTGGCCCTCGCCATTTTCGGATATTTCGCACCGGTGCCTTTCTCTATCGCTTTTCAATCTGGGCCAGAAGCAAAGCTACCTCGACGGTTGCTATCTCGTCATCGGCTGCTATCCGATTGGCGTCCTGCTCGGCGCCGTTTTGGCGAACCTGCCGGCTGCCGTCACCCTCCGTCGATGATGGGAATCGGCTTCGTTTGACGACGGTCATCGTTGGGCGGTCAAATTTACCAGGCGATTGCATACAATCTTCAGAGAAGACGCACAAGCGCCTTATGTACCAGAAAAGGGAAAACGTTCGACGACATCAGTGGCATCGCCATGGACCTGAAAGCCTACATTCGAGACATTCCTGATTTCCCGAAACCGGGTATCTTGTTCAGGGATATCACGCCTCTTCTTGCCGAGCCAGCAGCCTTTCAAAGTGCGATTGATCAGCTGTGCGCTCATTACGCAGACAGGGAAATCGACGGGGTGGCAGCGGCGGAGGCGCGAGGCTTTTTGTTTGCCGCACCCATGGCGTTAAGAATGAAAAAGCCGCTTGTACCGCTCCGCAAACCGGGGAAACTGCCCTATCGCACCCACTCATTGCAATACGAACTGGAGTATGGCAGTGCCGAGTTGCAAGTACACGTCGACGGCGTACCCGAGGGAAGTCGGATCCTGCTGGTGGACGATTTGCTGGCGACGGGGGGGACGGTCGAGGCGGGATGCCGGCTCGTCGAAAAAGCCGGGGGGAAAGTGGCTGGTTGTGCATTCCTCGTGGAATTGACGTTTCTCAATGGCCGACAAAGGCTGGCGCCGCACGAAGTTTTCAGCTTGATCCAGTTC
Organism: Gemmatales bacterium; assembly: GCA_026004675.1. Taxonomy (GTDB): domain Bacteria; phylum Planctomycetota; class Planctomycetia; order Gemmatales; family Gemmataceae; genus BPJP01. Next base: position 428,846 of record BPJP01000002.1, read on the forward strand.
TGAGGCTTGTCAGGGAGAAAATACAACATGCGACCCAATTCAGTCAAAAGAGCATTGAAAGCAGGCCAGCCGTCGGTTGGTACGTGGCTGTCGCTGGGCAGTATTACGGCGGCGCGGGTCATGGCTCGGGCCGGTTTCGATTGGCTGAACATCGATATCGAGCATAGCCTGGTGGGCTGGGAAACGATGACGCACATGTTGGCGGCCATTGCGGACGCCGGCTGCATGGCGTTTGCCCGCGTGCCGGCCAATCGCCACGACCATATCAAGCGGGTTCTGGACAACGGGGCGCATGGCATTGTGGTGCCGATGGTCAATAGTCGGGAGGAAGCGGAAGCCGCCGTCGCAGCTGCCAAATATCCCCCTGCTGGTACTCGCAGCGTGGGTGGGAGCATGCACGCTCTCAATTTCGATACGACTCCCAACGATTATTACGCCCATGCCAACGACGAAATCCTCATCGTCTTGCAGTGCGAACACATCCAGGCTGTCGAGCGGGCGGACGAGATTTTTTCCGTGCCGGGGATCGACGCGATTTTTGTCGGGCCGAATGACCTGGCGGCGAGCATGCGTGGTAAGGACGGCAGCCCGCCGTCGGCACAAGCGACGGCGGACGCCATGAAACACATCCTGCAAACATGCAAGAAATACAACGTGGCACCGGGGTTGCACACCGGCTCGGCCGCTGAAGCGAAAGCCCGCATCGAAGAAGGGTGGCAGTTTATCGCCGTCGGCAGCGAGCTGCGCATGATGCTGAACGCCGCAGCCGATACCGTTCAGCAGCTTGGCCTGGCGAAAAAACCTGGCCAGGAACTTGCCAAGTATTGACCATCCATGCCGGCGTCCTTCCCCGCCATTCGCCCGCTAGAGCAAAAGCCAAGTGGCAGCAGAATCGTATCCTTTCATGGGATCCAGTTTGCGTTTCGTTGTTCCAACCAAATGGCAGTTGTCATGAGTAAACGAACCATTACGGTCGGCCACAGCCCCGATCCCGATGACGCTTTCATGTTTTATGCCCTCGCACATGATAAGATCGACACCGGCGATCTCCAGTTCCGACATGAACTCCAGGATATCGAAACACTCAACCGTCGCGCCATGCGCGGCGAATTGGAAGTGAGCGCCATCAGCATTCATGCCTATGCCTACGTCCTTGACAAGTATGCCTTGTTACCGGTCGGCTGTAGTATGGGAGATCGTTACGGCCCCATGATTGTCGCCAAGAAGCCTATGTCGGTCGAAGGTCTGGCGAGAGCGCGCATCGCCGTGCCGGGAACGATGACCACAGCCTTTTTGACCTTGCGCCTTTTGCTCCCCGGCACATTGACGTATGAAGTCATGCCATTCGATCAGATACTCCAGGCCGTTGCTGACGAAGAATTCGATGCCGGTTTGATTATTCACGAAGGCCAATTGACGTTTCGGAATCAGGGGTTGCACCTGATTGTGGACTTGGGAATGTGGTGGCAGGAACGGACTGGTTTGCCCCTGCCTTTGGGCGGCAACGTCGTGCGGCGGGATTTGGGAACACAAACCATGGCGGACATCAGCCGACTTTTGAAGGAAAGCATCCGGTATTCGCTCGAGCATCGCAGCGAAGCGCTCGATTACGCTTTGCAGTACGCACGCGACATGGACAAATCTTTGGCCGATCGCTTTGTCGGCATGTACGTCAACGACTGGACGCTCGATTATGGTGAGAGGGGGCGCGAGGCGGTGCGCCGCCTTCTCGACGAAGGTTACCGCGCGGGGGTCATCCCCAAACCCGTGGCAGTCGAGTTCGTGGCGTGAGGCAGCGTCGCGTTTCAAACAAGCAGAGCGAGGTTATCACGATGCACGACTTCTTCGTAGGGCACGACGCCGAGGGTTTCCGCGATCTGTTCAGTACGTAGACCACGGATGCGTGCCAGGTCGTGTGCGGAATAATTGGTCAAGCCGCGAGCGAATTCGCTCCCATCAGGCCCGCACAAGGCAACGACATCTCCTTTGCTGAAGGAACCGTGCACCTCCGTGATGCCGATCGCCAGCAGGCTCCGGCCATGTTCGACGACAGCGGTACGAGCGCCGGCATCGACGTGAAGACTCCCCTTGGGCAGCGCCGTATAGCCAAGCCAGCGTTTTCGCGCCGCCAGCGTGTTCCCTTGAGGCAAAAACAACGTTCCTTCCGGCTCAGCCGCGAAAATCGCATCAATGACACCGGGCCGAACCCCATTGGCGACGATAACCGACTCGCCTGCCGCTGTCGCAATACGCGCCGCACGCAGCTTGCTTACCATCCCCCCCGTTCCCAGAATGCTTTTTCCCAGTCCCGCCATATTCATAATGTTCGCATCCAGCCGGGTAACGGTGCGGATCAATTCCGCACGCTGATCGTTGCGAGGATCGCATGTGTACAGACCGTCAACAACCGTCAAGATGATCAACAAAGGCGCTTGCAACAGGTTCGTCACCAAAGCGGCCAGACGATCGTTGTCGCCGAACCGGATTTCCTGGACGCTGACGGTATCGTTCTCGTTGATGATGGGAATACAATTCCATTCGAACAAGGTCAGGATCGTGTTGCGGACGTTGAGGTAGCGTGAGCGGTTGTCGAAATCGCCAGCCGTCAACAGAATCTGGGCGGCATGCGTTCCATACCTCGAAAAACACTGCTCATAAGCGTGCATCAGAAAACCTTGCCCAACCGCCGCGCACGCCTGCAAGTGACGCAGATCGCTCGGACGCCGTCCCAGTCCCAACTTCCCCACACCGGCACCGACCGCTCCCGAACTGACCAGGAGGACCTTGCGTCCTGTTTGCCTGACACGCTGCACTTCGTCCGCCAGACTATACAGACGCCCCTCGTCGAGTCGACCTCGCGCGTCGGTCAGCACGTTCGTCCCCACCTTGATGACGATCGTGTGGGCCAGGGCGATCACTTCTTGGCGAACGGGGTCGATCATGCCAGCGTTGCCTCGACTGTCAACAAAACCCTGCTCTTGACCTGTGGCCATGCTTCTGTTCAATAACCCCACCCATTCTTCCGCTTCGCACTTGTTTATTGGATCACCCGAAGGGCGGTAAGGAGGCTTTCGCATGAAGACGCCGAAGTGGCTTGCCGATCGGGAAGGCGACCTGCGCCGCCACCCAGACGGCCAATCCTACGTCGTCTATTTCCTTGGCGAACCACAATTTCTTCTTCGCCCGATCCCCGTTCGGGGCAAATACAGCTGCGAGATCGAAAAAATGGTCAACGGCGTTCGCCTCGACCAGGGAGAAACCTACCGCTCGGTAGAAGATGCCCTTCAAGGAGGATTGGAAATCGTTCGCAAGACCCTCGGATGGTGATCCTTCTCGTCGTGACGGCTGGGTGTCACTTTTTTATGCGAATGCCACGCAGTTTGAAATCGTCGAAATTCCCTGTGTCATCGAAAGAGCCAACACCCACTCGACCCCAGGTAAACGTCTTGTCCTTGGCGCGCATAATCGGCCTGGTCATATCATCGAAATAGACGGCAATGCTGCCATCACTGACTTTGCGCACAATACGCACATGATGCCAGCCGTCATCCCAGGGCGTTCCCTTCGTGCTCTCCTGCGAAATCTTCACCCTCGGTGCTTTGTTGACGATGAAAATCTGGTTCGCATGATCATCCGCCCGTTTGGCGATATGGACGTAATAGAATTGGTCCGGTCCCTGGTGGCCGAAAAAGAAACACAGGTCTCGGTGCGGCACGTCCTTGCCGGTGCTTTGCACCTGGACATCCATGATGAAATCACCGACGACCACATCTTTGACGAGCGAAATGCTGGTCGGACTGCGAAAAGGCGGTTTGTAGTTGCTCCGGCCAGCAAGACGATAATAAGAGTTTTTCTCGCTCTTGACGAGTTTCCACGCCTTGGCGTCGGTCGGCTCCCACTGGGTTGCCCCTTTTTCAAAGTCATCGGTAAACACCACCGGCAATTGTTGTGTTTCCTCCGCATGGATCGCTGCCAAAGCAACGGTCGCAGCCAGCGCCGGCAAGACTCGAATCAAAAACATGGATGCTGTTTCCTTTTCTTTTGCGGCTAGACGTTTCGCCAAACCAACGGTGAGGGTGCATATCCCAAAAGCGGAGGGAGTGGGATTCGAACCCACGGTCGGGTTGCCCCGACTCCGGTTTTCAAGACCGGTGCAATCGGCCGCTCTGCCATCCCTCCTCAAAAGCTCTTCGACTTTATTTTAATCAACGGCGTCCAGGCAAACAGCGTCTCGGCTTTTTTCTTCGCCATCCCTTCTTCAGTAAACTCCTCAAGACCGATCAACCAGTTTCGGATAGCGAAAGGTGCCTGTCACCGCCGGCTTGGGTCCGGCGGCTCGTCCATTCTCCCCCGCGACCCATTTGCCGATCCGGCATCGTTCGATAATTCGGAGAAGTTTCAAAGTTATTTTCGTTGATATTCTTCCTTTCGCCAGCCGGTGGCATCGATGCGGTGCAGTTCGCCTTTGATATCTTCTCCCTCATAAAACGACAGCCAACCTCGTAAATGCTGCGTTTTGCCGGGAGGGCAATCGGGGAACTTCGGATCGGCATGCAGGCACGGGCATCGGGCATTGGCCCAGCCGCGATGATGCGGCACCCACGCCGTGATGACCCAATGCTTGCCGTCGTCGGATCGGCAGACGGCATACGGATCGAAAAACATCTTGTTGTCCTTGGTCTGCTTTTCGAAGCCGGCGGCACCTTTCAGCATGACGCAATTTTGCACACGCAGGTCGGTCAACTTCTCTGCCGTGTTGTTGGTCAACCACATCTCCATCAAAACCGAGCGACGCCGGGGCACAATCTTCGTTCCAAAGATAATCCCGTTGGGTAGTTTTCGTTCGATGTCGTAACTTCCGTCCTCCCGGCGGTTCCATTCGAGCTTTTCGAGCTTGACCCCTTTTTTGGTCCAAATGGTCGGCACATGTGTATGGGCCAGATAAGTCAGGCCGAGGTTGGACCAGATCGCTTCAGGTACATCCGCAACGACGTAGCTGTTTGGGTCCCACGGCGTAAAGACGCTGACTTTGGTTTCGCGCTGGGGGCGAATGGCTCCTTCGAGAAAGCCGATCCGCGGATGCCTGCCGCCCGGATAGGGAAGGACCAAAAGGGGAGCATCTTCGGCGCGCTTGGGCCGGGTTTGGCTGTTGATCTTATATCTCTTCAGAGCGGCCTGGATTTCACTCTTGCCCAATCCGGTGGCAGCAGCGATTTCGTCCAGGTTGTAGCGATGGTACCAGACCATGTTTTGCAGCCAGTAACGCAGCTCGGCATCGCTTTTTGGCTTGCGTGCATCGGTCGGTTCATCAGCGCTGCCAAAAACCGGAGCCGACGGGATCAACAGACAAACCATGAGCAGGCAGCGCATGTTCCACTTCCATTTTCTCGCTGCATCAGGGGCGGGATGGTCTTTTTTGCATCCGGTTTTACGGTTCGGGTATTCCCAAGTCACGACAAATCTTGCGCGCCAGATGGACGTTGATCTCCCGGTGACGCGGCACGGCCGATGTTCGATTGTTGGCCGGATTAACGTAAACGCTGTGTTTGCCCCGATCTCGGAGCAGGTAACAGCCATGCGATTCAAGGTGCCGGATCAGTTCATGCCTTTTCACTGATCCACCAGAACAAACGGTTCTTTGGTGACCTGTTGCCCCGCCAGCGATTTCTCGGCCAATTCGCGATTCGCTTCCAGAACCAACGTCACCGCTTCTTGGAGGTTTTCCCGAGCTTCCTCCAGCGTGGCCCCCTGGGTATTCGCCCCAGGCAATTCCTCAACGAAAGCGATGTACCCTTCAGGCACCTTTATGTACACAGCGGTCAACTGCATGGTAAACCTCCAACCTCCTTATTTCTCGATCCCGAAATCCCGGATCGTGAAGATCGGGCGATAATCATATCGGCTGGCCAGTTTGTCGCGTGCCCCTTCGAGCCTATCGACAATGCAGATCACGGTTGCGACTTTCGCACCCAGCTGTTCGACGGCCTCGATGGCTTGCTCGACCGAACCGCCGGTCGTCAACACGTCATCGACCATCGCCACCCGAAAGCCGGCTTCGATGGCACCTTCAACCCTCTCCCGGCTGCCGTGGCTTTTCGCCTGTTTGCGAACGTAGAACCCTTCGATGCGTTTGCCCTGTTCATGGTAGCGCATGACGGCGGCGGTCGCCATGGGAATGGCGCCCACTTCCAGCCCGCCGATCGCCTGAATATCCATGTCTTTGGTCATGTCGTAGAGGATATCGCCAAGCAGCCAGGCGGCTTCGCTGGAGAAGATCGCCTTTTTGCTGTTGATGTAGTAGGTGCTTTCCTTGCCGGAAGCGAGCGTGAATCGACCGAAGAAGACAGCTCGGGCTTTGAATATCTCCAGCAGGCGGTCGCGGGAAGCACTCATCATGCAATCCTTGTTTGAATGAACCGGATGGCCATTTGGCGTTGTCCGACGTTGATTTTATATGACCCCAGCACCGGCTGCAGTTATAAATAAGTTTTGCGCTACGAAACGATTCGGCAAACATCGATCGCGGTCGGCGATGGAAAACGGTACACCAATGGCCAATCCCCTAAACGATGCACTGCGTCAGCTCGTCGAAAAACGCGACCTCAGCGAAGAGCAAATGCGCCGTGCCATGGAACCGATCATTCGAGGCGACGCCGACGAGGCAGTAACGGCGGCGTTTCTGGCCGCGTTACGCATGAAAGGGGAAACGCCGACCGAAGTGGCGGCAGCAGCCTCCTTGCTCCGGGAACATATGATCCGTTTGCCGACGCCTGATGATGAGACGCTCGACACGTGCGGCACAGGCGGCGACGGGGCCGAGACATTCAACATCAGCACGGCCACCGCGTTCGTGGTCGCCGGCGCCGGCATTCCGGTCGTCAAGAACGGCAATCGCGCTGTCTCCAGCCGAAGCGGCAGTGCCGATGTCCTCTCCGAACTCGGCGTGTCAATCGACGGCGGACCGGATCATGCCCGTCGCTGCCTGGAAGCCTGCAATCTGGCATTTTGCTTTGCACCGGCTTATCACCCGGCCTTGAAACACGTCGCTGCCTTGCGCCGCAAACTTGGCTTCCGCACGATCTTCAACTGCCTTGGCCCGCTGGTCAACCCTGCCTGTTGTCCGTATCAGTTGCTTGGCGTCGGCCGGCGCGAATGGCTCGATTTGATGGCCGGCGCTTTGGCGACCTTTGGCGTTCGCCATGCCTTGCTCGTCCACGGCAGCGACGGCCTCGACGAAATCAGCTTGTCAGCACCAACCTTTGTGCGCGAGGTTCGCGGCAACGACATCCGCAGTTTGCAATGGACCCCCGAATCCTTTGGCTTGCGCCCTTGTTCGCTGGCCGACTTGCACGTCGACGGTCCCCAAGAAAGTGCAGCCATGATCCGCCGCGTCTTGAATGGCGATGACTGTCCTGCGACGGAGATCGTCAAAGCCAACGCGGCAGCAGCGATCCTCGCGGCCGGGCGCGCTGACAACCTGCGCCAAGGTGTCGAGCTTGCCCGCAAGTCGATTGAAAGCGGCGCCGCCCGCAAAACCCTTGAGACATTGACGCGCATCTCTTCATAAAAAACATAGCAAACCCATTCGTCGTGCACCGTTCGTTGGGATCGCCAACGTTCCGAAGGGGAGGTTGTCATGTTCTGTCCGCCGCGAATCGTTGTTCCGTTTGCCCAGATGCACCTCTTGGAAAGCAAACTGCCAGGGTGGATGTCGGCTGAAATCATCGGCATGTCTGTTGTGCAGTGGGTCGCATTGATCGCTTTGGGCGTTATCAGCTACGTTCTCGGTGCCGTGTTGCAGTCGATCGTTTTGCAGGTGACCGGTGCCGTCGCCAGGAGGACTCAAACCGAATGGGATGAAAAATTCCTCGAATTGCTGCCCGGACCGACACGGTATTTTCTGTCCCTGATCGTGTTTCGGATCGGTCTGCCCTTGTTGGAACTTTCGGACGAAGCCGCCGACTCCGTTTCGCTGATCATCAGCTCGCTTTTGATCATCATCCTGACATGGTTCGCTTCCCGGTTTCTCACCCTGGCGTCGCAGTTCATCGAAGACTACCTGACGCGGCAAACAGACGATCCCAACCGCATTCGCTCGATCAAGACGCAAATATCGATACCGCGAGGCATCCTCCGTTTTCTCGTCATTTTGCTGGGCATATCGCTCGTCTTTATGCAGTTCGAAGTCGTCCGCGACATCGGTGTCAGCTTGATCGCTTCAGCGGGTTTGGCCGGCTTGATCGTCGGGTTGGCGGCCCAGAAAACGATCGCCAATATCCTGGCCGGCATCCAGCTCGCCATCTTTCAACCGGTCAAGATCGGCGACGTCGTCATCATCGAAAACGAATGGGGCTGGATCGAGGAGATCACCTTGACCTACATCGTGGTAAAGGTCTGGGATCTGCGCCGCCTGGTTTTGCCGGTCAGCTATGTTCTCGACCGCCCCTTCCAGAACTGGACGATTCATTCGACCGAACTGCTCGGTACGGTTTTTCTTTACACCGATTACACCGTCTCAGTGGATGAAATCCGGGCCGAGCTTAAACGCGTTCTCGAGGAGACGGACCTTTGGGACGGCAAGGCACAAGGGGTCATCGTCAACAACTTGACCGAGCGTACCGTCGAGATTCGCGCCTTGGTCAGTGCTGCGGATAGCGGCAAACTTTGGGATTTGCGCTGCCTGGTTCGCGAGAAACTGCTGGCCTGGTTGCAAGCGAAGGGCAAAGACCACTACCCGTTGCACCGCGTGGAAATGCATCCATTGCCGCAGGTGTAGCTACTTCAAGGAAGCCAAAAAGGCGACCAGGTCTGCCAGCTCCTGGGCCGTCATGTCCCGATGGAGCAACTCCGGCATGATCGACGCCCGCAATGGCGAGATGCGTTCGACGTTGTCCATGGCGATACGAACTTCCCTGGCTTGAGCGTCGCGGAGCACGACTTCCGTCGCGGATTTTTTCGCGAGCACACCACTCAACACGCGGCCATCTTTGGTTTCAACGAGATAAGTGATGAATTCCGGCTCGATGACTTTAGAGGGTTCGATGATGTTCTCCAGAATCTGTCGGGGGCTGTATTTCTTGCCGATGTGAGATAGATCGGGGCCAACTACTCCGCCGACATTCTGGATACGGTGGCAGTTTTTGCATTGCATCGTCTTGGCTTCGAAGAACAGCTTTTTCCCGGCGTCCGCATTTCCTCTGAGCCGGAGAATGTCGTCGAGCTTGACGACCGCTCCCAACAGCTGGCGGCGTTCGTTTGGCGGCAGGAATCGCTCGAACAGATCGCGTATCTGGGGAGGCGTGTTTCGGTTCGCGCGCTCGATGATTCTTTTCCTGGTGGATTCGGCGACACTTTTGTCGGCGACAGCTTCCATCAACATCAAGGCGCCGCTGGTCGTCGCCAGCAGACGATCGATGCCATCGTCGACCTGTTTCGGAGAGAGACGGTTTGATTTCAAGCCATCGACGAGTCGGCGCTGCTCGGTACGGATTCTCCGCACGGCGGACGCATCCCCATTTGTTTCTGGCATGGAAGCAATCCAGTCGCGCAACAAGCGGATGCCATGCTCATCGACGATGCGCGAACCGAGGTAAGGCATGCGGCCGGCACCTAGCTTTGCTGTGCGGTAGTAAAGCACTGATCGATAGGGGTCGCCGGGGGCGATGACGGCGGCACGGTGGATGCCGAACGTGCCCTGAGCCGGCCGGACGTCGATCATGTTGCTGTCTTTCAATTCGACTTGCCAGCGCAAAAGGATGGTGGCGTTGCCGCCGCCGCCGAAGCGATGGCAGTGGGCGCAGTTGACATGCAAATACGATCGTGCCCGCGCCTCCAAAGGCTGGGTCTCGTCATAAGGGTTGACAAATTTGGGCAGGGATTGGGGGTCCAGATCGACTTTCGTCTGTTTCGTTTTCGGGTCGGGCAGGCTGACCAGGTCGATGTGTTGCAGGGTTCGCAGCTGTTCGTCCCGAATCCCGCCATAATCATGGACTTTGTTTAGTTGAGGCACGGTGAAAGCCAGGCGGTAGCCGGCCCAGGGATTATGGCAGGAATAGCACTCCGTCCGGCTGGCGATACGCCAGGTGCGTTTGTATTTGCCTCCGGGCACATCCGGATCGACCACATCGAATTCAAGCGTCATACCATTGGCAGGAACGAGGTCGGCATCGGTTTGGTCCTCGTTCCAGACATAGGAATAGCCGAACCATTCGCCGCTGTTGCCCCGCCATGTGCCTCCGTGGAAATGGAGGATTTGCGTTTCGATTCGACGGCGTGTTTCCGGCTTGCCTCGCTCCAGCTCCAGCGAAAGCGTTTTCACCAGCACGGTGTCTTTTGGAAACGTGCCCCAATCGGTTGGCACGCGACCTTTCGGCTGATTGAGCACGATGGTTCCGGCGTTCGGCACGGCGACCCAGCGCTCCGCCAGGGCATGGTCCGACCACTGTTCGACGTTGACCGAAAACGGCACAACGCCCGGCGCCGGCTTGTGCTTTTGAACCGAACTGAACAGTCCCGTTTCGCTAAGTTTGCGGGGAAACTGCTTCGGATCGAATTCGACTCGATTAGGAACAAGTTCATGGATGGTGCCGGCGTTGTAGTCGAGCAAAGCGAGTTCGCCGTCGGGTGCTTCATAGAAAACGATGATCGCCAGGGAGGTATCGGCCAATTCCTTTACAGTGACGTTGTTTTTTTCGTCGTAGCGAAGTGCCCAGACTTTGCCGGTGACGTAGTCGCCGTAGATGTAGGCGCCGCGAAGTTCTTTGAGTTTTTCGCCATGATAGACGAAGCCACCCGTGATCGAAGCCGCATCGGCGCGGGGATGAGCGAAAACGGGGGGCAGGATTTTGGTCGGACCTGGCCTGGCTTCGGGCCGGCAAACTTGCGGGCCTTCCATAATGCTCCAGCCATAGTTGCCGCCGCGTTCGATTCGATAGACCATCTCCCAAAGCTGCCAGCCGACGTCGCCGACCCACAAGTCGCCCGACTTGCGGTCGAAGCTCATCCGCCAGGGGTTGCGCAGGCCGTATGCCCACACCTCGGGCCGCGCGCCCTTTGTTTCGACGAAAGGGTTGTCTTTCGGCACGGCGTAATTCTTGCCGTTCTCCTTTCGGTCGACGTCGATGCGCAGAATCGAGCCGAGCAAATCGCTGATGTCCTGCCCGGTATCGAGGCCGTCGGGCGGAGAAGGCGCCGTGCCGTCGCCCGTCGAAATGTACAGATAACCGTCCGGGCCGAACTTGAGCGATCCGCCATTGTGGCCGCCTGAAAGCCAATCGAGAAGAAGCGTTTCCGATTTGGGATCGATGCGCGGCGGATCGGTGTTGGTGACGCGAAACCGGCAAACACGCGTCCCTTTCGGGTCGCCCGGCTTGCGAATGTAACAAACGTAGCAAAAGCGGTTTTCCGCGAATTTCGGATGAAACGCCAGGCCGTAGACGGCGGTCAATCCTGGAACATCCTTGGGGCCATCGAAGAAAAGCGAACGATCGCCGCTCGTGCGTTCCGTGGGGATGGTGTAGATTTTTCCGAGCCTTTCGACGACGCAGATTCGGTTCGTACCGGGGAGATGAACCATCTCCACAGGTTGTTGGAATGCTTGTTTGGGAAAGATTCGCTGCACGCGATAGGGTGGCGGCGGTTCGGGCGAACCGGTAATACGCGACGTTCGCCAGGGAATGCGTTTCAGAATGCCATAGGGACGAGTGGTTTCGTCCGTTTCCTCCGTCGCTAGACAGGCGAATGCCAGCACGACACCGGAGACGAAGAGAGCAAGAGCGTTTCGCATGCGCAACATCGGACCCATACCCATGTCAGTCGGCGGCGAACAGGCGACGGGGCAAGGAAACAGCACTGTCCCCCCGGCAGTGGTCGTCGTTCGCTAGTCGATGCAATAGAGATAATGCAGCGTGCGGATAAACATTTTCCCGTCAGAGATCGCCGGTGAAGCGAACGTCTTGTCTTCGAGATCGTTGCGGGCCAAAACCTCGAATTTGGCACTGGCTTTAAGGACCCACATACGGCCGTCATCGTCGGGAAAATAAAGCCTCCCTTCCGCCGAGACAGGCGAGGCGCTGTGGTGCCTGCCGAGTCGTTCTTTCCAATGCAACTTTCCGGTCTTCGCCTCCCAGCAACTGGCGACACCGTTATCGTTGACCATGAAAAAGTATTTGTCATGGGCGATCGGTGACGGGACGTAGGCCATGGCGTCGGTCCGATGCCAGAGGACATGAGTCTTGGTGACATTGCCAAGCCCATCCGGTCGGATTCCCATGATATGGTATTCGGGAAAGCCGGCCGTCATGAAAAGGACATCGTTCAGGAAAACCAGGCTGGCGACGAATTGTTCGGTGGGACCGTCGATGATCCACCACTGTTTGCCGTTGTCTGGATTGTAGCTGGCGATGCATTTGCTGCCCGACAGCACTAGTTGCTTGCGGCCGGCGGCGTCAATGATGATCGGCGTGCAGTACGAGCGCGTCCGGTTCGGTCGATCAGCGCGCCACACTTCTTTGCCGGTCGCTTTGTCGAGAGCGACGATGTAGGCTTCGGCATCCTGGTCGCCGTTGATGATAACGAGATTCTTGTAAAGGATCGGTGAGCTGCAAAAGCCGTGCTTCGAAAAAAACTTGCCCGGCGATTTTTTCCAGATCAGCTTGCCGTCAAAATCGTAGCAGGCCACGACCATATCGGGGTAATCGAGAAAAGTCACGAAGACATACTTTCCATCCGTTGCGGGCGTCGAGCTGGCGTAGCTGTTGAGACGGTGTTTGCGTTCGAGAGGGCTGACCAGCACGACCTTCTGCCAGAGGATTTTGCCACTTCCTTTGTCGAGGCAGAGCAGGACGCGCGGCTTGGTTTCATCTTTTGCGTCTTCCAGACATGCGGTCAGAAAGATGCGATCCTCCCAGACGATCGGCGACGAATAACCTCGACCAGGAATCGCCGTCCTCCAGACGACGTTTTTCGTGGTGTTCCAATGCAGTGGGATGCCTTGTTCGAGTGAGGTGCCGTCGAGGCGAGGACCTCGCCACGCCGGCCAGTTTTCCGCCAGACCGAAAGCAGGAATCGTGACGACCAACAACAAGGCAGGCAAAAATCGCATGGTCATGCTCCGTGGTTGGAAGACAAACCGAGGCAGGAATTACTTTTCAAGATACCGAATCTTATTCAGGTTGGACACAAGAAATCGGTGGAGTGGCACCACTTCCGGACCCTTTATTTGCTGATGGAAACGGCTTCTCGTATCGGAGCCGCGGCGGCTGGTGCCAGCGGATATGACGATAGCATTTGAGATTATGCCATTCGCTTTTGACGCATGGATTCGACCAAGGCGTAACCACGAGGGCGCGGAAGGGCTTGCCGAGGTGATAGTTGCCTATTTTGTGCAGCTTATCTCCACCGTCAACTGACGGTGTTTTCAGCGGTGGAAACGTGAGCAAGACATGTGGGACTCGCGGCGGTGGACGCGAGAGGGGCCTGGCAGTAGCGGTTAGCGCCGCCTAATCCACCGTCAACAAACGGTAAGTCGGGGCAGCGTGGCCTGTCGCATCGTGTGATGTTGAGAAAGAGCGGTTGCCGTCAGCAAACGGGCTTCGCGGTCTGGGGTTCGCCAGAATGGTCTGGCCTTTCTTTCGTGAAACCGACACAATAACGGTAATAGAATTGGCGTCCCTTCACGCCGGTCAAAAAGTCATTTTCTTTTGCTGTGTTTCCGAAGGAGTAATCCATGTGGACGACGTTAGCCTTTGTCACGACGTTGGTACTGGCCCCTGCCCAAACAGGAGAATTGCGCTTGACCAATGCCCGGGCGACATACGGCGTGTTGGGTGCTCCCCGGAAGGATAACCGGGTTTTGCCGGGCGATTTCTACTTCATCACTTTTGACATCGAAAATTTGCTGGTCGATAGCGAAGGCAAAATCCACTACAGCATGGGGATGGAGTTGATCAATCCCGATAACGAGATCGAATACAAGAAAACCCCACAAGAGCGGCCGATCACGCAATACAACGTGCTGGGCGGAACGAAAATCCCAGCCTTTGCCCATGCCCAAACCGGTGTCGAGACCAAACCCGGCATCTATACGCTAAAGGTCACGGTCATTGATCGTTTGTCCAAACAACAGGCATCCTTGGAAAGGAAATTCGAGGTCATCAAACCGGCATTCGGGTTGGTGGAATTATCAACCAGCTATGACAAAGACGGCATTTTCTCGGCGCCGCCGATGGGAGTAACGGGACAATCCTTGTTTGTGAATTTTTGGGCGGTCGGCTTCGCCCGCAATGCCAAAGGGCAGCCGCATATCCAACTCGAAATGACGATCAAAGACGCCACCGGGAAAATGACACATCCGAAACCGATTACCGGGGAATTCACGGAAATCCCGAAAGGCTGGAAGCGTTTGCCCATGCAATTCCCCTTGTCGCTCAATCGAACGGGACGATTCACGGTCACGATCAAGGCCACCGATTTGATTGGCGGCAAGAAAGTCGACCAGATCTCATTTCCGATCACCGTTGTCGAATTGAAATGAAAATAAAGCTGGCAGCCGTCTGGACAATGGGGACCTTACAGGAGCGATCATGAACCAACTTCAGGAACGCATTGAACAGTCGCGCAAAATGGCCAATGACGATCCCGATAATGAATTGGGGCATTTTCGTCTTGGCCAGCTGCTCATCGAAGCGGGACAATACGAAGAAGCGATCCAATCGCTGCGGCGAACGCTGGAGTTAAGCCCGCAATTCTCCAAAGCCTATCAATTATTGGGCACCGCCTTGAAGGAAGCGGGCAAACGCGACGAAGCGGTCGAAGTGTTGAAAAAAGGTTACGAAATTGCCGACGAGCGCGGCGACCATATGCCTCGGGATGCGATGGCAAACCTGCTCGTCGAGCTGGGCGAACCCAAGCCACAACCCAAACGTTCTGCCGACGACGTTGCGGCAGGCGATGGCTTTCGCTGCAAATGCCCGCGTTGTTTCGCGGGGAAAAACGCTCGTCGTCTCCCCAAACCGCCTTTGCCCGATGAAATGGGCAAACGCATCCAGGAGAATATCTGTGCCAGCTGTTGGAACCTTTGGCTCGGAGACGTCAGCGTCAAGGTCATCAACGAATACCGGCTCGATTTGAGCACGGAGCGCGGCCAGCAAATGTACGACCAGGCGATGTTGGAATTCTTTGGCTTGCAATAATCATCGCCGCATCGCATGCTGGGTTCCATCTGGTACCCGTCGTGGCCGATGGAATCCGATGCAAACAAGTTTGAAAGTTTCTATGGAAGCCCCATGCCATACCGCAGAGTACCTGGTTTCCTACGGTAAAGCCGGAGACTTCGGCAGGTTTCTAGCAGGCGGAAACCAGAAGTACGCGCGTGGCCAACGCGTCGTTATACGTACGGAACAGGGGTTGCACGTCGGCAACGTCCTTTGTCCTGTTCACGAAGGTCATTTGCGTTTTTTGTCACGAACCGCCGTCGGCCAGTTGCTCCGCCCTCTCAGCGAGAAAGACGCCGATACGTTGCATCGCCTGGAAGAACGCGCAGCCTCGATATTCGAGTTCGCACGGCGAATCGCTGCGGAGCAGGACCTTCCCATCGAAATCGTCGACGTCGAGTTGTCCTTCGACGAAAAAAGGGCGATTGTCTATCACCTTCGCCAAGGTGGCTGCGACTACCGCGAATTCGTCTCCACGCTGGCGCGGTCGTTCGACGTGCAGATTGCCATGGAGAACCTGGCGTTGCCCGCGGAGTTGGAAGACGCTGACGCCGGCTGCGACGACCCCAATTGTGGCAAGAAGAAGGGTGGCTGCGGCTCGAGCGGCGGTTGTACCACCTGCGGCGTTTCCTCCACCTGTGGCAAGTCGTTTCGACAGGAAGACATCCAAGCCTATTTGGCCGGCTTGCAACAATCAGGCATGCCGGAACGAACCAGTTTGCTTTAGCGAAGGGTCCTCGGTAGCCGGGGGATGCCAACCCATCCAGGGGTGCCCATTCTGTATGAAACGATACGACGTGCTGGGCTTGGGCTGTGTCGCCGTCGACGATCTCCTCTATGTGGAGGCCTATCCGCCAGCAGATACGAAAGTGCCGATTCGACACAGCGACCGGCAATGCGGCGGGTTGACGGCGACAGCTCTCGTGGCGGCGGCACGAATGGGAGCTCGCTGCGCCTATGCCGGTGTTCTTGGCTCCGATGTCGATTCGCGCTTCGTGCTCGATTGCTTCAGGCGGGAAGGGATCGATACCGGGCCTGTTATGGAAAAGGCCGCCGCGCAACCCATTCATTCGATCATTATCGTCGATGAAAGCGCCAAGACGCGAACGATCTTCTATGACTTGCGAGGGAGCACGGGAGCAGCTCCAAACCACCCGCCACAAGAAGTCATCGAATCGACGAAAGTGCTTTTCATCGATCACTATGGTATCGAAGGAATGCTTCGCGCGAGTCGCATCGCCCGTGCTTCAGGCATACACGTGGTCGCCGACTTCGAGCGTAATGATTGGCCCGCTTTCGACGAACTATTGCGCTGGGTCGACCATCTGATCGTATCGCGTGCATTCGCGGCGAAATTGACCGGCTGCCTCAACCCAGCTGACGCTGCGAGGCATCTATGGTGCGATGGCCGAGAGGTAGTCGTCATCACCGGCGGCGACGAGGGCTGCTGGTATTACAGCTTGGAAACGCAACATCCTGTGCATCAGCCGGCATTTCCTGTCTCTGTGCAGGATACGACAGGTTGTGGCGACGTCTTTCATGGCGTGTACGCGGCAATGCTGGCCAAGAACATGGATTTGCACCTGCGCATCCGCTATGCCAGCGCTGCCGCTGCACTGAAAGCCATGAAAGCCGGCGGGCAGGCAGGCATTCCCGGGCACTTCGAAGTCGAAAACTTTTTGGCCGAACACGAGAAAGATTGATGACGAGACGTTACGGGTCGATCGATCGGCCGCCTATGGGAAATCCCCACAAGCCGTCACCTTGTGAACGAAGCAGATCTCTTCCGACGCCGGGCCCTAATTGCAACGCGCCCGTTCGAAGCAGGCCACCCCAATCCTTATCGGCGGCAGGAGCCAGCGCTGGCACTCGGCTTCGGCCCATCCCCACCCCAAGCCAATCGATCGTCAGAAGCCTGCTGACGGCTTTGTTCACAGCTTTCGCGCCTCGCTCCGTCAAAGGAGGCAAAGGCGCTTTGACCAACGGCAACGTCGGTATGCCGAGCAAGTTCAAGGCATATTTGATTTGGGCCTGAGGCTGGTCGTCCGTCATCGGGACAAACATCTTCCGATCTTGGGCGGCCATCAACACGATCCTGGAAAGGGTCGGTGAAGTCCATTGCGTTCGCAAAATGGGCGTCAGTTCAAAAAGATATTTTTGGATGTCGCGTGCTTCGGCGACCCGGCCACTGGCGCAGGCCGAATATGCTTGAACTACCTGACTGGGAAGCATCGCCGCCTCCGGACACATCGCGCCATGGCCTCCGATGTCGAGAAATTGCGACAGATTCAAGGCGGTGCTGGAGAAGAAAGTCTTTCCCATGCCACGGCAGGCACGGATATGACGTTGCACCGCACCCAGATTCAGCAGCGATTCTTTGATCCCCACGATATTCGGGTGTGCCAGGATAGCAGCGATCTCCCGAGGACGCAGATGCACATGCGTCTGGGCAGGATAGTAATACATTACGATCGGCAAGACGGACGCGTCCGCCAACTGCCAGTAAAACGAATGGACTTCGTCGAAAGACGCACGAGGATTGCCGGTCAACTTGACAAGCACCGCAGACGCACCCAATTCTCGCGCCAGCTCCATTTGTCGTGCCGCTTCGTCCACGTCGCCAGTATGAATGCCAACGACGACCGGGACTTTCGGAAATGCTAATCGGACCGCTGTCGCAATCACCGTTCGGCGTTCCTCCCAGGTAACGTACTGGCCTTCTCCCATCGTTCCGAGGACCAACAGCCCATGAACGCCACAGGCCAACTGGTATTGGATTTGCTTTTCGAGGGAAGCGATGTCGACGCCTTCTCCCGAACAACGAAACGGCGTGATGACCGTAGGGAGAATGCCACCACAAGGTGTGCAAGGCGTGGCTGCCGACGCTGGCATCGCTGCCAGTGCCACGAGACAGACGGCTTTCAACATGGCATGGCGATGAGGCATTCGACGATCCTGCCAACAGTATCGAGATGATCGCATGTCGTGATTTTTCGGAAAATCTCTACTGGTGAGATGAGAAAAATGCCCGCGTCGGATTTATCTGTGAAAAGCCAGTGAAATGAGGCAAAGGGAACAATCTAATTTTCGGCGAGCAGAGACTGAATGTCTTCGATGACCCAGTCGGTCTTGAGGAAAGCGAGGTTGTAGATTTCTCGGATTTTGCCTGCTTTATCGACCAGAAAGATTCGCGAAGGGTGATCCAGCTGACCGTTGGCGGCTGGTCGCACCCACATTCGCCATTGCTCGACCACTTTCATGACTCTGGCCGGTGTTCCGGTTAAGAACGTCCAACTCTCCGGATCAACGTCATACAGTTTCATGTAACGTCGCAAGACGTCAGGCGTATCCCGTTTTGGATCGAGGGAAATGGAGATGAGGTGAATCGGACGTTTCGGGAGCAGTCCCCGGCGTTTCAGCTCTTGCTGGATCGCACTCATGCGGTGAGTCGTCGCCGGGCACGAGCCGTTGCAGGTCGTGAAAATGAAGCTGACCAGAACGACATGACCTTTTAACGAATGGAAGCGGAAGGGCTTGTTGTCATGCGTTGTCAGTTCGAAATCGGGCGCGGGCCGAATCACTGCCAGGTGACTGGACTCTCCACCCTCTGCAGAAGCAGCAAGCAACACGCTTAAAAAGAATGGTATCATGGACGGCATAACTCAAGATTGTTACGTCGCGAAAGTTTACGCAGCCAGCGTTCCAGCCGGTCGAAAAAGGCTCCTACTTCTTCTTGCCGCACATCCCCCATGGTCGCAATCTGTACCAGTCGGCGTTCGGCAAGGTAGCTGCTCAAGCCGCCGATTTCAAAGCCCCATGTCTGGCAAGTTGCGACGAATTGTTCAGACGTCAGATCGTGTGGCGGCATGAAGGTCGTAACGACGGGGCAGGCGAACTCCTCCGATGCCAGCGGTTCCAGACGGAGATCGCGCAGGCGTTGCCTGACGTAGACACCGAGCCGGCGATAACGTTCGTAACAAGCGGTCGCCTTATCGTCGTCGGCATATTGTTCGAGCGCTGCGTCGAGAGCCCGCAAGGTTGGCGACGGAAAAGTGAATCTTGGCCCAGGCGAAAGGAGCGCCTTTTGAATATCCAGGTAAGTTGGCACGCGATGGAAATCGACGTGTTGCAAAGCATTCGGATCGGCGAAAACGATAGCGATCCCCGCATAGGCGCCTAATGACTTTCCCGTCGCTCCTGTGGCGAGGTAGATGTCTTCCAGGTTAAGCGGCACGGCGCCGAGGCTGCTGACGCAGTCGAGGCAAACGCGGGCCTTGTATTCTTTGGCCAGTCGAACCAGGCCGCGAACGTCGTTCAGAACGCCCGTACTGGATTCTTGATGCACGCCCCAAATCCAAGAGCAAGGCTGAGAAGACGTTCGGAGTACGTTGGCGATTTCGTCGAGGTTCCACGGCTGGCCCCATCCCCAGCTCAATATGCGAGGCTTGAGGCCGAATCGCCTGGCCTGCTCCAAGAGACGTTCGCCGAATTCGCCGTTAATGAGGAGAATCCCTTCACGAGAATTCCGGTCCGAGGCGAGCGTGGCAGCGACGGCTTCGTTTGCCAATGTGCCGCTGCCGTTGATAAGCGCTACCCCCTTGGCTCTGGTCATCCGGCAAAGCCGATGACGGACTTTTTGGAACTGGTCAATGAATTCATTGCCCCGATGATAAAGAGGCGGTTCATGAAAAGCCCGGCGAACTGCCGGCGACGTTTTCACCGGCCCAGGTAACAAACACACCGTTTCTGACCGTTTCGGCGATGGTTGCATTTGGCTTTCCCACCGGCGTTTGACGCGCATCATGTGCGCCGGCAATGCGCCGACTGTTAACATCATCGGGATGAACGATGCTCGACCGTTTGGAACAGGCGGTCCCAGAACTTCGAAGCCCATCCGCTGATAGAGAGGCAATCGTTCCTTGATGCCGGAGATGAACAGATGGGTGTATCCTTCGGACAAGGCGTAGTCGTACACCAGCCACAAAAGCCCGATAAAGACCCGGGTATTATTGCGATTTTCAGGCTCGATGGCGAGCAGCCGAACTTCCAGCGGCCTCATCCCGGGCTGGCGCAAGATGCCG
Organism: Gemmatales bacterium; assembly: GCA_026004675.1. Classification (GTDB taxonomy): domain Bacteria; phylum Planctomycetota; class Planctomycetia; order Gemmatales; family Gemmataceae; genus BPJP01. Next base: position 449,139 of record BPJP01000002.1, read on the forward strand.
CGATCCTTGAGCCGGTCTTCGACCGAAAACGGAGGTTGGTCGTGCACGCTGATCATGCCGATCAGCCGATCGCCGTCGAGAACGATAAAGTACCGGTTCTTTTTATGGAACTTGTCGACCAGGCGAGGCTCGCCCGGGTCGTGGTGCTGGGGAATCTCATCGACGAAGGTACGATAGTTGAGTTGGTGAATCTGCTCGAATTCCTGTGCTGATTCTGCGCATTTGAAAACGTAGCGCCCTATTTGAAACATCCTGGGCCACCTCCATTGGGCAAGGAACTGACATCCCCGATGACGCTGGGCACGTTGATCGGTTGCCGAACGGAGCGGCTCATTATTCCTTGCCCGTTGAAGAAATTACAATTGGCGGTCGTATTTTGCAAGAAGCGGCCGCACGAAAATACATTATTCCGATTTCGCTTCGTTGCCAGCGGGCTTCACGAGCTTGTAGAGAAAAGAAAGCGCCATGTGGTAGATGCCGGGATGGGAACTTTCGCGTGGACCGGCCACGTTGAGTACGCGAATCATGCAGCTATCAAGCCACGCTCGCACGCGGCCGATCTCGGCGTCGCTGTCCAGCGTCGCTACGCAACAGGGTTTTTGATATCGTTCGGCAAGCTGGATCGTCAAGCGCGTGCCACCGTCCGGTTCGCCAGCAACGAGCACCAGCGTCCCGTCCGAATCGCGCACGTTCCATTCCGTTCGCTGCGGGTAGGCAGCGGAAGGGGTCTCCTCGAGCGGGTAGTGAGGAGGGATCGGGCCGGCTTCCGCTCGGCGTCCCTTCGGGCACCAGCCACCGCAGTCCAAGCCGCACGCGATCGCAACATCCAGCGCTGCCCGATCCACGCCGGTTTGCCCGCCCGAAATCAATTTGCGTATCATGCTATTTGTTGCCGGGTCGAAACGCCTTGACCACAGCTTCATTGGTCGTCAGATAGGGCCCTTCGATCAAGTCGATGCAGTACGGCACAGCCGGGAAAACCGCCAGCAAACAGTCTCGGATGGCACTTGGTTTTCCAGGCAGATTGATAATCAGCGACTTGCCACGCACGCCCGCGATCTGGCGCGACAGAATCGCCGTCGGTACCACCCGCAACGAAACGCTCCGCATCAGTTCGCCAAAACCGTCCAGCACCTTGTCGCAGACCGCTTCCGTGGCTTCCGGCGTCACGTCACGCAGCGCCGGCCCCGTGCCCCCCGTCGTCACCACCAGGCAACAACCTTCGCTGTCGCACAACTCGATCAGCGTTTTTTCAATCGTCTCTCGATCATCGGGGATGACGCGCGCCACTGCTTCCCAGGGACACGAGAGAATTTCCGAAAGGCATTCCCGGATGGCAGGTCCGCCACGGTCTTCATAAATGCCTTGGCTGGCGCGGTCGGAAATCGTCAAAATGCCGATGCGAATCGTCATACGCTTGAATCTCGGGGGAAAAAACCGTCTCTTGTGATGCTATCTGCGTTCGAAGCGAGCAGTGTCATTTTGACAATTTTCCGCCATCGCGCCCAGTCCGCGGCGGGATGCCGCTTCACGGTTTTTTTCCGACCGCAGGCATGTTCTCGACAAACCCGCAGCGGGTGCGCCGGAGTTCTGCAATCGCTTCTTGACGCAATTGTTCGAGCATCTTTTGGTATCCTGGCTTGACCGCCAGATTGTCCAGCTCGTCGGGATCTTTTTTCAGGTTGTAGAGTTCTTCCAGTTCGTTTTCCTTCAGCGGTCGAATGTATTTGTAGTCCTGCTTGCGCAACATGACGTACCAGGGAATGGGACCATGCATGACCTCGTTGCCTTTGGGAATGATGTTGGTGTCGGAGCCGAATTTTTGCCCTGTGGCGGTAAGCAGGACGGGGTGCGGCCAATCAGCGTCGGGATTCTTTAACAAGGGCATAAGACTATGCCCGTGCATCTCCCAAGGCAGAGCGAAACCGGCAAACTCATAGATCGTTGGCACCAGATCGACGCCCCCAACCGGAGCCCGGCAAACTCTTCCCTGCGGAATCGTTCCCGGCATGCTGATGATCAGGGGCGAACGGATGTTGGCGTCATACGCCGCAACTTTGTGGCGGAAGCCATGCTGCCCCCAGGCAAATCCCTGATCGGACGTAAAAATAATCAACGTATTTTTTCGCTGGTTCGTTTCTTCCAGGGCATCGAGCAAGCGCTTAACGCCTTCGTCGATGGCCAGCACTCCCTGGTGGTATTGTCTGACCCATGACGTCAATGTGCGTTTGCGCCACATCGGCTGGCCATCGGGGCCTTTCATCCAGAATTTGATCTTCTGTGCCCATTCGGGTTTTCCTGGGCGTGGGGGAAAGATGTCCTTCGGCGTCGGCACGTCGATGTCGGCATATTCTTTCAGATGCCTTTTCGCCGGCGTGTAAGGGCTGTGCACCGCACCATAGCAGAGCCACAAATACCATGGCTTGCTCTTGTCGCGACCTTTTCCTTTGATCAAGTCAACGGCCCAGTCGGTGTACTGGTCGGTCGAGTAGCGTTTGAGGATTTTGGTTTCGCCGCCGTGATAGGTAATCGGCTGGTCGTAGTAATAGTTCTGATGGTTTTCGGTGAAGCGTGGCCGGTTCCAGACGATCTGGAAATCCCAGTCTCTGCCGAAGCCGGTATCGACTCCGGTATGCCATTTGCCAATTTGAGCTGTGAAGTACCCCTTTTTGCGGAAATCCTTTGGCCAGAACGGGCACTTTTCCGGGTCATACTCGCTGCCTGGATACGGCCCTTTCATGCGCATCGACTCGACGCCGAACTGGTGATGCCCGGTAAGCAACGTCGCTCGTGACGGCATGCACCACGTGCCGATGTAAGCCGACTCAAAACGAATGCCCTCTTTGGCCAACCGATCGATGTTAGGTGTTCGAACCCAGGGATAGGCTTCGGGATAGCAGCCTACGGTCCGATAGGAATGGTCATCGGTGTAAATGAAGAGGATATTGGGTCGGGTTTTTTCCGGAGCGTTGGCTCGGACAGGAAACACGCTTGTTCCCATTGCCAGCGCCGTCACACCCAAAACTGCCGCCTGCACAAGTCGCAACACTTTTGGCCTCCTGAAATGAAGCATGCCAACAGGAATCTTAGCTTTCGCAGACTGTACAGGATGTCGCATGGCGATGCGAGGAAATTTGCCGAGCCGATTCGCCGTGGATTTCCCTTGTGGTAGCACGGCGCCCTAGTAAACTTAGGCGAAGACAAACGGTTGTAGCAAACGGCAGGATCAACTTATGGCGAAGAGTCTGCAAATCGTTCCAGACAAATGCACTGGTTGCATGCAGTGCGAACTGGCTTGTTCTTGGGTGCAAACGGGGACGTTCCAACCCTCGCGTTCGCTGATTCGCGTCAACGTTTTCGACGAAGAAGCGAGCTACGCGCCCTTTACTTGCTTCCAATGCAAGGAAGCATGGTGCATGAATGTCTGCCCGGTCAATGCTATCGCCGTCGATCCGACGACCCAGGCGAAAGTCGTTCTTGACGAGGTGTGCGTCGGTTGCCATCTATGCACGATCGCTTGTCCATTCGGGACGGTGTTTACGTTGCCCCAAACGGATAAGGCAGCGAAATGCAATCTCTGCGGCGGCGAACCGGCGTGCGCGACGGCGTGTCCGACCTCGGCAATCGAATGGGCTGACGGAGATGCCGGCTGGCTCGAACCTTGGGGTCGGCGCGTCGCCGAACGCTTTCAAGAAGCACATTCCTGAGACAGCGTGTCTTTGATCTGCTGGCGCACCGACTTTTCAAAATGGACCAGGCATAAGGAACAAGGCCCTGGTTCGCCTCCGTTGGCAGTGAAAAAGTTCCGGCGGATTCGAGAGGAGTGCTCAATATGGAAAGTCAAGACCGGCCGAACTTCCGAGAAACCATCCAACACGATTTCATCGCTTCGTTGGTGGTCTTTCTGGTGGCTCTGCCATTGTGCATGGGTATCGCCATCGCGTCGGGCGTGCCCGTCGCATTGGGTCTGATCACCGGCATTGTGGGCGGACTTGTGGTCGGTTTGCTGGCTGGGAGTCCTTTGCAAGTGAGCGGGCCGGCCGCCGGCTTGACGGTGATCGTGTATGACCTCGTGCAAAAGCACGGACTCGAGATGCTTGGCATTATCGTCCTGCTTGCCGGCTTGATTCAGGTGATCGCAGGATTGTTGCGGATCGGTCAATGGTTTCGTGCCGTATCGCCAGCGGTGATTCGGGGAATGCTATCCGGTATTGGCGTCCTTATCTTCGCCAGCCAATTTCATGTGATGATCGATGATAAACCCAGAGGAAGCGGACTGACGAATCTTTTGACCATCCCGGAATCAGTAGTCAAGGCATTGGAGTGGCCGGAATTGCGCAGCCGAGATGACCGCCGCTTCCACACGGAAACGTTGAAACAGATCGGCGACCTGCATTTGCGGCAAACGATCGTCGATGAACAGCTGGCGGAGATATTCCCCCACCACCTGCATGAAATGCCTGCCAACGCTAAAGTCGATCTGAGTGCGGTAGTGGTCGAACAACAGCGAATCACGGATACGTTGCAAGAAATCGTCGAAAAGTTGCAAACCAAACGGGCCCAATCAAGGAATCCAAAAAAGGCAGAGGCGATTCGGGAAGCCGCTCGGAAAGCCTTAGCCGATAGCCAGGCCGCTCTGGCAGCGCTCAAGCAGGGGGAAGGGGTCGAAGCACTGAAACAACAGGATCACGCTGTGGAATCCCTGGCGGAGCTTTCCAGTCGCTTGCGCAATCATAACCTGGCTGCCTGGATCGGCGTCATTACCATCCTGATCGTCGTGTTATGGCAGTCATTCGCTCCTGGCCGCTTGCGCATCGTGCCGGGTCCGCTTATCGCTGTGATCGTTGCCACGGCGATCTCTTGCTTCGTTATTCTGCCCGTCTTGTACGTCGAGGTTCCCGATCGACTGACCGATGAAATTTTTCTGCCGCATTGGGCTGTGCTGGAAAATGCGCCCTGGCCGGCCATTCTTGGAGCGGCACTGTTGATTGCGGCTGTTGCCAGTGCCGAAACTCTCCTATGCGCCAATGCCGTCGACCAGATGCACCAGGGACCGCGTACCAAATATGACAAGGAACTGTGGGCGCAAGGAGTCGGCAATATGGTGTGCGGTTTTTTGGGTGCGCTGCCTATGACCGGCGTCATCGTCCGCAGTTCGGTGAACGTCCAGGCGGGTGCGAAAACCCGGCTGTCGGCGTTCTTGCATGGGGTCTGGCTGCTTGTCTTTGTCGTCTGGTTCAGTCACCTTCTGCGCTTAATCCCCACTGCTTCGCTTGCAGCTATCCTGGTCTACACCGGCTACAAGCTCTTCAATCCAAAGACCTTCGCCGAATTGAAAAGATTCGGCTGGGGCGAAGTCGGCATTTACACGGCTACTCTCTGTACCATCGTCGTAGTCGATCTTCTCACCGGCGTGATTGTTGGCATCGTTTTGGCTGCTGCCAAACTGCTCTACACATTTTCCCACCTCAATGTCGATCTGGACGTGGATGCAACCCAGTCGGCGGCAAAAATGAGGCTGGAAGGCGCAGCAACGTTCATCCGCCTGCCTCGTCTGGCCGATGAGTTGGAACGCGTGCCGCCCGGCGCCGAATTGCACGTCGATTTCCAACGACTGAACTACATCGACCATGCTTGTCTCGATCTCTTGATGAATTGGGCCAAACAGCATGAATCGAGCGGAGGCAGGCTGGTGATCGATTGGGACTCGCTGCATGCCCGTTTCAATCACCAGCCCGGCATCCAGAAAGAAATGGTTGAACCAGCCGAGCAACCCCAGACGCAACCCAATAGCTGAAAAAAATCCCGATTCGCCAGCGAAAGTCGATGCGCCGGCTATCCCTCCGGCCACGCGCCGAGACAACGCCGCAAGAAAACCAATTGCCCCAGGTGATAGGCATTGTGGTCCGCCACTAAGAGCGCTTCACGCAAGATGGTCTGCCCGTCGCCATGCGGAATCGGCGCGAACAAATCGACTTCTGGATTGTTGACGAGATCAACCATTGCCTGCAAATCGGAACGGAAAGCCTGCACGCTTTGTTCCCACGCGTCGGCATCGGGCGGCGCGTCGCTTTCGGGCCAATACCCTGCGGGGAATTCCGGCGATACGTGCGCCGGATTGCGGGAGAATTCGAGAATATCCCATTGGCAGATACGCATATGTTCGAGCAGACGCCAGGGCGTATGCGGAACGGCATCCACCTTGGCGCCGCGCAAGTTCTCCGGCAGGTCGGCAATCGCCCGGTCGAAACTCAAATGGGCGCCGCCTCCTTGCAAGAGATAGACCACATGCTCGCGCAGCGATGGATCGTTCATGGCGGTTTCCACTTGGTTATTTCATCTGCGAATGCACCGTCTTGCCGCCGATGACCGTCCGCATGACGGCAATCTCTTTGATGCGGTCGGGTTCGACTTCGTGAGGGTCTTTGGCCAGGATGACAAAGTCGGCGAGTTTGCCCGGCGTAATCGAGCCTTTGCTCTTTTCTTCGAACGAGGCATAGGCGCCGTGCAGCGTGCAAATGCGCAATGCTTCGCCGACCGTGATTTTCTGTTTCGGGCCCCACACTCGGCCTTCGAAATCCTTGCGTGTCACCATGCTTTGGATCGCCATGAGCGGTTCGAAGGGGCCGGGCACGTAATCGCTGGCGCCGGCCACGCGGATCTTGTAATCCAGAAACGAGCGATGGGCGAACATCCACTGCAGCTTTTCTTTGCCGTACGCTGCCCACTTGTTGCCGTGAAAATGGACGTAAGTGTAAAACGGCGTCGGAATCACACCCAAAGCGGCAATACGCTTCAACAAGCCGGGATTGACGAGGGTGCAGTGTTCGATGCGAAATCGGGGATCGGGGTGTGGTCGAATCTTCAAAGCGCGTTCGTAGGCTTTGAGGACCATGTCGATGGCGACGTCGCCGTTGGCATGAACGCCGACCTGAAATTGATGCCAGTGGGCGTCTTCGATGGTTTCGTTGAGTTCCTTTTGGCTCATGGTCAGGATGCCGAAATAATTCGGCCGGTCGGCATAAGGGGTGCTCATCCGCATGGTGCGTTCGTTGCACGAGCCGTCGGCAAAAAGTTTCAAGCCGCCGATTCGCAGCCAGTCATCGCCAAAGCCGGTGCGCAGGCGGGCCTTCTTCAAGGAGGCAAACAGTTCGGTGCTGACCATGGCATAAACGCGGAAGTACAGTTCGCCGGCCTCCCGGGCATCTTGATACGCCACAAAAAAGTCTTCGCTGGTATGAGCATCGTGCACGGAAGTCAGGCCGGCGGCGGACATCAGCTTCGATACGACCACGACCCCTTGCCTGCGGTCGCGGCGGGTGATTTCCGGTTCGGGCGCGATTTTGGCAAAGACCTGCCGGGCTTTTTCCGCGACGAAGCCGGTCAGTTCGCCGTTCTTGTCTCGGCCAAACTGACCACCCGGCGGATCGGGCGTCTCCTTGCTGATCCCTGCCGCCTTGAATGCGAATGTGTTGTAGATCGCCGTATGCCCGCCGCGATGCAATATCTCGACGGGATGTTCCTTGGCGACTTCGTCAAGGTCCTTGCGTGAAAGAGGCCGGCCTTCGCGGAGCTTCGTGTCGTCGTACTTGAAGCCTTTGACCCACCGCCCTTTGGGAGTCTTCTTGACCCGCTCGGCGATGGCCTTTTTGATCTCGGCAATGCTGCGCAGGTCGCAGTTCACCTTGCGCAATTCGGAAACCCCGGCCGACGCCGGGTGCGTATGGGCGTCGATAAAACCAGGTGTCACCGTCATGCCGTCCGCGTCGATGATCTCCGTTTTATTGCCGGCCAAAGAGCGGATGTGTTTCGACGAACCGACCGCCACGAACCGGCCATGCTTGACAGCGAATGCTTCTGCCTTGGGCAGTGTGTCGTCGACGGTATAAACCCTGCCGTTGACGACGATGAGATCAGGTGCTTCCCCTTGGGCACCGGATTTCGCAAACGCGAAAAGAGGAGAAGATAACGAGGCGGCAACGGCCAGTCCGCCACTTTGCAAACACTCCCGGCGCGTCAGTTTTCCCATGTCGGGACCTCCTGGCAGCATGTCGTTCAGGCACCGTCGTCAGGCTAATAATCCTTGAGAATCGGCACCACCGCGGTCTGAGGCGTCGGCCCAGTAACGTGCACCCTTCCGTGTTTGTCGATATAGACGTTGACCTCGCTGCGAATACCAAATTCGCGAAGATAGATTCCCGGCTCGATCGAGAAACAGGTCCTCGGCAGCACGCGCCGTTCTTCGCGCGTTTCCAAGTCATCCATGTTGGCACCGTTGCCGTGCGTCTCCTGCCCGATCGAATGTCCTGTGCGATGGCAAAAATATTCGCCATAGCCGGCTCGATCGATCACCTCGCGGGCTGCCCGATCGACTTGCCAGCCTTGCAGCGGTTCCTTTTTTTCAAACGCCGTCTTGACCCGTTCGATCGCGGCATCGCGTGCTCGGGCCACGATCTGAAAAATCTTGTCGTATTTGTCCGGCACCTCGGTACCGACAAAGCCGGTCCAAGTAAGATCGCTGTAGACGCCGCGCGGCTTGTCGAGTTTGGCCCACAAATCGATCAGGACGAAATCGCCTTCTTTGATGGCCGAGTCCTTGCCCGCTTGGGGGGCATAGTGGGGATCGCCCGAATGCGGGCCGACGGCACAGATCGGCGCGTGGTCCGTGATCAGGCCATGTTCTTTGAAATGATCGAGGATGCGTTGTTGCACTTCGGTTTCGCGGACCGAACCATGTTGGCGAACACGCTCTGCCAAAAAGGCGAATGCCGTCTGAAACGCCGAGGCCGTGTGCTTTGCCGCTTCCAAATGCATTTCCCACTGCTCATCGTCCCAGCACGCTTCAAAGAGTTGGATCAGGTCGCCCGACGGCACGATCTTGGGACCAAAGGACGCAACCAGTTCGACGGTGCCGGCATCGACGCGGGAAATGTACGGATTGGCGTTTCGCGGCACGTATTCCATGGCGATGGTTTTGGCCCCAGCGACCAGTTCCTTGACGCCCGCTTCCAGTTCCTGCCAGCGGAGGTAAGTCATCCGGTTGTCGCCGGGCAGAAAGTCGAGAGCGTGCGGCTCGATTTTGTGGACGAGTTTTTTCGGCGCGCCCGACGCCGGCACGTAATAGAACCAGCGCCGCGACAAAAACTGGCCTTCGGGAAACTCGAGCACACGCCGGGCCAGCACATTCAATCCGCGAAAGTCGTAGAGCAGCCAACCATCGAGTCCCTGCTCACCGATGGCTTGCTGTACCGCTTTAAGATCGAACATCCAAAACTCCTGCCGCGAATGCGTTAGCGTAAGCGAAAGTTTTCGCCGGTCTTCTCTCAGGCGGATATTGTAAGACCGACTTTCCACGGACGCTAATTGATTCCCCTCGCCGAGCGGGCTGATAAGCAAGGTGCCCGGCTATTCTTGCCGCGCTCGTTTTCCTATAATGCAACAGGCTTAACGCAACAGCCTGGTCAGCGAATGATCTTCAGTTACAGGATGAACCAATGCCTCGACTCCTGCTTTTCGCCTCGTTGATGGGTTTGCTGGTACCGGCAACCGCGACCGCTCAGCATTGGAATCGCTTTCGTGGCCCAAACGGGACGGGCGTGCTTGCGACCGACGCCATTCCTGTCGAGTGGACGGAAAAGGATTTCCTCTGGAAAACGAAACTTCCCGGCACGGGGCATTCCAGTCCCGTTGTTTGGGGAGAGCGCGTCTTCGTCACGGCTGGCGAAGAATCGACGGGGACGCGGTTCGTCGTATGTGTTCGCGCCACTGACGGCACCATGCTTTGGACACGGCGCTTCGATGGCAAGCCATATTCCAAGCACCGCCGAAACAGTGTCGCAACGTCGACCCCCGCTGCTGACGCCAGGCATGTGTATGTCGCCTGGGGCGTTCCAGAGCAATGCGTCCTGATGGCCTTGGATCACAACGGCAAGACTGTCTGGGAAAAAGACCTTGGGCCGTTCAAAGGAAATCACGGCTTCGGCGCCTCGCCTGTTGTCGTCGGTGATCGGGTCATCCTTGCCAATGACCAGGACGGCAAAGGATACGTCATCGCATTGAAAGCGACCGACGGTTCGGTTTGCTGGAAACTGCCTCGCCAAAGCGGCAATGCCACCTATTCGACACCCTGCCTCTTCGAAGGCAACGGTCGTCAGGAATTGATCCTGACCAACTGGCAGCACGGCATCACCAGCGTCGATCCCGAAACAGGAAAGGTGTATTGGGAAATCTGCTGTTTCGAACCTGCCAAGAAAGAGCGGGCCATCGCCTCGCCGGTCGTTGCCGGCGATCTGGTCCTGGGAACGTGCGGCTTTGTCACGAAGCAAAAGCATTTCGTTGCCGTTCGCCCGGCCAAGAACGATGCCAAGGAAGTCTGGCGAATGGAGCGGGCTGTTTCGTATCTCCCTTCGCCACTGGTGATCGATAGCCGCGTCTATCTTTGTTCGGAATTGGGAGTCGCATCCTGTCTCGATGCAGCCACTGGGAAAATCATCTGGCAGGAACGTCTTGGGGACGATTTCTACGCCTCGCCGGTTTCCACTGGAAAGGCCATTTACTGCGTGTCGAACGACGGCGACGTTTATGTTCTGGCACCGGGGGATACGTTCAAAGTCCTGGCCAAGAACAGCATTGGCGAAGGGACGCAATCGACGCCGGCGCTGACTCCCCAGGCGATCCTATTCCGCACACCGGGGCGGTTGATCGCCATTGGCAAGAGAAAGTGACAAGTGCGAAGGCGTGCCGACTAGTCGTCTTCCGGCCAGTCTTTCAACAGTTCCGGTTTAGCCAGTTCGCTCAGGTCGAGCTGGCCTCGGACTTCTCCCTCGACCAGCTTCAGACGGGTTTCGAGTTCGCGGATTTTGGCCCGCAGTTCTTCGAGTTTGGCGTGGGTGTCGTCAGGCGGCTTCGGCCGGGGCACTTCCGGATACCCGAGTTGGCGTTGCAAAGCGGCGAAAAGAAAGAGGGGGTCGCGACGCCGATTGGCCTTGGCAATCTTCCCCTCTTTTTCGCCAAACAAGACTGGCAACGGGGGGTGATAGGTGGCGTTCTTGCGTCGCTGCTCGAGGACATACAGGTCTGAGCGGTAGTACACCAGATCAGCAAAATCGACAATACCTACTTGCCGCCGAACCCAGTCGATGTAATCGCGCCAGTCGGCATCGAAAAACGGGTCGCGGGCCATGGCCTGAAAACCGAGATCGTAGCCGAGGCGATTGCGACTCAACACCTCGAATTGATAGACGAATAGCCCAGCAGGCGTGGGCGTGGCAGCCCGGTATTCCGCCTCTCTCTGCAAGATGAGCAAGGCAGTCGGCAGGCTGAAACGCAGATTGTCCACTTCCGATTGCTGCACAATAAACGATTGAAACGGCGTGAAGTAATGCTCCAGCCTGGCGAAACCGGACGAGAGCAGCCCGCTGTGTTTCAGTTCCGTGGCCAGGAATTGGATCGCCCACGGCAAACGAGTCGTCGACAGGATTTCTTCGTGGATGCGTTCAAGAATCTCCTGGGTGGGCATATTTTCCTGAAGCCGCTCGCGCAGGACGCGGAAGAAATATGCCTGTTCGATATACTCTTCGCGATCGTGAATGGTCGTCATGGTCCAGCCGGCTGACACCGCGCGAGCGCTTATTTGACGTCTCGCCAAAGCCAACGCATGGAATCAGGAAAGATAGCGCCTCCGTGTCTGGCATTATGTCCGCCATTGCCGAATACGAATTTGTAGTCGTATTTGGCGAATTTCAAGGCAGCAGCCATTTGCTGGTTGGCCAAAGGCCAGTTGCCGTGCTCGTTGTCCAGGTCGTTGGCGCCAGCCTGCAGGAAAACGCGGATCGGTTTGGGTTTGGTCTTGCGAATCAAAGCAGGATAGACATGGCCGCCGCGAATGTTCGTAAAGCTCCCAACGTGGCTAAGAACTTTGCTGAAAAGATCGGGGCGTTGCCAGGCGACGGTGAAAGCACAGATGCCGCCCGAACTGATGCCACAGATTCCTCGGCCAGCAGCGTCCTGCCGCAATTTGACCTTTTTGCCGACTTCCGGAAGAATCTCCTGTTCCAGAAACCGGGCATACTGGTCGCTTAGCGTGTCGTATTCGAAACTTCGGTTCCGCTTCGGCTTGTCCCCTTCTTTTTTCGGAGGGAAGACACCCGGATTGATGAAAATGCCCACCATGAGAGGAATTTCTTTCTTGTGAATGAGATTATCGAACACGATCGGCACACGTACCGGGCCTTCGGTGTTGACGTACATTCCCCCATCCTGAAAGACCATGACGCACGCGGGGGTTTTGCCGTCGTACTGGGCAGGCACATAAACCCAATAGTCGCGGACGGTGCCTTCGAAAATTTTGCTTTTCCAAGTGTATTTGGTAACAGTTCCCTTAGGGACATCCGGTTGCCGTTGCGAATCGGGTCCGAGTTGGTAGTCGTCAGCGGCCAGCACCGACGTTGCAAACAGCAAGCTGCCAAAAAAAATAGCCGAACGCATGAGTCGCCTTTCTTCGATTACCTGATAGTTTCCGAATGCTTCCGAAGCCAGTCGAATTGTACTAGTGCCCCGATGACCATCACAAGTTTTCATCTGCTTTGCCGACGCGGTCGATGCAGTCCCGCCTCAACACCACATTCTTTTATCCACGACGTTCTTCAAGGGTTTGCCGGCGACAAAATTGCGAATATTTTCGAGCAAAGTCGCCAAATGTCGCTCGGCAATACGGGGAGACGCCGCGGCACAATGGGGCGTCAGGATCGTATTTTCCATCTTCCAGAGCGGATGGTCGGCGGGAAGAGGTTCGATTTCGTAGACGTCGAGGCCAGCGCCGGCGATTTCGCCCGCTTGCAAAGCGGCCGTCAGGTCGGCCAGATCGACGATTACGCCTCGACCGACGTTGATAAAGAAAGCCGTCCGCTTCATCTTCTGAAACTTCGGCCTGGTAAACATCTTGTACGTCTGCGGGGTATGCGGAGCGCAGACGACGACGAAGTCGCTCTCGGCAAGCAGATCGTCGAGTTTGTCCATGCGCCAAAGGGTAACGCCTTCGGGAACATCGCTGGCACGGGGATCGACGCCAAGGACGCGCATGCCGAACGCCAGGCCTCGCCGCGCCGTTTCGGATCCGATACCCCCCATGCCGATGATACCCAAGGTGCTATCAGCTAGCGTGATGGCGGCACGATCCGAAGGATGGACTTCGCCTGGCCCACCATAGCCTGGAAGCTCGTTGGGTTCGCGCCCAAGCATATGCCAATAGCAGCGAAGTTGCTGGCGGATGTAGATATGAAAGTTCTTGGCGAAACATAAAATGAAGGCAAAAACATGGTCGGCGATAACATCGCTGAAGATGCCACGCATGTTGGTCACTATCACCGGCGATTCAACCAGTTCGTCGAAGAGATATTTCTCCATGCTGGCAGTGGGGGCTTGGGCCCACCGGAGTCGTTTGGCTGCTTTCAGCAGGTTCGGCGTCAAATAGCCGAAGATCGCGTCGGCGTCGGCGATCTCTTTGAGGGCGGCCTCTTCATTGTTCGCCTGAACGACCTCGGCGGCGCCGGCCGCCTCTTTGATTTTCGCCAACCGCCACTCCGAAACCGCGGGATGAATCAAAATTTTCATCGTCGTCTAGCCTGCTGAAAGATTGGTTTTGGTCGGATTTCTCTCTTGCCAGTTGATGTTCATTCTACGAAAGCAGACCATAATGCCTGCTTGCAGCCTCGTTCCTTCTTGTCGGATTGATGCTGACATGACCGATCCGATTCGCACAATTTCGCCTTTTGCCGATCGTCTGGCGGCCGAGGTCCGCCGAAAGAGGAATTCGCTTTGCGTGGGAATCGATCCGCGCTGGGAGCGGTTGCCGACGGAATTGAAAAGGCGTCATGGTGATGGCACGTTGTCGGCTGTTGCCCGAGCCTATGAAGAATTCGGTGCCCGGATTCTCGATGTCGTTGCCAAGTTGGTGCCAATTGTAAAGTTGCAAAGTGCATTTTTCGAGGCATGCGGGCCGGAGGGATTTCGCGCTCAAGCTCGATTATTGCAGCGTGCCCGCCGTCTGGGGCTGATGACGATTCTGGACGCGAAACGCAATGACATCGCGTCGACGGCAGCTGCTTACGCCGATGCGGCGTTCGCCGGTTCCGTATTCGATGGCCAGGTACATCCGGTCTGGCAGGCTGATGCCTTGACCGTGAACCCGTATTTGGGGCGCGATGCTGTCGAGCCGTTTCTGCAAAGTGCCCGCCGCTTTTCAGGAGGTTTGTTCGTGCTGGTCCGCACAAGCAATCCCGGCGCGGGCCAGTTTCAGGATTTGCCCTGTGACGGTAAACCGCTGTATCTGCATGTCGCGGAGGCGGTTGGCGCGTGGAATCGGGAAAACGTCGGCCAGTGCGGCTTCGGCGACGTTGGTGCGGTCGTCGGTGCCACGCATCCCTCGGAATTGGCAGCCGTCAGGCGGGCACTCGGCGAAGTTTGGCTTCTGCTGCCCGGCTATGGTGCTCAAGGGGCGACAGCCGACGATCTGGCTCCTGCCTTCCGCAGCGATGGTTTGGGCGCCGTTGTCAATAGTTCCAGGGGCATCCTTTTCGCCTATGAGCCTGACGAACGGGATTGGGAGTCGGCTGTCAAGGCTGCCACTGAGAAGACGATCGCCGATTTGCAATCAACGACGCCGATGGCCGCTTTAGCACGAGATTAGTGCACCTTGACGACAGGTTCAGGCGCGTGAAGAAATCGGCCTGCCAGTTGGGCGAGAAATTGTCCAAAGCGTCGCAGCCAATCTTCTTCGGGCCGAATGGAAGGTGGCCTGCGGTCCGAGAGATTGGGACGAAACGCCAACAGCAGCAATAGCGGCAAATACCACAGCACGAACACGCCCCCCTGGTCCGCATACCAGAATTGGATGCCGATCAAGGTAGCCGCCGTTAACGCAAGCACCTGGGCCAGGTTCTTCGGCGCAGGCCAGAAAAATGTCGTGAACAGAAAAGCGAGATAGGCGATGAAAACAGGAATCCGATACGCCCAGTGAACACCGATCCAGAATCCTTCGGTCTTCGGTTCTTTCCAAGGCTGCCAATCCGACAAGGCAAGGACCGACTGTAGACTTTGTTCCAGCTCACCATGCCACCAAAGAAAGAATCCCGTAACAGCCAGGGACAGAACAGCCGTCAAAAGAAACGCGGCGAGAAATCGGCCAGCGCCGCGACGCCAATAAAAACTGAACCACACAGGGAAGACGAGTGCCGGGAAATAGGCCGTCCCCGAGGCCACGCCCAAAAGAACGCCGGCCACCGTCGGTCGACGATAAGCCGCCACCGCCCATATCAAAAGCGCTGTCGGCCAGACATGATGAACCTGTCCGACATGAATCGCGGTATAGGGAAGCAGCAAGTAGAACGTGACGGCAGCCATCCCGGCATGCACGTCATGAAAATGGCGATGCCCAATGGACACCAGGCCAACGAGGATGGCCAGGTGACACAAAAGTGCCAGCGTGCGCTCGACCCAGAAACGGGCTTCGACGCCGGTTCGTTCGACCGCCGTTTGTTGTTTCACCTGGTTTTCGCCGATTCTCTGCACTTCGGTCACGGCGGCCGGCAATTTGCCCACAGGCTCAGCGTTGTCGGCACTTAGCGGCGCCGATGGCCGATACGCCACCGATGTCAGACTGACGAGCAAAGCACCGGCTAACCAGGCCAGACCGCCGAAATTCAGGTTCGGGCTTAACGCCGGCCGACGCACCAGCGCCAGATCCATCAGACAGCGAACGAACAAATAGCCCGAACCGACCAGCAGCCAAACATAACCATACCACACCTGATTGCTTGCCCCGTAGCGGTGCCCTTCCTGCAACAGCAAAAAGCCAGGGACGAGCAGAAACAAAGTCACGACATCCCAGTTCCGCATGCTCAACAGCCGGGAAAACTTGAAGAACAACGCCACTGCCAGCACGAATGAGAAATAGGCCCACGTCGTGGCGTTCGGCAGGGTGAATTCGAAGAAGATCGACTTCATAACATTCCGCAACAACTCTGAATGTCGTTTGCGTTTATTCTATAAGAAATCCGTGTGAAGGTCTCTTTACAAATCGGGCAACCTGCGATTCGGCTTGACCTTGCGATTTGTCGACCCCGGTGATTCTCAGTTTAAAACCACTCGCTCGGCAATCGCCCTACCACCGAGGGTCGTCCTTGTCCAGCTTGGGCAGGTCGAGAGGAATGATCTCCGGATATTTTTGTGCCGCACCCGTATTGAAGACGACGATCTCATCGTCGGCAGCGATCTTTTTGCCGCGGACAAGTTGTTCGAGGCAATCGAAACAGACAGCGGTTTCCGGGCAGACGGCAATCCCCTCCAACGACATGACGCGCTGCATCCATTCGACGATGCGGTTTTCCCGGCCAGCGACAGCACAGCCTCCGCTTTGCCGGACCGCGTCAAGGATCATGAAGTCACCGACGGCGGCCGGCACGCGCAGGCCGCTCGCTTGCGTATGGGCGTTTTCGAAAGGCTCGGCAAAGCGCTCGCCCGCTTCGAAAGCGCGGACAATCGGCGCGCAGCCGTCGCTTTGACAACTGATTAGCCGAGGCATCTTCTCTTCCTTCAACCACCCCAAAGCACGCAGTTCCTGAAAGCCTTTCCACATGCCGATCAGCCCCGTGCCGCCGCCGGTCGGGTAAAGAATCGCGTCGGGCAAGCGCCAGCCAAGTTGCTCCGCCAACTCCAGGCCCATCGTCTTTTTGCCTTCGACACGGTAAGGCTCCTTGAGCGTGGAAAGATCGAACCAGCCCATTTTCTCCGCGAAATCACGGACGATCCGGCCGCAGTCCGTGATCAGACCATTCACCAGAAAGACTTTGGCGCCCGCGAGATGTGCTTCCATTTGGTTGATGCGCGGCGTGTCGTCGGGCATGAAGATGAAAACTTCCATCCCGGCGCGGGCAGCGTAAGCGGCACACGCTCCGCCCGCGTTTCCCGCCGTCGGCAGTGCCAGACGCTTGATTCCCAAGGCACTCGCCATGCTGACTGCCACCGTCATGCCGCGCGATTTGAAACTACCCGTCGGCAATTGCGATTCATCCTTGATCCACAGCCTCGACAACCCCAGCTCCTTGCCCAACCGGGGACAGGGAAGGATCGGCGTTCCACCTTCCCCAAGCGTGACAGGCTCGGCATCGGCAGGTAACGGTAACAACTCACGATAACGCCATAGCGTCGCCGATCGGTGCAACAAGTCAGTCGGCTGGACCGCCTTTTTCACCTCGTCCAGTCGGTATCTCACCCACAAAGGGCGACCCTGATGGACCGTGTGCACCTTGCCCGCTTCAAAACGCGTGCCGTCGAGGGCGCTTTCCAGATGGCTGACATACATGCCATTGAGGATAGGTGCGACGGCGCCAAAAAGCAATTGCCTGCAAACCCGTCTTCGACAAGCAATGACAAATGCGCCAAAAACACCGTTAGTTGACGGTTTCTCGCCACGCCCTTCCCGTTGGTCAGAGCGTGCCACCCAAAAACACCGTTAGTTGACGGTTTCTCGCCACGCCCTTCCCCTTCGTCAGAGCGCACCACCCCAAAAACACCGTTAGTTGACGGTATCTCGCCACGCCCTTCCCCTTCGTCAGAGCGCACCACCCCAAAAACACCGTTAGTTGACGGTGCCTCGCCACGCCCTTCCCCTTCGTCAGAGCGTGCCACCCCAAAAACACCGTTAGTTGACGGTGGGAATAAACTACGCAAAATAGCGAAGCATTTCCTCAACAATCCCCATTGCGCTCCCGCGCGCACCCTCCCTGCCACCGTGACGAGAGGCGACCGTCAACAAACGGTAATTGTTCGCCGCGGTCGATCGGGATTGAGGGCTGCGAGTCCTTCAAATGACTGACCGGATCGGCTAGACTGATAGCGTTTCCTTGTCTTTGGCCCAGGAGCCGTTATGCCGAACCACCTTCTTGTTTACCCGTTGTTCCCTTTGCTCTTGACCGGTCTTGCCGTTGCCGGTCACGACGACAAGAGTACGAAGCCAACCAATCGGCTTGCTCGAGAAAGCAGTCCCTATCTTTTGCAGCACGCCCACAATCCCGTCGACTGGTATCCGTGGGGTCCGGAAGCTTTCGAGAAGGCCAAAAAAGAAGGCAAGCTGGTCTTTCTTTCGATCGGCTACAGCTCGTGCCACTGGTGCCATGTCATGGAACGCGAGTCGTTCTCGAATCCGAAGATCGCGAAAATGATGAACGACTGGTTCGTCTGCATCAAAGTGGACCGCGAAGAGCGTCCGGACATCGACCACATTTACATGACGGCACTGCAAGTTTTAGGTCGAAATGGCGGCTGGCCCTTGTCGATGTTTTTGACGCCCGATGGCAAGCCCATTTTCGGCGGCACGTACTGGCCCCCGGAAGACAAGGAAGTCGACGGCGGCACGCTCCGCGGCTTCACGACCGTCATGAAACTGGTCCACGACTGGTACAGCGACAAAAAAGAGGAGTTGGAAAAACACGCCGACAAACTGGCCGAGGCCACGTCGCGAGCCTTGATCGGCACGGCGCGAGGCAATCCGCTGATTGACATCAACCGCGACCTCGTCGCCGGTGTCATCGAGGAACTCAAACTGCGGTATGATCCGGTATACGGCGGTTTCGGGCAGCCAGGCCGGAATTTCGTCGGCCCCAAGTTTCCCGTGCCGCCTGACCTCGATCTGCTTTTGCTCGAAAATGCCCGCCGGCCAAGCAAAGAACTGAAAGAGATGATCACGAACACACTCGACCATATGGCTCGTGGCGGCATTTACGATCAGCTCGGCGGCGGCTTCCATCGCTACAGCACCGAACGCACCTGGACCGTGCCGCACTTCGAAAAGATGTTGTACGATAACGCCCAACTCGTTGAAATCTACGCGCACGCCTACCAACAGACCAAAAATCCGTTTTACCAGCGCATTGTCGACGAAACGCTGGCATTCATCGCCCGGGAAATGACTTCTCCCGAAGGAGGCTTTTACTCGGCTTTGGACGCCGACAGCGAGGGACAGGAAGGTCGATTTTATGTGTGGACGCCGAGAGAGCTGGCCGATGCGTTGAAGGGAGAAAATGAAAAATTATTTCGTAAAGTCTATGGAGCCGACGGAAAGACGAATTTCGAATCGAAATACTACATTCTGACTTTGCCGAAACCCTATGCCGAGGTCGCCAAGGAACTAAAGATCACCGAGGCGGAACTGCATCGCCGGTTGCAAAAGCCGCGCCACAAATTGCTGACGATCCGCTCCAAGAGGCCGAGGCCGTTTCTCGATACCAAAATTCTCACGGCCTGGAACGGGCAGATGATTGCCGGCTACGCTGTCGCCGGGCAAACGTTTGAAAATGCCAAATACGTTTCGGCAGCCGAGCGCGCCGCCGATTTGCTCCTCGACAAACTTCGCACCAAAGAGGGCCGTCTGCTGCGCACTTATGCCGCCCGCCCCGGCGAAAAACCCAAAGCCAAACTCAACGCCTACCTCGATGACTATGCCTTCTTCGTGCACGGCTTGCTCTGTCTTCACGACGCCACCAACAACAAGAAGTGGCTGGACCATGCCCAAAGACTCACCGACAAGATGATCGAATGGCACCTCGATAAAAAACACGGGGGCTTTTTTTATACGTCAAACGATCACGAATCGCTTTTTGCCCGAGCCAAGGATCAGTATGACGGCGCCCAGCCGTCGGGCAACAGCATGGCGGCAAGAAACCTGGTGCGGCTGTGGCTCAAGACGAAAGACAAACGTTACCGAGAAATGGCCGAACGAAGTTTCAAGACGTTTGCCGCTCCGATGAAATTGCAACCCGCCGCTCTGTGCACCATGGCCAGCGCTTTGCAGATGTTCCTCGACGCGCAGGCCAGGCAGGATGAGTAGATGATTGCAGGTGAAAACACATCGTCGTCAGGAGACGCTGGCATTTCACGACTCAAAGGACATCTCCCTACAGAGAGGGTGTCCTGCGGGAGAGCGACAAAGACGGTCGACGGCGTCTTGGTGCTGTTCAAGGCGCTGAATGGTTACCTTGTCGGGTCCAATTTCCGCGATAATCGTTCCCGCACAAGCCACGTTGCGACTGCGGCCGCTTGGTGTGCGGTCCTGGGTGGGGCGTGAGCGAGACGGAAAAGCTGGCCGGATGACACCTGGGCGAAGCTGTTCCAGTTCATCGTGGCATCGCTGTGTAATCTGAGTACAGAGAAACACCGTTTGGGCTTGGCGTAGGGCTAGAGCTGTCTCGGCCCGAGGGTGTCCATAATTGTTGCTAGTTCCAACGGAAACAACGGCATGGGAACATCTCAGCGCTTCAGTGTACAGCCAGTGTTGCTCATCTGCGATCCGCCGTTGGTATTCTGTTTGGGATTTGTTCGTGCTCCGCGTTTGAGATAATCTCCCTCCATGGTGAGGCACCGCTACGATGTCCGCCGCTATTGCTTTTCCAAGCCGAGTGCGAATCCGGCGCCAGTCATCGATGCTCGTGTCGCCTGGAAAGACAACTCGGCGCGACCCGCAAAACAAGATCAGAACGGCGCTCGTAGCATTTGATTCTGCCGCTTTTTGCGCGTCGAGATTGTCCAGGAAAGTTGGAAAGTATAATTCCAGTGACAAACTCGCCGATTCATCCTGGTAGATGATACGTGGCTTGTTTTGCCGTTCCAGTCGAAGTGGAGGATTCACCAGGTTCCCTGCTTCATGTTCTTTCTTGACGACGGCGTAGAGATGCAAGTGTTCAATTGGGCGGTCCTGCAGGAAGTAGAGTTGGTCGATCGCCTTTGGATACGCAACGAGGATGTCGGTTACGCCGCCGTGATGGTCGATGTCGTTGTGTGAAACGATTAAAGCGACTATCTGATCGACGTGGCGCTTTAGTAGTTGCAATGGGATCGATGCGGAACGCCCGCAGTCAATGACAAGCGCTCGACGCTCTCCTAGCAAGATGACATTCGACGACCCCTGCCCTACGTCGAGGAAATAACACTCCGCAGCTATCGTCAAGGCGTTCTCCAATCACGGGGGGATTCCGGGAGGGTTACGGTCGTTGGAAGTGAATTCCAGAAATTGGATAACTCGGACTTGGACATGGAACCAAGCGCAGGCGTTCGTTGAACATAGTGCACTTTGCGCAATCTCCAACTGAGGCGATCTCGCTCTACAATCGCCTCAAACCACTGGCCCACCTTGTAGGCGGCGAACTCCGCTGGCATCAGCTCCAACCGAACAATCTCCTTGATACCGTCTACCCAGGAAATTTGCCGCGGCAGGGGCCTGGCCTGAGTGATCTGGCCAAGTTGCCGGAATACCACCGGGGTTTCGTTTTGGTACGCCACGACATCGATAAGATCCTCCAAGTCTTTCCAACGGCGTCGCTCTTCATCCTCCATCTCAAACGGCCGCTTGCGATACAGATCTTGAAACGACTCATGTACTTGATCGCGCCAATCCTCGTAGGCAGCTTCAGGAGAATCGCCATAACCGATAAAGTCAGGGCTGAAGCCCTGCACCCAAATCTCCCAACAAGCGCCTTTGAAAAGAAAAACTGCCTGCACGGGGTTGCGCAAGTGGTAGATTGTCTCGCCTACGATGACATCACTTATTGGGATGATCCCGCCAGGAACAAAGCCAGCCTCCTTTGGATACCACGAACGATCTTCGGCAGCACGTTCGGATACCAGATAGAAACTGCTAGGAGGCGGCACAACGTCAGAAATATATACCATGATTACGAACTCCCTATTGGGCCAAATAAGGCCCAGCCTCGCTCGGTGAAGCTGTCCCGGAAACAGTCAACCAAACGTCTGTGCGCTCTATCCAGGCGCAGTCGAATCTCCTCCTTGTTCAAGGATGCAACGTCCTCGCAAATACATTTCCAGTGCATCTGGAAGCGGAGAATCCCCTCCCCAGGCTTTGTAGGAACCGTGTCAAACCAGAGCAAAAGTTGGTCTCTCGTCTCAGTTTGGGGAAAGAACAACCGCAGTGACACGTATCCGATTGGTCCAAAGGTCTCCTCCGGTGTTTCTACTCGCAGACGGAAATAGTCCTCCAGTTGGATTGTCGCACCGGCAGGAACAGGAATCTCGATTAAGTCGAGATAGGTCAGCGCAGTGCGATGGACTGCAACTGGCTGAAAATGCTCGACATACGAATCGAGCTTGTGCAGGGCTTCGGTGCACAGCTCTCGAAAACCTGGATAGGTCTCGCCCTTACGTACAAAACTATAAACCAGGAGGTCATTGCCAACTTGGAGCCAACGACTCCCTTCTTCGTTTCGTGCCCGTACCCGGTCCAAGCTGATCTTCCCAGAAATCGCTTTCGGAGTGCCGTCCGGAGTTCGCTTCTCAATGCGTATCTTCTCTTCTTGGATAACCTCCACATGAGGATATTCCCCCTGGAAAAGATCGATAAATGGGACGGCAACCGCCGGGTCCCAAGGTTGCTTATCCGGTCGGGGGTCGAAGTGAAACTCGACCCCTACCTCGATCACGGGTGGTTTGGTCAACTCCAACGATTACCCTCCGCAATAATCCTTTACGCGCTTCCCGCACGATTGTAGCAGCCAGAGGTTTCAGCGCAAACCGACTATTGCTATGCTATTGCCGCACGGTGCCACCGGCGTACCCCGCCGATGCGCGTCGCACAACTTGTTCTCTGCAAGCAATCCCCAGAAGAAGAATGGCGAACTGCCTGCCGATGGCGTTTTGGCATGGATAGAATAGTGTCCAAACGCCGAGACCTCGGCGCTGGAACTGGTCTGCTCTGACGGGGCACTCGACAGCAGATGGATGCACATACTCTCGACCTGTTGGAATACCACAAAGTCCGCGAGTTGCTGGCGGGCTACGCTTCGAGTTCACTGGGCAAAACCCTGGCTCTCGAGCTGGAACCGAGTACGGACGAGCAGCAGATTCGGGCCGAGTTGGCGTTGGTCAGCGAAATGGTCGAACTGATCGGGGAAGGGCAACCGCCGCCGTTGGCAGGGCTTAACGACGTTCGCCTTCTGGTTCGGCGGGCGGCCATCGGCTCGATGCTGACGCCGGACCAGCTCCTCGAAGTCGCCGGCACGCTGCATTGCACTGGCAATGTCTTTCGCTACCGCATGCGCCTGGACGGGAAATTCGCGAGGCTGCTGGCCCTTTTGGCGCCGATCGAGGACATGGGCCCGCTGGCCAAAACGATTCATGGCTATCTCGATGCCCGCGGCCACGTCCTTGACATGGCCAGCCCGGAACTGGCCCGGATTCGCCAGCAGCTCGCCGATCTCGACGAACGAGTCCAACAGCAAATAAAAAAACTATTACGCGATCCGGAGATTCGCAAAGTCTTGCGCTTTGCCAATGCAACGGTCAGCGGCGATCACTATGTGCTGCCCGTGGCGATCAACTATCGGCACAAGATCGCAGGCGTCGTGCACCGGACCAGCAGTTCGGGAGAGACGGTGTATATCGAGCCGGCCGCCGTGGCGAGCTTGAGTGCTGAACGCGTCGTGCTCAAGGGGGAAGAAGAGCGTGAAGAGAAACGCATTCTCCGGCGTCTGAGCGGCGAGGTGGGTCGGGTCGCCAAACCTCTGTGCTTTGCCATCGAGGCCATGGCGAAGCTCGATCTGGTGACGGCCAAAGCCCGCTTCAGCCGGGATTTCAACATGTCGGCGCCGCAGATCGACACTGGCGGCGGGTTGTGGCTGCGACAAGCGAGACATCCTCTGCTGGAACATCTCTGTCGACAGGTCGCCAAGAACCCAGACGCACGAAATCCCGGATCGGCTGCACGCACGCGAACCAATGCGCCGAAAGAAGTCGTTCCGATCGATGTCCGGCTTGGCAAACCCTTTCGCCTTTTGGTGATTACCGGACCGAATACGGGAGGCAAAACGGTCACGCTCAAAACCACTGGCCTGCTTTGCTTGATGGCCCAATCGGGTCTGCACATTCCCGCTGAACAGGGCAGCCATCTTCCGATCTTCCGACATATTCTCGCTGACATCGGCGACGAGCAAAGCCTGGAGCAATCGCTGAGCACGTTCAGTTCGCACATTTCACGGGTCGCCGAGATCCTGAAACTCGCCGGGCCACAATCCCTGATCCTCCTCGATGAGCTGGGGGCCGGCACCGATCCGACGGAGGGGGCGGCTCTTGGACGGGCTATTTTGGATGAGTTGGATCGATCCGGCTGCCTGGCGATGGTGACGACGCACCTGGGTGATTTGAAAACCTATGCGTTCACCAATGCGCATGCGGAGAACGCAGCCGTCGAGTTCGACAGTGAAACGCTGCAGCCGACCTACCGCTTGTTGATCGGTCAGTTCGGGATGAGCAACGCGTTGCGGATCGCCAGGCGATTGAAGTTGCCGCGTTCGTTGATTCAGCGTGCCCGACGCTACTTGCGGCGGCGAGGGCGGCGTGCTCCGGAGTTGAAGAGGCTTCAGGATTTGCGCCAGGAAGCGGAACAAGCTCGCGCAGAAGCCCTGCGCGCCCAGCATGAAGCCGACCGACAGCGCGAAGAATACCGCAAAAAGATCGATGAGCTTGAACGCGAGGCGGAACGCGCTGCCAGACTGAAATCGGCTCGCGCTCAACTTCGCGCCGACGACATCGTCCGCGTAGCGCGGTTCGATAAACCAGGTCGCATTGTCCGGATCGACCACAAGAAGAACATCGCCATTGTCAGCGTCGGTCTGGGGCAGTGGGAATTCCCGCTCGACGAAGTTTTTCCGCTGGAAGAGACGTGAATCGGCGAAGTTCAAAACGGCTCCGGTCGCCAGTCGGGCGGATTCGGTTCGCCGAACCAGTGCGACAAATCGGTGTACTGCATATATTCGATGATGATTCCGTGTTTGTGGATGAACGCCACCTGCCCGAAGCCGCCCGGATCGAAAGGACCGAGGATCACGTCTTCGCCATCGAGAGCGGCTGTTAAATCGTCAACGCGATAAGCGACGTGCGGCCAATTCCACAGTTTCCAAAGAGCGACATTTTCTCGCGGAATATCGGGGCGATCTTTGGCGCGGATGTACTCGATGCGCTGCGGGTGCTTGCGGGGATTGGTCACCCAGACCTGGCTGAACTCGACCCAACTTTCGCCAGGCTTAGGTTCGGTCGTGGGAAGGCCGATGTGATCGAAGGCGAGTTTCATCACGGTTATCCTTTTCTGGCAGCTTCGACCAGTTCGAGAAGATATTGCTCCATATCGCGATCGTTTTTCGAACGGGCGGCGGCCAGCCCTTTTTCCGCAAAACGAAGAGCACGTTCCTTTTGTCGAGCGGAAAGCATGACTTCCGCTGCCAGGCCGTGGTGTTTTGGATCGGGGGTACGCTCCAAAAGTCGTTCAAAGATTTGCTGCGCCTGGTCGAACTCGCCTCGCTGGGCATAAATCCGGCCACGGCGAAGCTCGAAATCATCTCGCCGCCGCCCTTCGTTGTGTTCGGAATCAACACGTTCGGCATCATCGAGATAATGCAAGGCCGTTTCGGTATCGTTTTCTTCCAGGGCCAACTGCACCAGATGCGAATAGCAATAGTAACGATCGCTTTTGTCCTTCGGTACCGGGCGAGCGACGATGGCTTTGGCGAATTTACCGGCGAGTTCGCGGGCGTCGAGTTTCATGGCCGACCGGAAGGCACGTTCCAAATCGTCATCGCTGAGCTTGTCGGTTTCCAGAGCTGCCAGCTCCGCAGCTCCCATGGCATCGATATTCCCCTCGTGCTCGCCGTCGGCTCCTTCGAGCAGCCCCAATTTGCGGCAGACACGATTGAAATCGACCTCTCGGAAAAAGGTATGCTTACAAACGGATTCCAAATAGCGCACGTTCCCGAGCAGTTTTTTCCGCAAGACCGGTGAAGCGGCGGCATCGATCGGCGCTACCGAGTTAAGCGATTTGAGCGGCTTGTGAATCCACACTTCTTCGTAGTATTTTCGAATATTTTCTATCAGACGATCTCGCCATTCTGACTTTTGGACATCAAAAGACACCTTTAAGGCAGGCAGAAAGATTTCGGAAGAATCCAACGGCTCCGGGTTGGCGGCCAGTTGCGAAATGGCATCCCCGAACCGCGCCTCCAAATCAGCGGATAGACTCTCCAAGTCGGATTGCGTCGCGCAGCAAATGCGCAGAATGGCCTTCACGAGCAAAGCAGATGCTTGAACTCTCGCCATTGGCCGCGTGTCGCCGCCTCCCACGAGTTCCGGCGTTTTTTCTACGACCCAGAAGCCCAGTAAACCTTCTTCGAGATTACGACTCAAAACGAACACCCGCCGCTCTTGAATAAGCGACGTCAAGGTTTTGACAAAGTCCTCAGCATCCATCACCTGAAACAGCGCGACATAGCCACAATAATCCGACTGCTCGTATTGGTTGCCTTCCAAACGAAGTGCTTCGACCACTGCCCAGGCGGCAGCCGCCTTCTCTTCGTCGGTTTCGAGCTCGACATACCGTTCGAAAGCTTCGATGGCTGGCTGATGAGCACCGCTTTGAGCCTGGGCAAGCCCCAGGTTGTACCACACTGCCGGCTCGTCCGGGAATTGTTTGGCAGCTTCCTCGAAAAAGCGGGCCGCTTTGACCGGATGGGCCGGGTTTTCCTCTTGCAGAGCGGACCAGGCTTTTCGGCACTCTTCAGATGCCCCCGCTGGCGGATCGAGATAGCGATAATCGGTACGGACAATGGCTGCTGCATTGCCGTTCCGCCCATAGAGGTTTTCGTAATCCTGCAGGAGGTCTTTCGACGGATCATGCCGAGCGGCCAGCGCTAACGCCGTCTTGGCGGAGAACTCATGAGATTGCTTCTTCTGCAAATTGAAAATCGTCAGGTAGACATCCATCAGTGCTCGCGACGAAGGATGAAAGGCTTCAGCGGCTTTCCACAGAAGACGCACGGCTTCGTCTATGTCGTTTTCTGCCAAGCGAATGAGGGCCTCGCACTGGAACCCGAAAGGATAGTTGGGATTGATGGCGAACGCCTTTTGCAAACATTCTTTCGCTTCATCGAGGCGGTCATCGAGGATCAACAGATGAGCTTTCCGCCCAAATACTTCCGGATTGTCGGAATGGGAGGCGATGATTTTGTCCATCAATTGCAGACTGGCCTCGCGTTGCCCTTCGGCATGTCGCTGGTAGGCTTTTTCGACGTGAACGAAGATCGGCTGGCAGCACCATTTGAATTTCTTGCCACTGCCACACTCGCAGAAGTCATAGGGATCATGAGCCATGAAGAAATCCTTTCGCTTATGCTTTCATAACGAATCGGGGCTTTCGCTTTGGTCTAATTTAACAAGGAAATACCGGTTTTGTCGACGACCGCACTCGGAAGTTTGCCGGGATTAAGGGTTGACATCACTTATGGTTTGGAACATGCTAACTTAAAAGAGCTTGCAGAGACAATCGAAGCGACGGTTTCATCCCCTCTATAGCGTTTGATCGTTGCGACAATCATGGTGCGAAATCGTCGTGTCGACGTTGGCACGAAGGCACTTGGCGCGTAATACTGCTAGAGGAAGCCTGAGTTATGGCGACCACCGATCTCGGAGCGTGCGAATGGTTCGTATGGGATTTGCGGCGCAGCAATCTCATTGACCGTGGTCAACTCGACCAGATCATCAGCGAATTTTTGAAAAAACAGCCCGGCGCCGAGCCTCCCGATCTGGCACAATACCTCGTTAACGAGGGCATTTTAAGCCCATTTCAGTCGGAACGCCTGCTTCAAGGGAAGACGCAGGGTCTGGTACTCGGTCCGTACACGCTGATCGATGCCTTGGGGACGGGCAGCATGGGGACGGTTTACAAAGCCGTCAACCGCAACGACAACAAATGGTATGCGATCAAAGTTTTGCCCCGGCGAAGCATGTGGAACGTGCGCATTGCTCGACGGCAAGTGCGGGCGTTCGAACAGTGCCGACATCCGGCGGTAGTGCCCTTTGTCGATGTGGGAACGTCGGGTGGCACCCATTATTTGGCCTGGCCTTTAGTCGAGGGAACTCCTCTTGAGGAGTTGGTCCGGCAGCAAGGGCCATTGCCCGAAGCGCAAGCCGCCCTTTATGCCCTTCAAACCGCGGAAGGCTTGAATGTCTGCCACCAGCGCAATTTGATTCACGGTTTGATCAAGCCTTCGAATCTGATGGTGGGTGCGGACAACCAGGTTTATATTCTGGACTTCGGCATCGGCACGCTGCTTGCCGAGTCGGAAGGCGAATCGCTGGTCGACACGATGTCGACGGCCAACACATTGACCAGCGGATTGGACTGCGGCAGTCCGGAGAGCATCCTCGATCCGACCGTCCGCACTCCCGCCGGAGACCAATACAGCCTGGGCTGTACGCTCTATTTCTGCCTCACCGGGCAGTACCCGTTCCCAGAGGGGACGGCTGTCGAGAAGATGATGGCCCATCAAATGAAACAGCCCGAACCGATCCGCAATCTGAATCCCAACGTCTCCGACGCGATGATTGCGATTGTCGAAAAGCTGATGCAGAAACAGCCTGAAGATCGCTTTCCTCGCACAGCGGACGTCATCGAGGCGTTGCGGCCGATTGCGGAACAACGCGCAGGTGTCGTAACGGCCTCGCCGCCTCCGCTGGCCGCAGCAACCAAGGACAACGGCCAGGCCGAAGACTTCACGCCGCCGCCAGCCGAACCGATCGTGCCAGCGGCAGCGCCTGTGGCGTCTCCTGCAGAACCGCCCCCTCTTTCTGCTGCAACCGCTCGACCGGTGCAATCCCAACCTCCCCGGCCGACACCGCCACCGACGCCGCCGAAGCCGTCGGTGCCACCGGCTGCAGCCCGGCCAACGCCTGCCGCGTCGCCTCCCCCAGCCGCTCCAAAGGCCCCTCCTCCACGGCCTGTCGCTCCGACGGCGCGACCCCAACCTGCGCCGCCGCCTCGCCCGCAGCCGCCAAACATCGCGCGACCAACCCCGCCAGTCAGCCCAGCACCGCCACCGAGACCGACCGCGGAAGTCACTCCCCCGCCGCCGCGCAGACCGCCAGCTCCACCCCGTGCCGTTCCCACGCGAGAATCGCTCCAAGCGCCACGGCCTCGCCCAGTACCACAAGGACTGGAGGAAGTTTCCGATGCCGTCGATATCGAGGAAGATCAGGAACTCGTGCCAGTGCAAAGCGGACAGTCACTCGAAGAGCGGCTCGGTACTGTCGGACTCGTTCTTTTGATGGTCCTGCTGGCCTGCCTTGGGTGGTTCCTGATGTCGTTGATTGCGCCTTAGTGGCTGCCGAGCTTGTGATCCGGTTCGCCACGCATCTCCAACAGTGCTTCGCTGGACAGCAGGATTTGCTCCAGTGCTGCTCGCGTTTGCTCGTCCGGGTCGCTCCATAGGTTTCGTTCCATCGCTTCGATCAACCGCTCGCAGATGGCGTGCAGCGCCCAGGGATTGCTCTGTTCGAGAAACTTTCGAAGTTCCGGGTCGAGAGCATATCGGCGAGCGGTTTCTTCGTACATCCAGTCGTCGACGATCCCGGTCGTGGCGTCGTAGCCGAAGAGGTAGTCGACTGTCGCGGCCAGTTCCAATCCCCCCTTGTAGCCGTGGCGAGTGATGCTCTCCAGCCATTTGGGATTGACGACCCGGCTGCGAAATACGCGCAGCATTTCCTCTTTCAAGTCCCGAACGACTGGCTGGGCAGGATTGTGCGAGTCGCCGAAATAGTGTTTCGGTTTGGCGCCCGTCAGGGAGCGGATGGTGGCAATCATACCGCCGTGAAACTGGAAGTAATCATCGCTATCGAGGATATCGTGTTCGCGGTTGTCCTGGTTGTGCAGAGCCACTTCAACGCCGCGGAGGCATCGGCGGAACGCGTCGCGAGCGTCGACTCCTTGCTCGTCGGCCGTGTAGGCGTAGCCGCCCCAGTTGACGTAGGTTTCGGCGAAATCGGCGTCATCGTGCCAATGGCGTTGGTCGATCAAGTGCAAGATGCCGGCGCCGTAGCTGCCCGGTTTGGAGCCGAACAGACGGTACCGGGCCGACCGTTTCGCCCGGCCGCGCGACATCCCCTCGGCAAGATTGTCCGCGAGGTCGCGCAGATAATGCTTTCGCACGAAGTTTTCGTCATCAGGCTCGTCGCGGGCAATGACCAACTTGACAGCATCGTCCAAGAGCTGAATGAGGTGCGGAAACGCGTCACGAAAAAAGCCGCTAATGCGCACGACGACATCGATCCGAGGCCGACCTAGTTCTTCGAGAGGAATCACCTCGACACTCACCACCCGGCGATTCTCTTGTTGCCAGACGGGCCTGACTCCCCAAAGGGCCAGAATCTGCGCGACATCATCGCCATGCGTCCGCATGCAACTCGTCCCCCAAATGCTCATCCCGACCGATTCCGGGACGGTACCTGTTTCGCGGCGATAGCGTTCGATGACTTCCCTGGCCAGTTGCTGCCCCACCTCCCAAGCGGCGGGTGAAGGCACGGCACGGGGATCAAGCCCATAGAAATTCCGGCCCGTCGGCAAAATATGAGCCAACCCGCGAGTCGGCGCCCCGGACGGACCCGGCGGAACGTACCCTCCCTGCAAACCATGAAGCAAATTGGAAATTTCTGCCTCCGTCTGTCTCAACGCAGGTACCAATCGGCTGCATAGGAAATGAAGGACCTGGTAAACCTTCGATTGGCGGTCGGCGAAAAACGCCTCTGCCCATTGCCAGATGCTCAAATCGGCGTCTGGCGAAGGGGCCTCTGATTGCGACCGGTCCATTTGTCGGCTTGAAGGTTCGCCCAGCGAATTTCCGACTGGCTGCGATGGGCTGTCGAGTTGGAATTGCCGCCGCTGCAACACTTCCAAGAGAAATTCTGCCAATTCGTCCAGCACTTCCAAAATGTCGGCACACGTCACGATCGGACGATCCGCCAGTCGCAGCAATCGGGCCGGTGGATCGGAAATCTTTCGCCCGGGGTCACGTGTCAATCGTTCCAGTTGCAGGCCGAAATGTTCGGCCAATGCTCCAGGCAAACTGGGAATATCGAGATTCGGAACCCTCGTCAGGGCTTTCAAGTCGTTGACCAATTGGTCGCCTTCGGGTACCTGGCCGAGAATATGCAGACCGTCTCGAATCTGTGCCCCGGCGAGTTCACACAGATAGCCGTCGAGTTCTTCCACCAAATGAGAAACATCCCGACCCTGCATGGCAGCGATGGAAATCGGCGTCCCCTCTTCCGTTTCTCCTTCGTCCCATTCGTGCGTATGGTCGCCATGGCTTTGCGTCATCAGAAACTTGAGGTCTTCCTCCAAATGGGCTTCTTTGATGAGGTCCCAGATTTGCCGTTGTACTAACGGCAGTTTCGACGGATCGAGCGATTCGACCTGGTAATACTCATCGACGAGTTGCATGAGCCGGCTGATGGGACCATAGGCATCCGCTGTCGTCATAGGCGGCATGAGATGATCCACAATCACAGCATGTCCGCGCCGCTTGGCTTGCGCTCCCTCCCCCGGGTCGTTGAGGATGAACGGATAAAACAACGGCAGGTCCGCCAAGAACGAGTCGGGAAAACAACTCGACGACAAGCCGAGGCTCTTGCCAGGCAACCATTCCAGTGTGCCATGTTTACCCAGATGCACAATGGCATCCGCACGCCAAATGTCGCGAATCCAGCGGTAAAAGCCGTAATAGTGATGGGTGGGAGGCAGATCGGGACGGTGATAAATAGCATCCGGGTCCATGCCATAGCCGCGGGGTGGCTGCAAAGCGACAAGGACGTTGCCCAATTCCAGGCCCGCAAAAGCAAGGCGCCCTTCGAAAGCGTACGCTTTTCCAGGCGGTTCGCCCCACTGCTCGACCATTTTCTGACGTTGTTCCTGGGGCAGTGCATCGAACCACGTGCGATATTGCTCCGCGGAAACCGTGCCAATCGCACGAGCGACATCGATCGGCGAATGTTCTTCGTCGTAGGTACCGCGGTCGATCAAAGCATGAATCAGCTGGTCGCCGTTTTCCGGCAAGTCTCCGACTTCATAGCCAGCCGAACGCAGGGCACAGAGAATGCGAAGAAGCGAAGCGGGAGCATCGAGGCCGACAGCGTTGCCGATCCTGGCGGCCTTGCCTGGCGAATTCGTCAAAACGAAGCAGATACGTTTGTTTCTATTGGGCTGCCGCCGCAATCGGGCCAGCCGTAACGCCTGACCCACAACGTTTCGAATCCGTTCGCGATCGGCGGTATAGAAGACGGCGTCGATGCCGGCTCGGGCGCGTGTCGAGTCTTGGCTTCGCAATGGCTCTTTGAACGATACCGGCACCGTGATGATGCGTCCGTCCAATTCGGGGAGGGCAACGTTCATGGCCGTATCGAGCGGATTTAATCCGCGCGGCGAGGCCTGCCACTGCCAGCGAGCACCGCCACTGCAGATGGCTTGAACAACAGGTACATCGAGACGCCCGAAAACAAGAACCGGATCATCGCCTGAAGCGAATGCCACCGTCGTGATGAGCACGTCGATCAGGGGTGCTTGCTCATCGTAGAAGAACTGGAAAGCGGCAGGGACATGATGCTCGTTATGATCCTTGAGCGAAGTGGTGAACACGGCCAAGGCATTGGCGCCGTTTCGTTCCGCTTCTTCGATGAACGAATCTACGAAGTCGAGGTTTCCCGACATCCAATGCGAGCGATAAAAGAGGAGTCCGATAGTCGGCCTGTCGGTTTGTCGCCGCCGTTGCCATTCCGCTTTCGACATGCCAGTCGGAAAATCGGGATGGTAGATGCCGTGCTCAGGCTGAGCGACCGGCGGATCGTACCCGAAACCGGTTCTCAAGAAGTGATCGGCAAGAAAGCGAAGCAAAGAGCACGCATTGGCCACGCCGCCGTGGTGGAAATAGGCGGCGACTTCCTCGACGATGGCGGGGGGAACGGTCGAGGCGGCAACCATCTCGGGATCAGTCCGACCTGTGCCGCTGATGACGATAAGCTGCCGTTGAAGGGACTTGACCGAGTCGATGAGTTGTTTCCATCCTGGAATGCTTTTCATATCTCCGAGGACGCGAACGACGATGACGGCGGCGACGGAGGCATTCGCTGACAGGACTGCTTTCATGTGTTCCGCGCCGCCAATGCGACTCAAGCTGATGGCCCGCACGGGGGGGAAATCGTCTGACAGTTTGGCGCGGGCATGATGCAAGGTCAGCAAGTCGGTGTCAGCATGGGTCAAAACCAGGATGCCTTTCGCCGGCCCGGTTGGGGCGAGGATGCTCGGTTCGGTGTTCGCTTGCGGCGAAGACCAGCCGTAATAGTTGAAAACGTACTCGGCCAACTCAGGCGGTGGCGGAAGCCATTGGTCGCTGGCCAACAACGTTTCGAGATAATCGAAAATGGCGACGATCTGGGCTTCGCTGTTGATCGATTGGAACCAGATTGGTTTGCCTTCGAAGTAGAGCAGAACGACATTGGCGAGGGGACAAGGGCCAAGGCAGCCGTTCATCGACATGTGAACATGTCTGCGCAGACGCCGCCGCTTGTATTCCGCTTTGTAAAATTCGATCGGAACGGCTGCGTGTCCCCGTTCGGTGCGGCCACAACAACAGCCTTTAGCGCAAACCATCAAATGGGCACGCTTGGCGAAGAGATGGATCGGCTTGCCGTCCGTGCGCAGCA
Organism: Gemmatales bacterium; assembly: GCA_026004675.1. Lineage (GTDB taxonomy): Bacteria > Planctomycetota > Planctomycetia > Gemmatales > Gemmataceae > BPJP01. Next base: position 482,715 of record BPJP01000002.1, read on the forward strand.
CGCGCACACGCTCTTTGGACATCGACCAACTCGCTACAGCCTTTCGCGAAGGGGAACTCGGCTACGTGCCGAGTTTTTCTTTGAACAGTTTGAGCATTCGTTTCCACGAATCCTGATCGGCCGGTTTGTTGTACTTGATCCCCTCGATGCCGCGTTTATCGGCGTCGGGAACTGTAAAGCTGTGGACCGCACCGCGATAGGCGATGAATTGGTATTCGACCCCGGCATTGTCGAGAGGCTCGCGAAACGCCTTGATGGCTTTTTCAGGAATGAAGCGGTCGTCAGCGCCGTGGCAGACCAGAATGGCACAGCGGATTCGCTTGACGTCTTCAGGCGTAGGCGCCGGCAAAGCGCCATGAAAACTGACCACGGCCTTCAAGTCTGCCCCTGAAAAGGCGAGTTGCAATACGGTTGATCCACCGAAACAATAACCGATCGCAGCAAGTTTGTTCTTGTCGCATTGCGGCTGGGCTTTGAGCGTGTTGAGTGCTGCTAAGGCGCGCTGCCGCCAGTTCTCGATGTTTTTGCGTACCTGGCCCGACATGGCAGATGCGTCCTTGGGATGATCGGCTGTCTTGCCTTCGCCGTACATGTCGGCAGCCAACGCGACGTATCCCAAAGAGGCCAACTGCCTCGCTCTCTGGCGAGCATAGTCGTTCAATCCCCACCATTCGTGCACCACGAGCACGCCAGGACGGGGACCTTTGATGGCATCATCCCACGCCAGATACCCGTGGCATTTGACTTTACCGTGTTGATACACGATGGTTTTGGTCTTGACCTCGGCGTTCGCGATCGCCACCGCCAGCAAAACTCCGATGACGCTGCAACATCCCCTCACCATGATATCTCTCCACAAGAACGATTTTTTCGCTGCAATTCTCCTTTACAAATTGGTTTACTCTCGAACGGCAACCGCGGAAAGCCCTTGCCAGGGAATGATCGGATCCTCGTGGTCCTTTTCGATTTGGAATTGTACGTCGTTACCTGTGCCCGTTACTCTAGTGTTTTTCGCAGCGTTCCTTGGATGGCGATTGTCGATATGCCGCGAATCAAGGTCAACGGCGTTGAACTGCATTATGCCGAAGCCGGCAGTGGAGCGGAGACCATCGTCTTTGCTCACGGTTTATTGTGGAGTGGCCGGCAATTCGAGCCGCAGGTCCACGCCCTGAAAAGCCGATATCGTTGCATCGCCTTCGATTTTCGTGGGCAAGGAAAGAGCGAGAAACCGGCAACCGGTTACGATATCGACACGTTGACCAAAGATGCGGCGGAACTGATCAAGGCATTGGACGCCGCGCCTTGTCATTTTTTGGGACTGTCGATGGGCGGATTCGTCGGCCTTCGACTGGCATTGGATGATGCGCCGCTTTTGCGATCGCTCCTTCTCGTAGGCACGTCAGCCGAAGCAGAACCCGCAGAGAACCTGCCCCGCTATCGTCGTTTGGCATGGGTGGCACGCTGGCTGGGCATGCGCCTGGTCGTCCGCAAGATCATGTCGCTCTATTTCGGCCCCCGCTTTCTGGCCGATCCGACCAAGGAGCAACTGCGTGCCGAACTGCGTCGTCAATTGATTTCGGTCGACCCGCGCGGCGCCCGTCTCGCTACGGAGGGGGTCATCAGCCGACCATCCATTCTCCACCGAATTCACGATATCCGCGTGCCCACGCTGATTCTCGTCGGCACCGATGACGTGGTGACGACGCCGGACAAGTCGAGGCATATTCACGAGCGAATCGCTGGCTCTCGGCTGATCCAATTGCCGACCGGACATACTTGCACGATCGAAGACGTCGACGGCGCGAACGAAGCCATCATGAAGTTCTTGTCCGAAATCACCGATATCGCGAGACGCTGATGGACCTGGCCTGGATTTCTCTGACCGCGCTGATGCTCGTCATTCTCGCCAGTTGTTTTACGAAGATCAACCCTGGCCTCTTGTCGATCGTGTTCGCCTGGTTGATCGCCGTCGGCATTGGCCCAGCGTTTGGTCAGGCGATCGGCTCGAAGGAGGTGTTTGCCGGATTCCCGATTCGCCTGTTTCTGACATTGGTTGGCGTCACATTGTTTTTTACGCAGGCTCAACTGAACGGGACATTGGAGCGGGTGGCGCAGGTGGCCGTCCTCGTTTGCAGGGGCAACGCGGGCCTTGTTCCTGTCATGTTCTTCTTTTTCGCACTTTGTTTCGCAGCCATTGGGGCGGGAAACATCGCCGCCGCGGCTTTGATCGGACCATTGGCGATGGCGGCGGCACAAAGGCAAAAAATCCCCGCTTTTCTCATGACCATCATGGTGGCTCACGGCGCGATCGCCGGAGCGCTTTCTCCCATTTCCCCGACCGGCTTGATTGTCCGCGATAAACTGGAGACCGAAGGCATTACGGGCTTGGAAGGGGCATCGTTCATCAACAACATGGTGCCCAATATCATCGTCGCATTCGGGGGATATCTCCTGTTCGGCGGCCTGAAACTTCTTGTCCGCGAGGAATGCCCGCCTGAGTCCCACGACGAAAGCGACAAGGCTGCGTGGAAGCACTTCCAAATCGCCCATTGGATGACGCTGGCTTTGATCGCCGTTCTCCTCGTCAGCGTCATTTTTCTGCAACCGCTGGTCACCAGCGATGCACTCGGTTTTATCGCGGCGGCATCAATGACGGCTTCCGTTATCCTGACACTGGCAGGTCTTGCCGATCAGGGCGAAGCCCTCCGACGGATTCCGTGGTCCGTCATCCTCATGGTTTGTGGCGTGACCGTGCTGACCGCGTTGATGGAAAAGACCGAAGGCCTGAAACTGTTAGCCGGCCTGATTGGCGTGGTCTCGAACGCGCAAACGGTAATGGGAGTCGTGGCGTTTACGTGCGGCGTCATTTCTGTGTACAGCAGCACATCCGGGGTGGTGTTACCGGCGTTTCTGCCGATGATCGATGATCTGTGTTCGCAAGTTCCCGGAGCGGATAAACTTGCCCTGGCCTCGTCGATGATTGTCGGTGGACACATGGTTGATTCATCGCCCCTGTCGACCATCGGCGCTCTTTGTATTGCCAGTGCACCAGCGGAAGAAGACCGGCGTGCGTTGTTCAACAAGGTTCTGGCCTGGGGATTGTCCATGGCGGTGGTCGGTGCCGTCGTCTGCTACGTTTTGTTCGGGTTGCTGTAAAAAGGTGCGTTTTCGGGGCGGGCGCGCAAGTTTCCCAACGATTTGCCTTGCGTGGCATAACGGATTTACCTATGCTTGCTTCTTGTTTGTCAATCCATAGGTTAAGAAAGCTGCGTTGTCGCGTTCCCAGGTGATCGTTTCTATCGCCCAAACGCGAGAGGTACCGAATGGAACTGCCAAGCCGACCCAAAAACGACCGCTATACTCGTCCTGGAGAATACAAGGAAATCGAGCGGCGGTTGCAACGCCGCCAACAGAATGCGGAAATAGCAGCTGTTGTCGCTTACGCCTTCGACTTTCGCACCCGTTTAGGGCCGTTCCTCTTCGCGGACATGCGACTGTTGACAGCCGGTCCTCGTGCCGTCGCCGCTGCCCTCTACCAGGCGGGTTTCACCAAGACGCGAATCGTTCAAAGGCAATGGAACCGCAATTTCCGCCCCAGCAAAGCGCGTCTCGACGGGCAAATCCCTCAATTGCTTCTCGTGTCGAGCATGCAGATTCATAGCGCAAGCGCCTATGAAATGATCGAAGACGCCTACCAGCTGGGTGAGGAACGACCATTGATTCTCGCTGGCGGCGCCAAGGCGATTTATGAACCGTGGGACTTCTTCAATCTTGGTCCGAAGTCGACTTGCCACGCCGATGTCGTCGTCACCGGCGAGGAATTCATACTTTTGCAGCTGCTGGATCGTATCACCGAATACCGAGGACGAAACGAACATCCTCGCAAGACGTTCCACCGCTTACGCTTGTCAGGGCTGCTCGACGACATCCCCGGCCTGGTGTTCGCCGAGGGAGAGACCGACCAGCCCGTTTCGCGGCTGATTAATACGGGAACGCAGCGTCTCGTCCAGGATTTGGACGAGTTGCCGCACCCGCAAGTCGGACTTGCGCTGCTCGAACCGCCCCATCGTCGGTCCGGGTTGTCAAGGCACGCGATCGATCCAGGAAAACTGCACCGCTATGCTGGGATGATCAGCGTCGTGACAACGCACGGCTGCAAGTTCCACTGCCCCTACTGCCCCATTCCCGCGTACAACCAGTTCACGTTCCGATACAAGAGTCCGGAGCGGCTGCGCGATGAATTCAAAGCGATGGCCGAGACCACCGGCATCCACGCCTTTTTCGGAACGGATGATAATTTCTTCAATCATCGCGATACTGTCGAAGACATCTTTTCCAGCCTCCGCAAAGGAAAGGTGAACGGCAAACCGTTCCGCGACGCCATCTTTTTCGGTACCGAAGCAACCGAATTCGACGTGTATAAAAACATGGACCTGTTGCCTTTGTGCCGGGACGGAGGCTTGCGGGCCATCTGGTTCGGCATCGAAGACATGACTGCCGAACTGGTCAAAAAGGGACAAAGCCCGGAAAAAACCAAGACCTTGTTCCAAGTGCTCAACCGCCACGGCATCTGCCCCATGTCCATGATGATGCACCACGACGGCCAGCCCCTCGTCAGTCGAGGCAACCTCTACGGCTTGTTGAATCAGGTCAACTTTCTGCGCAAGTCCGGCTCGGTCAGCGTGCAAGTCACCATCCTGACTCCCTCCGTTGGCAGCAAGGGCTACGAACAGCCCTACGAAACCGGAATGGTGATTGAAAAAGCCGGGAACCAACGCGTCGAAGACTATCAATACGACGGCAATCACTGCATCGCCACTCACGACGCTCGTCCCTGGCGCAAGCAGCTCAACGTGTATCTCGCCTATGCTCACTTTTACAACCCGATCAATTTCGTCCGCGCGGTCGTCAACTGGAAAGACCCGGTGTGGAGTTACCGCGTGATGTACCAGGCGTACGGCATGGTCGGGCTGGTGAAATCGTTCGCCCGCGGTTGGGGTTGGCTTAAAAACCTCTATAAGGGGCCGATCGAAAAAGTCAAAGAGTTGCCAAAACGCAAACTCGAACTCGCCTCTCCACCAGCACGGGACGAAAACAAACCGGCCGTCCAATACCAGAGCGCTTGAACGGCCAGACAGTCGACCACCAAACAATAATCGCCGCGAGAGGACGCCTCCTCCCGCGGCGATTATTTCTTCGCTCTGCAAACAAGACATTCGCCGATTTGCCTTGCGATGGCAGCCCGTCACGGCTTGGGCAAAGCACCTACCGTCACAATCTGTACAGAGGGAGGCGTCAGGTCGAGACAAACCGGCTGCTGGGCGATCGCGATTCCCTTGTTCCCCACCTGGTCGACGGCTTCCGCACGGATATAGACCTGGCTTGGAGTGTTGGCCGGCAACCTCCACACGAAATGACCGCTGTTGGCGATTTGTTGCGTGATGGGAATCCAAGGACCGCTCGGAGTTGTCGCGTAAGAAAGGGTGATCGGCTCTTCTGCCAGATTCTCATCGGACGCTCGCCAGCGCACCGTTAGCTGCAAGATATCGTTTTTCAGCCCGAGCTGCAGGTCGGTCAATTCGACCTGAGGCGGCTGGCGATCGACTTTCACCCACACCAAAGGCTCGTCGCCCATCATCGGAGGCTTCTTGGTCAAGCCGATGCCGTTGCGGGCCAAGAGCGTGAACCCATATAGCCCATCTTCAGAAACATCAATGATGAAAGGCGGTTTCGGTTCCGTAACCATCGGATGCTGAATCCATTTTCGCCCATCGCGTGTGTACCACAGTTCGACTCCCGACACGCCGCTCGGTCCCACGTTTTCGATCTTGTAATCGAGACTTATGCGATGGCTGTTTACCAGCTTCACGGGCGGACCTGGCGGAAGCTGGCTTTCCTGCATCCCTTCCGCTACCACATGAGGCAACCTCATCGTTATCGGTCCTTTTCGGGAAGGAGTGGTCGACACCTGCCGGATTTGCGGTCCTTCCACGGATGGTTCCCCTTGCTGCTCGGGAACGACCATCTCGGCGTTCGAGAGATTGGCATCGCCAACGATCGGCATGTCGGACATGTGAGGCAGTTGTTTCACTGGCGAAGCCGTCAACGTCGATCGGTCAACGACAGCAATGCCGCCGTCTTCACCGGTATCGACGACCATCACTTGGTTCGCATTGGCCGCTTGACAGACTGCGCAATGAGGGCAATTCTGGCAAGCCTGATGCATACAGGTCTGGCATGCCTGGTTGTGGCACCAGCGCCTGGCGAGCGGTCGGGAATGCATGCTAGCATTGTCGCGCCAGCGCGCCGCCCCGGAGCCGGCGCAACCCGCTCCGATCAGGATCAAAAGCAGCGAACCCGCTACACGCCTCATCTTATCCCCCCTCGCATTTGGTTTCTTCTGGCGTGAAGTTCCATCTCTGTTTTTCCGTTAGTCTGTTTATCGACCACGTCGCAACCGGTACTTTAAGCAAAACCGGAAAAGCCTGCCTGATCCGCAAACTTTCCCTTGTCGTCGGAGTGGGCTACCATAAGAGAATGCCAGGCCAATGGGGATTTCTATCACGGGTGGCACGAATGAGTGATCCTGAAACCGTAAACAGGCCCGAGACCAGCCAGGCTGTCCCGAAGGAACCCGCGCTTTGGTCGTCGTCGATCTATCGACTGTGCGAAGAAATCATCTCTCTGCGAGAGACCAACAATCGTCAGCACAAGCTATTCGAGCAGAGCCAGCTCAAGATGCGGGAAACACTGCAACAGAGCTTCAACTCGTTTGCTGCCGACACGCAAAAGGCCTACCAACAATTGCGTCAGGAAATTCATGGCGACCTGCGCATCAGTTTGGCGTTGCTGAACGAACTCTTGCAGATCGGAATCGACATGGAAACGGTGGTCTCTTCGCGTCCACAGTCTGGCGACCCGGATGAATACTGTCGTTGGGCCGATTCGGTCGAAGTTCAGTTCCGAAAAATCCAAGCGGCTTTGGCGCGGCACGGCATCCATCCATACGACGCCGTCATCGGCGCGGCATACGACCCGCGATTGCACGAGCGCGTGGGGAGCAAAGTCGTCGAAGGGATGGGTCCGCTGCGCGTTGCCGAACAGCGCGAACGGGGCTACGCCAGCCAGCAACCGGGATTCGTCTTGCGCCGCCCGAAAGTCATCGTGTCGGAATGAAAAAAAGCCATTGCGCGTCGCCCTAGCGGGACGACTTCACCAGCCGACGCAACACCCTCAAGTTGACGCTGTCCATGTCTTTCTTGCGGCCATCTTCTTTGGGGGTTTCCAGGATCATGGGGTGGCGGCGAAAACGCCGGTCGTTGACCAGCAAACGAAACGGTTCTAGTCCCAGGTACCCCTTGCCTATATGGGCATGCCGATCGACCCGGCTAGCGAACGGCCTGGCGCTGTCGTTCAGGTGAAAGGCACACAACCTGTGCAAGCCGATTACCTGGTCGAATGTGCGCATGGTGGCCCGATATTCTTTTTCCGGAGCCAAGGGGTAACCGGCGGCAAAGACATGACACGTATCCAGGCACACTCCGAGGCGATCGGATTCGGCCGTCCCCTCCAGGATTCGAGCCAGGTGTTCAAAACGATAGCCCAGGCTGCTTCCCTGACCTGCTGTCGTTTCCAGAAGAATCCGCACGCGAAAGCCGGGACATCGCCGATGCGTCTCGTCGATCGCCCGAATGATCCTTTCCAGGCCGTGCTCTTCGCTGTCATCGACGCACGATCCCGGATGCATCACGAGATAATCAAGCCCCAGTTTTTCCGCCCGCTGCACTTCGACAACGAAGGCTTCGATCGACTTGCGATACAAGGCCGGATCGGGCGAGGCGAGGTTGATGAGGTAGCAGTCATGGGCGGTAGGACGTTTGAGTTTGCCATCACGGACAGCCTGACGAAACAAGCGCGCCTCTTCGTCACTGATGTCCTTCGCTTTCCATTGGTTGTTGTTTTTGGTGAAACATTGAAACGTCTCCATGCCGGCTTTCGCAGCTGCTTCAGCAGCTTTGTAATAACCACCGGCGATCGACATGTGCGCTCCAAACAATGGCATCTTTTCCTCGCCAGCACCCGTCTCCTTCAGCACCGATCCAAACCTTGGCCTATTGTACCCGACAAGAACCGCATGCCGAGACTCGCCTGTTTGGCAAGAGCGACGAGTTGGGTTGAAGCTTGTAAGCCGTCTTATTGTATGAGGCACCTCGTCTTGCCTCACCAGCCAATCGGCGCAGGGCATGTTGCCAATTGGTTCTGGGTTCTAGGCTTTTGCGGGAAATGAATTCCGCTTGTCAAAAATATGCGTTCTGTGAGAGAATCCATTGCTTGTGTACTGAGAGCGGAGTGGTGCAAACAACGCGGCCCTGGAGGGGAACCACACCCATGTCCAGTCGAGATCGTTTCCTGGTTGTAGCGCTGGTGCTGGCCATTGCCGGCTACTTCAGTCTTCGGCAACCGGTTGGTGTTCTGGCCCAAAAAGCTCCCACTTCCGAACCTCAAGAGCCGACGGTGGAGGAAGATCGCGAGTTCACCGATGCCATCACCTTGCCTCCCAGCCGCAAAGCCCAACTCATGCTCGAAGCGGCCCAGGACCTGATCCAGGAGAAAAACTGGACCGACGCGATCTATGTGTTGCAGCAACTGCTGGAAATCAAAGAGGACGCCTTTATCCGAACCAAAAGGAACAGCACCGAACGGATAAGTGTTCGCATACACGCCAATCGTCTGATGGGATCGCTGCCGAAGGAAGCCAAGGAGGTCTACGAGACACTGCATGGCGAGCGGGCCAGGCAGATGCTGACTCAAGCGAAGGAGAACGGCGATATCAATTTGTTGGCGCTAGTGGAACAGCGTTTCCGTTATACGTCGTCCGGTTCGGAGGCCGCCAAACTGCTGGCCACCTATTATCTTGACCGAGGCCAGCCAGTGCGGGCTGCGTTGCAATTCGAACGTTTGCTGCAGCGCCAGGATGTGGAGATCGAGCCGCTGACATTACTTAAAGCCAGCATCGCTTTTCGCTGGGTCGGAAAAGAGGATTTGGCGCGGACGACGTGGGAGCGCCTGGCCCGTGTCAGCCCGAATGGCCTGAAGCTGTCGGGGCGCAACCTGTCGCTTGCCGACCTGGAAAAAGCGGTGGCGGCGTTGCCCAAAGGAGTGGAAACCTTTTCCACTCGCGGTATCAGCCTGTTCCGAGGCAACTCCCACCGAAACGCGATCGGAGACGGCGATATCCCCTACCTGGACGAAATCGCCTGGAAGCAGCCGATGTTGCCGCCCTACAATAGTGAAGTCAACAAACACATTTCGCTCGCGATTGCCAAACAAGAACAGAAACAATTGCCGGTTCTGCCGGCGTTTTTTCCCGTCGTCGCGGAGAACGTCGACTTTCCAGGCGACGACGATCCTGAACCGACTTCGTTGCTCATCTATCGCAACCATAGCGGCATCCAGGCGCTCAACATGAAGGACGGGAAGCTTGCCTGGGAGCAGGTTTCTGATCTGAGTTTGGACAGGCTGAGCCGGTCGGGACGATCGACCGAGCGCATGCCACTGACGCAGTGGTTGCCGAACTTCGTCAACAATCAAAGTCACAATGTCCTGATTGAGAACTCGCTGTTAGGCACGCTGAGCAGCGACGATCGCATGGTCTATGCCATTGACGATCTGGCGATTCCTCCCCATCCGGTTTGGCTGCGCAGCCACGCCAATTGGCGTAACAAGCCGCAAAAAGAGATTTACGGCAAATTGACGGATGCGATTCACCACAATCGGCTACAAGCCATCGAGATTCGGACCGGCAAAGCGAAGTGGGAACTGGGAGGAATGGACGAACGCGCCGGCGAGTTTGCCGAAAGCTTTTTCCTTGGCCCGCCTTTGCCCCTGGCGGGCAAACTTTACATTCTGAATGAAAAACGCAATGGTGAATTGCGGCTGATTTGCCTGCAACCGCCGACGAAAGAATTCGGCGAGCCAAAGGTGGAATGGATGCAAACGCTGGCCCATATGCGCGAGCCTCTGCTGGAGTCCCCGGCACGCCGACTCCATGCTGTTCACCTCGCTTACCGCGATGGCATCCTGGTTTGCCCGACGAACGCGGGAGCCGTTCTCGGCGTGGACTTGTTGACGCATAGCCTGGTGTGGGCTCATTCCTATCGCGAGCGTGCTGCCGCCGCTGGCGACGAAACCGACCAGCTGAAGAGGCTCCGGATTCAGTACGCTGTCAATACGTATCCGGTTTCCTGGAAGAATTGCGCTCCCGTTATCCAAGGAGACAAGGTTTTCGTCACGGCACCGGATGCCGAGTCCCTCCATTGCCTCAATCTGCACGATGGCCGGCTTTTGTGGAAAGCCAATCGCGGCGACGATCTTTATTTGGCTGGTGTGTTCGACGACAAAGTCGTGCTTGTCGGACGCCACGTTTGTCGTGCTTTGGATGCAAACAACGGCAAACTGGTCTGGTCCGTCGAAACGGGCTTGCCTTCCGGTCAGGGCGTCGCCACAGGGGGATTGTATTTTCTTCCGCTCAAATCTTCGCCGCGCTCGAACCAAACCGAAGTCTGCGCGATCGACCTGGCGTCGGGTCATATCGTGGCCCGAGCGCGGCGTCGGAGCGGTGACGGCATCACTCCGGGTAATCTGTTGTTCCATAACGGCGTACTGGTTTCGCAATCGCTCGCGGAAGTCGCCGCTTTCCCCCAATTGGGGCACAAACTCGCCCAGCTCGATCGGCGTCTCCAACAAAATCCCAAGGATATCGCCACGCTTTCACTACGTGCGGAACTGCGCGTCGATCAAGGAGATCTTCGTGGCGCTGTCGAAGACCTTCACGCAGTGCTGGCGGTGAAACCGCCTGCGGAGGTCGTCGCCGATGTCCGTCGCAAATTGTTCGACACGTTGACCGAGCTGCTGAGGCGGGACTTCGACTCCGGACAAGCGTTCTTGCGAGAATATGAGGAGTTGTGTCGTGTGGAAGTGCCGGCGGATGCGCCGCCATCGGAACGGCAGCGTGCCAACCAGGAACAACAACGCCGACAATCGAGGTTCTACTCGCTTCTGGCGAAAGGCAGAGAAAAACAGGGGCGGCTGGTCGAGGCGTTGAATGCCTATCTCGAATTCGCCCGATTCGCGGCAAACATGGACTTGATTACCATGCTGGACGATCCAGCCGTCAAAGTTCGTCCAGATATCTGGGCAAAAGGCCGGATCGACCGGATGCTGAAGCGGGCAAATGCTGCCCAGCGAGCTGCACTCGAAAAAGAGATCGACAAGCATTGGCGTAGTGTGGCAGAGACCAGCGACGTTGAAAAACTGAGGAGTTTTGTCGCGTTGTTCGGCGGCACCAGCGGCCGGCTGGCGGGCGTGGGATCCGCGGCGCGGATGCGGCTGGCACAAGTCTTGATCGACCTGGGCAAGGAATTGGATGCCGAGCTGCAACTTCTGCATTTGACCCAACAAGACGATGACCGAACCGCTGCCCGCGCCTTGGAAATGCTGGCCGAATTGAACACCCGACGCGGTCTACTCGAAGACGCAGCTTTCTACTATCGCCAGATCGCCGAACGTTTCCCCACCGTTCCGCTTCGCCCGGGGGTTACCGGCGCCGACTTGATCAATGAACTGGCTACCGACAAACGCTTCCTTCCCTATCTCGATATGCAAGCCAATGACTGGGAAAATCGCCGTGTAAAAGTCCGGAACTCGACGGGCAATTTCCGATATCGAAACGTCTTCGCGTTTCGCATCCTCGGCGAATGCGTCCCCTCCGTGCGCCGCTATCAAATCATGCTCGACCTTGGCAACTATCGACTCGATTTTCGCAATCCGCAATCAGACCAGGACAACTGGACTCATTCCATCCCGCGGATCGCTTTCAGCTACAGCACCGGCACGCCCATGTCCGCAATTTTCCCTTGCTACTGTTTAGGCCATACGTGCGTGCTCCAAGTCGGGCATATGCTGTATGCCTTCGATTTGGCCAGTCAGCGACTGCTTTGGCAGAGGCAAACCACCGCCTCCAACCCTACTCGACTCTTGTTCGATAACTTTGGCCGCATGCGGGCACAATTCGCAGACGGGCATTATGAATTTTGGACTCATGCTGGCCTCTTTCAAGCGGGTCTCTTGTCGTTTCAGGCTCAAAACAAACTCCTGGCCGTCGATCCCTATACCGGCCAATTGTTGTGGGAACGCAATGGTGTCCCTGCGTTGGCTCACCTGTTCGGCGATGCTGACCTTCTCTTCTATGCCAGCTTGAGTGCCGACGGGGGTATCGGCAGCGTCCGCGCCGTCCGCGCTGAAGATGGCATCGCCGTTGACCTTCCGGATTCCTCCCACTTGCTGACTGGCAACTACCGCATTCTCGGCAACCAGATTCTCGTCGAAGAAACCGATCGTGACAGCGGCAAGCGACGCGTTCGTCTCTACGACCTGCGCCTCAGTGACGATGTCTGGAGCCGGGAACTTCCTCCTGCCGTCAAAATCATGAACGCCGACGATCCCTATCTCCTGGGACTGGCTAATCCCAGCGACGGACATATCGAAGTGATCGATTTGCGGAAGCAAACGTCTCTTTTGGACACCACGATCGATACAGTACATTTGAAACAGACGATCGATATCCACCTGCTCGAAGACAATGAACAGTTCTACATCGCCACCAACAACCCTGTGAATAATGCCAAAATCAATGGCCGAATCTATCCCGGTTTGCGGCTGGGGCACGCCATTCCAGTCAACGGCATGATCTTCGCTTTCGACAAGAAAACAGGCAAACCACGTTGGTGGAACGAAGTCGAACATGACATGTTGTTGCTCCATTCGTTCCGGGACATGCCGGTGCTGTTGCTGTCAGCTCGGTATTCCAGATGGCGGATCGTCGGCCGCTCTCTCGAGACGGTTACCACCGCCCGGGCCTTCGACAAAGTAACCGGCAAGCTTGTCCTGAATGACAGGTTGGCGTCGGCAACCCAGTTTACCGAGCTGAACGTCAACCCGGCTACGGGGTACACCCGCCTGGTATCTCCGGTGGCCCAATACGAGTTTTTCGTTGAAAACATGCAAACGGAAAAGGTATCGCCCTGATACCTGGAATAACGAGGTCCTCCCATGCGAAACCATGCTGTTTTAGTCGCTGCCGTTCTCGGTTGGTTTGTCGTGTCATTCACGACAGCCCGCGCCGAGGAAATCCCGGAAAAGTATGAAAAGGTGATCCGACGCGGCTTGGATTATCTGGCTCGTTCGCAACATTCGGACGGGCATTGGGAAGCGAATGGCGGCCAGTATCCCAGTGCCATGACCGGTTTGGCCGGGATCGCCTTGCTCGCCGAGGGAAGTACCGTTCGCGAAGGCAAATACGCGAAGAACATCCGCAGAGCAGTCGATTGGTTCAAGGAACGCAGCCAGCGCAGTGGACTCCTTGGCGATCCGCGCAACCCGTCCGAGCGAAGCCGATACATGTACGGCCACGGCTTCGGGCTTTTGTTCTTGTCTCAGGTTTATGGCGAGGAAGAAGATGCCCGCGAACGCGAAACATTGGAAAAAATGTTAACCAAGGCAGTCGAGTTTTGCGGTCACGCCCAGACCAGTCGCGGCGGCTGGGGATACGTCTCCGCGCGAGACGGTAGCGATTTCGACGAAGGCTCCGTTACCATCACGCAAGTGCAAGCCCTTCGAGCAGCTCGCAACGCCGGTATCGTCGTACCCAAACAAATCATCGACAAAGCACGCGACTACCTGAAAAAATGCACCACCCAGGATGGAGGAATCATCTACAGCCTGGCAAATGGCGGCTTCGGCGGACAAGGTCGGCCGGCTCTGACTGCCGCTGCCGTCGCCTGCGCCTTCAGCGCCGGGGAGTACGACGGCGAATACACCAAACGTTGGCTGAAATACTGCCACAGGGTGATCGGCATCGACCGGTCAGGACGCGATCATTTCGGCCACTGGGAATACACACACTATTATTTCGCCCAATCCGTTTACAGTCTGGGCGATGATCGCTGGCAGAAGTTGTTCCCCAATTCCAACGCCAAAGATGGTTTGACGTGGAGCAAATATAAAGAGGTGGTTTTCCCCTATATCGTTTCCCGGCAAAGCGGCGATGGCAGCTGGAACATGAGCGGCATCGGACCCGTCTACACGACGTCTTGCATGCTCACTATCCTGCAACTGGACCGAGCCACGCTGCCGATCTACCAGCGATGAACAACGGCATGGGATCGCACAAAGTTCAAGCCTTCCAGATTTTTTCCCGACCGCTGGCAACGTCCCGGGTTGCGTTGCGCGTATCGACCACCAGCGATGAATGGCGCACGATGAACTCCCAGTCGTAATCGCTGTGATCGGTCGCGATCAAAACACAATCCAGCGACGAAAGATACTCCGCCGTCAACGGCTGGCTTGCCAGATCGAAACAGTGCTTGCGCGTTTTCGGCAAGCGCGGCAAATATGGATCGTTGTAGCTGATCACGGCTCCAAGTTCTTTCAAGCGCTGGAGCAACTCCAGACTCGGTGATTCGCGGGCGTCATCGACGTTCTTCTTGTAGGCGATGCCGAGAATGCCGATTCGGCTTCCCTGGCAGGATTTGCCCATCGAGTTCAATGCCAACAACACCCGCTGGACGACATATTCGGGCATATTGGTGTTGATCTCACCAGCCAATTCGATGAAACGCGTGTGAAAATTGTGCCTGCGGGCAATCCACGACAAATAGAACGGATCGATCGGAATGCAGTGTCCCCCCAAGCCGGGACCCGGATAAAAAGCCTGAAAACCGAAGGGTTTGGTCGCCGCCGCCTCGATCACCTCCCATACGTCGATCCCCATGCGTTCGAACAGCATCTTCAATTCGTTGACCAGAGCGATGTTGACGCAGCGATAGGTGTTTTCAAGAATCTTGCATGCCTCGGCGACTTCCGGACTGGAGACCGATACCACCCTGGGAACGAGAGGTTCGTAGAGAGCCACCGCCAAAGCGTGGCTTTTCGGGTCCAGGCCACCCACGACTTTGGGAATATACGCCGCACTGTGAAGCGGATTCCCCGGATCCTCCCGTTCCGGACTGTAAGCGAGGAAATATTGTTGGCCGGCTACCAGTCGGCTTTCATCCAGAATCGGTTTGACCACTTCGCGCAGGGTCCCCGGATACGTCGTGCTCTCCAGAACGACGAGCTGGCCGGGATTGAGAATGCGGCCGATTTCCCGTGCCGTCCCTTCAACATAGGACAGATCGGGTTCGTGGTGTTCATTCAGGGGAGTGGGGACGCAGATGATAATTGCCCGCGCTTCGCGCAAGTCAGCGATATCCGTCGTGGCGCGGAAACGTTTCTCTTGAACCAGTTCTCGCAAATCTTCCGAGGCGATATGTTTGATGTAACTTCGCCCGGCATTCAACTTGGCTACTTTGGCCGGATCACAATCGAACCCGGTTACGGAAAAGCCAGCCCGGCAAATCGTCCGCACCAGCGGCAAGCCAACATAGCCCAGACCAATGACGGCAACGCCCGCCTGACGCGTTTTCAGCGACACAAGCGTCCGCTCGAAGTCGGGATTGTGCTGGCCTTGATGGGCAACGACAGACATCGTCCTTGACTCCCAAATAGCAAAACAGAAACGCTTGCAAACCCGTAGCCAATTGTCGCAATCACGCGCAGCGGCGAAGTTCGGTCATGTCCGCGACGATGCGGACCACTTCGCCTCCCGCCTGCAACGAACGATCCCCATATTCAAGAACCGAAACGACCCTCGTGCCAGACTCACCATCAGAGATCGGCTGGCAGCCGGTGCGGATACATTCGATGAAGTGCCGGGCTTCGCATACCAGCGGTTCGGTCGTCTCATGCTTGGGCATCACGACATCTCCCTGCCGCATCGTGATCCAATCGGCATTGGACGGAAAGGCTTGATTGAGCCGAAATCCCTTGTCATAGACAGCGACCTTGTAAGCGGGCAGCGTATCATCGAACACCACCATCTTCTTGGAGCCGACCACTGTCAGCTTGCGGGTCTTGTGGGGGTCGAGCCAACTGACATGGATGTGGGCGAGGCGGCTTCCAGGAAATTCCAACGTTGCGAAAACCACGTCGGCGATTCCTGGCTGCACGATGTTCTGGCCACGACACTGCACCGATAGCGGCATGTCGCCGAACAGCCGACACGCCACCGATATATCGTGCGGCGCCAGCGACCACCAGGCATTCTCATCGCTCCGCACTGTTCCGAGGTTCAAACGCTGCAAATAGATGTAATAGATGTCTCCCAATTCGCCGCTGGCGATCATGTTTTGGATCAGGTTGATAGCGGGGTGGTATTCGAGCAGATGCCCCACCATCAGGACCCGGCGTGCGTCGCGAGCCAGGCGGTTGAGGGCGTGTGCTTCCGCTGTGGTCAATGTCATCGGTTTTTCGATCAACACGTGCTTCCCTGCTTGCAGAGCGCGCGAGGCCACTTCGAAATGCGTTGGCGCCGAAGTCGCGATGACAACACCGTCGAGGGAACCATCGTCGAGCAAATCGGCCAGGTCGGGGGTGGTGGCTACAGCAGGGAATTGTCTGCGAACCCGGTCCAGGCTTGCCTGATTGACATCACAACACCAGCGCAGATTCACGCCAGGAAGCGCAGCCAAAGTCCGTATCCAGTTGCTTCCCCATCGGCCAGCGCCGATCATGCCGATAGAAGTCATGGCCTCTTTCTCCAGTCTGCGTTCATCCATCGTTGGAATGCTATGGTTCGCCCTTTCGCGATTGACGTCCTGCAAAGCTCGCCGATGGCGATGTTCATGCGGCGGGGGACATCCCTTCCAGCGGCTGGTCCTCGTCGCAATCAAGACAACGAACCTGGTCGGGTTGCGTTTGCACATAGCGGAAGCCGCTTTGGGGACAAATCATGATGCCGTCGGCATCGGCAGGCCCTAGTCGATAGCCATGCCGACTCATCCAGCCGACGCGCCGCGCTGGCACCCCCATCATCAGGGCGTAGTCCGGCACATCCCTGGTCACCACCGAACCAGCCGCAATAAAGGCGAATCGGCCAATCGTTTTGCCGCATACGATCGTCGCGTTGGCACCGATCGTCGCACCTCGGCGAATGAGCGTCCGCTGGTATTCGTGACGGCGAGAGATTTCACTGCGAGGGTTCACCACATTCGTCAAAACGCATGAAGGACCAAGAAAAACGTCGTCCTCGATGATGCAGCCGGTATAAAGCGAAACATTGTTTTGTATTTTGACATTGTTGCCAATGACGACATCGGACGCGACATGAACATTCTGGCCGAGTATGCATTTCTTCCCGATCCGGGCACCAGCCATGACATGACTGAAGTGCCAGATTTTGGTTCCGGCGCCGATCTCGCATGGTTGGTCCACGTATGCCGACGGATGAACGTAGTAGGTCGTTTCCAAGACGGGTTTCCCTCCGTGCTTTGTTGCCTGGCCGCTGTCATCTGGGCCGTTCGACGGCTTCGCCCGGCCAGTTTGCCTGCACCAAGCTGATAGCATGGAGGCGGTTGCGAATCAATGCGGGCTGGGAGGCGGCCTTCCGGATCGCTTCTGCCATCGAGAGACGATCGGACCCATCGCAAATGCCGTCAGTTGACGGTGCTCTTCCCGCAACTACCGTTAGATGACGGTGCCTGGACGACCAACTCGCACCAATTCCCGTTAGTTGACAGCGGACCTGGCAAATGACACAAACTGGCTAATTTCGACCTCGAGAAGCCCGCCCAATGCCTCGCGCGCACTTTGCGACCTGGGTCGCGAACCGTCGACGATTCGGGCTGGCTTGTTGGCGGGTCTCCCAGTTCAGCCTGCCCAGCTTAAAACAGTCGCTATTCTATCTTGTCCGGTTGACCGCATTGAGTTAGCATCGCACAGGCCTTTCTCCCCCAGCATGGATGCGACAATGAGCGACAAAGTCGATGAGGCAATCCTCGAGGCGCTGACACAAGCGAGCAGCACGGCGGACGAACAGCCCCTGTATCGTGCGGGGAAGCTCGCTGGCTTGTTTCCTGGCCGAAGCCGACATAATGTCGAAGCCGCCACTCGGGCGATCGACGAAGGATTGCTGGAAGTCGTCCGCTCGGAAACCAAAGGCAAGAACGCCATCGACTGGGTCCGAATCACTCCCAAAGGAATCGAGTACGTCTATTCCAGGCAGTCGCCGGTACGCTTCCTGGAGGAACTCCGGGACTTGCTTCGAGTCACTCAAGAGGGGATTCCCGTATGGATGGCGCAACTGCAACACGAGTGGCGCGAGACCGGCAAGCGCCTCGTGGAATCGGTGCAGAAACTGACGCAGCAGATCAACGCCTTGCAAACTCGCGTCGAAGATGCCCTCAGGCGAGCGGACCTGAACCGCCTGGAAAGCGGCAACGGTACGGCTCCTCTCGTACCCTGGGCGCGTTCGGCACTGGCCTATCTCGAAAGGCGTCATGAAAGCGGCGCCCAAGGCGATTGTTCCTTTCCCGAATTGTTCGCTGCCGTCCGCCAACAGCATCCCAACCTGGTTTTGCCCGAATTCCTTGAAGGATTGCAGCGACTGCAGGAATGCCGGGCCGTCCAACTCTGGCCGTTCACCGGTCCTGCCTCCGAACTCCCCGCCCCCGAATTCGCCCTTCTCGATGGCGCTACCGTCTTGTACTACGTAACCCGTTGAACCAACCGATTCACCCGTGTTCTTCGTCGAAAGAATAGAAAACGTCGAACGACCAGACACGACCCGTTGGCCCTAGTCCTACTTGTCAAGGAGACCGCATATGAAACTGCTTGCGACACGACCTTTCGCTTTGGGACTCCCGATCGTTTGGACGGCTATCCTGTGCCTGTCGCAAAGGGCTGCCGCGGAAGCCAAAGACGTACGTATCGAACTTAAAAACTATGAAATCCGCCTGGTGCGCGTCGGCAACACCTTTCAGGGAATCCGCTTTCGCCCCGCAACGGGCGAGGCCTGGCAGATCGTGGTCGACAAATGGGAATCGATTCGCGAAAGCGACGCTGCTCCGCTGCCCAGCGGCGATTACGACGTCGTCCTCGTAGCGGGAGAGAACGATTTGACGGCCTTTCGCTTCGACCACGTCACGGGAGCGACGTGGATTCTCCAGGGCCGCAAGTGGGTTCGCGTTCGGGAAGCGAAAGAATAGCCGCCTTCGCGCCTCACTGAAGAGGCCGTCGACCGATGAGTGGCAGTGAGGCTTGCCGCGAGGACGAATCTATAATGGGATATGCCCAACAAAGGGCATCGCTTTAGCGACAACGACAAGGGAGGAACGACTTCTCCGAGACACGATAGGGTTGCCTCATGATCCCCATTTATCGCGCTGGCTGGCAACTCATCAAGGTTCGAGCCGTCATGATCGGTTCGCTTGTGGCGTTTGCTGCCTCCTTGTACTTCGGCGTCGAGCTGGCGCGAACGTACGGACTGAACCCCGCTGACGGAGGCGAATTGGCGTCGCTGCCGGCGCGGCTTGGGATGGGCGGACTGGTGATCCTGCTCGGGGCCACGTTTGCTGGAGGGATGTGGCTTTATGGCCGACATTACGCCGCGCGGATGGCTTTCGATTCTGCCAGGAAACAACTCCATTTGGAAACGGCGAGTTTCTTCTGGAACGATCGCCATGTCATCGACGTTGCCGATCTCGGTTCGGCCCGCTACCACGACGATCTGGACTGGGGAGGTCTCGACAAGGTAACAGCATCGCTTTCAAAGCGGGCCGTCCCGCAAGTCGATGCCCCTTGGGTAGCGGTTCGCATCAGAGGGTGGCGCTGGCCTGTCATCATCGACCAGCAAGGCGTGGTGCTCCATCCGGAACTGATGAAACGGTTGTTTCCAACCACGAAGCGTGCGCGGAGATGAGAACGATACGGCCCCGCAGAGGTGCTCTTCAAGCCTGGCAAACCGTCCGAGAGGTTGTGACCCCTCGGGATCGCGGCAGGGACTAAGAAAGTCGGTAAAGTAACATTGGCTGGCTTCCCGCGCCGACCGACGCGAAACCGTTCCGCTTCGCGAAAAAACGATACAACGTCACTGAAGCTAGACTGGACCACAAGTCAAGGGAGCGTCGTGTGCGCTGGTTTTGCCGAGGCGATTTAGATGGCTTTTTTGGCCTGGCGCTCGACAACCTCGTGCAGTTGTTGTTGATCGCCGCCTTATGGAAAAACGTTCTGGGCTTCCCGGAAGATTTGCTCTATGCCCAAGTCTTGCCCGGCGTGGCCGTCTCTCTGTTCGTGGGCAATTTCTATTATGCTCTGCAGGCGAAAAGGCTGGCCCAGGCGACGGGCCGCGATGACGTTTGTGCTCTCCCCTACGGCATCAACACGGTCTCGCTGCTTGCCTACGTGTTTTTGGTGATGCTTCCAGCCAAATCGTACGCCCTGGAGCAAGGAATAGAGAACCCGGCCCGGTTCGCCTGGCAAGCCGGCTTGTTGGCGTGCGCCGGTTCCGGAGTGATCGAGTTGTGCGGCGCCTTTTTCGCCGAACGCCTGCGACGGGCGACTCCCAGAGCAGCCCTGCTCGCCACGCTCTCCGGCATCGCCTTGGGTTTCATCAGCCTGACATTCGTCTATCGCACGTTCGCT
This sequence comes from Gemmatales bacterium, assembly GCA_026004675.1. GTDB lineage: Bacteria > Planctomycetota > Planctomycetia > Gemmatales > Gemmataceae > BPJP01. The sequence goes on from BPJP01000002.1 coordinate 503,292, forward strand.
CGTCCGGTCGTCGGCCTCACAACCTTGGCGATCATTCTGCTTACCTACTTCGGCGGCGTTCGTTTCCCGGCTGGCCTGCCCGGCGGACTGGTGGCGGTTGCCTGTGGGACGGCCATCGCCTGGTCGACGGGAATCGCCGGCGGCGAAATGAGCGGAAACGTCGGCATCAATTGGCCCATCCCCGTCCTGGGAGATTTGTTTGCTTCCTCGACGCCTGATAATCTGGCCGCTTATTTTTCTATCATTCTTCCTATGGGTATCTTCAATGTCATCGGTTCGCTGCAAAATATCGAGTCGGCAGAAGCTGCCGGGGACACCTTCCCGACCGCCCCCTCCCTGGCAGTCAATGGCATCGGCACGCTGGCGGCGGCAGCGTTCGGCTCCTGTTTCCCCACTACCATCTACATCGGGCACCCAGGATGGAAAGCCATGGGAGCACGTGCCGGCTATTCCATCCTCAATGCCATCTTCTTCACCTTCATTTGCCTGACTGGAACGCTCGCCTATATCGTCTGGGCAGTTCCCATCGACGCGGGAATGGCCATCGTCATTTGGATTGGCATCATCATCACCGCCCAGGCTTTCCAAACCACGCCTGGTAAACACGCGCCGGCGGTGGTGGTCGGTTTGCTCCCCGCCGTCGGTGCGTGGGGAACCCTCATGGCCCTGAATGGACTTCGCGCCGCCGGTTATGGAGCGCCGGGCGGCCCGCAATTCAGCCCGGAGCTGATCGACAAATTCCTTCCTTTCGACATCTGGCTTCGCGGTGGGCTGGCCTTGGAGCAGGGCTTCATTTTCACCTCCATGATCCTGGCAGCGGCGACCGTCGCTTTGATCGAACGCAAGTTCGTCGTGGCGTCGTCATGGTGCTGGCTGGCCGCCGGCTTGTCGGCAGCCGGCTTGATGCACTCCTATCGCTTCACCCAGAGCGGCACCGCCATTTTGTTGGCTCCAGCGTGGGACTGGGTCTTCGGATACGCCCTGATGGCACTGTGCTTCTTCTTCGCCCGTTTCTTGAACCACTCTGATGCGAACGCGATCGCCGAGCAAAACGGCATGCTCGACTAAGCGGAGGTTGCCATGGACCAGTTCGAAGTCACGGTCTATTACCTGGAAACACGATCGCCCCCCAACGAAACCATCCCGCCACCACGCGATGATTTGACCGTCGTCTTGGCGCAAAAGCCGACCGTCCCCTATTATCGATTCCTCTACGACACCGTCGGTCGGGCTTACTATTGGAATACGCGGAGCAAATTATCGGATGAAGAACTGTCGGCTTGGATCACCGATCCGCGAAACAAGCTGCATGTGCTGTTCGCCGCTGGCGTGCCCGCCGGCTTCGCGGAACTCGATTACCGTGTCGAGAACGAAGTCGAAATCACCCAGTTCGGGTTGATGCCCGAGTTCATCGGCCAGGGGCTGGGAAAATATTTCCTGAATTGGACGTTGCACGAAGCATGGCGAAGCCATCCCGAACGAGTCTGGCTGCATACATGCACGGCGGACCATCCCGCCGCTTTGCCCAACTACTTGAAAGCCGGTTTTGTCCTCTATAAGACAACCAAAAAACTGAAAGACCGCCGCTGAATTAGGGCACAAAGAGAACCTGAATCGTGTCGTAACAGTGCAGATAGACCATATAGCCCGCACAGCCTATCCATAACCAAGCCGCGAACCAATCTCCAAGGCGAGCGCGATCCCAATCCGAATACACAGCTTCTACTCGTTCACCCGGAGGAAGGGATTCGTTTTTTTCTGCTTTTTCTGCTTCGCTTGTTCGCGACGCCACCCCAATGACAAGAGGCTGATCCGTTTGCTCGGCGACCGAGTTAGCCATTGCTCTTCTCCTGGCAAAAAAGAAGGGGTGAGGGCCCACGGACTCCCCACAAACAACGACCCCCCACGCCCTTTCATCGCGATAGTCAGGTAGGGGTGAGGGTCTACAGACTCCCCACAAAACGACCCTCACACCCTGCCCAAAAGACCTACCCACCGGCACCTTTTGAGCAATCCGGATGCCGAGACGCCAGGATTTCGCTGGTTTTCGTGAGTTCGCTACTCACAAGGACTTACGCAAACGGCGCAACATCTCTCCAGAAACACAGTGTGTCGATTGCGGCAAAAACCGGTGTGCGGATTCGAAGCAAAACGAAATGTTCGTTCGGTTTGGTGCAGTCGTGCGGCGGTTTACGAATATGCGGGCGAACGAACCACAACGAGGTTTCTTACGCCGGCGACATCTTCCAGGCGTTGGATCACAGCCTGAGCGATCTGCTTTAGATAGTAACAGGGCACCAGCCCCGAAACCGTGACGACGCCGTTTTTCACTTCGCAACGCAATTTCGCGACCGCGCGGTAACCGCTATTCTGCAAAGCCGAACGTGCGGCTTCCAAAAGCGCCGCATCCGAAACGACCGATCCCCTCTGGGCTGTGGGCGTTTGGAAAGTTGCAAGCATGCGACGGCTCCCTTACCGACATGACTCGAACCACATGGGGCGCCGCGTGAAGCTGCAACCGCCGTACCAATGTCAACGGCTTCTGGATTTCAGTTCGCCAAACCGACGTAACTGCTGATTCGACTTAAACAAATGGCTAAAAAAAAGGAACGAAAAGGAAACGACGACCGGACGAACATGCCCAAGTGAGCGATGTCGTGCACAAAATGTGTGCGGTTCCTTCGCGATCGTGGCATCATCAATGGCGAAAATGACGAACGCCAGTAAAGATCATAGCAATTCCATGCTCGTTGCAGGCGTTGATGACTTCTTGATCGCGTACGGAGCCGCCGGGTTGTACGACGGCGGTGATGCCGAAGCGGGCTGCCTCATCGATGCTGTCTCGGAACGGGAAGAAAGCATCGGAAGCGAGGACGGCGCCTTTTGTGCGTTCGCCTGCTTTTCTTGTGGCCAAATGTACCGAGTCGACCCGGCTCATCTGTCCGGCGCCAACGCCAACGGTCATGCCGTCCTTTACCAGGACAATCGCGTTGCTCTTGACGTGTTTGCAAATGATCCAGGCGACACGAAGGCTGTTGATTTCGGCATCGCCAGGCTGGCGCTTGGTGACGGTTTTGATCTGGGCGAAATCATCTCCGCCGGCATCGCGCGTTTGCACGAGCAAGCCGCCATCGACCCGGCGATAATCGAGGGTGTTGGTCTGTTCGCGGTTTACCAGCGGACCGGTTTTGAGCAGCCGAACGCTTTTTTTCCACGTTGGCCGGGTTGTCAACAATTGCCAGGCGGCCTCGCTGTAGCCGGGTGCGATGATGCACTCGACGAATCGGTTCGGCTCGGTGATCTGCCTGGCCGTGGCCTCGTCGAGTTCACGATTGAAGCCAAGAATGCCGCCAAAGGCGCTGAGCGGATCGCCTTCATACGCTTTTTGAAAAGCTTCTTCGAGCGTGCTGCCGATCGCGGCGCCGCACGGGTTGTTGTGCTTGATGACGACGGCAGCCGGCTCGGTAAACTCGCGGACCAGATTCAAAGCACTATCCAGGTCGAGAATATTGTTGTACGAGAGTTCTTTGCCGTGCAACACCTCGGCGGTAGCGATGCTGGCAGCCGGCGGCGCCGGCTCGACGTAAAACGCCGCCCGCTGGTGGGGATTCTCCCCATAACGCAACGCCTGGCGACGATGAAACCCAAGATGCAAGGTCTCCGGGAACGTATCGGAGCTTTCCAACCCTGCGAAATAGCGTGCAATGGCTCCGTCGTAGGCGGCGGTGCGGGCGAACGCCGCTGCCGCCAGGCGCTGCCTGGTCGCCAACGTCAGTGCCCCCTTGTTCTGGCGCAATTCGTCGATAACGGCCGGGTACTGGTCGGGCGAAGTGACGATCGCGACATCCTGGTAGTTCTTGGCCGACGATCGCACCATCGACGGCCCGCCGATGTCGATGTTTTCGATCAACTCTTCGTGATCGGCTCTCTGCTCCAGCGTTTTTTCGAACGGGTAGAGGTTGCAGACCACCAGATCGATCGGTTCGATCTGATGTTCCTTGAGAGTGGCCATATGTTTGGGATCGTCGCGTCGGGCCAGGATGCCAGCATGGATGCGCGGATGCAATGTCTTGACTCGCCCGTCGAGGATCTCGGGAAAGCCAGTAACCTCGCTGATGTCAAGAACTTTCAGGCCAGCGTCGGCAAGAGTCTTGCGCGTTCCGCCCGTGGAGATCAGCTCGACGCCGAACTCTTGCAGAACCCGGGCAAAATCGACAAGGCCGGTTTTATCACTGACGCTCAACAACGCCCGACGGATGGTGCGTTCCATGGATACGAAGCCCCGCATTGGCAACCAGAACATCGGCTTACTTGTTGCCTATGTTATGATCCGCGGAACCAATGGGCAGAGGCTCGCCGCAGTTTGAAAAGATTCACGACCGGGCAGAAGAAGCCGGTCTATCGTCCCCAATCGGTCATTCTTCGGGAATATAGTTGAGCGTGTAATAGGCGATTCGGTGGAGAAGCGGCAGGTTCTCTTTCTGCGAGCGGACGCCATTTAGGTGCAGCTCGTGGACGTGGCCTCGCTGCAATTTGTCGATATAGAGGCGAACGGTTCGCTGGTCTTGGCTCACGGTGATTTTGGTGATGTTCGGATTAGTGTGATCGACTTCCGGGCTGCCGTACTGGCTGCGATAAATGTAGGTGTAAGTTTTCAACAGATACGATTTCGGGTCGCTGGCGGTAGCGGTGGCGACGGGTTTGGTGAAGACGAGTTCGAAGCCGTCGGGTTTGGCGCGCATTTCGAGGACTTCGAACGGGACTTTGCCGGTCCACTTGACGCGTTCGAGAGCGAAGGGTTTGTTGCCGCGCGAACCCCAACCACGATTGGTGCCACCGGCGAAGAGATAGCCGTCAGGCGTCATCAACAGGGGCAAAGTGCCGGAAGCGAATCCTTGACGAAACATGAAGCACGCCCCCTGGTAACGGTCCTTGATCTTTTCCAAAAAGACGCGCATGACCGTGCTGTGGCTTTGATCGCCGACGAAGAGCTGGTTTTTGAAGACGCCGAACTTGCCGCCGGTGGTATCGCAGGCGATGCCGCTCGCCGATTTCCCCATTTTGTCATAGGGGAACATGACAGCTGGCGGCATCAACTCAGGAATGCGGTCGGCTTCGGTCATGATTCGGCTGTTGCTGTTGGGTGTTTCCGGCTGTTTCATGTTCGGAGCTTGCGAGTACCATTTGTTGCCTGCGGGATGTCCTTGAAACGATCCTGGCTTGAGCCACTTGAGCGCACAGGTGCCGTTCCACGGCCCCTGGTTATCGGTGTAGAAGACATCGCCGAGATGATTCATGCCGATGCCGCCGGGCGAGCGGATGCCGCTGCAAGTCGGGATGGCTTTGCCGTCTTTGGTGATGCGCAGGCACCAGCCGCGGAACTTGCAATTGCTGGTGAACGAGCCGGTCAAGCAAAGCACGACCCAGATGTTGCCTTCCTTGTCGAAATCGGACCCGAAGGCGTATTCGTGGTAGTCGCCGGAGATTTCCCAGTCGTCGCAGACGGTTTCGACGATGTCCGCCCGGCCATCTCCGTCGCTGTCCTTGAGCCGAGACAATTCGCCGCGCTGCGTGGCGTAGAGCCAGCCGTCGCGGTAAGCGAGGCCAAGCACTTCGTGCAATCCGCCGGCGAACTTGGTGAAATGAATCTGGCTCAGGTCGTCGGCTTTGGGATTGTCCACCAGGTAGATATCGCCTCGGCGCGTGGAAACGGCCAGTTTGCCGTCAGGCATCAGGCACAGCCCGCCGACCTCCAGCACCAGCCCTTTGGGAATCGGCAACGTGGTGATGGGGTAGTAGTCGTCTTCGGTCGGATCGGCAGCCAGGACCGGCAACGCCACGAAAAGAAACAAACCGGGAACTACGAAGCGCATCATCCGAATCTCCCACTCGCACGCGGCTTGGCTCTCGTCTCATCCAAAAAAACATTTCCGTCAACGGGTCCGAGCGATCGGCAAGCGAGCCGAACGACGGCCGTTGTCAAGGTCGGAAGCTAATCAAACAGACTCCGGTCGGTAATCCGGAATATTTTGGTCTGCATGACGCCGTGGTTGGATCGAACGCGGATGGTATAAATGTCACGACGGCTGGCTTTCACTCTCCAGGACACCACACTGCGGCGGGTGCTGGCATTCGCCGAAACGGGCGGCACGTTCTGTGTTGGTTCTCCCTCCGTCAAGGACAAAGCTCCTGTCAGGTTACCGTCTTTGTCGAGCAATTCAATAGTCAGCACTTCATCTGCAAACGGTTTCGCCACCTGGGCGGTCACCGTGAACTCCTTGCCGGCAACCAGTTCGCCGGCGATGGTCAGGCCGAGCCGACCTTGCTCGTCGGCCTCGACGTCGCCCAAGCCGTAGGTGAAGGCCAGTTCCCGGCTGGAGCCGGCCGCCAGGTCACGCTCGGCCCAGTACATCACGACAGCGGAATCGTTCAACAATTTCATTGGCAGCACCGGCACGTCCCAGCCAGTCAGCTGATTCTTGCATTGCTCGGCAAGTTCGGGAGCAACCAGTTTTTTTTTCCTCAGCGCCACGTTTGGCCAGGCGCCGAGCGTGACGCGCGACGGGGGCTCGAAGCGGCCGCCGACTTTCAATTGCAAATGCGCAATCGTACCAGGATTCTTCAAGCTTTCGTACTCCTGAGCCTGAATGAAATCGGGCACTTGCGACGGCCTGGAAAACACACGAAACGTATTGCACAATTCCCTTTCGCCGGGAATAACGAAGGGAACGCCGTCGTTCCGACCGATATACGTGTCGAGCATGAAACGCAAGCCGACATGGTGCACCCGGTTATCGCGGTTGTCGATCTTGTACGTCGCCAGGCAAGTGTCGAGAAGACGCGAGGTTTGGCCGGGTACGAGTTCGACGGTCTGGGTGACTTCGATTTTGGAATCGTCGAAGCGGAAGACGGAACGGTACCCTCGGCGCTGCTCGCCGGCGCGGTCCGCCGCCAGGGCTTCGCGCATGACGACAAACTTTCCCGGCGGATGGCCGAAGAAGAATTCACGCCCGTCGATCCGGATACAGGTGTTGTTGGACAACCCATTTTCAAAATAAGTCAGTTTTTTATTATCACGAGTTTTCAATCCGAATGTCATAGTCGGCTCGAACCGTTCGGTGCGGCCGTCGATGTCCAGTTTGAAGGGGGTATCGAAAAGGATGATGTCGATTCGGGGCGCCGTGTCGATTAGCCCGATGTCCGGCTCCTGGGCAAACGGGTCTTTTTGAAAAGCGTCGCGGACGAACATGCCGCAAAGGACCAGCAGCAAGATTCCGGCAGGAAAGAGGTGCAGCAACCAATTGGGACTTGGGGGGCGCTGAGAATACCGGTCGTCTCGGCTGTCGGCAACAAGGATGGCTGCCGGCGGCTGCGACACCGGACGGGGCACACGCCCTCGATAAGGCCCATTTCCTTCTTTCTGCGGTGGGTCCCCGACGGATGCTCGTGGCGCCTGTTTGGCGCCGGCATCGACGGCCAGGGTGACCGGCACGATGAACCGCTGGTTGCCGTTCGCCTGAATCAGCACCCTGGCTTGCAAGGTTTCACCCAGTCGATGCGGAACGTTGGCGATCAGTTGCACGGATGCGGTTCTGCCTTTGGGTGGGGGGGTACGAACTTTGAGCCAATCCGCGCTGCTGGCCGCCAAAGCATAAACGGATCGGTTTTCGTGGGTACGGACTTCCAAGGAGTGCACGACCTGGCTGCCTGGGCTGCCCGACAAGCTGACTCGTTGCTGGTCGATTTGGACTTTGGGAGGTTTGGCCAAGCCGTGAGCTTCGAAATATTGTTGCACAGCGCCCAGCCCACTGGACGCCGGGCCGCGCACAGGATAGCGCCAGCCATTTTCCCGATACCAGTTGGCTACGGCCCCATTCTCGAAAAAGACAGCTGCCTCCTTCGGTCTGGCCTTGGCTTTTTCAGCCAGTTGCCTGGGTGTCAGGGCGCCCGCCAATACCCCGCTGGGGAATGGTTTTGGTTGGACCGAAGCCCGGACCACGATCACTTCCGAACCGCCGCTCGTATTGACGACGATCTTCGCTTCCAACTCCTTGAGGCTGGCTGACAACTTTCTCGACCGCACATAGACCGGTATCACCAGTTCGTCGGTGAACTGAAAGATTTTTCTCTGGGCGGCGCGGGCTTCGTGAAACGACAACCAGATGGCGTCTTGACAGACGATCGAACCGTAGATCAGCCGACTCCCGCGGTTCGAAAGACAGAGTTCGAATTTGCGGTCTTCCCCTGGTCGCAATTGGCCAAGGTTGATTTCCCTTGGCTCTACATAGAGCTTCGGTCCGGGCAGGCTGCACGGCAAGCGCGACAGGAATTCGTCGAGCCCGCGATCCAGGTCTGGGCCTTTGGCAGCCTCGCGGGCGGCCCGCGCCAGATCCGACCTCCCCATGCCGGCCAGAAACGCCGCCAGATCCCCCTCCTTGAACACCTCCCGGGCCATCGACCATTCATCGTTGCAGGCCTTGACGAGCTGATCGAAATTGCCACACGTTCGCCCGGACGGGAAAACGAAAGGGACAGGGAACGGCTGCATAGCCATGTTCACCGGACCTTTGGCCGATGACTGGCCGCTCAATACCATGCCGTCGAAATAGCAATACACCGCGTCCGGCGGATTGATCCGCGAACACTTGTGACATTTCTGCACTGCTGGATTGTCCGTCATGGGTAACTTGCCAGGCTGCCTGGCATGTTCGCGTCACAGGCTGCTGTCAACCCGGCAACAGCTCACGGTTCCCTAAAACCGGATTCCAGGGACGCAGTTCATACTTCTGAAAAATTCCATTCTTGAAAAACGGGTCATCCTTCAGCAATTGCTCGGCTGAACTCGCCGAATCCGCCTCATAAACGATCAGGGCGCCACTGTCGTCGGTGAACGGACCCGAAATCGCGAGTTTGCCTTCCTCGATCAAGCTCGTTAGATACCGGCGATGTTCCGGACGAACGGCGGCGATCTTCTCCTTGTCATCCGTGTAGGCGATAATGGCAGCGAATTTCATAGCGGAATCTCACGGTCAATCGGCACGAAACACGATGCTTCGCTCGCAGTCGAAACCAGAGCGGGCTTTGTCGAATCCTATCCCAAAGAGAAAGGGAATTCAAATGCCGATTGACGGCCCTTTTGCTTGATAAGCGAATCAGACGGGCCTTTCCGTCAGGAGGCATCGGTCGGCGTCGGATCGTCGCTCGTCGTTGGCGGGGACCCCGCGCAGCCTTTCGGCCCTCAGCCGCCAGCACCGAGCTTCGGCAGCAACCAGCCAACGATCACGACAACGCCCACGAATAACGCCGGTATCAGTATGTATTTCATCGTCGCTCCTTTCGGTTCAATATCCTCCTTGCTATTATACGCACTTGGCGACTCCGTTAAAACCGGCGGCTTTCGAGCCACCTCATCAGTACCCGTTCAAGCAGATGCCTATGCGAATCCTCGAAGGCATTGTCACCACCCGATCTCCCTCGGGCGATGCCAACATTGCTCCGATGGGACCTTTCGTCGATAATGCCTTCCGCCGACTGGTCCTGCGCCCGTTTCGTACGTCGACCACCTATCGGAATCTCAAAACACATGGCGAAGGCGTTTTTCACGTCACGGACGATGTTCTGCTTCTGGCACAATCGGCAGTCGGTCTGCCGTCGCCCATGCCCCGACTCGCCAAAGCGTCGAAGATCGATGGTTTCGTCCTGTGCGATGCTTGCCGAGCCTATGAGTTCCGCGTCCTGTCTATCGACGACCGCGACGACCGAACCCGGATCGAAGCCGAGGTCGTCCAGCAAACGAGATTCCGGGACTTTTTCGGTTTCAACCGGGCCATGCACGCCGTCCTGGAAGCGGCCATTCTAGCGACTCGCCTTCACCTGTTGCCGACCGACCAGGTCGCCGCCGACATGACCAAACTCCAGGTGATCGTCGACAAAACAGGTGGAGCCACCGAACACGAGGCCTTCGATTTTTTGCGGGCTTACATCCAACAACACGTCCCTGACCGGTGTTGACGAAGGAACGAATCACGCCAAACTCGCCGCCTGGCACGACGCGTCGCGGGGTCGCTGGCAAATGCCCTCTGCATTCTTTATTTTCCCGACACCCTTCCAGCGCTTGCAAAAAATCCTTTTGCGGCTGGATTTTTCAACGGAACAAAGCGGACCTTATCGCGTGATCGAGACGGCAGCGGCAAAGAAATTGTTTCACGGGAAGGGCCAATCGATTCGGTGTCGTTCGCAGGAAGCGGCCTGGCAAACCTGTCTAAATCGGTTCTGGCTTGGTTTCGGGGAAGTCGCTGCGGAAATGAACGCCTCGGGATTCTTCGCGGCGCAAAGCGGCGTCGATCATCTCGCTGGCGATGGTGAGCATGTTTTGCAGTTCCCAGCCTGCTCGGGTCTCGAATTCCCGCGCCAACACGTAGCGGCGCCAAAATGCCACGTCGCGCTGCGCCTCTTCCAGGCCAGACCGATCGCGGACGATTCCCATAAAGCGGCCCATCACGCTACGCAGGGCATTGGTGATGTCGTCCACGTCCAGTTCGCCGGCGACTTCGGGATCGAATTCCGAACGGAGGGGTAAAACGGCAAAGTTGTCGGGCATTCGTCGAGCTGCCTCGGCCGCCCCGCGCCCGCAAGCCGTCCCGAATACAAGCCCTTCCAACAGGCTATTCGACGCCAGCCGATTGGCGCCATGCAATCGACTCGAAGTCACTTCACCCGCGGCCCACAAGCCCGGCAAAGTTGTTCGGCCCCGCTCGTCGATTTCGACTCCACCGATCATGTAGTGAGCGCCCGGCCGAACGGGAATGGGGTCGCGAGCGATATCCAGGCCGAACTCCCGGCAGACACGGGCAATGCCAGGAAACCGGTGGTAGACCAAATCACGATCCAGATGCGACAAATCCAGATAAACATTCGGGTGCTGCGTCCGTTTCATGCAGCGAACGATGGCGCGAGCGACTACGTCTCGCGGAGCCAATTCGGCACGCGGATCTTCATCCAACATGAAACGGTGCCCGTCTTTGTCGCGCAAGTACGCGCCCTCCCCCCGGACCGCCTCGCTGATCAAAAACCGACTCGAGCCGGCAACGTACAAGACGGTGGGATGGAATTGCATGAATTCCATGTCGCGCAACCTGGCACCTGCCCGCAGCGCCGCAGCCATTCCATCTCCGGTCGCCACCGGCGGGTTGGTCGTTTCGCGGTAAATCCGGCCGACACCGCCCGACGCCAGAATCGTCTGCTTGGCCCAGATCAGCTGCAACCCCTTCTCCGGCTCGTGCACGATGGCACCGACGCAAGCATTCTCGTGCGTCAGCAAATCAATGGTGAACGTATTGGTGCAGATCGAAATGTTCTTTGCCAGACGGGCGCGTTCGATGATCGCCCGCATCACTTCGTGACCCGTGGCATCGCCGAGCGCGTGAACGATGCGTCGATGGCTGTGGCCCCCCTCCCGGGTCAATGCCAAGCGCCCATCCTGCAAATCGAAATGCGTCCCCCAACGAATCAGGTCGGCGATTTGGCGCGGCGCCTCCCGCACGACCATTTCGACAATCTTGCGATCGCACAAACCTGCGCCGGCCTGCAAAGTATCCTCGATGTGGTTTTGAAACGAGTCCTCTTCGGACATGACGCCAGCAATGCCTCCCTGGGCAAAAGCACTGCTGCTCTGGCGAATCTCGTCTTTGGTGACGACCAGGACCTGCAACGACTCCGGCACTTCCAGAGCAGCGCGCAATCCGGCTATCCCCGCACCGATGACCAAAATGTCCGTAAACCGATGGGTCGTTCGTTTCGGATCGAACTGCACCAGATAGCGGTGCGGCACAAAATCCGTGGATCGCTGACTCATAAACGTGGTCAAAGCCCGGCGGCAGTAGCAGCATTCAGCCCGAATGATATTGTAACCGGTTTTTCGACGGCATGGCGCCTCGGCTTCGCGCATCAATAATCTTCGCCGTTGAGACTGCGCACGACGGACCGTTGCCATTTTTCCAATGCCGTTGCCATGGCTTTGACGCGTTCCGGTTCCTTCTGGGCCAGGTCGTTTTTCTCCGCCCGGTCGCTCACCAGGTTGTATAACTCGAAGGCGACTTTGTTGTTCTTCTCGATCCGGTGCAGCTTCCAGTCGCCGGCGATCCAGGCAGCATGGCCTGGAAATTTGTCGAGCGGGTATTTCCTTCTGATCTCGCCGGCATCGAGGCGGAGTTTTTGCTTGTCGTCTGGTTCTTTCCCAGCTTGCTGAGCTTTATAAAGCTCGGCCATCCATTTGGCGCTGGGTGTGCTGATCCCGCCGATGGGGTAATCCCAAAAACCCATCGGTTTGGGGCGCGAGGCCATTTTGCCGTCAAGAAGCGGCACGAGACTGATGCCATCCAGCGGCGGCTGCTTTTTCACTTTAGCGCCGGTGATTTCGACGAGCGTCGGATAAATGTCGGAGGTATTGCAGCGGACGGAGGTCGTCCTTGGTGCCCGGATGCGGGCGGGCCATTCGATTACGGCGGGGACAAGGAGCCCGCCTTCATAGACCTGGCCTTTTCTGCCTCGGTGCCCGCCCGTTGAGCCGACTGGCAAAGCGCCGTTGTCACTGCAATACCAAAAGAGGGTGTTTTCGCGGATGCCAAGTTTCTTCAGCTCCGCCCGGAGTTTGCCCACGGCCGCATCGAGACCGCTGATTTCGCCATAAAAGTTCTGTTTGTTAGCGGGTAAATCCGGATACAGTTTGCGGAATTCCTCCGCTGCCCGGTGCGGGGAGTGAGGCGAGCCAAACCAGACGACGGCAAGAAAAGGGGTCTGTTTGTCTTTGACGCATTGCCGAATGAAATCGATGGCGAAATCCGCGGTCACCAACGAACTTTCGCCGGTGGTTCGAATGGCTTTGCCCTGGTCGCTGAGAATGGGATCGTTGTCGAAAAAGTTGGGCGCGGAGACCCAGCGGTCGAAGCCACTAGCGCCTGGATTGACCGGGCTGCCCTTGCGTACGGAACCGAGATGCCATTTGCCAAAGTGGCCGGTGCGGTAGCCGACCGTCTTTAACGCTTCGGCAATGGTGACTTCCTGTGGCCGGAGCGTGTGTCCCCATTTAAAGCAGCCAAACCGATTGGGATGACGGCCGGTCATCACGCTGCCTCGCGTCGGCGAGCAGACTGGGGCCGCCGCATAAAACCGGTCGAAGCGCAAACCCGTTGCTGCCAGATCGTCGAGATTCGGCGTTTTCAGATGCGGATCGCCGTTGTAATGCACGTCTCCCCACCCCTGGTCGTCGGCCATCACCAGGACGATGTTCGGCTTGTCGGCAGCCAGGGGGCCGGATGCCCAAGTCAAAAGAACCAATGTCAGCGCGGCTTCTCTCATCGTCGCTCCCAAACGGAAAGTCGAACTCGGAACAACAAGCTGCCAGCATAGCATCTGGACGACGGCGAAACAAAGGATCAACTGCACATTTTCTTTCTGGGACCGACGGTTTTTCTAAAATTCACTTTTTGCTGACGTCCCTTTTCCGCCACGGTACGATGATAATGCCGGCAAGAAACGGCGGAACATCCAAGAAACCGCAACAGCACCACGATGATCGAGCTGATCGAAGTGACCAAGTATTATGGAACGAAAAAAGCCGTCGATCGGCTGTCGCTTTCCGTGGAAGCGGGTGAGCTTTTCGCCTGCCTTGGTCCCAACGGCGCCGGCAAGACCACAACGATCAAGATGATGTGCGGGCTCCTCTTTCCAACCAGCGGCACGGTCCGCATCGGCGGCTTCGACATCCTGCAGCAAGGGGATCAGGCACGCGAACTCATCAGTTATGTCCCCGACCAACCATATCTCTACGAGAAGCTGACGGGGCGAGAATTCCTGCAGTTCATTGCCGACATGTATCGCATGCCAGCCACGCACGGTCGCCGCCGGATCGATGATATGATCGCCCTGTTCGGACTCGACGAGTTTGTCGACGAATTGACGGAACGCTACTCGCACGGGATGAAGCAGCGGACCGTTTTTGCCGCCGCCTTGCTGCACGAACCCAAGGTGTTGATCGTGGATGAACCCACGGTCGGGCTGGACCCGCGGAGCATCCGTCTGCTCAAAGACGTTTTTCGCAGCGAAGCTCGCCGCGGCACGACTGTCTTCGTCTCGACGCATTCGCTCGATCTGGCTCAAGAACTGGCTGACCGGATCGGCATCATCGATCACGGCAAGCTGGTGACGTGCGGGACGCTGGACACGCTGCGGGAGCAGGCGATGCTGGAAGGCTCGCTGGAAGAGATTTTTTTGAAGCTGACCGCCGAAGCCGAGGCGGAGGTCTCGAATCCAGTCAACCAGCGATGAGCAGGGAAGAACAAGGTGTCGGTTTTTTTCCTACAGGCTGTAAGAAAAAAATGCTTAAGATCGCGTTTATAGCCTTACCTAATTTTCCCATTTTTTCCAGTCAACCGTCAACTGACCGTTGGTGGGCAGAATTTGCCTAGGACATTTTCCTACAGCAAAGTAGGAACGGAAAGGGAGGTGGAGTTGAAGGCGAGCGGCGTGAGGTCGGCTGATTTGCCGTGTGTGTTGCCGACCGTATCAAACCGGCTAGATTGACTTCAGCAGATCAGAGAACGTTCAACGAAAAAGGAGCATGTCATGGCTACGGCGACGGCAACGAAGGCCCCGAAGAAAATGTTCATCGATGGCGATTGGTGCGACGCGGACGATGGCCGAACCCTGGAAGTGATCAATCCGGCGACGGAGGAAGTGATTTGCGAGGTCGCTTACGGCGGGCGGGCGGAAACGCGGCGTGCCCTGGAAGCCGCCCACAAGGCGATGAAATCGTGGAGCAAGTTGTCGGCCTGGGATCGTGCCAAAGTTCTTAAAAAAACTGCCGAGCTGATGCGCGAGCGGGTTGAAGAGATCGCCCGCACTTTGACGCTCGAACAAGGGAAACCCTTGGCGGAATCGAAAGCCGAGATCCTCCATTCCGCCGACACGTTTGAATGGTTCGCCGAAGAGGGGAAAAGAGCGTACGGGGATGTCATTCCGCATTCGGTTGCGGGGAAACGGCACATCACCCTCAAGCATCCGGTTGGCGTTGTCGGTGCGATCAGCCCGTGGAATTTTCCGATTACTTTGCAGTCGCGGAAGATAGCACCGGCATTAGCTGTCGGCTGCACGATCGTCTGCAAGCCGGCGTCGCAAACGCCGTTGAGTCTGATTCAAGTATTCGAGTGCATGATCGAAGCCGGCCTTCCCAAGGGGGTTGCCAACCTGGTGATCGGCAGCGCCCAGGACATCAGCGAAGAATTCCTGGACAATCCGATTTGCCGAAAGATCAGCTTCACCGGTTCGACGGAAGTCGGCAAACAGTTGATGCGCGGTGCTTCCGATCAGTTGAAACGACTGAGCCTGGAATTGGGCGGCCACGCCCCATTCATCGTCTTTCCGGATGCCGACCCGGAAGTGGGAGCCAAGATCGCGGTCACAGGCAAGTTCCGCAACAATGGCCAGGTATGTATCGCACCGAGCCGCTTTTATGTCCACAAAGACGTGCAGAAAAAGTTCACCGAGGCGACGGTCGAGTTCGCTCGCAGCCTGAAACTGGGTAATGGCTTGGAGCCGGGCGTCGAAGTCGGGCCGATGTTCGAAAAACGCGCCCTGGAAAACACGCTCGAACTGGTCAGCGATGCCACCAAGAAAGGAGCGAAAGTGTTGACCGGAGGGAAACGCTGCGATCGCTTCGAAAAAGGCTATTTCTTCGAGCCGACCGTGCTGACGGGGCTTAATGACGATTGCAAGATCATGACCGAGGAACCGTTCGCTCCGGTGATGCCGTTGCTCGACTTCAGCAAACTCGACGACGTGATCGAAGCCGCCAATAACACCCGCTATGGTTTGGCCGCCTATGTCTTCACCAACGATCTCACGGTCGCGTGGCGAATGGCGGAAGGGCTGGAAGCTGGCATCATCGGGATCAATGATCCTGTGCCAGCCACTCCGCAATGCCCGTTTGGCGGGATGAAGGAAAGCGGTCTTGGACGCGAACTCGCCCACGAAGGACTGGAAGCCTATTTGGAAACCAAAGCCGTTTCCTTCAAACTGCGCGATTCGTAAGCCGACCTTTGGTCTTCGCCCATCGCTGGGACGCCGGGGGCAACGGTTCGACCGATTGCCCGGGCGACTCAGTGATGGGACAAGAAGAAGACGCCGCTGATAAACGTGCCGATCCACAGAGCGGAAAACATTCCTGCTAAAAAGATATGGATTTCCCGGTGCTGCCTGAGACCGGTGTAGAGCATCAAAGGCAGCAAGCAGGCGGATGGTATGGCGAAGCAGAAATGGATCGTCAGGTTTCGCTGCATTGGCACGTCGAAGTAGTCGAAAATCGTCGGGTCGATCAAGCGGACGATCACTTCCAAGGCTAGAAGTGCCGAGATCGTCAGCACGAAGAAAACGATGTTAATGCGACCATGGAGTCGGCGGTTGCCCCGAGCCAAGGCCAGGAGCGAAAGCAGCAACAGCAAGGTGACGGCGGAAACGGCGATTTTCAAAACTAGAATAACGTTCGGCCCGGTCAACACGGGAACTTCCTTTTCGCATCAATTCCATTCGGACAGACAGATTTTCGACACCAATGCTGGTATGGGGGCGCCCTGGAGATGGCCAATTCCTGGGGAGAAAGGAACACGTGCCCGGCGGCGCTGATCTCCCTGATGACTGTCATAAAAGGGCCTGGCCGAATGTCAAGCCGCCTTGCGTTGTCGCGGTTTGGGTTGATGTTTCCAGCGGTTATGGAGCCAGAAATACTGTTCCGGCGCGGAGCGTACCATTCGCTCCAAAGCGGTGGTGAAACGCTGTGTGATGTCGCGGACCGCGTTCCGGTTCCCATCGTAGTCGGCCGGATCGATGATGTCGGCCACGATCAGACGATAGCGTTCTCTGGTCGTTTTACGCACGCCAATCACCATCAAAGGGCATTGAAATTGAAGTGACAGCAGGGCGATCGCTTTGTGCGTCGAAGCGGGACGGCCAAAGAAATCGACAAACAGGCCGCGTTGCCCGGCGCTTTGGTCGGCCAGCGTGGCGATCTTTCCGCCGGATGACATAATGTCCAGCATGCGTTCATAATCGCGGTTTTTATCGAGGATTTGCTGCCCGGTCCCTTCGCGAAAGCGCCGCAAAAAGCGGTCGAGGTAGGGATTATCCAGTGTGCGGGCGACGGCATAGGTTCGAAAGCCGAACATGCCCAGGGCATAGCCGGCCAATTCCCAATTGCCGAAATGGCCTGTCACCATCAAAAGGGGACGTTCAGAGAGGAGAGCGGAAACGACTTTGTCGCCGGAGGTCAACTCCAGGTAGCGTTTCCAATTGTAGATGTGCAGTTTTCGCGGCATGTGAATGATTTCGATGAGCAGTTCGCAGAAATGGACGTAAACAGCTTTGACGAGCTGATCGAGTTGCTGTTCAGAAAAGCGGGTTGAGAAGGCGTGTTTCAAATTGTCACGAGCAACAAGCCGATGGCGGCGATCGAGCCAGCAGGCCAAACGCGCCAGCAACGAAGCCAGCGAGCGGGCCGTTTCGAAGGACAACATCTGCAGAAAGCAGACAACCATGCGGACGACGAGATAGACGAAGTAGTCCTTCACCTTCGATCGCGGTTTGGCCATGGCCACTCCTTTGGCATCGAGCCGAAAGTGCTGAATCGTGTCCAACTTGGCTATTTTTTCTTGCGACGCCGCTGTTTTTTCGGGTTCTTGCTGGCTTGATCGACGACGTCGGCTACCCATTCTTTGAGGCGGCTGAGTTTGCCATCGTCATCGTCTTTTGCCGTCGGTTTCTTGGCAGCCCCTTTCTTGCTCACGATTTCCTCCGGCGCTTTTTTCTCCTCTTTTTTGGGGAGGAATTTCCGTTCCGCCAGTCCCCAGAGGCTACTGAAGATGAAATACGTGCACAGCCCCGACGCCACTTTATAAAACAGGATGCCGAAAAAGATCATCATGTACTTCATCATGCTTTGTTGCATCGCCTGTTGTTCGTCAGTCGGCGGCGGCGTCATGATCTTTTGCTGGATGATCATCAATGCCACGAAGCAGATCGGCAGGAGATTGAAGTAGGGTCCAAGATAAAGAATCCATCCCTGATCGGAAGGTCGGCTGATCCAAGGAATGTTCTCTCCCCACCAGATGAGCATGTCCGGAGCCGCCAGGTTCTTCATCCAAAGAAACGGCGCCAGACGGAAATGGATGCTTTCCTGCAAAGCGAAATAGAGGCCGACAAAGATCGGCAACTGCAGAAACATCATCCAACAGCTGCCCATCGCTGCCATCGGGTTGACGCCCCGCTCGATCATCAGCTGGTTTTTCGCTCGATGCAATTCCAGCGGGTCTTTGTATTTTTCTTCGAGTTTTTTGATTTCCGGAGCCAACTCGGCCATTTTCTCCTGGAACTTGGCCATTTGCGCCTGCTGTTTTCTGCTCAAGGGGAACAGGGCACTGCGCACAAGGACGGTCAGAATGATGATGCAGAGACCATAATTGGGCAAAAACAGCGACAGAAAACCGATCAGATAGTGCATGAGGTTGGTGCACTGGATCAAAAGATCGCTCCACAGAAAGATGCTGCCGTAGTCGGTTATCGTGTTCAGGTGCAGCGTGTCTTTGTAGCGTTGGATGAGTTCCGGGTCGACCGAGTGGTCGCCGCGCATCTGGCCTAGAAGCAGGACTTTGGCCGGTCCGTTGTAGAGCAGAAGCTTGTGCACGATCGGTTGGCCAGGTTTAAGTTCCAGGACGTAGGAATTGACGCGAACAGTGATATCGTCGAGAAATGGCTTCTCATCAACGCGATCATAATAGGGAATACCCTCGACGGTCGGTCTGGCCCAGGCGAACAGGTTCGGATCGACTCCTTGCTCCTGTTCATTGTCGACGACAATGAGCGACGTGAAGAATTGCGAGGTGACTCCCGCATAAAGGATGCGGCGTTCGGGGGTGCCGCGAATATCGACCCCCCCTTCTTGAATGCCGATCGTCCGCGATTGCTGTTCGTTGCGCTCGACGAAGTTCCCGCTGGCGTCGACCAGACCAACCAAAGCGTTGCGATAGGTGTAGGTGTACCAGACACCTTCGATAGGCAAACCGTGTGCGCCGGCCAACTGGTAGCGAAAGGGAATGACTTCCCTGGTGCCGATGTTTTCGAACTTCAAAGTCAGGCCGAGGTGATAGGTTCCTTTGGCCAGGGTGTAGGTTTTCGTGATGCGGACATCTTGTCCCGGCACGTTGGCGGTAAAAACGACGGTGTGCTGATCCTCTTCTTTGCGAACGGAGGCCACTTCCCATTGCAGACGTCCCAATGTATCGAGGGGGTTGGCCGTCGCGACGGCGGCGTTAGGGTCGGCATAGTGAAAGAGCCGGTGGGCCGCACCAAATTCGGTATCGGGAATCAGCTCCAATTCTCGGGAAGGATCGGAAGGCAGGCCGGAATAGGTTCGATCGGGCCATTCGGCGCCTTCCATGGGCTGCATTTGCCGGAAAGCGGGAAGAACGAGGCGTTGAACGCCAGCCCCGCGCGAGGTGAGATCGACTTTCAGATTGAAATCGTCACCTCCGATAGAGACGATCCGAGCCTCTGGCTCGCG
This sequence comes from Gemmatales bacterium, assembly GCA_026004675.1. Classification (GTDB taxonomy): domain Bacteria; phylum Planctomycetota; class Planctomycetia; order Gemmatales; family Gemmataceae; genus BPJP01. The sequence continues at coordinate 522,898 of BPJP01000002.1, forward strand.
ACGGACAAATGATCGCTGATCGCCCGCGATCCAGTTTGCCCAGCCGATTTGCGTCGCCAAAGCGCCTGCATGGGCGAAGGCGCTGGCGCTTGGGTCCAGCAGGCCGGGGAGAGAGGCCCAGCGCAGATCGCGTTTCAAGGGTTTTCTGGCGAGCGGCTTGCCCCAAAGACGGCGCTCGCCGGCGACCCATTCGGAGGTTGCCATCTGGGCAGCCAGATAACCGGCATTCGCCAAAGGGGATACGGCAGGCAAAGGCGCAAGCAAGGCAGGCGTGCTGGCGCGCAAGCGCGCATCGGGGAGTGCAAGTCTCGGCTGCGGCGGCGGAGGCGGTGGCCACAGGAGCATGCCCAGCCACGACCAGGCCACGAATACCACAATCGACAAAACGATGAATATCAGCAGGTTTCGTTGCTGCATGAGAGGCTATCGCCCGTCGCGCAGACGGTCGCCCAGAAAGTTTTCCAGATCAGGTATCGCGTAGATTTTTTGAATCGTGGTTTCGACGTCGTATTCGACCCGGCGAAAACGGATGGTATCGCCATCCAGTTGCACGTAACACGCACGCCAGTCGCCGTCACGCGGCTGTCCGACGGAACCGACGTTGCACAGCGTTTTGCGACTGTCGAGACGGTAGACGTAATCGATTTCCTCGGGGCTGTGAAACTGCAGGTTTTCGGTAAAAATACCAGGTACATGCGTGTGCCCCTGAAAGCAATATTTATCCACCAAAGCGAAAATGCGCTCCATTTTTCGTTGGTTATAGATGTCCTCGGGGAAAACGTACTCGTTCAGCGGATTGCGTGCCGAACCGTGCACGAACATGAAATTGTCTTCTTTGACAATTCGCGGACGCTCCGCCAGAAAATCCCACCGTCTTTCTTTGACGTGCCGGTTTTCCGTCGGCAATTCAAGTTGCTCCCGTGTCCAAAAGATGGCACGCTCAGCCGAAGGGTTGAACCCTTCCGGATCGAACATGGCTCCTTGATCGTGATTGCCTAACAGCACGACCTTGAAGTCCATGACCATGTCGATGCACTCGCGCGGGTTGGGGCCGTAACCGATCACATCGCCGAGACAATAAATCTCGTCAATATTGCTCTCCTTGATGTCGGCCATGACCGCTTGGAGCGCTTCTAAATTGCTATGGATATCGCTGATAATGGCCTTCACGCAAATCGTCTCCGCGGGGTGTCTCCCCCTTTGCTCCCCAAGGCATGGCTGATCTGATTCAGTCTATTCGATCCGCCCCAACACGCCTACCTGTCTTTATCGAAGCTGTTCTTGGGAGTTTACCCGCCGACTGGAAAAGGTGTCAAGTGGCCTGTCGCCTGTCCCTTGCTGATCAGAAAGCGGACAGATGGTGAAAAAAATTCCTAGTCGTGCATCGCCGGCGGGGGCGACCGCTGTAGAAACACCAGACAGTCAGAAAGGAGCGATCGCCGAATCTCTGGGAACAATCGCGGACATAGTTTATAATTGTTAACAATGAGCCAAAACCTGTTGGAGGATGTCAACGATGGGACGATGCCATTGGATGGTGGGGGCGGCAGTCATTATCGGCACAGTGGCGACGTTGCGAGCCGAACCGCAGCCAGTCTTCGTTCGTTTTCGTGACGGGAGCTTGATCCGCAGGGCCCACATTGAAGGGCCGATCCTTTTGGAAACGCCATTCGGCAAACTGACCATTCCCATCGACAAAATTTCCCGCATCGATTTCGGCTTTCGGGTACCAGAAGACATCGCCCGGCAAATTGGAACTGCCATTCAAGAATTGAGCGGTCCGGATTACCGCAAGCGCGATTTAGCGAGTCGGCGATTGGTGGCCTTCGGGGTTTTGGCCTATCCCGCCCTTCTGCAAGCCCAAAAGAACGCCGACAAGGAGACAGCGAGACGGGCTGCCGCCGCCCTCGAACAGATTCGCGAGCACACACCGCCAGAACACCTGAAATTCCGCAAACAAGACGTCGTCTATACTTTCGATTCGCTCATCACGGGTCGCATCATCAATTCGGATTTTCGTACGACAACGCGCTACTTCGGCACTGTGAAACTGCAATTGCACGATTTGGCTACCATCTATTCCATAGCGGGAGCTGGCGAAAAGGTATTCAAACTTCGCGCTGCTGATTTCGCCAAGAATCCCGAATGTTGGTTCGCTACGGGGCTGTCCCTGCATCGGTCGCTGGGGCTGCAAGTCGAAGCCAACGGCCAGATCCAATTCACGGTGCCAGACGAGAGTCCATCCCCTCAAGGGGCGCTTGATCATGTCGCCGTTCTGAGCGGTCCCGATGGCAGCAAGGTTTCGGAGAAAGATTCGCCCATCCCTTTCGGCACGCTGCTTGGACGCATCGGTGACGATGGTCCGGTCTTCCGAATCGGCAAGAAACTTGTCGCCACGACGGATTCGACAGGCCCGTTATTCTTGCGTATCTTCTGCCCTCCGGGGAAGGCTTCCGGGGCGTACCGGGTATTCGTTCGTGTCGATCCCGAGATAACTGGCGGTAAGATCAGGGCTGTTTCGGACTTCAAGCAGGTCAGCGAATCGTTGCCTCGGGTCTCGCCTCGCACTCCTAAACTGGCTCCGGAACCTTGATTATCCAGGTGGTCCAGTTCTCGAACGCTGTCAAAAAGGCCGACCTGACTCAGGGAACCTAATTTATCGTCACTTCAGAAAAAAATCCCGCGCGCCGCAGATTCGATGAAAGAATTTGCGGATTATGCCGATGGTATGGGATGAAGTTCGCTTTCGTGGAGACATTGTGCCAACGGGACGGCACACGGTGCTGGGCTGTGGAAGGAATCAAAGATGGGATTGCGTGACTTTTTGCGCCGAAACCAGAACCAAGCCGAGGCTGCTGAAAAGCCGGAAGCTGCGCCTCTAGGCGTCGAAGAACTGGAATCGCGTCAACTGCTTGACGCCACAGCGACGCTGGCAGCGGGCGTGTTGACGGTCAACGGTGGGGCCAATAACGATCGCATCAATCTTGTTCTCGATCAGGCAGCCAACCAGATTGTCGTCCAGGATTCGTTCCAAGAAGTGGCGCGGTTCAACAGTGGCGCTGTCACGACGATCGTCCTCAATGGCAACGCAGGCAATGATATTCTCACCATCGCCAAGGAGATCATGCAAGCCGCCACCATCAATGGCGGCGCGGGCAAGGACGTCATTATCTCCGGCGGGGGCAATACGACCCTCAACGGCGATGGCGGCAACGATACGCTTATTTCCGGACCAGGGACCAACACGCTGAACGGCGGAGCTGGTGCGGATCGAATCTATGACGTGAAGTTGACCGATACGGTTGTTCCCGACGTCAATGATCAAGTTTTTGCCGCCGGAAATGCTGCCGCTCCGACGCCGCCTGTCGTCCTTGATCCCATGGAGGTTCAGCGTTTGCTCGAGCGTGCCACTGCCGCCAGCGCCAGCAACGACGCTATCATCGTTGTTATGGACCGCGGCGGCAAACTGCTCGGCGTGCGCGTGGAATCGGGTGTGTCGCCGGCGGTCCAGGGCAACCTCGACACTTTGATCTTCGCCATCGACGGTGCGATGGCCAAGGCGCGAACGGCAGCCTTTTTCGCCAACCAAGGCGCGCCGCTCACTTCGCGCACTGTCCAGTTCATCAGCCAAAGTACGATTACGCAAAGACAGGTCGAATCGAACCCGAATATTACGGACCCCAACTCAACGGTGCGTGGTCCCGGCACGGTCGCTCCCATCGGACCGGGGGGGCATTTTCCGCCAACGCGTCGGCCTCCCGGGGTCTTCGCCACGCCGATGGTCGACCTGTTCGATATCGAGCATACCAACCGGGATCAGTCGTTCAGCCCCGGTCCTGACCGCATCAAGGGAACGGCCGACGATATTGCACTGCCCAACCGTTTCAACGTACCCAATGCGTTTATTCCGTCCACCATTCCGCCGGAACAACGTCTCACTCCGCCGGATTCCTATGGTTTTTTGACCGGCTTGCGTCCTGGGTTCCAAGGCCGGGGCATCGGGACGCTTCCAGGCGGGGTGCCACTGTACAAGAATGGCGTGCTAGTCGGTGGCATCGGCGTGTTCTTTCCTGGCGAAACCGGCTACGCCAACGAAGAAAACTCCATTCTCAGCATCGACCACGATCCCACAAAACCAGATCGCTCGTTCGAAGCCGAATGGATCGCTTTCGCAGCAGCGGGCGGAAGTTCCCAGGCTGGATTCCCGGTCGGCATGATCAACGGCGTGCCCGCGCTGCCCGGGTTCGATATTCCATTCGGCCGGCTCGACCTCGTAGGGATCTCCCTCGATGTGTTTGGGCCAGGAGGAATCGAAGGGCCATCGCGATTGTTCGCGTTCGGCCAGTCGCTGGGTGTCGGCGATCCGCTCGCAGGCACATATTTGCCGATTGACGGCGGCGGGACGCTCTTTGGTAAAGGTGCCCCCGTGCCGGAAGGATGGCTCGTGCTGCCGCACGATTCCCCTACGGGCGAGATCACCGCTCAGGATGTCGTGACGATCATCAACCAGGCCATACGCCAGGCAAGCTTTACTCGCGCCGCCATTCGCTTGCCGCTCAGCAGCCGAACGCGGATGGTCTTCTCCGTCAGCGACCGCCAGGGCAATATCCTCGGTCTATTCCGGATGCCGGATGCCACCATTTTCTCGATCGAAGTCGCCGTCTCGAAGTCGCGCAACGACGCCTATTACGCGGACGCGACGGCCTTGCAACCCATCGATCGCGTTCCCGGTGTGCCCCTGGGGACTGCCTTTACCAACCGCACCTTCCGCTTTCTGGCTGACCCGCGTTTTCCCGAAGGCATCGACGGTACGCCGCCGGGTCCGTTTTCTATTTTCAATGACGGCGGCTCGGATCCGAAAACGGGCCTCAACGTCGGTCCGCCTCGGCCCGCATCGCAATTCCAAAGTGTTCTGGGTTTCCATTCCTTCAATCCCGGAACGAACTTCCGCGATCCCGACAACATTGCCAACCAGAGCGGCGTCGTCTTCTTTCCCGGCAGTGCCCCGCTGTATCGAGGCAATAATCTCATCGGCGGTTTGGGCGTTTCCGGCGACGGCGTCGATCAGGACGACGTGGTTGCTTTCATCGGGCATAGCGGATATGCCCCACCCGCTACAGTCCTCCGGGCTGACCAGGTCTTCGTCCGCGGCATTCGTTTACCATTCCAGAAATTCCTGCGGAATCCAGAAGGCGGCTAAGCCGCGAAACTCTGGGTGGATTTCAGTTTCTCGAACGGTTCGTCGATCTTTCTTTAGAGGAAGATCGCACCGCTTTTGCCTGCGCTTCTCCGAATCTGCTGATTTCCAGACCCAAGCCGGCTAGCTCGGCTGCCTGGCCGAACCAGACGTTCGGGAGGATTCCATGAAGCCCACGACCCTCAGCGTGTTTTTTGTGATTCTGTTAGCCGCGACGGCAAATGCCAGGCACCCGCTGGGAATTCTGTACTACTCCCACGAATTCGAGGAGAATCGCGCCAAGCGAAACGAAGCCAGGCTCAAACAACGAAAGGAAATCTACGACGAGCGCCGACCCGATCAATTCAGCCATCGCCGGGCCGGGTTTCCCCTGGAAATCTCTAGACGGGCTCGCCCTTCCGACACCGGCCGATACGTGGGTTATTACGTCGGTGGCGGTGGGGTCTGTTTCGGACATCATCCCGCCCCCAATCAAGGAACCTGGGGTTGGGATTACTATGGAATGAAATTCAAACGCAAGATTTTCCTGCTCTGGAACAACCGCTACCAGGGTGGCATGGGACAATACCAGTCCGAAGGTCCGCGACCTGTCGAACATCTGCGCGAAAGGAAAGCCGAGGCACGTGAACACTACGAACAGGTTCACCACCATCCTTGACCAGGGCGAAGCGGCGCGGTCCTTTAGTGTTTCCGCGCCACGATGATATCCTGGCCGGCGACCTCGGATTGCCGCCCGGTCCAGTCCCCGAAATGGATCGGCGTAACGATGTGCAACCCGGCAGCTTCATACATCTCCAGAAGATCGTCTTTCTCGTAGGCGATCGCAGTTTCTGGATTGTTAACATCCACAACCCAGCATCCTGTCGCATGAGGACGAAAGGGAAAAGGGCTGTCCGCCAGTCGTGGTTTCGATTCGTCATCGATGATGAAAAACGTCACGAAACACCGTCCGCCATGATCGAGAACCCGAGCCATTTCACGCAGATAGTTGATCGCTGCGTCTGGCAGCAAATGCGTCAGCACGGAAGTGGCGAAAACGAAGTCGAAGCTAGCATCATCGTATGGGAAGCGAAAACTCGAGGCATCCAACCTGCCGGTCGGGTTATAAAGCTTGTTGTACACATCGACATGGACGAAACGGAACTGAGGTAAACGTCTGCTAAATCGGCTCTGACACCAGGAAATCCCTTGGTGGACGACATCGAAACCATCGTAACGCGCCCTTTCCGACAGATAGGAAGCAAAATGCCTGGCAACGCGACCGATACCGCATCCGATATCGAGAATGCGTTCATCCTTTCCGACACCGGCGAAGCGAAGAATGTTTTGAAAATGGCTGCGCCCGATTTCGTCGAAATTTCGCCCGCCGACAAAATTGAAAAGCTGCGGCGGCGCATTCCCCCACACCAACAACCGACAAAGATGAAACAGTCCCTTTGCCAGCCGAGGGAATCGACGGTGGAACTGATCCATCCATGGCACTGAGTTGGGCAAAGTCATCCCTGCACCTCACCTTCGATCATCTTCCCGTCCGACAGGCTACCAGTTCCTGGCGATCGGCGTCAATTCGAAGCGCTGAGGGCGCTATCTGCGTCGCTTCACCAGACCTTCCCCTCCGGAAATCCGCAAAGCCATGATTCGTTTGCCGTCCGGCCGACGTGCAAAAACCGTATAACCCTGTAGTGGAATCGCGTAGAATCAACATGGGCAGGACGACCACGAGCGCCTTTCTCTTGTCGAATAGAAACGACGTTACCATGCAATTACGCAATCCTGTTTTGGCATGTTTTGTGATCGCGGCGACGGCACTCTCCGCGCCAGCGCAAGGACGAACGATTCCGGCCGGCGATCCCCAACCCATTTTGCAGATTGAAGCCGGCGGTCCCACGGCTTTTGTTACGTCATTGACCTTCAGCCCGGACGGCAAACGCCTTTACGCCGCGGGATTCGATAAAGTTGTGCGCGTTTGGAACCTCAACGAGAACACTGGACGCTTCGAATTGGACCCGGCGTCCTACCGGATTCCCATCGGTCCAGGGATCGCAGGCACGATCAATGCCATCGCTTTGTCGCCTGATGAACGCTGGCTGGCAGTAGGCGGGCAAGGGATTGTTCGTGGCTCCGCCGGCTTTCGCCTGCCCGGCCTCTATCTCCCCAAAACCGGCGCTTACACCGAAGAAATGTGGCTTGATGAAGGGACGATTTACGTTTTCGATACTCGGACCCGCTTGGTTCGGCCGTTGCGTGGCCACCTCGGCCCGATCTGGTCATTGGCTTTCGCCCCTGCATTCGATGGTAAACCTCCGTTGCTCGTTTCCACCGGGCGCGATCGCGACATGGAAACCGCCTCCTATAAAGGAAGCGTGCGCCTGTGGGACGTCGTTCAAGGGGAACTGGTCGCGGAACGTACCGATATGCCGAATGGCACCGGAACGCGGCCAGGATTGGCCGCCTGGCACACAGGAAAAGAACTAAAACAGGTCCGCGTCGGCATTGCCTGGGAAGACGGTTTACTCCGGGTGTGGGATGTCGCCAGCAACCGGTTGATGATTGCCAAAGACGGTTGGAACGGGAAACGAGACGGGGGCTACAACAACACCGCGATTTGGCTGCCCGATGCCCGCCGATTGTTAACGCTCAGCCTGCGCTATCCGATCGACGGCCAACCGGCAGCGATGCAGATTCGTCAGTGGAGCGACGACACCAATGGTCCAAGAGAAACCGAAGTGAGAAGTGTCACACCGACTGGCGTGTCCGCTGCCATGGTGCCGCGCGCTCTTGCTCCCGTTTCTTCACAGGCGAACGGACAGATCGATCAGGCGGCCGTCGTTCTTTTATGGAAGGAACAGAAAGACAATACGACCGTTGAAGATTACTACCTGTATCTGCGCGATCTTGCACGTGACAATTTCGGCGGCTATCTCGCTTACACGCGCATCAGCGTCGCTGGGCATTTGCCCGCGTTGGCGACTTCCCCCAAAGGCAAATTCATAGCCGTCACCGGAGAACATGGCCGCAGCATTCGGCTGTACTCGATTCAGGATCTGCTCCGCCGAAAAGACAAAGCCCAGCCCCAGATTCTGCGCAGCATCGGCCAGACCTTTCGCTTCGCCGCCTTCGTCAAAAAAAGGCCAGGAACGCGGGCTCGTTCTGAGCGAACAACCAAGCTTGACCGCCGGCGGTACGCCGCGTGCTCCGGCTCGAGGTGATATCATCTTCAGCTTCGATAAACGCCGATTCTCGCAAGAGCTTGACGGCTGGGAAATCGACACGCCCCCAACCGGCGGCTGGAAGTTGGCCTACAAGCGCCCCGAACAAGGCGCCGCGGCGGAACTTCATGTGAGCCGACAGGGAAAGACGACTGTCATCAAACTCCATCCTCGTGAAGTGGTCAGTGATGTCGATATCCTTCCCGCCATGCCTCCCCTGAATGTGCCTGTCGTTGCAGTCGCCGCTCACGATTTGGGCCAACCTCTGCTCAGACTTTACGATGCCAACACCGGCACGATTATCCGTTACTTCACGGGACATCTAAACCGCATTCACTCGGTGGCGTTTTCCGGCGACGGCCAACTCCTCGTCACGACGGCTGACGACCAGACCGTCTGTGTGTGGAGCATGGCCAAACTCACCAAGTACCTCGGCAGAGTGGGAACCTTGCCAGGCGTCGCTGTCAAGAACCTTCTCGCCATTGACAACGTGCGCGGCGGCGCCCCGGTCAAGGGCAAGCTGCAACCCGCCGATATCATCGATGCTGTCGTCTACAAAGGAGCAACCAAAAAGTACTTCTCCAAGATTCGGCTTTATGACGACCTCGCCGCCCTAGCGCCCACAACGCCGGTCACACTCCGCATCCGCGACGATCAAGCCAGGGCGACGCGTCAAGTCGAAGTACGCGTCAATCAAGGCATAGTCGATCGAACCGCCTGTTTATTGTTGCGATTGGGACAGCCAAACCCTTTGACGGCGATCAGCCTGACGCAGGCATCGAGGGGATTTTCACCCCTGGCGGGCCTCAACTTGAAATACGTCGCCGCCGTGGTCGCCGCTCCCGGCGACCAGCTCGCAGAAGGAGACCTGGTCGAAACCATCACCATCCCCGGAGCGAAACCGAAACGGGTAGCATCGGCACGCGATTTCTACATTACGATCGCGCTGACCCGTCCCGGTACCAGGGTGACGCTGGGACTTCGCGGCAAAGGCAAGGTCGTACTCGAAGTCAAACAAGGAACGGACGAGCGCAAACCGCTTTTCTCTCTCTTCGCGGCGAAAGCCAAAAAAGCAGGCGAATGGGATTGGGTCGGCTGGAATCCGATCGGTCCTTATGAAGCCAGCGGACGCCGGGCAGAAAAATTGATTGGCTGGCATTTCAATACCGGCAATCCTGAGAAACCCGCTGTCTTCGCGCTCGCCGATCAGTACCGCAAGGAATATTACCGCGAAGGGATTCTCAAAGACCTCGTCGAACAAACAGAACTAGCACAGGCTTTGGACGCCTGGTTTCGGCGCGACCGGCTTCGCGAGCTGCCTGAACCCCGACTGACATTCTGGCTCGATGAAGTCGGTCCCGATCCGAGCAAGCGCAATGCCCAGGGCCAATGCATCGCTCGCGCAACACCGCTCACGATCAAGCTGGCAATCGACAACTTCCCACTGGATCGAATCAAAGCTGTTCACTGGCAACTGGGGAACGGCCCGGCGAGGGGCTTCGATTCGGGCCGTGGCCGTGAGCGAACGGCAGTGCTGAACTTGCCTCGCGGAGTATATCGGCTACATGCGATCGTCGAAACATCCGAAGATCCCCCAAGAACCTATTCAAAAGACCTTGTCCTGAAGGTTCTTCCGCCTGCCCCAGTCGCTGTTTCTTCTCAACCCCGCTTCGCTGTCACAAAAGACGCGGAATTCCGACTCGAGGCGATCGTCACACAAAAACGCGCCGAGGAAGTGCGCATCCACCTTGTCCATCGGCACCGCGGCCAAAAAGTGACAGATAAGATGCTTGCCTTGAAGGCCGACGCAACGACTGTTCGCGTTTCCGAGCCGTTCAAATTGCTGCCGGGCGAGAACGTTTTCGAGTTGATCGCCGTCAATGCGAAGGCGCCGGCCGAAGACCGAGAACTCGAATCGGCGACTTTGTCATGGGCAATGACGTATCTCCCGCCCAAGCTGAAAGCGGCCCCGCCACGGATTATCATCGAACGAATCCAACCGGATCCCGAATCCCCTAACAGCCGGCCCATCGCTGTCCAACCGGGCAAAACGAGCCGCGTCCATGATTCGCCGATCCGTCTTTTCGGACGTATCGAAGGCTCTGACGTTCTGGAATCGGCAGAATGGATACTGGGACAAAAAGCACGCACGTTGGCCGGTTTCGTCGGCAATCAGGCCAAGACGTTCGCCTTTAGTCAAGAGGTTGCCTTGCAACCGGGAACGCAGACGATCGTCTTGCGGGCCAAGTCCAGTCGTAGCGAAGCGGTAGAGAGGTCCATCGCCATCGAGTATCAGCCTCGGTTGCCGCGAGTCATTGTTACGGCCCCTCCGGATGACAGTGTGTTTTTCGACGAAGGAACCGGCCTGCCAGCAATCGAGATCAGCGGTCACATTCGCCGACTGAACCCGTATGCCGCCAAAGCGGAACTTCTGATCAACGGTGAACCGACTCCGCTCGACTTGCCCGAAGAAGGAGATACCTGGAGCAAACAAATCAAGCTGCCCAAAACCGGTGTCAACCGATTGCAAGTCCGCTTGAGCAATGAGTGGGGGATGGCGTCCGTTACAGAAGAGATCGACGTTTATGTATTGCAGCCGCCATATCAGATCCGATTCGACCCGGTGCCGCCGCCCAAAACGCCGCTGATCCAATTGACTGCCCGGGTGCGATCGCCAAAACCATTGATTCCAGAAACGGTGCAAGCGGAGATTGACGGCCGACCAATCGCTTCGGTTGCGCTGGAACGATCGCCCAAAGACAAAGACCTTTGGCTCATAAAATTGTTCGACGTCCCTTTGGAGGCAAACAAGAAAAACCGTGTTCGCTTGTGGGTCAGCAATCTCGATTCGCGCTGTCGAACGCCTGGAGAAATCAGCATTCCTTTCACCCCACCAGCCAAACCGCCTGCCAAAGCGGAAGTGGAATTCGTCACACCAACCAAAGACACTGTCGTTACGGATCCCGACTTGACCGTACAATTTCGCGTGAAATCGGATTCGCCATTGACGCGGGTCGAACTGCGGCAGACGGCCGGGCGAGAAGAACTCCGTGAAACGTTCCCTGTCCGGAATTTGGCCGCCGATGCCGACGGCTATTACCGGTTCCAGAAGCGCATAAGACTGTTGCCTCGCGAAAACCGGCTGTATGCGTCGGCCGTCAACAAAGGAGGAGAAACACGAACAGCCTTGGTCGTCAGTTATCTCTATACGCCGGTGCAACTGATCGTCGACCGGTTGGAGCCGGCCGGCCCTGTCGGCAAACCGATCCAACCCACCGTGCTGCCCGATCAGCGCATCGCATTCAAAAAGCCGGCCGAAATCGCTCGCCTGCGCCTTCGTGGTCGCGTCCGATGGAGCAAAGACGACGATCAGGAAATGACGAAAGTCAAATTGATACGTGTTTACGTCAATGGTTTCCAGCAGATCCCCGCTGTTCTCGAACCGCCGAAAGGAGCGGAACGGGAACGCGTCTTTGTCGCTGACCTGATCCTCAATCGCCCCGTCGATAATCGCATCGAGATCGAATTGCCGGATTTGAAATCCGATGCGAACAATCGTCGGGAATTCACGCTGGATTGCCTGAAGCCCGAATCGGGACAGCGCTTGCACTTGCTTATCGTGGGCGTCGGCGAAAAAGACGAATCCAAACTAACCAACCAGGCTCTTTTGGCCCTGCGCGCCCAGAGGGAGAAAGACACGATCCGCACTCCCGCTTTTTCAGAGGTCCGGATTTATGGCCCGTTGACCGACTTCGTAACGCCGCAACAAGTGTATGCCCAACTTTGCCTTATCAAAAAGACCATCGACGTGCTCGCCGGCAAAGGTTCTCCCAATGATGTCGTCATGGTCTACTACCAGGGGGGCGAGGCTCTGAAACAAAACGGCAACGTCTTTGAAACCAGCCTTAGCCAGTACGATAAACAGCTGAAACGAACAGGCATTACCTTCGAAGGATTACAGGGATTCTTTGACGAAACTTTGGGAGCCAAATTGTTATGGCTCGATGTCGCTCCGGTCGAAGTGGATGAGACAGGAAAAGACCAGGTCGCCGATTTGCCTCCCGAAGCCAATATCAACATTCTTCGATATCGCTGGATCAGCCGACAACTGGCACGACGAGGCGGCATCAACCTCCTCGCGGATTGGCAACAAGCAATGATCCGCGACAATGTGGGATTCCTCGGCTCCGTTACCCGACAGATCGCCGATCTCTATCAAAAAGACTATCTCAATTATCAAAGCTTCGTCCCAGAAAGCCTGTCGAAACTGCTTGTCAATCGCAAAACGAAATAAACCTCGGTCAAGAAACGAATTGCTCGAGAAATCGTTTGCTTTGCCGCAGTGCCCGCTTGCGGTCGGCTAAAGAGTCTTCGAACGAACGGTCTTCCATTTCGATGCACACCGCGCCGCGGTAGCCGATGTCGGTCAACGCGCCGATGAAGCTTCCCCAATCGATTTCTCCAAGCCCCGGGAGCTTGTCGTGATGCCAGCGCAGACCGAGGATTCCTTCTTCGTAGAGTTTATCCCGATCGATTCGCGTATCTTTTGCGTGGACATGAAAAATACGCGAGCTGAACTCTTTGACCGCACGCAGGTAATCGACCATCAGCCACACCAGGTGCGAAGGATCGAAATTCAAGCCGAACATCAAGCTGGGTATGTCCTCGAACATGGAGCGAAAAACCCCAGGGCACATGGCGAGATTCTTTCCGCCAGGCCATTCGTCGAGCGAGTAGAGCATGGGACAGTTTTCGATAGCCACTTTGACATTTTCCGATTCGGCGTGCTGGATCACATCGCTCCAGATGGTTTGGAATAACGGCCAGTTCTCCTCGATGGGTTTGGTGTGGTCGCGGCCAATAAACGTGTTCACCAGCCCCACATCCAGGCGCGGCGCAGCGCTGATCACACGCTTCAAATGATCGACGACGAAGTTCCTGTGATTCTTGTCAGGATGAAGGGGATTGGGGTAGTAACCGAGACCAGAGATGGCAACGCCATGAGTCTTGACCAGTTCGCGGATACGTCCGATTTCGTCATCGTTGAGCGCGGTCACATCGATGTGTGTGACGCCGGCATAACGACGGTCGGCTGCCCCCGGAGGCCAACACATCAACTCGACACAATCGAACCCCTCGTCGGCAGCGAATTTCAGTACGTCTTCAAGCGGCAAATCGTGCACCACGGCACTAACAAAACCAAGTTGCATGGCCGTTCCCCTTTCAAGGCACAGGCTGGCGAACCAGGTTTCAGTTTAATGGCCAGCGCCGGCGGGCACAAATGCCCGACCCCTTGGGTTTGAGATGTTCTATTCAACAGGACAGATCGTCCATAACGCCGGTGGATCCCAGCAAGGGGCCAGTTTCAAGTGCCGATTCAAATACAGGTTCCAGGAACGGTCGAAGAAAAGATCACGAGGATAGGTCGCCGGCGGACGGGCGGTTTTCGCGTCCATCAAACCCGCATAAACACAAGCTTCGATTACGATCTCGGTGCAATGAAAGCTTTTTTTGCCTCGGTCCTTTTGGATAACCGATAAAAAATGTCCGCAGCGGACCTCGGCTTCGCAGCGGCGTCAGTTGCGCCCCCAGACGGACAAGACCATAGGGCCGTTGGTTCACCTGCAGAGCGAAATCCGTCAGTCGAGCCGACTGCTCGGCAGTCAAAGGGACGGCCCGCCGTCTCACCCAGATCTGCCCCTTCCATTCGGCAAAATAAGGCATCACCGATTCGATATCGACGTAAGGCGTGTTATAGTTTCTCCCTGACTCGAGCGTAGCGAATTCGCCATCGGGCATTTCCACTACGATTCCCGAATGAAAGGGGATCGTCGTGCCCGCCATCAAGAAAATCGTGTCCCAGAAAAGCGAGTGATTGCTAAACAGCACAATGTCGCCGGCCTGCGGAACATAGGGACGGGCTGGCAGTCTTGGTTTTTCATCCAACGAATAGGCTGGCTGGTACAGGTAACCCCACGGAGCCGGATCGACAGGGTTCTGCTGGGAGACAACTAAACAAAAACAGGTCAAAACGATATTCATTTCGGGATTCCTCGCACGGATGTCGTATCGGAATGCAATGCAAGCCCGATTGTCTGCTCAGGCGGCAACGAGAAGTTCTTTTTTCATCTCAGCCAGTGCCCCCAACAAACCATCGATCTCCGCTCGAAGATGATTGGAATTGACTTGGATGCGCAACACGCCGCCATGGTAGGGCACAGCAGGAAAAATAACCGATTGCACATAAAAACCTCGCTCAAACAAATAGTGGCCTGCTCGTAATGTTGCCGCCTCGTCGCCAATCAGCAACGAGACGATCGGCGTGATTCCTCCGAGCACGCGGAAACCCAAAGAACGCGCGCCGTAGGTCAACTGCTCGACGTTGGCGTCGAGCCTGGCCTTCAACTCGTTGAATTCGTCGGAGGAAAGGATGTCTAACACGGTGAGAATCGCTTCGAGATAGGGCGGCGGCACCGGTCCGCCGAAAATATAGGGATTGGATGACATCTTCAGAATGCGCTGGATGGCAGCCGGACAACCGATGAAGCCACCGGCACACGAAAACGCTTTTGACAATGACCCGACGACGAGCACATTGTCGTAGTGTCCCAGATTCAGCAGAACGGAACCACGGCCATGTTCGCCCAGCACGCCGGTGCCATGTGCGTCGTCGACGTAGAGGACGCCCTGATTTGCTGTGGTCACATCGAGGATGTCTTTCAACGGCGGCAAATCGCCGCTCATGCTGTAGACCCCGTCCACGGCAACCAAGGCATGGCGATAAGGTCGGCTGCGATGCAGTATCCGCTCCAAGTCCCCAGCATCATTGTGGGCGAAGGTCTGGACGCGAACGCCGTTGCTTTGGGCGATCCTGGCCGCAGTATGAATCGAATCATGCGCCATTTGGTCTGCCACGATGATATCCTGCCGGCCAACGAGTGCGGGGATAGCGCCATAATTGGTCAACGTGACGGAAGGATAGATCAAGCAGGACTCGGTCTTGAGCCAGCGGGCCAGTTTTTCTTCGGCTTCTCTGTTGGCTTCGACGCTCAAAAAAACCCGCGACGCGCCGTTGTGCGTGCCCCACTTTTTCAAACCAGCACGCAATGCCGACTGCACGCGTTCGTCTTGATCCAACCCAAGAAAGCTGTCCGAGCCGAAATTGACGACCCGTCGACCGGCGACAACCATGTTTCGTCCCGGTCCTGATGCTGTCACCGCTAAATCCTTTAGGTGTTCTCGCGGAAATCGCTGTTCGAAATGACGCAAGAATCGGCAGACGCCGGTTCTCATCAACTCGTCAGCCATGCGCAAGATCGGTAACTCCATCCCTCACCCCGCCCTGTCCAACCTTGGCTTCGCCGAAACGTCCAAACAGCCTTTCCATTGGTTCGATCGCTCGTCCGGCTTTGCACCTAAAATACGCAGCTTCCCGTATGTTCGTTATTTATCGGCCTTTCCGTCGTTTCATCTTGACAGAGACTGCCTTGCTGGGGATTCTTGCGGGCCGCCTGCGAGGGATTCGTCTTTTCCGTTGGGGCAAAATCGATGAACCAGTCATTGCATCCAGCTCTTGCAGAAGGTGCGAAGCCATACACCGAGACAGGCCACCGTCCGTTGTTGTACCTTCTAGCGAAGGGTTACGCGTCGGTCCGTGCTGAGGAACTGGCTGATCTTCGTACGTTGGTGAAACGGAGCTACGCTGGCAAACTTACGAATGCCGTCTTCAAACACGTAGACGACCAGTCGGTTGTCGCGCTGGAGGCGTTGCGTCAGGCAGGCGCCTACCCGCCTCCGAGAGATTCGGCGTGGGGGAATTGGGGAGTCGTGGCATCACCATGTTTGCCTGGGCGAAGCCTGATGGCCGACTGCATCCAACGCTTCCAGAGCGAAGGAGCCTGGGCGGTTTCGCCACACATCATTCCGCATTGTTCGCTTCATTCGCTTGCCGGCCTGGTGAGCCTGGCACTCGATTGCCATGGCATCAACCTCGGCATCGGAGGCATGCCAGGCGATCACCGACAAGTTCTGCTGGTCGCCCCGGCGTTACTTTGCAACGGCCACCTCGAAGGTATTTGGGTCATCCTGAGCGGCGCGGACCATGTCAACGGAAAAGTGCGTGCAGTTGCGTTCGCCGTTTCGCAGGTTCCCACGACATCGTCAACGCCCATCGCATGGAGCGACGACATCTTTTCTCTCGACTAAGGGCAAACGGCAAAGCGGGGACGATCGGTGAAATCGATGACAGCATACATTACTGGTATCGGCGTACTTTCGACACTGGGAAACGATTACGAAACGCTTGCCGACAATTTGCTGGCCGGCCGATCTGGCATCGCACGGGTTCGGCGTTTCGATGTCGACCAACATCCGAGCAAAATCGCCGGCGAAATTTCCCACATCCCCAGGCCGAACTGCGTAAACGAAGAGCATTGGAAGGCTCTTTCGCCCGTGGATCAGTCGGCAATATGGTGTTGCCACCAGGCTTTGGTCGACGCGGGTTTGTGGCACAGTCGGCATGATCTGTCCGTCGGCTTGATTCTTGGCGTCGGCTCGGAATGGCTGTTACGTTGGGAAGCGGACGCGGCTTGCGGCGGTCGCCTGGTGGAGGAACCGACAACTGCTATAACTCCTCACCTGCAAATCGTTCGCCAGATTTTGGGGCTTCGTGGCCCGGCGGTGTTGTTGTCCACGGCATGCGCCACAGGCAACCACGCTCTTCTGCTTGCCCGCCGCTGGTTGCAACTCGGTTGGGCCGACATCTGCCTGGCTGGTGCCTGCGACATGAACGTGACACCGATGGTGCTCGCCGCCTTCGGCAATCTACGTGCTTTGTCCCGGCGGAATGACGAGCCGCAGAAAGCGTCGCGTCCTTTTGACCGCGATCGCGACGGTTTCGTTCTCGCGGAAGGAGGAGCCATGTTCGTCCTCGAAACGACTCGGCGAAATCATTGCCGATCCTATGGCGAATTGATCGGCGCCGGCGCCAGCAGCGATGCGTATCACCTTGTGATGCCGCCACCCGACGCGACAGCGGCCCAGATTGCTCTCCGTGAGGCACTGGCCGAGGCCGGCATCAACTGCGACGAGGTCGACTACATCAATGCCCACGGGACGGGAACGCCGGCGGGCGACCGTGCCGAGGCACGTACTTTACATCATGTCTTTGGCGAGGCCGTTGCGAAGATTCCTGTCAGCTCGACCAAAAGCATGACAGGACATCTTCTTACAGGTGCGAGCGCCCTGGAGGCTGTCGCCTGTCTGGCGGCGATTGATCGTCAAGCCGTGCCTCCGACCATCAACCTCGATGATCCCGATCCGGATTGCGACCTTTGTCATGTACGCAATGAAGCACAACCCCGGAAATTAAGGACGGTCATTTCCAACGCATTTGGCTTTGGCGGCAGCAACAGCTGTGTCGTTTTTCGCAGGGCCGGATGAGCAGAGCCGTGTCTGCTGCCTACCTTCTCGTCCCTTCGATACCGATGCCAAGTTGCGGCAAAGGAGCCTTGCGTTTAATGCAACGCTCAAGGACCAGGCTTTTCAGTTGCGTGGCGAATTCGTCAGGTTGCCCTTGGCTCAACACATCAATCGCCCATGGCAGGGCATGAATACCGTTGCGCACCAGATCGAAGCGATCTTTGCCTGCCCGAATACACCGCTTGAGCTCGTGGTCCCTGGGTAAAGTGAATAGTATCTCGAATACTTTTTCTTTTCCCAGCCTTTCGTTCGCCAGGTGGAGAAGTTCGCCGAAGATATCGTTGTAGATCCGGATGTAGCGTTCATCGACCTCCTTGGCGAGCAGATCCATGCCCACGGGCAAGCGCAATAGTCGTTCCATGACCTTGTGCATGAAATCGCCCCGAAGAAGAAATCCATGCTGAGGCGCGATGATTTTGACAGGGGGGCGTAACGCTTGTATTTGGCGGATAGCGAATGCTACGGCGGCACGGTTCGGCATGTAGATCTGATGGAATTGAGCGATGCCCGGCCAGTCTTCTTCGTCGCCAAATAATTGCATCCGACCTGGAATGTTCAACCCAGCAAACAAATCCCCTGTAAAAAGAATCTGCCGTTCTGGATCGTAGTAAGCGACCGCACCGCGAAAATGGCAGAAAGGCGTCGGCACCACCTGAATGCGGTCACCCGTCGGAAGCTTTACCGTGTTGCGGCCAATCTTGTTGGCGAAATACATCTTCTTGGGCTGCAATCGCAAGTGTCGCACCAGACGCCACGTGTCTTCGGTTGTCAGCCCAGCCATCTCTTTGTTCTCTCGCGTCAACAGCGTCAAGTTGCCAACGACGTCGGGGTCTTGATGATTGATGCTGAAAAGCCGAATCGTCGACAAGTCGCTGATCAATTCCTTCAGATGCTTGCGGATATGCGGATAATCGACTTGCGATCCGGGGTCGATGCACCAGTGAAACGGTTCGCCTCCCTTCGACCGAAACGTGTGCAAGTAGGTATTGCATTGCAGCAGACTTTTTGCATGTCGCTGACCGACCATGTAACACCCTTCCACGAGCGGTGTTTTCCAGTAGGGCAATTCTGCCATGACGTACCTCCAAAAAGGTGTGACGAAATCCCGCGTTCAGGACGAGCTGGTCTTGTCTCGGCAGACGACACCAAATCGCACAGACAATGCCACCGATTCGCACAGCAGGTGTTTGGCCGACGGTGCCAATAGTTTCTGTCAGGTCGTGAACACGATTCGTTTCAGGAAAGTGGTGCAATCGTCGTGCCAACAGTGTCATCGAGAAACAATCGCACCGGCTTTTAGCGATGGATTGCAGTCGTGGTATGTTTTGGCCGGCAGATATTTGGTACAGGCACGCGAAATGTGTATGCTGCTTTCCAGAAAACGAAATGTCTCCATTCTGGTTTTTTGGGCCATGGCGACATGAAAACGAATCCATTACGTCAGTTGCCCGCAGTCAACGAGGTGCTGGAGTCGCCTGATGTGCAAGCCTTGCTCGTCGAGTTTGCCCATGACGTGGTCGTCGCGGCTGTAAGGGAGGAACTCGACGAGTTGCGGAAACAAATCCGACAAGGCCAGTCTCTGCCCCAGCCGATGGGGGTGGAGGACATCGCCGACCGCGTTCGTCGACGGCTTGTTCATGAACTGAGCCCGAAGCTCCGTTCGGTGATCAACGCGACAGGCATCGTTTTACACACGAATCTGGGTCGAGCGCCAATCGCCGAACCCGCAGCTCAGGCAGCCTACGAAGCGGCTCGCGGCTACTTGAACCTCGAACTCGATCTGGAAACCGGCAAACGGTCGTCCCGACAGAATGCCATAAGGGAGTGGGTGGCACGCCTGACCGGTGCCGAGTCGGCCACTGTCGTCAATAACAATGCTGCCGCCACGGTCCTCGTGCTGCGATCGTTGTGCGCTGGTCGCGAAGTCATCATCTCGCGAGGCCAATTGATTGAAATCGGTGGTAGTTTTCGCATCCCGGAAATCATGGCCGTCAGTGGCGCAACCCTTCGCGAGGTCGGGACCACCAACATCACGCGCATTGCCGACTACGAACGGGCCATCACCGACCGAACGGCCGCCTTGATGCAGGTTCATACCAGCAATTACCGGATCAGCGGATTCACCAAGTCAGCCTCTCTTGCCGAATTGGTTGAACTGGGGAAACGGCGAGGGCTGCTGGTTATCGACGATATCGGCAGCGGCGCGCTCATTGATTTCAGCCGCTTCGGCTTCGAGCACGAGCCGGTCGCCAGAGACAGCATCGCCGCCGGTGCCGACCTCGTTTTGTTCAGTGGCGATAAATTGTTGGGCGGGCCGCAAGCAGGTATCATCGCCGGGAAAAAACAACTCATCCAGACGATTGAAAAAGATCCTTTGATGCGGGCCTTTCGCACGGACAAGATGACACTCGCCGCTTTGGAAGCAACGCTCCGACTGTACTTGAGCGAAGCGCAGGCCCTGTCGCAGATTCCCGGACTGTGCATGCTCGGCATGGATTTGAACGTACTGAGAAAGCGTGCGGAGCGGCTCGCAGCACAGCTCCGGCAAATCAAAGGGCTTTCCTGCCAGGTCAATCATGACATTGCTTACGTCGGCGGAGGTTCGCTCCCCGATCAGGCAATGAAGACCGTCGTCATTGAGATCGAAGCCCGACAGGTCAGCGATGGTGAGCTGGCCCATCGACTGCGGATCGGTACGCCATCGGTTGTGGGTCGGCTTCGGGACGGCAAGTTGGTCCTCGATCTGCGCACCGTATTCGAACGCCAGTTAACCGAGTTGGTAGAAGCGATCCGGTCGGCGGTCTCCTTGGCAGAACCGCCCCAACCTTAGACGGTGGACCTTATCGGCTCGATCTCGATCGCATCTGTTTGCCAATATCGATGATCACGAGGGCCATGCACGACGAGAACATCACTCCGGCCCAAATGCTGAGGTTCATCAGGCCGAGCGTGAGCACTGGAAAGACTGCTTCACGCATCCTGGTTCCTAATTGGATAAGTCCGACCAACACGAAAAACGAAGAAAAAACAACATAAAGGGTTACAACAATCATAGCCGCGTAGGCGAGAATGCTTGCCACCACGTAGTACCAGGGCAAAGGTTGTGTGACGTATGATCTGTTAACAGGCGAAGGCTCTTCATCGAAAACCAGTGTCTTTGGTGGCGGGGGCGTAGCGACAGGCTGCGGCTCGGGTTCCGGATTGATGTAGTCGAAATCCTCTTCCGCCGGGGCCCAGAAAACAGGTGTCTTTGGTGGCGGGGGCGTAGCGACAGGCTGCGGCTCGGGTTCCGGATTGATGTAGTCGAAATCCTCTTCCGCCGGGGGCGAGACAGAAGCAGGTTGTGCAACGAGGAATTTGTTGCGGCATTTGGGACAGGTGGCTTTTTTCCCGACGAATCGGTCTGGTACTTTCCCGGACATTCCGCAATTAGGGCACGTGGCGATCATGATCCTGGCAACCTCCAGAGAGCGATGTGGCCCGATCGACCGGGAGCGATCTGGCGGCCAAGGCGTTATTTCTTTTTCTCAGGCGGCGGTAGTTCCAGGTCTTTGGCAGTGATCTTGACTGGCGATCCTCCTGCGGGGACTTGCCGATGTGCTGTCCACAGGATGCCATTGACGATGGCCCGCCTGAAGGCTGGCTCACCGAAATTGGCGTGGAAATGGCCGCAGACAAAACCAAAGGAGCGGCCTCCGTCTGGTCGTTCAAACACCCACCCGACCGTATGCGTCTTGCCATCCAGCTTGACTTGGATGACAGGATGGATTTTTTCATGAAAGCGCAGATCGAGGTAATATTCGTCGCGCAAGTTGTAGTTTGTCCAGCCCCGGCAGACAGGATGGTTCGGATCGGCGCGGATGAGCAAAGTTGTGGTAGTGTTGAGCCGGGAACCGATGCCGCGATCGAACCATCCTCCCAAAACGTTGAGCCAATCTTCTCCGACTTGTTTACTGGCACCAGTGCTCCAGTGAATGGCCGTCAAACCGACACCTTTTTTCAGCAGCTGTTCCACCTGTTTCCGGGCGGGAGATGCGAGCAAGACATCGCCGCCCCGCCGCGTATAAAGCACGATTGCGTCAACGCCTTCGAGTATGTTGGCATCTTTTGGCCAGCCATTGGAAACAATCGTTTCGATGTCGGCGGTTTGTTGCAGGCATTTGCCCAGGATGTTGCAGCCGGCCATGTATTCGTGAGTACGAAACGGATGATCGCGGTCTTTCCCGATCAGAAGGATTTTGGTTTTTTCCGCATGGGCTGACGGCCCGATCAAAAGCCATCCCGCGAGGATAACCAGCGTGCGCTGAAACATGTTTTTTTCTTCCCAAATGCAGTCGGTTGGAATGGTCCAGACGATCGTATGATAACGGACGCCGAAAGGCAGGTAAAGAACCACTGAGTGAAACCCCTGCCCTGGCGTCGTCGCCGAGACTTACGTTCAATCTGTTCAATCTGGATTGCCGTCAGCGGATTGCTATGCTACTGTAGGATCACACGAGAAGTTCCTACCCGTTTCCCTGTCCGAATCGGCCAATGAGCGACGGCGAAGAAAAAAAAGTCGAGTCCGAATCGCCACCATCTTCAACTGGTGAAAACCACCAGACTGAGGAGCGACGGCTGTATCCGCGCCGCCAAAGAACACTCCATGTCCACTTGGCGCATGTGGCGACGCCAGAGACGAAGTTTTCCGGATGGGTGGTGGACCATTCGGCGGGCGGTTTGCGGATCAACGTGGACCAGCCGCTCGAGGTCGGGACACATTTGCTGGTGCGAAGCACGGTAGCCGACAAGTCGACGCCGTGGGTCGAAGTCCGCGTACAAAGTGTTCGTCCTCGTGACGCCACGTGGGATTTGGGTTGCGAGTTCGTACGCTCGCCGACTTGGGCAGCACTGATGCAGTTCGGTTAAGACTGCGGGCGTTTGGGGCGTTCGAATTCCAAAGAGATTTTCAGGCGGACTTCGTAGAGTTCCATATGGTCGCCGACGTCGTTCAACTTGATAATCCATCGTGTTTTTTTGTTGCCGACATCGAATAGAGCATAAAAATCCTTTTTCTGCTTCTGGATTTTGCATCTGGTAAAGACAAAACGATCGAGGTTTTTGTCGGGAGGAAGAATCAGTGAAACGATGGCTTCCCCGGTGGGGCGAATGGCTACAGTGGAGTCGGAATTCACGCCTCGCCAGTTGCCGACCAGATCTGCCAGTTTTTCAGGGCGCCGGGTGAGATTTGTCTTGGGAGGCGGCCCCTTGGCAATACGCGGCGGCGGCAACAACTCGGCGCCGAAAGGATCGCCTTTCCTGGGTGGTTTCTTGCCACCGTCTTTTTTCGGCTTCCCGTCTTTAGGGGGTTTGCCCGTCTTCGAGCCAGCATCCGTTTTGGTCTTGGTTTTGTCTTTCTCCTCGGTCGTCTTGTCCGTCTTGCCAGATTGATCTTTCGATGTGCCAAAATCTTCCTTTCGGCGGTCGTTGTCGTCCTTGCCATTATCTTTATCTTTCGCGATCTGGTCTTTGTCCGAAAGGATGTCGCTTTGGCTGATCCAAAACAGAGCCCCGATGCCCCCCACCGCGAGAAGCAAGACAAAGATGCCACCGATGATCGTGCTGATGATCGCCGTCATGCTGGCGCGCGGAACCTCTTCCTCTTCCATCGCGGAAAGATCGACGGAGGGCTGGGATTTTCGCGGTTTTACCTGGGGACTTCCCTTGCCTGGAGTCGATTTTTTTTGCGGTTTGGCTTCGTCTTCGAATTTTGACAGATCGACCTCTTGGGTCGAAGCATCGTCGCTGGATGCATCACCTTTGGTCTTGGATGGATCAGATGCGTCCTTGCCCGGCTCTTTTTTGTTCTCCGCGTCGGCTTGTTTCGCTTTGGGTTTTTGCGAGGCTGCCGTTTCGCTCTTTTTGTGCTGGGCGAGATTGATTTCCACAGTAGCGGCAGAGTCGGCGTCCTGTTGGGAAGGAGCGTCTTTGGCGTTGACATCAATGAGTGGCTGGGTTTTCGCCGGCAGCCTCAGGATATGGTTGCACTTGGGGCATTTCACGCGCTTGCCAGCCTGTTCCGGCTTGAAGCGCAGGATTTCACCGCACTTGGGGCATTTTATTTTGTGTGAAGAAGCAGAGCTTTGCATACAAAATTTGTACCATCCTCCCAAGCCGATTTCCACGAAATGTTCGCCGGCTCGGTAAGGTTTTGGTCGCAAGCAGCGAGGGGCGGTGGCGACTCCTAGACATCGCGTCGGGCAAAGTAGAACGAGCCAAAAAGGGCCACCAAACTGGAACTGCCCAATGCCCACAGAATCAGTCGGCTCAGCGAACGCCAGTCATAGTAGCCGCGAAGAATCTGCTGTAGATTGTTCAATAATTGGCCAGGAGATGGGTACTGTTCGGGGAGAAAAGACAAAAGCACGCCTGTGCCGTACAGAACGAACCACAGAATAGCGACCCCTAGCATCGTTGCTGTTGAAAATGGCACTGAAACTGACTCCACAGATCGCGACGGCGGCAAGAAGAGACAGGATCGTCAGCAAAGCTATCGCACTGCCGCCGAAAGACAGGTCTTCATGAAGCAGAAAGTAGCCGCCGGCAAGGGTGATCAAACTCATGCAGGCAAAGGTCCCGACGACGACCACCAACCTGGCGTGCAGCTTGCCGAAAAAATATTGATACCGGCTAATGCCCCGGCTCAACACGGAATCGGCCATCGTTCCCCGTTCGGAAGAGATCGCGCTACCGGCCAATACAGCAATAAGAGCAATGCTCCCCAAAACGCTCCAGCGCAACAGGTCGCTAATCAGCAAGGAAGCCGGCTGCACAATGCCTGCTTCGTGGTAGACACCGAAACGATAGAGCAAATAGCCAATTGCAGCCAGGAAGGAAACCAACAGCCAAACGCGATATACCCAGCTGCGCATCGTGTAGCGCACGTCGAATTCGAAGACCGCCAGGTAAGGAAGCCAGCGATTGATCTTTGGGGTTGGCGAAAGACCTGTTGCATCCATTCTGTCCGCTCCGATAACAAAAAGCCAACAATCCATCGGCTCCTCAGTCGCCAAGATGGCTCAGGCCGCCTCGCTTTGATAGGCTCGAGCGAAACCGCGCGACTCTTCCTTCTCTACGAGATCGAGAAAGGCGTGTTCGGTTTGCTGACCGACGCTTCGAATACTCACCAGGTTGACTTTGTTGTCGGCGAGGATCATGAAGGCGTTGGCCAAAGCGGATGTGTTAGCAGCGCTGTCCTGCAAAAGCAATTCCAAGCGACGTTGGCGAATTTCGATGTGCCGAAAGTCAGAGATGCCGCGAATCGCTTGCACGGCTTTGGTGATCGACTTCTGGTCCCCTTCAAGGTCCAGTTCGAAATGATTGCGGCGCATGCGTCCTTTGAGATCCTGGAGTGAACCACAAAAGATGAGCTGTCCTCGGCTCAAGACCGCGGCATGATTGCACACCTCGTCGATGTCGCTCAAATTGTGACTCGACAGGATCAGGGTTTTTTCCTGGCTGAGAGATTTGATCAGTTCCAACATGCTCCGCCGAGCTTCGGGATCGAGGCCATGGGTTGGTTCATCCCAGATCAGCAACTCCGGTTCATTGATCAGGCTGGCGGCGACAGCCAGACGGGCTGTCATGCCATTGGAAAACCCGGCGATCGGCTCGCCGGAAACTGGCAGCAAGTCCACCGCCCGAATCAACGATGCCAACCTCGGCTTGCGCACGTCGGCAGGCAGCCCGAAAAGCCTTCCCATGTAATCGAGATAGGTGATCGGCGTCATACCGCGCGGGAATTGGGGGTTCGTGGGAATATAGCCTATTCGCCGGCGCAAGTCGGCCGCGTTCGGCGTCATCGGCTTGCCAAACACCTTCACCCACCCAGCTGTATGGCGGTGCAATCCAACACCAACCGCAGAAACGTCGTTTTGCCCGCGCCGTTCGGCCCGAGCAGACCCAGGACGCAACCAGGCTCGACCCGCAACGTCACGTCATTCAGGGCAATCTGGCGATTCTGATAAATCTTGGTCAAGCGGTGCGTTTCAACAATCAGATCGCTTGCTTCAGATGGCACAAGCTTCCCCTCCCTCGGCGTACAAACTCAGGCGGGGGATTATACGTGGAGCCGTTCCCACTTCCTAGAGCAACCTACGTTTCGCGTTTCAGCCCACTCGACCCGCGGAACCGTGCGAGCACAAGGGCGGCGATCGCATGGTCGCTCAGGGTGTCTTTACATTCTTTCGCCGCTTGTGGTAAATGCTCGTCGGCGGCGAGCCGAAGGAATGCCCTTTATCAGAAACCGGCCCATGAACTTGATCAAGTATCATCTGTCGGTCCTTCTTCTGGCAGCGGCCATTTTCTACGTCCAGGGCGCCGCCATTCGTTCGCCAGCCGTTCGACACGCTTCCTGATTCCCGTGACGCCGTCTTGTGCACGTGGATCCTGGCTTGGGACTATCATGCCCTCTTCAACGGTGCCCAGCGGATTTGGGACGCACCGATTTTCTACCCCGCCTGCAAATACGCTGGCATTTTCAGAAACGATGTTCGGCAATCTCTGGATTACCGCACCGGTGCAATATTGCTTTGGGAATCCTGTTTTTGCCGCCAACGTTTTGATTCTTGCGTCTTTCGTCCTCACTGCCTATTGCACCTATCTTCTGGTACGCAGACTGACACGAAGCCGATGGGCGGGAATCGTTGCTGGGTGTCTCTTTTCTTTTAATCCGTGGCGGTGGTCCGATGCAGCGCATTTGCAACTGCTCGCCGTTTTTTGGCTGCCCATCGCCTTTCTTTTCTGCCATCGCTTTCTGGAAACACGCCGCCTGCGAGACGGCTTGCTCACCGTGTTCGCACTGGTAGCCCAAAGTTATACCTCGGTCTATTTGGGCTTCCTTTTGCAAATCAGGCCTATTGTTCTATCTGCTATGTTGGTGGGTACACAGCCGCGGACCTGAACGCTTTTCTTGGCTGCTGGAACCGAGATTACGGCGATGTCTTCTTGTCTGCCTGGCCGCCGGAGCAATCCTGCTTGTGCCTCTGGCCTTGCATTATGCTTGCGTCGTTCGCGATTGGAACTTTAGCCGATCCGAGGCAGAAAACGTCACTTTTTCCTGCGAACCGCTGAGTTTCCTCATTCCCAACCAATGGTTCGCCACCTACCGTCCGATCAGCAGCCCTTGGCACGAGAACGTCCACGGGCAATTCGGGCTGGGTCTGGCACCTTGGCTTTTTGGCGGGAGCCGCTCTGTTATTCCTCCGTCGGCACCGGCAACTGTTTTCGGACGAGCAGCGCCCGCTGCCTGCGCTGCTTCGCCTGGACGGCTGCTTTGGCCGCCGTCCTCATGCTCGGGTCCCTATCTTATCATCTGCAAACAGCGCACTGACATCCCTCTGCCTTATCTGCTCTTGTATCACCTGGCTCCAGGTGCCAAAGGACTTCGCGTTCCCACACGGTTCGTCCTTCCCTTGCTCTTTTGTTTGTCGGTGATGGCAGGGTTCACTGTCGCGCATTTCGAACGCTTCGCGCGGACACCGATCCGTTACCCAGCGCCTGGCATTCTGGCTGCTGCTCATCGCCTTCATTGCTCTGGACTATCGCGTAACCCCTGCCAAAGGCGCGCCCCAATCACGACGAAGCCCGTGCCGCCGGTCTATGATTTTTCTTGCTGCCAATGGCACAGGTGCCATCCTTGAAGTCCCTTTTCGTTTCCACGAACAGTTCGACTACTTGTGGTTTCAGATTCGGCATTGGCGGCCAATTGTGGGAGGCGAAAGCGGCAACTACCCCTCCAGGTCATTACGAATTGTGCCGCCATCTTTCCGTGGCTCCTACCCGCAAAGCACTGGAACTCGTTCGCCTTAGCCCGGCGCAAACGGTTGTCATTCACCTGGACCGCGTCCCACCCTCCGTTGCCGAAGTCTGGCGGTCAAGCGACCCCTCGGTTATCGGTTTCCGCCTCGCCAACATCATCGGCGATGCCATCGTCTGGGAACGAGAAGTCGAACCGCCTCAAACCTCGCCGAAACTGATCATCGAGTCGGTTGATCTCGCCTGGTCGAGACGGTGGCTTCAGCGGAGAGTACGTTTGAACTTGTCTGTTCGACCGGCTCAAGAGCAGGTCGGCTGGCGACATGTGCATTCCGGAGTCACGATGCTTAAAATCACCATCACGGATGCCAACGGATCCAGGCATATCTATCGCCGTCCATTGGCTTTGCCGCCGTACATTCTTCCCGGGCAGAAGGTGAATGTTCCGATCAACCACATCAGCTGGATCGACAGCGTCGCCTCAATTCGCATCGAAGGTGAGAAAGTAGAGACTTACCAGCGGCACTTCGATGAGGCAAGCCGCCCGGTGGATTAAAACAAAGGAATCCGGCGAGCGACCAGCCGATCGTCAGGAACATGAACTTGTCCAGCTCATCTCTTGCCACGGTAGATTCGTTCGATTCGTTCGCGATTGAGACCGAGAACGCGATCGAAACGACTCAGCTTCATTCCTTCAATGGATGGGTTTTTGTCAGCCAGGTTTTCGAGAATCTGGACATCGAGATCGATTTCGTGAGCCAGCTTGGGAATCAATAGCCAGCGAAAGAGGCGCACCCCACCGGCAGGGCCAGGATATCGTGACTTCGTGAAGGCCAGGGTGGTGACGGCCGTGTTGTTGTCGTCGATGGGAGAACAAAAGATGAACAACCGCCAGCCGACCATCCCTTGGCGTCCCGTCTTTGGGCACGACCACCAATGGTCGTAGACCGTGTAAACGGAGAGAAAAATGCGTCGTCCAGTCATCGTTGAAGATGTAATCCTTTTTGATGCCCAGAAGCAGACGCATGAACCAGTTGAGACGTTTGGGAGGTCCGCGGTTGATGACGCGAACAGTGGTATCGGTCGGTTCGAACTCGACACTGACTTCGTGCATGCGTTCGAGTTCGAAGCCAAAGACGGCGTGCGTGGTCGGCGTGTGTTCGATTTCGCAGAAATTGTCGACGGTGACTTCGAGGGGGGCTTTGGCCTGATGGAAAAGTGTGCACAGGTGGTAGTAGCCTTCGACCTCGAATTTGGGAAACTGTGCGTTGGCACCACGAGCTTTTACCCAAACGGCCCCGAAGCGCTCCTGAACATCGTAGGGCTGCGCCTGGGCATAAAGTTTCGGGTTGCCCGGGCTTTCGCCATTGCCATCGGTATCGAAAGTCCAGCCGTGGTATTTGCACCTGAGCCTGTCTTTTTCGATCGTTCCCAGGCACAAAGACATGCGCCGGTGCGGGCAGACGTTATCGAGAGCGCCGATCTTCTTGTCGGCGGTGCGGAATAACACGATGTCGCGACCGCACAGTCGCACGAGAACCGGCTTCTTTTTCAACCGTTTGCTGTCCAGGATGGGATGCCAATGATCGATGTCCGCCATCGTTACGTGACTTCTGGCAATAATGAGAAAATGCTTGCTGCCCGCGTTGGCGCTGTTTCAAAACGGGCCTAGGGATCAATAGAGATTGTATGTAAAACGATCGAATCGGAAGCCGATTCCTGCCAACCAAGCTGGCAGTGTCGTTGGGGACGCTAGATCCTGGCAAGATATCGCCCCACTCACGCGGGAAGACAGCACGACGTGCTGCCTTCTCGGCGGCGTTGGACTCAGCGGCTTAGTTGAATCGCTTTCAAGGGGTCATGCCATGAGACGCCTCTCGCCGGCCTTTAATCCCTCGGAAAGCGAATCACGGTCATGTTGCCAAAGCCGACCGGCCAGTTGGTGGTGAATTCAACGGCACCGATGAAATCTTTCTGGTCCAATTCCGCGAAAGGATTCTTCGCGAGTTTCTGATTGTGGTCGATATAAATCCTGGCGAGGTATCGGCCCGCTGGCAAACGTGGGCGGCGTCGTAGTTCCCTGGCCCGTTCCGAACCGCGTGGCGCCGTCACACTCAATTGTTGCTGCCAGAGGCCACCTTTGCCGAAAACCGCACGGTCTCCTGTCGCCCAGCGAGCTTCCGACCACCCCCGTCCGTTCCAGCGAAACACGTCCACGCGAAGAAGTAGTTTATCGAAACGAGCCGGAACTCCTGTTATTTTCAGCCACAAGTCCGACGCTTGCGAGACCTCGGCATCTTCCTTGGGAAGATCCTCCGGCTTAGCATAGCGGTTCTTGACCACGGCGGCATAATCCTCGATAAAACGGAGGAATTGCTTGTACGTGCGGTCGCCGACTTCGAGCTTTTTGCCCCCTTTATGCTCGACTTGAAGAGTGGGCTTTGTCAGCATCGGACTTTCCGCCGGAGCGTCGACGTTGAAAAGGTTTTCCTGGATCATATAGCGCATCGTAGCTTCTGGGTCGCCCCTTTTGATCCACGAAACTCGTTCGCCGAACCGTTTGACTTGTTTTTGGTTTCGATCGGGGGAATGGCACGCGGCACAACGGTTCACTTCACTCCAGACATTGTCAAGAAACGATTGCAGCACACGGTCTTTCCGGGCATGACGGATCACCTCATTGGCAACTTTCGGACCGAGCAATTCGTCGGTTTTGGCGGCGAGGAGGGTGGGGTCCTTGACCGCTAGCGAAAGCCAGGCACGAAACGCTTCATATTCCTGTTGCCGGACTTTTTTCGTGATCAGGTTCGGTTGGTCGGGCTCCATTTGAATCAGGCGGAGTATCTTGGATTTTTCAGGCGCTTCCAGGTCGACAAGCCCGGCAGCGACAAGGGAAGCAAAAGTTTTCTGCTGGCTGGGGTGGATATAGTCCTTGAGCTCGACGCCACCCAAATGGCATTCGGTGCAGCTGGAAGGTTTGGGGCTTTGAAAAATGGGCAGGATTCTTCGTTTGAAGATCACCAAGGCTTCCTGACTTCGGCTCGTGGCATCCGTGCCGGCTGTTGTTTTTGCCTTAGCATATGCATTGTCGGGAGATGTTACTTGAACCTTGGGATGCTGCCCGGCGTCATGGCAGGCGCCGACGACGAGCAGGGTGATTGACAGCCCAATTACGCCAAGGCCAATGTGGATTCTCTCATTTCTGCCGTGCATGGTTTGACTCCTCTGGACGCCGGGCGAATAACCACCTATCCCACATCTTGACTGATACATCCGTGCAGCCACTCGCCTTGACCGTGTTCCTGAACACGAACGACTTTGACGGTCATCGTACCGAGGAAGGCTTCGTCGGAACGCCAAAGGTTGACGGTCACGCAGGTGCCTTTGTCAAGTCGCTGGTTGAGAATCAAACCCAGGCCATGTTCAGAGATGTCGGTAACACGTCCGGAGAAGGAGTCGGAAGAAGCGAGGAGTTGACACACGCAGCGCACATCGGTTCGCCGTTCGGGACCGTTGGAGGGGTGACTCGCTGGCATGGAGACCTCGGCAAAGTGGTAGCGAGCGAAACAGAGGGCGCTTTTTTCTGCTCTGCTAATAGGATAGAATATCCGAGAAAGGAGAAGGAGTGCAAGCACGCCGAGAGGTATCCAACCACCAATCAAGAGATCGGCAAAAGCGACGAAAAGGTTTCACGAGCAGACTGCTGGAGAGCGCCGGATGCCGTTTCTTCTGCTGTTTTTGTTGGCACTTGTTTGTCTGCCGGATAGCTGGCCGCAGCCTCTGGCCTGGATAGGAGTCAGCGAAGGGAATCCGTTCGTGTTCGCGGCAGCCACCTGGGGAGGTGTCGCTGCGTTCGGGTTTTGGGCCTTTATAACGGCCCAACGGGCGAGCTTTTTGATCCGCATTCCGCAGCGACGCGACGCTGCCCTCGGCAAACTAGGCCGAAGTCGTCGCTGGCATTTTAGTCTTCTGTCGTTGTTTCTGGTCGTCTCCGTTTATCTCCTTGGTTGGGGATGGACGGTGGAACAGTTTGCCACCTTCCGGGGCGAACTGATCCCTGGAGCCGAATTGTTCGTCTTGGCGCCGTATCTGTTCGGCTTGGTGATTTCGTGGCTGGCATTTTATGATGCCGACCTTGCAGCCCACGACACCTCGTTGCTCCACCATCGTTCGGAATTCTTTTCGCGTTGGTCGTATGTCTCGTTTCACTTGCGGCAAAAACTTGCGCTGATCATTGCGCCGCTATTGCTGCTCATCTTCGACAAAGGTTTGCGTCGCATCGTGCCGGAACCACACTGGCAGATTCAAATCGCCTCGGCTTTTTTCCTGCTGGCCATCGTATTCCTCGGTTTGCCGTGGATTCTACGTATCGCCCTGGGATTAGCTTCCCTTCCGGACGGGGAACTACGCAACCGACTGGAGCAAACAGCCCGTCGGCTGAATTTTCGCTGTACTGATATTCTTCTCTGGAACACGCATGGCGCTATCGCCAATGCCATGGTCGCCGGCTTTCTCCCCTGGCTACGCTACGTCTTGTTGACCGACCGTCTCATCAGCGAACTGACACCGGATGAAGTCGAAGCGGTTTTCGGCCACGAAATTGGTCACGTAAAACACCGTCACATGTATTTTTATCTGGGCTTCTTGTTGATCAGCCTGCTGGTCGTCGCTGGTTTGTGGAACTTGACCGCAGCTCACTTCCTTGCTCAGCAACCGTCGCTGGCCGATCCACGAACGGCGTCAGCAATGGGAGACTTGGAGTTGCTTCCTCTGGTAATGCTTTCGGGCGGCTATATTTTTCTCGTGTTTGGCTTCTTGTCGCGGCGTTGCGAAAGGCAGGCGGATATATTCGGCTGCCGAACTGTCTCCTGCCAACGGCCCGATTGCACCGGCCACGACGATGGCACTCCCTTGGCCCCGAACGCAGATGGTCTTTGCCCCACCGGAATCAATACTTTCATCAGTGCCCTGGAAAAAGTCGCGGCCATCAATGGTATCAGCCGACACAAACCAGGTTGGTTGCAATCCTGGCAACATTCGACCATCGCCCGCAGAGTCGAATTCCTCCAGGACGTTCTCCAGGATTTCTCCATCGAGCGCCGATTTCAACGAACGGTTTTCTGGGTGAAGTCCACTTTATTGGCGATCCTGGTGGCGGCATTTGTGATGCTTGGCCAATCCCAGGGCTGGCAAGCTTTGGGCTTCTTTTGATACGACATTACCATGCCTTCTTGCGGCAACCACTCCCCAGGTTCCGACCCGCGAGCCGAGAACACACGACCACGTCAGCTCTTGCTACAGATGCAAATAGCGCTCGAACCAGTCTTGCACCAGCAATGAACCTTCCCAGGGATTAGCAAATAAGGCCAGGTCCCTGTCTCCGGCCAGCAATTTCAAGGCGAGCTGGTTTCGGCGAATCGTGAGATGATCGCCACGTGGCACAATAAAACGACAAGACGCTTGGACGTCGGCCAACGCATCGAATGCGACATCAGGTTGCCCCGCGTAGCTGACAACCGCTTCGATCGCCGTTGGGCAGCGTGACGCCGACAAGAGTGCGCTGGCGGCCACCGGGCCAGCAGCCAGGATTCCCATTGGCAACTCGCGTGTTTCCGGTTCATCTTGCAACATACTCACGAGACAATCCAAACGGTTTGCCAACAGGCGGACATCGAGCGAGTGACCGAGGCGGCTCGCTTCCCGACGATCCATCAACTCGACCTGAGCCGTCGCCAAACCGGCACGATGCAAGCCGCGAACCGTGCTGCAGAAATCGTGGTGAGATGGCAAAGTAGCCACGACTACCAGCCCGTGCGTTCCAACGGGCAGATACAAACAAGTCGATATCAATTGTCGACCAGCTGGCAAGCGAACGTAGTAATGACGTTGGTGTCCAGAAGCAGCGACCATGTCTGTCATCCTCAGAGTTCCGGCCCTTGAAAAAGGCAGGGCAGCAATCGCTGTGCCAAGCCAGTTGGTTTTTGAAAACCAGGCGAAATTCCCGTGATTTTCGCGTTTTTGCGACGTTGCTGAGAGCCGCCTCAATTGCTTACGTGGCAAAAAGCAACACACGTCTGTACATTTCCAAAACGGTTTTCCACGCATCATTCCAGTGGCAAGACAGGGACGATTCCTGGCTGGTATAGTTCGACAGAAGGGGAAGGCGATGTTTGCCGACAATACCGATTTTGCAGGCGATTTGCACAAAGAACACACACCGGAAGCGATTCGGCAACGGTTGCAGGAAGGACCAAAACATAGTTATTTGCGCGACTTCGTTTACGGTGCGATCGATGGTGCAGTTACGACGTTCGCCGTCGTCGCCGGCGTAACCGGCGCCAATCTGTCTGGCGGCGTCGTGGTGGTACTTGGAGCGGCGAATTTGATTGCGGACGGATTCAGCATGGCGGCAAGCAGCTTTTTGGCCACGCGAGCCGAGCACCACCATCGAAATCGACTTCGCCGCATGGAAGAAATGCACGTCGCCCTTTTGCCAGAAGGAGAGCGTGAGGAGATTCGACAAATTTTCGCCGCCAAAGGATTTCAAGGAGAAGACCTGGAACGAGTCGTGTCCGTGATCACCGCCGATGTCGAACAATGGGTTGACACCATGATGAAAGAGGAGCTGGGGCTGGTTTTGGATAGTCCCTCACCATGGCGTACGGCTTTTGCGACGTTCGCTGCATTCATCGTCATTGGTGCCATTCCGCTTCTGGCTTATGTCTATTTGATGCTGGTGCCGGGTGGTTTAACCCGACCGTTTTGGTGGAGCGCTGCACTGACAGGTGCCGCTTTCTTTCTGGTCGGTACATGGAAAAGTCGTTTCGTTGAACGTCCCTGGTACGCAGGAGGATTGGAGACCCTGGCAGTGGGAGGCTTGGCTGCAACCCTGGCCTATTACACCGGAGTCTTTCTGCGCCACGTGGTACAATGAGCGAAAACATACCGATGGGAATTTGGTGATCAGTCCAGAGACGGGACCCGAGGACAAGTGCTGCCAGATCGGGTCCCATTCCGGTTATTTTTTGTCAAAATGCCTTGGACCAGCTGACAAAGAGGGAAAAATCCGTTTCGAGCTGGATGCCGTCCAGGTCCTGGTACACAGGGTGTGTGATTTCCACATTCAATAGGTGGCCGTTGCCTACCAGCAGCATCAAGCCGTAGCCAAAGGACAACCAATACCCGCCGCGCATGTCCGGCCGATTGGTACTGATGGCCCGAGGATTCGTTGTCGTCCGGTCCCGATCGATGCCGCCGAAGTTGCTCCGCCAAAGATTTTCGACGCGAAAACTGGCTGCAAAACGCTGCCGGATCAGATGCGAGTACCAGGTGCTGAAGCGGAATTCGTCCCCCACCGAATAGCCGTCGTAATTTCGGCCCAGGGGAAGGTCGGTTTGCAGCTGGCTGCCAAAACTGCCGTAGGTCATGTAATGTTTATAGGTGATTCCGGGCCGGAGATTGAACGTACCGGCCCCTAGCCGCATCGGATAGGGAAATTCCACCGAGGAGGCTCCGCCGGTCGGGATGCTCGTCAGCCGGTCAATATCGCCAGTCGGCACACTGAAACCGAGATTGACGATCACGTCGTCCTGATCGGTTTTGTGCACCCGCCACAAAGCACCAAAAGCCATATCCCCGAATCCCGAATTCGTAGTCGTGAAAGGAAGCCCGGCCAGGGGAGCATTGGGCGGAAAAGGTGTGTTGCGAATATGGTCCATCGTAACAACGGGAAACATCAACATCGTGTAGACGGTGACGTTGTCCGTCAATCCGTACATGAAATGGGCCATATGCATTTCCATCTGCATGTCGGTCGGAGTAGCCAGGAAATTGGTTCCAAGCCCCTGCCCCACGGTCAGAGCCTGCGACGGCGTCAGGCGCCTGGTACCAAAGCGATTGCCATCCATGTACATATTGATGTACTTGTATTCGAACATCACCTCGCCTTTGTCATGGACATGATCTCCCAGCAAACCCGCAGGAGCATGTTTATCGGCGAAGTCGCGACGTTTTTCCCAAAAGGAATCGGCCTCATCGTCGCTTGATTCGAACGACTCGAACGTCAGTTCGTTGTGGTTATCCGTTTGGACCAAGGCGGGAGGCTGCACATTGCCGTTCGTTCCATCGGCCAGAGTCGGCGTTTGTCCACACGACAAAAGCATCAGGCAAAGGGGGTGAAGCATCCTTGCTCCTTTCTCGAAGAATCAGCGGTCGAACCTCCCACTCTGTATTTTCGGAGCATGGCCAGCCCATTGTGAGCGGTTTGCGATGTTCGAAAAGAAAGCCATATCCATTCGTATCGAAGGCCGCGTACAGGCCGCTTTTGGGGATTTTCCAAGTGGTATGGGTCGTTGCGTTCGCCGCTCGCCAGTGTCGGTCACGTTTGCTCAGTCGAACAGCGTTTTGTCGCCACCCATCTTCGGTTATTGAAGAAAGCTGGATTCACCACTACAATTGCAAGAATGCCGAAGCAGGATTGTGCACTCGGATAGCTGCTTGTCCATCCAGAGAGAGGATTGGCGTGGAAATCAAAATCTCCGCACGTCACGGCCAGTTGGCGGAAGAAACGCAGGACTTCATCCGGAAAAAGGCGGAAAAGCTTCTGCGATTGTTTGAGCGACTGACGTCGATCGAAGTGACGGTCGATTTGAAAGCCGAAGACAAACAGGTCGAGTTTTTGGTGTCGGCGGAACACAAGGAGTTCGTCGCTTCCGAGCGCAATTCCGATATATTGGCAGCGGTGGATTTGGTTATGGCGAAATTGGAAGGCCAACTACGCCGCTACAAAGAACGAGTTCAAGACCATCGGCGGCGTCCGGCCATGGGCGACGTGCCTGAACCGCCTTCCGAAGGAACGCGATCGTAAGCAGCATTAGGCAGCGCCGAAGAACACAATTCGCCCAGGGGTAGCGAGGGAGACTGGTATGCGAATGTCGGACTTTGTCGTTCGTGAAGCGATTATTCCGGAGCTGGCGGCGACAAGCAAGGAAGGTGTCATTCGGGAACTGATTGAAAGCCTGCACAAGGCAGGCTATTTCAAAGGCGGCGACCTGGAAGATCTGGTCAAAGCTGTCATGAAGCGTGAGATGCTCGGTTCAACGGGCATAGGGCACGGCGTCGCTATCCCTCATACCAAGCACAGCTTTGCGGATCGGCTTATCGGTACCGTGGGCATCTCCCGAACCGGCGTCGCTTTTGACAGCCTGGACGGTGAACCAGTCTATGTTTTTGTGTTGCTAATCTCTCCTCAAGACCGTCCTGGCGACCACCTGCGTGCCCTCGAAAACGTCTCGAGAAGCCTGCGCGACGACAATTTTGTGCGTTCCCTGCGAAAAGCCACGACGCGCGAAGCGATTTGGAACCTTCTCGAAGACTTGAATCAAACCACGTAGCTTATTGCGAGGTTCGGCTTGGACGAACAGGGCAACCGAGCCCGAGGCAAGGAATAACAGGGAAGAACCGATCTTCGGCCGAGAGATTGTTGATGAAGGATTCCCGTGCAACTCCGTTGTCGAACGTGTCAGGAATGAGCAGCCAGCGGCTAACGCGGCGAGTGGCGATTGCCAATCCGGAAGGTTTTCACCTTCGGCCGCAGAGAATGTTCGTTGAATGCGCAAGAAAATACCCCAATTGTACGGTTACACTAAGCCTGAACGAAAAACGGGTCAACGGAAAGGACCTGTTCGATTTGATGTTGCTATCGGTAAACAAGGGGACTGAATTAACACTCGAAGTGACCGGACCCGAGGCCCAGGCGGCAATTGAAGAATTGGCGGCGATTTTGGCGGCCGAATCGCTCGACGACGGCACCACCGAACCGCCTTCTGCCGAAAAAGGGTTGATTCCGACGGGCGTCGCATAACTCCGCCTCGCTTTTCGTGCAGAGGGGAAGGTCAATCGTCATGTAAGACGCATGGAAATCAAACGTGGCATTCCAGTTTCGCCGGGAGTGGCCATTGGCCCGGCCTTGATGTTGGACGCCGAATCCTTCCGCGTTCCACGTCGTGTCGTTGATGAAAGCAGGGTGAACGAAGAACTGCAACGGCTCGACAAAGCGCTGAAGGCCGCCGCTAGCGAAGCGCGCGAGAAACAAGCGGAAATCAGTGGCAAACTCGGTCCCCATTATGGTGCGATCTTCGCCGTCCACGCCCAGATGATCGAAGACGACGGCTTGCGGGCGAAAATCGAAGAGGAAATCCGTGAGCATGCGCGATCGGCCGAGTATGCCGTCAGCCGCGTCATGAGGCAATACACCAAAAAATTCCTCGAAAGCGTCCAGCAAAGCGAGTTCTCCAGCCGCGCTGCCGACCTGTTCGACATCGAAAAACGCATCCTAAGCCATTTGCTCGGCCACCGCAGGGAACAGCTCAAACAACTCAAGGAACCAGTCATCGTCCTGGCTCACGATTTGACGCCCAGCGAAACCGCTGCCCCTCGACCCGAAAGTGGTTCTCGGCTTCGCTACCGAAGCCGGTGGCCGCGCCAGCCATACCGCCATCATGGCCGGGGCGCTCGAAATCCCTGCCGTCGTCGGCATCGGCAAGTTCATTACCGACGTTTCAGGCGGCGACCTCGTCATCGTCGACGGTACCCACGGCGAACTCATCCTCGATCCGGACCCGGACACCCTGAAATTCTACAAAAAGTCGCAATCCACTTTCAAAACGTTCGAAACTAGCCTCGTTCAGCTCCGCGACTTGCCTGCTGAAACGAAAGACGGCGTCCGCATCCTGCTGATGGGCAATATCGAGTTCCCCCAGGAAACTACCCATTGCCTCGAACGGGGCGCCGATGGTGTCGGACTCTACCGCACCGAGTTTCTCTACCTCGGACGACAAACCGATCCGACGGAGGAAGATCATTTCGCCGCGTACCGGCAAGTCGTCGAAACCATGAAAGGCTTGCCTGTCGTCATCCGTACACTTGATCTCGGCTCGGATAAATTCGCTACGGAAGATTACGGCGAACGCAATCCCTTCCTCGGACTGCGAAGCGTTCGCCTCTGTTTGCAGAATTTGACCTTGTTCAAAACGCAATTACGTGCCATCCTAAGAGCCAGTGCCTTTGGCAACGTGCGCATCATGTTCCCCATGATCAGCACGCTGCTCGAATTGCGCAAAATGCAAAATGGTCCTCGCTGAAGTCAAAGAGGACCTCGAAGAGGAGGGGATCGCCTTTAACAAAAACATCCCGGTGGGAACAATGATCGAAGTCCCATCGGCAGCGATCATGGCAGAACAGCTGGCCAAGGAGGTGGATTTCTTTTCCATCGGCACGAACGACCTGATTCAATATACGCTGGCCGCGGACCGCACCAATGAGAACGTCGCCACCCTTTACAATCCAGGCGACCCGGCCGTCTTGCGGTTGATCTCGATGATCGTCCAAGCCGCCCAGAAACATAATATCGAAGTCAACGTTTGCGGCGAAATGAGCGCCGAACCAATATATACCTTGCTGCTTCTTGGCTTGGGATTGCGTCAATTGAGTGTGACCCCCTACAGTATTCCGGAAATCAAGAAGATCATTCGCTCGATCACGCTGGCGGAAGCAGAAGAAACTGCCCGTGAAGCCCTGAGGCTCGAATCGGCACGCGATGTGAACAACTATTTGTTGCAACAAAGCCGGCGCTTTCTTCCCGAGGTGCTGGATTGAAACACGACATCCGGTGACGCAGCAGGTAACAGCAATCAACCGCCTGATGCCCATACCGGACTTGGGTATTGACAATTACATTCAGAGGCGCCGCGGTGCCTAAGGAACAAGCTCAGGCTCCAAATTCCCGGCGGATCCAACCGTTTCTAATTCGGGTTTTTGGCGCCCGACCTTTTTCTCCTCGAGGAGCGGCTGCCACCAACAGAGGCGAGTTCGCCAAGCCAACACGCCACGACCGTCCCTACCAAGGCCGAGGCGGCGAACTCCGGCAGGTATGGCCAAGACAAAATTCCGAATTCGATTCCAAAAAACCGGCGAGCTACGTTTGATCAGCCACCATGACCTCATGCGCTGCTTCGAACGAATGCTTCGCCGCGCTGCGCTTCCCTTCGCCTCCACCAATGGATACCACCCCCAGCCAAGGCTGGTCTTCGCCCTTTCGCTCGGTTTAGGCATCGAAGGTTATGACGAAGTCGTCGACCTCGAACTGGAGGCTCCCCTCCCCGAACGCGAAGTCTTCAGCCGACTGGCGAACCAGGCGCCTGAAGGACTAAAGATTCTTTCCGTGCGTGCCGTCCACGACTCGTCGGCGCCGCAAGTCTCCAAAGCCTGCTACGAAATCATCGTCCCGACGGAACGCCAGTGCGAAACCATCCAGCGGATCGATAAACTTCTGGCCGCCGAACACGTCTGGATCAAGCGAGACAAGCCCAAACCACGCGAGATCGACATCCGCCCTTTTATTGATGACCTCCGCCTGACAGCGAACAAGCTGGTGATGCGGCTGCGCATGACGCCCGAGGGCAGCGCTCGCCCACTCGAAATCCTGCAAATCCTCCAGCTCGACGACTTGATTGCCGCAGGAGGCGTCTTGCAGCGCACAGCGCTCGAATTACACGAAACATGACATTCCGGAGAGGACTTTTTCATGAAAAAGGAAATGCTGATCAATGTGCTCCAACCAGAAGAATGTCGAATCGCCATCGTCGAAGACGGTGTCCTCGAAGAACTTTACGTCGAACGCACAGCACACGAAAGTTACGTCGGCAATATCTACAAAGGACGAATTGTCAACATCGAACCGAGCATCCAGGCAGCCTTTGTCGATTTCGGTGTCGGTCGGAACGGCTTTTTGCACGTTTCGGATGTGGAACCTGCCTACTATCGACATCTTCTCGAACCCCAACAACAACAGCCGTCCAGACAAGGAGGCAATAGAAAGCGAAAGCGAACCAACCAAGCCGCCAACCAAGGCGAAACCTCACCGACTGCTACTTTGCAGCCTGCCGAAGCCGAAGTGGAGCCGGTTGTCGGAGCCGAACTGGAAGTAACCGATTTCGAAGAACACGAATTTCACGACGAGATCGAAAACAACGACGAGCCAACCGATGCTACGACGCACTCCGCGGCGTGGGAGGAACAACATGATGCTGACCTGGTGACCGATTCGGAAACCGACGAAGAAAAAGCCTCGGTCGAGCACGAAACGCCTTCACAAGCTGAATCCGAAGAGGGCAACGGATTTCAAAGCGGGTCGGAGACGCAAGAGTATATGGATTCGGCCGAACGACACAGCGAAGGAGACGGACAGGCCGAAGTGGTTGACGAAGAAATTTTCTTTCCTCGGGCAGCAGACGAAGAACACGATGAGCAGGCCGCGGCTGCCGACGAAGCCGACGAAGAGGGAGTTGCCGACGCTAACGAAGAACCGGCTTTAGACGACGTCGAGCCGGCGGAAACGGATTGGGAAGAAGAACCAGCCGCCGAAGTTCCTTCTCTTCCCGACAGACGACGGCGTCAACGCGCCAGCGGACGAAATCGCAACCGGCGCGGCCTCAGTCGCAATTCGCAAGCCCGCCCCAAACCACTCATTCAAGACATCTTCAAGCGGGGGCAGGAAGTGTTGGTCCAGGTCATCAAAGAAGGACTCGGCACCAAAGGACCGACACTCAGCACCTATATCAGCATTGCCGGCCGGTATCTCGTGTTGATGCCGGGGTTGAACCGCATCGGCGTGTCCCGCAAGATCACCGATGAAGAACAACGCCAACGCTTGCGTGCTATCCTCAATGAATTGCATCCGCCAAAAGGGTTGGGCTTCATCATCCGGACGGCCGGCCTCGATCGCACCAAGAAAGAACTGCAACGCGACTTGGCTTACCTCTCCCGTCTCTGGCAAGTCGTCGTCCGGCGCATTCGCAAACTGAAAGCGCCGGCCGAAATCTATCAGGAAAGCGACATGATCACCCGGACGATCCGCGACACCTTTTCCAGCGACATCGACACCATCTGGGTCGATGAACCAACCGCCTTCGAACATGCCCAGGAATTCCTCCAGATCGTCATGCCTCGTTACGCCTCGCGGATCAAATTGTATTCCGACCCTGAACCGATCTTTCACCGCTGGGGCATCGAAAAAGACATTTCTCGAATTCAAGATCGCCATGTCCCCCTTCCTTTGGGAGGGTCCATCGTCATCGATCAGACGGAGGCTCTCGTTGCGATCGACGTCAACAGTGGCAACTTCAGGGCGGATAACAATGCGGAGGAGACTGCCTATCAAATGAACCTGGCAGCAGCCAAGGAAATAGCCAGGCAACTACGACTTCGCGACCTGGGAGGCGTCATTGTCAATGACTTCATCGACATGCGCGAGGAAAAACACCGCCGAAGCGTTGAGCGTGCTTTGCGCGAAGCCGTCAAACGTGACCGAGCCCGCACCAAGATCCTGCGCATGTCGGCCTTCGGCATTATCGAGATGACGCGTCAACGCATTCGACCGTCGCTCAAACGCAGCGTCTACCACGATTGCCCTTATTGTGCTGGTACCGGACAGGTCAAAACCTGCGAGAGCATGAGCATCGACGTGATGCGCATGCTGCAACTGGCCGCCTATCAGAACAACGTCCACACCATCACCATCCGCGTGGCGGAAGATGTTGCCAGTTATTTGCTTAATCGCAAACGCAAGCAGATAAGCGACCTGGAACAGGCACGCAACATTCAGGTACAGATTCTCCCTGTTTTGGGTGCGCCGCCGGAAACCATGGAATTCCGCTGCACCGATGCCAACAACAACGAGTTGAAAATCCTCGACGACGACGACATCAAGCCGCGGCGGCGCTGACCAGCCGCCGCCGGCAATTCATCAGACGAATTCGAAATGCCACGACACCGGCCGACCGTTGCTGTAGGGCATTACGCCGTGAAAACAGCGCAGCGGGTTGGCGAAAACCAGCGGCAGAAAATGACGATCCCCCTCCCACAAAGGCAATTCGAGAACTTTCTCCACGTCGACCCACTCAAGCGTCCCTTCGTCGTTTTCGCGACGCGGCTCGCCATGAAAACGGTCGATCCGAAAAATGAATCCAAACCAGTCTTCCCCTCCTTTGCCGAACCCCGGCCAGCTGATCGTCCCGCCAAGACGCACCACGTCGCAATGCACCCCCGCTTCTTCCATGATTTCACGGCGAATACCAGCTACGATGTGCTCGCCTGCTTCCAGCTTGCCTCCCAATCCGTTGTACTTGCCGTAATGAACGTCGTCCGGACGCTTGGCGCGATGGATGAGCAGTACCTTTTTTTGGTCTGCCGACATCACATAACCCAGTGTCGCCAAAACAGGTTGGTAGGGCATGATGCGAAAAGCCGCAGCGCTCGGCTATCTGACCAGGCATAAGTTATTGACCGTCAAGAAGATAAAGCCTACGTCATGCCGAATGCATATTCCTTAATTTCTGGTGACGGAGCCTTTATGGACGGCAATTCCATCACAATCCTGCCAACAGAGCAAGGCAAATCACCTTCTTGTCCCGACTGCGCCAATTCAACCCGGTCTTCACGCAGAGCCGGAAGACGCGAGAGTCACTCATTGCGCTGAAATTATAACGTTCGCCTGAATCACCGTTTGGTGACGGTGCTTGCTCATTAGAACCACCGTCAGTTGACGGTCGCTTAAGCTGCGCTAAGTGCTGGTGGCCAAGCGAAGAGAGGCAAGAAAAGACTCGGACCACATTTTGAGGGAGGGCTCGAATCGCTGTCAATCAGGCAGCGGTTGGGTGACGGCGGCGATGCGGAGCTGGCGCTTGCAACCGGGACAGGGAATCTGCTCGATCGACGAGTCCTGTTCAGCCGGAATCTCGAAAAGCGCCTGGCAAGCTGGGCAAGTTCCGATGTAGGTCGTCACTTCTCGACTTCGGCCGAATAATTTCTGCAGCCCCGACGACATTCGTTTGCTCGATTGGCTTACCCGAATCAGAAGAGGCTGCGCGTCGAATTCTTCGATAGGAACGATGCGCACGATCCCGTCGCCGCAGCCCAACGCCAATTGCGACCCTGCAGGTGACAGCGCACCGCAATGAACGGACTGATCGATTTCGATAGCTTGCAACAGCTCCAAATCAGGAACCGAAAACAGGCCGACGGCTCCGCCTGCCTGTGCCACGACCAGGTGCTTGCCGTCGCGCAAAAACAGAGTAGCTGCTACCTGATCCTCAAGCTGAATGCCTCCTTGCTCCTCATGACGAACGATGTCCCACAGGATCACGTCCCCGTCACGGCTGCCGGTTACGGCCCAGCGACCGTCGGGCGAAACATCACCAGTAAGGATGCGGTCCTGGTGTCCTTCGAAAGTGACGATTTGCCGGGTCATGCTGAGGTCCCACAGGCGGGCCGTGTGGTCATAGGACCAGGAAACGAGGAATCGGCCGTCGGGAGTAATCCGGCAGCCAGTAACGATGTCGCCATGGCCGGACATCGTTCTCCCTTCACTCAAAGGCCGCCACAACGTGAGATGGCTATCCCATGAGGCAGTGACGATGGTCAGAGAATCGCTGCCGAATTCGATCGCGGAGATTGGGCGGGTGTGGGCGAGAAACATGGTCGTCTGCGGTTCGCCACGGATGCCGTTGGCAGCGGCTCCGCTGGCCGCATCCCATTGTGCCAGCATGCCGTCGAGCGATCCACTTAACAGGTATTTGCCGTCAGGCGAGACGGCACAGGCGGTCACTGCTTT
Organism: Gemmatales bacterium; assembly: GCA_026004675.1. Lineage (GTDB taxonomy): Bacteria > Planctomycetota > Planctomycetia > Gemmatales > Gemmataceae > BPJP01. The sequence goes on from BPJP01000002.1 coordinate 567,248, forward strand.
GTTGCTGACGGGATATTTCTGGAACAGGGAATTATCGCCGGCATTCCACAAGCGCAACATCCCATCAAAGCCGCCCGAAACAACGTAGTGGCTGTCGGGAGAATAGCAGACTGCGAGAACTTCGTCCCCGTGCCCCTCTGCCTGCTCTACCTCTGTCGGCTTCAACAAGTGTGGCACGTTGATCCCCTTTTCTGTCAACTCATCCAGTCTGTTGTAAGATAGCTTGGGTTTTTGTCCTTGGCTATCTCGAATCTTTGCTGAAAGCGCATTTCCGACATAATTGGAAAAAATCTCAAACTAACTGCTGCAGGCAGCCGATATAGATGATCATCCTGGCTACGCTGTCACGGAGGACAAGCATGGCTTCACGTCTGCGTATCTACCACGAGCCGACTGACACCACTTCAGATCAACCCCAGGCCGACGTCCCCGTCCGGTTAGGAGAGTTGCTGCCCCTGATCGCCTTAGCCGAGCGGCAGAATTATTTGTGGCTTCGCGACTTTCTCGATGATGAAGTCCGGATCACACGGGATTTGTATGAAGTTCTGCTTGCCTTCCAATACCGCCGCCCCGCTAGCTAGCGTCCACTCCGTTATCGTAAAATAACCACACTGTTGGTCCGATTCAAAACCTTCCTGAGAGCCGTAGAGCCACACCGTGCCTGGCTCGCCTCGAGGGATATGTCATGATGCGCTGCGTGTTGCGCCATAGACGACGGCAAGGGCGATAAAATGGAGAGGTTCATCTCGGCACGCACGATTGGCGTGTTATTGTTTTTTTGTCCCAGTCTGGCTCTGGCCGAGCCTGCCTTTCGTGTTGGCTTCGCCGAGCGGGACATCACGCCGGATCCGAAGAAGCGTACGGTATATCTGGCAGGATTCGGCCACAACCGCCAAGCCACTGGCATTCATGATCGTCTGACGGCCCGCGCCTGGGTCATCCAAACCGATCGGCAAAAACTCGCGTTCGTCTCGCTCGACCTCATCGGCTTCTTTTTGGCTAATGTGGAACGTGTCCGCAACCGGCTTCCCAACTTCGATTATGTCCTCGTTTCCAGCACACACAACCACGAAGGGCCAGATACGCTTGGTCTCTGGGGACCTAATCCGTTCCGGTCAGGCGTCGACGCTAGCTACTTGCAGATGGTCGAAGCGCAGGTGGCGGCCGCCGTCCTCCAGGCGGAGAAAAACCTCCAGACGGCAACGGCTCGCATTGGCACGGTTCCTCTACCCCATCTGATTCATGACAATCGCGAACCGTATATCAAGCACGACGAGTTGGTTGCCCTGGAGTTTTTCGACTCGGCCCAAAAGCGATTGGGTGCGGTGGTGCAATGGAACAGCCATCCAGAAACGCTTGGCAGCCGAAATACCCAGATCAGTGCCGATTTCGTCGGCTACACGGTCAAGCATCTCCAACACCGCTTGGACGTTCCTGTCGTCTACTTCACCGGCACGGTGGGCGGGCTGATGACCTCATTAAAGACGGAAATCAAGGACGAAACCGGCAAACTGTTGGCAGACGGCACGTTTGCCAAGACAAAGCGTTACGGAGAACTCGTTGCCGACGCTGCCGAAAAAGCTCTCAAAAACGCCAAGCCGATCCAACTGACCCCGATTCGTTTTCGCCGGGCGAAAGTGTTTATTCCGATAGACAATCGCCTGTACCTTTTGGGCAGGCAATTGAAAGTTCTCAAACGACAAGCGTTTGTTTGGACTGGCAACCCAGAGCAAGCCGAGCCTGCCAAACCGGCAGATGTCGAGAAACGGCTCTGCCTGCAAACCGAGTTGGCCTGCCTGTACCTGGGAGAGCTGGGGATCGCGGCGATTCCAGGAGAGATTTACCCCGAACTGGTGTTGGGCAAAGTGCAAAACCCTGTCGATCCAGGCGCCGATTTCCCCGATGCCGAAATCGAACCGGCAATTTATAGCCAACTGCGCGGGAAACACCGGATGCTGATCGGTTTGGCCAACGATGAGATCGGCTACATCATTCCTAAAAGGCAATGGGATGCCATCCCGCCCTATTGTTATGGCAGGAAGAAGTCGCAATACGGCGAGATCAACAGCGTTGGCCCGGAAGCGGCCCCGATCCTCTGCGGGGCGTTTCGAAGAATTGCTCAGAATTTAGCAAAGGACCAAAAATAAAGAGCAAAAAAACGCCATCCTTGGCGTTTTTTCGAGGCGAAATCCATTTCGCCGATGAATCCTTATTCGATGCCGCCATGGATGCGCTGCGGCGTCATGTGCGAGGGCTGATCGACAAACCAGATGCGTTGCCATTCCAAGCCGATTTGGCGCAGGTCTTCCGATGTGTTGAGAAGTTCTTCGATGCGCTGATTGGGATTGCTCGAATAGATGTTCAAAAAGCAGCCGGTATTGGAAAACGCCAAGACCGCCGCCACGAGAAGAAGCCATCGGCGCATTTCAGCCTCCCTGCCGGCTCTGGAAAACATTTAGTGTGTAATGGAATCGTAAGAATAGTATCGGCCAGCGCAATGGCAAGACTTGAATCGTGGGCGCCAAAAAATAGTATTTTTCAGGTTGTAGGGGTCGCTGGCTCGGCAGCAGGTGTCTTCAACTCCGCCGGAAGAGAATCGTTCGCAACTTCCACGGAGGAATTTCCCTCTGCGGAGGGTTTTTCCTCGTCCATGTACGGTACATCTGTCAATTGACGCACCCGCTCTTCCATTTCTTTGCCTGGCTTAAAAGTGACCACGTTCTTTGGAGGTACGTCCACACGGTCGCCAGTGCGGGGATTGCGCGCTTTACGCGGCTTGCGCCGTTTAACTTCAAAAACGCCGAAGTTCCTTAATTCGATCCGATGAGCTGGATCTTCGACCAGAGTATCGACGATGGCATCGAACGTCATCTGGACGATTTCTTTGGTCTGCAACTGCGTCAATCCAATTCTTTCGGATATCTGCTTGACAATCTCTTTCTTGGTCACGGTGCATCTCCCGTGAAGTAGCTTCGTCGTTCCGTCGGGAAGTCCATGATTGCTTAAAAGTAAAGACGCCAACAGGTAATGTCAAGCAAAAAGTTGAACGGGCGAGCGCGCCGAGCCGACAAGGATCGGTGTCGCAGAAGGGATCGGCATTTTTTCGCCACGATGCTTGAGGTATTCTTTTTGCCACAATCGTACGTCCATTCCATGCAGGGAGAGCCAATGAAGGAATGTGAACAGGGCCGGCGCCTTGCTTTGAGTTTGCCTCGGCGGCTGATTGCCGATCTGATGCACGCATCGCGGCAGGTTCCGTTGGTAACTGCTGAGCGACGGATGGGTTTGCAAAGTGTTTCGCTCGTCCGAAAGAGGGCGTCGCCGCGAGTCGGCTGGTGTGCCATTTTTATCAAAGCGTACGCACGAGTGGCCCAGTTGCTGCCCGAATTGCGACGAAGCTACATGTCGTGTCCTTGGCCGCATCTCTATGAGCACCCGGAGAGTGTTGCGTCGGTCGCCGTGGAGCGACGGATCGCCGGTGAACTCGGCGTGCTGTTTGGTCGCATTCGCGGTCCCGAGCAGCAATCGCTTCTCGACATCCAGCGCCATCTTCAAGGGTACAAAGAAAAGCCGATCGAAGAGGTGTCGGCTTACCGGCAGATGTTGCGAATAAGCAGCCTGCCCTGGCCTTTTCGCCGAGCTCTTTGGTGGTATGGTCTGAACATTTCGGGCTGGCGCCGTTGCAAGTACTTTGGCACGTTCGGCATCAGCGTCGTGGCGAACCTCGGTGCCGGCTTGAACAACCTCATCTCGCCACTTGCAACCACTTTGAACTACAGCCCCCTGAACGAAAATGGTGAACTCGAAGTAAGATTGAACTTCGATCATCGGGTGATCGACGGTGCGACGGCAGCGAGGGCCTTGGCAGAACTGGAAGAGATGATAAAAGGCGACATCCATCGCGAATTGGGCTACTTGCAACAACTCGCTGCGTGAATCTCATGGGCATACGTTTTTTCCAACGACTTCGCTGCCACATTCCGTCAGACGAGCCACGGCAGCATGTATTGGGCAAACGATAACACCAGGAAAAAGCCGCACATGTCGGTAATGGTCGTCAGTATCGGCCCGCTCGCCAATGCGGGGTCGTGATTGAGACCTTTGAGAATGAGGGGCACGCTGCCGCCGATACAAACAGCCACGACCGTGTTGAGAAACATGGCGGCACCGACAACCAACCCCAAAGCAGGAATGCCTTTCCAGCCGAAGGCGACAAGGCCAAGCAAAAGCCCCAGGGTGAAACCGTTGATGAGGCCGACGGCGGCTTCTTTCAATAAGACGCGAAAGCAGTCAGCCGGTTCTGTCAGACCCAAGGCCAATTCGCGCATGCTGACAGCCACCGCCTGGTTGCCGCTGCACCCGCTCATATCCGAAATGATTGGCAGAAAGACCGCCAGGGCAATCACTTGGGCCAACGTATCCTGATGAAAAGCGATGACGCTGGCGGCGATGATGTTCAATACGATATTGATGCTAAGCCACGACAGACGACGCAGACTTCGAAGCCGAAGTGGCATGGATCGCAATTCCTCACCACCAAGAATACCAGTGAATTTGAGCATTGTGCGGCCAGAACGACTTTCCGCTGCCGCTTCGACATCCTGTTGGCGTACGACGCCGACCAGCTTTTTGTCTCGGTCGATAACGGGCACACCGAAAAACGGATGCCTTTCGAAAAATCGCTCCAGTGCTTCCAAAGGCGTTTCCACGTCGACTGCCAGAGGATCACGGATCATCAAAGAGGCGATGGTATCATCCGGATCAGCAAGCAACAGGTCGCGCAACCTCAAGACTCCAACGAGCTTGGCGTCGCCATCCGTCACGTAGAGGTACTGTACATCGTACTCTCTATAGTTCCGAGCGTTCTGCCGCAAGTCGGCCAAAACGTCTTCCACACGGAAGTTGTCGGGGTAGGCAACATATTCGCTGATCATCAGGCCGCCGGCCGAGTCGCGAGGATATTGCATAAGACGCCGCGCATCGGCGGCTTCGGCAGGTTCCATGCGCAGAAGAATGGCGTCCGCCGATTGTTCCCGCAGTCGACCAAGAATATCGGCTTGCTCGTCGCTCTCAACTTCGTTGAGAATCTCAGCCGCCTCAGAGGTGTCCATGTTTTCGACCAGTTGAGCCGCGTGCGACTCGGGAAGCGACTCCAACAAGTCGGCCGCTTCTTCATCCGGTAGCAACAGCAGAAGCTGAGATTGTTCTTCTTCGCTTAACTGGGACACCACTCGCGCTGTCTCGTGGTGTGGCAAATTTTCTAAACAAGCGCGCACCCGTTCCACGTTCCCTTGGCGGAGGCTTTCGCGAAGCTCATCAACCGGTTCTTTCACGTACTGGTGCAACTTGTTTTTATCCTCTACAGTTTTTCCCATCTTGCTCGTCCTAACCTCGATGCCATCGGAGCCGTTCGCTTCTTTTAGCGGAGCTTGGCCATCCTGACGAACGAACGCGAACCTCACCAAACCGTCATCCAAACGGCAAGACAGTGTTTTCCTCGCCCGCAGTCAATATGCAGGCGAAAAGCTGTTCAAGCCTTTTCAAAAAAGAAAGGAAAAGCCGGAATGGTAGAGCGGGCGACGGGCCTCGAACCCGCAACCTTCGGCTTGGGAAGCCGACGCTCTGCCAATTGAGCTACGCCCGCAGGTCCATTTAGTGTAATTGAAGGAGCTGCGGATTTCAATTGGGCTATACAGGCCCTACACGTTCGACAGGATTGACAAAGCGCCATTCGCTTTGAAGAATAACGACATTGTACAGTTAGCACCCGACTGAGAGATCTCCATGCGCCGACATCTGACCATTCTGATTGGACTGCTTTGTTTCGTGACACCGACGTTGGCCGATGAGGAACGCCCCAACATCTTGTGGATCACCTGCGAAGATATCAGTCCGAATCTCGGCTGCTATGGCGACTCCTATGCTGTCACACCTCATATCGACCGGCTGGCCACTGAAGGTGTTCGCTACACCAATGCCTTTGCACCGATTGGCGTTTGTGCACCAGCGCGATCGTGCTTGATTACGGGAATGTATCCACCGTCGATCGGTACACAGCACATGCGCTGCCGGGGAACGCTGCCATCGTACATCAAAACTTACAGCGAATACTTGCGCGACGCCGGCTACTACTGCACTAATAATTCCAAGACCGATTACAATTTTCAGCACGCGAAAACATCCTGGGACGAATCGAGCCGCACGGCCCATTGGCGAAAGCGCAAGAAAGGGCAGCCATTTTTCGCAATTTTCAACTTTACCAGTTGTCACGAAAGCCAAATCAGGCTGCCGGAGGCGGCTTACCGGCGTCGAACCGCTGGGTTCACTGACAAGGAACGACATGATCCAGCCAAAGCGCCAATACCCCCGTATCATCCGGACACTCCAGAAGTACGTCGCGACTGGGCGCGATATGCGGATATGATCACTTACATGGATAAACAAGTAGGCGACATCCTTAAACAACTTGAAGACGACGGCCTCGCCGAGAATACCATCGTTTTTTTCTATTCAGACCATGGTGCCGGCATGCCGCGGAGCAAGCGCTGGCTTTACGATTCAAGTACAAAGGTACCGTTGATTATTCGGTTTCCAAAGAAATACGCCAGGTTCGCCCCCGGCAAGCCTGGATCGACTACGGATCGCTTAGTAAGCTTCGTCGACTTCGGCCCCACCGTGCTCAGTCTTGCTGGCGTGAAAATCCCCGAACATATGCAAGGAAAAGCGTTCCTCGGTGATCAGGCGACACCACCCAGGGAGTATGTTTTCGGCTTTCGCGATCGTATGGACGAACGCTATGACATGATTCGCATGGTGCGGGACAAACGCTACAAGTACATCCGCAATTACATGCCGCATCTTCCCTGGTTTCACGATCAATACATCAGCTACATGTACCAGATGCCAACAATGCGGGTTTGGCAAAAACTCGCCGATGAAGGCAAGTTGAAAGGGCCTCCTGCCATCTTTATGGCGAAATCGAAGCCAATGGAGGAACTGTACGATACTGTTTCCGATCCGTACGAGATAAAGAATTTGGCGCATTCACCGGAACATCGAAAGACTCTAGAGAGGCTTCGTGAAGAACTGGCCAGATGGCAAGAGCGGATTATCGATTTGGGCTTCCTGCCCGAAGCGGATTTGAGAGCGCGTTTTGCGGGACAGGCAGCATACGACGTGGTTCGCAAGAAGCCCGATCTTTACCCCATGAAGAGAATTGCAGCCGCAGCGGACTTGGCCAATCGTCGCGATCCCGAATCGGTGGATCGACTCGTTGTTTTGCTTAACGACAAGGACCCGGCCGTACGTTATTGGGGGGCGGTGGGCTTGGGCGCGCTTGGTTTGGCAGCTAAGCCAGCAAAAAAAACACTTGAAGCAGCTACAAAGGACAAAGCGGGCTGGGTTCGTGTCGCTGCTGCCGATGCTTTGTGCCGATTAGGCGACTACGATTTGGCTGTCGGTGTCTTGAGCACAGCATTACAAGATCCCAATGAGTGGGTCCGTTTGCAGGCGATCAATGTGCTCGACCGGATCGACGAGCATGGCCGGCCCGCATTGCCGGCGATGAAAGCCGCTTTGAAAGACAAGAACAGCTACGTTGTTCGCGTGGCACAGCATGCTGTTGCAGATCTCAAATAATAAGATTCTTCCCCCCCAACATTCGCTCCAACGACTGGCCAACGAACGGTGCTGCCCTTAGACGAAAGGCATCGCCTTGGAGAAGAAGCGACGGCTGACCAGGTGATCGCCATCCCGAGAAACGGCTGAGTGTTCTGGCCAGCTCGCATGTTGCCACGCGCGTTGGCCGAAATCGGCTGCCTCATCCAGCTGGACGGATCGCGGGCAAGTATTTAAACTGAAGACACGACTTCCACGAAATTAATGGAATCTACATCATGGCAACGGGATCGATGCCGGAGAGGAAGCGCGGAGTTCCTGAGGGGCTGTGGCTCCGCTGTCCCCAGTGCAAGTCGACCATTTTCCGCAAGGAGGCGGAAAGCCGGTTCAATGTTTGTCCAGAATGCGACTACCATTTTTACGTTTCGGCACGGGAACGGATTCGTCAGCTTTTGGATGCCGATAGTTTCGAAGAGTGGTTCACGGAACTTCGCTCCTGCGACCCGCTTGGCTTCATCGACCGCAAGCCCTATGCGCAGCGTCTTGAGGATGAACGTGCCAAAACAGGGATGATCGACGCAGCGGTGGTAGGTCGGGGCTATATTCGCGGTCGGCCCGTGGTTCTGGGCGTGACCGATTTCGCGTTCATGGCGGGCAGCATGGGGTCGGTTGTCGGTGAAAAGCTGACAAGATCGGTTGAGGAAGCTCTTCGGCTCAAGTTGCCGCTGATCTTCGTCAGCGGCTCCGGCGGCGGGGCTCGCATGCAGGAAGGAATTCTTTCGCTGATGCAGATGGCCAAGGTGTCGGCAGCGCTAGGGAGATACGATCGCGCTGGCGGACTTTACATCTCCATTCTGACCAACCCTACCATGGGCGGGGTGGCTGCCAGTTTCGCCTTGCAAGGTGATTTTACTTTTGCCGAACCAGGTGCTCTGATCGGCTTTGCCGGACGCCGAACCATTTGGAATACCGTCAAGCTTGAACTGCCGGAAAAATTTCAAACCAGCGAGTTTTTGCTGCAACACGGTTTTATCGACCGCATCATCCATCGCAAGGACCTGCGGACAGAAGTTGCCCGCATCATCGACTACTGCGAATACTAAACCGTAGCACGCCAAGGGCTGATCCGCCATGGGCTTTCTTGATCTGTTCAAGGAGATTTTCACCTCCAAGCCAGCCAAGGTCGACCTGGAGAAACGATTCGAATTACGTGGCAAGAGCGGTCAGGGAAGCATGTCGCGGGTGCATCCCGCCATCGATCGGAAAACCGGACGCATGGTCTGCGTCAAAATTCTCGACAAGCACAAAACCGCCGAATTCGAAAAACGCTTCGAAGGACTCAATAAACCTTCCGAAGGGGAAATCTGCACCTCGCTCTATCACGAAAACGTCGTTCGGACATTCGAATATGGCGTTACCCTTCAGGGCGAGCCTTTTCTGGTCATGGAATGGATCGACGGCGTCGGCTTGAATTATCTGATCGAGAATCGCAGCAAGGCTCTGAAAGGGAGGCGCGTTTCTTATCTTCGGCAAATGGCCGAAGGCTTGATTTACATCCACGGCAAGAAGTTCCTTCACCGCGACATTTGCCCGCGCAACTTCATGGTGACGAAAGACCATGTGATCAAATACATCGACTTCGGTTTGACGATTCCGTACAAACCGGAGTTTTGCCGTCCAGGCAATCGCACCGGCACCGCAGATTATCTGGCGCCGGAAGTCATCAAACGGGTGGCGACCGATCATCGGGTGGACTTGTTCGCTCTGGGCGTGTCGGCTTATGAACTGGTTACCGGCAATCTGCCGTGGGAACGGGCCAGATCGCAGCAGACCTTGTTGAGCCATCTGAATAACCCGGGACGCGATCCCAGGGAGTTTCTTCCCGATTTGGACAACGATACGGCCCGCTTTCTTATCAAGGCGGTCGAACGAGATCCCAACCGCCGCTTTCAAACGGCCGATCAGTTTCGCGAGGCTTTGGACCATTTGCCGCCGGATTTGTAAGCCCGATCGCATCGGTTTTTAGAAACCCCGGTTACCTTCTTTACCTCACCGGTTCCGTGGCTTAAAATCAAGCCATCGCCGCCCGCTCATTAGTTTTGGGTTGACGAATGCAAAAGCAGGCCGCTCCGGCAACGGTCAAAAACACGGATGCCTTGATCAAATTGATCCTCAAAAGTGGTCTCCTTTCGCAGGACCACATCGACATGGCCTTGCGCGCCGTGCCATATATCAATCCTCATAAACCCAAAGAGCTGGCCGACCATCTCGTCCGTTTGGGCAAACTGACCCGTTTCCAGGCATTTAAATTGCTGCAAGGAGCAGCGATTGGCCTGGTCTTGGGGCCTTTCCAAGTCCTTTCTCCTTTAGGCAAAGGAGGCATGGGAAGCGTTTACCTGGCCCGTGATTCGCGCGACGACAATCTGGTCGCCCTCAAAGTCTTGCCTCCCAAACGCGCCAAAGCCGAAGAAAACCTGCTCGCCCGTTTTCAGCGGGAGATGAATATCTCCAAGCTACTCGACCATCCGCATCTCGCTAAAGCGTACGAAGCCGGCGTTTTTGAAGGCATCCATTATATCGCGATGGAATTCATTCCCGGCAAAAGCCTATATAAGATCGTCAGCAGCGAAGGACCCATGCCGGTCGGCCGGGCGGCCAAGCTCTTTATGGAAGTGTCGCTAGGACTGGAGCACGCGCACGAAAAAGGTTTAGTCCACCGCGACTTGAAACCTTCGAACATCCTGATCACACCCAATGACCATGCCAAGATCCTTGACGTGGGGTTGGCGATCATCCAGGGAGAAATCGCCGAAGATCGTACGATCGTCGGCGGGAAAGGCTATGTCGTGGGCACGATGGATTACATCGCCCCCGAGCAAGCCGAGGATGCATTGAACGTCGACGGCCGGGCCGACCTCTATTCCATGGGATGTTCGCTCTATTACGTTCTGACAGGACAGCCTCCCTTCCCTGGCGGGAATGCCCTGCAGAAAATCATGAAACACTATTTCGAGGAACCGACTCCCGCCACGCAGATCAACGCGTCGATCCCGGAAGCATTCAATCGAATTGTGCAAAAGTTGATGATGAAGAAACGGGATCAGCGCTATCAGACGGCGGCTGAAGTTCGACGCGATTTGGAACCCTGGGTTTCTCGGGAACCATCCCTTCCTCTTGATAGCCGCGATTCGAACGAATGGAAGAAAGCCGTTGAAGAGATCAAGAGCCAGGACTTGCCCATCGAAGTGATGACGCAGGCGATTGTGGAATTGCCGCGTCACAAAAGGGAATCGCCCATGGATTCAAGCATAGTGGGAAAAGGCAGCAGTCAAGAACTGGCACCGAAGCCAGCAGCGAACAAGTGGGAGAGTGGGAAGCCCGTTGCCCCCGCGCCGACGACTCCTCAGCCAAAAGCTTCCCCAGCGCCGCCCTCAACGCCAGTCCCCCCCAGACCAAAACCGGCGCGAGCACCTGCTAGCCAAGCTCCGCCGAAAGTACCGCCTGCTTCTTCTCCTCCTCCCGCCAGTCCGTCGCCCCCGAAACGCGCGCCTGCCGCTCCTCCTCCGTCGCCGTCGGCCAAATCGGCTCCGCCTTCACCACCCGCTTCCGCTGCACAAAAGCCCGGAGCACCCGTAGCGAAGCTTCTGCCCGAGGATCCACTGCCTGCCCCGCCCACTCCTTCGGCCAGCAGTTCCCAGGCGCAAACTCGGCCCCCCGCTCCGCGCTTGGCCGCCGACACGCAGAAGATCCGACCCGAAGACCTGCTGCCAACGAGTCCGGCACCGGTTGCGCCTGTCGTCCCCAACGTGCCAGTTGCTCCAGTCGTTCCCCCAGCCGACAACAGCGTCCAGGAGTTTTTCGAACTGCAAAACAACCCGATGTTCGTTGTTCTCCAAGTGATTGGACCCTTTATCTTTTTTGGCCTTATCCTGGTTTTTCTTCTCTACCTGGCGTTCGGTTGATGGGCCAGGTCGACGCCCTTGGTGGTTACGAAGTATTTCGCCAGCATGTTGGCCTTTTCCCACGCCGGCAGCGAAGCGGGCTTCTCCAGGTACGTCAAAAACTTTCTCGTCACTTCTGCAAAGTGCGCTTCGTGACCGATGCGATAACGGTCCGGAATCAGAACCTGAAAGGCATTGTTGCTTGCTGCGATTGCCAGTCCAGGATAGGTAGCCGACAAAGCGACGATTTTTTTCTCCAGAGCTTCGAAAACTTTTTGCTGATCGTCCTGGCGGTTCGGCACAACGTAGAGTTCGGGACGGAATCCCTGCTCCGGACCCTGGCGGATTTCGATGCGCGAGCGGCTGCCGCGCACCACGGCGAAATGCGTATCGCCACTACCGGGAGCCGCCTCAAAATCCCACAAAATATCCATCTTCACATGAACACTTCGCACCGTGTAAGCGACGGAGTTGTTGCAAAAATATTCGAGCAGGTCATCGCGAACGGAATTCGCCAGAAAATCGGGGAAATGGTCGGCCCCGCTGATACGGTGAAAATCCGCTCGCGATATCAACGTCGGCCACCGCCTTCCTTGCAGAACTTCCACTTCCCGTCGATAGTCAATTGCCTGATCGGGAAACAAAAGCCACGGGACCAGGTCCACGAGATGCGTGCCGACGTCTGTCAATCCTTCGCCTTGTAGTCCGATGTCGAAAAACCATACCGGCCGACGCAGGGGGACGCCGGCGACCGTCTTCAACAAAAAATGCTTGCTTTCCATGTAGACAGCCGGTTCCTCAAAGGTACCGGCGATCGATTCACCAAACACCGCCGCATCATGGATCAACTCGCGCTGAAGAATGTTCGTGATTTCGAATCGCTCGGTCATGATGTCATAGATGACGAGTCCTTTTTTTTCCGCCTCGTTGAGCGATTCTTCGAGAACCGGCAGATCGTCGCTGCGAATGATCCAGGGTTTGTCGGCCAGGACGTTCAACCCCGCCGCCACGGCTTGGCGAATGTAGCCGATCTTCGGCCGGTTCCGACCAGAAAGGATCACCACGTTTCCGGGTCGTTCCTGCCACGCACGTTGGGCGAAGTCGGGCGATGCATGGACTTCGAGCTCCCAGGAGGTCGGCTTTTCGGCCCGGTTGTTGAAGCCCACGATGCGCTCCACATGGGACGTCAAATCCGCTCCCAGGGGGGCATAGACGTGGACTTGTTTGTCGACGTTGGCGTACATCTCTTTTTGGACCAACGCTGCATGAAAATGCCCGGGGTCTAATGTCATCAATCTCACGCTGCCCATGCTGGCTCTCCATTTTTGGCTTTGCGCTCGAGACATACGAGCGTTGTTTGTTCGGGGCTGCCGTGCTAGAAAAATACGCTCTAAACCGACACCCGCTTCTTTCTGACGCCTTGAGACATTTATAGAATAACGAAGATGGGAAGCGAACCGTCCCATCCCGTGGCCACTCCTTGCAGGGAATAACAGCATGTCAACGTCGTTGCAACCACTCCGCCTCGGAAAGGAGGGGGAGACGGGGTTATTTATCGAATGGAACGACGGCCACCGCAGCGTTTACACCTGGAAGAACCTTCGTGAACAATGCCCGTGTGCAAGCTGTCGGGAGGAGAAACTGAAAGCCGAAGACCCCTTTCGGATTCTTACTCCTGAAGAATTGAAACCTAAACCCCCCTTGGCTGCTGTCGAGATTACTCCCGTCGGCTACTATGCTTACAAGATCACGTGGAATGACGGCCACGATACCGGTATCTATACGTTGGAAAACCTGCGCGCGATGTGCGAATGTCCCGAGTGCCGTTCGTCCGCCACGCAGAACCAACAAACATCATCCGCTTAATGAGGATTGTCTCATGCAACCAACACACGGCGCCTCCAAGATCCATCTGCCCGGAGTCAGGCACCTGGTTGCCGTCGCCAGCGGAAAAGGCGGCGTCGGAAAATCGACCGTCGCTGCCAATCTCGCTCTGGCTCTCAAAGCGCAAGGCTATCAGGTTGGGCTGATGGACGCCGATATCTATGGCCCCAGCATTCCTATCATGATGGGAATCGGCGAAGTCGATCCGCAAAGCACCCAATTCCCCCTGGAACGCTACGGAATCAAGTTGATGTCCATGGGGTTTCTCATCAAAGGAACGCAGGCAGTGATCTGGCGCGGACCCATGGTACACCGCGCCGTCCAGCAGTTCCTTACCGATATCCCGTGGGGGGAACTCGATTACTTGATCGTCGACATGCCTCCTGGAACGGGTGATGCTCAGTTGACGCTCACGCAGTCGGCTCCGTTATCCGGCGCCATCATTGTCACCACACCCCAGGAAGTCAGCCTGGTAGACGCACGCAAAGGGTTGGAAATGTTTCGCCAAGTTCGCGTGCCTGTCCTCGGAATCGTCGAAAACATGAGCTACTTTATCGGCGAGGACGGCAAACGCTACGATATTTTCCGCCATGGCGGCGGCAGCAAACTCGCCCACGACGCCGGCGTTCCTTGTCTCGGCGAAATCCCCATCGATCCCCGCGTCGCCGAGTGTGGCGATACCGGCGAACCAATCGTCCACAAATATCCGGACTCCCCCGTTTCCGAAACCTACATGCAACTGGCCAAGACCGTCGTGGACCAGCTGACCAAAGCGGGAAAGCAGCCAGAACTGCCGACCTTGAAACTATAAAGCCGCAGCCGACGGGCCGTCGGGACGACCCAGCAAGCCAGTACCGCTCGGTTTTTGTAGAATTCTTTCCATGTAGTGATCGTTCCAAGGGAGTGTTCGACAGATGTCGCAAGCTGAAGTTGCAGATAGAACCGACGTTCCGAATATCGCCAATAACCTTTGGTGGGACGACGTGCGCATCGGTTTCAAGGTGGTTCATTGTGCGGTGCTGACAATCCTCGCCGGCCACCTGCTGGCTTTGTTCCATCCGATCTACTACCTGGGCATGCTGATCTTCGTAGCAGGTTATCTCGCGCTTCTGCTGGGACTGGACATTATGCGGTCGATCCCGCAGGAAACGGGGCAGGGCTTTTTCGCTCTGGCAGCTTTGGCCGCGACCGCGCTAGGCTATGCGGTTGTCGTTTTGAACAACGTCTTCGGCGTTGCCATTCCTTCGCCCACGGTCTTTGCCACCTCGTTGGCTCTCGTCGGCAATCTCTGTTATGCCCTCCTGATGAAGGGGGCGATGGAATATCTTCGTGACCAGCGTGCTGCCTTGTTCGCCAAATATTACTTGCTTGTGTCGGTGTTGTATGCGGTGTTCGCATTGATTGCCGTCACAGGCGGTTCGCCGGCCTTCGATGCTTTGGTGGCGGTCGCCACGTTCGTTCTCGGACTGGCTTTGGCGCAGGTTTCCAAAATGGCGTCCCAGTCGATAGCACGGGCGCAACAAGCCCCCGCAGAAAAACAAGTGGAAGAGCCCAAAGAACAGGAAGTCGCGGAAAAAACGGAGCAAGAGGCAACAAAGGAAGAAGTTCCCGCTGCGGAAGGCGAGACCAAGGAAACACCCGCAGCCTCGGCGGTTTTCTCGAGCGATGAGCTTGCCGGCATGCACGGCGACGACGTTTATGCCGGCCGGGCGATCGCTGGCCTCATGCTCGCCGTTTTCTTGATCGGCGTCTTCTTGTACACGATCATCGCGCTTACCGTTGCCTGAAAAAAGCATTGGTTTCATACACAGGCAAACGATGTTGCGGGCCGCCTATGCGGATTTTTGCGGTCGAAAATGCTGGCAAGAACAGCAGTTTTGTGGTAGAAGGGCAGTGACCGATGGTTCGATCGGGAGCCTGCCTCATGAACCAGCCGCTAAACCGCCGTCGTTTCTTGTTCCGCTTGGGTTCAGGGTTGACAGGCGTCGCGTTGGCGTCGTTGGTTGCCCGCGATACCTTCGCTAGTTCCGGCTGGCAGCCTCCGGACGGCAAGCCTCATTTTCGTCCCAAAGCCAAAAGCGTTATTTGGCTTTTTATGATCGGCGGCGCCAGCCATGTCGAAACCTTCGATCCGAAACCCGCCCTCAACAAATACGCCGGCAAGTCCATCGCTGACACCCCCTTGCCCAGGGAGATTCTCGACCCATCGTTTATCAAAGACAACATCCGCACGCTCGTTCTCGACGGCCGAAAAGTCCGCACCAAATTGTTCCCTCTCCAGGTCGGCTATCGAAAACGTGGCCAAAGCGGCATCGAAGTCAGCGATTGGTTTCCCCATGTCGGCGACTGCATCGATGATATCGCCGTCATTCGTTCGATGTGGACTGACGATATCGACCACGGCGCTCAATTGCAATTCCATACCGGCCGAAATCGACTAGATGGCTTCTTCCCGACCATCGGCTCCTGGGTGCATTATGGCCTCGGCTCCTTGAACGAAAATCTCCCCCAGTTCGTGGTCTTGGGCCGTCCCATCGCGGATTGCTGCGGCGGTAACGAAGCTCACCGCGCCAATTACCTCGGCCCACAACACGACGGCGTTCCGCTCGCCGTCGATCCGTCCAACCCACTTCCCTTTGTCCGCCCCGAAAAAGCCGTCTTTCTGGAAGAGCAGAGCAGCGAATTCCGTCTGCTTCGCCAGCTGAGTCGGCTGTCGGCAGAACAGTATCCAGACGACGACGACTTGCGCGCCCGTATCAAATCCTACGAGTTGGCCTTTCGTATGCAATCCGCCGTCCCGGATGTCTTTCGCTTTGGCGAAGAAAATGCCGAAACGCATCGACTTTACGGACTTGACGAGGCAACGACACGTCCGTTCGGGCAAACCTTGCTTGCCGCCCGCCGACTGGTCGAAAGAGGAGTGCGGTTCGTGCAAGTCTATCATGGCGGTACAGGCAATGCCGGCGCCTGGGACGCGCACAGCAACCTCAAGACCAACCACTCGCGGAATTGTGCACAGGTGGACAAGCCGATCGCCGGTTTGCTCAAAGACCTCAAACAGCGAGGCCTCCTCGATGAAACGATTGTGGTCTGGGCTACGGAATTCGGCCGAACACCTGGCGCCGAACGTTCCAATGGCCGGGACCACCATCCCTTTGGTTTTTCTGTTTGGATGGCAGGGGGCGGTATCAAGGGCGGAATCGTTCACGGCGCCACCGACGAAATCGGCTTCCATGCTGTCGAAAACCGGCATTACGTTTCCGACATCCACGCCACGCTCTTGCACCAACTCGGTCTTGATCCCCACCGGTTGGCCGTTCCGGGCCGAAAACGCCTCGAATTCGAAATTGGCAAACCCATTCGTGAAATCTTGTCCTAGTCCGCTGCGCGAATCCAGCTGGTACGCAACGACGTGTGCCGTGGAAACGCAACAATGTCCGCTTCCTCTCGTTCCACCCAGGGGACCGGCAAACCTGCCGGGTTTTCGCGGTTCTTCATCCTGGCATACTTTACGTCGTAGCGCCTCGAAGTTAGAATGAATGGAGTGCTTTAATGGTGGCAGCACCGGGTAGCCGAATTTCGACAACCGTCGAAGCGAGCACCGACCCGAGAATGTTGTTTGCTCTGGTCCTGTATCCCAACGGAGAAAGACCAGCGTGTTTCCGGAGAGGTGGCTGAGTGGCCTAAAGCGCCGGTTTGCTAAACCGGTGAGGGTGTAACAGCCCTCCACGGGTTCGAATCCCGTCCTCTCCGCTTTTGGGATTTGCAAAGTATTGCAATTAGTTGCAAATCCTGGAAAATAAGCCATTTCCTGATTCTCACTTGGAACACCCTGCAACTCTAAATCGTTGTCTTCCGCATGTTGCTGCGCCTGAGCTCCTGCCCGAATTCCCGAAACGGCGTTCGTTGCCGCCAGAATTGGTTTCTTTTGGCTTTTGCAGCCGGGCAATAGGCCACGCTCGATACCTCTGCGATCAATTGGCAAACAAGATCCGGGCAAAGTTCGCTACGTGCGGGGTGTCATTTCGCACTTTCTTCAGGAAAATGACATTGCTACTTGCATACACCGGCTTCACTCTTATCATCGAATCTGGTCGGCTAGCAAAACTCGAACGCAAGCAGAATCAAAGATGGCAAAACTATTCTTCGAAAAACCGATCCTGAATTCGCCTTACGAGTGTCCAACTCGCCATTGGGAGCTCGACGAGCAGGGACAGCCAACACAGCGGATCATCGAAGCTCGGCGAAAAGCCGAATTCATCACTCCCATTCCCAAACCCAAGAAGAAAAAGAAAGCGGCACAGCCCGAACTGGACTTGGATTTTGAAGAAACAAGGGGCCTCGGCGATTCGAATCAAAAATATGATCCGACGCCGATCATCAACGAAGTGCGCTATCAAGTTTCCTTATGGCGCAATTGGCCCAACCCCAATGAGTGGCAAGTAACTCCGGAAACGGCCCGACTATTGCGACATTGGCGACACCACGCATTCAGCGGCTATCGGCCCTTCTTCTGCCAGGTTGAAGCAGTCGAAACTGTCATTTGGCTGACGGAGGTTGCGCCTCTTACAAAGGAGGGGCGAAAAATACTCGAACATCTCGAAAACGCCAACCACGAAGCCAATCCAGAATTATTCCGGCTTGCACTGAAGCTCGCTACCGGCGCGGGCAAAACAACCGTGATGGCGATGATCATCGCCTGGCAGACGATCAACGCAGTCCGGCGACCGGGAAGCAAGAAATTCACGCGCGGCTTTTTGGTCGTAACTCCCGGCTTGACGATCAAGGACCGCCTGCGCGTCCTGCAACCCAACGATCCGGACAGTTATTACCGTGAACGAGAACTGGTTCCCAATGACCTTCTCGAAGACCTGAACAAGGCGAAGATCGTCATCACCAACTACCACGCGTTCAAGCTTCGCGAGCGATTGGATTTATCCAAAGGAGGCCGCCAGTTGTTACAGGGCCGGCACGGCGAACCACTTCGCACCCTCGAAACGGAAGGACAGATGTTGCAACGGGTCATGCCCGAATTGATGGGCATGAAGAACATTCTAGCGATCAACGACGAAGCGCATCACTGCTACCGGGAAAAACCGAAGGACGCCGACGACGTCGATCTGAAAGGAGAAGAACGGCAAGAGGCCGAAAAAAACAACGAAGCAGCCCGGCTGTGGATTTCCGGCCTCGAAGCGGTGAATCGCAAACTGGGTCTGTCGCGGGTCATTGATCTGTCGGCCACCCCGTTCTTCTTGCGCGGCTCGGGTTATGCCGAAGGGACGCTCTTTCCCTGGACCATGAGCGATTTCTCTTTGATGGATGCGATTGAATCCGGAATCGTGAAATTGCCGCGCGTACCGGTCGCCGAAAACATTCCCGGTAATGAAATGCCGATGTACCGCAATCTTTGGGAGCACATTCGCAAAGACATGCCCAAAAAAGGGCGCGGCAAGGCCAAGGAACTCGATCCGCTGAAACTTCCGACCCGGCTGCAGACTGCCTTGCAGGCCTTGTACGGCCACTACGAAAAAACCTTCAAGCTATGGCAGGATGCCGGCATCGGCGTGCCCCCTTGCTTCATTATCGTCTGCCAGAATACCGCCATATCGAAGCTCGTTTTCGACTATATTTCGGGCTTCTACCGCACGAACGACGACGGTTCCACGACACTCGTCAATGGCCGCTTGCCCCTCTTCCGCAACTTCGATGAAACCACCGGCAACCCCCTGCCTCGGCCCAACACCCTCTTGATCGATAGCGAACAACTCGAAGCGGGCGACGCTCTCGATCCAGAGTTCCGAAAAATGGCCGCCGACGAAATCGAACGCTTTCGCCGGGAAATCGTCGAACGCACCGGCGATCCCCGCGCCGGCGACCATATCACCGACCAGGAATTGCTCCGCGAGGTCATGAACACGGTCGGAAAACCGGGGCAACTCGGCGCTTCCATCCGCTGCGTCGTCTCGGTGTCCATGTTGACCGAAGGCTGGGATGCCAACACGGTCACCCATGTCCTCGGCGTCCGCGCGTTTGGTACGCAATTGCTTTGCGAACAGGTCATTGGCCGAGCCTTGCGCCGCCAGTCGTACGACCTCAACGAAGAAGGACTGTTCAACGTCGAATATGCCGACGTGTTTGGCATCCCCTTCGACTTCACGGCCAAACCGGTCGTCGCGCCACCGCAAAAGCCGAGAGAAACGATCCAAGTCAAGGCCGTGCGCCCCGACCGCGACCATCTCGAAATCCGCTTTCCGCGCGTCGAAGGCTACCGTGTCGAGTTGCCCGAAGAACGTCTCGAAGCCGAATTCAATGACGACTCCATTCTCACGTTGACACCTGAGCTGGTCGGGCCATCTATTACAAAGAACGCCGGCATCGTCGGCGAATCGGTCGACCTGAACCTCAAACATCTGGATGACCAGAGGACTTTGTCGCTGGTCTACAATCTGACCAAACATTTGCTCTACAGCAAATGGCGCGACCTGAACGAAGACCCGAAATATCATCTTTTCGGCCAACTCAAGCGGATCGTCCGGCAATGGCTGGAAACGTGTCTGGTCTGCAAAGGTGATACCTCTCCCGGTTTGCTTATCTTTCCGGAGCTTGCCGACATGGCCTGCAACCGCATTACCGCCGCGATCACACGCAAGTTCCTCGACCGAACCCCCATCAAAGCCGTCCTCGATCCTTACAACCCCGTCGGATCGACCTGCCACGTCCGCTTCAACACCAGCAAAACCGCCCGCTGGGATACCGCCGGTCCCCCTCCCAAATGCCATATCAACTGGGTCATCCTCGACAGCGACTGGGAAGCGGAATTCTGCCGCGTCGCTGAAAGCCACCCCAAGGTTGTCGCCTACGTCAAAAACCACAACCTCGGCTTCGAAGTCCCTTACCGCTACGGCACCGAAGCCAGACGGTATCGGCCCGACTTCATCGTGCTGATCGACGACGGCCACGGCCCCGACGACCTTCTGCACCTCGTCGTCGAAATCAAAGGCTATCGCGGCGAAGATGCCAAGGAAAAGAAATCGGCCATGGAAACGTACTGGGTTCCCGGCGTCAACCGACTGGGACGTTTCGGCCGCTGGGCCTTCGCCGAGTTTTGCGATTTCTACGACATCCAGTCCGATTTCAAGGCCAAAGTGGAGTCCGACTTCAACAAGCTGATTCACACAATAACGGCTGACAGCCCGGAGAATGCCACGATATGAAAACCACGAACGAACAACAATGGACACGAATTGCAGGTCCTGAATCATTCGTGTTGATTCGTGCCCATTCGCGGTCCGACCGAGGATAGAACAAAACGGAGACATAGTAACCACGAAGGAAGACCAAGGGGCACAAATGGGAGGGCCTCGCTCTGTCGGGGCCGAAGATATTGGACGCGACAAAGCGCGTTTCTCCACTGGAACATGAATCATTCGTGTTGATTCGTGTCCATTCGCGGTCCGACCGAGGATAGAACATAACGGAGACATAGTAACCACGAAGGAACACCAAGGGACACAAATGGGAGGGCCTCGCTCCGTCGGGGCCGAAGATATTGGACGCGACAAAGCGCGTCCCGCCACTGCAACATGAATCATTCGTGTTGATTCGTGTGCATTCGTGGTTTGATTCGTGTCCATTCGCGGTCCTCGACAGGAAACGATATGGCAAAGAAAAAGAACTTCAAAAAGAAAACCGTCGAAACCCTCACGCACGACGAGGCCGGGCGACTCAACATCCCCACGGCGGAACTTCAACCCGTCGTCGGCGACGACGTCCGCTCGCCGATCCGTGTCGCCATCGAACGCCGCAATCGCGACCTCGATCCGCAGCTGGTCTGGCGCGGCAAGGACGAGCAGGACTGGTCCGATCTGGTCGTCCATGCCCCGCCTCTGTACATCCAGGAAAAGGTGCATCCCAAAGCCCTGATCGATGACCTGATGCGCTTCAGTCGCGAAAGCAGGCCCAGCGCTGATGACGACGAGCCGCCTGCGCTGTTCCCTGACCTCTTTGCCGACTTCAACGGCCTGCCCGAAGAAGCCCGCACCGCCGAGTTCTACCAGCACGAAGGCAACTGGACCAACCGCATGATTCTGGGCGATTCCTTGCAAGTGATGGCGTCGCTGGCCGAACGCGAAGGCTTGCGCGGCAAAGTGCAGTGCATCTACATCGACCCGCCCTACGGCATCAAGTTCAACAGCAACTTCCAGTGGTCCACGACCAGCCGCGACGTGAAGGACGGCAAGGCCGATCACATCACCCGCGAGCCGGAACAGGTCAAGGCCTTTCGCGATACGTGGCGAGATGGGATTCACTCGTATCTGACGTACCTCCGCGATCGGCTGACCGTCGCGAGGGATTTGCTCACGGAGTCTGGATCTGTTTTTGTGCAGATTGGCGACGAGAACGTGCATCGCGTTCGCGCATTGATGGATGAGGTGTTCGGAGAAAGAAACTACGTTAGCACAATAAACTTCGCGACTACCGGCGGCTTACCGTCGGCGCATCTTTCTCGTATAGGTGACTTCATTCTTTTGTACGCCAAAAATGTCGAGATCATGAAGTGGCGACGACTAAAGGAACCGAAGAAAGGGCTCGGCGAAGAAGGCTCGGGTTACAACCGACTCGAGATTGCGCCATTTCAAAGGCGTCAGGCAACTCCGCAAGAACGCGATTCTCCGGACATAATCAATTCTGATTGGCGTGTGTATTCATCCGACAACTTGAATGGCCAAGGTCCGCCTCCGGAACCCACTCCGTTTGTGTGGCAAGGTAGGACGTTCAATCCTGCACCCAATTCACATTGGAAGCCGAGTTTTCCTCACGGACTCGAAAGGCTTGCAAGAGCAAATCGGGCTGAAGTTGTGGGAAATAATCTCCGGTACGTTCGATTCTTTGACGACAATCCATCAAGTCCAATCAAGAACATCTGGCTTGACACAAGTAAGGCAGGGTTTGCGTCGTCGAAGTCCTACGTTGTGGAGACAAACGAATCCGTGGTGGAGCGTTGCGTATTGATGACGACCGATCCCGGCGACTTGGTTCTCGATCCCACTTGCGGCTCCGGCACGACCGCCTACGTCGCCGAACAATGGGGCCGGCGGTGGATCACGATCGATACGTCTCGCGTCGCTCTCGCCCTGGCCCGCGCTCGCATCATGGGCGCTCGCTACCCGTACTACCTGCTGGCCGACGAAGTCGAAGATGTCGAAGAGGTCATCCGGTCGGACGGCAAGACATTCCGCTACAAGTCGGACCGGCCCGGCCGGCCTCATGTCCGCCAGGGCTTCATTTACCAGCGCGTGCCGCACATCACGCTCAAATCGATCGCCAACAACGCCGAGATCGACGTCATCTGGGAGAAATTCGAGGAACGACTGCTGCCGCTGCGCAAAAAGCTCACATCGGTCATTCCCGGCAAGTGGCTGGCGGACTACCGCAAGAAGCAGAAATACACGGCCGAGGTGCCGCCGGAGATTCAGGAATGGGAAATCCCCCGCGAGTTTCCAGGCGACTGGCCGGAGAATGCCAAAGCGTTGCACGAGGAGTTCTGGAAGTTGCGGATCGAGCGGCAAAGGGAAATCGACGCTTCGATCGCCGCCCATGCCGAGTTCGAATACCTCTACGACAAGCCTTACGAGGACAAATCGAAGGTGAGGGTGGCCGGTCCGTTCACGGTCGAGAGTTTGTCGCCTCATCGTTATATGGGGGTCGATGAGAACGACGAATTGATCCGTCGGCAGGGTTCGTTGGCACCGCCAGGGGAAACGCACAGCATCGACGAGGATGGATTCGTCGAGATGATTCTGGAGAATCTGAAAGTGGCGGGGGTGCAGCAGGCGCACAAGGAAGACAAGATCGATTTCACGTCGCTGGTTCCGTGGCCGGGCGAGCTGATCTGTGCCGAAGGGCGTTACCTGGAAGGGGAAAAGGAGCGGCGGGCGGGGATTTTCATCGGGCCGGAATTCGGCACGGTTCAGCGGCAGGACCTGGTGCAGGCAGCCCGCGAAGCGGCCGACGCGGGCTTCGATGTGCTGATCGCCTGCGCCTTCAGTTACGATGCTCATTCTTCGGAGCTGAACAAGTTGGGCCGCATCCCGGTTCTGAAGGCTCGGATGAATGCCGATCTGCATATGGCCAGCGACTTGAAGGAGAGCAAAACGGCCAACCTGTTTGTGATTTTCGGCGAGCCGGACGTGGACATTTTGCACACGGACGACGGCCGAATTCAGGTGCGAATCAATGGCGTCGATGTGTTTGATCCCAGTACAGGGGAAGTTCGCAGCGACGGCCCGGAGGGAATCGCCTGCTGGTTCATCGACACGGACTACAACGAAGAGTCGTTCTTCGTTCGGCACGCTTATTTTCTTGGCGCCAACGACCCGTACAAGTCGCTCAAGACGACACTCAAAGCCGAGATCGACGAAGAGTCGTGGGCCAGCTTGAACAGTGCCGTTTCCCGGCCGTTCGAGAAACCCAAATCCGGCCGAATCGCCGTCAAAGTGATCAATCACCTGGGAGACGAGGTGATGAAAGTGTTTCGCGTTTGAGGCAGAAGGCCATTACGGTCGAAGTTGCTGGCGTGGATCGAGCAATGGCGAAACGGCAGACCGTCTTCTCCGCTTTTGAGAGAGGCAAAGGGTGGCCTTCGGATGCCGATGCATCCGTCGGTGCCTGGCATTATTCTTTCTGACGCCGGGACATTCGCACGCTGGCCGCAATCACTTCCGTCGCCTTTTCTTGTGCGTCGCGTTTGAAAATCATTCTTTCGCCGTGGTAAAGGCCATAGTCAGGAAACCGATAGGTGTTGTTATCGATCTCTTCGAGTGGATAAAGGAAGAACCACTCGATCAAAGCGTACAGTGTGCCGTCTTTTTCGAAAATGAAGAGGACGTTGTGGTCGGGACCGTATTCGCCGATGAGACCACGCCAGTGGTCGGGAGGTCTGGGATTTTTCTTTGCGGTCCGCTCGAACAACGTATCCGAGAGTTTCAGGTTGTTGCCAGCGGGGACAAGCTCCAGGCCGAAATGCAGAACGTCATCGGCGACGATCTTGCCATCCAGCGAGCGGAGTTCGAGTCGTAGTCCGCGATACCAGAGCCAAAGTTTGCCATTGTGGTGTTGGATTTCGAAATGTTTGTCGCCAGCGCGATAATAGCCGGTCAACTTTTCGCGCTGTTCTGGTACGATTTCGCTGGTATGGATCAGAGGAGGCAGCGGCTTTTTGTCACGGACGGCCAGCATGGTGCGCAGCGTTTCGTCGGCGATGCGGCGAATGATGCCGTTGGCGCCGTCGCGGGAGGTGGTAACGACGACGCCCAATTGCTCGTCTTGCAAGATCGCCAGCTCGGTCGCGAAGCCGTAGATGGCGCCGGAATGCCCGACGCAGCGTTTGCCGTTTCGTTCTTCGATGTAAAAGCCGAGGCCGAAACCGCTCTTGGCATTGTCGTCGGCAAACTGCAACTGCAGCATTTGCTTTAAAGTTTCTGGTTTGAGGATGGGTCGGCCGTCGCGAAGGAGGCACCTTATGAATGCGGCCAGATCGACGACCGTGGAATACATCGAACCGGCTGGCGCCATGCCCAACTCGAACGTCGGCGCGGGAAAATCCGGACGCTCGTAACTCCACATGACCGCTTTGGCGAGCCGTTTCGTCAATTCCGGCCTGGGCCCAAAGGCACTATCGGCCATTGCCAACGGTTTGAGCACCCGGCGGTGGAGGTATTCGGCAAAGGGTTCTTTCTGGGTTTTCTCCAACACATAGCCGACCACTGCCAGGGCAGCGTTGGAGTATTTCGTTTTGGTTTCCGGTTCATAGACAAGCGATGTTTGATTCAGGCTGGCAACGGTTTGTTTCAGGGCGGCGCCGCCGGCATCGAAATAGTTGCCCACCGGCGGTTCGCGCACCAGTCCCGACCGATGGGCCATCAATTGCCGAAGCGTAATCTTCTTGTCAAATGGGCTTTTCGGATGGAACTCAGGGAGGTATGTGGTGATTGGTGCATCCAGATCGAGCCGCCCTTTTTCGACAAGCTGCATGATGGCGATATCGGTAAACAGCTTGGAAACCGAGCCGACACGGTAAACGGTGTCGGCGGCGGCCTCGACCTTTCTATCGCGATCGGCATAGCCGAAGCCTTGTGCCCAGATCGTTTTTTGGCCTTCGACAACGGCAATCGACAGTGCCGGCAGGTTTTTGCGTCTGGCTTCTTCTTGAATCCATCGTTGCAGTGCCTGGATGGCGGCCCGATGGCTGGCAGGAGGCGCGATGCAAGGGGCTGCCAGCGATTGCGGAAGAATGCAAGCCAGACCGGTGATGCCGATGATTTGCAAAAACGCCTTCATTTTACGATTGCTTGGCATGTATCCCAATAAAAAGGGGGCGGTGTGGGTCCGCCCCCCCGAGGAAAAATGCATTGCAACCGATGCCTATTTGACTTGAACCTGTATTTTCGATTGGTAACCGATCAGTTCGATCAAACCTTTGCTGGCATCGATCAGCAGCGTATGCCATTGGACGTTGTTGTTGACAAGACTCTTGTCGAAAACCCGCTTGCCGTTGTCTTTGCGAAAGATCGTTGTCGTGGTAACGCGTTGTCGTGCATCGTAGGTAATCGACGAAAAGACCACCACGGGCAATTTTTTGAATTGTTCAAGCAGCATCGTTTGGTTGGGCACGTCCGCAATCCAGCGGAGTTGACCGGAGTTCTTGGCGAAGGCATAGAGCCAACCGTTGACAGGGACGCTGGCGATACCTGCATAGAACCCGGGTTGCGGATTGCCAAAGACGTTGACCTGGGCCCGGAAAACCTGACTGACGGCAAGATAAAAGCGTTCGTAGTCTTCGAGCAGGATCAAGTTTTCGATATCTTTCAGGTGTTCAGGACGCAGGGAGGCGTGCATCACCTCTTTTTGTTGGCGCATGTCCAGAATCGTGAGCTTGCCGTTCTGCCTGGGCTCGACGACGGCGACGAATCCAGGCACCTCGCTCTCGGCAACCACTGCATTGGGAGAGAAGGTTGCCTGCCAGAGGACTTTGCCGCTCGAGACCTGGTATTTTTGCACGAGGATGTTGCCTTTGGCGTCGCTGCTGCGAACATAGAGCAGACCGCCATCGTCGCTGACCATGCTCTTGTACTGTTCGGAAAAATCCGGTGCAGGCAACGACATGCCATTTCGGGCATCGAGGACACGAGTGCCGTTGACGTTGCCGTTTTGCAAGACTTCGGCCATGCAAACGTATCGGCTGTTGCCGAAAAGACGATTCCAGGAATTGATGTCGCTCCGGCTCCACAAAGGCGTGCCGGTGAGAGGATCGATGGCTTCGAGACTGTCGAAATCCTGCAGGCAAACGAAGCCAGGTTCGAACACGTCGGGAAAAGCAACGCGCCGGCTGCGTCCATCGGGGAACACGAGGAAGATGTCACCATCCGGCGTTCGGGTCATGTGGCGATTGCGGGAGATGGGCAAATCGTCGTCGCCAACGGCTTTTTCCCACAACAATTGGTGGTGGAGGAGGTCGACAGCGAAAACGCGCAGACCGATCTGGATCACTGCCAGATGGCCCTGGACAGCGTAATAGAGCTTGACTTGTTTTTGTTTTGCGCGGCTGGCGCTTCGAGTCCAATAAAGATACTGGAGGTTGTTGTTGTTTTGCCGATTGACGTTCTGCGTCCAAACGATTTGATTCGTCCCGCAGTCGCGGAGTTGCAGTTGTTGCATCTGGATGTTGAAGAATAGCTGATAGCGCTGGTGGAAAGGCAGCCATTCGCCTACTGGCTCGAAGCTATAGAGCTGTTGGAAGGGGCGGTACTGCTGCGGCACTTCTTTGGCCGAGATGTTCTCGCCGCTCCATTGATTGTCTGGCCGGTCGAGGCTGGCGAGGAAGCGTTTATCGGTAGCCAGGTCGTTGAAGAAATCGGCTCCGGTTTTGCCGTCTTTGACGACGACATCAGCGTAATCGCTTCCGAGAAGACGATAGAAATAAGCTGCATCGTCGAGGAGATTCTTCGCCGCCATCAGGCGTGCCAGTGCTTCGGTGGCCTGAGCAGCCTGCTGCTTGTCGCCCGTGGCACGAACATGCAAAAGTTGCAATTCGGCTTCGCGGAAATCGCGCGGACCGGGCCGCTGTTCGATAAGGAGTTCAGCGAGGCGCAGTCGAGCTTGGGCACCGAATTGCGACATTGCGCCGAAGACGTTGATGAATTGCCTGAGTTTTGTCGGGTCGTTCGAGTCACGGACGGCTTGCCAGCGCCTGTTGATGTTTTCCTCCAGCGGCTTGCGGAGTTCCGGAGCGGCGTTGGTCATCGCCTGGATGCGGACTTGGACCCAGACGTTGGGACGGGCTTGAGCGGTCGGTTCGTCGATGATCGGCACCAGTTTGGCGACGTTGCCGAGTTTGCCGAATTCGATGTAGTTTTCAAGGGCCTCAACAAGCTTGCCTTGCTTTTCCTTTCCCTTGGCAACAAGAGCATAATAGTTGGCCACTCGGCGGTCTCGTTCCTCTTCCAGCTGCCGTTTTAACTCCCGACTGGCTCCGTTGGGGATGTCGACGTGGCACAACGCGAAATAATCAGCGAGATATTTTTCGTTTTCGTTGAAATTGCGCTGGAGCGCTTCGCTATAGCTTTCGTACAAGAGCTGGCGTGCCTTGGTACGGGTCTTATCGTCGGGATTGTTGTTCAAAGCAACACGCAAGTCTTGGATGGCTCCTTGCAAATCTCCTTCATGCCGCCGCAATTCGGCGCGCTCGGTCAGACCGAAAGGATTGTTCGGATCCTTGGCGATGCTTTGGTTCATCTCCGCGAGTTTGACTTTCAACTGCGGGTAGGCAACGACCTGATCGATAGTTTGTGAGATGACTTTTCCGTCGCAAAAGAGCAGATTGCCAGGCACTTCGCCGCTTCGCGTGTTGTCGTGCGGATTCCAGCGGGTCTTGGTTCGGGCAATGATCCGTCCGGCAGCGATGTCGATGACGCAAACTTCAGGTTCCGTTTTCGTCCGACCTGCGCTGGAAGCCAAAGGCAGAAAATATCGACCATCGGCGCTGGCAATACCCTGGCCGGAAGGCATTCCCGTGTCGAGTTTCCAGCGCAGCCGCCCAGTGGCCAGGTCGAGACTGCGGCACGTATCGCTACCAACGATAACCACGTTGTCGTCGAAAACGCCGGCAAGATAGAGATCGTTTCCTCGTGGCTTCTTCCAGACGCGTTCGCCGGTGCGAATGCGTACACAATGAATCGAGGTCGCATCGGGGGCGGTGAAGACGACGTATCCGTTGTGAATGATGGGAGCCGATCCACGCCATTGCAATTCGATTGACGGCATCCCGTAAGGAACGAAACGGTTGGGCTGGGTGGGCAACACGCTCTGTTCCTCGTAGCGGTAGGCCCATACCAGGCTTTGTGTCAGAAGATCGACACCCAGGACGGCACCAGCATTGGTGGAGCAGACCAGGACTCCTTCACCATAGGCGAGGTGGGCAGCGTGAAGACGGCGGCCAATGTCCCGCTGCAACGGGTTCAAAAACGACGCCAGTTTTTGCATCCAAACCACCTTGGGAGTAGCGCGGTTGGTTTGCGGATCGACGGCGTGCGGGTCGAGGCAGATCAGGCGGAGTTCGCCGGCCTTTTCGTTCAACAGATACAGTTTGCCGCTGAGTGGGAGAGGCGGGCCAAGGAAGAAACTGTTGTCGAGTTCCGTGTTGCCGTTGCCGCCGAGTTCCCAGCGCAGCTTTCCCGAATTCAATTCGATGGCGGTAAGCTTGTTGTTTTCGATCATGTCGGACAAGGCGCCGAATTGCTGCGGCCGGCCGAACATGTAGGCATGCGCGTACGGCGGAAAGGGGAGATCATCCACGCCGTACACCAGCTGCCCATCGGTGCTCAACGTGCCAACCAGCGAGTTTTCAAACAAGACCTGTTGTTTGCCGCTTTGCCCGTAGAGTTGCCACCATTGGGCTAACATCCGCGATGTGTTCCCATCTCGTAACAGTCGATAGAGACTGCGATCGAGAACCTGTTCCCAGGCAAGTTTGCCATCGCTCAGATTGACGGCGTCGATGCCCGAATACGAGCGATAAACCAGCTTGCCGCCGGCGGCAATCGGACAAAAGGCAGGGATCAGCGGCTCTTTCTTGTAATCTTTGACAAAACGTGCGGCCACGTCGATCCATTGTTTGGTTTGCCCTTCACGGGTAATGTCTTGTTTCCATTTGATGTCGTCGAGAAACGGTGTGCTGCCTTCGCCGACAGCAGTTCGGCTCTGGTTTCCCCGGAAGGTCGGCCAGATCTCCGCACTGGCGATCGCGAATGAAGCTCGCGAGACCTTCGCCAATTCGGCGCGAAGCCGATCCAACGAGACACGCTCCTCTCCCAGGCGAACGCCGCCCGGAGCCACAGCCTCCAGCCGATCCAAAAACTGACCGACGCCATTTTCATCTCCCACCATCTGGCAGGCGATCGCCGCTTTAAGCAGAGTCAGAGGGGATGCTTCGTAGTTTGGTCGGGACAAGAGCTGCTTAAAATGCAACACAGCCATGTCCGGCTCGCCACGCTGCAGCCTCAAGGTTGCCAACAATTCGGCTGCTTCGGTACCTGCTTTGGTGTGCAAATAGTTCTTAGCCACGCGCCCCAGGATTTCAGCCGGCGTCATCGACCGCAATTCTTCATCGGTGCGCTCCTCCGGCTGCAACTTGGCCTGTTGAAGCAGGTTGCGGGCCTTCGCACCCCATTGAAGTTCATAAACCTCCAATCCCTCTTTCGGCATCGAGCCGATCAAACGGTTCGCTTCCGCTTTGATGCTCGTCCAGCGTGTCTTGCCGTCTTCCGTCGTCTGTTCGAAGATGGCGTCTTCCGGTCCGTCCAACAACCCCTGGAGGACATAGACAGCGTCACCCCAGTTCTGTTCTTTCAGTAAATCGACGGCAGCTTCGATTCGCCTTTTGAGCCGACTGTCGACTTTGAGGCTGATCGAAGCACGCAGGTCCTCATCGTCGCCGTCCGGAGTTTCGACTTTCGGCCCGATCTGGAAAAAGACAGGCGGCGCGACTTGCTGTTGGAATGGCCCTTTTCCTGAGACTCGTTCCGAAATGAAGCAGCCACACAGAACAGAAAAACCCAAAACGAATGACCCACGCCAAAAGCTCGACATTGGTGTCTTCTCCAGCTAGGTGTGTCGCCTCAAGCCGAAACCCCACGGCCGCTTGCGACCGAGACTGGCTCAGACGATAGAGTGTAACATTTATAAGACGAACGGGCAGGGCGTTCTTAACAGTATCTCGTCGAGTTTTTGCCATCGCAACCCGAAACTTGCGACCTGTGCCGACTGCGCAAACGCTGATCGACCGGCGGCCTTTATTGGCTGGACGAATGAGAGCGGTTCTAGCGATTCTCACCGCATGAAGTTCCGCATTCGGGCTGCCAGCCTGACCAAAGGTTGACATTGTTGTAAGCGGCCAACTGGCGTAATCTGACCTTAGGCGAGAAGCCGATCAAGCGCATTGTGCCATCGTCGTTCAGCCAGGCAAGGACGGAATGTTCGAACCAGAACTGGGCCTGGCGGCAAGTTCGAAAGGAGTGCCCATGGCCTTTTACCAGTCTGAAAATCTGCACGTCGAAGTCGAGAGGAAGATCGCCAAATGCTGGCTGGATGTCAAGGGTCGCTCGCATAACGTGTTTAGCCCGGCGGTCATCAAGGACATGGAGCAAGCGCTGGACGCAATTTCGGCGGAACCAGGGATTGAGTTGGTCGTTTTTCTCGGGCGAAAGCCAACGGGTTTCGTTGCCGGCGCGGATATCCAGGAATTTCAGAATGTGCACGATGCCGACCAGGCTCGGCAGTTGGCCCGGATGGGCCAGGAGTTGATGGACCGGGTGGCCCAGTTAAGGCCCGTTACGGTAGCCGTCATACATGGCCCGTGTCTGGGGGGAGGGTTGGAGTTTGCCCTCGCCTGTGACTACCGCCTGGTGTTGAACCAACCCGAAACACAACTTGGTTTGCCCGAAATCAAACTCGGCCTTGTTCCTGGTTGGGGTGGGACGCAGCGTTTGCCACGCGTGGTGGGTTTGGAGAAAGCGTTGCGGATGATTCTGGAGCAAAAGACGCTCAAAGCCCAGGAGGCGGTGAGCTGGGGACTGGCGGATAAGTCTTTCGAAACACGTGAAGACGCTCTGACGTGGATCGAAAACGAGCTTGTCCGGCATGCGCGCAAACGCCCGAAAACGCGGTTGCCTCTGCGAAGCTGGCGCGAGTTCTTCCTCGAGTCGAATCGGGTGGGGAGGTGGCTGATTTTTCGCGTTGTCCGCCGAATGCTCAACCGCAAGGTCCCCGAAGACATGTCGGCGCCTGCCGAAGCCGTAGCCTGCGTGCGAACCGGCTTGTCCGCTGGAATGGCCGCTGGTCTGGAGCGCGAACGCGAAGCGATTGCCCGCTTGTCGCAAACGGAAGCCTGCCGCAATCTCGTCACGTTGTTTTTCCTGATCATGAACGCCCGCAAGTCGACCGGCAGCGAAGCTGTTGCCAGCCGAACAATTCGCAAAGTCGGCGTCGTCGGGGCGGGAACGATGGGAGCCGGCATCGCCCAGCTGGCGTCAGTCAAAGGATGCGACGTCGTGGTGCAGGAAGTCAATGAGGCGGCTTTGGCTGCCGGCAAAAAAAAGATCGCCGACCTCTTGCAAAAAGCGGTTGACAAAGGGGTCCTCAGCAGCGACGAAGCCCACGCTCGACTTCAAGCCATCCACGGCACGACGAATTGGAATGGCTTTGACGACGTCGATCTGGTGATCGAAGCAGTGATCGAAGATGTGAACCTCAAACGTGAGGTTTTTCGTACGCTCGAGCAAAGGACCAGACCCGACACGATTCTGGCAAGCAATACGTCATCGCTGACGATTCGGCAACTGCAGGAAGGCATGGCTCAGCCACAGCGTCTGGCAGGAATGCATTTTTTCAACCCCGTGCACAAGATGCCTCTGGTTGAGGTCGTTCGCGGTCCCGCTTGTGAGGAAGACGCGATTGCGGCACTGGTCCAATTTGCCGCGAAACTGGGCAAAACGCCAGTCGTAGTCGGCGACGGTCCGGGCTTTGTCGTCAACCGCATTCTGCTGCCATATTTGAGCGAAGCCGGTTTGCTGCTTCAGGAAGGCATGCCGGTAGAAGCGATTGACCAGACGATGCGTCGTTTTGGCATGCCGATGGGTCCTCTGGAACTTCTCGATCAGGTTGGGTTGGATGTCGCGGCCCATATTGCTCATGCGGTCGGGCCCGCTTTCGCGGATCGCATTCCGCCGCAGCCGGCGCTCGATCGGCTGTGCGAGCTTGGCTGTCTGGGACAAAAGACGGGCAAGGGCTTTTATTGTTACCAGGGTGCCAGAAAAACAGGAGTCAACGATCAGGCGCTACAGACCTTGACGCGTGAATTGGGGATCAAGCATGCCCAGCAAAAGAGACCTCGGCATGAACAAATGCAATTCGCTCGGGAACGAATGGTCTATCTGATGGTGAACGAGGCGGCCGTTTGTCTTGAAGAAG
Organism: Gemmatales bacterium; assembly: GCA_026004675.1. Taxonomy (GTDB): domain Bacteria; phylum Planctomycetota; class Planctomycetia; order Gemmatales; family Gemmataceae; genus BPJP01. The sequence goes on from BPJP01000002.1 coordinate 600,214, forward strand.
GGCTTGCCGAGCGTGCTGACATCATCGACCTGGCGATGGTGCTTGGGACAGGATGGGCACCGCATCGTGGTGGGCCGTTGCGTTACGCGGATACGTGCGGCGCAGCGGAAATCGTTCGCAAGATGGAAGCAATGGCGGAGCAACTTGGGCCGCGCTTTCGACCGTGTTCCGAGTTGCGCCGCCGAGCCGATTCAGGGGAGCTATTTTATTCCACTTTGCCGACTCTCGAAGCGGTCTTGTCATGAGGCCGAAACACGTGCCGGCCAGCGTGCGGATAGCGACGGGGTGTTCCGGGTACGCGATCAAGCAAGAACGGCGGCGAGCACGCCCGACAAAACAATGCCATCGAACGTGCCCGCGCCGCCGATCGACACGACTCCTGCGGAGACCTTGTGAATATCCTTGATATGGAGCAAATCCGCGCCCACGATCGGACCCAGTACGCCGCCACAAAAGGCGACCGGGGCGCGCAGCAGTTCATATTCGCCGCCTGGTAGGAGGAGCCATGTCAATCCCACCGCCACAAGCGGAGAGACAAAGCCCGGCATCACGATTCCCACGCCTGGCATCGGACGTGCCACTTTGTAACAGGCGGCAATGTTGGTCCCCACAACAAAAAACAGAGCAATCCACGGCCAACCCCCAACTACCAACAGATGAACGATTTGCATCGCGACAAGCAGCATCGGCACGACACAACCGCCCACATTGACCGCAATGATCGTATCGGAACGAACCCGCCGCAAGCGAGTCGGCGTCCAACCCCAAAGACCATACACTGCAATGGTGTCCACCCATTGCTCGCCGGTGCGCTCGAGGCGATGCACGGGGATATTGAACAGGCTGCCGACAAAGATTCCGACCAAGGCCGCGAAAGCTTGCGCCGGCGTCAAGTGCAGCTTGCTCATCGCTTCATTCATCACCTCGACCAGAAAAAAGGGGAGCAGGCACAGGAACAACAACACCAAAAATAAACTCCCGCAACCGATCAACGGAAGCACGGTCAATTCTCTATCAGGAAAGTCATTCATGTGACGCCGGTGGTCCAAGCAGAAAACGATGGATGAAAAGCAGCGCCTGGTCCGTGGCAAGGCTATTTGCGACCAATTGCCCCTGGGGTCGCACCTCGTCGGCTTGAGGAAAAGTTGCGAAGTTCGTTGCCGATCGGCAAGTGACGCGGCTTTGCCTTGACTTTGTGAAGCGTAAATCGGCCTTGACAATGATTGACGCTGTGTTGCAATAATGATGAAGTGGGCTGGATGCCAGCTTGAAAGGGCTGCAGACGGGCAGGTCGAAATCGCCTCCTGGCATGTCCGGGCTGTTTGGCCGGTTTGACAATTGAAACCCGATCCCGCTAGAATGGAGCGGCGGGAAAAGAAGGGGCCCGGGCGTGATGCATGCCGACCCGGTTGACTTGTCCGTGGTTTTCCGCGACGAACTCCTGATTACCTCATTGACTCTTCCTGCTCTTTAAAAACCACGTACCACCGGGGCTCGGTGTGATACCGTCCCATGCGCCTTTCCGCTGTTGTGTTTCCTTTTCTTCGTTAGGAGTCAATATTGGCTTCGTTTGTCTGGGAGCGATCCTCGGTGCCCGTGCGGTGCCGTCCATTGGGAGGTGACAGTGATGTCCACCGGAAAAACCATTCTTGAAACCGTCCGCCAAAAACTCAACCTCAGCGATTACCGCAAAAAACATTGGGAAGGCACCTTCGCTGAATACCTCGATATCGTTCGCGAGCATCCGGAAGTGACGCGTACCGCTTATCAGCGTCTTTACGACATGATCATGTCGCACGGCGTCGAGGAGTATTTCGAAAACAAGGAAAAACTGACGCGCTACAAGTTCTTCACGGAATTCGCGGCCAAACAGGGGGACGCCATTTTTGGGCTTGACCGGCCCTTGATGAACCTGGTGAACGCGTTCAAGTCGGCCGCCAAGGGCTACGGGACCGAACGCCGCGTTCTCTTGCTGCATGGCCCGGTGGGCAGCTCGAAAAGTACGATCGCTCGTCTGCTGAAAAAAGGTCTCGAACAATATTCGCGCACCGACGAGGGCATGCTCTTTTCCTTCTCCTGGAAAGTCGCCGAAGGCCAATACGAAAAATGCCCCATGCACGAGGAGCCTCTGCATCTCGTGCCTCACGAACTGCGCGAAGACGTCTGCGCTCAACTGAACGAGGGCAGAGAAGACTTTCAGGTCACGATTCGCGGCGACCTCTGCCCCTTCTGTCGCCAAATGTACAACGAGCGCATGGCCAAGTACGACGGCGATTGGTACCAGATGCTCGACGACATCAAAGTCTATCGTCTGATCCTTTCCGAACAGGATCGCATCGGCATCGGCACCTTCCAGCCCAAGGATGAAAAAAACCAGGATTCGACCGAGTTGACCGGCGACATCAACTACCGCAAGATCGCGGAGTACGGCACCGACAGCGACCCCCGTTGCTTCAACTTCGACGGCGAACTCAATATCGCCAATCGTGGCCTGGTCGAATTCATCGAAGTGCTCAAACTCGACGTCGCCTTTCTCTATGACCTTTTAGGGGCATCGCAAGAACACAAGATCAAGCCGAAAAAGTTCGCCCAGACCGATATCGACGAGGTCATCTTGGGCCACACCAACGAACCGGAATACCGTCGCCTGCAAAACAACGAGTTCATGGAAGCCCTCCGTGACCGTACCGTCAAGATCGACATCCCCTATGTCACCCGCTTGCGTGATGAAATCCAGATTTACGAAAAGGACTTCAACCCCGAACGGGTGAAAGGAAAACATATCGCTCCGCACACGATTGAAATTGCGGCCATGTGGGCCGTCCTCACAAGGCTCGTTCCGCCCAAGCACGCCAACCTGACGCTCTTGCAAAAACTCAAGCTTTATAACGGCAAAACTTTGCCAGGCTTCACGGAAGACAATGTCATCGAGTTGAAACGCGAAGCCGTCGGCGAAGGGATGTCCGGTATCAGCCCGCGCTACATTCAGGATAAAATCAGCAACGCCCTGGTCGCTCACCCGGAAGAAAGCTGTGTCAATCCGTTCATGGTCTTGCAACAATTGGAGGCAGGTTTGCCGCACCACTCACTCATCACCAGTCAGGAGCAGATGCAGCACTACAAGGAGTTGCTCGCTGTGGTGCGCGAGGAATACGAAGACCTGGTGAAGAATGAAGTGCAGCGGGCCATCGCCGCCGACGAAGACGCCCTCACTCGCCTGTGTTCCAACTACATCGACAATGTCAAGGCTTACACCCAACGCGAAAAGGTCCGCAACCGTTACACCGGAAACTACGAAGAGCCGGACGAACGCCTCATGCGTTCGATCGAAGAAAAAATCGACATCCCCGAAGGACGCAAAGACGACTTCCGCCGGGAAATCATGAACTATATCGGCGCTTTGGCCATCGATGGCAAACGCTTCGATTACAAGACCAACGAAAGACTGCAAAAAGCCCTGGAATTGAAACTGTTCGAAGACCAGAAGGACACCATCAAACTGACCAGCCTGGTTTCGAGTGTTGTCGATGAGGCAACGCAAGAAAAGATCGATGTGGTCAAGAGCCGATTGAAGCGCAGTTACGGCTACTGCGACGTCTGCGCCACCGACGTGCTCAGCTTTGTCGCCAGCATCTTCGCTCGCGGACAAACGAAGAAGTAAGTCGGCACGGCCCATCAAGGGGCATGCTGGTCCAGGCAGCGATTGAGCCAGAGGAGTTGGATTCGTGAGCCAGAAAATCGAACGCGACCACCAACGCTTTCGCAAGATCGTGCGCGGCAAGGTGAAAAGCAATCTTAGCCGCTACATCAATCGCGGCGAATTGATCGGTAAAAAGGGAAAAGACCTGATCAGCATCCCTCTGCCCCAAATCGTCTTGCCGCAATTCCGCTACGGCCAGCGGGGCACCGGCGGCGTGGGACAGGGCGATGGCGAGATCGGCACGCCTCTTGGCCCAGGACAGGGAGAGCCAGGCAGCGGCGCAGGCAGCGAACCAGGCGGACATATCCTCGAAGTCGAACTGACTCTCGAAGAACTGGCTGATATTCTTGGCGAAGAGCTCGAGTTGCCACGCATCGAGCCGCGCGGCAAAAAAAACATCGTCACCACCCGCGATCGCTATACCGGCATCCGCCAATCCGGTCCAGAATCGCTCCGCCATTTCAAGCGAACCTTTAAGCGAGCCTTGAAAAGGCAAATCGCGTCTCAGGCCTATGATCCGAAACGTCCCCTCGTCGTTCCCATTCGCCAGGACAAACAATACCGCAGCTGGAAAGAGGTCCAACAGCCCCAAAGCGTCGCTGTCATCATTTACATGATGGACGTTTCCGGCTCGATGACCGACGAACAGAAAGAGATCGTTCGCATCGAAGCGTTTTGGATCGATACCTGGATCAAGGCTCATTACCAGGGGATCGAGACGGTTTACATCATTCACGATGCCGCCGCTCAGGAAGTCGACGAGCACACGTTTTACCACACCCGCGAAAGTGGCGGGACCAAGATCAGCACTGCTTACGAATTAGCGGCCAAGATCATCAAGAATCGCTACCCGCCCGACCAATGGAACATCTACGCTTTTCATTTTTCCGACGGCGACAACTGGGGAGATGACATTCCACATTGCCTTGAAATCCTGAACGAACATCTGCTGCCGCATGTCAATCTGTTTGGCTATGGCCAGGTGGAAAGTCCGTACGGCAGCGGCGAATTCTATGAACATCTGGTCGACATCAAGGAGGACAGGGAAAACCTCATCCTCAGCCGAATACCCGATCGCGACGCTATCTTGAATTCCATAAAAGAGTTTCTGGCCACGGGTAGATAGCATTCCGGCGATTCCAGCACACCCTCGACCTGCCCTGGACCGCGTGAGAAAATATAATAGTGCTGCAACGCAAACTTCGCCCCGCCGTGCGTTCTCTCAGGGAAACGCAACTATCGAATCGAGTTGCTGACAGCTCGTATTTGGGGCCAAGGCCATGGGGAGCCGATCCCGTGTTGACCGACGCGGCTTTCTCGCCTGCCTGCGCCGCAGCAATCTGCTGACGGAGGAGGAGTTCGGGGAAGTCGTCAAGCATTTGCCGAATACGGACGCCGTCCGTGAATTGGCACGTCATCTAGTCGCCAACGGGCACCTGACACGCTTCCAAGCGGAAATGTTGTTGGCTGGACGAGCCAGCGGCTTCATCCTTGGCCAATACCGAATTCTGGACCAGATCGGTCGCGGCGGCATGGGACGTGTTTTCAAAGCCGTCCATCAAACCATGAACCGCATCGTCGCCCTTAAGATCGTCTCGTCGAGTCTGGTCAAAACGGAGCGGGCCCGCAAGATGTTCCAACGCGAAGTCCGCGCTGCGGCCCGCTTGATGCATCCCAACATCGTCACCGCCTATGACGCCAACCAGATCGGCGACCGCTATTACCTGGTCATGGAGTTCGTTGATGGGCCGAATTTGGAACAGCTTGTCCGAGAATATGGCCCGTTGCCCGTCCCGGTCGCCTGCGAGTTCATTCGCCAGGCCTGTTTAGGCTTGCAGGCAGCATCCGAACTGGGCATGGTGCACCGTGATATCAAGCCGGCAAACCTCCTCGTGCAGGGAACCAACACCCCCAATCAGCGGTGCATTGTCAAAATCCTTGATTTTGGCCTGGCTCGTTTGCATGCCAATGTCGATGATACCGGCGTTTATGAAGGCACGATCGAAACGCATCAGAACTCCGTCGTTGGCACTCCTGATTATCTTTCACCGGAACAGGCGGCGGATCTGCACAAGGCGGACATTCGCTCCGATCTCTACAGCCTGGGTTGCACCATGTATTTCCTGCTGACGGGACAGGTTCCGTTCCCCGGTCAGAGTTCGTTGGACAAGCTGGTACAACACAGCACGGCCACTCCGGTTCCGATTCAGGTACTCCGACCCGAGGTTTCAACAGAGGTGGCCGCTATCGTCAACAAGTTGATGGCCAAAGCGCCCGAAGACCGCTTTCAAACTCCCGCGGAACTGGCCGAAGCACTTGCGCCGTTCGCGGAGAATTGCGCCCCTTTCTGGAAAACCGAATCCAATTCCGAATTGTCGCTCTCGGAACCGGCGAATCTCGAAGACGATAACGCACTGGCCGGCACTTTGCCCGCCCATTCCTCCCTGACTCCGTTATCGAATTTTGGCGAACCGGCATTGACGTGGCCGCAGAAACTCTTTCGCGGGTTCGTTCTCACACTCTTCGTCGTGTGTTTGGCCGCGTTCGTTGGGGCAATGCTCTATCTGTTCTGAATGCCGGTGCTGACGTTTCTCGACAACGATCCCTCGCCCCCTGTCCCAGGCACGAGCATTCGTCATCGAACGTCCGTTCATTGGTTCAGGTTCTTTTCAAAAATCACCAGATTATCGAGTCGATCGGTGTCCCAGCGCAAGCCGACGATGTCGTATTGCATCGAGATCGCCAGGTGCAACATGGGCCGATGCTGGTTGTGGCATTCGAAACGAATGGTTTCGTAGTGGTGTTCGCGTGCCCAAGCGTGGACCGCTTCCATCAGTTGCGTGGCGATTCCTTGTCGGCGATATCCCGGCAACACTCCGTAAAACCACGCATAAAACACGTTCGGTTTCTGTTCGAATCCCAAAAAGAAACCGACCGGCTCGTCTCCCATGCGAGCGACTAACTGCAGGATGTTGTAACGCCCGCGGTAACGCCGACGAAACGATTCTTCGTCGCGTGGCGGCCGGTAAATCTGGTTGTACAGGTCAACGATGATTTGAAGATCTTCGAGACCGACAACATCGATGATTGCATCCGCCATTTCTGTTCCTCGTTTCTATCTGTCAGGGCGATACAAAGAGGCGATCAGTTCTTGCCAGGAGGGGACATTCCAATCGGACAGATTGTCGACCTCATCGGCATCTTCGTTGTCGGCCTGATCCTTTTTGTCCTTGCCGATTTTTTTCCGGCTGCGTCGACCGCGACGCCGGTTCCTCTCCTCTGTTTCCTCGTCACGTTCGTTTGTTTCCGTCGATTCCGGTTCACGTTCGTTATCCGTCGGCGCGACCGGTTCGTCTTCCTCTTCTGCCTCGGACTCCATGGTGGTTTCCGCTTCCAGAATGGCTTGGGCAGCTGGCTCTGCGTCGCTCGAAGCGGCATCCATTTCGGATTCATTCAATGGGCTGGAACGATCGCTCCGTCGTCTGGCTCGACCGCCGCGTCGGCCTTTTCGACCTCGGCGTGCTTTTCCCGGTTTGGCCGTTTCTGTAGTCGTCGCGGCCACCGTCTCTTCCTCGGCTAATGCGACGGCCGGCTGCTCGTCTTCTTCGCCCGCGTCATTCTGCTGTACGGGGCTCGCTTCTTCATCCTCAGTGTCATAGTGCTCGGTGGGTTCCACGTCTTCCCGTTCGCCTTGGCCTTCATCATCACCTTTGGCCAAGAAATCGTCTGGTTCCCGCTTGGAGTCGTTGGAAGCTTCTTCCGTCAGTTGTTCATTGCCGGTGCCCGTCTGGCCTTTGTCATCGGGTTCAGGAGGTAAGCCAAGTTGTTCAGCAATTTCCCTCCAATGTGCGTCAAGTTCTTCTCGGCTGTTCATCTGCGTATGGACAACGGAAAGTAAGGTAAAAGATTCGTGCCATGTTCAGGATGCTGACCATGGTGAGTGTTCTTATTGTACGACAAGTCGGAGAAAAACGGTAGATGGAACGTCTTCATTCGGCCCGGGGCTTCTCGACGAATGGTTTAGCCGAACACCGGGTTCTCCGTAAGGTATGGATGCCGTGAAAAGACAGGTTGGATTTCGATTTTTTTGAGAATTTCCTCCCGGCAGCCAGCGAAGTAAGCATGAGTAGCGGTACGTGCGTGTGTCGCGCTAAAATTTGCTGGTAGAATGACAGACAGCACGTGATCCAACGCCAATGCCTGCGAAAAACGATGGGGGAGAAATGCGCGAACATACAAAGGTCCCGCTGACAGGTTCTTTCGTTCTGCTTTTGCTCTTGTTTTCCTTGACGGTCGTGGCTTGGGTTTGGTGGCTATGGCCAACCGGTTCCTTGACGGATCCGGACTATCAGCCAAGGGCGATCACGGCGCGAGGCGATCTGGCGGAAGACGAGAAAGCAACGATCGAAATCTACAATCAGGCCCGAAAGGGCGTGGTGTACATCACGACGTTGACGGTGCGGCGCGATTTATTCAGCTTGCGACTGCGGGAAATCCCAAGCGGCACTGGCTCGGGATTTGTTTGGGATCGACAAGGCCATATTGTGACGAATTACCACGTCATCGAGAACGCGAATGCAGCGGAGATTTCACTGGCGGACCATACGACTTGGAAAGCACGGACGGTAGGCGTCGCCCCGAATTGGGACCTGGCCGTCCTCAAGATCGACGCGCCGGCACGGAAACTCTTTCCGCTGCCGATCGGCACTTCTCATGATCTTCAAGTAGGTCAAAAGACGTTTGCCATAGGCAATCCTTTCGGGCTGGACCAGACGTTGACGACGGGCGTGGTCAGTGCCCTGGGACGCGAGATCGAGTCAGTTGCAGGAAATAAGATTGAAGGCGTCATCCAAACCGATGCAGCCATCAACCCGGGGAATTCGGGTGGCCCGTTGTTGGACAGTGCCGGTCGCGTGATCGGCGTCAACACAGCGATTGTAAGCCCGTCTCGCGCATCGGCCGGCATAGGCTTCGCCATTCCCATCGACGACGTGAATCGCGTCGTGACTCAGTTGATCCGCCATGGCAAAATCGAACGCCCAGGCTTGAGAATCACGGTCGCGCCTGACCATTTCGTCCGTGAGCTTGGCTTGCAAGGAGCCTTGGTCATTGATGTCGCACCCGATGGTCCTGCCGGCCAGGCCGGTATTCGGCCAATGACCAGGTTGCCCACTGGTCAAATCGTTGCTGATGTCATCATCGCCATCGATGGCAAACCGGTCGAATCGCGAGGTGATCTGATCGACTTGCTCGGCAAATACAAGGTAGGCGACGAAGTGACAGTGACGATCCTGCGTGAGGGTAAAAAGATCGATTTACGTGTCCGTCTCGCTGCTCTTTGATGTCGGTTCCTCCGCCGAACCGATACCAAGGAACTCGATGCTTTCGATGGTCGTATCAGCCTGGGCAAGGGCAAGGACGTCAAACAAGCTGGCTCGGTCAGGAGGGTTGCTGGACGGGTAGCAGATCGTCGCCGTGCCTGTTGGTCCGGACCGATGCAAATACGCCACTGCACGCAACTGCTGCAGCATTGCCGGCCGATCATCGTGTGGGCTGACACCATCCAGGCGGACGCCGATATGCCTGCTGGCAGCCTCAGCGGCTAACACGTCGCGAAGTCGGCGAACAATTTGCTCCGCAAACTCGAGGGCCTCTTCATCGCCACAAAGCTCTTTCCCTGAGAGGTGATGGACGGCTCGGTCCAAATGGAGTGGCCTGACGACGAGGTGAGCGCGGTCGAGCAGAAAAGCAGGCCAATCGTTCTGGCGCCGACGGAGAAACTCGCGTTTTTGCGCTCCCGCACTAACCGCCAGACGCGCCAAAGTTCCCAGTTTTTCAAGGAAACGCTCAGGTTCGCGCATCCCCCGCCGACGAGCGAAACGAGCTAAATCCAAACTGACGCACAGAAGCAACGCGGTCCTGCGCCGGTCCAGAGTGCGGCTCAACGACACCGGCTGCTTCGGTCTGTCGAAGGAAAAAACAACCCGCTTCCCCTGGATGTGGCCTTCGAGGATGGCGTCGAGCACCCATTTATTCTGTGGTTGAAAGGATTCCACCTGCAAATGCCATGATGTGCGGATCGTGACTATCTTCGGCAGATGACGAAACAGTCGCAGGGCGATTTCGGTTCGGCGTGCTTCCTGGTCGAATGCGGAAGCGAACAAGGGGCCACTGACCAGATCGCTGGCCCATGCCGGTGATTCCCGAATGTTGAGATTGACGATAACCTGAAGCCCAGTTGCCTGAACGGCGCAGTGCAAATCTTTGATGAATGGTTCAACGCTGGTGCATGCATCATCGGCCAGCCAAAACTCCGGGCTGTCAAGAACCACGAATTTGTCAGCGAACCGTCGGCAGTTGACGATCGACTGGAAAAAATCCTGCGCCGGGGAAACGACGACACCTGCCAGATGAAACGGTGCATCAAGACCGCCTAAGCGCAACAAGCCTTCCTGATGAAGGGCAACCAGATCCGGAGAAAAAACTTCTCGCAGCGAAAAGTCCGAGTGGGCTGCCGACTCGATACGAGGCAGAGGAACGTCAGCAGGTAGTGTCGTGTCCGCGACACGCGCCTGGCAGCCAAGCCGATAGAAGCTGGCGTAGGTCCAGGCCAGTTCCGGATATCCTAGCTCACGAACCACTTTGACGACCACGTCGTCGACTTGCTCAACCGAAAGAACGCTTTCGGAAGCTTCGCTCAGGAAGTGCAGGACGCTCTCGGTGAGTTCACGCGCCGTGAAACTGTCCGGGTTGCCGAGCCTCTTCCCTGCCGCGAACAGGCCGCGACTAATCAAGTCAGCATCGAAAGGAATGACTTGGCCATTTCCCAAACGAATCCATTCGGGCCGTCTTTGTGATCGACTCATGCCTGTCGGCCTGCCCTGCTATTGACACTCTCGAATCATGCGGTCATTTCTTATCGCGACGCATTCGGTAGACTATGTTGGATCGGCGGGACCGAAGCCCGGCCATTCATTTGCGAAGTTAGTTATAACAGAGACCGGCTCAGACGGCACACGGGGAATCGGTGTGCTTATTCGTCATCCTTCGCCTCGAAGGCGACCAAGATGCACGTGACGTTGTCGGATGAACCGCGATCAAGCGACAGTTGCACGAGTTGCTCGCAACCGTTCTGCGGGTCTGGGCAATGGCGAATTCGACGTAAATCGTTCTCGTCGATGTAGTTCGTCAGGCCGTCACTGGCGAGGAGGAGAAGGTCTCCAGGCTCCGGAGCAAATTGAACTACATCGGTGCGTTCGTCCATTTGCGTACAGCCAAGGAAGCGATAGAGGACATGTTGCAAGGGACTGTGCTTGGCTTCCGATTCGGATAAGACGCCGTGATTGACAAGCTCCTGTGCGACCGAGTGATCGATGGTAAGCAGGTGCACTTCGTCGCCACGAACGAGATAGGCTCTGCTATCGCCGAGGCTGGCCACGAAGACGCGTCCTTGGCGTTCCAGCGCCATGACCGCGGTCGTTCCCATGCGCGAGTTGTGAGGCTGTTCCTGGGAGGCGGCAATGATCGCCTGATTGGCCTCGGCCATGGCTCGCTGAACCAGTGCGTCCGGGCTGTCTTGACCGTTCAAAACCTCTCGCCACCACGCGTGGGATGATATCGACCGCCATGCTGCTTGCGACTTCGCCGCAAGCCATGCCCCCCATGCCATCCGCAACCACAAACAAGCGGTTCGTCTCGTCGACAACGAAACTGTCTTCGTTGTTGGGCCGGACCCCTTTGGCACTGAAGGCACCGACTCGTATGACACATTCAGCCATGGCTCGCCTGCGATCTGGTTCGCGGACTGTCAGTATCCCTATTCTAGATCACACGCTATAAAACGCAACGAAAAAGCGAGTTCGTGTCGCTCCGGAAAAACTAAAGAAATCAAGGACGTAGCGAACGAAAACGTGTATGCAATCCCGAGGTAGCCCATGCCATTAGAGGAGTTGCCGGCAATGTTAGGCGGCCAGCCCGTTCGGCCACAGGGACCTCCGTCCTGGCCGTTGCCTGACGACGATGTCCTGGCTGGCTTGCAGCAGGCATTCCAATCGGGGCAATGGGGCCAGTACCATGGCGAGTTCGTCGAGCGATTGGAACAGCGATTGGCTCAGTATCATCATGTTTCTCATGTGATGCTCTGTGCTAGCGGCACGATTGCCGTGGAAATGGCGCTTCGCGGTTTGCGGGTAGGGGCAGGCGATGAAGTTCTTCTTGCCGCCTACGACTACCCGGGGAACTTCCTGACGGTTCACGCTTTGGGGGCCAGGCCGGTGTTGGTGGATGTGGCACCTGAAAACTGGAACCTCGACGCAGGCCGACTCGAACGAGCCTTCACTTCCCAGGTTCGGGCTTTGATCGTATCGCACTTGCACGGCGGCCTCGTCGACATGACAGCGGTCATGGACTGGGCAGGAAGTCGAGGCGTCGTCGTGGTCGAAGACGCGGCCCAATGCCCGGGGGCGACGATCCAAGGCCGGCGTGCCGGAACGTGGGGCGACGTGGGCATCCTGAGCTTTGGCGGCTCAAAATTGTTAAGCGCCGGAAGAGGGGGAGCGATCCTGACGCAACGCACCGATGTCTATCAACGTATCCGGGCGTGGATGAATCGTGGCAACTGGATCGCCCCGCTGTCACCATTACAGGCTGCCGTCTTGTTGCCTCAACTCGAGCGTCTGGACGAGCGGAACGCGCAGCGGGAGAAAAACGCCCAACGTTTGCGTCAACTGGTCAGCGACATACCGGGACTGAAGCCGTTCCGCAACCGCACCGAGGGAACCCCTGGCTATTACAAGATGGGCTGGCAATTCGACGCTGCCGAATTCGGCATGGCTCGCGCCACCATGACGGCTGCACTTCGCGCCGAAGGAATCGCTTTCGATGAAGGATTCAAGGCGTTGCACCAGGGACGTTCGCCCAGCCGATTTCGGGCTGCGGGCCCCTTGACCGAGGCGGAAAAAGCCCACCATGGCGCAGTCATCTTGCATCATCCGATTCTGCTCGGAGATGACGACGATCTTGCACAGGTTGCCGAAGCCGTGCGGAAGGTCCAAACACATGCCGCCGTCATCCGGGAACGCTGTGAGATGCCCTGATTCAGAATAAGCCTCGTCCCTTAACCTCGAAAATAGCGTTGGCATTCCGGGTCATTCAGAAAAGTAAGTGAAAGAATACCTAAAATCAGATTGACGAGATCGCAATTAATGATGTTGATAATCTGCATAACGGCAATTCCCGTAGGCGGGCTTTGCTGGTAGGCCTCTTCGCTCAGCAGGCTTGAAGCTCGCACGACAGCCAGGATACCGAGAACCAAGCTGTAATACGTCCCAGGCCACAAGAGGCAAGAGCAGGTTGCCATGAATGCCATCGAGGCAAGGATAGCGACGATTCCCCCGGCCAGCATCATCCCGCCAATCGCTTGAACCTTGGACGGCTTTGACGGGTGGCGCAGCGGCTGATGTGAACCGAAACTTTGGGCGGGATAGCCGGTTGATTGTTGATGCGTGTTTTGATCGCGAGAAGTGGCGGCCGGCTGGTCGAAGTCCTCGACGCCTTCGCTGACGACCTGCTGCCGCTCACTCGTAAACATGCTGCCGCAGGATGGGCATTGGACTTTTGCTCCCAGCCATTCTTCTGGAATACGGAGCTTTCGAAAGCATTCTGGACAATGGATGAGGTGATACATTCCTCGCGGCTCCACTTGGCGCGGCCGGCCTGCGTCAGCGCTGGTCGGATCGTTTCATCAATAGCACAACTTCGACGCAAGTTCAAATTTGCCCGCCTGCCCGGTTCTTCGTTTCAAAACCGTGGCTCTTTTGTCCCCGACGGCTTATGCCATCGACCGACGAAAACGATCGCCATACAATAAGCCAAATGCATTCGAATTCAACTGAATGGTTGCAGATCCGCGAATCTCCTGACCTCCGCAACGGTACGCTGGTACTCGCGTTCTCCGGTTGGATGGATGGCGGCGATGTTTCAACCGGGACGGTCACTCGCCTCGTCGATCTGCTCGAAGCCAGACCGATTGCCGAAATCGATCCGGAACCTTTCTACATCTATAATTTTCCCGGATCGATGGAGGTGGCAGCGTTGTTCCGCCCGCATATCCGCATCGACGACGGCATCGTTGAAGCCGTCGAGATGCCGAGCAATGTCTTTTATTGCAAGGAATCGGAAAAGCTGTTGCTGTTCGTCGGCAAGGAACCGAACTTGTTGTGGCGCACCTTCGCAGCCTGTATCTTCGAGATCGTCCAACGATTGGGGATCAGCAGGATCATCTTTGTAGGCTCGTTTGGCGGCACCGTACCCCATACCCGCGAGCCGAGACTCTATGTAACGTGCTCGGAAAAGTCGCTCATCGCCGAGATGCAGCAATATGGCGTCCGCCGCAGCGGCTATGAAGGTCCTGGCTCGTTTACCAGCTACCTGATGACACAAGCTCCTGCCGTCGGCTTGAAAATGACCTCGCTCGTTGCCGAAATACCCGGTTATCTCCAGGGAACCAATCCGCTAAGCATCGAAGCAGTCACGCGTCGGTTAGCCAAGATACTCAAACTGCCTCTCGATCTGGCTTCCCTTCGCCAGGCTAGCACCGAATGGGAACTGCGGGTTACAGCGGCAATCGAACAAGACGAAGAACTGGCACGCCGAGTCCGCCAACTCGAAGAAGACTACGATAACGAGTTATTGAAAGAACAGGAGGAATGAGACGCCCAGTTGCCAAACGCGATTTGGATGGTCTCGACGTTAGGACGGCTTCCCCCGTAAATTGGCAAGCGAAAAGCAACTTGTGTACATAGCATATTAGATGATTATGCGAAATGTGAGATTGATGCGCGGCCCGACTGGTTGGCGCAACTTGGGTATGCTGTGCAACCAGTGATGCTGCGTCGCACCAGCCATGACCAACAAACTGCCGTGAGTTAATCGGATGGTCGTCCGCAGTGTTTTGTCTCTTTTGTGACGCATCTGAAAAGTGCGACAAGCACCGAAACTTGCCGACGCAATCAGGGGGTTTTCCCCTAATTCCGGCTCATCGTCGCTATGCCAGCCGACGCTGTCTCGTTCGTTGCGATAAAGATTGCAAAGAACACTGTTGAACTTGACGCCGACAACGCTCTCGACCTGCCCTTTGATTTCCAGCAAGACCGGCGTCCACGGCTCTGGTTGCAGGAAGATGCCCGAATAGGCGTACGTCTTTCCTTCGTCGCCATACCAATGTATGAGTCGCGGAACGGGATGGCTTTTGCCGTACAACTTGATCATCTCTTGTTTCCACTGCGTCTTCGTCAACAAATGTTGAAACCAAACGTCGCTGTCCGGTTTGGGGAAAAAGTCGGGGAAGAAGCGAACGTCGGCGTCGGGCAGATCGAGGTTTTGGCAGTCAGGGTGCTGTGTCATCGCTTGGCTCCGGCAACTTGCCGGTTCGGCATAGCAGGCATCAACAGGCCCATCCCCCCGGCAATCAACAAGGGCGAATGAAACACCATATAGGAGAACCAACCAAAAGGCAAAAGCAACGCCGGTCCGAAAACGGTTGCCAGAACGAGCACACCTGCGATTTTACCCATGCCGACCGACAGCAAACGCCTGCTGCCGAACAATCCGAGCACGCCGGCGACAAGGCTAATTGCCGGCGTCAGAAACAGAGCCAGACGAGCGACCTGGACGACCCGCTCAAAGTGCCGAATCAGTTTGCCGGGATTAGCAACCTGTGGCCATTCTCCGGAACGCAACTTTTCAATGCGTTCAAGGTTTTCCGGGGACGTGGCGTTATCGAGCCAAAGATAACCGAGCGTTGCGGCAAGGCCGGCCCCCACTACGCACAGCAGAAACATGGCTACATGCAGGCTTCTGGGCCAAAGCGGCAGGGCGCTTGCAACCGGCAGCGCCTCTTCTCGCGCCAGTTGCGTCCGGCGCGAGCGAGAAGCAGAAGTCGCCAGCCGGGTGCGCCTGGGCGCGCCTTTGCCAGCGAGGATCGTCTTCTTGCTGGTGCGAACAGGCTCCACAGTACGAGGCGCAGCAGGAAAGACCCGGCCACATTTCGGGCAGCGAACGGCTGCGCCCCGAACAACTGGCTTCGTGGTGAGATTCGCTCGGCAGCCCGGACACGTAGTTGCCGACACAAGGGCTTGCCTCTCCGGCAATGCTGATGCCAATTTCGTCTTGCCCGCCGATTTCTCTTCGGGCTTGCGAAGACGAAGCAACTTTCGACACCGGGGACAACGAAGCAACGAATTCGACGCAACCCTCGCTGGCATCTTGAGCTTACCTCGGCAGCCAGGACAGGCAAACACCGACAGGGCTTCGACTCGTGCAGGAAAAACGTTAGCACACCGAGCACACCGAACCGGTTTGCCTGCCGCCACTGGCGACTTTAGCACGAGTCTGGTCCGACAAGCTGGGCAAGTGCAAGCAGTGACCAATCGCGAACTCGACCCGCGGTTTGCCAGCCTGGTTACTTGCCGTTTACGTCGGATTCGCAATTTGAGAGGTTTTCGGCAATGGGGACACGATAGTGCCGCACCCGCGGGAATCGGCTTGTCGGCTTTAAGCACGCGCTGGCACGACGGACAGCGCAATCGACCTGTGAATCGCGGCACCGATAGCTTTGTCGTTCGAGGCCGAACTGTCGAACGAGAAGTTGATCTCTCCCCGACCGGAAAGATCGCTTTGCATTGGGCGCACTTGATACGGAGGCCAGGTCGCAGTCGACCGCGATAGCGCAACGGTGCCTGGCATCGAGGGCAAGGAAGAATCCCTTCTTCTTTCTTCGTTTTCTGGGCGGCTTGCCGAGTTTTGCCATCCTTCGATGTGGCAACACGAAATATCTTGCCACATTTGCCGCATCGGAACCGTCCCCCAGCTCGCGCGGGCTGGGCGATGCGCACAATTGCTGAGCACCCCGGACAGCGTACACGAAATGTATCCATATATCGTTTGAAATGCCGTGCCTGGTGCCTCTCCTCATCGCTCGGGAGAAAGCAACGGCTATTGTCGGCTGCGTCGATCATCTTCGACAAGCAAAAAACAGTCCCTCGATTGTTCTCGCCGTCATGGCGGCAAACCAGGCGGGCCCATACGTTTTCCTCTGGAGACGGGCTTAAACTCTCACATTCTCTCGGGAAAGCACCGTCAGTTGACGGCGGCTCCTGGAAAAAGCCGTTAGTAGACGGTGTCTCGTGTTTGCACGACCGTTAGTAGACGGCTGACCGATTGAATGGGACGGTTCAGTCGGTCAAAATGAACCGTCGGTTGACGGTCCCCTGCCGACATCACCGTTTGTTGACGGTATTAGTCAGCGCTAAACTAGTGTTGACGTGTTGCCTCCAAACGCTCGGCCCCCCGAAAGACCGTTAGTTGACGGTGCTTTCAACCTCGGGCCACAACCGGATCTAGTGGCATGTATATATAGTATACATATATATCCCAAAAGCGACAACGAGCCACTGCCCGTCCGAATTGGGCATAAGCGTCCTGAAAGATACGATCTTGAGGTCGGTTGTCGTTAACCCATGCGGCGTTTCAGTTCCTGGATAACCTGCTTGACGGGTTTCGTATTGAAGACATTTTCCTTTTCCAGCCAGCCGCGCCTGGCGACAGAAACACCAAATGACAAAAGACTTATGTCGGCTGTTGAATGTGCATCCGGATTGATGACGAGGGGAATCCCGAGGGCCTTGGCTCGCTTGCAGTGAATCCAATCCAGATCGAGACGGCGAGGGTGGGCATTGATTTCGATCATCTTGTTGTGCTTTTTTGCCGCTTGCAACACTGCCTCCAGGTCGACCTTATAGCCGTCTCGCTGCAATAGCAGCCTCCCAGTCGCATGCCCAAGCATGGTTACCTTAGGGTGACTTAAAGCCTTGATGATGCGGGCGGTCATCTCGCTTTCGCTCAAGTTGAAATGCGTATGAACGCTCGCCACCACGTAATCGAAAGTGGACAGAACTTCATCGCTGAAATCGAGCGAACCGTCAGGCAGAATATCGCATTCGGTTCCTTTCAGAATGCGAATATCTTTGAACTTTTTCTGCAATTTGTCGATTTCGGCGTGCTGGAGTTTGATTCGTTCGGGAGTCAGGCCGCGCGCGACAGTCAAGGACTGGGAGTGGTCACCAATGCCGAAGTATTCCAGGCCGATTTGCCTGGCACGCTGAACCATTTCTTCGAGACTATTGTGCCCATCACTCCAGTTGGTATGGCAATGAAAGGTGCCTCGCAGATCGGCTTCTTCGATCAACACGGGCAAGCGATGTTCGGCAGCTGCTTCGATTTCGCCGGTCATCTCGCGCAACTCGGGCGGGATATAATCCAGATCCAGTGCTGCGAAGATATCTGCCTCTTCTTTGCAGGCGATTCTCTTTTTTGGCCCCGACAATTCGTATTCATTCAGTTTCAGTCCATACTGCTGGGCACGAGCCCGCATGGCAATATTGTGTTCCTTGCTTCCAGTAAAATAATGCTGTGCGAACGGGAATTGTTCGTCGGTAACGACGCGCAGGTCGGCTTGCATGGTCAAACCGCGAACGCCGCGATCGACCTCCACGCTCGATCTGGTGTCGCCTTTCGCCAGAACCCGAACGATTCCCGGAAGTTCGACAAATTGATCCATGATCAGTTTGGGTTTCGTCGAGCTGACGAGGATATCAATGTCAGCGATCGTTTCGCGTCGTCGGCGAAGACTGCCGCACAGTTCATAACGAATGACGCCTTTGAATTCTCGAACACGTTCGATCAGTGCTGTGGCCAGTGCCAGTGCCTCGTCGAGCCGGACGCGCTGGCCCATTCGATTCAGGAACTCCAGTCCTTCAAGGATTTTTTGCTGTGTCTTGGCGCCAAATCCCTTGAGGCTGGCGACTTTTCCTTCTTCGCATGCTGATTTGAGTCTTTCGGGACTGTCCACGCCAAGTTCTTCATAGAGAGCTTTGACTTTTTTCGGCCCCAACGAAGGGAGTTTCAAGAGTTCAAGCAGTCCTGCCGGAGTCTTGGCCTGGAGTTCTTCGTAGAAAGGCAGTCGGCCAGTCGTGACAAGCGTGGTAATTTTCTCTTGCAAGGTGCTGCCGATGCCCGGAACGTCTTTCAAGCGGCCTTCGCGAACGACCCGGCCAATATCTTCCTCGAGTTGCAGGATTGCCCTGGCGGCGTTGTGGTAGGCGTTGCATCGAAACGGGTTTTCGCCTTGAAGGGCCAGCAAGGTGCCAATTTCATCGAGTATCGCGGCGACTTTTTCTTTGTCCATGATTTCCTGCCCGTCTGCTTGGGTGGTCCTGTCGTTGTCATATCATTGTACTCTCTTTGCCTGGCAAGTCCGATCGACAAAAACCAAGCCGCCAGTGACAGCTGGCGGCTTATGGAATGGAACGACTTTCAGCTTCGATTCATCAGGCAGCCTCTGCCAAACCGACTTGTCGGGACGGATGCAGCATGACTTCCAGGGCAGTCACCAGGCGATCGGGACCTCTGCCGTCGATCAGCTTCCTGCCGCACCGCATCATAGCTTGCCGTTCCAAAGGATCGCTGACCAGATCGAGAACCGCCTGGCGGACAGTGCTTTCGGAAACGGTTTCGAAGCCTCCCAAGCAGGTTGCTGCACCTTCTTCCTCCAGCCTCTGGGCGTTGGGCCAGTGCGCCTCGGATTGCACGATCAGCAGTTGAGGCATGCCAATGCATGCAAGTTCGAGCGATGTGCCGTTGCCTGCGGTAATGGCAAAATGGCAACGTGACAGGCGGGCGGCGATCTCGGAAGGCTCCGTCACCACCGAAAGTCGGCCAGCAAGACGAGCTGCTTTCGCACGCAACTGCTCCAGATGCGGATGCTGGCTGCGCACGACGACATCGATCTTGGCCAACTTGGAAATGGCCAAAAGCATATCCGTGACGACTTCCACCTGTTCATTCGGGTCATCATCGCCCAAAGCGACCATCGCACGGTAGCAATTCGGAGCGGGCTGAGCGGGGTCTTGTGCTCGAATGGGACGGACTCGGCGCACATGAGAAGGCACGAGAGCGTACCTGGCACCAAGCAACAGCTGCGCGCCGGGTTCGAATTCATACGATTCACGGGTTGGTCCAAGAAGGGGATTCACGATCAAATCCGATGGGAAACGGATGTTGGCCAGGCTGTCGAAAGAAACGATCAACGACCCGGTCCGGGTCAAGGCTTCGAGATATTCTTCCGCAGCGGTGGGGGCATCGACGACTACCGCAGCTGGTCGAAGCCGGCGGATTTCCTGAATCGTTTCGGCCAGGTCTTCCTTGGTTCCGGCAGGGGAGTCGGCTTCGAGCCAGGTGTTGCCAAAACGCTTGATGTTGAGCGCCAGAGAGGCAGGCTCCAGTTGAGAGAGGAAAAAGGTCGGTCGTCGGCGGCGTTGAAGAGCAGCCGCGTAAACCAAACAACGATGCAAACGTTCCCAGCCGGATTGGGTGGTACCGTCCACCCGAAAGAGAATAGGGTCGCGATTCATACTCTTCCCGTTCCGTAATGGGTTTCGAGATGACCGGATAAACGTCCCCGTAGATGCGGGCGAGGAGTTTATCCGCCTGACTGTTAGGAAAAGGGATTGAGGACGGTGATCGAGAAGTGTTTGCCTCTTCTTCCGTCAGGCCGTCCATGGCCCTTCGCCGACTGTTCCGGCGTCGGCGACCGGATTGTAAACGAAGATTCGGATGGGAAAAAAGTCCAACTTGCTGGTCATTGGAACCATTGAAAGTGTGTATATGGGTTCAGATTCCGGCTAAGTGTTCCACGTGGAACATCTCTAACGAAAAAATGAACCTGGCTGGATGCAGTTGATAGCGGGATTGTGGATGATGTTCCACGTGGAACAACTTTGCTCGTTCCGAAACCGCCGAATTCCGGGTAAGACGAATCGGGTCGGTTCGCGTGTCCGCCTTGTTAGCTGCCGCCAACGTCGTTACAATCCCCCCAATCCTTTCGTGGTTTCGTGGCAGGAGACCAAGACATGGAAAAACGTCGCTTGGGTCGTGGTTTGGATGCCTTGTTGGGAGGCGCCGACGATATTCCGAAAACGGAACAAGAAGTGCCTTTGGAACAGATTCGGCACAACCCTTTTCAGCCACGGAAAGACTTCGATGCCGATGAACTCTCCTCCCTCAGCGAAAGCATCAAGACATGTGGAATTCTTCAACCGTTGATCGTTCGCCCGGCAGCGGATGGCTTCGAACTCGTCGCCGGCGAGCGCCGACTCCGTGCCGCCCAGGCTGCTGGCTTCACACAAGTCCCCGTCCGCATCGTCGACTTCAACGATCAGCAGACCATCGAGGCGGCCCTCATCGAAAACATCCAGCGCACCGACCTCAATCCGATCGAAAAAGCCCAAGGCTTTCGCGATTATCTCGAACGTTTCAACATGACCCAGGAACAGCTTGCCGCTCGCTTGGGCCTGGACCGCTCAACCATTAGCAACCTGATCAACCTGCTCGAGTTGCCCGCGGAGGTTCAAGAAGCCGTTCGCCTGGAGCAAATCTCGCTTGGCCATGCCAAGGTGTTGAAGGGTTTGAGCGACCCGGAAGAACAGATCGCATTGTGTCGCGAGATCATTGCCCGCGGGCATTCCGTGCGTGCGGTCGAAGCCATCATTCGAGAAAAAAGAGGAAGCGAACCTGCCAGTCGAAAACAGAATCCGGAAAAGACGAATCACGTGCAGATGATCGAAGACGATCTGCGGCGCAAGTTCGCCACGAAAGTGGAAATCCGCCTGCGTGGCAAAGAGAAGGGGCAATTCGTCATCCACTTCGAATCCAACGACGACTTCGAACGAATCGTCGAGATGCTGCTGCCACAATGAAGGCGTTGATGTGCCCAGCAGTAAGAAACCATTGCAAGGCATCTCGCCAAGCAGGAGCGAGCCTGCTAAACTCAATCTAATATCCACACGCTTCGGGGCGTAGCGCAGTTTGGTCAGCGCGCCTGGCTTGGGACCAGGAGGTCAGCGGTTCGAATCCGCTCGCCCCGATTCCACTGATTTCGATCTTTCGTCGGGGTAAGTGTTTGTCGGTTTGAATCGGTCGGCGATCGTTGCGTCGACATTGATCCTGGTGTTCATTGAACGTTGGCGTGAGCACCTTTGCGTTTCGCAAGTCCAGCCATGATCGAGCGCCTTTACGTGAACAATTTTCGCTGTCTGGAGAACTTTTCTCTGGATCTCGCTGGCCGCTCATCCGCGCTGCTCATTGGCAAGAATGGGTGTGGTAAATCGACAGTTTCGAAAGCGCTTGAACTTCTGCAAAGCATTTGCCGTCAGGGGGCCCGAATTGGCAAGCGCATCACGCCAGCCGATTTTACCCGGCACCAGTCGGACCGACCGATGCGGTTCGCACTCGAATTTGTTGTCGACAGCTCCCGATTGGAGTACACCTTTGCTTTAGACTGGCCTCCTGGTTTTCACGAAGCTCGAATTGTGGACGAAAAGCTGACAGCCGACGGCCAGGTCCAATTCACGCGCCAGCAAGGACAAGTCCGACTCGCCGATGGGAATGAGTTCGGACTCGACTGGCATGTTTTTGCCTTACCAGTTATCCGCGAACGTCAGGGCCGGTCGATCCTTCAAAACGTCAAATCCTTTTTGGCAACGATGATCGTCGTTGCTCCTGACCCGACACAGATGTCCGGCTACTCGCGCGAACCTACGACAGAGTTGGAGTACAACGCGGCCAATTACACCTCTTGTCTTCGCGCTTTGCTGGATCGCAAACCGGCCGCATATGGTATTTTTGAATCCTATATCAAAACTGTTCTCTCCGACTTTTCGTCGATTGAAAACGTCGATCATGGCGATGCTGGAACGCAACTCGTGGTCGAGTTTAAACACGGCGATCCCGTGTGTGGCTTGCCTGTCGGATTCCAAGCGCTGTCAGACGGCGAGAAATGCTTTTTTCTCAGTGCGTACATCATTGCAGCCAATGCGGTCGGCAATGCCACTGTCTGCGTCTGGGACGAACCAGACAGCCATTTGTCGCTTCCAGAAGTCGGCCACTTTATAACGTCGCTTCGAAAAATGGCATGCCAACGGGGACAATTCATCGCTACGACGCATCATCCCGAAACGATTCGGCGCTTTTCGGACGATTCGACATTTGTGCTCAGTCGGACTTCGCATTTGGACCCTGTTACGGTACGCCCACTCGCTGATCTCAACTATCAGGGCGATCTGGTGCACGCTCTTTTGCGCGATGAGATTATTAGCCGCCAATGAATCGCTACAAACCACACATTTGCGTGGTTTTCGAGGATGATAAATGCCGGCAATTGGCCCACGGTTTCGTACTCAATCATCGGATTGATGATCGGCGCATGCAAGTTATGCCACCGGCTGGCGGGTGGTCCAATGTGCTCGAGATTTTTCGTAAGGAGTACGTCCCCTACTTGCATCGATTCCCTGAAGGGTACGTTGTCTTGGTCATCGACTTCGACGGTCGTGTCATTGATCGACAACAGGAATTCGCGAAAGCAATTCCAGAAAAACTCAAGCCACGCGTTTTCGTGATTGGCCTCAAGGACGACCCCGAGACGTTCAAGCGACAAATCGGTCTAAATTTAAATTTCGAGCAAATTGGGATGCAACTTGCCGACGAGTGCCTTGACGCCACCTTCAACATTAGACAGCATGAACAATGTGACCATAATAAGCCCGAATTCGACCGCTGTTGGCAAAGCACAAAGGACTTTCTCGTTCGCGGAACGATGTTCTAGGAGGCGTTGACGAAGACCGAACGCGAACGGCACGCTGAGGTGCTTATGCTCGTAAGGGAAGAAACCGACCCCTGGGGCTTGGCTGTTTGGCCCCGTATCGCCCGCAAGTATTTCAACATCTATCGCACATCGCTCATGGAGCGAGTGACCTACCGCGGTGATTTTTTTCTCCGCAGCATCCTCCGGTTCTTGCCGCTGATCACGACCATATTGCTCTGGCGCGCCGTCTATGCCGGCTCGGGCAAAACGACCCTTTCGGGCTTCGCCTACAACGAGATGATCGCCTACCTGCTGCTGGTCCATGTCAGCCGCATGTTTTCCAGCATGCCAGGGCTGGCCACCAACATCGCTCGCACCATCCGCGAAGGCGAGCTGAAAAAGTATCTCCTCCAGCCGGTCGATATGATCGGCTTTTTGCTGAGCTACCGGATCGCCCACAAGTCGGCTTACATCGTCACGGTGAGTCTGCCCTATGGCTTGCTGTTTTTCGTTTGCCGAGGCTACTTCCCTGGTTGGCCCGATCCGACGACCATGGTCGCCTACGTTCTGGCTTTGATACTGGGCTTCTTCATTGGATTCTTCTTCGAATGCTCGATGGGAATGGTCGGCTTTTGGATGCTGGAGGTTTCGTCCCTGCTTTACATCGTGAACACGATGAACTTCTTTTTGTCCGGCCACATGTTTCCGCTCGATCTGCTCCCAGGCTTTTGGGTGGCGGTGCTCAAAGCCCTGCCCTTCCACTATATGGCGTACTTCCCCGCTGCGATCTTCCTGGGGAAAGTGAATCCGGACGACCTGCCCCGAGCACTGGCGATCGAATTCCTCTGGGTCATCATCTTCGTGGTGATGGCCAGGTGCTTGTTCCGATTCGGCGTGAAACGCTACAGTGCCTATGGGGGATAATCGCGATTGGTTCTCATCAGCCAGACCATGATAAACTCCATCCTTCGCTACCTTCGGCTTTATGGTGCTCTGGCCCGGTACAGCCTGACTCGCGAAATGGCGTTTCGCGGCAACTTTCTGGTTAAGATCACGGTCGAAATCCTCTGGCTGGGCATCCTGCTCGCCTTCTACGCCACGATCTTTTCAAAAACCTCGGTCGTCGCTTCCTGGTCGCAGTATCAGTACCTCTTTTTCATTGGCTGCTACTTCACGCTCGAAGGAATTCTCGAGACGCTGTTCCTTGAGAATTGCCATCAGTTTTCCGAGTTGGTGCGCAGTGGCGACCTCGATCTCTATTTGCTCAAACCCATCGACGAACAATTCTTGTTCAGCTGCCGCCACGTGGATTGGTCGACCGTGCCGAACATCTTCATGGGCTGCGGTTTGATGGGCGTCGCCCTTTATTGCATGAATTGGCAGTTCGATCTGCTACAGGTATCGTTGTTTGTTGTCGCTTTGGGTTGCGGCGTTTTGATGGCTTATTCGTTTCTTTTCATGCTGACATCGGTGTCCGTCTGGCTGACGCGCAACCAGAGCCTGCACGAACTATGGTGGCTACTGACCACTCTAATGCGTTACCCTCGCGACATTTTCAATGGGGCGTGGGCGCCGATGGGGTGGTTTTTCAGTTTCGTCATTCCGGTCATGCTGGTCATCAACGTGCCGGCGCGGGTCATGGTGAAGATCATCGAGCCGGAAATGATCGCTTGGGCAGCCGTCTCCACCATTGCCCTGGTGAGCCTCAGTCGGCTGTTCTTCTCTTTCGCCTTGCGGCGCTACCGCAGCGCATCGTCCTGACAGCGTGATGTCATTGTTCGCTGCTCCAGGCTGGCACGACCGTTTACTCGTCGGCGGGAACCGGCAGGCTGAGCAGTCGTTTCGACTCTTTCAGCAGGAAATCGACGTCTTGAAACGGCTCGTAGCTGATATCGTGCCAGCGCACGCGACCGGCGCCGTCGATCAAGAAGGTGCCATGCAACGGCGTTTCCTCGAAATCGTCGAACGCGCGATAGGCTTTGAAAACCTCCAGTTTTGGATCGGCGACCAGTGGGAAAGGGAAAGGCCCTTTGTACCTGGCCTGCGATTTGGTCAGGTCTTCGAGGGAATCGGTGCTGATAGCCACCAACTCGATACCTGCGTCCTGGAAGTCTTTCGTTCGGGGAGCGAAGGCCAGCAGTTGTTCGACACAATGCAAGCAGCCGTAACCGAGATAAAAGATCACAATAACCGGTCTGCCTCGATAATCATTGAGCGAAACCACCTTGCTCGACGAAGCGGGCAAAGTCCAGGAGGGTGCGGCAAACGGATGCCAACGCAACGGACCAATGCTGTCGAGCGGGGGACGATCGCCGACATCGGTGGCCCATTTGGCGGGCAAACGCCAGTCGTCAGGAAGCCCCAGTGATTTAGCCAACGGCGCCAGACGTTGAAACGGACGGTAGGCCAGCGAGTCAATGTGCCCGGAGATGTTTCGCAACTTTTGGAAGGCCTCGGCTGCTTCCTTCTTCTTGCCCGCCTGGTCGAGCACGTACGCCAGGTTCGCCAACGGCAGGACTTCATTTTGGCCGGCGTTGGCCGCCTGGGTTGCCAGCTGCTCGGCTTTGTTTCGGTCCCCCGCTTTCAAGTACAATCGCGACAAGGTCATTTTGTCGAAGCCTTGGACCTTGTTGAAGAAGCCGAGAGCTTTCTTCACGTCATTCTGGCACAAAGCCTCGTAGCCCCGCAGCGTATCAAGCGCCGTCTTCAATTGACGAATCTTGGCGGCATTGGGCTTCGATTTGCCTTGGGCGCCGGGTTTGGCCGGTGGCCGAGCCGGTTTCTTGTTGCCGGTGTCTTTCTTGCCGGCAGGCGTGTTGGGCGTTTTTTTATCTTCTTCCTTTGGCTTGGCCTGTTCCTTTTGCAGTCGGCTGTCGAGTTCGGCGATCAACGTTTTGAGGTTGTTCTGATCGCCGAGGTTGCCATAGGCGGTTCCCAAAGCCACCAGGCGTTTGACTTGCTCGTTGTCGTCATCCGTCGGTTCGAGATAGGCGGTGTGGCAGAGGCGGATGAGTTCTTCCCATAATTCGAACTTTTCGAGTGCCAGAAAAAGCCGCATCCGCCCATAAGTGGCGCTGCGCCGTTGCTTGGGGAAGTTGTTGTACTTCGGGTGGCGAGGCAACTCGATAAGGTTCTTGGCCATGGAGACAGCGTGTTTGGCCCGGCCGATATGAATGAGATTACGGATCAACCATTCTTGATTATGGGCGTAGTTGGCAATCTGATCGGGCAACAGGCGATCACGAATCATGTAGGCGTGATCGGCACGCGAGGAGGCCTCCTGCTGCCAGGCGCCGTCGGGGTAACGTTTCAGCCTGGAGAACGTGTGACCTGCCATGTGCCACATATGGGCGATGGCAGGGGCGGACTGGCCGCACTGGGCCGCCGACCGTAATGCCCGGATCGGCTTTTCGTAATCCCACAAGTGGATGCGATAGTGATGAGCCGGGTGTTTGGGATTCTTGTCGAAAACCTGGTCGAGCAAGGCATCGACCGCCTGGTAACTCGGCAAAGGCAAAGCACTGCTGAATTGCCAAAGGCGCACGACCAGAAACGCCTTGGCTTCGATGTCATCAGGATACTCGTGAATGACGGATTCCAGGCTGCGAAGGTATTGCCTTTTCTGTGCGTTGCCCTTCGTTTTCGCCAGGATGTAAGCCGCCAGACCGTCGATATAGAGTTGCTCCCGGCGCGTGCTCTTCCCCTTCAACGCCACCGCTTTCTTGATGAATTCACTGGCCCGTTTCTGGTTGTCGAAGTTGGCCATCGCCAGCCCCCAATAGGCCATGGCGCAGTCGGGGTCGAGGTCGGCGACCATGCGGAACGACCGTTCGGCTTCGTAATACCAGAAGCCGTGCAGCTGGCCGATCCCTTGATTGAAAAACTTCTGGGCCAAAGGCACCTTCGTCGAAATGGGGAAATCGACGTTGCCCGTGCCGCCCATCAGATAGGCCTTTTGTCGAGGCCCTTCGTTAAACGCTTCACCGTGCTGCGAATGCCCGGCGGGAATCTCCGCTGTCGACTTTTTGCCGTCGGCTTTCGGACCTTTTCCCTCCTGGGCCAGGCCAACGACGCTCATCAACAAGAAACACAACGTAACCAAAGCTCGGCAGCGAAAAGCCATGGTGAGACTCCCGGTCGAAGATGTCCGTTCGGTGGGCCACAGTGTCGGCATGCTACATGACATGTATTCTTGAGGCAGGCTGAAGAAATGGCAAGAAAAAAGATTGCCGTCGACAGCCCTGCTCCACCTGTTTCAAACCGACTTTTCGGCATTTTCTCTCTAAACGGCCGCGATTCGCCCGTTCTCGTTTTCTGTCCGGTCGACACCCTGGCAAGCAATGTTCTCAGTAGGAACAGTTAGAAGGAGGTCGCAACATGAAACAGCATCGTACAAAGGCTGATGAGCGCGTCGATCGGCAAATCGCCTATCTGTATGTTGTGCGAGACCGCTCGCCGAGTCTTGAGCCACGGCGGCTTTCCTTTGAATGCACGCGCCCTGCGAAGTGGCGCCGGTCGAAACAGCGGCGCCGGTAAGAGAAGAGGCCGAAGTCGATCCACATCGTTTCACACAAACCGGCGAAACCCCCACCGATAGCCGGGGTTGGAAGGAAAGGCGCTCCTCCGGAACGGGCGCCTTTCCAGCAGAGAGAAAGGGGCACCTATCATGATCAACTGGATCAAAAAACGCTGGGACAAAGTCGTCGGCAACCGGTCGACCAAGATTCAAAAATGCCGCGACACCAAACTGGATATCCCGGTAGCCGCGACCATCGGCGTGGCCTGGCCAGCGCAGGTCTATCGCCTTTCCAGGGAAAAAGTGACATTGATCGTCGGACTGTGGCACAAACCCGGCTCGACGACGACGATCACCTTGCGCAACCGCCGGGGAACCTGCACCTATCAGGTCGAAATCTGCGTGCTGAGCATGACCAATATCGATCCGGTCAAAGGCTCGACTTGGGTGATGGAGGCGGGATTTGTCGAACCTCTGACCGACATGCAGCTCCGCAGACTGATGCAATGAAGACGAAACGAATCAGATTCGTTCGACGATCATTGCCACCGCATTGCCTCCCCCGAGACACAAAGATGCCAGGCCGCGGCTCAAATCGCGTGTTTTCAGAGCATGGAGCAGCGTTACCAGGACGCGCGCGCCGGAGGCGCCGATCGGATGCCCCAAGGCGATCGCCCCGCCATGGACGTTGATTCGCGCCTCGTCCAATTTCAGCTCCTTGTTGCAAGCCAGCATCTGGGCAGCAAAGGCCTCGTTCAACTCGAACAGATCGATATCTTTCGCTTGCAGTCCGGCTTTGTCGAGAACCTTCTGAATAGCGGCCACAGGAGCGATAAAGATGTCCCTGGGAGCAACCCCGCTCGTCGCACAGGCGACGATTCGGGCAAGCGGTTTC
This sequence comes from Gemmatales bacterium, assembly GCA_026004675.1. Lineage (GTDB taxonomy): Bacteria > Planctomycetota > Planctomycetia > Gemmatales > Gemmataceae > BPJP01. Next base: position 629,021 of record BPJP01000002.1, read on the forward strand.
GCTTCCAGCCTCTTGGCTGCCGACTGGGACGCGACCACGACCGCAGCAGCGCCGTCGCTCAGCATCGACGCATTCCCAGCCGTAACCGTTCCATTCGCACAGAACGAAGGCTTCAGCCTCGCCAGTACCTCGACCGTCGAGTCGGGCCGAACCCCTTCATCTTGCCCAACCTGTCTGATCTTGTCACCTTTCCCGATCTCAACAGCGATAACCTCTTCGTTAAACGCACCATTTTTCCAGGCGGCCGCAGCACGCTGATGGCTTTGGGCAGCAAAGCGGTCCTGCTCGGCCCGCGAAACGTCATATTTCGCCGCGATATACTCGGCGGACTCGCCCATATGTCGGCATTCGAATGGGCACCACAGGCCGTCATGGATCATGGCATCGACCGCTTTCTGGTCGCCGAACTTCCAGCCGCTGCGGGCGCCGAAGAGGAGATAAGGGGCTCGGCTCATGCTTTCCATGCCGCCGGCCAGCACCAGGTCGGCGTCGCCGGCGCGAATGGCCTGAGCCGCCAACATCACCGCTTTCAGACCCGAGCCGCACACCTTGTTCACCGTGAAGCAGGCGATCGTTTCGGGCAGGCCAGCTTTGAGAGCGACCTGCCGGGCGGGATTCTGGCCAGCGCCGGCCTGCAAGACCTGCCCCATGATGACTTCGTCGATCTTGCCGGCAGGCACCTTCGCCCGCTTCAACGCTTCGGCCGCACAAACACTTCCCAGCTCCACAGCGGATTTTTCCGCCAGACTACCCAGATACTTGCCGATGGGAGTTCGCACCGCCGACAGGATGACCGCTTCCGACATGATTCGCTCCTTCCGTTGGCTACCCCCTGGGGATATTGTATCAGTGCCGGAGCATTTGCGGCGGGGAAGGCGTACCTGCAAAAGTGGCAGGCCCGTGCACGCCCTGAGCGAAGCGAAGGGCGTGCCCAAACAAAGTTCGCCAAATCCGTCAAGTACCTACCGGTTCTGCTTGCGCAGGACAGACAAGTTGTAGAATCTCATCGCGCAAATGGTTGACCAAAATCGTGCGCACCGCCGCCGCCGCCCGCCCCCGCAGCGTCCGCGACAATACCCACCAACCCACCAGGACGCCGGCGATCGTCCCAAAGACAACCCCCAGAAAAATCCCCGCCCCGCTCGGCCCGGCCAGCCCGAAGAGGGTGATGTCGTTGTCTCGGAAGCCGGGAAGAATCCCCATCAACCAGATCACCAGCGCGATCAAGAAGAGGGCGATGACGAACTGGAAAACGGGAGCGGCGATGCGGGCGCGGAACTGTTTGCGCAGCGACAGCTGCAGTTCATAGTAGCGCTCGAGCGAGGCCAGCACCTCGGGCAGATAACCCGTGTGTTCGCCGACGCGGGCCAGGGCTTCGAAGAGCGCCGGCAGCGCCGTCTCCCCCCCGCAGCGCCTCGGCCAGGCTCTGACCGTTCTCGACGCGCACCGCCAGCCGGCCGCACAAATCCCGCGCCGTCCGCGGACCCCGGCGGGCCTGTTGCCGCAGAATTTTCACCGGAGAGACGCCGGCGTCCAACTCCACGCGGACATTGCGGCAAAAATGGATCAGGTCCGCCAGCGGCAGCGTGCGGGAAAACATCGCCGTTTTTTCTATAACAACCCGTGCTATAACAACCCGTGGGACCGGCCGCGCCGACCTCAGGATTTTCCCATGACTTCCGACCCCCTGCAATACGACCCGCGCTACCTGGCGGGGATCGTCCTCTTCAACCGGGGCGATTTTTTCGAAGCCCACGAGGTCTGGGAAGACCTCTGGATGGAAACCGCCCGCGAGGACCGGCGTTTTTACCAGGCGCTGATCCAGGCCGCCGTGGCCCTCTGCCACTTCTGCAACGGCAACCTCCGCGGCGCCGCCAAACTGTACCGCTCCAGCCACGACTACATGCGCCAATATCCCTCCCCTCACCTGGGTCTGGACATTGACGATTTCTGGAACCAAATGCACGCCTGCTTCGCCGACGTCCTCGCCGCGGACGACCCGGATGCTCCCGTGCCGGTCGTGGAGGAGAAGATTCCCGAAATCCATCTCGATCCCGCGCCGGAGTACTGGCCCGACCCGGCGGAATTTCTCGAGGAGTCCTAATACCCGCCGGACAAAACGTATAACTATAGGAATCTCCACGCAATAATGATAATACATGCCAGGGGAAGGAACACATGATGAGTGTTAATCGAACGTTTTGCAGCGGATGCGCAGGCGGCAGAATTGTTTGAGCCAGCTCAACGAGCGTTCAATTGGCCAGCGCACCCATCCGAGCGAATAAGACTGCGGCGGTCCAGGCGGCCAGCCGACGCAGGCAGGTCCTCCCAGGCGATCTCGGTTTTCAGGACACACAAGATGGCGGTCAGCACGGTCTGGTGGGGGATGGGAGTCGCCCGCCTCGCGGCGACGGCTGGTAGGTGGGGAAGAACCCAGCGATCTCGTTCCACAACGCACCTGTCAGCAATTGCCGAGCCATGACTGTCCTCCTTGACCTCGAGACAGACGTATCTTGACATACACGCCTAATCCACGTTGTGTTTTGTCCGGCGGGTCTTAGCATGCGAACACAGCCATGCTTCTTGAACTATTCCTTCGGGGAACGGCGTTACCACAGTAAGATCCTCCAATCACCTTTTTGCTGGCTATTTGCTTCTTGACCCAGGTCCTTTTGCAGTTGGAACATTGGTACCCGGTGAGTTTCCCCTGTCTGCCTGTGGAGTAACCAGTACCACCACAAGCAATACACCTACAGGTAACGGGAGCTCCAGCGATTGCGCCGAGGAGCCCACCAATCACGGCTCCCGGTACTCCACCGAGAATGCCGCCGACAGCCGCCCCGACGCCGGCTCCCCCAAGGGGTGCCCCTTCGTGACCGTAGTAGGCTTTTGTACTCCAGCGGCGGCCACACCCACAACGGAAGAATGCGCGGCCTTCCGCGACTGAGTGCGCTACAACGCTCGATCCGCAATTCGCACACCGACTTCTTTGGGCCATGGGTTCTCCTTGAAGCTAACGACCAAGCTAACCCGCCGGGAACAGCCCGGCGCGAACGATGTCAAGTTTCAACTCACGCTCAACTCGCCGACCTGTTTCCAGTCGGGTTGAGCGACTGGTTCGGCGGCTATCCACCTGCTGCCACAAGATCCTCGGGCGACATGCCGATGTCACGAGCGATTTTCCGCAGCAAAACCGGAGAAATGTCGCGGCCTTTATGAAACGGAACCGTGGTCCCACGGCCATCTGGGTGGCGAAACTGCTTGTGCGCTGGGGTTCGTCGAGGTTCGGCAGCGCGGAGTGCTTCCAGGCGCGATACGACTTCCTGCGGTTTCAGCACCGGCAGCTTGGGCATCGTCAGGCCACCTGCACGTTCTGCGTGCCGACAAACTCCGATTCAAGCTCGGGCTCCCCGTCCTCCAACAACATCGCGATGACCTCGCTTAAATTCTGGTTCAATTCGTCGAGCGTCTCCCCCTGTGAATGCGCTCCAGGAAAGCCCGGCACGTAGCCGACAAACAAGCCCGTCTCCGCGCAGCGCTCAATCACCGCTGTAAAAGATCGCATCGGCGTCCCCCGATTCGTGATAAGTGTCCGTCGTTCCTAAAGGTCATTATAACCAGCACCAGGTCGGCGTCGCCGGCGCGAATGGCCTGAGCCGCCAACATCACCGCTTTCAGACCCGAGCCGCACACCTTGTTCACCGTGAAGCAGGCGATCGTTTCGGGCAGGCTAGCTTTGAGAGCGACCTGCCGGGCGGGATTCTGGCCAGCGCCGGCCTGCAAGACCTGCCCCATGATGACTTCGTCGATCTTGCCGGCAGGCACCTTCGCCCGCTTCAACGCTTCGGCCGCACAAACACTTCCCAGCTCCACAGCGGATTTTTCCGCCAGACTACCCAGATACTTGCCGATGGGAGTTCGCACCGCCGACAGGATGACCGCTTCCGACATGATTCGCTCCTTCCGTTGGCTACCCCCTGGGGATATTGTATCAGTGCCGGAGCATTTGCGGCGGGGAAGGCGTACCTGCAAAAGTGGCAGGCCCGTGCACGCCCTTCGCTTCGCTCAGAGCGTGCCACCCGCCGACGCCGAAAAGTGTGTTGTTTCCGAATAACACTCAGTTTTCGGATGATTCGGCGGTGCTTTGCCTCACTGACCTACCGCTGCACCATCATCCCGAAAGCGGCAAACCACAGGCACGCCGCCACAATGCCGATCCCGAAGAACACCGTCCCAATGATCCCCAACACGTAGCCAACCTGGGTCATGCTCTCGCCGGAGGGGTCCATCCGGCCCGCGCGCATCGCAGCCAAGTCATTGCTCCCCATTATCCATGCTGCAATCCCCAACGGGGCGCACACAACCAAGCTGAGGATGCCAAGGACGAGGACGAGCGTCCCTCGGTGGGGCTGAACCCGCCCACTGTGGTACCCTTCACTCTCGAACGAACCGCGGCTCATATCGATCTCCACTACGTCGCCGAAATAGCATTTATCCAAAATGCTTGCGAATAACGCTTGAGTGTTATTCGAAAACGAACTCCTCAAAATCGGCCGCATTGCCTGCCCCTCGGCCGTGTGAGCCTCGTAAAGCCATTACACGCAAACCCGTCCTGGACCGTGGCGATGTCCTAGCCCTCACCCCGGCCCTCTCCCGGGGGAGAGGGAGTACGTCGAACTGTAATAAGTTCGATTAGATACTAGTCACGTCGATTTTCGCCTGCAATAAAAAATGTTTCGCCAACGCAAAGGCTACGCGGTGGACATGCTCGATTCGATTGGAAGTCGCTGGTGCAGGTCCGATCTGGACCATCTGCCAGCTGGTTGCTGCCCGCAAGAGGCATCTCATAGAATGATAAAGGCGGGACACCGACACAGCATGAGTTTGCAGACGCGGGAGGTTTGATTTGCCTTTCAACACTGCATGTCCGCACTGTAATGGCCTCTGCTTGATTCATGAGCAGTACATCGGCAAGGCTGTGACCTGCGGCCGATGCCAGCAGATGTTCACGGTGCGCGCACCGGCGCCAGCGATTCCGGCGTCGACGCCTTCGGGACAGCCTCTGGCTTCTCTGGCTGAAAAAGCCAAAGGGGTCCTTCGCTCGTTGGTGCCTTTCAGCAAAGTGGACCCCTATCAGATTCCGCCGCAACATTCGGGAGGAGCGGCCGCGCCGCCGAATCCCGCTGGCTCGAGTCCACCCTCCGCACAGCCGGCAGGCGCTTTTCCCGCTGCTCGGCCCGTAACGAGTGAGGAAGATGAGGACGACAGCGTCGAGATCGACTTCGGGCCGGGCGTTGCGTCCGCCCTCCAGCAGCGGGCCGCCCCGCCGCCTCCTCCCACGCCGATCGTGTCGCCGGGCCAAACCTGGTCGGCACCCAAGGCGACCGGAGTTTGCCGGCTGGATATCGCAGGTGCTACGTCCCCCGGTATGGTTCGAAGCCGAAACGAAGATAGTTACCTGATTCAATATATCAACTGGGCCAATCTCGATCGCCGTCATGAGCTGGCGTTGCTGGTCGTCGCCGACGGCATGGGAGGTCATGAAGCAGGGGATCGGGCCAGTCATATGGCGATCCAAACGATAGCGTTTTCGCTGTCCTCGTTCTTCAATGGACTAGTGACCAGCCAGATAAGCGAACCGACGCCGGCCCAGATTTCACAAACCATCAACCAGGCAATCCGGACGGCAAACCAGACCGTGCACCGTGCGGCACAGGCAGACAACAAACTGCGTGGGATGGGAACCACCGCCGCCATCGTGGTGGTCTACAATGGTCAAATGGTGATAGGCCATGTCGGCGATTGTCGGGTGTATGTCTATCGCGCAGGGAAAGTGACTCAGTTGACAAGGGACCAGACGCTCGTCGAAAAGATGGTCCAGGCGGGGAAATTGCGTCCTGAAGAAGCGGCCAACCATCCAGCGCGAAACGAAGTGGCGCAGGCAATAGGCAGACAGGCAACCATCGAACCCGCTTTGTTGCAGTCGAAATTGGCGGTAGGTGACTGGCTCATTGTGGCCTGCGACGGACTGCACGCACACGTCAATGCCAGCAAACTTGAAAACACGATTCGTGAATCGCCTCCCTCTGCGAGTTACCTGGCTCATCAACTTGTGGCGCTCGCGGATCAGGGAGGGGGGACGGACAATTGCACCGTCGTGGCAGTGCGCTGCTATTAAGTGGACCAATCAACAGGCCAGGTAACAGGTTGGCCTGTGCGATTCGTTCATTCGTGGCGACAAACCCATTCGATCCGTGGCAAATGATAGCGAAGGCGAAGATGGCGGTCGCATTCGACAGCTCGAACCGATGAAAAACCGTGGCAGACGAGCATCGCAACCACGATATCTCGCGGGATGACGAGTTTCTTCGTGAAATCCGCCGGCAAGTGCTGGAAGCGCGAGAGCCGGAACGTGCCAGACGGATCGAGGAACTCTCGAAGCAGGTGTCATCCAGGCCGGACGCTCCACGGATCGTGGCGCTATTGGCCGGTGCCCGCGAGTTGCCTCTGCGTCACTTGACGCTGGCAGCGGCGGCGCATTTGCCTGTTCCGATTCAAAGCGATTTGTTTCCCATTCTGCGCCATCTTTTGAGCGAAAAGCACGTTCCCGAGCCGATCCTGTTCGCTCTGACAGCCAAGCTGTTGTCTCAGCCTGGCTGCACGCGTCGAGACCAACAGAGCATCCTTTGTGCTCTCATCGACGGGCTTCCCAAAACGGAAGCAGTCGATCGGCTGAATCGGCTAGCAGGCATGGTCGGACCTCAGCAAGCGATCGTCGAACTGCGTGATCGCTACGAGCAAAAAATCAATGTGCAGTGTCCGCGGTGTCCGGCGAATTTGCCGCGACCCGAGATGGTCAAACATCTGTGGCTGGAGCACCGCCTGCTGGTGGATGGTCACAGCCTCCGCGATCCGTGGCGGCTGATAAAGCAATGGCTGGAAGAGTGCCAACAAAGTGGAGACAAGGAACTGGTCCGGCGATGTCGGGCACTGGCGCAGCGGTTTGAAAGCGAAGACGCGATGATCCGCGTGCACCGCATGATCCTGAAAGCCGGGGTTGACGATGGTTTGTCGCAGGAGGCATTGGTTCGATTGGCGGACCAGAAATCGGCCAGCCTATGCCCCTATTGTTTTCATTGGATCGAAATGGAAGCGTCGTCGGGCTTGCAATCGTTGAATGCCTCTCGTGGTCGGTTGACAAGCGGAGGTTATGTGATCGAGGTTGGCCAACGTGGCATGCGGACGCACCTGGCGATCGAGACGCCGCAGGGTCCATTGCAGCGCGGTCCAGAACCTGGTCGACGGTGGAGTCCCCAAGGTGCTGCCGTCTTGTTTTCCGCGCCGGTCGTGGTGTTGGCTGTGGTGGTGGCACTAGGTTCCTTCGCGACAGGTGTTCCCGCGTTGTTGCCCGTCGCCTGGCTGTTGAGTTTGGCGGTGTTCCTGGCAGTATTCGGTGCTTTCTGGTGGCGTGCGGAAGCCGATGTCCAGAATCGGGCGATCGATTACGCCTGGACGAGGTTGGTGCCCCATTTGCAGTCGATGGAAATGAAGAAAGAGGAGTTTCATTTTGCCGCTCGCTTGTGTCTCGCGAGTGTGGCAAAAGGAACGCCTTCTTGGCGCCGCGAGGTGCTCGCTCGCTTGATTGAGGATTCGGAAACAGCCGTTGCCAATGGGATCGTATCACCCGAGCACCTCGGTGCCGTGCGCCGTCTGCAATGGGAGGATGCCCGTCGGTCGGGAGCCGACCCCCTGCCACTGTTGCTCGAACAGATCGAGCGCGTGTTGGCGGGGGCAATATCGCCAGAGTTTCTGGAAAAGTTGCTCGAAGGAGCGTCGCTGCCGATCGGGATGGCCGCCCGGTTGCGAGCGCTCGTCGTCGATCGGGCCTTTGCGCTTGGCTACGAAGTAAGCGATTTGGTCGAATTGAGCCGATCGGCGCCTGCTTTCGGCAAGTTGCTTGAGGTGAATCAAACGGATTTGCTGGCGAACCTTAGACTGCTTTGGTCGTTACGGGCGAACGCGCCTTGGTCCCAACTCGGACCGGCCAGCACCGTTTTCGAGTTGGCCGCCAATCCCCTCGCCGCGGAAAGACATTTGCAAAAGCAACCCGGTATTCTGCTCGCAGCCTGGGACTTGCCCGATTCGTATGTCGTTCCGGGAGGCTTGGTGTTTTGCGGCAGCTTCATCGACGCCTGGCCAAGGACACTGGAAGTCAAACGGGGTGCGGGACTTCGGGGTTACCAGCTTGTCGTTGGCAACCATTCCTTCCTTTTCGATTCCGATCCCACCCCAGCTATGGTGCAATTGGAAAAATGGCTGCGATTCTGCTTTCACGACTTCCAACCGCTTGTCGCCTCGGTCAAAAATTGGCGGTCGTCTCTTTTTCCAGATGGTTATCAGGCACAGGTGCGCCGCCTTTGCAGTCATTGTCGCAGCGAAGTACTCGCCCGCCGAGGAGCGCTCGGTAAACCAGCGGATGCCCAACAACGCCAGCGGGCATCGCCTCGATAGCTCGATAGCATCGTTTGGCAATGTTTCACGGAGAAAGCGATGGCAGAGAAGTCGCGAAAACAAAAACTTATGGAAATGCTTGCTGAAGATCCTAACGATGCCTTCTTGCGCTACGGGCTGGCCATGGAATTTGTCAGCGAAGGCAACGACGAAGAGGCTGTACGGCAATTGCAGGATTTGGTCCAAACTTGTCCCGATTACGTTCCCGGATACCAACAAGCCGGTCAGGCATTCTTGCGTTTGGGCCGACTGAGAGAAGCACGCGAAATGTTCACCCGCGGGATCGAAGTCGCTCGCGCTCAAGGCGAACGGCATGCCATGGAAGAAATGCAAGGATTTCTCGATAGCTTGCCCGACTGACTTTCGGCGGGATCAGGAACGTTGTTCGATCTGCAGTCTGGCGGCACAAAGCGTGTTGTGCAACAACATGGCGATCGTCATGGGACCGACGCCTCCCGGCACAGGGGTGATCGCAGAAGCGATTTTGGCGACTGGCTCGAAATCAACGTCCCCCACAAGCGAGCCATCTTCCAGACGATTGATGCCGACATCGATGACGACCGCGCCGGGACGAATCATGTCCGCGGTCAGAAACCGTGGCCGGCCGATCGCCACGACAACGATGTCCGCTTGCCTCGTCCAGTGGGGGATATCACGTGTACGGCTATGACAAACCGTCACCGTAGCGTTGGCGCCTTTTGCTTTCTGCATCAGAATCAGGGCCAGCGGTTTGCCGACGATGTTGCTCCGACCGACGATCACCACGTTCGCTCCATCGATCTCGATGTTGTTCCGGAGCAGAAGTTGCTGGCAGCCGTGGGGCGTGCATGGCAGATAGCGCGGGTGACCTGCCGCTAGCAGGCCGAGGTTTTCCGGACCAAAGCCGTCAACGTCCTTCAGCGGCGACACGGCACGAACGACAGTCGCTTCGTCGATGTGCTTGGGCAAAGGCAACTGGACGAGGATGCCATGAACCTGTGGGTCTTGGTTCAACTTTTGGACGAGTTGGAGCAACTCCGCTTGGGGCGTGGAAGCGGGCAAGCTATGCAACCAACTGGCCATGCCGACTTTTTCGCATGCTTTGCGTTTGTTCTTGACATAGATGTGGCTGGCAGGATCGTCGCCGACGAGGACAGCAGCCAACCCGGGCCTTTTGCCGTGCCGCGACACGAATTCTTCCACAGCTTGTGCGGTTTCTTCGCGGATTGTCGCTGCGAGTTGTTTGCCATCCAAGAGGTGCATCGTACTTTCTCCTCATCCTTGGCGATGGTGTCATCTTGCGAACTGCGCCGGGCTGCGAAAAGGGGTGTCTTCCAGAAACGCTTTTGCGAGTCATCGCGGCGAGGACGGCGCTGGCACGAGTTCTTCCTCCTCGATTTCCGGAAGCAACGGTCCGAGATCATCGAAAGGGGCGGGCACGTCGGCTTGTTCATGCATGCCTGGTTTGGTCGGATCGGGCATTCCCTCGGGCCAGATGTGAAAGCCGCCACGGTCATAGTTCGCGATTTCCCACGTACCCCAGATGCCCTTCCCTTCGTTGTACCCTTTATAGAAGACGTCGTGCTGGGCGAGATAACGTTTTGTCCAGTAGCACACACCATTGGCGATGTTGTATCTGCCGCGAAGAAGAAATTGGCCGACCCAATCGCGTCCTTCCCCCGTGATAACGCCGTTTTGAAAGGTGATGTGCAATTCCATCGTGTGCCTGCCGGGAAATGCCTTTTGCAGCCAGAACCCGGTCCAGGGACCGCTGGGGAAACGAGGATCGGTTTCGAGATGTGGCTCTTTTTTCATTAGCGTGATCGACCTTCATCGAGGACGAATGGCTGGCATCCTATCGTGGCGGCACAAGTTTCGCCGGAACCTAAATCAGGATACCACACTTTGCAAGGAGATCGGGTTGCCTTTTCCCTGAAGAGGCATCGTTGTAAGATGAGCCGATTGCGAGTTGTTCTTTGGGAGACACGGGACGATGGCGACTGAACGCCCGGTGCGCGTGCATCTATTGCCGGATTTGGTTCGCGAAGAAGACCTCGCTGGCAGTATCAGCGTCGTCATTGATGTTTTGCGTGCCACGACGACTGCGGTCTATGCGCTGGCTGCCGGTTGCACCGACATTCGTCCGTGCCTGGAGGTCGAAGAAGCCAGGGAGTTGGCGAATCAGATGCGCGCCGGGCGAGTGGTTTTAGCTGGCGAACGCCATGGTTTGCCTCCTGCCGGTTTTGATGCGGGCAATTCTCCCCGCGAGTTCACTCCGTCCCTGTGCCGGAATTCCACCGTGGTTCTCACCACGACGAACGGCACGCGCGCCATCCACCGTGCCGCGGCAGCAAGCCGTGTCTTGTTAGCCGGCTTCGTCAATTTCAGCGCGGTTTGCGAGCAACTCAAGCATGACCAACGTCCTGTGCATCTGATTTGTGCTGGCACGGATGGGGAAGCGGCTTTAGAGGATACCCTGCTCGCCGGCGCTTTCGTCGATTTCTTATGCGACACGTGCGAAGTCAGCCTTAATGATAGTGCCCGACTGGCCTGGGATTGTTACGAACATCACGGGCGGGTCCTTCTCGGGGCATTGGAAATAAGCCGAGGTGGATGCCATCTGAAAAAACTTGGTCTCGAGGAGGACATTCGCATCGCTGCACAAATCGATCGCTTCCATTTGATCCCCGAACTGAATCGCGATCCGCTGCGAATCGAAATCGGGGCTGTCGGAATTGTGAACAGTCATTGGACGAAATGACCAGCTGATGACCGAGAAAACGGCTTCGATGGGGCGGCGCTCGTAGCCATTCACGCGAGAGCGCTTGTTCTTTTCCAGCGAACCTTGACGCTGACGGGTGTCTCACCTATCATGCTTAGACCTAAACAAGGCCCCGTCGTCTAGAGGCCTAGGACACGGCCCTTTCAAGGCCGCGACACGGGTTCGAATCCCGTCGGGGTCATTTCCATTCGTCCACCTTTCTTTTGATCTGTCGCCAGTGCAATGCGCGGGCTATTTATCACTGGTACCGATACGGGTGTCGGCAAAACCTACGTCTCGGCTCAGGTCGTCCGGTGTTTGTCGGGCCAAGGCCGGCGCGTGGCAGCGTGCAAACCGGTGGCAACCGGTGCGATGCCTCAGGATGGCCTGCTTGTCAGTGAAGATACACGCATTTTGTCCGAAGCGGCAGGCATCGAAATCGAACGGGTAACTGGATGGGTTTTTGCCGAGCCGGTCGCCCCTCCTGTTGCCGCCCGCCGACACGGCGTCAGCCTTCGGCTTGAAGAGATCGTCGGATTCGTTCGGAAGGTGTCCGAGGAAGCCGAGTTCTCGGTGGTCGAGGGGATTGGGGGTCTGCTGTGCCCTTTGACCGAAACGGCTACAGTGGCTGATTTCGCTCGTGAACTGGGTTTTCCTGTTGTGATTGTCGCGCGTCGCAGCTTGGGAACGTTGAATCACACCTTGCTGACGCTCGAGGCGGCCTCAGGCCGCAACCTTGGTGTCGCGGGCATCGTTGTGAATGAAACGGAACCGTGCCGTTCGCTTGCTGATGAAACGAATGTAGACGAGCTTAGGCGGCGGATCAAGGTACCGATTCTGGCTGTGGTTCCCCATGCCCAGGGCAATGGCAATCATGTCGCTGAGTCGATCGAAACCGTGAACTGGTTGGAACTTGGCGCTGGTGTGTGAAGATTCCTCGCATTTCGCACAAGAGATGATTGAAGCACAGGGGACAACCAATTATGATTGGTTAGAGGCTTGGTGGCCAGTGGTCGGCAGGTTCCAGTCGAACGTAAAACACTCAGATATTGGGAGCAAAAGAGCCTGATGCAACCGATCAAGTTTGCGTGCATCCACTGTAACAGTATGATGGCCGTCGGTCCCGAGTTGGTGGGGCGTCAGGTCGTCTGCCCACATTGCAAGAAAACCGTCACCGCCCCGGCAGCTCCGGCATCCCAAGCGGTTCAGCCCGCTCCCGTTGCCCCTGCTCCCGTGCAACCTGCGCCGGCGCCTCAGACATCCGTTCCAGTACCAGCCGGCATCGACCTGCCGACATTTCAGGTGCCGGATAGAGGAGAAGCTGAAAGCATCTTCGAAGCCCCGGAACAGGACGATTTGTTCGACGCTCCGGCACCCACCGTGGAACTTCCGCCTAACGTGGCGAACGACGCTGCGAGTACGGAAGCGGCGCAATTTTCGACTCAGGTACCCGACCAGCAAGAAGCTCCTTTTCACGACGCTTCGCCCTTTACGGATGCGCCTGTCTCCCCGGACCAGACAACCGTACCCGATGAAAGTGCAGGCGAGGGTGCGGCCCATGCCAGGCAACTGGCGAGGCAACGTGCCGAACAGGAAAGCCTGACTTCCTATTACCTGCTGGTGATCCTGGTGCCCTACTCGATCTTGATGACGATCGCCACCATCACGCTCTACATCTTCTATTCCAACCAGGACCGGCATCCGCTGTTCCAGATCATGCCCGATTGGCCGCGCGGCCAGCAAAAACCTTATAACGGAGGCGAATTCAACCGGGTCATTGACGACAAACCGGTCGATCCTCGGCTGCGCGTCGCTCTTGGTGAAACGAAACGCTTCAACGATCTGGAAGTGACACCCCTCCGGGTAGAGCGCAGGAAAATCACCTACATGGGGCGAGGGCAGCCTCAGCTTTCACACAATGACGCCCTCGTGCTGACATTGAAAGTGAAAAACGTCTCCAAGTCGTACGCGTTTTACCCGAATGACCTGGCGTACAATCGTTTCGTCGAGCCGAATACCCCTCGTTCCAATCTGCCTTACACTTGTCTGGAACTGAGCAAGGACCGCTGGCGGTTTTACGGTGGTCCGTGCCGCTGGCCACGCCGGATCGCAGGCGAAGGCTGGCGGGAATCAGATCCCCTCGAGTGGATCGCCGGTACTGAACACGACAAAATGTTGAAACCAGGAGAAGAGCTGGAACTGATCGTTTGCACGAATCCGGATTCGGAAAAAAACGCCGGATGAGCGTGGATTCTTGCCGCCGACCGATATCCTCGACAAGGTCATTGCCGATCCTGGTCCCTATATGTGGCGAGTCCAACTGCGAACCGGAGTTTTGGAAATCGAAGGGAAAGTCGGCGCGGTGACCACCGTCTTCGGTGTTCCTTTCCAGAAATCCGATATCAAGAACTTAGGCTCGAAATCGTAGCTGCCGACGTCACGAAGACGCGAATCAGGCAGCCGAGAGGACTTCGATTCGGGCCGCCTGGCAAGAAAACAATACAGCTTCGCACCACAACGAAATCAACTGCCGTTCCCGAAGGCTTCGCGGAAACCCGCAAGTTGCTGCCTGAGAAACTCCTTCCATTCTTGCGGGGGGATGTCACGCTGTTCGCGGAACTCGAAGCACAGCACGTCGCCATCCTTGCGGTCGCTGCGAATGCATGGATGATGGCCGAATTCTTCGATTTGGCTTAAGTTGAACTGTCCCTTTTTCCCCAAGAATCGGCAGTCCAAACCATTTGCTTGTTTGGTTCTCCACTGCGCCCAGGTGCGGCTGCTGCCCGGCACACGAAAAGAAATGCAATCGCGTGCATTCCAGTTGACTTGCACCTCAGGTTCGACGTCGCGTACCAGATCGAGCAAGTAAGGCAAAATGGATCGGTCCCAGGCGATTCGACGCCCGATGGGAAACCCTTTTTCGCTGAGGTGCCAGCGTTCCCCATTGACTTTCCAGGGCATCACGTCTTCGGGGCGCATTCGGAAGTTTTTAAGGTTCTGTTCGAACGAAGCGACGGCCTGGTCCAGGAACTGATGGAAGGCGGGCGTATCGATTTCGCTTAACCGATGGACCAGGATCGTCACGGCTTGCCAGGGGCCTTTGAGGTTTTTGACGCGCACTCTCTCTTCGTTGCCGTAGGCTTCGATGCCGGGCGTGTCATTGAGAGGTCGGATGCCAAGCCGATTGATAAGCTCGGCCTCTTTGAATGTGTCCCCGGCGAACGCGAAAGGTCAGCCAAACAAGCCATTCGTAACAGGTTGAAGCGTGCAGGAACCAGCCATGGCTCTTGGTTGGTGCGGCGATTTCGACCTGGGTGCGATGGTTCCAATTGGTGGGGCTAAATAGTCCGCGGCGATGAATCTCTCTGTTGAGCCAGTCGAGGATAGCTCCTTCCCATCGGCAAGGGGCACCAGTTGCTGCCGTGCGATCCACGGTATGCCACCGGTGGCCGTCCGTTTGCCAAGGCATTTTTGCCTCAGCACCGACCTCTTCCAGATCGACATCTCCTTCCCGTTTTTGGTCTGCGGCGTGCGGGTCGTACTTGATCCGTTCGCAATAGGAGCCGGCCCGCAGAACATCGCGAAGGATCCGGCCAGTATGCGAAAGGAATCCGCTGGCGGTTTTGTCAGCGGTAGCAGCGACTTCCTCGGGCGTGCCGACAGCGACGACATAACCGCCGCTATCACCCGCTTCAGGGCCCATATCAATGATCCAGTCAGCTGTCTTGATGACGTCCATGTTGTGCTCAACGACAATGACGGTGTTGCCCAGATCGACCAGGCGATTTAGGACCTCGAGCAACTTCCGCAGGTCATCGAAGTGCAGTCCGGTCGTCGGTTCGTCGAGCAAATAGAGGGTTTTTTCCGGTATTGGGTCGCGCCAGTTCAGCAGCGAGCTTGACGCGTTGTGCTTCCCCTCCGGACAAGGTCGGTGCGGGCTGCCCCAAAGCGATGTAGTCGAGTCCCACGTCGGCAAGCGTCTGCAGGATGCGGCGGATTTTGGGAATGTTGGCAAAAAGCACCAGAGCCTCGCTGACACGCATGTCAAGAACGTCGGCGATCGATTTCCCTTTGTAGCGGACGGCCAGTGTTTCAGGGTTGTAGCGACGGCCTTTGCAGACGTCGCATTCGACCCAGACGTCGGGCAGGAAGTGCATTTCGATTCTTTTCTGGCCGTTGCCTTCGCAGGCTTCACAGCGTCCGCCCGGCTTGTTGAAGCTGAAGCGTCTCGGCTGGTATCCTCGAACTTTCGCTTCAGGCAATCGGGCGAACAGCTGCCGAATCAAATCGAAAAGTCCAGTGTAGGTGGCTGGGTTGGAAGCGGGTGAATTGCCGATCGGCGCCTGATCCACATTGATGACTTTGTCGATCCATTCCATGCCGAGGATGCTGTCGTGAGGAGCGGCAGGGGTTTGAGCGCGGTGGAGTTTGCGAGCCAGCGTGTTGTAAAGGACATCCGTGACCAGCGAGCTTTTTCCCGAGCCACTGACCCCTGTGACGGCGATGAGAAGTCCAAGCGGGAAACGCACATCGATGTTCTTCAGGTTGTTTTGCCGGGCGCCTTGGACGATTAAAGCAGCGTCGCCTGGCGGGCGTCGATTGGTGGGGATGCTGATAGCACATTCACCAGCCAGGTATTTCCCTGTCAAAGATGCGGCTCGTTCGGCGACAGTTTTAGGCGTGCCTGCGGCTGTGATTTGGCCGCCACGATCACCAGCGCCGGGGCCGAAGTCCAGCAAATAGTCAGCGTTGGCAATGACTTCGCGATCGTGCTCGACCAGCAACAGAGTGTTGCCCAAGTCCCGGAGGTTCAAGAGTGCCTGCAACAGACGGCGGTTATCGCGAGGGTGCAGGCCAATGGTCGGTTCGTCCAGTACGTAAAGAACGCCAGTCAATCCGCTGCCGATCTGGCTGGCGAGCCGAATGCGCTGCGACTCGCCCCCCGACAACGTCGGCGCCGGCCGATCGAGCGTCAGGTAGTCCAGGCCGACATCGACGAGAAAGCGAAGCCTATTGCAGATTTCGCGAAGCAGTTCGCCAGCGATTTGCTTCTGGTTTTTGTTCAATTTCAAATTGCGGAAGAAGTCGAGGGTGGTGCCGATGGACCACGAGCACAATTCGCCCAGAGTGGGATGACGTCGGGCCGATTGCTCCGCATTTTCTGCAATCGTCTTGGCGTTTTCTTGCAGGATCAAGCGGAATGCGGCGGCATCGCTGCGCAAGCGCGATCCCCCGCAAGCAGCGCAAGGTATCTCGCTGACTATGTGCTTGAGTCGCTCACGGTAGACATAACTGACGCGAGCAGCTTCATCAATAGCCAGGTAAATCCCCTTGTATTGGAAACGGGGACCTCCCTCGTCCATTGAAATCCAGGTCTCGCCCGTTCCAAAGAGAATCGCTTGCTGATGGGCCGGATCGAGTTGCTCATAAGGAACATGCAGGGAAAAGCCGACATGTCTGGCCAGAGCCTCGGCAAAACGGGCGAAAGAGGCATCGTGCCGCAGATCAGGCCAGGCACTGAGAGCGCCGTCCCAGAGGGAAAGCCTGGCGTCTCGAACCAGCAACGCCGGGTTGGCACCAAGCTGGACGCCTAGACCTTCGCACGCCGGGCACCAGCCGAGCGGACTGTTGAAGGAAAAGTGGTGCGGGTTGAGCGGTTCGAAGCTGTGACCGCACTTTTCGCAGGCGTAGTGCTGGCTGTAGCGGATCACCTGCCAGTTCGGCTCGTCACGCTGGTCATCAACGATAGCGACATGCAGTCGGCCGCGACCACGCTCCAAACCTGCTTCGACGGCTTCGGCGACCCGGCTACGCTGCGACGCACGCACGATCAGCCGATCGATCAACACCTCGACTTCGTGGTGGCGGCGGTGATCGATTTCGGGCGGCGAGTCGATGGTGTAAGTGCGGCCATCAACGCGCAGACGCAAAAAACCGCTGCGGCGGATTTCTTCCCACAATGCTGTGTAACGTTCCTGTCCGCGCCGTTCCACCGGCGCCATCACATAAACTTTGGTCCCCTCCGGCAACGACATGATCTTGTCGATGATCTCGTCTGCCGTCTGTGTTCCAACCGGTATCTGGCAGGTCGGGCAGAAAGGCGTTCCCAACCGGGCATAAAACACACGGAGGTAATCATAGATTTCCGTGACCGTCCCGACGGTCGAACGCCGGCTTTTTCCGGTCGTTTTCTGTTCGATGGCGATGGCCGGCGAAAGACCGCTGACGTGTTCGACCTTGGGTTTCTGCATTTGTCCGACGAACTGCCGGGCATAGGCGGAGAGCGATTCGATATAGCGTCGTTGCCCCTCGGCATAGATCGTATCCAACGCCAGCGACGTTTTGCCCGAGCCGCTCGGACCGGAACAGACTGTCATGCGGTCGCGCGGAATGGAAACGTTGATGTTTTTCAAATTGTGTTGGCGGGCACCGATGACGGTTAGTTCACGAAGCGGTTCGCTGGGATTGCCGTTCATGCGGGCGAGGGTGCCGTTGCGCGATTTCGTTCCGGCGGGTGATCTCTTTCTTTTCGGCTGCAAAAGCGCCTTCAATGCCTTGCCGGTATACGATTGCTTGCAGGCAGCGACCTGCTCTGGGGTGCCGGTACAGACGATGCGGCCGCCGCCGTCGCCTCCTTCAGGTCCCAGATCGATGATCCAGTCGGCCGTCTTCACGACTTCCAGATTATGCTCGATCACGACCACGGTATTGCCGGCATCAACGAAACCATGGAGGACGCGCAGCAGACGCCGAACGTCGTCGAAATGCAAGCCAGTGGTCGGTTCATCAAGAAGATACAGGGTGTTGCCTGTATTGTTGCGGCATAATTCGCGGGCCAGTTTGATCCGTTGCGCTTCTCCGCCAGATAACGTCGGCGACGGCTGGCCGAGTTTGATGTAATCGAGGCCGACGTCGTGCAGCGTTTGCAACATGGCGTGGATTTTGGGGATGTTGGCAAAATGCTGCAACGCTTCCTGCACGTCCATTTCCAAAACGTCGTAAATGCTTTTGCCTTTGAAGCGGATTTGCAGGGTCTCCCGGTTGAAGCGCCGTCCCTCACACACAGGGCAGGTGACCCAGACGTCGGCCAGAAAGTCCATCTCCAAGCGGTTCGAGCCGTTGCCTTCGCAGGCTTCGCATCGTCCGCCGGGCCGATTGAAACTGAATCGTCCCGGTGCGTAACCGCGAACCTGGGCATCGGGCAGGCGGGCGAATAACCGACGGATTTCATCAAAAACCTTGATATATGTCGCCGGGTTCGAACGGGGCGTTCGGCCGATCGGTGATTGGTCGATGTTGATAATCTTGTCGATAAGATGAGCACCTTCGATCCGCTCGTGGGCGCCGACCTGGTGTTCAGACGCCTCGCCATTTTCGGAACCGTCCAAATCATCGGTGCGAGTGCCGCCAGCCAACAAGCCTTCCAGGAGAATGTCGTTGACCAACGAACTTTTGCCCGAACCGCTCACTCCAGTAACACAGACAAACACCCCGAGCGGGAACTCGACATCGATGTTTTTGAGGTTGTGGTGTTTGGCGCCGATGACCTTGATCGCTTTCTTCGACCTGGGACGCCGTTTTTTGGGGACGGCGATGTGTTCCCTGCCGGCCAGAAATTGTCCCGTCAGGCTTTGCGGGTGGTTGACGATTTCTTCGAAAGTACCGGCAGCCACCACTTCCCCGCCGCGTATTCCCGGACCGGGTCCGAAATCCACGAGGTAGTCGGCCGCACGCATGGTGTCTTCGTCGTGTTCCACGACGATGACGGTATTCCCCAGATCGCGCAGCCGACACAAACTTTCGAGCAGTCGATCATTGTCTCGAGGATGCAAGCCGATGCTCGGTTCATCGAGGATATACAGCACGCCTACCAGACCAGAGCCGATCTGGCCGGCCAGCCTGATGCGCTGCGCTTCGCCTCCTGCGAGCGTGGGAGCTGCGCGGTCCAACGTGAGGTAATGCAAACCAACGTTAAGAAGGAAGCCAAGCCGACCACGAATCTCTTTTAGCACTTCTTCAGCAATGTGCCGCTGGATGGGATCGAGTTGGGCTTCCAGAGTTCCCGATTTCGCGGCGGCACGAGCTTTCTGATGACTCGCTTTCGTCCTTCCGCCTGTCGGAGGGGTCGGGGAAACGCCGAACCACGACGCCAATTCGCCAACAGGCATGGCGCAGAGTTCGACGAGCGTTTTGCCGGCGACCCTGACTGCCTGAGCCTGGCGATTAAGTCGCTTCCCCTGGCAGGCAGGACAGACCATGCTCCGCATGTATTTTTCCAGTTGCAGGCGGCGCGGTCCGGCAGGCGTTTTCTTGAAGCTGGAAAGAAGCTGCGGGATGATGCCTTCCCATTTCCCCCCGTGTTTCCATACGCCGCCGCCACGGAGTTTCCATTCGTAGGTAATGTGTCGGTTGCCGGCGCCATAAAGAAGCCAATTCCGCTCTTGTTCGCTGAGTTGGTTCCACGGCTTTTTCAGGTCGATGCCCAACGTATCTGCGACGCCTTGGAAAATATGTCTGCGCCACCGGCCCATGCTCCGCAGTCCCCCGACAAGGGGAATAGCACCAGCGAAAAAACTTCGCGTAGGGTCCGGCACCAGCAGCTCGGGATCGAACGTATGCAGCGTGCCCAGTCCATCGCACTCCAGGCACATGCCTTGCGGGCTGTTGAAGCTGAATAGTTGCGGCGTTGGCGGTTCATAACTCGTTTCGCAATGCGTACACGCGTAACGCGAAGACAGAAGGATGTCCTCGAATTCGTCGCCTTGGTTCGAAGCGGACGCCTTCTTGTCGACGGCAACGATGATGCTGCCGTCCCCGAGAGTGAGGGCCTGTTCGACGGCTTCCGCGAGTCGGCTGCGAAAGGACGCGGCATCGTTGGCGTCTTGGTGAGCGGACGGCGTCTGCAATCGGTCGATAACCATTTCGATGTTGTGCTTGATGCGCCGATCGAGCTTGAGGTTGTCGCTCAGGCGAACGACTTGTCCGTCGACGCGAGCCCGGATGAAACCGCGGCGAAGCATGTCTTCGAACAAGTCTTTGTATTCCCCCTTCTGGCCACGGATGAGCGGCGCCAGCACGAGGAATCGGCTGCCGGCAGGCAAAGCGAGGATGCGAGCGATGATCTGTTCGCGCGACTGGGCAGTGATCGGCCGGTCGCACTGCGGGCAATGCCCCTGGCCGATACGGGCGAATAACACGCGCAGATAGTCGTAGATTTCTGTGATCGTGCCGACCGTGGAGCGCGGGTTGCGACCGGCGGTTTTCTGCTGGATGCTGATGGCGGGCGACAGCCCGGCCAGATAATCGACGTCCGGCTTTTGCAACTGCCCCAGAAATTGCCGGGCGTAGCTCGACAACGATTCGAGATACCTCCTCTGCCCCTCGGCATAGAGCGTATCGAACGCCAGAGAGCTTTTGCCTGAACCGCTGACGCCGGTGAAGACGATCAATCGGTTTCGCGGCAATTCCAGGTCGACATTTTTGAGGTTGTGCTCGCGTGCTCCGCGAATGACGATACGCTGGTCCATGCTTGTATTGTAGCCATCGCAGAGCAAGCGGATGAACTTGGATTGCCTGCTGTGCTTCGACAAGCCCCGACTATTCCTTCTTCAACGGCTTCAACGGCGTCGTCCAGCGGTAGATATAGTGTGTGTCTTCCCGCCCCTCATCGTCCTTGGCCTTCATCGTCAGGGGAAACCCCTCATCGGGTTTGTACCCCTTCATGTCGAAATCGTGCGAGACGATTCTCGAGCCGGGCTTCAACTTTTTCAACTGGGGAACAAGTTTGACGTTCAAATTTGGCAGCAAATAGAGAGTGATCACATCGGCTTTGCTAAGATCGAGCGTGAAAATGTCTTTCTTCTCGATGGTGACCAGTTTTTCGACGTTGTTTTTCTTGACGTTTTCGAGGGATTCCTTGATGCGTTGCGGATCGACGTCGAAGCCCCACGCCTTGATGCCATATTTCTTGGCCGCCGTTACGGGAATCCGGCCGTCGCCGCAGCCCAAGTCGTAAAGCACGTCTCCTTTCTTGATGTTGGCGACTTCAAGCATCTTTTCGACCACCGCCTGGGGAGTGGGCACGAAAATGACGTCCGGCACCTTGTCGCCGTCCCCTTTGGGTTTGG
This sequence comes from Gemmatales bacterium, assembly GCA_026004675.1. Lineage (GTDB taxonomy): Bacteria > Planctomycetota > Planctomycetia > Gemmatales > Gemmataceae > BPJP01. The sequence goes on from BPJP01000002.1 coordinate 650,399, forward strand.
TGACTTCGCCGGTGCGCATGTCGATGCGCACTTCTCCTTCGCCTGGCTTGACCGTGACATCGTATTGTTTGACAACTTCTTTGTCGTTTTCCCGCCAGGTGGCCTTGAGCGTATAAACGTAGGAGCGACCGACCTCGATTGGCGGCGACACGAAAAGCCGCTCTTTGCCCGTCTGCTTGGTCTCTTGCCCTTCGATCAGAAGTTTGGCGTCGGCGGGCAACAGGACACGCAGATAAACTTTGGCTTTGTTTTTTTCCCTTTTCTTGTCCTGACCAAGCGTAATGGTGCCGACGGCACATACCAGCGAAACCGCAAACAAGCAACGAAGCCATTTGTGCGTGCGCGTCATGTTTCACTCCTTCCAGCGGATTCAGCGGTGCGACGGGAAACGAAATACAACGGAATGCCGACCGCCAACGGCACGAGTCCGATCACGACCACTCCTTCGGCGAAAGTCACCGAAGAATATAACCCGAACAGGCACATGCCACAAAAGATTACAGGCAATAGCGGATAGAACGGAGGCTGCAATCGAAAGGGGCGGTCCAGATCGCGGTCTTTGGCCCTTAGCACGAACACGGAAATGCCCGTCAGCAAAAAGAAACTCCAGAACACCGGCGCCGTTCCCGCAAACAGCGTTTGGAAGCCGTCGTTGCCGAATTTCGGATGGGCGAAAGGGATTTGCGGCAGACCTGCCCGTGCCAATCCCTGATTGACGGCGTTTTTGCCCGCTTCCGTGCCGACCAGAAAGATCATCGCAATACTGATGATCGCCTGCGCTGCCAGAGACCAGACGGGGGAGCCGAACCTCGGATGCCAGCGCCCCAAAACCGCGAACACGCTGTGTTCGGAGCCGAGAGCGGAATAAACGCGGGAACCGGTGAAGATCAAGCCATTGATCGCACCGAGGGCGGAAATCATCACCAAAAGGCACATGGCATTGTAACCGAAGTCGCCGAGCAAGTTGGCCAGCACGTCGGCGGCAATAGCCTCGGAAGTCCTGGCGCCAGCCATTCCCAACCCCATGATGTAGGCAGCATTGACCGCCAGATAAATCAGGGTGATGCCTGCGGTGCCGATGACTAATGCCTTGGTGATGTCGCGGCGATCGCGCATATCGGCGGCAATAAAGGCGGCGTCGTTCCAGCCCCCGTAGCCGTAGAGCACCAGAATAAGAGCCACGCCGAAACTCGCCAGGCTGAATGGCTGGTCCGCTTGCCAGGCAGCCGCCGTCCATGTGTCGGCCCTGCTAGCGAAAAAACCGCCAACCACGATCGCCCCCATCCCCGTCAGCTTGATATATGTCAAAACGTTTTGCACTGTTTTCCCGAATACGACTCCGAGAACGTTCAATACGCTGAGAACCAGGACGGAGACGACAGCACAGGCGACCGAAAAGACCGCCTTCTCTTCTCCCTCGATTTTGAAAAGCGACGCCGTGTAATCGCCAAATACGAAAGCCATCATCCCCGTGCTGCCGGTCAAGATGACCGCTAGTTGTGCCCAGCCGAACAGAAAACCGACGGCCGGATGGAATGCCCGCGTCAAGTACACATAGTCTCCGCCTGACCGAGGATAGGTTGTGGCCAGTTCGGCATAGCAAAACGCGCCCACCAGCGCCAGGAAACCACCCAATGCCCAGACGCCCAATCCCATCCACGGGCCAGTGACGTTGCTGAAAATAAATGGCGCTGTCTTGAAAATCGACGAACCAATCACAATGCCGATAATGATGCTGATCGCATCCCAGGTACCGAGTTTCGGCTGGTTCGCCAACGAAGTCTCGGACTGCTCGTCTAACACCCCGGCTCTCCTCGATTTGGATATTCAAAGCAAACATGATGGCTCAGGGGGGCGGCATTTGCAAATAAAATCAAGTCGCCTTTCGGATTTCAGCTTGCTGGAATGCGCTTGGTCGGTGCTGCCTGTGTGGCTGAATCTCGGAGTTCGGCTCGAGGCGCTCCAAAACCCGCAATCATCGAATCTTGCAGAAAAAATGTCCCAGTGAAATACCTCACAGAAGCACGCTACCGCATCCCCTTAATCTGCAATAAATCCAATTGCCAACCGATAGCGAGCTTTACTATGGAATCATCAGCTTACAATTCGAAGACCAACAAGACCACGGGTACGATCTTGCTTCTGGGCGGGTCCGTTGCCATTGCCTCTGCCATCGCTTTCGGCTTGTCGTACTGGACCGAATCCCAGGTTGGACAAGGCGTCTTTCGACCGGCCGGCTTCCAGCGCGATTTCCGACCCGTTCGCGTCGTGCCTCCCTTTCCTCCCATCGTTCAATCCGGCCTGAGAATTGGCACGGTGAAACAGGCGGACAAATTCTTGAATCCCAACGAGCTGATACTCGGCGTTTCGCTCGATGGGGCGAACCGGGCCTATCCCATCAACATGCTCACCGGCCCGGACCGCGAGATTTTCAACGACACGTTGGCTGGCGAACCTATCGCTGCCACCTGGTGACACCTTTGCTTCAACGGCATCGTGTATGCCCGCAAAGTCGGCAAGCAAACGCTTACCTTTCGCGTTTCTGGGCAGTTGTGGAACCAGAGTCTGGTGATGCAAGACCTGGAAACAAAGTCCCTGTGGAGCCACATCTTGGGAGAAGCCAAAAGTGGACCACTCAAGGGAAAAAAACTCACGGTCGTGCCTTCCGTGATAACAAGCTGGCAGAAATGGCGAACGCAATTCCCCGAAAGCACAGTCGTCTTGCTGCGAAAAACCTCTTCTTTCGATACCCGCGCTTTTGCTGCTCTCGACCAATATGTCTTGGGCATTCACGAGGGAGGCAAGGCAAAAGCATGGGCCTTCTCGACCATGAACCAAAACCCAGCGCTCAACGATGAATTCGCCGGCGAACCCGTACTGGTTGCGTTCGATAAACAATCGAGAACCGCTCGGCTGTATCAGCGGAAGGTTGGCATGCGAGTCTTGACTTTCGCCATGGTAGACGGCCAACTTGTCGACAAAGAAACGAATAGTGTCTGGCATCCCATCAGCGGCCAGGCCCTGAAAGGCCCCCTCAAGGGCACATGGCTGTCGCCCCTGCCTGCGTTTTTGTCCTATCGCCACGTCTGGAAGGGGTTCCATCCCGATTCCGAATACGGGCCGGGCGATCGGCGGCAAAAATAACCCCATCTGCACGTCGCCCCCCTTCTGGCGAGTAGCGCAAATGGTCTTATGAAGATGTGCCGACCCGCGCCGACAATGACGCCCTTCCTCGTCTCTGATCGATTTCGCATGTGAACCTGGTGCGCGCGGGGGCGTGGTTGGGAGTATTGAGGATTTAGCCAACTAGTTTAGCTACCTTATCTGGTTCACCGTCAACTAACGGTGTTTCCCGGATGGCACGCTCGACGAGCGTCGCAGCGTCATCGCATCGGCGAGCGTCGCAGCGTCAGCGCGACGAGCAGACTTGGAGATCATACGAGCTTTGGCAGAACCAGATGGCAGGTTTTGCAGCGAGCTTGATACAAGCGCACGACCTTGTTGCACTTGGGACAACGCAGGATTTTCTTTTTCTTGGCGCGCTTGGTGGTGCGCGGTCGCGATCGCATGGCTTCTTCTCCCGACAGACTTCTTTCTTGAACCGAACGCGCCTTATGATAGCGATTTTTTCACTAGTTTCTACTTGATCTTCATGCCGCGAGCGAGCACGATGCAGCAATGCCGGCTAGCAACGTTCGGCTTCCCCCCGCCTATTTCGGTCAACCGTTATCGATCAGGAGATTGCCGTGCGGACCCTCGTTCTCACCATTGGTTTGGTTGGTTGCCTTAGTGGCGTTCTCGCCCAGGAGAAAAGACCGGGATTGCTGATTGTTGACGGCAAAGGCAAAGAACACGCGGTCCAGTCGTGGAAATTTACAGCTGGCGTTCGCGAGATGTCCTGGCTCGCGCCTCCTGCAAAAGCGAAGCCGGCGACTCCGAAGGACGGTGAGGCGAAACGCCCCGTGCCTCGCCCAACCGGACCGCTGGCTTTTGAATTTCGCGAAGAAAACTCCACCAACTTCGTCAACGGGATCGTGACCCTTATTCCGCTGGCCCATCTCGAAGAACTGGCGTTCGACGATGAAAACCAGACGGTGACGGCGAAAGTGGCCGGTCCTGCCGATGCCGAGCCAATCGTCTTGAAAGGGTCCACCAAATATCGAGGCATCAACAAGGTAGCCATCGAAGTTGAAATCCCCCGTGGCGATATGGGCATCGCATCGGTTACGTTTCGAGGCGGGGTTCCGAACGGCATCCAGCGTGTCAAACTGCTTTCAGCCAAGCCGGCAGCTCCGGTCAAGCCCCCGGCCATCACTCTTGTCGCGGCCGACGAAAACAAGAGCGTGCACAAAGTGTCGGACCTCAAGGTTCTGTACCGGGATAGCGATGGCCGCTGGCAGTTGTCATCGACTTTGATGTTCAAGAAAACCCTTAAAGTCGATCTCGGCAAGATCAAGTCGCTCAAAATCTCCCGGGAACAAGCCGATCGATGCGAGGTGATCTTTGCTGACGGCGAAGAACTCAGCCTGACATTGTTGAAAACGGTCACTCTCGACGACCAGCGTTTGTTGTTGGAAGGGCTATTGGCCACCGTGCCGGCGGGCTACAAGCTGTTCCCATTGCACACCGTGACGACAGTGCAATTCAACACCGAGTGACCAGCGGACGAACGGGCTAATCATCACGGAACAGCACGGCCAGATCGGGATTCGTTCGCCGACGCCAAATGAAGCCATCAAGGATGTAGTGCGTCATTTGCGGGACGGCAAGCAGAGGCACGAGCAGCATCTCCCACCAACCCACATCCCAGGTGCTGCCGAACAAGCCAGTGCGTTCGTGCCAGATGCCGCGATGCCAAAACATCTCTTCAAGGTAAGCGAGCAACCAGATGGTGGCCAGGAAAGTTGCCAGCATGGAAACGCGCGACGATGCGGATGTGTACTGGTGCGTCTGTCTTCGACGGAGGCGGTACCAGTAGACCAGCACCATATAGGGGACGCCATGAATAATGACATTGGTTACGGTGAAGGCATAGTCGGAGTTGAACGTGATAATGCCGACGTGCCAGCACAGGGCGGTGGTGATCACAACGATATCTTTTCCCGGGTTGGGCGTTTTCGCGATCACCCACTGGTAAGCCATGCGGAGCAGATAAAACGTTAGTATTCCCCAATAAATGGGGCAGAGAATAGCCTCCACGATTCGTGGAATGCCCGCGAAATCGTTCGGACGAAACCACCAGAATTCGCGTGGCAAATGAGCGTGCCAATAGACCAGAGGATAGATGGTCGCCAGGTAGATGGCAGCGCTATCGACCCAATGGCCGAACGTGTCGTTTTCGCCAAGACGGGCCCGATACAGCGCCACCCAACCGTATTGTTGTCGAACGAAATGAAAGACCGCCAGATAAGCGAGGACCCGCCAGAATAAACTCGCTCCTTCGCCATAGATAGCGACGGCGAGAATGAATGAGACGACCGGCACGGCTACGTAAAGCAGGGGGCGTCGCGCGAGTTCGTGCCGGTCGAAATAGACGCGAAAACCAGTGGACCAGACGTGGGCAACGTCGATAAGCAGGATGGTGGGTACCCACGCCCAAGTCGGGGAGTCCGAATGCAAAACCCCCAACCAGGCACCGATGGCCAAAAGGAGAAAGGAGGCGGCAGCACTTCCCAAAAAGGCTCCGATATCCAGCGCCGGTGAAAACAGCCACCATCGCCGACGCTGTGCCGGCCAAACTCGCTCTGCGATCGAAGCAAGCTCGCTGGTCATGCGCAGTTAGAGGATCATTGATCGAGAAAGAGACCCGCCATCGACCACTCTTTCAGATTAGTCGCGACGAGAACTGTCTCGTTCTCCCGTATAGAGTTTCAGATCCGGCGGCCCCTGGCAACTGACGACCACCATCCCATTCGGACCGGCTACTGTTCCGTGTTGTTCGCCTGCGGGTACGAAAACGACGTCGCCAACTGTGATCGGCGTCAGTTTTTCTCCTTGTTTAAGCCAGCCCGATCCCTCGAGAACGAAAAACACGTCTTCCGATTCATCGTGCACATGCTGGGGGAATTCGGCATTGGCGTCGTAGCGAATGTAATTGAACGTTACGTGTTTCGCCCCATTCTCAGGCGAGATCAGTACGGTGGACTGGGTATTTCCCATCGTGAAAGGTTTGCCATCACGATGGATATTGAGAACCTTGGCCATGGCGTCGCACCTTTCAGGACTCAAAGGATCGCGGCGGTAGCCGCATTTTGTCAGCAAGGAAACCGGACGCAGGCTCAGGCAACCGGCGAGGCAGGAGCTGGCCCTTGCCCTGCCGTTACCAGGTCGACAGCATGTTGATCGGCCCTTTTTCTTTGCCATTTGGCAGCAAGCGACATTTTCCATTCCATCATCAGCGTGAACAGCGCGGGAACTAGAATAACGGTAACGAGGGTCGAAACGAGCAAGCCGCCCAAAACGACCGCGCCCAAACCGCGATAAAGTTCGCTGCCGGCGCCGGGGAACAGCACCAGTGGCAGCAGGCCGAAAACCGTCGTTGCAGTCGTCATGAAAATCGGCCGGATGCGGTTGCGGACGCTTTCCAGAACCGCTTCCCGCATAGGCATGCCTTCTTCCATGTGCACCAAGGTTTGTTTGACGATCAAAATCGGATTGTTGACGACGGTGCCGATGAGAATGACGAAGCCAAGCATGGTAAGAACGTCGAGCGATTGCAGGACGAAGATGTTCAAAAGCCAAAGCCCGATGAAGCCGCCGACAGCTCCCAGCGGCACGCTGACGATAATGACGAAAGGATACAGCCACGATTCAAAGAGGGCTGCCATCAACAGGTAAGTAATCAAGAGGGCCAGCAAGAAGTTCCAGCGCAAAGCATACCAGGTGGCCCGAAGTTTGTCAGCGGTGCCGGCGAGATTGATCTGATAAAGCCCTCCCTCGAGGTCTCCTCGTTCCATGATCGGCTTGGCGATATGCGTCTGGATCAAGTCCATGGCCTCTTCGAGCGGCACATTTTCGGGAGGAGAAACCTGGATGGTGATGGCTCGTTGTCGTTCCCGCCGGTTGACTTGTTCTGGACCGGCACCCATTTGAATATCTGCCAGCGCTTTCAACGGCACCAAAGAGCCGGTACGGGTCGCGATCGGCAGGGCTTCCAGGTCTTGCGTCCTCCTGGCGAACTGCTCCTGGCCAATGATGCGCAGATCGATTTTGTCGCCTTTTTCAAAGAAGTCGGCAGCATAAGCACCATCGACCAAAGCATCGACGGCATAGCCCAATTCCGAAGCGGCGATCTGCATTTCGGCACAATACTCCGGTTTGGGGATCAAATGCATCTCTGGACTGGACAAATCAAGACTCGGCCGGGGAATGGCTTGCGCGCCCGGCAGGATTTGCCCGACTTTGCCAATGACTTCGGTTCCCAAAGCCACCAGTTTTTTCAGGTCCGGGCCGGTGATTTCCACATCGACGGTCCGCCCTGCTCCCATGCCGCGTTCAAAGAGGCTGGACTGTTTGGCGAGGACAAAGGTACCGGGGATTTTGCCGACGACTTGCCGCACAAGCGGGATAAGCTCACTCGCTCGCGCGGGGTCCGCACAACGAAGCCCCAAAAAGAGATTGCGGTCCCGAGCGACAAAGAAATAGTCGCCTATGGCTGGATAGTCGCCGACGCTAAGGGTCCCCTCATCCACATCCCAATAGGGACGCAGTTCCTCTTCGATCTGAGCGCCGATGGCCAGAGATTGATCGAGATTGTAGCCAGCAGGCGGTAACAGGATCCCCAAAACCAGGTTCCGGTTCCCCGAAGGCAAGTATTCCACCTTCGGCATCAGCAGCCAGATGAGGCCAAGCGACACCCCGACAAATCCGAGTACGGTGGCCAGCCGCAAAAACACACTGCGCTGGAGGCGGACATTGATCCGAATGATGACGTCGACAAACGACTGGCCGATCCAGTTGAAGGGAGCGAGCAGGAACGTGCCAAAGACAGAGCGTTTTGTCGCTCTGATTCGGCCAGCACCTTCAAAGCCAAACGATTGCTGCCCGCCGACCAACCTGGCTGCTGCCGTCGGAATGACCGTTATCGACACCAGCAGCGAAAGGGCAATGCCGCAACTGATGGCCAGAGCGATGTCACGGAACAGCTGGCCGGCTTCTTCCTGGACGAACAGGACCGGAATGAAGACGGCGAGGGTGGTCAGGGTGGAAGCGAGAACCGCTCCCCACACTTCGTAAGTACCGACGACGGCCGCCTGCAACGGGGATTTGCCTAACTGGTAATGGCGATAAATGTTTTCCAGTACGACCACGGCGTTGTCGACCAGCATGCCGACGGCAAAGGCCAACCCAGCCAGGCTGATGACATTCAACGATCTGCCCATCAGGTACAGCATCAGGAATGTGCCGATAATCGAGGTGGGGATCGCCAAGCCAATGACGAGCGTGGACCGGCCGCTGCGCAAAAACAGCAACAACACGATCACCGTCAACAGGCCGCCGACGAGGATATTGTTGGTGACCAGCCCGATAGCGGAGTAGATATATTCGGTTTCATCATAGACCTGCGATAACGTAAGGTTTTTCTGGGCAAGGATGCCTTCATTGAGTCTCTTGTTGGCGGCCCGCAACCCCTCCATTACTTCGAGAACATTGGCGTTGTTTTTCCTCAGCACGCTGATAGCCAGCCGCTCGGTGCCGAATCGCCTTACTAAACCATCTGGCTTTTTGAAGCCCCGCACTACTTGAGCGACGTCGCGGACATAGACAGGCTCGCCGTTTTCGTGCTTAATGACGGTATTGGCGACTTGTTCCGCCGTTTCGAATTGCCCCAGGGTGCGAACGACCCAGCGGCGTTTCCCTTCCCAAAAATCGCCGCCTGAGATATTCTTGTTTTCCACATCGAGGGCGCGACGCACGTCCTCAATCGTAATGCGCCGCGCCGCGAGTCGATGCGGGTTGACGATGACTTGCATTTCGACTTCGCGGCCACCGCGAACTTCAGCGTCGGCCACACCATCGACCCGTTCCAGTTCAGCTTCGATAACGTCTTCGGCGAACTTGCGCAATTTGGTTACGTCCATTTCCGGCGGCAGCAACTCGCGCAATGCAGGATATTTCTCCGCCGCTTCGCGCAAACGCAAGCCCGCTACCCCGAAGTTCGGTGCCCTTCGAATCGGTTCCAGTACCTCCGTCAATTCCGGATGTTTCTCCGCGAAGGCGTCGATCTCCGCTAATGTCGGGGGACGTGGACTCAAAATGAACCAGGCAATCGCTCGATCCGACAAATTGGAAGATTCGATCACTGGCTTGTCTGCGTCAATGGGATACTCGCGGACCTGTTGCAAATGCGTGTTGACGCGCAACATCGCATCACGAAGATCGGTACCAATGGCGAATTCCAGCGTGATCCGACCGCGCGAATGCATCGCTTCCGAGGTCATCTTGACGACGCCTTCGACGCTCTTTAAATGCGTTTCCTGCTCGTAGATGATTTCCCGTTCGATCTCCTGCGGGCTGGCTCCGTTCCAAGTGGTTTCCACTGTGATGGTGGGAGTTTGCACTTCGGGTGTCAGTTGCATGGGCATGCCGAAAAGCGCGATGCTGCCAAACAAAGCGATCAGCAAGACACCCACGGAGATCTTGACCGGGTTACGCACGCATAATTCGATGAGCCCCATGGTGCAGCTTTCTCAATTGTCGAGTCAACGGTCCCAAATACAAAGCATGGCTGGATGTATTTCCTCCACGCGCAGTGGAGCAATGGCTGGTCTCTGCTTCGGTCGGGGAGGGCTCGTCTGGTGGCGGATACCGTTGTCGGCGTGTTACCGCCCGGTTCAGTCTTGAAAAACGGCGTCCACCTTTTGGCCAGGACGAAGCCGTTCATTCCCTTGGACGACGACGACGTCGTTGTCGCTAAGTTCGCCTTTGACTTCGATCCAGTCTTCGTGGGCGAGACCCAGCTCGACGGGAACCCTGCGAGCGATGCCTTGCTTGACGACGAAGACAAGGTGGCGGCTGCCGCCAAGAACCAAAGCGTCTTTCGGAACGAAGTAGGCTTCTTTGTCCAGTTCACCAACAGGGAGGGTCACGCGGGCGAACATGCCGGCTTTCAATAGTACGTTCTTCTTGCCCAGTTTCTTGTTTTTCAAGCGTATTTTGACCGGAAAAGTGCGGGAGCGCAGGTCGCCTTTGGGAACGATCAGTTGGATGGTGCCTGTAAAGGTTCGATCAGGCAGTGCCCCCACATCGACGCGAACGGTTTGCCCTTCGCGCAGAAAGCCGACGTAATCCTCGAGCACGCCGACTTGAACATCGACTTCGGCCAGCTCCGCGATCTCCACGACGGGGTCACCGGGTTTGAGCCACTGGCCGACTTCGGTGAATTCGGCGGTGATGTAGCCGTCGAACGGCGCGCGAATCGTGTGCCTTTCGAGTTGTTCTTCGAGTCGATCCAAAAGCGCTTGTTGCGAAGCGACGCGCGCCTTGGCCTGTGCGATGCGTTGTTGTCTTGGTCCTTGCAGAATCTTGAGAGCGGCTTTCGCTTCTTCCAGATTGGCCTGGGCCTGTTCGGCGAGCGACGCCGATTCTTCGAGATCCTCTCTGCTGACGCCCCGGCCAACAAGCGTCTGGTTGCGTTGGCGTTTGGCTTTAGCGAAGCGCAAGGCCGCCTCGGCTAATGCCAGCCGAGCTTTGGCCTGTTCGATTTCCACAGGCAGCGAAGATACCAGTTCCTTCAATTCCACTTGGCGCAAATCCAAATCCGCCCGTGCCGCCGCAACGTCTGCCTCGATAAGCTGTTGGCGTAATTTCGCGATGGGCTGGCCAGCACGCACATAATCTCCTTCGTTGACAAGGAATTCGGCCACCCGACCATCAACGGCGCTGCCTACGGTGCTGACTCGAACCGGCATGATCGTGCCGACGAACGATTGGCTGGAAGCCGCCTTCATTTTTCGAACGCGCATCGTCACGACGCGGGCCGCTTCTTGCGCCGTGAGGACCGGCACGAACCATGCGACCAAGGCAACAGTCAGCAGCCGATTCATGAAACGGTCTCCTCGACAATCGATTTGGTTTTCAGGTTTTCTTGAATTCTGGCGAGCACTCTTTTGACGACAGCCAGTTCGTCCTCATTCAAATCACGAACGGCACGGGCCCGGACTCGGCGGGCGCAACGCGTGATCTTCTTCCACACCGGCTGGACCTGAGGCGTCGGAGAAATCCGTTTCTTTCGCCGGTCCATTCTCGACGTTTGCCGCCTGATCCAGCCATTTCTCTCCATGCGGTCGAGAATTCCCACCAGTGTCGGCGCTTCGACTCGCATGCGATCGGCCAACTCGGACTGCGTCAAGTCCCCTTCCAATGCCAGCCAACCCAACACCTGACATTGGCGGTACGTAATGCCGTGCTGCGCCAATTCGTCGTTCATGGCGCGTTCGAACATCCGTGCGGTCATCATGACCCAAAAGCCAATGCTTTCTTCGAAATCGTATTCCAGCACAGCAGGCCCCCTAACGTTGGTTCGTTCGCTAACTAACTATTTTGCTCCTCGCCTTCTCGTTCGGCAAGTGGCCAGCCGTTTTATCGTTGCCGAACAACAGCCAAGCGGGCAAACCGAACAGGTCGCCTCTGACGGGAAACGACGAATTACGAAGTGCAAGCAGAAAAGTTTCTTGAAAACGCCAGACTCAGACAGAATTGGTTAACCCCCTGTCCGCTCTTATGGTCTAATCGAGATATCCTAGCAGGAAGTTGCTAGATTCCTATTTCTCCAACCTGGGTGGCCCCATGTACAAAAAAATGCACTTCGTGGCCTGGGCATGTCTGCTGGCTGTCGCTATCGAGCAGCACGTATTTGCGGCGGAGCAGGGGAGAAGCCGCTACAACGAAATCCTACGAGGTACGGCATGGATCGTGGTACCGCTTAAGAACGGCACGGCATCGGGGACCGGCTGGATCGTTGACCAGGAGCGTAAACTTCTGATCACGAATCATCACGTCGTTGCGGGCAAGCAACGGGTGTTGATCGTCTTTCCGCGCTTCAAAGACGGCCGAGTCATCTCCGAACGCAACGCCTACAAAGAAGAAGATGCTTTGCGGGCCAAAGTAATTGATACCGATCAGCACAGCGATCTGGCCGCAGTCCAATTGATCGACCGTTTGCCGGACGGCATTCGGGCCATTCCCATGGCCAGCGAGAGTGCCCAGCCGGGAGACGATCTCCATTCCGTAGGCAATCCTGGTTCCAGTGGTGCGTTGTGGGTTTATACGTCAGGCACGGTTCGGCAAGTCTATTACAAAGAGTGGTATTCGCAAAACGGCCGAAGTTTTCTCGAGCGAAAGTGTCGCGTACTGGAATCACAATCGCCCATCAATCCCGGCGATAGCGGCGGGCCAGTGGTCAACGACGACGGCCAACTCGTGGGGGTGGTCTCGCATTATCGGGCCACGGACTCATCCGGCAAGACGGTCCGGCTAATGTCTCATCACATCGATGTTTCCGAAGTGAAAAAATTCGTCGCCAGAACGCTCCGCATGATGGAACCGAAAACAGCGGAGGATTTTACCCTTCGGGGCGAACGTCTGATCGAACAGGATAAACTAGGAGAGGCGATCGACGCTTTGACCCGCGCGATCAAGCTCAACGATAAATTAAGTGCCGCCTACCGGCATCGTGCCCGCGCCTTCGTTTACCGTGGCGACTACGACACGGCGGTGCTCGATTGCGACGAAGCCATTCGACTGGATCCCAAAGATGCTGTCGCCTACGAGCATCGAGGACTAGCCCATCGGCGAAAAGGTGACATCGACAAAGCCATCGTTGATTACTCTAAAGCCATTCAAATCGATCCCAAGTATGCGCTGGCTTACAACAATCGGGGCTGGGCGCTGGAATTGAAAAAGCAGCGGGACCGCGCTTTGGCCGATTACGAACGCGCAATCCGCTTCAATCCGAAGTTTGTTGTCGCTCACATCAACCGCATGAATTTGCTGTACGACATGGGCCGTTACCGGGAAGCCTTAGCCGCTGCCGACGATGGGTTGAAGGTCAATCCATTTCTGCCCGTCGCCTACCGTGTCAAAGGGCGTTCCTTGCACATGCTGAAACAGTACAAAGATGCGGTCTTGACCTTTGATACCGCCATCCAGCTTTATCCTGACGAACCCTCGTACTTTGTCGATCGGGGTTTGGCCCTGACCTGGCTCAATCGCTGGGACCTGGCCGTCAAGGATTACCGGAGCGCTATCAAAGTCGATCCCAAGTACGCGGCGGCATACTTCTGGGCTGGCAGTGCCATGGACTACCACCGAAATTTTGATGAAGCTCAACGCTACTACAGCAAGGCGCTGGAACTCGATCCCCAGAATTACAAAGACAAAATCAAACGCTTCTACCAGCGGCATGTGAAAGTTGTCAACAACACGAACGAAACGCTACGGATCGGCTACTTTTATGAAGCCGTCGACAAGCGGGAGTGGGGTTGGTATCCGACCAATCTCGGCAAAACCTATTTGTCGATCGATGTGCCGCCAGGAAAGTCGGCCTATCTCACCCATGAAGGCAAGAAGATCAGAGGTCGGAGAATTCGCATCTGGGCGGTCGGGTTGAAGTCCGGCGAACGCTGGCTTCGTGATAAGGACAAGGATGTGTGGATTTGTCCGACGGCCGGCTATCTGTCGAGGAACGAAACAGACTTTATCTATACCTTCAAGTAAGCTCCGCCCGCGATCACGAAGTTCCTGAACGTCTTGGCGTTCTCTGGGGCCGCTGTTGAACAACCGGAGCAGCTGGCGACGGTTGTTGGTGCGGTTTCAGAGAATGCGCTTGGCCAATTCTGTCATCATTTCCGTGCACGAGGGCCAGCGATCCTGTGGCACGCGCGACAAGGCACGGGCAATGATGGGACGTTCGGCTTCGGGCAGCATCGTCAAGTCAGGTTCGGGCCGAACATAATTGCGGTCGAATTTGGAAGGGGTATCGGTAAATGGCAATCGCCCGCCGCGCAACTGGCAATAGGTGATTGCCAGCGAATACTGGTCGGATTTGTCGCTTAGCTGTCCCTGAAAGACTTCCGGAGCCGTGTAATCGAGGGTGCCGGCGCGACGATGGGCATGCAATCCTCCGCGGGTTCCGGTGGTCGAAGACAGGCCGTAGTCGGCCAGTTTCACCACATCGCCGAAGATCAGCAGGTTGTTTGGTTTGATATCGCAGTGCTGAATGGCTACAAGTTGGCCGTCGATATGATGCTGGCGTTTGTTGAGAAAGTCGAGCGCGTCGGCCGCCTGCGAAAGATACATGCAAACCTGTTCCGGCACGATCGGAGTGCCAAACTCTGCCTGGTACGCGTCAAGCAGGTCGAGCAGGCTCCCCTCGGCCAGTTCCATCGCGATGACGATGTAGTTTTCATAGACCCAAATGCGATCGATGCGCAGCAAATGCGGATGCTGCAAAGTACGAATCGCTTGCATCGAGCGGATTTCCCTCGATGTGGCAAGGGAATCGTTGGCGAGAAGGAATTTGAGAGCGATTCGGCCTTCCGGTGATTCTGCTTCCCAGACTTCGGCATACCCTCCGCGACCGAGCAATTGGATCGTCTTGTAGCCGGGATACGGCTCCAGACCGGGTCGAATCGTAAAAACTCTCGCAGCCATTTAGTCTGCTCGCCGTTGAGGGGCACGACGTGCTAGGGTACTCGGATGATGACGATCCCTAGCATACGACGATATTGGGAACGCCGTCAATAGCTTACTAACCTGCTTTTTTCATCCACTTCACTCAGCGCACCATGCCTGCAGGCGAGGGAACGGTAAGCTGTTGGCGAATCGTCTCGGCGAAATCGGGATCGCCGATCAAGCAGGGATGCTTGTATTGTTCCGGCGTGCCTCCGGAGCGCAGCAAGCGTTCGTGATCCCATTTGGCCCAGGTGCCCGGCTTGAGCCATTCGATGCGCACCGGCCCGAGGCGTTCGCTATGGCGCTTGCTTTCATACTCGATGTTGGCCCGGCACAGATAGCGGTCGAGCGCCTCCGCCAAACGGCGGCCTTGTTCTGGAGCAAGGCCATCTTGCTCTTCGATAAACAACCCATAATAGGGCTGGTCATCATTCCAGCAAGGGGCCAGGCTGTAGGTCGTAAACTCCAGATTCATTTCCTGCTGCGTGGCGCTCATCGCCCGTGTGACGTGGTATTCCGACAGTTTTTCGCCGGTGATGTTGGCAAAGAGCGACCCCTTGCTGAGGAACTCGACGAGAGGTGTTCGGTTGTAGAAGCCGGTGACTTGGACAACATCATAGATATTGTAACGATACAGTCCGAAGGCGGTCGTTGGCAGGATGAAATAGCGTTCTCCTTCTTTGACCTCGTGGGCTTCGAGAACGGTCGGTTGGGCTTGATTGATTTCGTTTTCGGGAACGAATTCGAAAAAGTGGCTGGTGATATCGAGAACGCCACTGGGGGAGAAATCGCTGAAGGGGATGGACATTCGGCCTTCGCTGGCGATCAAGCCGACATCTCGTACGGGGTTGTCGCCGAAGTAACGGGGAAACTGGCGGAGGTAGTTGCCCACGCTGCCTCCGGTCCAGCAGCCCAACAGGCAATCGTTCCAGTAATGTCGGGGATAGAGATGGCCGTGCCGGTCGGCGAGCCGTTCCAATTGCCGGGCGCGGTCCGGGTGGCGTTTCAGTCGGCGCTGGATTTGTTCGCGGACACTGGGTGGCATGTCAAAGCGTTGGCTCAGGGTGCCGTCGTGGATGTCGCGAATCAGCGACTCCTTTTCGCTGTCGCCGGCGCGGGCGAGATTGACGAGCGTGCTGGGATTGGCCGCCACGATGACGCCAACGTCTTTGGGCATTCCCAGCCGCAACACCGCATAATACTTGGCGGCTGGGTCTTTGATTTGGGCCACTGCAGGCGGTACGCAGTAGAGCCAACGGATGATGCGTTTCTGCATCTTCGCTGTCAGTCCGGTTACGCTGCCGCAGGGAATTCCCGCCTCGGTGCGAAATTCATCGCAATCGCTCGACATTTGTACGATTGGCCTCAGCCGGACACTCTGATGGGCCCGGTAAGCACGCAGACCCCAGATGTTCCAGGCGCGTCGATAGTCGGCCAGGTATTGTGAGGTAACGGGAATGAACTTGCGTGCCGAAGTCGTACCGCTGGTCAAGGCGAACATCTTTACCGGGTCAGCCAAAAGAGCGGAGGTATTCCCAGCGCGAACGCGAGCGATGTAAGGCTCGAAGTACTCATAACCGGCAATTGGCAGGTGCCGACGGAAATCCTCGACCGATCCGATCGCTCGAAAATGATGTTGGCGTCCGAAATCGGTATCCGCATGGTGGGCGAGGATGCGTCTGAGCAGCGCCTGCTGAATTTCTCGCGGGCGATGTGTGGCGGCTTCAAAAGCGTTGATGTGACGGAGTACCGGCCGCCGGACAACCCGGCCAATGAGAAAGAGAAACCAGCGTGGGAGAATCATCACGGCCTCCGACTAGGAAGACGAGGAACCTCGGCTCACGGCCAGCGTCTGTTGGGGCGAACCGTTGGCTGAGCCGGCTGTCTGAGCATAGCCGTTGAGTGCTGCTGGGTTGCTGGCAAGATGCTCGCGAAAGAACTCGATGACGCGACGGTGGTATTCGTCACCGGCGACATGAACCGAAGTATTGTGCTTGGCCCCTTCAACAAGCCAGAATTCTTTCGGCGGTTTCGCCGCTTCAAAAAGCGCTTGTCCGATCTGGGGAGCGATGTAGTTGTCGGCCGCCCCGTGAATCATCAACAGCGGCCTGGGTGACAAGCTTCCCATGACGGGTTTCAGGTCGACGTAGTGCCAGTCCTTGCCCCGGTTTCGGTAGTCGCGTTCGAGGCAGCGGCGACCGGCTTGCTCGTAAAACCAGGACGGCAAGATGCGTTGCAGCCAGCGTCGTTGGCTGTAAATGGCGATCCATTTTCGCATGAAGGGAACGACTACGGTAAAGGTATCGAAAACGCCATCGGTCACGAAGCAGCGAACGTACGGGTTCGATGCCGACGCCAAAAGGCCGGCCGCGGCTCCTTTGCTGACACCGAAGAAACCGATCCCCGTCGGCTCCGCGTCGGGGCGGGTTCTCAAGTATTCGATTGCCGACTCCGCATCGATCACGTCGTATTTGGTCACCCAGTGCAAAGGCTCATAGCCAGGCATCGATTCGCTGTCACCCTGGTTGCGGAACTCGAAAGCGAAAACGTCGAAGCCAGCATCCACGAGTTTTTCACAGAAAGGGACGCATGTCCAGCGAGAGGCGCCGTAGGGTACGCCGAAGAGAATCACGCCGAGTCTTCGGGATGCGGGCGTGCGCAGGTAACAGCCACATAGCTGGTAGCCATCGCTGCTATGGAAGTAGACGTTTTCGGCGCTTTCGAGTGGTTGGCCGCGTGGAATAATGAAAATCGGCTTTTCTTCAAAGCCGCGAACCAGGTGCTTGCCATAGCGACTGATAAGATAATCCTGAAAGAGACGATTCCCAGTCCAGACTGCGCCGCTGAGGCAGACGATTCCCACTATAGCGTACCACAACCATTCCAAGGTGCAACTCCCAAGACGGATTAAGGTCGGTCCAATCACACATCGAATTTGCGGACAACGAGCGAAATGTTCTGCCCGCCAAAACCGAAGCTATTGCTCAAGGCGCAACGCACCGTTTTTTCCCGAGCGGCGTTCGGAATGTAATCCAAATCGCATTCGGGATCGGGCGTTTCGTAATTCATCGTTGGCGGCATGACGCCTTTCTGGATGGTCATGACGCAGGTAATCAATTCTACAGCCCCGGCGGCAGCGATCAAATGTCCGAGCATGCTCTTGCTGCTGCTGACAGGAACCTGATACGCTGCATCGCCGAAAACCTGTTTAATCGCTATCGTCTCTACTTTGTCATTCACCTGCGTGCTCGTTCCGTGGGCGTTGATGTAATCGACGTCGGTCGGCTGGATACCGGCGTCCTGGAGAGCGGCGCGGATGCAAGCCGCCGCCCCGCGCCCTTCGGGATGGCTGTCCGTAATGCGGAAGGCGTCCGCCGTCGAACCGTAGCCGATTATCTCCGCATAGATATGAGCTCCGCGCTTCTTGGCATGCTCCAATTCTTCCAGGACGAGCATTCCAGAACCTTCGCCAAGCACGAAACCATCGCGATGCAAGTCGAAAGGACGCGATGCCTTCGAAGGCGGATCATTGCTGGTGGACAAAGCCGTCAACAAATTGAACCCGGTCACCCCGAGTGGATGGATCATGCTGTGCGAGCCGCCGCTGAGCATAATGTCCGCATCGCCATGGCGAATCATCTCCGTCGCTTCACCGATCGCCTGGCTGCTGGCGGCACAGGCCGTCAGGCAATTGAAATTCGGTCCCTCGAGGTCAAAATAAGCCGCCAAGTGGGCGGCCGAGGTGTGCAGCTCTTGTTCGGCTTCACGGCCTGGATGAAAGTAGCGCAATGCACCGCTGGTAAACCCAGCCGTGTCGACGAGCCGACTATCGGCATCGTAGTTGAAAGCAATCAGAGAGACGAGATTATGAAAGTCCTGAATCCCTTCGCCGCAACCAAGATAGACACCGATCCGAGTGCGATCCACTTTCGTATTGTCGAGCAAATCGGCATCTTCAAGTGCTTGTTTCGCTGCGGCGGCGGCAAACTGGCTGTTGACTCCGGAATCGACCCACCGTTGAGGCTCTTTGACGAAACGCGACAGATCGAAGTTTTTGACTTCGGCGGCAATCTGTGTCGGAAAGCGTTGGGCATTGAAAAGGGAGATGCGACCGATTCCACTGCGCCCTTCGATCTGAGCGGCGTAGAGTTCCTCGACGCTGTGTCCGAGCGGTGTGATCGCTCCCATTCCGGTAATTACGACTCGCCTTCGCATATCCCTGCTCCTTCGCCGCACTCGCGAAGGATTACTCCCAGCGGCGGACAACAATCGCGGCACACTGTCCCATATCAGTGAAGTTGAGCTTCAAAACATACGGTTTCGTCGCGGGCACTGGGTCCCCAGCGATCACCGCGAGCGGGCAATTCGCATCCCGGTTTTCAAAGTTTTTCGTAGCCGGTACCAGACCATGATGCAGCGCTAACACGCTGGCGGCTAATTCCGTTGTGCCCGCCGCCGCGCCCAAATTGCCCAACAAGCTCTTGGCAGCAAATACTTTTACCGGCGGGTCCCTATCGCCGAAGACTTCATTGATGCCCTTCGCTTCCCAGGCGTCGACATCGACGGCGCTTAAACCGTGAGCATTGATGTGATCGACATCTTCCGGTTCGATGCCGGCGTCCCTCAAGGCATTGCGAATGGCTCGTGCAATCCCCGCACCCGATCGCTGGCGGTCGAAAGCCGATCCGAAACCGACCACTTCCGCGTAAATGCGGGCCCCTCTCTTTTGGGCGTGTTCCAGGGTCTCCATGACGAGGACGGTGGCACCTTCGGAGATGACCATGCCATCGCGATCGCGGTCGAAGGGACGACTAGCCAGTTCGGGTTCGTCGTTTCGTCGCGACAAAGGCTGAAACAGGCACTGTCTGGAAAAACTCAACGGATTCAATCGACTTTCCCCGCCGCCAACCAGGAAGAAATCAGCCTGGCCTCGGACAAGTATGCGGTAGGCTTCGCCGATTGCTAGCGTACTGCCGACATCGCTTTCGGTAATCGTGTTGCTTGGTCCCTGGGCGTTATGGAGGATCGACACATGGCAGGCGAGCATGTTGGGAAGGTATTTCAACATCCACAACGGCGTGATATTGGGCAAACCTTCCGCTCCCCATTTTTCCAGGTCGATGGAACCGGGCTGGCAATTGGCGCTCACCCGCGCCGCTTCTCCCAGCTCTTCCAGTTCGCTGGCGATCAAGCCGGCGCCGAACTCAACGCCGAAGCGCGTCGGATCGAGCTGGGTTTTGTCCACGTTCCCATCGTTGAGTGCCAGTTGGGCGGCGGCGACCGATAGCTGGATGCTCCGCGCCATAACGCGCAGGCTTTTGCGTTCCTTCTTGTCGATGTAGTTTTTGGCGTCAAAACCGTGCACTTCGCCCGCAATGCGCACTGGCAGGCTTTTCGCGTCAAAGGCGGTTATCGGACCGACTCCGCTGCGGCAATGCACTAGCGCGTCCCAGAAGGCGTTGGCGTCCAGCCCGAGGGGCGTGAGAGCGCCAATTCCAGTTAGAACAACTCGTCGTGAATCCGCCATGGCCCACCTGTGCAAAAACAGCGAACGGCACTGCGTCTATCCGAAGGCAGACACGTGTTGCCGTGCCATTCTCACGGCCTGGTACAATGCCTATTATAGTGGCAACTCCTTAACCGTCCGGTTGTTTGGCCGCCGCCTGCGCCAAACCCAGCAAGTGCTTGAGCTCCCCAGAGAAAACAAAGTTGTGGTCGCCAAAGATCCTTTGCGATCGCGAGCGATCCAGATGAGCGAAAAAAATCTCCGCCTCGGCGATGAGGTCCGTATCGCTGTAAACCCGGCCGGCGACAGACGCTCCTTCCGGCCGAAGATGCAGCAGATCGACCTCGTAGCGCAACTGTTCGCCAGCGGTCGCTTCGCGCCGGAATCGAGCGAACGTGATTTTAGCCAACACGACTTTTTCCTGAAAGTTGTTGGCTTCACCGACCAGGATGCCGCCCGTCTGGGCTAACCCTTCCAGGATCAACGACGCGGGCATGACTGGATAGCCGGGAAAATGTTCGGCGAAGTAATCCTCAGCGAGACTGAGGTTCTTTATTGCCGTCGCCCGCTTGCCACTTTCAAATTCCAAAAAACGGTCTATCCAGATCCATCGCATAGGGCCTCTGTAGTCTGGCACCGATCGTTGCGCACGAAAGAGCCGCCAACATAGTGAAAAAAGAGAAGGAGTTGCCCGGTTGTGCCGTGGAACTCCTTCTCCCGTATTGTCACCTTCCGATTACACGTAAAGAGCAATTGTTGGCGAATTCCTAATTCTTGCTCGGTTCGCTCAGCTTGCCTTCGATGTAACGGGTGATCATTTCGACGGTAAACAGATTGCTGATATTGCTGACCTCCGGATTTTCTTCAAATTTGGACAAGTCAGCGAAAGGCATGCGCTGCCTGAGTTCGGCGATCCCCTTTTCCGTGACTTTTCCATCCTGAACGAATTCGGGGTCGCCTTGAAAGATCGACTCGGGGAACAGTTCGTTACGGGGAATCTTGATGCCGAATTCCCTTTCCAACCGAAAAACGATGTCGAGAAAATCGATCGATTCCGCCCCGAGGTCGCCCTGGAGAGTCGACGTAGGTTTGATTTCATCTTCGTCCACATTCAGGGCTTCTACCAACGTCGCGGAGACCTTTGAGTAGATTTCATCACGGCTCGACATTGATCGCTTCCTCCAGAAATAAAGAGCTTAGGAACGAACACGTTCCCTGGTCCGTTGAATATCGCAGCCGATTCATGCCCAGCGCTTGGAGCGTTCATGAGTCAGCCACGGTCGTTTCCCGCCACAATGTTATCCGGCGACCGCACCCAGGCTAAGCCCGCCATCCACCGTGATGACCTGCCCTGTGATATAACCACTTTCCTCACTGGCAAGAAACACGGCGACGCGGGCGATGTCTTCTGGTTTTCCGAGCCGGCGCATGGGGATCATCTTTTTGATGATGTCCCCAGCTTTGTTTCGCACGGCTTCACTCATATCGGTCTCGATGAAGCCCGGGGCGATGGCATTCACGGTGACGTTTCGGCTGGCGAGTTCCACTGCCAAAGCACGCGTCAAGGCGTTGATCGCGCCTTTGCTGGCCGCGTAATTGGTTTGCCCCGGGTTCACGTGTTCCGCCGCTACACTAGAAATATTGATGATTCGGCCACGCCGCTGTTTCATCAGCGGATAGGCTACCGCTCGACAAAAGTTATAGGTACCCTCCGAGGTTGGTTTGCAACACCTTGGACCACGCCTCAGGCTCGAGGCGGATGAACAAGTCGTCATGTATGATCCCGGCATTGTTCACCAGAATGTCCAGCCGTTGCCATTCGTTCTGCACGCGTTCAACACAGTTTTGGGCGAAGTCGGCGTCGCAAACATCACCTTGCAAGGCCAGAATCGTGCCGCCATTCGACTGGACTTCCTGAACGAGTGCGTCCGCTGCTTCTTTGCTGCCTCGATAGACAAAGGCGACCCTGGCGCCTTCTCGGGCGAAGCGTTCGACGATCGCCCGTCCAATTCCACGGCTGCCACCCGTCACCAAAGCGACCTGGTCCTTCAACAACATATCCCTACGACCCTATGCCCACGGGATTCGCTGACGTCAAAAACGCATACACGTCGCGCAGATGGTCGATGAGGCGCTGATCGACCGAAGCGCATTCAGGGCGAGTATCTTTCAAGTTATATTGAAACAACACCAGGCGAGCAGAAACGGTGGTTTGTCCGCCGACTTCGCCCTTCCCTTTCAGCGTCGCCAGGCCGCTTTCTTCTTGAGCGAGCAGGTCGACAGTGATGTGCATCTGCCGACCGGGTTCCATGAATGTGCCGTATTTAACGTTCTTCGCCTCGCGCAATACGACGAGGCTATGGCGAAAATCGTTGGTGACCCGCAGCAGCCAGCTTCCCGCCTCCACGAGTGTCTGCAACATGAGCACGCCCGGCATCACTGGAAAGGTCGGGAAATGATCCGCCAAATACTCTTCCCCAAGTGTCAAATTCTTGACCGCCTGAACAGACTTTCCCGCCGTCATGGCGGTAATCCGATCCAGGAGGTTGAATCGCATAAGAAGAATCCTTGTTTAGGTGCCGCCAGAACTCCAACGTAAGACTACCAAGCCTCGCAAAAGCGGCAAGTATATAAGAAGCCTTCTAAACCGGCAACCTCGAACGGCTGTCACCCGCGCCACTTGTCTCTGTTGCCCAGTTTTGCAGCAGCCAAAAGAGTGCCATAGTTTTGCCGATTTGGCAATGTAGGAAAGCAAATTTGGCCGTGTAAACTGCGGAAGACCAGACTAGCGCTGGCAATTGAAGCGAATTTGACGGCTCTTCAGCCTTTGCGTGACTGCTTTACGTGCGTGCGTCAAATCCAGCTTGGTTCTTGAAAACCCACACAATCCCATATCATTAACATTGTGCCGATCGTAACGGTTCTTAACAGGAAAGCGGCATCCTCGCCAGAGGGAGAATCATGCCCATTGACGAGAAAGACATTAAATGGGTGCAAGAACCCCGAATGGGATTCAAAGAACAACTCTATTTGCCGGCCATTCTGGAAGGGGTCAAGACCACGATGAGGCACATGTTCGGCCCGAAGGTTACGGTCGAATATCCCGAACAGGAGCCAAATATCCCGCCGAATTATCGAGGCGTACACCGTCTGAATCGAGATGAACAGGGTCGTGTCCGCTGTGTCGCTTGTTACATGTGCGCAACGGCTTGCCCGGCTCATTGCATTGATATCGTTGCCGCCGAATCCCCCTGGCCCGACCGCGAAAAATACCCTGAGACATTTGTCATTGACGAACTGCGCTGTATTTATTGTGGCATGTGCGAGGAAGCCTGCCCGGTTGATGCCATCGAGTTGACATCGCTTTATGACTTAACGGGGCTGAGCCGCGAAGAAATGATGTTCGACAAGGAAAAATTGCTTAGCGTCTTTGACTATACCTTGAAAACAGGCAAGGATCCGGTTCGAACCAAGGCTGGTCGGCTTGGTCCGGCGTCCGATTTGCCGGACTCCTAGCCAATACTAACCACCATTCCGATCGTTGACGCGACAGGAAACGCCAACAACATGGTAGCAGGGCAAACGACAACCGTGTCCGGACCGCCTGGGTTTCTGCCGGTGTTACTTCCCATTGGGCTGGGACTGGTCGGCGTCTACTACTTGTTGCCAAAGCCCAAAGGTTATCCTCTGTGGGCAGGAGTCGTTTGTTCGGCAGCTGCCATCATCAGCGCTGGCGCGCTTCTGGTCCGCTACGATGTCCTTACGCCGGAGGTCCTCCTCTTTCTGACATTTTCGGCTTTGGCGATTATTTCCGGCGGCCTGCTGATCACGCTACGCAACCCAGTCCGGGCTGCCTTGTCGTTTGCGCTGGTAATTCTTAGTACGTGCGGCCTGTTTCTTTTGCAAGCCGCACCGTTTCTGACGGCAGCCACCATCATCGTCTATGCTGGGGCGATCATTGTCACGTTCCTTTTTGTCATCATGTTGGCGCAGCAAGAAGGACTCTCAGATGCAGATCGGCGGTCGCGTGAACCGATGCTCTCAGCGGTTGCCGGATTCGTCCTGCTGGCAGCCTTGTTGTACGTACTGGTCTTGAACTATGACACACGCCGCCTGGACCAGATCCTTGCGGAAATCCGCCTGGCGCAGCAAAAAGAGACCGTCGCCGAGATCGAAAAGGTCCTGGGCGATGAAATCGAAGATGGCTTTTCCAAAAAGCTGGAAACCATTTCCATCGCGCCGGAAGGATCGGATCGGCCTTTGCCCTTGATGGAGCGGATCAACACCAACGATTTTATGTTCGATTTGGAATGGATGCGTGCCAAGGCGATGGGTGTGGCAGAGATGAAAAAAGTGCTCGGCGAGTTGGCGGCGCGGATTGAGCGGATCCGAAATATGCAGGGACAATTGCAACCGGCGAAGGAAAGGCCCTTGAGTTCGTTCAGCGGTCGGCCGGCTAATCAGCAGGCAAGCTCTGGTGCCGGTCGAAAAGAGTCGATTGACACAGTGGCACTTCTTGGTCGATCTCTTGTGACCGATTATCTGTTTTCTGTCGAGCTAGCCGGTGTTTTGCTGCTGGTGGCAGTTGTGGGTGCCATCGTCATCGCAGGTCGGCAGGAGGGGATGCCATGAATCCCGTTGCTGCCCTCAATAACTACTTGATGGTCGGTGCCGTCTTGTTCGCGTTAGGCGTGATCGGATTCTTGTCGCGGCGCAATTTGATCATCATGTTTTTGTCGGCGGAAATGATGCTGCAGGGAGTGGCCCTCAACATGGTGGCCTTCGCCCGATATCGGGGAAACGTGCAAGGACAGGCGTTTGTCTTGTTCATGCTCACCGTCGCCGCTTGCGAGGCGGCCATCGCCCTTTCGTTGTTCATGGTGCTATACCGGCATCGGCATACGCTCGATGTCAGTGTCTGGCAGGAATTGCGCGAAGCGGATCAGGATCCGATCGTGGATGACGAGCCGTTGCCACCACTGGAACCGGAAGAACCTTTGCCTCATTTGACTCCTGCTGGGCGTGAGCCGGAACATGCACCCAGTTGAAAGCGATAGCCAGGTCGCTGCCCGAACTGCGAGGAAGTGTTAAACAGCCATGGCCGATTACTTGTGGCTCATTCCGTGCCTGCCCCTCTTGGCGAGCATCGTAATCGCCTTTGCAGGGCCGCGCTGGCTTCGCGGCCAAAGCCATTGGCCGTGTCTTCTTGCCGTCGCCGCCGCCTGCTTTTTGTCGATGCTGGTCGCGGGGGAAATCATTTCCCAGGAGCAAGGTGACGCCACCCTGAAGACCTACTATTCGTGGGTTCAAAGTGGCAAACTTGATGTGGGAATGACATTACGTGCTGATGCCCTGTCGGCCATTATGCTCGTCACAGTCACCTTTGTTGGCACATTGATTGCGATCTATTCCGCCGGTTACATGCATGGCGATCCGGGATATCCGCGGTTTTTTGCTTGCGTAGCTTTGTTTATCTTTTGCATGACCGGCCTGGTGATGGCCGACAATTTCGTTCTGCTCTACGCCGGCTGGGAAGGGGTCGGCGTATGCAGCTACCTGCTGATCGGTTTCTGGTTTCAAAGGCCATCGGCTGCGGCCGCCGCCCGCAAGGCATTTCTAGTCAACCGGATCGGTGACTTCGGCTTCATGCTGGGCATATTGCTCTTGTGGTCGCAGTTCGGGTTCCGCCTTGATTATCAGAGTGTTTTTGACCGAGCCGATACGCTGGCGGGAACGTCCACATTGACAGCTATTTGCCTGCTGTTGTTCTGTGGCGCCGTGGGAAAATCCGCTCAGTTTCCCTTGCATGTGTGGTTGGCCGACGCCATGGAAGGCCCCTCTCCAGTAAGTGCCCTGATCCACGCTGCGACCATGGTCACCGCAGGCGTCTATATGGTCGCACGTTGCATGCCGCTCTATCAATTGGCGCCTGATGCACTTCTCGCTGTCGCCGGAATTGGCGCCTTCACAGCCATGCTGGCGGCCCTGATCGCTTTGACGCAAACCGACCTGAAGCGGGTTCTGGCCTATTCGACCATGAGTCAGCTGGGCTATATGTTTCTGGCATTAGGCAGTGCCGCTCATCCCACGATTACCTACGCTGCTGTCCTGGCGGCGATCTTCCACCTGTTCACCCATGCCTTTTTCAAAGCTCTCTTGTTCCTTGCCGCAGGTAGCGTCATGCACGCGATGGGCGACGTCATCGACATGCGTCGCTTCAGCGGCTTGCGCCGTCTCTTGCCAACGACGCATTGGACATTCCTCATGGGTGCCTTGGCGCTCTCCGGATTCCCGCTCTGGTCAGGATTTTGGAGCAAAGACGAAATCTTGGGCGTCGCTCTGGAAGCGTCCAAAAAGGGAGTGTTTCCGACCTATTACATGATCTTTTTCATGGCTGGCGTCATCACTGCGGCTTTGACCGCATTTTATACTTTTCGCGCCTATTTTTTGACGTTCTGGGGCGAAGAACGCATCCCCCCCGAGGCTGGCGAACATGCCCACGAATCCCCTCCGATCATGACTGTGCCGTTAGTGATCCTTGCGGTTTTAGCAGCTGGCATCGGTTTGGTGGCACAACCATTGACCGGCTGGTTCGGCGACCTGCTGGCAAAAACTCCCGGCCTTCACGAGCATCCGCATCATGCCAACATAATCGTGATGTTGGGCAGCAGTTTGTTCGCCATCGCCGGTATCGCCCTGGCCTATTGGATGTATGTCAAGGAACCGAAAACCGCCGACGAGCTGGCAGACAGTGTTCCCGGTCTCTACGATGCGTCGCGGAACAAATTCTATCTGGATGAAGCATATTACAACGGGATTGTTCGGCCTGCCCATGCTACGTCGGTTGTTTGCCGAATCTTCGACTTGTACATTCTCGATGGTTTGATCGATCTTTTGGCCCATGGAGCGCGCTGGCTGGGTCAACTTTTTCGCCCCATCCAAAACGGCCTGGTCCAGTTTTACGCCCTGGCCATGGTGTTGGGGCTGGGAGTTTTCCTGATTTCGCTGGTTTGGGCTTTGGGAGGTTGATGCTCCGTGCCAAACCCCATCATCGATGCGCTGAAAAACATTTATCCGCTCGCGGTCCCCGAGATCGCGCTCATCGCGCTAGCGTGTCTTCTCTATTTGGCAGGTACCTGGCGACGCGACCGGGATTTGTGGGGAACGGTGGCCCTCGTCGCTCTGGCTTCGGTTGGCGTCGTTTTGTGGTACACCGTTCCGACTCGACCGCCGACTGCAGCTGAGGTTTATGCCGCGCCGATCATCCTTGATCGTCTAGCTTTGCTGACCAAGGTCATCACCCTGATTGGCGGCGCTATCCTTGTCATTTTCACGTGGTACGACATCTCCGATAAACTCGCTGCGGAATTCTACGGCTGTATGCTGTTGATCCTTGCCGGTATCGGTTTGACGGCGATGTCCAACGATCTTATCGCTCTGTTTCTCTCGCTCGAATTGATCAGCATCCCGACGTACGTCATGCTTTACATCCCACGGCGAGATGATCTGGGAAGGGAGGCTGCCACGAAGTATTTTCTGCTGAGTGTGTTTTCTTCCGGAATCCTTTTGTTCGGTTTCAGCTATCTTTATGGCATCGCGGGCAGCACCAATCTCTCCGCCATCATGGACGCCCTTCGCTCGACGCAAGGGGTCGATTTACCGGTTCTTGTCCTTGTCGCGCTGGTGATGGTGGTTGCCGGTCTCGGGTTCAAGATCACAGCGGTTCCGTTTCATTTCTATGCTCCCGATGTCTACCAGGGAACGACGGCATCGATGGCAGCGCTTCTCGCATTTTTGCCCAAGGTTGCGGGCTTTGTCGCTCTGGCCAGGGTTCTGGGGTTCGTCGTGCCCGCTGGGCCGGCTGCCATCGCCTTCGGCCCACATTTGCCCAAACTGCTTTGGATTGTCGCCGCAGTGACCATGACACTTGGCAACGTTCTGGCTCTTTTGCAAACCAACTTGAAGCGGCTGCTAGCCTATTCCAGCATTGCCCACGCCGGCTACATGCTCATGGGATTGACCGTTGCTCAAAGTCTGGAAGCAACAAATTCGAACGTTCCCGGGGGAGTTGAGGCGATCATGTTTTACTTGGTGGCGTACGGCGGGATGACCATCGGCGCTTTTGCCGTTTTCTCTTACCTGAGCACGCCCGAGCGCGAAGTCGAAATGGAAGACGATCTTGCGGGACTCGGTGTCAGCCATCCGGGCGTCGCCCTTTTGATGACTTTGTTCTTGTTCAGCCTGATCGGCGTGCCGCTGACGGCAGGTTTCGTGGGTAAAATGATGCTGTTTTTTGGAGCTCTGTCAGGCAAAGGCGACAGCGGCGTACTCTTTCGCTGGCTGGCAGCGATTATGGCCGTCAATGCCGCCATTGGCGCGTGGTACTACCTGCGGATCATTGCCAAGATGTACTTGCATCGGCCCGTCAAGCCGTTGCCGAAAACGAAAGCCCTCCCCAAATTAATGACACTCTGGTCGTGTGCTCTCGTGACCCTTGTCTTTGGCATTTATCCCAAGCCTCTGGTTGATCTGGCAGCCCGAACGACGCCGAGATTAGCAAGCAACCAATCGGTCGCCAAAGCGTCCCCGCACACTGCAATAAACCCATAGGATGTCGAACCGTCTGGAAGCAAAGAGGTACTCCGATGAACGTTGACTGGCACGGTGTGTTTCCGGCTGCGTGCACGCACTTTCGCGCTGATGAATCCCTCGATCTGGAGGCGACCATGCGCCATCTCGATGTGATGATCGATGCGGGCGTGCACGGGTTGATTCTCTTGGGTACAGTCGGTGAAAACTGTTCACTCGAATATTCCGAAAAATTGGAATTGTTACGTACCGCGGTCGCTCATGTGAGAGGACGTGTTCCGGTTCTGACCGGTGTTGCTGAATGCACGACCCGTCTTGCCTGTCGCTTTGCCAGCGACGCAGAAAAAACAGGCGTGGATGGCTTGATGGTCTTGCCCGGCATGGTTTACAAGTCGGCAGCGGCGGAAACGGTCGCTCATTTCCGTGCCGTAGCGAGGGCAACAACGTTGCCGATCCTCTGCTACAACAACCCTGTATCCTACGGAGTCGATATCACGCCAGAAATGTTCCGCGACCTGGCCGATGAAGAGAATCTCGTAGCCATCAAGGAATCATCGGAAAACGTTCGCCGCGTGACCGATCTGGTGAATCTGCTTGGCGACCGCTACCGGATTTTCTGTGGCGTGGACGATCTCGTGCTGGAAAGCGTTTTGCTTGGTGCTGTCGGTTGGGTCGCGGGATTGGTCAATGCTTTTCCGGCGCAAAGCTGCCAGCTCTGGGAACTGGCGACAGCCGGTCGCTGGGAAGAAGCACGGGCCATCTATCGCTGGTTCACGCCACTATTGCATCTGGATACCTATCCCAAGCTCGTTCAATACATCAAGCTGGCAGTCCAGGAATGTGGTCTCGGTTCGGAAATGGTACGGGCACCTCGATTACCCGTATCTGGCGAAGAGCGCGAATGGGTTCTTGGCATTATTCGCCGGGGCATTGAAAGCTGCCCCAACATTCCCGTAACCGTCTCGTAGAATGGTCATGCGAATCAGCAAAATTTCAGCCTATCGCGTCGAATTGCCACTTCATGAAGGGAGTTATAAGTGGTCCGG
Organism: Gemmatales bacterium; assembly: GCA_026004675.1. Taxonomy (GTDB): domain Bacteria; phylum Planctomycetota; class Planctomycetia; order Gemmatales; family Gemmataceae; genus BPJP01. Next base: position 680,213 of record BPJP01000002.1, read on the forward strand.
AGGCAAATCGGTCGATGTTTTCGATAGCACCATTGTCCGAATTGAAACGGACGAAGGTGTGGAAGGCTTCGGCGAAGCGTGCCCGTTGGGACCGTACTATCTGCCGGCTTATGCCAGCGGTGTCCGCGCTGGCGTCGCGGAGTTGGCACCTCATCTTTTAGGCGAAGACCCATTACAACTTGGAAAACTCAACGTTCTCATGGACGCTGCCCTTAAAGGGCACGCCTACGTCAAGTCGGCAATCGACATCGCCTGCTGGGACATTCTGGGGAAAGTCGCCGGGCAACCGGTTTGCCATCTCCTGGGAGGGCGCTATGGCGAAGACTTCGTCCTCTATCGCGCCATTTCGCAGGAAAGTCCCGAAGCTATGGCTCAGCGTGTTGCCGACTATCGCCAGCAAGGCTATCGCCGCTTCCAGTTAAAGGTGGGTGGCGATCCGGACACGGACATCGAACGTATTCGCGCCGTTGCTGCTGTTTTGCAGCCTGGAGACAGACTTGTCGCCGACGCCAATACCGGCTGGCTCCCCCACGAAGCCATGCGTGTGATCCGCGGCGTTCGCGACATCGATGTCTATATCGAGCAGCCCTGTTTGACATACGAAGAATGTTTGAACATCCGCCGACATTGCGATCATCCTTTTGTGTTGGACGAAGTCATCGATGGCGTGGATGTTCTTTTGCGCGGCCGAAATGACCTGGCCATGGACGTGGTCAACATCAAGATCAGCAAGTTCGGCGGCTTGACCAAAGCCCGGCAAGCGAGGGACCTCTGTGCCTCTCTTGGCATCGCCATGACGATCGAAGACAGTTGGGGTGGCGATATCGCGACGGCAGCGATCGCTCACCTCGCCCACAGCACACCGACGCCGTTATTGTTTTCTTCCACCGATTTCAATAGCTACGTGACAGTCAGCACGGCCGAAGGAGCGCCCAAACGGATTCATGGTCGACTGGCCGCCTCGCTTTCGCCCGGTTTGGGAATCCGCCCGCGAATGGAGGTTCTCGGAAAACCCGTTATCGAAGTCTCTTAACAGTCTCACGTCCCATCGGTTTGAAGGTGTTGAATGAGCTGGTCCGTGTCAGGATCGGCAATCGTCTCATAGCGAGCTTGAAGTGCCTCGGCGAGTCGTCTTGCTTTGCCGATCCGCACAAAGCTGCAATCAGTGTCCAGGACCAAGGTCGGAATCTTCAATCTCGCAATCTCCCTGGCACATTCAAATGCTTGCTGCCAGGGGTCGCCATCGCTACCTGGCAGGGGAACGTTCGCTTTGCCATCCGTTAGAAGGATGAACTGGCATGAAACACGCTGCCGTCGTTCGGAGCCGATGATTTCGCGAGCGAGGAACAAGCCATGCGCTAATGGCGTCCGACCACCGGTCGGCAAAGCATGGAGTGCCTGTTCCGCTTCGATAAAGGAATCTGTGGGAGGAAGCAAAATCTTTGCCTCCGCGCCACGAAATGCGATCACGCTCACACGAGCATGCCGTTGTGTCGAATCGCGAAGCAATTGCAACACGGCCCCCTTTACGGCTTCCATTCGCCGTCTCGCACCCATTGAACCGGATGAATCAACCGCAAACAGTGTGAGCGAGCGGTTTTTCGCTCGGCGGACTTTGCCGTGCAAATCCCGCTGTTCGACGGCAAATGTCGAATCCGTGGCAGTGGCCGTCCGTGCGGCAGCGGCACGCAATGTGGCATCCATTGCCAATTCTGTCGGCTTTCGATCGGGAATCGAGCGCACATGCCGGCCGTGTTCCGATTGTTTTCCAGAAAGCTTGCCGACGCGTCGGTTTTGGTCAGATTCGCACGAGGAACTGTCGGGCAACTGTATCGGCTGTCCAGGATCTCTGGCCGCGAAAACCTGCTCGCCAACACCGACACTTCGCCCGAGCGGTTTCGACTCATCAGCCGGGTCGTTGCTCACTCCGCTGTCATTCTTGGAAATCGGCGGGGAGTTCGAATGTCGGGGCAAGGAACCGGACGACGATGGCTGCCGATGTTTTCGGCGATGAGGCAAAACGAATTCGGCTGCCTGACGCACGTCTTCGATATCGGCGCTTTTACGACCGGCTAATGCTGCCAATGTTTGTGCCGTCTTGTGCATTACGATGTCGGCACGCAGTCCATCGACGCCGGCATCCACACAGATTCGGGCCACCAGCCGAAGCAATTCGTCGCTGACAACGACCTCTGGCAATCGCACCCTCGCTTCGCGGACCTTTGTGCGAAGTTTGTCCTGCTCGCCTTGCCAGAAGTGAACGAACCCGACAGGGTCCGTTTCGAAAGCGATCCGCCTGCGAACGATTTCCGCCCGTAATACAGCGTCTCGCGGCGACGCCGATTCCACTACCAGGCCGAAACGATCGAGCAGCTGGGGGCGTACTTCTCCCTCTTCTGGATTCATCGTCCCAATCAAAATAAACCGGGACGGATGGGAGAAGGTTATCCCTTCCCTTTCGACAATGTTGACGCCCGTCGCCGCGGCGTCCAGAAGCAAGTCCACCAAATGATCGGCGAGAAGATTGACTTCGTCGATATACAAAATGCCGCGATGAGCCGACGCCAACAAACCAGGTTGCAATCCCTTGCGTCCTTCTCGCAATGCTTGCTCAAAATCGAGTGCTCCGATGACCCGCTCTTCGGTGGCTCCTAATGGCAGAGTGACGAATGGAGCAGGAATCTCAACCACTGCCTTTTCGCCTTGGCCAGTGCAATGGAAGCATTCAGCCCATCGATCCGCTGGATCGCAATGGAAGGGACAGCCAGCGACGGTTGCGATCGTTGGCAACAATTCCGCGAGCGCTCGAGCGGCGGTGCTCTTCGCCGTACCTTTTTCTCCCCGAATCAACACGCCGCCAATAGACGGATTCACCGCAACGGCGAGCAAAGCCGTGCAAAGCGGTTCTTGGCCGACCAAGGCAGCAAATGGGAATTGACAACGCTTGAACATCGGGTAGCTGCTTCTTAACCCCAATGACACCACGAAATTACTTTATGAATCGCCCAAGCCAAGGCACCCAAGGCGAGTCAAGGTTCGCCGTCCTGCAATGTTCATCTTCGGCGCTTGCAGAAGAACTGCAAGAAAGATCCGTTTACCTGGCTGGTTGCGAGTCCGAAGCCCATAGCTTTTTCAGCATGCTTACGATAATTGCCTGGTTTACGGTGTTTTCCTGCCGGCAAGTCTGCTTGACACGAACCCTGTTCCACTTATTATTGGCGAACCTTTTCTGGTCGTCGCGGCGATGACCACCGACAACAGCCACGATCGCGATAACAGGTAAGCGCTGTTTCAGGAAAATCTTTATGCTTTCCCCGAAGTTTTCCATTGCCGCCATTTTAACATCGTTGCTTCCGGTCTTGTCTTTTGGTCAGGAAGCCGTCCGCTGGCGATACAGCTACGAACAGGCACGTCGCGAAGCCAAACAAATGAATCGTCCTCTCTTGATCGACTTTGGGACGAAGAACTGTTTCTGGTGTGACAAACTTGACCAAACGACATTTCGCGATCCTCAGATCGTACAGCTTCTAAATGCTCATTTCGTACCCTTGAAGGTCAAAGCCAGTCAGTATCCGAAATTGGTTCAAGCTCTTGCAATCGAGGTTTTCCCCACGTTGGTGCTGGCCGATGCGAACGGCAGGATTCTGGGCAAACAGGCTGGTTACATCGATGCGCCGGTGTTGCAGAAACATTTGCAGGGCACGCTGGCGAAACTCCGCTCCGACGATCGCCAAGAGAGTCCCATTCGACAGGCATCGTTGGAACGGGCGGCCCCGCCGTCGGCAAGCGACCAGCGGACGCTGGCGCGTCGGAAACGAGCGCAAGAATTATTCGATCAGGCTCAGGCTGATTTCGAACGCCGCGATTACCCTTGTTGTCTGGTGCGGTGTCAAACGCTGTTGGCATATTACGCGGACATGCCGCAGGCGGGGTCTGCGAAGTTGTTGAGTGAAAGAATCAAGAATGATCCTCGATTGGTGAATCATATCACGGAACGAATGCTGGATTGTCTGGGGGAGCTGTATTTGCAGGCGGCGGAAGACTCTTTAAAGAAAAGCGACCGTCGACGGGCAGTGATGTATTTGGAGCGAGTCGTCCAGACATGCCCTGGCACGCGGCACGAGATTTCAGCAAAGAATCGTCTTGTTGAAATCCGTGCCGCCACCGAAGGCCGAAACAATCCTCTCAAAAGCCGCTCTCAGTCGCACTAGCAGGGCGACTGACATCAGGAACGCGCAGGGGGTGGAACCGGCTCTGCACTCGCTTTGTCTTTTTCTTCCTGGCTGGTTGACGATTTGGCGTTTTCCTCTTTGCTGCCGTTGGCCGAATCTTTATCAGCCTGGCCATCGGGTTTGAGTTTGGCGATATACTCGGGCAATTCGACGCCGCCGATGTCTTTCATGATTTGCATCATCGGTGGCATACTGCGGGCCAGGCTTTGCAGGAAATGAGTCGTATTGCTGGTGCCGTTGCCGTTGTTGCCGTTTTCCCAAACGATGACTTTGTCGAATTTGATATTGGAGATCGCCTGCGCAGCGGTTTGGGCCAGGGTATCGAGATGTTCGAGCATCATCAGTTGGAAAGCCTGCGTGGCGCCGCCGCACGCTTCGATGATGCGTTTGAAACCGTCTCCTTTTCTGGCCAGGATTTCGTACTGGCCTTTGGCCTCGGCTTCCAGTTTTGCAAAAATCGCGGCCGCTTCACCTTCGGCTTCCAGCCGACGTTTTTCGGCCTCAGCCTCGGCTTCAACGATGATTTTCGCCTTTTGCGCCTTGGCAGGCGCTTCGAGTTCAGCCCGGCGTTCCGCTTCGATGCGTTCGGCTTCAGCAAGGGCCGCTTTAGCCATGGCACGGTGCTGGGCTTCTTCGACGGCGGCTTCTGCCTCGCGTTTGCGCGTTTCACCCAACTGGTAGGCGTCCGCCTTTTTGACTTTCAAGGCAGCTTGAGCATTCGCTATTTCTGCTTCGGCCTCGGCCTCGCCGACAATGGCTTTCGCGTTAGCATCCGCCACGGCGATCCGCATTTGCCTTTCCGCATCCTTGATTTCCATTTCCCGGCCAAAAGCAGCACGCTGTTCGCCAACCTTCTGCTCCCGGTCTAATTCGGCAATGCGAACCGCCTGTTCTCGCTGGGCTTCCTTGATCAAAGCATCGCGTTCAAAAGCTGCCCGTTGTTCGCCATATTTCTGTTCCTTCTCCAGTTCGGCCAAACGAACCGCCTGCTCCCGCAAGGCTTCACGTGTGCCGATCTCGCGAAGTTTATGGGCATTGGCCACCTGGATATCTTTTTCCCGTTCCGCCTCGGCAACGCCGATCTGCCCCATCTTCTCCTGCTGAGCGACATCGACCGCAGCCTGTTGTACCGCCTGTGACGCTGCCTTACGTCCAATTGCCTCGATGTAACCTGATTCATCCGTTATGTCGGTGATATTGACATTGATCAGCTCCAAACCGATCTTGCGCAATTCCGGTTCGAGCGATGTCTGGATGTTGTGCAAGAATTTGTCCCGGTCTTGATTGATTTCCTCGATCCTCATGGAGGCGATCACCTGGCGAAGCTGCCCGAAAATGATGTCGCCTGTTTGCTGTTTGATCTCCTCGGTCGTCAATCCCAGAAGGCGGATAGCCGCGTTCTGCATGATCTCGCGATCGGTACCGATGGCGACTGTAAAAACGCTCGGCACATTGACGCGAATGTTTTCGAGCGACAAGGCTCCCTTCAGGGGAATTTCGATCTGAATCGGTTCGAGGGACAGGTAATCGTAATCTTGAATCAAAGGCCAGACGAATGCAGCACCTCCATGTACGCAACGTGCCGAATCGCCGCCTCCGACCTTGCCGTAAATCACCAAAACGCGGTTGCTGGGACAGCGTTTGTAACGCTTCACCAACAGCATCATAAAGCTGAAGATGAACAAGGCGATGACCGCAACGATCAATGCCAGCCAAAACTCGGTTGGCAGGGAACTGCTGGCGTTACCAGCGCTGGTCGTTGCCGCGAAGAATGCGGAAGATGACATTACTGGCCCTTTCTCTTCAGAAGACAAAGCAATATCGGACAATATGCGTGGGCAATGGCGTAATGGAGAATCTCGAGCATCTAGGCGACTCTTTCGGTTTCTACAGCTGGTTCGACTTCGACCGTATCGGAACCGAGAATATTGACGACAACGATCTTGCTGCCTGTGTTGATCGTGTCGTGTGCCGTCATGGCCTGATAAATGACCGTGCGATTTTGCAGATTCAGCGCGACTTTCCCCAGCCCGGCTTTCTGGCCAGGGATTTGCAGGTAAACCGTACCGGTTTTGCCGATAGCGCGTTCAATCCGGGCCGTTCCTTCGGCTTTGAGTGAATGCAATGCGTTCATGACCCAAGCGAGGACGACAACGGTGCCCGCGGCCGATGTCAAGGCGATGACAAACGCGATACCAGGGGCGATCCTGCCCGACGAAAGAGCCGCCATGCCGCTCAACCCGAAAATGGTCATGCCGGCAACAAGGGTTCGGAAAGTCAGGATGCCGACAAGCAAGGAGTTGCCATGGTGGTCGAAATCGTCGACGTGGCCGATGTCGGAGTGGCCATCGCTGAAGTCAGAGCCATCGATGTCGTGATCGCCACCGCCAAACAGGCTGAAAACGAACTGACAAAGAAGGATCGTCCCGCCTGCAACAGCACTTACAAGGTAAAAAGTTTCCATGTCTTGGCTCCCGAACAAGAGCTATCCTCGTTACGATGTGCCTTCACTGATCTTGTCTCAGAAAGGATCGGCGGTCAACGAACCGTTGCTTGTTATCGCTACTTTTCAGGTTGTTCGGTTGGTGCCGATCCCACTTGTAATTCGCTTGCCTGAGATTGGAATTTAATCAGGCAGAAGGTTCACGCCGGGAATTCCTGGAATCGGTGTGTCAAGCCCAGTTTCCATCTGGTGAACGTTAGAAGTCGCACGTCGCGTAAAACCGGTTTCCGATTGGGAGGAATTTCACATTCGGTGACTGGAAATTTCGGCTTCCGAAGCGGGTGTGGCGCATACTGTCATCGGCGGAGCCAACTCTCGGTTCCATTTTGTCGAGGATTGTTCGCCGCCGATTCGAGCTCAACACGTACCGCCAAGAAGTGGACATGAGGCGTCTGGAATTCAAGACGCGTTGGAGAAGGAGACAGCGATGAAGATTCGTCGTCTAGGACTAGCCCTGGTGATGGTGGCGACGCTGATGTCAACGGGCTGCTGCTGGTGTTGTTGGCGTTGTTGCCGCCGTTGCGGACCGATCTGTCGTCCGGTTTGCCGGCCAATTTGTGCACCGGTAGGAGACTGTTGTTTTTCCTCGCCCGCGACGGCAATGCCCCCTTTAGCTCCGATAGACAAGCAACCTTGATGGGCGATCGGACTTGCGAGAGCGGCGCTTCGTCTTGATAAGCAAGCGCTGCTCTTTTCGCATGCTCAGTCGCCTAAATTCGTTCCAACTTGCCGGGCGGACAGGAGCAACGGATGGTCGAGAGGAACTGTTTTTAGTTTGCCTGCTACCTGTTCGATGGGAACGGAGGTGACTTCCGCCCCTTTGACACAGACCATGCGATTGTACTTGCCCTCGGCGAGGAGTTCGACGGCATGCGTGCCAAGTCGAGTTGCCAGGATACGGTCGAAGGGAGTAGGCACCCCGCCGCGTTGCAAATGCCCAAGCACAGTGACGCGCGTTTCGATGCCAAGGTTTTCACTGATCTCTTGCGCGACGCGGCTGCCGATGGAGGTTTCGGGGAGTCGCGTCAGGGACTTATCTTTTTTCTTGCTTTTCTTGTCGTCTTTGCCCGCCGTTGCCGCCGCTCCAGGTCGAGGCGGCTCTTTGGGCATTGCCCCTTCGGCCACCGCGACAATGCTAAACCACTTGCCGCGTCGGCGTCGTTCTTTCAGGTTATTGCAAACGCTTTGGATGTCGTAAGGGATCTCCGGGATGAGGATGACGTCAGCGCCGCCAGCGACGCCGGCAGCCAAGGCCAACCACCCCGTCTTGTGTCCCATCAATTCGATCACCATAACGCGGAGGTGAGCTTCCGCTGTCGAATGAAGCCGGTCGATTGCTTCCGTCGCGGTTGAGACTGCCGAATCATGTCCGAAGGTAATGTCCGTTTCCGCCAGATCGTTGTCGATCGTTTTCGGCAGGCCAAGGACGTTCAATCCTCGGGTCATCAAATTGTAGGCTACTTTGTGCGTTCCATTTCCGCCCAAGCAGACGAGGCAATCCAGTCCCAAACGATGATACGTTTCGACAGCTCGGTCCGTCAGATCGACCGTCTTGCCATGAGGAAGCGGAATCCGGTGCGGCTTTTCCCGGCTTGTGCCCAAAATCGTGCCACCTACTGCGAGGATACCTGAAACGTCCGGGAGGTGAAGCACACGCGAGTGGTTCTCGACCAGACCACGAAAACCTTTTTCAATGCCGATCACTTCGATGTGGTAATTGCTGATCGCCGGTTTAACAACGGCGCGAATCGCTGCATTCAGACCAGGGCAGTCGCCACCACTCGTTAAGATGCCCACAACACGTGAGCGACTTCGTTGCATCTGTTTTGCCTCCGTGGCAATCAGCCGCTCCCAATGATTTCGCTGGCTAGAGGTATCGTATCAAGATAGCTGCGCCACGTCCGCTACCGTTTTGATTCGTTGCGAATGCAGAAAGATCATGCTCGGTTCTTGGCATAAAAGCAGCAAGATAAATCACAAGCAATCGCCTTTCGTCAAAAGTATCGATCAAATCTTGCAGATTTTTTGCTTGACATGATTATAATCCGTCATATACCATCACAAACGAGGGTATAATTTAGGTGAATGCGGCAGGAATCTATCGGTGCTTGTGGAAGAACGCCGGCAACGTGTGTTGGACCTGGTCAGCAAGCGTGGATTCGTCACGCTATCTGATCTGTCGAAAACGCTGGAAGTTTCCGAATCGACGTTAAGGCGCGATTTGGACCACTGGCATCGTTGCGGCGTACTTCGGCGAACGCATGGCGGGGCGATTTACGTTGGTGATTCGGCATTGCCGGCGCTCGAAGAGCGCTCTGACAGCCATCTTGAAGAAAAGCGTCAAATCGCCCGCGCCGCTGCGGACCGCATTCGCGATGGTGACGCCGTGTTGCTGGATGGGGGGACGACGACCTTGGAGGTGGCTCGTTGCCTGGTTGGCCGCAATCTGCAAATCGTGACGAACAGTTTGCCGATTGCCCAGCTCGTTGCCAGTCATCGGGAAGGCGACCTTGTTTTTCTCGGTGGTTATGTATTTCCACGGACGGGCGTGGCTTTGGGGCCGATGACCGTACAGGCGCTGGAAGACATCCATGTTCACCAGACGATACTCAGTGTCGGCGGGGGTGACAGAGAAGGGCTTGTTCAACAGTAATCTGCTCTTAGTGGAAACCGAACGTCGCATGCTTCGCTGTGCCGACGAGGTTGTGGTCGTTGCCGATCACAGCAAGATAGGCCGTCAGGCACTTGCTTTCTTGTGCGAACTCTCTGCTGTCGACACGTTTATCGTCGATTCTGGCATTACGGCAGAACAGCGGGAAATCCTCGAACGTGCGGGAATTCGATTAATCATCGCAGGGGAGCATACCGAGTCGTGGAGCGACACGCATTCGGCATAGATATTGACAAGGCTGATCGACTAGCGAACGAAAGCAACGATGAGTTTAGCAACGATTGATCGCGCAACCATTGAGCGGCTTGTTCGTCAAAGCCTCGAACAAAGGTTAGGCAACGGTCTGGCGGTTGCCGACAGCGGCACGGCCACGCGAGGGCAACGAACGGCTCCGAAACTGGTCGTCAACATTTCCGCCCGCCATTGCCACGTTACGCAAGAGGATTTGGAGCGTCTCTTTGGGGCGGGACACCAACTTACCGTGCATCATTGGCTGTATCAAGATGGCTTTTTCGCGGCCAATGAGACCGTCACCATCATCGGCCCCAGGCAACGGATGATTTCCAACCTCCGTATTCTTGGTCCGTGCCGCGACCACAGCCAGGTCGAACTTGCCTTTACGGATGCCATTTCTCTTGGACTGGATGTCCCTGTTCGCCGCAGTGGTGATCACCGCGATAGCCCCGGCTGTTGGCTGCTCGGCCCAGCCGGCATGATCGAATTAAAGCGCGGCGTCATTCGTCATGAACGCCATGTTCATATGGGGCCGGCCGACGCCGACTATTACGGTGTCAAAGACGGTGACAGGATTCACCTCCGCGTCAAAAGCACCTGCTCCGCTGTACTCGAAGATCTGCTGGTTCGTGTGGCGCCGAATTCAAAACTGGAAGTTCATCTTGATACCGACGAAGGAAACGCCGTCGATCTGCCCCACGCGACCAAAGTGGAGTTGTTTCGTTGAAAAAGCAAATTGTCAGGAAACCTGGTTGACCGATCCCATGGCTCGAAGCAGCGAAGTCTTCGGGCAATGAGATGACAGCGATGAACCCTAACAAATCGGGAGGTCTTTTATGGCTGGTAACCACATGGAAGCCCTGGGAATGGTTGAAACCAAAGGGCTGGTGGCGCTTGTCGAAGCGAGCGATGCAATGCTTAAGGCTGCCAATGTCAGTCTCGTCGGCTGGCAGAAGATCGGCAGCGGGCTGGTAACCGCAATGGTTCTGGGCGACGTGGCGGCGGTGAAAGCTGCTGTGGACGCCGGCGCGTCGGCGGCGGCTCGCGTCGGGGAAGTTGTCGGAGTTCAAGTCATTCCGCGACCCCACGAAGACCTGGGGACCGTCTTGCCGGTTGCCGGCAAGAAAGAGGCTGCTGCGGTCAGCTAACTTCTTTGTCAGTTCCACAATGAAACAAGTTGCGAGGATTTGTCATGGGAAACAACAACCACGAAGCACTTGGACTGGTCGAAACCAAAGGATTGATTGCCACAGTGTGTGCTACGGATGCGATGTGTAAAGCCGCCAATGTTACGCTGGCCGGTCAGGTTCAAATCGGTGGCGCCTACGTCACGACATTTGTGCGTGGCGATGTCGGTTCGGTGAGGGCAGCGGTGGACGCGGGTGCTCAAGCGGCGACTGCTAACGGAGAACTCGTCAGTGCGCATGTAATTCCACGGCCAGAAGAAGCAGTGCTGGATACTTTCCTGGGACGCTAATGTTCATCCTCGTGGCCAATCTCGGGAGTACGTCTTTCAAATACCGTCTTTTCGACATGACGGACGAAAGGCTGCTTGCGCGTGGCGGTGTCGAACGCATCGGCTCCGACAAGAGCAGGTCTTTTGTTCAAGTGGGCGAGCAAAGAGCGGAAAACGAGCAGCGCGTTGCCGACCACGCGGAAGCCGTCCGCATCTGCCTCGACCACCTGGTCGAGCTTGGCTGCTTGCAGACGCCGGACGATTTGGCGGGTATCGGTTTCAAGGCTGTGCATGCCGAGGGCGTCACAGGCGTTCATCGCATCGATGAACGTGTCCTCGAGGCCATGGAGTCTTATGCGGATGTCGCGCCGGCTCACAATCCGCCGTATGTCGCCGCCATGCGCTTGTTGGCGGAGCGATTGCCTGCTATCCCGCTGGTTGCGGCATTCGAAACAGGATTTCACGAGACGATCCCGCCGGCATTGCGCCACTATGCAGTCCCCAAGGAATGGGCTGACCAATTCGGCATCAAGCGTTGGGGTTTTCACGGTGCGAGCCACCGCTACATTGCCGAGCGCGCTGCGGCACTCCTGCAGAATCCGAAAGCGAAAATCATTTCGTGCCACCTGGGAGGAAGCAGTTCGCTGTGCGCGATCGAAGCGGGCAAATCGGTGGCCAACAGTCTGGGAATGAGTCCCCAAAGCGGTTTGCCGCACAATAACCGCGTTGGCGATTTCGATCCCTTCGCCTTACCGGCCATCATGCGGGCGACTCGAAAGCCGCTCGAAGAAATCCTGGAGGATCTTGCCAGTAGATCGGGTCTTCTCGGATTGAGCGGCTCGAGCAACGATCTACGCGACATCGAAGCCGCGGCCAAGAAAGGCGACGCCAGGGCGCAACTTGCGCTCGACGTTTTCGTGGCATCGGTTCGACAGTACCTCGGTGCCTACCTGCTATTACTCAATGGCGCGGATGCCATCGTCTTTACCGGAGGCATCGGTGAGAATTCCGCGACCATCCGTGCTGCCGTCTGCGATCGGCTCGACTGGTTCGGCATCGCCCTTGATCCAGCCTGCAATCTCGCGGCGAGTGGGGAAACGCCCATTCATGACCGCACGAGTCGGGTGCAGATCTGGACGATGCCCACCAATGAAGAACTTATCGTAGCCCGGCAGACACGGGAATGGTTGCTTCGATCGTCTCAGTCGACCGGCTAAAAGGGCAGGATTCGTGAAAGCGAGAAAGCCATGTTTCTAGCCCGCGTCACAGGCAGTGTGGTTTCAACGCAGAAGCTCGATTCGATGACCGGCCGCAAGTTGCTGACCGTCGAACCGATGCGTATCGATCCCCAGAACCGCGACCGGTTGATCGGCGTTGGCCGAACGTTTGTCTGCGTCGATACCGTCGGCGCTGGGCAAGGTGAAATGGTGCTAATCGTTCAGGGGTCGAGTGCACGGATGACGCCAGAGACTGAAAAGCTGCCAGTCGATGCAGCGATTATCGGCATCGTAGATACGGTTAATGTGGAAAGCAAGACGATATTCTCGGCTAGAGATTAAGGGAACATCATGCAAGTTTCACCAGAATTGATACAAAGTGTTGTCCAAGATGTTCTGCGTCATATGCGGAATGGTTCGCCGAAAGCAGGACGAAACGGCCACTCTGCAGCTTGGGGTGTCTTCGATCAGGTCGACGACGCCGTTGCCGCCGCGGTCGAAGCACAACGCGTCTTCGAACGCCGAAGCCTGGACGACCGGAAAAAAGCCGTCGATTGCATTCGCCGCATCTGCGTCGAACAGGCCGACTCTCTCGGTCGCGAAGAGATGCAGGAAACGAAGATCGGCCGGCTCGTGCATAAGATCGAAAAACTGAAGGTGGCAGCAGAACGGACTCCTGGTGTCGAGTTTCTCAAAACTGACGCCTTCAGCGGTTCCGCGGGCGTTGCCTTGACCGAGTATGCACCGTTCGGCGTCATTGGCGTGATAACGCCCGTCACCCATTCCCTGCCAACGCTCGCGGGCAATGCCATCAACATGCTCGCGGCCGGGAACGCTATCGTCTGCAATCCGCATCCCAGCGGCGCTGGAGTCGCGTGTCACGGCACGCAACTCTTCAACCAGGCCATCTATGATGCTATCGGCATCAACAATCTCATTACCATCATTGGCCAACCCACGCTCGAATCAGCGCAAGCGATCTTCGACCACCGCGATATTCGGCTTTTATGCGTCACAGGCGGACCGGCTGTGGGGCGCGCCGCTTTGCGCAGTCCCAAACGGGCGATTGTCGCCGGGCCAGGCAACCCGCCCGTTGTCGTTGACGAAACGGCCGACCTGGAAAACGCCGCCCGTTCGATCGTCAAAGGCGCCGGCTATGATAACAACCTGCTTTGCATCGGCGAAAAAGAGGTTTTCGCCGTCGCCGAGATTTTCGACGAGTTATTGGAAATCATGACCCGTTGCAGGGCATTTCGCCTGAACCCGAACCAGGTCGATGCGCTGACGAAGGCAGCCCTGGCGCCGGCTTCCGATTCGGGACAAAAACTCGTCGTTCGAAAGGAGGCGCTTGGACAAGATGCCCGTGTGCTGGCCGAACTGGCCGGGGTCAATGTTCCTCCCGACACCGAAATCCTGGTCGGCGAAACGGAGGAAAGTCATCCGTTCGTCGACATCGAACAGATGATGCCCTTCGTCCCGTTTGTTCGCGTGCCCGACGTCGATGCCGCCATCGAACTGGCCAAGAAGTACGAACACGGTTTCAAGCACACGGCCATCATCCATTCTCGCAACGTCGAGACCATGGCCCGCATGGCCCGGGAAATGGACACAACCCTTTTTATTCAAAATGGGCCGAGCATGGCCGGTCTCGGCATCGGCGGCGAAGGCTATCTCAGTTTCAGTATCGCCACGCCGACGGGCGAGGGGGGTGACAACACCGTTGACCTTTACCCGTCAACGGCGCACGAGCAACATCGGAGTGAAAACCGAGAACTAGAATTCGGGTTTCATGTTCCTCGTTTCAAACTTACGTGGCAGTTAACCCGGGCGATGGGTGAAGAGGGGAAGACGAGTGGTCGGTCTTTGTGTTACTGATCAAATGCGCAAATAAATGACTCAAATTGGTTTCTAATTTCTGGTTTTGCTTTCGCCATGCAACTTGCCATCGTCGTTGGTCATGCCGTTTCTACCGCCAAGCACATCAGCCTGGTCGGTTGGAAGCTGATGTTGGTGCAGCCTCTGACAAGTGACGGTCAAGGCGACGGCGATCCGGTGCTGGCTATCGACCGGCTCGGCGCTGGTATTGGCGACAGGGTGATTATTTCCAACGACGGGGCCGGGGCCAGAGAACTGGTCGGTGCACGCAACTCTCCGGTTCGCTGGCTGATTCTAGGTTTATGCGAAGATGTCGGCTGACGGACCACATAACGGATGTCTGCATTGGCCGGCCCGCGTGCTGACCGGCAGCGACCTCCGTGTTTCATGGCATGGCCAGCGCGAACTGGTCGTTGGTGAAAACACTATCATCACGCCATTGGCGATGGATTATGTTCGCGCCCACAACATTCGGCTCACCCGGCAGCCGACACCGACAGCGAATGGAACCAAGCGCGCAGCGACGGGAATTGCTTTAGCTTGCGACTCGCGTTTTTCACAAATGTCGGCCGTGCTGGTTGCGTTAAAGCGCGAAAACATTGAGTTTGCCCAGGTCGCCACTCTGGCCGGGAGTATCGCTGAACAGGCACATTCCTTCGCCGAACAATTGGCCAGCGAGCTTTTTCAGGCGGTCGCGATCGTGTGTGACAATGCCGGCCTTGCCTGCTGCATTGCCAACAAGGTTCGCCGGGTGCGAGCCGTCGCGGTCGCCTCGGTCAACGAAGTTGCCAAGGCTTTGTCGTCCTTTGGAGCGAACTACTTCGCGCTCGATGTGGAGGGACGGACTTTCTTCGAGTTGAAGCAGATGCTCAAAACCATTGCTGCTGCGAAAAACGCCAATTGCCCTGTTCCCGTGCAACGACTTCTGGAGGAAATTGATGCGCATCGCTGAAGTCATCGGCAATGTGACCTTATCGCGCTGCCATCCTTCGCTCGTCGGAGCACGTTGGCTGGTTGCGGTTCCATTCAGCCTGGAGGGCCTTCGACGGGGTGCTCCCGACCGCGAAGACGTGGTGGTTTACGACGGCGTGGGAGCGGGCGTTGGCAGCCAAATCGGCGTCAGTGAAGGAGCCGAAGCAGCCATGCCCTTTTACCCGGAACGAAAACCTGTCGATGCCTACGCCGCCTGCATCCTGGACAAAGTCACAATCGAGACTCTGACTCAGTAATCACCGCCGAGAGCGCGAAGAATGCGGAGCGTGGAACAAGAATTGGCAATCGACTCAGCGTTCTCGGCGTCTCTGCGGTGAGTTGTCTTGAACGCAACTTTCGGAAATTCGCACCACTGCGGTGAGTATCAGGAGTAACAAATGAACGAATACAAACTGCGAGAACAGATCTGTGAAATCGGTCGGCGCGTCTATAACAAGGGTTTTGCCGCCGCCAACGACGGCAATATCAGCGTTCGCCTTAACGATCGTGAAGTGTTGTGTACGCCGACGATGGTTTCCAAAGGCTTTATGAAGCCCGAAGACCTTTGCGTTGTTGACTACGACGGCAACCAGCTTCGGGGAACGAAACGGCGGACGAGCGAAATTCTTTTGCATCTGGCTGTCTACAAGACTCGTGCCGATGTGCAAGCCGTTGTCCACTGCCATCCGCCTCATGCCACAGCCTTTGCCGTCGCCCGCGAGCCGATTCCCAAATGCATCCTCCCCGAAGTCGAAGTCTTCCTGGGTGAAGTGCCCATGGCGGAATATGCCACGCCGGGCACTCAGGAATTCGCCAACACGATTATTCCATATGTCAAGGATTGCAACACGATCATTCTCGCCAACCACGGCACGGTGACATTTGGTCCTGACGTCGAAAAAGCCTATTTCAATTCAGAAATCATCGATGCCTATTGTCATATACTTCTCCTTGCCCGGCAGTTGGGACGCATCAACTATTTCACGGAAGCAGAGACCAAAGAGTTGCTCGACATCAAAAAGCGTCTCGGCTACGACGACCCGCGCTTGCGTTGCGACAATTGCGATTTGTGCGGCAACAGCATATTCGGCCGTGGCTACAGCGACTTTGTCCCCGAACCCAAAGCTTTCAAACGCGAAGACATAACCTCGCCTTCCAAAAACGGTGTGGCGATCAACAACCTCGAATCTCTTGTCAAACTGATCACCGATCAGGTGATGGCACAGCTGGGAGGGTAGTGCCGATCGAAAGGTAGTGATGGGCTTCGGTCTGCGTACATGTTTGCAAAAACGAGGAATCGATTATGAAAGTCAGCATCATCGGCGGCGGAGGACTTGTGGGCAGCATGACCGCTTTCGCTCTGCAATGCGGCGGCACCGCCAGCGACATCTGTTTGATTGACGCCAATCACGATTTGGCTCTTGGACAGGCGACCGATCTGCTGCACGGCTCGAGTCTGGTTGCCGACCAGCGTATCCATGCCGGCGACATGAGCGAAGTCAAAAACAGCGATGTCATCATAATCACGGCCGGCCTGAGACGAAAACCCGATGAAAGCCGATTGGACCTCATCAACCGCAACGTCGATCTCTTCTTGTCCATCCTCGACCAGGCGAAATCCGCCGGTATCAAGGAAAACGCCTACCTTATCGTTGTCAGCAATCCCGTCGACGTGTTGACCTACCTGGCCGTGCAGCGTTCGGGGTTGCCCTGGCAACGTGTCATCGGCCTGGGCACTCAACTCGACACGGCACGGCTTCGCAGTTATCTGGCCCAACGGCTTCGTGTTCCTCCAACGCAGGTGCAGGCGCTGATCCTCGGCGAACATGGCGACAGCATGACTCCTATCTGGTCGAGTGCGACCATCGCCGGTTTGCCGATGGAACAATGGCCCGGCTTTACTCCCATGCTCCAGCGTGAGGTTTTTGAAGAGACAAGGAAAGCAGGCGCGACCGTCATCAAACTCAAGGGAGGATCGGGATTCGCGGTCGGCTTGTCGATCCGGGAAGTGGTCGACTCGATTCTGCGTGACAGCCGGCGGGTGTTGCCGATCAGTTCCCTGCAACACGGCTGTTACGGCATCCACGACGTCTGTTTGTCGGTGCCGACGGTGGTCGGTTGCGGCGGTGTCCGCGACCAGATCGAATTGCCGCTGACACCCAAGGAAAAATTAGGCATCCAACAATCGGCTCGCGTCTTGAGGGAAACGATCGATCAAGTCGAAGCTCGCATTGGCCGCAGCGCTCCGATGCCCTCGGTTCCACGTACTCCGGTCGCCGCCGCGGTGGTTCATCAAGAGCGGCGCATTCCCCGCAGGGCTTGGGAAAGATGAGAGACGGGAGCAACTGCCCGAAATTGACGTACTAGTAAGCGGCAAACTTAATTCTTCGTTCGTCGTTTTGCATCCTTCATTATTCGAAAAAGCGGCGTTTCCAATGAGCCAAGTGAGAAATACGGACAGCATATGATGAAGTCTCTCGACGCAAAACTGGCCCGCATTCACGCCGATCCGCACGGCGCCAAAGATTTTATCCTGGCCGATGCCAAGGACGCCGACATGGCCCTGGCCATCGGTGCTCCGGGGCGGTCGCCGGAAGCGCATGCTGGTGAAACCCGCTATCGCAGCCTGCAGGAATTCCGTGACATCATCGAACAAATCGTCGAGCAGGGTCTCGTCGACATCATGCTCATGTCGGCAAGTACGAATGAAGTGCTGACCATTCGAAAGCGGATTTTCGACAACAGCCATGTAACGCCGGCGGCTCGTGCCAACGATACGACCGACATTCACATCATCCGCGGTTCACGCTATCCGGTGTCGCCATCTTTGCCATTCCGCACCGCTACGCTCGATCATATCCAATGCGGGCATCTCGATTGTTCGCCGGAAGAGCGATCTCTTGGTGCCGATCTCGGTTTATACAGCATCACGTTCAACAACGATCCGGTATTGGATCGCGAAGCCTTGGAGGAATACAAGCAGTTTCGGCTTGAGGCGGAACGCAAGAACTTTCGCCATTTCCTGGAAGTATTCGATCCAAATCGGCCCGAAGCCGTGGAAGCGAGCAAGGTGCCCGAGTTTATCAACGATGCCATCGTTCGCACGCTCGGCGGCGTGACGTCGAAAGGCAGGCCGTTGTTTCTGAAAATGGTCTACCATGGCCCAAAGGCGATGGAAGAACTTGTGCATTACGATCCGCATCTGGTCGTCGGCATTCTGGGCGGCTCAGCTGGGACGACTTACGATGCGTTCAAACTACTGAGTGAAGCGAAGAAGTACGGTGCCCGAGTGGCGCTTTTTGGCCGGAAAATCAATCATGCCGAAAACCAACTGGCCTTCATTTACTTTTTGCGCTTGATCGCTGATGGCGAAATTTCGGCCGAGGAAGCCGTCCGTGCCTACCACGGCGTATTGCAAGAACTTAACGTTCGACCTCATCGGTCGCTTGAAGACGACATGGTGCTGCAGACCAATATCATGAGTTACGGCGGCAATGGCAAAACAGTGAGTTTTCCGCCACGGCCCGTCGCAACAACGCCGGCAACGTCGAACGGGCAGACCTGCCGTTGCCAGTGTCAGGCCGAGGCGCGATCGCCGGAAAAAGAACCCGACTTCAGTCGAATGACCCCAGCCGAAAAGGTCGCTTATCACAAAGCCCGCTGGGATCGCATCCTTGGTTAAGCCAGCAGCTCTTTGATGACCTCGCCTCCGAATTGCGACAGTTGTTTGTATCGGCCTTCGGAATAGTACGTCAGCTTGTTATCGTCCAGCCCCAGCAAATGCAGGATCGTAACGTGAAGGTCGCGAATCGGATGGACGAGCTCGGCTGCCTGGTCACCGATCTCATCCGTTGCCCCGATGGCATGGCCTGCTTTGACGCCTCCGCCGGCGAGCCAGACGACCATGGCCTTGGCGTTATGGTCTCGTCCTGCTTTTTTGCCGCCTCCGCGAATACCATTGTCGGGTGAGCGACCGAATTCGCCTGTGCAGATGATCAAGGTGTCGTCGAGCAGGCCCCGGCGTTTCAAATCCTGGATCAACCCCGCGAACGGCTTGTCGACCGCGCGAATGCGGTTTGCATGCGAGCGAACGAGGTAATCGTGCGAATCCCAGCCGCCCGCGTAAAGTTGCACGAACCGAACCCCTTTTTCGATCAACCTGGCTGCCAGCAGGCAACGCCGTCCCACGTCCGCTGTGGCCGGATCATCCAGACCATAAAGTGCTTTTGTGCTGGCGCTTTCTTTCGACAAGTCGAGAATCTCTGGAACGCGTGATTGCATGCGAAAAGCCAACTCATACGATTGCATGCGTGCGGCGAGCTGGTCGTGAAATGGATGTCGCTTTTGATGTCTGGCATTGAGGTCCGATAAAAGATCGAGGTTCTTGCGTTGGATTTCTTTCGTTACTCCGGGAGGAGGGTTGAGGTCGAGGATCGGTGCCCCTTGGGCGCGAAGCGGCGTTCCCTGATAATGGGCGGGAAGAAATCCGTTTGACCAATTTCGAGCGCCTCCCTGCGGATGGTAGTGTTCCGGCAGGACGATAAAGCTCGGCAAATCCTGGTTTAACGTTCCCAGACCGTAACTGACCCAGGCGCCGACACCAGGGTCGGTGCCGAAGCGATTGCCAGTATTCATGTGATAGCAGGCGGTCGGGTGGTTGATCGATTCCGCCTGCAAGCCGTGATAGATGCACAATTCATCGGCCACTCTGGCCAGATGCTCGTAATGTTCGCACATCCACAGCCCTGAGTTCCCCACCTGACGAAAACGAAACGGGCTTTCGACAAAGTATCGCTTGCCGCTCGCCATAGCCGATGCGAATTTGTCCTTGCGGACGAATTCTTGCATATGCAGCTTTTTCAACTTCGGTTTTGGATCAAAGGTGTCGATATGACTGGGGCCGCCTTCTAAAAAAAGAAAGATACAGGCCTTGGCTCGCGGCTTGTGATGGGGCGGTTTGGGAGCCAGCGGATTGGACGTTTCTTCCGCCTGCAAAAGGGCGTTGAACGCAGCTGTGCCTAACGTGGCGCCTAACCCGTAAAGGAACTCGCGACGCAACATGGGATTCTCGCTTTCTGTCTGTGGCTAGCCTTTATGCGCCGTTCGCTACCTGCCGATCGCTTAGCGCTTCAGTGTTTGGCGTCTACAGTAGAACAAAAACCATTTTGTCTTGTTTATCGTATCTGAATTCGGCACGGCATGACAGCCCATACCGGTTCATGCCGGAGATGAAGCAAAGCTTCGGCGATCTGAAAGTGTCGTCTGGCTTCAGGGAAGCGATCGAGAATGCCGAGTTGCTGGGATAGGTGCGCATCCGCCTGGTTTTCCAATAGCAGTTCCATAAAAGTTTTGGGCTTGGGCAGAACAAGGATTTCCGGTTTGGTCTCTGGATCCATTTTTGCCATCTTCCAAGCATCCGCGATGGCATCGCCAAGAGTGCCCAGCGCGTCGACGAGGCCGACTTCTTTCGCCTGCCGTCCCGTCCAAACCCGTCCGCCGGCATAGTTCAGGAATTCTTTTTTGGTGAACTTTTTGCCGGCCCGGGTCCGCCCTTGAACCGCCTTGTCGACAAACTGCTCGTAAATGTCCTGCATCAACGCCTTCATTCTTTTGCGTTCCGAGTCGCTGAATGGAGTATCCGTGGAAAAGATGGTCGCGTTTTTGCCCCGAGTAATGATCTCCGTCTTGATGCCGATCTTGTCGTACAGTCCTGCCATAGCGAGCTTGCCGCCGACCACGCCAATCGAACCGGTCAGCGTTCCCGGCTCGGCATAGATTTTGTCCGCCCCCATGCTGATGTAATAACCGCCGCTGGCGGCGACGTCCGACATACTGGCAATGACCGGCTTCTTGCATTGGACCAAAGCGTTCCAGATCAAATCGCTGGCCAACGCCGACCCGCCCGGGCTGTCGACACGTAGTACGATCGCCTTGACAGTCTCATCCTTTTCTGCTTCCTGAATCGCTTCGATCATTGTCGTCGAACCGCAGATGTTGGCGCCAAGCAAACTGGTACCGCCTTTACCTGGTGCAATCACGCCAGTGGCATAAATCACCGCCACCTTCGGCTTCTTGGAGCGGGTGGTCACGGGGGGCGCGAACAGCTTGAAAAACGCGAACGGATTGGACAAATCGAGAGACGACGATTTCGATTTACCGTAGTTCTTCACGACGTCGATGGCTTCCGCCTTCATGACGGCTTTGATGTGTGCCTCAAAATCCTTTACATACGCAACACGGTCGACCAGGCCGACCTTCTTCGCTTCTCGAGCCGTGAAAGGAGCGCGATCGATCAACTTTTTCACCTGTTGCTTGGGAAGCTTTCGGTGTTCCACAATCTGGTCAACCAGGCTCTTCTCGAAATAATCGTCAAGAATGTTCTCCAGGTTTTTGCGAAAAGGGGGACTCATGCTCGAGCGAGTGAACGGCTCGGCAGCTCCCTTGTAATCCCCTATCTGCATCATTTCCGCCTGAATACCGAGCTTCTCCAGGAGGTCTTTGAAGAAAAGCGCTTCGCCGCGCAATCCGGTTACGACCAGCCAGCCTGATTCGGGCAAACAGATTTCATCGCATGAAACAGCCAGCAGATAATCCACAGTCGTGGCAGATTCGAAATAAGCGAAAACTTTTTTGCCGCTTTTGCGAAAGTCCAGCACTGCCTGCCGAAGTTCGTTGAGTTTGCCCCATTGCACAGCCAGACCATCGATTTCCAGGATGAGGCCGTGGATTTTTTTGTCTTCCTTGGCGCGGCGGATGCGGTCGACCTTGCTTTGAAAACTTTCGAGCAGGTTGCCGAAAAGGGGATCGTTGGGCTGAGGCGTTTCGTCAAGAGCGCCGGTCAGTTTGATATGAGCGAGGCTCACCTTGTCAACTTTTTCCTCGGCAGCGAGCGGGTGGGGAAAAAATGCCGCAATCACAATGCCCACGACGACAGCGATGCGCATGTTACAACTCCTTCCGCGTCGGGAATGATAAGGAACTTTACGCCATCTAACCGAGGTTATTCGCTGAACCGACACCACTATTGGAACGGACCCCAGGATTTTCTCAGGAAACAGTCCCAAGTCTAGGAGCGGCAAAAAGAACTGTCAAGCGAAGCCATTCGGGCGTGGAGCATATGGTTGCGATGACGACCGTTTGCGGTCGTCCGAAGAATCGATTCCTCA
This sequence comes from Gemmatales bacterium, assembly GCA_026004675.1. GTDB lineage: Bacteria > Planctomycetota > Planctomycetia > Gemmatales > Gemmataceae > BPJP01. Next base: position 702,539 of record BPJP01000002.1, read on the forward strand.
GGCGCCGACCATGCGCCGCGTCGGCGGTTCGCTCGTTTTCTTTTTGGGGTTGGCATTGGGAACGACGGAAGGGGAGAAAAACACAAATGCCGTGACAATCAGACCGATAGCACTCACCAAAGAGGCGCGGCGCAGCCCAGAATCGTAGGCGAAGAGAGTTAAAATGTCTCCCACGATGCCACCAGGTTCAAGCCAATTCCGAATCGCTCCTGCCAAAGCCAGGGTCGCCAAAAGGGCCACGGCAAGAGCGAGCAAAAAGACGCGCGGCAGCCCCGCAAAACGTTTCCCAATGTCGCCAGAAGTGGAGCTCATCGTCTCGTCCTCGGTCAATCGTGCGGCTTCTCATAGGCTCTCCATGCCATACCGGGCGGCTCCTTTCAGGTCTTCCTCGATACGCAGCAGCTGGTTGTATTTGGCAACGCGGTCAGTGCGGCTGGCGGAGCCGGTTTTGATCTGTCCGGCATTCGTAGCCACGGCGATATCGGCAATCGTCGTATCCTCTGTCTCTCCGCTGCGGTGACTGATTATATTGTTGAAACGGTGACGGCGCGCCAATTCTACGGCATCGAGCGTTTCGCTCAACGTGCCGATTTGATTGACTTTGATCAAGATGGCATTGCCGGCCTGTTCCTTGATGCCGCGGCGAAGGCGATTAGTATTCGTGACGAACAGGTCATCGCCAACGAGTTGGCACCGGTCCCCGATGGCCGCGGTCAACTTTTGCCAGCCGACCCAATCTTCTTCCGCCAAACCATCTTCGATCGAGTCAATTGGCCATTCGTTAACAAGTTTTTTCCACAGGTCGATCATTTCGTCGGCGGAGGCGATACGATCGGGTTGGCTCTTGAAAAAGCAATATCCCTCTTTGTTGCGCTTTTTGGCTTCGTCGAACAATTCGGTGGCGGCGGCATCGAGGGCGAACCTGATATGTTTGTCGGTATTGTAGCCGGCTTTTTTGACAGCACGCGTCAAGAAATCCAGAGCCTCGGTCGTGTCTTTGAGATTCGGAGCAAACCCGCCTTCGTCACCCACGGCAGTGCTATGGCCGTTCTCTTTGAGAACTTCTTTCAATGCATGGAACACTTCCGTGCCCATGCGCAGTGCTTCACTGAAGGTCTCGGCGCCAACGGGCATGATCATGAATTCCTGAAAATCGATGGTGTTGTCGGCATGTTTACCGCCGTTGAGGATGTTCATCATCGGCACGGGAAGGGTACACGCGTTTGTACCGCCCAGATAGCGGTATAAGGGGAGGCCGACGGAGACGGCTGAGGCGTGGGCCACGGCCAGCGAAACGCCGAGGATGGCGTTGGCACCGAGATTGTTCTTGTTAGGAGTGCCATCGAGTTCTATCAAAAACTTGTCGATCGCTGCCTGTTCGTATGGGTCGCGACCAAGTAATTCAGGAGCGATCCGTTCGTTAACGTTGGCGACGGCTTTGAGGACCCCCTTGCCGAGGTAACGTTGTTTATCCCCGTCACGTAACTCGATCGCTTCGTACTGTCCGGTGCTGGCACCGCTCGGGACAGCGGCCCGACCAATAGCACCATCGCTCAGGATGACTTCCACCTCAATGGTGGGATTACCTCGACTATCCAGGATTTCGCGTGCGTGGATGCTTTCGATGCTCACGTTAGACCTCACCGCCTCCCCTTTTCGCCGGCACAATAAAAGAGGAGCCAAGTCCACAAGAATAAAGAGAAACCTCCGGTTTTCTTTTTGTACGATTGAGTGGCGTGGACGGTAAGAGTGGGGCTCCGGCATGGGGTCGTGGCAGCGGACCGCGGTTGTCGAGCGTCAGTCGTGGGATCGTGCGAGTCATGCGGTCTCGGGGCAAACACTCAGCGCCGGAGCCCCGAATGAATGGGGCCGCCGGATGGCGTCAGCCAGTTGGTAGGGGGCACTGCCAATGGCGATCGCCTCGGTGCTTCCAGACAAACCTGCTTGCGACGTTCCCCTCCTCGAACGTCCTGGTCGGTGCCTGGGAAACTGCATCCGTGCGGCCTGTGTTTTCCTGGCATATGCTCTATCGACACCGGGAGCCGGTTGGCTTGATCGCAGCCCATGCCAAAACGATCTCGCTGTGAGCTGGCGAACGGGTCATGCCAATCGTAGTGGAGCTTTGGTTTGTTCTCGATAGCGCAATCATACGGGAATGATTCCACGCGATCGCCGCCACATCATGTCTTAATGCCGGAACAAAAACTCCTTGGAATTGATCAGCGCCCAGAGGGCGTCTTCCCAGGCTTTGCGGCGGGCAGCTGGCTTGTCTGAAGCAGCTGCTGACTCGATTTGTTTCTTGATGTGAACCAGTACCGCCTTGGTCTCCGCTTCCGTCGGGAAGCGCGACAGCGTGTTCAAATAGAGTTCCGTCAGAATTTGTTGGTCGGTCCGATTCTGACTCAAAAGTTGCCCGATCCGATTGTTTTCGGCTCGCATCTTGTTATTGACGGTGGGACCGTTAATGAGTTGCAGAGCTTGGGCCAGGTTGCTGTCGCTTTCTCGTTCGCATTCGCAAGCCAATTCTCGTCCGGGCTGCCCGAACGTCTTCAAGAACGGGTGATTGATTTCTCCATCTGGCAGCTGAACCGCCCGCGTGCCCAAAGGCATCCCTGGAAATTTCTCCGGCACCCCTGTGGCGAAGCAGATGGCGTCAAGGAGTTGCTCTGCGGTCAACAACCTGGTGACGGCGTGGGAAAAATACTTTTCGTCTTTCTCATTAAATCGATTGGTTTGGGCACTCAACTGATAGGTGCGCGAATTCATGATAGTGCGAATGATATGTTTGATGTCGTAGTTACTTTTCACGAATTCCTCGGCTAAAGCGGTCAGCAAAGCATCATTCGCCGGCGGGTTCGATTCGCGAAAATCGTCGACCGGTTCGACAATGCCGCGACCAATGAGGTGATACCAGATGCGATTGACGACTGACTTGGCAAAGCAAGTGTTTTCTTTGGAAACCACCATTCTTGCCAGCACTTCCCGGCGATCGACTCCTTCCGGAATCTGGGGGGCGGGCAATCCCATGATCTTTGGCGCCATCGTCTTTTTGGAACGTGGCTGTACCACTTCTCCCGAACGATCCGAGTAGATGATTTCGCTGCCTGGTGCACCTTTGCCTCCTGGTGCAAGCGGATCCTTTTTGCGTTTGACGCGGGCGAAAAACGCCGCCATGCTGTAGTAATCATCCTGCGTCCAGCGTTCGAACGGATGGTTATGGCATTTGGCACACTGCATGCGAATGCCGAAGAAAAGTTGAGCCGTCGACTCAGCCAGCGTTTGCGGATCGCGGGAAATTCGATAATAGTTCGCCGGCGGGTTGGAAAAAGTGCTCCCGCTCGCCGTCAGCAATTCGGTCACTATCTGGTCAAATCGCGTGTTGGCAATGAGATGGTTTCGCAGCCATTGCTGGTACACGTGGACCCCCTTGACTTGGATAGATTTGCGGCTGCTGCGTAAAACATCGCACCACTTCAGCGTCCAGAAATCGGCATATTCCGGGCGCTCCAGCAAGGCGTCGATCAGTTGCGCTCGTTTGTCCGAATCCTTGTTTGCCAAAAACTTTCTGACTTCCTCGGCGGTCGGGAGAATGCCGCACAAATCCAGATAGGCCCGTCGGATGAATTCCTCATCTGTGCACAACTCCGACGGCTGGATATTGAGCATCTTCAATTTGGCGAACGTCAACGTGTCGACGAAGTTGTTTGCAGGCGGGTCCTTCCAGACAAATCCATCTTTCGGTTCCAAATAGGTCAGCCGAACCGTTTTCATTTCTTCGAGGTAGCGAACCAGAATCGCCACTTCGCCAGCTTGCTGAAATTCGACCAGCCCATGTTCGCTAACTTCAGCGACGGAAGAATCGCTGCTGGAAAAAACTGTCAGGCGAGTTACATCGCGGGTCGAACCATCGGAATACCTGGCGATTACAGCGAGTTGCTGGTAGCTGGCGGGATAGCGCAAAACACGAGCCCCCGGTACGACAGTCAATTCGGTCAGCCTGGCGTGGTCTGGCGGGTCATCCTGCAATCCCTCCGCCAGCCACCGTCGAATGAATCTCGACGGGATGCTGTCTGGTTTGAAGCGCACTCCTCCTTCATGCGGCACAGCGCCCCAGGCTTTGAGAAGAATCAGGCTGGAATCCGGATCGAGCCGATCGGTACGGCGCCCCTGCACGTCTCGACTGAGTTGGATGTAATCATCAGCCGGGTCATAACCGCGCAAGCTGAGACGAAAACCATTCTTGCCGCTCGGCGTGCCGTGACAGGCTCCCTGGTTACAGCCACCGACATTCAAAGCCGCAATCACATCGTTGCGGAAACTGACTGGTTGTCGTTTGTTCATTCCGGAAACGACGACCGGCACTCGAACGGAGCGATTGTTCGCCGTCACGACCAGAGTCCCCTGGCCATCTTGTTTCGGCAGCAAAAAGCCTCCAGGCAGCAAGGCAGCTTGTTCTCCTTCCAGTTGGTATCCTGCGAAAGGCGTCAAATCACGCACGCTTCCATCGGCATAGGAACCCGTGACGACCACTTGTTGCATGGCTAGTGGGCCAATCAACTTGATCGTGGGAGGCGTGACGGCAATCGCTGTCGGTGTGCCAAGGATTTCGGCTCGCTCGCTGACAGAGGTGGGAATATCGGCCCCACTGGCGAGCACAAGGCTCCCCATCATGATGCTGCTCAGGGTCCCGATCAAACATTTCACGACAGTTTTGGCCAACATGGTTCCTAGCCTCCCATGTGGACGGCGGTATGCTGTGCAGGTGGGAAATTCGGGGCTTATTGAATGCTCTTATCTTACGCTTTTCGCCTCTTTGAAGCGATCCTTTTTTTGATAATATTTCCCAGGCGCACGAGACCGGCAGAGAAGAGGACGACAGTGCACGCGATCGCTGGAGGAAGATCATGGTTTTCGGCAGGTCTCTGGCAGGGCAAACGGCATGGGTGACGGGGTCGTCGCGCGGTCTGGGTCGCGTCATGGCCACTAAACTCAGCTCCTTGGGGGCAGACGTTGCGATTCACGGTACGCGTTTCGATTCGCCCAAATCGTTCGGAGAAGGCGAATCGATGGAGCAAGTGGCCAACGACATAGCCCGCGAGACCGGCGGCCGAGTTGTCGCTGTTTGGGGCGACGTAACGATTGAAAGCGAAGTCAAACGCATGGCCGACGAGATTCGGTCTAAGTTAGGGAAGATCGACATCCTCGTTGCCAACGCAGGAGGCGACATTGGCGCGGGGGGAACGGCGACGGGACGAGGCGGCCGGCCCGATCCTGATGATTGCGTGCACATCCAATTGCCAGACATCCGCGCCGTGCTGGACCGGAATTTGTTATCGTGCATACTCTGCTGCCGCGAGGTAGCGCCGGAGATGATGGCTCGCAAGCATGGCCGAATCATTACCATCGGTTCGATCGTTGGCACGACAGGCCGCGCCGACGGAGCGATATATGCAGTTGCCAAAGCGGGCGTGCATGAATACACACGCTGCCTTGCCCTGCAATTGCGCAAATGGAATGTGCCAGTGAATTGCGTCGCTCCCGGAGGGACGATCACCAACCGATTTCTGGTCATCCATGATATTGACAAGGAAAAGTTGGTCGATTCGGGGACTCTGGAGCGATATGGCCGCCCTGCTGAAGTGGCTGACGTTGTCGCGTTTCTGGCGACCGATGCGGCCCGTTTCATCAGCGGCCAGGTTATTCGCGTCGACGGCGGCAGCCAATGTTGGCCAGCCTGACGAGTGCTGGATGATCCACTCTACCTGGGATTAGCAAAAAGCCATCTCTATCCAAACGTTACTATCTAAACGTTACGCGAACGAATCTTGGACGCGACCCGATCGAGCGTTGCCAGTACCACTTGCTCACCGTGACCTTCTGCAAGCCGCTCATTCTTTAATAAAAGCGGCGGCACTAGCCGTTTGAATCTATCGGTCAGCTTCGGGCTGCCTGGTTTCGTCTCCGGTTCGCACTTCAAGTGCCGAGTTTTCGACGAATCCGCCGGACTATGCTGGTTTGGGCGAAATTTTTTCGTTCTTTCCGCCTAATTCGCTGGCTGAAAGTCCTATTGTTTCGATGCAGGCAGACACCGAAATGAGCAAACGAATCAGCCAGTCAGAAATCGGCCGGCTGCTGATGCAGCATCGGACCGGGCTTTACGCCTTCATACTGGCATGTGTACGCAACCACGCCGACGCCGAAGACGTTTTGCAAAGCGTGTCGATGGCAGCGATTGCGGCTCACGACCAATTGCAGGACGAAGCCGGTTTTTTGCCGTGGGCGCGGGAAATCGCCCGCCGCCGAATACTCGAATGGCAGCGGAAAAAGCTGCGCTTGCGCCCGCTCGATCCCGACACACTCCAACGCCTCATCGAAGCGGCGGACCACGTCGAACGCCAGCGCTCAAGCTCGGATGAACAGTCAGCTTTAATGGAGTGTCTGGACCAACTGCCCGACCAAAGCCGACGCCTGATCGCCAGGCGTTATGACCCCCACTCTGGTGGGATCGCCGAAATCGCCCAACAGCAAAACCAGACCGTTCAAGCTGTTTATGCCCGCATTAAGCGAATCAAAGCGATCCTGCGCGATTGTGTGCAGCGGCGCCTCGCAATGGAGACAAGATCATGATCGCCGATCGAGATGCAGAGCGCCTGGAAGCCTATCTGGCTGGGCTTCTCTCCGAAGAGGAAGCGGTTCACTTGGAAAAGCGATTGCAATCGGAACCGGAACTGGCTCAAGCATATCTCCGTCTTTGCCGGGAGGAGGCCATTCTCAGGGAATGGGCACGGACGGCGGTTTCGCTTTCGGTTCCTCAACAGACATCCCGGCGGCGTTACACCTGGCGATTGCTGGTTGCTGCCTCCTTGATCCTCGCTTTGGGCTGGCTGTTGTTTCCCGCTCGGCAGGAAAAGCAAAAACAGAGTCGTCCGCCCAAGCTTCCGCACGTCGCTTTGGCTGCCGGAGTACGAATCCAAGCGACGCCCGGCACCAAGTGGACAATCCAAAATCCAGCCACCGTGGAACTCGAAGAAGGCACCTTGTTCGTCAGCCTCGACGAACCTGTCGATGGTTTTACCGTGAAAACACCAGCGGCGGAGGCACGCGCCGCCGGTACCCGATTCTGGGTCGATGTTCTGCCCCAAAACAACAAGAAAGGAGACGAAGAAATGAGGTTTGCCAAAACGGCGGTCTATGTGACTGTGCTGGCGGGATTGGTGCAGCTAACCAATCCGCTCGGCGAAGTCAGCGGAGGTCCAGGCGAAGCGCTCGCCGCGGAAAAAGGCAGCGCACCGAAAAAACAGGTCGAAGACCTGGCCTTGCGCTTCGCCAGGTATTATCAACCGGTACAAGTCAAACAAAAGCCGAAAATCCCCGGCTACACCTTACCGCTTGACCTGACCAAAGTCACCAACCTGAAGGAAGTCGTCACGAGACTCAATGTGAAAGGTGTCGAACCAATCCTCAAGAAGAACGGCTTCGCCGTCGTCCCCGGGAAAGGTACGGACGACGTGGTTGCCTTTTACAAGCATCTCGAGGGCAAATTCCTTCCCATTTTCGTCACCACCGATTCCATTCTGCATCTCTATCACGTGCAATTCGATAGCACTTTGCAGGACATCGAAGAACGGGAATTCTACCCGGAAATCGTGGCCTTGACGGAAACGCTCATCAACGATCTGGCGGCCATGAAGTTGCCCGAAGGAGAGGAGTTTGACGAGGCTCGGCAGAAAGCACTGACTTATTTTGCGATTGCTTTGAAATGCTTCAAACCGGAAGCGAAGTTGCCGGCAGCCGTCCGGCAAAAAGATGTCGAGATCGTGCTCGACAAGATGAAAAAGCACGAAGGATTCTGGCCCGACCCGGACTCGGCTCACCAGGTCTGGCCGCTGTTCCGCTATGCTGAGGACTTCTCGCAGTACGTGCCCCGCGGCCACTACACCCGCAGCGACAACCTGAAAAAGTATTTCATGGGCATGATGTGGTTGGGCCGCATGACGTTTATTCTCAAAGGAGACCCGTCCTACGGCCCCTACGATCAACCGGCCTTGGTCTCCGTCGATGAAGCCAACCAGCAAACGCTCTCGGCGGCCATCATCACGAAGGTGATGGAAACCGGCAAACTGGCAGATGGCCGGCGTGTCCGAGACGTTTGGGAACGCATCTATGCCGTCACCAGCTTCTATGTCGGTCTGGCGGATGACTTGGGATTGCAGGAATACCGCGATGCCTTGACCAAAATTTGCGGTGCAGCCCTCGATTTGGCACGGCTTGCAAACGGCAAAAACCTGCTGCAATTCAAAGCGGAACTGGCGAAATACAGGCCGCCAGCCATCTACAGCGGTACGGGCCGTCAGGGTACGTTCGATCCAGGTGCCGGGCCGGAAAAACTCGTCCAGGCGTTGAAAAAAAGCCAGGGCTTCCGCTTCATGGGCCAACGGTTTGTTCCCGATTCCTATATGATGGGGAAGCTGGTTTTCCCGACCGTCGGCCCAGGCACCAACCCGAAGGCGTTTACCTATGTTCCTACGGACCTTGGGCCAATTCGCGGCTTTCCCCGTGGCCTGGACGTAATGACGGTTCTTGGCAGCAAGCGGGCCAACGAACTCATTCACGAACTCGGCGATGCCGATTACATTGCCGGCAAGAAAGCGCTAAGCTACGACGAAGCCCTGGCTGCCTTGAAAAAAGAATACAGCCAACTCAGCGACAAGGACTGGAACCGCAATCTCTACTGGTCGTGGCTCCACGCCTTGAAGCCGTTGACGCAGGAATTCGGTGCTGGCTACCAGACGTTCATGACGACCGAGGCTTACCGGAATAAATCGCTCAATACGGCTTTGGCCTCGTGGGCGCAGCTGCGCCACGACACGATTCTGTACGCCAAACAGAGTTACACAATGACTAACAGGGGAATGCCGCGGACGCCCCCCGGCTACGTCGAGCCGATTCCCGAGTTTTACGCCCGGCTGCTGGCGCTGACGCGCATGACGAACAAGGGGCTTGCAGAGATGAACGTTCTCGATAAGGCTGCCAAACAACGGCTGGACCGGTTCGAGCGGATCATCGAACGTCTCTTGGCGATTGCCGAGAAGGAGCTGGCCAACGAGGCACTAAGCCGGGAAGACCTGTCCTTCGTGTGCGGCATCGCTGCCGAGCTTGAGCAGTTGTCCGCAGCTCCGAAACGGGGCACAGTATCGGACAGCAAGAAAGATGTGATGAAAACGACGCTGATTGCCGACGTGCATACCGATCAAAACAGCAAGAAGGTCCTCGAAGAGGGGACCGGCTATCTTGATCTGGGATTGTTCGTCTGCCGGCGTCCCGACGGTTCGCTTGCGGTCTATGCCGGTCCGGTCTTGAGCTATTACGAGTTCAAGCATCCGATGAACGACCGGCTTACAGATGAGAAATGGCGTGAGATGCTGGAGAAAGGCACAGCGCCTGCACAACCGGAGTGGACCAGGCCGTATTTGGCGTCGGATCAGAGCTTTTCGCTGCCGAAGAGGGGAGGGCGATAAGGACGGAAAAAAGTCGTCGTTTAAAGGGGGAGCAGGACGCTCCCCCTTTTTTATTGTTCGAGAGTAAGAGGCGTGGGGATCCAACGTGGTTCTGCGAATCTTCCGTTTGACATCGAGTGGAACCAGTCCATGGCGGCATCCAAGGCCATTCGTTCCGCGAAAGCGTGTGCCGAAACGGCGGGCTGCCATCCTTTCGTCGAAATGAATCGAACCCCATCAGGCCGCTGACAAGTGGCTTCCATTTCATGGCAATAGAATCGCCGAGTGGACTTGACGACTCCCAGGATACGGCGTAAACAACAACGATATTAACGATCGTGTGCCCGAACAGGCAAAGCGGGCTGGTCGTCGATTTCATTCATCTTCCTCTCCGTTGCCGTCTGCTTTCTTCGTTGTTGCCCGAAATAAGGAGCGCGCCTGATGGAACTGATCGACAAATGGAAAGTTCAAGACGCGCTGGAAACGTACGGCATTCCCTATTGGGGCAAGGGCTACTTCGGCATTAACGAACTCGGCCATGTCACGGTTCATCCCAACCGCCGAGCCGAAGAAGCCATTGATCTGAAAGACCTCGTCGATCAGTTGCAGCGTCGCGGCATCCAGCTGCCAATTCTTCTCCGTTTCACCGACATCCTCCGTCATCGCATGGGGGAGATTCACGACGCTTTCCGCACCGCTATCCGGGAATTCGACTACAAAGGTGATTACTGTTGTGTCTATCCGATCAAGGTCAACCAACAGCGTCACGTTGTGGAAGAGATTGTCGACTTCGGCCGACCTTTTCATTTCGGTCTGGAAGCAGGTTCCAAACCGGAACTGTTGGCCGTGCTCGCTTTGAGTAACGGCGCGGATATTCCCATTATCTGCAATGGCTTCAAGGACGACGAGTTCATCAAGATGACGATGCTTGCTCGCAAAATCGGCAAGCAGATCATTCCCATCGTTGAGAAATTCACCGAATTGGAAAAAATCGTCCACTACTCGCAAGAGCTAAACGTCCGCCCAGTTATTGGCGTGCGGGTAAAACTTGCGACGCGGGGTTCGGGGCGCTGGAAGTCGAGTGCGGGCTTCCGCTCCAAATTTGGTCTGACGATGACCGAAGTGCTCGAAGCATTTTATTTTCTCAAAGAGCGAGATTTAGCCGACTGTTTGCAACTGGTGCACTACCATTTGGGTAGTCAAATCTCCAATATCCGCAGTATCAAAGAGGCGTTGACGGAAGCCGCCCGGGTTTATGCAGAACTGGCGAGAATTGGGGCCAATGTCCATTATCTGGATGTCGGCGGCGGGCTGGGCATCGACTACGACGGTTCGCAGACCGACTTCAATTCCTCCGTAAACTACACTTTGCAGGAATATGCCAACGATGTTGTTTTCCGCATCAAAAGTGTGTGTGACGATGCCGGTGTGCGGCACCCGACGATTATTTCCGAATCAGGCCGAGCCATCGTTGCTTACCACAGCGTGCTGATTTTCGAGGTATTGGGCGTCTCCAATTTCGATCGCTACCAAGCGCCGACGTCGATTCCCGAGGACGCTCCGCAGCCGGTGGCGGACCTGTTTGCCATTTATCGCGATCTTTCCAAAAAGAACTTCCTCGAAGGTTATCACGATGCCGTCCAATCGGTCGACGAAGTGCTCAACTTGTTCAACTTGGGCTATCTCGACATCGAAATGCGTGCGCTCTCGGAGCGACTTTTTTTCAGCGTGTGTTTGCGGCTGTTGAAAATCATTCGCGAACTCGAATACGTACCCGAAGACCTGCAGACACTGGAAACCCTTCTTTCCGATACGTATTTCTGCAACTTCTCCATTTTTCAGTCGATGCCAGACAGCTGGGCTGTCAAGCAACTTTTTCCCATTTTGCCGATCCACCGCCTCGACGAACCTCCCTCCCGACGCGCGGTGCTTGGCGATATTACGTGCGATTCCGATGGGTGCATCGATCAATTTATCGACTTGCGCGACGTTCGAAGCACGCTGGAATTGCACCCGTTCACAGGCGAGCCGTATTATCTCGGCGCCTTTCTACTCGGTGCTTACCAGGAGATTTTAGGCGACATGCATAATCTTTTCGGCGATACCAATGCCGTCCATGTCAGCCTCGACGAAGAGGGCAAGGTGGTACTCGATACTGTCATCAAGGGAAACACTGTTCGCGAAGTGCTGAATTACGTCCAATATTCCACTGACGAAATGATGGCCCGCATGCGCAAGGAAGTTGAACGAGCTGTCCGCCTCGAGAAAATTTCGATCGAAGAGTCCCGGCAATTGCTCCATTTTTACGCTGCCGGGCTGGACGGCTACACCTATTTGGAAGAGCCTCATGTGGATTGACGGAAAGTGACAGCCGATGCCGCAGGCTGAACGCGACTTTCCGACTGCGCACACCCGGCGTTTCGACTTGGGAAGAGTCAGGCAGTCGGCTATAATTTAGCAAGAATTGCATCTAGGTTTCAGCTACGAAAGGGTAACTGCGCATGGGTCTGCGAATGCGTGTGCATGATCGTGAACCTCTGAGTTTGGCACTGCGCCGCTTCAAGAAAATGATCGAACGCAGCGGCATGCAAAAAGAACTTCGTGCTCACCAACACTATGAAAAGCCGTCTGAAGTGCGACGGCGTGCCTTGTTGCGCCGGCAAATCGCTGCGCGGCGCGGCAAAGCCAAGTAAAACGATGCGCTGTAACGATTGGCCCTATCGGTTCGTGAGACCTGCCGCCTGAATCATCCTTTCGACGAACTGTGAGCAAAGGAATGAGCACAGCCCGCAAGTATACGGCCCGCGACATTACGGTCCTGGAAGGCCTGGAGCCTGTGCGGCGCCGGCCATCGATGTATATCGGCAGTGTCGATTCCAAGGGGCTTCATCACCTCGTGTGGGAACTCGTCGACAATGCCGTCGACGAGTACCTCAACAATTACGCCGACGCGATCACCGTGACGCTGCACAAAAGCGGAGAGGCGGTAACGGTCAGCGACAATGGCCGAGGCATACCCGTCGACCTTCATCCGCAGTTCAAGAAACCGGCTTTGGAACTGATCCTGACAACCTTGCATTCGGGAGCCAAGTTCGGCGAAGGCGGGAATTACATCCATTCTGGCGGGTTGCACGGCGTCGGTTCCTCCGTCGTGAACGCTTTGTCCCGGAAACTCGTCGCAACGATCCGCCGTGACGGTTACGAATGGCAGCAGACATTCAAAAAAGGCAAAGCCGTCGAAAAACTTAAAAAACTAGGCAAGTTTCGCGGCCACGGCACCACCATCTATTTCGAGCCCGACCCGGATATTTTTCGCACCACACGCTTCGACGCCGATTGGATCAAGTCTCATCTCGACGACATGGCCTATATCCATAAGGGCCTCAAGATCACCTTTAAGGACGAGGTCGCTCGGCAAACATACGACTTGACGCACGAAGGCGGACTGCCCGAGTTCCTCGCCCGACTGGTTCAAGAAGGCGGCAAAGCGCCAGTGACGGAATCCGCCTTCCATGTAGTCAGTGCGGCCAAAGATGGCCAGAATCGCATGGAGGTGGCTTTGCAATGGACGGAATCAACCGATGAAACGGTGCGTTCGTATGTGAACGGAATTCGCACTGTTCATGGCGGCACGCACGAAAGCGGTTTCAAGAGCGGCATCGCTAAAGCCATCCGCAACTACATCGAAACACATGAACTGAAGACCAAAGGTCTGTCGATCACGGCCGAGGACATCCGCGAAGGCATTGTCGGTATCCTCTCGGTTTTCGTGCGTGAGCCGATGTTTCAGGGGCAAACGAAAGAGAAGCTCAACAACCCCGAAATGAACTCGGCGGTCGACAACTTTGTTCGACCTTCTCTGGAAGCCTGGCTGAATGCCAACACGACGGCGGCGGAACAAATCGTTGGCCGAATTATTTTGGCGGCGCGGGCACGGTTGGCCTCGCGCGAAGCCGCCGTCCAAATCAAACGCAAATCGGTTACGCAGCGCAAACTGAATCTCCCCGGAAAACTGGCTGATTGCAAGTCGACGAACTGCCACGAGACGGAGCTTTTTATTGTCGAAGGGGATTCCGCTGGTGGCAGCGCGAAACAAGGGCGAAACAACCAGACTCAGGCTGTTTTGCCTCTCCGTGGCAAGATTCTCAACTCGGAAGGCATGGCATTGAACAAGGTTTTGGCCAATGCCGAGTTGGCGGCACTGGTTTCCGCCATCGGCGTGGGGGCAGGAGACAAACTCGATCTTCGCGGCTTGCGGTATGGCAAAATCATTCTGCTCATGGACGCCGACGCCGACGGCCACCACATCACGACTTTGCTTTTGGCGTTCTTCTTCCGTCATATGACGGAACTCGTCAAGAACGGTTTTGTTTATTTGGCTCAGCCGCCACTTTACCGGATTGACGTCGGCAAAGAGACGTATTGGGCGAGGGACGATGAGCACAAACAGGAAATCCTCGCATCGTTGCGCTCCAACGCCAAGCCAGAAATCACCCGCTTCAAAGGACTGGGTGAAATGCCCCCGCGAACGCTGGCCGAAACCACCCTCGATCCCCAAAACCGCACTCTCTTGAAAGTGGACATCCGCTCGCCTCTCGATTCCGACAAGGCCTTTGTGGAACTTCTCGGCAAGGACCCAGCGACCCGCTATCAGTTCATTCTCGATTCAGCCGCCTTGGCACAGGTCGACGAGTTGGATGTGTAAACTTCTGTCTTCGCAAGTTTCTCATACCTACAATTTCGATATGCGCTCTTTTGCTTTCTTGACCTTGCTGGCTGTTGGTATCGGTGCTCTCGATGGCCAAGCCGTGCCGCCGGTGCCGCGTACCGTCCAAGCCCTCTGGGCCGATTTCGACCCGCGAAAAGAACCGCTCGCTTCGCAAACCGTGCGGCAATGGGAAAAAGACGGCGTCGTTTACCGCTATGTCACTTTTCACGTCGGCACTTTCAAAAACAAACCGGCGCGGCTGGCGGCTTTCTTCGGCTTTCCGAAAAACGGCAAGCAACTTCCCGCTCTTCTGCATCTTCACGGCGGAGGACAACGTGCCTTTCTTCATGAAGTCGAGTTTTACGCCAAACGAGGGTACGCCTGCCTGTCCATCAATTGGGGCGGACGGGAGATGGAGAATGCCAAACCCGACGACCCCAACACCGATTGGGGAGCGGTCGATCCAACCCAGCAAAACGTGCCCGGCTATTTCAATCTCAAGCCAGGCAAAAAATTCCTTGACCCTTTCGAGTCCCCGAGAAACAACAACTGGTATCTGTTGACGCTTGGCGCCCGGCGCGGGCTTACCTTTCTGGAAAACCAGCACCAGGTCGATGCCGATCGGCTTGGCGTTTATGGTCATTCGATGGGAGGGAATTTGACCGTCTATGTCGCCGGCAGTGATCAGCGAGTGAAGGTCGCCGCGCCGTCCGTCGGCGGATCGGGGTTTCGCACCTATTCGTGGCCGCTTTTGCCGGAACAAAAACCGCGAACACTCAACGGCGACGTGAAGCTGTACCGAAACACGCTTTCGTTTCAAGCATATGCCAGGCATATCAAAGCCCCGTTGTTGTGGCTTGGCGCCACGAACGACTTTCACGGCATCATGGATGACACTTATCGAACGGGGCAATTGATCCCGCATAAAAACGTTCGCTATGCGTTTACACCCCACATGAACCATCGTTTCACGCCGGAATTCGCGGTGACCCGCCCCTTGTGGCTCGACCAATATCTCAAGGGAAGTTTCAAGTTCCCTGCGACGCCTTCTTCGACTTTGCTGCTCGACACGGATGATGGGGTGCCGATCTTTCAATTGAAGCCCGACTTCTCCATGCCGATCAAAGCCGTCCACATCATGTACTCAGTTGACGCTGATCCCCAGGCTCGATTCTGGCGGACCGCGGAAGCGATCAACGGCGGCAAGCAGTGGACGGCCAAATTGCCGATTCTCTCCACAGACCAGCCTCTTTTCGCTTTTGCCAATGTGCATTACGTCTTGCCCAAGCCTCGATCCGTTCCGTTCGCACCTCCCACTTCGACCTTCGCTATCAGTTCGCTGCTGCATACGGTAAGCCCGCAGGTCCTGAAGAAAGCAAAGGTCAAAGCCACGGATAAGCCGTCGTTGCAGATCCACGAGTTTAGAAACGGCTGGCGCGACTGGTATCGTCTCTTGCCCGACAATCCGCACTACTGGCAGTATTGGACAAGAAAAATCACTGACCCCAAATGGCGCGGTCCCGCCGGCAGCAAGCTCGAACTTGCGGTCCAAAGCCAGAAGCCGAATCAACTTGTCGTCGTCATCACGGAAAACTTTTTTCGTCCCTACCGGGGCAGAAACAGGGATTTTGTCGCGGTCGTCGGCTTGCAAGGCGGCAAGGCGGATACGATTCGCCTGTCACCCGCGGACTTCAAGTCGGTCGACGGCGGTGCGCCGCTGCAATCGTGGGAACACGCCGATTTGCTTGGTCTGATGGCCTACTATCGCGAACGAGCCGGAAAGTCGACATTCGGTTCCGCTCGGTGGCAAGGTCCTCGACCGGTGTTTTTTAAGATAAGGTGGGTGAAATGACACGGTGCAATCCCATCCGTGAGTTGGCATTTTTCCGAACATTGTTAGTGCTTGCCGTTTGTGCCGTCGACAGCAGCCTTCTCGCCGACGACCTCGAATGGGTGCGCGTAGCGAACGACAAAAAGTCTTTTGTTTTCAGCAAGTCGGGCCGGAAATTCATACCGTGGGGTTTCAATTACGATCACCAGGAAGGGACCGGTCGGCTCATCGAAGATTACTGGGATAAGGAGTGGCCGACCATCGTGCAAGACTTCAAGGAAATGAAGGCGCTGGGCGCCAACGTTGTTCGCATCCATCTGCAATTCGGGGCCTTCATGGAATCGGCCAAAAATCCGAATAAGCATGCACTCGATCAGCTTGCCCGTCTCGTGAAGCTCGCGGAAAAGACTGGACTATATCTCGATTTGACCGGGCTGGGTTGCTACCACAAAAAAGACGTGCCTCAATGGTACGACGAGCTGGGCGAAAAGGAACGGTGGCAAGCTCAGGCTGTCTTTTGGCAAGCGGTTGCTGGCCGATGTGCTGACAGTCCTGCGATCTTCTGCTACGACTTGATGAACGAACCGGTCGTGCCGGGCAACAAAAAACGCAAGGACTGGCTGGCCGGCGCGTTTGGCGGCAAACACTTTGTGCAATTCATCACGTTGTCGGCGGCGAATCGGCCTCGGCACGAAATCGCTCGCCAGTGGATCGGCCAACTCACAGCTGCCGTTCGCAAGTACGACAAACGACATCTCATCACCGTCGGACTGGTGCCGTGGAGCCTCGACCGCCCTGGTTTGAATTCCGGGTTCATTCCTGAAAAGGTCACGGGCAACCTCGATTTCATCGCCGTCCATCTCTATCCGGAAAAAGGAAAAGTCAACGAAGCGGTCGACACCGTCAAGGGATTTGCGGCTGTCGGCAAGCCGGTTGTCATCGAAGAGATTTTTCCGCTCAAATGCGATGCCAGGGAACTCGGCGAGTTTATCGACCGATCGAAAAAGCATGCCACCGGCTGGATCGGGTTCTATTGGGGAAAAACGCCGGAAGAATATCGCAAAGGCAAAACATTCCGCGATGCCGTCGTGTTGAGTTGGCTCGAATTGTTCCAGGAAAAACGGAAGACGATCCTGCCGTAGTCGGGGGGCGCGTTTTCAGCGATTAAGCCAATTCAGCATGGTGGCAAACCTTTTCCGTTTGTTTTGACGGCATACAATCTCGGCATGGCCAACCACGATGCCGGCTACAGGATGCTGTTCTCCGACAAGCGCCTTGTCGCCGATTTGATTCGCGGCTTCATCAGCGAATCGTGGGTCGCCGATCTGGATCTCGACTCGCTCGAGCCGGTCAACGCCAGTTTCGTCAGCGAGCGATTCGAAAAGCGGGAGAGCGACGTCATCTGGCGCGTTCGTTTTCGCGATCACTGGCTTTACCTCTACTTGTTGATCGAGTTCCAGTCGACGGTGGACCGTTTGATGGCGTTGCGGCTGATGGTATATGTCGGGCTTTTGTATCAGCGTTTGCTGAGCGAGAAGGAGATCAAGGAAAGTGAAATGCTGCCGCCGGTCGTGCCGATCGTGTTGTATAATGGGACGCGGCGGTGGACGGCGCCGCGGGATGTGGGGGAATTGATTGCCGACGCTGGTCATGAGGAGTTGACGCGGTATTTGCCGAGATTAAGTTACTTTTTGCTCGAGGAGCATGCTCAAGACTTGGCCGCATTGGCGGGGATGCACAATTTGGCGGCGATCGTGTTTCGCCTGGAGCAGTGCCGAAGCCAGGAAGATATCGAGGCGGTGTTTGCCGAGTTGTCGGAGTGGGCGAGCGTGGAGGAGCATCGCGAGACGGTGCTGCGTATTGGCCGGTGGCTGGAGGCAGTTGCGGCATCGGGAAAGCGTCTGATCGAGTCGCCGGCGCAATTGCAAGATTTTCGGGAGTACGGAGCCATGCTGAAGGAAACGGTCGAACAGTGGCGAAAACAAGCCCGCGAAGAAGGCTTGGCAGAAGGAATGGAAAAAGGCATACAAAAGGGATTGCAGCAGGGCATGGCTAAAGGCCGATCGGAAGGCGAGGCGGAAGTTCTCATGCGCCTGCTGAACAAAAAGTTCGGCACGATTCCAGAGGAATACGGCCAGCGAATTCGCGAGGCCGATCAGGAACAACTCTTGACCTGGGCGGATCGAATCCTGACGGCTGAGTCGATTGAAGATGTTTTTCGTGCCTAACTGACGATCTATTGGAGGATGGAAATGGATGCCGTCATCCTGGCTGCCGGTTTAGGAACCCGGCTCCGGCCATATACGTTACAAATTCCAAAACCTCTTCTTTTGGTACAGGGGCGTCCCATTCTGGATTGGGGACTGGCTGCATTGCCTGAAGAAATCGACCGTGTCATCGTTGTTGTGCATTATTTGGCCGATCAGATCCGGCACTATCTGTTCCAGGAAAAACGGAAGACGATCCTGCCGTAGTCGGGGGGCGCGTTTTCAGCGATTAAGCCAATTCAGCATGGTGGCAAACCTTTTCCGTTTGTTTTGACGGCATACAATCTCGGCATGGCCAACCACGATGCCGGCTACAGGATGCTGTTCTCCGACAAGCGCCTTGTCGCCGATTTGATTCGCGGCTTCATCAGCGAATCGTGGGTCGCCGATCTGGATCTCGACTCGCTCGAGCCGGTCAACGCCAGTTTCGTCAGCGAGCGATTCGAAAAGCGGGAGAGCGACGTCATCTGGCGCGTTCGTTTTCGCGATCACTGGCTTTACCTCTACTTGTTGATCGAGTTCCAGTCGACGGTGGACCGTTTGATGGCGTTGCGGCTGATGGTATATGTCGGGCTTTTGTATCAGCGTTTGCTGAGCGAGAAGGAGATCAAGGAAAGTGAAATGCTGCCGCCGGTCGTGCCGATCGTGTTGTATAATGGGACGCGGCGGTGGACGGCGCCGCGGGATGTGGGGGAATTGATTGCCGACGCTGGTCATGAGGAGTTGACGCGGTATTTGCCGAGATTAAGTTACTTTTTGCTCGAGGAGCATGCTCAAGACTTGGCCGCATTGGCGGGGATGCACAATTTGGCGGCGATCGTGTTTCGCCTGGAGCAGTGCCGAAGCCAGGAAGATATCGAGGCGGTGTTTGCCGAGTTGTCGGAGTGGGCGAGCGTGGAGGAGCATCGCGAGACGGTGCTGCGTATTGGCCGGTGGCTGGAGGCAGTTGCGGCATCGGGAAAGCGTCTGATCGAGTCGCCGGCGCAATTGCAAGATTTTCGGGAGTACGGAGCCATGCTGAAGGAAACGGTCGAACAGTGGCGAAAACAAGCCCGCGAAGAAGGCTACGCCCAAGGGGTTGAAGAAGGCTTGGCAGAAGGAATGGAAAAAGGCATACAAAAGGGATTGCAGCAGGGCATACAGCAGGGGGTGGCTAAAGGCCGATCGGAAGGCGAGGCGGAAGTTCTCATGCGCCTGCTGAACAAAAAGTTCGGCACGATTCCAGAGGAATACGGCCAGCGAATTCGCGAGGCCGACCAGGAACAACTCTTGACCTGGGCGGATCGAATCCTCACCGCAACGCACATCGATGAAGTGTTTGGACGAAACTAGAGGTTTCTGACACCCGTTGGTTGTCAGGCGACGCTGGCTTTATGCCAGCATAGGCGAAGTAACCGGCAAAGGCGAGACACCAATAGATCATCCGCGTCACCAGGGCTGCCAGGACACCAGTCGCTTCGGCGCTGCCTGTGGCCGCGAACAGCCAGCCAAAAGCGGCTTCTCCGCCCCCCAATCC
The DNA here is from genome assembly GCA_026004675.1 of Gemmatales bacterium. GTDB lineage: Bacteria > Planctomycetota > Planctomycetia > Gemmatales > Gemmataceae > BPJP01. The sequence goes on from BPJP01000002.1 coordinate 722,358, forward strand.
TCCCGGCGTCGGGAAGCCCGCCTGAATGGTCATCCCAACTGGCACGAGCAAAAAGTTTTCCGCTAGTGTTGGCAAGGTACTCACTTGATCCGGCTGCAAAAAGGTTCGAGTCGCATAGAAAAACGTCAGCACAAAGCCAACATGGCCCACAAGCGACATGAGTAGCGTCAGTACGACGATTTTCCCCCGGCAGCGATATAACCATAGTGCCCGCCACAACTCGGCGGCAATTCCCCCCACTTTCGGCAGCCAGCGCGTCAAGGAGTCGGCAAAACGCGCCGATTGTGCTTCGGTCAAAATCCCTGACACCAACCAGATCAAAACACTGGCGGCACAAATCCCAGCCGAGCCGAACACCACGGCTTGGAGCACGGCATTCTCTCGTAGCGCCGGCTCATCCACAAGCCAGAAAATCGCGCCGCTGAGGACCACCAGCCAAAACAAACCCCACAGCCCTATGATCCGATCGATGACCACCGTGGCAACAGCCACCGTCCGCCGACTTTGCTCGCGGGCGATGAATGCCGCTTTGAAAAGATCGCCGCCAACCGAACCGGGCAGGAACGTACTGAAAAAGAAGCCCATCCACCCCAACCGCAATCCGTTCCAGAGCGTAAAGGGCAACTCCTGGGCACGGACGAGAATGTACCAACGCGTGAACGTCAACAAGACGCTTGCCGTCAGTATGAGAACGGCCGCCAAGAGAGGCCCGATCTGCAGCGGCATGCGCAATGCGTCTGCAATGCCGATCCCGCTCGGCGGCTGCCAATTCCGCCAGATCATAAACGCGAGCAACCCCAACCCGATCCCGTACTTGACCAGGGCAATGCTCAGCTGTCGTTTCACGAAACCGCCTCGTGTTTCAAATGAACTTATCCCGAATGGACGCCACCCGATCGTGGTGCATTGTCCGGCTTCCCGCACAACGTGTCTATAGGTGTTTCTTCGACGAACGGCTCGTCCAATGCGCTGGGATAGCCCTCCGGTCTTGCCGCTCTAATTCCATTCCCGCTTTTTTGGGCAACAACTCAGTTGCCAGATATACTAAAAGCATAGCACAACGTGGCTGGTGGGGATGACGGCTGGTCTCGCCGTCGGGCAAGAGTGTCATTGCGGAGGTACCAAGATGAAATTGCTCGACATCACACGCATGGCACTCGTGGCGACCGGTTTTTTGTCCGCTGCAGGTCCCTTGCTCGCTGACTTGCCTGGGGCCGTCAACGTCACGAAGTATACTGCCCCGCCCAAGTGCACTTTGCCAGTGACGCCTTATACCCGCTTTATTGGCAGCAGCAAGGCTCCCTTGTCTTCGGCCAAATGCCGACTCCCCGTGACGCCATGCTATCCCGTTTTCTATCCCTATCCCACGTATTATGGCGGCAGTTTCTACTATTCGAATTCTTACGCCGGCCAGGCCACCCCATCCAAACCAACTACAATCCTGTCTTCTCCGCCGGTCGGCAAGACCGTGCAGCGGTCGGCTCCTGCTACCTTCACGGTAGAAGTTCCTACGGACGACGCCGAAGTCTGGATTCAAGGTCAGAGGATGAAGCAAACCGGAAAGTTTCGCCGATTCGAAACACCGGTTTTGGCGTTGGGAGTGACATACGCTTACACCATTGAAGCCTCGTGGTTGGAAGGCGGCCGCCGCGTGCGCTTCGTTCAGGAATTGCGAGTCAAAGCCGGGCACACGGCAAGCGTCTTGTTCGCTTCCGACAACCCTGCCTTCCGTTGACGGGAGCGGCCCGCAACACACTTCCCTATCAGTCAGGAATTTCCCGGTAAATAGCGTTCCAACGATCGACGCAACGGGCAAAGACCGGCTTCAAATCAGGGTCGAATACGGTGCCGAACCGATCACTAATAACCTCAATCGCTGCGCTGTGAGACAAAGCGGGCTTGTAGGGGCGGCAGGAACGGATCGAATCATACGCGTCGGCCAGGGCAACCAGGCGAGCGGCAAGAGGGATGTCGTTGCCGCTCAAACCCTCGGGATACCCCTTGCCATCAAATTGTTCATGGTGATGCTTGACGATTTCGATGGCCATCGGCAGGTATCCCTGCTGTCCGCAGGCATCGACGATATCCTGCAGAATCCTGGCACCCAACACCGTGTGCTCTTGCATGACAAAGCGCTCTTCCGTCGTGAGTTCACCTGACTTCATGAGGATATGCCGGGGGATCGACACCATGCCGATGTCATGCAAAGGCGCACTTTGTTCAAGAAATTGAATAAACTCCAGGTCGATCGTGCCACCAAAAGCGGGAAACTGGCAGGCCTCTTCAGCAAGGAAACGGCAATAGCGCTGCATGCGCAACAAATGGCTCTTGGTTTCTATTTGAGCATGTTCGATCACTTTGATCAGGCCCAGGCCGATTCCATTTTGCGCCCGGAAGAGTTCGCTTTCACGCTCGTTCAATCCTTTTTCCAGTTCGGCATTGACCGTCAGCAAATGGGATTTGAATTCCTCGGACAAGTCCTGCGAATGCTTGAGGTTCAAATGCCATTGGACGCGATGGATCAGCTCCTTGGCACCGAACGGTTTGGCCATAAAGTCGTCGGCACCCGCGTGCATCGCCTCCGCCATGTCATCGGCACTAGCCCGACCCGACATGAGGATGATCTTCAGGTTCGGCGTCTGCGACTTGTCACGCAGGTCGGGAAGAATGTCCAAGCAGTTGGTGTCACCCAAATGCACGTCGATCAGGACCAGATCATAAGGTTCGGAATGAACCGCTTTGATGGCCTCGTCGGCCGAGGCTACTACATCGCAAACGTGATTGGCCCGTTCAAGAAGCCGTTGGCACAGTGAGCTGACAGCGTCGATGTCTTCGACGACCAGAACACGAGACGTGCGGCGAGGTTTGACGGTTTTGTGGATGATCGATGTGTCCGTGGATCCCAGAAGATCGGATGAACTCGCGACGTTGCGTCTGTTTTCCTGACTGAGGTAACACAAAAGCGCGCGCATGACCGCCTGGCAGCTCGGATAGCGGTCCTCCCTTCTGGGAGCGAGCATGCGCATGATTACGGACTCCAAACCGACAGGAATGCCGGGTTGCAACGAACGAGGCGAGGGGGGCTGTTCAAATTCCCGCAACATCGGGTTCGACTCGAACGGAACGTGTCCTGTCAAGCACCAATACAGGGTTCCTCCCATGCCGTAAATATCTGCTCGCTGGTCCACCGATCGGGCATCCCGTGCCTGTTCCGGCGCCATATAGTCGGCTGTGCCCATCATCATTCCTGGTTCCGTCAGGCGCCGATGCATCTGCTGCGCCATTCCGAAGTCGAGCAATTTCGCCTGCCAATCCGCGGTCACCAGAATATTCGATGGCTTCAGATCCCGGTGCACCAAACCATTCTTGTGTGCCTCCGCCAAGGCGGATGCCACCTGATAAATGATGTCACAGCTTTGGGCCACCGACAAAGGACCGTTCTCTTCCACCAGACGTTCCAAGTCCTTCCCCGGAACGTACTCCATTACAAAGTAGTGCAAGACCTGTCCATCGCGTTCATTCGAATGCCAGGTTCCCCCGTCGATGGCAGCCACGATATTGGGGTGCTGCAATCGCGCCACCATGCGCATTTCTGTAAAGAAGCGAGCCAAAAGTTGCCGCTCCTCCAGATGGGAAGGCAGCACCTTGATGGCCACGGTTCGGCGCATGTGGATGTGCTCCGCTTTGAACACCACTCCCATGCCGCCGGCACCCAGTCGGTCCAAAACGCGGTAATTGCCGATTACCAGACCAAACATCTTGCCGCTGGCAATCCGACCAGCCTGGTATTCGGTCAACAATCCCTCGTGCACAAGACGATGCAGCAATTCCGCCTCGTTGGCTTTTGACCATAACTCGTCGCGGGTTTCACGAGGGAGTTTCTCCCAGTCTTCCGGCAGAATCAGCGACGACTCCAGCAACTTTTCCACCAGCTGATTTCGGCAGACCGTAACACTGGTCGTTCGCGACTGATCCACAGTCGTTAATGGCACTTCGTGAGGCATCGTCTGGTACAGAGTCCAACAAATACACAGGCACACAATTCTTATCGAACCAGCGAACGTCAGCTTGCGGGAATCGAGCTTTTTTTGACAAGGGTGGCGAAATGCGGCTATACTTGAGGGGAATCCGTGCTACCGATGAGTTTGGCCCATGATCAACGCGATCTTTGCTGGTGAATCTGCCCTGCTGGCTTTTCAAAGGCAGCTGGATGTCATTGGCAATAACGTCGCCAATTCCAATACCACCGGATTCAAAAGCCAGACCGTCGGTTTTGCCGATCTCCTCTATCAAACCTTGCAGCTGGGGGTCGCACCCCAGGGAAACATCGGCGGACTGAATCCGTTGCAAAAGGGTTTGGGCGTTAGAGTTGCATCGATCAGCACCGATTTCACCCAAGGGACTTTGACGCCAACAGGCGATCCATTCAACGTTGCCATCTCTGGCAATGGCTTTTTTGTCCTGGACAACGGCAGCGATCAACTGTTCACCCGCGACGGCACTTTCGGCGTCAATGCCGATGGCTTCCTGGTGCACGCCGGCACCGGCTTCTTCGTCCAGCGATCTGGCACGGTGGGGGAAGGAGGCGCTGGCTTGCCCGCCTTTCAAGTCGGTGGCGATAATCGCATCGTCATTCCTCCAATCGGAACGGCTGTTCCGGGACAGGCGACCGCCAACGTCACGCTCCAGGGAAACCTCGACGCAGCCACGCCAATTGGTGGGTCCACTTCCTCGAATATCACCATTTTCGACAGCCAAGGCAACTCCCACGTGTTGACTCTGTTGTTCACGAAAACGGCAGCCAACACCTGGAGCATTTCTGGCAGCATTCCCGCTGCCGAGGGCAACGTATCGCCGAACACCATCGGGCCAGTCACATTCAATCTCGACGGATCGCTCGCGGGACCGGCCAGCGGTTCCATGACGGTCAACATTACCTCGCCGACTGCCTTGCCTCCACAGGTGATCAACTTCGATCTGGGCAACATCGGCGGTTTCCTCGGCTTGACCCAATTGGGAGGCGGAAATTCCGCTGCCGCCACCAATCAAGACGGCTTCGCCGCCGGTTTTCTCAACGCCTTCAATATCGGCAACGACGGCATCATCACGGGCACGTTCAGCAACGGACAGACATTTCCGATCGCTCAGCTGGCGCTGGCTGTTTTTCCCAATCAAGGCGGCCTGCTTCGCGTTGGCGACAACTTCTTCCGAGTTTCTCCAGCCTCAGGTGATCCCTCGATCGGCACCCCACTCACCGGCGGGCGAGGAAGTATCGCCGGGGCAACGCTCGAAGACTCCAATGTCGATCTCGCCACCGAACTGGCCCGGCTGATCATTACCCAGCGCAGCTTCGAAGTGAATTCCGATACGATCCGTGTCAGCAGCGAAATGTTGCAGACGGCAGCCGACTTGATCCCCTAAAGATCAGCCCTCATCTGCCCGGCGCTGACCGGTTGCGCGACGATTTGAAAGTGGCGGCTTGGGGAACGGCAAGCACATGGGATCGCCATCGTCGTTGCGCAGCGCGTCCCTTACGGATTGTTGTCTGTCGAAAAGCCGCCAATACATGAATTGCCGCCAAAGGTGACGCAATTCTCCCGCCTGTGGGAACCGCCGAACTGCTTGCCGCAAAACGTCTTGAGCGTCGGCCACTAAACCCAATCGGCACAAACCGCGAACGGCCTTGCGAAGGATGGAAGCGTCACCGGGTGCAAGTTTGACGCTGTGCCGCAGCAAGGTCTCCGCTTCCTTCGGACGGCCGTTTCGGAGGCATAACCAGCCCAAATCAGCCGTGCAGTCCGCCTGATACGGGTCCAATTCCAACGATTTTCGGAGATGGGCTTCTGCCACGTACCACCGCCGACGATTACCTCGTACAAGCGAACGCCCATAAAGATAATGCAATCGCGGCTGCTGAGGAAATTGTCCCAGTGCCGCCGCCAGATGCCGACGCGCACGACGGTACTGCTTTTGTTCCAAAAGCCGTTCCCCTGCCAGCCCCGCCTCCGTTGCATTCACCAGCTGGCACCAACAGGAGCATTTTGCTTTGGCTGCCGCTTCGATTTGCAAATTCTGTGCGGTAAGGCGCAGACGGTCGATGAGGTGAAGAACGGCATCCATGCCAGCCTCCATGCCAAAGCAGGCTGATTATAATTTCATCGCAAGAATGCCGCAAGACGGGGGTTTTTTCAATTTGCTTTGACGGAAGGGATGATCCTGGCGAAAAGTTCGTTATCCTCATCGCCGTGACAGCCAAAATGACAGAACAACAGATACAGACTCAATGCGACAAGGACGAGCCATTGCCAAGGGAAAACGCCTGGCTTGTTCGGTGAAGCGTTCTGCACCAGGCAATCGCCTTGCTGGTTATGGCAGACGGTGTGATCTCGAGTTGTCAGTGTCATCTCAACTATCCAAAAAAACGCACTTGGCGGTGGGCGCAAAAACAGAGCCTGGAAAGGCGACCTCCCCAGGCTCCACAGCGAAAGTGGCGTCGATGCTTTAGTGGTTCAGGATGAACTCACTGCTGTTCAACAAGGCCCAGAACAAATCCTGAGCGGCTTTGCGCCAGAATTCTGGTCGCCTGGTATCTTCGCGGATCAACACCGGTTTGATGTCCTCGAAGATTTGTTTCTGTTCCGCCGTCGTCGGCTTGCGATTGAGCACGATCAAGAATAGATGATCCACAACCGCAGGCCAGGATCCTTTCGCCATGGCCGCAGCCACGGGACCATCCTTCGATTCGATTGCCGCGTTGATATCGTTGCCGTTCATCAACATAAGGGCCTGAATGACGGTTCCGTTGAAGGTTTGCTCGTTGCCTTCATCATCCCCGAAGCTGACGACCAGCTGGTTCAGCCAGCGTTCCCTCAGATCCCTGCGTGTTTCATCGACCGTGGCTTTTTCCTGCCCATACGCATAGGTGGAAACCCAAATCGACTCGAAAAGCTGTTCGGGCGACATCGACTTGAGCAACATTCGGCTGAAGAAGACTTCGTCTTCTTTCTTCTCGTTGGTTTCGTTCGCGGTGCAGGCCAAGTTATAGGGTTTGCTGTTGCAAATCCAGCGAATCAGTTCGCGGTGATCGTAGTTTACTTTGCGGAATTCTTCCGCAAGGTATTCCAGCAACTCCGGATGAACCACCTCGTTATGTTGACCGAAGTCGTCGAACTCTTTGTTGACTGTCAATCCTCGGCCAAAAAAGTGGGCCCACATCCGGTTGACGTAGGCTTTGGCGAAAAAGGGATCGTTGATGATGAATTCAGCCAATGCTTCGCGACGGGTTTTGTTCGAGCCGACTTTCCACTGGCTGCCATCCAGATATTCTGAGCGCCGCATGAACCCGACAGCTTTGCGGTTCTCGAAGTAGATCATGTTCTCTTTGTTGAGAGATTCATCGTCCTGAAGCCCGAAGATCGGAACATTCATGCGGTTGTTCCGCCGAGCCGGCGTGCCAATCCGGCGAACCTGACGCAAGAAGGTATTCATGCCCCAGAAGTGCTTTTGCTTCCACTCCGGATTGAACGGATGGTCATGGCATTGGGTGCACTGAATCTGAATACCCAGGAAAATACGTGTGATTCGGGAAGTAATCGGCACAAAATCGAACATGCCGTCCTTGATTTCCTGACCACGTGGGGTCGGTTCGCCCAGATGTTGCAGGATGAAGTTCACCGCGCCGTTTTCATTGTTCATGCCCTTTGCCGTGATCAAGCCGCGGACAATGTCGTCCCAGCCAGTGGGTTCGGCCTTCTTCTTGATCTGGCCGGTTTCGGGATCAACATAACTGTCTGAAAACTGTTCCGCCAACCAGACTTGCATCTGATCGCGGTTGAGCGGATTGGCACTCCGCGTCAACAGCCAAGTCGTCCAAATGGTGGCCCAGTTATCGACGTATTCTTCGCTCGCCAACAACCGATCGATCAAACTTGCCCGCCGGCTTTGCGGAGCCTCTCTCATGAATTGGGCGATTTCTTCGGGCGTGGCAATTCGGCCAAGAATGTCGAGGGTTGCTCGCCGAATGAACTCGTAATCCGAGCAGATTTCGGCTGGTCGAATCTCGTTATCTTTCCATTTCTGTTCGATCAGTTCGTTAATCCTCATAACCTGCGGAATCGAGACGATGGGCAGTTCCGGAGCAGGTGCGGCTTTGCTCGTGCTAGCCGTCTTGCTACTTTGTTGCGCCTCCGCCGGTCCACTAGCAACCAAACCGATCAAAGAGAGGACGGCTGCTATTGCCAGCAGTCGAGCCGACGAAAATGTTCTCATACGCTTGGCCATCTTCATTCCCCCTTGAGGCCTGAATTTTAGATCGTGACCCCCGACGTGCTTCGGGATTTGAACTTCATCTACAGAACACCAGACAGTCACTCTTTGGATGCTTCAAGCTCCCGAAAAGTTCCGCAAAAATGGGAAACTTCTTTTTTGCTCAGCTTGACGTTTCGATGCTCAAGCATAAGCCATGGCAGCCCGATCTTCAACAAAAATCGCCACCGGCAATCGATCTCTCGATCTCTCTTTACCTCGGAAAGGAAGCTGAAACGCAATTCGCATACCAGAACATCTTCGGCTACCGAAGCGTGCTAGTCGCTGAAGAACTGAAAGTGCCCTGCCATCGTATACAAGTCGGCTATCTATTTGACTCGCAACCAAGCCGTTCTAAGGGACCGGTGCGGGAACGTTCCCGAAAGGAAATCTCATGACATACGACGGCATCCAACCGCGCGACCAACACAATGAAGCACTTGTTCAGAATGTTCGCCCTCCCGATTGGCAGAATCCGAAACCGTTGTCGAGATACCACCTGGTCGTGATTGGCGGAGGCACGGCGGGTTTAGTCTCAGCAGCGGCGGCGGCCATGCTCGGCGGCAAAGTCGCCCTGATCGAACGCCATTTGCTTGGCGGCGATTGCCTGAATGTCGGTTGCGTCCCGTCGAAAGCACTGATTCGCGCGGCTCGGGTCGCCGCCCAGGTCCGCAGCGCCGACAAATTCGGCGTCGAGATAGCCGGCAACGTCCATGTGAACTTCCCAGCCGTCATGGAACGGATGCGACGGTTGCGCGCACGAATCAGTCCGCACGATTCAGCCAGACGCCTGGCCGACTTGGGCGTCCACGTCTTCTTCGGGACCGGCCGATTCACCGGCCCGAATTCGATCGAAGTCGGGAGCGAAACGCTTCGCTTTCGAAAGGCTGTCATTGCCACCGGGGCTCGCCCAGTCGCCCCGCCCATTCCAGGCCTTGCCGATGTCGATTTCTTTACGAATGAAACGATCTTTTCCCTGACGCAGCTTCCAGAGCGACTGGCCATAATCGGTGCCGGGCCAATCGGCTGCGAACTGGCTCAATCCTTCGCTCGCTTCGGTTCGCGAGTCACTTTGCTCGAAGTGCTGCCGCATATTCTGCCAGCCGAAGACCGCGACGCCGCCGACATCGTCGCCGAAGCGTTAAGACGAGATGGCATCGACATTGTCCTCGATTGCAAAATCGCCGAAGTGAAAAAGGAAAACGGGCGCCCAGTGCTGGTTGTCGAACGCTCCGGGCAAACGGAACGAATCGTTGTGGACGCCGTCCTGGTCGGCGCCGGCAGGGCGCCGAACGTCGATGAGTTAAACCTCGACGCCGCGGGCGTCGCGTACGACAAAAAAAACCGGTGTCAAGGTTGACGATCATCTGCGCACGTCCAACGCGCGGATTTACGCTGCCGGCGACGTTTGCTCGACCTACAGGTTCACGCATGCGGCCGACGCGATGGCACGCATCGTCGTTCGCAACGCTCTCTTTCTGGGTCGCAGAAAAGTCAGCACACTGACCATCCCTTGGGCGACTTATACAGAGCCGGAAATTGCTCATGTCGGTCTGCACGAAAAGGACGCCCGATCACATGGCATCCCTCACCGCGTGTTTATGCAAAAACTCGACGACGTTGACCGCGCCATCCTCGACAGCGAAGATGAAGGGTTCGTCAAGATCCTGACTCCGCCGAAAAGCGATGCCATTCTGGGGGCCACAATCGTTTCGGCTCATGCCAGCGAAATGATTTCCGAAATCACCGTCGCCATGGTAGCGGGAGTTGGACTTGGCGCCATCTCCAACACCATTCACCCGTATCCCACGCAAGCCGAGGCGATCAAGAAAATAGGTGACGCCTACCTCCGCAGCCGACTGACGCCGCTGGTCCAAACCATGCTCAAAAAATGGCTTGCTTGGACAGGATAGACGCTGGCTCGTGCCGGTGGTCGGCTTTGCTATTCATTCATCATCCGCAAAGGCGATCGGTTTGCCGCCGGTTTGCGTCTCGAGAATCTTCAGGTAAACAGAAAGGGGGAACAGCCCGATTTCCTTGCGAAATTGCTCGACGCGCTGTCGGTCTTGAAGCGGCAAAACCACGAATTGCCCCTTGTCGTTCCGGCCGATCTGTGTCCCGAAACGCTGCTTTTCGCCGAGGCTCAGCTGAACACGATCGAACAGCAGGGCATAGGGTTGCGGATCGAGCAATTTCGCCTTCACGTCTTTTTCGATTTGTGGCAAGGCCGCAAGCATCAGCGGCAGATGTCCGCTGTGTTGCACAATCAAAAACGCATGATTCGAAGCAGCAGCGCCGAATCTCGTGGCATCGATCCAGCCAATTCTTTGAACAAGCTGTACCAGAAATTTCGTGTTGTCGGCGTCGACCTTGGCTAATTCATTTCGTTGAACCTTGCCAGAGCGAACCTTTTGATCCAAACGGGCTCGACGAGCAAGCTCACCTTTGATCGAGTCGATCTCTTTCTTGGGCAAATCGCCTGCCGATCCCAGCTTCAAAGGACGTACCTCGAGTTCAGCCGGCGTTCGAGCCAATTTGCGGTATTTTTCGGGCTTCCCTTGTGGCGGAATGAGAATGAGCCGGTCGCCCATAAATTCATACTTGTATACAGTTTTTTTCCCCCAGGCTTCACTTACGATCTTGCCTGGCTCATAGGTCGCCTTGGCGATCCGTAATCGGGCGCCGCCAAGACGGGCAAAATAGCATTTTTTCGCCGAGAAGCGAATCACGCGGTCGTTGTCTTCTTCGTTTTGCCAGCAGCCAATTAACACCTTGGCATGGGCGGGAACGCGTTCGGCTGGCGAGGGCAGCGTTTGTTTCTCCTTTGCTGGTGCTTGCGCCCGGGAACACTCGCCGACGGCAAATGACCCAACCACGAAGAGAAGCCCTTGTAGCAGAATCAACACACGGCAGAACTTCATATCGTCCCCTTCACGCAATGCAAATTCGCGGCATCGATGCGGACGCCGTGGCTCACGGACCTGTGTTGACGATTTCACAGATACGACGATCAGCAGTAGGAATTTTCACAAATACTACGATCGGATCGCAGAAATCGGCAACGATCAACGTCGCTGGAGCACATCGTGCAGCTTGAGATGGAACGGTCCAAGGTTGCCTCCGTAGTTGCCCGCCGAAATCCGAACAACACCGGGTCGGCAAGCAGCTTCGATGCCGGTCTGCATGGCCTTTTCGACGGAAGCAAGGTCCAAACCGTCGATGACGATTTCATAGACGGCGTTGGCTTCATGGGGCAGGGCGGTCTTGGTCAAAGCTCGCAACGTGGGGCAATAAGCGTCGTTGGTACTCGCCCGAAGTGCTTTGTATCGGCAGCCGACTTTACTGCCGCTACGGACGATGCCACCAGGAAAGGGGAGAATGACATTGGAAAGCTGGCGTATGGCGGCGACGGCATGCTCGGCAGCATCGAGCGCCGCCCGCTGGCTTTTGCCGAGTATCAAAAAATTCCCGCCAGCCACCCCCTTGCAGGTGCCGAACAGGTCTTCGCACAAAAACTCACCGTCCATCACCGGCACCCGCCAGAACCGGCGATCTTCGAGCTTCTTGCTGCTCTGCCAGCCGTCGCCGAAATAGCGGATGTTCCCTCCAATTCGAATGCTCTTGTCCTTGACGATCGGCAAACCATTGAAACAAGCGGTCGTGGCACAGGTCAGGATGCATTGGCCAACGCGGTTGATGAGTGCTTTTTGCAGGGAATCTCGGCTGAAGGCGAAAAACAGCAACGACACACCTGGCCGACCGTCGGGTGTCGCGTCCGGCGGCAGGAAACATTCGATGCCGGCTTCCGTATCACAGCCGATGACCGACGCAGCATAACCAGTAGCCATCTGGGCGGCGGTCTGCGCCCATTCGCTGGTCGCAGCAGTCACCACGACTCGAGCTGCCGTCATCGGAAACGCCTCGGCAAAGGTATCTTCGATCGCAACTTGATTGATTTCCAACGACACTTTCCCCTGGCATCTTCGACGATCACATCTCTTGACAATTCTTTGTCGCGGTTGTTGTACACATTCCACCGACGCCTCGCGAGACCCTTGGAAAAATTCTTGATCGCAACCTGAGACGATCCTTTTGAGTTGCCGCCGTCAAATCGCAGATGGCTTTACTGAGAGCAGACGTGGGAGCGGTGTATGCTTATGACAGCAAATAAACAGAAAGTGATATCGCACTCGGCTTGGTTGCCATCATCAGCAAACTGACGAAAGGCGCCGTGTGCCACCGGAAGGATGACCGACTCGTTGGCTTGAACACAACCGCCAATCTTTTCAGCTCGAAAGCGCCGCTCGCAGACCACCGATTTTTTCAATAGCCTGATTCCAGCGAGTCAACAGTTTTGGCGGCTCGCTGTGGTTGCGTCCGAGCGCCGCCCACTTTTTTAATGTCTTTGCATAACGATTGCCATTGACAGGGAGCACGATCGGTTCTCCGTTCGCGATGAATGACCGCATCCGACTTCAAGAGAGCAACGACGCAGCCAATTGTGGAACGAGTCATTCAGAAATGCAAAGGACTTTTGGCAATGTTCAGGAAATGGCTTATTTTCCAGGATTTGCAACTGATTGCAATACTTTGCAACTCTTAAAAGTACCCCCAAGGGGACTCGAACCCCTGTCCTCTGGCTGAGAACCAGATATCCTAGGCCGCTAGACGATGGGGGCACTAGGGTTGATTTTGCTTCGCCAGTGGATCGTTGTCAAGTTTCGATTCCGAATTTCTCCGTTCCTAGTCGACGACCCTGACGTTGAACATTCCTCTTCTGCTGAGGAGGCTGTTTCGATGGGCAACTTACGTCCCCAGCGGCGGCGGACCTGCTAAGATAATCTCAGTCGTGGTTCGAGATGGGTTCGATGACTGAAGCTGTTTTGATCGTTGATGACGAAGACTCTGTCCGCCGAACGTTCCACGAGTGGCTGGTGGAAAGCGGGCTGGACGTGGAGATTGCCGAGGCGGCGGATGCCGAGGCCGCGTTGTTGGTGGCCAACCGTCAACCAATCGATCTCGCCATTCTCGATTGGAATTTGGGTGCGGGGAACGATGGCTTGCAGCTTTTGGAAGACCTTTATTTGTTTCATCCCAAGATCGTGGCCATCTTGATCACCGGCTATGCACACCAGGCGACACCTCTCGACGCGATGCGAATGGGAGTCCGCGATTATCTCGATAAGAACAGCGACCTGGACCGCGACACGTTCTTGAAATCGGTGAAACGTCAGTTGGATTTTATCCGGCCAGCGAAGCGTGAACGCCAATTGCATCAGAGCTTGCTCGAGTTTCGCAATGCTGTCGACAAGGTCTTGCCTCTGGTTCAGTCGGCGGCAGCGTTGAACGATCCCGTGCCTCTTCCCGAAGCAGTGCGGAGCCTGCTGCGTTTTATGCAGCGAATGACCGGAGCGAGAGAAGGCGTTCTTTTGGCGCGCAGTTATGATGCCGACCGCAATCCGCCGGAGTGGTGCCGGGTTTACAATGCCGACGGTGGAGTGGTGGAAGCAGAGCTGGTGCCGTTTGCGCAGTCGGTAGCCGGTACGGTTATCAGTCTGCAGAAGCCATGCGTCATGAACGACCTGTCGAGCATGGCAGCGGCAGCCGGTGCCGAAGTCCAACCTTTCGAACAGGGGGAAGCGGTGCTTGCTGGCGGCACCGCTCGACGTGGCCTCCGGAATTCAGGTGGTCATCGAGCTATTCGATAAGGAAGGTGGATTTACTGAGGATGACCAGCAACTTGCCGGCTTTGTCGCCGAATTCGGTGTCGAGTTGCTGCGACGCGGTCTGGCCGAGACGCACACGCAGCGTTTGCTGTTCGATGCCGTTTCCGCCGCGTTAGGTGCCACGCAAAACGTTGCCCAAACCATGGCAACTTCCTCTGTCAACGAAGCCGAACAACCGGCCCCGCTGGAAGTTCTCGACAAATTGCGAAGCGGTCTCGAACATGCCGGGGCGGGTCATTCCAGTGCCGATGCGATCATCCGGCTTGCCGAGGCGATCCGGGTTCTGGCGGCTCGGCACGGCGAACCTGCCATTCGCCATTGCATCCGCCTCGTGGAACAATTGAAAGCGCTTCTGGACGAAGTTACGGACTCCTGATAAAGGCAGTTTGATGGCCTCATCCGAAGGACGAAATCCGTTTTATCTGTTGCTCTTGCTGGCGGGCTTGGTGTTTGTCATCACAGCGCTGGCTTATGCGATTGTGCCCGTTTTAGAGGAAAGGGCGGTCCGTGCCGGAGAAATTCCTCCGCCGTCGCCTTTTCGGGATGCCTTACGTGAAGACGGCTGGCTTTGGTTGCTGCTCGAGGTCCTCGCCATCTTCGTCTTCGGCTTCCTCAGTATGGGGCTGGATCGCTGGCGCTCCTTGAAAAAAGGGGAAGAGGCGGAGACAATCTCTTCGAACCCGACCAACGCCCATCAGGATTGAGTCAAGCATGTCCACCGTCAAGGAACGAATCGAAGAATTGCGCCGGCTGATCGATCATCACAACTACCTCTACTATGTCGAGGCCAAGCCGGAAATTTCTGATCGGGAATTCGATCGTCTGCTGGAAGAACTCAAAAAGCTGGAAGAAGAACACCCCGAATACGTCACTCCCGATAGCCCGACGCAGCGCGTCGGCGGTGCGCCGATCGAGGGATTTCGAACGGTACGGCATCGGATTCCGATGCTCTCCATCGACAACACTTACAATGCCGAGGAGTTGCGTCGATTCGACGAGCGGGTTCGCAGGCTGCTCGGCGGAGAAAAAGTGACCTATGTGGTGGAGTTGAAGATCGACGGCGTCGCCATCTCGCTGACGTATGAAGATGGCGTTTTGACGGTGGGTGCAACGCGCGGCGACGGTGAGACGGGAGACGATGTGACGCACAACTTGAAAACGATCCCGGAAGTTCCGTTGCGACTTCGCGGCCAGGCGCCCCCCGCTGTTCGAAGCCCGCGGCGAAGTTTACATGACGCGAGCGGATCTGGCCAAACTGAATCAGGAGCGAGCCAGTCAAGGGTTGGAGCCGCTGGCCAACCCGCGAAACACTACCGCCGGTTCGCTGAAACTTCTCGATCCGCGGGAATGTGCCAAACGCCGATTGCGGCTTTTCACCTACGCGCTGGGCGCAACCGAAGGACTTGAAATCCATACGCATCTGGAAGCCCTGGCCACGCTACGCCGGTTCGGCCTGCCGACCAACCCGCATACGGCCAGCTTCGAAACGATCGATGAGGTCATCGACCATTGCCTGAAGTGGGGCGAAAAACGAAACGAACTCCCATACGATATCGATGGCATGGTGATCAAGGTCAATGATTTCGACCAGCAAAAAAGACTGGGCGCGACCAGTAAGGCACCTCGTTGGGCCGTCGCCTACAAGTTCAGTGCCGAGCAGGCGCTGTCAAGAATCCTCGCCATCGAGGTCCAGGTCGGCAAGACCGGCACGCTGACTCCGGTCGCCCATCTCGAACCGGTTCCCTTGGGAGGGACGACCGTCAAACGCGCCAGCCTGCACAATGCCGACTTCATCGCCCAGAAAGATATCCGTATCGGCGACGTCGTGGTTGTCGAAAAAGCGGGCGAAATCATTCCCTATGTGGTTCGCTCGGAACACGAGGCGCGAACGGGCAACGAAATCGTCTTTCGCTTTCCCGAGACTTGTCCCGTCTGCGGCGCTCCTGTCAAACGCGATGAAAAGGGGGCATTTTATCGCTGCACCGGCACAGATTGCCTGGCGCAACTGAAACGCCGACTGCGAGCCTATGCGTCTCGCTCGGCCATGGACATCGAGGGGCTGGGCACCGAGATTATCGAACAGCTCGTCGACACCGGATTGGTACGGTCGATTCCCGACCTTTATCGGTTGCAATTGGAGGACCTTTTGCCACTCGAACGGATTGGGAAGAAGTCGGCCCAGAACCTGCTGGACAGCATCCAGGCCAGCAAACACCGTGGACTTGCGCGGCTTCTGACCGGACTATCCATTCCGCATGTCGGAGAAACCGTAGCCGAGATTCTGGCCCAGGAATTCGGCGATATCGACAAACTCATGCAAGCGTCGGCCGAACGCCTCGCCGAGATCGACGGCATCGGCCCCATCATCGCCAAAACTGTCCATGATTACTTCGCCAGCGAAAGGGGCAGAAAAACGATTGAACAACTGCGCGCTTATGGCGTCCGAATGACCGAGGATCGCAAACAAAAACCGGCGGGAGCGGATCTTGGCGGCAAGACGTTCGTCGTCACGGGCAAGCTGAAAAACTATGAACGGAGCGAAATTGAGCAATTGATCAAGCAGCATGGCGGCAAAGCGACGAGCAGCGTTTCCAAAAACACGGACTATTTGATCGTCGGGGAAAAACCAGGCAGCAAACTCGACAAAGCCAGACAACTGGGGATCAAAGTGATTACCGAAGATGAGTTCAACAAGATGATCGGCCGTTAGTAGTTCCCTTTCTGCCAGTGACATTCGTCACTTTTGCCTGACGTGAGCGCGATTCTGTTGTAAACTGCAATATCAGGTTGGATTTTTCTGGAATTCGATACGTGGAGGCCAACGGACGATGGCACGACCTGGCGAACCGTCATTAACCTGCCCAACGTCGGTGCGACGGCGGTTTGGTGACCTGCGCTTCCACACGGATGGAGAAATCCTTGCTCTTGGGTGGAACGCCGAGGGCGAAATCTTGAGCGTGGAAGAACCCGGACTGTTGCGTCTTTGGGATGCTTCGGGACAGGCCGTCCGCTCCATCTTTCTCAGTGACGTGGAGACCTTGTGGCAATTCAGCGGTGATACGCGACTGTTGGCCTCCGCGAGCAACGACCTGACGCTTTGGAGCACGGCGGAAGGCCAACTTTTGAAAACATTGCCCCAGTCTTCCTGGGTCACAGCGTTGGCATTCACAGCCGACAGCGCGTACCTGGCCACGGGCCACGACGATGGCGTCACTCGCCTTTGGAACACCGCGACCTTCGAAAGAGTGCATGCCTTCCAAGGCAGCCGCTGGCCCATCAGTGCTCTCGCCTTCAGCCGAGATGGCACGAAACTCGCCGTTGCCTCCGAAGACCGAGTGATTTCGCTTTGGGAAGTCCAAACGGGGAAGCCGGCAGGTATCCTCACTGGCCATACCGACCGCATCCAAAGCCTCGTATGGCATCCCAACGGTCAGCTGCTCGCCTCCGCTGGCTGGGACACCACAGCGCGAATCTGGAACGTGCAGTCTCTTGAGCCGGTTATCCTCTTGAACGACCACGCAGACCAGGTCTACGCTATGGCCTTCAACCCGGACGGGACGTTGCTGGCCTGTTCCGACTCGGAGTATCTGGTTCATATCTGGAAGCCCGATGGCTCTGTGGTGGGTGTGTTCGCCGAGCACGAAGACGAAATCCGCTGCATGGTTTTCAGTCCGGACGGCGAGAAAATCGCCACGGCCGGGGCGGACAAGGTGATCCAGGTCTGGGACCCGCGGCAAAACAGGCCGTTGTCCGGTCAGGGACGCCCTGCCAGTGTCCGGTCTCGAGTGGTTTTGGCCGGGAATGGGGCGCGGCTGGCGAGCACCCGTGCGGGCACAGCGCTCGACATCTGGGACACGAATACCGGACAGCTGGTCCACCATTGCGACGTGAAAAGCTCACCCCTGGCTGCCAGCCCCGATGGACACTTGCTGGCAACGGGAGGCAGTGGCAATCGCGTCATCCTTTGGGATGCAGAAACCGGCAAACTCGTTCGCTCATTCGACGACCAAAAAGGACGTGCCACCGCTTTGGCCTTTTCTCCCGACTCGCGTCTTTTGGCCTCCGCCAGCGACCTCGATGGCCTCGTTTGGCTGTGGAATATCGAAACGGGAGAACCTGTTCTGGTTATTCCAGAAGCTGCCGACAACTGCCTTGTCGAAAGCCTGGCCTTTCATCCTCAGGGAACCATGCTCGCCGCCGGAGGCATTGATTGGCTCTCGACCAGCGGCTCCGACGGCGCCGTCTGCCTCTGGAATATTTCCGAACCCGGGTTGATCACCACTTTTGACGGCGGCACCAGTTGCCTCGCGTTCCACCCGAACGGCCGTTGGCTCGCTGGCGCCTCCCTCACCGATATCGTCTTTGTCTGGGACATCGAAAAACAGACTCGTGTTGCCGAACTCCAAGGTCATGACGACAACGTGACGGCCGTGGCTTATTCGCCCGACGGCAAATGGCTCGCCTCTGCCAGCGTCGATCGCACCATCCGGCTGTGGACGCCCGACAGCTGTGAACCAGTCGAGGTCTTTCCTTTCGACACGCCAATCAAGGATTTGTGTTTCTCTCCGGATAGCCGATTTCTCTATACGGCAAACGGCAACACGACCTGCTATCAGCTCGATCTGGCTGAGTTGCTCGACTGAGGTTCGCGTCTTGTTGCTGTGTCGCCCTCTGTTCTCCTTTCGGTGAAAGAAAAAAACTTGTTGCTTCTCCCCTTTTTCGCCCATATATTTTCAGTCCCATCCGATGCAGGGGACGCATCGGTATTGGACAGGTCCTTCCCGGGCCTCATGTTCGTGTAAGGAAAAGGGAATTTGCTTCAACCACTCCGAGCATTCCATTCCACCATTCAGGCACTCCCCGGCAGCGTGCCCACGCAGCCGGTCTGCATTTCGGAACAGGGACGAGATACCGTCGTTTCTACAACTGGAAGGCGCAACACGAAAGGGAGATTCGCATGTACTCACTCACGCTGCTCAGCCTGCTTCTGACCGCTGCACAGCCAGCCTGGTACTCGGATTACCGAGACGCTTACCTCGAAGCAAAAAAACAGAAAAAAGACCTGCTCATCTATTTCCGCGAACAAGGACAGCTCGACCACGTCTTTGATGATGCCGACATTAAGAAAAAATTAAGCCGCTTCGTTTGTCTCAAATTACCCACCGACTATGTCCACAAGGGCGAACGCCTGCTCGACCACTCGGCTTTCGAAGATATGCTGGGCAAGCCTGGGCTTGTCATCATCAACCTTCACGACCCCGAATCGCCTTTTTACAAGGCGATCATCTCCGCCCATCCGCTCGTTCGAAGCCGATATCGCTGGGTCCCCGATTACGGCAAACGCGAAATCGGCATCATCCTCGATCTGCCTTCCCATTTGAGTCTAACGCAACGAAGCATGATCTACGCCTTGCGCGTTCATCCCGAAAACCCGAAAAGCGTCTTTGGTGAGCCGCACGCCGCTTTCATGGACCATTGCGCCTGGCACTGCGATCGGCAAGCGAGCATGATGAATCAGCACCACGCCGATTTGATCGGAGCGTCGCGAAGAATCGGACTCCGACTCCGCCGACAATTGCGGAACGCCTCCGAGGTCGTTGCCGAATCCTGGGGCAAAGTGGTTGGTGGAGAAAACGTGCTCGAAGCAGCCTTTTCCTGCGTCGACGCCTGGCGGCACAGTCCCAGCCATTGGGGGGCGGTTTCCAGCTACCATCGCTACTTCGGCTATGACCTTTCCCGCGCCCGCAACGGCACATGGTACGCCACTGGCATTTTCGCCGACTAGGTCCTCATCGTGGAGGTCGATGCCGAGATCCGTTTGTGGCAGACTCCGATTGCGGGAAGTCCTGCGAACCCAAGGTTTGGCCTGAGCCGGCCTCGACCTCCATTTCCCTGTTGCTTTCGTTTGCCGGTGTCGCGTTAGGCAGCGGTTCCCGCCAAAGGGAAGGTGCATAAACCCGCAAGCGAGCATTGTCCGCGACGAGCAGGCAATCAGATGCTGCAACGAGATTGCCTCGCAGCTCATTTCGATGGGCATTGAACGGATGCGCCAGGATTTTGCCCGTATTGGCGTCCAAGACGCGCAGGCCGGCTACGGTGGACCACCAGATCCGACCGGCTGCATGCATTCCCCGGCCAGATGTTTTCAACGGTACGCCGTCTGCTGGCTGAATCCAATCTCGAATCGTTTGCCCCGTCAGAATCGATATCGCGCGAATGTCCTTCGCCGTCGTCACGATCAGTTTGTCGGCAGCGACACCGAGCAAATGGACGACTTGGATGGGGTTCAGGCTTTCCCAAAGCAGCCGCCCCGATTCGGGATCGAGGCAGAGGACACGATCGGAGTCGGCAGGAGCGACGAAAAGGCGTTTTCGAGCGTAAAGGCAGGCACCAGCGGCTCGAAAATCGGCCACGTTGGTTGCACTTTGATAGCGGCGTGCCCAGAGAAGTTTGCCCGTGCCCGGATGAATCGCCACGATGGCGCCGGAATGCGTGGCGTACACTAAAGCATTTCCAGCCCAAGTCAGATCGTGATGCCGATAGCGTGGACCATGATCGGCGAAACTCGAAACCTGGCAGAGTTCTGCCGGTTTCCGCCAACGCGGCGCTCCGGTCTCCGCATCGTAGCAGGCGATCGAACTCGTCGTGGAACCGTCCTGAAATTCACTCACGGCAATAAGAACCGAGTCACGCCACACGACCGGGCAGCCTTCAAACATATGCGTTGCCAGGTCGGTCAGTTTGGCTCCCTGGCTCCAAATTTCCCGCTTTTTCGGATCGTCGCTGTTCACGTCCAGACAAACGAGAAACGTGTCGGCAGCAGCTTTGGCCTCACCCGGAGCGAGACGCCCCATCCTTTGCGATCCGAGCCGCACGAAAATCCGATCTTTAACAGCGGTCAATGAAAAACTGGTGTCGTTATGCGGGCGGAGAACATCAGCAGGCAGCTGTCGTTTGCCGTGCAGGATCAAATCATACCAGGCATCCCCCGTCGGCGATCGCCATTCTTTCCCGTTGTGCAGGTTAAAAGCGCGAACCCGGCGTGCATCGGCGACGAACGCCCAGTCGCCGACGACAACTGGATAAAAATACGGTCCGGAAAACGGACGTTCGCCTCCACTCGGGTCAGCGAGGGACCACGACCAGGTCGATTCAGCTAAGGGAGCCGGCCGTTTCAGAAACGACGGCAAATCGACCAGCCGATACTGGCGGGTAGACGATCCAGCTAATGTCGGCCAGCCGCCCGCCGAGGTTGCCGCAAATGGCGCCGGGCGTTTCTTTGCCAGTTCGCGCAAAATGTCGACATATTTTCCTTGTCGGCCAGCGAGGCGTCCTCCGGCGTCGCCGTGCTCGCTGGCGAAAGCCTCGATCGCTTCCCGCAGGTTGTCATCCCCGCGAAAAATCCGAGCCAGCAATTGCTTGGCCCAAGCACGCGCTGGGTCCTTCGCATTCGGATAGAGCAGAGGGGGGACTTTCGATGTACCGGTCGCTTCCTCACTGGGGAGGGAGAGGTGCCGCCACCAATATTCCGCTTCGTGAAATCTCCCCTCTTCAAAAGCCAGATCACCCAGGATGTCAAGTGCCCGCTCGGCCGCTCTGCTGCAAAAGGCCTCGTCGACAATTCGCCACAGCCAGCTGCATTCACGGCTTTCTTGCCAGTGTTTCAGCCAGTTTGCCGCTATCGGATCGACGCGCTGGCGATACCACTTCAAGCCATCGGCGGGCAACGTCGCCAGACGCTGCTGGCAAAGCCGACGTGCCGTGACCCGCCAGTGTGCATCGATCGGTACGAGATTGTCGCCCCCATCGTGCAACAACCGCTGCAGCTGGTCGACGGCCTCGGGCCACTGGCGGTCGGCAATCAGCTGATCGATGGCGGACAACTGGCGGAGAACGCCCGCACTTTCTTTCGCAAAGGTGACGCGTTTAAGCACTTCGTCAGGGGCTTGTTGCGAGCGTGCGGCCGGAGAGACCATTCCCGCAACGGCGAACAGCATTATGCATCGGCAGACGGCGGCCAGGAAACATTGCTCGTGAGCATGTTGCATGAATGACCACTATAGTTGCCAACCGGGATGATGGAAATAGAAATCGCGCCGCACAGCAGGCGAGGTACCATGCCATCCAGCAACACGTTCTACGACGATCTCATCCAAATGGGCGGGTACGAGAATCAGCGCCAACCGGAAGCACAGCACGACTCTTTATTTATCAAACACAACACGTTGATAATGTTCGGTACTCAAGTGCGGCACTTTGTCTGGATGCTTTTCAATCCCCTTTGGCAGTTTATATTGCGATTGATGGCGGCTTGCTGCATGAATTTTGATTGTCCAATAACTCACTCCGCGAGGGCTTTGTTCCTTATCGGTGCGGAACACATCTGTGTGGAAAGCTTCCTCTCTCACGGCATAAACGAGCACGCCCTGTATTTTCTTTGCAGCCTGTCTCGCCAATTCAGCCGCGGCACGATGCTCCGGATTCCCTGTCCATCCCCAATTCGGTTCGATCGTGACAAGGATGTCGGCCTTGAAACGGCGGGCCATATCGAGGACGACCTTCGCAGGGTCGCCGGATTTCTGCCACGCCGCTATCACCTGCGAAGGCAGCCAGAATCTTTGCTCGGGGTAGAGTTTTTTGAATGCCCCATTTCGGAAACCGGCGGCGATCGTATAATCAATTCCCAATTCAGAGACAGCTGCCCGCAATTCTTCACTCCGCTTTTTACCAAGAGCGTCACCCTGCAAACCTCCTGAGTTGGGCGTTTCACCGGCTTCGCCACGAGTCAAACAAAGAAGATGCACTTGATTTCCGTGGTCGCGAGCGAATGCCAACAGCCCGCTCATCATGTTTTCATCATCTGGATGAGCCGTAACGGCAAGGATTCTCAAACGCCCGCGCCTTATGCGTTCAATCAGTTTGTTATCTGGCTCCGCTTTCCGCGCTTGTTTGGCAATGGCCAATTTTCTTTCCAAACTTTCCTTGATTTTGGCATACAGAACTCTCGCTTTATCTGGCTCGCTCCTGATTCGAATTAGCAGATTCAATTGTTTCAATTCATCATCAATATTGACACCTCTCTCCCCCAAAGCAGCAAGCAAAGCGGCTACAGGGTCGCGGGGCTTCGGCGCCGAGATAGAAACGAAACTCGTGGCCGAAGAAACGTCCCCCTGCAATTGCGCAGAAATATCCATACCGCCCAACGGCCCACCGACAATGACGATGAACGTATTCGCAACTAGAAAACTAAACATATATGTTTCTCCTCACGTTAATTGTAGCGAACAGGCACCCAGGGAACTGCTCCAGCGAACGATCTGATATGCGGAATAGATTCGAGCGTTTCTACACCAGCAATGATACCATAGCAAGAAGCGAAGAAGCCAAGTCATAGCATATCGGATCAGTTGCGCTAATTATACACGCCTTTTTGAAGCGGTTCACTGCGGTCTCCATTTGCGAGCAATGAGGCGACAGACTTGCATTAAGCTAACAACGTCAAGATAGACGCTATCACAACGGAGTGTCCACCGATTACCGTGAATAGCGATTCCGGCACGCATGCAGTGTGCGTCACGACGCTTCCTTCGATCTTGACTCATCCGCTTTACGCCCCCTCCATTTGCCGATTGATCTTTCCCCTCTTGTTGTTACCATTCGCTCATTCTTACTCCAACAGGACGTGGCGGCGATGAATGATCTCGAACAACAAGACGCAAGTGCCAGGCCGACGCGGGTTCGCTATCTCGTCGTCACCCTGACGATGTTGTCGGCCATCTTGCTCTACCTCGATCGCTTTTGCATCACCTTTGCCGAACGCTACATCCGCGAAGACCTCGGCCTGACCAACAACCAGATCAGCTGGATGCTGAGTGCCTTCTTTCTGACCTACGCCCTGGCTCAGGTGCCTTCTGGCTTTTTGAGCGACCGTTACGGCGCCCGCAAGATGCTGACGCTTTATATCCTGTTCTGGTCGCTGTTCACCGCCCTGACGGGACTGGCGACCAGCTTCTTGATGATCATTGCCTTGCGTCTGGGCTTCGGCGTCGCCCAGGCGGGGGCTTATCCGACCGCCGGCAGCCTGCTGAGCAAATGGGTGCCGTTTTCCTTTCGCGGCTTCGCCAGCAGCCTGATCGCCTTTGGCGGCCGGGTCGGCGGCTTCATCGCGCCGCTTTTGACGGCGTTGCTCATCGTCCAATTCGTGCCGCTATCGGTGCCGTCGACCTTTGAAGCCGGCGACATACTCGATGCCGGCGCCCTTTGCTACGAATGGAACCAAAAGACGCCTCTGGCCGAGCGCATGCTTTCCGGCATGGCGGAGCCGATTCAAAACGAAATCCAAGACATCGCCAGGCAGTATGCCGAGGGGAAAAGACACTAACGAAAAAACGGATATTGCCATTTCGGACGAATTGCGTCAGGAACTTGTCAAGCGCCTGAACGACGTTTTGGATCAGCCGGAATTCTTCACGGCAAAAGACGTGCAGGACGTTGCTTTGCCGCGCGAGGCGAAGAACCTGCTCAAGCAGCGTGAGGCGGGTCTGGATACCGAGCAGGTTCGGCGTCTGAACCGCTTGCTTTTGGAAGCGCTTTACCCGGCTGCTTTGAAGAAGGTTTATGTTGCCGGCTGGCGGCCGGTAATGATCGCTTACGGGTTGGTTGGCATCATTGTCGCGGGCTTGTTTTGGCTGTTTTTTCCGCGACAGGCCAGAGATTCACCCGCTGTGCAATCGCGAAGAGATCGAGTTGATCGAATCGAGCCGGCCGGCCGACAGCCTCAGCCCGCACGGCAGGGCGCGGCGTGTTCCGCTCAAACGCCTTTTGCAAAGCCGGAGCATGTGGCTCAATTGCATCGCGCAAATGATGACCAACGTCGGCTGGGCTTTTCTCGTTACCTGGTTGCCGCGCTACCTGAAGGACGTGCACCAGGTGCCGATCGAAGAGCGCGGTCTGCTGTCGTCGATTCCGTTGGCGGTGGGGTTTTTCGGCATGCTCGGCGGCGGCTGGTTTACGGATTATCTTTCCAGGCGTGTCGGCACGCGTTGGGGCCGGGCATTGCCGATTTCCTTGTCGCGTTTTACCGCCATGGCCGCCTATCTCACTTGTTTAGGCAACATCGATCCCTATCTGGCGACGGTAGCATTTTCGGTGGTCGCCTTTTCCACTGACTTCGGCAGCCCAGCCATTTGGGCCTTCAATCAGGACGTCGGCGGCCGCTACGTCGGTTCGGTGCTCGGCTGGGGCAACATGTGGGGCAATCTCGGTGCGTTCGCTTTGCCTCCCCTGATGAACTGGGTCGTCGGCGACGGCTACTGGAATCACGGCTTCCTCATGTGTGCGGTCGCCTTCTTGATTTCTGGCATTTGTGCGCTCGGCATCGACGCCACCATCCCCATCGCCCCGCCGGATGAGGAACAATAAGGCCAGCCCATCACAGCAGCGTTAGCGGATGCTTGCGGTTCATCAATGGCAAATCGACCGGCCCCTTGCGGCGGTGCGACTCGTAGACGGCGAGAATCATCTCCAAAGCGGCCCGGCCATCGTACATGCTCCCTTTCGGCTGGCGGTCTTCTTCGATCGCCTTCATCAAATCCTGGACGATCCAAATGTTTCCTTGCACCAGGCTGTTGTCCTTGAGCGGTTCGGGTTTGTTCAGGCCGGCGCTGGTAATCGGCTGCCAGTTCACCTTGCTTTTTCCGGGAAACCATGATGGATCGGCAAGAAAATACGTGTCCGAAAGGCTACCGGTGCGCAACTGGATGACGCCTTTGCTGCCGTAAATCTGCAAGCCAAAGCGCGAGCTAACGCCGTGCTTCGCCCGGTGGGTGCCGAACGTGCCAACGACCCCCTTGTCGAAACCGTACATGGCAACGATGCGGTCGCCGGCAATCGGTCCCATCCCTTCGCCCCCCTTCTGTCACGTCTTTGCGGGTAACGAGCTTGTCGCCGAGCCAGACTCGAGCGTAACACCACCGGCAATCGCCGGCGATCAAGCGCATCAAATCCATGAGATGGGTGCCAAGAACCATGAGGTCTTCACCGCCGCCGCGGCGATCCTCTTTGCCGCGTGCCCGCATCTCGATGATGTCGCCCAGGTCGCCAGCGGCAATCATCTCCTTGACCCGCTCGAGCCGGGGACTGTAGCGCGTCTGGTGGGCGATCGCCAGTTTCACATGATGTTTTTCGCAGGCAGCGATCATCTGGTCGGCCTCGGCGAGCGTCCGGCACATCGGCTTTTCCAAAAAGATGTTGGCGCCCGCCTGAGCACAAGCGACGACCATGTCGCGGTGCGGATCGAGCCAGCGGCAGGCGACGCTGACAATTTGCGGCTTTTCCTTCTCCAGCATTTTGCGGTAATCGGCGTAGGCGTTTTTGGCACCGATTCGCCTGGCCGCGGCAGCCCGGCCTTGTTCGTTTTCATCCGCCACCGCAACAACCTCGACATTGTCGAACGCTTTCCACACGACGTCGAGGCCGTGGCCATAGTTTCCCCTGCCGGTTCGGCCAATCACCGCCACGCGATACTTCTTGGGCATGGCTTTCCCCCTTTTTCGAATTCGGTCGGCAACGTCGCTCGCATCGTAAAGCGGGCCAGGCGGTCTGTCAACGAACCGGAACCAGCGGAACGATCTGGATGATCTCATTCGTTTTTTCAAAAAAAAGGCGAAACCTGCTACGAGGAGTGGTGTTAAACTGGAATTCGCAGCCCAAGTCTGATCAACAGAAGGGGGAAAACCATGTGCCGTTTCTTCTTGCTGACCGTGACATTTGTTCTCTGGGCGGGTGTTGGTGGAGGCTCGGCCGACGACCAAAATCAACCGGACAAGAAACGGAAAGCTTTGGAGCTTCTCAAAGCGACGCCAGAGCAGTTCATCAAACGCTTTGACAAGAACAACGACGGCAAGATCAGCAAAGACGAAGCCCCCGAACGCATGGCTCAAAATTTTTCCCGCATCGACACCAATGGCGACGGCGTGATCGATGAAAAAGAAGCCGGGCAATTATTGAAAACCATCCGCGATCGGTTCGGCAAGGGCAAAGCCCCTGGCGTCGGGTCATTGATCCAACAGTTGGACAAGAACAAAGATGGTTTTATTACCAAAGAAGAAGCCGAGGGAAGCCCGCTGGCCAGGGTGTTCGATCGCCTGGACGCCAACAAAGACGGTTCGCTCGACAAAGACGAACTTTCTCGAATCCGCCCCCCCTCAGCCGGGAGCTGGCAACGCCCAGTTTCTGGAAGGCATCATGAAACGTTTCGACAAGAACAAAGACGGGAAAATCACCAAGGAAGAAGCGGCAGGAAGCAAACTCGCCGAGTATTTCGACCGCATGGACGCCAACAAAGATGGGGCCTTGGACAAACAAGAATTGCAGCGAGTTCGACCAGCCAACCCGCCTGCTGGCAACCCCTTCGTCAGCCAGCTGATGGAAAAACTCGACCAGAACAAGGACGGCGTTATCAGCAAAGAGGAAGCGAAAGGCAAGCTGGCGGAGTATTTTGAACGTCTGGACGCCAACAAAGACGGCAAGCTGGACAAATCAGAATTGAATCGCCTCCGACCGGCGGGCGACCGGTTCGGCCCTGGCCGACCGCAAGCGCAAGGGCCCGACTTCGATGCGCTCGACAAGGACGCAGATGGTCGGCTGACGGCGGAAGAACTGAAAGGAACGCCGTTGGCCAGGCAGTTCGCCGAGATGGATGCCGACAAGAACGGGAAAGTGACCCCCAAAGAATTCGCTGATTTCTTCAAAAAGCAAAACGAGAAGAAGTAGGGCTTGACTTGCAAGGAGTTACGGCACTAGACTTTGGCCCAACCTGCCCAAAATATGTATGAATCTGCTTCGGAAATAGCGCTGGCCAGGAGCGGCCAGCGCTCGTGATACTGCATTTTGAGCCACGGAAGGAAACCTCATGCAGTCGGGACCTCGTCCGCGGATCGATTTTCCTGCTTGCTACAAGGGCTACGACTTACTCCGCACTCACGGCCGGGTTTTCGCTATTCCTCCTGGGCTGGAATGGGAAAAATGGTCGGTTGAACGATTGGCCCGCCATCCGGCGGTAGTGGCGGCGTCGAGTTTGGAGGAGATCCCAAGTCGTCCTGGATCGGCTGGAGCCTTCGCCGTATCAGCCGGAATTCGTGGAGGAAATTGGCGGGCTACGACGTGTTGCGATTGCGGGGCGAATACTTCGCGGTGCCGAAATGTCTCGGGGCAATCGATCTGGATATCAAGGACGAATGCCGCCGAAAAGGGGGTGCTTTCAGCAGGCAGCCTGGAGGCGATTCGCGAACAAGTTGAACGCGAGGAAAAAGCAGAGCCGATCGAGTTTGCCGGCTGGCTGCCGATCTTTCGCCGTTGGGGCAATTGCGGTCAACACCCCCCAATTCAATCATGTCAGCGATCCGCCGCCGGGGTACAGATTCACTTGCTCCCAGCCAGCGGACCGCCAATCCTGGATGGGGAAGCTGGCAGCAGCCGTGGTCGCGCATACGGCCAAGGCTTTCGCCGCTATCATCGCCATGGTTTGGCCCCTTTTGGCTCTTTTTCCGTCCGGCTCCAAAAGGGGCCATCGCGACTCGGTTTCGTCTTCTTCGAGCGATTTGGCGCGTCTTTCGGAATAGCCGGCGAGCCGGTGCCAGGATCGGGGCTATTCTGCATTTCCTCAAAACACGGCACTTTCAATCGCAGTTATTGCTAGGCGATCAGCCACAACTCGTTTTTCTGACAAGCATGCCCTATACCTTTGGCCAACGACCTTGGCTCATCGAAATCGAAGACCCGACGACGCTGTTTTTTCCCGTTGGTTCAAAACGGCCAAACCAGCCATTTCAACCTCTCCGACACACCCTACTTTCCCATCGTCAAATCCATGCTCGAGGCGGAATCCTGCCGGGGGATCATCACGCATATGAAATCCACCGCCGACATGGTGGGCAGGTTGTTCGACAGTGACATTATTCGCCAGAAGATTTCCTATGCCCCGTTGGGCGTCGGTGTGCCGAAACATTATCAAACGCATCAGCAAGAGGACGGCCCCATCGATTTGCTCTTCATCAATTCATGGTGCCAGGTGCCGGAAAATTTCTTTCTGCGCGGCGGATTGGACGTTCTGGAAGCGTTTGCGATTTTGCGGCAAACGCTAATCCCCAGTTGCGGTTAACGTTGCGAACCCGGTTGCCTTTGCTTGATGAATACTATCACCGCTTGATGCGCCGGAATTGGGTACGGGTCATCGATCGTTTTTTGCCGACGGAAGACATGGAGGACCTGCTGGCAAGCAGCCACATCTTTTTGCTGCCCGCTGCCCGTGTGCATATCGTTTCTCTTTTACAGGCAATGTCGTACGGACTGGCGCTGGTTACCTCCGACGGCTGGGGAATCGAGGAATATGTGACCCACGAGCATAACGGCCTGGTAGTACCGGGGCGATACGGCAAGGTGTCGTGGGCCGACGAAGAAGCAGGCATGCTCCGGGAAGATTATCAGCCGATGTGCACTCCAAATCGACAAGTCATCGATGGGCTTGTCGAAGCCATCTCACGCCTCGTCGAAGATGTGGCACTGCGCCCGCCGCCTGGGTCAACAGGCTCGCCGGGATGTGGAAACGAAATACAGCCTCGCGCAGTGGAATCGGTTCCTCAAGTCGGTGTTCGACAAAGCCAAGAATCCTGCGGCGGGCTGACAGCGGATCCTCCCTTGCCACGTTCCCAACCAAGCTACGCACCGCACCGGTAGTTTCTTATAATCCGGGCATGAACGACGGCTTTGCAGCGGAATTGAAACGGTATGGGCCCGGCACCGACTATCCCCCTCTCGACCGGAATGTGGCCCAGTCTTATTGCAGTCGGCTGGCACGGTCTCATTATGAAAACTTCAGTGTGGCATCGCTTCTGTTACCGCGCAGGCTCGTGCCCCATTTCCATAATGTCTACGCCTATTGCCGATGGGCCGATGATCTGGCTGATTTGCCGGCAGCGGCCGCCGCGTTGAACTACCGACCCCTCGAGCTTCTTCGCTGGTGGCGACAGGAGTTGCTGTCTTGTTACCACGGAAAACCGCGCCATCCCGTGATGATCGCCTTGAGTAGAACCATTCGTCAGTTCGGTATCCCAGCCCAGCCTTTCCTCGACTTGCTTTTCGCCTTTGAACAAGACCAACTCATTCGCCAATATCGGACTTATGAACAGCTTATCGGCTATTGCCAGCATTCCGCCAATCCGGTTGGCCGTATCGTCCTTTATCTTTTCGGGCAATTCAATGCAACAAATGCGACATATGCTGACGCGATATGTACCGCGTTGCAGCTGACCAACTTCTGGCAGGATGTTCGCCGCGATCTGGATTTGGGCCGCGTCTACTTGCCTGAAGAGGACCGCCTCCGATTCGGCTACAGCGATGAGGATCTGCATGCCCGCCGATTCACTCCCGCGTTCGCTCAACTAATGCAATTCGAGATCGAGCGGACGCGCGCCCTGTTTCAGCAGGGTTCGGCCCTATTCGCTCGGCTGCCGGAGGCGGCACGAATGAACGTCGAGCTTTTCGCCGACGGCGGACTCGCTATCTTGCGAAAGATCGAAACACTCGGCTATAACGTGTGGCGGAAACGGCCGGTTCTGCCTCGTTGGCAGAAAGGCTGGCTCGTCTTAAACTCTCTGTTCAGACGCTGGCGCCGCCACGTCGAGCAAAACTGGACCACGCACCAAACAACCAGCGACGCATGACTTGGAACGCGGGCAGCCCAAAGCGGAAACCGAAACAGTGACCACCCAGCCCCACACCACTGCCGAGCTAACGCAATCGTTCGCCTGGTGCGAACGGCTAGCGCGGCGCGAAGCGAGGAACTTCTACCACGCCTTTCGCGTTCTGCCTTCCGCTCAGCGTCAGGCGATGTGTGCGCTCTACGCATTCTTGCGTCTCACCGACGATCTGAGCGACGGTCCCGGTTCGTGTGCCGAAAAACGCGAGCTTCTCGATGATTGGCAAAGCAGATTGGACGACGCTCTCAATGGCAAGGCGTCGCATCCGATGCACCCGGCATTTCGACACACTGCCAACACCTATGGCATTCCCCGGCAATATTTCGACGAAGCTCTCAACGGCGTCCGCATGGACCTGGATATCAGCCGCTACCGCACGTTCGACGAACTGTACCGATACTGTTACCGCGTGGCATCGGTCGTGGGGTTGGCCTGCATCCACATCTGGGGATTCGAAGACGAGGCTGCCAAGGAGTATGCGGAAAAAGCCGGCATCGCCTTCCAGTTGACGAACATCCTGCGCGACCTGATGGAAGACATCGGCCGGGATCGGGTCTACTTGCCCCAGGAAGACCTCGAGCGTTTTCGTTATGGGGAGGAGGAACTGCGCCGCGGCGACTACAACGAACGTTTTCGTTCTCTCATGCGATTCGAAGTCGATCGAGCCAGGCGATTTTACATCGAATCGGAACCTTTATCGCATTGCTTGCAACCGGCCGGTCGAGCCGTCTTTCGAGTTATGAGTCGAACGTATCGGGGCTTGCTCGAGGAGATCGAGCGGCGTGCTTACGATGTCTTGAGCAGTCGAGTTCAATTGAGCCGATGGCAGAAAATCCGTTTCACGCTCAGCGCATTGCCCGTTCGCTGGGGGTGGTTCGCGGAGTAGTTGCTCGATCCTTTCGACATGAGCATCGGGCAGGGGAGCGTTAGCGTTTTCGTTCTTTCAGACTGCCGGAAGTGCTCATCGTATGGGGTGGTTCCGGGTCCTTCCGACTGGCGGAGCACACCAACAAAAAACCCGGCCCTGCGTGGACCGGGTTCGACTCGAATGGCGAATGACTGGCCGGGCGGGGATCATTCCACCGTCAGATTGGCCAGGAAATCGTCGTAGGCACGCTGCAAGTTGTCCCGTTTGTCGCGCAGACTCTTGATCTTGTTGCGGCGGTTTTCGATTTCCGTTTCCTGTTTCAGGAACTTTTTGAGATAGGTCTGGTAGATTTCGGCGGTTTGGGGCAGTGCTTTCATGTTCTCGCGCATCCGCGTTTGCTCCCGCTCGATCTCCGCCAACTCCACCTCCTCACGCCGCAGTTCACGAAGCACTTCGCCAATCGCCACTTTCTTGGCGATGGCGTCACGCAAGGCCTTTTTGACCGCGTTGCTGGGAACGGAAGAGCGTAACAGCGTGTTGATCGTCTGGTTGCTGCTGTTGGTAAGGCGGATTTCCACCTGGCGAGGCAGATGCTCTTCCACTTTCAATTCGACCAGTTCATCCGGTTTCGCCTTGACGGCAAAACGATAGGCAGACCGTGTTCGTTCGGCCGGTTTTTCCGGCGTCACCAGCTTGAAGTTCGAACGATAGGGGTGCTCGATCAACACTGTCTTGGCGACGCTGGATCGATTCTTGACGCGGTACAGTTTGGTTTCCACCCGACGCAGATCCTGGTAGACGATGCCTTTGACGATTTTGACATTGAGCAAGTCTTCCTTTTCGGTCCTTGTCGGTTCGACTTCGGTCCCCAGGTCGATGGCATAGCTGAGGAGGCGTTTTTCGCCGGGCTGCAAATGGCCGATGCGGGCATCGCCGGCGTAGGTGCCGTTTTCAAAAACGGTGATCGGCCCCTGGGTCAAGTGCAAGGGAGTATTGTTGACGAATTGCAACCCCAGAAGCGGGAACTTGGCGTGCACGCTCTCATTGTAGATCGAGACTTTTTCGCCTTTGACCGGATCGTTGATAATGGGCAACAAAGCCGACTTCTGCCTGGGCAAGCTGACCGGCTGGCGAATGATGTATTCGAAATATTCGCCCAGGTCGCTCGTGACGGCGGCACTGGCAACGTTGTTATGGAAATCGAGGCCCTTGCCGTCGGCTTTATCGACGAGGTTTTTGGCCATCTGCAAGGCACGCTGACGTGGGATCGCCAGATCAGCAAGCCCCGGCGCAGGCCGAGGCGCGCCGCTTGAAGCTGCACGATTTCGGCGCTCGTCCTTCAAGTTGCCTTCATAAACCTGAGGTCTGAGCGAGGCAAATAGTTCAGGTTCGACCATCGGGCGCGGCACGAACAGGGGATCGTACAGATTCATCTGGAACGAGATCGGCCGGCCAGAGACGAGACTCAGTTGCACGTTGGTCCAGTCCTCGTCGGTGGTGTTTTCCACGATCGCCCAGCCCTGGAGGAAAACGCCGTCTTTCTTGATCGACAGACGATAGCTGGTTTTCCACATGGGGCTTTCGGTGATGTAGCCGACTTTGACCTTGCGCGTGCCGGTGCCCATGAAGTTCAAGCTGACGGTCTTGCGCTGGCTGTCGTGGGCGGTGGCCAAAACGGCCAGGGCTTTGCGGAATTCCTGATCCAAATCCGTGTTCAAAAAGCGAACACGCTGGATTTGAGACATGGGCACGCCTCGCAGTCCTTCCTTGGTGAGAAGATTCAGTTGTTCGGAGGTGATGACGGTTTTGCCGACGGCGCGCGCTTTGGATTCCACCCCAACGATGGTGCCGATGATCTTTTCCGCCTGTCCGACGACGGCCGCCTGCGGATTGATGTCCACCGTCGTCAAGACCTCGACCTCTTCGCCGCGCACCTGGTTGATCAGGTTCGCCATCGAGGGATTGCGTGTCAAATCGATGGCGAAACTTTTCAGGGTATGTTCAACGGGACTGCGGTTGTCGTAGTTGACGGTAGCGATCTGGCCTCCGCCAGCGTCTTCCAGAACCAGGCTTTTGAGCAGGTCGTTGATGTCTTCCATGCGGAATTGCAGATCGACGCGTTTCTGGCCTTCGATCTCGCCTTCCCGCTGGAAGTAGCCGACGCCGCTGGAAAACATGACAATCTGTTTGAGCGGCAGGGCGGCCGATTCCGGTCGCGGCTGAGCCCAGATCGGCAAAGTGGCCAGCAAAAGAGCGGCACCTGTTACCATGAAGCGTTTCATACTTTTACTCCTTAAGTCCGATGCGAAATTCTGTATTTGTTTGCCACCACGAACGATTATTCGTCGGCCACATAGCGCTGCACGCGGTACTTGCCGGCGTTGTCGCGAAGCCATTTTTGGGCGGCGACGGGAAATTCTTTGTTATAGTCACGAAAGCGAGGCCGCCAGCCATCCGCCGGAGTCAACCGGAGATAGTTGAATAATGCGACCACGGAAAGATTCGTTTCGGGGTCCGGCTTGCGCCAGTTATTCCAATCGGCTTTCGCGAGTGCCTCGAGAATCAACTTGCTTTTCTCGGCATCGTCGATCGGCACCCGGCGAACCTGTTTCGCGCCGACAGGCGGTGTGTTGTACTCGGCCAATAGGACGCTGACGGCCAAAAGCCGATCGCTACTTTTTTCCGAACGCAAGTAGGACATCGGATCACGCCTGACTTTGAGGCAACGCTTGAGCAACGCAACGTCGCGGTCAAAGTTGGGATTACTTTGCCTCGTCATGACGTCGTAATAGGCTTCCGTGACAAAAAACGTTTCTTTGTGATGACGCTTCAGAAAGAAGAGCGCTTCCACGCCTACCGAGATGGGCACCTGCCTCGTTGAAACAGGGTACGGTCGCTTTCGCTCGGCTTTTCCCGGAGCCGCTATCTTCTTTGGAATCACAACCGGGTTGAAACCAAGCCGAACGCTGGTCACGCCGTTCACTCCCTGGATGCCTTCTTTAATGGCGACGACCGCCACCTGGTAGCGCGCTTCGGCTTTGGAGCCCGGGGCGATTTCCGCGATCACCGATTTCGGTTCGATGGCCGTGACCTTGCCAACGAAGATCGTCTTGCCAGTGACGATCCGCTGTGGCATCGGCGGTTGCGGCAGGATCGCTACGCGATCCAGTTGAGCCTGGTGCTCTGGAGCAACCAGCTGGGCAAAGGTAAAATTGACTGCACAAAGTAGTAATGGGGCGGAAATCAGTAGCCGTTTCATTCTTTCTCCAGGTCGGATGCAGGGTCAAAACAGTGGTCAGCACACCGAAGTCGGAGGCACCGCGACCTCCCATCTCGAAGATCGCGGCGCCAAAGAACGATGCTTATTCGACGTTTAAATTGGCCAGGAAACGCTCATAGCCTCGACTTTCGGCGTCAACCGCTTCGCGCAGCTCGCTGATCTTGTCTCGGCGTTTGGCGATTTCGGATTCCTGGGCGAGGAACTTCTTGAGATAGACTTTGTAGATTTCCGCGGTTTGCGGCAGAACCTTCATGTTTTCGCGCATCCGCGCTTGCTCGCGTTCGATCTCGGAAAGTTCCTCCTGTTCGCGGGCCAGGTCGCGGCGGAGTTCATCGATCTTTGTCTTCATGCCCAGAGCACGTTGCAGTGCTTTTTTGACCTCGGCACTCGCCTCATCGGTGCGGAGCAGCATCTGCACCGTGTTGCTGTCGCTGTTGCTCAGCCGAATCGTGGTGGTGCGCGGCTGGTGCTCTTCCACGACGAGGTCCACCGGATCGTTCGGCTCGGCTTTCACCTCGAAGCGATAAACATTCCGTGTTCGCTCCTTGGCCTTTTTCGGCGTTACGAGCGTGAGGTGCGAACGATACGGATGCTCGATCAGCACCGTCTTGGTCTCGTCCGAACGATTCAAAACCCGGTACGTCTTGATCTCCCGGTGACGGAATTCCTGGTGAACGATGCCTCGGACAATCTTGACCTTCAGCAAGTCGTTCGCCTCGGTCCGCTTCGGCTCGACTTCGGTGCCCAAGTCGATGGCATAGCTGAGGAGGCGGGTTTCGCCCGGCTGCAAATGGCCGATGCGGGCATCGCCGGCATAGGTGCCGTTTTCAAAAACCGTAATCGGCCCCTGGTTGAGATGGAAAGGCGTATCGTTGGTGAACTGCAATCCGCGAAGCGGGAATTTGGCATGCACCGATTCGTTGAAGATCGAAACTTTTTGTCCCTTGACGGGATCGCTGATGATGGGCAAAAGGGCCGACTTTTGTCTGGGCAGGCTGATCGGCTGGCGAATGAGGTATTCGAAATACTCGCCCAGATCGCTGGTCGCGGAAATGGTCTGCATATTGCCGGTAAAGTCGAGGGCGTCTTTGCGTTTCTTCTGAAGCAAGTTGAGCGCCCGTTGGGCGTCGGCGGCGCGACCACCAAACCCTTTGCCTTCTGCTTGTGCTTTACCTCCGGGGGCATAACCGCGTCGGGCCGCCTTTTCCAGTTCTTCCACCGCGCGATCAGCGTACATGTTGCCCTCATAAACCTGTGGCCGAAGCGACGCGAACAATTCCGGTTCCACCACCGGCCGAGGGACGAATAACGGATCATACATGTTCATCTGGAAGGAAATCGGCCGACCCGACACAAGGCCCAGTTGTACGTTGGTCCAGTCTTCATCAGTGGTGTTTTCCACGATCGCCCAGCCCTGCAGGAAAACGCCGTCTTTCTTGATCGACAGTCGGTAGCTGGTTTTCCACATGGGGCTTTCGGTGATGTAGCCGACCTTGACCTTGCGCGTGCCGGTGCCCATGAAGTTCAAGCTGACGGTCTTGCGCTGGCTGTCATGAGCGGTGGCCAAAACGGCCAGGGCTTTGCGGAACTCCTGATCCAGCTCCGTATTGAGGAAACGGACGCGCTGCACCTGGCTCAATGGAACGCCACGCAACCCATCTTTCGTCAGCATGTTCAGTTGGGCGATTTGGACTGCCTGGTCTTTGCTGACGGCACGCATCTTCTTTTCCACGCCGACGATCGTGCCGACGATCTTCTCTGCCTGGCCAACGACCGCAGCAGCGGGATTGATGTCCACTGTCGTCAGCACTTCGATTTCCTGCCCCCTCACCTGGTTGAGCAGGTCTGCCATCGAGGGGTTGCTGCGCAGGTCGATGGCAAAGCTCTTGAGGGTATGCTCCACAGGTGCACGATTGTCGTAATTGACCGTGGCAATCTGTCCGCCGGCGGAGTCTTCCAGCACCAGGCTTTTGAGCAGGTCGTTGATGTCTTCCATGCGAAATTGCAAATCGACCCGCTTGTTGCCCTCGATTTCCCCTTCGCGTTGGAAGTAGCCGACGCCGCTGGAAAAGAGCACGATTTGCTTGATCGGCAGCGACGCCGAATCCGGACGCGGTTGGGCCAGCACCAATGGACTGAGTGCCAGCGCAGTCGATACTGCCATCACCCCTAGCAAACGTTTGTTCAACATTTCCCTTGTCTCCGTTAAGACTTGACGTGAAATCGAAATCGACACGATTTTTGCATCCCGCGCAGCGCGACTTGGACAACGCGGGAAAAAGACATCGTCTGCTCAAGAGACGAATCACACCGGCGGATGGATTGCCCGATTCGCGAGCTTTCCAAAAGCTGGGCAGTTTGCCAGTTGTCTTGCCCTTGACAACGGCGAAGCAATATGCCAGAAGACGCCCCCTTGCAGATTTCCGCAAAGGCAAAGACGGGCTTCGTGAAATGGATGTCAGCATGACGCGAGTCGAAAAGCCGAAATGGCGTAACGGGCATGATGAGCCCTCTTTCCGGCGATTGTGGCAAGTTCCGGTGTTTTTCCTGAGCCTGATCGTCATGGCGTCAGTCTGGCTGGGACGACCGCTGTGGCGAAAAACCGAAGCCGAACTCTTTCGAGAACGCCTTCGAGAAGTGCAAATGGCTTTGGAGGCGCGGCCGCCCGACCTGGAAGAGGTGTTGTCTTTGGGCAACGCGCTGCTTGCCGAATCGGAACAGTTCCCTTCGTTGGCGGGACAGTTGCACTTTTGCCTGGGGAGTGCCTATCTTTTGTCGGCGCAGGACCAGGAAGGCATCCGCCGCCAGGCCAGCTTGAAGCAGGCGCGTTTTCATTTGGAGCGGGCGGACATCCTGGGCGTCCCGCCGCGCTGGAAACCGAAGCTGGACTACCGGCTGGGAAAAGTTTGGTACCATTTTGGCCATGACCCGAAACAAGTCATCGAGCGGCTCCGCAATACGATTGAAACGGCCGCCGACGACCAGGCCGAAGGCTACGCGATGTTGACGCAAGCGTACTTGCGATTGCCTGTTCCCGATGTGGCGAACGCTTTGGCAACGACCAAGAAGCACTTATCGTTGCCGACCGCCAACGATGCGCTGCTGGCACCGGTTCGACTTTTGCGTGGCAAGCTGCTCTTTCAGTTGGATCGCGTCGACGAGGCGCGTCAAGTTCTTGGCCGCATCGGCGACGAAGCGGCGCCGGAAATCCGAGCGGAGGCCCGATACTGGCAGGCGAAATGTGCCCAAAGGCAACTGAAATGGGCTGAAGCGGCCAAATTGTGGGAAGCGGTTTTGGCGGACAGCAAGCATTCGCCCAAAGACCGAGGGCGCATTCTCTGTTTTCTCGGGATTTGCTACCGCGAGTTGCAGCAGGACGAGGATGCCATTCGGGTTTGGGAAGCCGCATTGGCTTACGAGGGAGAAGTGGGGCAAGCGGCCGCTTTTGCCCTGGCGGAAATCAAGTTAATCGGCCCTGAACCGGCCGCGGCCTTCTCCTATTACGAACGCGCTTTGAAAGATGTTGCCAGCGCCGACAATTACCGCAACGCGCTGGTTGGGCTGAAGGAAGCTCGGCTATTGGTCGAACGGGGATGCCGCCGCTATCGCGAAACGGGGGACTATGACCGCGCTCAGCGTTTGGCTCGCTTATATCAGCGGATTGCCGATCGTGGCGTTGCCGAAGAACTGTACGCTTTGGCCGCCGACGCTTGGGCCTTGGAGCGGAAAAAAGCCGGCGACGAACCTGCGGCTCGCGTTCACTTTCGCGAGGCAGGGTTGGCCTTCGCCTCGGTCGCCGATGCCGTCGACAAGCCGGATCAACAAGCCAAATGGCTTTGGCTGGCAGCCGACCGCCTTATTCAGGCCCATGACCACAAGAAAGCCCTGGCTATTCTCGATCGCTATCTCAAGGTCGAATCGGATTCCGTCAAGTTAGGACAGGGCTGGTACACCCTGGCTCAGGTGTACGAAGCCCTCAAAGATGAATCGTCAGCGCTTGTCGCCTACCGCAAATCGATCGAGTATCCTGGCCCTTACGCTTTCCGGGCACGCTATCGCCTGGCGATTCACGATTTGCGCATGGGAAACCTCGACGATGCCGAAGCCGCCTTGCAGCAGAACCTCGAATTGATGCGGGAACATCCCGACCCGACCACCCAGGAAAAGTGTCTTTACAAGCTCGCTGATTTGCTGTTTCAGCGAAAACGCTATCGCCAGGCTTCCTTGCGGTGGCGCGAAGCGCTGGATCGCTTCCCGGACAATCCCCAAGCGCTGCAAGCACGTCTCAATCTCGCCGATTGTTATCGTCAGCTAGCCATCGAAGAAGCCAAACAGCGTGCCAATCCGAGCGTGCCGCCCGACGTGATGGCTCACCACCAGGCCCAGTATCGCCGTTGGCTGAACATGGCTCTCGCCAACTACAAGAAAATTACTTTAGACCTGGCCGCCAAGCAATCCAGCGGAACACTGACCCCCGACGAAGACCGAATCCTTCGCCAGGCCGATTTCGCGATCGCCGAATGCCACATCGACTTGGGGCAATACCAAGAGGCCATTCAACTCTATGAAGCCCTGGTCGCCCGTTATCATCATCAAGTCGAGCACCTGCAAGCGCTAAGGCAGATCTGGCGTTGCCATTGGATCATGAAACAGCCGGCTAAAGCCAAGAAAACGGCCGAACAAGTCGGACGCGTGCTGGCCGAAATCGACGACGAGGCTTTTCGCAAACGTCCCGATAGCCACACGCGACAGGAATGGCAGCAATGGCTTGAATGGGCCTTGTCGCAATAATTGTCATTTCCTTCTCGTCAATTCGCCCGATGAGTTGGCGTAAAGTTCGATGCAGCGCCGCAGACCGGCGACCATCGTTTCCGCCATGGGAGCGCCTTTCGGTCGCGGTCGACGACCTCTCTGCCCTGGCAGCAAAGGCAGATGAATGAAACCGACTCGCAACCCAGAGCGCGTACGCCGACTGCCGTGCAACAGGCGATACAACAGATGGTTGCACACGTAGGTGCCAGCTGAATACGACCGCTTTACCGGCACGCCTTCCGCCGCCAGCCGACACACCAATTCTTTCGGGGGGAAAGACGTGAAGATGGCCGCCGGCCCGTTCTTGACAATGCACTCGTGGCGCGGCTGATTGCCGCCATTGTCGGGAATCTCGAAGTCATTGACGTTGACGGCCAGCTGTTCGATCTGCATTGCTGCCGCACCGTCTGCCTGCCCCAATGCCAGCACAACATCTGGCTTGAACGATTTCACGCGCTTCCACGTTATTTCGAAACAGACATCTTTTACAACTGGCAGTACGAGCCAATCCAGGTTCACCGCATCGAAGCGAGTCCCGGCAATCGCTTTCCCGATTTCCAAAGACGAGTTTTGTGTCAACCCGGCAAATGGCTCAAAAGAGGTCAGGAGCAGTCTCATGAAAATGCCGTCCTCGCTGATACCCGTTCAATGGGACTCCGTTTACTGTAACCTGCTCTCGGTTCCGCCGCGACTTTGAAACCGGCCGCGCGAAAAGGTCTGAGTCAAGACCAATCGGCGCGGGTTGGCACAATTCAGGCGATTTGGGGCAAAAGCCTCTTTTACCAGCTTATCAAGCGGTAGCAGTTCTAAGGAAAAAGTCTGCTTTAATCTTTTTTCCGCCTTCATGCCCTGGCGCGGTTCTTCCGATAATACCTTCGGTCTGAGCGAATCAATCGTTTCAGTCGCTGCAATCGTCATCCCTGGCAAGACCGCGAGAAATGGAAAGGATGACGGCCCAGGTTGAGTCTCTTACGAAACAGGGGACACACATGAGAATCGGTTATTTCACTTGCTTGCTGGTCCTGATGGCGGGGATAAGTCCCATCTTCGCGCAGTCCGAATCCCAGCCCACGGCCACCCCCCCGGGATCGACACAACCGGGAACCATTGTCGGATCGGACGGACTGCCTATTCTGGACGCCGACCCGGCTCTGGGCGACGTAATCGGCGGCACCCTGCCGGATACCCTGTGGTATGGCCGGGCCGAGTACCTCTTGTGGCGCATCAGCAACAGCCAATTGCCGAACGTCCAATTAACGGTGCCTTTCCCCCTCACCGGCGTCGACCAATTCCAATCGCAAATCACCTTGCCAGCAGGCGATGTGGATCACGGCGGTCGATCCGGAGGCCGATTCACTTTGGGCCGGCGTCTGCTCTCCTATGACCTCAACGTGGAAGGTACTTTCTTCCAATTTGAACGCCGCGGCGATGCCTTCTTCCTCAACCAACTGGACAACATTCCCTTGCAGGTCACGATCCAACAGAACATCACCGAGCAAGTCGTATCGGGCGGAACGGTGATTACCACCCAGACTCAAGAACCGCTCGAGGTCACCATACCGGCAACCATCTCGGTGCAGGCCAATGGTACCATCGGACCGGTCCACTTCTACGGAGCCGAACTCAATCTTACCCGCGAACGCTTTATTTTCGGCGGAGTGACCTTCGACCTGCTGGGGGGTTTTCGTTTTGTCAATCTCGACGAAGACTTCCGCTTGACCGAAGTCATCACCTTGCGAACGGCCGACCCCACGACCGTTGTGAACAATGGCCTGGTCCAGCCTAGCGGCACCAACGGCCTCGCCATTCCGCAGGTTCCGCGACCCGTGACCAACCTGCAGACACTGTTTACAACAACTAGCCAGAATTCGATCCAAACCCGTAACCGCTTTTATGGCGGCCAAGTGGGAACTGCCTTCGAATGGGTGCTCGGGCCGCGTTTGTTCGTCAACGGTTTCGGTAAAATCGCCGCCGGAGGCATCGTCCAGTCCATTCAACTCGTGAATTTCACCACGATCAATTCCGCAGCCAGCGGCCAGGCCTTCACCAACGGTGGGGCGCTCACGCCCATCGCCGGTGCCCTGCAAACCGGACGAACCCGTTACGCTCTGGTTCCCGAATTCAACGTCAATGTAGGAGTGCAACTCACTTCCAACATCAAGGTATCGGTCGGCTACAACTTCCTCTACATCACCACTGTCGCTCGACCTGGAAACCAG
Organism: Gemmatales bacterium; assembly: GCA_026004675.1. Classification (GTDB taxonomy): domain Bacteria; phylum Planctomycetota; class Planctomycetia; order Gemmatales; family Gemmataceae; genus BPJP01. Next base: position 764,324 of record BPJP01000002.1, read on the forward strand.
ATCGTCTTCGCTCCGACCAACGAAGCCATTCGTCTGGCCGGCACGGAAAACGCCCTGGCTCCGGTCCAGCCAACCTTTGTTTACCAGGACATCGACTTCATCGCCCAGGGATTGGTGGGCACTTTCCAGATCGACTGGTAGGAGGTGACTGGACGAAGCCCGTTCCACCACCAGATCGTTCGCAAGAGGCCGCTGCCTCAGATGACGATTCGATTGCGGTAGATTTCAAATGCCGCATTCCATGCATCAAACGTAGTGTCGTAGCAATGGCGAGACACTTCAACATCGGGACCGTCGGCCTTTTCGCGCAAGGCCGCCTTCCAGTGACCGTTGTCCTGTTCGATCGCGATATACGCTTCCGGAAGATTGGGAGCAGTGAGCCGAAGGACATGGTCCCCGATGGCTTCCATCTGACCTTGACGTTGTTTAAACCAAAACGGAGCAACGGGCAACTTTGACATCAACAAACTCCGCACTGCCACTTTGACAGGACGCCGCACCTGGTTTCGGCGGGCATTTGCGACACAACAGCTTTCACGACAACGAGTTAAATCTACACTAATGCCTCGACGTTTGGCACACGCCTTGCAGTAAACACGCTTTGCGGCGCATAATACCGTTATAGCGGCTCCAATTCGGGGAGACGAGAGTATGGCGGTAGATCAGCGGATTCTGGTGGTCGACGATGATCGCAACTGGATGGAAACGCTGGCGGATTTCTTCCAGGGGAGGGGAATCGGTGTGGCCACCGCCGAAACCGGTGCCGACGGTCTGCATTTAGCGGAATCCGAACCAGCGTCGTTAGTGCTGGTCGATTACCATATGCCCGACATGAACGGCCTGGAGTTCTTGCAACACCTGCGGGAAATACGGGCCGAAATCGAGGCATTGCTTCTCAGCAGCGATGACGAACCTTCTCTTTCTCGCCGCGCCGTCGCTGCCGGTGCCAGGGCCTTTATTCCCAAATCCTGCCCCGACCTTTTGATCCAAACCGTGCAAAGGGTGTTGGCCGACCTGATCGCCAAACACCACTTGCCGGTTCCAGTATCATTCTATCTCCCAGTGCCCAGCGATTGGCTTCGCTCTCTCAGGCATTTCGGAAATGATCGGCATGCTTGACGGCTAGAGATGCTCAATCCGCGCCGAGGCTTTCCATGGCTTCGGCGCGCGTATCGTAAATCGCCCAGAGTGTATCCAGATTGGTCAGGTGCAATAGTTCGCGCGTTCGCGCTGACGGCCCCGCCAACACGATATCGCTGCCATGTTTTCGAGCCAGCATATGGCAGCGAAGCAAGAAAGACAAAAACACCGAACCAAAATAATTCACCTTCGTCAAATCAATGACGATTCCGCCGGGCGGGTCTTCGCGCAGAGGCGCTAAGACCATCTGTGCAGCCTGCTGGATCAGGTTCTCCTGCATGCTTTCGACTTCGGGGCACGGAACGATTACGGCAATGTCGCCGTGACGTTCGATGTGAAACGATTGCGGATTTTCACTCGCCATAATCATCAACCCTAACATAAACGCGTGACAATGCAACTGCCTTACCACCGACTGACTTCTCTCTACCGAGCCAGCTAACGCGCCCGCCGATTATTTGATTTCCCCCTGTCCCCCTCAAAGATAGAATAGACTTTAACGAATCCGCATCCGAAAGGGGGTCGACATGGAACGGAGAATTTTCGCCTTTTTCGCTACGCTCCTTTTGGCCTTGTGTTTGAGTCTGGAACCGGCGTCGGCCGCCCCGCCACGCATCGGCTACGCCTACGGCTCATTCTACGCAGGAGGACCGAGGTTCGGTATCGGCTTCAACATCGGTAATTACCCGTATCCCGGACCGACGATTTTTCATCCCGCCTACGGCTACTATAGCGGATACCGAAGCTATTACGGCCCATACTATCCTCGCGCTTACGGCTACTCCAGCTATTACTTGCCCCGGTACGTTTTCGGCTATTACTACAACTATTATGGCGGCTACCAACCCGATTACTACCAGCCGGCCCGACCCGCCCTTCGACTCTATTCCGGAGATCCGCCGCTCTACTATTCCTATGGCGAACCCGCCGCCAAGGCGGACGAAGTTCCCCCAAACGCCGTTCTCATCACGGTGCGCGTGCCGGATGATGCAAAAATCTGGTTTTCCGGTCAACCAACCCAACAATCCGGTTCGATACGCAAATTCGTTTCGCCCCCGCTGGAGCCCGGCAAGACGTACTCGTACGAAGTCAAAGCCTCATGGAACGAAAACGGCAAGACCGTCGAAAAGACGAAGACGATTCCGGTTCGAGCTGGGGAGCACCTTACCGTCGAGTTTCCTTGATTCTCTGGCTCGTAACCAAGCTGCTGTTGGGACGGACCTGGATCGTTTGCGAGAGTCGCCATGGCCGACAAGCCAAAAGTCTTCGTTACACGTAACCTTCCCGATGCTGGACTGAAGCTGATCAAAGAGCATTGTGACGCGGAGATCTGGCCCGACCCGCTGCCTCCTCCTTACGAGGTGCTTTGCGAAAAGGTCAGCGATTGTGCGGGTTTGGTCTCCCTGTTGACGGACAGGGTCGACGAAGCATTGATGCAGCGGTCGCCCAAATTGAAGGTGATCAGCAACTTCGCGGTCGGTTTCAACAACATTGACATTGCGGCCGCGACCAGGCTGGGCATCGCCGTCGGCAACACGCCCGGCGTCCTGACGGATGCCACGGCGGACATGGCCTTTTGCCTGCTGATTGCCGCTGCACGTCGGCTCGTCGAAGGACATGCATACACGTTGGCCGGCAAATGGAAAACCTGGGAACCGCTCGGCCATCTCGGTCAGGACCTTGTCGGCCGAACCGTCGGGGTCATTGGCATGGGACGTATCGGCTACGCCTTCGCTAAACGCTGCCATGCCGGCTGGGACATGAAGGTCCTCTATTACGATCTTCACAAGAACGAAAAAGCCGAACAGGACTTAGGTGCCAGGCAAGTCGACCTCGACACCTTGTTGCGCGAGTCGGATTTCGTCTCTTTGCACACCGACCTGAACGAACAAACGCGGGGCATGATCGGCGCCGCCGAGTTCAAGAAAATGAAAAATACGGCTGTGTTGATCAACAGTGCCCGAGGTCCGCTTGTCAAACAGAAAGACCTTTACGAGGCCTTGAAGAATGGCGACATCTTCGCGGCAGGCTTGGATGTCACCGATCCCGAGCCTCCCGAAATGGACGATCCGTTGTTGACACTCCCTAACGTCATCATCGCACCGCACATCGCCAGCGCGACCGTCGGGACGCGCAACGCCATGGCGGAAATTTGTGCCAAAAACCTGATCGCCGGGTTGAAAGGGGAAAAACTTCCCGCATGGGTCAATCCCGAGGTGGAAGCAAACCGCCGGCGATAGTCGGCCGATTCTCCTTGGACAGGGTCGACTTCCAGGAGAAGCCGATTCTGCTTTGCGAAGGGGCGCATTTTTGCACTAGCCGCTTTTTTGAACGGTCGGGTTGGATTTGGGCCGACCGGTTGGGGGGTTGAGTGGAAGGAAGATGGAGAATTCGCTACCCTGATCGAGTTGGCTGTAGACGTCGATGCGACCGCCGTGTCCCGCGACGATGCCATGGCTGATTGTCAGCCCGAGACCGGTGCCTTCCCCAACTGTTTTCGACGTGTAAAACGGGTCGAAGATTCGGGCCATTTCTTCGGTGCTGATGCCGCAGCCGTTGTCGGCCACTTTTATCATCATTTCTTCTCCGACCGGTCGAATGGTGATGTCGATTTTGCCCGGGCGGTCGGCTTTCTCGATCGCCTGGGCAGCATTGACGAGCAGATTGAGCAAAACCTGGCCTATTTGGGTGGCGACGCAGCGTATCTTCGGTGTGCCTTCGCAGTGAATTTGTACTTCGATGTCTCGTTTCTTGAGCCGACCACGTATCATTTCCAGGCTCGACTCGACCAGATCGGCGAGGTCGACCTCCTCGAGCTGGGGTCGGTCGGTGCGAGCCAGGGTGCGCAATCCTTGCACGATGCGTGACATCCGTTCCACCCCCTGGCGCGTTCGGGTCAGGATGCGTTCGAGGTTGTCGCGGATATAGTCATAATCGATCTGCTGGGCGAGTTGTTCCGCGCGCTGGGCGGCTTCCGGATCGACTTTGGCTAAAGCCTGTTGTGCCTGGCGATAGAGTTCCGTCAAGTTGCACATGCCGAGCATATCGCGTTGCAGAACGGCCAGATTGTTGCCGACATAGGCCAAAGGATTGTTGATCTCGTGAGCGATACCGGCACTCAACAACCCGATCGAGGCGAGTTTTTCGGACTGGACGAGCATGGCGCGCATCCGCTGTCGTTCGGTGATGTCTTCCGAGATGGCAAGAAGGTACTTTGGCTCGCCGGCGTCATCGAGAATGGGAATTTTTCGCGTGTGGAAAATTCTTTTTCCGTGCGGCGTGTCCAGCACTTCTTCAGGGATTTCGTGAGGCTGTTTGCTGGCGAGAACCTGGCGGTCGAGTTCCATCGAGCGTCTGGCCTGTTCGGCGGGAAAAATATCCTGGTCGGTTTTTCCGAGCAGGTTCTTGCGGTTGAGCCCAAGGACGTGTTCGGTTGTTTTGTTGACGCGTTCGAAGCGGAGTTGCTGGGCGTCTTTGACAAAGAGCATCGCAGGAATATTTTCGATGATGGAATCGAGGAAGCTGTTGATTTTTTTGACTTCGTCTTCGGATTTTTTGCGTGCGGTGACATCCCAGAAGATTCCCTGCGTGCCGATGATCTTGCCTTCCGAATCCCGGATCGGCGCTTTGACGACTTGGACATAGAGTTTTTCGCCGTTGGGCAGGACGTGGTCTTCGACCGTTTCGAGGATGACGCCTTCCTGTAGGACTCGCTGATCGTCCTGGACATATTTATCGGCGAGTTCTTTGGGGAAGAGATCGTAATCGGTCTTGCCGAGGAGGTCTTCGAGCTTGCAATTGAGAGTGTTGCAGTAGCGCTGGTTGCCGAACGTGACGCGCCCCTGGCGGTCTTTGCGGAAGATGTTCTGGGGGAGGGTTTCGACGAGCGAATGGTACAATGCCTCGGAATGCCTGAGCGCTTCCGTGATCCGGGTTTGTTCGGCGAATTGCCCGATTTGGCTTCCTAACGACGCGAGAGTCGACAACAGTTCCTCATCGAGCGTCGAGGGTCGGGTGCTGAAGAATTCAAGGACGCCAATCATGGCATCGCCCAGACGGACGGGCACCGCGCACGAGGAGACGAAGCCGGCATGGATGGCCGACTGCCAATGGTGCGAGCGATCGCCCAAGAGCTGAGCGGTCCAAACAGGCTGTCCGGTTTGCCAAACGGTTCCCGGCCCTGGTTCCTCCTTGTCGATGGTTGAGGTCTGGCAGAATTCGATAAAGGAAAGAGCCTTGGCGTGGTCGGCCAACCAGTGTTTGAAGTAGCGAAGTCGGCTTTTGTCGGGAGCGAGTTCCCAGTAGATGCCGACGTCCCAGTCCGCGATTTCGCCGATGGCCTGGAGAATGCGGGGGGCGGCGTCGTTGAGGGAAGACGATTCAGCCAGAACGCGGGTGACAGCATATTGCGAAGCGAGCCTGCGTTCGGCCGACTTGCGCCGGGTGATATCGCGCATGACTGCCAGCACGGCAGGTTTCCCGTCGAATTCGATCAACGAAGTATTGATGTCGACCTGAATGCGTCGGCCATCTTTGGCGACATGACAGCCTTCGCAAGCGAGGTTTCCCTGCTTCAATTGGTCTTGCAGTCGAGAGGCGAAGTTTCTGGCGAATTCAGGCGCGTCGATATCGCTGGCTTTCATCCGCAGGAGTTCGTCGCGGGAATAGCCTAGTCGGCGGCACGTGGCGGGATTGACTTCGAGAATTCGCCCCTCCAGGTCGTGCACGAAAACCGCGTCATCGATTGCTTCGAATAGCGCTTTGGCATAGCTTTCACGTCGACCGGCAACCTGGCTGGCCTCTTCACCCTGCATCGCATTTGCTCCAAACGACGACGGTTGCTGTCAACTCTTGCTTTCCATGACGATGACGCCGTTCCAATCGGTTGGCGGCGTGCGGTGCCGCAAGGCGATGTACCCCGTCAGGAAATCCTTGACGCGGTCAGCTGGCGGCACCTTATAGAGCAAATCAATGGCCTCGTCCCATTTGCCCGCAATAAAACAATCGACGGCCTGCTCATAAAAGGCGATGTGGTCCGCTGTCAGCTCGGGGAATTCCGATTCGGGGGGCAAGAGCTCATACACCGTCAACGGATTGTTCATTCCATAGGGTTTGACCCTGGCAAGCCGGCGGCAGCGTCCGACCTCGGCAGGCAGATGGGCTTTGACCTCTTCCGCCGTTCTCTCGTCCATCAGGATCGAAGCGCCCAGGATTTTCGTCATGCCTTCCAGCCGGGACGCGAGATTGACAACCGGACCGAACACGGTGACTTTGACTTGATCGCTGGTCCCGATACTGCCGGCGACTGCTCGCCCGGTCGTCATACCGATACCGACTCGAAAACCTGATAGGGCGTAGTCCGAACGATTGGCCCCCGCTTCGAACAGGGCACGAATGCCCAAAGCGGCGCTGCAGGCGCGCACGCTGGCGTCCGGCTGCGCGACGGGCCAACCCCAGAAGCCCATGGCGGCATCACCGTGAAAATCACCGATCACGCCCCCCTGAGCCAGGATGTTTTCGGTCATTCCCTTCAGAGCTTTGCTGACGCGTTCGAGCAAAGCGAGCAAATCGTCTGACTGTTTCTCGGATTCTTTGGAAAAGCCTCGCAAATCGCAAAACAGAACAGTGACGTCGCTTTCTCTGGGTCGCAAAACCTCGGCAGGATCTTCGTTCGCCAGTTTTTCCATGACGGCGGGGGAAAAGAACTGGCTCAAACTTGCTTGCCTCTGCTGCAGCTGACGAACGTGCCGCAACGAGCCGAGGACAGCCGCAACCAGTTCGGCGAATTTCAAATCGTCCCCCAGTTCGCTGGTTGCCCAGGGTGAATTCAAGGTGGCGGAGGGATCGCCGCTGAATTGGCCAGCGACATAGATTCCCCAGGTCGTGTGGGATTTAGCGCCCAAAATGGGAGTGCAAAACGCCCAATCGAAATTGGCGCCGGCCGTATATGCCGCGTTGTTGTCGCCCAGGCTGTTCCAGGCGTGAACGACCGTTTGCTTCTGCTTTGCCAAGGCTTCGCGGATGAGGCGCTGGCTGGGGCGAAAATCGCCCCCGGCGCTGAAACGCCGATCCCAATAGAGCACCTCGGCAATGGAACTTTCGTCCTCGATGTTGAGTTCAACGAGCGCCACGGCATCGGCGCGGCGAATCCCCGCCCGCAACATATTCACCAGGCGAACGTGCAGGTCGGCCTCGTTGGCCGCACCGGAAATCACGTTGGGCAGCCGGCTGAGAACGTCGATCTGGTGGGGTGCATCCCTGATTTTGATAGCGCGAACCTGCTCGATGCTCAACGTGCTTTCGTGAATCGGCGCCTGGCCGCCAATTTCCTCGTCCCTTTTTGTCGTGCTGGTGCAGGGTGAAGACCGTCTCGCCAATGACGAAGAACTCGCCGTGCCCCACTTCAAATTCGTTGGCAACTCGTCCACGAACAAACACCGGGTTGCGCGCGGTCGACAGTTTGCGCACTTTGAGCCGACCGTTCTGCATCTTCAACTCAACGTGCAAGCTGGAAATCAGCGAATCCCATGGGATCGACCACTCCCCCGCATCTCGACCGACAAGCACGGAGCGGTCGAGGGGAATGTTGCGTTTCCAGCGATCGTTCGCGTTCGGACCCTGGGCAACAAGTTCAACCATTCGAAAAACAACTTCGCGGGTTAAATGCCTTTGTCAGCCGTGCCGTCCGTGCGGTTCGTTTGCCCCACCGTGCCCGTCAGTGACACCGTTCCCGACGGCAGTGCGAGAGAACTGCTCGGCAGGCCGATCCGGCGGCGAAAGGCGCGGGCCAGCCGCGATCGCGGCGAGTCGTTCAGCACGATGGCCACAAAGCTCCACAACATTGTAATGAAAGCCACCATCAATCCCAGCGCATACAGACCCAACCATCCAAGCTTGGTCTTCAGTTCCTCGACCGGTTTCAGGAGTTTCTCGCCGCTTTCCTGGGCGATGACCACCAGTCCCGACGGTTTGCCGCGAATCACGATCGGCTCGAACCACGCCAACCAGGGCCCGCTATAGGAGTCGGGCTTTTGCAAATTGACCGGATCGCGTATTTCGTTCATCCAGCGCTTATCAGACCATTGGAGTTTGCGTTGGTCGGCATCGGCGGGAGGCTTGTCGCCGCCGAATCCCAGTGCCGATTTGATAAGGTCGATCTCTTCGTCCTGGAGGCGAAAAATCCGCAGCCTGGCATCCGGATCATCCTGGCGGCGCCGTTGCAACTCGTGATGTTGCAAAACCAGGCCGCCGTTGTTCAAATCGACCAGGATGGGAAACTCCAACTGGCCGTCTTCATCTCGCCGGGATCGCAACTCGGTAAAGTCGCCGACCTGGACGGTCATCGTCAGTATGCCGAGGACTTCGGACTCGCCTGGAGCCCCTTTCCAGATGCAGACGGAGAACGGCGCCACCCATTTGTCCCTGGCCATGTTTTGAAACATTGGCGAGAGGTAGGCGTCGACGTATTTCGCGGGGGGCATTTTTCGATGTCGCTGGGCGTCTTTGGCACCACCGTGAAAATACGAGCGAAAGGAAAAGTTCTTGCCGCGCGTTTCCCTTTTCAGGTCGACCGGTACGCGCGCCAGTTGCACGCCGTTGCGATCGTTGATGAACCACACGTCTTCCGGCGAGGCGTCGAGTTTGAGGTTGTTTTCCTGGCGGAATTGTGCCAGCCAGGATTGCAGTTTTTTCTGCTCGGGGCTGCCGATGGGTTTTCCTGTTGCCGCTTCGAGGGCGGCCTTGAGCGCCGGATTGGCCGCTTCCCGTTCGAGTGCGTGAAAGCGTTTGACGATTTGGCCCTCGACCGCCTTGCGCATGAAGTTGGCATCGGAGCGTTTGCTGAGGCGGGTTTTGGCAATCAAGGTGCGTTGCGTGTCATCAATGACGCTGTTGAAGGCCATCCAGCCGATGATGGCCACGATCAGCATGCCGAAAATCGGGCCGACGACACCGAGCAGGATCAACGGCCGCCGGGCTTGACGCAAGCGGCGGGAATCGAGGGCGGCGATGATCGCGTGCGCATTGGGAAAACGGTCTTTGGGATTGACGGCCAAGCAGCGGTCGATGATCTCAGCGATGTGAACGATCGATCTCGGGGTGCTCTTTGTGCGCTTTTGGTTTGGGCGAGGTCTGCAGAAGTCGGCGATAGGCCTCAAGGCGCTTTTCCAGATTGTCGCCATTCTGGATATCGGCCACCGCCTGGTCGGTGCGGTAAGGAGGCGCCCCGGTAACCATGCGGTAAAGCAAAGCTCCCAAAGCGTAAACGTCCCAGCGCACATCCGGTTCGGCGTGGATATTGGCCTGTTCCGGCGCCATGTAGAACAAGGTTCCCAGGGCGGGCTCCTGTTCGTGCGTCAGGCGGGGACTGTCCGAAATCGGCCAGGCGCGGCTTGCCATCGTTGTCGATAAGGATATTGGCCGGCTTGAGGTCGCAATGCAGAATACCTTTGCCATGGGCGTTGGTGATGCCGATCAGAATCTCGCGGAACATTTCGACTGCTTCATTGACGGGCATCGTCCCGCGGCGCAACAAGTCTTCCAGCGAACCGCCCGACAAATATTCCATCACGTAATAGGGGGGATCGGCTTCCCAGCCCACTTCGAGCAGTTGCACGATGTGCCGAAAAGTGAAAAGAAAACGCAATTTTTCGACTTCACGTGACAAAAGTGGCCAATCGACTCCGCCGCGATGACTGAAAAATTTGATAGCGACTTGCTGGCCGGTGTTGCGATTGACAGCAGCCCACACTTCGCCGTAGGCTCCCCGGCCCAAAAGTTTTTCACTTTCATAGCCTGGCACCCGCGAAGGCGGACGCAGATGCTTCATGCTTAGATTCAGCGCGGCCTGCTGCTGCGGCTCGGACATCAGAGGTGTCAAATGTTCTTTCATCAGCCAGTTCGGATAAGCTTTGCATGCCGACTGCGATCCAACTAATGTAACGCTAATGGAGGGCAAATGCAATTATCACGCGCGGAACCGTTGCCACGCGCCGAAGCGACCAACAGTCTTTGACGGTTCATCCTCCATCTGAAAGGATAACGACGATGAACACCGGCCGCCTGTCGTTTCTTCTGCTCGTTGCCTTGTCGGGCCAGCCGACGCGCGGCGATGGCCCGGTCTTCGTCCGGCACGACGTGAACCCAAAATCAACCTATAGCGCCTGTGCCGTCATGGACGTGAACAAGGACGGCAAACTGGACATCGTCGCCGGCGGTTGGTGGTACGAGGCGCCAACGTGGCAGAAACATTTCCTTCGCGATGTCGAGATCATCAGAGGGCGCTACGACGATTACTCCAACCTGCCCATCGACATCAATGGGGACGGCTGGCCCGACTTGATCAGTGCCAACTACCGCAGTCGAACGCTGTATTGGATCGAACATCCCGGCAAAAAACTAGGGCCGTGGCGAACCCATGTCGTCGCCGTTCCCGGTCCGATGGAAACGGCCCGACTCGTCGATATCGACGGCGACGGCCAATTGGACGTTCTGCCCAATGGCACCCAATGGGCAGCCTGGTGGGAATTCCGCCGCAAGAAAGGAACCAGAAACCAGGTCGAATGGCTGCGACACGATCTGCCGAAAGAACTGGCCGGACATGGTGTCGGCGCCGGCGACATCAATGGTGACGGCCGGATCGATCTCGTCGGGCCGACCGGCTGGCTCGAAGCTCCACTCGACCGGCGCGGCGGGCGTTGGCTGTGGCACCCCGAATTTTTCCTGCATCGCGATTGCAGCATTCCCATACTGGTTTTCGACGTCGATGGCGACAAGGACAACGACATCGTCTATGGCCGCGGCCATCGCACCGGACTGTATTGGCTGGAACAAATTCGCTCGGGTGAAAAAAGAACCTGGCAACGGCATGCGATCGATACCAGCTGGTCCCAACTCCATTCGCTGCTTCGAGCCGATATCGACAATGACGGCGTTGCCGAAGTAATCGCCGGCAAGCGCTACATGGGGCACGACGGGCGCGATCCAGGCGAGTACGATCCGATGTACATCTACTGCTATCAATTCCAACCTCGAACTCGCAGTTGGCGTCGCATGTTGATCTCTGCTGGCTGGCATGCGGGCTTTGGGCTCGATCCCAAAGTAGCCGACCTCGACGGCGACGGCGATCTCGATCTCGTCGCGCCTGGTCGCAGCGGACTATTCTGGTTTGAAAATCGACTCATTTCCAAAAACGAGCGGCCAGCTACGCCGCCCAAAGATATCGCACCGGCATCGTACCCCGATCATGCCAACTTGCTCGTTTTTCGCCATGATGACGGCACTTTGCGCAAGGTCACGAACCATGCCGATTGGGGCCGCCGACGTGCTCATGTCCTGGCCAACATGCAGCTGGTGATGGGATCGCTCCCCGGCCCCGAAATCCGTGTTCCTCTGGATATCCACGTCGTCAAGGAAACCAAGGCCGACGGCTACACGCGGAGAAAAATCACTTTTGCTGCCGAGCCTGGTGTGCGCGTCCCCGCTTATTTACTCATCCCTGACCAGGCCAAAGACAAAACACCTGCCGTTTTGTGTTTGCATCAAACGACCAAGGTTGGCAAAGACGAACCCGCCGGCCTTGCAGGCGATAGCGATCTCCACTTCGCTCACGAACTGGCCCGTCAAGGCTACATCTGCATCGTTCCCGATTACCCCTCGTTCGGCGAATTCAAATACGACTTTCGAACCAATCGCCACGCCAGTGGCACGATGCAAGCCATCTGGTGCAACCTGCGAGCGCTCGATGTGCTCGAAACCGTTCCCCAGGTCGATCCGGATCGCATCGCCTGCATCGGTCATTCACTGGGAGGACATAACGCCTTGTTCACGGCGGCATTCGACCTGCGCATTCGCGCTGTCATCGCCAGTTGCGCTTTCAGCACCTTTTCCCGTGATGATCTCGACTCCTGGTCGAGTCCTCGTTACATGCCCAAGATCAGGGAAACATACAAGAGCGATGCCCGCAAGCTGCCGTTCGATTTTCACGAAGTGGTCGGGGCATTGGCGCCTCGTCCCGTGTTTATCAATGCACCCGTCCGCGATCATGACTTTGCCGTTGCTGGAGTCAAGCAAGTAGCCGCTTCCTTGACGCCGCTCTATGAACTCCTCGACGCCCGCGATAAGCTCCGCTTCGTTCATCCCGACAGCGGGCACGATTTTCCCGCCAAAGTACGCCAGGAGGCTTACCAATGGCTGAAACACTGGCTGAAATGACCCGTCGTCTTCATCGCCCACCCGTTTGAACGATGCAAGCGACAGCGACGCTCAATCCGAAAGCAGATCGCGAAGACGCTGACTTACCAGCTCCGCCCAGTAGGCATTCATTTTGCCATTGGGATGGCCGTCGGACAGCGTCCATTCGCTCGCCTGATACTCCGGATGCACGCCGTCGATAAAGTCGATACGGGCTCTCGCGGAAAAACGACGTATAATGCTGTTTGCATTCGTCGTTGAGATGCTGCATCAGGACGACGAGTTGAATCTGGCGATCCCGGCAATATCGCTGCATTTGCAGCAATAACCTTTCCGTTACCGCCCGTTTCTGGGCGACCCGACTCTGACCGGTGATCGCAACATAGCTGTCCTCCACCAAGGCGACAATCGCCGAGTAGCGCCGCAACGGCAGCGATGGGTAAGACGCAAAGACTTGCGCTTGCAAATTCCCCTGATCATCGAGCGTGCAATAGGGAACGGTAAGGTTCCCCGTGGAGGATCGCCGCACCCATGCGCGCAGGTTGGCCGGGTCAGCGACGTTGCGGGCCTCATGGAAATCATTGAATCCATAGATAAACACAGTCGGTTTCGCAGGATTTTTTGGCGTCCGCTGCTTCATCGCCAACAGCGACTGGTAAGTACCGTAACCGCCTGTGCCGCAATTGACGACGCTGTGGACCGGGGAATCGCTGCTGTACGAGCCACGGCAAGGTTTGGTCATCGGGCAGGCCGAAACCTTGAATGAACGAACAGCCGAAGAAAAAAATGTCGTCCGCATGCGCATGGGACGGCTCGGGTCGGGTTGCCCGAGTGTGGTTTGCCCAATTGGTTTGCCGGAAGACTTTCCCGTCGTCCGCTGCAAGCTGGTACGTCCCTGGTTTGGGATGCCATCCCAGTTGGGTGTCCGGTTCGTAAAGGACTGCATGATTCGCGGGACGGCGTGGAGCGTAGCCTGCCAGGCGAACCGCGCCCTCGGCAAAAAAGGAGACAGAGAACAATGAACACGACGCGAACCACGACTTGTCGCCAGATCGACGTTCGTCTCGATGTCGTCGAAGCAGGTTGTTCGGTCTGCATGCGGGTCGGCCTTCGGGTGACATTAAACGGGCAGGATCGGTTATGCTGATTCCAGCCGATGGGCATCGGCATGTCAAGTTCGCCCCGTGCCGCATAAGTAAAACGATTGCCCAAATGGCAAGTTGAAGGGCATAATAAACGAACAAGGCAAACACAAGTCGAAAGATGAGGTCACCGAAATGGCTGATGAAGCCGTCGTCGTCGAGTTGGCGCCGTTGCCTCGCGAGCAAATGGGGCCTTTTCTGATTTTGGGTGTTTACAAAGACGCGGATTCCGCAACCATCGACGCCCACTGGGCCCAGCGCGTTATTTGGGGCCCGCAAGAAACAATTTCCGATTTCGCTGCCGGACGTCAACTGGGCTCGCGAAGAACTGTCCGATCCTCAACGGCGGGTTTGCGCGGATGTGTCGAGTTTGAACGTCGATACGGCGGATCAAGTCCTCCGCAAGCTCGAGGACCAATTCAACCTCCGTTCAGGGCCCGGCTGGCAACCGATCGAAGCCGAAAAGGACGTGCAGAATTATACGCCGAACATCCCCATCCCTGATCCGGAAGAAATCCTCGCCAGGCTGCAACCCCCCCGCAGACGAATGGCACATTCCTCTTGCGGGTTACCTTTTGCAGAAAATCGCTTCCAGTCCGCTCGATCCCTGGGATCTCCCTGGTATAGCCAGCGAATGAAGGTTGCCAAAGTCTTTACCTCGTCGCAAGTTAGGTCGCAACCAAAAAGCGGGAATTTTTTGCCAACAAAAACGGTGCGTGGTTGTTTTGTTTTTGGAAGGAAAGGTCAAAGAGGGTGGGCGACGCTGGATGACAAGACGAGCACAACCGCGTGCTGTTGGCAAACCACCGGCGAAAGAATCAGGAAAAACTGGCAACCGATTGCGGCTCGCGATAAGATCGGGGAAAGTGGAGCGAGTGACTCTCCCTTTCAGGGCGACCACAACCAGTTGTTGCAACGTGGCACACGTGGAAGACCAACCCCGGAACACGGTCGCAGACGAGCCGACCCTGATTCACGACGCGGTGCGTGGTGATCGGCAGGCGTTTGCCAGGCTTGTCGACCGTTACTGGGACCGGCTCTATCGGTGGTTATACCACATGACGCATAACCGCCACGAGGCGGAAGACCTGGCGCAGGAAGCGTTCTTGAAAGCGATGGCCGGTCTAAGCGGGTTCAGGGAAGGCAGCAACTTTCGAGCGTGGTTGTTTCGGATCGCTTACAACAGTTTCGTCAACCAGCATCGAAGGAACCTGCGGGTTCGAGACGTTTTCCCGGCACAAGTGGCCAGCGCCAGTCGGGGACCAGACGAACACGCCATGAGCCAGGAAGCTCTCAAGATGCTGGCTCGAGCGGTGGGCCGCTTGCCGGACGACTTCCGGGCGGCCTTTCTCCTGCGTGTGGAAGAGGACTTGTCGTTCCGCCAGATCGCTGAAGTGTTGGGCATCACCGAGGAGACAGCTCGATGGCGCGTGTTCAAGGCTCGGCAAAAACTGATGGATGTGTTGACCCCCCAGTTGGAGCGCGAAAAACATGAAATGTAGAACCATCCGCCGCCAACTGCTGAACTGCGAAGACGTCCACAATCCTCCCGCGATTGTGCAACAACATCTCGTGCAATGTAGCGCTTGCCGTACCTGGCAGGGACGTTTGCTGCACATCGAGAAAAACGTGGCCTATATACCAATCCCGGAAAGTACCTTTGGACGCGCTCAGTTGTTCTATCGTCTGCGCAGTGTGGCTGCCGGCGCTTCCCCCGAAGAAGTGCTGGCTCAGCTGAACGTCGATCACCACGAAAACGAAGAAGACATTCAGCCGCTGACGCTGACGAAACCCATTTCGCCGCCGAAATTGCCGTACCAACCCTTCGATTTCCGAAAGAACTGGCGTTATGTCGCCGCTAGTGCGGCGGCGGTTCTGCTTCTCGTGGTCGGCTGGTGGGTTCTCATCCCCACGCACCAGCCCCTCTCTCCTTCCGTCGCACATAAAACCAGAACGGAATACAAGGAGGACCCCCTGCTTGCCAAACTCGTGCAACTCAACGTTCTGCTGACATCGTCCGAAAAAGAAGCAGACCGAATCGCGGCCTTGCGACAAATCGGCCGAGATCTGGAAGCTGAAGCACAAACACTTGGTGAAAGCGAACAGGAATTACGCGACGAATTCGGGCAAATGCGCCAGCAAATCAATACCCTGCTGGCCAAGCATGGCTTCAGCTTGAAAGAAACCGCCCGCTTTACCAGCGAACAAGCCGACGCCGAACGCATCGAGAAGCGAAAACAGAACCGCAAGCTCGTACGCGCCCTGGTCGATGGCAGCATGCGCATGGTCGAAGAAAACGACACCCTGAAACGTATCAACTACTGCAGCGAGTTGGCCAATGTCCTGGCCGGCGAGCTTCGCCAGGCAGCCCAACGGAAAGCCAGCCACAGGGCCCTGGAAATGGGCAAACATCTTGGCCAATTGCTGGAACATGCCGTCGCCAAAAACCTTGCTGTCGTCCGCAAATCCCGTTCGTTGCAAGCGGACGAAATCAAGGTTGTCTCCTCCTGGGTTTCGGAAGTAACCGCCCCGATCGAAGACGAACTGCGGGACAGCCAGGACGAGAACCTGCAAAAGGCGCTTCAAGTGGTTCACAAAGGGCACAAGGAAGTAGAACGCGCACTTGGTCAGATCGCATAGAATCGGACCAAACGCGGAAGCTCCAGACGGACACCCGGTTTCAGCCCGCTCGAAGCCGGGTGTCTTGTCTTATCAGCCACCCTTGACGGGGAGTTGCAGACCCATTTCCTGGAAGCGGGCATACAGGTGTTCCCAATCCGGGTTCACAGGCTGGCCGACATACTGCTCCTTTGGATTGAGACCTACCGATAGCAGGCGGATCCGCTCGTGCCGCATCTGTCGGTCGACGAGCGGCATTTGCCAGTTGGCGACCGCCTCGTTCTGGCTGCGAAGTTCTTCTTGCTCTTGCTGCCACTGAAGATAAAGCTGGTGCAGAGCGATGATCCGCAAGGCATGCCACGGCTTTTCGACCCGAACCTTTGTGCGACACCATTGCCAGTCGCCGAAGCGTTCGAGGTCGTGCGGACGAATCAGAAAGCAACGAACGCACTGCTTGCGCACCACCTTGCGATCCTCGCAGGTCATCATGAACAACCACGTTTCCCGCTCGAAAGGCGAGATGGCCAGAAAGCCGGCGATGTAACCGAGTGCATCATTGAGGACTTCAAAGCCGGCAGTTCCTTCCGTCCGCAACAGAGGATCCTGAAGCGAAGTCTGGTTGGCGAGTTTTTTCACCAGTTCGCGGGCGGCCTGATTGTCGTAAAGCGAATTGACGGTTGTCCGCGGGCCGATGTTGCGAAAGATCAGCACGCATTCGTCGTCGGTGCCGTCGACGGGGATGAGATGATGCATCTGAAAGAGAATGTCGTCCGAGTCGCCTTTTTCCAGTCGTTGCAATTCCTGGCGTCTCCGGCGAAAGAGGAGGAACCAGCTAAAAAAAATGCCGAAAACGAAAGCGACGGCCTGCGAAACCGTGTCGGTGACGATTTGCTTCCAGTCCAATTCGAGAAAGAACTTCCAGATCACCCGAGCGCTCCCTTATCGTGACAGGTTGGTGTGAGAGCTGGCCCGGTCTTGAGGGAGACCGGCGCAGGTAAGGATTTTCTATAGGTTATTCGTTGCGGCGGACTGGACGATTTAAGCAGTCTGCGAGAGGGGACGAAAGTCGCGGATGCGGATTGAAAGTCGGTGCTGGAGCTGTGTTTTTCCCAGAAGGATCAAATAATCTACACGGCTGGCGCATCGACGAAGGTGAAGGGAGCCCAAGGGGATGACCGAAGCTTCGGATGCCGAACTCCTGGCTCGATTCCACGATGGAGACGCTGCCGCTCTGGAAGCGATCTTCGAGCGCTATGAGCGCGTCCTTTACCAGTTCCTTTTGGGCATATTGCGGGACCATCACGCGGCAGAAGACGCCCTTCAGGAGACGTTTGTTCGTGGTTTGGAGAAACTCGAGGGAGTGGACCCGGACCATCTGCGTGGCTGGTTGTTCACCGTGGCCTATCACCAGGCGATGTTGATGAAACGTCGCCAGAAGAATCAGACCGCTGCCAGTCCGTTGTCAGCCGGGCCAGGCGACCAGGCGTCGTTGCTGGCGGATGCGAATCCTGGACCGGCACTGGCCGCCGAGCAAAAGGAGGAAGCGATTCGCTTGCGGTCGCTGCTCGATCAGTTGCCCGACCCGCAACGGGAAGTGATCTGCCGGCGCATTTATGAGGGGAAGCGCTTTCGTGAGATCGCCGCTGACCTCGACTGTCCGCTGAACACAGCCCTGGCGCGCATGCACGAAGGGATGAAACGCCTGAAATCCATGTGGAAACAAAACCATGCATGACGAGACCACCAACATCGATCAGACTTTGCTTTTTGAAGCTGTGCTTTATGCGAGTGGAGAACTCGACGACTCCGAAGCGCAGGAATTCGAAGGGAAACTGGCCGGGGATCAGGTCGCCCGCGAGGCACTTGCGCAAGCGGTCCAACTATCCCTCAGCGTAACCGGTGAGGCAGGCTGCCGCCCGAGTTCTTCCTGGCGGGAACAAGCCAGGAAACGCCTGCTTTCATCGTGCCGTCGACGGCAACGTTTTTTCGCGAAGAAGTCGTATCGCGGACATCCCGTTTTGTGGTGCGCCGTCGGTGCCGCGGCAGCCGCCTTGTTGTTCGCCTTCATTCGCCCGGATGCTCCATCGCCACCTGCTACGAACACGTCCCGCGAAAAAACCACAACCGTCGCCAAGGAACCAGCACCACAAACCAGTGAAAGTCTCGATCCCAGCCTGGTCATCTTCTCCCCCACCACGGAAGCTGCCGACTACTGGGCCGAGTTGCACGCTACCGACCATCTGGAAAAGGCTCATGGCGAACAAACGAAACGAAAACAGCGTCTCGAAGAGATGGAAAAGGCCAAGATCGAGGAACGAGGGCCAAGACCGATGTCGATTCTGATGCCCTGACGGGCGCTGTTTCCCGCTCCGGACGTCCCCGGAAGGAGAACGAAGAAGATGCGAATGTTTCTGATGACCCTTGTGTTGTTCGTGCCACTGTTCCGCCCGCCATCGGCGATCGCACAAAAAGAATTGCCCCGCTTTACCGAAGAGCGCGAAGTCGCTGCCCGCTTCTTCGTCAAGAAGCATCTGCCGGAATTACTTCCTTTTCTCGATCTGCTCAAACAAAACAATTTCGCGCAGTACCAGAAACAAATCAGTGAAATCTTCCGCGTCAGCGAAATGCTGGCCGACATCGCGCACGAAAAGCGGGTCTACGAGCTTGAATTGGAAATCTGGAAAACGGAGAACCGAAGCCACCTTCTCGTCGCACGCATGGCCACCAGCCCGGAAGAAGAACGCAAGCTGTTCGAAAAACAACTGCTCGAACTAGCCAAGAAACTGGTCGCTCTCGATGTCGAAGTCCTGGAGTTGAAAGAAGAACAACTAGAAGACGAACTGAACACCGTCCGGGACCAGTTGAGCCGCATGAGGCAAGATAGCGAGCAGCACGTGCGTGACCGTTATGAACGGTTGTTGGAGAAGGCCAGGCGCCTGCATAGATAACGGCTATTTGGTATCTATTGCCTGGCTTTGCAGGCTTGCCAACTTTTGTTGGCAAGTCCGGATTCGTGCCAGCCGACTGCTCAAAGTTTCGGCACTTCGCTTCAGGAAGGCGTCGATTTCCGCCAGGGTTGCCCGGTCTTTTTCCGAAAACGCACCGACCCCCTTCACAAGCGTCGCGACCTCGTCCAATCGCTTTTGCCAGGCTGCGAAGTCGGCGATCGCCAAGGCATCGAAATGGCGGCAGGCACTTTCCATGTTCGCCGTCTGTTCATCCGTTCGCCGCAGGACCGCTTCGATCTGGCTTACCAGATTCTGGCCGATCAGAGAGGACTGGGGAGAGGTCATCGTCATTCCTTTCTTTCGTGAAGGCGGCGATGTCGGCGAACAGGTTCCGATGGGGCCACGACGTCAAACACCCGACCGGCCAGCCGATCTTGTCAAAAAGAGCCTGAACGTCAAGAGGAGTTGCTCTTGCCTGAAACGGGAAATTGGTTATAGTCCTGCCCGTTTGACAAGAGTCTGGTCGGTTGACAACGGAGGATGCCGACGTGTTCGTAGCCTGCTCGACGCTCTGCTTCGCCCGCCGGTCCTTGGAACAGGCCCTCGCCACGATCGTGGACCTTGAATTCAGCAAAGTGGACGTTGCTATTCATGAGAAGGGTCCGCATCTGAAGCCGTCCGAGGTGGTGAAGGATGTTTCGCGGTGGGCCAATCTGCTGCGCCATAGCCCGAGTTTATCGCCGTCGGCCTTCGGAGTGGAGATCGAGACCGAGAATCGAAACGACTTCCATCAACAATTTCTGGCCATCTGCCGTTTGGCTCGTCTTTGTTCGGTTGCCGTGCTGTCGATTCCGGCGTCGCCATCGGGGTTCGGCATGGACGCGGAGGTTCGCCGTCTCAAAGAACTTGTACAGATGGCCAAAGGAGAAGGAGTCGTGTTGTCGGTGGAAACTCGCATCGGCACGATCACCGAGCTTCCCGACGCAGCTGTCGAATTGTGCGAGCGAGTCCCCGGCTTGAGCCTTACTCTCGATCCCAGTCATTATCTGGTCGGCCCGAATCAAGGAAAAAACTACGACCGAGTGTTCCCGTACGTGTATCACGTTCATCTACGCGACAGCGGTCGAGGTCCGGGCCAGTTCCAGGTTCGCGTCGGCCAGGGCGAAATCGAATACGGTCGGATCATCAACCAGCTCGCACGCCATCAATACAGCCGACTGTTGACTGTGCAAATCCTTGACATACCCGACGCTCCCTACGACATGGAACACGAAGTGCGGAAGCTGAAGTTCTTGCTTGAAAGCCTTGTCTGAATCGCCTTCTTTGCATCCGTGCTGTGCAGCCCGACGAGTGCACAAAGCCTTTGGTCGGCTACTGTCGTCCCTTCAATGCCGCACGCACGCCATCCACCAGGGCCAGGATGTCGTCTTCGTTATTGAAAAAGTGTACCGACACTCGCAGACCTCCAACACCCGCGGTATAGCGCTGAGAAAGCAGAATCCGGCGATCGAGCAGGAAGTTCAACAGCTGTTTGTCACGTTCGGGTCCGTCCCCCAGGGTAAAGGTAACGATGCCCGAACGCGCTGCCGCTTCCGTGGGGCTGATCATTTCGACTCCAGCCGATGTCAAAGCATCGACCAATCGGTCTCCTAAACGGAAAATGTGCTGTTCGATACGCTGGATGCCAATGCTATTGATCAATTGCAGGGAGGCGGCCAGGGCGACATTGCCTGGATAGTTGGCTGTTCCGCCTGTTTCGAAGCGGCGAGCCGCGCCGGTGAAGTCGTAGTCTCGCACTGGCGGGATGTCGGGTGTGGCAAAGTATTCGGCCCAACCCGATTCCGGTTCCACGACGTTCAGGTAGCCCCAATGCGCCGGTTCGAGGGTGTCTCGCCGTTTCGGATGGACATAAAGCAGACCCCGGCCAACAGGCGCGTTGAGCCACTTGTGGCCTCCCGCGACGAGGAAATCGCACGGCGTCTTCTCGACATCCAAGTCAATCGCCCCCAATTGCTGGATGGCGTCAACAACGAGTATGATATTCTTTTCCTCCGTGAACTGGCTAAAAGCGCTCAGGTCCGCCCGGAAGCCGTTGTTCCATTGCACACTGCTCAGAAGGATCATTCGGGTTCGCGAGTCCGCAACCCTGGCAAAATCGTCGACCGACAAACGCCCCTCACGATGCGGCACCACCTTGATCGAAAAACCTTGACGATGCTGTTTCGGAATCCAGGGAATGGCCAGACCCATGAATTCGGTGCTGCCGATCAGGATGTTGTCGCCTTCTTCAAGAGACACGGAAGAGGCAACGATCTGCAAACCGTGCGTCGTACTCTCGACCAGGGCGATGTTCTCTGGTCGCGTATGCAACAAGCAAGCGATTTGCTCTCGCGCCGTTTGGGCTGTCCTGTCCAGCGCGATGTGGTGGGCAGAAGCATCTCGGTGTGGACAAGACAGCATTTCGTCGCGAAGGCGATCGAGTGCTTCCGCAGCCGACACCGGCAGCAGGCTTACGCACGCCGCGTCCAGAAAAACCTTGTCACGCAAGCCGGGAAACAGTTCCCGCGCCGCTGTCGGTGTCATCACTTCTTGTCGAGATTCCGCCATGAGTACAAATGACCTTCCCGTTGTCTTCCCTTAGCCGAACCAATCGCACAGCCGCAAGTGCTGTTCCAGTGTCAGAGTCTCCGCCCGTGCAGCAGGATCGATCCCCAATTCCGCAAGTCTTGCGTCCACTTCCTGTTTGCTGCGACGCCCGGCTGGCAACCCCGTCAAAGCGGACCTCAGGTTCTTGCGGCGATGGACATAGAGATCGCGGAGAAAATTCCGAAAGCGTTTCAGGTCAGGAATCGCGGCACGCTTGGCCTTAGAAGGAAAGATCGCCACGATCGCCGAGTCGACTTTAGGCCTGGGCCAGAACACCGACGGAGGCAACTTGCGGATCAACTTGACTTCAGCGAGGCTTTGCACTAGGACCGCCAAGGCGCCGTAATCTTTGCTCCCGGGTTTCGCCAGCAAACGCGAAGCGATCTCCCATTGGACCGTCACCACCATCCGATTCAGGTCCAACTCCTCCATCAAGAGATTCGCGATCACTGGCGTCGCTACGGCGAACGGCAAATTCGCCACAAGCTTGACGCTCTCACAGCGAAAAGCCCGATATGTTTCCTTGACGGCGCTTAAAACCTGCGGGTTCAATTCATTCTTGTTCTTGAGAACATCCATGTGCAGCAACTGCACATTGCCCGCTTCGCCGACAGTCTCACGTGCCAGAGCGAAGAAATCCTGGTCGATCTCCACGGTCACGACTGCACCTGCTTTTTCACTGAGCCGAGTCGTCAGACTCCCCGTCCCGCTACCCACCTCGAGCGCCAGGTCGCTTCTGCTCACGTCAGCTGTTCGAACAATCAAATCGAGCAAGTTCAGGTCGATGAGAAAATTCTGGCCGAGCTTGTTCTTTGGACGGATACCATGGTTGTGTAAAAGCTCACGCAGATACGAGAGAGTTTGACGCGGATAGGGAGTATCGTTTCTTGAAGGCATGGCGAATCAGCTGTTCCCCGGATCGACTACGTAGCGCAAACCAGCCCCAAAATGCCGCTGTTGAAATCTTTTTTATAACTTGACGACAGTCAGTGATTCTCGGTTGCTGGTGTCTCTTCAGCTGCTCTGGCCGACGGAATCCAGCAAATCACAGACGGTCATCATCAGATTGCCGACAGGATGTCAACACGATTTCCACAGGACTTTTTCAAGGCGATCATGGCAACCGACGGATTTTTCGACAATTCCGTGCCAGACTTTACCATCATCATCATATGTTCTTCAGCTAAAAAAGTTGCATGACAACTCATTCGCTTGTGAACAACCATGAGGGTCACAAATTTCCTTTTGCCCCAATAGGGCGTCCGGTAAACTGATACCACATTGATTGACTTCGATACAGGGTTCGCACCATGAATCTGCTCACTCATCGAGTGCTTACGGCGTGTTTCGTGATCTTGCTTGTCAGCGGTGCCAAGGCCCAGGAACCGATCCGTTTCGGGCGAACACCCGACATCTCACCCGATGGCAAAACAGTCGCCTTCAGCTACCTCGGCGATATTTGGGTCGTGGAAAGCATCGGCGGCATCGCCAGGCCGGTAACGATGCACCAGGCCCACGATATCTATCCCGTTTTCAGTCCCGATGGACAATGGATCGCCTTCTCGTCAACCCGGCACGGCAATTATGACGTGTTCGTGGTCTCGGCGCGAGGCGGGCGTCCCAGACGGCTCACGTACCATTCCTCGTCGGACATTGTTTGCGGCTGGTCGCCCGATGGACAGTCGATCTTGTTCGCTTCCACGCGGCGACCGGCGTTCCCATCGAACTATGAGCTGTACCTGGTTCCCGTGGCGGGCGGTCGGGTGAGGAGGCTTGGAGTCGACGAAGGAAAAGAGGGGCAATTTTCTCCAAAGGGCGATCAAGTCGTTTACGTGCGCGGGCCT
The DNA here is from genome assembly GCA_026004675.1 of Gemmatales bacterium. Taxonomy (GTDB): domain Bacteria; phylum Planctomycetota; class Planctomycetia; order Gemmatales; family Gemmataceae; genus BPJP01. The sequence continues at coordinate 787,853 of BPJP01000002.1, forward strand.
GGCACGTGGTATCGCAAAGGGTACCGGGGTTCCTCCAACACCAACATCTGGATATTCGACTTGAAGACCAAAACCAATCGGCAGCTGACGACTTTCGATGGGCGCGACATCTCTCCCATGTGGAGTCCGGATGGCAAGTACATCTATTATGTCAGTTCCCGCTTCGGTCAGGCGAATGTCGTTCGTCAGGCGGTGGATGGCAAGAGCAAGCCGACGCAATTGACCTTCCATACGGACGATCATGTTCGTCAAGCGCGGCTATCGCGGAATGGGCAGTGGATCGTCTATGAATGCGGAACCGATTTGTGGGTGGTCTCGACCAGTGGTGATGACCCGCCGAGGAAGTTGGCGATCGAAGTCTACGCTGACGATAAGACCAACCCGGACCGGGACGTGACCTACACGAGTGGAGTGACCGAGTTTGCGCTTGCTCGAGACGAGAAGCACATCGTCTTCGTGGTTCATGGTGAGTTGTTTTTGATTCCTATTTCCGGGGGTACGGCTCGTCGGCTGACGAATCATCCAGCCTATGACCACAACGTCGCCTGGTCCCCGGACTCGCAGCGAATCATCTTCGCCTCGGACCGTGGAGGGCACGAAGACCTCTATATGCTGGAACCCGACGACAAGGAGCACCCGAAACTCGTCGAAGCTCACCAGTTCAAAATCAAGCAGATCACGCACACGCCGGAGGCGGAGTACGGCGTGAGCTATTCGCCTGACGGCAAAAAGGTCTGCTTCATCCGCTCAGGCAAATTGTGGACGATGAATCCCGACGGGACCGACCAGAAAGTTCTGGTTGCGGACGTCAAGGTCATCGACTACGACTGGTCGCCCGACGCGAAATGGATCGCCTTTTCTCGCATGGACGGTTCGTTCTCCAGCGAAATGTATTTGATTCCATCAGATGGAAGTGCTCCCGCTCGTAACGCCACCCGGTACGCGACATGGAATGCCGGGATCACATGGAGTGCGAACGGCAAGAAGATCGCTTTCTTGAGTCGGCGGCCTCGCGACCTGACGATGCAAGTCATGTCGTTGGAGAAGCCGCTCGCCCCGGGAGCCAAAGAGACAACCGGTGTCAACATCGATTGGGATGGACTGCATCTTCGAGTCACTGAGCCGGCACGTTACGTTGCCAGCGAGGGAGCCATTTCTCGCGACGCCAGTTTAGTGGCGTTCCGCTCGACGGCCGGGGGTGGCGATGATCTCTGGATCGCTTCGACGAACGGCGGCAGTGTTCGTCGAGTGACGAACACCCGATCCCGGCCAAGGCAAATCATGTGGTCGAGGCGTTTATCCGACCTCGTGTATTTTCGCGATGGGAACGGCTCCTTGCGTATGATTCGCGTCAACTCTCCCGGGACACCCGCGTTGATCCCCTTCCGAGCCAAAATGAAAATCCGTCGAGAAGAAGAGTTCATGGAGATGTTCGAACAGAGTTGGCGTGCTCTCCATGACAACTTCTACGACGAACAATGGCATGGGGTCGACTGGCACGCTGTCCGCAAACGCTATCGCCCAGTCGTCAAGCACGTTGCCATGAAGGAAGATCTGTATGCTTTGATCAGCTTGATGTTTGGCGAGTTGAACGCTTCCCATCTGGGCATTCGGGGCAACCTGTACTCGGCTGAGGCGTCGACCGCGGAATTGGGACTCATCTTCGACGAATCTTTCCCCGGACCGCGCTTGCGGGTCGCCGAAATCCTGAAAAACGGGCCGGCCGACAAACGCGGCATCAAACTAAAAGCCGGCGATATCATCGGTGCCATCGACCGCGTACCTTTGGCGAAGGACACTTCCCTGGCGGAGTTGCTCAATGGCAAAATCAACCAGACAGTCGAGCTGAAGGTGACATCCGACCCCAAGGCGAAGCTCGACGATACAAAGGCCTGGCGGAATGTCGAAATCCGGGCCACCAGCCAATCCGTCATTCGCGATTTGATGTACGAGCGTTGGGTTGAGCGAAACGCAAGGCGGGTTGCCGAGTTGAGCAAAGGAAAACTGGGTTATATCCATATTCCGAGCATGGACCAGGAAGGTTTGGATCGCTTCGTACGCGCTTTGTACGACAACTTCGACAAAGACGCCATCATTATCGATGTTCGCTTCAACAGCGGCGGCTACACTCACGACCAGGTGCTGAATTACCTGGGAGGAAAGGAGCACACGCGGTTTCGACAACGCGACGGCGGTGCTGGCTGGGTGCTTCGATCCTACGACCGGAAGTGGACGAAACCGGCTGCAGTGCTGATCAACAACCGCTCCTACAGCGACGCCGAGATTTTTCCCAGTGCATTTCGGACTCTCGGTCTTGGAAAACTGGTCGGCGAACCCACCGGCGGATTTGTCATCGGCACCTCCAGCATCACTTTGATCGATGGTTCGAGCTTTCGGATCCCGCGTACGGGCGTCTATACGGTCAAAGGCGTCAACATGGAAAAACAGGGGGTGGTGCCCGACATCGTCGTCATCCCTCACCCTGATCAGTTGGCGAAGGGGATGGATCCTCAGCTGGACAAATCGGTTGAGGTGCTGTTGCGCGACGTTGTCGCCTGGAAGAAAGCCCGAAGCAAGATCGCGAATGCTTCTGACAAAGGCGGGTTGCAAACAACCGTGCCGAGAAAGGAATAAGACAGGGAATCATTCAGTCAGGAGCAGCGATCGACCAGATGATCAAGGCGATTGTTTTTGATTTCGGCAACGTCGTCGGGTTCTTCGATTACCGCCGTGGACTACAAAAGCTGGGACCCGACAGCGAATGTACCATCGACAAAGTTACCGCACTTCTATCCGGCAGCGAACTGGAAGACCGAATCGAGCGCGGGCAACTAGCATCGGATGCGTTCTTGGATCATGTCTTGAATTTGACAGGGCTGAAATGCAGCAGAGAACGATTGCGTGATGCCTTTGTCGATATTTTCTGGGAGAACGGGGAAATCGCGGCGTTGGTTCCTCGGCTCAAACCGCGCTACCGGCTGCTACTCGGCAGCAACACTTGCGAGTTGCACGCTCTGCAATTCAAGAAGCAATTCGCCCACGTCCTTCGGCACTTCGATCACCTGGTCCTGTCTTACGAGATCGGATTCCGGAAGCCGGAGCCGGCTTTTTACCACCACTGCCTTGGCTACGCTGAAGTGGCTCCTGACGAGTGCGTCTTTATCGATGACCTGCCGCCCAACGTCGACGGGGCGCGGAAATGCGGTTTGCATGGGATCGTCTATCGTGGGTTCGAGGACTTCTGCCGCAACCTGGCTGGGTTAGGGATCGAGTTTTAGATTTGAAGCCCGATGAGAACGTGCTGCCGTGAGCGGTTGGCATGTAGGAAAAATTCCACCTGTTTGTAGGAAAGGCTGGCGGGCAGGTTTGTGTACAAAATTACCTATATTGCCCATTTTACCAAGTCAACCGTCAACAAACCGTTGTGCGGGTGCGTTTCCTATCGGTATTCTTCCTACAGAGTTGTAGGAAGCGACGTGGCAACAGGAGATGTTGCTTTCCGTCAGCAAACGGTTCTTTGTTGTCGGGCGTGGAAGGCGATCAGGCCATCTGTTAAAATCGAGATGTTCAACCCGCACAGGTTTCAGATGGCATGGGCTGTTCTTATGAGAGTCTTCGTTTTCGTGTTGCTGGTTGGTTGGCCGCTGGTATCGTTTCTGGGTTTCGTCTCGGCAGCGGAACGGAAAGCGGCAGGCGAACTGCAGACGCCGACCGGCTCTTTGTTGCATCGGACGATTGAAGATCCTGACTGGAAGGCGGTTCCGGAGGGGGGCAAGGTTTACACGAGCGACCTGTTGCTGGCGTTACCAGGCAGTCGAGCCGACATTCGGCTGTCCGGGGTGAAACTGTCGCTGTGGGGCAACATGCCGGAGTTTTACAATTATCCGATGCTGGAAAGCGCCGCGGTGATCGAAGACAGCGACGACGACGGTTTGGATGTGAGGTTACGTCGAGGTCGGCTGCTGCTTTTGGGACTGGACGACAAAAAGCAGTTGGTGCGGGTTCGTTTTCACGGCCAATTGTACGAGTTCACTTTCAAAGGGGGCACGGAAATCGGCTTGGAACTCATTGCCCGCTGGCCTCGGGGAGTGCCGTTCAAGCTGAAACGCAAGCCCGAGGAAGTGCCGACCACTTTGTTGACGGCATTTGTCATAAAAGGGTCGGCCTACTTGAAGGTCGGCAACGAACAATTCCGCATGCCGGCTCATTCGACTTTCAGTTGGGACAACATCAACGGACACGATCGGCGACCGAACCGGGATATGCAGCTGCCGATTTGGGTCGGTGGCGAAGCGAAAACGCCTCAAGCCGAAGCGATGCGTCGGGCGGTTCGATCACTTCAAAAAGAACTGGTCGGCAACTCGATTGACAAGGTTTTGGCGCAGTTCATCGCATCGGCAGACCCGGCGCGACGCAAGCTGGCCGTTAGCTCTTATGCGGCACTGGATCGTCTGCCAGCGCTGGTCGGCGCGTTGGAAAACAGTAAATATCCCGACGTGCGGACCGAAGCGATCGTTGCGTTGCGCCATTGGATCAGTCAGGCCCAGGATCATGATCAGTTGTTGTACCATCATCTGGTCAAGGAACGTCAGTTTTCCGAAGCGGACGCCGATTCGGTTTTGCAATTGTTGCACAGTTTCGCCGACAGCGCTCGTGAGCGGCCGGAAACGTATGAATCGTTGATCGAGATGTTGCGGCACAAGCACCTTGCCGTGCGTGAGCTGGCTCGGTGGCATCTGTACCGGTGGGTCATCGCCGGTCGGAAGATTCAGTACGATGCTGCCGGTTCGCAGGAAGAACGAGAGCGTGCTTACAAAGCGTGGAAAAAGCTGATTCCTACCGGCAAATTGCCCCCGACCGTGAAGAAGTGAGCATAGGTTGGACAATCGAGGGCTGATCTTTCGATTGGGGCGAAACTTTTTCGTCGCGGCGGGGTATTGCTATCCAGAGAAAGGAGGCCGTACCACCACGATCACAGGAGTCTGTTTGTCATGAAGCCGTTCGCTGCCCTCCTCGCCGTTCTGGTTGTCGCCTTTTCTTCGCCAGGAGCGGAGAAAGCGTCGTCGCCGATCGGGCGAAAAGCCGCCCCCTTCGAACTGAAAGACTACCGCGGCAAACGTTACACGCTCGATTCCTTCAAGGATTACAAGATTCTGGTCGTGGCCTTTCTGGGGACCGAATGCCCGCTGGCGAAGTTGTATGGTTCTCGTCTGGCGAAGCTGGCCGACGAATTCGAAAAACGGGGGGTCGGTTTCGTCGGCATCAACTCCAACACGCAGGATTCGATCACGGAAATCGCCGCCCATGCCCGTCGGCACGGCATCAAGTTTCCTGTTCTCAAAGACCTGGGCAACCGCGTTGCCGACCAGCTCGGCGCCGTCCGCACGCCAGAAGTTTTCGTGCTCGACTCAGAGCGAATCGTACGCTATTGGGGGAGGATCGACGACCAGTACGGCGTCGATTACGTGCGTGATGCGCCCAAGCAGCATGATTTGCGCAGGGCATTGGAAGAGCTGTTGGCGGGGAAACAAGTCAGTCGCTCCGTGACGGAGGCGCCGGGATGTTTCATTGGCCGGATTCCCAAACCCAAGGCGGACAGCAAGGTGACCTATGCCAGGCACATCGCTCCGATATTGCAGAAGCGTTGCGTCGAATGCCATCGGGAGGGAGAGATCGCCCCGTTCTCACTGACCGACTATGATGAAGTGGTGGGCTGGGCGGAAACCATCGCCGAGGTCGTGCGCGAGCAGCGCATGCCTCCCTGGCACGCCAGTCCGAAACACGGCAAATTCCTCAACGACCGCCGACTTTCGGACGAAGAAAAGCAGCTCATCTACGAATGGGTTGCCGGCGGCGCGCCCGAAGGCGACAAGAGCGATCTTCCCAAACCACGAACGTTTGTCCAAGGCTGGCAGTTGCCGCGCAAGCCAGACCTGGTTTTGAACATCACGGAAAAACCTTTCAAAGTGCAGGCCGAAGGCGCCGTGCGTTATCAATATTTTCGCGTCGATCCGGGTTTCAAGGAAGATAAATGGATCAAGGCGGCGGAGTTGTTGCCCGGCAACCGTGCGGTGGTGCACCACATTCTGGCGTTTGCTCGCGAACCCGGGCAGAGGCTCGGCGGTGGTGCTCAGGGTTTCCTCGTCGGCTACGTCCCTGGTTTGCGCGTCATTCCGTTCCCGGATGGCATGGCCAAGCGCATTCCGGCCGGTGCCGAACTGATTTTTCAAATGCACTACACGCCGATCGGCAGCGTCCAGTTCGACCAGAGCAAGATAGGCTTCGTCTTTGCCGACCCCAACGAGGTGAAATACGAAGTCATCACGACGGCCGCCTTCCAGCGCTATCTGAACATTCCGCCGGGCGAGGCGAACTACACGACGACGGCCCAATCCAGGCTTTCGCTCGACGGCACCTATCTTCTTTCCATGATGCCGCACATGCACCTGCGCGGCAAAGCGTTTCGTTACGAAGCGGAATTCGAAAACGGCAAGCGCGAAGTCCTTCTCGATATTCCCCGTTACGATTTCAACTGGCAGACCGCTTATCGTCTGGCCGAGCCTCGCAAACTGACCGGCAAGGTCCGCATTCATTGCACCGCCGTTTACGACAATTCGGAAAACAACCTCAACAACCCGGACCCAAGCAAACGCGTCCGCTGGGGCGACCAGACCTGGGACGAAATGATGATCGGCTACTTTGATATAGCTGTACCATTGGGTAAACGAGCCGAGCTAAGCCCCATGCCGGAGACACCCGAATCCCGCGCTCGCGGCTACATCGTCCGCTTCGACAAAAATGGCGACGGCAAGATTCAACGGACCGAAGTGCCCGAGCAACTGCTGCGGACATTCGACGCCATCGACAAGAACAAAGACAAGGTGCTGACTCTGGAGGAGATGGTATCTGTTCTGAAACGGCTGCCGTGAAAGCAGACCGGATCCCATTTTCCACTTGGCTCGAGGAACTCCTTCCTCCTGCTCTCTCGCCTCGATCTCGCCTACATTAGCATCAGGATCCGAAGCGAGTTGGGGGAAGCGATGCAGGTTCTCGCGTTAGATGTCGGAGCCGGCACGGTCAGAGCAGCCGTGGTCGACGTCGATACGCTGGCCATCGCAGGCGACATCCAGTGTGTTGAATTCAAGATCAGCGTACCAACGGCGCAAGCGGCGGAGTGCCGGGCCGCCGACGTCTGGTCGGCTGTGGCCAAGGCGGCCAGGCGGGTCGCGCCAGCAAAAGACGCCATTGACGGTGTGGGCATGAGTTGTCTGGCGCCTTGTGGCGTCTGGCTCGATGCCAAGGACCAGCCGTTAACCTCCGTTTGGTTGCCTGCCGATCGAAGATCACGTCCTGCCGCCCGCCAGACTTGGGCTTTGGACGGTGAGCGATTCTTGGCGGAGGTTGGCACTCCTCCTGTCCCCGGGCGAATTTCGGCGATCGTCTGGAAACAACTCCTGGCGCAAGATGCCTACCTGGGTCATTGGGTTCGATCGTATCTTCACCTCAACGGCTGGCTCGGTTTCCAGATGACGGGTGAGCGCCGATTCGATCCGGCCGGCGCCAGCTTGACCGGGCTGTTCGGGACGATGACGGAGCGGAGGTGGCTCGAACATTGGTGTTCGCATTTCGAAGTGAATTCCGATTGGTTGCCGGAAGTCGTTGCGGGAACACAAACGATTGGCACGTTGCGGTCGGAAGCTGCTGGCGAGATGGGGATGATCGCTGGCGTTCCGGTAAAAGTCGGTACCGAAACCCTTGCGAGCGCGCTTTTGGCTGCCGGCGCCGAGCCAGGGGATGTTTTGATAGAGGAAGGGGAAAGTCCGCTGGCAGCGTCACTCACCGTCGAACCGCACCCGGCCGTCGATTGCTCCACGTATTTGTTCCCGTTTGAACCAAATGGAGCGAAGTACATATGCGTCGTTCCGTTACCGTTTGGGATCGAGGCTTTTTCCTGGCTGCATCGGCTTTGCTTTGCCGAGATGTCCGAAACGACGTTTTTCGAGGAAGCTCTCGACAGGGCAGTCGAGCAACAGACCTCGGTCTGTTTCGATCCTCCGTGGCTGGCGGGCCATCCGCTGGCAGTCGAAGCGCAGCATGCGTCGTTTCGTGGGCTTTGCTCGGCAACGGAGCGAATCGAACTGCTGGCAGCAATGGTGCAGGCATTGCGGCGAGGTTGGCGGCGGGCACTTCGGACTCTGGGTCTTGAGCGACCAGGTCGCCTCTTTTTGTCTGGCGGAAATGTCAGCGTGTGGAAAAAGGTGCTCCCGGAATTGGCTGGCATCTCCATTCATGAAGTTCAAGATGCTTCGCTTCGCGGTGCTGCGATAATGTTTCAACAGAAGTCAGTGTCACGTTAGAGGAGGCATCTCGTGCTGGTTGATCTCGTTCAGATGACGACGCGTGACGGCCTGATCCTGCATGGTGCGTATTCCGCTCCGGAGCGAAGCGAATTTCACTCCGGGGTCGATGCGCTGTGTCTGGTACATGGAACGGGAAGCAATTTTTATGGATCGGCGTTCTTGGAGGCGATTGCAGGGGGATTGGCCGGGCTGGGTCTCGGCGTTTTGCGGATCAACACGCGTGGCCATGATCTGGTCAGTACGGTTTCGACGCAGCGTGGCGGCAAACTTCAGGGAGCGGCTTACGAAGTGGTCGATGATTGCCGCCACGATTTGGCGGGCTGGCTCGATTGGCTTCGACAAAAAGGATTCAGCCGGGTGGGATTGCTGGGCCACAGCCTCGGAGCGGTGAAATGCCTGTATGCTGCGGCATTTGAACCCCAGTTGGAACCTGCATGCGTTTTGGCTGTGTCGCCGCCTCGGCTTTCTTATGAATGGTTTTGCAGGCAAAGCCAGCGCGATAAGTTTCTCGAAACCTATCGGCGGGCTGAAGAGTTGCTGCAGGCGGGAAAGGGGTCTGAGTTGATGTTGGTGCCGTTTCCCTTGCCGTTCTTGGTGACGGCCGGCGGATACGTCGAAAAATATGGCCCGGACGAACGCTACAATTTTCTCGGTTTCTTGCGGCATGTGCGCTGTCCGGTCCTGGCTACGTTTGGCAGTGTCGAAATCGAGAGCAATGTCGCTTTCATGGAAGCGCCCCAAGCCGTGGCCGAATTGCAGCGTCCGAATGTTGCAGTCGAAGTGATCGACGGAGCCGACCACTTCTACCGCGGCCGACACGAGGAGCTGCTACAAACGATTAAGCGATGGTTACCCAGCCTTCAAACAGATCGTTGAGAAGTGGGCAGGCAGCGGCGCTTTGGCAGCTGTCAAGAAGTTGGCGGTTCGCTGACGGGGATTTTCCCATCGCTATCCTGGTGTTCCATTTCCAGGTTGCGCCAGATCATGGGTCGGCGCGCCATTGGTTCGATGTGCAGAACGATGCGCCCATCTTGGAAGATACGAACGGCTCCGGAGGACTGGCTAACGACGACGGCGATGGCGTTGGTTTTTTTGCTGATGGCCGCCGCCGCCCAATGGCGACTTCCCAAGCCTTTGCTCAAGGTGATGCCTTCGGCAGGTACGTTGATATGCATACAGCCTGCCTCGGCCACGCCGTCGCGTCGAATGATAATGGCCCCGTCCATCTTGGCCATTTCTTTGATCTGCTCGCGAACTTTTTTATCCAGAATATTACGCTGATCGTAACTGTACCCCCGAAACGGGTTGAAATTGATCGGTCGGCACAAGGGCAGAACGCGTTTCGTGTCGCCAACGACGAACAAGGCGCCGACAGGCTGCCCTTCCCGTCCTTCACGACCGATTTCAGTGGCCAGGTCAACGACAGCACGCAGCACCTCCAGCGGGACGTGGGTCTCCAATTGCCGCAAGTCACGAGAACTAAGCCGGTTGAGGTGTTCCCCCATATGGATGATGCTGAGACTATCGATATGTTCTGGACGTTCCTCCACGGAATCGATGCCGTTGTAGAGGACGATGACGTCGGCTCCAGGCCGAAGGTGCTCCTTCGAGACCGCTTCCAAAAGCGTCATGCTGATCCGCTCCTGAGTGGTCAGCGGCTGAGCCCCCATCTCCAGGGTAGTGATGTTCCCATGTTCCTTGAGTTTCTGGGTGATGGCGGGGTCTTCGGCAGCGATCAGGACGCGACAACCTTCGAGCTTTTCCAGCACGACTTCCCAGTCGAGTATCTTTTCCGTAAGCAGCAAGACTGCATCTGCTTTCAATTCCTGGGACAACTTCTGCGCGGCTTCAAGCAGATAACGAGTCTGATGAGGTATCGGCATATCTCGGCGGGTGTGTTCAATCCATGAGTTGATCCAACCCTATCGTATCGCGTCGAGGCGACCTCGGCAAATCTTGTCGGCGTCGTTTGGCATTTTTTGCATCAAATTTTGGCAGGACGAAGACAGCGTCGGCTCTCAAGAACTTCGATGTAAACATCGTGAACCCGCTGCAACTTGTCACGCCAGACGAATTCGCGTCGGGTTCGTTCCAAGCCGTTGGCCCCGAAGCGCTTCCTGGCGTCAGCGTCGGACGCCAGTCGAGCCATCGCGTGCGCCAATTCGTCGATTCTGCCGCAGCGAACAAGCAGGCCGTCCTCTTCGTGGCGAATGACGTCGGCGATTCCTCCCGCTTTGTACCCGATATTGGCTTTTCCGTTGGCCCAGGCTTCCAGCAATACCAGACCGAACGAATCCGAACGGCTGGGCAGGACAAACAGGTCGATGCCCGCGAAGAAATTGCGTTTCGCCTGTTCGCTGAGCACGCCAAGCTGAATCACCCTCCCCTTGGGAACCTGTTTTTCCATGAATCGCTGGAAATTCGGCATGACCGGACCAGCCAATACGAGGACGGCATTGGTGTTGCCCGCTTCCCACAGCTTTTGTGCGGCTCGGACGAGGTCGACCGTTCCTTTTTCCTCACTTTGGTTGGCCAAATGACCGATGGCGATGGTGTCGCTGGTCAACTGCCATTGTCTCCGGGCCGCCTCGCGGTCGCCTCCGGTGCATTCCTCCGGGTCGACGCCCATGCCCAATCGGATGATTCGCTCGCTGGCGACGCCTCCATCGAGGACCGCTTTTTCTTCTGATTCGGTCTGCACGAAGACGATATCGGCCTGATGGAGCAGCCAGCGTAGCGGTGGTTTCGTGTAAGCACGGCGAATGCGGTCCTTCGGATTGCCCGGATCGCCAAGGTGCAGAAACGGAGTCAGCAGAAACGGAATCCGTGCTCGGCGAGCGAGGCGCAGGCCGCAAGCGATCGGCCAGGCATAGGGAAAGGCGGTGGCGTGGACGAGATCGAAATGTCCGGTCAAGCGCTGGCAATCGCGCCACATGCGAAAAGAGATCGGATTGCACGGCATGGTCAAACACTGCCACTGTTTTTCGGGCAAAAAAGAGAGTGTCTTGAGCAGGTAGCGTCGGCCGCGAAAACGCCAAAGCGGATAGCGGCGGACTTCCACGCCGTTGACTGTTTCGTTTCCAGGGGGAAAAACCTCGGCATGCGGCGACCAGAACGCCGACAATTCTTTGGCCTGCGTCGTGAAGACCGTAACATCTTGGCCGGCACGGGCGAAGAATTCGCTCAACCGGCCAAAGTAGGCTTCCGACCCTCCCAGTGCCGGGGGATATCGCTGCACGAAATGAGCAAGACGCATCATGCGGTTTGCTGTTGGTTGGACCGGGCTGGCCGTCACGAAACATGGGCATTATGCCGGCTTTTGGCCGGCAGGGCAACGACAACTGCACCCTTACGAAGATTTCAGCTTTGCCTTCGACATGACGGTATAGACAGGGCCTTGCGGCGTCAGTTCGCTGCTCATGACGTGGATTTCCCTGATCTGGGTTTCGCCCGCTTTCCAACCGGTTTTTTTATTCAACGCTTGGGCCAGGCCGCTTGCTGGACCTTTGTTGCGGATTCGGCCGAGCGTGATGTGCGGCGTATATCGGCGTTCTTCGCGGCGGTAACCCAGGTCCTGCATGGGAATTTCCAACTCATCGTGCAGGGCGCACAATTCTTGCTTTCCTTCGCCGATGCCTGCCCAGACAACTCGCGGCCGGTGCAAATTCGGAAAGGCACCCACATTTTCCACCGTCATCAAGAACGCTTCGTGCCGATCAGCGCACGCTTGCACGATCCGGCAGACTTCGGAAAGCTGGCGATCTTCTACCTCGCCGAGAAACAACAGCGTCACGTGGAGATTTTCCGGTTCAACCCATTTGATGTCCGAATCCACCGCGGCAAGGCTTTCTTGCAGCGACACCAGGCGGTTGCGAATCGCCTTATCGGGATCGACGGCAATAAAAGTACGAATCCGGGACATAGGTCGCCTGAGGTTCGAGGTTCCGTTCGACTGCACAACCCAGAGCACATTCGCGCCGAACCCGGCTCAGCGGATCACGAACTGCTCGTTGGTTCCCACGATCTCGATCGTTGCCGACTCGTGGGTGATGTCGACGATTCGGAGGCTGTTCGTTCGACCTCCAGATTGGACCGTAAATTGATCGCCTTTGCGGACGAAGACCAGCTTGCCGGTATCGATTTCGAGCAAGGCGACGACGTCTGTGCCGTCGCCGGCAAGTCCTTTGAGCCGAACGGCGGGAACGGCGACACGTTGTGGCTGGGAGCGATTGGCCAGTTTGTGCATCTTGTCCGTTACATCGAACGGATCGCGTTGAGCGGGTTTTTTGTCGGTTTCTGGTTTTCTGGTCTTGCTCCAGATGGCATCGACGATTCGGGAAAACCAGGATTTGGGTTCTGCCGGCGCGGTACGGGGCGGGGGGATTTTTTCGATTTCCTTCGGTTTGGGAAGCGACTCCTGAGCTTGAGCCGACGTTGCAGCCAGGAGCAGGAATGCAAGATGTCGCCACATGGGAATGGACTCGAAAAGGAGAAAGGTCATCGCAAGCACTACATCTCTGGGAATTTTAGCATGTTATCGTCCAGCTGTCGCCAGTTGGAAGACGGCCTGGAAAAATGCCATGTAGACGAATCCGACCATACCGCCCACAACGAGAATCATGACCGGTTCGACCATGCCGCTCATGCGGCGGATGAGGGTTTGCAGTTGCTGGTCATAGAATGTCGATAATCTTTCAAGAACTTGCGTCAAGGCGCCGGTTTGCTCGCCGACGGCGACGAGATGCGGCACGAGAGGGGGAATGACGGGGTCGCGTAAACTGGTCGCCAAATCATGGCCTTTGAGGATCATCTCGCCGGCTTCGTTGATCCGTTCGGCGATGGCACGATTTCGAATGACCTGGGCGGATATGCGAAGGGAGTCCAAAAGGGTCACGCCGCTATTGAGCAGAACGAACAACGTCTGCGTGATCTGTGCCATGGCGGCGACGGTGAAGAGATTGCCCGCGACTGGGAGATAGAGAAACAGCCGGTCCCATACGAGCCGGCCGCGCCGGGTAGAGTAGGATAGCAAAAACAACAGGATCGCCGCCAGCACGCCGCCTAGAACATAAAGACCATAGGTGGTCAGGTATTCCGACAAGTCGACGAGAAATTGCGTCGTCCAGGGCAAAGCGACGCCGCGACGCTGGAAGAAAGCGGCGAACTTGGGGATGACTTTCCACACCAGAAACGCTGCCACTCCGATCGCCACGAGGATGACGACGGAAGGATAGGCCAGGCTGGTGAGAAGTTTCCGTTTCAGGTCGAGTTTATGCTCCATGTCGGCGGCGGCGCGTTCGAGGACGGTGTCGAGTTCGCCGCTGGCTTCGGCACTTTCGATGAGTTTAACCGTGAGTCGGGAGAAGTGTCTTGGCTCGAGGGCCATCGCCTGAGACAGGCTTTTGCCTGCTTGGATCGAGTCGCGCATGCGGTCGATGGCTGCCGAAAGCCGGGGCTTGGTCGATTGTTGGCTGCAGACTTCCAGCGCTTGCAGGATGGTCAAACCCGAGCGAAGCATCAACGCCAGTTGTTGCAAAAAGAAGACGTAATCCTGCGTCCAGACGGGGCGAAGATGACCCAGCCAACTTCCCGTCTGTGCCGAACTTGCCGAACCGGCTGCGTCGTTTTCGATTTGCAGGACGAAAAGGGACTGACGGCGCAGGGTTGCCGCTGCCGATTGGCCATCGGCGGCTTCGAGATTCCCTTGCACTTCGCGTCCGCGTCGATCAAGAGCGATATATTTGAAAACCGGCATGGTAACTCCGTCCGATTGTGCCGCCGAGTTCGCGGCCCCTACGCAATCCCATCACGTCGCGCTGACGCTGCGACACGACTTCACTCGAACACCGTGACGGTCATCACTTCTTCCAATGAGGTGATGCCGGCGAGCACCTTGGCGTAGCCGTCCTGGCGCAAGGTCGTCAGGGTCGGCGCCACATGCGCTTGCAATTCAGCCTGGGTGGCGCCTCGGCTAATAAGTCGAGCCAGTTCCTGATCGATCCACAAAGGCTCAAACAGTCCGATGCGCCCGCGATAGCCGGCGCCGAGGCAATGGGCGCAGCCGACCGGTTCATAAAGGGTATGTTGTTCCGGGTCGATGCCAAGCAATTGCGCCTCGACAGGAGTGGGTCGGCGTGGTCGTCGGCAGCGCTGGCAGAGTTTGCGGACCAGCCTTTGGGCGATGACCCCGACGAGCGTGGCACCGATCAAGTAAGGTTCGCAGCCGATATCGACCAGGCGGGTAATAGCGCCGCAGGCGGTGTTGGTATGCAGGGTGGAAAACATCAAGTGCCCGGTCATGGCGGCTTTCAGGGCGATATCCGCTGTTTCGTGGTCGCGAATTTCCCCCACCATCAGCACGTCGGGATCGTGTCGTAAAAGGGAGCGCAGCGCGCTGGCAAAAGTGACCTTGTCGGTCCAGCCGACGTGAATTTGCGACACGCCGTCGATCAGGTATTCGACCGGGTCTTCGACGGTCATGATGTTGAGATGGGGCTGATTGATTTCACGGATGGCGGCATAGAGGGTGGTGGTTTTGCCGCTGCCGGTCGGTCCGGTCAAGAGAATGATGCCGTAAGGCCGACGAATGGCCTGGCGAAATTGCTCGAGATCGCGAGCCGACATGCCAAGCGCTTCGAGCGAGAGTTCGCCGGTTTCGGTCCCAAGCAAGCGCAAGGTCGCTCGTTCGCCCCAACGAGTCGGGACCGTGGCGACGCGGATATCGATGTCTTTGGCATCGGCGACCGGCGGACGATAGGAGAAGCGGCCGTCCTGCGGTGCGCGTTGCTCGGCGATATTCAGATCGGAGAGGACTTTGACTCGAGTCAGAAGACCGGCGCCTGTTTCTTCATCCAGACGCGAGAGATACAGGTGCAATCGGCCATCGATCCGCAGCCGGATCCGCATGCCGTCTGCTTCCGGTTCGAGGTGGATATCGGAGGCTCGGCGTAAATAGGCTTCCTTCAGGATCCGGTCCAGCAAGGAAACGGGATCGACAGTCGCCGAAAGGGAAACGACGGCGGCATCCCGCCCGTTGCTTTCCGCAAGAGCGCGGTCGATGGCCCGTTCGAGGGTATCCGGATCGGCGACCGCAAAGCGGATGGGCGCGCCCAGCAATCGTTGCATGACAGGGACGATTTGGCGGTCGTCCGGATTGGGCGTGGCCAGAAGGATGCCATCCTCATCGACAGCGACTGGCAAGACGCGATGCTTTCGCAGCAAGGATTCCGGGATGCGTTTGATCAGGTCGGCAACCGGCGGCGTGATGCCGAGATCGACGAAGGGCAACTGGCGGCTTTCGGCAAAAGCGCGGTAGACAGCAGCCAAAGGGAATCGGCCGTAGCGCGTCAGGGTGTCCAAAAGATCTTCGCGCCGTCTCCGCGCTTCGACGCGCAGTTTCGCGACGCTGTCTGCATCGATCAGGCCGCTCGAGACAGCTGCTTCAACGAGTTCTGCCTGCGAGACCGTCACGGATATTTCCTCCCGAAGAGGGTGGCGCTGGCTGCAATCGCAAGCGCTCTTCAAACAAGCGCGGGTCCCGTGCCAGACGGCGGGCGTCTTCAAGGTGCACCAGCCGTCGGCGAACCAGGTCCGCCAACGCTTGCTCCAGCGTCTGCATGCCCAAGTTGGTTCCGACTTCGATGGCGGAATAGATCTGTTGCGGTTTGCCGGTGCGGATCAAATGGGCCACCGCCGTCGTAACCCGCAGGATTTCGACTACAGGAACCCGGCCGTCGCCGTCGGTATTGGGCAGAAGCCGTTGCGCCAACACCGCACGCAACACCATCGACAACTGGTTGCGCACCGAATCCTGCTCTTCGGCAGGGAAGACGCCGAGCATACGATCGATGGCGCCGACAGCGTCGCCGGTGTGCAACGTCGAGTAGACCAGATGGCCTGTTTCGGCGGCGGTGATGGCCGCCCGCATCGTCTCGACATCGCGCATTTCGCCAACCAGGATGACGTTGGGGTCTTCCCGCATGGCGGCGCGGACGGCATCGGCGAAACTCGGCACGTCCGTGTAGAGTTCCCGCTGCTGGACCAGGCTTCGTTCGTTGCGATGAATGTATTCAACCGGGTCTTCCACCGTGATGATGTGGCAGGCACGCGTCAGGTTGATCTGATGCAAAAGCGTTGCCAGCGTTGTCGTTTTGCCGCTACCGGTCGGTCCGGTGACGAGCACCAGTCCGTCGCGCAGTTCGGCCAGTTCGGCCAGTTGCGGCGGCAAGTTCCATTCTTCCAGTGTGCGGAATTTTTGCTCCAGACGGCGAATGGCCAGGGCGGTTCGGCCTCGCTCTCGAAAGACATTGATTCGAAACCGGTTGTTTTCGTCGAGGGTATACGCCAGGTCGAGGGTTTGTTCCTTTTCAAACAACTCCCGCTGTTTGGGTTGCATCAGAGAAACGGCGAGGCGGTGGACTTCCTCGGCCGGCAATGCCGGTTCGTCGAGAGGTTGCAGTCGGCCGTGGAGACGAAGATAAGGAACCGCCCCCCCCGAAAGATGCAAATCGGACGCCTCCTGGTCGACGCAGAGTTGCAGGTAGTTCTCGATCGTTAAGGTCCTGGCCATTGGCTTTCCGCCCAGTCAGTCTTGCTGCTATTGCCTGTGGTTCACTGGCCTGGCTTCCGGATGCTGGCTCAAAAAGCCAACACCACGTTGGCTGTCAGCGGGCCGCCAGCCGATTTGGGGTCGGTGGCAATCTCGAATTGAACGATGACGATTTCATAAGGGAGTTTGTCTAGCCCGGCAAGAAATCGACTCAAATTCGCGTAGCTCGCCTCCAGCGTTAAGCGCTGCATCGGCCGGGGATGCGCCTTGTAAAATGCGTTGGGCGTAAGCAATCCGGCCACCTGCGCCGTCGGTTTCCTGCTCTTGTTGGTGGCCTCTTTGAAGGTAAACGGCACGTTTTCCACGACGAGCACGTCGTTTTCCCTCGCCCACTCGGAAAGCCTTACTTTCAGCCCCTGCAGCTCGCGGGCATTGTCCTTGGGCAGCAGGCGCGATTCGATCGAGGCGATCCGGCTTCTTTCTTCCTGCACGGTTTGCTCGACCCGTAACATCTCATCGTGCCTGTCGGGTGGGCTGGTGTTGTCGACTGCTTTTTGTTTCGCCAACAGTTCTTGCCATTCGCGCGAATCGAAGTGCGCTTTCAGTTCGGCCAGGCGCGTCTCTTCGGCTTTCATCAGCTTTTCGACTTGTTGGAGTTCGTGCTGAATCTGGCCGGGCAACCGCGTGGGATAGGCAGGCGGCTTGAGTTGCTTCAATTTGTCGCGGGCAGCAGCGATCTGCTTGCTCAGGTCCTTGGCCTTCCGGATATCCCCTTTGGTGAGGCGCAGCAGATACCCGAAAGCGATCGCACCGACAAGTGCGACGGCGAGCAAAATGCGTTCGCGTTGGCTGATCTGTTTGGCCATCACTTTTTCTCCGCGGTGGTGAGACGGGATCGATCACCAGGGCGATAGCCGAGTTTCAAGTCGATGCCGAATCCTTCCAGTCCCAGGCGGCCTCGTTGGGAGCGGATTTGTACATCCGTAATAACGAGATGCCAGGGTTGCAGCCGATCGGCGAACCGCTCCGCGAATTGCTGTCCCGCGGCTTCGGAGAGCGACCAGGCCTGGATATGCAATTCGTCGTTGCCGCTGTCCTTGATGTTGTTGATAACCACTTCGTCCGTTGTTGCGCGGCCCAACGCTTGGAGCACATCGCTGACGAATTGGGTACGTCGGGCGAGCCGGTTTTCCAGCGTATGCCGCAGCTGGCGAAGGCGGTCCCGTTCAGCGACCAGTCGGCGAATGACTTCGTTTTCGAGAGCGGCCCGCAGCCGACGTTTGTCGGCAAGTTCTTTTTTGGCTTTGGCCAGCAACTCTTCGGCATTTTTGCCCTTTTTCGCGAGGTTGGCTATTTGCTGGTTCTGACGAACGCGAGCATCGAGCTGGGCCAAAACAGGGTGGTCAGCGGTGATTGCTTTTTTCCATCGGGCGAGAAACCATTCACCAACCAGCATGCAAAAAGCCAGCGCAGCGGCAGCGGCCAGCCAGCGCATGCGCGGCTGCTGCCACAAAGGTGGTGGCGGATCCTGAACCGGCAGTGCCGGCGCGGAACGCTTCTCGACCAACCCGAAGGCATGCCGGGCCGCGCCCACGATCCCTGCCAGACTCTCCGCATTGGCGGTCGCATCGTCTACGTTCAGCGGGATCGTGCTAACTTCGCGTTGCAACAGGCTCCGCAATTCCTTGCCGACAGCGGGCAGGTTGGCATGCCGACCTGCGAGATAAACTGGTCCGGTGGAGTCCGTTCCCAACAGATCGAGATAGGTTTCCAGCGTGGCGGAGCGACCCGAGGTGTAGTAGACTTGCTGGGCGGTCAAGCAGCCGCCCTGCACCTGGCTCGCACCGATGACGCCGGCTTGCACTTCGAGAATGCTTGCTGATCGCTGGCAGGCATCATCTGGCAGAGCGGCGGCGGCGTTGCCGATCAACGGGTAAATCCCTTGCAGATGGAGTCGCTGCTGGCGAAAGACGTCGGCCCAGCTTTCACGGACGCTGCGGTTGACGCAACTTACCAGCCAGCGGAATTGGCCCGACGGAGAAGCTGCCTCCGTGACAGGCATCCAGCAATAGACGTGGTCTTCTTCCGGAACCTGGAGCCGTTCCTGGATGGCAAGGCATTCTTCCACTTGCGGCCGAGTGAGCAACTCCA
The DNA here is from genome assembly GCA_026004675.1 of Gemmatales bacterium. Lineage (GTDB taxonomy): Bacteria > Planctomycetota > Planctomycetia > Gemmatales > Gemmataceae > BPJP01. Next base: position 806,912 of record BPJP01000002.1, read on the forward strand.
GTTCGACAGCGACCTCACCAAAACGCGCCAGACCCCGGCGATCGCCTGGCCCGCGGATCATGCTGTCCCGTTTGCGACGCTCGATGTGTTGCAGAACGGTGCGGACTTGATCAGCGGTGAGGTAGCCCCGGCCAATGGCAATGTCGCCGATCCGCCGTGTCATGGCGTGCTGGGCCAGATACGACTCCATCTCCCAGCGGATCAACTCCTGCATCTGTGCTGCCGGCCGAGGTTTCGCCGGGTCAACGGGCAATTCCAAAATGGCAGGGAGCACTTCCGGCGAAAGGAGGATCGCCCGCTTGGGCATCTTGACACTGGCAAACGAAGAACGGATCTCGGCCAGCGCCTCGCCAAAATCTGCCGACCGTGCCTGTGCCACTTTTTCGACGACGGCATGATCTTTCCGCCTGTGCACGATGGCTGCTCTCAGGTGAAAAATGTCGGTTTCCACCACCAACAGCCTGGCGGCTGGCCGAAGTAAACGGATCGTCGTCTTCATTCCAGATTCCACAGCATCGTTATTGGAGCCAATTGCGTCCTCGGCAACAACGTTGTCACGTGCGGCTGGCCAGCCGGAAACAAACTGCCGTCGCTGTCACGCACCACGGCAAGCGACCGAATCCCCCAGGGCACAAACTTGTCGACGCCCGTTTCAAAGGTGAAAACCTTTTCCACCGTCGCGCCGTCGGCGACCTCGTTGGCCGCCAGCGTCAACCTGGCGCTCAGGTATGGTTGCTGGTCGCGTTCCGCGTCTGTGCTAGGCCAATTCGCTGGCCAGTCCAACGTTCCTTCCTGCGGATAATACAGCCGAAGCCGAAGTTCCTCCGTCGAAGATGGCAGCGATCCCCCTCCACCCAGCGGGTTGTCGAATTTCACCGTCACCGTCCAGCCGCGAATGTTGAGCTGGTGGTCATAGGGCTGGATGAACGATGAACCATCAGGCGGGTAATCCCGAGCGTATTCCGTTGTCGGGGGCGTGGCACCGTCGTCCAGTCCATCCGAACCGAAGCTCTGTACGAAGAGCGATTGCCCCGACAATTGAAACGACCAGCCGAAATCAGGGGCCGGGCCGATGTTGCCCCAACCGTCGTAGTAAGCGGTCGCACCGTTACTCAAAGGCATGCTTTGCAGATAAGGCCCGCGCCAGCCAGCCCACAGCCTTTTTGCCGAATCGTATTGCCACGCCGGCAACGTTCCTGGAAGCAGAAGCTCTTGCAAGGAATTGGGCAGCCGGCCAATATCAGCAACAAAGCCATCCACGACGGCTTGCCCATTCAACGCCTTGTCCGGTCTGCCGATAACGGCCTTTTTGATCTGTTCCAGTCGGCTGCGCGTCTCTTCAAACCGCATCTGCTCGTCGAGGGTGTTCGTCAGCGACACGGCACTGAAAGCCAGAAGCGACAGAATAAAAACTACAAGCAACAGCTCCAGGAGGGTTAAACCTGAACGCGACAGTCTCGTTGCGGTACGCATGCTGCTGACCTACCTGAGAATGAACAAGAACACGTCGTCACCGCCAGGTGTCAGGGCGTTGTTGCTTTCATACACACCGTTGGATCCCATGCTGACGATTCGGGCTTTGCTCGGATCATCGAGATCGAACAAAAGATAGGGCCTGCCCCACCTCGGCAACGACGGCCCCGTTAAGGCGGTTTGCCACGAAAGATACGGGCCGACCGGGGAATGGTAAAAGGGGTCGGCAACGCCGCGCACGTCTTGCAGCAACGTGCCAGCGATCGGCGAGCCGGTACCGTCGCTTTGCAGGTTGTTTCCAATATCGACGTAGCCTTCGCCGTGCTGGCTCAAATACGGACCGCGCCAGCCGCGGGCAGTATCCGGATTCCATTGTTCGAGCGGATGTCCCGTTCCCTCCAACGGGTTTTCGTAGAGTTGGACGAAATTGGCGGGCGAATGAAACCACGCCGCCCCTTGTACCGGCACGGGGACGGCACCGGGCGGCGTGTCAGTGGTCAAGCCGAAGGGTCCTTGACGCGGCAAATAACCGGTATCCTGTTTGAAACGCAGCAGCGCCTTCTTGATGTTCAGCATTTCGCTATCGACGAGCTGCGACGCTGCCTGCTCGTGTGTCTGGTCCAAAGCCACGACTACCGCGCCAGCCAAAACCGCCATGATCGCCACGACGATCAGCAACTCGAACAGCGTAAACCCGCGCAGTCCCCGTTGCGACCATGACGCGGGTTCTTGTCGGTGACGGTGAAACGTATTGGCTCGCAAGGTCGACATCGCTTTTTCCAGTTCCAGCCCACAAAAGGCCGACAGACGAAACTATGGCTCCTGGTATGCTTTCACCACGTCGTCGATGGGATGACCATGGGCATCGACCACGGTGACGAAACGGGCCTTGGCATCGCTCCCGGTATCGTTGTCATCGACTGCGAAAACCAGAAACAGCCTGCCGTACCGACCGCGCGGCACATACATCGACGGCACGCTGGGCATTCGCCCCTGGATTCCTTCCTGGGCGATCGTCGATCCATTGCTCAGGCCGAAGACGATCGCTTTGGTGTAAGTGCTCGGATCGAGACGCAGCTTCAATAAGACTTCCTGGGCCTCGGGACTGGGAGTGACCGTGTCGAACATCGCGACGGCACCGCCAGCAGCCAGCGTTCGGCTGACGCCGACGCCTCCCAGCACGGGCAGGTCGAACATGTTATTCACCGCCGCGTCAAACGTGTCATTCGTGAAATTCCCATCGTTGTCGTAGAGCGTCGCGTCAGCATCTCGTACAATCACCGGCTCCTGGAAAAGACGTTCGAGTTGGGCTGCCTCATTCGCCGTCAAGGTGCCAACAATGAATTTGTCCTGAGCTTCTTCATGGAGACGATCCACGACTTCGTCTCCCGCCGCGGCATCGCTCATGACCAGGCTGTCGAGATTGTTCGGATAGCGGCCATTGTTCAACGTGACAAACGAGCGGATGGCCCGATCGGTCCCGGCAAGCGTATGCGCGGCGACGCCGTGCGACTGCTGCTCCTCCAAGCCGCTGTAGGCGACGATCAAGCCGCCAGCCAGAATTGCCAGGATCGCGACCACGACCAGAAGCTCCAACAAAGTAAAAGCATTTCGACGAGCGTTCATCTGGGCTTCCTCCTTACGCTGTGGGTGATGGGTTATACCAAATATAACGCTGTTGTTATACTGCGTATAACCAATTGTCAAGAGACATTCCGGAAGAAGCCAGAATTTTTTGTAAAGGCCCAAAAGCGAGCCAAGGGCTGGTTGAGCAGCCCTTGGCTCAAAAGGGGGTTGTGCTAGGGTTTGGTTCCCAGGTGCTCGGCGAGTTCCTCGTCGTACCAGTCGCCCTTGGTATCGATGACGGTGAGGAAACGGGCGGAGCCAAGATATTCACCGGATGGAAACGTACCGGGTGCAATTGTGCCATCCCCGTCGGTGTCCGTGGCCAAGTGGAAGAGAGCGACATAGCGCGAGTATTCCGGCGGTCGCACGTTTCGATAGATGGGTGCTTCGGCCAGGCGAGCGCTACGTGGATCGAGTTGGCCTGTCGTATTATGGACGAGTGTCGAATTGTTGCCGATGCCAAAGGCCACGACGATATGGCCCTTGGTGGGATCAAGTCCGGCAATGTCGTTCAGGCGGTCCGACAGAGTTGGAGTGGAGCCGCCAAAATCGGCCTGGAGGATGTTTTCGACGGCCGCCACAACAACACCAGCGGCCAGAGGGACAACGACGCCAAAACCACGAGGCGGATCATCGAAAACGCGGTTGGGGATCTGGTGTCCTGGAGCCGTACCGCCGTCAATGATTAACGTGCCATTGTCATAGGTCTTGCCGTTTACCACCACTGTTCCGCTTACGTAGCGGGCGGTGGTGATGCCGGCTTTGTTCAAGGCGGCGACACCGTCAGCAGTCAAGGTATGGGGACCGAATTTTTCGAGGCGAAGCTGTACAGGCAGGATGTTGAGAGCCTCCGCGTCCGTACCGTTGCCAGAAGCGGAGAAAAGGAGACTGTCCCATTCGTTGGGATACTTGCTCGAATTGGTGGCGTGGAAATGGCGGATGGCGTTGTTCAGTCCGCCGATGGCGTAGGTTGCGACACCCTGTGCCGACTTTTCTTCGAGTCCTTCGTAAGCGACAATCAAGCCGCCCGCGATGATGGCGAGGATCGCCACCACGACCAGGAGTTCGAGTAAGGTGAAGCCTGTTCGTTGTGATCGTTTCATACGACGCACCTCCACGAGTTTGTGAAAATAAGACTCAGTTACGGGTTGCACTGCAAATGAGATTCAATCTCAATACTAGAGTTCTATGAACCGCAAGGGAGGTGGCAAGATTTTTTTTTTCAGAATTTTTCGAAAATTTCTGCTCGAAAGAGAGGTGCTGCCGTCAGCAAACGGCTATAGCGGCGGATGTTGGTTGTTCGAACCTCGAAGATTGCGTGGTCGGGCACCGTCAGCTAACGGTTTTTGTCGGTTTTGCTTGTGCGTTGCCGACTCTGCGGGGAGAGGAGCTTGCCAAGTTTAACTGACCTGTCAATTTTACCGCCTGACCCTGGGAAATTGTGGCCAATTTTGTGCTCTCTCTCTTGCAACGCTGCATCAACGAATTAACCTGGGTTTATCGTCCAGGCAAACGACCACGTGCGCTCCGGTCGGCAACTGGAGCAGACGGAGGCAAACTCGAATTGGGATCAACGAAGGAGATGACACCATGAGACCCGTTTGGGGAGTGGGGCCTGTTGCCGCTCTGTTGCTGCTGGCGTGGGGAACCGGCCCGGCATCTGCCGCCTGGTGCAATGTCTTCCAGGTGACGTGCTGCCAGCAGCCATCGGTTAGCTATTCTGTTTCGGCGGCGTGTTGCGATCCCTGTCCGCAGCCATGCCCGCAACCTGTCTGCACGACCCGTTACGTGCAGCGCTGCTATTACCAGCCGGTGACCACCTACAAAACGCAGACCTATTATCAGCAGGTCACCACGTATCGAACCAGCTATTACTATGAGCCGGTGACGACCTATCGTTATAGCTGCTACTTCGATCCGTGCACCTGCACGTACAAGCAGATCGCCTGCCCGACGACGTCGTATCGGCTGCGCTCGCGGTGCTGTCCGGTGACGAGTTGGGTGCAACGTTGTTGCCGGGTTCCTGTTACGACATACGAACTTCGCTCCTATTGGGAGCCGCAGACGACATGCTGCTATCCGCCGGCCGATCCTTGTTGCCCGACGGCCTGCCCGTCGCCAGCGCCGGCGGTGACGGAACAGCGGTCCTATACGCCACCGGCGAACACGATGCCCAAGGTGCAGGAGTATCGGGCGCCGAGCAGCAGCGGCAGTCCGCTGTACGACCGGCGTTATTCTCCGCCGCCCGCCAATACCACGCCTCCGCCACCTCAAGGTTCATCGACCAAGAACGGATTGGCGCCAGCGCAGCCAGCGCCGCCAAGGGTTCGGCTGGATCGCATCGTCAGCATACCGAGATCCGAATTGGTGGGGCAGGTCGTGCGTGATGACCACGCGCCGAAAGCAGGTGCTCGGCTAATGTTCGTCAGCGCGGAAATTCGCGGGCCGCGACGCGAGGTCACGACGGACCACACCGGCAATTTCCGCGTTGCTCTCGACTCGGGGGCGTGGCTTGTCTACATCCGCGGCGAGGACAACCGTGCTGTTTTCCACAGCAAAATCGACGTCCGCGCCACGGAACGACGGCGGATTACGCTTGTCAGTCGGTAACGGATGCAAACGGGCGAGATGTTTTTGTCCTGCCCGTCGTCGTCTCCTTTGCTGATCGCCGTCAGGCGGTCGTCATCCACCAAACCAGCGGGCGGGCAACGGCGCGCAATTGGGTCTTCGGCGTGCGGTTGCCCGTTCCGCATTCCAGGGCTTTTGTGGATGGGCATTCGGCTCAGGCTTTGAGCATTTCGTCGTGTTTCATGCCGCTGGGCGGCAGGTCAGCTCGCCGAACGTTCTCCAGTCCTGCTTTGGCACCGGCCAGTTGTTCGGCATCGTTGTCTTCCCATTCGATGCTGACGGCACCGTCATAGCCAGCGCGGTTCAGCTCGATCAGGATTTCTTCCACGCTGTTGGCATCGCGTGCGGAGCCGGCGGTGACGAAATTCCAGCCGTTGTACTTGTGCCCCATGGGGCGATGACCGCCGAGCAAGCCGGCGCGGGTGTGCTCGCGAATCACCTGCACCCCTTTGATATGGGCGCAATGGATTCGCTCGCCGAACTCGCGAATGAACTGAATGACGGAGACGCCTTGCCATTCCATGTGCGAACCATCGAGATTGAAGCCGACCACGTCCGCATAGCCGGCTTTGTCCATGGCAGCCAGATAATCGCCGGCCGATTCCAGGTCTCCCATCGCTCGTTCACTGGGATGGCATTCGAGGTCGAAAGTCACGCCGTATTGTTTGCAGGTATCGAGAACCGGCTTGAAGCGTTCGACGAGAAGTTCCAGGCTGACTTCGCGGACGTCTTCGATTTTGTGGCCGCCGATTTCCGTGGGCAAGGGGGGAAAGAGAAAGAAATGGCTCCAGCAGTTGGCTGGCGAACCGACAAAACCGGGGACGGCGACTTTGCGATCCTGTAGTTTGCCGAGATAGTGGGCCAAACGCACGGCCTTGATGAGATCGTTCTTGGCTTTTTCGTGAATCAGTTTGCCGACTTCTTCCGGGACGTAATAAGGATCATGGCGCGGCGGCTTGTTCCCTTTGTCGCGCCACGCTTTGTAGGCAGCGACCGCCTCGCCTCCAACCAGCTGCAGGGTCTTGGCACTTGGTTCGTCGCCCAGGGCCTGGCCCTGCAAGTGGGTGGCGACGGTAAAAATCTCCAGACCGTATTTTTTGGCTAATTCAACCCGTTCTTTGGCGTACGCTTCCGCGCCTTTGTCATCGCTACAGCGATCGAGATCGAGTTCCCAGCTCGCTTCTTCCCAGCCATCAAAGCCAACGTCTTGCAGGAATTTGAGCCACTGTTCCATGGGAATATTGCCGAACTGGCCGCGGACCAGGCCAATTTGATGATACGATCCCTTTCCGAAGCGGTGCGTTGCCGTCTGCTTGTAACCCATGGTCCAATCCCTTTCTGTCTACGGATGTCAGGCAAAGTAGTTTCGACTATACTGGCGATTCGGCGAATGGCAAGCGGCAAATGGCAGCGAAAGGACGCAGCTGTCGGTCCTGTCTTGAATAATTCATGGTTGCAGACCGGTTTCCAGACGGCGACAATGACCGCGGGGTTGGCTTTGCTCGTGTCCGTGGTCGACCATGCCAGGGCAGCAGTCGAGGAAAGGGGGAACGGATGTTTGCGCATAGTACCGTCGTGGGACTCGTTGCCCTGGTTGGGATAGCCGCCGGTTCACTCCAGGCGCAGAGTGCAAAAAACGCCAAGCAAGTTTCGGAACTGGTCGAAAAACTGGGAGGTCGGGCGTTTCTCAATCGTGGCCGGGATAAAAAGCTTTATTACCACGTCGATCTCGAACGAGCGGATGTTCGGGATGACCAGTTGGCCCTGCTCAAGTCCGTTCCCAATCTGAAGGAATTGCTGCTTGGCAGCACGCCGATCACCAATGCAGCACTTTTGCAACTCAAACCTCTGCAGAACTTGGAGTTGTTGGACTTGTCCTACACCGTCATCAACGACGATGGTCTGGATCATTTGAAGAATCTTCCAAGGTTGCGCATCCTGGTTTTGACCGGCACGCAAATTACCGGCGAAGGCCTCTCCAAACTCAAAGGGATCAAATCTCTCCAGATGCTCGGCCTGCGCGGCACGCAGATCAAGGATGACAACCTTGCTCATTTGCAGGGGCTGAAGCAGCTACAGGTGCTCGACTTTCGCGAGACCTCCATCGGCGACGCGGGTCTGTCTCACTTGAAGCCTCTTGTCGGCCTCGAGGTTCTTGTCTTGTGGAGTACCGCCGTGACCGACGCAGGGCTGAAAACCATCGGCCAGTTTCCACGGCTTGAAATCCTGATTCTTCGCGATACCGCGGTCGGCGATCCTGGCCTGGTCCATCTCAAAGGGTTGAAGAGGCTTCATACGTTAAATCTGTACGGTACAAAGATCAGCGACGCCGGGTTGAAAGCTCTGGCAGGTTTGCCTTTGCAGATTTTGGATGTGGGCGGGACCAAAGTGACCGATGCCGGTTTGGCGGAGGTACGCGGCTTGAGCCGACTTTACACCCTCAATGTATCGGGCACTCGAATCACCAGCGCCGGGTTGAAACAGCTTCAGGGCCTCAGCAATTTGGAGGAACTCTACCTTCGGGATACCGACGTCACGGATGCAGGATTGAAATACCTGGTTGGATTGAAGAATCTCAAGCTTGTCAGCCTGACTGGCTCGAAGGTAACCGCTAAAGGAGCCAAGGCGTTTGCCAAAGCCAGGCCGAACGTCAAGGTGGAGCATTGAAGCGACACGCCAGTAGCCGCCACGGTGACCGGCGGATTCGAGCCAGGACCACGCGAGTCGTTTTCGAGGAATCGAGGCATGAGCCAGCGACCGCCGGAATTGGATGCGTTTTCGGGAATGGTTCGGCTTTTCCCTTTGCCGCAGCTAGTCTTGTTCCCGAACATGGTCCATGGCTTCCACATTTTCGAACCACGTTACCGGCAAATGACGGCGGACGCGCTCGCTGACGACCAGCTGATCGCTCTGGTGTTGTTGCAGCCTGGCTACGAAGCCGACTATTTCAACTCCCCAGCCATCTATTCGGCTGGCTGTCTTGGCAAGATTGTCGGATCGAAAAAGACGGGTGACGGCCGATATCACCTCGATCTTCGCGGTCTCAGTCGGTACCGCATTCGCAAGGAAATCGCCGTTCCTGGCAAGCTTTATCGCTGTGCCGAAGTCGATCTGCTTGATGAAGTTCCCGTTGCGAACGACAAGAAGCAAGAGGCATACCAGAAAGAATTGCTCGACATTTTGACGGGTTGGTGTGGCCCAAAGGCGAAACTGCTTGGTATGCCTGTCGACGTGTTCAACGCCGTGCTGCCGCTTGGTCTCATCATTGATATAGCGACTTATTTGCTCCCTCTACCGTTGGCATTCAAACAGGAGATGCTCGAAACGCCGGCAGTCGAAGAGCGTGCCGAGAAGCTGCTCGCCATTCTGGAGAAGAATCGGCCAGCGTCTGCTCCGGGAAAACACCCCTCGTACCCGACAAAGTTCAGCGAAAACTAGGGCATAGGGACGAAAATTGGTCTTTAGTCCTTATTTGCCAATACAGAATCGGCTGAAGATGCGATCGAGCAGGTCATCGGTGTAGACGGCGCCGACCATTTCGCCGAGTTGATCGAGGGCGCCGCGCAATTCGAGTGCGAGGATTTCCACGGGTTCCTTGAAAAGCACACTGCTATGGGCGCGACGCAGATGCTCTAAGCAGGCATCGACATGGTGTTGGCACCGGCTGAGGCTGGGGGCGAGGGCTGGTTGGTTCCGCCGGAGTATATATTCGCGAATGCGGTCGCGAAGCTCTTGCACGCCTTGACGTGTGACGGCGCTTGTGGCGAGCAAACCGGGGGGAGGTTCGGCAAGATCGCACTTGGTCGCAACCGGAATCGTTTCCGTGCGAGCTGGGAGACCAGTCATGCCTTGCTGCGGTGCCGATGCGTCGACACAGGAAATCAGCAAGTCGGTTTGCTCGAGCAGTTCGCTTGCGAGCCTTTGTGCCTGGGATTCGATTTCGTCTTCGGTTCGACGCTGCCCGGCAGTATCAATCAGTTCGACGATGGTACCATCGAATTCCAAGTGCCGTACCACATAATCGCGGGTTGTTCCGGGATGGGAGCTCACCAGAGCAGCTCGGACCTGGACGAGGGCATTGAACAGGCTGCTCTTGCCGACATTGGCGGGTCCGACGAGCGCAACGCGAAAAGGACGGTCGCTTCGTCCTCGTGACTGCAATTGCTTTTGCACTAGAGATACCTGAGCCATCCCTTTGGCCAGCCTCGCCAGCAATTCTTCTGGCGACACGAAAGCAATGTCTTCGTCGGCGAAATCGAGCGCCGCTTCCACGTCGGCCAACAGATTCAACAGTTCGTCGCGCAGGCCATGTAACGGCTGGGTCAGCCCACCGGCTAATTGCTTCAGGGCGTCCCGTAGTTGTTTTCGATTGTCTGCTTCAATGACGCCGAGCACGGCCTCAGCTCGTGGCAAATCCAGTTTGCCGGAAAGGAAAGCACGTAACGTGAATTCGCCAGGTTCGGCTGCTCGCGCTCCGTTGGTCAAGAGAAACGTGATGAGGCAATCGACCAAAGGCGGCGAAGAGACAAGATGCACTTCCGCCATTTCCTGTCCTGTATAGGAACGCGGCGCCGGCCAGATGTACAAGTCGGCTGGAACCGGGTTGTTGATGTTTGGCAGCCGAAGATGACCGGAATATAGAGCACGGCGATCGCACGCGACCGGACCGCCGGCGTCGAAAATCGAGCTGGCCAGCTTCGCCGACTTGGGCCCGCTCAATCGGACGATGGCCCTGGCTCCAGCGCCGACAGCGCTGGATAACGCCACAATCGTCTCTTGCATGTCGAAAGTCGTCGCCATACGGATTACACTATCAAAAACCGCTCTCGCCCAGTCGAGGCAATGAACGGAAATGGTCTGCTTGTCCGCTTAACGCAGGGGGCCAACCATGATTCTAACAACCGATACGCGAAGGGGTCGGGGCTATAACAGCCAGACGCTGGCCGCTCTAGTCGCTCTGTTTGTTTCATTCATGCTTCCTGCCGTAACGTGCGGCCAGGTCAGTGACCAAATCGACCAATTATTATCGGCGACGTGGAAAGAAAAAGGCCTGGAGCCGTCGCCTGCAGCGTCAGATCAGGAATTCATTCGCCGGGCCACACTCGACATCATCGGTCGCATCGCTACACCGGAGGAAGTCCGCGCATTTGAGAACGATAAAAGGCCGGACAAACGAGCCAGGCTGATCGACCGTCTCTTGCGAAGCGACGAATATCCTCGCTATTGGGCCAAAGTTTGGAGCGCCTGGTTGATCGGTCGAGGCGGCCCGCCAAACCGGCGACAACAATTGCAAGCCTGGCTGGAGAAGAAGTTCGCCGACGACGCCGGCCTGGACACGATCGCCATCGGTCTGATCGCGGCGACAGGCGAGGGTAGCGAAAACGGAGCCGTGCACTACATCCTCGCTCATCTCGGCGAACCCGTTCCTGAAAACAAACAGATGGAAGAGGGGCGCTACGACATGGTGCCGTTGACTCTGCGGACATTGCAGTTCTTTCTCGGTCTGCGACTGCAACATAATCCGCGCCATCCGTTGCATCCCGACTATTACATGCGGCATTTCTGGCGAATCAATGTTTTCTTTCGGCAAGTCGATCCGGGCGAAAATTCCGTGGCGGACAATCCCAAGCTGAACCCCGAAGCATACATCGTTTACGAAAACCGCGAAGGAAAGATTTTCTCGGCGACGCCGAGATTTCTCGATGACCGGAAGTTCGATCCGAAGAAAGGAACAAGCCGGCGGCAACAGTTGGCCTCGTTTGTCGTGTCGCACCCGAATTTCGCCCGCGCGTATGTCAACCGAATGTGGGGCAAATTCTTTGGACGAGGCTTGCACGAAAAACCGGCCGTCGACGACTTCGGAACCCACCATAAAGTGATCCACCCGGAGTTGTTGGAGGCACTGGCGAAGGCGTTTCGTCGCGGAGGCCATCGGCCCAAGGAATTGGTTCGTTGGATTTGCCATAGTCGAGCCTACCAGCTATCCAGTGTTGCCAACAAAACAAACGCCGGTCGGGACGCTCTGCCATATTTCAGCCGAATGCCGCTGCGAATCATGAGCCCGGAGCAGTTGCTCGAGTCGATCATCGTAGCCACGCGGGCGAAGGAAGCGTTGGCGAAGAACGAGTTGGCGGCCTTGCGCGATGGGGCAGCCAAAATGTTCGATTTCGATACCGAATTGGGGGAATGGTCTTTCGCCGACAACCTCCAGCTGGCTTTCGCGATGATCAACAACAAACACATCAACGATGCCATTGTCAGCCCCAAAGGCACCGTGGCCCATGCGCTCAAAGCCAGCCAGGGAAAGCCCGAACGCATCATCGATGAATTGTACCTGGCGGCACTCAATCGCTCGCCAAACGACAAGGAAAAAGATCGCGTGATGACGATCATCAAAGAATCAGCGGCCAAAAAAGAGATCAAGGATTGGACCCCTCTATGGCAGGACCTTTTGTGGGCACTGATCAACAGCAACGAGTTTATTTTGAATCATTGAGAGTCGCTGGAGCATCTTGGGCCGCTGCACTTGCTCAGTGCGAACAACCCAGGAGACGTTGCGAACAACCCAGGAGACGTCATGTCTGGCATTCGCTTTCTTTGTTGTCTAGGCGTTTTGGCATGGTCCACACACGACAACTATGTTCAGGCCGAGGAAAAACGGCACGCGTTTGTGTTCAAAGACATGGCCCAAAAAGCCGGCCTGTTGCCGGCTGCCGCGGGAATCCACGGCCACGGTGCCGCCTGGGGCGACGTCGACGGCGATGGCTGGCTCGATCTGTACATCGGGACGTTTCATGAAAGCGGCTCCAAAGCCAACATGCTGTTCCGCAATCGCCAAGGCAGATTCCACCTCGACGAGCAAGAAGGCTTGCGTATCGGCGCTCGCGCCACCGGCGTGGTCTTTGCCGACTTCGACAACGACGGCGACCTGGACCTTTTCATTGGGAGCATGCCCAAGCCGAAAGCCGGGTTACGCGGTTGCGCTCTTTTCCGCAACGACGGCAATGGCAAATTCGCCGATATCTCGAAGGACTGCGGCGCCTGCCCCGGCGATTTCGGCGGGCGAAGTGCTGCTGTTTTCGATTACGATGGCGATGGGCTGCTTGACCTTCTCGTCGGCGAGGACCCTTTGCCTGGATACAACGGCTCGAAGACGAAAAGTTCGCGCTTGTTTCGCAACCTGGGCGAATTGCGCTTCGCGGATGTTTCCCGTCAGGTGGGCATTCCAGAGGGCATTCCGGGCCTCGGCGTGGCGGCGGGCGACGTCAATAACGACGGCTGGCCCGATTTCTTCCTGGCATCGAGCCGGGGAGGCAACATCCTCTTTCTCAACCAACAAGGAAAAACGTTTCGCGCCTGGCAAGGATCGCAGACCACCTTTGTTTTCCCCAACGCAGGGGCCGCCGGCGGCGACAACATGATCTGCGGCGTCTGTTTCGGCGACGTCAATCGCGACGGCCTGCTCGATATCGCCATCGGACCGCACTACTCGACGCCGTGGCGGCAACCCGTAGCCGTCCATCTCTATCTCAATCGCGGCATCCGCAACAGGGAGCCGATCTTCGAAAACGTCACGGCCAAGGTCGGCCTCTTTCCCTTGCCGCTCAAAGCGCCGCATGTCGAGTTGCAGGATTTCGATAACGACGGCTGGCCCGACCTCTTCGCAAGCATTGTCAAGTTCGCTGATGGCCAATCGTATCCACTCATTTTCAAGAACCACGGCTTGCGCAATGGTTTGCCCGTGTTCCGTGAAGACATCATGGAAGTCAACGATTTTCCCACAGCAGAAGATAAAGCGATCCCGCGAAGCGGCCCCTTTTTTAGCAAAATGATCAAGGACAAGAAGATCGTCTACACAGCGGCGGCCCCAACCGCGGACTACGACAATGACGGCAAGCTCGATATCTTTCTGGCCAACTGGTGGATCGAAGCACCCTCGCTCTTGTTGCACAACGAAACCCCGGCGGGGAACTGGCTGCAGGTTCGCCTCGAAGGAAAAAAACGAGGCATGAACCGAATGGGCATTGGAGCGAAAATCAACCTGTACCGGTCAGGCAAGGCTGGCGATCCCGGCGCGTTTTTGGGCAGTCGCGAAGTAGCTGTCGGCTTCGGATACGCCTCCGGACAACCAGCCATCGCACACTTCGGGCTCGGCAGCGAAACCGCTGTCGATATCGAAGTGATCTTGCCTCACGGCAAAGGCAAGCTCCTCCGCCGCAATATTCGAGGAAACCAGCGATTCCTGGTTACGATAGATTGAACCTCTTGCCTCGGCTGACCAGCACCGGAGGCTCGCTTTAACTAGCGGGTTGAACTTCCGCCGTCAGTTTCTCTTTGAGTATTTGGCGGGCCTTTTCAATGTCGGCCTTGACTTCGCTCTCGGGCCGGTCCTGAAGCATGGCGATTTCGGCGATGTCATAATCTTCCAGCGCCTGCAGCAGAAACGCCTGCCGTTGCGCTGCCGGCAGATCGGCTACCAATGACAGCACACGCTTGTTTCGCTCCTCAGCTTCCAGTTCGTTCCAGGCATCGAATGCCTCAGAATCCGCAACAAGCTCTTCCAGCGACAGGCTCTCGTCATAGCCCAAAAGCGACGCCCACCATTCCTCTTCGCCTTCCTCCGCTGTCTCGACTCGCTCCTCCAGCGACGCGTGGGGTCGCGGTTCCTGTTTTACGCACGCTTCCAACACGTCATGCAAGAGGCTCGTCAGCCATAGATCAAGCGACAATTGTTTGGGCCGATCGGGAAATTGCTGCCACGCCCTTGTCAGCACTTCATCCAGAACGTCCGCTACGCTGACCTCATTGGCATGAAGCACTCCTTCAAGCTCCAGGATGCGCAGCTCCCGCCGAGCATGATCAGCAAGGAAGCGAAGCTGCGGTCGAAGCAGTTGGAAAAAGTCCTCTTTGCGGCCGACTTCGCGATCACGCTCCAGATAGGGGCCGGCCGCACTCAGGTCTTCCCGTGCTCGCACCTTGCGCTTGAAGACATAATCTTTGCGAACCTGTTCCTTGTGTCGCTTGATGTCACGAACGAGCGTGTCCGCGATACGATCAAGCACTACCTGGCCATCCTTCTCGTTGGCTTCCGCTACGACCGTTCCTGTCGGCAAATGAACGACCGCCCTTCCCTCGAACCACTCGCCTTTGTTGTCGGCGGAATGGCGATGGAAGGTCAGCCGCAACTCGACGAGGTCAGGTCGGTAAGGCGTCAAAACCCTTTCAATGCGTCGCACTTTTTTCGACCAGTATTGTGACAACCTGTCTTTCAGGTGCGGGGAGCAGCCATTCCAAATGTAGTGACTCGTCATGCCGTAACCTCCTGTGGATTGGATTGTTTGCGGTTCCACTTTTGCATGAGCAAGACCTATGCCATCACTGGCGATTTCGCTCGCTGGCATTGTCTCTCGCAGGAGGCCAGGCAGGAAAGGGGAAAAGAATCAATGCCTGTCGGCGCGAATGCAGGCGCCATAATCGCAGACAAGTGTGCCATCTTGTCACATCGGGCCTGGAATTCGGCCAAAATGTCGCAGGCTGCGCGACAGGCGAAATTAGTCAATCACCGTTCGCATCGCCTTTGCCAGTGCCGTTGCATATGAAGAAGACAGAAGCAAAAGGCAACCATACGCAGGAGTCCACTGATGCGGATCACCCAGGTCGAAACCCAGCTATTACGCATTCCCCTGGAACGCCCCATTGCCGGCGACAGGGAGGACCGTTACGGCAAAGGGGACCACGTCTTCATGCTGGCAGTCCACTTGGACACGGATGCAGGCCATCGCGGCTTGGGGTTCGCTTATGCTTTGCAGGGAGGCGGACGGGCGCTGAAGGCGCTTGCCGACGACGACCTGGCTCCTCTGGTGGTGGGAGAAGATCCGCTCGACCACGAACGGCTTGGCGAGAAAGTCTATTGGGGGCTGCAAGGCATCGGCCGACGGGGCCTCGTTGCCCACGCGTATTCCGCCGTCGATCTCGCCTTGTGGGACATCAAGGGCAAAGTCGCCGGGTTGCCGCTCTACAAACTTCTCGGCGGAGCACGCGAAGCATCACCCGTTTACGGTTCGGATACCGGTTGGCTGTGGATGTCAACCGACGAAATCATCGACTCGGCACAGCGCTATTTGGATCAAAAGATGATCGGCATCAAAATCAAGGTTGGCGGCGACCCGCAAGCCGACGCCGACCGCCTGACCAAACTACGCGACGCTCTGGGTGACGACGTGTGGCTTGGCGTCGATGCCAACCAGCGCTACGACTACACCACAGCACTCGCCATTGGACACTATTTCGAAGAAGAATTGAGCCTCGATTGGTTCGAGGAGCCGATTTCCTGCGAAGATGTCGATGGACATGCAAGCCTCGCCGACAAATTGGAGATCCCAATTGCCTTGGGCGAGACCCTCTTCGGCATCGACGAATTCGAACGTTATTTCGAACGCAGAGCGGTCGGCATCCTGCAACCGGATGTCACACGCGTTGGCGGCGTGACGCAGTTTCTGAAAATCGCGGCCCTGGCGGAAAGACACCACTGTCCTATCGCTCCCCATCTTCTCCCCGAAGTCAGCGTCCATCTGGCATGCGGCTTGACCAACGTGAAAGTCGTGGAATACATGCCATGGCTGTATCCCGCTTTTGTGGAAACGCCAGCCATCGTCGACGGAAAAATGGTTCCGCCCAAGCGCCCCGGGCTGGGTCTGGAAATCAATCCCGAAGCAGTGGAAAAATACCAGGTCGCCGTTTAGCATGGATGCCTGCACGATATCGAAGAAATCGAACGAAACCACAGAACCGATTGCATCGCAAAAGGAAAGGCGCCGACATGCTGACACCGCTTGCCCAACTCGTTCTGTTTTGCACCACTGCGATGGCTCAAGTCCCAAAGGACCTGCCTTTGGCAGCCGACGTGTACATCGACAGCAAAGGCAATAAACTCCCCTACCGGCTTTTGAAGCCGAAGAACTATGATCCGAAAAAGAAATATCCCCTCGTTTTGTTTTTGCATGGCGCCGGCGAACGAGGAACGGATAACAAGAAGCAACTGATCCATGGCATAGGCGACTTTGTCCGAAATCAGGACAAATACCCGTGCTTTGTCGTGGTGCCGCAATGCCCAGCCGGTCAGACATGGGCCGATTGGCGTTACAAGGGGCCGCAGCCCAAAGAACCCACTTTACCGACAAAGCTCAGCTTGCAACTTGTTGAGCAGATTCAGAAGAAGTATAGCATCGATGACAAACGCCTTTACATCACCGGCTTGTCCATGGGGGGATTCGGTACCTGGGATGTCATCTGTCGGTATCCTGATAAATTCGCGGCAGCGGTGCCGATTTGTGGCGGAGGAGATCCGCGTCTGGCCGAAAAAATCAAAGACCTTCCCATCTGGGCCTTTCACGGCGCGAAAGACCGTGCGGTCAAGCCCGAACGCAGCCGACTCATGATCGAAGCCATCAAAAAAGCTGGCGGTAAACCCAAGTACACGGAATATCCCGACGTCGGCCACGCCGCTTGGGTTCCCGCGTATCGCGATCAGAAACTCTTCGAGTGGCTTTTCTCCCAAAAGCGTCCTTAACAGCGCGACTTGCCCATGCGCTCGCGTTCCCGCCTCTGTGGTGATGGGATAATCTGCGGCGAATAGTGGCAGATTACCTGTTGGCGGTCTCATAGCGCTTTGAACAGAACCAAAAATCTATGCACATAGGTTTTTCTGTTTACCCAACCTTTCCGATTTGTCGATATATCACGGACAAGGCTGAGGCGAATGTGGAAATAGGTAAACAGGGCAAAAAGCGACTGTTCCCGAAAATAAAAAAAATGGGTTGAAAAGGGGATTGCTGCTTTGTACAACCCTCACTTTACGCTCCGACATGCGGGTCTGGAGCTTGTTCGTTGAGGTGCATTTTAAGGAGGACCTCGGGTGTACACCTCACTGCTTCTTCTCACCGTCTCGGGAGTGTTTCTCCCCACCAGTTTGAACGAGCCGGTGTGGTTCCATGACTACACTCTGGCGCAAAGTAAAGGATGGAGCAGCGACAAACCCTTAGCTGTCTTCATCGGTGCCGGCAAGGACGGTTGGCACAAGCTCAGTCGGGAAGGAGCCTTCGACGCGCGGATCAACAAACTGCTCCGTGACCACTACATCTGTGTCTATCTCGATCGAAACAACGGCGCTGCCGACTATGCCAAGGCTTTTGGCATGCAAGCCGGTTTGGTTCTGAGCAATCGCGGAGGACGCTATATGGCCTATCGGCATGCCGGTACGTTGTCCAACGCGGAACTCGCTGAACAATTGAGTCGATACGCCGATGGAGATAAAATCCTCTATTCCAACGGTGTGACACGCAGTGCCCGGGAAGAGCGCGTCAGTTACCAGCCGCGCTATCAGTATCACAGTGGCAGCTGCTGAAACTAGTCTTCCCTCGCGCCAGTTCGGCGCGACAGCGACGCCGGCGTCTTGAACCAGGACTCCGGCGTTTTGTTTTGGTTCAGCTCGTCCCTTTGCTAAAATAGTTCAACATGCAAGGGTGGACCCACATTGATGACCAGGGCGCAAGCCGGATGGTTGATACCAGCGGCAAGCCGGAAACGCTCCGCGAAGCGAAGGCCAGTGGCCGGGTCCGTCTTTCTGCCGAAACCGCCAAACAAATCCGGGACAATTCGCTGTCCAAAGGCAACGTGCTCGAAGTCGCTCGTCTCGCCGGGATTATGGCTGCAAAACGCACCGGTGATTTGATTCCCCTTTGCCATCCTCTGCCCATCACCTCTGCCAAAGTCGATTTCGATTTCGAAAACGAGACCCTGCTGCGTATTTCTGCCACCGTGAAAGTCTTCGGCAGAACCGGCGTCGAAATGGAAGCCCTGACGGCTGTCAGTGTCGCTGCCTTGACTGTATACGACATGTGCAAAGCGATCGATCGAACGATGACGATCGAGGAAATCCGCTTGGAAGAAAAAAGCGGCGGTCGAACCGGCCACTTCCGCCGGTCCGATTGAACGAAATCGGAAGCCAATGATGTTACGACTCCTTCTGGGCAGCGGCGGCTACCGGACTCCCGAACGGGTCGCTCTGTTAACCCGCGAGATGCGTTCCTTTTTCGGCGACATCCACCAACTGCTGTTCGTCCCATACGCCCTTGGCGACCATGACGCTTATCTGAACATGGTGAAAGAACGGGGCTTGGACGCCGGCTATCAAATCATCGGCATCCACCATACCGCCAATCCGCGACAAGCCGTCGAAAACGCCGAGGCTATCTTTATCGGCGGCGGCAATTCGTTTCGGCTCCTCGATTCCCTGTATCAATTCGATCTGATCGAGGTGATCCGCCAACGGGTGCAGGCTGGCATGCCTTATCTCGGCATCAGCGCCGGTACCAATGTCGCCTGTCCCACTATCATGACGACCAACGACATGCCAATTGTGATGCCGCCATCCTTGCAGGCGTTGAACCTGGTCCCGTTCCAAATCAATCCGCACTATTTCAATCTGCCAGTCTATCTGAAAGATGGCGACAACTACTTGCCCCATTTCGGCGAAACCCGCGATGAACGAATCGGCGAATTCCACGAAACCAACGACGTCCCCGTCGTCGGCTTGTGGGAAGCCGGGATGATCCGGATCGAAGGAGCGAGCGCCCGGCTGATCGGAACCGGCGCCCGTCTTTTTCGCAAAGGGTGCGAACCAATCGACTTGCAACCGGGGGCCGACCTCAGCGATCTCTGGCAATGCTCGGGCGTTTGACCGAAGCGCGTTATTTGCCAGACACGTTGACCGTCACTTCCGCTGGTGACGAACCGGAATTGATCAACAAGACAGAGAACGCTTTTTTCGCGTCGATCTTTCCCTTCAACGTTGCCGTGCCGTCGATGTTGAGTGTCTGTGCGATGGGGTTTTTCGGATGGGCTTGCGCTGCGACCGCCTGCTCGACATCGGCAGTGTACCCCAGGAAGGCGGCGATGTTGCTCCCCTGGGTCTTGATCTCGACTGTAACATCCTGGTCATATGTGGGCGGATCGAAATTGGCTCGCCAACGAGCCATCGGCTCGAGTTTGACCGTTTGTTTGAAACTGAGTTTCTGGCATCCCCCTACCAGAAACAGCAAAGGTAGACCTGCAAGTAGCACAGAAAGGTTTCGCATCGACGTACCTCCAGAAAGCAGCATCGCACCCGGCCAGGACGGGAACGCTATGTTAATCGGAGTAGAAACACTACGTCAATTGCTTATACTTGAGAAGCGCTTCCAGCAGGGTTTGATCGACCTGTGGAAGAGGTCAAGTCAATCACGCGAGGATTTCTTCGACGACTTTGCCGGATACGTCGGTCAGGCGGAAGTCCCGACCTTGAAACCGATATGTCAATTTTTCGTGGTCGATGCCGAGCAGATAGAGCATGGTGGCGTGCAAGTCGTGGACGTGAGTGGGGTTTTCGACAGCGAAATAGCCGAGTTCGTCGGTTTGTCCGAAGGATATGCCTCCTTTGACGCCGCCGCCGGCAAGGAACATGGAGAAGCCGCGGATGTGGTGATCGCGACCCAGATGAGCGCCTTTGCCGCTTTGGGCCATAGGCGTTCGGCCAAATTCGCCGCCCCAGATAATCAGGGTCTCGTCGAGCATGCCGCGCTGCTTCAAGTCGAGAATCAGAGCGGCCGTGGCTCGATCGACAAAGCCGGCGCACATCTTCATGAACTTGCGGATGTCGTTGTGATGATCCCAGCCGCGGTGATAAAGCTGGATAAAGCGGACGCCCCGTTCCGCCAGTCGCCGGGCTAACAGGCAATTGGCGGCATAGGTCCCGTCTGCCCCCTCCGTGCCGTACATCTCGAGAATCCGTTTCGGCTCGTTCGACAAGTCCATCAACTCCGGCACGCTCATCTGCATCTTGAAGGCCATTTCGTATTGGCTGATGCGGGTGTCGATTTCCGGATCGTCTGCGATTTGTTTGTGAAGTTGATTGAGTTTTTGCACGGCATCGACGACGTCGCGTTGCCGGTTTTTCTCGACGCCGGCGGGATGGCGGAGATAAAGCACCGGGTCCCCGTGCGATTGGAAGGGGACGCCCTGAAATCGGCTGGGCAAGAAGCCGCTGTGCCATTGCCGAGTGGCGATCGGCTGCGGGTTTCGGCCCCCCTTGGAAGTCAACACGACGAAACCCGGCAAGTCGTCGCATTCGCTGCCGATGCCGTAGAGAATCCACGATCCCATGCTAGGCCGGCCGACGATGGAAGTCCCCGTGTTCATGACGGTATGGGCCGGGTCGTGGTTGATCTGGTCGGTGTGCATCGACTTGATGATGCAAAGCTCATCGGCAACCTGGCCGAGATGGGGGAAGACTTCGCTGATGGGCAGGCCCGATTTGCCGAAGCGGCGAAATCGGAACTGCGGCGCCAGGCAGAAAAGCTTTTGCCCCTGCAGTTGGGCGATCGGCTGCCCCTTGGTGAACGATTCGGGCATCGGTTGGCCGTCCATTTGGGCCAGTTTCGGCTTGTCATCGAAGCTCTCCAGATGCGATGGTCCGCCAGCCTGGCAGAGGAAGATGACGCGTTTGGCCTTTTGCGGAAAGTGCAGCTTTTTGAGGATGCCCCTCGGCTCGTTCTCGCCGCGCAACAGCGACGGATTCAACAACGTCGCCAAGGCAACCGAACCGAGCGAAGCCCGGCCAAGAAACTGCCGCCGATTGAGAAGCTGGTAGTATTCCTGCACGGGGGTCATGCGTCAGTATCCTTCGAAAAGCCAAGACGATGATGATCGGCGTGAGAATCCACTGAACGTTATTTTACGATTTCGGGCGAAGCGTAAGCAATTTGTTTCGGCGAAAGCCATTTCAATCCACCCAATTAGCCGTTCGGAGAGAGCGCACGCCTTTATAATCTTGGGTGTTCCTTGTTACCAAGAGGGCATCGTGGGCGAGTGCGATACAAGTGCTCACGTTTTCGATCCGACGCCGCACGTTCTCGTTGCCGTAGGCAAAGTGGGTCAGGGTGTCCGTATCGAGCCGGATCATTCGTCGGCTGCCTTTCGTCCAGCACGGAGGTCGGGGAGCTACTGCTCAACAACGGATGCAACGTCACAAGAGGCATTCGAGGCGCGGCGAACACGAGCCACGCGCGAGAAAAGATGGCTCATCGTCCATACGGGTGCTGGCAAAGGCAAAACCACGGCCGCGCTCGGCATGGCTTTTTCTCGTCACTCGACAGCGATCCTGTCCAGATTCTCGTTTGCGTTGTCCATCGGCAGCGAGTACGATTCTATCAATTGCAGATACACAATAGCCAATGGTGTTCTCGATCATGACGGCAGCACGAACCTACCTGAAACGGGAAGTGGACCGAGGGGTCGTTGTTTTGACCCTATTGACGCCGCAGCTGCAAAGTGACGAGTTGGCGAAATCGGTGCATCAGGAATTGATGTTATCAGTGGCGTCGATCGACGAGCCTCGCGTGGTGCTCGATTTCGAAGCAGTCAAGACGATTTCCGCGACGGGCTTGCGTTCGATTCTGAACTTTCGCAAGTACATTCGCCAGCGGCAGGGAAGGTTGCTGTTATGTGGTCTGTCATTTGAAGTCGCGGACGTTTTTTTTACCACCAGAGTGGTGAGTACGAGCACTTCATCAATCATTCCGTTCGCCATCTCGCCGGATAAAGCCACGGCGGTGTCTCATCTGAACCAAACGGATTCTGCACGCTAGAGACAAAGCGACGACGCGGCGTTCAGCGTTGAATGGCGATTAGAGCCTGATGGATTTCGTGGCGCACGTGTGGACTTTCATCGGATAATGCCCGCTCGAGTGCGGACAGGGCGTCGCGTGCTCGTGGGCCGAACGTTCCCAGAAGACGAGCCGCTTCGATTCGCACATCCGGATCAGGATCGTCCAAAGCGGCGACGGCGCATTCCAAAATGCTGTCGGCTTCAGAAGGGAAACTTTGGAGCGCCTGTAGAGCAGCGGCACGGACGCGAGCCTGCCGTGCCAGCGTCTTTTGGAGCAAAGCCGGCACGGCCTGGCTGGCTGCCGGTCCCAGATCATGCACCGCAAGGATGGCCGCCAACCTCACCTCGACGGCCGCATCATCGAAGCGCTGAATCAGCGCGGGTGTCGCCTGATTGGCCGCTTGCTCTCCCATTTTTCCCAACGTGCGGGCGGCCGACCAACGTACAAAAAGGTCCTGGTCCTCCAAAGCTTTGACCAGCACTTGGACGGCGGGGATGGCCGCCGGTCCGAAAGTTTCCAAAACACCGACAGCGCGCCGACGAATCCGTACGTCCTTGTCGCAGAGTGCGCAGCCGAGAACCTGCAAAATCGACTCGAACCCCGTCCCCAACGGATGATCCGGAGGCTGCAAAAGGCCGGATCGTTGAAGAGTACGTCCCCACTGTAAATGAGTTTGGGCCAATTCTTCGAGCGTCTGAAGGGCGCGCAGCCGAACCTCAACGCTTTCATCCGTCAGGCTCGGCGACAGTGCATTTCCCAGATTTCGGAGGATCGACAGAAATGGTGCGATCCCGCTGGGCAACTGGATGATTTCGCCGGCGTCGGTCCTGGCAGGAGGAGCGATCATTCGCACCGCCGCGGCGGCTCGTTCGATCGCAAGCAGGCTAAGTTGCCTGATGTGCGTTTCCCTGTCTTGAAGGCCCACTTCTGCTGTTTGCGCAACGCTTTGAGCCAGTTGAATGACGTCTTCCGCTCGAACCGGCGATTTGGTCGCGCTGGCATGAGAGCGAAACCGCCGCCCCTCTGTATCCATCCAGTAAACAAGCACGTCGGCGACGGCGGATCGAACGGCCGGCGAACCGTTCTTCAGAGCCTTTCGTAATGCCGGAGCCACCGATTGGGGTTCAGGCTGAATGTTTTTGAGAGCGCGGGTGGCGGCGAGTGAAATGTGTTCGGGCCCCGCTGCGATCGACGTGGCGAGATCGGAACTGAAGCGCCAGGTCAGGGGCTGAGGGCGCCGGCCATCGCGGACCGTTCGCCCCATGCTGCCTAACATGTCCAAAAGGGCTAACCTGGTGGCATCATCGCCACGAGCAAGTTGATGGCGAACGTAGGCGACAAAACGGTCAGCGAGAATCGACCTTTGCTGTCGATCGACTGCGGCCAGCCTCTCGTCGACTCCGTTGTCCAGCCATTCTTCCAGTTCCAACGCTTTTCGCAAGTCGTCGATTTTGTGGAGACTTCCAACGACAGCGCTCAACTCGACCTGGCGATGAATGGGCGAGTCGATGTGCGTAGCCAGGATTTGCCGCAGCTGTTCGGTTGGATCGGCGCCATGGGCAGTTACCGGCATAAGCGTCGCTGCCAAAGTCAGGGAAACGGAAAAGGAGATTCGCAACCGCACGTTTGCCTCCAAACAGTGGGCGCAGGCGGATCCGGGCAAGGGCATAGCCGAAGTCGGCGTGGCATGGAAGATCAGTTCGATTCTTTTCGAATGGCCTAATTTCTCCAGGTTCGCAAAAAGGTGAGGTTCGAATCATCTGTGAGAAAAAAGCAGATCATTGCCTGCCCACTTGTTCGATCGTGGAGAATCGGGGCAAACGATCGAAAGCTCATTTATAATGGGAACATGGATGGTGAGGGGAAACGAACGCGGTTCGCCTTCTTGAGTCGTCGTCAATCGGCAGCGGTTCTGGTTCTGACGTTGTTGGCCGTCGGCTGGTCGCTTTTCGTAGCAGCCACGCAACCTACCTTGATCAAAAAGCAACAAGAACATCGTCGGACAGGGCAAAGACGGAGCGATGCCGACTTTTACAAGACCATCGTGGAACGAGTGGGTGCCGGTGAGAATTATTATGCCGCATTGGCGGAGGAGTTTTCCGAATGGGACGAGCCGGCGGCATCCATCTTCAACTGGCGTCTGCCATTATACGCCTGGTTTTTCGGCAAGCTGCCCGACCCGCGTTGGGGACAGGTGATCCTGGCGATATTGCCACTGACGGCGGTCGTCCTGGCATTCAAAGTGGCAGAGCGCGATTTGGGTGCGCCAGCAACCTTCTTCACTCTTTTCCTGGCGGGGCCGTTTGCCTGGCTCGCTTTCGAAGGCATCTGTTTGTTCACGGAATTGTGGGCAGGCATCCTCATCACGTTGTCTGTGTTGAGTTATGCGTTGGATCGGCCTTGGCCCGGCGTGGGGACAGGGTTGGCGGCATTGTTCGTACGCGAACTGGTGTTGCCCTATTGTCTGTTGTGTCTGGTCTTCGCTTTCGTGGGGAAGAAGCGTCGTGAAGTCCTCGTCTGGCTCATCGGCTTTGCATGTTTCGCCGCTTTTTACATTTGGCATGCGCATCAGGTCGCCGGGCACAGGGCGGCGCCAGGCGGATTCCAACCAGGCGGCTGGGTTCGTTTTGGCGGCTGGGCGTTTATCATTGGTACGAGTCGCATGGGCAACATCTTTTTGATCGATCAGCCGATGTTGGCGGCAGGTTTGTTACCTTTATCGCTGCTTGGTCTGGTGAGCTGGCCGGGGGTATTAGGCGAACGGGGATCGTTGACGTGCCTGGGCTACATGTCGGCATTTACGATCGTTGGCCAGCCATATAACGCCTATTGGGGACTGCTGTATTCGCCGCTTTTGGCGTTGGGGCTGGCAGCCGCCCCTTCCGCGATCCGCGATTTGTTCCATGGTTTGCGCGCCGGCGACAAGAATCCGTCGTCCAGTTGAAGGCCAATGACGGTTCTGTTCCCGCTAATTATGCAACCAGTCAAGCGTGTCAAAACGAAGTCATGGTTGCAGAGTCTGCCGCTTGCCTCTACTGTAGGGGCAATCTCTCATTCTGGTTTCAGGAGAATGCATCATGATCGAAGTGCTCGACCGTAGTTCCGACAAAGTGCTCGGCTTGAAAATCAGCGGCAAATTGCTTCACGCCGACTACGAGAAGTTCATTCCCATGTTGGAAAAAATGATCGAACAACATGGCAAATTCCGGTGCCTGTGCGTCATGCACGATTGCCACGGCATCGAGCTCCGAGCCATTTGGGACGAACTCAAGTTTGACATCAAACACTGCGGCAAGATCGAGAAGTGTGCCATCGTCGGCCACGGTACGCTGGAAAAATGGATGACGAATCTGTGCAATTGGGTGTTCCCCAAGGCACAATTTAAATTCTTCGAGGAAAGCGACGAAGAAAAAGCATGGGAGTGGATCGAAGCCGACTAATCGCTAGCAGCTTCCGGGAAATCCGATGACGGATCGGCACCACTTCGGCATATTCGAGTATCTCGTATTCGTTGGCGTCTTGTCCGCAGCGCTGGCGGTGCGCATCTGGTATGTTTGCGCGTGTGCCGATTATGGCCGATCATCTGGACCGATCATCGTTCAGCTCGAACGGCCCGAACTCGTCGAATACGCCAGGAATCTCAGTGCCGGCCGGGGTTACGGCCTCGAGGAAGGGGGCGAATTCGTACCGAAAGCGCATCCGGCACCGCTGTATGCCTATCTTTTGTCGGCCATTTATGACTATTCCGATTCCGCCAGTGCTGTCAGGCAGAGGGTGCGTTGGCTGCAATGTGGACTGGGAGGAATGACGGCTGGGTTCCTTTTCCTTTTCGCCCGGCTCATCTTTCGCAGTCTGTGGGCGGCCGGATGTGCCGGTTTCCTGGCCGGCTTTTATCCGTTCTGGATCGCCAACACCACTGCCATCGATGACGGCGCACTGTGCTGTTTTCTCTTGTCGGCAGCCTGTTACTTGGGTGTGCGCAGCAGTCTCTTTCAAGGCAGCCTTTCCGGACTGTTATTCGGTTCGAGTCTGGCGGCACTCGCCTTGACCCGGGCGGCTCTTTTACCTTTCGCCTTCGTCGGTTTGGTCTGGTATCTGGCCCGGTGCCAGAGTCAAGGACGAGGGGGGCGGCTGGCTCTCGCCGCCGTTGTCGGTTTCGCTGCTGCCCTAGCCCCGTGGACGATCCGTAATTATCAGGTGTTTCGAGATGTGTACCCGGTTGTGGATACGACCTACTTCCACCTTTGGATGGGGAACAATCCGCAAGCCGACGGCGGTCCGCTAAACGTCAAGCCAGAGCGACTCGACCTCAACGAAAGACAACAGGCACAACAGGTTTTCAACGAGGTTTGGTCGCATCCTTCGAAAACGCTGAGTCGGCGTTTGTCAGCGGGACTTTACTTTCTTCTCACCGTCGATTGGTTTCGCGACGAAGAGCAGCCCACGTCTGAAGACTCTGCCCCTTTGCTGTGGCGAGAGGTTGCGAAATCGGAATGGGCGAGCATCAACCCGCCAGCATGGTTCGACCGCTACCACCGCACGATTTTGTTTCTGAGTCTGTTTTTCGTGTATCTTTTCGGATTCGTTGGCTGGCGTTTGAGCTATCGCCGACGACAAGACTCGGGGCTATTGGTGGCGGCGACATTTTTGCTTCCTTTGCCCTATCTGGTCGGTCACGCCGAAATGCTGAATGGCCCAAGATTGCCGTTCGACGCTTTATGGATTTGCTACGCCTCGTTTGCTTTGGCGTGCGGATTGGGCAGAATCCCGAACAAAACGCCTGCCGACAATCCTTCGCCAAACCGGTAACGCCATCCGGTCGCGTCGCTCGACAGCTGGCAAACGCTTTCGCCGTTCGTAGGGTGCACAGCGCCAAAAAAATTTGGCAGAAAGTTGTAAGTAAAGCGACCTCTGGAGGAAGATAAGAGTACGGCACGATACCGACACGACGTGGAGACTTCTGGATGGCAGAAGGTCAGTTCAAAAAAGTGGTGCGGCGGCTGAGGCGGCTGGCAGCGGGGCACGCGCCGTCGGAGTCGTCGGATGGCCACCTCTTGGAGCGGTTTGTTCGGGGTGAAACCAGTGCCTTTGAGCAGATCATGCACCGTCACGGCCCCATGGTGTGGAGCGTTTGCCGGCGCATTCTCGACGATGTGCACGCCGCCGAAGATGCCCTGCAGGCCACTTTCATGGCATTGATCCGTCAAGCGCCATCCTTGGAGACTCGTCAATCGCTGGGAGGTTGGCTGCACCGAGTCGCTTACCGTGTGGCGACCAAGGCCCGCGTGCAGGCAGCCCGGCGTCAGACCCGTGAACGACACTGGCAGGAGCAGTCCATGACGAGCAGCGATCCGCAACCAAACTGGTCCGATCTGCGCCCGGTACTTGATGAAGAACTGGATCGGTTGCCTGAAAAGTACCGTCTGCCGGTGGTCCTGTGTTATCTCGAGGGAAAGACGAACGACCAGGCGGCAGAGCAGTTGGGTTGGCCCCTGGGTACCGTTGCGGGAAGGTTGGCTCGCGCCCGGGACTTGTTGCGAAACCGGCTGGCCCGACGAGGTGTGGCCCTGACCTCAACCGCACTCTTGTCGCTTTTGGGAGAAAACGCCCACGCCGCTCTGCCCGGTCCTCTTGCTGAGCGAACCTGTGCTCTTGCCGCTCAGGTCGCCGCTGGCGGGTCGCTTCCCCCCTCTATCGCAGCGCTCACCGAGGCAGCACTTCGTGTTATCAAGATCGCCACGCTACAAAAACTGGTAGCCTGTGCTGTTGCTTTCATGATGGTGGCGACAGTCGGCATCATGAGCATCCACAATTCGGAAGCGGACGCCATCGCCCCTGATTCGGGAAACGCTCGCAGCACGTCTCAGGCAGCCAGCGCGTTGAAGTTGTTCGTCGAAGCGAGTGATCCCGGCCGCCCCCTTCATCCTGTTCGCGACGATTGGCAATTCGGCGACAGACTGCCCACACCGGTCACCCTCAAGTTGACTTTCACCAACACGGGTAGCCAACCCATCAAGCTGGACCATTATGATCTGCTACTTCGGTGCCTTGATGTCAAAATCACAGGCCCTGATGAACAAAGCGTGCGAACGATCCGCATGCGGGACAAAACGTTTACGCCGCCTTTGACACTTCCCCGGCCGGAAGTGTATCCGACACTGCAACCGGGCCAATCGATTTCCAGAACCGTGGCATTTCCAGGCAGATTCGGGTCGTCCATGCACGTCTTGACGAAGTCCGGGAAGTACAAAGTGCGGTTCTTGTATATCAGCGACGGATCGGCTCAAAACGAATTCTCGAAGGGGTGTTGGCAGGGGCAGGTCGAAAGCAACGAAATCACATTGACGGCAATCGAAAACTGATGTCCTTGACGGGTGCGAAATGAACACGAAAGCCATTCGCTGTGCTGAATGCCGTTTCGCCTTCAAACCAGAAGATGTGGTCTCCGTGAAGGAAATCTCGTGCCCGATTTGCGGCACTGCCGTGCCCACATCGCAAAAAACCTCATCTCGTCCAGTGGCAGAGACGAAGCCTGCCAGCAAACAGCTGGTCGTGCCTTCTGCGAAGAAGCGGCCTCGTGTTGAACCGCTGCCGCCGCCGCCGAAACCAGACGAAGCCTGTATCCAACGGACAACATTCAACCATGGGCTTTTCCTGATCTTCGGCGGGTTGGCTTTGTTGCTGCTGAGCGGTGTCGGACTGGCTGCATTCGTTTGGTCCTCAGCGCAACCACGATCGCTGGCCAATGCTGATGTCAGGCAAGATGACGCGGCTGCGCCGCCGATTTCCGCGTCCACGATGACCCCGGCAACGTTGACTGTTCCGCCCCAAAACACCCAGCAACAAACGAACGCGTCGAACGACCGCCCGGTGACACCAGCGGCTTTGACGCCTCCACGACATCAGCCGCCACCCGCACCCAACCCGATTCGCCCTTCCCAGCCTCCGCAGCAAAAAAAGCGAATCGCTCCGGAACTGGATAAACGCGTTCATGCCGCCATCGATAAGGGGGTGCGTTTTCTCAGGCAGGCGGCTGAGACCGACAAATACACGCGCGAAATGGCTCTCGTCGGCTGGACATTGCTGGAATGCGGCGTTCCCGCCAACGATCCTCTGATTCAGAGAATCACCCAGGTTTTGCGTTCGGCTGCCCCAGGCGAAGTGCGAACGTATGAGAGTTCCCTGATGATTCTGTTTTTCGACCGCCTGGGTGATGATCGCGATCAGAACTTGATTCGCAAACTGGCTCTTCGGCTAGTCTGCGGACAGCTGCCCACCGGGGACTGGTCTTATGCAAACCACACCCAGCTCACTCGGTCGCATGAAGAAGTTTTGATCGAGTATCTGAAATCGGTTACCTATGTGCCACGGAACGAAGCTCCGAAGCAGAAAGTAGCTTTGCCTCCCGAGTTGAACCACATCGCCGTGCTGCAGGTCCGTGAAAAAGGCCCGCAAGGCGACATGATCATGCGCAATGTATTCGGACCAGGTGGGATCATCATCGTGGGCAATGGCAGCAAAGTCTATATAAGCGACAACTCCAACACTCAGTTCGCTCTGCTGGGCCTTTGGGTGGCCTATCGCCGCGGAATCCCGTTACAACCTGTTCTCGCCCTGGCCGGCAAGTTCTTTCGCTCGACACAGCATCAAAACGGAAGCTGGGGCTATCGTGCGAACTTGCCCCAGGTACGCGTCGATTCGATGACTTGTGCAGGCCTCTTCGGTCTTGCCGTCGATCAATCGGTCCAAGGACCGGCGGAAAAGAGGCAGCAACAGAAAGACGAAGCCATCGAGAAAGCCTTTCAGTTTATCAGCAAAAGGATCGGCCAGGCTCCGCCACGTGGCAAACTTGTCGGCGCCAGCACCTGGGGAGATCTCTACTACCTCTGGTCGCTGGAACGCGTTGCCATGATTTACGATCTTGACACGATCGGCGGCAAGGACTGGTACACGTGGGCAGCGAACATTCTTCTCGACGCTCAATATCCGGATGGGTACTGGAAGGATGCCTTCGGACCGATCATCGACACATGTTTTGCTCTGCTCGTTCTCAAACGCGTCAACGTCGCTGAAGATCTTACGACAAATCTAAAAACAATCATCGATATCAAGGGTTCCCGTTAAGCGGTTGCACGAGCGACGGAAAATTTTTCGAAAATTCCGTAAGCAAACGCCCCCTCACGGGAAGTCTATAGATGACGTGGTTGGAACATATCAGCATTTGTGGGAAAGGAGCACTTTATGCAGTCTCCGCACATACGTCAGCCGAGACGCGTCACGCGTCACATTTTAAGCATGATCGAATGGCCGGTGGTGGTGGCTGCGGCCATTCCCAGTGTGTTTACCATCGTATTTGTCTTTTATTGGTTGACTGGGGAAACAGCCAATGCCAAATCGTCCCGACCAACGGCTCAACGCAGGCTGGTCGTTGCCTCGAATGACAATCGTCCTGTTCCGGTTGAGGCGAGACGGACATCCACCAGACGAACATCCAAGGAACCGGCACGCCCCGCCTCACCACCGGTTGCAATTTTCGACCGGTCGAATCTCCAAGCTCCAACACCGGTGCCGTCTGCGGCCAAGGCTGAAGCGACTAGCGGGGATTCCAGGTCGGTGCTGCCCGACGTAGCTTACCGGCCTGGCTTGGACAAGATCGTCCTACGAACCTATGGCACGATGATTCGTTTCGTGCCGAACGATCCTGACGCCAAGGCACTGGCCCAACAGTTAAAGAGGCTACGCTTCATTGTGCACGTATCCGGCAACTTCGAAGACGACTGCCTGACCTGAAACAACGCCCAAGCGTTCCGTGAGAGCGCGTTGTCGGATAAGGTTGTCGCGAACTACATTGAAGAGCACTTTGTGTGCAATTTCCAAAAGGTGTCGTCATTCAGCGTGCTGGAACGAAAGAGCTGGCACGGCAAGCACAGCACAAAAGTGGGGGGCAATGTGGCAGCGTATTTCTGTCTTCCCGATGGCCGGGTTATCCATGCTGTCGCTGGTCCCGTCACACCGCAATTGTTGCTGAATGAAGCGCGTTGGGTCGTCGACCTGCACAACATGGCCATGCTCGAGTCGGATAACAAAGAAGCGGCCTACAGTCGATTTCTCCGGGAAGCCCATGTGGAGAGGTTGCTGGTCGAACATGGCATCGACCTGACTCGGGTCGTTCCCATCGAAATGTCGGCCTCGAAGCTGGCGAGCATTCGTCGGACGGCTCGGCAACAGGAATTTTTCCAAAAGCAGCGCAACCTCGCTTCGCCCCGGAAGAGCCATGCGACGTTGGTTGATACCACGAAGCGTTACCAGTGGAAAGTTCACCAGCTGCTGGTGGAAAACCCGTTGCCGCCTCTGGGGCAAATTTACAAACCGGTTTTTGAATCGATCCTGAACCAGAACATTTCAACCGTGCCCGTCAACGTGGTTGAGCGCTAGTCAGCTTCCATCGGAAGCTGTCACGGCGTGGGGATCGGCAGTTTCGTCCCGCCTGCCGATTTCCTGCGTCGTTTTCTATTTGGCGTCTAGCGATGCTGTTTCGACCACGGCGATGTTCAACTCGTGCGTGTATGCGATTGAAACGATTCGGGAATTTCCGCCTTGGCAATCACGACAACGCCGTCGTCCGTCACTTCGAAACCACGACGGCGGTCTTCGTCGAGGTCGTAGCCGATGGTCGTATGGGGCGGGATTTTGACGTCTTTGTCGATGATGGCCTTGCGAATTCGGCAATATCGGCCAACGTCGACGCCTTCGAAGAGAATCGAATCCTCGACAATCGCATAACTGTTGACACGGACGTTGGGTGAGAGAACGCTGTGGGAGACATGACCGCCGCTGATGATGCAGCCCTGGCACAACAGGCTGTTATGGGCTTCACCTCGGCGGGCATGGCCACGCGGGCCTTCGTCGTTGAAGACGAACTTCGGCGGCGGCAACTGCGGTTGATAGGTATGGATCGGCCACTCCTCGTCGTAAAGATTGAGCAGCGGATCGATGCCGATCAAATCCATGTTCGCCTGGTAATAGGCGTCGAGTGTGCCGACGTCGCGCCAGTAGGCATCTTTCTTGCGGTTTTTGTCGAGAAAGCGGAAAGCGTGGACGACATAATCGTCGATCATGGCGGGCAAAACGTCGTGGCCAAAGTCGTGGCTGCTGTCGGGGCGGGTCGCGTCCTGGCACAACACCTCATACATCACGCGGGTCGTGAAGACGTAGATGCCCATCGAGGCAAGACAAAGATTGGGAAAACCAGGCATCGGTATCGGATGTTCCGGCTTTTCGTGGAAGCGTTCGATATCGTAGCGGTCGTTGACTTCCAGGATGCCGAAACTGGATCCTTCTTCGATCGGAACGGGAATACAGCCGACCGTCACATCCGCGCCGCGTTCGACATGGGCTTGGATCATCGCGCCGTAGTCCATCTTGTAGATATGGTCGCCGGCGAGGATCAGCGTGTAAGCAGGGTCTTCTTTTTCGATGCTGTAGATATTCTGGTAGATGGCGTCGGCGGTGCCGACGTACCATTTTTCATCGATGCGTTGTTGAGGCGAGAGCAAGTCGATGTATTCTCCCAGTTCGCGGGGGAGGAAATTCCAGCCCATTTGGATATGGCGGGTGAGGCTGAGGGCTTTGTATTGAGGCAACAGCAGGATTTGCCTAAGCCCGCTGTTGAGGCAATTGGAAAGGGTGAAGTCGATGATGCGGTAGACGCCGCCGAAAGGGACAGCAGGTTTGGCTCGATCTCGGGTAAGCGGTTCGAGGCGTTTGCCTTTGCCGCCAGCCAGTATCATGGTCAACACTTTCTTCACGCCGGTCTCCCGTGCCGGAGTTGGACGAACCGGAAAGCCGTTTCTGAAAACCGAGGCAGCCATGGAAGGTTTCCGTCAAAGAATGGACGTACTGGTCATCGCGAGAGATTCTTCCCGCATGATGACCCATCATCGCTGCCAAATCAAGGAGCGGTCTGGAACTTTCGCTCAGCAGAGTTGTCTTTATAAAGGCGGGCGGCGATTTCAACCGATTTTTCGATTGGCCAATTCCGGCAGGCCAAAGCACGCGCTCGCTGCCCCATTCGTTTCAACCGCGGTTCATCTGCCAACAGTTCGTGAACCGCTTTGGCCAAACCGACCTTGTCGCCGGGGGCGACCAACAGACCGGTTTCTCCAGGAACGATGATCTCGACGAGTTGCCCAACGCGCGTGCCGACCACAGGCTTGCCGGCAGCGCAAGCCAAGACGGCCGACTCCACGCATCCCTCTCGATGCGCGGGCAGCCAAACCAGCTCGGCGTGACTTATCGCCGAGTTGAAAAGGGGGCCGGTCAACGGACCCGGAAAATGGACGCGTTCGTTCAACTCGAGGCCGGCCCGATAACGGAAAAGCGACTCCTTGGCCGACCCGGTCCCGGCCACCACCAGATGCAAATGAGGATAAATATAACGCAGAATGTCGAACGACCAAACGGCATCGATCACGCCCTGCTCTCGTTCCAACGGGCCGGGGCAGAATAAATACTTGCAGTTGGCCGGCAGGCTCAATCGAGATAGAACCTCGCCGCGAGGCAGTGAATCCTGATCGGTTTCGACTCCCGTCGTGATCGTGGTGATTCGCGTGTTGGCCATACCCAATAGCTGCTGGCAGAGCATGGCCTCGGCCTGACTGGCGACAGCGATGCAACTGACGAGTTTCAACAGCCAACGCTCGGCGAAATGAATCGGCCGCTTCCTCTTGAACGAAAAGGGCTGGCTTAGAATGATCCTCGTCTGCGAATGAGGTCCTCCAGTCAGGGCCAACGCCCAAAGCGAAGTCAACGACCAGACATGGATTACGTCCGGCTGAAAAACTCGCACCGCTTGCCGTAATTCGAGAACAGGCCCGACAGCCAACCGCCTGTTCCACTCGATGACATGGAGCGGCACGGCAACGCAGTGATGAGACTGGCGATTTTTGCTCAGGCATACAATTTTGACTTGAAAACCCTGTTGGGCTAATCGAGGCGCCAGCAACAAAGCCTGCCGACCAGGACCAGAGGGCTCGAGATTGGTAACGAGAAAAAGCAGTTTCATAGCACTCCATCGCTGTGGCGTCTGCGGACGAGGCTGCGGTCAATCCTTGGCAAGAGGGTAGCCCTTTTCGCGCCAGCCGCGAATGCCGCCATCCATGGAATAGACGTTGGTGTAGCCCATCTTTTGCAAATTGTCGGCGGCAAGGGCTGAACGAAAGCCGCCGCCACAATAAAGAACCAATTCGGTGTTCGGGTCCGGAAAACGTTTTTCGATATCGCGCTCGATCACTCCTTTGCCAAGGTACTCGGCGCCGGCGATATGTTCCTTGGCCCATTCGCTTTCTTCCCGAACATCCAGCAGATGAAATTGCTCCTCCCGGTCGAGTTTTTCCTTCACCTGATCGACGGAGAGTTCTCGAATGCGTTTTTTGGCGTCCTGAACGATGTTGAGAAATCGTGGCGAATGCTGCATAAGGGCACCTCGGCGCAAACGACCCGGTTGATGTTGGCGAACTGGGGACCATTGTAACAAGAAACGGTCCGCGCAAACCAGGGATTCTTTGGCGCGTGGCTGGCGTGCTGGTACGACACGAGCCGGTCCGATCTGGCCGACCCGACAAATAGAGTGGTCTTTAGCGCTGTTCGTTGCGCAGCTGTTCCAGGACAGCCTGGATGGCATCCAGGTAAGTGGCTCCTCTGGCCTCGTAATTGCGGCTAATGTAGGCGTTGTTGGGGTTGGGAACGGAGCAACTGAATTTCCACTGACCATCATCCCCCCAGGTTTCCAGTCGCTGCCAGGTGACGCCGTATGATCTCAAGATGACCTGGGCTTGTTCGTAGGTCAGGCGTGAGCCGTCAGACACGGGTGGCACGTATGGTGGCGCTGGCCCGGCTAACCCTGAATTGCGTGACGCAGTTGAAATGGGGACCGGCTGGCTGAGAGTCGCGCTGGCGGTGCTGGCCGGCACGAAGTTGTTGCCGGTTGCACCGGGGCTGCTCCAATTGGTCGTTGCCGGAGGTCCCGGCTGCCTGGCAGGATCGGCAATCCGCAATTCGTTCTCTTCGTTGAGCGGTGCGCTTGGGCTAGGCGCCAGGACAGCGTTACTAGTCGGCGTAGCGACGGGCGGAGGGGGCAACGGAGCCGGGGCGGGCGGTGCGATCGGATTCGCAGAGGCGGCGATCGTACCGCCAAACAGCGGATCTTCTTTGCTCAAATTGCTTGTTTTGCTACTGCAGCCTGACGCCAGCATCGAGGAGATCAGCAGCAAACCGGCGAATCCGGCTAATCGAGCCATCACGCACATCTTGACCCTCTTGCCCCACCCGCTAGATTGAGTTTGTTTCTCTGGTGCGCAGGTTGCGCCGAGAAGAACGCCTCCTACAAAACTTGGATATTTCTTGCAATGGCATCTTTTCGAATCGCGGTGATTGGCGGCGACGGCATCGGCCCGGAAGTCATCGAGCAGGCAATTCGCGTAACCGACCGGGCAATCCAGTGCGACGGCGTGAAGATAGAGTGGAATCGCCTGCCTTGGAGTTCCAACTACTATAAGGAAACCGGCACCATGATGCCGGACAACGGTTGGGACATCCTGCAACAACATGACGCCATTCTGTTGGGAGCGATCGGCAGCCCGGACGTACCCGATCACATTACTCTTCACGGATTGTTGTTGCCGATGCGGCGGCGTTTCGATCAATACCTGAATCTTCGGCCTGCCTATCTTTTTGAAGGCGTCGAGTCTCCGTTGCGCCACCAAAAACCCGGGTCGATCGATTTTGTCGTCTACCGTGAAAACACGGAAGGGGAATACGCTCCGGTGGGAGGCAGGCACTACGTGGGCACGCCGCACGAGATCGCCATCCAGACCGCTATCTTTACGCGGCGAGGCTGCGAACGAATCATGCGGGCCGCCTTCGAAGGAGCCCGCAAACGCCGGTGCAAGGTCACCTCGATTACCAAATCCAATGCCCAGGTTTATGGCATGGTACTCTGGGACGAAGTCTTTGAAACCGTTTCGCGAGACTATCCGGACGTGCAAGCAGAAAAGCTTCTCATCGATGCTGCCGCCATGGATTTCGTTCGCCGGCCCGATTCGTTCGATGTCGTCGTCGCCAGCAATTTATTCGGCGATATTCTCACCGATTTGAGCGCGATTATTACGGGAAGCATGGGACTGGCCGCCAGCGGCAACATCAATCCGGAACGCCGCTTTCCGAGCATGTTCGAACCAGTCCACGGCTCGGCTCCCGACATCGCTGGCAAAGGCATCGCCAATCCGCTAGCCGCTATGTTGTCGGCGGCGATGCTCCTCGATCATCTGCAATTGGCCAAAAGCGCCGCCGCTTTGCGGTCGGCTGTCGGCGAGGTCTTGAAAGCGGGTAAACCTCGAACACCGGACCTGGGCGGCAACGACAAAACCGAAGCCATCACAGAAGCCGTTCTTGCCGCAATCAAATCGTAATTCGCCGACTCGAGCCGTTCTTCGGACCTGTTCGTGCCACACAGCGGATCAGTCGCGCTCAAAAATAGCTCGGATCAATCGAGTCATATCCCGTTTGCTCCATTTGTCGCTGGCTCAAAAGTACGTTGATAGCAGCTATGTGTTCGACCTTGCCCTTGGTGATACATTAACCTGAAAGACTGGCGAAGGGTACCAATCACAAGGACCAGGGAGTGGCGATGAAGAGGTTTGTTTTTGTTTTCGGTTGGTTCGCCTGTTGTGCTCTGCAAACGGTTGGAGAAGAAAAACCAGTTTCGGACATTGGCCGACAGATCGCGAATTTTCGCTTGCCGAGTTGTCACGGAGACGTTGTTTCTCTTGCCGATTTCAAAGACAAAAAAGCGATCGTCGTCGTTTTTACCGGTACGGCCTGCCCGCTTAACAACCAATTCATGCCTGTTCTGGTAAAGCTGTACCACGAATTCGCTGCCCGGGGCGTGCAGTTTTTGGCCATCAATGCCAATGCGCAGGATTCGCTCAGCGATGTCGCTCGGCACGCGAAGGAGTTCAAGATTCCTTTTCCCGTGCTGAAAGACGCCGGCAACAAGGTGGCGGATGTTTTTCGCGCTGAGCGGACGCCGGAAGCTTTCCTCCTCGATGCTAGCCATCGCTTGCGTTACCGTGGGCGAATTAGCGACCAGTTCGGCATAGGTTACGCGCGCCCTCAGCCCAAGCACGACTTTCTCGCCGACGCAATAAACCAACTACTGGCAGGCGAAAAGGTGACGACGCCAATCACCCAACCTGAGGGCTGTCTTATTGGACGAGAAATCGCAACCAAGAAGACCGGCCGAATCACCTACGCCAGGCAGATCGCCCGCATCCTGCAAGAAAACTGCCAGGAATGCCACCGTCCCGGGCAGATCGGGCCGATGCCGTTGCTCACTTACCAGGATGCTGTTGCCTGGTCCGGCACCATTCGCGAAGTCGTCATGCAGAAACGGATGCCGCCGTGGTACGCAGATCCTCGATTCGGTTCCTTTGCCAACGACAGGCGATTGAGCAAAAAAGAAATCGATCTGTTGCTGGAATGGATCGACAGTGGCCTGGCGGAAGGCGACCCCAAGGACCTGCCACCGCCCAAGAAGTTCGACCCTGGCTGGCGCCTCGGAAAACCAGACCTGATCGTGGCCATGCCGAAAGCTTTCTCGGTCCCAGCCAAGATGCCAGCCGGAGGGGTGCCTTATCAGTACTTCCATGTCGATCCCGGCTTCAAGGAAGATCGATGGGTCATCCGAGCGGAAGCCAAAGCCGGGGCGCCGTCAGTTGTGCATCATGTTTTGGTATTTATCGTTCCGCCGGGAGAACGTTTTTTTCCCGGCAATCCGAAGACGCCGGCATTGGGAGGCACCGCGCCGGGGGATATGCCCTTGATCTTGCCTTCGGGAGTGGCCAAAAAAATCCCGGCTGGCAGCAAGCTCGTTTTTCAAATGCACTACACCCCCAACGGAACGCCTGCAAAAGACCGCTCTTCCATTGGCCTGACCTTCGCCAAAAAACCTCCGCGCTATGAAGCACAAACGGTCCCCATTTATACGTTGCGTTTTCGCATTCCGCCGGGCGCCGACAACCACCGCGTCGAGGCGTCGTTCCGATTCGACAAAAACGGACACCTCTTGAATTTCATGCCGCACATGCATTTGCGAGGCAAAGACTTCCGCTATGTTGCAATCTATCCCGACGGCAAAAAAGAGACCCTGTTGTTCGTGCCACGCTACGATTTCAATTGGCAAAGCGTCTATCGCCTAGCCAGGCCGTTGCCTGTGCCCAAGGGGACGATTATCCAGTGTATTGCCCACTACGACAACTCGGCGAACAATCCCAATAATCCCGATCCGACTCGAGCCGTCTATTGGGGAGACCAGACCTGGCAGGAAATGATGATCGGCTGGCTCGACTTCTATTACGATGAATGAACCTTCTTGAGTTTCACTTCTTTGGTGGCGGATTTGTCCTCCGCCAATGGTTTGTATTCGAGGCGGATGCGATCGGCATAGACGGTGGCAAGCACAAAGCCAGGGCGAAATTCATCGAGACTATAACCCGGAGCCTTCTTCAACCCGCGATCGCGATTCCACGAAGTTGACGGCAAGACGACTTCGTTGATCTGGTAGTTGTCGTCCCAACCTCGCAAACCGCAATGGAAATGTCCGCTGAAAATAGCACAGACGTTCTTGTGCTTCTGCAAATAGGCGTCGAATGCCTGGCGGCCTTCCTTGA
>BPJP01000003.1 GCA_026004675.1 Gemmatales bacterium
CCCCAGTTTTGTTCAAGCATGGCCGGCAGAACGGCTCGGCTCAGCAAAAAAGCCGCCCGGGCGTTAACCGACATCACCAGATCGAATCGCTTCGGCGGGGTCTCGATAACCGGCTGCCACCACAACGCTCCTGCGTTGTTGATCAAAACGTCGATTCGGCCAAAATGCGCTTTGGTTTCGCTAACCAACTCGTCGATTCGTTTTTCGTCGCGAACATCGATTCGGAATGGCAGTGCCTGCGAACCCAGAGCGCGAACCTCGTCGGCAACCGTGTAAATAGAATGGGGCAGTTTGTCGGTCGATTCGACACTTTGGCAGCCACGACTATGGCGCACCCTTCACGAGCCAAACCCAGAGCAATGGCTCGGCCATTCCCCGGCTGGCACCGGTGATGATCGCGACACGGTCCGACAGAGTTCCCATCAGAAAAAATGCTTCCCCCAAATGACGTGCATCCGGGGGAAGCCCTGATTCTCGGCAAACGCCTCTGAACGCCTCTATCCTTTCTTGGCAATGTTGATATAGGCATGAACGTGCGGTCGCGCCACGGAAGTGGCATACAAGGGTCGGACCTTCGAGACGCCAGACGTCCCATACCTTGTCATTTTGCAGATCTCGATCGGAATAGAACGAGATATGGATTTTGTCGAGTCCGCCGCCCGCCTTGACAATTTGCAACACCTCATCCACATCTTCTTTGCGATAGGGTTTGAGGATGTCTTGCAGCGTCTTTTCGACTAGAGCCTTCTGGTCGGCGGAAAGTTCGGCGACTGCGATCCCGGGATAATCCTGGTCGCGAAGCTGGACGGCGGTTTCGCGAGGAGATTTTGACAGCAATGCTTTCTCACGCTGTTTGCCTTCCAAGGCGCCAAAGACCTTGTTGGCAGCCTGGGTTTGATAGTAGAAGAAGTTTTTGACCGGATTGCTCTGTCCGTGACCGTAAACGATCGGACCCCCCGAATGCGGCACCCGGCAGGGTGTCGCCATCGGCGCGCAACGTCAGGTGGCGACCTGTCAATTCGAACTGGAATGGTCCCTTCTTCGGATTGCCGAAGATCGCCACAGCGTAACGTTCGAAACCGCCCCAGTCGGCCTGCATTTGTTTCATCAGCAAATCGAAACCATCTTCCGAGGTGACTCCCTTTACGATGTCGCGAATAATCGACTGTTGCTCTTTGGAAAAACTGCCGACGCTGGCTTTGGTCACGCTCCAGTTGGCGCTGATCCGCGTTCGCCGAGGATCGTTGTAATCCAACACCATGATTTTCTTTTGTTCATCCGTCAGGGTCTCGTACAGACGCTGAACGGCGGATTCGGCGGCACTTTTTCGCGTCGGTGCTGCCAGGACACCGGAAACCGCCGGCATGGCGCAGGCGGCCAGAGCCGCACTCGCTTTCAGAAAATCGCGGCGATCCATGTCGCTGGCACATTCAGGGCAAATTCGACCTTGGTTCTGGTTCATGGCGAACTCCTTGGTGTGGCATATTGGTGGTGGGTTGTAGGGATGCGGCAAGTATCATGAGCATAAACGTCGTTGCCCCCTTTGTCAAAGAGATTTCCAGAATCAGAAAAAGTCGAAAACGTCAGGCGGACGGATCATTCGCGATTCGTTCGCGGCATTCGCATCACAGGATGTCGTCAACTCGAGGGCTTTGAAATGAAACCGAATCGCGTGAAAGCTGCCATGAAAGAAGGGCGAGTCGCATTGGGATACAGCCTGATCTTTCCCTCGCCTCACGTCATCGAAATCCTGGCTCCTTTCGACTTCGATTTCGTCTGGATCGACGGCGAACACGGACCATTCGGATTGCGCGAACTCGAAGAAATCTGTCGTGCTGCCGAGGCGGCAAATGTCACGCCAATCGCCCGTGTGCCAAATATTCAGTCGTCAACTATCCTGCAATTTCTCGATCGCGGCATTCAGGGGATTATGGGACCGCACATCGCCAGCAAGGCAGATGCCGAACAGCTCGTTCGTGCCTGCTATTTCGGTCCGATGGGTGAACGATCCTTCG
Source organism: Gemmatales bacterium (assembly GCA_026004675.1). Lineage (GTDB taxonomy): Bacteria > Planctomycetota > Planctomycetia > Gemmatales > Gemmataceae > BPJP01. Next base: position 2,016 of record BPJP01000003.1, read on the forward strand.
GCGGCAACCGTGGCTGCGACTATGGCTTCCAACTCGACAAACCAGCTTATTGCAAAAATGCCAACGATAACATCCTTGTCAGTGCTTTGCTTGAAGACAAAGACGTCATGCAAAACCTGGACGAAATCCTCAGTGTACCCGGTATCGACTACTTCCTGGTCGGACCCAATGACTTCGCTCAGGGGATGGGTTATCCTGGCGGAGCACACCTGCCAGAGGTGAAAAAAGCGATCGATCAGGTGTACGCACGTATTCATGAAGCGGGCCGAAAGACGGAGAGCGACGTTTTGAGGCTTTTGAACATTCGCGACTGTCTGGTCGCTGCGGCGCAGTCATTCGTCCTCGAAAGGCAGTCATAACATTTGATCATCAATCATGTTATGGCAGTGCGGCGAGCTTCATCGAGTTTTCACAGTTCTCACCGGCGTCTTTTACAAGTCCCTCCTATACTTCCATTGGTGAGTTGGCCTGAAGCCGACCTTCGGCATCTCATCTTCTTTTGGAAAGGAAAATTATGTTGCCGAAAAAGTGGGGTCTACGCTGCGTTGTGTCTCTCGTCGTCTGCATCGTCGTGGCGATCGAGGTACGTGCTGGTGAAGCGGATGTGGATCCGAAGTTGCCTGACTACAAACCAGCTCGCGGTGTTTCCGGCACGATCAAAAGTGTCGGATCGGACACGATGAACAATTTGATGACCCTCTTGACTGAAAGCTTCAACAAGATCTATCCGAACGTCCAAGCGGAAATCGAAGGAAAAGGTTCGAGCACGGCGCCTCCCGCATTGATTGCCGGGACAGCGTTATTCGGGCCAATGAGCCGACCCATGAAAAGCCAGGAAATCGACGCTTTCAAGAAGCGCTATGGTTATGCGCCGGTCGGTCTGCCTGCGGCGATTGATATGCTGGCAGTCTACGTTCATCGAGACAATCCCATCAAAGGTCTCACTTTGCAGCAAGTGGATGCGATTTTCTCGAAAACGCGCAAATCGGGCCATGGTGTGGTCAAGACCTGGGGGGATCTCGGCTTGACAGGCGAATGGGCCAGCAAGCCGATCGCCCTTTATGGCCGAAATTCCGCTTCTGGTACGTACGGCTACTTCAAGAAGGCCGTCCTGCTGGATGGGGATTTCAAAGACGAAGTCAAAGAGCAGCCTGGCAGTTCGGCCGTCGTGCAGGGCGTTGCCAACGACAAATTCGCCATCGGCTATAGCGGAATCGGTTACAAGACGGCGGATGTCCGTGCCGTTCCTCTGGCCCGCAACGCGAAAGCCGAATTCGTGCCTCCCGAAGCGGAACGTGCCTACAAAGGCGAGTATCCACTTGCCCGCATTCTCTATATCTATGTGAACTATAAACCGGGCAGCGACCTCGACCCGCTGCGCCGCGAGTTCATCAAATACCTTTACAGCAAACAGGGGCAGTTGGATATCGTGCGGAGCGGTTATCTCCCCGTCGGCAGCCTGCTCGCGAAGCGCGGACTAGGCATGGTCAACCTGAAGTAACGGGTGCCAAGATGCCTGCCCATTGAAGAATCGATGAATGGCTCGACACGAAGTCGATCCATTCATCTTCGTGTGCGACCCGCTAATGAAACCCCCATCGCGTTATTCCTGGCGTCGAGGCCAACGCAAAACGAGGTGGACGGTCCGGCTATCGGAAATCGTTTCCTCGGTTTTGATTACCAGTGGTGGCATCATTACCATCGTTGCGGTGGCGCTGGTATTTTTCTTTCTCGCCGCAAAAGTCGTTCCACTTTTTCTCGATGCCGAAGTCACCGGCGAATTCTCGAAACCACAAGTCCAGCCTGACCAGCCGCCTCGCTACCTGGTCATGGACGAAGAACAGCTGATGAGCTGGATGCTTCTGCCCGATGGAACGCTACGCGTTTCCCAGCTGACGACCGGCGCCCAGCTCGAGGCCAAGAAGCTGTTCAACGGCGAAACCATGACAGCTTCTTCGGAAGCTATTTATCACGATGTCCGAGAGGCAGGCACATCCGCCGTCCGTTACCTCGAGATTGCCTTCGGTTTCGACGACGGCTCGGTGAAACTTGGACGATTTCGCTTTCGCCCGACGTTCTTCGATGAAGAAGACGTGACGGCGGATGTCCGCTCTTTACCCGCAGGTGTCGGCAAACCGTTCCAAAGGGGTATCATCTCGCGAACGCCAGGAGGCCAATATTGCCTTTCCGAATTGGAGGCCGAAATCAAACCCGCCAAATCAGAAACCGATTCGCCAGTGCTGCTGATCGATCAGAGCTTCCCAGGGACTGGTTCCAGCGTTTGCACGCTACATGCCAACGGCGAATTGCGTCTCAACACGGTAATCAAGAAGGAAAACCTGCTCACACTGGAAACGAATTATGAGTTGACCGGCGAGGTGGTTTCCTATCCGTCGACTCCAGGACGGCCACGACCCGACCATCTCTTTCTTTCCGCCGAAGGGAAGCAAATCTTTCTGTTATGGAAGGACGGTTATCTGTTGCGTTTAGATGTCCGCGATCCAGCGAAACCCAAAGTCGCTGAAACCAAGGACATTCTTCCTGAAGCCGACGCCGAAGTAACGATCGTCCGGCATATGATCGGCAAAGGTACGTTTCTCGTCGGTGATTCGCTGGGGACGATTCGAGCCTGGTTTTTGGCTTATTCCGACCATGCGAACACAAGCGACGGTTTGGCCCTGTTCAATGCCCACACTTTTCCGGGAGATGGCTCCGCAGTAACGGCCCTGACGACATCGTCTCGGAGCCGAATGGCCGCTGCCGGCTTCGCGGATGGCAGTATCAAGTTGTTGTACGTCACCAATGACAATGTCATGCTTCGTCTTCCGGCGACGGGGTCCCCTGTCCAAGCGTTGGCGCTGGCGCCAAAAGAGAATGGCTTGCTCGCATACGATGCGAAAGAAGTCCGATATTGGGAAATCGATCCGCAGCATCCGGCGGTCACCCCGGCAGCCTTATTCGCGAAAATCTGGTATGAAGGCTACGACCGGCCGGAGCATGTTTGGCAATCATCGAGCGGCACCGACGCCTTTGAGCCGAAATTCGGCGTCGTCCCTCTGGTTTTTGGCACAATTAAGGCGACCTTTTATTCGCTGCTGTTCGGCGTGCCGTTGGCGTTGCTGGCGGCCATCTATACCAGCGAGTATCTCCGACCAAGCACGAAGGCGGTGATCAAGCCGACGATCGAATTGATGGCCAGCTTGCCGAGCGTTGTCTTGGGGTTCCTCGCCGGGCTGGTGATCGCACCATTTGCAGAACAGGTGTTGCCGGCGCTACTGGCGGGTTTTCTGACAATTCCCTTGTCGTTTTTGTTGGCAGCAAATATCTGGCAATTACTTCCCGATCGGATCAGCCTGGCGCTAAGTCATTGGCGTTTTCTGTTTGGCTTTCTGGTGTTGCCCATTGGCATCGCCCTGGCTGTGGTGACCGGTCCCGTTCTCGAGGAGTTGCTTTTCGCAGGAAATTTACGGACCTGGCTGGACGCTCCAGCCGATGCCATCGCCAGGGGGGAAGGGGGCAGTGCCTTGGGCGGCTGGATGTTGCTTTTTTTGCCCCTAAGCGCTATTCCCGTCGCTCTCTTGTTTGGCCGGGTGCTGAATCGTTGGATTCGCCATCACACGTTGCATTGGAGTCATTTCGCCTGTGCCGTCGCCGATTTGCTCCGTTTTCTCACTGCTTGTGCCATGACCGTCGCGTTGGCCCTGGCAGTGTCGTGGTTGTTGCAAACCTGTGGCCTCGATCCACGCACACTTGGCAATTTCAGCTTCGTGGGTCCGTTTTCACAACGTAATGCTCTTGTCGTCGGTTTCATCATGGGCTTTGCGATCATCCCCATCATTTACACCGTTGCCGAAGATGCCTTGTCCGCCGTTCCCGAACATTTGCGTGCCGGCTCATTAGCGGCAGGCGCTACCCGCTGGCAGACGGCCGTACGCATCATTATCCCTACTGCCATGAGTGGTATCTTTTCCGCAATCATGATCGGTACCGGCCGGGCGGTCGGCGAAACGATGATCGTTCTGATGGCGACGGGAAACACGCCGGTCATGGAGTGGAATATCTTCAGCGGCTTCCGCACCCTGGCCGCGAATATCGCCGTCGAAATGCCTGAAGCCGTCAAGGATAGCACGCATTTTCGCACTCTGGTGTTGGCGGCTCTGATCCTCTTTTTGATGACCTTTGTCCTGAACACCATTGCGGAAATCATCCGCTTGCGGTTTCGTGAAAGGGCCTACCAACTGTGAGTCTGGCAACTGCCAAACATGACGTGGCCAGAAAACGGCCTCCACGCCGAATCAAGGCGAGGACATCTCTTCTCGCCCACGGCGAGCATATGGTCTGGCTGACCGGCGGCGCTTTGGTCCTGGCATTCGTTATGATCATCGGGCTACTCGTTCTCGTTTTCTGGCAAGGAGGCATGACTTTCTGGCCAAAGCCGATTTATGAAGTGCAGGACGTCCACGGAAAATGGTTTCTCGGTGAATGGAGCCGATCAGAATCGTTTCGGCCAGAACGGCACGCCTTTGCCAATCTCGCCGGTGACGCCGCGATCAGAGCGAAGACTCTCGTGGAAAAAAATGACGGCATCGCCAGGCGCCGTCTGCTCAGGACTGGCAATCGCGAACTCACCAAACGTCCTTTCGTCTGGATCAACGATTTTGAAGTCGAACAGGAAAAGAAACCCGAATGGGCTCTGATCTTCGAACGCGTTCAGTGGGGCAATTTTTATGGGTTTCCGGTAGCATTTCTCGTCGATGGAAAAGTCGTAGCCGAAAAACCTGCGGAAATCTGGGAGAAGTTCCAGGAACATCATGACGAAGTCCGGCAGCGACTTGAAAAACGGCAAGAGTTGGAAAAGGACGGCCTGGGAACGCTCCGAAAAAAGGAAAACGCCGCGCGGCTGGCGGTCCGACGAGCAGAAATCAGATTCGGCAAGCATTCCGATGCCTTCGAGTCGGCCCAAAACCATTATCGGTTGACAAGGCAGAGCTGCGAACAAGAAACGGAACGTATCAACGACGAGATCGCCAGGCTCAACGCCGAAAATGCAAGGTTTCAGATAAAGATGCGGACGGCAGAAGGAGAAACTCCGACGATTTCTCTTGCCGATATCGTCCGCGCATATCCAGCCAACCAGCTCGATTGGTCCGACAAATTCGCCATCTACTTGTCGCGTTGGTGGGAGTTTTTGAGTGATAAGCCTCGCGAAGCGAATCAGGAAGGGGGCGTCTATCCGGCCATTTGGGGTACGGTAGCCATGACCCTCTTGATGACGCTCATCGTCGTACCGTTTGGTGTTCTGGCCGCCCTTTATCTGCGCGAATACGCCAAATCGGGTCCAATCATCAGCGCCGTTCGTGTCTCCATAGGCAACCTGGCAGGCGTCCCCAGTATCGTCTTTGGTGTCTTCGGTCTGGGCTTTTTCTGCTATTTGGTAGGCGGGCACATTGACCAAACTTTCTATCCCGAAAGGCTGCCACAGCCCACGTTTGGCACCGGAGGATGGGGATGGGCCTCGCTCACTTTGGCGCTGTTGACCTTGCCTGTAGTGATCGTCTCGACCGAGGAGGCTCTGGCAGCTGTCCCCAGTTCGATGCGCGAGGGGTCCTATGCTTGCGGTGCTAGCAAATGGCAGACCATCCGCCGGATCGTGCTGCCGCGCGCGATGCCCGGCATTATGACGGGCATGATTCTGGCCATGGCACGCGGCGCGGGCGAAGTGGCACCCTTGATGCTGGTCGGAGCTGTCAAAATGGCACCTGAAGTCCCGATCGAAGGCGAATTCCCTTACATCCAACACAGCTTCATGCACTTGGGCTTTCACATTTTTGACGTCGGTTTTCAAAGCCCCGACAGCGAAGCGTCGCGACCCATGGTCTATACCACGACGATGTTGCTGATCGGCATCGTTGCCACGCTGAACCTCTTGGCAATTTGGCTGCGCGCCCGTTTGCGCCGCCATTTCCAAGTCAGCCAGTTTTGACCTCGTGCCAATTTCCTCGAGCGGTAGTAAACTATGCTGGAATCGACCCAAAAAACTATGGCACCCTTTAGGATGGCGATGCCCAACGAATCCGCCGACCGTGCCTTGGAAAAAAAGTTCGACACGAAGCACGACAACACGATTCTGGCGGCGATCACCCGAGGCGAATATGTGCCGCCGGAAATCCATTCATCGCTCGCACTGGACGACCCGGTGCTGCGAATCGCCGACTTTTCGCTGTGGTATGGCCCCAAACAAGCGCTGAACCGGGTGACCTTCGATGTCCCCAGAGGAAAAGTGACCGCTTTGATCGGTCCTTCCGGATGCGGCAAGTCGACCCTCTTGCGCTCCGTCAATCGCCTCAACGACCTCGTCGACAACGTTCGCATATCCGGCGACATGTTCCTCAACGGCGACAGTATCTACCGCAAATCGGTCGACGTCATCGAATTGCGCAAACGAATGGGAATGGTATTCCAAAAACCCAACCCTTTTCCCATGAGCATTTACGAAAATGTCGTCTATCCGCTTCGGCTCGATGGGATTCGCGACCGCCACATTCTCGACGAAGTCTGCGAGTATAGTCTGCGGGGAGCGGCGCTGTGGGATGAAGTGAAAGACCGCCTCCACGAAAGCGGCTTGACCCTGTCGGGCGGCCAACAACAGCGCTTATGCATCGCCCGCGCGATTGCCGGCGATCCCGAAGTCCTCTTGCTCGACGAGCCTTGTTCCGCTCTCGATCCCATCGCCACAGGCAAAATCGAGGATCTCATCCAGGAACTCAAAGGCCACTACTCGATCTTGATCGTTACTCACAACATGCAACAGGCTGCCCGCACGAGCGACCAGACCGCCTTCATGTTTCTGGGACAGGTGGTGGAATACGGCCCGACGTCCGACTTGTTCACCAATCCCCACCGAAAGGAAACCAGCGACTATATCACCGGACGATTTGGTTAGCCCGACTGGTTCAGAGCCGATTCGCGGCGGCGAATCACTTCGCACTCTTTTTGTCCGTTTTGATCTCTTTGATCCGGCATTCACTGAGACTTACCGTGTGCGTGCCGTCGACCTTCGAATAGCCATCGCATTTTCCTTCGATGACGACCTCGTCTGTTTCTTTTATTCGCTCAACCTGCTCGGTCGGAACGATGCATTTCACCGGTCCAGGTCGTTCATTCAAGCCGATCAAGGTAATGATGTGGTCATTTCCCGAAGGATGAATCGACGCAATCAAGCCGTGAACAGCGACACGTTTATGCTGGTATTTCGTGTTGCCTGCCTGCGGATCGGCAGCAAAATCGCCAACAAGGGTTTCGACATCGACGGCGATAGGAGGACCAGCCGGTTCCTCATTCGCTTTCGGGGTTTCTTTGCTGCAACCAATCGTCAAGAAAAGGATCAGTCCCGCCATCACAGATTGGATATTCTGCGCCATAGCTTTTTCCCACCCACGCTGATATGAACTGTAAAGTAGTATATCACCGTAACCAATCTTGAAAACAGCCATCCATGAAATGACCACGCGCCGCTTGGCGACGAAAACAAATCGGGCTTTGACTGTTCTGCATTCTAAAGAAGAAATGCCGGATGCGCCGATTCTTTCAATATGGAATCCAGTAACGAGTCATTGTACGCTTCGGGATCGCAAATCGAACAGGCGAGGCAGTACCTCCTTTCCCGCCTTGCCTCGCGTTACCCAACTTGCCGAAGCTCCGTCGCTTTCGAACCGGACAGGCTTCGAGAACTAGAGACCAGGTTGCATCTTCTGTCGGCCAGAGCTAGCCAAGTGACGATGATCCGGCCGAACGGCATTCTCGAAGCATGCAAACTTTTTGGCAAACGACTGTTGCGGCGTCTGCTCCGCCCATTTCTTGCATCCCAAGCGGAATACAACACTGTCGTTGCCGAAGCCTACAGTGCTTGTATTCGTCAGATCGAATGCCTGGCGGCTGAACTGGACCAGCAACGGCGTTTCGCCGACGTTCAACATCGGTGCGATCGAACACAAATGAGAAGATGCGCGTAACTTACGTGATCAACAGTTTGCTGCGCGGAGACGGTGTAGGCAACAGCATCGTCGCCCTGGCTCGGGTCCTGCGCCGAATGGGCGCTGAGTTGCAAATTCTCTGTGAACACGTTGCCCAGCCACCTGCCGATCTGGCTGACTGCATTTTCGCGGCGAACGCGCACGAGTTTGCCACGCACCAAGACTGGAAACATGCCGATCTTGTGTTGTTCGACTATGCCGTTTACTACCCCCTTGTTGAAGCCATTCGACAACCGACACGAGGCAAAAAGGTTTTTGTCTTTCATGGCGTGACACCGCCAGCATTTTGGCGGTATCGCCGCGGCATGCGAGCTGTCAAAATGGGAACGGCCCAAATCAAACTGGCACGGTTTGCCGATTTCGCCGTTGCTGCCAGTTCGTTCACGGCGAAGGAACTTATCCAAAACGGCGTTTCCCCCGAACGAGTTGTCGTCTTGCCCTATGCCGTGCAAACCGATCGCTTCCGTCCCGAGCCAGCCGATCGCTGGTTGAAAGACCATTTCCAGTTGCATGGATTTTTCGTGTTGCTTTATGTCGGGAGGATGGCAGCGAACAAGCGAATCGACGTGCTGGTTCGCGGACTGGCCGAGTTGAAGCGACTCGGCTTCCCTGCCAGGCTTTTATTGGTTGGCGATCATGCCGGCGAACATTACCTTCCGGAAACATTCAAGGCGGAGCGGTTGGCGCAAAAGCTCGGCGTGGGCGATCGTGTCATCTTCACCGGTAAAGTGAGCGATGCGCTTCTGCCTCGTTTTTACAACCTGGCTGACATTTATGTGTCAGCAAGCGAACATGAAGGATTCGGCATTCCGTTGGCCGAGGCGATGGCCTGTGGCAAGCCCGTCGTTGCTGCATACGCCGCCGCTGTGCCGTCGGTAGTCGGACCCGGCGGTCGATTCTTTCCGGTGGGGGATCATCGAATGTTCGCCCAGCACGTTGCCGCTCTGTTGCAGTCCTTGCTGGCAAGCCGAACGACATCGACGGTCGGGGAATATGAACGCTACGCACTGGCGGCCATGGCTCAGGCCCGCCAATTCTCCGAAGACAGCTATGGGCGGCGCTGGTCGAGATTCCTGGAACAAGTATTGGCGGCCTGATGTACGGCAGTTTTCCTACGATCGGTTTTGATGCGCGGTTGTGGCACTGGACCGGAATCGGGCGCTATATCCGCAACATCCTGCCCCTGCTGAAAGGGGTTGAGCTGGTCGTTTGGTGTTTGCCCGAAGACGCCTCAGAAGTTCGGGCCCGCCTGCCCCATGCAACGATTCGCGAATGCAATATCCGGCCATTTACCCTGAAAGAATGGCTCTTCTGGCCCGCGGAGTTGAATCATGTTCCGCTGGATTTGTTCCATGCCCCACACATCAACATTCCTGTGTTTTGCCGAGTGCCTCTCGTCGTGACCCTCCACGATGTCATTCCTTTAAGATATCGCGAGGCGATCAATTCAAAACTAGGTCGGCAATACTTTGCCATGATGAGTTCGCTGGCCGTCGCCCGAGCGGTACGAATCATAGCCGTTTCACAGACGACCCGCCAAGATCTCATTAGCATACTTCAAGCCGATCCCAACAAGATACGGGTGATCGGAGAAGCGGCCGACCCCCATTTCGGCGTTCCGGTCGAACCATTCGAGCAGTTGACGTTGCGCGAGCGTTTTGGCATTCACGGGCCATATGTCCTGTATTCGGGTCAATGGAAATGCCACAAGAATCTGGACCTTCTCCTGCACGCTTTTGCCGGGCTGCGACAACGTCATCCCGATATCCAGCTGGTACTGGTCGGCCGGCGAGACGCGACGCAGACTCACGTGCCGAACCTCATTCGAAAGCTGCAACTGCAGCAAGCCGTCGTTTGCACGGGCTATATTCGGGACGAGCACGTATTGGCTGCGTTGTACCAGGGAGCAGCGGTTCTGGCACATCCGTCGTGCTACGAAGGGTTTGGCCTGCCGCCATTGGAAGCGATGGCTGCCGGTGTTCCTGTCGTCGCCAGCAATGCTGCCTCCTTGCCTGAGGTCGTCGGCCATGCTGGTCTCCTCCTCCCGCCGGATGATGTCGGTCAATGGATCGATGCGTTGGACTCGGCGATCCACGACGAGCATCTGCGCGATCGGTTGATTGGCGCCGGCTTTCAACGTGTGCGGCAACTGACCTGGAACCGTGCCGCCAGGTCGACCCTCGACGTTTATCAGGAAATCCTGACAGCGCAATCGCTGTCGCAGCGGACTCGTCATCTCGCTTTTCGGAATTAGGCTATCACGATTCGGTTGCGTCGGGAAACGATGGCCGTCGTTCGTGCCAGGTCGTCGCACGCTCGAATGCACGGGCGACTCGGAGAAGAGTTTCCTCGGCAAAAGGGGCTGCCTGCAAGTGCAGTCCGATTGGCAGACCGGCTGTGGTAAAGCCACACGGCAGACTCAGAGCCGGAATGCCGGCCAGATTGGCTGGATTCGTGTAAATATCGGATAGATACATGGCCAGCGGGTCATCCACTTTCTCGCCGATCAAAAATGCGGGGGTCGGCGCCACTGGTCCCACGATGACATCGCATTCCGAGAATGCCCGGCAAAAATCGTCGCGAATGCGACGCCGGACTTGCATCGCCTTGAGATAATAGGCGTCTCGATAACCAGCCGAAAGAGCATAGGTGCCGAGCATAATGCGCCTTTTTACTTCAGCGCCGAATCCCTGGCCGCGCGACTGGCAAACCATGTCGATCAAGTCTTCGTACTGTTCCGCTCGCCGACCGTAATGGACCCCATCGTATCGCGCCAAGTTGCTCGATGCTTCTGCAGTGGCCACGAGATAATAAACAGCGACTCCATAGGGTGAGTGGGGAAGGGACAGGTCCTTGACTTGTGCCCCCTGGTCTTTGAAAACGGCAATCGCCTCCCGAATCGCCTGTTCCACTTCCGCATCCAGTCCCTCGGCGAAGTATTCGCGAGGAACTCCGATGGTAAGCGATTCGAACGGCTCTTCCAGCCGGTCGCAAAAATCCTCGGCGGGGCGGTCGATGCTTGTGCTGTCGCGTTCATCGTGGCCGGCGAGGACCTGAAGCAACAGAGCACAATCCCGAACGTTCCGCGCGATCGGGCCGATTTGGTCAAGCGAACTGGCAAAGGCGACCAACCCATAACGCGAGACTCGTCCATAGGTGGGCTTCATCCCGACCACGCCGCAGTGTGAAGCCGGCTGCCGAATCGACCCCCCAGTGTCGGTTCCGAGCGCCAAAGGCACCTGACCCGAAGCGACTGCGGCCGCTGACCCACCACTCGAACCTCCGGGGATGCACCGCCGATCCCACGGGTTCACCGTCTTGAAATACGCGCTGTTTTCCGTGGAAGAACCCATGGCGAATTCGTCCATGTTGGTTTTTCCAAAGAGGACGGCCCCCGCATCTTTTAAACGAGTGATGACTCCCGCATCATAAGGAGGCACAAATCCTTCCAGGATGCGACTGGCACACGTGGTCTGTTCCCCTCCCACGCAGATATTGTCCTTGACGGCAACGGGCAAACCCGCCAGCGGACCGATCGGCTCGCCTTGTTGGCGACGCAGATCGATTTGCCGCGCCTGTCGAAGCACGGCTTCTTCATCGATTCGCAAAAAGGCTCGAATGGACGCATCGCGCTGGCGCACCTTCGAGAGAAAATATTCGGCCACCTCTTCGGCCTTGAGCCTGCCATCTCGTATGTGCTCGGCCAGCACACTGGCCGGCCATTCCCCTAACGACTCATCTGAAGAAGAGCTGTTCGGATTTCGGGGATCGCTGAATTGCTGTTCGGCCATTGCGGTTCTGCTGCATCGAAACGCCGGCGGGACTTGTCATTGAGGTTTGATTCGACGGAGCGAAAATCGGTGTCAATCGAGCACAGCGGGAACGCGGAAAAAGTCTCCCCGCCGAGCTGGAGCATTCGCCAGGGCTTGCTCGACTGGCAACGACTGGGTCGCCTCATCCGCCCGGAAGACGTTTTGCACATCGAGTGGATGTGCCAGCGGTTCAACGCCTTCGGTATCAAGTTGTTGAAGCAGGTCTACATAACCTACAATGCTACTCAATTGTCGAGCCATGGCTTCGACTTCTTCGTCGAGCAGGCGAAGCCGAGCCAAATGAGCGACTTTGCGAACCTGATCAGCGCTAATCGTCGACCGGGACATCAGCGGAGCAGCCTAAACTTTGGGCACACGGAACGGCTTCGATTTCTGTGGTCGTTGGACTTTGCCGCTGCGCAAGCACTTTACGCACACCCGGACGCGCTTCACCACACCGTTCAATTCAACAAGCACGCGTTGCAAATTGGGTCGGAACTTCCGGCGGCTTATCCCCGTTACCTTTCGCCCGACGCCACCCAGATATTTCGCGCGACCTCGACGGGAAATCGAATTGCCCACTACTGGCTTTTTCCCGCACACTGGACATTGCATACCCATGGCTTGTCTCCCCAGATCGCTCCCGTCCCTTTTCCGGAAAGCATTAGTATAGCGTCTGATCCGCCGCCGACAACCCTGCTCTGACTGCTCTGGTGGACGCTCGCCGTAATCACCGTTAGTTGACGGTCCGCCAGTCGCGCTGACACCGCGACGCTCGCCGTAATCACCGTTTGTTGACGGTGAACCAGATAAGCTAGATAAACTAGGCGGCTATTTCCTCAATAATTCCAACCGCGTCTCTATGCGCACCAAGACGACCTTTGAAGCCCCGCTTGGTTCGATGCCTCGCTTGTACCGACCGCGGCGCAGCGCTTATCCAGAATTTTCAGCCATTCGGCAAAACCGGCTCGAAGGGGCCAAAATCTTTTCAGCCGACCGAGCAGAACCTACGGGAGGTGTTCAGGAAATGGCTTATTTTCCAGGATTTGCAACTAAATGCAATACTTTGCGAATCAACAATATGGCCGAGGCGGGACTCGAACCCGCAAGCCTTGCGGCATGGGTTCCTAAAACCCACGTGTATGCCAATTCCACCACTCGGCCGATGGATTCAAAATAATGGCTTTTCGATGCCTTGTCCAGAATCGACTGCGTCACCATTGCCGACGCATTCCATCCCTTACGATTTTTTCGGCTTCTTTTTGGGGACTTTTTTGAAGAAGGTCTCCACATCCACGGCAGCCGGCTTCGGATTGGCAACCGTCAACGGCAACGTGTCGTCGTAGACCTTTTGCTGCTGTTTCAGCAATGCCATCATCTCTTGCACTCGCCTGGCGTATTCCGCCTTGCCTGCCAGATTGTTGATTTCGTGTGGATCGTCTTTCAAATTGAAAAGCTGCGTCACGTTGACCTGTGGGTAGCGGATCAGCTTCCAGTCGCCCTTGCGGACGGCGCGCATAACGTCCCGGTAAGCGAGGAAAATGACGTCGCGAACGCTGCTCTGCGTGCCCTTCATGATTGGCACCAGGCTTTTGCCCTCGACTTCTTTGGGGATGGCAGCGCCAACGAGGTCGCAGATGGTGGGATAGATATCGAAGAGATACGCGAAGGCGTCGCTTTTTCCTTTCTTGATGCCTGGACCTTTGAAGATGAGGGGGGATTTCATGCTGTGCTCGTACAGGCTTTGTTTCCCCATCAGCCCATGGCTGCCGATGGCCAGCCCGTGGTCTGATGAAAAAATAATGATGGTGTTGTCGAATTCGCCTGATTCTTCGAGCGTTTTGAAGATTCGGCCGATTTGCATGTCCATATGGCTGATCATGGCGTAATAGTCGAACAAGTGACGGCGAATTTCCTCTTTGGTTCGGGGCCAGGGGGCGAGCTTTTCGTCACGAATCATCAGTTCGCCATTGTCGAACGGGTGAAAGGGGAGGTAGTTGGCGGGCAGGGGGATTTTGTCCCGATCATACAAAGAGCGGAACTTTTCGTTGGTGCCGCGCGGATCGTGCGGCCCGGCAAATCCAAGGTATATGAAGAAAGGCTTGTCTTTTTTTCGGTTCTTCAGGAATTCGATCGCGGCATTGGCTGCGGTTCGACCGGCGTAGCCGTTCCGTCTTTCGGCGGCATCGTTGAGATAGCTGCTATGTTGAAAATGCTTGTGCAAGGCATGGGGTGTGTTGCCTCGCTTGCTCAAATGAAACGTCTCGTAACCTGCTTCGGTCATGGTTTTGCCAAGGTTCGGCCCATTGGCGACATTAGCCAAGTGGAATAAAGAACGGCCGCTGTGCAGCATCGTCCGGCTCGGCAAGCAGACCGCACCGCGTGTGCTCCCCATGCAGTAGGCGTTGTTGAAGACAAAGCCGTCTTCGACGAGCCGATCGAGGTTCGGCGTGCGGATGACGGGGTTCCCTAACGCGTGGATGGTGTCCGCGCGTTGATCGTCGGTAAACAGAAAGAGCACATTCGGCTTTTTGTCGGCGGCCAAGGCGCTTGTCCCGCCCAGGACCATGGTCAAGAGTGCAAGCCATTCCAAGCGATTACGCAACATAGAACTCTCCCTTCAGCGGAATCACGACTGGGCGGTATTGTAATCCGCCACGGAGGCCATCGGTCAAACAGAAAATAGAAAATGACTTTTCCTCGCCAGCGATCGCGGTAGCATAAAAGCGAGGCAATGGCCGACCGAGTCTTTTACTGGATGATGCGAGCAGGCAATGAACGACGAAAAACGCGAGCCAGACGGATCAACGGAAAATCAGCCGCCGGCGACCTCCGCAGAGGAAACAGCTTCCCGAACGGACGAGGCGACGGGTGAAGAGGCATCGAGCCAATCGCCATCGGAAGAAAAACAGAGGCACCGGCTCTTTCCCAAGGCGAAACCGGTGTTCACTCCGGTGCCGTCGCTGGACCACGAGCAGTTCGCGCCTCCCAGTTTGAAGGACATCGACTCGACAATCGAGAAGGAACTCGAAGAGGCCATGATGGGCCTGAGCGACACCGAGCTTTACGGCGAATTGCAAAAGAAACCGACGCCGACGCCGGGGGGGAGCGGCACGCAAAAGGGGAAAGTCTTGTCGGTTCACGGTGGCGATGTGTTTGTCGAGGTTCCCGGCGGCCGAAGTCAGGGCGTTTTCTCGCTGGCCCAATTCCCGGAAGGCAAACCGCCGATCGGCAGCGAAGTCGAGTTTCAAATCGAAGGCTACGACGCCGACAACGGTTTGCTCATTCTCAGCCGCCGAGGCGCCGCTGTCGAGGTGGATTGGAATTCTGTCGCAGTGGGGATGGTGGTCGAAGCACGTGTCACCGGTACCAACAAAGGAGGGTTGTCGGTAGACGTGAATGGCATTCGAGGCTTCATGCCCATCAGCCAAATCGATCTGTATCGGGTCGAGGATACCGAACAGTTTGTCAACCAGCGATTGCGTTGCCTGGTAACCGAGGTCAAACCGAGCGAACGGAATCTGGTGGTGAGCCGCCGCGCTCTTCTCGAAAAGGAGCGCGAAGAACAGCGCGAGAAACTGTGGGCAGAACTTGCCGAAGGACAGATTCGGGAAGGAGTGGTCCGTTCGGTACGCGATTTCGGCGCTTTTGTCGATTTGGGCGGTGTCGATGGCCTGTTGCACGTCAGCGAGCTGAGCTGGTCTCGTGTCAAGGATGCCAATAGCGTGGTGCAGCCGGGACAGCGTTTGAAAGTCGCTGTCTTGAAAGTCGATCGCGAGCGGCGCAAGGTCAGTTTGGGACTCAAGCAGTTGGCGCCCAGTCCGTGGGACTATGTGGCTGAAAAGTACCACGCAAATACGGTGGTCAAAGGAAAAGTTTCGCGGCTGAAGGACTACGGTGCCTTCGTTGAATTGGAGCCCGGCGTAGAAGGATTGATCCACATTTCGGAATTGGCGCCGCAGCGTGTGCGGCGGGTCGCCGACGTGGTGCACGAAGGTCAGGAGGTTGAGGTGGCGATCTTGCATGTGAACCTGCCGGAACGCAAGATCGCCTTGTCGCTGAAGGCGGCCATGCCCGATGTGGAGGACGCCGAGGCAGAACAAACAGAACAGGAGCCGCCGACAGAAGAGACCGCCAAACCGCAAAGGCAGCGGAAAACGCCTCTACGGGGCGGAATCGGCTCGTCCTGGGACGAACCTGGCGACCGGTTCGGTTCGTAGGCGGAGTTGGAAACGCGCGTTCGGGCCAGCCCCTTGTAACATCTCTCGATTTCTTCGCCATCGACACGGGCAAGGCTCGTTCCTGCCGACTGGCTGTCAGCGCCCTACCTATAATAGGCAAGTCGAGTCGAATCACTTTACGCTCGTCATTTTGTGATGGGAGGAGCAGACCATGACCGCGAAGGATGTGCTCGCTTCAACTTTGGATTTCAACCACGGCGTCTTGAAAACGTATGTGTCGGATTTATCTGATGCGGATTTGCTCGTTCGACCAGTCGATGGGGCGAACCACATCGCCTGGCAGCTCGGACATTTGATTGCTTCGGAGTGTCGAATGTTGCAGGCGATCCCCGGTGCGACGCCGCCGGATTTGCCGGCGGGATTCGCCGAGAAACACGATCGCAACAAGACAGGCGAAGACCAGGGATTTGCGACCAAGGCAGAATATATGGAGCTTTTTGAAAAAGTGCGGCAGAGCACGAAGGCCGCTCTGGAGAATCTTTCGGAATCCGATCTGGACAAGCCGAATCCGACGGAGCTGTCCCGGCTGGCTCCAACCCTGGGATCGGTATTCCTGCTGGCAGCGAATCACGAGTTGATGCACGCGGGCCAATTCGCGGTGATTCGCCGCAAGCTGGGCAAACCCATCGTCATTTAGGCCGAATGTCGCCGAACGAAAGGGCGATTTGATTTGAAGCAGTGATGGTGATGGCGTAAAATGGGGACCGATACCTGCCAACGAAATCTGTTATCCCGCCGTTCGAGGTAGTTTCAATGATTCCTCGCTGCTGCTTTGCAGTCGCCCTGTTCGTCGTTGTCGAAGTACATGTCCTTGCTGGCGATGTCGATCTACCCAAGGTCGTTGAATTCAACCGCGATATTCGCCCCATTTTTGCCGACAAGTGTTTCGCTTGTCATGGTCCCGACCAGAACCAACGCAAGGCGGATTTGCGTCTGGACGAAGAAAAGAACGCCATGGCCGAACGTGACGGCTATCGCGTCATTGTGCCGCGCGATCCCGCAAAAAGCGTGCTCTTTGCAAGGATCACGGAGGCGGACGGGCGCCGGCGCATGCCCCCTCGCAAATTCAACAAGACGTTGACAGCCCGCGAGATCGCCCTGATTGAGCGCTGGATCGAACAGGGTGCTCGGTGGCAAGGGCACTGGTCCTATATTCCTCCGAAGCGCCCCGATGTGCCCGCGTTGCCGGCTGGCAAGTTGCGCCCCTGGCCGATCAATGAAATTGATCGCTTCATTCTGGCGAGACTTCAGGACCAGAACCTCGAGCCTTCGAATGAAGCCGACAAGCGAACCCTGCTGCGGCGTTTGTCCTTCGACCTAACGGGGCTGCCGCCGACTCCCGAAGAATACGACCAGTTTGTTCAGGACACGTCGCCCGATGCCTATGAAAAACTTGTCGAACGTTTGTTGGCTTCCCAACATTTTGGCGAACGGATGGCGATCTATTGGCTCGATGTGGTTCGTTACGCCGACACGGGCGGCTACCACAGCGACAATCACCGCGACATCTGGATGTATCGCGACTACGTCATCAAGGCCTTCAACGACAATAAGCCATTCGATCAGTTCACGATCGAACAATTGGCGGGGGATTTGTTGCCAGGCCGGACCAACGAGCAGTGGGTCGCGTCTGGTTTCAACCGTTTGCTCCAGACGACGGAAGAAGGGGGAGCACAGCCGAAGGAATACGCGGCGAAGTATGCGGCGGATCGGGTGCGCAACACATCGTCGATTTTCCTGGCGATCACGATGGGCTGCTGCGAATGCCATGATCACAAATTCGATCCATTTACGATGAAGGATTTCTACAGCATGGAGGCGTTTTTTGCCGACATCAGCGAACGCGCCGTCGGCCGACAGCCTCAAACGCCGATTCTCAGCAAGGAAGATCAGGCCCGCCTCGCCAGCCTCGACCGCGACATCGAAGTGCTGAATCGGCTTCTGGTCGCAGAGTCACCGGACCTCGAAGCGGCTCAAGCGTCATGGGAAGCGGAAACCCTGAAGAAGCTCGGCCCTCGCCCGAAACCGACGAAGGAACTGCCCGCGAATGTCATTCAGGCTTTGCAGACTCCGGCTGGCAAGAGAAACAGCGGACAGACCAAACTGCTCCGCGACCATTACCGCAGGATCGCACCGGCACTGCAAAATGAAAACCGCTTGCTGGCGTTTTTGCAGAAACGCAAGCAGGACATCCTCGATGCCGCCCCCAAGACGCTGGTTTCCATGTCGGTCCCCCCACGGACGATTCGGCTGTTGCCACGGGGCAACTGGCTCGATGATTCCGGACCGATCATGCAACCCGACGTGCCGGCTACCCTGCCTGATTTGCACGTCACGGGTCGTCGCCCGAATCGTCTCGATTTCGCCAAATGGCTCGTGTCGCCAGAAAACCCGATGACGGCTCGCGTCTTCGTGAATCGGCTGTGGAAACTTTTCTTCGGTCGCGGGATCGTCGCGACACTCGACGACTTCGGTTCCCAGGGCGCCTGGCCGACACATCCCAAGCTGCTTGATTGGCTGGCCGTCGAGTTTCGCGAAAGCGGCTGGGATATCAAACACATGATTCGCCTGATGGTGTTGTCGCGAACGTATCGCCAATCATCATTGGTTTCGGAAGCGAAGGGGAAGGCGGATCCGTTCAACAAGTGGCTAGCGCGCCAGGGAAGATTTCGCCTCGACGCCGAGATGGTTCGCGACAACGCGTTGGCTATCAGCGGTCTGTTGTCGCGCAAGTTGGGCGGGCCGAGTGTCAAGCCTTATCAGCCCGCCGGCTACTGGCAGCACCTCAATTTCCCGAAGCGAACGTGGAAACAATCCGCTGGCGAGGACCTCTATCGCCGAGGGTTGTACACCTACTGGCAACGGACGTTCTTGCATCCGAGCCTGTTGGCGTTCGACGCCCCGAGCCGGGAAGAATGCACCGTCGACAGGCCGCGCAGCAATACGCCGCTCCAGGCACTTGTGCTATTGAACGATCCGACATATGTGGAAGCGGCCCGCGTTTTCGCCGAGCGCGTCATGCGTTCCGAACGGGGTATGGAAGCGAGGATTCGCTTCGCCTTCCGGCGTGCCCTGTGTCGACAGCCGACCTCGGATGAAATCAAAGTCCTCAGCGATCTTTTTCAACGCCATTTCAAGCAGTATCTACAAGACGACAAGGCTGCCAGAGCGTTGCTGCAAGTCGGCGACTACCCGGTCCCGGACGACCTCGTGCCTGCGGAATTAGCGGCTTGGACTTCCGTTACCCGCGTTATCCTCAATTTGCACGAAACCATTACGCGGTATTGAGGCGAAAAATGAACGCCGAGCAGTTTCGGTCTGTTCAGGAACCGATCAAGTCGCGCTACCGCCAGAATCCTGATGCGGCGAAGATCACGCTGAAAGCTCGGGGGACGTTAGGTAGCGAGCGCGTGACCTGCAAGGTGGAAACGGGCAAAACACTTGTGGAAGCCGGTCTCCATCCTGCGACGGGAGGCGATGGCAACTTTGCCTGTTCGGGCGAGATGTTGCTCGAAGCACTCGTCGCTTGCGCCGGCGTCACCTTGCGTGCCGTCGCTACCGCCTTGGATATCCCGTTACGAGGCGGCCAGGTAATTGCCGAAGGCGATCTCGATTTCCGGGGAACCCTCGGCATCGACAAGGAGGCCCCCGTCGGCTTGACGAATATTCGCCTGAGTTTTCAGCTCGATACCGATGCCACGGGCGAGCAACTCGCTCTTTTGCAAAAGCTTACCGAGCGCTATTGCGTTGTTTACCAGACCTTGCGCCATCCGCCCCAGATAACGTTGTCGATTGCACAATAACCATCCGAGCCATTCCGAGAGAATGGCCGAACCTTGCCGCGTTCTTGCAGACGGTCGCTGCAAAGTCTAAACTTGACGTACACTCGAAATCTTCTGGTCATCCGATGTCCTTTAACGCAACAAACGGAGCAGTCGGCAATAGGGAGCAGGGCTTGCCTTCCCTGCGAGAGTTGCTGGTCGAAGAAATCGACCGGGTCATGGGAAAAGTGCGCTCGGCGTCCGCTTTGTCCGTCGATTCCGTTATCCGCTGTTTGGAGGGATTGAAGGAGCGCATACATAAAGACTTCGCACCGAAGACGAACGACGCCTTGCATGCAGGTCTGCTTTACGACTACACACTATTCAAGGCAGTCATCGACGGCATCTCCGACATCGTGTTTGTGAAGGACTTGGAAGGGCGCTATCGCATGCTCAATCCGGCGGGCGCTCATGCCGTGGGAGTCGCACCTCAGGACGTGGTCGGCAAAGATGACTATTTTCTGTTTTCACCAGAATATGCCAGGCAAATCAAGGAGAGAGATCGTGCCGTCATGCAAGGTCGCGAAACGCAGACCTACGAAGAACCAGCCGACATCGACGGCGAAGTGCGCATCTTTCTGTCGACCAAAGCACCTTACTTCGACGAGCACGGCAATGTCATCGGCTTGATCGGGATTTCTCGCGATATTACCGACCGGAAGCGGCTCGAACAAATCAAAAGCGAAGAACAATATCGTGCCGTTTTTCAAACCGTTACCGATGCATTATTCGTGCTGACTCCAGAGGGGCGATTCGTTGACATCAATCCCGCCGCGTGCCGGATGCACCAATACTCCAAAGAAGAGTTTCTCAGTCTCAGCCCCTTGGAGATCATCCACCCGGATTCGCACGAGGACTTCAAGCAGGCGTTGACGAACATCTTCTCGGGAGCGAGCTTTTCGTGCGAGGCCCGGCATCGTCGCAAGGACGGCACCTGGTTCGACATCGAAGTACATGCCGTCCCGTTCACCTACGGCGGCAAGGAACATCTCCTCGCGATCGTTCACGACATCAGCGAGCGGAAGCGAACGGAGAAGACGCTGCGCGAACTTTCGAAGAGGCTTGTGCGCATTCAAGAACAAGAGCGGAAATCATTGGCGCATGAACTGCACGATGAAATCGGCCAGCACTTGAGTTTGCTGCATATCAATCTGCGGACACTACTCGAATCGTCCGAGGACCCCGCACTCACTGGTCGGCTTCACAATTGCCTGCTTCTCACCGAGACCACGCTGGAACGGGGTGCGCAACATATCGCATAGCTTGAGGCCGTCGATCCTGGATGATCTTGGGCTTTCTGCCGCGTTGCGCTGGTTCCTGTTGGAAATGGAAAAACAAACCGACATCGCGATACGCTTTCTGGCAGATGCCTTGCCAAAACGTCTGTCGCCGGACGTCGAAGTGGTTCTTTTTCGTGTTGTGCAGGAGGCGTTTACCAACGTTGTCAGGCACTCCCAGGCGAAGACCTTCGAGGTTCGTTTGGAACGATCAACTGAAGGGATCGAGCTTGTTATAAAAGATGACGGCATCGGCCTCGATCCAGCCGTGACGAGAACGGGCCACAGTCTTGGAATCGTCGGCATGCGCGAACGGGTAGCCGATGTCGGGGGGACGTTTGCCATCCACTCCCTGCCGGGACAAGGCACGGAGATTCGTGTTTCCATCCAGATCTTCAAAGAGGAAACGAATACGACTCAAAGGTCGGAAATGAAACCATGAAAACGTGCAGCTTGATATCCATCGTGTGCCTGGCCGTTTCGTCGTCCTCGGACGAGCCGACGCCGAGCTTTTCCCGCGAAATTCGGCCTTTGTTCGTCAAGTATTGTTTGCAGTGCCATAACCAGAAATCAGCTAAAGGAGGATTCAGCCTGGAGACGGTCGCGGCATTGCGCAAAGGCGGCGACAGCGGTCCGGCAATCGTTCCCGGCGATCCGGACAAAAGCCGACTGGTTCGCATGCTCGAGGGAAAAGACAAACGACTGATGCCTCCCAAGCGATCCAAGCAACCGACCGCTGCCGAAAAAGCCCTGGTTCGCCTCTGGGTCGCTGGCGGGGCGAAGGTGGATCGCGACGATAGCGTTACTGCTTTACCCCCCATTGCGCCCAAGAAACGCTTGCCTTCGCCCATCACCTCGCTTGCCTACCATCCCCAAGGAAAATGGCTCGCGGTCGGCGGCTATGAACAAGTCCAAATCCTGGATGCGAAGAACGGCACGGTCCTGTGGCAGGTCGGCGGCCAAACCAACGCTGTCACGGCTCTGGCTTTCAGCCCAGACGGCAAGTGGCTGGCTGTCGCCAGCGGAGTCGCTGGAGAATCCGCTGTCATTCAACTGTATCCAGCGACCAAACCAGCTACCGCGGCGAAATCCCTTCCTGGCCACAAGGACCTTATTCAGGCTCTCGCCTGGCATCCGAAAAAGCCGGTCTTGATTAGCGCCGGCTACGACCGGCTGATCAAAATCTGGGATGTCGCCTCGGGCAAAGAAAAGGGCACGCTTACCGATCATAGCGACGCCGTTTATGGGTTGGCGTTCAGCCCGGATGGCTCCCATTTCGCCTCCGCTTCCGCGGATCGCACCGTCAAGGTCTGGAACGCCGAAGACGGCAAGCGCCTTTACACCCTCGGCGAAAGCACCGATTGGTTGTATACGGTCGCCTGGCGGCCAAATGCAAACGAGGTGGCAGCCGCCGGCGTCGATCAAAGCATCCGCGTCTGGAGGATCGGACCGAATGGGCCAAAACTCGTCCATTCGACATATGCCCATGAAGCACCAGTGACAAGCCTGCTCTATTCTCCCGACGGCAAGTCCCTGTATTCGTTGAGTGAAAAGGGGACAGCCAAGAAATGGGATGCCAGCCGAATCATGGAACGCCAGGTCTATCCAACGCAACGCGAAGCCGTCTTGGCGTTCGCTGTTCGGCCCGACGGCAAGCAGCTGGCACTGGGACGGTTCGATGGGGCTTTACTCTTGCTGGAGGCGCACAGCGGAAAATTGCAAATGCAACCTCTCCCCGCCAAGCCGAAAGCACCGGTGCTGAAATCGATGACGCCCAAATCAATCCGCCGGGGAACTGTTCAGCGCGTTGTGATTCTTGGCGAACACTTCGATGAAAACATTCGCTTCTCGTTGAGCCTGCCGAATTGTCGACTAAGCACGAGAACAATCGCGTCGTCCGATCGTGCCGAGGTGGACGTTCAGGTGCCCGCATCGGCTCCAGCCGGCATCTATCTTCTTACAGCCAGCAACGAGGCTGGGACCTCCAATCAGCTTTCCGTTGCAGTCGATCTCTTCGAACAGATAAGTGAAACCGAACCCAATGACACGATTTCGCAACGCCAAAAAGTAACGGTACCTGTCTCCCTTGCCGGGCTTCTCAATCGAATGGGCGACATCGACTATTTCGGCTTTTCGCTGAAAGCTGGTCAGGAAGTCGGCGTGCAAGTCGTTACCTCGGATGCCGGCCAATTCGATCCGGTTTTGCGCTTGACGAACGAAGATGGCGACGTTGTGGCTACTGGCAACGAAGGTTTGCTTGGCTACCGCAGTGAACAGACTGGCGTTTACGTATTGAGCATCCGCGATCGACAGTTTCGAGGCGGCATGAAGCAATCGTATCGGCTGCACATCGGCAATATCCCAATCGTCACCGGCATTTTCCCATTGGGGGGACAAAAAGGCCAGAAGGTCGAGGTCCAGTTGCGTGGAGTTCATCTCGGACGCCAGTCGGTCCTGGTCCCTATTCCCGGCGACGCCCCAATCGGCACCATGGTGCCGATATCATTTTCGACTCCGTTCGGCCCACCGCTGGGCAAGCCGCAGCTTGTGGTTGGCGAGTTTCCCGAAGTGGTACGGGGCCCCATTCCTGTTCCTGGCACGGCCAACGGCGTCTTGATCGGCTGCAAAAAGCAGACGTGGAGATTTCACGCCAGAAAAGGCGAGCGCCTGATTATCGAAACGCACTCCCGCCGGTTGGGAATGCCGATGGATTCGTTTCTCGAAATTCTCGATGCCGATGGCAAGCCATTGCCTCGCGCAACCTTACGCTGTTTGGCGAAAACCTACACCACCTTCCGCGATCACGATTCCGTACAGCCGTCGATCCGCATCGAAGCTTGGGACGACCTGGCGGTGAACGATTATGTTTATTTGAACGGCGAGCTGTTGCGCATTCGCCAATTGCCTCGCAACCCGGACGATAACTGTGTGTTCTTCAGCGAAGGCGGCCGCCGACGTGGCGAACTCGGAACGACGCCGTCTCACCATAGCGTCAACGAACCGCTCTACAAAGTCGCCATCCATCCGCCGGGAAAGACTTTTCCGCCCAATGGTTTGCCGGTGTTTACCCTGTATTGGCGCAATGACGACGGCGGGCTGGGTTACGACAAGGATTCGCGTTTGTTCTTCGACCCACCCGAGGACGGTACATATCACGTTCGCGTCAGCGATACGCGCGGCCAGACGGGGATGCTCATGGCCTATCGCTTGACGATTCGGCCGCCCAGACCCGATTTTCGCATTCGCTTCAGCCCCAAGAACCCGACCGTCTGGAGTGGAGGTGCGGCTCCGATCGATGTCATCGCGACGAGGATCGACGGATTCGAAGGCGCGATCGAAGTTCGGCTGGAGAATGTGCCACCGGGTTTTTCCGCTCCCGTGACGCACATTCCAGCAGGTGAAGAAAGCACTTCGTTTGCTCTTTGGGCCGATGCCGGGGCAACATTTTCTCCCTCTTCTCCGCCATTGGCAGTAGTGGCGACAGCAACGATCAACGGAACCGAGGTCGTGCGTCGGGCGACCGGACTGCGGCCAAAAATCGCAAGCAATCCTTCCATTGTCACTGAAGTCGATCAGCCGGAAGTGGTGATCCAGCCAGGCAAATCCAGCCATTTGACGGTTACGGTTCACCGGAGCAAAGACTTCACAGGGCGCGTTCCACTGGACATCAAAGGTTTGCCGCACGGCGTTCGCGTTCTCAACGTTGGTTTGAATGGCATTTTGATTACTCCTGCCGAGACGCGACGGAGGATCGTGCTCTACGCGGAACCATGGGTGGAAGAAACGGACCATCCGTTTGTGGTGGTGGCGCGGCGCGAGGACAAGCGCACGCAGTTTGCCGCCCGATCCGTGCTTCTGAAAGTGCGAGCGAAGAAATAGCCGCCCTAATCGAACAGTTCTTTCTGGCCGGAAGCTTTTGCGGATGTGATTTTTCGGCCCATGTGCTCGAAGGCGCGTCGTGTGGCTTCCCGACCTCGGGGGGTGCGAACGATGAATTGTTCCCGCAATAGATAGGGTTCGATTTCGTCGCTGAGCGTATCCGCGGGGAGGTTCAGGGTCGCTGACAGGGCATCGACGCCGGTTGGTCCACCGCCAAAAACATCGAGCAGAACTTCCAAATAGCGGCGATCCTGCTTGTCCAAACCTTTGTCGTCGACCTCGTACATGGCCAAAGCCCGTCTGGCGACGTCGAGCGTGATTTTGCCGTCCGCCTCGCTGATCGCATATTGTCTGGCCCACCAGTGACGGTTGATCGCCACGCGTGGCGTGCCCCGGCTGCGTTTCGCCAACTCGAGAGCGGCTTCTTCAGTGATTTCGGATTTCCATTTGCGTGCGTTGACTTGAATGATCTCGGCCAATTCTTCGACGCTATAGAACTCGAGATGTTCGTGCATTTTGAAACGGTCACGCATCGGACTGGAGAGCATGCCGCTGCGCGTCGTGGCACCGACCAGCGTGAATCGTTTCAAAGGCATCGAGATCGTGCGCGCATGGATGCCCTCTCCCAAGACGATGTCGATGCGGAAATCCTCCATGGCAGGGTACAAGAACTCCTCGACCACCCTGGGCAAACGATGGATTTCGTCGATGAAAAGGATCGAGCCTTCTTCCAGATTGGTCAAAAAAGGCATCATATCACGAGGATTCGTCAGTGCCGGACCGCTGGTCATTTGCAAGGACGTTCCCAATTCGTTCGGCAGGACGGTCGCGAAGGTCGTTTTGCCCAGGCCAGGCGGACCGTCGAACAAGATGTGCGAAAGTGGTTCTTTGTTCTTTCGACAGGAATTGAGTACGATTTTGAGGCGCTCCACGACGGCTTTCTGGCCGATGATTTCGCAGAGTCGCCGAGGCCGCAACGCCTCGTCGCGTTCGGCTTCCTCGATCGTGCTATCCGTCTTGACGACAGCCTGTCGGCTCATGGTGGTATCCTGGCTACAAAACTAAATGCGGACCCGATCGTTTTCCTGGTGAATCATACCCCATTCGTCGCGCTTGGACATAGGGCGATCGTTGCCTGGTTGCGGGAAGCGTCACTTCGGTTTCTGGTAGATTTCCAACAGAACATCCTGAACGGAATCGAACGATTTTCCACTAGCGATCACCTTGTCGATCAGATTGCGTGCCTCGACGGGGGTATGGCCGACGCTTACCAGAGCTTCATAGGCTTCTTCGAAAACTTGCGCTGCTTGTGCTCCGGCCGACGGCGCTTCGGCGGTCGAGGCTTCCGGCGTCACCATGAGGGCGAACTTCGTAACTTTACGCCGAAGCGTCGCGACGATCTGCTCGGCGGACGATGGCCCGATGCCCGGCAAAGTCGTCAGCCATTTGCAATCTTGCCTTTGGATGGCATCGGCAATGTCGCGGACGGGGCGAACCAGTGCTTTGATCGCCTTGCGGATGCCGACCTTGTCCACCGTGCAAAACAACTCGAAGAATTCCAGCTCCGCTTCGCTGGTAAAGCCGATCAGGCGCGGCACCATACGCCCTTGCATCGGATTGCCTTCCAGAAACTCGCTTGTAAAAAGGGTGATTTCTTCCCCGAGCTTGTTCTGCAGCTGTCGGCGAACGAATTCCGGAATCAAAACTTGATATTCCAAAGCGCCGACTTGAAGCCTGACTTCTTCCGCGAGCACACGATTCAAGTTCCCTGTCATGCACGTAATCATGATGAACCCGGTTGGTTGCGCAGGAAAAAAATGGCATAAGGCAATGGCCAATGCGTCGGCGACGTCTGGCGGTTCCGGCATTTTCGCCAGGCAAAGTTCTCGCTGCATGGAGCGCTGCATCTGGTCTTTGGGTGCCCGGCCGTTGCCGGTGATCGTCTTCTTGATTCTTGTGGCGCTATAGCTGACCACAGGGATCGAGGCCTCTGCTGCCGCCAGCAAGATGACGCCTCGGGCATGCCCCATCAGGATCGCCGTCCGGGGATGCTGATAATGGGCATACAATTCTTCGATCGCGACGACGGTGGGGCGGAATTGTTCGATGATGCCGCGCAGCGAATGATGCAAGTTGACCAGGCGAAGGGCCAAGGCGGCTTTTTCATCCCGGCCCGGGCTGGAAATGAAACCTGCTTCGCAGACGTTCGGCCGACGCTGCCTGGCTTCGATCACCGCATAGCCGGTAATACGCAGACCGGGATCGATGCCGAGTATTCGATCACTGGCAGCGATCCGCACGCTTTGGCCGATCCCTTCACATTTCAAAACCATCGGTATTCCTTACCGGAGCGTCGGTTCTGGCCACAATAATAAAACATTACGTACCCTGACGCCAACGGCAGCCGGGGCCAAATCGATAAGTTCGAGAAAAACGCGAGCCGAGCAAGATCGGGAAAGTTTGCACGAACCACGCCGACGCGGTCGTGCTTCTTACTGTCTTCGGCACTTGTCATCGTTTTGGTAAAGGTATTCCAGGAGCTTGCGGGCAACGTCGGTGCCGGTTACCGGCGATAGTTTACGCCATCCCGGAACGGCGTTGACTTCAAGTACGAACCAGTCGCCATTTCGATTGGGTAGCAGGTCGACGCCGGCAATGCGTGCTCCCAAAGCATGGGCGGCCAGAATAGCCATTTTCTCCAGGTTCGGCTCCAAGACACGGACTTCCGCCTGACCGCCTTGAGCGATGTTCGTCCGCCAACTGCCTCGCCCATATCGGGTCATGGCAGCCAGTACGCTGTCGCCTAACACGAACGCACGCACGTCATAACCGGGATGGGGAACGAACTCTTGAAGAAAAATGATGCTCTGCAACCTTTCCAATGCATGGAACGTTCGCCAGGCGATCTCGATGTCGGTCACGCGAATCATGCCGCGACCTTCGGAACCGAACAGAGGCTTGACCACGACGTCGCCACCCAGGCGATGAAACGCGTCCAAAGCGGTTTCAGCAGTCTGGCAGACGGCGGTTTTCGGGACCTGCAAACCCGCTTCTTCAAGTCGAACACTGGCCAGGTATTTGTCGACGCAGCCTTCGATCGCGGCAGGCGAATTCCATACCTGGACCCCTTTCGCCCGCAGACGGTGCAACACATTCATGCGAAAAACTACTTGTTCGAGCGAGCCGGGTGGCATGGTGCGAACCAAGACGGCGTCGAAGCCGGAAAGTTCAGGCTCCGCCGCCGGCGAGACAAAGGCATGAATTCGACGAAAATCGACCAGCTCGACCTGATGGCCCAGGTACATGGCCGCTCGTTCCAAATCGCGGACATGCCACCCTCGACCCGCCGACAAAATCGCCAAACGCATGACGTTTCCTTTGCTTTTGCAGCTTTTGCAGCATGTTATAGTTAAACCTTATGACGCCAGACGAAATCACTGCAGAAAGTTTCCGAATAATTGAACAGGAAGTCGGCCAGCATCCGTTCAACGAATGGGAGTGGCCGATCGCCCGCCGAATGATCCATGCGAGCGGTGATGTGTCGTTGGTCCACGATCTTCGCTTCACGCATGACGCTGCCAGGGTCGGCATCCGGGCATTGCAACAACAGACTCCCATTGTCACGGATGGCCGGATGACGGCGACCGGCATCGATCGTCGTCTGACTGCGTGTTTGAACGTTCAAGTCGCCTGTTTTATCGACGCGGAGGACGTTCGACAGCAAGCGGTGCAGGAGCAAAAAACGCGGAGTGCCTGCGGCATGGAAAAGGCGATCGCTTCGATTGGGACGGCGATTTACGTGATTGGGAGTGCGCCGACGGCGCTTTTGACAGTGTGTGACGCTGTTTTACATTGCAAACTGAAACCGGCACTGATTTTGGCACTGCCCGTCGGTTTTGTTTCGGTTGTCGAGAGCAAACAGCAAGCCCTGGCGTTGCCGGTGCCCGTCATTTCGGTCGCAGGTAGAAAAGGTGGCAGCGCCATGGCCGCCGCGGCAACCAACGCGTTGTTGCACCTTGCCGTCGAAGACGCGGGGCGAATCGGCTAGGCAAGCGGAAAAAGTCAACTTTTTGGAAGCACAAAAAGCGGGCAATCCGGGTTGATTATGTTGACTGTGCCGGATTTGAGCGCGGCTGCCGGGGTCAAGTTTGAACTTTTTACCACGGCGGACGCAGATTAAGCTAAACTAATTACGAACTATGAAATGAGGCATTTCTTGGGCATTGTTCGTGACCCACTCTTAGGCAGGATGATCGATGACGGTAAATCAATCTCAAAGGCGAACCCGCGAATGGCCACTGTTGCTTCTGGCGTTGGCGCTGGTTCTGTCGGTGTGCCTTCCCCTTCGTCAATGGCTGGCAACCGAGCCTTTCGCCGGCACGAACTATGAAGGACTTGTCGAGCGCGGGGAGCGTCTGCTGCTTGGCCCGGAGCAGATCGCCTGCTATGTATTCTTCACTTGGGCGTGTTTGATCCTGGTCGGACGCTATCGCGAGGTTCGCCGCCAGCGGCGGGCATTCCAATTGGGATTGTTGCCGACAGAAGAAGGAGCACGGATACTTCCTGAAGACGCTCGGCCGCTGATGCGCAAAGCGGAACAGATCAACCAACAGCGCGGCCCGTTCATTTTGGCCAACTTGATCCGCCTGGCTTTGGGCAAGTATGCGATCACCCGGTCGTCGCCGGATGTTTCGGAAACGGTGAAGACACAAGCTCAGGTCGATCTTGGCCGCCTGGTGGCTACGATGGCCACCGTGCAATATCTCGCCTGGGCCATTCCAGCGATCGGCTTTTTGGGCACCGTGCGGGGTCTGGCCATGAGCCTGACCATGGCGAGCGCGGACAAGGTAGCCTTGCCGACGAGCGAATTCTTGAAACAGGCGACTGGACATTTGAACGTTGCTTTTGACTGCACGTTGGTGGCGCTGGCTTTAAGCGTGCCTCTGATGTTTTTGATTCATCAGTTGCAGCGCGACGAAGAAGAATTGATCATCGACAGCCAGCAGTTCTGTCTGGAGCACTTGGTGAATCGCATCTACGACCCGGAACCGCTGCCGGAGGAAGACGAAGTCCCCGCGGCCGCGCGTAGCCTCCATCGTAAGGACCGCGCAATGAACCTGATCGGTCTCGAATTGAACAGCACTCGAGCTCGGGCCTTGAGTGGGCCGGCTGGTATTCGGCCACACTCCGTCCCTTTGGACGGACGCGACGCCGATTTGCCGATGACCATCAGCCTGAAAGGCCGAAATCCGGAAGTCGGTCGTGCCGGCTTGTCGCTCTGCCGCCGGATGCCGCATCTCGTCTGCGACCTTTTTATCCCTCGTCTTGGAACGAACCACGAATGGCAAGCCGGCAGGCACACGTTCGATGCCGCCAAAGCGCTGTCGGTCGTGTTTGAACATTTGCGAGGCGTGTGCAGTTCCGCCAATGGGCTGGCTTTGTGTCTTCCCTCCTACCTCACTCGCGAGCAGATCGACTGGCTTTGGAAATTGGCCAGTAAAGCGAAATTGCCTCTTCTTGGCTCGGTGCCTGCTGCGATCGCGCAAGTGCTTGTCGCTTTCAAGAGTACGCCCTGGTCAGGACCGGCACTGGTCGTCGACGCCGATGACCATGCCTTGACATTTTCCATCGTGAACGTGACGGCCAACGAGGACGATTGGCAACCAGGGCAAAAACCACGGTCGCTCTCATTATTGCAAACACTGGCGCTGCCCCTACCCAGACTGGGGATCCGCGCTTGGAAAGCGCGACTGATCGACGCCATCGCTGACCGATGTGTCCGCCATAGCCGCTGGGACTTGCGCGACTCTGCCGACGCTGAACAGATGCTCTTCGACCAACTCGACGACGTACTGGAGGCAGCCCGCCGGGAGCAAATGGTCGAGGTGGTCGTCCAAAGTGCACACTGGTGCCAGAACTTGATCCTCCGCCCCGATGAAGTACGAGGTTTTTGTGCGGCTTTGCTGAAAGGAACTGCGGACAATCTGCATCAGGCGTTTTCGGTGGGAGAGGCCAACGGGTTGCAGAGGATTTTGCTGTCTTGGTCGGCAGCCAGGCTGCCCGGTTTGGTCGACGCAGCTCACGAGGAAACAGAAGAGGAGATTCCGATCATCGCGCTTCCGGAAGATGCCGGAGCCTTGGGAACGCACGATCTGGCGATCTTCTTCCATCGTGGCGAGTTTCCGCGCGAGCATCTGGAAGCGATTGTTCGCTGCCCATTGCATGTGCCTCCTCAGCCGAAACAGAAAGAAAAGAAGCGCCGCCGGTTTTTGGGGCTGTGAACGCAACCGACCAGTTTCCGAAACCAAAAAGTGACTCACTGTCGACTTGATTCGAGAAGACCATGACCCGACGTCATCGAATACCGACGATTTTCAACATTTACATGGTCGACGTTCTCTGCTGCGCGCTGGGTTGCGTCATTTTGATGTGGCTGTTGAACCTGCACGAATCGAAGCGCGGTGCCGATGCCGCCACCTTGACGCAGCAAGAATTGGAGCGAGTGCGTGCTCGGCTGGAGGAGGCCAGTAGGCAACTTCACGAGACCAAAGAGGCAGTCCGCAGCACGGCGAAAAAATTGCAACGATCCGAAGAAGAGCGCCTTCGCCAAAGCGAGCGCGCCGACACAGCCGAAAAAGAGCGCGACGCTCTCCAAAAGGAAATGGCCGAGGCGCTGGCACGTTTGGCGGAATTGAATAAAGCCTTGGCTGCTTTGCAAAGCGACAAAAAAGCAGTGGAAAAAGAGTTGGCGCTGAAAACCAAAGACCTCGATGCTTTGGCGAAAGAACTCGCAAGCGCGGTCGAACGAAGCAAACGATTGCAGGCGTCGCTGGCAGAAAAAGAAAAGATGGCGGCCAACGCTGCCCAAACCGCCGACGACCTCGCTGGCAGACTGAGACTGGCCGACACGAAAATCAAGGAACTGGCTGAATTGGCCAGGCTCGTACCCGATTTGAAAAAACAACTCAAGGTCAGCCAGGAGGAAGCCAGGGAACTCGAGAAAGAAGCCGCCGCCTTGCGCAAGGAACTGCTGGGCGCCAATCTCAGCGCCAAAGACATCGAGAAGGCGTATCTGAAAATGCTCAAAGAAGTGGCGGAGCGGAACAAACAACTCGCGGACGCGGATAAACGCATCGCCAACTTGCTGGGAGAAAAACGATCGCTCGTGGAGTTATTGCAGCGAACCCGCCTGGCGGCTGAAAACCGTTTCGCCGGCATAGAATTGACCGGCAAAAACGTCGTTTTCCTCGTCGACATGTCGGGGAGCATGGAATTGGTCGATGAACGAACTCCTGCTGCCGACAAATGGCCCAAGGTGCAACAGGCACTCGCCAAAGTCATGAGCAGCCTGCCCGATCTAGAACAATATCAAGTGATTCTCTTTTCGGATAAACCCTTCTTCCCGCTGGGACAGCAGGGGCGCTGGCTGAAATTCGAACCAAACACCACTCCCCAACAAGTGGTCAAAGCCATGTCGCTGATCAAACCGAAGGGGGCGACGAACATGTATGCCGCGCTGGAAGCAGCGTTCACCTATCGCAACCAGGGGTTGGATACGATCTACCTGTTCTCCGACGGCTTGCCGAGCGCCGGTCCTGGTCTGCCCGCGGAACCGACGAACATTACGGAGTCGGAGCGAACCGCTTTATTGAGTCGTCACGTTCGGCATACCCTGTTGAACGTCTGGAACAGACCGGGCATGCGCCGCGTTCGCGTCAATGCAGTGGGCTTCTTTTACGAAAGCCCGGAGGTGGGCGCCTTTCTGTGGGCTTTGGCTCGTGAGAACGAAGGCAGCTTTGTCGGCATGAGCAAACCGTAAGCAGAGTAAACAGCTTTACGATATAGATAAATCCGAATGGTTCAGGGTGCCGACGGCAAAACCGAATTGAAAGCCATTTATTCGCCTCGTAGGATTTAGACAAAGGGTTCATGATTCCTTAACTCGACACAAAACGATCGTGGAACGCAAATCTTTTGCGCGGGCATGGCGGTTTTTGAGCTACAAGCCCACAGCCAAGTGGCTTGCGTTGTCAGCCGCCGCCGCTTCGGGTTTTTTTTACCTTGCATTTCTGATCGTGCTCGGCCTGGCCGCCGACTTGATCGTGCACCGCGGCCAAATCCCGACATTTCGCGACCTGACGCCGTATGAACGTGACGTCTTTCTCAACATCTGGTCGGCGCTGCCGATTAGCGAAAGGCAACAGCATCTGGAGGAAATGGACGTTCCGTCCGAAGAAGCCCAGAAGCTGGCCAGTATGGATGCAGCACAGCTCGACAGCAAGGCGAAAGAGACCATCTGGCGTTCCCAGGTTTACCGAATCGTAAAGGATCGCGTCGGCCTCGACGCCGCCCAACTCGTTAAACCGACGGCAACCGAGCAGGAGTTGACGGATCGCGGCGTATTAAGCTTGATCGTGCGGAGCCACTACAAAAGAGACCTCGGCGCCAGGCTTTATGGTCCGGCGCTTGGCACGCTGGCTCGCATCTTTCCCTGGATGTGGCGCTGGCAGGACCCGATCAACGCCAACTCGTTCTACTATCTTTCAGGGTTGGTGATTACCGCGGTCGTCTTGGCATTTTTGCGGGCAGTCGTTCTTTATGTCTTGCACGCCTCCGCCGCCCAGGCCGTCGTCGAGGCTTCGACACGTTTGCGCCGCGCCGTTTACCACCACACCCACCGTTTGGGCCGATTGGCCTTTCGTTCGCTTGGCCCGGCCGAGGCGGTCGGCATCTTTACCAAGCAACTGGAAATCCTGCAAAACGGCCTGTACGTCTGGCTGACGGTCATGGTTCGCGAGCCGATAAAGTTCATCTTGCTCCTGGTTTTCGCCCTTTTGATCAATTTTTGGCTGGCGCTGGCTTTTCTGTTTTTCGCCTTGTTGATTTGGGTCATTGGCGGACAAATGGTTGTTTACATCCGTCGGCAAGAACGCCAGGCCGCCAGGGACGCCGCCGATCAACTTGCCCTTTTGCAGGAAAGCCTGATGATGACTCGCCTCGTCAAAGTCTACCTGATGGAGCTTTTCAACCAGGCCCGTGTGGAAAGGCAATTGTCCCGCTATGCCGAAGCGCAGAAAAAGGCCTACCGGGGCGAGGAAATCTATCGCCCGTTACTCGTTTTGCTCGGCACGCTGTCGGCGATCGCCTTGCTCTATCTGGCCGGTTTGATCGTGTTGAGTGGGCGGTTCGGCGTCGCCAGCGCGATCACCATGTCCGCCGCACTGGTCAGTCTCTACTGGCCCACGGTCAATTTCCTTGAACACCGTCGCGTCCTGCGCCGAGCGCGAGAAGCCGCCAGTATTGTGTTTCGATTTCTCGATCGCCCTGGGGAGGTTGGCCAGGCGGTCGGCGCCGAGTTCCTGCCCCCCATGAGCAAGTCGCTGGAATTCGACGATGTTACCCTTCATGAGCCAGGAACCGGCCGAAAGCTTATCGAATCCGTCTCGCTACGTATCGAAGCCGGTCAGCGCATCGGCATCGTGGGCACCGACGAGTTGCAAAAACACGCCCTTGTTTATCTGATACCTCGTTTTCTCGATCCCACGCTCGGCGAAGTCCGCATCGACAACAAGAATATCCGCTGGGTCACGCTGGATTCGCTGCGTTCGCAGATTTCCATGGTGATGCAGCACAATCTGGTCTTCAATGACACCGTCGCCAACAATATCGGTTGCGGCGACCCCCAATACGATCGCCCCAAAATCATCGAGGCGGCGAAGCTGGCCCGCGCTCACCACTTCATCCAGAAGTTGCCCCGGGGCTACGAAACGGTGATCGGTGAAGCCGGACACACGCTCAATGTCGGCCAGCAGTTCCGCATCGCTCTCGCCCGCGCCATCGTCCGTGACCCCCGCCATCCTGATTATCGAAGAACCCACCGTCCCGCTGGACGATGATACCAAAGCCCTGCTCGATGATGCCATGACACGCATCCTGCCTGGGCGAACTGTCATCTTTCTGCCGCATCGAATCTCTACGATCAAACGCTGCGAAAAAATCGTCTTGCTTCACAAAGGCCGCATCGAAGCGATCGGCGATCATCGCCAGCTGCTGGCCAGCAACATGCTTTATAAACATCTGCATTACATCGAATTCAACGAATTCGCCGATGAATTGGCGTGACCAGCCAAGAACACTGCGGCCACTTCCCCGGTCAGCGAAGCCGCGGCCGATTTCGCCTCGGTTGCGTTTCATGCAGCACAGCCAGATGCCCGTACCTCCGACACAAACCATGTTGACCAGAGAGAATGTGCCGATCGTGCTGGCCGCTCTTCTGTAAAGTTTTGATTTTCCTGGAGAAAACCCTCTCGATCTGTGGTCTAATGACATGGAGGTATTTTCGGCAATGAAGGTCACGTCAGTAGAGGGACTCCCGAAATGAGAAGAAGACTGGTTCTGGGTATTGCTTTGGGGGCGATTCTGGCTTTGCATCCATTGTTCGCCGCCGATGCCAAGAAAAAGGCGGTCCTTAAAGCGGGCTTGCAGAAACTCAATCCATTCATTGGCGATTTCAAAGGTCCCGGCGGCCCGGACAAGCCTCGCTTCGATCCGAGGGAAGGCTGGAGCGAAAAAGTTGTGTGGAGCTGGAAATTCAAGGGGGATGATTGCTGGCTGACATTGAAGTTCTTCGACAGCAAGCTGTACAAGGAAGGAGAGATTCGCTATCTTCCGGAATCGGAAAAATACAAAATGATCCTGACCGATTTGAAGGGGAACAAGCTGGAATTCGTGGGAGAGCTGGACGAAGACTACCTGACATTCTTGCATACGGCGCCGAACGGCGACGTTGTTCGCATCCAGATGAACATGGCAGGAGAAGGGGCACGGTTCATTTATCGCCAGGCGCGCAAGCAGGCCAAACGCACGATTTTCCGCAAGGAATACCTGGTCGCGCTGACTCGCCTCGGCGAATCGTTCGCCAGCGGCAAAAAGAAGCCCGAATGTGTCGTGACTGGTGGCGTGGGCACTTCGACCGTGACCTATAAAGGCAAGACTTACTACGTCTGCTGTTCGGGTTGCCGGGATGCCTTCAACGAGAATCCCGAGCAAATCATCAAGGAATACCTGGAGCGCAAGAAAAAGGGACGTTAGTTTTTCCTGGCAACATGGCGAGGCGATGAACCCGGCCTCAATTTTGAGGTCGGGTTTTGTCTTTTTGGTTGCCGTCGCCATCTCCGCTTGCGAACATGTTCCTGCACGCGATTTCCATGACGGCTGGCTTGCAAAGAGGTTGGGTTATGCTGAAGCGTCGCCATGCGTTTCTGGTCCTGGCAGGATTCTTGTCGGCTTGGCCTCTGCGGGGAGAGGTAGTCGATGTTGAAATCATCAAGCGCGCGCCGTTCGCCGGGGGCAGGGAATTCGGCAAAACCGGTGCTTACGAAATGATCACAGGCATCGTCCGTTTTGCCGTGGACCCGAAAAACAAGCGGAACGACGTAATCGTCGACCTTGAGTTGGCGCCGCGCAATGCGCAGGGGAAAGTCGAGTTCGAATCGGATTTCTATATCCTGGCCCCGAAAGACATGTCCAAAGGCAACGGGGCGATTCTTTATGATGTCAACAATCGTGGCCGTCGGCTCGCGTTGGGGTTTTTCAATCGGGCTCCAGGTACGAACAATCCTGCAAACAAGGGTGAAGGCGGCGACGGCTTTCTCTTCCGGCGAGGCTACACGGTCGTGTGGGTGGGATGGATCGGCGAATTGTTGCCAGGCGGAGACCGGCTTTTGATGAAAGCGCCGATCGCGAAAGAAAACGGCAAACCCATTCGAGGAATCGTTCGTCAGGAGATCGTGGCGGAAAGCCCGGCCAAAAGTATGCCGTTATCCCGCCGCGGCGGACATGGAAGTTACCCACCGACCAGGCGTGGGCTGGAGAAGGCCACCTTGACATGGCGCATGCGGGAAACCGATCGGCGAGTCTTGATTCCTCGCGAACAGTGGTCTCTGGAGATCAAGCCGCCGCCGAAAGCGAGCAAGGGCGTCGCCGGCACGCTGCCAGAAATTCGACTGTGGCCCAAAGGCGGCTTTCGACCCGGTTACATTTACGAATTGATCTATGAAGCCGAAGGACCGATCGTGCAGGGATTGGGGTTCGCCGCGCCGCGCGACTGGGTTTCCTTCTTGCGTTATAGCGACAGCGAGCAAAATCCGCTCGGTACCAATCGGCCAATCCGCTACGCTTATGGATTCGGCGTGTCGCAGAGCGGTCGTTTCCTGCGCAACTTCGTCTACCTCGGTTTCAATGTGGATGAGAAGGGGAGAAAGGTGTTCGATGGTTTGATCCCTCATGTCGCTGGCGGAGGATTGGGATTCTTCAACCACCGCTTTGCCCAACCCAATCGGCACAACGGCCAACACGAGGATCACTCTTTCCCTGCGGACTATTTCCCATTCACTTATGGCGAATGCAACCAAGCCTATTTGCGCGAAGCGGATGGCAAGCCCACCATCACCGATCATCGCGATTCGATCCTGGGTCGGCTGAGGAAGGAGAATTCCAAGCTGTTGCCGAAAATCATGCACACGCAAAGTTCGGCGGAGTACTGGCACCGCGCTGGTTCGCTGGTGCACACGGATCCGCTGGGCCAAAAAGATGTCGCGATTCCTGACAACGTGAGAATCTATGCATTCGGCGGAACGCAGCATGGGCCAGCCGGTTTTCCACCAGACCGTGGTTTTGCCGACAATCTCCGCAATCCTGGCGATTATCGGCCGTTTCTTCGTGCCTTGCTCGATGCTTTGGACGCCTGGTGCCGGCATGGCAAGGAGCCGCCGCCAAGCGTTTACCCCAAGATCAAAGATGGCACGCTGGTCGATTGGCGGCAAGAACATACCCGATTTCCAGCCTTACCGGGAATCCGATATCCGGAGGTGATTCATCGGCCGTCGTTCTACGATTACGGGCCGGATTTCTGGTCGCGAGGCATCATTAACGTGGAGCCGCCTCGACCGATCGGGCATTATGTCGTGCTGGTTCCCAAGTCGGATCCTGATGGAAATGACCTGGGCACGCTGCTGCCTGCCGAAGTCGCTGTGCCGCTCGCCACCTACACCGGCTGGAACCTGCGTCGTCGCGACGTCGGCGCCGAAGCCATGCTCGCCAGCCTCATGGGTTCTTATATCCCCTTCGCACGAACCAAGGAGGAACGGCTGCAAAACGGCGACCCGCGTCTTTCCATCGCGGAGCGCTACGGCACCTACGACGGCTACATCGAGGCCCTCACCAAAACTTGCAACACGCTGATCAAGCGAGGTTATCTGCTCGAAGAAGACGCGAAACATCTCATTGCCGATCAGAAAAAGCATCGCGACTTGTTCGAGGATAAGAAACGATGAAAAAGGGCTTTCGCGTCGCACTGATCGTGGCCATTACAATTGGAGTGCTCGGACCTGCGGCATGGTACGCCAGCCGGCAAAACGGCTACCCCTCGCCGCAGGACTGCCTGGACGCCTATGCTGAGGCACGCAAGGCGGGAAACGTCCCAATGTTTCTTGGCTGCCTGGCTCCGCCGTTAAGGCAACGGATGAACACGCAGTTTCCCGATGCGGATGCCTTTGCCGAGTCGCTGCGAGGAAGCATGAAAGACGTCAAAAGCTGGGTGCAACTGGATGCTGTCGTTGATGGCGCGACGGCAACTGTCGACGTCGATGAAGTGCTCGCCTCCGGCACTAGACGCATTCGCTTTCATCTGGAGCGGACCGGTCAAAACTGGTTGATTTCCAAGATCGAAGCTCCAAAAGATGTTCCCGGCACGATACCGTTTGGAACCGATGTCACGAAAGTACCCGCGGACTAGCCGCCACAAGACGGCACGATGGGAAGCCTCATCATAAGACAACAGGTTCGATTTTGTCGGTGGTGGAATTCATGGTCTGTCTTGTGTCTTATTAGGCCAAAAACTGTTCGCAGGGGACAGTCGCCCGCCTAAATTCGACTCGGTCATTGACGCCGCATGGATTGTGTGTAAAGAGAATAGGGTTACGTGGATCGATAGGAGTGGCTATGTTTTCGGATCGCGATCGACTATCACGGCGTGAATTCGTTGGTACGCTGGCAACCGCTGTCGGGCTGCCAGCAATGGCATCCGGGAAGGACGAAAAACAGAAAAAGCAACCACTCAAACTCGGCCTCGATAATTTCGCTGTCCGTGCCTTCAACTGGAAAGACAAGCAGTTGATCGACTACGCAGCCAGCCTGAAGCTGGATTGCTTGTTCATCACAGACCTGTACGCTTTTGCCAGCCTCGAAGACGGTCACTTGCGTGAAGTGAAGAAATACGCCGACGACCGAGGCATCGAGCTTTATGTCGGCACGTGGAGCATCTGCCCGACCTCAACTCGATTCAAAAAGGACTGGGGCACAGCGGAAGAACACTTGGCGTTGGGGATTCGGGTGGCGAAGGCGCTCGGCTCGCCGGTCATACGTGTGATTCTGGGGACCGGAGAAGATCGGCGTACTCCCGGCGGCATCGACGCGAGGATCAAAGATACCATCAAGGTGTTGCATGCGTCGCGGAAGCTGGCCAAGGACAACGGCGTCAAAGTGGCCGTCGAAAACCACGCTGGAGACATGCATTCGCTCGAACTGGTCCGTTTGATCAAGGAAGCGGGAACGGATTTCGTCGGCGCCAACATGGACGCGGGAAATGCCGTTCGGACATTGGAGCATCCGCTCGACAATCTCGAGAATCTCGGTCCGTACGCTTTGACGACGAGTCTGCGCGACACCGCGGTATGGAAGAGCGCCAATGGCGTTACGATGCAATGGACGGCGATGGGAGAGGGGATGGTCGATTGGAAACAGTATTTCAAGCGCTTTGCCGAATTGTGTCCCGAGGTGCCGGTCAACATCGAGACGATTTCGGGTGGCAACACGGAACTCGCGATCAAGGACGAAGAATTTTGGAAAGCCTGGCCCAAAGGAAAGCCCAAAGGCTTTGAACGTTTTCTTGCCTGGGCGGAAAAGGGGAAGCCGAGACCGCCCCGGCGACGCCCTCGAGGCGTCGATCCCAAGGTGGCCGACCAACAGTACCAGCGTGCCGAACTCGAGCGAAGCATCGCCTATTGCAAATCGATCGGACTCGGGCGAAAGCGGTGACAAGTCGCTAGGCCGGCTGCCCGTGGAAGAAGTGCAATCGCGCAAGCGACAGTTTGTGGAGGAGCCATGAGTACGGCTGAAGTGTATTCCCCCGGCTTGGAAGGGATCATCGCTGGCGAAACAGCCATTTCCACGATTACGGGAGGGTTGCGCTACCGCGGCTATCCTGTGACCGAATTGGCGGAAAAAGCCTGTTTCGAGGAAGTGGCCTATCTGCTGCTCTATGAGGAGTTGCCGACACAAAAACAATTGGACGACTTCCAGCGACGGCTGGCGGCACATCGCCAGCTGCCCCAGCCCTTGATCGACCTTTTGAAGGCGGTCCCGAAAAACGCCGTGCCCATGGACGTGCTGCGCTCTGCTGTCAGCATCCTGGCCCATTTCGATCCGGACACGGAAGATAATTCGCGGGATGCCAACCTGCGCAAAGCCGAGCGGCTCCTTGGTCAGATTCCCGTCGTGGTCGCCTGCCATCACCGATTGGCGAAAGGGCAGGAACCGATTCCCGCCCGTTCCGATTTATCGCATGCCGGCAATTTTCTCTATATGCTGCGAGGCGAAGAGGGGAGCGCTGACGAGGTCCGTGCACTGGACGTGTCGCTGATCCTTTACGCAGAGCACGAATTCAATGCTTCCACTTTTACCGCGCGAGTCGTGGTATCGACCGAATCGGATTTGCATGCAGCAGTGACCGCTGCCATCGGGGCGCTAAAAGGGCGTCTGCATGGCGGAGCCAACGAAAAAGTGATGGACCTGTTGCGGCAAGTGGGCGGGCCGGAAAATGCCGAAAAGTGGATTCGTGATGCTTTGGCCCGCAAAGAGCGCATTATGGGATTCGGCCATCGCGTCTACAAAACAGGAGACGTGCGGGCCGAGATTCTCAAGACGTACGCCAGGAAAGCAGCCCAGGCCAAAGGCGAGACCAAATGGGAAGAAACCGCCGAGATCATCGAAAAGATTCTCGCCGAAGAAAAGAAGCTATTCCCGAACCTGGACTGGCCAGCCGGTCGCCTTTATTACGCCCTGGATTTGGACGTGCCTTTGTACACGCCGATCTTTGTCATGTCGCGTGTCGCCGGCTGGGCGGCGCATGTCATCGAACAACTCGGATCGAACCGGTTGATCCGACCGCGAGCTCGCTACACGGGACCAGACTTGCGCTCGGTGAAACCAATCTCGGAACGCTCCTAGGCTTTTTCGTCGGATGGAACTTTCTCCAGCTCCTCCAATAGCAATCGCTGCACGACCTCGATCCTGGCCATCCCTTTGGTCTCGCGCATGATGGCTCCCTTGATCGCGTCGGCAGCTTTCTTTTTGCCGTTCTTATAGTCGGCCACAGCTTTCGGATTGGCAGCGATGGCTCGGCGGACAATTTCCGCCAACTCGCTTTCATCGCCGACAACCTGGATGCCAAGTTCCCCGGCAGCTTGCTCCGCTTCGATCCCCTTTTCAAGCATGCGGGCAAAAATGTCTCGACCGCGCTGCTTGTTCAGACCCGTCTGCTTGAGGTATCGGATCAATCCCCCCAGCGACCTGGGCTTCAAGGGAAGATCGGCCAGGCTCCTCTTGCTTTCGTTGAGAACTTGCAGCAAATCGTTGATGATCCAGTTCGATGCTTCTTTGGGGTCACCGGCGGTTTGCGCGGTTTCCTCGAAATAGGCGACCAGCGCCCTGCCTTGTGCGGTCAATACTCCGGCTTCATAAGCGGTCAACGCGTAGTCGGCTTGCAGCCGGCGCCTTTGAGCAGCGGGAAGTTCGCCGAGTTGGCTTCGCATCTCGTCCAGCCACGCAGGATCGACAACGACCGGCACCAAATCCGGATCAGGCAGATAGCGATAATCTTCGGCTTCTTCTTTGCTTCTTTGCACGACCGTCACGCCACGGTCCTCGTTCCATCCCGCCGTTGCCTTGGGTATCGGCTGGCCACGTTCCGCATCCATGACCGGGCAAACCAGGCGACCGGCGAATTCTCTCGGCTGGCCCTCGCGAATTTGCCATTCCTTGCCGAATTTTTTCTCGAATTCGGCGATTTGCCGACTCGCTTCGTATTTCAGGGCACGCTCGACCGCACGAAAACTATTCAGGTTCTTGATCTCGACAATGGGCGTGGCGGCGAAACAACCGTCGGGAACGGCAACGTGCACGTTGATGTTGGCATCGCAACGCAGGCTCCCTTCCTGCATCTCGCAGTCGGAAATCTCCAGCTCGCGCATCAACAAACGAATTTCTTCGAGGTAAGCTTTCGCCTCTTCGGGTGCCACGATATCGGGCCGGCTGACGATCTCCAATAACGGCGTACCGGTGCGATTGAGATCGACGAGACTATCCCCTTTG
The DNA here is from genome assembly GCA_026004675.1 of Gemmatales bacterium. Taxonomy (GTDB): domain Bacteria; phylum Planctomycetota; class Planctomycetia; order Gemmatales; family Gemmataceae; genus BPJP01. Next base: position 44,509 of record BPJP01000003.1, read on the forward strand.
CCTTGTTCATCGTGGGTTAATTTGCCGGCGTCTTCTTCGAGATGAACTCGAATGATACCGATACGTCTGTTGCCTGCGGGCGACTCGACGTCCAACCAGCCGTTTCGGCTCAACGGCAGATCGTACTGGCTGATTTGATAGTTTTTCGGCAGATCAGGATAGTAATAGTTTTTCCGGTCCCATTTGGTGAAAAGGGGGATTTCGCAGTTGAGAGCCAACGCCGCTTTGACTGCCAACTCGAATGCCCGCCGGTTCATGACCGGCAAGACACCAGGCAACCCCAGACAAACCGGGCAGGTCGCCGAGTTCGGAGGCAGGCCAAACTGGTTTCGGCAGCCGCAAAACAGCTTTGTTCGCGTCAACAGCTGTACGTGTACTTCCAAACCAATAACAAGATGGTGTTTCATTATCGGCTCCGGCGGACACGTCGCGGTCGCAACGTTTTCGTTTTGCTTGCCATCTTCTCTAATAGTGGGTTATACGGGTTGTACGGACAGAACAAACTGCTCTGCACCGCAATTTGCCGAATGAGACCGCGAAGTATCTATTATAGAATGTCAGCAGATCTCAAAGCGAAAGGAAGTTCATGGCTGAGAAAGTCAACTGTCCCACGTGCCGGCGAGAATTGGAAATCCCGCAAGAACTTCTGAGCCGAGCCGTACAATGTCCGGAATGCGGCACGCGGTTCATGGCCGTCGCACCCGGCACGATTCTTCCCGGCGAGCCTTCTCCCCCTCCTCCCGGCTATGAAACAACGGCAGGGCCGATTCGCGACCCCCTTGCTGAGCAACGCGCGGCAAGCATGCTCATCTTGCCGGCCATTTGCCTGATTCTCATGGGTGTTCTCGGTGCCCTGATGGCAGCCATGTTCCTTGTTGATTGCTTCTTGCTGACGCCTCAGGTTCGCGAACAGGCCCTGCGCGAGGCCAAAATTTCAGGAGAAGAGAAACAGCAGTTGCGACAGATATTCGAATCCTTTTTCAGTCCGCGAGCTGCTGTCGTCTACAGCTTTTTCGCTTTTTGCAGCTTGCTGGCGATGATCGCCGGTGTGTCGATGCTGGCGCGACGGCTGCGCGGATTGGCGGTCCTCGGCAGCTTTGCCGTCATGCTGAACCCTTTTTGCTGTTTGATCGTCGGTCCGATTCTTGGCATCTGGTCTCTGGTGGTTCTTAACAACCCTGACGTAAAAGCCGCTTTTCGATAAGGATTGATCATGTCGATCGTTGTCCCATGTCCGGCATGCACGCGCCAACTTCGGATCCCCGAAGAGCATATCGGCCGTGATGTCCGCTGTCCGAAATGCAGTCACGTATTTCACGCCGAGGAAGACAACTCATCGTCCGACCAGGTAGCCGATTCTCTCGATCACGACACCGCCGGGTCATCGGCTTCTCTTCACGATGATCTCGAATATTGTCCGAACTGTGGACGTTCGGTCGAACTACACGATACGCAATGTCCGTATTGTGGCGAACCGCTCGAGGAAGCAGCGGATGCGCCCCAGGAAGCAGCCGACTCCAGACCTCCTTGGGAAAGAGAAGGCGGCTTTCGTCGGGATTGCGAGCCGCATCGCGGCCCTCTGATCCTGACTCTCGGCATTCTGTCGATCGTGATAGGCTTCTTAGGGGTTTGTACCATGGGAATCGGCGGCGTCGTCGGCGCCATCATTGGCATCGTTGGCTGGATTCTGGGCCAGACCGATTTGAAGAAGATTCGGCACAACCGCATGGATCCGCTAGGACACGGCAGTACCCATGCTGGCTGGGTGTGTGCCATCATCGGCACGGTCATCAGCGTTCTGACGAGCCTCATGTGCGTCGGTGTCTTGGTGTTGGCGGTAGCGAATCGCTCGGCGCGGCCGCCGGTTCGGCCGGTTCGCCCCGTACCCAAACGCTTGCAAATCTCAGCCGTCCCGGAGGGGTTCAATCAAAGCGTTTTCGAAAGATGACCATGTCGTCGCCCACGACATAATAATCCGGCAAGACGGCGACCTTTTCGTAGCCGAGTTTTGTGTAAAAACGGCGCGTCGGTTCATAGGCCGGCATGGATGACGTTTCGATGAACAGTTGCCTCCCTCCTCGCTGGCGAATGTCTGCCTCGACGTGTGCCATCAACTGAGTACCCAACCCGCGAGCCTGCTGGTCAGGATGCACGGCAATCCACCACAAATACCAGGTGCCGTCCGTCATTGCCGCCGGAGCATAGTAAACAAATGCTCGAACTGCTTTCGTCTCCGTCTCTGTGAGGCAGATGTGGCCTTGATGGCACATTTGCGCGTGGTAGTCGTCGAGAACTTCCTCCAAGGCGGTGATATCCGCTTCACGAAAAACGCCGGTCGCTCTGGCGAGATCGACCAGCGCGGCATGATCTTGTGGAGTGGTTTTCCGAATCATCGCCTGTCTTCGAAACGTTCGTCCGCTCGGCGGGCAGTTGTCTTCAGGGCAATTCCGATCATAATGAAACATATGACTTCTGCAACCACGTGCCCTTTCTGCAATGCGCAAGTCGCGGTCGATGCCGCCGACCGCGCTGGTGCGCGCATTCAATGTCCTCGCTGCGGCGAAGCCTTCCCGATCGAGGACGCGGATGGGCCTGTCTCTTTTCGGGTTGCTGACCCCTCGGTCGTCGATACTCCTGCGACGCCGACACGTTATTCCAACCGGGCGGTCGCCGGCATCGTCTTGGCCGTGATGTTATTTATGGCATTGTTGGCGCTGCGCTTCGCATTGTCGACGACCGAGTTTCGTCGCAGCCTGGATAAGACCGTCGTCAAGCCGGAAGCGATCACCGTTCCACTTTGGCTCCGAGTCGCCAGGAACCTGTGGATTGCCGGTCTGGTCTTTCTGCTGGCGAGTTTAAGCCGATGGCCTTTTCGCTGGTGGGTCGCCGGTCTTTCCGCTGCCGTCCTGCTTATCGCCACGGTGAGTTGGCCGACCGAAACACTCAGAAGGAGGTCGAGCCAGAAAAATGAACCGATCGCGCCGCTTGTAAGGGTATCATCGCCGGCCGAGCTACCGGCGTTGGCATACTTGCCCGAAGGCATTAGTGCCGTCATCGCCATCCAAATGGCCGATTTTTTGCAGGCCTCGCAAGGTAAGAACACGCTGGATGACATCGTGCTGCCAGGAACAGACTGGCGGTTGAGCCGATTGGCAGCGGCGATCGGGTTGCCGCCGGAAAACATCGATCATGCCGTATTGGGAATGCGATTGACAGGAAACCGCTTTCCTCCGCCCTCTTTTCTTGTCGTCCACACCGTACAACCGATCTCGGAGGACTGGTTGCGCGACCACCTGATGGCCGAAGCGTTGCCGGAACCCAACCGATTTCGCTGCAAGCTTGCCAACCCGCCGCTCGAAGTCGGCCTGCTGCGACCGGATGACACTCGGGTTCTTGTCTTTACTTACGAATTGAAAGACCTTGACGCCATTCCCGCCGACAAAGCGAATGACAAAAACAGACTAAGCCCAAATCTGCGAAAACTGATCGCCGAACGTGTTGGCTCGGCGCCTCACGCGTGGTTGTGCGTTCATGGTCTCGACTGGAGCCAACCCGTTTTAGTGCAGTTGGCGAAATTGCTTCCTCAAGAATTCCGAGGTCCGCTGCCAAACCTGCGCGATTTGGCGGTTCGAGTCGAAACCGGCAAAAAGACGGTCCTGCTGGCATCCATCCGCTGCGACAACGACAAGGTTGGAAAATGGCGCGAACTCCTCGACAAATGGCTGAATTCCGACGATAGGGCGAAAATCTCTGTTAAAGACGATTGGCTGATGGTTCAATTGACGATGTCGCCTTAGGATCTGTTGTATTAATGCTGCACGACGAGCGTTTGGCGCTTGTCAGAAGCGAAAGGCAGAACGACGATCAAGAAAGTCGCCACTGGTCCAAGCAACAACGAAATCAGCCACCAGGCCAGACCGCTGCGTCCTTTCGCCTGAGCCAACCCGGCATTGATCAAGGACAACGTACCCCAGCCGATTCCAATTTGAGCGTGTTGCATCGGTCATCCTCCTTTTGTTTTTTCGGTCGCTGCCAGCAATTCTGGCGGGGGCTGGCACGATGCCCATTGTAGCACCAGCGGGTCTCGAAAGAGCGAGGACAACGAACATGGCAGAGGCAGACGTCAACAGCATTGAAGCCAAGATCGCGGAGTTTCTGAATGGCTCGCCGCACGCCGTTGTCGGTGCTTCCCGGGATCGCCGCAAATACGGCAACAAGGTTTTCCGCGTTTTCCAACAGAACAACCGCCCCGTGTACGCGGTGAACCCGAATGCCGATGCGGTGGAAGGTTGTCGGGCTTATCCCGACCTGGAGTCTCTGCCCGAAAAAGTGCATGGCGTCTCCATCGTCACTCCACCGGATGTTTCCGAGGAAGTTATTCGCCAGGCGGGTCGGCTTGGGATCAAGAACCTGTGGTTTCAACCTGGTGCTGAAAGTAGCAAAGCCCTGTCAGAGGCCAGAGAATTCGGCATGAACGTCATTGCCAACGGTCCGTGTCTTCTTGTCGTGCTCGGTTACCGCGAAGGATAAGGCCAGCCGACGACGAGCCTAGCGAAGACGGAGGAATCTCGTCAGGTGGAATAGATTCGGCGTCCAAGCCACAGGGCGGGTACTAAGAGCAGCATCAACGTCAAACCGACGGTACCGCTGAATGCCGAGGCGAGTGCGGCATCCAGGATCACCAGGCCCATGATGGCTCGCTTGACCGCTGCTTGCACCTTGCTGGGAACCGGCTGCTCGATCGCGTGGTAAGCTGGTATGCCGACAAAAAAGCCGTGAGCGACAAGCAGATAGGGCAAAAACGGAGAAGGAGATAGTTCCGGCTTCAGGTCGCGAACGATAGCGGGTACGGCAAGAGCCGAGACGATGGCCAAGAGGATAACTAAAGTGGCCCACTTGAGGGTGGTCCGGTTGCTTACTTTGGCTTCCGTACGAGCGAACCAGGTGATACCCGCCACGTAGGCAGCTACCACCACCCCAGGCCAGATACCCCAGGATATTCCGATCGGACTGAAACCCAAAAGGATATTCAAGAATCGGCATGTTCCCATTAACAGCGGGCCAGCCCACGTCGCTTTCATTCCGCCGTCGTATAGCAAGATGGCGACAACCAGAAAGGCGGCGATCATTGTCGAAAGCGATGAGAAGCCGCTGGTGCCGGCACCCGCGACGCCGGCGAAGATCAATCCCCCAAGAAGCAGCAGGCTCCCTAGCCGTAATGCCTGACGCCGCGGAATCCGCCCGGACGGCAGAGGACGATGCGGCCTCTCTTTGTAATCCTGGTCGTAATCGAAATAATCGTTGAAGACCATGCCGCCGCAGTAAAGGCAGGTTGAAGCCAGCAACAACCAAACGTAGGCCGATCCCTTCACAGGCGTATCTGACGCCAGCGCCCATGCTGCGAACGCACCTACACCAACATCCGCCCATGCCGTGAAGACATTCGGGAGACGAACCAGTTGGGCATACGCCTTCACACGCATCGGATTCATCACAACGAAGCGCGACGCAGTCGTCATGGTGGCATGGAACCAGAGAGTGCAAAAAGACAGCGGCCAGCCCTAAGGAGCGAAACCACCGGGGCAGTTTCAACACGAGCTTCACGAGCAGTTCGACGCATGTTCCACCCGGTCTGGTCCAAGAAGAGCAACGGCCGATTGGCGATGGTCGTAGCCATCATAAACGCCGAAGTCATTGAACCAGAAGCGTTTCGCCAGGCGATAAAGCCAATTCTTTTCGGGAATCTCTTCTTTCGGATGGTACTGTGAAGTGCGAGGGTGCAGCGCTTTCAATTCCATCAGTGCGGTGCCGCGGGCGGTGGAATCACGTGCCTGGTGTTTTTCGACGAGTTCGACGAGCAAATCGGGGCGCTCCAGGACAATGCAACCACGTGTGGTTGTCCGCGCCAAATGCCGAAAGTCGCGCAAAAACTCGGACTGCAGAAACTTCTCTCTCAACGGTCGTGGGTCGTCGTCGGGGTGGATCGACTCTTTGGTAAACTGGACAATAGGGCACGGTTCGATGTCGCCCCAGGGATTGATATGGTGGCTGATCCCTGTGGCTGCCGGGCAAAGGGCCTTCCCTTCACCGTCATAATATGCGTCGATAATGATGATCGGCTTTTTGGCCCGCATTTCGACGACGAACTGGCGGACTTGCAATTGTTGTTCGGCAGTCAGACACAATTCCGGCGATGCCGTCGGTCCCATGGGACGATAGACGTGGAACCACGTGTAGAATACGCCCATGTCGATCAAACGGTCGATCCATTTCTCTGTCACCAGGTCGTCGATATTCGTTTGGCAAACACTCGTGCAGACTCCGGTCAATAGCTTGTTTTTCAAGCAGTTTTGCAACCCTTGCATCGTCTTGCTGTAGACTCTTTTGCCGCCGCGTCGCTGGTCGCTGACGAATTCATTCCCTTCCACGCTGATCAGTGGCGTGACGTTGCCCAGCCGACGCATGCGTTTGGCGCGGTCATCGGTAATGAACTGGCCGTTGGTGAAAACTTGAAAATAGCATGCGGGGTGTTCGGCAAGCATGTCCAACAGATGCGGGTGCATGAATGGCTCGCCCCCGACGATTCCGAAGAAGACGTTGCCCATCTCCTGGGCTTGACGCACCAGTCGATGAAAGGCTTCGGGGCGAATGATCTCTTGCTTGGCTGAAACGTCCACCCAGCATCCCTGGCAACGCAGGTTGCAGCTATTGATGATGGACACATACAAAAAGGGAGGAAAAACGTCGCCTCGCCTCAAGCGGCGTTTGAATTTCTCGACGGACAACATCCCTTTGACGCCCATATTCCAGAACAATTTCCAGAGCAAGCGCTTATCCGTTTCAAACAGCATGCGCCTGGCCATCTGCAAGTACATCGCGTGGGTCCTTGTCACAAAGGTAGTGGATGCCGACTAACGATAACTTAGCAAGGCGGGTGGACCAAATCGACCAAAAAGCTAATTTCCTGGCCATTGCCGCTGAGTTGGTTTGGGCACCGGATCGGTGGCGAAAGGCCACTTCGCCGGGCTGTACCGGATGTCAAGATGGGGTGTTTCGATGCGCCGATGGCCGAGATGGGCACTGGTCATGGCAGCATCGAGGATGCCCGTGGTCAGCAGGGTTCGCTCGACAGGATAGGGTGCATGATTGGTTTGCACGAGATGCTCGATAGCCCGGACGAGGTAGGCGAAATGGGCGAACGGATCGGGTTGTTGCAAGTAGAAATGAGTCGAGGCGGGTTTATCGCGTCCTTCCCAATTGGCGGCGAAACAGAAAGCGCCGCCGTCCCCCTCATACGCCCAGCCGTTCAGCATGGCGACGGCTGCCTGCAAACCGTCACGATACTCGGTCAGAAAAACGGCGGCCGAGTCGTCCTTTGTGGTCAATTGTCGATAATCGCCTCGGGCATGGGCCGGTACTCTGGTCATGGCTGTCTCGAGCAATTCTTTGGCCCAGCGCCTGTCGTCCAGCGCTTGCCACATGGCCTTTCCCTGAAGGCATTGCACAGCTTTTACGCCGGTTTCGCCGCCTCGCCGCCTTTCGACCATGCACTGCATCGCTTCCAAGGCGTGGAAACCGTAGCCCTCCAACGGCCCGTAGCCGATCTGCACGGCGCCTTTGATGGCGGCGTTGTTCGGAATCTGCAGCGGCGGTCGTCGCCACGTCAGCGGCAAGGAAGAACCCGCCATCAATGGCACGAAATGCTTTCTGGCTTGATCATAGATCCACTTGGCGTCTTTCCATTCGGCGGCCAGGTGCTTGTCGTGGAAGACGGGTACAACTTTGCCGCACTTCACGAACGTCCTGACGACTTCCGCGAAGAAACGCCGACGCGGATAAAGGATCTGCCCTTTGGCGTTTTTCGGATACTTGCCGTGTTCGCCGATGATCAAGACACCATCGACAGCAAGCTTTTCGCCTCCCAGCGTGAGAGCCTCAAAAATCGAAGCGAATATCCGAAAGCCATGACGTTTGGCGAGCGGTCGGCTCAAATCATTTTCCGGAAACTGGTCCACGTAAACGGAAACCAGTTCCAAATCGGGAAAATCTTTTCCCTGGTGCGAATAACCTTCGAGTAATTTGCCGACGATCACGTCCGCGTGGGACCACTTGCGATATTCCGTGATGACGGCAGCAACTTTCTTCTTCTTCGGCATGATGCGGTTCTCAGCGGTCACTGTTTGTTGGTGACGAAATGCTGATGCGCTTGCGGCTGAGTGATTTGCGGCCCGGGCTGTTTGTTCTGGAAACGATACTGCCGCGGTTTCGCCGGCCTGCCCAGAAGGGTCGCCTCGACCAGTTTCTTCGCCACTTGCAACGCAATGTAAGGACGACGAATATCGAAAGGATTGTCGCGCACGAACTCCTTCCAGGGGCCAAAGGATGTTTTGGTCTGAATGATTCCTTTCACCATCCCAAGATCGTTGAGCATGCCCACGTCGCTGCTTTGGCCGACGAAGATCGCTCCGGTGATCTGATCCTGCGTCCAGAGCAATTTGCGATACAGTGGCCGATCGGGGTTCGTGATCGTCATGGCCTGCGCGCTTGGATCGTTCCACCTGCCGAAGCTGGCACACTGCAAGCCGCAAACGTCGAGAATGTTCATCGACAAGCTGCCCGGATAGCGGACAGTCTGGCCAGCCATGTTGGCGCCGGCGATGCGCCCATGATCGACCGCCGTTGGCTGAATAGCATGGATTTCCGTTCTGTCTCCCAACAAGTTCGGCCCTTGGGCAACGTCGCCGGCAGCATACACGTTGGCAACATTCGTCTGCATCCGGTCGTTGACAATGATTCCCTGATCCACCACGATCCCCGACCCCTGGACCAGGTCGGTATTCGGCTTGATACCAGTTGCGACAATGACCACGTCCGCGTCGACTGTCTGGCCGTTGGCAAGTTGCAACCGCTTGCGGCCATGATGATCCGCGATCGACTGGACCGATGTTCCCAGATGCAGTCCCACCCCCTTGTTTTTCAACCACGTTTCAACCAGAGAAGCACTCTCCTTATCGAGCATGCGAGGCAAGACGTGGTCGGCAATCTCGACCACGTGCAGTTTCCAGCCACGCTTGTACATGGCATTGAGGACGATGAAGCCGATGAAGCCTGCGCCGATAAACGCCACTTCCGGAGCCGACTTCCCAGCCGTCGCCTGCAAAACAGCTTCCGTGTGGGCGATCGTCCACAGAGGAAAAACTCCCGGAAGGTCGGCGCCGGGAATCGCAAGAGGAGCCGGTGACGCTCCCGTCGCGATCAGAAGATTGTCGAAGGTGAGCTTCTGGCCGTCTGCCAAAGTCACGGATTTTTGGGTTGGATCGACCTTCGCCACTTTTTGGCCGATGTAACGGTCGACCTTCAGCTGGTCGAAATAAGCATCGTCGGCAGTATAGATTTGCTTTTCGGGTATCTGTTGCGCCAGGTAATAGGGAAGCACCATACGGGAATAAGCCGGCTCGTCGCTGATCAGGGTAATCTTGGAATTTCCCCCGTCGATCTCACGGATGGTCTCGATGGCGTTCATGGCAGCTGGGCCGCTGCCGATAATCATGTGGTGCACCATAGGCGTTTTTCCTTTTCGTTGCGGTAGGAACGATTCGCAACCACGCTATCATGCTGACGGCAGGAATGCAATGTTCCCTGCGGCGTTACCGGAACCGCAGCGCCGTTAAAAGCACGGGTGGTTTCAGTCGTTTATGGGGTCTTCTTTCACCGGCACCTCTGGCACGGTTTTCGGCAAAAGCCAAACCAGCAAGGACATGCCGATCACCGCGCTGATAACGGAACCGGCAAGGATGCCGACTTTGGCTGTTTCCAGCAGATGCCCGTCGAGGGCCAGACCGGCGATAAAAAGGGCCATGGTGAAACCGATACCTGCCAGCGCGCCGCCTGCCCCCATTAGTCCCCACGATAACGAGTCGGGAAGTTTGGCGAGTCCCAACTTCACGGTGGCCCAACTCAACAAGACGATCCCCGCCGGTTTGCCGACCACCAGGCCCGCCATCACGGCCAGCGACACTGGGGCTGTCACGTCGTCAGCGCGAAAGGCGACACCGGCGTTCGCCAGCGCGAAGATCGGCATGATGACGAAGCTGCTCCACGGATGGAGTGCGTCTTCGAGGAACTCGAGTGGAGAAATGGTCTCGCGGGTCACTTTGCGAAAGGCGCGTACTTGCTGGGCGCGGTTCGGTTGCGCGTGCCAATCTTCCATCACGTTTTTGGCCGAATCGAGAAAACGGGCGAACAAACTCTGATCGATGTAGCTTTTGGCTGGCGTCATGAAGCCGATCAGCACGCCGGCGATGGTGGCATGCACGCCCGATTCGTGGAACGCCAGCCACACGAGAACACCGAGAATGGAATAGACAGCAAGGCTGCGTGCCCCCAAACGCGCCAGCACCGAGATCACCACGATACCGGCAAATCCGAACAGAAGAGCGTTCAAGTTCAATGATTCGGTGTAGCCGACCGCGATCACCAAAATAGCGCCGATGTCGTCGGCAATGGCCAGCGACAGCAAGAGAACACGCAGGCTGTGGGGCACGCGCGAACCGAGCAGGGCCATGCAGCCAACCACAAAGGCGATGTCGGTTGCCATTGGGATGCCCCAGCCGCGCATTCCCGCTTCACCGAATTGCAGGCTCAGATAAATCGCCGCAGGAAAAACCATGCCGCCGATAGCCGCAACAACGGGCAAGATCGCTCGACGAAATTCACGCAATTCGCCAAGAACGACTTCCCTCTTCACTTCCAGTCCGATGACAAAGAAAAAAATCGTCATCAGTCCGTCATTGATCCAATGCCGCAACGAATGCTGCATTCGGAACGCGCCGACTTGGATGCCGATCGGCGTCTTCCAGAAGGCAGCAAAGGCATCGGCAACAGCGGAATTCGCCAAAACGAGAGCCGCCAGCGTCGCCACGATCAACACAATGCCGCTGGCCGTTTCGAAATGCAGAAAGCGGAGAAACGGATCGACGACGAGGCGAATCGGTTCGCGCGGCAAGCGAGGCACGTCCGAGGAAGAAGCATCATTTGCCATGGGGCGGCTCATTCCTTAAAGCCATCGGTTTTTCTCGCAGTTTACGGACATCGAATGCGACTGTCCGCCTTGAGCACGATGGGAGAACTTCCTCGAGATGGCTGGTCGGCGGACCGCTATTGTTAGCGAAGCATTCGACCGTGCCAGCCATGCAATTTGGCGGAAAAGGAGCGATTGTCGAATCTGAGCGGGATTTTCGGTTCGCACCGCCAGGCGAATCGCGAAATAACCGTGGAGACGAGGTTTTTTCTTATGCCGCTTAGAAACCCTGTTTACAATTGCACTGTGGCGGGGACAAACCGACCGCTTTCCTCTCTGTGACAACGTCCCCGGCAAGCGAATCACCTATCTGGTCTTAACAGGATACTTGGCAATGAAACGTGTTGCGAAGTGGTGTTTTCTAGGCGGCTGCGCTTTTTTGGGCGGATTGGTGGCGTCGTTTTGTGCAGCCGAGCTTCCCCGGTTGGCGCACGCCCAATTCACGAGCGACCGCTTTCGGCCGGTGTCTAACGGCGTGGTCGAAAGAAACCGTTTCGAAATCGTTGCCGAAAGGACCTCGCCGGCAGTGGTGTACATCGAAGCGACGAAGCTGGCGGAAGCACCCAGCAAACGAGGCGGCCGAAAACGCGACATCGAAGAATCAGGTTCGGGCGTGATCATTCGCGGCCAAGGCTCGTATCGCTATCTGGTTCTGACCAACAATCATGTGATCGCTGATGCCGAACCGGAGCAGATCACCATTCACCTTGCCGACGGCCGACTGTTTCGGCCAGCACGCATCTGGGCTGATCCCGAATCGGACGTCGCCGTGTTGCACCTCGATGCCGCCAATGTGCCGACCGCTCCTTTGGGAAACAGCGACGGGGTTCGGGTGGGGGAATGGGTTCTGGCGATAGGCAGCCCGTTCGGCTTGAATCAGACGGTGACGCACGGCATCATCAGTGCCCGCGAACGTGGACAAATCAGCCTGGGCAGCACCATCCGCATCAAAGATTTCTTGCAGACCGACGCCGCCATCAATCCCGGTTCGAGCGGCGGTCCCCTTATCAACATGGCTGGTGAAGTCATCGGCATCAACACGGCCATTGCTTCCAACAACGGCAGCAATAGTGGCGTCGCCTTCAGTATCCCCATCAATCTCGTCAAGCGGGTGATGAAGGACCTGCTCGAAAAAGGAACGGTGACGCGGGGTTATCTGGGCGTTCAGCTGGCACCCACCTTTGAAGCCAGTGATGCGTTCAAGCTGGGATTGAATCGTGTGCAAGGCGCGCTTGTCGATATCGTGTATCCGAACACACCCGCTGCGGATGCCGGCCTTCGTGCCCAAGATGTGATTCTGCGCGTCAACGACACGGACGTCCGGAATGAAAACCATCTGATCAACATGATCAGCCGATTCTATGCAGGCCAGAGAATTCGCCTGCAGGTGTGGCGCGATCGACGACAGATCACGCTGTACGCGGTCGTCGGCGACTGGCAAAAGGGGCAGGATCGGCTGCGGAGTCAGCCTTGAACGAGACAACAGAAGACGGGCGACGCAACCAATTTCAAACCAGGCGTGAACGAAGCGATGCGTTCACGCCTGGTTGCTTTCTTAGCGTTGGGGATAGTAGCCGACCGAATTGGGATAAGGTTGAGGCGTTGCCGGCTGCATGGGCGAAGGCACCTGGTGAACGGTCGTGCCGCCAGGAGTGGCTGGCTGGTAAGTCTTGCTTGTGGAAACTGGTACGCCGCCCTGCGGGCTGACATACTTCGTCGATGATCCGTTCGAGGTCGTCGACTGATAAGGTTGCATCTGTTGATACTGGACGTTGCGCGATCCCGAAGACATGACACTGGAAGCGGCCTGTTGGTTGTACCCCGAGGGCGATTGGTAGCCGATGACATTCGGAGTGGCAGCGCCATAATTCGACCGATAGCCTCGGCCATTCTGGCACCCAGACGCGATGACGGCGGCTGCCATAAGCAGACCGGCCCCCCACTGGACAGGCTTGCTGACCATAGGATTCCCCTTTTGCGATAATGTGACTTGTGGCCGCACTTCAATGCGTGCGTTCCCCCGGCTTGCCGACGCTGTTCGTGAAAGTCGGTGAGCCCCCTTAAAGCGGCGAGACCATAGCCATGACCGACAGCCGTGTCAATGGCAGTCGCAGGGATTTTCGCACCAAGACATCGGTTTTTTAGCTGTCCCGACAAGAAATCCGCCGGCGATTGGAACCAGGATACGTTCCAACCGCCGGCCGCGGCATGGGACCTGTCATACAAATCAGTGATTGAAGAGGAATTCACGCGAATTCAGCAGTGCCCACAGCAAATCCTGCAATCCTTCACGCAGGGACGGCGCTTTGGCGACCAATTCCTGAGCTTTCTTGCTTTCCGCCGGTTGAGGAGGTCTGGATAAGGTGACGAGATAGAGTTCCTCGACGATCTTTGGCAAAGGTGTCTTGTTCTTCATGAGTCGGGCGATCCGGCCGTTGCCGTCGGCGATTTTGCGATTGAGGAAGTCGCCATTCAGAAGATGCAACGCCTGGGCAATGTTAGGCTGCATGGTGCGTTCGCATTCGCAAGTGATCTTGCGTTCGGCTCGACCGAAAATGTCGAGCAAATAAGACGCAACCGCCGGATCGGGCAACTGGATCGCTCTGGTTCCCAAAGGCAGCCCCTGGTATTTTTCGCGCGTGCCGGTGGCGAAGTCGATGGCGTCCGCCAGTTGTTCGGCGGTCAGGCGCTTCACCGTGTAGCGTGTGAAGTGCGTATTGGTCGCATCAGCCCGATTGCCTTCTTCGATCCGCGAACTCAACTGGTAAGCACGCGAATTCATGATCGTCCGCATGAGGTGCTTGAGATCGAAGCCGTTGTCGACGAAATCTTTCGCCAACGCGTCGAGCAAATCAGGATTGCTGGGCGGATTGGTGGCGCGCATGTCATCGAGCGGTTCGACCAGACCTCGCCCCATGAAATACCCCCAAAAGCGGTTGACGATATTTTTCGCGAAGAAGGGGTTTTCTTTGGACGTGATCCAGTCGGCCAGTTTGACTCGGCGGTCGAATGGATCGTCCATCGGCGGGCCATCGAGCGGATGAGGTGGGACGATCGTCCCTTTCCGGGGATGCCGTTGCTCGCCCGTTTGCCTGAGGTACAGCACGGTTTCCCGTCCGAAAATGCCGAATTCCTGGCTTCCCTTGTTCGCCAGACGGATGAAGAAAGCCGTCATTCCGTAGTAGTCGTCCTGACTCCATTTCTCGAAGGGGTGATGGTGGCATTTCGCACATTGGATGCGCACCCCGAGGAAGACCTGCGCGGTGGCTTCTGCCCAGTCGGATGGATTGCGGCCGACGCCATAGTAATTGGCGGGACCGTCGCGGAAGGTGCTTCCTTCGGCTGTAATGATCTCGCGAACGAACTGGTCCAGTTTCTTGCCGTCGCGCAAAGAGGCACGCACCCAGTTGTGAAAACTCCACATGCCTTTGTCGTTGAGGGCGGCCCGGTTGATACGGAGCAAATCACCCCATTTCAAAGTCCAGAAATCGACGAATTCGGGTCTTTGCAGGACCTGCTCAATGGCTTTGGCCCGCTTGTCGGCGCTCGTGTCAGCCAGGAAGGCTTTGATTTCTTCGGGTTTGGGCAGCGTGCCAATCGTGTCGAGATGGATACGCCGAAAGAATTCGACATCGCTGCAAAGTGGCGATGGTGTCAGCCCCAGTTCTTTCCATTTGGCGATCAGCTTGTCGTCGATGAAGTTGTACCGTGGCAGGTCCGGATAGGGATCGATCTGCCGATAAGGGAGCATGATCTGCACAACGCCGACCTGGCCTTCGAAACGGACCATGATGTGGGTAACGCCCTTGCTCTTCGCCGTCACCAGGCCGTTCGGCGTGACCGTGGCGACGGCTTCATTGAGCGAATCGAATTGAGCCAGGGAGGTGACGTCGCGGGTCAGTCCGTCGGACCAGGTCGCGGTGACCGCTATTTGTTGCTGTTCCTCGGACTTCATGACCCGGCTCGTCGGAAAGACGCTCAAGGAGGTGACGGCGGGAGCATTCCGTGCCGGTGGGGGGGTGCCATCTTCGAGCCACCTTTTCAGGATCTGGTATTCGCTGCCGCCTGCTTTGATCAGTTCTCCGCCGCCGTGCTCCATAATGAGCGTTGGTTTGAGCAGCAGAATGCTGCGCTCCGGGTCGGAAGGAACGATGCGCCTTCCTTCTGCGCTTTGTACAATTTGTTCGTAATCGTGTGGTGGATCGAAGCCGCGCAAGCTCAGTTTGAAGCCTCCCTTGCCATGCTGCCCGCCATGGCATGCTCCCTGGTTGCACTTGGCTTTGGTCAAAACCGGGATCACTTCGCGGTTGAAATCGACCGGCAAGTTCGCCTGGGCTTTCTCGACGCGAACGGGAACCTTGGCGGTTTTTCCGTCGTGTGCAATAGTCAGCAATGTTTCGCCGTCGCGAGCGGGCCGAACCACGCCACCTTCGACCACGGCGATGTTCATGTCGCCGACTTGAAGTTTCGCTTCCCGCGTCAAGTCGCGTCGGCTGCCGTCAGCGAATTCTCCGATCACCACGACATGCTGCTCGGCCCGTGGGCCATCGAGCACTATTTGCTGAGGAAAAACCGTCAGCGACTGGAGCGGCGGATTCGCCTGGAGACCAATCGGAATCACTAATACGATCAACGTTGCAGCCAAAGAAGATCGAGTCATCGCTGTTCCCTTTTGCGGGGGTGGGTCAAGGTATTACGGTGGGATGATCTAAGAGATATAGTGGCCGAAAATCGGCACAACGTCAAGCGCATAGACGAACTTCAAGAGCCTGCCTGCCACCCGAACCGTTGTCGAATCAAATGTTCATGATTGGAAGAATTTTGGCGCAAGGTTTCCGGCCGCAGACGTCCTTGAAATGAGACGCGATCGAATACTTGGCTGTCGATTCTGGCAGTCCGGCGAACCAATTGTAAAATCGTCGGTTATCGGGAAGAAAAGAGGAATTTGTATGGCGCCTTCCGCTCAACCACCCAGTTTATCCGATTTGTTGTCGCGTTACTTGCAGCGGCAGAAGGAAAAAGCCTCCGCCGGCTGGCAGGTTTCTGCCGCGGGTGAAGTCGTCCCCTTCGAAGCGGTTGTCGTGCAGCCTGTCGATCCTCGTCTGGCGTGGGAAGAGGCCAACTTTGTCGCGCGCTACTACCCTCGCCCGCTCGATTTGACGGAAGAGCCGCCTGCCGATTGGCCATCGGTTGTCTCGTGCCAGGAACCGCAGGTTGCCGCCCCTCTGTGCCTGGGCAATTTTCCGCAATTGGTTCGGGATCTGAACGGTCTGATTCGTTCGGTCGAAGCCGGGACGCCGACAATGGCTGGCAGCCAGCCGCTCGGCAATGATTCGCTGGAAGACTGGGCGAACGAAACAGGAACGCTTCAAAGCGTTGCTGTCCTTCGCCTGGCACGGCGGTTTTCTTCCGCTGAACGGTTACTGGCCGAAGTCGAGAAAAAGGGAACGACCTCCGCAGAAGCTGTCGGCAATGAGCGAGCTTCTCTCCTCTGGCATCAAGGCCAACACGATCGGGCTTGCGACATTTGGAACGAACTCCCGGAATGCGTGCCGGTGCTTTTCAATCGCGGGCTTGCTTGCTTGTTCGGCGGCAAGAAAAAGGACGCAAGCGAACTGCTCAAACAGGCAATCTCACAGCTTCCCGAAGAGAGCGCCTGGCATCATCTCGGGCAACTCTACCAGGCGTTGGCCCGATGAGTAAGCCGGCTCGCGTCTCCCCGACTCTTTCCCAGCAGCACAGCTACGCACAGATCATTCAGCTACTTGACCGGCGACCTTTCTCGTGAAAAAATGGCCCATGGGATCGTTGCACGGAGTATCTGAATGCCTGTTGCGCTGATAGTCGACGATGAAGCGACGACGGCTGAATTGCTCGCCGAATTTCTGCGCCTCAAAGGTTATTCCTCGACCATCCTGAACGAGGGAGGCAGCGTCGTCCGTTGGGTCCAGAGAAACAAGCCCGACCTGATCCTGCTCGACTTGATGCTTCCCGATGTCGACGGTTTCACGATCTGTGAACAACTCAAGCTCGATCGAGAAACGAATCTGATCCCGATTATCATGGTGACGGCACTCGACGAACGCCAACATCGCGTGCGCGGCTTTCAGGTCGGCGCCAACCGCTATCTCACCAAGCCTTTCACCGCGGAACAGCTGTTCCAGGCCGTCAACGACGTACACGCCTGGCGGGAGGATTTGCTCAACAGAGGCTCCACGGGCGAAATCCACTTTCATTTGCAGAGCGATACCTGTTACCTGGACGAATTGAACAAGTTGCTGGCGACCTTGTTTCTGCACAGCGGGTTGTCTGAAAAACAAGTCAAGCAATTGGTCACAGCTGTTCGCGAACTCGGCGCCAACGCCATCGAGTGGGGGCACCGGAAGGAAGTGGAACGTCTGGTGACCATCACTTATCGCATCGACAAAGACAAAGTTACTATTGTCATCAAGGACACCGGTCCCGGCTTCGATCCCAAGTGTTGTCCGCACGCCGCCAAAAGCGAAGACCCGCTGAGTCACCTCGAAGTGCGCCAGGAACTTGGCCTGCGGGAAGGCGGTTTCGGCATTCTGATCGCCAATGGCCTGGTCGACGAATTGAAGTATAACGAGAAGGGGAACGAAGTTCGGCTGGTCAAGTATGTTCAACCGAGGCAGGCCATCAAAGAAAATTAGCGCGATTTTTCCCGCCGTCATCGAACCTGGCCTATACTGCAAGAGGAGGAAAAGGTTCGGCTCGTACCTCGTATCCGTAAAGGCAAATCTTTGCAGTCGCGAGAGCCTGGCAGACATTTCCTGGGAGACGACCAATGACCACGGCAAAAAACGGCACGTCTCGACAATGAACCGGCCTTGATCGTCAAATACGGGACCTCCATGAATAAACGGATCGTTCTCCAGCGGACGGCGTTTACCATCGGCCGTTACAAAGGATGCGATCTGGAATTGTCTGCAGGCGATGTGGCACCACTGCATTGCATTCTGACACGTGGTTCAGCAGGCGTCTACATCCGTGATTGCGGCAGCCGATCCGGCACCAAAGTCAATGGCGTCAAGATCAAAGACGCCCAGTTGCGCGACGGCGACATTCTGCAAGTCGGTCCGGTCAGTTTCGAAGTGTCGTTACCGTGGAAGTCGCCGGCGGATACTCCGGTGTTCGATGCCAAAGACAAACAACTGGAGCGAGCACAACAGTCCCGGCGTCGGCTGGTGAAGCTGGCATGGTCGCTGCGACAGCGATTGCGTCGGTCGCAGCAAGCGCCGTCGTCTGCCGATCCGGGGGTGGATACTGTGCGCACCTTGCCTTCTCATCTGAAGAGGCAACACCAATTAGCCGCCGAGGAAGCTGAGCGGCTGGCACGGGAACGCGAAGAAGCGGAAAAAGCGCTCGCCCAGCGCAAGGCGGAGCTGGACGCATTGGAAGCTCGGCTTGCCGCCGAATGCGAGGAAGCCGAACGCCTCCTTCTGGCTCGTCAGGAAGAGATCGATGCCAAACAACGCGAGTTCGAACAGGAATGCCTGGAAGCCGAGGAAGTCCTGGCCTTTCGTCAGAACGAACTCGATCGCCAGGCGCGATTTCTGAAGCAACAAGCTGCCGAATACGAAAAGCGATTCCGCGAGATCGAAGCAACCCGGCAACAGCTGGAGATGGAAAGAGCGGCGATTGCCGACGAAACCGCCGAATTGCGGCAACAAATTGCTCTCCTCGAGCAGCAAATCTCGCAAGTGCGCGTGCAGCACTCGCGAGACCGGACGGCGTATGAGCACAAACTTCGCGCCCTGACCTTGCGATTGCAGGAAGCGGAATCCGAAGTCGAGAACGCCGCTACCGTCGCCACCGAAGACTGGCACAAACTGCAAATCCGTCAGCAAGAACTCGATTGCTATGCCCGCCATCTGCGACGGATGCGCGACGTCATGCAACAATCCGCACGCCATGGGAATCAGGAAGAAATCGAGCGACTCAAACGCAGCCATGCAGTTTTGGCCAGTGTCGTCAACGACCTCAACTATCTCTACAATCTTGCTCGGCAGCGCCAGGAGGCCGAGTTGCAGGCTCTCGAACTGGCACTCGAACGCATCGCAGACCTGAAGCTCGACTCGTTTGATTCATGATCGGCGACGCGCATGGCAACAAAAAGGAGCGCTGCTCGCCAGTTCGAAGCGCTGGCCAGAATTCGCAAGCACCGTCCTTTTGTTTGGAATCTACATGCAATCCGCCTTGCTGATTGTCGGGCACGGCAGTCGTGACCCCGATGGGACACGCGAGTTTCTGCAGCTGGTCGAATTGCTCCGCCAGCGCCAACCCGATCGGATCATCGAACCGGGTTTTTTGGAATTCGCCCATCCGATCATCGCGGCCGGTATCGACCGTTGCATCGAACGAGGTGCGAAGAGCATCACTGTTTTGCCGGGGATGCTGACGGCGGCTGGCCATACGAAAAACGACATCCCCAGTGAGATTCACGAAGCGGCGCAGCGCTATCCCGACGTTGAATTTCGCTACGGGCGTCATCTGCACACCCACGCCAAACTGATCGAATTGTGCCAACTCCGCCTGGAACAAGCGGAACGTTCGGCGAAACCGATCCCACGCTCGGAAACTCTTTTGTTGCTCGTCGGCCGAGGCAGCAGCGATCCCGATGCCAACGCGGATGTTCTGAAAATCGCCCGCATGCTGTGTGAGGGAATGGGTTACGGCTGGCCAGCCGTCGCTTATATCGGCGTCACGACGCCTTTACTCGACGACGCTCTGCGACGCTGCGGCCAGTTCGGCTTCCGCCGCATCATTGTCTTTTCGTATTTTCTTTTTACCGGCGTGCTCGAAAAGCGCATTCGCCGAACCACGGAGGAATTCGCCCAAGCGCAGGCGGCTTTAGACGTCGTTTACGCAGGCTACCTGAACGCGCATCCCTATTTAGCCGACGCCTTTGCCGACCGCGCTGACGAAGCGATTCACGGCGAACCGAATATGAATTGCGCGTTGTGCAAGTATCGCGTCCGGCTGCCGGGCTTTGAACATCAAGTCGGTGAACCGCAGGTGGGCCACCATCACCATGTCCGCGGTGCCGGCCAGCACACGCACCACCACCATCATCACGACCATGATCATGACCATCATCATGAGCATGACCACAGGCACTAAGCATTTGGCCGCGTCGAGGGACGTGAGCGACTCGATGGCAACCCCAGCGACGTTTCTTCGTTAGTTGGCGGCCAGCCGCTGACGGCATTCGTCCAGGATCGCCTTGGTCGCGGTAGCTCCGACGCGCGTCACGCCCAGCGCCCTCACCGCCAATAGGCGATCCAGCGTGCGAACGCCACCTGCTGCCTTTACCTGAACCGAAGGAGGCGACGCTCGCCGCATCAATTTCAAATCCTCATCGTCCGAGCCGGACGAGCCATAGCCCGTCGACGTCTTGACAAAGTCAGCCCCTACTTCTCCGCAGATCCGGCACAGCTGCTCCTTGTGCTCATTTTGCAAAAAGCAGTTTTCGAATATGACTTTGACGATCGCCCTGGCAGCGTGTGCCACATCCACGACGGCGCGGATATCGTCAGCGACCGCCTTCCACTCCTTGCCCAAAACCAGGCCGATGTTGACCACCATGTCGAGTTCTCTGGCACCGTCGGCGATGGCCTGTTCCGCTTCGTAAACTTTGACCCGCGTCAGGTGTCCGCCGTGCGGGAATCCCACTGTCGTTCCCACTGCGACCGACGAACCTGCCAGCCAGTCCGCCGCCAGGCGGACGGCAAAAGGCTTGATGCAGACCGAAGCGACGTCGTATTCGCGGGCCAGTCGGCACCCCCGCTTCCAACTCTGCCGTCGTCAATGTCGGTTGCAGCAGCGAATGGTCGATCATCTTGGCAATCTCGGCATAGGTGTAATCAGGCACAGGCTGCTCCTTTAGCATGAGTCGAAAGTCGCATTCGAAAGAACTGTCAGTTTCGGCAAGCGTTTCTCGATCGCACCGGTCGAGTTCTAGCAAAGAAACCGGCGATGCCGCAAACTCCACGTGCTCATCCGATCTTTAGAAAATTACGCCGAATCGGCAACGGAATCTTTTTGCCTCCCCGCTATTATCGGGCACATTTACCACGTCGGCAAAGTTTGTCAGAAGCTGGCCGTGCCGCTTGGGCAGCTTGCAAACATGGCGCCCCCGGCCGGCACCTCTTGCCAGACCTTTTGGAGCAGGGATATGAAAGTCAAATCGGTATTGTTGGCCGTGTCTTGCCTTCTGGCTATGACATCGGCAGTCGACGCTTCCCATTGCGGCGTCTGTGCCTATCCGCAGCGCTGGTGCTGCTCGGTCCACTGCATGCCGAAAGTTCGGCAGCGCATTTGCTACCGCACCATCGTCGAAAACCGCTCGTGCCTCTGCTACCGCCACGTCTATCAGACCGTGCTGAAAAAGGAATCCTGCACGACCTGGCGGCCAGTTTTTGAACAGCATTTTCGCACCTGCCGATATACGACTTACAAACCCGTATGCGAAGAATTCTGCGTTCCGCATCGCTATACCGTTTACCGGCCAGTCCGCGAAGTGCACTTCCGCGATTGCCTCTACACCGTCTGCAAACCCGTTTGGGAAACGTACCAGGTTCCCGTTCGCTGGACGACCTACAAACCAGTCTATCAAAAACATGTCCGCTACTGCCCGTACACGGTCTACCACCGCAAGACGCAAACCTATCAGGTACCGGTCCGCTGGACGACATGGAAACCGGTCTACCAAAAACACGTTCGTGAATGTCCATACACGGTTTGGAAACCGGTTTGGGAAAGCTACCACGTGCCGGTGCGCTGGACGACATGGAAACCGGTCTACGAGAAACACGTTCACGAATGCAGGCATGTCGTGTACGAAAAGAAGTGGCAAACGTACCAGGTGCCGGTCCGCTGGACGACGTACAAACCGGTCTACCAAAAACACGTGATCGAGAAGCCGTACACGGTTTACGAGCCGGTGTACGAACCCTATCAGGTTCCGGTCAGTTGGTGCACGTATCATCCGGTCTATGAAAAGCACACGATGCAAGTGCCGGTGGTCTGTTATCGCACGGTGCTCGAACCTTGCAAACGGCTGGTGACGACGTATTCGTGCAAACCGGTCTGGACGACGAGGCGTTACAAAGTGTGCACGGGATCGTGGCAGGTCGAAAAGCACTACTGCCCAGGTCCAGTTGTGCAGAAATGCTGTCGGCTGCCCGGCTCGTGGAAGTTCGATCCGTGCTCCTGCACGCTTCGTTATTGCCCCGGGCAAGTCGTCCATTACGCAGTTCAATGTCCGGGGAGATGGGTCTGTCGGCGCGTGTGGGTGCCGCGGGAAGAATGGCGTACCGAGCGCTGCTGCCATTACGTTTTGCAAAAGCATTGCCAGGAAGTGACGGATTATGTTTGCAAGACGGTCCCATATACAGTAATGAAGCCGGTCTGTTACACGACGTGCAGGCTCGTGGCGAAACGGCATTGCCGGATGGTGACGAAATGGCGTTGCCGGCTGCAAGCGGAAACGAGAGTGCAAAAATGCTGCTACACGACTTGTCGCATGGTGCCGCAGCATCATTGCCGAATGGTGACGCACCACCGCTGCTATCTGGTGCCGCGAGTCTGTGTTCGGCGGATTCCGTATACGGTGTGCAAGATGGTCCCCGAACAGCATTGCCGGATGGTGACGAAATGGCGTTGCCGGATGCAGCCGGAAACCCGAGTCAAGAAATACTGCTACACGACGTGCCGGATGGTGCCGCAGCATCATTGCCGAATGGTAACGTGCCGTCGCTGCTATGTGGTGCCGGAAGTGAAATGCCGCAAGTACGTGTACACGACGTGCAAACTGGTCGCCGAGCATCATTGCCGGATGAAAACATGCTGTCGCTGCCGGCTGGTTCGAGAAGTTCACGTCCGGCGAGTCCCCTACACTGTCTGCAAGCTGGTTCCGGAAGTCAAATGCACGATGGTGAAATGCCGGCGCTACAAGCTCGTGGCACAAGAGCATGTTTGCCGGATTCCGTATACCACTTGCCGGATGGTGCCGCAGACGTGCTGCCGTTGGGTGCCGTACACGATTTGCAAACTGGAGCCGTATTGCCTGACGTACAAGATTTGTCGGCGGATTCCGATCGTCGTGTCCGAATGCGAATAGCGGCTCGACGTCGATACGGCCGGGCGCAACGCCCGCCCAACAGATCAAAAGCTATCGTATTCGTGTTGAATCGGTTGAAGTACGGGCGTGTCTCGGCCGGCATTCGTGTGTAGAAAATAGGTGCCGATCAGGCGGCGGCCGAATCGATGGGATGGAACAAGACGCCGAGCGGCCGAGGCAAGTCGTTCGGTCCGACCGGCCCATCGGCGGTCCCGTTCCAGGCGTGCTGGCGAATCGACTCGAGGATGGTTTCGGCGAGTGCCAGAGCATCCCTGCCGTCTTCGCCGCTGACGCGAGGTCTGGTTCTGGTGCGGACGGAAGCGACGAAGTTCTCCAGTTCGCGAGTCAGCTGATCGCCGAAGTTATGATCGCCGTGGTAGACGTCGAAATATTGTTGGAAAAGCTCGTTTTTGAGCCGGGCACGAGCAGCAGCATCTAACGTCGCGGGCTTCAACCCGCGCTCACGCAAGATCCGCGATGGCTGTACCAACGTCAGTTGGCGTTGGGCCAGATCGACGCCGGCAAAACCTTCCGGTCCCCAAACGTGCAGCGTTCTTTGCGGCGCCAAAGTCAATCGGCTGGCGGAAAGGCTGGCGACGCAGCCGTTGGCGAAATGAAGACGAGCATTGGCGACTTCTTCGTGCTCGTTGAACGGTGCCATCCCCAAGGCGTCAACCGAACGAACTGGTGCCCGGACGAGAGCCAGCACCAGGTCGAGATCGTGGATCATCAAATCCATGACGCAGCCAATGTCGATGGATCGCCCGGTGAAATGGCCGTAACGTCGGCACTCGATGAACTTGGGCTGCAAGGGGAGTTTCATCAGTTCCTCGAATGCCGGATTGAAACGCTCGACATGGCCTACCTGGAGGATGAGCTGCTTCTGTTTCGCCTGTTGCACGAGTCGCTCGGCTTCGTCGAGCGTTGCCGCGATGGGCTTCTCGATCAACAGGTGCACGCCGGCATCGAGAAGCTCTGTGGCGACGACATAATGATGGCAAGTCGGTACGGCGACGACGGCGGCATCGATGTCGGCAAGGACGTCGCGGAAATGCGTCACAGCGCGAGTGCGGCAGCGGTCGGCGACCATCCTGGCTTGATCGAGCCGGCAATCGACGACAGCCGTCAACTCGACGCCGGGCATGTCCGAGAGGATGCGTGCATGTTCTTTCCCCAAATGCCCCACACCGACGACGGCCATCCTTAGTGGCATCTGTTTGATCCTCAATCCCGTATTACGCGGCACATTGGCTATGGTTTTCGTCATTGAGGAAGGCAGCAAGCAGCCGCACCAGCTTGATGTTCAAAGTGTGTCCGGAACGATAAGCGACGATGTGGCCGCGCAGATCACAACCGAGCAAAGCGAAATCGCCGATAATATCGAGAATCTTGTGCCTCGCCGGTTCGTTGCCACTCCGCAATTTATTGTCGATCGGCCCCCTTTGCCCGAAAACGAGCAGGTCCGACGGCCTGGTTCGGCTTCCCAATCCCTGCCTGCGGAGCATGTCGGCCTCTTCTTCAAGCAGGAACGTTCGGCTATCACACAATTCCTGGCAAAAAGTTTGCGGTGTGACGACCAGCGTGTGGCGCTGCGGCGGTATGGCAGCGAAGGGACCGTAATCGAGCAAATAGCTCACTTTCAGCTCGCGTTGGCTGGCAGGATGCAGAGCCAGGCAGGCTCCCTCGCCCTCGACGATCGTTTTTCGTGTGACCGTTGCGATTCGGCGAAACGCTGGTTGCAGGCGAATGCCGGCGCGAAACAGGCATCGCGTGAACTGCCTGGCGGAACCATCCAGGCCGGGCGGCTCAACGGCGTTCAATTCGATCAGGCAATTATCGATGTGCAGCCCCGCCAGCGCCGCCAGCACATGCTCCACCATTTCCACTCGCCCGGCCCCCTGCCCCAGGATCGTTCGCCTTTGGGTCCCCGAGACCTGCTCGACCGTTGCCGGAATGTAAACGGCGGGCTGCAAATCGGTCCGGACAAAGACCAGCCCCGTGTTGGGAGGGGCCGGGTTGAAACGCAATCGGATCGAAGCACCGGTGAGAAATCCAGTGCCTTCGATCTCGACGGCGCGGGCGAGCGTTTGTTGATTACGTTGCTCGAACTGGATCACGGCTCTTTCCTTTGGCCCTTCTCCCCTGTCGCACCAACAGGAGAGAAGGGATTGAAGGTTACGATTGACAACATGACCTCGCGGCGATTAGCGTCTTGGCAACGGCGGAATAGCTGGTTGCGTATTGGTCGCCGACCTGCCAACGTAGTGGTTATTCAGCATCGTGTAAACGTCGGTGGTGATGTCCAAACCAGGGGCGATGTACATGGGCTGCAACGCCCCGTTCGCCATCTTCCGCTGGAAAAACTGTGGCAAGTACGCGTCTTCGTCGATGGCATCCGTGTAATGCAACACCATTTCGATGTTCCGCGATCGAGCCAGCCGCTCCACAGCGACTTGAACTTCCTTGTAGGTCTTGACCAGCAGGTCGAATTGCATCTGCCCCACTTTCTTGCGGGCTTCGTCGACTTTGTCCTGCATTTCCCGTTTCAGGTCGCGGAGTTCCTTTTCGAGTTGCTCGCGCCTTTGGGCGGAAGTGTTGGGATTGCGCAATTCATTCTGTTTGGCGGTCGCCTGGCTTTGCAGCCGATTCATTTCCGCTTCGAAAGCCGTCTGCTGTTGCCGGATGCTCTCCTGTCCGTTCTGGAACTTTTTGTAGTTCTTGAAGACTTGGCCAAGGTTGATGAGCGCCACTCTCGTTACGGGTCCTCGACTGTATTGCGGAGAACTTTGCGCCTTCGACTCGGACGCGGCCCCGAAAACCAGTGCCATCCCCGCGATCAAGCCAATACTTCTCTTCACCGTTCCGTTCTCCTCTCTGTCGTGCCGAGCCGAACCTTCCAGGCGAACCGGTAGGATCGACGGCAAAGGTTTTGGTGAGTCCATTCGCCCCCGATTGGTTGCTGTCTTCTAGCGAAGCTTTCGTGGAAGTTCAAGGCGAAGTGGCGCCGATCCCCCGCCTGGCTGGCCGGAAAACCAGACAAATTGGAAACCCCACGGAAAAGCCCGGCAACCCATCAGCGTACCGCTCCTTCCAGGTACAAAAGCATGGCATAGACCGCGTGTTGCGTATAATCCACACGTATGTTGCCATCCTCAAGCGACCCGTGGAACGCACCAAGTAGTCGGGGCCGATACCAGTCGGCGAAATGCTGCGTGTTCGCTTCGGTGTACTGCAATCGGCTAAGGAACTGCAAACAATGTTGCAAAGCTTCACCGTAGTTCTGATGGCGTTTCAAATCGCCTGCACGGCCAGCGGCCCGCCAGGCAGCAGCCAGCGACTCGGCATACAGCGCCGAGCGGATATCCGGTGCCGTTTCGACTTCCTTGCCTTCGGACCAACTCTTGAAGCCTCCTCCCCACAAAGGCCGCCGTGGATCAAGTGGCGGGTATTGCAAACGGACCAGCCAATCGTTCATTTCAAACACGAAGTCGGCGAACTCCTTGTTCCCCGTTTGCAAATACGCTTCCGTGAACGCGAGCGATTGCCAAGCGACAAAATCCATGTTCTTGTTTTCACGCCACCATGACCGGTAATACGGCAAAGCATGAAAAGCCAGGTCGCTCTTCCATTTGGCAGGCCGATGCCTTTGGCTCAGCAACAACCCGTACAACGCCTGCCCAGGATACTCATTGATGCCCTCTTTGTGATGCACGTTGTCGCTGAAACGCAAAGCCCCGTTTTTTTCCTGGCAGCGGCGAATAAAAACGCAAAACTGCTCTCCCTGATCGAGCAGGTCTTTCTGCGGAGCGGGCAATTCGTGGATCGCCGCCACCGTCAGCCCGGCAGCCCCAAGTCGGTTGACAATCACCGAAGGCAAAATCGTAAACCGCGATCCTTGTTTGGCGTCGACCCTCGTCTCGGTCAACAATGTCAGGATGGCTTGCGTAGCACGTGCCGCATACCGATTGTCCCAGTTGAAGCGGGCAGCACGCGCCCAGGGCCAAGGCCGCACCCGCCTGATGCAGATAATGATCTCCTTCCAGCAAGCGGTTGAGTGCAGGAACGAAACCGTTGACAAAGCGCCCGTCCGCATTGTGGACGCGGAACAGCCAATCGGCACCGCTCGTTGCGCTCAAAACGAATTGTTTTTGCAGCGGAGTAAGATCACTTCGTTTCGAAACTTCGACCAGGGGAGCTTCCGACGAAGAGGAAGATTCCGGCGCTGAACGTTTTGGAGCTTTCCGGTCGGCTCCGATCGAGACAAGAAAGAAACTTGCCAGCAAACAGGCATATCCCAGCCAATGTCTTCGCACCGCCATGCCACAGGCCTCCTTGCCTCGCACGTTTCGAATGGCAACGTAATGTTATACACGTGTTTGCACCGCATGATCAAGGCAAGCTGCCCCTTCCTTTCCTTGATTTTCGCGAATGCCTCAGCCTCAGCGCGACGAGTAGCGAGCGTCAAAGCATAAGCGCGACGAGGACTACCTATCTCCTTTTTCAACAAGTACTTAAAGCGAAAAACTGGAGCCAGTCCGGCTTTTTCGTGGAGTTTGGTTTGAAACGTGTGTATACTATTAAACAAATAAACATACTGTCCTTCAGTTCAAGGAGCATGCCCATCGATACACGTCGCGCTGACGCTGCGACGCTCACCAATCGCGCTGACGCTGCGCAACACTTCGCGCTGACGCCACGACGCTCGCTGGTGGTCGCGCTGATGCTGCGACTAGCGTTTGACCAGACTGTAAACGCAGGGAACGACAAAGAGGGTAAGGACAGTGGAGACGAGCATGCCGCCGATCACGGCTCGCGCGAGGGGGACCATCGATTCGCTACCAGGAGCCAAACGAAGCGACAGAGGGAGCATGGAGGCAATCAAGACGCCGGCGGTCATCAGGATCGGTCGAAGCCGGATGCGTGCGGATTCGAGGGCAGCTTCGGTGGGGGTATGGCCCTGCGCGCTGAGCGTGTTGGCGAAATCGACCAGCAAGATGCTGTTGTTGACGACAACACCGATCATCATCAGCGTGCCCATGAGCGACTGGATGTTCAGAGTCGTATTCGTGACGAACAGTATCACGATCACGCCCACCAGGCCGAGGGGGACGGAAAGCATGATGATGAGCGGGTCCAAAAACGAGCGAAACTGAGCCAGCATCACCAGGTAGACGAGGATGGCGGCAACGACGAGTCCGGCGCCGAGCATGCGTGCTCCCGCCCGCATCGCTGTTACCGGGCCACGCATCGTCAAGGTCACTCCCTTTTCCGTGGGGATGGTCGCAAGAACGGCTTCGACATCGCGGGCGACCGAACCCAGGTCCCTTCCCGACACGTTGACCAGCACGTTATAAACGCGGGCGATATTGTAGTGGGAAATCTCGCCGGGAATGTATGTCCGCTGAACCGTGGCGATGTTGGAGAGGGGGATGGTGATCGGTCCTTTGTTGCTGTGCAACGACAAGGGAATATTGCGGATGCCTTCGAGCGAATCGATTTCGTTGGTTTCGTACTGGACTCCCATGAAGAAGTCGATACCTGTCGCGGGGTCGATCCAGATGGTGGGAGCGTGGCCGACGCTGGAACCGAGGGCCGTCAGGATCGACTTGGCCACCTCTTCCTGATCAAGCCCCAGGTATTTGGCCCTGGTGCGATCAACGCGAATGTCGAGTTGCGGGAAGTCGAGAGCCTCCGCGATCTGCACATCGACGGCACCATCGACATGCCGCAACTTGTCGACCACCAGTTCAGCGACATCGCGAGCGGCTTCAAGCGAACCGGCGGAAACCTGGACGTTGATCGGTGCTGCAGCCCCTTCGTTCAGAGCTGCGTTAATGATGCCGCCGGTGACGAACAAGAACTGTTCTTGAGGATAATCCCGGGCGAAGACCTGGCGCAGCCGATCGACGTACTGCGAGGTGGTGAACCGCCTTTGTTTTTGTCGCAGATTGATAACCAGGAAGGCGGAATCCGGACCGGAATTGGGACTAAGAACTGTGGAGAAGCCGGCTCCTTTGCCGACGGGCAGGCCGATATTGGCGATGATGGCGTCGATTTCGTCTTCTGGAATAACGCTCTTGATAGTGTTTTCGATGCGAGCAACCAGTTTTTCGGTTTCTTCGAGTCTGGTACCTGGAACCGTTCGCATTCGGACTTCGATCGATCCGGCATCGACATCGGGGAAGAGTTCGCTTCCTAGGTGAGGGACCAGAAAAACGGAAGCAGCGCTGACCAGGAAGACGCCAACCAGGACGGACCAGCGGCTGGCCAGCGCCACGGAGAGAAGACGCACGTAGATTCCGCGCTTTTCTTGGGCGGGGTCGGTTGCCGTCTCTGCGTCGGCTGCTTTTTTGCCTCGCAAAAACCGGGCGCAAAATGCCGGCACGACCGTCATGCCGACGAAATACGAAGCGACAATAGTGCACACAGCGGCGACGGCAAGCGGTTCGAACAAGTATCGGATCATCCCGGTCAGGAAGATGGCGGGGATGAAGACGGCGAGGGTCGTGATGGTGCCTGCCAAGACCGGGGTAGTCACTTCGAGACTGCCTTCGAGGGCTGCCTGATGAGGAGGTTTCCCGAGGCTGAGATGGCGGATGATATTTTCGACGACGACGATGCCGACGTCGACGACCGTGCCCACTGCCAATGCCAGTCCGCCGAGGGTCATGACATTGATGGTGTTGCCGGTGAAATAGAAGCCGAGACCACCGATAAAGAGGGAGAGAAGAATGACCAGGACGATGGCGATGGTCGGCAGGAACTGTCGTAAAAAGTAGCCGACTACCAAGGCGACGAGGACGGCACCGAGGCCCACTTCCCACGCCAGGTTGCGCATGGCGTTGCGGATATAGCTTGACTGATCGCTCACGAGAGCGACTTCCGCCGCTTCGGGGATTTCGCCACGAGCTTTCATTTGCGGAATCTCGGTGCGAACTCCTTCCCGAATGCGGTCGACGACGGCGATGGTGTTTTCGCCTGGCTCGCGCAGGAGGGGACAATAGACGCTGCGTTTGCCGTTGACCCGAACGATGTTGTATTGGATTGCGGCGCTCGTCCTGGGCGTAGCCGACGTCGCGGATGAAGATCGGCTTGCCGTCGGCGGACGGCGATCGGCACACCGTCGATATCATCGGTGGTCGGCAGGGTGTTGAGGGGATGGACCTGGTATTCCGTGTCGCCGAGTTTGGCCGTACCGGCAGCCAGGACCAGGTTGGCTTTGCGCAATGCGTTTACGACATCGTTGGCGCTGAGGCCGAGCGCGCGCAACCGGGCTGGATCGACATAAACCATCATCTGGCGGAATTTGCCGCCGAACGGGTGCGGAATCTGAACCCCTTGCAGGCCACCCATTTTGTTGCGGACGGCGTAGTAGCCAATCTTGTAAAGCTCGGTTTCGTTCAAACCTTCTCCCGAAATGGCCGCCAGGACCACCGGCAGATTCGCTGGTTCGCTGCGCAAAGTGAAAGGATGCTCGATCCCCGGCGGCAAATGAAACATGTCGCTGGCTTCCAAATTGACGATGTCGTTCATCGCCGAACTCGGATTGGTGCCGGGATGGAAAAAGACCTTGATGACCGAGGCGCCAGGAATCGTGCGCGATTCCTGGTGTTCGATGCCCCCAGCCAGCGTGAGCGCCCGCTCGACGCGTGCCGTGACGCTCTTTTCCATATCCACAGTCGGCAAGCCGGGATACGAAAAATAACTCACCACGACTGGCTTTTGGAAGTCGGGAAGGATGTCGATCGGTACAGACGGGAGAACGCTGGCACTCAACAGACAAAGACCTACTGCCAGCGCGACGACAGCATAACCGTTGCTCAAACTCGCACGAATAAGCCACATAATATGCCATTTATTCGATAATGACGGATTGTCCTTGTTTCAAACGTCCCACGGTGCCGTTGACCACAGCCTCGTCCCCCTGCAAACCGGAGAGGATCTCGATCACCTTGCCATTGTCGAGGCCCGTCTGGACTGGCACGATCGCAATGGTGTGGTCCTTCTGGACGACGTACACCACACTTTGCCCGTTATGGTCGAAGCGAATGGACCGCGCCGGCAAAACGATGCAATCCTTCTTCGTCTCGAGGACGATTCTGGCTTCGCCGTACATCCCGGGCAGCAATGAACCATCGGGGTTTTTCAGATCGATTTCGGCAACCATGGTGCGTGAGCCTTCATCCAGGCTGCGAGCGATTCGGGTTATCTTTCCGGAAAACGGTTTGCCGGGCAGGGAACGAAACGTGACAGTGGCCTGGTCGTCCTGGTCGGCCCAGGGGACGTCGTTTTCGGGGAGAACGACGCGGATACGAACGACGTCGATGTGAGCGATTTCGAAAAGAGGCGGGTGGTCCTGTCCGGTTTGCCGGGTGTCACGAACCAGATCGCCTGGATCGACGTGCCGTGCCGTAACAATGCCTTTGAAGGGGGCTTTCAATGTGGCATAGGCCAGGATCGCGTCGATTTCTTCGAGCTTTTTGCGAGCGACAGCGGTCTCGGCACGGGCAGCATCCAACTCCGCTTCGGCGTTGGCCAGCCTGGCGCGGGCGACGAGGACGTTGGCGTTTGCCGAACTCAACGCCGCTTTCGCCGCCCGACAGGCGGCTTCCGAGCTATCGTAGCGTTTGCGCGCTTCGTCGAGCAGGCTTTCGACAGCGGCATTGGAGGCCACGAGTTTTTCGATTCGCTGCAAATGGGCGAAGTCGGCGACGCGGCTTGCCTCGGCGCGGGCGATGTCGGCCTTTGCCTGCAGAACCAAAGCTTCGCAGGCCTGGATGTTCGCTTCCGCCAGTTGAACTCCCGCAAGTGCCCGTTTCTCGTTTTTCTCCAAT
The DNA here is from genome assembly GCA_026004675.1 of Gemmatales bacterium. Lineage (GTDB taxonomy): Bacteria > Planctomycetota > Planctomycetia > Gemmatales > Gemmataceae > BPJP01. The sequence continues at coordinate 76,568 of BPJP01000003.1, forward strand.
TGCTTGACTTTCTGGTCCTGCCCCTCTCGCTCCTTTTGCAGTTCGGGGACGTCGATCACCGCCAAGATGTCGCCAGCATTGACGTTTGTGCCGATGTCGACATTCAACTCCTTCAAATAGCCCGACACCTTGGCATGAATCTTCGCTGTGTAAAAAGGCACCACGGTTGCCGGCTGGATCGTGATGCGCTCCAACGTCGTTTTTTCGGGCCGAACCACCTTCACCGTTTGTTTCAAGTCCATCTTTTGCGGGCCAGGCAGAGGGGAGGTTGCCTGGTTGCAACCGACAACCATCGCGAGCAAGGCTGCGCTGGGCAGAACAAAGCCGATGATAACTCGCCCCGAATATCTTCCGCCGCTCATCTTCGACTCCCAACTTTCGCACGGCGTGGTTTCATTCGCCGATGCTTTTGTTTGATTTTTTCGAACTCTTTATCGTCGCCTTCGAGAACTTCCATAACCAATTCATGCAGTTTTTGGCGTGCTTCGGCGAGCATTCTTCGTCCCGCCGCAGTGGCCCGATAGTATTTACGCCTTCGACCAGCGACGACTTTCGTAGCCGATGTCACGAGGCCTGCTTGTACCAGTCCGTGCAGAATCGGATACAATGTCCCCGCGCTCAAGCGATAGCCATGTCGTTCGAGTTCGTCGGCGATTTCCGCACCGTAGACTGGCTCTTTCGCCGCATGGTGCAGGATATGCAAGCGAATGAAGCCGCGATACACATACCGGGCAAGAGCATTGGTTCTCATATCGAATACCAATATCGGATTTCGATAGTTTAGAGGCTGCTACTTTCTCTTGCAAGCGGCGGCATGAATTTTGTTGCCGCCTTGACGGTTTTTGGGCGTTCTTGCCTGGAGAATTTTCCGAACGCGTCTGGTAGAATCGAACGATAGCAGGGGCCGCTTTGGGTTGGATTTCTTTTTCTTGCGTCAGCGTCTTGGCGCAGGCACTATATCGGAATAGGGGGAAGATCAAAGAGGGGAAAACAATGGACCTTACCGTAGAAAACCTGTGCAGCTTGCTGGTTCGCAGCAAGTTATTGACGCAGGACGGCGTCAAGGCCATGTACCAGCGCTGGCAGCAAGAGTCGAAAGGCTCGCCGACCAGTGCCAGTTATTTCGGGAAATGGCTGGTGTCGAATCATTACGTGACGCCCTACCAATCCTCCCTATTGGCGCGTGGACACGTCGACAGTTTTTTCTGCAACGAATACAAGATTCTCGATCGCCTTGGCCAGGGGCGGATGGCTGGCGTTTACAAAGCGGTCCACAACACGATCGGCCAGGTGGTCGCGATCAAGATTTTGCCACCGTCACGGGCACGTGACGCCCAAATGTTCGCCCGGTTCCAGCGGGAAGCGCGTCTGGCGTTGAAGTTGAAGCATCCCAACATCGTTCGCGCATTCGAGATGGGCGAAGCCAACGGGCTGCATTATATCGTCATGGAATTTCTCGATGGCGAAACGCTGGAAGACGTTTTGAAACGGCGAAAGAAATTGCCGCCGGCCGAAGGCGTACGCATTGTTTACCACGCCTTGCAGGGATTGCAACACATTCATGAGCAGGGGCTGGTGCATCGCGACATGAAGCCGGCCAACATCATGCTGGTACCGGCGGGCAAGCCGCCCCAGGACAATACGTTGCGGTCAGCGGTCAAGATTCTCGACATTGGTCTGGGCCGAGAGTTGTTCGACGAGTCCATCGTTGCCGACCCCGACAACCAACTCACCGGTGAAGGCGTGCTGCTGGGAACGCCGGATTACCTGTCCCCCGAACAGGCACGCGATGCTCATCGTTCTGATATTCGCGCCGATATCTACAGTATGGGCTGTGTCCTTTACCACGTGCTGACGGGGCAACCACCGTTCCCTGACACTAATATCATCAGCCAAATGGTTCGGCATGCGACGGAAAAACCCAGACCGTTGAAGGAGTTGAACCCGGCGGTGCCGGATGGGTTGCAACTGGTGGTGAATTTCATGTTGGCGAAGGATCCCGGGCAACGTTATCCGACGCCGGAGCGGGCAGCCCAGGCGTTGAAGCCGTTTATGAGCCAGGGACCGGAGCCTTTATACAATCCGGAATCGGAGCCGCGGATGCGGTCGTATTTGCAATGGTTGGAACAGAAACAGCGAGGCGGGGGGCAGGCAGCGCCTCCACCAGCGGCGATCCCAGCGATGCCGCGACCTTCCAGCGCTCCGCCGGCCGGCATACCCGTCGCCGCTCCTGCCCAGGCACCCAAGGCCGCCCTCCCGGTCGGCATCCCCGTCGCTCCGCCTCCCAAGTTGAAATCAAAACATAAGAAGTCCAAGAAAAGCAAGAAGAAGGGTATTCCCGTCGCCAAGCCGGTCGGTTCGCGTGTCAGTGGCAAAGGAGTCGACGTCGAACTTGTTCCCGTGGCGGCGATGCCGGGGCCCAAACGACGCAAGTTTCTCCTGAGCTTCCGCGACTGGATGCTACTCGCCGCGGGGGCGGCAAGCGTCGGCGCCGTCGTCCTCCTGGCCATGTTCCTGGTTCCTCTCGTCCACTCACCCGAAGAAGAGCCTGTCGACGAGAACCCGCCGGGCGTCGTCGAGGAGGCGAATAAAGACCAGTCGAAGGCAAAGACCAAAACCGAGGAGCAGAACAAGACGAACGAAAAGACCAAGACCGCGGAAGAAAAAACCAAAACCGAAAGCAAGACGAAAGAGACCATGACCAAGGACAAGCCGCCAAAGGATAAAATGGCCAAGGACAGCATGTCCAAAGAGAAAATGGAAAAAGACAAGCCCAAAAACCAGCCGAACGAAAAGACCAAAACGAAGTGAACACCACGGCATCGCACTATAAAGCGCGGCATTATGCCAGCGGGGAGACAATCAAAGTCACCTGTACGGCCGGGAAAATCACCGCTATCGAGCCGGCCGGCGACGGCGACATCCACGCCGAGTGGGTGGCACCTGCTTTTTTCGATGTGCAGATTAACGGTTGCCACGGATACAGCTTTAATTCGGAAAAGCTGACAGCCGATATCGTTCGCCACGTCGTTGACGTCTGCCGACAGCATGGAATCGGGGGCCTGTGTCCGACGTTGATAACCAATTCGCTGGATGCATTGGTCCACGGCATGGCAACCATCGCTCGCGCCTGTGAGGACGATCCCGTCGTCGGGCGAACGGTTGGCGGCATTCACCTGGAAGGGCCATACATTTCGCCTGAGGATGGACCGCGCGGGGCACATCCCAAGGAGTTCGTGTGCCCGCCGAACTGGGATGATTTTCGCCGGCTTCAGGATGCGGCCGGCGGACGCATCCGTCTTGTCACGCTCGCTCCCGAACACGAGGGATCGTTGTCATTTATCGAAAAGCTGACTTCGACGGGTGTCGTCGTTGCTCTTGGGCACACGGCGGCTTCCCCGGAACAGATTCGCGATGCCGTTCGCGCCGGTGCTCGGCTCAGCACGCATTTGGGGAATGGCGCCCACGCGGTTTTGCCTCGCCACCCCAATTACATTTGGGAGCAGCTCGCCAATGACGCATTGTGGGCCAGTTTGATTTGCGATGGCCACCATTTGCCTCCGGCCGTCGTGCGTTGCATGCTTCGCGTCAAGACTCCGGCACGAACGATCCTGACATGCGACGCCAGCAGCCTGGCGGGTTCTCCTCCGGGAAAATATCGCGAATGGGGCACCGACATCGAAGTGCTGCCCATCGGAAAGATCGTCGTTTCCAACACGCACTATCTTGCCGGGTCGTGGGCTTTCACCGATTTGTGCATCGGTAATGTCATCGAATTCGCGGGCGTTTCGCTTGCGGACGCTATCGATATGGCAACAACCAGGCCGCGCCAACTTCTCGGTTTGCCGCCACGGCGTTTGGAGGTCGGCCAGCCAGCCGATCTTGTTCTTTTCGATTGGCAGCCAGGCAAGCCGTTGCAGGTGAGGGCGTTGATCGCCGGCGACGAGGTGGTGTCGGGCAAAAATGGCGCCAGTGGAAAGTAGCGGTCATTCAAAGAACGGTTCGCCCGGTTTTTGGTATTGTCGGGCAACTTCTTCGTTCAATTCGACTCCCAGACCCGGTCCATCGGGTACCCGAATTTCACCGTTTTGGATCAATGGTTTGTTGACACCGGTAATCAAGTCTTCCCAGAAAGGCACGTCCTGGCCGTGAAATTCCAGGACCAGGAAGTTCTGCACGGCACAGCAAACATGGCACGAAGCCACCGTGCCCAACGGGCTGGAAATGTTATGCGGCGCGATCGGCGTTTCGTACATGGCAGCGAATTCGGCAATACGTTTGGCCTCCAACAGCCCACCGGTTTTCTGAATGTCGGGCGAAATCACATTGACGGCGTATTGCTCCAAGAGTCGTTTGAAGCCTTCGCGAAGGCACAAGTTTTCGCCGGTGGAAATGGGCGTGCGGGTGCTTTGCCGCAGAATCCGAAAGCCGTCCACGCTTTCGGGGGGCAAGGCGTCTTCGAGAAACGCCACATCATATGGTTCGATGGCCTGGGCGATGCGGATCGCGTCGTTGAGACTGTAACGCCAATGGCAATCGAAAGCGATTTCCACCTCCGAACCAACTGCGTCGCGTACCGCCGCCACGAACATGCGCATCTGCTCGATTTGGCCAGACGAGAGAGGTCGGCTCATCACCAGGAGGGGATCATCGTGGATCGCGTCGAGGTCGAATTTCAAAAAGCGAAAGCCTTTGGCGACGGCATCGCGAGCGCGCTGGGCATAGGCCTGAGGCGATAGTTTCTGGCTCGGGTCGGCTGGCCGTTTGGCTTTTTCGTCGCGATACCACTTCGGTTCCCTGGCGATCAAGGCAGGTCCCCAGCTTTCCAAACCTTCTCCGGCATGGCAATCGGCATAAAGCAGGATGCGGTCGCGGAACTGGCCGCCGAACAGTTGCCAAATGGGCAGGCCGTAGTGTTTGCCGACCAGATCCCAAAGGGCAGCTTCCATGCCGCTGATGGCGTTATGGGCATATCCGGCGACCGCGCCGGCACCGCTGGCCGCACGCCTTAATTGCTGGCACAGCAGGTCGATATGCCGCGGGTCCTTGCCGATCAAGACCGGAGCGAGGTCACGGATGATCGCCGTCAGGCCAGGTGCAAAGAAACTCTCACCCGTGCCGTACAACCCGTCATCCGTATAAATCCGGGTGTAGGTGTAGTCGTAGTTGGCTTCGACGACCGCCGTCTTGACCGCTTGGATGCGCATGGTCGATCCTCCTGTGAGGCATGGTATATGGGAAGGTGGTCGAAACGGCAGGGAATGACGATGGCGTGTCCTTGGCGTCGGCCTTATACTGATAAGCGGCAGACGAATGAGGCGATTGAAAGCGTGTCGCTGCCAGGCACCACGATGAAGAATCGAGACAACGGGGAACAACGTGGCTGAAGAGCCGGAACAACAGCGGGTGCTCATCTCCTTCGCCACCTACAACGAGCGCGACAACCTGCAAGCATTGATCGAGCAATCCCTCGCGCAAGTTCCACATGCCAATGTCCTGGTCATTGACGATCATTCTCCGGATGGGACCGGAGAGCTGGCGGACGAGATGGCGAAAGCCGACCCCAGGATTCGGGTGATCCATCGACCGGGCAAACAGGGACTGGGGACGGCCATCTTGACGGCGATGAAATACGCCATTGACGAGAAATACGATCTGCTAATCAACATGGATGCGGATTTCAGCCATCATCCCCGTTACTTGCCCGCATTGCTGGCGGGCATGCGAGACCACGACGTGATGATCGGCTCGCGTTACATTCCGGGCGGGGGCGCGGAGAATTGGCCATTGTCGCGGCAATTGATGAGTCGAGGAGTCAATTTCATTTCTCGTGTACTTCTGCGTCTGCCGGCGCGGGATACCAGCGGCGCCTTTCGCTGTTACCGGGTGGCAAAGCTGCGGGAAGCGGAATTGGACCGGGTGATTTCGCGAGGCTATTCGTTTCAGCAGGAAATCCTGTATCGCTGTCGAAAAGCGGGTTGCCGCATCGGCGAAACGGCCATCATTTTCGAAAACCGCCGCGCCGGCGCCTCGAAAGTCAACTGGAAAGAGGCAGTTCGTTCCTTGGCGGTGATCCTGTACATTGGCATGAAAGCGACCCTGCGAATTGATTAAGGCGTCGGCTTGCCAGGTCGGTTGGGCTGCGGTAAAGTAGCTTACCAAAACCATTCCAGTCTCTCCCGAATCTGTTTGCAATCTCCAAGCAACCGAGGTTCGCCGCGATGGGAAACGCCGATGGGCGTGACTGGATTTGCTAGCACACAGAGGTTTTTGACCCGGCGAAAACGATGGCAGAGATTCTCAGCTGGCGAACGGCGCCCGATCTACACGATGTCGTCTCGCGGGGGGTGGCTGCGCTTGCAGCTGGCGAATGCCTGATCTTTCCCACGGACACGGGCTATGCGGTCGGTGTCGCCGCGAAGAACCCGCAGGCGTTCGAACGGCTGCGCGATTGGCGTTCCGACTTGTCGGCACCGACGTTGTCCGTACGCGAGGCAAGCGAGGCTGTCGACTGGATGCCTTCGTTGGGAGCGTGCAGCCAGCGATTGGCCCGGCGTTGTTGGCCAGGTCCGCTCGAATTGGTTTGGGACATTTCGGCCGATGCCGAACCGTTCCGCTCCTTACCCGAGCCAGTCAGGGAGCATCTGTGCCAGGAACAGAAAGTCAAATTCGGCTGCCCGTCGCACGAAGCCATCTTCCACTGCTTGCAACGCTATGGCGAACCGATTCTCTACACCGACCTGGAGCACAACGGTGAGGGCATATTCGACTCCGAGAAATTGCGTGAACTGGTGGGCGAGCGCGAAGCGGTCGTGATCGAAGACGGTGTCAGTCGATTCAAACAAATGGCAACCGTGGTCGCTGTGCGCGGTGAACAATGGCGGATCGTTCGCGAGGGGATCATCCCGCATGATATGCTGGAAAAGCTTGCTGCCTGCTTGATACTTTTCGTCTGCACAGGAAATACCTGCCGCAGCCCTTTAGCGGCGGCATTGTTTCGCAAGCTGTTATGTGAGCGGCTTCATTGTCGGGCGGAGGAGCTTTTGACAAAAGGGTATTGGGTCGAATCGGCCGGGCTGGCTGCCGTCAACGGCGCGCGGGCAACAGCTGAAGCGCAAACCGTGGCCAGGGAACTGGGAACCGATCTCGAGCGACACGCGAGCCAGCCCATCAGCACCGACCTGGTTTTTTACGCGGACTATTTGATTGGCATGACGAACAGTCATGTGCAGTTGATGAAGGAGTTATTCCCGGATGCCTACGCCAAACCTCGCTTGCTGGCGGCCGATCAGAGCGATCTGCCCGATCCGATTGGAGGGGATGTTGAAGTATACCGGGAATGCGGCCGGCAGATTCTGAAGCATCTGCAGGCGTTGATATCGGAGGTCTGCCCCACATGAGAATAGCGATCGGCAGCGACCACCGCGGCCATGACTTGAAGCGGCGCATCATCACGGTGCTGCAACAATTGGGGCACTCGGTGGAGGACAAAGGCACCTTTTCGCGCGATAGCGCTGACTATCCCGATTTCGCATTTCTCGTCGCCAAGGCCGTGGCGACGCACGCAGTCGACCGCGGCATTTTGATTTGCGGTACGGGAATCGGCATGAGCATCGCTGCCAACAAAGTTCGCGGCGTGCGCGCCGCTCTCTGCCATGACAGCATCACCGCCGAAATGAGCCGACGGCATAACGACGCTAATGTTCTGTGCCTTTCCGCCGACCTTCTCGGCGATGAATTGGTCGACCGCATGATCCACATCTGGCTCAGCGCGGAGTTCGAGCAAGGTCGCCATGCTCGGCGGGTCGCCAAGATCGTCGACATCGAATCGTCTGAAGTTGATCGGAAACCAGGATGACGTTGCAGCGTGGCGCGGCGCCGTTCGCCTATTCAGGCAGGGGTTGTCCTCGCGTTTCCGGCGCAACCCAAATCAGGGCCAGGCCGACGAAGTAGACCATCGTGATCACCGTTAGCGCCTTCGGATAGTCGTTGTGAAAGACGTCGCTCATCAGGTTGCCTGTCTGCAAGACACCGATCGCTGCCAGGATTCGGCCGAAATTGAAGCCAAACCCCTGACCGGTGGCACGGACGCGCGTGCGAAACAACTCCGGCAAATAAAGAGGCATCCAGCCGTAAAACGATGAGGTCGTGGCCCCGGCCACAAACACCATGAACAAGAACCCCGCATCGTAACTCGCGTATAACTGGTACAGGCACAGGCTCGAACCAAGTGCCAGGAAACACAACAGAGCATAGGTCACGCGCCGACTCAGCCAGGTGCCGAGCATGGCCCCAGCAAACGTGCCGAACACGGCACCGGTGGCACTACAAATCTGCGTATAGTTGCGAGCGTTTCGGTATTCGGGTCCCAGGTTCTTCACGAGGTCATCCGCCCAGGCTGGGTTCCACTGGTTCGCTCCCCAGGTTGCCGTCAATGCCACGGCTCCTAAACAGGCAGCCAGCATCATGCGCGTCAAGGTCGGCCTCAGTCCGTGGACTGGGTCGCCTATGTCGATGCCGGCACGCTGCATATAACGGATTACTGGGAAGGTATAGCCGGCCAGACAGACCAACAAACCAATCAACGTCACCGGAATGCGGATCGCCAGTTCGGCGTCTTTGTCGATCCAAACGTAAACGATCGCGCCGGCTCCTGCCGCACCGATGAGCACGCCCAGCAAATCCCGTGTGGCCCAATAGGAGGTTGCTCCTTTTTCTTGCTCGTGCAGCCAGCGTTCCGATTCCGGAACGAACAGCCGGATGAAAAAGGTCAAGAGCGCGGGAGTGGCACCGATGAAAAAGAGCAGCCTCCAACCGGAATCAGCGACCAGCGCGTCCACCCAACTCGCCGGCAAAAGGTACGCCAGCCAGCTGCCGACTTCGGTGAGGAACGTAGTCAATCCGAGTCCAATGACAGCGATGAGCAGAAAGCCGATGTTGGCCGCCGTGCCGACCAGCCCGGCCAGCAGAACGCGGGAACGTTCGGGCCAGATTTCCATTACCAACGCTACGCCCAGCGACCATTCTCCTCCCATGCCGAGGGCGGAAAGGAAGCGGAGAACGGCGATATGCCAAGGGTGGGTCGCGACGCCGCAAAGACCTGTGAAGATGGCATAGGTAAACACGCTGAGCATCATGGCACGGACGCGGCCGATGCGATCGCCGAGCCAGCCGAACAAGACGCCTCCGGTGGCCGCTCCTACGAGAAAGCCGGCAATCGCCGCGGAAAACCACAAGCCAAATTCTTCTTTCGCCGACGGTCCGAGCAAAGCGTTGATAGCCGGACGACCGATCAAGGGGAACAACCCCATTTCCAGGCCGTCGAACATCCAGCCCAGAAGTGCTGCCGTCAACGCCATCCACCGTCCGCGGTTGTCAGCTACCGTTTGTTTCTCGACCATTGTCGTGCACCTTTTGCGAAGGTCTGCGGGGCCAATCCGTACTTTTCGTAAGGCGAACCATCAGTCTTTGGATTGAACCTTCTCGAAAATGATGATGTGCTGCCAGGGAAGGATGTCGAGCGTCTCGATCCATTTCAGGGGATGCAATGACATTTCTCGTTTGACCTGTGCCTGGCTCATCTTGTGCACCAGCTTGATGGGCACGCGCGGATCTTCTTTGCGGTACTCGACGAAAACGATCCGTCCCCCAGGTTTGAGTGCCTTGACCATACCGACAGCCATCTCATAAGGGTGAGAGAATTCGTGGTAGCAGTCGACGAGAAGGATGAGATCGATCGTGTTGGCGGGGAGTTTGGGATCGGTTGCGGTTCCCTGAACGGGAACGACATTGGTCACGTTATCGGCTTTGATGCGTTTTTTGATGATGGCCAACATTTCCGGCTGGATGTCGACGGCATAGACCTTGCCTTTTGGACCGACAAGTTTGGCGATTCTGAAAGCGAAGTAGCCGCTGCCGGCGCCGATGTCGGCGATCGTCTGCCCTGGCTGGATTTTGAGCGCCTGGATGAGTTTGCTGGGGCGTTCCTCCTTTTCACGCTCCGGGCGTTCCAGCCAGCCGGCGGCTTCGTGCCCCATGACCAAAGCAATCTCGCGATTCATGTAAAACTTGCCGGTACCGTTTGGATCGTGGTCCGGGCGGTATTCATAGCGCGGCTTGATTGGGGCACGTGGTTTTTCCTCTTGCCCAATGGCCGGGACAGCGGAAAGCAAGCAACCGGACAACACCAGGATGGGAAAGCGGGTAAACATGGCGATGGTCCTGTCGGTAGTGGCTTGGGAACCTGACTATTGTTTATGATCAAAATCACGATTAGACTAGCGGTTAGTTCGCCAATACGATGGTAGCACGAATTTACCCGTATGCGGGTACGGTCGCGAGGGAGTTGGGAACGCCATGCCTTATACTGCTGAAATTAGCAGAAAGAACCCTACTTGTTTCTTGTTCCTCGTCGATCAGTCGGGTTCGATGCTCAAGCCTTTTGGCGGGGAAGCGAGTAAGGCCAAGGCACAAGGCGTGGCGGACGCGATCAACCGGCTTTTGCAAAACCTGGTGCTCAAATGCGCCAAGTCAGAGGGAATCCGGGATTATTTCCATGTTGGCGTGATCGGTTACGGCGGTTCCAAAGTCGCCCCAGCATTCGGTGGCACGCTGGCCAACCGGAAACTGGTTCCCATCAGCGAAGTCGGCCACAACCCGCTGCGGCTGGAAGAGCGCATACGCAAAGTGGATGACGGTGCCGGAGGTCTGATCGAACAGAAGTACAAATTTCCCGTCTGGATCGAACCGACAGGTTCAGGAAAAACGCCAATGTGCCAGGCGTTTCAATTGGCGCTGGCAACCCTTCGCGAATTCATTCAGCAATACCCGAACGGTTATCCACCATTGTTGTTCAATATCACGGACGGGGCGGCGACCGATGGGAATCCGGAACCGGCAGCGGCGGCCGTCAAGAATTTGAAAACAACAGATGGCAACGTCCTCGTGTTCAACGCTCACTTGTCCTCGAGGCCGCACCACGCCATCGAATTTCCCGATAAGGAAGATGTTCTGCCAGACGACTACTCGAAAATGCTGTTTCGTATGTCGAGCCTTTTGCCAGAGAGAATCCAGGCGGCGGCGGCAAACGAAGGATTCAAGACCAGTGATGCCACCCGCGGCTTCGTATACAACGCAGATTTGGTCGCGGTGATTCGCTTTATGGAAATTGGCACGAAAGTCGCCAGTTCGGTCCGGTGAAATGGAACATCCATGTATTGGCGCACGTTTTACGTTCAGAAATCGGGCAACAGCACCGATGAATACGAAGACGCGTTTGCGGCGTCCGCGAAACTAGGGCGCTTCGCCATTGCCGACGGCGCCACCGAAAGTGCCTTCGCCTCGGAGTGGGCCAGGCTTCTCGTCGAACGATTTGTCGAAGAACCCTTTCGCCACAAAACCCAATTCGCGAACTGGCTTCCCGATGTGCAAAAACGCTGGTTGAAGGCGGTCAACGGCAAAAAGCTCCCCTGGTACGCCGAATCCAAATTCGAACAGGGTGCTTTCGCCACTTTTCTCGGACTGGTGCTCACCAAGACGCGCTGGCGCGCTGTTGCGGTCGGCGACAGCTGCCTCTTCCAGATTCGCGATGGCAAACTCGTCACGGGCTTTCCGGTTACCCGTTCCGACGATTTCAACAACGCTCCCAAACTCATCGGCTCACGCTCCCCGCCCAAAGAACTACAAAGCCAGGCGGATGGCAAATGGCAGTCTAAAGACCATTTCTATCTCATGACCGATGCCCTGGCACAGTGGTTCATCCGCAACAACGAAAAAGGTAAACGCCCTTGGCGCGAAGTCGAACGCATCTCCGCCGGCAAAGACAAAAAGGCTTTCGTCGAGTGGATCGACTCGCTCCGAACGAAGGAAGGATTGCGCAATGATGACGTTACCTTGATGATCATCGGCTTGTAGGACCGTTTGCACAATGGCTTGGCCTCTTTCCCAGGATTACAACGAAGCGATACAGACGCCGCAAACCTGTTTCGCAGACCCGGAATTGCGCCATGGACAGGCCGCCACGAACGCTCTCGGCCTCCCTATGCCCCGCTCGGGGAACTTCGCCGACGTTTACGAATTCCATTGCTCATCCCGCAAGTGGGCCATCAAATGCTTCACTCGCGAAGTCCCAGGTCTGCGCGATCGTTACCGCGAAATCAGCACTTGCTTGCGCCAGGCCAATCTCCCCTTCACCGTCGATTTCGACTTCCTCGAACAGGGCATCCGCGTACGCGGCCAGTGGTATCCCGTTTTGAAAATGCACTGGGTCGAAGGGTTCACCCTCAATGAATTCGTACGCCGCTATCTCGATAAACCCAAGCTTCTCGAAGTCCTGACCCAAATCTGGCTCAAGCTGGCACGCAGACTGCGCGACGCCCGCATCGCCCATTGCGACCTCCAGCATGGCAACATCCTGCTCGTGCCAGGAAGCCGAACCAACTCGCTCGGCGTCAAACTAATCGACTACGATGGCATGTGCGTCCCGGCTCTGGCGCAGAAGCCTTCCGGCGAGGTTGGCCATCCCGCTTACCAGCACCCCCTAAGGCTCAAACAAGGCAACTACAATTTCGAGGTCGATCGCTTCTCGCACCTGGTTATCTATACCGCCTTGCGCTGCGTCATCGTCGGCGGCAAAGAAATCTGGGAGCGGTTCGATACTGGAGACAACCTCCTCTTCCGTCGCGAAGACCTCGCCGATCCGGAAGCATCGCCAGTCTTCCAGGAACTGCTCAAACTCGATGACAAAGAGACGCGCATCCTGTTGCGCACCATCATGGAGGCGGTGAAAAAGCCGGTCGAACAAGCACCCCTTCTCGACGATGTATTGAATGCCGAGTCAAAACCGGCAATGGTTCCCGTCTCGGCACCGCCTCAGCCAGCCAGCCCTTCGCCAGGGCCAGCAGCACCGCCGACAGTTTCGGCCAAGCCATCCACGACGGCACCTTCCTCCTCTGGTGCAACTCTCGCTGGAAGTAATTCGCCGTCCGGCGGGACGACGGCACCCGCAACGCCGAAACCCCAGGCGGCTATAGGCAATCCCCCTCCGGCAACTCAGCCCGCTGCCGTTCCGCCAGCGCCGGCGGCTACTGCGATTTCGCCCGTTGCATCCTCCGCTCCTCCTCCGGTGGCGACCATCGTTCCCGATGCTGCACCGGCACCTGCAAACGACGTCACGCTTTCTCAGCCGGCAGCAGCGCGCCCAGGAAGATGGACGAAGAGTGCCATCGAAACGCTAGTGCGGAAACCCAAGCGTCTCGTTTATGCAGCCGTTTCTGCAAGCCTGCTGCTCGTGGCATTCTGGCTATATGGCCTCTTCTTTAGCGGCAACGAATTCGACAGGCTGGAACCCGAAAAGATCGCCGCCGATTCGTTGCCCGTTGGCCTTCCCAAAGAATTGGTGGGAATATTCGGCGAAAGCCGAGGACGCCATTGGGGCGGTTCCGTGAACACAATCCAGTTCAGCTCCAGAGGGGATTACCTGGCCACGTTTGGCACTGATGCCTTGCGCATTTGGCATGCCGAATCCATGCGTGAGTTGGCCCGCTTTCAGCGCCCGTATCGGGAGAACTATCTTCCCTTTGGCCCCGTCGTTTTCGCGGGCAACAGGGCTTTCGTCGTGCGTCACGACGAGCCAGGCAAACTCGCCGCGGTGGACCTTGATAGCGGCGACGTCGAAGATGTTGCTTTTGCCATCGAGCAGGTGATGTGCAACGTCAGTCCCGATGGCAAATGGGCGGTGTCCTACGACTATGATCGCGACAAGCGTGCGTACGGCTTGCGCATCTGGGATGTGTCCAAACGAGAAACCGCCATCGAGTTTTCGGGCGCAAGCCGAAGCTGTGGCTGTCCCGTTTTTTCGAGCGACAGCAAGTACGCAGCCGCCGTCGTCCCCCAGGGTGACGTGGAAAAGGTTCGTGTTTGGCAGCTGGACAGCGGCAAGACGTGGTTGCTTGCTGATTTTTCCGTTCCTCGCAGCCGGCGTGCCTCGGAATTGGCGTTTATGCCCGGCAGTCATTATCTGCTGACGGTGTCGTTCGGTGCCAAAACGACGAGTATCTCGCTTTGGAACGCTGAGAATGGTGAGCGCGTCGATGGCTTTGCCGAAATACAAGGAAAACTCGATCAGGTCCGCTTTTCACCGGATGGCACGACCATCTGTGCCATCTCCAACAATACGACTCTGTCGTTTTGGGAGGCGATCACTGGCAAGCAGCGAAACAGCTTGCCGCCGCAACGCGCTCTGAGCGGCTACGCCCTCTCCCACGATCATCGCCTCAGTGCAACGTTCTGGGGAAACGAAAACGTTGTGCGAGTCTGGAATCCCCGCACGGGGAAAATGAGTTTTTCGCTGCCGGTCAATGCCCGAAGTCTGGCGTTTTCGCCGGGCAACAAGATACTGGCCATTGGGAGTGGGTCCGTTGTTCGGTTGTTCGACATCGCGACCAAGGAGGAACGTTTTCCCGGTCAAAGCCGTCGTCGGCGTCATCTCGTTTACGACCGCTTGAACAAGTCGCTCGCCTTTTTAGATCAATTCGCCGAAGACGGTGTAACCTATGGCGCTGTCGGTTTATGGCCGTTGGACCACACGGAAAAACGCCAACTGTTGACAGATTTCACCGGGCCGATGACGTGTATGGCCTATTCTCCGGATGGCAGATATATCGCTACGGGAAGCCACGGATTGGATGGCATCTACAGCGTCGTCGGCGCTATCATTCTATGGGATGCGCGAACCAGTCAGGAACTGCGGACCTATCGCGGATTGCGCGGGCCGGCAAGCTGTGTCGGTTATTCCGCTGATGGTACGCTTCTTGCCGCAGGCTGCGACTTCGTCAACAAAAAAAGGGAACGGGTGGCCGCCGTCCTGGTGTGGAATGTGGCGACCGGTGCGATTGTCCATTCGTTTGAATCCGTTCCCGCCTCCGGGCCGCCGCCCTCTCTTGCTTTTGATCCGCTCGGAAAAACCCTCGCTGTCGCCGACCGAGCTGGAGTGCGTCTGTATGAGTTGGAATCCGGCGAAAAACTGACGATCCCGAAGGAAATGGCAGGTGACGCGAATGCAGTCGCCTTTTCCAGCCAGGGGATTTTGGCTGTTGCGTATTCAAACGGCAAAGTGAACCTCTGGCGGCCGGGAAGCGAGACTCCCCTTCACAGCTTTGACGCCCATAACGGTGCCGCCCTCGCGGTGGCCTTTTCCGCTGACGGTCGGCAAATCGCCTCCGCCGGTTATGACGGCAAAATCACCGTCCGCGACACACTGACCGGAGACGCCGTCATCACCTGGCAATTGGCCGGCTCGTGCGGCCGAATCCTCTTTACGCCTGACAGCCATCATCTTTGCTCCGGCAACGACAATGGCACCGCCTTCATCTTCCGCCTGCCTTGACAAGGGCAGCGGCTCAAAGAGGAGGTGGCTCCATTTCATCCTTTACGTTTCCCGAATCCGCTCCGGCGCCGCTTTCTTCAGCAGAACCTCCTTGCTCCTCGTCGCCGCCAGAGACTTGGGAAAAAGTTACCGGCGCTTCTTGTTTCAGACCGACCGGCGCTCCTTTCTTGTTCTTGATGACTCGGACCGCCGACAGCACACTGAGCAGTCCTCCACCGACGCCGTAACCATAGGTGTTGACGCCGGCGAAGCCAGCACGGGTACCGGCGACAACCGCCCTGCCAAATTCGACGATCAGCCAGAGCCCGAACAGAACCAGGATCACGATAACGGCGCCAACCCAGTTGAAGTCATAAGGAGATTGCTTGCCAATATGGGCTTCCAGGCGATCACGGATGAAATGCACACCTTCGATCAAGGCGTCGTCGTACTGCTTGTCTTCGATGCGCTCGAGAAGGAGATGGCGCAATTTGGTGCGATCCTCCTCAGACAAGGCGCGGCGCATGCGCGGATCGGAACGTGTGGCTACCTGGACGACCGGTCCGCCTTCGCCGACAAAAATAAGGATGTAGATACCGCTCAAGCCCGGCACCCGCCTTCTGGCCCACTGCAGGAAAAAGTGTTCGACCTCGTCGGGGTTTTCCTTGTCAACTTGTTGCCAGGAGTTCTTCAACAACGGAATCTTTTTGTAAAACGGCACGTGTCGGAAGGTGTCGATGACTATGTCCTTGTGATAATCGAATTGGATTTGCTCGATCTCCCGCGTAATTTGTGCAACCACTTCGGCACTGAACAATTTGGCATGGTCCCGAATGCGGGGAGTGGCGGCAAAGGAGGCACTGGCCGGTAACCAGGCGACTACCGCGCCGGATATCATCATCCACAACCAACTCGGTTTCGTTCTCATGCAGAAATGCCTCCGCCGCGAATCGTTGTCGAGGATTTTTCTTTCATTATGACTTTCAAAGATTCCCCCGCCAGGTAATTCGCTGTTTCGTTCAGGTGATTTTCGATTGTCAGCGGCAACGTTTTGCATTGCAATGTAGATAGTCGCCACGCCGCCAGCGAGGGAATCAGCGTCGGCTCTATTCTTTCAGATGAAATGATCGACGTGGTCGAACAAGATGGCAATTGCATTCTGCCCGTTCGTGTACAGCCGGGAGCACGGAAAAATGCTGCTGTGGGTGAGCACGGAGGGGCTTTGAAACTAGCGGTAACGGCACCGCCGGAGCAGGGACGGGCCAACCGTGCCGTTATCGAACTGCTTTGCGCCCTTCTCGATCTCAAGCGCTCGCAGATCGAATTGCTGTCTGGGGCGACGAGCCGAGACAAAAAATTCCTTCTTCGCGGCGTGACAGCCGAGGCTTTACGCGCCAAGCTGCCAGGCTCATGACGCACGACTGCTTTTTGGCTGTCTAGGCCACTTCTACTGGTCGTATCTGTAAATGGCGAAACATTTCAATCGTTTCAAACGGCTGGGCCCGGTCGATAATCCGATCGCCGAGTTGTTCGATGGCAGATTCGCGAAGTTGTCCGAGCTTGCGGTCGGCAGCCATCACGAGATAGGGAATCTTTTCCGGGTCGAGCTGCATGAGCCGACAGCACGTCGCATCGACGGCGACGGAATCGGTTCCCATGACGATAACACCGACATGTTTGGGCGTGCCGTTGAGCGGTCCGTCGCCTTCCATGCCGACGATGCCGTCGACGATCGCCAAATCAGGAGGTCGGGTGGCGCAGATATCGACGATGCTGTTGTCGATGCCTCGCCAGTGGAGTTCGTTTTTCGGCCAGCCGTAATAAACGCCGGACAATACCCCGAAGAAATTCTTCATCGCCAGAGTAGCGCCGGCCCAATGGTGCGTTTTCATCTTGGGCAAGGAGATCACGACGTCCGCGGTCATAATCGTTTGCGAGAAAAAGAGGTATTCGAGGCCGGTGAGCTGGCCCAGATTCAGCACTTTGGCTGTCTCGTCGTGGTTGATGTCGACAAACGGGACGTGGTAATGTTTCAAAACCTCGCCAAGCCCGCTTTCGCAAACGAGGTATTGCACGTTTCGCCAATGGCCGGGGCCTTCGGCGACGATGATGTCGCTTGCCCCTTCGTGTTTGCACAATTCGATTGCGGCGGCCACCACATGGGGATGAGTGTTGATAACTCGATTGCGCCGATATTCGACGAGGTTCGGCTTCAAGACGACGCGTTTTCCCTTCAAGGGTACCCGCTCGCGGAAGTGCTGATATTGCCTTCGCAATACGTCCGCAAGGTCCTGCTCATAGCTGTCGACTGCAGCGATATGGACCCCAGCGACGTCGGGCGTCGGCTTCAGCCGATTGGCAGCTTCAATACACAAGCCGCGAAAATAACTTTTCACGCGCTGGCTGAAGGACCGCCGCCGGCATACTTGCCGCGCCTCGATCTTCCTTTGTGGCCGATCGGCTGGCAAGCGAAAGACGTTCCTTTGGCCAGTGCAATGCGCCAAAATGAGCAAAACGTCGCGGACGATGGAAGGCTGGAAAATATCCGAGCGGACCTGCTGATCGGCAACCTCTTCGATTCGGCTTTCCAACGTTCGGATGGTTTCAGCCAGCCCGTCGATTTCACGATAGAGGTCGAAGGCCAATATCATCCAGCAGAGATATTCGAGGTCCGAGCACGACTGGGCTTGTTCCTGCAAGTAGCGAACGGACGCAACGGTGCGGGGATGAAGGGGCGCTTGTCGACCGTCGTTGGCTTCGGGAATGACGGCCCGATCGCCATCGAAGCCGACTCCCTGCAAAGCGAGGAGCATCAAGGCGGTGGGACCGGGAATCGGTTCTACTCGGCCGCCCAAGATATGGCGATTGCCGCAGTTGACTCCGCCATCATCGTGGGTCCGATCCACGAGAAGACGCAGGCCTTCTTCGACTTCCGGACTTCGACCGAAACCAGCACGGCGAAGTGCCAAACAGGCCCACGATGTCGGTTCGACCCAGGAAAAAATTGTTTTCCGCCCAACTCCATCCACGAAGCGTAATGTCGATATCTTGCAACTCGCCGCTGGCCTCGTCAGGGATGCGGCCGCGCATCGACAAAAGACGCGCTGCGGTTCGCTCGATCCTGTTCTCGTCATCGGTCAGGGCGGACTGGACGAACAAAACCAGAGAAGTCAGCCAGATTGTCGCATCCCGGCCGTCTTTTTCGATATAAGCCCCTTCTTCTTCCGCTTGCTCGATGGCCTGCCAGGCCTTTTTCATAGCAGACTGGTACCTCGGGCCGGCTAACGACAACGCCAAAAGGGCCAGGCAAGTCGGTTCGAGGCGTGATTTCTGTCCGGGAAAATAGGCCCAGCCACCGTCAGGTGCCTGTCGAGCAATCAGGTTTCCTAAAGCTTTTTCGACGTCCACGACCAATTCCCCTGGAGAAGTGAAACCGGAGCCTCAGGCATAGTGCCTTCTGCGCCATCGTCGGCAGCCTGCTCCCCTTTTCCTAGTCTACCGTATTTTCGATGACGGTGACGGCATCGGCGTCAATAGGCCTTTTGTGAGGAAGGCTGATCTGTCAGCAGCGAGTATAATGCGTCGAGTGACTGCACGATTACTTTGACATCGCTGAAAACGGGCATGAAATTCGTGTCGCCGTGCCAGCGCGGCACGACATGCCAGTGCAGGTGGCCGGGCAGACCCGCTCCGGCTGCGGCTCCCTGGTTCAGTCCGATGTTGAATCCGTCGGGAGACATCAGTTTTTTGATCTCGGCCACGTATTGCTGTATCAACTGCAAAGTGTCGAGCAATTCCTCGGGTGACAAATCCGTGACTTCGCCCTTGTGAGCTTGCGGAGCGATCAACAAATGGCCGTTGTTGTACGGAAAACGATTCAAAAGAACGACGCCTCGCTCGCTGCGGTGCACGATCAAGTTTTTGCGATCCTGTTTTTCACCTAGTCCCCGGCAGATAAAACACGGGTCATCGTTCGTCGGCTTTTTTTCCTGGGTAACGTACGCCAGACGCCAAGGTGCCCAGAGCTGGTCCATCCTATCCTCGTTGCTTTCGTGGCTCGATTTTTCCGATCTGGAAGACACTCAGCGCTCCTGTCGAAGTTCCGGCAATGATGCGATCGTCGGGCGCAGCGATACTGATTGGCCAACCCGATGAGGTCTTCATTGTTTTCAAAACGTCGTCGCTATCCCCCTCGATGACGCGAAGCGTGCGGTCTTTCGCTCCAGTGATAACGTATTTTCCATCGTGCGACCAGGCGACGCAAAACACCGGTGCGGGATGGCGGACAATGCGAACCAGACGTCCGATAGCTGGTTGCCAGATGCGCAGCGTTCCGTCCGCACTGACGGATGCCAGGACGAACGGAGCCTGTGTTTCTCCCGGCGGTCGGAACGCCAATCCATGTACTGGTCCGAGATGATTCGTCAAACTGCGAAGAAGTTTTCCGCTGGGCATTTGCCAGACGCGAATGGTGTTGTCCGCGCTTGCTGAACAGAGCATGTTCCGGTCGGGTGACACCGCCAGCGCGACGACGGGGCGGGAATGCCCTTTCAGGGTTGCCACCTGGCGTTTCTCCTTCGTGTCCCATAGCGAAATGGTGCGGTCAGCGCTGGCAGCGGCCAACTTGTCGCCGATCCAGACCACGTCGAAGACAACGTCTTGATGTCCTTCCAGTTGGGACTGGAGTTCGGCGCGAGGCCAGTCGTAGAGTTCGATTGAGCCATGCTGGCCAGGGCTTCCTCCCGCGACGGCCAGCCTCTTGCCGTCGGCTGAAAAGGCGGCTCCATGGATGTGTTCCATCTGGCTCGCCAAACGGCGTGGTTCCGCTCGATCGAAGGCGCGAAAGAATAGTCCGGCTTGCGAGCCGTACACCACTCCCTTTCCATCCGGAGCAACTGCGATCGCGGTCAAAGCCGGCTTTCGCTCCTCGGCACGGCCAGACAGTGGCATCAGCAACGAGACGGCAATGGTCAGCTGTGACAGTGGTTTTCGCATCACATGGCCCTTTGCGAACGGGTATGCTAATCCTGGCGATGGAATCGACCTTATGCCAGGATTTGAACCAAAGCA
Organism: Gemmatales bacterium; assembly: GCA_026004675.1. GTDB lineage: Bacteria > Planctomycetota > Planctomycetia > Gemmatales > Gemmataceae > BPJP01. The sequence goes on from BPJP01000003.1 coordinate 97,002, forward strand.
AGAAGGGAATGGTTTCGCGATGTCGGTTTGTTGCCTTTTTTCAACCGACTTCATAAATCTGCAAATGCCCGCGCAGACGACTTCGTTAGCCGTCCAACCATCACCCGGAGTCTTAACAAGCGATTATGCGATTAGCGACGATTCAAACGACTGAGGGACCACGTGCAGCCGTGCTCACAGGCGAGCATTATGTCGATCTGCATGCGACGGATGCATCGATTCCGGCGCGTGTCCGCGACATTCTAGACGGTGGAACGGAAATGCTTGCTGCGATCGAAAAAGTGTCGCGACGTGCCGACGCGGTTCGCCATGAAGCCAAAACGGCGAAATTACTTCCCCCCATTCCCGATCCGCGGAAGATTGTCTGTATTGGGCTGAATTACCGCGACCACGCGGCCGAAAGCGGCGCTCCTATTCCCAAGGAACCCATCCTTTTCAGCAAGTATGCCACTGCCTTGATCGGTCACGAAGACAACATCGTCCTGCCGCCGGTCAGCAAAGAGGTCGATTTCGAGGCCGAACTCGTCATTGTCGTCGGCAAACGCGGGCGAAACTTGAAACGGGAAGAAGCCGAAGGTTACGCGTTCGGCTATACCATCGGGCATGACGTTTCAGCACGCGACTGGCAACTCAAAAAAGATGGCAAGCAATGGATGGTGGGCAAGACGTTCGACACTTTCGCCCCCTTGGGGCCAACGATCGTTACCCGCGACGAAATCCGCGATCCGCATAATCTCGGGATCCGCTTGCGCCTTAATGGCCAGACGATGCAGGATAGCAACACGGACCAGCTGATTTTCAAGACGGCTGATCTGCTCGTCTATTTGTCGCAGGTCTTCACCCTCGAACCGGGCGATCTTGTTTTTACTGGCACTCCTCCGGGCGTCGGCTTCGCCCGTGAACCCCAGGTCTTTCTCAAACCGGGGGACGTGGTCGAAATCGAGATCGAGGACCTGGGCGTCTTGCGGAATGGCGTTGTGGCTTCGTGAGTTGCCAGAGTTTGTATCCCGCCACGCAGACCGCGACGAGAGGCTGCTTATGGTCGACAAGGATGGGTGGGATCAGCTAGACTGAAGGAACCACGATGACGACATTTCAATGAGGTCGCGACATGAGACGACGGCAAGCTTTTGGAATTGTGTTACTGATGTCAGCGCTTTGGCAGCCGGCGCCGGCAAAAGCCCAAACATCGTACATGATGATCACGCACACCGTGCCCGTAGCTGTTCAGCGCGGCACGGAAACAGAAGTCACTGTCATCGGTGCCATGGATTTTTCCGGCGTATACAAAGTGTTGATCGAAGGAAGTGGCATCGAGTGGGAGGTCGTCCAACCAAAAAAACCAGCGAAGCCCAATACTCGCATCGGCTCCGTTCGGCTCAAACTGAAAATCGCCAAAGACGCTGCATTGGGGGTTCGGGAGTTCCGCCTCGCTTCCAATCGCTGTATTTCGAGCACCGGCCAGTTGGTCGTCGTCGACGATCCTGTGGTCGGCGAAAAGGAGAACAACAATACTAAGGAGAACAACAATACTATCGATAAAGCCAATGCCGTTGCCGTCCCCTGCGTGGCCACCGGCACGATAACCAAGGAAGACCTCGACCATTTTCGCTTTCGTGCCAGAAAAGGCGAAGTGGTGGCTTTCGAAGTGCAATGCGCTCGGCTGCAAGACAAGATTCACGATCTGCGCCCGCATGCCGACCCAATGATTACCCTCTACGATGAAACCGGTCGGGAAGTAGCCGCCAACGACGACTTCTACTTTTCCGATCCATTGCTGCTTTACACCATTCCCAAAGACGGCGACTACATCGTTCAAGTCCGTGACTCCAAATACGACGGCGATCCACGTTGGACTTATGCCTTGTCGATCAGTAATCGGCCCTACGTCTCGAATGCCTATCCCATGGCGGGTAATCCGGGCGAAAAGCTCGATGTCGAAGTGATCGGCTCGCAGACTGGAGTGAAGGTTCCTTTTGTCGCGCCTCGACAGACCGGCGTCCACGCCGTCCAATTCAACATCGGCGGACAACTGACGAATCCAACCGCGTTCATCGTCACTTCGTTGCCGCAATTGCTTGAATCCGAACCCAACGACGATCCTGAAAAAGCCCAGCCGGTGAAGATTCCGTGCGGCATCAATGGCCGAATCGGCAAGACACGCGACCTCGATCATTTTGTCTTTGCCGCCCAAAAGGGCCAGCCAATCGAATTCGAAGTCATGTCGCGTCGGTTTGGCACGCTCTTGTGTTCGAGCCTCGATGCCATGCTCGACGTTTTGTCGATGCCTGTTAAAGGGAAGAGTCGAGTTCTGGCCAGCAACGACGATAGCTACGGAAAGGATTCGTCACTGGTGTTCAATCCGCCGGCGGACGGGCAATACATCCTTCGCATCCGGGATTTGAACAGCAAAGGGGGCAACACGTTCGTCTACCACATTAGGGCGGACCTGGCCAGGCCGGACTTCGCCTTGCGGTGCGATCCGGAAAAAGCCATGATCGGCCCTGGTTCCAGCACGGCCTGGTACGTGCATGTGGTGCGAAAGAACGGCTTTTCCGGGCCGGTGAAAATCGACGCCAAGGGGTTGCCAAAAGGCGTTAAGGTCAGCCCTTTGACGATTCCCCCCGCAATGACGCAAGGCGTGCTCGTCTTGACTGCGGATGCCAGCGCACCGAGAGACGCCGCTATCGTCACGTTGTTCGGTTCCGCCGAAATCAACAGAGAGGGGAAGGTCGAAAAGGTCGTCCGCCCCGTCCAAGCCAATCAGGAAATCTACATGCCCGGCGGCGGTCGCAGTGTGTTCAACGTCAACATGTTTGCCGTTGCCGTCACCGAACCGTCGGACATTCTCAAAGTGGACGTGAAACCGACAAAAATTACGCTTAAACCCGGACAGGAGGTGAAGATCGACGTCACGATACAGCGGCGTGCCGATTACACGAATCCTGTAAATCTTGATGTGGTTTTAAGCCATTTGCGACGTGAATTCGGCAATCCTCTTCCGCCAGGTGTGACCATGGTCGGAAATAAAAGCAAAACCGCTTTGGGCAAGGGCAATGTCGGGCACATCGTCCTTCGGGCAGCCCCCGATGCCAAACCGATCGACAATGTGCCGATCAGTGTGCTGGCCCATGTTTCGATCAACTTTGTTGTGAAAATAAGTTATTCGAGCGAGCCAATCCTGTTGACAATCACAAAATAGAGGAGGAAAGCAAGTCACACGTGTGACGGAACGGGTAAGCCGAGTGCCTGAAACCGGCGGGGGAAGGGAGGCAGCCGGTTTGTCGGGTCAAAGTGGTCTTTCCTTTTTGCCGCAACGTGTGTATTTATTCCCATTTACAGAAATGCCTGTGTTTGGACTGAGGATATTGGCAAGACAAGATAACCTTGCTCAGCGCGTGCATGCTGTGGTAGATAACTTATGGCGGAGTTTGCGTCATGGGCGTTGACGGTCTGCTTGTCGTTGCCTTGGCACGCGAGGGCGGCACGTGCCCGCTAAGGAGGAATGTAACGTGGCTTCGGTTGAAGAACGTGTTATTGAAATCGTCTGCGAGAACCTAGGCGTCAATAAAGAGCAAGTCACGCGATCGACTTCCTTTATCGAAGATGTCGGTGCCGATTCACTCGACATCGTCGAATTGGTGATGGAACTGGAAGAGGAGTTCGAAATCACCATCCCCGACGACCAGGCTGAAAAGATTCGAACGGTTGGAGAAGCCATCGACTACATCGAACGGGAGTTGGCCAAGAAATGAAGGCGCCGTACCGTCATTACAGGGATGGGGACGGTGAATCCTCTCGCCTCGGATGTCCGCAGGTACTGGCAGGGTTTGCTCAAAGGCCAGAGCGGTATCGCCAACATCGAGCAATTCGATACAAGCGCCTTCAAAGTGCATTTCGGCGGCGAGGTCAAGGATTTTCACCCCGAGACAGTGTTGGGTGCCAAGACCGCACGCCGACTCGATCGCTTCGCGCAATTCGCTGTCATCGCTGCGATCGAGGCTGCCAATGACGCCGGCATCGACTTTAGCAAAGAAGACCCTTTCCGCTGCGGTGTCATCGTTGGCAGTGGCATCGGCGGGCTGAACGAGTTCGAAGAACACCACGGGCGATTCCTGGAACAGGGGCCCGGCAAGATCGGCCCGTTCGTCATTCCGAAAATGATTCCCAATGCCGCCGCCGCCAACATCTCGATCCAGTTCGGCCTTTGCGGTCCGAATACGGCAGTGGCCACTGCTTGCGCCTCCGCCGCCAACGCGATCGCGGATGCTCAACGTGTTATTCAAAACGGACAAGCAGATGTGATGGTGACGGGCGGCTCGGAAGCTGCCATGACCTGCATGGGGCTGGGAGGATTCATCTCCGCCCGCGCTTTGTCGAGCCGAAACGATCATCCGCAAGCAGCCAGCCGGCCGTTTGACAAGGACCGTGACGGCTTCGTTCTCAGCGAAGGAGCTGGCATTGTGATTTTGGAAGAACTCGAGCATGCCCGGCGACGCGGCGCTCGCATTTATGCCGAGCTTCTGGGCAGCGGTTGTACCTCCGACGCCTACAACATCACCGCTCCCCATCCGCAAGGAACCGGAGCTGCCCGTGCCATGAAGTTCGCCCTTGCCGACGCTCAGGTGAACGCGGACGAAATCGCCTACGTCAATGCTCACGGCACCAGCACGCAATTAGGGGATGCTGCCGAAACCTTGGCGATCAAACAGGTCTTTGGCGAGCATGCCAAAAAACTTGCCGTCAGCAGTACGAAAAGCATGATAGGCCATCTCCTCGGCGCTTCCGGCGGCGTCGAACTTATCGCTACTGTTCTCAGTATCGCTCATAGCGTCGTTCATCCGACTATCAATTACGAAACCCCCGACCCCGACTGCGACCTGGACTACGTCCCCAATCACCCGCGAGAAATGCGAGTCCGGCGAGCGATTTCCAACAGCTTCGGCTTCGGCGGCCATAATTGTTGCCTGGTGGTCGGCGCTTTGGAAGATTGAGTCCTTTCTTCGGTTGTTCCGGGAACGAATTGGGCTGGACAATCAGCTGACGATTTGGCATAGCCCCGTCTCTTGGTGTCTTGTTCCCGACAGACGACTTCTCGTTGCCGCCAGGTTTGGGAGTCCAACATGAGCGCTTGTACGAAATGCGTATCGGCGTTGTGCGTCGTCGCGCTGTGTCTGACCTCAGCTCTTGCCAGCGGCGATGACAATTCCTCTCACAAGAAAACATGGCTGCCCACATGGCTCAGGTTCGGCAAGAAACAAGAATCGGCCAAGATGGAAAAATCGCGGTCCAGAAACAAAAAGAAAGACGACGAGGAGGAAGCCAGACGCCGCATCCTCGAACAGAAAGCCCGCGAAGAGGCCCGTGCCGCCGATGATTTCTTCCGCCGCCTTTCCGTGTTGCTTCATCTCGAAGAAATCGCCCTTAGGACGAACGACCAGAAGTTGATGCAACGCGTGCAACTGCTGAAAAAGAAAAACAGACAGATCTTCGCTCAGAAGACCAATGCTGTCGAATTGGCCGATCTCGAATCACCTGACGAGGCCATTTTGCATCGGCATTTGAAAACCAGTGCCGATCTGAAAGACCTCTTGTCCGATACGGATCAGCCGAGTCGTTTCAGCAAGAACGAGATCCATGAGGTGGACCCATGAAAGCTATCTATCCTATTTGCCTGATTGCATTGGCGTGGACCTCGGGCTGTGTCGAGGTCCCTCTTCTTAAAAAAGAGGCCAGTTCACCGGCGGAGCGGCCAAAACCAGCCAGCCACGCTGCTGTTCGTCCGGTGTCTCCAAAGGACATCAGTGAAGACAATGCCTGGCGATACGTTGAACAACTCGAACAGGAACTGGAACAAGAAAGCCGGTCTTTGTCCGACAAATAAGCTACAGCCGCTCTCTTTTCCCGTCTCGGCTTCGCGCTGGGCACAGCGGACCACGTCGATGCTTCGTACAGCGCTCGTACCATCGGTCGGTCGACCAGAATTCTCGCATCGTTGACAAAGCCCGTCGAATCTTTTATAGTCCGGGTGGAGTCATCTCTTCCGAGATGTCGTGTCTCTGCCAATCTCCTTGTTTTGTACTCCTTTCGCGTGGCAAGAGAGGTGACGCATGAAACCCACCTTTTGGCTCGTTGCCGTAAGTGTCGCTACGTGGGTCGGGCTGGCAGGTGCAAACGTCAGTTATGAACCTGGGTTTGAAAAGCGCGTCCAACAGCTCATTCGACATCTGGATGACGACCGTTTCTTCGTTCGCGAAGCGGCGATGGCCGAATTGTCTCGCCTTGGTTCCGCCGCGGCGCCGTTCTTGAAACAAGCCCTGAAAGAAAATCCCAGTGTGGACCTTCGGTGGCGGATCGAGAAATTGCTCGCTTCTTGCAAGCTCAACGAAGCCATCAGGCAAGCCGAAGAAGCGATCGCAAAGCATGAAGCGCTTGCCTCACTGAAGTTCATCACCGCCGCCAGTCGTGACGACGCAAGCAAACAGGCGAGAAATCTCATGCCCGACATTGCCCGCGCCGCTTTGATGCTCAGGGAAAGGATAAATGAATTCGAACAGATCGAACCACTGGTTAACAAGGAAAAATCAGAGGAATTGCGGGCTCGCTATTATCTTGTCTACGCTCGTTTGCTCGAACAATCCATACGTCATACCGAGTACGGACACGTTTTGGCTAAGGTTCGGGTGGAAGCATTGCCTCCGTTGGGTGCGGAGCACGTCGGCTGGAGACTTGGAACGGCTCAAAAACTCATTAGTCGGGGCGCTGAAGGTCGGGAGGCTCGCCTCGCACAGAAACGTCGCGAGGAGATTCTTCGTAAAGTCGCCAGCGATTTCGCCAAAACCGAATGGGGCAAAAAGGCCCTTGAAGAATTGAACAAAGACTTGGGATTGACTTGGAAACCGTCCAGGGATAGTTGAGGAGAGCAAACCGACCGCCTGGTTCATCATGCATACGCTGGTCTTGCCTGTCGATGAATCGATCGACGCGAATCATTCCGACTTCGTCTTGGTTGCATGATAGAGCGCTTCAAGGGATGGCAGGTCGAGGTCCAATTCGACATCGACCGTAGCGGAATCTTCGCTGCCGACTTCCGCCGCTAAAGGCATCGCCAATTCATGCAGCTCGACCGCGGTATTGGAAACCGGATACTGGACCGAAAATGTGACCGGCCCGATTTGAAGATGATCGCCAGGCCGTACGACTTGCTTGCCGATCGTCTTTTCGCCGTTGACCAACGTCCCGTTCAAGCTGCCAAGGTCTTCGACCGTTAGCAGGCCGTCTTCGACTCGTAATACACAATGGTGACGGCTGACGTCGGCGTAAGGAACACGTATTTCGCAGTCCCGATGGCGACCAATGGTTGCTTGTCCGCCGCGAAGGACGATGACCTGACTTCGGCTTTCACCTTCTTCGACGACCAGCTTGACGTTCATCTCTCGAATCCTGCACGTGCTGCCAGGAGGGTAAGATTCAGGATAGCAAGAACCGATCCTCCGACAAGCAGAAAAGACTTTTTCAGCGGATCATTTCAGGCCGGATGCGTGGTCGGCATCGAGGCCGGCCTGGGTTGCAAAACACCGAGCAAGGCCCCGACCTTGCTGAGCGCCAATAGACCCGCGAAGGCAATAGCGTTGATTGTGAGAATCCTGGCTTGGATGGCAAAGGTGAAATTCTCCGTACCGCCGAGTACGAATGAAATAGCGAACAACAGAAGTTCATTGACTGTAAATGCGGTTGAGAATGCCAATACTCCTTGCAACGGCAGCCAGCGGATGTTCGAGTGGGCCACCGTTTGGTACGCGGCAAAGGTCGTAACCAACGAGGCAAGCCCCATGGCTGCACCCCAGGCAAGGCCATTCGCCGTCCAGGGATAGTTGAGAAAAGCAAAACCGACCGCCTGGTTCGCCAACCATACGCTGGCGGTGAAATAAATGGCGTGGCGTCGGCTTAACGAACAGGCAGCAAGGGCACAAAAAGCGGCAAAGGGCATCGCACAGGCCAGCCACAATGACAAAACGATGCTCGATGCTACCAACGCGGCAAGCCACAATCTTTGTTTCCAGCTTCGGAATTCACTCATGTCGTGCATGGGTAGGCGTTCCTTATCGCGTCTCAGCCATGACAAAACCTACGAGCGGCTCGGTCGACCGGATCCTGCTCGCACAACCCGAACCAGCGTGCCCGCAACTGGTCCCAGAGATCGAGGCGAGACCAGTCCGGCTGGGTCACTACTTTGTCATTATTAGGAGAGAGCCAGGGATTTGGCAGCAGGATGGTGATTTGTTGTTCGCCGTGCCCATTAAACAGGCGAACGCCCCAGGAAACGGCTGCCTTGTCGCTGTCGAGTTGGCGATACATTTCTGCCCGGGAAGTTCGGCGATGTCGGGCCAGTTGCTCGGACACGGGACGCTGCGAAGACCCCTTGTGGTCGCCGATGCAGAGATGAAAATGGGGCGTACCAAAGGCGATCGTGAGGTAACCGTCGAGCATTCCGATATACGTGGGCGCGCACGGCGCTTTCATCTCCCAGGCTGCCCCTTCGATAATCGGACCGAAAGTGATTTCGCGCCAGTGATGCTCGAACAAATCGCGCAACAGTTGCTCGAGGGAAGCGGTATCGGTCGGCAAGGGGAAGATGTCTTGCCAGCTGCCGTCGGCTGCGAGTACGCGTCGGTAAACTGAGTGAACTGGCTGTTGCGACATCGTAGCAAATATCCTGTCCGCAAATATACAGTCCCCGTCGGATGACGGGGACGATGTCAAACTATGATTCGCTAGCCGGGATGAAAAGCAGAACCTTCGCCAATTTGCAATGGTTATGGTTCGTAGCGTTTCAGGATTTCCGCCTGCGGCGCGCCAGCGATCGCTTGGAAGCCGCCTTCGATGATGATGTCGGCGAGTCGAGCCGTATCGCGGAAATAACGATCGGTCGGATGTTCTCCCGTGATTTTGCGGCGCAAGTCCTGGCAAAGCAAGTCGCCGGCGGCAACCGATGCTTCTTCTTTTTGCTGGCTTGCCCACAAAGCCGTTACCAGGATCGTAACGGTGTCCTGGACACGCTGGGAGATTTCCGCCATGCGGCACTGGCGATCGGCGAGTTTGAGTTGGTGCTTGCGCATGGTACTGCTGATTTCCATGGCGTAGCGTTCGAATTGGGACAAAGCAAAATCGACATGGTCTGCCAGTTTCGGGTCCATTGTCGGCAGGGCTGGGCGTTCGCGTCCGCCGAACTTCTGGCCGACGGCCCATTTGGTATAGGCCAGCAACGGCTTGCGCAACGCCCAGGTATGCAGCGGATTCATGGGGTTGAAATCGCGGATGCCGCTTTCCTGCAGCGTTCGCCCGATCGGTTCGAAATAGGTCATGCCGTGGTTTTTGACGAGGGTTTTGAAGAATGCCAGGCCGAGCATTTCGCCCTCCCCTTCGTAAATACACGGCGCCAGGAAGTCGTAGATGTGATCGCCGAAGATGTGGCCATGCAAAAAGGAGCGACCTCCATGTGTTTTCATAAACAGGTCGATGGCTGCTTCCTTGAGGGCTTCGCTGCCGAAAATCTTGGCAATGACGCATTCCAATTCGCCACGGTAGCCCTGATCGATGAGCCAGGAGCCCCACGCTACCAAGGCATCGCAGCCGACGATGAGGGCCGCCATCCTGGCGATGCGTCGTTTGACGAGTTCCCGAGTGTTGATCGCCTGGCCGTAAGTGCGGCGGAACGCTGCCCAGGGGAGCATGTTGGCAAGCAAAATCCGCATCGTCCCTGCTGAATTAGCGCATAATGCCAGACGCCCAAGATTGAGGCCATGATAGGCGATGGTAAGGCCGTCGCCGATGGGCGGCACGAGCAGGTTCTCCTTTGGGATGCGGAACTTGTCGAATCGCAGCCCGTTGTTATGGGCATTCTTCAGCGCGTAAAGACCATAGGGTACGATCTGGAATTCGTCGTTTTCTTGTTTGGGTAGTTCCGCGATCAAAACAGCTGGCTTGCCATCGAGAATCACTACAAGACCGATGGTTCTTCCCGGAATGGCATTGGTGATGAACAGCTTTTCGCCGGTGACTTCGAAATAGTCGCCTTTCAGCTCGGCTCGGGTCCGCAGGGCAGTGAGGTCGGAACCCGCGCAGGGTTCGGTCAGGGCGAACGCAGACAACGTTTCTCCAGACGCCAACTTGGGCAAAAACCGCTGTTTTTGTTCTTCGGTACCGAAGGTCCGTACGGGATCGACGGCGCCGATGCAGCCATGCACAGATGCCAGACCGGCGGTCATGGGGTCATAGGTCGCGACGCGCGTCAAGAATGGGGCGAAATGAGAAAACGGCGCCCCTTGTCCGCCATATTTCGGGTCGATCAGCATGCCCCAGTAGCCTGCCTCTGCCAATTCGGCAAGCAAGTCTGGGTGGAGTTTGCCGTTGTCGTCGAGCAGGCGGTTGCTCAAACGTCTTTGGCGCACGATCTCCACGCAGCGTTCCATCGCCTGGTCGCAAGGGGCCGGTTCCAAGGGGGGAGGCGCAAAAAGCTCGATGGGAACGCGTTTTTCCCAAACCGCTTTGTGCACCGGACTGCTAACCGTCTGGTACTGCGGTGCGAAAAGAGCCTCGACCTGATCATCCGCACGGTCTAAAACACCCGTCCGTTTGGCTTCTTCCTCGCTCTTGCCGCTCAGCCTTAACGCGGTTTCCGCGAAGCTCTTGCGATCGTCTCCCTTGGTAACGGTCGACATGACAACCTCCTTGGCTGGTTTTAGACTTGCCGGCATTTTTTGCGTTTGAAATTGCATCCGCCGGTCTTTTAGGATGACAGGTCAACATGAGGTTTTAGCCTGGATGTCGGCCCTCTGTTATTCTACGCCAAGACAGCGATGAAAAGGAACGCCAAGTGAAATAAACCCTGCAGGTTACGCGTTTTGGCCAGGTTCGCTATGCTGAGGGGAGTCGGCAGCGGTCTGCCACGATTGAAATCGACCGAAACAGCTTGCAGCCTTTAGCCTTAAAGAGGTCGACGTTGACGATGAAGCATTGGGCATTGGCTAGTCTTCTCATTTTGTTAGAGGCAGGCGGTGTTTTGGCCGTCGAGACGGTCAAATGGGTTCCGCTGCCGGAAGTGCGATCCCCTCGCGACAATCCGCTGACGTCCGCCAAGGTCGCTTTGGGCCGCCAGCTTTTTTTCGACAAGCGCCTCTCGCGCGACCATTCCCTATCGTGTGCGTCGTGCCATGACCCCGCGAAAGGATGGAGCAATGCCGCTCCGCTGGCAACTGGAATAGACCAGCAGCCGAGCCGCCGACATGTGCCGACATTGGTCAACGTCGCTTTTCAAAGCTCCTTTTTCTGGGACGGGCGGGCCGGTTCGCTGGAAGAACAAGCCTTGAAACCGATTGAAAACCCGGCCGAGATGGGAATGCCTGTCGGCGATCTGGTCAAGAAGCTGAACGCGATCACCGGTTACCGAACCCAGTTTGAAAAGGTATTCGGGACGCCCGCGACGCCGAAAACAATTGCGAAAGCATTGGCCGCTTATCAACGCACCATTATCTCGCGAAACGCGCCGGTTGATCGGTACTTTCGTGGTGACAAGAAGGCCTTGTCACCGCCAGCAGAGCGCGGACTGAAGCTGTTTTTCGGCCAGGCGCGGTGCCATCTTTGTCACGCCGGACCGAATTTCACTGATGGTTCCTTTCATAATATCGGCATCGGGCTGAAATCGGCCGATGGCGGTCGCGAACAGATAACCGGCAAAAAATCGGATCACAAGGCATTCAAAACTCCGACTCTGCGCGAAATTGCGCGCACGGCGCCATACATGCACGATGGTAGTTTCGCCACGCTGAAACAGGTCGTGCAGCACTACAACTTCGGAGGCGTCAGCGACCAGCCGAACCCCCATCGTGACGAGCGACTCGAAGTCCTCTATCTCGGCGAGGATCAGGTAGCCGATCTGGTGACTTTTCTCAAAGAGGGACTTAGCAGTCCCGACTATCCGTTGCACAAAGCGCCGACGCTGCCGAAGTAAGGAAGTTTTCGAAACGAGTTTCTCATGGCCTAAGGTTGCCGTTCCGATTCCGGAATGTGCACGACACACATGGCACAGGCGTTGAAACGAAGCCGTCTGCCGAGGTCCTCGCGTTTGGTGCCGTAATTGCCGTTCCAAGTGATATAGACCTTGTCGCCTTCGGGCGATACGGCTGAGCCGAATGTCCCCAAAGCGACGTAGCCGTAGCGGTCGTACAAGTACGGGTGCAGAAAGGCGATCACTTTTCGCGTTTTTGTTTTGACGTCGTATTGCACAAGAGGCGTGCCATCGTCTTGCGAGCCGCCGTGAGCGCCGGCAACAAAGTAGAGATAACGACCGGTCTTCATGTCCGCGTCGATCGACGTGATATACGTCTTCGTCCCGACCACGCACGGCCCCAGGTATTCCGCTTTTTCGGTTTTGGTGTTGAACGCCCAAAGATTGTCGCCATTGACGGAATAGACGATGTTTTGCGGCGTCTCCAGGGTGGCGGAGCGCAAACCGACACGGGCGTCGATTTCAACCGGCTTGCCGGGTTTTTCGGGATCGAAACGAACGAGTTTGTCAGGTTCACCGGTCCGGTTCGGGCTGCTCTGCGTTCCATTGAAGTACACCCTGCCGGTCGACCTGGCGAAAATGAGATAGCGGTAAGGTCCTTTGTCGTCACTGTAAAGAACCTTGCGTTTGCGGACGTCGTAAGCGAGAAACTTGGGACCGGCTTTATTCAGACCGTCCTGGGTCCCTGCGTACCAGATCAAGCGGTCCGGGTCGAGCATGCCGGTGGGCAACGATTGCATTTTCAAAGGCTGGGCAGCGACGATTTCCGTTTTGCCTGTTTGCGGATGATGGCGAAGAATCCAGTCTCCTTCATAATGAAAATCCGGGTTGAACGCCACGCGAGTCGAGCCGCGATGCGTCGAAAAATACAACCAGCCGTCGCTGCCGAGGTCGATTCGACTATGGATTTTGCCTGGGGTGTAGTATCCCTTTGGCCTGTTCAAAGTTTTTCGTACGTCGACGATTCTCTTGAGCGTTTTCTTGGTACTGTCGTACTGGTAAACGTAGGCGTTGCCTTCGGGAGAGAGGTGGTCGCCGATCGACGAGTAATAGAGATCGCCGACAGCGAGGCTGTCCCCCCAGACGGACCACGGCCTGCCAGGGTACGTCTGCCCAGGATAAAAAGCGAAATCGACGACAGGTGCGGTTTTGGCGATCTTGGTTCCTGGCTTCAATTTGGAAATGGGCTTGAGTAGCTGCGGCGACGTGCCGCTGTCCACCATCTTGCCGCCAGGCAGCGCCGGCGGTTTGAAGTCCTGGGCATCAAGCGATCCCAAGCTCAACAGGAGAAAAGCCCCTGACACAAATGCTCTGAAAAACACAGTCGTTCTCCCTTCGTGTTGATGTCTTAGACGGTAGCCAATCCGAGGATCATACGGTAAGGTTCCTGGCGGTCATTCGTGGACGATCAATTTTTGATCGGCGGCAACGCCGAGCTTGTCGATGACCCTGCCGTCAGGCAATTTGACGCGGACGTCCGCTTTGGTTTCGTTGCCGAGACCAAAATGGCAGTAAGCGGGCTGGCCACTGGCATATCCGTAGCCGGTGCTGATTTCTTGGAAGCCGAGCAAAGCTTCCGGCTTACCGATCTTGCCTGGCCGGTAGACCTTGACTTGGGCACCGATTCCCATGCGATTCATTTTCGTGCCGACGACGTGAACATCGAGCCAATGCCGTTTAGGGCTAATGTTGTGCAAAAGTCGGCAATGGTTTCCTCGAAACCAATTGATGAGGAACAGGTCGATTCGCCCGTCGTTGTCGTAATCGCCGCTTGGGCCAGCGGGATAGTAGACCATCGCCTCGCCGATGGCCCGTGGAGCTTTGAAGCGCGGCACGCCGTTTTTAACACCTTCGTTGCGAAACGTCAGGACGGTGACACTGCCGTCTTTGTCCAGCCAGGCCGTGGAGAAATAGATGTCTGGCCAACCATCGTTGTCGAAATCCTGGATTTCGACGTGGGGCGATTTGTTGGGAAGCTGCGCTGGCATGCCCGCCTCTATGGAGACGTCGCGGAACTGCGGCACGCCGTTGTTCAGCCCTTCGTTGAGGTAAATGCGATTACGGGCTTTTTCATGATGGATGCCGACGACCAGATCGAGTCGGCCATCGCGATTGAGATCGCCGAAAGCCGCCCCACAGGGCCAGTCTTCATTGTCGAGAGGCTGCCAGGCGAACAGCTTCCGCAAGGAAGCCGGCTCGACGTACCGCCCTTCTTTGGTGCTCAAGAACAGACGGTTGCTGTGGGCGATGAAGAAATCGGGTCGGCCATCTTCATTCAAATCGGCGACGGCCAATCCGAGGCCGAAGAGGTCGTTTGGCAAGCCGACTGCTTTCGTCACGTCCTCGAATTGGAGATTGCCCCGATTGCGAAGCAGAACCGACCGGGGATTCCTGGTAAAGCGATCTTCGACAAGGAGGAGATCGAGCAAGCCATCCTGGTTGTAATCGAAGACGCCGATGTTGCGCGCGGTGCCGAGCGATTCCGGGCAGGCGCCACTTGATTTCGTGATGTCGATCCACTTTTTGCCGTCGAAACGAAACAAATTGGAATGCCGAAGCTGCGAATCTCTCTGAGGCTGCACTTTGAGACTGGAACGCCCTTTGGTGTTGTTGGCGACATACAGTTCCAATTTGCCGTCGTTATCAAGGTCGGCAAAGACGGCGCCGCTGGTCCGGGCATAGAATTCGAGGATGTCCTCTCGAACGCGTTGGAACTTGCCGTTGCCCAGATTGCGGAAAAGCCGATTGGGGACAGGGCCTTTTGCCGGTTCATAAGCGTCGTTCGGTCGATCGCAGAACCCGCCCACGTAGAGATCGATCAGGCCGTCGCCATCATAATCGCCGAAAGCGCCGCCATGTCCCATGATTCCCGACAGCGGTTCGTAAAGTCCCGCTTCACGGGTGACTTCTTTGAACCGAATTTGGGCGAAGACATGGTTGGCAAAGCAAAGGAACGCCGCCAACAGCGTCAACGAGCATCGCAATGGATTCATGGCTCCCTCAAGCTACTAAGCGTATCTTGAGTGCCGATGATACAGCGCTTACGACAGGTGCACAAGGAAAGCTGAGTTTTTTGCCAGCGGTCGGGGTGGTTCTCATGTTCTCAGCCTGCCAGTTCGCCAGCGTCGCCCTGCTGTTGAAACTCGCTCAATTTTTTGTGCAAGGTATTGCGATTGATTCCAAGCCGAGCCGCGGCCTTGATCTGGACCTGGTCGCACCGTTGCATGATCTGTTCGATCAGTTCTCGTTCCACGCTGCCGACGAGCCGCGTATACAGGGAGCCTTCGTCGTCGGCTAAGGCGTCGATACTCATACGAACGAAGTCTTGCACAAGTCCGCGAAAATCTTGCCCCGTCCGCCTGGGCGGGCAGGCTCTCTCTTCAGGCGGCGGCAGAATCATCTCCGCGGTGAGTTCATCCTCCGAATGAAGAACGATCGCCCGTTCAATGTAGTTTTCAAGTTCCCGAACATTGCCCGGCCAATTGTATTCTCTCAAAGCTCGAAGAGCATCGGCAGTGAGCCTGGGAGGTTCCCGGCGGTTCTCTTCGCTGTAACGTTCAACGAAATGTAGCGCCAGAGCAATGACGTCGTCGCCACGTTCGCGCAGCGGCGGGAGTACAATCGGTACGACGTTGAGACGGTAGTAGAGATCATCCCGAAACCGACCAGCAGCGATCTCATCCTCCAGGCGGCGATTGGTCGCCGCGATGACGCGCGTGTCGACGCGAATCGTTCGGCTTTCACCAACGCGCTCGAATTCGCGCTCCTGGAGTACCCGAAGGAGCTTGACTTGAAGCTTCTGGCTGATGCTGTTGATTTCGTCGAGAAAGATGGTTCCGCCGTGGGCGGCTTCGAAACGCCCGGTTTTGTTGTCCACCGCACCCGTAAAAGCGCCTTTGATATGGCCAAACAACTCGCTTTCAAGGAGGCTCTCACTCAAGGCACCGCAATTGACCCGTACATAGGGGCCATCTTCGCGGCGGCTGAGTCGATGGATCGCGCGGGCAATCAATTCCTTGCCGGTTCCCGTTTCACCAATCAACAGGACACTGGCCCGAGTCGGCGCCACTAGCCGCGTTATGCGGGCCACTCGGCGCATCGGCGGACTGCTACCTATGATCCCCGGCAGAGGTTCGTCAAGTTCGGCCGAATTCATCTGCTTATCCTGATTCGCCAACGGTCTTGGACGGTCGGCGTCCTTTGGCGCCGCAAGCAACAAAGAACAGAAAACTTATTGTAAAGACTGGGGGGGCTTTCTGCCCCGTTTTGACAGCATTTCAGCTAGTCGGTCGGCGGAAAGCTTTGGCTCGTCAAGGAGAAGATTCCCCATCTCGGCATACATCAGCGAAGACAAGTCCTCCCCAACCCATCCTTCTTCCGCCAGCCGACGCTGAACGTGTTCCAGGCAGTGATGCCGCAGCTGGGTGATCTGTCGGGATATCGTTCCTTCATGGACGCCCAGAAGTTGTGCCACCTCGCGCTGAGTTTGACGATAGCGGATGCGCAGCCCCAGGATCAATAATTCCATCTCGCCCAGTTGGTTTAGCCAATCGCGTGCGGCTCGGCAAAAGGGTTCATGCCAGCGGCCATTGGGTTGCTCCGGCAACGGCAGGGCAATGTCGTCGTCCGGCAAAGGTTGCAAATGGCTCCGTTGTCTCAGTTGGGAAATGTGCCAGTTTTGAAAAACTCGAATCAACCAGGGGACCAGCGGGCGCTGGCCGTCATAGCGCGCCAGGACACCCATGCCGTCGGCTGTCTCCGACACCAAGAGTTGGCTCCAGAACTCCGACACCGCCGCGTCCTGCTTCTCTTCGTCGCCGGGGTAAAGTCTCGCTGCGCGGGCTCGCAAAGCATCCACCAGCAGACAATCGGTCCGATTGGCTCGGGCTGAAAAAAGGCATTCCCACGCTGTTTCGATCCCTTCCAGGCAGCCGACCGCCAAATACCAATCGACGGGATAGAGCCTGTCGAAATAATTGTCCCAGCAAACAGCCTGGTCTGATTTCGACTGAAATAGAGCGAAGGTGCGCCGCAAATGTCCCGTGAACACGTCGACGGCCAATTGCAGGAAGGGAAGTTGCAGCCGACAGAAGTGATACAAAAGTGCGACTCGTGCCGGCGGCGGCTTCGGTAATGTCGGGCTGGTTTCCTTCATCACGGCCCAAAGCAACGAAGAGTCTTTTGCGTTTGCCGGTCGCATCAGCGTGTGCCTTCGTCAGACATTTTACGGGGTTGCCACCAGCTGCACAATTACAGGTGCCGCCAAAACAACCCCTGACGGGTACATGCTCGCCGGGCAATTCCTTTCCGGTTTCTTGAATCTTTACTAGCCGTTGTTGTAGAATCGGCTGTTGTTGCATTGTCTTCGCGGAGTCACAATGGCCTCGTTGTTCATTAGAAAAGGTGGCCCCCTGGGACGCTACGAAATCAATCATGATCGTATCGTTCTTGGTCGGAACCCCGACTGCCATATCGTTATCAGCGGCACCGCCGTCAGTCGCGCCCATGCCAACATCGTCAGGATCGACGGCCAGTATTTCATCGAAGATATGAACAGCCGCAACGGCACCCTCGTCAACAATATTCCAGTCAAAGGGCGCGTTCCGCTGCGCGACAAGGATACGATCAAAATATGCGATTTCTTGTGTACGTTTCATGCAACTTCGGAACCTGACCCGATCGACGATTCGGCAGGGAGCAGCATCGAGGCGACGCTACAAAACTCGGATCCCCGTTTTCTGCTGCAGACCCAGCCAGCCGAAAAACTGCAGGCCCTTTTGGAGATCACCAACAACCTGAGCAAAACACTCGAACTGCGCTCGCTGTTGCCGAACATCGCGGATAACTTGTTTAAGCTATACAAGCAAGCCGACCGCTGTTTCATCATCCTCGAGGACGAGCAGTCCAAACGACTGGTCCCTCGAGTGATCAAGACGCGGCGTGCCAACGACGAAACCACGGCTCGTTTTAGCCGGACTATTATCGAACAATGCGTCAAATCGGTTCAGGCCATTTTGAGCGAGGATGCCAGCAGTGACGAAAAATTCGCCATGAGCCAGAGCATTGCCGACTTTCGCATTCGCTCGGTGATGTGCGCGCCGCTGTGGACGCAGAACAACAAAGGCATTGGCGTCATCCAGCTCGATACCCAGGACCGGTCCAAGAAATTCACCAACGACGACCTGAAACTGTTGATGGCAGTCGCTGCCCAGGCGTCGGTCGCCCTGGAGAATGCCAAGCTGCACCAGGATTTGCTCGCTCGCGAACGCATGCTGCGAGACCTCGAATTGGCTCGCGAAGTGCAGCGCGGGTTTTTGCCGGCCAACCCGCCGGTTCGGCCCGGCTACGAGTTCTTCGGCCACTACGAGTCGGCATACCAGGTCGGGGGAGATTACTACGACTTCATTCCGCTTCCCGACGGCGGCGTCGTGGTTGCGCTCGGCGACGTCGCGGGCAAAGGGGTGGCTGCTGCCCTGTTGATGGCCAAACTCAGCTCCGATGCTCGCTTCTGCGTCTCAACGCAGCCCGATTTGCCATCTGCCGTCACTTCGTTGAACAACCAACTAAACCAATCGGTACTTTCGGAACGTTTTGTCACCTTCGTGGCTGGACGCCTCGATTGTGCCGCACATGCCGTCTCGCTGGTCAGTGCCGGCCATCCGCCGCCTCTGCTCTACCAGCGCGATACCGGCAACGTGCTTACGCCTCTCGACCAGAAGATCATTGGCCTGCCGCTTGGCGTGATGGATGGTTTCACCTACGAAGCCCAAACCATCAAATTGCAACCCGGCGATACGGTCTTGTTCTTCAGTGACGGCGTCACCGAAGCGATGAATACCAAGAACGAGGAACTCCGCCTGGAAGGGCTGATGCGCGCTTTGCAAGGCGAAAAAGGGCTGGGGCCAAAGGCCGTCGTGGAGCGCGCCGTCAAAGTCGTCAAACAACATGCCGCCGGACGCAGCCAGCATGACGACTTGACTCTCGTGGCCTTCGGTCGGCTGTAGTGGATAAAGAGAGGACGGGATTGGGAGCATAATGGTAAATTACAATAGGAATGCATCTCTCTTGGACTGGAGTTGAGGGACAAAAAGGAGGAGGGTCATGAGTCACGAAAGCATCACGTTGCCGAGAACGAAAGAAAAACAAAAGGAAAAACTAAAAAAACAACCCCCTTATCATGTCATTCTGCTAAATGACGACGACCATACTTATGATTACGTTATCCGCATGCTGAAAGTGCTGTTTGGCTATCCCGAAGAAAAGGGATTTCAGATGGCGAAAACGGTTGATACCACCGGTCGCGTCATCGTCGATACGACGACGCTGGAGCGTGCCGAACTGAAACGCGATCAGATTCATGCCTTCGGGCCGGATCCGTTGATCGCACGTTGCAAAGGTTCGATGTCGGCGATCATTGAGCCAGCGGAATAGTTGAAAACATAGCGGCGGTCGTGGTATCAATGACACAGTCGGCCGCCGCGTGATAATCAATTTTGAGGCGAGCAAAAATTTGTTGTAAATTGGGCAACAGATTGTTGCAATTCGTCGCCGAAGCGATTAAAAATCGAATATCACATGGCGGGAACCCAGCGCGGGGGGACGCCGCAAATCAGTAAGGACGGCGCAGACTTTTACGAATTGTGCAGATCGACAGCCGCAACAGAAAACACGATTTCACCAGAGCACGTTGGTTGCAAAAAAAGCCAAGCAACTTGTTGCGGACGCAGATTCGATATGCTAAAAGATTCGTGGACTGGTTGGGCCCGACGCGCTGTCTCAGGAAGAGACCCGTACCAATCAGAAGCACATCCGTAGAGGAAGACGGTCCCGCACATTGGAATTGGGCAACGAGTGGTTTTGTCAGGGTTGCCTGGCAAACTACCCTGTGATTCGGACCGGAGCCGTTTCCGGGCCTGTAGCAACGTTCTTTAGAGGTCATTGAAGATGCCGGCCAAAATTCACATCGAACGTATGATGCACCGCAGTAGTATTGCGGTCAAAGGCGAGTCCGCTGCCAGCTACGCGCTGATCAAGCTGATCCCCGCAGGGGGAGGCGGTGGCTCGGTCGGACTGAACCTGGCTCTCGTGCTGGATGTCAGCGGTTCCATGTATGAGGAAGACGGCACGGGCATTCCGAGGCTGAAACGCATCCAGGATGCCGCCAAAGCTGCTATCGCCAAACTCAAGCCAACCGATACGATGGCGATCGTGGCTTTTGCCCACAACGCCCAATGCGTTCTTCCATCGACGCCTCTTTCGGAAAGAGCGAAGCTGGAAGAAGTGATCGACTCGATCGACATGTTTGATGTGGACCCGGGCGGAACAGCGATGAATGAAGGGATGCAACTCGGCATCCAGGAAGTCGAAAAAGGCGCGGGGGGCGGCCGACTCAATCAGGTGGTCGTGCTGACCGACGGCGAAACGTCCGGCGAACAGATGTGCCGGCAATTGGCCCGGGAAGCCCTCAAAAAGAAAATTCATCTCACTCTCATGGGCGTCGGTACCGAGTGGAACTCCAGCTTGATCAAGGATCTCGCTAAGGAGAGCGAAGGCAAGTGGTACTACATCGATGTGAACGAAAAAGAAGAAGCCCAGAGGGTGTTTTTGGAGGAGTTCGAATCGCTCGCCTCGGCTGGTTTCCTCGATGTGGAAATGCATTTACGGCCAGTCAAGGATGTGAAGATCAAACGCGTGCGCATGGTCGTGCCGGAAATCAAGCCCATCAATCTCGAAGAACCGGAAGAACGCCACTTGGTCGCTCATCTCGGTACGCTGGAACGTGACAAGCCCAGACGCTATATTCTCGACCTGACACTGCCCAAGCGTCCTGACGGCAAATACGTCATCGCTCAGCTCGAGGTGACTTGGGATCCGGGCAATGGCACACGCGAAAGCAGCGGCATGGTGCCGTTGGAGATGACCTACACTGCGGCCAAGCACGGCTATATCAACGCCGAGGTGGCACGTCATATCGACGAAGTGCAGATTTTTGAACTGAACGACGATCTGCAAAGAGCGATCAACCAGGATAACCAGGCAGAAGTTCAGCGCGTTGCCGAGCAGATTGCCAAGAAGGGCGACCTGATGGGACCGAGGGCGGCAAAGAAGACGATGCTCGCCAAACAGGTCCTGCAAGAGTTGAACGTCGGAGGCCGCGTGTCGAAAAAGACGCAATTGGCGGTCGACGACGCCGCTCGTGATGCGATGGAGTTGCCCAGTTAGTTTTGAATCGTGCGAGGGTTCTTTAGTGAACGCGGCATTTGTAGCAGCCGGAGGATTTTACAACCATGATTAAGTGTCCTTACTGTGGATTTGACAACGAAGACGGCGCCCTGTTCTGTGAGCAGTGCAAGTCGGATTTGGGCGGCGTCGAGGAGGCTCCCGTTGAAGCGGCTCCTGTGGAGGCGGTCGAAGCGGCTCCAGTCGAGGCGGCTCCAGTGGAAGCGGCGCCGGCGGAAGCGATGGCTTTCGAAGCAGCTCCCGTGGAGGCGGTCGAAGCGGCTCCCGTCGAGGCGGCTCCAGTCGAAGCGGCTCCCGCTGAGCCGGCACCTGCTGCCGCGGCTCCTGCGCCAGCCGCCGCTCCTGCCCCTGCTGATGGCGAAGGCCCAACCCTGCCTGAAGGCGCACAGCCCAAACTCGTGGTCATCCGAGGTCTGAAAATCAACACGGAATACCCGATCTACGAAGGGCATAACTTTATCGGTCGAGCCGATGAAAAACCCGTCGACATCGACCTCGAAGACCAAGAGCCTCCGGATCGTATCTGGTCGTCCCGACAGCATGCCTTCATCACTTACGAAAATGGCAGGCTGGTCATCGAGGACCTGAACAGTTCCAACGGGACTTTTGTGAATCGGGCGCGCATTTACCCCGGACAAAAGTGTCCGCTGAATGTCAATGATGTCATTCAGATTGGAACAGTCCAATTGAAGGTGAAGATCTAGGCAGCAACTTCTTGTTGTGAATGGAATCGCACAAGAAGGTGGCTGGTTTGAAGGCTCGTAAACGGAAAGAGCTCCGTGCGAAGGAAGGTTCCCTGTCCGATCTGGGAAGAAGGAGCAGACTTGGCGTTCGTTTCATAAAGGAGCGAGTCATGGCTCAGGTGTGCAGCCGATGTTCCAAGGCAAATCCCGATGAAGCAGCCTATTGCTATTACGATGGTGCCGTCTTGGGAGGAAATGGAGCCAACGGCGGCGGCCCTGTGAACATCGGTGCACAGCCGTTCCCAAGCCAATTCGTCTTCCCCACGGGCCAGGTTTGCCGCAACTTCGACCAGCTGGCGTTGGCTTGCCAGCAGAACTGGAAGGCAGCGCTGGAAGTGTTGCAACAGGGATATCTGGAAAGCTTTTTGGGGAGCATGGGGAGGTCGGATCTGGCCGCGGCCGCCAAGGAAGCGGCCCGGTTTCCCGACCGGGATCGCGGGCTGGACCAGTTTCTCGCCCAGCTTCCCAGCGATGCCGTCAAGCCTCCCAAACTGGCAGTCGAACCGACTGAAATTAACCTGGGTCAGCTCAAAGTCGGCGAAGATCGGACGCTGCAGATCGACTTGCGCAACCAGGGGATGCGTCTGGTTTACGGCTCGATCAGCGTGGTCGATTGCGTCTGGCTGGCCGTCGGCGAAGGGAAGGGCGGGCGACAAAAGTTGTTCCAGTTCGGCGACAGCCTGACCATCCCATTGCGCGTTCGAGGCAAGCAACTCCGCGCCAGCCACAAGCCGCTTGTCGGCAAGCTGTCCATCGAGTCCAATGCTGGCAACGTGGAGATCACGGTCCGCGCCGAGGTCCCAGTGAAGCCGTATCCGGATGGGGTCTTCGCTGGCGCCAAAAGTCCTCGTCAAATCGCTGAAAAAGCCAAGGAGAAGCCGAAGGAAGCAGCGGTCCTTTTTGAAAAGGGCGCGGTCGCCAAGTGGTACCGGGAAAACGGCTGGGCCTATCCGGTGCTAGGGCCTAGTGCTTCCGGATTGGGGGCTGTGCAACAATTCTTCGAAGCGCTCGGTTTGACCCCGCCTCCTAAAGTGGGCATCAACAAGAAAGCGATCGCGCTGCGCGGTCCGGCGGGAGGCAAAGTCCAGGATGTCATCGAAGTCAAGGCGATGGAGAAACGCCCTGTCTACGCGCACGCTCGCTGCGACCAGCCTTGGGTCGATGTCAGCAAAGTTGAGCTTAACGGCCGCGTGGCGACGATTCCCGTCGTCATCAAGCAGATTCCCAACTCTCCCGGACAAACACTCAAGGCCACGATCGCCATAAGGTCGAACGGCAACCAGCGCTTCAAGATTCCGCTTACGCTTCAGGTTGGCGGCGGTGGTGGTGGTGCCTTTGACTTCACCACTCCAGGTGTGGCCACAGGCAAAGAAACCGTGCAAATGCAGGGGCCGATCGTCGCGGGCGCTCCCATGCTGTCTTTGGCGCGGCGCAAACCGCCCAGCAAAAAGCACCTGCTGCCCGCTCTGGCGCTGTTCCTGGCCTTGCTCGGCGTCGTGATCTTCGACTTTGTCAAACCTGCCGGGGTTGGCGCCGGGGGTGGGGGCACGCCGATTTTTGGCGAAGGGAAAAAGATCGATTTTTCGGATTTCGATCCCAACCCAATCATCAGCGTCAGTTTCGACGACCGGGAACGTTTCGGAATCACAATGTTGCTGGAGAAGGATCCGCGTAACCCGAAAGAGGCGAAGAAGCTAACGTACCATCCAAAGGGAGATACAAATAACACTTGCATTATCATCGACGGATACGAATACCGTTTTGGTGAAGGTGCCGGCACTTGGGGCGCGCGATACCGATAATGAATTCATCAACGTCGAACCGAAGATGAAAAATCGCGTGATCAAACGCCTGGAGGTAATTGCCAATAGAAAATGGGTGTCGCGATGGAAGTATCCGCGAAACGTCTACGTCACCCAGACCGTCATGGTCGTTCCGAACACGGATACCAAAAAGCTGGATACCTGCTTGATTCACTATACGGTCGATAACAAGGACACGTCGCCACATGATGTGGGCTTGCGGATCATGCTGGATACCTATATTGGTGCCAATGACGGCGTGCCTTTTACGCTGGCCGGCACACCCGGCTTGATGAACACAAAAATCGATATCCAGAATTCCAAGGACATCCCAGACTTCATCCAAGCGCTCGAAAATCCGGATATTTCCAATCCAGGCACGGTGGCCGTCATGGTATTGAAGTTACCCAAGGATATTCGCCTCAATCCAGGTGATCCGCCCCTCGAGCCGGTCTCCCGTCTGGTCATTTCGCGCTGGCCAGGTAATCCCGATGTCAATTATGACTACACAAAACCTTTTGCAGGTAATGAGCCCAAATTCTGGGACATGAACGATCTGAGTCGCGGAAAAAACCCTGACTCTTGCGTCGCCGTCTTTTGGGACAAAATGCGCATGCCGCCCAAAACGCGGCGGGCCATGGCCGTAACCTATGGATTGGGAAAGGTCTTTGGCATCGACCAGTCTGGTGGCGGGTTGGGGTTGACCTACCGTCCGAATCCGACACCGGGCGGCGAATTTTCGGTTACCGCGTACATCCGCGATGCTCGTGCTGGCCAGGAGGTGAACCTCGTGTTGCCTGACAAGATGTCGTTCGTCGGCAAATATACATCCACCCAAAGAATAGCAAGCACTTCCAAGTTGAGCCAGCTTTCCTGGCGTGTTCAGGTGGCCAAGGATGCCGAGGATGGCGAATACGAAATCCGCGCCGAATCGGGCGGCAGTACTGCGAAAGTCAACGTACGAGTGCTTCCAAGTGGTGGTGGCGGCTTGTTCGAATTCAATCGTTGATCGGCTGGAGAGCGGCGCCGGATTAGAAGGCTTGGCTCTCTCAAAGGAAAATAATGAACAATGTCGTTCCGTAATTTTATTTACTACTGTGCGATCTGTGGCGGGTGGGCTGCTTTCGTCGCTTGGATTTTGATCGAAGTGATGGGCGTCTACTCCGGACGGATCAAGAGCGATACCGCCAAGACCGTTCTCACTAGCGCCCTCTTGGGCCTCTTTGTCGGCTCCACGATCGGCATGCTGGACGCATTGCTCAATTCGAACGGTTTTCAGCGTTTCGTCCGTGCTGGCATTTGCCTGGTGGTCGGCATGTTCGGCGGCATTTTGGGCGGGTTCGTCGGCCAAATCGTTTATGACATATCGAAGAATCCATTGTTTCAAATCGCCGGCTGGGCATTAGTAGGCATCACAATCGGCGCCTCGATAGCGGTCTTCGATCTGCAAAGAGCATTGCGGTCCCCGACGACATTCGGTCTGGCACGTCGCAAGCTCATCAATGGCATGATCGGCGGTACGGTCGGCGGAGTTTTGGGCGGAATCGCCTTTCACATTGTCGGCATGGGATTCGCCATGATTCCGAAGCTGGGATTGGGGAATCTCGATCCCAACACAATGATGAGCCCACGCGCCGTCGGCCTGGTCATCCTGGGTATGTGCATCGGGTTGTTGATCGGCACGGCCCAGGTAGTCCTCAAAGAGGCGTGGATCAAGGTTGAATCGGGCTTCCGGGCTGGCCGCGAGATGATGCTGTCAAAGAAAGAAACCACCATTGGCCGGGCCGAAGGTACGGACATCCCGCTGTTCGGCGACATGGGTGTTGAAAAAATTCACGCGAAGATCGTCCTGCATCAGGGCAAGTACATGCTGGTGGAAAACGGCTCGCCTGCGGGCGGAACGTTCGTCAACGGCGAGCGGATCACCGGGCCAACGCCTTTGAAGAACGGCGATCTGATTCAACTGGGACAAAAAAGCGCTCTTCGTTTTGGCGAGCGCCGCAAGAGCCATTGACCGGCCCGCTTGTTCTCCCGATCGGCGCTGGCGAGATCATTCGGGCGGCTTGAGTTGTTGGGTGGCCTCTCTGCCCATTCGGGGCAGAAGGTGTTAAAAGGGTTTCGTCCAAGCAACGAAACGAGTGTTCGATGCCGCTTCAAGTCAAGTGTGTTCATTGCCAGGCCTTAGCGCAGGTGCCGGATTCGGCGGCCGGTAAACGCGTCAGGTGTCCACGCTGCAAGAAGGACTTCCAAGTCGCGGGTCGCCAGCCGGCTGCGGTCGCAGCCAGTGCTGCGAAAAGCGGAAGCTCCGAAGGCTCTATCGAGATGTTCGCTCCGGGAGCACCGACCGGCGGCGGCGAAACGCCGAGCGAATGCCCTGCCTGCAAATCGCCGTTGTTGCCCGGAGCCATCGCCTGCATGGATTGCGGCTTCTTGATTCAGGCGGAAGAAGATGCGGGTGACGAAGGGGCGCCGAATATCTGCACCAACCCGGCCTGCGGGGTCGCGAACCCGCCCGGGGAAAAGACTTGCCAGCGGTGCAACTCCCCACTGCCCACGCCTCCGGGCACCATGATCAACAACCGCTACCGCATCGAAAAGCAACTGGCGGTGGGCGGTTTCGGAGCCGTCTATTTGGCTACCGACACCAAGAACAACAATAACCAGGTGGCCATCAAAGACATGCTCTGCGAGGATCCGCAGGAATTCAACATTCGGCTGAATTTCTTCCGCCGGGAAGCCGAGATCCTGCGCATGCTGGAAAAAGTGCCCATCGTGCCGCGCGTTTATGACTTCATTCAGGAAGGGCAACTCGCCCATCTGGTCCTTGAGTTCATCCGCGGCAAGGACCTGCTCAAAATCATGGAGTCATCGAACAACAAGCCTTTCCCGATCGAACAAGTGATCGAATGGGGCAAGGCGGTTTGCGACGTTTTGACGACCATGCACACTCAGTCGCCGCCCTTGATACACCGCGACTTGAAACCTGACAACATCATGCTGCTGGACGACCAACGATCGATCAAGATGATCGACTTTGGGACGGCTCGCGACTTGGGCCGTACACAGCGAACGCGAATGCAGGCCAAAACCCGCGTTTATACCGAAGGTTATGCTCCCCCCGAACAGATCATCGGCAAACCCGAGGCACGCAGCGACCTGTTCGCCCTGGCCGGCACGCTCTATCACTTGGCCACGGGCAGAGCTCCGGAAGGATTCTATACCGCCCAGGAAATCGATGAAGAACTCAAGAAGCCGAATTGCTCGTACCCCAAGGAATATCGCTGGTTTTTCGAACTGATCAAGATCAACCTGGCAGAAGACGTCAACGATCGCTATTTCAGTGCCAAGGAAATCAAGCAGGATCTCGAACGCCGACAGGTCACCAAAGAAGTGCGGTGCTCCAAGTGCCAGACGATCAACAAGGTACGCGAGCCGTATTGTTCCAAGTGTGCGGCAGGGCTGACCGATCTGGCTGCCATGTGTACGCACTGCGGCAAGGCCAATCGCATGGGAAGCCGCTGCTGTATCTATTGTGGTAATCGTTTACGCTAGCGCGACCCTGGTCTTGAACCGCCGTGCCCTGTCGCACGTGCGGCCGAGGCAAGCGCGCCGCTGGGTCCGTTGTCAACTTCAACACGAGGAAGCGAATTAATGGCAGAAAACGCACCCGGAACCACACCAGGCCAGACGACTGAACCCCTGGAAAAGTCCAACGCGAATGCCCAGGCCACGGGCAATTCGACGCAAGCGGCGCCCGCGGAAAGTGCGCCGGAAGTTTGTAGCCAATGCGGCGCGACGCGGGTTGGCAACTCGGAATACTGTGGCGATTGCGGCTGGGTCTTTGGGGCCGATGCCGCTGCCGTCGATGGCGAGGCGACCGCGGAGTTGCCCGCCAATCCCGTTCGAGGCCGCTTCAAAGTCGTCGGTGTTCTGGTCGAACGCGGCGAAGTCACCCACTACGACGCTCTTGATATGGGAGAGAACGGCGATGGTGCCGGCACGCCGGTGGTCCTGATCCGCGGACCAATCAGTTCCCAACCTGAAAACACCGTCGCGGAGGAAGTCGCGGAACCGGTTGCGGAGGACGAACCACTCGAAGCCGAAATCCTCCCAGATTTTGCCGACGCTCAAGCCGGTGCCGAGGAGATGCCCCCCTGGCCGAGCATCGAATGGGAAAACACGGTCCTCAACAAGGCCAGGCATCCGGCTCTGCCGGTGGTACTGGATCGCTTTATCGAAGGCGAACACGAATATCTCGTCGTGGAAGTTCCCCAGGGAACATCCCTGTGGGATGCCTGGGATGATATGGAAGTCAACAACTACAAGCGATTCGGCTGGCTGGTACAAGTGGCCCAAGGGATGCAGCAATTGCATAAAGCCGGTGCCATTCTTGAATCGATCCGGCCCGACTACGTGGTCATCTCTCCCGAAGGTCAGGCGCGAATCAAAGACCTTACCGAGTTGCTCCCCTTGCCGTTGCCGCCCGACCCGCTTTTGCGTGCCGGCATGTACACGGCACCGGAATTGATCCTGACACCCGACAAGGCAGATGCCCGCGCCAATCTTTACAGCTTCGGGGCAATGGTCTTTTCCCTCTTCAATGGGCGAGAATTGACCGATATGGATTTCGATCCCAGCCAGCAATATACTCCCAAACCATTCATGGCGCGCTTTCCCGACGCTCATCCCGCCTTTGCTCGTCTGATAACCAAAACGTTTGTCCGTGACCTGGGCTATCGCTTCCCCACGGATGAGGCAGCCAAGACCGACCCGACTGGCTTCACCGAACTGATCAAGACTTTGGAAACCTGTCAGCGGACATTGGACAACGTTCGCCTGGAGATCGCTGCCTGGACGACAACAGGCATGGTGCGGACCAACAACGAAGACGCCTTCGCGTTGATGCATGCCATTGAATCCTACCAGGATGAAATGACGGAATCGGCCCTCGTCATCTTGTGCGACGGCATGGGGGGGTACGAAGCTGGCGAAATCGCGTCCAACCTGGCAATCAAAACGCTCCGCAAGATTCTGCTGTCGGCGCCGATGTTCGCCGCTCTTTCCGGTGATTCGCCCCAAGAACAGGAACCCTTCGACGTCGAAAAATGCAAGCAATTGCTGCGCGACGCCCTCAAAGAAACGAACAAACAGGTATTCGAAGCGCCTAACAAAGGAATTGGCAAAAGAGGAATGGGTTGCACGGCGGACGTCGTCTATATCAACGGCCAGAACGTCGTGGTCGGGCATGTAGGCGATAGCCGAACCTACCATTTGCACCAGGGGCAAATCATCCAAATGACCCGTGACCAGACCCTGGTCAACCGCCTCGTCGAACTGGGGCAGATCACGCCGGAAGAAGCAGAGAACCATCCACGTCGTTCGGAACTGCAACAGGCGATTGGCGGCCGGGCTACCGTCGATCCCGCCCTCTATCATGGCAAGCTCAAAGCTGGGGACTGGATTCTCGTTTGTTCCGACGGCTTGACGAACCACATCAAGAACGAAGAGCTTCGGCAGATGATGCTGATCGAAGCCGGATCGGCTGAAATTGCCGCCCGCCGACTTGTCAACTTCGTCAACCTGCGCGGTGCGACGGACAACTCGACCTTGGTTGTCGTCCGCGCCACGTGATTCTAAGATGATTTTATTACGAAAAAGCCGATCCTGCCGGGGAACGTGTTCGCCGCGGTCCTCGGCTTGGCTTATCCCAGGCACTCAAAACCGGAAACAATGCAGACGATCATCAAAGGCAAAGCCTACGTTCTCGGCGACAACATCGATACCGACCAGATCATTCCGGCGGAGTATTTGATGTTGAATCCGGCGGTGCCAGAAGAATACCGTCAGTTCGGCAAGTATGCACTGGCCGGCGTCCCTTCGGCGCAAGGCGGGCTGCCCAAAGGACACATTCCATTTCATAACGAAGAGGATGAGTTCATCTCTCCTTACACAATCATCGTTGCCGGCAAGAATTTCGGCTGTGGGTCGTCGCGCGAACACGCACCGATCGCCTTGAATGCAGCTGGCATCCAGGCAGTTGTGGCCGAATTCTATGCACGCATTTTCTTCCGCAACGCCGTCAACGGAGGTTATCTTTTCCCGTTTGAAACGCCTGATCGGCTCTGCGAGCAGATTTGCACTGGAGACGAACTGGAAATCGATGTGAGCAAGAGCCTTCTGATCAATCGCACGACAAAAGACGAATGGGGTCTGCGCCCATTAGGCGAAGTCGCACCGATACTCGAAGCCGGAGGCTTGTTTGCATACGCTCGCAAGGTGGGAATGCTGCCAGCGAGTTAGTTGGCTGTGCGCCGGCGAAAGAGCTGGCGGGCACAATTGGCAGCGCCGATAAAACCGGCATCTCCTCCCAGTTGGGCATAACAAACCGTAGTCTTGGTGGCGGGCACTGGAAATGCCAGTTGCCGAATGTGGTGCCGGATGCGCTCCAAGAACTCCGGGCCGGCAGCGATCATACCGCCGCCAAAGACAATCATGTCTGGATCGATGATGTGCATGAGATTGGTGGCCCCAACCGCCAGATAGAATGCCGTGTCTTCGACGATCTTCTGGGCTAAGGCATCGCCGTTTTTCGCGGCGTCGAAAACAGCTCGTGAAGTAATCGGCTGATTTTGCTTCTGCAGAGCATGCAGCGAGGACGCTCCGCCATCAGCGGCAAGCGCCTCTTCCGTTCGTTTGACGACGGCCGTGGCGCTGGCATACGCTTCGAGGCAGCCAAGCCGACCGCAGCCGCATTCCCGGGGAGAGGTCATTTCAATCTTCATATGGCCGACTTCTGCTCCGTGGCTATGTCGGCCTTCCATGACGTTGTCATCGATCACAATGCCCCCGCCCACGCCCGTACCCAGCGTAAACAGAACCATGCTGTGAGCGTCTCTGCCGGCGCCGACCCAATATTCGCCGAAAGCGGCGGCATTGGCATCGTTTTGAAATGCCGTCGGCTTGTTGAATTTCCTTTCGATGTATTGGCGAACGGGAACGTTCTTCCAAGGCTTGAGATTGGGTGGGTCGAGGATGATGCCAGCCGGGATGTCCATCGTGCCTGGAGTCGCGACACCGATGGCGGCGATCTGGTCCATTGTCAGATTGGCCGAGGCCGTCGCCAAAAGAGCGGCTTCGCACATTCGCTCCAGTCCCGCTTCCTGGCCTTTCCATGCCAGCGTCTCGATGCTGATCGAACTGAGCGCGTTGCCCTGATCGTCCACCACACCAGCCTTGATATTGGTGCCCCCGACGTCGATGCCAACGAAATAAAGTGGCTGGGTCATCGAACAAATCCTGAAAAACGGCCGAATTGGTATCGAACAGGCCATCGGCAGCCGAAACCAAGCGCGGCGCAGCCCGGCTTGCTTGTCTACCAAAGAGCATACGAGATCGGGGGCTGATTTCCAGCGGACGGCGGGCTTACAGCCGGAAAAGTCCCGCTAACTGCGGCAGTATATCTTGCGTGCCGCATCGCAAGCGGCATGGATGGCTTTCCGCAAAATATCGCGCACAATTTTGATCCTCGGTTGTTTCAACGCATATCGCCGAACGAGATCTCGGTCCACTGCTTCATACATGTACGTATCCATGGTGACTTCAATTTGAATGGCATGGAAATGCTCGTTCGGGTTATGGTGCTTGCGGGTGATGAATCCGCCAGAATAAGGAACGTTTTTCGCGACCGTGAAACCCAGTTGAAACGACTCGGCACTTTTTTTCAACGTCTCGACGAAGGCATCGATGATCGCCGCATCCGCTGAGGTGTCGTGCAACGTGCCGACCACGAAGTTGTCGCGGGGATGGCCTTCGTCGTAAACCCTGCCCTGACCTACGGCTGTCATGGAATGGCCGTCAATAAGCAAACCATAACCGAACTGTCTCTTCATCCAATTCAGCGCCGCCGATACGATGTCATGGTACAAATCGTAATAACGCAGAACCTCCTTTGTTTCTGCGGGACTGTAAGGCCGTTTCAAAATCGGTCGATCGTCGACGGTCATGTATTCGTGCGGCTTGTTGAGCAGATGTCGTGGTACGCCCTCCCCATGTTCGCTCGGATCAGCGCGATTCATGTCGATAAAGAACGGCGCCAGCCATGATACGACCCGCAATCCGCCCAGCGTTTCGTAGATCACGTCACTGAACAAGTCGATTTCGACCATCGCTTTTTCGCTCAAGTCGAAACGATCGACAAACTCCGAGGGCACAAATACACCGGCGTGCGGAATCGACAAAACGAAGTCCGGCGAATTGGGAATGAACTGGATTAAATCAGCGACAGGCAGCCGGTACTCCTCTCGATTGAAGACATCATAAACCGCTACCAACTCGGGAAACGACTGGTACTTCGCCTCGATCACCGCCTTCAGATCGTCCACGGCTCCTGCCTCCTTATGCGGATGAACGCTTCTGTTCTTGCTCTTCTTCCAGCCGGTCCATGACGAGGGGTCCCAACGCAATGCCATGCGTCTTGAGCAATCCCTTTCCGCCGGGAAAGGCGTTGATTTCGAAAACCTTGCCCGAAGGCAGCATATCCACGGAAGCCAAGCGGCATGTTGAAAAGGCTTGTTGCACCTGGCGTGCGATTCGTTCCTGTTCGGGTGTCAGGATGTGTTTTGTTTCCAAAGCGCCAAGGCTGGCATTCGTTTTCCATTCGTTTTTCGGACTACGACGGTGCATCGCGCCCAGCAGCTGACCATCGAAGAAGGTAACGACTAGGTCCCCTTGCTCCACTTCCGGGCAATACTCCTGAAGAAGGAGGTGGTGATAGGCCCGCAAATAGTTGTGAACTTTGGAGGAAAGCCCTTCTTCGTCAAAGCGGAACCGGTGAACCTGAGCACCACAACCGTATCCGAATCGATCTTTCAAGACGAAATAAGGCGTGTTGCTTATTTGTTGCAGTCGTTCCACAGCCGCCAGCGCTTCGGACAGCGATTCCGCCGCATAAGTGACCGGCTGAGGAACTTGCGGGCACCGCTTGACCAGTTCGAATTTGTCACACGTCTCCAAAGTCGTTTCGACGTTTTCGATGAGCGTGACCTGATCTTCGATTTTGCGCAATATGTCCAGATTAGGCGTGTCCCATCGGCGGATATCGTCTCCGCGGACGAAGCAAATGTCCAAAGTCGTCAGCGGAATCGTGACATCATCGATTTTCTGTAAATATTGCCAGGCGTCGAGCGGGTCGCCTTTCCAGGAATCCGGCAAAGCTAACAATGATGCACGTGCATAGGCTACGTCTTCGTGTTCGTACAAATCGCTCATCCGGAAATGAAAGATCGTGTGACCTCGGGCAGCGGCGGTGCTTAAAATCTGATTTACGCCCGAGTTGTACAAATCGACGGCCCGCTTGCTGTAGCTCAAACGAGCACTTTCAAACGCGATCCGTAATTCACGTGGCGGACGACTGAACATGGTTTCGAGTCCTCCGACTCAACCGATAAGTCTTTGCCATGCATATTGGGTGCCAATCAAGAACGCAGCGAAAACCAACGGCTGGACCGCGTGCTCCAGAATTTGAGAAAGACATTCTGTCGCATTGGCAGGCTGATCTCGACAAAATGTCGTAGCACTTTGAACGGTCATTGTGCCCGCTCGGGCTGTTCGCCTTTTTCGGCGATCACCGGTCTCGTTTCCAGGCTCTGCCGGTGGAGGCTGCAGTGTACGCCAACCGTTGCCGCGTCCGTGGGGAGCCTGGCAAACGGCTGGAATGACTGTGGAGCCAACTAGCGGAACGAAGTCTTGCTCATAAGTGCAAGACCGGCGGCAGCCGCAGATGTTGGTCACGCGAATTAGGAAAGGTGACCGAGCGTTATTTGATCCAGGTAACGCACGGAACCTGGGTCTGATCATGCGCAAGCTTCGGTGTGGGCCCGAGTCTGCAGGGCATTACGTGCTCTTTTGTCTGTTATTTTTGCGTAGCGATGTTCTGGAAGCGTCCACGCGCATGTTGGTTCGATGGCCGTTGAGAAGCGCGATCCAGCCGGTCTCGCTGGCGGCCACCTCTCCTTTACCGGCAAAACCGCCTAAAACAACGGGCTGCTATCCTCATTGTCGGCTCTGGATAACCTCGATCGAAAACTGGGCTGCTCGGCGAACGTCCCGATCCGGGTCGATTTGGGCTGCTCGTTCCAGAGCCGGCAGCGCGTTTTTCGAGCCGATCAACCCCAGAGCACGGGCGGCCGACTCGCGCACCGACGGGCTGCGGTCCCCAGCCAAAGTCGCCGCCACCGCGTCGACTGCTCGATAAGCCCGTAATCGGCCCAACTGCATCACGCTCTCCGCACGCACCCGTTCATCCTGATGGGAGAGCATGTCCAAATGGTGATCGATTTCGGCCTTTGGCTCCGCCGTCGACGTCAAGGACGACAAGGGCCGGGGCGGCGGTGCTTCGTATTTTGGTGTTGGGCGCGGCGGCGCCTGGTATTCCTCCACCGGCTGGACCTGGATCACACGCTCCACCACTGGCACGGGCTGCACAATCACCGGTGGCGGCGCTACATACACAGGAACAGGACGATACCAATAAGGCCGACACGGTCCCCAGTATGGCCGATACGCGGGCACACCGATCCCAATGCCAATGGAGATTCGGCCGCAACCCTTATGCCCCGCACAGACCGGCAACTGACCCGTCACCAACCACCCTGCAAGAACCAAAACGATCCGTCGTTTCATCGGTATCGCTCCCGTTCGCAACGAAATCTCCCATTTTCTGAATCGGCCTGATCCGCCAGCGAACTTGATTTCTTGGCAGTCAGACCAGGCGATCTTTTACCGTATGGCTATTTGAAATGCTTCCCCAATTTCATTGGCGGCTTTCGCGCACCCTTTACGATGTACTCCTTAGGCGAAATAGCTTCGAACGCCGACTCTGCCGATCCGAACTCGATGACAATCGCCCTGGCAAGTGTTTCCTCGCTGGCTCCTTGGCGGCGCAGTTCTTCCAGGCTCACGGGCTTGCCCAGCTGCTCCAGCCTTCTGACCGCCTGGGCGAGTTCGACGGCAGTTGGTCCTGACCATCCACAAAATGGACAATCTTCCCCCTCAAAATAATGGCCGCTCGTGCAACGCGAATAAGCTCGAATGGTCACGTTCAACTCCTCGGGCAATCGCTGGCAGACAGAGTCATTGCCCCTCGATACCTGACTCAATCACTAAAGGTTGTGGCAAAACCAAGTGGGGACGAAAGGGCCTGCTCCAATCGAGTCGTTTCCCGTTTCAATGAACAAATTTAACCTGCCACCGTATATATGGAAGGTGGATGTGGTCAATTTTACTACATGTTGCCGTTCAACTTTTGAGCAGGGGAGGTCGAAATCGGGTCGCAACATGTCTGGCAACAACACGTTGCGATTTTAATGCAACCTGGAGAAGACGTGGCACGCAATTTGCTAAAATTGCCAAGCCACTCGGGGCCGGGTCTAGAGAAGGGGTTAGACGTTGGAGAGGCACCGATGACGACGGAAGAGACGGTGGCAGTGTTAGGAAGTGGTGAATTGGCTAACGACCAGGCTCGGCGGCCAGTCTGGGAGAATGGCTTCCTCGTGGAAGAAGTGCGCCGCTTGCTCGACAGCCAGCAAGAAGCTGTGGAGCGGGCGTTCGCGTTGGTACAAAAACAGGTGGAGCGTTTGCACGCCATCCTGGCAAACCATCACGAATGCGAGGATGCCATCGACGGTTGCGTGAAAGAGCCTAGCTCGGCCGAGACGATGTACGATTGGCCGACATCGAGCAGAATCGATAGGCTGATTCAAGAGCGCGACGAAGCCCGGCAGGAAGTACGTCGACTGCGTGAGAAGCTTCGTGGCGAACGACAACAGCAGGCATTTCGAACAGAACCGTCGCAAGAAATCTGGCAGGAACACGAACAGATATGGGAGCGGAGGTGCCGACATCGGGCTGACGAGCGCTGCGATGTTGACAAGTTGGCCAGGGAGGTTTTCCGATTGCGCGACAAGCTGGAAGCGGAGAAGGCGAAGGTGAAACGCGAACTGCAACTCGAAAAAGAACTTCTGGAGCAGTCCGCCGCCCATCTTGCTCGGGAAAAGGATCGGCTTGCCGCACGGGAACGCCAACTCGATGAACTTGCTGAGAAACTGGAAAATCAGCAGCGCGACCTGGACCACGAAAGGCAACGTTTGGAGCAGGTCCAAGAGCAACTGGCTCGCGACTCGCAGTTTCTCGACGACCTGACCGGGCTGAACCAGCGCAAGTCGTTTACTCTTTTGGCAGAAAAACAAATGGAAGCAGCGAAGCGGTCCGACAAAGGATTGCTGCTGTTCTTTGCCGACCTCGACGGCTTGAAGGACATCAACGACGAGTTTGGCCACCCCGTTGGCGACGAAGCCTTGAAAGCCACCGCAGACATTCTGCGCGAAACATTGCGAAGTTCCGACATCATCGCTCGCATAGGCGGCGACGAATTCGTGGCATTGGTCGCGGACGCGGAGGACCCGGAATATATTTCCAAGCGGCTGCGGCAAAAGATCGACGAATACAACGCCGAAACCGACCGCCCCTTTCGTTTGTCGATCAGTTGGGGAGCGGTACGCTATTGTCCGGAACGCCACGCCTCCCTTGACGAACTCGTTGCCGAGGCGGATCAGAAGATGTACGAGCAGAAACGGCGGCGCAAGCCGTTTTGACGGAAATTTGGCTACCCGCCGTTCAACCGATCTCCGCCAGATCGAGGGTTTGACCATAGCGTTCAATGACAGCTCGGCGAAGCAACGCGTGCTCGGGTTTACGCAGCCCCGGGTCATCGCGAACCAGTGCCAGGGCATCTTCTCTGGCCCACTGCAACAGGATGCTGTCGCTTAGTAGATCGCCAAAGCGCAATTCGCCCAGGCCATGCTGGCGGGCACCGAATAGTTCCCCTGCGCCTCGCAGGCGGGCGTCCTCTTCCGCCAATGTGAAACCGTCACTGGTACGAGTAAAAAGCTTCAATCGTTGGCGAGCTTCGTCGCTCGTCGGTTCCCCGAAAAGAAAGCATTGCCCGGCGATAGTGCCCCGGCTGATCCGGCCGCGCAACTGATGCAACTGCGACAAGCCGAAATGGTCCGCGTGCTCGATCAGCATGATCGTGGCATTGGGCACGTCCACGCCGACCTCGACGACAGAGGTGCTTACCAACACGTCCAGTTCGCGGCGGCGAAAGCGGTCCATGACCGTTTCCTTGACTTTGTCATCGAGCCGCCCGTGCAACAGTCCGATTTCGAACTCGCGAAAAGGCCCCTGCTGCAATTCCCGAAACGTCGTTTCCGCCGATTTCAG
Source organism: Gemmatales bacterium (assembly GCA_026004675.1). Classification (GTDB taxonomy): domain Bacteria; phylum Planctomycetota; class Planctomycetia; order Gemmatales; family Gemmataceae; genus BPJP01. Next base: position 134,132 of record BPJP01000003.1, read on the forward strand.
TTCGAGGTTTTCGGATTCATTGACCAGCGGGCAAATGACGTACGCCTGTCGGCCCTGACGAAGCGCCGACCGAACCTGCTCGTAAATTTGCTCCCGTTGCGCTTCACTGACCCATTTCGTACGCACAGGTTGCCTGCCAGGAGGAAGCTGTTTGATCACGGTAAGATCCAGATCGCCGAACATCGTCAAGGCGATCGTCCGCGGAATGGGAGTGGCGGTCATGACCAGATAGTGCGGGTCGACTCCCATTTTTCGAATTCGGGCTCGCTGATGGACGCCGAACTTGTGTTGTTCGTCGATGACCACAAGTCCCAGTTGAGCGAATTGCACGTCCTGTTGGACGAGAGCCTGCGTACCAATGACGAGGTCGACTTGAAAGTTGCGGATTTCGGCCAATGCCGTGCGCCGTTCGCGGCCGGACAGCGCGCCGGTCAAGAGCAGGCGGCGCACGCGGCTATGGGCCAGGTAACGGCTCAGGGTCTGCCAATGCTGCCGAGCAAGCACTTCGGTTGGTGCCATCAAGACGGCCTGGTATTTGTTCGCGACAGCGGCCAACAGGGCGTAAACGGCGACGGCAGTCTTCCCCGCACCGACATCCGCTTGCAAAAGCCTTTGCATAGGGCGATCGCTTTGCAAGTCCCGGCAAATGGCAGCCACTGCACGGTTCTGGTCTGCCGTCAACTCGAAAGGAAACAGGCGGCGGATACGCTGGTCGATTTCTTTCGTCACCACCAACCTGGGGGCTTGTCGACGGTCTCGCAACTCTCGCCGGCGAACGGCCAGGGCGACTTGCAAGAGAAGAAACTCTTCGTAGACGAACCGCCGACGACCTGCCTGGCCCTCTTCGATCGAAGCGGGCATGTGAACGGCACGCAACGCTTGTTCTGGACTGGGAAAACCTCGGCGCCGTTTTAACTCGGAAGGGAGAAAGTCCTCGACATAGCGCGCCGCCTGTTCGACGGCGCGGCGAATAATTGGCTGAAGCTGCTCGGCACGCAGGTTCTCTGTGAGGCGGTAAATGGGCAGAACAGGCGGAGGCTGCTCGGCCTGGGCATCATCAAGAATGTGCACGCGAGGGTTCGACATCTGCCAGTGATCGCGGTACCACTTGGGTTTACCGCTGAAGGAGAGAAGTTGCCCATAGCGGAATTTTCTGGCAGCGAAAGGCTGATTGAACCACACCCCTTCAATGCAGCCATGCCCGTCGTCCAGCACAATCGAAACGAGACATCTTCCCCTGGAGATTTCCCTCCCTTCAATAGCGACCACCTCGCCACGCACGGTTTGCATCTCTCCTTCACGCAGCTGGGCAGTGCTACGCAGGTTGGAGAGATTCTCGTAGGTGCGTGGAAAATAGAACAAGAGATCGCCGACCGTTTCGATGCCGAGTTTTTTCAAAAGTTCGAACCGGGCCGGACCGACGCCTTTCACGAACTGAGCACTGTCCAAAAGAGGAGAACGGGACTCGGGCCGCCCTCCGGAGGACGCTACTTGCGATGTTTGCTTTCCAGTCGCTGGCGTTTCGGAACTCACATTACGATTCGACTCGAAGGTAGAACGCACGGACGTTAAGGTTGCCTGAGCAGGTCAGCCAATTTCTTTTCCCACAGGTCGCAGATGGCAAAGGTGCGAGTTTCCGCCGCTCCGGTATACAACGCGGGGTCTTCAAGAATTTTGCGGTTGGTCGGCGTCATTTTCTCGCGATACGGATCGAGCGATCGGTCCTGGCGAACGATCTCGACAAGAGGTTTGTTTTCGACACGGGCTTGTCTGGCCAGAACGCGGGCCTTTTCATGGGCATCGGGATGCCCGGCTAGCGCCAACAGGATATAGAGAGGCTCGGCCACGATGGGGTCTTTGCCTTCGTTGAGAATCGCCCGCATGCGTTCCCGATCGGGTTCGACGCCATCGACCGCTGACGATGCCCGATAGACCGTGTAGCAGAACCCGGTGACGAATTCGGTCACGAAGCGGGACGACGCCGAGTTTGTCAGATCGCGCTGGTGCTCTGAAATCTGGTCCATCAACACCGTCGTCAGGCGGGGCATGTACGCCTTCCACAAGCTTTTGACGTTTTCGAAATCTTTAGGGTTGATTTTGTGGGGCATCGTCGAGGAGCCAACGATCGGCGAATTCGGATCGCCTTCGGAGCGAGCACGCAGTTCGCGAATTTCGCTGCGTAAGAGGTGGCGAAAATCATCGGCAAGATTGGCCAGGACGCCCCAGCACGAAGCCAACGCATAGACATAGTCGGCAACGTATTCGGGCTGGACGATCTGGCTGGAAATCTCCGGCGGCTTCAATCCCAGCTTCCGCATCAAAGCAGCTTCTAGTTCCTGCGGGTCTTGCGGCCGGTACAGCGTTAAAGCGTTGTAAGCGCCGACGGCGCCCGAAAACTTCCCTCGCAGGTTGTCCGCCGCCGACTTGATGGCTTCGATGCGTTGCCCCAGCCTCGAAACGTACAAGGCAATAGCAAAACCGAAAGTGATCGGCACCGCGTGCCTGCCATGCGTTCGACCGATCTGACCGACGCTGGCGTTGGCTCGAGCCAGCCGAATCAATTTGGTTGTCAAGTCTGCCAAAAAAGGCAGGACAGCGGCGTGCGTCACCTCCTTCAGACACAACGCCCGTGCCGTGTCGGTCATGTCGTTCGACGTCGCGAACAGATGAACGAAAGGCTGAGCCTCTTCCGAAATCCGCCGCCGAATGCAATTGACCAGAGCGCGAATATTATGCTGGATGCGTGCTTCTTCTTCGTAAACCTCTTCCGGTTCGATCTCGTCGCAGGCATCGGCTACTTCTTGGGCGATCTTCTGGCTGCAAAGCCCCGCGTCAGCAAGGACGGCTACCAAAGCCGCTTCGACTCGGGACAAGTATTTGATCTGGGATGACTCCGAAACAAACGGCCGGAGTTTCTTGAAAAACTCAGGCTCGGCAAAAAAATAGCGGGCATCGAGCGGTGAAGCGGCATCGAAGGGATTCATTCGCGATTCCTGCTGCTACCAGAACACAGCGCTTCCAACACGGCTGGATCGTGGCTTTTTGTGGCCATTCCTTTTCTTTTTTCCATCACTGTGAACTAGCTTAGCAAATCAGGCGGGCTGAAGAAAGGCTCGCGGAAAAAGCGGAGAAACCGAGGCTTGTAAATCTCCGGCGTCTGAACACGACTTTTCGAATCCATGCCCAGACGCCGGGTCAAGATGCCGAGCGACCAGACGCATTACCTTTGCTCGTCTTCGGCGGCAAAGGGATAGCTGCCGAATAACAACTTGCCCAGCCCCAGATACGGATCTTCGAGGTCGGTGGCCAACACCTCTTTATACAGCCAACGCTGCAACTCCTGCGGCTTGACCAGTCCCATATCCGCGAGTTTCCGGTGGATTTGCTTTCGGCGAATGGTTTCATTCGCTTTCGTATCCTTGACGAGAAACTCCCAGCTGGACAGGTCGCCAGGCAATCGAACCTCGCCGCTTGCCACGGCTTTTGCCGCTTCCGTCATTTCTTCTGTTGTCGCTCCCACCAGAAGCTCCGTAGGCCTTTCGATTGCGATCCTTTTTGTGACATCGGTGAATGATCTGGCTGCGGTTCTCACTGGAACGCCTCCCCGAGTTTCGGCAAGTTCGAGCACCCGCTGGTGAAACCCTCGGAGAATCACTACGCGGCCCTTGTTATCGATTCCTTCATTGCTCAGAAACCGAGCCAGACGCAGCAGTTCCTCCAGCCGTTTCAGGTAGACATTCGGCGTGTAAATGCCCGGCAGTACATCGCAGACATTGCCGTTGCAGTCGCAGACATAAGTCGCAATGTTCCCGTGCAGTGTGCGGGTGACGATGGTGCCGTTACCGAAATCGATACGGACGATCGGTACTTCGCGAACGCTTTGCCAAACAGGCTCGAAGTTGTATTGGATAAAACGGGCAACGTGGTCATGTGAGAACAACACGGTTCTCGCCAGGCGGGCGTTGGTTCAGCAGAATCTTTCGTCGAGTTTCCCCATCAATTGGAAAACCAGGATGGGTTTGCGCGATTTTCCGGCAGCTTCGATGGCCTTTTCCAACGAAGCATGCCAGCGAACTTTGCCCGGGTCGACACGGGGATTCTCGAACCTCTCGACACGAGTTGCTGGCCTCGCAGACGCCGATTCGGCAGAGGGTCGCCGAGGACGTCCCGATCTTCTTGGCACCAGCGACGGCAACAGCGGGCAACGACATGATCGCAGCCGCCAGCCATAACAAAGGAACACGTTTCATATTATTCTCCTTAACCGAACAAAGGGTTCGCTCATGGAGGAATTATAAAACGTTGCAACTCATTTATCTGTAACACCTTGGTAACATGGCCAAACCGTCTTTGGCGTCGCACCAGAGGGCGACCTGGTGTTTCGAGGAAGAATCACATTTCGCGATACTTCGGCGCGCACCGTCGCCGCAGAAAACCTGGCAGGTTTTCAGAAAGTGATGCCCGCCGACTCAAAGGGATTCGGCCGTTGGTCAGTCCTGTTGGCGGAGTCGCCACCATTTTTCGATGATGTTTTGCAGGTGGCGAACTTTTTCCGGGTGTTGGCTGGCAAGGTTCTTTTCTTCGAAAGGATCTTCTGCCAGGTTGTAGAGTTCCGGTTTGCCCTTTTCGGGCCAGATGAGCTTCCAGTCATCTTCACGAACCCAGCGGTGGGTAAGGTTGAGCGCCGGCTGGTCGAGGCTAAGAGCGGTATGAACGAAGATCTCGCCGAAAACGGCATTGCGCTTGAGCTTGCCTTTGCCGGCGGCCACATCGAGGAGGCTCAATCCAGGGAGGTTGTCAGGGACGTCGACGCCGCACGCCGTCAGAATGGTGGGAACGATGTCGATCGTTGAGACGAGGTCATTGTAGCGCCCTGGTTTGGTGTGTTCGGGCCAGCGCAGCATGACGGGGGGTACGTAATCCGCCGTCATACGGGGAGAGTTTGCTTTTTGGCGCAAAACTCCCCCCGCGTGGTTCTCTGGCCAGTCTCCTGAATCCAGCCGTTGTCGACGACGAAGATGACGATCGTGTTGTCACGAAGTTTTTTCTTGTCGAGGTAGTCGAGAAGCTGCCCGCACGTTTCATCGAACCATTCGCACATCGCATAGTATTTGGCGAGTTTGATATTGCGTCCTTCGACGGCGTATTTTTGCAGGATTCGCATGGGGGGATTGTGCGGTGTGTGGGGCATCATTGGCGCGTACCAGATAAAAAATGGCTGGTCGGCGTTGGCATCGATGAAGTCGTAGATCGGTTTCATGGTCTTACGACCAATATCGAGACCGGGTCCACCGTGCCTGCCAGAGACGGTCATGCCGTGAGTGAAGCCAGCATTGGCAAAATGACCTTCCCAGAATTTGCCCGTCTGCAGGCTGCGATAGCCAGCCTTGGCCAGAAGGCGAGGCAAAGCGGGAGCGTTCTTGATAAAGGGATGCATTTTCTCGCGGTCGACGCCCTTGGGAGGGTCGTTGCAGCAGATTTTGTGCTGATGGCCGTATAACCCGGTCAGCAAGGTAGCCAATGATGCACGACACAAGGAAGTCGGCACGTAGCCGTTTGGAAAGACGGCACTTTCAGAGGCCAGCTTGTCAAGGTGCGGCGTCTTGATCACCTTGTGTCCCATGAAACCGAAATCGGTCCAGCCTTGGTCGTCGGAGATAATCATGACGACGTTGGGTTTGTCGGCGAGAAGAATCGGCGTTGCCAGGCAAATCAAGACAATGGCGAGCAGCGAGCGATTGCGTAACATTGTTTCTTCCTTTTCCTGCAAAAGTCAATCGGGTCTCAATTTTTCAAGAACGGTCGGGCAAATGTATAAATGAGCAATAGCGACGACACATTGAGAACGAGCCACAAAAGAGCCGTGGCAAGCCAGCTGATTTCGGCAGGTTTGCTTGCGGAGGCTCTGCTCGGCGACGAGGGATTCATAGGAACTGGCATGGCCGGTTCAGACGACGTCGTGGGGACGATGGGCGGGGGCATCTGAAAGGGGATGGGCGGAGAAACAGTGCTGGCTGGCCAGGGGGTTGTCGGCTGTGGGGCTGGTTGCGGCGTCGGTTGCGGCTGGCCGGCGGGCTGCCAATCGCCCGAGAGCATCTGCTCCGCTTGTTCCCGCGGATAGGTTCGCCGCAGCCCTTCGATGTAGCTGCGGACGTCGGTTGATTGTAATGCCTCGGCAAGCGATGCAAACGGTTTGAGCATATGGTGCGGATTGAGTTCCAGCAAGCGGCTGCGGAGGCGCTCGGCATCGTCCAATTTACCGGCCGAATACGCCGCGTCCGCCGCCAGAATGAGCAAGCGGTCGCGAATGTGGGTTTCCCCCTGACGATCGAACTGGTGAGCTAGTTCTTCGTAGATACGGATCGTGTGTTCGGGCGTCATGGTCGTTCCCCGGTTTCGAAAGGTCGTTCTATTTGAACAAGATAGCGGAATTTGCCGTCGATGCGAAGAATTTCTCGATCGAGGCGGAGTGGCCAGCTTTCGTTTTCGCAGGCGTTTGCGTACAATGTTCCACAACGAAGACAAACGAGCAGAGGAGCATGAATGATGCCTGAGCCTTTGCCTGATCAACCATGGGAAGCCGCCAGCGCCGCGGGAGCGTTTGAATCGCCGCTTCATGGCAATCAGGGAGATCGTCTACCCAAACCGAAACAGTCCATGCCCCAATCGATCACGATTGCCATCAGTCGCGAAGCAGGTTCGCGTGGTAGTACGATCGGCGCCAAGGTAGGCAAAAAGCTGGGTTGGCAGGTATTTAACCAGGAGTTGATCGAGTACATCGCTCAGGAAGGGATTTTTCGGCAGAGTTTTGTGGCGAACCTGCCCGGCGAGGCCACGCAATGGGCCGAAGAAAGGCTGCAGCAATTGCTGCGGGAACAGAATTTGAGCCAGCATCCCACAGTGATCGACCTGGCGCGGACGATCCTGGTTTTGGGAGCACAGGGAGATGTGGTCATCGTCGGTCGAGGTGCCGGGTGCATCCTACCGCCTCACTCGACCCTGCACGTGCGGACTGTCGCGCCGCGAGCGGACCGGACAGCCTACATGGCCCAGTGGCTGCGTTTGACGATGGCCGAAGCTGAGGAACAGGTGCGCTTGCGCGACAACCGGCGAGCGGAATTCATTGCCACTCATTTCCACCGTCAGCCAAGCGATATTTATCAATACGACCTGGTTCTCAACACCAGCTTGCTTGGCGAGGAACTGTGCACGGATTTGATCGTACAAGCAGCCAAGGCCAAGCTGGCAATGCTGCGTGGGGACGACACGGACTCGCCAACTACTGCCCGGCGTAGCTTCCGCTGAATCGCTCGGCTGAGACTCCCAACGCTCTCGCCTTTCTTCTGCAGACCAGATTTCCTGCCTTTGAAGTACCGTCGTTCGGAACTCGACGCCTGCAAATACGTAGGCGTGTACCGCCACGAAAGAAGAGACCGATAAAATGAGAAAGTAGCATCTACCGATTGATGGCACGGGGGCACTTTCGATCAGAGTGTGCCGTGAGCTTTGAAGGGGGAGATCACACGTGGACTCGTCCGGGCCGCTGGCGGGAATCCGGGTACTCGACGCGTCGCGAGTGCTGGCCGGTCCGTTTTGCGGTCAACTCCTCGGCGATCTCGGGTGCGAGGTGGTGAAAGTTGAACGGCCGGGGCAAGGAGACGAAACCCGCGACTGGGGGCCGCCGTTCCATGGTTCGCTGAGCGCGTATTTCCTGTCGTGCAATCGGAACAAGAAGAGCATCACGCTGGATTTGGCGCAGGTGACCGGTCGGCAGGTGTTTTACGAATTGGTCAAGAAAAGCGACGTGCTGCTGGAAAATTTTCGGCCAGCCAGTGCCGCCAAACTCGGTTTGTCTCCCGAACATCTTCACTCCTCGAATCCGCACCTAATACTCTGCTCGATTTCGGGTTTTGGTCGCACTGGACCCATGAAAGACTTGCCAGGTTATGATTTCGCGATCCAGGCATTGAGTGGTTTGATGAGCATCACGGGTCCGGTGGAAGGTCCGCCATGCAAGGTTGGTGTGGCCGTGACCGACGTACTGACTGGCTTGTACGCCGCCGTGGCGATTTTGGCCTGCTTGCACGAACGGCGAAAGACGAAGCACGGCTACCACATCGATCTGGCGTTGTTGGATTGTGCGCTCGCAGCGCAGGTCAATATGGCCCAGGCATATTTGACAAGCGGCCTGGTCCCGCAAAGGCAAGGAAATGCCCATTTGCAGATTGTCCCCTATCAGTTATTCGCGACTGCAGACTCATGGCTGGTATTGGCTGTAGGCAACGATGGACAATGGCAGAGTTTTTGCCGTGCTTGTGGCCGACAAGACCTTGCCAGCGACCAGCGTTTCAAAACCAACTCCCTGCGCGTGCAAAATCGGCAAGAACTGGTGCCGCAACTCGAACAGGAAATGCGCCGCCGAACGACCGCAGAGTGGCAGAAGTTGCTGCAGCCAGCAGGCGTACCCATCGCGCCGGTATGGAACTATGCCGATCTGTTCGCCCAGACGCACATCGCTGAGCGCGGCATGCGCCTGACAGTTCGCGATTCCCAGGGGAACAAAGTCGATCTCGTTGGCTCGCCTTTCCATATACATGGAACCTCTCTTCCGCAACCGGTCTGTCCGCCGGAATTGGGCAGCCAGACGGATGAAATCCTTAAGAGTTGGCTGGCATACGATGGCAGGCGGATCGATGAACTTCGCCGGCAGGGAATCGTGTGATGCAATCACCATTGCCGATCGATTTGTGGGTCCAGACAGCTTGCGTCCTGGAAGCAACTGCTCGCAAGCCAGGTAACGTGCATCGCTATCGTGATTTCGACGATCTGACCTACGTGGACTTTCTCCTGAGCGCCGCCGCCATCAGCCCCGTGCTGCAGCAAGCCCCGAAACAGCCGATCGGTCTTACGATCTATCAAGCGATCGTTGCTACGCACCGGGTGTGCCGAACGAACACGAATCTCGGCATCGTCCTTCTACTCACCCCGCTGGCAGCTGCTTCTGCCGTCGGTTCGATTCGACAAGCCATTCATTTGGTCCTGAACAGCACGACAAAAGAGGATGCCCGCAACGTCTATGCAGCGATCCGGTTGGCCAACCCGGGTGGCTTGGGCACATGCAACGAAGAGGATGTACATAGTGAACCAACAAAGACACTGCTGGACGTCATGAAATTGGCGGCGGATCGCGACATGATCGCTCGTCAATACGCGAACGGATTCCAAGACCTTTTCGACAAAGGCGTATCGTATCTGCGAGAGGCCTTTTCGCGGAAATTCTCAGTTGAAAACGCTATCGTCTTTTGTCACTTGAATTGGCTTTCTGATTTTCCGGATAGTTTGATCGCCCGAAAACGGGGAATAGCTGAAGCCCGGCTGGCCAGTGAAAAGGCCAGGGAAATCCTCGACGCCGGCTGGCCGGAATCCGCCAAGGCGCGATCCTTGGCCGAAAGTTTCGACCGCTGGCTCAGCCAACCAGGCCAGCAACGCAATCCAGGCACGACCGCTGACCTGGTGGCTGCAACCCTCTTCGTTTGCCTTTGCGAAGGCTTGCTCCGGTTTCCGTTAGCCTGGGATCGGGAACGGCGGGCCAACACAATTGGCTCAGGATGAGTCTGTCCCCCAACGCCTGGAAAGACGATGCGATACGCCGAGTTGATCGCAGATGCGAGCAACAATGAAATCGACTGCGTCGTCGAGCGAACGCGGCTTCGTGTAAAACGCGGGCATGGCGGGCAACACGACCGCACCGGCTTCTGCGCAAGTCGTCAAGTTGCGAAGTTGAACGAGATTCAAAGGCGTCTCACGCGGAACAAGGACCAGGCGACGTTTTTCTTTCAGATGAACATCAGCGGCGCGGTGGATCAAATTTTGCGACAGCCCGTGTGCCACGCCGGCGATCGTTCCCATGCTGCACGGGCAAATGACCATTCCTGCGGTCAAGAACGAGCCGCTGGCGATACCGGAGCGAAAATCCTGGTAGTGGTGGTAATGAAACCGTTGTTCCTCCTCTTCGCTGGTCTGTCGGCACAAAAGGTCCGGCAGACGAAATCGTTGGATATTGACCGTTCGGTCCAATTCCATCTCGATGACATCGGCGGCCGATGGACTGAGACTGAAATGGACATTTCGGCCTGCACTCAAAAGTGTTTCCAAGAGGCGGACGCCGAGCACGGCTCCGCTCGCCCCGGTCATGGCCAATACCAGGTCGTTTTCAGCCATGCTGTGCATTGTATGAAATTATGAAATGCATCTTTTCCAAAAAATCCTCCGACCGATTCGACAGAGCAGGGACGGTTAGCTCTCTTCACCGTACCAGCAAGTAAGGGACGTGATATTCCTCAGCCTCGATGCGAATTCGTTTGAAAGGCCATGAGTCCATCACCGTGACCACTTCGGCCCGGTCGTTGCCAAGAAGCAAGGTGTCGCAAACGAAAGCCCTGCCGGCTGAGGCTTGCCAGATGATTGGCCAATTCGCTTGCAACAGATGGGAACCGTTTGGTCGAAATGTCATTTCAACCGGGCGTCGGCCGGTGACATATCCAGGCGGAACGTTTCGCCAAACGTGTTCAAAAGGGGTATCGCGCAGCGCTTGCTTGCCTTTTTCGAGAACTTCACGAGGAGCGGCATTGGGACGTGTGGCGAATCGGTAATGCCCGGCCATGGTACAGGCCGCGTCGTATTCGGCGCGCCAAAGTTGTTCGGGAGCGCCGAAACAAAACGATCGGCTGCACGCGGCATGCAAGCCGTATTTTTGGCCGCAGGCCCAAAGCACGGCATGTCGCTGAACGGTTTCGGACGTACAGCCACCAAAGGGATAGGCTTCGGCTCGACCGTCGCCGAGAACGCTGATGGCCTTTGGCTCGATGTTTCGTTGATAAAGTCGGTCGGCGATTTGCCCGGCGATCTCGGATTCGCTCCGGTTCGGTTGGATATTGCGGCACGTCGCCTCCAAAGCCGAGGCCAGTTCCTTGCCAAGGGACTGCAAGCATGCACGTTCGTAATCCCCCAGGCGGCGACGGTGGCAACTCAAGACGTGGCCCAGCGGCTTGCAATCTTCAAATGGAAGATCGCTGGCCATGACTCTTCCCTGACAAATGTCACGCAGAAGATAGCCTCGCCCCATCTGCCAGGGCCACTCTTTCAATTGGAAACCCAGTCCGTTGACCTCGCGGTCGAAAACCCAAGACGTGGCGGCGTTGGAGCATATCAACCAGCGCTGGTCGGCGGTGACGAAGAGTGCCGGCGCTTGCTCCGGATCGAACGAGGCCATGACCGTGCCGCCTCCCGTCAGCCAGGCAATATTGGCCGGGTCCAAGAGCAAGACTCCCTCGCAGCCCTGTTCTTGCAGCAAGTCGGCGATCTGCATGTGCTTGCGATCGACGTGCGCTCGCCTCAGCTCGGCGTCATCGGCTGCAATGTATTGCTCTTCCGATAAAGCTCGAAAAATCGTCACGGCTCGGTTGTGAAAAAACTTGTTCGCGTCTCCTTCTAACGCCATTTTAGTTTACAAATCCGTGGCATTGTCTGCCTCGCCAGCTGCTTGCCGGCCTCGGAAATGAAATTTATGTTATCCGAGTCCAGTTTGGTCGAGCGCTTCCACCGATAGAACCAGATTTTCGTCCTGGAGAAAGATTCTGATGGGACAAAAAATTCGTATTACCTGTGGCGAAGTATCCTTGACTGCCGAGCTGAATGACTCACCCACGGCCAAAGCCATTGCCGATGCTTTGCCCATTCGCAAACCTGGCAACCGCTGGGGCGAGGAGATTTATTTCAGCATTCCAGTCAAGATGGACGAAGCCGAAGATGCCCGCGCGGACATGGAAGTGGGCGAACTGGGCTACTGGCCGCCCGGAAATGCCTTTTGCATTTTCTTCGGCAAAACGCCGGTCTCCAACGGGAACAAGCCACGGGCTGCCAGCCCGGTCAATCCCATTGGCCAGGTCGAAGGCGACGCGACACTGTTCAGCCAATGCCCGAACGGCGCGGAAGTGGTTTTGGAAAAGTGCAATTAGCCTAAAAGCCGTTCAATCGCAGAAATTCAGCGGCCCAGCGATAATGATCGAGCAAACCCGCCGTCGGACGACCGAGGATGCGATAGGCCACGTACAAGGCTTCGACGGTAGCCAATCCTTCCGCCGGGTCCGTGCCGAGTTTGGAGGCACGCGGATAGGCTGTGCGATAGCCGCGTAACGTCCGTTTGGGAATGTGTTCGAATGCACGCATCATTTTCCTAGCCCGGTTCCAACTGCCGTCGAGCAGCAACAGACCGAAGCGGGCGTCGTCCGGCTGAAGCTCTGGCCCTTCGGCCGCCAGCTGGATATAGCCGGAAAGCTCCAAAGGTCTGGTCAAAGGATAGTTGACAATGATCAGGTCTTCATGGCCTTTTAATGGCAAGATCGTGCATTTTCGCGGGTTTTCCCGCGGATCGCGAATAATCACTGTTGGCGGCACCGATGAAGCCATTGGCGGGTGGTTTGCTTTCCCTTTGAACTACGATAGGATGATGGTAAAGGTTCTCGTTATCCATTTCACACGAAGCGACGAGGTTGGCAACATGAATCTGGAAATCAAATATTGTTCGGTGTGAAACTATGAACCTCAAGCTGTCAGTTTGACAGCTAAGCTGCTTACGACTTACAAACAGCAGATCAAACAGCTGATTCTGATCCCGGCAGGGGGAGGCTGTTTCGAGGTTTCCGCCAACGGCGAGCTGATTTACTCCAAGCTGAAAACTGGCGAATTTCCGAATGAAAAGTCCATTGTCGACGAAGTCGGCAAACGCTTGAAGTCGGTGGCGGTGTAATCGTTTACCTTGGAGATTGCACATTCCATTGCCTGCTCCCGGAGGGGTCGGCGCGCTGGGTTTGGCAGAGATCGCCCCCCCGGGAACTGGAGTTTTTGTCGTGGCCGAACCGCTCCGTTGCCTCCCGCCAGAGACCCTCATTACTGGTTGGGATTTCAGTACTGGCGCTGTCAAGTGCCTGGCCTTCGATCTCGAAGGCAACACCGTAGCCGATCTGCGCTTGCCGACCGATCTTTGGACGGAGGGCGGCGTCTCGGAATTGAACTTGATGCAATTGGAAGGGCAGGTACGAGCGAGCGTGCGGGCCATTGCCGACCGGCTTCGCGACGCTGGGCGTTTGCAGCACTGGATCGCCGGCGGCATCTCCGCCACGCATCACACTTCCGGCAGGATCGACAAGAATCGCGTCCAAGTTCGCCGAGCCATTTGTTGGAACGATCATTCCCTCGCCAAGTATCATGCCATCGGCCTCGATCGGCTCGGCGGACAGGAAAAAGTCAAGGAACTCATCGGCGGACCTTGGGCCATTCGCTATTCGCTCAGCCATCTCGTCAAGGACGAAGAGACGCTCCCCTTGGTTGACTGGCGACGCACGGCACGCATTCTGTCGCACGGTTCGCTCTCGGCAGGCTATTTGACCGGCAATTTCGATGTTAGCAGCATTTCGTCGGCTGCCTCGACCGGCATCATGGATTTGCGCACTGGACAATGGTGCCGGGATATGCTCGACTGCCTGGCCGACGAGACCTTGCGCGAATTAGCCTGGCAACAACTCCCTAAAATTATCGACCACTACGAACCAGTAGGCAGGCTTTCAGAATCGCTGGCACTGGAAGCAGGAATCGATTTGCAGCATAGGCCGTTGATCTTTCCCACTTCGGATGACCAGCAGGCGGGTCTGGTCGGCGGCGGCGCGGTCGATGCGGGCCAGATGGCAGTGATCCTCGGCAACTCCGCTGTAGTCAACTCGTCCTCCAAGGATCTCCCCGCCTCGGGAACCCTCGACGCCATGCGGCTCAATTGGGGACCGTACCTTTTGATGCGCTGCTACAATAACGGTGCCCAGTTTCTCGACCGCGTTGTTGGGCCGAACCCAGATTGGCAGGCGTTGGAGTCGGCGGCTCGAGCTTGCGAAGCGGGGTGCGACGGAACAGCCGTGCTTCCCTTCCTCGCTCCCGAACCTTCTTTGGGCGTGATGGAGCCGAAACATGTCTGGTTCCCTGTCCAGCCCGAGGACATCGGCGTCCGTTTCCGCGCTTCACTCGAGGCGCTTGCCTATTTGATCGCCCGTGCCGTGAGAGAACATGAAGCTGCCGGTCAGAAGATCGACCGCATTACTGTTTCCGGCGGCATTGCCCGAAGCCAGTTGATGTGTGAGATTCTCGCCTCGGTTCTCAACCGCACGCTTCATCGCTTGCAATCCGATGAAGGGCCTGCCCTGGGAGCCGCCGTCACTGCTCTCGCCGCAGCCGAGTCTTACATTCGCCGACAACAAAAAATCGACACCCCTTTCACGGTGGCCGACGCCGTCGATGTGCTCGTCAAGTTCCGCGAGCCGGTCGAACCGGTCGCCGATTGGGTCGGTACCTACCGCAAAGGCTTTGCCGAGTTCGAAAGCCGATTACAAGAACATTAATATATTTATTCCCGATCAACGAGAGACTGCCATGAGCGACGTTCGCAAATTCGGCGCCAAAGGAGACGGCGAGACGGATGATACCAACGCTATCCTCCATACCGTCAAAAACGGCGACGGCTATTTGCATTTCCCCCGGGGCGTCTACCTCATCAGCAAAACGATTGACATTTCCCTCGATCGCGTCGGTCCCGTCAGTATCGACGGCAACGGTGGCACTGCCAAAATCGTCATGGCCGGGAAAGGGCCGGCTTTTCGGCTTGTCGGTACGCATACCGGCACCGGCGATCCGAACAGCGTCAAACCCAATGTCTTCCAATCGCAAAGGTTTCCTACCATCAGCAACATCGAAATCGAAGGCAGACATCCTCATGCCGACGGAATCGAATCGTTTCAAACCATGCAGGCCGTTTTCGAAAGGGTGTTGATCCATCACGTGCGACACGGCATCCGACTCTACCGCCGAAATCGCAACGTCATCATCAGCCAATGCCACATCTACTTCAATACCGGGGCCGGTATCTTCATGGATCGGCTCAACCTCCACCAAATCAACATCGTCGGCAATCACATCAGCTACAACCGTCTCGGCGGCATCCGCATCGAAGCCTCGGAAATCCGCAACCTGCAAATCACTGGCAACGATATCGAGTACAATAACCACCGCGCTCACAAGACCGAACCCGAGCCGACTGCGGAAATCTATATCGATACCACCGGCGAAGGCTCGAGCGTAGAGGAAATCACGGTCGCCTCGAACACGATCCAGGCGACCCCCTCGTCTGGAGGCGCCAACATCCGCATCAAGGAAAAAGCTGGCAATGGCAGGCCACCAGGGCTGTGGAGCATTAGCGGTAACATCATCGGCAATCAAGAGAACAACGTCCACCTCACCGGCTGCCACGGCGTCGTCGTATCAGGCAACTTCATCTATTCCTGCGATCAGCGCAACGTATTGCTGGAAAACTGCAGTCAGATCAATCTCACCGGCAACAGTTTTCGCCGCCATGGCCCCAATCTTCGCACCGGCGTCAGGCTGGTCGATTCCAGCGACTGCGTCATTACCGGCTGTACCGTCCAGGATGAAACCGCAGAAGGGCAAACAACCAAGGCATCGCTTCTGGAATTGGTCCGGTGCGAGCGAATCAACGTCTTGGGATGCCAGTTCCTCGATGGCGTGCCATTTGGTATCGACGCCAGCGATTGCAGCTATATCAACGTGACCGGTTGCACGATCTTGGACACGCGCACCACGAAAAAGACACGCGCCGCCGTCCGGTTTGCCGGCGCCGGCAAGGCCAACCTGCTCTCCTCCAACATCATCGGCGACGCTGTGCAAATCGCCAAGGAAGCGAACGTCACGATGGCCAACAATGTGACCTTGTGATTGGTCTTATTCGCGCATAGAGACCCACTGAGCGAGGCGCCGAAAAAAAAGTGGCGCGCGGGGGACTCTCCGCGCGCCAGCAAAGCGAATGATCGCAGCACTTATTTGATGGGCACGTTCTTCAGTTCGAAAGGAATGTCGAATTCGAGCGTACTGCTGCCCATATAGACCATTTTGGCCGGCTGGTTGTTGGCCGGGAAGCGCCACGTGTATTCCCAGCTGACCTGGTTGTTGGCAACCTGCATGCGGCTTGACACCTGCTGGGGTGCCAACTCGTTGCCGTTCTTGTCCAACACCTTCAAATCGCTCTTGGCATTGTTCATGCCGATATTCGGCCGAACAGCTATGTTGCCTCCCGCGACAGCAATGGCGATGGCAGCACCGGCGCCAGGCGGGATCATGGCGTTGGCATTTGGCGGCACGTCAAGACCGAAGCGAAGTCTGAACTGGCCGTTTTCCATTTTAGCTTCATGGATGGTGATCGAGCCGCCATCTTTACCCTTGATTGTTTTGCCGACGGCTTGCATGATGTTTTCAACCGTGATCAATGGTTTGGGAGGAGTCTGCACTTCGGCACGCAGAGTGCCTTTGACTTCGGTCAAAGTATTCGATTGCTTGTCGCCAGGCTCAAAACGAACCGGCTGCTTCCGGATCGGTGCCTTAGCCACTGCTCCTCCGGCGACAGGCAAAGGCACTGGCACACCATTGATAATCACTTGTTGTTTGGCTCCGTTTCCGCCTCCGTTGGGGTTGTCGACAATCTGTCGAACCAGTGCCTGCGCTTGGTCATCGACCACTTTGCCAAGCTCGACTTGCTTCAAGTTCCACCAAGGGATTTTTGGCTCTGGACGCATGTCGAGAACGAATCCCAATTCATTGGCCGCTTTGTCCTTATCGGGCAAAGCTTGAATCCGTAAAGCGCCCCGGTAGAAGGTTGGCACGTCGACGGGTTGCCCCGGTTTGAGAACGATCTTCTGTTGAACGGTTGGCATATTCTGAACGGCTGGGCGAATAGCACGTCCTCTGAGCTTCGGGTTCCTGGGTTGTGGCACATTGGGGTTTTGTCCAGCGTGATCAACCTCGACAAGTTTGCCGGCGCGGCACAGGTGGTCGAACGCTTGCCAAAACGTGGTTTTGCCGGTGTCGAGAGTCACGCGCATGTCGCTGTTGCCTTGCAATTCGATTGCGTAGCCGGACTGTTTTGCCAGCTGAGCCACAGCATCGGCAACGGGCAGGTCTTTACACACCAGGTGAACGAACGTCGGTGCCAGAATCCGGTCGCGTTCGACATGTTTCTCGATCTTGGCTACCAGTTCGGTTGCCCGTCGCTTTACCTCGATGTCGGGATGCTCGACGGCTTTTCGCAATGCCTCCAATGCGGGGACGCCGATCTTTTCCAGCTTCTCGGCCGCCGCCTGGCGCTCTGCAAAAGATTCGCTGCCGAGTTGTTCAATGAGCTTTTTGATCGTCGCTGCGTCCGCTTTTTCGCTGTCGGCCGCCAGGCTTAAGCCCCAGGTCAATGCCAGACAAGCAGCGATCACGGTAAGAAAACGTAGGTTCATTGACATCGTCAGCTCCTTGGACAAATTCAGGTTACCCGTAGCGCAAACTCGAAAGCTACTCGACGAAAATCGGTGCTGCCTGATAGGGACAAGTGTACAGATCAGCGGACCGGAAATCCACTCGTATCGCCGAAAAAACAAAGATGCAACAGCGGTCGTAGTGGACTTCAGCCGCTGGCGACATTTCCTTCCTTTGCGAATAAGACGAGCAAGGAGCAAATACCTAACGATTTAGGCGTCTGTTTTTTCGGAATTTTCTGTGAACTCGATTCGCTGGGTAGGAGTTTTTTGGATACGTGGTGTTTTGGGTGTTATATTGGTAGGGGACCAGTTGGGAACACATCAGCGATGTTGGATAACTGCGAGTTTCAACATTTCGTCCAGCGCGTGCGGGTTGGTGACCAGCAGGCGGCCAGTGAACTGGTACGCCGTTATGAACCCGAAATTCGCCGTGAGGTTCGCCTGCGTCTGCGCGATCCACGGTTGCGTCGCGACTTTGACAGCGTTGACATTTGTCAGTCGGTGTTGGCCAGTTTTTTTGTCCGTGCCGCTTTGGGACAATATGAACTGCACCAGCCGGAGCAGCTTCTAAAATTACTGGTGACGATGGCCCGGCATAAGCTAGTGCATCAGGTACGAAAACAGCGAAGCCAGTTGCGCGATTACCGTCGGCGCGATAGCGCTGGCCAGGAGAAACTGCAGGTAGTCGCTGGCGGTGTCAACCCGAGCGACGCCGTAGCTGGCGAGGAATTGCTTATGGAGTTCCGGAAAAGACTGTCGCCTGACGAACGCCTGCTGGTGGATTTGCGCGATCAGGGGTTGGAATGGGCTGAGATCGCCGAACGAATAGGGGGAACCGCCGAAGCCCGCCGAAAACAGCTTGCCCGCGCTCTCGATCGCATCTGGAAAGATTTAGGAATGGACGACGAGGAAGAACCGTGACCCCGTTTTCGCCGCAGGAACACGAGCTGGCTAAAGGCATTGATCCTGCCTCCATGATCTCTCGTCTCTATCGTGCGGGAACGGCGCCGCCACTCGAAAAGGTGGTTCGAGTTGCTGCGGACGCTCCAGTGGAACGTATTGTATCGGCCCTGGCCATCGACCAGTGGCATCGCTGGCATCGAGGTGAACGTATCGCTGCCGAAGATTACTTCAACCGCTTTCCTGTGCTGGAGACCGCGGCTGATGCCTTTGACCTTGTTTTCGGCGAGTATCTGGTCCGCGAAGAACTGGGCGAGAGTCCCACCCTGGAAGAATACCTGGCGAGGTTCCCGCAGTTTTCCACCGAATTGAAACGGCAGTTCGAGTTGCACGCGATGATCGAGTCGACTTCCGCCGAGGAAGATCATAACCGCGGGGATGAGTCTACCATTTCGTCGGGTTACGAACGAGCAGACAGTCCAAGGCAAAAGGACACGAAATCGACCAGAGAATCGAAGAAAGCCACCGATTTTCCGGACCTGCCCGGTTACGAGATTCTCTGCGAACTGGGACGGGGAGGCATGGGTTATGTTTACAAAGCCCGCCACACTCGGCTCAATCGCATCGTCGCCTTGAAGTTGATCCGCCGACAGCTTTTCGTTGTCGACGAAGAGACCATCAGCCGATTTGAACGCGAAGCCCAGGCGGCAGCGCAGTTGTCCCATCCGAATATCGTGCTTATTTACAACTTGGATGAATTCGATGATATTTTTTACATCACAATGGAGTACGTGGACGGCATCGACCTGCACCGCCTGGTCCAGCAGCAGGGGCCGTTGCCGGCGCGTCAGGCGTGCGAATACATTCGCCAGGCGGCCTTGGGATTGCAGCATGCGTATGAACATGGACTCGTTCACCGCGACATCAAGCCCGCGAATTTATTGGTGACGCAACGAAAAAGCTCCGACGCGGCAGCCGGCATCGTGAAAATATCGGATCTTGGCCTGGTCCTCGTCCCCGATCGCGCCGGCCAATCCAACCTCACCAAAGTGGGAGCGGTGATCGGCACGCCGGATTACCTGTCCCCTGAGCAGGCCAACGACCCTCACAACGTCGATATTCGCGCTGACATCTACAGCCTGGGCTGCACCTTCTACTACCTGTTGACGGGCAAGGCGCCGTTCGAAGACGCGGAGTTGTTGCAAAAGTTGGTCATGCATCAGACGATGCATCCGACCAGGGTGAATGAGATTCGAAAGGATGTGCCTGCAAAAGTCGCCGACATCATCCGCAAGATGATGGCGAAAAGACCAGAAGACCGATATGCGACGCCAGCGCAGGTGGCTCGAGCGCTGGCCAAGTTTGGTGCGGATGACTGGTCGCCGCCCGCCGAGGGTTCCCAGGTCGATCTGAACAAAACGCCGGCACCTCACGATTTTCAAGCTTTGATCTCCAGTGTTTCGCTCACCACGCGCCGCGAAAAACCGGAAAACAACGATCCGGATTCCTTGCAGGGTGCTCGTCGGGCCAAACACGTAGCCTTATTGAAAGGACACCGAGGCTGCGTCACGGCGCTGGCGTTTTCTCCGGATCGCAGTTGCCTGGCTTCCGGAGCGGTCGATGGCGCCTTGCGTTTATGGGCGCTGCGCAGCAGCAGTCCGCCCGATCGGGTGGTTCCCCAGGCTCATAACAGCGACATCAATGCCATCGCCTATTCGCACGATGGCGCTTACCTGGCCACGGCCTCAGGGGCACTCGAAGCGTTCATCATCGTGTGGAGGAACGATGGTTCGGAAGTAACCCCCTGGGCTACCCTTCCGGTCGGCAATTCAACGATCGGAGCGATCGCTTTTTCTCCTGTGAAACACCTGTTGGCGGCAGCCAGCAGCGACCGTCGCATTCATGTGTGGGATGTCAGTGGCGGCGAGCCGCGCGAGACCGCAACCCTCAAGGGCCATTCCTCGTACGTCACCACCGTCAGCTTCGCAAGTGACGGCATCATGCTGGCCAGCGGCAGCGAAAACGGCAGCGTCCGCGTATGGAACCTCAGCAAGTATTGGTCCAAAGAGCACGCAGCGGTTGGCGGAAACTGGGGCCGTATCTCGGCCCTGACTCTTTCACCAAGCGGCCGCTTCCTCGCCTTCGGCGGCCCGTCACAAATCATTTACATTTACGAAGTCACCAAGAATTCCCTCGAACCATACAATTTCTTTCAAGGGCATGCGGGCACCATCATGGCTCTCCAGTTTACGCCGGATGAGCGATCTCTGTTTTCCGTGTGCAACGCCAGACAGGTTGTGCGTTGGCGGCTGGAGGACGGTTCGATCGAGACAGAATGGAAACTCGAGCGCGGCCACCAGCTGGCGACAGCCTGTTTCGACGGTCCTGCTCGCACCCTCGCGACCGGTCGCACGGACGGTGCTATCGCCCTTTTTCGATTTGTTTCCGAAGCGGATAGCTGAGAAGCGAACGTGTCATGTCGTGCCTTGTGCTTTGCGATGACTTGCTCTTTTTCAGTCGTATCTCGGCGACGGCCGAGACCCTGGGTTTCTCCGCCAGAGCGGCCAAAACCATGGATGCTCTCAAGGCTTTCGCCAGGAACGAACCGCCGACCTGCGTCATCATCGACTTGGCAAATCCGACCTTGAAACTAGACTGCCTGATGAACGACATCCGAGAGGTCTGCCCTCATATGCCTCGCGTCGTCGCCTTCGGAGCACATGTGGACGCGGGTTTGCTGCGGGCGGCACGGGCCGCCGGTTGCGATCCCGTTTTGCCGCGCAGCAAGTTCACCTCCGACCTGCCCACCCAACTTCGCGAGTGGCTTCAACCCATCAGTTGACGACGGTTTCTGCTCGTCGGCTTCCTTTCAGAACTGGTCCAGCCAGAAATGAAAACCCCGGTAATAGCGTTGCGGCTCGAAGTATTCGTAACGCCAGTACGGCTCGCGAAACGGCGGATAGGCCATGTACGCGGGCGGCGGCCGATAGGGTGCACCCACAGGTTCCGGCCATTTCGCTCCCTGGCTCGGCCAGTAGCTGTGCGGAAAGTAGTAGAAAGGATAATAAAAGTAGCGGTTGAGCGGCTGGTAGCTTGTCGCAGGCAAAGCCGGCGTGTCCATCCCGTATTGTTGGGCCAGGCCTCCACTCGCACTGCCCGACCACAAACCAACCCCTACCAATAGGGCAAATAAGCGGCGCATCGTGGCGTCCTCCCGGACATCGGTTTGATTCCCTCCAGTTGAAACTTTAACCAACGAATGCACACGGTGCGTTCCTGGCAGGCATGGATCGGCAAAAAAAGTCGTCGACGTCATCGGGATACGCGCCCTGTAACGATTCTGCCGACCTTTTGGTGTTTTTTCAGCTGCCAACCACAGGGACAACCAATCGACCGGCAATCGGCATCAAATGCCGTCTGAAGTGCGTATAATAAATTGAACCCGCAAGCCGGCTGGGCGATCGCTGCCTGACCAGTTCAGGGAGAGGAAAGTCCGGGCTCCGCAGGACACGGTGGTGGGTAACACCCACCGTCCGCGAGGACAGGGAAAGTGCCACAGAAAACAGACCGCCTCGGCAATTTCCGGGGTAAGGGTGAAAAGGTGCGGTAAGAGCGCACCGCGGTCCGGGTGACCGGGCTGGCAGGGTAAACCCCACCGGGAGCAAGGCCAAATAAGGGAGCAGGACTGTGTCCGGTCCGTGATGACTTCCGGGTAGGCCGCTTCATCCGTCGGGCAACCGGCGGAGTAGAGAAATGATCGCCGCCGCTTGATGCGGTACAGAACCCGGCTTACAGGCCGACTTGCGGGTTCTTTTTCTTTTCTCATCTCCTTTCCAGGAACGAGTATCAATCACGCCTCCATGCCCGTTGGCCTTTGCTTTTCTGCAGCGGTTTTGGCATGCTAAAGGCTATGGATAAGGACCTGCTGTGTCAGTGGTTAGGATTGCCGCCGAAAAGCTGGCCCCCCGACTACTATACATTGTTGGGGTTGCAGCGAGGCGAATCCGATCTTGAGCGCATTGAAGAGCATGTTCACCAAAGGCTCATGCAATTGCGCTCCTACCAATTGAACTATCCCGAACTGGTCACGGAAGCAATGAACCAGATCGCCCGGGCTTTCACTTGCTTGACGGACGAAAAGTCCCGCCTCGAATACGAGAAAACTTTGATGGCACAGGCCGAGAACGTGGCACAGGTCAAAGAGCAGCCAGCTTCGCCAACGTCGACCAAAGAAGAAGCTTTATTGCCGCCGACGAATCCGAACGACCCGTTAGCCTGGCTGTTCGGGCCGTGGGAAGAGCTTCGTGAGCGACCAGAACCAACCGAGCAGGATTGGGCTTCCTCGCCGCCGTTGCCTCGAACGGCGGCGACTCTCGCCAACGGCAAGACGGAACCTGTTGTGCTGATGTCGCAGCCAGCCGATCCGGTTCTCGAAACCGCGCGTGGCTCGCGTGCGGCCCGCCGAGGGCTTGGGTCGATCCATGCCTTGTGTGATCGTATCTCGCTGACACGCGAGTTTCTCTACCTCTGGGATCGTGTCGGCAAGTTTCTCGGTAATCCGAAAAGGCGATTAGTTCGCCAGACGGAAGCCGTTCTACTCGTACGTGCTTTGCATGAATTGCAAGAGTTACTGGAGGAATTCCCGCCGATCCTGGGCCGGCCTGGGCAACCCGGCTATCTCGTTTTCGCCCTGGCTCGCCAACCCTTGGTCGTGCCAACTTTCCGCAACCTGCTTCCCAGTCAACGAGAAGCCTTGGCCCGCGACTGGCAAGCGGCACGAACGATGTTGCTGGTCCACCGCCGCTTTCTGCGCGACGAACTGCGCCATTACCGCAAGAACCGCCCTCTTGGCCGTGCATGGCGCTGGTTGCGATCGCTGCTCAGCGATTATCCGGGCATTATCCTGATTTTTCTCTCACTTCTGGCGCTGCTTTTGTCCGTTTGGACTTGGATTCTTTATCGCTGAATCAGTAGCGGCTACTCCCTGTTCCATTCCTTCAGCAGCTTTTCGATAGCGGCGGGATCGAAGCGATCCGGCACCGGATAGTCCTGGTTCGCCATCAGGTCTTTAACTGTAAGCGGTTTCGAGGGAACGCCGTCGGGAGGAACTTCCACCTTCGCTGTCCAGACGATGGCGTTGAGGACCAGTTTGCGAAATTGGTTGTGGCCCCAATTCCAGTGGAAATGGCCGCCGGTGAAACCGAATCCCCGGCCACCATCGGGCCGTTCGCGAGCCCAGGCCATGTGTTGCGGTATTCCCTTGGCGATCTCTTCGCGGACAAATTTGTTGCCGCTGTGCGGTCCGTCTTTGCGGTTGAGAGTCTCTTTCGGTGGCAAGTCGGTCAAGATGGGCGTGACGCCCTCCATGTTATTGCGAAAACGCATGTGGTAATACCATTCGTCTTGGATTTGGAACGGCTTGACCCCACGGGTGATGGGGTGGCCTGGCAACTTCTTGTAGCTGGCCCGCCAATGAGGATTGACCGACCAGTTCGTTTCAAAATATCCGCCGGTCCAATCCAGAAGCGCGTCGCCTGGTTTTCCTTTGGGAACTTCGACGCCATAATGGATACAAACCAATCCGACTCCTTTTTTCATCAGTTTGTCGATTTCTTCGAGGTGGCGATTCAATGGATGCCGACCGCCACCGTCGGCGTAAATGACGATCGAATCTGCATCTTGCAAGATCGAGGTATCCTTTGGCCAGCCGTCGGTGACAACGACGGCTTTGACCGGCAGACCGCTTTCGTTCAAGGCTTTCGCCAAAAGCATGCAGCCGGCTTTGTGCTCGTGGGCGCCGTAGCCGTGGCTGCGCGGA
Organism: Gemmatales bacterium; assembly: GCA_026004675.1. Classification (GTDB taxonomy): domain Bacteria; phylum Planctomycetota; class Planctomycetia; order Gemmatales; family Gemmataceae; genus BPJP01. The sequence continues at coordinate 158,264 of BPJP01000003.1, forward strand.
CCGGCAATGAAAACGATCTTGCGTGTTTTTCCGCTGCTGACTTGGGAGGGTTCGCCATCGGTCGGTTTCAAATGTTTGATACGAATGTTACGAAATTGCACGGTCATCGGCGGGCCAGCGTGGAGCTGCAAAGCCAGCAATCCTTCGGCGCGTCGCATTTGCTTGTCTTCGTCGATACATTCCGCCGTCACCACGCCATTGATTTTGTGAATAAAGTGAAATCCCCTGGCGATGATGTGGTACTCATTCCAGTCATTGGGTTTGATTTTCTTCTGGATGGCGGCCGGATCGCCGACCTGGCCGACGACCTTCTTGATGAATTTGCCCTTGTCGTCGCGTGACAGGATGGTCTTTTGGCCTCGCCCGCAAAGGATGCCCCGAAACCGCTCGCCATAGAGAATGCCTGAATACGTTTTACCGGCTTCGAAATCGGCCTGGTAGCCGCCGATGCGATATGGGTCGGTCTCGCTAAGCCGAAAACTGCGGTATTGAATGCCCGAGTTGGCGAAACCTTTGTCGTTATTCGGCTGGATTCGGTATTCGAGCTTCAATTCGAAGTCGGCCGTCTTGCCGCCCGTCCAAACGATGAACGTGTTGCCTCGTGTCGGGTTTTCCTTAGTTGTCTTACCGGTAATGGCACCGTCCTGAACGCTCCAGAATTTGTTATCGCCGTCCCAACCTTTGAGTGTCTTGCCGTCGAAGATCGAAACAAACCCGTCATCATCAGCGGGCAGTTGATCAGCAAACGAAAACAAGAACATGACGGCCAACAGCAATGCCCATCGAGGCCAGAGAGCGAATCGCATCTTCGAAACTCCACATCACGAAAAAGAGCAAAGGCGGGAAAACAAGTCACGGTCTTGATTATCGAGGGAAGCGCGGAAGGTTTCAACGAAAATGCTTGACAATGGCGACGTCGCAGCGGACTGCCAACGGCGCTTCGAAGTGTCCGCGTACTATGGCCCGGGACGTCGCGAAATTCGCGACTGAAGGCGACGTTTTATCGGAGTGTAAGCGGAAGCCTGGCAAGTTTTGACGCGACGAGCGTTTACGCGTTATGGTATAGTGGCTTGACAAAAACCATTTGAAGTCATCGCCCTGACCGCCGGCCAATGTGGCGCCCCCCTTGCGGCGTCGCCTGACGGCTGCGAGAAGCCAGCAGGTGGGAATGGTCGCAGCTCGGTGATAACAGATCCTGTCAAGATAGGGTGTCTAGCGAAGCGATTTTCCTGGAACTTTTTTCAGACGAACGCGTCTAACCAGGTAGAAGACCGTGAGAGCTGACGAACACCGACTCATTGCGGAGTGCTTGCAGGGCCGAACCGCGGCCTTTGGAGAGTTGGTGTCTCGTTACCAGGACCGGTTGTACAATGTTATCTACCGTATGGTGGATAACGCGGAAGACGCCCAGGACGTTTTGCAAGAAGCGTTTCTGAGTGCCTACCAGTCGCTGGGCAGTTTCAAAGGCGATTCGCGGTTTTTTACATGGCTTTATCGTATCGCGGTCAATACCGCGATGAGCCTGAAGCGCAAACAGCGAGTCGTTTTGAGTCTCGAATATGGTCGGGACGAGGGGAATGGCAAACTGGAGCCTACCGACCAATCGGAATATACCCAGCCTGGTCATTCCCTGGAAAGGCGCGAGGACGAAGGACGTATCCAGGAGGCGCTGAATCGGTTGTCACCGGAGCATCGAGCAGTCCTCATCTTGAAGGATATGGAAGGCCAAAAGTATGAGGAGATTGCAGAAGTTCTGGGAGTTCCGGTGGGAACGATTCGGAGTCGACTTCACCGGGCGCGAATGGAACTGCGTGAGATTCTGGATCGCATCGACACGAGGCAGTGAGGATTGGGTTGGTTTGTCGTCTTTAGTATTTAATCACGGCTCGAGTGAGAAATGGAAGTTGTTCGACTCGAATAACCTGTGAAGCAAGATGTTGCAAGATGTTGTCTGACGAAATAATTCGGAAACTGACGGCTTACGTCGATGGCGAGTTGAGCCGGAGCGAGCGCGAAGCCGTTCGGCGATTGGTTCGGCGATCGACGGAAGCTCGCGCGTTGCTGCAGCAGTTGGAACGAAACGCCTCGGCAGTGCGTCGTCTGCCTCGGCGGACGCTGCCCGCCAACTTCAGCCAGCGCGTTGTGCGAGCCATCGAAACCCGTAAGCTCCGAATCAGACAGACGCCCGTTTCGGCGTCATCCGGCCCACTCCCGTCGTGGGCCGGTTTTGCTGCTGCCGCGGCGGTCCTGCTCATCGTCTTTGGCGGCTCATATTTCTACTTCTACACGAATGCAGTTTATCGTCACGAGCGATCGTCCGGAACGATGGCCCAAGAAACCGAACGCAACCCTTCGAAGTCGGTCGCTCCCAATCTCTCCCTCCCGAAGGATGGGCCTGAGGAAAAACCGGAAGTTCCCGACAACCATCCGCCGGTGCCGCCGCCGCTTGAAAAGAAACCGCCAAGAAAAGAGGCGCCGGTCAAGGTTGTCGAGCGTATGCCGAAGCCGGAACCGGAAATCCATAAACCGGAACCCCTGCCCGAACCTCGGATAGTCAAACTGCAACCGTCCGCCCCACCAGTGGTGGAGTTGACCAAACCCAGCCGAAGGCTTGAAATCTTTCAGGAAATTCCGGAACTTCCGGACCTGATCAGCTTGACGCTGCGGGAACTGGAAAAGCGAGACGCGGAAATTCGGCTGCAAGCCGAATTGCAAAAGGTGGATGCCTACCGGGTCGAGGTTTTTAGCCTGGGTACCACAATCGATTTTGAACGCCTGCGCAAAACCTTTGAGCAGCATAAGATTAGCCTGCTCATCGATGAGATGGCGAAGTATCGGCTGAGCCGAAAAGGTTTGGTAACCGATATCGCCTTCTACAAAGAGAATCTGACAGCAGAAGAACTCGTTTCGATCTTGAGAGAACTCGGCAAGGCCGATCGCAAGCTGGCCGCCGTTGTCATGCCCCTTTCCCAGGACGACCACAAAGAACTATCGAATTTACTGGGCGTTGATCCGGAAAAATTGGGCCCGCCGAAACCTTTCGGAGTGGATATCCGCAAACCCATTTCCGAAACAACACTCAAACAATTGCGGACAGCGCCGCCTCGTCCCAAACCAGGGATCGCCTTGCATCCGCGAAAGGCTTTGGTGGTGGCTGTCAATCCCGTTCGTCCCGACCCCGCGGCGTCGAAAGAAATTCAAGCTTACCTTGAACGCAGGGGAAAACGGCAACCCAAGACCATTCAGCAGTTGCTCTTTGTGGTCCGTGGTGTTTCCGGCTCCTAGCTGACAGAAGCCACTCTACACCCCCGTCGGAGCGTCCGGCAAATGGTCGGGTTCTGGTAGTATCGTTGCCACCATCAGTCGCGGTCCGTAGCCAATCTTTCCAAGTACGGAGTTGTTCTCCCGTTTTGGTGTGTTATGATAGCAGCTGGAAATGAGGAACTCGTCTTGACCCTTTCGACAGAATTGCGATGCCTGCACAACTTCTCGCACTCCATGACGGGCCGAGCATCCTTTTAGACAAGCCGATCCTGCTATTCGGCCGGGATCTCGAATGCGACATCCGGCTGGAATCGCGAAAAATTTCTCGTCGTCATTGTTGCGTCGCACAAATTGGTGACAGTTTGGTAATCCGAGATTTGGGCAGCACCAACGGCATTCGGATCAATGGGGTGCGCGTCGTAGAAGGTCGGGTCAAAGCGGGAGACGAAATCACCATCGGCAATTTCCGCTACCGCATCATCTGGGACGATAACGCTCCTCCGCTTAACCATTTGGAGAAGGAAGTCTACCGCCAAGGGCCAACGGATCGTCCGCCAAACGAAGACGAGGTGTTAGAAGAATGTGACGAACCGGTACCCTTGAACGAGCCTGAAAATGTCGCCGAAGCGGCAAGGATTGCCCGAGCGAAACCTGCGGAAGGATCGCCGCCGCCAAAAGCGGGAGCGCATTTTCCCACGCACATTCTTCCAGACGAACTCGAATTGGCACCATCGAGTGACGTAATGCCGCGACCGCCTGTTCAACCACCTGCCGAAAGCCACAAGCCAGAGCCGCTGAATAGCAAGAACGCCGATTCGGCTTCATCGGCGAATGACAATCTCCAGACTTGATTCCCCTGGAGCAATGCGCTGCACCTGGGCTTCGCGTTGGTCTACTTGCCAGGTGAATTCATCAGCCAATTGCAACCTCAAGCTTTCACCACGGCGCAGCGAGTAGGTCTGCCCGGCCACTTTGAGCGTTAAATCTCGCTGACTCAAGTTCCAGAAGCCAACGCCGTGCTTTTCTTCAACGTGGCGGCCTGCCGGTTGGCCCGAGGCGTACACATCGTAGAACCCCGGACCGGCAGCGGACGTATTTGGTTTCTCGGTCACGATTGGTTGCGGACGCAAGGGCGGCTCGGAAGTCGCCTGTCTTGGCATGGGGCCGGTCGACGGTCCGGCTGGACGCGGTGCGGCAAAGTTCGCCGCCGGCTGGCTGGGCACGCACGCCGGGGCGGCAGGCACAACATACATCGGTATCGGAACGGAATAACTCTCCCAAACCGGATAAAAAACAGGATAGTAATAGTAACTGGTGCGTGCGTGCCACCACGGAAAGATGATCCCTCGAGCGAGGCTCTCTGCCGGAAAGAGGCCCAACACCAACAGACAAAGCCATCCATAAACTCGCATGCCGTCTCCTTCTCGACTTGTCTATGTCATCCTTTTGCGTTTCAGGCTGAAAGGGCTGTCGAAATCCTCATCCAAACCCAGGCCCATCGCCAAGATCGCAACCAACACATGTTTGGCAACGACCAGGCCGACCATGCCCGGTACGTAGCCGTACGTCAACAGCCACACCGAACCGAACACGGTCATGGCAGTCAAGCACAAAATCTGCAACTTTCGCTCCAGACGATGGAGTCCGCCATCGTCATGGACCGCAATTTGGGGCGGTTTGCGGGGAGGTGCATTGATCATTGGCAAACCCGATCATTCGGCAAAGTTTGCTTGACTTTATCACACCCGAGCTTGTCCAACAAGTATCTGCCGATGGCTGGGCCGGTTCCGCGTCACGATGGCAGCAGATTGCGCTTAAGCAACAGTTCGGCAATCTGGATAGCGTTGGTCGCTGCTCCTTTTCGAAGGTTGTCCGCGACAACCCAAATGTTGAGACCATGAGGAACGGAGGGGTCTTTGCGAATGCGGCCAACAAACACTTCGTCTTTGCCGGCAGCCGCCAAAGCCAACGGTACCTCTCCCTTGTTCGGATCATCCACGACGATGACGCCGGGAGCACGGCGAAGGGCGTCCCTCGCTTCTTCAACCGAAATCGGCTGATGGAATTCGATATTGACCGCCTCGGAGTGACCGATGCGGACGGGAACGCGCGCCGTCGTGACGGAAACCTGGATCGACTCGTCCCCCATGATCTTTCGGGTTTCGCGGATCATCTTCCATTCTTCTTCGCAGTAGCCTTCGTCGCCGGCTTTCCAGTCATGCGGCAGAACATTTCCCGCCAGCTGGGCAGCGTGTTCCTTGGCTGGCGGAACAGGTTCGCCTCGGCCGAGTGCCTGGACCTGCGTATCCAGTTCGAAAAGCGCTTTGGCCCCTTTGCCCGACGACGCCTGATAGGTCGCTACCACGATGCGCTTGATTCTTGCCAGATCGTGCAGCGGCTTGAGCGCCACCACCATTTGAATCGTGGAACAATTGGGATTAGCGACAATCCCCTTGGGAATGTGATTCAAAGCATCGGAGTTCACTTCGGGAACGACCAACGGAACGTCCGGGTCCATCCGCCAGGCGCTGGAGTTGTCGACAACGATCGCCCCTGCCTTGGCCGCAATCGGGCTGTACTCTCGGCTGATGCTGGCCGGCGTACTCGAGAGAACCAGGTTGATGCCCTGATAGGCTTCGGGACAAATCGGTTCGACGGGAATCGTTTTTCCTTTGAACTCGATCGTTTTCCCCCGCGCTGCGTTTGGAAGCGAGAAACTTGATGGACTGGAGCGGAAAATCGCGCTCCACCAACACTTGTCGCATGATTTCGCCGACTGCGCCCGTCGCGCCGACAACCGCAACACGAGGTAACACGATCGTTTCCTTTCCTGATAAAAGGCCGGGTATCTGCTTCAGACGATTATAGACGGGCTGAGGCAAAATGCATAAGGCCCGGTGATTTCTCTGAAAAAATTTTGTTCGTCATGGTCAGGATGGACTGCCCAGTTTCCTGAATTACCCATGCTGTGCGACTGCTGCTGCCAACGCAGGCGTGTCCTGTTTCGCCATGATACAATGGCTGCTAAGAGATGTTCTCGCCAACGTGGGAATCTGCTACGATCTGTTCATGGCCAAGACGAAGAAACAGCGCGACGACAGCGAAGGCATTAAGCTGATTTGCCGGAACAAAAAGGCATACCACGAATACACCATTTTGGATCGCCTGGAATGTGGTCTGGTATTGACCGGCACCGAGGTCAAGAGCTTGCGCGAAGGTGGTGGCAGCATTGAAGATGCGTATGCGAAGGTCGAAGACGGCGAAGTCTGGCTGATCGGCAGCGATATTCCCGAATACACGATGGGAAATCGTTTGAACCACAAACCCAAAAGGAAGCGCAAGCTGCTGCTGCACGCCCGCGAAATCCAGAAATTCGCTTCGAAAGCGACGGAACGCGGCTTAACGCTCGTGCCGTTGCGCATGTATTTTCGACGGGGGCTGGCCAAGGTCGAGTTGGCTGTGGCGCGAGGACGGCAACTGCACGACAAGCGTGAAGCAAAAAAGAAGTCAGAAGCGCAACGCGAGATCAAACGCGAACTTTCCCAACGTCGGCGTTGAGGGGCGGGCCGATCCGTCGAAATGCCTGCGCCCGCATCCGACGGTTGGGCAACACTGTCATGGAGGACAGGCTGTGCGCATTCTTGCCCTGGTCGAAAGTATCGAACATGTCTGCTGCCGGTATCGGCTGAAAGCATTTGCCGACCCGCTGGCCCAGGCTGGCTACGCTTTAGAGTTTTCTTCGTTTCCCGAGCAACCCTGGGGATGGTTTCGGTTGCAGCGGCGCCTGCGCGATTTCCAGGGAGTGATCGTGCAGCGCAAACTGCTGCACCGCTGGCAATGTCGGCAACTGCAAGGCAAGAACCGCTTTCTCATTTTCGACTTCGACGATGCCGTCTACGCCCGGGATTCCTATTCGCCCAAAGGGATTCGGAGCCGCCGCCGACAACGACGTTTTGAAACAATGATTCGGCTGGCGGACGCGGTCGTTGCCGGCAACGAGTTTCTTGCCTTGCACGCCCTGCAATCAAGCCCTTACGATCACGTTTTCGTGATTCCCACTTGTGTCGATCCGCGACGTTACTCGCTGGCCCAGCATCGGAGCGCTGACAACGTCCATCTGGTCTGGATCGGTTCGTCGAGTACTTTGCAGGGGCTAGAAAGAATCAAACCGATGCTGGATGATTTGGGACGGTGTTTTCCGAATTTGCGTTTGAAATTGATCTGCGACCGATTTTTTTCGTTGCCGAATCTGCAAACGGTGCCGCACCGCTGGAACGATGCCGAAGAAACGACTTTGTTGGCTGACAGCGACATTGGCATCAGCTGGATTCCGGACGACGAATGGAGCCGGGGCAAATGCGGGCTGAAAATCCTGCAATATATGGCGGCAGGACTGCCGGTCGTGACCAATCCGGTAGGCGTTCACGGGCAGTTGGTGCAGGACGGCGTCCACGGCTATCTCGCCAACTCGTTTCGGGATTGGAAAGAAGCTCTTGGCCGACTGGCGAGTGACCCGGCGTTGCGCCGCCGATTGGGTTGGAATGGCCGAAAACGAGTCGAAAGGCAGTATAGTGTTGCGGTCGGTTCCCACAGCTGGCTGATGCTCCTTGAATGGTTGGCACGAAAGAAACTTCGCCGAAGCGCTTAGCGAAACCGTTTCTTGTCTGACCTTCCGGCATTTTCATGTTTCTTACTATTGGCTGTGGTCTAAATGGCGGAACGAGACTGGATTTGCTGCACGACGAATCGAACCCGTTGGCTGGTCCGGCCCGATCTACGTGACCTTCTCCTGGGTGCCGACGGCCTCTTGCTCGACGATTGGCTGCGGACCGGCCGAGCGGACCGCGTCAAACATGGTCCGCACCGGACAGTTTATCGGGTTCGGCTGCCTCAGATCGAGTTTTTCGTCAAACAAAATCGGCTGGTGGACGTTCGCAGCCGACTTCGCCAACTCGTTCGGCCTGCCAAATCACGCATCGAATTCGAAAAAGCTTTGGAAATCTCCCGCCGGGGCATTCCGACTATCTGCCCGATCGCACTAGGCGAACCCGTTACGTGCCTCGACCGGGCCGACAGTTTTCTTTTGACAGAGAACCTCGCTGGCGCTCTGCCATTAAGCGACTTGATCGAGAAAATCCTTCCTGGGTATTCGTATCGAAGGCAGGTGCGAATACGCCATCAACTAAGCCATGATTTGGCGCGCTTCCTTTGCCGAATGCACGATGCCGGCGTCGCCCACTTCGATTTGCACGCCGGCAACCTGCTGGTTCGACTTTCGGCCGACGATGTTCCGGAATTGTTTTTGATCGATTTGCATGCCGTCCAAGTTGGTTCGCCGTTGACGTGGCGACAACGCCGGGAAAATCTCGTTCTTCTCAATCGGTGGTTTGCATTGCGGGTGTCGCGATCGGATCGTCTGCGTTTTTGGCGAGCATATGACAGGCAGGACACCGGTCGAAACGAGCGTGCTCTGCTGGTAGAGAAAGCCACGCTTGCGTCCAATCTTGATTTCTGGAGGCAACGCGATCGTCGCTGTTGTGCTACCAATCGCTACTACCGGCGTGTTCGGGCGGCCGGCATTTGCGGTTTTGCCGTTCGTGATTTGGACACGGCAGTTGTGAAAGAAATCGTTCGCGACCCCGACGCTCTTTTCGATCGCCCCGATTGCCGGTTTCTGAAAGATTCGCCCACATCAACGGTGGCGGAAGTGACGCTCCGATGCGGCGACGGTTGGAAGCGGTTCATTTACAAACGTTTTCGTGTGAAAAAGTGGCTGGATGTTTACAAACGCTCGCTGGGACATTCGCCTGCTTTGCGTTCGTGGATTTTCGGCCACGGTTTGCGGGAACGCCGACTGCCCACTCCTCGACCATGGCTCGTTCTGGAGCGAAGGTGCTTCGCTTTTCGAGGCACCGGCTATCTGTTGACCGAAAAACTGGAACAGACCCTGGACCTGCGAACCTTCTTGGACGCTGCCTCCACGACCGTGAGGCGCGAGTTGGTTGAACGAATCGCGCGTCTCGTTTGGGAACTGCACCGACGACGGCTATCGCAACGCGACCTGAAAGCGGCAAACATCCTTGTCAAGGCGCAAGTGAATGGAGAGGCATCCGATATCTGGTTCATCGATCTGGTTGGGTTTCGACGCCATCGCAAACTAAGGCGACGTTGCCGAATTCAGAATCTGGCCCGGCTAAACGCCAGTTTTCACAACTCGGCCAAGTTGAACAGAACAGATAGACTGCGCTTTTTGCGCACCTATTTGCAATGGGGCTTGCGTGGCAAAACGGGCTGGAAACGCTGGTGGCGGCAAATCGAACAAGCCACCCAGAAAAAAATCGACCGCAATCTCCGAAATCGGCGTCCGCTCGCCTGATTTGCTCTGGCATTGCAAGGATGCGGCGCGTACAATCCCGGCCCGCGCTTCCATGGGGGCGGACCGTCCTTCTTTGAGCACCCGACACGAACGACAGCAACACATAAACTTTTAATTCTGCTTCGGCCAATTTGACTCATGTTTCCATTGCGTAAATCATTGGTTGTTCTTGGCCTGATTGCTGGCTGCAATTCCATGGCCTTGAAACAAGAACACGGCACCGTCAACGCCATTCAAGTCCCGGATGCGCCCCCAACGCCAGGCAAACATTCGTTGCGGGTATCCCATTTCATGTTTCTTTCGGATTTCGAACTGGATGCCAGGCATCCACTGTTCAAAGAACTTGGCGAGTTTCCGGATCAAGTATACGGCGAATTGAAATTGCCGCACCTGGACACGATCGTCCTCGTCTATCTCTTCGAAAACAAGAGGAAATACGAGGACTACATGGCGGCACGTTATCCGTCGTTGCCGAACCGACGTGCGTTTTTCGTGGCCCAGCCGCGTACCATTGGCGGAGCCGAAGACCTGCTCGTTTATACCTATTGGGGAGACCGGATTCAGGAGGATTTGCGCCACGAGCTGACGCACGCTCTCTTGCACGGTGTGTTGAAGGACGTGCCGCTATGGTTGGACGAGGGATTGGCCGAGTACTTCGAAACGCCGCCGGCAGCCAAAGGCGTCAACAGACAGCATCTCGAACAGATCAAACAGTTGCCATTTCGCCCCGATTTGGTACGCCTGGAACGTTTGGAAAGCGTCCAGCAAATGGCTCCTGCCGAGTATCGCGAGGCTTGGGCGTGGGTTCACTTGATGCTTCAGGGACCGCCCGCGATCCGGCAGGTATTGCTCGACTATCTGCAAGCGTTGCGTACGAATCCCAAACCCGGTTCGCTCAGTCAGCGTCTGGCGAACATTTCACCTCGAACTGGCCAGATGCTGGTTGAACATTTGGCTCGCCTGCCATGATCGCTGATAGACGAAACATCGCCCAGACCAGCGGATTTTCTGGTTCTGTGGCAAGCAAGTGTTTGCTCGCAAGCGTCGCATCAAATATCTTGACGGGGAGGACTGCCCCACGAACTTCGCTTCAGGCAAGGAAGCGGCAAGCCAAACCTCTTGTCATGGTCGTTTGCAACGACGATGAAGATTTCACCTTTGCACAGTTGGGAACTGAAGCCGGCAGAGGCGATCGCCTTGCAGCGTACGTTGGCGGGCCAGATCGACACCCGCAGTCCTTTGACGAGATACCGCTACGTGGCCGGCGCTGATGTGAGTTACAACCGTTTCGACAATCTCTTTTTCGCTGGCGTCGTCGTGGTAGCTTTCCCTGAGTTAGAGGTGGTCGAAAAACGTAGCGCCGTCTGCCGAAGCCCTTTCCCTTACGTGCCGGGTTTGCTTTCGTTTCGGGAAGCACCCGGTCTGTTGTCGGCTTTTGCCCAGCTCGAAACACGTCCGGACGTGGTGATGTTCGATGGGCATGGCTACGCTCATCCGCGCCGTTTTGGCCTGGCCTGCCACATGGGGTTGTGGCTCGATGTGCCGACGCTCGGCTGTGCCAAATCGCTCCTGGTCGGGAAGCACCGCTCTGTCGGCAAAAAAGCAGGTTCAACGACACCGTTGTACGATGCCAAAGAAGTCATCGGCACGGTTGTCCGCACGCGATTCAAGGTACGCCCCGTCTTCGTTTCTGTTGGGCACCGGGTTGACTTGGCCAGTGCTGTCCGTCTCGTCTTGGCCTGTTGCCGGGGCTATCGCCTGCCCGAACCAACGCGTCAAGCTCATCTTCTCGTCAATGCGCTACGCAGGCAAGGAGCTTGCTGAGCCTTTTTCTGCGATCTATGTATACTTACAGGAGGTCATTGTCCTGCTCTTTTTGTCGGCACCGACCGGATCGCTTTCGGCATGGTTCGGCAGGGCCGAGTTCACACAAGGCAGCATGCAAACCTACAACGTAACCTGCCTTCAGGAATCCGTATGGGTTGTTTGCCTCCTATGGTCTTGACGATACCCAGTCAGCCGCGGCTCATTCGGCTCGCCCATGACTTCGTCGAATCGGTCTGCCAGGCCGGCGGTCTCGATGAAAAAACAACCCATGCTGTCGTTTTGGCTACTGGCGAAGCGGTGAGCAATATCGTCCGACACGCCCATCGCAACCGCCCCGACGCCCTCTTCCAAATCCAGTGTCGTTTTCAGCAGGATGGCATCGAAATCTGCCTTTGCGATGAAGGCGAACCATTCGATATCGATGCCGTTCCTCATCTCGATCCAGGCGAGCTTCGTGAAGGAGGCCGAGGCGTATTTCTCATGCGGACCCTCATGGATGAACTGTCCTGTTCGCCTCGCCGCGAAGGCGGAAACACGCTACGGATGCGGAAGCGCTGTCGGTGCCGCTTTTTCGAAAAAAGCTGAACGTGAACTTGGGTTGCGGAAAGATTGGGCATTTGGGCTTTTGTCAACCCATCACCTGCCATAAAATCACCAGCAACCGCGATTTTCGCGGCAAGTGATACGATTCGTCGAAACCCATTCAACAAAGAGATGAGCAAAGTTTACATCGAAACCGTCGGTTGCCAGATGAACGTGCTCGATAGCGAGCTTGTCGTCAGCAGTCTGCGCCGGCAAGGCTACGAACTGACTTACGAGGCTACCGATGCGGATGTAATCTTGTTCAATACGTGCAGCGTTCGCCAGCATGCCGAAGATAAAATTTATAGCGCTTTGGGAAGGCTTCGCGGGCACAAGAGGCGCCATCCCGAAAAAGTCATCGGCGTATTGGGTTGTATGGCACAAAAAGACCAGGAATCGATCCGGCGCCGCGCTCCACACGTCGATCTCATTTGCGGGACCGGACAACTGGCGAAACTGCCTCAACTCATTGCTGAGGTCCAAAATAGTGGCCGACCGCAGACAGCTGTCAGCCTCGATCGTAAAGCCGCTTCACGTCCCGAGATCGAAGCCAGCTTTGCCAGTTACGATCCGCTTCGTGATCCGTCGATGCGGCCCAATTCTTTCCAAGCCTACGTTCGCATCATGATCGGGTGCGATAAATTCTGCACGTATTGCATCGTGCCCAGCGTGCGCGGACCGGAGCAAAGCCGACACCCCGAAGAGATTTCGATTGAAGTTCGACAACTGGCGGATGAAGGCTGCAAGGAAATCACCTTACTCGGCCAGACCGTCAACAGCTACAAATATAAAACCGGCGACGGTCGAACGGTCAGGCTCTCCGACCTGCTTGCCCGAATCCACGACACGACTGGCATCGAACGCATTAAATTCGTGACGAACTTTCCGCGCGACATGTCGGATGATCTGCTCCAGTCCGTCCGGGACCTGCCGAAGGTTTGCCCGTATTTGCACGTTCCGGCCCAATCGGGGTGCAACGATGTGCTCAAACGGATGAAGCGGCTTTATACGGTGGAATATTACCGCGACATGTTGGCGCGTTGCCGGGAAACCATTCCGGGAGTCTCCATAAGCAGCGATTTCATCGTCGGTTTTTGCGGCGAAACCGAAGAATCTTTTGAACGCACGTGCAATTTGGTGCGGGAAGCCGGTTTCAAAAACAGCTTCATTTTCAAATACAGCCCAAGGCCGGGTACGAAAGGGTATGAATTGTATCCTGACGATGTACCCGAAGAAGTCAAACGGCGTCGCAATAATGATCTTTTGGCCATCCAGAATGCGGTCAGCCTGCAAGATCATTTATCTCGCGTCGGGCAGACAGTCGACGTGCTGGTCGAAGGCCCCAGCAAGACTTTTCTGAAGTCGCACCGTGAATCATCCGACGGACCTGTCCAACTTACGGGTCGAACGAGAACGGATCACATTGTGGTTTTTGACGGCAACCCCAGGCTGATCGGACAGACCGTTTCCGTGCAGGTGGAAGCGGCAACGGCCTTTACATTGTTCGGAAAAGTGGTGACGCACGAAGTTGTCGACAGCGCCAGAAGCCACCTTGCCACGCCGTTGCCAGTTTTTGCAGGCACCCCGTCTCGCCGCATCGGTCTGCCCGTCATAGGCAATGAACCCTGGTGAAGAAGACCTAATCGCCAGCCTGTTGCCAAGCGCAGAAAAAAACGCCCTGCACGATGGAGCCGGCATAGCCCCAACTTTGCCGCGACCAGCGGTGCCCATGTTGATCGCGCCAAGAGAGTTTTTTCGCCCGTGCAAGGCGTTGTTCACTATGACAACAATCGGACGCTACTTTTTGTTGGCGCTTTTTCGTAAAAAATTTTTTCGGATGCCCCAAAAGTCGGGCCTGTCGTGAAGTTCTCGAAAGCAACCGTTTTGCCCCTGAATCGGCAATGAACCAGGTCTACCTCGATGCCCTCGATTTTGCCGCCCACCAATGCCGTCGCTTGGTCATCAGCCATCCCGGCTATTATCCGATGTACACCGTGAACGGGCGCTGGAACCGGGAAGGAGAGCGTTGGACGCACTGGTGCGACGGTTTTTATCCGGGCATTTTCTGGCTGCTTCACATGCATACCAAGGACAGCCAATGGCGACAGTATGCCGAAGAGTACACACGGCCATTGGAACCCGCGCAAGCATGATCGCACTGTCCATGACCTCGGCTTCATTTTTCTGTCTACATATGGTCGCTGGTATCGTTTGACCCGCGAACCGGCTTTGCGCGATGTGCTCGTTGAAGCTGGCCGGACCCTTTCTTTGCGTCGGCAAAAAGGGGGCTACCTCGCTTCGTTCATTGGCCCTTCGTCCCTCTTCATCGACATCATGATGAACGTCGGTTTGATACTCTGGGCGGCCAAGGCGACCGGCGATGCGGAATTAAAAGACATTGCGTTAGCACATTGTCGAACGACGGCTCGTTATCTGGTCCGTCCAGACGGCAGCACGGCCCATGAAGGACTTTTCGATCCGAAAACCGGCAATTTTCTCGAACAAAGCACTCACCAGGGTTGGAACGCGGAAAGCACCTGGACACGTGGACTGGCCTGGGCCTTGTATGGATTCGCCTCTGTTTTTCGTTTGAGCGGTCTCGACGAATTTCTGGCGGTCTCGCAACGGTGTGCCGATTGTTACCTGCGTCGGGTTCAGCAGGCGGGAGAAAATGGCGTGCCGTATTGGGATTTCGACCTGCCAGCAGACGTGCCGCATCTTTTTGATTCCTCGGCAGCGGCTATCACTGCCAGCGGTTTGTTCGAACTCGCCGAAATTGCCGACAGTGAAAACAATCGTCAGCGCTATCGGCAAGCAGCTCATTCCATCTTGCAGGCTCTGTGCACGGACCGGTTTTTGCCGCGGAATAAGCCGGAGTGGGAAGGTATCCTGCTTGAAGGGATCTACCATTTTCACAAGAACCTGGGCGTCAGCGAGTCGGTCGCCTGGGGAGACCATTTTTTTGTTGAGGCGTTGTTCAAGGCGTTGTACGGCTGCGAACCGCTGGATTGATCACGGGTAAAATCGGCAACGACTTTTCCGCGGATTCAGCTTGACAGAAAGTCGGAAACGTGCGACGGATGGATATAGCAGTCGGGCTGTTGGTTGCAGGGAGCATCTGCCGGTGAGTTGCCCGTGTGTTGCAAACCGACTCACCAGCTTCGCTCGAAGGAGGTCACCCGTTTATGCTGCACGTTACGTGTGATCTTTGCAGCAAGGAAATCACCCCGCCGGTTGACGCTCATTTTGTCGTCAAGATGGAAGTCTACGCGGCCTTCGATCCCTCCGAAGTCACAGACGCTGATCTGGACGAGGATCACCTAGAGGCGATAGCGAAAATGCTGTGCGAAGAAGAGGAGGTGGTCGACCCGGACCATGCTGCTCCGCGTTACAAGAAGTTCCGGTTCGACCTGTGCGCGGAATGCCACCGCAAATTCATCCGCGATCCACTGATTCGGGAAACGGAAAAGAAACTCAATTTCAGCGAGAATTAAAGATTGCAGGCAGAGCAGGGAGTTGTGGCAAGTCTGCCAAGCGCCGCTGAACCCATTTCGGCTACAAACCTCCGAAGGGGTTGATAGGGAGAATGGCTGCATACGGAAACCCGAATTCGCTCGCGCACGTCACTTCCCTTCAAACCGCTCAATAACAGCGCAGCCGCATGCGTCGCTCCATACGTTGACACTCGTCCGACACATGTCGAGAACGCGGTCGATGGCAAGAATGATCGGCACCTTGTCCGCCGGCAACCCAACGGCCTGCAAAATGATGACCATCATGACAAAACCAGCGCTGGGAATGCCTGCCGCACCAATGCTCGCCAACAACGCCGTCACCACGATCAATATCTGTGTTGCCAACGTCAAGGTGAAATTCGGTTCCAGCTGAGCGATGAACATGACGGCGACAACCTCGTATAGTGCTGTCCCATCCATATTGATCGTCGCCCCCAGAGGCAGTACGAAGGAACCGATGCGATTGCTGATGCCGGCGCGCTTCTCGACGCAACTCAACGTCAACGGCAACGTGGCATTGCTCGAAGCGGAACTGAAAGCGGTCAACAACGCCGGACTCAACGCATTCGCGTATTGCAGCGGACTGCGACCGGCTACCCACTTGACAATCAGCGGCAAAACAATTACCCCGTGCACGAACAACGCACAAAGTACCGTCAAGAAATACCACCCCAGTGAAAGAAACAGGCCGAGACCCTGCGTCGATGTCGCGTACAACATCAACGCGAAAACACCGAACGGAGCCAACTTGATAACCGCCAACGTCAAGGCCATCATCACATCGAAAGCGGCCTGAAAAAGGTTGCGAATGACATCGGCCGATTGGCCCCCCACGATCACTGTGAAAATCCCGAACGCCAGTGTGAAGGCGATAATCGATAAGAAATCGCCTTGGGCCGCCGCCCCGATCGGATTCTCAGGAATCATGTTTTCAAGCTGCTCGTAGAGCAGTGCCGCTAGTTCTTTAGGCGGAGGCGTCTCGTCCGCGGCTTTCTGTTCGGCCGCCTTGACCGGTTGCGGCTTGACACCAGGCTGGATCGTGTTGACGAAAAACAAACCGGTGATGATGGCGAGGAAACTGGTTGCCAGATAATAACTGATCGTCCGCCCGAACATCCTTCCAAGCCGACTGGCATTAGCTAAGCCCGTTACCCCCGTCATCAGCGAGCAGATGATCAGCGGGATCGCCACCATTTTCAATAAGCGCAAAAAAAGTGCACCGATCAAATGAGCAGCGTCACCAATGCGACGGGCGGTCGAGCGTCCGTGGGCGTGGAAGCGCAGATATTCTTTGGGCTGGTTTTTCTTGAAAGCCCCCAGATCGTAATACGCCCCTGGCGTTTGGCCGCTGGGATCCACGATCCACTCGTCGAGAAAATTCCCCGCCTGGTCTTCGACTCGAATTTCGATGCGCTGCGTTGAATCACGAAAAAAATAGACAAGATTGTTGATCTCCGCGGTGGTCTCGCGTTCGCTAAGTGTCGCGTTAAGAGTGAAACCGATGCTGGCGCCGAGCACCATGGCCAGGAGAATTTGCCAGTGCAACGGGAAGCGCTGCTCGGCAACGGTCGCTGAAGGAGTGGGATCGCTCGCCGTTTCGCCTTCTGCTTCTCCCGAAGACGATAGGTCGGCTTGCGGCTGTTCGTCGGGAGCGGATGGGTTTTCAGGACGATCGCTTGACATATCCGGCCTCGCAGAAGCACTTTGATCTGGAATTGCAAGGATTTTAGCTGCCAACGGAGTTCGCGGAAAGCAAATGCGTGGTTCCGGGGGGACGTTGCCGACAGCACATCGGTTTCCAGACGGTTCGGTTAGCGAAGACTGGTCTGACTCGTCTTGACGGAAAAGGCGAGGGAATGTTTAATACCTAAAGATTTAGGCTTTAATTTTTCGTTGGAGAGTTGCAGTGCCTGAGAAGCCAACACCAACTGCAAGGGAGCTGGAAATTCTCAAAGTGCTCTGGGAGCAGGGACCGTCCTCGGTTCGCGATGTTCATCGTCGGTTGTCGCAGCACGAAGACCTGGCCTACAACACGGTGCAAACCCTGATGCGCATCATGGAAGAGAAGGGGTTGGTGTCGCATCACACTGAGGGGCGGACCTTTGTTTACACGCCGAAGTTTTCGCGCGACGACAGTGCTCTTCATTTTCTGGACCGCGTGTTTGATGGCGCCGTCGACGAGCTTGTGATGACTTTGCTGCGCAGCGAACGCATCGCACCCGACGAGCTGGAACGGATGCAAAAAATGATCGCTGCTGCCCGGAAGCAGAAATTGTCCGGTTCCTGAGCGAATCAGTCTCGTCGCTCGTTTTCGTCGACCCCTGTACCGGCTTTTCAGCCGATTGTGTGCAACGCCCTAATTCGAGCTGCTGGAAGCGAGGACTGGCATGAGCGAAATTGCAAGCGCATCGACGATGTGGTTGGTGCACAGTGCCGCGGGCGGCGGGTTGCTGCTCTTGATTAGCTGGTTCTGGCTTAGCGCCACCCGACAGCCGGCACGAAAACAGCGATTGGGCGAAATCGGCGTTGCTTCTGCTCTACTGCTGGCGGTTTTGTGTCTGGCTCCTTCGTGGTGGTATCTTCCTTCCCACTTTGCACTGGAATCGCAAAACCCGTCCAAGCCGCCGAAAGCCATCGAAAGCGAAGCGAGCGCCAGGTCCGAAAGCGTTGTGCGGATTTATCTCGAACCGTCGCTGCGTCTGGAAGCATCTGCCGAGCCCCCCCCCTTCGTCGGCAGACCGAAAGCCGATCGATCAAAATACCGAGCGCTTGCAAAAAGACAAAGGAACACAGTCGGCGGAAGTCGCCGCTGAGAGCCAAGGAGGGATGACCGAAAAGCCAGGTTGGCGTGGGCGATGGGTGGAGTTGGCCCGGGCCATCTGGCCTTGGCTGGGGCCAGCTTATCTCATCGCGTCTGGCCTCTTGCTTGCGCGTTGCCTGTTGGCGTATTTCGCCCTGTGGCGGTTGTTACGTTCGTCGATTCCGGCTCCCCCCGATGTCGTTGACGTGTTCGACGCTTTGGGCCGTAGCCGGAATTGTCGCCTACTGGTTGCGCCGGCCGTCCAGTCACCTTTTAGCTGCGGACTGATTCGCCCGACCATCGTCCTGACGCCGGAGCTTTGCGATCCGAGATTTCGTTCCGAACTTCGTTGGGTATTTATCCATGAATTGACCCATATTGAACGCCGGGATGCCTGGACGTGTTTGTTGTTTGGTATTGGCCAGGCGGTCTACTTTTACGTGCCATGGTTCTGGTGGATACGCCGGCACGTTCAGCTCTGCCAAGAGTATCTCGCCGATGCTGCCGCTGCTGGCGTTTCCGAACAAGCAGCCGACTATGCCCAATTCCTTCTTGAGTTGCGAAAAGCTCCTGCGCTCTCGGTACGAGCGGTGGGGGTCTCAGGAAACACTTCGGATCTCTATCGGAGGGTGACCATGTTGTTACAAAGACCGTATCGTCTCGAACAAGGCTGCCCGCGTTGGTGGCTTGCCAGCGCTCTTTGTGCCTTGTTCTCTGTTGCTGTTGTCGCTTCTGGTTTCGGTCTCCAGGCCAAACCTGTGACGGAGGAAGACAGCGCTCCGCCGAAGAAAGAAAAGAAAGACGAGGCGGACCAGCCGGACAAGAGCAAGAAAGCCGTGCACATGTCCGTCCGCCAGGCAATCGAGAAATTGCAACAAGCTCTCAAAAACCTGCCTGCCGACGCCAAACCCGATGAAATGCGCAAAACCATTCAGCAGGCCATTGAAGAATTGCGACGAAACCTTCCCAAAGGCCCGATTCGAATCGATCTGGATGTTCCCAAGGCGGGCTTCAAGGGGATCATGCCGCCTCGGTTCGACTTCCCCAAAAACGCCATGGCTCCGTGGGGTTTTCCTTTCAAGCCGGTGGAATTTCGTTTGGGCGTCCAGGTGAGTCCGCCAAGCCCCGTTCTTGCCGATCAACTCGGCCTGGAAAAAGGTTCGGGCCTGGTCATCCATCATGTGATGCCGAATTCCGCGGCTGCCAAAGCCGGCTTCAAACCTCACGATGTCCTTCTTCAGCTCGCGGGCAAGCAAGTTAAGAGCGACCACCTCGAGTTCGTCGAATTGTTGGACAGCATCGAAGGAGGGAAGGAAATCGATGCTGTTGTCCTCCGCAAGGGGAAAAAAGAAACGCTGAAGGTCCATGTTCCCGAGAAGCCGACCTTCGGTCCGTTCTGGCCTCCGTTTGGGCGTCGTCCTCGTTTCGGCATCAGTGGTTTTGCTCCCAGCGAAGACTTGAGGGCACAGTTCAACCTCAAAAAAGGAATCGGTCTGGTAATCGATGAGGTTCAACCCGGGTCAGCAGCGGAGAAGGCTGGCATCCAGAAGAACGACGTTCTCCTCGAATTCGCCGGCAAACCTGTTCCCAGCGACATCGAACGATTTGCGCACTTGCTCGACACCATCGACGGCAGCAAGCCGGTCGACGCGATTATTCTTCGCAAAGGCAAAAAGCAAACCCTGAAAGGAATTCAATTGCCGCCCCGCAACACGTCTCTGCCGAACATCCGCATCGAAGCGATTCCCTTCGGCGGCAAGGGGGGCAAGCAAGACGGTTCCATGGTTTTCGTGTTTCGCACCGATGACGAGGTTCGCGCCGAACGCCGGAAAGGAACGTCGAGGATCAGCGTCCACGGCGTAATCGAGGACGGCAAACTCAAAATCGACAAGATCGAGGTGCATGACGGAAAAAAGGCAGATCGTTACAAGAGTATCGACGACGTGCCCGAAAAGCACCGCGAGTCTGTGAAAGAATTGATCGAGTTGGCCGAAAAATCAGGACTGAGTATGCGATTGGAGAATCCCAACTTGAAATGATAAACGGCATGGAGAGTTGCCCTTTTGGGCGATTCGAGCTATGGTGAGGACATCGAGCGCATCATGTCCTGGATGTTTACCATCGCCATGCCTGAGAAATTGGCAACGCCGACGGCTCCGAGAGACGTATATCAGCCACTGTCCGGATTCGCGGTGGCAAGTGCCATGCTGGGCGGTTTTTTTGCTCTGTTGGTTGTCGTCCTCGGAGCCTTGGCTTTTTATTATGGCACGCCGTTGTTATTGCCGTCGTGGAGCCTGTTGATTCCGCTGTTGGCCGCCGGACTCGGCCTGGCGGCGTTGAGACAGATTAAACTTTCCGAAGGCACACGCACCGGCAAAGGCCTCGCGAATGGGGGACTGGCTCTGAGCCTCATCATCGGCTTGGGCTACTACGTAGGCTATTACCTGCCAACCTATCTTGCCGTTCGCCTGCAGGCGGAAGCCGCCGCGGAAAAGTTCTTCGACAAATTGCGCAACGGCCAGATCAATGCCGCATTTCTGCTTACACGCGCCCCCGACCAGCGAGATACCAATCCGCTCGATGAACAGCGGATGATGATCCGCTTCGGCGTCGGCGAAGGGGGACGACCGGGACCGCTCCTGCTATTTCGCAACCTCGAAATCATTCGGATTCTTTCGCACGCAGGCAGCGATCTTGACATCATCCCGCTTGGCGTGCGGGAATGGGATGTCGTTCAAGACAGTTTCCATTTCAAACTGGCCTATCGCTTCAAAACGCCTGAAGGAACGTTCGATTACGATTTCTTTTTGGTTCGCCGAGTCCATGGCAAGGAGTGGACGATTCGACCGGAAAACGATTTCGCAAGCACGCCTCAATGGACGGACCTGGGCAACACTGTCAATCGTTGGCGCACAGACGCCCGGCAATTCGTTTCAAACTGGCTCGATGCCAGACTGGGCGGCGACACTCTCGGACTGTATGCAGCCACCCTGCCCTTCAACATCCGCAACTCGACTCTTGCCCGATATCGTGCCACTATCGTCGCTGACCAGGTTGCCGCCGCCGGCATGGCATTTGTTCGAGCGCCTGTCTTCGCGCCCGTTTCTTATTTCCCCGTTCCCGATAGCGATTGGCAACGCCGTCGCTATTTGCCTGGCTACGCCGATTTCGTCGACGGCAATTTGATCGAGACCCACTCTCTACAAACCGCGGGAGACAACGCATTTCGGGAAAAAGTAGTCAGACGCATCAAAACGATGTTCCAGGTCGGCAGTCAGGTACAGGTGCAACTGGCCCCGGAAAAAGCAAACATCGACCCGATCGGAGAGACGTTTACATCCAGACACATCATCAACCTCTTGGAGTTCCGTCCCGATGTGAAAATCCAGGTACCGGAGTTCGAATGTCGAGCCGAACTGGAAATCGTCAGCGACGCGCCCTTAAAAGAAGGGGCCAGACCATTCTGGCGAATCAAGAGAATCCGGCTTTTATCGGCCGTCCAGCCGGAACTTACGGGTAACGCACCGCCGCCGTGACGTTGCAGCGGCTAGAGAATATCCAGCACAAATCGCGACCAGGTTTCGAATTGGTCGCGTTCGTTCTTCAACTCGGCAATTGGAGCGAAACCGGAACGTGTCAGGGCTTGTTCCCGTCGACGGACGTTCGGCTCGGCCAGTTCAAATACATGGACAATGCCGAGATGAACCTGGCCGACCGGTGTGGCATCATCGTTGATGAGACCAAGTCGGCGATCCACGTAAGTGGTCTCGAGGTGCACTTCTTCCGCTACTTCCCGAAGCATAGCCTGCTGGTACGGATGGTCGAACAAATCGGCGTCCTCTTCGTTGACATGTCCCCCGACTCCGACCGAACGCAGTGCCTGCAAACGCGATTCGGTCGTGGCCTTGCCCCGCGTGTAATGAAAGACCTGATCGCGCCACTTGAGCACGACATAGGGGACGAGTTGCTTGAAATCGGGGTTTTCTTCGGCCTCGGCACGACGCATATACGAGAGGTTCTCTGGTTGAAGCAGGCGTTCAAGATAGCGATCAGCATCGAGACACAAGCCCTGAAAAACGCCGAGTTGTTCGAAAACGGCGCGGGGCACAACCAGAATCCGTTCCTGCGACTTGTCAGCCATGTGTGTTTACTCCATCAGTGTTGGCAAGTCCAGTACGCCCCAATACCCGGGCGATTACTGGTGCCATTTCGAATGCACTCGTCTGGGCATCTGGGCGTTCGTCCTGGTCGCCGTCTTTTCCTTTACAGTTGGTTTCGCTAAACTATTAGCTTTCGTCGAAGCAAAGGTAAAGAAAGTTTAGGGATGGCCAGCGATGGGAGCACGAAGAATTCGCCGCGAGCAGCGGCAAGCGGATATGAAGAAGTCTCGCCATGAGAACGGAATTCGCAAAGCCAAAGAGCGTAAACGGCGGGACGAGCGAATGATTGCCTTGTTGAAGAAATCGAAGCCGCCTTATCTTCCCGCTCTGGCTAGTTGGCTCAGTTGTCGTTTGGGAAAACCGTCGCAAAAGATCACCGAGGAAGATGTCAAGACTCTTCTGGTGTAGCTTGTTCGACGGCTGGGCGGTGCCGGTCGCAATAGTCAAATCGGCGGGGAAAGACGGGCAACAGTCCCCACAAGCGATGCCAGGACCACTGTCGCACGACAGCAGGGCGGTCGCAGAAGTTGCACGTTCGGGCGATTCCGTCCGCCATTAACAAAACGGTCTGGCGACGCAGCTCCGCGTGCTGATCGATGTCAGCTTCGCTGATGCCGCGCCGCTTTAATTCCATTTCAATGATCTCCAGCGCATCCGGTTCCATTCCCGCTCGATACACCGTGACGCGATCCAACAAGTCTTCAGTTTCTGCGTTCAGGACATTGTGACGCACGCGCTGGGGATCATACTCCATGGGTTTTCTCCGCCGCTGTCAGTTTCTTTTTTCGCGAACGTCGAATTCGAGTTTCCAGCGTTGTTTACCGTCCCGGCTCAAACACCACAGTTCGAGCGTTCCGGTTTCCGTCACTTTACCATGCAAATGGACCGGTACGGTATGGGGAGTATCCTTGCCCGTCGGTTCGAGTGTCGTCAAAAGAGGCGAAAGTTCTTCGATGTCGTCTTCCCAGTTTTCGATAAGCATGCCGGGCTTGTCGTCGCGACGAGTGGTGGAACCGAGAAAGCGAAATTCGACTGGTTCACCGACGATCAAGCCGAATTCTTGATCGGGAAGATCGACTTCGGTCCCTTCCTCCATACCAAAGGGGACCACGCAAAGGGCTTTGATAGGCGGTGTGAAACCCGGCACGGCAGGCAGGGAGGATTCGACGCCGATGTAATAGGAGCGGGCGGTACCGCCGCGAATGCGTACACCCTTTCCACGTCGCACCAGCCCGTAGTAAGCGGCACCGCGAGCGACACTCAAATCGGGATCGGGATTGGCCAGGGTCTTGACATCCGTGTTCGACCAGGATTTCAGAATATCGACGAGACGTTGGCGCAGTGGCTCGGCCTTCATGACGCCGCCGTTGAAAAGCAAAGCGGTGGGCATCACATTTCTTTTTGCGGTGTCTTTTTTCTTGGTAGCACGACTGGCAAGAACCTCGGCGTTTCGGTTGAGAAAATAGGCCAAATGCCTGCTAACGGCAGGGTCGCTGACGTATGGCAGCCCTAATTCCTGAAGCCCGAGCGACCGTTGGCGGCTTGGCTCGACATGCAGCGGGCAGTCGGGGAAGAATCCTTCGAGCAAGACCTGTTCGACGTCTGCGCGACGCAATTCGCCTTTGAGCGTGCTGCCGATGACCTTGCTGCCTCGACCGAGGATCGCAATAGGGGCGGCTGGGAGGGTGGGATCAGCGAACAAAGCCTCTTTGGCCGACCGGCACGCATGCCAGAGCATGAGCATCTGCGAGGCGTCGAGCTTCGTTCCCTTTTCAGCGAATTTGGCTGCCGCCGCATGGGCCAACGCCAGGTCCATATTGTCGCCGCCAAGCAAAATGTGTTCGCCAACAGCCAATCGATCCAGCGCCAGGTTCCCGTCTTCTTCGCTTATTTCGATGAGAGTGAAGTCGGTGGTCCCGCCCCCGATGTCGCAGACCAGCACCAGATCGCCAACCTCGACTTGTTCACGCCATGTTTCCTTGCCTTCATCAATCCAGGCATAAAACGCCGCCTGCGGTTCTTCAAGCAAAGTGATGTTTTCCATGCCGGCCTGGCGGGCTGCTTCGACCGTCAAATCACGGGCGACGGCATCGAAGGATGCCGGCACGGTCAACACTATTTCCTGTTTTTCCAGGCGCAACTCGGGTGCCTTTCTGGCAAAACGGTAGTTCCAGGCATCAGCCAAATGTTTCAGGTAACACGTGGCTGCCTCCAACGGAGAGATTCGGCGTTCGCCTGGCGGCGCCTGCCATGGCAACACCGCACCACGCCGGTCGATACCCGGATGACATAGCCACGACTTGGCCGAAGACACGAGACGGTTCGGCACACGCTCCCCTTGCCGGCGGGCGAATTCTCCGACGGCAAACTCATTGCTGCCCCACGGCAGTTTCAGACTGCCCGCTGGCAATTCCTTTCCCGCGGGAAGATACAGAAACGACGGCAACAATGGTCGTTCCGCGACTTCACCCGCCGCTACCAACTGGGGCACCGAAAAATGCTCGATCCGGATCAGGTCGGCATCCGTCGCCGTATCCGCATAAGCCAGGGCGCAATTCGTCGTTCCCAGATCGATGCCGATAACGAATCTCGATCCGGAAGCCAGTTTGCGATCATCTTTCATGGGTCAAAACCACTCTCCAAGGCGACGCTTTCCTCTTCTCAGTTCGCTCGCTTTTTGCTAGTTTAGCAACTCAACAACAGAGCAACGATTGGTTGGAGGTTTTAGCGTGGCTTCCATCGAATACATCCAAGTACGCAAGGGGATGGTCATTGTTGGCGAAGACGGCCAGCTCTACAGTGTTCTCGACCGCGATTTGAACACGCCAGGTAATTGGCGCGCCATCCTGCAGTTGAAGTTGAAAAACCTCAAGACTGGCGCTATTACGGTCAATCGCGTCCGGCCTCAAGACAAGGTCGAGCAGGCTTATCTGGATCGCCGTGAAATGGAATATATCTATCAAGACGGCGATGGCTACGTCTTCATGGACTCCGAAACGTACGACCAGATCACCTTGAACAAGGAGTGGATCGGCGATCAGATGCTCTACATGAAAGAAGGCAACAAAGCCCACGTCGTCTTTTTCGAAGGCAAGCCCATCAGTCTCGAATTGCCTCCGTCCGTCGATCTCACCGTCACCGAGACGGAACCGTCCGTCAAGGGAGCGACGGCCGCTGCCCAATACAAGCCGGCGACCCTTGAGACCGGCTTGAAAATCACGGTACCGCCATTCATCGAAGTCGGCGAAGTCGTTTCCGTCGATACGCGGACAGGCGAATACTTGAGCCGGGCGAAATAATCATGCCTTTCCCGGACGACTCCGCCGAATTTGCCGATGACGAGTTTCCCGACGAGGATGCCGACGACCAAAGCGCCGAGTTGGTCCCCTGTCCGTCGTGTCGTGCTTCCATTTTCTGTGAAGCGGAACGATGCCCACATTGCGGCCACTACCTTTCCGCCGAAGACGACGTCCAAGCGGCGCGGCCGCTGTGGTTCGTCGTCGCCTCGCTTCTGGCTTTGTTCGCGGCTTTGACGTGGGTCTTGCCCGGCTGCTAAGCGGTCGAGCCTGCCAGCCTATTTCAATTCTGGTCTCTTGAGCAGGGCGGCGGGTCGACGGTTTTTCCGCAAATCGGCAACGTGTGCCTCATAGGAAGCCTGCAAACGCTTGACCACTTCGGGGTGTTGGTCCGCAACATTCGTCGTTTCGGAAAGATCTTTCTCGAGGTCGTAAAGCTCGGCTTTGGCTTGTTTATCAGCGGGGTAATATTTCCACTTGCCGCTCCGCACAGCGCCGCGGCCATGGGCCAAACAATAAACGTCGTGCGGGCTTTTGGCGCCCGGATCCCCTTTCATCAATGGCCAGATGTTCTTGCCATCGATCTTGCGCTTGGGCAATTCGGCTCCCGTCAGATGAGCGAGAGTGGGAAGAATATCGATCGTGGCGGCAACCTCCGAGCAAACCTTCCCAGCCGGAATTTGTCCCTTCCAACGCATGATGCAGGGGACGCGGATGCCTCCTTCGTAGACGCTTGCTTTACGTCCACGCAGCGGACCCGACGAGCCGGACCGGGTCCCGTTGTCGGTCGTGAAAATGATCAACGTTTTGTCGTCCAGCTTCAAGTCGGCGATTGCCTTTACGATCTCGCCAACCGACCAGTCGATTTCTTCCATGATGTCGCCGAATTTCGTTTTGGTCCTGCCGGCAAACTCCTTCGACACGTGCAATGGCAAATGCGGCATGGTGTGCGGCAGATAGACAAAGAACGGTTCGTCTTTGTGCTGACGGATAAATCGAATGGTTTCTTCCGTATAGCGGCGCGTCAAGGTGTCCTGATCGACGGGATATTCGATAACTTCTTCGCCTCGCATCAGGGGAACCTTGTTGCGAATGGGTTTGCCGGTGCGAATCTTTTCGACGGTCATTCCTTCCCGCAATACGATGTTCTTGGATAACGGGGCGCGAGGATCGATAGTCATGTCGTTGCTGTAAGGAATTCCGAAATAATAATCGAACCCTTGCATCGTCGGCAGGCAAGGCGGCATGTGTCCCAGATGCCACTTGCCGATACACGCAGTGGCGTATCCTTGTTGTTTGAGAACCTCCGCGATGGTGACCTCATCGGGATGCAAGCCGTATTTGCTGTTCGGAAAAAGCACCGGCTGCATGCTTAAGCGCTGATAATGGCAACCGGTCAAAAGGGCCGTGCGCGAACCGCTGCAAACAGGACAATTGACGTAAAAGTCAGTAAAGCGAACGCCGTCGGCGGCAAGCCGGTCGAGATTGGGTGTCTTGAAGCCTTTGGCGCCGTAACAGCCTACGTCGCCGTAGCCCTGGTCGTCAGTAAAGATCAGGATCACATTCGGCTTTTGGGGGGCGGCTTCAGCAGGGGACAGCAAACTGCCAACTGCAAGCGAAACCAAACAGGAAAGCACAAATCGTTTCATCATTCTGCCTCGCTTCGGCTCTCGATGTCAGCGTTTTTCCAAGAACATAGAGGGTTTGGTCGCCGTTCGCAAGGAAGAAAAGATGATGACAGAGAGGGAAAGTGAGAGCGGCCTCGGGATTCGCATTTAGAAAAGCGACAGCCCAAACGTCGCGGCAAACTTGTGCCAGACATATTGGGCGATCGTTTGGGGACGGCAGCGAAACAAGACGGTCGCCTGCGAACCGGGGTGCAATCGGCTGCTTTCGTTTTCAATAGCCACTGCCAGCAGGAAGCACTGGTCTTTGGGCACCAGTTGGTTGCCGGTCGCTTTTGTGTCGACGGCTACCGGACCACCGGCAGACTGTGCCAAACCAAGAGGAATCTGCTCGGCTTCGGATTCCGGCCAAGAGGCAATTCGACCAGCCCACTGTTTGCTTCCCCAGCCGCGAACGCGAACCACGATTTGCAGATCCCCGCGCTGCCAGTTGTCCTTGACGACCCCGAAGTCGTCGGGCGGCAAAGGAACCAGCACCCAGAGATTTCGCTGCTTCGCGATACGGCAAAAGGGTTCCGCCTGAGAGCGATAGAACGATTTGCCAACAGCATCAGCTTTGGGAAGACCCAGCACAATTCCGTCGCGGGGAGCACGCACTTGGAGGCCAGCCAGAAGATTTCGATAGGTTTCCATTTGACGAAACGACCGCACGCTGTCGGTCCGCGCCGTACCCAATTGAACTTCTAGTTCCGAACGGTCTTGAGGAGAGGCTACGGCAAGTTGCTCTTGCAACGAATGATATGCGACCTTTTGGATGTCATAATTCGTCAGGGCTTCGGCGTGGGCGTTCTCCAACTCGACATTGCTGAATTCGGCCAGAAGGTCCCCTTTTTTTACCAACAAGCCATTGCGGGCATGAAGTCTTTCCAGTCGACCGGCGACACGGAGATAAACCGGCGTGCTTTCCTCGGGGGAAAACTGAATCAAGCCCGTTTGCCGAATTCGCGAAATGGGTAAAGGGATGCACAAAACGAGATAAGCAAGCGCTGTGAACGTAGCGGCGGTAAGAATGACGCGGCCAGGTTTCATTTCAGGAAGCCTCCCCCGTTCACGAAGAAATCGGATGGTTTGTTGAATGGGCCAGGCGATCAAGGTCGCCAGCGCAGCGATGGCGAATAAACCGGCGATTGTCTGCAGTTTGTACGGTTTGAGAAAGCGATACAAGAACCAGAGAATGCTGATCGTGACGACCCATAGATAAACGAAAGAGGCGACGCCAAAGATAAAAAAGAACCACTTGCGTAAAGGACTGAGACCAGGTTCGGGCACAGTACGAATGCCGAACAATTGTTTGAGCAGGACGCGGCGAACGTGCCGGTTGGCGCGGGCTCGCAAATTGGGAATTTCCAACCAGTCGGCAAGAACGTAGTAGCCATCATAGCGCATCAGCGGGTTTCCGTTAAAAAGGAGGGTACTGACGCTGCCAACGACAATCACACTTAGCGAGAGATGCTGCCAAAATGGTTGGACGGTGTTCCACCAGACGAACACCGCTGCGGCGGCGAGCATCAACTCGACATAAATGCCTGCAAAACTAATGGCCATGCGGCGCCATTTGTCGGGCAGCATCCACGAGTCGGACACGTTGCAGTACAGGCAAGGCGTCAGGCAGAGAATCATGATGCCCATCTCATGGACTTCGCCGCCGAATGTTTTGCAAGCCAGTGCATGACCACATTCGTGAAGAACTTTGACGATCGCCAGTGCCAGCCACAGATAGACCGCCGTTCTAAATTGGAAAAACTCGTGGGCGAGAGGAAGTTTCGCGAGGAATTGATTGAAATTGGCGACCACAAGGAGAATCGCCGCTAAGAGAAACATGGCGCTTGCCAATGCCGAAACTGGTGTGAATAGCCAGCGAAACCAGGGAACCACACTCGCCAGCAAACGGTCAGGATCAAACAGAGGGATGCGAATGGCGAGGACGTTCCGGATCGGTGCGAGCCAGGCGGCTCGTTTGGCCTTTCGGCGTTGTTTGATCAGACGCCGCATCTGGTTCGTTTCCGAGAGCACCAATCCGGACCGAACTAGTTGGCTGACGAAGAGTTCGATTTCTTCGAGAGACAGCCGATCCGGGCGGAAACGGATTTCGTACTCGCGGCGGATATGGTCAAGACCTTCGTTGCCGTCAAGCCGGCCAAGGATGAAGTATTCACGCTCGTTGAAGCGGAAATATCGCAGTCGCACCGGATCTTTGATGACGTACCAGGTTTGGCCGTCGAACGATTGGGTCGATACGATCAAGTCGGGCCGAAGCCGCAAACGATGTTGTTTTCGTCCCTGAATCATGGCTAATTTTCGACGACAGCCCCTCCATCTTTGCTATTGTCGGCACATTATCTCAAGGGAACGACCATGGTCGCGGTCATGCCGGGCAGCAGCCGACCACCTGCATTGGGAAGCTCCGCCCGGACCCGAACCTGTGGCGACGTGGAGGCGACGTCCCTCTCGATGAGCGTCAGTGTCGCGACGTGCGGTCGACGTTGTTCAAAGTCGCTGGGTAATTCCCACACAAGAATACGTCGGTCGTCGGTGCCGGCACATAGAAACGAGGCATCCGGTGCAAAAGCGGCACAAGTGGCCTGGCTCCCCGGGAGCAACAGCAATTGTCTGAGAGGCACCAATCGTCCCGAAAGCCTCGGTGTCGGCCACAGGTCGAGCACGTTGCCGGCGGCTGTCGATGTAACCAGGGTATTGCCATTCGGCGCCAAGAGAGCGAAGCCGGAAAATCGCGCCGCCTTCGACGGATGATGGAAAATGGCCGCGTTTCTTCCTGTCGGCAAAGTGAGCAAACGCAAGGCGCCGCCGTCGTCATACAAAGTCCATTGACCATCCGCGCTGGTTCCTGGTTGGGTCACCTCCCCAGAGCGATGCGCGAAGGTAGCTCGAATCGAAGCTCCTTTTTCCCCCAATGACCACAGCCGGATCGTGTTATCGCGGGCAGCGGACACGAGTTCGGCTTGGGGAGTGAAGCTCAGCCAGGTAACGGCGCCGCGGTGTCCTTCGGGCAGACGATAGCGGACATTACCTGTCGCCACTTCCCAAACAATGATGGAACGATCCTCACCACCAGTGGCGCACCATTGGCCATCGGGACTGAATGCTGCACTTGTCACAGCTCCCAGGTGCTCGCCTTGTGCTTGCCACAAAGGAGTGCCATCTTTCACCTCGCAGATCATGACGCTCCCGTTACCACAGCCGACCACCATAAGCTGACGAGAAGCCGGTGGCGAGGTGCAAGCTAGGGAAGTGATCGCTGCAGGGAACGAAAGCGTCAAACGCTCCCGCTTGCTGGCACGGTCCCAAACGCGGACCGTGCGGTCGGCTCCGCCCGAAACGATTTCGCCTTGTGAAGTCACCGCCACTGCTTGGATTCGTTCAAGATGGCCCAGGAGAATAGTCTCCGGTGCTTGCGGTTCGTTCGGTTCGATATTCGCTTGCATTCCTTTTCGTAACTGGGTGACGTGCTCGACGTCGACCAGTCCCTCGACGCGCAGGCGGTCATGGCTTTGGATCAAAAAAACAGGTTCCAGTCGGCGGACCGCTTCACGTGGTTGTTTGTAAATCGTTTTGATGACGCCGGACATGGCCGACCGGATGGCATGCATTTCCAAAACGGTTCGCGCCTGTGAAAGCTCGCGTTCGGCAAGCGTCAAGGCTTCTCGTTTACGCACGACGTCAAAGGCGGCATTGTCCCAGTTGAGTTTCGCCTTGCGGACTTCTTCGGTGGCGACGACATTGTTTTGGCTCAAGCGGAATCGGGTTTCGTAGATCGTTTTCAACTCGGCAGCGATTTTTTTCCGCCGCCTTCAAGTCGGCCTGGGCCGACGCCACCCGGGCCTGTTTGATGATCCAATCATCGCGGCTCAAACGATCGTCGAGATAGGCCAACAATTGCCCTTTTTGGACTTCGTCTCCTTCGACCAGACGGCGAAAGGTCCTTTTGACGCCGCCGATTTCCACTTCAATCAACAGCTTCGGCGGGACGGTCTCACCGGGGCGAATTTCGGTGCCGATGAAAAGCAGCACGCCATCGCGCTCACTGGGAACTTCCTGTTTGTCGATGACGCCGAGGCGACAGTGCGGCACGACGATCGCCTGGTTGTCCGCGGAGACTACGTTGGGGTCGATGGCAGCACGTGGTTGCGGTCGAAACAGGGGAGGGCCAATGTCGCGCGACGCTGAATCGTCACATCGGCGCTTTTCCGCACAACCCGCTGGACCATAGGAGCGTGTCCGGGCGGCAATCCCGAAGGCAACCGCACCAATGATGACGATCAGTGCCAACAGTCGCAACATGTGTTTCCCTCAAACACGTACCCAAGAAGCGGGTTTTCAGAAAAACAGCGCCTCGTGCACGAACTCCCAGAACCCGTGAAACCACGAATAGGCCAGCGAACGGGGACCGCAATCGATCCGCAAGCGGATATCGGTACCTGCGAGCAGCAGGTCATCGGGTATTCGATCATCGAAGGGGATATCAGCACCTGCGATGCGAATGCGAGCCAAGACGAACGGCTCGGTTCCGGGCTCCGAAATCGCCTCACCCGCGAGGTCCTTCCGATGCAGTTTACCTTTGAATAACCTTGTTGGAGCACTGCGCAACAACACGTCGACATCGAGTTCATCGCGACCGGCGAACGATTCCAGGATGTGACCCAGGTGATAGTGCGGGATACGTGTTTCGATTTCCCATCCCTGGTGCGGATCGCCGATATGCAGAAGCGGATCGGTCGGTTTGACAAAACGATTCAGCCAACGTTCCCGAAAGGCGCTGGTGAGGATGATCCCATCGATCGGCGCACGCAACCAGAAATGGCCGGGACGGCTCAAATCGGCGTCGGTGCGCCGTTTCAAAGCTAGAAGCTCGGCTTGCTTGCGATCGCGTTCGAATTCCTTTTGTTTTCGCCGAGCGGCGATTTGCACACGCTGAGTTTCGGAACTGGCCAGCTCCATCTGGGTCGTAAGAGCGTTGATTTCTTCTTCGCAGCGGTTGATGTCGTTTTGCAGGCGAACGACTCGTAATTCCAACTCGCTGTCATACATTTGGACCAGCGGCTGGTTTCTAGTGACGCGAACACCCGTGTCCAACCCTTGCTGAAAAGAGACCACCTGGCCTTCCACCGCGGGATAGAGGTAGCGACGCTTCTTCGGCAACAGTTTCCCCGAAGCGTCCAATTTCAAAGGATAGGGGAGGCAAAAAAAAAGCAGAGCAGGCTGCTACAAAGACGGCAAGCAGCCACAATAAGGCGGTGCCTCGCTGGCTACGGAAATTCTTTTTCAATCGCAGCAAAGGCTGCCATAGCCAACGCAACGGGATGCTGCGCACCTCGGCAGCATTGGCCAACGCGGCAGCCGACTGCTCGCCTACGTGCTGCAACCGGGCAACCAATGTGTTCCGATCGCTTTTGCCATCGAAACATTCCATGACCAGAGCGAAGCGAAGGCGAGTCTCGTTTCGACCAGAACGGTTTGGTAGTGGTTCGACCACCAACAATTTGCCTGGCTGCTCGTCGAGATATCGATCGAGAAGCCGTCGTAGTTCTGGCGACAAGGTTTCGTCCGGAACGCCGTAAAACTCCAGTCGTTGGTTCCCAGCACAGACTGCTTTGCCGAGAGACGCCAGATGGCGGATTTGGTTGGACCGCTGGTCGACGACCTCGAGACCACTGACCGCTTCCACTTTGGGGCGCCAGCCGCATGATACCACGCTCAGCCGATCGCAACCCACGAGTCGAGCGCCTTCGTTGGCCACGGCGTAGGCGACCTTGACCAAATCAAGGCTGCCGTGAATCTGTCGCCCGAACTCGTGAATCCGAGTCCACAGCTTGCGATCGTCATCGGCGCGCCAGATGCGAAGATTACGCAGGAAAATCGATGCTTGATGGGCAAGGCCAGAAAGGAATTGCAACCGAGCCGCTTGTATCGCGGGCGGCTCCGCGTTTTGCAGAACAAGCTCGATCACGCCGACGGCACGCTTCTCAATCGAAACCGGTGCCAGCCACAAATATCGGTCGGTGGGATTGTCCAAAACTGGTTCTTCACCTGTTTGGTAGTTGACTTCGTGCTTCGGCGGCAGCACCAGCAGGCGGGGCGACTGAAGGTAAGTCTGCAAAAGTCGTCGATGGCCATTTGGCTCCGCGTCGTCAGAAAACACGGCGTCGAGATGGATCTGGTGGGCACATTGCAAGTCCCCCGCTGCCGTGCCTAACCAAAAGGCTGCTGCCGACGCCTTGATACCGGCTTGAGCGTGCGTGACGATGGCGCGGTAGAACTCGGCTGGCTCGATTCGGGTTTCGGCCAGGTTCGCGATCTCCTCGTAGGAGCGGTGGAACTGCTGGATCAGCAACTCCGACGGCGTGCCAATCTGGATGGGAGGTGCTTCTTTCACGGCCAGGCCCCTGCACGAGACGAAACGTCAGCGCAAACGAAGCCGCCTTATAGCAGACGCCGAGATCAAGTCAACCGACAGGCTGTTGGAAAGGACACAAAATGGGCGATGCGAAAAAGGCAGGAGAGATAGCACAAGTCCCACTTCAGCTCAATTGCCACATGAGCATCTTGAAACCGTCGCCGAACTTGCTGTTGACGCCCAGTGCGGCGGACGGTTCGTAACCGCAGTGCACCATGCAGTGTTCGCAGCGTGCGTCCTTGCCATAGCCATAACGATCCCAATCGGTACTGTTGATAAGCTCGGCATAGGTGGCGTAATGGCGGTCGGTAATGAGGTAGCATGGTCCTTTCCAGCCGCGAACATTGCGGGTTGGATTTCCCCAGGCTGTGCAACTCAATTCCCGTTTGCCGCTGAGGAATTCGAGATAGACCGGCGAAGTCATAAGGCGGTATTTGCGGAGCAGCTTTTCTGCTTCTTTGAATTTCGCGCGGATGTCGTCGCGGGTCATGAAGATTTCGGCGGCGCCGTTGGGATTGGTTTCGTGAACAGCCGCGTAGCCATAGGCCGGCGATAGCATGAAACCATCGACACCTAGTTTGGTCAGGAAGGCGAAAAGCCGATCGATCTCGTCGAGATCGGTTTCTTTGTAGATCGTCGTGTTGGTGCAGACAAGGAAGCCCGCTTTTTTGGCATAGCGGATACCGTCAATCGCCTGACGAAAGACACCTTTGCGTTCGACACAGAGGTCATGCGTTTCTTCAAGGCCGTCGAGATGAACATTGATAAAGAGCCTGTTGCTCGGTTTGAATTCGTGGAGTCTTTTGCGAATGAACATGCCATTGGTGCACAGGTAGATGTGTTTGCGTCGTTGCAGGATGCCCTGCACGAGTTTGCCTAAATCGGGGTAGATAAAGGGTTCGCCGCCACAGATGCTGACGATGGGAGCGCCGCATTCATCCACGGATGCCAGGCATTCTTCGACCGTCAGTTTTTCCTTGATGGTATCCGAGTATTCGCGAATTCGGCCGCAGCCAGTGCAGGTCAAATTGCAGGCGTGCAACGGTTCGAGCATGAGGACCAGCGGAAAACGCCGTGTTCGCATGATCTTATGCTTCGCGATGTGACCGGCCATGCTCATGGTCAGACTGAGGGGAAATCGCACGGGAACTCCTTTCTTGAGTGTCTGCAAGCGCAGGAAACAGCGCTGTTTAATCGAACGCTCAGCCCACCTTTGCCAGCGTTTTGGGCAGGAC
The DNA here is from genome assembly GCA_026004675.1 of Gemmatales bacterium. Taxonomy (GTDB): domain Bacteria; phylum Planctomycetota; class Planctomycetia; order Gemmatales; family Gemmataceae; genus BPJP01. The sequence goes on from BPJP01000003.1 coordinate 193,416, forward strand.
GGTTCCGCGGACCGCCCGTTCGTACCGGGCCAACGCCATCAGCGGAAAATACAAGGGATACATGTGATATTTGAGGTAGAAAACTTTAGGGAAACCAGTGCCCGTGAAAGGTTCTTCACGCCATCTGCCGTCGGGTTCTTGGGTCCTGAGCAAATAATCGATGCCAGCCTGAACTTCCGGGCTGTTCGCTTCGCCGGCTGCAACCAATCCGAGTAGCGCCCACGCTGTTTGCGATGCGGTCGTCTCGCCGCGGCCTTTCCATTCGGGGTCGTCGTAGCTGCGACACGATTCCCCCCAGCCGCCGTTGGGTTGCTGCACGCTTTTCAGCCAGCGGACGGCTCGGCGAACGACCGGGCTGTGCATGTCATAACCGATTTGTTTGAATCCCTGCAAAACCTGCCATGCGCCGTAGATGTAATTCACTCCCCAGCGGCCGGTCCAGCAGCCATCCCGGTCCTGGGTCCGTTCCAAAAAGCGAATGGCGTTCTGCACCTGTGGATGGCGAGCATCGAAGCCGTAATGGCCGAGCGCTTCCAGCACACGCGCCGTTATGTCCGGACAACTCGGGTCGAGCATGGCATTGTGGTCGGCGAACGGGATTTTGGTGAGGACTTCGCGGTTGATGTTGCGATCGAATGCGGCCCACCCGCCATCATCATTCTGCATTGCCAGCAACCAGCGCAGAGCGCGCTCGGCAGCAGCGGCAACCGGTTGTTGGCGAAATGCGCTCGGTTCCAGTGCGTAGCTTCGATACCGAGCCCGTTCGGTTTTGGCCAGCGCCATCAACGCCATCGCCGTGTCGTCGGTATCGGGATAAAATCCGTTGCGGTACTCGAAAAACCAGCCGCCCGGCTCCAAGCGCGGGTTCATCACGCTCCAGTCTCCCCGGCGGCGGACCTCTTTTTCCAGAAGCCAGCGCGTCGCTCGTTCCAGGGCATGCAAAATCGTGGCATGGTCCTCCACCGCCGAGCCTTCATCCAGGATCGCGTCCGCCAGAGCATTCATCGTCAGGGTGGTGTCCCATACTGGCGAGAGGCAGGGTTGAAGCCGAAGCGTATCTCCCTCTTCGATCTTCAGATCATCCAGCTGCTTCATGGCGTAGCGCATTTCCGGAGAATCGTCGCTGTATCCAAGGCAGCGAAGGACGATTACCGTGTAGATCATCGGCGGAAAGATCGCCCCGACCCCGTCGCTATCTTCGAAGTGCTCGAGCAACCAGGCGGCAGCGTGGCGGACAGCCTTTTCTCGCAGCTGACGACGGGCATGCCAGAACCAGCGCTGCCATCGATTGCCTGCAACGTTTTGTTGCGGCGGTTCCAAGTATTTGATCGCTTTATCCGTCAAGGTGAAAAAGTTGTGCCACGTCAGCCAACGCCGCGCTTTCTTGCCGTTCGCCTCATCCGACACAAACAGTTCTTTGATACCCAGACGATCCGGCAACTTGCGCACTGGTTTGTATGCGTAAAAGATGCTCAGCGGAATGACGATCGTCCGGGTCCAACTCGACATCGCGTAAATGTTGAAATAGGCCCAGTTTGGAAAGAAGATCATTTCTGGGGGCACGGCCGGCACGTCGTCATAAGGAATTTGTCCCAGAAGTGCGAGATAAAAGCGGGGTGAAACTGTTGCAGCGGGCCGCACCGCCCAGCGACAGGATCACCTCGCGAGCGCGGCGCAGGCGATCGTCATCGGGGTGGTATCCAGCGATTTTCAATGCGAAATAGGCTTTGACGGTGCAACTGATATCAGCAGGACCGCCAGGATAATTCGACCAGCCGCCATCCGCGTTTTGCTGGGCCAGAATGTAATTCGCCAATTTAGAAATGCACGGATCGCTTTCCCGCCCCAAAAAAGCCAGCAGCAGAAGATATTCCGTCTCCAGGATGGTATCTCCTTGCAACTCGCCAACCCAGTGGCCGTCCGATCGTTGCAAGGACAAAAGATAATCGCAGGCGCGTACCATGGCGTCGCCGACGACTCGAAGTCGGCGGTCTGCCACTGGCGCTGCGATGGCCCAATCCGACAGGCGGTGCTCACGAGATGGGAGCGTTGATGGGTTCGTCGTTGACAACACAGAGGGTACCTCCTTGTCGACTGCCGGGTTTCCGTCAAAGATGAATGTACCGTTTTCTGCCCAAATCGTTCAAGGGCAACAGGTTGGCGCTGCACTGTTTTTCGCAGGAATGCCGACCACCAATGGATGGGTCGCAAAACGAGGATTGCTGATGGACAATCGGCATTTTCGGAAAACCAGTGCTTCTTGGTTTTTGGCCGGATGATTGCGATACCAACAAAGCTCAATTACAATCAGTCCGCTTTGGGATAGGAAAGAGGCGTCGAGGAATAGCGCTTATATTCGAAGTCTTGTATCACGCCAAAGGAGAAGGAAGCATGGTCGAATTCATCGACGCCAGCAGCCAATCGCCGGTCGTCGTCAACGCGGCGCAAGTGATCGCTTTCCGTCCCAGCCCGGACGTGCCCAAGACTACAATAATAACTTTGGTGAATGGCGAAACGATTGCTGTCCAGGGCGACCACAAATTCGTCATGAACGAATTGTCGCGAAAACTACCGCGCTAGCCACAATCCAGGGTACCAGGCGTTGGACAAGCAAGTGGCACTGGAGCGTTTGTCGTTTTTCAGCCGAGGACGCCAAGCTCGGAGAGGTTCTTCAGAACGGCTGTGGCGATGAAGAAGGCGCCGGCCAGAAATAACGTGATGCGGACAAACCAGCCAGGGCGGATTTCTCGCGGCAGCAAGACCATGTTGACGACCAGGGTGTGCCAGCAGCTGAAGCCGAGCGCGTAGTTGTAGATGTTCGTCGAGATCAACACCAGCAACCCTTTCTTGATGAAGCCGAGAGCGATGAAGCCGAAGACGGCGTAGGCACAAAGGACGCCGAAATAGAACTTGCGTATTTCTCCCGGATCAACGTCGCGAAGCCTGGCGCTGGCGGTCCAGAAGACATCCACCCACCGGCGAATGACGCCGTCGGCGGTGACGGCCATGCTCGGCCCCAACACGAGAAACCCGCAAAACAGGGTCATGAACCAGAAGAAATCTCCCATATAAGCGCCCGATACTTTGGAGACAGCATCGCGCACGCCGTCGGCAGTCATGCCGGCCGCAACCCAAAGATCCTCGACGACCGTGCCACGGCGCAAGAATTGAACCGAGAGCATGCTCGGCAAAGCCAGGCCGATAAAACACGCCGGCATCCACACGAATAGCTGGTCGCGCATCACATGCCAGTACCAGCGTTTCCAGCGACGCAGCGACTCGGCGGTAATCTGAAAGACGCAGCCGACATGGGCCAGTTTCAATTCGTGGCCGCCCACGATACTCGGAATAGCGCCGACGTGATGTCCCATGCCCCAGCCTTGGTCTCGCGTGTAATTGCTGATCGGCGTATTGGAAAGCCCTCCTTGGCCAGAGATCGCCACCAGTGCACAGAGAACGCCTATCAAGCTGAAATTGATTGGAGGCAAAGCGCGGCCTTCGAAGAGGGCCACGAAGATATTGTCGACGCTGTCGCCGTCACGGATGCCGTCGCCATCGACGTCGTTAAACAGGATGGGGTTGCCGGCCTCGTCTCGCTGGTATTTGTCTGGTTTGCCGTCGCCGTCGGAATCGATCGAAGGTTTGTAGATTTCCTCGACGACATCGGCGCGACCATCGCCGTCCCAGTCGTATTCGTCGTCGTCGAGGATGCCGTTGCCGTTGCGGTCTTCGGGTTGTTCCACAGGGATATTGCCGAATTTGACAAACCCGGTCAGAATCTCCTCCCAGGTGGAAGGCGTCGAATAAAAGATGGCGAGAACCAACAAGAACGAGAAGACGACGAAAATCTTGAAGGTCATGATCGCCTTCAGGGCATTATAGATCTTGCCGCCGAATATCAAGGGGAGCAGAGAGACACCGAAAATGGCGAAGCTGAGAACGTTCAGCAAAGTATAGTCTTCAACCGGATCGGGGATTCTGCCGAGAAAGACTGCGGCCAAGGGGGTGGCGGCACTGGCGGCAAGGTACGGAAAGACGGAGCCGAAATCGAGAAGAAGATAGACCAACAACCAGAATTGCGGGCCGGGCAGAGTGCGGAATTTGCCGTTGAAGATCGGTTCACCGCAATAAAGTGTATACCGGCAGATTTCAAGGTTGTAGACGACCTGACTCAAAATGCTGAGTGTGGCGAGCCAGAAGAGTGCGCCGCCATAGCGAGCCGTCACCACTGGCCCCATCAACCATTCTCCACCGCCGATGGCAGCACCGCCCATGAGCAAGCCGGGACCTAGCATGCCCCACCAGTTCCGCCAGGTAAAACGCGGCGCGTCGATCAACTCGCCGGTGGTCCAGCGCGGCATCTTTGGAGAACCGGGATGCGGGGCTTCAAAAACCTCTTGATGCGGCGCATCATCCGCCATGGTCACATCTCCTCGCTTTCGGAAAAACAGTGTAGCGATCTTATCCGGAAGCGTGGGAGATTTCAAAAGAGTTGTTGCGCTTCATCATTAGCAGCACACCGGCTCAACACCAGGAGGCTTCAGAGCATTTACGACACGCCGATGTGGACAAGACTTCAAGGCTCCTGAAATTGCAACGGAAGCCGTCGGCTGTCCGATTCCCTCACCGGCGTCGCTTTCAGGAAAAGTCGAAATAGTGTCGAGTCATCATGTCAGTTGCAGCCAGGTGATGAGAAAAACACCGGCGAGGATGAGGATGCCGGCACTGAGTCGACGAGGGAGGTCTTCTTCCTTGAAGAACACGTAGCCACCGACGATCGAGAAGACCAGGGCCAGCCTTTGGATGCCGACCACGTCGGTTGCCGTCAGGTATTGCAGGGCGATCAGCTTGGAGGACATGAAAGTAAACTCAAGAACGGCTCGGATAAGGAGACCGGTGCGTTGGGCTCGCAGGGATTCGAGGCGTGGTCGGCTACGAATGATCAAAGGAAAGAGGAAAAGTGCCGACAGCAGCGTCATGGTGAAGCCGGCAAAAACCGGATTGCCTTCCTGAACAGCCAGCCGGTCGAAACAGGAATTGAGGCTGAAAAAGATAGCCGCAGCGATTGCCAGAAAGATGGCTTTTTTCTGGCGCCTCCAGCCGTGGCTGGTCGGACGATAGACAAGGAGCAAACTCCCTATAACCACAATGACCAATGCCAACGCGCCAAGCGGCGCCAACTGGTCACCCGTGATAAGTGGTGAAGTAATGAGCAGAAACAACGGTGACAAAGAGAAGAACGACGCCACAATGGAAATGTCACCGTGCTCGAAGGCGTGCATTTTTAACCATTCGGCCATCGTATCGGTAATACTTCGCAACAGGACCAAAAGCCAGAATGAAGCAGAAAGCGTCACCGTCTCCCATCCGAACAGGCTCATGGCGATCAGAGCAATCATGTAAAAGGGGAGAGCATAGGCGAAGGAAGCGTAGGTGGAAGCAGTGCTGTCAAGCCGAAAAGCCAGCCGTTTGCTGACCAGGTCTTTCGAAGAAGAAAGGACGGCACTAAGGAAAGAGAAGAAAAGGCCCATATGATTCCATGCCGCGAGGACTCCCGCGGCGGCAAGCAAATGTCGATGGCAAGATCAAGTCAAGCCGTCTCTCCTCTCCTTGGTATGGAGAGGAGAGACGAGACAAAACGGCCTTAGGTCAGCTCCCATCCTTTCCGATAGGTTCGGTGGATGAAGCGATCGGCTTCGGGGCAATTGGTGGCCTTGAGTTTGTCGGCGTCCCATTCGAGTTTCTGCCCGCAGCGATAGGCGACGTTGCCGAGCAGATTGTGCTCGATCAAGGCGCCGGAGTAATCGAAGTTGCACAAGGTCTTCGCGCCGGTTTTGCAGGCGTGAATCCATTCTTGATAATGGCCAAGCGATTTGGGGATGGTCGGCTCGGGCGGTTTGAAATCGGCAAATTTTTCCTTGGGCAAAAGGATGCGGCGGCCATAGTCAGCAAGGAGCATGCCTTTATTGCCGACGAAGAGGATGCCATTGAACCATTTGCCAAGGTCGACGCCGGGCGGGTTCTCAGGGCGTTTGCCGCCGTGGTACCAGACCACCTCGACCGGAGGTCGTCCTTCGCGTTCGGGATGGTGCCAGCGGACGATCATCCAAGCGGGGTTGACATCGGGATCGACCGGTGGACCTTGTGCTTCGACCGAAGTTGGATAGCGGAGATTCAACGCCCAGAAAGGCAGATCGATCAAGTGGCTGCCCATGTCGCCCAAGGTGCCGTTGGCGAAGTCCCACCAGCGGTTCCAAGTCAAGTTGCCTGGCAGGTAGGAAGGATGATACGGGCGGAAAGGAGCCGGTCCAAGCCACAAATCCCATTTCAGATAGGACGGTACGGGTGGTCGCTCCTTTGGGCGTTTTCCGGGTCCGCTTGTCCGTCCGCACCAGACATGGGCTTCCTTGACGTCTCCTATCGCTTTGGCCTGGATCAGCTCGACGACCCGGCGGAAGTTGTCGCTGGCGTGGATTTGCGTTCCCATCTGGGTGGCGACTTTGCATTTGCGGTAGGTTTCGCCCATGAGCCGGGCCTCATAGACGTTATGAGCCAGCGGCTTTTCGCAGTAGACGTGCTTGCCCAGTTGCATGGCCATGAGGCTGGCGGGCGCATGCGTGTGATCGGTCGTGCTCACGACGACAGCATCGATCGTTTTGTCCTCGTTGAGTTTTCGCCAATCGTTGAAGACTTTCGCTTTGGGGAAGCGCTGTTTGGCTTCTTCGAGATAGCGATCGTCCACATCGCAGAGGGCGACGATGTTTTCGCTTTTGACGCCGTTGATATTGGCTTTGCCACGGTGATTGACGCCGATGATGCCGATGTTGAGTTTTTCATTCGGCGATTTCGGAGCTGCCTGGACGGTCGAGCCGCTGATCCAAACGCCAGTGGCCAAGATGCCGCTGCTTTTCAAGAAATCCCGCCGGTTCATGGGTCTATCCTTCCCTAAAAGAGAGGGTACATCTATTCGTGTCCAAGAATGCCACGACAAAGGTGGCGCGTCAAGGAACGGACCACGCGATTCATTTGCGTCCCTTGTTCCAGTAGATGCGCAAGTTGTGCGTCTGCCTGCCGACAGCCACGATCTCAGGGTAGCCGTCACCATCAAGGTCGGCGGCGGCCAGGTCTTCGCACGCCATGTCGCCATTTTCGAGAATCTTGCGTGCCCATTTCGTGCCGGTTTTGTCGAGGGCTTTGTAGATGCGGACGCCGCGACGCCATTTGAACGTATCGCTCTTGTTCGGATCGTCACGGACGCCGATGATCAACTCGTCGCTGCCATCCCGATCGAGATCGGCAAACCAGACGGCATGTCCCCAGCGTAACTCGTTGTCGATGACGTGCCGGTCCCATAAGGTTTGCGCCCGGTCTTTCGGCGGAGTATAAACGACGACTTCGTGGCCATGCCACGGTTCAATGGTAGCGATGACTTCGCGTTTCCCGTTGTCGATATGGCCCAATTTGACTTCGCTGGCGCCCCGTCGGCCTTGGGGGTTTTCCTGGTTCCCCGAGCCGATCTTGATGCGCCGCCATTTGCCGTCGACTTTGCTGAATCGATGAACCCCTTCGTAGCTGGCAGTCAGGATATCCATGCGTTTGCTGCCTTTGACGGGGAAAGGCCAGAAATTGTGCATGACGTGCAGGCTTTCGTCAATGATCTCCGGAAGCCAGCGATCCTTGGTTGGATTTCGGGGAATATGGAAGGCGATGAGCCGTAACGGTCGATCCATCCAATTCTTTGCTCTCGAACTTCCGCGACCAAAGAGGGGGCCGACGATGAGTAGCGGCCGGCCGGTGCCGTCTAGATCAGCGAAGCGAATCCGATGCAGTGTCGGCTCATTGCCGATAGGATAAATGGTCCAAGGGTCGTCGAGTGTCTTGCCCCGCTTGAGCCACTGGAGCGAGCCGCTGTTTTTGGTGTCGGCAGGACGCCAATCAGCGCCGAGAGCAAAGTCGAGCAGGCCGTCGCCGTCGATGTCCGCAGCTGAAATGCACACATTATCTGGTTTCGTCTGCCCTTCGATGATGGTTCGCCGATTCCAAGTCGGGTTCTCGTACCAGATCACCCTTTTGCTGTCCACGACAACAATATCCGTTTTTTTGTCGTGGTTGACATCGACAAGCAGGGTGGCATAGCCGACAGTATAGCTTTTGTCGACTTCTTGCGTCTTGAAGGCGGGAAAGTCGACCTGAGCGGAAGCGATGGAGGTCGAAGCTACGAGGGCAGCTATTGCAAGGCGTCTCACGGACAAACCCCTTTCCATTGGTCGCGAGGCGTGGGTGGAAGGAAGTTATATTCTACACGTTCTGAAGTTGGCCGCGAATGGAAAAACGCAAGAACGGAGATAGGGCCCCTCGATCTTGCTGGCCAATGGGGGGAAAGGATTTACGAAGTTTCGCTAACAGCCTCTAATCGCCTTTCGAAGACTTTGGCACCTGATCGCACCTCACGGTTTTCACGGTCTGGGCAACAGGCTCTTCAACTCTTCCAGTCGTTTGCGGAATTCGTCGGGAGCGTAATTCAATTCGACTTTCGACTCCCCTTCGTAGTCTTTGTCTCGGAGGGCTTGCAACTTTTCCAAAGTTGGCGATGAAAAGAGCTTCTTGCGAAATTCTTCGAGGTCCATGGTGAAGACCCCCAGCCGAATGCCGTCTGGCGTCGACAGGTCGATCTTTTGTTTCGTGGTCTGTTGCACCAGCTGCAGAATCAGTGCTTTTCGTTGTGCTCGACTTTGGTCGGGACGCGAGTCGAGCTGTTCTTCGAGTTTTTGGATGGCCTCGGCAGCGCGGGCGTCGCCTTGTCCGGATCGGCTACTCCATTCGGGATAGATGACGGCGAGCATCGCGACGATCTGCTGCGCCGTTTCGAAGTCAGGAGCCTGCGATTCGGGCAACGAGCAGAGAGCGCGGAGGAGTTTCAATTGGTCAGTGGCATCGAAGCGTGCGGTATTGAATTGTCGCCCGGCGATAGCATCGACCCAATCCCGGAGGTTTTTGCAGGCGGCTTGCACGTTGGCTGGTACGCCGAAGGGACTGCGATTGCAGGTCTGGTAGAGAGCAGCCAGCCGCTTCTGGAATTCGCCACTGCTGGTCTGGTAAGCGGTGCGGTCGAGCGTCTGCTGCAAGCTCAACTCAAATGGGAGCAGAGACCAGGCGCGCATTTGCGGTCGTCCGGGAATGCCGTGGATGTGGCGTCCGTCTAATAACGTCGTGCCATAGCCTCGCTCTTGCCGCCAACTCGGGCGTACCAGTTCGTGATGGCAGGCGTAGCAATCGGAATGAGCCATGGCGATCTGCGGCCACAAATCGGCGGGATTGTCGGCCCCCTGGAAAAAGCTGAGCGACAATTCCGGCCAGCTTTTCACCGTTGCGGGCAACTGGGCACGCGTTGCAGCCAGATTCATCTGCGCCGCCACCGCTGACGCACTGCCAACTACCGCGACCAAGGTGTTCTGGAACTCACGGGTGTCATAGGCATACAGCTTTTGCAAGGCCGGGTCGGTCTTGAAGACGGGAACATCCTTGATATCCCACCAGTGCTTGGGAAGGTTTTCATTGAAGATGCCCAATTCGATGCCGCGCAACGGCGGATGTCCGGCGGCGAACATGGCGTGCGTGACGACTTTGCCCTCTGCCGCATTGCCCACGTGGCACGACATGCACAACCGAGCCTTGACAAGCGGGTTGCGCAGGTCGCGCATTCCAAGAGCGAATTTTTCTTCAGCGGTCATGGTCCGCCACTTGCCTCCAGCCGAGTGGGGCGCGTAATACGCGGACGACGGTCCATGGCAACCGTCGCAGCTGATCCCGTCTTCCTTCTTGAAGCCTTTCCCCTCTCGCCCGGGGTAGTTCATGCTGTGACAATTCAGGCAGCCGGCTTTTTCCTCCAGAACGTAATCCGCTCGTCCGGCAAGCAATTCCCCCATGCGCCGCCCACGCGGACCGAGCAAAACAGCATAGGCGAGCGAATGCTTGTCTTCGGTCCGCCAGGTCGTGTACTCATCGAGTTTGACGAAGTCGGCTTTGTTGGCTCCAGGCTGACAATGGCACTGTCGACAGGTATCCGCCCCGAAATAGGTGTATTTTTTTTGCTCCCAAATCGACTCGTCCATCACTTTGACAGCCGCTTCCTTGGGGGCATCTTTTTGAGCCGAGGCGGCAGGCCAGTCCACGCTGAAAGCCCCAGCTGCGCCCATGATTACCAGAACGCCGGCCAAAAGCAGGTTCTTCGTCAATTTCGTCCGCATGATTCGATCCTAAAAAATCAGCACTAGCGCAGCTTGCTTTCGATCAAACGTAGTTGCCGCAAAAATTCTCGCGGTTTGTAGTCGCGCGGACTGTCGTACTGGAGTCCCCGGCGTGCAGGAAAGACCAGGTTGCTGTCCGGCACAATGTTCTTGATCCGCTGGGTCAAAATCGGATCCTGGAGTTTCGGATCGAGATTTCCCATGCCACGATACAGCGCAGCAATGGCAAGGTAAAGCTGGGCTCCTTCGTCCCAACCTTTTTCCGCCAGGGTTTCGTCCTTTTGAACGATTTCCAGCAGGCGCCGGCGAACCTCTTGGGCCGACGCCGGCGGTGCCTGTTCGATGCTGGTCAGTGCCGATTGCAAATGTTGCGCTGCCTGGCGAGCCGACGCCACGATTTTACCCCGGTTCGGCAAAGGCTTTTGCATCTCGCCACGGATATTTCCCAGCAGACCGAATAGATCCTCGGCCCCTGCTTGTCCCTGGAGGGCACGCGGCAACATGCTCGTATACCAGCTTCCCCAAGGAAAGGCGCCGGGCAGTCCTTTGCCATAGCCACGCTTTTGACGCCAACTTGGTTCGACCAGATCATGATGGCAAGCATAGCAATCGTATTCGGCGAATTCCGGCCAGGGTTTGTCTTTGGTCTCCGAAGGCACAGCTCGATGTGCCAACAACTTCAAGGCGGCTTCGGCGCAGGCAGCTTGACCGACTGCCCAGCAGCGGGCTTCGAAATCCGGATAGCGCGCCAAGTCGTTCCCCTCCGGCCAGTGCCTTGGCATGATCGCTTGGTACGACGCCAACTCGAAATTCAACCTCGGATGACCAGCGGCGATCAGGTCATGATTGACGTCTTTGTCTTCCGTGCCGACGTGGCATTCGACGCACAATCTGGCCCGGTCCAGTAGATTCGACAGTGGCCGCATACCGAACGCCGCCTTTTCCCTGTCGCTCATTTCGTTGAGCCAGCGATAGGAATAGTGCTTATCGAGCCAGAACTCGGCTGGACCGTGGCATTGTTCGCAGCCAATACCATCCTCGATGGAAAAGCGTTCGCCGCGACGTTGTTCGGGAACCAGCATGGCATGGCATTTGAGGCACAATTCCGTTTCGTGAGCCGCTTTCGCTTTGGCGCCATATAGCAATTTCACCATCCGCTGCGAACGCTGGTTGTACAGCACTTCGTAGGCGCGGGCGTGCTTGTCGTGGTTGAACCAGGTGGTGTATTCGCTTCCTTTGGTTCCAGGAACGCCGGCTTTGAAGTGACAGGCGACCGCCGAGCAGGACCCGACCCCTTCGAATTTGGCCGTCGAAAAGACATCCGGTTTGATTCCCTCTGGCGCGAACGCCGCTTGACTCGCTGAAACCGCGTCACGCGATCCTGGCGTGCCAAACCCTAGATATGCCAAAACGGCCGCAGCGATTAGCAGGCTGCCTGTTGTCACCCGTTTCACGGTACGCGCCTCGCGAGGTACAATTCGTGGAAGTCGTTCTTGTGCGAAACTGGTGCAGACGGGATCGGCCGAGCGGCGATCCGTCTCCACCTTAATCTATATCGGATTATTCACTTGTTGGCTCAGCAAAGGGGTGATTATCTGCCGAAGCAATTGCCGCTTTCCCCTGGCAGAATACGTATCGCCGCTGCAATCCGATAGCCGATCCATCGCCGCTTGGCGCCATGAAAACGATCCCATTCGACTCGTTCCTTCCATTCGTTACAACCCCGCCTCAAACCGCGTCCAGACAAAACAAAACCGGGTCAGGTCATTTGACCGCCAGCCAGACGTCGGGAATAGTTTTGGCATCACTCACTTTGAGGCAAATAGCATCAGGAGGATGTTGCCGTGAAGGATTCTTCCCTAATCGTGCTGAGCATGCTGATGTTAACAGCATGCGGGCCGGCTGGACTGGCCGACGAACCCGCCTACCTCGGACTCGATGCCGAGTTGTCGACCACCTACCCCCGCCACACCCCGAACGAAACCAACAACTGGCGAACCGCATTGCCGCCCTGTTGGAAAACAGCGGCAACCTGCACCATTATCGTGTCCACATTCGCTACACGAATGGCCTTGTCGAGCTGTCAGGCTACGTTGCCGACGAAGCACAACGAGACGAAGTGCTTCGCCTTGTTCAGGGAGTGCCAGGAGTCTATTCGGTTCGTGATCGGCTGACGGTGACTTCGGTCCGCCCTGTTCAGGCCATCGATCGCCCGCCGTCTGCGTTGCCCGAACCCGATCGGGCAATTCCTTTGAACAATGGTACGCTCAAGGAACCGTATCCGATTTACCGAGCGCCAGCGCCGTCGATGTATCATGTGAACAAGCCACCGATGCCGCCGTATGCGTGGCCGACGTACGCCCCCTACAACAATTACTCCCGCGTGGCTTATCCGACGTTGTACCCGTATCATTCCTGGCCGTTCATCGGCCCGTTTTACCCGTTTCCTAAAGTGCCGCTTGGCTGGCGCAGTATCAGCCTCGAATGGCAGGACGGCCATTGGTGGTACGGCAAGCATACCGGTAGCCATGACTGGTGGCGCTTGCGCTACTGGTAGCCGACCGCGAAGGTGATCACGAAACGGCCCTGCCGAGACCGCTCTCACCAGGGCCGTTTCCACCGTTTGTTGACGGTCCGCTTGTCGCGCTGACGCCGCGACCTTCGCCCAAATCACCGTTTGTTGACGGTGCAGATAAAATGCACAAGTTGGCGAACGATTTCCTCAGTGATCCCTGTCACGCCTTCGCGCGCACCAGAATGCCCCATCCCTCCGCATACGCCAAAAGAAACGAGATCCAACGAAAACACCTTCAGCCCCATCCACGAACGGGACTTGATGTGCCAGAAGGGCCGTTGGTCAATCGCTGGAGCGAAGGATGGCTCGGACGGGGCTGGCGTCGAAACCGGCCAGTTTCAGTGGCAGGGCAATCAATTCGTATTCGCCCTCTGGAACCCCCGTCAAGACCAGTCCTTCCAGAATGGCAATCCCGTGCTGCAGGCAAGCGCGGTGCGCCGGCAAATCTTTGGAATCGAACAAGTCGACACTGGGGGTGTCGATGCCGATCAGTCTCACGCCGTGTTGGGGCAAACGAAGTCGATCAATTCAGGTGTCAGTGCGGCAAAATCCTGAGTAAAGACGAGCGGATCGGGATAGGTCCCGGTCGCGAGCAGGAGACGCGGAGCCGTGACCGGCGCTTTGAGCATGGCTGGCGAAATGGCCGTGTTCCGTTCGACGGGCAAACGAACGACCTGGCAGGGACCGAGATAATAGTCGAGATCCATTTGTTCGATCGAAGGGGCATCCTGGCCGTAGTGGCTTGGTGCATCGGCGTGAGAACCGAGATGGACTGTCGCATGGATCGTGGAAAGCGTCAGGTGGTCGCCCCGTTTCATGTCGCAGAGGATTTCGCGAGTCGGTGGCGTGTCTCCGGGCCAAACCTGCAGCTCTGGCGAAATCGGCGGGGAAATATCGTAAACGCCCATAGGCACATTGTAGACATTGGGTTGGAAAGGTGGAATCGGCTAGCCGGTACCTGTCGAGTCGTCGTCGATTTTGGAGAGGTCGAGGCGAGAAACCGCCAGTTCCGTATCGCGTTTCAAAAAGCAGGCGCCCCAAAGCCAAAGGATACCGCCAACAAGAATCATCAGTGAAATGACGATGAAGCCCCGATCCAGATTCTTGGTCGGGCCGGCGATTTCACCGATCAGCCACGGAGAGATGACATCGCCTAGCGCGTGGATGATGAAGATGTTGGCCGCGAAGGCGGTGGAGCGAATCACCGGTGGGGGTAACGTTGGCGATGATCGTGTTGCTCGGTCCGGTGTTGAAGAAGAGGCAAAAGACCGCCAGAAAGACGAACCACCAGGCGTCGGGAAACGGAGTCCAGACGACAAGCAGGACGACGGGGAAGCCGATCAACATGGCCGAGGCAGAAACGAGAAAGTAGGAGCTTGGAAAAAACCGTCTGAGCCAGTCGCCGACGGCTCCGCCGATCAGGGTCGCCAGCAGACCGGCAAGAGCGGTCATGCCGCCGAAGATGGTGATGGGTTCAAGCCCCAGCCATGGTTCGGCCCCATGTTGAGCGAGAAACTCTTTCATCCAGAACCCCAGCCCCCCCATGGCAAAGGTCATGGCGGTCATGCCAGCGGTGACCAAGAGATAAGACGGGATGTGCAGAAGGATTGTGTAGTCGCGGAATTGGGGTTTGCGCTGCGGCGTGGTGATATCATCAGCTCGACCACGGTCGGGGTCGCGATACAGAAAACACAAAAGCCCAAGCAGGATGCCAGGCGGAACCACCAGAAAAAACGCCCAATGCCAACTCCACGCTTTGCTGACTTGTCCGCCGAGAACGTAGCCCAAGGCACTGCCAACGGGTATGGCAGCGTAGAACCACGCCATCACCTTGCCTCTGACTTCCACCGGGTACATGTCCGAAATGAGAGTGGGAGCAACCGGGCCGTAGGCGGCTTCGCCGACTCCCACCAGGCAGCGCGTCAAAAAAAGGATCAGGAACGTGTTGGCCAGACCCGAAGCCCCGCTCGCCAAACTCCAGAGTATGACGCCGACACCGATCAGCATCCAGCGCGACATGCGATCGCCCAGCCAGCCAAACAGCGGCGCCAGGATCATGTAGGTGACCATGAACGCGAAGACCAGGTATCCCATCTTGGCTAGAGCGCGGGGATCATCAGGCAGCAGATCCAGCCGAATGTCCCGTTCGACGCCCGCCAGCACCTGGCGATCGATGTAATTGAAAAGGTTGATCAGGATGAGGAGGATCAACGCACTCGTCGCGCCAGGAATGCCCTTGGGGCGGGAAGTCGAATCGTTTGCAATGGCTTGCTCGTTCATGGACAATTCCTGAACTGGACCGGTTGTCGATAGCCACTGAAGGCGTAAAGATTACCCAAACTCGACGAAATGGGAAATGGCGAAAGCAAAGATGCCCAACCGTGACGCGGTCAAAGTTCGTGCTCGAAAGATAGCGCAGGCATTGGCCCGAGCTTACCCCGACGCCAAATGTGCTCTCGTCCACGAGAATCCGCTGCAATTATTGATCGCGACCATTCTCTCGGCCCAATGCACCGATGCTCGGGTCAACATGGTGACGCCAGCGTTGTTCCAGCGTTATCGCACAGCACAAGACTTCGCCTCTGCCGACCAGCGCGAGCTGGAAAAGGCGATCCAGTCGACCGGTTTCTTCCGCAATAAGGCACGAAATATCATCGAATGTTGCAAAAAAATCGTGCAACAACATGGCGGCAACGTGCCACGCACGATGGAAGAACTGGTCGCCTTGCCGGGAATCGGCCGGAAAACGGCGAACGTCATTCTTGGCAATGCCTTCGGCGTTCCCGGGATAACGGTCGACACGCACGTCAGCCGACTCAGCCGGCGCATGGGCCTGACCAGGCACACCGACGCCACCAAGATCGAACACGACTTGATGGAAATGATTCCCAAGAAAGACTGGACGATGTTCAGTCATCGAATGATCTTTCATGGCCGTCAGGTTTGCCATGCGCGAAAGCCCGATTGCGACCATTGTTGCGTCCGCGACTTGTGCCCGAAAATCGGCGTCAAGAGCAAACAGTAATTCGGCTTATTCGTCCGATACCAAAACCAGCATCGAAAATGGCGGTAGGGTATAGGCCATGCCGTCGCGGATGCGCGGTCCTTGGGGCGGAAGGAGAACATCCTGCGGTGATTCAAGACTCGTATCCACCACGCGACGCCAAGGCCGTTGCGTCGGTGACGAGGGAATGCGAAAGGCCATCGCCTGGGTTTCCGCATTGCAGGCGATGTAGAAATCGCAGTCGGGTTCGCGTCCCGTCTTGGTGCCGTCCAAAGCGAAGGCCAGGGTTCGGCTGGTCTCGGAAAAATCGGCCTGGAAAGGTTTGATTCCGTGCCAGATCACGTCGCCGCCGTGAAAAAAATCGCGGCGCCGCAAAGCCGGGTGCTGCTTGCGCAAGGCGATCATCAACCGGACGAAACGCTGAAACTGGGCCTGCTCTTCGGTCCAATGCCAATCGAGCCAGTTGAGTTCGTTGTCCTGGCACCAGGTATTGTTGTTTCCTTTTTGCGTGCGGAGAAACTCGTCGCCGGCCAGAAGCATGGGCGTGCCTTGCGAGAGCAGAAGGGTGGCGATGAAATTCTTGGCCCGGCGGATTCGCAATCGGCGAATCGCTGGATCATCGGTTTCCCCTTCGACACCGCTGTTCCACGAAAAGTTCTCGTCGGCGCCGTCGCGGTTGTTTTCGCCATTGGCCAGATTGTGTTTTTGGTTGTAGGAGACCAGGTCCCACAGAGTGAAGCCGTCGTGACAGGTGACGAAATTGATGGAGTGGTGCGGCAATCTTCCTGAGGATTCGTAAAGATCGGCGCTGCCGCACATGCGTGTCGCCAGCGCGCCGGCAAAGCCCGGTTCGCCGCGCCAAAAACGTCTCACGTCGTCGCGATATCGGCCGTTCCATTCCGACCAGCGCTGTCCGTATGGAAAGCGGCCAACCTGATACAAACCGGCTGCGTCCCAAGGCTCGGCAATCAGCTTCGTGTCCGCCAGGACACCATCCTCGGCAATCATGTTCACGATGGGGGGATCGAGCATGACGCGCCCGTTTTCGTCGCGCCCGAACACCGAAGCCAAGTCGAATCTCAAGCCGTCCACATGCATGCGGTCGACCCAATAGCGCAGGCAACTGAGAATCAATTCGCGAACGACGGTATGGTTGCAGTTGACGGTGTTGCCGCACCCCGTGAAGTTGAGATAGCTCCCGTCCGGTCCGAGCATATAGTACAGTTCGTTGTCCAAACCGCGAAAGGAATAAGTGCGATGGCCCCAGCCCCCTTCGCCTGTGTGATTGAAGACGACATCCAAAAAGACTTCGATGCCGGCGGCATGGAAGGCCCGCACCATGTCCCGAAATTCGTAGACCTGGTTTCCTTCCCGTGCGGAGGCGGCATACGACGCCTTCGGAGCCGCAAAGGCAATGCTGTTGTAACCCCAGAAATTACGCAACGGCTCGTTCGTTTCCGGATTGCGAAAGGGACAATCCGTTTCGTCGAATTCGTGGATCGGCAATAACTCGACGGCAGTCACTCCCAATTCTTGCAGATAAGGAATTTTTTCGATCAACCCGGCGAAGGTACCCGGTTTGGAGACCCCCGAAGACGGATGACAGGTAAAACCGCGTACGTGCAACTCATAGATGATGGTCTCGTCCCAAGGCGTCAATGGGGGCAAATCCCCTTGCCAGTCGTAGCGCCGGCGGACGAAAAGGCTCCGTCGCCGAGTTCCCCATTCTACCGGCACATTCGCGTCAGGAGATTGTCCCCAGACGGCGCCGTCGGCAATTGCCGTCGCCGCTGGGTCGAGCAGTACCAGCTTGGGATTAAAACAATGGCCCTGTCCTTTTGGCCCGTCGACGCGCCAGCCATAGCGAAACGATTCGGGCAGACCAGTGACAAAAATATGCCAGTGGTGTCCGGTGCGGTTTTCCCTTTTATCGAGTTCGAACTCGGCCAAGGGGGTGTCGCTGTCGAAAGGGTAAATCACCAGCGTGACGGCTGTGCCGTGCCGGCAAAGCAGCGAAAAATTGACGCTATCGCCGGCTGCAGTGGCGCCCAGCGGTAAACTTCGACCTCGGGATGTTTGCATGGCAGCGATTAGATTATCTGATTTGCCGGGGATGGAAAGATCGAGGCGGTCGACCGAATAGCAGAGCGAAGGCCGCGAAACATATCGCGAACCGAGATGGCGACGGCCACGCCTGGTGACGCGAACTGCATCGAATCCGACATGCCGAACGCTCGTCGTTGTCGGTGCGTCGGATCGGCGAGTCGTTCTCTGCCGGATTGTTGATTGTGTTGTGTCTGGCGTAATCGACAGGGTCCGGAGCGATCGCCGCTTTTCAAGCCAACACGAACAGAAAATGAAAAAAGCGTAAAAAGAGGATTGCATCCGCGAAGCGTTGCCCATAAAGTAGATGCGTAATCCTGCCGCCCTGGTACGCCTTCTTGCCCGAACCAGGGCACCCATAACCGACGATATCGGCGTCCTCAGCCACGGAGGTCCCGAAATGCCTGCCTGCTTGACTGTTCTTACGCTGGCTGTCCTTCCCCAAGCAAACGTCGATGCTGTCGCTTCGGCGCCCGCCGTCGCTGCGAAGATCGACTCCTTCATGATGAAACATTGGCAAAGCGCTGACTTGAAAGCCGCCGAAATCGTCGACGACAGCGGTTTTTTACGGCGTGTGACGCTCGATATCGCTGGCCGCATCCCTACTTATGCCGAAGCTAGAGCCTTCGCGGAAGACCAGTCGCCCGACAAGCGGATTCGCGTGATCCAACGATTGCTGGCCAGCCCGGAGTTCCCGCTTCATTGGAGTTATGTGCTCGATGATATGATTCAGGACAACTACGCCGGGGATCGGGCATTCATCGAGTATCTAAGGGAGTCTTTGGCCCGGCGGAAGGGGTGGGATCAGATTTTCAAAGAAATCATGATTGGTCCCTGGGACAAAAAAGAAACCGAAGGGGCCAGCCGATATCTCGTCAGCCGATTGAAAAAACTCGACGAGATGACCAACGACACCTCGGTCGTATTCTTCGGCGTCAATGTCAGCTGTGCCAAGTGCCATGACCACCCGCTCGTTCAGGACTGGAAGCAAGACCATTACTACGGCATGGCGTCGTTTTTCAACCGCACCACGAAAGGGAACGGCAAGAATGGCATCGCCGAGAAAGGCAACGCCAACGTTTCCTTTACGACGCGAAAAGGAGAGAAGAAGACGGCCAAATTGATGTTTTTGTCGAACCGGATCATCGAGGAGCCGGCAAAACCGCCGAAGAATTACAGCCGCCGCGCTGAGTTGGTCAAAGTGGCTCTGGAAGACCCGCGTTTCTTTCGCCGAGCTATCGTAAATCGGGTCTGGCATTATCTGTTCGGCAGAGGACTGGTTCACCCGGTCGACCAGCTTCATTCGGCGAATTTGCCTTCGGTTCCCGATGTTCTGGAATGGCTGGCGGATGATTTCGCGGCGCACGGCTACCGACTGGATCGATTGCTTGCCGGGATCACGACCAGCCAAACGTATCAGCGCTCGAGCCGGTCGCTTGGCGTCTCCGATTCGGTGCGTGATGGCGATTTCGCCAAGGCTCTGCTACGTCCTCTTTCTCCCCGCCAATTCGCCGTATCCATGGTTTTGGCGACCAGCGAACAGACCGCCTTCGATAGCGCGACGGAACCGGAGAAGCGGTTGCAGGCTTGTCGAAACCTGGAAGGGCAAGCCGGCCGGCTGTTGGCCGCCAACCTGCTCGACAAGCCCAGTGACGATTTCCAGTCGAGTGCCAACGAAGCCTTATTTATGTCGAATAATGAAGCGGCCCAACAATTGGTGGTTGCTTCGGGCAAGAATTTAACCGCCCAACTGGCGGAGATATCGGATAGCGCAGCGGTGGTCGATCGCGCCATCTGGACGATTCTAAGCCGAGCTGCGGAACCCGATGAACGAGAATTCCTGGTGAAATGGCTCGACAGCCGATCGGAAGATCGCAGGAAAGCTTGTGCTCAACTCGTGTGGGCCTTGCTGACGTCCGCCGAATTTCGCTTCAACCACTAACCGATTCGTTTGGAAAGAGAAGCGCCTGCCCGGTGCATTGACAAGTGAGGAACCCTGCCATGGCACAAAAACAATACTGCGGTTCTCCGGAACACACGCTTGATCGCCGTTTGTTTCTGCAAGGGGGCTTGACGTCGGCGCTAGGAATAAGCCTTGCGGGTTTGGCTTCGCCGTTTCATGCGCTGGCCGCGGGCGACTTGAAAAAGAAAAAAAAGCAAGTATTGCTGCTCTGGCTCGCAGGAGGTGCCAGTCAGTTGGAGACATTCGACCCGAAGCCGGGCCGGCCAACGGGCGGACCGTTCAAGGCCATTCCGACGGCAGTACCGGGAATCCACATCTGCGAGTTGATGCCCAAGATCGCCAAATGGACGAACAAAATGGCGATCATTCGTTCGCTCGATACGCGAATCGGGGACCATGGCGGTGCCTCTCGCCTGATGCTGACGGGTCGGCCGCGCGAAGCGGAAATCGTTTACCCGAACTTCGGCGCCGTGATTGCAAAAGAACTCGCCGAGCGAGACAGCAGCGTTCCGGAATATGTATCGATGTATCTGGCCACGGAAGGGCGGCGCAATGCTTCACCTTTGCCCGGTTTTCTCGGCGGCCGCTACGCCGGTATGAGCCTGGAAAACAGCCTCAGACCGGCCAATATCGACCTGCCCAAAGGTCTTTCTGAAGTCGACCACACCGAACGAGAACATCTCCGTCGCTACCTCAGCGAACGCTTCGACCGCGAACGCAATGCTTCGAAAGTGAAAGGCTACAATAGCACTTACCAGCGCGTACGTGGTCTGATGAAGTCGGACACGTTGTTCGATCTGGAGAAGGAGCCACAAGCGGTTCGAGATCGTTATGGCAAAACTGACTTTGGCCAGCATGCTTTGTTGGCCCGGCGCTTGATCGAGGCTGGTGTTCCGATGGTCAAAGTTGCCCGTGCCTGGTGGGATACCCACTCCGACAACTTCGAGAGCCATCGGGAACTCGTCACGGAACTGGACCATGTGATGAGCACCCTTCTTGAAGACCTGGAACAGCGTGGCTTGCTCGAATCGACACTGGTTATCACCTTGTCGGAATTTGGCCGAACTCCCAAGATCAACGCCAACGTTGGCCGCGATCATTTCGCTCGAGCCTGGTCGTGTTCGCTCACCGGCTGCGGCATCAAAGGAGGCACGGTTTTCGGCAAGACCGATGCCGACGGCAATACCGTCACCCACGACAAAGTCGGCGCCGAAGAAATCACCGCGACCATCTACAACGCCGTCGGTATCCGCCACGACAAAAACTACTACATCGGTTCGCGTCCAGTGCCGCTGACCCCTGAACACACCGAACCCATCAAACAGGTGCTGTTGTAAAAGCGAGTGCCGTCATGCCCAACATCGATCCGAAAAAGCTCAAGGCCGTTCGCAAATACAACCACGACGGCACGTTCTATTCCATGGATTTTGACGCCAACACGCGCCGCGTCTACGCCGGCAGCGACGATTACGGCGTCTATGTTTTCGATCTCGGCTCCAAGGATTCCAAACCGATCGCACGGTGGAATCGGCACGACAATTACGTCTGGGGCATCACACTCGTCAAAAAACCGAAAACCACCGTCGTCTCCGCGGGCTTCGATCGTCGTTTGATCTGGTGGGACCCCCAGACCGGCGAACCAGTCCGCATCATCGAACAAGCACATCAGGGCTGGATTCGGGATGTCATTTCCACGAGCGACGGTAGCCGACTGATCACAGTCGGCGACGACATGCTGGTCAAGGTCTGGGATGTCGCTTCTGGTAAACTGGTTCATTCTCTCGACGGTCACGAGAAACAAACGCCGCAAGGCTTCGTCACCGCACTTTATTCCGTCGCCGTCAGCCCTGATGGCAAATACATCGCCAGCGGCGACCGCATCGGTGCCGTCCGCATTTGGGATATTCTGTCTGGCAAACTGCTGCAAAAATTCGACGTTCCGGTGCTTTATACCTACGATCCCCGACAGCGAAAGCGGTCGATCGGCGGTATCCGGGCGTTGGTTTTCTCGCCAGACGGCAACTACCTCGCGGTCGGCGGCGTGGGACAGATCGGCAATGTCGACGGCCTGGGCGGACCTGCCACCATCGAATACTGGGACTGGCGGAAACCAGCCAAACTCTTCGCCTCGGGTGCGCAGGGACAAAGCGGGATGATTAACCATCTCGCTTTCCATCCGGATGGGACGTGGCTGGTTGGCGGTGGAACGTCCTTCATCTGCCTGTGGAAAATGGATAAACTTCCTGGTGAAAGCGACAAGAAAAAGAAAGACCCCGTTCCTGCCTACAAAGTGAAAGCCAACGGCACGATCCACGATTTTGCCATCAGCGATAAAGGCGATGAACTTTATGCCGCCGGTTATCGCATGCTGGAAGTTTGGCGCTTGGTGTAATTGTCGGATTCCGCTCTATTTTCTCCATTGTTAACATTTGATTTCTGTTATGCAAATCTCGGTCCTGAGTATTTGTCTGAACGGATCGAAGCGCTGGCGGGTGTGAATTCTTTGTGCACTTCTCCCAATCGTTGCAGCCGCTTAAACAGGGCAGAGAAAGCGGGTTTTTTTCCACGTCGTGGAGATTGCCGCGTTGACACTGACGCCGAGCAATCGTAGACTTGCCGCGGTCTACTTGAAAAGATTTGGTCGAAATTCGTCGTCGCACGCAGCACCCGGACGCACAATACCTGCCGCCGGCACGACCATTACAACTGACACGACGGGATTTGCCATGCCTCCAACCGACTTGTTCTGGCAAACGTATCGACCGCTGGAAGGTTTTTACACATCGGAAGTGGCCACACCGGCATCGATGCCGGTAAGAACCTTCGTGCCCACTGGCTATGAACCGAACTACGCCTATCCGCTGATCGTTTGGTTTCATGGGCAGTCGAGCAGCGAAGAGCAGATCATGCGACTCGCCCCCAGACTCAGCCGGCGGAACTTCATCTGTATCGGGCTGCGCGGGCCGCAACTTTCGGTGCATGCTGACGGCCGACTTGCGTTCAGCTGGAGTCGCCAAAACTCCTTCGATTCGCTGGTCGAGGACTATTTGTTCAACGCCATCGAACAAACCTGCCGATGTTACCACATTCATCCGCAGCGGATTTACCTGGCCGGTGTTTGCGAAGGGGCCACGATCGCCTATCGTCTGGGGATGCTCTTTCCCGATCGCTTCGCCGGTATCATTTCGCTCAATGGCACGATGCCGCGAGGCGGAACGCCCATGTTACGCCTGCCTCAGGCCCGTCGACTTCGCGTTTTCATCGGGCACGGCATTGCCAACGCCTATGTTCCTCTGACCATGGCCAGGCAAAATTACCGACTCCTTTACACAGCTGGCCTGGATGTGGAATTCCGGACCTACCCCGCCAACCATCGTTTGCACAACGACATGCTACGGGACATCAATCAGTGGATCATTGGCGGCATAGTCGCCCAACAAACAGCGACGGCCCGTTGAGGTCCGTCGTCTCCGTCGGCTCATGCGGGATACTTCCAGGGCTTGCGGTATTCGCGTTTGAGCAGCTTATTTGCCTCTTCATCCCCTTCGATCATCTCATTGGTGCCGTTCCAGGCAATGCTTCGGCCAAGTTTGTAGGAAAGCATGCCCAACAGACTCAAGGTCGTCGAGCGATGGCCGATCTCGACGTCGCATGTCGGCGGCTTGCCCGATTCGATACTCTGAAGAAAGTCGGCCCACAACAGCTTGATGTTATGTCCATCCGGCTCCTGGAGCTGGGCTTTCTCGTGGATGGGAGCCTTTTTGGAGTCGGCCGGATAAAAAGTCCAACCATCGCGCCATCCCATGTGGAAAATTCCATTGCTGCCGTAGAAATAGCAACCAATGGCTGATTTTTCCGTGGCATTGCCGGCGAATTTTCGATGCTCCCAGGTCAGAAGGAAGGAATCGAATTGATAGACGGCCACCTGGCTGTCCGGTGCATCCGTGGTCTGCTCCTTCTCGTTAAGGACGGGTTCGCCGCGCACGGGACGGCCCCCCGTCGAGTAAATCTTTTTGGGGTACGGTTCTTCACTCCACCACAAGACCTGGTCGAGCCAGTGGACGCCCCAATCTCCCAAGGTACCATTGGCAAAGTCAAGGAAATGGCGGAAGCCGCCCGGATGGATTTTTCGATTGAAAGGCCGTAACGGCGCCGGTCCGCAGTACATGTCCCAATCGAGATTGTCCGGCGGCTTGCTGTTGGGCGCGGGCAATTCTCTGCCGCCTTTGCTGTGCACAAAAGCGCGGACCATGCCGATCTTCCCGACTTTGCCTGATTTGAGAAACTTCATGCCCGAAACGTGGTGCGGACCGATCCGGCGATGCAAGCCGACCTGCACGACGCGTTTCGCTGCCCGTGCCGCATCGACGATGGCTCGACTCTCCTTGATCGTATGCCCCGTCGGCTTTTCCAGAAAGACGTGAGCTCCCGCTTTTAGGGCTGCGATGCTGTTCAACGCATGCCAGTGATCAGGCGTCGCAATGATGGCAATATCGACTTTTTCCTTGTCAAACAATTCACGATAGTCTTTATAGATCTTCGCCTTGTCGCCGGACCAGTCTTCAATTTGCTCGGCGGCCAATTCGAGGTTATCGCCGTCAACATCGGCGAGAGCGACGAACCGGCATTGCCCCGATGCCAGTGCTTCCTTGGCGATATTCAACCCCCACCAGCCTGTGCCGATCAAGGCAGTCCGATATTTTTTCGCTTTTCCCCCCGCTTTAAACAAAAGGCACCCCGCTGAGTGCCGCACTCGTTGCTGCTGCTGCCTGGAAAAGAAACTCGCGCCGTGTCGATTTCATTTTGCTATCCCATTGCCGAGAATCATGGTTGATACCGGTTCATGCCGTTTAGAAGGCACGCCATCCGCATCAAGCCCTGCCTGACGTGCCGGGGCACTTTGCACGTGAGTATAGCGCATCGAGGGCTTCGTGTCATGTACTTCTGGTGGGAGCGAATCCCGCCTGAAGATAAAGATTGTTGGCAAGACAGCTTTTGGCACTTAGGATGAACAAAACCATTTTCGTTGTTCTTGGCTGAGATGCGACATGGAATCGATCGAACACGCCAAACCGATGTTGTCCCGCTGGAATCTGCGCGACTCCGCCCGCGGAATGCACAACATCGATCGTCTGAAAAAACTGGTTTCCGCGGACGAATGGGAGGTTTTGTCGGCATCGCTTGATCGCCTCTTGCCCAAAACGGCTGATGCCGACATGGCTCTTAATAATCTCGAGCGCTTTTTGGACCGTTCGGAAGGCGTCGCACAAATCCCTGTTCTGCTGGAAGATCATGCCAGCATCCTGGATACCATGTTGCAATTGTTCAGCACGAGCCAGTATTTCAGCGATCTGCTCGTTGCGAATCCGGAATATCTGGATATGCTGCGCGTGCCGTTGCGGAAAAGCCCAAGCAAGTCGGAATTGCAGGAAGCGCTGCAAAAAAAAGTCGACGCGGCATTCGAAGATTCGGCCGTCTTGAAAGCCTTTCGACGTTATCGACAAAGGCAATTGCTCCGCATTGGGACGAACGACATCATTCGCAACCGCCCTCTGGACGAAATCACTGCTGACATCGCACGTGTCGCCGATGCCGCCTTGGAGGTGGCACTGAACAAGGCTATTCAGAACGTCGCCAGGCGTTTCGGGGAACCGTTTACCCATGCTGGAAAGCCGGCCCGCTGCGTCATCATCGCCTTCGGCAAGCTCGGCGGAGAAGAACTGAACTACAGCAGCGATATCGACCTGATGTTTCTCTATGACGAAGAAGGAGAAACGCGCGGCAAACGGGTTTCGTGCATCGACAATTCGGAATTCTTCGGCAGAGTGGTCTCTGAGGTGGTCCGTCTTCTGTCCTCCCACACCGAACAGGGATGGGCCTACCGCATCGATCTGCGCTTGCGTCCTGAAGGGCAACGCGGTCCGTTAGCCCGCTCGCTGGCGAGCACACTTTCCTACTACGATACGCTGGGGCGAACCTGGGAACGCCAGGCACTTATCAAAATTCGTCCAGTGGCCGGAGACCTCGAACTGGGACAGGAATTTCTCCGCAATATCGAACCCTTTGTTTACACCCGTTATTTGAGCTTCGCTGAAATCAACGGCATCAAAGCGCTCAAACGCCGGATCGAGCACAAGACCCAGCAGGCCGGCACCAGTGAACGCGAAGTCAAGACGGGACTGGGAGGCATTCGCGATGTCGAATTCGTTATCCAGTTTCTGCAGCTCCTCAACGGCGGCGACCTTCCCGAAATTCGCGAACGCAACACGCTCAAAGCCATGAAGGCTTTGGAACGTGCCGGCTGCCTCACCTCGCAGGAATATCACATCCTCGACGACACCTATCGTTTCCTTCGCAATATCGAACACCGGTTGCAGATTCTCTTCGACTTGCAGACCCACCAATTGCCCATCGGAGATAACGAACTGCGAAAACTCGCCCTGCGCATGGGCTATTCGGCGGCCGACAGTGACCCGGCGCAGGCTTTCCTCGCCGACTACCGCGCCAAGACCGGTCTGAACCGGCATATCTTGAATCACCTTTTGCACCAGACATTCGCCGATGAAGCCTCGGAGCCGGAATCCGATTTGATTCTCGATCCCCATCCCGATGAAGCCACGATCCGCAATGTGCTGGGACGCTATCCGTTTCGTGATATTGGAGCCGCATACAACAACCTCGTGCAGTTGGCGCGGGAGACGGTTCCGTTCCTGCCGGCACAACGTTGCCGGCATTTTCTCGCCAGCATCGCTCGTAAACTTCTCGAAGCCCTCGCGGAAACCCCCGATCCGGACATGGCTTTGATGAATCTCGAAAAAGTCACCGCGTCTTTGGGCGCCAAGGGAATCTTGTGGGAGTTGTTCAGTTTCAACCCGCCGGTCTTGAAGCTGTTCGTCGATCTATGCGCGTGGAGCCAGTTTTTGTGCGACATTCTCATCAACAATCCAGGCATGATCGACGAGTTGCTCGACAGCCTCGTGCTGAACCAGCCGCGCACTGCGGAGGAATTGCGGACCGAGCTGGCAGAGTTGTGCCGCCACGCCGACGATCCCGAGCCGATCCTGCACAGTTTTCAAGACAAGGAATTGTTGCGGATCGGTGTTCGCGACATCCTCGGCAAGGATACGATCCGTGAAACGATGCTGGCCCTGAGCGACCTGGCCGAAACGATTCTGGTACGGATCGCGGAAATCCAGGAACCCAAGGTGCAGAAGCGGTTCGGCGTTCCCTACCTTGAAACTTCTGAGGGGCAGGAGCCGCGTATCGCCAAGTACGCCTTGTTGGGTATGGGGAAACTGGGAGGCCGAGAATTAAGCTACCACAGCGACCTGGACCTCATTCTCGTTTACGAGGGGGATGGGCGAACCGGCCGGGCCCCGGGCGCCAGCCGCTTTACCGAATTCGAAGAAACCGACAATTTCCATTACTTCACCGAATTAGCCCGACGCATTATCAAAATGGCCAGTTTTCATGGTCCCATGGGTCGTCTCTATGAAGTCGACATGCGATTGCGGCCGACTGGCAAATCAGGGAGCCTCGTCATTCCGCTGGTCGAGTTCGAACGCTATTACGCAGTTGACGGCGGCGCCCAACTCTGGGAACGACAGGCCTTGACGCGAGCCCGCCTGGTGCACGGCGACCCGGAATTCGGCGAACGTGTCATGGAGGTTGTCCGGAACGGCGCTTTTGGTTGCCCCTGGAATGATCAATGTGCGAAAACCATTGCCGAGATGAGGCAGCGGCTCGAAGCCAGCCGCAGCAGTCGCGATCTCAAGCGAGGGTTCGGCTGCATTGTCGATGTCGAGTTCGCCGTACAGATTTTCCAGCTGAAATATGGACGCCAATATCCGTCCCTGCAAACACCCGATATCTGGGCTGCTCTCGATGCCATCCGAGATGCAAAGCTTCTTTCCCCTGAAGAATGTGACATTCTGCGAAACGGCTACCATTTCCTGCGCCTGGTTCAGTTGCGCTTGCGCATCGTGCAGAACCGCTCCCAGGATGAACTTCCCGAATCAACCGACGAAGTGGAAAAACTTGCCCGACTCCTTGGCTTCGAACCTGCCAGCGGCCAGACCGCGGCCGAGCGTTTCTTTGCCGAACTCGAGCACCACACAACGCAGATTCGCAATTTGTTTTTGACCCTGGTCGAACGCGAACGTTGACTCATTGCGTGTAACAGCATGAAAAACCGATCCACCCCAGAGCCAGACAAATGAAAACAGCAACGAGGAACAGCATTCCTCGAACGATTCGATCCTGCCGCAAGGCTCGTCGCCTGGCCTCGGCGTAAGGAATGCGGGTGAAACTCACCATGGTATACAGCGGAACGTACCACTGCGGGAAGAGTTTGCTGAGCAGGATTTCTGATTTCTTTTTCCACAGAAATGCCCGCGAACCGACGTAATCGCGCATTTCGACAAAATTGTCGATGCACAAGTCCGCCAGCACATCGACATTCGGCTTGCGTTGTGCTTCGTAGCGAGCGAAAGCGACCGCCGGGTTCCATCCCGATTCTTCGAGACAGGTCATCAGCACGCTGCAATCCTCGAAGGCGGCATTCATGCCCTGACCGAAAAACGGTACGACGGCATGGGCAGCATCGCCGACCAGCACCGTCTTGCCCGCAATATGCCACGGGCGGCAGCGAATCGTCACCAATGAACCAGTCGGATTGTCGAAAAACTCTTTTGTCAGAGCAGGAAGAAGCGGCACGGCGTCGGGGAATTCGCGTTCGAAGAAATACGACACCGCTTCCGGAGTCGTCAATTCGGCAAAACTGTTCGGTCCCTCGAACGGACAGAATAGCGTGCAAGTAAAGGTGCCGTCGAGATTCGGCAACGCGATCATCATGAAGCTGCGCCGAGGCCAAATATGCAAGGCGTTTTTCACCAGAGCATGGCTGCCGTCCGGGCGAGCCGGGATCGTCAGCTCCTTGTAGCCATGGCTGAGATACTGTTGTTGGAAATCGTAGCGGTCGCGCTTTTGCATCTGGCTGCGTACGACCGAGAATGCCCCGTCGGCGGCGATCAGGCAGGCCGCCATCAGCGACGTGGTCGCGCCGCTTTGTTCGTCTGTCAATTCGATCCAGCCGCTGTCCGGGTCGGCAGCCGTGCACCGCTTGTCGAAATTTAGCCGGACCGTGTCATGCTGCTCGGCAGCATTCAAGAGAGCGATGTTGAGTGCGTTTCGCGAAACGGAATAAATACTTTGTGCCGGGTCTTTTCCGTAGGGTTGAAAAGAAAGCCGACCGGCGCGGTCGTGTATCATCCGTCCAGGCATGGCAATGGCGGAGCGGAGAACTTCCGCTTCGAGTCCGATCTCCCGAAGCGCGGCTCGGCCACGTTCTGAAATGGCCAGGTTGATGGACCGGCCCCGATCGCGCTGGCCGCGCCGTGGGTCGGCACGTTTTTCAAATACCTCGACCCGCCGGTTCGCCTTGCCCAGATAACACGCCAGCAAGGCTCCAGCCAGCCCAGCCCCCA
Organism: Gemmatales bacterium; assembly: GCA_026004675.1. Taxonomy (GTDB): domain Bacteria; phylum Planctomycetota; class Planctomycetia; order Gemmatales; family Gemmataceae; genus BPJP01. The sequence goes on from BPJP01000003.1 coordinate 222,793, forward strand.
CGATGGTGAACGACGTTGGGATGCCTGTTTCACCTGATGCGATACTCATGAGGCGGTAAATTCGGACGCAAGCACCAGCAAGCGGATCGACTTCCCCTCATCCGCCTAGCGCTGCTTTCGGATTTCGACTTGTATGGAGAATTCGTTGCCTTCCTGGGTCGGCTTCACTTCGAATGTCTGAGGCAATTCGATCGGTTCGATCAGCATCTCGTTTTCCTGGCCCTGTTCACCCATCATTGGCATCACCGTGGCACGGTATTCTCCCTTGGGCGCCCCTTTGATCTTTCGGTTGCCAAAAATCGTTTCCAACTCGAATCGGCCCTCCGCGTCGGTTGTCGCCACCACTGCAAACGAGGCTCCCTGGCTGGACTTGAATGAAATCGTGGCGGCGACCGGCTGGTTGTTCTGGTCGACCAGCTGTCCTTTGGCAGGAAACGTTTCCGGCGGCTGCTCGCCACGCGGACATCCCGTGACGAATAACACGGCACCGCAGACCAGAATTCGCAGACTTCGTCTCATCCTCGCAACTCGTTTTACCAATCCGACGGCACGGCTTGCCCATCGCGCGGATCGCAGACAATAGCCCAGGTCGTAGGACTGATACTCGGACTGACATAGCGAACGCTGCCATCGCCCATGCAGACGTTGATTCCGGTGGGGTGACCGGATTGGGCCAGCTCGTTATCGCAAGTAGTCATCCATTGAGGCTGGACCTGGAATTTTCGGCAGGCTAGATATCCGGCACTCGAGGGAGACTTATACAACGACCGAATACAAAAAGCCGGTCTCCACACGGAATTGGCGTCGGCCCAAAGACTTCCCCACAGGTTGTTGATGTCGCCGCTTGTGCCACAGGTGCCGTATTTTTCACTGTAGAAAACGGTGTTCGACGTCCCGTCGGGAAACGAAGCGGGAATCGTATTGTAACCTTGGACACGCAGAGCAGACGTGCTAGCGGTCGGGTTTCCGAAAACGAGATAGTTGGCGCCATAGGAACCAGCGCCCCAGTTTTTGGCGCCGCCATTTGGAGTCTGGTTTTTTCCCTCCGGTGATACCGACGGATCGACGGGACACAAATAGGTCGAGATCACACGATAATACTGGCCCCCAGCATAACCTGACGGAGTCGTGTTGCGCCAAATATTGTCTTGCTCGATGAACGGCAACAAGAACGTAAAGACCGTGTAATTGGTTCCTTTGAAAGGGCCGTCGATCGTAATCGGCGAGCTACCAGACCAGCCAGGCGGTCTGGCATTGCCAGCGCATAGAGGGGGGAGAATTTGGTAGGCATCATACATCGAATGCGTGCCGGTGCCGATCTGTCTCAAGTTGTTGGCGCACTTGATGCGGTTGGCAGCTTCGCGAACTTTTTGTACGGCTGGCAGCAACAGGCCAATCAAAACGCCAATAATGGCAATGACGACGAGAAGTTCGATCAAGGTGAACCCTGGTCGAACGGAAAAACGGTCTCTTCGCATGGTTTGGCTCCCGGCAGATTACGTGAAAAAATGAATCACAGTTAAGGTAGGCTATTTACCAGGCGAGGTCAACGAAAAGAATGGAGAACCCTCCCAGCGGCTTCGCCGAAGGTGCGTGTGCCCGGTTCGGAAATAGGGGGCCTCACGACCCGCACAAAGCGAACTGGTGGCGGGGAAGGGGAATGCTGCGATTCGAATTTGGCTTCCCCCTCTGGGCGAATCGACTATTTTAACTACAACGTAAAGTCTTACAGGTGATACGCCTGGGCGAGGGAGAAGGCCATGATCGACTTCGACAAAAGCGGCGGACTGGTGCCGGCCATCGCGCAGGATGCCGACACTGGCGAAGTGTTGATGATGGCCTGGATGAATCGGGAAGCTTTTGAAGAGACGCTCCGCAGCGGCAAGGCCTGTTACTTTAGCCGAAGTCGAAACCGCCTGTGGCGCAAAGGGGAAGAAAGCGGGCACGTCCAGGAAGTGCGCGAGGTGTTGGTAGACTGTGATGCCGACACGGTGCTTTTGAAAGTTCGGCAAATCGGCGGAGCAGCCTGCCATGAAGGCTACAAAAGCTGCTTTTTCCGGAAGATCGAGGGGGAAGCCCTTCGTGTCATCGGGGAACGTGTTTTTGATCCGAAACAGGTTTACGGTAAATGACTGAAAACGTTCTCAAATTGGGGATTCCTGCCGGCAGTCTGCAGGAGGCGACTGGGGAATTGTTTCGCCGAGCCGGTTACAAATTGACCTTTCGCAGCCGAAGTTATTATCCCGAGATCGACGATCCGGAAATCCAATGCACGCTGATTCGTGCCCAGGAAATGGCGAGGTACGTCGAAGCAGGTTCGCTCGATTGTGGGTTGACGGGATACGACTGGATCCTGGAAAACGGTGCTTGTGTCGTGGAACTGGCCGAGCTTGTCTTCAGTAAAGCCAGCAAAAGGCCGGTCCGCTGGGTGCTGGCCGTTCCCAACGATTCTCCCATCCAAAGCGTGCAGGACCTGGAAGGAAAGCGCATCGCGACGGAAGTCGTCAACTTGACCAAGCGCTGGCTGGAACAACAGGGGGTGCATGCCAAGGTGGAATTCAGCTGGGGTGCGACAGAAGTCAAGCCGCCAAAGTTTGCCGACGCCATTGTCGAAGTGACCGAAACCGGGAGTTCGTTGCGGGCCAACAACCTGCGGATCGTGGCGGAATTGCTGCAAAGCACCACCCGCTTCATCTGCAACGAACAAGCCAGAGCCGACCCGTGGAAAAAGCAGAAGATGGACGACTTGGTCCTGATGCTCCAAGGGGCGATGGCGGCCGACGGCAAGGTCGGCTTGATGATGAACGTCTCCAAAGCGTGTCTGCCTGCTGTGCTCGAAGTGTTGCCCGCTCTCCAGAATCCGACGATTTCCTCGCTGGCCGACGAGCACTGGGTCGCCGTCAATACGATCATCGATGAAGACACGGTGAGGCATTTGATTCCGCAACTGAAAAAGGCGGGGGCGTGCGGCATCGTCGAATATCCATTGAACAAAATCATCGAATAGCTTCAGCCGTCCGCTTGCCACCCGAGCGATTCCCGCTTAACTTGGACGAATCCATGGCAATCGTCTGGTAAGGGGAGCGAATGAACCTGCGTAAATGGTGTCTGGTCGGGGCGGTTTGCCTGCTCGCTTGTACCGGCTGCCAAAGACAAAGGCCGTTGCGCATCGGTGCCAAGGAATTCACCGAACAAGTCATCCTGGCCGAAATGGCCGCCCAACTCCTTCGTGCCAACGGGTTCGACGTGGAACCCATCGTCTTTTGCCAGGATACCTTCGAATGCCAGCGCCGGTTGCGGGACGGTGAGATCGATCTGATGGTCGAGTACTCCGGCACCGGTTTGCTCTTTCTGCACGAACCACTCGTCTCCTCTGAGACGACGCTGGCACGAGCCAGGAAGTTGTACGAACCGCTGGATTTGCATTGGCTCGAACCTCTGGGATTCGACAACCATTACCAAGTCTTGATGACGGTAGAACGAGCGAATAGCCTTGGCATCGAAAGCATCGCGGACTTGAAAAAAATTCCTGGCGGCGTCCGCATCGCATGCCCGTCCGCCTACGTGCGCCGACCGCGCGATGGGTTAACAGCACTTTGCGAACGTTACGGCCTCAAGCTTGCTCGAAGGCCTTTGCTTATCGATTCTCCCTTGGATCGCGCGGATACGCTTTACGAAGGACGGGCAGATGCCATAGTGGCATTTGCCACCGATGGCGGCCTCAGCGAGTTCGACCTGAAAATGCTCGAAGACAATTTGCGATTCTTTCCCTCCTATGAAGCCGCCTTTCTGGTTCGCGGCGAAACAATCCGGCAGCAGCCCAAAGTGGAGACACTCCTCAATCAGCTCGAAAATAGATTCGATCTGAAGACCATGCAGCGTCTCAACCTTGCGGTCGAAGTTCGGCAGGCGCGAGCACCTCAGGTCGCCAGGCAATTCTTGCTCGAAAACAATCTTTTGCCCGCAACGGCAGAGGAGAAGATACCCCGCGTGGAAATCCTCGTGGCAGCCGCCACGGACGACCAGGCCTTGCTCCATTCGTTCGCGATTCCTGCCTTGCGTGCCGTCTCGGCCGCCTTTCCGCAGGACAGCGCAAGCATCGAGTTTGTTGCTGATCCGGTCGCCAGCCTTTCCGATGGGTCGGCCCGGTTGGCGATGATCGGGTCGGAACGCTTTTTCATCCCACGAGGCCAGCGACCACCGCGTCGATTGACACATATCGAAGCGCTGGCGGTTGTTGGCAATCGCGAGATTCATGTCATTCGCCGAGCCGACGATCTTCGTTCCTCCGATCCATTTGCCGGGAGGGTGGGCGTTCCGCCGGCTGGCAGCGGAGCGAATCAGGTTGCCGTCGCCATGTTGGAAGGCAAGGAAGTCGTCATCGAGGCAGCCGCTGGTGAACTGATAAAGCACGTCATTCGTGGCAACATCGACGTTGCGATCATCCTCGCCAAACCGGGAGAAAAGGTTCTAGGTTTGGACGAACTGGAGGTGTCGAAACAAATCAGCCTCTGCCCGCTGAAAGATTGGCTCACGCTCGAACGAAGGCTAAGGTTGCCCTATTTGCGTCCGGCGACCATCTCCGCCCGGACCTATCCAGGACAGGACGAAGCTGTTGAAACCTTGGGAACGCAAGTTTTGTTGGCCGGCGCGGCGCAAAGCTCTGCCAGCATTGCCACCGGGGCCGGACCGGCATCCGCGCTGCCGATGGGAGGAAAGCCTCTGCAACCGGAACAGATCAGTGCCTTGGCGAGTGCCGCCCTCGATGAAGCTCCCGATCCTGTTTTGCCTTCGTCGTGGACGAGCCGGAGCCGGTCGGCAGCCAATCGGGATACGTTCGCCGAGTCCGCCCTGAAAACCGGCCTGAACATGCTGATCATCGCTTTTTTGGCCTGGCTTGTGGTCCAAGTCAGGCAGCCCCGATCCGAGAACTTTGCCGAACCATGACCCCGCTTGTCATTCCGCAGCAGGATAGAAACGGCTTGTTTGGTGAATGATTATCGCTTCTTCGCTTGTTCCCAAATCGGACCATAGATTTCTTTGTCGAAGGGGGGACAGCCGGTGGCGAATTGTCCCAGTTCGTTGTGCTTGGCGCGCATCAGCGCGGTGCAATAGCTGAAGGTGCGGCACACCCTCTTTCGGTCGAGCCGGCCTGTTTCTTGAAGCTGCCTGGCGAAGTCGGGCATTGGCAAGGCCGCTCGGCCTACGCCGACGAAAGAGACCCGACGGTCGCGAAGATTGGCGGCGCCTGCATGAAAGAGGAATTCCTGCAAATAGCTGTAGCCACTTCCGATGACAGGTAAATCCGGGAATCTCTCCTGGATCGCTGCGGTCAGGCGAAGATGTCGATTGACGCCGACCAAGGGATGCTCTGGCGATTCGTAGCCGTCAGGAGGCGGATATTCGAAAGGCCGAATCACGTGCATCACTGCATAGGGGTTGCCCATGCTGACGTTCACCATGGCCACACCCAGTTGGATCATCTGCTCGATCCACGCGATCGGTTCGGTAAGGTCGGGCTGAAACGGGTCGTTTTCGCTGGTACCCCAGGCGCTAAGGAGGGGGGGAGCCCAGGGCATCGGTTCGCCGACGCCGTCGCTTTCGCGTTTGCGGAAGGGGACACAATCGTAAACGTTCAAGCGCGTGGCGAGAACAAGCCCAGGCACTTCCGAGCGGATGGCGGTGAAAATGTCGCGCGCTAGCCGGGTACGGTTTTCCAGGCTGCCGCCATACTTGCCGCCGCGGGTTTTGGCAGCAAGCAATTCACTCAGCAAATAGCGGTGGCATTGTTTGATGTCCACGAATTGAAAACCCACGCGCCAGGCCAACCGGGCTGCTGCTACATAATGATCGACAAGCCGGCTCAAATAGTCGTCATCGAGCAGCGGATAGCTGGCGTCCATGGTTTTGCCGGTGGCCTTGTCCACGATTGTCCGCGGATCGAGTAGCGGGTCGTGAAAGACAGGCAAAGGCTTTTGAAAACTGTAGCGGCCCGAATGGGTCAATTGCAGGCCGACGATGAGATCGTCATCGGAGCCGAAGGTTTCGCGGTGAGCTTTTCGGCAATCGGCGAGCATGCGTTCGAAGTCGCTGGCTGTGGCATCATTGAGCAGCAATTGCCTGGAGTTGGCGCGCCCTTCGTCAACGACAGCGGTCGCTTCGCCCCAAATCAGTTTGGCGCCCCCTGCACCGAAACGCCGATACCGGCGAAAGGTTAGTTCGTCGGGCCGACCTTCGAGCGTGCCATCGCATCCTTCCATCGGCTGGATGCACATGGCATTACCCGCCCGCAGCGGACCAACCCGAACCGAAGTGAAAAGAGGCGTCAAGTCATCGGTAAAGCGCAAGTCGATCCCTAACCTCTGGTTTTCTGCTTCGAGATCAGCAATGGATTTGTATTTGAAATAACGTGCCACAGTCCATCTCCTCGGTCGGCTCTCAAAGAGATGATATGCAAATCAGACGAGCCAACCAACCACACGACTCAGCGCGAAGAATGCCGAAGAGCTTTCCCGGCCAAAGCGCCGGTGTATTTTCCATCTTTGATCGTGGCAACGCCATTGACGAAGAGATAGCGCACACCAGTGGCATATTGATGAGGCTTGTCGAAAGTCGCCGTGTCGCGGAATGTCTTGGGATCGAACACCACGACATCGGCGAAATATCCGGGCTTGAGATAGCCTCGCTGGGGAAGTTTCAGGATGTCGGCAGGCAATCCCGTGGCACTGCGGATAGCCTGTTCCACAGGCAAAACTCTTTCTTGCAGAGCGTAATAGCCGATCTTGCGGGGAAACGTCCCATAGTTCCGAGGATGGGGAACGGTGGCGTCCGGAATTTTGGTGGCCCCATCGCTGGCCGTGGCGACAAAAGGCTGTTTCATGATCAGGCGCACGTCCTCTTCGGTCATGCTGAAAGCGACGATCTGGCAGCCGCCCCGCCGTTCAATGTCCAAAACAATGTCCACGGGATTTTTCCCTTGCTCTTTGGCCAGCTGAGCCAGATCTTTTCCCTGCCACTTGGGGTTGGCGGGAAATTGCGCGATGCGGATGCGCTTGCCGTCATCCATATCTTTCAGCGCCGACTGGATCGCCTGGCGGATTTTCGGCCCCAACTCCGGGTCATCGAACCGCGCTATCAGGTCCTTGTGCGATCCTTCCCGGTAGACCTGCGGGATCACATCGGCAGCAAGCGATGTGCTGCTTGCCGTGTAGGGATATTGATCGACGGTGACACGCAACCCCTTTTTGCGGGCATCGCGCACCAGAGCAATGGCGTCGGCGGCCTTGCCCCACGCCTTGGGCCCAAATGCTTTGAAATGCGAGATGTGTACGGGAAGCTTTGCCCGTCGACCAACCTCGATGGTTTCGTGAATCGAAGGCAGAAGATTGGGGCCTTCGTTCCGCATATGGGAAGCGTAGAACCCGCCGTAACGCGAAACGACTTTGGCCAAGGCCACAATCTCATCCTTATCAGCGTAGGAACCCGGCGTATAGAACAAACCCGTCGATAAACCCCAGGCGCCATCCTTCATGTTCTTCTCAACGAGCTGGAGCATGCGAGCCATTTCCTCGTCGGTCGGCGGTCGATTCGCGTTCCCCATCACATGCTGCCTTAGATCGTTGTGCGGAATCTGGTGGATGACATTCGTGCCGATCTTGTTCTTGTCCAGTTGGCGGAAGAACTCGGCAACATCGTAAGGACCGAAGCCGCAATTTCCCGTCACGATCGTCGTACAGCCCTGCATAAGGAAGTTGAGATTCTTGCGGTATTCCAGCTCGGCAATGGCAGGACGAAGGATGCGCGGACGCTGCGCCGACATGTCACTATGGTTATGCAGGTCGATGAAACCGGGAGCGACGATCAGTCCGGTACCATCAATGATTTCGGGCTGGCCACTGACGGCGAATTGGCCGACGCCGACAATGCGTTCCCCCTTCAAGGCGACATCGCCGCGAAAGCCGGGTTTGCCGCTGCCGTCGTGAATGGTAGCGCCCCGGATGATCACATCAGCGGTGACTTCAGCATCGACTGCGGGGACAAACAACACGATCAGCAGCGCCTGGAACATGATGTTGCCTCCGATAGCGGGTCCCGGCGTCCTGCAATCTATGTCGGCAACGGCCATGTCGTCCGCACAAAGATCGTGGCTTTCGACCGAATATCAATACCGATATTCGTCCGGCTTGAACGGGCCGTTCTTGTTGACGCCGATGTATTTCGCCTGCTTATCCGTCAGCAAGGTGAGTTTAGCGCCGAGGTGCTCGAGATGAAGGCGGGCGACTTCTTCGTCGAGTTCCTTCGGCAGAAGATAAACTTTCTTTTCCATCGTTCTGCCGTCTTTCCACAGTTTCATCTGCGCCAGCGTTTGGTTGCTGAACGAATTGCTCATGACGAAGCTGGGATGGCCGGTGGCGCAACCAAGGTTGACGAGCCGTCCTTTGGCCAGAACGATGATGCGTTTGCCATCGGGCCAGATCACATGATCGACCTGGGGCTTGATCTCTTCCCATTGCAGATCAGACAGGGCGGCGATCTGGATTTCGCTGTCGAAATGGCCGATGTTGCAGACGATGGCGTTGTGTTTCATTTTGTCCATGTGCGCCCGGGTGATGACGTCGATGTTTCCGGTGGTGGTGACGAAGATATCGCCATACGTGCAGGCGTCATCCATGGTCACGACTTGGAAACCCTCCATGCAGGCTTGCAAGGCGCAGATCGGGTCGATTTCCGTAACAAAGACGGTGGCGCCGGCACCTTTGAGAGCCTGAGCACAACCTTTGCCAACGTCGCCATAGCCACAGACTACTGCTTTCTTACCGCTGATCATCACGTCGGTGGCCCGCTTGATGCCATCGAGAAGGCTCTCCCGGCAACCATAGATGTTGTCGAACTTGCTTTTTGTCACACAATCGTTGACGTTGATCGCTGGAAACAACAGCGAGCCTTCCGCCGCCATCGCCCGCAACCTTTTCACCCCTGTTGTCGTCTCTTCGGATACGCCGATGATGTTCCTGGCAATCGTGCTGTAAAAGTCAGGCTGCGACTTCAGACGCTTTTTGATCGACCGCAAGAAAACCTCTTCTTCTTCGGATTCGGGCGTCGCGTCGAGAATCGAAGGGTCTCTTTCCGCTTTGCAACCGGTATGAATCAGGAGAGTGGCGTCGCCACCGTCGTCCAGGATCAAGTTCGGCGTGCCGCCATCGTGCCATTCCATGATGCGGTGGGTGTACTCCCAATATTCCTCGAGCGTTTCGCCCTTGACGGCAAAGACGGGCGTTCCTTTGACAGCAATGGCAGCAGCGGCGTGGTCCTGCGTCGAAAAGATATTGCAACTGGCCCAGCGGACTTCCGCCCCCAGAGCCTGGAGTGTTTCGATCAATACCGCCGTCTGGATCGTCATGTGCAAACTGCCGGCGATACGGGCACCTTTGAGCGGCTGGTCGGCGGCATATTTTCGGCGAATCGCCATCAACCCCGGCATCTCGTGCTCAGCGATCTTGATCTCCCGCCGACCCCAGTCGGCCAGCGAAAGGTCGGCCACCACGAAATCCTGGTTCGCTCGCTGTCCGCCTGTGCGCGTCTCCTGTGCAACCGTCGCCATGGTTTGATCTCCCTGAAAAAACAATCGATCCGTTGGGCGGGATGATATCAGGATTTACCTTCTTCGACAACCGGCTTCAAACAGAGAAACCAAGATACCGTTGGCTGACAGTGCTTCCTCACGGAAACACTGTTAGCTTACGGCATCCCCTTCTTCGCTCCCCGCCTCTCGCCCCTCGCCGATAAAAAAGCAGCGCCGGTTGGCAGTGGCGAGAAGCTGCGCAAAATAGCTAACGATTTCCGCCACAATTCCACGCCTAACGAGGCACCGGCTCTTTCGTTTCATCGGCTTCACCGCCTGTCTCGCGATGCTCCTCGAGGATGCTCAGCCAATCGGCCAAACAAAAACGGAAATTTTGTACCCAACGCAGATAGTCGTGACACTATTCTGGAGGGAAGAGCCAAAGACGCGGAAATCATACGATCATGGCACGAGCGCCTCTAGGCAGCCTGTTGAATTTCCTTTACCAGTGGGCCGGTCCCACCAACGTGGGGGAACCGTCTGATAGCGAATTGCTGCACCGCTACCGAGAGGGGAAGGATGAATCGGCGTTCGCAACGCTTGTTCGACGTCACGGTACGATGGTTTTTCGCGTCGCCCGGTCTGTGATCTCGGATCCGGAGACAGCCGAAGACGTGTTTCAGGCAGCATTCCTGGTTCTCATGCAGAAGGCGTCTTCGATCCGCAAACAAAAGTCCATCGCTAGTTGGCTTTATGGCGTTGCCTACCGCATCGCTCTGAACGCGAGGATGAAAACCATGCGGCGGCGTCGACACGAAACGTTGTTGGCCGAGGTCCCGGAACCGGCAGAGCAGTCGGCAACGTCCCACGACCCCGAACCTGTTCTTATGGAAGAGTTGAACCGTCTGCCGGACAAATACCGCACGCCCTTGCTCCTGTGTTATTTCAACGGCAAGACCAATGAAGAAACCGCCAAAGCATTGGGTTGGCCTTCCGGGACGGTGAAAGGCAGATTAGCGCGGGCTCGTCGCGTGCTGCGCGCTCGGCTGCAAAAGCGAGGTTTCGCCTTGTCGAGTACCGCGTTGCTGGCCGTCCTGCAAGGCCAGTCAACCGTTCTGTCCGCCGAACTGGTTCGGCGAACGGTGCAGGCAATCGGCGCTTGTCTTCTGCGAACAGGAAGCGCGACCCTCTCGCCAGGGGCACAGGCGCTCGCCCACCAGGCCATGAGGCAGATTTGGCTGGCGAAGTGCCGAGCCGTCTGCCTGGCCCTGGCTGGGATCATTGCCGTCGCCGGCGGTGTCGCTGGCGTCGTTGGTCGGACACCGACTACGGAACCCACCGCCACGCTTTCACAGTCAGCATTCCTCTTGCGGATCAAACCATTGGGCGAATTGCCGCCGCAACTCTATCAGGGGATTCCGACGGCGGTCGGGCTTTCCCGCGATCGAAAATCGCTTTTCGTTCTCGACCGCTGGCACGATGGCGCTCAACTGCTGGTGCAGAACCTCGCTTCCGGCAAAACCATCGATCGAATCAGCCTCGACGCCGGCTTTCGGTGCGCTGTCGCCAACGGGCGATACGTCGTTGTCGTCTACGGACGAGACGATACCAAAGAATGCAAAGTTCGCATTCACGATCCCGTGTCACTGAAGCCTGTCGACGAGATCTCCTACAATCCATCACGGATTTCGCCAGGCCAGGCGTTTCTGGCTGGTGACAATCTGATCCTGGTCGGAACGTCTCTCGAAGGCGACATCGTCCCAGGTTTTGGTGGTTTTGGTGGCGGTGGCGTCATTGGCAACGGGCAACTTCCGTTTGGCGATGCTCATCCTGTGGTGGTCATGCAGAATTTGCGCCAGCACGCCAACAAAGCGAGTCTGGTTCAGCCCAATCTGCCCACCCCACCGCGCGGCATCTGCTTTACAGGATCGCATCTCGCTTTTTCCCACCCTGGCGAACCGAAAGCAAGTCTGGCGTTGCTCGATTGCACGAGTAAATCCCTGCGGACCCTTCGCGCCAAGCTCGACGACACACCGATCCTGATGGCGGCCAACAAACATCATGCTGCTATTCAGCTCCTGGATAATCGCCTCATTGTCTGGAATCTCGCCGAGGACAAGGAACAGATCGCTTTGGAAAGCAACGGCATGGTTCGAGCGCTCGCCTTGTCCCCCCGATTCGAACATTTGGCCTATGCTTCAAGCGACGGCCACGTGCATTTGTGGGATTTAGCTGCGAAAAAGTCGATAGCCCAAATAAAACATTTACGATCACATCAAATACTATTTTCCGAAGACGGCAAGGTGTTGGTGTCCTCCTCACCTGCCGGTCTGAAAGTCTGGTCGATTTCGGAGTGAATCGGCAGCGACGGATGCTTTTGTTCTCGCGGTGCTCGCATGGTAAAGCCTAAAAGGCTGGAGGTTGCAGATGTATCGAATCGGCGCGGTCGCACTTATTCTCGCAGGAGGCCTGGTGACGCAACTTGTTGTCGCCGCCAATCCGGTCGAGCGAAACGGCCAGGTCGTCTCCATTGCCCTCGCGAAACGGTTCAGTGTGGCGGTGGCGTCGACGATGGGCGGCCAAATCTATGGAAACCTCAACATTGGCTTCGCCAATAGCGCCGTCTCTCCCCGTGGCGATCTGGTGGCAGTCGGTTCAACGGAAGACCCGGGGAACCAGGCCGGCGCGCCTTTCCGATCCTCGGGATACAAAGTCACCAACATTGTTGACATCAAGACCGGCAAAACGATTGCACGTATCCAAGACGCCTGGCCAGTGGCCTTCAGTCCGGACGGCAACACTTTGCTCGTCAAGCAGTATTTCACCCGTGCGATCCAGAAAGCTGGCCTGGGAATCGGCGCCGTTCTCAGTGTGCCGCCGACCACCCAGCTTTGGGACCTATCCAAACCGGAAAAACCCGTTCAGCGCTTCGTCATCGACGCGGCCACCGTGGAAGCTTTCTCAGACGACGGCAAAATCCTCGTCTGCTATGCCGGTTCCAAGGGCAAAATGGGCAACTCCGGGAAACCGGTCGCTGGCTTGCCTCGGTTCGATCGCAAGAAATTGCCCGGTGGTGGCGGCGGAGTCATCTTCGCAGTTGATTCGATCGACCTGATCGAATTATGGGAAGTCGAGACCGGCAACCTTCTGGCGCGTATGCGTCCGCCAAAAAACCATGGCCCCGAACTCGCGCCAGCCATCTTTCATCCCAACGGCCACGTCGTCGCCATCCCTTTGAGCGATCTTTCCGCCTTGGCCAATATCCGCGGCGCCGCCCGACCGCAGGACCTCGATCGTTTTTGGAATACTGTCAGCAGCAAAATTGTTTTGTTCGATTTCAAAGCCAAGAAGAAAATTCAAACCATAGCGTGCCCCGGCAAGATCAACCAGATGCGCTTCATCCGCCCAAGCGCATCGATGCTTGAAAGTACGGGCCGTCCGCTTCTGGTTGTTTCCACTTTTAAACGGGCCGAAGCCTCGCTATTCATTTTCGATCCCGAAACCGGCAAACGAACGGCAACGTTGCTGGAGAAAAAAGGACCCGGAGCCAAAATCAAGTTCGCCCTTTCGCCGGTCGAGGCAACCCTGGCGGCGGAATTCAGTTTTACTGAGAAAAAACCCTGGCCCGGGTAAACCGATTCCGGCCAATCCGCAAGGAGGAGGACTTGTGGGCGGCTTCGGTGGTCAGCCGAATAACAATGGCGCAGCAGGAGGAATTGGCGGTTTCGCTGGCGGCTTCGCCGGTGGCGGCGCTGGCGGCTTCGCCGGTGGCGGCGCTGGCGGCTTCGGTGGTCAGCCGAACAACGGCCCGGGAGGCGGATTTGTGGGCGGAGGCGGCTTCGGCGGTGGCCAAATCGGAGTGGGCGGCGGTTTCGCTGGCGGCTTCGCCGGTGGCGGCGCTGGCGGCTTTCAGGGCATTCCTGCCGCACCTCAACCCCGTTTCGTCAAAGGAGCCGTCTCTGTTTTTCATCTGGCCAAATTCGACAAAGTCGTCGAGTGGGATCGCCCCGCTTTCGGCCTGACCTTCGCCAACGAAGATATTTTGGCTACCGTCGAAGTCGCTGACAAAGAAACCGTCGTCGTTTTCCGTGACGTCCGAACCGGGAAAATCATCAGCAAACAAAGCGGCTGCTCCGGTGTGACGTTCCTGGAAGACGGCGAAATCATGGTCTCCACCGACATGACTGCCGAGCAGCCATCGCTCACGGTCTGGACGGTCGACTACAAGCCTCGCAAATGAGCCGGTCCGGCTCCGTTTTCGACTGCCAGCCAAGACGCTCTCAGGCCGAGGCGACCAGAAGTTCCCTCGGCCTGACAACCTTTTTCACCTCACCACCACACAGATCCCGTCCGATCCTCCGCCACCGCGTGCCAGTCAGCCTTGCTGCCGAAACTGGCAGGAAAAAGGGCGCAATATTCAAGATCGGCCAGCGAATCTATAATAGAGTGCCATTGCGTCTTGAATCCTGGCAGCGGAGAATCGCCAATGAGCCGACCATCCCGTGACAGTGTGCACCTGGTCGAACGTTTGTGCCGGCGCCAGCGTGTTGGTGTGTTCGGGCATCGGGGAGTCGGCAAGACGACCCTGTTGGCGATGCTTTATCGGGAAGCAGTGGCCGGACGCATCCCCGGCATCCGGATCGCGTCGGCTGATCCCGCTACCTCCGAATACCTGGGAGATAAAATCACCCAACTGGAATCGGGAAATCGTTTGCCGGCAACGCTCGCGGAAGCTGACTTGAATCTGAACCTTTATCAGGGCAGCACCCGGTTGGAACTCACCTTTCGCGATTACCAGGGAGAACATGTCGAGCTCGGACGCGACGAGTCCATTCACGAGTTTCTAAACGATTGCGATGCGCTTTGGCTGTGTATTGACGTGGATCGGGAGGCGTCCGCCGCCCGGCTTTTGCGCCGCCAGCAGGAATTCGAACAACTTCTGGAACGCTATGTAAGCGAGGCAGCAGCACGGACCATCGAACAGCCCGTGGCGTTGATCCTGACCAAGGCGGACCGCCTCCAGTCGGCAGGCGCTGCCGACGGCGGAGAGAACGTCGCGGCCTTCGGCGAACGAATGAACATGACATTTCACACATTGCGGACTCATTGTCCCAACAGCGACTTGTTTGCGATCAGTAGCCTGGGCCGGGAAGGAGAACGGCTTCTTCAGCACACACCCGAAACGCCACAACAATGTCTGCTGCCCGGTCCGGCCACGACCACTGAAACTCCCAACCGGCAGGTCGTCGTGAGCGAGGCCGAAGAGGCCGTCGGCGGCCAGGAACCTCTGCCAGTCGAATTGTCCCCCAAGGGACTGGCCGAACCGATCGAATGGCTCGTGGCATCTCTGCAGCGCCAGGATGAAGCCCGCCTGGAGACCTTGTTCGAGCAGGCGCCGACGCAGTATCGCCTTTTGCGCCGCAGCGTCGAATGTTTCGCGGATCGCTATCCCGGCGCTGAAAAGACGGCAGAATACAGGCAACTTCTTCGCTCCCTGCGTCGCCGACAGCTTCGGCATCGGTTGGTTCTGGCTTTGACGACCGCTATCGTTGCTTGTCTCAGCCTGTGGTCGTACGACGCTTTGGGATATCAGAACGTGCTTCGCGCCCAACAAGAAAACGCCGATGACCCGGTAGCCGCCTTGGAAGCGTGGCGTGCGTTCCAGCGCTGGCACCCGACACGCCATTGGCTCACGCCAGGGAACGCCAAAGACGAAGTAGCCTGCATTGCCCGCTTGCAAGAAGAAAAGAACCAGAAGGATAAGCTCCTCGCCTTGGAACAACTGCGGCAAGCGACTGAAAATCCGGATGCAGACCCCGACCACTTGTACGCTCGGCTTGTCGAATTTCACGCGACGTTTCCCAACGCCACCCAACAAGAGACACAGTCCTTGCGCGACGCTATTGTAAAACGGCGTCAGGAGCGGCGCACGCGACGTGCTCAGGAAGCGTTCGCGGCATTGTTACGGACCGAAGAAGCGGGGACGGCCAGCCTCGAAACATTGTTGAGCAAAGCGGACCAATATCTCCGCGAATTTCCCGATAGTGTCAACGCCCTCGATGTGCAGCGCCGCCGAAAGACCTATATCCGCCGAATCGAAGCACGGGAATTCGAAAAGGCGCAACTGTATTCGAAACAAAACCCGCTCAATTTCCAAACACGCATCGAGCACTACCAGGCGTATCTGGACAAATTCCCATCCGGGGGCATCTACACCAAAGACGCCCTGAAGGCGATCGCCGACATCGAGGAGACATGGGACAAGTTCGACTTTCGCGCCGTTCGCGATCACTTCGTGAGTCGGCCAGCAGAGGTGGTCGAACTGGCCGCCCGCTGTCGGACTTACCTCGCTGCTCATCCTCAGGGGCGTTTCGTCAAGGCGGCTCGCGATCTGTTGCGCTGGACCGAACAAGTCAGCGAACGGCGAGGCTACCGCGTCGTCCTCAAGAACGGCGAGTTCGAGAAAAGCGTCGCCCGCTTTTTCAGCAGAGGCCCCGACCTGTCCGTCGTCATCGAAGTCAACGGCATTCGCTACGGCCCCAGTACCATCAGCGAAGACAGCTTGCAACCAGAGTGGGAATTCGAATTCCCTCGACCCATTCGCTGGAAACTCGGCGACCGCGTCCGTATCATCGTGACGGATTACGACTGGCTGGATCGCGTCGTGTTCGATGTCGAATCGGAGCCGGCCGACCCTCTCGCTATCCTGATGCTTAGCCGTGCCGTTTATTCCGGCAACAACTGGGTTCGCTTCCAAAGCGATTTCACCATGCCAAAACTCCCCCGGATCGATTGAAGGAATCGCTTGAAGTATGGCGTCTTCGGCTTTTTCGCCAGAGGGAAAATCAGCATACTATGGGATCGTGTCCTGGAACGGAGTCCTTATCATGGCATCGTGTCGATCCTGCCGCTTTCTTGTTTTCTCCAATGGTTCCTTTCTCTTCTTCTTGTGGATCTTAAGCAGTTTCGTGCGGGAGAAAGGCTGGATCGTTTTTCTCTCAGGCTTGTTGCTGCTGGCGTCGGCGACGGCCCTTTTTCTCAACGGCAAAAAACGGTTCCTTTTCGCGGCCTACCTGGCGATTCTCACTCCGATGACGGCGGGATTGGTGATCGAAGCCGCCCTGCACGTCGCTCCTGGCTTATTGCGCGGACAGGCGGCGAATTGGGCTTACTCGGCGTATCACACTCACGCGGGGGGCATCTATCGTCCCGATCCTTTCTTGGGTTTCGCACTAAAAGAAAACCATCGCCAATGGGCTTATTACAACGGCCATTGGTGGTGGCACGAGACGAACAGCGACGGCTACCGGGGCTCGGCTGTCGATCGCGCAGACGCCGTTTTTCTCGGCGACAGCATGATCTACGGTCACGGCATCGACAATGAATGCACTGTGCCAAGCCGATATGCCGAACGGTGCTGCTTGACGTCGGCGAACCTGGGCCAACAGGGGTTCGGCGCTGTCCAAGAACTTGCCGTCTTGCTCCGCCATGGGCCGCGCCTCCGACCGAAAACCGTTTTCGTTTGCTGCCATCCCAACGATCTCGTCGATTCGATCATCTGGTACCCGCAGAGCGAATTGAAGAGCCTTCTTCAAAGTCCCGTGTCTTGTCCCTATCAGCCTCGTGCGAAAGCGAACGCTGGTGGCTGGTCCAGAATGTGGGAGGACCATTTCGCTTGCCCTTTGCGAACGTCAGGCCTATTGGCCGGCCTCTGGTCGGACCTGCGGCAAGGAAGACTTGGTGCGAGATGGCGTTCGCAGCAGAAAAGCCAGGAAGACAAACGGTTCGTTCCCGATCCGCAATATGTTGCTTCGCCGTTCGCGCCGGCCGAGAATCCCGACCTTCGGTTTCAATGGCAGGTTCACTGCCACGCCCTTAAAGCCATGCAAGTGTGGTGTCGCGAGCACGAGGCGAAACTGGTGGTTTTTGATTTGGGCTACCCTCTGGCTTTTGCCCATGCACTCGAAGCTTGGTGCCAAAAACAAGGAATCGACTATTGTCCTGCTGGAAGAAGAATCCTTCGCCGCGTTGAACGCGGAGAAGAACTCTATTTGCGAAACGATGGCCACTGGAACACAGCAGGTTGCGTGGCCGTCGCTGAGGAGCTGGCTCGGCACACGACACCGCCACCAGGCGAATCGGCCAGGTAGAAAGCCTGCCAGCTCACCCTGGCCGGGGCAATGCACTTCATGAACCAAAGAATGACCGCTAAATATTTCGAGAAGGATGATTCCGGGCGGCTCCATTCGGCCCAGCCAGTCTAGTGTCGGCAACGTGTCTTGGATGTGCTTTGCGAGTTGTCAAAGAGCTGAAGGTTTGATTTCGGCTAATTCACGGGCGATCCCTTTCGTCTCCCCTTATCGCTCTCCCAACCTGCTGCGACCGGCTCGATTCATGGGTGTTCGTTTACTGGATTGAGTTTTCGGTATGGACACGTAGGTTGCAACTAATCAGCATCAACAACCGATTCAACAAGCGGATGTTCGCTGATACAACGTATCACATTTTCGACTTTCTCCATCATAGGTTTCGGAACGCTCTTCAACACCTCGTACGGCGTTTGTGTGCAATACATACTATACCATTCATCGATCGCTTGTTGTGATTCGTGTCCAAGTGCAGTTGCTACGACCTCCGCCGCATGACGACCAGTTATAGCGTGCAGCCTGTGTGGTGCCCCAACGGGCCACGAGACGTCGACTAGTCTGCAGTTGTCGTTTACTAAAATATCCTGCGTGTGAAGCACAATCATGCAGGCTAGGATGTTGTCCTCTTCGTCTCCAAGTTTGTCGACAACATGCTTGACGAGAGCGACAAAGAATTGCTGGCTATTCATGGCATCTTTCATGGCGTTACTAAGTTCGGAATGTAATTTGCAGCCCTGGAAATTGCTCGTGCATCGCTTCCAACGAACTCGACAGTCAAGCCCAAGTCCTTAGCCCTTTTGAAGAAAGCAAGGTCAGCAGTGGCGAGCTTTTCACCTCTAAGGAATGCTTCGGCCGCGATTCGTGCATCGGCCGTTCCAAGCTTGCGGCCATCCGTGAAGGCGAGCTGGAATCGTGAAGCCAGGGTTCTGATCCGACCCTGTGGGATATCACGCACGAGTTTGATGCCGTATGTCCGTTGCAACACCTTGAAGGCATCGGGGGCAGGAGCCCTGACTAAGAATTCACGGAGGGCGGTCTGGCTCGCGCTCAGCCCAGCGGCCTGATTCGATCGCAGAAACGCGACGGCTGCCGCGTGGTTAACGTTGGATGGATCCGCAGCTGCGATGAGCAGATTCGCGTCCAAATGCGGATCAACTAATGCCTTTGGACCACCACCCTGCGGCCCCTGCCGCCAGCTCCTCAATCTATCTATAACAGCCCTGGCGCGTTGTGTGAAGCCGCGGCGAAGTGGACAACTGGCTTGAATTCGACGATAGCCTTGAATAATCTCGGAAGGATCAAACGGCGTGTGAATTCATCAGGCCACTTTGCGAGGAGCCCCGATTCCTCCTCGGACGTGATAGCCTGGGTGTACCAGCCGAATGCCGTTTCGCTCGGTCTCTGCTTCAACAAGGTGTCCGGCTCGGGAAGGGTGTTCTTCCCTGTCGCGACTGTTAGTCCTTGCAAACA
The DNA here is from genome assembly GCA_026004675.1 of Gemmatales bacterium. Classification (GTDB taxonomy): domain Bacteria; phylum Planctomycetota; class Planctomycetia; order Gemmatales; family Gemmataceae; genus BPJP01. Next base: position 241,972 of record BPJP01000003.1, read on the forward strand.
TGCCTGGCCAAAGCGATGAAAGGTAGTGTCATGTCTCGAGTTTGTCGCGCGATCGTTGTTGTGCTATTTGCCAACTGGGCTTTCGCTGGGCAACCGGCAGGCGCCGAAGAAAAGGAGGACGGTTTTCTTTCCCTGTTCAATGGCAAGGATTTGGGCGGATGGGTTTATCTTGGCAAGGGGAAAAGTCCTTTTTCGGTGAAGGATGGAGCCATTTATTACAAGGGGGGAAGCGGCTGGCTTTGTTACGAGAAACAGGAGTTTCCGCATTTTGAATTGCGCTTGGAGTTTCGTTTGATCAAAAAAGGCGGTGATGGCGGCATCTTCTTCCGTGCTTCCAAAGACGCGAAAGGCGGCGCCAGCTGGCCAAGCCAACGCTACGAACTCCAGGTCAAAGACTATGCCCAGCAGGCCCGGCTATGGGGACTGCCCTACCAGCTCGATGAGAAAAAAGTCGCCAACGTTCGCAAGCCGGTGGGAGAGTGGGAGACCTATCGCTTGATCGTTCAAGGTCCCAGAGTGCGCGTTTATCTCAACGGGGAATTGGTGACGACTTCCGATGGAGCGAAAAGACTCAGCCCGGGCTTCATCGGCTTGCAGGCCGAACGCGGCGAACAGGCCTTTCGCAACTTGAGAATTCGCCCCCTTCCGGCAGAATGAGGATCATTGGTACAGATGACCTACCGTTGACAGATATTTTTTCAAAAATCCTTGCCACCCTTGCCGACGCCAAGAGACACGACTAACATAGTATCATTGGCTTATGCGTTTTCAGGAAAGGCTGCGATCTGAAACAAGATGGCCCGGATGCCGTTAGGGCAAGTCGGGTCGAGGGAACCGCGCAAGAAAACGCCTAAGCGAAAACCCACCCACCAAGACCAAAGTGGGGGAAGGGAAATCCCAGACAAGCCAAATCCCAGCACTACCCATATGTCGTAGTACACCGAGTCAGAGGATGTCGCGTAGCCTAAGAATCATCTTTCGTCGCGATCCATCACGAGACCACCATAAGGGTGAGATCGCATTTGAAGGGTACAAGGTTTTCTGGCCCAATGGGGAACCAGTGACGGTTGGCCTGGATTCCTTCTGCAAACACGGCCAACGTCTGCTCGGTCTCGGCAAGCACCTGAAAGGTTGCAGTGAAAGGCTCATCGAGCTGATCTGTATTCCTCTCAAGAGCCGCGACTGCGACATGACACGGATACCTGGGCACCGGGTGCGGCGTTTTTGCTTGAAGCGCGAAGGCAACGTCGGCCGAGTCCACTTCCTCGATGGTACGCCTACAGCGACAGTTTTCACCATCGACCACGACGAGCCGAAAGTCCTGGAATGGATCGGGTTGCCCGATCTGAAGGAAGGCGACCAGCAGTGGATCGATCTGGCGGCTCGGCCTATCTGACTCATCCGAGGATCGGTGTGTGGCTACCGCTGTCCCGCTAGTCGGGGGGAGCGCCTTCACCGGCCGACTTGTGGGCGTCTATCTGCCTGGCTCGTCAGCAGCTTCCCGACTCGCCACGATGTTGTGTCGGGGCCGATGGATGGCATTGACCTGGCCCATCCCGGCAATACTGTGACATGGTGAGAGATGGCGAGTCGGTGTTCCTCTGGGCAAGTGCTCGAGGTAGCAGGACGCGCACGACGCGGCAGGTCTGTCTCATGATTATCACGATTGACGGTCCGGCTGGCTCGGGCAAGAGCACAGTCGCAAAAGCCGTCGCGGAGAAGCTGGGCTTCGAGTATCTCGATACGGGCGCGATGTTCCGCGCCGTCACCTTGGCGGCCCTGCGCGCTGGTATCGATTTGCACGATCAGCAAGCCCTGTCCGACTTGCTTGCCAGGGTGCGCATGGAGTTTTCGCCGGGGCAGGTAGTGCTGGACGGCGAGGACGTCAGCCAAGCCATTCGCGCGGACAACGTCAGCAAGTCTTCCAGTCCGATAGCCGAGAGTCCGGTCGTAAGACAACATCTAGCCGAACGCCAGCGGCAGCTGGCAGCGGGCCGCAACATCGTCTGCGAAGGACGCGATCAGGGAACAGTCATTTTTCCCCATGCGGAATACAAGTTCTTCCTCGTAGCGGACCCCATGGAACGCGCCCGGCGGCGTCATCGGCAACTTTCTCAAATGGGAGAGGAAATCTCCCTTGAGGAAATCCTCAAAACTCAGCAAGAACGCGACCAGCGGGATTCGCAGCGAGCGCTCGCCCCGCTCAAGCCGGCGCCTGATGCTCTGGTCATCGATACCACGAACCTGACCATTGATGAGGTGGTTGCCAGAATCGTCGACGTGGTACAGGGTCGCTTGCCATAAAAACCCATGGTCGGCATTTCAGACATTTATCTAAGCGAATACGATGGAATTGATGTCCCTGATCGAGGAATTGTCGCGACCTCACGCCTATCCGTTCGCCGTCGACAAGATCGAGGTTCGGCAAACGCATATCTCCGTGGTGTTTTTGACCGATGGCTTCGTCTACAAGATCAAAAAGCCGGTCGACCTGGGGTTTCTGGATTTCTCGACGTTGGAGAAGCGCCGGCATTATTGCCATGAAGAAGTTCGGCTGAATCGACGGCTGGCCGCCAGTGTCTACGTCGATGTTGTGCCGGTCAGTCGGACGGCGGAAGGCATCAAGGTCGAAAACGATGAAAACATCGTCGAATGGGCGGTCAAAATGAAAAGGCTGCCCGACCAGGCTACGATCAAGGAATTCCTTCGCCGAGGCGACCGCCCAGAAGAATTGTTGATTCGTTTGGCACATCGCCTGGCTGATTTTCACCGCCGGGCCCAAACGAGCGAGACGATCGCCGATTTTGGCCGATTCCACATCGTCAAGCGCAATGCCATCGAGAATTTCGTGCAAAGCCAGCAGCAGGTTGGCACGACAGTCAGCGTCGAAGTATTCGATCGGGCGTGGCGGCGGACCGAAGAAGTGCTCGAACAACTCAAGCCCTTGATCGAGCAGCGTGCCGATCAGAGGATACCTCGCGACACGCACGGCGATCTTCATTTGAGTCACGTCTATTGTTTTCCAGATCGTCCCTCGCCGGACGATCTGGTCATCGTGGATTGCATCGAATTCAACGAACGTTTTCGTTTTGCCGACCCGGTTGCGGACGCCGCCTTCGTTGTGATGGACTTGAAGTTTCATGGGTGGCGGGACCTGGCGGAGTTGTTCGCCCGAAGTTATTTCGAGGCGGCGACAGATCGAGACGGGGTTCAGCTGTTGCCTTTTTACACAGCTTATCGCGCTTGCGTGCGGGCCAAAGTCAAAGGGATCGAACTGACCGAAAAAGAGATTCCTGCCGCCGACCGAGAAGCGATCAGCAAGCGAACGCGGGCCTATTGGCTTTTGGCGTTAGGCGAATTGGAACCGCCTGAAAAGAAGCCTTGTCTGGTATTGGTCGGCGGCTTGCCCGGTTCCGGGAAGTCGACACTGGCGCGTGGCCTGGCGGAAGCAGGCAACTTCAAGGTGATCCGCTCGGATGTTGTTCGCAAGCAGTTGGCCGGCGCCGATGAGTCGGCAGCGACCGAGTTCGGCCAGGGAATTTATACCCCCGAATGGACGGAGGCGACTTATCAGCGTTGTCTGGAGCTGGCTGGCGAGGAAATCTTCCACGGCCATCGGGTCATTGTCGATGCGACGTTTGGCGCGGATGAGCGCCGGCGGCGCTTTATCGGGTCAGCCATGGAATGGGGTGTGCCGGCGATTCACCTCTTGTGCCGAAACTCCGCCGAAACGGCGCGGACCCGCATTGAAAGTCGGCGCGGCGATGTGTCGGATGCCGACTGGTCGGTCTATCGAGAAGCGGCCGTCCGCTGGCAGGAACCGGGAGGGGAAGTGTTGCCCTTCACCCGCGAGATTCGCACGGACGTCGAACCAGGCGAGGTGGTTCAGCAAGCGATCGGCATTTTGCGCGAATTTGGTTTGCAGCCCTAGTGGCGAGAGCCGATTGGGCTCCGAGCATTTTGTGCGAGTGTAACGATGAGGATTCCCACGGCGACACAGACCGCCGCCACAAGCAACCACGGTGAGAAAGGCTCGCCTCGAATCAACACGGCGAATGTGGACTCCGAAGATGGGTGTGGCAAAAGCAAAGACCGAAATCTGCGAAGCGCTGTGCCGGCGCAATAGCCAAGCCTGGATGGCAAAACAAAGTCCTGCAACGACAAGCCCCTGGTACAAAAGCCCGGCGATGACGGGCCACGTCCAACGCGGTTGGGCGACTTCTTCACACGCCAGACTCAACGTCAAGAGCAGAATCACGCCGATCACGTCGTGCCAGAAAATGAGCTTTCCCGATTCGACCGTTTTCAGGGCGTGCCTGGTGTAAACGATTTTGATGCCGAGAAGAAAAGCACTGAAAAGCAGGATACCATCGCCCGAAAGCGTAGCCGGGTCGCGGGAAGAAGCGGGATTTTCATCGAAGAAAATAATCAGGGCCACACCACTTGCCGCCAGCAGAACGCCAAGAATCTTTCGCGGCGTCAACCTGTCCGACCGGGTCACGAAATGCTCGATCAGCAGAACCCAGAAGATAAAGGTATTGACGCAAAGCGTGGTATGCGACGAGTTGGACCAGTCGACGCCGAGATGAAAGGTGCTGATCTGGGCGAAAAGCATCAGGCCGAGGATACAAATGGGTTTGGCCTGGCCGGTTTCGATTCGCAAAGGGGTCTTTTCCAACCGGCACCACACGATCATGAAGCCAGCTGCGAGAGAAAAGCGCAGTGCTGCCACCAAAATCGGAGGCAGTTCATCGAGCGTGTAGCTTACGGCAACCGGCGTTCCACCCCCAGAGGGCGACGGTCAACAAGATCAAAACCACGGATTTAGCGCGAAGCGGCTGCACCAGGAACAGGATAGTGGTTTCGCTTGGGAGAGGTCAGAGCTTTCGCACGAACGCGAAACGGTAGCCGTTGCTTTGTCCCATCGCTGGCAAAGAGCACCGTTTGTCGCAGTTAAGCTGCTGCTTTGGACGGGTCTCTCTTAGTTAGTTGAGGCGTTGCGCTTCCTCTTGCCGGAGAGCTTCCGCATTGGTGGGCAAACCGTATTTGGCGCGGATGCGGTCGACCTCGACGAGGACGTTGTCGATGATTTGGGCGTTTTCCTTCAGGGCCAGGAATTCGATACGAAAGGCCCAGAAGTTGACGAAGAGAGTCAAGGTGGCGAGCAAGGCATGTGCTTGCCAGGGCCAGGCCTGCATTTGTGCGCCGCTGCCGGCCGCCGCCGTGGCGATCGTCACCAGCATGGCGGCCAGCGCTGGAGGAAAGGTGCTCCTTTTGAGTTCGCGCGTTTGTCTGGGGAGGACGGCATCAGGCAGTTGGTAAGCCAACCCGACTTCTTTGACCCACCTTCCCGTTCCCAAGAAATAGGTAAAGATCAAGCAATGCACGAGAAGGGTGACGATAGCGGCAGCCAGCCCGAGCCAAAAGTGAATCATGAAGGTCGGGTCGGATGGATTGCGAAGGGAACCGGCCAGCTTGGAAACCGTGCCGACGGCGAAAGCCGACACGAGGAGAAGTCCATTGACGGCGGCCAAAGTTGAAAAGATTCGTGTCATAAATTTGCGGAATGTGCAGAAGATAAACGCCCAGGCGCGCAGCCCGAATCAACTGTTCGGCCCATGCCGATCATGGCACGGTAGACCTATACGACATATTGTATGCCTTTTGCGGCGAACGTTGCCTGCCGTTGCCGAGTTCGAAGGCGTCTTTTTCTGACTTGGCCGCAATCCGGCGCTATAATAACAGTGTCGCGAACAGAGCGGAGGCGTGGTGCAACGGAACCGACCGGCAAACCGCTATGAGCACTCTGTTCGCATGGGAGTTTCGGCTGCTGCTCGCCACCCTGCCGATGGTGGCGGTGATCCTGCTCGGCGCTGCCATTATTGCCTGGGCCAAACGTTATTTCCAGCGCTCCAAAGAGGTTCCCGGCGTCAGCCAGCAGCTAGCCCATTTCCGCTCTCTATACGAAGCGGGCGAAATCACCAAAGAGGAATACGAGAGTGTTCGTGCCTTGCTCGGAAACAAACTGCGGCAGGAGCTCAATGTTCCTGCGGCCGGTGAAGCCAAGCCCGACAAGCCACGCCCCGGCGATTCCTCCAATGGTGCTGCAAAGGATGTGACAGGCACAAACGGCAAGGATTAATCATCGGTTTGTGGTTTCCATCATCCAACCCTCTTGTTCGGTGTTGACGTCGGACGTAGAATCCAAAAGCACTTCCCGAAAGGACGGGTTGGCGGTGTACTTCGGGTCGAGCAAACGAAGGAGAGCGCATGGCGACAAAAGACGGCGGTGGAAGCGGCAAAAGGCCTGCCGGAGGCTCGGGACGCAACCGCAACGCTTACTGTTCCTTTTGCAGGAAAAGCTACCGCGATGTCGGGCCTCTCGTCGAGGGTCCCGGCGACGTCTATATCTGCGGCGAATGCATCGAACTTTGCCAGTCGATTATCGACCAGGAAAAACGCCGCCGAGGCATGCCCAAATCCTTCGGCACTGTTATTCCTTCTCCTCGCTCGATCAGCGAAAAGCTGGACCAGTACGTCATCGGCCAACAGCGGGCCAAGAAGGTTCTCTCCGTCGCCGTCCATAACCACTACAAACGACTCAGCCTCGGTGACGAAGGGCATTGCGACATCGAAATCGACAAAAGCAACATTTTGCTGATCGGCCCGACCGGCAGCGGCAAGACCCTTTTGGCTCGCACACTGGCTCGCATTCTCGACGTGCCCTTTGCGATCGGCGACGCCACGACTTTGACCGAAGCTGGCTACGTCGGCGAAGACGTGGAAAACCTGCTTCTGAAACTGCTCCATGCCGCCGACTTCGACATCGAAGCCGCCCAACGAGGCATCGTCTACATCGACGAATGCGACAAGATCGCCAAAACAACGCAGAACGTCAGTATCACCCGCGATGTTTCCGGCGAAGGCGTCCAGCAGGCACTTTTGAAAATGCTCGAAGGAACGATCAGCAACGTGCCCCCGCAAGGAGGCCGAAAACATCCCGAACAACAATACATCCAGATCGACACCACCAACATCTTGTTCATTTGCGGCGGGACGTTCACCGGTCTCGACAAGATCATCGCCAAGCGCGTGGGCAAAGGGACGTTCGGCTTCGGCGGCGCCAAAGGTTCTGAAGAAAAACGGCTGGGAGAACTCCTCGCTCAGGTGACTTCCGATGATTTGATCGAATTCGGAATGATCCCGGAATTCGTCGGCCGGCTGCCTGTCATCGCCCCACTCGACCCGCTCGATGAAGACGCCCTTATTCGAATCTTGACCGAGCCGCGCAATGCTCTCGTGCGCCAATATCAAAAGTTGTTTGAAATGGAAGGCAGCGAGTTGGAATTCGACGAGGGAGCATTGCGGCTGATCGCACGCCGAGCCCAAGAGAGGGATACCGGTGCCCGCGCTTTGCGCAGCGTCGTCGAAGATATCATGACCGATATTCTCTTCGACCTTCCCGACCTGGAACACAAGGGCAAATTCGTCGTCAACGAAGCCGTGGTCCGGGGCGAGCAGAAACTTTTCGACCAGAACCTGTCTTCGGACAAGAAGAGCGCTTGAGCGGGGCTGCGGATTGCCGTTCCTAGGGGGTTTTGATTACAAAGGAAGGGAGAGGGAATCGAGTCTCCAGCAAAAAACGACATGTCTGCATCATCCGACTTGCCGCAAACGTCCCAGAACCTGGAAATCGACAAGGGACTGCCGCCGGTCAAACCGCCCTCCGGCCGGTTTCTATTCCAGCTGTTCGTGATTCCCTTTTTGATCGTGCTGGGAGTCGTCGGGGTCATCTGGTTCGTGACGTGGCTGGTCGGCGGGCATTTGACGCCGAAAGGCATTTTGCAGGATCTGCGTAACGCCAATCCCGAAGTCCGCTGGCGCCGAGCCAGCGACTTGTCCCAACTGCTCAAGCGGGATGACCGGCTAGCGTCCGATCCATCTTTTGCGCTGTCGGTGGCCGAACTCCTCGATGACGCTCTTCGCAGCAGCGAAACTCTGGAGGCGGCGGCCACCAATAAGCCACGTTCGCAAAAGGACGTCGCCGGTCCTTCCGATCCCAACGACCTCTTCGCCGATCCGGATATAGGCATCGATGAATCTCTCCGCAACGAAAGGAATTTCATTAAATTCCTCATCGCTTGCATGGGGAATTTTGCTGTTCCAGTCGGTGCGCCCCTTTTGAACGAGATCGTTCAAAAGGAGAAGCCACCGGCGATACCGGAGGCGGTGTACCGAAGCCGTCGGCGTTTGGCGGTATGGGCACTGGGCAATTTAGGAAATAGCCTCAAGCGCCTGGATCGGCTGTCTTTTCCGGAACAGGAAGCGGTTCGCGAACAACTTCGCAAGGAGGTCGAGACGGCGGCCCCGCAGAGGCGGGAATGGGCCAAGACAGCTCTCGCGGCCATCGACAGCCGATTCGCGAAGCAGCCCACGGCGCTTGGCGTCGATCAAGCTCTCGAGACCGCTGCTCATGCCGATGACCCTGCACTGCGTAAGCTCGCCGCTTTGGCGCTCACCTTCTGGCAGGGGAACAAAGACGAAAACGAACGGATGGAGAATGTTCTCGTTGAGCTGACTCGGGACGACGGTCATGGAGCAAAGGATGAGGAACGATCGTTGCGCGCTGCCGAAATACGATTCCAAGCCGTCCAGGCATTAGCGCGGCGAGGCAGTTCCAAAATCCAGTCCAGGCTTCCTTTGCTTGGAGAAATGCTCGATGAACCGCGATTGGCGAAACTGTTTCAGGTCAAATTGAAGGACGGTCGCCAGGTGGCCGACGGCGCCCTGGTCGGCAGCGTGATGAGCGGTGCACTCAAAAGCATTGCCGAACTGGCAAAAACCAATCCCGATATCGAGCTGTCGAGCTTGCAACCCGCGATTGAAAAACTCGCCAACCACGACAATCCGGCCTTGCGTACCGAAGCACAAAAAACGCTCCTGGCACTAAAGAAGCGATAAACGGCTCGCTGATTTGCTTCATCGACCGATGATATAACGATGTGGATCGACCTCGTTTCGCAGGATGCGCAGCTCTTCATCGGTAGGGGGAGTCGTTGTTGCCAACGGCTCGCGTACGCCTAAATCGAAACCGGTCGCCGCCTTTACTTGTTCCAGATCGACTCCTGGATGCAGGCTGTGTACTTCCATTCGTTTGGTTCGCTCGTGGTATCCCAAGACAGCGAGATCGGTGATGACACGATAAGGTCCGGTGCCTGGCGGAAGACCGGCCTGCTCGCGTGCCCCTGGTCCGGTGAGGTAACCCGGGGTGGTCAGGAAATCGACCTTTTCGACGAACCGGCGGCGATCGTGGTTGGTAACAACCAGGATGCGCCAGCAAAAAGACGCCAGGTCATTGGCGCCGCCGCTGCCGGGGAGACGCACTTTGGGTTTGGTGTAGTCGTCGCCGATCAGGCTCGAATTCAAGTTGCCGTAAGCGTCGATCTGGGCGCCTCCGAGAAAGGTATAGTCCATGAGGCCGCGCTGGCAGGTTTCCATGACATCAGCCATGCTGGTGGCCATCAATCCACGATAGAAAGTGCGCGAGTCGCCGACGCTGATCGGCATGGTCGGAAGCAAAGGTGCCACCCCTCCCGCTTCGAAAAAGATGACCAGATTGGGCGAGGTCGTCCGCTGAGCCAGCATGGCGGCCGCGCAAGGAGCACCTGTGCCCACTGCCACGGTTTTGCCGTCCTCCAGCAATCGCGCCGCGCAGCAGATCATCAACTCCATCGCGTTGTACTCAGCCATTGTACCTGTCACCAGAAATGGCGATCGAATTGCCTTCTTTTACATTCCCATGTCGCGGGCTACGATGTCTTTAGCGTGCCCACAGTTTACGGCATCCAACCTCAGTTCGGCAATGCCGAGCCGGGGAATGTCCCCGCCGGGGGCGGCAAACTCGAAGAAGAGAATCCAACAGCAATGACCAGACTCTCCTTTTACAACGGCCGAATCGTCCTGGCTGATCGCCTCCTCGACGACGGTAGAGTCGACGTCGCAGGCGAACGAATCGTTTCTGTCGGCAAAGGTGGCGTCGGTGACGGCGAACCAGTCGATTTGCACGGTGGTTATCTGGCGCCGGGCTATATCGACCTGCACGTTCACGGCGGCGCCGGGGCCGATTTCATGGACGGCACGGAGGAAGCCTTCCGCACGGTTTGTGCGGCGCATGCCAGGCATGGTACCACTGCTTTGTTGCCGACAACGACCGTGGCTCGGCACGAACAGCACATGGCATTTCTTGAGACCTGCCGCAAATTGCGCCAAGAAGGGACCGGCAGCGCTCGCCTCCTCGGTGCCCATTTTTATGGGCCCTATTTTGCCCGCGAAGCAAGAGGCTGCCACCCTGAAGCCCCCTGCCGCTCCCCGCAGCCTGAAGAATACCAGCAATATCTCGAATTCGCCGACTGCATCGCGACGGCGACCGTCGCGCCGGAATTGCCCGGTGCCGAGGCGTTTGTTCGTGCCTGCCGCAGCAAAGGGATTCGCTGCAATGCAGGCCATACCTACGCCACCTTCGAGCAAATGCAGCTCGCCTTGCAATGGGGAATCCGCCACGTCGATCACCTCTTCTGTGCCATGTCGGATCGAGCACGTTTAAGGCAAACGCAGACCTATCCGATGCGCGGCGGCGTCGTGGAAGCCACGCTGTTCTTTGATGAGTTGACAACCGAAGTCATCGCTGACGGCAAACACCTGCAACGCGAGCTTTTGCAAGTCGCCTATAAATTCAAAGGCCCCGATCGCCTGGCCCTCGTCACAGATTGCAACCGCGCGCTGGACATGCCCGATGGGGAATACATTTTCGGCCCTCGCGACGGCGGGGAACGGATCCTGCGCCGCGATGGAGTTGGCATCATGCCGGACGGACTTGCACTCGCCTCGGGGGTTGAGGGGATGGACCATATGGTGCGCACTTTCCATGCTCTCACCAAGGTCCCGCTGGTTGAGGTCGTCCGCATGGCCAGTTTGACGCCGGCACGAATCGCTGGTTGTGACAAGGAGACTGGCAGTATCGAAGCGGGCAAACTGGCCGATCTTGTGGTTCTCGATTCCGACCTGAATGTGCAACAGGTTTATGTTGGTGGCAAACGGCTCGATTAGCGCTTAACTTTGCAAATTGCTGAGCATCTCCCTCAGCTTGACGAGCCGTCGTCCGCGGCATTCATCGATATGAAGCGCTTTCAACAGTCGGCGGCGTAGTTCGGATTGAACTTCATCGATTGCGGAAGATGAGGCGCTGGGTAAATCGATATAGCCGCCAGCTCGGCGGTCGTGCCCACCGGCTTTGCCCTTGTTGCCGACCACTTGCCGAAGCACGTCGCCCGCTTGGGCTCCTGCCTTGACCGAACGAAACGACAGGATCAGTTTTTGGCCCATGACACCGGCACACAACGCCCAATCGACCGCTTCGTAGCGGATCATGAAATCGACGATCTCGGCCGCCAGTTCGGGGGCCGGCAAGTCATACACCCAGCTGATCAACAATCGATCATAGATGAAAGTGCTCTGCATCGCTTGCAATACGGCTTCGAAGTAGTTTTGCGGCAAGCGGGCATTTCGGATCTGGGCCAGAAGTTCCTTGTCCGCCAATGGGTAGACGCACAAAAGAGCACCGTCGTCGACTGGTGTCGCGTTTCGAGGATACCCCGACAATTCGGTTTCGATGCCATAAGTCAGCGCCGTTGCCAAACGCACCGGAATGTCGACTTCCTGTTCGAGCAAATAGCTTGTCACGACCGAGCACGTCGCGCCCATCGACTGGCGCACATCGACGAACGGAACCCCCGTCAGGTCCCCCGGCGTGTCGTGGTGATCAATGACAGCATAAAGGGGGTGGGTCGGGTCGAACGTATGGCGACCGGTTTTTGGCTGGCTGTCCACCATCACGAGAGCATCGGCGTCGTTGCGTTCCAGCTCCTCGATGGGAATGAGGTTGATGTCAAGCAACTCGACCATGGCGCGATTTTCAGCCCGGCTGATCATGCCATCGCACATCATCCTCGTCGGCAAGCTTAGTCGTCTCTCGACCAGATGCGCCAAGCCGAGCATGCTGGCCAGGCTGTCCGGATCGGGATTCACATGAGAGACGAGGGTGACCGATTCGTACGCGGTTAAACCATTGAGAAACTGGTCGGAACGCCGTTTTGTTTTTTCCAGAAGCCTGCCGTTGTTGCGACTTCGTGACATCAAAAAACCATCCTCGATTGCAGGAGAACGTGTCGCCAATCCTGGGTGCCTGTTCCGTGATCCCGTCTTGGGAAGGGACATTTGAAGCAAAACGCTGTTAACGGAAGAGCGGTCCTTTCATGCGAGGTAACGCGTGTTCGTTAGTGCATGGTTGTTACCCACAATTATTATAGGGCGCGGCAGGTCTGAAGCTAACGGAGTTTTCCGTCGAGGTCGGATTCGCGGACCATGAGGCGCCGGATGGCCGTGGCTCGTCCGGTTTTCGGTTCCACATCGACGATCGCGCCGGCCAGTCGCGGATCGCCTCGCGCTACTTCGAAGGAACAAGGGATGAAGGTCACGGCGGTGTACAAGACGCGATCGACGCGTCGGCCCAGGATGCTATCGTAAGGACCGGTCATGCCGACATCGCTGATGAAGGCCGTTCCAGGGGGGAAAATCTGCTCGTCGGCAGTGGGGACGTGCGTATGGGTGCCGAGAACGGCGCTGACTCTCCCCTTGAGATGGTGGGCCATAAGGTATTTATCGGCGGTGGCCTCGGCATGCATGTCGAGCACGATGCAAGAAACATCTTTGGGCAGTGCTTCCAGCACGCGGTCCGCCGCTTCAAAGGGGCAATCGACAGGGCGCATGTAGGTGCGACCGAGAAGGCAAAAGACGGCGGTCAAGGTGCCATCCCGCCCGCGAACGAGAATGTAATCCGCTCCCGGCGCCTCGTACGGGAAATTGGCTGGCCGGCAAATGCGGTCGTCGCTTTGCAGAGTCTTGATGATTTCCAACTTCTTGTAGGCGTGGTCGCCAAGAGTGACAGCATCGATACCGCCAGCGCGCAACTGTTTGTAACAGTTCGGCGTGATGCCTGAACCATTGGTGGCGTTTTCCGCGTTGGCAATGACCAGGTCGACGTCCTCACGTTCGATCACCTGAGGAAGCGCTTGTTTGAGAAACGTCACACCAGCAGGTCCGACAATATCGCCAATAAAAAGAATTCGCATAAGGCGTATTCCCAGGACGATCGGAAGTTCCTGCAAACAAGCGGGGGAGGCTGCCTATTTGGCAACCTCGACGGCTCGCGTCTCCCGTACCACTGTCACCTTGATTTCCCCTGGATAATTCAGCTGGCTCTCGATGCGGCGGGCGATTTCCCGACAAATACGGATGGCGTCGGCATCCGAAGTTTGATTCGCATTGGCAATCACGCGCACTTCGCGACCTGCCTGGATGGCATAAGCGTGCTCGATGCCCGGGAAGCTGGCGGCCAACGCTTCCAACTCTTCCAGTCGTTTGACATATTTCTCCAAGGTTTCCCGGCGAGCGCCAGGTCGAGACGCACTGATGGCGTCGGCGGCCGCCACCAATACCGTGTAAATGTGATCCGTGTTCACGTCGTCGTGATGGCCGGCGATGGCATGAAGCACATTCTTATCGGTTTCACCGTAACGCCTCGCCAGTTCTGCGCCGATTTTCGGATGCCCCCCTTCCATTTCATGGTCGGCGGCTTTGCCGATGTCGTGCAGCAAACCGCATCGTCTGGCCAGGGCGGCATTCAAGCCGAGTTCCGCCGCCATCATTCCAGTCAAATGGGCCACCTCCAGGCTGTGTTGCAACACGTTCTGGCTGTAGCTGGTGCGAAATTGCAGCCGACCCAACAGGTAGATCAATTTGTCGTGCAAGTTGGGAACGTCGGCGTCCTGGGCGGCTTTCCGACCCACTTGTTGAATGTAGCGGTCCATTTCTTCCTGCGTTTCCTTCACGACTTCCTCGATGCGCGAAGGATGGATCCGCCCATCCTGGATCAATTTCGCCAGCGAAAGCTTGGCCGTCTCTCGCCGGACATTGTCGAAGGCGCTGACGATGACGACGCCCGGCGTGTCGTCGACGATGACATCGACGCCGGTGCATTTTTCGAACGTGCGGATATTCCGTCCTTCACGCCCGATGATCCGTCCTTTCATTTCGTCGTTGGGGATATCGACGGTACTGACAGTCGTTTCGACAGTGTGTTCGGCGGCGTAGCGCTGAATCGCTGTGGCCAGGATTTCCCGCGCTTTTTGTTCGTTGGTCGCCTGCAGATACTCTTCATGTTTCTGGATTCGCCGAGCGACCTCATCGCTGAGTTTCTGCTCCAGACGTTCCATCAGGAGCTTTTCGGCTTCTTCCTGTCCCAGGCCAGTGATTTCGTGCAGTTTAGCCGTTTGTTCTTCGAGAACTTTCTCCAGTTCTCGGGATCGACGGTCGAGCTGCTCGCGCCGCTCGTGCAGTTTTCGCTGCGTGTTTTCCAAGGCGCGTTCTTTTTTTTGTTGGAGCTGACTCTTTTGGTCGAGAATTTCGGCGCGTTTTTCCAGCCGACGCTGTTGTTCGCGGATTTCCTGCCTGATTTGCTCGACTTCCCGATTGAACTCGTCCCGTTTCTGGAACAGCTCGTCCTTGGCTTTGAGTTGCGATTCCTTGAGGATGTTTTCGGCTTCTTTTCTTGCGTTGGCAGTGATTTCCTCGACACGCGTCCTGGCACTGGCCAGTCGAAAACGATCCTGGAGTCGGGCGGTAACAAATCCGACGGCGACACCTGCTACCATCGCAAGCACGACCGCCCAGGGCTCGGTGAACATGAGACTTCTCCTGGGTTGCGGTCCGCGAACTAGGGGTGGTAAATGACGCCAAAAGCGATTCAATGACGTTTGACGATCTCAGAAGGGCATTACGATAATGCAACTCCAACCCAGCGCAAGAACGGTCGCCGGCAAGGCAACAAGCGCGAAATCGGCCCAGACAAACGCCGACAGAAACCAACCATTGCGGGCGTGATTCCCGTAATGCGGGCTTGGCTCTCTTGCTGCCGGTCGGGATGGTCCATCCCTTTCCGTTTCCATTGACAACTAGAACCGTCCGTCTTCGTGACGAAGCGTTCAGCGGCAAATACCAGAACCATGAACACAAAAATCAAACTGACTAAAATCATAATCCAATATGAACGCTTGTGTCGAAGGTTCCGATCCAACCTTTCCGTCAGGAAGAAATGGGTTGGTGTTGGTTACCGCAGCTTCTACCGAAATCGCCCCCGAAAAGCCGCGGACCTTATGACATATTTTGTTGTTTCCCTCAACGAACTGGCGCTTTGCCAGTTCCGTCCGGCCAAACAACAGGCCGTTATCCTTTTAATGTATTATCATCAAACCGTTTAAGACGGTCAACTAAAAAGGTTGTTTTCCCAGCGAAGCAACAAACTGGCAGTACGGCCAGTAGGTCGTGGCGAAACTGTTTGAAGGGACACGCTGCCTCGCGTCCGCATCTGGTCGCGTCTGACGGCTCCGACAGTGCGGGGCCCTCCATTTCTGCGGAACTTACTGGCGGCGGGGCCAGCAGGTTTCGGCCAACAGGGCGAGGAAAAACGGTCCGTACTCCAACCAGACCCAGCCGAAGTCGAATTCGGCGACCGAATGCCTTGGGTCGTATTGAAACCAGAAACGCAGATAGTACAGGAAAACAAGACCAGTCAACAGATACCAGCTGCGTCGACGAGCGAAAGGAAGAAACGGGACGCACCAGGCGAAATACCACGGGTTTTGGGCACTGCTCAAAAGCCATCCCCAGGCAAGCGACAAAAAGATGCCGTGCAGCATCGTTTCGGGGTCGCCGAGGCGATACGTTTTCCAGCCGAGCCACAGGCAAAGAAGGGTCAGCACTGCGCCGAGTTGAATCTGGGTCAGCACAAAGGCCGGGTCGGCGCCGGCGGGAATCTTTGGCAAGAATCGCCACAACCTGGACTCATGGGGACGTAACGGTTCGGCCTCAGAAGACGCGATGGATTCTGCGCCGCCGGTTCGCTTCTGATATTCGTACATCCACTGAGCCAGCCGGTCGTTGTACTTGCGTCTGATCGGTTCAGGCACCACAACGAACCAGGGAGGTTGGCGAACGCTGGGATCGTACCAGCGAACGTTCTCATACACGATCATGAAGAGGAAATCGTTCATTTCCCATTTGGTAAGAAAGGTTTTGAGACCGGTGGTCATGGGTCTGGGTTGATCGGAAAGAAGACCGGTGTCTTCGGCATCGGCTGCCGAATAGGAAAATGGCAGATAGCCGATGTAGAGAACAAGAGGGGAAAACGAACAGTGGGAGAAGGGCGCGCAGGCGCCATCGGGAAAAGAGATAGCCGGCGACGACAGGGAGCAAGATCACGGGATAACTTTTGGCGAGAACGCCGGCCGCCAGGGCTGCGCTACTGCCGCAGCCAAACAGCATGCCAGCGCCAGCCGGTTTGCCGGCCGAAACGTTTGCAGCCGGGCTTTCTCCCTCAACGACGGTTTTGGTAGTGGCCCGCACCAGCAAATATGCAGACAGGACCGTAAAGAAAATCGCGATCGAATCGAGATGGCTCGAGTTGGCGAATTCTTTCAAAACCAGGGGGCACCAGCCGTAGACAAGTGCCAGCGCAGGGCAAAGTTTCAGCTGGCGCAGCAACGCCATTAACAGGAACATCGCCCCCATATCGAAAGCAACCAGCACGATTTTGAGAACGAGAACATGCACCGAAAGGGGCGCCGAAGCGGGAGTCAGAGACGCCGCTAAGGCAAAGACCCACTGCGACGCTGGAGGGTAAACGGTCGGCACATCGCGTATGAAGTCCGATTCGGGATGAATGTTTTTGAAGATCAGCGTGACAGGCCGCGGCTGCGCATCTTTTTGGTCCGCCTCAGTGAGTCGCCAAAGCTGACCCAATTCGCTGCTGGGATCCGCTTGGGGACCGAAGATCTCGATTTGCCTGGGGCTGAATCGATACGGGTTCAACCCGGCAGCGGTGACGCGGCCGTCCCAGAGGTATCGAAAGTAATCGATTTCCTGGATCGCGAACGACGGCAAGAGGATGAGGCGAAAGAGGATGGCAAAGACCACGACGGCTCGTTCGCCTGTTTTCGTCGCGCCAAATCTCCAGACGACGGCGACAGAAAACCAATAAACCACAGTGGCGAAGACGAAAAGGGCCACGACGAGGCGGATCGGACGTTGGGAAGTCGGCGCGTCGAACGCAAAGGCGTCGGAAAGTTCGCTGACAACAAGACAAACCAGAAGAAGGACGCAACCGGCAAGGAGGAGCAAGGGAGTTCGCAGGTTCTTGTCCATGAAACATCGTTTGGCATTCGCACGACAAAGCCTTTGATGTTTTAGTTGGTTTCGGCAGTTGAACCAGTGACGTTATCGTTGGTGGCGTGTCGCTGTCGAGCATTGCAGGAAGGGGTATGGTTCCCTGTTGCGTTTTGCGGCAAGTCGGCTGGTTCGCTTTCGAGAATGGAATAGAATGCGTTCATTCAGCTATTGGACTCATGGGACTGAGTTCCAGGCCGCTTTGCCAGCAGTTTTACCGAAGCACGAACAGGAATGGTAACGATCGGCATTGCCCAGATGCAGCCGCAGCTAGCGGATTTGTCGGCGAATCTGTCCAAAGTGGAAAGCTTTGTGGAACGCGCCCATTCGGCTGGCGTGGATGTATTGGTGTTTCCCGAACTCGGGTTGACCGGATACCCAATAGGCCCGTGGTTTTCCGAGGTTTCGATCGGGCGAGACTCTCCGGTGTTTGCGCGGTTGAAGGAGCTGTCGAAACGGGTGTCGCTGGTCGTCGGCTTGATCGAAGAAACGAAGGACGTGGAGTTTTTCAACAGCGCGATCTTTCTGAAAGACGGGCAAGTTCAGCATTTGCATCGGAAGGTCTATCTGCCGACTTATCGCGAATTCGACGAAAAGCGTTATTTCATGTCGGGTTGGACGGTAAGTGCTTTTGAAACGCCTTGGTGCCGGATGGCGATGCTCATTTGCGGCGACTGTTGGCATTTGAGTTCGACGACAACCCGCACTTTTTTACGGCTCGCTGCACGTCTTGCCGACTGGATGCAGACGGTGCTGGAAAAACTCTGAGGAGTCAGATGCCAGAAGGCTTTTCGCTGCGTGTAAAGCCATATTTGGCGATCAGGTAAAGGATCTTCGACCCTGCGAGGATCGTGCCGCGAATGGTACCGCTGATTTTGCTGGCGCCGACGCGTCGGCGATAGTGGACGGGGATTTCGCAAAAGCGCAGGCGATGCCTGGCTGCTTTGATTTGCATTTCCACCGTCCAGCCGAAGTTGCGATCGACCATTCCCAGCCGCTCGAGAGCGGACCAGCGGATAGCGCGGAAAGGGCCCAGATCGGTGTAGCGGGCGCCGAAAAGAAGTCGCATAAGAAAACATGCCAGTCGATTGCCCCAGACGCTCTGGGGAGGCATGGCCCCCTTTTCCCGATACCCAGCCAGCCGGGAACCAAGTACGAAATCATAACCTTGTTGGAGAATCGGTCGGACGAGCAAAGGAAGTTCGTCGGGGTGATCGCTGTAGTCGGCATCCAGAAAGACGACGATATCCGGCGGTGACGAGCGAAGTTCTTCGAGGCCGCGCAAACAGGCGGCGCCCGTAGCCGCGCTCCGGCTCGCTGACGACTCTTGCTCCATGTTCTCGAGCCACTTCGGCGGTGCGATCGGTCGAGCCGTTGTCAACGACGACCACTTCGCTGACCCACTCCCTGGGAAGGTCCTGAAGCACCAGCGGCAGCGATCGCTCTTCGTTGAGGGCCGGGATGACCACGGCAATGCGGGGTTTCAGGGCATCCCGGAATTCGCTAGCCATCTTCGGAGCCTCGCTAGCCTCGGGTCGCGGGCGTCGCCAAACAAGCGGAAAAAAACAGTTCTTCTTCGCTGTCCGTTGCGGGATTATTCAGGCAACGGCGAAGTCACTGCCGACTTCTTGACGCGCGGCCCACGCATCTCCTGGCGTTCGACGCCCAAGGATTCCAGCAACGGCAAATAGACCTGGCGATAGTACATGTCTTCGTCGAAAATCCCCAGCGATTTGATGCGAGCCACACGCTGCCGCCCATGTTCGAGATCGTTGATCGCCGGCATGGCGAAATTGTGCATCACGGCGCGCATCTGTTCAATGGTCGCCTGGCGATGGAATTTCAAATAAACTTCCACGCATTGTTTGAAAAAATTGAAATGGGCTTTTTCATCCGTCGCCAGGAAGGTTAACGCCTTTTCCAAAGCGGGGGTCGCCTCCCCGTTCGACAACGAGGTGGCGAAGATTCCGATAGTTGAGCCAGGTTGCCAGTTCCTGGGTCATGGCATAGATCAGCATGCCCAGATGATTGCCGTGCGGCAGGTTCCATTCCCGCTCGAACACCATGTTTTCCATGTCGGCGAGCTGTTCGTCGCTGCGCATCCGGGACTTGAGCAGCCAGTCCTCCAGAACCAGCGAATGCTTCGACTCTTCGTAACCCCAATTGCAGTAGAACCAGGTTCGGCCTTTGCTGTAACGAACGACAGGCAAAATTTTGCCAGCATAATCCGGGCAAATACAATTCGACCGCGCAAAACGACTCGATCACGTCGGCAATCACCGGATCGAGGTTCGGGTTGACTTGATCCCAGGGAATATCTTCGCGGATATTCCAACGCCGGCGGCGCTCCGCCATGTCGAAATAGTCGCGATAGATTCTCCAGAACGTCGATTGGATTTCCTTGTCGTCGAAAAGTTCGGAACCTTTCATCGTTCTCGCATCCTGTTTGCGAACAGCAGGAAATAACTTGGCCGAACAGGTACGTTTCAGATCGCGTCGTTCATCATGCGACTGGAGTCATCCCGGGGACGGTCCGGCGGATCGTCTCTGCGACGAGTTCGGCATCGGCGGCGGAGACATCGAGATGACAACAAGCGCGTACGGTTTGCGGCCCGGCCGGGTGCACCAGAATATTGTGCTGCCTGAGACGATTCGCGATCTCTCGAGCGGGCCCGAGTTCCGGGTCGACCTGGAACCAGATCAAGTTGGTTTCCACCTTGGGGGGATCGAGCCGAAGCCCCGGAGTGTCGCGGATCGCATCGGCAATGATCTGCGCATGGCGATGGTCTTCCGCCAGGCGTTCGAGGTGGTTTTCCAGGGCGTAGAGCGCTGCCGCCGCTGCAATCCCTGACTGCCTCATGCCGCCGCCTAAGAGTTTCCGTATCCTTTTGGCACGCACGATCAAGTCGCGCGAGCCGGCCAGCGCCGAACCAATCGGCGCCCCCAGCCCTTTGCTGAAGCAGACCGAAACGCTGTCGAAATACTTGCACCATTCGTCAGCGGGAATACCCGTGGCCACTACCGCGTTCCAAAGCCGGGCGCCGTCGAGATGGCGAATCAAACCGTGCTGGACGGCCCAGGCACTGATCGAGCGGATTTTTTCGATCGGATAAATCCGGCCGCCTCCCCGGTTATGCGTGTTTTCCAAGGCGATCATCCGCGTGCGCACCAGATGATCGTTGACCGGGCGGATTTTTCCTTCCAGATCCGCCACATCCAGGATGCCGTATTCCCCTTCGATCACCCGGCAAGTGACGCCGCTCAAGACGGCAGGGCCACCGACTTCGAAATTATAGATGTGACAGTTGGCTTCACAGAGGAGTTCGTCGCCTGGTTCGGTTTGAGCCTTGATGCAGATCTGATTCGACATGGTGCCCGACGGAACGAACAACGCCGCCTCCTTGCCGAGCATCTGCGCGACTTTTTCCTGCAGCCGAATCGTCGTCGGGTCTTCTCCGAATACGTCATCGCCGACTTCGGCGGCTTCAATGGCCGCTCGCATCGCCGGTGTTGGCCGAGTCACCGTATCGCTGCGCAGGTCGATTATTTTCGTCGCCATGTTCGTCGTCGTTTGGCTGGATTACTAAGCAATGGCTGAATCGAAACGTACTAGCCGACAACTCGACTATTGTTGCCGGTTTTCGAAATACCACCGATCACCGATTTTCTTGAAAAAGACGGCGCGATCTTTGATATCCTTCAGGCGAATAACGACGTGGTCCATGTCTTTGGCGTCGGGCCAATCACCGTCCCGGTAAAAGCGGAACAACTCTTTGGCAACGGTGGGGGTCCTCGGCCAATTTGATCCGGGCCTCCTCGACGACCGCGTCGAAACCTCCTTCGAGCTTCTTGACGCGCGCGTCGACAAATTCCGGGTCGGCCAGATGGGCCATCAAATAGTCGATACGCCGAGCGACGATCGCCTGCAACACGGACTTGAGGCATTCTTTGGGCGTACTTTGCGGAAACTTCGACAGTTCAAGCTCAACGTTGTAGCGCTTGGTGTCCTTTTTTTCCTGGCCATTGACAGAGGTGCCGCCGATTAGCGCCGCCGCCCACAGCATCAGGACCAAGGCACGAAAATGTCTCCTAGTCATCGCACGTTTCCTTGTTGGTTCGACGGGACCATGCCGCCTGGCCGCGCCACGCGACACGTCGATGCGACACGAAAACCCGTGCCTGGCTCAGCGTTTAGCGGGGGTAACAATAGTAGTACGGCCACGAGCCGGTCCCGTCAACGACATTGCCCTACCGGCTCATAACAATCGCCTGCTCTCCGCCACCAGGGCGTCGTAGACGAATCGCTCAACGCGCTCCGCCATGGCGTTGAAATAATCCCACGAATGGCCCCCCGCACGAGTAGACAAATCGACTTCGTGTTGGATGCCAAGAGCATTCAGCTTTTCATGCAACCGGTCGGCCCCTCGATACCAGGACCAATCGTCCGGATCGACACAATAGAAAATGTGTGGCGGAAACTGGCTAGGGTGGATATGCATGATGGCTGTATCCTGTCGGCAGTGTTCTTTGCTCGGATACATCTCATCGATCGGCGTCCCTTCTCCATACCATTCGTGGTACTCGATCGCAGGAGAGACAGCCGCCACCACCGGAAACAGCTGAGGATACTTGAACGCCAGTCGCAAGGCTCCCTGCCCTCCCATGCTAATCCCTTGCAGCCCGATCCGAGGCGGTTGGATTCCCCAACGTTCCGCGAAATACGGCACCACATGGTCGAGCAGGTAACGTTCCGCTGACAAGTCCGGGTCGAACTCTTGGCAAATCCGGTCAGTCCACCACGACCGTTGCCCGTGCGGGCAGACGCAGGCCAGTTGGAATTCCTCCAGCCAGCGCGTATACGGCTCATTTCCAACTAGCGTTTCCAGTCCGACACCGTGCAGATGGAGAAGGCCAAAACTCGGCTTGCCTGCCGGATCGAAAACGTCGGCTGCTTTGCCATGAATCATTTGTTGGGACCATGTTCCCGACATCGTCGTTTCCTCGTTGATCGCACCCTCTTCAAAAGCCAGCATCCCACTTTATGGCAAATTCCGCTGGCGACGCAACAACCGCTGCGACAGCGTCAATGCTACCAGCCAACCAGCGACGAGCCAAAATCGCTGATCCTCCCCAAGTTCTCGGCATTCTCCGTCGTGATCACACGATAATATTTAGCCATATCTTATTTTACACCAACTACTTGCAACCGATATCGGAGCCAGACCGGCTTTTTTGTGGAGTTTGGTTTGGAACGTGTGTATACTATTGGACAGATAAACACACTGTTCTTCAGTTCAAGGAGCATGCCCATGAGTCAGCAAAACGAGTCGGGTCGGAACGAAAATGGCCAGTTCGCCAAAGGCAACCGCTTCGGCAAAGGCAACCCCTTCGCCAGGCAAGTAGCTCAGCTGCGCAAAGCGCTGGTCGATGCGTTTTCTGAAGAGGATATTGCCGAGATTGCCCAGAAGTTGAAGCAAATGTGCCTGGAAGGCAACCTGGCAGCGATCAAGATCGTCTTTTCCTATCTGTTGGGCAAGCCGGATGCGCCGGTCGATCCGGACACGTTGGACTTGCAGGAATGGCAAATCCGCGAGCAGGAGCCGACCATGGCGGAGTTGCACGCTTTGTCGCAAAGCTATTTGCCGGCTGGGTTTGCGAACATCATCGCTCATGGCCGGGCAATGGTGAACATGAAGCAGATCATGTCCAACGTGTACGAGATCAACCAGGAAAAAGAACGCCAACGTGCCAAGCGCGAAGCTCGACGAAAGAAAGAAGAAGAGCGTCGCAGCGAGCGTCGTGGCGTGAGCGCGACGTGTAACGAGCGTCGTGGCGTCAGCGCGACGAGCGCGAGCGAACCGTCACCAAACGGTGATTTCGGTGAGCGTCGCAGCGTCAGCGCGACGTGTAACGAGCGTCAAAGCGTCAGCGCGACGTGCGAACCGTCAACCAACGGTGAATTTCGCGATCGCTGGCGAGATAAAACAGATTCGTAACGTCTCTACTTAGACCTATAGCGGACTGTCGAGGTCGGAAAAACGACCTCGCGGGACGCTCTGGCGGAATTTTTTGAAAAAGCGAGAGCTTTTCTGCGGAGACGGTGCGCGCAACACGTCGCGAAACACGTCGCGCTGACGCTGCGCTACACGTCGCTCTGACGCACGCTGCGACGCTCACCAATCGCGCTCACGCTGCGACGCTCACCAATCGCGCTCACGCTGCGACGCTCACCAATCGCGCTGACGCTGCGACGCTCGCTATACAGGTATTTTCATTCCGTGATCAGGCACTGTAAGCTACGCTGAAGAAAGAATGTGGCGTCCCGCCGCGTTGATCCAGGACCATCAAGCAAAAGGCCGAAAGCGCCATGAGCGACACTTCTCCTTGGGTCGATGGACTGACGATTGCCCAGGCCGTCGGGCAGACGGCGAGACGGTTTCCGACCAATGATGCCGTCGTGTTTCCACAACTGGGCTATCGCAGGTCGTATGCCGAGTTTTTAACGGAAGCAAAAGAGATAGCCCGCGGCCTACTGTCATTGGGAGTCGAACGGGGGGATGCCATCGGCATCTGGTCGACCAATTGGCCTGAATGGGTGATGGTGCAGTTTGCCGCGGCTCATGCCGGTGCGATTCTGGTCAACATCAATCCTGCCTACAGACCGCGCGAACTCGAATACGTCCTCAATCAGGCGGACATTCGCGTCCTGCTTTTGAGCGACTCGTTCAAAACCTCGAACTATTTCGAGATTCTGGCCGAAGTCTGCCCGGAAATAAACACGGAAACGAAGGGGCAGCCACTCAAAACGGCGAAATGCCCCAAGCTCCGCCACGTGGTCAGCATCAAAAACGCCAAACGCCCTGGCATGCTCAACTGGCAGGAGTTGAAAGCACGCGCTGCTGAGGTCACCGGCGAGGAATTGGAAAAACGCGCCGCACAACTTGTGCCCGAAGACGTCGTCAACATCCAATACACATCAGGCACGACCGGCTTTCCCAAAGGAGCGATGCTGACCCACCGCAACTTGCTGCTCAACGCTTATTACGTCGGGGAACGAATGAGCTTCGGCCCAAAGGACCGACTGTGCATTCCGGTGCCGTTGTACCATTGTTTCGGCTGCGTCATGGGAACGCTGATGTGCAGCATTTATGGCGCTTGTATGGTCTTTCCGTCCGAAGGGTTTGATGCTTTGGCCGCCCTGGAAGCAGTGCAAAACGAGCGCTGCACGGGCATCTTCGGCGTACCGACGATGTTTATCGCTGAATTGAACCATCCGCGCTTTGCCGAGTTCGATCTGTCGTCGTTGCGGACAGGAATCATGGCAGGGAGTCCGTGTCCGGTGGAAGTGATGCGCGGCGTCGTCGAGAAAATGGGCGCGAATGAAATCACTATCGCTTACGGGTTGACCGAAGCTTCGCCGGTCATCACACAAACGACCAAGACCGACAGCCTGGAGCATCGGGTGGGCACGGTTGGCAAACCGCTGCCGGGATTGGAGGTCAAGATCGTCAAGCCGGGCACGCTCGAGCCGGTCGCCAGGGGCGAACCAGGCGAATTGATGGTCCGCGGGCACGGCGTGATGAAAGGCTATTACAACATGCCGGAGCAGACGGCTGCCGCCATCGAGCCGGACGGCTGGCTGCATACCGGCGACATTGCCGTTCTGACCGACGACGGCTACTACCGCATCACCGGCCGCAGCAAAGACATGATCATCCGCGGCGGCGAAAACATCTATCCCCGCGAAATCGAGGAATTCCTCTACACTCATCCCAAAATCGCCGACGTGCAAGTCGTCGGACTGCCAGACGAAAACATGGGCGAAGAGCTATGCGCCTGGGTCAAGCCGAAGCCGGGCGCGAACCTCACCGAAGAAGAAGTGCGCGACTTTTGCCGGGGACAAATCGCCCACTTCAAAGTGCCGCGCTACGTTGTCATCGTCGACAGTTATCCCACAACCGTGACAGGAAAAGTGCAAAAGTTCAAGCTCCGCGAAATGGGCATTGAACGATTCGGTCTGCACAAAGCGGCGGGGATCGAAACGGCCTGAACCGGACACAAGCCCAGCGAAAGCGGGTAACCGCTTCGAAACCAGGTTTTTCAGTTGCCATCCATCAGCGGCGCATTTCACGCATCCACGCTAATTGCAGGCTGTTGAATTCGTGCTGGGTCAAAAATGAAAACGGCGCGTCTTCGTAGGCGCGGCGCAAACTCTGCAAGGCCGCATGGCGGACCGACAAAGTCGTCCATGCCTGGTAAAGAAACCAGGAAGGTCTGGCTTCGTTCGGCTTGAGTGTTCTGGCCAGAGCCAGCTCCCCCGCGGCCTGGAACAACAATGCCTCCACGGGGAGTTCCCCATTGGCGTCCGGCAGCTTCGCTCGTTCGCATGCCAGGTAGTACAGGCCGATGCCCCGGTGCAGGTGTTCGCCAAAGTAATCGTGCTGGGTCCGGGCAATGCGCGTCAATCGGCTGTGGCAATGGACCAATTGGGGGATGGCTTCCTCGCCCGCTTCTTGTGCCTTGGCGCCGAACAACTCGAATTGATCGCGGGCCGCTTGCACCCGGTGCAAACGCAGCAATAACTCGGCATACTGTCCACGCACGACCCAATGCTCGGGGTGTTCGTCGACATAGCAACCCAGATGGATGCATGCTCCGATTTCGTCCCCCTTTTCCAGGCTGGCCGCGGCCATGCTCAGGTGGTTGCGGTGCAGTTCTGGATCAAGTGCCAGACTTTCTTCGAACCGTTCCAACGCTTGCTTGGCGTGCCCCTGTTGCAATCGCACTTGCCCTTCGTGCCATAATCGCGCTGCTTCCGTTTGCTCGTCCGCGATATGGGCCGGAGGAACCGACTGACAACTGAGAGAACAGACAAGTAAACCGACCTGGCAAAAGCGCATGCGCATGAGATGCCCTCATCGATTCAGCCGAAGTAGAAGTGGTATCGCCTGGACGGAGGGGGTGGATTGAAAAAAAGAAGTAGATTAAAGTGCTTCGGCGGGAGCAGGTTGCGAGATTTTTTCGAGATTTTCTCAAGCTTGGCCGCCGATATCAATCAGCGGCCAGGCTCTCGCTCAACTTGGCCAATGCTTCGTGCTCGATCTGGCGGACGCGTTCCCGGGTCAGACCCAGCTGTTCGCCGATCTGCTTGAGGGTTTTCGGCTCTTCTTCGTTGAGGCCGAATCGGAGACGCAATACCGTCGCCTCACGCTCGTCCATTTTATCGAGCAACTGCAGAACGTGGTTCAAATCATCCGCCGCCACCATCTCGTTATCCGGCGACTTCGACTGGGCATCCATCAGCATTTCATCGAGAGACCAGCCCGCTTCGATCTGCTCGGTCTGGGGAACCGAATTATAAATGCGGATGGCTTTCTTGATGATGTTCAGCTTCTTTTTGGGCAAGCCAAGCGCTTTTGCGATTTCTTCGTGAGTCGGCTGGCGTCCCAATTCGTCCTGAAGCTGCGACGTAGCGCGGCGCCATTTGGCCAGCAGTTCGACCATATACGCTGGGATACGAATGGTCTTGGCCGTATTCACCAGAGCCCGCTTGATCGACTGTTTGATCCAATAACTGGCATAGGTGCTGAAGCGTGTGTTCATCGAAGGGTCGAACCCCTCGACGGCGCGAAGCAGACCGAGATTGCCTTCTTCGATCAAGTCCTGCAATGCCAGCCCTTTGCCGGTGTAACCGCGGGCAATGTTCACCACCAGGCGCAAATTGGCGCGAACCATGCGATCGCGAGCTTCGGCGTCTCCAGCCTCGATGCGCCGCGCGAGTTCCTTCTCTTCCTCCGCACTCAACAGGGGCGTTTCGTTGATCTCCCGCAGGTAGGTTTCTAACGGGGACTGAACCGTGTCCGAATGGTGCCTTCGTTCTCGTGCCATGTCGTTTTCCGGGACAGTTAAGTTGCTCGTCTATCGTTGTATCCGCAAACCGGCCCAAAACCGGCCAATCTCGCAGAATTGTTGCCAACGGGTCTATTGCAGCATAGGTCAGAGTCGGGCAACAATTCGGCAAGAAATCAGTCAGGCAAGATCATTATCGACTGCCCTGGCCAACAACAACAGTCCCGCCTTTCCTAAATTAACAATCTCGCATCTTTTGTGACAGCAACATGCAAACCACGCAGAAGTTTCGTACAACCGGCGCCGCCAATAACAATGTTCACTCCCCACCAACAATCGCTATCGCTTTCAGCTTGGAAAACGGACACAAAATCAAAAAACGCACGACACCGTTGAGACGACCGTACGCGAAATCGGGAACGAGGGAGTCTCGCCGCTGCCGTTTGCCGACACCGCCGGACGTGCGCCGCGCACCAACAAAAATGCCGCCGGCGATCAACCGGCGGCGTATAGGCGACGGCTAAAGTCGTCGTGGTTAGAAGATGTCGACGTGGTTGAATGGCTGTCCCAGCACGTCCTTGCTTGGGATGCCGAGCCAGTTGTCGAGGATCGTGGCATAGACCTGTCGGAAGTCGATATTGTGCCTCATGTTGCCTCGAATGACGTTTTTTACGAGGCTGGGGTGTTCGCCCACGACGCCAGCCTTGACCTTGCCGCCTACCAGGAGCATGGGAGCCGCCGCACCGTGGTCGGTTCCTTTGCTGCCGTTCTCGTATGGCCGCCGGCCGAATTCCGAGAATGTCATCATCAGAATCCGGTCTTTGTGGCCTCGGGCGGCGAGGTCTTTATAGAACGCGGTCATCGCACCGGAGAGCTGGGCGAGCAAGTTGGCGTGGGTGTTCAATTGGTTGGCATGCGTATCGAAGCCGCCGATCGAAACATAAAAAATACGTGCTCCCATGCCGGCTTCGATCAACTGGGCGGCAACCCGAAGGCGATTGGCCAAAGGGGTATTGGGGTAGGGAACCTTGGGTTGGTAATTGCCTGCTACTTCCTGCAGCCTTTTGCTGCTTTCATAGGTGTTGACAGCAGTGCGTTTGACGAAGTCGAGCAGGCTCGGCTTGCTGCCCGCACTGGTTTGGGCGGCTTTCTCGATGATTTTGGTTCGCTCGGCGCGCTCGGCCGAACTGAGCGCGTTCGTCCGAAGCTGGAAATCCTGGAGGGAGGTGACAGACGGCACACTCCGAGGGGCGCCTGCCAAGGCCAAGGGGGAGCTTTCATTGTTATCGGCGAGGTGAAAAGCCAGCGTTTGCGGCGTTTGTCGCAAGGCCTTGCCGATCCAGCCTTCGGTCAACTCCCGGTCGAGGCTGGCAGCATGCCAGATGTCCATGGAGCGGAAATGCGACTGGTTCGGATTGGGATAGCCTACTCCCTGGACGATGCAGAGGGCCTGATCTTGAAGCAAGTCGGCAAGCCCCTGCATCGAGGGGTGCAATCCCAGCTCGTCGTTTACCTTGTGCAGGCGGTTTGTGGGAATGCGCAATGTCGGGCGGAGTTTGGCATAGTTTTCGTCGCGGAAGGGGACGACGGTATTCAGTCCGTCGTTGCCGCCGGTCAGCTGCACGACAACAAGGATCGTGTCTTTGGAGCCGGCTCGGTCGGCGGTAGGAGCTGCCCATGCCGTCCGGGTCAGGAAAGTCGGCACAGTCAGACCCAGGCTGACCATGCTGCCGCCGGCGAAGGAAGTTCGCAGAAAATCACGTCGGTTCATGTTGTCTCCTTTTGGTTGATCGGTGCCAGGCTTTGTCGGGCCATTGGGATCAATCGAGCTGAAACTCCGGTTGCGTCAAGACGAGATGGCACAAAGCCCGAACCCGGTGTTGGTGGGCATCGCGCGAGGTCCAGAACACAGGGACGGGCTGTTTTTTGGACTTTTGCATGTAATCCAGAAGGTTTTGCCGAGTCTCCGGCGGCACCTCTCCTTCCAGGAACAGATCGAGGAAGAAATCGACCAGTTCCTCGTCCCGCTCGACGCCATGATGATAAGCGACGAAGGCAGGATCGAGCCGGCTGCCGAACCGAGGATCAGTCGTAGAGGTCATCGCCAGAGCCAGATTCTGGCGGTAAAGGAGAGTCTGGCCGTTCAGCCAGGCCGTGCCGCCGTCCCAACCTTTGACCGAGGGGGGATGGAACAAGTCTTGCCCCATCGCCTGGAGGGCTGTGGCCAGCGCAGGCGTGCCGAGCAAGCGGCCCTTTTTTTCCTTAGCAGGCACATGGCCTTCCAGACCACGGACGATCCCCAGAGCGAAATCAACCGGTGCCTTGACACGTGCCCGATAGGAACGCGGATCAAAGAACAGGTTGGAGCGCAGCACGCGGGCGACCAGCTTCCCGAAGTCGTAGTTGCTGCGTCGGAAGTCCTCGGCCAGCGGTTCCAACAGCGTTTCGTCTGCCGGTTCCGTTTCGCTGATCAAGAAACGATAGAGTTTGCCGGCAATGAAATAAGGGGCGGATTTTTGCTCCAGGCAGATACGGACGATATCTTCGCCTTTGAACTTTCCGGTTCGGCCAAGAACGGTCTTGACTCCCGGGTCATGTTCTTCGGGAACGAAGACTCCTTTGCCGTCGCGAATGCGCCAGCCGGTGAACGCGCGGGCGGCTTCGCGAATATCTTCTTCTGTGTAGTTGCCGATGCCCAGGCTGAACAATTCCATCAGTTCGCGGGCGTAGTTTTCATTGGGTTTGTTCCTGGGACTGATGTTCGTGTCGAGCCAGATCAACATGGCCGGGTCTTTCGACATGGCCTGGAGATGGTCGGCGAAATTGCCCAGGGCGTGCTGATACATCAGGTCGTACTGGCCGAGCATGTAGCCGATGTTGTTGACTTTGGCATTGCTGGTGGCGAAGTGATTGTGCCAGAACAAAGTCATTTTTTCGCGGAGCGGATGGGGTGTGTACAGCATTCGATACAACCACCACGCCCGCGCTTGTTGGGCATTGTTCGCGTCAGCGATCTTTTTCTTCAAAAGGTCGGTACGCCTTTCGAAGTCATCCAGTCCGTCGCCGCCTTTGAGGAGGCGGTCAATCGTTTGTTGCGGTCCGGCTTTCAGAGCGGTTTCGAGTTCGTCCCACGTCGCTCCAAAAGCAGCACGTCGATAAAGATGGCCGACCTTCTTTCTGTCCCAAGGCGATTTCGCGCTCGGCTTGTATTCGGCCCATGCCCAGCGCGGGTCGATCCCATTCGGCATCTTGTTTCCTCCTCGTTTGCAACGCCATGCTACCAACTTTGCCGCTGGTTCCCGCTCGCTACCCCGTGGCGGCATCGCCTCTGTGGTTCAAGGCTTCGGTTTTCGCGGGTAAATCAAACGGATATCGATACTGAAACGGTCGTCTCCGAAGGTCGTTGTGGAAACGATCCGGCCCAGGCCGCGAATCCAATCGATCAGAGCATCGACTTGCTTTTCGGCTTGTTCGGGGGGCACAGCCTGCGACAGGGCGGTTTGCACCATCAGCTGGTCTTTAAACAAAGCCACCAGTTCGGCGAGACCATTGCCATAAACGATATCATTGTCCACAGCCAGACTCCGTTGTCGGGGCTGGGTTTTCGCCTCTTTCGCCAGAAGACGGGCAAGCTCATGCCCCAGTTCCAGCGTCGAACAAATCATGAACTGGTTTTCAATGGTTGCGAAGCACGGGCTGAAATTGAATCTCAGACCGTTGCGGTCCTGGGGCAGATCGCGGTCTTCCGAAAAGCGATAGCCGACGATCTCGTATTCGCCTTCTTTTTCCTCCACCAGGTTCATTTTGATCTGGGTAGTCGCGAGCAGGGCGCCAGCGCGGATCAAAGCGTTCAAGGTCTTGCCGAATTTCGGATCGCGCAGATCGACCACATAAGCGAAAGCCGGGAGTTTTTGTTTCGGCTGTTTCTTGTAGCCTGTTTTGGGCTGGTTCACGACGACGAAGCGGTGGTGCGCCCCGATCTTTTGAATCAGGTCGCTGAAACGATTCCCCAGAAGGGCTCTGGCCGAGTTCTTATCGAACTTCTCGAATTGCTCCACTTGTTGTTCGGTGAAGAGTTGCTTGCGGAACGTCCAGAACTTGGCGATGTCGAAATAGGACGAATTGCTGTAGATCGTCCCTTTTGGCTGGAGAGTCGGCAACGATCCGACTTCGTCCCCCATGGGAACGTGAACGCCCAGCGCTTTGGGCATGCCTTTCCGTCCCGCTGGCAACCGGATCGTCGTCAAGTATCCCGACTTTTCGCGCGAAATCGAAGCACACATGAAGTCCGAACGCTTGACCAGATCGAGGAAACTGCCGAAGAAGACGGTCTGAAAGATGTCATTGCGAGGCAAGGACAGCACCTGGTCTGCTTGCGGCAAGTTCTTGAAAAACTCGAAGTTCAGCCAGAACCAGACGAGCGGCTTTTTCGGAAGCAGTCGCCGGGCGTCCGCTACCGAGCGGAGCTTGTCGATCCCCTTGGCCTTGGCGCCTGCTTGCAACAATTCGAGGCTCAACTTCAACGCTTCTTCGCGGTTGCTGAGAAAGATGTTGCTTCCTTTGACGACGGCACGGAGATCGTTCCCGATCGTCACCATGTCGGCACCACCGAGCCGGCCGCGAACCGGCAGGTTTTTCGCTTCCTGGCGGTTTAATTCCTGCTCGAGAAGGTTCAGGCTCAGGTCGAAGAATTTCTTTGTCGTCTGCGGGTTCTTTCCTTGCAGGACCACCAGAAACGGAGCGGGTTCGGGGCCGATCTTGACGGCGAATGCCACTCCCTTGCCAGCAATCTGATCGAGCACTTCGGGCCATTTTGCCCCTAATTCTTTTTCGTAGTACGCGACCAGCTGATAGAAACGCCGGACATTTGTGAAATCCTGAAGTTCGGCAAATGCGTCTAGTTTACGGAGCCTCTCCAGAAGCGGATCGTCCAAAACGGTCTGGATCAAACCGGCTGGATTGGGGACTTCGAGAAAGAGGTCGGCTTCCTGGGGAACGAGCCGAAGAGGACTTTGAGCCTGAGCCGAAGGAACAGCGATCCCGGCCAGGACCAGAGCGAGAAACGTAACACGGCGCATGGATTCGCTCCAAAGAAAGAACGTGGCCGCGCATAGGCGCGACAGGGACGACGATTGCGAGTTCGCAGGAATCTACCCCTGTTTCGCCGGGCGGGTTTCCGAATTTTTCTTTTTTGCGGATTGGTAACGAATTCGTAACGGGCTGTTTTCTCTGGAAAGGTGGATCGTCAGATAAGTACGGCAGAAGGCACTCGGTAGCGACGATTGCCGCAGCGATTGAAGAAGATTCGCGGAGAATTCGTTATGTCCAATCGTTCCCCGGACACGTTTGCCCGTTCGATGAGCAACGCGAAAAGGTTTCGCATGGGAGGAATTCGCCGGTTATGGACCGATGCAGCGGTTTGGTTGCTTGTTGTGGTTTTTAGCGTGGGCATACCGATCTCGGCTCCCGCCCATGGCCGTGCCCCACGAGAGCAAGACCGATCGGCGGAAGTACCGAGCCAGCGCGTCGACGTGTACGGCGATCCGCTACCACCAGGGGCTATTGCTCGAGTCGGTACGATCCGATTTCGGCAGTTTGCCAATTCCAACCCGCGTTGGTCGCCGGATGGTAAAGTGTTGGCAACCACCGGTGCTGAAGGAATCGCCGTTTGGGAAGTTGCCTCGGGAAAGCGACGGAAAACCTTAAGACCGCGTCAAGGACGTATCACGCAGATAGAGTGGTCGCCGGACGGCAAGGTGCTCGCTTTTGGCGGTCCTTCCGAAAACCTGATCTACATGTGGTTTCCAGACACAGATGAAACGAAGACCCTTCAAGGTCCGTCGCCTGTTTATTCAATACGTTGGGCGCCCGACGGCAAACGTCTAGCTACAAACAATGCTCACGGGCAAGTTCGCCTGTGGGACCCGGTTGCAGGCAGGGTCGTCTTCACCCCACCTCAAAAAAGCGGCGGAATCATCCACTGGTCTCCGAACAGCAAGCGTTTGATTATAGGCTCGTTGAACAACCCGCCCGTGCAAATCGATTTATGGAACGTGATCGAAGGCAAAGCCATCCAGCGTTTGAAAGTTTACTCGGGTTACCGTATCACCTGGTCCCCGGATAGCAAATACTTCGCAGGACTGGTAGGACGACGGCAAATCGGCCTCTGGCACGCAAATTCGGGCAAGCCATTTCGAACCTTCCAAATCGAAGACGGCACTGGCGACATCAAGGACATCGCCTGGTCACCGGACGGAAAAGTGTTAGCCGCGGGATTTGTCGGTCCAGTCGTCTATCTGTTGGACCCCTTCACAGGCAAAACACTTCGCCAACTTCGTCCGACAAAAGGTACCGCATCATCGTACTACCTATCGTTACGTTGGTCCCCGGACGGGAAGACGCTAGCCACCATCACGAAGAACAGGATCCATCTCTGGAACCCGACGACCGCACGGATGATTCGAACGATCACCGTGCCACACAATCTGATTCTGAAACTGCACGGAAACATCTCTTGGTCGCCGGATTGGAACACTGTAGCCGTGTGTGCGACAGGGGCAATTCTCCTGTATGACGTTGCTACCGGCAAAGCAGCTTCCCCAGCTGCGGAGAACGCCGCGCCGGTCGATATCCTTCACTGGTCAGGTAACAGGTTGATGACCGCACGCAGTAGAACCAAAATGTTGCAGATATGTGATCCGGCAACGGGCAAGCCGAAACAGACATTCAATCTGGGAGAGGCCAAAAACTGGCATATCACCTGGTCCCCTGACGGCACCACGTTTGTCACCACTGATGGCCAAAAGCAAATTCGTGTGTGGGATTCGGCGACTGGCAAGATATCAAAAACATTGACTGCCGATAGCAGAGTATGGAGTTTATCCTGGTCCCCTGATGGGCGCACTTTGGCCAGCACTGTACCGGACGGAATCCGATTGTGGGATGTGCTCACCGAGAAACCACTGCGGAAGTTTTCTAGAACTGCGCCGCGCATCTATGGTTCGGTTTTCTGGTCACCCAATGGCAAGAAGCTGGTCTCCGTCGATTCGGATAAGCGCATGCGCGTGTGGGAGACGGCAAGTGGACAACTTGCCTGGGAAATATGTCCGCCTCAACCACAACAGCGACCGCTACTTGCCAGTTGGTCGCCCGACAACAAGACGTTGGCGATCATGTTTTCGGACTCGAAAAGGCACAGCGTTTACCTTTATGAAGTCGCGACACGGCAACCCATATCAACGTATGATCTGCCACTTGATGCCCAAACCCTCCGTTGGTCGCCGGACGGCAGAATCCTCGCAGCAGGGGAGGGCTCGGATGTCAAACTAATCAATGTCGGAACCGGGAAAGTTCTTCGCAAGCTGACCGGACACATGGAGCGCATCGTGTCCCTGAGTTGGTCGCCGGACGGAACGAAAATCGCGTCGGGAAGCGATGACACCACCGCGTTGATCTGGGACGTGTCGGGTATTCGTCAAGATCAGCCGGAAGCACTGACTGAACTCGGATTGCAAGAGAGTTGGGAGGATTTGGCAGACGGGGATGCCAAAAAAGCTTATCAGGCTCTCTGGAAACTAGTTGCCAGCGGCGATCGAGCCGTTGACTTTCTGGATCAAAAACTGAAACCGGCGCAAATCGATACCAGGCGTATCGCGCAATGGATTGCCGATCTGGACAACACGTCTTTTCAACGGCGGCAAGAGGCCACGAACGCGTTGGTCGAGTTGGCGGAAGCGGCCAAACCAGCTTTGGAAAAAGTTCTTGCCGGCAAACCGAGCCTGGAAGTGCGTCGGCGAGTGGAAAAGATTCTCGACACCATTCGGTCGAAAACGCTGACAGGCGATCGGTTACGCATCTGGCGAAGCTTGCAAGTTCTGGAATACGTCGGCTCCCCCAGGGCCGAACAGGTGCTCAAACGGATGGCGAGCGGCGCGGACGGCCACTTGTTCACAGACGAGGCTCGAGCAGCGTTGCGACGGCTGGCCAAATTGCGCTCGTTGCGCTGAGTGGCTCGATTTCCCAGTGACGCTCTCCAAGATTTTCGTGCCGAGTGCAAGAGTCGAAGTTCTGGAACGAATAACATGATGCGAATAAATCTTAACGTCAGGCGCGAAATGAGATATGCTCAAAAATGATCTGGTTCGAAGGAGGTCGCAATCGGGGATGGCAACGACGGTCGCCAGCCTGGTCAAAACGCTGTTGAAAGCCGACCTGCTGACTTTAGAGCAGGCCGAGGTTTTGGAGCGTGAATTGCAGTCGAAATACCAGGACCCACGAACCCTGGCCAAGGAACTGATTGCGCGCGGCTGGCTGACGCCGTTTCAAATGAACCAGATCCTCAAAGGCAAAGCCCGCGAGCTGATTCTCGGCCAATACATCATTATGGAACGGCTCGGCGAAGGGGGAATGGGCCAGGTCTTCAAAGCCAGGCACCGCAACCTTGGCCGAATCGTCGCCTTGAAAGTCATTCGCCGGGACAAGTTGAGCAATCGCGATGCCGTGCGCCGCTTCCACCGTGAGATTCGCGCTGCTGCACAGTTGCGCCATCCCAACGTGGTGATGGCTTACGACGCCGACGAAATCGACGGCATCCACTTTTACGTGATGGAATACGTCGATGGCATCGACCTGGCACAAATGGTCAAAAGACAGGGGCCGTTGCCGATCCAGAAAGCCTGCGCCTACATCTACGAAGCAGCCCACGGCTTGCAACATGCCCACGAGCGCGGCCTGGTGCACCGAGACATCAAACCCGCGAATCTCTTGGTGACGAAGATCAAACGTGGTGACGAAGTCGTCGAGACGGTCAAGATTCTCGACATGGGCTTGGCCCGCGCCGGCCAAGGCTTCGAAGACTCGAAAACGTCGTCGCTGACGCAGGACGGCAAAGTCGTCGGCACGCCCGACTATATCGCGCCGGAACAGGCCCGCGACTCGCGCTCCGCCGACATTCGTGCCGACCTGTATAGTCTGGGCTGTACGCTTTATTACCTTCTGGCCGGCAAGGTGCCATTCCCTGGCGGCAGTTCCGTCATGGAAAAGTTGATGAAGCACCAGATGGAAAAGCCGGTCCCCATCGAACAACACCGTCCCGACGTTCCGCCAGGCCTGCGTGCCATACTCGCCAAGTTGATTACCAAGAATCCTGAAGATCGTTTCCAGACGCCGCTCGAACTGGCAAATGCTCTCGAGCCGTTCGCTTCGGGTGCCGCGTTGAGGGGTGATTCCGCCAGCTTATCGAGTAGCATCCCTACGATCGTACAATCTTCGGATTCGACGTCCTCGATTTCCGCGATTGGACAGCGGGTGGGTCTTTCGCTGGCCAAAGCAGGCTGGCGAGCGGTTCGGTTGGGTTGGACGGCTCTTTGTTGGCTGGCGGTGTTGCTGGTGAAGCCGGGGCCGCAAAAGCATCGCCAAATCCTGCGGCTAGCTGTCGCTGGCGCGCTTGGGTTTGCACTCCTGTGGTGGATGACCTCCGGTTTGTTCGACAATCGGGGAACCGAGCCCATCGAGGCGGATCATTCAACCACGCCCACCAGTCCTATCTCGAAAATATTCGATCAGTGGCGGGCAGAAGATATTCCCGACCATAAGCGCCTGCCCGATCATCCGAAAGAATTGGTTGGGGTCATCGGCGATCCGCGCGGTCGGCATTGGGCTATGTCAACCTTTTGGGGAGCGCAGCGAATCCAACCAAAAGTTGTATTTAGCCAGGACGGCCGACTCGTCGCCTCGCTGGCAGATGACCATGCTGTGCGGATCTGGGACGCCGAGTCTTTGCAGGAATTGGCTTTTGTTCACAAAAGGGGCCAACAGATCACGAATTTCACTTTACTGGAAGAATCCAAGAAGCTGGCTGTCTTCTTCATCGACGGGAAGGTCGAAATCATCGGCCTGGAGAAAAGCAATCTTGGCCATTCCATCGCCGACTATAGCATTCCTCCGTCCTCCGCAGTGGTTTTCAGTGAGGATGGCAACCTCGCAGCATATTACCCGCTTGGTATCCAGAATGGGAGAATCCGTGAGGTCACTTTGTTACAAGTGGCTTCCGGAAGAATTCGCAAGAAGTGGGACCTGCCCGAAAGCCGATCCTTTCAACTGATGTTTTCCCGCGATGCGAAGGTGCTCGTGGCGTGCCAGATGTCACTCGCCGGTAAAGGAAGCTTTTACCGCTTGGACACAGTCACCGGAGGGGCCAACAAACCTGTTCTCATTCCGTCGATCGGGAGGTTCAACCCCTCATTTCGTGTCTCTCTTTCCCCCGATGGACGCTATTTGGCTGTCGCGTCAAACTACGTTGATGTCTATGACACGAGTTCCGGAGAAGTTCATTCGGTCAAGGCGGTTCCCCGCCCTTATGCGTTTACCTTTTCGCCAGGTGGGAAATATCTCGCCCTCACGACAGGCAGACAGGAGGTAGTCCTATGGGACCGTGCGAAGCAGGCGGTTCGTTTTCGACTCAATCTTGCGAGCGATTTTGCCTCGATGCTCGAGTTTTCCTCAGACGACCGTTATCTGCTGACGACGGGACGGGAAGCACATTTGTGGGACCTGGCGACGGGTAAAAAGATAGCCTCGCCTTCATACCGCATGAAAGCCGTGGCATTCGACGCGAAAAGTCAGTATTTGGCGTCCGTCAGCTATGACTTCACCGTGCACATTTGGAATATCAACCAAAGAAAAGAGGTAATTGATCGAAAGGAACCGGCGAGATCGATTCGCTTTTTCTCCTTTTTGCCCAAGGAAGGTTCTCTGTTTATTGCCTCTCGCCAACCAAAAGAACTTGCCGGTGGGGGAATCGTCGGACCGAGTGTAACCGCTTCCGTTCTCGATCTGCGCGACGGTACCGAGAGGGTGATTGAAGATCGGACGGTGGTGTTTATCCGTTATGCGCACGATCCCGTGCACCAGCGGATCGCATGGCTTTTTTCGTCGGCAGGCAAGGCTACGGAGCGGACTTCTACCATCCGCCTTTTCGACGCGTGTGAACGCAAGAATATTGGTTCATTCGCCGTTGCCTCATTCTCTTCAAGCGGGGACCTGGCATTTTCCAGCGATGGCCGTTTGCTTGCTGCGATCACTGGAGCGGATGGAGTCGGCGGCGGGAAGTTGGTTGTTTACAAAGTCGACGACCAAACGGACTTGTTCACCCTCGATGCTCCAAAAGAGGCTCCGCTTCATATCGAGTTTGAACACAATGCCCACTACTTGGTGTCGCTGCACAGCGATGGCCGGTTGAGAGTATGGCTGGTCAAGGAAGCCAAGCTCAAAGGGATGCCGACGCGCGTGGGCCAGACGTCGGGCGTCAGCAGTTTTACCTTTCGCCCCAAGACGCGGACCATTGCTACAGCCGACGCCGCCAAACCGGTCGTCGCTCTTTGGGACATCACAGCGCCAGACGATAACCCCGTCTCTCTTGGATCTCGGGATATTATCCGAAGTCTGCGGTTTTCTCCCGACGGCAAGAAGCTGGCCGGGTTCGGCGAGGACGGTTGGCTTCACGTTTGGAACGTCGACGATCGCAAGTTATTGCACGCCTGGCGGCTGCCTGGCGTCGCCAGCCATATGCTTTTCACAGCGGACGGCCGATATCTGGTTACCGGCAATCGAAATGGCACTCTCTACGTTTTTCGTGTCGCTGACTGAACGGCAAGTTGCGATTACATCACCTATTCCGGCGGCGTTTTCCAATCGGACTCCCCTCGGCGGCGTCTCGCTTGCTAGTACGGAATTCGGTAGGGGTGGCGCCAGTGGCTTTCAAGAAGACCCGGCAGAAGTGATTCGGGCAAGCGAAACCGCATACGCGGGCGATTTCTTTGACGGATAACGTCGTGCCGATCAGCAAGTCGCGAGCCTTGATGATGCGATATTGGCGGAGCCTTTCCGCTGGTCCTACGCCAAAATAGCGGTGATAGAGGCGTGTCAGTTGGCTGCGGGAAATGTTCGCCTCCTTGGCCAGCGCCTTGACGTCGAGCGGCTGGTCGATCCGCCCCTTCATCGCGG
Source organism: Gemmatales bacterium (assembly GCA_026004675.1). Taxonomy (GTDB): domain Bacteria; phylum Planctomycetota; class Planctomycetia; order Gemmatales; family Gemmataceae; genus BPJP01. The sequence continues at coordinate 281,161 of BPJP01000003.1, forward strand.
CTTCCACCAAGTGAATGCGGTAATCCGTCGCCTGGGTCAAGTCGTCGGCTGCCCGACGGTCGTCGTTTCGAGTCAGTTCGTAAAGCATCTCCCACAAGATCGCTTGGACGCGAGCGATCTTGCTGTGACCATTTAAGGCCACAGCCTTTCGCAGCTCTCGTGCTGCCGTCCGGACTCGCCTTACCGGACAGCGATAGACGATTTGTCCGCCAAATGATTGGAGGAAGCGAACCATTGTCTCCGGCGGCTCGGTAGCGAGTCGAAGGTCGAGAAACACAACCCGCGGGGCGTCTTTCTTCTGGGCGACACTGTGCGGCACGCCGGCGGGAATCACATAACAAGAACCGGCTGGCGCTTCGTAATGCCGACCCTGAATGAACAGCCCCATCCAGCCTTGCAGAATCCACAACAATTGAATTTCCCGGTGTTCATGCAAGCGAAACAACCGAGGTTTCGCCCACTCCACCTCGGACAAAAACGCGATACCCACCTCCTCGAATGCCACTGTGTACCGATCAAAGGGGGCATGAACACGATAAGGGACCATGTTGCTGCTCTTGATAACTGGCCAAGGGGGTCGAAAAAAGCACGGCGATGCGCCAAATAGATAGTAAATGCGACAAACCAAAGCTTGCGATCCCATTGTATTTGGCTAGATTGGTTAATGCCATTGGTCCTTCGACACAATTGGATAGCGAACCGGGCGGCACAATGAGCCAGGGAGAGCGAGATGATCGCCGTGCAAAAAAGATTGTTCATGGTCAGCTTGATGCTGGTGACGGGTGTCGTTCACGCCGACGAGGAAACAGCCAAAGAACTGCCCTGGGCCTTTCACCCGTTGCGCCGTCCAGCCATTCCCGCCGTAAAAAATGTCGAGTGGGTACGCAACCCAATCGATGCTTTCATTCTGGCGCGACTGGAAAAAGAAAACCTAAAGCCTGCTCCGGAAGCTGATCGGCGTACCTGGATTCGCCGGGTTTATTTCGACTTGATCGGTCTGCCGCCAACGCCCGAGGAAGTCGATCGTTTCGTCAACGACCCGGCAGCCGATGCTTATGAACGAGTTGTCGACAGGTTGCTGGCGTCGCCGCGCTACGGCGAGCGCTGGGCGATGTATTGGCTCGATCTCGTCCGCTATGCCGAGACCGATGGATTCAAGGCAGACTTTCTCCGGCCATCGGCTTGGCGCTATCGCGATTATGTCATTCGCAGTTTCAACCACGACAAGCCGTATGACCGTTTTATTCGCGAGCAACTAGCCGGCGACGAACTTTACCCCGATGATGCGGAAGCGCAAGTCGCCACGGGGTTCTTGCGTCACTATCCAGACGAATACAACGCAGTGAATCTCGAACAGCGTCGTCAGGAGATACTCAACGACATAACGGACACATCGGGACTGGTGTTTCTCGGTTTGACGCTGGGCTGTGCACAGTGCCATGACCACAAATACGACCCGATCACACAGGAAGATTACTATCGTTTCCAGGCCTTTTTCGCTGCGTTTTGGCCGGTCGAAAAAAGCCTAAGCCCGCTTTCCGCGGAAGAACATCAGCGGCAGCTGGCGCAATGGCGGGAACAGACAACAGAGATTCGCGAGCAGATGGCTAAACTCGAGGAACCTTACCGCCAGAAACTGGCCGCCAAGAAGCTGTTTCGTTTCCCGCGCGAATATCAAGAAATGTACAAAATGCCCGCAGAAAAGCGCTCGCCATTGCAAAAGCAGATCGCGGCCATGGTCGCTTTGCAGGTCGAGGCCGACGCCGCCGAGGTAGTCAAGATGATGAAGGGCGAAGTTCGGCAACAATGGGAGGCTCTGGCCAAAAAACTGGCCAAGTTCGACCACCTGAAGCCGAAAGCACCGACCGCCCTGGCGATGACGGACCTTGGCCCGGAAGCTCCGCCCACGCATCTGCTGCGTCGTGGCAACTGGCGTCGTCCTTCGCAGGAAGTCGAACCGGGCTATTTGTCTGCGATCAAAATCGAGGAACCGGCCATCGAAAGCAACGGCCGGACGACCGGACGGCGGTCGGCTCTGGCCCGCTGGCTCACGCAACCCGACCATCCGCTGACTAGCCGAGTGATGATGAATCGGTTGTGGCACCATCATTTCGGACAGGGCATCATCACCTCCCCCAGTGACTTCGGAGCCCAGGGAGGAGAACCCAGCCATCCGGAACTTCTCGACTGGCTCGCCTGTGAATTCGTCGCTCGCGGCTGGAAACTGAAAACAATGCACAAACTCATCGTCACCAGCGCCACCTACCGCCAAGGCAACCAGCTCCATTCCCAGGCTTTCGCCATCGATTCACAGAATCGACTGCTTTGGCGAATGAACCGAAGGCGACTCGAAGGCGAAACTCTTCGGGATGCCATGTTGGCCGTCAGCGGTTTGCTCAATGACAAGATGTACGGACCTGGCATCCGCCCCGATGTGCCCGACGAACTGCGCGGCAAATGGCAACCGACTCCCAATGCCGCGGAACGACAGCGCCGCAGCGTCTACGTCTTCGCCAAACGGAACCTTCCCTTCCCGCTGTTTCAAGCTTTCGATGCACCTGATCGCAACCACAGCTGCGCTTGTCGAAACATTTCGACCAATGCGCCCCAGGCCTTGATGCTCCTCAACAGCAAGACCGTGCTAGGCTATGCGGAAGCCTTTGCCCGGCGTGTCGAAAAGGAAGCATCAAGCGATACCGGTCGAATCGAGCGAACCTTCCTGCTCGCTCTGGGGCGACGACCCGACCAGCACGAAATGCGCCTATGCCGACAGTTTTTCCAGGGCGAAAAAGAACCAGAGGCAGCGATTCGGCACCTGTGCCATGTAGTACTCAACCTGAATGAGTTTTTAAATATCGATTAGACCAGCATGGCTGGTATGGAATTTATTGTTTGGGGAATTCGTCATGCAGCCACACGTTCCCAGATTCGCTTCGCGTCGCGAATTTCTTTTTCAAGCAGGTTCCGGATTCGGGGCATTGGCTCTCGGTGCGCTTCTCGATCGGGATGGTTTGTTGGCTGCGAATACCGGACCGGCCAATCCATTGGCAGCCAAAAGTCCTCACTTTCGGGCGAAAGCCCGTTCCGTGATCTTCCTGTTTATGGAAGGCGGACCAAGCCATATTGATACCTTCGATCCAAAACCCGAGCTGAACCGGCTGCACGGACAAAAACTCCCCCCCAGTTTTGGCGAAGTCATTACGCCAATGGGCACAGGCGTGAATGCCCTTCTTGGCAGCAAACGCAAGTTCAAGAAATTCGGCAAGTCTGGGATTGAAGTGAGCGATTGGCTGCCTCATATCGCTTCGTGTATTGATGATATCGCCGTCGTTCGTTCGTGTTGGGCAAACGGTCTGAATCATGTCGGTTCGGTATGTCAGATGAATACCGGCTCGATCCTTGCCGGCCGGCCAAGTCTTGGATCGTGGGTTCTTTATGGCCTGGGCAGCGAGAGCGAAAACCTTCCTGGTTACGTCGTGATGAGCGATGGCGGCGATCCGTCGGGCGGCGCCCGGAACTGGGGAACCGGCTTCATGCCGGCGACCTACCAGGGAACACGATTCCGCAACGGACCGGACCCGATCCTGCATCTCAACCCGCCTGCCGGTGCAGGCTCCGCTGATGACGGCGCCCAACGCCGCAAGCTCGACCTTTTGAAATCGCTCAACGAACACCACCGCAAGACGCGAATGGACGACACCACGCTGTCGGCACGAATTGCGGCCTATGAGCTTGCCTATCGCATGCAGGCTGCCGCGCCAGAGGCTGTCGACCTCTCCGACGAGCCGAAATGGATCAAAGAAGAATACGGCCTCTACCGCAAGGAATGCTCGGCCTTTGCCCATCGCTGTCTGTTGGCGAGACGTCTAGTGGAACGTGGCGTGCGCTTTGTCCAAGTGTATTGCGGTGGCGGCAGTAAGTGGGATGCCCACAGTGGCCTCGAAGCCAATCATTCCCGCATGTGCGCCAACGCCGACCGGCCCACGGCGGCACTTCTCCGCGACCTGAAACGTCGCGGGCTTTTGGACGAAACCCTGGTCATCTGGGGCGGTGAATTCGGACGCACCCCAATGACCGAAGGGAAAGACGGCAGAGACCATAACCCTTATGGTTTCACTATGTGGTTGGCGGGGGGTGGTGTCAAAGGTGGTCGTGTCGTCGGTGCCACAGATGAGATCGGTCTTCGCGCTGTCGATCGCCCAGTTCACGTGCACGATCTTCACGCTACGATCCTGCATTTGCTCGGATTGGACCACCTGAAACTGACCTACTTGCACAACGGGCGGGACGAACGGGCCACCATCAACGGAGGCCGAATTGTCGAAGAGTTGTTCGTATAAAAATCACTGTTTGTTCTCGTAGCGCCCTATCCTAAATCGGCCCTGGCAAGACTGTCGCGGACATCGCGGTGAATGCGCCTGCGAATCAGATATTCTTCCTCGTCGAGCCAGCGGCGCACTTTTTGACCGACGACAAAGTCATCATGAGCAACCGCCAGCACGACCGCTTCGACCACGTCGAGTCGCGACAACGAGTAATGCGAATTGGTGGTGTAGGTATCGGAGACACCTTCGAGCCGATAGAAAAGTTCTTCGATACGCTGGAGAGCGTCGTCAACGGGCGCTTGCGCCAGCGTCGCGGCATAGGCCCGGGCTAATTTGGTCTGTTCGGTTGGCGACAAGCAATTGGCGAAAAGAAGGTCGCGGGCAAGGTCGACCACCGCCACGGCGTTATCGTCGTGTCCTAAATAATACCAGCCCCCGGCTACATGCAAGAGCGCTCGCAACCTCGCCGGCTTTTGTCCCAGTGCTTTTCCCTCCTTGGCGGTCAGAAGTAGTCTGGCGCCAAAAGCGTGCCAATCTTCCCCTTCAAGGATGGCATCGGCCAGGTTGCTGAGAAGCATGCCGATCTGCTCTCGCATGCCAAGCTTGCGCAATCCGCGTAAGCAATTTTCCACGAGCGTAACCAGATTCTCCTGGATGCCGACTTTCGGCATGAGCGTCAGGAGTCGTTCGAACAAACGGACCAGGTTGGTGACTTCATTGGCGTTATCATAATGGGCGGCAAGGAAAAGGGCTTTTCCGAGCAGAGTGGCCGCGTTCTGGAAACCGGCCACGCGATCCCTGGTCAACAGCTGCTCGAAAAGGCGTTGGCTCAGTTCCGGCACGTGGCCAAGCATGTGGCGGGCGAACTCTTCTCCGAGTCGTGGTGCCAATTCCAATGCCACTGGCAGTAACGAAATCTCCGTGTTCTTGTCTCTGTATCGCTGCCAGAGCACATCCATTTGTCGAGCTAGCTGGTCACGGTCTCGAATATCATAGAGAGCCATGACTTCGCGAATTGGCTCGTCGGCGAAGCGGCACCACCAATTTCGATAGGGATCGATCTCTTCGTGCGGTTCCAGGATGCGCGAGTGTTGCCGGAGCCGATCAACGACATATCGATCCAGTCTTGGAAAGCGGTCCAGTGGGAGCGCTTTACCTTGTGTGGGAATATCGACCCGGATATCGGGGAGCGGACCGGAATTCGGTTTTTGTTCGAGGGCTGCTTTAATCCGCCAGGCAAAAGCGCTAAGCAAGTAATTGTGGACATGAGGAGCGTCGCTGTTTGCTCTGTGCAGTTTCTGTTCCGCTGCAGTCATCAGCTTGTCGCACTCGACGTGTTCCCCTAGCCTGGCAAGGCCATAGGCGAACATCAGATCGACGTAGGCACCGGTCGTGTGTTCGCTCCCAAGCCACATTTGTGCCAGGTCGCGTAGATTGGCAACGCGTTCGCGTACGGTTTTGAATCGCTGATTTCTTTTCTCATTGCCGAAACGCAAAAAGCTGGGCAATTCGGTGTCTGCCCGAAGGCCGTTCTGCAGCAATCGTTCCAACAAGCGGTCGCGGGCACGGATCAAAGCAAGAACGTCGCCGTGGGCGAGCTTGGACATTCCGCACCAGGCCAGCCAAGCGGTACGGGCCGGCAAATGGACTTCGTGTTTTTCCAGAAAAGGCCGGATGTCTTCCAACCGGCGAATGAGGAAATCCGGAGGATCGGATCGTTCTGCGGACCAGACCAGAGTCGCTGCCAACGCCCGCAAATCCGCCGAGCGTGGGTGTTCTTGTGCTAGTAGATGATCAAGGCTTTCTTCTGTCAGAAATTCCTCGGCGCTGGTAGCTGCCTGCAACTCCGCCTTCATCCACGCATGCAGATCGGCTTGACTGGGCGTCTCGTCCTCCCAAAGCAAGTGAGTCCAGCAAACGCTGGCTTCGACAATGTTTCCCAGCGCGGCATTCGCTTCTCCCAGTGCACGCCAGATCGGCAACCGCCTGGGGTCATCGAGCGGCGAATCCAGCTTCAGGAATTCTGTTTCCAATTCCTCGACGCGACGCTGCCATGTTGATGGTGTTTTCTCAGCGACAATGCCCGTCTCTGCAACGGGTGCTTTCGTCTTGGTCTTCCTGACCACCTTGATCTGAGGCGGAGAAACAGGCTCGTCGGCCGTGTCGTCGGCTTCCTCGCCGCCGTCTTTTTCGATCGCTTGCAATCCGCTGGTTTTGCCTCGTTTTCGGGAATTCCCCTTTTCCTTTTCTACTTCTCTGCAAACGAAAGATTCGAAATCAAATCGATTTGACGAGAGCCACGCATTTAAAGACGATTGTTCGCGATCAACGATATAATCCACCCATTGTTCCAGAGGAAGGAATGCTCCATCCGGAACGCTTTCGGCCACGAATCCCCCCTCGTCGGTGGGGTAGAGCCAGGTAATGCGATCCGGATTGTCGGCAAGCAATTTACGCACCACGTCTCGGCGTAGTGGCGGATGGAGATTGTAGCCGCACGGAACGAAAAGATTGGGCAGTTTCAAGTACGGCCGAAACGAGACCGCATCCAAAACCACGACCGGCGGTGTTTCCCGCGACGGCCTGGTTCTCACTACTACTATTGGGTCTTTGCCGTCGATGGCTGCGAATGCCAGTCGGGAAACCAACCCGTCATCCGTTGATTGGATCATCTCTTCTATCTGCTGCAGGGCTTGATGCCGAACAACCCACAACTGTGCCTGGTCCGCGGTACTTGCTCGTCTCAAGCGAAGAGGAATGCGAAACCGAGGCACGTTGCTGGTCGGCCGCCAGTCGCTTGGCGTCGCTGGCAACACGAACTCGATGATTTCGAAGATGTCGCGAAAAGGCTCATCGTCGATCCAGGTCCAGTCGGTAGTCGACCGGAGCAACAAGTTCTTTCCTTCGGGGCATTGCAGTTGTTCCAAAAGAGGGTGGGTTGAGCCGATCGGCAACCAAACGCGATGCTTCGCTTCAACATATGCGCGCACTCCCCGTGTGCGCTCGGGCGGTTCCAAGGCACGAAGCAGCGAATAATAGGGCGGACCGATCACCCGTAACAAAGCTCTGGCTGAACCATCCGCTTCAAGCCAGCGAAACCCCTGTCGATCGTTTCCCAAACGCAGCATTTCGCTGGCAATAACAGCTAGCTGGTTCGCCGCTTCCAATTCGAACAAAACCGGTGTTTGCGCTGCAGGAGGCTCGAACCTTGGCGATCTTTCGAGAGGCAAGAGTTGCGGCCAACATGTGTAGCTGGTCCAAGCCTGATCCTCTTTTGCTCTGCCGATTTCAATGCCCAAGCGGCGCAACGCCTGCAAAACGGTCGCGGACAGTTTGTGTCGGCATCGGACGAGTAGACCTCCGTCGCCGTCTGGTTTCGCTTGAACAGGCTGGCAACTAACGTCGGGCGGAATGATACCGCTCGTCAGCGCGATTCGCAAAGTATCCAGATCAGGAACGCGAAGAATCATACATCCAATTGTAACGAAAGAGAAGCATGCCCCGACAGAGGATGCCTCAGGAAGTGGCTACCATTTGGCTTCGAGGGCAGACCCTTTGTCGTTGAAGTGTGGCACGGAGTCGAAAATATGCAGGGCTTCCAACGCGAAATGCAGATCGGGACGCAAACGGCACAGAGCCAGACTGCTCGCGCGGGACCGTAGACGCCGGCGCACTTCGTCTATCATTTCAGCGCCGACACTCGACATCCTCCTGACGTTTTTGAAATCCAAAAGAACGCGGGAACCATAGGGTATGTTGTGCAAGTGCTCCATCAGTTCATGTTTGATGAACGAGATTTCGGACTCTTCGACCAGGTAGACGTCGTTAAAACGCAAGGTAAGGATGTCCCCGTGTCGGGAAACGCGCAGTCTCCCTTGAACGATGCCCCTTTGTGCCGAGAGGAAGTCGAGGATTTTGGCGGCCGAGGCTGCCGCTGATGCCGACGCATAGCCGCGAACACCCGGTTCAACGTTGCCTTCGTGTTCGTCTTCGTAGACCATCCGCTTTTTCTTGGCGTCCTCGTCAAGCGACTTCAATGCCCATTCCTCGGCGTCACGCTGGGATAATTGCTTTTCGTGGAACTTGACAAGGAATTCCAGTGGGCCAACGACCAATCGGTCGCCAGTGTGCAACGGCCATTCCTGATTGGGTGGCACCAGCTCGTCGTTGAGCAGGGTGGTACCGCCGCCAAGATCGCGCACGAAAACCTTTTTTTCGTCGCGGGTGATGATGGCACAATGCTGCGGCGCCATTCCGTCGAGTTTGGAACGGAGATGGCAGGAGGGGTCCGATCCCATCATAAAAAGGTCGCCCTGGATGGGAATCGGCATGCCTTGACGCTTGCCTTTGGCGACGATGAGGTAGAGTTTCATAGCGAAATAATGCCAGGGCGAGCTATGATCCTGACAAATCTGCCTGTACTATACTACGTAAATTGGTACCCCGGCAAGATTTTCTAAACTTCTAAAAAGGCGAAACAAGCAAAGGGGAGACACCCTGATTGTTCGCTGCCAGTTTTTCGGAACGGCAGCGAAAAATAGCACTCCGAATCGGGAGAACGAACATGAGATTCTTCCTTGCTATTTGTGCTGTGCCGATGCTCTTGGCCTTGAGCCATGCCGGCGAATTGTCGGAGACCGAATTCCTTCGTCTTCACAAGGAGTTGCGTCCCGAACCATCTGAACCATGGCGTACCATTCCCTGGCGAATCTCGCTTTTGGACGCGCAACAGACGGCAACCAAAGAACAGAAACCGATTTTTATCTGGGCTATGGACGGCCATCCGCTCGGGTGTACCTGAAACAACGGCGTCGTCGACCGTGCGTCGACCTTTGCCGATCCCGACATCGTTTCCATGCTCAAGTCGAAGTTTATTCCTGTCGCCATCGACCAGGCTTACCAGCGCCGGCAAAAAGATGCCGAGGGGGAATTCTATCGAAAGATCGCCAGCCAGGGGCCACGCAACAATTTCCAGGGCACTACGCAAGGCCTGTACATCGCAACCGCCAGTGGCAAACTCTTGGTCTACAACAACAACCGCGGCGCCGAGCGCATCAAGCGTTTGATGAAGCAAGCGTTAGACCAGTTCAAACCAGAGAAGGTGGAACCTGTCGCAGCGGGCAAGCCTGATCCTCGATACAACCCGAAACCACCTGTGGGTGGACTGGTTGTGCGCGTTCGTGCCAAAGTGCTGGGAGGGTATCCGGAAACCGACGATCCCTGGCAGAAGATCTTCCAATCGGCGGTGTCGCGCGACAACCTCTGGATCAGCAAAGCGGAACACGAGACCCTTGTCCGTGGCCAGATCCCCGAAAGCCTGCAGAAACGACTGGCGCGATTTCATCTCGTCGACAACACCCGTGGCGAGCCGCCAATGTGGCGCGAGGATGAGATTCGCAAATTGAATCTGCAACTGAAAGATGGCCGACTTACTGGAATCGTCCATTTGGAAACTCAAAACGGCGACTGCGGCTACCAGGCCGAAATTTATGGCATCGTCGAAACCAAGGCTGGTCAAGTGACACGCTTCGATCTGGTTGCCAAAGGGGAGTTCTGGGGAGAGGGCCGATACACCCGAGGGGCTCCCAAAGGCAAATTTCCCCTGGCTGTGACTTTTGAGTTGGCCGACGGCAGCGACGTTGCGGATGCTGTTCCGCCGCAGGGATCGCGCGGTTGGGTGCAAGGATACATTCGCGATTAGCCAGCCGACACATCGCAGAAAGCATGACCGACTTCTGACAAGGAGGCCGTACATGATTCGTTCGGCGTTGCAAAACCCTTATCTGGTCATCGTTGTCGCATTATTGTCGCTGGTCATTGGTGTCATTTCCCTGACCAAGCTGCCGGCCGATTTGCTGCCAATCTACGACACCCCGGCCGTGCAGGTCGTCACTTTCTATCCCGGCATGCCGCCCGAAGTCATGGAACGCGACATCATGAGCCGGCTGCAGCGCTGGACTGGCCAGTCCGTCGGCATCGAACACCAAGAGGCCAAGGCGATGCTTGGTGTCTGCATCGTCAAAGACTTCTTCCGCGAAGACATTTCCCTCGACACCGCGATGAGCCAGGTAACGAGTTATGCCGTCAGCGACATGTTCTATCTTCCCCCGGGCACCATTCCCCCCATGATGATGCCTTTCGATCCGACGGCCTCGGTCCCGTTATGTTTGATCGCCATTTCCAGCACCAATACGACCAAAGACCGCAAGACGCTGGAAAAAGAACTGTACGACGTCGCCTACTACGAGCTGCGCAACCGCCTGCAATCGATTCGAGGGGTGATCGCACCGGCCGTCTATGGCGGCACACTGCGACGCATCCTCGTCTACCTCGACCGCCAAAAGCTGGAAGCACGCGGCCTTTCCTTGACCGACGTGCAAAAAGCCGTGCTCAAGCACAACGTCTTCATTCCGGCGGGCAACGCCAAAATGGGCACGCTCGATTTTCAAATCTTCACCAACGCCATGCCGGAAAAAGTCGTCGATATCAACGATATTCCCATCGCTTACATTGACGGCGAACCGATTTTCGTCCGCGACGTCGGCGAAGCCCAGGACTCGAACCAGATTCAAACCAACGTCGTCCGTATCAACGGCGGCCGGCCGGCAATGTATATTCCCATTTATCGCCAGCCCGGTTCCAACACCATCGAGATCGTCGACGCCCTCAACGCCCGGCTCGAACGCATCCTGCAGCGCATCAAAACCATGGAGCCGGAAAAGGCCGACGGCCTGCAACTCAACGTCGTCATGGATCAGTCCGAAGTCGTCCGTGAAAATATCCACGGCCTGGAACTGGCGGGCGCTATCGGCGCCTTGATGGCCGGCCTCGCCGTGCTCCTTTTTCTCGGCAGCTGGCGGCTCACCGGCATCATCGTCCTTGCGATTCCCCTCTCTATCCTCGTTTCGCTCATCGGACTCTTCTACTCCGGCGATACCATCAATGCCATGACCCTCGGCGGCCTGGCATTATCCATCGGCATCCTTATCGATCAAGCCATCGTCGTCCTGGACAACATCGTCCGGCATCGGGGCATGGGCAAAAGCCCAGTCGATGCCGCTGTCGATGGTGTCAAGGAAGTCTGGCTGCCTCTTGCTGTTTCGATCCTCACCTTCATCGTCGTCTTTTATCCCGTCGTCTTCCTCTCTGGTTTGGCGAGATACTTGTTTACCCCCGCTGGCGCTGGCGGTCACGTTTGCCGTGTTGGCGTCATACGTCGTGGCGATTTTCTTCGTGCCGGTTTGTGCCGTGCGTCTAATGGGAAGCCGGGAATCCGGTTCAGAGGAACAGCCCCGCTGGCTGACGGCACTCATCAACGGCTACGGCTGGCTGCTCCGCCGCAATCTGCGCTGGAAATGGACGACGGTAATCGTTTCTGCCGCCTTGGCTGTTGTCGCCTTCTGGTGGCTCGGCGCCCTTTGCGGACAGGAACTCTTTCCGCAGGTCGACAGCGGCCAGTTTACCATCCACGTTCGCCTCCCCTCCGGAACACGCATCGAAAAAACCGAAGCCGCCATGGCCAAAATCGAAAAAGTCGTGGAAAGCGTCATCGGCAAGCCCGATCCAGGTTACGCTCGCGGCGAGGAGAAACACCCAGACTCCAACCTGCAGCTGCACATCTCCAACATAGGCGTCCTGATGGATTGGCCAGCAGCTTACACTCCCAACACGGGACCCATGGACGCCTTTTTGCTCGTGCAGTTGAAAGGCAAAGCCGGCATGCCCGGAGTCTTTCAGTACGTCGAGGAATTGCGCCGCCAATTGAACCAAAAGTTCCCCGAAATCGAGTTCGCTTTCGACACCGGCGGCATGCTGACCGCAGCACTCAACATGGGCGAGCCGTCGCCGATCCACCTGCAAATTACCGGCTCAAATCTGGCGACCCATCAGGAAATCGCCCGCGCCGCCCGGGCGCAAATCGCTCAGGTTCCCGGTGCCGTCGACGTCCGTATCTATCAAAGGCTCGATTATCCCACGCTCAAAATCGATATCGACCGCACCAAATGTGCTGACCAGGGCGTCACTGTCGAGGACGTCGTCAAGAACCTCGTCAGCGCCACGAATAGCTCCGTCAACTTCATGCCTGCTTTCTGGCTCGACCCGCGCAACGGCAACCATTATTTCATGGGCGTGCAATACTACGAACAGGAAATCACGCTCGACTCCATTCGCTATCTGCCCATCACTGGCGCGGACAGTGAACGTCCTGTCCTTCTTGAGAACGTAGCAGAAATCAAACAGTCCACCGGACCGGCAGTCATCACGCACCGGAATATCACGCGGACGACGGATATCTATGCCAACGTCTTGCCAGGCTATGATGTCGGCTCCGTGGTCGCGGAAATAGAACATCGGCTGCGAACCGCCCCCGAACTGGCATCGAAAATCACCAGCACCGAACGTGGCATCGAATACGAAATCATCGGTCGCAAGGCGGACCTTGCTGGCACCGTAAAAAAAGTCGAGCGAAACAGCGATGGGAAACCTGTAGCCGTCTCGATCGAACCGGCCGGCGGAGGGCAACGGCTATCCTACCGCCTCGATGACCGCACCAAAGTCAACGGTGTTCTCGCACCGCGAAAACCAGTTGTCGTCTGGACCACGGATGACAAACAAAGGCTGCAACGCATTGACGTGACTAAATCGCTCATCGAAAACGAAAACGGTTTGCCGGGCTATTATCAGGACCAGGGCTACACCTTCGCCATGATGGGCGAGGTGCGGAGCATGCGCGAAGCGATACGCCAATTCACTGCGGGGCTGGCCATCGCTGCTGTACTGCTCTTTCTCGTCATGGTGGCGATGTTTCGGTCGTTTACGACGCCGTTCGTCGTGATGATGACGGTACCGCTGGGGATGGTCGGCGTTGCCGTCGCGCTGTGGGCCACGAAAACACATCTCAATGTCCAATCTTTTATGGGCATCATCATGATGATGGGGATTGTAGTCGAATACTCGATCGTGCTGTTGGATTTCGCCGACCACCGGGTCCGCGACGGATCGGCCCCGGAGGATGCCGTGTATGAAGCCGCTCTGGTGCGTTTTCGCCCGATCTTGATGACTTCGCTGACGACCATCTTGGCACTTTTGCCGATGGCGGCAGGTTTTGCCGGCAGCGAAGCCGATCAACCATTGGCTCTGGCGATCGTCGGCGGCGTCGTTGCGGCGACGCTTCTGCCGAAATTCGTCGTTCCCTGCTTGTATGCCCTGCTAAAACGACCCGAGTCGGCAGCGGAGGTCGCCGACGCGTAAGGCCGACTCAAGGCGATCGGATCCATTTTGCGGTTGGAGTTTCCAAGGAGCTTTTCTTATGCCGTTGTCTTTCAGGAGAGTAGCGATTCTCTTGCATGCTATCCTTGTCTTTGTCACCGGCTGTAACCGCGCGTCACCGACGCCGATTCCGTCCAGCGACAAACCGAACAGCGTACCAGCATCAATCGATCGGCTGAAAACATATCAGGTTGTCCGTGAAGACGCCGACAAGACGATCGTTATGCCCGGCACGATTGAAGGTTTTGAGAGCGCGGACCTCTATGCCAAGATCGGCGGCTATCTGGAATGGATCAACGTCGACATCGGGGACCAGATCAGGGGTCCGCAACGCAACGCTAAGGGGGAAATCATCGAGCAGGGGCAGGCGCTTGCCAAACTTTATGTGCCCGAGATGACCAAGCAACTGGCACAAAAGATCGCGCTGGTCGAACAGGCAAAGGCCCACGTGGCCCAGGCGCAAGCCAGGCTCAAACAAGCCTCGATACGCAAGAAGGAGAAGATCGCCCAGAAAAACTACCGGCAAACAACATATGATCTCTTCGAAAAACTCGTCAAAGAGAATACTGCCGTCAAGGAAAAGTTCGACGAAGCCAAATTCCAACTCGAGATGGCCGAGGCGGAACTCGAGTCGGCTGATGCCGAGATCAACACGGCCAAGGCGAACGTCCAAGCTGCACAGGCCAATCTTGAAGTCGCCCAGAAAGATCTCGAGTATTTTCGAACCTTACTCAACTATTCGACCATTTACGCTCCGTTCGACGGGGTTGTTGTCCGCCGGTGGGTGCATCCAGGGGTTTACATCAAGCCAGCCGAGGGCAACAGCAGTGCCGACAAGATTGTCACCGTCACCCGCATCGATAAATTGCGGATCATCATCAGCGTTCCCATGTCGCAGGTGCGTTGGCTCGATGACAACGACCCTGTCACGATCCGCGTCGAATCCTTGCCGGGTATTACGTTCGACGCCCAGGTGGCCCGCTATGCACCCGCGCTCGATACGAAGTCGCGCATGATGCGCGTGGAACTGGAGCTGAAGGACCCAGCCGTTTTGAAAAAGTACAAGATCTTTCCCGGATCTTATGTTAACGCCTCGCTTACGCTAGTCCGGTACAAGGACAAGCCAGTCATCCCCGCCTCGGCTTTGCGTGAGGGCAAATACGTTTTCGTTGCCGACGACGGCGTCTGGCGGCGCCGTGAGGTTTCCGTCCTCTACACCGACGGGGCCAAAGTCTGGATCGGCGACGGTCTCAAAGGAGGAGAGACCATCGTCAGCGCCGGTAGTGTCGCTGACGGCCAAAAGGTCCAATGAACTGTCGGCCCTGTTCGACTTTACCGTCCAGGTCGTAGCTGAGATTCGTCGGTCCGTTCCTGCCAGCCTTTTTCCCCAATAAGCGGAACGAACAAGAATCCGCCAAGGTCTTCGACGAACAGCTCCTTGCCATTTCGCCGCGTGAATCGGTAAAGAGATTGATCGTAGTGCGAGCCGATCGGGATGATGATGCGACCTCCAGATGCGAGTTGGTCGGCGTAAGGCTCCGGCAATTTCGCAGCACTGGCTGTCACGATAATCGCGTCGTACGGTGCTTCCGCGGCGTAACCCAGAGAGCCATTCGCAAGGTGGACGTGGACGTTCGAGAATCCCAGCTTGCGAATGCGTCTCTCGGCCTGTTTTGCCAACTCGGGTATACGTTCGACGGTATGCACTTCGCGGGCCAGTTTTCCCAGAACACAAGCTCCGTAACCTGAGCCTGTGCCGACTTCCAGAACCTTGTCTTCCGGCTTGATTTGAGCTTCCTGGCACATGAAGGCGACCGTGAAAGGCTGCGAGATCGTCTGCCCAAACCCGATCGACAGGGGCATGTCGCAGTATGCCAGGTCGCGGTGACTGGCATCGACGAACTCGTGACGCGGAATTTCAAGCATCGCCTGGATGACGCGAGGATCATGGATCCCCCGCCGACGAAGCTGCTCTTCCACCATCCGCTCGCGCAGTACCGCGAAACGGTCGATGTCGTAATCGGCTGCCTGGTGAGTCATGGTGACGTTTTCCCAGCCAATAAGTCTGCCTCGAGCCATTCGTATGCTTTTTGTTCATCTTGGCGATCGAAATATCGGATTTGGGCAGTCGTAAATGGTTTGCAGAAAACGGCCATCCCTTTTTCCCACTTCTTTTCGCCGACTAACGCGAGTTTGGCGATATGCGAGAAATGCCGATAGTCGAACTTGATGTCCTCCCACAGCGCACCCGCTGTCCAACCGTGAAAATCGTGCATGTCGAACAACAGGTGGATCTTGCCGTGTTTTTCAATGGCCTGTTCCACCTCCGGAACAAATCGTTGGTAGTCTTCCTTTGTGAGTTTGCCACTCGCTTTAACCACGATAAGTCGCCCATCATGCCGCTGTTCGAGTGAGACGGACATAGCTTCTCCTTTCTCGATCTGGACCACCCTTTAGAAAAGGCGATGCCACCTCCAACCACTAGCCACGGCCATATCTCTTCGCACTCCCCCGACCGCATGAGGTGGCATCGGTAGCGGCATCCGTGCCCCCCCCGCGCATCCTCTTCGTCTGTTCCGAATCAATCGCTGGCTTTCACAGCGATCTTCTTGGCTTGGGCTTCGGCCTTTTTTGGAATCGTAATCGTGACGACCCCTTTGGAGCTTTCCGCCGAAATCTTGTCCGTGTCGGCTATCGACGGGAGGGGAATTTCGCGATAGAACTTGCCTACCCAGCGCTCCGTGAAATGGTAATCCTTTTTCTTCTCTTCCCGCTCTTCCTTCTTTTCTCCGCGCAGGATCAAGGCGCCATCCCGCACCGTAATGTCGAGGTCTTTCGGATCCACGCCGGGAACGTCGGCTTTCACCACGATTTCTTTTTCGCTCTCTTCCACGTCGATCTGCGGGCTCCAAAATTCCCGACTGCGTGCCTCTTCGCTCGGTGCGAAGAACCGATCGAACATGCTATCCATTTCCCGGCGGAATTGCTCCAGCCAGCCATTCGTTCTTCTCCATGGTACGAGTCCAGTCATGGTTACTACCTCCTTTCTGAAACCATCGTCTGCCTCGAGCTTACTTTCTCGCGCCGATGCCTCCGCCACCAACATTGCTTGTGGGGCGGTTCCGCGCATCGGTGTGCAGCCGAGAAACAGGTTCGCGTCTCAAGGCATCCAGTAAT
This sequence comes from Gemmatales bacterium, assembly GCA_026004675.1. Classification (GTDB taxonomy): domain Bacteria; phylum Planctomycetota; class Planctomycetia; order Gemmatales; family Gemmataceae; genus BPJP01. Next base: position 297,933 of record BPJP01000003.1, read on the forward strand.
AATCCTGTGGAACAACGTTGCTGGGATACATCCACGCCAACCACATCAGCAGACCGAATACAGCCGCCATGAAGGCGAAGACAGCAAACATCACTTGCCAGTCCTTCCACTTTTCCTGCTGGTCGCTGGGGCGATTGGCGGGATCATTGTTCGCTCTTGCGTTCAACTTCTTCTGCGTCTTGATCAATGGTTTCGTTGCCAGCGCCATTTGCCACCTCCTTTCGTTTGCCGCCCACATGGACGATGTGCATACCTTGTGCCAAATCCGCATATCGGCGGAAAATTTTTTCTCTCTTTGTACAAGCACTCGGATTAACTGGAGGTGACGGGACAGAAGCGGCGACGATCTCGCTCAGCGCTGAGAACCAGCACGTGATCGATCGCTCGCGGAATCGCTTAATATTCGGAATCCGTTTCGCCAATGCCAGAGCATGCTTGATTCGTTTCCCGACATGAACGTGCTCAAGAGTTGACGAAAGCCCATTTTGACAAGTTCTTGGCAGGCGGTTTGGAGCAGGGCCGTCCCGATCCCGCGCCCAGCATGCCAGGGAGAAACGAATATCCATGTCAGATGGGGAATACCGAGGCGACGTTGTATGCAGTCGAGAGGCGGTACTTGCTGCCAACGCGAATGTGCAAAGCCAAGAAGCGATTCGGGAGGAAGCAGCGTGACCAGAATGGCACCGAATAATTCTCCACTACAACCAGCGATAAAGCTGGCTTGGCGAATCCAGGGTCCGTCGCCGCCCGATTGCGTATGTCTCAGCGCCTGTCGAGCCGCATCGAGACGTTCTTCGTCGGGCAGACCGCCGAACGGGGGTACAGTGCTGAACGCATCGCTGAAAAGCGAAGCCAATTTGTCCATTTGGTTGATTTCCATCGGCCAAATTGTCAGATTCGGCTCGGCCAGGTATTCGACAGGCGGTGGTAAATCCAACAGGGCGCGATAGTAGCGAGGCCACGGAGAAAGGTAGGCTTTGCCAGCCAAATACTCGTACCGATAGGCTCCGTTACGTGGCAGACGCTGGAACTGCTCGGCTGTCAAAGGCAATTCAATTTGGAACATCCACTGATTCGACATGGCATTCTGCTTCGATCCGATTGTTTATTGTTATTGGTCGCCCGAGCCAATCGCCAGCTCGGGATATCCTCAAAAAATGATCGGTTCGGGTTGCAGGAAACCAGTTGCCGTCGTACTCTATACGCGGTTGCCGCACCGGCAGGCCTCATTTCTTCTGTCCTTACTCGGAGGTCATCCATGTTGCAAGGAAACTATCGAGCCATGACAGTTATGGGCGCAATGGCGGTCTTGATGGCATGCTCAGGCGCCTTAGCCGCACCGGTGGCGACGGATATCAAGGGGGCCGTTCTGACACCGGCTGAAAAAATTCGGGAAACATTGCAACAGCGAGTTTCAATTGACCTGAAGGATGCAACGTTCGATGAATTCATCGACTACATCCGCAATCGCAACGACGGCGGCAGCAAATTGAATGTGGTGGTCGATCGTAGCGTCCAGCCCTTCCTGCGAGGCCACAAGATCAGCGTCAAACTGAAAGACGTAAAGCTCAGTTCGGCCCTGACGGCAGTCATTGGCCAGTATAATCTGACTTACGTTATTGTGGGCGACGTGCTGGTTGTGACGACCCGGCAACAGGCGGTTCAAAGACAGCTGAGACAGCAGGTCAACGTCGATTTGAAAAATGTGCCTCTCAAGAAAGCACTTGAACAGCTGGCACGCGAAACAGCCACAAACATCGTCATCGATAGCCGACTAGCCAAGGAAGCCGACAAAGCGATCACCGTCAACCTGAACGACGTTTCGTTAGTAACGGCGGTTCGAATCATTGCCGAATTGGCTGGGTTGAAGTCGGCTTTGGTTGAAAACGTGTTGTTGGTGACGACAGAAGAACGAGCGATGCGGTTAGCCGGTGATCCGACGTTTCCCGGCGGCGGCTTTCCCGGCATTCCTCCTGAGGAAGGAGGACCGATCCCGGAAGCACCGCCCCCACCTGACCCAAACGTCCCACCGGTCGAGCCGCCTGCGCCTCCGCCGCCTCCGCCAGCAGTACCCATTCCTCCTCGTGATCGCGACTAGGAAAAAAGGGGTAGACCAAGACAAGGTGCCCCCGCCATTGGGCGGGGCGCTTTCTGAAACACAATGAAGTTCTTATTGACAAACGACGACGGGATCGCCGCGCCAGGGTTGTTGGCGCTTGAACAGTTGGCACGAGATTTGGGCAAAGCGATTGTCGTGGCGCCGAAAGATCACGAATCCGGCTGCAGCCATCGGGTGACGACTGCCTCGCCGTTTCGAGTTTTGGAAGTCGGTCCAGGTCGCTTTGCTGTGGAAGGAACCCCGGCAGATTGCGTCCGCATCGCCTTGCACGACTTGATCGACGGGGAGCCGTACTGTGTTCTGTCAGGGATCAATGCTGGCGGCAACCTCGGAGCGGACATCCATCATTCGGGGACAGTCGCCGCCGTTCGTGAAGCCGTCTTGCATGGTCTACCAGGAATTGCCCTTTCCTATTATCAGCGCGACAGGCGTCCTTTCCACTGGCAACGGGCGATCGCTTTAGCGAAACCGATTGTGCAGCAGCTCGTGTCCTGTTCATGGACTCCTGGAGTTTTTTACAATATCAACATACCCAATCTCGACGAATTGCCAGCAGATCCGGACGTGGTTTTTTGCCCGGTCGATCCAAGTCCTTTGCCGATAAATTTCCATCGCGACGGCGACGTTTGGCATTACAACGCCAACTATCATTCACGGCAGCGCACCCCGGGTTGCGATGTTGATGTTTGCTTTTCGGGGAAAATCTCGGTATCACGTATTGAGGTGACCAGTCCCGCACCGAGTGGGCCAAGTTTTCCAGAGAAATGACCCCAACATGACATACCCTTTGTTGCTGCCGGTGACGGTTTCTTTGCTTTCGCTCGCGGCGGCAAACGCGCCCACGCAAAAAGAGGTCAAACTGGCAGTCGAGCGGACCATTCCTTTGCTGCAAAAAAGCGGCGAGATTTATCTGGAGAAAAGGCAATGTTTCTCCTGTCACAATCAGGGGCTGCCGATCCTGGCTTTGACCGCGGCTAGGCGCCAAGGTTTTGCCATCGACGGGAAGAAGTTGCAGCGGCAAATCGAATTTACTGCCGATTTTCTCCGCAGGAATCGCAAGCGATACGAAGAAGGCAGAGGGACCGGAGGACAGGTCTTTACCGCTGGTTACGCACTCTGGGCGCTAGCTGAGGCGAATTGGAAGCCGGATGAGACGACGCAAGCGGTGGCCCACTATCTTCTGCAGCGGGATCAAAAGCTGGGATACTGGCAGACACGCGAAAACCGCCCCCCTTCCGAATTCAGTTCGCTGACCGCAACATTTGTAGCCCTGCGGAGCTTGCAGACATTTGCCAGTGACGACGACGAAGGGCTTCTCCGCCAACGGATCGACAAGATCCGCGCCTGGCTTTCCAAGGTACGACCAAGCGAGACCGAAGAGCGCGTTTTCAAGCTGTGGGCGTTAGCCCTGGTACAAGCCGATCCGAACGAGCTTGTGGCAGCCCGCAATGCCTTGATCGAGACGCAAAACTCTGATGGCGGTTGGAGCCAACTCGACGGCAAAGCCAGTGATGCCTATGCCACAGGCACAGCCCTGGTGGCATTGCACCGCGCTGGAGGTCTTGCTGTGACCAGTCCGATTTACCGACGTGGCCTGAAGTTCTTGATTCAAACCCAGCTAGGCGACGGATCCTGGAGAGTCGAGTCGCGGAGTCGTCCTTTTCAAACGTACTTCGAAAGCGGATTTCCCCACGGCAAGCATCAGTTCATCTCCATCACTGCCACAAGTTGGGCCGTCATGGCCCTTGCCGCTGCCGGTAACGGTTGAGTCATATCCTGTTCGTTCGCAACATTCCGTCCCTCCGCCAAGTGGGAAGGAGGAAGTGTTAGCGAGTCGGCTTGAGTCGAGTCAGCCAACTCGATATCAATATTTACAAGCCTGGTAATTTGCCGACCGACGGCCCTTCGCAGACAGAGACGAGGAAAGGATAGGAAGTCATGTTTGGATTCTTCGATCCAGTTTACCTGTTGTTTTTGGCGCCCGGAATGATTTTGGCAGCTTGGGCTCAGTGGAAAGTGAAATCCGCGTATGCCGAAGCGCAGCAATACGTCCCATCGAGCGGCTATAGCGGAGCGGAAACGGCAGCGGCCATCATCGAACAGACGGGTTTGGAGAATGTTCGCATTGAACCCGTGGAGGGGTTCCTCTCCGACCATTATGACCCGACACACAAAGTGTTGCGCCTCAGCCCGGAGGTCTACCAGGGGCGTTCGCTGGCAGCGTTGGGGATCGCCGCCCATGAAGCCGGCCACGCTTTGCAGGATGCCAGCGGCTACCCTCTGCTGGTGTTGCGAAACGGCCTCGTGCCCCTTGCTTCCGTCGGTGGCAACGTGTCCATGTTTCTGATCATGATCGGCTTTTTGCTTGCCAGCATGCAGATGATTCTGCTCGGCATCATTGCTTTCTCTGCCACTGTCGTCTTTCAATTGGTCAACTTACCAGTCGAGTTTGATGCCAGTCGTCGGGCCAAACAACTGCTCAGCGACATGGGACTGGTGTCCGCGAGCGAAGCCCCTGTCGTCAGCAGGGTTTTGTCGGCGGCAGCGATGACGTATGTCGCCGCGACCATTACTAGCATTTTGACATTGCTCTATTTCCTTTTCCGCGCCGGCCTGCTCGGCGGACGCGACGAATGACGCAACCGATGATCTACCTCGATAACGCCGCCACGAGTTTCCCCAAGCCGGAATCGGTCTACCAGACTTTGGACCGGTTCGCCCGAGAGCAGCTTGCTAATCCCGGGCGAGCCGGCCACAAGATGGCCCTTGCCGCCGAACGTGCCCTTGACGATTGCCGCCACCTCCTCAACCAGTTTTTCTGTGGCGAAGCTCCTGAGCGTTTCGTCTTCACACTCAATTGCACAGATGGTCTGAACATGGCCTTCAAGGGAGTGCTCCGCGAAGGGGACCATGTCATCACTACGAATCTGGAGCACAATAGCGTCAGCCGGCCTTTGCGGGCTTTGGAATTGGCCGGCACCATTTCCTTGACTCGTGTTCCCGCTGACAGAACGGGCATCATCGACCCGAACGAAATCCGCGCAGCGATCACACCGAAAACCAGGTTGATCGCCATCACGCACGCCAGCAACGTTGTCGGCACCGTGCAGCCTATTGGCGACGTGGGACGAATCGCCCGCGAACATGACCTGCTCTTTCTGGTCGACGCCGCCCAGACCGCAGGAGTCGTTCCCATCAACATCCAAGAGCAACAGATCGACCTGCTGGCTTTTCCTGGTCACAAATCGCTGTTGGGTCCGACGGGAACGGGGGGACTTTATGTTGGTCGCCGCGTTCAACTCAAAGCCTGGCGTGAAGGTGGTACAGGAGGAGATTCCTCAAGCGAAACCCAACCAAAAGAATTCCCCTATTTCCTCGAGGGGGGGACCCCGAATGTTTTGGGCATCGTGGGATTGACCGCCGGCATTCGCTATGTGCAGGAACGTGGCCTGGAGAACATCCATTTTCACGAAACCCAACTCGTCGAGCGGTTGTGGCAAAGGCTTGAAAGCATTCCCGGATGCCGGGTGTTCGGCATACGGGACCCACAAAAGCGTGTTGGCACTTTGAGCTTTCACTGCGAGCAGCTCCCCGCGGCGGAAATCGGTGGCATCCTGGACGAGGCATTCGAGATTGCCGTTCGTCCCGGACTGCATTGTGCTCCCTACGTCCACCACGCGTTGGGCATCTTCCCTGACGGTGCTGTCCGCGTCAGTCCCGGACCATTCAACACCGAGGAAGACATCGATCAACTTGCCGCCGCCTTGGTTGAAATCTTGTCAAGCTGATGACACCCTTTGGCGTAATCCGTGTGTTAGACTCTTTGCACAGGCTTTGGCCATCCAACTAGCGACCGGCTCTTTTCTCGAAAAATCCGTATCTTGTCTACGCGGCCATACAGAACAGCTACGCTATGAAACACAGACCGGCTGCTGTCTGGAAGTGGGAGCAAATCATGTTCGACTCGCAGTTATGGATGAGCGTTCTGCGAATGATCGGCAGTTTCGCGGTCGTGTTCGGTTTGATGCCCTTTGTAGGCGCGAATCTCCTCATTCGCTGGCTTGCCAAGGCGGGCTACGAACATCTTGAGTTGACGACCTGTGTCAAGGCTTTCTACTTCGGGTTCGTTTCGGCATTTTGTGCCGTTGTCATCTTCAACATGGTCAACCAATACGTGTTCGGGGGTCAGATTATGCCGGCAGTACAAACAGTTATCCGTTGGCTTCTGGCATTCCTGACGCAGTTCGTATGCGTGCCACTGATGATGGGTTTGCGCGAGCGCAAGGCCATTCTGATCGAAGTCGCCGCGATTGCCGTGACCAATGCTGTCGGCTATGGCTTTGTCTATCTGTTCATTCTTCCGCATTGATTCTCGACAAACAGTACAACCGATTTCGGGATGAGAGCTAGATGAAGGGAATACAAAAAGCACTCGCCGAAGGATCGTTTTTGCTGGACCTGAAGGCCCATGATCTCGCTTCGGCGCTTCACCAGGTTTTGAACTACGTTATCGCCAAAGGCAAATTGGCGGCTGAACACCGCGACGAAGTGGAAAAAGCGCTGCTCGATCGAGAGGCCGAGTCGTCCACCGCGATCGGACACGCCGTCGGCGTGCCTCACATTTACCTGGACCTTTTTACGGAACCGGCGATCGTCTTCGTCCGCCTGGCGGAGCCGCTCAATCTCGGCGCTCCCGACGGCATACCGACGCAATACCTGTTTGTTTTGCTCGGCCCCACCGGCAAGGCGGCCGAGCATCTGGATACGCTGATGAACATCGTTCGGCTCATGTCGGACGACCAGTTCCGCTATGAAATCCGCGAAGCACGGTCGCAGCAGGAAGTGCTGGACGCGTTTCGCCGGTTCGTCGTCCGTAATGTGCCGCCGACCCCGGCCCGCAAACCGCCGCCCAGTGAATCGCTGCAGTACACAGGGCGCTGGTTTGGCGGCGTCATACAGGATATTCGCCGTCGCGCTGCTCATTACGTCAGCGACTTCCGCGACGGTCTGCATTCGAAATGCGTCGCTTCCAGTATTTTCTTGTATTTCGCATGTTTGGCGCCGGCAGTCATGTTCGGGGGGGGTGACAGCGGACTTGACCGGCAATCAAATCGGCGCCGTGGAAATGATCCTGGCGACGGCCCTCTGCGGCGTGTTGTACGCCCTGTTCTCCGGTCAGCCGTTGATTATTCTCGCTGGCACCGGACCACAGCTCATCTTTGCTGCCTTCCTTTATCAAATCTGCGTAGACATGGATGTCGATTTTCTGGCCAGCCGGGCCTGGGTCGGCATCTGGACAGCCTTGTTCTTGGTTCTGCTCGCCAGCCGGGATGCCAGTTGCCTGATGCGCTATTTCACCCGGTTCACAGACGAAGTGTTTGCCGCTTTCATTACCCTTATCTTCATCGCGTCCGCCCTGAAAGCCATTTTCGGCGTGTTCGCCCAGGACGATATCAGTCACGACACGGCCCTGTTATCGTTGCTTCTCGCTTTGGGGCACCTACTATGTCGCCATGAACTTGACGCGATTTCGCCGAAGCCGCTATCTCCTGCCGCAAATTCGCGAGTTCCTCGCTGACTTCGGCCTCGCTATTGCAATCGCCATCATGACCTTGGTGTCGATCTGGCTGCATGAAGTCGAATTGAAAGTGCTTCCCGTGCCCGACGGGCTGGAGCCTACCGTTCGGCGCGATTGGTTCGTCAATCCCATGGGCACGCCAACCTGGGTCTGGTTCGCCGCAATGGGACCGGCTTTACTCGCAACCGTGCTGGTGTACGCCGAACAGAATATCACTGGTCGGCTGGTCAACAGCCCGGAACACAAACTGCAAAAGGGCGAAGCCTACCATCTGGACCTTCTCGTCGTTGGCGTTTTGATCGGCATCTGCTCGCTCTTCGGACTTCCCTGGCTCGTGGGCGCGACCGTGCGCTCCCTGAACCATGTCCGCAGCCTTGCCACCTCCGAGGAAGTCGTGACCCCCGGCGGCGAAACCCGCGAACGCATCCTTCACGTTCGCGAAAACCGTGTCACGCCACTGGCCATCCACCTTATGATCGGATTGTCTCTCTTCTTGCTGCCTTTGCTCAAGACGATTCCGATGGCCGTCCTCTACGGACTGTTCCTGTTCATGGGCGTCGTGTCCATGGCCGGCAATCAATTCCTCGAAAGGCTAAGCTTGTGGTTGATGGACACCAATCTCTATCCCTCGACGCATTACATCCGGCAAGTGCCGAGATGGATCATCCACAAGTATACGCTGATCCAGTTGGTGTGTTTCGGCGCGCTCGCTATAGTGGAGATGACGCCCTTGGCCATCCTCTTCCCACTGTTCATTGCCTTGCTCGTACCGGTTCGCATCTGGATCAGCCGGTTCTTCGACCCCAAGCATTTGGCCGCCCTCGATGCTGAAGAGGAACCCGAAGAGGAAGAACTGCAGTGGGTTTAACGCCCCCCTCCCTGGCTGCCAATTCAGCACTCGCGATGGAGCGGCGATTGTCGTTGAAAGGGTCCAACGACTCATGAAGGCACGTTCTCAAATCCAATCGGCCAGCAACCCGCGTTTCTGCAAGTGCTGTCGCAACCGGCTCAGGCGAGCGCGCAAAACACGGGCATCCATTCCCAATCGCTCGGCAACCTCGGACGTGCGGTAGCCTTGCAAACGCATTTCCAACAACGTTCGGTCTACCTCCGACAAGCCGGCAAGGGCCTGGTCAATGGCATCGTGCAGTTGGGCGGCTTGTGCCGGGTCGGGCAGATTCGCTTCCAATAGATCAAGGAGCTGGCTTCGCGAATCTTCGGCGGCATCGGCCGATGTTTGTCTCTGCATACGCCGCCATTGCCTGGCCACCTTGCGGCGAACCATCGTCAAAAGCAATGCCATCAATTGCTCCGGTGTTTGAAACGTAAACTCGGCGTTCTTCATCCCCGAAAGCAATGTACGATGGACCGATTGGGCGATGTCGATGGAATCGAGTTGGGAGCGCATGGCGGGACCTAGTAACGTCCGCGCCGCCAGCCGAACACGTGGTTCATACTCGCGGACCAATTCGTCAAGCGCGCTTTCATCGCCACTGCGAATTCGCTGCAACAGTGTTTCCAGCCGGTTGGAACATTCCGCCATGCCGACCATCATAGGAAATGTGATTTCGAGATGCGAGAGCAGGTCCATTCTCTCGAATGACGCCGACTAGGAAAACGAGGCTAGCCACGCAGACCTGACGAAAGCGGCGATCTCCTCCACTATCGACGCCGACTGCATCCGCCTCGAAAAAATTCCGGCAGCGAACTATACTTCGGTTGCCCGATGAAAAACGGAGGCAAGGTGCTTTATGCCAAAACGATCCCTTCTTATTTTGCTCGTCGTGTTCGCCCAGATCGACCTCCTCCGCGCGGCATCGCCGTATGAAGCAGGCGAACACGGCCAGGGAAGACTTCAATTCATCAACGGCTTGCCTGTGTTGATCGTACAGGGCAAACCGGAGGAAATGGGCGAACAGATCGGCGTCTTGACCAGAAAACCGCTGCAGAAGTTGCACCATTTTCCGCAAGATTACTTGCGGTCCTTCGGCTACCGCGGCTTATGGCCCATCCTGGTGCGTGTTTCCAACAGCATGAAGCCGTCATTCCCGAAACACCATCTCACCGAGCTGAACGCGATCATCCGCAGTGCGGGACTCGACCACGACCTGGCGGTCGCCGGTAACACCTTTACCGACATCAAGAAAATCGGAGCCTGCTCGACACTCATTGTCGAACCGAAACGGACCGCCACAGCGTCGTTGCTATTCGGCCGGAATCTCGACTACCGCACGCTGGGTTATTTGCACGATTACACTCTGGTCATGATTTACCGGCCAGCCGGCAAACACGCTTTCGCCTCGATCGGCTTCCCCGGTTTTATCGGTTGCCTGTCGGGAATCAATGATGCCGGTCTCGCCGTCGCCGTGCTTGAAGTCTACGCCTCGAAAGATAAATCCTTGGGCTTCGATCCGACGGGCACTCCCTATGCCATGTGCTTTCGCCGTGTGCTGGAAGAATGCACCACTATTGCCGAAGCGAAAAATTTGCTGCAATCGATGAAACGCACCACTTGGGTCAATCTTGCTGTTTGCGACCAGCAGACAGGGGCCGTCTTGGAAATCACTCCAAACAACATCGTTGAACGACGTCCCGAGCAGGGTATCTGCCCGTGTACCAATCATTTTCGAAGTAGCAAACTTGGCGACAAACACGTTCGCTGCCGCCGCTACCAGGCTTTGGAACGCTCTTTTGCGATCGACAAGATCACCATGGAAGACATGCGACAACTGCTGCACGACTCCAGGCAGGAATGCCTCACTTTTCAAACGATGATCTTCGAGCCGAAAACGCTAACGCTTCATTTGGCAATCGGTCGCCCACCGACGACGGCCAGACCGCTCAAAAGGCTTGAGCTGAAGCCGCTGCTTAAACCTTGAAAAACCTCGTCGCCTTCACTTTACGACTGGTCGGTACCTTTCGTTTGCGCCTCGCCACGTGGCATTGGCGCGGGGAGCCTTAGGGCGTTCTTTGGTGAATTTCCCTCCGCTTCGATACACCTGGCTGAGCAGGTCCTTCGCTTTTTCGGGCAAGGGACTTGCCTCAACGGCCTTGATCGCTTCGTCAATGGGGTATTCGAAACGGTGCAAGGTCACGCATCCGTCCTCGATGATCGCATACGAGCCGCGCGGGTCGCCATCGCGAGGCAAGCCGACACTCCCTGGATTGACCACGGTTTTTTGTCCGACTTCCAGGACCAATGGACGATGCGTGTGACCAACGCAAATAAAATCGGCGTCGATCCCTTCCAAACGTCGCCGCCAGAATTCTACGTCGGCTGCGCCGTATTCTTCGAGCGGGTCGACCGGGGTGGCGTGGACCAAAAACAGGCGCATGCTGCCGAGCGTAATCATTTCGGTGACCGGCAATCGACCGAGATAAGCCAGGGCATCGTCGGAAAGACGTTGCCGCGTCAACGGGCGAGTGATCGCGGTGAGATAGCGGAATCCCTGCTCCCCGCGAATCACGACGTTCTGGGCCGAGTCATGGTCGTGATTGCCTCGAATCGAATAGCCTGCGCGTTCGCGAATCCAGTCGACGCAAGGCTGTGGCTCGACACCGTAGTCTACGTTGTCCCCCAGACAAATGCATATATCGCAAGCACAGTCGAGCGACCGCAAAGCGGGCCAGTTTGCGTGAATATCGGAAACCAATAGAATGCGCATCGTTCTACGATTCGGAGCCGACCACCGGCGGCATACCTGGCACGCCAGCGTTGACAAAACTTCCCAGCAATGATAACGTCGATAACACCTGCCGACTACTGTTGAAGTGATCGTTATGACGAGCCCGACAATAACTTCAAACGAACAAGGAATTCTCGACGAATGCCAGCGGACGATCGGCTATCAGTTCAAACATGCTGGCTTGTTGCGATCCGCTTTGACCCATGCTTCGGGCGCCAACACCAGATTGGCGTCGAACGAGCGCCTCGAGTTTTTGGGTGACGCGATCCTGGGTCTCGTCGTTTGTGAGGAACTTTTCCGCCGATTTCCCGAAGAACAAGAAGGCGAATTGACGCGGATCAAGTCGATCGTCGTCAGTCGGCGAACCTGTGCCCGCATCAGCAGGCTGCTCAACCTCGGCGATTTTCTGTTCCTCGGCAAAGGCATGCATTTTCATGCCGCCGTCCCTTCCAGCTTGCTTGCTGACGTTTACGAATCGCTGGTAGCGGCTATCTATCTCGATGGCGGACTGGAAGCTGCTCGATCGTTCATCCTCCGTCACGTCGACGCGATCATCGACGAAGTCGCTGGCGGCTCCCACGGAGGCAATTACAAGTCGGTGCTGCAACAAGTCGCCCAGCGCGATTTCGGTGCCACTCCGCAGTACCAACTGCTCGACGAAAAAGGACCGGATCACAGCAAGTGTTTCAAGGTCGCCGCCGTCATCAACCGCCATATTTACCCCGCTGCCTGGGGCCGAAACAAGAAAGAAGCCGAGCAAAAAGCCGCCATGAACGCCCTCGCTGAAATCAATGGCCAGTCCGCTCCTTTCGTCTGCGATTGAGCCGACCATGGAACTCAACTTCCCCGTTCTCTGCACCAATCCGGAATGCGGCCAACCTGCCATTTACAAAATTGCTTCGCGCTGGAGTGACGGCGTCACCGGCGAATTGAAAACGTACGCCCTCAGTTGCGACAACTGCTTGAAAAAACTATTTGCCCAAAGCCAGGCGAAACAAGCCGCCTGCCGACTCGCCCCCGCAGAGACGCTCGATCCTCCCGGCATCTATCGCCTCGTTCGAGGCCAACTCGATTCCCAACTCGAACGCCTGACCGATCTGGAACAAATTCTCCGAACCCGGAAACAATAACTTCCTCGCTTGCTTCTGGGCACACACGCTGGAGCGAAAAACGAAACAACTTCGTTGAAACTCGCTCCTGATTGCCGTTACAATCCAGTGGCAGCCCAATCCGCAGAAGGTGATATGTTCCATGCGTCTGCAAACAATGATCTTCGCAGCAGTCGTTCTCGGCAGCTTGGGTTTGGTCAGCATAGGCTGCAAACAGGGAGGCCAGCCGCTTAGCAAAGAAGAGGCTCATTTGAGCCAACTGGCCAGGTTGTACGGTCAATACCTTGCCGAGAACCAGGGAAAGCCTCCCCCCGATGCCAAAACATTCAAGGCTTTTTTGACCCGACTGAAGAATTCGGGACAATTACAGCTCGAAGATATTGAGGAGGTCTTCGTTTCTCCTCGCGATCATCTGCCCTATGTGATCCGCTACAACGTGTCGATGGCTACAGCAGACACAGGTGATGGACCGGTTGTCGCTTATGAGCAAAACGGTCTCGAGGGCAAACACTTCGTCGCCTTTGCCAACACGAAAGTCGTTGAAGTAAGCAAACAAGAATTGGACCGGATGCTCGGTGCATCCGGCAAATAATAGTCCCAAGGAGTACGCACATGAGTCATCATATCATCATTAAAAGGCGTGCGTTTACCTTGATTGAGCTGCTGGTTGTCATCGCGATAATTGGCGTGTTGGTCGGTCTGCTTTTGCCGGCGGTGCAGAAAGTCCGCGAAGCCGCCAACCGCATCCAGTGTGTCAATCACCTGAAACAAATCGGTGTTGCTATCCACAATCATCATGACAGCATCGGTACCTTCCCAACGGGAGGCCGTCGGCCATGGTCGACAACTGCCTTCAACTCCGGTTCGTCAGCAATCATGGGACCAGGATGGCCGTTTCAAATATTACCCTACATGGAGCAAACCTCCGTCTATAACCAAACGACGTGGCGAGCGATCGAAACATCACCCATCAAGCTGTACTTTTGTCCGTCGCGACGGCCACCCACGTTTCAAGGCGGTCGCGCCTTGATGGACTATGCCAGTGCGACTCCAGCGAACAGCCCGTGGTCCTGGGATCAATTCTGGTATGGAAATATCTGGGGAGAGAACGGCACGCCGTCGGGCGTTACCTATTACGGTATCATCATTCGTTATAACAACGGCGACGCCACAACTGTTTCGAGCGTTTTGGATGGCACATCCCAAACCCTACTTGTCAGTGAAAAATGGTTGAAACCTTCCCGCTATGCGTCCGGTGATTGGCACGATGATCGCGGCTGGTCTGATGGATGGGACCCGGATATCGTTCGCTATACTGGTTTCCCGCCTATAAAAGACGCCGAAAGCTCGGGCTATGGCCGTGAAGGATACCAATTCGGCTCCGCCCATCCTGCCGGCATCAATGCACTATTTGGAGACGGAAGTGTCCGCATGATTTCCTACGGCGTTGATTTGACCATGTTCAATTACATGGGACATCGCGCCGACGGCGCTACCGTCACGTTCGATTAACACCGTTTGTTGACGGTCCGCTCGTTGCACTGACGCCACGACGCTCGCTGAAATCACCGTTTGTTGACGGTCCGCTCGTCACGCTGACACCGCGACGCTCGCTGAAAACACCGTTTGTTGACGGTGCAGGTAAGCTGTACAACATAGCTAACAATTTCCTTAACAATGACGTGCACGCCCCTGCGCGCACCAGCACGACCTTTTCAGTCCGACCGCACCGGCTCGCGCCAGAGCACGAAGCAAGAGCACCAGGCAGAGCATGGGCAGGCTCAGAAAAGAGGCCAGTTCTTTATTGGGAACAGACTCCCATTGATGAACTCTCGAATCTTTCACAGCCGAGCACGAAGGCACGGGGAACGCTGGCAACATCCTGTTGACACACCTCACAAGAAGGATTACATCGCCGCGGGGTTTGTTGTCGAGCTGGATGGGCTGTCAGCGAGGTGTGGTTATGCTGGAAGGGCACGATGTAGTTGTCGATAGCACGCAGAACAAGACGTGGTGGGGGCGGTTTTGCGATTGGCTGGGAACGCCCGTCGACGGTGCGTCGCTGGCCGTCTTTCGCATCGTTTTCGGCCTGATCATGGCCTGGCACGGCATAACCTATTTGCTGCCCGTCGCGGGAAAGACCTTGCTGGAGCGAGCCTATACCGACGTTGGCTTTCTTTTCCCGTATCCGTGTTTTGAATGGATTCGCCTCTGGCCCCAACCGTTTTTGACATGCCATTTTATCGTCTTTATCGCTGCTGGTCTGGCCGTCGCCGTGGGCTGGTTCTATCGAACAGCGGCCGTTCTCTTGTTTCTTACCTACACGTACATCTTCTTGTTGGACGAAACGCGCTACAACAACCACTACTATTTGATGAGCCTGCTGGCATTTTTGCTGATCTGGATGCCGGCTCAAAAGCGCTTCGCCCTGGATACTCGGCGGTCGGAAGAGAAACTCATCCCCTTCTGGCCGGTGTTTCTGCTCCGCGCACAACTCTTTATCGTGTACTTCTATGGCGGCATCGCCAAAATCAACAGCGACTGGCTGACTGCCGTGCCGATGTATCCGGTCGGCATGAACCTGCGAGAACTGGTTTCCCGGCTCGTACCGGTTCCCGATTTTTTGGGGCCAGCCGAGTTCGCTTATTTCATTGCTTACACTGGGCTGGTTTATGACCTGTTGATCGGCTTTCTTTTGATCTGTCGCCGAACACGTTTTCTGGCCATCGTTTTAACTGCCATCTTTCATGGTACCAACCATTTCTTGTTTCCGATCGGCGTGTTTCCGTTTTTGGCCTTCGGCGCGACGTTGATTTTCCTTGAACCGGACTGGCCGGTTCGCGTGTGGAACTGGCTGAAAAGGCCGAGGCTGGCTCGCCCCGACTTCGCCTGGCTATTCGGAGGAGCGGTCGCTTTGCCCGTCGTTGGGGCTGCTTTGGGATGGAAGCAAAAGCCAGCGCCGAGTTATGGACAAGGGCCGCGTCCCAGCCAAGTCGTTTGTTTCTTCGTCGTTTCCTGGATTGTCGCGCATTTTCTGCTTCCGTTGCGCCATTACGCCATACCGGGCGATGCCAACTGGACCGAAGAAGGGCATAAGTTCAGCTGGCGGATGATGCTGCGCTCGAAGCACCCGGCCCATCTCGTCTTCCGGATCGTCGATCCCGAGATCAAGGTCGCACCAGTCAATGGCTCGATGGACATCGACTGGAACTTGTGGCCAAAAGGCGAACCGCGAGTGCTTCACGTCGCCGTGAATTCGAGAAAATTGAACTGGGAAAAGCTGCCGGAACTGGCTGTCATCTACGAAAACGGCATCGGCGAACGACTCGTTTACAATCCCTACGCCGGAGGCAAACAATTAACTTCTGCCGCCGACTATCGCAAGCGAATCAATCAAGTCTGGTGGCAAACCTTCGGTCGGCAACCTGCGGTCTATGAAGCCATCCCCCCTGTCCGATGCTCTCGAACTGGCCCGGCGCAGTCTCGAGCTGCTGCCAACACGCATCCGGCGCGAATCCTTCGATCAGGTGCGCAGCGATCTGAACAGGGCCATCGCTTACAGTCGGCGACTTCAACAAAAGGCAACGGCCCAGGAGGCCGAAATCCAACTCGCCGACCTGTTGGACAAGGTCTTGTCATCCGATTTCGGGAACGAAATTCGTCCCTATCTGACGCGAATCCACCCTTTCGCCGTCAGCGGCGGCGTTTTTCGACCCGGTTTTCTGATTATCGAAGACCCTGGCTTGGCCGGCATCGACCGCAATCGGGAACTGCGGCGCTTCTCCCAAGGCAACGCCTATCCCCTGTGGATCGGACCTGGCCAGGCTTCGACCGCACGATTGGCGTCGCTTGCCCAACACGCTCTTTTGCTTTCTCGACGGCAAACCGCGCATCCTCTGGAACTACTTCACAGAACTCAACCTCAAACAAATCATCAAGATGGCAACGCATCCGTGGATGTTGCAGTGCTACGCCAAACATATCGCCGACCGCTGGCAGGAAGAGACCGGGCGAAACCCACAGGTCCGCGTCTTGTCCCTGGTCGCCTTGAATTATCGCCGGCCTCAATTGCTCGTCGATCCCAAGGCCGATCTGGCACATTCCAAGTACCGGCTGTTCCGGCACAATTCGTGGATCATGCCCATCCAGGGAGACGTTCCCGAACTTCCCGGGCAAAACCTGCTCGCGATCGGCGATCAGCAGTAACGTCGGTTCAAGGCGCCGGGAAACCGCACGTTCCTACTGGCACCAGCGTCACGCCGTTCAGATTGATGGTGGCGCCTCCTTGCAACGTGTTGCCAAAGGTCGGAGCACCGCCGCCCGTGGTTTCCAGGTTGAACGTGCCATCGTCGAACGCGGCGAACCGGAAGTTCTGGTTCGTCGTGTTGCGAAACACTTGGGCGCAGATGGTCGCCTCATCCTCAGTGTCGGCATCGATGGCATCCACACCCGTCAACTGGAACGTGTTATCGAGGATCTGGATCGACAAGGTCGAGTCATCGTCGGCATCGAAGTCGAAGCCATCGGCCCCTGTCGAGGTCACGACATTGCCCAACACACGCGCAGTGACAACACTGTCGTCGTCGGTTTGCAAGTTGACGGCGGATTGTCCGATGCTATTGAAGACATTGGAGCTGATCAGGAAGGTCGCCGTAGTGTCGTCATTCGCGGAGATTTCGATACCGTCACCCGTGATCCCCTGGAACGTGTTGTTCGAGATCGTGCCGTTGGCGGTTGCGCCAACATCAAGGCTGATGCTAACGGCGTCGCTCGATCCAGTCTGGAACAGATTGCCAGTAACGTTGAAGTTCAACGTGGCGGTACCACGCGCGGTAAAGTTGAGGCTTTGACCGCTTATGTTTTGGAACGTCGAATTGCTCACCGTGGCGTTCAACGTGCCATTCCCTGAAACATCCACAAAGAAGCCATCACTGGCGAACGACGTCGTATCGACTGTGTTGTTATCCGCTGTCAACACGACATTCGCATTGTCCTGAACAGTGACCACGACGCCATCGCTTCCGAGGTTACTAAGTGTATTGTTGTTGATCTGCACGTTGCTTTGCGTTGTTCCTCTTTCATCAATTCTGATAGCAACATCGTTCATGTTGTTGAACGTGTTGTTGGTGATCAGGACGTTTCCACCAACGTTGAAGAGGTCAATCCCCGAGTTCGAATTCAGGAACTGGTTGGAACGGATGATGACATTGTTGATATTGTCGCCGTCGATTTGGATGTTTGGGGTAAGGCCGCTGAAGGTGAAGCCGGCGACTTCGGTGTTGTTCGCCAGCGTGACGGCTGCTATCGGCGGCGCATCAACAATCATGGGCGAGACGGTCCCGTTCGTGGCTCTGGGGAGCGTGCAGGTGCCGAACTGAGAGACAAAGGTATGCAATGTGCCTTCTCCCAGGAACCGCTGCCCGTCTTGCAGAACAATGAACTGATTGGTGAAGACGCTGTTGGCGTGGGCAAAGAGGATGTCTCCGCTGACGGTGCCGTTGGGGAGCATGTTGAACGGACGGTTGACCGAGCCGTCGCCGCCTGGCGCAGCCGCACTGTTGAAGTGGGTTACGAGAATCGGCTGGCCGGTAGTCGGGCTGAGGGCCACTTCTCCCCTGGTGTCGAACTGCCGGTCGACAATGATGTTTTGCTGGCGTTGCACCGGTTGGTTCAAGCGTTCCCGCAAGGTGCGTCGGCCGCGGAACATCTGCCGCAGACTTCCGGAATAAACAGCGACGTTGAAAGAGATGGTGGTGTCGAAAACCGTATCGTGCGTCACTTGCAGGTTCATCGCCAGGTTGGGAATCGG
Organism: Gemmatales bacterium; assembly: GCA_026004675.1. GTDB lineage: Bacteria > Planctomycetota > Planctomycetia > Gemmatales > Gemmataceae > BPJP01. The sequence goes on from BPJP01000003.1 coordinate 316,234, forward strand.
CATCAATTCGATACGTCCTCGGATGCCGTTGGCGTCGCCGGAATCGGAGGCGAGATAGTAGTAGCCGACATAGCCACGCGGATCGACCCCATCGGCAAACGGCAGGATGCCCCCCACTTCGAAATCAAAACTGTTCATGGCGATCTCGAAGGGGATCACCCGCGTGAGCACGATGTGCCGATTGACGAACTGGCCGTTGCAGGGGACGAAGCTGACGAACTCTTTGCGGTCCTGGCCGACGGGTACGTAAAAGTGAAAGAGAAAGTCGACATTTTCGCGAAGATATTCGAGGCCGCCGCTGATCTGGCTGTAGGTGAAGTTGCCGGTGTCGCGGTTGTCGTAGTAGAGGTTGGCACCATAGATGGCACTGCCAGCCGGATTCAACATACGGAAGCCGCCGCCGAGGTTGGCGCCGACGTTGGAGGTATCGCTCAACAGCAACCGGAGATCGGAGAAGATGATCGAAGTACCGTCGCCATCGGGCCACGGAACAAAGGCGTCGAAACTCGAAAACCCGGTTCGGTATCCTCGACCGGGACCCGTTTGATAGGTGTAACTGAATCTCGGCATGTATATCGGATCGATGCCGAACGCCGATCCGTCCAGCAGGTTGAACTGGGCGAACGCAGCGCTGCCTAGCAGCGAAACGAAAACCGCGACTAAGCACTTTCTAAGGTCCATAGCGCCTCCACCTTCTGTGTTCCGCGAAAACCGCTTCTGTTTCCCGTTTCGTCGGAAAAGAGAAACGGCGACCTTAATCACAGTTTGCAAGAAGGTGTGAAATTGTACGATTGGCGCAAAAGGTAGCGTCAACCTTGTCAGTCGGGGAAAACGGGGAAGATGAGCAGACGCCTGGCCGCTAGCCGAGCGGCTTACTCGCCTGGGACATAGAGCAAAATGTCGTCGAGTTGCATTTCGGCGCCGCGAGGGAGAAGAAAGCGAATTTCATCGACAAACACCGGTTGGTTCTCGACCTTATCGGCGAGTTCAGTGAAGCGTATGGTTGATTCCTCCCAGGCATCGGTCTTGAGGGCAACGCCGACTCGAGCGCGAAGGACTTCGCCTTTGCCGCCGCGCAGTTCGACGCTGACTTGTTCGCCTTTGCTCAAGCGGTAGCGGAAGAAGAGTTCGGTTTTGGGATGCAGTAATCGGCTCCCTTTCAGGTCGAAGCGGAGCCAGGGCATGCCGTCGCTCTGTCGGATGACGGAGCGTGCTGTACGCCACGTTCGCGGTTTGGCGTGCTTGATGATGTCGAAGTCGCCGAGCCAGTGGACCCCTTTTTTGCCCGTGTCAAAGCCTGCGCTGTAGAGGATTCGTTGCGGAAACGCCCGTTTTTCGTTCGGGCCAGCAGCTTCGTACAGAACGATATCGTCGATCAGGAGTTCGGCACGGGGATCGATGTAGAATTGAATATCGTCGATACGCTCGTTGGCGGAAAGGGGTCCGCCGCTGCCGTCGGGTCGGCGCATGGCGGTCATATCGACGGTGGCTGTCTGCCAGCGCTTTGTTGGAAGTCCAGAAACGGAAAGATAACGGTGGTAGCCGTTGGTCAGGCTGTAAAGTTGCACACGGAGCGTATCGGTGCCGACCAGCTTGTAGCGAAAGCGCAGCCGCGTGTTGCCTCCCATCGGCGGACCAGGCACGGGGTTGAAAATCACTGCACGGTACATCGCTTTTGTGTCGCCCATGCGTGCGTCGAAATCCTGTGTCAACACGGCTCGGCAGCAGCGCCGTCCTCCTGGCGGCACGTCTTTCGTCTCCAGTTTGCCGCACATCCACCAGCGCTTTTCGATGTCCGTCTCATAATCTTCCCAGGCGTGGACACGAGTCGGGAAACCACCATCATCCACCAGCTGTGTCCGGTTCTTCGGAGGTTGGGGCAGCACCGGTTCGCCGGCCGCTCGAAGCCGATCGACATACCATGTGATGAATGCGTCGGCATCGATCGACAACGCCACTCGGGCGTTCGGCTTGCCGTCGATGCGCTGTGTCATTCCTTGGTCGGTCACCTCCAAGCGCAGGTTCTTCATGGAGAGGTATTTTTCGCTGAACGTTGCCGCGACCGCGACGGGATCAAACAAGGTCGGCGTCTCTTTGTCCCATAATTCATAGAGATTCTGCACTTGAAAAGTCAACGCGTTATGCGCGTCGAACAGGCGTTTGCGCTGCGCTTTAGCCAATTGGACCGAAACCGTGGCGTCGAGCGGGATGACAGTCAACGGGACGCCTGCCGCGAAGACGACCTGAGCGGAGGCAATGTCCGACTTGATGTTCCACTCCGGTTCGGGACGTTTTTTTCCTCCATATCCGACGGCAAGCGAACCGCCCATAAGAACGATTCGTTTGATCTGCTTTTTGACGTCCGGATCTTTCTGTAATAGCCGGGCCACATTGGTCAACGGCCCCAAACAGACCAGGGTGATCGTTCCCGGTCGTTCGTTCAATTTTTGCCGCAGCAAGTCGACGGCAGACATCTTGACAGGCTTGAGCGTGCGGTTGAAGATCGCTGCCGGGTGACGGCGGTACTGGATTTGCCAGTCGAGGCCATACTTGGGCTGGGGCGGCTGGCCGACGGCTACCGGAATCGACTTGACGCCAACTTGGGTCAGGAATCGGCATGCCAGATACGCCCGGTCTTCCCCTTGATCGGCGCATGTCGTGACAGCGACGAGGTCCAACTCCGGCGAAGCGACCGCCAGCGCCAAGGCGAAGGCATCGTCAACGTCCGTGCCGATGTCGGTATCGAGGATGACGGGAATCTTCACAGTCTGCGCATCCAATGGGGCGGCCAGAACCGTCAGCACAAGACACGTAGCACAGCAAATCGGCGTTCGCATTTCGCACTACCTGGGTCGGGTCGGTTGAAGAACAATACTGATCCATTTTGACAGCGCGCCAGCCGGGATCGCCAGCAGAAAACAGGACGATTGTGGCCATTAGCGGGCTGACCAGACCTTTGACAATTGGTCAGCAATGCCATAAGCGGCTGTCAACAGCAAGGCCAGCGAAGATAATACGAGAAACACGTCCCAAAGCCGACCCGAAACCAGCCGAGGATCGGTCCGTCGATAGCGGAAGAACATAGCGGCACCGGCAATGATCGGAAGGGTGACAGCCTGCATGAAGCCGCCGATCGTCACCATCAGAACAGGCTTTTCCATCAGCTGAAACAAGACGAACCCCAGAATCACGAGAGCAACCGACAAGACGCGCACCCACCAGACGCGGTCTTCCGGTTTGGAGAAGCGCGTCAGGTTGGCGACGTGCAAGAAATCGGTCAGCACCCGGCTATTGGATGCGATGGCAGCGAAAAAAGTCGAATAGAGGGTGGCAAATGCACCGACTACGATGAACCAGGTGGCGGCTTTCGGCCCCATGACCGGCTCATACATTTGCGCCAATGCGTGCAGCATCTTTTCTGCTGTGTCGGGAAGATCGCCGACTCTCTCGTGCAAGACGGCCGCCCCCAGAAAATAGAAAGCCAGCGTCGCGGTGGTATAGACCACCAGGCTGGCCCAGGCGTCGAGTTTCATGACACGCAGCCAGCCACGAGCGCGTCGGTACCATGATTCCGAATCCTCGCGCGGCCCAACATTTCGGGCATACCCCTTTTCGATGCACCAATAGGGATACGAAATCAACTCGGTGGCGCCGACACCGGTGATGCCGAACATGGCGAATGCCGCCCCGACCGCATGATTGGGAATTTGAAACGAAAAACCGGAGGAAATATCCCCCCAGGAGAACGCATGCCCTGTCCATGGGAGGAGAGCGACGCACGCCAGCGTAAGAAAGGAAAACGTGGCCACCAGCGTAATGGAAAATCGTTCGATCAGGCGGTAGCTGCCCGTGACGAGCATGGCAGCGGTGACGACACAGATGATCACCTGATAGGTCAAATCGGGAATAACAGGAATGGCCAGATGGAGCGCATAGGCGACCCCGCCTAACATGGCGCCGATCTGCGTTTGCGTAACCAGCACCATGACCAGCCACCACCACAAGATCGGTCGGCCCACGCCGGGCAAGCTGCGAAACCCCGACAGCGTCGTCTGGCCGGACGACACCGCATACCGTCCGAGTTCGATTTGCACGAATACCTTGATGAAGCAACTGAGAAGGACCAGCCAGAGAAGGACGAAGCCCGCTTTAGCTCCGACATTGGTCGTCGCGATCAGTTCCCCCGTGCCGACGATCGAGCCGGCGAGAATAAGTCCGGGGCCGATTTTTCGCAAGGCGGCTCCCAGGCTGGGCGGCGGTTCCACGATCGCGTCCGCCGAAAGAGCATAGGGATCGTATTTCATCTCAGCCATTCGTTTCAACCTGTCTTCGTCGGGCAAGCAAGCAGGCTCTTTCATAGTCGAAAATCGCGCTGGCGACAATCAGGAAAACGCCCTCCGCAGCCGAAGCGTTTCGCCGAACCGGAAATGAAAGCACGGCACAAATCCATCGAATAAGAAAGAGGGAACCCCACCCGACATGACAAATACCGGCTCTGTGCCTCATTGATCCAGAAACGAACAGTCTCTATGAACCACGCCAACTACGAAACACCTGACTTTCAGCCAGCAGATGATTCGCAGGACGTCAAAGTCCGTTTCGGCAAGGAAGCGGAAATCGCCTACCAACCCAGCGGCGCTTGGGGGCGAACTGTCGACGCTCTATCTTCACGCTGTGGGCGGAATCGCTGCCGGCTACTTTGGCGCCGCTGCCTGCGCTGGAGCAGCATACGTGGTAGACCTGATTCATCGCCATTTGCCCATTTATTTTTTTATGGTGCCGCTTGTGGTCATCGGTTTATTGGCCGTTGGTCCGGCGACATATGGCTTTGTTGTCGGTTCGGTGACCGCAATGGGGGCGGTAGCAGCCAGACACCGCGATCCCGCTTCCGCTGGTGCGACCGGACTGGCAGCGGCGCTAGTGGGGTTCGGCTTGTTTTTTCCCATCGCCAGTCTCGCGACTCCCGTCGGCCAGTCATTTTTTCCCGACATCTTGTTCCCTTTTGTTCGCACGATCATTGGCGGCTGCTTCACCTTCGGCTGGGGCGCCCAGCCGAAACCGATCCATGTTCCTGCCTGGCTGATCTACGCGGTGCTTTCAGGTAGTCTGCTGTTGGGGCTATTGGTGGCATACGGCATCCCCGATGAAAAAGTCCGCACTACTCCCTTTTGCGAGCAATGCCAAAGTTATCTATCGATGGAGTGCTTGTGGGAAGCTCCACCGGGTGAGCACCATCACCTTTGCCGGGCTTTGCGCTTGCAAGACTTCGCCGAAATGGCCCGTATTCCCTTTTGCACAGGTTTTACTCATCGCCTTGCGGTCGAATTGTGGCAATGCGAATGCAGCCGCACTGCGCTGGCCGAGATCACGGCATACAATGGCGATGACAAAGCCGGTCGTCTCTGTTCTGTAGTGCTCAAGCCGGAGGACGTGCCACGTTTGCACCGCACGGCTCCCAGCTTCCGTGGAGCGGGTGCCGTTCATGACCGTTGATCCGCACTCTGGCAAAAAAACAACGGCACTCTCCTTCCCAAACCGGAGAATGCCGCTGCTCGGGGGTAGCTTCGCTACTGCCGTTTCTGCCTCAATTGTTCACTCAGCGCACCGCCAATTCGGTCTCGATCCGAGGCAGACTGGCGGGGTCGAATTGCCTCGGCTCGAAAGCACGCTTCGGCCAGGTGTCGTCCTTGTCGGGCAACGTTTCCAATTGCGAAACGTAGTAGGCTTGCACGCCGTCTGTGAGCATGTTCTCCGCTCCTTCGAGGAACTTGTCGGCATCGAACCAAGGCTCGGTGAAGTTTTCCAGCAGTTCGTCAAGAGTGGCCTGCGAATGGTGTTCCTCTTCCAGATCGTGGTATTTGAGGTAGCCAAGATCGACAGGCTTGTCTCGGCCAGCGTTGAATTTCTCCATGCCGGCAATCCAAGGTTTCCACAAATAGTTGGCTGCCCAATTCTCGATCGCAAAGGCCGCACCACTGGCAATGTTCGGGTCCGTGCTGGCATAGTAATTGAAAGTCGCATCGACGAACGCTTTGGTTCCCGGCAGCGCCAGCCACACTTTGCCTAGATCCTCGAAGCCAAGTCCGAGACCTCGGCCCATGTTTCGCATCCACGTAAAGTGGACGGTGTCCATGCTCCATTTGCCCGTCAGCTCCCCTTCGAAACCATCCTTGTAGGGAATGCCTTTCTCATTGAGCAACACCTGCAACCGCTCGACGTAAGCTTCCTCGGTGGGTGCGTTCGACACCAGCTTTGCCTGTGCCACATCGAATTGCAGGGCGAAAATCGAAAACTGCTGGCATTCGTGACGAGCCTGGGCTTCCGTCACCCCTTCCGCGAAACGCTTGAGATAATTGTTGCTGGCGACGATCGGATGGCACAAAACCCGGGCACAGGCATCGATAAGCAGTTGCTGAAATTCCGGACCGCGATGGGCAGGCATCTCTCCGCTGGCAATCATCTTCCGCACCTTGCCCATCACGTCCTTCCGCCTGGGCGACGAACAACCGCAGATGATTCGGCACATCGTCGGCATGCTTCAAAATGCCGACCTTGGCGAAAATCTCTTTGACGGGCGTGTCCAACGAAAATTGCAGTGCCATGGCTCGTCCCCCTGACTTTCACAAAACAGTGAAATCCGATTATTCTGTATTCTACGCAACTAGTATTCGTCTATTCTACACCAATCCATGAGTTTTGCTTATAATTCGAAATGGGCGATTGATACCGAACATTATTCGAGAACAGGCGAAATCATGAAGCTCGACCGAATCGACCACGGCTTGTTGGCCGACCTGCAGAAAGACGCTCGCATTTCCAACAAGGAATTAGCGGCCAAAAACAAGATCTCCCCGTCGACTTGCCTGGAGCGCGTTCGCCGTCTGCGTTCGATCGGCGCCATTCGCGGCTTCCATGCCGAAGTGGACCCCAAAGCCTTGGGAATCGGCGTCCAGGCCCTGATAGGCGTTCGCTTGATCCAGCATGCCCAAGTGTTGTTTGACGATTTGCGAGAAGAGTTGCTGCGAATTCCGGAAGTAACGGCAGTGTATATGATCGCGGGAGCGCAGGATGTGCTCATCCATGTGGCCGTGCGCGACGTCGATCACTTGCGAACGCTGGTCGGCCAAACGCTGACATCCCGGCGCGATATTGCTCATCTGGAGACCTCGCTGATTTTCGAACACGCCCGCAAAGCAGTCTGGCCCAACTACGCCTGAGATTCGAGACGCCGCCAGCGCAAACAAAAAGCGGGTGCTCCTGGCACCCCGCCCGTTTTCTCGGTTTTGCTTGCTGATCGCGTCGCTATTGCAGGGCTGGAGCCCCGAAGCGGCGGATTTCTTCTTCCTCGTTGATGATGATCCGAGGCGTCACCATGATCAGGTGGCTGGCCGTGTCGCGACCATAGCCGACGTTCTTCACCAGCCGATTCAGGTAAGGCAGCTTGCTCAGGATCGGCGGCCCGAATTCGTTTCGGCCTTCACGCAGCGTCTTGCAAACCTCCCAACAGGGACCGTACCGCCGTCCGGCACACTCACGGTCGTCTGCACGCCGACCGTCGTGAACGATGGCTGCTGGATGAACTGCGTAATCGGGATCGGCTGCCCCACCACACCCGTATCGAAGACCGGCGTCACGATCGTGGTAAACGGGAACAGAGCTGCAACCGGCGTCGTCAAGTTGGTCAATGTCGGCGCCAGCGACACCCGCACGAAGCGTCGGTCGGCCGAAACCACGGGTTGCAAGGTCAACGACACACCCAAGGGGAACGGCGTATTTTGCGGGTTGAACACCACCTGGCCATTGAACAGACCGATGATGTTGCCCGTGACGAAGAAGTTGGTGTCGTTGATGTTGATCGTTGCCGTCTGAGCGTTGAACATGGTCAGTTTCGGCGCCTGCATGATGTTGGTACGCACGTCTCCCTGAGCGGCTTCCATGAAGAGGAAGACCTGGATGTCGCTTAGGAAAGCGAGCCCGAGGGAGATGCCTCCGTCAGCACCCGGAGCAATCGGGAATCCTCCGAAAGGCGGCACCGCCGGACCGAAGCTTGTCGGTTTGATGGGGATATCCAAATCCGCCGTGAATGCCGGCGCTCCACGGTTGGGAACGGTTCCAGCCGGCGTGATTCCCGCCACGAAATTCGACGGCGAAAAGTCGTTGATGAATCCCGGCGGCTTGAACACGCCCGAGGTGATTTGCGGCTCGAATTTCGTCGTGTCGGGCTGGATTTCCAGCGTAAAGTCGACACCGATCCGGTTCGTAGAACGACTCCGAAATCGAGATGAAGCGGACTTCGATCGCGACTTCCACGTCCTGCAGTCGCCGCAAGGCCGCGAGCAGCTCCGCCACCTGTTCCTGGATGTCCGGCGTCTGGTTGATCACGAGGGCCATGCCGAGCGGGAAGTAATCGATCGTACCCGGTCCCCCCATCTGGCTCCAGCTATGTGGATCGATCGTGTTGGTGATCAGTTTGATCAGGACATCCTCGAGCGTCTGACCCGGTTTGCGGCCGGCTTGCGAGGACTGCGGCTGGCCGTGTACCTGTCCTGGGAAAGGCCCTTCCATGCCGGGCGAGTACTCCCCTTCGCCAGGCGATCCGGTGGGCACGCCTCCAGGCAAGGACCGCGGACCGGTGTACGGCGTAATGCCGGTCGCGTTCATCATGCTATTCTGCCGGCTGACACGTTCCAACACGCTGTTGAGATTGGCTGTTTCAGCGATGGTGTAGTTGTCCACCGGCACCACCAAATCGGCCACCTGGTACGTTTTCTGGACGAGTTTGCCGCGAGCCCGCCGGGGCGTGGTGATCTTGAGCACCTCGTCTTTGATGATGTACGTCAATTTCGCCTGCCCCAAAAGCAAGTTCAAAGCCGACTTGAGCGAAATGCTGCTGCTGAGACTCAACGACAAGGGCTGATCCAGGCTGATCCCTTCTTCTTCCAGCGCCGCGTAATCGGGAACCACGTTGATGCCCGTCAAGTTGTTCAAATCCTCGATCGCTTCGCCCAGCGACACGTTCTTGAAGTTGAAGCTGATCGGCTCGGACAGACGGCGTTCGATTTCAAGCTCCTTGGGCGACTTCAACCCGCCAATGGTGATGCCGTCTTTCCAACTCTTGGACCGCTTGATGCGATCGGCCCAATCATCCGGGAACGACACCGGGTTATCAGTGGTCAGCACCGGCGGAGCCTTTTCAGCGTCGTTGAGCACTTCGACAAAATACTTCTCTTTCGCGAGCTTGTTCTTGTTGTAGCTGACGAGATTGCCTTGCACGCGGGCGATCTTGACGCCGGCCGCGGCGGCCACGTTGTCGGGGTCCATTTCCAAGGCGGCCAGCGCTTTCATCTCCGCTTCGCGATATTTGCCTTCATCGATCAGACGGTTGTAATCGTCCATCAATTCCTTGACGGTCCGCTTTTTCAACTCTTCCGCCCGAGCCTGACGCGACCGCATCGCTTCGAAGGTGGTCCGCTCGTTTTGCCTCATGCTCGCGAGTTCGCGCTGCACCTTCATCTTCTTGAACAGATCGAGCCGAGCGTCGATCGGTCGGCGGAGCAGAGCGATCTGCGAGCTATCGAGGTCGGCATCGTTGAGCGCTTCGAGGTAGGATTCCAACAGCCTCAGTGCCTCCTCCGTATCCCCACGACGGAAGCGATCAATTGCTTCGCGCTGGGCCTGTAACCCTTCCTCGCGGAGTTTCTGGAACTGGATTTTTTGCAGAGCTGCCACCTGGTCGGCGAGAGTCATGCCTTTCGACTTCGGCTCATCGCTGGCAACCGCGGTCGCTCCACTTGCGGGTCGAATCGGCTGGTTCTGCGCGGACAACGCTTGTTGCATCTCGGCCGTACGCATGATCTCGTTGAATCGCGCCAGCCTGGCACTGTCGAGAAGTTTCGTATCGATCGACTTGCCGATCGTCACCGCCTGCATGATATCGCCACGAATGTAGGCGCTGTGGAAAGCATCGAAGAAGCGGTTGGCCGTGTTTCTCTGCTGGTTGAATTCCTCGGCATCGATGCTCCGCAGCAAGTCTTCGGCTTGAGCTTGCACTCCATAGGGGCCGCGGAACGCTTCTTCCGCAAGCCGCCGGGCGACGCTCGTCTCGCCCCGACGCAATTCCATGCGTGCTTTGTTCAATAAATCCAGACCACGCGCTTGCTGGGTATCGGAAACCGCCGGTTTCGGAGACGAGGCGACTGCCGTCCCCTGTCCGGTCGGCTGGTTCCGCAGCCAGGCGAGTTTCATCTCGACGGGCTGAACATCGAGCGAGAATCCCAGCCCCAGTTCTTTGGCTTCCATGAGGAGTTGCTCGGCTTCTTGCTTCCGGGCAGGCTCCACGGCGCTCATCGCTACCAGGTCGTCAGCACGCCGAACCAGAACGTCGATCCGCTTCGTTGCCAGGCCAGCCAGGTCGATCAGCAATTGTTCCGGGCGAAGCTCACCGGGTTCATAACGCACATTTAGCTGCTGGGCTTCGAGTGCTTTTCGCCGGGCTTCAAGCAGTTCCAACTTGTCTTTGTGCTGGCGAGCCTCGGCAAGCAACTGACGAGCCTTCAGCTTGTTCGCATCTTCAGGCGGCTGGGCGTTCGCTGTCGTCCCCGGAGCCGGTGGCTGCGGCACCGATCCTTTCGCCAGCTGAATGTCGCGGCGGATCGTTTGCGGTGTCTCGGCACTGCCGGCCAGGTTGACGCCGAGCTTTTCAACGTGCTCGGCCAGTTTTTCCGCCGTCGCGAAATCACCAGCACGCACCTTTTCCCGCGCCAGTTTCAACAAGTTCTTCGCCCGTGCCACCATCGGCTCCTCGATCGGTCGGCTTTCCTGCGGCTTGTCGACGATGGCATCCTCTTTCTTCTGATTCTGCTGAATGCGCTCCCGCATACGGATGCGAGCCTCAGCGACCTGGATTTCGTTCAGCAGTTTTTCCGGCCGATCGCCGAAGTCCCAGATGCTGTACGGCCCGTGCAGCCGCTCGGCGCGAAGTGCTTTGCTTTTCGCTTCAGCGATCCTGCCAGCTTCAAAATCCTTGCGAGCCTGGGCCAACAAGGCGTCCGCCTCGGCACGGTTCCGTTTGGTGCGTTCCCGCCGAATGTCGCGCAACACTCGATGAGGCGAGTCCTCGAAAAGTCCCCAACCGTTGGCCAATTCGACTTGCACTCTGCTGGCCAGGCGTTCGGCTTCATCGAGTTTCCCTTTCGACAAATGCTCTCGCGCCTGCTCAAGCAATGCTTTCGCCTCTGCTTTCGTCAATTTCTTCTTCGGCAGCATCTCCGGAGGAACCCGAGCGTTGACCAGGTCCGCCGGGCGCGCCGGGCGTTTCGCGGGCGGCACGCAGCAAATCTTCCGCCACTTTCGCCGGCGTGTCGTCCCACCAATGGTACGTCGCTCCCAACGCATGGGCGCGGTTCACCAGCTGCTGCGCTTCGCGGAATTTCTTCTCGGCGATCGCTTGCCTGGCTTGTTGCAGCAACTCCTGAGCTTTCGCGTTCTTCGTGTCGACCTTGTGCTCGACCGTACGCTTGGCCGCCGCGAACTGTTCTGGTTTTCGACGCCCACGCACGCCGATCGGCTCGGCTGGCTCGCGGTGGCGCGGCGCCAAACGGGGTTGCGGTCGAGGATCCTGTCCTGGTTTGGCTGCGACCGGACCAGCGATCGGTTCTTCCTTTTCCGCGGAAACACGCTGCAACGCCGGATCCACAATCGGCTTCGATACGGTCGGCCGGCCTGGCGTTCGTTTTTTCATCGCATACGGCGACACAGGCTTTCGATCGTTTTCGATACGCTTCACATTCGTATGGCGAGCGGTTTGTTCGACAGAGGGTTTCTGCTCCGGTTTGGATTCCTGCTCGTTACCACCACTCGAAAGGAATGAAGGCCACCACCACCAGCTGCTGTTCGATGTGGTTTTCGCAACGGAAACGGAATCGTTGGCTGGCTTTTCAGTTTTTTCCGCAGCCCAGAAGGATGGCCACCACGACGATTTCTTGGATTGGTCATCGCCGGCGACCGGCGGCGGGACGGGTTTCGTTTCCGGCGTGACGATCTGCGTATCAGGATCGTTGCTTCGTCGGAAAAGGTTGCGGAAAATATCGAAACGGCGCCGAGGAGGCTCTTGCTTTGGTTTCTCCGGAGCGGGGGTCGCCACTTCCATCTTGGGCTTGGCCTGGCGGGCCGCTTCGATGTCGCGGCGGACTTTCGCTGGCGTATCACCCCAGCCCAAGTTCGGGAAGAATCGGCGGCTCGATCCCGCTTTTTCTGCCAGCGTAACCAGTTCCTCCGCTCGGTCGAAGTCCCCCCGTTTGATGGCATCCCGCGCCAGTTTCAAAAGCGCTTTACCGTCCGACTTGATGGCGGCGATATCATCGAGAACTTTTTTCGGATTATCCTCATTCGGGTCGTAGGCGACACCGTTCAGTTTGAGCACTTCATACGCCAGCGTCTGGGCGGCCTTGAAATCACCTTTGTTCATCAAGATGCGTGCCTGTTGCAGTTTGGCTCGGGCCACCGCGGTGGGGGAACGCACTTCCGGTGGCGCAGGAGGCTGCATTTTCAATGTCAATTCGCGTGCCTTCTTGCGATCGGCATCCGAAAGAAAACGGTTGCTGCGCAAAGCGTCGAGCAATGCCTCCGCTTTCTGCGTATCACCCGCCTTGAGGGCTGCTTCCGCTTCACGGAGTTGTTCCGATCCTTCCCGCCGAGCCTTGACCGCCGCATTGTTCAGCAGAATGTATTTGTGAAGTTCCTGGCGGTTGGCCGGCGAGAGCAGGTCTTTCCCCTCTTTGGCTTCGCGCAGGTAACGCGCCGCCTGCCCGTAATCCCCTTTGCGGTAATACTCGATTGCCTTACTGAGCGCACCGTAGACGCGGGCTGGACGCGTCGGCGTCTTCTCCAAAGCCGATCCGTCCGATGCCGTCTTTCGGGTTTCTTGCCCCTCGGCCGGCAAAAGCGCTACGCTCAATACCATTCCCCCGACGATGAGCATGCAGGCCCTTGTCGATCGCACCCTTGGCCTCCTTTCCTGTCCGACGACCCCCCGCCGTCCAGCTGGCTTGTGCTGCATAACTGCTCCTGTTGTCCCGTCCTTTTCAAACGGGCGTCTCCGGCAATCCCATTGGCTTTGCGCCGGCTACCATTCCCCAAAGCTCGCCGGCCAAGTGCTCCCTCCATAGCTTTGCCGGTTTCTCGCCCTCATGCCAACCGTGGCACGTCCGGGCCAGGAAACGTTAACGGTTACTTTTGCTAAAGCTAGGTACAGAAAGCGGCGGGACCATAACGACCACCTTTTTACCCGTCAAGTCCAACTGCCATCGTGGTCCTGCTCCCTGGATTCGCTTTGCTCCTCCTGGTAAACTGCGCAACAACAGCGCATGCTGCCAGGCGCCGCTCGTTCCCCTTGCCATACGGAAAAAGCTCTTCTTTTCCTAGGCGAAAAAACCGCATCGAAACACCGTGAGGACGCACCATGCCACGAATCGTTACCCTCATCGCCAGCGCCACCGAAATCGTCTGTGCTCTCGGGTTCGAAAACGATATCGTCGGCCGCTCGCACGAATGCGACTTCCCTTCCTCCATCCGTGATCGCCCCGTCTGCACCGAACCCAAGTTCGACGTGCAGGGCTCGTCGGCTGAAATCGATCGCCGGGTCAAAGATACCGTTAAACACGGTTTGTCTGTCTATCGCGTCGACGCGGAGAAGCTGCGCGAACTTCGCCCCGACATCATCGTTACGCAAATGCAATGTGAAGTCTGTGCCGTCAGCGAGCGGGATGTCGAGCAAGCCGTTTGCAACTGGCTGGACAGCAAACCCAAAATTGTCACCCTCTCGCCTGATCGCCTTGAAGACGTTTGGGACAACATTCGGACGGTAGCCAACGCTTTGGATGTCCCCTCCAGAGGCGACGAAGTCATCCAACGTCTCAACGAACGCATCGAAATTGTCGCCGACAAAACGAGATCGCTTGCCGATCGCCCGACCGTCGCCTGTATCGAGTGGATCGAGCCATTGATGGCGGCGGGCAATTGGGTTCCCGAACTCGTCGAACTGGCAGGCGGCACGAACCTTTTCGGCCAGGCAGGCAAGCACGCTCCCTGGATGACCTGGGAACAACTCCAGATGGCTGATCCCGATATGATCGTTCTGATGCCGTGCGGCTTCGACATCGAACGTACCAAAGCAGAGATGGCGTGGTTAACGTCTCGTGCCGGCTGGGACAACCTGAAGGCAGCACGCACACGTCGCGTTTTCATCACCGACGGCAACCAGTATTTCAACCGACCAGGACCGCGCCTTGTCGACTCGCTGGAAATCCTGGCCGAGTTGTTTCATCCGGCGACGTTCTCGCCTCAGCACCATCACGCCTGGGTGCGCTTCGCTTGAACGCCTACTGCTTTTGGGTGCTTGACTTGCCGACCACCGAAACAGGCGGCATGAATCGAACGCAAACGAATCTGCGAAACTGCCCGCACGCCCATCTTCGATTGCCGACATTTTCGTCACTGTGTAGAATCCTTATTTGTGACGCCGTTGCGAAGCGGGGCCGTAGCTCAATTGGGAGAGCGCAGCGTTCGCAATGCTGAGGTTACGGGTTCGATCCCCGTCGGCTCCAATCCACTCATCCTCATCGCCTTCAAGTCCGCAACCTGTCCCATCGCTTACGGTTCCGGAACCTCCGACCGCGAAGAAAGTAACGATCATAGGTTTTGTTCGCGTTCTCCCGACGATATTCGCCAAAAGCGCGGCGAATTGCGGGGAAGAACTTTCAATCACGCCCGCATTTATTAAAATATCGAGACTGGATAAAATGGGTAAAAAGAGAAAGACTGGCTATGTGTGGCATCGCCGGCCTGTTCAATTTGACCAATGAGATGCCCCCGCCTATCGGTGTCCTCGAAGCGATGGCCGGCGCGCTATACCACAGGGGACCGGATGAAGATGGCTTTTTGATTCAGCCAGGACTGGGTTTGGCGTCTCGGCGGCTAAGCATCGTCGGTATCGACAATGGCAAGCAGCCGATCTCCAACGAAGACCGCACTGTTCACGTCGTCTTCAATGGCGAGTTGTTCGATCATCCTGAAGAACGAGAGCAGCTTGAAAACCTGGGCCATCGTTTTCGCACTGGATGCGACACGGAAATCATCCCTCACATTTGGGAAGAAAAAGGCGAAGGGATGTTTCCTCATCTAAGAGGCCAGTTCGCCTTCGCCTTGTGGGATGAAAAAGAGCAGTGCCTGATCCTCGCCCGCGATCGCTTCGGCATTTGCCCGCTGTTCTGGACGCGGCAAAAGACCTCGTCCGGCGAATGGTTGTTGTTCGCTTCCGAGATCAAAGCACTTTTCGCGTCCGGACTTGTGGCACCTCGGGCCGATGAGCGCGGGATCAACCATGTCTTTACCTATTTTGCTTTGCCTGGTCCGGTCACTTGTTTTGCTGGCATCAAGACCCTTTTGCCGGGACATTATCTGAGCATCCAACGCGGCAGGGAACTGGCGTCGGTTCGCGACAAAGTCTATTGGCAGATCGATTTTCCTGATCGGGGCGAAGAGGAGGCTGGCGATAATGCCCGCCGGACCATCGACGGATTTGAAGAGGTATTCGTAGCGGCAGTGAATCGGCGTCTGCGGGCCGACGTGCCAGTTGTTTCCTATTTGAGCGGTGGAGTCGATTCGAGTCTCGTCGTGGCGGTCGCCTGTCGTCTTCGGGGCAAACCGATTCCCACCTTCACGATTCAGATTCGGGATCGCGATCTCGACGAAACAGCAGAAGCAAACCTCGTTGCCGACTTTTTGGGCAGCAAGCCGAACGTTGTACCCTTTGGAGCGGCGGAAACTCTGCAAATCTATCCCCGTCTGACAGAAGCCAGCGAGATGCCCGTGATCGACACTTCGTGCGGTGCCTTGATGCTGCTGGCGCAACAGGTCCACTATGAGGGTTACAAGGTCGCGCTCACAGGGGAAGGGGCTGACGAGTGGCTTGCTGGTTATCCCTGGTACAAAGTGCACCGGCTGCTTGGGTTTCTCGATGTCGTTCCGCAGTGGAAACTGAGCACCAGACTGAGACAATGGCTGGTCAAACGGAGCGGCGTTGCTGGTTCCAAACCTGAATTGCTTTTGCGTATGCAGGACGCAGTCGGTGGCCCAAACGCCTGGCTCGACATCTACGGGCCAATGAGCTTGAACAAACCGCGCTTTTACAGCCAGCACATGCTTGAAAAGCTCGGCGATCATCTTCCTTACGACGATCTCGGATTGAATTTGGAACGTGCCCGCCGCTGGCACCCCCTGAACCGGTCGCTTTATCTCGGCGCGCGGGTCCACTTGCCTGGGCACCTGCTGTGCTCCAAAGGGGATCGAGTCGCGATGGACAATTCCGTCGAGACGCGCTATCCGTTCTTGGACGAAGGGGTATTTGACTTTCTGGCAAAGCTCGCGCCGAAGTGGAAGATGCGAGGGTTTGCGGACAAGTTCATCCTGCGTCGTCTGGCTGAACGCTGGCTTCCCAAAGCAGTGGCTCGGCGAAAAAAGTGGATGTTTCGCGCGCCTTTCGACAGTTTTCATGCCGACAACTTGCCACCGTTTGTGGAACAACTTCTGAGTCCCGAGTCCCTTCGCAAAACAAGTTTCTTTGACTCGGATCGGGTCCGTTATTGGCGGGAACGATTTCGCGCGATGCGGCGAGGATCGTTTCAGCGAACCTTTGTGGAAATGGGCCTGGTGGGGGTCGTGGCGACGCAGTTGTGGTATCACTTGTTCATCGACGCATCCCTTGCCGATTTGCCTGGATGTAGCTGGAAAATCGCGCAAACGGCCAAGAATATTTCGCGGCCCGGCAATGGAAGATTGAAAGTTGCCGGCGAACTGGAAAAAGTGGAGTAGAGGCGCTTTCGAAGTTTCCCCTCTCCTCCTTTCGGAGAAAGACGCGAGAGACGGGGCGACACGTCATGTCTTATTCGTTGATTACGCTCTGGCACGAGCGTCGGCGTTACCTGCCCGGCATCCTGGCGGTCGGCTTCAGCGCTTTGCTGATCGCTCTGCAATGCGGCCTTCTGCTTGGGCTGTTTTCGATCACGTCGATCCCCATCGACCACAGCAAGGCCGACTTGTGGATCGGGTCGCCTCAAGTGCTGGCGGTCGATCTAGGCAGACCCATCCCGACGTCGTTGCGATCGCGGATTGCCAGTATCCCCCGGCGTGCAGCCGCCGGAACAGTTTATCGAAGGCTTTTCGGTCTGGAACAAGCCGACAGGCGGGTCGGATTTATGTCTGGTGATCGGCTGCCGACTGGGAGATGATTCACTTGGCGCCATCAGCGAGTTGACTTCGGAACTACGGGCCAAACTTACCGAGCCTGGTACGATCGTCATCGATGAATCGGAATTGGGCCGACTCGGGCTGACGAACGGAATCGACGAGACGGTCGAAATCGGCGGCCAGCGCGTGCGAATCGTCGGTTTGGTTCGCGGCCTGAAAGGGATTGCCGCCCCGTATGTTTTTTGCTCTGTGCGAACGGCGCGTCCGCTGCTGCGGATGGCGGAGAATCAAACGACATTCTTGCTGGCACGATGCGACAACCCGAAGCTGGCCGATGCCGCCGCCAGGCGACTCAAAGCATATTCCGACATGTCGGCTTATACGGCTCGGGAATTTTCGCTGCGCTCGCGGATGCACTGGTTGACCAAAACCAAGGCGGGCATCGCCTTGGGCTATACCGCTCTTTTAGGTCTTTTGGTTGGCGGTGTCGTCACAAGCCAGACCCTCTATGCGGCAACGGCAGCTTCGCTCCGCGAATATGCTGTCTTGCGTGCCTTGGGCATCCCGCGCTGGCGGATGTCGGCAATGGTTCTTGCTCAATCGTTTTGGGTCGGTCTGGCGGGAAACCTTTTGGCCGTCGGACCAGCCTTCTTTTTCGCCTGGGTTGCCGACGTCGTAGGCGTCAAAGTCATGTTGCCTGGCTGGCTTTTGGCCGCCTCGCTCGGCATCACCATGTTTATGGCGATGATCTCGGGACTGGCTGCACTACGTTCACTGCGCTTGAGCGAGCCGGCGATACTGCTCCGCTAAGCTGGCGCTAACGGTTTGCGACACGAAAATGACGACGATGAATGGAAGCGAAACCACACTCCGAGCACGAAACGTCAGCCGATCTTTCGGCACCGGCGCAACCAGGACGACAGCGGTTGCTGGTGTTTCTCTCGAATTGCGTCGCGGCCAGTTCGCTTTGCTGATGGGCCCTTCGGGGAGTGGCAAATCAACCCTGCTGGCGATGTTGTCCGGTTTGCTCCGACCCGATGAAGGACACGTCGAGGTCTTCGGGCAGCATCTCTGGTCTCTTTCCGAGGTGGAACGCGAGCGCTTTCGGCGAAAACACTTCGGCTTTATTTTTCAAGGGTTCAACCTCTTTCCAGCGTTGACGGCGAGCCAACAGGTCGAATTGGTCCTTCGTTGGGGAAGTGCTCTGGGACGCCATGAAAGCCGGCGAAGAGCCAACCAGATACTGAGCCGATTGGGTCTTGCGGATCGAGCGGATTTGCGACCGGCTCAGTTGTCCGGCGGCGAAAAGCAACGTGTCGCCATTGGGCGAGCGCTGGTCAAACAGCCTGCCTTCGTCTTTGCCGACGAACCGACCAGCGCTTTGGACTGGAAACACGGCGCTTCCGTCATTGAATTGCTGACCCAGGCGACGAGAGAGCAAGGCACAACCGTTTTGGTCGTGTCGCACGACCCCCGCATCGAACCATATGCTGATCAGGTTTTTCAATTGGAAGACGGACGACTGACGTGCAAGACGGCGCTGACGCCGACGTGAGAAATCGCTGTCTCCCTGATGGAGATCAGACCATGAAATCGCGACGATGGTTTGTAATACTGGGCATTGTCATCTTGATCGTCAGTACGCTCGTGGCCTCGATGAGCGGAACCGGCGGACGGGGGGATGCTCCCATCAAGTCGGGCGATTCGTCGCCGGTTCAATTGGTCTGTTATGGCCACGTCGATGTGGAGGGCGGCGTCATTCCCCTGTATCCGTTACAGCCAGGACGAGTCGTCGATGTGCTGGTCGCTGAGAACGACGATGTCCAAAAAGGGGCGATCCTGCTCGAGGTCGATGACCAGCCGGCTCGCTATCGGTGGCGCCAGGCCCACGCCGATCTGGCCAGCGCCCAGGCTCAAGCGAGGCAGGCGAAGACCGCTCAGCAGCGCCATCGAGCGAAAATCGCCCAGCAACAGGCGGCAATCGATGCTCTGGCCCACGATCTCGAAGCGGCAAAACTCGGCCTGCAACGCAAAGAAATGCTGGCCAAAGACAGGCTCGCCAGTCCCATCGAAGTTGCTATTGCCAAACAAGTCGTCAAGAAGATAGAAGCCGGCATTCGTGCTGAAAAAGAAAAACTTCGTGAACTGAGCCTCTTCGATGTCGACTCCGAAGTCGAGCGCACGAAAGCCAACGTGGCGGCCAAACAAGCACAACTCGAAGAAGCCGAATTCGCTTTAGAGCAATGCCGACTGCGTGCTCCCGTTGATGGCCAGGTACTGCAAATCCTCGTCAGCCCAGGCAGCGTTTTGCCGCCGAACCCGACCAGGACGGCGCTCGTCTTCTGTCCCGCCAAACCACTCATCGTTCGCGCTGAAGTCGAGCAGGAATTCGCTCATTTGCTCAAAGAGGGAAGAGCGGTCACGGTCGAAAGCGAGTTCGCTGCACATCGCCCCTGGCGAGGAAAAATCGCTCGCGTCGCCAATTGGTATACGCATTCCCGGTTCGATGCCAATCGCATTCTGCGTGTCCAGGATGAACCGCGCACGCTCGAATGCATCGTCACCCTCGAAGAAGGCGAACCGGGATTCCGCATCGGCGAACAGGTCCGCGTTATCGTTCGACCTGAATAAGAAGGCGAACGAATTTCTTGGGTTGCTGTCGCCTTACTGGGAGGACAGTCCGAGCTTTTCGAGAGCTTTCTTCAAAGGCGGAATACTGTCGCGTTTCTTCGGTTCGAAGTATTCTACCGAAACAAACGCCTTGACGCGGGCTTGACGCAATGCCGAGATGAAATCGCCGAGCGGGTAGTTCATTTCGCCATCGGCAGCCAGCGGCACATTGAAGTCGCCCGCTTTGGCGTTGCGAACGCCGACATGCGAAACATACTTCAACAACGGCAACGTCTCTTTCAGCGGGATGGAATTGGCGACCACATGGCTGAAATCGAGGTCGAGTCTCAGACCGTCGACTTTTTCCAGAAGGTACAGGGCATCGTGCGGTTTTTCCGCGACCGAGCCGGTGTGGTTCTCAAAGGAAACTTGAATGTCGTGTTGGTCGGCCTGGCGAACCATTACGCGCATGACGTTGGCGGCATTATCCAGGCAGACTTGGCGCGGCAATTCGGCGAAAAACTTGCCCGGCTGAACGTTGATCAGGGGAATCGAGGCGGCACGAGCGCAAGCCAGAACTCGGCCAAAGTGCTCCCAAATGGCCCGCCGGTATTTCAACTCGCTCGCTGTCAGCCCGGGAAATTTCTTGTCCTTGCTGGGACGAAAGTTGGCATGAATCGCGATCGGTTCGATCGCCAGCTTTTCGCAAACCTCGGCGATTTTTTTGCCGAGCTTTTCCGGCTCCGTCAACTGCGAAGGAGACACATGCGTCCAGCCTTCGAACATCGCCAGGTCGGCGTAGCGAAACCCCAGTTTTTTGATCGCGGCCAGCGCCTTGTCCCAGGGCATGTCGGAAAACGCCAGCGAAGAACAAGAAATCTTCAATCCTACCGGTTTTCTGCGCTCGAGGACGTCGTCGGCGAGGATCGCCGATGACAGCCACTCGCTTGTCCCCGCCAGCAATACGCTTCGCGCCAGGAATTCACGCCGACCTTGTCGTTTGCACATCATGTCCTCTGTGTCAATTCGGCCTTAAAAGCCTGGTCACAACATCTTAACAGCCATATTTCGTGCCACCAGAGAAAACCGCTAGCGGATCACGCCGCCGACGATCACAGTATCCGCCCGGCCACGCACTTTCCAATTGGCGAACGGACAA
Organism: Gemmatales bacterium; assembly: GCA_026004675.1. Classification (GTDB taxonomy): domain Bacteria; phylum Planctomycetota; class Planctomycetia; order Gemmatales; family Gemmataceae; genus BPJP01. The sequence goes on from BPJP01000003.1 coordinate 337,247, forward strand.
TTTCGACTCTTGGAACGGAACTTTTCCGGATCAATGGTCCATTCGACATTCGGATCAATAATCGTGACATCGGCATCCGCGCCGGGTTTCAATGTGCCTCGGTCGATGCCAAGAATGCGGGCGGGGTTGATGGTGAGTTTCTCGATCAGTTGCGGCCAGGTCAAATGGCCCGGTTCGATCAAGGAATGGATGCAAATCGGCAGCAACGTTTCCAATCCGATGACGCCGTTCGGCGCCTGGTCCAATTCTCGCATCTTCTTTTCGGGCGCATGCGGTGCGTGATCGGTGACGATCGCGTCGATCGTGCCGTCTTTCAGCCCCTCGATCATGGCCTGCACGTCGTCGCGGGTTCGCAGCGGCGGATACATCTTGAAGTTGCTATCAAAGGATCGCAGGCATTCGTCGGTGAGGGTGAAATGATGCGTGCACACTTCGGCTGTCACATTGACACCCCGTTTGCGAGCCTGGCGGATCAACTCGACGCTGCCAGCAGAGGAGACGTGCAAAACGTGTAGCCGACCGCCGGTCAATTCGGCCAAGGCCAGATCGCGATACACCATGATTTCCTCGGCGGCAGCCGGCAGACCGCGCAAACCAAGCCGCATGCTTTCGAATCCCTCATGCATGACTCCCCCTTTGGTCAGCTCGAGGTCTTCGCAATGGTTCATCACCGGCTTGTCGAACATCAGGCAATTATTCGAACGCGCGGCGCATAATCTCGGCACTGACGACCGGTGCACCATCATCGGTGAAGGCGACGGCGCCGCCTTCGACCAGGCCCGCCGATTTCCGCCAGTTCTTTTCCTTGTCGCCCCTTTGTTATCGCGCCGATGGGGAACACGTTCGCATAGCCCGCCCGTTCGGCTTGAAGATAGATAAACTCGGCGGCTGCCTGGTTATCGATCGCTGGTTCGGTGTTCGGCATGCAAGCGACAGAGGTGATGCCGCCGGCCAGTGCCGCAGCAGCCCCGGTCGCAATCGTTTCATCTTCTTCGCGCCCTGGCTCGCGCAAGTGCACGTGCATGTCGATCAAGCCAGGCGTGACGATCTTGTTGGTTGCGTCGATCTCGCAGGTGGCACGGTATTGCGGCTGCGGTCCCAGGCCGAGAATCTGCTCCCCTCGAATCCACAATTCCGTCACTTCGTCGATTCCTTGAGAGGGATCGATGACGCGGCCGTTCTTGATGCAGATGGTTTCCATGCGGAGATTGTATCGGCGGCGCGAGCGGCGGCAGCCGAGGCAGCAAACGTCTCAAACGAGATCGGGAACAAGAAGTTTTTCTGGCCCGGCCAAGTCGTCCCAAAAGAACCTCAGCCGCCAGGTATCCGCTGCGCACGGCGCTTTCCATCGTCGCCGGCCATCCCGTCGCTGTCCAATCGCCAGCCAGCAACAGATTCGGCAATGGACTGGGCCTGGTGGGGACGCCAGCGATCCACTCCCGGAACGGCGCTGAACGTCGCCGCGTGTTCCGTAAACAACCCGGCTGTAAAGAAGCGTTGCTCGGCGCGCCGCGGGAAACAAGCGTCGCAATTCATCGACAATGATTGCCAACACCTTTTGCTGACCTATTTCCCGCAGATCGCGCGCCGCACTGACGACCACTTGAATGGCGTGTTCTCCTGCCTTCGTTTCTCCGCGATTAAACACCCATTGCCCGACCGAGTCTATCAGCACCACATGCGGCCAGCGCAGAATCGGCTGATCATACCACAGGTGCACACTCGTAATCGGTGACAGTTGCAATCGCCTGAGATGTGAAAACGTTGGATGAACCTCGATGACATTCTTCGGCAAAAGTCCCAAAAGCCTTTGGAACGGAACGGCAGCGATGTACCAGTCCGCCCTCAAGATGCGATCGTCGCGCATTTTTACGCCCGCCACTTTTCCGTTTTCCACGAGGATGGTGCGTACGGGATGGTTCATTCGCACCGCCACCTGATGGCGGCGAAACCAGTCACTCAGTTCTTCCCCATAAAACCGGCTAAGCGGGACCGTCGGAAGTTCGATTTCAAACGCATGGCGATGGCGCAAAAACCCATCAACGAAAACTTTGCGGGCATAGCGCAGCCCGATCCGTTCTGGTGTTTCATTCAGAGCACTTGTCAGAACGGTACCCCAAAACCGTTTGATCGCAGTTCTGCTCTGACGATGCTGTGTAAGCCAGTCGGCAAAAGGGGAGTCTTCGTCGGATGCGGAAGCTGCCAATCGGGACAACGCCCAGGCGATCCTGAGCTTGTCGGCGGCGGTGAGAAAGTGCAATCCAAAAAACGATCGCGCCAAGTGAACAGGAGGGAGCCACGGATCGGCAGCGAATCGGCTAAGGCGACGGTCGGGCGTCATGAAATAGAGGCGACTTTGCGGTCTTAGAAATCGGCTCAAACCAAGCGTTCGGCAAAAGCGAGCGAAGTTGGTGCAACACCCCATACTGACGTGCTGGCAGTTGTCGATGATCGTGCCACTGGTGGCATCGACGAACGACGAGGCTCGACCTCCGAGACGGTTGCGGGATTCAAGTAACGTGACGTGAAAGCCACGCGGCGCCAAGGCGGTCGCCGCCGACAGCCCTGCCAGTCCTCCCCCTACGATCAGGACTTCCATCTTCCAAACTCGTGCTGTCTGGGGAAACGCGACATGGTTGGCGGTCCGTTCTGCGCTCTATTTCCATGACAAGACGACCTTGCCCGACTGGCCCGACAGCATCGCTTCGAAGCCTTTTTCGAATTCGGTGTAGTGGAAGCGGTGGGTGATGACCGGTTTGATGTCGAGCCCGCTTTGCAGCATCACGGTCATCTTGTACCAGGTTTCGTACATTTCCCGGCCATAGATGCCTTTGATCGTGATCATGTTGAAGATGACAGTGGACCAGTCGATGGCCATTTCTTTTTCCGGGATGCCGAGCATGGCGATTTTGCCGCCGTGGCACATGTTGGCGAGCATGTCGCGGAAGGCTCGCGGGTTTCCGGACATTTCCAAACCGATGTCGAAGCCCTCTTTCATGCCGAGTTCTTTTTGCACGTCGGCGAGGGATTGGCTGCGGACATCGACGGCCCGGGTGACTTTCATCTTTTTGGCGAGTTCGAGCCGATAGGGATTGACGTCGGTGATGACGACATAGCGGGCACCGGCATGCCGGACGACGGCAGCCGCCATGATACCGATCGGGCCAGCGCCCGTAATGAGCACGTCTTCTCCCAGGCAATCGAATGACAAAGCGGTATGCACCGCATTGCCGAACGGATCGAAGATGGCGGCCACGTCCAGGTCGATGCCCGGTTCATGATGCCAGACGTTGGTCATCGGCAAGGCCATGTACTCGGCAAAAGCGCCAGGTCGATTGACGCCGATTCCTTGGGTGTCCTTGCACAGATGTCGTCGGCCAGCGAGACAATTCCGGCAGCGGCCGCAAACCACGTGCCCTTCGCCGCTGACAATGTCGCCGGGTCGAAAATCGGTCACATACGAGCCGACTTCCACGATCTCGCCGACGAACTCATGGCCAACGACCATCGGCGTCGGAATGGTGCGTGCGGCCCAGGCATCCCACTTGTAAATATGCAGGTCCGTGCCGCAAATGCCGGTGCGGTCGACGCGGATCAATACTTCATCGACGCCGATTTTCGGTTCGGGAACATCCTGCAATTTCAAGCCGGGACCGGGACCCGTTTTCACAAGGGCTTTCATGAATTTCCATCTCGTTCGACTGTGTTTTCCCCTTCGCCGACCGCACCCTGCAGCAAATCCAACTCGCCGGCGATGGTCTTCATGGCATCGATGCAGAATTGGATATGCTCGGTCAGGTCGACCCCGAAGTCCTGCGCGCCCCGCTCGATATCTTCGCGCTTGACATTGCGGGCGAATCCTTTCGACTTCATCTTTTTCTTGACGCTGGAGGCTTTCAAATCGGTTATGCCCGCGGGGCGCACGAGAGCGACGGCAGTGATCAGACCGCAGAGTTCGTCGCAGGCGTAAAGTGCCTTGTCCATCAGGTTGACACGCGGGCAATCGGGCAAATAATCGGCATGCGACTTGATCGCATAAATGACATCGTCGGGGTAGCCCCTTTCCTTGAGAATCTCGGCCCCTTTCAGGGGATGATCGGGGGGATCGGGCCAGCGTTCGTAATCGAAATCGTGCAACAACCCGACGATGCCCCAGCGCTCTTCGTCCTGATTGAGTTTGCGGGCGTAGGCACGCATGGCCGCTTCGACGGCAAGCATATGCTTGATCAGGCTTGGATTCTTGGTGTATTCGGTCAGCAATGCAAAGGCATCCGCGCGGTTCATGCGATGTTCTCCGCCAGGGCTTGCTGCGTCAAAAAGCAAATCGTTTACGAAACACTCACTTCACGGAGAAATGCCTGTACTGTGATTGTCGGATGGCATGCCGTCAACGTCAATGAGCGGGCGAAGCGGCGACAAGCCGACACAAAAAAATCTTGCCAGTAGCAGGAAAACAAGAACAAAATCGATCGCCGGACCGACTAAGAATCGTCCTTTCATTTCGCCTCGGCTGCCGCCTGGAAACGGACGGCTTGAATCGGAGGAAAACCCATGCGTTCGGCTTTTGGATTGCTTGCTGTATTCTTAGCCCATGAGGTCTTGGCGTCCCAGCCGGTCCAGTTCTCTGAAGAACCGAAAGTGATTCGGCAAGGCACTCAAAGCGTGATTGTCTTTGCCGTCGCCAAACCGACCGACGTCGAAGTGGCCGTCCTTGATAGAAACGCCAAGGTCATCCGTCATTTGGCAGCAGGCGTCCTGGGCGGCAAAGAGCCTCCGCCTGCGCCGCTGAAAGCCGGCTTGAAACAGCGCATTGAATGGGACGGCGAAGACGATCTTGGCAAGCCAGCGAAAAATGGCCCCTTCTCGGTTCGTATCCGACTCGGCATGTCGGTCGACTTTGGCCGAATGATCGGCGGCAGTCCCTACACCGGAACCATCGTCGGCATGCCTTACCGTGCTCCGGTCAACGGCTTGGCCGTCGACGCCAAAGGAGAACTGATCATCAAGATGCAGTCGTCCGTCGGCAGTCATGGCAATTCCGGGCTTTGGCCCTGGCATATCCGCCGTTTCGATCGCCAAGGCAAATACGTCAAGACCATTCTCCCCTATCCGCCGTCGACCGACGCCGCCAAAGCCAGCGGCTTTCAACTCCTCAGGGCCGCCGGCTTCACCCCCGCCAATCAAAACAGCTTGTACCCCCGTTTTTTACGTCTTTGGCAACGAACTCGTTCCGCGCGTCGTCGACAACCAACTCGTCTTTATTCATTCCGAGAAACGGGAGTTGAACTTCTTTAAACTCGACGGTTCCAACGAGGCGACGACGGTCCCCTTGTGGTCCGCGAAAGCGAAAGTCAACTGCCCGCGCTGGTTGGATATCCAGGTCGCCATCTCCCCCGATGGTCGATATGCCTATCTTTCGAATGTTGCCGGCGTGGCCTACGACGGCAAAAAACCCGAAGACATCGATCCGAATTGGCCTCAGGGAAGAATCTACCGCAAAGACCTGAAACAGCCTGACCGCGATCCCGAACCGTTCTACGATCTGCCGCTTCCCGATTTCAGCAAGACGCCCTATTGGATGCCGAGCGCTTGGGACAAAAAGACAGCTGCTGCCGGTATCGATGTCGATGCTGACGGCCACGTCTTTGTTGGCGATCTGGTCAATCACGAAGTCGTCGAGATTTCGCCCGAGGGAAAAAGGGTAAGCGCCGTCAAAGTGCCCTGGCCTGACAAGGTCATGGTGTCGCGAAGAACCGGCACGTTGTACGTGATTTCCCGCAAGGTGTCGCGAGGCCAATTGCCGCCGGCCAAACTCAGCAAGATTACCGGACGTGGGAAAGACGCCAAAATCGTGGCCGAATTGCAACTCGAAGGAACCATCGGGGGAGCCTACACGCTCGACGAATCGGGCAAGGCGCCCGTGCTGTGGCTTGCCGGTTCCGTTGACGGCACCGATCGATTGGTCCGCGTTGAAGACCGAGGCAACAACTTTGTCATCACGGGCGATCGCTTCCTCAATGCGGATGCCAACGCCATCGCTTTCGTCGGCTATCTCGACGTCGATGCCGAGGCGGAATTGGTTTATGTCACAAGGTCGGGCGACAAAATCTGGCGCTTTGACGGCAGAACGGGGCAAGGAGGGTTGATTCCCATTAAGGCCGTCGATCTGGCGATCGGGAGAAACGGCATGATCTACACGTGGGGAACGGGCGGATACCAAGGGCCGATCGCACGCTACTCGCGCGACTTGAAACCGGCGCCCCTCGCATCGGGCGAGCATACCTACGGCTATCTCTACGGTCGAGCCGGCCGAGGCGCGAGCGTATGTGGCATCGATGTCGATCTGCTTGGCCGGGTTTTCGCCACCTGGGGCACCAACCGCTGTTTTGTGCTCGCCTACGATGCCGAAGGCAAACCCGTGCCGTTCAAACGCAAAGCCATTATGCAGACCAGGAAAGGACCGGAAGAAGTGCCGGTGGCAATTTCCGGCGTCGCGGGCTATGGCGGCAGCTTGCGCGTCGATTACCAGGGCAACCTCTACTTGCTGCAGAAAAAACTGCCCAAAGATTTCCACCCGCCCAAGGAATGGGCCAAAGACGAAGCCTATCGCCATGCCGTCGGCACCATTTACAAATTCCCGCCCGAAGGGGGTGAGGTCCATGCCGACAACTCTTACCGGGTTAAAGAAGTAGTCGGAGCCGTGCGCGCCTATCCCGACTGCGGACCGATCAGCCAATGGCGCTGCGCCGGCTCGTGCGCCTGTACCAAACCACGTTTCGACGTCGACGGGTATGGCCGCCTTTACATTCCCAATGGCATCACTTTTCGGGTGTCCGTACGAGACAATAACAACAACGAAATCGTTGGTTTCGGAGGCTACGGCAATCTCGATTGCCAGGGACCCAAAAGCAACGAACCTTCGCCGTCGATCCCGCTCGGATGGCCCGTCGCTGTCGGTGCCAGCGACGACTTCATCTACGTTGGCGACTGCCTCAACCACCGCGTTGTTCGCGTCGACAAGAAGTTTGCCGCCGTTCGCTCTGTTCCTATCAAGTGACCTCGCACTTCCATGCGAAAATCGCTAAGGTGAGCACTCGGACTCAACCTCGAAGCGGATGAATTTCGCATGAACGCAAAAGAATATGATGTCACGATCGTTGGTGGCGGCATTGTCGGCCTGGCCACCGCAATGGCCCTGACTGCCGAGTATCGCTTGTCCCTGCTGATCATCGAAGCGGAAAACCGGATCGCCTCTCACCAGACGGGGCACAACAGCGGCGTCATTCACTCCGGCCTCTACTACAAACCCGGCTCTTACAAGGCCCGCAATTGTGTCGAAGGTCGGGAGGCCCTTTATCGCTTTTGCCAGGAACAAGGCATTCCCCACGAACGCTGCGGCAAAATCGTTGTCGCCGTCGACGACAGCGAGTTGCCTGCTTTGGAAGAACTCGAACGCCGCGGCACGGCCAATGGCTTGAAAGGACTGCAACGCCTTGATGCCCAGGGCATCCGCGACCACGAACCCCATTGCACCGGCATTGCCGGCCTCTTCGTGCCGGAAACCGGCATCGTCGATTTCACCAAGGTAGCCCAGGCCTATGCCCGGCTGGTCGAACAGGCAGGCGGAGAACTGAGGCTTTCGGCCAGGCTGATCGGCTGCCAGCCCGATCGCGCCGGCCTGACACTCGAAACGACACGAGGGGAAATTCGTACCCGCGCACTGGTCAATTGCGCCGGCTTGCAATGCGACCGCGTCGCCCGGTTGTGCGGCGTCGAGCCGGGGTTGCAGATCGTTCCGTTTCGCGGCGAATACTACGAACTGATCCCCTCCCGCCGACATCTCGTCAAAAACCTGATCTATCCTGTACCCGATCCGCGATTTCCTTTTTTGGGCGTACATTTCACGCGCATGATCAAGGGAGGAGTCGAAGCCGGGCCGAACGCTGTCTTGGCTTTTCGCCGCGAAGGCTATTCCTGGGCGAGCTTTTCCGTTCGCGATACCGCCGAGCTGCTTGCTTACTCGGGTTTCTGGAAGATGGCTTTCAAGTATTGGAAAACAGGCTGCGGCGAAATGTATCGCTCGCTCAGCAAAAAAGCCTTCTGCACTGCATTGCAACGACTTTTGCCCGAATTGACCGTAGCCGACCTCGAACCCGCCGGCGCTGGCGTTCGCGCCCAGGCGGTCGAACCGACCGGCGCGCTTGTCGATGATTTCCGCATCGTGGAGCGGGAACGCATGATTCACGTCCTCAATGCTCCGTCGCCGGCGGCGACAGCTTCAATCGCCATTGGTCGAACCATTGCCGAGAAAGCGGCCCGGAATTTCGACCTTCATTTGAAGGAATCGAAGCCTCAGTCCGCGTGACCACAGGTCCGTGGAATTTTTTTGTAACAACCCGGAAAGCGAAAAGTGTACGCTCATTGGGTATTCCTTTCCCGATGGGCACCATGAAGACCGGAGAGAAGCCATGAATCGACTATCGCGACGGGAGATGCTGGCAAGCTCCACAGTTCTTGCGGGAAGCATATTGGCTTCGACCTCACGGGCGAAACCTGCCCAACCTCCGGCAGGCGTTCCGGAAGCCAAACCCGAAGACATCGGCCTCGATCCGCGCCGTTTGCAGGTTGCTTACGATCTACTCGCCAAATGGACGAATGGCCCCAAAGCGCCGGTACCTTCGGCGGTCATCCTGGTCGGGCGAAATGGCAGAAGAGTTGCGGCACGTCGCTTTGGCCGAATGGGCCCCGAACCTGACGCCAAACCGATTCGCCACGACGCCATGTTCTACATGGCTTCAGTCACCAAGCCGGTGGTTTTCACGGCGGCCATGCTTTTGGTTGAGCGCGGCCAACTCAATCTGAGCGATCGGGTGACGCGTTATATTCCTGAGTTTGCCGTGAACGGCAAAGAGGAAACACTTGTTTTACATCTTTTTACTCATACGTCCGGTTTGCCAGACGAACCGCCGAACAACGCCAGGTTGCGTGATGCACAGGCACCACTCAAGGCGTTTATCAGCGACTCGATCAAGGCCAAACCACTCTTCGAGCCAGGCACACGCTTCAGCTACTCAAGCTCGGCGACCCTAACGGTGGCCGAAATCGTGCAACGACTTTCTGGGCAATCGATCCACGATTTTGTTCACCGCGAAATCCTCGATCCCCTCGGTTTGAAGTCGACGGGGTTAGGTTCCAAGGGGTTCGATCGCGATCGACTGGTCCGCACGACGCTGCCCGCTTACCAGAAAGGAATCAAAGGCCATTGGAACAGCCGATACTGGCAGGAACTCGGGTCGCCTGCAGGAGGTCTGTTCAGCACGGCTGAAGACTATGCTGTCCTTTGTGCATTGATGCTCAACGGTGGCGAATGGGGCCAGGTGCGGCTTCTTTCTCCCGCCACAGTGCATATGATGACGACCAATCGCCTGAACGATCTGCCGAAATTGCCCGAACCCATCCGCCGAACGCAGCCGTGGGGACTTGGTTGGAAGCTGAACCACCTGGGCTTGCCGGGCAGTTGGAGCGACCTCCTCGATCGAGACGTTTTCGGACACACCGGTTCCGCAGGCAATGTGGTTTGGATGAATCCACAAACGAAGGGCTTCTGCATCATCTTTACGAATTATCTGCGAGCCAAAGCGCCATGGAGGCTTGTGCATCTTTGCAACGCGGTTGCCGCCTCTTTCGTGTGATGCATCTTCGTCGCATCCGAAAAAGCCTCGGTCCTCGCTGTCCCCTTCAGCGTCTCGATTGACACAAAAACAATCGCTTGGCCTTTCGTCCTTAATGCGGCAAGAAGACCAAAGGCTTGATACACTGTCAAGACTGCCAGTGTTTAGTCTTTGTCGGAGCGCTTCGAGGAGCGGCAGTCGTTCGATCTCCAGCTGAAGAGCGATTTTACCGTGATCGAACGTCGCTCTGTGTACGCGAAATCCCCAACTTGGAAGGATACGATGAAAGCCAACCCAGCGTGTTTGTGCGTCCTGTTCGTCGCCGCGACGCTTACGGCAGAAGAACCAAAACGAGCGGACGATCCGAAAATCATCGAACTATTAAAAAACATGCGTGACAATGAAGGACGACGCCTGCCCAAGGTGAATGTGGAGGGAGTAGGAGCTCCCAAACGTGGTCCCTACCATCGCGATTACTGCAACAAAATGGTTTACGCGCCGGACCGCGAGACCGCGCTTTATATGGGAGGAAGTCATCAAACCTGGCGTGGCAACGACGTTTGGGAATATCATCTCGGCTCCAATACGTGGAATCAGCTTTTTGCCCCAGACGGTGGCAACCATGCCCATCTCAAATACACGTTGTATTTCGGAGCGCTCAAGTCGATCCGCCGTGACCCCAAGGGCAAGGTCGATGAATCGACGCTATCCCGAAAAGACAGAGAAGAACTCGAAAAAACGCGCGACTGGTGGAAAAAGAACGTAATCAACCAGAAAGGGAATATCACCACTCGCAAGGGCGGTCCAATCATGAACGCGCACACTTGGGATGGGATCACTTACGATCCGCTTGTCAAACGCGTTCTTTGGGCTTCGGGGGCTGGTCCGGCCAGCTTACCCCAGTACCACGCTTATCTCATGGGGATTCCGTTTGACAAACTGGAGGTCGATCCGACTTACACGAGGATGTGGATGTTCGAACCAGCCAAACGAGCGTGGATCCATTACAGGCACACCGGGCCGATGCCCCAACTCCGGGGTATGGGGGCGTCGATGTGCTATATCGACGATCTCAAAAAATCCATCTACTACGTTGCGGCGACGAATGTTTCGCCGCCTGCATTCGAAATGTGGACCTTCGATGCGGTCGCCGACAAATGGCAAGAGCTGAAGCCAAATGGGGGCAAGGCGATCAGTGTGCTCGCGAGCAAAGAAAAGGTCGCCCCGATAGCGGAACAACAAATGGCCTACAGCCCCCAACATAAAAAGCTGGTTGCCGTGCTGAAGCACGACACTTTCGTCTATGACGTCGTCAGGAACCGATGGGCGAAGGTGAACACCGACACACGCATCGACGCTCACGATGCCCGCACCATTTTCGCATACGACTGTATCAATGACGTGTTTCTGCTCGCCAATCCCAGGACGAAAAACGGACCGAAGCTGGCTGCATTCTCCCTGAAGACCAATTCGTGGGAGCCGCTCAAATGGCAGGGAGACTCCATCCCGGGCGGCTTGTATGTCAACTACATGGGCTACTTCGACCCCCTCCATAACGTTTTTGTCCTCGACGGCGGCAACAACATTTGGGTCTATCGCTATCGCAGGAATTGAGAAAGAAAGCATTCCATTCGTTCGACTCGCGTCGTTCGGTACGGCAAATCGGCTCGAGGTGCTCCCTATTCGGCTTTTCGAGCCGCGATTCTCGTTTTTGCGTTGCCCGCTTGCAGGTGTCGTGCTACGATCATACCAAAGAACCAAATTCCCGCCTTTTGCTCTCCAGTGAGAATCACGCCAGAAAGTGGAGCGCGTCATGCGATCACGAGTCGGTTGTGCGGAATTCCGGAACGACCTGCGGATGAGTCGGCGAAGTTTTCTGCAGGCTGGTATCCTCGGCACGGCTGGGTTGTCGCTCGCCGATGTCCTTCGTCACGAGGCCCAGGCCGGTTCGTCGGCGCAACGAAGGCGGCCTTCGGTGATTCTTTTGTGGATGCGTGGCGGCCCCAGCCATATTGATATGTGGGATCCGAAGCCGGATGCACCTGTCGAATATCGCGGCGAATTCGGCGTAGCAAAAACATCGGTTCCGGGGATTCTGCTGAGCGACATGTTGCCGATGTGCGGCCGACTGATGCACAAATGGTCGATTGTCCGCAGCTTGCATCATGACAACGCGGGGCATTCGGCTGCCGACCAGATCTGCTTCACCGGCTATCCTCCTGGACGCGATGTCAACGTCAATGTTCATCCCAGTTGCGGGTCGATCGTTGCCAGGCAGTTGGGGCACCAGAATCGTAAGCTGCCTGCTTATGTCATGATTCCGCGAGAGGTCCCGGGTACCGGTCCTGCTTATTTGGGCGTGGCCTATAAGGCGTTTTCCACCAATGCCGACCCGGCCGACCCTGGCCCGTTTCGGATCCCCAATTTCGCTCTGCCTCAAGGCATTACGTTAGAAACGGTCGGCGAGCGGAAAAAGTTACTGACAAGCTTCGACAACTTGCGCCGTGACGTCGATAACTCCGGCCAGCTCGACGCGATGGATGGCTACCAGCAGCAAGCGTGGGAGATCGTTACTTCTTCCGCTGCGCGGGCAGCTTTCGATCTCGACAAGGAACCCGATTCGATTCGGCAGCGATATGGCTTTATGGAACCCTTTCGACCGCCCGAATCGAATCGCTGCGGTGCACCCGCCTGGAGCCAGCGCATTCTGCTCGCCCGCCGACTTATCGAAGCAGGGGTCCGGCTTGTGACTGTCGATTTACGCTGGTGGGACACGCACGTCAAAGGCTTTGAATCGTTACGCGAAGGCTTTTTGCCTCGATTCGATCGCGCTTACAGTGCGCTGATCGAGGATTTGGACCAGCGTGGGCTTTTGTCGTCAACTTTGGTGATCGCTTGGGGCGAATTCGGGCGAACGCCGAAGGTCAACAAAGACGCGGGCCGCGATCATTACCCACGCGTCTTCAGTGCCGCCTTGGCAGGGGGTCCCGTTAAAGGCGGCCGGGTTGTGGGTGAATCCGATTCGAAAGGGGCCTTTCCCAAACTCAATGCGAAAAAGCCTCAGGATGTTCTGGCCCTCCTCTATAGACACATGGGGATCGATACGACGATCCAATACCTCAACGAAACGGGACGCCCCATTCCCGTTTTGCAGGATGGCAAACCGATCGACGAATTGTGCTGATCGGTCAGGTGATCCACGAAGCACGAGTGAACGGCCTGCACTTGGTTTTAGGATTTCACTTTGCAACGGCGATTTCGAGGCCTGCCAGCGTTGCCGGTCCCGTGTTTGGCTGGGCGGCGATTTGCTTCACAAGTTCGACGACGGGTAGATGGCGCAGTCGCTCTACTCGGTCTTGCAAGTCGTGATTCCCTGTTTCAAGGCGATCAACGACAAACAACATCTTGTCTCCCGGTTGAAGCGGCAAACAAGGGACGGTGAACGCGCCCGGTCCGACGCCGATCAATGGACCCGCCGCGGAACAAGTCGTGACAGGACCGTTCAGAGGAATATGCAGCGGCATAGCGCCGCCTGAACGGGCAAAATGCAGTTTCCGACTGATCAGGTCGATCGTTCCGTATTGAATGGTCAAGACTGGCTCCCCGGCGCAGCCAATAGCGACAAAGTCGTCGTTCAATAAGGCAAGCACTTCTTCTGGACCACGGATACGGAAGGTGTTGCCGTTGGTTTCTCTCGTGTCCAGAACGCTGTGCAGGAACAGAGGTACCAAAGCTCCTGTCATCCCTTCCCGCAGCGAGCAGGCAGCGAAAAAGCCAACGCGAGTTTCATCCAGACGAAAGACGCGGGCACAACCACGCGACGCCGTCAGGTGTACGACGAACTGGCAACCGGAAAACTCCATCTCGGTCAATGCTGCTCGTTGCAAACGTTGTTGCATTCGTTCCGCCAGTTCGATTTCCCGCTGATAGCGTTCGAAGCACACTTGCAACTTTCGGCTTAGCCGATGGATTTCATCGGTCTTGCCGACCACTTTGCCCCGCAAGTCGCGCAGGCGTCCCGCCCAATCAATTTGCTTCAACAAGTCATGGACCTGGACTGGTTGCGTCAAAAAAGCGTCGGCGCCAGTTTGATGGTCCAGATCGGCAACAGCGCGGTCTCGGGTAGCGACGACCAGAAGAGGCGGCGAACTCGATGTGTCCGGTCGGAGATGACGGCAGAAACGTATGGCTGCTTCAGGCTGGTGGCGGGCGTCCACGATTATCGCTCGATAATCACCATCGGCACTTGTTGCTTCGAGGGAACGAACTTCGACCTCCACTCCCTGGGCACGCAATTCCGTACAAACGTCCGCGAACGACTCCGGTGCATCACTGCACAAAAGTAGGCGCGAGTTGGCCAGCATCATGCATCTCCGTCTGCAAGGTTTCGGCAGCATTGTAATGAAGGCTGGTGTTCGGGAAAATGTATTCTTCGTGAGATTTTACTCTGCAAGGCTTGCAGATAGGGCAAAACAGAAGGTATATAATGTATGGGCTTAGCTGTTTAGATCCGGCGAGTTTACGATTTGCGGCGGAGTAACCATGCCAAGTCCTTTTCCCGGAATGGACCCTTACCTGGAAAACGAGCAGATCTGGGATGCATTCCACCATCAATTGATCACTTGCCTGTACCAAATGCTCCTCCCAGGTTTGGTCGACCGCTACAAAGCCAAAATCTGCCAGAGGGACTATGTTTCCGAACAGCCGCTATTCACCTCTGTGATCCGCGAAGTCCATTTAGAGGAGTACATCGAAATCCGCCAGCGCGGACAAGGCAAGATCGTGACCATGATCGATGTCGTCAGCCCTGGCAACAAGACGACTGCCGCTGGTCGGCAAGCCTATTTGGACAATCGTCGCCGTGGCAAAGACCATGGCGCCAATCTTGTGGAAATCGATCTGGTGTTGCAGGGCGAGCCGATGCTCGATTACTCCCGGGAAGGGTTGCCCGAATGGGATTATGCCGTTACGGTGACGAGGGCGACGCAACCCGAACGTTACGAGATTTACACATCCACGTTGCAAAAGCGACTGCCTCGGTTTCGCATGCCCCTGGCCAGCGACGACCGCGACACCGTCGTCGATTTGCAGGTCGCCTTTACGCGATGCTACGACCAGGGGACATTCTCCGCGGAAATCGACTATAGCCGCGATCCGCAAGTTCCTCTCGATGACGACGATCGGAATTGGCTCAACGAGTTGTTGAAGGCGGAAAAACTGCGTTGATCCAGTTTCTCAAGTGGACATCGTTACCCTGCTTCGACTCTTTTTCTCCTTCCAGCCAGAAAGGACGCTTCCAGGGAGTGGTTTTTGGTAGTACCTCTTCGATCCTCTTTGTTCCCACGGTGCGTTCCCGTGTCCGGTCGTGGTAGCGATGGCACTCAACGCAGTCCGTTCGCGCCTGAACCGTCTCGTTGTGGCAAGTCATGCAGTCTTGGATTCTGGGCAAAGAAAGATCACGTGTTTGACTGCTTTCGGACGTCGGATGGCATTCGCCGCATTGCAACATACGGTGGCTGTCGTGGCTGAACCGACTGTGCTTGAGCCACGGCGTCGTGATGTTCGCTGGTGCAATGAGCGGCAAATCCGCCTTGTCGAATCCCGTCACTTGGTGGCAATACCGACAGCCCGTCACGCCCGTAAAGAGAAACTGCTCAGCCTTTTGCATCTGCCGATCGATCCATTGTCCTTCTGCTTCGACGATTTCTGTCGGCGGCAAATGCCCAGGCAGCGGTCGGGGAAGTTGTCGTACCGGCGTCCCTAGCACGCCACGCCATTGGCGGACGAACTCCGAAAATCTTTGTCGAAGCGCCGACCGGACCAGCAACGGGTCCGTATGCGGCACAGGAGTCAGTTCGAACTTCCGTTTCGCTTCGGCGATAGCCTGGTCCTGCCAGTTCCCGACGATTGGCACCGTTAAAGGGTGGCACGAAGCACAATCCTGTTCATACTGCACCGGTTGCATGTACTGTCTTTGCGCATCGAGTCGGTGGCAGTTCTGGCAGTCGAGCACGTGTTTCTTCCCGTCCGATCCAAGTACTCCGGAAGGGGCCAGGTGAAGTTTATGATTGAAACGGATGGTTCCCGGGTCGGCGGGTTCTTGGCTTCTCCAGATTTTGAATTCGGGATGCTGACCAAAAACGAAAGCACGAACATCGAGAAAGTCTGTTGTCGCGCCTGCTTTTAACCCGTCTCGTTTGAGGTTCGCGTGGCAACGGGTGCAATGATCATCCGAAACACGAGCCAACTGGTCATTGCCTCGATGTTCTTGATGGCAAGTGGCACAACCAGGTTCGAAGCTCTGTTTGGCGTGGTGGACAGCTCCGTCGTGGCAGCTGAGGCATGCCTGGTCCATGGCGGAAGGCAGGGGTTGAAGATTCGGAAGCAACCGCCGGACCGGCAGGAAAGGTTTGACGTGACAGACTTCGCATTGGCTGTGAAACATGGAGTGAGCCTGGGAAACAGGGCCGGCTTCGAACACTTCCCGGTTTTCCGGCAGAAAGGCATAAGCGAGACCGGCACCGCTTAACAACGCTACCAGCCAAAGTGCCAGCCGCTTCATGCGCCGTAGTTTTCTCGGCCTTTGGTAGTAGTCCAGTTCCAACCATTCGGGTAACGACTTCGGATCGCGCATAGGCATCTCGCCTCGTGCTCTCAAGTTTGCAGCGGATCATACGACGTTGGGCCAGGAAAATCCAGGGCCAATAACCGACGCAGCCAGCGTGTCGTCGTCTTCACGTCGTTAACTGATGCCGTGCTTCTTTCTGAGTTCGGTTGAAGAAATATCGACGCGAAGCGGCAACGGCTCGAAAAGATCGCGAAACGTTTCCGGAAGAGGAATGTCGTCGAGCGAGCGGAATTGCCCGCGTTCGTCGCGGCGACCGGCAACGAGGAAGCGGCAGCCAAGGTGACGAATTTCTGCTAATGCCTCCTGCATCCGGCGGGCGTCGCCCTCATAGTAGCGCGGGTCGACAATGCGAACCGCGGTGTCCGCACCGACAACGAACGTCGCCCTGGGAAACAAACGTGCTTTATCCAAGAAGGTTGGTGCCCGCGTCAACCAGACGGGTGCCTTCCAGACAAATTGCTGCCAGCGCTCGCGAGCCTCTTCCATCGTCAATGGTGGCTTATCGACATTGGTGATGCTCAATTCGAAAGCAGCACTCTGCCCGGTCCGTTGGGCGGCCTCCTTCGCCAGCCGAAGATGACCATGGTGGAGCGGATGAAACGATCCAGCAAGCAATAGCCCTGGTTTGGGCTGGTCGAGGCAGATCCTTCCGTCCGTATCGATAGCCAGTACGCATCTTTTGCCAGACATCAATTCGGCCAAGGAACGGAGCACATCTTCGGATCGGTATTCAAGATGTTCGCCGGCGAGGAGGGGTACCTCGACGCGCTCTGCGATGCCGAACGCCTCTGCCAGCGCGTTAAGAAAAACCATGTCGAGAACGGTTTCTTCTTCGTGACGGCTTCGCTTTCCTTTTTCGAGAACCAAGCCGTAGTGATGTCGTTCGTCAAGCGAACGAGTGGCGATATAGAAGCGGTGAGCACCCTTTTTCGGACGATCGGTCGCTAGAGCAGCAGTGCAGGCGATGCCGACTACGCGAACCGAAGGAGCCAGGAACCAGGCGCGGTCGAAAGCTCTGTCCGCAAGTCGTTCGGCCGTTTCTGAACTGCAAAATGATTCTGGCATTTCGCCGAGGTAATCGACCAGCGCTTGTTGTCCGTAGGGGATCGCGGCATCGAGCACAGTTTTCGAACTTCCGGGCACGCCAAGCAGCATGGCAACAGCATTGGCTCCGCCGCCGGTGGTGACGATGGCACACATCGTTGGCGACCGGTGAAGTGCTTCAATCAGGTTGCTGATTCGGGAATCCGTGACCATGATCGTTATCCACCGGCGTCCGCCGACAAAAGGAGCAGATGATCGCCTGGGCGTAGTTCCGTCGCGGAGTCGGAAATGAATCGCTCGCCGTTCAGGGACGCGAGGACATAGGGCGAGAGACGACCATCCCGAATCAGGAAGCCTGCCAAACCCGGGAAACGCGTTTCGACGGCATGGACGGCTT
This sequence comes from Gemmatales bacterium, assembly GCA_026004675.1. Classification (GTDB taxonomy): domain Bacteria; phylum Planctomycetota; class Planctomycetia; order Gemmatales; family Gemmataceae; genus BPJP01. The sequence goes on from BPJP01000003.1 coordinate 354,987, forward strand.
CAAACAGAGAGCGGGCATCGACGACATATTGCTCCTGGCCAGCGCGTTGTCTTGGAATGCCAAAAAACTCGACGGTCACCGGGGATTTCACGGTTGCCACACAAAAACGACGCCAGATATTACCCGTTTGGGGCGTGTTCTTATCGAAGCATTGTTCGAACGTTGTTTCAAGTGATTTTGGCTAAAAGTCGATATTGCCGAACCCTGCGAGCGGACTTCCGCAATTGCAAACATCGATGATCTATAAGCATCAATTCCTTGTCGTTTCGCACCGACGAGTGGCTGCTACGTTCCGCACTGTTCAAGGTCGTGTGCTGCCGCTATGGTGGAAGTGTGCGACGGTAACTGCCGCTGGAGGGCGCCGCCTTGTTCGATCTGTGGGAATGGCTGCTGAACTTGTACGAAGCTCGTGATGCCAAGACATGGGCAGGACTTTACTTCATCGGCGAATGGCTCGTCCGCATCGTCATGCTCGCCTGGGTTCCGATGAAACGGTCGCCAGCGGCAGCCGCCAGCTGGTTGATTCTTATCTTTTTTGTGCCGTTCGTGGGGCTGTTTCTTTTCCTCTGGTTCGGCTATCGGCAGCTTCCGAGTTGGCGGCTGCAGCGACTGCAACGTGCGGAAAAAGCGATCCAGCAAATCGGCGACCGCTTCCACAAAGAACATCCGCATATCTTCCATCCGACATTGCCTCCAGAACTGAACCACGCCGTCCGTCTGGCACAAAAACTGGGCAAAATGCCGATTCTCGGAGGCAACAGCGTCGAGCTTCTCGTCGTCTATGATGACATCATCGACCGCCTCGTTTCCGACATCGACACGGCTGAACATAACGTGCATCTTCTTTATTACATCTTCGCTGATGATCGAACCGGAAAAAAGGTCATGGACGCACTGGTGCGTGCGCGCAAGCGAGGCGTCACCTGCCGCGTTCTGTTCGACTCGTTGGGAACTGGCCGCGCTTACCGTGCTCTTTACAGGAAGTTGGCTCCTGTCGGCGTCCAGATCGAAGCGATGTTGCCGGTCGGCATCTTTCCGCTATTGCGAGCCCGCATGGCCCGGCCGGACCTGCGCAATCATCGCAAGATCGCCGTCATCGACGGCCGAGTCGCCTACACCGGGTCGCAAAACCTCGTCGATGCCAAATACAAGGAAGGTATCACTTATGAAGAATTGATGGTTCGGCTCACCGGTCCTATCGTGTTGGAGCTTCAAGCCGTTTTTGCCGCTGATTGGTACGTCGAAACCGAAGAGGTCCTGGATGACGATCTGATTTTTCCCGATCCGGAAATTGCGGGCGAAGTTCCGGCCCAGGCCCTGCCGAGCGGTCCCGGCTACGAAATCGAAAACAACCAGCGCGTCATCGTTTCCCTCATCCACGGGGCTCGCGAACGTGTCGTTATTACAACACCCTATTTCATTCCGGATTTGGCTTTGCTCCAGGCCTTGCAAACAGCCGTCCTTCGCGGCGTCGACGTGAAGCTGATTCTTTCTCAGAAAGAAGACCAGGTTCTCGTCCATCTTGCCCAGCAATCGTATTACGAAGAACTGCTTGAAGTCGGCGTGGAAATCCACCTCTATAAGGAAAAATTCCTGCATGCCAAGCATTTGACTATCGATGATTCGATTGCCTTTGTCGGTTCGAGCAACATCGACATTCGCTCATTTTGCCTCAATGCTGAAATCAGCGTTCTGTTCTACGATCGTTCGGTTACTGCTCAACTTCGTGCCGAGCAAGAACGCTACCTCACACGTTGTGAGGCCTTGAGTATGGAGAAATGGTCCGGCCGCCAATTACCTAAGCGATTCGCTCAAAACGTCGCTCGCCTCATGAGCCCCGTTTTGTAGAGCCGAACCGAAAACGCTGTGACAGCGTTTGTTTTTGAAAACAGGGGGAACCTGCCAAAATGGCAGCCGACGTCGAGCACGCCTCATACAGCGAACGAATCTAACTGAAAAATGCGCTAGGAGTTTCGTAAGTGTCGCAAGCGCTGACTCAAATTGGCACGGTATTTGCTGGCGACGCCCCTGTCAACAGGAGGACAGGTGAATGCGAATTGCTCAGGTATCGCCCCTTTATGAGAGCGTGCCCCCGAAACTTTATGGCGGCACGGAACGCGTCGTTGCGTATCTGACTGAGGAACTGGTTCGACAAGGGCACGACGTCACGCTTTTTGCCAGTGGCGATTCCCAAACGACCGCGAAATTGGTCGCGCCGTGCCGACGTGGTTTGCGTCTGGACAAGTCGTGCCGCGACCAGCTGGCATATCACTTCCTGATGCTGGAACAAGTGGCGCAGCGAGCGAATGACTTCGATGTGATCCACTTTCATATCGACTATCTTCATTTTCCGTTGACACGTCGTCTGAAGGTGCCGTCTGTGACGACGCTGCATGGGAGGCTCGATCTGCCCGAGTTGAAGCCCCTATACGATGAATTCTCCGAAATGCCTGTGGTGTCGATATCGGACGCGCAGCGGCGTCCTTTGCCGAAAGCCCATTGGGTGGGCACGGTTTATCATGGGCTGCCACTGGACTCTTTTCGACCACGAACCGAACCAGGGGAATATCTCGCGTTCCTGGGCAGAATCTGTCCGGAGAAGCGCGTTGATCGGGCCATCGAGATCGCGCGACGTGCGGGTCTGCCTCTCAAGATAGCCGCCAAGATCGACAAAGCGGATGAACAATACTATGAGACGAGAATCAAACATCTGCTTCAGCAGCCGCACGTCGAATTTCTCGGCGAAGTAGGTGGCAGGCAAAAGGAAGAATTCCTGCGCCACGCGATTGCTCTGCTCTTTCCGATCGACTGGCCGGAACCCTTTGGGCTGGTAATGATTGAAGCCATGGCGTGTGGCACACCTGTCATTGCCTGGCGTGGGGGCTCGGTAGACGAAGTAATCGATGATGAAATCAGTGGTTTCATCGTAACCAGCATTGACGAGGCGGTCGATGCAGTCCGCCGGGTTGGCGAACTGAGCCGGCATCGCTGCCGGGAGGTCTTTGAAGAGCGCTTCAGCGCTCCCCGAATGGCCCGCGATTACATGGCCATTTACGAACGCGTTCTTCACAAAGCACGCCTTGAATCCAAGGCGAATTTAGTCCAGACTTTACCAGATGGAGCCGTGAAGTTGCCGTCGGTTTAGAACAGCAGGGTCGGCAACTGGTCTGGCCCGATGTCGTCGGTCCGGCTATCCTGTTTTCCTCAGAAGGAAAGGATCGGAGGGCCAGGGATGGCGACTTACGAACAGGAACACGATTGCTGGACCATTGGCGAGGATTCTTGGCGGCGTATCCACTCCATATTGAAACGTGAGGCTGAGAAACCACTAGTGACAGGCATTGCCGCTGGCGGAACAAACGTCATCGTGGTCAAGGATCCCTATTACATTACGACGTCGTCTCCCGCCGTTGATGTGCAGCCGCGGGTTCTCAAGCACGGCGATACCTTCGCTGTGTTCGATCGCTACGGCGATATCCGTCCGACGGAATGGGGCGAAGAAGGAATCTTTCATGACGGCACCCGCCTCCTGAGCGGTCTTGTACTCAAGCTCGAACAGCGCCGCCCTTTTCTCCTCAGCTCCACCGTCCAGGAAGACAACGTCCTCTTTACCATTGACCTCACGAATCCCGACATTCATCTCGACGACCACAACACCATCCCGCGTGGCACTGTGCACCTGTTCCGATCGAAGTTCCTCTTGGACGGCGCGGCATACGAGAGCCTGCGAATCTTCAACTACGGCAGCGTTCCTTTGAACTTGACATTGTCCTTCGAATTCCATGCCGATTTCGCCGACATTTTCGAAGTGCGCGGCATGCATCGTCAGCGTCGGGGTCGCATGCTGGAACCGGTTCGAACGGAACGCGGTGTCGTACTAGGCTACCAAGGGTTGGATGACATCGTCCGGCGAACACGTATCGAATTGGACCCTGCTCCAACGCGGGTTACAGATGATGAAATCCAGTTTGAAGCACTAGTCCAGCCGAAGCAGGAACAACGCTTCATCCTGACCGTGCGGTACGAAGCCGAACCGTCGACGGCGGTGTCGCCCCCAGCAGACTTTCGGATCGGCCTCCAGGCCGCTCGCGAGGAACGCCAGTCGTTGCGCGAAAACTGTTGTCAAATTCATACCTCGAACGAGCAGTTCAACGATTGGGTGAACCGCAGCTTGTCGGACTTGTTGATGATGGTAACGCGGACGCCAGCGGGTCTTTATCCGTATGCGGGCGTGCCGTGGTTCAGCACGGCCTTTGGCCGCGACGGCATCATCACCGCGTTGCAATGCCTGTGGCTCCATCCGGGCATTGCCCGCGGCGTTCTCGAGTTTTTAGCGCAAAAACAGGCTCGAGACGTGAACGACGAACAAGATGCCGAGCCTGGCAAAATCCTGCACGAAACACGGCGAGGCGAAATGGCCGCTCTCCGCGAGATCCCCTTTGGGCTTTACTACGGCAGCGTCGACGCGACCCCGCTTTTTGTCATGCTGGCTGCAGCCTATTTCGATCGCACGGCCGACCGCGATTTCATCCAACGTCTATGGCCCCATATCGACCTCGCTTTGAACTGGATCGATCACTTTGGCGACCGTGACGGCGACGGGTTCGTCGAATACCACCGTCACTCACGCGATGGTTTGGTTCATCAAGGGTGGAAAGATTCACACGATTCGGTCTTTCATTCCGATGGTTCCAGTGCTGAGGGACCGATCGCGCTGTGTGAAGTGCAGGGCTATGTCTATGCGGCCAAATGCGGCGCTGCCAGGTTGGCGGAAGCACTTGGTGATCGCGTTCGCGCCGCCTCGCTTCACGAGCAGGCAAACCGACTCCGCGATCGATTTGAGCAAGCGTTTTGGTGCGAAGACCTCGCCACCTACGCCCTGGCTTTGGACGGCCAAAAACACCCTTGCCGCGTTCGGACCTCCAACGCTGGTCATTGCCTTTTCAGCCGAATCGCTTCTCCGGAGCGCGCCAAACGGGTCGGCGAAACGCTCTTGGATGCCAGCAGCTTTTCCGGATTCGGCATCCGCACCGTGGCCGAAGGCGAAGCACGCTACAACCCCATGTCGTATCACAACGGCACCATTTGGCCCCATGACAACGCATTGATCGCTGCGGGCCTCGCTCATTATCGCCTCAAGGAAGAGTGCATCCGGGTTCTCAGTGGCATGTTCGATGCCAGCTTGTTCATGGATTTTCACCGCCTCCCCGAGCTTTTTTGCGGCTTCCCTCGACGACCGCACGAGGGACCTACGCACTACCCGGTTGCCTGTTCGCCACAGTCCTGGGCGGCTGGCAGTGTCTTCCTGCTGCTCCAAGCCTGTCTCGGACTCGAAGTGGACGCCGACAACAATCTGCTGTTCTTCCGCTATCCTCTCTTGCCACAGTCGTTGCAAGAAATCCAGCTCTACCATTTACGAGTCGGCAATGGCCAGGTCGACCTCCGCCTTCGCCGACACGACAACGACGTTGGCGTTGAAATTCTCCGCAGGGAAGGGCCTGTCGAAATCAATATCATCAAGTAAACGTGCCGTCCTGCTTTGTCTGCCTATTTGAAAGCCTTCAGCCATGCCATGAGATTCTTTTGATGGTGAGCCATTGTTTTCGCAGGACCAATAACACGAATGAGAGTCACATCATCCGGGGTTTCGAAGATGATCGCAAACATGCGGTAGCCAGGCATCGGCCTCGCCTTGAAGTCCGGGTCGAGCGGGCGGTTTTTCTTGAGATACGTTCCGCTAACATCGAGAACAGTCACCAAAACTTTCCCGCCAGCGACCTTCATCTTTTGCACAGTGGCGATATCCTTGTAAGTTTTCCCTTCTGGCGGTCGAAACATGCGCGTCCAGCGTGCGATATTGGCCTCGTCGCTTCCCGAGATACCGGGCAAAATCCCCATTTCCGCGTCCTCTTTATCGCCTTCTGCTCTGGGGAGAGCGAACTGATACGAACGCAGCAGATTCGACGGTTTTTGCCGAATCCAGTCTTTCGGTGCCTCCGACTTGAAGCCGTCGATGTTGACGACCTTGTCTTTCAGGTCCAGTTTTTTCTGTGTTTTTTGGGCACTGACTGTTTCCTGGGCCAAAAACATCAGCGTGCCGGCCAGGATGAAACGTGCACACGAAGCCATCGTCTTCGCTCCTCTCGAGTTGATGTGGTTGTGGGGTCGATGCTGTCAGTAGAGAGGCGCCACCGGCGATTTGCAAGCGAAAAGTCGTCCCCATTGATCACTGATCAAAGCCAGCGATGGCGCAAGCCGCCGATTTGCGGGATCGAGACAACGCAGTTTAGAAAACGACCTCTTTAACCCAAGGCTCGAATTGCTGGCCTTCTTGGGTGATCGCGGTCCGATCGAGTCGAAGAATCTGCTAGAATTTTACTGGAGACGTGCCTTTTCAAATACGCCTCCTTCGAGTAATTTAGGCGTCTTGACTCGCGCAGTAAACTAGAAAACAGATGCATCCCACACCATCAGCGTACCTGATACGGCGTGAAAACGACGAATTCCGGGCGGTGTTTCCGCTTGACGAAAAAGAGCGCTACACGCTCGGGCGTATTGCCACCAATCGGATCGTCGTCAAGGACGAATTGTGCAGCCGGGAACATGCGGAAATCTATTTCGCCGACGGCCACTGGCACGTGCGGGACAACAACAGTCTGAACGGCACGCAAGTCAACGATGTTCGGCTGACCGAAGAACGGCGACTGTTTCCCGGCGACGAAATCCGCATTGGCCGAACGTCGCTCTTGTTCGTCAAAGACCTGTCGAGTCTGCCCGAGTTGCAGGAGCAGTTGCCCAAAGGGGACCTGTCGATCAAAGAACGTGTTGACAAAACGCGCTTCTTGATCGATCTGGAAACACCGGAAGACGCGACGGCGACGCCCCCGACCATCCGCAAACGATTGGGTCGCAATCTCGCCATTCTCTACCGGGCGGCGTTGGAAATGGGATCGGCGCCCACCTTCGAAAAACTGGGGGAACGAGTCCTCAGTTGTCTGCTCGATGCCATCCCCGCGGACGCCGGAGCTATTCTGCTCGTGCGCGACGGCAAGCCGCCTCAGACGGTCGCTTACAAGCAGCGTGATGAACGTCTCCCGGCTTTGGTGCGCATTTCGCAGTCGGTCAGCAACGAGGTCTTGTCTTCGAAAGAAGCCATATTGGCTGAGGACGTTTCCAGTGACGAGCATCTTCGGAACCGGGACAGCCTGACGGAACTTCGCGCCGCCAGTTTGATCTGCGCGCCAGTGATTTTTGAAGACCGGATCGAAGGACTGATCCACCTATATTCCACCGATCGCCGGAGACATTTCGATCGAGAGGATCTGGAATTCGCGCTGGCCGTGGCTCGGCAGCTGGGCGTTGCGATCCACCAGATCAAAAAGCGGGATTCGTTGACTGCGGAAAACCGCCAGCTCCGAAGCCAGCTCAAGGTGGAAAGCGAACTCATCGGCAACAGCCCGGCAATGAAGAATATCGAAGAGCAGATTCGCCGAGTGGCGGGTACGTCGGCAACGGTGCTGATCCGCGGAGAAAGCGGCACCGGGAAAGAGCTTGTGGCAAGAGCCATTCATTACACCAGCCCGCGCCGCGACGGACCCTTTGTCTGCCTGAATTGTGCCGCCTTGCCCGAAACCCTCTTGGAAAGCGAACTTTTCGGTCACGAAAAAGGAGCTTTTACTGGCGCCACCGAGCGAAAAATCGGCAAATTCGAAGCTGCCAACAACGGGACGATCTTCCTTGACGAAATCGGCGAAATGAATCCTGCCACTCAGGCCAAACTCCTTCGCATTCTAGAGGGGCATCCCTACGAACGTGTCGGTGGCCAGATGCCGATTCATGTCGATGTTCGAGTCGTGGCGGCTACCAACCAGCCGCTGGAACAGGCTATCCAGGAAGGTCATTTCCGCCGTGATCTGTTCTTTCGCCTGCAAGTCGTCGAGATTCGCATCCCTCCTTTGCGCGAACGGATCGAGGACATTCCGCTTCTGGCCGACCACTTCCTGAAACGCTACGTCCAAGAAACCGGTCGTAAATTCCAGAAGTTGACACCTGCTGCTTTGCAGAAATTAAAAACATACCATTGGCCCGGCAACGTTCGCGAGTTGCGCAATGTGATCGAACGTGCCGTCGCATTGGGAACTGGCCCTGATATCGACGCAAAAGATATTCTGTTATCCTCGCTGGACCTCGATGCCAAGGATGCCGGCACCGGCGGCTACGAGCCGATCGATCTGGCAGAAGTGGAAAAACGTCACATCATGAAAACCTTGGAATATACCAATTGGAACAAAAGCCAGGCCGCTGCGATCTTGAAAATCGAACGATCCACCCTCGATCGGAAAATCAAAGCGTACAACCTCCAAAAAGGATAGGCTCGACGTTCTCCGCCGACGTCGGTTCGTTCGAATCGCGCGCCGAAGTGCGTTGGTGTGCTCAGTCCATCAAGTCGCCAAGCAAGAAAATGACGAATACGGCGACAATTCCCAGGAAACCGGCCACATCGGCAAACCGCGTCCGCCATTCGACGAGCGAACGGAACTGCCCATCGAAGCCACGGCTGCGCATTGCCTGACTGATTCGTTCCGCTTTCTCCTGGCTGCGGACCAGCAACGTACCCGTCACATGGGCAATCGTGCGATAGCTATGGCGACTGGCACGGTTGCGAAAGCCGCGCAGCCTCAACGCGATACGCATCCGATCCAGCTCGTTGATGAGAAGAAATAGGTAACGGTAGGTCAAAAGAACGATTTGAATGACGACGCCCGGCACGCCCAAGCGGTGTGCGGCGTGCAAACTTTCCGGCAGCGGGCCACTTGCGACCAGGACCATCATCAGCGTGAGCACTGCCAGGGCTTTGAACAAGATCAGCAGCGCCAGACCTATGCCTGTTGCCGATATGCTGATCCCCCCCCATTGCACGAGGGGATGCGGCTCGTTAACCAAAAAGGGCAAAAGCAGAACGAAGAGAGCCAAAAAGGGGGCAACGGCGGCAAGGCGGACTGCCCACCAGCGCACCGGCAATCGGGCCACAAACGCAAGCCCTAGCGAGGCAAGAAATGCCAGCACCGCTAAGGGAAGCGATTGCAAAATCGCCGTGCAACCGCCGGCGATTAAAAGCGCTGCAAGTTTCCAGCGGGCATCCCAACGTCGAAAGGGCGAATCAGGGTGCGGCAGTTCTTCGAAAAACAGTGTCACGGTGCTATTCTGTTTTGTTTAGTCCCAAATCATTCACGTTTCGCTACGGTGCCACGGCGATGGGTGGCTGGCGCTTCCATACTTGCGTCGCTTCTTGAAAGGCGTAAGCCAATTGCAACACGCCGAAATCATCCTGAGATCGTCCGACAATTTGCACTCCCACTGGAAGGCCGTCGGCGGTAAAGCCGCATGGCACGGAAATCGCTGGCAATCCGATCGCCGAGATATAGTAACATGATTTCATCCAGTCGATGTACGTCGCCATTTTTTGCCCGTTGATTTCTTCGATGTAACGTTGCTTGACGTCGAAAGGCGCCACTTGGCTGACCGGCAGGATCATGAATTCGTAAGTCTCCATGAACTCGCGGACTCGGTGGTACAACTTTGTCCGCCTGGCTTCAATAGTGGCCAGATAAGGGCCGGTCAGCTTCTTGCCTTCTTCGGCATTCCAAATGATGGTCTCTTTGAGCAGGTGGCGGTGCGTTTCCAGCAGATCGCGGAAACGATGTTCGAATTTCCACGCCCGCCACGCCTTGAACGTTTCGTCGGCGTCGCGGAAATCGGGTTGGGTCTCGTCGACGATACAGCCGAGGTCCGCGAAAACTCCTCGCCGGGACTCGAGAACTGCCGTTACCTCCGGAGCGACGGGTAATTCGCCAAAGTCCCGGCTCCAGGCGATACGCACCCCTTTAAAATCACGTTCCAGACTCCGAGCGAAGATTTCTCCAGGCTCGGAAAGCGAAAGAGGAGATCGGCGGTCAGGTCCGGCGATGACTGATAACATCAAGGCCGCGTCTTCGACGGTGCGGGCCATCGGTCCTTCGACTGAAATTGTGAACCATGCCAGTTCAGCAGGCCAAACCGGCACTCGACCCGGCGACGTGCGAAAACCCACGACATTGCAGAAATTGGCCGGATTGCGCAACGACCCTCCAGTGTCGCTGCCGTCCGCCAGAGGAATCATGCCGCAAGCGAGCGCAACAGCGGCGCCGCCACTGCTTCCTCCGCAAGTCTTTGACAGATCGTATGGGTTGAGCGTCTCGCCGAAGACCTCGTTATAGGTCTGGGAACCAGCGCCAAATTCAGGCGTATTCGTCTTGCCAATCGTGATGGCTCCGGCGGCTTGCAGTCGCTCGACGATCAAATCGTTGTGCTTGGGCACATAGTCGCGGTAAATCGGCGAACCAAACGTTGTTCGGATGCCTTTTGTGCAGACCAAATCCTTATGGGCAATGGGCAGGCCGTGTAACGGGCCGAGCGGCTCCCCTCTTGTCTGGCGTTCGTCCGCCTCTCTTGCCCATTCCCTGGCCCGTTCCGGCAGCAAAGTAACGATCGCATTTACCGTGGGATTCACGCGTTCGATCTGGGCGAGATGCGCCTCCATAACTTCACGCGCCGACACTTCACCCTGCCGAATCAATCGGCTCAGCTCGGTGGCTGTTCGAAAACATAATTCATTGCCTGGCATGATGGTCCTTCTTGTTCGTGTTCGCACAAGATGTTTCCATTATCTCTGGGAGGATTCCGAAGATACAGGCAATTATTCGCTGGACTGGTCGTCGCTTCGATCGGACCGATGGCGAATGGCGTGTGATGCCCATTCGATTTGTCGGGCGAGTCCCAAGAGTATGTCAACTTCCTTGGCTGTCGGCAGCGCTCGGGCAAGGAGATGCCGCAATGCGTGCATGAGGGCCGGACCGCCAGGTGGATAGAGAAAATGGATTTTTTCCAGCGACCCCTGCAAGCGAGCAAACATGTTTTCAAGGTGGGCGAAATTCGCAGGAGGGGAAGAAAGTTGGGGACCACATTCCTTTGCAATACTTTTTTCCAGAAACGCCATTCGCAGTTCGTAAAGGCAGATGGCAACCGATTGGGCTAAATTGAGAGCAGCACAATCAGCTACTGTTGGGATATGAATCGTGTAATGACAACGGGTGATTTCCGTGTCGCTCAGGCCATTTCGCTCGGGGCCGAAAACCAATGCAGCGGGAGCCGACGGGAGCACGTCGATCATTTTGGGACAGATGGATTTGGGCGTGCCAACCGACTGGCGGCGAAAAGGACCTCCCACCCGAGCCGATGATCCAACGACAAGGCCGCAGTCGGCTACCGCGTCGGCCAGGGTTGCAACGCATTGGCAGTTTTTTAGAACATCGACTCCGTGCGTGGCCATTTGCCGAGCATGTTCGCTTTCGGGGTCCGCCTCCGGAGCGACGAGCCGAAGGTCCGAGAAACCCATGTTCCGCATGACCCGTGCCACGGCTCCCAGGTTTCCGGCGATCTTTGGCCGTACCAACACCACTCGCAGGTTGTTTAACATCCGGCTACTTTCGCAAAAGTTTTTGCGACAAATCCTGACAGTTTGGTAAGATACAACGGTGCCAAGTCTGTGACCTCGGCGGTCCATTTCCTGGAGCAGGCTATGTTTGATCGCATGGTACGAAGTTTCGAATTAGCCAAAAGCAGCTGGCAGGTTTTAAAAGCCGACAAAGAGTTGGTGTTGTTCCCCATTCTCAGTGGCGTCGGCTGCATCCTGATCCTGATCACCTTCGCTTTGCCGTTTCTCGCCCAACCAGACCTGTTATCTTTTTTGAGCGAAGACGAGAACCAGTCGGTTCCCTTCTGGGCGTATGTCGTCGTCTTCCTCTACTATTTCTGCAACTATTTTATCGTCGTCTTTTTCAACGCAGCACTGGTTAGTTGCGCCATTATACGTTTCAATGGCGGTAACCCGACATTGGCCGACGGCATCCGTACTTCGTTTGACCGCATTCCGCAAATTGCAGCCTGGGCTGCAGTATCGGCAACCATTGGACTTTTGCTCAAAGCGGTGGAAAACTCCAACGAGAAAGCCGGCCGATTTATCAGCAGTTTGTTGGGCACGGCCTGGACCGTCATGACGTATTTCGTCGTGCCGGTACTGGTTGTGGAAAAAATTGGACCGATCGAGGCCGTCAAACGTTCCATGTCCATTCTCAAAAAAACATGGGGCGAGGCTCTGATCGGTCATTGGGGATTAGGGTTCTTCTCGTTTCTGTTGATGCTGCCCGGCATCGTCCTGTTGGTAGCCGGTTGCTTCTTGCTGCAAGTGTCTGTGGCTTTGGGAATCACCGTCGTGGTCCTCGCCGTGCTCGCGCTTTTGGTCGCTGGAGCGGCGGGAGCAGCACTCAACGGCATTTATATCAGCGACATGTACCAATACGCTTCGACCGGACAAGTTCCTCAGGGATTTGCTGAGGCAACCATTCGAGGAGCGTTCGTGCCGCAGTCTTGAACCTGGAAATGTGTGCCAGAGGTCGATAGCTTCGACGAACGAAAAAAGGCACGGTTTTCGCCCGCTCGCCTGTTCGCTCGAATCTTGGTGGCCGACGTGCGCTTATGATAATACTTTATCTTTGCGTAACGCTTTGTAATTTGTACACAAAGGCGAAAATCGTCAGAGGTTGGAGGAAGCCAGAGGAATACGCGAATCCTTGCTACAATGGAAACGTCCGACGACAGTGCCAATCGCCCTGTTATCGATAAGGGAAACAGCAATGAAGTTGTCGACCACTGCATTTTACGCGGTCTGCGCCGTAACCTATCTGGGCCGTCGAGCCGGTAAAGAATGCGTCACCAGCCACCAGGCTGCGAAGGACCTGATGATACCCAAGGGGTTTTTGCTCCGAATTCTGGTGACCCTGTCCCGCGCCGGCATTCTTTGGACGTTGAAAGGACCGCACGGAGGCTACAAGCTGGCCCGTCCTCCAAAGGATATCACGTTGCTCGAAATCATCGAAGCCGTCGACGGACCATTGCAAAGTACCGAATTCCACTCTGGCGGTCTAGGCTCACCGGCGGTCAACAAAAAGCTGGAAGCTATTTCCAAAGATCTCACGGAGTCCGCCCGCCGCCAGCTTGCCCGGATCACCGTCGCTGACCTGCTCAAGAAAAAATAAGGATGACTTTAATTTGTCCGCGGCGGCGGCAGAAGACGTAAAACGTAAATCGTGCCGTTGCCGTTGGCTGTCGCCAGGTAACGGCCTGACGGCGAAAAAGCCACGCTGCGCACCATACCGCCAATTCGGCTTTCTTTCAGCCGCTGCATCGAACTGCTGGTCCAGAACAACAACTTCCCGCTTTCGTCGACCGAAGCGAGATGCTCGCCCGTGGGGCTGAAGGCCAGCGCCGTGATTTCCGTCTGGTGTTCCATTCCCGATGCTAATTCTACGGGATCACGATTTTCATGCTGCCAGGACAACACGCGGATTCGATGATCCGAATGCGCCACCGCGACCGTCAAAGGCTCCGCGGGAGAAACGGCAACGGCCGTAGGAACCGACAGGGATAACTCCAGCGCTTGTTCACGGCGTTTGTCGGCAACATTCCAAATTTCCAGCCTTCTGCTCCGTTCAAACCCGGCGACCAGGCGTGTGCCGTCCGACGTGAAGGCCAATCCGACCAGATTGTCGCGTTTGGCATGAAAAACAGACAGACGCGTCAAACTATTCGATCGGACCTCCCACAACCAGATTCCGTCTCCGCCGCCAAGAGCAACATGGTTGCTGTCAGGTGAAAAGGCTACACGAGAAACAGGCATCCGGCTCTCGACACTTACCGATTGCACGGACTCGCTCGTTTTTTCGCCCACCCGTAAGAGTGACACTCTTCGGATCACCTCCGCCACGGCAAGTTGTTTGCCGTCCGGCGAAAAAGCCAAATCATAAGCTCCATACGAGATCTGGAAGTTCTGCAAATATTCCATGTTCAATGGATTCCAGATACCCACGGTATTTTCCAAAGAGCCTGTGGCCGCGATTTGATCTCCGAACGGACTGAAAGCCACGCTGTTAAGGGGAGTGGTATGCCCGCGTAGCGGTCGGCGCTCGCGATAGGTGCCGTCGACGAAATCCCAGAATCGCACGGCGGCATCCTGACCGCCGGCAAGCAGCACTTTGCCGTCAGGACTGAAGGCCAGCCCGTTGACGCGAAGGCTCTTGTCAACGACCTGTACCCGCTTCAATTCGCCGCGGGCATTTTCCCAGATGCTAACGCCAATGGTATGCCCCACGGCAATACGGCCCGTTGCTGGCTGGATGGCGAACGCGCCGACGGGAGAGTACATAATGGCCCGCGTTTGGCGCAATGGTTTGTCGCCACCGACGTCCCAAACCTCCACTTCCTTCCCTCGGGTCACGAAGAGCTGTTTGCCGCCTGGCAAGAAGGCGACATGACGGACTTCATCAGCCGCGAAAGACATGTAGAGCTCAGGCTTGTTGGCGATCCTCCAGAGGCGGACATACCCAGAGCCGGCTACTGCCAGCGAATGACCACCTGGCGAAAAGGCGACACTGGAAACGGATTCGCCAGCATGGGACAAATCGAACATTTGAACAGGTGAGCCGAAACGGATTAGTTTGCCCTGCCTGCTATAGGTGCCGATAGCAAGCTCCCTGCCGCTGGGGGAAAAGGATAATGCGCTTACCGACGAACCCACCTCCGGCTTCAGTTTCCCCTGAAAGTACAGCCGTGAATTACCCATTCTCCAGAAACGAACGTTTCCGTTCGTGTCGCCTGCCGCCAGCCACTCCCCTTTGGGCGAAAAAGCAAGTGCACTCACCGGCCGTCTCAGCATGTACAGGAACTGCCTGCGTTCGCCTGTCTTGGCATTCCATAGGTTGATCACGCCGTCTGAGCCGGCACTGGCGCACAGGTCGCCATCCGGGTGAAAGGCGACTGCTCGAACTGTTCCCCAGTGTCGTTGGCGATGTTCGCCCAGAACGGCGACCACCTCGGCGATTTCGGGACGATCTTGACGAGGAATCTGCGATCCGTCGAGGCTATCGAGGGGATCAGGTAGTTGAGACAGGACGTAAGCAACTTTTCGTGCTTCCGGCTCAGCGTAATGCCTGATGCGAAAGTCGATTAATTCCTGTCGAACTTGAAGTGCGTTTTTACCGGTAGCGGTTTTGGCTCGGGCCACGAGCGTTTCAAACTCGCGTGGCGTGGCTTTTGTCGGGGGCTTTTCCTTCGGAGGCGGACTGTCGCTGTCGCTGCCGCGAGGCAGGAAAAACGCAAGAAAAACCAACAGAGCACCGATACCGGCCACGGAATAGATTTTCTTGCGATGCGGCGACCGCTGCAGGCGGCCGATCAACCGGCCTGACAGCCGGCGCGCACGGTTGAAAGTCAGGGCGATGGTCGTCGACAGGGACAACGCCTCACCGTTATCAGGCAGCAGGATGGCCATCGGTGCCGTGCTCTTTGCCGACAAGTCTAATTGCGTCAGTGCGTTAACGACTTCCATCGGCGTCTGGTAGCGATCCTTGGGCTCCTTGGCCATCATGCGCCGAACGATATCGATGACGGCGGCCGGCACTTCGGGACGCAGCGTTTCGATGGGGGTTGGTTGCTCCAGACGGTGTTTGATCAATTTTTCCATAAGGCCGCAATCGGGGAAAGGCGGCCGACCCGTGAGCAAATAATAGAATGTGCAGCCGAGGCTGTATATATCCGCGCGAATATCGACGTCGCTTGAGGCCAGCGCCTGTTCCGGAGCCATATAGTCAGGGGTGCCTAGTACCCTTCCCTCTTGTGTGTGCCACGAAGCGGAATCCGTTTCCAAAGCAGAAGAGTCGAGGCGGGCAAGGCCCATATCGGAAATCTTGATCGTGCCCATTTTTTGGGCTGGGGTAGGGCGGGCCAGAAGTAGATTGGCCGGCTTGATGTCCCGGTGAACCAGACCCCGCTCATGGGCATGCTGCAAACCCTGCGCGGCTTGTTTGATGAATTCGCACGCGATTCGAACAGGCAACGCCCCTTTTTTGCGAACGAGCTGACTCAGGTCGATGCCGTCCACATATTCCATGACAAAAAAATGCGTATCGCCCACGCTGTTCGCATCGATTGCCATGACGATGTTGGGATGCGACAGTTTGGCAGCAGCCTGGATTTCGCGGTGAAAGCGTCGAACGGCGTTCGGATTGGAGACGTGTTCGGAACGCATCACTTTCAAAGCCACCAGCTTGTTCAGCGCACGGTGCGTGGCTTTGAAGACTTGCCCCATACCACCGCTGCCCAGCCGGTCCAGGATCCGATAGCCGCCCAGAGTGAGATCGCTCGCTCGTCCTTGCAAAATCTGGCTGACTTGATAGGGTGTCAGCCAGCCTCGCTTGATCAGTTCACGTCCGAACGCTCGTGGGTCGACGAATCGCTTCCTTAGCGCATCCACTGCTTTGAGCTGATTCGGCTCGAGCAAGTCGGCTTGCTGGAGAGCTTTCAGGAAGTCGGTAACGGTCGCGATGGCCATGGTCGGAGCCAAACAGCGTTAGTCGATGAAGGCGAACTCATTGGTCAACAGCAGCGCCTGACACAAGCGAAGCCATCCCGTCCGCTCATTGCCGGCTTCCCTGACGAATTCGATTACTAGTCGCCTCTCTTCGTCGGTCGGCGGACGGCAAAAAACCTGCTGGTAAAGGGCTGTGATGCGGTCCGGCAACGACACCTGACGACTAATCTCATCCCGCGCGAGCAATCGTTCGGCACATTCGAGGAGGAACGGGTTATTCATCAAAAACAAGGCCTGCTGCGGAACCGTTGTCACGTTTCGCTTCGGGTTGGACGCAGCCGGACTTGGAAAGTCGAACGACCTCCACAACTCAGGAAGATTTAAACGGTCAACAAAGTTGTAAACGGTACGCCGGCAGGTGCCTCGCGACGTAAGGTCTTTGACCGGTTTGCCCCCCATGGTGCGATCAAGTCGTCCAGAGACGGCCAGCAGGGAATCCCGCAGCACTTCGAACTCGAGTCGGCGTCGATTCATTCGCCACAGCAATCGGTTATCGGGATCGACAGCCAGGCAATCCTTTCTTAGATCGCTTTTCTGCTGGTACACCGCGGATAACATAATGCGGCGATGCAGCTTTTTCAGCGACCAGCCATCAGCCATAAAGGTGGCTGCCAGATAGTCGAGCAACTCAGGATGCGAGGGAGGGTCGCTGCGCAGGCCGAAGTCACTCGGCGTTGACACCAGTCCTTCGCCGAAATGGTGCAGCCAGACACGGTTGACCAGAACCCGCGCCGTGAGGGGATTTTTTTCGTCAGCGATCAGCCTGGCAAGTTCGAGTCGTCCGCTGCCCTGTCGAAACGGTTGGCGTTTCGCCCCTCCCAGCAGCAAGGGAGGCTGCCGATGGACTCGGGGGCCGACGTTGTTGGGATTTCCTCGCTTGAAGACATACGGCTCGAATGGCTTTGCCGCGTCGACAAGCACCATTGCCCTCGGCGGCGCGCCCTTGCCTTGGACTCGCCAGTCCTCTACTGCTTTGCGCAGTTCTTTGAGTTTGTTTTGTGAAGGACGATCTGGCAACAACGCCAGATCACCAAAGGCTGAAACAGGCACTTGGGGCGGCGCCTGCGGGCCGTAAAACACCTGACGCAATTCTTCTTCGGCTGGATCGGCAAACGCTTTCGGCGGTTGCGGCCGCTTTTGACATTCCTGCCAGCGGCGATCCACACTTGTCAACAGGTCCTGATAGCGCCGGGCGGCTTCTTCAAGTGTTCGAGGAGGTTCGCTGAACATGACCGCCACCAACCGGTTGATTGGTTTTTGGGGATCGCCCTGGCTGATCCACTTCTTTGTGAGCTTCGCCGCTTCGTCGGCGAAACGATCGGGAGGCAATTCGCAGTAGGCGAACCACAGGCCAAACACGGGGTCATGCTTCCGTCGTCGCCTTTCTAAAAAGACGCGCCAACGTTCCACCATCTTCGGATTCAGGTCTCTTCCGTCTGCCAGCAGCATGAAATTATCGGTTCGCGGCTGGTTCCGCGTGGCGTGGACGCGAAGCAGATATTCGGCCATGCGGGTTTTTGCCGAAGTGGTTACCTCCGATTGCTTGGCGCGGACGAAATCCGTCAAGCGTTTGATTCGCGCTTGCAACTCCTCGTCGAACTTGCGATACGCCTCTGTGTTCGGCGGGTCCTCGAAAAGCGGCGGCACCGGCGGTTCAACCGAACTGGCGAAGATGCCATACAGCGAATAGTAGTCCGCAGTCGGAATCGGATCGAACTTGTGGTCGTGGCAGCGCGCACACGACACCGTCAATCCCATCAACCCGCGCATCACCACGTCGATCCGGTCATCGATGATATCGTGGATGTTATTCATGAAACGGCTGCCGACGGTCAAAAACCCCATGGCAGTCAGCGGCCGCCGATCCTTTCCGAACGGCAATTGATCTGCGGCCAACTGTTCCAAAAGAAACCGGTCATATGGCAGGTCCTCGTTGAAGGCGCGGATGACGTAATCGCGATACGTCCATGCCCATGGAAAGGTCGAGTCCTGGAGGAAGACATATCCTTTGTTGTCGGCGTAACGAGCGACATCGAGCCAATGTCTCCCCCAGTGTTCCCCGTAATGCGGCGAAGCCAGCAGCCGATCGATGACTTTGGCATAGGCGTCAGGGGAAGGGTCGTTCACAAATTCGCGAACTTCTTGTGGGGTCGGAGGCAAACCGATCAGATCGAAGGTGGCCCGCCGAATCAGCGTGCGGCGATCGGCAATGCCGCCAGGTTTCAAGTTGTTTGCTTCCAACCTGGCAAGAATGAAGGCGTCGATTGGGGTCTTGGCCCAAGTGCGATCTTTCGTCGCCGGGATCGGCGGCAGGCGAATCGGCTGAAAAGCCCAATGCGTTTTCCAAGCATTGCTGTCGTCTTGTTTCGTGACGGCAGCGGCCGGCCACGGCATGCCCAGTTGAATCCAGTGCACGAGCGTCTTGATTTCGGACGGACTGAGAGGCGTTCGCGGCGGCATCTTCAGATCGCCTTCACGGCGCACCGCGTGAATAAGCAGGCTCTTGGCGGGATCGCCCGGCCTGGCCGACGGACCTTGATCGCCTCCTTTCAAGATCGCTTCGCGGGAGTCCAGGCGTAACCCCGACATCTGCTTCTTCGGACCGTGGCAACGATAACATTTTTGTGCCAACAGGGGGCGAACATGTTTTTCAAAAAAGATTTCTTTGGCGTGTTGGGATTCCTCTGCCGGCGAAGAAAAACAACCGAACCAATGCGCCAATACCACAAGCCCGCCCACGGCCAAGTTGTTCAAAAGTCGTCGTCGCATGGCTGTCATCTCATCCTGCTTGATCAACGCAACAGGTGCTAAGTTAGCATACTCGGCGTTTTCATTCCAGCACGTTGCCCGGGGCTTTCCCAACTATTCCCCACTGTCCGAACACGTGTCTCGCCTGTGAACGAAATCCGAACGACCCCTGTTGCCGTTTCCAACGTAATCAAATAGGACGGGATGATAAACAAGAATCAAGGCGTTGACGGTGCACTGAAAAGGGCTAGCGCTTGGGAGTTGACTTTCAACTGTCAGCAGCTACAAAAACCCCTGATTCCCCACGACGTATTTCCATGAGTGATCAAAGATGGCGGACAAATCGCGACGCGGCTTTCTTCGTACGATCTTCGGAACTTGGTTCGGAATTGCTTGGACAGCGTTGACTGCATCGGCGGCTGGGATGACGCTTGGTACCATCCGCTTTTTGTATCCCAACGCCTTGTCGGAACCGCCGAGCAAGTTCAAGGTGGGCTTTCCCAGCGATTTCGAAACGGGTCAGGTGGACAACCGATTCAAGGATCAAAACGCGTGGATTGTGCGCATTCGCGATCCGCAACTGGGCGATATCATCTATGCCCTGAGCACCACTTGCACGCATCTGGGTTGCACCCCCAATTGGCTTGAAGGAGAACAAAAGTTCAAATGCCCCTGTCACGGCAGCGGCTTCAAAATCACCGGCGTCAATTTCGAAGGACCGGCTCCTCGCCCTCTCGAACGGTGGGCCATCCGCATTGCCGAAGATGGCCAGCTGGAAGTCGACAAGAGCAAGAAATTCCAAAAGGAACTCGGCCAGTGGGATGATCCCGAATCCTACGTGAAGGTGTAGCTGACCAGGCGGTCTTTGGCGGCAGCAGAATCTAAAAACCTGGGATATTGCAATGTCTGTCGGCGACTTTATTCGCAATTCACAAGTCTGGAAAAGCATTTTCCGTCACCCGGCACCGCGCGACCGCAGAAATCGTGTGGTCGTGATGCTGACGAACGTGTTCCTGCATTTGCACCCGGTCTCGGTTCGCAAAAGCGGCATCGCGCTCAGCTACACGTGGTGCATGGGCGGGCTTACATTCTTCCTCTTCCTTGTCGAAACGGTGACCGGCGTTTTGCTGATGTTTTATTACCGGCCCACTCTCGAGCATGCCTATAACGACATCCTGGCACTCCGGGATGTGGCTACCCTTGGCGTCCTTCGCGAATTGCATCGCTGGGGCGCTCACGCCATGGTCATCACCATCTGGTTGCACATGTACCGGGTCTTCCTGACCGGCAGCTACAAACCTCCTCGCGAATTCAACTGGGGGGTCGGCGTCATCTTGCTGGTCCTCACGCTCCTGCTGAGCTTCACTGGTTACTTGCTTCCCTGGGACCAGTTGGCGATTTGGGCTATCACGGTAGGCAGCAACATGGCCCGGGCAACGCCGCTTCTCGGTTACGAAGGTCCTGGGGCCAAACTTCTCAAAATCGGCGATGTCGAGTTGATCCACTCCGGGAGCGATGCCCGCTTCCTGTTGCTGGGGGCGCGCTTCGTCGGTGGTGAGACGCTGTTGCGCTTTTACGTTTTGCATTGCGTTGCGATTCCTCTGGCGGTGGCCATGCTGATCGCCGTTCATTTCTGGCGCGTGCGCAAGGATGGCGGCATCAGCGGGGCTTTGTGAGTCGATGTCTGCCGCCCCGACGAGCGACGTTCGTGTTGTGGTCTAAACTCCTTGTCTTGAAGCTTCTACAGGTTGATTGCCAATGCACACGGCGACCCAACTTGCTCATTCAGTGCAAATCGGTTTGGGTGTTTTTTATCTCTTCGTTGCCCTGATGAATGTCGGCTTCGCACTCTATCAGTGTTATGCCGCCAACAATCGTCGTCAGGGGATCGTCTGGTCGCTGGTCGCCGGTGTGTTTCTTGTCCATTCGCTGGCGTATTTCGCCGGCGCCAACTGGATCATCTCAGCCGGCTTTCGTGATTTCACAACCCAGGTCATGGGTTACTATGGAGGTCAGCTCGGGCCGATCCTTTACACCACTGTGTCCATCATCCTTTTTGTGCTGTTTTTGCGCTATCGCAAGTTTTTCACCGAGCCGGTCGTAGCCTGGTCGATTCTCAATCTGGGTCTCCTTGCCGCTGGCTGGTCGCTCACCGACGACAATTTCCGGAAAATCATCACGAAGGAAGACAACGTGCCGATCGTGATGTTGATCTTTTCCGTCGGATTCTTTACCTGGCTGCCTTTTCGCCGGGCTGTTCTTAACGATGAGCGCATGGCCAACGGCGAGCCGCCGATGGAAAAAGAGGAAGAAGAAAAAGTTCTCGTGTGGCCGGACCTCGTCTACACGGAAATGATCGCCATGATCGTGTGCACTTTTGTGCTGGTGATCTGGTCGGTGTTGCTGAAGGCACCGCTAGAGCAGCCTGCCACGACCGCAAAAGCGCCGAACCCGTCGAAAGCTCCGTGGTACTTTCTGGGCTTGCAGGAAATGCTCGTTTACTACGACCCCTGGATGGCGGGCGTCGTGCTTCCCACCATGATCATCATCGGCTTGATTGCCATCCCTTATATCGACTTCAACCAGAAGGGTAACGGTTATTACACGTTCGTGGAACGGAAGTTCGCCATCACCACATTCTTGTTCGGTTTTATCGTCCTGTGGTGCACGCTTATCGTACTGGGCACGTTTCTGCGCGGACCCAACTGGAATTTCTTCGGTCCGTTCGAATATTGGGATCCGCACAAGGTCTTGCCTTTGAACAACGTGAACCTTTCCGACTATTTCTGGCTTCCACTGGGAGTAACGTTCCCTGAAGGACAAGGGATCGGTGGTATTCTCGTGCGCGAAGCACCGGGCATCATTCTGGTGCTCTTGTATTTTGCCGCACTGCCGCCTCTTTTAGCCAAAACCATCATGCGTCCCTTTTTCATCAAGATGGGCTTCGTTCGGTTTTTCTTGCTCATCAACCTGTTCCAGTTTATGGCAGCTTTGCCCATCAAAATGGTTTTGCGCTGGGCCTTCAATTTGAAATACATTATCTACATCCCTGAGTACTTTTTTAACATTTGAGCACAGAACATGGCAGCGACCGATAAACATTATCGCAACCAGCACACGTTGGACATTGTGTTCGGCGTTTCGTGTCTGCTCATGCTGGGGAGCATCGTTTGGATGTTCGCCCAGGATTACTTCCGCGAATTCAAAGTCGAGCAGCGAGTGTTTTACGACGTCGAATCCGCGATGGCGCAGCGGGAAATGCTGGAATTGCTGCCCGACGCCGAAAAATATAACGAAATCAACACCGCCATGGAGGAATTGGCCAAGGCGGTTCAGGAACGCGACCGTGTTCAGAAAGAACTGGACGCGCAGATCAAGGAGATCCTTCCCCAAAAGGTCTCGGCAGAGGCCAGAGCCCAGGCGCTCAAGGCGGAACTCGATTCCGAAATCAGCTTATTGAATATCGCCATCGAAGAGCGAAACGCGACCGAAAAAACCAGCCCCATTTACCAAAGGCTGGCAAGACGTGTCGAAGCGAAGAAGGCTCTCGTGGAGCGGATTCGTGGCGACTACCTGGCCACCCAGAGGCAGGTCGAGGAGTTCGAGAGGCAGTTGGAAGAAATTCGCAAAAAGGGAGCGGGCTACGTTGAAAAAGCCGTCGCCGCCGAAAGCAAATTGAAACGACTTACCGAGGACTTCGAACGTTTCGCCAAGCTGACCGTCGACAAAGAGTGGAGCACCAGCGATTGGGTTCGCTCGCTGCCAGTGATCGATGCTTTCGCTTCGCCGATTCGCATCCACCAGTACACGCTCAACGATTTGCCCATCAATTACAACTTCAAATACGTTACGCGCTACGACCGCTGCAAGACTTGCCATTTGGGTATCGACAAACCAGCTTATACGAAGTCGGCGTTGCGCGAGTTGACCCTGCCGCCAGGCGGACGATTGGAGAATCGCTTGCGCTACGCCCGTTGGCTTATCAAACGGCGTCGCGAAGTGCTGCCAATGCTCGATC
The DNA here is from genome assembly GCA_026004675.1 of Gemmatales bacterium. Lineage (GTDB taxonomy): Bacteria > Planctomycetota > Planctomycetia > Gemmatales > Gemmataceae > BPJP01. Next base: position 378,275 of record BPJP01000003.1, read on the forward strand.
CGATCGTTACTGTGGAGCAGCTGCCCAAGTCGGTCGATCGGGTACGCCTCAGCGAAGCCCAGATCAACGAATTCTGCGCTCACCCGAGACAGGACCTTTTTGTCGCCGCCAATAGTCCGCACGGCGCAGAGAAGTTTGGCTGCACCATCTGCCACGAAGGTCAAGGAAGCGGCACGAGCTTCAATCATGCGTCTCACACCCCGAACGACTATCCGACGGAACAAGCCTGGGTCAAAGCCAAAAGCTGGCAATCCAATCACTATTGGGATTTCCCCATGCTTCCCAATCGTTTTATCGAGTCGTCATGCTTGAAATGCCATCATGATGTTACCGACTTGTTGCCCAACGGCAACGAAGTCGAGTATCGCAACACCATGGTGATCAGGAACGATGAAGCGGAGTACTTCAAGGAAGAGCACCCGGCTCCAGGCAGCAAAGTCGTTGCGGGCTACAATCGGGTTCGCCTCTTCGGCTGTTTTGGCTGCCATGAGATTTCTGGTATCAAACAGGGCCGGCCCGTCGGGCCTGACCTGCGACTCGAACCGTATCCGCCTTTGGACTGGTTGTCGGCTGACGCCAAGAAAAAAGCTTTGAGCGATCCCACCAATCCCCCCGGCACGATGCGCCGAGTCGGACCTTCCTTGCGCCGGTTGCACGAAAAAACGAATGAAGAATGGGTTCGCAAATGGCTGTCCAACCCGCGTGGCTTTCGCCCGGATACGCGCATGCCCCATTTCTACCATCTGAGCAACAACAACGAAGAAGCATTGCGCGGTACGGGGCAGGAAGAGTTTCCCGATGCTGAGTTGCATGCGATCGTATTCTATTTGTTCCGCAAGAGCGAAGCCTACACGAAAGATATCGCACGCTACTACGAACTTAATAAGAAGTCGGAACTGTCCAAAGAAGAAGCCCAGGAACTCGCCTCGCTGAGCGATCGGCTGTTGATGGGAGCCGACAAATCCAAAGTCGATCCTTTCCTCGTGCCATTGAAAGACCCCGACCTGCCAGCGGGCTACAAGGAGAATCCAGAGCGAGGCCGGCGCCTGTTTACGGAAAAAGGCTGTCTCGCTTGCCACGCCCACTCCGCGACGGAGACGCCGTCGGGCAGGATTCCCGCCCTCAAGAGCAAAGCCGATTTCGGTCCCAATCTGAGTCGGTTGGCGGCGAAACTCGGCGACAAACCAGGCGACGCCAAAGCCAAACGCTGGCTCGTTCAGTGGATTCTCAATCCGCAGATTCATCACCCGCGAACCTTCATGCCGGTTACACACCTGCGACCCGATGAAGCTGCCGATATCGCCTCCTGGCTTCTCAGTCAAAAAACCGACTGGCAGGGGGAAGAAGTGGCTGAGCCTAGCAGCAAGGCTCTCCGCGATCTGGCTCGCGTCTACCTCCAGAAAACCTTGCCGAGCTTCGAGGTTGACGAACTTTTTTCCAGCGATACCGCAGCGAAACTTCAAGAACAAATCGCCAAGGAAGACCAGGACATCGCCGCCGACCTCGATGTGGAAGGCAAATTGAAAATCTACATCGGGCGGAAATCGCTCAACCAGCTAGGCTGTTTCGGTTGCCACGACATCCCTGGCTTTGAAAAGGCTAAACCAATCGGCACGCCCCTCAACGATTGGGGTCGGAAAGATCCAGAAAGGCTGGCGTTTGAAGATGCTATCGCCTTCGCCGAACACCATTATTACCCAGTCGATCGGCCGGTCGACCGGGATGGAAAAGCGGCACCGATCCAAGACGGCAAAGAGCCTTACGAACGTTATTTCCTTGAAGCTCTGGCCCACCATGATCGAAAAGGGTTTTTGTATCAGAAGCTTCGTAACCCGCGCAGTTTCGACTATGACCGGGAGCGAGCCTGGGACGAAAGGTTGCGGATGCCGCAGTTCAAATTCGCCCGAGGGGCATCGGTTCCGGGCGATGACTCCGAAGCCGGACGCGTGCTGGCCGAGGCTCAGGCCAGAGAAACGGTCATGACATTTGTCCTTGGACTCGTTGCCGAACCCATTCCGCTTCAGTTTGTTCACCAACCCAGTTCCGACAAGCGAGCGATCGTCGAAGGCAAGAAGGTATTGGACAAATACAATTGTGCCGGTTGCCACCAGCTTGCACCCGGCCGATACGAATTCAAAGCAACGGAGGCGGTGCTGACATCGTTGGAAAACTCGATCCCTCCACCCGGCGATCCGAATTTGGGTGCCGCCGATCCGAAGAATCCGTTTTTCTCGGTGCACAATGCCTGGGTTGGTCGGCTGTCGCCAGACCCTGACCGCGTCACCATTCACGGGCTCGAAATCGAAGACCCGGACGAGAAAAAGATGGTGCAAGTGCTATTGACGCACGCGGTACGATTTAATCGCCCGGCGGATCGCTCTTTGCCTTTGGCGGAGCGACAGAAAAAAGCCGTGGACATCCCCGCGCCCTCGCCCGTACAAGCGCCACGATCGGACCTGTTGTATGCAACCAAGGCCCACGGTGGAACACTGGTGGATTTGCTGATGCCGTATCTCTTGGGCGTTCGTGACAATTATTCACCTCCTCAAGCGCGGGCGGAACTGCCCCCGCCTCTTTTGCGCGAAGGTGAAAAAGTGCAACCCGACTGGCTATTTCGGTTTTTACGTGATCCTCAACCGCTTCGCCCCCCCGTCATCCTGCGCATGCCTCGGTTCAACATGAGCGAAGAGGAGGCAAGAACGCTGGTCAACTACTTTGCAGCCGTCGACCGCCTTTCCAACCCAGGCATTGGTCTGGATTATCCCTATTTCGCCATCCCGCAACGCGACCCCGACTACATCAAGCAAAAGTCGGCCTCCTACACGGCGAAGCTGAAACAACAGCCGAAAGCATTCGAAGCTCGCATCAAGGAACTGCGCGGCATCTGGCGGCGTCAGCTCCGCGAAGAAATCGAAAACCTCTCTGGTCAAATCGAAGTGAAAAAACGGTCGGCTAAATCCGACGCAGAAAAAGACGAATTGCAAAACTTGATGAAGCGATTGCAGCAGCTGCAATCGGAGGCGCAGCAACCGGCGAAAGAGGGTGACTACATCAAACAACTTCGCCTAAAATGGGAACAGGAAGAATCCTATGCCACAGACAGCTTCCGCCTGGTCGCGACCTACCAAATGTGTTTGCAATGCCACAAAACAGGCAACCTTCAGCCCGGAAAAGAAATCGGTCCGCCACTTGATCTGTCGGCGGACCGTCTGCGCCCCGAGTGGACGCTTCGTTGGCTGGCAAGCCCACAGCGATTGCTTGTCTATCGGGTTGGCAATCACCCGATGCCAGCCAACTTCAATATCGGCAAGACTGCGAACCAGAATCTCTTTCTGGGAACGCCCTTCGAACAAGCGACCGCAGCACGTGATTTGCTGATGTTTTATCCGCGGGCGGCGGCGATGCCCGCAAACCGTTTCTACATTCCTCCATCAGGAGCAAGTTCACCATGACGCATAAACTTACCATGCCAATGGTCATGTGCCTGCTGGCCGGCGCGTTTTATGTTATTGGAAGCAATCCCTCCACGGTTGAGCCAAGTGCAGTGGAGACGTTGTTTGTCGCCAATGCTGAGGCAGCCCAACCGCAGGGATGGGGAAATATCAAAGGCCGGGTCGTGTGGGGTGGCGGCGAAATCCCGAAACGGGAACCCCTCAAAGTCGATGCGGACAAGGCCCATTGTCTGGAAAAAGGCCCGCTGTTGAGCGAAGAATGGGTTGTCAACCCGAAAAACAAAGGCGTCAAATGGGTGTTCGTCTGGCTTGACACCGATCCAAATGGCCAGCCAGTGCCAGTGCATCCAAAGTTGGAAAAAATTACTGAAAAACAAGTTTTCATTGACCAACCCCGCTGTGCTTTTATTCCCCGGTCCTTGGCGATGCGAGCCGGTCAGGAATTGGTGGTCAAGAACAGTTCGCCAGTCGCCCATAACGTCAATTGGAGCGGGATCAACCGCTTCAAGAATCCGGGCGGCAATGTCGTCATTCCGCCGAAGAGTTCGTACACAATCAAGAACCTCAAGCCAGACAAGCTGCCCCTCATGGTGGCTTGCAACATTCATAAGTGGATGCGCGCTCGGGTCGCTGTCTTCGACCATCCCTATTTCGCTGTGACCGACGAAAACGGCGCATTCGAAATCAAAATGGCCCCTGCCGGGAAGTTTCGCTTGAAGGTCTATCACGATGCAGTCGGCTGGCGAAACGGCGCTGAAGGGCGCTTTGGCGAGCTGATTACCATTAAAGCAGGTGAAACGACGGATGTCGGCAACCTCGACATCAAATAGAGATGCGGGTATGCCGATCCGCCGGCATACCCTCTACCAACCACACGGCTGTCGCGAACAGAGATCGAGCGAAGGAGAAACGATGCAGCTTCGAGTCCCAGCCAACGTTGTCATCCTGTCAATGTTCTTCGCTGCGCTATTGGTCGGTTGTTCCGGAAAAAACGCGGAAGACGATTTCGACGGTCCGCCTCTGGGCGTGGGCGGTGGCCGTAAAAAAGTCGTCAAAAAGGAACTTCCATCGAAAGGATGGGGAACTCTGCGCGGTCGTGTCGTGATCGATGGCGTCGCGCCGGCACCGCGCAGTCTCGTGAAGAAAATGAAAGACCAAAAAGATGCCGCTCATTGCTTGATGGGGGACACCAACGACTTCCTCTGGCGGGTCAAGGACGGCGGCGTCGCCAACGCAGTGGTCTGGCTGCGTGCCCCGGAAGAATACTATTTCAAGATTCCGGAAAGCATGACCAAGGCCAAAGACGTGAAGATCGACCAGCCCTACTGCGCCTTCGAACCACACGTTGTAGTGCTTTACCCCAGTTATTTCAACGGCCAGCAACAGGTCGAAACTGGACAAAAATTCTTCGTTTATAACAGTGCCCCCATCGCCCACAACACCAGTTGGCAAAGCACCAATCGGTACGTTACGCCTGGCGGCAACGTCATTGTCCCCGCAATGGGCGATCCTCTGAAGATCGGCGTCAACGCCAGCAGACCGGGAGAAGCTGGAGGCGAAGTCCTGCTTTCCCTTTCCTGCACCATCCATCCCTGGATGAAAGCTTTTGCCTGGGCCTTCGACCATCCCTTCGCCGCGGTTACCAGCGGTGAAAGAAAAGGCGACAAATCCTACGGAGATTTCGAAATCAAAAATGCCCCAGCCGGTGCAAAACTGCAACTCGTTCTTTGGCACGAATCGATGTCAGCTCCAAGAGTCCTGCGCGAAATCGTCCTCAAAGAAGGAGATAATGGCCCCATCACGATCAAATTAAGCCCCAACCAGTGACGCTTTTATTTGACCTGTATTTCTCGCGCATCGAGTGCTGAGATGGGCAGCGCTTTTTCAGAAACGTAACGCTGGTAAACTGCCATGGTTTTTTCCGCCATCGTGGCGTCATCGAATTGCCGATGCACTGCTTCGCGCCCTTTCTCTGCCAGCCGGTTGCGGTAATCCCGATCTTGGAGCAAGTGATACCACGCCTTCGCCAATTCTTCGGGATGATTGGGAGGTACGAGCAGCCCGCCGCCAGTCGCCTCAATCAGCTCTGGAAAAGCACCATGCCCAGGCTGGATCACTGGTACGCCGTTGGCCAACGCCTCGAGCACATACAATCCCTTCGGTTCGCGGTAGGTCGTGGGAACGCTAAGCAGGTAAAGCCCGCGCAGAAAACGGACCTTGCTGACATGGTCTGGGGAATCGACGTATTCGAACCGATCGCCGAGTTGCGCTTCGTGCAAATATCTACAGATTTTCTCATAATAGGGCCGGTCATTTTTTCCGAGCCAGCCGGAGGCACGCAGCCGAAATCGCGGCACGCCCGGCATACGTTGGAGAATTCGGGCGGCTTCGGCGAACAAATGAAAACCTTTTTCGGGACAGATGCGAGCAAAATAACCGATCGTCGCCTCCTCGCCATCGCCCGCGAAGGCCATTCCTGCTGAAGATTCCAGATCATGCAGGGCGAGATTGATACCGGGATAAACTACTTCGATCTTGGAAGGGGGCAGGGAAAGATATTCCGACATGAAATCGGCATAATAACGGCTGGTGGCAATAAAACCGTCGACGTGCCGGCAGTGCGCGCGGATGAGGTCCAAAGCCTGGGACCGGAACGGCTCAGGCAATGCCTCCAAAAAGATGTCATCTCCCTGCAGGGAACACAATACCGGCTTTCGTAGCCGGCGTTTCATTTCTTCAACGACTCCGCTGAGCAGAACGTTCGACAGGTTGATCAGATCGGGCTGCACATGGGTAGCAAGCCAGTGGACTAGTTTGTTGATCTCCTTGCGTTGCCGACCATGTTCTCCCTGGAGCATCGAAACGGTCAATTCCCCAAGCTCGTGTCCTTGGGTTTTGAAGGCGAATCTGGACACCCAGCGCAAGAGTGGCTTGACGTCGAAAAGTCGATCGAGGAACCAGGGCGTATGGCGAAAGATGGCGGACTTCTGCTGCAAGTACACGTTGATGCCGCCGAAAAAAACCCGTGACGCGCTGACATCTTCCTCATCTGTGCGAATCGGCGTGTAGGTGGGAATGAGAACAACTTCCTGCCCCAGCCGGTTCAAGGCGGCAGCCAGGGTGTTGTCGTGGAGGCAGCTTCCGCAGTACATCCCTGCGGCTCCGGCCGTTATGTAAGCGACTCTCATGCTGCGAACCCATTCGGGAAGGTCAAGTTATCTCCTGACGCCAGCGAAACGACCAGGAGGGCGGGAACCGATGTCCCGCATATTGTACTGGCAATTCAAATCAAGAGCGAGCACCGTCCGCCAAGCCTGATGCGGCTAGCCCTTTTATGGCGTCCTTTTCCTCTTTGCCGTACCTTCACTGCGTTTCCTGGCAAAGCCCGGAAGTGACAGAAAGCAAGAAGCATCGTTTGGTGACGGTCCACTGGTCGCGCTGATGCCGAGACGTTCGCCGAATTACGGTCAGGTGACGGTTCCCTTTCGTTGTCTTCATCGCACCAACGAGAGAGACGATCGCCATCGGTCCGCGGCTGCGGACACAGGTTCGATTTCCCGATTCGATGTGCTAAACTAACCTTGTCTTTTCTCATGGAGGAAACAACAGTGTGAAGGTGCCGCCGCTACAAATCCTGTATGAAGACAACCACTGCCTGGCTGTGGCGAAAGCGGCCGGCGTACCGACCACGCATTTCCAAGGGCGAGTCGAAACACTCGACCGGCAAGTAAAAGCTTACCTGAAAGATAAGTATCAAAAAAAAGGAAATGTCTATTTGGGCATCGTCCACCGCTTGGACCGGCCTGTAACCGGAGTCGTTCTTTTTGCGAGGACGAGCAAGGCAGCCAGCCGACTGTCGGAGCAGTTTCGTGCGGGTACGGTGGAAAAGATCTATTGGGCGATCGTGGAAGGGGTGTTGACGCAACAAGCCGGCACACTCGATGATTGGCTGCGGAAAGACGAGCGCAGTCGGCGTGTCGAGGTGGTTGAGCCTCACACCAAAGGAGCGAGGCAAGCGCTGTTGCATTTCCAGAGGCGTGGGGGAAACGAAGACCTCACCTGGCTTGAACTCCGCCCCCAGACAGGTCGCAAACATCAACTCCGAGTTCAGCTGGCACACCACGGCTTTCCGATTTACGGAGATGCCCGTTACGGTTCGGTGCATACGCTGAACAATGCGATTGCTTTGCATGCTCGCTCGCTGACCTTTCTGCATCCGATACGCCATGAGCCGATCACGTTGACGGCGGAATTGCCTCGTTTCTGGCGAGGCCGATTCGCCTATGTGCTCCGGAGACCGACCGATGAGCGACCTCCTCGACACTTTTCGTAACATCATTCAGGAAGATGTGGCTGGGCGAGGCCTGGGGGCGGATGCGAACGCCAATCTGCTCAACGCCCTGCCCAACGATTTCGCGCAGGCCTGCCAGGCATTGGTGTCGGTCAGCAACGCGCGGGTCGGCATCGTCACCGGCTTTTACATTCCGCACGGCCGACCGCCCGCCGCCGAGACGGACGGTCCGTTGGGTGCGATCTTTCTGGCACGAGCGTTGACCGATTTGGGGATCGGGGTCGTGCTAGCTTCGGATCGCTTTTGTCGTTTAGCGCTCGAAACGGGTGTCTGGTTCACAGGCTTGCGCAAGCAAGTGCCGGTGGTCAGCCTGGCCGATCCGAACGAAGGCCTCGCCCCTGCCGACTACCGCGAACATTTTTTCGATCGAGCAGGCTCGCTGACACATCTGATCGCGATCGAACGAGTAGGTCCGAGCTACACTCCTGAAGCTTTGGAGCAAGCCGGGGCGGAGCCGACCCATCGTCAGGCATTTGAAAGAGAAGTCCGCCCCGAAGATTACAATCGTTGCCACACCATGCGCGGCCTGGACATTACGCCACACATGAGTCCAGCACATTATCTGTTTGAAACGGCGGTCGACGACGACAGTCGTCATCCTGGCACGATCGCCATTGGTGACGGCGGCAACGAAATCGGCATGGGAAAAATTCCATGGTGGGTCATTCGACAGAACATTCCCGGAGGCGCCAAAGTTGCTTGTCGAATTCCGGCCGATCATCTCATCGTTAGTGGAATCAGCAATTGGGGCGCCTATGGTCTGGCCGCGGGCGTGTATCATCTTTTGGGAAAGACGCCGCCGGCCGATCTCTTTGATCCTGAGCATGAACGGCGCATTCTGGAAATGATGGTAGACCGTGGGCCGTTGGTGGATGGGGTTTCGGGGGAGCCGGAAACCACGGTGGATGGGCTGGAATTCGACCGCTATGCCGAGCCTCTTCGTCAGCTGGCGGCCTTTTTTTGATAGCGGTCAAGGGCAGTTCAGTCTCGAGGACGCACTTGCCGGCCGATGCCATAGTAGGTGAATCCGAGGCTTGCGAGCAACTTGGGATCGTAGAGATTTCGGCCATCGAAAATCGTAGGTTGCCGAAGCAGGCGGCGGATTTCCTCGAAGTCCGGATTGCGGAATTCCTGCCATTCGGTCACGATCGCCAGAGCGTCAGCGCCTTCGAGGGCTTCGTAGGGGTGGTTGCAGTAAGTCAATTGATCGCCGAACCTGGCACGGACGTTGGCCATTGCTTCGGGGTCGTGGACTCGCAGCTGGACACCGTTGGCGAGGAGTTCGGTGATCAGGGATAGGGAAGGAGCTTCGCGAATGTCATCGGTGCGTGGTTTGAAAGCCAATCCCCAGATAGCAAAGGTCTTGCCCGCCAGCTGGTCGCGAAAATGTCGGCGAATCTTCTGGAAGAGCACATGTTTTTGCGCCTCGTTGACACGATCGACGGCTTCCATCAGTTGCAACTCATAGCCATGCTGTCGTGCCATGGCGATCAGGGCGCGGACATCTTTGGGAAAACAGCTGCCGCCATAACCGACGCCAGGGAAGAGAAAACGGAAGCCGATCCGTTCGTCGTGGCCGATGCCTCGCCGGACATCGTTGATATCGGCGCCGAGCAGTTCGCTGAGATTGGCGATTTCATTGATGAAGCTGATTTTGGCCGCCAGCATGGCATTGGCGGCATATTTCGTCATTTCCGCGCTTTCCGGGGACATGACGAGAAACGGCCTCTCGGTGCGCAAGAAAGGGGCATAAAGTACGTGGAGGATGTCAGCCGGCTCTTGTCGGCGGACGCCGACAACGACACGATCTGGGCGCATGAAATCGTCGACTGCCGCCCCTTCTTTGAGGAATTCCGGATTGCTGACGACGTCGAAGCTCTGTCTGGTTCGTGCCCGCATGCGTTCGGCAATTTGCCGGTTCGTGCCGACCGGAACCGTGCTTTTGATCACGATGATTTTGTGATCGCGGAGGTTGTCGGCGATGCTGTCTGCGGCGTCGTACAAGAAAGAAAGATCGGGAGAGCCGTCCGCTGTCTGCGGGGTTCCCACAGCCAGAAAGATGACCTGAGCGTCGGCGATGCCTTCGGCAAGACTGGTGGTAAAGCGAAGCCTGTTTTCGCGTCGGTTACGCTGCACCAGTTCCAATAACCCTGGTTCATAAATCGGTAAACCACCGGCGCAAAGCGTGTCGATCTTGGCTTTGTCCTTGTCGACGCCGACGACTTGATTGCCGCTTTCCGCGAGGCATGTGCCGGTGACCAGTCCGACATATCCCGTACCAATGACTGCAATTCTCACCTTCGACTCCACTTGTGTTCCACTGGCCGAATCGAATCGGCGAACGGCACAGCGTTCTAGTATTGTTGCCGCCAGTATTCCAGCACGTCCGCGAGCGATTGTTGTAGTGATCGTTTTGGCGACCAGCCGAGTTCGTTTCGGATTTTGCTGTTGTCGCCTCGGACGGCCTTGCTTTCTTTGGCCCGCATCAGCTCTTCCCGCTGTTTGACTACGACTTTGACTTTCGCCTGGGACACGAGTTCGTGGAGGAGGTCGCCAATAGCGATCGCTGTCCCGCTGGCGACGTTATACGCTTCGCCGACTCGGCCGCTTTCCATGAGCAGAATGTATGCCGATACCACGTCGCGTACATCGCAGACATCGCGTAACGGACGGAGGTCGCCGGTTTCGAGAACAGGAGGGTGTTGCCCTTTTTCGATCGCCGCGATCTGTTGGGCAAAATGGGCGATGGCGAACTGCGGCGATTGTCGAGGCCCGATATGATTGAACGGTCGGGCGCGGATGATCGGCAGCCCGGGAAAGCGCGTATATTGGAAGCTCGCCAGATCGGCTGCCGCCTTGCTTGCGCCATAGGGATTGACAGGACGAAGCGGGGCCCCCTCATGGAATGCCTCGCCGGTCTCCGTCGGCTCTCCGTAGATCAAGCCGCTGCTGACATACAAGAGGCGGGGTGTTTCGCCCCAGGCGACGACAGCTTCATAAAGCGAAAGCGTCGCCTCGAGATTTCCTCGCCATGCCGCTCGAGGATGACGCAGCGATTCGCCAGGAGAGGCATAACCGGCGAGGTGATAGATTTGTTGGGGCTGAATCTGCCGCAACAATCGCTCCACTCCACTCTGGTCGACGAGATCACATGAAAAGTATGCCAGTCGGTTTCGCAGTGGTTCCGGCGCCACAAATTGGGGACGACGGCTGATGCCGAATATCTCGGCGTCCGAATCGGCGAGCGCTTCGAGCAGATGCAGTCCCGCGAAACCCGTCACTCCGGTGATGAGAACTCGCATGCGTGGTCAAGATAAAAGAGGGAGGCGGAAAAGTAAAGAGGGGCGACGATCGGGTTATGATACCGCCTCCCGGAGCACGCTTTCTACATCGTTTGTTTCGATATCGTCGAATAAAGCGACCTCGCCGAGGCGAATGGGCAGGATGAAGCGCAAACGTCCGGCCAGCGTTTTTTTGTCGCTGCGCATTGCCGTCAGCATGTCGGCGAGAGGCCAGGGTTCCGGCCGCGTGGGCAACTGGAAGGTTTTCAAAAGTGTTTTCTGCCGTTCAGTCAAGTCGCTGCCGATCAAACCGCGGCGTTCGGCGAGTCGGCTGGCACAGATCATGCCGGCCGCGACCGCTTCCCCGTGCAGCCACGTGCCGTACCCCGCAACAGCTTCGAAAGCATGAGCGAAGGTGTGCCCGTAGTTGAGCACGGCACGCAGGCCGGTTTCTTCGCGTTCGTCCCGTTCGACGACGCTGGCTTTCAGCTGGCAACAGTGCGTGACCACGTATTGCAGCACTCGGCTGTCGCGGTGAAGAAGTGCTTCCGCGTTTTTCTCGAGGTATTCGAAGAAATCAGCATCGAGAATCACGCCATACTTGACCACTTCGGCCAGACCGCTGCGGAACTCTCGTTGAGGCAAGGTCGCCAGCGACGCCGTGTTGATCCAGACGCCGGCGGGCTGGTGAAAGGCGCCGATCAAGTTCTTGGCTCGGGGATGATTGACCGCGACTTTGCCGCCAACGGAACTGTCGACCATCGACAAAAGGGTGGTCGGAATCATGAGCAAGGACAGACCGCGAGCATAGGTCGCTGCCACGAAACCAGCGAGATCGCCGATTACGCCGCCTCCGACCGCCACGATCAAAGTCTGACGGTCGGCTTCCAGTTCGACGAGGCGATCATATATTTCGCTGGCCACTGGCAGGGCTTTCTGGCTTTCGCCCGGAGGCAAGGTGATGCTGCCGACGCGGAAGCCGGCGGCAGCCAGTTCGTCTGCCACCTGGTTTCTGTGCTCGGTCACGTTCTCGTCGCCGATCACGACGGCGAGCTTGCCCCGCGAACGTTGACGGGCGAATTCACCCAGCCCGGCAAAATGGCTCGCTACCAGGATGTCGTAACTTCGCGTTCCCAGATCGACTCGAACGTGCATATCGCCCCTTTGCCTTTTCCCGTTATGATTATGATTTACGGCCATTCTTTTGATAATCGATTTGCAGTTGATCGGTCAGTTCCTGCAGCCGCTCCATCAAGCGGCGGGGAGTGCGTGGCGAGTGGTTCGCGAGGGCGTATGCCGTTATCAAAGGCAAGGCCACGGTCGAATCGAGGTAGCACGTTACCGTGTCCGGCAGTTGTCTGGGATCGACCTTACCCCAGGTCATCGCTTCCTGGGGCGTGGCACCAGAGAGTCCACCTGTGTCGGGGCGGGCATCGGTTACTTGCAAAAAAAAGTCATGGCCGCTCTCGGGCAGGCCAAGCACTTCCTGGATTTGCGGTTCGGTCTGCAACATGAAGTTCTTGGGCGACCCTCCGCCGAGGATGAAAACCGCACTTCTACCTGTCTTTTTGGCATCGTAAACAATCGCCGCCGATTGGTTCACGTCGCGGAGCGGATCGATCTCCAGTTTCGATCCTTCCAGCTGCAACGCCGCCAGATTCATGCCGATGGAGCTGTCGCCAGGCGACGAGGTAAAGATGGGCACCGCGTATTGATACGCTGCCGTCAACAAGGAGGCGACGACCTGACGTGGCGAGCGGGCGGCACTTTGTTTGGCGACTTCATCCAGATATTTGCCAACGAGAAAATGGAATTCCGCCGTACCCATGCGTTTTTGGAATTCGTCGCCTCGGCTCAGTTGCCGATAAAACTTGTCTGTGCCCAGAAGATTCTCGTAATCGAAGACGATGTCATAGATGCGAATGACTTCATGTTCACGCAATGCATGATCGTCCAAACCGGGCCTCGATTGGTGCAGGGCCATGCCCAGGGCAAAGTGGGTGTCGTGGTACAAGTTCGCCCCTGTGCTGACTATCCAATCCACAAAGCCCGCTTCGATCAGGGGAACCAGGCACGATGCTCCCAGACCGGCTGGGGTCAAAGCGCCGCTAAGCGACAGGCCCACGGTGACATCGTCGGCGAGCATTTTCTCCGCAAAAAGCCGGCACGCCTCGCGCAGTCGACCTGCGTTGTACGACAGGAACACGTTTTGGATCAGTTCCGAGATGGTCGTGTCCGCGGTAACGGCTGGTGGATCGATCTTGCCTTGGCTGATGCGGTGCAAGAACCCTTGTCGTCCGCCGGTCATGGCATAAGCACTCCGAAAAACGTTGCGAAACTCACGCAGGCCGTTATACATAGTCGTAGCCTTTGGCGTGAGAGAAGGCGGCAAAAACTTTGTCAATCCTGTTTTTTGTCAGGACAGATCTGATGGCACAAGACCAGATTCGCGAGCTGTTGGAACAAGTGCGCGCCGGGCAACTGGATATTGACGCAGCGCTGAAGAAGTTGCAATGGCCCGGGGTAGCTGAGATCGATTTCGCGACCGTCGATTTGCATCGCCGCCAACGCTGTGGCTTTCCGGAAATCATTTTCTGCGAAGGAAAGACCAGTGAATGGGTCGCCGGAGTCGTTCGGGAATTGGTGGCGGCGGGCCAGGATTGTCTCGCCACCCGCGTAAGCGAAGAACAATCGGCCTATCTGGCCAAAGTGTTCCCGCAAGCGGAACAAGACCGGCTCGCACGTACTTTTTGGTTGCCCGCTTCCTCGGAACGCGAAACCGTCGGCAAAGTCTCGATCATCACTGCCGGCACGAGCGATCTGCCGGTCGCCCAGGAAGCTTACGTTACCGCCCGCGTTCTTGGAACCAACGCCAGCCTGATCGTCGACGTCGGCGTGGCTGGCATCCATCGCCTGCTGCGCCACTACGACCGCTTCACCGAGTCGGATGTCATCGTCGTGGTGGCGGGCATGGATGGCGCCCTTCCCAGCGTCGTGGGCGGATTGGTCGATTGTCCCGTCATTGCCGTGCCTACCAGCATCGGCTATGGGGCAGCCTTTTCCGGAGTCGCCCCTCTTTTGACGATGCTCAACGCCTGTTCCGCAAACGTACTCGTGGTCAACATCGACAATGGTTTTAAAGCGGGCTATGTTGCCGCCCTGATTGCTCGCCGGCACGGTGGCAAGCGGACTTGAAAAGAGGCAAGCAAAAAGTATGGACCGGCTCGACCGAGAGGACGCTGCCAACCTCTCCGCCAACGCCGGTCCAAACAGCACCATGGCCGCGAGTGCCAAGAACGCTTGCACCCATTTCAGGCGACAGCTTCAATGACCCGGATCCAAAGAGGCACACGCTGCCTCTCTTTCCCCCCCAAACACAAGAATCCAGGCTACGAATGCTGTCGGTGCGCCTCGGACTCGCTTTCTATTTGGTCGATGCGCTCCCCTCGAAAATTATTGCCAGAAAGTTGCCCACTTTTTCCCGATCCCTATGATGACCTCCGTTCGCCACCAGGACGTCCCATGAAAATTATCCGCGAACCCAGCGTTTACCTCGTTGGCAGGCAGGTGGTCGACGACGCTGCTCTCGATCGCTTCCTGGCGGATCACGGCGTGTCCTGGCAAACCGACACCGAGATCGCCGCTGAGGAATTGATCGAAGTGGCTGGGCGGGTCTGTTACATGTCGTTCGCCAAACCCCGCCCAGGAGGGAACAAAGCTTATATCAGCCATCTGCTTGAAGTTGGACACGGCTCGGTGCTCGAACATGCCGTTTGGAATTTCATCATCACTGGCGTCAGCCGAACCTTGACCCACGAACTTGTTCGCCACCGTGCGGGAATGGGGTACAGCCAACTCAGCCAGCGTTATGTCGATGAGTCGGTTGCCGAGTACGTCGAACCCGATTGCATCGCGAACAACCCGGAACTGCATAAACTGTGGGTCGATGCCATACAGCGGGCGCACGATGCTTACCTTGTCTTAAGTGAAAAACTGCAAGAGGTTTTCAAAGACGAGCCCGACCGAACATTGCGGCGAAAACTCGCCAGGCAAGCCGCCCGCAGCGTTCTCCCCAACGCCACCGAAACCAAAATCTTCGTTACCGCCAACTCCCGCGCCCTTCGCCATTTCATCGAGATGCGCGGCAGCCGACACGCCGAAGTCGAAATCCGCAAGCTCGCCATCGCCATCCTTCGCATTCTCAAGAACGAAGCGCCGAACGTCTTCGGCGATTACCAACTTGTTCCGCTCCCGGACGGGACCTTCGAAGCCATTACTGCCAATCGCAAAGTTTAGCTGACCCACTCGCTGCTCTATCCGTGTCTGTAGAATAATTCCAGCGGAAGGAATCTCCACCAATCTTTCCGCCTCGTTTCAAAGTCGAGGTGAAACAACTATGCCAACCTTGCTCCAAACCGTCGCCTTGCTGGCGATTTCCAACATCTTCATGACATTTGCCTGGTATGGCCATCTCAAAGAACTGAAGGAAAAACCTTGGCTTCTTGCCGCCTTGATCAGTTGGTCGGTCGCTCTGCTGGAGTATCTTTTTCAGGTCCCCGCCAACCGGATCGGCCACACCTGCTACGCGGTCGGTCAACTGAAAATCCTGCAAGAAGTGATTACTCTCTCGGTGTTTGTGCCTTTTTCCATACTCTATTTGAAGGAACCACTCAGGCTCGACTATCTTTGGGCGGCACTTTGTCTGTGTGCAGCGGTGTATTTTGTGTTCCGCAGCAACTAGACTCCTGGCCAAAGCCGCCCCGTTTGCCCGCGACATTGGCCGCTCTCGCAGGCTAAACTAAATACGGAGAATCCAAACACGCCAATAACGAAAAGGGTTTGACGTGCGCCTGATCGAAATCGACTGGAATCCGTCCGAACGGCAACTAAGACAATTTGGCCTTCTCTGCCTGTTGGTCTTGCCGCTGATTGGCTGGATTTGGGGTGTCAATCAGGCATGGCTCACCTGGCTGGCGAGCGCTGGTGCTGTTCTCGCGCTTGTCGGTCTATTCGCACCACAACTGTTGAAGCCGCTATTTTTAGGATGCTCGCTCCTTGCCATGCCGATTGGCCTGGTCAT
Source organism: Gemmatales bacterium (assembly GCA_026004675.1). GTDB lineage: Bacteria > Planctomycetota > Planctomycetia > Gemmatales > Gemmataceae > BPJP01. The sequence goes on from BPJP01000003.1 coordinate 394,439, forward strand.
TGGCGAGGTCGCTATCCTCTCGATCTATTACGCAGTGTTCTTGCCCATCGGCCTGGTCTTTCGGCTTTGCGGGCGGGACACTCTGCAAAGGTCTTTCGATCGGCAGGCGGCCAGCTACTGGCAGTCGAAAGAACGCCCGAAGTCGGCCGCCCAATACTACAGACAATTCTGAGAACGGAAATCGCGATGTCCGACGAACAGCTGCCTAAGGCCAACGAACCTGCTAATGAATTCGAAGCTGCCGGCAAAGAGGAACCGCTGTCGCTCGTTCAGGAATTCATTTTGTTTATCGCGGAAAACAAAAAGTGGTGGCTGATCCCCATTTTTCTGGTGCTGGCCCTTGTGGGCCTTCTGGCAGTGCTTGGCTCAACCGGAGCAGCCCCCTTCATTTATACGATGTTCTAGCTTCATCGAAATCGCGCTCATGTGCCGCTGTCTGGCGCCGGATCAATGCGCCAGCGGTCGGCTTACTTGTCTCCGCCCTGCACGCTGGCAATGTAGGCAAGGGCGCGTTCGAGGTCGCGTTTGTAATGCCGACTCTTTAGAAGCGATTTGACGCGGAGCAGCAATTCCGTCTTGTTGATCGGTTTGGTCAGAAAATCATCGGTGCCGACTTCAACCGCCCGCTCGATGTCGCTGGGCTGATCGAGCGCGGTAATCATCAAAATGGCGATATCGCGCGTCGCCTCTTCCTCGCGCAGCCGTTTGCAGACCTCGAACCCGCTGATCTTGGGCATCATGATGTCGAGCAGAATCAGATCGGGTTTCCAAGCGTAGACCTTGTCGAGCGTCTCCTGGCCGTCGGCAGCGGTCTCGATCTCGTAATCGCATTCGCTGAGATAGGCCTCCAAAAGTTCGACGCCTTGAGGATTATCGTCGGCAATCAGCACGCGGGCAGGCTGGGGATTGTCACTAGCATTGGGAATCATGCTCTTCCTCCTGATTTCGCCGCATTATACCCGCTGAAGTTTTTATTTTCGAGTCCGCATGAGATGTGTCGCCGTGCCGAAAAACGTCTCAGCCGCCTCGCCAATGGTTTCGCTCAGGGTGGGATGGGGATGGATGATCATGGCCAGGTCGCGAGCCGTGGCACCCATTTCGATGGCCAAGACGGCCTCGCTGATCAACTCCCCTGCTCCGCTGCCGACGATTCCCGCTCCCAGGACCGCTTCGCTTTCCGGGTCGACGATCAGTTTGGTCAGGCCGTCGGTCTGGCCGACCGTCACGGCCCGACCGGATGCAGCCCAGGGAAAACGCACCGTCTTGACCTGTCTTTTTTCTTGGCGAGCTTGTGTCTCGGTCAACCCGCACCAGGCGATTTCCGGATCGGTGAAGACGACGGCCGGGATGGCACGGACGTCGAACATCGCCGGTTCGCCGGCGAGGACTTCGGCAACGATCTTGCCTTCGTGCGATGCTTTGTGGGCCAGCATCGGTTCGCCGGCGACGTCGCCAATCGCAAAGATGCGTTCGTCTGCCGTGCGCCGCTGGTCGTCGACGCGGATGAAGCCGCGCTCGTCCACTTCGACCCGCGTATTTTGCAAGCCGAGGTTGTCGGTATTGGGGCGCCGGCCAACCGAAACCAAAACCCGATCGAACACCGGGTTTTTGTCGGCGACCTCTTCCCCTTCGAGAACGGCTTGAATGCCTTTGCCGGTTTCCTTGAGTTGGGAAACTTTCGTTTCCAGGTAGATATGCTCGAAAGCTTTGCTCAAACGCTGCTGCAATGGCCGAACCAGATCGCGGTCGACGCCGGGCAACAGACCGGAAGTCAATTCGACGACCGTAACCTTGCTGCCAAGCGCGGCATAGACGGTACCGAGTTCCAAGCCGATGTAGCCGCCGCCGACGACCAGCAACTTTTCTGGGACGTCTTGCAGTTCCAAGGCGGCGGTCGAATCCATGACGCGGTCGCTGTCGAGTTGCAAAGCGGGCAAGCGAGCCGGTCTGGAGCCAGTGGCGATGATGCAATGCTGAAAAGTGATTTCGTCGCCGTTATCGAGCCGGAGCCGATTGGACGCGACAAACTCGCCCCTGGCGCCGATGTAATCGACCTTTCGGCGTTTGCAGAGGTCGAGCAGGTTTTTGGCAAAGTTGTCGACGATGGTTTCCTTTTGGCGGCGCAGCGTCTTGAGGTCGATTTTCGGTGCGGCGAATTGGATACCCCAGCGTGACGCTTCTTCGACGTCGTTGATGAATTTGGCAGCGTGCAGAAGTGCTTTGGATGGGATACAGCCGACGTGCAGGCAGGCACCGCCGGGCTTGGAGAAATCGTTGATCAGCGTGACATGCATTCCCTTGTCGGCGGCGAGGAATGCCGCCGCGTAGCCGCCGGGACCGGCACCGAGGACCGCCAAATCCGTCTGCTTGCTTTGGGCCATGACTTTCTTTCGCTTGCGTTTTGCTATCGATTTTTGGCATTTCAGTTAGATTGTAGAAATCGGGCAGCCGATGGACGCCGGCCAGAGTTTTTCGACGAATGTCAAATCACTAGACCAAACACCTATCCATTTCACTAAGCTGTACTTATCAGGCAATCATTATCAGCACGAGTATTGAGAGGAGTTGGCAACCTTGGCATCGAAACGACTTTTGATTTGGTATGCATTGTCGATGCTGGCACTTGTGCCGGTCCGCGTTTTTGCCGGCGATTGGCCTCACCGACGAGGCCCGAATCTCGATGGCATTTCCTCAGAAACCCAGTGGCTCATGCGGTGGCCGAAAGACGGTCCCCGCCGATTGTGGAAAGCCTCGGTCGGCGTCGGCTTTTCGTCGATCACAGTCCGCGATGGACGCGTTTTTACCATGGGCAACCGGGACAATACCGATAGCGTATTCTGCCTCGACGCCGAGAGCGGCAAAACCCTGTGGAAGCATTCGTATTCTTGCCCGCTCGATGCCCGTTTTTTCGAAGGAGGACCGACTTCGACGCCGACAGTCGACGGCGAGTTCGTTTACACGTTGAGTCGGCAAGGGGACTTGTTTTGCTTTCAAGCTGCCACCGGCAAAATCCGCTGGCACAAAAATGTCGCCAAGCTGACTGGTGCTCCCGTCCCCGGCTGGGGATTTGCCAGTTCGCCCGTCGTTCACGGCGATATGTTGCTGTTGAACGTGGGTGCCTCCGGTGCCGCCATCGACAAAAACACCGGCAATGTGATGTGGAAGTCGGAAGCCAGGGAAGCAGGCTACTCGACACCCATCCCCTGCAAAGCGGGCGACACGGAACTTGCGATCGTCACGTCGGGCCGGGCTGTTTTCGCCGTCGACATCAAAACGGGCAAACCGAAATGGCAGCAGCGCTGGCTGACGCGGTTTGGTTGCAATGCTGCCGATCCGATCATCGCCGACGGCCAGGTATTCATATCGGCCGGCTATAACCGAGGCGCTGCCCTGTTCCAACTCGCCGACGGTTCGCTCGTCTGGAAAAACAAGGACATGCAGAATCATCTCAATTCCTGCGTGCTGATCGATGGCTGCTTGTACGGGTTTCACGGCAATGCCGACGAAGAAACTTCGCTCCGGTGCCTGGAATGGAAAACCGGCAAACTGGTCTGGTCGCATTCGGGATTGGGCTGCGGCTCGCTTTTTGCCGCGGGCAAAAAGTTGATCGTCCTGAGCGAAAAAGGGGAATTGCTCGTTGCTCCAGCAAGCCGTGAAGGATTCAAACCATCGGCGCGGGCACAGGTTTTGACCGGCAAATGCTGGACCGTGCCGGTGCTTGCCAACGGCCGGTTCTATTGCCGAAATGCTGCAGGCGACGTCGTTTGCCTCGACGTTCGCGCTGGAAAATAATCGTCGGCCCGAACCCTGGCCGAAACAATCCTGGCAAATTATCAGTGTTCGTTATCCTGTGCAAACCGACTGGCACGTCTATCTTTTTCTTCTCGCCGTCGCGCAAGTCGGCGTTGATGCACGATGAACTGGGAACTATATTGCCCAACGCCGACGCGACTTCACACCCTTCTTGGTTGGTTTGGTCTTCCTCTCTTTACGGGCGTGTCGCATGAAACGACGCAAGAAGGTTCTGCTTGGTTCTGTCCTCATCCTGGCATTTTTGGCCAGTGCGGTGGGCATATTGTTCCTGCTCATCCGACATGAACCAGCTTTCTATCGCCGGGCCGCCGTGCCTCCCGGAAAGGATCGAAAGCAAAACTCCAATCGCTTCCTTAGCAAATGCATCAAGTTGATCCAAGGCATCCAGACCAGCAGACCGGACGAACCGATTGAAGTCACTTTTCGGGCGGACGAAGTCAACAGCTACCTCGATGAAGACCTGGGCAAAAAAGGCATCATTCTCCCGGACAACATCAGCGAACCCCGAGTGGAATTCGACGACGGCATCGTTCGTGTCGCATTTCGTTATGGCAAAAAGCCCTGGAGTACGGTCATTTCCATCGATTTGAAAGTCTGGCATAAAGAACCTAACATAGTGGCGATGGAATTGCAGCGGGTACGAGCTGGTTTGCTTCCCATTGCGCCGCAGTCCTTTCTGGAGGACCTCTCGGAATCAGCCAGGCAGCAGAACATCGAATTGACCTGGTATCGGCGCGGCGGCAACCCCGTTGCTTTGCTGCGTTTTCAGGCCGACGAACCGACGCCCACGATTTGGTTGCAGCGTCTGGAATTGCGAACCGGCACGATGATCATTCGGGGGTGTTCGACGGAAACTGGCAACTGGTCTCCCGCCGGACCTGTCGCCATCCAATCGGCTTCGAATTGATTGTGCCGGTCGAAAAAGCGTTTGCCGTCGGCAACTTGACCGGAAGTACCCGGATGATACGATCGCCTTTATGATCAAGAAAGAACTGCAGCTAGAGATTCTAAGGCAACCTGATAACACAACCTGCGGTCCGACCTGTCTCCATGCGGTTTATCGCTATTTTGACGAACCTATCGAATTAGCCCAGGTAATTCGGGAGACGCCGATGCTGAGCGGTGGGGGAACGCTCGGCGTCCACCTCGGTTGTCATGCCCTAAAGCGCGGCTATCGTGTGACGATCTATACGTTTAATCTCACGGTTTTCGACCCGACGTGGTTCAAGGAGGGGAAGATTTCCGCCTCCTTACTGACAGAAAAGCTGGAAGCGCAAAGCGCTGTCAAGCCGTTGCCGAAGTTGCGGCGTGCCTGCCGCGCCTATTGCAAATTTCTTCGCCTTGGCGGCGTCATCAGAATGCGCGACCTGACCGGATCGCTGCTGCGTCGTTATCTCAACCGTTCGATTCCAATCCTGACTGGGCTGAGTTCGACCTATTTGTACCAGTGCGCCCGGGAATACGGTCCCGATTGCAAATCGGACGACATCCGCGGATTCCCGACTGGCCATTTTGTGGTGTTGTGCGGCTACGACAAGAAACGCCGCACAGTTCGTGTTGCCGATCCCTTTTTGCCCAACCCCGCTGGTCATGACCATTATTATGAAGTGGTCATGGAACGTCTGGTTTGTTCGATCCTGCTTGGTGTTTTGACTTACGATGCCAATCTGCTCATCATCGAGCCTGCCGCAGGCAAGCGGCCAGCGATTCCGTAAGCTGTTCGCGCAGCCTTCGCCATCGCGAAGCCGCTGGCTCTACCAATGCCTGGTTGACTTCTAGTTCGATTCCCAAGTAGGCGTCGGCAAAAGATTTCCGCAAAGAAGTCGTCAGGCCATCTGATTTGCCAAGATACGGGTAATTTCTTCGAACGCGTAGACCGGGCAAGTGCTGTGCCAATTCGGCGTACCAGCGATTGCAAAAGTCTCTTTCCCTGGCACGCGAGGGGTCGTAAAGCAATCCGACATCGGCGTGCCGAATGATGCCGTCGAGATGCGGCGCGAACGAGTGAACCGAGATGTGCAGGACAGTTTCGCCGGCTGCGATACGGGCTGCAATCCATGCTTGCACGCGCTGGCGATAAGGATAATAAAAGCGTTGCAGAATGTGTTGCTTAGCAGAAGGGTCGAGCGAGCGAGTGAATTCGGAAAAAAGCAAGCGATGATGAGGCGAGCGGTTCAATTCGACAAGCAACCGGCTAACCGTAGCAAAAATCAGAGGAGCACCGAGCCGGCGTTCGAAAGTTCTCGCCAGCATCAAGGCTCCCGGGTCCCATCCTCGATGGCTGGCTAGCGTTCGTTCGGCTCCGCGAAATAGCTTTTTATACTCCTTGGGAATGCGGTTGCCGCCGTGTTCACATGTCAACAGCAAGGGGAACGTCATCGGTCGTCACCAAACATCCGGCCATCTGCTAAACATCGACACAATGCTCGATAGACGAGAGGCAGCCGTCCCGTATCATCCTTGAGGGCATGAAGGATGCGGCGGGCTAAGGTGCCATTCTTGAGGATCTGCTGCAATGGTATGCTGTTCCCTTCCGGCTGGTCCGCTGTTTCGATGGCGTGCCGCCAAAGCCTGATCGCCGGGATAGGGCCGTCGGCCCAGCCGAATTGTCGCAAGTAGGAGTCGTCTTCAATGATCGTCGCGTCTGCGTCGCGAATCGAGGAAACGAGAATGTCGGCAAGCGAGTCGACGGCAAAGGACTGTTGTTCCTGCCAACTCGTCCAACGCTCCTGCACAAGAGTTTTTGCGACGGCAACGATAGCCTGGCAAACGGCCAAATCCGCGGCTGGGCACTCTTGCGTATCCACTAACCTGATTTCGATCGTGTTCCGCTCAAAACGAGCAATGGCACCGCGGGCATTCAGCCATTCGTGTTGCAGAATCCCCTCGGGATCCAACGGCGCGATGGCGCGGTACATCGGCTGCAAGATGCGCTCGTGGTAATCGGCGATCGTGAATACTGCTTCGGGAATGATCTTTCCCGCGACGCTGGGCACATTCGCGGAATTGCGACAATATGCGTCCACACGGTTGTCGAGCACCCCATTGGGTTTCCCGTCCACGACAGGGGAACTGGCCGCCAGTGCGGGTATCAATGGCAGGAGCAATCGGATCGCCGCGTGCAAACGGCCGAATTCTTCGTCGTTGGCGAAGGGGAGATTAAGATGCACGCTTTGCAAGTTGGCCCAACCATGTCCTCGGCAATCGAAAATCCGGTTGAACGCTTCATAGACAGGATTGTAATCGTGAGGCCAAAGCTCCAATTCGCGAACAGGATCCATCCATGGATGCATCGCCGTCGGCATCAAACACGCTTGATGGACACGCAAAAGCTCGTTGAGACGGACCACATGCCGTTGGAAAAGCGTCGGCAAGTTCGACAATGCCTTGGCCGGTCCATTGGTTTTCAATTCGATGACGTGTCGTGCCAATTCGTTCGACCAGCACAGCTCCCCCTGCTCGACTTCCGAGCAGAAATCTCCCGCCACATCGAAAATGACACGATCGCAGATCGGCTTGACCGAAAGTGATTCGTCGTCAACGATCATGAATTCCATTTCGACGCCGAAGGCTTCGAAAAGATGATGGGACGTCACGCGAGACCTGCCTTTCGCTGTTCAATGCGTTTCAAAAAAACGTACATGACTCGGCGGTAGAGTTCGTCCTTCAAAATGGCGTCTTCGAAATGGTGGTTGATGTTGGGGTTGTCATTGACTTCGATGACGAAGAATCTGCCTTCCGATTCCTTGACATCGACGCCGTACAAGCCATCCCCAATCAGATTGGCCGCCTTGAGGGCGGCTTGAACCGCTCGGCGAGGGGCAAGCTCGACGGGGATCGTTTCCGACTTGCCATAGCGGTCCTGTCCTTGCCGTTCCTGGCAAATGATCTGCCAATGTCCGCGAGCCATGAAGTATTTGCAGGCATAGAGGGGTTGGCGATCGAGGATGCCGATACGCCAATCGAATGTTGTCGGCAGAAATTCCTGGGCCACGACGAGGTCGGACTCTGCGAGGAATTCTGTTAACCTCGCCTCCAACGCTGTTTTGTCTTCAACCTTCACCACCCCTGAAGAAAACGAGCTGTCCGGTCTTTTCAGAACGCATGGAAAGCCGAGTTCGTCTCCAACCATACCGGCGTTTCCCTGATGAACAACCATGGTTTTGGGGATCGGCACTTTATGCCGGGAGAGCAGTTCCGCCAGATAGACCTTGTTGGCACAACGGACGATCGACTGCGGGTCGTCGATGACGATGAGTTTCTCGCTTTCGGCACGGCGCGAAAAACGGTACGTGTAGTTGTTGACGAAGGTGGTGTCGCGAATGAAGAGGGCGTCGAATTCGGCCAGGCGAGCATAGTCGTCCCTGGTGATGAGTTCAGCGTGCAAACCGAGCCTGGCCGCCGCTTTGATAAATTTCTTCAAGGCGACTTCGTCCGAGGGGGGTTCCGGATCAGCAGGATTGTAAAGGATGGCCAGGTCGAAACGGGTGCGCGTCCGCGTCCGATGACCGTTGCGGTGTCCGGAAAAATGCCGCCGCGCCGATTCGATCACAAAAGGCCAATGCGAGACCGGCACTTCGTTGGCCGCAATCGTGGCGATGGTTCGCAATTGCCAGCCGTTGTCCATGCGGGCGAAGTTGGCGCGCAGCAAGGGAGACTGGAACTGATTAAAAAGACTGAGGGCCAATCGGTTATAACGCGCTGCCATGTTGCGCCCGAAGTAGATGCTCAACGTGAACGTATCCGATTTGATTGGCTGTAAACTCTTGGCGATCAACTCGTCAAGTTCGCTCGACACGAGCCGAACAATGGCGTGGGTCTTGAGACCCTGGATGGTGGCGACGCTTGGTTGCGGCTTGTGTCCTCTCGCTTCAGCGAGAAGCGACACATAATAGCCCATGCTCTGGTAACGATAGGAGCGACAAAGGTTGAAGACTTTGACGTTACGCAAGTCCGAAAATGCCGGGTCGGTCAAATAAGTCCGCGCTTCGACCACTTGCACATCGTCGATAGTCGCAGGCCAGTCTTCCAAACGATTGGTAACGATCAGAATAGACATCGAAGGTCACTCCGTCGAATCATGACGCGGCAAACACTCCTGTTTGCCGGCCGGGAAAATGGCAGCACCGGTGGGCATCGTGCATTCGTGTCCACAGAGGAAAGATGAAGCGACGTGTGGTCAAATTTCCTGGCGTTTTTCATCTTCGTAATAAACGACTCTGTACAAGTCCCGGCGGCGGTCGTTCCAGTTCTGGACCGTTCCGCCCTCACGGTGCTTGCGCAACTGCTCGAAATCCAAATCGTGGATAATCACCGTTTCGACATTAGGATGGCATTCGGCGGCCACGGCGTCGCGGGCGAATTCGGCATCGGCAGGCGTGAAAATGCCCGACTGGGCGTAATGGATGTCGGCGTTTTCGACGAATGGCAAGTTCCCCGTGCAACCGGAAATCGCGACATACATGTGGTTTTCGATGCACCGTGCCTGTGCACAGTGACGGACGCGCAAGTAGCCGTGCCGCGTGTCGGTGTTGAACGGCACGAAGAGGATCTGTGCCCCTTTCTGAGCGGCAATACGCGCCAATTCTGGAAATTCGATGTCGTAACAAATTTGGATGCCCACCTTGCCGCAATCCGTATCGAACACCTCCACGCGTTCGCCAGGGGTCACCCCCCACCACTTGCGTTCGCTGGGCGTAATGTGAAGTTTGTATTGTTTGCCAATCGAACCATCTCGGCGGAAGAGGAAGGAGACGTTGTAAAGGGTGTCGTATTCGACAACGAATTGGGATCCCCCGATCACGTTGACATCGTACTTGACGGAGTGCTCAGTGAAAAAATCAAGATAGTCGGGAGTAAACTCCGCAAGCTGTCTGGCCGCAAGTCCAGGACGTGCCGCCTCGACACAGGATAACAATTGTGTCGTAAATAATTCAGGGAACAACACGAAATCGCATTTGTAATCGGAAGCCACGTCGAGAAAGAATTCGCACTGGCGGGCAAATTCGTCGAAACTGTTGATTTCCCGCATTTCATACTGGACGACACAGACGCGGATCGGTTCGACAACGTTGTGGAAACGCCGCCTCGCTTCCGGCACATAATCGAGGTTTTTCCACTCGAGATAAGTCGCATAACCACATGAGTCGGTATCACTGGGGAAATAATTGGCGACCAACCCTTGAACCGAAAAACCGTTGGCCAGCTGGGCAGTCAGTACCGGATCGTAAATAGCCTTATCGACGACGCGCTCGATATACTCCCGAGCCGACATTTCGTGAGCGTGTTTGTGATAGCCTGGGATGCGACCCGCGATGATGATCCGGGCGAGGTTTTTTTGTCGGCAAAGTTCCTTGCGTGCGTCGTACAGCCGACGCGACAGCTTCATGCCGCGAAACTCCGGATCCACCATGATCTCGATGCCATACAGCGTGTCCCCTTTGGGTTTGTGATTACGGATGTAACCGGCGTCCGAAACGGTTTTCCAGTCGTACCACTTCAAGGAAGGGTCGTACTCGACAATGAGGCTGGAGGATGAAGCGACCAGTCGGCCGTCGATCTCGATACCAATTTGCCCTTCGGGAAAGATGGCCAGTTGGCTTTCGATTTGTTCACGCTGCCAGGTCTGCATTCCCGGAAAGCATTTGCGTTGCAGCGCGATCAAGTCATCAAAATCTTCGATCTTCAATGGCCGGACTATGATTTTCCACTCGAATTCCGCCAGATCAATTGGTTCCATCCCTTTGCCCCTTTTCTTGTTTTCGCTATGCCAACTTCAAGGCCGTGCCACGAATTCGTCGCTGTCATGGTTGCAACCTCTTGTTTTTGTTGTCCACCACAGTGCGTACGTGCAGCCGCATCGAACTCTATTTTAGTCAGGCGTTCGAATGAAAACGAGATCAACATGATGTTGCTGGAACCAACTATTTAGAGACGGCCGCTTCTCCCAAGAAGGTAGTTGCATGAAATGGGCAACCTTCAGTTTGGAACATGATTGACTACTTGTTGCCTTATCTTCTCGAATTGCGCTTGCATTTTCGCGTCACGGATGCCATCGACATCCTGTTGATGGCGGTCCTGCTTTACCTGGTATTGCACTGGTGCCGGGAAAACTCCCGCCGTGTGCTGGTTGGCGTCACTGTCTTGATCGTTATCTATTTCCTCGCCCGATCGTTCGACATGTACTTGACTTCACAAGTCTTCCACGCAGGATTCACGGCACTGGTCATCGTTCTGAGTGTCATCTTCCAGGACGACGCCCGCCGGATGTTCGAACGGCTATCCTCTTGGGGGGCGTGGCGCGAGAGTCGACGCAGCGAGACTGCCTCCGCGACAAACGCGGTGCTTGTGCAGACAGTCTTTCAACTGGCAGAAAACAAAACCGGAGCGTTAATTGTCCTGCAAGGCAAAGAAGCCCTCGACCGGCACCTGGAAGGGGGCATTTCTTTGCAGGGCAGAATAAGCAAACCGCTACTTTTGAGCATTTTCGACACGTCCTCGCCGGGCCACGATGGCGCAGTAGTCCTCAAAGGTGATCGGATCGAATCGTTTGCTGTCCACTTGCCGATATCGAAAAACCATAAAGTCCTGGCCGGGCGAGGCACACGTCATGCCGCCGCCTTGGGATTGAGCGAACGCTGCGATGCGCTGGTCATTGTCGTTTCCGAGGAAAGGCGTGTCGTCAGCGTTGCGGAAAATGGCACATTGAAGGAGGTTGGCAGCGCTCCTCAACTGTTGAGCCGACTGGATCGGTTCTTCGAATGTGTTTACCCGGAAAAAAACCATGTTCATTGGCGCCGATTTGTTTTCGAGAATTGGCCAATGAAATGCCTGGCTCTGTTCTTTGCCGCCGCTGCCTGGTACATAGTCGGTTTCAATCCCAATACCGTCGTGCGCACGTTCGTGGTTCCCGTTGAATACCGCAATGTGCCTCCGAATCTGGCGATCAACGAGGGCGTGCTGGAAACCGTGCACGTTACTTGCTCCGGTTCCGAACGCGATTTTCGTTTTCTGGATGCGAGCAGCCTGAAAATCGCCATCGATCTCGCCAATCGATCGCCAGGCATACATGAAATTGAGTTTTCGGCCAGGAACATTCGTCTGCCACCTGGCATTGAAATTTATCGGATCGAACCAGCCTCCGTGGAATTGGAATTGCAGCCTCGAAAACCAGTCTCGGCCAAGACGCCGGGTCAAAGGTGAGTGCCGGGTTTACACGTCGGCCTCGTTATCGGGCACGGTGTACAACGGCACCTCGCCGTTGGCCGGTCCTTTATATAGCTTGCGTTGGGTGGCCTGGTTGAAAGGCGTCCACGAAGACTGCGGGTTGCGGTCTTCGCGAATGTCGCGGACGAACGCGTGCACCTTGGCATCGAGATTATCGAGGTGGTGCAAGGCGATCGCCTCTGGAGTCATCGGCAATTTCGGGCTGCCGAATTCGTATGTGCCGTGGTGGCTCAGGATCATGTGCTTCAAACGCAACAGGAGTTCTTCGGGAAAAGGCTCGCCGGTCAAGTCGGACACCTTGGCAACTTTTTCGTTCAACATTTCGACACCGATCACCAGGTGGCCGATCAATTGGCCTTCGTCGGAATAGGCGAAATGCCGCTCATAGGTGAGTTCGCGAACCTTGCCGATGTCGTGAAGGAAGATTCCGGCAGCGAGCAGATCGCGGTCCAAATCGGGATAAAGAGGGGCGATGCGGTCAGCGGTTTCCAGAAGATTGACGACGTGCTCGAGCAAACCGCCGATGTAGGCATGGTGGTTGCGGATGCCTGCCGGGGCACGGCAAAAGCGATTCACGAAGTCGTCATCCATCAAAAAGCATTCGAGCAAAGCGCGGAGATGGGGATTGGCGATCTTCATCACCAAACCGCGCAGCCGCTCCAAGAGCTTGCTTACGTCGTGTTCGGTGTGAGGGAGGAAGTCGGCGATATCGACCTTTTCGGCGGGAACGCGTTCGATGTAGTTCAAGATCATCTGCAGTGCGCCTTGGAAAAGCTGCACCTTGCCCTTGACGTTCAAGAAGTCGCCGACTTCGAAAGAGCGAAACAAGTGCTCGCCGGCATTCCACAGCCGGGCGTTGATGGTGCCTGTCCGGTCGTGCAAATCGAGTTGCAAGTAAAGGTTGCCGTTGCGGTTGGCCCGCAGCTGTTTGTCGGCCACAAGATAGGTTTCTTCAACAGTATCGCCGTCTTTGAGATGTTGCACGAATTGACGCATTCTCGGTCCTTGCGCTTGTGATCATAAAAAGTTATCGTTTTCTATCTTACATGCTGGTGAAGGTTGTTACGAGGCGGTCCATTTCTTCTTTGGTGCGTTTTTCCGTTGTTGCCAGCGTGAAGCAATCGCCGAATTGAGGATACCATGTGCCGAGCGGCAACCCCGCGAGGAATCCCCGGTCGCGGGCACGCCGAAGCAATTGGGGAACATCTTTCGGCGAGCGGACGGCAAACTCCTTGAAGAAGGGGCGATCGAAGCGGAGAGGAAAGCCGGCCTCGGCCAGTTGCCGAGCTAGATAATGTGCGTTTCTGGTGCACAATTCAGCCGTCTGTTTCAAGCCTTGCGGTCCAAGCGCTGCCAAATAAACGGCAGCTCGCAAGGCGAACAGGCCCTGGTTCGTACAAATGTTGCTAGTGGCTTTTTCCCGGCGAATATGCTGTTCGCGGGTTTGCAACGTCAGTGTCCAGCAGCGTTTGCCGTTGCGATCGACCGTTTCGCCCACGAGCCTGCCGGGCATTTTGCGAACAAATTCTTGCCGGCAAGCGAGGATGCCCAGGTACGGACCGCCATACGACATCGGGTTTCCCAGACACTGTCCCTCGGCAATAGCGATATCCGCCCCGTACTCGCCCGGTCCTTTGAGCAACCCCAGACTGATCGGGTCGAAGCTCTGGACGAACAGCGCTCCGTGGTCGTGTGCGATCTTGGCCAGCTCCCCGACTTCTTCAAAACAACCAAAAAAATTCGGGTGCTGCACGATGACGCAAGCCGTCTCGTCGTCGATGGCTTTCTCGAGTGCATCGGGGTCAAGGAATCCTTCAGGCGCCGGCAGGCAGATTCCCCTGGCTTCGAGATTCTTGAGATAGGTTTCAAGCGTGGCTCGATAATGGGGGTGCATGCTTTCGGTATAAAGAATTCTACCATGCCGCTGCGTAATCGTAATGGCCATGAAGGCGGCCTCGGCGACAGCGCTTCCCCCTTCATAGAGGCTGGCGTTGGCGACATCCATCCCAGTGAGCTGGCAGATCAGAGTTTGAAATTCAAAGAAAACTTGCAGGCTACCCTGACTCGCCTCTGCCTGATACGGAGTGTAAGCAGTATAGAACTCGCTGCGCGAGGAAACCGTATCGACGACCGCCGGGATGAAGTGATCGTAGCTGCCGCCGCCAAGAAAGCATACCGATCGATCGGCTGACTGGTTCCGCTCCGCCAACGCCTGAACCATGCGTGTCAGCTCGATTTCGCTCATAGCCGGTGGCACGTTCAAGTCGCGTTTCAGCCGCAGTGTTTCCGGAATCACCGCGAACAAATCGTCGATCGACCGAACGCCGATCTTTTCCAGCATCGCCTGCCGATCTTCAGGCGTATTCAGTACGTATGCCAAGAGCGACTCCTGTTTCACATCTCTTGTTTTGCGGTCACCTTGAAACCATTGTCCCTATGCCTGTAGATGATTCGTGCTTCCTTCGCTTTGGGCAAATCCATAGGTCGCGTTCACGCTGGTTGCCAGTCGAAGCATGAAAACGGTATCGCGATCAATGCTCCTCCGACTCGATCTGTTTCTGGTATTCTTCCAACGTCATCAAGTGATCGAGGTTGGTGCCTGGCTCGACCTTGACCTTAATCAGCCAACCTTCTCCGTATGGATCGTCGGAAATTTTTGCCGGGTCGTCGGCCAGTTTGCTGTTGACGCTGACGATTTCGCCAGTAACGGGAGAGTAAAGGTCGCTGACCGCTTTCACCGACTCGATTTCGCCAAAGCTCTCCCCTTTGGAGACACGAGAGCCTGGTTCGGGCAGCTCGATATGAACGAGATCGGTCAATTGTTCGACAGCGAATTGGGTGATGCCAATGGTACAGATATCGCCGTCGAGGCAAGCCCATTCGTGGGAGGAAGCATAGCGCAGGTTTTTGGGGTCCATAATCTCCTCTTGGCCGATTGCCCCTGCAAGTTTTCGGATGCCGGCAACTCCTGAGCGAATTGCCGCGTTTAATAAAACAAGTATTCCAAGCGCTCAAAGCTTTCGCCGTTGGTAAAAAGGAAGCGGCACGACTTGAGCGCCTGCCGTTTTGCCGCGAATATCCACTTCGAGCTTGGTGCCGATTTCGGTGCACTCAGGAGCGACGTAGCCCATGGCGATCGACTTGCCCAGTGTCGGCGCGAAGGTGCCGCTGGTGACATGGCCGATCGTTTTGTCATCATGACGAATTTCGCATCCCTCGCGGGCGATGCGTTTGCCTTCCAGTTCCATGCCGATGCGTCGAGGCAATGTCGGATCGGCTTTTCTTCTGGCCAGGCTGTCACGACCGATGAAATCACCCTTATCCATTTTGACGGCCCAACCCAGCCCTGCCTGAAAAGGGTCGATCTCTTCAGACAATTCGTGGCCATATAGCGGCATGGCCGCTTCCAATCGCAATGTGTCCCTCGCCCCCAAACCGCACGGCTTGAGGGCCACACCTGCCTTTTGTGACGCAGGACCGATGAGCGATTCAACCAGATCGAGCAAACGATTCTTCGGAACGATCGCTTCCCAGCCGTCTTCGCCGGTATATCCGGTCCGGCTCCAGATGCAATAGTCGTCTCCCGCGCCATCGTGTCGAGCGAAGTAGTATTTCAATGCCACGGCAGCCTCCGAGTGCTGTTCGACCAGTTTGACCGCCATGGGTCCTTGAATCGCAACCATGCCCCAGTCAAAAGTCTTGTCGGTGAGCTTGAAGTCGTGGCTGCCGCGGTTTTCTTCGATCCAGGCAAGGATTTTCTCGCGATTCGAAGCATTGACAACCATCAACCAATCGGGGTCAAGCCGATAGACGAGAACATCGTCTCGGATACCTCCTTTTTCGTTGCAAATAAGGCCATAACGCACCTGGCCTGGTTTCATCGTCGCGGCATTATTGGTGTAGATCTTCTGGATGAAGTTTAGAGCGCCTGGACCTTGAAAGACTAGTCTGCCCATGTGGCTGATGTCGAAGATACCTGCTTCCCTGCGGACCGCTTCATGTTCGTCGACGATGCTGGTGTATTGGATGGGCATTTCCCAACCCGCAAAATCCACCATGCGTCCGCCTAGAGCCTTATGCCAGTCGAAAAGAGGGGTGCGGTGAGGCAAGGTGAATCCTCCTTCGATCCATCTGAAGCGGTTTCGAGCGGCGAGTGGCGCCTGCCGGAGTTGGTTTATTGTATTTACCAACTTGTGGTAATACCCAATGCGAAAGTGGCCGGTGCATACCGACTCCTCGGAAGAGCCGGCTGGCGAATCGGAAACGGCAAAGAAGCGGTCATCCGCAAGAATGGTTCCTCGCGGATCGAAGCTGAGCGCACCGGCGAGATGCTATTCCTTCGTTTTGGCGGCTCGCTCGGGACGCAGGGAACGAACGACGGCGCCGGCACGCCACATTTCGCTTTCCGCTACTTCTTTCAGTTCTTTTTCGAGTTGGTCGCGATAATCCGGTCGGCTGTTAGCTTCGAGAACCCGGCGGGTTTCTTCGCCGGAGGCAACTTGCTGGTAGAGTTTTTCGAATACCGGCTTCGTCGCATCGCGAAAGTGCTTGAACCAATCCAACGCGCCGCGCTGTGCGGTCGTCGAGCAATTGGCATACATCCAATCCATGCCGTTTTCCGCAATCAACGGATAGAGGCTTTGCGTGGCTTCCTCGACTGTCTCATTAAAAGCTTCGGAAGGAGAATGACCGTGTTCGCGGAGGACCTCGTATTGTGCCAGCCACAAACCGTAAATCGCTCCCATCAGGACGCCCCGCTCGCCGGTCAAATCGCTGAAGACTTCCTTTTGGAAGGTGGTTTCAAAGAGGTAGCCTGATCCGATAGCGATGCCACAGGCCAGACAACGGTCGAGAGCCCGCCCCGTGGCGTCCTGGTAGACCGCATAGCTGGCGTTGATTCCCTTGCCTTCCAGGAAATAGCGACGGACCGTGGTCCCGGAACCTTTGGGAGCGACCAAAATGACATCGATATCCGGTGGTGGGACGACCCCGGTTTGCTCGCTGTAAACGATGCTGAAGCCGTGTGAGAAATAGAGCGCCTTGCCCTTGGTCAAATGCGGCTTGAGTTTTGGCCAGAATTCCTTTTGGCCGGCGTCGGAGAGGAGATATTGAATAATCGTTCCTTTCTCGGCGGCTTCCTCGAGGGGCAACAGGGTTTTGCCTGGTTCCCAGCCGTCCTGTCGGGCCAACTCCCAGCTTCGGCCGTCTTGGCGGACGCCGACGACGACGTTGACGCCGTTGTCTTTCATGTTCAGGGACTGCCCCCGTCCTTGCACGCCGTAGCCCAGAACGGCAACGGTCTCGTTACCAAGGATTTCTTTGATACGTTCCGGCGGGTAGTCCGCGCGTTCAACGACATTCTCCAATACGTCCCCGATTTTGATCTGGCGCATGAATCAGTTCCCCTAGCAAAGCGATTCTCGTATGAATTCACATCTTAGGGCAGGATACATATGCTGTCAGCGCCGTTCGTGGCGATTCGGGGATTTCGCGCAGACCGCATTTTGCCGACTTCTTACAATGATCGAAAACAACGGCTCGTACCCATACAGGACCACGTGCATGAAGAAATTTCGCTTGTTGACTCCTGGGCCGACCGCAGTGCCGGAGGAAACGCTGCTGGAACTCGCCAAACCGGTCTTCTTTCACCGAACGCCGGAGTTTCGACAAATCCTCGGTGAAGTCATCGAAGACCTGCAATATCTTTTTCGCACAAAGAACACGGTGATCCCCTTGACCAGTTCGGGCACTGGCGGCCTGGAAGCGGCGTTGGTCAATTGCGTACCGCGAGGCAAGAAAGCCATTTGCCTCATCTCTGGCCGATTCGGCGCGCGTTGGCGGGCTATCTGTCAGGCCTTTGGTATCGAGGCGGTCAGCGTGGAAGTGCCGCGAGGACAGGCTGTCGCCCCCGCACAATTGGAACAAGCACTGCGCGATCACCCGGACGCCGTGGCCGTTTGCTGCACACTCAGCGAAACCTCCACGGGCGTCGCCAACGACGTGGAAGCGTTCGGCAAAATAGTGTCGGCGACTCCCGCCTTGCTGCTTGTTGATGCCATCAGTGGGCTGGCGGCGATGGAATGCCGAACCGATGACTGGCACATCGACGTTTGCGTGACTGGTTCGCAAAAGGCATTGATGCTGCCGCCTGGGTTGGCGTTCGTTTCTGTCAGCGACAAAGCGTGGAAACAGATTGAAGCCAACAGACCGTGCGCATTTTATTTTGACCTGAAAAAAGCCCGACAGAAACTGGCAACCCATGACACCCCGTTTACACCGGCACATACGTTGATCCGGGCGTTGCGTGTGAGCTTGAAGCGGCTCCGCGCCGAAGGAATCGAGCAGCTCTGGGTCCGCCAGAAACGCATCGCCGAAGCTGCCCGCGCTGGCTTCAAGGCCATGGGACTGGAACTCTTTGCGTCTCGGCCAGCAGATGGTCTGACAGTGGTGAAAGTTCCCGAAAACATCGATGGCGTGGAATTGCTGAATCGACTTGAAAAGAAGTACGGTCTCAAAATCGCCGGCGGGCAGGATGATCTGAAGGGCAAAATCTTCCGCCTGGCTCATATGGGCTATATCGACCAGTTCGATGTGCTTGCCGCCCTGGCGGGCGTGGAATTGGTATTGCTGGAAATGGGTTACCCACTGGAACCGGGTCGAGGACTGGCAGCAGCTCAGAAAATGCTTGCCAGCGCTTGACCCCGCAGTTTCTTTTCCTGAGCAGTCTTGAATCATTCGAAGCCGGCTGCAAGGAAGCCAAGATGAGCGCACCGACCTATCGCGTCCTTGTCTGCGACAAACTCGAAACCGTTGGCCTCGAATTATTACGCCAAGCGGGTTTTCAACTCGACCAACGCACCGGGTTGAAAGGTGCTGATCTATCAGAAGCGTTGCAACAATCGGATGGCGTCATTATTCGCAGCGGAACCCGATTGACGGCGGAGCTGCTCGAACGTCCAGGCAAACTCAAGGCCATCGTCCGTGCTGGCGTCGGCGTCGACAATATCGACGTGGGCAGCAGCAACTCGCCAGGGCATCGTCGTGATGAATACGCCTGGCGGCAACACGGTCAGCACGGCGGAACATACCATCGCGATGTTGATGTCCATGTCCCGGCACATTCCGTCGGCAGACGCCAGCGTCCGCGCTGGCAAATGGGAACGAAGCAAATTTGTTGGCACCCAATTGGCCGGCAAAACGCTGGGGGTCATCGGCTTGGGAAGGGTCGGGCGAGAAGTGGCGCGTCGAGCTGCCGCCCTCGACATGAAAGTCGTGGGCTATGACCCCGTGATGGCCCCCGAACGCGCGGCCCAACTGGGGATCGAGGCTGCCAAAGGAATTGATGAAATCCTGCCAGTTTGCGACTTCCTTACGGTGCACACTCCGCTGACGCCGCAAACCCAAGGAATGATTGGGGCTCGTGAACTGGCCAGCATGAAAAAAGGAGCCCGGGTGTTGAATTGCGCGCGCGGCGGCATCATCGATGAGGATGCGTTGCGCGAGGCGCTCGAATCGGGTCACGTAGCCGGCGCTGCCTTGGATGTGTTTGTCGAGGAACCGCCTCCGCCGGACCACCCCTTGCTCAAGTTGCCGAACGTGGTTTTGACTCCCCATCTGGGTGCCTCCACCGCCGAGGCTCAAGCCAGCGTCGCCCAGGAAGCGGCCCAATTGCTCATCGACTTTTTGAAAAAGGGCGTCGTCCAGTTCGCCGTCAACATGGCCGCCGTCGATCGAACCGAGTTGCAAGAACTTCGGCTATACGTTGATTTGGCGCGCAGGTTGGGTCTGCTGCATGCGCAAATGTGCCAGGGTGCGATCAGCAAAGCGGAGTTGATATACCGAGGCGAGATCGCCCGCCGCAGTACGCGTCTGGTGACAGCTGCTTTCGCTGCCGGGCTGCTGGAATATCGCCTCGACCAGAATGTCAACATCGTTAACGCTGAAATCCTGGCCCGCGAACGAGGCATTGAAATCGTCGAACACAGCAGCCCGAAAAAAGGAGACTTCGGGACCCTGATCCGCGCGGATGTCACCACCGACAAGAAAACCTACACCGCCGCCGGCACGCTTTTCGGCAATCAGTTTTTACGCCTCGTGCAACTCGGTCCTTACCATTTGGACTCCTACCTCGACGGCATTATGCTGATTTTCACCCATCATGATGTGCCAGGGTTGATCGGCTTCATCGGCACAATCTTCGGGAAACATAACGTAAACATCGCCCAAATGACGGTAGGACGCCAAATGCCGGGAGGTGAAGCCATTGCCGTCCTCAATCTCGACAGCGAACCTCCTGAAGACGCTTTGCGAGAAGTCCGCGACCATTCAAAGATCAGCAGCCTCTGCGTCGTCAAGCTCCCACCTGCCGGTGAAATGCCCGCATGGTTCGGATAATCGTCGACGCGTATCAGGGAATGAGCATGCTATAATCGATGACAACCCCGCTGGTCGATCTTTGTTGGTTCCCGCTTCAAGATGACCATCGCTCGGTTTTTGGAACCAGTGGAGCGGAACAAAGGAACAATCTGGGGAGCGAGGGCCATATGGGTTCTCAAGCGCCGCAACCCTCCAGCGTCGCGGACATCCGACGACGGATTCGCGTGGCCTTGGGGGAAGAACCTGGCGATCTGATGCTCGATGGAGGCAACGTCGTCAACGTCTTTACCGGCAAGGTCGAACCTGCCAACATCGTCATCGCCGGAGAGTGGATCGCTGGTGTTGGTCCGCATGTTTGGCGGGCGAAACGAACAATTCCCCTCGACGGCGCTTTCGTCCTTCCTGGCTTGATTGATGCCCACATCCATGTGGAAAGCACATTGCTGATGCCGGGACAGCTGGCTCGTTTGATCGTGCCGCGTGGCACGACGACGCTGGTGGCGGATCCCCACGAGTTGGCGAACGTGCTGGGAGTCCGCGGCATTGAGTTGCTTGCCAACGCCAGCCGACACCTTCCTTTCGACCTGTTTTGCATGGCATCGTCGTGCGTGCCCGCCGTATCCTGGGACGATGCAGGCGCTGTTCTGGGACCGAGCGAAGTCACGTCGCTTTTGGATCGTCCCTATGTCCTTGGTTTGGCGGAGGTCATGGACATTCCGGCCGTTTTGCACGCCGAGGAACGCGTGCTGAAAAAGATTCATGAGGCCAGCGTCCGCCGTCGCGTCGTCGACGGGCATGCCCCCCACCTCAGTGGTTTGGCGCTTCAGGCTTACGTTGCTGCCGGTATCCGCTCCGACCACGAGTCCACAACTCAGGAAGAAGCCCGAGCCAAGGCGGCTTTAGGTATGCTGGTCCAGGTCCGGGAAGGTTCAGCCGAACACAACCTCGACGATTTACTGCCGGCGATCGTCGCTGGCGATTTGGGAGATTGGTGCCTGGCCAGCGACGACGTCCTGCCGACCGATTTGCGCGCTCGCGGCCATATTGATCATCTGCTCAAACGAGTCGTCGCCGGCGGCGTTGTGGCCTCGGAAGCGGTTCGCCATGCGACCCTTATTCCCGCTCGGCATTACGGTCTCACTGATCGTGGCGCTATTGCGCCAGGTTATCGTGCCGACCTGGTCGTTGTTTCCGACCTGGGCGACTTTTCCGTCAGCCATGTGATCAAGAACGGCGCCCTCGTCGCGCAACAGGGACGTTTGCTCGACACGCCTGGCGAAAGCCATCGCCAAAGCTGGGAAAACACTATTCGCCCTGGTCCTGTGACGGAAGACAGTTTTGTGCTGAATGTGTCATCCAGCAACGTGCCAGTTATTTGTCTCGTGCAGGGACAGATCGTCACTCGAAAAGCTCGAATGGAAATAAGCGTTGCCAATGGACGCTGGGTTTTTCGGGCGGATCAGGACGTTCAGTTGGCGGCGAGCATCGAACGGCATCGAGGGTCGGGACGGATCGGTTTGGGGTTGGTCAGCGGTTTTCGCTTGCGGAAAGGAGCGCTCGGTTCATCGGTGGCGCACGATTCTCACAACCTGATTGTCGTTGGCACCAACAGCAAGGATATGTACCTTTGCGTTCGCGCTTTGGAAAGGATGGGCGGAGGTTTTGTCGTCGCCTGCGATGGAGACGTGATAGCCGAATTGCCTTTGCCAGTCGCCGGTTTGCTTGCCGACGATGACGTGGACGTGGTGTGCCAGCGGCTCGCCGCGGTGGACGCCGCCGCTCGCGAATTAGGCTTTCCCTGGGAGGCTCCGTTTGGTTACCTCTCTTTTCTGGCTTTGCCGGTCATTCCCGAGTTGCGAATCACCGACCAGGGGTTGTTTGACGTAACATCGCAGCAGTTTCTCGCGCTCTAACACACGCCTGCCCTGCCATGTCTATCATCGAGCTGGAATCGCTGACACGCACATACGGCAAGCGTCGCGGCATCGAGGCGCTCACGTTATCGGTGCCGGATGGATGCCTGTTCGGCTTTCTCGGCCCCAACGGCGCCGGCAAGTCGACCACGATTCGCGTGCTCATCGGATTGCTGAAACCCACGTCAGGGCAAGCTCGCATTTTTCGAAAAGATTGCTGGTCCGAAAGCCATCTTCTGAAAGCCGAGGTAGGATACGTTCCCGGCGATCTACGCCTCTATTCGTGGTACAACGGAGCGCAGCTTTTGCATTTGACCGGGCTGATTCGGCGGCGCGACGTGTTTGCCACCGGTCGCGAACTGGCCGACCGCTTCGATTTCGACCTCTCGGTCAAGGTTCGCCGAATGTCGCGAGGCATGAGGCAAAAACTGGGGCTGATCCTGGCCATGGCCCATCGTCCTCGTCTCTTGATCCTTGACGAGCCGACGAGCGGTCTCGATCCGTTGATGCAACAACAGCTTCATGACCTGCTGCGCGAGTGGGCCGCCGCCGGCCATACCGTCTTCTTTTCCAGCCATACGCTAAGCGAGGTCGAACAGCTTTGCCAACGGGTCGCCATTGTACGCGATGGAAAACTCGTTGCTGACAAGTCTCTGGAAGAATTGCGCTTGCAGGCCGGGCATCAGGTCGTTATTCGCTGGAAACGTCCGCCGGCGATCGAACATTTGCCGGCTTGTTTCGCGCTGGAAAAGAACGATGGGCTGACCTGGCTGGGAACGCAGAAGGGATCGACGGAAGAACTCATTCGCTGGCTGAATCGCTTCGAGGTCGATGATTTGATCATTGAACGACCCGATCTGGAAACGTTATTCCGCCGCTATTACGACAAAGGGCAGCCATGAATCGCGGCCTGATTCTAAAAGCCGTTTATGAGATTTGGCCGACGACGTTGCTGTGTGCCGGCCTGCTGTTCGGCTTTGAAGCCCTGTTGTCGTATGTCTTGCCCACTTATTTGGACGAGTTTTCCGACCAGCTGGCCAATATAAAATGGATTCGGCAATTGATGCAGGCGATGCTCGGCAGCAAGATCGCCCAGCACTTCGGTCCCCAAGTCATCCTGTCGTTTCCCTGGGTGCATCCAGTCATTCTGGCAACCGTGTGGGCACATGCGATCATCACTTGCACGCGTTGCCCAGCCGGAGAAGTCGACCGCGGCACCATCGACGTACTCCTGGGCTACCCCGTTTCTCGATGGGACATCCATCGCTCGGATGCACTCGTCTGGGTCGGCAGTGGGCTTGTCTTGATGGCGGCATTGTGGCTGGGAAACTTGCTCGGATCCGCCTGCGTTCAAGGTTCGTTTCGTCCCGACGCCAGCCGGCGCTGGTTGATCCTCGCCAACATGTTTTTCCTCTATCTGGCCGTGGGAGGACTGGCCGCGATTCTCTCGTCGTTGAGCGATTTCCGCGGCCGGGCCATGACCATCGCCTTCGTCGCAGTCTTGCTTTCCTACTTGTGGACGTTCTTGGAACAATTCTGGTGGCCGGCCAGACAATTCGCCTTCCTCAGCGTGTTATACTATTATCGTCCATTGCTGATACTCGACGAAGGGAAAATCCCAGTCGCTCACTTGTCGTTTCTTTCTACCTTCGCACTGGCCGAGTGGCTGGTCGCCGGCTGGTTGTTTTCGCGGCGCGATTTGTGTACCGTGTAAGGGCCAGACATGAGTAAAAAAGCCGATTTCTCTTTATAATGGCTTCGTCGAACCGTTGGACCCAGTGCGGTCGATCTTTGACATGAGTAACCGATGTCCGCATCATCAACGACGGCACAGTTCATCGAGATTTTGGAGAAAGCCGACCTGTTGCCGCCGACGCAATTGGCCGAGGTAAAAAGCCTGCAAGATCAGTATCCCCATGCCGGGCCGCTGGCCAAGGAACTGGTCCATCGTGGTTTGCTCACCCGCTACCAGGCTGGCGAGGTCCTCGCTGGTCGGGCTACCCAACTTGTCGTTGGGCCGTATGTCGTCCTCGACCGCATCACCAAGGGGAGCGGGACGAGTTTCTATCGAGCCCGGCACAACATCATGAAGCGGGACGTCGCCCTGAAAGTGTTTCCCCAGGGCGCGGAAAACGATCCTGAATTGCGTCGTGAAATCGAGATCGCCGGCGTGATCTCGCATCCGAACATCGTCCACGCTCTCGAAGCTGGCCCGATCGGTTCGGTCATGGGCCTGGTCATGGAGTTCGTCGAAGGGAAGGACCTGAAACGACTTGTCGAAGAAGAAGGCAAACTGCCCGTTTCCCAAGCGTGCGATTATATCCGCCAGGCCGCACTGGGCTTGCAATACGCTCATGAGCGAGGTCTCGTTCACCGCCATTTGAAACCTTCGAAGCTGATGGTTGAGCCAGCCCCAGAGGCAGACCCTACCGCGTCGCCTTGGGGGACGGTTAAAATCCTGGGCCTGATCAGCGTTGGAGCACGCACACCGACCGAAGAAGACGCCGATTACCGGGCCCCCGAACAGGCGAACGACTATTACCGCGGCGACGCCCGTTCGGACGTTTATAGTCTGGGTTGCATTCTATTTTTTCTCTTGTCGCGTCGGCCTCCGTTTCCCGGTGGAACCGTGACCGACAAATTCGCCAAACACCAAACGATCCCTCCACCGGTCGATCAATTGCGCGTGCCCAACAGGCTGCGTCGCATCATCCAGCGGATGCTGCACAAAGACCCGGAATTGCGTTACCAGTCGGCGGCAGAAGTCGCCAAAGCACTCGAGCCGTTTTGCCAGCCGCCGACCACCGCCCAACGATGGCAACAATTACGGCTTTTCCGCATGTTGGCTCGCCTGCCCTGGTTCATGCGGTATTCGCTGGGAGCTCTTTTGCTCGGTGCCTTCATCTTTCTTGGAATTCGCCTCTTACAAACCTCAAAGACAGCAAAAACCCCTCCGTCCCAACCGACAACTGACAGCCCACCAGCGATTCCTGGTTTGATTGCGTACTTCAAACTCGATGACGGCAAAGGAGACATGGCACTGGATTCGTCTGGCAACGGCTGCCATGGAAAACTAGTCGGCAACCCTCTCTGGACCGAAGGCAAATTCGGCGGTGGTCTCCAATTCAAAGGCGGCGAAGATCGCGTCATCATCGAAAACCTCGCCGTCAACCTCAAACCCCAAGCGAAAAACACCGTCGCCTTTTGGATGAAATGGAACGGGCGAGGCAACGTCATGCCCTTTGGCTGGAACGGTAGCTACGCTCTTTATCTGAATGCAGGCTTTTTCGGCTTCAACACCGGAGAAGCAGGCAACGTCTACGGTGTGCCTGATAAGAATTTGAAAAACGAATGGGTTCACGTTGTCGCCGTTTTCCCTAACGACACTCCCAGTTACCACACTGCGGCACTTTATCTCAACGGCATCAAGCAAGATATTCGCGATTGCACGCGCCCCACCTCCGCCGTCCGCTCCGCCACCCCAACCGCGGTTCTTTCAGGCAATGGCAAAGACCCGCATTACCGCTTTCATGGCATCCTCGATGAAGTTCGCATCTACAATCGGCCGTTGAAAGAAAAAGAAATTCAAACTCTTTTTCAGCTTGTACCTGAAACGCCGCCTGAGTCGCCAAAATCCAAAACCCAAAAAACCAACAGTCCAAAAAACCAAAAAACCCGCTGAGTCTCAGCGTTCGCCGCTCGGCACTCGGACAATCGTCGCCTTCTTTTAATCGAGCCACGAAATCTTGGAGCTTTTCACCAGGCCCTTCTCTGCAACTGGCTCCAATGACGAGCAAACGAGGAAAAGCAGATCGCGAAGGCATAGCGAGGAATTCGCCTTGTCGGAAAACGTAATCATTCCTAGAATGGTCGGTATTACGAAGTATTTCTTCTGGAGGTTGCCGTGCATCGGAAGCAGGTTGTCACACAGGCCATGCAAATTCTTTGTGTTACGTTCACATTGGCAATCGTGGGCTGTGGCCATGTGGAAGACCCATGGCCCGCGGGTTCGCCGCGGATTCTGGTGTCCATTCCGCCTCTTTATTGCTTCGCCAAGAACGTTGCCGGTGATGAGGCCGCCGTGGTTTCGGTTTTAACAACCACTGGTCCGCATCATTTTCATCCCAGTTCCCACGACGTCATCAAACTCCGCAAGGCGGACGTTTTTTTCATCGTGGGATTGGAACTGGACGACGCTTTTGCGGAAAAGATGAAGGGCGGATCAGGCAATCCGAACTTGCCCATCGTGGCTTTGGGAACACGCGTGAAAAACAAGTTGACCACGCCCGGAGGGCCAAGACGGCATGGCGACCATGTGCACGGCGAATTCGACCCGCACGCCTGGCTGGGCATTCCCGAAGCAGCACAAATGGTCAAGGCGATCGCCGAGGAACTTGCCAGGATTGACCCTGCCAATTCGCAAAAATACAAGACCAATGCCGACCGTTATGTCAAACGACTCGAGGACATCGAAGATTACGGCAAAAAAGCGTTGGCCGGCATCAGCAAGGACAAGCGCAAGATCGTCACTTTCCACGATTCGCTGCGATACTTTGCCCGGACCTTCGATCTCCATGTCGTCGATGTCGTTCGGGTCAATCCGAATGTCGAGGCCACCTCGCAAGAGCTGAAACAATTGGTCGATGTCTGCAAACAGAATCATGTTCGCGTCGTCGCCATCGAGCCTCAGTATCAAACGGACGCAGCGAATCGCCTGGTCGAGATTCTGCAGGAACAGGGGATTGCCGACGTCAAGCTGGTTACGATCGATCCGATGGAAACGGTAGTCAACATGAATGATTTCGACGCCGATTACTACGAAAGAAAGATGAAAGAGAATATTGATCGGCTGGCGGAAGGGTTGAGATGAGCGACGACCTTGTCACGATCGAGGACTTGCATGTTGAACTGGGAGGCGTGCGCATATTGAAAGGGGTTCATGCCTCGATTGGACGGGGCAAGATCACGGCTTTGATCGGCCTGAACGGTTCGGGCAAAACCACCTTGTTGCGTGCCCTTTTAAAGGAAATTCCTTACACGGGGACAATCACGTTTCATTGCGGCCACGACCACTCCCAGCCCACGCCGCACCACGTCGGCTACGTCCCCCAAAAGCTGCAAATCGACGCGCGTCTGCCCTTGACGGTATGCGATCTCATGGCCCTGACCCTGCAGCGCCGGCCGCTTTTTCTCGGCATCAGCGCCAAGGTTCGCCAGACGATCGACCAGTTGTTGAAGAACGTCGGCGCCGGGGCACTCGTCGATCATCCGGTGGAAAAACTTTCCGGCGGCGAACTCCAACGCGTTTTGCTCGCCTTGGCCTTGCATCCGGAACCCGAATTATTGCTCCTTGACGAACCAGCCGCCGGCATTGACTTCAAAGATCAGGAAGCCTTTTACCAGCAAATTGCCTCCCTCAATGAGCGGACGGGCGTCACCATCCTCCTTGTTTCCCACGAGCTTACCGTGGTCACACAATTTGCCCATCATGTTTTGTGTTTGAAAGACGGCCGAATACAATGCCAGGGACCGCCGCAACAGGTCCTTACAGGCGAAGTCCTTTCGCAGATTTTCGGCGCCGACACGGGCGTTTTTGCTCATCGGCACTAATCTCTTTCGCGGAGGCGGACATCATGGCTTTCGCACCGATCAACCTCAAGAAGTGGATCGACGAAAACCGTCATCACCTCAAACCGCCCGTTGGCAACAAAATGATCTGGAACAGTGGCTACATGGTTATGGTGGTCGGCGGCCCCAACCAGCGCTCCGATTTTCACGTCAATCCAACCGAAGAACTCTTCTACCAGGTAGAAGGAGACATCATCCTCAAAATCATGGAAGAGGGGAAAGTGAAAGATATTCCCATACGCGAAGGAGATTTATTTCTTCTGCCAGCGAATATCCCTCACTCCCCCCAAAGACCGGCCAACACCGTAGGACTGGTGATCGAGCAGAAACGCCCTCAGGGACAAAACGATCACATGCGCTGGTATTGTCCGCAATGCGGGGAACTTCTTCACGACGCCGAGTTCTATCTGGTCAATCTCGGCGAACAACTCAAGCCGATCATCGAGCAGATGAAAGCCGATCCGGCTAAAAGGACTTGTCGGCAGTGCGGCACCGTACTGGAGATGTAAACCGACTGGCTTCCGCACAAGGGAGGTCGGCAGGCACTGCCCGCGACCATTTCCCTCAACGGCGGAAGATATCGTCTCGCAGCCCGACATTGAATTGCAGATCGACGTAGCTATAAGTTTCCAACAATTCGCCGCCTGGGGTACCGCCGCGTTTGGGCCAATCGTAACATTCGACGCGAATCGGTAACCTGGTTTGTTTGTCGAAGTAAACGACATTGCGATGGTCCGGGATCAAGCCGCCGGCACTGTCCTTGTGGATTGTCTCCACTCTCGTGCAGGTCCGATTGGCGTAGTTGTAATCGGCGATGCGCACCTGGGTCCTCTGCAATTGCCTCTCTGTTGTCCAGCGCCGGTGAAAATGGCTGATCAAATGCCCGATGCCGGCTTCGCGGATGTTGTGTCGGCTTTCGCTTTTCGTTCGCGGATCATCCGGATGGACGGAAACAAAATTAACGAACCGAAGCATGCCGGCGGGATGCACACGCATCATGCCATCGTACCAGCCATCGACATAGACCACCTCCTGGCCGGCCATATGTTTGGGGGCGACCCACTGCATAGAAACGCTAAAGGGCTGCGTCCGCATTTTCAGATTAATCAAGTTCAACGGTTGCAGTTTGCCATTGATGCGTTCCTGTTTGATCAATCGGCACGTATAATCGCGAACGTTCTGGTAACTACGTCCCGCCTCGGCCAGAAGCCGCAACGGGTCATCGAGAGGCGAACGAGCGGAAGCCGTGGTCGAGGTGTGTCCCGGTCGATAGGCTGGACTGGCTGAACGAGCATTGGCGGCGGCCGGCGGGTAGCGAGGGGCGAGTACCGGTTGGGCGATTTGTTGCGGCGCCGCGGCTGTCACCACGACAAGCCACGCAATTGTCGCCGCCGCGAAAACCAACTGCCAATGTTTGTCTAGACTTCGCCCACGCCTGCTGAAAACCATCTTCCATGCCTCCCGCATTTTGTTCCAAGTCATCGTAAACCAGACCACGGCGTACAAGCAGCTTTCATTCCATTTGGCTGCCCTCGCACGATTCGAACACAAGTCACAACAGCATACCGGGTTGCAAGACAGTGACCATTGCCAGCACTTTGGAAGCCAGGGGGCGACTTTGTATTATTTACATGAACAATGTGAAACCAGGCAGGAGAGGACGATGCAGCCACCGCCAAATATCGAGACGATCGTTTCGATGCCCTTCGCTGAAAACACCTATGTGGTCTGGCGCGACGACCGTGACGACGCTTTGGTCATCGACCCCGGTTTGCAACCCGAACTTATCCTCGATTTTTTGGCAGAAATCCGTCGAAAACCTGCGGCAATCCTGAACACCCATGGCCATGCCGATCACATCGGCGGCAACCAGGCGATGAAAGCGGCCTTCCCCGACGCCCCTCTCATCATTGGTGCCAATGAAGCTCCGCTCTTGACCGATGCCGATGCCAACCTGAGTGCACCGTTCGGCATGCCGATCGTCAGCCCCATGGCGGACCGCACCGTTCGTGAAGGTGAAATCATCGAAGAAGCGGGGATGCAGTTGGAGGTCATCGAAGTTCCCGGTCACTCGCCCGGGCATGTCGTTTATCTTTTGCGCGGCAACCCCGACCGCATTTTCGGCGGCGACGTATTGTTTCGTGAAGGGATCGGCCGGTTCGATTTTCCCAACAGCGACGGCCGATTGTTGTTTCTAGGCATTCGCCAAAAGCTTTTTACCATGCCTGGCGATACGATTGTCTATCCGGGGCACGGCGAGCCGACCACCATCGGCCATGAACGGAAAAAACAATCCCTTTGTCGGTGAAGGTCGGTAAGCCATGCTGGTTTCGGCCTCTGATCGATGGTTACTTGTGCCGGTGGACTGGTTAATAGCTGCAGCAAGTCACAGCGTTCTGGAAGGGGAGAAGATGATGAAAGCGATGGCCTTTGCCCAACATGGCGGCATTGACGTGTTAGAAATGATGGATTTGCCCAAACCGGTTGTGGAAGACGACGAGGTACTGGTCGAAGTCAAAGCCTGTGCTCTGAACCATTTGGACCTGTGGGTCCGTGCGGGTTTACCGACGCCCATTCCCATGCCGCACATCGGCGGCTGCGAAACGGCTGGCGTGGTGGCCGAGGTCGGCCGGCGCGTGACCAAATTCCAACCCGGACAGCGCGTCTTGATTTCGCCCGGACAATCCTGCCTGCAATGTCGCTGGTGCAACGAAGGGCTTGATAGTTGCTGTTCGGAATACCGCATTCAAGGCTACCAGACTCAGGGAGGGTTCGCTGAATTCGCAAAAGCCCGCGAATGCGATCTGTTCCCGATCAGCGAAGCCTGGTCGTTTGTCGAATGGGCATCGATCCCCTTGACCTTCGTAACGGCGTGGAACATGCTCCACACCCGTTGCCGAATTCGCCCGAACGACGAGGTTGTCATTTTTGGTGCGTCAAGTGGCGTCGGGACGGCAGCGATTCAGATCGCCAAACAGGCTGGGGCCCATGTCTTCGCCGTCGCAGGCAGTGAAGAAAAACTACTCAAAGCCGAGCAGCTCGGCGCCGACGTCCTCTTGAACTACAACACCCAGGATATCGCCAAAGAAGTCCACAAACACACAGGAGGCCGAAACGCCGACATCGTCTTTGAACATGTCGGCGCTGCCGTTTGGCAACAAGCACTGAAATGCCTGGGAAAAAACGGTCGGCTCGTCACCTGCGGTGCGACGACCGGTCCCAAAGTCGAAATCGACTTGCGATTCTTCTTCACCCAACAGCACGCCGTCATCGGCGCCTACATGGGCAGTCGCAGCGAGCTGATGCAATGTCTAAAGCTGGTCGAACGACGCATCTTTCAGCCAGTGATCGATTCGGTCTTCCCTCTAAAGGATTTGCGGGCGGCCCAGGAACGCATGGAAAAACGGCTCATGTTCGGCAAGATCGTCATCGAAATTTGATTGAAAAGCGTACAGTTTTGGCGAGCGTTTTTCATGTCTGAAGAAGCTGCACCACGGCAGACCAACCCGATGCTCGTCGCCGTCGCCCTGGCGGCGACGCTGGTAGCTTTGGTCTTCGCAGTCAAACAGTTGGCGACACCGGGCGTTTTGCCGGTGGACGATTTCTGCGAATACTGGGCCGCGGGACGGCTCAATGCCGCTGGTCGAAACCCCTACGATCCTGATTTGCTTTTTCCGATTCAAAAACAGGTCGGCTGGCACGCAGACAAAGCGGTGATGATGTGGAACCCGCCTTGGACCCTCACAATCGCCATGCCCCTGGGCCTGCTCGATTATCATGTCGCTCGCGTTCTCTGGCTACTGCTCAATATCGGCCTGATTCTTATGAGTGCCGATCGGCTCTGGTTCCTTTACGGCGGCGACCCGAAACTACGCTGGATCAGCTGGGTCGCTGCCGTCAGTTACTTGCCCACAGCCATCGTCTTGCGAAACGGCCAGATTCCCCCTTTGATGCTGGCAGCGCTGACCGGTTTTCTGTACTTGCATGAACGGCGCCCATTTTACGCCGGCGCCCTACTTGTTTTCGCCGCCGTCAAACCCCACCATCTTTATCTGTTATGGGCCGGACTCTTACTATGGTCGGTCCAACGCCGGCGTTTCGGCGTACTCTTCGGTGGCGCCACTGCTGCTCTCGTTGCCACCGCAATCCCATGCTATTTCAACCCCGCTGTCATCGAACAGTATCGCATCGCAATGGCGACTTACCCTCCTTTCGATTGGGTCACGACAACGTTCGGCACCGTGCTTCGATTTTGTTTGCACTTTCTCCGGAATGACCTCTGGAATCATGTCTGGTTGCAATTCCTGCCTTCGATCATCGGCCTCATTTGGTTTATCCCTTATTGGTGGCGGCGCCGTGCCGCCTGGGATTGGACCGAACAGATGCCTCTTGTGCTCGTCGTTTCTTTTATGACGTCTTCGTACGGTTGGCTGGAAGATCAGGTCGTGCTCTTGATTGCCTTGATTCCTATGGCCGTCTGGATTTTCTGTCTGCGACGCGAATACCTGACACCTGCTTTATGGTGCTATGGCATCCTGAGTGCTATCGTTCTGGTCATCCGCTTTTCGTTTCGTCTTCAGTACGGTTTGCAAGAAATGTTCTACATTTGGTGCGCCCCTGCTCTGTTATTTGGCTACCTGTTCCTGAAAGCGCGAATAGCTGATCATGCGAATCGAGCCAGCGACTGACTCATCTCGCCTTGCCGGCTTCTCTCTTCTCTGGCGGCCGGAGACCGGTATCTTTCTGGGTTTCTGGTTGTTTCTGATGGTTTTCGCTCGGGAACGGCTGTTTCTCGATCCTGGAACATTCTGGCACACGCGATGCGGGCAAATCATGCTCGACGAAGGCCGCCTCATTCGCCACGACCCTTTCAGCTTTTCTTTTCCGCAACACCCCTGGTTGCCGCATCAGTGGCTTGGCGAATGCTTGATGGCTTTTCTGTATCGTCTCGGCGAGTGGGACACCCTGCTGCTTGCTGCCGTCACCACACTCGCAGGCTTATATAGCTGGCTGGCTCATCGGCTGATTCGCACAGGCTGGCACTGGTCGTTGGCTCTTGGCTTGACGGTCCTCGTTTTCGCCGCCAGTTCCTCCCACTTTCACACGCGGCCGCATTTGGCAACCATGGTCTTTTTCGGGCTGACAGTCGCTTCCCTTTTCGACGTAGAAAAAGAACGGATTCGCGTGGCCCGCCTGTTCTGGCTTGTGCCGATCTACGCATTGTGGACCAACCTGCACGGCGGTATGCTCGGAGGTCTCGCCACGATTGGTCTGGTATGGATCGGTTGGTGTGCTGCTCGTCTTCTTAATTGGCCGCAACCTCTCAAAAGTTGGCGCGATGTCCTGGTTGTCGCTCTGATCATCTTGCTGTGCGGCCTGGCGGCGCTGGCCAATCCCTATGGCTGGCAGTTGCCCCAAGTCTGGCTGACGATTATGCGCCTCCCCAGCCTGACGACGATCATCGACGAACACAAACCCCTGCCTCTGAATGAAGCGGACGGCATTTTGATCTTGCTGCTGGCCGGCATCTATCTTGTCGTCCTGTTCGGCATGCGCTCTTGGAAGGAGGTCCGTACGAGTTGGCTCGTGCCGCTGGCCTGGCTGTACCTCGCCTGGACGCGAGTACGTCACGGCCCTTTATTCAGCATCGCAGCTGGCCTGGCAATCGCGGAGATGTTCCCCTTCACCCGTTATGCGGATGCCATCGTCAAAAAAGGAAGCGATTTGTTTGTACCCCCACCACCACAAACCGCACGGCCAGACTGGCGAGCTTCCTTGTTGCCGGCAACGCTTCCCGCTCTCATCGTCGGCGTGGCTTTATGCCTGCAGATAGCCGGTATTGAAGTCCCCGTTTTAGGCCGACATTGGGCGCGGCTGGACACGAGCCGCTGGCCCACCCAACTGGCACAACAACTACGAAACTTTCCGCCCGGCACGCCCATCTTCAACGACCTGAACTTTGGCGGTTATTTGATCTTCTTTACTCCTAATTTGCGCGTGTTCATTGACGACCGGTGCGAACTTTACGGCAACGACTTCCTGCTCCGCTACAGTCGAACACTCGATGACCCGGACGTTTTGCCTCGCCAGTTCGAACGATGGCAAAAGCAATATCCGTTCGACCTGGCCCTGGTGCGCACCGGCACGCCGATCGATCATTTTCTCTCCGATCCTCGAAATGGCTGGGATTGCCTGGGTCGCACGGAACCCGCAGCGCTTTACCGCAGACGACAAACGACCCAAGAACAAGCCACGAGCGAGAATTAACGCCTGGGTTTGTATGCCGTGCCGTCGTAGCGCAGGCCGCGCAAAAAAATGTGGTATTCCTTTTCGAATTGCGAAATGGGTTTGCCCACGAGTTGGCGAAAGGCTTCCAAGTCGTCGGTGCCGCGCTTGAGCGATTCGACGTAGCGATGCATCTGGGGTTTGCCCAGCAGCTTCTGGTCGAACGTGAGATAGAAAGCTAGCGCCCAGGAATTGAAATAATACCGATCGGAAACTTCTTTTTCATTGGCATGGGCGACCAGAAAATCTTTGGCTCCGGAGCGGAGCAATGTGGAAAGGGGCAGCAATTCCCCTTTGCGCGCCGCTTCGTGCACCTGTTGCAGGCGAACGCGATCGACATGCCCGACGCGCAATTCGTCTGCCTCGACAATTGCCGTTTCGAAAATCTGTGCCAGTCCTTCGTTCAACCAGCGCGGCACGGCTGTTTCGCTGGGATGATAGACGAAGTTGGCCAGATAGGCGTGAAAGGCCTCGTGATACAGCGTCCGAAAAAGCTCGTGGGTCACCTCGGCGAAAAGCTGATCGTTTTTCTTGTTGTAAAGGTAAATTTTATTCCGCGTCTGCGCGATTCTGGTGCGGACAAAGGCGGGGACTGCCCCAAATTTTCGAATCAATTCTTGCTCCTGCCTGGCGAGGTCGGCAAGGATCTTGCGATGTTTTTGCCGTACACGTTCCAGTTCGTCGCCCCATTCCTGTAATTCCGAGGCGCAAACCACCTGGTTCCGCTGCATGTCGTAAAACGCGGGATTCAGAATGTTCCTTCCTTGCGCTTGCAACAGTTTTCGGTATTCCGCCAGCGAACGCGCCAGGATGATCGAGGTTGGTTCTGCCTGTTTCCGCCGGGGAGGCAAATATTGCGTGTACGCCAGGTAGATCTGCTCCAAACGAACCGCCGCCCGGCGAACGGTATCTTCCTGGGCATTGGACAACAATATGAAATAGGTGGAACGGTATTCGAAGGCATCCTGTTTTTTGTCCACCCACTTGGCCATTTGGAGTTTGAGTTCCTCCATTTTGGCCAGTTCGCCTTTGCCGGTCGGATCGAGTTTTGCGAGCTTTTCCGCCAGTTCGGCTCTTTCCTCTTTGCTCAGCCGGACGATGCGGAGGATTTCATCCTTGGCGATCGTCGTGGTGATGACCACGGTCGGCGTACCGGGGCTTCGGCGAACGTTGCGAAACCGGACATCTTCATCCGATTCGTCGAGGACAATGCCTTTTAGAACGTTGCCATTTTTCAAATAAAGTTCATCGTATTTCCAGTTATCGGCGGCTCGCGCCGTCAGCGAGAAAGAAAAAGCCGCCGAAAACAATATCACCATTCGAGATACCATCGCCGAGCCTCCAAGCCGGTAGCGAACGGAATTGGCGGTCGCAAAAGGCACTATAACATTGGCAGCCTGCCCTTGCCAAGAAGGTAGTCAGGTACAATATTCACGCGACACCGCATTGACGGCGATGATGTCGGTGGCGCAGAGAATGACCTGGAGTGTAAGATGTGCCTGCCGTGTCGGGAATCTCGGCGATCCGCCTTGACAGGGAACCTTTCGTGCAGAATCATGCTCGAATGAATGAAATGATACCAGGCACGATGAAAGGGACGCATGTCAGAACGAAAGCGCTTTTATTTGACGACGGCCATCGATTATCCCAACAGCCGACCTCATATTGGCACTGCCTTTGAAAAACTCGGGGCGGACGTACAAGCTCGTTACCGTCGCATGCAGGGATACGACGTTCATTTCCTGATGGGCAACGACGAGAACACCATCAAAGTTGCCAAACGGGCCAAGGAATTGAATCAGTCCCCAAAAGCATATTGCGACGAAATGGCCAGACAATTCCGCGAGGTGTGGGACGCTCTCGAAATCAGTTACGATGATTTCATTCAGACCAGCGAGCCGAGGCATCATACCGGCTGCAAGAAATTCATCCAGACTGTCTACGACAACGGTTATATCTACCGCGGCCAATATGAAGGTCTTTATTGTGATGGCTGCGAATCGTTCAAAACGGAAAAAGAACTGGTCGACGGCAAATGCCCCAACCATCTGGTTCCTGCCGAAAAACGCAGCGAGCCTTGCTACTACTTCGCCCTGTCGAGATTCCAAGAACAACTTCTAGAGTTTTACGATCAGAACCCCGACTTCATCCAGCCGGAAAGCCGACGGAATGAAGTCATCAGTCTTGTTCAAAGCGGGCTGCAGGACATCAATATCACGCGCACGGGCCAGGATTGGGGTATTCCCGTCCCGTTTGCACCAGGGTTCACCATCTATGTCTGGTTCGACGCCTTGTTGAATTACATTACGGCGATCGGCTACGGCACGGACGAACAGCGCTTCCAACAATGGTGGCCCGCCGATATCCACTTTATCGGCAAAGACATCACGCGCTTTCATTGTGCTTTATGGCCGGCGATGCTTTGGGCCGCCGGTCTGGAACCGCCACGCATGGTTTTCGGGCACGGCTTCGTCTACATGAAAAACGAAGACACCGGCGAAGCGGAAAAAATCAGCAAGTCGCTCGGCAACGTGGTCGAACCGATGAGCATCGTCACGGAGTTCAGCGCCGAGGCCTTTCGCTATTTCTTCCTTCGCGAGTGTCCTTTTCCCGGCGACGGCGAATTCGGCTGGAAACGCTTTGCGGACGTTTACAATGCCGACCTGGCGAACAATTTAGGGAACCTCTATAGCCGGGTGTTAACCCTGATCGCCCGCAACTTCGAAGGAAAGCTCCACGAAACCGCCGGCGTCGAACCCGGAGCCATCTACGGGGAGGTCGATACCGAAACGACGACGCAGCAAGTTCAAAAACACATCGAGGCATGCCAGTACAACCAGGCACTGCAACGCATCTGGCAGCAGATACTCGATCCGACCAACCAGTTCGCCGAAAAAAATGAGCCGTGGAAACTAGTCAAATCCGACAAGGCAGCCGCTAAACACGTTTTGTTCGACATGGTCGAACAGTTGCGAATCGTCTCGATCCTGCTCAAGCCATTCTTGCCAGCTACCAGCGAGACGATTTACAAAAGCTTCAACTTTCCCCAGCCCTGGAGCGAAGTGCGCATGGAAGACGTTTGGGTGCATTATCGGCCAGCGGAAGACGTGCGCATCACCGCAGAGATGGAAGGCGGCAAGCCCAAACCGCTGTTTCCGAAGATCAAATAAATCGCCTCCGTCGCCGGCGACTATGCGACGAAGCCCGCGGAATCAAGGGGAAAGGAGGCCATTCGGACGGGGATGGGCATTTGCCGTCAGTTCATGGTTCGTTCGAGGGGTTTGGCCAGGGCCCGCAACTGGCCGAGCAAACGCTCGAAGGCGGTAAAGTCGAGCGATTGGGCACCATCGGAAAGTGCCCTATCAGGCTCCGGATGGATTTCGATCAACAAGCCGTCAGCCCCGGCTGCCATGGCCGCCAAGGCCATTGGCGGCACGTAATCTCGCTTGCCGGTCCCGTGGCTCGGGTCGACGACAATTGGCAAATGAGATAGTTTCTTGACCGGCGGAACAACTGACAGGTCGAGGGTATTTCGGCTATGGTCGGAAAAGGTTCGCACGCCTCGTTCGCAGAGGACGACGTTGTAGTTGCCGCCGGCCATGACGTATTCGGCTGACATCAGCCACTCTTCAAGCGTTGCCGCCATGCCACGTTTGAGAAGCACGGGTTTGCGCGCCTTGCCGACACGTTTCAGCAAGCTGAAGTTCTGCATGTTCCGGGCGCCGATCTGTATGATGTCGGCAACTTCCTCGACCGCGTCGGCATTTTCCGTGTCCAGCAATTCGGTGACGATGCCTATTCCCGTCCTTTCGCGGGCGCGGTCGAGGATTTTCAGACCTGCGAGGCCCATTCCCTGGAACGAATACGGACTGGTGCGCGGCTTGAATGCCCCGGCACGCATGAGCCGAACGCCCCGCGCCATCAAAAACTCGGCCGTCCGCAGAATCATCTCTTCGGACTCCACCGAGCACGGACCAGCGATAACCGTGAACGTTCCTGGCCCGATGGTGGTTTGCGGCAACTTGACGTATGTATCGTCCAGATGCATTTCCCGGCTGGCCAGCTTGTAGGGCTTGGTCACTCGAATCAGCTCCAACACGCCGGGCAGAACCTCGAGCCGACGAGGATCGACCGCTCCGGTGTTTCCAGTAATGCCGATCGCAGTGCGCAGCGCGCCGGGCATCGGATGGGGAGTCAGGTTCATTCGTTTGACTTCGGCGACCACGCGGTCAATATCTTCCGCGCTCGCCTGTTTGTGCATGACAACAAGCATGGTGCGACTTTGCTTTGGCTTCCAGTCGGGTTGCGTGGTTGAGGCCAACAAATTGCGTTGCACCCACCGGTAGGTTAATCTATCAGGTTGGCAAATGTTTTTTAAGTCCCGTGCCGAACCACCATGCCGTGAAGGAAAAACACGCGGAAGTCTTGAACTACTTCAAGAAGAACAAGCACCGAATGGCCTAACTGAAATATCTGGCTAAAGGCTGGGCCATTGGATCGGGTGCGATCGAGTCGGCATGCAAGACGGTGGTTGGCCAACGGCTGAAGCTGGCCGGCATGCGCTGGCGTGGCTACGGCACGGACCTCACGAAGAGCGCAGGCCAAGGCAACCTGATATATGCGATGAGGGTGGACGAGAAAATCCCGCTGACCAATTACAGGGAACACGAATCAACGCGGACTACGTTCACATCAGTTCCTTACACAGCGGTTTCAACACCTTCCCCAGTTTTTCCACTCGCGGATGGAGTTCATTTAGTTTTTTCTTCACGGCAGTGTGGATTTCTTCCCATTCGGGTTCCTTGTCGTTAGGCCATTCCAACACCACCTCGGGATCTGAAACAGGGTCGGCGCATCACAGATCGCCTGAATTATTGCGGCCGGGTTGATTTCGTCAAGGGGCCTTGCTTATGATTCTCCAGGAACACATCCGTTTTTTGGAGAAGAGACATGGCCGTATCTTCCTTAACCATCAAACAACACTTTCGCAAACTTCGTGACCCGCGCCGCCGGCATCGCCGACTCCACCACCTCATGGATATCATCACCATCGCCATCTGTGCCGTCATCGCCGGTGCTTCCAACTGGAAACAGATCGAGGCCTTTGGCCGGCAACGCGAGCGTTGGCTCCGCCGCTTTCTGGCTCTGGCCAACGGCATCCCTGCGCACGACACCTTCCAACGCGTCTTTGCCCGACTCGATCCGGTCGCTTTTCAGGTTTGCTTCCGTGATTGGCTGATCAACCTGGCCGACGCTGTCGACATCAAACAGATTCCTGCAAGGTGATCGACGCCACAGACGCCCAGCGTAAACGGCCCATTTATGAGCATGCGGACGATTTCAAAAAGTATTTGCAGAACAAGGGCCGAAGACGTATCCACGTCAGCGTCCGTATCATGCAAATTGAGAAGATCATCGCCGAACGCAATTGGAAATTCAGCGGCGAGATCACCACTAAGCCTCTCCTTTCAAAACGGCTTGGCGATTTGGACTGTGGGCAATGTTTGAGAGGAACAATCCAAAGTCAAAGTCTTCGTTCTCAGTGAACGCTGTCGGGTCACCTTCGATTGGTTTGGATGCTAGAGCGTATTCGAGTCTGACATGTTCACGACCACTTACCACAAGTGACAGGCAACGCTTTTCAGGTGGGCCATCCACCAAAATCTCAATATCGTCTGACAATCTGATTTGCGTTTCGCCAATACGCACGAATATCTCATCATGGGAGCAAAAGAGAGCGCAAAACACACCAGACAGCATCGAGAATGACCCGTCCATATTTGAAAGGCCAGGAATGTTCTCGCCCTCGGATGTCCGGCTCACGAGCCTCCAATCGCCTGTTGTTTCATTCAATTCTACGACGTCATTGAAGCGGTCTTTACTTTGCAGCCACAACATCGAGTACTCCTAAAATTCAAGGTCGGCACCGCCAGCACGGCTGGCACTTTCGATAATCTGTCCCCATGTTTTTCCTCCCGGGCCACGCAGCCACTCGATGGTCGGTCCCAGCTTGTCTCCGTACTTCTCAAGGTTCCGAGCGTAAATCTGTGCGAGCTTGTCTGGCGGCGTTAGGTCTTTGAATCGTATGGCTATTGCACGCCGTTCAGCATGGAGGATTCGAGCGATTTCCTCAGAACTCTTACCAGCTTGCCGTAGAGCTTGCCCCTGATAGCGAAGCCCGTACACAGAAGTCACATATTGCTGCCTTAGCGGAGGAAGACTGGCAAACTTCTCAGGGTCAAGCCCCATTTGACGGGCGGCAAAGCGAGGGTCGTATTCAACGAGGCCAGTACCTCTTGCTGGACCAACTTCGCCCGCCAGCAACCGGCCTTTTCTTGCGCGAACGTAAGCATCCAGCTCCGCCCTGCTATTGAAATACAAGCCATCGAACGGGCCGAACCGCTCTTGAAGCGGGCCAGCGGGAACCAACGCATCGCTGGTTTTCCGGCTCCACCGCGCCACCGCTGCGGCGTTGACCGTGAAACCAAAGGCGCCCAGCGCCA
The DNA here is from genome assembly GCA_026004675.1 of Gemmatales bacterium. GTDB lineage: Bacteria > Planctomycetota > Planctomycetia > Gemmatales > Gemmataceae > BPJP01. The sequence continues at coordinate 435,183 of BPJP01000003.1, forward strand.
CCTGCAGCGGATTCTCATTGCGAACGCCCTGGACAACATTGTAACCCGAGATGCCGACATTGGAAGCGACATCAAGACTGCGGGTGGCGATGCGTAATTGCCTTGTCGACAGCTTCGAAAGCCGGGTTGCCCGCAGAAAGGCGTTGGCCAGCTTCGTGCCCTTCCTCTCCCGTTATCGCTCTCGCGACCTGCTGCGACCGGCTCGACTCATGGGTATTCGTTCACGGGATTGAGTTTTCGGTACGAACAGCGTTGTTGCGATCCCGCAAGTTGGTGGCTTGCATCATCGCGGACAACACCTCCATCCGAAGTCATTCGTTCGCTGGGTAGAGGCCGAGACCGTTGAGTCCGGCAAAGGCTGCATGCAGACGATCCGAAATCAGTAGATTTGAAAGGTATTCCGCATCGCGCGCTGCATCGTGCGAACCAAGGCATTCGTCTCTGTAAACAGCCTTTCGCAAACCCATGATTGATTTACTTCCAGGGGCGAGCGTATAGATCGACTTCTCGTGGTCCAATCCACGCACGCTATGTGTGATCACAACAACACAGTAATCGTCAATTGTTCCATCCTTGCAGCTAATTTCGGCCGGGAGTAATTGAACATCATTGGGACAAGTCTTGCGTAGGATATTCGCAAGCGCTGGACTTACTAATGGCACGAGAGCGTTGTTGCCTAAGTCATGAAACTGGCGTAACTTTTTAATTGGGGCATTGAAGATGAACCTAGGCGGTTCCGACGGCAATTCCGTCAACGGTTTCCCCTGCTTGAACGCAAATCGATCGGGTCCCCGATTGCGGTCGTATTCACCAAGCAATGTTTCTGGATAATCGTCGTGTATCTTCCAGAGGTAAACCATTATGTGTTCCTCAACTTGCCCAGGGCCGCATATTCTTGTTCAAGGCACGATGGCCGGATCGCAACAGTTGGCGTTCTTCGGCAATCAAGGCACGAAGGGCGCGTTGATATTCTTCCGTAGTCCAACCTTGCTGCTTTCCGACTTCGACAATTTGATCCATTTGTTCTGCCAGGTCCCGACTCACAGAGGTTCGATGGCGACCAAGGTGGACCGATCGCCTCGAATGCATCGACGGATGAGGCGGAAGAAATATCCTGTTCTTTCGCGACTGAAGGTCAAATTGAGCAAGACTCAGCAACTCATGGTTTTTTGTCAAGACGTTTTTGTCACTAATGATGTGATGATCCTGCAACCCTTCAATGACTAAACGCCTATTGAACGGCCGTCTGTTTGCACCACCCCTTCTCGGCACCGCCACCGGGCCGCCGCGCCAGGCTACCGGGCTTTGAATTCCTCCTCTTCTTACGGTGTCTGGATTCCACCACGAGCAACCGGCGTTTGAATCCCGCCGCGTGCGACGGGCGTTTGGATGCCGCCGCGTGCGACAGGAGTTTGAATGCCGCCCCGGTTGACCGCTGCCAATCGCTGCGGCCAGCTCCACCGCGCCACCGCCGCGGCGTTGACCGTGAAACCAAAGACGCCCAGCGCCACCTGCAGCGGATTCTCGTTGCGAACGCCCTGGACAACATTGTAACCCGAGATGCCGACATTGGAAGCGACGTCAAGGCTGCGGGTGGCGATGCGTAGTTGCCTTGTCGACAGCTTCGAAAGCCGGGTTGCCCGCAGAAAGGCGTTGGCCAGCTTCGTCCCCTTGGCGCCGTATTTGCCCGCCTGTCCGGCCACGGCGAGATAGCCAAGACCCGGAACCGCGGCCGCCAAGCTGAGCGCCGCATATTCCCAATTGCCTTCGATGCCATACCAAACAGCATTGGCCAGGTCGGCGATATTGCCAACAACCGGAAACAAACCAGCAATGTCGAGTATGGTATGACCGATTTCGCTGATGACCGCATACGGGTCTTGCTCCCACGCCTCAGCCAATGCCTGGAACGCCGATTCCGCCACGGACACGGCAAAATCATTGATTCCAATGGCACCAAACGGGAATGCGAAATCCAACGCCAGAGTCGCGAGATCGCGGGTAGTCGACTGCCCGGTCAGTAGCCGGCCCACGCCCAACGACGGAACGAATGGAAGCCGGGCGATGGAAATGGCAAGAGACGAGCCCACCTCGGCGGCCGTGCCGATGATGCTCTGCAAGAACATCCCATTTCGATCGACCGCATTCACCGGATTGTTGCCGGCGTAGCGGTAGGGATTGATGTCGGCCTCGGCCGGGTCTTGTGAAATCCATCTACCCGTTCGCGGATCGTAGTAGCGGGCGCGGTGGTATTGAAAGCCGGTGATCGATTCGAACTCGCGGCCGGTGAAGCGATACCGGCCAGAGGGAACCGCCAATACGGGCAGGGTGTCCTATACCCCATCCGCGTCTGGGTGCCCAAGGCCGTTGTTCTTTAGCTGCTATACGCCATCCGCGTCTGGTCCTTTGGATGTGCTTGGCGAATTGTCAAAGAGCTGAAGGTTCGCTTTCGGCTAATTCACGGGCGAAGCCTTTCCTCTCCCGTTATCGCTCTCGCGACCTGCTGCGACCGGCTCGATTTATGGGCATTCGTTCACCGGATTGAGTTTTCGGTATGGACAGAGATTAGAATTCGGTGAGGAAAATTAGATTCCACGAAACGTACCGTTGTAAAGTCCGCACGTACAACTCATCTTCAGCGCCGAATCGCCCAACGGCTCGATCTTCAATAGATCGTTGCAGCGTTCACAGCGCACGGTCTCGACCTTACCACGATCGTGGTATTCCTCATACGCTTTAATCGACGTTTCGTTATTCGGTTTGAGTTCCTGACTCTGCATCGTTACTATTCCGCGAAGTAAGGGAGTTGGGGAAGTAGATCACGAACACGTTGACCCTGGCTGCGCGCTCGTTCGACGGCATCACGGAGAAGCTGGTATCCCTCAACATTACTCAGTCCACGCATCTGACGCGCGACCAAGCTTGCTTGAACTTCGTCAAGAAGCGAACCACCTTGCAGCGCCTTGCCCGCGCGACTCGTTAATAGATGTCCGCCTTCATGCGCGATGACTGCACGCGGCGTAAGTCGGCCCAGTACGCTGCGTGAACTGGAGCCTGCAGCCGACGGATAGACGTTCGGACCAATAAGCACCTTATCGGCGAGATCAAGGTACGCTGAGGGACCACGAACGAATTGAATATCGTCAGGTCTTAAACCAAGCTGACCAGCCATCGTACGAAGCTCAGCAATCTGTGCATCCGTTAACGGGTCAGCGTTTCGTACGACATTTCCACGATCAACCAGCCTTAGTTCGCTCTCTGCCGCACGTCTGCTCGCCTTTGTCTGCCGCCAGCTCCTCAATCTATCTATAGCAGCCCTGGCGCGTTGTGTGAAGCCGCGGCCGGTTCGCCGAAAGGCGCCGCCAAGCGACCGGCCCACATCCTCGACGAAACTGGCCGTTGGCCGAATGCCCGATCCCGCGCCAAAAACGCCAAGGCCGCCAAGCGCGAGGTTGAGCGCAGCCATGCCACTATTGCCTTGGCGAATGTCGAGATAGGCCTGGCCAAACGACTCGCCCGCCTGCCACGCCTCGCGGAATTGCAAGCCTACCAGTGCGGTCTGAGCCGCGCGATAGCCAAACAGTCCCTTGCGGCTGAGTCCACCAAGCAAGAACGGCTCACGCAAGTTTTGCAGGTACTTACTCAAGCCGTAAGCAGCATAGGCAATAAACACTTCCCGTGCGAACGCGGCCAAGTGTTGCGAATAGACGCGTTCGGGATTGGCGGCAATGATCCGTTGCGCTTCACGATGCACGCCTTCGTGTTGGCCAAACATGAAGATGTCCGCCTCGAGGATGAATCCTTCACGAAGCGCTTCGGGATAGTCGACTTCCTGAATAGCTTGTGCGTAAATCGACGCCGTTTCGACAACAGGCTGGACGACGCGCTTGTTGATGACCTGCAAACCGCGGATGAAGTCCGGATTGAATTCGCCACGCGAGATGCCGACTGCTTTCTGACGGATGTCTTCTGCGCGGCCGCCAATCACCTGCAACCCACGAACGAAATTGGGATTGAATTCGCCACGTGAAATGCCGACTGCTTTTTGGTAGATGTCCTCGAAGAAATCGCCGACGACACCATGGAAGAACATCCCATTTCGATCGACCGCATTCACCGGGCTGTTGCCGGCGTAGCGGTAGGGATTGATGTCGGCCGTCAAGCCAAGCGGGTCCTGGCTTGTCCATCTGCCGGTGCTCGGATCGTAGTAACGAGCGCGGTGGTATTGAAAGCCGGTGATCGATTCGAACTCGCGGCCGGTGAAGCGATACCGGCCAGTGGGAACCGCCAACGCGGGCAGGGCGTCCTATACGCCATCCGCGTCTGTGTCCCCACGGACGTTGTTCTTTAGCTGCTATAGGCCATCCGCGTCTGGGTCCTTTGGATGTGCTTTGCGAATTGTCAAAGAGCTGAAGGTTCGCTTTCGGCTAATTCACCGGCGAAGCCTTTCCTCTCCCGTTATCGCTCTCGCGCCCTGCGGCAACCGGCGTGATTCATGGGTATCGGTTCATGGGAGTGGGTTTTCGGGACGGACAACAGTCAGACTTGCTCATTGCAAATCGGTTGTTCGCCGTCACCTTCCCAGAACTGAATACGATTGCCAGACAGGCCCTCTTTCCGGGCAGCGTCAAGAAACCGCTTGATCCACTTTTGTTCTTCCCGGAGTAACGCCGCAACGAAATTGTCGTCATCCAAGTCAGAATCGGCGAGTCGTTCGTACTCCGAGAGAAGATCACTGAATACAACTTGGCATCCCCGCTTTCTCGATTCGCTCCGAGCTTGAACTGGATGCTGGAAACACAATCATTCGACCTGAATCGGGCCAAAACTCAACTCGCAAGTAGTCCCAAGCAACACCGTCATTACCGGGGATGACCTTTTCTCTGATGCGCCGGCAGAATTCACTCATGGCTTGATCGATTGAATCACCAGACTCAACCGTAGCCATAGAAAAGTTGCCTTTCAGTTCTTGCCAGTCCATCATCGATCCTCCATTCCTAATGAAGCATGCTCGTGCTGCGTTCTAACCCGGCTCGCAATTGGTCGGCATATCGCTGCAACGCATTCGCTGCATCGATGTCAGAAATCCTCGGATTTGCACGAAGGATTTCCTCCAGCTTCCTCGTCACAGCAGCATTGTACCTGGGGTGCGATCCAAGGTGCTGCGTCAGGTCCAATCGAATCCCATTGTTTGCACCGTTCATATTGAACCCGCCTCGTGCCGCACGTTGAACTAGCTCATGGCTGCGAGTTTCAAACGGGATGATATGGTGAACTTGACCGCCTGTGCCGGGGACATTCCGTCGAAGATGTCGCCTCGCAGCTTGCACACTTACCGAAAGCTCGTCCGAGAAGTTAGTAACCCGCGCAGCCCCCCGCAGCGCTTTCCCACCAACAGTTGGTATAAAAGCCGCAGCTGCGGTTATGAGTCTTTCGTTGAGCGATAACGGTTTGTCGGTGACGAGATCGACGCCAAGCCCTACCTCCGCAACATCGCGAACGTCTCCAGCCAGCGGAATCCGCGTCTGTGTGCCCAAGGCCGTTGTTCTTTAGTTCCTATACGCCATCCGCGTCTGGGTCCTTTGGATGTGCTTGGCGAGTTGTCAAAGAGCTGAAGGTTCGCTTTCGGCTAATTCACTCGCGAACCCTTTCCTATCCCCTTATCGCTCTCCCAACCTGCTGCGACCGGCTCGATTCATGGGCGTTCGTTCACCGGATTGAGTTTTCGGAATGGACAGGAGACTATTCCTCAGCTGACTAATGGCAGATCAGCTCAAATACCATGCAATGAACTCAAAGAAGCTGTTCCAACGTGGCGAGAGACTGCCATTGCAAAGTTCGGCTTGCTCGCTCAAGCTGAAATCGTAAATCGCTCCAGAAGACAAATCATAGAGAAATGCGCCCTCGCCTTCGGTTGTCGTGAGGCAGATCATTCTTTCTGGAACTTCCCAGACATCTCGAACGAAAGCGGTCGCCATTCCAACAGGTGTCTCTGATGGATCGGCTTCCACTGGAGCAGCACCATCAACAACGGGAATGACGACATCTAGTAGCTGTTCGTAGGAAGTGTCACTTTGCAAAAGTGACGGATCGTATGCCAGATAGAACTCCCCCAATTCACTGGCAGGGTCAATGCCGAGCGCAACGAGCGTCCTGCGAATTACTTCCTTGTCGTCGGTGCGTTGCGAATAGCCCCGCTCGTCGAGCAATTGTTGAATGTGCAGTGGGATCATTGTACGAACCTACCTGCTTCCGTCACTCTGTCAATCCAGTATTGTCTACGAACTGGAAAATCGGGGTGCTGACTCCTTCCGAACGGATGGAGTGCTTCACGACCGACACCGCTCTTTGTTCTCAGATGCGTAGACTGAGACAACTCAAACAATGGTCCTTGGGCATTCTGTCGTGAATGGTGGAGTTGAAGCTGCTCCGCTCGGCCATTTTTCATGACATAAGGTGCCTTGCCCTCGCTCGCCCACTGCGCATTTGTTTTTCCCTTCACCTTGAGAGTCCAGTCGATGTCCTGGCGGAACACCTTATATGTTTGTCCCGTTGGAGCTTTTCAGATCGTCCGCGAAGTAAAGAACTTCGGTGTCGCCCGTGGGACCAACCCCCGCAGCGCTTTCCCACCAACAGTTGGTATAAAAGCCGCAGCTGCGGTTATCAGTCTTTCGTTGAGCGATAACGGTTTGCCGGTGACGACATCGACGCCAAGCCCTACCTCCGCGACATCGCGAACGTCTCCAGCCAGCGGAGTCAGCGAAAGCGCAAAATCGCCCGTGTCGATCGACAGCTGTTTGATCGCTGGCGCAGCCTGTCGCCATGCGTTTCCAGAAAAGAACTCCCGGCGCCACCATTGCCAATCTTCTGTAAACACGCGATTCGCCTTTTTTCCTCCGACGTCAAAACGATGTCGGCGGCATGCGGGTCGCGGTAGCGAATTGCCTCCAATCCCCACGGGTCCACCGCATTCACCGGGCTGTTGCCGGCGTAGCGGTAGGGATTGATGTCGGCCTCGGCCGGGTCTGGCGAAATCCATCTACCCGTTCCCGGATCGTAGTAACGAGCGCGGTGGTATTGGAAGCCGGTGATGGATTCGAACTCGCGGCCGGTGAAGCGATACCGGCCAGAGGGAACCGCCAATACGGGCAGGGTGTCCTCTACGCCATCCGCGTCTGTGTCCCCAAGGCCGTTGTTCTTTAGCTGCTATACGCCATCCGCGTCTGGGTCCTTTGGATGCCCTTTGCGAGTTGTCAAAGAGCTGAAGGTTCGCTTTCGGCTAATTCACGGGCGAAGCCTTTCCTCTGCCATTATCGCTCTCGCGGCCTGCTGCAACCGGCTCGATTCAGGGGCATTGGTTCACCGGATTGAGTTTTCGGTACGGACAACGGACAACGGACAGTTTCAGTCTTTTGGGACGCCCAAGAAATCACCAACCTTTTTGCGAAAACCAAGCAATTGGTCCACGACTCGACACTTCCTCGAATATATAGGGTCAAGTACATAGCCGTCTCTTCCTAACTCGCTGACGACTTGAAGAGCCGTATCAAGAGATATTAATAATGGATGACACCGACCATGATGAGACATTCCAGAAACGTCCCTAGCAAACTGATTCGTTAATCGTTCATCAGATTCGCATATCCACACCCCAAAGGTCGACACCAGCCATTCTCCGCAGGCTGCGCAACTTCGCCGATTCGAGCTATAGGATAATTCGCTTAGATAGCGAATACGATTGTAACTTTCAAATCGGCGCCATCCCTTTTGGATTTGGCCTCGCCAATAAACAGCTGGCAAAATCTCAGGATCGCACCCAAGAACTTGAAGCAACGCCTCACTGACAACGAGATGGTCTCCAGCCGCCACCAAATGACCTTTTGGTGGCACTTGCAGCATCAGTGGCCTACCTTCTCGTACAATGCCTTGGCACGGAAAGCGAAACTGGATCTCATAGTCATTGGGTGGATTCTCTGTTCGCGCAACGCCGTACGGAGCCAGTATTGCGGCAACCCAATCGTTTCTTGGTGCATTCCAATCGAACACCACGTTATGTTCAATTACTGAAGATTCTAATCGAAGTCGAATTCCTTCAGCATCGAGCCTTTGTAACAATTCTTGCCAATCGTTGTTCTCAAGATCGAATATCGTCAAATTCGCGCAGCTGTCGAATTGGTCTACGCGGATACGATTTCCGAATGAAGAGATAATCGCATCAGGGACCAATCTATCAAGGTACAAGCTCGCTGACCACATCCCCTAAACCCCAATCCTGTTACGGAAAACTCTCATCGACACAAAAACGCGAATTAGGTCGCTCGGATAATCCTCAAGCGCCAAAAGGTAGAAATCCTCAAGCATGTTCAGCAATTGACGAGGCGTTATTTTCCCATCGCGAAGCTGTTGTTCTATGTTGCGTGCTCCATGCCGACGGGAAAACTGCGGATAGCGAATATCCCATAGTTTATGGAGTTGTTCTCTGTGTCCCGGTGTTGATAGATTAACCAGAGTTTGACCGCGGAATCTGCCAGTTGGAAATTTAGGTGTTGGAGGAGTCCTCAAATTTGGGATCCCGAAGTTATCAAATGCCTCCAAGAAAAACTTGAATATCGGATGATGTTTCTCGAAGCCAAGTTCTGCATGTCGGTCAAACGTCGATCGAAATGTGACAATGCTCGCTTCTGGCCCAGTCCCCAGGAGTTCCGCCTAAGACTCCCTTCGGGTGGCGTGTCAGTGCGAGTCGGACATCTGCAAGCGATTGGACTTCTTTGCAAATGCTGCACTGCCACAATCGACCTGTCTGTGAATTGTAAAAGATCGAGTGCCCATCGCGTCCGCGAAAGCGAATTCCGTCCGCTTCCAATTCCGCGCGAACATTCCTTGGCAGCCTGAATTCATCCGCCAGGACGCGCTTCGGGTCGGCCGGCAGGCCGTCGCGGAAACCTCGCGTCGGGTCGACGTCGAAGTCCAAATCCGCGCGTGTCAGGCGGCGACCGCTGGTGAGTTGGTCGAGCATGCGCTTGCCAGCGCGGCCACCCACCTTTAACGCGAAGCCGATCGCCTTGCCGATCCCTTCGCCGGCCAGGCTGCCGATTGTGTTGCGGATCAGCGACTCTTCGACATCACGGCCTTTGTAAACATCGTAGCCGGTCTCGGCGCCGATCTCAATCGACTGCCGGAGAACGAATGCGCCGATTTTTGTGATGAGCTTGCCCTTGCCACCGATGCCGCCGGTGGCGATATTGATGCCGAAGTTGACCAGGAATCGCTCTCCGATGGAAAACTGAGCAATGTCTTGATCACTGCCGAACTGCTGAACTAAAGCATATTCGATTCCGGTTTCGGCGGCGGCGAAAAGGGCCTGCGTTCCAACATAGATCGCAATGACACCGAGGGTTGCCAGAACAGCAACCTCGCCATCCCGATCCACAAAATTCACCGGGCTGTTGCCGGCGTAGCGGTAGGGATTGATGTCGGCCAGCAAGCCAAGCGGGTCCTGGCTTGTCCATCTGCCGGTGCCCGGATCGTAATAGCGAGCGCGGTGGTATTGAAAGCCGGTGATCGATTCGAACTCGCGGCCGGTGAAGCGATACCGGCCAGAGGGAATCGCCAATACGGGCAGGGTGTCCTCTACGCCATCCGCGTCTGGGTCCTTTGGATGTGCTTGGCGAGTTGTCAAAGAGCTGAAGGTTCGCTTTCGGCTAATTCACCGGCGAACCCTTTCCTCTCCCTTTATGGCTCTCGCGCCCTGCTGCAACCGGCTCGATTCAGGGGCATTGGTTCACCGGATTGGGTTTTCGGGACGGAGAAGCCAGGAAGTTCTGCCGACTGTCCGAAGCAGCAGGATACGGGGCGGGAGGATGCACAAGTGAACTACTTCTTTGACAAGAAATCCGACAACTTTTGTGACATATCGACTGGACGGTCTCTGATCGACGCAGGGTGCTTCTGAATCCATTGTTCCCACGCATCAAAGTCCTCGCCGAAATCTTGGCCAGTGTGTAACTTCAATTGTTCGTATGCTTCCTTCTTCGGCAAGTATTCACGCCGCCCTGGTTCGATCTCTCCCTTGAAATTCAGGAGATATCCTTGCAATGGTGTAAGTCGTGACATGTGCGTTTCCTTTCGTGTGAACAAGGTCAATGGTTGCCGAGGAATCGTGCTTGCCAGTAGTTGACGTATCGAATTGACGCCCCTCGCTGCTGCGGTGAAAGCCCACCGAGATAATTTTCAACACGTCGCAAGGCAAGAAACTCCGTCGTCACTTCCTCCAACGCATAAAGATCGCTTCCGAACGGCTTGGCCAAGAAGTAATCGTTATAGGCTTGAACGAAGTTCCCGCCCCTACCTCGCAGTACATTGTTGTACCGCTGAGCGTGAATCAACTCGTGCGTAGCTTCGAGGATTTGGCCAGTGCGATTCCTTCCGAAGGCATTCTCGCCGATATGAAGAATGCGACGACCTGCAAGGTCAACATCGAAGTATGACGATCCTCGTACATAACGAACTTCATCCACCACATCGAAAAGCCTGACATTCGACGCTTTGGCAGCCTCTTCCGCCATTGCCAAGGCCCGTTGCGAACGAGCGCCAGTGCCAAACGCAAACGGTTCACCACGGAACTTGCCTGTAGCTCTTGCTGGACCACCACCCCGCGGCCCCTGTCGCCAGCTCCTCAATCTATCTATAACAGACCTGGCGCGTTGTGTGAAGCCGCGGCGAAGCTGGCCAGCCAGTTGACCGGTTCGCCGAAAGGCGCCGCCAAGCGACCGGCCCACGTCTTCGACAAAACTGGCCGTCGGCCGAATGCCTGATCCCGCACCAAAAACGCCAAGGCCGCCAAGCGTGAGATTGAGCGGACGTGTTGCCTGAAGTTGGACGTGGATGACGTTTACTCAGCCTGGCCACGTTCTTCGCTTCGCTCAAAGCGTGCCGCCCAAGAACCACCGTCAGTTGACGGTCCCCTCATCGCGCTCACGCCGCGACGCTCGCTAAAACCACCGTTTGTTGACGGTCCGCTCGTCGCGCTGACGCCGCGACGCTCGCTAAAACCACCGTTTGTTGACGGTCCGCTCGTCGCGCTGACGCCGCGACGCTCGCTGGAAACATCGTTTGTTGACGGTTCGCCCGTCGCGCTGACACCGCGACGCTCGCTAAAACCACCGTTTGTTGACGGTCCGCTCGTCGCGCTGACGCCGCGACGCTCGCTGGAAACATCGTTTGTTGACGGTTCGCTTGTCGCGCTGACACCGCGACGCTCGCCGGAAACACCGTTAGTTGACGGTGAACCAGATAAGTTAGATAAACTAGTCGGCTATTTCCTCAATAATTCCAACCGCGCCCTCGCGCGCACCAAAACGACCTTTGAAGCCCCGCCTCGCTCGACGCGTCGCTTCCACCGACCACGTCGCAGCGCTTCTCCAGAATTTTCAGCAATTCGGCAAAACCGGCCCGAAAGGGCCAAAATCCTTACTGCGTGATTTTGGGAAAAAATCTGATCAGAATTCGGTGAGGGACATCAGCAACCTAAGCTTCGACGGATCCCTTCCCGCCATCTGGCATAATCAAGATACCAATTGAACAAGTCCTTTTTGTGTTCCTCGGAAAAAAATCTGTCTGGATCAAATCTAAACTTATTCGCGGAGTTCGGGTTCCTTATCGAGATTTCATCGAAGTGGCACGGCTCTGAGCCAATAACTGCAAACGTTGGCCGCCGGACGGAGCAGATAGTCTCGCAAAGATCAAAAAACGCAACAAGCCTCTCAAATTTTGCAGACTTCGAACTGTCTGAAAACGCCCATAGCACATCCTCAACCGTCGAAAGCGACAGGACTTTCTCTGGGAAACTAGCAGTAAGATTAACAACGACAGACGGACGAACAAGGAAGCCTTACATATTCAGAGAAGTTTACATCTGAAACGGTAAACGGTTCGTCTTTATCGAGCTCAAGATCGTGGCGATCCATGAGCGTGATGCAAACGGCTTTCGTGTCGGCAAGGTTTAGTTCTTCATAGCCAAACAAACATTCGAGGTCGGCACCGCCAATTATAAACCGTTCTTTGCGGCCAGTTGACATGATGTTTTCTCTCTTTAGGACGAGACGGTTACCCATTCGCATGTAGAATCAAGCCCTCTTGTTCCAACTTCACCGTCCACGAAACGCAGTTCAATACGCCGCCCTCCTTCGCCAAACGACAACAATTTATCTGATGGACAGTCGCGTTGGGCAAAACTTCGCTGACTTTTTCCAACGCCAAATCGTCTTCCGGCCGGTCGTAGGCAGGTAGAATGACGATGTTGCCGACGCGAAGATAATTGACATAGATGCCCACGGCAGAGGAGATGCCGTCGCGTTTTCTAGGACGTTCGTCTTCGAACATCGGCAACATTTCGATTTCTAGTCCCGCCTCTTTCAGTACTGCTGATACGGTATGCCCGTACTCTGGATCGACCCTTGAATAATCATTCATCAAGACGCGGTCTTCAGACAAAAATCGGACGACGCCGTCAGCATGCCCTGTTTCGTCCTGTTCGTCCCAGGGAATGAAAAGGCAATCGGCCTCGAGAGCATCCGCCAACCGGATGCGAAGCTCACGTTCCTTATACTCCTTGTTTTCCCAAAAAACCTTGTCGGTCAAAATTGCCTTGCTACGCGAAGCGACCACGTTGCCGCCATCGAGGATGATCGATGCTTGCTGATAGTCGCTCATAAATGCTAAACGGCACCGCTCCGCGGGCGTGATGAGATGTTCCCAACCACGCAGGTAATCGGGTTGGTAGACGAACTGACAAAACCGTTTGTCATTAACCTGCACGGGCATGTAATCCCGGCACCACACGTCGGCCGTTCCGGCAATGATCCCCAAGGGCACCACCGTGCGCAACGAAGCGAAAATCTGAGGATGCCTTTGTTCGAGGAGGTCGGAAACAAACACGTAATTCGTGTCCCAATCGGCGATCATTTTTGCGAAATCCGCTGAATTGCTTCGGCAGCTGCCTCACGCACTTCGTCGTCAACATCATTCGCTGCGTCTTTCAGATCCGAAAGCGATGAAATAGCCTCTGGGCCAATCGACCCCAAAGCCCGCGCCGCCCAACTTCGGACGACGTAGTCGTCATCGTTTGCTAATAATCCCACCAGGCGAGGAATCGCCGGCGATACAATCGGGCCAAAAAGAAAAGCCAGCAGTTCCAGGGCAACCACGGACATTTCACGCACTTCCGTATCGCTGTCACTGAGCGTCTCGAACAGCGCGGGTATTGCCTTTTGAGCATGGAAAGCGTTGGCGTATATTCCTATGGCTGCCTTTCGCCGAACGTTGACGTTGGGATGCTTGAGTGCCTTGATCCAAAAGGGAACAGTTGGTGAACCGATGAGCTGAAGGGCCTTTGCGGCCCCCTGACGAAGATGGATGTTTTCGCTTTCAAGGGCACCGATCAGCGCGGGGATCACGCACGGCCCTTTCCTGGCAAGGCTTTTTACGGCTCTCCACCATCGGCGGTCTCCGATTTCACTCGTCTTCAGTCTTTCGAACAGGGGACTGGCATTTCCAGGCATGGGCGCACTTTCCAATTTCTGTCGATCAGCGTCGGACAACAAGCGAAGTGTCACATCTGCCGCACATTTTGATCTACGTGCGTCCTGGCCCGTTTTTCACGAAATCGTTTGACTTTGGGCACTTCCTCTTGACCCATTCGGCCAGCGAATCTACACACGCCCGCGTTGGCAGACCGTAAACGGTGTACCCAAGTCAGCTATCCTTTCTGCTTAACGGAGTTGCCATGTTCTTGCGCGCGATGACCATTTCTGTGCTCTGCTGTTGTCTTTATGCGAACTCGCTGGCAGCCCAGGCGATTCGTGAGTTGAAGGGGCACAGCGGTCCTGTCTTTGCGTTGGCCTTCGTCGCTGACGGCCGAAAACTGGTGTCGGCGGGATTCGATCATCGCCTCAACATTTGGAATGTTCCTCATGGCAAGCTGCTGCGAACGTTTGCCGATCAGCCCCAACGCCTGGTGTCAGTGGTCGCTGCGAAACGATGGTTTGCGTCGGGCACCACAAACGGGATGATTCAGATCCACAAAGACGAGACCAACGTTGTTCGGCTTTCGGCACACGATGGGTGCGTCCACGCTCTGGCAGCGTCTCACGACGGCGAGTTGCTGGTTTCATGCGGCGACGACGGCCAGGTAAAAACCTGGCAGCCAGCGCAAGGCGAAATGATTGCGCACGTTTCAGCAACACCTCGGACGCCACTTTACGCAGTGGCCGTCAGTCCGAATGGGAAGATGATCGCTGCTGGCGGTTTGGACGGCCAGATTCGCATTTACGATCGAGACAGTCTGACCTTGCTCAGCACGCTTCGAGGTCATTCGGGGCCAATCTTCGCCCTGGCATTTTCACCGAACAGCCAAGTTGTCGTTTCCGGTTCGCAGAACGGAGATGTCATCCTCTGGGATGTCGAACCGGGGACGGAAAGGCTCCGACTCGTTGGCCACGTCACGCCGATTTATCGTGTCGAGTTTTACGATAGCGGTCGGCGTTTGTTGACTGCTGGGAAAAAAGGACTGGTGATAATCTGGGATATGGAGGTCGCAGAGCCTATCTTCAGTCGGCGCTTTCCCGGCATTGTCAGCGCTGCCTTGTCGCCGGACGGCAGGCGTCTGGCGGTCGGCACGGACAAGGGAGCCTGCTTTCTTCTCGACCTGCCGCGCTACGTTCGATGACATCGGCTCTTTGTTTTCTGCCTGTTCGGGCGATTCTAGTCGTTGGCGCAGATTTGTCGCTGACGGCGGCGGTAGCGGACTGCGAGGCGAACCCTCACCGTACTGTATCCAGTTTTTATTGGTCAAACCCATTACCGTGGGGAATGCTTCAACGGACAGTTGTGTTGAAACGATCGCCACGGAGACGGCTTCAAGCACCAAGCCCGGAGCTTGACGATCGCAGCGATCGTCCCTTTGCGGGGATCGAGTCCCCACTTTCCACCTGAGGTAAGTCATGAAGAAGATCATCGGAACGATCTTGCTGGGGGTGCCATTGTTTTTGGCGCCATCGGTGCAGGCAGAAGGTCCGGTTCGTTTCGGATTCGAAATCGGCTGGCCTGGTTGCTGCGGCAAAGCCAAGTGGGGTTGTTGCGGTTTGCAGACGGGGTGTTGCGGCTGTGGCTTGGCGCCCTGGTATACCTACTGGCCTTACGCTGCCCATTTTTCCGCGCCTGCTCATCCGCAATTTCCCTATTGGCCGCCACCCATGAAAAGTTCTCTGAGTGTTCATCCTCCCGCCGCGCAAGCACCGGTTTACACCACGGTCGGCTATTACCCCACACCGCCGACTTACTGGTACGGCCGATAGATGACACGCATTGTGCGACGGCAGGAGGCCCGGCAGAAGTGGTTTCCAAACGAAACGACCATGCCGGGCTATTTTTGTGTCAGGTCGCTTTCGTCGTAGGCGACGCGCACAAGGAATAAACCCTGTGGTGGAGCCGTCGGACCAGCTTGCCTGCGGTCCTGCGCCTGGAGAATCTCCGCCACCTTCTCTTCTGGCCAATAACCCCGTCCCACATTGATCAAGGTGCCGGCAATGGCCCGGACCATGTTGTAAAGAAACCCGTCGGCTTCCACTTCCAGGCGAATCGTCTGGTCGTTCTTTTCCACCGACAGGGAAGTAATGGTCCGCACGCTCGAAACGCGATTGGGATAATCGGTTTCAAAGCTGCGAAAATCATGCGTGCCAACCAACACCTTTCCGGCACGTTGCATCCTGGCCACATCCAGAGGGTAGCGGCAATGGTAGCTGTAGCGGCGCAGAAACGGATCCCGGACCGGACCGTTGTAGATGACATAACGGTACATTTTGCGTTTGGCGTTGCGGTTGGCGTCGAAGTGAGCAGGCACGTCCGCCGCCTCGCGGATAGCGATATCATTGGGCAAATGGGCATTCAAACCGCGCACGAAAACATCGGGCTCGAGATGGCTCGAAGTGAAGAAATTCACGACCTGACCGAGGGCATGGACGCCGGCGTCGGTCCGGCCGCTGGCGTTGGCGTGCACCTTTTCCCCCGTCAGCGCGAAGATCGCTTTTTCCAGGGTTTCCTGGACGGTACGCGCTCCTGGCTGGATTTGCCAGCCGGCGTAATTTCCGCCGTCGTAGCACATTACCAGTTTGATATTTCGAGCGGCCATCGTTTCCGTCCGCGTATGCCGATTGAAGTAGAATTTACACCTGAGTGGATGAATTTACAAAATCGGAACAGTCGAACAAAAGCGGCTGCTACAAAGTTGCGCTCCAAATCTCAATCTCTCTTGAGGATACAAAAACAAATCCAGATTGACCGACGGTTGGCACGCCGATTGCCATAACAAAGGGCGGATTGACCGACCAACGGAAGAGCAGCGACGGACAGGACATCGGGCCGTTTTCCCCGCGGACCGAGCGGCTTCCCCCGGCCGTGTTTCTGATTCCGGAAGCGTTGGGAGGCGCACCCCAACCTCCGTGACCCACAACGATTCCGGAATCAGGTCGCGCCGTTGCTGTCGTCTTTCTTCTTGCCAGGCACCTGCCTCGAAACCCAGTCTGCTGGACCCCTGGGCCACCCGCTGCCCCCCGCGGGTGGCCCTCTCGATTGCGCCCATCTGCTTGCGGGCCCAGCGATTGCCGACGAAGGCCATTCATTTCGCCTGATTTCCCTATTCCAGCCGTCAGCAAACCGAAATTGGCGGTTGGCCGACGCGGTCTTTTCCGGAAAAAAGTTAGCTAGGGCAACGTGGATGCGACCAAGTACGACATTGCATCGACTGATGGACCTTTTCGCCTGACGGATAGCTGTATCGGGCAGGATGGTGTACACTGGCCTTGGTCGCTTCACTTGCCCTTGCACGTGTTGGAGACGGTCGCTATCGTGCCGCCATTCGTGTCCATGATCGAACAGCAACGACTATTCCCGCGGGATCGACCGAAGACCAATGGTTGGGCTCGCGCCGGATTGTTGGCGATCGCCTTGGGAATCGCATCGGTCTTTGCCGTGGCCCTGTGGTTGGATCCCTATGACGAAGCGGGCAGGCCGAGGCGGATGGAAACGCATCGGCAACTGGGTTTACCCCCGTGCACGTGCTACGACAGATTCGGTATCCCATGTCCGTCGTGCGGCATGACAACGAGTTTTTCCCTTCTGGCTCACGGCGACGTTTGGAACTCACTCAAGGCGAATTTCGTTGGTACGCTGCTGGCGGTCTTTTGTTTTGTCTTTATGATCTGGTGCGTGTTGTGCAGCATCTGGCGTCGTTTTCTTTTTCTCAACTCGCTGGAGAGCTTCCTGACGACAGCGGTTGTGGTCTTTGTCGTCTTATTGCTGACACGTTGGTTGGTCGTGCTGGCCTGGATGTGGGGAACAGGCGAAATATCTTTTTAGCGCCAAAAGGCGTGGGAACGGAGAGAGGAGGGAACCATGCTCCGTCAACGGATGTATCTTGCGGCGTGGTTGACGGTCGCGTCGATCTTGGCAACAGGATGTAGTTTGCTTCAGGTTCCTTTCTTCTTGATTTACGGCGAACCAAAAGTCGACCCGAAGCTCAAGGCGCTGGAATCGGGCAAGGTGGTGATCTTGACCAGCATGCCTGGCGAGATACGGCCAGAGTTTTTGCGCATCGACCGCGAACTGACCAGCCGACTCGTTCGCCAGATGTCCCGTCTGAACGAAGAAAACAACAAAGGGCGATTGGAAATTGTGCCGTCCAAAAAAGTCGAGAAATTCAAAGATGAAAACCCCGACTGGCAAACACTCGACATGAAGGAAATCGGCAAATACTTCGATGCCGACTACGTCATCAGCCTCGAAATCCTGTCGGTCGATCTGTACGAAAAGGGAGCTGGGACGTATATGTATCGCGGCCAGATCGAAATCGATGTTGAAGTGTTCGACATGAAAGACGAAAACGGAGAACCAGTTTACGACACGTTCAATGTCGAGTATCCTCCGAGGCCGCGCGGCTCTATTCCGAGCGACGATCAAAGTCCGCGGCAATTTCGCCAGCGCTTTCTCGATCACGTCGCTCAGCGCCTGGCCTGGTGGTTCTTGCCGCACACGATACGCGAACAATACCAGTCGCTGTGATTGCAGCGAGGCCAACCGCTTGCATTATGGGCCATTCAAAAGCCGCAGCATTTCGTGATTCTTGCCGACAGCGAAACCGTCTGGTTCTCGGTCGGATTCGGCGAGGCGGATTTCCTTGCCGATGCGGCAGGCAACGAGCTGGCCGTTTCGCATGACGATGCGGTTTCCTCTGGCGGCGGGAACGCGCAAACCGGCCAGCACGCGACCAGAGAGGTTGATTGGATCCGTGGCGGTCAAAACCAAAGGCACGGCGTCCTCTTCTTTGTCGTGGCGAAGATGGTGGATGGATTGGGTGAGTGCGAATTGTTCGCCCGCGACGCCAGCGACGAATCGGCCGCCCCGGATTTCGCCTCGGGCTTCGAGCGTGCGAAAAGTTCGCAGCAACGCCTGCCAGCTGGGTGCCGCTGGTTCACGCTGCAAAAGGTCGCGAAACACCACGCCATAACGGCGAATCAGAAGCCGGCACCAATTCTCGATGGCGCTTGCCTGCTGTTTCTGGATGTCGTTTTGGTCACGGGGAGAGAGGGGCGCCGACGCGAAAGACGGCAAAGCGGAGTGAAGCAGAGACCAGCGGCCGCCTTCGATACCCGTCTGGGACGCCGACCGCGTGAGGCGACGGCGGCGGTCTGCTTTCTTCGCTGTCCCGCCTAGCAGCCAGCGCAAACCGGCAAAGCCATCGCAGGTGACAAGTCCAGCAGCAGCCAACTCGCCCAACGCGTCGCGCAGTTGCCCGGGCGCCACAGGCAGAAGATTCAGAAGCTGGCTGACAAACAAAGCTCCTTGTTGCCGAAGTGTTTCATAGACCATGCGGGCATTGCCGCCGAGCGCATGCACGGCCCGATCGATCAAGGTCGGTTCCGATTCTCCCAATAACCACGGAAGATCTCTTCGCAACATCAGGGTCATGGGGATGGAACGGGTGAAAGGTTTGATTGGTCGGGATCGGCCCTCAGGTCGGATGACGGGCTTGACTCGGCCCCACAGTACCTGGCCGCTCAACGTCAGCAAATCGAGCCACGCCGGGTTGTAGGCCACCAGGCGATGGGGAAGCAGGAACCGCTCCCAATCGCCGGCAGGTGCTTCGAACCCTTGAAGTTGTTCGATGACAGTAAGCAGGCCGGTTTCGCCGCGAAGTCTCGAGCCGTGCTTGACATGCTGGTGCTGGCAAAGAAAACCGACGTATCGCTCTGGAGAAACGGGTTCTATTTGTCGGCGCAGACCGTCCAAGGTGAGGCGATGAATGCGCGCCAGCAAACGCCGATCGCACCATTCGGTTTCGCCAGCTCCGTTTTGTTTGGACGAAACGGCAGCGGAACCATGAGTGAATTGGCCTCGAAGCACGCTCCCTTGGCCTTCCAAGCGCAGAAGGGCGGTTTGAACGTCGGCTCTCGACAGACCAAAGAAATCAGCGAGATGGGATTCCGCAATCGGACCAGCGACTTCCATGCGCCCGCGGAGCAACTCTGCCAGAGCGTCTTCTCGCAGCCACTCTTGTTGCAAAGAATCGGGAACTTGAATCGGCGGATCGCAGGTCACGTCGGGCCAAACGGCTCGAACGATCGGCCAGCGTTCGGCTGCCACCCAAAATCTCTTCGCTTTTATTTCGTTCGAGGCCGGCGAGCCGCTGGTCGGAAGAGCGTTGGCTGGTACGAGATGAACTTCGATCTCGGCTGCCCGGCCGGCGGTAACGAGTGCCCTGAAGCAGTTTCGCCATTCTCTGCCTTCTTCGGGTGTCACGACGACCAGCGA
Organism: Gemmatales bacterium; assembly: GCA_026004675.1. GTDB lineage: Bacteria > Planctomycetota > Planctomycetia > Gemmatales > Gemmataceae > BPJP01. The sequence continues at coordinate 455,046 of BPJP01000003.1, forward strand.
CAACAATGTGTCGTGCAATTCGTCCGCGTCACGAACGATCGGCCAGGCCTGCTGGCGAACCTGGGAGATGGCCTCCGGTTCCAGGCGACCAAGGTCGCGGACGGCTTCCGGCGACAGGCTACGGCGCAGAGTGATGGCCCTTGCTCGTCTTTCTTCTAATGGCGCATCATCGAGAAACGCATACGGGTTGGCGTTCAACAGTTCGTGGGAAAAGGGGGATGGTTCGCGCGTATCCATGCCGACAAGTTCGATTTCCCCTTGTTCGATCTGCTGAAGCAATCGAATCCAACCGTCGACGTCGGTCGCCTCTGTAAGACAGTCTTCCATCGTCTGACGCACCAACGGATGATCGGGTACTTCTATATCGCCGACGATGTTTTCCAGACAGGCGGTTTGCATGGGGAAGACCGCCGACAAGAGGTCATCCGCGCGGAACCGCTGCAAGGCTGGCGGGACTCGCCGCCCACCTTCGAATCGGCGCACTGCTAAAGCGCGCGTGCTGTTCCAGCGCCAACGAGTCGTGAAAAAAGGCACCGCCAACAGAGCCTGGATCAGGATTTCGCGGGCAATCTTGCTGTTGACCAGCGAAAACATCTGTTCCAGCGGAAAACTGTGCTGCGGTCCCAGCGAGAGGATGATCCCGTTATCGCTCGCCGACGCCTGCAGTTCGAAATTGAATGACCGGCAGAAGCGTTTCCGCAGAGCCAATCCCCATGCCCGGTTGATGCGCGTCCCGAACGGCGCGTGGATGACGAGCTGCATGCCGCCCGATTCGTCGAAGAATCTTTCGAACAGAATGCGTTTCTGGGTCGGCAGCATCGACGTGGCGGCATATTGGGCGGCGGCATAATCGACCACTTGCCTGGCTGCCTCGTGACGGACTCGACCGATCTGGCTGACCCAATTGGTCGCACCCTCCGCATCGTCAAGCCGGCCGGCGATTTCCTCACGCAGACGGGAGACCTCGGCTGAGAGTTCATCGGTCCGGCCTGGCGCTTCTCCTAACCAGAACGGAACCGTCGGCGGAGCACCTCGCGCATCCTGCACGACGACATCGCCGCCACGAACATAGCGAATCCGCCATGAAGTATTTCCCAAAAGGAAAATGTCGCCAGCCATGCTTTCCAGAGCGAAGTCTTCATGGACGGAACCCACGACGACCGGTTCGGGATCGTCGGTTATCACCCGAAAATCCGCGACTTCCGGGATCGCGCCGCCGCAGGTGATAGCGGTAAGGCGGGCGTTGCGCCGGGCCTTCAGACGATTACCGACGCGGTCGCGGTGAAGATAGGCCCCGCGTCTCCCCAAACGCGGTGCGATCCCTTCGCTGAGCATCGTCACGACGTCGTCGAATTCCTGGCGTTCCAGGTTCCGGTAGGGATACGCACGCCGGCATAATTCGAACAAAGAGTCCTCGTCCCATTCATCGCTGGCGACGGCGGCGACGATCTGCTGGGCCAGAATGTCGGCTGGCGCTTCGGGAATCACGACGCGATCGAGCCGGCCTTCATAAACCGCTCGCACCAGTGCCACGCATTCGATCAACTCGTCACGGGTCAGCGCGAACAATCTGCCCTTGGGAACCACGCCGAGGGAATGGCCGGCTCGGCCAATGCGTTGCAGCAACGTCGCAATCGATCGTGGCGAACCGAGTTGGCATACCAGATCGATCTGGCCGATGTCGATGCCCAATTCGAGCGACGCGGTGGCCACCACCGCCTTGAGCGATCCCGCTTTCAGCCGCTGCTCCGTATCGTGCCTGAGTCGCTGCGACAAGCTGCCGTGATGCGACGAAACCGCACCGGCGCCGAGTCGTTCCGTCAACTGTTGGGCGACCCGTTCGGCGAGGCGGCGCGTGTTGACAAAGACCAGCGTGCTGCGATGTTCGCGGATGAACCGCACCAGCCGTTCATAGATTTCGCTCCAGTGTTCATGAGAGCAGACGGCTTCAAGGGGCTTGTCCGGAGTTTCGATGGCCAAATCGATCTGCCGGGTGTGACCTGTGTCGATGATGACGGGCGGATCAGCGTCGGCGTGCACTCCGACAAGAAAACGGGCGATCTCGCCAATCGGTTTTTGCGTCGCCGACAGACCGATGCGCACCGGCCGAATTCGTTCCGAGCCGTCGCGGTCGAAAAGGGGGTTGGTCGGCCGTTGCGTGCACAGAAAATCGAGCCGTTCCAACGACAAAGCCAGATGCGATCCGCGTTTGTCGCGGGCCAAAGCGTGAATCTCATCGACAATGACGGTTTCGACGTTGCGGAGCATTTCCCGGCTGCGTTCACCAGTCAACAGCAAGTAAAGCGATTCGGGAGTGGTGACCAGGATATGCGGCGGCTTGCGAACCATCCTTTGGCGATCGAGCGAGGAAGTGTCGCCGGTGCGAACATAAGCCCGGATCTCCTGGCAAGCGGGCCGTTGCTCACGTGCCGAAGCGAGCAATTCTGCCAATGGGGTTTCCAGATTACGTTGAATATCGTTCGACAAAGCACGCAGCGGTGAGATGTAGACTACATAAGTCCGGTCCGCCAGCCGTCCGTTCATTGCCAGGCGGAGGAGGCGATCGAGGCTATAGAGAAAAGCGGTCAATGTCTTGCCGGAACCCGTTGGCGCTGCAATGAGGGTATCCCGCCGTTCGGCAATGGCCGGCCAGCCGAGACGTTGCGGTTCCGTCGGTTCGGCGAAACGCTCGGCAAACCACTTCTGTGTGATCGGGTGAAAAAGCGGCAACATCGGAGCCATCATAGCGGCCCGGTACGCGCTTCCGCAAGACGGGCAGCTGGACCGTTAGCTTTCGTGAACCAGGCCGGCATTTTCAAAACGACGGCCGGCCATGTCGAGAGGAATCAAGCGACGCTCTTTTCCGTATTCGTTATGGTCCGGATAGTCGGAGCTGATCGGGTAGTCGATGCCGATCAAACAACGATATGGGTAATAAACCACGCGCTTGGCTTTCATGCTGCGAAATAGTTTGTCGATCAAGCGTTGGACACGCTGGCCGGCAAACCCGCCCGGGCGGACTTCGTAGACTTCCAGCGTGTCGTCTTCCTCCCAATCGAACATGACTCCAAGGATATCGGGTCGGCAATTCTTTTTTGGCAGAAATCGGGCAAGCCAGAGACAGCGATAATCCCGGCACACGGAGGGCCTTTTGCTGTAAATACTGCAACCGCGGTCGCACACATGTTTGCAGGTGGAATAGAAAGGCTTGCCTAGTTCTTCGATTCCCAGGATCGTGCAGCAGGCGGTGCATTCGCCACAGCTTCGTTCGTCCATGAGGCACTCCTCGCCGAAGTGTGGATACCTTTAGGCAAAATTCTATCGAACATCGGCTGACAGACCAGAAAGACGAATCGCTTTAGGCGAAGCAGGCAGTGGTCAACCCAATCGCCAGACGCGAACCTGGCCGGCGATATCGGCGGCTGCGACGCATTGCTGATCGGGCGAGACGTCGACGGCATGGAACCAGTCCTTGAACTGACCGCCTCGTTCCTTGCCGAGTTTGGCTATTTCTTTGCCGTCACTTACCCGGCAGATGCGGATGGACGTGTCGCGGCCAGCGGAAAGGACGAATTGGCCATCGGCGCTGAATTGCACATCGGTCACCCCATATTGGTGTCCCGATACGCTGCGGATCAGTTTGCCAGTTCGACTGTCGAGAAGATGGACTTTTCCGGTGCCGGTTTCTCCGCCTTGGCCCACGGCGAGGATGTTGTCGTCGGGCGAGAAGTCGGCGGCGACGAAGCCGCGGGCTACGAATTTCCCCCACGTGGTCGCATAGCCGTACGAATTGTCACGTTTTTTCACATTGGGGAATTGCACTTTGAGGATGTCGAGTTTTTCTTTGCCGGTGCTGGCGTCATAAATGCGGGCTTGCGCTGGCGGACGGTCGAAGTCGCCGCGTCGGCTGCAAAACTCGGCCACGAATGCCGTCTGGCCATCACTTGTTAACGCCGCCGACGTGATCCAGTTTCCCGGGTAGCCCGTCCAGCGTGCGATTTCCTTTCGGCTGGCCAGGTCCCAAACAATGGTCATGCCATTATCGTCACCGGTAATCAGCCTTTTTTCATCGCCGCTCAGGTCAAGCGCCTGCACCCAGTTTTGATGTACCTGAAAAACGTGGGCCGCCGTCTGTGTCGCGACTTTGACGCCCGGTTTCGTCACGATTTCTGGCTTTCTTTGCCGTCGTGCCTCTTGTTCCCGGGTTTTCATGTCGAGCACGACTTCGGTGGAACCCGTTGTCGGAGCCGTGGTGTCCCAGAGGCGAACACTGCGATCGAGACTGGAAGAAACAAGCGTTTTGCCGTCACGTGTCGCACGCAACCGGGTGATGCCGTTGGTGTGACCTTGCAGAAACCGAACAGGCGGCGGAGGCTCTTTCGTCTGCTTGTCTGGCAGTTCCCAAATGAAAAGTTGGCCATCGCGGTTGCCTGCCGCCAGGCGTCGTGAAGAACCGAGGAAAGCGACGGTCGTCGGCCAGGCGCCTTCAAATGTCAGATCGCAAAGGAGTTGCACTTTGTTTGGCTGAAACGCAGGCATGATGATCCTCTTGTTATAGGAAAGGTGCAACTAGGAACGAAGCAATTCGTCGACGACCTTCGAGCCGAATGGGGCAATAGGAATCGGCCGGATGCCTTGATAGTGCTCCTTTTTCGGATTGATGCCGACAGCTTTGTAGATGGTCGCGAAGAAATCTCCTTCGGTGACCGGATTGTCTTTGACGTCGATTCCGTCTTTGTCGGTGGCGCCGTATACCTGTCCTCCTTTGATGCCAGCGCCGGCCAAAGCCGTGCTCCAGGCGCGAACGTAATGATCTCGGCCGGAGCGGTTATTGATGCGAGGCGTTCGCCCGATTTCTCCCATCCATACCACCAGTGTGGACTGCAAGAGTCCGCGCTCTTCGAGGTCGACGAGCAGAGCGGCCCAGGCCTGCTCCATGGGCGGGAGCAATCCTTTGTGGCCGGTGAAATTATCCGCGTGGGTATCGTAACTGCTTTGTCCTACTTCCACGAAGGCGACGCCTGACTCGATCAACCGGCGGGCGAGCAGGCAGCGCTTGCCGAACTTGCTGTCGCCGTAACGGTCGCGATACTTTTCCCATTCGTCTTCAATGTCGAAAACGGCCTTGGCTCGTTGCAGTCGGCGAACGCCTTCGTAAGCTTCCTGATGCATGCGAGCCGTTTCGACTTTGTGCTTCTTGGCGAATTCCCCCTCAACGAATTGCCGAAGCTCGTGCCGACGAAGCTCATCCTGCGGGTCGAGTCGCGACAGGGAAAAAGGAGGCAAGTTGCCGGAATGATCCAGATTGAATGGCTGGTACTTGGGTCCCAAATACCCGGCACCAGAGTTTCCTTGCGATGAGATCTTGATGAAATCGGGAAGGTCGGACTCTTCTTTGCCCAAGTATTTCGCCATAATCGCTCCGATTTCCGGGTAGCGGATGTTGGCGGTTGCTGCGTAACCGGTGTGCATCAGGTGGATGCCGCCAGGATGATCGATCTGAGACGTGTGCATCGAACGAATGACCGCCAGCTTATCCATCTGCCTGGCGATATTCGGCATCAGTTCGCAAATCTGGATGCCAGTGACGTTTGTCTGGATGGGGCGGAACAGGCCGCCGGTGGGCCGTCCGGGCTTCATGTCGAACGTTTCGAATTGGCTGACACCGCCATTCATCCACAGAAGAATACAATGTTTCCTCTCGTTCTTGACGTTTTCGGCGGCGTGCCACAATCCTCCCCAATTCATGAGGAGGCCGCCCGTAACGGTCCCGAATGTCCCCTTCAGAAAAGCTCGTCGGCTAACATGCTCGATCGGTGTGCAGAACTTCTTCATCGGTCTTCTCCCGTGTATTGACTGATCAGATGTTGTTAAGGTAATGCCCTGGCACGGCATTTAATGGTTAAAACGAAACTCACTGCACGTCATCAGAACCCAAATAGCGTCAGCCAAACGATCGCTTTGTCGGTCGTCGGCAGTCAAAAAGGAAACGAACTTCTTTTGCTCGGCTGGTGTCGGGTAACGGTTGAGGATAGACAAGAACAATCGCTCGACGCGTTTGGACCAGGGATCCGTAGATTTCAGGATCGCATCGTATAGGCCGCCCGATTCTCTGGTAATCAACTGAGAGAGCTCGCCATTGTTAAGGTACAGATGCTCTGAAAGGCCACCCTGGAAATCGCCGACTCCGTTGTCGGGTTGGCCGAAGAAACGAAGCATATAACCCCAGGTTACTCCATAGAAACGGCCATCGGGTTGCTTTTTCCCTGCTCGGCGAGCGACGTTATCATAGCCTGTTGCCAAACGCCAAGACTCGAGCAGTTCCTCAGCGGACAAGGGACGAACCCTGGCTCGTTCAAACCAGCGTGGTTTGGCTTCCGTGACTGGACCGGCACATGCCAATTGGTACGTCTGCGTATTGCAAAGCTCGCGAATGTACCACTTCAAGTCGAAGTTGTGTTTGCGGAGAGCATCGGCTGTTTTTTGCAATAATCCCGAAAACGGTGAGGGGTTGTTTTGGCTGAGGTTGTCGACTGGATGAACGAGTCCCCGGCCGAAAAACTGCCCCCAGATGCGATTGGCAACGGCTTTGGCGAAATACGGATTATCCCGGGCGGTGATCCACTCGGCGAGTTTGTTTTTGCGAGAGAATCGGGGTTTGGGCGGCATTTTGCCGCTGGGAAAGTTTCTGGGTTCTTTGAAATCTTTAGGCAACGGCGGTTCGACCAGTTCGGAGCCATCGAGGAAACGAGGGGGGATCGGCTTGCCTTTCTTTCCCGGCTCCTGATCCGCCGCTGGGCCGGTGAACATGATCTCGCCGCTGCTATGCTCGGCCACGACCCACTTGGTTTCTCGTCCCTTCTTGCCTACCGAAACCGCTCGCAGGCGAACGAGAAACGCCGCCATGCCGTAGAAATCGGTTTGCTTCCAATGATCGAATGGGTGGTCGTGGCATTGGGCACATTGCAACTGCACGCCCAGAAAGGTTTGGGTGATCGCGATGGTCGCTGCTTCCGGATTGCGCTCGTATTGCACCAGGTACATCGGCGCGCCTTGATCCACCGTGTTCCCTTCCGCCTTGAGGATGGCGCGCGCCCACTGATCATAGGGCACGTTGTCGTTGAACTGTTGAACCAGCCAGCGTTTGAAGCCGTCGCGAGTGCGGGCTTCGTTGCTCGCGGGAATCCGGCCAAACAACACCAAATCCCACACGTCGGCTTGATGGACGCCGAAGCGGGGATGCGCCAGAAGCCTGTCGATCAACCTGGCACGCTTGTCCTTCGTCTGGTCGTTCAGAAAGGCCAACGTTTCCTCATAGGATGGAATGATCCCGATCAAATCGAGGTAGACGCGACGCAGGAAGGCAGCATCGTCGGCCGGTCCAGGCGGCGTAAGCTCTTCGTGCTGCCACACGCTCCGGATTTCCTGGTCGATCACGTCGCGCAAGGCCACATCGGCACCCGACGAGACAGCGGCGAAAAGAACCGACAACACAGCGGTAAACAAGCAGGTGGGAATTCTCATTAGCCGACTCCTCACTTTCGCGCCGGCAAGGGGCTGGTTGGAGGGAAGTTGCTCACCATCCTACACCTTTGGATGCGCGAGGGAAGCGAAACTGCTGAATGGCTCAATGATTGTATTTGTGTCAAATGAGGCCGGTCTGCCTCCCTGATCGAAACCGGTTTTTCCTTGCGAAAAACGCGGCAGGACCTCAAGATTGACCCAAAGGCGAACGTTCGAAGACGGGTCACCACCTGCAAGCACCGGGAGCAAAGAAACCCACCCCGTCACACCGGCTGGCATGAAGGCGGCACCTCGGCGCTGCAAACGAGGGAGGATCGTTTTGAGACGGCATTTAGCATGTTTGTGGCTGCTCGTCGGCCTGGTTCTTCCCAGTCAAGCGGAGGATTGGCCGCAATTCCTTGGCCCAAATAGCAATGGCATTTCCCGCGAAAAAGGGCTGATTTCCCGTTTTCCCGAAAACGGCCCGACGATCGTCTGGCGAAAAAAAATCGGCATCGGCTATAGCGCTCCCGTCGTGGCCGGCCAGCGCGTGGTCGTCTTTTATCGGCGCGGCGACAGCAATGTCGTCGAATGCCTCGATGCCCGAAGGGGCGAGTCGTTCTGGAAGTTTTCCTATGAGACCGACTACAGCGATGCATACGGCAAAGGAGATGGTCCACGGTCCACGCCAACCATTGCTGCAGACAAGGTTTACACACTGAGCGCGGAGGGGATATTGCACTGCCTGGGCCTGCGAGATGGCACGAAGATCTGGCAACGCCATTTGCTTCGCGACTACCAGGTACCCAGAAACTTTTTCGGCGTCGGCACATCCCCTATCGTGGAGGGGAACCTCCTGTTGATCAACGTGGGCGGCAAGGGAGCCGGCATCGTCGCTTTCGATAAAAACACTGGCAAGGAAGTCTGGAAAGTCACCGACGACGGCGCCAGTTATGCTTCGCCGGTCGCCGCTACCATCGACGGCCAGCGCCACGTGTTCTTCTTCACGCGCCGCGGTCTTGTTTCGATCGCTCCCCAAACCGGGAAAGTCCGTTTTAGCAAATATTGGCGACCGAGAATAAACGCTTCGGTCAATGCTGCCAACCCCGTTGTCGCTGGCGACCTCGTGTTTGTTTCCACCAGTTACGATACAGGCGCACTGGTCGTCAAGGTTTCGCGTTCGGGAGCCGACGAAGTCTGGAAAGGCGATGGCATTTTAACCAACCATTACAACACCAGCATCCACCACGACGGTTACCTCTATGGAATCGATGGGCGGCAGGAACGCGGCGCTCGGCTGCGCTGTATCGAACTGAAAACCGGGAAAGTCCAGTGGACCAAAGAGGGGTTCGGCTGTGGCTCGATCATCTTCGCCGACGACAAGCTCATCATCCTCACCGAGCAGGGGGAGCTCGTCCTCGTGGAAGCCACCCCGAAAGCCTACCGCGAACTGGCACGCGCGCAGGTTTTGTCACCCACCCGGTCGCAAATCGCGCTTGCCAATGGCCTGCTCTACGCTCGCGATGACGAGAAGATCCTTTGCATTCAGATGACAAAATGAACCTCGACTGGCATGGTCGCGACATCCTGGCTGGTCGCTGCGTCCTGCGCACGATTGACGTGCACGTTGCCGGTGAGCCTTTGCGGATCGTTTACGAAGGTTTTCCACCACTGGAAGGAAACACCATCCTCGCCCGCCGCCGTTACTTGCGCGACCATTGCGACCATCTTCGCCGGGCAATGATGCACGAACCGCGCGGCCATTTCGACATGTATGGCTGCGTTCTCACGCCTCCCGTTTCGTCCCGAGCGGACCTGGGCGTTCTGTTCATGCACAATGAAGGGTACAGCACGATGTGCGGCCATGCAATGGTGGGGCTCAACAAACGGTGTTTCCGGCGAGCGTCGCGGTGTAAACGCGACGAGCGGACCGTCAACTAACGGTGGTTTCAGCGAGCGTCGCGGTGTCAGCGCGACAAGCGAACCGTCAACTAACGGTGATTTCGGCGAGCGTCGCGGTGTAAACGCGACGAGCGGACCGTCAACTAACGGTGGTTTCAGCGAGCGTCGCGGTGTCAGCGCGACAAGCGAACCGTCAACTAACGGTGATTTCAGCGAGCGTCGCGGCGTGAGCGCGACGGGCGAACCGTCAACAAACGGTGTTTCCAGCGAGCATTGCGGTGTCAGCGCGACAAGCGGACCGTCAACTAACGGTGATTTCGGCGAGCGTCGCGGTGTAAACGCGACGAGCGGACCGTCAACTAACGGTGATTTCAGCGAGCGTCGCGGCGTGAGCGCGACGGGCGAACCGTCAACAAACAGTGTTTCTTGCGTGGCACGCTTTGAGCGAAGCGAAGGGCGTGCCCAGCCTGGTTAAACGTCACCCGCGTCCAAGTTCAGGCAACACGTGAGCGTCCATTTCAATGTGCACGGGCCTCAATCCCGGATACGACCGCGCACTCAACCATTCCCAATCTCCGTCGCTTCGAGCTGCCTATAGCTCACTCGATCGCGCTAGCATACGCGGTGGCAGCGAGGAATGGCAAGTCGCTGGCGATTCCGCACTCCCTTCCCGCTGGTCAGGGCGTGCCACCCGTGGCCGCCTTGCGAGTCAATTCATACCAGTCCATGCGGGCCCTTCCGCGGAATAGCGATTAAGCTCAGCCGCAAGGCCCCGAGTTCGATCCGCTCGACAAAAACGCCGACGGCCGGCTCACCGCCGAAGAATTGAAAGGAACTCCCCTGGCCAGGCAGTTCGCCGCCATGGACGCCGACAAAAACGGCAAAGTCACCCCCAAAGAGTTCGAGAACTTTTTCAAAAAGCAAAACGAGAAGAAGTAGGCCCGGTCTTTAACATCAAGCGGCACCGCCCCCTTCTTTTCCGCCGGTATACGCGGACAGAAGGGGGCGTCGTTTTTGAATCCGCGCTCAGAATCCTTTGACGAAAAGAAAAATCCAGCGCTGGTCGAAGGATTTCGGGCCGGTGACGGGAACTTCAAGGCCGCCCAGCAAGAAGAAATCCCGGCCCAAATGCGTGCGGAAGCCTGGGGTCAGGCTGACGAACGTGTCCCCCGGGCCGCCCAATTCGGTTCGCGTTAGGGTCGCGAGAAAAATGGCCAGGTCGCCAAACGGCGCCGCTTCGTGCGGCGTCAGCACTTTGCCGATTCCCAGCGTGTTGATCCAGATGCCATCCGGCCCTTGCGGTTCATCGAGCGGAATTTCCAGTCCGCCGCCGCCGCGCATGACCCAGCCATCCACCACGTTCCACCAGAACTGCAGATTGGGAAAGAGGCGGGTCAGCTCGCCGCCGGTTTCCGGCTCTCCCGTCGGCGTGCGGATGTTCAAGTGCCCCGATACCGATAGATTCTCCGATTCGTGAATCATCACGCCCGGCGCGATGGAAATATCGCCAAAATCCTCATCATCGGTCAGGTCGAAGTTGCCCCGGCTGATGGAGACAAAGGGGACGATGAAGGTCAAATAAAGCCGCCGGCTCAGCGGCGATTGAAAGAAGAACAGCCCTTCGTGCATTTCGCCGCCGTTGGCCCGGCCATCGGTGAAGGCGTAGATGAAAAACCCGTTGCGATTGAAATGGCCGTCGAAGACGTTGATCCAACCCTGGCGCGGCGCCCCGCCCGAACCGGCAGGCGGTGCAATCCAAGGTTCCCGCCAGCCTTCGGTAAAAAGCGTCGCGGCCGGCAACGGCGTCCACGTCCGCTCATCGTTGGGCAAACCAAAAATGGAACCCTTGATCACTTCCAACCGCGAAAACGGATAAACGGAATCTGCCGCCGGTTGTTGTGCCGCCAGTTTGCTTGCCCAGACCGACAGGATGATAAGCACCCCCAAGAGGTTGGCCCGCTTCCGCCCCATTCTTTGCTCCCGATTTTATGCCGCCATTGCTGGTCTTTGCCGTCCGATTCTTTCGAGTGGGGAGTCTGCCATTTTCTTCAATCGACCAGGACGTTTTTTGGAATCAAACGAAAACCATTGTTTTGTGCCATCGTGTTCGACAGGGCCGCAAGACAGGCAAACTCTCCGGCTTAGGGAGGGTTCGGATTGGGTCGTCGTCGGAAGATCAATCTCGCAAGCAATATCGTTGGAAGAAAAGTATCTCCGAGCTACAATGTGCATATTCTTGCGGCGGGCCAGTTTTTTGCGTATCGTCGCGTTCACTCGAAATCCCTCCATGTCTCGGGTGTTGGGCGACTCCAACTACTCATTCAACCCCGGAAATGCCGAAGGATTTCGAGTTTTTTAACAATTCCACCCTCGTTGGGACGGGGACTTTGCTTGTTTAGGGGCTAGTGTTGGGCAGCTTTGGAATAGTATGGCATGTGGCGCAACGTATAAACGATCAGGATGTTCTTCCAGATGTTTCTAACAAACGACGATTTTCATGCGATTAGACGACATTCGAAAAGGCGACAAATTTGACGATGGTGCCAATCGGTATATCCGCGTCGTACTATTCGACGAACACGGACAGGAAATAGTTGCGATCTGTGTCGACACCGGCGAAGTGTGCACGAGGCAGCATTTCGCCCCTGACTCGGAATTTAGAACAAACTCGTGGTTCACTATTTGGGCATAATGTCCCTCACCGAATTCTGATCAGACTTTTTCCCAAAATCAGGCTGGTAAGATCTTCACCCTTTCGAGCCGGTTTTGCCGAATGGCTGAACATTCTCGAGGAGCGATGCGACGCGGGCAGTGTAAGCGAGGCGTCGAAGGAGGCGAGGCTTGAAAGGTCGTCTTGGTGCGCGCGGGGGCGCGGTTGGGATTATTGGGGAAATAGCAAACTATTTTATCGATCTTGTCTGGTTCACCGTCAACAAACCGGTTCTTGAAGAGCGTCGCGGCGTCAGCGCGACGAGGGGGACCGTCAACAAACGGTGGTTTCGGGTTTCGTTGAGGGGTCGCGGCGGCAGTGGGAGGAGGAGCACCGTCAACAAACGGTGAATTAAACAAACTTGGGCCTCCTTCTCACCCCGACAGGGTGGCACGCTCTGAGCGAAGCGAAGGGCGTGCCCAGCCTGGCTAAACGTCACCCGCGTTCAAGTTCAGGCAACACGTGAGCGTCCATTTCAATGTGCACGGGCCTCAATCCCGGATACGACCGCGCACTCAACCATTCCCAATCTCCGTCGCTTCGACCTGCCTATAGCTCACTCGATCGCGCTAGCATAGCCGGTGGCACCGAGGAATGGCAAGTCGCTGGCGATTCCGCACGCCCTTCCCGCTGTTCAGGGCGTGCCACGCCTGGGGCTTGCTTTTCTCGAATTCACGATGTCCTGAACCGCATCGATTCGGTCGCCGATTTCATTAACGAGTTCCTCAAGTTGCTTTTTGAAATCCCGAGCCATCTGAAGATGCACGGCGGAAGTTGCGTTGCACGGCTTGTGTGCGTAACAATGCCCATCTTCGGCTTTATCCAGGATAAGGTCAGCGGTATATTCACTAAACATCAGAGCAAGCACCCACATTTCAATTTCGTGATGCTGAGGTGTATACTCCACACCACAGGTGGCGGCACATTGCCGGTAGGTCATCTTGAATAGTGAAGCTCTTCCCTGCGCCAGGGCTGCGAGCTTGCCCAAGTCCGGTCGGAATGGCGGCAGCGCCGCTGTGACGTCCCGTCGGCCATCTTTTAGTGCCATCTCTCTTCACCCATTCAAAGAAGTGTTTTCGGTTCTTCCCCGACAGGGTGGCACGCTCTGAGCGAAGCGAAGGGCGTGCCCAGCCTGGTTAAACGTCATCCGCGTCCAAGTTCAGGCAACACGTGAGCGTCCATTTCAATGTGCACGGGCCTCAATCCCGGATACGACCGCGCACTCAACCATTCCCAATCTCCGTCGCTTCGAGCTGCCTATAGCTCACTCGATCGCGCTAGCATACGCGGTGGCACCGAGGAACGGCAAGTCGCTGGCGATTCCGCACTCCCTTCCCGCTGGTCAGGGCGTGCCACCCGTGGCCGCCCGTGCTGCACCACCTGCATGGCCTCCCCCTCACCCCGGCCCTGTCCCGCAGGGAGAGGGATGGCGGAACCTGTTGGCCGTGACGCGATCCCAAATATCGCTCTTCCGCACCTCGGCGCGCATCGCCTTGGAGAGCTCCGATTGGTGCCAATGCCCCTGAATCACTCGCCAAAAAACGATCGTGCCTACTATACCATACCATTGAAAACAGCCCGTAGCCAGGAACGCAAGACGCTCCCGTTTTCGTCAAAAATTTCTAAAATCCGATATTTGCTCTTGACAATCCCGAAATATCCTGCGACCCTATGCTTGCCTTATTTACCCAGACCAAGGAGGGTCCAAGCATGTTTTATCACACCGAGGCGAAGCCGCAGGGTTGGCGGGCTGTTGCTGTTTTCGACGATCGGCCAGACGCACTTCTCTATCTCGGACGTTCTTCCACGCAGGTACGTGCCGGCTATCAGGAAGCTTTCTTCGAGGTCCTCGACGAAGAAGAACGCGAACATGTACGCAACATTTCGCTCCAGCGCTGGCATGGCGCCCCCGACGCCGGGAAATGGATGCATCTGACCAATCTCAACGTGCCGGCTCCCGTACGCCTCGCACGCAGTGCATGACAAACGCAAATTCTCCAGACACATTCCGACCCACGCGACATCGACCCGCAGGCCTTTACTGCGGGTCTTCTTTTGTTGGTGCGTCCGGCATGGTTTTGCTCGCTACGCCGTCCTGGACCGCCGTCCTGCGTCTTGCCGATATGCAGACGTCAATCGACCTAACGAACGGACAGCTAGTGGGTTGCGTCGACGATAGCAGGAACGCTTTCCCCAACCGGACTGGATTGGCCGTGCCGTTTCGAGTCGCTTCGCTTGTGTAGGAATTCTTCCCATAGCCTGTAAGAAAGTTGATTTCTTTGATGGTTTATATAGTCTTTCCTATCTTATCTAGCTTTACTAGTCATCCGTCAACTGACCGGTTTTGGCGGGAAAATGGTATCGGTCATTTTCCTACAAAAATGTAGGAGCGAGATCGTCCTGCGTGCAGGGAGCGAGCGTCACGGCGTTAGCGTGACGAGCCGACCGTCAGCGAAAGGTGAAACGGAGAGGGGACGCGGAGAACGATGCGGCACCGTCACCAAACGGTGATTTCGACCAGGTGCGAGGCAGACAAAGAGGAGGGACCGTCGACTGACGGCGGATTCGGTTTAGAAAAGGGGATGGCTGAGCGTGATCGAGAGGCAGCCGTTTTTTTGCTTCGGCAACTGGAAACGGATACGGTGAGCCGGTAAGTTGGCAAGAGAGTATTCAGAGAAAGCGAGCAGCCTATGTCCGACCTGAGCCGATGCCCCGACGTGCAGTCATTGATGCGTTTGGTGTTCGGGCAGTCGAATGCGGATGAGACGGAATCGATCAGCCGACATGTTGCTGACTGTGAAAGCTGCGTTCAGACATTGCAGAAGATCGGGGGCGAATCGCTCGTTCGGCATTTGGAGACGCAATGCGACAAGATCGAGAGCAGGACGACCAAGGAGATTCTGCGTGGTCTGGTGAAGAGGCTTCAATCGAGGTCGATGAATTTGAACGAAACGACGACGGCGGCTTTTCGAGTGGAGAGCAGCAAGAGCGAGTCGAGTTTGCCGACGGGTTTTCCCACGGGGTTCTTGTCGGCACCGCAGTCGGCGGACGAGATCGGCTGGTTGAATCACTATCGGGTGTTGCGTTTGCTTGGCGCCGGCGGCATGGGGATGGTGTTCGAGGCGGAGGATACGAGGCTCGAGCGTCGAGTGGCGATGAAGGTGATGCAGCCTGAGCTGATAGCCAACGATGCAGCCCGGCAACGTTTTTTGCGTGAAGCCCGAGGGATGGCGGCGATCAAGCATTTCAGGATCACGACCATTTATGAAGTCGGTCTTCATCAGGACGTGCCGTATCTGGTCATGGAATTTCTGGAAGGGGAGCCCCTTGAGGATTATCTGGAACGAGAGCAAAGGCTGGATGTGGCGGAGGTGTTGCGGATTGGGCGTGAAATCGCGGAGGGGTTGGCGGCCGCCCACGACCACGGGCTGATCCATCGCGACATCAAGCCGGCCAATATCTGGTTGGAAAAACCCAACCGGAGCGTGAAGATTCTCGACTTCGGGCTGGCTCGACCGATGGATGCCAAGGGCAAGGGCTTGACGGCCAGCGGCGTGGTCATGGGTACGCCCAATTATATGGCTCCTGAACAAGCACGCGGCCTGGAGGTGGACGCGCGCTGCGATCTGTTCAGCCTGGGGTGC
The DNA here is from genome assembly GCA_026004675.1 of Gemmatales bacterium. Taxonomy (GTDB): domain Bacteria; phylum Planctomycetota; class Planctomycetia; order Gemmatales; family Gemmataceae; genus BPJP01. The sequence continues at coordinate 470,805 of BPJP01000003.1, forward strand.
GTCCTCTATCAGATGGTTGCCGGGGAATTGCCCTTCGATGGGCCGAGCGTCATGGCGATCTTGACGGCTTTGGCGACGGAGCCACCGAAGTCGCTACGGCATCTTGACCATTGGCCCGCGCCGTTGATCGATCTGATCGAGCAGTTGCTGGCGAAAAACCCGGAGGACAGGCCGAGATCGGCACAAGCCGTCGTCGAAGCGTTGCGGGCTATCGAGGAGGGGCAGCAACCGGTCCTGGTTCGGAAAAGGAAGACGCTTTCGCGGCGCGCGTGGCTTGGCCTTGCCGCTGGCGCTGGGATCGCCGCAGTCGTGGGCATTCGGTATGCCACGAAGCCTGGTCGGAAACCGTCGATTCCCGCGCCGCCTCCTGCCGGCGATCCGATCAAGGTTGGCATCCTGCATTCATCGAGCGGGCCGATGCGATCCAGCGAGGAAGTCGTCATCGACGCCACCCGCTTTGCCATCGGCGAAATCAACGAAGCGGGGGGCGTTCTCGGCCGCCGCGTCCAAGCCGTTTATCGCGACGGTGCATCGGATGAAGACGTTTTCCGCAAGATGGCAGTCGAGTTGATCGACAAAGAGAAAGTGTGCACGATCTTCGGTTGCTGGACATCGGCCAGCAGAAAAGCGGTCAAGGACATTGTCGAGGAACATAACCATCTGCTCATCTATCCAGTCCAATACGAAGGATTAGAGCAATCCCAAAATATCGTCTATACTGGTGCCTGTCCGAACCAACAAATCATTCCAGCGGTCAAGTATTGTTATTCTTTTTTGAAAAAGCGGCGGTTCTTCCTCGTCGGCTCGGATTATATTTTTCCGCATACAGCCAACGAGATTATCAAATGCGAGTTGGGCGACCTTGGTGGGGAAGTCGTCGGTGAAGAGTATCTGCTTTTAGACGCCGTCGATGTCGGGGAGACGGTGAAGAAAATCGTGGCGGCTCAGCCCGATGTGATTCTCAATTCGATAAACGGCAATACCAACAGCGTCTTTTTCCCCGCATTGCGGCGGGCCGGCATCCATCCGGAGAAAGTGCCGACCGTTTCTTTCAGCATTGCGGAACAGGAAATTCGGAACTTGCCGATCAAGGACATGGTCGGGGATTACGCTGCCTGGAATTATTTTCAGAGCATTGGCTCTGAGGAAAACAAGTCGTTCGTCGAGCGGTTCTTGCAGAAAAAGCCACAAGGGGTCGTGACGGACCCGATGGAGGCGGCGTACATCGGCGTGAAGCTATGGGCTCAAGCCGTCGAAAAGGCACAAAGCGATCGAGCCAGCGACATTCGCACAGCCATCAAAGGGCAAAAGCTCGAGGCGCCGGAAGGCGAAGTCTGGATCGATCCCCAGACGCAACATACTTGGAAGACGTTTCGGCTTGGGCAGATTCGCGAAGATGGCCAGTTTCAAATCGTGTTCGCATCGCCAGAGCCGATGCAGCCCGATCCGTTTCTTACCGAAGAAAAGTGGCGCAGCCGAACCGAATGGCAAGTCTTCCTTGGCAAGCTCTATGTCAAATGGGGCAATCGCTGGTCGAATGTCGGCGCCAAAGAATAGCACGGCTGGCGTCAATCCGTTTGCAGGTTCTCGACGCTTGCTTCTGGGCTGTAGGGAGCGAGGATGGGCGCCAGCCAGTCGATGATGTTGGGTAAGAAGCGGATGGCCGTATCGAGGTTGTGCCGGCCATTCGGGATGAAATCGACGCGAACAGGCAAATGGTGTTCTCGGGCGACGTAGAGGAAGCTTTCGACCTGGGCATCGATATTGAATTCGTCTTTGCCGCCGTAGCCAATATACAGGTTGTGTGTGTCCGGGCCGATGCCAAGGCGAGAAATCATCTCCGTCGGGTTCTCCAGGCTCATCAGGTAGATCGTGGCCGGATCGTTGCGATCGTACAAAGGATCGATCAATCTCTTGAGGCGAACGAAGACGATGCCGTAAAACCGGCCAATGACCTCTCGGCCATTGCGGACAGACATACGCCAGCCCCAGCAACAAGGATCGAAGTTCGCCATATATCGGCAATGGCAATCGACCCATCGCAGGTTCAAGGGGGGAAAGATGCCGACCGCTGTTTTGAAACGGTCGGGATGTTTGAAGGATTGGTTGAAAGAAGCAAAGCCCCCCATCGACATCCCGGCGAGGACGTGTGCTTCCGGGGCAGGGTGGATCGGGGTAATGGCTGATGAGGAAATTCCATACGTCGTGGATCAGGTAATCCTCGAATGCCCCGGCTTTCGAATTGAGGAAGAAGCTGTTGCCGACCAACAAGCCAACGCGGTTGTTGATCGTGCCATCCGGAGCAGCGATGATCAGCGGAGGCAAACGTCCGTCGGCGATCGCCTGGTCGAACGGCTGCACGAAAGTCGACAAGAAGGCTCTTTCGTCCTGGATGAAACCGTGCAGCCAAATCAATAGTGGATAGCGCCGGCAGGGATCGAAACCGGGTGGCAGGTACACGTAGAGGTCGCGTTTCTGGCAAAGGGCTTCAGACCAGATTCGTCGATCCGCACCATGGTTGGCCGTATGATCGATGATGACCCCGTATAATTTCCGATTGACGCGTTCGAAGCGAAAGCGGCGGAGGGGACCGGCCTCTACAGTTTCAACACACGGAAAAAGGGCCATGACGAGTCCCGGCAATATCGCCAGCTTCCAAAAGTGCGATCGATTCATGATTCGTTGGGGTCTCGCCTGGTGTGGGAATAGGGTCTTGTTATCTATGGTTCGGCAGAAATCGTCAGGTTACTGAGTGAAGTGGCTCACTTTTTCGTCCCCAAAGGGTTGCGTCAGCGGGGAAACTCGATTTGTACCGAATTTGTCTGGGCAAACACACTGGAAAGCGAGCGGATTCTAACGGCGCGACCATGCCGTCTTCGCCGTTTTGCGAATAGCCGCCCAGAGCATAGGCGATCAGTCGTTTGGGTTGCTTTCTTCAGTGTAGCCGATTTGCCGCCTCGAAACGCAAAGAAAGGCCAACGATTTGTGCCCGGTCCGTTCACGTAGTAAGGTACTATAGGCCAGCATCCCGGAAATGGCGGACGAAAGATGCATGAAAAATCGACAGGAACGGGTGAAAGACGAAGGCACGTTCGCCACGCCCGGCTTTTGGATGCCAGCTGGGGCGGAGAACCTCAAGATGCGGGGTATTTCGTCCGCGTTCTCGATATTTCGCGTGGTGGCGTGAAGCTCCACTTGGGGGCAGCCCTTGAACCAGGCACCCTGATTGCGATCAAGATCTACAACGATCGAGGGGATGCGGTGGCGATCGACGCCCGTGTTGTCCATGTGCGCGAACAAGACAACGGCACGTGGATTTGCGGTGCCGCTTTCATTTCGCCGCTCAGCCAGGAAGACCTCGATTTGCTGTTGATGGAAGGCGAAAACGAACCGCCTCAAGGGCATTAGAAGAAAGGGCGGCGAGGATTCCACCCAGCCGCCCGGTTCTTGGATGCCGATCCGTTTTCATCACGCGAAAACGCCGGTGATAGGTTCGGTTTCGGCCAGTTTGGCGACTGCTCCGACACCCGGCGTGACGCGCAGCACTCCAACGTCGAAGACGGTGTGCAAAATAGTCGAGATCAGGTGTTTGGGGCCGAAGGGATCGGTCGCAGGTTCGCCGCCATCGGACCGCGACTGGCCAATGACTTTGCCCGCCTGGGTGCCTCCGCCATAAAGCAAAAGCGGAGCGAGTCGGGCCCAGTGATCGCGGCCGCCGCGACTGTTGATCTTGGGAGTGCGGCCCATCTCGCCTGTGCAAACCAGCAGGATTCTGTCTTGCAGGCCACGCGCTTCGACATCGCGAATGAAAGCGGCGACGGCATGATCGAAGGAGCGCCCGACCGCTTCCATTCCATCTTTGATGTTCAGGTTATTGGAGTCGGCATGCATGTCCCAGACGCCATCGTAACCGGCATGAATCGTGATAAAGCCGCAGCCTGCTTCGCACAAGCGCCGAGCCAAAAGGAGCAATTTGCCGAGCGATTTGGCGTGCCCGGTGTAATAGCCTCGCTTGCCTCGTGCCACCTTGCTCCAGTTGTGTTTCTGGGCGAAGCGAGACGTATCGTATTGGGCGACGACGGCTGGATCCTCCTTGGACAAGTCGAGAGCATCCGCGACGCCGCCACTCAAAAGCAATTGGTACGCCTGGCGCTGGACTTCGTCGAAGGAGTCGAACTGTCCGGTGTTGTCGAGAGCGCGATTGATCTTGTCGAGCTGGCGAAGAAGGGTCCGGCGATCTTCGAAGCGGTCGCGCGGCAACCTCAACGTCATGTTTTTCTGCAGTTGGCCGCCAGCTCCGGGGATAAACGGCGAATAGGCCGTGCTGAATTTGCCGGTCGCAGCGATGTTGCCTCTGGCCCGACCTTGGGCGATCTTGCTGTCCACGGCTTGCGGGAACAAGACCATGTTATTCGGCATGCCGTTGGCTTTCGTCGCACCGGCCACTCGGGAATAGAGACAGCCGATATTCGCTTCCAGCGTATCCTCGCTGACAATGGGCGTGATGTTATGCCCTGCGTTGTTTGTCTGGAATGATCGGACAATGGTCGTCTTGTGCGCCAGCGATGCCAATTGCTCCATCGTATCGCCGTAGAGAACTCCTGGCAGCGTCGTTTTCACGGTGCCGGTAACGGTGCGAACCGCCTCGGGAGCGTTCGGTTTTGGGTCGAAGGTCTCGAACTGACTGGGTCCTCCCTGTTGGAAAAGAAAAATCACGGATTTTCCGGTCAGCAGGCCGCTTGATTCCTCAGCCGCGGCACGTGCGCTTAGCAGCGAAGAGAGCGACAGCCCGCCCAAGCCGAGAGCGCCGATGGTCAAAAACTGCCGACGACTGATGGGGGAAGAACCGTCGTAGAAGGTTAGCATGGCTTTTTCCTTTCTGGTCCAAGCCGGTGGGAAACAGCAGGTGGGACAGGGAAACAATTTCCCCGGGCATTAGTCGATTAGAGAGCGAAAAAAGTTCCCCGTCCAGCGATTTTTTGCGAAACCGGCGAACCGAACCGATCGACGAACCGCTTCATCTGCCGTCGGTGTCGTTCGGATTACGAATGACTTTCGCCTTTCCGTTTAAGCGGGCGGCGGAGCAGTTCGGCCACGACTTCGACGGTGCGCTTGATGGCGGCGTCGAGGAACCTCTTGCCTTTGTCTGCGTCGGCTTTTTCCGGATAGCCCATGCAGCCATGATCGGTCCGCTGCTTGAAGTCCTCGCAGAGATACAAGCCACGCAATACGTCGTTGTCTTCGGGAGGGTCGTCTTGAATTTGATCTCGACGGACCAGATCGGGCCGCAACGCCATGACCATGGACGTTTCAAATTCGCAGGCGTGCCCCATAACCTGCCTTCTGCCTTCCGCGAGTTCGGCAAGCTCTTTCTCCGCCAATTCCCAATACGAAGCGCCGGCAAGAACACGATCGGGATAGAGAGGCTGCAATTTTCGCAGGGCTGCATGAAACGTGTCGATGTTGCCGCCGTGGCCGTTCAAAAACATGATCCGCTGAAACCCACTGTCCAGAAGCGGCGCGACCAGAGCACAGAGAACTTCGATGTGCTTATCGACGTCGAGCGAAAGCGTGCCGCCCCAGGGGAGATGGTGATGGCTGGCGCCCAGCCAAAAGGTGGGGAGCAGCAAGACCTGGTCCGGCATTTCCCGCTCCGTCCCTTCAGCGACGGCAGTCACAAGAATCGTGTCGGTAAAGGTAGGCAGGTGTTGGCTATGTTGTTCGCAGGCGGCGATCGGCACCAACACCACGGTGCGGTCGCGAGGCACCTGGCCGATTTCCGGTGCCGTCATTTCATGAAACTTCATGCGAATGCCTCCGGACATCGACCGCCCAGGGTCACCGTTTTCGCCCCAGCATGCGGTCGAGCGAATCGGAAGTCTGGTAGATCAAGGCTTCAGGATAATGCTGATACGGGTGGAAGTACTCAAAGGTAACATAGCCGCGATAACCGACCGAATCGAGAGCTTCCATGACGGCGGGCCAATTGGTCGTGCCATCCAACAGCGGGCGGAACGATTCGAGCGAGTGGTCCGTTCCTTTTTTGGTGAATTCTTTAAGGTGGGTATTCTGGATTCGCTTTCCCAGGATAGGTATCCAGTGCTCGGGAAATTGGAACAGCATGATGTTGCCGGTGTCGAAATGAACGCGGACGCGGTCGCTTTTGAAGCTGTCGACGAAATCGTTCATTTCTTCGGGTGACATCAGGAAACCGTTGAAGAAGATGTTTTCGATGTTGATGTACACGTCGAGTTTTTCGGCGAGCGGGATCATCTTGGCGACCGCAGCCTTGGCTCGCCGATCGCAGATATCGCTGCGGACTGGTTCGTAGTCGGTGCGCCAGGGGATGTGAACGGCGCCGGGGACGACGAGAACGTTCTGCGTGCCGAGATCGTGAGCCGCCTGGAGCATTTTTTTCCCGAGTTCGAGGCCTCGCTCGGCCTTCGCCCGGTTGTTGCTGGTCAACGGGTATGGCCAGTAGAGGAACGAGCAGATGCCGCTGATGGCGATGCCGATCTTTTCGGCGGTTCGGCGGATGGCTGCGTATTCTTTGGTGCCCGATTTCGGCGAAAGGTCGTTTTCCAGATCGTAGTTGAGTTCGATGCCGTCGAAGCCCGCGTCTTTGGCGAGTTGCAGGCATTCGGTCAAGGTCATGCGATCGGGATAGGGGAAAGCCCAGAGATTGATGGATTTTTTGAACGGATACGTTTTGGGTGAACGGCGCCGGCTGTCAGGTTTTTCTTGGGCTTGAGCTTGTGCCGCGAACAAGGAAGCAGCACCTCCCGCCGCCACTGTCACGGCTTCGCGCCGTGTCATACCTCGTTTGTTGCGCATCGGTCGATTCCTCATCAAATTCGGCATCCGCTGGAGAGCTTCGCTCAGGCGACGCCGCGACTCATTGCAGACGATGCCCGCAATCGAGCTAGCACGCAGGAACCGTCTGGATGCGGCATTAGCCTTCTGTTTTTTCCGCTTGATCTTTTTTCTGATTCAGTCCCCGCTCGACCGCTTCGAGCAGTTTTTCCATGGCGAAAGGCTTGCGAATGTATTCGACAACGCCGAGGTATTCGGCATAGGCTTTGTGTCGGCTGCCTTCGTTGGCGGTGATCATGATAATGGGAGGGGCCTCGGGTTTGCCGCGAAAATGCTCCAGCACGGGATAGCCCCCCATCCTTGGCATCATCATGTCGAGGATGACAAGGTCCGGGCTGTGCTGATAGATCATTTGCTTTCCTTGCTGCCCATCCCGCGCTTGATAGACGCGAAATCCCTGCCGTTCCAATACAGCACGCAAACCATCGCTCAATTCGTAGTCGTCATCGATGATCAAAATCGTCTTGCCGTTCGCCATGGCGAGAATCCTTTGTCGGTAGGAGTCAGTGAACACCTACAGATTAGCACCGCCACTGCATGCGTACAAGCATGGAAATGCCTTAACACCGCGGCGCTTGTCGGCAAGACAAGATCACTGGCATCCACTGGTGTGGGAAGCAGCGCTCATGGCGAAGGCCCAATGCGATTCGGGCAAGGAGCGATTCTGGCGCGTGGTCCTGCCCCGCTGGCAAAACAGCAGTCTCGACGTCCGCCGCTTCTTCGGCAACGTCGAACGTCGCAGCCCACTGGCGAAGGGTCGTTTCGGTGCGCGCGGGGGCGCGGCGGGGAGGGTTGCGGAAATCGTTAGCTAATTTGTGCAGCTTATCTCCACCGTCAACTGACGGTGTTTTCGGCGAGCGTCGTGGTGTCAGCGCGACGAGCGGACCGTCAACAAACGGTGATTACGGTGAGCGTCGCGGTGTCAGCGCGACAAGGGCACCGTCAACTAACGGTGTTCGTCCAGCCGCAAAGCAGGTCCTAGACTCCGCCGTCGAAGGTCCAGGCAAACTCGTCTGGTTTTGTCGCGAGAGATCATCTATAAGCTAGTTTGGTCACGGAGGACAACGTCCGATGGCGGGCGTCGTGCGAAAAGGCAGTTGATCCTGTTCCGCTTGTTTCGCCAGGTCGACTCCGATCCAACAAACCCCCGATGAACGAGGGCCGAGATGCCTGTATCTCCGTCCGCGCAAATCCATCCGACGGCGATCGTTTCTGCCGAAGCCGAGATCGATGACGACGTGCAGATCGGCGCGTTTGCCATTATTGAAGGGCGGGTTCGTCTCGGTGCCGGTTGTATTATCAAGCCGAGAGCCTATCTGATTGGCCCCTTGACAATGGGCCGGAGGAATATCGTGTTCAGTGGCGCGGTTCTCGGCGAGCAACCGCAGCATCTGCAATATCGTGGCGAACCGACGTCGCTGGAGATCGGCGATGAGAACGTTTTCCGGGAAAACGTGACGATCCATCGCGGCACGACACACTCGTGGCTGACCAAAATCGGCAACCGTAATTACTTCATGGCCAATTCGCACGTTGGCCATGATTGCCGAATCGGCAACGCTTGCCTTTTGGCCAACGGGGCTCTGATCGGCGGCCATTGTGTGTTGCAGGACAATGCGTTCATATCGGGCAACAGCGCGGTTCACCAGTTTGTGAGAATTGGCCGGCTCGCCCTGTTGAGCGGCATGTCGGGGACCACCAAGGACATTCCGCCGTTCGTCATGTGCCGGGGCCGGAACAGCGTCGCTGGCATCAACGTCATTGGCATGCGCCGAGCCGGGCTGACCGCCGAGCAGATTCACCATGCCCGCCAGGCATTTCGCGTTATTTATCGCGAAGGACTTCCGCTCAATGTGGCCCTCGATCGGCTGCGACACGAGATGCCGGATAGCGATGTGGTCATGGAAATGATCGATTTCATTCGCGAATCGACACGAGGCATCACACTGAACGTCGACCGCAGCGAGGCTGCTTGATGCGAGAAAACCGTTCAATCTCGCGATTCCTTCGATAGTTGGGCAACCACTTGTTGCGCTGGCCGGGAGAGTCAATCTTGTCCATCAGACCTCTGAGATCGCGAGAATGGTGGCGGCGGAACCGATAGTGTTTTACGAAATGGCGTTGCGCAAGTCCGCTGCTGCCCGGCGAGGGTCAGTCGCTTTGCAAATGGCTTCGCTGACGGCAATTCGTGTCGCACCGGCTTTTACGACCTCCGCAACGTTTCCTGCATTGATGCCGCCGAGAGCAAACGCGGGGAGACTCGTTTCCCTGGCCGCTCGTTCCACATAGTCCAAGCCCGCCAAAGCGGAGAACTTTTTGGTGCCGGACGGAAATACCGGCCCTATGCCGACGTACGAAGCGCCGTCGAGGACAGCCTGCCTGAGTTGTTCCAGGTTGTGCGCGCTCACTCCGATCAAACCACGTGGTCCCAGGATTCGACGGGCCTCTTTCACAGGCATGTCATCCTGTCCAAGATGGACGCCGTCCGCATGGACCAGCCGAGCGATGTCGGGCCGATCGTTGACGATGAAAAGCGCACCGACGGCACGAGTCCAGCGGCGAACTTCGAGTGCCAAAGCAAGCCATTCGCGATCGCTGAGGTTTTTCTCCCGAAGTTGGAAAACGTTTGCTCCGCCAGCGGCAGCCTCCTGGATAGTCCATTCAAGCGATGCCGTGCACTGGGAGCGCGTCACAAGCACGTAAAGCTTTGCCTGTTCGAGCAACGCCCGAGCGGTCGTTCCGAAGGTGACGGCGCGCTCGATGGTGTAACTGCGATAGCGCATCGATTCGAATGCTCGGCCCAGGGTTGCCGACAGGAGCTTGCCGTATTCCTCCAGGCTGCGCAACGCTTCTTGCAAACGCCGAAAATTCGCACGAATGACATCCAACTGCGAATGACGGTGTGATTCCTGGGGAGTGGTGAGGTGGACGCCCACATCATGCTGTGTTTCGCGGGCCTCCAAATAGTTTCGAGCAAGGTGGTCCCCAAGAGCCTCGACAAGGTCGTGCCTCAGGTTCTTCAGCTCCCGGCAGAGGAAACTGTCGTCAAGGACGAATCGGCAATAGTCTTCGATGACGCGAAGGGCTTCACGTGCCCGGTTGCCGCTTGCATCCAGGATACGCGCGGTTGCCATCGCTTCGGAAATATCTGCCAGTTCCAGCGGCTCGTCGAGTTCGATGGGACGTGACCATTCGGCTGGAGACACCTGTTGTTCGAGTTGATCAAGCGCCAAGCCATGTCGGTTCAAGGCAGCCGACAAATCGCCGTCATGGCGCAACAAGGCAAGAAGGACTTGATCACTGGTCAACGCGCCAGAAGCTGCCAAAGGACCATTGATACGCCGACTCTCTTGAAGGATGCGCATGCAGTCGGCATTGAAGTCGACGCAGGTTGGTGGAGCAGGGGCCAGGCAGTCGGCTTCAACACTGCTGGCCAGCGCTTCTTTTGCCGACTCGACATCGAGTCCCGCTCGGCGAAGCAGCGTCGCGGCTCGTCCCTCTGGATCGTCGATCAACCCCAAGAACAAATGTATTGGTTCCACTTTCTCGGTCCGGCACCGAGCTGCCCATTGGCGGGCCATGTCGAGTGCCCGATGAACGCCAGGAGTCAACTCGCATTCGAACATCGCTTAAAACGCTCTTGGCCTATCTGGCTACGGAACTACTTAATTAAATTGCTGCTTGATACCCGAGACCGTCCTCGATTCCGTATGCGGAACCGCCACCAAATTGTAGCAAAACCGGGCGCATGCGGGGTCGATGCGTTATCGAGTTGTTTGATTTCCATTGCCTGGGCAGCGACTTGACGATAAATTGCGAGCAGTGATCAAGGTCCCACAAAGCGGCGAAAAGGACGTCATGGTCAACCAGGAATTGCTTGAAATTCTCCGGTGTCCGCTCGACCCAAGTCATACGAAGCTGAACTTGGAAGAATCCAGTCTTGTCTGCGAGCGCTGTGCGTTGCGCTTTCCCATCAAGGATGGCTTGCCGGTCCTGGTGGTCGAGGAAGCGCAATTGCCGGACGGTTGCAGCAGCCTGGAACAACTCCCTTGTCAAACTGGTTCGGACGGAAAGCCGTGTCGTCCGATGAAGGACCATCTCCCTTCTTGATGCCAGGCTGATGGCCTGGCCAGGCATCGCTTGATTCGGTCGAAACCGGCGTTGTCGTTAGCCGGCTCGAAGAGAACGGCAGTAACTGACAAAATCCCACATTCCGAAACCGAACCATCCAAGAAAGGCACCGGCAAACAAAGGCCAGGCCATCGTGGGAGAGGAGCAACTGATCAGAATACCCGTGACGGCGCTGAGTGCAGCCAATCCGTGGACATAGCGTACAGCTTGCACGGAATGGCACCCACGGGTCAGGAAACGATGTGAAATATGCTGGCGGTCTCCCTGGAAAGGGCTTTTGCCTTGTTTTAGCCGCAATCCCGTCACCGTGAGACAATCATACCACAAGACACCGCAGACGCAGACAGCCGCCAGCGCTAGTTGCCATGACTGTGAAACGAAATTCTGCCAGGAAATAGTTGCGAGAAAGAAACCTAAAAAGGTACTGCCCGCGTCACCCATGAAAACCTGTGCCGGCGGCAGATTAAACCACAAAAAGCCTGCGACGGCTCCCGCAAACAACAAACCAGGCACGACAACCCCTGAGTCGTACCCGGTCAAAAGCGCGATCGCCAGAAAAGCCAATGCCACGATCTCGGCCGTACCAGCCGCCAGCGCATCCATGTTGTCAACCATGTTGAAGGCGTTGGTTAAAACGACGATCCATGCTAGCCCGGCAAGGAATTGCATCAGGTCTGTATTTCCCCCTCGCAAAACAACGGCGACCGCGAGCAGGCACTGCACGAGTAGCCTCGATTGCCAGGACAGCGAAAAGCGATCGTCGAGCAGTCCCACCAGGACCAGCATGCTCGACGCCACCAGAAGCGACCAGTCTGGCCGAAAGGTTGAGGCAAAGGATGCGAGAAGGCAATAACCGATTGAAAAAGAAACGAAGACAGCTATGCCGCCGGCTGTTGGCGTGGGGCTCTTGTGTTCTTTGCGGCCAGCCGGCACATCGAGCAAGTGGAATCGCGGTGCGATTCGTATCCAGAGCGCTGTCGAAAACAACGCCAGGATGAACGCAACACCGGCTGCTGCCACAACGATGGGAATGGACATGAACGCGATTAACAGAGGATCGAGGACGTTCAGTTCCTTTTATGCGGCCCATATCGCGAATCGTCAACTCCTCGCGCCATCGGGAGGGCACGTTTGCAGGCTTCCAAAACTTCCAAGACAGTGTCGCGAATCGTCTTAGCAGGTCGGTAGCCGATCAGATTTCGCAGGCGGGTCAAGTCGGGTACGCGGTGACGGACGTCTTCGAAATCCTGACCATATTCATCGGCATAACTGATATGGGTAATCGGCACGCCTGGGGTAACGCATTCCGCCACCAGTTCTGCCAGTTGGCGGATGGTAATCGCTTCGTCGCTGCCGAGATTGACGACTTTGCCGACCGCTTCGGGACAGTCCATCAACTCGACGATGGTGCGGACCACGTCCGTCACGTTGGCAAAACAGCGGACTTGTTGACCGTCGTCGTGGACAGTAATCGGACCGCCATGCAGGGCCTGGTTGATAAATCGCGGCAGGACCATGCCGTAATCGCCCACCTGCCGGGGACCGACAACATTGAACAATCGCCCGATAATAACGGACAAGCCGGTCTTGCGAAAGTAGCCCAAGGCCAGGTATTCGTCCAAAGCCTTGCTGCAGGCGTAAATCCATCTGCCGCGGTGGCTGGGACCAAGCAGCAAATCGTCTTCTTCCGACAGGGGAGTCTTCGGATTCTTGCCGTATACTTCGCTCGTGCTCGCCAAAAAGAGTTTTTTAGAGGTGCCGCCGATGAACCGCAAAATGGCCTCGGTCGGTCCCACATTGACGCTGGCAGTACGAATCGGATCATCCAACACTAGCTTCACACCGACTGCAGCGGCAAGGTGATAGACTTCGTCGGCTTCGCTGACGAGTTTTTCCAACAAACAGTAATTGCGTACGTCCCCCTCGACAACATGCAGCCTCGAATGATCACGAATGTCATCGAGATTGCGAATGTTCCCGGTCGAAAGGTCATCGAGAATAACGACGTCCCTGCCGGTCAAAAGAAGAACCTCGGCAAGATGGCTGCCGATGAATCCTGCACCCCCGGTAACGAGACTTCGAATCATGGAACACGTGCAAATATCGTGTAAACGCCAAGGTGGTTGCCGCCATCTTGTATTGTTGACACCAGCGTCCGGCGAATTCCAGCATTTCGCAACAGAAAAACAGAACGGATATGGATTAGGCGACCGGCTTCGTGGGGTTGTGCAAAAAGCGCAACGACTTCGCGCAGTGAACGTGAAGTGATTTGATACAATCTACCCAGGATTTCCAACCGATCTGTTTTTTCTAGTTTCTCTTTGACTCCCTTTCTTTCATCTCGTAAGCTAGCTTCACTTGCCCAGCTTTACCAATTTTACGGACCGAGGAGGTTCTGCAAGATGTACAGTGTCGTGTTAGCGACGGTGCTTACGACATCGACAGCAACCCCAGAATTCTGTTTCAAGTGTCATGGCTGTTGGGGCTGCTGGGGATGTTGGAGTTGGTCCAAGTGTAGCTGCTATGGATGCTACGGATGCCATGGGTGCTATGGCTGTCACGGTTGCTACGGGTGTTACGGCTGTTGGACGAGTTGCTTTACTTGTTACAGTTGCTACTGTTCCGGCTGCTACGGGTGTTCGGGCTGCTACAGCTGCCACGGGTGCTACGGCTGCTATGGGGTTGTCCTTCAGCCTGCAACCAAACCAGCGCCGCCGCCCAAGAAAACAAGCGCCAACACCGATGCCATGCGGGCGAAAGTCGTCACGAACCTGCCTGAAGACGCCAAGCTCTATGTGGATGGCGAGCGCGTCGGTTTTCACACGTTTCACACTCCCCCCTTACAGCCTGGCCAGCGCTATTTCTACACACTGCGCGCCGAAGCCAAACGGAACGGGGAAATGGTGAGCGAAACGCGCCAGGTCATCGTCGAAGCAGGACGGACTTCGCAGGTTGCTTTTGGCTCCTTCGACACGGCGAATCGCGCTGCCTCGGCACAGGTCACCGTTCATCTGCCGGAAGAAGCCCGACTTTACGTCGATGGTCAACTTGTGCCATTGCGTTCGACAAAACGTACCTTTTCGACACCGAAGCTCGAAGCTGGCCGGCGCTACTATTACACCTTGCGGGCGGAAATCGTCCGCTCGGGTGAAACGATCGCCGACAGTCAGCGCGTAATCGTTGAAGCTGGCAAGGAAGTAGAAGTCCGTTTCGATCGTCTCAATGCGCAGGTCGTTTCTCGGTAGCAGAGCGGCCGTGCCCCTCTAATTCTTCGACACGCCAAGGACCCGCTCCTGATCTTCTGGGAGCGGGTTTTTGTTTAGCCAATCTCTTATTGGGTGATCAACCGCGGGCGAGCAAGTTTGCTCCCGAAATCAATCTTGTTACAAAGTGGCACACACGTTAAGGGAATAGCCGGCAGGCGTTACGCAGAACGACCGTTCGAGAGCCGACGATGGAACGTCACCTTTCGGAAAGTGGCCATCCGCAAACGTTCGAGTCGAGGGGGCTGAACGACAGCCCCTTTTGGCTGATTGTCCTGTTTGCCTTGTTTTTGTGGCAAGGCTGGATGACGCTGACGCTTTTTGCCCCGAGGCCAATTTGCGAATGCAACGACTGCAGTTGGATCGCCTTCGTAAACAAGTGCTGGCGCCGTTTGTGCAACGACGAGCCGATCGTATCGCGGAAACATCCATTTCATCTGTATTTCGGCTATTTGGGTGCCGAGGCGTTGCGGTCGCGAGGCGAATTCTGTTGTTTCGATCCCGGGTTCCAGGCGGGTTTTCCCAAAACCCCCGTTTTTGACAGCGGCAGCCGACCGGCAGAGGTTTTTTTATTTCTGAGCGGTGGCGGCTTTCGCCCGGACGCCTATAAACTTGGGATCGCCTTATGTTGCCTCCTCGCTCCGCTGCCTTTCGTCTTGGCGGGTTGGGGACTTGGATTGGGCCGAGGCTTGACTTGCCTGGTCGTTTTTCTCGGCTTGCTCGTTTGGTGGGGCGATCCTTGCCGGTCTGTTCTCGAAGACGGCGACATCGATTTGCTCTTGGCGTCATTGGCCTCGCTGGGTCATGTCTGCATGCTGGTCCGCTTTCACCGCCATCCGGGTCTTTTGAATTGGCTGGTTCTTGTTGTTACAGGCGTAGTCGGCTGGTTTGCGCAACCGGTTCTGTTTTTTGTTCTTTGCCCCTTTTTGCTGGTTTATTATGTGACTGCCGGTGTCAAACATTCATTCCCGTGGCATGTTGCCTTGCATGCGGCAATGGCTTTGCCGCTGTTGGTGAATGCCTTCTGGCTTGTCGACTGGGTGCGCTACTGGTGGTTACGGTTGCCTTTGCAGCTGGGAGCGGAACCGTTACGGCACCGCACAATCACGACGGTGTGGAATTCTCCACTGTGGGGCGACGCCTGCGACCGGGCGTTGGCCCTGACTCTGTTCGCTCTAGCCGCCATCGGTGCAGTCATCCTTAATCAGAGCCGACGACGAGCGACCGCCAGGCTCCTGGGGCTGGGAGCACTTTGTTTTCTTGTGTTGGCGGTTCTCGGAATTTCGATGCGGCCAATCGCTCGACTGGGCGCGGCCTTCATGCTGATCCCGTCCCTCTTTTTTGCCGCTGCGCCGGCGGCATACACGCTGGGATTGATCCTCTCTGGCCTTCGTCGCGGCATACATTTCGCCTGGTATTCGGCACTTTTCTGTTTCCTGCTGCTGGCTGCCGGCACCTACTTTGCCGAACCGTATCTCGCAGCCTTGATGGAAAAATGCCAATACACAACTCCATTCGAATTGGGATTGAGCAGCGAGAGGCGGCAACTCGTCGAGATTGTCCGCCACCACACCGGACCCGAGGCTCGCATTCTCTGGGAAGATCGCCTGGCGAACGACGGATCGTTGCGATGGAGTGCTCTGTTGCCCATATTGACTGGTCGTTTCTTTATCGGCGGCCTCGACCCAGAGGGAACGATCGAGCACATGTATGCCAACTTCGTGGATCAGAAATTGGCTGAAAAACCGATAGAGGACTGGAGCGACGAACAATTGGCGGATTTTTGCCGAAGATACAACATCGGCTGGGTGGTGTGCTGGTCGAAGCGGGCGAAGTCACGCTTCGCTCGTTGGCAGGACGCCCGCCATCTGGCCGACGTCTATGATCAGGGGCACGGCCAATTGTTTTCGCTGACGCCGCGATCTTATGTGCTGAAAGGAAAAGCAAGATGGCTGCAGGCTAATCGCCAGCATATCGCGTTGGCTGATGTCGTGCCTGAAAATGGCAAGGTCGTTCTGAGCTTGCACTACCAGTCCGGCCTGAGAGCCGTTCCCACTCGCGTGCTGGTCGAGCGCGAAAACGATCCTTTTGATCCCATCCCTTTTGTCCGGCTGCGTGTTCCCGGGCCGGTTGCTCGGGTGACGTTGTTTTGGGAAAAACCTTAGCGTTTTTCACTGTACCTGGAAATACCGCTGCTGAGGGTTGGCGACAACCTGATCGTGCCGCTGTGACGGGCGTACAAAACGACAGCGCCGCCAAGTGAACCCCGGCGGCGCTGGAGGTGATCCCGCGTGACGATTGAAGAACAACCGTTCGTTATTTATCGGAAAGAATCTTGGGCAGATCATTCAAGATCTTTTGGACGTCGGCGTCGGTGAGTTTGCCTTTTTCGAAGGCATAGTTGGCTTTCACTACGCGCTTGTTGTAAAGGATCACCGTAACGTCGGCGTCTTTGGCCACTTTGTATTTCGGTGGACCTGACGGAGTGGACATGGTCGACAAGATGGTCTTGTCGATTTTGTGCGTTTCGGCGAGTTTTTTGACTTTGGCTTCTAGATCGTCGTTAGCATTGACGAAGACGACAAAACTGCCCAGACGGGCGTCGCTGTGCTTGGCAGTAGCTTCATTCACCTTCTTGACCAAACTGGTCAAGGGGTCGCTGATCTCGCGAGCGAAGATCATCACGACCGGATTGTTGCCGTTACGTCAGACCTGGCAGTTGCTTTTGCCTGCGGCAGGTCCATTGCAATTGAGAACATTGAAGGCACCCGGGATTTTTTCCCCGACTTGGGGACCCGACTTGGGTGCCGCGAGCAGCGCACTGCTTGCCAACAGTGCGACCGCCACTGCAGCGAATCGCGATTTCATGGTGTGCTATTCCTCCTCAACGTGGTAAGTTTCTGGGATCACCGGACCATACTGGTCTACCACAGGTAGACGCCTCGATAAAGGACTTCATTCAAAAAAATTTTTCCCGGGACAACAGGAACAGCGCCTAGCCGAAAGCTACAATACCTCTATGGGTTTGGAAGTGCGAATCAAACTGGCCGAGGCCACACTGCCCGATTGGTCTGCTGTCGCCGATCTCCTTCGGGACCACCGAATTGAAGTACAGTTGCGGATGATTGACGGCGCGTTGGCGTTCCCCGACGAATCACCCCCTACCGATTGGCGCGAGCTGCGCGTAGCCATCGGCGGCGAAATGATCACGCTTCGGCGAAACCCAGGGGGCGTCGATTTTGTCGTCTGGGGCAATGCCGGTCCAGATTTGCTTCGCGCTCGTGATTGGGTCATCTGGGCTTTGGCGAGGCTGACCGGCGGGGTCATCGAGACGGAAAGCGGCACGTACACCTCTCGCGAATTCAGCGAACAAAAGGGCTTGCCCGTTGCTCCGGATTCGCCTTGACTGGATTCGATCAGTGTGCGTGGCCCGACGAAGCCAACTTCGATCGGCAGAACGATGCTCCTCTCTGGAGAAAGGTAAAACAGCCAAGCAACCGGGAGAAATCATGAAGTCTCTGCGAACCGTCGTGTCGGGAATTCTTGCAGTGGTCTTTTCTGTCGTCGTGGCCCAGGCTGCGGAAACGAAACGACCCAATTTCCTCTGGTTGATTGCCGAGGACTTCGGCCCTCATCTCGGATGCTATGGCACGAAGCAGGTCTGGACTCCCAACCTCGATCGGTTAGCCCGGGAGGGGGTGCGTTACGAGTGGGCTTTTACTACCTGTCCCGTCTGCTCGCCGAGTCGATCCGCGTTCATGACGGGCATGTATCAGACGACTATCGGAGCTCACCATCATCGTTCGCATCGCGACGACGGTTACAAACTTCCCGAAGGTGTACGGATCGCTTCAGATTGGATGCGCGACGCTGGGTACTTCACTGCGAACATCCGCACTTTTCCCAAAGGGATCAAGCTCAGAGGCACTGGCAAGACGGACTGGAATTTCACTTATATCGGCAAACCTTTCGATTCCAGCGACTGGAGCGATCTGAAAACGCACCAGCCATTCTTCGCCCAGGTCAATTTCAAGGAAACACACCGTCGGTTTGTGTCTCCGAAACGAGCCGATCCGAACAAAGTGGAGATTCCACCTTACTATCCCGATCATCCCGTAACGCGCGAAGACTGGGCCAAATACCTTGACGCCGCCTCAGAACTGGACGAAAAGATCGGTACCGTGCTGGAATTGCTGGACAAAGACGGTCTTGCGGACAATACGGTTGTTTTGTTTTTCGGCGACAACGGCCAGGCCCACGTAAGAGGCAAGCAATTCTGTTACGACAGCGGTTTGCGCGTGCCGTTGATTATCCGCTGGCCCGAAGGTTTCTCCCCGCCGAAGAACTTCAAGGCCGGTACGGTGGACACTCGTCTCATCGAGGCGATCGACTTTCTTCCGACCATGCTGACTTTGGCTGGCGCCAAAAAGCCGGAGACGATGCAGGGGCGCGTTTTCCTTGGGGAACAATCGGAGCCACCACGGCAATACGCATTCGGTGCCCGCGACCGCTGCGATGAAACCGTGGCCCGTTTTCGCACCGTCCGCGACCAGCGCTATCGCTATATTCGCAACTACATGCCGGAAAGGCCGTTCTTGCAGCCCAACGCTTACAAGATGCGTGCCTATCCGGTGTGGAATCTGCTCAAGCAACTCGATGCCCAAGGAAAGCTGACGCCTGCGCAGAAGTTTCTTACGGCGCCGCGAATGCCTGCTGAAGAACTTTACGATTTGCGAAACGACCCCCACGAGATTCACAATCTCGTCGAGTCGAAAAAGCCAGAACACCAGCAGGCGTTAAGACGCCTCCGCCGAGTTCTCGATGAGTGGATTGAAGCAACGAACGATCAAGGGCGCATCCCCGAACCGCCCGAAGTGGCCAAGAACAAAGGCGCGACGAAACCCAACACAAACCCAAACCAACCGGCAATCATTGACAAGTAAAGACCCGCGCCAGATCGCGAAAAACCGAACAAACATGAATCTTTCGGTCCAGTTAGGCCGACTCCATCTGAAGAACCCGATTCTCGTCGCTTCGGGCACGTTCGGCTATGCCCGCGAGATGGAAGGTGTGGTCGATTTTGGCACGCTGGGGGGGATCATTCCTAAAACGATTACGCGGCAGCCACGCCAGGGGAACGAACCGCCTAGAACCGTTGAAACAGCGTCCGGCATGCTTAACGCCATCGGACTCGACAATGACGGTATCGACTATTTCCTGGCCAACCACTTGCCTTACTTGAAATCGTTGCCCACGGCAATTATCGCCAACGTCGCTGGCAAGAGTGAAGACGAGTTCCTCGAACTGGCGGGCATCATCGGGCGACATGAAGGGCTGGCGGCTTTGGAGCTGAATTTGTCCTGCCCGAATGTTTCCGGCGGCATCGACTTCGCTACCGATCCGGCTCTCACCTACCGCGTGGTCAAGAAAGCACGGGATGTCTGCCCGCTGCCGATTATCGCTAAGCTCACGCCCAACGTCACAGACATCGTGCCCATTGCTCAGGCGGCCCACGATGCGGGTGCCGATGCCGTATCCCTTGTCAATACCTTCATCGGCATGGCCATCGATTGGCGACGTCGTCGCCCTGTTTTGGGAAACGTCACCGGTGGTCTGAGCGGTCCGGCTATCAAACCCTTGGCTCTACGCCTCGTCTGGCAGGTTGCCCGCCACGTTGACATTCCGGTTATCGGCATCGGCGGCATTGCCAACATCGACGACGTGATGGAATTCTTGCTGGCAGGCGCCAGTGCCGTCCAACTAGGCACAGTCAACTTTTACGATCCCACGGCGTCAGTGCGTATCAGCGGCGAGCTGCCAGAGGCCCTCGACGTGTTGGGAGCCACGAGTGTCGCCGAAATCATTGGCAGTCTGGAATGGAGAATGTAAGCTTACCAACATAAGACATGAAATCCTTTCCTTGTGTGGGAAACGGCGATGCCAAAAGCTTCAGACATCATCATCGAAGATATAGACTACGATTACGAGGATTTCGATTTTCGCACGCCGATCAAATTTGGCGGTGTGGCGCTGGATAAAGCGACCATTCTCAATGTGCATGTCACGGTGCGCACCCAAGCGGGAAAAACGTGCCGGGGTTTTGGCTCGATGCCGATGGGCAACATCTGGTCCTTTCCCTCCAAAACACTGACCTATGATGACACGCTCAACGCCATGAAGGCGCTGGTGGCGAAAATCGCGAAAATCACTGCCGACTGCACCGAAGTGGGACACCCGATCGACTTGAATTGCCAGCTGGAACCGGAATACCTCAAAGCCGCGGACGAAGTTTCCAAAGAACAGAACCTTCCCGAACCCATTCCAAAATTGTGCACGCTGGTGGCGGCCAGTGCGTTCGACGCAGCCATCCACGATGCCTTCGGCAAAGTGCACGGCTTGAACTGCTTTCGGACTTACGGTCCCGACTTCATGACCGACGATTTGGCTCGATATCTCGGGCCGGAATTCAAAGGTGAATACCTCGACCGATATGTGTTGACGAAACCCAAAGAGCGCATGCCGATGTATCATTTGATCGGGGCGCTTGACCCGCTCGATGACAGCGACATTCAAAAGCGAGTCAATGACGGTTTGCCGGAAACGCTGCCCGAATGGATTCGCCGAGACGGCCTGGCATACTTCAAGATCAAACTGAACGGCGATGATCTCGATTGGGACGTGGAACGGGTGGTCCGCACGGAACAGGTGGTGGCCAAAACTCAGGCCGAACGGGGCGTTAGAGAGTGGTACTACTCGTGCGATTTCAACGAGAAATGCCCCAACGTGCAGTATTTGCTCGATTTTTTGGAACGGGTAAAAGAGCTGGCGCCAGCGGGCTTTACGCGAATTCAGTATATCGAACAGCCGACGGCTCGGGATCTCAAAGCCAACCGTCAAAACACCATGCACCAGGCGTCGAAATTGCGACCGGTGGTGATCGATGAATCCCTGGTGGATCTGGAACATCTACGATTGGCCAAAGAAATGGGTTACACCGGAGCGGCTTTGAAGGCCTGTAAGGGCCAAAGCCAGGCTTTGCTGATGGCGGCAGCGGCACAAAAAGACAACATGTTTTTGTGCGTGCAAGACCTGACCTGCCCGGGAGCGTCGCTGATTCACTCGGCGAGCATCGCGGCACATATTCCCGGCGTTGCGGCAATCGAATGCAATTCCCGGCAATTCATGCCAGCTGCCAATCGATCTTGGGAAGACCGTTTTCCCGGCATCTTCAAAGTGACCGACGGCACCATGCACACAGCGGTGTTGGATGGTCCCGGCCTGGGTGCCGTCCCCTAGCCCAATCAAGCCCTCATGACCTGCTACACAACAAAATAACCCCGAGCCAAGCGACTCGGGGTAGGCGCAGAGGATGGGGGAATTTGTTTTCAATCACGGACGGTGTTTCTGGATCGAATGAACTCGATAGCGCGGCGCCGGTTCGCGTGAAGAAGGATCGAGAAACTGTCCCGTAACGCGGACTACGTCGCCGTTGTTGAATTGTTCCATCGAACCTGTTTCAACGAGCGTCACACTGCCGCCGTAGCGATCCTCTTCGTCAATGGACGCATAACGCAGACGCCAACTCTGATCCACGTGGAGGTATTGCAGCGTGCCGATCAAGACGCCGTAGTCTTGCGAATGATAGAAGCTGGGATGAGCGGTGATGTCGGCATAGGAGCGACGAGGGGCAGCTGCTTCGTCGACGGTGCTTTCTTCGGCTGCTCCATTAGTTGCCCCATCCGCTGTTACCGGTTTCTGATCAGGATTGGGGAGCGATTCGGGAATCCGCTCAACAGTTTGTCCTTCGACATTCGCCGCTTGGGCCGGTGTGACGGATTGGTTGTCGGCAACGACAGCATTCGTGTCGGGCGTAACGTGGACGTAAGTGATTCCCGAACGAACATGCTGGTAAGGCATCGTTGCCAGTGGGGTCGGGCGATACAGCGGTCGAGTAGGGCGACGCATCCCGGCGTTGCAACCGACGGCCAGCAACGCCAACAGACTGAAGCCAACAGTGGATTTCAGCAAACGTACCATGTATTTCCTCACTTTCCGGGGGGTCGGCTGCGGGCCGAAAAGTTCTGGATCGAGACAAACCGCTTCACGGTTTGTGGATTTATCAATTTGGCGACCTGTCGCATTCGTTCTTTAACATCGGCCGTGGAGGGTCGGAACTTGTGGAATCTTTCGGAAATGCAGCAAAACGGGAAGAATCGTCATTTGCTGATCGAGCCGGAAAACAACGTTAACTGGCAGATGCTCTGACAAGGTAGTCAAATTCGGCAAACCATCTTTGTGGAGACAGGGCAAATAGAAGGTTGGATGGCCTCCGGGAAAGTTCAAGCCAGCCAACTTGTGCAGCCGATAACGAATGTAGGGGTTCTTCCGAAAACGAAGCCTTCGGCTGCTCAGAAACATGCCGCCAATGCCCTGTTCGCGCCTTCGGTTCTTCTCGATGCTGCTTGCGGTAATCGGGCTGACGCTCGTGGCTGGCTGTACGCGCCGCTTCTTCCGCGATCGCGTGGACAACGAGGTCGAGGCGATTCTCACTGCCAAAGACCAATTCCCTCAATGGTCGATTGGACCATTCAGCGTCTATCCTGACCCAAGATCGCGGTTCGCCGATTGGACCGATCCGGATCATCCACCGATGCCTCCTGATGATTATGCGGCGAGCATCCTTTCTCCCAACCCGCAACGTCCTGGCCGTAACGGCATTCAATACATCGAAGGGACCGGCTATTTGGACCTCTTAAGGCAATGGGATACGGAAAATCGCGCTGCCGAACAGACAGAAAGACTACCCGATTCCAGGCAAGAGAGCCAGAGAAAGGCGGGCGGCTACGGAAGCCTGGACACGAGCGTCGACAGCCTGGAAGAACCAAATGCCTTTCGCATCAAATTCGAACAGGCGGTCGAACTGGGGCTGATCAATAGTCGCGAATATCAAACGGAACGCGAGAATCTTTATTTGAGCGCTTTGCCGGTAACGCTTGAGCGCTTTGCCTTTTCGACCCAGTTTTTCGCCCTGGGCGAGGCCATTCGCGAACGGACTGGTCGACTTACTTCCGAAGGCCAGAACAATCGCTGGCGGCTCAATACCAGCACCGGCTTCAGGAAGCTGTTTTCTACAGGCGCCCTCCTTTTGCTACAGTTTGCCAACCAGACGGTGATCAATCTTTCCGGGCCTGGTCGGCACACCATCAGCGAGTCGAGCATTGATTTGGACATCATTCAGCCCTTGTTGCGCGGCGGTGGGCGGGCAGTGACGCTGGAACCTCTGACCCAGGCGGAGCGCGACTTGCTTTATGCCATTCGTAATTTCGCCCGCTTCCGACAGGAGTTTTTCGTGGCGATTGCCGGCACGACCAGCCGCAATTCTCCGCTGGCGGTCAATTTCGCTCCGCGAACGGGTTTTCTACCTACTGTCTTGCAGCGAGCCCGGCTGGAGAATCAGGCCGCCAACGTCAGACGTTTGGAAAGCTATATGGGACAATTCCTCGCCTTCAAGGAAGGCGGCATTATGAACCAGGTGCAGGTCGGACAAGTCGAACAGCAGTTATTGCGCAGTCGGGACTCGCTTTACAGCAGCATGGCCGATTATCGCATCACTTTGGATCGCTTCAAACTTCAACTGGGAATTCCGCCTCCGGTGCCGCTGGAACTGGACATGGGAATTATGCAGCCGGTGTTCGAGCATTCCCAGCGCTACAACGAATTGTTGAACATGCACAGCAGCCTGGTGCAACAATTGCAACAGCTCGCGAAACTGAATGATGTGCTGAAACTGCGTTCCCGGCTGTTGGAACTGATGACCGAATCGGATCTGGTGCGCGACACATCGTTTCGCATGCAAGGGCCAGCTGAATGGAATTCCTGGAGAAAACTGGGCAGGATCGCGGACGTAGTCGATCGGTTGAACAGATTAAGACAACAGCGTCAGCCGCTATTGGACAAGCTCGACCAGCTTGCCGAAAAAGGGCAGGAGCTGCCAGCGAAGGACAAGGAACTTCTTGACCGGATCGACTTGCAGATTGCGATCGGCACACTTGAATTACAACTGCGACAGTTCGAGTCAGCGCCGTGGAGAAAAGTCAAAGGTCCGGCTAGCGACGAAATGCGGGCGGCGTTGTTCAATGCCGTCGAAAATGCCTTTCTGGCATTGATGGAAACACCATATCGCGAACGACAGGAGCAGGTCAGACGGTCATGGCCTGCGTTGCCACCGTGCTGCGTCAACGGCATCGATCTACTCAAAGTCGATCGTGAAGAAGCTCTGGCAGCGGCAGCGCGGACGGCATTGGAGAACCGAGTCGATCTGATGAACGCCCGCGCACAGCTTGTGGACGCCTGGCGAAAGATACGAGTTTCGGCAAATGCCTTGATGGGCGTGTTCAATGTCCAGTATCATATGGATAGCACAACGCCGCTTGGATTGGCGCAGCCATTGGCGTTTTCGGGCAGCCGAAGCCGGCATCAGTTGATCCTTAATGGCGAATTGCCTCTGGTTCGCTTGCCCGAACGCAATGAGTATCGATTGGCGCTGATTAATTATCAAAGGCAACGACGGGCGTTGATGCGGTTCGAAGATGAAATCGTCTTTTCGGTCCGTGCTGAGTTGAATCAGTTGCGGGCGTTGGAAAGACAATATAACCAGGTGCAGAGACGGGCAATCGAACTGGCTTACCAACAGGTAGATCAGGCGTTCCAGGCCTTGAGGCAGCCCCCCGAGCCGAGCGCTCAGCCAGAAGGCCGAGTTGGACCGCCCCCTACTGGCGGTTCCGGAGACCCAGCGGCTTTAACCCGGCAATTGCTCGACGCCCAAAGCAGTCTGCTCGGCGCCCAGAATGATTTGTACGACATTTGGGTCGAATACCTGACAACACGTTTGACCTTGTATCGCGACCTGGGCTTGATGCCGCTCGACACCCGAGGAGTGTGGCTCGATGATGTGGCAACCTGCGATCCAACCTGCAACCGACAAGAATCTGAGCAGCACGAAGAGCCCGGCGATGGAGAACGGCTCCCCGTTCCCCGCCGCCTCCCGCAGCACGAGCGTGACATGGAACAAAAACCCTAAAATCGTCGTTCCGCTTGCAGTCGTCGCGGTCGTCCTGCTCGTTGGATCGGCCTTCTGGTATAACCTGTTCGGGTTCGGACGCCGTTATGAAAATCTCCTTTTGCACACGGTCCATTATGAAAAACTCGACGTGACTATCGTCGAGCGCGGCACGCTCGAGGCGGCGAGCAATGCCGACATCATTTGCGAGGTCAAGGCCGGCACGAAGGGAAGCTCCGTCGCGACGACGATCAAATGGGTGATTCCGGACGGTTCCCAAGTCAAAAAAGGCGATAAACTGGTCGAGCTCGACGACTCGGGTTTGCGCGAACAGCTGAAAGACCAGAAAAACATCGTCCTGAACGCGAAGGCAGCCAGCATCCAGGCCGAAAAAAACTTCGAAATTGTCAAAAGTCAGAACGAAAGTGACATCGAGGCTGCGCGCGTTCAGCTGCAATTGGCGATTCTCGATCTGGATAAATATCTCGGAGTTCGGCAGGCAGAGCCGAGTGATGTGCCGGCTTTGATCTGTTATTCGCCGGGGATACCGGCATGCTTGTTGGCGTGGCCTGCATGGCAAGAAATTCGGCCGCGGGAAGGAGGGGAATACGCCCAACTTCGCAAAGACATCAACGGCCGCATTCTCATGGCCAAGTCGGACCTCGGCATGTGGATTGAACGTGCTGCGTGGTCTCAGCGCATGTCGAAACGGGAATACGTCACGGCCAGCCAAGCGCAAGCCGATATGGCGCGTCGGCAAAGTGCGCTGTTGGCGTTGCAGAAAGTTGAAGAGGAGTTACGCGTCCTCGAAAAGTTCACTCATGCACGAACCAAAACCGAACTAGAAAGCAAAGTCGCCGAAGCCGTCCGCAATCTGTTCCGGACGATGGAACAGGCCGAGGCGAAAAGAGTGCAGGCGGAGGCCGACTGGTTCGCCAAACGAGCGATCTACGAACAAGAAGTCAAACGCTACGAAGAAATCGAGGCCGAGATCGCCAAATGCACGATTCACGCCCCCCGCGATGGTCTGGTCGTCTACTATGTGCCGCAACAAAGCCGACGCGGAATTGGTTCCAACCAATCGATCATCGCTCAGGGCGAACCGGTCATGGAACGGCAAAAACTGATGCAGATTCCCGATCTCACCAAGATGATCGTCGATACGAAAATTCACGAAGCGTTGATCTCCCGTATCCCGCAGGACGTCAAGCTCCCTGCCGTTATCCGCGTCGATGCTTTTCCCGACCGGACATTTCGTGGCCATGTGATGAGTGTGGCCACGGTCGCTTCGCAGGCGCACTGGTTGATGTCCGATGTCAAAGTCTATGAAGCGAAAGTGGCTATCGACGATCCGGTAGTCGATCTGAAACCTGGGATGACGGCGGAAGTAACGATTTTCGCCCAAAGCGGCGTCGAACGAGCTTTGACGGTCCCGGTTCAGGCTGTTGTAGGCTCGGTGGAAATGGGTGCGAAGCGAAAATGTTTCGTTATGACGCCGACCGGACCTGTGGAGAGGGAAATCACGCTCGGGCTGTCGAACGACCGCATGGTGGAAGTTCGTAGCGGATTGCAGCAGGGCGAGCAGGTGGTGCTGAATCCGCGACAACTCGTCGGTGACAAAATACCGGTGGGGCAGCCCAAACGAAAAGCGTTTAACAAGCAGGAATTCGAAAGAAAGCGAGGTCCGTCTCAAATGCCGCTTTCCAACGAAGCGGATGCTTCCCAGAATAAGATGAGACCGATGCTGCAACAGCCTCGACGTGAAAAGTTTGGTGAGAGAAAAGGCGCGGGCAAAGAGCAATTCCAGAAGAGCGAGACGTCCCGCTGATTTCAGGTCGAACAGTTAGACGATTCATGGCAAAAGCGGAGCCCATACCCGAGGATGCACTGATGCATTGCATCCTCCTCCTCTCTGACCGGTCGCGTGAGCCGACCAAGAGATTTCTCGACCGATTCGGGGCAGTATTTCCGAATGCAGATACGTCGCAGCGGAACTGGACAGTGATGCGCGAGCCGCGTGCCTGTGCCTTTGGTCCGCTTTCGTGGGAACAATGGCGTTGGCATGTCCTGATCGACTTGCATGGTATGCCGCCCGAAGTGGAACGGATTGTCGCTGGGACGTTCGCCCACGATGCCACCCGTGCTTTGATCCAAGAGCACCAGATGGCAGTCATGCTGTTTCTCATGAGCGGCCCCGAAGAAGCCAGCCCTCTGGACCAATTGCGTTCCTTGTGCAAAGTTGCATGGTGCTGGTTCGATGTGGGCGCGGATGTTTTTATTTGGCCCCGCGGCCAGGTTTCGTGGCGTGCGAGCGAAATTCGGCACCTGAGTCCCGAAAATCTCGATCACGACGACATTTTGTATTTCACGTCATATGGCGTAGCTGGCGACGGTGAAGGTGGACAGTACTGGCGATCATGGGGATTAGGGGCGTTTGGCTTGCCCGATCTGGTCTGCGTAGTACGGAATGCCGAAGACCAACAGATTGCCGATGTCCTGTTTCGTTCCTTGATTCCCTATGTTATGCAACTTGGCGGGCCGCTTCGTGATGGCGACGAAGTGGAACTGCCCTCCCCCACGGAAAACGGCCAGTCCAGTGCATGGCGCGTAGCCCAGGCGCCGCAGTTGGAGAGCCTCCATTTCTTGCGCAGTCCCTATGGAGTGCAACTCCTGACACGTGCCGACCAGCCCATCGGCTGACAGCACGGCGGGCACGTGGCCTTGTCTCGATTTTCGAAAAAAGCCAAAGTAGGGCGCTTCTATGGCCCGAAATAACCGTAGCGAAAGACGAAACGCCGTGGTGTGTCGGGTGAGACGTGCTGGAACCGTTTTCGACGAACTTTGCCAGGTTTTCGACGTAGAATAAAGTAGACGCCAATCTTAAGCAATTCAGACGGGAACAAGGAGAAGGGCATGGTCATTCGACAGGGTGGGCCAATGACGGAACCTCTGTGGCACCGCGTGTGGCTCGACAACTATCCGTGCGACGTCCCCTCGTCGATTCCCTATCCTCGTGTCCCTGTCAGCACCCTGCTCGAGATGGCGGCCCGGCGTTTTCCGTACCAACCCGCCTGCACGATTTACGGCAAATCGATGTCGTATTCGAAGCTTAACGACCAATCGCACCGGCTGGCCCACGCGCTGGCTTCGCTGGGTGCCAAACCTGGCCGGCGGGTAGCAATGCTTCTTCCGAACATTCCTGAATACATTGTCGCCCTGCAAGCAACCTGGCTGACTGGCGCAACCGTGCTGCAGCTCAGCCCGTTGATGGTTTCGCAAGAGATCAGCAAATGGCTGGAACGGACAGGGTGTCATATTATCTTTACGCTCGATCTGCTGGCTCCGCTGGTCATGCCGGCTCTCGTCGATGGGCCGCTGGAGCACGTCATTGTCGCTTCGGTTGCCAATCGATTGAAGGCCTGGAAAGGATGGCTTTATCGTATCGTTCGCTTGCATCGCAATGGCCCGTTCCGGTTGCGTGCCACCGACCACATTCACTATTTTGAGCACGTTTTGCGAAATACCGCGGAAGCGGTGCATCCCAAGATCGATCCGGAGGAGGATGTGGCCTTGATGTCGCCGACCGGCGGCACGACAGCTTCCCCGAAGGCCGTTATGCTGACGCATCGCAATCTCGTCAGCAACGCCTTCCAACTCGGCGCCTGGAGTCGGGAAGAAGATGGCCATGGCGGCATCCTGGGCGTTTTGCCGTTTTTCCATGCCTACGGCTTGACGGTCGGTCTGCTGACCGGTCTAGCCAAAGGGGCGACCATACACCTGCATCCGCGCTTCGAACTCAAAGCTGTTTTGAAACTGCTCTTGAAACACAAACCGGATTTGGTGCCTGCCGTGCCCCAGATGATCGCCGGCTTGAATCGCGAACTGCGCAAGAATCCAGCCGATCTGTCCTTTATACGCGCGGTCGTTTCGGGGGCCTCTGCTCTACCCAATTCCGTGCGTGAAGAGTTCGAACGTTACGGCGCTCAAAACGTTGTCGAAGGCTATGGGCTGTCTGAAGCGAGTCCCGTGACCCATGTCAATCCGATCGATGGCAACATGAGGCCGGGAACCATCGGCTTGCCCTTGCCCGACACGGAAGCCCGCATCGTCGATCAGGCGACGGGTTTGGAGGAGTTGCCGGTTGGCGTACCGGGCGAACTGATCATTCGCGGCCCGCAAGTAATGAAGGGTTACTTCGAGAATCCGACCGAGACCGCCCGCGCGCTTCGCAACGGCTGGCTCTATACCGGCGACATTGCCAAACGCGATGCTGACGGCTTCTTTACAATCGTTGATCGCAAAAAAGACATCATCAAGACCAACGGTTTTCTGGTATACCCGGCTGAAGTTGAAGAAGTCATCCGCTCCTTCCCCACGGTCGCCGAGGCAGCGGTCGTGGGTGTGCCGGACGCCGACCGGGGCGAACTGGTCAAGGCGTTGGTGGTGCCGCGCGCTGGCGATTCCGTCCACCTCAGCGAGTTAGAAGCGCACTGCTTGAAACATCTGGGCAAACACAAACGGCCCAAGATCATCGAAGTAGTCGACGAACTGCCGAAGAATTTTTTGGGCAAGGTTCAGCGCCGCTTCTTGCGCGAACAGCACCGGGCCAACGGCGAAACTGCCAATCCCCAGAATAACTAAAGCCCTTGCCAGCCGTGTTTGCCTTTGCCGCGCTCCGACCGATTGGCGACGATTCCCGTTATTTTTGCTTGGGCAACGCCGTCTATTCTGATGTCTCCGTTGTACGTTCTGTTTTAGAGCAGCCTTGACGCTACCGCAAAGGCAGGGGACACTACAGAGAGGTTTTGCACAAGCTCGATGGCGGGACTCCATGAACGACACTTCCGAAGAGCCGAAAGACCCTGCACATGATGATTCGACAGGGCAGACGATAAAACGTTTTGTGCAGGATTCCTCCGTGACAGACGCGGAGGCGAGTTCCTCTGTTGGGGCCGATACCAGTTCGCGCGAAACCTATACCTTTCGGTTGAGCGCCGGCGGCGGACCGGTTACTTATCCGGATATTATTGGCAACTATGAAATTCTGGAAGAGATTGCCCGAGGCGGGATGGGCGTGATTTTCCGTGCCCGCCATCGTAGCTTGCAACGCATCGTTGCTCTCAAGATGATCCTTCACGGGCAGTTGGCCAATCCGGAAACCCATCAGCGTTTTCACCTGGAAGCGACGGCGACAGCCCAGCTACAGCATCCGGGGATCGTCTCGGTATACGAAGTCGGCAGCCATGATGGGCAACCCTATTTTGCGATGGAATTTGTCGAGGGCGCGAGCCTGGACCGCGTGCTGGAAGGGGGACCTTTGCCTGGCACCAAAGCAGCTTCGCTTTTGGAAAAGACGGCCCGGGCTGTCCATTTCGCGCACGAACTTCAGATTCTGCATCGCGATTTGAAACCCGCCAATATTCTCATCGACAAATATGGTCAGCCAAAAATCACGGATTTCGGCCTGGCCAAGGTGTTGCTCGACGACTCGAGGCAGACGCGGACGGGAGCGATCATGGGAACTCCCAGTTACATGGCTCCCGAACAGGCATTGGCTGAGAAAGACTTGAACCCGGCCTGTGATATTTACAGTCTTGGCGCCATTCTCTATGAGATGCTGACGGGTCGCCCTCCTTTTCAGGGGGAATCGCCCATAGCGACGATGAACCAGGTCATCCATCAGGAGCCGGTCGCTCCGCGCTTACTGAATCCAAGCATTGATCGCGACCTGGAAACAATCTGCTTGAAATGCCTGGAAAAATCGCGGTCGCGTCGTTATCTGACTGCCGAGAAACTGGCCGACGATCTGCGAAACTACCTGGACGGCAAACCGATCTCCGCCCGTCGTGTCGGTCCGGTCGGCAGAGCGATCAAATGGTGTCGGCGAAAGCCGGCTGTCGCCGCCTTGTTGGCAGTATCCGTGGCGGCTCTTTTGTCCCTTGTGGTAGGCGGCATTCGTTTTGGTATCGTGCAACGGCGTCTCAGCGAAGAGGCGATTCGACAGAAAGAAAATGCCGAAGCCGCTCTGGATCGTGCTCGTCGTGCGGAAGCTGAAGCGCGCCAAGCCGCCGAGCGCGAGCGGGCCATGAGCGAGTTGACCCGCTTTTTCCTCTATGCCGCTCAATTTCGCCTGGCGCGCAACGCCTGGCAGTCGGCCAATATCGAGCGAGCCATACGTTGGCTCCAACCCTGGTCAAACGTGCCAGCTGGTCGGCGCGACCCGCGTGACTGGGAATGGAATTATCTCAACGGCCTGTGCGGCGGCAGATGCGTGTTTCGCATCAAGGGACTGACCGACGTTCAGTTTCACCCCGATAACCGAAGGCTGGCTACCTCGGACAGGACAGGTTCGGTCCGTATTTGGAACCTCGAGACTGGCCGATTGGAGACGAAGATCGACGTTTCCGATGCCGGCGTTTTCAAACTGGCTTATGCACTAGATGGCAAACGGCTTGCGTTGCTCGCCGGCGACAACCGTGGCGTGCGCAACCAGGTCGCCGTGTGCAATCCCGAAAATGGCGAAGTGTTGTTTCAGCTGCCAGCTGTCGGAGGCGACATCCGCCAACTTCGCTTCAGCCCGGACGGCAAGCTTCTCGCCAGCGCCGACGACACGGCCGTTCGCGTCTGGGACACGACGCACGAGGGACGGCTAGCGCACGTCTATTCGATCGCCACGGGCAAAATCACGGATATCGCTTTCAGTCCCAATTCGAGGCAATTAGCTGTCGCCTCCGAGAATGGCGGTGGGGGGATTCATCTTTGGTCGTTCGACCGGAATGAGCCTGCGCAGGTCTTGCGTGAAGACGCGCCCATCCAGGATTTGGCGTTCTCGCCAACGGGTCGTTTCCTGCATACGGTGTCGACGCACGGTGTCGTGGTGATTTGGGATTCGGCTGCAAACAACAAGCCGGGATGGCGCAGGGTGCAAACGCTAAGATTGCCTGACCAGGCCAAAGCCATCTTCAGCGACGATGGTACGATCCTGGTCGAATGCAAGCGAGAAAAACGACAAATCATCGTCTGGCGCCGCACGGAACAGATGCGCCATTTTGAAAAGCTCTTCGAAACCGAATGGGCTCTTCCGTCATTAGAAAGTTTGCATTTGAGCCGGGACCAGATGCGCCTGGCTTGCCGGAGCATCGACGATGCCATCCTGGTGGGCCACACGCTCGGCGGACAGGAGGCATTGGCATTGCCTGTCCATTCCAGTTCGATTCGCTTCCTGGCGTTTTCACCTGATGGGACCCGATTGGCCACCGCTGCCAATGACGGCGTTCGCTTCTGGAATCCCGAGGACGGCAAACGCTTGCCGATCCAGCTGGACAACAAAGGGATCACGGCTGTCGCTTACAGTCCGAATGGCAAGTTCTTCGCCCTGGCCGATCGCGATTGCAAGATTCATCTGTTGGACGCCGGCTCGATGAAGAAACTCACTACGCTGGTCGGCCACCAGAGCTTTGTTCGCGCCCCTCGCTTTCAGCCATGATGGCGTTCTGCTCGCCAGCGGCGACGAGGAACACCTTATCCGCATCTGGGACCTCAACACACTCAAGCAAAAAGCAGTCTTCAAAGGGCATGGCAGCTCGATCAGCGCCCTGGCTTTCCACCCGCGCGACAATCGCTTGGCTTCCGCGGCGTTGGCGGATGATGCCGTCTTCCTTTGGACACTCGATGGCAAATTCACACCACTGAAATGGCATACCAATGGCGTCTTGACAGTGGCCTTCAGCTCGAACGGAGCCTGGCTCGCCTCCGCTGGGTGGGACAAGACCATACGCGTTTGGAACATCGAAAAGCCCGGCGATTCCTATGTTCTCGAAGGGCACACGAAGGCGGTCAACTGCGTCGCGTTCAATAACAATGGCAAACGCCTTGTTTCTGCCAGTGACGACGGCACCGTGCGCATTTGGGACACGATTACCCGACAAGAGTTACTGCAATTGGACGGGGGCCAGGAGAGCGTGCTTTGCGTCGCGTTTCAACCAAGGAGTGGTCACGTTCTTGCCGCGGGCGGCGCGGATCGTTTTCTCCGACTGTGGAATGCCGCCACCACGTCGGCGGTTCCTTGACCGATCCTATCATCTTTCATTCAGATGCAACGGGAAAATCGATGGCTCTTCAAAACGAAGCAGAATTGGCGAAACTGTGGCTATTGTCGAAGCAGTTTCCCAACGTGGATTCGGCCCTGGCGCAGGTGGCCGCACTGGCGGCGGAATTGACCCTCCCAAAAAGAACGATCCACGTTCTCAGTGATGTGCACGGCGAACATGCGAAGCTGCGCCACGTCATCAATAACGCGTCGGGCAGCTTGCGGCCTCTGGTGGAAAAGATGTTCCTCCATAAGTTGCCGCCCGACGAATTTCGGCAGTTATTGACCTTGATCTTTTATCCACGCGAGACGCTGGAAAGGCTCATGCCAACGCTGGCGACTGCCGAGCAAAAACGGGATTTCGCCATCCGTGCTCTCAACCGCTTGCTGGCCCTGATCCGCGTTTTGGCCAAACGGCACAGTCTGGCGGATGTCGAGCGACTTTTGCCCGAACCACAAAAACCGTTGCTGCTCGAACTATTGCACATCGGAGAAGGTTCCTGGAACGAGGATTCCGAGTACGCCGTCCTTGACGTTCTCGCTCGCCACGATCGCAATTTGCAAATCCTCTATCTGGCGGCGAAACTACTGCAACATTTGGCTATCGATGAATTGGTCGTCGCCGGTGACTTTTGGGATCGGGGACCGCGCGGCGATCGGGTCATGGATTACATCATGGAACAACCCGAAGTTGCCATCACCTGGGGAAACCATGATGTGGCCTGGTTGGGCGCCGCTCTTGGGCAGGAAGCATTGATCGCCCACGTTTTACGGATCTCGCTACGCTACCGTCGGTTGTCGCAGCTGGAAGAAGGTTACGGCATTACCATGCAGCCGCTCGAATGGTTAGCACGTACCGTTTACGAAAGGGATCCCGCTAGTACGTTTCCGGTTAAAGGCACTGGTCTGCGCGAAACCGAACAGATGGCTCGCATGCAAAAAGCCGCCGCCATCATGCAATTCAAGCTCGAAGGGCAGCTCATCGACCGAAATCCCGACTTCAATCTGGCTCATCGCAAACTTCTCCATCGTATCAATCATGCCGCCGGCACCATCGACATCGGTGGCGTCACGTATCGCCTTCGCGATTGCCATTTCCCGACGATCGATCCCGAGCGCCCGTATGAGTTGTCTCCCGAGGAACGGGCATGTATGGATCGAACCAGGCAGTCGTTCCTTTCCAGCCAGAAACTGCGCGATCATATGCGCTATCTCGTCGACCGCGGCTCCATGTGGTTGGTTCGCGATGACCATTTGATTTTTCATGGTTGTGTTCCTGTCGACGAACAGGGAGAATTCTTGCCGTTTCCTGTCGACGGCAGAGAGGTCCAAGGCAAAGCCCTTTTCGACGCCATCGACGCGATCGTCGCCGGCATCCTTGAGAATCCCACGGACAAAGCGAAAGATTTGATGTGGTATTTGTGGTGCGGTCCGCGGTCGCCGCTTTTTGGCAAGGATAAGATCGCGACGTTTGAAATCGATCTGGTCGCAGACGAATCCACTCATGTCGAGACCAAGAACCCCTATTTTCGCTTGATCCACGACGCCCGTTTCTGCGAAAGGATTCTTGCCGAATTCGGCGCGGACCCCAAGCGGGGTTTGATCGTCAACGGCCACGTGCCCGTCAAGATCGACGCGGGAGAAGACCCGCTCAAACGTAGCGGCAAGGCGATAACGATTGATGGCGCATTTTCCGAAGCCTATGGAGACCACGGCTATACACTGGTGCTCGAGCCGGAGCGAACCTATCTGGCCAAACATCATCATTTCGAATCGGTTGAAGCAGCCGTCCGCGACGGCGTCGACATCATCCCGGAAACCCGTGAAATCTGTCGCTGGCAACCTCCTCGTCGCGTAGCCGATACAGAAAGGGGACGGAAAATCCGGGCGCAGATCGAGTTGCTGGAATCGCTTATCGATGCCTATCGACACAATGTAATTCGGCAGAGAAAATAATTGCCCACGTTCTTTGTTTTTTCCTGTTTGCCGAACCGCTGTCGGCGCCAATCCCCCCTTGAGGACTCAAACGACGACTGGTATATGCCATCCATCCAGTGAAAGAAACTGACGAGCGCCGTGTCGGCGTGGATCAGTCCAGTTGTCTGCAGCAACCTCGGTATGGCCGGTTGCCGGCCAAACTGTGCGAATCCCCTGTCTGCTTGCTAGACTGAAAATATGGCACTGATCCAGCTTACCGACGTCTGCAAGGTCTACGATCTGGGAGAAGTGAAAGTCGAGGCGCTTCGAAACGTTTCGTTGACGATCGAGCGCGGCGAGTTTGTGGCGTTGGTCGGGCCGTCTGGTTCGGGGAAATCGACGCTAATGAATACGCTCGGCTGCCTCGATCGGCCCACGAGCGGCAGTTACTTGCTTGATGGCCGGGAGATTGCCACCTTGTCGAATGACGAGCGCGCAGAAGTTCGTAACGAAAAACTCGGCTTTGTATTTCAGAATTTCAACCTACTGAGTCGGACTCCAGCAGTCGAGAACGTGGAATTGCCGTTGCTTTACTCGCGTCGCCTGTCAGCCAGGGAACGCCGACGCCTCGCTGTGGAAATGCTCGTTAAAGTCGGCCTGGCCGATCGGATCGAGCATCATCCGAACCAGCTATCTGGGGGGCAGCAACAGCGCGTGGCCATCGCTCGGGCATTGGTCAATCGCCCAGCCATCTTGATGGCGGACGAGCCGACAGGCAACCTCGATTCGAAAACCAGTGTCGAGATCATCAAGCTGTTTCAAAAACTGAACACGGAGAGTGGCATCACCGTGATCCTGGTAACCCATGACGCGAATGTGGCGCGCAGCGCAAAACGCATCATTCGGCTGCAGGACGGCGAAATCGTGGAAGACAGCACCGATGTGAGAACCGCGATGGAGCACTTGCTTTCCGGAACCGCTTCCTGAGCAAGACTGTGAATTCGGAAAAGGGGAATGGGGAGACGAACTGCCGCTGTCGTTTTTCTTTTTGGCATTCTCCTTGCCAAAACAGCGTGCGCGCCGCTGGTCCCGCTCGTTGTCAGCGGACAAAGAACGATCGAGGTCCGTTCTCCGGAGGAACTTCCCCATGCTTCTTTGCCCGACGTTCCACCACCGGAAACGGTTTCTTTTCAGCTGCCGACCGATGTGATCCCGGACAAACTTTCGCTCGATGACTGCATCACGATCGCCTTGACGAATTCGCAAGTGGTACGAGTGTTGGCAGGCACGGGTGCCGTCGCCAGCGGCCAAACCATCTACGATCCTGCCATCTCGAACACGTCGATCGATGAGGCCAAGGCGGTTTTCGATCCGGTTTTGAACGTCAACAACACCTGGAGCCGAGACGAGACGCCACAGGGATTCGTGCAACCGAACGCACCGGTGAGAGCGCAAATCGCCGGCACGCGCGTGGATCAATACAACCTGGATTTCGGTTTGAGCAAGGCAAACGTGATCGGTGGCGTATTCAGCATGGGCGTGACCGATAATCGCTCTCGTTTTCGTCCCGGGATTTTTCCGATCAACCCACAGCACTTGTCGGCTATTTCGATCGGTTACACGCAGCCATTATTGAAAGGTGCGGGTATCGTTCCGAATGTGGCGCCCATCGTCCTGGCCCGTATCAACACGGAGCGTTCCTATTTTCAGTTCAAGGCGTCGATGCAGGAGTTGGTGCGTGGCGTGATCGAGGCATATTGGGCGGTGGTGTTTGCCCGAACTGATGTTTGGGCCCGGGAGCAGCAGGTTAAGCAGGCGGAATTCGCCTACAAGCGTGCCGCCGCCAGACAGCGTGTGGGTTTTGCTTCGCGGGCCGAAGTGGCACAGGCCAAAAGTGCCCTGGCCAATTTTCGCGCGAATCTCATTGGTGCCAGGGGCAATCTGTTGCAGCGCGAAGCCGCCTTGCGCAACATCCTTGGTCTGCCTCCCACCGTGCCACCTCGCTTCGAACCGATAACGCCTCCGCTGCGGGCCGAGGTCGTGCCGGAATGGCAAGCCATTCTTCGCCTCGCCGAAGAAAACCGACCAGACATCATCGAATTGAAATTGATTCTCGAAGCCGACCAGCAGAACCTGGCCATTGCTCGAAATCAAGCCAGACCGCAAGTGGACCTAACCTTGCGCTACCAATGGGATGGCTTGTCGGGGAGGACGCCAGCCTTGCAACGTGTCGTGACGAATGGCGGCGAATTCACCGATTGGTCGTTGGGCGTCAATTTTTCGGTGCCATTGGGACTTCGCCAGGGTCGGGCGCAATTGCGCAATCGGCAACTACTCATCCTTCGCGATCAAGCGAACCTGCAACAGGGCATGCACGGCGCACTGCATTTGCTGGCGCAAAGCGTCCGCAACTTGGCGCAGTTTTACCAGCAATATAAAGCTTTTCAGGAAGCACGCGTTGCTGCCCGAGAGAACCTGGAACAGCAAGCTGCCGAATACCGCGCCGGTCGTGCTATCCTGCTCAATGTTCTGCAAGCAATCGGCGATTGGGGCAACGCCGTCAGTGCCGAAGCCCAGGCCCTGTCGCAATACAACACCGAATTGGCGACCCTGGAGCTTGAAACTGGTACGATTCTGGAAACGCATGGTATCGTCTTTGCCGAGGAACGATTCGGCTCGATTGGCCCGCTTGGTCGGCTGACCAAGCCGTGGGCATATCCCGAAAGCATCGTGCCGGTGGGAAACGAGCCTTGTTATCCAGTGAGTGATCGCCCAGCCGACCAAGAACTGGAAAAGGAATTGCCACGGTTTCCGACGATCAAGTCGGAACCAGCCCCAAAGCCAAGACGATTTCCGGACGACTGAGCCGATTTATTCCGTCGTCGTTGCAGCCGACAAATTTCACAAAAATTCTTCCACGCCCCAGAAACGCGATGTAGAATACGTCAGACTAAAAGACGGCTGGCATTCTAATGGCCAGCTTCCCCATTTTTGAAGTTGCTATGTGGAATTTTGCAACAGCAGTGTTGCAAAAAAGGACACGACGACCAGAAGGGAATTCGGAAGCCTCTTCTAAGCTGTTAGGCGATTTTGTCTTGTGTCTCGATGTTATGTATGGCACATCATTTGCGTAGCAAACGGAGACGAGACATCCCGACGTAAGTCGAAGTCGAAA
This sequence comes from Gemmatales bacterium, assembly GCA_026004675.1. Lineage (GTDB taxonomy): Bacteria > Planctomycetota > Planctomycetia > Gemmatales > Gemmataceae > BPJP01. The sequence continues at coordinate 509,312 of BPJP01000003.1, forward strand.
TTCGAGAAATCATCCGCCATGTTTTCGACATGATTTTTTAAGGTAATTCGCCGATGGCCAAGAAACAGAGCTATTGCGAAGGGCAGCGGCAAGGGGTGGCAGCGGTCGAACTGGCTGTCCTTTTGCCATTGATTTTAATGCTCCTCGTCGGGGTCTGGGAAATCGGGCGAGCTGTTCATGTTCAGCAGATTGTCGCCAACTCCGCTCGAGAAGGAGCGAGGCAGGCGGCTGCGGGCGTCTTTACCGCCTCACAGGTGCAGGCCAACGTGCTCGCCATGCTGCAAAGCTCCGGTTTGGACGCCTCCAATGCCTCTGTGACGGTGGAAAACCTGACTTCCGGCAAAGATCCCGCCGTGGCGGACCAACTCGATCATCTGCGCGTCACCGTGAGCCTCCCATTCACGGATGTCAAGTGGGTCATCCTCAACATGTTTGTCAGCGATTCGACCCAGCTGGTGGCCAGCACCGATTGGCGTTCGATGCGAGATATTCCGTTAACGGTTCCGAATGAGATTCCAATCGAATAGGACGCGACCGATGACGACGAACAAGAGGGCACGGCGAGACGGCACGTACACGCTGGAATTCGCGTTCGTGGCAATCATCTTCTTCATGTTCTTGTTTGCGATTTTCGAATATGGTCGGTTCTTGATGGTGAAACAGACGCTCGAGCATGCCGCTCGAGAAGGCGCCCGCTATGCTGTGGTGCATACCTACGACAAAACCACAAGCGATATCATCAACCATGTTACGCAATTCTTGCCGGGCATGGGATCCCAACTGAATAACCTGACGATCCAGGTTTATTTGGCGGACCCCGCCACGGGAAACAACATTGGCAACTGGACCGATGCCGCCTTCGGCCAGAGTATCGCTGTGCAGATCAACGGTGACTACAGTCCCGTTTTGCCGCAATTCTTGTTCATGCAGAGCACCATTCCGGTGCAGGCCCGTGCGATGATGATCAGCGAAGCGAATTGATCGCACGGACCAGACCCAGGAAAAAAGGGGGACGCAATGGCGAGACGAAATCAAGCGAAGCGAGCTGGTGCGGTTGTGCCGCTCGTGGCCATCAGCATGGTCGGTCTTCTGGGTTGCGTGGCCCTGGCCATTGACCTGGGCCTTCTGGCTTTGGCTCGGCAACAGGCGCAACACGCCGCCGATGTCGGCGCGATGGCAGGCGCCCGCACCCTCAATGGCGACGTTGCCAACAACAACAACTTCTCCAATGTTTTGCCCGAAGCCAAAGCCGCTATCAAAGAAAACCTCATCCTGACAAATACGATCAACGACAGCGACATCGACATCCAAATCGGCTCCTATACCTACGACGAAAACACGGAAAAGTTCACCAAGCAAATTCCGAAAAACGCCAACGATAATTATTCGCTGGTCCAAGCAACCGTCAGTTTCACCGGCCAGGCCGCGTTCTCCAAAATCTTTGGCGTTAACTTCTTCTCGACCCAGGCGACCGCGACGGCCGTCCACCGGCCGCGAGATGTGGCGATCATCCTCGATTTCTCCGGCTCGATGCGGTTCGACAGCCTGCTTGGCATTCCTTATTACGGCGACCGCACCATGTCCAACAACCCGGAGGATGTCTACCCCAGGTTTGGCCACTATTCCGACGAATCCGCCGCCGCGTTGGAAGGGCCGGATACGTTCACGGTGATCGACGGCAATGCATACGGGCCGGCCAACATTACTGTCACCACCGATTCGGGACCGCCGATCGTCGAAGACTTCTACCAGCATGTCGCAGGCTCCACCACCTATGAAAAGGCCTTTACCCCAGCCCCAGATTCCTATGAAAATACTCCCGGCGGAGATAACTTCCTCACCGTGCATGGCGATCCTTCCACCTACGCCAAGACCCTTCAGGAAATAACGAACGGAGCCGTCTTCAACGGCTATACGAATCCTCCCTATGCCGGTTACAGCGGGGCGACCATCCCTGAGTTTGCGGGCTACATCCAGGGACCGCGCTACTGGGGTAAAACCTTCTTCATCTGGCCACCTGATCCGCGACAGGGAAACGACTGGCGCGAAAAGTTTTTTGGCACCACCGACAACACCCGCTTGTGGGAATCCAACGGCAACTTCCGGACACCTGGCAGTGGCAGCTACACCATCAACTACGCCGCCATCCTGGACTGGATCAAAAACGTCGGTCCCAATCCGTTCCCGCCGCGCCTCCGCGCCGGACGCATCCTCTACTACGACAACATTCCCGACAATATTACCTCGAATTTTCCGACCGATCAGAACGAACGATTCTGGAAAGAGTACATCGATTACGTTATCGGCGTCTGGCAGGATTCCAGCACCAGTTGGCATGATATCTACCGCAAGACCGGCTACGGCGACGACTTCGAATGGTCGGGGGACAAGATCACCGCTCCTCCCACCGGCGATACGACGGACTTTGTCGCCAACAACTACAGTGCCGGTTATAGCGGGAAAATCTATTTCCGCGACTATGGCTTCAGCGACCCTGATCCCGGCCACCGCGTCGAGATTCCCACCGGTTCCAACAAATGGTACACGGTAACGAGTGTCAACAAGGGGAGCAATTGGTTCAGGGTGGATCGGCCATTGGAACAGGGGGTCGACCGCGATGATCCGATCCGTTTGCAGAAAGATGGCACAATTCCCGGCTTGAATTTCGTTCCCTATCTCGACAATCCGGAACGGCCCAGGCTGCACTTCTGGTTCGGGCCGATGACGATGGTCGATTTTCTCGGCAACTACAACCTGGCTACAGGAAACCAGGAACTGGATTTCCGCTGGCCGGGCACGGCACACGAAGCCCCCCTTTATTCTTTGAAACTTGGCATTCAAGCTGCCCTGATCGACATCCAGAATAACCATCCCAACGACAGCGTGTCGCTGACGTTTTTCAGCGTGCCGCAATATTACGATGGCTATCCGTACGGGCGTTTCAATCGCGTTCGCGGTCCGCTCGGACGAACGTACAAGCGATACATCGACTCATTGTTCTTCCCGCCCAACACGATTCTGGATGACAACGGTACGGCGGGACCTGACATCAATCCTTACGACAAAGCCGTCAATGAAGAGGTGCCTCGTGCTGAAGGAGGCACGTGCCCGGCCATGAGTTTCATGCACGTGTTCAACCAGTTCAGTCTCCATTCGAGCCTGAAGAATTGGGCGCCGCCGCCAGCGCCAACTGGCGAAGCAGGCGGCCTTGGCCGAAAAGGCTCGCAGAAGCTCATCGTTTTTGAAACGGACGGTGTCGCCAACACTCGGGCGTACGCCGACTTTGTGCAAGGGGCTCCGCACAAGAGCTACTACAAGATTCGCCAACCGGGAGAATATCCATCCAGCTCAGGTTCGGACGTTTTCCAACAAGTCTACGATATCGTCGACAAGCTTGTCGCTGATGAATCGACGACCGGTTACTCGACGACGCGAAAACCGGTGTTGATCCACTGCCTGGCTTTTGGGACGTTGTTCGAACCAGCGGTTAACAGCCCCAATCGGCAAACGGCCCTGGACTTCCTGCAGGAAATCCAGTTCCGCGGCCATACGCAGGATTCGCCGTCTACGCCATTGGAAAGCTACAAGATGATCGTCGGCAACGACCAGCAGCGTATCCAGAAACTGCGTGACGCCTTCCGGGCGATCATGCAGGACGGCGTTCAGGTCTCGCTAATCGAATAGGTTTCCATGACGATAGCAGCCGAATTCGATAATGTCGTCAAGGATTATCCGTGCGGCTGGTTGGGTCGGCAAAAGTTGCGAGCCCTTGATGGCGTCAGCTTTCAAGTCGAAACGGGCCAGGTACTCGGACTGATCGGTCCCAATCGTGCCGGCAAGACGACGTTGGCCAAAATTCTGCTTTCCCTGTGCCGGCTCACCGCAGGGAAAGCTTTTCGTTTTGGCGAGCCGGTAGACCGTCAAAAAACACTTTGCCGCGTCGGTTATATGCACGAGAACCAGGCCTTTCCCCGCTACTGGAATGCCAGAGGCATCCTGGAATTCTACGGAGCGTTGAGCCTGGTGAATGCCGACGTCATTTGCCGGCGGATTCCCATCCTGCTTGAAAAAGTCGGCCTGGCCGATCGCAGTGATGAACCGATTTCCCAATTCAGCAAAGGGATGGTTCAGCGGCTTGCTCTGGCCCAGTCGATCATCAACGACCCCGACCTTTTGGTGTTGGATGAACCGACGGCGGGACTGGATGCGGAAGGTCGCCGTCTTGTCCACGAGATCGTTCGCGAGCGCAGGCAGCGGGGAGGCGCCGTTATTCTTATCACCCACTTGATGTCGGACATCGAAGCCTTATGCGATCGGGTCGTCGCGATCCGCGCTGGCAAGCTGGTGCGGGAAGGCCCGATCGATTCGTTTCGCAAGGAGTCGGAATCGTTCGAGCAATCCATTGAGCCTTTGCTGGAAGCACAACCAACATGACAAGCCGATTTTTGCAATCGGGCCGCTGGCTGATTCGCGATACTTTTCGGCAAGCGCGGGCGTCCGGTTTGTTGTGGGTCATGCTCAGTGTCAGCGCCGTGTGTATCCTGGTCTGTTTGAGCGTGGGTGTCAGCGGGCCCTTGTCACTCAAACAAGATGGTGAAGTGGTCGAGTTTTTGCCGTCCGGCGATCCCGAAGCCGAAAAGGCGAAGCGTTCGGGTGTCGAGATCATTCGGGGCGAGTTGACCCTCGGTTTCGGAGCGTTTCACGTTCCGCTCGGGCGCGACGCCGGCGAGGCCGTCCGCTATATTCAAATGCTTCTGGCTGGTTTTATCGCGGATACGGCGGGAATTCTTCTCGCGCTGGTCTGGTCGGCTGGTTTCCTGCCGTCGTTTCTGGACCCGGCCTCGAGTGCCGTTCTCTTTGCCAAACCCGTACCTCGGTGGTGGCTGCTACTGGGAAAGTATCTGGGCGTGCTCGGTTTTTTGCTTGTTCAGGCCGTGGTTTTCGTCCTGGGTACGTGGCTGGCGCTGGCCATCCGCACGGGCATCTGGGATCCGGTCTATTTGCTATGCCTGCCGCTTTTGCTTCTCCACTTCGCCGTCTTTTTCAGCTTTTCAACATTTGTTGCCGTCTGCACGCGGAGCACTGTCGCGAGCGTCATCGGCTCGATCTTGTTCTGGCTTTTGTGCTGGGGCATGAACTTCGGCCGGCACACGATGGTTGTCTTGGAGTCTTCGAACATTTCTCCTCTGCTGATGAGTATGGTCGAAGTGGGATATTGGATTCTGCCAAAGCCAGCGGATTTTGGTATGATCCTGTTCGACGTCCTGGAAGCGAAAAAGTTTTTCGTGCAAGCGGACGCTTTTCGCTTAGTGCAAAACGAAGGCGCTTTTTATCCGGCATGGTCGTTGTTCAGTTCGGCTTTATTCGCCTGCGTTCTGGTCGGTCTGGCCCAGTGGCAACTCAGAGAAACAGATTTCTGAACGCCTCATCCTGGCGAAACAACATCCGGTAGCTGTGATTCGACTCCGCCAAGAATCTGCACCTGTTCCTTATGAAATCGTCTGCCAATGCGGGCGTACGCTGCGAGGCGTCCGCCAGCCGAGATACCAGGTCGCTACTTGTCCGAATTGCCACAAACAAGTTTTCGTTCTGCCACAAAGTCCCTTTGCTGATCCGAGTCCGTCCCCTAAAACGACCCCCCCTGTTTCGCGGATCGATTGGAAGACGCCGGCTCTAGCAGCCATCCTGACGGCCGGGCTGATCGTTGTCGCCTTCTGCTTTCTGGTTCCCGCCTGGCTGGACGTTGAGAAACCCGAGCAAGAAGAGGTACAAGTGCAAGAACTGCTGAGGGGCGGGACGAAGGAGCTTGCCGAGGGAAATTTCCTGCTGGCGGTGAAGCGACTGGAACGCGCTGACTTTTTCGCACAGGCGAACCCGCTATCGGCAGCACCGGCTGAACGTCGACAAATTCGACAACTCCTGCGTCAGGCCCGCCTTTTGGCTGATTTATTGAACGAACCGCTGGATGACGTTGTCCGGCATGCTGTCGAGCTGAGCGAGCAGAACCAACAGGAATGGCAAGCGCGATTTGAAAAGAGTTATCTCGGCAGATCGGTTGTTTTCGAGGACGAAGTTCGTCGTCAGGTGGACGGACGTTACCAGCTCGTCGGGTATCGTTTTTTCGTTCGTGGCCGCCCCGTTCGATTGGCATTGGAACACGTCCGATTATTGCATCGACTGCCCCTCGATGACCCGAAACGTCTGCTGTTTGGCGTTCGGCTGGCTGCGATTCGCAAGGAAGCTGGCGGCACGTGGGTGATCCATTTTCAAGAAGAAAGCGGCGTGCTCTTGACACATCTGGCTGCCGCCAGTCGGGTCTGCCTCGTTCCCGAAGACCAGCTCAAGGAAACAGTCGAGAGGCAACAAGAATGGGTCGAACAGCTATCCCTGAAATAACGGTATCAGCCGGTCTAGGGCGAGGACTGATCGAAAACGAACCTCCAGCCCGCTTGGCTGGCAGGCGGGGCATTCCAGAGAATCACATTTTCAGCGCGATCAGCGGCAATCAGTCGATAACCATCCGGCATAAAAAGGAGGCATTCAATGTTGGCTGCTCCATACTTCAAACGAAGCATGCTCTCTCCTGTTTGCGGGTTCCAGAGCCGAATCGTTTTGTCGATGGAGGCGGATGCCAGTCGACTGCCGTCGGGGCTGTAACAGAGGCAGAAAACGGTGGCAGTATGCCCTTCCAGGGTGTGGAGGCGTTTGCCCGTTTCGACATCCCAGATTCGGACGGCACGATCAAAACCGCCGACCGCTAATTGTCGACCCGAAGGCGAAAACTCGACCGCCAACAACTCGTCTTTGGCCGGCAGCGTGTGCCGGACGATGCCCGTTTCCGCTTCGATGACCTTTGCAGTATGGTCCACGCTGGCCGACGCCAGCAACGTGCCGTCGGGGTTGAAACGTACGCAGCGAATCCCGCGGGCATGCGGCTCATAGGAGTGGAGTTCTTTACCGGAACGGACATCCCAAACTTTGATTTCGCCCTTTAGTGGTTTTGCCATTTCATCGAGCTGGCAACTAGCGGACGCCAACAGGTCTCCCTCGGGATGAAAATCCAATGAGGCGACGCGAAGACGATGTCCAGAGAGAATGTGTTTGATCCGCCATGATTTGGTATCCCACAGTTCAATGAAGCTTCGTAACACGCCACCGAAAGCACGTTCGTAGGTGCCGACAGCCAGCAGGGAACCGTCACGATTCCAGGCGATGCAGGAGATTGACTGTCGGTTGTGCCGAGCATGGGAAGACACCAAGCGCCGGCGCTTTACATCCCAGATGCGCATTTCGCCTTTTGAGTTCACGATGGCCAGATAGCGGTGGTTCGCACTGCAGGCGATCCATTGCCCCATATCTCTGTGCCGATCCGCTTCGGGGGTATAGCGGAAATCCCAGATGCGCACGTCGCCATCCGCACTGCCCGAGGCGAGAGTTTTTCCGTCGGGGCTGAAAGCAACCGCATGGACAGGACCGCTGTGCCCCCGTAAACGAGTCCATGTTTGCGGTTGCATTCGATGGACGAAAATCGTCTGATCCGCGACAGCCGCCGCGAGATAATTTCCGTCGGGACTGAATGCGACGCCGTAAACGGATTGCAAAGCTGTCCGGATTCCGAAAGGACGTTCTTTTGCAAGAAATTTCCATATGCGGACCACCCCAGTGCTATCAGCAGTGGCGAGGAGGGGAAGGCTGGGATGGCAGGCCATGCCGAACAGCGCAGCGTTGTGCTGCCGGTCCAGCAGAAACGTCTGTTTCGTCTTCAATGACCTGATGTGGATTTTTCCGTGATAATCCGCAAAGACAAGGTAGTCGTCATTGGCACTGAAGCCGAGAAATCGGAACACACGATTGAGTTGTTCTTTTTCGTTTTGATCACATCGATAAGTTTCCCGAATGGCGCCGTTGGCGGAGTCCCTGAGAGTGACTTTGCCATTTTCGCCGACGGCGAGCAGTTTGCCGTCGTGGCTTAAAGCGATGCCGCCGAGCTTTTGGGAACCATCGAGGGTTTCAAGGGTTGCACCGCTGCTGGCATCCCAAATGCGGACAGTATTATCCCTGCCTGCTGAGAAGAGGCGCGAGCCGTCAGCACTGAAAACGACGTTGAACACGTCCCCTTCGTGTCCGCGCAAGGTTCGAACCAGCTTGCCTGTGCGCACATCCCAGAGACGAATGGTGCGATCGACGCTTGCCGACGCCAGCAAGGTGCCCTGAGGATTGTAAGCGACGGCCAACACCTGATCGGTATGCCCTTTGAGCGTCTGCAAAGCTCCCTGGCAAATGTGATTGAGGTAACGCCATTCCCAATTGCGCAGCGAATCCGGGCAACCTTGAAGAGCACGCTGCGCTTGTGCGACATGGAATTCTTCCCACTCGTGTTGCGCGACGGTAATCAGATTGGCATACAACGCAGCGCTGGCGCGCTGAAGAGCTGCCTGAGTCTGGCGCGAATGTTCCTGGGCGACACGTCGTTGCCGGTCCGCTTCTTCGCGGGCAACCACGGCGTCGCGCCAGCTGACCAGGATGCCGATCAGCCCCGCAAGGGTGACGACCGCAACGACGGCCAGCAGAGCCGCAACCGCGGGTCGGCGTCTGGCCCATTTCACCACTCGTTCCCGCCAGGTTACCGGTCGAGCGCTGATGGGTTCGCCCCGCCCGAACCGTTCCAAATCCTCTGCAAGCAAGGCAGCGCTGGCGTAACGCTTTGACTGGTCTTTTTCCAGACATTTCAAACAAATAGTTTCGAGGTCGGGCGGAACGCTGGGCTGCAAGCGGCGGGGCGGAAGAGGTTCGTCCGAGTTGACCTGGAGAAGGGTGTCTATCGCGGTGGCCCCTTTGAAGGGAGGCCGCCCTGTAAGGACTTCGTAAAGAATGGCGCCGAGAGCATAAACGTCGCTGCTACGGCCAATGTGGTTCACGTCGCCCCGTGCCTGTTCCGGAGCCATGTAGCTTGGCGTTCCAAGTACCGCACCGGTGTCCGTTTGTGTCTGGTCACTGTCGAGCTGCTTGGCCAAACCGAAATCGGTGATCTTCGGCGTGCCGTCTTCAGTGAGGAGGACGTTGGCAGGTTTCAAATCGCGGTGAATAATTCCCTGTTCGTGAGCAGCGTGGACAGCGCGGGCCAGTGTAGCAAGCAAAGCGGCCGCTTCGCGAGGCGGTATCGCAGATTGAGACAAACGCCGATCCAAACTGCCCCCCGAAACGTATTCGAGTGAAAAATAGGGACGCCCTTCATGTTCACCGATCTCATAAATCTGGACGATGTTCGGATGTTGCAACCTCGCGACCGCCTCGGCTTCGCGGCGAAATCGGAGCAGCTGTTCACGGCTGGCATGGGAAGCGGCCAAAATCATCTTCAAGGCCACGATTCGCTTGAGATGGATCTGCTGCGCCTTGTAAACCACCCCCATGCCGCCCCGCCCCAGTTCCCCCAAAACCAGGTAGCCAGGCACAAGGACTTGTTCCTCGGGGCTGATGCGCCGAGTCTGAGGCTCGGTCCGGTCATCCGGCTGCGCTGCAAACGACAGGGCTGACTTTGTCTGGTCACTCGTTGTCAACCGCTCTGACAATTCGTTTATTTCCGCTATGCTCCGCCAGCGGTTTTCTCCTGCGGGCAAGACCATGTCTGAAGGCCCCAACTGGCCGATTGTCAAAAGGTGGGCCAACTCGTCGAGGGAAACCGGTCCGATTTTCTTCTGCTTTTGGGAGTAATACCATTTCGACATGCGCGCTCTCCACAGGCTGGCGACTCGCTATTCGATATTATGCGATATCTGGGCGCAGGGGGGGCACTTGCTCCAAGAAAAACCGCTAATTGACACAGTTTTTCCTCTGATTCGGCTTCGCCAGTTCTTGTCGATCAGGCAAAGGGGATAAGATCGGCAAGTTTTCGCTACCTTCAGCCGGGAACTTCGCGGTGTTCCGATTTGACTCTCCCGGTACACTAAGAGCGGGAGAAGAGTATCTGCGATGGAGGGATTCCCGAATGAGGAGCTTGATGCTGGGTTTGCCCGTATTGGCGGTGGGCGCCGTGATGGTGCCGACATTGGTCTGGTTGCAGATGCCTGTCGATATGTCCCTGCCGACACCGACAGTTGCGGCGGGCGAATTGCCAACCGAAAAAGAAATGCGGCAGCTTGCCGAGACAGACCCGATCGCCTTTTTCGAAAACTGCATTCGCCGTTATAACAAGGAAGTGAAAGGCTACACGTTGACGTTTCAGAAACAAGAACGCATCAACGGCGTGCTGCAGAACAAGGAGTTGATCAAAGTCGCTTTTCGCGACAAGCCTCACAGCGTTTATTTCGAATGGCTGGAAGGAGCCCGCAAAGCGGAACGGGTACTCTATGTCGAAGGCGAAAACAAGAACAAACAAGGAAAGAGCATGCTTCTGGCCAGGCCCCGCGGCGCTTTTATCCGCCGGCTCATCGGCGATATCGTCGAGCGCGAAGTGGATGGCGCCGACGCCAAGCAATCGGGACGGCTGACCTTGGATCAATTCGGCTTCAAAAAGAACACCGAACGGACGCTTGCTTCTATGAAAATGGCCAAGGAGCGAGGGGCTTTGAACGTCAAATTCCTTGGCGAAAAGAAGATCGAAGAGCTAAATAATCGCGTCTGCTACGTTTTTCGACGGCACTATGACAAACCCGAGCTGGACGGCATCGCGGAATTGACCATTTTTGTCGACAAAGAAACCTGGCTGCAGACCGGCAATATTCTCAAAGACAAAGACGGCAACCTCATTGCCGAATATTACTTCCGCGATGTGAAGCTTAACCCGAAGTTCGACAAGGACCAGTTCACTCGCAAGGCACTGATGCCTTGATGCCGAATGGCCTAGCTGGCCGAGCCACCAGCATTTGGCCGGGGCGCTTCCTCTCGGCAGGCGTGTGTCCCCGGCCAATCCGCTGCTTCATGCATCCCCATACAAGCGTGGCAGCATCCAGTCTGTCCTGGGATCGAAAGCGTAAGCCGAATCAGTCGAGGAGTTCCTTGATTCTTTTTTCCAGGAGTTGTTTGCGTTCCTGTTCGCGTTTCGAGTCACCGGCGTATTTGATGCCTTGTTTCCACGCCTCGATGGCTTCTTTCTTGTTGCCCAATTTCAAGTAGACCTGTCCCAAGTGATCGAAGATTTCGACGTGTTTGCCGTCCTCGTGCTGCACGGCTTTGAGCAATTCGATGAGGGCTTCCTTGTATTTTTTCTTTTTGAAGAGAACCCATCCGAGGCTGTCGAGATAGGCGGAGTTGTCGCGATCGTCTTCGGGTTTGAGATCGGGATTGGCCTTTCGCCGCTTGCGGTCTTCTTCGATGGCTTTACGGATCAACTTTTCCGCTTTATCAAGGTGCATGTCGTTGTCGGCCCAGATGTAGCCGAGGTCGTTGTTGTAGGTCGGGTCGTTGGGTTTGAGTTTGAGGATGGCTTCGAGGTGTTCGGTTGATTTGTCGATCTGATTGAGATCGACGTAGATGCCGCTGAGTATGTATCGGCAATTCTCCGCATATTCGGCGCGTTCCGCATCGCGCAGCGCTTTATCTTCGAGGATGCGTTTGAGGACGTTTTCATAGGTTTTGGCTGCCTCGGCCGTCTGGCCGATTTCGCGTTGCACCCACCCCTTGAGTTCGTGTGCCAGCCAGTGGTCCCTGCGGGCCTTGATATAGCTGTCCGCCATGCGCAGGGCCTGGTCGCCTTTGCCCTGCTTGGCGATGGCCATAATCATGCGCCTTTGCACCACGGACTTGAGGGCGAACATCCGAGGGTCGACCGACTGAATTTCGAGAAACTGGGAGCACATCTTTTCGGCATCAGCATATTTTTTATTTGTGTAGAGGAAGTCGATGATGGCTGCCGACTGCGCCAGCTTCTGGGCACTCGCGAGCTTTTCAGCGTGTTCGAAGCAAATCTTATAGAAGGTCTTCGCGGCCTCGATGTCTTTCAATTCCTGCGCTGTGCGGGCCAGAATGTATGCGGCGTTATAGTTGAAAGGCTGCTGTTTGTCTTTGACCAATTGCATCGCTGTCTTAAGCACTTTGGCAGCGTTGTCCTTGTCTTCCGTCAACGAAAGAATGTAGCCGCGAATCGTGTCATCGCCGGTTACTTCGTTGAGGGCAAGAACTTTCTGTCGCAGTTCTTGGTCGTTGTCAGCAGCGTATCCCGCCACCGGCGAATAGAACACCGCCACTGCTACCAGCAAAAGGAAATAACGTCCCAACCGTGCACTGTCCATTGTCAACTCTCCGGGTAGAAGCAATGGGTCAAATCGATGAAATCCGTTTCTTGTTCAGCAGGGCGTTCCCCGCCTTGTTTATGTTATTATCTTAGCTTCAACGATTGAATCGCACCACATCTGTTGGTCGAAGATGCCGATTTTGCGCTCTGTGCGGCAGGGAGGTCGGGCTGGTGACAAGGTCGCCTTACGGTTGAAGCGATTGGACGGCTCGCTGCGGAAAATTCGCCGAAAGAAACAGTTTTGCGTCGTTGCAACGATTTTCCTTCTTCGTTACGATGCAGAAAAGCAGTCTTTGGAATCGGCATCGGCGTCAAAGGAGGGAGCCTTAAGGATGCCGGCACAGTCGTAGTACTTTAGCCCAACCTACGCGAATGACCGGCGCAGAAACGATCATCCGCATTTATTTGTGCACGTCGTATGCTGACATGCAGGCGGAACGGGCGTTCTTGCACCATTTCGTTTTTCCGAAGGTCGCCCAAAAATTCCTGAAAAAGGGTTTCCGTCTGGTCATCGTCGATCCGTGCTGGGGTGCGCGCTCCGAGTCGGAAGCGGAAGGGCCGCCGACTTTGGAAAGGCGTTTTCAGGCCATCGAACAGTGCCGGCCGTTTTTTCTAGGTTTTGTCGGCTCCCGTGAAAACACCATTATCGAGCAAATCCCGTTCGAACTCGGCCGGAAGTTTCCACTGATTCAGCACTATTCTCGTAGTTCGCAACTTCAACTTGAGATTCTCTTGGGTGCGGTGCGCGATCCAAGCCGAGCTACACACGCCTTTTTCTATTTTCGCAAACCGGATTTTCTCAAGGATGTTCCACCTGAGCAACAAGCCCACTTTGTTATCGAAGACCCGCTGGCCGCCCGTAAATTCGAAAACTTCAAGGGAGCCGTCCGGGCAGCAAAACTTCCGGTTTATGACTATAACTGCGGTTGGGACCACGAAGCCGGTTGCGTGACGGGTCTCGATGAGCTTGGCAAGCGAGTGATCGCCGATCTCTTGACCGTCTTATCGCGCTTGGAGCGGGAAGCGACAACACGTTCAGTGAAAGCCGAACCGCCCAAACCAGCAGTCGAGCAACGGAAACCAACGACTGCTTCGGTGCCTCCGCCGCCGGTGAAAGCCGCACCGCCCAAACCAGCAGTCGAGCAGCCGAAACCAACGACTGCTCCGGCACCTCCGCCGCCGGTGAAAGCAGAACCGCCCAAACCAGCAGTCGAGCAACGGAAACCAACGACTGCTTCGGTGCCTCCGCCGCCGGTGAAAGCCGAACCGCCCAAACCAGCAGTCGAGCAGCCGAAACCAACGACTGCTTCGGTGCCTCCGCCAGCGGTGAAAGCCGAACCGCCCAAGCCAGCAGTCGAGCAGCCGAAACCAACGACTGCTCCGGTACCTCCGCCAGCGGTGAAAGCCGAACCGCCCAAACCAGCAGTCGAGCAGCCGAAACCAACGACTGCTCCGGTACCTCCGCCAGCGGTGAAAGCCGAACCGCCCAAGCGAGTGGTTGAGCCGCAGAAACCAGTGGTGGAACCTGGCTTGTCTCCGGCTGCGCAGTTGGCAGCCGACAGCGAAAGGGAAAGCGGCCGCAAATTTGACTGCTTCACAGCTCTTGGCAACGTTGCGAAAGCAGCTTGCAAAAAGCCAAGGGAGCATTGCGTCCGAGGCTTCGACTTCGGCTGAAAAGCCATCCGTCGATACCGATTCTTCCGCGGCACCGAGCGCCGGTGTCGAAACAAAGCCCATCAAGATAGACGATACGTTGGGTACCGATGTCGAAACCATTCGTTCCCACATTGCTGATCTTCAAGCGAAGCAGTCGCCTCCCCCTGCGACGTCGGAGATTATTCAGCGGTTGCGAACCCTTCGGGAACAACTCGGCCAGACGTCGCCATTAACAAAAGAGGGTGGCAACATCAGCGGCACAAGCGAGCAAACGACTGTACCCCCTCCAGCACCGGTCGATGAAGACCTGGATGAAACGGTATCGAGCGAAAACCTGGGAGGACCGGAAAACGTTGCCGAAGAACAGGACATGGAAGAGATGGTCGATTTAAGCGCGCCTCCTGCCGCAGAAAGGGAAGGGGCTGCCAAAACCGATCCACGAATCTGGATGGATGATCCCGAATTCAATGCGCTGCCGGGTTTACAAGATACGGGCATAGCGGACGAGTCGATGGGTTGGACGCATTACGGCGTGGAGCAGCCGGTCGATACGAACGTTACAGAAATTCCTGGCGAAGAAGTCGAGGCGGTGGAGTTTCAAAGCGATGATGTGCTCGCCGGCGAGACCGACGCCCTTTCCGCCGAGACAGGGCAAACGTTCGAAACACCATCGGAGGCGATGGACACCGCATGGCAGACCGAAGACGAGGTCGATCTGGTAGAACTTTATGGAGAAGAGAACACGGCTGCGGAATGGAACGCTCCGGAGGAGATGGTTGAAGAATTCGTCGACGAAGGCGAAGTCGAGGTTGTGGATGAAGATGAGAATGAGGCGGCTGATCGCGCCTCAGCGGAGGAAGCCGAACAGCTATGGGAACAGGCGGATGCCAATCCATCGGACCGCCGGGACGCTGAACGGGTTCCCGTTTCGCTCGATGTGATGTGCCAGCCATCAATTGGACGAGTCGAAATGCGTTGGCGGGCGAAACTCCGGGACCTTTCCTACACGGGAGCCCAGTTGGTCACGGACCGTCGCTTTGAAGTAGGCACGATCTTAAGCATCGAGGTAGTCAAGTTGGGGGATGAATTCACCTCGCTATTGGCGCGAGTCATGCACGTCACCGAAGTTCCGGAAGGCTGGGCATTGGGTTGCCGATTCGCCAAGGAACTGAGCGAAAAAGACATGATTACTCTCATGGAAGTCAGCGACATTTAAAGCCTAATAGCGACTAATACAGGCAGACGCCGCCGCAGACGTTCATCGCCTGGCCTGTAACGGCCCGGGCATCATCGCTGGCAAGGTAGATGGCCAGGGGAGAAATCTCATCCGGTTCGAGCCTTCGTCCGATGGGGGTCATCGCCTTTTCCCTCTCTTGGAAAGACACCCCCAGGCGATCGGCATCATATTGGACCCGTTTATCGTTCATGCGAGTTCGCACCGGTCCGGGGCAGATGGCGTTGACGGTGATGCCATCCTGGGCGACTTCCAAGGCAAGGGTGCGCGTCAAGCCGAGCAGACCGTGTTTGCTGGCGGTGTAAGCGGCCCCATGAACGCTGGGGATCTTGCCGTTGATCGAAGCAACGTTGATGATACGCCCCCATTTTTTGTCGAGCATGGCAGGCAACACACCCCGACAAAAGAGATACGGCACAGTGAGGTTGAGCCATAGGGTATGGTCCCAGAAATCATCGTCGAAATCGACGACGGGGCGTGGATTGGCACTGCTGCCGACACCAGCATTGTTCACCAGGATTTCGACCGGCCCCCCACTTCTGTTTGACTTGATCGAGTACTTGGGAAACGGCCTTTCGGTCGGAAAGATCCGCACCGATAACAAGAGCACGATCGGCTGGAATATGGCTTGCTACCTCGGCGAGCTCATCGGTGCTACGCGCCGTGATCGCCACTTTGGCTCCTTCGGCTGCAAAAGCGAGAGCAATGGCTCGGCCAATTCCCCTTCCCGCGCCAGTAACGAGTGCGATGCGATCTTGCAGTTTGGCCATCGGTTCCGTCTCCGCTGACTTTGGGTTAGTTGGACTTCTGCTTTGGCTGGAGTGCGTTCTCCAGCGAATCGTAAGGGCGAAGCCATTGAATGATTTCAATACGGTTGCCGTCAGGGTCGTGAACGAAGAAACGGTCAGCTCCATGTATCGGCGTCGTCTCCTGTATGGGCACGCCATGTTTCGCGAAATGGCGACGAGCAGCCTGAATATCCAAGACGCGAAGGGCGAAATGCCGGGCGCTGATCGTATCCGCCTGCGGCTTTTGCAGAAGATGGATGTGCTGGTCTCCCAGGTCAAACCACACCGCAACGAAGTCGAATGTTCGCGGCGGATAGACCTCTTTTAGCCCCAGAACGTCACGATAAAAACGACGACTCCTTTCAACATCGGTGATGATGACCGAACAATGATCGATCTTGACGATCGCAAGCGAATCAGCCATGGGTCCCCCCTTTGGTCTTCCCTCATTGTATGGTCGCGCTGCCGGTGAGGCGATCAACGTTGGCGTGCGGCGGAAAGCGGCTGGGTTTGCCAGATTCGGATGCGACCATCTTCGCTGCCCGAGGCGAGCAAGGTTCCAGATTCGTTGATCGTGATGGGACCAGCTTCGCGTCCGAAATTGGCACGCAGATCGCCAGTTTGGGCATCCCAGAATTTGATTTCACCCGGCACGCTGCGCCAGCGGTCGCCGGTCGCAGAGATGAGTGTTTTGCCGTCTGGCGTAAAAACGACACAGCCGACGGCTTGAGCATGGCCGCTCAAAATCGCCTTGAGGGTGCCATCGTTCACCTCCCACAGGCGAATCGTTTCGTCGGAACTGCCTGTGGCTAGCGTTCGACTATCGGGAGAAAAAGCCACCGACTGTACCCAGTCGTGATGCCCCGAAAGCGTGACATGCGGCTGGAGATCAGGCAAGCGCCACACTTTTGCGGTTCGATCCAGGCTTCCGGTCGCCAAGAAGTGGCCGTCGTGACTGAAAGCGACGGAGGCGATTGGCTGGCGATGAGCGTGACAAGAATGAACGAGCTTCAGGGAGGAGAGGTCCCACAGTTCGAGTATCCCGTCGTCTCTGCCGGCAGCGAGCCAACGGCCGCCCGGCGCTTTGGCCAGAGCAAAATAGCCATATTCTTTGAATTTTTTCGGACGCTGAATGGTTACCTGAGGTTTGCCTGTGACGACGTCCCAGGATTGCAGGTAGCCGTATTCGTTCGCAGTGATAAGGCTTTTGCCGTCGTCGGCAAAGACGATCCCTCGAATGCGATGCACGGGAATACGCCGTTTACCGACTTCGGCAAAGTGGGCAAACGCGTGTAAACGCTTTTGGCTTTCCAGTTCCCAGATGCACAAGGAGCGATCGAAACTACTCGACGCAAAGTATCGGCTGTCCGGAGAGAAGGCGAGCGCGATCAGCGATTCCCCATGACCTTGGAATTCGTGATAAGGCAGAGGGGGCAAGGCTCGCCAAACGCGAACCGTGCCATCCTCGCTTCCGGTGGCCAAAAGGCTGCTGTCGCTGGACAATGCGATGCTGCGCACCGGCAGTCGATGCCCTTTCAGCGTTGTCAGCAGACGGCGTGTTTGCGGATTCCATATTTTGGCGGAATGGTCTTTGCTGCCTGCCACAAGAAGGCCGCCATCGGCAGAAAACGCCAGTGCGAGAACTGGGCTGTAATGGGCGAATAACCTGCCTTTTTGGCGGCCGCTAACAGTGTCGATTAGGACGACCATTTCATTGTCACCCGCGACCGCGAGCGTCTTGTTGTCAGGAGCCAAGGCAAGACAAAGGGCCTCAAAGGTGATTCTCCCGAGGGGGCGATGGGCCTGTGTACGCAAGCTCCACAGCCATGTTTCTTCTTTTCCTGAAGCGGAAGCCACGGTGTCGCCGTCTTTGCCGACAGCCAGCGCGGTGATAGGTCCTCTATGTCCTTTCAACACGACGATCGGTTGCTCGGAGTCGGGCAGCCAGACTTGGATAAGACCATCTGCGCCGCCGCTCACCAGCACGCCGGATGGAGTAAAGGCCAATCGGTTGACTCGGCCATGGTGAGCCTTCCAGGTTCGTTGCGTTTTGTCCTCCAGATGCCAGCAGCAAATCGTGCCGTCAGCACAACCGGCAACAAGAGTGATGCCGCCGGGATCGAATGCCAGCTGACAGACTGCCGGACCCGTTTCTTGCAGGATCGCGAGTTTCCTTCCGTTTGCGGCGTCCCATAACTGGACCGTGCCGCCCTCATCAGCAATCGCCAGAACTGGCGACCGCGGGGCAAATGCGACCGCCATTCGGCCTTCACCCTTCAAGGACAGCAAGCAACGATCGGCCAACCGGTGCAAAACATGCCAGGTGAAATCGCGGAGAGGCTGTGGGCACCTTTCTTCATCCTCCAGCAACTGCAAACTTCGCACCGGATCACGCTCGCAAAGACTTTGTGCTTGCAAAAGCTGAAGTGCATATTGTCCTCGTTGTGTCCGTTCCAGTTGCTCTTTGGCCTGGTTCAAGGCCCGTTTCAGGTGGTCATTGTACCACCAGCCGCCGGCGAAGATGCAAATAGCAGCGGCCAGCAACAATAGCGTCAAACCTGCAACCAACGGTCGGCGTTTCGCCCACAGCCAGAGCCGTTCAACATCGGAAACCGGTCTCGCTTCGATCGGTCGATTCTGCAAGAACCGCTCCAGGTCCTCGGCAAGTGCTAGCGCCGTCGCATACCTTTGATAAGGTTCCTTCCGCAGGCATTTCAGGCAGATGATTTCCAAGTCTCGCGGGATGCCCGGCCGCAAGCGCCGCGGCGGCAAAGGTTCTTCGTGGACAAGTTGCTGGATCGTCTCGATGGCGTTGCTCCCTTCAAAAGGAGCCCGTCCCGTCAAGGCATAATAGAGCACCGCGCCCATGCTGTAGACGTCCGTCGCCGGTCCAAGGTAGCGTGTCTTGCCAGCTTGTTCCGGCGCCATGAAACTAGGCGTTCCGACGATGGTATTCGAGCCGGTTTGTTCAGCATCATCGAACACCTGTTTGGCCAATCCGAGGTCGGCGATCTTTGGGGAACCGTCTTGCGTCAAGAGGATGTTGGCAGGTTTGATGTCCCGATGGATGATGCCGTGTTGATGGGCGACGTGCATGGCTCGAGCGATGGTCGCGACCAACTGGGCTGCTGAACTTGGTGGCAGGGGGCCGTGAGACAGTTTTTCCTGTAATGTCGTGCCGGTCACGTACTCAAGCGCAGCAAAGAACCAGCCGTCGTGCGTGCCAATTTCATAGACTTGCACGAAGTTGGGATGCTGAAGATCAGCGACAAGGTGCGCCTCCTGGCGCAACCGTTCGATCTGGACCTTCGATGCATGCGGACCGCTGAGCAGAACCTTGATGGCCACGTGGCGATCGAGGTTGCGGTCTCGCGCCAGATAGACGACAGCGTTAGCGCCTCGACCGAGTTCGTGTTCGATGACATAGTGAGCGAATTCCCTCCCGGAAATGCCATCTTGCTGCAAAGGTTTTTCACCAGTTTCAACTGGCCAGGTCGCCGTCTGCCCCACCGAGGCGTCAAGACATTGCGACATCAGTTCATGAATCCGTAGTTGCTCACGCAATTCACCCGCCCAGCGAGGATAACGCCGGCAGAAGTCGGCGGGGTTCGGCTTCTGGCCCAAGTGTTCGCGAGTGACAAATTCGGCGTAAATCAGTTCGACGGCAGCGTCGGCGTCGTTCTCGAAATGCGGATGAGATCGCAAGAGGTCGGCGGCACTGACGTCGTCGCCGGCGCGCAAACGACGTTCCAACTCGGCACAAAGCTGGCGAAGCCGGCGTTCCCGGGGATCGGTGGCTTTCGGCGTGGTCATTGCTCTTCAATTCTAATTGCTTTTGCTCGCATCGCAAATCTCCCGCCCAGCCCACCAGCGTGCCAGAAGCGTTCCCGTAAACATGCACCCCACAGTATAGACGACCGGCGGAATGGCTGTTCGCGGCTCAGATGCGAACAACTCATTCGCCAGCACGCTTCCCAACCCCGCGTTTTGCATGCCGATCTCGATGGTCAGCGCTCGCCTCATCGCTTCGGGCAACTTCAAACAAGCGCCTCCAAAATAGCCGACCAGGTAGCCGGCGACATTGACCGCCAGCAGGGTCAAAAGCACCGTTCCGGACAAGTCGAAACGCTCGCGGTTTCGCGCGACTACGACGGCAATCACCCATAGAATGCTGAGATGAGCCGCCGTCGGTCCAAAACGCTTCATCACTCCAGCCGCACGGCCGTTGATCTGACAGAGAAAAAAGCCCGCCGTCACTGGTAAAACCACCGTCAACATCAGCATCACGAAGACTTCCCACGGATCGATGCGGGCCACGGTCTGCAAAAGATAATACAAGGATGCGGGAACCACGAAGGGCGATAGCAATGTCGCGGTCGTGGTCAGACTGATCGAGTAGCTGACGTTGCCGCGGGCCATCAGGGTCAGAACATTGGAAGCCATCGCTCCGGGAACGCAACCGACCAGAATGACACCGGCACGCAAATGGGGATCGCTTACCAACAAATGAGCAAAAACGAAGGCGAAAAGCGGCATGCACAGGTATTGCAACGCGGGTACCAAAGAGAACGGTCGGCCAGCGCCGACCGATCTGCATGACCTCGTCACGAGGCAACAGCGATCCGATAGCGAACATGATGACCGCAATCAGCCAGCGGAGGAACGGTGCACTGGCAATGAAAGGATCGAAAGGCACATACAAGAAGCGGTTCCAGAAAAACGCCAACAGGGACAACAGGCATAGCCAGATGAGCAATCCGCGTTCGAGCATGAGAGTAACTTCTTCGTTTTCGGTCGGCGTTTCGGGTCAAAATCGTTGGCGGTGACGTTTTTGGCATGGTAACGAGCGAAATCGCCGTTCGCCGTCAGTGCTCCGTCCGGGCGTTGGGGGCCAGTCGGCGCTTCCCGTGGCGACGCCGATAGTTCCAGCCGGCTTGCATGAGTTGGCGTTTTCTTTTTTGGCGATCTCGTTTATTTTCACTCCTCCCTAGACAACATCTTACCGTTTGCGCGAGCGGCGAGGCGAAACGCCTCCCTGGATTCTTGTGACCCAAAATGGCAGTGCCATCGTAAGTAGAAAAGGCATGCAAAACGGCATTTTCGTCGTTTCTTGCGATTCAATACCAGTCGCTGGTATAGGCATTGGAAAGGAATCGGGCAAAATGATCGAAACAATCGGCATTGCTTGTCCGCTCGGCAAAGATTTCGCGATAAACACATTAGGGAAAGTACAGCGCGAATTGACGAGCTGAAATATCCGTGTAAGATTACCATAGCCTCCTTGCCAGCCGCCAACAGTGACGACATCAGCGTAAAGGGGTAGCAGTCGACATGTTATGCCGATCAGGAAGGCGGCTTTCCGGTTGCTAATAAACTCTGTTCTAGTTTGAGGTTCATGATCGTTATGAACGGTCCACAAAGTCCGTTTGGATTCCCGCATCAAATGAGGCCCGAGGGTGCAGCGCCGGCACCTGTGGTTCCCAGTCGATTGCCAAAACGTCCGCGCGGCCGGTGGTTCATCGGCGCCGTGCTTTTGCTGATTTACGGTTTGGCCAGCTATGCGGTTTGGCACGCTTATTTCCGTTATCAGGCCTATGGCGTGGTGACAGGCAGGGTGGTGACGGTTTCGCCCCCTTGGGACGGATTCGCCCAATATATCCATGTTCAGGAAGGCCAACATGTCCGACAGGGGGAGTTACTTATCACGGTCGACAATACCGAATTGCGGCACCGCTACGCACAGCTTGGCGAGGAAGCTCGCATCCAACAGGCCCTTTTGGCAGCGGAAGCATCGAAATTGAAATTGCAAGCCGCCTTTAACATGGATCAAACGGTCGGCACACTCACCCAGTACCTGGAATCTTCGGGGCAACTACTTCAGGAAAAAGCGACTTTGGAAAACTTGAAGGTGCAACTGGATCGTGCCAAAGCTCTTTTGCGTTACAACGCTGTTGCCCAGCAGGAAGTCGATCAACTTTACTTTGCGGTCAAGGGACAGCAACGCAAGGTTGCCCAATTGGAGGCGGCATTAGCGAAGCTGAAAAGCCGAGCCGACCACGCACGTGAGTTGTTGTCAGACCTTTCTGGCGAAGGTTCGGACCAATTGAAACCCATTCTGGCTCGCATCGAGGCCGCCAACCACGAACGGGCACGCGTGCAGCAATTGCTCAACGAGGGGCAATTGCGGGCTCCGGCAGACGGTCTCGTTGTTCGCATCGATCGGTTTCCTGGCGAATTTTGCAAAAAAGGTGAACCCATCATTCAGCTGTTGCAAAAAGGTTCGATGCACGTGCTTCTTTACATGCCGCAGGACGCCAGCGACCTGCTCGACGTCGATGACGAAACGGAATTGGTCATCGAGCCTTATAGCGAACCGCTGCGTTGTCGAGTCACGAAGAAAGGGGACGAGCTGGTATCGGCACCGTCCCACCTGGCAAGGTTTTACAACAAGAGTCAAAAACTGCTTCCTCTGAAACTGGAGATTACCAATCGCGACCTGGATGCTTTCCGGCTGCGTGTGAACGACGTGGTGAAACTACCGTATCTGGGTGCGACAATCATCAAAGCAAATGAGCGAACCAATGAATAAAAACGAGAGCCAAATTCCTTCGTCGGCCTGGGTGCTGCCGTTTTCCGAGCGGCGCCGTTTGCCGCGCCTGCCTTTGGAAAGCCCGGCTATTGTGGTGCCGATCCGGCCCAATCTGCGTCCCGATTGGAAGAACCGGCGTGAAGCTCATTGTCTGGATTTGTCGGCGACCGGGTTAGGACTGGCATGCAAATCGAACGACCTGGCCGGGCCGATCGTCGTCGGAGTCGAAGGAAGCCGAGTAAAGGGCTATACCGGTTTGGAGCTTCGTTATCGCGAACATCTGCCTGGCGAAATCCGCTTTGGTGGAGCCATTGGCGGTGTCGGCGAGGCGATACTCAATGGCGACCACCTGAGCCTTTGTTATCGCTATGGTCCTAACAAGCTGGACCTGGTGTTTTCGCAGTCCGTGCTCGATGCCTGGGCAGAAGTCGGAGTCTTGCAGCAGACGGGTGTCGACCTTGTTCAGCTATGCCCGAGGTGCCTTGGGTTGCCGACGTTTCGGCCAGGCTGCCGTAATTGCGGATCGGCCCGTTTTACCAACGATCAGCTCATTCACCATTTCGCCTGCGCCTTTGTCGGACCGGTGCAGGATTTCGAGCACCACGGGGAATTGCGTTGCCCCAAATGCCGGACGCGAGGCCTGATCGTTGGTCGAGATTTCGAATATGTCGTCGGCCCCTATCGTTGCCTCGACTGCCACTGGCACGACATGCAGCTCGAACAAGTCGGGCAATGCTTGCAGTGCAGGCTTCGCTTTCCCGTCGGCCAGGCTTTCTTGAAGGAAATACCGACCTACCATGTTGATCGATTGGACCCACTGGTTGTCTGTCAGGCATCCTGATGAATTACTGGCATTTCTCTGGGCACTCATCCTGATTGACAGCACGCGCTATGCGCTCAGCAAAACGGTGATGTGCTTGACCGATATGGCGGGCGACTTCTACCGCTGGATTCGGGGAGAACGCCGGCAGGTCGAGTTTACCCACTGCCCTACCGTGTGCCTGATCGTTGCCGGCTACAACGAAGCCGAAAACATCCGCTTCACGTTGGAGTCAGTCTGGGGTTCCTATCCCAAGCTGGAGATCATCGTCGTTGACGATGGCTCTCAAGATGGCTTTTTCTCGCAAGCCTTGCAATTTGCCCAGAGCCATCCGGGCGTCCTGGTGCTGCGCATGCCGGAGAGAAGCGGCAAGTCGCCCGCATTGAATCTGGCATTGCGCTACTCGCGGGCCGAAATCATCGTAGCCATGGATGCCGACTCGCAATTATCCGAAAACGCCATCTGGGAAATCGTGCAACCATTCGCCGATGAAAACATCGGCGTCGTCGCCGGGTCGCTGTCCGTCCGCAATGCGTTTACCAACCTGGTAACCTGGCTCCAGGCTTACGAATATCTCCATTCGATATTTGTCGGGCGGTTGCTGTCGGCTCGGCTCGGAATCCTGGGAATCGCCAGCGGAGCTTTCTCGGCATTTCGTCGCACCGCCTTGGAGCAAACGGTGGGCTGGGATGTTGGGCCGGGTGAAGACCTCGACCTGACACTACGCATCCGAAAAGCGGGCTATGAAATCGCCTATGCCCCCTACGCTGAATGCCAAACGAATGTACCGACCACCTGGCGTGCCCTGATCAAACAACGGTTCCGCTGGGAGCGCAGCGGCATTGTCCGCCATCACTTTCGCAAACACCTCGACTTCGCCGACTGGTCCAGCGCCAATTTCCGCTTCGGCGATTTCACCGTCTGGTTCGACGTCTTTTTTTTCAATTTCTTGTGCATGATCGGTATCGTCGTCTTTTTCGTCCGCTTCTTCTTGATCGACAAACCGGTCGACTGGTGGGAACTGCTGCTGACGCTTTACCTTTGCTACTTGCTTTTCGAGTTGATTCAGGTTCTGGCAGCGTGCATCTACTCCAACTACCTGCGCCGCGACGCGGCCATTTGTGCCATTTTCGTTTTCGCGCCGATTTATCAGATTTTTCTTTTATGGATTCGTTTCATTGCCACGATTCAGGAAGCCCTGTTTCGCAAGTCGTTTGAGGACAACTTCGCGCCAGCCAGGGTGCGTGAATCGACGTGGCATTGGTAAAGTGGATTTCGTGTTGGCAAAGAGGTTATAGAATGCTTCCGATTTTTGGCGTACTTCCGACACTGGTTGGTCCAGTGGTGATCATGGCCACGGTGTTTCCCATTCTGTTTGGCCGATCCGCCGATGCCTTCAAGCGCTGGACCGCAGCCATCGTTGTTTCAGTAATATGCAGTGTCATGTACTCCATTCATTGGTTCTTCTTTTACCATCCCTCAGGAAAGTGGTATCAAAGTTCGGTGTTCATCTGGATGGCCATGTCGTTCGTCGCCTTGGTCGGTTGCATTTGGGCATGGCAACGGTTCGAAGCCGACGACAGTGAGCACGCAGATGAAGGCCGATTTGTCGGAGAATTGGCCGTGCTCGGAGGCATGTGCCTGGCGATGGTGGGCTACGCTTTCTTCCTGGCCGTTTCGCCGTTCTGATCGGCTCGAAACCGCGGCAAGCTTCATCCTTACCAACTTTCGATTCGCCTGACGATTTGTTCCAGCCGCTGTGCGACCGCGGTTGTGTCAGCGAACGATCGTTCCCCGCTTGCGAGCCAGTGCAGCCAATTCGCACAGGCGGCAATAGTCCCCGTCCGGTCGAGGAGATCGACCAGGCATAGTTCTTCGCTCGTCAAATAACGGAGTTCCTGGTAGGCACGGATACCCGCCTGGCGAAGGAAGACATCATCGCCCGCCATGCTCCCCAACAGCCGGGCCAGATCCACGGCGACGTGATCCAATTTGACGGCGCCAAAATCGACGATGCCCGTTACTTTATCGTCTGTAAACAGAACGTGGTCATGCCAGATATCGCAGAAACAAAATTGCAGAGGGAAGATGCGCTCCGCCCAAGGGGCGAGCATCGGTTCGACCGAGGGCAAATGACAGTTGACAACAGCGACCGCCCGTTGCCAAAGCTGCTCGCCAAACCTCGGGTCTACGCCCTTGCCAGAAACCTGCCGAAAAAAATCAGAAGGAACGCTTTGGGGCAGTCGAAAAGAACGTGCGACTTGCAAACGGCGTTGGATGGCCGGACAGGGCCCGACATCGAAAGAGTGCTTCGACCACACGAGGTGAGTTCTTGCGAGAGCGGCGCAGGCTGCCTCGATGCGCGGCACCGAAGGCCGTTGCCAAAAATCAGCACAGCCTGGCATCCAGCTGGATAATTCCCAATATCGGCCAGCGTGAACGAACCACGTCTGGCCAAATCGAGTCCTGGCCAAGCGAGGAATGAATGTCAAACCAGCATCGGCAGCCCGAGTTTGCGCTTGATGGATCAAGCGAAGTCGATTGCTTCCCGGCTCCTGAGCAGGCCAGCGACGAAGACAGTAATCCCCTTGCTCGGATTCGACACGCCAGATGCCCGCGCCGCTGAACCCGCCACGGTTTCCGAGGCCGGTCAGCTTCGGCACGCCGGGCAAGAGGTACGCCCGAAGAACTTCCTCTGCTTGATGGTCTGTTGGCAAGTCGAAGCACCTTGGATTTTCAGCGACTCGTTTATCTTTCGTCTTGCCTTGGAACGAAGCACGAAACGACTCCTCTTCTATTGTAGTATCCTTTGGTACGAATCTTGTTCCCCGAGCAGCTGTCGAATGCCAACCATCTGACAGGTGCCGATTGTTCGGTTCTCGCAGCAAAGCACGCAGCTCGGCCACAAACGGCAAAACCATCAGGTTGGCCCAAACGTGTCCGATTTTTCTGCTGAAAACTTCAAGTCGATTTGCCTGGATACCGGTTTTGGGTAATGCTTTGATCGCGGGCGAGCACCCGACTGTCATCTCTTGTTGGCCTCTCTGAAAAGGAACGGCTTTTATGGTGCGTGCACGATTTGTTGGATGGTTCTGCCTGGTGGGGTTGGTCGCCGTCACCGGCTGTTGTTACCCTGTGTTGGGACGGCGGGCCATTGAAGATTGCGGCTGCAGCGCCAGCAACAACATGGAAATTTCCGAAGGACCCGTCTTGCAAGGAAACACCGCAGTCCCACCGGAGTCGATCGACGGGCAAGTTCCGCCGTTGGCGCCCCCTCCTCGACTGGTCCCGGAACCTTCTTCCAAGCCGACTCCCTATGTTCCACCTCGAAGCACGAGTATGCGCAAAGAGCGAGAGAAATTTTAGCTGATGCTAGGGGGTGCGGCCGCTCGGAGCCGGCAGGCGCGCCATGCCGGCTCCATTTTCCAACGAATCTGCCCTGCCCTCGTTTGTCACTTTCCTTTCACGACACGTTCCAGTGCGGAAAACCCCAACTCCGCTACAGACGTCGCTTTCGTCTGCCACAAGACCGGGTTCATTAGTTCCAATGACACCCATCCCTCGTAACCGATTTCTCGAAGACGCTGCATGATCGGCTCCAGGCGAAAATCTCCTTCGCCGGGCAAAACGCGATCCGAGTCACTCGCGAGTTCCCGCGGCACCCCGGCTAAATCGGCAAGCTGCACGAAGAAAAGGTTGTCACGGGATAGAAGCGCCAGATCTTCGGTTTTGCTGGGACCGGTGTAAAAGTGAAATACGTCGAAGTTGATACCGATGTTGGCTTCCCCACACTGGCTCACCAAGGCGACGGCCGTGTCGAGGCTGGTACAGAATGTCGCCGAACTGCGGAACTCAAGTGCCAGCCGAACTCCGTAACTGGCCGCCAAACGGCCGGCTTCTTTCAACAAAACGATAGCCCGTTCAACACTCGACGCGTCGATCGTTTCAACGAAATCGGCGATCACCAGCAAGGTGGGAATATCGAATTCCCTGCATAACTCGAGCCGGCGTTTGAAATGTTCGAAGTGCTCTTTGCGGGCAGCACCTTGCGAAACGAGCAGCCCTCCCTGGTAGGCGGCAGCCGCCAGTGTCATCTGCCGCTTTGCCAGCAATTGCTTCGTTTCCGCGATCGAGCTTTGTTCGAGATGTTTTTCCAGTTTGGTCAGCCAGACTTCCATACCATGGCAGCCGACCTCCGCGAACGTTTGCACATCGTCAGCAAACGATTGCGGCATAGTCGTCGCCTGGCTGATGCACAATCGCAATGTTGTCAATTCTTCGCGAACTTCCCGGAAATCTGTTTGATCAACCGCTGCAGCACTCGGCCTGGCCCCACTTCCTTGAACTCTGTCACTCCTTGATGGAGCATGTACTCGACGCTTTCTACCCAACGCACCGAACCGGAAATTTGCCTGGTCAGGTATTCGGCAATTTTCTCATTTTCGTAGGGCCTCGCTGTATAGTTGGCTATGACCGGTATTTGCAAAGGCTCAAAGCGAAAACCCTGGAGGAACTCGCCGAATTGCTCCTCAATCGGTTTCATATAGCGAGAGTGAAAAGGGGCACTGACTTGCAAGGTGATGGTGCCGCGAGCTCCCGCTTTTTCGAAGATGCTGGCCGCGGCCGCGATATCGCTCTTGGGGCCGGCGATGACTGTCTGTTCATACGAATTGAAATTCGCAACATCAACCGCAGGCAATTCGCGTTCCACCACCTCGCGGACTTGCTCGGGCGTCAGGCCAATCACCGCCGCCATGCCGCCATCGCGGACCTGGCTCATCAACTCGCCCCGTTTCTGCACAAGCCGCAGACCAGTGAGAAAGTCGAAAGCGCCAGCAGCGAACAACGCATCATATTCTCCCAGACTATGCCCTGCGACTACGTCCGGGACGGTCCCTTCGTTCTTTAATCGCAAATAAGTCAACGCGTTGACGATGTAGAGCGCCGGTTGCGTATACTCGGTTTGCCCCAACACATTGTCCGGATCTTCGAGGCACAATCGGCGTACACAGTAACCAAGCAGTTCCGATGCCTGATCGACTTCCTCCGGGAAGGCGTCGAACAAGTCTTTTCCCATTCCCTTCGCTTGTGACCCCTGGCCAGGAAACACGAACGCGGTTTTCATCAGCCTCACCCGCCGTAAGTCAGACCAAGACGGTAAGAATGCCCATCGCCACTTTATAAAGGAGACCGCCTCCAGTCAAATTGCCGAATCGATCGTCGAACCATACATGAACACCGTTAGTTGACGGTCCATTCGTCGCGCTGACACCGCGACGCTCGCTGAAAACACCGTTAGTTGACGGTCCGCTCGTCGCGCTGACACCGCGACGCTCGCTGAAAACACCGTTAGTTGACGGTTCGCTCGCCGCGCTGACACCGCGACGCTCGCCGAAAACACCGTTAGTTGACGGTTCGCTCGTCGCGCTGACGCCGCGACGCTCGCCGAAAATACCGTTAGTTGACGGTCCATTCGTCGCGCTGACACCGCGTCGCTCGCTGAAAACACCGTTAGTTGACGGTCCGCTCGTCGCGCTGACACCGCGACGCTCGCCGAAAACACCGTTAGTTGACGGTTCGCTCGTCGCGCTGATACCGCGACGCTCGCTGAAAACACCGTTAGTTGACGGTCCGCTCGTCGCGCTGACACTACGACGCTCGCCGAAAACACCGTTAGTTGACGGTTCGCTCGTCGCGCTGACACCGCGACGCTCGCTGAAAACACCGTTAGTTGACGGTTCGCTCGCCGCGCTGACACCGCGACGCTCGCTGAAAACACCGCGCGCACCAAAACGACCTCTGACGCCCTGCTTGGTTCGTCTATTCATCAGCATGTTCTGGTGCTGCCGCCTTTCTTGGGCCAGAATTTCTCGAAGATTGGCCGGACACGTTCCCACAGTTCATCGGAGAATTCGCAAGAAGTGCTGAGCGGTTCGGCGACCCGACGCTTCTTGCGTTTCTTGACCATCCTTGACCTCTCTGGTTAAAACCAGGGAGAGTGGAACCGATTGACCCGAAAACGGGTTAGAGCCGTTTTCGGATAGTCGCTTGGCGACTGTCGTGTCGACAAAAGACAGAGAAACGGCATGCATCTGATGTCTTCACTAAAGTACCGCGATCGGCAGCCGGAATGGATGGACGATCCGTTTCTGGACGAATCCATGCATCGGTCGGCGCTGGCGGGATTGCGGCGATTGAACAGGGTCAGCCGCAGCGCGTCGATTGTGTGGAGACCCATTCGGCAGTTGGCGCGGGACCATCCTGGTGAACGGCTCACGGTACTCGACATGGCATGCGGCGGGGGCGATGTGGCACTGACGATAGTTGGACGAGCTCGTTGTGAAAGCGTGCAATTACAGATCGATGGCTGCGACATCAGTCCGGTGGCGATCGAGGTGGCCAGGGAAGCCGCAACGCGAGCACATCTGGCCGACACGGTCCGTTTCTTTCAGCACGACGTCCTCAACGACGTCCTGCCGCAGACGTATGATGTGGTGATGTGCACGCTGTTTTTGCATCACCTGTCGGAAAGCGATTCGCGGCGTTTGTTGCTGCGCATGCAGCAGACGGCACGTCGACTGGTGTTGATCAACGATCTGCGACGCACGCGGCTGGGGTTCGTTTTGGCGTGGCTAGGGTGTCGGCTGTTGACTCGTTCGCCCGTCGTGCACCTCGATGGTCCGTTGTCAGTGCGTGCCGCATATCGGACGGACGAAGTGTTGAGGCTGGCCGAGTCGTGCGGAATGCGCGGTGCTACCATCTCGACACACTGGCCTCAGCGATTTCTGCTGCAGTGGAGGCGGTCGGCATGAATCTTGCCGCGACAATTCCGGCAGGCGATGCCATTGATCCTATCTGGCATGCTGCCGTGATCGGTGCCGGTCCGGCTGGGTCCCTGGCAGCATGTGAACTGGCGCGTCGAGGGCTCCGTACGCTGTTGATCGAGCGCCGAGCGTTTCCGCGTTATAAAGTCTGCGGTGGGTGCATCAATCGCCGTGCGTGGTCGATTTTGGACGCTGCCGGCTTGGGACATCTGCGGCGGGAATTGCCGTCTCGTATGCAGCACTGGCTTGAATTGGCAGTGGCTGAACGCTGCGTTCGTCTGCCGCTGCCTGGCGTCGCGGCCATTGCGCGATCCGATTTCGACGCTGCGCTGGTCAACGCCGCCGTCGATGCGGGTGCCTGCTTTCTTCCGGAAACGGAAGCGAAGCTGTTGCCGCGCGTGCCTGCCCACGGTCATCATAACGAACTCCCCAACGCACCGCAGCAGTCGTGCGAATCATATCGCCGTTTGCACCTGCGCGATCGCGACGGTTGTGAGCGAGTGATCGCGGCGGCGGTCGTCGTGGCAGCCGACGGGTTGTCGCATCCGGCGTTGCAGCGGTGCGGCGAATTTCGCCCGCGCGTTCATTCGCGATCGAATATCGGCGTCGGCGCCATGTTGCCAAGAGTTCCCACGGACTACGACGACCAAACAATCTATATGGCGATAAGTCCTACCGGCTATGCCGGGCTGGTGCGCACAGGTGGTGGTCAGTGGAACGCGGCAGCGTCCGTACGGCCAGGATTTCTGCGCGACGTCGGTGGTCCGGCGAAAGCTTTGGAGACGTTGTTCGTCGAAGCCGGATTCGCCGCCATCGACGGTCTACACAACGCCGACTGGTCCGGTACACCGCCCCTGACGCGAATGACGTGGCCGCCAACGTCCGAACGCGTCTTCCTCATCGGAGATGCCGCAGCGTACGTCGAACCGTTTACCGGCGAAGGCATCACCTGGGCGCTGTTATCAGCGCGTTTGGTCGTGCCACTGGTGTGTCAGACCGTTCGCTGTTGGTCGCCGCAGCTCGCCCGAAAATGGCAACGAATCTGGTCGCAGAGCATCAGGCATTCACAACGCTCGTGTTGGATGCTGAGCGCTCTGATTCGCAGTCCCCTTGCCATGTCCCTCGTGATTCGGTTCTTGTCTCGATTTCCGCGGGCAGCTCGGCCAATAGTGAATCAATTGAATGCGCCGGCGGTGGAAGCCGCGGAAACGGTAGGAAATGAATAATGAGTTTCGTGATTCGAGGAATCGGGACGGCTACGCCGGAACACTTCATCGCTCAGTCAGATGCCGCCGAACTGGCCGCCAAACTGTCCTGCCAAACAGCGAAACAAAAGAACGTGTTGCCCGTGTTGTATCAGCAAAGCGGCGTCAAAAGGCGGTATTCCGTGCTGCTGGAAGCCTCGAACAATGGACGACCAGCGGCGCAGTCGTTTTATCAGCCACTAAGCGAAGAAAATCGTTTCGGACCAAACACGTCCCAGCGGATGCAGCGTTACCAAACCGAATCTGTTCCGCTGGCCGTGCAGGCATCGCGAGCCGCGCTGCACGATTCCGGGTTGTCGTCGGACAAAGTGACTCATCTGATCACCGTTTCGTGCACCGGCTTCCACGCGCCGGGATTCGACATCGCCTTAATGCGTGAACTGTCGTTGAATGCTGGCGTCGCCCGCACTCACATCGGCTTCATGGGCTGCCACGGAGCATTGAACGCCCTGCGTGTCGCGCAGTCGTTCGCCAAAGAGGATCCGACCGCGTGTGTGCTGCTCTGTGCTGTCGAACTGTGCAGCCTGCATCAGCAGTACGGCTGGAATCCGCAGCAGATCGTCGCCAACGCACTGTTCGCTGACGGGGCAGCCGCCGTCATCGGCACGTCGGAACAGCACGCCACCGCGGCACAGGGCGTTGGAAGACCAATGCAACATCCGGCCGGCTGGTGCCTGTACGACAATGGTTCGACCGTGATCCCGGAGTCCGAATCGATGATGAGTTGGCACATCGGTGATCACGGATTCGAAATGTCGCTCTCGCCGCTTCTGCCCGATTTGATCCGCCGGCGGTTGGGCGACTGGCTGAACATGTGGCTGGGACGTCACGGAATGCGCCGCGATGATGTGTCGGCGTGGGCCATCCATCCGGGCGGCCCGCGGATCCTCAAGGCCGTTGCTGAAGCCGCTGGGCTGGACGATCTACAATTGCAGGCTTCGCAGACCGTCCTGGCCGAATTCGGCAACATGTCATCGGCAACGATTCTGTTCATCCTGCAGCGGTTGAAACAATCCCACCACGCGCCTCTGCCGTGCGTCGCGTTGGGCTTCGGCCCTGGCGTGACGATCGAAGCGGCGTTGTTTGTCGAGGCACCGCATGGCTGTTCGACACGGTAAGTGGACCAAAGATTTCTGACCAAAGCAGACTGCAATTCCTGGGCAAAAAACCATGCCGGTGCAGGTTCCCGCCGTTCTTCTCGCGCTGCGCACCAAAGGCCCGATTGTGCAACGTCCCAGTCGGGACCAGCGCCAGTCAGCAGAATGATCGACTGTCGTAGCTTGCTAAAAAGTCGCCAATCAAGGCAGCCAAAACTTCGGTCTGCTTGCCGGCGATGGCGACGACTTCCTCGTGAGAAATGGGCCGATCCGTCATTCCTGCTGCTCGATTGGTGATGCAGGATAAAGCTGCGCATTGCAGCCCTAAGCGATGGGCCAGCTCAATTTCGCGGGCCGTCGACATGCCGACCGCGTCCGCGCCCAGTTTTTTTAGCGCGCGCACCTCGGCAGGCGTTTCATAACAGGGGCCGGTTACGGACGCATAAACGCCTTGATGAACAGCCACACCGACTTTTTCGCCAGAGGAAACCAACTGTCGTCTTAGACGGGCGGTATAGGGAGAGGGACGGTCTCCCGCGAGACTCCCAGGTCCTGGCCTCCGCCACCAAAACGGCGTGGTCCACTGCATATGATCGCGAATCGCCATGAAACTGCCGGCGGCCAATTGCGGGTGAATTCCGCCGGCAGCATTGGTCAGCAACGCCGTGCGTGCCCCAAGGATTGCAGCAATCCGGATGGGCCATTCGACCAGCAACCAGTCGCCCGTTTCGTAATAGTGCAACCTCCCCTCGAACACGAGGACCCGCCGGCCTGCCCACATACCCAGATGGACTTGCCCTCGGTGGGCCACGACGGTTGGGCTTTGCATACCTGGGATATCGCGAAAAGAAAACGAGCGAGTCGCTCGCAATTCACCCGCAGCATCACCCATGCCGGAACCAAGAACGATAACGACCTCCGGAGGCATGCCCCGCACGCCCTCTGCCAAAGGCGAACGTTCAACGGCGCTGGCAACGATTGGCTGATCGTTCACAGGGGACTGCTGCTTCCTTGCCACCAGAAAACATCTTCGTGTAGCCAAGAGCCGGCGCCAGCGAAAACAAACTGGACGCCGGCCCATGTTCAAAACGACATCACTTATTGTCGATCGCTTCTCCGCCGAACGCTGTGATCATTTTGCGCAACAGCCCCTCGTCTCTCGGAATGCTTCGGACGCTACCGTCCGCAAACAAGACGAGAATCGTCTTCTCTCCTGGCCGGCCAACGAGCTTCAAGATTTCCCCTTTGCCGAACGGCAGCCCACTTGGCTTGGTCCAGGGAACCGATTCGGCAGCTTCGACCACCAGGATAGTGTTAGAGGTTCCGTCGGCGTTTGCTATCGCGCCGAGTGCGATCGGCTTATCACCGTCGAATATCGCCCCTTTCCCGGTGAATACCCGGAAGTAGGTTTCGCCTGGCGGAGCCTTGCGGCCCGGAGTTTCGAATACTTTCGGCATCTTTGCCAACAACTTCTTGTTGTGCGGGCTGTCCCATGGCTCATCGAGTTTGAACTGGCGATAAAGCTGCCCCTGTCCGATAAAGGGCAAAATGGCCACCCGCCAGCTCAACAAAGGCTTGCCACCTCCTCTCGTGATGGCGGCCCTGGGAAACTCCCCATAGGTATCATGATAGTCATGAAAGGCAAGTCCGATCATCTTCAGATTGTTCTGGGTGTCAACCTGATTCGCTTTCCTTCCGATCGATTCGATCATAGGGGGAAGTTCAGAGAGCAGTTTTTGCGACATTTGCAGGGAGGCAGAGACGCGTTTGCCCTGATGGTTGACTTTCACGCTGTCAAGAATAGGCTTTACGACTTTCTGCACGTCGGGTGGGACCTGATTGCTCATGAAGAAATTCGCCAGCGCCACAAGGCCGTCAAGCATTTTTTTGACCGCTTCCGCATCTTTGCTCTCGGCGAATTCGAGCGTTACTAACAGATCGATTTCCGTTTGCAGATCGAGAACGAGCGATGCCAGTTTGATCTTTTTGGCTGCTTCGTAGCCTTCGGGAGTCATGTCGCCGAACCGCTGGATGATCGGCTCGGTAGTGACGCCGGCAACGAGATCGTGTTCTTCCGCCAAAGCCAGCATCGGCCTCAAGACTCCCTCCTTGCTCGAACCTTTTTTGCTGTAGGCTACCGATTCGATGTCAACCACCTTGCCGAAAAAGATCAGGCCATCGTCGCGGACGTGAATGGCGAGGTCCTGTTTGCCGACGTAAAACTTCCTGCCGTCAATCGTCTTCGCCTGGATGTTGGGCGCCTGTTTTAGTTTGTCTGGATCGAACGGCTTCGTCGTGGAAACGATGACGACGCTTGGCGGCTCTTCTTCGCCCTTGGGCATTGCCAGCACCACCGCCGTCACGCGTTTGATGTCGTCGATTGCCAGTCCCGCCTTTTGCTCGATCGACGCAAGTTGTTGAAGGGCGTCGGGAGGAAGCAGTTTACGGTACTGTTTGGCCAAAGGGGAGTTCCATAGTCGAGCGACGCGCAAGGACGCGAAGCCGACAGCCTGGTCAGGAACCAGCAGAAGATCCTTTGACGAAATGTCAGTAGATGCTTGCTTTTCGTTTCGACTGGTGTCGGCTTTGTTTTGTTTTTGGGCTTTCGTTTCTTTTTCGGCATTGCCGGTTGTTTTGGCTTGCTGGCATCCAGCCACGACCAGAAGAACGGCGGCGACCAGCGTGGCGAGACGCGCTCGAAAGGATTCTTTAAGCATGGCGTTCTCCTACGTTGAAGGGAAGCATAGGTGGCGTTATTATCGCATGTTGTCGCCCGCTTGGAAACAAGCAAATGGAGCGGGCGCCCTCGTTCGTGTCTCTCCAAATGGTCGAGGAGTCGCTGATGTTTCGCTGGCTGGTGGTATTAGGCACCGTCGTCTGTTGCTTCGTCACGTTGGGCTGCGGAGGACCGGCGCAGGAATTCAAGTACGAGCTTGTCGTGATCCCCAAGGGGCTTACACACGAACATTGGCAGTCCGTCCATCGTGGCGCCGAACGGGCGGCCGCCGATCTCAAAGAGAAAGGCATTCCTGTCAAAATCTTCTGGCAGGGGCCGCATCGTGAAAATGATGCTGACGAGCAGCGGCGCATCGTCGACCAATTCATCAGCCGACGCGTCAGCGGCATTGTTCTGGCGCCGCAACACAGCGGCACGATGATCCCTCCCGTCGAGCGTGCTGTCCGAGAAAAGATTCCCTGCGTCATCATCGACTCCGGACTGGGGCGCGAAGACTTGTACATTCAATACATTGCCACCGATAACTACAACGGAGGCAAAATGGCGGGCCCAATATCTTCTCGAGCTTCTGGACAAGGGCCAACAAACCTGCCCGCCCAAAATCGTGATGATGCGTTATCAGGTCGGTTCCGAAAGCACCGAACAACGCGAAAAAGGCTTCGAAGACGTTATCGATGCACGCATCGCCGAGCAGAAAAAAGCGGGCGAACCCCACGATCACCTGGCTGTCGCGCGATCAATACGCCGGTGCCACCGTCGATTCCGCTCAGCGACAGGCCGGCCCTTTGATCAACCGTCTCGCTGACCAGGGAATCGACGCCATCTTCATGCCCAACGAGTCGTCCACCAACGGCATGTTGAATGTGTTGAAAAGCGAAGGGCTTGCCAAAAAGGTCATTCTTGTAGGCTTCGACTATAGCGAACCGCTTCGCCAGGCTCTTCTCGATGGCGAAGTTCATGGACTGATCGTCCAGGACCCCTATCGCATGGGGTATTTGGGGGTCTGGTCCCTCGTCCACCACCTGGAAGGATATGATGTCACAGCCCAGGGCAAAACGGTCAGCACTGGGGAGTACCTGATTACTAAAGAAAACGTCGACAAAAAGAGCACCCTGGAATTATTCGACCCCGAATACCAGGCAAAACGCCAAATCGATGTTCCGAAATATCCGAAAAAGGCCGACTGAAAAGATTGTCCGCAAAAGCGCGGCCAGTCGAAAAGGGGCTGGCGTTTTCGCTTGTCGGGTTTTGTTTGGCATAGTTAAATAACAACGTGTCGGCTTGAATCGGAACAGCATTCAGGCTCACAACGAAAAATGTGGGCCTCTTTCTTTTTGTGGATTTATGTTTGTACCGGATGAACGGTTGATGGTGAAAAGCACCGGCTCGGTATTGCAGGTTTACCTGCTCGGGCTGGTGGAATTCGAAGCGGCTTTGGCTTTGCAAAGGCGGCTGGTGTTCGATGTCGCCGGCGAGCCGGAGTCCGCGGCACTAATCCTCTGCGAACATCCGCCGCTGATTTCGGTCGGCCGACAGGGAAGTTGGGCTCACATTTTCGCTGACGATCATGAACTTCGCGCCCGCCAATGGCGCGTCCGCTGGGTCAATCGGGGTGGCGGTTGCGTGTTGCACTTGCCTGGCCAGCTGGCAATTTATCCCATTTTGCCGTTACGCTACCACCAACTCGGCATCCGGGAATACCTCGACCGCTTGCAGGCGGTTTTGATCGCCGTCTTAAAGGATTTCTCCGTCCCCGCACACGGCAGGCCCGATCAAACAGGCATCTGGGTCGGCAAAAGACCGATTGCCTCGATCGGGGTCGCCGTCCGAGATTGGGTCAGCTACTATGGTGCAGTACTCAATATCAGCCCGCCGCTGCATCTGTTTCGCTGGTTGCAATGCGGGGCCCCAGGCGACGACTCGATGACGTCCATCGCCAAAGAACGCCGCGGAGCGCTCAAGCCGTCGCTGGTTCGCGAGAGATTCCTCGAACATTTTACAAACACATTTTCGTTTGAGCGGATGTCGCTGTTTTCTGACCATCCCCAATTGCGTCGAAAGGCAGCAACGGATGTTGTCGCTACCCGTCGTTGAAACGAGTTCGGTAACGGTTCGCCGTCTGCCCCCATGGCTCAAACGGCCACTTCCCAAAGGAAACGGCAACTTTTTTTACCGATCGCTTGTTGCGCGAACTGAGCCTCGAAAACAGTCTGCGAGAATGCCCGCTGTCCCAATCGTCCCGAATGTTATTCTCGCAGAACAGCCACGTTCATGATTCTGGGGCAACGTGTGCACGCGCCCCCTGCGGGTTTTTGCGCTGTTGCCCCGTGGCGAACCTCTGCCCGTCGAGGCGGATGAACCGGAACGGTTGGCCGAAGCAGCATTTCGACTGGGGCTGAAGCATGTCGTCATCACTTCCGTCACACCGGGACGACCTTGCCGACGGCGGGGGCGGAACATTTCTATCAATGCGTGCTCGCAGTGCGGCGTCGAACCAAGGCCGCAATCGAAGTGCTGACGCCCCGATTTTCTTGGCAACCCGGCAGCCATCGACCGAGTGCTTGAAGCACACCCCGACGTTTTCAATCACAACATCGAGACCGTTCCCCGACTTTACGGCCCAGGTTCGTGGCCGGGCGGACTACCAGCGCAGCCTCGACCTTCTCGCACGCGTGAAGCAACGTGCCCCGGAGATCGTGACCAAGAGCGGACTGATGCTCGGCTTGGGCGAGACCGTCGAAGAAGTATTCGATGTTCTTGCCGACTTGCGCCAGGTTGGCTGCGACAACCCTTGACGCTGGGGCAGTATTTGGCTCCCGGCCCCCGATACATCCCTGTCGTCCGATACCTCCAAACCCGCAGAATTCGACAACCTGGCGGCTTGGGCGCGTTCCCTTGGTTTTCGGGCACGTCGCCAGCGGACCATTCGTCCGCTCGAGTTATCACGCCGATGAAATGGTTTGAATCATGCAGGTCGACGTGATTTTGCCCGACTTGGGGCGCGACCCCGGTTTTCCTGAGCGTTTGGTTTGCCGACGGTCGGCGGACTTCGTTTACGAAGGGGATCGGCTTGTGGAAGTGCTCGTCGACGGGCGCTACCTTTGATGTCTCTTCTCCGGCAACCGGAACCTTGGCGATAAAACAGGGCCTATCCAAGACAGCAATTGACCACAGGGGCAAGTCCTAGGGTGCGTCGAAGTCGCCGACTTGCCCTAAACAAACCGTGGATGGAATGCGGATTGAACTCGCCACGCGAAATGCCGACTGCTTTTTGATAGTATCCGTTCCGGCCAAGTGCAGGTGCGGACGGTTGCCTGGGAAGGGGGGTCGGTCAATCGCCTTGGCACAAAACACTGCCTATGGTCGCGTCTTCTTGTGTCGCGGCAACCACACCACCGACAATGGCACCGATGCCAGCGCCGATCAGACCAGTCCACCAACTGTGCAATTTGCCCATCCCGATCCACAAAATTTGTCGGGCTGTTTTCGCCGGGCGTGTTTCAAGAACTTCATTGTCGAAATTATTTTGAAAAACCCTGGGGCGCGATGGTGGTCAGGCGGGGGCCTCTGGTAGCAGATGCACGTCGGTTTTTTATTCCAGTACAGATAGGATGCGTGCGGAGAGTTCTTCTTTGTTGTCTGTCGTTGCTGCCGCTTCATAGATGGCCTCTGTCACCGCTTGAGAGGCATCTTCACCGCCAGCGAAGGCCCAAAGCTGCAACCGCTCGTGCTTGACTAAAACACTCTCATGTAATCCTCGGTGTTGGCTCGCCCCTCCTCAGCCGCCTCCTGCAAGGTGAAGTATTCCTCATCAAGTTGTGCAGCAAGAGCGTCTAGCTCGGCCTTTTCTTCTGGGGTGAAAGACACCTAACGCACGCACCTTTTCAAGTGCGCGTTTAAACGAGCGGGTGTTCAACCTTGGCATGAGAGATGGCAAACTCGCACGCTGCCAAACTCGCTGCACGTAGTTCTGCCGCCGAAGCGCGCTGCAACTTGCTCGCAAGGTCGGGCAATAGGGCTTCAAGTCGGGTCATCATGACTTCTCTCCTTCACCAGTCTCTGTTGCCGCCCGGTCGGGGGCGTAAGGGCGTAGAGATGTTAGCCCCGGTCGGGTTGATGGCGTTCTGGCACGGCACACAAACCGGCCTCGTTGCTCCGATGTCGATGACTCGCAGGTTGTTGGCCTCGGCATAGGCGATGATGTCCGCTTCGGCGTGGGGCCTGTTCCAGCAACCATCGTTTTCGCCGGGCCTCAAGGTCACGCCCGGTCGCAAATAGCCTCGTGGCTCGCTGGTGGAAACTAGGACGGAGCGAACACCGTTGGCGTCCTCAACGACCGCCACAC
This sequence comes from Gemmatales bacterium, assembly GCA_026004675.1. GTDB lineage: Bacteria > Planctomycetota > Planctomycetia > Gemmatales > Gemmataceae > BPJP01. Next base: position 548,896 of record BPJP01000003.1, read on the forward strand.
CCATCGTAATCCGCCCCTGCTGAGCCGTTGGGATGGCCGCTCGCAACTCACCAACTCGTGTAGTCACCACCTGCGAGGGGTTTTTGGAAAAGCGGCCCCGTCCGTAGTGGAGCTCTCCCTGTACCCCCTCGCATTGATATCTGCATGCAGATTCCCCGCTGCGGCCGAACTTTCCGGTTGAGGTAAGCCCGCCGCGCTGCGGCTTGGCCGCTCGGCAGTTCGCCGAATCGCTGATGAACACCGCGAACGCGCTCTGAGCAATCGGGCGAACGCCAAGGCTGCCCACCTCAAGTGTACCGCCAACGACGCCAAGCGTGCCACCAATAACCTCCTCGGCAAACGGAACAACCGACGAACGCACTTCCGCCACGCGGCACGACTTGAACGGTATTGCCGCTGAAAAACCGCGACGAAATGCCTGCCCCGCTGTCTCACCGCCCACGCCTGGTTTTTGGATGTGCTTGGCGAGTTGTCAAAGAGCTGAAGGTTCGCTTTCGGCTAATTCACCGGCGAACCCTTTCGTCCTCCCGTTATCGCTCTCGCGCCCTGCTGCAACCGGCTCGATTCATGGGTATCGGGTCACGGGATCGGGTTTTCGGTACGGACAATTGACAACGGATCCAAAAAGTTCATCTATTTCATACGTCTGAGACATTAACCCCGATGTTTTCGACAGAGCGATCCGTAGTCGCCGAAATAGGGATATGGCTCATAGAATCCCCTTTGTCTTGAACATCGTCTTTTTGTTGATTACCTCCCCCGTCTTAAAGTCCCTTTTTTTCCATCAAACAATGCCCATCTTCAGAAAAGCGGAAGTACATCGCCACACGAATGGTCGTCCGTGTCACCTTCGTGCTCCCAATAAGAGGCAGATATCAGGAACAACTGGCCTGGACTCGTCTCCTGAAAGGTATTACAAGAGATTAATTCCTCAGCAACTCGTCCAAGAAACGAACGCTGACAAATTTTTTGTGCAAGGTCAACTACGTACTCTGGCGAGGTCGTCACAATAGACGATAACCGTGTAAGGGCTTACGACTCTCATGTCGCTTGCGCGCCCTGAGATTCTTCCAGCGGTTTAATCGCAGCCTTCTGGTGCAACGACCATTTCTCGCAGTATTTGATCATTAGTTATACGCTCTTCCAGAAACGTCACGTATTGTGATGTCATTCTCTTTCGCAAATTCAAGTATTCGCGGCGGTACCGGTCGGACCTGAACCGGTACCTCAAGAATCAATTGCCCCTGAAGTCTGTCCCCCCGCGCAACACAGCTGCGTTAAAGGGGGCTATCTGTGATTTTCGCCCCCCGGGCGGATATTTGCGCAATGCTTCGCGCAAGTATCGAAGGGCTGTCTCTTCCTGGACGTCTGCGAACTGGGTTAGTTTTTCTTGAGACAATTTCGACGCCAGGATTATACGAATCGACCCGGAACAACTCGGCGCGTTTCCTCGTCGATGACCTCGACTTCATTAAACGGAATTCGCGGCCGGTTCTGGACATTGAACTGCTGACCTCTTAGAAATAGATCTCTTAACTCTGGTGGAAGCGAGCTTCGTTCCTTAGCGCGAGTCGATGCAGGTTGTTGCTTTTGTGTTCTGCCAGACGAAGTGCTCGGAGTGCTCGCACGTGTTTGCACCTGTTGGCCCGCGTGCCGCCTGCACAACCGTAATCTGAGCACTCACAGCACTGGAAACCAGAGCGGAGCCCCGCAAGGCAATGTTCCGCGCGGCGATCGAGGTGATCGGAAACGGTTGAGCCAAGGCGCGAGCGATGCTTGACCCGGTGGGGATTGCGAGGCCGCCAGCGCGCCCACCTGCCCCTGCGAAAGCCAATGCCGGTGGCGCCCGAGGATGGTGGAAGATTACGAAATGCGCCTGCGAGAGCGGGTAAACCGAAAGCAATGCCACCCGTAACAGCCCCGACAGCGCCGCCGAGGCAATGCCGCTTCGCGGACTTTACTAGAATCCACTGTCCTTGTGTCAATTAACTGCTGTGTCGCGCTCTGGGCCGCGCCGCCAAGGAAACCGCCAACACCCGCCTGCAGCTATTCCGACTCCAACAACGGCAATCGCCGAAACATCACCGGTGATGAGGCCTGCCCGCCGCGCCCCACGACAATGCCCGGACACCGCGCCTCCGACCGCCGCACCCACGACACTGCCGACAGTGATGTCCTGCCCCGTGGCGAGCGCGACACTTACGTGGATAGCGGTACTCGCGATTGCGCCGATTCCCGCACCAAGTGCGGCGCTCGCCCAGCTAAGAACCAAACCATCCCCCGATCCACAAAATTCACCGGGTTGTTGCCGGCGTAGCGGTAGGGGTTGATGTCGGCCTCGGCCGGGTCTGGCGAAATCCATCTACCCGTTCCCGGATCGTAGTAGCGAGCGCGGTGGTATTGAAAGCCGGTGATGGATTCGAACTCGCGGCCGGTGAAGCGATACCGGCCAGAGGGAACCGCCAACGCAGGCCAGGGCGTCCTTGATGTGCTTGGCGAGTTGTCAAAGAGCTGAAGGTTCGCTTTCCGCTAATTCACCGGCGAAGCCTTTCCTCTCCCGTTATGGCTCTCGCGCCCTGCTGCAACCGGCTCGCTTCAGGGGCAAGCGTTCACCGGATTGGGTTTTCGGTAGGGGACAGGCTTTTCTCGCCGTTTCAATTTTTTCACCACACTGGGCCGCAACCGCCAGCCATCAGTACGCATTCGTCCGCGACCATTCCCGTAGCCGCTTAATTCCTTCTTCAATCGATGGAGCTTCACGAAGGATGCGAATCGCTTCGATTTGCTTCTGGTTCTCGTTTTGAAAAACGGGATGGCAACGCGTCCTTCTCCCACTGACGAACAACGCAAATAAATTGGCAACATGCGCTCGGCAATCGAGGCGGCGAAAGCGCAGCGAGCACGTTCCGGCAAAGAATTCAGATCATCTTCGAGTTTACGCTTGTCCAGCAAATAGTTACGGGTGTTCTTCATTTGAGTTCAGAAACGATTTCGACCTGTTGTCGCACGAGACGGGGCTGGCAGAACGTACATACTTTTGGACCTCCGGCGGCGACCTGAGCCAGACAGGGGCGTTTCGTCAGTCGATGCTGCACTTTGTCGTTCTCCAGCCGGGGTGTCTCAACCTGCGATGCCTCACCCCCCAATAGCAGCACGACGCCCAACGTCGCAGCCAAGATAATGCCTGCCACGTCACCATCCAGGCCCAGACAGCCTTCTAGCTTGTGGAGAATGACTCCTCGGTCTGGCGTTTGTTGCAGCATGAAGCCTTTATGTGCTCCCTCCACGACCACACCCTGTCCAACCTCCGCAGCCGCAGGGCGGATTCTTCCCCTTCCTCCGCCGCTATGGTTTTTTCCCACGCTTTTGTCTTCATCAAACGCCTTGGCTGCTTCGTCGTTCAAGGGCATGATGTTGCAACGGAAGTCATCGGAGTAATCGACGTAGTAATTCACCCGGAACGTACTCCTTCGGACGGAGTGAAAAGGAAACGGTTATCCAGACCTGGCTGTCACCGACTCGTTGCATGGTGACAGACACGACCTTCTTCTGCTCCTGCATGCTTATCTCCGTGGCCATCTGAACGGTTGAGCCGCATTGGGTGATACCCTGCCCCCTTGCAGTTCCAAGGCCCGAATCACGTTCGGCAGCGTTTCGGGGGCCGAACTGGAACGTGCCGGAGACGTTATCGACCATCGTGACGACACCACCCTGGACGGTAATCTGACCCGCACTCGCAGCAGGCATTCCGTTCCCCAGGATGCCGGGATGGACGTGCCCTTCAAACGGGCCGACGACCACCTGACCGTTAGGGGCTTGCACATAGGTGTAGTTGCCATCGGGCAGGTCAGGCCCGAACAATCTCGCTTGGGGGTTTGGCGGCTGGATGCCAACAGCCGGTCGCTGGAACCGGGTCGGTAGCGGCTCGTCAAACAAGCGGGGCGGTACAGGCGCACGCCCGTTCGGGAAGCGTATCTCGTCTGGAACGACCCGGCCCGCACGTCCGAAGTTGATCTCATTGGGAACTTGTCGTGGAGCATTCCTCGACACCGCCACCGGGCCGCCACGCCAAGCTACCGGACTTTGTATTCCTCCTCTTCTTACGGGTGTCTGAATCCCACCACGTGCAACGGGCGTTTGAATCCCGCCGCGTGCGACAGGCGTTTGAATCCCGCCACGGTTGACCGCTGCCAATCGCTGCGGCCGGCTCCACCGCGCCACCGCCGCGGCGTTGACCGTGAAGCCAAAGGCGCCCAGCGCCACCTGCAGCGGATTCTCGTTGCGAACGCCCTGGACAACATTGTAACCCGAGATGCCGACATTGGAAGCGACGTCAAGGCTGCGGGTGGCGATGCGTAGTTGCCTTGTCGACAGCTTCGAAAGCCGGGTTGCCCGCAGAAAGGCGTTGGCCAGCTTCGTCCCCTTGGCGCCGTATTTGCCCGCCTGTCCGGCCAGGGCGAGATAGCCAAGACCCGGAACCGCGGCCGCCAAGCTGAGCGCCGCATATTCCCAATTGCCTTCGATGCCATACCAAACAGCATTGGCCAGGTCGGCGATATTGCCAACAACCGGAAACAAACCAGCAATGTCGAGGATGGTATGACCGATTTCGCTGATGACCGCATACGGGTCTTGCTCCCACGCCTCAGCCAAAGCCTGCAACGACGATTCCGCCACGGACAGGGCAAAATCATTGATTCCAAACGCACCAAACGGGAATGCGAAATCCAACGCCAGAGTCGCGAGATCGCGGGTAGTCGACTGCCCGGTCAGTAGCCCGCCCACGCCCAACGACGGAACGAATGGAAGCCGGGCGATGGAAATGGCAAGAGACGAGCCCACCTCGGCGGCCGTGCCGATGATGCTCTGCAAGAACATCCCGTTCCGATCCACAAAATTCGTCGGGCTGTTGCCGGCGTAGCGGTAGGGATTGATGTCGGCCTCGGCCGGGTCTGGCGAAATCCATCTACCCGTTCCCGGATCGTAGTAGCGGGCGCGGTGGTATTGAAAGCCGGTGACGGGATCGAACTCGCGGCCGGTGAAGCGATACCGGCCAGAGGGAACCGCCAACGCAGGCAGGGCGTCCTATACGCCATCCGCGTCTGTGTCCCCACGGACGTTGTTCTTTAGCTGCTATAGGCCATCCGCGTCTGGGTCCTTTGGATGTGCTTGGCGAGTTGTCAAAGAGCTGAAGGTTCGCTTTCGGCTAATTCACCGGCGAAGCCTTTCGTCTCCCGTTATCGCTCTCGCCACCTACTGCGACCGGCTCGATTCATGGGCATTGGTTCACCGGATTGAGTTTTCGGTACGGAGACGTCCTAACGAAGCGGGCGACCGGTTACGCCCATTACATTAGATCAATCGATTTCATCCATTTATGACTGCGACTTCGTTTGCCCTCAAAGTAAAATAACTTAGCAACATCCATCGCGACTTTTTCCGATACTAAGATGTTTTTCGGAAGATCAGTTTCTTCACCAGCAAGACTTACCTTTATTTGATCATTAGGCCGTGATTCGTCAACCGCCAGCCACTCTTCGAGTTCTCCGCTTCCAAAGGTGCTGATGTAGTATCCTTCGTTCTCAGCAAACGCTATGGTCATTTGCCCATCAGATCCGACCAATAATAAAGTGTCGCGATTTCGTTTTGGAAGACGAAGAATTCTTTCCTTTACAAGTTCCCAAGAGTGCGGCTCAACTTTTTCGTTATTATCAATAACTTCATACACAAAACACATTTAATCCTCCTATCTTCCACTCGCGCGAATTCTCAGGCCTTGTGGATTGCCCGGCGTGATTATTGTAATCTCATCGAGTCCGATGGTTTGCAGGAGGTTGTCCAATCCTCCTCGTCTGTTGCAAAAACTACAGACTATTCTATCGACATAAAGAGTTGCAGATCGCGCGTTAACTGTTGCATTCGCTTGCCAAGCTTGAATCAAACTGTCTGCCTCCGCGTGTCGAAGTGATTGCCACGTCGCTTGCGATGCCCCTGCGCTCGCGCGAGCTCTGCCATAAATTGCTGCGATGTCGAGGGAGCATTGGCTGAACTTGAACCCCAGAATCGTCTGCCATCAATTTCAAGCAACGCAACTGTCGCTTCCATATCCAAGCCACGTATTGGTGGCAGTCCCAATTCTTGCCTGAATTGTGCAAGCTCAATAAACTGGCGGCGGGCAGGGAAGTTACTCGCTTGCCTAGCGGCCCGGCTCGCGGCAATGTTCGCAAGAACACGCTCGCGAATGGAATCCGAACCTAAAATGAAAGACGTTCGTGGGCGGAATTCAAGAGCCTGAAATGGGTCGATTGCAGAGAACGGCGTCGCGCCGCCAATCAACGCCCGATTCAAGCGATAATTTCGGGGATTAATACGTTGCGCCAAGCGTTGAGCTAAAGCTCGAACGCCCTCATTTCGCGCAAGAATTCGCGAACCAAATGCAAGCGATCCTCCGCCAAACAACCCCAACTGCGCTCCCAGCAGCGGGTCAACACCAAGCTATGAAGCGATGGCGGCACCTGACGCGGCGCCAACGACTTCTGGTGCGGCCAGAGCCGCGCCGCGCCCAAGTGCGGACAAGAATGCTCGATTGCGAATGCCTTGCCGGAATGCTGTTTGTGCTGCACCTCCAAACGGCTGTGCGATGCCTCCGACCAAACCGCCTACCAATGCGGCGCGGGTGATGTCGTTGAAATCGCCGCCGGCCAAGGCTGCGACGCTGCCGAACGCGAGACTGCCGCCTGCGCTGGCGAAAGCGCCGCCTGGATTGAGAACTCCGAACCCGAATCCCAAGGCGCCGGCAAAGAGAATTTCGCCCGCACTGCCGCCCGTTGCCGCACTCTCGAGTGCACCTTGGCTGGCGCCGACAATACCGCCTGTGACACCTAAAACACCGGCACCTGCTCCCAAAGTCAGACCGACGAAACCGCCGGCAGCCGCACCCAGGCCAGCACCTAACAAAACACTGCCTATGGTCGCGTCTTCTTGTGTCGCGGCAACCACACCACCGACAATGGCACCGATGCCAGCGCCGATCAGACCAGTCACCAACTGTGCAATTTGCCCATCCCGATCCACAAAATTGGTCGGGCTGTTGCCGGCGTAGCGGTAGGGATTGATGTCGGCCGTCAAGCCAAGCGGGTCCTGGCTTGTCCATCTGCCGGTGGCGGGATCGTAATAGCGAGCGCGGTGGTATTGGAAGCCGGTTTCGCATCGCTTTGCACCAGTTTGCACCGAAAAAACCAATGGTGCACGACGTTTCGAGTCTCATTTGTTGGCGCAAGCCGAAATCGCGTCGAAAGTTGCGGACGTTGTTCGTTGGCGGATTTGGAGTTGCGGCGAGTGGGAAAAATGGCAGGGAAGCACGCCCAGCAGGATTCGAACCTGCAACCTCTGGTTCCGTAGACCAGTGCTCTGTCCAGTTGAGCTATGGGCGCTTGACTAATCAAGCGCAGTATAGAGAGGCGAAACAACGGTGTCAACGGACGGACTGCACGGAGTGCCTGACGGGGCGCACGACAGGGTTTGCAGCTGGGGATGGGTTGATGGGAAGGATCACAAAGCGTATCGGCATGGAGCGGTGCGTGGAGCGTGGCGAAGCGGTGTCGGCGTATTTGGAGTTGCCGTTGGCGGAGCGGAAGCAGTCGCCGAGCCAGGAGCCGCCGCCCGAGGTTGCCGTGGTGAGCACGGATGGCGGTCGCCTGCAAATACGCGACGGCCGAAGGGAAGAGGAGGAAAGCGTCATCGAGGAGAGGTCTGACGAGGCGCGTGGCAAGCACTGGCGTGAGGACAAGATTGGCGTGATGCTGACGATGCGAAGCGAGGTGTTGGCCAGCGACCCGTGCCCGCAGATTCCTGAGAATTTCGTGGATCCGACGCGGATTTTGCGACTGGCGCGGGAACTGAAGAAGCGTCCGGCGATGGGTGAAGACGGCGGGAGACGAGAGCTTCAGTTTGGGGGGCGTTTCTTCGCAACGCCGCCGTCAATGCGGCCGTCGGCTGGGTATCGGGCGCGGTCGAGGCGAAGATCGGCAGCAAAAGCTGGCGCGTATAACGATGATGCAATCCGCCGACTTGCGGGATCGCGACCACATGTCCTTCACCAAATTCTGATCAGACTTTTTCCCAAAATCACGCAGTAAGGATTTTGGTCCTTTCGAGCCGGTTTTGCCGAATGGCTGAAGATTCTGGAGAAGGACTTCGCCAGGATGAAATGCACCGGCAACGATCTTTTTGCTCTGGCGCTACAAGCCAAGGTTTCAGGCGATCTTCGCACACCCGAGAAAGGGCTAGAGCTTATAGCGATTGCGAAGATCGGGCAAAATCGGCAAGATCGTTCGGCATTTTCGGCCCGGCAAGAAAACGATCCCGACAATTCTGGCGGATTCTTTGTTTTTTCTTTGACAACCCCACTGAGAAATCTATAATTACTTCCCTGTATTCAGGACGATGACAGCTGGGGAAGGGATCTTCCTCGCCGCATGGAGGCGGAACATGACTGCGACACTGAAGATGACGGAACGTCTGTTGAGGCAAGGTAGGCGTTATCAAGCGCTTGGACAGCAGCAGGAAGCTATTCAACTCTTCCGTCGACTGACGACTTTCGAATCTCTCCCACCTGCGATCGCCGAGGAATCCCGTTCTCGTTTGGCAGAGATTTATCTGTCGACGGGTCGGTATGCCAAAGCCCGCCGCGTGTTGGCAGCGCTCTTGGCTCAATGTCCGGAAAATGCCCGCTATCACTACTGGATGGCGACGGCTCTGAACAACGATGAGTTCAGCGATCCGAACCGAGCGGCAGAACATTACGAGGAGTCGCTGCGTTTGCGTCCAACTCAGGCCGATTGCCTCGCCGACTACGGCTTGTTGCTTTTGCGTTTAGGGGAGCCGAAACGAGGACTCGATCATCTTCGTTCAGCGGTCGAGATGGCACCGGACGATGTGGGCATTCTCGAGCGATTGATTCAAGGGTTGTGTGAAGAGGGGGAGGTAGACGAGGCACGCCGGCAATTGCGACTGGCCCGTTTTCGCCGGCCCCGCTGTAGTGCCTTGCGAAAACTACAGAACGATTTCGAATTCGAACAACTTCGTCAGACGCAAATCGCCAAATGGTTTGCTGGCGACGTCAAGGGGCAAGGGCCGAGAATCGTTATTCCTTTCGCGGAGGCCCAATCGGCACCAGGACCGCGCCGGGTACGGCGGGACAAACCGCATGCTCCCCCGCCGCCGCACTCCAGCCCGACAGTGGCGCAACGACACCAGCCGGTTTCGGGCAGACAAAGCCAGCGCGATTCGGGGTAGCTCGTCAACTCATCTAGGTCTCTCCTCGGCCGATTTGCTAAGATACCGCTTTGTCAGGCAGTTATGGTGGTCGAGGGAAATTCATGGCAGAGACCATTGTCGACGTTGGTATTGCGGAGGAAACGCGTCGCCGATACCTCAACTATGCTCTTTCCGTGATAACATCGCGTGCCTTGCCGGACGTGCGCGACGGCCTCAAACCCGTACAGCGCCGGCTGCTGTACACGATGTACCACGATCTGCATATCCACGCCGATGATCGACCACGCAAGTGTGCCAGCATCGTCGGCACCGTGATCGCCAATTACCACCCTCACGGCGATTCGGCGGCATACGAAGCGCTTGTCCGCATGGCCCAGGACTTCGTCATGCGGGCCCCTCTTGTTGACGGTCACGGCAATTTCGGCTCGGTCGATGGTGATGCTCCCGCCGCCTACCGCTATACGGAAGCTCGCCTCACCCCTCTTGCCGAAAGGCTCATGGGCGAATTGCGACGCAACACCGTCGATTTCCGGGACAATTTCGACGGCATGCGCCGCGAACCAGTCGTCTTGCCTGCGCAATTCCCCAACCTTCTGGTAAACGGTGCTTCGGGGATTGCCGTCGGCATGGCCACCAATATCCCGCCGCACAACCTCGGCGAAGTTGTCAAGGCAACGATCCATCTGATCGATCACCCCGAAGCCACGGTCGCACAGCTGTTGAATATCATCAAAGGACCGGACTTCCCTCTTGGCGGAACGGTGCTTGCTGACCGCCGAACCCTGCGCAAAATCTACGAAGAAGGCACAGGCAGCATCAAAGTCCAGGGGGAGTGGAAGCTAGAAGAAGTCGGTCGACGGCAACAGATCGTCGTAACTTCCATCCCTTACGGCGTCAACAAAGGGAAGCTCGAATCCGATATCGGCGAAATCATCGCTTCGCGAAAACTGCCCCAGCTCACCAACCTGGTCAACGAATCAAACGAAGAGGAAGGCATTCGGATCGTCCTGGAAATGAAGAGCGATGCCGATCCAAATATGATCATGGCCTATCTTTACCGGCATACGTCGCTCCAGGAGAACTTCGCTTATAACCTGACGTGTCTTGTTCCGGGGGACGAAGGCAAGCCGCAGCCGGCGCGTATCGGCCTTAAAGAGATGCTGCGCTACTTCGCCGACTTTCGTTTTACGACAGTCAAGCGCCGTTTCGAATACGACCTGGAACAACTCCGACGCCGGATCCACATCCTCGAAGGATTCCGCATCATCTTCAATGCTCTGGATCGTGCCCTGAAGCTGATTCGACAAAGCTCGGGCAAAGCAGAGGCTGCCGAAAAGTTGATGGCAGCCTTCAAGTTGGACTCCGAACAGGCCGACGCGGTACTCGAAGCCCAGATCTACCGTCTCGCCCAAATGGAAATCAAAAAGATTCTCGACGAGTTGAAGGAGAAGAAGGCACAAGCCCAGAATATCGAAGAAATTCTCCGTTCCGAGAAAAAGCTATGGCGAGTCGTCAAGGACGAGCTTCATGAAATCGGCGAGCAGTTCGGCGACAAACGGCGAACGCAGATCGTGGCCGGCGACGATACCCCCGACTTCGATCCCGAAGCGTACATTGTGCGGGGAAAACACCAATGTCGTTTTGACGCGCGACGGCTGGATCAAACGCGTCGGACGGCTGGCCGCTGTCGAAGGGACCAGAGTCCGTGAAGGGGACGAAGTGATCGCCGTCGCGCCGGGAAGCACGCTCGACCATGTCGTCTTCTTTTCGGATGACGGTGTGGCCTACACGATGCGGATCAACGAGGTGCCGGCCAGTTCCGGCTATGGCGAGCCGCTCGCCAAGCATTTCCGCCTTGGCGATCAGGTTCGTGTTATCAATGCCATCACTACGGACGAACGTTTCCTTCCGGCAAGCCGGGAAAATGGCAACGGCGAGCCAGTTCCCCCTTATCTGCTGGTCGTCACAGCACGCGGACAGGTGTTGCGCATTCCTTTCGCACCGTTTCGCACTGCTTCGACGAAAGTCGGCCGCCGTTATTGCCGGCTCCGCGATGCAGACCGTGTCGTTCTGGCACAAGTCGTCCGGGACGAAACCAGCATTTTTCTTGCCACCGCCTCCGGACGAATCATTCATTTTCCGATCGACGAAATCAACATTCTCGCAGGCGTCGGCAAAGGGGTCATGGGCATTAAACTCAAACCAGGCGATACCTGCTTGGGCGGTGCTTTGATCTCCAGCCGAAACGACCGGCTTGTCGTCGAAACCGCGACAGGCAAAGTCCAGGAATATCGCCGCGACAAATACGAACTGACTTCGCGAGGGGGGAAAGGTTTCCCTGCCGTCAAGCGCACGAGCTTCATTCGCGTCGTTCCTCCTCCCATCGAACTGGTCGATTGGGATGCCGTCGAAGGCAAAAAGAAGGCGGAGAACAACGGCAGCGACCGAACGCTCTTCGATTAAGCAAAGGTCGGCGGCGGCGATCACAATCGGCCGATGACCTGGAAGACGGTAGAGGCTCCTTTCACCTCTTTCAGCTCGACGCGCAAGCCGGTCTTCCCTCGTTTTGTGCGATCGATGGCGAATGTCAGGGTGTGCCGGCCGACAGGCAGCTTGAGGATGCTGTCGGCGGCCAAATGGATTCGTTGGCCGTCGAGATAGATCGCCACATCGCTTGGAGAGTTGATGTCGAGTTGCACTGGCCCGGCATGGGCCACATCGACCAGGGCGGAAGCCAGCACGTAGCGTTTGGTTCCCGCGAGATCACTGGCAGGCAACAGTCCGTCGACCATGCTGTAAACCGACTTCGTCTTTTTGCTCGCGTGGTCGAAAAGCTCGCTTTCGAGTTCTTCGGGCAGGGTTTCCATTTCGGTCAACCGCCACCAGCGAACGACCTGCGCGACGCTAGTGGCATAAGGGCCGGGGCGTCCCAATTCGGTAAGGAAACGGGCGAGGTCGAGGAATTCTTGACGGTTGCGCAGTTTATTGGCCAACCCTTGAGGCATGAGAGACGGTCCTTCTGCCACCTCTTCGATTTGCGACATGGGAATCGTCACTTCCTTGCCTTGTTTGGTTGGGTCGCGGATCACAACTTTATCTTTGTCCTTGAGGCGGAGGATGCCATTAATCACCCTGCCGTCGGTGGTGATGATAACGACGCTTTCGAAGAATTCCTTGATGACTTTAGAGGGTCTGAGTAGGGAATCGACGATGTAATCGGGTGGGGAACTGGAGCCGATAGCAGCGAGGTCGGGTCCGATGAGTGGGCCGGCATTGCCGATTCCGTGGCACGACATGCAGGCGAGGTCGTGTCGGCGAAAGATCTGTTCGCCCCGTTTGGGGTCTCCTTTTTTACGGACCTCGGCCGCCAGCTTGAAAACGTCTTCCTTCAGCAGTTGGGCTTCCAGGGATTGCGGAGTGATCGTGCCGCCGAATGCTTTGACGATGCCGGGATGTTGTTCGCCGATTTCGATGAGGTATTGCATCACCCTGGCGGAGGTTTTCTCATGCGGTTTGGAATGTTCCAGAGCAGCGGCCAACAAATCGGCGCCTCCTTTTTTCGCCAGGAAAAGCGATACCAGCGGCACGGGGTCAGCATCCTTGGGGTCGGCGGCGAGCACGTCGGCCACTTTTTTCGCCGACGCTTTCAGATCGGCAGCCGCCAGGCCAATGGCACCGGCGTATCGCCTGGAGATGGGCTGTTTGGGGTCGAGCAGTTTTTCGAGATAGGCCAGGTTGGGCTTGCCTCCCAATTCTCCCAACGACTGGGCGGCGGCCAGCCGTAACGAATCGTTCTTCGTCCGGGCAACCAGCTGTTGCAGCCGTTTGCTTTGGCTGTGCAGTTTGCAGGCGCCGATGAGGCGAACGGCTGCTTCTTGTGTCGCGATATGGGGTACATCGAAGCAGCGTGCGATCATCTTCTCCATGTTCTTGGGACGAACGCCGCGCATGCGGGCAGCTTCGTTCATGGCTTCGAGAATGCGGGCAATGAGGGCCGGATCACCGGCATTTTTGCCCCGGGTTTTGTACTCTCGGGTGTGTTCGATCAGGGACAAGACCAGAGGTTCCAGTTGTTGGGCCGTCGCCTGCTGGGCCACGGCGGCAGCCGGCCCTTCCAGTTTGTTCGCGTCCAGATCGCCGGAATTGAGCAGGTCGATCAGCACGCCCACGGATTCGCTCGAAACGAGATTCGAGAGAGCGAAGTTCCGATGTTTGTCGTTGTCGAACCGGAGTTTTCCTGCCCGGTGCGCTGGTAGCCAGTGTTCTTGCAGTCCGTCGACCGTCAGCTTCAAGGCGTGGTCGAGATAGCGATCGGTAGGTTTATTCAAGGCGCGCACGGCGATGACTACCGCCTCCGGTTTTGGGACGAACCCGCAAGTCAGAACCGCTTCGAGCCGGACGCGCGGATGCTCGTCTGCCACTCCTTCCGCCAATAATTGCAATGGGTCGTTGATCTGCTCGTGCCAGTAACGCATAACACGGAATCCCGCGGCACGGGCCCGAAAATCCTTGGAACGCAAGACCTGACGCAACAGGTCATCATGGACGACGCCAATGGTCTGGAAGCACCACAGCGCTTCAAGCCGGTGATGCTCAAAGTTTGCATCTTTTGAATCCAATGTGGCTAACCATTTTGTCAAGGCGGCCGCCGCTTGCTTGGGGTCCGAATCGTATAAGACCCGTTTGACTTGATAGCGAGTCCAATCTTCAGGGTCTTTAAGGTGATCGAGAAGCTCGGCGAGCGGGACGCCGACGAGATTGGGTTTCTTGACGAGAGGCCGGCCTTTGCAGGTGACCCGCCAGACGCGGCCGTGCGATGTATCGCGGCGCGGATCTCGAAAGCTGTGCTGCATGTGGCCGATGAGCGGGTTGTACCAATCGAGGATATAGACCGCGCCGTCCGGCCCAACCTTGAGGTCGACTGGTCGAAAGTTTTGACTCGTCGAACGGATCAGAGGCTCCAAGCCGGTGATGACGACGCCAGCGCCGTCGTCGCGGACCTGGTACCGTGCAACGACATTGGCCTTGTACTGGTTGGTCCAGATCTGTCCGTGGAACTCTGCTGGCAAGTGTCTGCCGGAAACAAAATCGCCGCCGCATTGTTTCGTGCCTTTGCCGCTTGGTTCGTAAGCGAGCTTGGCCCGGCTATTGGCAGTCAAAGGGGCGGCAAAATAGAGGTTTGGATTGTCGATGATGATGGATTGGCCCCAGCGGTCGAACATATGGCCCCACGGATTGGAAGCGCGATAGTCGGCGAAAACGCGCAGCCGAAGTTCGCGAGGCCGGAATTGGAACACGCCGCCATTCTCCAACCGGACCGGTCCGTAAGGAGTTTCGATTTGCGAATGCAGAAAGGTCCCTTCCTGGAAATAGAGCCAGCCTCCTGGCCCCCAACGCCATGCGCTGATGCAATGGTGGTTGTCTTCGGTGCCGAACCCGGTCAGCACCACCTTGCGGATATCCGCTTTAAGGTCGCCATTGGTATCTTTGAGAAAGAGCAGATCGGGCGGATTGGCCACATAAACGCCGCCGTCCCCCAGTTCCAAACCGGTCGGGACATACAATCCGTCGGCAAAGATCGTCGACCGGTCCGCCTTGCCATCGCCGTCCGTATCTTCGAGGACGATGATCTGGTCGTTTGGTTTCTGCCCCGGTTTGAGCTGCGGATAGGATGTGGAACAGCAGACCCATAACCTGCCGTAGGGGTCCCATGTCATGTGAATTGGATTGACCAGGAGCGGCTCGGCAGCGAACAGATTCACTTCGAATCCGTCCAGTAGTTTGAATGATCTGCGTTCGACTTCCGGGTCGTGCTCGGATTTGCCCAGTTGCTTTTCGTCCGCTCGGACGACAGAAGCCAACGCGCTGATCAGAAAACCGAACAAGCAAACATAGTGTCGAGTCATGGAATTTGCTCCGCTGATGCTGAAAAGTCTCCATCTTCGGCGAAAAGCGGCCAGGTCATTCGGCTGCCTGATTGAAACAAAAATCGAATAACAGTTCCCATTCTCGTTGTTGGATGGCGCGGCACAATGGTTCCAGATTAGAGTCGCGTACTGCCTGGTTGCACAGATCGATGAATGCAAATGCGTCCCATTTCGATCGGTGTTTCAAGAAGTCCGCGGCCGGATGGTTCGTTCCTTGTGACATTTTCCTGGCCTCTTCGCACAAGGTCGAAAACACGGGATGTTCGCCGACTCGTCGGAACCAGTACTTGGCGTTTGCATAATCCGGTTCGCGCCGGTGCATCAATCCGTGCCAGTAGCTCCCATCGATGGTCGCGATGGACTGGGAGATGCGGTGGCATTCTTCGAGGAAATCGTGGTATAACCACAGGGCGGCATGGCAGAGTCGGGCCATTCGCTCATCGCGCAGCGTACGAGGCGCGACCAGCTGTGCTGGCGTCAGTCGTTGCAACTGGTCGGCCACTTCCTTATTAGCTCGGCCTGGTCCTAATGGCTGGGTCCGACCAGCGCGCCACAAGGCTTGAACAACCGGGCCGTATTTTTCTGGACAGAACATGTGACAATTCCGATGCTTGGCGTTAAACTAGGCGTCGTTTACAACAATCGTAGCGGCCAAAGGAATTCGTAGCGGCCACTCGTTCTTCAACACAACCCACTTACCCATTGTCTACCAAAGCGCGGTAAACTTCGCCAGCTTACGCTCGATCAGGGGGTAGCAAAAATGAGTTTGATGCATTCGTCGGCCATCTTCGTAGTGTTATCGCTGGCAGCAAGTTTGGTGCCCGCGCCGGACGGAAAAAGGCCGGCTGAAGGTAAGACCGACCCGCCCGGCGTACCATTGGAGGCCGTTCTCATCGACAAAGCAAAAACCTATCGAATCGATCTTGGTGGCGTCGAGCCAAAGGCATTTCAACAAGCAATCAAACAGGCGGAAAAAATCGGCGGCCGGCTTCCCCCTTCACCCAAAGTGGACTTCGTGTTGCGTGTAAAAAACGTCGGCAAGAAGGATATCACGATTTGGAGCTCCGGCAGCCCCGTCGCCGTTCGTGTCCACGTCGAGGGAAAAGGCGCCCTCGTGGCGACGCCACTGGTCGCTTTTCCCGCTATTTATCAGATACCTATGCCGAAAAAGCTGGCACCGGGGCAAACGGTCGAGTTCCCGATCAAGAGCCTGGCCTATCTTCATCCCAGCGGGTCGAAGCAATACTATTGGATCGAGCCTGGAGACTACTCCGTTACGGCCAGCCTGATTACTGGTGTCAGCCCGATTCCTGAAGGAGCGAAGATGATCCAAAAAGATTTTGGCCGGGTGACAATCACGAGCAGCCCGATCACTGTCAAGGTTGCGAAATAAAACTTGAGTGCAAAGAAATTTTGTTTGATGTTGCCGATTGGAAATGGCGCGATTGGAATTTGCCATGCCTGAGACCCGTGTTCGCAGTCGCGAAGTGTTCGAACGAGCTTGCCGCTTGATCCCTGGAGGCGTGAACAGCCCGGCACGGGCATTCGGCGGCGTCGGCGGTCAGCCGATCGTCATCGCTAGAGGCACGGGTCCGTATTTGATCGACGTCGATGGCAACCAGTATATCGATTATGTCGCTTCCTGGGGTCCGCTTATCCTGGGTCACTGTCACCCACGGGTCGTCCAGGCGCTCGAAGAAGCCATCCCGCGAGGAACGAGCTTCGGCGCTCCGACCGAAATCGAAAACGAACTCGCCGAGATGATCATCGACGCGGTTCCATCGATCGAGATGGTGCGCATGGTTAATTCCGGCACGGAAGCGTCGATGAGTGCGATTCGATTAGCACGGGCTTTCACCAAGCGCGACGCGATCATCAAATTCGCTGGTTGCTATCACGGCCATGTGGACAGTCTGCTCGTGCAGGCCGGTTCGAGCGCGACGACTCTTGGCGTGCCGACAAGCCCGGGCGTTCCGAAAGGTGCAGTGAACGACACGATCACACTCGGCTTCAACGATATCGAGGCGGTCGCCGACGTGTTCAAGATGCGGGGCGACGAGATCGCGGCGGTTCTTCTCGAACCAGTCGCCGGGAACATGGGGTTAGTGCCGCCAAAGCCGGAGTTTCTCTCGGAATTACGCAGGCTGACAGAAAAACACGGTGCCCTCCTGATATATGACGAAGTGATGACTGGATTCCGGTTGGCGTACGGCGGCGCTCAACAGTTGTTCAAGCAGATGCCGGATTTGACAATCCTCGGCAAGATCGTCGGCGGCGGTTTGCCGGTTGGAGCCTATGGCGGGCGGCGCGACATCATGCAACAGGTCATGCCTGCGGGTCCGGTGTTTCAGGCCGGAACGTTGTCAGGCAATCCGCTGGCCATGGCTGCTGGTTTGGCCACCATCCGCGAGTTGCGCGACCATCCCCCTTATGAGAGGATGGAACAACTGGGGCGGCAGTTAGCCGATGGCTTGAGCCAGGCGGCGAAAGAAGCAGGCATCCCTCATCAGCTTCAGCGGATAGGCAGCATGTGGACGCTGTTTTTCAACGAGCATCCTGTGACGGACTACGAGACCGCTCGAAAGAGCGATACGGCTCGCTTCGGTCGGTTTTTCTGGGCGATGATGGACCGCGGCGTCTATTTGCCTTGCAGTCAGTTCGAAGCAGCTTTCTTGTCCGCGGCCCACACCGAACAGCACATTCGCGAAACCATCGAGGCAACCAAGGAGGCGCTAAAGGCTTTGAAGGTTGAGGATTGAAATGGATACGGCGAGCCACCTCTATTTCGATGATGTCGAAGTCGGACAGATGTGGGAATCGCCGCGGCGGACGATTACCGAGGCGGATGTCGTTCAGTTCGCGGGCATTAGCGGGGACTTCAACCCCTTGCACATGGACCACGAATATGCGGCCAGGTCGCACTTCCGCCGACCGATCGCTCACGGTTTGCTGGTACTATCCGTCAGCAGCGGGCTGATCGCGTACGCGCCGCCGATGCGTACCATCGCTCTCTTGGGTATCAAGGATTGGCAATTTCACAAGCCGGTTTTTTTCGGCGATACCATCCAAGTCCGCACGCAAATCGTTGGCAAGGAAGTACGCTCGCGCGGACGGCGCGGCGTCATCACCTGGCATCGCCAGATCGTGAACCAGAATGGCATCGTCGTGCAAGAAGGACAATCCCTCACGCTTGTGCAAGGACGGGCGGCAAAAAACTGAAACCAGCCGTTGTTTCACGGTTGCGGCACCGGCATCGGTAGCGGCTTGGCAAAGAACTGTATGGCCGGCCCCAGTTTGAAATTCGCCAGCATCTTCTGATATTGCAACAACTGCGGATCGTCCGGCGACGAATAAGCACCAACCGTCACCAGACTGCCCCGCTGGGTGTGCAAAACATATGCAGGTATCTGCATGTGTTGGCGCAAAACGTGTGCCACTTCGTGTGCTTGTTTGGCGCCGGCGTCCAAGGTTTTGCCGAAATTGGTGTTGAAAATCTTCTCGATGAAATTCGGGGAATGCCTCGAGCGGACCGTGGTTTCTCCCAGAAATTCGTCGACGACCAGCGTCCAGGGCTGGTTGCACTGGAGCAGGCTGTACGTTTCCCCTGTATTGAGGTTTTTAAGGACGTTGTAATCGAGTTTTGCCTCCGGTTTTTTCAAGGGTACGGTTGGATTGTGTACGACAAACGCGGTGTGGAATGGATTCAATTTGGCGTAGCGGCCGATCGGCTGTTTTTCGCCTTTGCCGATAACGACCGCCGTATCCAGATCAACGCTGCGTGGAGGGTCCAGCTTTTTGATGCGATCGAGAGCGCGGCGCGCTTCGTCCATCGAGCGGTAGCCGCCAACCAGAACGGCACACTGGTCCTGGATGCGTACGCGGCGCAAGCGCAGGGGACCATCGGGTTTCAGTCCCATCGATTCCGCCCATTTGCGATGTTGTTCCTTTTTGCGAGCGATTTCTTCTTCTTGTTTTCGGCGTTCTTCGGCGCCCCGATTAAAGACGTAAGCCGGCAGGCCATACCGCTCGCGGATTTCGCGGACCAGAGCGTGGGCCAGCTTCGGTGCTGTCGGACCGACATAACTGGCGACACAAACCAGCCATGGACCGGCTTCGGGGGTGATCTCGAATTCTTGGTTGACAACCGGATCGACCGCGAATGATTTCGCGGCCAGGATCGACACAGCGAGCACCACGAACGCGATCCGACGGGGCCAGCGTTTGCGAGTCAAGAAGATTGACATGGTTCGCCTCCACACCTTTGGCATCAGGTACGCTCGTTCTCTTGCGAATAAAGAACGGAGATGCGTCATTGCCATCTGGTTTGCATTTCGGCGCGCGGACCATAGCAACCAGGCTGGTTTGCGTCCAGACGGATGTTTCCGGGAAAAGCAATCAGCGGGAAACGTGGGATGCAGCAGAAGGGAAATCTTTTTCCGGCTTGCGGGGTTTGCTAAGATAGCGCCGTCGCTTGTCTTTATCCCGTTTGGGGACGAGCATGAAATGTCCGTTTTGCCGAAAAGGTGATTTCGCAGTCGTCGACTCGCGAAGCCAGGATGGGGGATTTCCGCGCCGCCGCCGCGCCTGCGACCATTGCAAGAGGAAGGTTTGGACAGTGGAGCAGATCGTGGAAACGCCTCTCCAGGTAATCAAGAAGGATGGTACACGCGAACCTTTCGACGCTGGCAAAATTCGAGGGGGACTGGAAAAGGCTTGCTACAAGCGACCTATCTCCGCAGAGCAGATCGAAGCGGCGGTTGCCGAGATCCTGGAAGAAGTTTACAGCAGGTATTTCGGCGAGGTGCCCGCTCAGGCTCTTGGCGATATGGTCATGGCTCGTTTGAAAACGCTAGACCAGGTAGCATATGTGCGTTTTGCCTCGATTTACCGCGAGTTCAAGGACGTCAGCGAGTTCGTGCAGGAAGTGCAGCCGATGTTGAAACAGAGCCGTAACGGAACAGGGAACGCTTCGAAAAAACGCAAACGGGCGAAAAAAGCCGATTAACAGCGTCGCTATTCCCACCTTCGACATCCAGGACGTGTTGCTCTTTGTTGCCGAATTTCAGTAAGTTAGTGTACCTGCGCTGGTCTGGGGTTCGGTCTTTTCGGGTAAAACTGCGGAAGCTGGCTTAAGGATTGGCCGCCGCGCAATGAAAACGCCTTTGGCCTGGCTGAATTTCGTTCATCACAAGACGCGAACGCTCGTCGCTCTGGCTGGCGTGTCGTTCGCTGTCATCTTGATCTTTATGCAACTCGGGTTCCGCGGAGCCGCCGAGGCGACTGCCACTTTTCTCTACAGCAAAATCGACGATTTCGAGATATTTCTCGTGTCTTCAAGTTATCGCGATGTCAACCGGACCGGCACCATTCCGCGCACTTACCTTTATCGCGCGATGAGTCTCGATGAGGTCGAAAGCGCTTATCCGCTTTACATAAGTTTCAGTTTGTGGCGGAATGTCACCACCGGGCTGAGAAGAACCATCCTCGTCATCGGCTTTCGCCCAACCGACCCGATCTTTCGCGGCCTGCCCGAGTTGGAAGACCCAGACCTCCTCCGCGAGTTGCATCGCCTCGATACCGTTCTGGTCGATCGCATGTCGCACCCCGATTTCGGCTTGGCGGAAATGTTGCCGCAAACACGCATCACCGAAGTGGGATTTCGCCGGATCGAAGTCGTAGGACAATTCACCCTCGGAACCGGCTTCGCATCGGACGCCTCCATTATCACCAGCGCCGATACTTTCGCAGCCCTGTTTCCACGCCGATCGCTGGAAAAAGTGAATCTTGGTCTTGTTCGGCTCAAGCGGGGGGCCGATGTCAAGGCGGTTCAAACCCAACTTCGCGCCATCCTTCCCCCCGACGTTCAGGTGTGGACGCGAAGCGAGTTGGAAAGCAGGGAGCGCGACTATTGGGTCCATGGCAAGTCGATCGGCATCCTTTTCACCTATGGCGTCTTCGTGGCGATCCTGGTTGGTGTGATCTTCGTCTATCAGATCATTTCGGCGGATATTACCAATCACTATTCGGAATATGCCACTCTGAAGGCGATGGGTTACGGCAATGCTTACTTATCGTGGGTTGTTTTGCAGCAGGCTCTTTATCTCGGCGCGATCGCTTATATTCCCGGTTTGTTTGCAGCCCTGCTGCTTTATGCCGTCACGAGACATTACGCCCATATCACGATCGAGATGACGTTCCCTCGGGCTTTAGGGGTACTGGCCCTGGCGCTGGTAATGTGTACCATTTCGGGTTTGCTCTCCGTGCAAAAAGTCAAGGCGGCGGACCCGGCAGATTTGTTCTAAGCGGTCAAGTCGAGGCGAACCACTGGAAGCGTAGACCGCTGCATTCGAAAAAGGTCGAAAAGGGCTGTGCTTCGACGCGTTCCTTTAGCCTGGATCAACCTTGTTGCCGACAAACGGCGCTGCCTGGTTTGTGTCGGCGGCATCGCCTTCGCCGTCTTGCTGATGTTTATGCAGATCGGCTTTCTCAATGCCCTCTTGGACGGCACCGTAGCCATCATCGATCAATTCGACGCCGACATTGTTCTCACCAGCCGATCCAAATACTCTTTGGTGGTCAACGCACCGTTCGATCGGCATTATTTGTACGCTGTCCAAGGTTTCGAAGGGGTGTCGTCGGCAGCACCGCTGTTTATCGAATATGCCCGTTCGATGTGGCGGCTCCCAGGAAGCGGCTTGCCACCAAGGCCGATTCGCGCCATTGGTTTCGACCCCGGCCAACCAGTGTTCTTGCTCCCGGAAGTAAATCGATCGGCTCCGCTGCTCAAACGACGCAACACGGTCCTCTTCGACGCCAAATCGAAAGATATCTTCGGGCAGCCGCAGGTCGGCCAACAGGCCGAATTGGGCAACCAGGCCGTCGAACTCGTCGGCCTCTTCGAATTGGGAACCGATTTCGTCAATGATGGCAATGTTTTGATGAGCGACCGAACCTTTGCTCGGCTGTTTCCGCGGGCGCGAACGCCCTACGATTCCCTCAGCTACGTCGAACTTGGGCTTGTCAGATTGGAACCGGAAGCGGACGTTGAAGCGGTCAAGAAAGCCTTGAGCAAGGCGGTCGATCCGGAATTGTCCGTCTTCACCAAGGAAGAGTATCGCCACAAAGAACGCCATTTTTGGCTCACGCATACGCCGGTCGGTTTCGTATTTGGCTTGGGCACTGCCATCGGGTTCATCGTCGGCATGGTCATCTGCTACCAAATTCTGTCCAGCGACGTTGCCGACCACCTGGCCGAATACGCGACCCTGAAGGCGATCGGCTATCGCGACGCCTACCTGAATCTTGTGGTATTGCAGGAGGGGGTGTATCTGGCCCTGATGGGATTTGTTCCCGGCTGGTTCGCCAGTTATCTCCTTTATGTTCAGCTATCGTTTCAGACCGGTTTGCCAATGCGGATCACCTGGCCGAGGGGCGTTCTCGTGTTTGTGCTGACCTTGCTTATGTGTGTGCTATCTGGTTTGTTAGCTGTTCGAAAGGTCCGTACTGCCGATCCTGCCGACGTCTTTTAGTTTTATGACTTGAATTCACGGTTTTTTGCCGACAACGAGGAAGCCGACATGAGCATCGACGCGTTTGCCCAGCACCGTCGCCGACAGAAAACCGAACGCCCCGTGATTCGCGTCCACGGTTTGAACCACTATTTCGGCAGCGGCGAAGCACGCTCGCAGGTCCTGTTCGATAACCGGCTTGAAGTCATGCCTGGCGAGATCGTCATCATGACCGGTCCTTCCGGTTCCGGAAAAACGACATTGCTGACTTTAATCGGCGGGTTACGCACCGTTCAGGAAGGAAGCGTCGAAGTTCTGGGAGAGCAACTTTACGGACTGAACAATCGGCAACTGGTCGAAATCCGCCGGCGGATTGGTTTCATTTTCCAAGCGCATAATCTATTCGAATCGCTGACGGCGCTGCAAACGGTCCGGATGGCACTTGAACTCGGTAGCCTGGATCGCACCGAGAACACCCGCCGCGCGATGGAGATGCTCGAGGCGGTGGGACTGGGGCATCGCATCCATTATAAACCGGCAGCGCTTTCCGGAGGGCAGAAGCAGCGCGTAGCCATTGCCAGGGCGCTAGCCAACAAGCCCAAATTGATCCTCGCCGACGAGCCGACAGCTGCTCTCGATGAAAAATCAGGACGCGAGGTCGTCGCTCTGCTGCAAAAACTGGCCCGCGAAGAAAAATGCACCAGCATCATCGTCACTCATGATAATCGCATCCTGGATGTCGCCGATCGGATCGTCAATATGGTGGGCGGTCGCATCCATTCGGACGTCGTCGTGGCGGAATCGGTTATCATCTGCGAATTCCTGTCCAAATGCGAAATCTTCGCCCACTTCACACCGGACATGCTCTCCTATGTCGCCGACAAGATGTCACGTGAAGAGTTTTCGCCAGGTGATATCATTGTCCGCCAGGGAGACGAAGGGGACAAATTTTATCTCATTGCCGAGGGAACGGTTGAAGTGGCCATTCGCGATGACAAGGGCGAGCACCTGGTGCGGACGCTGTCGGTCGGTGAATTCTTCGGCGAGCGTGCCCTGATGACAGGGGAGAAACGGAGCGCCACCGTGCGGGCCAGGACCGAGGTCACCACCTACACCTTGGGAAAAGAAGATTTCAATGCCGCCTTGGGTGCCGTACCATCTTTCCGAGAACAACTCTTGAAGGTGTTCTTTCAACGGCAATGAATAACGGTCGAATGCCTATCGTGGACCTCGCAAGCCGGAACCGTTCAGACTTCCAGGTTGGGGAGTCGGGACAGTGGACCCCAGCCGTTTGTGTTGTTGGGCGTCTTTCAGGACCTCTGGCGGATATTCCATTGGGGCGCTGTAGCGCAGATCCCCTTCAGGCGGAAGGGCGAGGACTTCCGGTTGCTTGGGCGGTTTCAAATCGGGTTTACCTGATTTGCAGCCGCACGCGATCAAGAGCGCGGCGCCAAACGCCAGCAAGGGTCTACGCACCATGGCCCCTTCCCTTATCTCGGCCCGTAGGTTTTTGGTTCGAATGCAAGGCGGCACTATAGCGTCGAGCGAATCGGCGTCAAGATGGTCCGGTACGCTCCGGTACTTGTTGTCTTCGTTCCAAAGAGCGGCCAGATGCTCGACGTCGGCCTTTCTTTTGACAAGATGGGCAAAAATAAGTGGAGCGGCCGGCGAGACGAATACGGGCGATGGCAAATCGGCAGCGAGAGCAAGGTTTGCCAGCTTGACCATATACGCGAAATTCGCGCTGATAGTTGCCTCGCTCTCCCATCCCTCCCAGGTAATCCCGAATGCTCGAACCCCGCTTCTCGATGGCTCGCCGCAACACCGTGACAATGGCGCGTTTCAAGCTATGTGCCTCGGCGAGGGTTATCTTCTGGCCAGACAATTGTGGATGCAACTTCGCCTCGAATAAAGCCTCGTCTGCATAGATATTGCCCAAGCCTGCCACCACTCGTTGATCCAATAGCACTGCTTTCAAGCAGCGTCGCGTCGCCTGCAATTTCCGATACAGCAACTCCGCAGACAAGGTGAACGGTTCCGGCCCCAGTCCGGACGCGACAAAGAACTGTTCGCATTCCTGTTGCGTAAAGAGCGACACACTTCCGAACCGCCTGACATCGCGAAAACGGAGTTGTTCTCCAGGCACGTCGAAATCGACAAGCACATGCGTGTGAGGCAGTGGCGGAACTCGCGAATCGGCGAGCACGAGTTGGCCGGTCATCCCCAGATGCCAGACCAGGCTTTGGTTATCGTCGAGCGTCATGACGATCCATTTGCCTCGGCGACCAAGGCCGGTGATGCGCCGCCCGATCAAGCGAGCGTTCCACGCTGATTGCCAACGGCGCCGCAAGGGCTGTTGGCCAACTCGAATGGAAGTAATTTGTCGGCCAGCGAGACGTGGTTTAAGATCCCGCACCACGGTTTCCACTTCCGGCAGCTCGGGCATGACCTTATCTCCTTTCGCGGCGCGTGCGTCGACGGATTCCACTCTTGCTCGTAAGATACGAGCAAACCAACGTGCAGGCGATGCGGAGCGGAACATGAGCAGCGACGTGGCACAAAAGGATCTGGCGGCAGCATTGGGCCGCGTTCCCAGTGGCATTTTCATTGTCACTGCCAAAAAGGGGGATGCCGAAACGGGAATGTTGGCAAGTTGGCTGCAGCAGTGCTCCTTTTCTCCACCGCAAATTTCGCTCGCCGTCCGCAAAGACCGCTATCTCAACGACTGGCTTGTCGACGGTGCCCCTTTTGTCGTCAACATTCTCGATGCTCGACAAACAGATTTGTTGAGCCATTTTGGCAAAGGTTTCGCACCCAACGAGCCGGCATTTACCGGATTGGAAATCAGTCGTCTGGATGACGGTCCACCAATTCTGAATCGAGCCTTGGCCTATCTCGATTGCCGCGTTAGTGGCCGATTCGCTGCTGGCGACCACAACCTGGTGATCGGTACCATCGTCGGTGGCAAGCTGCTCAACCAAGGCGAACCAATGGTCCACATCCGGAAAAACGGTTTAAGCTATTGATGCGTTTCTGTTGCGCCGCGAAAAGCTGCTCCCTACCGTGTGCATAATCGGCGTTACCGGCAGCGGTGGCGATCGTCGCAGGAAGAAGTGTTCTTCAGTTGTCAACTTCGATGGCCGATTCCAACTAATATCCGGCTGCTCGGCGACAGATTGACAGATGGGTGTCGACAGGACAGCGCTGTCGTCCACGAAACAAACGGCTTTTTGCAGCTGACCGGTTCGCAGGAGAAAATTGGCGCCGCGCCTCGCCAGCGGTGTTGTTCGTGGTTGACTGCTGGCAGATTTGGATCAACAATAAAAACAGCCGAGACTATGGCCACCGAGGCAGTTGCAATCGACGACTATCGAGGAACGCTTCCATGAATCGCGCGCTGACGTCCGTGAAGTTCGTGCTGGTCTGGTTGGCCTGTGCCATCGTCTCTCCACTCCAGGCTGTCGAACAAGCGAAAACGTACGTTGTCCTAGTCGGAGTCAGCAAATATCAGGATGAACAGATCCAACCGCGGGCGTTTGCCGAGGCGGACGCGAAAGCGCTATACGACCTATTCACTAACAAAGACTATCTTGGATTGCCAAAAAACCAAATCAAGTTATTGCTGGGCCGGCCGGTCGGTCCGGCGGAAGAGGCCACGCACGATCGGATTTTGGACGCCGTCAACTGGCTGGTCACATCGGCCGGAGAAGAAGACGTTGCGGTGTTTGGCTTCTTCGGCGCGGGAGAGGCCATCGGCCAGCGGGCTTGTTATCTGGCTGTCGACTCGAAGTACAAAGATCGTGAACGAACCGCCATCGCGGCTTCCGATTTCGAGTCGGCATTCAAGAAATTGAAAGCACGCCGTTTGTGCGTTCTGCTCGACGTCAATTTCAAGGCCTACCAGGGACCGGATCGTAGCGGCGATCTGGACATCGGCAAGTTGTATCAAGAGTTCCTGGAAAAGAGATCGTATGACGACTACACCGCGCGAGTCGTATTCCTTGCCAACAAAGGCGTGTCGGCTGCTCGCGATCTGAATGGGCACGGGCTTTTTGCAAGGGTGCTCATCGACGCCCTTTCTGGCAAAGCGGACCATGCTGGCGGCGAAGCCGACGGTGTCATCACTGCTGTCGAAATCAAAGAGTATCTTGAAAAAGAAGTCCCTGCCCGCTCACGCGCGACCGGCAAAGTCCAGACCAGCATTACCCTTGGCCGCCCAACCAGTTTTATCCTGTCGCGTAATCCACAGGTGGTTCCTCTTGTGGAAAAACAGCTCGCCACGATCGATCGGCTGGTCGCCAACAAGCTGCTTTCGCCCGAACGCGGCGCGGAAGCCAAACGGCTGCTCGCCCAGATGCCCAAGCTGAAATACCAGCGCGACCTCCGCCGCACGTACCAGGACCTCGTCGCCGGGCGGATCACCGCCAGGCAATTGGAGCAGAAACGAGAGGCTATCCTCAACACGCAAAAGATTCCGCCAAGCGTGGCACGCAATTTCGCCGACAAAGTCCTTGAAGCCACAGAGGAAATCGTCTCGAACTACTTGAAAGAACTCGACCAGGGCCAAATGATCGAATGGGCCATTCGCGGTCTTTATGAACGCATCGATGAACGCGTTCCTGAAGACATCGAGACCTACCTGAAACACTGCAAGGATTACGACAAGAATGATCTGCGCAATCTGCTTATTTTCGTTCGCCGAACACTTGGCAATCGAGACGATCTCGACAACCACAAGGACATCGACTATGCCCTGCAGCGGATGACCGCGCATCTGGACCCTTATACGACGTACATTGATCCAGAAACGATGGCCCAGTTTCTGCGCGACATTCGCCGAAACTATACGGGCGTGGGCATCCAGATTCGCAAGGACCCGGAACTCGACATGCTTCGGGTTGTGACGCCGATCAAGGGCAGCCCCGCGCACAAAGCGGGAATTCAGACCGGCGATATCATCACTACGATCAAACGCTGGGTCGACAGCGACGGTCAACCACTGCCGGAACCGGAAATCATCTCGACGAAAGGGCTGTCGATTTCAGAAGCCGTCAAGAAGGTGCTCGGCAAAGCCAATACGAAAGTGACCCTGACGATTCAACGGGAAGGGCACGACAAGCCATTCGATGTGGAAATCACTCGTGCCTCGATCGAATTGGAGACTGTAAGCGGTTTCCGCCGAAAAGCCGACGACTCCTGGGATTTCATGATCGACCCCGAAAACAAGATCGGCTACATCCGTCTGAGTGGTTTTGCCGACAAGTCGGCCCTGGAATTGCGTCGGGCAGTGGAGCGGCTTCGCGCTCAAGGAATGAAGGGGCTGGTGTTGGATTTACGGTTCAATCCGGGCGGCCTCCTGCGATCTGCTGTCGCCATTTGCGACATGTTCATCAACGACGGCGAGATCGTCAGCATTCGACCTCGTGTGGGCCGGAGTGAAGTTCATCGGGGCAGACGGCCAGGCAGCCTTCTGGATTTCCCCATGGCCGTCTTGATCAACGGCTACAGCGCCAGCGCCAGCGAAATCGTCTCTGCCTGCTTGCAAGATCACGGGCGAGCGATCGTCGTCGGCGAGCGCAGCTTCGGCAAAGGAAGCGTCCAGAACATTCATCCTTTCGATGGCGGCCAGCTCAAACTAACCATTGCTTCGTTCTGGCGTCCTAGCGGGAAAAACCTCAATAAATCCAGTACCGACGGCAGTGAAGACGAGGACTGGGGCGTCATCCCGGATATCGTCGTCAAACTTTCCAATCGTGAACGCGACCAGCTCACCGAACACCTGCAAGACATCGAGGTCATTCCCCGCCGCGATGTGTTACCCAAGCCGAAACCGAAATTCACCGACCGGCAGCTGGAAGTGGCGCTGAAACACCTCCGTGGCCGAATCCACACGGCGCAAAAGTAAGAAAATCGCGAAGCCCAAAGCGAGGGTAAACTTAGCGACCGGAAGCGCCGACGTGGCCCTGGCACGACTGATTGTCTGCCTTTACACTGTTGGGCATGAATGCCACGATTCAGTCGCAGCCTGCCAGACTCGTCCGTGCTTTGGGTCCTCTCATGGCGACGGCGGTGGTCGTGGGTACGGTCATCGGTTCAGGCATTTTCAAAAAACCTCAGGAGGTTGCGGCCCATGTCCCGTTTTTCGGCCTGGCGATGATCGTCTGGACGCTGGGCGGCGCGTTGGCGTTGCTCGGATCGCTTGCTTTGGCCGAGATCGCCGTCCTTTTTCCACGGGCAGGAGGCAACTACGTTTATTTACGCGAAGGGTACGGTCCTTTAGCCGGCTTCTTATGGGGTTGGGTCGAGTTTTGGATCATCCGAGGCGCGTCGCTGGCCGCCCTTGCCACGGTGTTTGCCGAGTCTTTGCACGACATCCTGCGGAATTCCACCTTTTGCGAAGCGGTTGGCATCGCTGACAGCGGTCTGGGTTTTTGGTCCTTGAAGTGGCTGACTGTTGCCACAATCGCGCTTTTGGCCCTGGTCAACTATCGGGGCGTCCGTTGGGGCGGCGGGTTGCAACTGTTTATCACCACCATCAAGATCGGTTCGCTGGTGGGGATCATGGTTTTGCCGTTCGTGGCGGTGTTCTTTTCTTCCGCGACGGCGGCGAAGTCCGGTCCGAGATTCGATTATCTGTCGCCTTGGTGGCCCGCCAGCTTTGGCGAGATCGACCTGGGCAATCTCGGCACCGCGCTGCTCGGCGTGCTCTGGGCGTATCATGGCTGGATGAACTTGGCGCCTCTTGCCGAGGAAATCAAACATCCTCAACGAAATATCCCTCTGGCCTTGCTCGGCGGCACGCTGATCATTCTTGCCCTCTATTTGGGTACGAACTTCGCTTATTACCTTGTCGTGCCACGAGCGGAGATGGCTGCCTTGGTGGAAACCAGCGTGGCGACCGATTTCAGTTTGCGTTTGCTTGGACCGATCGGAGCGGCCATCGCCTCTTTCGCTGTCATGTGTTCCGTTTTCGGCGCCCTCAACGGCAACCTGCTCGTGGGGCCCCGGCTTCTGTATGCCATGGCAGAAGACAATCTGGCACCGCGTGTTTTGGGGAAAGTGCATCCCCGCTTTCACACACCGGCACTAGCGATCGGCATGATGGCTGCTTGGGCCAGCGCACTGGTGATCGCGTCCGCGATTTTGGTCCGCGTCAGAATCCCTCCTCTTTGGTTGGGAAATACTTTAGTCGATCTCAATGTTCCTGAAGGGCGTTCCGTTTTCGAAATCCTCACCGCCTTTGCCATGTTTGGTGCTGTGGTCTTTGAAACCCTGGCCGTCGCTTCCATCTTTGTTTTTCGCCGGCGGCTGCCTCATGTCGAACGCGAATACCGTTGTTGGGGCTATCCGTTCGTCCCCGCCCTGTACGTGATGATCCTCACGCTGGTGTTGACGAACATGTTCTTTTATCAACGCACGGAAGCACTTGTTGGCATCGCGTTCATCACCGCTGGTGCAGTGGTCTATCGGCTGGCCGTCCGTCCCCGTCTACAGACGACCGACATCCCCAACCCCAATTCTTGAAGGAAACGAGAAATGCGAACCGTTTTGATTGTTGTGGTCCTTTTCAACATCGTGAATCCTTACGGTGCCGCAACATTCGCCCAGGATCGAGGCCGCCCCTGGAAACGACATACTATCGACAATACTTCACGCGGTGCCGATGGCGTTCGGCTGGCCGACGCAAATGGAGACGGGCTGCTCGACATAGCGACCGCATGGGAAGAGGGAGGAAAGATCCGCGTTTACCTCAATCCCGGACCGAAACAAGCACGCCATCCCTGGCCCCAGGTAACGGTCGGCCAAGTGGCCTCGCCCGAAGACGCGGTTCTCGTTGATCTCGACCACGACGGCATGATGGATGTGGTCAGTTGTTGCGAAGGCAAGAATCGCAGCGTTTTCGTGCACTGGGCTCCAAAAAACAAGGCAGACTTCCTCAAAGCAGAACAATGGAAAACCGAAGCGGTCCCGGCGGTCAAAGACGTCGCCGCCTGGATGTTTTGTCTGCCCATGCAAGTCGACGGCAAGAACGGGCTCGATCTGGTGATCGGGGCCAAGAACGCAGGCGCCGCCATCGGCTGGCTCGAAGCCCCCGCGAATCCGCGACGGCTCGAGCAGTGGCGCTGGCACGCCTGGTACCAGGCTGGGTGGGTCATGTCACTGGTCGCAGCTGACATCGATGGCGATGGCGACAAAGACATTGTGGCGTCGGATCGGCGCGGACCGAATCGAGGTTGTTTATGGTTGGAGAATCCCGGTCGGCCGGAGTCGAAATGGAAGGTCCACCGCATCGGGCCGATCGGGCAGGAAGTCATGTTTCTCGACGTCGCTGATTTGAACCGGGATGGCCGACAGGATGTTCTTGTCGCTGTCAGGCCGCGCGAAATCGTCTGTTTTTTCGCCCAGGAAAAAACACCTCAGCAGTGGAAACGGCAGACGATCCCATTTCCGCGTATGACGGGGACTGCCAAGTCGGTTCGTGCCGCTGACCTGAATCTCGATGGCAAACTGGACCTGGTGTTTTCCTGCGAAAACGCCAAGGGTGCATCTGGACTTCTCTGGCTTTCGTTCGCCAAATCCGTGACACACAGCGGGTGGCAAGCACACGAAATCAGCGGTCCCGAAGGAGTTAAATTCGACATCGTGCAGCTGATTGATTTGGATGCGGACGGGGATCTCGATGTCATCACAACAGAAGAACGCGAAGGGCTGGGTGTGATCTGGTACGAGAACCCGACGAGATAGTTTAAGAATTCCTCGCCAAAATTCGGCAAAGGGATGTCAGGAAACTTGTCATCAGTCGTCATTAGTGAGAAGATGATATGCGCCATTCCTGCGGAAAACCTGAACACCAGCGTAGGAGCCTTCTGCCATGAGGCTTGATCTTGCTGCCGGTTTAGCGGCTGTTGTGTTGATGGTCGCGACCAGTTCGCTTAGTGCCGAAGAGTTGGAACCGAAATATCGCAAAGTTGTGGAACGCGGTCTGAATTGGCTCGCCAAGAGCCAATACACCGATGGCCACTGGGACGCCAATGGTGGCAACTATCCGGTGGCCATGACGGCGCTGGCCGGGATGGCTTTGTTGATGGAGGGAAGCACTTGCCGGCAAGGCAAATACGCCAACAACATTCGCAAAGCCGTAACCTGGTTGACACAACGATCACAAGCCAATGGCATGATCGGCAATCCGCGCAATCAGATCGAAGCCGGCCGTTACATGTACGGCCACGGCTTCTCTGTTTTGTTCTTGTCGCAGGTATATGGCGAAGAAGAGGACGAAACGCAGCGCCAAAAGCTGGAAAAAATTCTCACACGTGCCGTCGAGTTCACTGGCAAAGCCCAAACCGCTCGCGGCGGCTGGGGCTACGTCTCGGCTCGCGATGGCAATGGCTTCGATGAAGGTTCGGTGACGATCACCCAGGTTCAGGCTTTGCGTGCCGCTCGCAATGCGGGCATCGTCGTGCCCAAAGAGATCATCGACAAAGCGAAAGAATATTTGAGGCGCTGCACCACACCCAATGGCGGTGTGATCTACAGTCTGGCCAGCGGTGGTGCGGCCCGTGCCGGAGCCGAAAGGCTCCCGCTGACGGCGGCGGCGGTAGCCTGTATGTTCAATGCCGGCGAGTATGATTCCGATCTGGCGAAACGCTGGCTGGCTTTTTGCCAGCAACGGATTTCACTGGTCGGCAACGCTCGCATGGGGCACGACGAATATACCCATTATTACTTGGCGCAAGCCCTTTATATTCTTGGAGACAAAGGGTACGAGAAACTTTTTCCCAATACCGAGCCGTCGAAACGCCTCGTTTGGAGCCGCTACCGCCAGGCGATGTTCGAGCGCCTGGCGAGCGCGCAGAACAACAACGGCAGCTTCCAGGGGCGGGGCATCGGCGACGTGTATACAACCTCGCTTTATTTGACAATTTTGCAATTGGATTTGGGAACCCTGCCCATTTACCAGCGTTGACCAGTTCTGAAAATGACGTTCGATTGTTGTCCCGAAAGATCAGAGCACTTTGCCCTTCGATTCGAGGTGAGCGGAGTGATATCGTTGGCTTCAAATTTCGAGAGGATCAAATGAGCGAAACCGCAAAGCAACAAGACCTCGGCCAGCAGGATATGGAGGCTATCCGTAAACTTGGCGACGCCTTCAAGGAGATCAAGAGCCAGCTATCCAAAGTGATCGTTGGCCAGGACAAGGTGATCGAAGAACTGCTGATCGCTTTGTTCAGTCGGGGCCATTGCATTCTTGAAGGCGTTCCCGGATTGGCCAAGACCCTCATGATCAGCACATTGTCCAACTGCCTTTCGCTGTCTTTCAGTCGAATCCAGTTCACTCCGGACTTGATGCCCTCCGATATCACCGGAACGGAAGTGATCGAAGAGAACCGCTCGACGGGGGTTCGAGAATTCAAGTTCATCGAAGGGCCGTTGTTCGCCAATGTGATTCTGGCCGACGAAATCAACCGCACGCCGCCGAAAACGCAGGCAGCGTTGCTCGAAGCGATGCAAGAACGGCAAGTCACCGTTGGGCGGGTTCGCCATCGCCTGTCCGATCCCTTCTTCGTGCTGGCAACGCAAAACCCCATCGAGCAGGAAGGAACCTATCCGTTGCCCGAAGCCCAACAAGACCGGTTCATGTTCAAGGTGTTTGTACGCTATCCGTCGTTCCAGGAGGAATTTGAAATCGCCCGGCGTACGACCACGATCATCAGCGAGGAATTGAAACCGGTTCTGACAGGAGAACAGATTCTGGAGTTGCAGCAGCTGGTTCGCCGGGTGCCGGTCACCGATCATGTGATCAATTACACGTTGGCTCTGGTTCGGCAAACGCGCGTCGGCGAACCGGGCGTGCCGAAATTCGTTCGCGATTGGCTCTCCTGGGGTGCCGGACCGCGTGCCGTCCAAAACCTGATCATCGGCGCCAAGGCGCGGGCTTTGCTCTATGGACGAGCCCATGTCCAATGCGAAGACATTCAGGCGCTGGCTTTTCCGGTCCTGCGGCACCGCATCCTCACGAACTTTACCGCGGCGTCGGAAGGGATCACGTCCGATACGGTGATCGACAAACTCCTCAAGGAAACTCCAAGCCGTGAAGGAGAATTGCAGAAGGACGAACGTTTCAAAAAGATCTTTGCATCGTAGTCTGCTGCTGACCACCGCGTGCCAGCCTGCATGACATCGTCCAGCGGCGGCACGCGACCGGTCGGGTCGCTCTTGAAATTTTTCTGCCATTCGGCAGAGACATCGAGCGAAGACGCGAGAACGAATTTGGAACCATTAGAGTGAATCGAGTCTCAAAGTGGCCAAGAAAAAACAAAACGAAGACCCCCGGCGGTTCCTTCACCCGGCGACCATTGCCCGCATTTCAAGGCTTGAATTGCGGGCTCGCGAAGTTGTAGAAGGGTTCATTTCCGGTCTGCACCGAAGCCCCTTTTTCGGGCATTCCATCGAATTCGTGCAGCATCGCGAGTACGTCTATGGTGACGACATCCGCCACCTCGACTGGAAAGTCTGGTCGAAGACCGACCGGTTTTACATCAAGCAATACGAGGAAGAGACCAACCTGCGCTGCACCCTGGTCGTGGATGTCAGCGAGTCCATGCACTATGGCCGCGGGCCGTTGAACAAATACGAGTACGGGTGCACGATTGCCGCTTGCCTTGCGTACCTGTTGCTTCGGCAGCAGGACGCCGTCGGCGCGATCACTTTCGATCAGGATGTCCGCCACATCGTGCCGTCGCGAAGTCAGCATACGCATATCGACGCCATCGTGCAAGCAATGGACGTCAGCCGACCTCGCGACAAGACGGACATCGAACGCGTATTGCGCCGTGTCGCGGAAAACGTCTCGTCGCGCGGCATGATCATCATCGTATCCGATCTGCTGGTCGACCGTGAGCCTCTGTTTCGCGGCCTGGAAATGCTCAGCCATCGCCGGCATGACGTTCTGGTCTTCCATGTCCTCGATGACGACGAATTGACCTTTCCCTTTTCGGGAACCACGCGGTTCGAGGGAATGGAAGAGCAGCCTCACCTGCTTTGCGACCCGCGCGCTCTGCGCGACGGCTATCTGGAAGCCCTGGAAGAATATCTGGTCGAGGTCCGTCGAGGGTGCATTAAAAAAGGCATCGACTATACCCTGGTGCGTACCAGCGATTATCTCGACGCCGTTCTTTCGAAGTTCATTCATCATCGCATGGCCATGCGTGCTGGAAAGGTAGCCCGCAGCAATGTTTGAGTTGTTCGCAAACCCCGCCAATATGGTACTCGGCGGCCTGTTGATCAGTTCGCCGATCATTATCCATTTGATCAACCGCATGCGATTCAAGCGGATTCGCTGGGCAGCGATGGAGTTTTTGCTCAAGTCGCAAAAACGCAATCGCCGCCGGTTGATTATCGAACAGCTTCTGCTGCTTCTTTTGCGCATCCTGCTGGTTCTTCTTGCCGGTCTGCTGCTCGCTCGTTTCATCGGCTATGCCCTGGGCGAAGGTTTTACTCCTCACCAGTCGGTGCATCTGATCATCCTCGATGACCGGCTGAGCATGAGCGACCACTGGAAGGAGAACGACGAGGTCGTGAACTGTTTTG
Organism: Gemmatales bacterium; assembly: GCA_026004675.1. Lineage (GTDB taxonomy): Bacteria > Planctomycetota > Planctomycetia > Gemmatales > Gemmataceae > BPJP01. The sequence continues at coordinate 584,201 of BPJP01000003.1, forward strand.
CAGTCGGCAAACGCGAAATCGTCAACAAGATCGCGAGGAACCTGGCACAAAATACAGGCGTGCAGCGACTGGTTCTGCGCCGCTTGTCCCGCCCCGACCACAATCTCTTTGATGAACGCGTGAGCGAACGCACCTACTCCGATTTGCAAGAGGTTCTCAACGCCACCGAGCCATGCACGGAACTGCATCTCGACTTGAATCGGGGCCTCGAAGAAGCGGAAAAACTCTTTGACCAGCACGCCACCGCGAAACGTTCGCTCTACATCGTCAGCGACTTTCGGCAACGCCACTGGTTCGAACCGGAAAACACGGGCGTGATCAACAAGCTAAAACATCTGGCAGAGAATGATGTGAAAATCCACCTGCTCGATACGGCCCATCCGGAGCGCTCCGACGATCAAACCGTGCCTCGCTACCACAACAACCTGGCGATCGTCGATCTCCGTCCGCAAATGCGCGTTGCACCGCAAAATTACCTGGTGCCGTTCCGCGTTTCGGTGACGAACTATGGCATCGTCGAGCGCAAGGCCGTGCGCGTGGCGATCAAAGTCAATGGCGCCGAATTGCCTCAGGTCTCGCAGATGTTCGCTACCATCGAACCCAACCGCACCGTGCATGGGACGTTTCAAATTCCGTTTCAACTGAATGGCAAGAATGCTGAATTCCAGGTGGTTGAAGCGGTGATCGAGAACGAAGAAGAAGGGATCGATGCTGATAATCGGCGGTTCGCCGTCGTCGAAGTCCGCGAGCAAGTGCCTGTTCTCGTTGTCGATGGAGGCCCGAATCCGGATGATCCCAACAGCGACAGTTCGTTCCTGGCAACGGCGTTGGGCGCGGAACGAGGCTTCGAAGTGGTGCCCGATCCAGAACGAAAAGGTGGTGTTCGGGGACCTGCCCTGTTGGAGAGTCCAGACCTCAGCAAATATGCCTGCATTTGCATTGCCAATGTCGATCGGTTCACTGACGTCCAGTTGAAGAATCTCAAAGAATACGTTCAGCGAGGAGGCGGGGTCGTCTTTTTCCTGGGCGACCGCGTTGACCCGGATTATTACAACAAGCATCTGTATGCCGACGGCACCGGCATCTTTCCTGTGCCACTGGCCAGTTCGCCGACGAGAGAATTGACCGAAAAGGAACGCGTGGATCGGGTGCTGCGCAACTTGATCGAACAGCGGATTCAGGTCTACTTGCGCGATCGCGAGCACCCGGTGCTGCAGAACCTGCCTCCCAACGCCTTCAAGTTCATCTACATCCATCGCTATTTTCCGGTTCCCCGTCTCAAGTGGAAGTTCAATCCGAAGACGATGCAGGAATTGATGACGCTTCCCAACACCAGTCCGGTGGCCAATTACGAAGGGGCGGTCTTGAAACTTCTGGAAGAACTCCCTATCGGGGACGCCGACTATCTCAAATTCTCCCCTTCACTCGAATTCCATCGTCGAAATATACGGGCCGCCCTGGCCAAGAATTCGATGAGTGACCTGGCAGATGCCTTGCGGTTTCTGCTCGAGGACCCCGGCTTGCCTGACGATCCAAACCGGTTGAATCTGCAAAAGGATTTTTGGAGCCGAACGGATCCCAAAATCATTGCCCTGCACCGGAAGTTGAAGAACTTGCAGGAAGCGGTACAGTATGGCGATCCGTTGATGGTAGCGGGACGCTATGGATCGGGTCGGACCGTAGCCGTTCTGACCACGGCCGGACGCAAATGGAACAACTGGGCTGGTGGGAGTCCGGCGTCCTTCACCTTTCCGGTCATGATGGTCGACTTGCAAAAGTTCCTCTCCAGCGTTCCAAGCGACGACCAGGATCATGTCGGAACGACGAAAACATTCGTTGTGGATGCCGCACGTTACGAACCGCAGGTTTCCTACTACCGCAAGGCCGAATCGGAGCAGGGAAACGAGGCCACAACACGTGTCGACGAAGGTCGGCTTGTCGGCACAGAGGAAAACGATCGCCTGCAATTCGAATTTGATCGGTCGACGAAACCGGGCGTCTATGTATTCGAATTCAAACGTCGCCCAAGCGCCACAGACCAGGGGGGTATCGAAGCCCAGGCTTTCGCTTTCAACGTGAACACGAATGACGAGTCCGACTTGCGCCGTGCCAGGTCCAAAGAGTTGAGCGATATCGAAAAGAGCATCGTGGTCGATACCTTTGCCGACAAGTCCGCCTTGACGGATATCGCGAACAAGCCGGCGGATTTGTCCGAGTCGGCATGGATATACCTGGCGTTTCTGGTCGTGCTCATCATCGAGCAAGCGCTCGCGGTGCATTTGAGTTTCCATTTGCGCGGAGCTGCTGCCCCGCCACCTCAAGCGGTCAGGCCTCAGCCGACCGCCGTTTGACGCGAAAAGCCGTACTTCGAAAATCGCGAGAGAGCATTAAAACGACGGATGCCAGACAACAGTCCGAGGAGCAGCAATGGAGAATCAAGTCGCACAACGCGAAACTGAATTCGTTTGGCGCAGACTGACCGAATCGATCAACATCGGCGGCGTCGAATACGACGGCATGTGGTGGCTTGCCATCCTCGTCCCGGTATTGGTGATTGGCCTGGTGTACGTGATCGTCATGTATATGCGGGACAGCCAATCGGTCGGTTGGGGGTGGGCGGCGTTCTTGGGGTTTTTGCGATCGTCGGTGTATGTCATTCTGGCCATCATGTTTCTTTTGCCGGCGATGCAGGATTGGGAGAAGACCGAGACGCATTCCCGAGTTCTGGTCGTCTTCGACGTCAGCCGAAGCATGCAGAACGCAGATGGCATTCCTTTCGACAAACGAACACGACAGGACAAAGTGATCGAATTCCTGACGGATGGGCAAAAGGGGTTTTTGCGCAGGTTACAAGAAAAAACTCCCCTTGTGCTCTACCGATTTGGCGGACGGCTTGATACGCAATTCGAGTTTCTGGCGGCGGACTCGTCCTTTGGCCGGGAAAAATGGTATGCCTGGTTGCACCCCGACCCCAATATGAAGCAGCCGGCAGACCTCAACAAGGAACAGCTCGCGCGCTTCCATCGGCAGCAGGAACTGCATCGGGTATTGCTCGGCAGCACGGATATCGGCGGCGCCGTGCTTGAAGTTTTGAACCGCGAATCGCATCACCTGCTTCAGGGTATTATCATCGTCAGCGATGGTCGCAACACCCAGTATTCGTCGCAAAGCATGAATGAAGTCAAAAGCCGAGCCGCCAAACTCAAAGTTCCCATCTTTACCGTAGCAGTCGGCGAAATAACCCGGCCAATTAATATCTACGCACGCAATGGCCTCCTCGTCCCGGATCGTGCACCCCCCGACGAAGTCTTTCCCGTCCGTGTCGAAATCGATGGGAAAGGGCTGGCCGGCGCCAGTGCCGAGGTGACGCTCAACATCATCCCGCCTGGCAGCAACGAGCCGGCACTGACGATGAAGGAAAATGTGACCTTCGCTCCGGGCGACCCGCCCCATACCCAGGCGGAATTCCATATCGATCCGGAAAAGATGCCCCCTGCCATGATCGAGAAAGATCCCAAGACCGGCAAACCGGGTTTGATTCAGGGCGCCTGGCGCTTCCAGGCGAAGGTTTCGGAGGACAAACGCGAAACCAGTCACGAGGACAATGTCACAAATGTCGGCGTGGTCAACATCGTGAAAAAACCGCTGCGCGTGCTTTTGTTCGCGAGCGGCCCGACACGCGAATATCAGTTTTTGCGAACCCTGCTCGACCGCGAGGTCCGCGATGGTCGCGCCGAAATGAGCATTTACTTGCAATTGGCCCGCCGCAATATCGTACAGGACGTTCCCCCGGAACGACTGCTGACGGGTTTTCCCAATTTTATCGCCGATCCGAATAAACCCGACATCAAACCCGACGACAAGTATTACAACCTCCTGCAATATGATGTGATCGTTTGCTTCGATCCAGACTGGACGCAACTTCTGCCACAGCAAACCGAACTCTTGGAAGAATGGGTCAGCCGGCATTACGGTGGATTGATTTTCGTTGCCGGTCCGCTGCACACCAAAGACCTGCGGGACCGGTCGCCTTCGAAACCACCACCGAACCTCGCTCCGGTCGTCGCGTTGGCTCCGGTCGTCTTCGACGACAACCGTATCCGGGTCAACGAAGACAAGACCGAGCCGTATCGTTTGCAATTTCCCGGTGCCAGCAAAGAAACGGAATTTCTCAAGATCGACGAAGAAAACGATGACCCGATGGTAGGCTGGGAGAAGTTCTTCACCGGTGCCAGCAAGATCGAAGAAGGGCGCGACCTGCCCTTGCGCCGTGGCTTCTACGATTACTATCCAGTCAAGAGCGTCAAACCGGGTGCGACCGTGGTAGCCACTTTTGGCGACCCGAAAGCCCGAACCCGTACCGACAACCAGCCGCAGCCGTTCCTCGTCACCATGCCATACACCGGCGGGAAAACGATTTACATCGGCTCCGGGGAAATGTGGCGGCTTCGGCAATATTCGGAAGCATTCCATGAACGTTTTTGGACGAAGTTGTTACGCTACGCCGGCGCTGGCAGCCGATCGGGAAGCAAACGCCGAGGCATCCTGGTTGTCGGCAGCGAATACAGTACCCACGACATCGTCCGCGTCGAAGCGAAGTTGCTCGGCGGCAACATGCAACCGCTCGATCCCACCAGCAAACCTGTACTGGAATTGGTTCTCAAAGACGACGAAGACAAGAACAACAAACCCCAGACGATCCCGCTCGATCCGAAGTTGGCTGTTCCCCTGAAGGACTTTCAGGCCATGGATGCCGCCGAAAAGAAAAAGCACTGGGATGGCTGGTTCGCTGGGAGGTTCGAGGCCAACGCTCCTGGCGTCTACAAATTGCGCCTGAAAATCCCCGGCGCCAACGAAACTCTGGAAGAAACATTTCGTGTCAAGGACACGGACCCGGAAACAACCAATGTGCAGCCCGACTTCAAATTGCTGCACGAACTGGCAAGCCTGGCGAAGAACGAGGTCCGGCCTCGTATCAGCGAAGAAGTCCAAACCAAACTGCACCGTGCCCTCGTCCGCACCAACAGCAGATTCAACAGCGAAGGGGAAGACGATCAGCGACTTTATTTCGATCTGGAAACCGCGACGATCATTCCCGATTGCATGGTGAAGATGGAACCGCGCGTTCATCGCAGCCGAGGCCCGGTCAGGGACCTGTGGGATGCCGGCTTTGAAATCGGCAACGAGCCTCCGATGAAAATCTCCTACGCTTTGTTCGTCATCGTTGGTCTTTTGTCGATCGAATGGTTGACGCGCAAACTGCTGCGGCTGGCGTAGTCCGCTGCCCGCGGGAACGATCGAGGAAACAATTCGGAACACTTGGAGTGTAATCTCATGGCAACGATAACACCGTCTTCTACCCGGCGGGATCTGGTCGAATCCAAACAGCGCGTGGCTCACCCGCTGCAAACGCTACGCAGTTACATTCGCTTGTATGTTTGCGCCGAAGGGTTGGCGGTCACGTTGATCTACCTGGCAGCCTGGTTCTGGATCGGCCTCATCCTGGACTACGGCATCTTCAAAATCTTCGGTGTCGATTGGGTGCAGATCCTGCCTTATGGCTTTCGTGCCTTCGTGCTGGCACTTCTCATCGCCGGGCTGCTTGCCGTGGTCGGCACGAAAGTGGTCCTGCGCTTGACCCGCGAATTCAACGACGCCAGCCTGGCACTCGTTCTCGAAAAGCGGTTTGCTCAACAACTGGGAGACCGGCTGATTACGGCAGTGGAACTGGCGGACCCCTCCATTGCCAGCCGCTATGGCTTCTCGCAGGCCATGATCGACGCCACGATTCATGACGCCGCCGAGCGGGTCGCCAGCGTTCCTGTTGCCGAGGTCTTCAACTGGAGACGGCTCTGGCATTACCTCTACCTCGTGCTTGGACTGACCGTCGGACTGTATCTCGTTACCGGAGCTGGCTATCTAGGCGTCCAAGCACTACGCTACGAACCAGAAGAACGTGAAGGAGCCAGTGCCTACGTGCATCGGTTTCACCATGTCGCGAGTATCTGGTTCGAGCGTAATGTTCTGCTTCGCGACACACCCTGGCCCCGGCGAGCTTACCTCCAGTTGCTCGACTTCGAAGGCGATGAGCTGCGCATCGGTCGCAACGCTCCGGCACCGACGATTCGCGTTCGAGCCATCAAATGGGTGGTCGCCGACAACCGAGCACAAGAAGGCTGGCGGCCCCTGATGTGGGATGAAGAAGAGATTCAGCAACTGGTCGGTGACATCGCAGTGCCCAGGTTTCCCGAGTCCCTCTGGCCAAAAAGCAGTTTAACCACCGGCCTGCTGGTCGATGATGTCGAGCTGCAACTTGCTAAACAATTCATTCGCGATCGCCTCGATCCCGATCCTCGACGCCATCGGAATCGCATCAGCGCCGTCCTCGCTGCCGTCCCACAGGGGATCTTGCCGACGGTGCTGGCTTTCGACCGAACGTATGCCCCCGAAGAACCGGAAATCAGTCGCTTTGAAAAAGTCTTCCAGGCTTTGCACGAGGCCGCGGATCGGCCGTCCATGGCACGGCGTTTTCGACGATTGATCGTTCCCACCAACGATGTGTATGTCTTGTACCAAGGCCTTGAGTCGGGCACCGACAATCGCGAACCTCTGCTGGCTGGGGAAAACAACATGTTTTCCGGGTCCATCCCCAACTTGAAAGAATCCATTCGCTTCACCGTACGAGGCGCGGACTACTATACGCCGTATAAGCAAATCACGGTCGTACCACCTCCAGAAATGACCCAGCTGTTCCGCGTCGAAAGACGGCCTGCGTACCTGTACCATCGGCTGGCTTTGACAGAGAATCCCTTCGGTCTGCGCGGCAAAAAACAGATCGTCGTCGACGCAGAGGGAAATCCCTTGCCAGTTTCCCTGAGCGGAGACACTTCCCGCCTCGATGTGCCGACCGGCACCGATGTCACCCTGACTGCGGAACTCGACCAGAGACTGCTCGAAAAAAACGGGGTTGTGATCGAATGGCACACCGGCAGCGCCCGCATTCCCGTCGAAATCAAACAGATCGACGAGAAACACTTCTCCGCCACCTTCCGGAATATCGTGGCGCCGCTCAGTTTCAACTTCAAGTACTTCAATCGGGACCGCATCGACGGCAAGCGCCGGATCACGATCAATCCTCTTCCCGATCTGCCTCCGGAAGTCGATGTGCTCGTGGAAGTCGTCCGCAAAACGAATCAGGGATACATGATCACGCCCCGGGCTCGGGTGCCGTTCAGCGGCAAAATCCGTGACGCCCAAGGTCTTAGTCGAGTCGAATACCGCTATTCCTACTCGCTGGAAAAGCCGCGCGATCCAGCGCAACAGATCAAGGCTGTCGCCCAGGCGGTTTCGCTGGCCGCCGCTGGTTGGAACGGCCAGATGGTCGCCGCCGCTGCCATCGCCAACGAAGCCGCCGGCTCGCCCCAGACGCCCGTCGACAATCGACCCCTGGCGACGTTTGAGCAGCGATTGAACGAACCCTGGTTCGAAAATGGCCGAAATACGACCGGACAGCGCCTCGCCGAAGCGCTCGCCCGACTGGACGCCCCTCCGCCAGGATATGCCACCGTCGACCAGCGCTTCATTCGGGAATTCGAATTGAATGCCGACGACGAAAGCTTCGATGTCGAAGCGCTTGGCCTGGGGGTGGCCAGCGAAACCCAGCTTCAGCCTCACTACCTTCTCAAGTTGTGGATTGCCGCTCACGATACCAACGTCGAAACCGGACCAGGCGTCGGAGAATCGAAAGAGCGTTTTACTCTCCTCATCGTCTCGGAAAACGAATTGATCACCGAGATCGGCAAGGAAGAAGAAACGCTGCATATCAAGATGCAGGACAAAGGCATGGACCTGCTCGAAAGCACACGCACCTTGCTCAATAACCTGGCAGGCGACCTGGCAACTCCGGATATCACCGACGACCAGTTGCTGGCGTTCACGATCCGAGCGGAAGAACTCCTGCAAAATGTCAAAAAAGCGGAAGTGGTCGCCCGGGAAGTCAGCAGCGATTACCACCGCATTTTGCGCGAATTGAAAGTGAACCGGGTCAAGCGCGGTATGATCGAGCGCGTCGAAAACGGCGTCTGCCAGCCTCTCAACACCGTGATGAGCGAAGACTTTCCCGATGTGCAAGACGCCCTTGGGGATCTGGTCAAAGCTCTGAGGAACAAAAAACCACAAACAAAATTGGTGAAAAGCGCTCTTGTCGAATACGACCAGTTGTTGGCTCGCCTCCGCGAAATCCTCGCCAACATGGCCCAGATCACCGACATCAACCGCCTGATCGCCCAGCTCGTGGAACTGGAAAAGAACGAAACCAGGCAGCTGGAACAACTGGAAAAGCTCAAGGCTGAAATCGAACAGAAGATCCTGGAAGATCTGCTTAACCCCAAGAAGAAATAAGGCATAGGTGACGGGTGATTCGTTGGCAAAAACCGAAAGCTTGCCATTTCTGGTGTTGGATTGGAGGGATCGGATCGTCAATTATGTCAGCGGGAAGCGCAGTTTTCCTGACTGGTGACGATATGCTAAGCTACTGTTGTTGGGTGAAAAACCCTGATATCAGAAGGAGTAGACCGATGGCGCAGCGATTTCTGGCTGTCATAAGCAGCCTGGTGGTGGGGGTAATCGTGTCGGCGTATGCCGACGACACCGCCAAGACAAAGGTCGACCCGAAAGAGGACATTGCCGTCAAGAAAGAGATCGATCGCCGCAAGTTTGCGGAACTGAAAGCCGCTTTGCTTCGCGTCGCTCAACGGCTGGAGAACAGTTCCAAGCCCGAAGACAAGGAACGGGCGAAGAACATCAAGGCCGCCTTGAAAGTGGCCAGCGAGGAACAAATCGATCTCCAGTTCGCCAAACTGGTCCGCGTGATCAATGACTCCAAGACGCTGACGCCGGCCGATCTGAAGGAAATCATTGCCCAAAACAGGGAGCTGGTCGTCGATTTGCGCACGATCATCAAGATGCTCCTTTCCGATAACCGGGAGGAACGGATTCGCCAGGAAATGGAGAAGATCCGCGACATTCTCAAGCAAATCGACCGTGCCATCCGCGACGAGAAGCTGAATCGAGCACGGACGGAAGCGGGGAGAGTCAGCGCGGAAGAACTCGCTAAAGCCGAAGCCAAGAATCGCCAGCGCGTGGAAGAGATCGCCAAAGCCCTGGGCAAAGGCGACGGCAAAGGACAGGGGAAAGGCGAAGGGAAAGGCAAAGGCAAGGGGGAAGGCGAAGGTCAAGGGAAAGGTAAAGGCAAAGGCGAAGGAGAAGGCCAAGGCAAGGGTGAAGGCCAGGGAGAAGGCGAAGGCAAAGGCAAAGGAAAAGGTGAAGGCGAAGGAGAAGGCAAAGGCAAGGGCAAGGGAGAAGGTGAAGGCCAGGGCAAAGGCAAAGGTAAAGGCGAAGGAGAAGGAGAGGGGCAGGGCAAGGGCGAAGGTGAAGGCAAGGGCGAAGGAAAAGGGAAAGGCGAAGGTGAAGGAAAAGGAATGGGTGAAGGCAAGGGAGAAGGCCAGGGCAAAGGCAAGGGTGAAGGCGAAGGTAAGGGAGAAGGTAAAGGCAAAGGAATGGGAGAAGGAAAAGGCAAGGGTGAAGGCAAAGGAGAAGGAGAGGGAGAGGGCAAAGGAGAAGGCGAAGGCAAAGGAGAAGGCAAAGGCAAAGGCAAGGGCCAGGGCCAGGGCAAAGGACAAGGGAAAGGTCAGGGACAGGGCGGTCAGTCCAAAGGAGGCGGAGACGATCAGCCCCCGCAACCAGGCAACGAACAACCGCCTCAGGAAAGTTATCCTGGCCGCGAACAAGTGGAAGACGCCCAGAAATACCAGAAAAGTGCTGAAGACAAACTGAACAAGAACAATCCGGACCAAGCCACCGAAGATCAGACCAAGGCTATCGAGGAACTGGAAAAAGCCAAGAAAAAACTGGAAGAGATTCTTCGGCAGCTTCGCGAAGAGGAAATCGAGCGCCTGCTGGCTGCCTTGATCGCCCGTTGCGAACGAATGCTCGCCATGCAGATCAAAGTCTACGAAGGAACCAAGGCGGTCGATGAGGCCTTTCAGAAGAACCCTGACAAGACCGCGGATGTGAACCGCGCCAACGTACAGAAGTCGTTGGATTTGTCGAAAGAAGAAGGGCTGATCGTCCTGGAAGCCACCAAGGCTCTCGAACTGCTGCAAGCCGAAGGCAGCGCCGTGGCCTTCCCTCAAGTCTTTCGTGACGTTCGCGATGACATGCGGCACGTCGAACGCCGACTGGCGAAGACAGACGTCGGCGAAGTGACGCAGATCATCGAACAAGACATTATCGCCACACTCAAAGACATGATCGAAGCGTTGAAAAAGGCGCAAGAGGAGCAGCAAAATCGGAAAAACCCGCCCGGCGATCAGCCTCCTCCTCCGCCTCCGCCAAACCAGGATCAAAAGTTGATCGACATCCTGGCGGAACTGAAAATGATCCGGGCGATGCAGATTCGGGTCAACAATCGGACGGAATTGTACGGCAAGCGGTACAAAGGCGAACAAGCGTCCGACCCGGACATCGTCAAGGAACTCGATAACCTGGCTGAACGGCAGAAAAAGATTTACCAAGTGACCGACGACATTTACAGGGGGAAAAACCGATGAGGTGGACACATTGGCTACTCACATCGGCCTGTGCCGTGCTCCTGGCGGGGCCGGCACTTGCCGACGGCAAGGCGCCGGGTGAGGTGACCAAGGAACTCCTTTCCTTGGGACGCCTCAAAGCGATGGACGCTGCAACGGCGAAAGCTCAATGCCTTGACTGGTTGAAACAAACAGGCAAGACCGATGCTGCCACTCTAGCCAGGTTCGAAGAAATCTGGCAGAGCCAGCGACCGGTACTCGAACGCGTGGTTCAGTCCTTCACGCTGGGTAGTGCCGAGGCAGCCAGGTTGTTGCGGGAAGCCGGCGACCCGAACATTCCCGCGCCAACGGAATTGCCCGCGATTTTGACGGACCAGAAAACCTCCGCCTTTTTCCGCGCCAACCTTGGCCTGGCATATGCGAAAAAACTGTCCCAGCGACGCGTTTACGAAGAATCGCTCCGGGCTTTGCAAAACATCAAACCCGCTCAGGTGGTTGATCCGGCCAGCTATTTCTTCCACCGTGCTGTGGCGGAACACGCACTGATGATGAAGGACGAAGCGTCCCGCTCGATCCTCGCCATCAACGAGGACGTTGCGGACGCCCCCGATCGCTACCGCATGGTTTCCCTTCTCATGCTTTACGACATGCAGAACTGGAAGGACAAGGACCTGGGCTGGATCGCCCGCAAAATGAAAAATATCGAAAGGCGCCTCGATCTGGCTCGTGGCGGTCCGCAAACGCAAAAAATGCAAAAAGAGGTCGTCGCCCGCCTCGACGAGTTGATCAAGCAGCTCGAAAACCAAAAGAAAGGCGGAGGCTGACCCAACGGTGGCGGCTGCCCGGGTGGCGGCCAACCTGGTGGAGGCTCGAGTGGCCAATCTGGCAACACCAACCAGCCTTCCTCGCCGATGCAGGACAGCAATATCGCCACGAATGGCGGTCCTGGCAATGTCGATGAAAAAAGGCTGCGGAATCTCGCCGAAGTTTGGGGCAAACTTCCCGAACACGAGCGAGCCAAGGCCATGAAAGAACTGACGCAAGGGTTGCCTTCGCAGTATCGCCAGGTCATCGAGAAATACTTCCGTGACCTCGCGAAAAAGAGCGGCGGAGAATGATAACCACCAGCTCGATGGTCTGACGATTTTCTCAGATGACCAATGACGCTCGTCCGTCATTGGTCATCTGCCTATTGGGATATGGTTTGGCACTTCAGACGCTCGGAAAAGACGCCATGCACAGACGAAGTTTCGGCCTCTCGTTATTGCTTCTTTTGCTGTTCACCTCTGTTTCCTGGACCGCTGACGTTCGCGTGGCGCTCCTCAAAGGTGCCGGTTTCAACGGCGAACTTGTGGACATCAACGACACGGACATTGTTGTTCGTTCGAAAGGGGCCAACGTCAAAACGCCGTTGGCCAACGTCCTGAGTCTCGACATAGGCAAGAGCAGATCCCCCGCCGGACCGTTCAACGATATCGAACTCACCGATGGTTCTCTGTTGCATTGCGCGTCGTTCGCTTTGAAACCAAACCAATTGAGTGTGAAACTCTTGACCGGTCAAAACGTCCAATTGCCTTTGGCGAAAGTCGTCTACATCCTTCGTGACGCCCACAAACCAGCCAACCGGCAGGAATGGCAGGCACTACTGAAAAAGCAGGGGACCCGTGATCTGCTCGGCGTCAAGAAGGAAGAACGCATCAGCGCGTTGGAAGGAACGTTCGGTGCCGTGAGTCAGGACGGCTCGAGCATCGAATTTCTTCTGGGCGACATCAAGCGACCGATTCCCGTCGAGCGAATTCACGCCTTCGGTTTTCTCCGCCAGCGAGAGGCGGTCAGCGACCGCACGTTGTGCAAGGCCTACGACGCGACTGGCAACTTGTTGATCGTGGAAAAGATCGCCAAGACTGGCGGCAACTACACGCTAACGACCGTCTCGGGGATGACGATCGAGTATCCCGTCGAGCAACTCGCGAAGTTGGATTTCAGCAAAGGCAAACTGACGTTCCTTTCGGACCTCGAGCCGGAAAAAGTGATTGAAAAGTCGGCATTGGGCGGCATCAACCACTACCGGCGCGACAAGAACCTGGATGGGGGGCCAATTCGGCTTCGGGGCAAGGTTTATTCCAAGGGGCTCGCGTTACATGCTTACACCGAAATCGTCTATAACATTGGCGGCGAGTACAAGGAATTCAAAACGATCCTTGGAGTCGACGACAACGTAGGCGGCGACAGCCAGGTGAAGGTCATTATTGAAGGAGACGGTCGGCAGCTCTTTGCCACCGAGTTGAAGCGCAAAGACAAGAAAGTCATCCCCGTCGCGGTCAACGTGACCAACGTGAACAAATTGCGAATCGTTGTGGAATCGTTGAATCTGTTCGATCTGGGCGACCACGTTGATTTAGCTGATGCCAAGGTCACGAAATGACTCGTCGCCGCTGTTACCTCGATCGAGTAGCGAATGTCACTTGAGAACAAGAACGACAAGAGGAAGACCACGATGCGTCCGTGCGAAAATCATCGAAGCGGTGCCTGGAAGTGGCTGGTATGGTTGCTGGCAATCGTGTTGCCGATAGCGGCGCTGTTGACGGCGCCCGCAGCGAGCAACGAGGTCGATCCTCGCGTGCTGGCGGCCGAGGCGGAACGGATCGCCGTTATCAACAAGGTCAAGCCTTCAGTGGTGGCGATCTTTGCTCGCGGCGGCCAAGGGGGCGGTTCCGGAGTCATCATCGACAAAGAAGGCTATGCCCTCACCAACTTTCACGTCGTTAATTCCTCGGGACCGGTCATGAAGTGTGGTCTGGCAGACGGCGTGCTTTATGATGCCGTGCTCGTCGGCCTCGACCGTGTCGGGGATGTGGCCTTGATCAAGCTGCTGCCCAAGGAAAAAGGCAAGCCCTTTCCTTTTTCTCCCATGGGCGATAGCGATCAGTGCAAAGCCGGAGACTGGTCTTTGGCCATGGGCAACCCGTTTCTGCTCGCCACCGATTTCAACCCAACGGTTACCTATGGGCTTATCAGCGGTGTGCACCGATATCAATACCCCTCCGGCCTGATCCTGGAATACACGGATTGCATCCAGATCGATACCTCCATCAACCCAGGCAACAGTGGTGGACCACTCTACAACATGAAAGGGGAGCTGATCGGCATCAACGGCCGAGGATCGTTCGAAAAGCGGGGGCCGCGTCAACTCCGGTGTCGGTTATGCCATCTCCATCAACCAGATCAAGAATTTCCTCGGGCATCTTCGCGCGGGCATCGATACGGACCACGCCACGCTGGGAGCGATTGTGGAAAGCGAATCGGAAGGCGAAGGCATCGGGGCTTTGAAGGTGCGTGCGGTGCTGGAGGATTCGGATGCCGGTCGGCGAGGTTTGCAGTTTGGCGACGAACTCGTGTCGTTCGCCGGTCGTCCGATGACCAGCGTCAATCAATTCAAAAACGTTCTCGGCATTTATCCGAAAGGATGGCGGTTGCCATTGGTGTTTCGCCGAGAGAATAAAAAACATGAAATTCTGGTGCGTTTGATGAAACTGCGCCGCGATACGCAAGAGAACCGACCCAATCGTCCAGGGCGACGACCGCCGACCCCGCCAACTTCCTCGCCAGCCGCGAAATTGTATGAACCTCGGCCGGGTTTTGCGAACTACTACTTCAATAAACTGGAGCAGGAGCGACTGCTGACAGCATTTCGCAAGCATGGCGATTTCGCTGGTTTGATCGGCACCTGGACCATGCGCGGTCAGGCTGACGCTCGAGCCAGGAAATCCGATTTGAAGATCGTGGTCGGCGAAGAAGCAGAAACCGAGAAGGACGGCAAACCAATCGTTCGCGCGTGGACCTACCATTTGAAGCCGAACACTCTGCCCCGCCTGCCCGAAAAGGAAAAGGGCGAGGAAGAGTCGAAGCTGAGGCAGGTTGTCCGGGCAGGAATGGCCGTCATGCTCAAACACGCCGAATCGCTGCCGCAGGAAATCTGGGCGAAAAGCACGCCGGCGGAGACGAAAGCCCATGCCGCCGCCCTTCGTGACAAGGCTAAAGAAGTTCGCAAAGAAGTCGTTGCCGCCCTGGGGGATATCCGGCTGGCTTCAAGCGACCGCGAAAAAGAATCGCGATTGTGGCAGGCCAACTACGACTATGTGCATGCCCGACTGGCTGCGTTCTGTGCGTATGTCATCGAGTATGAATACCGGCTGGCGCAGCTCGCGGGTGACAACCCGCCGCCGCGTGATCCGAAAAAGCACCGCGGTTGGCGTCTGACCGCCGTCACCAAAACATCGAGCGGCCCCGAAGCGGCCAAACTTCTCGACGAAGCTCGGGAAGTCTGGCGGCAGATGCAGAAACTCTATAACGGCACGGTCTGGGCGGATCGCGCTGCTGCCGGCAACGAGATCCAGGTAGGGTTGGATTGGCAACCCGCGACGGGCACCAAGACCATCGTGAAATTGATGATGGGCTCGGAATACTCGCTCGATCCGTTGAAATTGGGGCAGGATGTGCAAGTGCTGATGGATCCGCCCGGCAGCGGCGGATTGATGACCGCTCTGTACCAGTATCGCCGGTTCTTGACGCAGGGGAGCGACGGCTTCGAAGGCGGTTTCTTCCACGGTGGCATCGAGCCGGTCTACCCGCCTCCGCTCGATGGCTCGAAACCCAAATCGCTCGCTGATCTCCGCGTCGATGCCGAAGTGATCCAGACGGAACACGCCGCGGTCACGGTCAAGTGGTATTTCTCTTTGAAAGATAAGAAACTGATCGCATTCGAGACCTATGTCGATCCGAATGGCGACCCGTGCGAGGTCTATTTGTCGGATTACAAAGACGTTGGCGGCGGCCGACAGTTGCCGCATCGCTTCGATATCGTCCATGGCAACAACGCTTACGGCACGCTATCACTGAGCGAGATCAAGTTCGAAAACTAACCTCTTCGCTACCGATGAGAGACACCCGACAGCTTCAAGGATTCCAGCGATGAAACGATATATTCACACAGTTGTTGTGCTGGTTGCGGCAACCAGCCTGGCGGCGACGACATCGACCGCGAGAGCGCAGCAAAGAACCTCGCTCGCCAAAGTTTCCGAGGAAGTCAACAAGAGGATGGTCAAGTTATTCGGCGCCGGGGGATTTCGCGGCCTGGTCGCCTATGGCACGGGTATCGTTGTTTCCCCCGAAGGACACATCCTCACCGTGGCCAACCACTTGCTCGATACTCAGGATTTGCGTGTGCACTTGTATGACGGCCGTCGTTATCGCGCGAAGGTCCTCGTCATGGAACCTGCCCTGTCGGCTGCCTTGCTAAAGATCACGGCGGACGATCTGGACCTTCCTTATTTCGATGTCGAAAAGGCGGCACAAGCTCCCCTGGCCAAACCAGGCGATTGGGTGTTGGCCTTCAGCAATCAGTTCGAGATCGCAACACGGGACGAACCGATGACCGTTCAGCACGGCGTCATAGCGGCCTATTCGAAGCTGTATGGCCGCCGGGGCGTCTTCCAACCGCCGTATCAGGGAGACGTGTATATCGTTGATGCCATTACCAACAATCCCGGAGCGGCCGGCGGCGCCTTGACAACGCGCGATGGTCGGCTTCTCGGCATCATCGGCAAAGAACTCCGCAATACCCTGACCGACACTTGGATCAATTATGCCGTGCCGATCCAAGTCGTCGGCAAACCCTATGCGAACAACAAAGAAAGTTTCATTTCCCTGGCGAAAAAAGGCGAATGGCGCCAAATCGAAACCGTCAAGCGAACTGGAGAAGGCGGTTTTCACGGAGTCGTCCTCGTCCCCGACGTGCTGGAACGTACGCCGCCGTATGTGGAGGACGTGCTCCCCGAATCACCGGCCGCCAAGGCGGGCTTACAACCGGACGACCTGATCGTTTATATCAATGGCGATCAGATTGTCAGCGTCAAAGCATTCAATGAATACATGAACTCGGTGCCTCCCGGGACAGAGGTTGTCCTGGAAGTGAGGCGTTCGGCTAAAGCGGGCGGCAGCGATAAACTGGTCAGCATCAAATTGAAGGTGGAAAAACCCAAGCCGGCCTCTGTGAAAAAATAATCTGTACGCCTTTTGCCGTTTGCCGGACGTTCGAGCGAAAGCATCAAATTGGAGGAAAGACCGCATGAGTCGGCATCGCTTGTTAGCCGCTAGTGCTTTCTGGTTTGTGTTGTGTTTTCAAGGTTTGTTGCGCGGCCAAGACGCAGACCTCATCGCGTTGCAGGAAGCGGCTATGAAGGCGGCGGCCGCCAAAGTCGCGCCCTCCATCGTCCAAATCCAGACCTCCGGCGGGTTGGACATCATCAAAACGTCGGGTCGGAAAGGAGGCGTCATTCGCAAAGGCGTTGGCCCGACAACCGGCGTCATCGTCGATCCTGACGGTTACATCATCTCTAGTGCGTTCAACTTCGTAAACAAGCCGACGGAAATATTCGTAGCAGTTCCCGGCAAAAAAGACCGCTATGTCGCGAAAGTGGTAGCCAACGACCACACGCGCATGCTGACTCTGTTGAAAATCGAAGAAAAAGGACTGCCCGTTCCCGAAGCAGCGCCCAAAAAGGAGATACAAGTCGGGCAATGGTCCCTGGCTCTTGGCCGCACCTGGTCCAGCGTCGACGATCCCCCTTCGATCAGCGTGGGTATCATCAGCGCGGTCGAACGCATCTGGGGCAAAGCCATCCAGACCGATGCCAAGGTCTCCCCGGTCAATTACGGCGGACCGCTCGTGGACATCAAGGGACGAGTCCAAGGGATTCTGGTACCCGCTTCTCCACGCGGCGAAGGGGAAACCGCCGGCATCGAATGGTATGATTCCGGCATTGGTTTCGCTATCCCGCTGGAAGACATCAACCGCGTCCTGCCACTGCTCAAAAGTGGGAAAAACCTCAAGCGCGGCTTCTTGGGTATTACTCCAAAAAGCAGAGACATTTACAGCACTCCGGCAATCATCGGCACGGTGCAGCCCGAGTCGACGGCTGCTCGGGCCGGCCTGAAGCCTGGAGACGAAATCATCGAGATCGACGGAAAAAAAATCACTCGCCAAGCACAATTGATGCACGCTTTGGGGAACAAGTATGAAAAGGACACGATCTCCCTGAAAGTCAAACGGGGCGACAAGGTCCTTACGTTCAACAACTTGACGCTTGGCGGCCAGGCTGCCAGCTTTCAGCATGCTTTTCTCGGCATCCTCCCGATGCGCGACGACAGTACCCCCGGGGTCGAAATCCGCTACGTTTTTGCCAAAAGTCCGGCGGCAATTGCCGGCCTCAAAGCGGGCGATCGCATTCTTTCGATCGCTCAGGGAAAGAACAAGCCTCAACCAATTCGGAATCGGGAATTTCTCATCAATATCTTGAACCGGGTAATGCCTGGTGTGGAATTGACCTTCAATGTGGAAAGAAAAGGGGGCAAGAAGGAAGATGTGGTCGTTAAACTAGGCAAAATGATCGGCGTCATTCCCGACAAACTGCCCCAACCGGCTTCCAAAAAGAATGCCACGCCGAACAAGAAGGCGGGCAAGGTCGAAACTGGAATTCTCGAACGTCGAAACGGATCGGGGGACCATACCTATTGGGTCTACGTTCCTGAAAAATACGACGCGAAAATCGCTCATGCGGTCCTTGTCTGGCTCCATCCAGCGGGTCAAGGAACAAAAAAAGAACTGACTGCGATGCTTGAACTCTGGGCGCCGTATTGCGATGACCATCATATGATCATGATCGCACCGCAAGCAGCGAACGAGACAGGTTGGTTGCGGAGCGAGTCAGCGGTTGTCGAGGAGGCGATTCGCGATGTCGCCAGTCAATATACAGTGGATCGGCAGCGAGTTGTCGCCCACGGCATGGGAGTGGGCGGGCAACTGGCCTTTTACCTCGGCTTTGAGAACCGCGATGTGATTCGCGGAGTGGCCACCACCGGCGCCATGATTGCCGAGGGAGCAGCCAAGCCGAACGTCGCCAACCAGCGTCTGGCGTTCTTTATCGTAGCGGGCGACAAAGACCCACGCCTGCCGGCGATTCGCAACACGCGCAATAGCCTGGCGGACCACAATTATCCCCTTTTCTACAAAGAAATCAAAGAAATGGGGCACCAGTATCTCGATCGTGAAACGCTCGAGCAAATGGTTCGCTGGATCGATGCGCTCGACCGCATCTAGGTCGCATCGTCCGAGAGAGGGGGAAGGTGTTCGCCGTATTTCTCTTTCAAGGCTTCCCGTTCCAATTGCAAAGCGGCACGCAGGCGGGCTAGCCGCAAGCGCTCCTGATTAAGCTCAGACCTTTCCCGCGCGGTATCAGCCTCGGCAATTTCGATCATCTCGCGCAACTCGGCTTCGCGCAAATGCAATTGGGCGTCGCGAAGCCGAAGTTCGCGCTCGCGTTGCTCCAGTTGTGCCCGGTTTTCGCGAATCTGCTGCGTGGCTCGATCGAGTTCTTCGGACAATTGTTCCTGGCGTTGCTGTTCTTGTGCCAGTGCGAGTTGCATCTCCTCGAAGCGGAGTTCCATTTCCTGTTCGCGGCGGCGCAAGGCCTGAGCTTCTTCGGCAAGCTGGCGCTGTTCTTGTTTGAGTTGCAATCGCAAGGCGTTGAACTCGGCCTCTTCCTGAGACCAATGGGCGGGTTTTTCAGCGTACTCCCGGAGTTGGGCCAGGGCGGCGTCGCGCTCGGCCTTCACCTGTTCGAGCTGCCGACGGTGTGCCTCCTGGAGTTCGTCCCACGCCTGGTCATGGCGTTGCTGCCAGCTGTCCAGTTGGATTTTCAGTTCGGCTACCTGTGCCTTCAGTTGACGCACTTCGATGTCAGTGAATTCATCGCTGGCCGTCACTTCCGGGCGTTCTTCGAGTTCTTTGGTCAACGAGCGAATCTGGGCAAGTGCCGCGTCGCGTTCCGCCTTGACCTCTTCGAGTTGCTGCAACTGGGCGGGCATCTGTTGCAGATAAAACGCCGCTTCATCCCGTTCGCGGTGGTATTTCTCCACAAGCTTGTCTTTTTCTTCGAGTTGACGGCGCAGTCGTTGGATCTCGTCTTCGAGTTGTTGGATTCTCTCGCCGGCCCCGGCATCGCTGGTGGTCGGCTCCGCGGTCGCCTGGAGTCGGGCCAGCGCCTGGTCTCGCTCGCTGCGCAGTTCTTCGAACGCGCTGCGCAGTTGTTGGAGTTGGGCCCAGGCAGCATCGCGTTCGGCGCTCAACAATTCCAGGTTGAGTTCTTGTTCACGGACTTGTTGTCGCAACGTTTCGATTTCGCCCCCTGCCGTTTCCCCGGATGAGGAGTCCTGAGCTTGGGCCAGGCGTTGTTCCCGTTCGTGTAGTTCTTGCAATCTGGCGATGAGGGTCTGCGACTGCTTTTCCAACTCCGCTCGGCGTTGTTCGAGTTCCTCATTGGCGGCTTTGGTCTCGGCAGCCAAGGCTTCCCGCGCCTGGCGAATTTGCTCGTATTGTTCGCGCACATATTCCTCGAAGCGCTCAAGATCAGCAGCGGTCGGTTCGGAGCGCTCGCCTGCGGAGTCCGATGACGTAGAAAACTCGGAAGACATCTGTTTTTCAAATCGAACGAGGCATCCGAAAGCCTCCGTCCCCTTCACACCTTTTCATGTCGGCTGTCACGCCGTTCTTCGACCGCTCTCTTGATTAGCCGAGCTGGTCGCTCTCGGCATGGAATCGAATCGTTTGGCAATACCACTTTAACAATTCGGCAAGCTCACCGGGAGTCTGATATCGATCTTCCGGGCGCTTGGCCATCATCCGCTCGACGACGGCAGCGATTTTGTCCGGGATCGATGGTCGGAGCTGTTGGACGGCGACCGGCTTGTCCAGATGGTGTTTGAGCATCTTTTCCATCGGTTCGTCGCCGGGGAAGGGTACGGTTCCCGTTAATAGCGTATAGAAAGTGCATCCCAGACTATAGATGTCGGCACGGATGTCGACTTTATGTGCGTTCATCCATTGTTCCGGAGCCATGTAATCGACCGAGCCGACGACGCGTCCTTCCCGTGTCAACTCGCTGGCCGCTGTGGTGTTTTGCGTCGGCTGATGCAATAACGCCAGACCGAGATCGAGAATCTTGACCACAGCTTCCTTCTCCGGCGCCTTGGGCCGTCCCACTGCGAACGAAGAAGAACGGTCGCTTTTTTTGGTTTTCCAGGTCACCAGCAGGTTGGACGGCTTGATGTCGCGGTGAACGAGTCCCCGTTCGTGGGCATGTTGCAGGCCCAGCGCAGCTTGACGAATATAGTCGCAGGCTTCGTCGATGTTCAAAGGTCCGGATTCCGCGACAATGCGGCCCAAATCCTTGCCTTCAACATACTCCATGGCGAAGTAGTGCGTGTCTCCTGATTGGCCGGCGTCGTAAGCGATCACCACATTGGGATGGGACAGCTGGGCCGCTGCCTGAATCTCTTGATAGAATCGGCGGACGGCGTCCGGGTTCGCCAGGTGCTTCTTGTCGATGATCTTCAACGCGACAAAGCGATTCATGCGGATGTGGCGAGCCTTGTAGACGATGCCCATGCCTCCCTGTCCCAATTCGTGCAGAACCTCGTATTCCCCGATGACCGGTTTGTCCTTTAACGTCGGGAGGTCGAAAGGAGTCAGGGCTTCGTTTGCCGGGGGATTGGGGTTCACAGCAACAGCGTTCGTGGCAGGCGGCTTGACTGCCGACTGCGCGTTCAGATGAGCGCTGCGCATGGCGAGCTGGGTTTGGATCCGCGCTAACACAACGGGGAAATTAAGAGGCTTGGTCACATAGTCGTTCGCTCCCAGCTGCAAAGCTGCCACCATGTCGCCGCTCTGGTCCCGCGCCGTTACCATGATAACCGGCAACTCGACGAGAGAATGCGATTCTCGTATCGTGGTCAGCACCTCCAACCCGTCGATGCCGGGCATCATCACGTCGAGCAGAACAAGATCGACAGGCTGGGTGCGGATCAATTCGAGAGCTTCAGTGCCGTCTTTGGCGACAAGGACATGATAACCGAGACGCTGAAGCCGCCGGGACAGAACGTCCCGGTTCATTTCGTCATCGTCGACTACGAGAAGGTGGTTCAAGAGGGTGGTGCCCATCGCCGATCCTAGTGTCGCAGGTCGGTCGTTAGCCGATTTTGAGTTTTCGGTTCATTGGCTGCAAGCCGAAAACAAGGTGCTTCTCCAACTTGTTTTACAAATCCCGGGGGGCAACGGCTTATCTGGCCGACTGGCGAATGACTGGGAAACCCATCGGCTCGTCAAGCGAAAGTTGGCCCAATTGCCTCTTGACGTGGTCGCCGAACGGATTGACAATAACGGTTGAAGATGGTTTCCCTCCAACCGACATCCCTTTTCCTTAACAGGAGGTTCCAACCCATGAAGCGCGGGATTATCATTGTCATGCTCGGGCTGGTGTTGGCCGCTCCGGTCAGCGCCGCGGGAATTAGTGGCCAGTACGTCGAAGCGCGAACGTGCGACATTTGGACAGGCCCCTGCTTCGCCAATGCGGAAACCCACCTGGCCGGCAAACATGCCGTGATGGCTTGGAGTATCGACCAAGGCTCGTATAACGGGGTGCCGCTCGACGGTCTGAGCATCGTGGCCGTCGTCTCCGCCCACACGACCATCGGCATCAAACAAAACAAACCTGCGCGGTCGGTCTTGATCGTCGATGAACGTGCGACGGACGCGCAACGGGAAGCATTGATCGAGTTCGCTCGCCAGCGGGCGGCCGACTGGCTGCAAAACGTCGTCGCCATCGAGAGTGCTCCCATCAAACTGGAAATGTGCCCGTGCAAGAACAATTCTTGTGCGATCCTGACTGCGGGCAAATTGGCACGCGTCGAGACCCGCTGCATTTACGACCACTTCGACAAGGTGTGCGGCAACGAAAGCGCCTTTTATCCGCCCATGTCCAAACAGGTCAAAGTCAAGGCTGCTGCCGTGGTCGACCATCGCTATAAAGGCAAGGCACTCAACGAAACGTGGGTCGACAAGGAACGAACGGGCGCCTATATCGGCTCGTTCGACATTCGTTGATCGCCGAATTCTATTATTTCGGCCAACTGATCTTCAACGGTTTCGTGTTCGATCCTTTTCTCCGCTTCGCGGGGGAAAGGATCGTTTCATCTTTGAGCCATGCCATCTGGGATAGCGGTTCCAGTCTGCGTCTCGTTTGCATGAAAACAACGTGCTTGCTCGAAAGTCCAGCCCATGCCGTCGACCAACGATTACGCCCGCCGGGAACATCACGACTTTGTCGGAGCAACCGCCCAGGCGCTTGAGGATGCTCCGCTGCAGGCGGCATTGCTGCGCCTCACCGGAACCCTGATGGCTGCCAACCGCCGAGGTTATGCTTCCTTTCCGGGTAGCGACCAGCTCCGCGACTACGCCAAGCAGATCAAGGAACATACGCTGGCCCATCTGGACCAGTATTTGGAAGAGTTGGAAGCATCGATTCACCGCCTTGGCGGGCATGTCCATTGGGCGGCGGACGCCGAGGAAGCGCGGCGGATCGTTGTCGGAATCGCCCAACGGAGCGGCTGTTGCCGGGCTGTCAAATCCAAGTCGATGACCACCGAAGAAATCCATCTCAATCCCGCGCTGGAAAAGGCCGGCATCGAAGTGACCGAAACCGACTTCGGCGAGTTCGTCATCCAACTGGCAGGCGAGCGCCCTTCCCATCTCGTGGCACCCGCGGTCCACCACACACGCGAAAGCATCAGCCGACTCCTGTCCCGGCACCTGGGTACTTCGCTGCCCGATGACGCCCGAACCTTGGCCATGAAAGGACGTGAACTGCTGCGGGCCAAATTCCATCGAGCCGACCTGGGCATCACCGGCGCCAACTTCGCTATCGCTGAAACCGGTACCATCGTCTTGATCACCAATGAAGGAAACGGCCGGCTGACAACGACCTGCCCGCGCGTTCATATCGCCATCATGGGCATGGAGAAGGTTTTGCCCCGTCTCGAGCACTTGCCCGTTTTTCTCAAGCTGTTGGCACGCGCCGCGACCGGCCAGACCATGTCCGTCTACAGCACTTTGTTGACCGGACCGAGGCGACAGGGAGAAAAAGACGGCCCCGAAGCCTTTCATCTTGTTATCCTGGATAATGGCCGATCGCGGATTCTGGCGACCCCGTTTCGTGAAAGCCTGCAATGCATTCGTTGCGGCGCCTGCCTCAACGCCTGTCCGGTTTACCGCCGAATCGGCGGCCATGCCTACGGCGGCGTCTACTCCGGGCCTATCGGCAGTATCCTCACCCCCCTCTACGACAGTGTCGAAGCCAATCCACACTTGCCTCACGCCTCGTCGCTTTGCGGCGCCTGCCTCAGCGCCTGTCCCGTTCGCATCAATATTCCGAGGATGCTGATCGGGCTTAGGGAACTGCAACATCATCGGAAAGCGGATCGCTGGGAAAGGCTGGCCTATTGGCTGTGGAAAGAAGTTCTGCGGCGACCCTGGCTCTATCGGCTCTCCCTTCGCGCCGCCCGCCTTCTGCTTCGTCCTCTGGCACGCAACGGTTGGCTGCGAGAGCTTCCCGGCGCAGGGGCCAACTGGACCGCAGTCCGCGATTTTCCCGCCCCCGCGCCTCGATCCTTCCGTGACCTGTGGCCCCGTCTCCTGAACGAAGGCGAGCGCCATTCCACGGCGACACGCTGAAGCACGGCGTTCTCCTGCGACGGACAAGGTACGCCCATTTCGTCATAGAGCCTCTTGTGCAGTATGTGCATTGTGTCGTGTGCTTCGCTGACGAAAAGAAGTAGGCAGCAATCGCGATCACTTCTGTCCCAGACACACCATCTCAATATGCTCGACGATCGGTTTTAGCCTGGGATCGTTCTTGGCTGGGGCCAGACGTCTTTTGTAGACTTCGCCGATTTTTTCGACGTAGTCGGGCGTTGAAACCCGATCGAACGGGATCTCGATGAAGGTGTCGGCGAGAGATTTGAAGTCCGCGTCAAATTTTTCCTTTTCTCTCTTAGTCGCTTTTTCGCCCGGTCGGTTCTGGTATCTATCGGCAAGGTCTTTCAAACATTTCAGTTTCTGGATGCCGGCGCGTACGTCTTTGATCAAGTTCTTCGATTTTTGGCAAGCGACAAGTTTCAGCACCTGGCCATCGAGTTTCTGGCTGATGGCTCGGTCGATGTAACGGCGTGCTGATTCGACGTCGTTGTTTTTCAAATCGAAATCGATGATGCGGCTGATGTAGAGGGCGACCATTCCAGGCGGTCGAGGGGTCAGCGGATTGTCGCTGATTTGCAGCATTTTCTTGTAATAGGCAATGATTTCGGATTCTTCTTTCGCATCCCTGGGAGGCCATGGATCGGGCGCGGGGCGAAATACCCCCATCGCAACATAGACAACGTAGCCGATGGCAAACGCGCAGACCACCACATAAACGAGCATGGAAACGGATTCGATCGCGGCTTTTTGCATGCATGTCCCCTGATACGGATGCTTTATCCGCGACACGGCGCCTGATCCGGTCGTCGATCGCCGATTTCATTTCTTTTTACCGCGAATCAGTGGCAAATTACAATCATTGCCGACCGGCAAATCGTCGCGTAAAGTGGCAAGTGCCCAAAAGCTTCCTGACAGAGCGGAGTTGTTGCCATGCGTACCCCGGTTCGTTTTCTCTTTATTGTCGCGGCGGCTCTGCTGCCGGCTTCCCTGCGCGCGGTCGAACCGCCCAAAATGAAATTCAACGAGGTCAAGGAAGTCGTCCCGGGCGTCTTCTTCCGCTACTCGTCGATCGACTTCAACCGCGAAGACGATATCGAAGTCCCTTTTGGCGGTTCGAATCATGCCTGGATCGTCTTTGAAGATTATGTCGTCGTCATCGACGCGAATTTCCCGAGCAACGCCGAGAAGGTGATTGCCGACATCAAAAAGACCACCAAGAAGCCGATTCGCTATGTCCTCGATACGCACCATCACGGCGATCATGCTTACGGCAATGCCGTCTTTATCAAGGAGGGTGCGACCGTCATCGCACATCGGGAATGCGTTCGTTGGCTGCGTGAGAAAGGGGCCCGCGAATATGCTGACGCTGCCCGCGGCCCCATGGGACGCGAAGACTTGCGCCGATATCCTCTCAAAATCCCCACCATCGTGTTCGACGATAAGCTCGTGCTCGACGACGGCAAGCAGCGCGTCGAGTTTTTGCACTTCGGCCATGCCCATACCCCCGGCGATGCTGTCGCCTATTTGCCCAGACACAAGATTCTCATCACTGGCGACGCCTGCCCCAACGGGCCCTTCAGCTACACGGGACATTCCGACACTGCCTCCTGGATTCGTGTCCTCGAACGGATGCAAGGCCTCGATATCGATCTCGTTTTCCCAGGCCACGGGCCGATTACCACCAAAGAGGTGCTGGCCAAAAAGAAACGCTACTTTATCGAACTTCGGCAACAGGTCCAAAAAGGCATCGATGCCGGCAAGAGCATCGACGAAATCATCAAGAGCATCGACATGCCCTGGTACAAGGAATGGACCGGAGTGCCGGCGAACTCACGTGTGGAAAACATACGCCACGTATACGGCGAGTTGACCGGCCTGGTGACGCCGCCAGCACTGCTTTGGGAATTCCAACTGCACGAAGGCCCTTCGCCAACCAGGGAAGACAAGGGCTGGACGAAGCCGAAACGAATCGTCGTTCCCAACCTGATGCCTGCCCGGCTGGCGGAACTGAAAAGGCTGGCGCCGGAGATCGAGTTCGTGCCGGTAAAAACGGCGGAGGAGGCTGCCCGCGAAGCAGCCGACGCCGATGCCGTGGTCGGCTTTTGTACTCCCGACATCATCCGTGCCGGCAAGAATCTGCGCTGGATCCAGGTTCGCTCCGCCGGCGTCGAACACTATTTGACTCCCGAACTCGTCAAAAGCGACATCGTTCTGACCAACACCCAGAAAATCTACGGCCCGAACGTGGCGGACCAGGCATTCGCTCTGCTTCTCATGCTCACGCGCAAGAGCCACAAGGGACTGCAACCACGTCCGGCCAAAACGCCCCTTTGGCAATGGCTCCGAGACGTCGAACCGGTCGAACTGCATGGTAAAACGATGCTCGTCGTCGGGCTGGGTGGCATCGGTACGCAAGTGGCCCGCCGGGCGCACGGCTTCGGCATGCGCGTCTATGCCATCGACCCGGCCAGCGCAACGAAACCCGATTTCGTCTCCGCCGTTTACCATCCCGATCGACTCGACGCCATGCTCCCCAAGGCGGACGTCGTCGTCGTTTCGTGCCCTCTGACCAAGAAGACCCAGGGAATGTTCGCCGCCAGGCAATTCAAAGCTATGAAGCCGACCGCCTTTTTCATCAACGTCGCTCGCGGGCGGATCGTGCATACGCCCGACCTCGTCGCGGCCCTGGAAAACAAAACGATCGCCGGCGCCGGTCTCGACGTGGTCGATCCGGAACCTCTGCCCGACGAGCACCCACTGTGGCGGCTGCCCAACTGTGTCATCAGCCCCCATCTTGGCGGGCAAGCGCCCCAGGCCATGGTGCGCCGATGGCTCCTTTTCCGCGAAAACATACGCCGATTCGTCGAAGGCGAACGGCTTTTGGGAGTCGTCGATAAACAAAAGGGATATTGACGCACAACCATGTCGCAGCGGCTTGCCAATAAACGCTGTCTCATTGTGGGCGGCACCTCGGGGATCGGTTTGGCGTCGGCTGGCCGATTCGTCGAAGAGGGCGCGCAGGTCGTTGTTGCCGGTCTGGACCCGCCCGCCGGCGGTGCCTCGTCGAAAAAATCCTATTTCGTTCGTTGCGACGCCACCGATTCGAAGCAGGTCGACGCTCTGTTTGAAGAGGCGGTCCGCCAATTGGGTGGCCTCGACGTTTTGTTCCATGTGGCGGGGGGCAGCGGCCGGCGTTTTGGCGACGGCCCGCTGCACGAATGCACGGAGGAAGGTTTCAAGCAAACGATCGAACTGAATCTCACGTCCGTCTTTTTGACCAATCGCCGAGCCTTGCAGGTTTTTCTCAGCCAAGGACAAGGAGGAGTCATTCTGAATGTTTCCAGCGTGTTGGCGTGGTCGCCGGCGCCGGAGCATTTCGACACTTGCGCCTATGCCGCCGCCAAGGGGGGAATCCTTTCTTTGAGCCGACTGGCGGCCGCCCGTTATGCCAGGGACGGCATCCGCGTCAACGTTCTGGCTCCTGGTTTGATCGCCACCCCGATGTCAGCACGGGCGACGACCGATCCCGTCATCGGGAGTTTTCTAAAAGGAAAGCAGCCGTTGTGCGGCGGCCCTGGCCGACCGGAAGACTGTGCTGAGGCGGCTGTCTTCCTGGCAAGCGACGAAGCCCGATCGATCACGGGAGCCATTCTTCCCGTCGACGGTGGCTGGAGCGTGGCGTAGTGTCGGGCGCGCTTGGGATTTCCTAGCGCTGATAGATCGGCAGCGACGCTTTTTCCAGTTGCAAAATCGTCAAGAAGACGGAAGTGGCGTAGACCTGCCCGATATTGGACCATTGGCCGCCGGCACCGACCCAGCTGCCGTTGGCTTGTTGCGTCTTCGCCAGGTAGTCGAACGTTTGCTTGCGGTATGTGCTCCACGTCATCGGGTTTTTGATATCGGGGAAATACGATTTGAAACGGTCATCGCCGAGAATATAGAGTGCTTGTGCCCAATAGTAGTGGGTGTACTCGTCGTGACCTCGGCGGCGGCCCGATCCGAGTGGTACGACGTTGGCCTGGCAGTACCTCATCCAATCTTTGATGATGGGTGCGTTGTATCTGCCCGCCGAAAACATGCAGACCAGACCGGCAGTCGTCAATCCTGGCGTGATGGCAGGGCGTCCGGGGCGGTAGCCCACTTCTTTCATCCCGGCGCCTTTGTTGATCGAACATACGGAGAGATATTTCTCGGCCTTGTCGATGGTTTCTTTCGGGACGACGATGCCGGCGTTGCGAGCGGCGCGGAGTGCTTGCAGCTGGGTGACAGCTACCGAGCCTTCGTCCTGGTTGCTGTTGGCGGTGTAATACCATCCTCCCTGGTTGCTTTGGGCATTGCAGGTGAACTTGACGGCCCGAGTGAGGATGTCCTCAAGTTTGCGCCGCTGTTCGGCGTCCGATTCTTCGCCGTAGACGCTGGCGAGGAACAGCAGGCCGAAGCCGTGGCCGTACATGTAACGCGCTCTTTCCGTCGGATCGGAAGGATCGACGAGCAGGCCGTTGCGCTGGCTTCGGGCCATAAACCACTCGACGGCCCGATTGATCTGATTGGCATATTTGCCGCAGTGGGTGTTGCTTCCTTCCATGAGAAGGGCCATGCCCGCCATGCCCGTCATCGCCGGTTTGTACTGGCCGCCATTGGCCTCCCAGAAACCCTGCGAGCGCTGTTCTTTGGCCAGCCAATTCAAACCTTTCTCGACAGCGGTGCGATGCTTGGGTTCCAATTCGACGGCACGGCTATTTTTCGGCCATCCCGCCCACGCCAAGGCACCCATTCCCAGTCCCAGGTGCCCCAACGCTTGCCGACGAGTCAGAAGACGTGTGTCTTTTTCCATCGCTCTCTCCTTTCGGCAAGATGGGCGCCAATACGCCCGACTGAAAAGACGATGCAGCCGACAGGTGCTAACGCCGGTTTGCCCGCTTCGCGGTCAATCCGACGCTGGTCGCAACTGCCAGCGCCCCGCGCCGGCGACGCGGTCGGTCCCCACGTGAACGACTCCTCCCCACTGCACCCAGGCGAACAGCGCCTTCGGCACTGGCCCGTACCAACCCCGGCCCACGATGCCCCGTGCCAGGCGTTCCCCGCTTCGGCTGGAAGCGCGGCGTTGCTCGAAATACTCATACGACGCCGACTCGAGCGCCACCTCGTTGGCGCAATGCTTGAGCGTCTCGAAGTCCGCGTCCAGCCGACGATTGAATTCCAGAGCATAAAGCGCGCCCAATACGCGCGCTGAGGCGCGAAACAAATCCGCAAACGTTGGCCTCAACAGCAAAAACCTCGGTCGGCTTCCCCACCTCGTCTGCCGAACCGGGCAACCTGGCTCCGGCCTCTCCGTGTGCAACGTCAACGGCGACTGCAACGCGATTTCCACTCGCCCGATCTCTCCTTCCTCATCCGCCAAGGTTGTTGGCAGCGCGATCGTTTCTTCCCGGTCTTCCGTTCCGAGAACGTCGAATGCGATTCCGTCCGGCCCCAGAATGGAGCGCTGTCCCGCCTTTTCGAGCATCGCCCACAGCATTTCAACCTGCTGGGCAGCGCGGCGGCCAAGAAAAAGGATTTCGAGAGGCAACTCCGTCCCCGTCTGGCAAACGCGCGGGCACGGAAACGACGGCGCAAACACCACCGGCCGGGCAATGTCCCCTTGACCCTGGAAGAATACCTCGCTTGCTCCGGCATCCGGCTCCAGCGTCATGCCGTAAGAACAATCGTTCATGTACTCACAGCCTTTGCAATATCGCCACTTCCCGAATCGATCCGCTACCGGCTGACGGCAAACGTTGTCGCGAAAGAGACGGGCCACCAAACCGCGAAGAGTCGGCCCCAGCCACGGCACCAGCCGTCCCGATCCGCGAAATCGCAGCACGCACCGACGCCTCAAAATCGGCCAAACCATGGTCCCCTCGGCTTACATTCTCACTGTTTCCACTCGCAAACGACCGATCGGCTGGTATGTCCTCCCGTTGAAGTGATGCACTATCACCTCCGGACCATTGGCCAACACCGCCCCGGCAAAAACCGCCATCGCCACCGGTATGTTTGCGAACAAGTAAATCCGCGTGATCCCCAATTCCCGAATTTCCGCCACCTGCTTTTTCACCTGTTCCAAATAGGCCGACCAGTATTCTTCCCGTTCGCCGAATCCTTCTTTCTGGTGCACCTGAAACAACTTCATTCCCGTTCGACCCTGCTCCTTCAAATATTCCTGGGCCGACTGGTGGATATCCGTCAACACCGACAGCACCATTGCCACCTCGCGATGCCCGTGCTTTTCGGCGTAGGCGTCGACCGCCTGCAATTGTTTGCGCCGAACACGTTTCGCCCAGTAGTGTTGCAGCCAAAGAGTGCAAAAAAAGTACACCGTGCTGCTGAGCGCTGCCATGACCGCACTCACCGGCGCCTGGGATACGATCTGCTGCCACATCGCCCATTCTCCTTTGCTGCGGATGTGATTTGGTCCGTGTTCCAAAGATACCTACGTTGTCCGGCCAAATTTTTTATGTCGAAATTTTTGAAATTTCTGCTCGCGCTTTCGTAATCCACTCATGAAGGGTATTCGCAAGTTGCTCCATCCAAGAATCCGAAATGATCCGTTTTTTGATCGCCTATGATATCGCCGATCCGCGCCGTTTGCAGCGCGTTGCCCGGCAAATCGAGAAAAAAGCTGTTCGGGTCCAGAAGTCCGTCTTTTTGTTCTTCGGCGATGCCAAGGCAGCGAACACCCTTCTGGACGAAACCGTGCCGCTGCTCGACCTGAAAGAAGACATCATCCAGGCGTGGCGGCTTGCCGACGGCCAGCCTCCAGAGGGTTTGGTCCGCGGACTTGGCTATGAAGTTCATCCCCTGAGTGTTGTGGCAGCGGACGACCGGCCGCGTACCGTCGATCGTTCGCTTTCATCCAACCATAGCTCCAATGGTCAGTGAGATCGCGTCCTTAAGGAAGGAGGCACAAAATGTTTTCGCCCACAGTCACGCACGTTGAACCCCAAACCCGTTCCCAGGCCCTTACGGCGATTCAAGCGCGGCTTTTCCACGAGTACGGCCGAAGCTCGCAACCGGCACGGCAACTGATGACCTGGCTGCTCGACCGCCGAAACCTCGAGGCCGCCTGGCAACGCGTCGCCGCCGCTCAAGGTGCCGATACCCCAGGCGTCGACGGCGTCCGTTGCCGGGACATCGACCAGTCCATCGACTCCTGGTTGTCCGACCTGGCCGACGACCTCTTGCGCCGACGCTACCGCCCCCGGTCCATCCGCTGGGTGGCGATCCCCAAACCCAATAAACCAGGCGAAACCAGACGGCTTGGCATCCTCACTGTCCGCGATCGCGTTGTTCATGCTGCCATCAAACAGGTCCTCGAACCCATCATCGAGCCGAAATTCCTGACAACAAGCTTCGGCTTCCGACCCGGCCGATGCGTCGCCGGCGCTCTGGCAGAGGCCGTCCGTGGACTCAGCAGCAACGGCGACCACCCCCCTCAATTCATCTGGGTCCGACAACTCGACATCGCCCAATGTTTCGACTCCCTCGACCACGAAATCCTTGCCGCCGAATTGAACCGCTACGTCGCCGACCCGGACCTTCTTCACCTCATCCACAAAACCATCGCAACGGGAGCTACCATCACCGGTCGCTTGTGGTGGCGACGGCGCCTCGGTGTCACCCAGGGAAGCCCGCTTTCTCCTTTGCTCTGTAATCTCTACCTCCACCCTCTCGATGTCGCTCTCGACCAGTTGGCGGCCTCCCTCCGCGGTGGCGTGCGACTCCTCCGCTACGCGGACGACCTCCTACTCCTCGCCAGCGAGCGACAATTCGGCGAACGCGCCTCCGAACTCATTCGCCACATCCTCAAAAAACTCCGCCTCAAATGCCGACAACCATCCCCAGACCTTCGCCAGGCACTCGAAGGCGTCGAATGGCTCGGCGTTCGCCTTCAACCCAAGCGACGAACCTGGTCCCCGCAAAAACTGTTCGGCTACGTCATCCCGGACGCCAAAATCCTCGAAATGTTCGAACGAATCAAAGAAATGACCGAACCTCCAAGCTCCAAAATCGACAGCAGCGCTTTCAACATCGGACGCTGGATCGTTTCGGTCAATGAGCAATTGCGCGACTGGCGACAAGCCTACCGCTTTGCGGACAACGCTGCCGATGTCTTTGCCGACATCGATGACCTGACACGATCACGCGTCTTCGAACTGATCAAACGCATTACCGGCAGCAGTGCCGACGAAGTCTACCGCCGATTCAAAGTCCGTCTCCCCAGAGGTTTCTGGACTTGGGAGGTGCCCGGAGCGCGACTCGTCATCTTGTCTTCGCTCGCTCCCCATGCTCCCAGCCGCCTGACGCACAAGCCTGCCTGGATGAAGGCTGCACCTGACCGGGTCTCTCCCGTGCCCCAGCAGGCGGCACCGCCCAACCAGGACGTTCCGGCTTTGCCTCCTCCCCCAAAAGCCGACACTCCACAGGATGTTACCCCTTGATCAAATTCGACGGAGGGACCAGCCTTGTTTCGACCAAGCGTTTTCGCCGCTGCCATCGCCCACCTGGTCGGCCCTGGAAAAATCAAAATCGCCAATCGCCGACTGGTGTTTTCGGCCAAGGACCAGAAGCCTCTTCGGCTCGACGCCTCGGCTTTGAAAACCCTCTTCTGTTACGGACCGGTCGGCATCAGTGACGATGCTTTCGACCTGCTCTTCTCTCAACACATTTCCGTAGTCTGGCTCAGCCGCGACGCTCGCCGCTGCCGCGCTCGTCTCGTCGCGGTTGACGCCAGCCGCGCCTCGCTTCGCCTCCACCAATACCGCGCCTTCCTCGATCCTCCCTTCCGCCGCGACTTCGCTGCCCATCTGGTCGTCCAAAAAATCGATTCGCAAATCCTCGCTGCCAGGCATTACCAGCGGCACGGCTTGGCAGCCGCTGCCGACGCCCTGCAAACGCTCGACTCCCTCAGGAACAAACTTCCCCATGCCAACCTCGATGAAATCCGCGGCATCGAAGGGGCCGCTTCCGCACGCTGGTTCGCCTTGCTCGGCGACATCCTCCAGCCTCCCTGGAGCTTTTCTTGCCGTTCCAGGCGACCCCCCAAGGACCCCGTCAATGCCCTTTTGAGCCTGGGCTACACGCTCCTGTTCACTCGCGCTCTGGTTTTCGCGGAAGCTTGCGGGTTCGAAACCTACCTCGGCGCCTTTCACGACTTTCGACCGGGAAGACCGTCTTTGGCCTGCGACTTGATCGAGCCTTTTCGCGTGCCCGCGGTCGACCGCTGGGTCATTGGTCTGTGCAACCGGCAGGAGATTACGCCTCAGGATTTTTTTGCCGATTCTTCCGGATTTCGCTTGCAACCCGAACGATTCGGCGCTATTTTACACTCGTGGGAAAAGCACTACTTTGAAACGCGTCAAGACGAAGCTCTGCAAAAGGAAGTAGAGGAGTTGGTGAAGAAGGTGCAGCGTTTTCGTGGTTGAGTGCTTGTTGCCCAGGCAAATGCACAAGAAATAGGCAAGTGTTGGGAGCGTGTTGATTTTTTGACGTAAGGTCTGGTGTATTCGTGGTTTGTGTCGTTGATGGAATTTAAGACAGACGTTTTACTGCCTGGGGGGTGTGGGCAAGAACGGAAGTCTAAAGGTTGTTTGGGTTTATGTCAAAAAATTGGGGTATGGTTGCCGGAAAATTTTTGGGGTTTGGGCTGAAAGGAGGGGGGGTCTGGGCAAACAGGCTATTTAAGTTGTTAAATGATAAGGGTTTGCGAGAGGGGGAGGCGCAACGCCCTGGCCGATTGAGAGGCCATTGAAACTTGTGTTCTCGGAGGAGGCTTCTTGCCCCCTCAAGGCGCAACGCCCTGGCCGATTGAGAGGCCATTGAAACATATGGCGCGTACACCTTCGTTGGCACGATCCATGGCGCAACGCCCTGGCCGATTGAGAGGCCATTGAAACCTTAGAGTTGCCTCTTCTTCTTTTAAGAGGTTCATTGGGCGCAACGCCCTGGCCGATTGAGAGGCCATTGAAACACCACCGGGCCGAATTCAATGACAAACTGGTCGGAATGGCGCAACGCCCTGGCCGATTGAGAGGCCATTGAAACGTAGCAGTGTGGCGGAGGGCGAGCTGTCAAGCTCTGGCGCAACGCCCTGGCCGATTGAGAGGCCATTGAAACCTTAAGCTAGATAAAAACGCATCAAAAAATTTCATTGGCGCAACGCCCTGGCCGATTGAGAGGCCATTGAAACCCGAGCCCTCTGGCAACTCAACGATGACGTAGCCGTTGGGCGCAACGCCCTGGCCGATTGAGAGGCCATTGAAACAGTATTGGCCCACCAATAACTTGTCGTCCTCGGACAGGGGCGCAACGCCCTGGCCGATTGAGAGGCCATTGAAACAGATTTTCAAGGTCGAGATTTTCAAGGTCGATATTGCGGCGCAACGCCCTGGCCGATTGAGAGGCCATTGAAACCCACCGCTTGATAATCATGGCTCCCTCCTTTCTGGAGGCGCAACGCCCTGGCCGATTGAGAGGCCATTGAAACGGCCAGAGTACTGGCCCACTAGCAATCTATCGTCCTCGGCGCAACGCCCTGGCCGATTGAGAGGCCATTGAAACAAAGGAGGAGCCATGGTGAGCATCCGCCGCACAGCGGCGCAACGCCCTGGCCGATTGAGAGGCCATTGAAACCGGCTATGTTTTGGGTTGGCGGTGTTAAAACAGACGGCGCAACGCCCTGGCCGATTGAGAGGCCATTGAAACTCTGCGGGTGCGGGACCGCGCGGAAAGGGTTGAGTGGCGCAACGCCCTGGCCGATTGAGAGGCCATTGAAACCGAAAACCGCTTCCAATCCTTTTTCTGGCCATTCGGGCGCAACGCCCTGGCCGATTGAGAGGCCATTGAAACCAAAGGAAGATATGCCGGAAGAAGCAATTCGGATGGCGCAACGCCCTGGCCGATTGAGAGGCCATTGAAACAGCACTCGGCGGCACCGGCAGATCGATGCCGAACCGGGCGGCGCAACGCCCTGGCCGATTGAGAGGCCATTGAAACTCACCTTCTCCGGAGTGAACACCTTTTTTCGATAAGGCGCAACGCCCTGGCCGATTGAGAGGCCATTGAAACTACTGCCCTCCGGAAAGATGATTCTCTCATCATCGAGGCGCAACGCCCTGGCCGATTGAGAGGCCATTGAAACAGGCGTACTGAGACAACCACACAATCCAGGGGTAGCTATGGCGCAACGCCCTGGCCGATTGAGAGGCCATTGAAACGCGAAGTTGAGGAGGTTGAGGAGGTTCAGGAGGTTGGCGCAACGCCCTGGCCGATTGAGAGGCCATTGAAACCGCCGGGCGAGCGCATCGATTGTACTTCGATGCGAGGGATTGAGGCGCAACGCCCTGGCCGATTGAGAGGCCATTGAAACTCCTGTTGTTGACCCTGTTGTTGCTGCTGTTGACCCTGGCGCAACGCCCTGGCCGATTGAGAGGCCATTGAAACGTCCGCGCGGTCCAGGCGCTTTTTAAGCGCCTTTTCCGGCGCAACGCCCTGGCCGATTGAGAGGCCATTGAAACGTGACGGTGTTCAAGTAGATCACTACGATCTTTCGGCGCAACGCCCTGGCCGATTGAGAGGCCATTGAAACACACGAGTGCCATATCTGGCGAGCAATCTCCTCACGGCGCAACGCCCTGGCCGATTGAGAGGCCATTGAAACGTTGCTCCCTCCGGGAGACGTGGGCCAGTATACTGGCCCACGGCGCAACGCCCTGGCCGATTGAGAGGCCATTGAAACTCATCATCGCGGTTGGCGATTGTACACCCCAACTCTTGGCGCAACGCCCTGGCCGATTGAGAGGCCATTGAAACGGCGAACGTGGTACTTTCTGCGCAAAATCCTCTTCTTGGCGCAACGCCCTGGCCGATTGAGAGGCCATTGAAACCGACTCGACCGCGAAGGATCACTTCCATGTGATCCTTCGGCGCAACGCCCTGGCCGATTGAGAGGCCATTGAAACGGAGAACTTGAATGAGGCTCGTTCGATCTCCTCTGGGGAGGCGCAACGCCCTGGCCGATTGAGAGGCCATTGAAACTGACTTCAAAACGATCCACTTCTATGTTTTTCGGCGCAGGGCGCAACGCCCTGGCCGATTGAGAGGCCATTGAAACGGTAGCCCCCGCGGGGAAGGGCTTGCTCTTCCCTGGGGGCGCAACGCCCTGGCCGATTGAGAGGCCATTGAAACATTCGAAGGCGAGACAGGAGAAAAGTCACGTCCGCCGAGGCGCAACGCCCTGGCCGATTGAGAGGCCATCAGACTTCAGCGGACGACACACAGATCGTCCTGCCAACCGAGAGGGCAAGCCCTGGCCATTGGCCAGGCCAGCAAAATTTCAAGGCTAGAAAAAATGCCGACAAAATGCCGAAAAAAGACGACGCGAACCCAAATTGGAAATGCGTAAAAGTAAGAAGGAGACACTATCTAAAATTCCTTAATAAATTATGTGACTTCTGCGGCTCTCCACACGTGCTGCCGAAAGAATGGCCCGAACTGTATAAAAACGGCGCCGTAACCAGATTCGTCATCAAAAAAAAGAAGGTAATAGGCGCTATATCGTATTTCTATAATACACAACTGAAAGGCATCGACATCAAACTGCTTCTGGCACATCCCGGCTTCGACAAAGAAGCCATTCTCATCACGCTCTTGGATCGTATGTATCAGCAGCTGACTCGCAACGAAAGGCTGCGCAAGTACACGCGCTACCGAATCTATATCAGCGAATACGACGACGAAATGCAGGTATTCCTGAGAGAATGCGGTTTCC
Source organism: Gemmatales bacterium (assembly GCA_026004675.1). Classification (GTDB taxonomy): domain Bacteria; phylum Planctomycetota; class Planctomycetia; order Gemmatales; family Gemmataceae; genus BPJP01. The sequence goes on from BPJP01000003.1 coordinate 621,246, forward strand.
GGGCTGTGGACGTCATCAAGCGAATGGACGAAGATTATTATGTGTTCGTCCGTCCTACCCGCCCTCCATTCTTGATCGATGGCGTCTTCAATAAAGACCAACGACCCTAGACGGAACGTCAGGATAGCTCCGCACCTGCCGAGACGCTGCGCAGGAAGTGCCTAAAACATCAGCATTTAGGCGAACCTAAGCGACCGTCAACTAACGGTGGTTTCGGCGAGCGTTGCGGTATCAGCGCGACGAGCGGACCGTCAACTAACGGTGTTTTCAGCGAGCGTCGCGGTGTCAGCGCGACAAGCGGACCGTCAACTAACGGTGATTTCAGCGAGCGTCGTGGCGTCAGTGCGACGAGCGAACCGTCAACTAACGGTGTTTTCAGCGAGCGTCGCGCTGTCAGCGCGACGAGTTGGCACGCTTTTTTTTGTCCAATTCGGAGCGCATCGGCTCTATTTTGATAGGAGATGCTGGAGCGTGCCATGGAAAAGACGCAAGCCAAGACCGAGATGGACCGGGAAGCCGGGCGGGGCGATTTGTTTGTGCGTTTACTGAGCCAGAACCAGCGTCGGCTGTATCTGTATGTCATGAGTCTGGTTCCAAGCCGAAACGACGCCGAGGAAGTGCTGCAAGAGACGAATCTGGTTTTGTGGCGGGAATTTGATCGTTTTGAAGAGGGTACGAATTTCGCTGCGTGGGCATGCCGGGTGGCGTTGAATCAGGTTTTGGCCTGGCGGAAGCGTCGGCAGCGTGATCGGCTGTGTTTCAGCGATGCGTTTCTTGAAGCGGTGGCGGCGGAGGCGGATTCGTCGGCCGATGTTCTCGAAGACCGGGCGGAGGCCTTATCGCGTTGCCTGGAAAAACTCCCGGCCCATCAGCGGGACCTGTTGAATCTGCGTTATACCGAACAGATGGATATAGAGGAAGTGGCCCGACGTGCCGAGCGCTCGACGGAAGCGGTGTATCGTGCCTTGAGCCGAATCCGGCACGCGCTGCATGACTGCGTGACGCGAACACTTTTGCAGGAGGGGAACCGATGAGTTCGCCGTCCCATCCATTTGCGGAACTGCAACAACTTTGCGAAGCGGCCATTGAAGATCGGCTGACGCCGGAAATGCGTGACCGGCTCGAAGAGTTGGTGCTCAACGATTGGGGATCGAGGAAGTTCTATGTTGAATATCTGCATCAGCATGCGGCGTTGAGCTGGTCGGCGGCCGACGCGACATTGCTGGCGCCTTCGCGTCCGATTCTGCGGCCCGAAGGCAATCGGCGGCGATTTCCGACGGGCGTCCTTCTTTTGGCTGCGTCGGTTCTCTTGGCTTTGGCGGGCTGGATGTGGTTTTCCCTGTCGGGGTCGCCGTACATCGCGACGCTGGCTTCGGCCAAGAACTGCCAGTGGAATTCGGGGACCTTGCCGACCGAAGAAGGGGCGCGTTTGACGGCGGGTCGGCTCCGCCTTGCCGAGGGGATCGTCCGGATCGTTTTCGACAGCGGTGCGGATGTTACATTGGAAGGTCCGGCCGATCTCGAATTGCTTGCCCAGGACCGGTGCGTTTTGCACCGAGGCCAACTCGTTGCCAAAGTCCCGCCTCCAGCGATCGGTTTTAAAGTGGAGACGCCGACGGCCCAACTCATCGACTGGGGAACGGAGTTTGGCGTCACGGTTCGAGACGACTCGCAAGAGACGGAAGTGCAGGTTTTTTCCGGGGCGGTCGATGTGAGGCATCCAACGACGGGCGAGACCCGGTCGATGAAGACGGGGAGTGCTCTTCGCTTCGGTTTAGAGAAGGTAAGCCCGTTCGACCCGAACGTTGCGGAACCGGCGTTAGCCCAGCCTGCGTCGCGAGCGGCGGGAGAGGGGCGAGTTCTCGATATTTCGACGGCGATCGGTGCTGGCCGCGACGCCTATGTGCAGCCGCTTTTCCCGTGCAAGAACTCTTCCGATGTCCTTCTGCTGGTGAAGAACTATCACAGCCGGCCGGGGAAGAACTCGGACTATCTCCGCAAAGCCTACATCGGCATCGATCTCAAGCCCATTCGCCGGTGGCGGGTGGTCCAGGCGGAATTGACACTTGCCTTCGCTCCGAGCGGACTGGGTTTCGCATCGGAAGTTCCCGACGCGACGTTTTCGGTGTACGGATTGACGGACGAATCCCTGGACGATTGGGATGAAAAGCTGATTCGCTGGCACAACGCGCCGGCGAATCGCGAAGGGGGAGCGGAAGTGGACCTGACCAAAGCGGTGTGGCTCGGGTCATTCGTGATCCCGCAGGGTGTTTCTCGGGGGACGCGCTCGATTTCGGGCGCGAAGCTGGTGGAGTTTCTCAATCAGGATACAAACAACTTCGCCACGTTCATACTGGTTCGCGATACCAAAGGGAGTGGTCGGAGCGACCTGGTGCACGGTTTCGCGAGCAAGCGTCACCCGAATCTGCCGCCACCGACTTTGAAGTTGACCGTGGTGCCGAAGGAGTAGCCCTACTTCGGTTTCGAGCCGAGGCCTTGTTTTAGCAGGCGGTCAAACGAGTCGGCAGTAGTTTCGCCGTGGTTCTCATAGCCGGGAAACGGTCCGGAGCCGACGCGGTGATATTTCCGTTTTACCCCAGGACCGAAGGCCAAATCGCGAATTTTCAGATTGCGCAGTTTGTCTTCCATGCGCACGCCGACGTCGGAATCGAAGAGAGCACAGCGATCGATGGTGACGTGAGCTCCGCCTCGACGAGTTGGTCCCCGCAGGCGAAAGCAGACCTGGTTATCGCGAAAGAGACATTCCTCAATGACGGCATCGACGTTTTCCTTGAGGTTGAGGGCGGCCAGGAGGCTGATTTGGCCGGGCTGGCTCCAGCCATACATCACGCAGCGGCGCATGATGAGCTGGCAGCGTGGGCCTTTGGGAGGCGTTTTCGAATCGAAGGCATTTTCGCCAGGCCGTTGTCCTTTCTTGAATCGTCCGGCATCGGCCGGCAGCGGTCCGGTCCACAACGTGCAGTTTTCGACAACGACGCGGCCATTGGTTCGCCGATCCGGATCGAATTGGATGGCATCGCCCGAAACGTAATAGATTTCGCAGTTACGAATGGTGACGTTGTTCCAGCCGCCGGTGATGCCGTGCGCGTCGGCTTGTTGCTCGTACGTGCCGTTGAGCATATGGTGGATTTTGCAGTTTTCGATGACGACGTTTTTGCCGAACACGCCGATGCCGTTGCCGGTGGCGTTGCGGATTTCGCAATGACGCAGGGTAACGTTATCGGCAGAAATTTTGACGCGGTTGCCACCGGCCCAATCGCTGTCAACCAGGTAGTTTTCGTAGACGCCGGGTTTCGTAATGATGAGCCGGGAGACGCGCTTGGCGGAATCGTTGCAGCCGATCTGGCCGCGGACGCCGATGGCGTTTTCCGCCGCCGATCTGTTTTCGATCGGGAAGACAAATGCGGTGCATGCCAGGGCGAAGGACCAAAACGTGTTTCGTCGCATGGTATTTCCTCCGCAGCAATCCAAAAATATTCTTTTTGAAGCGGTTGGATTAATTTCCCAAGATGGCGGGCGACAACTTTAGAGCGGCAGCCGCATCGACGAACCAGCGAAGGTCTCCAGCCTCTGCCTGGATCAGCTGCGCGGGGAACCTGCCGCGTTCACCTTCCAGAACTTGCTTGAGCGTGTCGGCTTTGTTCGCTCCTGTCACCAAAAAAGCAATGATCCGTCCGCGATTAAGGACGGTCGGCGTCAACGTGACGCGGTGCATCTGCTGTTGGGGAACATAGACCTCGGCGACCCAGCGTTTTTTTTCCTGCAGGACAGGAGTTCCTGGAAAAAGCGACGCCGTGTGTCCGTCTGGTCCCATGCCGAGAAATACCAGATCGAAGCAAGGGGCATCGTTGCCAAAAAAGCTCTTCAATGTTTGCTCGTATTGGACGGCGGCATCGTGAGGCGGCGCTGTGCCGTCAATGCAGTGGATGTTTGCCGCTGGGACGGGCACATGATCCAGCAAAGCTTCACGGGTCATTCGGGCATTGCTCCGCGGGTCATCCGGCGGCACACAGCGTTCGTCTCCCCAGAAAAAATGACAGTGTTCCCAGGGGATGTCCGCTTGAAATGGCGTTTGGGCCAACCGTTCAAAAACACTCTTCGGCGTCGAACCGCCCGACAGGCAAACGCTGAAGCGGCCATGCTGGGCGACGGCTTTTTTTGCCCGATCGGCAAACAGCTCGGCAGCGGCGCGGTACAGGTCTTCCGCGCTAGCAAACACTTGGATCATGAAAGTCCTTTCCGATCGCGGTGAAGTCCCGATTCCAATATTGGCCAGCGCCATTGGGATGGATAGCGACGGCTTGATGATGCAGTATCGCCGAGCCAGGATCAAGGAATTTTCAAGAAGGCTCCCCGACTCAAGGGCGGCGTTCGATGATCGCCATGTAGCAGGCTTCTGGCTCGAAGAATCTTTTCCAACTGTAGCTAAGAGGCGTGGCCGAGGTGAGATGGAGTCCAGGCGGCAAAACCCGGCGCAATCCCTCCAACGAATGTCGGTGGGTAAAAAGTATGGCGGTCCGCGACTCCGGCTGTTTTTGAAGTCGTTCGATCAATTGCGGTGTGTATTTGCTGCGGTAGGAGCGAAAATCATCCCGCCCAAGATAAAAGGCGACTGAATCGCAAGGACGGGGGTAACAGATGACCGGTTTGCCGGCACAATAAGCCGCCACTTGCTCCGCCCGATTCATGGGCGACCGGAATCGGGCATATTCGGGTATGACGACATAGTGGGCCAAAAACAAGACCACCGCCGAAAGGGCAAAGGAGACTTTCAACCAATGCAATCGGGCCGAGGATAACAGGGACAAATAGTAGCCCAATGCCAACGCCAACGGAGGAAAGGCAGGCAAAACGTAGGTCGGCAATTTGCATCCTGACAACGAAAAGAAGAAAATACACCACCCCGAAACCAGCAGCAAGAAACCCAATTCCGGACAGCGCCTTTGAACCGCCCACTCCTCGCCTGTGAACAAAAAACGGGCAAAACCCATGCCCCACAAGCTCGCCGGAAGCAGCCCTGCCACGACGATCGGCAGATAGAACCAGACCGGGCGTTCGTGGTCGAACGGATCAACAAAACGCATGACATTATGCGTCCAGAAGAAGTCGATCGCGAAAGCCGGCATCCGCACAAGGATGGCAAGGTACCACGGCGCAGCGACCAGCAAGTAGACGCCGGCAAATAGCAAGCCGTCGCGCAGCCCTGGCCTGGCCACGCCCTCTGTCCATCGGGAAAAAAGCCAGACCGGCGGCAAAAGCAGAACCAGAGCCACTGGACCTTTCGTCAAGGTCGCCAGACCAGAGGCAACGGCACAACCCAGCCACCAGCCGCTTCGAATCGTGCGGCTCTGAATCGCCTGCCAGGCACTGTAAACGGAGAGCCAAACGAAAAAGGTCAAGACACCATCAAGCAAAAGCAACCTTCCCATGCCCAGAAACGCTGGCGCCAGGACCAAGGTGAGCGTTCCCCAAAAGGCAGCCCGCCCGCCGAGTATTTGCCTTCCGAAAAGATACGTCAAAACGATCGTTGCCTGGACCGCTAACGCCGGCACCAGACGCGCTGACCAGTCGTAAACGCCGAACAGCCGATAGCTGACCATGACGAGCCAATACATCAACGGCGGCTTTTCCAAATACGGCTGCCCCGCCAAATGCGGCACGAGCCAGTCGCCGCGAGCCAGCATCTCGCGGGGAATCTCGGCATAACGCCCTTCGTCCGGCTCAAAGAGGTGGAAAGATAAACACGGATAGAGAAGCAAGGCTGGTAAAACGACGGCGACCAGCCAACCTGCGATCGCGCTGGTCTTCTGTCGGCACACCGTGCCAGGAAACAGAACGCAGCGCCATAAGAACGGAATATAAGCAAAAAACGCCGGCTTCGCAGGAAATGAGCTGTTTGCCACGTCCATGTCTTCCCTCGAACTCCTTTTGCTCGCTCACAACCCGCCAGATCATGCCAAAGACTAGAATTCAGGTCAACGGCGGAGGCTGCTGCGATACCGACGAGGGCGGCTGACCGCCAGACCTCCGATTTCTTCCCCTGCGACAAAAGTCAACATTCGTTAAACAAGTTAAAAAAACAGATGCGCAAACACTTCTTTGCCAAAATTGCTTCTTGGCGATCGATTCCGTTTGAATAATGTAATCGGCATCCCAGTCCATTCAGGTAGGTCCGACCAGGGAAACCACACACAACAAAAGGGGGTTTGTTACATGAAGACACGTGTTCTTTTGGCAGTCGCTTTGGCTGTCGCCTTCGTCGGCACTTCCTCGTACCAGGCTGCTCAAGAGAGCAAGCCGAAGTACACGATCAAGGAAGTGATGAAGATCGCCATGAAAGGCGGTCTGTGCAAGAAGGTTGCCGGCGGCAGCGCCAGCAAAGAAGAGAAGGAGCAACTCGTCGCTTTGTTCACGGCGTTGACCCAGAACAAGCCGCCCAAAGGGGATGAAAAGGCTTGGAAAAAGCGAACGGAAGCCTTGCTCAAAGCTGCCAAGGCGGCCCTCGAAGGCGACGCCAAAGCCGGCAAAGCGTTGCAGAAGAACGCTAATTGCGGCTCCTGCCATAAGATGTTCAAAGGCTAATCGAAGCAAAAACCCCGGCACCTTTTTCGCTGTGCCGGGGTTCTTCTTTTTATTCCGCTATTCGCCTGGTTCCGTTCTGCTGCCAACAGCCAAACGGAAAACAGCATTCTCCGACCTTTCCGATTAATCTTTGGAAACGGCAAGAAACTTGACGCAAACGGGTCGCGGCACTTCAATCGGTTGCCCCACCAGTTTCAATTTGCCGGTCTTGGGATCGATGCGAAAAACAGCCACATTATCCGTCGACTGGTTGGCAGCCAACAGGAAATTCCCACTTGGATCGATGCCGAAGTTCCTCGGTGTCTTTCCGCGGGTCGACTCGTGACCGACCAGCCGAAGCGTTCCCTTTTGTTGGTCGATGGCAAATATGGCAATCGTGTCGTGCCCTCGGTTGGAGCCATAGAGAAATTTCCCTGAAGGATGGACCTGCACCTCAGCCGTGGAAAATCCTTTTTGCGGTTTTTCACCCGCCGGCAAGGTGGAGATGGTTTGCAACGACTTTAATGCTCCTTTTTCGGGGTCATAAGCGAATGCCGTGATCGTCATTTTCATTTCGTTGATGACATAAGCGAACTTGTGCGACGGGTGAAAGGCGAAGTGCCTTGGACCCGAGCCCGGCGGCACTTCCGCAAACGCTGGGTCATTCGGAGTCAGCGTGCTCTTGTCGGCATCCAGCCGATAGATGAGGAGTTTGTCGAGTCCGAGATCGGCAGCGACAGCAAACCGATTATTGGCATCGACGTTGATCGAATGCGCATGGGGACCTTTCTGGCGTCGGGGATCGACGCTCGATCCTTTGTGTTGGATGACGGAGGCGGCTTCCTTCAGTTTGCCGTCACCGGCAATCGGGATGGCACAAACACTGCCGCTGCCATAGTTTGCGGCTAGAACGGTCTTGCCGAGGCGGTCCACAACCAGATGGCATGGCCCGCTGCCTCCCGACAACGCATGGTTCAACATCGTCAGGCCGCCATCTTTGGGATCGATGCGAAAAGCAGCGATGGCCCCGCTTTTTTTCCCTTGGAAGTTGCTTACTTCGGTGACGGCATAGAGATACTTTTTGTTGGGGTGGATTGCCAGAAAAGACGGGTTGGCGATGCCCTCCGTAACGCCGATATAGGTCAGCTTCCCGGTCTTGGTGTCCAGATAGTAGCGATAGATGCCCTTGCTTTTGCCCCCTGTATAGGTGCCGAAGTAGACGATGTACTTTTCTGGCAGCTTCGTTTCAGCGGGCAAGGATGGGACAGACAGTCCGATAGCTAGCAGTGCACACAGCAAACAACGTTCGATCATGGGTTCCTCCGGGATATCTCAGGGACGAATCGTGTGATGATCAGTTTGCTTGCCAGCTCGACGGCAGGCAAGCAAAATCGGCGGCACGGACTCGCAAGCCAGCAACCCCTGTCTCGCGACAAATCGTCCACCTCTCCATTTCGTTAACGGGACATTTTGGCCGAACGAAACTCGCTTATCCTGAGGGGAAGGTAAAAAATCGGCATTGATTTCGCCTTTTTTGTGCGGTCGCGAAATTCGGCACAGCCGTTGCAACATGCCCTGATGCGTTGGTTTCCGAAACGTGATCAGTCCTGGATCGACACCGGTTCAGGTCAGGGAAAGCGTCAAGATAGTCGGAAAGGAGGGTGACAGCGATGTTGCAACGGTTTTCGAGATTTCCTCTGCCATATGTCGTAGCGATGTTGCTTTTGTTTGTCGTAGCCAACGTGCTGGCGGCGGAAGAACCACCGGCGGTTGTCACTTCTTATCGTGAGGTGGTCAAACAGGTACTTCCGGCTGTCGTCAGCATCGAGACGAATGTCCCACCCGTTGCTCGTCTGGAAAGAAAAGAAGATGGACGATTTCCGGATGATTTGTTCGATCACTTGCCGAAGGAGTTCCGCAAATATTTCGAGCGGTTCCCAGGTATCCCGGAATTCAAGGATTTCAAGTGGGATGCACCGGAATTGGAGCGCTTCGACAAAGCGCCCACTGCACCGAGGCATGGTCTGGGATCGGGAGTGATCGTCGACAAGAGCGGTATCGTCCTGACGAATCATCATGTGGTAGCGAGCGCCAAGAAAGTCCGGGTCCGTCTCTATGATGGTCGCGAGTTCGATTCGGTTGAAATCCTGAGCGATCCGAAAACCGACTTGGCGATCGTCCGCATCGACGCCAAGGAGCCTCTGCCATATCTCAAGCTGGCTGACAGCGACAAAGCCGAAATCGGCGACAAAGTTCTCGCCATCGGCGCGCCGTTCGGCCTGATTGGTTCCGTGACTCACGGCATCATCAGCGGCAAAGGTCGTTCGATGGGACATCATATGTATGAGGACTACATCCAGACCGACGCCGCGATCAACCCCGGCAACAGCGGGGGACCGTTGGTGAATCTGAAAGGTGAGGTCGTGGGCATCAACTCCGCCATTCGGACCCGCACGGGTACGTTTTCGGGTGTCGGTCTGGCGATCCCCAGCAACTTGGCCAGGAACATTATGACCAAATTGCTCAAACACGGCGAAGTACGTCGAGCGTTCCTGGGTGTCAACATTCGCGACTTGGATGCGGATGTGGCCGAACGCTTCAACATCGAAGCGGGTGTGCTGGTAGCCGAAGTCGTCAAAGGCTCTCCTGCCGAGCGGAGCGGCTTGAAGGCAGGTGACATCATCACGGCAGTGGACGGCAATGCTGTCAGCACGGCTCACGAACTGCAGCACCTCATCGGCAACATGGAACCCGGCAAAACCGTCGAACTGGCCCTTGTCAGGGACGGCAAAAAGACCCATTTGAAGGTCAAACTTGGCGAACAGGCGAAGGAGTTCGGCATCTCCAAGGCTACTCCGAAGCCTGCTCCCAAAGCGAAAGTCTCGTTCAATAAAATTGGCGTCGCCCTGACAGATGTGACTCCTGAGCTGGCACGGAAGTTCGGCTTCAAGGATGGGCCTGGCGGCGCCATCATCACGGAAGTGAAAGCCGGCAGCCTGGCCGATCTCTCGGATTTGCGGCCCGGCATGCTCGTGACGATGGTCGACGACAAGACGGTTTCGTCTGCCGCGGAAGCCGAGGAGGCTATCAACAAAGCGTCCTTGGAAAAAGGCATCTTGATCCGCTTCCGCAGTGCTGACGCTGGCGTCGGCTACGTCATAATCAAGTCCAAAGAATGAGATTCGAGAGGTGGTTTTTCGAGGTGAACAGCTTCCGCTGTTCGCCTCGGCCGCCAGTTCTTCCAAGAACTGGTTGTTTGCCGACATCGACAACGGGGGGCGGACGGCGGCGGAGTTGTTCTCGATGACGGCGACGTGCTGGCATCACAAGATCGACCCGTTTGTTCATCTCCGCGATGTGTTAACTCGTCTACTGACGCATCCCGCCGAGCGCTTGGAGCAACTTTTGATCCACCGCTGGCTGGCAGTAACCCTCGACGATGGTATTCGCGCAGCAGCTCCCTGGTGTTGCGGATTACTTCCACGGCTGGGTGACCTACTTCCGACTCGCGGGGGGAAAGTCGCCTTTCACCGCCCTGGATGGCTGGATTCGCCGCAAACTCCGCTGCGTGCGGCTCAAGCAGCGCAAACGCGCCAAATCGATCGCGGCCTTCCTGCAAAGCCTGGGGGTCTCCTGGAATCGATCCTGGACGACCGCCGCCTGCGGAAAGGGCTGGTGGCGTATGTCCGACACGCCCGCCGCCCAACAGGGCATGAACAACCAGTGGTTCACGGCTCAAGGCTATCACGCCTCGAAACCAGATACCTGTCGTTACAACATCAAAGGAAACCGCCGGATACGATGAGTACGTCCGCTGGTGTGGGAGGACGGCGGGGGCGACCCCGCCTCCTACCCGATTGTTAACTCGTGTGGATGGCAAACTAGATCTACAAGTGAAAGCTCCCCAAGAGGGACCCTCTTCGTAACAATACGCGCATTCCTCCAACAATGGTACACCCAGATGGGAGATGGCTGGTGACAAATCCCAATGGATCTATGTTTCCTTACTCCCAGTCTCCCATCCCGTCCAACACTTGGTACTTTCGTCGGAAATCACCGACTCACCGAGGCGTTCCGTTGGACGCACCGCCTCGAAAAGCTGCTGCGAAGGCAAGCCATGTTTTGCTTCAATAAAGGGGATCAGGCCTGTTTAAGCTGGCTTTCGCGTTGGACGAGAATGCACGTCGCTTTTAAGGAAATTTGAGAAAGATTCGCGATCAAAGGTACTTACCGGTTGGCACGGCAGAGCGGTATCACGTGCTGCGGCTTATCCTCGGCGCCAATCGTTCCGAGTTCGCGGTCAATTGATTGGTCGTGGGTTGGCCCACCATTCCAGTTTGGCCAATTCTCGTCACTGTGGTCGAAATTCCAAATCGAAGCCAGGCAGCGGAAACCGCCAACTGCTGTTGCACTCTGCGACTCACGCTATACAATTGTATTTGTCCTTGAACAAACAACGTTGTCTTCGCATGGCCAATCGTAGAATTCTAGTCAGCTGGATTGGAGCGACCGATCTGTTGGCGATGGCCGCGGAACTGGAGGATGTCCAGCAACGGAAAGTCTGCAAAGCGTTGTCTTTCGCTGGCAAACCTCGCTTACAGGATGGTCCGATACGATCGTTGCTGCGCAACGAGTCGTTTGACCAGGTCCACTTGCTGAGCAACTACGAGCCGTTCCTGAACCGGCTGTTTACTGCTTGGATCGGCGGAAACCCGACCATCCACGCCGTCAAGCTCGACAACCCGACCGACTACGCCGGTATCTTTGCGGCAGTTAAGCAGACGCTTGACTCGATTGAAGCATCAGACGGCGACGAACTGGTCTTCTTTCTCAGTCCCGGCACGCCTGCTATGGCCGTAACCTGGGTGCTGATCGGGAAAAGCCGGCACAATGTCAGCTTTTACCAGACCTACAATGGCCGAGCATGGAAAACCGAGATTCCGTATGATGTCGTGGCCGGTTTTGTTCCGGAACTGGCCAGCGCTCCGGACGCTGGATTGCAACACCTCGCCGCAAAAGCCCCGGCCGAGATTCGTGGCTTCGAGAGGATCATTGGTGCGAGCAAGGCGCTGCGACTTGCCGCCGGTCGTGCGGAAAAGGCGGCTAAGCGAGACGTGCCTGTGCTGATCCTCGGCGAAACCGGGACCGGCAAGGAGATGTTCGCACGCGCAATCCACAATGCCAGCCGCCGACGCGACGGGCCTTTTATCGCGATCAACTGCGCTGCCATCCCACAGGCGCTTTTGGAATCCGAATTGTTTGGTCATGTGAAAGGGGCTTTTACGGGAGCGACAAGCAATCGCGAAGGCGCCTTTATGCTGGCCGACGGGGGCACGATCTTCTTGGACGAAATCGGTGAATGCCCGCCGGATATGCAAGCCAAGCTGCTGCGCGTGCTTCAGCCGCCGCCGGGCAAAGGGCCGTGCTACCGCGAATTTACGCCCGTCGGAGGAGCAGCGACCATCCACAGCAATGTCCGCATCGTGGCGGCTACCAACCGCAAGCTGATGGACGAAGTGGCTGCCAGCAAGTTTCGCGAGGACCTGTTCTATCGGCTGGCTGTGATTACCCTAAAGCTGCCCCCGTTGAGAGACCGCAAGACCGATATTCCGCCATTGGTCAAAGCCTTGATGCAACAGATCAACGCGGATTTCCGTAATCAGGAACCAGGCTACCGGGACAAATCGCTTTCTGATGCTGCAAAACGATTTGTGTCGCAATACGATTGGCCGGGCAACGTGCGGCAATTGCGAAATGCGTTGCTGGAGGCTGCGATCATGTCGGCTGGCGAGACGATCGGTGTGGCGGATATCAAGGCCGCGATCGCCGAAGTTCCCGGAAAGAAATCCGAGTCGCTGCTCGACCGGCCGTTGGGGGAAGGTTTTTCCCTGCAAAAACTGCTGGCAGAGGTCCAACGCCACTATCTCCGTCGAGCCATGGAGGAAGCCCACGGCGTCAAGAAACACGCCGCCGAACTGCTCGGCTACGCCAATTACCAAACCCTCGATGCCCAGTTGAAACGACTCAAAATCGATGTGAATCGATGAATTGGCGCGCAGATTGCATAGACGAAGTCCCTTAAGGTTGCCTATGACACACGAACACAACAAACCAACCGGTTCAACCGAAGCGGACGCAAGAATTCTGATAGACCAGTTGTTGCGCCAAGCCGGTTGGGATCCGTCTGACAAGTCCCAAGTCCTCACGGAACAATCGCAGGACGGCACGCGCACAGATTACGTCCTGCTGGCGCAGAACGGTCGACCACTCGCGATTATCGAGGCGAAGCGTTCCGGCATTGACCCGTATTCCGCCAAGCAGCAAGCCCTGCCGAACGCGAAGAAACGCGGTGCACCTTTCATCTTCCTCTCCAACGGCGAACTTATCTATTTCTGGGATTACACCAACGACGATGCCCGCATCGTCGGCTCATTCTTTTCGCGCCGTGACCTTGAGCGCCTCGTGTACATGCGAAAAGAGCGTAAGCCGCTCGCGACCATTCCGATTCCCGTCGACTACCTGCGACAGGGCGAGGCGCGATCCGTGCGCCCGTATCAGCAGGAAGCCATGCGGGCGCTGGACCATGCCGTCGAACTGGGCAAACGGCGGTTCCTCATCGAGCTCCCCACCGGCACCGGCAAGACGGATCTCATTTGCCTATATCTCAAGCGGTTGTTTCAGGCCGGCCGCGCAGAACGCGTCCTTTTTCTCGTTGATCGCGAGCAGTTGGCCAAGCAGGCCTTAGAGGCGATTCAGGACTTGCTAAACCAATATCCGGCTTACTGGCTTAAACCGGGCGTCGTGCGGGCGGAAAAGCAGATCACGGTCTGCCTGCTGCAAACCATGATTGGCCGTTACCGTGAATTTACCAGCGGTTATTTTGATGTGGTTGTCGCCGACGAATGCCACCGTTCCATTTACGGCGCATGGCAGACGGCGCTGACGCATTTCGACGCACTGCACATTGGTCTGACTGCAACTCCAGCCGAGTACATCGACCGTAACACCTACAAGTTCTACCACTGCAAGCCCGGACAGCCCGATTTCAGCTTGCCGATCCTGAGCGCGTTCCGCGACGGCTATCTGGTTCCGTACAAGTTTGCCACCGGAATCACCGAAATCCTGGCCGAAGGTGCCGACGTGGACGACGAGCATTACGACCCGGCCGAATTCGAACGCAAATGGACCAACGAGGACACCAATCGGCTGATGATGGAAGAGTTCGACCGGCTGGCGCACCAGAATTACCTGGAACTCGCTCCCGCTCAAAAAACCGCCCCGGGCAAGGCGATCGTGTTCGCGATCACCAAACATCACGCAACCCGACTGGCACAGTACCTGAATGAACTGCACCCGGAGTACAAGGGCCGTTATGCCGAGGTCATCACCTCCGACGTTGCCGACGCCGACGAATTGATCCGCAAGTTCAAACGAGAAGAACTGCCGCAGGTCGCCGTCAGCGTCGGCATGCTGGACACCGGTTTCGACTGCCGCGAAGTGTTGCATTTGGTCATGGCACGCCGTGTCCGTAGTCCGATCCTGTACCAACAGATGCGCGGCCGCGGCACGCGCACCTGTCCGAAGATCGGCAAGCAGAAGTTCGTCATCTATGACTTCTTTGGCAACCACAAGTATTTCAACGATTCCGATACGGACATCTTCACTGGTACCGCGGGTGGCGGCCAGTCCAGCCGAGCATCAGGCGGAAAACCAGAGGCGACCGAATTGGTGGAACTCGGTCTGCCCGATGACTGGCTCGAACAGGTGCACTACGTTGAGGTTGGTCCCCAAGGAGAACGGGTCGACAAGAAGGATTACGTCACCAACTGGGAAGAGACCATCCGTCAGCAGGCCCAGTCCGACCCCGTCATTCAAAAAGTCCGCGACGACCAACCCCTCACCGAAGAAGAAGAACAGGAGCTGGCCGAACGCCTCAATCAGCCTCGCTACTACTTCAACGAAGACAACCTGCGCAACGCGTACCGCAACCCGGTCGGCAACCTGATCGACTTCATCAAGGCCGCCCTCGGATTGGCCAAGGTAAAAAGTCGCGAGGAAACGCTCGACGAGAATTTCCACGCTTGGCTTGTGACCAAGAACCTCACACCGGACCAGGCGCAGTACCTGATCCTGTTGAAGAATCGCGGCATCACCAAGGGCAAGGTCGAAATGCAAGACCTGTTCGCACCGCCCCTGTCGATCCTCAACGCCGGTCAACTTGGTGTCGAACTGTTCGGCGAACAAGGACTGCGGGAAATCATCTCGGACATGAACGAATCGGTCTTTGCGAGCGCGTAGAGTGACATCGATGAAAGTAGAAGTGACGTTATTTGACACCTGCAACGAGTGGGCGAAACTGCGGTGGACCACAGTCGCCGCGCGGGAGAACGCGGGGTGCAACTTGCCATTCAAGAGAGTGGAAATCCCCAAGGAACCGGGTTTGTACCGATTGACGTGGCATAACAAAGAAACGTGGAAACAGGTAAAAAAGGAAATCGAGGCAAAAGCTACCAAGAGCATTAAGAACAACCGAGTCGCTTTTGAGGTTCTTGAGCCGCCGGTTGTTCTCTCGATAGGAAAAACAACGAAATTAAGAAACCGCCTCGCTCAGCATTTTGGCAACAACAAGAACAACAATCGAATACTTGCACGGCTACGACAGATTTTGCCCGGCAAGTCAGACGACGAGATCCGAGAGCTAGGCCGCACCTCAATAACTCTCGAGGTTGTGGTTGTGAAGTGCTGGGTTCTACGGTGCCAGCTTGAGCGGTTCGGGGCAGCCATACAACATCCGATCCTCGACTTCGATGCGGAGCACTAAACATTGAATCAAGAAATTCGCCGTAAACTCGACCGTATTACCGACATCCTGTGGGCCGGCGGTACGACCAACCCCGTCACGTACATCGAACAGATCTCGTATCTGATCTATCTGAAACTGCTCGATGAACGCGAAGACCAGCTTGCCCTCCAAGCCAAACTGACCGGCGAACCCGCCAACGGTCGGTCGCTGTTTCCCCGCCAGGCACGGCGGTATCGCTGGTCCGAATTCCGCTTCAAATCGGGCGAGGAGCTGCGAGACTTCGTCCGGGACGAAGTCTTTCTTTACATGGCCAGCCTGGTCAAGCAGAGCCCGCGGGTGGCCGAGTACTTTCGCGACGCCGTGCTGGAGATCGTCGATCCGCAAGTGCTCAAGGAAGTCATGGATGAGATCGACAGCATTCCGTTCTCCAAGCTCGGGTCCGACGTCAAAGGGGACATCTTCGAGTACCTGCTGACGCATCTCGGCCAATCGGCCCTCAACGGCCAGTTCCGCACGCCGCGGCAGATCCGCACGATGATGGTCGAGCTGGTCGACCCCGACTTCGGCGACACGGTCTACGATCCTTGCTGCGGCACCGGCGGGTTCCTGATCGACTCCATCGAACACATTCTGGCCAAGTACTCGGCTGAGCCGGTCGAAGTCCCGATCTACGGTGAGGAGTGGCTGGAAAAACGCGGCCAGACGATCGAGCAGGCCAAAAAGGAAATTCCCAACCTGCAGACTTATCGCAAGGGGCCCGGCGAGAAGATTCCCGACTGGCAGCTTCTCGAGCGCTCGATCTACGGCTTCGACGTATCGCGGCAGATGATGCGGATCAGCATGATGAACCTCGTGCTGCACGGCATTGAAAACGCGCCGGTTCGCCGCGCCAACGTGCTGAGCGAATACGGTGGGCTGAGCGACGACGACCTGGCCCGCCGCTATCAAGTGATCCTCAGCAACCCTCCCTTTTCCGGCACGTTGCCCAAGGACTCGATCCGCAAGGACCTCCCCACCAACTCCAAGAAATCCGAACTGCTGTTTCTGGGCGTGATGATGGAAGCCCTCGCGCCGGGCGGCCGCTGTGCGGTGGTCGTTCCGGAGGGGCTGTTGTTCGGCAGCACCAAGGCGCACGTCGAGCTGCGGAAGAAACTGGTCCGCGATTACGACCTGCTGGCCGTCGTCAGCCTGCCCGCCGGTGTGTTCAAGCCGTACGCCGGAGTGAAGACGGCCGTGCTGGTCTTCCGCCGGCCGGTCGAGGCGAAAAAGAAGTTCGACAAGCAGGCGAAGATCTGGTTTTACGAAGTCCGCAACGACGGCTACGACCCGGACCGCATCACGCAGGGCGGCCGGCCGGAGACGCCCGAGCAGAACGACATCCCGCGATTGATCCAGATGTGGCAGGAGTACAAAAAGTCCGGCTTCAGGAAACCGCCCGGCATCGAGGCCAACGCGCTGCTCGAGCCGGGCAGCGACGAGCCGCACGCATGGTGGGCCACCGGCGAGCTGGTCGAGCGCAACGATTTCAACCTGGCCGCCGGCCGTTACAAGCCGACGATCGGCCAGCCCGCTCCCGATGAAGACCCGGTCGAACTGATCCGCGAAGTGATCGAGGACGAACGCCAGATCATCGCCGGTCTTGAAAAACTCCTCAAGGAAGTGGAGGCGGTGCAGTGATGTGGCATGAGATCCCGCTCAGCAAACTTGTGGTTCTCGAATATGGCCGTAGTCTTCGAAAAGATTTACGTAACGCATCTGGAGACATTCCGGTTGCGGGCTCTAACGGTGTCGACGGTTATCACAGCGAGGCACTTGTTTCGGGACCTGGGATCGTGGTCGGACGCAAAGGTTCAGCCGGTAAAGTCACTTGGTTTGAGTCTGACTTTTGGCCAATTGATACGACGTATTATGTGAAACCACGAATTCCTTGCGACCTCCGATGGGTATATTACTTATTAACCTACCTTTCCCTCGACCGACTGGCAATCACAACGGGTGTTCCAGGTCTGAATCGTGATGACGCTTACCGCGTCAATATTCCCCTTCCAGCATTATCGGAGCAGCGTCGGATTGTGGAGATATTGGATGAGGCGGACCGGTTGCGTCGTCAGCGGCGCGAGACCGATGCCAAAGTCGCCCGCATCCTCCCCGCCCTCTTCCACAAAACCTTCGGCGACCCCGCCACCAACCCCATGGGCTGGCAGCGGGTTAGGATAACCGACTTTTGTGCGTCAGAGGATGACGTCAAGTGTGGCCCGTTCGGCACTCAACTCGCCAAAGCGGAATATTCGCAAAACGACGGTGTCCCCCTCTGGGGAATCAAACACGTTAATCGACAGTTCGAAGACCGAACAGACGAGTTTCTGACGCATGACAAGGCACGGGAGCTAGATTCCTATTCACTGGTTCCAGGCGATATTGTGATGACACGTAAAGGGACCATCGGTAACTGTGCTGTATACCGGGACACGCTCCCGAAAGGCATTATGCATTCTGATCTGCTTCGAATCCGTGTTCACCGTGAAATCGCAGATCCAGATTTTGTCTGCTGTCAGTTCCGGTTCAGCGTTGACGTAGCGCGGCAACTTCAACTGATTAGCGGCGGCGCAGTGATGCCGGGGATTAACGTCACCAAACTAAAGCAAATTAAGTTACTGCGGCCCCCGCTTGATCGGCAGCGCGCCTTCGGAAACGTTGTCCGAAGACTCCGGCGTCTGTCCGAAAGCCAAGTCACAAATCGAGATTCTCTCGACAAAACGTTCGACGTCCTTCTCCACCGCGCGTTCACAGGCGAATTGACAGCCGGATGGCGGCAGAAGCACAAAGCCAAACTCGAAGCCGAACTGGCCGAACAACTCAAGGCCATCGAAGCCGTCAAGAGCAGCAAAGCAAAGAAACGGCGTCGGAAAGTGAAGTTGGACGAGTGATGACTGAGAATTGAACATGGGAGCCGGCACGGATTGATGGCGAAGAAAAAGAGAACAAAGCGTGTGCAGAAACGAACAGGCAGACGCACGGCGCCAAGAAAGGAGCCGGCGCTGCGGATCACCAAACAACGCCGGCAACACATCGAAGCACTTGCTCATGCGCTGGCCGCAATTTCGCCGTCCACGACCCGGGGCAACGGTTTCTGTGTCCAGAAAGTCGCCGCGGATATGGGCCTCAAAACGCTTTGGAAGAAACAGAGCAACAAACGCAAAGACATCGCGCACCTCCTTGAACAGGTCTTTCGCCATTATCCGCGCAAACCGAAAAAGCTGGTGCTAGAAATCGTCCGGGGCGGCATCAACTGGATGGCAAACAAAGGCGAACGTGTCACCGACGAACAACTCGCCGCGATCGCCGAGCCGATGAAAGCGCTCCGCTTTCCGATCGAAAACGAACTTCGCAAGCTCGACCGTCCCGAACCATCCCGTGTCCGCGACCCATCGGCCGACAAAGTCGCCCTGCTACAGAATCTCGGCCTCCATCCGGCGCTGACCGACGACTGCCTGGAAATGTTCAAAGACGGCCACTTCAACGAAGCCGTCCGCAAAGCGCTCGAACGCTTCGAAAAACGTATCCAGGACATCGTGGGCGATCACAAGACCTCCGGCCGCGACCTGATGGCGAAAGCCTTCAGCGAGCAGAATCCGTTAATTCGGCTGAACGCGTTGAAATCGGCCAACGACCGCAGCGAACAGGAAGGCTTCAAGTTCCTGACCATGGGCGCGATGTCAGGCGTCCGCAACATTTACAGCCACGGTGACGTCGAGCAAATGACACCCACGGACGCCATCGAGCGCTTGGCCTTCGTCAGCCTCCTCTTCCGCCGCATCGACGCCGCCATTGACGATGGAGCGGGATCATGAAGAAGAACCCACAGCAGACCGCGTTGGCCTTGCAGAGTGTCTGCAAAGATCTCGAACGGGTAATTGCCTCATTGCGGCCGCCTTATGTTAATTTGTACGAGCAACTCGAAGCAGCGTTGCGTCCGATCCGTTTGCACCATCAAGATCTCTCGCGCATTGCCTCTGCCTCAGAGATTATGTCCGCTCGAATCGGCGAAGTTGTCAAGGCAAATGATCATCTTCAAAAACTGGCCGATCAAGCCACGGCTTCAACGCGGATGTTTCATGATTTGGCAGGTATCCATGATTCTTGGTTGAAAAGCGTCAAGCCGCTGCAGGAGCAGATCGCCCAGCTTCAGGCGGTTACAAAGCTCTCGATTGCTAGCATGGTATGGCGGTTGACGATCTCCGAACGATTGTTCGCAGGGATCGACTTCGGGGCAATACGCCGGAACATCACCGCACACGAGCCCACAATTGCCCGGCTTCGCGAGTCAGTTTCCGAACTCACGGCGGCAAACTGTCGCTTGGTGGAGTCAATCGGCACTTTCGCGGACATTACTCGGTTGCCGGATTTTACGCTTACCGGTGCGACTCGTGAAGTTTTCGTCACCAGCCACGCCGTGGATGTGATTCAGATTAGCGATGAGTCGGGCGAACAAGATGCATCGGTGAACCAGCTGCTGACTGAGGTCGAATCAGAAACGGCAATCTGCATCCGACTGCTGGAAGCCTTGGATCCCGAACTCACTACACCCTACATCGGCGCACGGAAGGCGCTTGACGGAACCAACCCAGATCGCGTACGGCACTTTCTTTCCTCATTGAGAGAACTTTGGAACCATCTGCTTCGGCACATTGCGCCAGATGAGCGTGTCCTTGCGTGGATTCCTCGCGACCGGCACGACCTTCTCCATAAGGGCCGACCGACTCGAAAAGCACGGGTTCTATACGTGTGCCGCAAGTTCAATCATGCACCATTGGCCGATTTCGTTGACCAAGACGCACGAGCTCTCATGGCGTTGGTTGAGTTCTTCCATAGGGTTCATGAATTGAATCCGAATCTCACAGACGAGCAAGTCCGCGCCCTTCTGCTTCGCACGGACTCGTGGCTAATGTACATTTTGCAGATCTGGGAGGCTTCGAAATAAAATGTTTAGGGCAATCCACATCGGCAACTTCAAAGCCTTTGGTCCGACGCAGCGGATTCCGATCCGGCCGCTGACGCTGATCTTCGGGCCGAACAGTGCGGGCAAGAGCAGTTTCATTCACGCGCTACTGTTCACTCACGAGGCGCTGACCAGCGACGAGCCAAACAACCTAGACGTCCACCGTCCGCGGATCGGCGGCGATTCGGTCGATCTGGGCGGTTTTCGGCAGTTCGTCCACCGCGGGAACACCGATGCGCAGGTCGAATTGTCGTATGAATTTGGTGCGGAAGTACTTGCCGAGCAGAATTCCCTCTTTCTTTCTGCGTGTCATTCGGTGCGTGTCACATTCGGCCTTGGGTTGGAACGCTTGGATTCCGAAACGGGGATCCCGACGAAAACCGATCGGTCGCCATGGGTTGGGCAAGTCGTCAGAAGAATCGCCCCCGACAAACGGGAATCCATCGATAAACTGCTCGACCACGCCGTTCAACAAGGTCTCGCGGTTTCGCACTCGCGGGCACAGATTCTGATCAAGATCAAAACGGGCGACCCGACTGATGCTCTGGCCGTACCGACACTCGTCGTCGTGTCGCGCGACGGTGATGTCGAAGTCGTAACCAAGTGGCTTTATCGTGATCTGGCGCCAATTCTTGGGGGACGGGAACGCAGCGCGAACCTTTGTTGACCGACTGGTCGAACGCCTGCGCCGGTTTCAGATATCCAATCCTCGATTTCCGGGTAGGCATTACTACGCGGTCCACGGCAACGAAAACCGGTTCATTCGAATCATTGCCGACGCAGCGTTGCAATTGCGGCGCTCCTGGCAGGATATGCATCCGGACCAGACTGGCCTCGTGAGGTTGAAGACGGTTTGCCGTCGACGTGGATGAACGACCGTTGTTTTCCATGAGTGGGCGCTCTGGTCACAACCTCAAGCTTGACACGCTGGACCGCGATCATCCGAGATTCCTTTCGCGACTTCAGGACGTGGTGAATTTGGCTCATCCGGCAGCGCGGCCAACACGCGACGAAAGCAGGAAATTTGGGGAAATGCTTGATTCGCTCGTACCCAAAATCGTCGCGACAACCCGGGGCCTGCGTGTCCAGATTGACGAACCGCCCGAGCATTGGATGGGACCTGCTTTCTTGCCGGGGGAATTGTTGATTGGCGAGCCCGTAGGAACGCGTGACGAAATCCTGTTCAACGTCGCACGGCTTTTTCTTCCCGGGCGTACTACGTGAAATAGTGAATGATTCGATTGAGTTGCTCGATGAGACTATTCAACGGGTGCGTTATCTAGGGCCGTTACGTTCCTATCCACAGCGGCATCTGGCATTCAGCGAAGACCACGACCGCAACTGGTTCGCCGGCGGCGGCTACGCCTGGGACCGCTTGCGAAACGACAGCCACCTGCGCGAACGCGTCAACCAGTGGCTGGCCGGAAGCTGGATGAAGACGCCGTACCAATTGGTCGTCCGCGACCTGTATGGCGAAGAGGATCTCGAAGTACCGTTTCTGGAACTGCTGCAAGAAAAGGAAGAGAAGCTCCGGGAATCGCTGGAACATGAAGGTTTCGATCCTTTCAGTCTGCGCAGCGTCTTTGGCGACCCCGAGCGAGAATTCTCGCGATTTTGTCGGGAGATCGCCGCGTCCGCGGCCGTACCCATCAAAGAACTCGCGCTAATTGACGTTGCCAAAAAGACAACCGTCAGTCACCGCGACGTGGGGATCGGCATCAGTCAGGTCCTGCCGGTGCTGGTTTCAGCCATGGCGGCGCAGAATGAGACGATCGCCATTGAACAGCCGGAGATCCACCTCCATCCCGCGCTGCAAGCCGAACTCGGCGACGTGTTCATCGAAGCGGCCCTATCCGGTCGCGGCAATCGCTTCATCCTGGAAACGCACAGTGAGCATTTGCTCTTGCGGATCATGAGACGCATCCGGGAGACGACGACGGAGAAATTGCCCAAAGGATGCACGCCGATCACCAAGGACGACGTGCTGGTGTTGTACGTCGAACCGGACAAAGACGGGGCGATCGCTCGCGAGATGCCGCTCAACGAAATGGGCGAATTGGTCAAAGCCTGGCCGGGAGGGTTCTTCGAGGAAGGATTGCGGGAGATCTTCTGACGTGTTACTTCGTGACTATGCAATAACGCCTGATGTGTTCGATGAAACGTCGTACCCTCATCCATCGACGTGCGAGGCAGAACTGCGTGGCATCAAAGATATTCTTCTCGAGGAAGGCCTGGTTCGCGACTTGGGCGATGGACATTGGCGTCGTCTTCTGCTCAGCGACGCGCGGCCTTGGAATCGTCGCGGAAAAGAACTGCTGAAGAAACTCGTCCAGCAGAATCGACTGATGCCTCACGTTCTGTCGGGTGCCGCTATGCCGTCAGACGGGGATGACGTTGCTTGGTGCCGGGAGGCAATTGCAACGAATGCGGTCTCTCCCTTTACCGGGGGGATTATTGTCACCGAGTCGGTAAAGCAATCCTTTTCCAAAGAACCTCTCGTTGCCAGGATCGATCGGCTCTCCAGTTCCCCATGGTGGTCCTCGCGAAGTTCATCGGTGCGAGTCCAGCGCAATCTGAACGACTATCGCAAGAATCTCGAACCTGTTCTTCGATGTGCGCGGTCCATCATGATCATCGACCCCCATCTCGATCCCACGCAGCGGCGATACAGCGACGTGATTCATTTGTTGACAGCCATGGGCGGTCGGATGCCGAGACCGCTGATCGAAGTGCACCGCGTGTGCTGGTTCGACAGTCGCGACAAACGCGACCAGCACGACGAAGCCGGCTGGCAAAACCTCTTCGCATCGTGGACGCAGCCATTAAAAGACTGCAAACTCCAGTGCGAAGTCTTCATCTGGGACGATTTCCACGACCGCTACATTATCAGCGACCTGGTCGGGATCGGCATGCAAAACGGGCTGGATACCACCGCGGCGACCGATCTGACCACCTGGCACCGCCTGGGCCGCGACCAGCGCGACGATATCCAGCGTGAATTCGACCCGGCCAGCGGTCGGCACAAGCTACGTCATCGCTTCACGATTCCGTGAGGTTGTCTTAGTCGGTTCGGCGGCGTTGGCACGAAGAAATTCGCGGCACCTAGTTTCTTCATCGCCTGTACCACTAGTGCCCGGAGTTGCCCCTTAGAGCCATCGGACACAACCTAGTGACGGCATAAGTTTACTGCGCCAGGTCGTGGTTTTGTCCATTGGCTCTTAACGAATCATTGGATCTCGCGACCGCGTCGATAACAATGGCTGGAAGCATACAAACAGATTGGTGCGAGTACAATTTTGGGTGTGCAGAGAATCTCGCCTGCGCGTCCGGTTTCGACTCGGGACGGGCCCAGTGCCTTCATCAACAACTGCGAACCATTCGAGCAGGATACGTGTCATTCTGACATGATATGTGCTTTGCTCTGTGTTCGCACGGAGTAGGGTTGGTACGACGGTTGCAGGGGGAGGTTCAGTCATCAGCGCCGGAAGATACCCTACGGACGCAGATTCCGTCGGAGAACACCAAGCCGGTTATCGAGCGGCTCGGCAATCGGCTGCGTAAAAGGAAACTGCCCTCCCGATATCGTCTAGTCGATTACCGATGAGTGGGTACAATGCGGACTAACTTGCGGAGGCGATCTATGCCCAGCATCGACGTTTCTTTGGAGCTTGTTCGTGCGTTCGAAGAGAACGAGTTTGACATCGCTGGCCTAGCGGACCTTCCCACGGATGATTGCACAGTTCGCTGCGCACTAAAAGAACTTTACTACATTTTGGCGGACGGCGCCAAGCCACGGCATAGAAACCGTGAACGCCTTGCCCGTATCCTACTGGCGATGATCAGGGTCGCCCTGGATCATTACGCCGAGGACGGCCATCAGGAATACTGGCCATACTTGTTTCGCCGTATTGGAGAGGCGATCGATGGCCAGATCGGCTACGGCAATTTGAACCGGTTCGATGAGGGGCAACATCAAGCACGGCTAGGGAGGTGGTTTCGTTGTGCTTTGGAGGAATTCAATTACACAATTCCGGAAGAAGGCCAGACATATGTCGGGCCGATCGTGTTTCATGCGGGGATTCCGCGAAGTTCGCTGGCCGGCGCAGTGCAGCTTGTTGTTACGGCCGTGAGGCAATACGGCCAATTGGCCGTCAATCTACCATACGATCTGCGCGCGCAGCTTGCCAGCAACCACAATCCACCTCTACACCGCAATGTCGAACGATTACTGACGAGCAAGTTGAAGGGGGCGTCACAACTCTGGAGCAGTCTGGCAAGGGTCGTCGTCGCTTGGTTGCAGTCGGGTGACTGCACTGAGGAACTGCAGCAACTTCCGGCTGCACTCGATCCCGACGATGTCCGTCGTGCGCTGCCGGGCCAAGATGGATGGATCCCCGCGCAACGACCACGAATCGTGCTGCCGCGGCTTCGCTTTGATGCGGCCACCGGGGAAGTTCGACTGACTTTTCCGTCGGGAGAGCAGAAGGAGTGGAACGTCTCGGGCAGCGGAGGGCAGCCCGTCGAAATTCGCTGGCAGAAGACCCACCTCGGACTGACAGCGGAATTGTTGGCGCCGCCCCCAGAAGAAATCGCCGTCGAGCAGCGGGCGAGAGATGGCATACGACGGACTTTTGCCACACGCCCGTCCCACTGGCCGGGCCTTTGGTTTCATGCGTCCACCGGCAATTTGGAAGACGGTGAGACGATCGACGCCAATGGTCTGGAACCCGGGCGATGGTACGTACTGTTTGAAGGAACTCCGACTCGCTGGAACGTGCCTGCTGCCCATCAGGTTCAGCTGAAGTGGAGCTACTTCTCCGGTCATCAACGTTGGACAGCCTGGAAAGTCGAGGTGCCGACGAGGACTCCGGAGCAGACTCGCCTGGAGTGGTATGTCGACGACAATTGTTTTTACGTTCCGCTAGCTCGCCGTCCCGGTGCGTGCTTCGAACTGCAGAGTTCACGGATTGCATCGGCAACAACTGCACGGCAGGAGGTCGTGGAGGTGTTTGCCGAGTCCCCGGTCGTACGGTTTGACCGAAGCCTGGAGGTGACAATTCTTCGTGAGTTCCAAGATAAAATTGAAACAGTAAGCCGTCACCAGATTCGGCCTGGTCAGGACTGGCGTTTTCCGGTTGCCCAGCCTGGAGTTTTCCAGTTGCGGGAAGCGCGTGGCGTGGGACGGCTTCTGCTGCACTTCGCGATAATTCCCGATGTCGAAATTGCGGGGACCGATGTATGACGCAAACAAGGAACGAGTTGCAGTTGAGATTCGCAACGCCAGTAAGACCGGCGAAGTTGTCTCGACGGCAAGTCAGGAGAAAAGACCGTTGCAAGAAGCTTCGAACGAGGGGTGGCGGGTCGAGCAGTCGACGGTTCAGCCTACGTTCGAGATCGGTTGGGATTGGTGTGACCAGACGATTCCCCCGCTGACTCTCTGCTGGCCCGTAGAAGGGTTGCGGTGGCGTATCTTGGGGCTGGGCGAAGACGCAGCCCGCTGGACTCGCGCCCCGATTTTTCTCAGCCCCAAGAACGTCGAGGGGCATGATGCTCAGCTTGAGATCCAGGTGCCATCTTGCGCCACGCTCAAGGTCAATGAACAGTCGTGGCCGCCGAACGTGCTAGACCGCTGCGCCGTCGGATCCGGAATCTCGCTGAGTCTGTTGCCCTACGGTGAGGTTGTCAGTGTTTCTATTGACGACGAAGAACCGACCCCGGCAGTCATCAAGAGCGATCGCCCACTGATCAGTCCACCTGAGGTACTGTGCGACGATGATTCGGTCTTGGTGACATGGACTGCGACGACTGCATACTCTGACCTCGTTCTTCTGGCATGGAATCCGCGCGACGTCAATGCGGAACCAAAGCAGTTTCCGGCGACGGATGTTGGTGTTAAAATTCCTTGTGCTGAACTGCCCGGCCCGATCTGTTCGCTCGCTGTCGCTCGACGGGTTCGCGTCGGGTTTACACGCAACGTCCTGCAGCTTGCCGGGCTGGAATCGGATCCAGCGCAGCTACAGTCGGTGATTCTCAACGTCGCAGATGGAAAAACAACTGAGCCGAGCCTGGACATTCCCGCCACCTGGACCGACTTCCTTCACTTGTTGACTCTTAGCCGACTCAATGGATCGCTTCCCGGAGCCTTACAGATTCATGAATGGCTGAAGGTGCTTGAAGGTGACAGCCCACCCACACTAGAAGAGCTACTAAACCTTGACGAGGCTCTGAACAAATGTGATTCGCCATTTGAAAGCGATTGGCGAGTTGCCGTGCACCAATTTCTGACCGATCAGATCACGAATGCCATTTCTAAGAATCCGTCGAGAGTATTTGCATCAGAGACTGGTGACGGGGACGAGCTATTGAAGCGTCTTTTTCGGCTGGGAATTCCGATCGGACAGCATTGTCCGTTTAAATGGCTCAGGGATGTGCCGGATCCCATTGCAACCCACGACACGGTGTATCCATTTTCGTTTATGCGCGATCTGTGGCTGCTCGGCACACGGGCAGTAGCCGAACTTTTTGGCGGAGGTGCGAAAACTAACGGTTCGAATCCATCCCTAGATGACATTTGCACGGAAGCAGCCGAACGTGTGCGGAATTTTCTAAATAAGCACGATCTCCGCTTTTTGTTGGAACTTCTTCCGATGCGCCGGGGTACCGCGTTTGTGAACAGCGAGGAAGGACACAAGCATTCTTTCTCATTTACATGTCCTAACATCGACAACGTTCACGATTTCTTGGAATTGCTCGGATGGGACAACAAGGGGATTGATTGCGACGCCACAGCGGACGATCAGTTTTGGAGGCTACAGGGGAGTAACAACGACAGGACCTATCGTCATCCAGATGCTATAAGAATCATGGCGCCCCAGCGCCGGAGGGAATGGCAGTTGAAGTATTCCCTGTACTGGGACCATGAGGAAATGCAGTGGTACATAGAAAGACCAGTTGAGCCGCTTCCCACGTGCTGCTCAGCTGAAATATTGCATGTCGCAAAGTTTTCTATAGACGAGGTTATTGAGCGGCTTGACCTTCAGCAGAAGCTTAACCAGGGGGCGAATGTCACCGGCGATCGAACCAGCAATCAAGAGCCGGTGTCTGTTCCAGAGCTGTTTACTCGACTGCTGCGGGACGATCCTGTCACCGGGCAACTGCATGAGAGATTGCTGGCTGCTTTGGGAGACACGCCCAAGGTCGCTTGGCAGATCGCATGGATGGAACGGCTGTGTGCCTGGAATCTATTACGAAACGTTTCGTCTAACGACAAGTCAGTCGTCCAGCGTAAGTTGCTAGAGCTTCTCATCAAGATGTGCGATTGTTGGCCGGAACTTATGCGGAGATGCCTGGCGACGGTCGAGTTTCTTATTTGGACCTTGTACCGCGGCGGGCTAGGCATCGCGATGCGTTTTGCATCTGATGATGACGTTAGATGAACAATCAATTCTGAAGTAGAGTCGATAAGGGTCGCGCTGACGTGTAGTGACTTATCGCTGTAGTTGTTTTCCAAAAAACACAGCCGCTCTGGTGCTACGACATCCCGACACCAGTTGGTGGCCGAGGGTTGTTAGCAGAATTTAAGCCGCATGGTAGAATATGACTTGTCGAGGCTTGGGCCATGAATCCAGTCGACGTAGCCAATGTCCTTCGAAACCGATATCTGTCGTATCTGACGACAACATTCGGATTGTCGGAGAAACTGCAGCAATTTCGATCGCGGTTCTACGATCTGATCTCACAGCCGGGCCAGTTGCTGGCAGGGCCGTTTCTGGAGGCGACTGCGCCATTCGTACCGGGTGAGTCCACCATCAATCATCTCGTCGAGTCGGGATTGCTTCATGGCGATTTCCGACGTCTCTTCCAGACAGAGGAGCCCGCTGGTCCAGCGCGGGCGCAGCCTGCCCGAAGAGGGTTTGGATTGCAGGCCCAATCTCCGCAGCAGGCGGTGACACCTCTGCCGCGGCGCGAACGGTTGCCGGCCGACCGGCTGCTTTACCGGCATCAGGAACAAGCAATCCGCCGACTGTGCGGGGACATCGAGAACCTCGAACGGCAACGCAACACGGTGGTTGCCAGTGGAACCGGCAGCGGCAAGACCGAGTGTTTTCTGATTCCTGCCATCGACTGGATCCTGCGCCATCCCACGCGGTCAAACGAGGGCACCGCCATAGGTAAGGGAATCCGCGTGCTGCTCGTCTATCCCATGAACGCCCTAGTCAATGATCAGATCCGGCGGCTCACACAGCTTGTCGGCTATTGGCAGGACCGCGGAGACCAACCCATTCCAGTTACATTCGCTCGTTATACCAGCGAGACGGAGAAAACGCGCCGTGCAGGCCTAAGAAGGGAACCCCATGCGCCCGATAATCAGCTCCTGGGGCGGGACGAAATTATCGAGACGCCTCCCGACGTCCTTATCACGAACTTTGCGATGCTGGAACAGGCGCTACTGCGCCCACAGGAATTGCCTTTCTTCGAGACGGTCGATGAGTTCGCGTGGCGCTTTCTCATTCTCGACGAGGCTCACAGTTACCGCGGCGCACAGGGAATCGAGTTGGCCCGGCTGATGCAGCGAGTCCGCGCTGCGGTTCGCGCCGGCAAGGAGAAAGCTGGTGTCGCGGTGCGCGATCCGATATGCGTTGCAACCAGTGCAACGCTGGCTGGTGAGAACTTATCGTCGGAGGAGCGACGCCGAGAAACGGCTCGGTTTGCCAGCGATCTGTTCGGCAAAGTCGCATTTGACGATGAAGCCGTGATCTTTGCCGATCGCCTTGACCCGGCAGCCGATGCCGATGTGTGGAGGTTTCCGCGGCCGGAGGACGAAGCGAAGGCGGATGAGGCGTGGGGTAGGATCCCGGACGAGGCATTGCGTCTGCTGGACGAGCCAGCGGACGAGGCCTATTTCAACGTGTTCCGCGAGTTGGCAACGGAAGAAGCCTGGCAGCAGGCGAAATCGAAAGCGGGGGTCGGATCGGCGAGCGTTCTTGTACCACCTGCTGCATGGGCACCCTCGCTTTCACTGGTTGTGGGAGCAGGTTCAGAGGGCGCCACAACAGTTCGAGCGGCTGGCGGAAATGTGGGGGGGCGATCCCTCGGCGGACTATTCGAGTCATCTTGGCAACCTTGTCGCTGCCTGCAACGCGGCACGGCGGTGTCCGGGCGAGCAACCGCTGCTCCCTTGTCGGTATCACCTGTTTGCCAGTGCGTTGGAAGGGCTGTTCGTCACACTGGCCAGCGACGACGAGTTGAATTCTCCCAACTCCGATTGGAGCCTTCCGGACCTGGGTGTCATCGACGTGGCAGTGCGACGTTTGAAGCCGGCGGACCGTACTGCGTTCGAGGTGTCACGGTGCATGAATTGCCTGTACCCGTTTCTATCCGTGGACCTGTCGCCGCAGACGGAAGGACTCGATCAGCCTCCCGTGTGGACGCGTCCTGTTCAGTTTCTGTCCTTCGAACAATCACTCGGTGACGGCCCTCCCCTTCAGCCGGTGCGGGTCGACTTGCGCGATGGACGGCTGGAAAGGGACGTTTCTCCCGGCTCACCGATGTGGAGGACCTTGTACGAAGTTCCCGGTAGCTCAGACCATACCGACGTTCAGACGTGCCCCCACTGCGGTTACGATCATTCGCACCACCAAGTCGCCGGCCGGTTCCAGACCGGTCAGGATGCACCGGTCAGTCTGTTGACGCAGACACTTTACGAACAACTGCCGCCGCTGGATGAGAATCAGAAGAACCGGCTGCGTGAAGAATTCGCTCACCGGATGCGTGCAACCGACGATCCGTTGGTTGGCGATGGCCGCAAGCTGCTGATTTTCAGTGACAGCCGCCACAACGCGGCTTTCATGGCTTCCTATCTTCAGGACCACACGCGCGAGTATCTCGTCCGCGAAATCGCTTTCGATGCGCTGCCGGCCGACGGAACGTGCATGGATCTGAACGACTGGGCCAACGCTTGCTTACAAGAAATCCAGCGCCGCGGCCTGCACGTGCCCTTCCTGCAGGACCGGGATTTGGCGGAGATACGTGAGAGCCCCTTTCGTGGTTCGTATCTGACCAGCGTCGACGACAAGACGAATGCGATTCTGTATTACCTCTTGAACGAACTGGTTGGTTCGCAGCCGTTGGTGCTGGAATCGCTAGGGTTGCTGCAGGTCGACTGGCCGCCGGAGGTGCGGTCGGTTTTCGAATCCCACTTGGACAAGGCAATCCGGTTTGAATGGCCCGGCCCGCCGCTGCGGTTTCGCGATCTGTACGAAGTCGCTCAGCGCGTGATCCGGTTGATGCGCCGGCAGTACCTGCTGACCGTACCTGAAGACGTCAAACGGCCCGGTTTCGGGACGCGTCAGCATTTCCTTGTCAAAGAAAGGCTACCGAATGCCGACGACATTTTGCACGGACTCTACAACGCCGGTTCACAGGACACGGTTTATGTAGACCTGCTGAAGCGCTGGTGTGAGCGGCGTTCCGGCCAGCAACCCTCCGACACGCAAGTTCGAGTGTTTCTTTCCGCCTTGTTCGACGAGTTTTCACAGGTCGGGTTCCAGCACTTGCTAGAAACGTCACAGCAGAGCGGAAAACCTGCACTGGCCGTCAGACATGATGGCTTGTTTGTCCGGCGACCGTTGCGGCTCTGGCAGTGTAGCGCCTGCGGTTCGTTTTCGTCGGTATTTCTCGAAGGCGTTTGCCCTCAACCGCACTGTCGCGGTTCGCTGGAGGAAGTGCCACCTGAGTCGTTTCCCGCAGCCGATCCGGATTCGAACGTGTTCACTCAGCGATTCGTTCGTGGCCCGCGCGTTGAGCTGCGCTGCGAGGAGCACACGGCACAACTGTCGTCGGAGTTGGGGCAACAAGTTCAGGAGGCGTTTCAGTGTGGGCAGGTCAACGTTTTGTCCTGCTCCACGACGTTTGAAATGGGAATTGATATTGGTTCGCTGCAGGCCGTCGTGCTTCGCAACATGCCCCCCAGCACGATCAACTATTTGCAGCGTGCCGGTCGGGCTGGTCGCCGTGCGGATGCTGTTGCTTTTGTACTGACGTACTGCCAGCGGCGGCCGCATGACAAATTGTACTTTAGCCGTCCCCAGGACATCATCGCAGGCGCGGTCGAACCACCGCGGATCGATTTGGCGAATCGTAAGATTCTTCAACGACATTGCTTTGCGGAGATACTCTCCGAGTATTGGGCCTGGCTGGATTCGCAGTCGATTGGCGGCGAGACGGGGCAATTCCGAATGTCGGGCAACGTGGGTGCGTTTTTCGAAGACCGACTGGATGGAGAGAACTGCACGCCGGCCGAGTATTTACGCACATGGTTGGATGATCGGAAGTGGCGATCTCGGTGCGAGACGCGGTTGAGGAATGCGTTCCCGGATGTTCCCGAGACCAAGTTGTTTTCGTACTTGGATCGGATTGCAGACCCCAATCCGCGGAGCGGCAACCCGTTCGCTGTCGCCATGGAAGACGCGACGAGCCTGTTGCGTAGTTTTCGGGAAGGGATAGAGCGTCACAGGGAAGCGGCAAGGAACCTCGAAGAAAAAGCCAGATCCGCGCGTCGCGCTGGCAAGGGGAGAGAGGAAGAGTCCAACCAAAGAGCGGCCAACGAGCAGCGCGCTCTCGCCCAGTCCTTTGAAAGGCTGCTGCATCAGCAGCGGCGAGAGTTCTTGATCACGTTTCTCATGAGTCGTGGCGTGCTGCCGAGCTTTGCTTTTCCAGTCAATGTCGTAAAACTCCATGTCTTGCGGGAAGAGCTCGGTGCAGAGCACCCGGGTTACCAAGCCAATCCGCGTCTTCGATTAGAACGCGACGGCAAGATCGGCCTCGGAGAGTATGCTCCCGGATCCGAGGTCGTAGCGGGAAAGCGGATTTACAAGTCGGTTGGGCTCCGCAAATTCCCCGCGTTGGAATTCGATGGAACGAACTGGTTTCGTTGGTGCAATAACTGTAATGCGATCCAAACGTGGCCGCAGGGTACGGAACGCCCAGATGATGTCCGCCCGGAATGTCCGACTTGCGGGCAGCAGATTCGCGCCGGCCAGGATATACCGATGCAATGGGTGGCTCCTCGCTGGGGGTTCGTCACCGATCGCAAAGAGAAAGCGAGAAAACCGCGCGGGCAGCGGCCTTTACGCATTCAGTCGACCCGAGCCTTCTTCCTCCCGAACTGGATAGAGGGAGGGAACGCGGGTCAAATCAATGACCACATCGAGTGCTTTCCATCGGAGAACAGCACAATCCGTGTGCAAGGGCGTTATTCGAGCGGCCGCAGTTTGCTGGTACTGAACCTCGGCGATTTCCGTAAAGACGAGAATGGAATTTTTCGCCGTTCCGGTTTCCTGCTCTGCGGTAATTGTGGCCGAATCCGCTTCGATAGAAACGAGAGGCCACGCCGCCACCGGCCTCCCTACCACATGAAGGGACATGGCTGTCAGGGGCCAATCGGACTGGGCGCGAATCGAGACGGACAACCGGTCGCTCTGGGACACCGGTACGAGACGGACGTCGTGCAACTTGAGTTTCACGGCACTGGGTGGAAGGGGACGGACACCGGCTGCTGGCTCAGTCTCGCATATGCGCTGACGAACGCCGCGTGCCGGGAGTTGGCGATCGAACGATCTGATCTGGAAGCGACGACCTTTCCGCTGGAGGACGCGCGTCGCCAAGCGATCGTAATCTACGACGCCGTACCCGGCGGCGCCGGCCATTGCCGCCGCATCCTTCAGAAAATTCCGGACGTCATTCGCCGCGCTTATGAGATTCTTTCCGCATGTGACTGCGATCCGAACAGCACGGGCTGCTATGGATGCCTATGCGACTACCATAATCAGTTTGACCACGATCAGCTTTCGCGCGGACCCGCGCTAGCCTATCTTGGAGAGTTGGTTGATGCACTCGACGCTGGTCATCCATGTCCATGGCGACAGCCCAGTGCTGCTCCCGGGCGAGAAATGGTCGACAGTTTGCAATCGGCGACTGCGACCGTGACCGTTGTTGCGGCCGAGATTCTTCCGGGAGTCATCAAGGGAGTCAACCGCGACTGGTTCGACATCCTGAAGGAACTCGCCGTTCGGCCGTGCGGAGCAAGCCGGCTGAAGTTGTTATTGAGAAGGATCCCACGCATAGGCGGTACGGCAATGGAGTCCCTAGCGTATCATCGAATTGCCGAACTTCAGTCGCTGGGAGTGAATGTTTGCCGAATCGAGGGTGGCGATCCGACTTGCGGCTCGGTCACCATCGCTGATCCTGCCGACCAGCCATCGGTTGTGTGGAAGTGGCCATTCGCCCAGCCACTTGGTCCCGACATCGACGACGTCTGCCGCAATCGCATCGGTCGCGAACACGATGCATTCAATAGTATCGAGATCCCCGACGCGACCCCAATGGATCCGCTCGATCCAGTCCGCGAGTTCCACGAGTTCACCCTCGAACCGGGGATTAAGCACAACATCTTTTCACCCCGGCTGCTCGGCAAACTGTTGCAAAACCCGTGCCGACGGCTGTTGGTGATTGACCCTCATATTCTGCATGGCCCGCGACATGCGGCGGTCCTGGAGAACTTCCTGCGCTCGGTGATGACGGCCGATCATGCAAAGTTTTGTGTGCGCACCGGCCGCATTCGTGGTGACCGGAATCGCGGGAATTTCTCGAGCTGGGATGAGCAAAATGCCGCTGCTGACCGACTGAAAGAGGCACTGCGCGATCGCGACATTGAAGTGTTAATTGAATTTCCAGCCGAAGGTTCGTTCGTCGACCACGACCGGATTTTGCTTTTCGAAACCCTGGAAGATAGTAATAGGCGATACTACAAAGTTCTTCTCGGGCAGGGATTATTCGGGTTCGATGCCTCATGCCGCAAACGCTCCAACGGGGTCTGGTTCAAGATTAGTCCAGAGGAGTTCGAGAATTCGTGGTCAAGGGACGCAGCAGAATGACCAG
The DNA here is from genome assembly GCA_026004675.1 of Gemmatales bacterium. Lineage (GTDB taxonomy): Bacteria > Planctomycetota > Planctomycetia > Gemmatales > Gemmataceae > BPJP01. Next base: position 655,568 of record BPJP01000003.1, read on the forward strand.
TACCTGTCGCAGAATCATTCTTCTCAGCGCTCCAAGTCTGGCTTTATGGCATTACACAGCGGAATTCTGCACGACTTTTGAATGCGAGCAATCTTGGATTTCCCGACTTTGCAGAATTGTCTGTTTCGTGTTAAATCGGAACGGAAGAATTATCGTAAGTCGATGGCAGGTTACATATGAAGCCAGGCTGATGCTGTCTTGGCCCCGAATATGCACCACGATGTCCTAATCTGGCCTCAGATTGATTTGCCAAATCCAGGTGTCGAAAACCAGGACCTCTAGCAACCGGCGGCGACAACCCGGCGATTGCGTTGTTCAAGTAATCAAAGCTTGCCCAGTTCGTTTGCTCGTTTCGTCGAAATCATTTCGGGGCAATCACGAGCGCCATTTCTTCACTATCCACCCCGCCCAATGCTCCCCCGGTTGTTCGAGGACCGTCGCCGAATCGACTGCGATAATCTCGCCGTCGTAGTTGATCGCGCGAAGGGAATAGCCGTCTCGCTCGATTCCGCGGAGCAACTCGGCCGAACGTTCGAGTTCGCGCTGCTGGTGCAATTCCATGACGACCACTGCCTGGGGGAATCGCTTGAGCGTCTCTTGCATCCCTTGCCAAACCAGCGACTCGGCCCCCTCAGCGTCGATTTTCACCAGGTCGAGTCGCGACCAGTCGGCGCAGGGATGGTCGAGGGTGGTCATTGGGACCGTGATGGCTTTCCCTCCAGCTGAGTCGGCGAAGGGAACCAGCGACGAGGTGCCGAGATCGCCTTCGTGGATCGTGAAATCCACGGCCTCATCGTTTCTGTCTCCGATCGCCTTCGGGAAGATCTGGATGCGATCGGCAAAACCGTTGACGGCGATATTCCACGGCAAGAAGTTCTCGGCCAGAAGCGGGTTCGGCTCGCAGGCGACGACCCGGCCCTCGGCACCGCACACGGCGGCCATCAGCAGCGTGTAGTAGCCGTAGTTCGCCCCGACATCGACGCACCACATGCCGGGTTGGAGGTGCCGGGCAACGGCGAGCGTCACCCAAGCTTCCCAGAAGCCGTCCAGCACCAGGCGCGGGCCGAGCATCAGGTCGCGCGTGTCCACGAACGCCAGGAAGTCCCCCAGCAGCCGGCAGAGCAGACGCTGGTCGCCGTAGTAGATGCCGGCGGCTTTCCTGCGACTCGCTTGTTCCAGCTCCTCACGACTGCTGCGTATGTGGTTCGACAAAGGCATGGTTGACTCTCACCAGTGCTTGATGTTCTCGTTACGCACAGGTTCCGGCAGCTCCGCAAGAGCGGACAAACCGCAGCGCCCGAGCAAAGCATTGACCGCCGCCAAACCGCCCAGGAGCAGTGATTCGTAGACGGCAAACGTCCACGGCAGATCTCCGATGGCGGAGAAGATCGTGCGATAGGCCCGACAGTAGTCGCCGGCGCAGGCGTGGTTGAGCACGTGGGATCGCTCCGAGCAGGTTGGATCGCGGACCGTGACCACCACGAACGGTTCATAGCCGCTGGCGAGGATGTCGCCGAGCAGGCAATGCAGGTCCGGCCAGCATCCCTCAACGCCATGTGGTAAGGACCGGCACAAGACCACACTTTGCTGATCTGCCTGTGGCAGGGCGACGCGATCCCATTGGCCGGGAATGTCCCACGGCTGGTAGTGGTCGCCCTTCCCGGCACAGCCGGCGGCCACAAGCAGTCGGGTCACCAGACGGTTGCCGGAGCTGGTGGGTCCGCACACGAGATAGCAGCGCGTCATGATCAGCCCTCCAACGGGATCAACTCGATGGGCATCCGTTCGTGCTCGAGCCAGCGCCCTGTCCACGTGCCGTCGCCATCTCGTTGCAGGTGGCAGGTCGGCCGGTCGAGCCGGCTCAGGGTCAAAATCGTGTGGCCATCGTCGATGTTGACATCCCAGCGCCTCTCGTACTCGGCGGCACCTTCGCCGACGAGGCCGCGTGCTTCCAGTCGCATCTTTCGCTCATTGTGGCCGACGCGACGGTAGAGGAATCGCTTGCCGGTCAGGGCGGCGATCACCTCTTGCTCTTCGGGCGTCGGATCCGGGTTGCGCCAGAGGACGCCGTTCCAACGCTTGCGCAAATCGGCCACGAGATTGAAGCACAGGTCCTCGTTGGCCAGAGAATCGTTGCGGCGGTTGCCGGCCAGCCGCCACTTGTCTTGGCAGCGATGCTGGAAAACGATCTGACCGTCGAAGTCGTATTGCACGATGGTGTGCTGGTTCCAGCCCGGAGATTTGCCCGGCATGGCGTAGTCGGTGCCCAGGAACCGTCAGGCCAGGTGGAAGCACTCTTTGTCCCCGTACACGACCCGGAGACGAAATCCGAATGCTCGGCGTACCAAAGCGCCATGCGCAGCTCGCGCCAGCAGCGGGTCTTGTCGATCAGGTATTGTCCCGACTCGAAGGCGACCTCCTGCTGGGCCTGCGGCACCATCCAGTCCATGCCGAAGATTTGCCACACTTCGGGTTTGAGCGTCCAGGAAGCGTAATCGGGCCAGAAGACCCTTCACCAGCCAGGCGGCGTAGTGGACCAGGTTGATCGTGCCGTCGGCGTTGGTCGGCGCCCCGGCGGCGATGTCGGCTTCGATCATCTCTTTGGTGATCTTCCAGCCGCCCGCCTTGGCCAGCAGCCGGGCGGCGTCGGCCAGCGTCAAAGCATTCGGATTCAACCTGCCCGGAGTCGCGTTGCCCATTTCGGCCATCATCTCGCCCTGTGAAAAATCTTCAAAAATCTGCTCGAACTTCGCTTGATGCGTTGCCAACCCCGACGTAACTGTCTGAGGGATCGCAGTCGCAACCCATTGTCCCGAAAGGAGAAACAGCGATGCACACGACCAAATACGACTATGTCCCGAATGGTACTCGCGTGCTCAACATCACCGATGGCGAGCCGGGGTACATCGTAAACGGCTTCGCCTTCGACCCGGAGATCGGCTGGTTCGAATACGAGGTCGAAACCGAGTACGGCATCGAAGTCTGGAAACGCGACGAGTTCATTCTGTTCTCGGAGTTCGAGAACGACCACGCATAGCACCGCATCAGCAAAAGGAGAATCACGATGACGAATTTCGAATCGCTGGAATTCGCAACCGCCGCCGAGGCCATCGGCTTCGCCGCCACCAATCGCCCCGTGGCCATTCGCCTGGAGGGCAAGAACCTGGTCGTGCGCCAGGAAGACGCCGAACGCCTCGAAGCCGCCGGGGTCTCGTTCGCCTACCTGCATGAGCACGAAGGCCGCCTCGTCACCGTCCCGGTCAACTGAAGCCGAAACGCGCGGACCCCGCGCGTCGCGGCGGGTGGTTCCCGCCGCCTGATGATGGCAGCCGATCCATCGCAACCTCCAACGAGGAGAAGAACCATGTCGACGAAGAAGATCACCAAGAACCCGCCGGCTACCGCCAAGAAGGCCTCCAAGGCCAAGGCGACCCGGACCGCCAAGACCAAGGCGGCGGCCAGCGCCAAAACGCCGAAGGACGCCACGCCTCCGAAGGCCAAGGCTGACGCCAGGCCGAAGAAGCTCAGCGCCATCGACGCCGCCGCCCAGGTGCTGGCCGAAACCGGCCAGGCGATGACCTGCAAGGAGCTGATCGAGGCGATGGCGAGCAAGGGGCTTTGGGCCAGCCCAGCTGGCAAGACGCCTCACGCCACGCTTTACGCCGCCATCCTTCGCGAGATCACTCACAAAGGCGACCAGGCCCGTTTCCAAAAGACCGAACGCGGCAAATTCGCCTCGGCCAACCTGGGAGGCTAGACCATGCGACGAACACAACGCGAGGTCGAGTTCGAAGTGTTCCGCGGCCGACTGGCCCGCCACGTGCGGTTCCCCGACGGCCGTGGTTACACCCATCATTGCACGCTCGAAGTGCTCGAGCAGGTCGCGTTCGCCGCCGAAGAGCGGGCAGCCGAAGGCGTCACCACGCAAGAGTTGTGGGACATGCTTGCCGATCTGCCGACAACGCAAATCTCCGTCGCCCTCGACTTCCTCAAGGACCGAGGCTGTCTCGAAACGCGCGGCCGGCGGTCGTATCCCGCCACGGCCACGCTCTATGAAGACGCGATGACCGAGTTCCACTACTTGGCCCACGTGGCGAGCGAGAGACCCGATGCGTCGTCGCCGCCACCTGGCTTCTGACCCGAACGGAGGACCATCCCATGGACCGCGACCTGTTGAAAATGACTGCCGAAATCGACCAGATGCGAGCCGAGGCCCGCGAGATCCTCGCCACCATGCCTGGCGGCGACCTGGTCGGGTTCTTCCGCGATTGCGCTGCCGGCCGACCGCCCGAACACGAACCTCGCCTGGTCGGCCTGCTGGCGGCTCTGGCCATCTTCGATCTGTGTCGAGCGCGAGACACCGACGCGCCGCCTCATGCCTGTCCACGCTGCGGCGAGGACGACATCGACCGCCTGGTCTGGGTCGATGACGACCTGGTCCGCTGCGAGAGCTGCGGCACCATCTACGATCCGAATGCGCCGAAGAACTGACCAAACCCGACAACCGCATCGCCCACGAGACCCGCAGGCCGGGTCTCTTCTCGTTGGTCGCCTCGATTCTCATCGCGACTCCTCGTTTGCGCCCTCGGCCGCCCTGGGCGTCGAAGCCGCCTGGTTTGACGCTCGGTACGCCTCGGCCTCGCCGGACGCGACACGGGCCAACGTGGGCGAAACGTTGGCCAAATCCGGGGCCAGATACCGCACCGGCTTGCCCAGCTCCCGCGCGATCCGAACTTCTTCCCGCACGCCGACGCTCTTTTCCCAACCTTCGAGCATCAACACGACCACCTCGTCGCAACGCGCCAGCAACTCGCGGTCGTAGCGCTGCCAGAACGACCAATCCGCCGGCAGGCCGTATTGCACCAGCGGATGGCTGTGGACGATCGGCGAAAAAGCCGGCAGGCCTTGGTGCAAGAGGCCTGCAACCGCCCGGCAGGCGTCGCGATAGCGCTGCTCACAAACGGTCGGATCGTCATGCGAATATGGACTGGCCAGATAGATCATGTTTTGGCCTCCTCTGGTGCAGGAATGCGTTCGCCCTTCTGACCGGTGAACTTCTCGAAGCGCTGGACGATGACGTCGCAATAGAGCGGGTCGAGTTCCATCAGGAAGGCCTTGCGGCCGGTCTGCTCGGCAGCGATCAACGTCGAACCGCTGCCGCCGAAGAGGTCCAGCACGTTCTCTCCCGGCCGCGATGAGTACTGGATGGCCCGCACCGCCAGCTCGACGGGCTTCTCGGTCAGATGGATCATGTTCTGCGGGTTGACCTTCTTGACATGCCACAGGTCGGTGGCGTTGTTGGGACCGAAGAACTGGTGGCCGGCCCCTTCTCGCCAGCCGTAGAAGGCCAGCTCGAAGCAACCCATGTAGTCCTTCCGCGTCAGCACCGGATGCTGCTTGTCCCAGACGATACCTTGGCTGAAATAGAGGCCGCAGGCTTTCAGCACCGGCGGGTAATTGCCGAGGTTGGCATAGCCGCCCCAGATGTAAAACGACCGGCCGGGTTCGAGCACGCGAGCGATCTGACCGAACCAGGCGTGCAACATCTCGTCGAACGTATCTTCCGAAACGAAGTCGTTGGCAAGCGGCCTGTCTTTGGGCCGCATCTTCTTGCGGGCCTTGGCCGGGTCGGTGACGCCGCGAGCGACATCGAACGACTGGTGGTGCATCTTTTGCGACAGGTCCGGGTGCGAGCTGAGGCCGGCGGCGATGGCTGTGCTCGAGCGCGGCTCGACCTTGACGTTGTAGGGTGGATCGGTGTTGACCAGGTGGATCGTTTCTCCGTCCAAAAGGCGGTCCACATCTTCGGTCTTGCCGGCGTCGCCGCAGAGCAGACGGTGTTGGCCGAGAATCCACAGGTCGCCAGGCCGCGTGGTCGCTTCGTCCGGCGGCTCGGGCACCTCGTCGGGGTCGCACAGCCCCTGCTTGACGCCGGGGTCGAGCAGTTTGGCCAGCTCGTCCTGGTCGAAGCCGAGCAGGCCGAGATCGTAGTCCAGCGCCTGCAACTCGCCCAGCTCGATCGGCAGAAGATCGTAGTCCCAGTCGGACAGTTCGTTGGTCTTGTTGTCGGCGATGCGATAGGCCTTGATCTGCTCGGGTGTCAATTCCGTCGCCACATGGACCGGCACCTTTTCGAGGCCGAGCTTCTGTGCCGCCTTGTAGCGGGTGTGGCCGACGATGATGACGCCCTCGGCATCGACCACGATGGGCTGGCGAAAGCCGAACTCGCGGATCGACTGGGCGACGGCGTCCACGGCGTCATCGTTGTGCCGCGGGTTGTTGTCGTAGGGCCTGATGTCGGCGAGCTTGCGAAGGGTGATCTTCATGGTTCTCCTCCTTCCGGGTGCCGCGTGGCGTATTCCACAACCTCGCGGCAAAGTTGGACAAACTCCTCGTTGGTCATCGTGGACTTGGCACGATTGACCTCCTTGTGCAGTACCTGCACCTTCTCGATGCGGTGCTCGCCGCCGTTCCGCACGGGTACGACGTGGTCCAGCGACGCCATATCGGGCGTGAGCGGTCGGCCGGTCAGGGCGCAGCGGTAGCCCTGCCACTCTAGCAGTTGCAGGACGTTGCCCGTGGTCACAGGTCCGTGCGGCCGCTCCGGTTTCGTAGGGGTACATAGCGCTGATCCAACCGAGGCAGATGGCCTGCCCAGAACTTCCATGTCGTCGGGTCGAGCAGTCGAGTCCTCAGGCGAGCATCCAAGGACGCTTTCATGCTCCGAGCAGCATCGTTCCATGTGGTGAACCTCCCTTTGAATTGAGGGACTTGGGCAATTCGTCCCTGGCTGATGATGTTCCGCCAACCCTGAACCATGCAGTGGGCGGCCCGCGCCCAGGGATCGGCAAGCATCCGGTGGTTGCGGTGATCGACATCCAGCCGGGCTTTCAATGCAGCGGCGGCTTGCTTCCAGGTTGTGGTGCGTGGGTCGCTGTTCATGGCAAACGTTCGGACAAGTGAAAGAAACTGTCCTTATCTTGGCGGCTGTTCCCGCGGCGGTTTTTGCGCCTTTTTTGCGCTGGAAGTACCTAGCTGGGCCGCTGACGTAACCTCTTGGCGTGCAAGATGATAAACAGAAAAAAAAGAATTATTGCATTTATTGCATTTTTGCGCCCCCTCTCGCGCCGGCCCTTTTTCGCCTGCGCGATACACCCCCAGCGCAATAAAGCAATAAATAGGTAACCTCTTGGTCCACGAGAGCTTACGTTAGCGCAATTATTCGGCAATAAATGGCAATAATCGGTCACGATGACTCCTCCTCGCTGTCGACCGAATCGAGCAGGCGATAGGCCAGTCCCGGTCGGCCCCGGCCTCCGGTCAGGACCGTGTGCACCTCGATCAGCCGCTGTTCCACCAGCGTCTGCCGTACTTCTTCATGCTCCCGAGTGCTCCACGGCAGCTTGCGGTTGATCCTCCAGAACGGCATCCACGCGTCGCCATTCTGCTCCCGCCATTGCGCCAGCACTTCCAGAAGCCGCTTGCGCTTCGCGTCGAAGTCGTTTTCGCTGGCATAGCGACTGGCCATGAAGAGCATGCGACGGACGTGGTGGTCGATGAAAGCGCCGGCCCAGCTGGCAGCCTCAGCGCTGATTTGCGGCTGCTGGCGGCAAACGCTGCAAGCATAGATGAGCGCCAATCGCCGAGCCTGTTCGTAGGCGCGAGCCCAGATGGCCATTGCCGCCGGGTCGTTCCGGTCCTGTGCCCGGTCGTATTCTGCTTCCGCTCGCAAGCGGAGTTCGCGGAAGGCTCTCTCGGCTTCGGGCGTGTGCGACACCAGTCGGGGTTTGGGATGTTCGTCGCCGAGGTTGCCTCGCGGCCGGAAGTCGGCCCACCAGCGGGCGGCGGTGATGATCGATTCGGGAAGCGGCCGTTGCGTGTCGTCCCGGCCGGCACCCCGTCGCCGGCATTCCAGGATCAAGAGCCGCGCCAAAAAGCCGTTGGTCAGCAGGCGTGCCGACAGCGATTCGTAAAAGTGCTTGGGCACGGCCGTACCGAACAGGCACAGGCACGGCTGGTCGATTACCGACCGTTCCCGCCCCGCCTTAGCCCGCATGACATACATCGTCGAGGCGGCGGAGTACATCTGCAGCAGCATGGAGACGATCTGCTCGTGCCGGGCGTCCTTCGCCTGACTGACTCGCAAGAGCAGGCCATCGATCTCATCGACCTGAAAGAGGGTCGCCGGCTGGGCGAAGAGGCGGTCCTCGATCCCTTCGCCGCTGGCGAACGACGTGCCCAGGCCGTCGGCCAAGCCCGCCGCGAGAAGAATACGGGCGTTGACTTTGCGGGCGTGGTCCTTGCCGACACCCGAGTTGGCCAGGCTGAGGATGTACAGGTTGGTGCGGTTGTCCATGGCATCGCGCACCTTGCGGCCGGCCAGAAACGCCTGCAGCGCCAAGGCGCCGGCGAAGGCCAGCACCGGTTCCGGATAAGGCGCTGTGTCCAGGGTGTAGTGCATGACTTCGTCGACAAAGCCGGGCACATGCAATAGTTGGTCCGATACCGGTCCCGGGTCGGCGTTTTCGGCTGTGTCGTCGTCATCGAGCCTCTCGGCGTACGTCTGCCCGAAGTGGTTCTCCACGAGGGCAACCGACACCGAATCGGGTTCGTGCTTAGCGATGCTCGCGGCAATGGTTTCCACTTCACGCATCGGCAGCGGCGGCGCGCAACGGTCGCGGTTGACCTGGAGCAACGCCGCTCCGATCTCGGCAGCGGACATGCCGACACGCCGCATCGACCCCGCCAGACGGGCCAGCGCGGCATTGCGTTGGCCTTGCGGGATCGCATTGCCGATCGTTCGAGGCGTTCCGTTGGCCGACGGGCGAGACGCCGTCGCCAGGGAGTCGAGTTCCTGGACGAGCCATGCCGGCGGCTCGGCAAGCCGGTTGGCGGGCTGATCCAATTCCATTCCTTCGACCCAGCGGTATTCGCCCTGCGCGGTCCGGCTGGGCGGCACGACGATGTAGCCGCCGTCGGTACGGATATCGACGCCTGGAGCCAGCTTGCCCGTCGAGCACTTCCACGCTTTGCCATCAGGTCGGCGAAAGACGACGTGCCGCCCGCCGCGGGGAGTCAACGCGATAGCCCCGGCCGAAGCGAGGTCCGCCGCTTCGTCGGGATCACTCGGCCAGGAGTTCCCTGAGCCGTCAATGTCGAGCACGAGCAGCCCGGCGGTCGGGATGCCGATGTTGGCCTCCGGTCGCTCTGCCCACCACTGCTCGATCCTGTCGGCATCGGTCGTGGCGTCATGGAAGCCGTGCGCCGTCAGTGGAGCCTTGCCGCCCGGCGCGCACGGGAAGACCGGATAGCCCGCCTCGGCATAGCGAAGTGCAGCGGCGGCCAGATGGGTCGGCCTCACCAGGGCACCTCCTCTGCGCTGACAGCATTGGCCCCAAACGGGAAGTCGACATCCTCTTCGGTCCAGCAGCTTTCGTCCGGCACCGGCGGCATCTCGCCCAGCTCGTAGCCGATGATGCGGTCGAACCTCTCGCCGGCGACGCTGCGGACGGTGATCGCTCGCGTCGGTGCCAGATGGCCGGCCTCGGCCAGGTCGACGGCCTCCTCGGCTGTCTCCGGCACCGGCACCTGCGACCGCTCTTTCCACCACTGGACAGCCTTGTGCCGCGCGTATCCCGAATGCTCGAAGCAGACCCATTCCGACTTGTAGTCATGCCAGCCGATTCGGTAGTCGACCCGCATCGTCTTGGGCGCATCCTCGCCAGCGCCGCGTTTGCTGTGCACGCTGTAGCACACGTCGTGCACCTGGTAGCGGGTCGTGGTCGCCTGGCCGGAGAGGATGCCGGCGTCGCTCGCCTTGGCCTCATGCTTTTGCCGCTCAGGCGGCGGGAACTCGTAGCCGCAATCGGGGCAGCGGGCATAGCCAGCGGCGATTACCGAGTTGCACTCGGGACACTGCTTCGCCGGTGCCTGGCCATTGCCCGTGTCGCGTTCCTTTACCTTGATCCGGTCCACCGGCCCGTGCCGCAGGACATTGCCGCCGAAGTCGAGCACCAGGCAGTTCTGTTTGCCCGGATGCAGCCGGAAGCCACGCCCGACCATCTGGTAGTACAGGCCTGGCGACATGGTCGGCCGCAGCAGGACCACGCAGTCGATGTATGGCGCGTCGAAGCCGGTCGTGAGCACGTTGACATTGCACAGATACTTCAATTCGCCGCGTCGAAAGCGACCAAGAATCATTTCACGCTCCTTGATCGGTGTTCCGCCGGTGACGAAGCCGCACTCGATGCCGTGCTTCTCGCGCAGTACGCGGACGATGTGCCGGCCGTGCTTGATCCCGCTGGCGAAGACCAAGACTGCCTGGCGGTCCTGCGTGTACTGGACGACCTCGCGACAGGCGGCCTCGACGAGTTGGTCGTCGTCCATCAGATCTTCGACTTCGTCGGCCACGAACTCGCCGGCCCGCACATGCAGCCGATCGAAGTCGGCCCTGCTTGCCCTCGCCTTGGTCACCAATGGGCACAAGTAACCCTGGACGATCAGCTCGCGCACGCCGACCTCGTAGCAAATGTGGTTGAGAAACCCGTCCGGCGTGCAGATCGGCCCGCTCTTCAACCGGAATGGCGTGGCCGTGAAGCCGATGATCCGCACGTTGGGGTTGACCGTCTTGGCATCGGCGAGGAACTGCCGGTACATGCCGTCGCCCTCAGGCGCGATCATGTGCGCTTCGTCGATGATGACAAGATCGAAAGCGTCCAGCTCGCAAGCTCTCTTGTAGACCGATTGGATGCCGGCGATGATCACGGCGTGCTCGGTGTCGCGCCGCTTGAGACCGGCCGAGTAGATGCCGAAGCGGACGTCGGGGCAGACCTTCTTCAGCTTGTCGGCGGCCTGCTCGAGCAGCTCCTTGACATGCGCCAAAATCAGCACGCGGCCCTGCCACAGCCCGACGGCGTCCTTGCAGATCGACGCCATCACCGGCGTCTTGCCCCCGGCGGTCGGGATGACGACGCAGGGGTTGTCGTCGCGCTGGCGCAGATGCTCATAGACAGCTGCGATCGCTTCGTGCTGGTACGGGCGAAGTTGCATCATCCCTCCGAGCTTCACCTCGTGTCGACATCGCCATCCGATGCCATCGGTTCGCCATTGCGGCGTTTGCCGCCGCGCTGGCTCCGCAACTCCTTTTCGGTGATGCGGATGCCTGCGTTGATCCGGGCGCAGGGGCGGCAGATGCGGTTGCCCGGTCCGCTCGAATCGAACCACTGGCCGCACTTGAGACACTTTCGCTTTTTCCGTTTTGGGTCCGCGGTCAGAGGTGCCATGGTCGCCGCTTCGCTGATGCGGACCACGGTCTTGCCACCAGGCACGGTATGGCACTTGGCGATGGCGAGCCGGACCACCTGGCAATCGTCGTGGTAGGCGCCAGCGGTTTCGAGGGCGTCGAGCACGCTCTTGAGGCAGTTATCGACGTCGCGCCGGCGCCGGTCGGGCGGATAAAGCTCGATGTCGACAGCCAGCGGTCCGGCCAGCGGCTCGACCCCTTCGCCGGCCAGGATCGCCATGACCTGGCGACGAAAGCGTCTTCCCGTGCGGCTGATCAGCGTCCGCGTCCCGACCCGCCGCCAATAGTGATTGATCGACGGCGGATAGGGGAGTTCGACTGTGAGCATCAGGTGCGTCTCCAGGGAGGTGCCGAATGAGCCGGCGGCGTCGGCGACTCCTTCTTCGAGTAGCCCTTGATCTCGTTGACGATGTCGCCGGTGTCCGGCCGCTTCTTGCACCCCACACGAATGACCAAAGGCAAGTTGTGCAACTCGACCGAATCGTTGGGTGCCAGTATCCCGACCGCCCGACAGATGGCGGACAGCTCCGCACGCGCGATCTGCACCGCCGTGGCGTTCGGGTTGTCGAGGTTGAGCCGAGCCCAGAGGAAGCGGTTCTTGTACGGCCCTTCGATGATCTGGAAGGCCAGTTGCAGGTAGTGGCCGGTGCCGGCCTTGGTCGGCTTCATCTCGCTGTCGGTGATGACGGCGACGTACTTGCCGGCCGGGATCGGCTCGAAATCGGTGGTCGGTTCGACCTGGTTGGCATCAAAACCATGCAGATCAGCCATGTTCGATTACTCCTTGGATGGGTGGTGATGGGATAAAGCGTTCACGAAAGCTTGCCATGAGAGCGGCAGTTCCTCGGCGATGCCGTAACGGTTTTTCGCTACGCAGCCGGGCCCGCCGACACAGCGGAGGAGGCGCTCGCCGCCGCCAGAGCCGATCGGCTGGGCGATCGTCCGCTTGCGGCCGAAACCGGCGTCCTCGCTCTGGGTGCGGAACTTCCGCGCGGCGAACAGGACCGCATCGCACCATTCGCTGACCAGTGCCGCCGCATGCTTGTGCAGCCGGGGCGAGTAGCGGTCGTAGGGGGAGGATTCGGGGTCTTCAAAGCGCTCGACTTTGCAATGGGCGATCAGCACCACGACCATGCCGCGGGTGTTGCGCAGAACATTGAGTTGCTCGATGACCTCGCGCCACAAAGTCAGCGCGTGCGTGTAGCCGCGAGCATAGCCGCCATCGACCTTCTCGATGGAGCTGACGCCGTATTGGGCACAAAGCTTGTCCCAAATAAGCCGCTCCAGCCAATCGAGCGAATCGATGACGACCGTTCCGTAGCTATGCTGCTCAGTGCCCAGCTCGCTTAGGGCGGCGGCCACCTCGTCGTAGCCTCTGGCCAGTGGGAACTTGTCGCAGTCGATCTCGTCCAGACCGTCTTCGGTCTGAATGAAGATCGGTTTGGGCGTCTGTGAGGCGAAGGTAGACTTCCCTACTCCCTCGGTGCCGTACACCAGAATCCGTGGCGGTTTCGGGGTCCGGCCCCGCTCGATGCGGGACAATAGGCTCATGCGTGGACCTCCTGCGTTTGCTGGTTGTGGGCGGCATCGACGCGCTCCACCCGAAATGCGTTGTCGCCGAATTCCCGTTGGACAAAGCCGACGAACAGGCGGTTGACATCCCGGCCGACCGGCGTGGCGGCGTCGATCACGCAGGCACGCCGGTCCGGGTCCAGGAAATGCGCCGCGTCGAGCCGCACCTGGGTCTCGCCGTGCAAACTCTCGGCGCCCCAGAGGGCCAGGAGTAGCGTCGCCTCGATCTCCTCGAGCGGCACGTGAGGCCCGAAGGTGTATCGGTAGAGTTCCTTGCTCATGTCAATTCCCCGTGTTGCTGGGCTCTATAAATAGACCTTTGCAAAACGCGCGCGAATTGACGCATCGGATCACAAGTAGATCCGCAATCCGCCGTCCTCGAAGCATTCGCGCAGGCGCTGCACTTGACGCTGGAGCGTCGAGCGCGAAACGCCCAGATCGCGCGCGACTTGCGAGAGCGACTGGTGCTTCAGCCGCTCGGCCAGGGCGCGGAGATCATGAGGCAGCTTGGCCAGCACCTCTGCCAGGTCTGTGGCTAGGTCCACCTGCTGCTCGTGGCTGCGATGAGGATCGACCGGCTCGGCAGACTCGCCGGCACTGTCGGTCGCCTGGTCGAGAGATTGCACCGCGGCGCCGTTGCGCTTCTTGGCGAGCCGCTCCCGCAGGATCATGGCCACGGCTCGCTCGATGACAGTGGTGATGAAGACGTTCTGGTGGGCCTTGTCGGGGTCGAAGAGATGCAGGCTTTGCAGAAGGCGCAGGAGCATTTCCTGTTCAAGGTCTTCGCGGTCTTGGCGCGTGAAGCCCGCCCGGCCAACGAGTTGCTTGATCTTGCGGCGGATGATACCCCGGATGAACTTATCGAAAACAATCTTGTCGTCGTGGAACACTTGAAAGCTCCTCCCGGCCGCGCGGAGAAGCAGCGGTGGGCCACGACGACAGGCAAGAAATGCAGGCCAACGCAAAGCGGAGGCGATGCGAGTAGCGCCTTTCGGCGTTGCCCACAATCGCCTCCGCTTCGCGGCCAGCTGAATGTCGGGTGAGAAAAACAGAACAACCGATTGTCAGAGGTGGGTGCCTACCCCGGGCGTTAGGCGGTCGCCTCCGACACGATCATGCGGAACGGCAATCCATGCTTCACTTCGATCACGTCGATGGTGCCGGTGCCCAGTTGGTCGAAATGCTGGAACAGCTCGACGACCTGCGTCTTAAGCAGGAAGTTGTTGGCATCGACTTCAGGCCGGGGACCGTTCTCGCTGCCGAACTTGACCTCGCGGACAATGCGCGGCGGCGGGTCGAAGACTGGATCGCCGTCGAGGACGGCCAGGCTTTCGATGCGGCCGAAGTTGATGCGTTGCATCAGCTCCACCAGCCCGGCGCGACGAGCGGACAGGTCGTGCTTGGAAAGGCGGAGAGGCTTCTTGCGCCCCCTGTCGGGCGCATGCGCAGCGACATTCATAGCGGTTTCCCTCGTAGGTTAACGCGATCACCGACGCGGCGATCCGCACGAAGGAAGTTTCGCTGAATCGGCTGTTTTTATCGGTGCCCAAACGGTGTCGAAACGGTTGACCCGTTTCGGTCAGGAGTTGTTAAGCTTCTCAGCGCGGCGCTTGCCGGCTTCAGTCAACCAGCAGCCGCCGCCTCGGTGTGCGCGCGTTTGGATGAGTTGGCGAGTCGCGAGTTCGGATATGACGGGCTTCAGTGAATTGGCATCGGCCTCGGCGCCCATTGCCCGTGCCGCAATCGCTGCAGTGGACTGGCGGGAATCAGAATCGACCGCGTTCAATTGCAGCATGGCGACCAACACCTCTTGAGCACGATTGCTGAGCGGTTCGTCTTCAACCGGGCGGTCCGGCAAGGCTGCCCGTATCGCTTCGTCGGCGATGGACCACTGGCCGTCGTCGGAAACCACCAGGGCGTCCCTCAGCGGAAGATTGGCGGACCCGAGGGAACGAAGCCGCAGGTCGAGCTCCGCGGTTACAAATCGACGTGTTGGCGTAAGCAACAGGAACGGAGAAAGCCCTTGCGAGATGAGCGACGCTGCGCCGGACGTTACCTCAATCGCATCGCTTGGCAGGATCAGGAATGCCGCCACGGAGTGACCCGTCGGCCGAAAAGCGCCGAGCGAGAAAAGCCTGCCGTCCTGCGCGACGACTCGGTTGGCCGCAGCGAGGCCCAGGGCGCTGGCCACTTGATTGGCCAGCCGTTGCTGATCCAGTTCATAAACGACAAGCTGGCTTCGAGTCAGCGTGATCGTCTCGCCTGTCTCCTGGCAAACCCCGACCAGATCGTCTCGGCCATGCTCGATCACCTGGTACGGCAAACCGCCGTTGGGATGGGGGAAGGAGAATGCCAGGTCCTTGCGCGGGCGGAGGAAGGGCTTGATCAGATGGTACTCGCCGCGCAGGCATGCCAGCCATTCCGTCTTGACGGCGGCGAGGCTCGGCAGCGATTCAACTGCTCGCCAGAAGTGTTTCAGGCTCATCACTTTCTTCCACCCCCGCGTTGATGATGAACCCCCGGGCCTCCAGCCATCTTTCGACCAGCACGCTGTCGTCGTCCCGAGTAAACTGGGCGATGTTGGATGGCTTGATGACCACCGCCCGCGGTGTCTTGGCATCCGAGAACTTGACCTGGAAGGTCGCCCGGATGATGCGGCCCCCCTCGGGGAATGACTTGTTCCGCGACTTGAACATGGCGAAAACATCTTCCGACTTTCGTGTGACGATTTCCCACGGGTTGCCGCCGAAGAAGAATTGGACCTCGCGCAGCTTGATCCACTCGATTCCGTCGATGTCCCCAAGCGCCAGCGAGTCTTCGCCCAGCGCCCGAAGCGGATCGAGCGTGTACTTCTCCGTTCCTGGGAAGATGTTCTTGTCGCCGAACAGGTGCTCCCCGAACTTGGTCCGATACAGTTCTTTCTCCCCCTTGGACCGGGCGTTGATTCGAAGCTCACCGACTTGAGGCGAGTAGACCACCACGTCGGGCTTGACGGGACGGTAGTAGACGCTGGAGGTCATGCCCCCGTCAATGCTCTCTTCGCGTTTGTACGGGTCGCCATGCCGGACCAGGAACCAAACACCGTCGTCCTTCTCACCCATGACGATGCGCGTCCCGCGCCCGCGTTTCTTTTCCTCGAACCAGTCATCGAGATCGCTGGCGAGCGCCTTGAGTTGCTTGTCCGAGGGCCGCGTGAACGCCGGCCTGCGGAAGCGGTCCATCTGGTAGTATTCGAAGGAGCGAACTTTGGCCATGCAGTGTTGGGCGTGCTTTCGCTCCAGGATGTCACTGTTGAGGAGCCAGATTTGGATCGCGATGTCGGCAGGCGAGTGGTCGGACCCAGCGGCAAGCTTGAGTTTTTGCTGCTTGGCCTCAGCGAGCAAGGCATCCATGCCCTCGGGCGTTGCCATTTCGTCGACGAAGTAAAGCGCGTCGATCAGTTCCTTGGGTGTCTCGCCATCAGGCGTGATGAAGACCCTGGCCAACTCCTCGTAGTCCAGCTCCCCGTCCGTCGCGGATTGCGGTAGCGTCACGCCCCGCGACAGGAAGAATCGACGATGAGGCTTGAGGAAGGCCAGGAACCTCACCGGCGCAATAGCCTTTAGAGTTTCCGGGCAGGAAAAACGCCGCAGTGTAAATGTCGCCATCGATTCGCCTCTCCTTCGGTTTCGGCGAAGCGCTTTTGTCGGTGGGGTTGCCCCCCGCGGCGGGATAGCCGGCAGACCTGCTGCCAAGCACGAATTTCCCTATCCTCACCGGCATGCTACCCATCCGAGCAGCGCGAATTGTATGTACCCGTGGACAATTATACACCTGAGCGCTTTTTTGGGAAGTTCATTTGCAATGCCTCCCACATTCGTCGCTGTTTCCGCCAGTCGGGGGTGGAGGCGATCGGCTGCAGCTGGCGCAGCTGGATCGGGTCTCTCCCGCGCTGGGTCCGAGGCAGAAAGAGAAGCTCTTCCTGAATTTCTGGGGCCAAGTTCAGCAGATTCATGATCTGGCTGATCCGCGGCCGCGTCACGTGGCCCAGCGCGGCCAGTTCCGTATAGCTCTCGACGACGCCGTCCCGGAGCATCGCCTCGAAGCGGATGGCCAAGGCCATCAGACGGGCGACACGCGGGATCCGGCCCGGCTCGATCGGCCGGGCCGGCGTTGGGCCGTTCTCCATCATCTTGCGGCTACCTCGGCCGCGACGGTCAAAGTGAATCTCGCATTCGATGGTCAGCGTCGTGGTCATGCGATTCTCTCCTCATGCCGGTCCGCCAGCTCACGGGCCAGCGTCTTAATGCCCGTGGGGCGAAACGTGATCGACACCTTGCCCGCAGCCCCGTCGTAGTCGACCCGCTCGACGAGCAACTGAACGATGCGGGCCTGCTCACGCGGCGTCAGCGAATCCCAAACCGGGTCGAACAAGGACAAGGCTCGTGCGACCTCGCGCTCGTCAACCAACTCGCGGCTCAGAGCGATAACCTGCTCGCGTATCTCGGTTGCTCGGCGTTCGGCGATGCGGATACGCTCCTGAAGGTCCGCCAGCCTGGAGACGGCCGGCGTGTTGCGGTCGTCCGGGGCGATCTGCTCCAGCAGCTTGCGAACCTCGCCGTTCCATCGCTGCAGTTCCCGTTCGAGGCCCTGCCGCTCGGCTTCCAGTTCCGCCACGCGGGCGCGCCCCTGGACGCGGGCCTGGCCGATGGTTTCGTTCAGCACAGCTGGGTCGCGGCCGATGCCCTTGATCTGGTCAACCACGAACTGCTCGATTTCCGTGGCGGGGATAGATTTCGACGGGCATGTGTGCCAGCCTCGCTTCTGGGCGTTGGAGCAAACGTAATAGCGGTATCGCTTGGTGCCGTTCTTGGTGGAGTGCGTCGGCGTCATGGCACAATCGCAGGGCACGCACCGCAAGATGCCCTTGAGCAGCGCGCCGAACTTGTTGCGAACCGCAGCGCCGCCGGTGCGCCCATTCCGTTGGAGAAGCGCCTGCACCCGCTGCCAGACCTCCGCATCCACGATGGCAGCGTGTTCGCCGTCGTGGACCTCGGTTTTGTACTTGATCTTGCCGATGTAGGCGACGTTGGTGAGCAGCTTGTAGAGGCTCGTCTTAGTGAACGGCTTGCCGCCACGCTCACGGCCCTTGCGCGTCGTCCAGCGCTTGTTGACCCAGCCCCGGCGGTCGAGTTCTTGGACGACCGGCAGCAGGGCTTGGTGCTCAAGGTACAGCTCGAAGATGGCCCGAACGCGGACGGCCTCGTCCTCGTTCACGATGAGCTTGAACCCACGCGGGTCGATGTCGTAGCCCAAGATGGGGTGCCCGCCAGCCCATTTTCCCTTCCGTCGGGCAGCGGCAATCTTGTCGCGCGTCCGCTCCGAAATGATCTCGCGCTCAAACTGTGCGAACGAAAGCAATACGTTCAACACCAGCCGGCCCATCGAGGTGGCCGTGTTGAACTGCTGCGTGACCGACACGAACGAGACGTTGTGCTTCTCGAACGTCTCCATCATCCGGGCGAAGTCCAAGAGCGACCGACTGAGGCGGTCGACCTTGTAGACGACCACGCAGTCGATCTTGCCGGCCTCGATGTCGGCCAGCAGGCGCTTCAGCGCCGGCCGCTCCATGTTGCCGCCGGTGAAGCCGCCATCGTCGTAGCGGTCGGGCAGCAGGGTCCATCCCTCGTGGGCCTGGCTCTTGACGAACGCCTCGCCCGATTCGCGCTGGGCATCGAGCGAGTTGAATTCCTGCTCCAGGCCCTCCTCGGTGGACTTGCGGGTATAGATGGCACAGCGGATCGCGGCCTTGGCCGACGGCGTGTGCCCGTTCTTGCTGCGGGTCATCGGGTACCTCCGTTCTGGCTGAGGCGGAAGAAGAGATACCCGTTGCAATGCGTGCCGGTGATCGCCTTAGACACGGCGGACAGCGACCTGTACACGTCTCCCTCGAACTCGAAGCCGTGCGGCAGCACCTTCACCTGCAGCACTTCGCCCTTGTACTTGCGGGTGAGGATCGTTCCCGGCGGCGGCAGGCGGTCATCCAGCTTCAGCCGCAGGCCAGCCGTCGTCGTGCGCTCCGAGTCGGCACTGGCGGGCTTGACCTTGGGAGGCGAGAGTCGCAGGTCGGCGTCGTTGGCCAGCTCCGCGGCACGGTGGCGGGCACGCTCCGACAGGTCGCCTTCGGCCAGGGCCTGAAGCCGCCAGGCGATCCGCTTGACGAGCCACGCCTTGTTGTTGGCGTTCGTTTCTTCGCCGAACGCATCGGCGTACTTTTCCCGCAGTTCTTTCACGGTCATCCGCTGCAGAGCGGCGACCTCTTTTCCGACGTTCAGTTGCATCTTGGCGCTCCTTTCTCGTTCTTCTCGGAAACCGTTAACCAGTGTGGACACTGAGCACGGTTTCTGCGGGAATCTCAAGGCAATCCTGGACCGATTCCGGCAGGTTTTTCGGGGCGCCCTCACCCCGGCCCTCGCCCTTGGGAAGAGGGTGAAGGGTGAGGGGATCGGCGAGAAGCGCGTTGCGAGAACGCAGACGCAGAACGCCGGCGGCGAGAATGGCCGCGACTTCGCGGAGGCGCTCGTCGGCGGTCAAGGCGGCAGGGTCATCGTGCGGTCGCATGGGACCTCCTCGTGGAAGCGCCCACAGCGACCTTCGCCTGGCGACCGGACGGCTGTCTGGCAGGAACGATTCTTCTACCTATTAACCTTTGCGGTTCGAGTTCGAATTGACGCATCGGGGTCCGAGAGGGACCGGGCCGGTAACTCCGAGAGGGCTGTTAACCAGAGATTTCGAGAGTTTTGCCGCGAAATCTTGGGGTGCGAGAGGGACCTCCAAGGTTCCTCTCGGACCCCGGTTCGTCTCTCTCGAAACAGAGAGCGCTGGTCCAGGGGCCGGAGCGGCGGAAGTGCTTGCGGGAAAGGCAGAAAAGACAAAACGCCGAGAAAGGTTGCTCTCGGCGTTTGCTGGTAACTGGTGTGGTGGAATATTTCGCAGAAAAAGTGAAAGCTCCCCGAGTAGGATTCGAACCTACAACAAACCGGTTACGCGGATTCCCCATGTTTCCATGAGGCACGGACTATCTCATCGCCCACAAGGGGCGCGGGGCGCTGTTGGTGGTTTATTGGTTGGGTGTCCTCACCACCTAGTCTCTGCACCTTCCCGGCTACCATCGCTTGCCTCGCGAAACGACCCATTCGCCGGGCTTGGCTCAGGGTTACCACCACCCGAAGTGCTGAGGCTTCCCTGAATTCACCCCGTTTTTCCGCCGAACATCGCTGTCCGGGGCTGCAAACTTTACAGCCGGTTGCTCTACCGTTGAGCTATCGGGGAAAGAACACCTACATTATATGACTCCTCGTCTCAGACGCAAGCCGGTAAAGCATCAGTTCCCGAAAAAAGTAGAGTCGACCAGGTTCATCGTGGGGTCCCCCGTGCCATCGCTTGCGTCGCCGATCGGCACGATACGCTGCCTTTATTCGCGGGTGATGAACTCGTCAAGGTTCAGCAGCACGCGGGCCACAGCAGTCCAGGCAGCCACTTCGTGGACTGGCGTGTTCGGCGGGACCGTTTTGGGTGCCAACAGCCTCGCTTCTTCAGGGGAAGCAGCGAACTCGGAACGCTGGATGTCGAGCAGCCGAAGCACCAGCTGTTCTTCCTTGGGATTAGGCAATCTGGCCAGCAAGAGACGATAGAGTCGGCGAATTCGTTTACTATCGCTGTTGATATCTTTCCAGGAAAGGAGACGGCAGGCCAACCCTTGGGCGAATTCAACGTGGGCCTCGTCATTGAGGAGAGTCAAGGCTTGCAGTGGCGTATTCGAACGGTTGCGGCGCGAGCAGCAAGAGTTCGCTTCGGGGGCATCGAAAACAGTAAGGCCTGGATGAGGCGCCGAGCGCCAGAAGAAAGTGTACATTCCTCGGCGATAACGGTTGGGTCCGGAGTCGGCACGCCAGTTTTTATTGACCTGGGTGAAGCGATAGACGCCGTCGGGTTGTGGTGGGAAGACACTGGGGCCGCCGATCTTGCGGTACAAGAGTCCGCTGGCGGCGAGAGCAACGTCGCGAACGATTTCGGCTTCAACCCGGATGCGATTTTGCCTGGCGAGAAGCCGATTGCGGGGATCGACATCGTGCAAATCCGGCCTGTGCCGTGACGACTGCCGATACGTTGCCGAGGTGACGATCAGGCGATGCATTTTCTTGATGCTCCAATTCTGCCTGACGAATTCGGAAGCAAGCCAGTCGAGCAATTCGGGGTGGGACGGAGGCGTGCCCTGGGTGCCAAAATCGTTTTCGGTTTCGACAATGCCGAGCCCGAAAAATCGTTGCCAAAAGCGGTTGACGGTGACACGAGGCGTGAGCGGGTTTTGGGGGTCGACAAGCCAACGGGCGAAATCGAGCCGAGTGGGAGACGCCGTTTTGTTGAGAGGCGGCAACACGCTGGGGACGCCTGGGTTGACGCGAATCCCTTTGCGGGTGAAATCCCCCTGGATCAGGACGTTGGTAACGCGCGGTGTTTTGCGTTCGCGCATGACCAAAGTGGTGGGGATGACTGGTTCTTGTTTTTTTAGTTCGGCGATACGTTTTTCGGCCTGGCCGCGGAACACCAGAAAGTGCAGTTGACCGAGACCGGCGAGTGGATGCCTTTCGCCCGCAGCGGCGAGCAGATGGCGTGTGCGATCGAGTTCGCGGAAATATTGGGCAAGCGTTTGTTCTTGCCTGGAACTTCGGCCGTTGGGTGGAACGTTGAGAATGGTTTGAATCGTTTTCGGTAGCTTGGCGCGCATGGAGGTGGTCAATGCCTCTTCCCATTTTGTTTGCTTCTCCGGAGTCGTGGAATCGAGCATATCGCGAACGCGCTGGACTTCCTTGATTTGTGCACGGATTCTAGCTCGTTGCACCTCTTGCTCCGGCGTGGGTAATTCGATGGTCGGTTCGTCGCAGTTGTTCAAGAAAGCGAAAATTTGATAATACTCACGCTGGCTGATCGGGTCGAATTTATGGTCGTGGCATTGGCAGCAGGCGATCGTGAGTCCAAGAAAGACGGTGCCCGTGGTGCCAACGCGGTCAACAACGGACTCGACTCGAAACTGCTCGCGGTCGATGCCGCCTTCTTCATTTTTCAATGTGTTGCGGTGGAAGCCGGTGGCGACGATTTGGGAACGAGTGGGATGGGGCAGCATGTCGCCTGCGATCTGCTCGATAGTAAACTGGTCGAAAGGCATATCCTGGTTGAAGGCATGGATGACCCAGTCACGATAGGGCCACATGGACCGTGGACCGTCGATCGTGAATCCGTTGGAGTCGGCATAGCGAGCCAGATCGAGCCAATGTCGGCCCCACCGTTCGCCATAATGGGGCGACGCCAGCAGGCGATCCACAAGCCGTTCATAAGCATCGGGTCTTTGGTCGTTCAAGAAGGCGTCGATATCGGCAATCGACGGGGGCAGGCCGACCAGATCGAGAAAGAGGCGGCGGATCAACGTCACGCGATCGGCTTCGGGGGAAGGCTGAATTCCTTTTTCCTCCAGTTTCGCCAGAATGAACAAGTCGATCGGGTTTTGTGCCCATCCTGTTTGCTGAACCTTGGGCAGTTCGGGGCGGACCACAGGGCGGAACGACCAGTGCTGGGCGACCTTCTCGGCGCGAGCGGCCGGTTTCTCGTTCAGGGGAGCTTTGGCACCTTGATCGATCCACAGGGCGATCAAGGCGATTTCCTTGTCGGGAAGTTTGTCTTTGCGCGGCGGCATCTGTTTGACATCGTTTTTGCCTGACAACGCGTGAATAAGTTTGCTCTGTCGGCTGTTTCCCGGCACGATCACCGGTCCGGCGTTGCTTCCCTCGAGGGCCAGCCTGGCCGTGTCGAGCCGCAATCCCGCCCGCTGACGATCGGGACCATGACAGCGATAGCAATGCTTCTGCAGAATTGGTTTCACTTGTGCAAGGTAGTCCACTGTTTCTTCCGCGCGAGCCGTCGTCAGGATTAGCAAAAGCCAAGGCGACAGTCGAAATGCTTTCATTTTGTATCCTCAACGCGTCAATAGCTGGGGCGATCCGGAAGAATGCGACCACAACAGGAATGTCTCTTCGGCTGGAACGCTGGTCGGGCAACCAAACAGGCTGCCGCCGACGGCCGCCCAAACGGAGGTTTCCGCGGGTTGCTGATCTTTAAGGAGTGATCATGCAGTCGTTTTCTAGAGGGTAAAGAATCTGCCTCGCGATTGCAAGAGTCTAACGGCGAAGTCGCAACGCCCGATTCGCGCAGCGCCGAACCAGGACGTGTTTCGCGGACTTTACTGTCGATTGCGAAAATCGTAGATGAAAAAAGTCGTGGTCCTCGCCACCGGCTTGCAAGCGCGAAGGAATTCGACGGACGTTTTCGCGGCGGGAGAGTTGCAGTAGCCACCATAAAGAAGTGTCGTACTGGCAGCAAAATAACCGTTGCCAACGGCTTGGGCGACATCTGATTCGTCTTGGATCGGCAACATGTGCAACCTCACTTCTTCGACCGGCATCGTGTGCAAGGCCGAATCCGTCCCGAAATACCAGACCTTCAAAGAAGAAATGCCGTTGGTTTTCTGCCATTCGGCGAGTTCTTTTAATCCCTGTCCCCAATCATAGTCCGTGTCGCTGACGAGCTGGTAGCCGTTCGGTGTCCCCCCCCAAAGTTCGTTGATATAGCACAACGTATTGGGGCAAGCTCGGTAAGAGGATGCAGCGGACCAACCGACCCCCAACGCCAAAAGGGCAACGAGCGTGGCTTTGGCCCAGGTGGGTGCCAACATGCGGACAACCTGGACGGCTGCGGCGGCGAAACCGATTACAAACAGTGACAGGAAGGGAAGTATCAAACGAATACCGATCTGCACGCGAAACAGCGGACAAAGAGCGAACAACAATGCCGCCGGCATTACCGCCCAATTGAGTAATGCCTTGGGCCGAAGCAACAGGAGGACGATCGGCAGAAAGAGGAGCGTGAGGGAAAGTTTTATGGTCGGCAGAATCCAAAAGTAATGCCAGCACGCCCGGCGGTAAGTCTTGCCGAGCAGATATGTCCCGTGACCACGGACATTGTGCTTCACCTGCTGGATCAGCCCCTCTCCGGCATTACTGAAGATGCAGAGGTTTTCGGCAATTGGAACCATCACTGTCTTCAGCGATCCTTCTGGAAGGTTATTGGCCCACTTCACAAAAGAAGGCTCCGCTTGCCAGTCGCAACCGGTGTAGATGAAAAGCACGGCCATGCCGCCGCCAAAAATCCAACAAAAGTCTCGTCGGAATGGCCTCAGCTGCACCCATGCTTCGTACAAGGAGGGAAGGAGGTGTCCTTGATAAATTTGCCCCAGGACTCCTTGGCGATGCAACCGTTCGAGTTCGACAGCAAACAAGCACACCGGTCCGAAAACCAGTCCCGAGGCCTTGGCCGCCATGGCGGCGCCAAACCAAAAAGCCGGCACGGCACGTCGCCAAATCCACGACGATTCCCGTCCTACAGCGAAATGATAGACCAGCGCTAACAGGCACGCACTGATGGCGATATCCGTGGTTGCTAGAGATGCGTGGGCCAAATAGCTCGGCTCAAAGGCGATCAACGCCACCGCCAAAGCACCGGCCCACGGGCCAGCCAACCGTCGCCCCGCCAGCCATGCATATGTCAGCAGAAGCGACCAGAAAAACAAGGTCATGGCCCGCGCTACAGGGAGAACCTGGTGCAAGTCGGCTTCCGGATCGAACGGTTTGCCGCGATACCGTTCCCACAAGTAGATCGGCAACGTCTGCACGTCGACGGGCAGAGTCATCGTTCCCAGCCGCATCAAACCTTTGCACTCGCCCGTCCGCCAGCGCTTCAATCCTTGTTCCAAGTAAGTTGGTTCATCGAAGACAGCGCCGATCTCGGAAGCGGTGGTGCGACACCAGCAGGAAGAGACGATGATGCAGAGAAAGAACCAGCCAAGCGAGAGATAGAGTTCGAATTGAAAAAGTCGTCTGGGCATGTGATTTCACCCGAAACCAGCCAAGTGGCGTGGGCAGTAGGGCTTGGAAGCGCTCCCGGCTTGTCGTCAGGCTGCACGGCGGGCAGCCGCTGCTGGTTTCCTTCCCACGGCAATGACCGATAACTGAGGCCAAACAGGAATTTTTTCAATCAATTTGGCAAGAGGCAGCAACCGTTCGTAGGTTTTCATTTGTCCGGGAGACAAAGTCGTCTGTCGGAGCCATTTGCCGGAGACGTACCAACCCAGCGTACCGAGGCGGTTGAATCCCTGGGAATGTACGATCTCGAAGCCGGCCTCGCGCATTTTGTTTTCCAACTCGCCGGGGGCATAACGGCGGAAGTGGCCGAGTGTTCGATCGACGCCCGTATAAAGCTGGGGATGAGCCGGCACCAGCAGGATGGCATGGCCGCCGGCCTCGAGCACGCGGAAAAAGTCTCGCAATACCTTGCGATCGTCCTCGATATGCTCCAAAACGTTGATGCAAATGATCGTGTCGATGCCAGCGCGATCGAGCTCGCGACATTGATCCATGCGAGCGAGGTCCAACTCCCGCACGGTTACATGGTCGAGATGGGCGAAACGGCGGGCGATACGTTCCACGTAAAAGGTGTCGTTGTCCGCACAAATGAGGCGATCACGATCGAGCAGCAATTCGCTGAGGTTGCCAATGCCGCAGCCTGCTTCCAAAACCCGTCGGCCAAGAAACGGTTTCATTTGCTGTATCATCCAGCGATTCAAGCCACGGGCTTTGCGGCAGCTTTGCAGAATGTAGAAACCTTCGTGAGTGGTGAATGGTCGCGCTCCGACCCGGTTCTTCGTCAGCAACCACAGGCAACGAAAGAGATTCTTCCACGAGAAGCGAATGTCGTGCGCATGCTCTCCTTGCAGACAGATCGGCACTTCGTACAGACGAAGGTCCCATTGAGCGAGTTTGGCGATCAGTTCGAGGCCGACAAATCGCGCGTCGGTTAGAGGGATGGACCGCAGAATGTCTGTCCTGGCAACCAGACAGCCACTGTCCCACTCGCTCAGACGAACGTCATACAACAAGTTTGCCAGAAGAGTCAGGATACGGCGTCGCATGGTGGGGCAGAAGCGAAGGACTCGGCGGGAAAAACCAGCTAACTCGCGCGAACCGAGAACGACATCGGTGCAGCCGTCACGCATAGGTTCAAGCAACGCTTCGTAATCGCCGGGGTGCAGATCGATCGTGCTGTCCAGCAGCAAGACGACGTCGCCCGAAAGTTCCTCGAAAGCACAGGCCAAAGCGGCAGCACGATTCGGCTGGCCAACATGGAAAACGGGGCGAAGTCGCGGATGATCGCGGGTCAAATCCGTCAGTATTTGTCGACTGGCGTCGGTGGAACTGTTATCGGCCACGACGAGTTCGAATTCCGCCGGAATCGGTGCCGCCAGCAGCCGTTTGACCAGCGCGCGAAGCTGCCGCTGCTGATTGCGCACGATAACGCAAATGCTTAGTTTGTCCATGTCCGCATCTGTTCCGTAACGTTTCACGTGGACCAAGCGTTTCCAGAATCGAAGAAGGCTCAGCTCGCGGGGTCAAATCGCTGCCTCTGCCTCCTGCGACTTACGGCGAAGCAAGACCATGATCGCCGACGCCAAGACGACATTCGCCCACAAAAAGGCACCGTAAACTTCTGCTTGCTTTCCACCCAGCGAACCAAGCAGACTGGTGCTTGTCGACATCATCAAGACAAAGGCTGCCACCGCGCTGGCCACCAGGTACCGCCGCAGTCCTGGTTCGGGTCGGCAGGCGTGCAGATAGTAACTCAATACGGCGGAAGGCAAGAGAATCAGGACGCAATGATGCTTCCAGGTTCGCTCGCAAAAAAGCAACATTCCCAATAGCACGATGCTGAACTCCGCTGGCAATCGCCAGCCCTGTCGCTGCGAGATCGGCGTTCGGCATGTCCAAATCACCAGGATCGCGAATAGCCCCATGAAGAACTTGATGATCCAGCGCGCCTGCGTCGGCGTTAATTCCAGGATATTGTCATAGCGAACCGGAACGTACGTCTTCGGTGTGATGTACTTCGAATAAGATGGGCTGGCTGTCGCCATGCGCATGACAAACCCCGGCAGCGACTGGTTTTCATGCTCGCTGGTAATTTCGCCACCGACCAGGTAGGGCGTAATCCAGCAATCGGCCCAACTGAGGAGCAGTTGGGTGTTTCGCGCCGGTCCTAACAAGATGCCCGGTAACAGAACGGCGAAGAACACTACGCCCACTGCACAACCGGCCAGCGAACGCCATGCTCGTTTCCACACAAGATAGGGAACAAACAGCAAAGGCGTTAGTCGGCAGACGATGGCCAGTCCGAGCACCATTCCCGACGTTCTGTCCCAGCCCGATTGGAACAAATGCAAGGCTGCCATGAGCAAAAACAAAACGAAAAGGTTGATGTTGCCGTGCGTCAAGTCGCCGATGATCGGCTTCAAGCACAAAACGGCGGTGAACACTTTCGCTTCGATGGGAAAAGGCCGGTCCGGCGTTTCAATCATCTTGAACGCCCAGTGCATCGATGCCAAGGCCATGATCAGTTTCAGAAAGAACCAGGTCATCGCCCCAGCGACCGTCGGGAGTTTTGCCAACTGCTTGAGAAATAATGCAAACACCGGCGGGTGCGGATACGAGTATTCCACATAAATATTCTCGCCGGCGTCCATCTGGCTGACGTGGTACAGAAAGCGAACCACGGCAGAGCGATCATCGAGCACCTTGCCGTAGTATTGGATGGCGACGGCGGAGAACACGCCGAACAGACCAAACACGAAAAATCGCTGCCAGAAAAGAGCGCGATCCTGACGGGTCAACAACATGTCAGGCACTCCGTTGCCTCGAAGAAGCAGGCTTCCTGCCGAAACTGGCGACAATTTATCACGCTGGTTCGACTGGAACAACCCGAAGCCCTGTCTCGATCGGGGCGGCACAAATCGCGCAACGCTGGAGAATTACACAAGCCGCAAATACCAGCACCAGCCGGCGACACTCTCCGCCTGGTCACGAGGGCATCCTTTGTCGGATGATAAGCTTGCGAACGTCCCGCCCCTGCATGATAATTCGGGTAAGACACAAAAATTGTTTGCCCGAAAATGGTAGCGCAAAAGAGATGTTGCCAGAAAAATTGGCGAAATCTTTGTAACGAAAGGGCGGGGGCGCGCACATGCTAAGTGAAGCCGCATCCCCAACGATGCAACGATCCTTGACGCAAGGGCTGCTGCAATACCGCAGCATGCTGTTTGGATTCATATACGCCCTGGTCCGCGACGTGGTAGTGGCCGAGGAAATCTTCCAGGAGGTCGCCATTATCGCCATGGAAAAAGACAAGAAGGGGGATGAAATCATCCGGGAACCAGCCTTCTGGCTCAAGGAAGTCGCTCGGCGACTGGTCCATGCGGGTTTCCGAACCCGACAGGGGCAAGCTGTCAATGTGGACCCGGAATACCTTGAACAGGTAGCGGACACTTTGGAATCGGACGGATCGATCGAGCAACAGCAGGCGCGGATGCAGGCATTGGGTCACTGCCTCGAAAAAATCTCGCCGACCAATCAGGAATTGCTTCGGCAACGTTTCGTCGTTGGAGCCAGCTACGAGGAGATTGCGAAGCGGATGGATCGGCGTGCGGATACGTTGCGTGTCACGTTGCATCGTCTGCGCCGCCAGTTGGCTGATTGCGTGGAACGAAAAGTCAACGCGGAGGCCTGATCATGTCGCCCGAGGTTCATGATGATTTGATCCTCAGGCACCTGGACGGCTTAACCACGACCGAAGAACAGCGACAAATCACGCGGCTTTTGGCGGAGAATGCTTATTTTCGTTTGCGATTTTCCACCTTCGTCAACCAGGCCGCCCACCTGCGCGAAATCCTTGACAACCGACTGGAGATGACAATGGCAACGCAACCTGCAACAGCTCCCGCCCCGACGAGCCTGTTCGCTGACTTGAACATCGATTTCAAGCGTGTCTACTACAATTCGGTCATCGGCGGTTTCGGCGGTCTAGCCGGTTGGTTGCTTTTCGCAACGGCGGAGTTTCTGCACCTCCTGCCACAGAACCAGTACGTTGGCGCTATTTTCAAAGGAGCCTTCGTGGGAGTGTGCATCGGATTCGCCATCGCCGCCGCCGAAGGAATTCTCACCGGGCAGTCGCTCAAAAGAATCTGGAATAGTGCCCGCTTCGGTGCCGGACTTGGGGCGGCCGGCGGTGCCATCGGCCTGTTGTTTGCCGAGATTGCCCTTTCGGTGATCGGAGGGGGAATCTGGACGCGTGCCCTCGGTTGGGGAGTCTTCGGTATGTTTGTCGGCGTCAGCGAAGGAGTCGCGTTGCGCATGCCTTTGAAAATTCGCTACGGGCTGCTTGGCGGGCTTATCGGCGGCCTGATCGGCGGCAGCACTTATGACGGGCTTAGCACGATGTTGAACAGCTTCGGCGTTGGCCTGGCTGCTCTTGCCTGGGGAAGTGCCATCGGGCTGGTTATCCTCGGCGCCTGCATCGGCATGATGGTCAACCTCGTGGAAACTCTTTTGCGAAAAGCCTGGCTGTTCTTCCTCACCGGACGGATGGAAGGACAAACCCGCACGTTGGAATCGAGTCGGCCGTTTACGCTGGGCCGCGATGATTCCTGCAACATCGTGATCCCCAATGACCCGAAAGTCGCCGCTGTCCATGCCGAAATCGTATTCGTCAACGGCGAGTTTCAGGTCAAAGCCCGAGAAGGCACGGTCGTCGTACGCCGCGATGGCTTCGATCAACAAATCACCTCCCACGTGCTTCAGCCCGGCGATCGCATTATGCTTGGCGACACCCGCATGATCTTTCGAAACGTCGAAGGAAGGAAAAAATCCTCATGAAATTGCAACTGAAATCGGCGAAAACATTCCTGACCGTCGGCCTGTTCGTCCTTGCTCTCGCCTGGACTGGTTTAATGAACTTCGTTTCCAACCTGGCGATGGGACAGGCTGGTGCCCCGCCGCGCGACGACGGCTCCGTCAAGGCGAGTTTGTCTTCTCTTGAACGTGATTCTAAAGAGTTCGTAATTTCCCTGACCGTCGATGTGCGTGACGCCGAAGACAACGTGCTTACGGGATTGCGCGAGTCCGACTTCGACGTTTACGAAAACGGCAAGTTCGTCCGACAATTCAAGACCTTTGCTCCCGCCGGCCAGGGACCTGTGCGTATCGCCATGGTCGTCGACGCCAGCCAGAGCATGGCGGGACGGAAAATCCGGGAAGCGATCCGAGCGGCCAAAGAACTGCTTTTGATGCTCCGCTTCGAAACCGATTATGCCGGGCTTTTCTTCTTCAACAACCAGTTGCAAGAACGAAATGCCGAGATGAAACTTCCCATCGGCCCTATGGACAAACGCCGGCTGGTGCAAGCCGTCGACGCGTTGAACGCGTTGCAGATCGGCAATGGCTCGCCAATGCTCTCCACGATGATCAAGGGTCTCGAGGCAATGAAAGACATATCAGGCCGGCGGGTCATGATCGTCCTCACCGACGGTGCTGACACCGAGTTCGACGAAAAAGAAAAAAACCGCCAGCGGGTCGTCCGACTTTGCCGGGAAATGCGTATCCCCCTCTTTATGATCAATACGTCGGATGATCGCGAAGACGAGGACTTCATGAAAGAACTCTGCAAAGAAACCGACGGCGAGTATCGCCATGTCGATAAGATCGACAAACTCAAGGAAATCTTCGTGCAGATCGGCGAAGGCTTGAAGAACGTCTACACGATTGAATACGTATCGCCAAATCCCGTGGAGGACGGCACGACGCGAAACGTCGTAGTCAATGTTCGAAACGGAGCCGTCGGCACACAGGTTCGGGGCGAGTATTCGGTCCCGGGTGCGTTGACGGCTGGCGGTGGGGCCCGCATGTCGGAAACGGGAGAAGGACAGAGCATAGGATCGCTGGCGATCGTCTTCGTTTGCCTTGCCGCTCTTCTGGGAGCCTTATGGGCGACACCTCACGTTCTGTCTCGGCGGGCCGCCGCGAAAAAGCAGACTGGGACAAGCCAGACGTCGGCCACTGCCGCAGCAGCTTCTCCGCAGCCTGCTACAGCCACGACGGCTCGCCCCAAACCACCACCGGGAAAGCGCTCCGCAAAACTCGGTTGAGTAACGACTGTCATCGCCCCCTTATTCTTTCATTTTCAAGGGAGCCTCCCATGTTCTGCATCTCGCGTTTCTGTTTTGGCCTGATGCTGTTCATCCTGCTTTCCGTTCCCGTCGAAGGTCAACGGCAATCCTTCGTCACGCTGTTCGACGGCAGTACTTTGAAGGGCTGGCATTACGGCACAGGCAAAACGGCGCAACACTTTACCGGCACCTCGACTCCTGACCAGCGTTTTTACGTCAAGGGAGGGGCCATCGTCCTGGCAGATAAAGACAACAAAGGGAAACGCGGCACGCAAACTCTTTGGTGCGATCGCCTTTTCGAAAAGGATTTCATTCTCAAATTCGAGTTCCGCGCTACCCAGGAAGCGACCGCTACCTTTCTTGTTCTCAACCGCAGCTTTGACGTCGCTGATTTCGTCCGCCGCAAAGACCGTTATCGAGGCAACCTGAAAAAGTTTAAAAACGATGGCTGGAATGAAATCGTCGTTACCGTCAAAAACACCGCGATCGTTCACAACCGCAGGCTCGGTTCCAGCGATCGGCTGAAGGTTGTTTATCGCGATGGAAATGTGACGGCTGAACTCAATGGCAAAACCATCGACCCGAATCAAATCGCCATCCATGTCGAGGCCAGCATCACCTGTAACGGCGAAAGCCTTTTCCCTCACCGCTTTGCTGTCGGACGCAGCGGCCGAATCGGCATCCAATCTGGCAGCGGCAAAATTGAGTTTCGTAACCTGCGTTTTCAAGAATGGTAATTTCACCCCGCACAGGAGTAGCCTGCCATGTTCTTTCGAACCCCAAGTGTGCCGGTAGCCGTGCTCTTCGCTGTGCTTTTTCTTGCCGGCTGCGGCAGCCGCGATACATCGGAAAAGGACGCCAGCGAGCAAGGTCGTGCCTCTACCGGTTCCGGCAATGGAAGCAGCAACGAAAACAACTCCCCTCGCTACGGACCACCTTCCATCGAACCCGGCTTCATCGCACTCACCGATCGCTATGATCTATCCGGCTGGCATGAAGTCAACAAGTCGGACTTGAAAGGCA
Source organism: Gemmatales bacterium (assembly GCA_026004675.1). GTDB lineage: Bacteria > Planctomycetota > Planctomycetia > Gemmatales > Gemmataceae > BPJP01. Next base: position 687,601 of record BPJP01000003.1, read on the forward strand.
AAGCCTCAACCCCCGATCGCCGATTTTCGGTCGATCAAGGCGTCCTTATCGTTGCCGACAAAGACAGAGATAACAAGCGGGGACAGAAAGACCTTTGGACCATCCGCGAGTTCAACCGCGATTTCGTTCTCAAATTCGAGTTCCGCGCCGCCAAAGAAGCCATCGGCTATATCATCGTTCGCAACAGTGCGATCCCTGTCGGCGACTATATCCGCCGAGGTCAAGAAACCTATCTCAAGAGCTTTCGAAATGACGACTGGAATGAAATGGAAATCACCGTCAAACTGGTTACCCGCGTCAACGGCAATCCTCTGACCACCAAAGACACACTCGAAGCCACCTTCGCCAATGGTAAACCGGTTGTCACTCTCAACGGTAAACAGTTCGACTCGGCCACTGTCCTTGTCCGTGTCGAGGTGATGCCGAAAGTCAATGGCCAGCCTCTCCGCCGTTATTATCCAACGACAACCACGTCGAAAGGTTCGATCGCCATTCGCGCCATCAGTGGTAAAATCGAATACCGCAATTTGCGTTTCCGGGAGCTTTAACGCCATTGGCCTCGCCAGAGCACGCGCGACACGGGACGGGTCGTTTTTAGAATCGCAGCATATGGATCGTCTACATCCTCTTCGCCCAGTTCGATAACCGCGAGGTCTGCCGATTTACCTGCTTCCAGAGTGCCCGTTTCGTGCTCGAAGCCGAGTGCCCACGCTCCGTTTAGCGTCACCATTTTCAATAGCTCAGCAGAGTCCAAATCAGGGCATTGCCTGGCCAGGAATCGTACCTCTTCAAGGATGTCCAAATCCGGGTTCGACGCCAGACTGTCCGTCCCGAGCGCTACGCGAATCCCTCGATCCAGCCAATCGCGAAAGGGATGCGGACCGTGTCCGAAGGCGGCGTGGGTCCGCGGACAATACACCATCGTGCAGTGCGACGGAAGCCAATCGCATGAGGCAAGGTAGTTCCCATGAATCAGAAGAGCACGAACGCCTCCCCTGGTCATACGCTCGACGACTTCCTGCCAGTCTCGAAGCAATCCGCTTGGGTCCCACACACCCAATTCCTTCAAGAACGGCACAAACTCTCCGCGCTGCCTGCGTAGCAATTCACCTTCCGCTTGGGATTCCGCCAGATGGGTTGCCAGCAACAGCCGATGCTTTCGCGCCAACCGATTGGCAGCGTCATACAGCGTATTCCGGACGCTGTAGGGAGCATGAGGACTCAAGGCCTGCCTGGTGTGCGTCGCGGTCCAATGGCCATGGAGCCAGCGTTGGGCTTCGTTCTCCGCCGCTGACGCTCGTTCTATCGTCAATCCAAGCAGCTCATAAAACACCACGGACCAAATAGGGGCCTTATTCAGCGTCGCGAAGCTGACACCCTGCGAGGCGATATCGCCGACCAGCGTCGCCCCTGAACGTAACACTTGTTCGAGACCGTTGCGGATATGTTCTTCGGTTGCCGTCGAACCTGTGGACCGTCGGTGTTTGACCACCCGTCGGAGCCAGTCGGGAAAAGCAGCGGTCGGCGGACATTGGCCCGCCAGGCCGGACAAATCAAGATGCGTATGGCAATTGACGAGGCCGGGAAACACGACGGCGTTGCCGAGATCGACATCTGCCGGTCCGCCGCCCTCTTTCGTTTCGACGATTCGCTCTCCTTCGATCGAAATGCGGCCGAGTTTCAGTGGTGGTGACGAAACCGGCACCACCCAACGCGCTCCCAGTATCCAACGCATCGTCCCGCCCTCTGGCTGGTTGCCTTTTCCGAAGCCATAGCTTATGTTCGTTTTTATCGGTCGCCAAATAGGCGGCTTCAAACCAGCTTTGTGCGGTTCGTGGGAAAAACCCTCCGGCGGGGGAGGATGGACCAAAGATTGAAACGATGCTGTGTGGAAAGCACTATTCTTGGGCAGCCGTTTGCTTGGGAAAGTTCCATTGGCGGGAACTTGCCATGTCTTTGGTATCGCTGGTGCTGGCCGGATCGATTCAGGCTGGGGAGCCGTCTGAATGCCGATTCGTCCAAGTGGCACCAAAAGAACGCCATGCTTCGCCGTTTTATCGTTCGGGCGAACGTGAAACGGTCGATCGTGCTGATACACGGTTTTCGCCCGGCTTTCTGGGGCGACCGTGCCAAAAAGGCGACGCTTTATTCGTGGCAACGAAACGACAGTTCGTTGGTTCGTTGTTTGCAGGAAAAGGGCGATGTATACGCCTATTGCTACGCCCAAGACGTGACAGTCGAAGAGTGCGTAACTCCTTGCCTGGTGAATGGAGTACGACAGCTTAAAAAACTTGGCTACACGGAAATCGTGCTGGTTGGTCACAGTGCCGGTGGACTGATTGCCAGGTTGTTCGTCGAGGATTACCCGCAATCGGGAGTAACGAAAGTCGTGCAGGTCTCGGCTCCCAATCGGGGCACGCAGCTGGCCGGAGGCAAATGGATGGTCGCCGACTCACAGAAGCCGTTTCTGCGATCACTAACAGAGGAATACCGTCATGCCGTTCAGAAGAGGCGCGAGGGGAAGAGAATTCCGCAGCACATCCAGTTTGTTTGCCTGGTAGGGGTGCTGGGCGTGTCGGTTGATTTGACGCTGCCGACATGGCTCGGCAAAGGCGAACGAACGCTATCGCTTCGGGCTGGCGTGCGGAGCGACGGCGTCGTGCCGTGCCATTCGCAATGGCCGGCTGAATTGCAAGCTCAAGGGATACCGGCCGTGGTTCTGGATATCGATCACTATCGAGTGGTCCGGACCCGGCGGGGAATCGAGCGGATCGTCGATCTTGTCTGTTCGCCTCAACAGCGTTGGAGTGCCAGGCGTGTTGCCGCCGAGTTGCCTGCTGTTCTTGGCACGAAAACCTTGCCCGCGACTTCTTCCAACCAAGACGGCAAAGCCGATAATAATTAAAAGACAGGCGGTTTTGCGCGTCGAGCCGATGCTGCTGAGCGCAAGAGAGCAGATCGCGCAAAAGCATCCGTAGCGATTGCATCGGCTAGAATAAGTCTGGAAAGACAAACAACATTGATTGGGAAAACGCGGATGGCCATCGACTATTACGAAACGTTAGGCGTGCCACGAACGGCAACCGAAGAAGAAATCAAACGCGCGTATCGGAAGTTGGCCCGGCAATATCATCCGGACCGCAATCCCGGTGATAAGGAAGCTGCGGCGCGCTTCAAACAAATCAGCGAAGCCTATGAAGTCTTGAGCGACAAGAAGAAAAGACAACAGTACGATCAGTTCGGCACAGTGGGAGACCAGGGCGGCTTTGAAGGCTGGTCAGGGGGACCATTCGGCGGAGGTCGTGGGTTTCGCTGGACGACGGGGGGCGGCGCGGAATTCGGCGGCGTCGACCTGAACGATATCCTCAGGCAGTTCGGCGGTGGAGGCGACTGGGACGATATCTTTGGAAGTCGGCGAACGCGTCGCGGGCGCCGGACGCAACCTCCGCCGGATTATGAGACCCGAATCAGCGTTCCGTTTTTGACCGCTGCATTGGGGGGTACCATCTCGGTTCGCGTGGATGGCAAGGAACTGGACGTAAAGATTCCTCCCGGTATCGAACAGGACCAGGTGTTGCGTTTAGCTGGACAAGCACCCAGTGGAGGCGATCTGAAGCTCAAGATTCACATCGAGCCACACCCCTATTTTCGCCGGGAGCATAACGATATTATCCTCGAAGTTCCGATCACAATCGCCGAGGCATCGCTTGGTGCGAAGGTGGATGTCCCCACGTTGACTGGCGGTAAACTCAGCGTCAAGATTCCGCCCGGGACGTCGAGCGGCACACGATTGAGGCTGCGCGGTCAGGGAATCAAAGGAGGGGATCAGTTCATCGAAATCAAAATCGTCGCGCCAGCCGCCACCGATGAACGCTCCAAACAACTCTTCGAGGAATTGCAGCGGCTGCATCCGCAAAACCCGCGCTCAGGCAGCTTCTGGCTATAAGCGTGCACCTGGCTGTTCGATGGTTCAGCTATCCGTCGACGCTTGATCGACTTGCGCACTCTCGAAGTGGCGGCGGAATTCGTCCGAAATCTCGATCGCTGCCTGGCGGCGCAGTTCGCTGACGATCCGTTTGGATTCTCGCATCAAAAAAGCGTTTTGCAGTTTGCGTTTGATAATGTCCTGCGTCTCCGGAGTGAGGGGTTTAATGCCTGCGTACTCCCGCTTGTCGAGCTTGAAAACGTGAAAACCGTTCGCCACTTCAACGACAGGGCCGATCTGTCCAGGTTTCATGCGGAAGAGGATCGCTTCGAGTTCCGGGGGTTGGATTTCGCCGCGAAGTTCACCTTGTCCCCGTCCGCCACGATAGGCGCTTTCGCCACGGTCATATTTTTTCGCTAGTTCGACGAAGTCGGCGCCCTGTCGGGCACGTTGCACGATCTGGCCAGCGAACTGGCGGGCCTCTTGATCCGAGCGGAAGTCCGCCTTGTCGATGAAGATGTCATACCATTCGACGCGGTCGGCGACTTCGAACTCGGCGCGGTGCGTGTGGTAGTAGTCGACGATTTGCTGGTGACCGATGGCTACGCGTGCTCTGGGAAACAATAGCGCCTTGAGATATTCCATAGAAATAAAACGTCGCTCGAACTGTCGCTTGTAACCGGCCAGCCCGCCGTACGGTCCAAAGGCCAATCGCTCGAATTCTTGATCACTTACTTGTCGTCCCAGATGGTTTTCCATGCGTTTGCGGACTTGTTTGAGGTGTTGGTTCAATTCTTTGCTCGCTGCCTCTTGCAATCTTTCGAGATACTGGGGCCGGTTTTTGCCAACCCTCCGCATGAGATCATCGATCAACAATTCGCGGTCGATCAGGTTCTGCAGTTCTTCTTGCCGGATCTTGTGAATCGCTTTTTGCCGTTCCGCATCGGGTAGCCGGGCCACGGACGGATTCAGGATTTGCGGCAAGGTCGCGCTTCGCAACTCGTCCTCCAGAATCGCCACGCCGTTGACGCGAGCCAAAACCCGGACGACGTGCTGCTCCGACTGAGGTTGGAAGTGAGTGGCGAGAATGTTTTGATTCGGAAGTGGTTCCGCCGAGCTGGCAGTGCTGATACCGAGTGCGCACTGTAGCAGGATAACAAGACCACGCGCCCACTTCATGGTCGAGCCCCTTGTGGTGGAAGGGAAGACGGCACCGCTTGCCGGTGCTCGAACTGCTGCCCCTTTTCTTTCTGGGGAATCAATCATTTCCCGTTCCCTTCTTACCCAAACTGCCCACAAGCGTCGTGCCTGCGCAATCAGCGCACATATCTACTATCGGGACTCGCCGACCGTTCCCTTTGGTCTTTTTGCGGGGGAAGAACTATACCGTGGCAAAGGCGAAAGACAAGAGAGCTTTTCCGCTGCCCATGGCGACGTTTCCGGTTGGCTGGTTTTGCCAGCTTGACAAGGGTTCTCTGTTCGCTCGATTTGACAAAGGGAGGGAACTGTAGTATTTAGAGGCGCATGGACTTTTGCGACTCGCTTTCTTTTTTGCAACCCTGGCTCGATTCTGCCGGGTTGGCGGACATCTATGTTGCAACGCAATTCGAAAGTAGACGTTACCCTCTGGCAGCCGGGGCAAGAAGCCTTTCCCGGCTATCGCCTGGTTCAAAAGCTGGGGCAGGGAGATGCCGGCGAAGTCTGGGAAGCAAAGAGACCAGACAATTCCCTTGTCGCGCTTAAATTCATCACCTTCTCCGACTTGAAGGACGCCGCTGCTGAAATCAAAACGCTCGAAAATATCTGCCGCATTCACCACGCCAACCTCATCGAAATACTGGGAGTGTGGAGCGTCCCCGGGGGATTGCTCTTATCCATGGATCGCGCAGATGGCAGCTTGCAGGATCTCGTCGATTTGTCGATGCAGGAGTACGGCACAGGACTGGAAGGAGAATTGGTCATTCAATATCTGCGCCAAGTCGCCGAAGTGCTCGATTTTCTGAACAGCCCTGTTCATCGGCTCGTTGATGGCCGAATCGTCGGTTTCCAGCACTGCAACATCAAGCCATCCAACCTTTTACTGTTCGGCGACACGGTCAAGATCAGCGACCTCGGCCTGGCGTCTTCTTTCAGCATCCCCTCCCATCGCAAGTTGACCAACCTCGATTACGCGGCCCCTGAAGTCTACCAGGGTAAATTCAGCAACCATATCGACCAGTATGCATTGGCTTTGACCTATGCCACTTTGAGATTGGGAAAGCTGCCCTTTCCATCGACCGGGAACAATCTGCGCGGCAGCTGGCCGCGCCGGCGGCCCAAAGCCGATCTCTCCGCCCTTTCTGAAGAAGAGCAAAACGTACTGAATCGGGCGCTCGCCATGGCCCCAGGGGAACGCTGGAAATCTTGCAAAGAGCTGATCATGCAACTGGATTTCGCCCTTTCTCGTTGAACTTCTCCCGACCAAGTCTGGGCATCCAGGTGTGGGCAGTTCGCAGCGCCACGGAGAATCTCTTCAAGATAAGCCGTCTTCCGGGCGAGTTGCCAGTCTCGTTCTCATTCCGGTTTCGATCGCTGTCCGTCGCCAGTCCGGACGAATTCCAGATCACCGATGTCTGTTATGCCATGGCGTCAGAGGTCGTTTCGGTGCGCGTGGGGACGTGGTTGGAATTATTGAGGATAAAGCCAACTGATTTATCTAACTTAGCTGGTTCACCGTCAACTAACGGTGGTTCCAACGAGCGTCGCGGTGCCAGAGCGACAAGCGGACCGTCAACAAACGGTGATTCCAACGAACGTTGTGGTGCCAGCACGACGAGCGGACCGTCTGCCAGATGGGAAGGAGAGCAGAGTTTCCATCGCTGATACCGCGACGTAAGATGTTGGTTGATGGCTGGGCAGGAGAGAAGGAGACAAAAAGAGCCAAAGGACGAGGCAAGACGAACCATGTTCGAGCGAATTGGTGAAACGGCGGGTAAGATCTGGCACTACTTGAATGCGCACGGTGCCACAACATTGACGAAGCTGGCCAAAGGCATCAACGAAAACGAGCGGGCGGTGCTATTGGGCATCGGTTGGCTGGCGCGCGAAGACAAACTCGTTTTTTCCACGCAGGGGCGGTCACAAGTCATTGGGTTAAAGTGAGCGGGTTTGTCGGCATCGTCGTGTCGGCTGCGTTCAGCGAAGGCGGTAACCGCCGACGGGGCGCAGTCCAGTCGGTTGGCCGATGCCGCCGGCCAAGTCGTAAGTGCGAACGTCGCGAAGCTGCGGCCGGGCAAATAGCCGGGCACTGCGTTCCGGCGACATGGGCCGATTAACGCTCACTTCGTTGAGTTTCAATTTCAGCTTGATACTTTGTTCGGGCCAGACGAGTTCGACACGTCTGGGCACGACGGCTCCCGTGGCCGGGTCGTGTTGCACTTCGCGGACGTAGGCGGCGCAAATGGTCTTGCCATTTTGATCTTCGAGCAGATGAGCCACGACCTGGACGGCGCTATCGGCGCGGTTGAAGACGGTTTTTTTCCGGACGGGCAGGCCTTGAGGCGTCTTTGTCCGCTCGACGAGTTCGATGGTTCGGGGGTTCGTGATGACTTCGTAATTGCCGTTCGGATCCAGTTCGGCCATGCCCAGCGCCTCAATGACCCATTCGGGCTGGAAGGGGAAGGGCATGCGTTCGGGCGGAACGCGGGCAAAGTCCTGGTGGCTGCAATGGAAGAGGTAGGGGGGATCGGCTTTACTGAGCCAGTACCAGAATTCCTGTTGGTTGGAGCCTAGGTCACAGACAGTTGTGCCGCCGACTCGAGCGACGAGGCGGAAGTTGTTGGGCTTCTGGGCGACCATTTGGCCGCTCATGCCGATGGAACGCAGTTTCTGGGTGGCGTCCATCTGCAACTCGCGGACTTCGAGCGTCTGCATGCGTTTAGCATTATCGTTGAGGTAGCGCACCAGTTGGGAGGAGGTGGGGACAGCGGCCGACACAGCGGGCGCCGGAGCCAACGGCGAACGGCCTCGAAGGTTCGACCAGTTGTGGCAGCCCGACAGAAACGCCACTCCCAAAGCGACGCCGAGCAGCTGAACTGCCATCGGACGGTGGGAAAAACCTCGTGCCGGTCGCATGACTAACCTCTTCTTCTCAATTCCAGCCCAGAACCTTGAACACTTCGTCCTGGACTTCGGCCATTTCCTGTTCCGTTAAACGCGGGTTTTCCACTTCATACTGCGTGCGCGTTTTTGTGCATCGCAACAGAAGCCACTCCTTGCCCTCTTCGAGGCGCGTGCCTTCAAACTTGAATCGTTTGCGGCGCAACAGCAACAAAGCGACGATATACCGGAAGTTGACTCTGTCCGGAGCTGTTTCGCCCGCCAGTCGCTGGAAGCATTCGATGAGCAGATCGTCGTCGAAAGCAAGCCGTCGTTTGTCCTGGTTATCGGGCACGCGGCTTGCCCAGAAGGCAAACGCTCCCTCTGGTGGACCTTGCCACGCTTGCCGCGAATAATCCAACCTGGTCAACTTCCCGTCCTGGTCGATCAGGACGCTGAAGATGGCTTCGCCCGGTTGCAATTCACGGTTGGTCGCCGCACAGCGCCGAGTGTTTTCCGCAATCTGGTATTCCATGCCGTTTCCACAGGCGAAGGCCTATTCATACTATCCCTCGCCATTTCCAACCATCAAGCAAGAAACCATCCTATTGGCCGGTTTTTCTCCGCTATTCTACGCGTGTTTGCCGATCATGGCGACTTTGCGGCTTTCGCCGCCCGCTCCGAGTGACAGTGCAGGTTCGCGTGGCGATTGCAAAATCGTCAAATCAAAGTCGATGGTCCTCAATGGTTACGACCCGCGTGCTGCTGGCCTTAATCGGACCAGCGTTCCAATTCTGCCATAATCTCATGGGGGATTTCCTTTCCCCAGCCAACGTAGTGATGTCTGATGATGCCTTCCTTATCGAGGACGAACATTTTGGGCGTCGCCTCGAGGTCGTACAGATGACGAAGCGAATTTCCCAACAACACCGGAATGGTTAGTCGAACGCCATGCGTATCGTTCAGGACGGAAAGTTCTTCGTCGGCAACAGCCAGCGCGATGACGGCGATTTTCTTTTCGAAGCGGCGTTGTGCGTTTTGGGCGAACCGGAGAATCGCATGGGCTTTTTCCGAATCGGTGCGATAAAAAACCAGCAAAATGGGCTGGCCGAAGTGCCGATGCAAGCGAAATCGGCGTTGCTTATTGTTGACTGCATAGAGAATGGGCACCATGAAATCCGGTGCGATCTGTCCGACAACGGCTTTGGTGACGGCCGACGCCGGCTGGTAAGGGACGTATTTGCCATCGCGGGCGGCTTGTAAATGGGCCTGCAAGCTAAGCAATGCCGGGCGATACGGCGTCGGGGGATAATGATCGATTTGGTACTGTATTTTTTGTGCGAGTCCGTCGTAGATATTGGCGAATTTTTTGTTCGGTTCGCGAAGGTAAGGCTCCGCTGCTTTGGCCAGTCGCCGATAGTGGGCAATCTCGTGAAAGCGGTCGTCATAGAGCTTGCCGGGATAGACCAGATTGCTTTCCAGATCGTATTCGACGACAAAGCGTTGGGTCGGTTCCGTCCGGGCCGGATCACGCCGTTCGATGACGCGTTTGACACGCTGAGCGATGCCGAATCGCGAAGAGAGCCAGACCGTATCGATGCGTCGCCAGGCGGTGCGGTCGGCGCGTGGTCTCATCCAATCGGCCGACTGTTGCAGCCCCATTAGCTTGACGCATGTGGTGCCGTCGATCGTCTCGACGCCGATAACCATCCAAGACCTCGGCGGACGATTTTCCTCGGCTGTTTCCCAGCTGTCATCGATGCGAACACGATGTTTGGGCACCTGAACGAACTGTCCACATTCGATCGAAGCGGGACCGTCGAGCGGAGCTGCCAGCGAGTGATCCCAGGCTGAACGAATCTCGCCGTCGCTCGCGACGTGGACAAGTTCCAGACGAACCGAGCGCGGCTCGCGCGGAGGCAACGGTGCGTTGTGGGCTTGACGGCGCAACAGGCGGAGCGACGTGTAGAGTACCGCCTGGGACTCTTGCGGTGAGGTTTCCAAGACAAACACGCGGGCTTCGATTTCATACGCTCGTGTGTTGTACACCCGCCGGTCCATCGCTTCTTCTGTGTATTTGCCGCGATACACCAACTCCTGGCCGCGCTTCAAGCGCGGCGTCAGCAGCCAGTCTTGTTCCGACTGCAGCGGCAAAACAGTGGCGCTCATTAAACATAACGTTGCGAACATTTCTCTGATCCGAAGACAGAGGAACCCTTCCTCGCGCAGGCCGGTCGCTTCGAAGCGGCGGGATTATAACGAGATTCGGATTTCTCACAACCGCGCTTTTAAATCGAACGGCCGAAATCACTCTTCAGCCGAACGCGAAACAACAATGTAGCCGCTCTGGGTAAACCGTGACACCGACAAGATTCGCACACCAGACCCGACCCTCACCAACTGCCGAAAACGTGTTTTTGTCGACGCACAGCGTGTGTCGGCTGTACGTTTTCCAGCTTCTCCAGGTTGCCCCAATGAGGTACCATGGCTCGATACGCTCGGGTTGTCGGCCATTCTCTTACCTCGGACGCCGCCATGATCGACTTCAAATATCTCCGTCTGGGCATCTCAGGTATGGCCAACTCTCACAAGGCCAGTATCCTTGCCGGCCATCTGGGAGCCGCCTTGGTTGCCGGTTATTTCTTCGGCGAAGAGCACGGCGACCTTGACGACGCAGTTTATCGCGGGATCGAAAAGGAACTCGACCGCATCCTCGCCGGTGAAGAGGCGATCTGGTTCAACGCGAAAAAAGCGGGCATTGCCATTGCCGACCTGTTCCAACCACTGCCGAAAGGACGATCCGAAAAGGAGCGTATCCGTGTCATAGCCGACGCCCTCGAACGCAACATCGACAAGCCCCGAGAATCAGGACACAACGTCATTTTTGCGTCGATCGCCATCCGCGCTTTGACCGATCACCCTGAGTTCGCGACGGAAGCAGTGGTCGACGGCATTCGTAAACTCATTGCCGGGTTCGATCGGGCCAATCCGGGGCGGGGCTATTACGGCCAGGAGCAGGGCTGGTTGCGTGGTGACAAAGTCAAATTGCCGAAAAACCAGAAACTTCCCGCGTACAACGATGAACAGACCCTTGCCGAAGTGGTGGCGGATGAGTTGATCAACCATGCCAGCAAACAGCGCCGCGGCTTCGGGGGGCTGTGGCATCTCATCAATCACGCTGCCGGGATTCTGGAATTATCGCGATTCGGATTCAAGGAAATCGCTCGCCAGGCCATACCGTCGCACCGGCACCATTTGGCATTGTGGCGAACGCTCCCCGACGTCGAAAAAGAATTCGGCGCCGTTGTACCGGCCCGCCACGATCCGCGCGATCCCGCTTACTGGAAGGACATGCTCAAACGGGATCAAGCCAGACTCACGCATCGCATCAAGACACTCTACGGCTTTTGGACCGTAGCTCGGTATCTTCGTAGTGCCGCGAAGAAGAAGCAGGCGGAAAAAGCACTGCTTTATTTGATGGCCTGAGCGGCCTGTTGGTTACTTTCTTTCTGTTGATTGGAACTGAAGCTTGACTTTGAGCTGCCGATAGTGGTCGTCTTGCATGCGTCGTTTTTCTTTCTCATAGAGCCGGAGCGCTTTCAGCCACGCCGAACGTGCCTCTTGTTTTCGACCCAGCCGGTCATAAACGTCGCCCAAATGGTCCCAAAGCGTTGGGTCGTTGCCGTGAGGTAAACGAACGGCGCGTTGCAGGTGATGCAAGGCTTCTTCGTATTTGCCGCGTTTGAAAAGAACCCACCCCAAACTGTCGATATACGCAGCCTTGTCCTGAGTCTCGAGGGATGAATGTTTTTGCTCTTCGCCAGGTACACGTCGTTGCGCTCGGTCCAAATCAATGGCTTTGCGGATCAGACGTTCGGCCTCTTCGAGGTTTTTGCCCCGGTCGGCCATGAGATAGCCCAGATCGTTATTGGCCGTGTCGTCGTTCGGGTCGAATTTCAGGATCAAGCGAAGCTGCTCTTCCGCCTGGTCATGCAGCTTCGCCGTCGTATAGACCCCCGATAGCGTGTAGCGAATGTCGCGTTCCTGCTTCGCACCTTTGTACTCTTTCAACAATTTTTCGCACACCTTCACCGCATCGTCGAATTTGCCATCCAGGGCCAGCAGCGTGGCCTTGCGGCGTAGCAGATAGAGACGATTGTCGGCATCTGCAAACCGCAGGGCCGTTTCCGTCTCCGACAAAGCCTTTTCGATCTCATCGAGTTGGGCCCAGGCACGAATCAGGTAATCGTGGAACAACAAGCGGTTGAGCAACTGGTTTTGCTTCAGCCCGCGCCTGCTCCACTCGATTACCTCTTCGTATTTGCGTTGTTCCCAGAGAACTTCCAACAGCCCGAGATACAACTCGGCCTGGCCCCGCTGATCGAAGTCGTCGATTTTACGAAAACAACGACGGTAGAATTTTTCAGCGCTGGTCCAAAGCGCGGCGCGAGCGGCGAGCAATCCCAGATAACGCCAGGTATTATGGTGGCGTTCCTTGTTGCCAAGTTCCCGTTCCGCGATCGGCACCAGAGCTTCAGACAGGTCGCGACGATCTCGAAGGACGTTCAGCATGGCACGTGCCTGGGCTGCTGCCATGGCATCCCCCGCAGGTCCGCCTGCGGGGTCCGCTTTGACCAACGCGGCATCCAGTTCCTGTAGAACCTGGTCCATCCTGCCGCGCTTCTGGTAAAGCATGAGCAGGGAGGCATACACGTCGATTCGCGGCACCTCTTTGGCGATTGTCTTGTACAGCGACTCGGCCTCGGACCATTGCTCGTGTTGTACCAACTGGTCGGCAAGAAGTTTTTTCAAGGAGATATTGTACGGGTCCAGTTGGACGTAATGACGCAATGCCGGCAGAATTTGCTCGTTACGATTCAATTCTTTCAAAAGGGCGATCTTCAGTTCATAGGCTTCCATCTCCTGCGGCTGAAGCAGCAGATAAGCATCGATGTGTTCGAGAGCTTCCTTCGGCTTCTTCTGCGCCTGGCGAATCCTGGCGAGGTGCAGGTTCAGCCGTCGGGCTGATTGCGGATCCTTTTGCTGAGCCTTTTTCAAAGCCGAAGCGGCCGATTCGTAACGTTTTTGCTGCAAATAGAGTTTGGCTAAATGCTCATGCAGCCGCGCGGAACGCGAGGCGATTTCCGTTCGCGTAAAAACCCCTTTTTCAATGAAGGGCGTCGGCTCGTCCAGCAACTTGGCCACGCGGTTATAGGCTGCCAAAGCGCTGTCCAAGTCTGCCATCTCCTCATAGAGTTCGCCAAGGTCCGAAGCGATCCGCAGATGCATTTCGGGATCGGCATCCAGATTCGGACGTGCTAGCCCCTGTTGCAATGCTTCGAGGGCTCGGCCCCTTTCCCCTTGCGTGCGATGCAGGCGGGCAAGCAAGAACCAGATACGCAGGTTGTCCGCATCCAACTTGAGGATTTTCTGGCACATCGCCAGCGCATCCGCTGGCCTTTCCATGGCCACATAAAGCGGGATGAGCGCTTCGTACGGTGCGGTCGCTTCCGGATCAAGTCGTGCGGCTTTTTCCAGCAGTTCCAATGCCGTCAGCAGCCGATTCTGACGTTCGTGGCGCATGCCGAGAGCGAAAAGTGTAACAGCTTCGCGATGGTTTTGCTGTTCCCGCGTCAGTGTCGGCGCAATCAGCTTCGGTGCGACGGCGGGTGGAATTTGCGCCACCCCCTCCATGCTCCCGGCAGCAAGAACAAGACAGCTAACAACGAAACTTGCAGGTCGTGGCATCTTCTCCATCCTTCCCCATGAGAACATACCCAAGGGAATTGCCGATCACGGTCAACAGCCTTAACCGAATCGACACGTTTGCGGAATAGCAATTCGGCGTCCCGCCACTCAACGACTAGCTGAATCGGCCAAGGAATCCGGGATGGTTACCGCTTCGCTGAAAAATTCCTCACCTTTTTTGGTGGCTGTGGCCGGCGTCACTGAGACCTGAATCGTGCCACGAAACGCCGGGGACACTATGAAATGCGTGACACCGGTCGCTTCCTTCCACAAGCTGCGTGTTTTATCCGCCTTGACCCGATACAAACGAACGATCGTGTTTGCCTCCGGCTTTCCGTCTTGATGGGCATAACGATAAAGGACCTGGATACGCCAGCCAGAACTATCGCCGACAAGGGATAGCCGAACGCGTTTGCCGCTCTCGTCCCTTTGTAGATAAGGGGGGAAGTCCCAATCCATTTTCAGAATTGCCCAGCGGTCCCTCCCTGAATCATCCATGGCAACCAGCTGATGACGCAAAACGGCATCGGAACGTTGCGACTTGACGACGAGAGGAAAACGAGAAGCTTGTTGAAATGCCACATTCGGCGTTTGTCCGTTGGAGAAAATTTCTTTATTCAATAGGCCGCTTTTCAGCACGCGCTGAACGACAAGCAGGCAATATTCGGGGCGGGCGTATGCCGGGTTGGAACGGCGATCGGCATACCACAGATACTTTCCGGCATCCTGATCGAGGACATAGCCATTCTCCGTCAACTGACATTCTCCGAGATACGGATAGCGAATGTCCGTACGAACCCAGTTCTTGGTTTCCCATGCAATAGGAAGGGCATAGGTATTGGTAAGAAAGGTAGCCCCACGAAATGGAGGTCGGCGGAGCACTTCAACAAATGAGAAATGATCAGGCGGAAGAATGCGCCAATAAACTCGCTGCAAGCTCAGCCAGTAGGTTCCCAATAAAATGACACTCGCACTGGCGGTCGCGACGATCGTCAACGGTCCGAGCGGCACGCATCCAGAGGTTTGCTGCCGTTGAAAAGCCGACCGCGCCAGGGCAAACAGAAGATAAATAGACGAACTGAAAAACGTGCCGGTGACGAAATAATAAAAGGTAAGGTTGCGATGCAGATAGCCTGTGTGCATGTAGCCGGGGGATAAATGGTAGACGGCTGTATAAGCGAAAGTACCGCTAAGTAAAAACGGTACCACGCCGGTCAACGACGCCAAACTGGACGTGCTGAGCCAACGTTTACCTCGAAGTGCGAGCACAATCGCCAAAAGCATGGCCATGCTGACCCCGCCGCGGAAAAGAATTGCGCACCACCAGCACGGTTGCATGGCTTGCCAAAGCGACTGCCAGTGACCCTGATACAGGCGAGGTTGCAAGCGAATGAAACAAGCAGAGGCGACCAACAGGGCGCACGCCATTATCCAGCGGCGCAACCGCACGTAGCCGAGGTGTTTCCAATCCCGAACGGTAACGCAAACAAGGATCAGGCAAAACAAGGCGGCGAAGAACAGAGCCGCGACCGTCTGCGTCTTGCTGCCTGCCCAAAACCCTATTGTTTCGAGCCGTTGTTTGGCAGTCAGGTTCGTGTCGCCAGCCAGACCCAGGTACGAGTCGTCGCGACACAAGGCGGCGAAAAAGAGGGCCGCACAAGCGAAAAGCGCCAATAGCGCCGTACAGGCAAAGGCTCGATGCGAATGGGTCGTCATCCGAATTCCTCCCACACCAAGCCTGTACCAGCCCACTGCTTGAATCCAGCCGATCCCCAAGATCAGCACAATCAGAGTGAAGAGCGGGGTGGCTGGCTGAAAATGATAAACAAGTAAGGCTTTGATAAACGGGCGAAGACCGAGGAATTGGCTGCCGTCGGTGTAATTCGGCCAGCAAACAATGCGGTGGCGATCATAGAACTCGCCCATAGCTTCGATCAACTGTTCGTCAGCCTGCCCTCGATTGCGTGAGGCGAAAGTAAAACGGGCATCCTGGATCACGCCATCGACACCCATCAGGGCGATGAGTTGGCAGGAAAGAATGGCAACCGAAAGGCAAGCCCCCCCCGCACAACAAAGTGCCACACGCCCCAAAACACGCCACTTTCCCCAAAACAAATAGAGGGCGTACGCCACACTTAAACAAGTCACGAAAAATACAAACACCATTTCAAAGTAGAAGAGGCACGCAAAATTGATCGCCGTCAGGATAGAACGAAATCGGCCTGGTTTTTCGGCGAGGGCTTGCAGACAAAGCACGCTCGAAAAGACGAAAAACCCATGCCAGACGCGGTACGTGACCACCTGCCACTGCACGAATTGAACATAGTCCGTCATCATGAACAGGCAAACCGTCAGTGCCAGAAACGGATTGGCAATCCGGGAAAAAAAGTGAAAACCCATAAAGATCGTTGCCAGCCCGATGGTGAACGTTGTCACGACAATCTGGCTTTCGATGGTCCGGGCACCGAGGCAGTAGATAGCGAACGCAAACAGTCTGGGGAAGTTGCCTTGATGGGTATGGAGATAGGGGTGAGCCTTGGGGTCGGGACTGCACGCTTCATCGGCGAGGCCGAAACTTTGCCAAAAGTCGAAGTTTCGCAGGTTGTATGCATGCCAGAGCGACGAATAGGATTCATTATTGTCAAGAACATACGGCAAACCATCAGTGCATACGAGCAGCGTGCCAAAGACGGAAAAATAGGTGGCTGCCACCAGGAAAAGACAAACCAGATAGGACCTGTTCTTCATCGGGATATCCGTCGAATGACGTTGGTTGCGAACCGCCCGGCAAGCCGTGCTATCAGTAACAGAGTGAACGAAAGTCGGCAATCGGAGTTTCTCGCCAGGATCGCTGTTTTGCTAGCGGGCGGCGAGCATGGCCTGTTTTTCGCCAGTTCCTCTGGACCGACTGGCGAATGTGTGGTAAATCACATTCCCTGCGCAAGGTTGCGAACGTTTCCCTCGTCCAAAGGATGGGACCATGGCCTATCGAACCGAAGACGCTCGCAAGCAATTCGAACACTGGGGCGTCAATTACGACAAGGATTGGTTGCAAAAGCTCTTCTTCGGCCCGACACATCAAATGTTGCTCGAGGAGATTCGACCAGACGAAAAGGTCGTTTTGGACATCGGTTGTGGTTCGGGGCGGTTCGCGACGCGTCTGCTCGAGTCGGCGCCGGAGCGACGCATCATTGGCCTGGACTTGAGCGAGGCGATGTTGCGGGGCGCACGTTGGCGCAGCGATGAATCCGACGGCCGAATCCATGTCGTTCAAGGCGACAGCGAACACCTCCCCTTTCCGGACAACTATTTCGATCTGGTGACGTGCAATCACAGTTTTCATCATTTTCCCAACCAAAAGCGCGTGATCGAAGAGATGTATCGCGTGCTGCGTCCAGGCGGTCGACTCATGATCAGTGAAGGCGACCGGGACCGCTTTTGGGGATGGTTGATCTTCGACGTGATCGTCGTGCTGATCGAAGGACCGGTCAAGCATTTGCCAAGCTGGGAATTTCGCGCATTATTCGAGAAAACCGGCTTCGCCGACGTTTTCCATTTGCGCCGCGGAGGGCTTTTGCCCTTCAGTATCACGATCGGTACGGCGATCAAACCTGCTGCCACATCCGCGCATCCCGTGCGGCGCTCGGCATAAACGAGTTGTCGAATTCTAAACGGATTCGCAAATCACCATCTGTCGCGAAGAGCAGGCTCGCGAATAGAACTCAGCCAGATCCTTTACCGATTCGCGTGCCAAAGCAAGCTCTTCTCGACAGTCATCCTCCGATTCGAGAAACGGCAGAAGAGCGTTTGCGGACCACGATGCGGGATCGAGGGAGACCAGGTAGTCGGCGATGCGGGCGGTTTCTCGACAGCGATTCATGCCGGCAGAGCCTGGACGGTAGAAGAACGCTCCAAAGCGGATATCGTCGTGTCCGAAAAGGGCATTGGCCATCAGCCCCGCGGTCGCTTGTGGCTTCGAGCCATCAGTCGAGATTTGCCCGACCAAGGCCAACAGCGTCGGCGGACAAACTTGAATGGCGGGAACTTCGGTAGCTGCATAGATCAAGATTTCACCAGCGAGCAATCGCCATGTTCGCCGGTCGTAAGGCTTTCCTTCCAAAACCAGACGGAGCCAAATGTCGGCGGGCAAAGCGTAGGGCGCGTGAAACCGCTCGGCGCGAGGGAGAAGTCGTTCGCAAAGGGTTCGAGCGCAGGCAAAGGAGCGTCTGCTTCGGCACCGAGCCAACACCGGTGCGATTTCGCCATCGAAGTAGGACATGTCGTGGGCCAGAAAATACTGCATAGGCAATCGACCATTCATACCTTGGTGCTGAGACGCAGTCCCTTGGGAACGACGGCACGTTCGATGATCTCGAAAATACCCTGAACGATAAGAGCGAGGCAGGCGGCGGGAAGGGCGCCCTGCCAGAATACCATAGAGCTATCGTTGAGATTCAGCCCGGTGAGGATCGGCTGGCCGAATCCGCCTGCTCCCACCAGTGCTCCGATGGTGGCGGTGCCGACATTGATCACTGCTGCCGTCTTGATTCCCGCGAGAATGGTCCTCGTTGCCAGCGGCAATTCGATCAGCCAAAGACGTGCCCCCGCCGGCAAGCCCAGCGCTTGAGCCGATTCTCGCAGACTGACCGGTATCTCGTGGAGTCCGACGTAGGTATTCCGAACGATCGGCAACAAGCTGTAGAGGAACAGTGCCAGGATCGCTGGCAGGTTGCCGGTGCCGGGCAGGCGAACGCCTGTTCGAGAACTGATATAGGCAAGCAGCGGAATCATAAAGACAAGCAAAGCGAGGGATGGCACTGTTTGCAGAATGCCGACGACAGCCAGAACTGTTTGTCCCAGTGCGGGCCGCCGCGCCGCCGCGATGCCTAACGGTATGGCCAGGACGATCGCGGCCATTAACGAGATGGCGACCAGGTACAAGTGGATCGCCGCGTTGCGGATCAGGGAGTTGACGATTTGTCTGGTGCTGTCGCCGATTCGGATGCCGAGTTCCCTTTCGAGAAATTGCGATGTGATCACGCGAGGCGGCTCGCGATCGATTTTACGTCGGCGATTCATTTCGATGATCTCTTCTTCCGAGATACGCCCTTCTAGGCGCAGCATGGCTTCGATAGCACGGGGATGCCGGTCCTGAAGCTCCTGCCGGTATAGAAGCACCGCTTTGTATTGGGGAAAAACCTCGAGATCGTCTTGGAGCACGCGGAGATGAAATTGGCGAATGTCCGGATCTGTGGAATAGAGGTCGGTAGCGGCAATATCACCGCTCAACAACGCCTGATAAGCTGCGGCATGCTGCATGCCTATGACATTCTGCTGCGGCAACTTGTACGCCGCTTTGATCTGTTGCCAGCCGTCGGCTCGACCTAGAAACTCGTTTGTGAAGCCAAATTTCAAGTCGGGATGCTGACGAAGATCGGATATTTTGCGAATCTTCAGCTTCTCGGCGACCGATTCTTGCATGCCGATGGCATAGGTGTTATTGAAACCCAGTGGCTTGCTCATCCGGATGCCATACTCTGCGAGCACCTGGCGAAGCTGGTCCTCGGTCTGGATGTCGCGACGCGAGAAGATTTGCCTGGTCAAAGTGCCGGTATATTCCGGATAGGCGTCGATATCACCGCTGATGAGTGCTTGCCAGACAATCTCCGTTCCTCCCAGTCTCTGGTATTCGACGCTGGCGCCGGTCGATTGTGCGAGTTGGGCAAACATGACGCCAAGGATTTCGCCTTCGACGTCGCGTTTGGAGCCGATGCGGATATCAGGTGCAGCGCAACCGGCTGCCACAGCGATGGTTAACACGATTAGCCAAGTGGGTTTCATGGGCTTGCGTCTTTTGCGTGGATCGATTCCAGCGGGCTGCGCTGGGCGTTGATGAAGCTGGTGACGAAATCGTTGGCTGGTTGCTGCACCAGTTCGGCGAGCGTTCCTTGCTGCACCACTTCACCGTCTCGCATGAGGACGATTTGATCCCCAAGATAGCCTGCTTCCCCCATGTCGTGGGTGACAAGGACGACGGTTTTGCCAAGGGTACGAAAGATCTGCTTCAAGTCGCGTTGCAATTCCGAGCGAATGATCGGGTCGAGTGCGCCGAGGGGTTCATCGAGCAGGAGCAAGTCGGGATCAAGCATGAGTGCCCGCATCAGGCTGACGCGCTGTCTTTGTCCGCCGGAGAGCTGGACGGGATATCGCTCAAGGGCATCGGCGGGGAACTGCGTCAGTTGAGCCAACTCCAGGAGCCGGTTTTCGATCCAGCCCGCATCACGTTTTAAGTACCGCGCCATCAAGGTGACATTATCGCGGGCGGAAAGATGAGGAAAAAGTCCGCCGTCCTGGATGACATAGCCCATGCGCCGGCGCAGTTGAAGCACATTGTCGGCGGTCAGGCGCTCGTTTTCAAAGAAGACGGCACCGCTATCGGATCGAACCAAACCAATGATGATGCGCAGCAAAGTCGATTTGCCGCATCCCGACGGTCCGATGAGGACAAGAGTCTGTCGCGGCGGCACTTCCAGCGTAGTTGGTCTTAAAGCTGCCGTGGTGCCGTACTTCTTGGAAATCTCCTCGAGAAAAAGCATGAATTCGTCGGTCCCAAAAAGGAGAGGCGGCTCGCCAACAATTCGTGTGTCCGCCGTGTTAGCATGATAGAATGGCAACGAAAGCCTGCCAACCGTCTATTCAAAAAGGAGCCGATGATGAGACAAGCATCATGGCGAGTTCAGGGGCTTTTGATGGCAGCGCTGGCGGTATTGTCTTTGTCGACAACAGCCAATGCCGACGAACCACTGGTCGAACAGGTAAAGCAAGCGATCGATCGCGGCGTGCAGTATTTGCGTGACCAGGAAGATAATCGCGGCCACTGGGAGTTGGATGCCATCAGCGCCAGGCATCCTGGCGGGGAGACGGCGCTGGCGCTTCTCGCTTTGCTGAACTGTGGTGTCAAACCCGACGAGCCGATCATTCAGCGAGGATTGAAGTATTTGCGCGGCGTGGAACCGCGATCGACTTACGTGGTGGGATTGCAAACGATGGTATATGCCGCTGCCGGTCTCGAGGTCGACAGGGAACGCATCCAAAAAAATGTCGACTGGCTTCTTGCTGCCCGCCTGGGCGACGACAGCGGCTGGACCTATGGCAAAGGACGTGCGATCGGCTACGATTCGTCGAATACGCAGTACGCCTTGCTGGGCTTGCATGCCGCCCACGAAGCAGGAGCCAAAATCGACAATCAAGTGTGGGATTCGATTCGCAAATTCTACATCGACAAGCAGCGCATGAACGGTGCCTGGGGCTATCGTTTCACCGATCCTGGAACCCTGCCGATGACCATTGCCGGCTTGTGCGGTTTGTACATCACCGGACTGGACCTCAGCTCCCGCCAAGGGTGCGGGCAATATGCTGAAACCGCCGCACTGGATCAAGCCCATCGCTGGATTGCCGAGCACTTTCAAATCGACTA
This sequence comes from Gemmatales bacterium, assembly GCA_026004675.1. Taxonomy (GTDB): domain Bacteria; phylum Planctomycetota; class Planctomycetia; order Gemmatales; family Gemmataceae; genus BPJP01. The sequence goes on from BPJP01000003.1 coordinate 708,828, forward strand.
CCGTGCCGCACGCTACTACAACCTCTACGGCATCGAGCGTGCCGGCAGGCTTTCTGGTCGCCGATTTCTTGGCGAACACGACTGGTATCGCGAAGGTTGCGAACAACTGGTGCGGTGGCAGAACAAAGAGACCGGCGCCTGGGACTCGCGAGGCATCCACGACCAATGGCGCATCGTCAACACCAGCTTCGCGCTTTTATTTCTCGCCAAGGGGCGTACTCCCGTTCTGATCAGCAAACTGGTGCACGGTCCCGGCAACGATTGGAATAACGATCGCTACGATGTCCGCAACCTCGTCAATTATGCCAGCAAGGAATTGTTCAAGCACCAGCCCCTGGCCTGGCAGATTTTCGACCCCAATCGGCCGACCATCGACAATCGCCAGCAATTGCTCGATGTCACCAGCGATTTGTTGCAGTCGCCTATCGTCTATTTCAATGGCCACGAGGCGCCTCGATTCGGCGATCGCGTGGAATTGTTGAAGGCGTACATCGACAACGGCGGCTTCATTCTTGCCGAAGCGTGTTGCGATCGTCCGGAGTTCGACCAGGGGTTTCGGGCATTGATGAAACAGATGTTCCCCGACAATCCGCTCAAACCTTTGCCAAAGGAGCATCCCCTCTGGACCGCTCATGCCGACTTGAGCCAACTGGCCGGGCGTTTCCCGCTCGAAGGCATTCAGCAAGGATGCCGAACCGTCGTTGTTTACAGTCCCAAGGACTTGTCTTGTCTTTGGGAAACGAATGATACGGCAGGGACTCGGTCGCCAGACGCCCTGGTCGCTTTCCGCCTCGGTTTGAACATCATCGCCTATGCGACTGGCATGGAATTGCCCAAGCCGCGGTTGACGAAGATGGATGTCGTGCGCGACACGGAGACCGAAAAAAAAGTTCCGCGTGGCTACTTGCAAGTCGCCCAGCTACGCCACGAAGGCGACTGGCAGCCAGCTCCTCGAGCGATGCGCAATTTGATGGTCTATTTGCGCGATGGCCCGCGTCTCGACGTTGTCTTGAGAACCGAGGCGATCCGACCTGGGCATCCCGATTTGGCCAACTTCAAATTCCTGTACATGCATGGCAGGAAATCATTTGCTTTTGACGACAACGAGATCAAGAACCTGCGTGCGGATTTGATGACGGGGGGACTGCTTCTGGCCGACGCTTGCTGTGGCCAAAAAGCCTTCGACATATCGTTTCGGGCTTTTGCCAAGAAACTTTTCCCGGACAAGAATTTGCAGCGCATTCCTCTCGATGACCGCCTATTCAGCCAGGAGCTGAATGGTACGGCGATTAAGACCGTGCGATGTCGCGTTCTGGAGAATGGCCGACCGAGCAAGGAGTTCAAAACCGTGCCTCCCTTTCTGGAAGGAATCAAGTACAAGAACCGCTGGGTAGTGATCTACAGCAAGTACGATCTGGGTTGCGCTTTGGAAAAACACCAATCGTCCGACTGCCTGGGACACGACTACCAGAGTGCGTTGCGCTTGGGAGCAGCCGCCGTGCTCTACGCCATGATCCGTTAGCTGCAAACGCCGCTTGAAAACCGACCGTTCGATGAGAAACGGAGCCATCATGTCCTACATCGATGCCCACGTTCACGTTTGGACCACCGACTACGCCCACTATCCGTTAGCCAAAGGCTACCAGAAGGAAAACATCGAGCCGCGATCGTTTACGCCCAAGGAATTGTTCCAGCATGCCAAAAAGGTCGGCGTCGAGCGGGTGAATCTGATCCAAATGAGTTTTTACGGATTCGATAATCGTTATATGCTGGACATGATCGCCCTTTATCCGAAGAACTTTGTCGGGACGGCAGTGATCGATGTCCACGCCCCGCGTCCGGACCGTTTGATGACAGAGTTGGCCAGGAAAAAGGTCCGCGCCTTTCGCATTCATCCGCGTTTGAGCAAGCTGCCACCGGAGCGGTGGCTCGAACCGACCGGTTACAAGAAGATGTTCGCAGCTGGTGCGAGGAACAACCAGGCAATGAGTTGCCTCATTGATCCGGATGGTCTTCCGGAAGTCGAACGCATGTGTCGGAAATTTCCGGAAACGCCGGTGGTCATCGACCATTTGTGCCGCATCGGCGCCGACGGAACCATCCGCGACAGGGACGTCGATCGGCTGTGCGCGTTGGCGAAGTATCCGCGAGTCATGGTCAAAGTCGGCGCCTTTTACGCCTTGGGGAAGAAAAGACCGCCTTATACGGACTTGGCACCGCTGATCAAGAAAGTGATCGCCGCCTTCAGTGTGAAACGATGCATGTGGGAAAGCGACAGCCCGTTTCAGGTGATTCGAGGGCACACCTATCAGGCGAGCATCGACCTCGTTCGGAAACATCTCGATTTTCTCAGCGACGAAGATCGGGAGTGGCTCTTGCGGAAAACCGCCGAGGAATTCTTTTTCAAGAACGCATGACGGAATAGGCCGGCCGTAGGAATTGTCCAGGTTTTGACGAGGCTACCCAACCCGATGCCGCTAATGAAGTTCCGTCGAGGAAGTTGACCGGCAGGCAAACACGCGGTACAGTTTAGGCGTATAGAAGGAAACCAGGAACCACGTCTTTTCGTCACACCAGCTTCGCACCGCGTGGAGCATCAGCGTGCAAAAAAAGAAGAAAGAAGGAAGCCGATCTCCCTGGCTGAGCCATGTCCACTGGATCATCGTGGGCGTGATCCTGCTCATGTGGTGGGGTGGATCGTGGTTTGTCGATGACGCCACCACGGTGACACTCGATCTGGGCGCGCTCAAGGACATTTTGGCCGATAAAAGCCTTTCCTTTGAAGACGTGAAATTGGATCGTGGCGTGATTACCGGCAAGATCGTCACTCGCGATCCGGTTTCCGGAGCTGCGGAGAAGGAAGCGTCGCGCGCCGTAGCGTTTCAAACGCGACGGCTGGAAAGCGATCCGACCTTGATCCAACTGCTCGACGAGCACGGCATCCCGTACGAGGTTGCGGAGGAACAATCCGCCGTCCGCGCCCTGTATTCGATGCTCTTGACTTTGCTGTTCTTCGTCGCCTGCGGGATGGGGATGTTCTTTTTGATCCGCTGGCTGGCGGGAGGGAGTTCTCCTTTTTCGGTGGGGCGGAGCCGGCATAAGCTGTATGCCGAGAGCGACTTGAAGGTCACGTTCAACGATGTGGCCGGGATCGACGAAGCGGTGGCGGAATTGCGCGAAGTGGTCGACTTTTTGAAGACCCCGCAAAAATACCAGGCTTTAGGAGGTCGGATTCCCAAGGGCGTGTTGCTGGTCGGACCTCCCGGGACCGGTAAGACGCTTTTGGCCAAAGCAGTTGCTGGGGAAGCGGGTGTACCGTTTTTCAGCTTGAGCGGTTCGGATTTCGTCGAAATGTTCGTTGGCGTCGGCGCCGCCCGTGTCCGTGACTTGTTTGCCCATGCCGAGAGCCAGGCGCCGTGTATCGTTTTCATCGACGAGCTGGACGCTTTGGGCAAATCACGTTCGGGAGTCACGGTCGGAGGCCACGACGAACGCGAGCAGACGTTGAACCAGCTTCTCGTCGAAATGGACGGATTCGACTCGAATCGTGGCGTGATTTTGATGGCGGCGACGAACCGCCCCGAAACCTTGGACGCGGCTCTTCTCCGTCCTGGCCGGTTTGATCGTACCGTTGTCGTTGATCGTCCGGACGTCGTTGGCCGGGAGGCCATCCTTCGCGTTCATGTCCGCAATGTTCGGCTGGCGCCCGATGTTGACCTGCGCCGGGCGGCAAGTCTGACTCCTGGTTCGGTTGGAGCCGACCTCGCCAATCTGGTGAATGAAGCAGCGTTATTGGCAGCCCGCAACAATCGCGATGCCGTCACCATGGCCGATATTGACGAGGCGATCGAACGAGGAACAGTGGGGCTGAAACGGCAAAGCCGAATCATGCAAGACGATGAAAAGCAGAGGGTAGCTTACCACGAAGCTGGGCACGCGCTGGTGGCCTGTGCTTTGCCCAACACCACGCCTGTCCACAAAATCTCGATCATTCCGCGCGGCACAGGCGCCTTGGGATACGTGCTGCGCCGCCCGGAAGACGACCGCTATTTGATGACGCAGTCCGAATTGGAGAGCCATATCAAGGTTGCGTTGGGAGGAACCATAGCGGAAGAGTTGATCTTTCGCGAAATTTCCAACGGTGCGACCAGCGACTTGCAGGAAGCGAACCGCATCGCCCGCAGCATGGTCTGCGAATTCGGCATGAGCCGGCTTGGTCGAGTCTATTATCGGGCTCAACCGCACTCCTCTTTCTTGCCGGTCGGTAACGACAGCGAAAGCACAGTGCACAGCGAACAAACAGCCCGCGAAATCGACGAGGCGGTTCGCGAGATCATCGAAGAGGCCAGCGAAGAAGTGCGTACGATTCTGCAATCCCGGCGCTCGACGTTGGAAGCCGTCGCTCGCCAGCTTGTGGAAAAAGAAGTGATCGATGGCGATGAGCTGAAAGAACTAATCGCCCAGCACGATCCACGACCCAAGATCGTACCCGGAACCATCCATCGAGAAGCCCGTTGCCCGATCGACAACGACAAAGATGACGATGCCCCTGCCGCGACTCGGCAGGCTGAAACAGGCGAAAGAGGTTGACACGCCGATTCAGCAGGTAATTTGCCGAAACCCTCAAAGGGGTAATTCGAGGCGGAAGCAAGCTCCGGGTCCCTGGATACCATCGACAAGAGTCAAGCGTCCGCCCAGAAGGGTTGCCCAGCGCTGGGCTAAAGCCAATCCAAGCCCAACGCCGCCAGTCGTATCGGCGTCCCGTCCTCGGCGGAACGCCCGGAAGATCGCATCCCGTTCCCCTGCGGGAATACCCGGACCTCGATCCTCGACTTCCAATCGGATTCCACTACCGCACCGCTCACCCCTCAGCCAAATACGCCGGTCGTCAGCACCACGACTGTATTTGCATGCGTTATCAATCAAATTCCCCAGTATTTGCTCGAGCAGTTTGTCATCGGTGGTCAACTCGATGTCTGCGACGTCATCCGCCTGAACGATGAGTTCTTTGCCCGCTCGTTCGCATCGGGGCCGCCAAGTGCGATCGATTTCATCCAGTAGCTGTGCAATAACAATGGGGCACTTTTCCAGACGCGGAGTTTGATTTTCCAGCCTGGCAAAATCCAGGACATTGCTCACGAGCCGATTCAAGCGATCGGTTTCTTCGTTCAGTGTTTGAAGGTACTCCTGCCTTTGGTTGTTATCTTGCACCATTCCGCCCGCCAGCATGTCGAGATAAAGTCGAAGAGTGGTCAAAGGCGTACGCAATTCATGGGTCACCGCCGACACGAAACGAATGCGGCGTTGGGACAAGTCGATCAGCGACCACCCTCCAAGTGCGACGGCCGCCAAAGCGACGACTGCCGCCAGCCAGGCCAGGGCCAGACCGACTCGCAGAGGCGACCAGAATGACGGCGCAATGGCCAGGGCTCGCGGTCCGGGGTTGATCTGAATCGGCAGGGCAGTCATCGTTTGCGCGGGTGCAGGGGGCGGTTTCTGCCGGACCGGTACGAACGTCGCTTGCGGGAACAAATCGGCGATTTCTTCGTACATGAACCTCTTGAGCTTGGGCCAGTCGAGCAGCATGCCCTGACAAATCTCCTTGTTGCCGATTCGCACCCGCCGTGCGACGACTAACCGTTCTTGAGAATCGGCAAGCCCGATCCACAGAGGAACCATCGCGCCGACATGGATATCAGCGCGCTTGTCCGTTACGATGTCTCCCGGCCTGCGGGTGATCCAATTGGCGCCGTTCCACGCGATGTTGCCATAGACTACCTGAGCCGGCATGGATTGCGGCTTGACGGAATTCAGCTCCTGTTGGACGCGGTTTCGGACGTTCAAACGGGAAGCATACTGGGTGGACTGTTTGTTTTGCAGAATCTCCTGGAAGTCGGGCTTTTGCTTTTGTTCGACGGGAGTTGTCGCGACGACGTCTATTTGCCCTCCTTCGATGGTCTGTTGCTCGGTTACATTGTCCATTTCACGCAACCGCGCGAGTAAGTCACCTGGATCGAGATGGTTGGAGAGTTCCTTGAGAAGGGCTTCGCGTTTGCCAGATGGTTGGGGCAGGTTTTTGATTCTGGCCGGGAAAAGGAAGTCGCGCAACTCTTTGGAAAGTACTTGAGGCGACCCCCAACTGAGGGATTTCCTGTTTGAAGAGCGAGTTTCTTGCTCTTGGAACGTCACTTCGGGTTGGGGATCGATCTGAAAATGCAGGAGGATATAGTCGGGCAAGTCGGCGTACACGAGAGGGGAGAGTTGCAGGACTGTGCCCGGCGGGCAAAGAGTACCGTCGTTGGAAAAAGCGTGAACCGGGGCATACACCGCACTGAAATGATCGTAAGGCCTGGCTTCTTCCCGGGCGAGAATGGGATTGAGACGACCATCCAGACGCCACAAAGCGAGGGCCAAATCTTCGTAACGCAGCATTTCTTCCTCAGCTTGACGCTGACTGCGTTCTAGTTCCAATGCCGACCATGTCGCCCAGCCGAGTCCACCGCCGACCAGAAGGGCGATGACCGAAAAGAGAATGAAGCCGCGTTTGCCCACCAGCCATTTGCTCATGATCCGCTCACCACGTCATCGTTGTTTCTCTTTTCAGGTGGATACTCGTTCCAGCGGCTGCAAATCGTCGCTGGCCATATAGCCTTGGGCACGTACCGTGAGAATAGCTTCGGGAGACGGGCCGCCGCCAGGACGTTTGAGTTTGGTGCGCAAGCGGGCGATGTGCATGTCGATCGTGCGTGTTTCCACTTTTTGCGAACCGATCCCCCATAGCCGCGCCAGCAGTTCTTCTCGAGAAACAGCGCGCTGTCTGTTGGCGACAAGAAAACTCAGGATCGCAGTCTCGGTCTCCGAAAGTCCAACGCGATCTTTGCCAGGCCAACGAATCTCGCGTCTTTCGAAGTCAATCATGGCCTCTCCCAGGCGAGCAGCAGGGACGTCGTACGGCCGACCCGCCGAACGACGCAAGACCGCTTCGACACGGGCGAGAAGCTCGCGCGCCGAGAAAGGTTTGACGACGTAGTCGTCGGCTCCCAGCTTCAAGCCACGTACGCGGTCGTCTTCTGTTCCTTTTGCCGTCAGGATGATCACCGGCAGGGTTGGCCGGATTTTGCGCAGCTCTTCCAGGACGGCGAGGCCGTCTTTTTTCGGCAACAGCAAATCGAGCAACACCAGATCGACACCGAGCCGAATCGCTTCTTCGAGACCTCGCTGGCCGTCTTCCGCCTCGACGACTTCATAGCCCGAGGCACGCAAGGCGTCGACGACACCCCGGCGAATCGCCGGTTCATCTTCGACTACGACCATTCGCCTTTTCACCATGATCCACCTTGTTGCACAAAAAGGCCGCGCCTCCGGCTACCGCGACGAGCAACCGCAAGCGCAGCCATCTTTGCGAAGCGAAGCGATTACTTATCTTCGATTTGAATGCCTCTGGTCTGCGCCTGCTTGCGCAGGGTGGCGCGGATCGCTTCGCCGAATTCCTTGTCCGCAGGGGACGGGTTCTTCTTGTTATATTCGGCGATATAGGCGGCGCGTTTCGCACTCAAATCCTGAATTTCTTTTTGGATGGCGGCCCGTTTGGCGGCCATGTCCTTGAGATATTTCAATCTCGCTTCCGGCGTCTTGAGTTTTTTCAATTCCTCCGACAGCTGCTCTTCGGGGATCTTTTTAATGTCGAACTTCGGATCACGGAGCATGCGATCGACAAGGTCCCACGACGCATTGTTGTACAAGGTACTTGCCTTCGCCAGTGCGCGGGCGGCGAAAACGCCCTGGCCGGCGCGTCGGGCATTGGCATCCTGGGCGACCTGGTTTTCCTGTTTGGCTTTGCCTTCGGCACCGCCATAAACCACATAGGTCTTGTTTAATTCCTGGCTGAGTTCAGCCAGTTTCTTATCATGCGGGGTGGCGATGGCCACGGTGCCGCGATTCTGATTGATGCACGTGAATTCACCACCAGCCGCCGACGCAAACTGCTGCCACGACCGAGCATCGCGGTGGTTCCGCTGGCCGCAGTAGATCGTATTGACAATGATGCTTTGTTTTGCCGCCAGCTCGGCCACATCCTGAAAACCGACCGTTCGGTCCTGGTTCGCCGGTTCGTTGCCGCAAACAAAGACGATTTTCAAAGCGTCTGCTTCTTTGCTCCAGGCGAGATCGCGAATGGCGTCGCGAGCGACTCGCGTCGCGTATTCCGTACCGCCGCGTGTTTGCAGGGCGAATAATTTTTGATACAAGAGGTCGAGGTCGTCGGTGAGATCGAGGTCTTTGCGAATATACCCTTTGCCGCGATCATAATTGTCGTTGCCGTAACTGTACAGCGCGACGCGCAATTTCGGCGTTGGCTTGGCGGACGCCAACTCGTTGACAATATCCCACAGTTTCGCTTTCGCCGAGTTAATCAGACCATCCATACTGTTGGAGGTATCCAGGCAGATCACCAGATCGACCTTCTTGGTTTCCGCTTTGTTCTCCGCCGCCACCAACGGAGAAGCTAGGAGCAACCAGCCGCAGAAGGCTGTAGCGAGCCGTTTCATTTCTCGTCTCCTTATCTTGCAGTCGTTCGATTCGAGCGGGCATCGCCTCGCCCTGACACTACTCTACCTCATTAGACGAAAGAAGCGGCGGGAAAGCTTGCTTTGACAAGGGGTTGTTACAGGAACGTTACATCCGGAGGAAGGCGAAACGGCATCGGGAAAAAAAACAGGTGTTGACCTGTCTTTGCTCGACCTATGTGGTATGATGTTTTCTCCCACCCTACCCACCTTGACATCGGAGAAATCCCATGCCTCAAAAACGATGTGCCGCAATGCTGGTCGGGCTCGCGTTGGCCATTTCCGCCCAGGCAGACGATGCCGCGATCGCCAGGGTTACTCAGTTGCTGGAACAGATGCGGGGCAAGAACCAGTCTCAGCGCGCGGTCGCGGCCCGCGAGCTGATGGCTCTGGGACCGGAAGCCAAGGCGGCGGTCCCTTTGCTGGTATCGGAATTAGGCAAGACCGACGGTTCGGCAAGGCAAGTGCTTACCAATGCTCTGGCGAAAATAGGCAAACCGGCCGTTCCTCACTTGGCGAAAGCCCTGCAAAACCCCAACTCGGGCATTCGCCGCCAATCGTGTCTGGCGCTTCAAAAGATCGGCAAAGACGCCAAAGCAGCCTTGCCTGCTTTGATGCAAGCGCTGAAAGACCAGGATCAGGAAGTCCGAAGTTTCGCTCTCGCCGCCGTCATCAAGATTGAAGACGACCCGCAGAACCTTATTCCCGTTCTGAAACAGGCCCTGAAAAACTCGGACCGAGGCATCCGTTTGACGACCATCTTTGCTCTGGAGGGAATCGTCGACAAGTCGGACCAGGTCGTTCCGGTATTGGCGTCGGCGCTGGCCGATGGCGATAAGGATGTGCGGATCGCGGCGTCGGCAACTCTCGGTCGGCTTGGTGACAAGGCCAAATCCGCTCTGGAACAGATGAAAAAATCCCTCGATGACCCGGACGATGAAGCCCGCGTGGCAGCCGCTTTGGCACTGGTACAAGTCGCCCCTGACCAGACCAGGCTGGCATTGCCCGCACTTCTGAAGAGCCTGAAAAGTTCCAAGGACGATGTCCGCCGGGGCGCTTGCTACGTTCTTGGCACCTTCGGCGCCAAGGCGAAGCCGGCGGTCCCCGAGTTGCGGAAATTATTGCAGGACCCGTCCGCTAACGTTCGCATGGCCGCCGGCCAGGCACTCGAGAAAATTCTCAAATAGAGATTGCTTAATGGAGACAGGCGTCCGGTCCCAGGAGCACGAACAGGCGAATGTGCGCCTTGTTATACGCGTTGAGGGCTTGCAGATAGCTGATTTGTCCAAGGGCCACGGAGCGGATGGCGAGCAGTACTTCCGAATGAGTGCTTCCCTTGACGCCTTCTTGCAGTCGCTTTTTGCTGAGCTCGAGTGCCACTTGCGCACGTTCGATCTGTTTCTGGCCAAGTTGCACTTGAGCCTTCGTGGCATGGATTGCCTGGCGCGCCTCATGGACACCGGCGGTCAACCGATTTCGCAGCTCCTCATAGGCAAGATAAGCCTGCTGCACTTTAGCGTGTGCCGCTTGTTCGCGGTACTTTCTCGTAAACATGTCGGTCAAGTTCCAGCGTGCCTGCAAGCCGAGGTCCCAACGGTTGTCCCAGGTCAGCTGGTCTCCAGCGCCGGCGCCGAATCCCCCTTCGGCCATACGGATGCCCAAAACCGGCAGCCATTGGCTGGCGCCTTTTGCTTTTTCCTGGCTTTCGTGGATGAGGTTCAACAGACCGTTTAGTTCCTGCACTCCTGGCCCCGACGTAAGAGCGACGGCAACCAGTTGGCTCACAGGAGGCGTGGCGTCGACGAGGTCGATGGGAACAAGTCGGCGATCGACGGGAATGACCTCCGTACACGGGTCGATTCCCAGCAAGTAAGCGAGTTTCGTGGAAGCGGCGGCCGCCTGCTGCCGAACTTTGTGCAACACTTGACGCTGGGCATGCAATTGGGCCTCGATGCGTGCGACCTCGACGTAGGCAGCCTTGTCGACCGCTGCCGTCTTCTTGGCGTTATCGAGCAACCAGGTCAGCACGGCTTCAATTTCGCGAGCAACGGCTTCGCCGCTTCGCGCTGTGAGCAGATCGATGTAGGTATCGGCAGCTTCCAGTATCGTTTCGGTGGTGATCTTGGCCAACTCGCCGCGCTCTTGCCAGATTCGCCTTTGGGCTTGCAGTTTTCGATAAGCATATTCGCGGATGTCGAATTGAGAATTGATCTCCAGGCCAGCGAACATCGCGCCGGTACTGGACCGGACGAGATTGCCCGGAAAATTCTGAATGCCTCCTTCGTGGCGATAGAACGCCGTCCCGACATACAAGTCAGGCAGCCAGCGCGCAGCGGCAAGTTCCTTTTCCGCATAGGCTTGTCGAACCCGCTCGCGTACCAGGGCGATTTTGGGATTCTGTTCCTCCGCCAGCCGCAACACCGTGTCCAAACTGACGAGCGCCACCTGCGGACTGTCTCCACTCGCACTCAACGTCGGTTTGCTGCCAGCCGGCCGCCACTTTTCGGCGCCCTCGACTGCGCTGGACGGTTCCGGGATCGATTCCGAGGGGGGCAAATATTGCACGCGTTGCGGTCGTTGATCAGTCCGGCTTGACGCCGAACGCTTCCAGACAATGTTACTTTCAGGGGCAGCGCCACGGACGACTCGCGGCCGGCACAATGCTTTCGTCGGCGCAAATTGCGAGCAACCGGCATTGGCTACTACCATGACACCAAGGCATGCAATGAGCCACCTTGACGCTTGGGTCTGTCTCGTTTTTAGCTGACAATACATGGGCGTTTCCTTGCCCCACCGAGCTAGCTGATGCTCCATCCTTCTACATCGGTTGTTCCGATTCCCAACTTTGATCCGATTGTGCTCAATTTGCCAAAAAGGAAAGCCATGACCGACCGGTAGACCCCACAAACAAGGCAAGTTGGAAAAAGTCATTTTCTAGCCCCGACCGGCAACATCGGTGGAAGGCAACTGCCGAAATTTCCCCTACGAGTCATTTTGTCGCTGTCGGATTTGACCCTCTCTTGATTCTGTGGTGCAATGACGTCAGCCCACATTCTTTCCTTCTGGTATTTGATGAGCCACATGCGCACGGCACGAATATCCCGGCAAACAGCCGAAACGAAAATCGAACTCGAAATCAACCTCGACGGAAAGGGCGTTGCCAACATTCAAACAGGCGTCGGCTTTTTCGACCATATGCTTTCGTTGTTGGCCAGACACAGCCTGATCGATCTGAAGGTGGATGCCCAAGGAGATCTGCACATCGACGCCCATCATACCGTGGAAGACGTTGGCATTTGTTTAGGCAAAGCACTTCATGAAGCGCTAGGCGACAAGGCAGGCATTCGGCGGTATGGCAGCGTCACGCTGCCGATGGATGAAGTCCTTGTCACCTGTGCTGTCGATTTGAGCGGTCGCCCTTTTTGCGTTTGGAACGTCGATGTTCCCAACGAATTGCTGGGAAGCTTCAACACGTCGCTGGCGGAGGAATTCTGGCGCGCCGTCTCATCGAATGGAGCGTTCAACTTCCACGCGCTTTGCCATTATGGCAAAAACGCTCACCACATCATAGAAGGTGTCTTTAAAGCAGCCGCCCGAGCCTTGCGCCATGCTGTCGAACCCGACCCGCGGAACCAGGGCATTCCCTCCACCAAGGGCGTACTGGGATAGGCGTCAGCCGACAAGCATGCCTCCTTGCCTTTTCCAAGCGAATTGCGGAAGGGTGCAAACGTCACTGCGCACAGGTTAGTCGAATGTTTCGCAGACCATCCCCGGTATTTCGCCGTTTTTCTGAAACTATCCGACCTGCTTTCCGGTAATCTCCTTCAAAGGACAGAGCCATTCACAACCGCCTTCGTCTAACGCCAACCCTCTGGTGCGAAAGGAACCATCCATGAAACCAAGGTCTGCACACTTCGTCTGTTCAGCGTTGATCGTCACGTTCGTGAACTTGTCGGTGAGTCCTGGGGTGGTCGCCGAAGAAACTCTGACCAAAGCAAGGCTTGGACGGACGATCGCCAACGTCTCGTTCGTCGACCGTTCAGGCGAAAACGTTCATCTGTACGACTTGAAAGGGCAAGCAGTCGTTGTGGTCTTTCTATCGTTCGAATGCCCGGTCTCGAACAGCTATTCGCAGGCACTGAATCGATTAGCGAAATCATACGGCGACAAAGGAGTAGTGTTTCTTGGCGTGACCACGAACGAGGACGAGACAGCAGCCGACGTGGCCAGGCATGCCAAGGAATTCGATCTGCGTTTTCCCATCGTCAAAGACCAGGCCTTTGCCGCCGCCGATGCTTTTGCTGCCAGGATCACACCCGAGGCCTTTGTCCTCGATAAACGATTTGTTTTGCGTTATCGAGGCCGAATCGACGACAGCTATTACGCTCGACTCAAGAAGAAACAAGCAGTCACACACCACGACTTGGAAAACGCGTTGAAGGCGGTCCTGGCTGGAAAAGAAGTTCCCCGACCCGCCACCGAAGCGATCGGTTGCCCGATCTTTCGACCTGAAAAGAACCGGCCCCAGAAAACCGATGTGACCTATTATCGGGACGTGCTGCCGATCTTGCAGAAGCATTGCCAAACGTGCCACCGGCCTGGCGAAGTCGGACCGTTTTCCCTGATGACCTATCGCCAGGCGGTGACGTGGGCAGAGGATATCAAGTCCTATACCGAGAGTCGGCAGATGCCGCCGTGGAAGCCAGCGGACGGACTGGAGTTTCATAACGACCGCCGACTAACCAAAGCGGAGATCGACCTGCTGGCGGCATGGGTCGATGGCGGAACGCCGGCAGGCAACCCAGAGGACGCGCCTCCGCCGCGAAAGTTCGCCGAGGGCTGGCATCTCGGCAAACCCGACCTGGTTCTGGAAATGCCCGCTGCCTTCACCGTGGGCCCAGATGGCAACGATATCTTCCGCTGTTTCGTGCTGCCGACAAATCTCGACGAAGACAAATATGTAACGGCCGTCGAAATTCGACCTGGCAATCCTCGTGTCGTCCACCATGCGTTGCTCTTCATCGACACTTCAGGCGCGGCACGTTCGCGCGAAGCAGCAGAACAGCGCGGCAGACAACAAGACGAAAACGCCAACGAGGTGTTCGACAGTGGTCCGGGGTACTCGGCTACGATGGGTATAGGCTTTTTCCCGAAAGGCACACTGAGCGGCTGGGCGCCGGGTCAGGTTCCAAGACACTTGCCCGATGGCACCGGCTACTTCCTCCCCAAAGGCTCCGATGTCGTGATGCAGGTGCATTACCATCGCACCGGCAGAATTGAAAAGGACCGCACCAGAATCGGCCTTTACTTCGCCAAAAAGCCTGTCAGCCAGCGCGTCTGGGGACTGGTGATACCGGGGCGATTTCTGTTCATCCCGGCCGGCGACCACCACTATCGGGTCACAGGCAGCATGTGGGTGCAGCAGGATTGCCAGTTGCATTTTGTTACGCCTCATATGCATTTACTCGGCAAATCGATCAAGGTAACCATGGTGCCCGAAGACGGCGTGCCCCAAACGCTCATCGACATCCCGGAGTGGGACTACAACTGGCAAGAAACCTACTTCTTCAAAAAGCCCATCCCGGTCAAGAAAGGAACCCGCTTCGATGTGGAAGCGTATTACGACAATTCTGCCAGCAATCCGAACAATCCCTTCATACCGCCGCGACCCGTATTCATCGGTCGGGAAACAACAAACGAAATGTGCTTCGGTTTCCTCGGAGCCACTTCGGACCAGCCTGGTCGGATTCGTTTCCGGGTCGGCTCCACTCCGGCTGCGGATTGAAGGACTACGCAAAAACGCGACCGCCGCGTTATCCCCGAAGCGCGGCGGTTTTTGTTTGCGACAGTACCGCTGGTTTGCCGGTGGCGTAACGTCACGTCTTTTTGAGAGAGGGATCGAGTTTGACGGCTTCTTCGTAGTCGGCTTTCGCCTTGGCTTGTTCTCCCAGTCCGGCATAAGCCATGCCTCGACTGCGATACGCTAGAGCGTGTTTGGGATCGAGGCGGATGACTTCGGTGAAGTCGGCGACCGCACGGGCGTAATTCCCCTTCAAGCGATACGCTACGCCGCGGTCGTAGTAAGCGGCAACCAACTTCGGGTTGCGCGTCAACGCCTCGGTGTAGTCGGCGACCGCACGATCCAGTTCGTCGGTAGCGGCATAAGCCCGGCCCCGTTGGTAGTAGACAAACGCGTCCGTGGGATCGTGTTTCAGTGCTTCGGTGAACTCATTGATGGCACGGTCGAAATGGCCGTTGTCAAAGTGCATTTGCCCGCGTGTGAAGTGGGCTGTCGCCCGGCTTTGGCGGCGTTCGCGTTCCTCCCGAGCCGCAGCTTCCTTTCGCCTCCGTTCCTCAATCGCTTTGGCCCGTTCGTTGCGAAGCCGGACTGCCTCGACTCGCCGATTGTATGCCTCAGTGTGGTTCGGATCGATCCACAGGGCCTCGGTAAAGTCGGCAATGGCCCGGTCGTAGTCTTGTTTGGCCATATAGGCGATGCCGCGATTCGTAAAGGCCATAGCGTGCTTGGGAACTTTGCGCAAGAACTTGGTCAACTCGGCGATCGAGCGATCGTGCTCTCCTTTCAACCTGTAGGCGATGGCGCGATTGACAAATGCCAGAGTCAGTTTGGGGTCGTGGCGCATGGCCTGAGTGTAGTCGGCAATGGCCCGGTCGTATTCCCCCTTGGCGGCAAGAGCCAACCCTCGGTCGTTATAGGCCAGGGCGTATTTAGGTTCGAGTTTCAAGACCCGGGTGAAGTCGGCAATGGCTTTGTCGTAGGTTTGCTTGCTGGCATAAGCGGCGCCGCGAATGAAATAGGCCGCCACTAGTTTGTTGTTGAGCCGCAAGGCTTCGTTGCAGTCGGCGATGACCGCGTTGAACGCGCCTTTCTTGGCATACGCCAAACCGCGGTTCATGTAAGCCAGTGCCAGGTTCGGATCCAGACGAATGGCCTCGGTGTAATCGGCGATGGCGCGGTCGTAGTCGCCCTTGTCGGCATAAGCGTTGCCTCGGTTGTTATACGCGTCAGCCGATTTCGGATCGATGCGCAAAGCGCGTGTGAAATCCGCGATGGCGCGATCGTGCATTCCCTTTGAACGAAATGCTTTGCCGCGGTTGATGTAAGCGCTGACAAACTTGGGATCGAGTTGAATCGCCTGGTTGAAGTCGGCCAGAGCTTTTTCGAAGTTGCCGGTAATGCGATAGATTTCACCTCGGTTGTTCAATGCCGGAGCGAAATTGGCATTGAGTTGCAAGGCCTGATTGAAATCGGCGAGGGCCGCCTCGAAATTCCCCTGGGCCATATGCTGTTGGCCTCGTTCGTTGTACTCGTCCGGAGATTTGGGGGTCTTGCTAGTGGCAGTTTTTTGTCTGGGGGCCGCTTTCGATGCCGCCTCCTCGGCACTCGGCTTCTTTGCCGCTTCCTCTTCGATCTGATTCAGTCGTTCCAGGACGACGGAGAAGTTTTCCAATCGGCGGGCGAGGGTTCGAGCAGTGCAGTTGCCCAGGAAGCGTCGCCAGCTTTGAGGCAACGTTTCTCGCTCGTCTTCGTCCGGTTCCGGAGTACGCAACAAGGCGTAATAGCACAAGCAGCCGAAACTGTAGACATCCGAATATGTCCCAGGTGCCACGCCATCGACCCAACCCACCTGCTCGGGAGCGGCATAGTCGACAACGGTGCTAACGCTATGCCCCATGGCAGTATGCGCACGCTGGGGTGGGTTTCCCATGACAGCATGCACGACGCTCAGTTTCAACGACAGGCCAAAATCGACGACCTTGATATCCCATCCGTTTTCTGACTTGCGGATCAGGACGTTAGCCGGATTCAGATCACGGTGCAACACGCCGCGTTCATGGGCGGCTTTCAATGCCGACGCAATCGTCTTGGCGATCGGCAACACTTCATCTGGGTTGAGATGACCATGTTGCTCGATGAAGTCTAACAGCGACTCTCCATCGAAATAATCGCTGACGATAAAGGGGCGCGTCTTGTCGCCGCGGACGAATTCGCAGTAGCGGGGCTTCAAGATCGCAGGATGATCCAGTTGTTCGAGAACACGCATTTCCTGGAAGACTTCGGCGAGATTTCGTCCCAGACCATCGACGCGCAGTGCCTTGAGGATCACCTGATTGCCGGTGTTTTTGTTCCGGCAAAGAAAAGTCACGCCATAACCGCTAGCGCCAAGGATCCGTTCAGGCTCGTATTTGGCTGCCGGAAATGGTGCGAAACGCCCCGGCGCCAGTTTGATCGCTGCCTGCAGTGCTTCCAGAGCATCGTTCCAATCTCGCCGTTCCAAAGCGGCGTGGTAAGCATTGAAATGTGCCTGCGCCTGGTCTTCGGTGTCGGAAAGAAGGGCCGCCACTTGCAGAAAATCCGCCTGAGCTTCATCGAAATCGCCCGTCGCCATCTCCAGCATTCCGATGGCGTTCAGCAGCGCCGGCATTTGTTTCCGTTGTTCCTCAGGCAGGTCGCGAAAATGGGCAATGACATCGCGCGCGTGTCGGCGGTCCGCTTCGTCTGCCAGGCAGCACGCATCGCTCGGTCGAACCAGCCGCCGACCTTCGAAATGTTGCCGGATCAGCTTGGCAACTTCGCTGCCCAACTCTTGAATGCTGGCATCTCGGTTGGCCAGTTCCGCCTGCAAGTCGAGTTCGCTGCTGATCGACTCGACGACTACCGAATGAACCGAGCGCAGCAATTCCTCGATGCGGGGGCCGCCGAGCATAAAAGCTTCCGCCAGGGCCGACAACCCCTGCGTCTCTTCCAGACCTTCCAACTTGGCCAAGGGGAGAATGGCAGCCAACTCGGGGTCCGCTGCGACGGCCCGTTGTAAAAATACGCGAAAAGCCTGAACCAGAAGGTGCGGCTGGCCCGGCTGCGATCGGCTCATCAACTGGCCCAGCGCAGGTAAACGCGCCTGGCGAAACGCCTCGGCAATCTGCTCCAGCGTCTTTTCTTCCCCCGCCCTGATCTCATCCGGGCTAGCCAACTGCGTAAAGGCGTCCGCGTCCTCCGCCAATTGGGTCATGTTCGTCTCACCCAGGTTCAACAACCCTTCGCTCCGCGCGGTACGCAATTCCCGGAAGCACTGCTGCCGAACGTCGATCTCCAAATCCGAAAAGGGAGCAAAATCGAGATAATTTCGCAAACATTGTCGGCATGGCTGGTCCGCCTGCCGACGCAACGCCACTTTGACCACTTCCCAGAACGCTTCCCCAGCCAACGCGATCTCGATAGCCATCCACGCTCGCTGGTTGGCCTGGTCCAGCGCCTGCTGAAAACGGTCGCGGTGTTCGTTGATCTTTTCGATAAGTTGGGCCAGCGATGCCTTTGGCGGACTCCCCTCGCCTTCCTCTTCACGAGGAGAAAGACGCATCGCCAACGCGCTTAGCTGCTGAAGGACCATGGATCGTCCGTCCAATAAAAGGGTTGCCGATCGAATACCATTGCGCCCCTTGCGGGTCGCTTTCTTCCATTCTAACCTGAATTCCATCAGTAAGAAAACATTCGTTTTCCCAGAAACCGAGGTGGCGATCGCGCTCGATGGAACTGCCGCCCGGGACAAAGGATGACGAAGCTGCCAGTAAATCGGGAGCTAGGATGCGGGCGATGGCAAAAAGCTGTCGGCAATGGCCGGGTCGAACCACGCCAACTTACCAGTCATCCCGATCCCAGGGTCGATGCCGATAATAAGGGTCGTCATACTGTTGCACTGATTGGGTTTCTTGCAACATCTGAAAGCTGTTGAATGCCAGGATGCCGAATAGCAAGGCACCGTACCAATACCTCAGCCACAAGAAAAACAGCATGACCAGCACGCCGGCAGCGATGGATAGAACCAGCGAGGCGGTCAACCCTTTGCCTGGCAGGAGCCAGCCACAGAGGTCGCGGCTGATCTGACCGCCGTCCAGGGGATAGATGGGAAAAAGGTTGACGATCCCCCAGGCGACATTGATCCACGTAAGGTTCCAGACAGCTTCTTCAACAAAAAGGTGACGAGGCGGTGGCAAGACAAGCGTGGCTACCAGCCAGACGACGCCGAATAGAAGGAAACCAGCGACCGGTCCCGCGAGATAGACAAGAATCCTCTGCCAGCGATTGGGCAACGCACTACTGCCGATGGCCAAACCGCCGAAGCCGTGTAGCACGATATGTCCCTGGGCGTGGAACAGCCGACCGGTGAAAACATGACCGAATTCATGCACGAGAATGGAAACGAAAACGCAGGCGACCCACAACAAAACATATTCGATGCCAAGCTCGATGGCGTTCCACCCCAGAAGAGCACTCACCACCCAGAACCAGGGTGTCACCCGAATTGGGGTTCCGAACATGGTCCAGGTCAGATCATAGGGGGAACGTTCCGGTTCGACGAACATGACACGCTCGAGAGTGATGAGGAACGTAGGCGCCTGGCCAAAGTCAACGCGGTTTACGGCGTCCCGCTGCCACCGGAGGAGAACATTCCTGCGCCGATGGGCATTCGGAAGACAAGGGGCATTTGCCGCACTCGGGTTCGGTTTCGTGACACAGTTCCTCGGCCAAAGCACTGATCAAATCGCTGAAGAGCGGTCCGCGCGCCTTGGGAACCAGATGTTCGATGCTGGCACGCATCGTTTCGACCGATTCTTCGTCGGCTTCAATCAGGCCGAGCCTTTTGAGCACACGAATGGTTGGTGCGTCGAGGGGAATGGCGTGCCCGTTCAAGGCACGTTGCACCACCATGGCAACGATATAGTCGTTGGCGGCCTGGTAACGGCTGAGATGTTTGGCGGCCTGTTTCAGCCCTTTTTTCTGCAAAGATTCGAGATCGAAGGAAAACGTGGTTTCGAAAACTTCCTGCAAGAAACGGATCAAACGGTAGGCCCGTTCGTTCGCCTTGGGCAGATCGGCCAGCGTCTCTTCCAGTTCATGAGTGGAACTGACGCGGATTTCATTCCAGTCGAAATACTGTTCGCGCAGTTTCTTGAAAGCGATATCCGCCTGGGCGCGGGTAGCGCCTTCGCGGCAGATCGCATAGATGAACTGCTCCAAAACGGGCAGACTCTCCGGCGCTTCCAGTCGGTAGCGTTTTTTGAGGTTGGTGAGAATGGCATTGAGAATACGTTGTTTGTTAATCATGGTCGGCATAGGTCGCCTCTGGTAGAGGGAGCCAGGATAAGGGGCTTGACCCAGGAGACCACGAGGCTCAGCGCTCGCGATCGACTTCCTTGCCGCCGGTATCCTGATTCCTGGTTTCGGTTTCGGTTTCCCCAGACGATTTTTCCTGATTCTCAGCCAGAGCTTCGTTGATCAGGCGTGAGATTTCGATACTATGCTTTACTCCGTGATCGACGACGAAACGGATCACGGGAGTGAAACGTGTTTTCAGTCGGCCGGCCAGTTTCGATTGTACAAAGCCGGCGGCATGGGCCAAGCCGTGCATGCACAGATCCTGTTCTTTCTGCGTGCCCATGATCGAAACGAAGACCTTGGCGTGCTGAAGATCGCCAGAGACTTCGGCACGTGTCACGGTTACGCCTTTGATGCGCGGGTCGCGCAACTCGAACAGGATCGTCTCCGAGGCGACTTCGCGAACGACTTCAGCCACTCGTGCCAGGCGGTGCGATTTCATTCGTAAACGGCACCCACTTCAAGTTCGTGATCGATCAACTCGGCCACGGGATGGTGTCGCAGGTTTTCGACGATTTTCTCCAAGGTGGTGCGAACGAAGTAGGCTTCGTCCGCGACCAGGGCGATGCCCAGGACTGCCAACTGGTATTTGTCCTGGGCATCGACTTCGGCAATGGAGATATTATAGCCGTTGCGCAGGCGATCTTTAATACTCCGCACCACGCGGCGTTTGTCTTTCAAGCTGCGGGCGTCGCGAACTCGCAGGCGCACACGCAAGGACCCAATCACCATGTTTGCTACGACAAGTGCCTTTGCACCTGCTCGACCCGGAAGGCTTCGATGACGTCGCCCACTTTGACGTCGTCGTAGCCGGCGATCTTGATTCCGCATTCGAAGCCTTCACGCACTTCGCGGACGTCGTCTTTGAAGCGCTTGAGCGACTCCAAACTCGCCGTGCGATCGGCAGGCGGATAAACGACGACTCCTTCTCGGATCAGGCGGACTTTGGCCGACCGATCGATGACTCCCTGAGTGACATAGCAGCCGGCAATCGTGCCGACCCCGGCTGATCTTGAAGGTTTCGCGAACGACAGCGCGGCCCAGATGAACGATCTCTTCGCGCGGTTTCAGTTTGCCTTCCAGTGCGGCGCGGATGTCGTCCGTGAGGTTGTAGATGATATTATACTGACGAATCTGCACGCCGCGCTCTTCAGCAAGTTGCATCGCGCGGTCATCTGGCACGACATTGAAACCAACGATGATCGTGTCCTCAGGCGAGGTCAAGGCAAGTTGCACGTCGCTTTCGCTGATGCCGCCGATCCCAGCGTGCAGCAGCCGAACGCGAACCTCGTCGTGCTCGAATTTCTCCAGTTCTTTCCGAATGGCTTCAATCGAGCCGCGGAAGTCGGCTTTAAGGATGATTTTCAATTCGGCGATCTTGTTTTCGCCGAGCATTTCCAGCCGCGCCGGCGGGCGTTGCAGGATCGCCGATTCGTGCAAGCGTTCCTTGCGTTTTTCGGCAATTTCTCGCGCCGTGGCCAGGTCTCGGACGACGTAGAACGGGTCGTCCGCATTGGGAACAACATCCAGCCCCGTGATAATGGCCGGTACACTGGGTCCTGCCTGCTCGATTGGCCGAGCAAGGTCGTCATACATGGCCCGAACTCGACCATAGCTGTGGCCACAGATGATCACGTCTCCGCGGTGCAATGTTCCTGCCTGAACCAGGACCGTGGCTCGGA
>BPJP01000004.1 GCA_026004675.1 Gemmatales bacterium
AGATGATGGCCCGGTGGGCGCCGACAACTTCCTCCATGTGGGGCAGGTTGACATCGACCCGCTTGCAGCCCAGTCGCCCAAGCTGCTCGATGGCGGCGTGCACCGTGTTGGCGACTTCGCGATCGAGCGATTCGAAGAACCAGCGATGCGGAATGCCGACCTTCATGCCGCGAACCGATTGCGCCAACTCGCTGGCATACTTTTCGACAGCCGGCCGGCGGTGGGTCGTTTCGTCCGATGGATCGCGGCCAGCGATCACCGCCAGGACGGCAGCGGCCTCCGCCGCCGTATGCGTCAGCGGTCCCACGTGGTCCATCGTCCACGACAACGGCACGACCCCGGATCGGCTGACCCGGCCGTAGGTCGGCTTCAAGCCGGTCAAGCCGCACAAAGCGGCCGGCTGCCGGATCGACCCCCCCGTGTCCGAGCCAAGTGCCAAAGGACAGATGCCCAGGGCCACTGCCGTCGCCGAACCGCTGCTCGATCCGCCGCTGATGCGCTCCGTGTCCCACGGGTTTTTGCAATCCCCGTAGTGCGGGTTCTCTCCCGTGAAACCGAAAGCACACTCGTGCATGTTCAACTTGCCGATCAGCACCGCACCGGACGCCACCAATCGGCGTATCACGAACGCATCCTGCTGCGCCCTTTCCTCGCCAAAAACTTTCGCGCCGCAAGTCGTCGGCGTGCCAGCCACCTCGATCAAATCCTTCGCCGCGAACGGAACCCCAGCCAACGGCAGCTCCATCCCTTTGGCTATCTTCTGATCGACGATTTTGGCTTGTCGCTCGGCAATTTCCGGAGTCAGACGGATGAAGGCACGGAACTTGTCCTGCATCTTCTCGGCACGACGCAACGCCTCCAGCGCAGTTTCCTTCGCCGAGAACTTCCTTCCCCTCACACCCGCCGCAATCTGCAAGCAGTCGTCGAGTTTCATCGCTCGCTTTCCGCTGAGTAAACGAAGGCCGCTTCCTCTTTGCCGACCTCTTTGCGTTTCATCGCCGCCATATCCGCCTCGAGCCGCTGCAACAGGTCCAGAACATTCGACCGGTCCTTTCCCGTCAGCGAAATTCCCAGCCACTGTTCCGCCATTCGGCCAAGCAAATCCTCGCTGATCTTCGACATGCCTTATCCCTCGCACATCACGACCGATGCTGCCCATTCACGACAAAAGCCACGGCTCGCCGTCCCCGACCCTAGCGAATTTCGACCCGACCAGCTTCCCCAATGTCGCCGATCACCTTTAGCGGGCGATCGACGAACGCCCGGATGACCTCGACGTTAGTCAAAAGGTGAGGCGTCACTTCGCTCACCGTAAAAGTGGACGGCCCATCGGCGAAAACCAAAGGCAAAACGAGCTGGTCGGCGCTGTAGGGATCGACCGCTGCCGGCGTCCGTTCGACAAACTCCATAAGCTGATCGACTGCTTCGTCGGCGACACGTTCCGCCCTCTTTCCGCGAGCACCCAACCCGAAAAAGAGCGTCGGCGCCGGCCTCGTCTCCACACTGAGCGCCAGCATCGTCCCGGGCGCTCCCTGCCACAACTGCTCTTCGATCTCGATCCGGAATCCAGAGTTCCGCAGCCTGGCCAAGGCACGCTTGCTTTGCCTTTGGGCAATCGATTCCGGCAGGCCGCTCACCGCACTGATGCCGCTCAAGCGATCCCCCATTTGTCTTTCCAGCAGCTGCATTCCCCGCAATCTTCCTGACGGCTTGATCCGGGCTTCGATCGTGCCGCCGCCGCGCGGATAGAATCCCGGCCGACGCAAAACCAATTTGATCTTCAACCCCAACGCCTCGAGGTACGCTCGCCACGTCGAATCCAGAAAATGAAAGCAGGGGCTGGCGCTGACGTGCGTCCCGCCTTCGATGACCACCTCGCTGGCTTCCTCCGTCGCCAAGGCCAGCGGCAAATACAACGTATGCAGCACCAGACCCGTCGCGCCGGCTGTCCCAATAGCAAAATGGTATTTCCCGCCTCGTACCTTTCCCGGCGAAAAGGACAACTCCCTGCTCCCCAACTCGGCCCCTCTCACTCTGGCCTGACCGATGCTCGCTGCCGCACGAACACACATCAGATGCTGCGGCTGCAAGCCAGGACGCTCCCGACCGGCACGTATGGCAAACATATGAAACGCCTTGCCGGTCAACAGGCTCAACGCCAGCGAGGACCGCAGTATCTGACCTCCCCCCTCTCCCGCCGATCCGTCGATCTCCACCCAATCGCTCATGCCAACGCCAGAAACGCCCCCTGCTATCTCCTCGCCGCAACGACCGCACGCCCTCTCCACCCCTTATTGCTCGCCGATCAGCTTCTCCAGCTCCGCGATTCGGCTTTTCGCCTCCTGCCCCACCTTCGACTCGGCACCAGCGTCCTGCAGAATGAATTGCCAGCGCTTCAACGCCGCCTTGGCAATGGGAATGCGCTCCTTCTCGTAGACCTTCGGCAACGGACCCGTCGCATACGATGCCAGACCACGAGCCTGCGACAACAAGAACCGCCGTTGCGACGCGATGTCGTACTCCCTCCAGAAATGCTTCTCCAGCGAATCGTAGCGCACGACGATCTTCAACGCCTCTTTGGCGATCGGCAAGTCCGGCCAGCGCTGCCGCAAACCGTTCAACTGCATCAGCCCGCTGTAAAACGTGCCTCGCTGCTTCATCCTTTCTTGCGCTTCGTCGAACAGCATCTTCGCCCAGGCTTCTCGCGTCGGCGGGTTCTTCGGGTCGATCCGCATGGCCGGGTACCGCTCGGCGAATTTCCGCCTCCGCCCAACTCCTTGTTCCAGCCACTGCCAGACCTCCTCCAACGTCCCCCCTCCGGGAATGCCATGCCCCATCCCTTTCACCACCCACACCCGCACATCCACCCCGATCCCCTGTAGCAGCGGACCACGCCAACGCTCGATTTCCGCACGATTGAAATCGTTTTCTCCCGTCACCAATGCCACGCTCAACCGTTCGATCACCCGGTGCTGAAGGTACGTCTCCTCCCGTATGCCGCCCGGAAATCCCGTCGGACCAGACGCGCAGACCCCTATCACACCACCGAAATATTCAGGCAACGCCGAGGCGACCGCGCTCGCGATCCGGGCGCCACCCGAAAATCCTCCCAGGTACGTCCGATCCGGATCGGTGTGGTATCGGCGGCAAAGATCGTCGAGTACGTCCAGAACGATACGCACCCGTTTCTTTTGTTCCGTGCCGTTGCCCGCGCCATAAGGCGACGCGAACAGAATCCCATGCTTTTGGCACACCGCCTGAAACTGCTTCCAGCCAGCCGGTCGATCCCCTGCCGACAAAAACAAAATCACCGGCCATTTTTTATTCGCGTTGTAATCTTCCGGCACATACAATTCGTAAGCCTGCTTCGTCGAATCGTATTGCGGTAGCTTTTCCGAAGCACGGCTTTGGTTGCTGACCGCGTACACCCAATCCAGACGCGTCGCCGCCGAAACTCCGACCTTCTTTTGGTAGCCCGTCTCTGCCCCCCAAACCGGCCGCAGACAGATAACGATCCCTGCCGCCACCAGTACAGCGATCCGCCGCGCTTTCATGGTCGTCACCTCGTTAACACTCTTGCTGCTTGCTTCTTTGGGTCCAACCTACTCGAAGGCCAGCGCCGAAGGAAACGATTTTTCGATTCCCTTTCATTTTTTTCTTGCCATCGCGCTATTGGCACGCTATGTTACAAGCGCCGCCGACAGAGGGCGGCGCGGGTTGTACCGATGAGGAATCCGAAGGAGTTCGGGACATCGGTACAGTATAGAGAAGGGGGCTTGCCTGTTGCCCAGGCAAATGCACAAAAAACAGGCAAGTGATTGAACGAGTTGGTGTTTTTGACGTAAGTTGGTGTTCTTGATTGGGTTGCGTCGGAAGGAAAAATTAAGACGGGTGTTTTACTGCCTGGGGGGTGTGGGCAAGAACGGAAGTTGAAGTGGTGTAATGGGTTACGTTGAAAAATTGGGGTATGGTTGCCGGAAAATTTTTTGGGTTTGGGTTGAAAGGAGGGGGGTCTGGGCAAACAGGCCATTTAAGTTGTTATATGATAAGGGTTTGTGAGAGGGGGAGGCGCAACGCCCTGGCCGATTGAGAGGCCATTGAAACATCCATCGCTACATGACTGAATGAATTCCAAAGTCTGAAATCGGGCGCAACGCCCTGGCCGATTGAGAGGCCATTGAAACAAAAGAGTTTCACGAGGTCTTGAAGTGCCTCCTTCCTTGGCGCAACGCCCTGGCCGATTGAGAGGCCATTGAAACCGGAGTCCTTCCTGCGTCAACTCCCATCCCCCCTTCAATGGCGCAACGCCCTGGCCGATTGAGAGGCCATTGAAACGCCAGAAGCGTTTGGTTATCTTTGCGTCGATGTCGTACGGCGCAACGCCCTGGCCGATTGAGAGGCCATTGAAACATAAGGATTTGGTTGTCCGAGATTGTTTCACACATGGCGCAACGCCCTGGCCGATTGAGAGGCCATTGAAACTGCTAGAATGTTGTGCCCGGACATCCTGTCCAGGTCGGCGCAACGCCCTGGCCGATTGAGAGGCCATTGAAACTGCTAGAATGTTGTGCCCGGACATCCTGTCCAGGTCGGCGCAACGCCCTGGCCGATTGAGAGGCCATTGAAACGCAGACCAGGATTTTGTCTCCGAGGGTCAGTTGAAGGCGCAACGCCCTGGCCGATTGAGAGGCCATTGAAACTTCCCATCCTCCTTTTAATCCGATACGTCGCAAGATGGCGCAACGCCCTGGCCGATTGAGAGGCCATTGAAACCTGACGTATGGAGCAGCTTTCGTCCATCGACGAATCGGGCGCAACGCCCTGGCCGATTGAGAGGCCATTGAAACGAGGAGAATAAGCGGGCCGTGTCGGGGTGCCCGACGGCGCAACGCCCTGGCCGATTGAGAGGCCATTGAAACATGCGATAATCGATCCATGTGAACACGATCGCGCAGGCGCAACGCCCTGGCCGATTGAGAGGCCATTGAAACAACCAATCTGCGGCGTGGTTACAGTGCTGTTAGCAAACGGCGCAACGCCCTGGCCGATTGAGAGGCCATTGAAACTGGTAGACCCCCCACCAGTAGCAGCCACACGGCCAGGGCGCAACGCGCTGGCCGATTGAGAGGCCATTGAAACACACCGAGACTAAGACCGAGACCTAGACTCAGACCAAAACCCAACCCCCTCACGTCCTTGAAACCATCACGGACGACGTGCATGTCGTCCGCCCATTCACACAGGCGTCCCGCCATTCTCCTCACTTTGTGGCAAATAACCCGTGCGTCGCCGTTCTCAGCGCGGTAGAATCATTCCCGAATCGACAGCCATCGTCTCCAGGTGGAGAACCTGCCATGGCCACCTTCCTTGTCCTTGCTGCCTCGATCTGCCTGCTCGCTGGTGGACCTGTCGTCCTGGCCGACGAAGGGGTCGGCCGGCTTCCCGAACCGTCCAGCAAAAAGATCGATTTCAAACGCGACATCTATCCGATTCTCGTGCGGCGTTGTTTCCGCTGCCACGAAGGAAGGGATGCCAGGGCCGGCTATCGGCTGGATCTGCGCCCGGAGCTGCTCGGCGAAACGAACGGCGTCAAGAGCGTCGAGATCGGCCGAAGTGCCGCGAGCAAGTTGATCCATCTCGTGGTGAGCGACGACCCAGACAAGAGGATGCCGCCGCGCGGCAAGAAACTCGACGCCAACGAAGTCGCCTTGCTGCGAGCGTGGATCGATCAGGGGCTCGTCTGGGATGAAAGCCTGCTTCCATCGACCATCGCCGGAAGCGATCACTGGGCGTTTCAACCGCCGAAACGACCGCCTTTGCCGAAAGTGGACAACATCGCTTGGGTGAGAAACCCGATCGATCGTTTCATCGCGGCTCGCCACGAAGCGGAGGGACTGTCCCCGGCGCCCGAGGCGTCACGGCGCGTCTGGTTGCAGCGGGTAACGTGGGATTTGACCGGCCTGCCGGCGACTGTCGAAGAGATCGAGGCGTTCGTGCGGGACACGTCCGCCGATGCTTATGAAAAAGTCGTCGAACGGCTGTTGGCGTCGCCTCATTATGGCGAGCGCTGGGGACGCCATTGGCTCGATCTGGCCCGCTATGCCGATTCGGAAGGTTACGAAAGCGACCACATCCGTCCTTATGCCTGGCGCTACCGCGACTACGTCATCAAGAGCTTCAACCAGGACAAGCCGTACGATCGTTTTCTGCGCGAGCAGATCGCAGGGGACGAGATCGAGCCTTATTCGGATGAGAACTTGATCGCCACCGGTTTTTTGGCGTCGGCTCGAATCAGCAGCAACGAAGAGGACAAAGCCCTGCAGCGCAATGACATTCTGGTCGATATCGTCAACGCCACTGGTGCCGCGCTGCTTGGCCTGACGATCCAATGCGCCCAGTGCCACAGCCACAAGTTCGACCCCATCACGAACCGGGACTACTATCGTTTCCAGGGATTTTTCGTGAAAGGGGCACCGAACAATCTGGTTTTGAAGGATGCCAGGCTCTGGTCCGAATACGAAGGACGGAAACCGGCGGACTACGACGAGGCTGTCAAGTTGCGGCGCTCGCTGTTCGAGTCGGCGCGTCAGAGCCTGATCGAAAAGGCGAAGAAGAAATTGACAGCCGAGGAGCTTGCCGCCTTGGCGATTCCGTCGGAGAAACGGACCATGGAGCAAGAGCGGCTGGCTCAGCAGGCGGGCCTGAAATTCCAATTCACGCCGAACCAGATCGAACGGGCCATCAGCGGCGAGAACAAGAAACTTTATGAGAAGCTGAAGAAACGAATTGCGGAGGTGGAAAAGAGCCTGCCCGACAAGCCGCAGACTTTCGGTTTCTATTCTCCGGCGACCAGCCCGCATCAGGTCGAAGTTTTGCCGATGAAGGGATTCTATCCTCCGCCTTATGAGCCGGAACGATTGGCACGGAGTCGGCCCTACATTTTGATCCAGGGGGACGTGCACCGGCGCGGTCCGGCTGTCGATGTAGGCTGGCCCGTGGTGTTCGGTCCGACGCCGAAGTTGGCCGTGGAGAAACGGCCGAGATCGGCGCTGGCGGACTGGCTGGCCGATCCCAAGAACCCGCTGACGGCACGGGTGTGGGCGAATCGCATCTGGCAGTATCATTTTGGCCGAGGCATTGTTGCCACCTCCAGCGACTTCGGCACGCGCGGCGCGCCTCCCACCCATCCCGAATTGCTCGATTGGCTCGCCACCGAACTCATCCGCAGCGGCTGGAGCACCAAACATATGCACCGCCTGATCGTCCTCTCCAGCACCTATCGCCAAAGTTCACGACCGGACGGAGAGCGGACGGAAAAGAACACCCGGATCGATGCGGAAAACCGATACCTTTGGCGCTGGCATGCTCGCCGGCTCGAGATCGAAGCCATCCGCGACGGCATCCTGGCGGTGAGCGGAAAACTGGATCGCCGAATCGGAGGCCCGCCCGACCCGGATGAAAACCAGAGCGTGCGGCGAACGCTCTACCTGCTGCAACGCAGGCAGCAGGCTCCGGAAGTGCAGAGGTTGTTCGACGGCCCCGACGATGCTGCCGTCAGCTGCCCGAAACGATCCGTATCCACAGTTCCTCTTCAGGCGCTTTATCTTCTCAACAACCCGTTTGCGGTCGAGCAGGCCAAACAGATCGCCGAGCGCGTCAAACGCCGGGCGGGCGATGATATCGACGCGCAGATTCGGACAGCGTTTCGGATTGTGCTGGGCCGAAAGCCTGATGCCGGGGAAGTCTCGGCCGCGAACCGTCTTCTCGCCGAAGCAGGGCTTGCTTCACTCTGTCAGGCGCTTTTCAATCTGAACGAGTTCGTGTATTTGGAATAAGGCGCTGGTCGCATCCAGCGAAAAACCCCGCGCCGCTGGTAACAAGCGGGGCGGGGTTCCCAGTGTCGGCGTCGCGACTCGCACGCCGTTACTTCTTGACTTCGAACTCGGCATCGATGACGTCGTCTCCTTTCTTGCCGCTGTCTTCGGGAGGCGTCGTCGACGCACCCGAGCCGGCACCGACGCCTGCTTCGGTCTGCTTGTACAGATGCTGGGCCATGGCATGCGAAGCCTGCGTGAGGTTTTCGACCGCCTTTTTGATCGCTTCGACATCCTCGCCGCTGGCCGCTTTCTTGACCTCTTCGATGGCCGACTGGATCGGTGCCTTGTCGCTTTCGGAGATTTTGTCGGCATTCTCCTTGAGAAGTTTCTCGATCTGCCAGACGATCTGGTCGGCGTGGTTGCGTGCGTCGATCAGTTCGCGTTTCTTGCGGTCTTCGGCGGCATGGGCTTCGGCTTCGCGACGCATGCGGTCGATCTCCTCCTGGCTCAAGCCGCTGGAGTATTCGATCCGCTTGCTGACTTCCTTGCCGGTACCCAGGTCTTTGGCCGAGACGTGAAGGATGCCGTTGGCGTCGATATCGAAGGTGACCTCGATCTGCGGCACGCCTCGCGGCGCGGGCGGAATGCCTTCGAGGTTGAACTGCCCCAGGAGTCGGTTGTGCTCGGCGATTTCACGCTCGCCCTGGAAGACCCGCACGGTCACGGCGGGCTGGTTGTCTTCCGCCGTCGAGAAGATCTGCTTCTTGCTCGTGGGAATGGTCGTGTTGCGTTCGATCAACCGCGTAAAGACGCCGCCCAGCGTTTCGATACCGAGAGACAGGGGCGTCACGTCAAGCAGCAACACGTCGGATTTGCTGCCCAGCATCAACTGGGCGCCTTGGATCGCCGCCCCGACCGCCACCACTTCGTCCGGGTTGACGCCGCGATGGGGTTCCTTGCCGAAGATTTCCTTCACGAACTGCTGCACCTTCGGCATGCGCGTCATGCCGCCGACCAGGACGACTTCGTCGATATCCGACGGCTTCATCTTGGCGTCGGACAGGGCTTGCATGACGGGTTTGCGGCAGCGTTCGATCAAGTGGTCGACCATCTGTTCGAACTGCGCTCGCGTGATAGTCATTTGCAAGTGCTTGGCGCCGCTGGCATCCGCGGTGATATACGGCAAATTGATGGTGGTCGTTGTCGCTTGCGACAGTTCTTTTTTGGCCTGTTCGGCGGCGTCCTTGAGCCGTTGCAGGGCCATTTGATCCTGCCTCAGGTCGATGCCGTGGTTCTTCTTGAAGTCGTCGGCGATGTAATCGATCAGCACCTGGTCGAAATTGTCGCCGCCGAGGTGCGTGTCGCCGTTGGTCGCCTTGACTTCGAACACGCCATCGCCGACATCGAGGATCGAAATGTCGAAGGTACCGCCACCCAGGTCGAACACGGCGATTTTTTCATTCTTTTTCTTGTCAAGACCGTAAGCCAGCGCTGCCGCGGTCGGTTCGTTGATGATCCGCATGCGTTGCTTGGTCTTCTTGCCGGTTGCAGGGTCTTCAATCTCCCATTCGGAATCGAAACCGGCGATCCTGGCGGCGTCGATCGTCGCCTGCCGCTGCGCGTCATTGAAGTAGGCCGGAACCGTAATGACGGCTTTGCGGACCGTGTGCCCCAGGTAGGCTTCGGCCGCCTCTTTCAGTTTCCGCAAGATCATCGCCGAGATTTCCGGCGGCGTATACAGCTTGCCGTCGATCTCGACCTTTACCAGCTCATCGGGACCGCCGACGATCTTGTAGGGGACGAGCTTTTCTTCTTCCTCGACTTCCTTGTGCCGGCGCCCCATGAAACGCTTGATCGAATAGATCGTCCGTTGCGGATTCGTCACGGCCTGACGCTTTGCTGGTTCGCCAACCAACCGCTCGCCTTTGTCCGTGAAGGCCACCACGCTGGGCGTTATGCGGTGCCCCTCTTGATTGTGGATCACTTTGACTTCGCTTCCTTCCATGACAGCAACCACGGAGTTGGTCGTCCCCAGGTCGATGCCAATGATCTTTTCGCCTTGCACCTCTTATCTCCTTTCGTTTTTCGAAGCCCAGTCCAAATGCCAGGCCGATGATACCATACCGATCCCTTCTCGCTTCCAATAGGCACACGAGCAACTATCGTGCCGCTCTGAAAAAGTTTGCCCGAATTGCAATAAGATACGTTCCGACAACACATTATATCATCCGACATAACTTCGGTGAAACGGCTGGCCTGCCAGATTGGCAGATAGGCTCTTCGACCCTTTGGACGCTTCGCCATGAAACGGCCGCCTCGTGCGGCTAGAACAAGGTTTCTGACTTGAATGTGAAGCGGGACACAGAGAAGCCTGGGGGCACGATCTATTGTTGGGGTGGATGCTGCAACCAGTTCTTCTTTTACGAGGGTCCAACTAATGCGTCGTTTGCTAGCTGGAATTCTGTTAGGCCTTTTCGTCATCGGCTGCCAGGGCGGCAAATCAGACCAAAACAGCGGCCGGAAAAGTCCGCCAGAAAAGACAGATCGACCAACGGATGGCGGGAGTGGTTATCGGCGCTAGCGAGTCGCGACGGAAAAGCGAAAACAAAGAAGCTGGGCGTTTTCGCGCACCAGCTTTTTTGCTTGTATACGAACAGGCTGTCGCAATGACTCTTCGTCCGACACCGATTCGTCGCGGCAAATTTCTCGAAACGGTCGCGTTTCTGTCTTTTTGTGTTGATCCTCACAGCGAACGTGCACCGAGACCTCTCGGCAGGTTTGACGAGCGGTTTACCCGCGATACAAGTTGAGACCGGAGTCGTTTTTCAAGAAAGCAAAGACTTCACGGATTTGTTCGAAGCCGTTCCGCAACAGAAAGTTGGAATTGCGTCCGTAGCTTTTGGCACCGAGGATGAAGAAATTGGGTTCCGGGTTGCGGAGGGTGTCGATGCCGGAAGCGGGAATCTGCAGGCAATCGCCGCCGCCGTGTCGCAGGAGGCTCGCCGCCAGCTGAATAGGTCCTTCCGTAGCGTAACACTCGTGGACTTGCAATTCGCGATAGAGGCTGGTGTCGGGGAGGTAGCCGACGTTGGCAATAATGTGATCGACGTGCCAGGTTTTCGTTTCGCCTCGGCAACGGGTTGCGATGGCGAATGCCTTGCCGTTATTCACACGTTCGATGCGATCGATGACGGTGTGATTGTGGAATTCGACATTGCCTTCGCCTCGAGTGGCGAGATTGTTCGCGCGAGTGGCGAGGCGATCGCGTTCTTTAAGCGGATCATTGTGGATGCGTTTAATGGGCTGCGTGCCGTCACGACTGGAGAGCCAGACGATCCAGGTATCGGTGGCTTCCGTGGCGAGATCGGCAAGCTGACAGACAGCAGTTGCGGCCGAGTATCCTGTCCCCACGATGAGAATGTTTTTACCTGCAAAATCTTGCCGTCGCTTTCCCAGAATGTCTTCCAGGCCATAGGCGATCGAGGATTCGCAGGCGATTTCTCCCAGGGCGGGAATGCCACCGTCTCCCAACCAGCGATGCTGCCCGTAAACACCGGTGCAATCAAGAACCACATCTGCCTCGGCTTCCTCCTCCTTGTTGTTGTGAACCAGCAGCAAGCGAAACGGGGACTTGGATCGTTTGGGATCGCCGGGCGGCAAATCGTTCTTCAAATGCCCGCGCCGGCCGACATGCACGACGCGCGTCTCCGTGCGCAGACAATCGCGCAGCAGAGGCGATTCGGCCAACGGTTGCAGGTAAGCCGCCACATGTTCCTTGCCGGTAATGCATTCGTTATCGGCGGGAAATTCGTGCTTGGCGTTATTCGCACGGATGGCGTTCTGGCCGAGCACAGTCGTATTCATTCCGAATGGACTGAAGAGCCTGACGTGGCCCCATTGGCGGACGTATTCGCCCGGTTGTCCTTTCTCAAAAACGGTAACTGGCCAGCCGAGATGCCGGGCATACAAGGCAGCTTCCAGACCGATCGGGCCGGCGCCGAGGACGGCAATTCGCGGAACCCTCGTTTTGGCCATCATGGCTTCCCTTCCTTGTTCAGGAGTTTACTGCGTAAACGCGACACGAGATCTCCCGGTGTCAGTTTCGGTGAATCGAAGTCGTCGACCTCCAGGGTCCAAAGCAATGCTCGGAGTCGACGTAGCAAAGGGCCTTTTCTCATGGCGTCTTCTGCCGCGCGTTTTTGCCTGGGTTTCGCATAGACGACAATCGCGTCCAAAAGACTTTCCGCCGAAGCGTCGGCTGGGATGCCGAGCTTCAAGTCAGAGGCGAGACGGCGCAATTGCGTCGTTACTTGTTCGCGCTCGATTGCGTTCAATTCGGGGAAGGCACTGGCGTCGGGCAGCGTAAGCAAGACATCTTTGGTAGTTTGTTTCTGTTTTGGTCCAGGGACACGAGGAGGAGGTTCGAAGATTTTCGCCACCACGGCGGCTAACGCCAACAGGAAAAGCAGAACGATTCCAAGACGCCACATTTGTGCCCGGCTGCGTCGGGCGAACAAACGGTCGAGTTCGGCTTGATCGCCCGCTTCGGCAGCGATTTGCAAGTTCAGCTCGTATCGCCCCTGTGGATAATGTTCCGCCTGTTGTTCGGTCAGGTAGCCGGCGAATTCGGGGCCAGAGGCGTTGGGCACGACGACGGCGTCAAATCGCAATTGGTTGCCAAAAGCGTAGGTCGCCGGCCAAAGTTGGCTTCGCGAACTGGTGGGGAGCAACTGCCAGAGGTCGCGGAGGAATTCGTAATCAGGCGCGGGCCGTTCGATGACCAGCTTGCTGCCGTCGAGCAAGGCCTGAACGCCGCCGAGAAAAGCTGGCCCCTCAGGGCGTTTGAGCACTCTTTGAATTTCTGCCACGGTTCGGTTCGGCAGGGGACGTTTGGTCCAGGTCAGGATCGGCAATTCGCCTCGAGCCTGCCAGTCCGGAGGGAAGGAATCGCAAAGCAAGAAAGGATCGCCGATCCAGCGGACGTAGTCATCGCGCGGCAGGACAAGCAGGCGAAAGGCCAAGGCACCCGGACGGCCGGCGTCGTCGATTCCCTGGTCCGCCACCTGCACAACGGCCACGAAGCGCCGAAGAAACGGTTGGGCAAACATAGAGAAAGGGCACGGATGACCCGCTGGCCGGTTGCCGAAGCGGGTACAGAGTCGTTCCGCTTCGGCGAGCCATTCTGAGGAAAAAGCCGGTGAGTGCGCCAAAAAAACGATAGCCTCCGCTATCGTGACTGCCGTAGATCGCCTGTTCAAGCTGGATCGTGGACATGGCAGTCGCATAGAAGGCCGACAAGCAAGCCTAAGGTCTCGAGCAGGACGATCGCGACAAGCATCAAGCAGCGTATTTTTTGCGCATGCCGTCGAGGAATTTCAACGCAGCTGCCGTCACGTCCCACGCTTCGGGCCAAAAACACAGATCGATGCACCACCAATCGGACGGGACGCCGCACTGGACGATTTCCGGGATGAGTTCGTCGAAGTTGAGGTGTCCTTGCCCAAATGGCGCATGCGTACTGGTTTCGTTGTCATGCAAAGTACCGTCGGAATCGATCAAGTGGATATGAGCGATTTTGCCTTTGAGTTTTTGCAGCAATTCGAGAGCCCCACCGGGCAACGTTTCTTGTTCGCCTGGCTGGCGTGCTCCGATGGCAGCACACATATGGGCGTGACTGGTGTCGTACATCACGCCGAAGTTCGGATTATCCCGGCTGCGGACTTCCTCGACGATAGAGAGAATTTCGGATGGTTTATTGAAGGCGAACCCTGGCTCGAATTCCCAGGCGACGCGGATGCCTCGATTGGCCGCCAGCTTGGCGCATTTGTCGAAGGCATTGACCACGCGTTCCCGCGCGACTTTGGGATCGATGTTGTTCTTGATGCACACGTCCGGCGGCTCGAGAGTATCGACACGGATGCAATCGATGCCCAGGTCTTCGGCGAAGAAAAGATTTTTGGCGAACTCCGCAATAAAGGGGCCACTGTCGGGGACGCTGATGATTTTGTGCATCCACAAATTGGCAGCCAAGCCGGAAAACTCGAGGCCGGCGTCGGCAACCTCTTTTCTCAGCGCCAGCCGCTTGTCGCGCGTATCGTGCGAATCGGGGTTGGGGTGCGGAGGGAATCCCCCCAGCTCGACACCGTCCAGACCCAGCTCCTTGAGCTTGCGAATAATGGTATGAAAGTCGACGGGATTATCTTTGTAAGGTCCAAAGCAGTAAGCCCAAGTGCCGATGGAAATTTTCTTCGCCATGATGACATCCTCAGCGGTCCGGGTCTCGTTGTTTTTAGTCTATGTAAGAAATCGCGGTCGGGGAATCCTTCAAGCAAAAAACCTGGGCAGCGGCTGGCCGTCCACCGGACGACGTCTCCAGGACTCGCTTCACGGTAAGTCTCCGGTAATCAGGCCGGTACGCAAAGCAAAACGAACCAGGCCGGGCACATCATAAATGTGAAGTCTTTTCATCAATTGTTGCCGGTGGGTTTCCACGGTTTTGATGCCGAGTTTAACCATGCGGGCGATGTTTTTCGTGGAATGCCCCTCGACGATCAGTTGCAGGACTTCGCGCTGGCGAGGCGTCAGCAGATCGAGAGGGCTTTCCTTCGCGCGAGCGTTTTGCAGGATGTCTCGCACAAGCCGGGCCGGCAGGCCTGGCCCCACATAGGCGTGTCCTCGCGAGGCGGACTCGATCGCTTCCCGCAAATCGGCCGGTTCGGCATCGAGGCTGACAAAGGCGTTGGCGCCGGCTTGGAAGGCCTGCCACACAGTGGTTTCGTTGTTGTAGCTCGAAAAGAGAACGATGCCGACTTGGGGAAAACGTCTTGCCGCCCGACACGTTGCCTCCAGACCATTCATGCCGGTCATGGCGATGCGCATAACGGCCACGTGAGGTCGAAGAGATTTGATCTTGCGCAGGGCAGCGCGCCCATCTCCCGCTTCCCCGACCAATTCGATGCCGCGGAACCCACGGAGAATGACCCTCATACCGGCTCGTACCAGCTTCCGATTGTCGGCCAGGAGCACCCGTATCATCGAATCCGCCTCGAAAACCGTAGCGCTGGCAGTTGCCTCGGCCCTTGCCATCGCACGTGTCACAACATCCGAATATACGCATCCATCATCGCGGAATTAAGCAGGTGACACGCTCTTCACTGATTAAATAGTAACTACTACAACGAATTATTCACATTTCAACCTGAATGAAATGAATTCGTGAAGTCTGCCGGACCGCAGATGCTGCCGAACGCTGGACGAATCAGTCGACGGCTAGCATGCCACCGCTGACGGCCAGTACCGAAGAATCTGGGGAAATGCGGGTTGGCGAAAATTTGCAATAAGAGACAACGCCGCTTACAATCGGCGATGCCCCTGGCAGGGGTCGAACCTGCAGGCAGCTCGACAGTAAGCCAGCGGCGCCAACGATCATGGGAGGTCCGACCAAGGGAAATTGACCAATTGGCCGCCGCCAGGCACCTTCTGTTACGCTGTCCTTCCGCCTGTCGGACAGGGGCATACGTTCACTCGCACGACCGTACAGCGCGGACCGCGCAATACAAGTCTGCACGCAACTTGCGTTACGGAACAGCCAGTCATTTACGACAAGCGGGGAGGAGGAGGGTCAGGAGAAAACACCATCGCCAGAATGGTGTCGTCCCAAGCAGGTACCGTCGCCGTCGGTGGCTGAGCCGGGTGCCAGGAGAACGGCACAAGTGGCATCACCGCCCCGGATACTACCCAATACTTCGCTTCGCACGGACAAGTCGACCGCGCAAGAGTCAACGACAGCGGTGCATCGCTGTCATCAGCCACTGTCTGGCAACAAGCTGGGACTTCCCTTGGGCAAGGCGAATCGGTCTTCGGTCCCGGCGGAGAACAGCAACAAGGTTTGTCGGCGTCTTTCGCACAACAACATGCCCGAGGTGGATGGGTTTTTGCGGAAGCTCGAAACGGCACAGGGAAACCAAAGACAGTCGCCAGGTAAGAAAAGAGGACGACGGCAGTCAGCACGCGCCCAGCCTGGGACAGAACTGTCTTTGTTTTTAATCGCCTCATAGCCAAAATGCTGATTCATTGGATGGTGCGGTGTTATCGTAAGTGGCTTCGAAAGGAGTGTCAAGAAAAACCAAAAGCAGCGTCTTCGCCCTGGGGCTGGCGTTTGCTCCTGGCAAGATGAGGCACCGTTCCAGGAGATTACCATTTGGCAGCGCCGTCATAACGGCCGAATACGTCCGCCAAGGCGTTCATGACTTCCCCAACCGTGCAACGCACACGAGCAGCATCGAGAAGAACGGGCATCAAATTCTTGTCGGTTTCCGCGACTCGGCGAATGTCATCGAGAGCTTTGTTGACCGCAGACTGGTCGCGTTTTTCCTTGATCGCTTTCAAGGCCTGCAACTGTTCTTTTTCGGGGCGTTCGTCGATGACCAATGTTTCCAGCGGTTTTTCCTCCGCTTCCTGGAAAGCGTTGACGCCAACGATGATTTTGCGGTTGGCGTCGACTTCGCGTTGGTAGGCGAAAGCGGCATCGGCAATTTCCCGGCGAAAGAAGCCGTCTTCGATAGCGGCGATCATTCCCCCTTTTTGTTCGATCCGCTCGAAGTATTCCCGGGCTTGTTTTTGCATTTGTCGTGTCAGGGATTCGACGAAGTAGCTGCCGCCGACAGGATCGACCGTATTCGTAACGCCGGTTTCGTAGGCCAAAACCTGCTGGGTTCTTAGCGCGAGGGTGACGGCATGTTCAGAGGGCAAGGCGAGCGTTTCATCCATGCTGTTGGTATGCAGCGATTGGCAGCCTCCCAGGACGGCAGCCAAAGCCTGGTAAGCGACGCGGATCAGGTTGACTTCCGGTTGCTTGTCCTGAAGGGAGCAGCCGGCAGTCTGGGCATGGAAGCGCAATTTCCACGACGCTTCTTTCTTGGCACCGTACTTGTATCGCATCGTCTCGGCCCAGATGGCGCGGGCAGCCCGGTACTTGGCGATCTCTTCGAAAATGTCGTTATGAGCGTTGAAGAAAAAGCTTAGCCGAGGCGCGAACGAGTCGACAGGCATGCCCCGGTCCAGACAGCGGTCGACATAGTGAAAGCCATCGGCGAGGGTAAAGGCGAGTTCCTGGACTGCCGTCGAACCGGCCTCCCGAATATGGTAGCCGCTGATGCTGACAGTGTTCCACTGGGGCACATGGTCGGTGCAGAACTCGATCAGGTCACAGACCAGACGCACATGGGGTTCTGGTGGAAAGACGAACTCGTTCTGGGCGTGGAATTCCTTGAGGATATCGTTTTGGATCGTGCCACGAAGTTTTTTCCAGTCGATGCCTCGGTCCTGGGCGTTGGCGAGAAACATCGCCATGATGTAAAGAGCCGGGGCGTTGATGGTCATCGATACGGAGACTTCGCCGATATCGATGCCTTCAAACAACTTCTGCATATCGTCGAGGGTGTCCACCGCGACGCCCAGCCGGCCGACTTCGCCCAGCGAGCGTGGGTCATCGCTGTCCAATCCCATCAGAGTCGGCAAGTCGAAAGCCGTGCTCAGGCCCGTTTGCCCCTTTTTCAAAAGGAACTTGAAACGCTCGTTGGTTTGTTGCGCTGTACCGAACCCGGCAAACTGGCGCATCGTCCACAGCCGACTCCGGTACATCGTCGCGTGCACGCCGCGGACAAAGGGATATTGGCCCGGGTATCCCAATTCGGTTTCGTAATCGAACCCCTCCAAATGATCGGGGGTGTACAACGCCTCGATGGGAACGTTGCTTACCGTTGTGGGAGGCTGTTCGCGGAGCCTGGCGGCGGCGTTTTCTTTTTCCCACCGCTCGAATGCGGCACGGTCAACAGCTGTGGCCATATCACTTTTCCGCTCTCGTGAAAAAAGGAATCACCAAAGGGAGCATCTGCCGCCGTCCGGCACGCCCCCTTTATGCATCATAACGGATGACGCCAATGCCCGCATCCTTTTCATCCTAGCGGCTTTTTGCCAGTTCGCTTTTCGGCGACGAAGCTTTGCGTTGCTCCGCCCGGCTCACGTCCAGCTTCCATGTGATGCCAACCTCCCATCTCCCCGATGCATCCGGTTCAATGTGCCAGTAAGGAAGGACGGCAGTGCACTGGTGAACGAGTTCGAAACCGCCCTCCGATTGGCTGACTGTCTGGATCGGCATCGTCCAAAATCCCCCTGGCTTGCTCAGCTTCAGGGAAACCTCCAGACCGAGCCATTCGTCTACCAGTCCAATCAAATCGGCATCACTCAAAGCGAGTTGTGTTTGCAGCTGGCCAGCTCGGGGCTGGTCTTTGGTATAGAAGTAGCGGTCGTCCGCACCAGCCGCCATGCCGGCGAAGTTGAACTCGACCGCGAACACAAACTTCGGTTCCGAAGGCAATTCCGTCAGCACGTAGCGAATCTCGATCACATCCGAATGA
The DNA here is from genome assembly GCA_026004675.1 of Gemmatales bacterium. GTDB lineage: Bacteria > Planctomycetota > Planctomycetia > Gemmatales > Gemmataceae > BPJP01. Next base: position 18,236 of record BPJP01000004.1, read on the forward strand.
GGAGCCACCTGCAACGTCTTTTCGACGCCGATCGACTGGCCGTCGACGCGGCCCGATCGCGTCAGCGTCAACAGTGTCTGCTTTTTCGAACGGGTGATGCGGTGCTCATATTCACCAGTGACAAAATCGCCGCATTCCCTTTCCTGGCATCGGGTCAGGTCTTCGAGGGAGACACTGGCATCGTAAAAATGGTCGATCAGGCTCTTTCGCAAATAAGCGTCATAAACGAGGGCCTTGTCCAAGCCCTCTTGTTTGAAGCGCACTTCGCCTTGGATGCTTTGTTGCCGACCGAGTTCGGCGCGGTTCAGAATCACTTCGTGGTAGGCTTCGTGTCGCCGCGACAAAGTTGCCAGCAGATTGTGCTGGATCGTTCGCAGGTCGAGTTCGTAGATCGAGCCGCCGTGATGGGGATCCACGAACGCGCAGAAGCGATTGTTTTCGAGCCGAATTTCGTGGCGGGCGTCCAAATTGAAATCCGCAGTCGCGGCATGGGTGTAATCGGGACCGCGCTCCGTGTCGGTCAGCAACGCCGACTCGGCAGCGATCAGGTGCTGGTAGACGGCGTTCCGCAAGTGGGGCAGGTACAAGCCGCCGAACGTGCCGTGCCACCAGGCGCAATTGCACTGGGCACGGTAAAGTTCCTGCCTGGCATAGGAATACACGACTTCGGGATGGCGGTTTTCCGCCTCCAGGCATCGGCGGGAAACGCTCAGCATGCGTGCATACATTTCATCGACTTCGGGGTATTTGACGCGGAAGTTTCTCCAAAAGCCACCCCGCAGAAATCGGCGGATTTCGTTGCCGCGCGGATCGTGCTCGATGCTGGCGATCAGATGGTTATAGGCGAGCAATCGCGCCGCCGGCATCGCCCATTCGGTCATCTCCCGGTAGCTGCAGTCGGGCAAAAACGCCTTTCCCGCAGGCAAAGTTTCGTCGATGACCTTTGAAAAGCTTGTCGTTTGAATCCAGTCGCGCGCCTGCATCAGCGCGTCGAAAAACCGAGGCAACCAGCCGTCTTCGTAACAATGTTTATAGGTTTCGGGCCAAGACCCGAATTTCTCGCCATCGTCGGCGAAGACGACGACAGCGTCCGGATGTTTGGCGGCAACTTCGCCGAAATAGGCCATTCCTTCTTCGACGTTGCGAAACGGTATATAGTAGCGCATCGGTTCGCTGCCTGGGAAAATCCGCAGCAGACGGCCTTCATCTTCGCTCAGGAAGTAGCCGAACAATTTCTCATCGTCGAAGCCGGCCTGACGGAAATGGTAGTCGTCCAAGACGGTGAATTCGATGCCGGCATCAGCGAGATCGCGAACCAGCCCTGGCTCCCAGACGCGTTCGGCAATCCACATGCCCCGAATCGGCTGGCCGAATAGTTCCTGTAAATATGCCGAATAGGTCCGGATCTGACCGATCCGATCATGACTGGGAATCATCGGCAGGATCGGCTCATAGAAGCCGCCACCGAGTATCTCGATCTGGCCGCGTTGAACCAGTCCTTTGACCCGCTCGATATAATCCGGCTTTTTCTCCACCAGCCATTCCAAAAGCGGTCCGCTCGTGTGCAACGAGATGCCAATATCCGGATAGCGTTCGATCAAGTCGAGGAAGGGAAGGTAGCCAGTGCGATAGGCTTCTTCAAAGACATGCTCGAAATTGCCAACCGGCTGGTGGTTGTGGACGGCAAACACGAAACGAAGAGGCACGGTCAAATCCTTTCTCTCGAATACGTCCCTCAGCGAGGCACGCCATTCTGCATGGCATGGACTTCAGCGCCACGTAACTTCAGTTTCACGCAACACGCAGGCCGCCTGCTCGGGCGGAATCGGGTTGATATAGAAACCGGTCCCCCATTCGAAACCTGCCACCCGTGCCAGACGCGGAATGATCTCGATATGCCAGTGGTAGTGAGGCAAGGCTTGGGTATCGAACGGTGCCGTATGAATAATATAGTTGTAAGCAGGCCGGTCGAGCGCGGTTTCCAGTTTCATGAGGATCGTCTTGAAATGACCGGCCAGTTCCTCCACTTCGGTCTTCTGTATGTTTTCGAAATGGCTGTTATGGTGTTTCGGAAGCACCCACGTCTCGAAGCTGAAGCGCGAAGCGAACGGTGCGAAACTGACGAAATTCGGCGTATCGTGAACGATGCGCGTATCGGTCGATAACTCCTGGCGTATCATATCGCAGTAGATGCACCGGCCACGATAGTTGAAAAACTCAAGCGAGCCTGTCATTTCTTCCCAGACCGAAATCGGCACGATGGGCGTGACGATCAATTGGGAATGCGTATGTTCGAGAGTGGCGCCGGCAGCCGACCCCGTATTCTTGAACAACATCCCGTACACCAGTCGCGGGTCCTTCTTCAAGTCCACGAGCCGGTCGCGATAAACCCAGAAGATTTCACGAAAGTTCTCCTCCGGAAGGTTGGCGATGGTGACCTGATGTTCGGGGCATTCGATGATGACTTCGTGGACCCCGATGCCATTCATCTTGTCGTAGATGCCTTCGCCGCATTTGTTCAAGTCCCCTTCCACTTGGAGGGCCGGAAATTTATTGGGCACAACGCGGACACGCCACCCGGGTTCATTGGCTTTCGTGTTCGGATCGCGGTAAGCGAGGATTTCCCCCGGCGTTTCTTCTTCATTGCCGGCACAGAATGGACAAGGTCGGGCAGGCGTACTATTGGCGGCCTCCAGCTTCGGAACGGCAGGCCTCTTGGCGCGTTCCGTAGCGATAATGACCCACCGGCCAACGATCGGGTCTTTACGAAATTCCGGCATTCCTATCTCCCCTGGTTGCGCCGTCCATCAACAACCAAGACACGCTCCTTCTGAAGCTCGAAAAAGATGCGTTCGTATTCGGCAGCGCTACGCGACCATGACCAGTCCTGCTTCATTCCATTCATCATCAGCCGCCGCCAAATCTCGGGTTCGTTCCGAAAAACGCAAAGGGCGCGACACAAAGCATCCAACAATGCCTCCGCACTAGGCGCCTGGAACACAAAGCCCGTGGCGGACTCCACGTCGCTGGCCTTTCCGTCATAGCCGATGACCGTATCCGCCAACCCGCCCGTGGCACGCACAACCGGCACCGTGCCATAACGCATACTGTAAAGCTGGTTCAACCCGGATGGCTCGTACAGGCTGGGCATCAGAAAAATATCGGCTCCCGCTTCGATTTGATGGGCCAAGGCTTCGTCGAAACCGATCCGAACGCCGATCCGATCCGGAAAACGCCGGCTCAGATCGATGAACATCCGTTCGTAGACGGGGTTCCCTTCGCCAAGGACAACCAGTTGCACATCCTGTTGCATCATGGCCTCGGCAGCCTCGCATAAAAGGTCGGCTCCCTTTTGGTCTACCAGTCTGGAAACAACGCCAAGGACGCATGTAGAAGCGTTCGGGGCGAGGTTGAAGCGACGTTGCAAATCTGCCTTGCAGATTGGTTTGCCAACTCCCACGGTCTCCGCATCGTAGTTGGCGGCGAGATATCCGTCCCGCGCCGGGTCCCAGACCGACTCGTCGAGGCCATTGACAATCCCCGACAGACTGGCCCGACGTTCCCAAAGCACGCCGTGCAGGCCACAGCCGAAATATGGCGTTTGGATTTCCGCGGCGTAGCGCGGGCTGACCGTCGTGACACGGTCTGCAAAAACGATCCCTCCCTTGAGGAAATTCAGCTGGCCATAAAACTCCAACTCGCGGTAATTAAACAATCGCCAGTCGAGTCCCGTCAAGAGCATGTCCCAATGCCAAAAAAGACCCTGATAGGCGAGGTTATGTATCGTCAATACCGTGGCGATGTTCGCATAGCGGTTTCGTTGTTCGTCGTCGCCGCGCTGACAATAGACCTCACGCAAGTAGACCGGAATCAGCCCCGTTTGCCAGTCGTTGCAGTGCAAGATATCCGGCCAGAAGGGCAAAGCCTCGAGGGCCTCGAGCACGGCCCGACAAAAGAAAATGTAACGTTCTGAATTGTCCGAATAGGGCCGCCTCTTTCCATCGCCGGCAACATAATCGTACAAGCCACGACCGCAGCGCGGATCGTCACGCTCGAAGTAGTCCCGCTGTTCGATCAGATAGACCGGCACTTCCGTATCGGGCAAAACGGCGCGATACAGCCGACCTGTTACCTCTTTGTTTCCGATCGGAACGCCCAACTCCTTCTCGGTCGCTTGCAAGGGGACAGGTCCGTGTCGGGCGGACCGCGAAAGCGGCGTGACAATCGTGCACTGATGCCCGCGACTTGCCAGAGCGCGCGGCAAAGCCACGGACACATCAGCCAGTCCTCCCGTCTTGGCGAAACCCAAAACTTCCGGAGAAACCAAGACTACTTTCAAACGTCGTGCCGATTGAAAAGCCATTGCCTCAAGTCATGCGTCCTGCTGCGTTCTGCCGTTGACAATTCATCTTACAGAATCGTTAAAGGAAAGCCGCTGCCGGATGCAAAAATCTCTGCAGATGGCACGTTTCGCGCTTGCGAGCTGCTTCCGAAAAAAAACCAACCTCCTCTTGTCGGTTCTCATAGAATCAGATGAATTGAAAGAGATAGGATGGTTTCAAACAGCCTCGAGGAGTCGTATTCCGAACCATGCAGCACCCCGCTTGGACATTGATCCTGCTTGGCCTGTTCATCGTTCTGGTGGGCTTGATCTGGTTGCTTGTACCCGCCATACCTTGGTTGGGACGTTTACCCGGTGATATCCGCATCGAAGGCGAGCACACCAGAATCTACATACCGATTACGACCTGCATTCTCTTGAGCCTTCTGTTGACAGGTGTCATTCGCCTCGTTCGCTACTTCTGGCGTTGAGGCGAAGAGGAATGCAACAACGCGACAAGAGCCAGATAGAGTCGATCGCGTTCGGCTTGTTTTTGCAGAACGGATTCGGGCGTGTATGAAAAGAAGCCGCGCCCCGTTTTCACTCCGAAGTTTCCCTCCGCCACCAGCGTCTTTACTTTGTCATGCAGTTCACTGTCGGAGCGCAAATGGGGAGCCAGATTTTCGTAGACGCGCGTCGTAATATCCAGACCGGCGAAGTCGATTATGGCTAACGGCCCCAGCGCCGCCAGTCGCAGACCCATACTGCCTCGGATCGCCCGGTCGATTTCCTCCGCGTCGGCCACTCCCCGTTCCCAAAGGTCCCATATTTCGCGAAACAAAGCGACTTGCACGCGGTTGACGAGAAAGCCAGGAACTTCCTGCTTGAGCCGAACAGGCGTCTTGCCAATGCGTGCAAGCAGGTCGTAAGCCGTCTGCGTTACTTGCGGATCGGTTCGCTGGCCGGGCACGATTTCGACCACCGGAATGATATGGGGTGGATTGAACCAATGCGTATTGATGGCTCGCTGGGGCCTTGCCATGTCTCGAGCGATTTCGCTCATCGGATAGCTGGACGTATTGCTGGCGACAATGGTGTTCGCACCGGTGATTTGTTCGATGCGGACAAAAAGCCGCTGTTTCGTTTGCAAGTCCTCACGGACGGCCTCCGTGACGAATTGGGCATCCGCGACGGCTTCGGCCTCGGTTTCGACCACCTGGATGCGGGCAAGGATCGGCTGGATCTCATCCGCCGCAATCATCCCGGCAGCGGCCAGGTGCCGAAGATTGTTTTCGATTCGAATCACCGCTTGCTCGCGGGCTCGGCGATCTTCGTCAAACGCCCGAACTGCCAAACCGGCCGTAGCAAAGGCCTGGGCAATGCCATGCCCCATCGTTCCTAAACCCAGGACTGCAATCGTTTGAATCTTTTCGGCGTTCACGGCAGCCTCGTTCTATGATTGGGAAGCTCGGATCAGATAGGTCATTTGTCCGCGATGCAGGGCGAAATGAGCGACAAGGTGAATCAAGGCTTCCAGGACGTTGCCGAGGCGGGCTTCGGGGTGCGGTTGCAAGAAGCTGTCTTCGTCCAATGCGGACACGACCCGTTCGAAAGTCGCAACGGAGTCATCGAGACTCTGCAAAACCTCTGCTTTTGCCGGTCGCCCTGTTTCATTGAATTCCCGATCGCGATCACGTTGATAGCCGGTATGCCCCAAATGGGCACCGACAAAATGGTTGAGGTTGCCAGCCAAATGCAGAAGCAGATGGCCGACCGAATTGCCTGGATTGATCGGTTTGGCCCATAGTTGCTCCTCGGTGATGGGCGAAACGAGATCGTGGATTTCGCGACACAACACTTTCAATTCGTTGCAAAGAGCCGACTTGATTGCATTCGCCAGATTCATCGAAAACACTCCTTCTCGCCAAACGGTGCCGACCGGTTCCGTTACGTACCTTATCCGTTTGCAAACTCGAATGCCAGTATCCGGGATGAAGGAATCGGCTTGCATTCACGGGGCAAATGCGTTATGGGCACTCCGCTCGATCAACTTGCTCGTCGAAGAAGTCGACTGACTGGAGGAACGCCGAGAGGGGAAAGGCATGAACAGGATGCGGTTGGGGGGAGTGGTATTGGCATTGTGCGTTGCGACGGCAGCCAAGGCACAAACGCCAAGCGACTGGGCCGTGAAAATGTTCGAGTATGACGGCGGTTCCGCACGCCATGATTTCGGCAAAGTGCCGCGCGGCGCCGTTCTCAGCCACCGCTTCAAAATGACCAATATCTGGGCGGTTCCGCTCCAGATCATTAACGTTCGCACTTCGTGCGGCTGCGTTACCGCCAAACCCACCAAGCAACTCCTTCAGTCGAAAGAAGTGGGTTACCTGGAAGTAACCATGGATTCACGCCGCTTCACCGGCGAGAAAACGGTCAGCATCTATGTCACCGTCGGTCCCCAATGGGTATCGACCGCTACCGTCCAGGTGTCGGCCAACAGCCGACCCGATGTCGTCTTCAATCCGGGCAGCGTGAATTTTGGCGTCGTTCCACTGGGATCGAAACAAGTCAAAACCATCGATGTCGAATACGCCGGCGCCCTCGATTGGCGCATCATTGAAGTGATGAACAACGGTGCGCCCCTTGAAGTCCAATTAAAAGAGTTGTATCGCCGTCCGGGCCAGGTTGGTTATCAGCTCGAAGTCACTCTGCAAAGCAATGCAGGCGCGGGACACCATCGCTGGGATCTGGCTCTCCGCACCAACGATCCAGACACTCCTATCGTTAATGTTCTGGTGGAGGCCACGATCCAGAAGTCGTTGCAAGTCATTCCTTCGACAATTCGACTCGGCAAAGTCGCAGTCGGAGAATCAGTATCACGCAAAGTGGTCATCCGCAGCGATACCCCGTTTCGGATCATGAGTCTGTCCGGCTTGGAAGAGGGGGTGGACGTCGATTTGCCGACCACCGACGGCCAGGTGCAAGTCTTGACATTCAAACTGCGACCGGTTCGAGCAGGGGACATCAACCAGAAAATCACCGTTCACACCGATCGCAACGACAAGGCGCCAGTGGTGGTGCATATCGAAGGAACTGCCGTGGTCGAATAATTCCCGCGCTTGTCCGACAAGGACGCATTGCCTTTCCGTAAAAGGAGCGCGTCGTGCGTTCTCTGCCGGGTTCATCTTCTTTCACTGGCTTGCGCAATTTATGATTTAGCGCAACTAGCAGTGCTTTTCTCGCAAATTTCTGGAAAAAATACGGCTACTGGACTTGGCGGCTGCAAGCGGCGCTATAATGTTAACAAAAACAGCGCGTCTTGCATCGTTGCTCAACGATGAATTCGCTTCCAGCCAGGACCAGTTAAAGAAAAGCCACTGATTGGACGACGTAAACCGGTTGACGTTGGCCGGATTGTTTGTTTGTCAGGTAATATGTTGGCGAGGACGAGGAAATGACGAGTGGCGTATCGGCGGTAGGACAACTTGACTTCATCGAAGAATTGCGGCTGAGGCGCTGGGCACGAGAAAACCATGTGCCCCCTCACGAGAGAATGCCGGACTGGCATCCGGTCATTCATGACGAAATGCGGAAAAAGGATATCGAGTCTGCCGAAGCCGATGAATTCACTACCACATGTGCGTCCTGACGCGAACAGCAGGTCCAGTGTTGATTCTCTCATTTGTGGCAAATCATTTCGTCATTGAGGTTTCCACCTGAAGTTGGACTCATTGGCTCGCTTGTGTGCTTCTTCATGCTCGCGGTGGTTTTCGCCGCGAGCTTTTTGGTTCTTTCTGGTACACTTTCGAACCGGCATCTTCCCGCGGTTCAATCTTTCCCATTGAGCCGAAACAACTCACGTGCGTTGCGACTCGTCTGTTGGGCAAAGAAGGCGAAATCGACTGCGAGCAAATCCGCCAGGAAGGAAGCTGTGTGAACCAGGTGTGCAGGCTCGTTACGCTTTCCTCGTTTGGGAACAGGGGAAAGGTACGGGCTGTCGGTTTCCACAAGCATACGTTCTAGCGGAATCTTCTTCGCCACCTGCCTGAGGTCGTCGGCATTCTTATAGGTCACCATGCCCGCAAACGAAATGTACAATCCCATCTCTAAACACGCCAGCGCTGTTTCCAGGCTGCCAGTAAAGGAATGCATCACACCAGAAATCGGTCCATGGCGATCATAGCGCTCCCGCAACATGGCCAGCGTGTCCGCTTCCGCGTCTCGACAATGAATGACAACGGGCAACTCCAGCTGGTGCGCCAGCTCCAGGTGCCGTGCGAAATAGTCCTCCTGCTGTTCGAATGGCGTGAAATCCCAGTATCGATCCAAACCTGTTTCACCGATTGCTGAGACTTTTTCCTTACTGGAAAGCCGAACGATTCGATCCCAGTCGCCTGTTTGTGCCTGGGCGACATGATTCGGTTGGATGCCAACTGCAGCGGAAAGAGCGGAGAATTGACTGGCCAGGGAAAGAGCCGTCTGAGATGACTCGGCAGTCGTACCTATCGTGATGACATGTTCGATTCCTGCTTCCTGGGCGCGCCGCACCACGTCAGCAAGATCACTGGCGAATCGCTCATCGTCCAAGTGGGCGTGGGTATCGATCAACATGCACGGGTCCATTTATGGCAGGATTTCAACGTCGCAGCGCCCGATTGATGCGGGTGTCGCCCTTGTATTCCCAGACTTCTTTGCCTTGCCGGTCGATTTCGACGGCACGATTCTCGTGCATGCATGTGACGAGCGTGTTGCCGTTGGGTAAACGAGTCGCGACGATGGGGCCATTCACACTGGCTTCCCAGACGATTTTCCCCTGGCGATTGTATTCGACGATGCGGTTCTGGTTCATCTGCGGCACAATGACATTTCCATTGGGGAGAACATCGATTCGGCCGCCTGAGGTATCGACGGTCATGGGGAAGCGGCGAATCACTTTGCCTTTGGAATCGAGCAGAACGAAATTTTGCGTGTTGCGGTTTTGGTCGGCGGTAATGAGGGCGATCTCACCGGTCCGGAGCTTCTTGGCTCGCATAACGGTCTCGCCGTTGGGAGGTGTTAAGGTCCAGATTTCCTTGCCGGTCTTGTCCACTTCGAGCAGTTGTACGCGATTAGCGATGAACGTATTTCCGCTGGGCAAACGCTGGGCCATCAGCGGGCCTGGGACCGACCTGCTCCAAATCGTCTTTCCCGTCTGGTCCCGTTCGGTGACGCGATCGGCGTTCATTTCCGCCAACAAGATGTGGCCGTTGCGGAGGTATTGAACGTCGAGCGGGAACTGGACGCCGTTGAACGACCAGCGGACTTTATTCTTCTGGTCGACTTCGAAGACGCGCCCCTGATCGAGCATGACCAGCAAGGTGTAGCCGAGCAACTTTCGCGTTTCCGCGAGCCTGGCAGGATCGAATTTTCCTTCGTGCTGGCGCCACCAGTCAGCCCAGGCGTCTCGACATTTCTTGCGGCCGGCTTCGTCTCGACCAAGTGCAACGTGGGGAGCGTCGTCGCCTGCCAGCTGCACCAGCAGGTCTTCAGCCTGCCAGGCTTTTTCCGGCGGTAATTGGCCGAGCAGTTCGATCAAGACTGGCACGATCGATTTTTCTTTCAATCGGGCCAACGCTAACGCGGTTCGCAGTCGCACGTCGGGAACGGGGTCTTTCAAAAGCTCTTTGATCTTTTCGCGCTGGCTGACGACCTTGGCCCGACACAGAACCTCGGCAGCGGAAGCCCGTACGACGGGATGTTCATCGGACAATGCCTCCACCAGCAAAGGCTCCGCTTTTCCTTGATTGACCGCTACCTGGACAAGCGCCGTTCGGATTTCGTCGGCGGTGGCAGCGTCTTCCGCATAAGGCAAATACGAGAGCAACGCCTTTGCGGTCCCGACCGGTTTCTTCTTGCCGAGCAATCGGATCACTGACGGAGTCAGGGACACGCCCTGCTGAATTTTTTCGATGCACTTTTCCGCCCGCCGCACAATCTCGAGGTCGGAATCTTTCAAAGCTGCTTGGAGATGGGGCAACGCCACGCGTCCCAGAGCGATCAACTCGTTGGTCGCCTGTTCGCGGGTTTGAAAGGAATCGTCGCCAAGTTTGCGAATCATTTCTTTGATCTGATCGGTATTGGAGGCGACTTGGATCTGATTGCGAACAAACTGCAAAAGTGCGTCGCCCTCAGTCGACATGCCCACTGAGCGAAGAATTTCTTCGTCGCTAGTCTCTGTTTGAGCACCTGCCGCACCCATCAGAGCGAGTGTGATAGCCGACGTCAACACGAGATGAAGCATGCGAGAATCGCTCATGGTCCCATCCTGCTACCGAGAAGTTCCGGGCGGTGAGTCGCGCAGCATCGTATCGTTTATAGTAACGACGAAACAACCGGGGCAAAAGATCGTTTGCACATCGCTAGCCATGCCAAGAGTGACGAGGGAACGCGTCGATGCCAACGGCTGAATGTGGTCGCGGCAACACAGCATTAACGTCTTGAAGCCCGATAGACACTTCCCGGAATTTGCTGCTCCCACACGACTTTGCCGTTCCGATCGACTTCGACCACTTTCCCCGATAACTGGGCAATGAGGGTTCGGCCATTCGGCAAACGTTTGGCGCTAGTGGGGTTTTGAATGCGACATTCCCAGACTGTCTTGCCGTTGCTGTCGATTTCGACAACCTTGGAGTTGGAGGGAAGGGGGACGACCGTGTTGCCATTCGCAAGCCGGTCGAAATGAATATAGGAATAAACCTGACCGGGCAAGGCGATGGTTTTGAGGATTTTTCCTGCCTGGTTATAGGTGATGAGTTGTCTCTGGCGATTCACGCACAAGATGGTGCCGTCGCGCAGCTTCACGGCACCCATGATATCGCGATTACGCCTTTGAATGTCGAACACCGTCTTGCCTGCACGGGTCACTTCAGTAAGTTGCATCCGCGAAGCGATGAACGTGTTACCGTTTGGCAGCCGCTGGCACGAAATTGGATAACTTATGCGGTGCTGCCAGAGTATCTTGTTCTTGCGATCCCGTTCGGTCACCATTGACGTCGCATACTCGGCGACGAGAATGCGTCCGCCGGGCAGGACTTCGGCGTCGAGAGGATAATTGACAGGCAATTGCCAAAGTGTTTTGCCATTGCGGTCGATTTCCTGCACGAGTCGATTATTGGCCAGAACGACCAAGGTATAGCCGAGCAAGCGGTTGGCAGCGTTGATGCGTGCCAGGTTGACCTTCTCGTCGTTGCGTTTCCACCACGCGGTCCAGGCGTCGCGATAGCGTTGCCGAGCCTTTCGGTCCGAGCTTCCTGGAGGCTCGGGCGCGTCGTCTCCTGCGAGTTGCATGAGAAGTTGCTCGGCTGACCAGGTATCTGTTTCGGGCAGGATACCTATCATGTCGATCAACACAGGAATGGCGTCCCGCTGCCGATTCTGTACCAACGCACTGGCCACTCGGAGTCGAACACGCGGATCCTTGTCCCGGAAGAATGTTCGCAATTCTGGCGAAGACCGCCATTTCGGCGAATAAGCCAGCGCAATGGCAGCGGCAAATCGCCGAACGTCTAGCTCGTCTTTAAGTGCCGCATGCAACGGGTCGAGGAACTTCTCCTCATCAGCAGCTGCCAGCATGTTCAATGCATCTTGCACTTCTTCGCGCGACGTTTCGTCCTGGACGAAAGGGAGATATGCGAGAAGAACCTCAACCGCTCCCTCGGGTTGGCGTAGTGCCACCAGCCGACTCGACTCTGCCGGGTTCTTCAACCCCGACTTCTCCATTTTTTCCAGACACTTGTTGCAGCGAAAAACGATTTCCGGATCGGCATGGTTGGTGGCCTGCATCAACAAAGGTACCGCCGCAGCGCCGATTTCCATCAACTCGGATGTCGCCTTTTCTCTTGCGAAAAAATCATCCGAACCAAGTTCGTTGATCAACGCCAGTATTTGCTTGCGGCGGTGATCGGTCAGAATGGACTCGCGGAACCGATCGAGGAGCTTTTCGTCGTCCAAGTCTGTCCACCAGTCGCGCCAGACCTGCTGACATCGTTTTCGGGCATTGGCATTGTCTCCCAATTCGACATCGGGTGCCTGGCGACCGATGTAACTCGTCAAAGCGTCGAGCGCTTCGCTGGCGACTTCACCTGGCCCGTCGAATAGATCGATCAAAACGAAAACGGCATCCGCTTGCCCGCGCCGAAGCAGCGTTCGGCCAGCATCGAGACGAACTCTCGGGGACTTGTCCTGGTACAACTTCTTGACTGGTCCCAATTGCTTGATGGGAAGTCTCTCACCCAACAGACTGGCGCAGGCGCTTCTTACGCTCTCCGAGGCATGAGTTAATCCTTGTTGAAGCGCAGGATGAGGCTTTTCATCTTTGAAAGCAACGACAGATAAAGCCGCGTGTAATTCCTCTCGCAACCCCGCGTCGTTCGTCGCAGCCAGGAGTTCGATGAATGTCGGTGTAGCGTTTTCCACATCCTCGGCGGCAAGGACACGAACAGCAGCCTGAAGAGCGGAGAGATCGTTCAGTTTTTTCTTCGCTGCCTGCTGTTGCAAATAGCGCAGCAAGCCGGCACTATCGGTGGGAAGTTTGGCTGTACTGAGTATTTTTTTATCTTGGGCGAGATCGCCATAGGTGCCGGCAACGAGAAGCAGCCCAGCTAAACTGGCCGTGACTGCGGCAAGATTGGGTAGCCTCATACGATTCTCCTCGTTCTCGCGCTCACCGGTTATCATAGCATCGGCAACGAGAGGCGTCAGTCAAAACTTCCTAAGAAACAGGAGCAATCCAGTCGGCCAAGGCACGCTCGCCCCAGTGGATGCCGCCTGCGCCGTCAGGACCGATAAAGCCGAGATGACCACCTTTAGCGATGATGCGAATGTCCAATGACGGATTGGCTGGCAGGTCGAGCAAAGGATCAGCCGAAATAAACGGATCATCCTGCGCCGTTAAGATCAGCGTGGGGAGCTGAATCCGGGATAACAGTCGCAAGGCAGAACTTTTCTCGTAATAGTCATTTGCGTCGGTAAAACCGCCACGCGGTGCCGTGTACAGTTCATCGAACAAGCGCAGACGAATGCGGCGGGGGAACGTGATTCGCGGAAGTTCGGGAAAGCATTCTTGCTGTTTGTAGACCATGCGAACCAGTCGGCGCGTGAAATAGGCGTCGTAGAGCCGATTGACGCCGCGCTCCAGCAGCGCAGCACATCGTTTCATATCCACAGGCGGCGCAAAAGCGGCTACTCGAATCAGACCAGGCGGAGGGGCCGAACCTGCTTCGCCCGCCAGCTTCAAGACGATATTGCCCCCGAGTGAAAAACCGACCAAGGTGATGGGAGAGGAGGGACTCCAGCGATGAACTTCAGCGACCGCCTCGCGGACATCGTCGGAACACCCGGCGTTATACAATCGACGTGAAAGTTTTTCGCCGGCACCAGCGCCGCGCAGGTCGACGCGAACAACCCGGACACCTCGAGGCAACAGCCAGTGTGCCAGACGCAACACGTTGCCCGAACCGTGGCAGCCTGTCAAGCCGTGAATCATCACGACGATCGCGTCCCCTGCGTGCCATCGCTCAGGAACGCTGTCATGCAAAACCAGATAGTCGTTGTCCGGAAGACGCAGCGGGCGGACGGTTGTCGGTTTGGGATGGGGCGGGATCGGCAAGAGATGCGCCAGAATAGTCTGGACGTGGTTGTTTCCGAGAAAAGGCAAGGGTCGAAACGTAGCTACCATAAGCGGTCAGAAGTGCGCGATCGCGACCTTGGCTCACAGTGCCAGTTGAAACCCGAAAGCCTTTGAATGGCTCATGCCGCAGCGGCGGCAACGACTGCTTTGGCTGCTTCGGTGAGTCCTGCCGCAGTTTGGATGTTGAGGCCGCTTTCCGCCAGCATTTTTCTACCGAGTTCGACATTCGTCCCTTCCAGGCGGACCACAAGCGGGACATGGAAGCCGACTTCTTTATAGGCGGCAATGATCCCCGCCGCGATAGTGTCGCATTTCATGATGCCGCCGAAAATGTTGACCAGCACGGCTTTGACGCGAGGGTCAGCCAGCAGTATGCGAAAAGCTTCGGTCACTTGCTCTTTGGTCGCACCGCCACCAACGTCGAGGAAATTAGCCGGCTCACCGCCGTGGTATTTGATGATGTCCATCGTACTCATGGCCAGTCCAGCGCCATTGACCAGGCAGCCGATCGTTCCTGACAAACTGATGTAGCTCAACCCGGCCCGGGCGGCACGTAATTCCATTGGGTCTTCTTCCGACTCGTCGCGAAGTTGCTCGATTTCAGGATGCCGAAACAGCGCGTTGTCGTCGAAATTCATTTTGGCGTCCAAAGCCAGAACTTCGCCTGCCGGCGTGACAGCGACGGGGTTGATTTCGGCCAGGCTGCAGTCTTTTTCGATAAAGACCTTGCACAAGGCAGTCATCAGTTTTTCGGCGGCAGGAACTTGTTCGGGGGGGAACTCGAGTTCGAAGGCCAACCGACGCGCCTGGAACGGTACCAGGCCAAGTTCGGGGCTGATTTTCGCCTTGAGAATCTTCTCAGGGTTGCGTGCTGCTACTTCTTCGATTTCCACACCGCCTTCGGCACACGCCATCAACACTGGCACGCCGGCGTTGCGATCGACGACCATTCCCAGATAGACCTCGCGGGCAATGTCCGCCGCTTCTTGAACCAAGACCTTGGAGACGCGCTGGCCCGCTTCCCCGGTCTGTTTGGTGACGAGCGGGTATCGGAACATGACTTCGGCGACGGTCCCGACTTCTTCCTTGGTTTTGCAGAATTTGACGCCGCCGAAATCGGCTCCGCTGTCTTTGAATCGTCCCTTCCCCCGCCCACCGGCATGAATCTGCGCTTTGAGGACGACGGGTTTGCCGAATTGCTCATATGCCTGCTGCGCTTCACGCGCATTCGTCGCGATGACGCCGCGCGGTACCGCCGCCCCCGCCGCTGCCAACAATTCCTTCGCCTGGTATTCGTGGATTTTCATGGGGTTCCCTCTCGTGCATGTTCGCTCCCATCGTTATATGCGGGCAAACGGCGGGAGCAAACCTCCGATGGCGCCCTGATGACGACGCCCGAGTGCGGCGGCGTCCCGCACGCCTCATCTGCATCCGCAGGCACGAGATGACTGGCAGACCGGTCGTTCAACGCAGGACGTTCAATTCCGGCAACGCTTTTTTCAAGCTGCGAATCCCAGCGTCAGTAACCTTTGTTTGTCTCAAATTGATGTTGCCAAGCAGCTTCAGCGACTTCAAATATTCCAGCCCCTTGTCGGTGACCTCGGTATTGTCGAGGTTTAGCAGCTGCAGTTTTTCCAACCCCTTCAAGTAGCGCAGCCCTTCGTCACGCACGGCGGTCCGTTGCAAATCGAGTGTACGCAAACCGGTCATCATTTTGACATATTGCATTCCTGAATTGGTTATCAAGGTGCTACCCAGATTCAGATCCCGCAGATTTTTCAATGGAACAAAGGTAGCCAGATGCTGGTTGCGGACCTTGGTGCCGTTCAGGTTGATTTTAACGATGGGTTTGCCTGGAATGGTTTCGTCGATTTCGTAGGTGCCGTTGAGTTCTTTGATGAGGGCGATGGCTTTTTCCACGGCGGCTTGATCGTTCTGGCTTCGAACCGGAAGTACGATCGAAACCGCGACCGCAAGCGAGAAGAAATAGCCTGGTCGAGTCATTGGGTGCCTCCCTTTCCGAGTGGATGGAGTGAAAAAGACGGGAGCGACAAGTGCTCCCTGTCGCTGTCGACCAGCATGTGTCTGGTTGCCGATCGCAGTCTTTCTTTTGACCATACAGCTTGTCGCTATCGGCTGCAAATGGGTTATGGGGATGCGTCGAAATTCTGGGCGGGGAACAGGTAAGTGGCGCCGGCAATAACGACTTCGGAAACTGTCCAGATCAGGCGGAGCACGAGTGCGGTCAGGATGGCGGCCCCGCGTGCTTCTTCAATTCCCATTGTTTGTGAAAAGTGGGGAACGAAAAAGATCGTCAACAAAAATTCGCGGATTCCCAGCCCGCCCGGCACGACGATGATCACGAAGCCCGCGACATAAGACAAAGCGACGAATCCCATCAGCAAAGCGGACTGTTTCCAATCCCACGACACGTTGCCAAATTGTAGCGCTTCGATGGTCCATTTGGTGCTGAGGCCAAAGAGAATCCAGCCGAACAGAGTGATGCCAAGCCCCTCGAGAAGCATGCTCATAGTGAATTGGGGAAAAGGATCGGCGTCTTTGTCGCGAAAAGGCAACGACAAGCGATCGACCAGGCGGTTGAAAACGGGGGGGATGATCGGCAAGCCGACCGGCGCGAGAAACAAGAAAGCCAAGGCGACCAAGACGCGACGGCCGAGAATCAGATTCGGAGAGGCTTCCAGTCGCACGAGGGATTGCCAGATTTCGGCATCACTGATGGTCGAGTGCGCCGGGGCGAAGAGGAAGAAAACCACAGCCGCGACCAGAGCGCCCGACGACATGGTAGCGAGAACTTCGTAGAAGGTGGTGGCTGCGGCCAGTCCGAGGCGAACCCCCGGGCCACTGCCAAGCGTAGTCCGCATGAGAAGTGCCCAGGCTTTGCCGGGCAAGTATTTTCCAAGTTGCCCCACAAAATAGGCCCGCATGGCAGGGAGGAATTGGGGATGTTGCCCCAGCCGTTTGAGCAACCGTATCCAGTAGAGGGCGAAGAATGTCATGCCGGCGACGAAGGATAGGGCGGCCAAAATCAGCGGCCCCGGTCGGAGGGAAACATCCCAGATTTCCGGGTGTTGCCGGAGATCGAGCCAGAAGCGTCGGCCGATCGCGAACAAAATGGCCGCCGCCAGAAAAGCTTTTATAAAGGGCCAGAACCTTCGCAAGCGTTGTTTCATAGCGACACTGCAGTTTTCAAACGAGGCAAACTGTAACAGCGATGCCTGCCGTGCGGGCTTTGATTAGTGTAGGGCAAAGAACGCATGTCCGTTCCTTTTGATTGGATGGATTCGATCGGACCGGGGAAAGCGAGCGTCCGATTAATTACAGTGCAAGGATGCGGCCCGCTTGGATTGGAAGCCGCGTGTTTCTCGTGCGAGAATGCTTTTCGGGTGCGAGCGGCCTCGCCTCGTGTCGCGCTCGCCCGGACCCTGAAAGGATTCGGGATTCAACTACAAAGGAGTCGTCATGAAACGGTTCGCCTTGACCCTCAGCGCTGCAATAGGGTTGTTGGTGTTGGTTGGCGGAAAAGCTCAGGCTGGCTGGGGCAGCTTGACATACAGCGGCTACCAGCCGTGCTGGAATATCTTCGCTCACCGCTACAAATGCCTTACGCCGGAGGAGAAACGGCTGCAGCACTTTTGGCATGACTATTACAATGCCTTGAAAAAGTATTACGACCTTCTCGACAACATCGACTGGGTCGCCTATTACAAGAACCACGGCTACCAGATCAATACCGGTTGCGGCGGCCCCGGCGGCGCTTGCCGGATCAACTACGCACCGGTCTTCGTCAGCCCAACCATGCAGTGGGCGGTGCCCAATAGCTGCATGAGCGGTCCGCCTGCACCGTGCTACCCTGGTTACGGACGATAACCTCCTGGTCCTTCGTATCCGCCAGAAAGCCCGGCCCGGTGCCGGGCTTTTTGCCTTTCCCCTCTCACCCATACAACCATCACTGGTTCCGAGTCCATTTTCCCATCATTCAGGCGACACGAGTCGTATCGTGGTGTAGTGTTTGATTGGTTCGCCGGTCGCGAATCATTCTCTATCCTCGTTGCTATCAACCTGAAAGGATTCGCTATGAGATCGATTTTTCTCGGCCTGGCCACGATGATTGTCGGCGGCCTGGTCGCTACAGCTGTTGAGGCCGGGTATCCCTTTCCGCCCGTTTCTCCATACCAGTTGCCGCCGCCGATTCGCCACGCTCCCGATGCTTGCGGCCCCGGTTTCTACATAACGAATCAATGCGGCATGGTATACGGACCGAATTATCACATTCTGCCGCCGTTCCCCCCCTATAACGGCGAAAGGCCGTGCTGGAAAGGTTGCCACGGGCCGGCTTTGCCGACCCATCCGTTTGCCCGCGGACCGCGCGACTTTTTCATGATCGACTAAAGGCACGGAAAGAAGTCCCGGCCTGCCACCTCGTGCCGGGACTTCTGCACGTCTACCCTTTCTCTTCTCACAGCCAGATTCTCGCCGGCCTTGGATCGCGTCTATATAATCGTCCCTGCTTGAATCCCCTTGAGGCGAATCGGACCCGCATGGACCGCTATATTTGTATCCATGGGCACTTTTATCAGCCCCCCAGGGAAAACCCCTGGCTGGAAACTGTCGAACTTCAAGACTCTGCCTATCCGTACCACGATTGGAACGAGCGCATCACGGCTGAATGCTATGCCCCCAACGCCGTCTCGCGCATGCTGGACAGCGAGCAGCGTATCATCAACATCGTCAATAATTATGCAAAGATAAGTTTCAATTTCGGACCCACCCTGTTGTCGTGGATGGAACAATGGGCGCCGGACGTTTACCGTTCCATTCTCGACGCCGACCAGCAGAGCCAGGAGCGCTTTTCCGGACATGGTTCGGCCATGGCTCAGGTTTACAACCATGTGATCATGCCGCTGGCCAACCGCCGAGACAAAGAAACCCAAATCATTTGGGGTCTGCGCGATTTCGAACATCGTTTCGGTCGCAAACCGGAAGGCATGTGGCTGGCAGAAACCGCCGTCGATCTGGAAACACTCGATTTGATGGCGGAGCACGGAATCAAATTCACCGTGCTGTCGCCTTACCAGGCAAGCCGCGTCCGCCGGATCGGCGAAGAAGCATGGCGCGATGCGACCGGCGGGCGCATCGACCCGACGATGGCCTATTTGCAACGTTTGCCATCGGGAAGAACGATCACGTTGTTCTATTATGACGGTCCGATTTCCCGCGCCGTGGCGTTCGAAAGGCTATTGACGCACGGGGAAACTTTCGCCAACCGGCTTCTGGGAGGCTTTGCCGACAGTCGGGATTGGCCTCAGCTTGTGCATATCGCCACTGACGGGGAAAGTTACGGCCATCACCATCCGCATGGCGACATGGCTTTGGCCCACGCCCTTCATTATATCGAGACGACTGGCCAGGCACGTTTGACGAATTACGGCGAATTTCTCGCCCTCTATCCACCGACCCATGAGGTTGAAGTTCTGGAAAACACGGCATGGAGTTGTGCCCATGGCGTGGAACGCTGGCGGAGCGACTGCGGTTGCAATTCGGGACGGGTGGGCTGGAACCAAGGTTGGCGGCGACCGCTGCGTGAAGCCTTGGACTGGCTGCGCGACGCCGTCGCTCCATGTTTCGAGAAAAAAGCCAGCGAACTGGTCAAGGATCCCTGGGCCGCACGCAACGACTATATCTCGGTTATCCTCGATCGCAGCGATGAATCGATCGAGGAGTTTTGTGCCCGCCACGTCCGCCAGCCATTGGAAGAGCCGCAGCGCATCACACTCCTCAAACTGATGGAACTGCAGCGGCACGCTCAGTTGATGTATACGAGTTGCGGCTGGTTTTTCGACGAGATTTCTGGCGTCGAGACTGTTCAGATCATCGCCTATGCCGGTCGGGTCATCCAATTGGCTGCCGAATTGTTCCCCCAACTGACCAGCCTGGAAGCGGACTTTCTGGCCAGACTCGAACAAGCGAAAAGCAACATCCCGGAACATCGCGACGGCAAACATATCTATGAAAAGTGGGTTAAACCAGCGGTCGTCGACTGGGAAGAAATCGGCGCCCATTATGCTGTCAGTTCACTTTTCGAGACTTATGAGGAAAAAGCCCAAATCTTCTGCTACACCGCCGAAAGGGAAGATTTCCAGGTTCACCAGGCCGGCCGCGCCAAACTGGTCGCGGGCAAGGCCAAACTGACATGCAATATTACACGGGAATCGGAAATCGTTGGCTTTGGCTGCCTGCACTTCGGCGACCACAACGTTAATGGAGGGATCATCAAAAGACCCAAGGAAGAAGACTACCAAGCCTTGGTTCGCGATTTAGCCGAGGCGTTCAATAAAGCCGATTTTCCGGAAATCATTCGGCTTTTCGACCACGGCTTCGGCGGGTCCACTTATTCGCTCAAGTCCCTGTTCCGCGACGAGCAGCGCGCCGTGATGAAGCGACTTCTCAGTCCGACCTTGGCCGAAGCGGAAGCGGCCTATCGCCGGCTTTACCACGACAACATGCCCACCATGCGCTTCCTCGCCGATTTGGGCGTTCCCTTGCCTCAAGCATTTCGCCTCGCCATCGAATTCGTGGTGCAGACCGATCTCTATTGGGCGTTCAAGGACGATGAACCCGATCTCGATCAGGTCAAGCATCTGCTGGATGAAGCGCAATTCTGGAACATCGCGCTCGATACCGCCGGCTTGTCTTACCGTTTAGAGAAGACCATTCGCCGGCTCGGTGACCGCTTGCGCAGCCAGCCGGACAATATCGCCTTGCTCAAAGTCCTCGATGGCCTTGTCGGATTGGCGCGATCGCTTCCCTTCGAGGTTGATCTTTGGCAACCACAAAACGCCTATTTCGTCATGTTGCACAGCGTTTTTGCCGACTATCAAGCGCGGGCCATCGCTGGCGACGAGGACGCCTTGGTATGGATGGAACACTTTCTCGATCTTGGCGACAAGCTCGGCATTCAAGTCGCACACCTTAAAAAAAAACTAGTTGAAATTCAGAGTGCTCCTTCCGTCGAGCAATTGGTCCGGCAGCTTTTTACGCACAAGCGTATTCCCCGTGCTACCTATCGGCTTCAGTTCAATGCACATTTCCGCTTCGCCGACGCCAAAGAAATCGTCGGGTACCTCAACGATCTGGGCATCAGTGATTGTTATGCTTCGCCATTGTGGCAGGCACGCGCCGGCAGTACGCATGGCTACGACATCGTCAATCACAGCCGGCTCAATCCGGAACTAGGCGAAACCGCCGATTTCGACGCCTTGTCCGAAAAGATCAGAAAACTCGGCATGGGCTTGATCCTCGACACCGTGCCGAACCATATGGGTATCGGCGACCCGGCCAACGAATGGTGGCAGGACGTCCTGGAAAACGGCCCCAGTTCACCCTACGCTGCTTACTTCGACATCGAATGGAATCCGGCCAACCCGAGCCTGGAAAACAAAGTTTTATTGCCTATCCTCGAAGACCAGTACGGCAAAGTCCTGGAGAGCGGCAAAATCACCCTTGCTTTCGAAGCCGGCAGGTTCCTCTTCCGCTACTATCACCACGAATTGCCTGTCGCGCCGCACACCTATGGCGTCATCCTCGAACACAAACTGCCCGAATTGCAAGAGGAACTCGGCGAGGATGATAGTCACTATCAGGAACTCTGTAGTATTATCACCGCCATCAGTTATCTCCCTCTCCCGACCGACCTCGCTCCCGACAAGATCGCCGAACGTCATCGCGAAAAAGAAGTCATCAAACGGCGTATCGATGTTTTGTGCGGTGAATGCCCGCGCATTCGACAAGCTATCGACGACACGATCCGGGAATTCAACGGCGTGCCAGGCATCCCAGAGAGTTTCGACCAACTCGATGCTCTTTTGGACAGCCAATCGTACCGTCCGGCTTACTGGCGGGTCGCAACGGAAGAAATCAACTATCGCCGATTCTTCGACATCAATGAACTGGCGGCTATTTGCGTCGAACGCAGCGAGGTTTTCGCCGCCACGCATCAGTTGCTATTCCAGCTGCTGGCGGACCAGAAAGTGACGGGCATTCGTATCGACCATCCGGACGGCCTGTGGAATCCCACCGAATATTTCCGCCAGGTGCAACACGCTTACGTCCGCGAGCGGGTTTTGGCCAAGCTGAAAACCGAAGCCGCGCCGGAGGACTTCGACGGCGAAATCGCCCAACTCTTGCAGTCGCTGCACGAAGAAAAGGGGGGTTGGCCTCTCTATGTGGTTGCAGAAAAGATTTTGTCGCTGGAAGAAACGCTGCCGGTCGACTGGGCCATCGACGGCACCACCGGCTACGACTTCCTCAATATGGTGAACGGTCTGTTTATCGATTCGTCGCGTGCCAAGGACTTTAGTCGTATCTATCATGAGTTCCTCGGCAAGAACGTCGATTTCCAGCAATTGGTCAAAGCGGCGAAGAAAATGACCATGCTGGTAACGATGGCAAGCGAGATCAACGCCTTGAGCCATCGACTCGATCGTCTGGCGGAGCGCAACCGCCGCTTTCGCGATTTTACGCTGAACAGCCTGACCTTTGCGATTCGGGAAGTGATCGCCTGTTTGCGGGTCTATCGGACGTATATCAGTGGTCCGGAGAACGTGGCCTTGCGCGACCGGCTTTTCATCGAAGCCGCCGTCGATGAGGCCAAGAAGCTCAACCCGCGGACAGCGGCCGTCGTTTTCGATTTCATCAGGGATAATCTGCTATTGCGCAACATCGATGATATCCGCGCTGAAGACCGGCCCAAGCTGGTCGATTGGGTTATGAAATTCCAGCAAGTGTCCGGCCCAATCATGGCCAAGGGGGTCGAAGATACGGTCTTTTACGTGTTCAACCGTCTGGTTTCCTTGAATGAAGTCGGGGGCGAACCGGATCACTTCGGCATCTCCGTAGCCGAATTCCACAAGCATAACCAGGCGGTGCGGCGTGATTGGCCTCACTCCATGCTTACGACCGCTACGCATGATACCAAACGCGGCGAAGACGTCCGCGCTCGCCTCAATGTTTTGAGTGAAATGCCCGACGAATGGCAGAAGGCTCTCCATCGTTGGCGCCAACTCAATGCCGACAAGAAGAAGGTGATCGGCACCGACGTGGCGCCCGATGCCAACGACGAATACCTTCTCTACCAGACGCTCATCGGCGCCTGGCCGACCAGCATCACCTCGTCGGAAGAATTCGCCGACTTCCGCCAGCGTATCCGCCAGTACATGGAAAAAGCCATCAAGGAGGCCAAGGTCTATACCAGTTGGATCAACCCCAACGTCGAATACGACTCCGCCGTGCAGGAGTTTGTTCATCAGCTTTTGACCGATGATGATGCCGACCCCTTCCGCCGTGATATCGAAGCTTTTCAAGCGCGTGTCGCCTATTTCGGCTATTTCAATTCGCTTTCCCAGACCGTCTTGAAGCTTACCTCTCCAGGCGTGCCCGACATCTACCAGGGAGCGGAACTTTGGGACTTGAATCTTGTCGACCCGGACAATCGCCGTCCTGTTGACTATCGAATCCGCCAACAAATGCTCCGAGAGTTGACGGAACTGCTTCAGCAACCCGATGGCAGTCGATGCCGCTTGCTTCGCGAACTCGTCGACAATTT
This sequence comes from Gemmatales bacterium, assembly GCA_026004675.1. Taxonomy (GTDB): domain Bacteria; phylum Planctomycetota; class Planctomycetia; order Gemmatales; family Gemmataceae; genus BPJP01. The sequence continues at coordinate 41,843 of BPJP01000004.1, forward strand.
GCCGAGTGGTCGAATCAAACTGTTCGTCACCTATGTTCTGCTCAACACTCGCCGGCGGCACGCCGATTTGTTTTCCAGTGGCTCCTACGAACCTCTCGACTGCGAAGGCGCGAAACGAGAGCACGTCTGTGCCTTCATGCGGCGGCTGAACGATGAGGTGTTGATTGTAATAGTGCCGCGCCTCGTTTTTACCTTGACGGGCGGCCAACAAATTCCACCTTTGGGAGATGTCTGGCAAGATACTCACGTGTTGCTTGGCGCCGACTGCACCGCCGCCAGCTTGCGAAACATCTTTACCGGCCTGGAACATTCGCTTTCTTCTTCGAAGTTCCCTCTTGCCGATGCCTGCAACGAATTTCCCGTGGCGGTATTGACTGGGAAGATCGTCTCCAACGGCCAGTAGCAGGTCGCACGCGCGCTGCCCGAGTTCTCTTCGCTGTCGGCAGCTACCAGTGCATCACGAACCCGCCATCGACGTTGATGGTCTGGCCGGTGACATTGCGGGCGCGATTCGACGCCAGAAAAACGGCCATGTTCGCGATGTCTTCAGGCTCCTGCCATCGTCCCAGTGGAATGACCTTGCGGACTTTTTCTCCTGCCCAGTCTTCATAAGACTGCTGCCTGTCTGGCGGTTGTTGACGATGCCACGCTTCCCAGACGGAACGATTCAAGGCCGTCTTTACCATTCCCGGACAGAGCGTGTTGACCCGGATGTTGTGTGCCGCCAGGTCCTTGGCGACGCATTGTGCGAAATTGATCAAGGCTGCCTTCGACGCACTGTATGGCGGATCGGTTTGCGAACCGATTTGCCCTGCCACCGAAGACAGAAACAACATGGTTCCTCCTCCCGTCGCGATCAACTTCGGCCCGAAAGCGTGGGCCACATGGACCGCTCCAAGAAGGTTCACTCGGAGCACCGGTTCCCAATTCTCAGGAGCCACATTCAGAAAGGGAAACCCGAACTGCCCCGATCCGATGGCCACGGCAAAGACCACATGGTCGATCCGGCCGCACCGTGCTTCGATGTCGTCGGCGCAGCGCTGCACCGCCGTCGGATCGACGACGTCGGCCACAAACGATGACGCCGGCACGGAATGATCCGCCGCGATTTGTTTCGCCGTCTCGAACACCGATGCTGCCCGGTCAACCAGAAGCACTTCCGCTTTTTCTTGGGCGAAGCCTTCCGCAATGGCTCGGCCAATGCCCTGGGCGGCCCCGATGACGACAGCCTTTGCGTTTGCCAGTCCCAGATCCATAGGAACCTCTCGGGAAGGAGTCGATTTCTCTTTCCCAAATGCTAGCGAAGCGCACTGCATGCCGACAGGGCTTCTTTGGAAGGCGTTCAAGACAGTGCGCGATCTCGTAGCCGGCGAGCGGCTGGTCACAGGCATCGGCCGGCAGCCGGAAAGCAACAGTCAGGACGCTTTGCGATGGGAATGGGGCTGAAGATCGACTTGGAACGTACAACCGCCTATGCGAACCACGTCGCCGTGTTTCAGAACCGCTTCCTGCACCGGCTGGTCGTTGACGATCGTGCCGTTGAGGCTTTGCAGGTCGATGATTCGCCAGGCATTTTCCGAAAAAACCAACCGGCAATGTCGGCGACTGACGTCGGGAAAGGGGACGCGTACGTCGGCTTGCATATTCCGACCGACTAAAACGTTCGGCTGACGGACTTCGACCACCAGTCCGCCAGGAAGCAACTTCAGCGTCAGCGGTGCCGGCGTCGTTTCCAACGTTGGATCGGTCGCCGATCCATCCTGATCGCTCGGCGGAGTAGCCGAGGTGGGGATAGCGTATCGCGTCTCGTCCATCTTCTCTGTCCGTGACAAATGTGACACGTTCTCAGCGAACGAAGGCGGGACTATAGAAGAACGTGGTGGCAAAAAAAAGTCGAATCGTGGTCAAACGAGACGGCGGTGTCGGCCTGGGCGCTGCCGGTTTTCCTACCTTGGACCATTTCGCCGGCTATGCTTTTTTGCCTCGTATGGGCCGTTTTGGCGCGTTTTTCCGACCGACCACTAGAATCGTTACGACCATGTTTTTTGTTCAACTTCGCACCAGCCTTTTTCCGAAAAACCATTAGGTGCGCTCCAGGGAGTCTATTTTCAGGAAAAGGGCACAGGCATAGATAAAAGCGAGAATTGGCATGAGCGCGAAGACCGGTATGGTTTGGACAGTGGTTGTATCGGCGTGGGCAGTCTCAGCTTACGCCCAGGAATCGATGGACTGGCAAAATCCTCCTGAGGCATCCATATCGGCTACCGTGGTCGATGATCATGGCGCCCCGCCATACGTTGGCCAAGGGAACGTCCCCGATTTCGATTGGACCACGTACACGAAGTCATGTTGCCAGGGACCGATTGGTGGGCATGGTCCGATCATGACGGAAGTGTATCTGCGCACTGGTCCATCGCTCCCGGTCGGTGGCGGCATCTTGAACAACACCATGGAAACGGGCTGGCACATACAGGGAGGCGGACGCAGTCTTTTCTTCAACCCGCAGATGACGGCTGCCTGGACGATCGATCTCGGCGTCGCCAATATCTACAACAATGGCAACCGGCCCAATATCCTGTTTCCGGTTTTCGGCAATCTGGTCAGCCTGCGCGGCTTGAACCGTACTTACGCCTTTTTGGGCTTTGGCCGAGAGTGGTTCCTCATCGCTCCCGCCAACGCCGATGGAGCTAACTGGCGAGTCGGTTTCGATACCGGCGGCTACTATGGTTCGGCTCGCGCCGACTTCAATGCCACCAACGCCAGCGGCTTTCTCCGGCGCAATGACGTTTTCGGATCACAATATATCGCCGTCCATTCGGATGTCGAAATCCCGTTCGGCTGCTGCACTTTCCTCACAGGTTTTCGCGTCGAGTATGCCCACACGTGGATGGACGATTTGCTGTTCCTGCAAAACGCCAACATCGACGACGTGCAGCTTTTGGCCAATTTCGGACTGCGCTTCTAGGCCATCGTCGGAAGGGAGCATGCTGCGCCAACGACCTCGAATGCCAGTGGAGCCAAACGTCAATCCGCTACCACGATCGACTCCCAGGCGCCGGTTGTGACATCCAGGATTCCCATCGTCTTCGGTCTGGCCCGGTGCAAGGCGCCGGGATTGATGATTCGTGTCGATCCATTTTGCCGTTCGTTCGCGACGTGCGTGTGGCCGTAGAAAAGAAAATCGAAATGCCCGCTTTGCTCGATGTCGAAAAGGAGTCGGCGATCGTCACCATGTACAAACGCGATTTTCTTGCCTGCTAATTCCAGATCGCCGAACGGCTCGTGCAGCGTGACTTTCGCCGACCGCATCGCTCGTCGCAGTCCCTCTCGATCGTGGTCGCAGTTGCCAAACACGAAATGAGCATTCCAGCCGGCAAACAGGCGGACGACGTCGGCATCTTCGATATCGCCACAATGCACGACCCAGTCGACTCCGCGTTTCTGCAACAGCCCAAGGGCTTTCTCAACAGTGGCGACACGATTATGCGTGTCACTCAGAACGCCTAGCAGCATCACCCACAGACTCCCGCTCGTTGTTTCCTGGTACGATTTGCCAGCGCAGCTCGACTTCTTTTATAAGAACCGCGCGGCGTACAATGATTCCATCTCTTTTTCCTTTTTCCCATGACACACAAGAAAGGGCACGGGAATGCCGCATTCCGAACCTTATTGCGATTATCGTATGACGGTGCGCGTCGAAATTCCGCACCGACCGGGACAATTCGCCCGTCTGGCAACCGTCCTTGCGGAAGAAAATGCCAATCTCTGGGCAGTCGACATCGTCGAAGTCAAACGGGACAAGATGATCCGCGATATCACCTTCGACGCTGAGAGCGAAGCCCACAGCCTGCATATCGTGGAACGCCTTCGGCAACTGGACGGCGTGCGCGTGCTGTTCGCCTCGGACCGAATTTTTCTGATTCATTTAGGCGGCAAAATCCGCACGCAAAGCAAGGTGCCGCTGCAAACGCGAAACGCCTTATCGATGGTTTACACGCCGGGTGTGGCCCGGGTGGCGCGTGCCATTGCCGAAGACCGTCGCAAGGTTTTCGCCTTCACCAGCAAATCGAACAGTGTGGCGGTGGTATCCGACGGCTCGGCCGTTCTGGGTCTGGGCAATCTCGGCGCCGAAGCCGCCCTGCCCGTCATGGAAGGAAAGATCATGCTTTTTAAAGAGTTCGCCGACATCGACGGATGGCCCCTTTGCCTGGCATCGCAAGACCCCGAGGAAATCATCCGCACCGTGCAGGCCGTCGCACCCACGTTTGGCGGCATCAATCTCGAGGATATCTCCGCTCCGCGTTGCTTCGAAATCGAAGAACGCCTCAAACAAACGCTCGACATTCCCGTGATGCACGATGACCAGCATGGTACCGCCGTCGTCATCCTGGCTGCCTTGCAAAACGCCTTGAAAGTGGTGGGAAAGAAGATCGACAAAGTCAAAGTGGTTGTCAACGGTCTGGGTGCGGCCGGAACAGCTTGTTGCCGGATTCTCCTCGCTGCTGGCGTCACCCGACTCGTCGCCTGCGATCGCCAGGGCGCCCTGCTCGATACCGATTCCGGCAACCTCGATCAGGCACGAGCGGATTTTCGTTCCGCTATCGATTTCAACAAGCCGATCATGTCGCTGCACGAAGCTCTGGCAGGAGCGGACGTTTTCATCGGGTTGTCGGTTGCCAATATTTTGAAACCTGAGGACCTGGAAGTGATGGCTCCTGATCGGGTTGTTTTTATCATGGCCAACCCCGATCCGGAGATCGACCCGGCGCTAGCAGCTCCCTTGTGCCGGGTGTTGGCGACCGGGCGATCCGATCAACCGAATCAGGTGAACAATTTGTTGGCATTTCCGGGTATCTTTCGCGGGGCGCTGGACGTTCGCGCCCGAGAGATCAACGAGCCGATGAAATTGGCCGCCGCCCAGGCCATTGCCCGCGTCATTCCCGAAGATCATCTTTCGGAAGATTACATCGTGCCCAGCGTTTTCGACAAGCGTGTGGTCCGCGCGGTGGCCCGGGCCGTGGCCCGCGCCGCTCACGAAAGCGGAGTCGCCAGACGCCGAACGCGCGAAAACCATCGGTTTTGATGGCGGCGCATTCAAGCGGCCATCCGTCGCCGAGGCGCTTGTCTCCAGGAACCGCCGCTGCCCGATCGCGCGTCAAGCGAAAACTCCCCACCACCGATCAACAACAGCGCTGACGTCACCAGCAAAAACATGACCACCGGCTCGAGCGACTGGACCGGCAAACGGAATATCTTCCACCCATGCCACCAAACGAACAACCCTGCCGTGATGCTCATCACGACGAAGGCGCCCAGCCGGCAATAAAAACCGAGCACAATCGCCACGCCCGCGATGAACTCGCCCCAGGCAATGACCATTTGCCAAAAGACCGGCAACCCAGGTTGCCATGCCGTGCCGCCGCTCAGCATGATCTTGAGAAAACCGTGATAGATACACACCAAACCGATGGCCACGCGGAGTACCAACGGTCCAAGTTTTTCCCGAAAAAACGGTTCGAACACGGCAATCCCTCCCTGATTTTGCAAACAGCTCGGATTGTCGCCTTTTCAGGCTACCCAAGTCAATATCGGCTAAATGCCACAGCTTCCCCAGGATGCAGAACCTTTTTTGCGGTTTACACCGCTAACGACCGGTGAACGACTGGTACTACTTTGTCCAAATCACCGTTTGTTGACGGTTCCGCTCGTCGCGCTGACGCCACGACGCTCGCCGAAATCACCGTTTGTTGACGGTTCCGCTCGTCGCGCTGACGCCACGACGCTCGCCGAGGACAACTGCACAAGATAGCTAACGATTTCCTCCAGCGCCCCCTGGGCGCACCGAGGCGCACTTTCGCAGACCATCTGCGACAGGTGCCGGGCAACTTGGAGGCAGTGCGTAGGGAAGTAAAAATGAACTGTCGCCGCGAATCAGGCTTCGTGCCAAGACCACTCGACGGATAGGGCCCGTCCCGTCCGCGGTTGCCAGGTCGCAATATGCCAGCCGTGCAATATCCGTAAGCAAAAACTCGATACCCGCTCATTCATCAGGTATCGTCAAACGGCAAGGCTTTCACGAACTGGGCAATCCGGTCTGCCTCAGAGCTTGTAAGGTCGGCTCACCTCCTCATTCACCCCAACAGCGGCACGCTGCGCTTGGCCAGCTGGATGCAGACGCCCCACGGATCGCGCAGCATGGCCAAAACGTCGCCGTTGGCTGCTGCGGCAGGCGGCATGGCCATCGTCGCCCCCGCAGCCACAAGCCTATGGCACTCCGCGTCCACGTCGCTGGCGACAAAGGCGATGTGAAACGTCATCGGGTCCATCGAGGCATAATCGGGCACCGGCGCCGATTGCTGATAAATCTCCAACACCACCCGACCTGCCTCGTCGGCCAAAAACCGTGTATACGGCGGACCGTCAACTTGCCTGATGATCTTCATCCGCAAGTGCTTCACATACCAATCCGTCATCGCCACGGCATCCGCAACGTTGATGGCAAGATGTTCGATGATCATGGTTTGGCTTCACGAACGGGGAAAGCAACTGGTTTCACATTCATTCCGGCGCTTCGCTATGCAACTCTTTGTGCATTTCCAATAGCATTTTTGCGATTTTCGTCGAGGCTTCGGTTTCCATGAAGCTGGTGCCGAGCCAGGTTTCGTAGCCGCCGAGCGGATAATGCCTTGGCGTCGGCAGATAGCCGAACGAACCATTGGCCAGCTCGATGGTGAAAGTCTGCTTGAAGGGGCTTTTCTTTTTCAACTCCAGGCCGGTTTCGGCGAATACTTCGAAGGGGATGGCGGAGATACCGAGGTTGCCGAGGCGAAGAGCCTGAAGCGGGATCGGCATCTTGTCCGGGGACTCTCGGGCATGGCGAAGGATGCGTTCGGCGTAGAAAGTTTCCCGAGGATGCCAGCCGGTTTCCCCCCGTTTTTCCAGCACTTTTTTGGCATAGGCGATCTGCTGTTCGGTCGCTTTTCGGACGGCCAGGGTCAAATCGGTCGCTTTCGCCGACAGCGGCACCCAATCGTGGAACGTGATTTTTTTATGAGCGCGAAACACGGCGTCGGCGACATCGTTGGCGACGATTTTCATTTTCTGGTAGGGGGCCATTCTCTCGCGGGGTTTGCGAAAATCGATGTTGTTGACGTCGCCACTGGTGCCGTTGGAAAGGATGCCGACAAACGGCGGATCGAGGCGGTCAGCGCCGAGCAGCTGTTGAATCCTGTCGGCGAAAAGAGCGAAATAGTCGGCCGAGATATGCCCTCGCGGCACGCCTCCGACGTAGTGGAGCGAGTAATTGGCTAACAGAGCGATCGGCCGGCCATCTCGGCTCTGCAGCGAAACAAACGCCACTTCGGGATCGACCGGGCCGGCCGGTCGGATCAGGAAGTCGGCGGCAGCGGTCGGATTCATCCGGACCTTGTCCGTGCCGCCAAAGGGATTCCTGGCTTCTTTTTCGTTGCGAACAAGCCAGCGGCGGTTGAATACATGCTGCGGGACGTCGACTTTGCCCCAGCCGATCCTGGCCGGTTCGAGTTGGTTGACGGCCCGCTGCACGCCGTCGGCGATTCGCTGGACAAGAAACTCCTGATACGCCGTCAACTTTGGCGTTCGGACCATTTTGTTCGGGTTGCGGGCACTTGGTCCCGAATGCGTATGCGTCGCTGCCATCAGTTGATGGGTGACGGGAATCTTTGTCGCTTGGAAGACCTTCTCTTTAGCGGCGTCGTAGACTTCGCGGGGAATGCCGACGTTGTCGCACAGGACGATAGCGATCCTGGTCGTCCCGTCATCGAGCACCAGGCAGCGGGCGTGCAGTTCGTCATGGATATGGGTCGCATAAGGAACGCGGAAGCCGCCAACGATCGGTGAGCCTAGAGGCGGAGTGATGTTGCTGGTCGCCGCCCCGGCACGGAAGACCTTTTCTTTCGCCAGCGACGCAGCGGGCAGGCACAACATCGACGCGCACAGACAAGCCGACAACAAACGAACAATCATGGCCGCCTCCCAATTCTGAAGAAAACTGCCAGAAACCCGGCCACTGGCAAAATAAGCGACAGCTGGTCCAGGTTAATCCAAAAGCGGATTCTTTTCCCAGTCAAAACTTCAGCTTCAACGCCGAAAGCCGATCGACCGTTTCTTTCATCAGGGCGTCTTCCTCGGCTTCGTCTTTGGCGAGGTAGGTGACGGAAAAACGGAGGTAGGGGCCTGCATTGTCCCATGGAACGCAGCAAACCGATTGTTCGTGAATCAGAAATTGCGATGCCTCCTCGGCATTGGCGAAAGTGCGATCCAAGGCGCCTTTGGGGGCTTTCACGTAAAGGAAGTAGGTGCCGCCGGGCATCTTCGCCTGAAAGCCGACCTGATTCAGGGCAGCAACCAGCTTTTCCAGCCGACGACGATATTTCTCCCGGGTCCTGTCGGCGATCTCCGGATGTTCGAGGGCTGCCTTGGCCGCCTTTTGAATGGCGATGAATTGCCCAGAATCGGAGTTGTCTTTGATGTCGGCGAACGCTTGCACGATTTTGGCGTGGCCAGCGACGAAAGCCATGCGCCAGCCAATCATATTGAATCCTTTAGACAGCGAATGGACTTCGACGCCGACCTCTTTGGCTCCGTCGATCTGGAGAAAACTCAACGGCGGACCATCGAACGTCAGGCAGATATGCGCCGCATCCTGCACGACGACGACCTGGTTGGCATGGGCGAAGTCGATGACTCGGCGATAGAAATCGCGCGTGGCGACGGCCCCTGTTGGGCTGTTGGGATAATTGAGAACGAGTAGTTTGGCCCGTCGGCGAATGTCAGCTGGGATCGACTCCAAATCGGGGAAAAAGCCGTTCTCTTCCAAGAGGGGCAAGTTGAAAACCTCGCCGCCATAATATTTCGTATGCGTACCGGCGACGGGGTAGCCCGGCACCGTCATGAGGGTAACGTCGCCGGGGTTGATAAAGGCAGCGGGCAGCATAGCCAAAGCTGGTTTGGAGCCGATGGCGTGGTTGATTTCGGTGGCCGGGTCGAGTTCCACGCCGAAGACGCGCTTCATGAAGGCGGCAGCCGCTTCTTTGAATTCGAAAATGCCGTTGTCGGCGTAGCCGCGATTCTCCAGTTTGTCGACTTCCTGCTTCATGACATCGCGGACCAGGGGGTCGGCCATGTCATCGTTCTCTCCGATGCCGAAGTCCAGAAGTCGGCGTTCCGGATGGGCGGCGAGTGCGGCACGTTTGGCGCGTTTGATTTTCTCGAACTTGTAGATCTCGGTCCCTTTGCCGTAGTTGGCACCGCCGATGCGCTCGGCAAAGAGGGTCTGAAACCAGGGATCGCTCATGTGGCTGCCTTTCCTGTCAATGGAGTCTTACCCCATAGAAATATTTGCTTGCGGGGCGGATGTCCAACCAGCGCGTTTGACCAGATCGACGGCTCTTACCAGAGCAGCGGCAGCCACCAATAGACGAAGACCGTAATCAAGACGGAGCCGATGAGATTCAGCACGAGACCGGCACGCGCCATTTTGGGCACCGTGAGAAATCCAGTGCCGAAGACGATGGCATTGGGCGGGGTGGCGACGGGAAGCATGAAAGCTCCCGAGACGGCCAACGCGGCGGACATCATCAGCATCAGGGGGTCCATTCCGAACGCCTTGCCGACTTCCGCAAGAACCGGCATCAAAAGGGTGGCAGTGGCCACATTGCTAGTGAATTCCGTCAAAAACAAGGTGAAGATCGTAACAATGAACACACCGGCCAAGGCGGGAATGTGCCCAAAACCGGCAAGATGGCTGCCAAGCCAAACCGCTAGTTTCGACTGGGTAAATGCCGATGCCAGCGACAGTCCGCCGCCAAACAGAATGAGGATGCCCCAGGGGACTTTCACCGCGACATCCCAGTTTAAGATCCCTTCCTTCGACCCTGCCCCGCTGGGAATGACGAACAGCAAAAGGGCACCGGCAATTGCGATCGTGCTGTCATCGAACTTCGGCCATCGGGGAAAAAGCTGCAACAAATACGGGCGCGTCAACCAGGCCAAGGCCACCATGCTCCAAACCACGGCGACGATTTTTTCCTGTCGGGTCATGGCGCCCAACTCGGCGCGCAGCTGGCGGATCGTATGCGATGCACGGCCGGTGTGCGGCAAGCGAAAGGCGAAACGGGTCAGATAAAACCATGCCACCAGCAGAAAGGCAAAGGAAAACGGGGCGGCAAAGACCAGCCACTGCACGAAGTCGATTTCGGTTCCAAGCAATTCTTTGACCAGACCAGCCGTCACGACGTTGGTGGGCGAACCGATCAAGGTCGCCATGCCTCCGATCGAAGCCGCATAAGCGATGCCCAACATCAAGGCGGTGCCAAACTGGTCGCTCGGCTGGTCTTGTTCGTCGTTGACGTGTTCGATGACGGCGAAAGCGATCGGGACCATGAGAAGGGTGGTCGCGGTGTTCGATATCCACATCGACAGAAATGCTGTCGCCAGCATGAATCCGAGTGTGATCCGCACTGGTCCGGTGCCGACCCAATCGACGATGGCGAGAGCGACTCGGCGGTGCAATCCCCAGCGTTCAAGGGCGAGAGAAAGCAGCAAGCCGCCCAGGAACAGGAAAATCAGAGGGCTGCCGTAGGGTGCTGCCGCAGCCTTGGGTGTTGCTGCCCCGGTTATCGGTAACAACAGCAGGGGTAACAGCGCCGTAGCAGGGATCGGAATCGCCTCGGTGACCCACCAGGTCGCCATCCATAGCGTCGTACCGCCGACGGCTTGAGCGGCGAAAGACAGGTCCGGCGCCGGAATGGCGATAGCAATGACAAAAAGGATGGGACCAAGAAAGAGACCTGCTCGCCGCAAGCCTTTGCCTTCGACCAATCGGACTTCTTCCACCACTTCGCCCTCAGTCGCCAAAATAATGAGCAACGAATCGCTTGAGAATGGCTTGGGCCGATGCCGAGTCTTGCAGCGATGCCGTCAATTCGGACAACGTCACTCGAGCTATCCGCTCCACGTACTGGGGATAATTCCGCAACCGAAGCAGCAAATCATGGGAAGTCAATTCGGGATGGAACTGGGTGCAATAGATAGGAGCGTCGTCGAAGCGATACGCCTGGTGCGGAACTTTTTCCGAATAGGCGAGAAGAGTGGCTTGGGGAGGCAATTCGGCGACGTAGTCTTCGTGTCCCATCTGGGCTGGAAAAGACGGAGCCAGCGGCGCGAACACGGGGTCCCTTTGGCCGGCTTCGGTGAGATAGACCTGGTGCGTGCCGACTTCAGCGCGGCTAAGATCGTGCACGACTCTGCCTCCCATGGCACGGGCCAAAGCCTGAAAACCCCAACACGACGCAAAAGTCGGTTTTTTGGCTGCGTGGACAACGCGGAGCGAATCGAGGGCCTGTTCGAGCCAGGCCCCTTCCCCGGCAGCCGAATACTCGCCCGCCCCTCCTAAAAGAACCATGTCGGTCGGCGCCAGGTGGTCTTTGGTTACCGCAACATTCAGCAAATCCAAAACATGGATTTGCGATGTCTCGATTCCCAATACTCGTGCAAAGGCGCCGACCTCATGCTGACGCATCGGGTCGTCGGCATTTCGCACTTGCAGCAACAGAAACCGGAGTCGTCCAGCCATGGGAATCGAGATCAATCCGCTTCGAGAACCGGCACCGTGTCGAGAAGTTCGTTGACGATTTCGCTGACCTGTCGGCCTTCAACTTCGGCTTCCGGCCGAATGATCAAGCGGTGACCGAGGACGGGCAAAGCGACGGCTTGAACGTCGGCATGAGTGAAATAATGCCGTCCGTCGAGTAGAGCCCGGGCGCGAGCGCAGCGAAGGAGACACAAAGAAGCCCGTGGACTTGCCCCCAAGGAGAGGTCGGGATGCTCGCGACTTGCTTCGGCCAGCGTCACGATGTAATGCAAAAGCGAATCGGCACCGTAGACCAGCGGCACTTGCTTTTGCATCTCCAGGATCAATGCGGCATCGGCGATCGGCTCCGGCATCTCCGGTTCTCGGCTATGCAGTTTCAGCATGTCGACTTCCCGCTCGTGTCCCGGATATCCCATATCGACACGCAGCAGAAAGCGATCCAATTGGGCCTCGGGCAAGCGGTAAACCCCTTCCTGTTCGACCGGATTCTGGGTCGCCAGCACCATAAATGGCTTGGGCAACGGCAGCGTTGTCCCTTCGATCGTAACCTGGTTTTCCTGCATCGCCTCCAGTAGAGCCGATTGCGTCTTGGCAGGCGCCCGGTTGACTTCGTCGGCCAGCAAAACCTGGCAAAACACCGGACCCTTGCGGAGAACGAATTCGTTTTCCTTGCGGTCGAAGATGTAGGTTCCGGTTATATCCGACGGAAGCAGATCGGGAGTGAACTGGATGCGCTGATAGTCGATGCCGAGCACTCGAGCAAATAGTTTCGACAGCGTCGTTTTCGCAACGCCCGGCACGCCTTCCAAAAGCACATGGCCATTGGCCAAAAGCGCGATCAGAAAATGATGCGTCACGCTTTCCATGCCGACGACGACCCGGGAGACCGCTTCCATTGTGCGATCGCGAATGTCGCGGATTCGCTGACACCAGTCGCGGATAGCAGTACCGTCGCTCAGCTCGTTTTCCATGACCATATTTCAACAGGTCGATCGACAGAGTCCCGTAAGTGTAATTTCGCAGAAATGCGTTCTTTCGGCTAGTTGGAAAAAAGAAGCGGCGTTGCCGGCCAGTCCACCGCAGTCACTCCTGCACGTCCTGGTACGAAAAAACGCGAGGTGAGATGCTCGTCTGCCAACGGTTTGCCGTCGATCTCCGCATAAGGATAAACGAAATAGTTCAGCGGCTTGCCCGATTGTTTCGGGGCGAGGATCAGGTCTCGGCCTTCGCTGAAAGCGATCCGATTCTCGGTGATGTTGCCGAAGTAGTAGTCGCGCAGTTTGGGGTTTTTGTCGGCTTCGGAAATATCCACCGGAATCCAACCTTTGCCGCGAATCTGGAAATAGGCCCAGCAATGGTAGCCGGGGATTTCGCCTTCGCCTCGTTCGGGCGGCAGGGGAAAGCCGATAACGAACCTGGCAGGTATCTTGTGCGCCCGGGCCAGCGAGATAAACAGGCTGTGAAAATCGGTGCAATTGCCCGCTCCATGGGTGCACGCCCAAACGGCATCGCCTCGACCCCCAACCGCTTCCCTCTTTGCTGTAGCGCATGTGCTTCTCGACCAGATCGTACAAGAAACGAGCTTTGCCCCAATCGTCCGGCGGCAGTTGTTTGCCGCGGAGCAACTCGAGTGGTTTGCCAGAAACCGGTACCAGTCGATCCGCACGGAGGAAGCGTTCCAGGTCCGACTCGCGTGCCGGAACGGGACTGCGAATTTCCTTTCGCTTTACGCGATAGGTGAGGGAAAAGGGCACCTTGCCCTGGCGATCTGCCTTGGCTTCGAAATACAGGATGCGATTGTTGTGGGTCAGCTCACGGTGCTGCACGGGTGTTGCGGGGAGCTGTTGCCGAACCAGTTTCACCGTTTGTGCTTCATTCGAGGGAGGGAAAGGCAGCCAAACGCGAATCCGTTTTCCGGGTGGCAGGCTGTTGATTTCACCGGCGTAAGTAAAAAGGACGAGGCGAGTTTTCGCCTCTTGTTCAGCGGCAGCCGAGACAGGGGGTAAGAAACTCCAAAATAACGCCATCCAAATCATCAGCATCATCAGCCGCATCCGCTTTCTCCTGCACAAAAACGCGATCTTGTCCCCAAATTGCGACTCACAAGGTTATCAAGCTTTTCTACAAGACTGCAAGTATCTTCGCCGACCGGGGATGTCCTATTCGACCGGCCTCGACAGAACGGGGCCCTCCATTCGCGGTTGGTGATTGCCGCTGAGGAATCGATGCAGTAGGCTAAAAAGCCGTAAAACAAACCCGGAAACCGGAGCGTCCATAGAATAAGACGAAATTCGACCCGGAGACCAGCATGAGCCAACATCGTCTGACCGTGGTTTTGTCGCAGGCACAAGGCAAACATCCCGCCAAGCGGGCGTTGGAAGAATCGATCGTAGCTGCCTTGATCATGGAACCGGGGCTGGAAGTTTCTGTCGTCCCCTACCTATATGATCTCGACGCCGAGCATACAGGCCGATTGTTTCTCGAATCGGTGCAGGGAGACATGGTTGTTTTGGCCTGGATGTTTCCGCGGGCGGCGTTCTGGGTGCTCGATCGCGACGGGATTCGCGGCCATTTCGGCAAAAAGCCAGCTCCCTTCTCCCCATGACGATGAGGAAGACGAAGAAGAAGCCGAAAACGAAGAACCCAAAGGCATCGGCTCGGTCGATGTTCCCGACCGCTACATCTATTGCCTCGATCTGCGCGATCACCCCAGGCATGAGCCTTATGTCCAGGAAGTTCGGCGAATCGCGGCCGAGTGCCGGGAACGCAGACAGCAGCGCCTCAAGCAATGGATTCAAGGTGAACCCAATCTGGTGCAGTTGGGACGATACTTGCGTGACGAACCATCATCGCAGGGCAATCCGAACAACTCTCCGCAACGGCCGATCGAGCATTTGCAAGAAGCCAAACGCCGGTGGTATCCGGTGATCGACTATAGTCGATGCACCAACTGCATGGAGTGCATCGATTTTTGTTTGTTCGGCGTTTATGGCGTCGACAACCTGGACCGCATCATCGTCGAGAATCAAGACAACTGCAAGCGGGGGTGCCCGGCCTGTAGCCGAGTTTGCCCAGAGCAGGCCATTATGTTTCCGGATTACAAGACGCCAGCGATTGCCGGGGCTCCAGTAGGCAGCGTCAGTGGTTTGAAGATCGACCTGAGCAAGCTATTTGGCGGCGACAAAGGAGACGCGCTTCGCGCAGGCTGTCGCCGAACGCGATCGGGAATTGGTCAAAGACGGCCGAGAAGCGGTCGGCTTGTCGGTTGGCGTTCCCAAACGTCAGGCCAACAAACCGGTGCAACCCAAGGATGAACTGGACAACCTGATGGATCAGCTCGATGCGCTCGATATTTAGCCGAGGTGATTACTCGATGCGGTAGCCACAGCGCTGGCATACGATGACCCACCCTTTCAGAAAACTGCCCCACGCCGCCGTGCCGACGCAAAGCAATGCCATCAACCCGAATATCCAATGGTTCTGCGTCAACGCCAAGGAAGTGACGCCGACGGCGCCGGAACTGATCATGACCAGGTTCCCGGCCCGAGTCCGCGACTCGATCGACTGCACACTGGCATTACCGCAACGAGGACAGCCGGACATCACAGGGACTACAGGTGCGGCGGGCACGTTATGCCGGGCCTCGGGATTGCCGACTGCATGGGCTGGCACCGGGGGCCGTCAGTGTCGGTTCGGCTGGCGCAGCAGGGACCGCTTCGGGCGGGCTTTCAAAAATCGGTTCGGCCATCGGTAGCGGATCGGGCATTGCCGGTGCGGGCGGTTCGGGTGGGGGCCTGTTGCGGAGGAGAGGTGCTCGGTGCAGGGGACGCCATGGGGATTCCCACTGGGACGTTGGCTGGCTCGGACGGGACCGGCGCTGGGGGCGCCTGGTCGATCTCTGCTCGAGGACTGGCGACTTCAGCACGACGAGCTAATTCATCCAATTTGCGCGGAGAAAGCACTTCTGTCTCGGAAAGAGGCGAGGCAGGGGCGACCGGCTCAAGCGGTTTGGACTTTTCAGCTACTGGCTGCGCCGGCTGGGGCGGGGGCCGGTTGAGCCAGAGGGAGATCCAGCCCGGCTTCTTGCAGAATACTCAAATCGGGAAAGTCCACCATTACTTCCGCAAGGGGCGGCAGGTTCGGATCCGGTGCCAGTTCGAAGGGCGAAGCGTCGATCGCGGGTGGCGGTTGGCTTTCCGCTTCGATGGCGAAAAACTTGGGTAGTTCGCTTCCCTTCGGAAGGCGCCGCAAAACCTCCGGGCTTAAATCCGGGCGACGTGGGGCTGTCACTGGTTCGCCACAATCACGGCAGGGGAGTGTCAGACCGGCATGCTGGGCTTCGGTGCGATAGCGTTTGCCGCAACGCGGGCAAGCAAAACGCAACTCCGGAATCGGCACCCACACGGGCCTGCCGCAACGTTTGCAAAGGTTGTTGCGACCGGCGTTTTTTTCTTCCGTCCGGTAACGTTTGCCGCACCACTTGCAATGGAAATGTATCATGCCACCTGTTTGCCGCGACAGGACCGCTTGGGAAACGATCGATCTTCCGTCATTCGATTGGTTCGGGTGTTGCGATAGTGCTTATTTCTGATTTCCCAAATTGCGAAAATATCCCTTGGCCATGTCGCGTGCGGCCTTGGGAATACGTTCGGTGTCGATCACTTCTGGTGCCTGTTGTTGGGCGTTCTGGATTTCGCCGGCGATTTCGGCCGTGGTCTTTTTCTTGAAGTTCTGGCCCGGGGCGTAGCCGTCGAAAATCTTTTGCCCCTTGGGATCGAATTCCACGCGGTTTTTGCTGTCGTACGCACCAGTCGGGCCCTTTTCGGCGACAGGCCTTTTTCCGCCGGGCTTTTCCCCCTTGCCCAGACCATTCCCCTTCAAGCCGTCTCCCATTCCCTTGCAAGCTGCTTTCTTTGCGGCTTGCAATCGGGAAAGCTGGTCGTTAAGCGTTTCGAGGTCCTGCTGGCTCAGTTCCATCTTTTGCATTTGTTGGGCAAGCTCGTTCATTTTTCGGGCCAATTCGTCGGCGTCTCCTTTCTTGAGGCACTGTTCGCATTCCTCCAGTTTCTGGGCCAGATCCTTCAATTGATCGAGCTGTTTCGCTTCCTTTTCGAGCCGATCGAGTTCGCGCTGCAGTTGCTCCGGGTCGAGCTTGCCTTCGCGGGCGAGTTGCTGCAACTTTTCTTTTTCATCCTCGCGCCGCGACAGCCTCTTCAATTCTTCCTGCATTTCCTTGAGTTGCCGGCTCAATTGTTCTTTTTGTTGCTCGGTCAATTCGTTTTCTTTGAGTTTCTTGTGCAGTCGCTCGACTTCTTTTTTGGCTTTTTCAAGGTCGTTTTCCGCCAGCGCTTTACGGAGTTCGTCGGCCGGTCCTTTCTGATCGCCCGTTTTTTGTTGCAGGCGTTCGAGTTGTTTCTTGATTGCCGTCTGCCGGGCAGCCAGTTCCTGCTCTCGTTTTTTGAGTTGGCTTTCCAAATCAGTCATTTCCTTGATGCGTTCGCGGAGCTGCGACTTGTTTTCACGAGGCCGTTGGGCGATCTTTTCCAACTCGGCTTCGATCCGCTCGATCTCTTTGGCGGTCGGCGTCTGACGTTGCGTCTGGGGACGTGGACGCTTTGCCGACAGCTTTTTCATTTCCCGTTCCAGCTCGGCGATATTCGCCGGTGTCTGTTCCTCATCACCTGGCGACTGGTTGCCGGCCTGTCCTTTGGGAGGTTCGTAAAAGACGAACACCGCGGCGAGAAGACCTGCGGAAGCAGCTACCAACCATCCTCTGCGTGGCCAGGTCAACGGAAAGCCCGAACCCACATCGAGTTGGCTGACGCGTTGCTCGACATCCTCCAATAGGGCCAAACCGGCCGGCGACGACGCGTCGGGTGGCGACAGCGTCAACAGCGAGGTCACGCGCTCTTTCAAGCCGAAGCGGGCATCCAATGCCAGGGCTGCCGACAATGCAGATGGCATACGAAAAACGGAAACCAAGGCGGCCGCTATGAAAGCCGCTCCCGCCAGGCAGCCCGCTACCTGCCAGAAAACACTTGGAGAGGCATCGCCGAATAGCAGCGGTTGCAGGACATACCACAGGGCGGCAAGCACGAACGCACCAGAGACGAACCAGACCAATTGGTCAAGCAACGTCTGCAGCCAAAGGCGTCGGCAAACGCGCCGTAATTGCCTGCTTAAAATCTGTCGGCGGCTGGTCATCGTGTTCCCCTTGCCAAGAACTGGTCAAGCCCCGATCAACCAATCAATTAGTATATGGGTAGTATACGGGGAAAACTGCCGATTTGCCAAACCGAAGCCTGGTTTCGTTCTTCGCAACGTCACGGGGCGAGGCTTTCGTCGCCGCTCTCGTCATAACCACAATTTCATGCGGTTGCGCAGTTGGTCCGGCAGCTTGTTTTCGATCGTTCGCCGGATTTCCTGGGGATGATAGCGGGTGCTGAAGTGGGCGCAGATGATCAATTCGTTTTGAAAACGGTCAGCCCGTTCAATGAAATCGTCGAGGTGCATGTGCCCGAACTTGTGAATCTTTTCCCGGCGGTGGTTGGGACGGACGAAGCTCAATTCGGTGATCAGGATTTTGGCCTCATAGACGGGAGGGAAGTTATCCAGGCCGGCCGGGCTGGTGTCGCCGGTATAGGCAAGGAGCGGCACACGAACTTCGCGTGTGACCGTGACGCCCGATTGCCGCAAATCGCGAATCTTTTCGCCGGGCAGGCCGTGGAATTCTTCCTTGAGCTTGAATCGGCGGTCCCACACGACAAATCCGAGCGACGGGATCGTGTGCGAAGTGGCGAAAGCAGTGACGACGCTTTCACGCGACAGTTGGACTTCGTCGCCGGGGTGAAGGCCATTGAGATGGCAAAGCATACGGCCACGGTCGAGCCGCTGCACTACTCGCAGCAGACGGCGTGTGTCTTCCAGCGATTCGGCGGGCAAATGGATGGTCGGCGGCTGCATGCGCATCATCCGTCGCCGGGCGACATAGACCGGCAGCGCCGCCACATGGTCGAGATGCGTATGAGACACAAACCAGGTCGGCGTTCCCATGAAGTCCCACGGCTGGGCCCCCAAATCGAAACCGATCTTCAATTGCGGCACGCGCCAATAGGTCTGGACCGCAGCGCGCGAATACCCTTCCACCGTCAAACCGGCGTGTTCGCAGCTGATGATTGGTGCGTTATCAACCATAGCAATCCAAGGGACTCCGAAAACAACGCGTTGGCAGCGGTCGAGCTATTGTACCGACTACGTAATTGACAACGACCATTGCCATGCTTTACAAGGAAACCCGGCGACGCAACTGCGATGCGGATTCTGGTTCAAAAACGGGTTCACGCGACAAGGAACGAATGATGACGAAAAATCGGTTGGGACTCATTTTCTCCATTATCCTTCTGGTCGGGTTGGTTGTGCCGTTGCCTGTTTTGGCCGCCGACAAGCCCAACATCGTGTTCATTATGGCCGATGACCTCGGCTACGGCGACCTTGGTTGTTACGGGCAAAAACGAATCCAGACACCCAACCTCGACCGGTTGGCCAGGGAAGGGATGCGCTTTACCGACTTTTATGCCGGTTCGACCGTTTGTGCTCCGTCTCGCTGTGTCCTGATGACCGGATACCACACCGGTCATTGCTTTATTCGGGGAAACGGTAAAGACAACCTTCGCCCCGAAGATGTCACGATTGCCGAGGTGCTCAAAACCGCGGGCTACCGAACCGCACTGGTCGGAAAATGGGGATTGGGGCATGAAAATTCGACGGGCCTGCCCACGCGCCAGGGGTTCGATTTCTTTTACGGCTACCTCGACCAGCACCATGCCCACAATTACTACCCGCATTTCCTGATCCGCGGTGAAAAGCGCGTCCCATTGAAGAACGTCGTTCCCAAACCGGGCAAGTTTGGCCAGGGAGTGGCGTCGAAAAAAATCGAATACAGTCACGACCTCTTGATGGCCGAGGCTCTCAAGTTCATCGACGAAAACAAGCAAGGCCCCTTTTTCCTGTATTTGGCGTTGACCATTCCGCACGCCAATAACGAGGCTCGCCAGCAAGGCATGGAAGTGCCGGATTACGGCATCTACAAGGATAAAGACTGGCCCGAACCGCAAAAGGGACACGCCGCCATGATCACCCGCATGGACCACGACATTGGCCGGCTGATGGCCCGACTCAAAAAGAATGGCATCGACCACAAGACCATCGTCTTCTTTACTTCAGACAACGGACCCCACCGCGAAGGTGGAAATAATCCCGATTTCAACGACTCCAACGGGCCTCTTCGCGGCATCAAACGCGACCTTACCGAAGGAGGCATCCGTGTCCCGATGATCGTGCGTTGGCCCGGCAAAATCAAACCGGGCACCACCAGCCATTTCGTTGGCGCCTTTCAGGATGTCATGCCGACTCTGGCGGAACTGGCGCAAGCCGAAAACGCGGTTCCTGAAGACATCGACGGTATTTCCTTTGTACCGACGTTGACAGGCCAGCCCGAAAAGCAAAGAAAGCACCAGACGCTCTTTTGGGCTTTTTACGAGCGTGGCGGCGGCCGCGCGCTCCGCATGGGCAAATGGAAAGCGGTGCAGCAGCCGATCCATACCCCCATTCGGCTTTATGACCTCGAAGCCGATCTGGGCGAAACGCACGACCTGGCCGACAAGCACCCAGACCTCGTAGCCAAGATGAAGAAATTGATGGACGACGCCTACAGCCCCTCCGAGCGCTGGCAGTTTCCAAAACCGAAAAAGTAGTTCCTGCCTGTGAAAACACCGTTCGGTAAGGGTTCCTCGGCGATGTCCTGACTTCGCCTCGCGATGCATTGCGCCGAACTTCCGCCTCCCATGCGCGCTGACGCCGACACGATCGCCCAAATGACCGCACGCTCATGGACAGCCCTTGTTCCCATGACTAAGACAAATCGTACTTCCCACGTTCCGTACCTGTCGTGATTCCGAGGACACCCATGGCGATGACGCTCTGTCCCGAACTGTTGAAGAAAATGGATGCTTACTGGCGGGCGGCCAATTATCTGTCCGTCGGACAAATCTATCTCTACGACAATCCACTTTTGAAAAAGCCGTTGAGCAAAGAACACATCAAACCGCGTTTGCTTGGCCATTGGGGAACGACTCCGGGTTTGAATTTCACCTACGTGCACCTGAACCGTGTGATCAAGGAACGCGATTTGAACATGATCTACATCACGGGTCCAGGGCACGGCGGGCCAGCCCTGGTGGCCAATGTGTATCTCGAGGGCACCTACAGCGAGGTTTATCCGAACGTTTCCCAGGACGAAGCGGGCATGCAACGGCTGTTCAAGCAGTTCTCTTTTCCTGGAGGGATTCCCAGCCATGTGGCGCCGGAAACGCCTGGCTCGATCCACGAAGGAGGCGAACTCGGCTATGCCTTGTCGCATGCCTTCGGCGCCGTTTTCGACAATCCCGACCTTGTCGCCGCCTGCGTCGTCGGCGACGGCGAAGCCGAGACCGGTCCCCTCGCCACCAGCTGGCATTCCAATAAGCTCCTCAACCCCATCCGTGACGGCGCCGTTCTGCCAATTCTGCATTTGAATGGTTACAAAATTGCCAATCCAACCATTCTGGCCCGGATCAGCCGGGAAGAACTCGAAGCTCTTTTCCGCGGCTATGGGTACACTCCTTATTTCGTCGAAGGCCACGAACCGGAGAAGATGCACCGGTTGATGGCGGAAACCCTCGACATCGTCTTCGATGAGATTCAGCGTATCCAATCAAATGCTCGGCAAAAGAACGACCCGAAACGACCGATGTGGCCCATGATTATCTTGCGGACGCCCAAAGGCTGGACCGGTCCGGAAGAAGTCGACGGCAAGAAGGTGGCTGACTACTGGCGCTCGCATCAGGTTCCCATGGGGGAAATGCATGAAAACCCCGAGCACGTCAAGCTGCTTGAGAAGTGGATGAAAAGCTACCGCCCGGAGGAGCTTTTCGACGAGAACGGCAAATTGAAAGCGGAATTGGCAGAATTGGCTCCCCAGGGAGAACGACGCATGGGCGCCAACCCCCATGCCAATGGAGGCAGTCTGCTGAAACCCTTGCGCCTGCCTGACTTTCGCGACTATGCCGTCGATGTTCCCAGCCCTGGCAGCGTCATCGCCGAAGCGACGCGCATCCAGGGGCAATATCTCCGCGATGTCATGAAACTGAACCTGGAAACGAAAAACTTCCGCATTTTCAGCCCCGACGAAAACGCTTCCAATCGCTGGCAGGATATCTTCGAAGTCACCGATCGCTGTTTTATGGGTGAGATTCTCCCAGAGGACGACCACTTGTCCCCGGATGGACGAGTCGTGGAAATGCTCAGCGAACACCAGTGCCAGGGCTTGTTGGAAGGCTATCTCTTGACCGGGCGGCATGGCTTTTTCAACTGCTACGAAGCTTTCATCCACATTGTCGATTCCATGTTCAACCAACACGCCAAGTGGTTGAAGGTCTGCAATCACATTCCGTGGCGCCGCCCCATCGCCAGTCTGAACTATCTGCTCAGTTCGCACGTCTGGAGACAGGACCATAATGGTTTCAGCCACCAGGACCCCGGCTTCATCGATCATGTCGTAAACAAGAAGGCGGAGATCATCCGCGTTTATCTGCCTCCCGACGCGAACTGCTTGTTGAGCGTTACCGATCATTGCCTGCGCAGCCGAAATTACGTCAATGTCATCATTGCCGGCAAACAGCCCAGTCCCCAGTGGCTTACCATGGACGAGGCCATCAAACACTGCACTGCTGGCATCAGCATCTGGGAGTGGGCCAGCAACGACAAAGATTCCGAACCGGACGTCGTCATGGCTTGTTGCGGCGATGTACCCACGCTCGAAACGCTGGCGGCCGTCGATCTGATTCGCGAGTATCTGCCCGATGTGAAGGTCCGGGTCATCAACGTTGTCAACCTGATGAAGTTGCAACCCCGTTCCGAACATCCGCACGGCTTGACCGACCAGGAGTTCGACGCCCTGTTCACCACCGACAAACCGATCATCTTCGCCTTCCACGGCTATCCCTGGCTGATCCACCGCCTGACCTATCGACGCACCAACCACAAGAACCTGCACGTTCGCGGCTACAAAGAAGAAGGGACTACGACGACGCCTTTCGATATGGTCGTCCTCAATGACCTCGACCGGTTCCATCTGGTCGATATGGTCATCGATCGGGTGCCAAAACTCGGGTATTCGGCAGCCTACGTGAAACAGGCCCTTCGTGACCGGTTGATCGACCACAAGGAATACATCCACAAGCACGGCGAAGATATGCCCGACATCGCGGGTTGGAGATGGGGACAACGCGGAAAAACGAACCAGGCCATTCGCACTTCGACGGAAGCCGATAATCTCTAAGGCGTCAGGCGAATAGGCGACACGCATGCGGACCGGTCGCCGGCGTCGAATCCGGCAGACGAGTCGCTCGAGGCCGGGCTTCGTTCTCCTCGACCGCCATTAGCGCCAATCTTTGGCCCAATCTCGAGTATGGTACTGGCTGCGAATCCGCCACTCGCGCAGCACGGCCAGAAGTCGATGCTTTTGCTCCGCGAAAGCGGGATCATCCCACAAATTGTGGATTTCATCAGGGTCGTTTTTCAGGTCGAAAAGTTGGCCGAAAGGTTCGTCGAGAAAATGCACCAACTTCCATTCTTTCGTGCGGACCATGGTCATGAAGTCGGTGCCTTGAAAGATGCCGTCGCGGCCTTGTTCGGCAAAGACGTGCGGACGCCCGCTCCACCGACCATTCGTCAACGCTGGCAGCAGCGATTGGGCTTCGATCGCGGCAGGCACCTCGGCACCGGCCAGCTGCAACAGTGCGGGGCCGATATCCATTTGCTGGCACAGCCCATCGACCGTCCGCGGCGGGGGGAAAGCGTTTCGGCGACCAGACCACCAACGGCACACGGGTGACGGCATCATACATGGTCCATTTCTGGCTGTGGCCATGATCCCCAAGGCAGTCGCCGTGATCCGACGTAAACACGACCACCGCATCTTCCAGGTAGCCACGTTTTTCGAGCGCTTGCAGAATCCGCCCGACTTGCTCGTCGATCATAGTGACATTGGCCAGATAATAAGCACGCTGACGATGCCTTTGCTCCTTGGTCGGATGGAGCAGGTGGACCACCGAATCGTGGTCGACTTCGTGGTTGTGCAGACGCATCTGCAAGAAAGGTGGCGGCTGGCCCGCCAACTCGTCTTCCGTCACTTCCAGGAGAGGCAGTTCCTTTTTCAGATATGGCTCGGCGTAGCGAGGCACCGGATCATAAGGAGGATGCGGGCCAGGAAAGCCGATTTGCAAAAACAACGGCCTGGTGACGGGATACGTTTCGATCCACCAACACGCCATTTGGCCGACGAAAACGTCTGGATGCGCATCCTCGGGAAGTTTCCATTCGAAGGCTCCCAGACGTTCGCGGTAATCGGGCCACTGCCGATAGAGTTCGCGTTGCTGCTTGACCAGCCCGCGAGCCCGAAGCCCTTTGTCCCATTCGTCGAAATAGTAACGTTCTTCCAGATAGCGATCCTTGTTCTCCACAACGTAACGTTCGTCGAATCCGAGCGGCGTGTGGTAGGGATAACTGTGCATCTTGCCGACATTGACGCAACGGTAGCCGGCCGCGCGCAGGCGTTCGATCCAGGAACGCGTCCAGCTGTCAGCGTTTTTGAGTATGCCGGTGGTGTGGGGATAATAGCCTGTAAACAAGCTCGCCCGTGCCGGTGCGCACGAGGCGGCTGTGACAAAACAATTGCTGAAGGTGATGCCTTCGCGGACAAGCCGGTCCAGATTCGGCGTGTCCATATAGGGAAACCCCAGAGCGTTGATCGTGTCGTAGCGTTGCTGGTCCGTGATGATGAAGATGATGTTCGGCTGGCTGGTCAAAGCGGAAACCTCCAAAGAGTCGGCAAAAAAGAAGAAGCACTTTTTGCCCGGCTGGCCACGGGGAGCATTGTAGCCGAAAAAGCCGATGCCGGCAGACATGTCGGCTGAAAAGGGGGCTACTGGACGGTGATGCTGCGCAGCCAGGCCGCCTCGCGAGCGATTTCTTCATCGGAAAGTCCGCTACTGCGGTGGAGTTGGGCCCGAGCCATCTTGCCACTCGTCATGTCCAACGCCATCACGTCGATCAGCCCATCGCTGCCGCAATTGCAACGAACCTGAATGGGAGACGCCTTCGGCAAGCCAGGCGCCAGCTTGTCGATCCAGCATTCGCCGATGCTGATGCACGCATCGGCCTGATGGGCTTCGCCTTGCAGCACCTTGACGCGAACCTTTTGCTGGTTCTCGACCACGGTGCGATAGATGCGACTGGCGGCCTTTGGAAGCTGGGTGTTCTTGGGGATGAGCACATCGTTGATGCGTTCGCCGTTGTGTTTAACCTCGATGCCCAGGCTATGCGCGTTGACGTGGATTTCAACCACATCCCCAAGTGCTTCGCGAACGCTGTCATCCACCTTGATACCGGCGTCGCATGGAGCGCGTGACGCCACGATACCGGCATGGATGGCTGCCCCGCGAGCGACGATTTCGCTGACCGCCAGCGTGTTCTCCGGGATTTTGCCGCTGAGTTCCTCAAGCATCTTCACGGTCATCGGCATATGGGTCGAGCCGCCGACCATCAGGACGCGGTCGACTTTGTCCCAGCCGATTCCCGCCTGCCGCAGCACTTGTTGCACGGTGAGACGGGTGCGGATCAACAAATCCCGAGTTAGGGCCTCGAACTGCGACCGTGTCAGGGGGACGGTCAGCACGTGTCCGGCATGGCTGCAGGTAATCGTCGTCTGCGTCAGTTTTGCTTAACGTTCGTTTCGCGCGGTCGGCAGCAGCGGACAGAGCAGACAGAGACTGCGGATCGTCACGCGGGTCGGCATGGAACTTCTTCTTGAATTCCAGCGCTACGTAATCGACGATGCGGTCGTCCCAATCCTTCCCGCCCAAAAGCACATCCCCTTCGATGGCAACGGCTTCGAATCGGCGTTTCGACAGACGAACCAGTGTGACGTCGAATGTACCGCCTCCCAGATCGTATACCAGAACTGTCTGCTGCTTGTCCGGCAACATCAAGTCGGGCGATAGTTGGGTCACGCCAGGACGAGGTTGAAAGCAGTAGGCCAGTGCGGCGGCTGTCGGTTCATCGATGATGTCGAGAACGTCGAGACCGGCGATGCGGCCAGCGTCTTTCGTCGCTTTCCGACGTGTATCGTCGAAGTAGGCCGGCACCGTGATGACCGCTTTGTCGATCGGGCCGATACGTAGCTCGGCGTCCTGCTTCATCTTTCGCAGGATGAGAGCGGAAAGCGTTTCGGGCCGAAAGTCGCGACCGGCCACCGGCCGGCCGTAACTCTTGTGCCCCATCCGTCGTTTGATGAAAGCCGCTACTTTGTCAGGCTGTTCCAAAGCCACATCCCGCGCCGCCTGGCCAACGACGGCGCAGTCCCCATCGATGAAGACCACGCTGGGCGTAATCATATCGCCTTCGCGATTCGGCAGGGTCACCGCTTGCCCTCGATCGTCGAGCGTCGCAATGGCAGTGTATGTCGTTCCTAAATCGATACCGACCAGCTTTGCCATGGGAGGAAATCATCGTGACAGGTTTTACGGTACATTGTAGCCAGCCGATACAGCTAGAGAAAGGGAGAGTCGGCGTTTTGCTTGCCGTCACCAGGCCGAAACACCAGGACCTTCGCACGAACAAATCTGCGACACCTTCTCGGAGCGCGGGTGTTTCGATCGTCCATGGTTTCTACCCCCGCTGCTTTTCCTGGAATTCGTGGTGGCCGGCAATTATGCTGAATAGAGAAACGAGCATGTCGGTACCCACAGGTGCACCATGGGCCGCTATTATTACAGCCGTGATAATCAAGCTCACGGGCCCGTCACTTCGGAACAACTGAAGGCGCTCGCCGACGCTGGCAGAATCCGGCCCACGGATTGGATTTGGAAGGAAGGGGCGACCAG
Source organism: Gemmatales bacterium (assembly GCA_026004675.1). Taxonomy (GTDB): domain Bacteria; phylum Planctomycetota; class Planctomycetia; order Gemmatales; family Gemmataceae; genus BPJP01. The sequence continues at coordinate 68,456 of BPJP01000004.1, forward strand.
GTGGAAGCCGGCTTCTTCCGTCCGCGGTTTGTTTAGCGACGGTCAACTGACGGAAACAGCGGAATGGTACTACGTCGTGGCGGGACAGCGCTATGGGCCGGTCAAGAGATCGGATCTGCAAAAGCTCTTGCACGACAAACGAGTCGGTCCGAGCGATCTGGTCTGGAAGGAGGGCATGGCCGAGTGGGTGACAGCCTACAGCGTTCCGGATCTGCAGGGGCCGCCACCTGCGTTGGCGAAGATTTCCTGGTCAAGGTGGAAAAATCCGCTGAAAAAGCTCAGGTTGCCAGTCGGGCGGTTCCGCCTGCCCAACCTGGCGAAAACGAAACGGCTATTGAAGTGGTCGGCTGCCTTCGCATGCCTGGTCGGGCTGGTCTACTTGCTCGTTCCCTTGATCTGGAAAAGGCAACCACCGGGCGAAGCGCTGATGCAAACGCAGTCGGCCCACTGGATGCTAGAGGGAGCCGCCCTCAAAGAAGCTGTTTTGCTTTTGAAAAGCGACGAAGCCCAGGCACTGTTCGTCGGCGTCGAACCAGCGCCGAATGACCAGCAAAAGGAACAAGAACTGCGCCGCTTCTTGCGGGACAAACGGTCAGCCAATACCAGAAACGCTGCTGCCTTCCTCCTTCACCGTTTCGATCCGCTGACGCAGCAAATCTTGCAAGAACATGCCGACGAGCAGCAAACCGACGCCGAACATATCCTGCTCGAATGGCTTACCTATGAAGGGGCAATCGACTTCGACGTCATCCATTCGATCTGGAACGAACAGGGAAACTTTCAAGGCAAGGCTGCGGAAACACTCGAAACGTTGCTGGATCCGAAAGTCGACAATCCATCGGTCGAATTGGGCAGCCGAGTTCTCGACAAAGCCGAGGATCACATCACTGTCAACCTGTTCGGCGCCCAGATCAAGGAAGAGATTCTTTCCGATATGCAGCCGAAACAGGACGGTGACGAAGTCATCGTCTTCTGGCGTTCCAACATTGCCTACTTGAGGCGCGTCTTATTCGAAGATTCGCCGACAAGCATTCTCGAGCAAAGGATGGTGCCGGGGGACGGAACCTATCTGCTAAACGTGGCCGATCGCTTGAAGCGATACCTGCGCAAAGGCGCCAAGCAGCATTGGGCCTTGTTGTTGTGGGAAAAACCAGCAACTGCTGAGGGGTCGGGCGACGTCAATCAGGCGGTTCTCAAGATCGCCCAGGCAGCGCGCACGGCCGAATTCCGCCAGAATGCGCCAAAGAGCCCACAAACGTCGCGCGAGAAACTGGCCCAACTCTTCGCCAGGCTGGCGCCGTCCGTCCCAGTCGTCGAAGCGATCAGCAGGAGTTCCGGTTCCGGATTCCTCATCGAACACGACAAACGACTCTACATCGTCACCAATCGCCACGTTATTCAAAATGCCGCTCAAGGCATCCAGGTCCATTTCCTGGCGACCGAAACCAAACAGACGCTTACCATCCCTCGTGAGGTGAGCAAAGTGGTGGCGATCCATCGGCAGGCGGATGTCGCATTGATCGACGTCACCAAAGCGGCTGAAAACATCAAACTCTGGGAACTGAAGCCACTGACATTAGCGCCCGCCGGCCATCGTCCGAAAGTTGGCGAAGAAGTCTTTGCAATCGGCCATCCGGGCGCCGGTTCAACGGGGCTCACTCTCACCAGCACATTGGGAGATGGCATTATCTCGGCCGTGGATCGACAACTCGCCGGCGTCTCCTTTCTCCAAGTCACCGTGCCCCTCAACCCTGGCAACAGCGGCGGCCCCCTTTTCGACTACGAGGGCAGGGTCATTGGCGTGAATACCTTCATCATCCGCAAGAACGAGGCTCAGGGGCTCGCGCTGGAAGCCCTCAATTTCGCTCTCGACGTCAAATACGTCCATGAACTGCTCCAGGATCCCAACGCTTCCCTTTCCCGCAAGCAGATCGCTGCCGTCGTTGCTCCCGACCCGACCGAGTTTAAACAAAATACTTCCCTGTTCGACCGTTTCCAACAACGAAACCGGGAACTGAGCAAGCAGGGATATCAGCCATATGGCAAATCGTTCGAGGACTCCTCGCGTATTTTCAAAATCAGTCCGCAAACCAGTGCCGTCTTCACCGCCCCATTCCGAACCGGCGAACAATACGCCATCAACGTCGTCAGCCAGGGAGTCAGCAAACTGCAGTTGGGAATCGTCGATCGCCGGGGGCAAATTGTCGCCGGCACCCCGGACTCGTCGCCGGACCCGCTTCTGCAATTCCGCTGCCGACGCCAGGGAACCTATTCCGTCGTCGTCTCCAATGCAACCAGCGATACCGGCGTCGTCGTTCTGACTCTGTTGAAAAAATGAAGAACGGCGTTAGCTGCTGGAACCCTTTAAAAAAAGCATTGCTACAGCGTTCTTTCATGGGATCTTGTCCGCGGATTGCAACTGGCGTCGTATTCGTATGGGCAGCAGCATGGGAACCGATCGCTGGTAACGCCGATAGTCGTCGCCGAAGCGGGCCACAAGGTCACGCTCCTCGAGAAAGGCACCGATCAAGATATAAATCGTGGCGAGGACCGCTGACGCGAAGCCGAGCGGGTTGACCGCCAGTCCCCAGAAGACCAGGAGCGCGCCGAAGTAGATCGGATGCCGAACCCAGCAGTACAAACCACTTGTCACGAGCGTGGCGACAGGCGGCGACGCTCGTTGCGAAACGCGCTCGATGATCTGCCGAACGCCGGTGAACTCACCCCAGCCATGTTGCGTGACGGCCATGAGAATCAGTGTGGTTCCGGCAACAGAGACGGCATACATCAGAAATCGCCAGCCGCCGAGCCACGCAAAGGGTTGCACGGGATGAAACAGCCAATGGCCGACGGCGAGCACACCGGCGAAGTGGACAAGAGCCAGAAGGTTGTAAGCAAGCCGGTGCAGACAACCAAGCCGTTGGTCGAGCCAGCGGTGAATCGCTGGCCGAACCAGAAGAGAATGCACGAGGCCGAAACTGGCCCAGGCCAGGCCGTAATTGAAAAACGGGAGCATAAGCGGGAATCGGTTGCGTTTTTGCCGCGCCCCTGGTGCCGTCGTTGTCTCGATGCGATCTTACCCGGCAACCGCCGTTCGCTAGAATAAAAATTTTGCGAGAGAAGGAACATGGTGCGGACACGATTTGCTCCCAGCCCGACCGGCTATTTGCACATTGGCGGGGTGCGCACGGCGCTATTCAATTGGCTTTACGCCCGCAGCAAAAATGGCCGGTTCATCTTGCGCATCGACGATACCGATCAAGAGCGCAATGTCGACGAAGCGTTGGCGCCGATTCTGCACGGTTTGCGCTGGTTGGGAATCGACTGGGACGAAGGGCCAGAGGTGGGGGGGCGAATTCGGGCCCTATTACCAGTCGCAGAAAGGGAAAGCCTACCAGGAGGCGGTGCAAGTTTTGCTTGATAAGGGGCTGGCTTACTACGATTTCGCCACAGCCGAGGAGACCAAGGCGGAGCGGGAGTTGGCCGAGCGCGAAAAGCGTGCGTACGTAAGCAGTCGGCGATTCATGGCCGAGACGGCCGAGCAAAAGGCCAAATTCGAAGCCGAAGGCCGTACGGCGGTGGTCCGCCTGAAAATGCCGCGCGAAGGTTATTGCGAATTCACTGACTTGATCCGCGGCCCGATGAAGTTCGCCTGGGCCGAGGAGCAAGACCACGTCATCCAACGTTCCAACGGGACTTGTCTTTACAGCCTGGCCAGCGTCGTCGACGACCGGGACATGCGCATTACCCACGTGATTCGTGCGGAAGAACACCTCTCGAATACTCCTCGGCAAATTTTCATCGCTCGCGGCCTCGGCATCGAACCGCCGCAGTTCGCCCATTTGCCTTTTGTCGCCGAACCGGGCAGCAGAAACAAACTCAGCAAACGCAAGATTGCCCAATACCTCAAGAATCCCGATTTCAAGCGGGTCTACGAACATGGCCGGCGCATCGCCGATCGCCTCGGCTTGCAAGTCAGTGACGAGACCTTCAATCCGGTGATCGTCGATTTTTACGAACAGGTCGGCTATCTCCCCGACGCCATTGTCAACTATCTCCTCCTGCTTGGCTGGTCCCTCGACGACAAGACCGAATTCTTCACTCGCGACGAGATGTTTCAGCATTTTTCGCTGGAACGGGTCGTGAAGTCGGCGGCGAGTTTCGACCCGGCCAAGCTGTCGGCGTTTCAAGAGCATTACATGCGGCAACTGCCCATCGAGCAAAAAGTCGCCATGGTCCTGCCGTACCTGGAACGGGCTGGCTTTCACCCCGTTCCAAAGACGGTCGAGCAGATCGTCATCGCAGCCGACGACCGCATCAAAACCGCTGGTGATATCCTCGACTACGTTGATTTCTTTGTCGCCGACGAAGACCTTACATACGACGACAAGGCGTTTGAAAAGCGGATCACGAAGCCGCCGCAAGCGATCGCGTTATTGCGAAAGTTTCGCGACCGCCTCGCCCAAGCCGAGGCTTTCGATGCCGGGTCTCTTGACAAACTGATGCATCAATTCGTGGAAGACGAAGGAATCAAGATTGGAGAGATTATCCACGCGGTCCGGGTCGCCGTCACGGGCAAGGCGGTCGGTTTCGGGCTGTTCGATGCCTTGGCCATTCTCGGCCAGGAGCGCTGTTTGAAGCGGATCGACCAGGCCTTGCGTCGGGCAGAGGGGCGATGAGTTATTCAACGAGCTGGATCACCCGGGCAGCCGGCGCATCCGGGCCATTGTATTTGATATTGGTTTCGCCATTGCCGCCGACCACGATCTGGTTGGCGATCACCTGTCCGGCGACGCTGGTATCGCCGTTGCCTTCGATGGCGACATCGCCACCGGCAGCGTAGAACGTGCCTGTGATGTTGAACTGGCCGTTCCCAGCGACTTTGATCGGCGCATCGGAGGCACGGTCCTGGAAGACAAGTATGCCTTTATACACACCGGAAGTGGGAGGCGACAAAGAAACGGAACCCTGTCCAGTAATGCTGATCCCCTGGCTGGCACCATTTCCGGCGTTGAACATCATGACGCCGCTGCCAGAGACGGAAGCCTGGCCGGAAACATCAAATCCTTTGGCGAAGTAATAGATTCCCGGTTGCATGGTGATGTTGCCATTGGTGAATTTGACAGCCTGGCTGTAATATCCGGGAGTCATGGTCTTGTTGCCGCTCTTGCCATGGGTCGTGATCGTGCCGTTGGTGGACGGAACTGCCGGAGTCGGCAGGTAGGCAAGGGGGTCGGGAGTGGGAGCGACACCCGTGATCGGCGGAGGATTGAAACCGCCCCCTGATGCGCCGCCTGTGACAAAGATATTCTTGCCATTGGTCACCGTGATCGTGGCGTTACCGGCGGTTTTTGCTGCTTGATAGTCGATCGAGTTGACGATGATATCGCCATTGACGACGTTGATGACGCCATTGCCATTGGTTTTGAGCGACTGGTCGTCTTTCGGATCGAGTGCCATGACGCCGGCATTGAAGTCGCTGAAGGAGGCGCGGGCGACAGCTCGCGCTTGGATGGCAACCGATTGGGTGCCGATGAGGCTGACGAAAGCGGCGGGCTGATGATAGGTGATGATGACCTCGATATAGCCGGGACGCAAGTTGCCTGTAGCGTCAACGACAACCGGAGACGAGACCACGGGAGCTTCGGGACTTACGCGTACCGATACGAAGGCTTTGCCCGCATTGGACCCACCTTCATCGCCTGTAGCGTCGGGAAAGCCGTTGGCGGCGGCGACCTCGAAAGCGGCTTGTTTGGCGATCCCGTAAACGTCGGTTCCCTGCTGCGACGGGTAATTTTTGTAGAGCTTCACAGCGCCGGCAAGCGCCGCTGCATCGGCGGCTGCCTGCACCTTCCGTTTGTTGTCGAGCATCAAGCCACCGTCGAGGGCCAATGCCAGGGCGATCAACATGGGAACCAGCAGAATGGCGACCAAAGGCGCCACAGCGCCGGGACGTTTCTTTTTTTGTTCCATTGTCGTGCCTCGTGGTTGCGCGGCCATGGTACCAACCCCTAGTAATTCATCGGCATCTCGGAGGTGCTCGTCAGCGTGATGGGGCCGGACCAGAAATATTCCGGCACCCAATTATAGGACACAGTCACTTTGACGATGTTCTGATAAGCGGTTCCATCGTCGAGATCGATGCTGGTCGGGTAGCGGTTGAAATGCCCGATGCCGTTGACGGTCGGCGCATCCCAGTCGAATTCTCCTTGCGCCGTGACGATGGTGATGTTGACGCTCAGGCTGTTGGGATCCAGCCCCCCTGCCTGATTCTTGATAATCTTGTCGATGATGTACTGCTTGTCGACGTCGGGCAGGACGCCGTTCTGGATCAGTTCTTTGTTTTCTTCGTAATATTGGCCGCCGTGCGTCGAAGCGAAACGGGCAGCGTCGCGAGCGAGCCAGGCAACCTCCTGGTAGCGAAAGATACCAAACGCGCCCACGATCATGCCCAGCGTGAAGAGAATCACGAGAGGGAAAACGAATGCCGCTTCCAAAGCTGCAACGCCTGGCCGAACCGGTTTGCTTTTGCGTAATAACATGGCTGATCGCCTCGGTGTCCGGAAAAAATCTCAGCCTCCCTAGTCGTAGGGGGTTTGCGGTGCCACGCGCATTTCCTCCGTGCGGTCAATCGTGATCGTGGAGGGGATGCCCGGAAACGAAGTAATCGTGCTGAAGGTGTAAACCACGCGAACCCGCACGACGTTCTCGCCGTTGGAAGTTGTTTCCGTTACAGTCACGTCGCTGTCCTGCAAAGGCGGTTTCAGGTTGGCACCGTCAGCAATCGTCGCCTTCTTGACAGCGTCTGTGCCATCGCCCGTGCCGTACTGCATTTTGGTATTGAAAACGGCGCTGGCGTATTGCGCTCCGTTGCGGGCGCAGTTGACGATGGTCAAGGTGTAGTAGAAGACCCGGCAGAAATCGACAGCGACAAGAGTGATGAAGGCGAGGAAAGGGAGAACAACTGCAAATTCAACAGCGGCATTCGCTGATCGCCGGCCAGCTTGTCTGTGGATCATACTTGCTTTTCCCCTCGGCTCCAACGGCACACGTTCGCCTTTTCAGTGTGCCTGGCGAATTTTTTCTGCTCTTTCGTCCGCATTGCTTGATTTCCGAAGCCGGAGAATCACGGACGGCTCAGCAGTCCTGAGGGGGGAGAACGGAAGACTCGTTGTGGGACCGCTTCCATCCAGCTTTTCCATACGCTGGCAACGGGGAGAGTCGATTTCACCTCGCTGATCCGCCAGGAATTTTCGTTGAAGGACGAAAACGGGGATTCTGCCAAATTTCCCTAAAACCCCTCCTCGGTCATTTTTTGCTTCGAACGGTAGAAAATGCATCGGGATATAAGCATATCTTTATGCTTCAAGGTCGCCCGGCGAGCCAGATGTTCGCAAACCAAGAAAGCAACTGTCTTTACTTTAAGAAAGCAACGCCTAAATCTGGTTTTTAGTGCACACTAAACAGCCGTCAACTAACGGTGGTTTGGATGAGCAGGCACCGTCAGCAAACGGTGATTTCTGTGAGCGTCGCGGCGTGTTGGCCGTCACCAAACGGTGATGTCATCGACACTTTTTTGCGCTTGAAGGGGAGCTGATCGCGGTTTAATATAAGGAGTGGTCCATGTTTGGATCTCCCCGCAGGAACCGTGGCTCCGGTTCCTCCTACCCGCACGTCTGCGTCTCCCTTTTTGTGTAGGCCATCCCATGTTCAACCTAGGTGCGACCGAATTGATCGCCTTGCTTGCCATTGGCGTATTGCTTTTCGGTCAAAAGCTGCCGTCGGTGGCACGATCCCTCGGCCGGTCTGTCATTGCTTTCAAGGAAGGCCTGCACGGCATCGAGGAGGACATCGACGGGACGGCTGGCGGCTCTGTCTCGTAGCGCATGAGCATGCCGTCGTAATCGCAGTGGTGGCGGCGCACGGACGAGTTTTTCAGTCGGGCGCAAGTTCGTGCGTGCCGGGCAGACTTCCTCCGTGCGTCGCCGCTTAAGCTTTTCGGCAACATGGACGATAGGCACCGCGAATCACAAGATGTTTCCATAGGAACGATGGTTTTCGACCTGGTGGTAGCAACGAATGTCGCGCGACTATGACTATTCGGAGGACATGTTTGCCGATACGAGGATGTCGTTCGGCGAACATCTCGAAGAACTCCGCATGCATATGTGGCGGGCGATCAAAGGGTTTTTGGTCGCCCTGTTCTTCAGCTTTTTCATCGGCAAACCAGTGCTGCAAGTGATAGCGGCACCGGTCGAAGAACAACTCGAAGCCTTTTACGATGCCCGCGTGGAACGGATCGCCAAAGAAATCAGCGAGCATCCAGGCGAGTACGAAACCGATCAACCTAAAGAGGTCAACCTGGATGTCGACGTGCGTTCGCTGCAGAAAACGCTGGGTCTGCAGTCGGTGTATGAAAAGCTGAAGCTCAAGCCGGAAGCCGGCAGTGGTTCGCAATGGGTGCAGATCAAGGCGAGGATCAATCCTCATAGCTGGACGATGGCGCTACACAAAGCGATGCGGCAAGTCGGCAGGCGTCCCGGGCTGACGACGCTGAGCATTCAGGAAGCCTTCATGGCGTATTTCAAGGTGTGCATCTACTGCGGGGATCGTGCTTGGCAGTCCGTGGATTTTCTGGCAGTTGTGGCTGTTTGTCGCCGCCGGTCTCTATCCGCATGAAAAACGTCTGGTCAACGTCTATTTGCCCATCAGCCTGGTGCTGTTTCTTTGCGGCGTGGCGATGGCCCAGTTTGTCGTTATTCCGCGAGCGGTCGAAGCGCTTTTGTGGTTCAACGAATGGATCGGCTTGGAACCCGATTTGCGATTCAACGAGTGGCTCAGTTTTGCCATCCTTATGCCCCTGGTATTCGGCGTCGCCTTTCAGATTCCGCTTGTCATGATGTTCATCGAACGCCTGGGAATCGTGACGATCAGCGGCATGATCGGGCAATGGCGGCTGGCGTTCTTTATCATCGAAGTTTTCGCTGCCGTGTTTTCCCCCGTCGATCGATGCCATCAGCATGCAGCTGCTGGCGTTGCCGATGTTCGCTTTATATTGGTTCGGCATTTTCCTGTGCCGATTCAATCCCCGGCCGCCCGATCTGGACATCGACATACCCGATTCCGACGAGATGGTCGAGGTGTAGGCATGGCGACAAAAAGAACCCCGTCAACAACGACAAAGCTGACGGGGTTCATTACTTTTGTCGAGATGGCAGAGTCGATCAGGAGACGCCTGCCGCGGCGTGGCCGGACTTCAGGGCGCTACGCTTTTCCGCGATCAGCTTCAACAGAGCTTTTTGCGGATCGGCAAACTTTTGCAAACCTTCGGACATCAACACCTCTTCAAGCTTCTGCATATCGACTTCCCGGTCGATTTCCGCCAAAACATCGTCCGGGGGAAGCTTGTCGATCTGGCGTTCGAAGGTCATTCCCGATTTTTGCACGGCGTCGTTCGTCTGTGGCGGATTGGTCTCGATGTCCGAACCGGCAAACGCCGCCACATATTTCCACGGCGGATCATCCTTTTTCTTGGTGCCGGTGCTGGCGAAAATCATTTCCTGTTTCAGAGGAAGTTTCTTGTCGGCCCAGAATTCCTGGTTCTGCTTCCAGATGCGCTTGGCGTTGACGATGCCGACCTGACCTTGTGCCCTGGGCGACAATTGAGGAACGTGTTTTTCCGTGTAGACGTCGACCCGGCTTACAAAGATGCTGTACACCGATTTGAAGGTTTCCAGAGACGATCGTCGCTGCGCACCGCGCCACATGGCATCCCGTGCCGCTTTGTATTGCCGATCCGAGAAGATCAGCGTGACGTTGAGTGTCACACCTGCAGCGCACAGCTCTTCGATGGCGTCGAGACCGGCTGGGGTCGCCGGTACCTTGATCATGCGGTTCTTGTGACCGGCGCTCCATTTCTTGCCCAATTCGATGTAGCTGCTGACGCGTTTTTCGTGGGGCATATTGAGTTCCAAATCTTCGATCAGCGGGTCCAATTCGAAACTCACATAGCCGTCGTCGCCCCGGGTCGATTCCCAGACTTCGAGAAAAACGCTTTGCGCTTGCCGAACCAGTTGGTCCGTCATGCGCCAGGCGACGGCACTGTCGTCGAGACCTTCATTCATGAGCCGGACCAAATCCTGGTCGAAGCGGCCAGTTTTGATGAGGTCGGCAACAATGATCGGGTTGGAGGTGGCGCCGGTGGCACCCAGTTTTCGGTTTTCAACCACCAATTCCGGGTCGATCGAGTCGAGCCAGAGCTTGGTGCCGGTGGCTATCAGGGATTGTAGAGGTGATGTCACGGCGTTTCTCCTTGAGAATGGGGAATCCAACAGTGTTAACTTAGATGATTTCGCTTCGACAAGCAACGCAAGAATAATCCTTCGGCAGGCGTCGCGCGGCGTTTGGCGGGCGATGCCGGTGGAAATCGCCCAGAGAGCCAGTAGCGAAAGACGGAAAAACGATTTACGATCTGAGCATCGAAACCTGACTTTCGCTGAAAGGACCGAGCCATGCGGCGACTCGTCTATGCCATCTTGTGGACATTGATTTTGTCCTCCGCCATATCGCGAGCGGAAGCGAAAAAAGTGTGGGTCGTGCAAAACGGTCAGCCCAAGTTGTCTATCCGCGCTGGTAGCGTGCCGGCGCCAATCGACGAACTGCGCCATTACCTCAAGCGCATGACGGGTGCCGAAATTCCCGCGGCACCGGGCGACGCACGAAGCGGCATCCTTTTTGTCGGTTTGTTCAAGGATTTTCCCGATCTCGGCTTGAAAAAGCCGAAGGACCTTGGGGAAGAAGGCTTTCTACTCCGGAGTGAGGCGGGCAATCTTTATCTTCTTGCCGATCGGCCACTTGGCGTGCAGCATGCGGTCACGACGTTTTTGCATCAGTTGGGTTGCCGCTGGTTCTTTCCCGGAACGACGTGGGAGGTAGTTCCGCGACAAAAAGATATCGCCGGTTCGTGGGATGAGATTCAAAGGCCGGCGTTTTCCATGCAACGCCGCATCTGGCCTGGGTACGGAAGCTACAGGCAGAATAAAGTCGATTGGCAAAACTGGGATCGGCATAACCGGATGGGCGGTCCGGTCGACATCGCCATTGGCCACACGTTCAATGGCCTGAATCCGGACAAGGATTTTGCCGAACACCCCGAATGGTTCGCTCTCGTCAATGGCAAACGCCAGCCGACCAAGCCGTGCTATGCGCATCCCGAAGTGGTCAAGCGGGCGATCGCATACGCTCTGGCCAAAGCGGAGAGCGGGGACAAGATGATCTCGATGAGTGCCCCCGACGGCCTGGGCTATTGCGAATGCGAACGTTGCATGGCGGTGTTGCGGGGCACGACGACCTTCCGCGCCCACGGCACTTTATTCGGCAAGAAACCAAACGGTGAGATCATCAACATTACTTCCGAAACGCTATTCGGTCTCATCAACAAAACTGCCGAGGCGGTCGCCAAGAAATATCCAGATGTGCGGATCGGGTGCTATGCTTACAGTGCCTATTCCCATCCACCCTCTTTCGATTTTCATCCGAACGTCTACATCCAAACGACGACGCGTTATCGGCGAACACCTCTCACGATGGAGGAGCAATTGGCCCAATTCGGCAAAAAGACGAAGCATCTTGGCATCCGCGAATACTACAGCGTCTACCAGTGGGATTGGGATGGGCCTGATCCCGGACAGGTTCGTCCAGACCGGCTGCAGCAGTCGCTCAGCTTTTTCCAGAAGCACGGCGTCACCGCCATCAATGCCGAGGCATCGAACAACTGGGGACCGCGCGGCTTGGGTTATTACCTGGCTTCCCAGATGATGTGGCGCGGCACCGACATCGACCTCAAGCCGATCATCCGCGATTTCTATGAAAAAGCCTTCGGTCCAGCCGCCCTGCCCATGCAGCGCTACTATGTTCGCTGGTACGGCTCCAGCGCTGTGGCCATCGACGACCCCGCATTGCGGATTCCCAAGGATGACGAAAAGCCAACCTTGACCGCTGATTCCTTGAAGGCAGCGATTCGGGACCTCGACGAGGCGGTTCGGCTGACGAAAGATGACCCAGAATGCCGGCGACGGGTGGACCATTTGCGGATGTATGTTCATTTTTTGGTTCTCCGCCATCGACTTGACGTGGCTGCCGCCCAAAAAGACAAAGAAGCCATTCTGGACGGGATCAAAGGCGAAACGGTTTTTGGCGGCAGGTTGAACGATACCAACCTGGTGCACGCTCGCCCGCTGATTGGCAAGGCGTTTCTGCGCCGCTTCCGCAAACACGTTCCTATCCTTGAAAGTTTGCCCGAGTCGAACCGGGAAGCGAAAGCATGGCGAAAACTGGGCCAGCCACCCGATGCCAAGGAACTCGAACAGCTGTGGCGGGCAGACAAAGCGTTTTTGTCAAAGCCAGCATCGATCAGATGAGGATCAACTCGGCGTGCAGAGCGCCGGCTCGCTTGATGGCCTGAAAGATGGTGATGAGATCGCGAGGCGTCGCTCCCAAGGCATTCAAAGCCCGCGCCAATTCGGCAACCGTTACGACTTTTGGCACGACAAACAAAGGCCTCCCCTGTTCATCGACTTGCACGTTTGCCTGGGGAAGCACGGCCGTCGTTCCCTGGCGGGCAAAAGGTGCCGGCTGCGATGCCGTGAACGATTCCGTCGTTACAATCGACAAATTGCCATGAGCCACCGCAACCGATGAAATCCTCACGTTTTCGCCGGCCACGATCGTGCCGGTTCGCTCATTGATAACCACTCGAGCAATGGTGTCCGGTTCGACCTCGAGTTGCCCCAGTTCGGCCACGAATTCCACCGGGTCGGCGCATTTGCTTTCCGGCACCATCACGTGAACAGCGCCGGCATCCAATGTAATGGCCGAAAAGGGATATTTGGCATTGATGGCCTCGGCAATCGCTTTTGCAGTATTGTAATCCGGTTCCTCGAGCAGCAACCGAAGTTGGCCGTGATGAACGAATTGTCCCCGCGCTTCTCGCTCGACGATGGCCCCACCTGGTATGCGTCCAACGGTTGGGTGGTTCTTCTGCACGGTGGACTGGGGTTGCTGGGCCTGGACGGGCGAAGTGAATACGAAACCACCGATCGACACCGGGCCTTGAGCGACAGCATAGTCGACACCGTCGACACCACGCAACGGCGTCATGATCAATGTCCCGCCTTGCAGGCTAGTGGCATCATCGATGACGGAAACGGTGACATCGATGCGACTGCCTCGCCGCGCTGTCGGGCTCAATTCCGCCGTCACCATCACGACCGAGACATTGCCCGAACGAAAGACGGGATCGTTGCGATTGCCTGACGCGATCTTCGGAGCCGTATTAAAGCGGGTCAGCAAGTTGACGGCGATCTGATTCGTGTACGTACTTCTTCCGCCAGTTCCCTCCAACCCGACAACGAGTCCCAGGCCGAACAGTTGGTTCGGTCGCATGCCTTCGATATTGGTGATGTCCTTGATGCGAACAGCAGCGCTGACCACAGCCGGGAATAAAAGAGCCCAAACCGCAGACTTTGCCAGAATGAGGAATTCTCGCCGCATGGCACCGACTCTCTTCGCTTCCTGCGTTCGAAGGTGAGTCTTGAGCAAGACATTTGTCAAAATGCGTATGATTACTATCGGCAGCGCTCTGCGCAAAATGAACAGGAAATCGCCGCTCAGGGGCCATGCTGACAATTAACTGGAAGCTGAAAAGGCGATCCCGGCAGTTGACCGCAGGGACCGCCAAATCACAATCCAACTGACATGGATTGCCTTGCGAATTCTTTAGCCGATTCGGCTTGAACGTCGCGTGCTTTGGGCGAACTGGTCGCTCGATTCCATCCCCGGACGTCAATAGCGAACGGCAAAACCAGTGCCGGCGAAAAAGTCGTCCGCCGCCCGGTTGAGTCCATATCCCGCCCGAATGTCGTATTGGAAGTTATTGGTGATCAAATAGGTGAAGCCGGCGTCGAGGAAGTATTGCGGTTTGACGGTCGGATCGATCGAACTGTGCGGGAAGAAAGCGAACCATTCGAAGAAGGCGCCCAGCCTGTCTGTCAGGGACCATCCTGTTGTCAGCGATTGGGAAAACTCGATGTAGGAATGGCGTGGCGAGACGGTTGGATCAATCCCAGCCAGGGCCCCGAACAGCGTGTCGTCGCCAGCGACGGCCCGGTTGGCCATGGTTTGGCCGCCAATCGTAAGGAAATCTTTGATAACTTCCCAACTATACAGGAGTGAAACGCCGGGTTGCACTTCATCGGTCGAGAAAGCATCGGCCCCCGTCGGGACAGTGCCTTGGATGATCAAAGCCATTTCTGGACGGACACCCTTTTGTTCAGTCAGTCCGAGTTTCACGCCGAGGAGTAAATCTTCAGCCCCGGTTGCAGTCGTGGAGACGCCGCCAGTACGCAATCGCTCGTTGGCATGGTTCCAGGCGATCCGCAATTCAAACCAGTCGGCAAACATGCCAATACGCCAGAGCATCTCGGGGTAAGAGTGGAAATTACGTTGGGTGCCTCCTTCGTTGTCGTGGATGAAAGTGTACCCCGCCTCTAACTGGATGCGCCCTCGACCAACGGTGGACGACGCCTCCGTGAAACTAGGGCGGTCGGTGACGATGGTATCGTTTTGGTCGTCGCTGTCATCATCGCCATCGTTGTCGGTCTCGGCAAAGGTGGGATCGACGCCGTTGTCGATACGACTGTTGCCATCTCGATCTTGGCTGGTCATGCGGAACGGGTTCGGTCGCCGTTGGGGCAAAGTGGGTTGGCTGTCGTCTTGTTCTTCTTTGTCCTCGTTGCAGTTCTTGTCGACGTTCCAAGAGAAAAGAGTCTTGGGACCTCTTTCACGACAGGGATTTCGCCAGCGGGGGCGCCTGCCACACGCGGGGCACGGCCACGAGACATGCTCCAAAGTCGATGGGCAACATACCTGCCAATCGGGAAGACGTCCAACAGCTATGTTCGACAAAGGAGTCAGAGCATTGCACCCCGTGCACAAAAAGAGAACGGCTAACCAGCCTGCTTGAAGTTGTTTCATGCCTTTTACCAATTGGATAAGAATTGAGTGAGGGTCCGATGGTAGGGAAGATATCGGACAGGCCGTGTCGGCGTCTGCAGTTTATTCGCCACTAATTTGATTGTTTAGCCTCCACTAAGAAGGCTTCGGTTCGAGCGGCTAGTTTTTGCAAACGATGGAAGCAGTCGAGGAAAGTTTCGCCTTGGGCAAACAGGGTAAGGATTGGTCGGCGGGAGGCGATCGATTCGCCAGGATGGGGGACATCGAGGTAAACTGGCGCGAAATCGCCGTCGTACTTCTCGTCCCACGGGCCGTCGTTGGGGAAAGTGAGGCTGTCGCGGGCAAACAAGATGGCCTTGCCGAACACGTTGGCCAGGGCATTGCTTGAGACCGCGTCGTTAGCTCGAGTAAAGCAATTTCGGTGCAGAGCGATGGCCCGCACGCCGAGCGCTGCTTCCAGTACTTCCACGGATGCCGTATAGCGCGGATTGATTTCGACAGGCCAGGGTGTGTTTTCGCGGAGAATGAAATCGATGCCGAACAGGCCACGCAGGCCACAGCCCCTGGCAAGAGCGTGACCGATTCGTTTCAGCATTTCGGTAGTCTGGTCCGTCAAGAGCACAGGGCCGATGCTGCCGCAGTATTGAAAAGGACCGGCGCCGAGCCAATCCTGGTGGATCAACTGCGCGGTGATGCCGATCAAGTGCACTTCATCTTGGCTGGCTACGAAGACCGCCGAATGGCTGTCTCCTTCGATGTATTCTTGAAGAAACTCATCGCGAGTCGGGTGGGCATGGTTGTCGGCGAAGCGAATCCGAGCGCCGCCGCCGCTGCGTCTGGGCTTGATCAACCAACGTTGCCCCTCGGAGGGATATTGCCGAGCGATGCGTGGCGCTGGCAGGCCGGCGTTGCGCAAGAGCTGTGTCCAGTACCAGGGAGATCGGACCTTTCGAAGAACATCTGGGCGGTTTCCCCACAGAGGGCGCTCGCGAGCCAGGCTGGCGATCAGGTCAGGGTGATTTTCCAATGCACCGGTGTAAAGCAAAGGGATGTCGGGGGGCAACCGACGTATCGCGTTGACCAGGCCATGCGGGTAGAGGCAAGCGGGAAGCCGTTGCGCGACACAACGGCGGAAAAGGTCGCGATCAGCAAAGAGATCGAAGCAGACCGGTTGGATGCCCGCGCGCAAGGCCGAAAAAGCGGCTGCGCGTGCACTGGCACCCACGATGATCAAGTTCGTGTCGCATTCGGCCCGTGAGGGGGTCATGACTTCGGCTGGCGCAACTCCCGCGCCCGGTTCGTGGCAGCGACGACCGCATCGATCAAAGCGGCGCGCAACCCTCCCTTCTCCATGGCGTGGAGTCCGGCAATCGTCGTACCACCGGGACTTGTGACCATATCTTTCAGCTGGCCTGGATGGAGCGAGGTTTCGAGCACCATTTTCGCGGATCCGAAGACGGTTTGCGCAGCAAGCACGGTCGCGATGTCTCGTGGTAAGCCGACGCGGACACCGCCATCGCTCAAGGCCTCGATCACAGCGTAGACGAAGGCCGGCCCGCTGCCGCTGAGTCCCGTGACGGCATCGAGCAGGTTTTCGGGGACGCGAAACGCCCGACCGACGGCGTTGAACAGCCTGTCTACCAGAGCGATGTCTTGCTCCGTTGCGCTCTCCGAAGGGGCAAAGGCACTGGCACTGGCACCCACCAGACAAGGCGTGTTCGGCATGACGCGGACCAGACGGCGTGGCTTTCCCAAGGCATGCTCGATCTGCTTGATCGTGATGCCGGCGGCCACGGAAACGATCAGGTGCCGATCGCTGACGACATCCTGAATGCCTTTCAACAACGTCGCCATCGACTGTGGCTTGACAGCCAGCACGAGCAAATCGCTTTGTTCGACCACCTGGCGGTTGTCGTGCGTGGCATGCAAATTGGTCTGTTCTTCAAAAGCGTGGCGTGCTTCGGGAAGGGGATCGCTGGCAAGGGCGTTTTCTGGAGCGATAAGCCCTGCGTTCAGCCAGCCTTTGGCCAGCGCTGTCGCCAATTTGCCTGCACCGAGAAAACCACATGAAAAAGGCTGCGCCATCAGAAACCTCTTATGAACCGGCTAACCAGGCCGAACAACGAAAACCGGGCGACCCGATCTGGTTCTCAACTCGCCGACTTCTTCGCCTCCGAACCGGTAACGCGCACCGGTTTCAGATCGACTACGATTTCCACGCGATGCCGAGTTGCCGTAACACTGCGGATATAGCGTCGGAGATGGCCGTCTTCTTCGTCGAAGGTGGCCACCGTATAGGTGCGAGGACTATTGGGTTTGGCATCCATTTCCAGAAATCGTTCGATATAGCCGAACAGCGCCCGCATCGAATGATACTTCAAGTCGCCGCTGATGGGCCGTCCATCGAGCGTCACGGAGACGACATTCCCGCCGCGGACCTTTACTTCAAAGACTTCGCTTCGCTCCATGATCTTTTTGTAAGTCATATCGTAATCTTTAGGCCCCTTTTCTTCCCAAAGCCGCCTTGCCCGGTGCAGATCCTCGAGGGTCAGTTGTTGCTTGAGGTTGAAGGCGATCAAAAACCCGGTCAGGGCCACCGAGAGAATGCCTAGCAGAACGAAATACCAGATCCAGATGCGATTTTTCTTAATCGGCTCGGCGGCGTCCCTGGGCCGTTCATTGGCTTGTTGCTGGTCCATTGTTTCCCGGGGGCAATAGTCTCTTCGTTGTTGCGATGGCGGTGCGCTGACTGTCGTCGACTGGCTCCAATGAATATTGTCGCCAGGTCGAGCGGCTATTCGGCAACCGGAGCGACTTTCTGTTGATTTTAGCTTGTTTGTCAGGTGGCGGCACGAAAGCTTGATGAGAAGGCTTGGAGTTGTGCCAATACATGGTCTAAATACACAAAAAACACACCGTTGCCAGGCGGCACCATTTGCGATAAAGTGAGGCGCGAATTTGCCTGTATCTGACCTTTGCTCTCATCACGATTCTGCATCAAGGGAAACGCCCATGTCCTGGCCGATGTCGCAAGATTACAACGAGGCGATTCAGAATCCGGATGTCTGCTTTGCCGATCCGGAGTTGAAAGAGGGGGAGGTCATTACCAATCCCCTGGGTATTCCTATCCCTTGCTCTGGCAACTTTGCCGATGTCTACGCGATCAAGACACCGACGCGCAAATGGGCCGTCAAATGCTTCACCCGGCAAATTCCTGGGCTGCGCGAACGTTATGTGGAGATCAGCAAATATTTGCAGGAGGTAAACCTGCCGTTTATGGTCGATTTTCGCTACCTGGAACAGGGTATCCGCGTCAAGGGGCAGTGGTATCCGGTGATCAAGATGCACTGGGTCGAAGGCTTGACCCTCAATGACTTTGTGAGCAGACAAGTCGATAAACCGCAGGTGATGCGGACGCTGGCGCAATTGTGGATCAGGCTGGCCGAGAAGTTGCGGGAAGCGGACGTGGCTCATTGCGATTTGCAGCACGGCAATGTCATGCTTGTGCCCAACAACAAGAAGCTGCTTATCCGCCTGGTCGATTACGACGGCACGTGCGTTCCGGCTCTTGAATTGTTGAAGTCGATTGAAGTGGGGCACCCGAATTACCAGCATCCGCAACGGCTGCGTGAAGGGACGTACAACCTGAGGGTGGATCGGTTTTCGCATTTGGTGATTTACACGGCGTTTCAGGCGTTGGCGGTCGGCGGCAAAGCGTTGTGGGAGAAGTATGAAGACCCGGACAGTTTGCTGTTTCGACGGAAGGATTTTGAAGCGCCGGGTCAATCACCGATTTTTGCGGATTTAAAGCGGCTGGGAGACCGGCAAGTCGCACACATGGCGGAGGTGATTGCCGAGTCGGCGCAGCGGCCGATTGATCAGGTACCGCCGTTGGAAGAGGTGATCAGTCCGGTCGGACAAACCAAAGTGCCAGTTGGAGTAAAGACGGACAACCCGTTTGCCTCGCTGCGCCCAGTTCCCGTATCGAAAGGCCGGCGAAAACAACGATCGCTCGCACAATTGATTGGCGTCATCACGATAGTGTTCATTGGTATCGTCGGTTGCGCGATTTGGCTGGGACAAAGAGGTGGTGAAAGTGTCGATGAGCGAAAGGTTGTGCAGAAAGATGCAGGAAGCGTTCGCAAAACGGCGGAGGCAAAACCCAAGACCGACGGCCAGTCGAAGACCGTCGATGTCACGGATCAAACGAAGACGAAAACGACAGACACGGAGCCTAAGCCAGACGGCAAACCCAAGCCGGTCGACGAAAGACCGCCGCTTGCCGTCGCCCCCTTTGATGCGGCCAAGGCAAAAGAACTGCAGGAACGCTGGGCGAAGTATCTTGGCGTACCGGTGGAAATCGAGAATTCCATTGGCATGAAGTTACGATTGATTCCGCCAGGAAGGTTTGTCATGGGCACGACAGACAATACCAGTCCTGATGAGCTTCCTCACGAGGTTGTCTTGACGCGACATCTCTACATGGGTGTCTTCGAAGTTACACAAGCGCAATACGAAAAGGTGATGAAGACCAACCCAAGCTATTTTTCGCCGAAGGGTGAAGGAAGCAGCAGAGTAGATGGTTTTGATACGCGCACGTTTCCGGTGGAGAGGGTAAGTTGGAATGACGCCAACGAGTTCTGCAAGAAACTATCGGCACTGGTGGATGAAAAGAAAGAAGGACGAATCTATCGACTGCCAACGGAAGCGGAGTGGGAATACGCTTGCCGGGCCGGAACGATCACACGATATAATGTTGGTGACACGCTTACTCCAAAGCAGGCGAACTACGCTTCGACAGGCCTACTACGCACCACAACCGTCGGCTCGTATGCTGCGAATGGATTTGCCCTCTGCGATATGCACGGTAATGTTTGGGAATGGTGTGCGGATTGGTACGGAGCCCAATACTATGCCGAAAGCCCAAAGGAAGATCCCAAAGGTCCGGAAAGTGGCAACTATCGCGTTCTTCGCGGCGGCTGCTGGTTCAACAAAGATGAGAACTGCCGGTCCGCCGATCGCACCTGGAACGTGCCCGTCGGCCGCGACTACTACGGCGGCTTTCGCGTGGTGTGTCTTACGACAGCGAAAACTAAGGGGCGAAGTGCTTATCGAGAAGCAGAACGCACAAGAATTCAATATCTTTCCGACATGCAAGAATTTGACGTGAAAGTATATCGTCGTTTGGGTAAGAAGGGCAACACTGGTTGGGGACCACGAATTACCGTCAACGGTGTTGTATCGCCGAACGGGATCTCGCTCCACGCGCTGTCAAACGACTTTTCTTCAGTCAAATACAACCTTCCAACTCGGGCGCGTAAGTTTTTGGCGTCCGTCGCTCTTAATGATTCGGCGGTGCCTCCCTGCCCAACTCCCCTTACGTTCCTCGTTTTTGGCGATCGGAAACTTCTCTGGAAGTCACATCCGATTCAACGCGCAGGGAAGGCTCAGGAATGTGTCGTCGATATAAAGGGTGTTAAAGTCTTGGAATTGCGCGTCGATTGTCCCGGGCCGTTTATCAACGCACAAGCCGTATGGATTGAGCCGCGCGTCGAAATTGACGATTGATCACGCTTAACCCGAGGCAGTTCCGGCTTCGGCTGGTTGGGTCAGAGGGACGCCGGCGGGCGGATCAGGTTTGAAACCTGGTTGCCGGTGTTTGATCCGTCGAGATTTCGGTTTGTGCCGCAAGAAGCAAAAGAGACCAACGGCGAGCGCCAGCCCGGCCCCATAAGATGCCCAAGCCCATGGTCGGCGAATGACTGGCCGATAACGGAATTCGATGCTGTCGGCACCGGGCGGAACCTCGACGCCTCGCATGACGCAGTTGACGGGATAGACCGTCAGCGGCTGGCCGGCCGCACTCGCCTCCCACCCCGGATAGTGCAACTCATTGATGACCAGGAAACGTTTTTCCTTGGCCGGCGCGAGTGAGATTAGCAGCCGATCACCGAAGTCGTGCAGCACCGGCTCGCCGTCGGCGAGGAAGCGGGCGGGGGCACCAATCCCTTCGACGATGGAAGCTTCGCGGACGTCGAAAGGAGCTTGCCTTTCAAGGAGTTTTCTGGCAGCGTCTCGAGGCGAGTCGGCAGGGACGATCGCACGGGCGAAAAAGACCCTCGGCACAACGGGGAAGGGGTTCTGCCAATAGCGTAATGTGGCAAGGGGCCGGTCATCATTGCCGTTCAAGTACAGATCACGGGGAACGTCGATGGCGAATTTGACGTTGACGAGGGCGAGCAGGCGCCACGGCAGGCTATGTCGTTCACTGAAGCTGATTGTGCGAAGGCTGATGGCATTGCCCCACGGCAGAAGGCGGAGGCGTTTGGGGACGCCGATGCCATAGTAGCCGCCGATGGCCCGCAGCCGCCAAAATGCTGGAACATGGCCGTCGACAAAACCGCCGGCGACCGCCGGATCGCCCAGCAGCACACAGCGGAAACGATCGTTTTGCAAGAGGTGGTGGAGTTGTTGCACCTGGTCTTCGCTGGGCAAGCGCAGCCCGCCGGCCGGGGCGGCGTACTGGTCTCCCAAATAAAATGGCCTTTGGGCCTTCTGGACATGTTCGCCATTGATCCGGAATTCCGCGTCGGCAAGCGTCTGCCAGACGAGAAAGAAGCAAATCGCCGCATAGGCGGTGCACTTCACCGGTCGATTGGGGACGAGGAAAACCAGTGCAGCGAAAAGCAGCGCGAATAGAACCAGGAAAACAATCCGCAGCACGGAGGCGTCGCGAAGGAACAAGGGAGGTTGGCGCTGGATCAGGGTAACGCTGTCGCCGCCCAGGTCGGCCACCGCTTCCGCGCCAACATACAACCCAGCCGCCAATGCGATTCCCACAACAAGGCAGCCGACGCGGCTGGTTATCGTCAGTTCGCTCCAGCCAGCCGGCAGCCTGTCCTCCAAAACCAACGCCACTAGTGTCACCATCGGCAACAGTGCCACTAGCAGAATGCGGGCATGCGTGAAATCCATCTTCAAAAAGAGGAGGAACAGCACGTATTGCACAGGCTTGACGAGAGCTGCGAGGACTGTCAGCACAAAAAACCACCAAAAAAAGCAGCAGTCTTTCTCCGCTGAATAAAGCCACATAGCGAATCGGCGGCGGTACCAAATCGCGCCGGTCAGAACCAGGATCGGCACCAACGTCGACGTGTACAGCAAGAAACCTTCTGTCAAGTTGATGCAACTTCCGATTTTGACGCTGTCAGAGGGGCACCGGCCAAAGATCGTATCATCGAACCAGCGGAGAATGTGAATCGGCCGAATGTTCTGGTTCTGGTACAGGACATCGAAATTCTTCAGATCGCTGTTTTCGATCACCCGCTCATATTGTCCCATCGCCGAGGCGATACTGTAGATTCTCGGCCAGGACGGAATCAGTGCGGAAATTCCCGCGACGGCCAGCAGCATGATGGGGAACAACCTGCGGCAGGACAGGGATCGATAGAGGGCGAAAGTTGCGGTGAATAGCAGCGCATAGGCGGCCGTCTGCAAGAACATGAATTGCAAAAGCAGAAACAAAAGCACGGTGAAATAGAGATAACCCCAGGCCGGGTGCCAGCGCGTGCAGCGGACAACGCCCAGCGCCAAGAGTGGAACCCAGATGAAAACCGCAAAGCTCATATCGTTCTGGCTGACTTTCAGAAGAGTCAGCGCCGAAAACTGATAAAGGATAGCGGCGATCAAGGAAGGAAGCGGTTGGCAATAGAGCCGCACGAAACCGTAAACTGCCACTCCCGCTCCCGCCAGCAGGATCAGCGAAATCCAACCCGCCGTCTGGTACAAATGTTCTTTGCCAATCCATGCTGTGACGAACGTCAGCAGATTGGGGAAAGTGTAGGGCATGACGAACGTGTCGAAGCCCATCATCTCGAAGGGATTCCAAGCGGCGATCTGGCCCTTTTCGATGCCATCGACGT
The DNA here is from genome assembly GCA_026004675.1 of Gemmatales bacterium. Lineage (GTDB taxonomy): Bacteria > Planctomycetota > Planctomycetia > Gemmatales > Gemmataceae > BPJP01. The sequence goes on from BPJP01000004.1 coordinate 91,390, forward strand.
GAAACTTGAGGATTTTAAGGTGGCTGTTAAGTCGGTCGGGGTTGCCGATGTAGATCGACTGGCCGAGGACGTGGCTGCGAAATAACGCCAAAGCGAGGAATACGAGCAGGCCGGCGGCGGTCAGGTCGACGCCCAGACCGCCAGGCCGGCATCGTTTCGGCAACGTCTCCTTGACACAGTTCGTTGACATCACCAGAACACCTGGCAGGCGGCGTCCGCGGCACAAGCGCGGATGCCTCGGTCGTTTATTTCGCCGGCAGACGCACGTTTGCCACCAGGGCCAGATCGCGCGAGCCGAGCTTCTCCGCCTGTTTGTGCGACATCGTGAATGTCACCGCCAACTGATGACCGTCATGGGCCACGAGGAAAAAGTTCTGCAACACCTTCAGTCCGTCCAGTTGCCCGGTCGCGGTCAGGCGGTAAAGCCAATAGTCTTTTTCGATGCTCGGAAGTTCTCCTTCCTGGATGACTTGTTCCTGGAGCCAGCCGGGGGATTGCCTCGTCATGCGAGCGAAGGTCTCCGGCGACATGTGTTTGCCGTCGGCGCTTTTTTCCAACGGGACAATGGTCGCCTGGGCGATGAATTCGCCGCGATCGAGCAGGCGCAGCACGACGCGTTCGTCGCGCGGACCGACGACGTGCCAGTTGCGGTCGTGGAGAAATTCGAAACGTCCGCGGTCGTCGCGAAATTCAAGTTGCGTCAAGACGGGGGAGACATCGAATCCGGCAGGGACGGAGACGAGGGCTTCCTCGGCGAGTTCATCAGGCTCGGCAATGGGGAGACGAGTCAGCAAGTAGGTCGAAGTCAAAGTCATGGCCGGGCTGACCGGACCCCGATCGCGCTTGTCTTGCTGTTTCCAGTGAATGGAGACAAGTGCCTGGCGTTTGCGGTCGAAGACGCAGGCGGCATCGACTTTGATTTCGACCCAGGCGCCGAATTCGATGCCGCTGGCGGTGCCCGTGACGCGGAAATGGGCCTCGTCGCCGGTGACTTTTTCCAGTCGGCCCGACAGGTTGTGTTCGGTCAACCCCTCGAAATGGGCGAGAATCTGGGCGGTGCCGTTATCGACTTTCCAGGTGTCGTTGACTTTGACGCTCCGCTGAGGCAACAGGCCAAGGACGGCCTGCGAGTCGAGGTGGCCACTGGTCAATTCCAGTTCTTCCCGTGTCAGAGCGCCAGCCGGAGAATAGACGAGGTATTCGTCGTTTGGACGTTGGACGACGATCAGGTTTCGGCTGCTACGCAGTTTGCGATCGAAGGAATTGTTGCCCGCGGTGATCTTGGCCAGGGCCTCCCGGTAAACCCGTGCCGACTTGACAGGGACGCTATCAGCATGAGCGAGGACTTTTTCGACGTAGCCGTGTTTGGCTTCGGCCCGCAAGGGCATGGTCGTTTCCTTGCCGTCGTGATCGAGGCTGAAGCTGCCATTCAGGTTCATCTGTACGCGAACCTGAAAGCAGCGGCCATCTTTTGGCTGTTCGCGGAGGTCGTAGGTTTCGGGCAGGGCTGAAGCCGCAAAAAGCAGCCAGGCACCCAGACTTGCCCAATTTTTCCATAATGCCATCTTTCCACTCCCTCAAGGAAAATGAGCCGCACCAGCGGAGGCTGGACCTTAATGAGGAAGGCGAAACAGGTCAAGCGGAGCGTAGGGAGTCCAGCGAGTCCATTAAAATCTTGCGGGTACCAAGCGCGAACCAGGAAAGGCGAACGGTGACCGTTTCTGGTTACTCCTATTCGGAAAAAATCGAGGGTCTGGCCGAAAGAAAATCGGCTTACCAAGAGATAGATGCCGGATCGGAGCAAGTTTTGCACACACTTTCACAATATTTAGCGGAGCCTGCTCACATTATTTAGATTCTCCTAATGACCGTCAACTAACGGTGATTTTACTGAGCGTCAAAATGTCAGCGCGACGAGCGGACCGTCAACAAACGGTGATTATAGCGAGCGTCGCGGCGTCAGTGCGACGAGAGAGGACATCAGCCCTCTTGTTTCCACATGCGGAAGCCACCGACAAAGGCGTTAGCATTGGCACCGAGGCGGGCGCCTTCGGGCAGCGTTTTGAGTTTCTTGGCGTTGCCTCCTCCTAGGACGACGTAGTCGGCGACCAATGCCGCTTTGAGGCGAGCGACGACGTCGTCAACAGCCTGGAGCCATTTCTTTTTGCCCAACCGTTTCAAGCCTCGCGCCCCGACATAATCTTCGAAGGTTCGACCTTTGCGATAAGGCAGATGAGCCAGTTCCATTGGAGCTATGACGCCGTCGATAATGAGGGTCGAGCCAAGCCCGGTACCAAGTCCGAGAAACAGCATCCTGCCTCCTTCGTAACTGCCCAGGGCCTGCATGGCGGCGTCGTTGATGACTTTGACCGGTTTGCCGAAGGCCGCTTCGAAGTCGAAACTGACCCAACCAGGACCGAGGTTTTTCGGCTCGGAAAGGGGTTTGCCATGAACCACCGGCCCGGGATAGCCGATAGAGACGACATCGTATTCCCAGTCGCCGGCGAGCGATTTGACTTTTTCGACCATTTGGTGTGCGGTCAACTCCGGGCCGGAAGGAGTTTTGCGGATTTCATCCTGGCCTGAGCGGCGGATTTTGATGTTCGTTCCACCAACGTCGACAACGAGAATCTTCATCATGACTTCTCCGAATCATCCGAAAATGGGGGTGCGAGGGATTGCTAGCCGCGAACAGCCCAGCGGACCAGATCCGCGAGGTTGGCACCTTTCCCCTGCATCAAGATGCCGACCCGGAAGACCCGACCCGCGACCCAAACACAAAACAACGTCGTCAGCGCAACGGGAACGATGCCGACCACCGGTTGCCACCACTCGATTCCTGGAGGAACTGCCATCCTGGCGATCATGAGCATCGGCGTCGCAAAGGGAAAGAAAGAAAGTCCGGTGGAGAACGTGCTGTTCGGGTTTTGCAGGACCGGCGCTAAAAAGAGCATGGGCAAAGTGGCCAGCAAAGCCAGTGGCAACAAATAAGGCTGGGTACTCTTAATGTCGGAAGCCGCCGCCCCAATGGCAAGCGAGAGCGAACCGTACATCATCAATGCCAGAATCTGATAGAGCAGGAACCAGCAAATGAGCGCTGCGGAAATATAATCACCGACACCATAGACGTAAGCCATCAGATAACCGCCTCCCAGATAGATGAGGGAGATTGTCAGCGATACCGCAGTGATCCCGAAAAGTTTTCCCAACATCAGATCGAATGGGCGAACCGCGGCAAGCAGCACCTCGGCAATGCGCTGCATCTTTTCTTCGATGATATTGTTCATCGCCGGTCCCGTGCCGAGCATAATCGTCAAGAACATCAGGAAGACCACGCCGACGGGAATCAAGTAGCCGGCAAGTTGTTCGAGGAACGGAGGTTCCTCGATTTCGCCGGTTTCGGCATCGCGGCGCGACAAGCCCTCATTGTAAAAAGGCACTGGACGAAGCGACGGCATTTTCTCCGGTGGAACGCCCGCTTCCAGCCAACGGCACCGCAGAATCAAACGATTGAGCGTCTTCTCTGCCCAGGCGGGGAAAGCCTGATATGTTGGTCGATCCGATTGGTAGCGGATGTAGGCGCGTTCGCTTTTCTTCGGTTTCGGAATCGGCACAGGCGGCGAACTGCCTCCGAGCGGTTGGCTGTTGATCTTGGGCAGCAACTCCCAATCGTCCTGGTCTTCGCCAGGGTGAGGCAGACACACATCTGGCCCGATTTCCAGGAAGCCAAAAAACTCGCCTTTCAGCACGCGTTCGGAGAGGGCGTAACGTTGTTCCTTGACCGCTTCGGGAGTGTCGGCGCTCGGTTCGACGGCAATGAGCAGGAAAGCCGGCTGGTATCGTCCGCTGGCTTTGTCCCGCTGGCGCTTTTCGTTTCGCAACCGAGCGGCTTCCAGGAAGGATGGCAGGATTTTTTGTCCCGGCGTGCGATCCACGACAGCGAATGTTTTGTCTTCGAAATCGCCATAGAGCATGAAAAGGTACGTCAAGCCAGCGACGAGAATGCCGCCACCGATCGTCAACAGTGGAATCAATACCAGACCGATCAAAAACGCCTTGGTCTTCACGGTGGCGAGGTAATCGCGAAGCGCAATAATCAAGATCTTTCGCATCAATCCTTCAGGCTTCTGTTTCAATGAGCGAGTCGGCGTTCAACAAACGAATCGCCGGTCGGCTGCCAGCAACAAGGATAATTCAAGTGCATCATCTGATATCAAATCGTATCAGTTTGCAGTGTATTTTCCCGTTGAAAAACGGTGTTTCCGAGGTTGGTTGCAAGCGCAGGTGGCGAAGGAGCGTGGAGTTGCCGACAAAAAGCCAGGCCGTCCACCCTGAACAGCGACGCAGCGCGTCGCCGAGTCGGCGGTACAATTCCGGCAAGTCTTCTTTCGCTTTTCCCAAGCGGGCACCGTAGGGGGGATTGCAAAACAGAACCCCGGACGGGCCGGGTGGCGGACAGAAATCCTTGATGTCCATGACGCTGAATTGGATGACATGGCCAACACCGGCGGCCTTGGCGTTGCGCTGCGCCTGTTCGACGACATCTGGGCGGATATCGGAACCGGCGAACAAGGTTGGCGGATGTTTGTGCATCGCAGTCCGGGCCTCATCCCGAATTCGCGTCCAAAGCTGGATATCATGGTCGAGCCAACCTTGAAAACCGAATCGGCGGCGAGTCAATCCCGGTGGCCGATTCAGGGCGATCCAGGCAGCTTCGATGGGCAACGTGCCAGAGCCGCACATCGGATCGATGAAGGGGCAATTCCCCCTCCATCCCGTCGACAGGATCAAGGCGGCTGCCAAGGCTTCATTCAAAGGGGCTTTGGTCAAGACTGGACGGTAGCCACGCTTGTGCAGCGATGGGCCGGAACTGTCCAGGCTTAGAATCGCTTCGTTGCGGTAAATGTGCAGATTGAGGGGGATCATCGGATCGATCACGTCGACGTTTGGCCGCCGGCCAAAGCGGTCAACGAATTGGTCGCAGATCGCATCCTTGGTTTTGAGGGCGGCATATTTGGAATGGGTCAAGGCCGAATCGCGTACGTTGCAATCCACAGCGATCGTGTGGTCGGGAGTCAGGTAGCGGGACCAGTCCACGGAGCGGACGGCGTCATACAATTCGTCAGGCGAGCGAACGGTCGCCTGCAAAACCGGTCGCAAAACGCGGATGGCGGTCCGCAATGACAAGTTGGCCCGATAGAGAAGTTCCAGATCGCCTTCAAACTCAACGCCGCCGCGCCCGGGTCGAACCGCTTTCACGCCGATCCCGATCAGTTCCTGAGCGAGAATCGGTTCGATTCCCCGGCCGCATGTGGCAAAGAACCGCTGCCTCACTCTCTCTCCTCGTGCCGTCGACTTCGACAAGTACAATCACGGACGAACGGCAGGTCAAATGGCCTCAGGCCCATGTTCACCCGTTCGAATGCGAATGCAATCATCGAGAGGAAGAATAAAAATTTTGCCGTCGCCTATTCGGCCTTCTTCGCCGGTGCGTCCTGCGGTGACGATCGCGTTGACCGTCCTTTCGACGAAGTCATCATTGACGGCGATCTGCAATTGAACTTTACGCAACAACTGGACATTGAGTTCGTGGCCACGATAAGTTTCCGAATGCCCTTTTTGCCGACCGAAACCCTGTACGTCCACGATGGTCAATCGAAAGACGGCTACTTCGTTCAAGGCTTCTTTGACGGCTTCCAGCTTTTGAGGCTGAATGACAGCGAGGATCAACTTCATATACCCATCCCATACCTGACCGAATCATTCCGTGCAATGGTGTGTTCATTCTGGGGCGAAAAAAAAGCCTGGGCAATACCGAACCGCATTTTCTCCCAAAGTTTGCCAGCCATTCCTTTCCCCTAAGAGCGTCGTCCCAATCGAACAGCAAACTGATAGAATGCAACGAAACTGCCTCATTCCGCTAGTAAGGGGAAACCATGCCGTTTGCCAGTGCCATGACGACGGCGTCCGACGCCGCTCGGGCTATCGACGACGTTTGCAGCAAAGCTCTTGCGGAATTGGGAGAACCGCCGCAGCTAGCGTTGTTCTTTTTTTCCTCGCATTTCAGCGATGAAGCTGCCTTTCTTGCCAGTGAGCTGCGCCAACGGGTCGCTTCACTAGCCATGCTGGGGTGTTCTGCCGAGGCGATTGTTGGGAACGAACAAGAGATCGAAGACCGCCCGGCTTTGTGTCTCTGGTTGGGAACCTGGCGACGTCCCATGAAGATCACTCCATTTCACCTGCAATGGCAACCCACTCCGGACGGCCATTGCCTGATGGGCCAACCGGATGCCCTCGATGACGCTGATCCGTCACAAGCGGTCGTCATCTTGTTGGGTGATCCGTTCACCTTTCCTGCCGATGTCTTTCTCAAGCAAGTGAATGAAAGCCACAAGGGAATACGTGTCGTTGGCGGCATGGCAAGCGGCGGCCGAATGCCGGGCGAATGCCTCGTTGTCAAGAATGGCGATGTGCTCGCTGGCGGCGCCGTTGGAGTTTTGCTCGAAGGTGTGTCCGGGATTCGCACGATCGTGTCACAAGGGTGCCGTCCGATCGGACGTCATTTCGTCGTGACAAAGGCTCGCGACAATATCATTCTCGAGCTAGGTGGAAAACCTCCACTGCTGCAACTTCAGCAGATGTGGCAAGAGTTGGATGCCAACGACCAGCATTTGCTGCAACAAGGACTGCATTTGGGCTATGTCATCAATGAATACCAGGACAAATTCCGCCGCGGCGATTTTCTGGTTCGCAATGTTCTTGGCCTCGAAAGAGAGACCGGAGCGATGGCCGTTACCGACCGGGTTCGCGTCGGGCAGACAGTACAATTCCATGTCCGGGATGCCGATACGGCAGATGAAGACCTGCGTATGTTGTTGCGCCAGGATCGCGAGCAGCACCCACGAGCACCGGACGGCGGGCTTCTATTCACGTGCAATGGACGTGGAACTCGGCTTTTTTCTGCTCCGCATCACGATGCCCAGGCGATTCGCCAGGAGATCGGCGCCATTCCCCTCGCAGGATTTTTCGCCCAGGGAGAGCTAGGACCGGTCGGCGGGCAAAACTTCATTCATGGGTTCACTGCCAGCGTCGTTCTCTTTGATGAAGAGTGATGTCCCGCCGACGCGTCTCAGGAGACTGCTTCGGCATAACGGTGCGTCGGAACGGGGCGGCCGGGACGCAAACTTTGCGTTTTGCGAAATTCAACCTGCGCATTTCGTGCGGCACATGCCGCTGTCACGATATCCTTGACATGTTTCTCCAGTATGGCCGGATCAATGGCGACGCGGGCATTGACGATTAAATCCAGTTCCTTTGTGTCACGATGCGACGGCACGGATAACTCGGGCAAGGTGAGGCTGCTAACCAGGTTGGCGACGCCGAACGAGTCTTCACCCAATCCGATGACCTTCAAGTGAGCGACCTCGGCTAACTGCTCGGTGAGGGTATCTCGAAGCCGTTGCACGATGTCGAGTAGCAATTGGTCAAGCGGAAAGGGGATGCCGGCGTGAACGTGGATGCTGCTATTGAGCCAGCCGAGCTCCGCTTCGCCGTCCGCATAGATGTCGTAATCGATGTCGAGAATCTTTCGGCCGAAGTTGCCATCCTGATCCAAAAAGGCGATCAGGTGATCGAAGCCTTGTCCGGTCTTGGCTGAGACCCGCAAAAGGGGCGTGCCGGGATAACGGTTGGCGACCAGATCGGCCAACTCGTCGATTTCCGCCGGCGTCAGTTCATCAATGCGGTTGACGGCAATGGCGTCGGCTTCCTCGAGTTGCTTGTGGAAAATGTACGCGGCTTTAGGCGAAAATCCCGCACCTTGTTCGTTTTTAAGGATACGCAGACCGTGGCCAGGTTTGAACAAAACCGCGTAGGGCGCTATCTGCAAGCGGGCACCGTAAAGATGTCGAAGTGGCTGAACAACAGTCGCCACCAGGTCGGTGCAACTGCCCACTGGTTCCGCAAGAATGACATCGGGCCGATCGCGCACGGCGAGCTGTTCGATGCGACCGATCAGGTCCTCGAATCGGCAACAGAAGCAGGCACCGGGAACTTCTTCGACTTGAAACCCCTGCGAGCGCAAGTTGTTGGTGTCCACAAGGTTTTGCGCCTGGTCATTGGTGACAAGGCCTACTTTCTTGCCTTGACTCTGGTAATGGCGAGCCAGGCGGGACAGGGAGGTGGTCTTGCCGGCACCGAGAAAGCCACCAATCATAACAAAACGAATGCGATTCATGCTGATCTCCGCGTCGATGCGTCTCGTCTTTCAAGGACTGAAGGAATGCCAACAAGCCAACCCGGCGTTGTCTGGAAACAGCGTAGCCGTGCGGCTGTCTCCCAAAAATCGGAACGAGAAGGCCGGATTCTCCTGGTGAAGATGTTATGAAATTAGTCGTGGTTCATCTGTATTTTGTTTCACAGAAAAATCGTTCGCCAGCCGTCGTTCGTCGGATTCAACAAAGTTGGTATCCTTGAGTTGCGGAATTGTCCCGTTTGGCCGTATACTCGAAATTCGAAAGACGTTGCGTTTTGTGAGGAAAGTGATGATTACACAGGAAAACCGGCGCGCAATGACAGTCGCTTGTTTTGTTGGTCTGCTTCTGGTGGCGTCGTGGCAGGCATCAGCCCAACAAGACGACGAGCGGCTGAAAATCGAGGTTCGCCAACTGCGAAAGTTGTTTCACGAGGAGCGGGAATCGGCAGCAAAGGCGGGCGTATTGCGCAAGTTTTCGTCTGTTTTAACCGAGCGTGCGGACCAATTGGCACGTAAAGCGGAAGAAGCCTTGAAGAACAACCGCTGGCTCGAAGCACGCGATGCCTTTAGGGGAGCACGCTGGCAACTGCCGTCGCTACCCGCTGTTTTTCCGGATCATGTTGCTCGCGTGTTCGGGCTGGCAAAATTGCGCCATGCCAACACCATCAACGCCATCGCTTTTAGTTCGGACGGCAGCAAACTGGCGAGCGTTGCCGGCTTCGTCGTCCGTTCTGGTGCGGACAAGAGCTATGGCCAGGGTTCGGTCAAAATCTGGGATCTCGGCTCCGGACGAGAAATCCGCTCGTTTGTCATTCGCAACGTCGGCTTTTTGGCGGTCGCTTTCCACCCGGACGGCAAGACCGTCGCCGCCGGTGGCAACGACCATGCCATCCGCTTCTTCGACATCGAAACGGGCAAGGAAACCCGAAAATTGACTGGCCACAGCAGTTACGTTACCAGCCTCGATTTCAGCCCGAACGGAAAGCTGCTCGTCTCTGGAAGCGCCGATAATTCCGTTCGCATTTGGGACGTTCAAACTGGCAAAGAAAAAGTCAAGGCCATGGCGCACCAGCAGGCAGTCACCGCCGTCGCCTTCAATCATCAGGGAGACAAGATCGCATCGACCGGCTACGATCGCGTCGCTCGTGTCTGGGAAGCCGAATCGGGAAAAATTCTTCGCGGCTTCGAGGTCCATGCCGGCAGCGTCTACCAGATTCTCTTTACGCCGGATGGCAACAACATCGTGACTTGCGGAGACGACCACCTTGCCAAGATTTATTCCCTGAATGGTGCACAACTCCAGGTCTTCACAGGCCACACGATGGCCGTTACTTCGATCGCATTGAGCAAAGACGGACGTACTCTGGCAACGGGAAGCAGTGACAAAACGGTACGCTTGTGGGACGTCGAAACAGGCCGGCCCCTCCGCACTTTTCAAGGTCATGACGACGAAATTGCCATGGTGCGGTTCAGTCCCGACGGCTCACAGCTCGTTTCCGCCGGCCGCGATCAAACCATTCGTATCTGGCCGATCGAAACGATCGAAAGGCATCGCAACTTCACGGGGCACAGTGGCTACGTCTGGTCTGCCGCCTTCAGTCCCGATAACACCAAGATCGTCTCCGCCAGCGCGGACAAAACGGTTCGTGTCTGGGACGTTGCAACACACCAGGCGGTTCATATCCTGAAAGGGCATACCTCCCCCGTCACTGCCGCCGCCTTCAGTCCCGACGGCAAGTTGATCGCGTCGTGCGCCGGCGACACTCTTGTCAAAATCTGGGACGCCGCCAATGCCAAAGAATTGAAAGTCCTCAAAGGCCACACCAAAACAGTAACGTCGCTCGATTTCAGCAGGGATAGCAAACGGCTCGTGACCGGCGGTGCCGATCGCAAGATACTGGTTTGGGATTTAGCGACCGGCAAGCCGCTGAAATCGCTGTCCAATGGCAACAGCATCGTGACAGCGGTGCAATTCGATCCGGACGGCAACCACGTTTTCTCTGCCAGTACGGATGGTTCCATCAAACGCTGGCAAATCTCGTCCGGCAAACCGGTGATGCAGCTGACAGGGCACACGGCGTCGGTCAGCGACATCGCCGTCAGCCGTGACGGCAGACGCCTCGCTTCCGCAGGCGCCGACCAGGTCGTCAAAATCTGGAACCTGGCGACTCCAAACGTCGCTGCTCTGACCTTGAGCGGCCATGATGGCACCATCAGCTCGGTCGCTATCAGCCCCGATGGCCGAACCGTCGCTTCCGGAGGCAGCGATCGCATTATCAAATTATGGGACTCGGTCAATGGCAAAGAGTTACGCAGCTTTCGGGGACATACCGATTGGATCACCTCCATTGAATTCAGCTATGACGGGCATTTCATCGTTTCCGCCGGCGTCGACAAGACGATCAAAGTTTGGGAAATATCGGGACGCGAGTCGGTCCCACCCTTCGGCCATACCAGCGGCGTTATTGCTGTCGCCTTGAGTACCGACGGCAAACGCCTGGCATCGGGAGCTCGCGACCATCTCATCAAAATCTGGGACACCGCCACCGGCAACGAATTGGCTTCCTTCCGCGGACACGAAGACGTTCTGACCGCTCTTTCCTTTACGCCGGATGGCAAAACGCTCGTTTCCGGCAGCCGAGACGGCGACCTGAAAGTCTGGGACGTCAACGCTGGCAAGTTGTTGAAAACCATTCGTGGGACTCGTGGCTCGATCCCAGCACTTGCCACGAGCCACGACGGCAAGTATTGTCTCGTCTGGTGTGCCCCACGAGGTACCAATAATAGCCTGATCCAGGTGTACGAAATCAACACCGGCAAGCAACTTGGTGCGTTCAATGGTCACGATTCGAATATCGGCTGCCTGGCGTTCGGCAGCGGCGGTGAATTCGTCGCTGTCGGCACAATCGATACCGGAACCGTTCGCTTGTGGAAACTTTCCTTCCAAGGCAATCGACTCCAGAACGAGAAAGTAGGCGGCGACCTCCCTGCCCATGCAGCAGGCGTCAGCGATCTCGTCTTCTCCGCTGACAACAAGCCATCTCATTACGTCTGGTCTCGACGGCGAAATCAAAATCTGGAGCCTTGCCAATCGCAAAATGCCGATAAAAACTTTCAAGGCACATGAAGACCGTATTATCGCCTTTACCACCACCGGCGATGGCAAGCGCTTCGTTACCGCCAGTGAAGACGGGACGGTGAAATTGTGGGAATTGGCGACAGGCAAGGAATTACGTACCTGGCAAATGGGGTGTGCCGGTTCGGAACTTGACAGCCGGTCCCAAGGGACAATTCGCGGCTACTGCCAACGGCGACGGCACCCATTTATTTGCTGGAGCTTGATTAAAGCCAGCGGCGGTTCTTGGCATGAGCAAATGGCGGCAAATGGATAATCCGAGGGCGGTCCAAGAATCGGCATGGGCCACCTCTGCCTTTGCCGAACAATCTTGCGTCGAAACCGGGTTCCTGACACAATCCTCAGCCGGACACCTGGAACGCGTTTGCAAAGGAGTGCGTTCGCGTGAGTCGAAAAATTTTCGGTTTCTTTGGGCACAGCCCTTGTCCTCTTTATCGTTGCTACCCCTTTTGTTTACTACCGCTGGAAATTATGCGCATAGCAAAAGGTTGCGCGTCGTCGATCCGGGCAAACTGTACCGCGCCGGCCAAATGAACGCGGCAGGTCTGGCCGCCGCGGTTCGCCGCTATGGCATTCGCACCGTTCTTAATTTGCAGAACGAATCGCCCGATCCGGATGTCCCCACCGATTTTGTTGGTTCTTCCACTATCAAAGAGAGCCAGTTGTGCCGAGAACTCGGTGTGAATTACCGCTATTTGGAAGTCGACTTGTTGCCTCCGGCCCGGGCTGAAACGGAGTCTCCCAAAGCCATCGCCGAATTTCTCAAAATCATGGATGATCCGAAGAAACTATCCTGTCTTGATTCACTGCCGGGCCGGTTTGCACCGGACGGGAGTCTTATGCGCTCTTTATCGGATGGAGTACAACGGCTGGAGTCCATCACTTGGCGATTCGGGAAATGCTGGACAACGGCTTCGGCAGAAAAGCGTGCCATTGTGGCAACGAATACATCAGCCAGTATCTGCTCAATTACCAGCCCACGCTGGCTCACTGGACAGGCTGAAAAGAACGGGCCGTCACGGATCGCGCAGAGTGGGCAAGACCGCTAAAGTGGAAAGAACGGCCGCGTCGATGAAGAAAAAACCAGGCGTTTAGACTTTTTCTCCCCTCGGAGAACCGTCAGAGGTTTGCCAGTCATGCGTTTGCTCGATCGGCTTTTATTCTTCAGCTACATCAAATCGTACGTCTTCTGCCTCGTCTCTCTCTTGACCCTCTACGTCGTCGTCGACTTGTTTACCAATCTCGACGATTTTACAAAAGGTAATCAGTCGCTAGGGGAGGTTTTGCGCCATATTGGCAAGTATTATTCATATACGCTTCCCCAAATATTCAACCGCTTGAGCGAAGCCATCGTGCTCTTGGCGGCGACCTTCACCGTCGCGCTATTGCAACGCAACAATGAACTCCTGCCTTTGTTGTCGGCTGGCGTTTCGACCAGGCGAGTCGTCTTGCCGGTCATGATCGCGTCTTGCGCCATGCTCGGCCTTAGCGTCGCGAATCAGGAACTCGTCATCCCGCAAATCGGTGAACGCCTCACCTGGGCGCGCGACGATGTCGATGGCAAACAGATCATTCCTGTCCGTGGAGCTTATGAGCCTAATGGCATTCATATCGATGGCCGATTTGCCTCACGCATAGAACAGTCGATCACCACCTTTTTCGTAACCGTCCCCGAACGCCTGGCCGGTCGGTTGATTCACCTGACCGCTAAAAAGGCGTACTATATTCCGCCCAAAGAAGGAGAGCCACGCTCCGGCGGCTGGTTGCTCACGGAAACCACGCCGGAGAACCTCGGCAACTGGAATCATCCGGCCATCGAGATGATCGATCCAGGAAAATTCTTCCTTCGCGTCCGCCGCGTCGACTTCCAATCGCTGACCCGCAGCAAGAATTGGTATGTGAACGCCTCGATCGCCCAGATTCGCGAAGAATTGGACCGACCTGAATCGACGCGACTGGCAGCCATGGCCGTCCTGTTTCACATGCGGCTGACTCGTCCCCTCCTCGGATTGATCCTGGTCGCCTTGGGATTATCGGTCATTCTCCGCGACCAGAACCGCAACGTCTTCATCAGTGCGGGGCTCTGTCTGGTATTATGCGGCATCTTCTTTGCGGCTCAATTCGCCGCCAAAAGCCTGGGCGACAACGAATATATTTCCCCCGCTTTGGCTGCGTGGCTGCCCGTTTTGACCTTCGGACCGCTGGCTTTCGCCATGTACGATTCCATGCATACGTGAAAATCTTCATTTCGATTTGGATGCTGCCGCAGGTCATAAAGTGTTCTCTTGCAGGTCCGCACGAACTCCCCGTAGAATCTTTCCCGACCGCGATTGTATCTCCAACTCAAGGGGAGACCATGATGAGCAAGTTTTACATCGCGACAGTATTCATTTTGTTTTCCTTTGTCGTCTGCGGCGTTGCTGAAGAAAAGCCACAGCCCAAACCAGTGGAACTCGATGTGCTCAAATCGTCGGTCGGAGTTTGGGACGCGGAAATCGAAGTGTGGCCGAACGGGCCTGATGCACCGCCGGTTCGATTCAAAGGGGTCGAGACGAATCAGTTATTCGGCGAGTACTGGTTGGCTTCCGACTTCGTCTCGGAGTTCATGGGGCAGACCATGAAAGTCCATTCCATTGTCGGCTACGATCTCGATCAAAAGAAGCTGGTCGGCACCATCATCGACCATGGCCCGTACAAAGCAACCATGACTGGCAGTTATGATCCCAAAACGAAAACACTTCGCTGGCAGATTCGGGCCAAAGACGCCGACGGTAAACCCATGTTGCAAAGGTCGGTGGTAACGCACAAAAATGCCAACGAACGACTACTGGTGCTGATGGTCTCGGGCAGTGAAAAAAACGCCTTCACCAAAATGATGCAAATCCGATTTGTGAAGAAAAAATAATGTCTTGCCGATGCGTGCAGAATCTCGCTTGACCTGATCGAGCAATGCCGCCTAGAACAGGGATTCCGCTGCGCTAATCCAGAGCCCATCTCGGGCTCTCATGGTGTTTCTCCATTTTGCAGAGCTTCGCTGAATTCAATCGTGCCAGTTCAGTTTCTCTTTTTCTTTGCGGCAGGATTTGGTATCTCCACCCGCCGATTTCCGTTTCCAAATGTCGACTGAATGGGTGGCAGAATGTCCCTGACGACATCGCCAGTAACCTTCGCGCGGTTGTTTGTCGCGTTGGCCGGGCTTTGGGCCTTGAACGGCTGTGTGAAACAAGTCGTGTCACACGATCGAACCGTCGCGAAAGTGGTCGGACCGACGGTCGACGCCAACAAGCTGCTGCAAACTCAGGTCACGCCGGAAAAAAAAACAAGCGTTGGCACAAGCGATTTTTCGCCCAGCGGGCACGATCCAAAAGCCTGAAACCGTAAGCCGATCGTCTCCTCCGAGTCGCGTCGTCGATTTTGCCGAAACTCGCCATCCGCAGGTAGGGCAATGGACGCAAAACGATTGGCACCAAAACGACCAGCCCGTAGTGAGCGAACCGACTCGTCCCGCCCTACAGCAAACGGTGCACAAACAAAAACAAGACCAAGACGAACCCGATCGTGGGCGCATCGAGCCTGCGCCGTTTTCATCGAGTGACTCATCAGCCACAAGCAATGTCGACCCCGTATTGCACTTGCGTGGCGTAGGCCGATCGAACAACCAACGTTTGGCATTGCTCCAAGTGGAAGGGGGGTAGTGTCTTTTCTCTGCGCGAAGGGGAATCCATCAGCGTGTTGGTCAACGGCAAAAAAATCCCAGTCAAGGTACTCGGCTTCGAAGGCGACGCCGTCGTTGTTGAACTGAACGGTCAACGTAAAACGGTCAAATGATTCCGTCGCGGGTCGTGTTGAGAAAGAAAGAAAATGCAACGATCAATTGGATATCTGTTTCTTCTGCTGGGCGTCTGGCAACTCAGCGACAGCGGACTGACTGCTTGGGGACAAAACCCAACTACGAAAGCTGAACAACACGTCATCGAACAACTGGAGTTGCGCGACACGAAACTTACTGACGCGGTCCGATTGGTGACCGAATTGTCCGGCTTGAATGTGGTCGCCAGCGAAAAAGCGGGCAAAGCGACAGTAAGTCTGTTTCTCAAAAACGTCACTGCCATTCGCGCGGTGGAATCAATTGCCCGCGCCGCCGGCATGACCGTCCGCCGCGATCCCGAAACTGGCACGATCCGTATCCTGACAGCGGAGGAGTATGGAAAAGACCTGGCGGTGACGGAGAATTTCATCACTCGTGTTTTCACTCTGCAGTTTCCCAACGCCTCGAGCATCGCCTTCGCGATCCAGGATCTGTTCGCAGGCCGAGTCCTGTTACAGCTGCGCCCGATCAACGACGACATCCTTATCGGCATTGGCGGCTCTGCTGGATTCGGCGGCTTCGGCGGCATTGGTGGAGTGGGAGGAGTCGGGGCTGGCTTCGCCACCGGAACGGGAATCGGCGGCTTCGGTGGATTGGGCACCGGCTTTGGAACAGGAATAGGCGGCTTTGGCGGCGCCGGATTCGGCTTCGGAAATCAAGGCTTCGGCGGCTTCGGCACTTTCGGTGCCGGCCCCTTTGCTAGACCAGGTGGTGGCTTCGGCACCATCGGCTTTGGCGGATTTGGTGGACTGGGTCGATTCGGCGGCATAGGCGCGTTCGGTTCTCCCTTCGCTACCGCACGAGGACAAGATCTCACAACAGGGCAGATAGAAGCTATTGAGCGCCGCCTGCGAAATCTTGAAGGGAAAAAAAAAAGATGGACAAACCGTCTCCAACGTTCTCAGCGAAATCACCAGTAGCTCCGCACCGATCTTCGTCAACTACAACCAGCAGCACAACCTTGTAGTCGTCCGCACCAGCGACCGCAAAGCTCTGGAAGAAATCGAAAAACTCGTCGCCCAACTCGACCGTCCGACTCCTCAAGTCCTGCTTGAAATGAAAATCCTCGAAGTGACGCTCGACGATAACTTCCGCTCGATCTTCGATCACGCCGGTTTGTTGGGACCCCAGACGTTTGGCCTTGTCGGACCAGCCGTGCCGATCAACCCCTTGGCCTTTAACGGAGCGACCACTCCGGCCGGCACGGTGGCACAAAATGTCGCCGGCCTGGGCAATTTCCAGCTCGAAGGCGGACAATTCATTTATCAATTCCTCAATCAAAGTATCCAGTCACGGATTCAACTGCTGGCCACAGAAAACCGCATCAACTTGCTCGGCACCCCACTGATCCTGGCATCCAATAACCGCCCAGCCAGAGTATTCGTCGGCAACGAAACCGTTCTGACGACAGGTGTGCAGACCGATGTCGTCACGGGTGGACTGGGTCAGGCCGTTACAGCCATCCAGCCTGTTACTGAAGTGCGCAACGTTGGCTTGACCCTGGCAATTGTGCCCAAAATCAATGCTGATCGCACCGTTACTCTGCAAATCTCGCAGGACAACTCCACGGTTCAGCCAGACGGTGCCAGCATCCCCGTGCCTACCGCGAACGGTGGTGTCACGGATTTCCCAATCGACACCGTCAACACCGCCAACCTCATCAGTACCGTTGTCGCCAAGGATGGTCTGACCATTGCCGTGGGAGGTTTGATTCGCAACCAGGTGGTTTCCAACATCCAGAAGGTGCCGCTGCTGGGCGACTTGCGTTTTGTCGGTTTCTTTTTCCGCCGGCAACAACAACAGGTCCGCAAGGTCGAACTGATTCTGCTGATCACGCCTTACATCATGGTCATGCCCGGTGAAGCCGAGACTGTGTCGTGGGATCGACTGCAAAAGCTGTCATTCCATCCGTTCAAGAAATACGGAGATCAAGGTTTGGATGTGTACTTCGAGAATGACGTAACGCCGGACTACTGTCGGCCGCCGCTTTTGTGTCCTTCCTGGAAGATGCCTGAATGGTTGGAGCCGCTCCGCGTTCCGCCACAGAGTCAGCCGCCGGCATTGACACCGCCGCAATCTGGACCTCCGGTGGACCTGCAACATTTCGGCAACAGTCCGCTGCCGGTTGGTACACCGCCACGCCAACCCGAGCCAAGACCACAGTTGCCATCACCCGCTTCCACGCCGCCGAGTTAAAACATGAAACCGCTCGGTGCGTAAAAAAAGATGCGCAGATCATATAGTCTGTCTGCGCATCTCTTATCAAACAACCGACTCGTTTACTTTTCATCGAGCGTTCGATGGTCGGCAGGGAAAACCGGATCACTGGCCTTTTCCACGCCGAACTTGACCAGGGTTTCGTGGGCTGCCTGAATGACCCTCGGATCCTTGTCCTGCTTCAACTTCTGCAGTGCTTGAACAATGCTCAGCGTGTTGACGTTCATTTTGCCCAGGCAGCGAGCGCATTCAGCTCGAACAGTGGGAGCGGGGTCATTTGTCGCTGCCTGTACCAAGGCTTCCACGACGATTGGGTTTTGTTGCCAATCGAGCGTCGCCAGCTGTTTGGCGGCCCATTCCCGATGCGATGGGTACAGTGAATTCCTCATCATTACCAGCATCTGTTGAACGTCGAAGCCAGCAGGCGACTGCGAGTTGGTTACCTGGGCGTAAGGAGCGGGCGTGGGCGTCTGCGCCACCGATCGGTAAGCCATTGGCATGCGAGCCGCTGGGTGGACCATCGGTGGGCGATTCGGATAGGCGGCTGGCGGCACAATGGGGGCTACCATCGGAGGTTGTCCCATCTGCATCGACATTGGGTGAGGCAAGGGAGGGGACATGCGCCGAGGTGCTCCAATCGGCGGCTGGTTCATCTGATAGAAAGCGGTATCCATGCCATGCACCTGGTTGTAATCCGCAGCAGTCGTAAAGGCATTCAGCATTTGCGACGAATTCTCGGGGGTGATCGGAGGCACAGCCTGTGGCATGCGTTGTGGATAGCGTGGCGGCGGGTACCAATTGCGGCGCACTTTGTGGCGGCATCGCTGGCGGATAGGGAGGCTGGGGCGCCGTTCGCTGAGGTACCGTTACCACCGGGACCGGCACATAGACGACCTGCCCGCCGGGACTCGTCGCTGACAGCACTGATTTGGCGCCAGCGTAGGGATTGGGGATCGGTACGTCACTCGCCGGCTCTTTCCCCGTCGGCGCGCTTGGCCGCTTGTCCTTGGAGAGAATCTTCGCCAGTATGGCTCGAAAGCCCGTCGGTTGGTCCGTCGCTTTGGCATTTTCAGCAGCTTTCAGATTCTTCTTGTACTCCTCTTTTGGATCGGCTTTCGCTTCCTTGCCGTCCGCGGACTTGGAAGCCACGTCACTTTTCGTTTTGTCCTCTACTGCGTCAGGTTTCTTGTCTTCCTTGGGCTCGAGTTGCGGCCATTTCACGAACTTCGTGGGATCTTCGAGCGGATCGTCCTTCTCAGAACGAGCTTTAGGCAATTCGGTTTTGTGGTCATCGGTTTTGCCCCAGGATTGGTGCCAGTCCGTCGGTTTAGCCGCTTCGATTTTCGGCTCAGGTTGTTTTTCTTTCGCATCTGCCGGCGGCGGCACGTCCGACGTCAACAACGATGGGCCTTGGCCCGACTTATCGGTGTTCTTTCCCTTGTCAGCTTGTTGTTTGTCGTCTGCTTTGTTCTTTTCGAGAGAAATACTTGTGCTGCCCACTTTGGCCTTGGGCGGTGCGGTTTTGGGCGTTTGTGCTACGCGGCGAACCGGTTCGCGCGAATAGTTGAGTGGTTTCTGTGCGGTTTGGCTGGACGGCGCGGAGTCGGCCTTTTTGGGGGTCAATTCCTGCTTGAAGACGCGAGGCAGCTTCATGGGTTGCGGCTTGGACGAGGGGCGCTTCGTGAACAATGATTGAAGCGATTTGCGGAGAAGACCACCTTCTGCTTTGTCCTCACTGCCCTCAGGCTTCGCCTTCTTGGCAACGACAGGAGGGGTCACTACGGGGCGCAACCTTGGTCGTCGTTCGACAACGACGGGAGCCGGCTTGACGATGGGACGGATGCGGCTCGGCTCCTTGACAATGACGGGAGCCGGCACCTGAGGCGAAGACACAATCGTTTCCTCGACCACAGGCGGCGCCAGTGGTGCGCCAGGTGGCGGAACGGTGTTCCTTATCCAGTGGTAAATCCGGCTGCGCATGGCTTGGACCATTTCTTTGCCGGGCCTTGTGCCGTTCTTCAGCGGTACCGCATCGCTGGCCTGAACGATGGTCATTTTTTCGCCGGTATCAAGGGCCTGAACCTCGAAAGCGACGGAGCCGTCTGGTTCGACCCAAGACTTGAGAATGCGGCAGCGCTGATCCGGTTTGCCTGGCTCTTTTACGGTTATGATTTGCGAACTTGTCGGCACGGGTGACGGCGTCATCGTTTGAGGCACGGCCTGTGCCGCACTAATCACGGCGACCAGCACCGTTGCCGTCCATCTATTACGGAACATGTCCTGGGTCTCCTTTCACCACCTTCAGCGCAATCCTATGGTTCTTTTACACCATCTCGTCTGTTAATATCGGCGGTATCAAAGCTCCGCATCGAACCGACTTTGCCTGGTTTGCGAGTTGGTCGGTCCAGAAATTGGAACAATCGGAATTGTTTGCCGAACCGGCGTGTTCTACCCGGTTTTCTCACCTTGTTGCGTTTCTTCGACCCGAGGCGGCAAGTTGCGTTTTCGGTTGGGCTGCGTTTTCAAGTTGTGATGCCCTCCCTGGTCGCGTAGCTTGTGGTTGGGGTTAGACTTAAGAAAACGGTGGTAACAATTGCGCCTTTGGCCGCGACATATTGGCAGAAGGCGTCGGAAGCTCGGGCGGAGGCCGATGCGTTGAGTGATTGGGATTTAATCGTACGCACCCATGGTCAACTCGTCTTCGGCACGGCATGGCGCATATTGGGGCATGTGGCCGATACCGAAGACGTTGTGCAGGAAGTCTTTCTCGAAGCGTACCGCATGCGCGAAAAGGAAACAGTACGCAACTGGGGTGGTTTCCTGCGACGCATGGCGACCTTCCGGGCTCTTGACCGTTTGCGGGATCGAAAACCAACCGTCCCCCTCGAAGGTTTGAGGCTGGTCGAGAGCGGAGGCGACCCCGAAGCGGAAGCGGTTGGCAAGGAACTTAGAGAACGGCTTCGGCAAGCTCTTGGAGAATTGCCTCCTCGGGAAGCAGCGGTCTTTTGTCTTCGCTATTTCGAGGATTTGTCCAACCAAGAGATTTCCGACCAGCTCGACATCAGCCCGGGAGCGGTCGCCCAAGCACTGCACAAAGCCAGAGCCAAGTTAGAAGATCGATTGGAAAACGTCCTGCAAGGAGAAGAGTCATGAACGAACGGTCACCCCGCAATCCGTTCGAAAAGCCTCTTGATCAAGCCATCGAGCAGATCAAAGCGCAAACCATTCCGCATAAGGCCATGCGTCGTGCGTTGTTGCGTGCCCGCAGGATTTCGCGGACCAGTGACGGATGGTCCGGTTTGCCGCAACGCCTGATATTGATCGGCTCCGCCGTCGCCGCCGTCTTGATCTGCGGCGTGTTGACTTCTCACTGGTCGATGTATCTTAAGAACCAAAACGCCAGTGGGAGCATTGCGAAGAAGTCGAACAACACCGCCGTCGTTTGCCTGGACGAGGTAGTTCAAGGCATGCCAGCAAACACGTTCGTGGGAGTTCCTCTGGCGACTGGGCACGTTATTGGGATGGAAAGCTCCTGGCCGCCGATCACCGGTCACAATACGGAGGCTTATGACCATTTCGAGGAGAATCGTTTTCAGTCGGCCAAGCACCATCCCCTTTCGACTTTCGCTGTCGATGTGGACACGGCATCCTACGCCAACATCCGCCGATTCTTGAATTACGGTACTTTGCCGCCCAGAGGAGCGGTGCGGATCGAGGAAATGATCAATTATTTCGCTTATGACTATCCGCAACCACAAGACGGTCGGCCGTTTTCCGTCCACATCGACTCGGCCGAGTGCCCGTGGCGGCCAGAACATCGACTGGTACGCATCGGCCTGAAGGGAAAGGAATTGTCTTTTGCCCAGAAGCCGCCCGCCAACCTGGTCTTTCTGATCGATGTCTCGGGTTCCATGAAAGCGCCAAACAAGCTTCCTCTCTTGAAACGTTCGCTGGAGTTGTTGACCCAACAGCTCGGCGAAGACGATCGTGTCGCCATCGTGGTTTATGCAGGGGCTTCTGGCGTAATTCTCCCCTCCACGCCCGGTACGCAAAAATCGCGCATCCTTGCTGCCATTTCACAATTGGAGGCAAGCGGTTCGACCAATGGCGGCCAGGGAATCCAGTCGGCTTACGCAATCGCCGAGCAGCACTTCATTAAAGGTGGCGTGAATCGCGTATTGCTCGCCACCGACGGCGATTTCAATGTTGGCATAACGAGCCATTCCGAGTTGGTTCAGTTGATTGAAGAAAAAGCCAGGACGGGGGTCTTTCTGAGCGTTCTCGGATTTGGAACCGGCAACCTGAAGGATTCTCTTTTGGAAAAATTGGCAGACAAAGGTAATGGCAACTACTCGTACATCGACACCATTAGAGAAGGACAGAAGGTGCTCGTGCAGCAGGCGAGCGGCACTTTGGTGACCATTGCCAAGGACGTCAAAATCCAGGTGGAATTCAACCCGGCCAAGGTGACTGCTTACCGCCTCATTGGCTATGAAAACCGGCTTCTGGAAAATGAAGATTTTCGTGACGACAAGAAAGATGCGGGTGAAATTGGCGCGGGACATACGGTGACGGCCCTTTATGAAGTCGTTCCGGCAGGAGTGAAGATCGATCTCCCCGAGCCGGAAAAACTGAAATACCAGAAACCGGCCAATCCAGAAAACAAACCGAGTGACGAATGGCTCACGGTGAAAGTGCGTTACAAACTCCCCGACGAGAAGCAGAGCCAGCTTTTCGAAAAGGCGTTCATCGACGAGGGAGCACGTTGGCAAGATGCCTCCGACGATTTTCGTTTCGCGGCCATGGTGGCGTCATTCGGCATGCTTTTGCGGGATTCGAAATACAAGGGCAATGCCACGTTCGCAAGCATAAGCGAGATGGCTGCCAACGCCCTGGGACGCGATCCATTCGGCTACCGCGCAGAATTCTTGAAGCTCGTGGAACGGGCTTCGCATCTGAAAAGGAATTAACGCCTGCAATAGAGCGGCAAGGAGATCGAAACAAACGGGATCAAATCGGTCATACGTGAGCGGATTGAACAGCAACCCGTTGTTGAACGAATCCCTTGTCTTTTCGACGGCGAATGTCTGGAAGGCGGTCTTTCAGGCATTCGCTTTTTTTTGGCAACATGGCTACGAAAAATATTGGCCGACAGCGAACTTGTTCGTAGTTTTCCCATGCCCAGCCATTGTCACGCCAAAGGCCACCATGAAAGCCAGCGACGATTGCATCGAAAAGGTGTTCGCTCGTGAAGTGCTAGATAGCCGAGGCCGACCAACGGTCGAGGTGGAAGTTGCCTGCGTGGGGGGCGCTGTTGGCCGAGCCATCGTCCCCTCGGGCGCCAGCACGGGAACTCATGAAGCGGTCGAACTGCGTGACGGTGATCGTTCGCGGTTCGGTGGTCTTGGTGTTCGCAAGGCGGTTGCCAATGTCCGTCAGGTTATCGCGCCGAGGCTGTTGAGATGTCCGGCGTCGGACCAGGAGGCAATTGACCGGTTGCTTATCGACTTGGATGGGACGGCCAACAAGTCGAAGTTGGGGGCCAATGCCCTTTTGGGAGTGTCGTTAGCATGTGCCCATGCTGCAGCGGGCGCTCGTCGCCAGCCGTTATGGTGCTATCTGGCCGATCGCTTTCCAGGCCGCTTTCCCGATCCTGCTCTGCCTTTGCCGATGGTCAATATGATCAGCGGCGGCTTGCACGCCGGCTACAACCTTGAATTCCAGGACTTCCTGCTCTTACCCATCGCCGCCCGTTCGTATTCGGAAGCGTTGCAAATGACGGTCGCCGTCTATCATGCGTTGGCGGCTGTGCTCCGAAAACACGGCTACGAGGGCACGCTTGTCGGCGACGAAGGGGGATTCGGACCAAAGCTGACATCGAACGAGCAAGCCGTCGAATTGTTGCTCGAAGCATTTTCTGCCGCCGGGTTGCAGCCAAGACGGGACGCCGGCATTGCCCTCGACGTCGCCAGCAGCCATTTCTACCGAAATGGCCGATACCATTTGCGGAACAATGGCAGCACGGTAACGGAATTCGATGGCCCCGGCATGATCGACCTTTTGGCGACTTGGGTGCGCGACTATCCGATTCTGAGTATCGAAGACGGACTTGCGGAGGATGACTGGGTGGGTTGGCAAAAACTCACGCAAACGCTTCCCCAAACGCAGTTGATCGGCGACGATCTGTTCGTCACCAATCGCAACAGGCTCGAACGGGGCATCCGTGAACGGGCTGCCAACGCCATTCTTGTCAAGGTAAACCAAATCGGCACGCTAAGTGAAACGCTCGAGGTGATCGAAAGAGCACAACGGGCTGGGTTTCGCACGGTTATCTCGGCGCGAAGCGGTGAAACCGAAGATGCAACCATTGCCGATCTGGCGGTCGCCACCGGTGCCGGACAGATTAAAATCGGCTCGGTGGCACGAAGCGAGCGGTTGGCGAAGTACAACCAGCTCTTGCGAATCGAAGAAGAACTTCCCGTTTTCACCGGTTGGAAACCTGTTGCAGGCTAATTGCTCGTTGGCAGCCAGGCGATCTTTCCCGAAACCACAGAAGGGCGAAAACTAGCCCTTTTGTGGATGGCGTATAGGACCTCGAGACGTTTTTTCAAGGAGTTTGTCAAAGGCGGACGCCGATCGGCATTTTTTGTGTACACTGTTGGGCAAGGGCTTCTCAGGCAGCAAACGTGCACGCGGCAACCTCGAGGTCAAACGTAATCGGAATTGGTCCATTCGATAAACTTGAAAAGGCGAACCAGCCTCAACAGATTGCGGAGTCATGCAGAACGTACCGGAGGAACCGAACTTGACCACCGCCACGAAGCCTGAGCAAATTATCTGGACGAAGCGCGATTTGCTCGACCTGGAAAACCTGTCACGAGAGGAGATCGAACTCATTCTCGATCGGGCCGAGGATTTCGTCAAAGACGATCCTCGGCATCAGGAAAAGCGATCAGACCTGAAAGGAATCGTTGTCGCCAATCTGTTTTTTGAACCTTCCACACGAACGCGGACGAGCTTCGGGTTGGCGGCAAAGAGGCTTTCCGCCGACACAATCGATTTTACCCCAAGCAGTTCAAGTCTGATAAAAGGGGAGAGTTTTATCGACACGGCCAAAAACATCCAGGCCATGGGAGCGGACGTGATGGTCGTGCGGCACGCCGTGCCGGGAGCTCCGCATCTCTTGGCCGAACACCTGCATTGTGCCATCATCAATGCAGGAGACGGAGCCCACGAACATCCTACCCAAGGCTTGCTGGACATCCTCACCATCCGCCAGCGCCTGGGCCGAGTCGAAGGCTTGACAGTCGGGCTCGTTGGCGATATTGCCCATAGCCGGGTGGCTCGGAGCAATATTCACGGCTTGCTTAAACTGGGAGCGAAAGTTATCGTCTGCGGCCCGCCCACACTGGTTCCCCGTTCGATCAGCAGGCTGGGAGTCGAGATTTCCTACCATCTCGATGACATCCTGCCACATTGCGACGTGGTCAACATCTTGCGCATCCAATTCGAGAGGCAACGGCACGGACTCTTCCCCTCCGTTCACGAGTATGCCATGCTTTTTGGCATGAACGGCGAGCGTTTGCGCCGCGCCAAACCCGATATTCTGCTTCTGGCCCCAGGCCCGATCAATCGTGGCGTCGAAGTCACGCCGGAAGTCGCGGACGGCCCGCACTCGGCGATCCTGCAACAAGTGACCAATGGACTGGCGGTGCGCATGGCGGTCTTGAAGCTGTTGTGCAATCGGAGCGAAAGCGCACAGGGGGCCCACGGCTAAAGCAACTAATGGGTTTTTGGAATGCGACAGCTTGTCCCTCACCGAATTCTGATCAGATTTTTTCCCAAAATCACGCAGTAAGGATTTTGGCCCTTTCGAGCCGGTTTTGCCGAATGGCTGAAGATGCTGGAGAAGCGCTGCAAGCGGTGGAAGCGAGGCGTCGAGCGAGACGGGGCTTCAAAGGTCGTTTTGGTGCGCGCGAGGGCGCGGTTGGAATTATTGTGGAAATAGCCGACTAGTTTATCTAGCTTATCTGGTTCACCGTCAACTAACGGTGAATTCAGCGAGCGTCGCGGTGTCAGCGCGACGGGCGGACCGTCAACAAACGGTGGTTTTAGCGAGCGTCGCGGCGTGAGCGCGATGAGGGGACCGTCAACTGACGGTGGTTTCAGCGAGCGTCGTGGTGTCAGCGCGACAAGCGGACCGTCAACTGACGGTGTTTCCTGGGTGGCACGCTTTGAGCGAAGCGAAGAACGTGGCCAGGCTGAGTAAACGTCATCAACGTCCAAGTTCAGGCAACACGTCCGCTCAATCTCACGCTTGGCGGTCTTGGCGTTTTTGGTGCGGGGTCGGGCATTCGGCCAACGGCCAGTTTCGTCGAGGATGTGGGCCGAGCACTTGGCGGCGCCTTTCGGCGAACCGGTCAGCTGGCTGGCCAGCTTCGCCGCGGCTTCACACAACGCGCCAGGGCTGCTATAGATAGATTGAGGAGCTGGCGGCAGGGGGCGAGGGTTGGTGCTCCAAAGGCACTTGGTAATCTGCTTTCTCAACAAGAGCGAACTCTCGCTAACCTTGCCAGAAGCGCGGAGTCACGCCTTGGCTTAGTACCAAAGGGTAGCAGTGTTGCAAGCATACCTGGAGGGCAACGAACACTAAGCGGATGGACCAACACGCAGGGATTTCTGAACTCGACACAAGCAACTGATGAAGTAATGGCTCTTTCACAACGTATGGGTCATAATTTAAGACCAGCAGGCGCACTGGATCAAGGTGTGCCTGGACGGTTCAATGCTTCTCATGCTGAAAAACAGATGGCGGTTATACATCCAAACCAGCCAATTGCTGTTTCACGAGATATGTGTACTTCATGCCAAGAATGGTTTAGTGACTTGGCACGCTTCAGAAATCAATCTCAAGTAGTTTCTGACCCGCATTGGGTGAGAGTTTTCAGGCCAGATGGAATGGTCGTGGAAATTCCAAGGTAGAATGAGTTGGTCCTTGAAGACAGAAGTGATACGGGGTGAACATGACAACTGAATTCGTAGATCAATTGCGACACATTCCGTGGTTTGCCAATATTGGCAAACCAATTGTGAATAGTGCCGATGTAAAGCAAATTTTTAGTTGGAGCGAATGGCCAGGGCCAGAGGATGAATCAGTGATGGAGATTCACACACGGCAACAATCGCTTTACGAAACGATCTTCGCTAAGGCTGGGCAACAACGTGAAGCTGCCAAAAACCTTTGGAACAATATTCATACAATCGTTTTTCACTATGCGTCAAAGAATGTCCCTTACGATCCGACAGAGGACGCATGGCACGCTCCTTCCACCGCTGTGTGGCAAGCAGCTTGGACGGCGGGGTTAGTTGGAGTATGTCGTATGTTGAATCAAGACATTCCTGATGACCTTGAACAGCAATGGAGATGGTTTCAGGAAGGACATTGGCCCTGCGCTTTGGAAAATGAGAATGGGAATAAACATGTAGTTGTGTATTGAGTGCGTTTCCGCACGTTCGATCTCCATCTGCTCGCTGTCTGTTGTTCTCCGTACCGAAAACCCAATCCCGTGACCCGATACCCATGAATCGAGCCGGTTGCAGCAGGCCGCGAGAGCGATAATGGCAGAGGAAAGGCTTCGCCCGTGAACTTAGCCGAAAGCGAACCTTCAGCTCTTTGACAACTCGCCAAGCACATCCAAAGGACCGCAGACGCGGATGGCCTATAGGAGCTAAAGAACAACGGCCGTGGGGACCCAGACGCGGATGGCGTATAGGACGCCCTGCCTGCGTTGGCGGTTCCCTCTGGCCGGTATCGCGCCGTATCGCTTCACAATCAGAATTTGCCGCGCCGTCTCTCCTTGGCTGGCAGAATCTCCAGGCATGTGGTCCACCATCCGGTCAGAATAGTCTGGACGAATTCTTGGGGCAGGTTTTCCGAGCGCATTTCACGTGCCAGGCGCTCGTAGTCGTAGTGAAGCGGAACAAATTCGATCCGCAGATCGGGTGTTGCTTCAAGAATGGTATACCAAACGTTCGTCGTGCCGTCGTTTTCCGGGCGGCCAAGGACACCGACGTTGATGAAGTGGCGATCGTCAGGCAATGTTCGGTGCCATTTGATGCCGGTATGAGTGGCCAGAATCACGTCGGCGTGGAATTGCTCCGCCAGAGCGCTGAGAAAATGGGTCGGCGTGGTCGATTCCCAGAGGAATTCATTCATCTTGCGCGGGCTGCCATGGCACATGAGGACGCGATAGCGGCCGAGTTGGATGCGGCGCTGGTCGGGCAAGCTGCGCAGCCATTCGCGATTTTCGCTGCTGGTATTCTTGAACGTGTAAGCGTAGCTGATGCGGGCGAAGTGATTATCGCGCGGATCGGTGTAGCCACACTGGCAGTCGGCTAGACCGTTGCCGACCGAATGATCATAATTGCCCTGGATGCACAGCACCTTGTGTGCGTGCAGGAGAGGGAACACCCGATCGGGAAAAGGTCCGAACGCTCCCATATCACCGAGACAAAAGCAAGCATCCGCCCCGCGCTGGCGAGCGTCGACAAGAGCTGCTTCTAAAGCGAGATAGTTATTGTAAATGCCGCCGAAAACCGCGATTTTTGCAAGACCATTTTCTCCCATATTTGCCAATCCTTCCCGCTGCTCTTCAGCAGTCGTTGACTATCAGTCTTTCGTTCATTTCGTCAGCTTGCCAGAGTGTGGCAGAGGCTGATTTCCTGCTCGATCGCTTCCAACAAATGTTTGATCTGACGTCTTTGCGGTTCGGTGTCGGCGAGTTTGGCGCAACGCAGCAATGACTGTTTCAACGTCGAGAGCTGTTCCGTCGTCTGCTTTACGAACTCGTCGAGTTGCTCCCAGTTGATCTGCCGGCTCGGCAGGCGATTGACATCGCGCGCAGTCTGATGCAATATGTCACGGTATTGATCATTCAAATGAATGAGAAAATTCAACAAGTGGGCAAATCGCACGTGGCTGCGTTGCAGAACGTCTCTGTCGCCGGGGTGGTGTCGCACAATTCTTTCCAAAAGAGATAAGAACGGTTCGATATCTTCCAGGCGGTGCAATTCGTACAGTTCCAGTTCATAGATATCGAGTTGGGGGCTGTCGGCTCGCAATTGTCGCAAGCGAGCCAGGGTCGTTCGCGCCTGGTCGACGCGGTGCAACTGGTTGAGCGTGTGGAATAGTCGTTCCAACACTTCTGGATGTTCCGGCTGCAATTGGTACGCTCTTTGCAAGTATTGAAGCGCCGCCTCCCAGCGTTCTTGTTCGTAGAGGCGAGCTCCCAATCGGCGCAGGCTTTCGAAAAGAAGAGCCTCGCGGTAGTTCGGAAAACCTGACGGCGCAGCGAGAGAATCGTCGACCAGTTCGAAGAACTGATTCCACATCTGCAAGCTGCGATGAAAGTATCCTTGAAATTCCCAAGCCAGGGCAAGGTTTTGCACGATACGCGGATCGTCGGGCGCGATTTGCAAAGCCGCATGAAAGTGCCTGCTTCCTTCGACGAAGTCTTGAGCCAGCACGGAACAACAACCCAGGAGATTGAGCAGGGCTGCCCGCATCGGGGCGGGGAGTTCGTGGCGGAACTCCAAGACCGTCAGCTGATGCTCCGCGTCCAAAGGTTTGCCGCGATCGAGCAATGCCTTGGCTCGCAGCACCTTCGCCTCCAAAAGTCGACCACCAGCGCGAGCACTTTCCGAACGAGCCGCCGCCAGCGTCAGCAGCAGCGCTTCACTGGTTTCCAGGCATCCCAGGCTAGTGATCCATTCGAGCAGCGCGGTCTCCTCGGAAGCGGACAATGTCATTAGTTCGCCCAGGCGAAGGTCGTCGACTTCCCGAGCCAGACTGCATTGCAAAAGTAAACCCAAAAGCGTCAGCATTCCCTTATTCCGAGAGGTTGCCAACTCCAATACTGCCGGCAGAAGTTGGAATGCTTCTTCGAGTTTGCCCAATGAAAGCAACAAGCGCAGGAGGTTATAGCCAACCGCAAAGTGCAAGCGCTTATCGTCTTTGGTTGGCTCCGTTTGCAATTCGCTCCATGCTTGCTTCCAGTATTGCTCTGCCAATTGGTACGGCGAAACGCTGCCCGTCTTTTTTTCCCGAAATGTCAGCGAACCGAGTAGGAGCAAAACGTAAGCATCCGGCGGCGAAATGCGCTTCAAGACCTCTTTCGCATCGGAGTATTGTTTTTGTCTCTCATATGCCAGCGCCAGAAGATAGTGGATGTTCGGATCATTCAGGCCGGCCTGGATCGCTTGTTTCAACAGCAACGACGCCGCTCGAGCGTTGTGCACGTAGGGGTCGAAAACGGAAACATCCTCTTCAATAGGAATCAGTCGAAGGTCTTCGTCTTCAAAAAGAAGGGCTTGGGCGGCTCGAATCCTGGCCAGGTTCAACAGGTCGGGCAGACTATGGTCGCTGCAGTGAAGCTTGACCGCCTCGCGGAAAAAGTCGACGGCTTCCTCGTAACGCTCGTTCTGCAACGCCAGCAATCCGTTGATCAGAACCACGTCGGGCAAAGCATGATCCAGATGCCAGGCTTTGCGTTTGCTAGTGTCGACCGTGCGCCACTCCCGGGCCGCCGATTGGAAATCACCTTGTTGAAGATACAGCCAACCGAGAAGCGCGCGGGCACGCTGCGACGAAACGCTGTCCTCTTCCGCCGCTTGGCGCAGTGGTGGGATCGCAGCATTCGGGTTGGACCATTGAGCCAGTCCAACCAGAAACGACACCTCGGCCGGCCAGGATAACTTTTCGTTGCATAGTTCTTGTCGCTCTCCATCCGCGAGCGACGCTCTCCGCTCCTCGCCGAGGCAAGCCAGCGCCGACCTCGTTGCCGCTTCTGTGTCGCCGGCAGCCAATCGGGCAACAGCCAGGAACAAAGCCAACAAAGGATCCTTTTCACTAACGGCCGCTAAAGACGGTGCCAATGCTGCCAACCGCGAGCGATCGCCTGAATGGGCCAGCATGGCGGCCAGCAACAAAAGAGCATCATGATGTTTTGGGTCCGCGGCAAGACATGTTCGCAACCAGGACAAGGCCTGAAACCACAACCGGTTTCGTGCGTGCTGATCACGGCTGGCATCCTGGCGGAAAAATTCATTCAAAGCAAGTCGGCTGCCCACGTAGGCGATGGCGGCACGTTGCCCAGACGAGGCTCTGGCAAGCGACTGGTTCAAGGTCTCGATGAAATCACCGCACCTTCCCACTTGTTGGACCACCGCGAGCCGAACGAATGGGACAACGTCGTCGGGACACCGGGCATGCCAGGAAGCAAAGCAATGCGCGGCTTTTTCGAAGCGTTCAAGTTTGTAATTCAACCTGGCTGCATTCTTCCAAGCCTCCAAATGGTCTGGCGCCAAGGCTAGCAGCACGTTCAAGGCGTCCACCGCCTCGACGAGGTCGCCCTGTTTTTCTTTTTCGGCGCAACGGCGGATGAGCAGGCTCTCCCGATCTTCTTGTAATGCTGAACCGTCAAGCTCAGACGCGAGTTCCAGCCGCTCCGACTCTGGCAGGCTAGCGAGAGTCTTCAAACAGGCATAGCGGACATCCGCGAAATTCCACTGTCGCTGCTCAAAAAACTTTTGTGCTGCCGACCCGTTGCGGCAGGTACGGGCGAATAATCGCAGCGTCGTCCGTGTCGAAATGGCATCCTCGAAGCCGCTTTTTTGGGCGTGGCAAAACAACCACGCCATGCGATCGTCCACTGAGTCCGGTGATTGTTCAGCCAGGCTGGCGTAGGCGAAAGCCGCGTTTTCATCGGCTAGTTCCGCCGATGCCATGGCCTGGCAGGCAACAAGCAGAGGCGCCGGTTCGACGCGGTAACCGTGCTGGCGGGCTTCCGTGACGAGCCGGTGGAAAACATCGGCGATATCGGCATCACCTCCACGGCAGTATTGCCCCATCAACGAAAACGCCCAGCGCAGGTTGTCGATCTTGTCTTCCTCTGTTTTTGGCGTCCCCAGCGCTCCGCAGAGAGCGAGGTAGGCAGCTGTCTGGCTGTTCTTCGGTTGTTCCTGTTCGAAGGCAAGCCGCAAATGGCGGAATGCCTCGTCGAACCTTCCCAACTTCGCAAGTGTCATTCCCAGCCCGCGTAACAGTGGCAAGGTCGGCGGGCTGTCGCGAAACACCAACTGGTATAGCTCAGCCGCCTCCTCGTAGTTGTGCAACCGATAGTGGGCTTCAGCGAGAGCGAATCGGGCTTCCCGCATCATGACGTTGACATCGTCGCCGAATACCGGACAGCGGAAAGGATGCTTTAACGCCAGTCGCCGAACATAGCAGACAACACCGTCGGTTTGTTCGAGATCGCCTGCTGCCAGTCCTTCGAGCCATGCTTGTTGAGGGTTTTTGAGCCAGCGTGGAAAGCCGCTTGGACCGATCGCTCGTTGCAAGGCGCGAATAGCCAGTTTTTTCTCCGCCGGCGCGCACAATGGCGGCTCCCAGTTGCCCGCATACGAAGGGCGAATCCGGGCAGAGTCGCTTGGCTTCCGACAAATATCTAAGCGCCTCTTGAATTCGCCCCTTCCGCAGCAGCAACGTTCCCAAATAAAGGTACGGATCGATCGGTTTTTCGTTTTCGCTGCCGATTCGAGCGACGAGTTCCTGCAAGATGGCAACGGCCTGGTCGCTCTGTCCTCCCCGAACGAAGGCCAACGCCTGCCAGAAACAAGCCTCTGGACATGCAGGAGCCAGATGAAAGATTCGCTCCAATAGGGGGAAAAGCTCCGCCTGTTTATTGTTGGCAAACAACTGGCGGGCTTCGGCTAGCATGCCATCGACGACGAGTCCGACGAGTACGGAGGCATCGGAACCGAGCAGCCTGGCTGCTTCTTGAAAATGCTCGGCGCTTTCCTGAAAACGTTTTTCTTCCAGGCAGGATTGTCCGGCTAGAAGAAGAGCCCGCCCGTGCAATTCGCGGAGTCGGCGTTGCCAAGCGGGGGATAGCCTGGTGCGCTTTTGCAAGCGGTCGATTTCAGCGATCGCTTCGCGCCATGCCTGATTTTGCAAATGCCGCCGCACGAGTTTCAAGGCTCGGCGACGGCGCGGGCCGCGCCCAAAACGCCAATACACGACGAGAAGAACGAGACTGCCGACTGCCGCCAGACTGCCGTAGTAGATTTGCCTGGCTTGGACGCTATCCGTGACAAACGCTTGCAGCCACTCAGGAATCGGCGGAAGAAAATTCACGGTTGCGTTTTGCCGCGTTAAACCGCTTACCTCTCCAATCCGAGGACGAGGTAGAGCCGCCTCGGATGTTCGTCACGGTCGAACGCGCGGGCTTCGTTGCACGAACATTTTCGCTTTGCATTAAGCCTAGCGGTTCCGCTGGGGCATATCAAGGAATGTCCTCGCGGGTCGCGTCGGAAGCATGGGCAGCGGAGCAAGGAAGACAAGCACGGTCGCTAATTCTGATTCAGGCTCCGCAAGGCGGTCACATGGTACACCGTTTCGTTGTCAGTGGAATCGCGAGAGATGTAGCCATGGACGCGCACCAATTCCCCGCTTTTGAAGCGTTTCATAGGACCGGTTCCAACCAAACGCACGCTGCCCCCGTAACGGTCCGTTTCGTCAAGTGGCGAATAGCGAACGTGCCAGGATTGCCTGGAATGAACGAAATAGAGTTCACCAACGAGCCAGCTGTAGTCGGGTGCATGACTATAGGCGATGGCTCGCGGGGACGATGACGAGGCAGCAGATCGTTGTGAAAGAGACTCTGGCAGTTTCGCTTCGCCGGAAGATGCAAACGTTGTTTGCGGAACTCCATCGATGCTGGCGGAACGAGCAGCATCCAAAGCGGCATCCCGCTTGTCTGTCGTTCGGGATTCGGCGGCGACAGCCCATTGCATTTCATTGTCCCGTGGAGCAGCGGGTGTTTCCTCGAGCACGACGGGGTCAGGTGCGGGGTCTCCGTCGCAAAGGGTAATGATCTCAGGCCAGGCGGCTTGTCTGGCCGGGAGGGACGCGGTCGCTTCTTGCGATCCCTGATCGGCGAATGTCGTATTCTCTTGCTTGTCGCCTGTATGGTTGCTGGCGACTTGGACTGGCAGCGACGAGGCGGAGGAATTGAACCGACTGTGTTGGAATCGGCTGCAACCAGCCGCCGTCACCACCGCTAGTGAAAACGCGATAACCGTTTTACTCTTTTTCAAACGCATTCTGCTATCTCCCTTATTGGGTCGTTGGGTCGTGGGGAAGGAAGCGCAAGAAATCGAAGCACGTCGGGACGCACGCTGGACTGGCTTTCCAAAAAGAATGTCCGTCCAGCGAAACGTGACGCAGTATTTCGCGGTAATTTCATCAGATACCCACTTGGATTTGTTATCGGAACTGACAAGATCGGAACTTGCGGAAAGTCCAGAAAAGCCCGGAAATTCACGATAATCGTGTCCGTTCCGTCGAAGCTGGCGAATTGGGGAGGGCTTTTCGGAGTGAAACGTTTCCTGACTGGGCGAATGAGTCACGAAATGGACTTAGACGGCGCGTGCCGTTTTGCCATTTTGTGCAAACAGTTCGGACCATACAATGTCTTTACGCAGTGATTCCCACAGCCCTGTACCCGCGTCGTCCATGGCCATAACGACGGTCGAGGAATTCGTTGAAGCGATCAAAAAAAGCCGGTTGTTCAATCAAAAGCAACTGGACGAAGTAAAGTCTGTTCAGTCCCACTTCAAAGACCCCAAGGAATTCGCCCGCTACCTTATCAAGAAGGGCCGACTCACTCCGTTTCAGGCCAACGCCATTTTTCATGGGAAAGGAGAAGAACTCGTTCTCGGTCAGTATCACCTGCTTGAACGCCTAGGCGAGGGAGGGATGGGGCAGGTCTTCAAAGCCCGCCATCAACGCCTGGATCGGATTGTCGCCTTGAAGGTGATTCGACCCGAGCGCTTGAGCCATCCTGCCGCCGTCAGTCGTTTTCATCGCGAAATCCGGGCCGCTGCCCAGCTGTCGCATCCCAACATCGTCATGGCATTCGACGCGGACCAGGTTGGCCAGACCCATTTCTTTGCTATGGAATATGTTCCCGGCAAAGATTTGGCGAAGATCGTTAAAGAACGCGGCCCTCTTCCCGTCGATATGGCTTGCGACTTTATTCGGCAAGCGGCGTTAGGCTTGCAGCATGCGTACGAACGCGGCCTCGTCCACCGTGACATCAAGCCCGCCAACCTGCTGGTTACGAAACCTTCGAGTCGATCGACGGCCAATGCTGGCGGCTACGGCACCGTGAAAATTCTCGACATGGGACTGGCCAGGCTGCGCAATGCCGATTCCGATGGCAAGGACGACGACACCCAAAGCAAACTGACCCAGGAAGGCACGGTCATGGGAACGCCCGACTTTATCGCTCCCGAGCAAGCGATCAACTCCAGCAAGGCCGACATCCGTGCCGATTTATACAGCCTGGGTTGCAGTTTTTATTTCCTTCTGACCGGCAAAGTCCCATTCCCTGGCGGCACCTTGATGGAAAAGATCCTGCGCCATCGCTCCGATCCGCCTGTACCGGCCGAACAGATTCGCCCTGATATTCCCAAGCCGGTTCTCGACGTGCTCTATAAGCTCCTCGCCAAAAATCCGGACGAGCGCTACCAGACTCCCGCCGAGGTAGCCGAAGCGCTTACCAGCGTTGGCCGACAAGCCAGACAAAAAGTGTCGCCGGGTGCCATCACAGCAGCGCCCGCAACCGCCGCGGAGGTCCCCACCGTTGTTACAGAACCTGAGACCATAACGCTTTATCGTTTTGCCATCCGGATGAGGTCCCTCGGAGAGCGCATGTGGCGTTGGCGGAAAACAACCATCGCCGTTCTGTGTTTCTTTGTCGGCATCATCCTGGTCGCCAGTCTGAAACGATCGCGTGACGAGACCTCACCTCTTGACCATCTCGATCCGGCAAGAATTATTTCCCAACCGTGGCATCCCGAGCATCTTGTGGCGGTTTTCGGCGACGAAACCCGCGTGCAACCGGATCGAATGTTTGCGGCGGCTTTCGACAGCAAAGGGGCCTTGTTGGCCGGTGGCGGCGAAGATAATCGCGTTCATATTTGGGATATCGCCACCTTGAACCATAGTGTTCTCATTCCCAGCTTCCGGGGCGCCGTGACCTCGCTCGCATTTTCCACGACCGACCGCCGCCTTGCCGCAGGCAGCTACGATGGGTACGTCGGCTTATGGGATCTTGACGACTCGGAAGGCGTCCGGTTGAGCTGGGAAGCCCACACTTACGGCGTAAACGCTGTCGCCTTTTCGCCCGATGGAAAACAGCTGGCTACCGGGGGGGGCGATCATCAAGTCAAGCTTTGGGACCTGGCAAAAACACCAACAGCTCAATCCCAGCTCTCCGTTCATAAGCGACCGGTTTTGTCGCTTGCGTTTTCGCCTGATGGAAATCAGCTTGCCAGTTCCGCTGGCGATGTTCTCGTTTGGCAACTGAAAAAAAGCGAACCTAGACGGCTTCGCGTCAAAAACGGCGCGGTTTATGCTCTGGCCTGGTCTCCCGACGGCAAATGGCTTGCGGCTGGTGGCTGGGACAAGTCCATCCGCTTGTGGCCCATGAATGAAAAAAAAGACAAGCCCATCGAGTTGAAAAAACATCGCGATACCATCTATTCGTTGGCGTTTTCGTCGCACGGAAAATGGTTGGTATCCGCTGGTGCCGATGGGCAGGTGATCCTCTGGAATGTCACGGATAAAAAACCGCTTGAAGAATGGTCCCTACCCTGGCCAGTACGTTGCGTCACGTTCGCACCGGACAATCGCCACCTGGCAACCGCCAATGACAACGGCTCGGTCTATATTCTGCGGTTGCGTTGAACAACCACATCAATCCTGTCGCGAGGCTTCAGGCAGTGGTACTTGCCGCTTGGACATCAGGTAGGCGATCAGGTCGCGGATTTCATCTTCTTTCAATGAGGCAAACAAACCTTCCGGCATCAACGAGGCAGGGGTCGGCTGGATTTCGTCGATTTCCGCCAGAGGGATGACAAGCTTTTCGTTTTGCGTTTGCAATTCCAGGATTCGATCCGTTTTTCGTCCGATAACGCCGCTCAAGGCCCGTCCGCTTTTTAGCAACACAAAAGACATCTTGAAATCTGCGGCCACGGAAGCGCTCGGATCGACAATGTTTTCCAGCAAATAATCGAGGTTATCGCGATTGGAACCGGTCAAGTCGGGACCGATAGTGTTGCCCTCGCCGTAGAGCGTATGGCAGACGGCACAAACTTTCTTGAACACAAGACGCCCGTGGCTGCGATCGGCTTTGGCGAGTGCCTCCTGGTTGAGCAGATCACGGTAACGGGCAATAAGCTTCTTTTTCTCCGCCGACGTGGAGCGCAGTTCGCCCCATACTTTTGTCAGCAGGTCGTTAAGTGATTTGCGATTGAATCGCTGAATCTGCCTGGCGTGAAAAGCGGAGATGTCCGTCCTATCGATCCGTCCGTCGGCGACCGCTTTCAGCAAGGCTTCGGCATAGTGTGGCCTGGACACCAGTGTGGAAATCGCCCCTGGGCGATCTTCTTTGCGCAAATAGCGATAATGCTGCAAAATCTGTTTGGGAACCGCTGGATCGTCATAAGCCGCCAGCCCCTGGACAGCGACTCCAACCAAGGCCCGATCCGACAAGTTTCGCAATAAGATCTCGCGCAGCCCTTTGGGCCGATTCTGAATTAAAATGCGCAATGCTTCGCGGCGTGCATCCGCGTCCGCCGACTGCCGATTGACAAGCTCGATCAACTCGTTCAAAGCCCGGCCGTCGCCAAATACCACACTCAAACTCCTCACCAGTTTTTGGACCTTTGGATTGGAACTGGTTTCCAGGCGTGCTCGCAGGGCCTCCCAGTTTTTGGGCGGCTCGGCTTTGCGCCAGCCCTGCAGTGCCTCGTCCATCCCTTCCAGCAAATCGACTTGAGCTGGTTCGGGGAAACCGGCTGCCGCTGACAACAACTCGTCAAGCGCTTTGGTGGAGTCAGCCAAAGTCTCTGAAAGTCGCCGAGCAATATAACGCCGAACCAACGGCATACGGCATTTCGTAAACAAGCCAACGGCGGCTTTGGAATCTTTCGCTACCAGTGGTTCGATGCCGTACCAAATCATCAAGGGCAAATTATGATCATCCGCGTCTTCGCGCTTTGCCACAAGCACCGCTGCAAGAGCAAACCGCTCTTCGATCGGTAAGCGTTGCAGTGCTGATGCCAAAAACAAGCGTACCAGCTTGGAGGAATCGGTTCGCGCCAAGTCGACGAACATCTCGATTGCACGACGCGGCACTTTGTCTCCGTCGACAAGCAGGCGCACGGCCCAAAGGCGGACGTGCTCGTCGGGATGGCGAAGTTGTTTTTGTAGCCATTCTGGCGACAGCGATTCGGTGACGTAAAGGCACCACAGAGCGCGCAGTTTCCGGGTGACATCCTTGTGCTCGTCAAACATAGCAAAGAGGGACTGGCGAATGGCAGGCTCGAGCTTTCCGGCAGCGGCGCGCTCCTGGAGCAAGCGGCGAGCGTGGCGAACGTACCAGTCGTTTTTATGCAGCTGCAATTGGACAAGTTCGGCGTCGGACAACCGAGAGACGTCTCGGATCGCCGGTTTTGCTGCCTTGCCGAAAGTGACTTTGTAAATTCGGCCGGACGACCGATGCACACCGTCGTGATCGTGGCACTCGCCCAAATCGGTCCAGTCGCTGATGTAGACGCCGCCATCGGGGCCATACTTGAGATCGACGCCACGGAACCACGCATTATTGGCGAAGAGAAAATCGGGATTGTGCCGGATGACATACCCCGATCCCGAGCGAACCGGCACGTCATTGTTGACTCGTCGGCCATGCGTGTTGCACATGAAAAATCGTGTTGCGGTAGCGAGCCGGCCAGTTGTCGCCAAGATAGATCATGCCGCCGCAGTGAGAATGGCCGCCGCCGAGCTGGCCGTGCTTCCCTTGTGCCGATCGCGAATCGGTCCACTTTTGTCCCGTGTCCCAGTGGTAATGGTCGGCATGCTGATCAATCAGGCCATAGACGTACGGGTTCAAGTCTTCGCCGTACATTCGTTTGTAATGGGCGCCTGGGATGACGTGCCACAAATGACCGATAACGTTGTTAGTGAAGAACATCTGGCCGTGGTCGTCGTAGTCGAGGCCCCAGGGATTGGTCGTCCCGTGGGTGACGACTTCGAATTTTTTCCACCTGGGATGGTAGCGCCAAATGGCGCAGTTGAGGCGTTTGCGTTGTGCCGATGTCGCCCCTGGCGGGCCGACGAAAGAAGTGTCCATGATGCCGTGCCGGCCATAGAGCCAACCATCCGGTCCCCAAGTCAAACCGTTAACGATGTTGTGCCCAACGCCTTTGACCGCCCAGCCATCGAGAATGATCTCGGGTTCGCCGTCGGGGGACGTCGTCGCCGTTCTTGTCCGGAATGAAGTAAAGATAAGGAGCGCAGAGCGCCCAAACGCCACCAAAGCCAAGGGCTATCCCTGACAGCTGCCTGCCTCGATTCCAAAACACTTTTCGCTGATCGAATTGGCCATCGTTGTCGGCATCCTCAAAGATCAAGATGCGGGTCCCGTTGATCCGGTGTCCAACGAACGCCGGGACGATCACCGGCATAAGTATAGCAATTCAGCGACCCAGAGCCGGCCTCGGTCGTCGAACGACATGGCGATAGGCTGCCGAACGTCTGGCTCGCCGGCAAAAAGCGTCACGCGAAAACCTTTGGGCACGGTGATCAGTTTGACGGCTTCTTTCGGCGTTGGTGGAACATCCTTTCGATTCTGCGTGTCGACGATTTTCGGAAAATCGTCGTGAGCGGCCGCCGACTTCCAAATCCAGCATGTCAAAAGCCCGGCAGCGACTACCTGAATCACCAGCAAGCCGCGCAGCATTGTCAATCTCCCTCGGCTGTTCGTTGATGACGGTCAAGTCGAAATACATAGGGCGATACGGTTGGTGTTCTTCCCAGAACGATGTCGGCGACAAGTTGGGCGGTTCCGGGCGACAATTGGATGCCGGAACGAAAGTGGCCCGCGGCGACTACCACATTTTCATAGTCAGGGAGCGGTCCGATGAAAGGAAGGCCGTCGGGGCTGGCTGGGCGCAATCCGGCCCAGCAACGTTCGAGGTGAGCCTGCGACAATGCCGGCACAAGCGATGTGCCCATGGCCAGGAGGCTTTGCAGCGCCGCTGCCGTCGTGTGTTTGTCGAATCCGACTTGTTCTTCCGTTGAACCAATCAAGACGCGCCCCTCGGGTCGCGGCACAAGGTAGCATGAGCCAATGAGAATGATATGCCGGAAGACCGGAAAGCCTGGATTCAACAGCGCGATTTGGCCGCGGATCGGCACGATCCCAGGTTGCCATCCCAGCTCAGCAAGAAGCGAGTCGGTCCACGCACCCGTGGCGACGATAAACTGGTTGGCAGCCAATTTCCCTGCTGCCGACTGCACCGCAGTTACACGCCCCCGTGAAGCGACGAAGCGAAATACAGGGCAACCAGACCGCATCGTGACGCCGAGTGCTCGGCAACTGGCAATTAGAGCCTGGACATGCCGAGGGTTGCGAACCTGCGCCATTTCCGGGAGGTAATAAGCCTTCGTGCATCCCGCGGATAAGGCCGGTTCGAGATGAAGTATCTGGTCGGCATCAATTAACTCCGCCACGACACCTTCGCTGCGCCATTCATCGGTATCGGCGATGGGAGCATCGCCGAGCAACTCCAGTCCACCGCACTGGATATAGCCGTTGTCGATACCGGTCCGTTCTTTCAACTCCGCAGAAAGTTCCGGAAAGAGAGAAACGCTTTGGGCATGCAACTGGAGCAGCGGGTGCTGAGCAGCTTGGGGATTGCCCGGAGTCAAGATGCCCGCCCCAGCCCAGGAGGATTCTTGCCCGAGGTCCCCCTTGTCGACAACTTCCACCTGAACACCGGCTTTGGCGAGAAAATAGGCGGTCGTCAAACCGATCACACCACCGCCCACAACCAACACATCCGCAGAAGAACTCATCTATTGCTTTGTTATCTTTTCGGGGATGGATCTGCTATATCTACCACGATTTCATTGCAAGAAACCGCTGCGAACCACGTCCTGGGAACTAAGCTCATCATTGAGCGGATCGTCCAGGGCCAAAAGCCAGCGCAATTCGTCAGGTAAACTCGCTTGGACTTCGGGACGCAGAAGCTGCTTCTGGTATTGCTGCTGCGGTTTATCGCGGCGGGCGAAAAAGACGTGGACTGCGGTTCGCGGTCGGGACGTTCGATTCGCGGTGCCGCCGTGCCACAAATGGGCATTCATTACGACAACCGTACCCGCTTTTCCAGTAATCAAGACCTCGTCGGGATGGCTGGCGAAGGGATCATCGAGAAGATCCTGGGGTAACTGGCACCACTGATGCGAGCCAGGGACCGCTCGCAAAGCCCCATTTTCTGGCGTAAAATCGTCGAGCATCCACACCGTATTGCAAACCCAAAAGCCTTTCTCGTCCGCGGTCGCGCCCATGTCGGCATGCAATGGTTGTCCGCGATCGCTATGTGGATGGACCATCCGCGCGTTCATGCTGCTCAATTTGATCTCCGGACCAAGGACACAGCGGACATATTCGAGCAATCCCGGTAGCAATAGAATCTGCCGAAAGATTTCTCCTTTATCCACCAGATTGGCCAGGCGCGTGCATCCTGCTTCTTGCTTAAACTCAGACCCTGCTCGCTCGCCTTCTTCGCGGATCAATTCCTCGACGCGTCGGCGCAAGCCGGCAAGCAGATCATCCGCCATGAAATCGTCGAGCACCACGTAGCCGGTTTCGGCCAATTGTTTTCGCTCGCTCTCCGTCATGATTCTCGACCGTATGCAAACACTGAAGCTTTTGAAGTCCGTGGCGTTTACATATTGTTGACGGCTAGCTGCAACAGCACCAGCAAAAACAGACCAACGCTGATGACCACGTTTACGTTGAAAAACGCCTGATTCACCCGGCTCAGGTCGTCCGGACGAACTAGCGAATGCTCATAAGCGAGCAGACCGGCTACCGCCGCCACCCCCATAAGATAGACGGTGCCCAAGTAGGCGCCAGCTACGAAATAGAACAGGATCAACAGCGCCACCATCGCCGCATGGCAAAGCAAGGCTATGCGTAACGCTTTGCGAACACCAAGAGCTGCCGGGAGGCTGTTCAGTCGGACCTGTCGGTCGAAATCGACATCCTGACAGGCGTAGAGAATGTCGAAACCAGCAACCCACGCCAGCACCGCCAACCCCAGCACGAATGGGAGGGCCAACTGCTGCATGCCGATAATGGCGATCCAGGTGGACACAGGCGCCAAGAGCAGAGAAGCGCCGAGCCAAAAATGCGTGAACGAGGTAAAACGTTTGGTTAACGAATAGCAACAAATAAAAAGCAAGACCGGAACCGAAAGGTACATCGGCCAGGGATTGCGAAACAAAAGCGTGGAAACGATGAAACCGGCGGCGCAAATCGCCACGAAAAACCATGCTGTTCGAACAGAAATCAATCCAGCAGGAAGATGCCGATTGGCTGTCCTCGGATTGGCGGCATCGAATTCGCGATCCACAATGCGGTTAAATGCCATTGCCGTGCTGCGGGCGAAAGTCATGCATAACACAATGCCGACAAAATCGAGCCAGCGAAACGGTTCTATTTGCCAGGCCAGTACGGCGCTCAAAAAGGCAAAAGGCAGCGCAAACAGCGTGTGGCTGAAGCGTATCATTTCCAGAAGCGATCGTAGTTTTGCCAACATAGTTCTTTTCCGCTTTGCGCCCATGCGAACGGTCGGCGGCAGCGAATCCAGCAAACGAGAGGGATATTTTCGCTCGCTGGCTGCCCGTCGCATCTCCCGCTATTCTACAGAGAGCCACGGTCAACGCAGGAACAAACCGCGCATTCTTTGGACGCAGACAGACTTTGCAGCTAAACTTCCCCCAACAAATACGTTGAGATTGGCGACCCATGTCAGATTCGACCGAAAACGTTCCAAAGATTGATCCTCGCACGTATGTGCGACATGTTCGAGGGAAAGACCGGCATGTCGAACCGCGCCGCTGGCCTGGCCTCATTCGCCATCTCACCTCAGACAGCATCGATCTCGTG
The DNA here is from genome assembly GCA_026004675.1 of Gemmatales bacterium. Taxonomy (GTDB): domain Bacteria; phylum Planctomycetota; class Planctomycetia; order Gemmatales; family Gemmataceae; genus BPJP01. The sequence goes on from BPJP01000004.1 coordinate 133,950, forward strand.
CTCAACCAGCATTTCAATAAGGATGCTATCCTACTCATCGACTTGCTGACGGCGGACACGGCAGAAAAACACGAGTTGGAAGTGCGCGTCGTTGCTTCCGAACCGGAACCGAACGGCAGCTGGTTGTTACACTGCACCTACTCGGAGCCGGCCGAAAACAAGCAAACAAAACCTTTCGAGGCTCCCGCTCAGTGGACCGCACCGCGAAACCGGTTGGAAATCGCCGGCATTACTTCGGCCGGCGTCGAACGCGAACAGAACGAAGACAGCTTCGCCATTCAACATCTTTGCTGGTCGAACCTATCGCTGTACCAGGAAGTCGCATCGATCGTGGTTGCGGACGGCTTGGGAGGACACCAAGCTGGCGAATTGGCCAGTCGGCTCGCCATTCAAACCATCAACAGTCAGCTCTTGCCGTTGCTGGGAACCGCACTTGCCGAGGAAAAACAGTTTCCCTTCGCCAGAGTCGATTCGACAACGAATCGACCAGGCGATTCGCGCCGCCAACGATGTGGTCTTTCGCCGAGCACAGGCTATGACGCTGCACGATAGCATAGGGGCAACCGCAGTGGTTGCCTTTCTGTACGGGGGTGATGCCATCATCGGCCACGTTGGCGATTGTCGGGCTTATACTTTGCGACAAGGAAACCTGCGGCAACTTACGAGAGATCAAACCGTGATCGAAGAGTTGATTCAAGCTGGAAAACTGACCGAACAACAAGCCAAGGATCATCCTGCGGTTGGCGAAGTGAGTCAAGCCATCGGCTGCGAACCGACCATCGAACCTGCTTTTTACCACGTCACGATTGCTCCGGGGGACTGGCTGATTTTGGCCAGTGACGGGTTGCAAGCAGACTTGGATCTCAAAGACATCGAAACCGCCGTCAAGCGGACGAATCTATCGCCCGGCGGACTGGCAAACCATCTCGTGGAACTCGCCAATAAGAGTGGTGGCAGTGACAACTGTACGGTGGTGGTGGTCCGCGCTTATGCTCCCAACTCTGACCGAGCCAGCCAACGCTAATCGGCGTTTGCCTCTTTCCTGTTCCTTTGGGTGCTCGAGTCGGCAAGTTTCGTTCTATCGAGCAGAGCAACGCCGCGAACACTACGATTGCAACCGGCGTAATTCCTGGCGACACCTCTGATGTATGCGGCACCGGCAACCTTTTTCGCATTCCGCATTCTCCCTGGAGCCAGGTAAAATCAACCAGATCATGACAAAGAATCCCCTACAAATTGATCGTGGCCGGATCGCCGTTATTGTGCTGCTGCTCGTCGGTCCGATCATCGTGCTGGCGATTCTCGGTTCGTACTACCTGTGGGTAACCGGTTGGCAGTGGCTGGCGTGGTGGCCTCTGGCGGCCATGATGATGCTCAGTTGGTTTCTGGCCTGGCATTGGCAGCGCACCCACCGGCTGGTAAAGCCGATTGACTTTACGCCGCCTGGACATTTCACGGAAAGAGATAAGCAGGCGCAAAAGCTTGTTGAAGAGCGAGCCCACGAACTGGCCGGGACCGATCCAGAAAACTTTACCAGGCTGCAGTTCTACGTCGACACAGCCCGGCAATTGGCGGAGGATTTGTCCCGGCTTTATCATCCCGAAGCGCAGGACCCGCTTGGTGGATTGACCGTCGTGGAGATCCTGGCCGTCATCGAATTGGTCAGCCATGATGTGGCCGATATGGTCGATCGCTCGGTTCCGGGCAGCCACTTGATCACCATCGACCAGATTCGCAAGACGCTTCGGCTCACGAAACAAGCGCGTGAGTGGTACGAGCGCAGCCGGGACGTCTACTGGCTTATCTCCGCCATTTGGAACCCGGTCAAGACGGCGGCACGCTACGGTGCTTCCAAAATTGGATATGTCCCTCTGCAAATGTTGCGAAAGGATCTCGTCTCCGCTTTGTTTTTGTCTTTTATGCAGTACCTCGGCTACTATCTCATCGAGTTGAACAGCGGTCGGCTGCGGGTTGGGGCATTGCGATATCGAGCCTTGACCCAACAGGTCGCCAGCGCCGCTGGGGCGGAAGAGACGACGCAGTCCGCCGCCGACATCACGCTGTTGATTCTGGGCCAGGTCAAAGCGGGCAAGTCGAGTTTGATCAACGCCATCCTCGGCGAACAAAAGGCCAAGACCAACGTCATTCCAGAGACCGAAGGAATCGAACGCTACGAGTTGGACCTCGAAGGAATTCCTGGCCGGCTGGTGCTGCTCGACAGTGCGGGCATTGGCAGCGAAAAGGTCGATGAAAAAGTCATCGCAGCCACCGTCAAGGCGGCAGAAAACGCGGATCTGATCCTGTACGTGTTGCACGCTCAGAATCCCGGCCGACAGGCCGACTTGGATATGTTGAAAAAACTAAAAGACCTGTTCGCTCGACGCCCGGAAGTGCGCATGCCGCCGGTTCTCGGCGTTCTTACGCATATCGACTTGTTGCCGCCGAGCTTGGAATGGACGCCACCTTACAATTGGACCGAACCGAAAAAACCAAAAGAAGAAAGCATACACGACTGTCGGCTTGCCGTGCGCGAGCAACTCGGCGAATATCTAGTTGGTATCGTGCCGGTGTGTACGGCACCGGATAGAGTGTACGGCATCAACGAGTGGCTTTTACCGACCTTATCGGAATTGATGGGCGAAGCGCGTGCCGTCCTCATGCTTCGCGTTTTGCATGCCGATATCGATGAGACAAAGTTTCGCAAGGTTTGGCAGCAAACGCTGACCGCCGGCAAACATGCTGTCCGACTTTTGTGGCGCACATGGTCGGAATAACACGCAGGGCAGTCTGGATTCCAATAGAATCACTTTAGCTTCCCGACCTCCGTGCCTCCTGCAAGCGGGCTTCCATGTTCGATCTCATCATCAGTGGCGGGCGCATCGTCGACGGCACAGGTGCGCCGTGGTTTTACGGCGATATCGGTATCAAACGGGACAAAATCGAGGCGATCGGCCGGCTGTCCGGTGCTCCGTGCCGGCAGCGACTCGATGCCGCCGGCAAAGTCGTGGCGCCGGGTTTCATCGATACCCATGTGCACGGCGATCTGGTTCTCTTCGCCGATCCGCTCCACGAACCCGCCATCCGCCAGGGCGTCACTACCTATCTGCTCGGCCAGGACGGTGTCGCCATGGCCCCGTCATCTCGCTCGACCCTGGATTACATGATGCGCTACACCGCCGGTTTCAGCGGTGGTGTCCAATTCCGCGAGGCCCAATGCCTTCGTGAGCATAGCTTTCTTTCCGTAGCCGACTATCTCGCTGCCCTTGACCGCCGGTCGGCGATCAACGTCGCCTATCTGATTCCCAACGGCAACCTGCGCATGGAAGTGATGGGCTTGGCGACCCGGCCGCCAACGGAGGATGAAATTCGCCAAATGCGGCGGCTCGTCCGCGAAGGAATGGAACAAGGCGCCGTCGGCCTGTCCACCGGCATGGATTACATTCCCAGCCGATATGCTACCACCGAAGAACTCATCGAACTCTGTTCGGAGATGTCTCCGTATCAGGGTGTCTATGTGACGCACATGCGCCGCTACGATGCAGAAGGGTTGGACGAATCGATGGGCGAAGTCTTTCGCATCGGGCGGGAAGCTGACGTGCCGGTGCATATTTCGCACTTCAACAGTCCGGCCGAATTGGCGTTACCGAAAATCGACCAGGCCCGGTCCGCGGGAATCGATGTGACCTACGACCTTTACTGCTACCTCAAAGGTTCGAGCATTTTGGCGATGGTGGCCTTGCCTGCGTGGGTTCAGGAAGGTGGAATCGAGGCGACGATGCAACGCCTGCGCGATGCGGAGATTCGGCAAAGGATCGAGTTGGCCAATAAGCCTGCCCGCGGCCCCACGGAAGAAGTGACGTTGACGTACGTGGCGGCCGAGGAGTTTCGCTGTTTCGAAGGATCGACCCTGGCCGAGGCTGCAGAAAAACGGGGCCAATCAATCGTCGATTTCGTGTGTGACGTTCTCTTGGCGTCGGACATGGCCGTTGGCTGCATTGCCTCGCATCGCCGCCGCTCCGAAGAAGACACCCGGCAAATGCTCCGACACCCGGCCCAGATGGCCGGAAGCGATGGCATTTTTACCGGCAGCCGACCGCATCCACGAGGCTGGGGTTGTTTCGCCCGCTACCTTGGCCATTACGTTCGCGACGAACCCGCTTGGACACTCGAACAAGCCGTCCAGCATCTGGCTGGCCATGCTGCCATTCGCTACGGCCTGCGGGATCGCGGCTTGCTCCGCCCAGGCTACGCCGCCGACATCGTGGTTTTCGATGACAGCACGATCGCGGATCGAGCCACGTATGAAAATCCCCGGAAGTTGGCGGTTGGTGTCGAGCACGTTCTTGTCAATGGAGAACCCGTGCTGCTCGCCGGCGAACGAACGAAAGCGACACCCGGCCGAGCCCTGAAGAAAATTCGGTGATAATCGTTTTCGTCGCAGAAGCATGACGAACGCATCGGCATGGCATACAAGGTGGCGGGCGGTCTTGCCAGGGCAAGATTTTTCCAAGTCGCCTTGTGTCTTACCCTTGCGTCTCTGAGTCGTGCTGTCGATTTTTCTGTTGGTGCTTCGCAATCCGCGTTGCCCCTTACCTACGATTGTGCCATAATCAACCGCCGACATATCGAACCTGCACCGTGGGCATGATTTTTTACCTGTCTCGAACAAACGCAGTGCCATGGAAGGCGAAGTTTTCATGGGCAAATACGAGGTCCGCCGACTTCTTGGCGAAGGCGGCATGGGTCGCGTTTACCTGGCCCATCAGTATGATTTGCGGCGAAACGTGGTCGTGAAAGTCATGCACGAGCACGTGGCGGCCGATCCCCTTTTCCGCGAACGTTTCGAATCGGAAATGCTTCTGATGGCCCAATTTCAACACCCGTTCGCGGTAACTTTATTGGACGCTTCGCTTCACGATCCCAACGGTCCGTGCATCGTCATGGAATACATCCGCGGCATCACGCTCGACAAATTGCTCGCGGAAAACAGTCGGCCGCTTTCACCAGGACGCGTGCAACGCATCCTTGGCCAAATCTGTGAAGTCCTCTATGCCGCTCACCAGCAGGGAATCATCCATCGCGATCTGAAGCCTGCCAACATCATGGTCCTCGACCGCGACTCCCCCTTTGAGAAGATCAAGATCATGGACTTTGGTCTGGCCAGGTTACGGGGCCGGTCAGTTGCTTCCAACTCGCCAGGCGATTCGGACGGCGGATCGTTCGTCGGCACGCCGCGTTACATGTCCCCCGAACAAATTCGAGGAGAAAACATCGACCACCGCGCGGACATCTACAATGTTGGCTTGATTCTCTACCAACTCCTCACCGGACGGCATCCTTTCGAACGAACCGAAATGATGGACATAATGTTGGCGCATGCGTTCGATCCGGTACCCAGCTTTCGCGAAGCTGGTGTCGTCGTTCCACGAGGCGTCGAGGAATTGGTGCTCGCCTGTCTGGCGAAGGATGCCGACGACCGTCCTCCCACCGTGCTGGCTCTCGCTGAGCAGTTCGAAAAAGCCGTCAAGAGAGGAGGACCACGATCGACGGGCGAAACGACCCATGTGATGGCGCCTACCAAACGGCCGCCGACGCCTGTGCCCGTCGCGGCGACCGATCCATGCACTTTGATCCGGCATCTGGAAGCCTGGATGCCGGACTCGGTCGCCCATTATAAGCTTTTCGGCTTCGTTCAGCATGCCAAAGGAGCGGTCGTCGAGAACAAGCCGGGCAAAATGGTCGTTCGTCTCGACTTGCCGGGACAACGCTTCAGCTGGTTCGGATGGCGCCGCCGCGAACGGCTGGAGATGGAACTTCTGTTGCAACGAGATCCTCGCCGATCGGGCATTTTGCACATCAACGTGCTAATGCGCTCGTTGGAAGGGCGATCTCCCTCCGATCCCGTCTGGCGCGACCATTGTAACCGCATTTTTTGCGATCTTCGAGGCTACCTGATGCAGACGAGGTGATCATTCGCGTACGACCGACAGCCGCTCAGGGGAACGAGTTCGCCGTACGTCATCCCACTGTAACCAGCGCTGCATTGCTGACAGGATATTGGCCCAGCCTTGGCCGACGCGCCGGGCAAGAAATGTGGCATACAGCAAGTCGATGGTTTCGATCAGATGGCGAATCTGATCGATGCGTTCGTCGAGTGCCGCGCGAAGATCGTTATTGTCGATTGCTGGGAGCTTGGCGGAGGAGACGCCTAGCGTTTCACCCTTGAGGGTGAATTCGTATTGCTGGTCGTGGCGGACAAAGATGAGTCCGGCTCGGCGGGGCAGTTTGCCGCTGCGGATCGCCTGTCTCGCTTCGGGTAACGAGGTCGGCGAATCGCTCCGAATCGTTTCCACTCCTGTCTGCCCGCGCGGACATTCGAGCGTCAACGTCTGCACAAACATGACGGTCACTTCCGACTCGTCGGGCAAAGAGATGGTATCCTCCTCGGCGTCAATCGTGTACCAGAGCCAGAGCAAGAATTCGTTGCCCAGGTAATTGGGCACCTCAGGGTCGTTCGCCCACCAAACTTCGGGGTCACCTCGCCCGGGTACGAATTCCGCAGGGCGAACATCGGACAAGGCACGCGAACGGGAATGTTCCTCTGCCCAACGGATGGCCACCGAGCCGGCGTCCAGGATCGTCAGCACGCGATGGAAGGTTTCAGCGAACAAGCGTCGTGCCTCTTCGATGGCGCCCGCCGTCTGCGTTCCGATGAGGACCTGATTGACACGATTATCCCAGAGCATGGGGAATTCTTTTCGGCGGATAAAGCGGCCGTCCTGGGCCTCGGCTTCCAGACGATCGCGAGCTGCCTGGCGGGCTTCTTTTTTCTGCCAACGGCTTGGGTAACCGCTGGGATTGTTGGCCGCCAAAGCCCGCAATTCCGTTTGGGTATACGCATGCAACAAGTCGGCAGGCAGTTTGCACGTGTCTTGCCGCAGGCTGAAGTACAAGGTGTCGTTGATGATGTTCTTCGCCAGGTCGAATTCGACGTCCAGCATGTGCTCGCCCGCGATCCAGCCGACCTGGCCGCCGGTAGGGTCGACGACCCGAGACTGCCCGATGGCCCGGCCAGCGAGCTTTTCCAACTCATCGGGTCCGAAGATTCGCGGCGCCGTCCCGCTGGCCTGAAAGCGCTGAAACGTAAGCCGCCCTTCCAACATTCCCATCGCTGCTCTCCTTGTCGCCGAAGAGAACAACGTACGAACGACGGCTGCTATCGTCAATTGTCTGCTACCAGGCGTTGGCGGCTGGCGTTTCATGCAGGCGATTGACAGAACGGGCCAATGCCGGGAGAATTACGAACGAGTTGGCGGCCAGCGACGAGCATGTCGAGCGTGCGGGAAGGATCGTGAGCGGTGAAAAGCGTTAGTCCGTTCGAAGCGAAGCTGTTAACGATTCTGAGGTTCTTCCTGGGGCGAGTACCCGAATCGCAAGCGATGCCTTTGCTGGTTGAACCGAGTTCCTCTCCACGCTGCTTGAGCAGAGAATGTATCGAACTGGTTCAGGATGATCTGGGCAAGGGGTGCATGTTATTGCTGGTGCGCAGAGGCGGCTGGCGACGACAAAGACACCTTCGCTCAGGCCAGCCCACGGAAGGAAGGCTGTGGCAGCGCTGGACGCCCGAGCGACTTGGTTTTCATTTTTCGCGGCATACGTTGCGTTTTCTGCTTTGGACGGCAACAGCCCCCTTGCCCAGCCCGAAAAAGGCGTTTTCCTTTCCGGTTGGGCAGGTGACAGCGAGCGATTGGCTGTTTTTTTATTTCGTCTTCCTGGCGTTGCGAACCGGCCCTTTCAAATCGCATTGTCCACGGTGGTCGGTTTTCTGGGCCAATCCGTTTTGTCGCCTGGTCTTTCCCGACGCATTCGCCGACGTGGAAAAGGAAGTTCCTGACTTTACCTCTCTGGTAATGGACCAAGGCGCTCCCTTTCTTTTCGAGGCCTTGCAGCTCGACCTGTCGCGCCACTGGGAGCGAATGGAGCGGGAAAAGCGCGACATGCGTTCGTTGGTTCGAGCCGCCGAGGTAGGACGCGAACAGGAGCGGGTGTTGCATGGTTTCTTGGACGCGGTTGAACAAGTGCAACGTTGGGACCTGGCCCGTTTTTTTCTGTCGGCGTATTCCCGAGTACTTTCCGCGGGGGAGTCGAGTTACAATTGGATGGGGCGCCTCGCAGGCGGACTGCTCCGATTCGCCCAGCGAGTACGGCTATATCGGGCGGCGTTGGGTCCATTGAACGAAATGGAACGCATGCGCCGTTGGAATGATCTGGCGCGTGGAGTCGGCTATTTCGATGAGGGATACGCTGCCAGCCAATTATGGAAGGAAGACTGGGAAAGTGTCCAAGGAGACGTCGCGGTACGCAACGCTGCTTCGTTGGTCCGCCGCTGGGAAAGCTGGCGGTGAGAAGCCAAAGCTGATGGATAGAACAGTAGCCATTGCTTGAAAGGACGTGCGGTCATGAGCCGAGCGTATCGCATCAAAGTCCGCGAGACCCTGCGGCGCGTCTTTCGTGCCAAAGACGGCGTCAGTACACAGCTGGAATTGCTCGAGATTCTGCCGCCCGAGCAGATGGCCGAGTTGCTGGCCGAGGAACTAGGACGGCGGGGCTACGAGCGCGACGGTGACAGCGCCAGTAAAACCCTCGAAGGAGGCATCAAGGTCATCGTCAACATCCAAACCGGCACCGTGCAGGTCCAAGTGGAAGAATGCACCGAAAAGGAATTGGAAGCCGAGCAAGAAGGGGTCGTCTTCGACGAACAGCCCACACAACGCGAACGACAATTGCGCGAGGCTGCTCGACAAAAACTTGACAAACAAGCAGAACAGCAAGCGGCCCAATTGCAAGAAGAGGTAACCAAACGGCTGGAGAATGTGCTTGGTGATCTACGCAAGGAACTCGACCAGGCAGTCAATCGCGTAACGGCGGAAGCGTTGAAAAAGAAAGCCGCCCAATTGGGACAAATCAAGGAACTTTCGGAAGACCAGGAACAAGGGACGTTGACTATCGTGGTGGAAGTGTGAGGGGGCCATGGGCGGGCTTTCCTATCTTTCCTGATTGCCTCTCGGTTCAGAACGATCGGCACGATCGGCATCGGTCTTTTTTCTGGATCAACCCGCAAACTCTGCTTCTCCCTCAAGATCGTTAAGCTCGGCAACCGATAATCAAGTCGGAATATCCTCAAGAGACGACGTCACTGGTGACATTGCGTACTCACCGCGGAGCGGGAGCGCGAGGACGGAATAACCAGCAGGTCGAGGGCGAGGCGATTTTGATGTGGCAAAACGAATCTGCACGTCGTTGGCAATGGGTGACTCTGTTGAGCCTGGCGCTGGCGGTACCATCGGCACACGGTCAGACATTCGATGACGTCAACAACCTGCCGCTGCCTGTGGAATTCGGGGGCCAACCTCCTTCACTCCCTCCAGGCGATTCCGTCGATCCTGCTGATCCGTTAAGGCGGCCGATCGAGGCGGCGCCTGCCGAGTCGACGACGGAAGGCGACGCCGGCGTCGAGCGTCCGTTATTGCGAACCTACATGGACCCGCCTCTAGGATTCACTGGTCGGTCCAGCATCGTGCCCACCGAGGTCCAGACCGACGATCATTTCGTCCCTATCGAAGATCGTTGGCGTTTGGGTTTTCCCGAATGGGACCGCTATGATCACGGGCATCCCTGGGTCGACGACTATCCCTATATCGAAGGGCATTGGTGGGACCCGTACAACCAGAACGTGCTCAAAGGGGACTATCCCATAATGGGGCAAAACACGTTTCTGGATATCACCGCTACCAGTTTCATGAACATCGACGCCCGCCAGGTGCCGACGGCAACGACGCCATTTGAAAGTACGGTGAACCCCTTTCAAGAAGAATTCTTTGGTCGTCCCGGACAGTTCTTCTACACTCATTTCTTCTCGCTATCATTCGATCTGTTCCACGGCAACCAAAAGGCTTTCAAGCCAGTCGATTGGCGAATCAAGATTACCCCTGTTTTCAATGTCAACAATTTGAATGTGAACGAATTGGCTATCGTCAACCCGAATGTCGGCAAGGGGACGAACCGAGGGCGCACGTTCTGGGCCCTGCAGGAATGGTTCATTGAAACGAAGATCGCCGATTTGAGTCCCGACTACGACTTCTTGTCCATGCGGGCAGGGTCGCAGTTCTTCAACGCCGACTTCCGTGGCTTCCTTTTCTTCGACACCAACCGGATGGTCCGTCTGTTCGGCACGACCCAGTCGAACCGCAACGAGTTCAACATTATCTGGACCGACCAGATGGAAAAGGACACCAACAGCGAATTGAACAACATCTTTCGCGACCGGAACCAGAACATTCTCATCGCCAACTTTTATCGCCAGGACTTCATTTTCAAGGGATTCACGGCCGAATGGCTGGTTGGTTACAACAACGATCAAAAGAGCTTTCATTTCAACAAGAATGACGTGCTCGTCCGGCCGGACCCGACGGGCGTATTTACGCCGCACCATCTGGACGTGCTGTATCTGGGATTTGCGGGCTTCGGCCACATCAACCGGTTCAACGTGGTGCACCAGTTCTACTATGCGTTGGGTCGGGACAGCCTGAATCCTATCGCCAACAGTTCACAGGATATCAATGCCCAGTTTGCCGCCATCGAAGTGAGTTATGACCGCGACTGGGCCCGTCTGAAGACCTCGTTTCTTTATTCGTCCGGCGATGGCAACCCGAACAATAAACATGCCACAGGTTTCGATACGATTCTGGACAACCCGAACTTTGCCGGCGGCGAATTCAGCTACTTCCAGAGGCAGGCGATCCAGCTCTTCGGCGTCAACCTGGTCCAAGCCCGCAGCCTCATCCCCGATTTGCGTTCGAGCAAGATTCAAGGTCAGTCCAACTTCGTCAATCCTGGTCTGCTGCTGTTCAATGTCGGTGTCGATATGGACTTGACCCCCAAGCTGCGATCGATCAACAACCTCAACTTTCTCTGGTTCGACAAGACTGCCGTGCTTGAAACGTTCACATTCCAGGGCAATATCGACCGTTTCATCGGTGCGGACGCGAGTTTGGGTCTCGAGTACCGTCCTCTTCTGAATAACAACATTATCGTCATTGGGGGCGTCTCGACCTTGTTTCCGGGTTCGGGCTTCCACGATCTGTACAACCGATTCAAGGCCGGCGTCGAGCCGCTATTTGCCGGCTTTTTCCAGCTGACCCTGACGTACTAGGGAAAGTGTCGAACGCGGACGGGGGAGTGATCTGGTCAAGCTGCGGAGTCTGGCCGCTTTGATGGAATTGGCCTTGACCAGCTTCGCTTCGGCCTTATAAGTCCCTGTCCGCACGAAAGAGTCGATGCGGCAGTGCGCCTTTCTTGCGATTGGGGAGGTCCTTTGACCTATGGCAGATATACGCTATTCGCCGTCCATCTTCAGGCGCGGGGTACTCTGTGTGAGTGCCTTGATCGTCTTGGCTGCTTTGGTCGTTTTGTGTTCGACGCGTCCGCCGGAAGCGGTAGGCCAATACCCGGTTCCGATTGGCCAGCAACCAAAGCAGACGATGCCGGGCCATCTGCCAGCGGGACATCCCTATGGCGGCCAGCCTCCGGCGAAGGGACAAGTCAAATACCATCAAAAGTACCATCACGACGGCGACCCGTTTCCCGTGCCGCCTGAGTTGCGCGGCATCAACTTGATGCAGCAAACGCCAGAAGAAGCGGCTCGTAAAAGCGCCGGCTGCGTCACTTGCCACCTCAACACGCATGACCCGCATGGTACGAAAAACCGTCCATCTCGGTTGTGTCGATTGCCATGGCGGCAATCCCAATGGCTTGACCATCGAAGATGCCCACGAACATCCTCGGTTTCCCGCGGCCTGGCCTTCATCGGCCAATCCGGTGCGCTCCTATACCCTGTTGAATCACGAAGCACCGGAGTACATCCGTTTCGTGAATCCAGGTGACTTGCGCGTCGCTCATTTGAGTTGCGGTACCGCCAATTGCCATCCCCAAGAAGTCTTGCAGAACCGCAAGAGCATGATGACACATGGCTGCATGTTGTGGGGAGCGGCACTCTACAACAATGGTGCCGTCCCGAATAAATGGGCTCGTTATGGCGAAGCCTACAGCATGTACGGCGTGCCCTTGCGCTTGCAAACCGTTCCGCCTCCGACCAAGGAGGAAATCGAAAAGAAAGGCATCCTGCCATTTCTCGATCCTTTGCCTCGTTTCGAAATCGTGCAACCGGGAAACATCCTGCGCATTTTCGAGCGCGGCGGTAAGGTCCGGCTAGAAACCGGCATTCCCGCCATCAACGAGGAACCGGGGCGACCTTTGTTGACCCGCTTGAGCAACCGCGGCTTGGGAACGGAAAATCGCACCGATCCCGTTTTTGTCAGCCTTTCCAAGACGCGACTCCTCGACCCAACTCTCAATTTCCTCGGCACGAACGACCATGCCGGCGACTATCGCTCCAGCGGTTGTACGGCGTGCCATATGATCTATGCCAATGATCGTTCTCCCGTGAATTCGGGTCCGTACGCCAAGTACGGCAATCGAGGACTCAGCTTCAACCCTGATCCGACTATTCCCAAGGATGAACCAGGGCACCCCATCGAACACCGCTTCACCAAGAGCATCCCCACCAGCCAGTGCATCGTTTGCCACGTTCATCCGGGCACTACCGTCATGAACAGCTATACCGGCTTTTTGTGGTGGGATCAGGAAACGGATGGCGACTTATTCTATCCCAAAAAGCAGCGTTATCCTTCTTCGCAGGAATTCATTCAGGCGCAGATGTCGAATCCCAATGAAGCTGCCGCCAAAGGACTTTGGTCCGATCCCGAATTCTTGCACCGGGTCTACACCGATCTCAACCCTCTGGCTCGCCATACCCAGTTTGCCGACTTTCATGGCCATGGCTGGGTTTTCCGCGCTATCTTCAAGCGCGATCGTCACGGCAATTTCCTCGATCACAACAACAACGTGATTCCTTATGTGGGCAACGAACAGTTGCGTGCTGCCATGGATCCCAAGCTGCGAGGTCAGGACGGCATCCCTGTTCATCTCATGGATATCCATCTGGAAAAGGGCATGCACTGTATCGACTGCCATTTCATCCAGGATTGCCACGGCAATACCAAACTCTACGGCGAAACTCGAGCCGCCATCGAAATCCAGTGCAACGATTGCCACGGAACGGTTACCCAACGAGCGAACCTGATCACCTCTGGTCCAGCCCGACCGGAACCGACGCCGGACAACCCAAAGGGTGGGCGCAATCTAGCTGCCTTGCGCACGCCCTTTGGCGAACGCCGATTCTTCTGGCGCGGCAACAAACTGTTTCAACGCTCCATGGTCGAAAAAGACCTTGTTTGGCCCGTGCCACAAGTTGTTGACATCATCGATCCGACCAATCGAGAGCAATACAACGCCAAGGCCGCTTTGGCTAAAACCGTTCGCAAGGAATTCAACGACCAGGGGCAAATGGTCTGGGGCGCCTTGCCGCCCAATGACGACAGCGTCTGCGCTCATCAGAACAAACGCATGAGTTGCATCGCCTGCCATTCCTCCTGGAACCCAAGTTGTTTCGGCTGCCACTTGCCGCAAAAAGCCGATAAAAAAATGCCTTACCTCCATTTCGAGGGAGACGTTACCAAAAACTACGTGGCGTATAATTTCCAGACGCTTCGTAACGATGTCTACATGCTCGGGCACGACGGCAATGTCACCGGCAACCGCATCGGTCCAGTCCGTTCCGCCTGTGCCATCCACGTCGGCTCCTACAACCAGAACCGCGAGTCGATCTATTTCCAGCAACAGACGATTTCCGCCGAGGGCTTGAGCGGCATCGCGTTCAGCAGCAACGTCCCGCACACGGTCCGAGGCAAAAATGAAACCAAGAACTGCACCGATTGCCACATTTCCGCCCGGGACGACAACAATGCCATCATGGCTCAGTTGCTGATGCACGGGACGAATTATGTCAACTTTATCGGCATGTATACCTGGATCGCGGCCGGACAAGAAGGCGTCGTCGCCGCCGTCGTTACGGAACGAACCGAACCACAAGCCGTCATCGGCAGCTACCTGCATCGCCTGGCTTTCCCCGATGATTACGCCAAACATCTGCACAACAAACGCATGCTGCAATTTGCACACGAGCATCCTGGCAATGACGTCAGCGATTTGCTGTTCCATCCGCTAAGAAAAACCGAGGTGCTTTCGATCCAGCATCGCGGAGAATACCTCTACACGGCATGTGGCGAAGGCGGATTGCGGGTTTTCGACATCTCCATGCTCGACCACAAGGGCTTTGCCGAGCGCATCTTCACCGCGCCGGTTTCGCCGATCGGCCAGCGTTTCTACGTGCCGACCAGGTATGCCACCGCTGTCGCCGCACCGACGACCATCGCACCCGATCCGACGCGCAAGCACTTCGAAGAAAACCACGAAAACCCCGTACACCCGCTCTACGCCTTCCTCTATGTCACCGACAAATACGAAGGTCTGATCCTTGTCGGTGCCGGCACGTTGCTCGACGGCAATCCGATGAACAATTTCCTCAAGCGGGATTTGACGTTCAATCCTGGGGGCATCCTGTGCGGTGCGCGAGCCATTACGATTATTGGCGTCAATGCCTACATTTGCGCTGATGCCGGCTTGGTGGTGGTCAACCTCGATAATCCCAAGGAACCGAAAGTCACCGCCGTGCTCGGCCCCGAACAGCACATCGTCAAACCGCGGGCAGTCGCTGCGCAGTTCCGCTACGCCTATGTCTGCGACGAAGAAGGAATCAAGGTGTTGGACATCACGGACTTGGACCATCCGATCCCGATCAGCAAGCTGCCCATGCGCGAAGCCCATAATATTTATCTGGCGCGCACCTACGCCTATGTCGCTGCCGGCTCGCAGGGGCTGGTCATCCTCGATATCGAGAATGCGGAGAAACCGAAAGTAGATCAAATCTATAATGCGGGCGGCTGCATCAATGATTGCCGAGATGTCAAACTGGGAATCACCTATGTGAGCGAATTCGCCTATTTAGCCGATGGCAAGAACGGACTGCGCGTCGTGCAGCTGACCTCGCCCGAAACCCCGGGGAATTACGGCTTCAGCCCCCGGCCAACCCCACAGCTGATTGCGACCTACAAACTTCCGAAAGGTGGGCATGCCCTGGCGATCTCCAAAGGCGTCGATCGCGATCGCGCTGTGGATGAAAGCGGCAACCAGATCGCCGTCTTCGGACGGGTCGGCGCTCGCCCCATGGACCTTGAAACCCAGCGCCGACTTTACCTCCGCAATGGGCGGGTCTGGAAAGTCACGGATGATCCCTACGATTCGCTCTATGTCCCGACGGATCCTGTCTACATTCGGCAAAAACAGCCCCAAAGGCCGTCGGCTCGCTGAGGTCAAAGCCGCAAAGCTCCTGCGCGTTGGTTGCGCCCTCGAAGCCAGGCACAACCAAACGTTTGTCGTAAGTTGTTTAACCCTAAGATGATCCGAATCCTTACCCGGGCGCAGTCGCTTGCGGGGGACCTGGGTTGATCCTTTCGTCAGATTATAGGACATCTTGGGGGCGAAATTTATTAAATTATTGTTTGGTCCTCCCGAAAAATTGAACTAAACTCACTTCAACGGACGTATCAAATTCGTCCCCCTCGTTCCTCAGGGGAGTGGTCATAGTGTACACATTAGGAGCGACTTCTGTGGAGGACGCAACCCGAATCCTGGCCAATACTGGGAAACCCGTCCCGCGAAGCGATGGCAGAGCGTACCTCGTGTACATATATCCCACTGGGCCAAACATGGGCACGCGATACCTTCTCGAAAGCAACGAGATCATTATTGGCCGTGACGAAAAGTGCCACGTTTGCAATAAAGATGAGTCGGTTTCCCGGCGCCATGCGCGAATTTATCGGCAGAACAATGAGTTTTATGTCGAAGATTTGAACAGTACGAACGGCACGTACCTGAACGAGAAACGTTTGGAGGGCAAACAGAAGCTTGAAGATGGGGCGTATTTGCACATTGGCAGTGCCATTTACCGCTTTCTCGCAAGTAGCAACCTTGAAGCCGCCTACCACGAGGAGATTTACCGCCTGACCATTATTGATGCTTTGACGGGCGTCCATAACAAGCGTTATTTCAACGAATTTCTTACTCGCGAACTCTCGTGTGCTGTTCGCTACCGTCGTCCGTTGTCTTTGGCGATGCTCGACATCGATCATTTCAAAACGGTCAATGACAAGTTCGGTCACTTGTATGGGGATTATGCGCTGCGCGAACTGGCGACTTGTGTTCGCGGGATCATTCGCAAAGAGGATTTGCTGGCACGCTACGGCGGCGAAGAATTTGGTCTGGTGATGCCGGAAACTCCTTGTGATGGCGCTATCCAGATCGCGGAACGTATTCGCCATACCATTGCCAACCATGATTTCCTATACGAAGGGCGGAAGTTTCATATCAGCATCAGCATCGGCATTGCTTCGACCGCGGGGGGACGAATGGCTGACGACGGCGGAACTCGTCCAGCAGGCGGACACCAAACTCTACCAAGCCAAACGCGAAGGCCGCAATCGTGTCGTGTTTTGATCCTGTCCCTGTATTCGATTTCGTTTTTTGATAGACTAAATACCGCCGCCCGCTCGTCTATTTTTTTAGACAAAGTGGTGAAGGTCTATCTGCGAAGTCGGATGTCAAAAGAAACCAAGTTCCAAGTCAAACAGTCGGAAATCTTCCGGCCGAAGTCGGATAGCTCAAAGGCTTGCCTGGTGCACATCTATCCCCCGGAAGCAGGCGGCAAAGTCTATCCCCTTGACGACAACCAGGTTTATATCGTCGGCCGCGATCCCGATTGCACCATTCGCATCACCGATAAGTCCGTCTCCCGCAAGCATTGTCGGTTGCAACCCGAAGGGGAAAGCTTCGTAGTTGTCGACCTCAACAGCACCAATGGTACGTTTGTCAATAACGAACGCATCGAACGCAAAACCCTTGAGAATAGCGACAGGCTGCACATCGGCACGTCGATCTTGCGTTTTTTGATCGGCGGTACAATTGAAGCCTCTTATCACGAGGAAATCTACCGATTGACCATTATCGATGCCCTGACCAACACATACAATCTCCGCTTTTTCCACGAACGCCTCGAACACGAATTGTCGCGGTCGGCGCGCTACATCCGCCCGCTGTCGCTGATGATGCTCGACATCGACCATTTCAAGTCGCTGAACGATGCCTTTGGCCATCTCGCTGGCGACTTTGTGCTGCGCGAACTGGCGAATTGCGTCGGAAGCGTTCTTCGGAAAGAGGATTATCTGTGCCGGTATGGCGGCGAAGAATTCGCTGTGATCCTGCCAGAAACCGACAGTGAATCGGCCATGTCTTTGGCGGAACGGGTGCGCGCCGCCGTCGCCGAGCATCCCTTCCAATTCGAAAATCAGTCATTTCAAGTCACGCTGAGTATCGGGGTGGCAACGGTGATCGGAGATCCGGAGATGACAGTCACCGGCTTTACCAAACTCGCGGATGATCGGTTGTACCAGGCAAAGTTGGCTGGGAGGAATCGTGTCGCTGGTCCAGAACCAAAAAGCGATTAGCCAATCGCTGGGTTGTTTTTGGTAAAATAGCGGTATGAACCCATCTACCGATGCCGACAGCGACATTGCCGCCAAAATCGCCCGGCTCGTCGAAGAGCGCGGTTGGAATCAGGAAGATTTCGCCAGGCACACGGGTTTGAATCGGCAGACGGTGCGACAAATCCTTTTGAGTCAGGGCCAGCGCAGGCTACGCAATGCCACAATCGGTGCCTGTGCCCGCGCTCTTGGGATCAGCGTCAACGATTTACGCCGTCTCCCGCTGTCGCAACTATTAAAACGAATCTCTCTGCAGGCAGATGGCGAGCAAAACCCTAACCGGCTTTACGAAGAAGCCACGCAGCCCGAATTGCGCGCCTGGCTCGAAAACCATCCGGATCGAGCCCGCCAGCTCAGCGGCGAAGAAATCGACGAACTGTTGTCGCTGCAAGGCACCGGCGGACCTCTGACACAGCTCGGCGTTGAACACTTCGTGCAACTGATCGAACGCAAACGAAAACTGGTCGAGCAGGTTCACGCGATCGCCGGCACGGAATACCTCGATCTTCTGGAACGCTTCGTCGCCCTTCTTTACGAAAAAATCCAACCTTATCGAGAGCGCAGCTGAGAATATTCCGGATTTCGCTAGGATAACTAAAGAGCATTTTTCGCACTCATCAGAGGATGGCCATGCCAGCGACTCCTAACCGTCTGATCGACGAAACCAGCCCCTATCTGAAACAACATGCGTACAATCCAGTCGATTGGTACCCGTGGTGCAAGGAAGCGTTGGCTGAGGCACAGAAAAGAGACCGGCCCATTTTTTTGAGCATCGGCTACTCGGCGTGCCACTGGTGTCACGTGATGGAACATGAGAGCTTCGAAAATGAAGACATCGCCGCGATCTTGAACGACAACTTTATCAGCATCAAAGTCGATCGGGAGGAGCGTCCCGATTTGGACCAGGTCTATATGACGGCGGTGCAGATGATGACGGGACAAGGCGGCTGGCCGATGTCGGTGTTTTTGACGCCCGACTTGAAGCCGTTTTACGGCGGAACGTATTTCCCGCCTGAGTCGAAATATGGACGACCCGGTTTCAAGCAACTTCTGTTGGCTTTGGCCGATGCCTGGAAGAATCGGCGAGAGGAGATCGAAATCAGCGCGGGCGGCATTTGTGAACACCTGCGAAAGGTTGTTGCCCTGGAACCAGCAGAAGGCCAGCTGGATGAGGGACTGCTTCGCCAGGCGGCGGCGATGTTGGGTCGTGCCTTTGATCCTGTTCACGGCGGCTTCGGTCAGGCGCCGAAATTTCCGCACCCGATGGAACTGCGAGTGCTGCTGCGCGTCTGGAAACGCTTCGGCACGCCCGATGCGCTGACCATGGTTTGCCAGACGCTCGACCGAATGGCCATGGGGGGCATTTACGATCATCTTGGCGGCGGGTTCCACCGCTACAGCACGGATGCCCGCTGGCTCGTCCCCCATTTTGAAAAAATGCTCTACGACAACGCCCTTCTGCCCCTGGCCTATCTCGAAGGATACCAGGCGACTGGTCAAGGTTTTTATCGCGAAATCGTCGAGGAAACGCTCGATTACGTCGCCCGAGAAATGACCAGTCCGGAAGGTCCCTTCTACAGCACGCAAGACGCCGACAGCGAAGGCGTGGAAGGCAAGTTCTACGTCTGGTCGGCGGACGAAATCGAACAGATTCTAGGAGCAGAGGAAGCGAAACTTTTCGCTGACGTCTACGATGTCAGCAAAGAAGGGAATTGGGAAGGCAAGAACATTCTCAACCGTGCCAAAACCTACCCTCAACTCGCGAAATTGCATCAATTGGACGAAAACGAATTGCGGCACCGCCTCGATGAGTCGCGCCGCAAGCTGCTGGAAGCTCGCGGACGGCGCGTGTGGCCGGGACGTGACGAAAAAATCATCACCTCTTGGAATGGTCTGATGATCAACACCTTCGCCCAGGCCGCCCAGGTTCTGAACCGTTCGGATTATGCCGAACGTGCCACACGAGCGGCACAATTCATACTCGACCGGATGAGGCAGCGAGACGGGCGGCTCTTCCGAACCTATTTCGCCGGCAGTGAACCGAAACTGAATGCCTATCTCGAAGACTACGCGGCACTGGTCGACGCTTTGGTTTCACTTTACGAAGCAACGTTCGCACCGAAGTGGCTCGACGCCGCCGAGCAGATCGCCGAGGTCATGCTTTATCAGTTCTGGGATGAGCAGGACGGCGGTTTCTATTTCACCGGCCGAGACCACGAACAGCTCGTTGCTCGTGTCAAGGATGTGCACGACAGTTCGACGCCGTCGGGCAACGCTTTGGCAGTGACCGCACTGTTACGGCTGGCCAGACTGACAGGTCGAGACGAGTTCTGGCAAAAAGCAGAGCAGACATTAACTCGCCTTAGCCGGCTTCTAGCTTCTTCGCCCCTGGCGGCGGGCCAACTCCTGATCGCCTTGGATTTCTACCTTGGACCGATCAAGGAATTTGCCGTCGTCGGCGATTTGCAAAGTGATGAAGCCATGCGGGTTCTGGCCGCCATTCACGCGCGCTTCCTTCCCAACAAGGTCGTAGCAGGCGGCGATGGCGCGACGAGCCGGTTGCCGCTCTTGAAGGACAAGGAAAGCAAAGACAGCGTCACCACTTACATCTGTGAAAACTTTGCATGCCGGGCGCCGTTGATCGGCAGCGCCGCTGTCGAGGAAACATTGCAGAATATATAAAAAATGCAAAAGATATATCGGCCGAATTCCTCAAATAGAATGCCGGACTGCACGGTCAGTTCCATGTAGAGCGTGGTACAATTCGGGGAACATATTTTGGGAAAGGAACAGCCACGGGACGGCTACGACGCAGTCATCTGCAACCACTTGCATTGGCAACGATCGACTTGGGATCAACGTTCTATGCCTGCAGAACTCCGCGACACTTTCGGACGCCTCCATAACAATCTTCGCATCAGTGTAACCGACCGCTGCAACCTCCGATGCACCTATTGCATGCCGGAGGAAGTCAGCTTCATGGAGCGGCAAGAATTGCTGACTTTCGAAGAGATCGCCCGCTTCGTTCGGATCGCGGCGACACTGGGGATCAACAAGATTCGTCTGACCGGGGGCGAACCGTTGTTGCGCAAGGACTTGGCGAAGCTGGTGCGACTGCTTGTCGGCATCGACGGCATCCAGGATGTCGGTTTGACGACGAACGGAATGCTGTTGGGCGATCAGGCACAGGCATTATGGGATGCGGGTTTGCGCCGCATCAATATCAGCCTCGACACGCTCGATGCGGAACGGTTTCGCCAGCTGACGCGTCGCGATGGTTTGGAACGAACCATCGACGGCATCATGGCCGCTCGGCGGGCGGGCTTCGATCCGGTGAAAATCAACGCCGTCGCCATTCGTGGCATCACCGACCACGAAGTCGTGCCGCTAGCGCGGTTTGCCCGAGAACATGGCTTGCAAATGCGATTTATCGAGTACATGCCGATCGGTGCCGACGAGTGGGAGCGAGACAAAGTCTATTATGCTCATGAAATTCTCGAACAGATCGAGGGTGAGATCGGTCCCTTGGTGCCGGCCTCCGATTATGATCCCCGGGCGCCTGCCATGGAGTTCGAATATATCGACGGCGGCGGCCGTGTCGGAATCATCGCGTCCATCTCGAGGCCTTTTTGCAACCACTGCAATCGCCTCCGCTTGACGGCAGATGGCAAGCTCCGCAATTGTTTGTTCGCTCTCGACGAAATCGACGTAAAGGGATTTTTACGCACCAGCCAGCAGGATGATGCGTTGGTCGAGGCCATCATGCGCAGTGTTGCCACAAAATGGGAGGGGCACGAAATCAATACAGCTCGCTTTATCAAGCCGCTGCGAACCATGCATACGATCGGCGGCTAGAATCGCTATGACGGTTCAACGCTCACTTCTCCGCTGGCCAGGAACCGTACACGTTGTCTCCGCCAGCTCAATGCTGGTAGTGTTTTCCCTTCAGCCAGTTCGATCATCGCGCCAACGAGATTGCAAGACGCGAGAGCGCGCAAGCCGATGTAGCTCGTTGTCAGTCTCGGATTGATTTCGATGGCAACATCGGTTGTCGCTCCGAGGAGCATGTCGACGCCGACATATCCCTGCAAATTGCCGATGCCAGCAAGTGCTTTTTGTGCTAACGAGACGGCTCGTTCCGCCAAAGGCGCGGGCAAAGGGAGTTGGCCTCCGAGGTAGCGCCAGTCGTGGCCGCTTTCGATGATTTGTGCCGCGGGCACAAGCGGTATCGTTTGCCGAGGCGAGATCAGAAAAGCAAGACTTGCCGGTTGTCCCTCGCATAGGCGCTGTACGATCCAATCAGCATTGGCCCGGTCGGCGGGAAAAGACTGAACCGATGCGATCCTGCTGATGCCCAAACAGCCGGCTCCTGAACGAGGCTTACAGATTGCGGGAAAAAAGCCGTGCTCTGCGAGCGATTCACAAGAGGTCGTTTCCGGGCATGGCACATGGTGTTCAACCCAGTGTCGCGCCAGCGCCAGTTTGTCGCTGACGAATTCGATGGCATAACTCTTGGGACCAAGCAAACGTGCACCGACTTTTTCGGCGCGTCGGCTATATTGGCACAGAATTCCCTGCCATTCCGGCGCGATCAGCAAAGTGTAGTCGCACCAGGCAGCGAGCTTGTCATAGCCTTCTTCTTCCGCTTTCTGGGAATTGGCGACAAAAACGAAAATAGGTTTGGCTTCCGTTGCGTCCGGCAAGGAATATCGCCGCACGGGAAGGAACTCGATCGGAAGGCAACGCGGGTTGCCGTCTGCCGGGAAAACCCGCTTTGCGTGGTCCTGATGGAGAATGGTGAAGACATCAACGCCGTCGAGACGGCTGGCATCATCGAGGACCGCGGCTAACATCGACCAGCCTTCTCGATTGAGTCGGTCCGCCGATTGTGCCGCGGTCGCGCACGTGTATTCGTAAACAAACAGTCGCATCAACGCTGGTTTGGATCAGGCTGTTCCCACGGAGGCAACGACATCTTGGCGCCTTTTGGAATCGGCGGCAGAACGAACTCGCTTTTCGCTGGTGGCCTTCGATCCCGCCGGCCTGCCACGTGATTCTTTTCGGGTTCGGTCTTCATTGTTTGGTCGTCCGGATTGACATTGTCGGTCGGGGTCCTCGTTTCGAACTGTGTCGGTTCCACGACAGACGTTGCATTCGGTTGGACGATCTCTTTGCCGATGACCTGTGTTTTTTCTGCTTTCGCAGCGTGAACGGTTTCGGTGTCCCGTTTGAGGAGTTCTTCGAGATCCGTTAGAGCAGGCAGAGACGGCACTTTATCCTCGGGCAGTTCGGGAATGCGGGCTTTGCAAGTGGGGTCGTTCGCACAAGGAGCATACTGGATTGGGTTGGCTCGTTCCCGTTTGAGCAACTGGATGCAGCGGCGTTTTTCATGTTCGACAGCCCGCTCGCGACCGCACTCCGGCAGGCCGCCCTCGGCAATGGTGATATTGTTGTATTCCTGGATCGTTCCTTTCGCGAATTCGAAACCAGCGAGGGCGTTATTGTAGGCTACGATATTATCATATTCCGCTTTCAAAGCGTCGGCCCAAACGCGTTGGGCTTCAAGAAGGATATCGAGCGTGCCGCGACCGGCGAGGAATTCCAGGTAACGGGCACGAAGCTGCTGCGCTGCGGCCTCGCGCTGGGCTCGCTGAATCTTGATCTGTTCGTAGGTTTCGAATAACAAGCGGTATTGCTGAGCCAGATAACGTTTGGCTTTTTCCTCCTGTGTTTGCAAGACGGCATACGACCTGGCCAATTGCAGACGGGCCTGGCGAACGTTGGCATGGGCTTCGCGGAAGCCGATCGGCATAGTCATCTGCAAACCAAGGCTCCAATTGTTGAATTGGTTGCTCGACAAGCTGCGGAAAGCATTGTTGGCCCCAGGACCATCGAGTCGGCTTCCCAGCCCGGTGATTCCATAAGTCGACACGAAACGCAGGTCGGGAAGCAAGAAGTTCTTTTGGGCAATCAGGTTCAACTGTTGCCTCTTGACATCCTGGCGGGCAAGAATCAGCTCAGGCCGCTTGCTAAGCGCTTCGTTGACTGCCGTGTGCCAGTCGGGCTGGTACGGTGCGATGGTGGGGGGTGTCGATAGGAACGAGGCGGTAGCCATCCTCAGCCGGCAAGCCCATGAAGCCTCGCAGGTCGCGCTCTTTTTCGAGCACTTCGCCCAACGCCGCCAGCCGCTGGCCCCGGAACAATTCGTACTGCTGCCTTGCCTGGGCATAGTCCTGGATGGCCGTTCGGCCTGCTTCATATGCGGCTTTGACAATGCGCCACGTTTCATATCCTTGGCGCAAAGCCTGCTCGCGACTATAGAGGGTCCAATACGCGCCGTAGAGATTCCAATAGGCAACCTCGACATTGGTGATCATGATGTTCAAATTGCGTTCGAACTCGGCTCGCGACTGATCGAATGTGACGCGTGTCAGGAGGATGCCTTCGGCACTTTGGCTTCCGGGGAAACTCGGCAGAAGCCCGAAACCTCCCAAGGCGCGAGAGATGGCCTGGTTCTCGAAGTTGGTCAACCCGGGATGAAAGCGCCGCAGCTGGTTGATTTCGACGCCATAGCCTTGCAGCAAGGGTTGTGAAAAGGAGAAAGCCAAATTCGGTTGGTAAGCCGGGTTGACCCGCTGAGCCAGGTTCGAAAGTTGATAATTCGTGCTGAAACCGATTCCGGCCGTACCGCCCGTGGGCAACTGTTTATAGACACCTGCAAAAACCTGGGCGTTGTCCTGCTGGATGTCTCGCCGTCCTAGAGCTTGTATCGTCTGGATAGCTGAGCCGACGGGCTGGTCGGTGGTGAACCACTGGATGCCGCTGACCATATAGGCATCGAATTTGGAAAGAGATTTTTCGATTTCAGCTCCGAGGATGGCCGGGTCATAGGAAAAGGCACGAATGCTATCTTCGTTGTTGATCGTGCCGCGACTGGCGCCGATCAACGAGTCGTTATAGTTCCCAAGCGGATCGGGCAAGAAAGTAGTGCCTGGCGAGCCATTTTCCAATGCTGTCGCAATCGCTTCGCGGAGCGTCAGGTAGCGGATTTCCCTTTCTGGATTGAGGACGGTCGCCGGGGCTGGCGAGTCACTCGTGGCGGGTACGATCGAAATAGTCGGATCGTTTTCCAGCTGGGCGATGCCGCGATCCATGTAATAGTTGTAGTCACACTCGGTCATGAAGCATTGCTGTTTGCAACCCGAAAAAACAACGGCAGCCAGCAATGACATGCACAAAGCGAGAATAATCCGACGCATAGCCAGTTTCCCTACCGACGGCAACGATGGATGACACCGCACGCGGCCTTGGCGCACGGAGACTTGAATCAATCTCGTATATCGGCGGATCGGAGATTGGAGTTTAGGAGAATTCTACGGGCTGTACGAATTGTTCCCAAGAAACCGAATGGCCGGGCACGATAGCTGAGAAACAACGCAAACATGCCAAAAAAGGGCGACCAGGCGAACGTTGCGAACGCCCTATTTTAGCATTTCGATCGCCGAACCAATGGCGTCGACGGCACGGTCTATGTCTTCCTCGCTATGGGCCGACATGGTCATGCCTGCCAGGCCAGGCATGTCGACTCCGTTTAGAAGCAGTGCCTGACGAAAAGCATGAATAAAGGGGACGTTTTTTTCCGGTTCGAGCCGATCCGGATCGCCGTCATAGGGGATAAAGGTGTCGTCATCCGGGCGTGGGCCATCGTAGTTGGGAAGCAGTTTGACTCCCGAAAATTCGCCGTAGGCGACCCAGTTGAGGTTTCGCCTGGCGAACCATTCGTTCAGCTGGCGGCGCATGCGTTGTCCGAGTTCATTGGCTCGGCGGCAGGGTTCACCTGTGGAAACAAGGCGAAGTGTTGTGGTGCCAGCGGCGGCTGAAAGCGGGTTGGCATTGAACGTTCCGGGATGTTTCATTTTCGGCTGTCCGGGCCGGAAAGTGAGAAAATCGAGGATGTCGGCGCGCCCGGCAACGCAGCCGCCAGGAAGACCGCCGGCGAGAATCTTCGCCATGGTTGTCAAGTCGGGCTTGATCCCGTAATGACCTTGAGCCCCGTTCGGATGGACGCGAAAACCGGTGATGACTTCATCGAAGATCAACAAGCGTCGATGTTTTTCGGTGATTTCGCGGAGGGCAGTGAGAAATGGCCCACGTACAGGTACCTGCCCGAAATGCCCACCGGTTGGTTCGATGATGACACAGCCGATTTCTGGGTCATTGGCCAAGGCCTGCTCGACGGCATCTGGATCGTTCGGCCGGACGATGACGGGTTCGAAGTGCCGAGGGATGCCCGGAGTTTGGGCGCCACGATAAGGCAGATCGCAGGCAGGAAGGACGAAATCGTGCCAACCATGAAAATGGCCGGCAAATTTCAACACTTTCGGTTTGCCGGTGGCGATGCGACATAACCGCAACGCCATCAGCGTCGCTTCCGTGCCGGAAGAAACAAATCGCATTCGCTCAGCCGACGGGATCAGCCGTTGTACCCACTGGCCCCATTCTACTTCCAATTCGTGACAGGCGCCGGGATGGGTCGCCTTGGCCATCTGCTTTTGAACGGCAGAAACGACCTCCGGATGACTGTGGCCAAGAAGCAAAGCGCCATGGCCCGCCCAAAAATCGATCAACTGGTGGCCGTCTACGTCCCATTTGTACGCCCCTTCCGCGCGATCCACATAAATCGGGAACGGGGTCAGATAACGTAAATCGTGCGTCACGCCATGCGGAAACAGTTCGCTTGCCTGCTCGTGAAGCTTGCGCGACGTGGAGAACTCCTTCTCGAACTTTTCCGTAACGGATGAACAGGCCAAAGCGGCTTGACTCATGGCAAATCCTCGCTCGAGTGCAGTCTTGCTATTCTATCAGCATATCGAGCGACATGCCAAAAGGCATGGGCCGGACCTCGGCGTCGGCCCACCGGGAGGACATACGACATGGTCTATCTTTCCAGGATTTACACCAAAAGCGGCGACCAAGGGGAAACCGGTTTGGGTGACGGCACACGCGTCGCCAAAAACCATCCTCGGGTCTGCGCTTACGGCAGCGTCGATGAATTGAATTCCGTGCTGGGAATCTTGCTGCTGCAAACGCCCGACGAATTCCAGCCTCTTCTGGCGATGATCCAGAACGATTTGTTCGATGTCGGAGCGGACTTGTGCGTACCTCAGGCGGATGGAGAAAGCGACCCGAAACAGCATCGCTTGCGCGTCAGCGCGGGCCAGGTTGAACGCTTGGAACGGGAGATCGATCGGCTCAACGACCGCCTGCGACCATTAACCAGCTTCGTACTGCCGGGAGGGAAGCCGGCGGCGGCGTGGTGCCACCTGGCACGGACTGTCTGCCGTCGCGCTGAACGCGATGCTGTCGCGCTTTTTCGGCAAGAGCCGCTCAACCCGCAAATCGTGAAGTATTTGAACCGACTGTCGGATTTGCTTTTTGTGCTGGCCCGCGTTTTCAACGACGACGGAGCGAGCGACATCTTGTGGTCGCCGGGAAAGGGACAACAAACCGAATGATCGGCACGTTGCGCACTTTTCCGGGAGCTTATCCACTTTTGCCAGACTTTCAGATTGACACCGTTTCTATCCCATTTAAACTGAAAGGCGTGCCTGAGTTCTTGATTTCGATCATGAATCCCATCGACACGTCTGGGTAAACCGAGGATGCAGTCATGGCGCGAGCTAAGAAGAAAGCCGGCGATTCAACGCAGGGACTGGTTATCACCCTGGTCTTTTCCGTCATCATCATGTTGGCCTCTTTAGTGGCTGCGTACATGGGTTTCGCCGAGCAGGACGCACTTCGGGAGGAAATTGCCCGGCGAGCCAACAAAGCCAAACTGCTGGAAGCGGATCGCGACTGGCAAATGTTCCAAAAACTTCTCTTCTTATCGGCTACCGGTTATCCGCTGACCGACGAGGAAAAGAACACCACCTTGCCGTCGCTGAGTAACCGTTACGACACGGGTCGGCTTGGCGCCAACCTGACGAACAAGGAAATTGCCGACAAGCTTATTGCCCGCGTCAAGAACGACCTGGGCTGGGATCCGGCAAAGCACCAGTTTCTCGACAACTTCTTTGACCGCATCAAAAAACTTCAAGACGAGTCGAAGAAACTGCGCGAAACGTGGCAGCGGCAAGTGGCACTGAAAGAAACCGAAGTCGCCCGGCTGGAAAAAATCATCCAGAGTAAGGACGAGGCCATCGCCAAATACGAAAAGGAAATCAAAGCCCTCAACCAAAAGGACGTCGTCGACTTGAAAGGGCAGACGGCGACCTTCTTGAAGAAAGTCGACGAAGAATTGCAGGCACGGGCCAATGAAATCAACGAAATCAGAAAGCGACACGCCGCGGAGCTCGCCGACCGCGAAAAACAAATCGCCAAACTGAAAAAAGATTTGGAAGCACTCAACAACAAATACCAGACGGTCCTGGTCAAGGTCGAACCGGTCGACCTGCTGAAGCACGACAAACCCAAGGGCCGAATTATCCGTCTCGAAGGTTCCGGCAATTTGGCCTACATCGACCTGGGATCAGCGGACAACGTGAAACCGCAACTCAGCTTCAGCGTCTATGGTCAGGACGCGACCGGCCGGCCGAAAAAAGGCAAGAACATGCCACGTAAAGCCGCCGTCGAAGTGCTCGACGTGCTCAAACCGCACCTGTCCGTGGCGCGGGTCACCGACGTTGTCGACAGCGGCCGCGATCCAGTTCTTACCGGTGATTATCTATTCAACCCGGCTTGGAGCCCCACTTTGAAAAAACATGTCTTCATTGCCGGGATTATCGACCTGACCGGTGACGGATTAGACAATACGCCTGAATTCATCCGCAATTTGGAAAAGCAGAATATCATCGTCGACGGCTACCTCGACCTGCGCGACGACAGCTTGCCGATCCGTGGCAAGATGACCTACCAGACTGACTTCCTTGTTCTGGGAGAAATGCCATCATTGGAAAACCAGGGGCAGGCCATGCCCAATGACCCGCGGAATCAACGGCTGACCGAAATCATCAAAAAGCTCAGCGAGATCCAGAATGACGCCGGCGTTCTCGGCGTCTCGATCGTGCCTGCTCGGCGCTATCTGGAGTTGATCGGTTACCCATTGCCGAAGGTCTTCCGCAAAGCCGATTACAATGCCAAGACCGGCTTGAATATCCGCTACGCGAAACCGATGGAACGCTGAATCAGGCAGTCGTTTCTACGCCAGCATCGAACATCCGAGATCCGGCCGCACGTCGGATTTCGGATTTCGACTTTTCGGGGGTATCTGCGATGCGACAGTTCCTGTGCTTGCTCGCTTTGTCCTGGTTTTTCTGCCCGTTCGCGGGATATGCTGGCGATTTGCTTTTGCATCCGCGCTATCGAGTCGAAACCAGTCCAGGCAGCGGACGCTTTCACACCTTGACACGCGAAGCCAAATGGGAGGCGAAAAAAACTGCCATCATCGTTTGCGATATGTGGGACCTGCACCATTGCCTCAACGCGACCCGCCGTGTCCGGGAAATGGCCCCCGTTATGAACAAAGTACTTGAAGCCGCCCGCGCCAAAGGGGTGACCATTATCCACGCTCCCAGCAGTTGCATGGAAAGCTATGCCAACCATCCCGCCAGGAAGCGTGCCATCGCCACGCCACGAGCCAAAAAACTGCCCAAAGATATCGGTTCCTGGTGCCGCCGCATTCCCGTCGAGGAGCGTGCTTTCTACCCTATCGACCAGACCGATGGCGGTGAAGACGATGATCCCCAAGCACACGCTCAATGGGTGGAAAAACTTCGCAAACTTGGCCGCAACCCCAAAGCTCCCTGGAAAGCGCAAATCGACCTGCTCGCCATCCGCGACCAAGATTACATCTCCGACGACGGCGAAGAAATCTGGAGCATCCTCGAACAACGAGGCATCGACAACGTCATCCTGGTCGGCGTGCATACGAACATGTGCGTATTGGGTCGGCCATTTGGTCTCAGGCAGATGGTCAAGAATGGCAAAAACACCGTTCTGATGCGCGACATGACCGACACGATGTATAATCCAAAGCGCGCACCTTATGTCAGTCATTTCACCGGTACCGACCTCATCGTCGAATACATCGAAAAATATATTTGTCCGACCATAACAAGCACGGACTTCGTCGGCGACAAAGAGTTTCGGTTTGCCGACGACCAGCGGCCTCACCTGGTCATCGTCATGGCGGAAGGAGAATACGGCACCGAGGAAACCTTGCCTCTCTTCGCTCGCCAAAACCTGGGCAAAGAATTTCGCGTCAGCTTCGTTTTTGCCAACGATAAAGACCGTAACGATATTCCCGGTATCGACGTGCTGAACGAAGCGGACGTCGCCCTGTTCAGTATCCGCCGACGGGTGCTGCCAAAGAAACAAATGGAGACGATCCGGCAATTTATCGCCGCGGGCAAACCGCTCGTCGCCATCCGCACGACTAGCCATGCCTTTGCCCTGCGAAATCAGAAACCTCCTGCCGGATATTTCGACTGGCCCGAATTCGACCATGATGTCATTGGCGGCAACTATCACAATCACCACCGTGAAGGCCCCAAAGTGAAAATCTCTGCCGCTCCCAAGGCGGACAAACACCCGATCCTTTCCGGCGTCGATGTCGATCACTTGACTGGACATGGCTCGTTGTATCGCACCAGTCCGTTGAGCAAGACCGCAACTCCTCTTCTGATCGGTTCGATTCCCAACCAAAAACCCGAACCAATCGCCTGGATCAATCGACGCCAAGACGGCGGCTTGGTTTTCTACACCTCGCTCGGCCACCGCGGCGACTTCGAGGATGCCAATTTTGTCCGCTTGCTGACGAATGCGATCCGATGGTCGGTGCGCGCCGCATCCAGGCAGACGCCTTGATCACGTTGCCTCTCTTTGCCGCGCGCGTCTATGCGTTTTCTCGCGACACTGGACGCTGCGAGAAAACAACGTGCAGTACGAAGAGGACAATCGGAACGATCGGCAGGGCGATCCACGGCCACAATCGTTGCATCGGTGGCAACGGCGCAAGGGCTTGAACGTCGAATTCTGCTCGCGCTTCTCCTCTGCTTCCCCGGATGAACACAGTCGCTTGCCATCTGCCTTCGGCTGGAAGTTCGAAATGAGATGCGTATAAGAGCTTGTTCGTCGCCGCCTCTCGCGTAGCCCGTTGCGACAACGTCGGGCCGACTGGATCGACCCGCGTCAGCGTCAGCGTCACATCGGCATCGAGAACGGTTTCGCCGGTATCGCCATCCTGTAAAAATATACTGATATCGACGGGGCCGGAACGAAATGGCTGGGGACTAATGAAAACACTGACCTGGTAAGCACCGCATCGGTTCGAAAAACAAACGGTCCCGGCGTCGGCAAGAGCCGTGTCGCCGCGGTTCAGCAATGCGGCTACGCAGACAACGACGGCACAAAGCCACCTTGGGCCACTCCACGAACGATCCGTTTCAATCGGACATCGCCTCAGTCTCCCACGTAGTCTCATCGATTGTGACCTTCAAGCCGCGATTGGCGAAGCGATCGACGTACAACTCCGCTCGTTCCTTGTGGGTAACCATCAGAGTGGCCTGGCCTCTCTGCTCGGCTTGTCGAGCGCAATTCGACGCTTCGATCGCGCCGAGCCGAAGTAGTTCCATGATCGTTCGTGTTACCGACAGGATATCCCAATCAGAAGACCTGTGCAAAACAAGGCGGGACGCTGGCCGCCATGTCTGATTCGCACGGTTGAATGGGACGAGGCGATCTCGACGTTGCTGACTCATGGCGGATCCTCCCAAATCGGACCTCCATTATAACGGTCCCGCTTGTCCATGCCGTGGAAGGTTCGCTTGGCGCTTATGAAATTGTACTTTAATCGGTCGGGTTATGCGGCCCATTCCGTTGGTAGCTATGGCAATAATTTGGAAAAACGGGGCAAGTCAGGCAGCCAGTTTTTTGGCGAATGAGACGATTTTTCGGGCGAACTCGCCTGTATTTTCCCGCCAAAGCTCGCTATGGTGCCGCCTGCCGATGGCTGGTCATTTCGGTTTCGTCTCGCGACAGAAGGGATTCTGTATCATGTCGAGCAGGGTACCGACTCTTGTTGTCACAATAGCGTTGGTCCTCACTACCTCGGGGTGTTTCGATTCGACGCGCCGGCCTACGTTGCCGCGCCACTACACCATTCGTCCCGTTGTTCGCCATGTACCCTCTCACGATCCAGAACCGTTGGTCCGCGAAGTCGTAACGACGAAACGGAAAAAACTGAAAGGGGTGCGTCTCGTTCGCACCAAACCGGAACCGGTATCAGAAGATGAGGTTGCGCAAACCGATGATCGACCAGCTTCGAGCGACTCGATCATCAAGATGCCCGAGCCATTGTTGCAACCTGAGATTCCCAGCGTGCCGCCCCCGCCAGCGACCGTCATCGAGGATCCGTTGACGCCGCCACCCATCCCGAGTGTGGTCAAGACGCCAACTGCGACGGGATCGACACGTACTGACGATTTGCAGAAACTTCGCGAACTTTATCGGGAAGCCCGAGCTGAATACGACTCGATCGGTTCCTATATCTGCCGCTTGCGTCGCCGCGAACAAGTCAATGGCAAAGACAAACCCGAAGAACTCTTGCTGTTCAAATTCCGGAAAAATCCCTGGAGCGTGTACTTCAAATGGCTTGGCATCGAAGGGCATGGTCGGGAAGTCGTCTACGTTAAAGGCCAATACGA
Source organism: Gemmatales bacterium (assembly GCA_026004675.1). GTDB lineage: Bacteria > Planctomycetota > Planctomycetia > Gemmatales > Gemmataceae > BPJP01. The sequence continues at coordinate 166,267 of BPJP01000004.1, forward strand.
AGACAAGATCCACACGCTGCTTGCTGCTGGCGACGTCCCCTTGATGCCTGCTGGCAAACAGATTGCTTTACCTCCCGACAGCGTTTTGGTTCGATCGGCCAGCCGGCATACCATCTATGACGCCGGCATTGGCTCTCTCGTCGACCGCTTCGGGCGCTACCTCGATTCGATGGAGACAGGGCAGAATCGATATGGCACGATGAAATACGTTGGGAAACTCAAGCGACCCGAGTTCAATGAACCGTTTGATGCCGTCGAACAAGACATTCCCCCAGGCGCTGAGGCCGGTCTGCCCAAAGGAGGAAGTCGGCTCTGGCTCTTCAGCCCCAAAAACCATTTGCCGTTACTTGTCATTACTCGCGACCACACTGGCCACGAAGTCGAATACTACTGCTACGACCGACTGCAATATCCGGTCAAACTCGACGACCACGACTTCAATCCCGCCCTCATCTGGCGAAAGAAGTCATAACCAAGACGGACGGCGATTTTGCCGTCCGTCGACTTGGCGCTCGATACGTCCGCCGGCTTCTCGGTGCATCAGAGCAAGAGCAGAGCCGGGCCTGGCTATTGCGTTCTATTTCAAGCTGGTTTTCAAAGGCAAAAGCCAAATGTTACGATATTGCACCGGGTTGCCGTGGTCCTGCAACATGATTGGCCCCGGCGTGCAGGGATCGCCGCCGATACCTCCACGCGTCGTATCAACGGGGATTTCGACATTGTCGTGGATTTTAATACCGTTGTGAAAAACGGTGATGCGCGGATGAGCGATCTTCTTCCCATCCTTGCAAACGGGTGAGTGAAAAATGATGTCGTAGCTCTGCCAGATCGTGGGAGCCTTGCAGGCGTTGACCTTGGGAGCGGCCACGCCATAAATCGCACCGCAATCGTTTTTTTGGCTCTTCAGCCCGTAACTATCGAGCACCTGGACTTCATATCGGCCCTGGAGGTAAACGCCGCTGTTGCCACGGGCTTGTCCCTTTTTGTCCGGCATATACGGCACCCGAAATTCGACGTGGAGCTTGAAGCTGCCGTCAAAACGCTGCCTGGTCATGATGCTGCCGCCCTGGACCTGCATGGCGCCGTCGATCAGTTTCCAGGTGGCGGCGCTTTTGCCGTTGGTTTTTACCCAGCCATCGAGTGATTTGCCATCGAACAGGACGATAGCGCCTTTGGGTGGGGGAACGCTCTTGACGTGTTGACCGTCTTCCGGCTTGGCCAGTTTCAGATCGCTAATGTCCCCATATTGTGCTTGAGCACAGCCAACCACAACCAAACTGCCCAATGTGGCGATCAACCAATTCTGCTGTTGCATTCGTCTTTCTCCTTAGATGCGAGTCCTAGCGAGACGGATATCGGCTGATTGTATGCCGTCGGCATGGTCGAAGTAAAGCAGCAAGCTGGTTTAGATTTTCGGGAAAATCTTGTGCCGGGTCGACGTACCCCTGCTTGTTGTTCCCATCGAGTTGCCCGAAGGGAAATATCGATTGCGGGTGGTGTGGACAAAGATGCCAAGCTACGGACCAAGATTCGTTGTCGTCAAACCTTGGGAACAGACCTTCGCTTTTCAAGTGGTGAAAAGGAACGGAGCTGCCAGAGATTGAGAAATTCTGGGAGCGTTCACTTGCCCATCGCTTGGCGTTCGTGGGTCCGGAACGGGCGCGATGGGCATTTGTGGGACAAATCTCGCCATCTTTCCTAAATTACCAACTCCACCGTTAACTAACGGTGATTCCAACGACCGTCGCGGCGTCAGCGCGACAAGCGGACCGTCAACAAACGGTGATTTCGGCGAGCGTCGCGGTGTCAGCGCGACGAGCGGACCGTCAACTAACGGTGATTTCGGCGAGCGTCGAGGCGTCAGCGCGACGAGCGGACCGTCAACAAACGGTGATTTCGGCGAGCGTCGAGGCGTAAGCGCGACAAGCGGACCGTCAACAAACGGTGATTTCGGCGAGCGTCGAGGCGTAAGCGCGACAAGCGGACCGTCAACTAACGGTGATTCCAACGAGCGTCGCGGTGTCAGCGCGACAAGCGAACCGTCAACAAACGGTGATTGGCGAAGCTTTTTGGTACCAGCTTGTGAAGTGAATGATGGTGTGAGGCCATGAGCTTCGACCATGACCTTTTGTCAAGGCTGACGATTTTCTACTCTCCATCTATTCTGCCCTGCGATAGAAATGAAGGCGGTGGGACTCGAACCCACGACCAACGGATTAAAAGTCCGTTGCTCTACCGACTGAGCTACGCCTCCGGATACAATTTTACCGAATTGCTTCTGGATGGCAAACTGCTCGGGTTCATCTCCGTGAATTTCTTTGCGCAGTCTTAGTCGGCGTTTTTGGTCATTTCCAGCGCCTCGGCCAGAGCGGCGGCTTTATCACTCAGGCTGTCCTCGGGATGCAGCTTCCGCAGCGATTCCGCCAGGCGAATCGACCAATGCTGCCGGGCACTCCGATAAAAGTCTTCGAACTCTCCTTCGGCATCGAGTTCGGCATCGGCCAGGACGAAAAGAAGAACTTCGAGAGCGGAGCGGATTTCCGGAGTCGAATCGGGCGAATTATAGATGGTCGAATAGAACGGGTGTTGCGTATTGATGATTAGCCGTTTTTGCACGCCTAGTCGTTCGCAGCGATAGAACGGGCCTTCGGGAATAGGACGGAACTCGGCACGAAAAGGTCGGCTGGCTGTTTCGGCTTCTTTATCGGCAAGTGCCCGGGCGAGGGGCACACCGGTTTGTTCCGCAGCTAGCATTGCTTCCTGGCGGAGATTCTCCAGCGCTTGAGCCGCCTTTTGTGGCGACGGTTGTACTCGCTTGGGTTTGAGTTTTTCCGCTTCTTGCATAGCTTGTTCGCTGGGTCGAAGTCCATCCTGGCTGCAGCTACCCGCCGCTTCGATGGCCGCCGTCGATCGTTCGAATTCCTTGCGCAAATCGATAATGAGTTTGCGCAGGCCGGCCGCTTCCAACCTCGACCACATCGCTTCTGCAATAACAATCTGCTGCTTGCTCGTGGTGATGCCGAAAAAATCATCAAGCAGTGGATCGTAGTCGAGTTCTATTTTGATGTGGGCGTCGTGGTTTTGAAAGCGGGTCCACGGCGTCGTGGAAAGGCAGTCGATCTGCCTGCCGGCGCGGCACACCAGCAAGCCGTTGTATTCTTGCATGATGGCGAATCGGCTGTTCTTTTTGCCCTTTAGCGAATCGCGCGGGTTCGCCAAGTGGAAATTTGCAGGCAAAAACGACGCCCGCAACCGCACCCGTCCCTTGTGGCCGTCCACTTCGGCTTCCACAGGTTGGGTTTCGATCGCCCGAGCCATAACGGGCGTCTCGTTGTAAAACCGAGCTGTTTCCAGTTGGAATAACGGATCGACCGGATCGACCGCATCGCCGTGGACAAACAGGCGCGCCGACGGAATCCAATGGCGATAAACGACACCGATTTGTTTGCGCAGCTTGTCGCGCAACACATTGGTTTGGACCCACCCGGAGGGAAGCCGATCCATTACTTCAAGAACGATGGCGGTGCCGGAGCCGAACGCGCTTGGATCGTGTTTGCCAGCGATACGATGTTGACAAAGAAAAGCAGGCAGCGAAGTTGGCCTGGCAGGCGAGATCTCGGCTTCTCCCTTTTGGCCAGCCCTTTTGGCCAGTTCATCGAGATCGACTGTGACCGCATACCAATCGTCCCCCGGCGTTTTGGAATAAACGGTGTAGCGTTTGGCGATACTGACAGCAGCGCTGGGCAGGCCGTAGCCGTACCGTCCGAAGCCGCTGCGATCGTTTTCCCGGTGGGTACCGCCCCAGGCGACCGCATAGCGGATCATTTCCGGCGGCATGCCATGCCCATTGTCGACGACAGCTATCATTTCCGGCTTGGCCTGCGCCTTGCCGCGAAACGCGAAAACCACATCGACCAAGGTCGCGCCGGCCTGAATGGAATTGTCGATAAGTTCGTTCAACGCCGTCGCAGGGCTTTTGTATCCCAGGTCGCGAATACCCCGAAGAAAGGCATCGGCGAAGACAATGCTGAAACCACGACGTCGCGTTTTTTGTCTGTTGACGTAATCGCGCTGGCGGTGCAAATCGTCAACGAGAATCGAATGCTCAGCCGCCATGATGACACCTTTTTTAAGATAAGATATCGGCGAGGTCGCGGAAGTCCTTTCGGCCTCGCCTTTGGATTTCGCGAAATAGTTGGTTGATCCGCGCTGGCGTCAATCCCATGCGCCGGGCCGCTTCCACCTGCGACAACTCTTCGACAAACAATAGTTGTACCAGATCGCGCAAGCGCCCGACCCATCCTGCCACGCGGCGACGAACCTGCGACTGGACCTCTTGGCGGAGCAGGGCAGATAGCCCATCCTGCTCAGTGAATCGTCTGCCGGAACGATAAGTGGTTTCCTGTTGGCAAGGGCGTCGCCGCGCCCGCGAGCGCCTGGCTTCACTTACGAGCGCGTTTCGCAAGGAACGTCTCAAATAATGCTGAAAAGGAAAGCCGCTCTCCCTGCGATATTGATGTGCGGCACGGATCAACGTAAGACGCGCTACCTGGGCAAAGTCCGCGCGCGAAGAGACGTCAGGTGAATAGCGCCGGGCCATCGCGTCGATCTCTGGTTCCCATGCTGCCAGCAAGGAAGAACAGGCGGTTTGCCATTCCTCGTTTCGGTTTTGAGAACGAATGCAGGCAAGCAAGTGCGGAAAATGGAGACGAGGACACGCCGAGTCCGTCATGGGCCGATCCTCCTGCAAAAGATGACAACTGCTACTGGAGGTTCGGCCTGGATTTCTGACCTTTACACGGCTCCCATTTTTCGGGCGCCCCGCAGGCGAAACCTCGCTCGGCAGATTATACTCTCGCCAGCCGATAAAATTAAATCGATTCGACCTTCCTTTCGATCTTTTCCTCGCTTTTTCGAAGTGCCTCGATTTTCCACCTGTATCGTTCTTTTTCTTGACTTTGAAAGCGGAATATCTCATACCATTCAGGCATGTCGGGAGACGAACGGCGTTCGATCGCGTAGATATTCTTCCTCTAACTGAACTGCTTTTTATGACCGAAGCGGAATTCGACGCCTTTTTGCGACAATCACTAGAGGACCAGCGTTTTTCACGATCGGAAAAACAAGCTCTGGCGCAACACTTGGCGGACCTCGAAGCCGACAACGCGACGCTGGCTCGTTTTCGTCATCTCGTTTTCGAGCGTGCTCGCCGGATGGTCGACGAACCGAAGTGGCGAGAGCTTCTCGACTGGGTGGAATCGGTGATCAAGGCCCTGCAACCGAAACAATCGCCACCGTCGCCGACTATCCATGACGCTTGTTTTATTCCTGAAGACGACGGCCCATGCCGAATCGTGGGATTGCTCGACCGGACGCGTCGCTGCGCGGAAATTTGCGTCTTCACCATTACCGACGATCGCATTGCCAATGCCATCCTGCGCGCCAGTGACCGGGGCATCGGCGTGCGTATTATCACCGACAACGACAAGTCCGCTGATGAAGGGTCTGATATCGAGCGTTTGCGAGCCGCGGGCATCGATATTCGTATGGATCGAACCGGCAATCACATGCATCACAAGTTTGCCATCTTCGACGAGGAAATCTTGTTAACAGGAAGTTATAACTGGACGAGGAGCGCAGCCCGCCATAACAAAGAAAACTTCATCGTGACGAATGACGCCAACCTGGTTGGGGCTTTTCGCCGGGAATTCGATAAGCTTTGGCAGGAATTCGCACCGTGAAAGGGGTCGGTTCGACCTACCGGCTAACCAGAAGGGCTGGCGACTCGGTACCAGCATCGCAGGAACAATTCTGGCGAAACGATCGCTGCCACTGTTGGTTGGTCGCTGGTGATTGGTAGTTCGGCTGGTAAGTATTCGGTGTTGCTGGTGGCACATAATTCGCTGGTGGAGCCGGCGTAGGGGCGGGTTGACCTGACGTGCACGAAGGACATGGGCAACAAACGCAAGGTGGCGGACAGCAGACGCACGGAGCAGGGCAATAAACCGGTATGCCCTCATGGCGATAACACCACCGCTGGCAAAGTCGTTGGCAACCGACCGTGCTCAGAAATGCCAATGCCAGAATCCAGCCGATGCACTTTGTTCCAGGCATCCTCGGCCTCCCTTCCGCGCCGCCTTATTCGCCAATGACTTGATTCGTGACAGCGCCATACATTTCGCAGACCGGCGGGTCAAGGGCAGATTTTTCCCTCGTCTTCTGCATCTCCCTTTCTTTTGCTTGTTTGCCTCAGTCTGTGCAGAAGGACGACGCCGCACTTTGGGATTCAGTGAACAAACTCTGCGGGAGTTGAGAAGGCCATTGTTCATTGGGCGAGTATTTCGACGCCGCACAAAAGCGCTTTGCCTTTCTTCGGCCTCAGACTAATCTGCAGGTCACGAAGAATGGCGACGTCTTTGAATTCTTTGCGAACAGTTCGGAATCGTCCGCCCGCCTCCTTGACGATATCGAAATCCGAAAGGACGGGTTTACCTTGAATGTGGACGTCGAAAATTCGTTCTCCGGGTTTCCGGTTTTCTGGCTCGGCAAAGTAGAGAATGACCGTGTATAGCTTTGCCTTTTCGAACGGTTCCTTGGTGACAGCAACGGTGACCGACTCGAGTGCCTGGGCGCCGGATGCCGTTACCCAGGGGAGTTGGCCTTTGACCAGCGCAGAATGACGGCGGAAGAAGTCCGGTTTTTCGGGGTGGATGTTGATATCGAGTGTGGGCGATTTGCCTCCCACGCTGGGATATTCGAGCCAGAGGGTACCAGTGTCGGTTTTGCGATCGCCAGGAGCTCCGAAATTGATGCCTACCCGATTGACCAGGCTAGCGTCGCCGGAACCGAAGAATGTCCACATTTCGGCGTTGGGCATATGCACCAAGGCCAGTGAAGTCTGGTTTTGATAGCCGCAGGAGCAGGTTCGTGTGTAGTCGGGAGCGTTCAGGAGGCCACCGGCAACAATAAGGTTGTTGGTGCAACTAGAGCGAAAGCCGCCGAGATTCCCCGTCCCGCCGTCATTGCAGAGGTCGAAGAAACCTGCCGCGCCGGAACGAAAGGTGAGAAGGAACTCGGAGGCGGCTGGCATATTGCAGCCGTAATTGCGGGACCATTTCCACGGCACTTCTTTGCCGGAAATCGGGTCGATACGCATTTTCGGTTTGCCCGTCAGAAGATCGCAGCCTTGTCCGGCTAGGAGGATCGTGTCGCCGTGAAGCATGACCGGGCCGTCGAGGTCTTTGTTGTGCCATTTCACTTTGCCAGTTGCGGCTTGATAGACACGGATGCCATCGGCTTCATCGCGGATGACGTCTCGCGTTCGGAGGCCGTTTTCTACAAGCAAGTCGTATTTTTCGGAATAGGCAAGGGCAGTGCCGAAAACTTCTTTTTCGGTCTGCCAAAGCACGTCGCCGGTGGCAAGATCGAATGCCAGCAAGCGAGGCGCAAAGGACGGCTTTTTGCCTCGTCGCTTGATGCGGTCGAGTTCCGGTCCAGAGAGGCGATCGATGCAGTAGAGCCGATTCCCCCCAATGCAGATGGAATTATGTCGGAACCCCAGTCGCGCGGATGCGGACCACAAAACTTTCCCTGTGTGCCGGTTCATGACGTAGAGAAGTCTGCTGGACGAATAGGTATCAAGGTTGCTGCCGCGAAGCTTGCTAGACGCTTCGTCCGGGATGAACGGGTCGCCGGCGCCGATCAAGTAGTCGTTGGCGGCATTGACATAAGCCCATATCGGATGCTGGCCTGTTCGGGGATCGGCAGGTAGCCGGAATTCCGAAAGCACTCTGCCAGTCTTTGGATCGAGCCGAAGACAGACTTCGTCGGCGGCGACATAGATGCCATCTGATAGAGATACGTAATTCGCGCCACTACCGTTGGCACCAGGTTGATGAGCTGTGTCACTGTAACGAAGGCCAACGTTGGGAATGTAAGTTTCCCAAAGGATACGACCGGTGTAGATGTCAAGGCAGCGCATTTTATGAACGCCTTCGATGATGAGCCTGCCGTCGATGACCTGGGGCTGGGGCCCATGCCCGTGGCGCGGCAAAATGCCTTCATGAGACGAACCACCAAACCAAAGAAGGCCTAGCGGAGCCTTGACTAATCGGTCCTTGGAAACTCGTGTGTTGGCAGCATCAGCATGTTCGTGGGTCCAATTCGCGGAGCCGGGTAAAGGCCCTTCGCGGATCAGCAAGACAGCATCTGCCTGCTTGGTTACTCGTGCCTGTGGCAATCCGCGTACTACCGAGGCGACGTTCTTGGTTTCCGCTGGTAGCCGAAGAACGCCACCAAAGGGCCGGAGGCTTGCATACATCTTTTTCAATGCCGAATCGGTTGGCTCGATACCGGCAGATTTCCAGTCCTGCACGATCATCAAGTTGGCCAGATAGGGCGGCAAATGAGCGGAAGAAAGGGAATCGTTGTAAACCGATATTCTGCTGCAGGGAACTCCTGCCGCGCGCAATCGCGCGCGGAATGCCTGTCCCTTTTTGCTGTCTGGTTCGATCACGATCAAATCCAGATCGCTCTGTTGAACAAGAGCAACGAGCACATCAGCATGGCCGATGCCCCAAGCGACGGCATAACCTGCTCGTACTCCGGTGGCGTCGATTATTCTCTTCGCTCGAGCGCTGCTTTCGCTGCCGACGGAGATGGGATTGAATTTCAATGAGTGCCGGACAGCCGGTCGCTTTTCGCCGCCGAAACAATACAGGGTTCCCTCTTTGGTCCCCACAAAAAGTCTGCCGGCGGCGGCCAGGATGGTGGCCGGGGTTCCCTGCAGTTTGTGTTCCCAAAGGATACGGCTTTCGGATTTCTCACCAGGAAGACCTACGGCCCGGATGATACCAGGGGCACCGGCATAGAGGCATGAGCCGGCGACAATCATAGCCGTGGCATTCGGCAAATCGATCTCGCCAACTTTGGGGATGGTCCACTGTCTGGTCTTGTAGCTTTTTCCTCGGCGGTCTTTCTTCGTGACCTCACGCCCTGTGGCTTTGGAAAGATCGAGGATATCGCACTTGTTGCCACGGCTGACAAAGAGGAGAGGGTTGCCACCGGCGATAGGTTGGCCTGCTGAAGCAATGTATTGCCCCGTTTCGAGGTCGAACAAAGCGGAACCGTTGGCATACAACTTCTCGGCTGCGAGGACTTCGCAGCCGCCACCCCGCTTGCCATTGGCAGCGAGTTCGTAATGCAGCAGTTTCCCGGTATTCCGGTCATAGCACGCAGGAACCGACCGCCCACCGGGGATGAGCAGCTTATCGCCGCTGATAACCAATGGCCCTTGTGGAGCGACACCAGCAAAGGAATCGGAATTATGCGGCTGTTTGACATAGATATTGCCGTCGCCGTCGTTGGTCCAAACGACCTGGCCGGTTTCGGCGTCAAGGCAATGAATAAAGACTCCCATGAAGGGCCAAATACCGGCGGCGAAATAGATTCGGTCTCCGCTCAACGCAGGGGCGCCTCTCGCCGGCCACGTAGAGATAAGCCGTTTGTTGCCAAGAATCCGGCGGCGTTGGGGTGCACCATAGAACTTCCATTTAAGCTTGCCCGAATCCGCTGACAGGCAATACAAGCAGCCGTCGTCACAGGCGAAGTAGACCCGATCTTTCCACGCTAGCGGTGCATAACGGATCGGACCTTCCGCCCAGTAAGTCCAGAGATTATCTCCCGTAGCGACGTCAAATGCAGACAAAGTGTCGTCATAAGCCGACGCAATGAAAAGTCGATCGCCCGCAACGATCGGTTGGTAGATGGAATCGAGTTCCATTTTGGGCTGATCAGGCCAGGCAGGTTCAAGAGGAGGAAACTCCCGGACCCACTGCAAATGCAAATGAGCAGGAAGCTGTTCCGGTGATTGAGCACTGCGCCGGGCGTCATGACGCCACATCGGCCAGTCGGCAGCAAGAAGAAAGGATGCGCTGCCGAACAAAACAGCAACAATAGCCAGCCTCGATATCGCCCATACCTTATGGCCGCTTCGCATGATGAACTCTCCGGCACGGAGTCCGAGAAAACAGTTGAGGTTAGTATCAGGTTGGAAGAGCATTGTATCGGCGCTCGCGTGCGTTACGCCAATGAAAAACGTGCGGAAAGGTGCAAGGGGGGGAGACACGAAAACGAGAAACCAGCTTGAGATAACCAGGAAACGTGTATTGGCCAGGTCGTTCTTATTTCGAGTTGTCGCCGGTTTGGGTTCGAAGTTTTTCCATCGTCAGCTTCATGTGGTCGACGACTTTCTGGTACATCGGATTGCCGTAGAGATTATTGCGTTCCAAAGGATCTTTTTCGAGATCGTAGAGTTCGAATTCTTCAGGTGCCTCGAAGTAGTGGATGAATTTGAAAGGACCGCCTAGCGGCGATTTCGGTGTGCGGATGCCACGATGTTTTCGAACGTTTTGCGGTCCGGGGTTTTCGAAATACTCGTACAGCCATCCTTCCTTTCGCCAGTCTTTGACGGCGGCCGCATCGGGAGCGAAAAGAGGCACGAGACTCAACCCCTGAATTTCCTTAGGAATGGGAATTTCCGCCAATTGCAGCACCGTCGGGGCGATATCGACATTGAGCGCTGCGGAATCGCGCGTGCCGGGCTTGGGAATGGCTTTGGGATAACGAATGACCAGAGGGACACGGATCGATGGTTCGTGCATGAAACTATTGCCGAACATCCGCCACTCGCCTAGGAAATAGCCGTTGTCTGAGGTGAAGATGATAACGGTGTTATCGAGTTTGTTCATGGCCTGCAAGACGGCATAAACCTTGCCGACGTTCTCATCGACCGCAACCAGTGTGGCGTAGTAGTCGCGGATGAAATCAAGGGAGCGAACGTCGGCGAATTCGCCAACGCGGTTCTTGGCATTGGTGAACGCCTTGGGCTTGCCAGGATAGTTCTTTTGGTCGTCGTCATAGGTTGCGGGCTTGGTAATTGGCACATTAGCAAACAAATCATGGTGCCGACGTGCTCGGATCCAGGGGCGATGGGGAGCATTGAACCAAAGGAACAGACAAAACGGCTTGTCTCGTTTCTTTTTCAGCCATTCGATGGCGTGTTGCGTAACGATGTCGTCAACGTAGCCCGAAAGGGATTGGGGCTTTCCGTCGCTGGCAAAGATGGTTGGGTTGAGATAGTCGTCAGAGTCGTAGGCGAAGAAGTAATCCCATTTGCGTTTGGCCAGATCCGGACCAAGTTTGGACTTGCCGCAAAAAGCGACTTCATAGCCTTTTTTTTCCTTTAGGAACTCAGGCAACAACAAGGTGGCGGCGGGGAGTTTGACATTCTGATTTTCCTTGACGCCGTGCGTGTGTGAGTACTGGCCAGTGAGGATCGTGACGCGGCTCGGTGCACTCAACGAAGTCGTAACGAAGGCATTTTTGAATAGGAGTCCTTCTCGAGCGATCTTGTCGATATGGGGAGTTTGCAGGATTTTGTTGCCGGCGCAGCTCAGGGCGTCCCATCGCTGATCGTCGGTGAGAAAGATGACGAAAGAAGGCAGTTCGGCCGAAAATGCAGGCAGCGCAAGGCAGCACCACACCATTCCCATTGCCGCGTAGCGCAGGCACCTGCGAGCCATGATCGCTCCTTGTTCCCGTTGGTAAGCTCCCGATAAAACTGTGTTTCCTCCTCACGCATATCATGCGGAATGCCGCCATGCAAGCGCTTTGTCTCTTTCAAACAGGGAGAAGAGGGTACCTGTCGAAAAATTCATTGACTCGATCGATAATTTCGTCTGGAACGTCTTCGAGAAGGTAATGCCCGGCGTTGTCGAACGCGTGTACCTCTGCATGGGGAAAACGTCGGCGCCACTCGGCAAGAAAGTCCGCATCGAAAACAAAATCGCGTTTTCCCCAACATAGCAAAATGGGTGTACCCGCCAAGCGGGGCAGTGCCTCTTCCACCTTGCAAACTTCTGCAAAGCTTGCGTCCCCTGCAGACAACGGGATGTCTTCCACGAAACGCAGGACGGCGCGGCGGTTATTCCACGAATTGTAAGGAGCCAGATACGCTTGACGAATATCGCGGGGAAGCGGCTTTTGAGAACAATAACGGACGGCGCCTCGACAAAAAAGGTTCAACCCGCGGACGAGCAGGGCACCGATTGGCCAAATACGGCAGAGACGGAGTTGCCACGGCAGGCGTTTCCCTGCGGGTAGACGAAAAGCCGCCGTGTTCAACACGATCAGCCGTGCCACTCGTTCCGAATGGTGTACGGCCCAAGCCAAACCGATCATGCCGCCCCAGTCGTGGACAACCAACGTCACTCTGCGGCGGATATCGAGATGGTCGAGGAGATCGGCAAAATCCGATACGCGGCGTCGCAAAACATACGGATAAGCAGCGTCAGAGGGTTTGTCGGAATAGCCGCAGCCGATGTGGTCGAGAGCAATGACTCGGTATCGGTCCTGAAAGGCCTCGATCAATCGGCGAAAAAAGAAGGACCAGGTCGGATTTCCATGGACCATTACGATTGGATCGCCTGCCCCATTATCGACGTAGTGGAGCCGATGGCCGTCAGCTAGCGTGTAGAAGCTATGAGGAGGAAAGTTCATGAATCGGTGGCGTTTTTCGGAGTTTCGTCAACGGCGCTATCGGTGTCCCAGGTCAAACCGGCACTGGCCAGTTCTTCAGTGGAATGGCCTTGGAGACATTGCAGTACGTAATCCCGGCCCCAATCTTCATTCTCGATCGCCTCCAGTGGCGGAAGAACATGCCCGAAGCGCCGGCTGGCAATGTGATACGCCTCTTCGGTGGTAAGTTCGTAAATGCAGCGCACAGCTGGCCTCTCAGGAATTCCACTAAAATCGAATGGCTCGCTAACGCAATGAAACCTCCGAGAGTTATTATAGAGGGAACAAAACCGGTGCTATGGTGCTAACAAGATGAATCGTTGACTGCGCAAGAATTGACGGCCGCGTCGTTTTCGGGAAAACCAGACAGCTTTCGCTAGCGGCAACAGTCGAATCGTCGGCGATGTCTTCTACTGGGGTCAGTGCATCGGTTATGTTTATCAATAAACGAGACGGGGATAAGATCTTCAAGAGGGCCAAGTCATGGCTGCCGACGAACTACTGGTCCATGACGAAGAAACGCCGATCGTTCAGAATGCGTGGCCGGTTTTGATCGCGGCGTTGCTTTTGTGCGTCACGGGATTTGTTGTCTCGATCGTGGCAAGGGGAAGCTGGCTGTGGTGCTTTCCCGTGTTCGGTGTCTTCGCGGCAGGGTTGGCAGTCTACATACAACCACGCGCACCATTGGTGCTGGCCGCGGCGGGGGTGTCGGCGTTGCTCGCCAAGTTCACCGCCGGAAATGCAGGGTGGGATTGGTCGGCCGGCTTGTTTTTCGGTGTGGCGGCAGGCGTGGCATTGTTCAGCGCCGTTGTATTATTGCTGCCCCGGCCGGCGCAAAAAGTGGCCGTCAGTCTGGTCATATTGTTTCACTTCGGCGGCATTCTGAGCGCAGTAACGTCAGCACCACCACCAGCTTGGGTTGGGCAGCAGGCATGGACCTACATTTTTCGGCCATACCTGCAATTCATGTACTTCAATAACGCCTATCACTTTTACTCCCCAGAACCAGGACCGGCTTCGCTCGTCTGGTTCTTTATCGAATATGAAGAAGATGCCGACGGCACCCGTTATTACCGTTGGATCAAGGTTCCCGAACTCGATGATGATGGCCGACCCATAGAATATGGCCCCACTGGCGAGCGCCGGCGTTATCCTTATGTCAACTATACACGCCGGCTGTCGCTGGCAGAAAGCATCAACAAACCAAGCAAGCGAGCCCCAACGCCAAAAATCCTCGAGGACCGGGTCAAATTGGCTGATGCCATTCCCACCCATCCGGTACAACGGTTTCCCTTGCCAGCACAATACCAGGAACCCGACCTGATGGCGAAGCAATGGCTGGCGAGCTACGCACGGCATGTCGCACGAACCTATCGCCACGAAGCCGCACCTCACAAGAAAGTCAAGAGCGTCAAAGTTTACCGTGTTACGCATCTGATTTTGAACGCCGACCAGATGGAACGTGTCGACTCCAACCATCCCGACTGGCTGCTGCTCAAAAATCGTCATTTCTATGACCCAATTACTTATCTTCCTGTCTTCGTCGGTGAATTCGATGTCGACGGCAACCTGCTTTCACTCAAACGCGAATTCAATCTCGACAATGGCCAGCTCGCCAAGGAAGAACGCGATCCTCTCCTTTATTGGATGATCCCGATTTTGCAGGATCCGAACAAGGGAGCACTAGGAATCGAAACAGAAGACGTGGCAGACGGTGTCCGCATTCGCAAGCTCGTTCCCGGACGCGCCGCTTTTCGCGCTGACCTCCGCGCCGGCGATGTCATCTATGCCATTCGCAGGGCAGGCGAAAACCGGACCTACCCCTGGTATGATGTTCGTACCACAGAGGAGTTGCGCGACTTTATCGAGCGCATGCGGCCAGGCGAAGTGGTGGAATTGCGCATTCGCGCCGGGGACGACAAACATGAGGTATTCGTCCGCCTGATGCCACGCATCGTGGACTACCTGAAGTTGCACGCGGAAGGTGATATCACGGAGAGAAACAAGATATGAGCGAGAACGTGCCGACGAACCCGCTGCGCCGCTGTATCGATGCCTGGAACCGATTCTGGTTTTCGCCGGCTGACCCGACATTGCTGGGCTTCTTGCGCATCTGTACCGGACTCATCGTTTTCTATATCCATTTCGCCTACACCTTCGACCTAGAAGCGATGATCGGGCCTGACGGCTGGGTCAACGCCCAAATGCTCGATCGTTTCCGCTCGGAAGTTCCTTGGAATCCGCGTTCCTGGACTGCCTGGGACGAAGTCAAAGAACGCGAACAGCTGCGCAAACAATGGCTGGAAGAGGTATACCCCAATCTTTCGGACGAAGAAAAACGCGCGGTCAACGGTTTTCGTAATCGCTGGGAAGGCCTCGTCCCCCACCTCGCGTACTCGCAGGGGTTCTATGCCACGTCGATCTGGTACTTTGTCCAGGATCCGCAAGCTATTTGGGTCGTGCACATTGGCATATTGATTCTGATGTTTCTGTTCACGATCGGCTTCTGCACACGATTGACGGCTGTTTTGACGTGGCTGGCGGCTTTGAGCTATTTGCAACGCTCGCCAACTGTTCTATTCGGCATGGACACCATGACGAACTTCATGTTGCTTTACCTGGCCATCGGGCCAAGTGGCGCGGCGTTATCGGTCGACCGTTTGATTCAACGCTACTGGCGGACCTGGTCCATATTACGGCTGCAACGAAAAGCCAGCGAGGAAAGCAGCACGAAGCTGACGGTCTTGCCATTGTCCAATCGACCGCGTCCAAGCGTTTCGGCCAACCTTGCTCTCCGTCTCATCCAGATCAACGTGTGCTTCGTCTACTTCGTGGCCGGTTTGTCCAAGCTTCAGGGAACCTCCTGGTGGAACGGTACCGCTATTTGGGGCACGATGGCCAATCCCGAGTTTTCGCCGGTTCACAACCATCTGTTCTTGAATTTCATGTACTTTCTCGTGGATCACCCCTGGGTCTGGTACTTGTTCATGGCAGGCGGTGTCGTCTTTACACTTGTTTTCGAGATCGGTTTTCCGACCTTTATTTGGCTGCCGCCGCTGCGCTGGACCATGATCGTCAGTTCCATCGTGCTCCACACCGGAATTGCAGCGTTCATGGGATTAACGACGTTCAGCTTGATTATGGTGACAGCGGTGCTGGCGTTTCTGCCTCAGGAAGCGTTACATCGTCTGCTGGAAAAATTGGGGCGGGGAAGCGGTCTATTCCGGTTACGGTTTTCGACACGGGAACGCCGGCATGTTCGAACCGCCAGCCTTATTCATGCCGTCGATCCGTGGAAACAGATTCGCCTCGTTCCCGACGCCCACGAAACGGATTTCGATGGCACCGCCAAACATCACCTCGAACTCGTCGATGACAACGGAACCATCTATCGTGGCTATGCGCTTTTTGAGCGAATTTGTCGATCGTTGCGGCTGCTCTGGCCTCTCGCTCTTCTGACTTGGTGTCCCGGGGTTGGTTCGCTCGGACGGAAACTCTTTCCAGAGACTCCGGAACCCGAGCCACAACTATCTCCTAGATAAGGCAGTCTATCGCCGCATCTCAAGCCAAAATATGTATTCCGGACCAGTTTGCCGCCGATTCCGGAGACCTTCTTTCTCTGTTGCCCTGTCGTTCAAAACCGTACGGAAAATTGACACAGATCGTTGCATTCCTGCCACTTCTGAAGCTGCTTGGCTCGTTGGTTTCTAAAAAACCGACTTGAGTTTGGCGTTGTTTTTCTCGATATGATAAGCACTTAGGCTGTTGCAAGAATTCTGTTTAAGGAAACGAGGCAAGTCTGGCACGAGATGTGCGATAAGGAGAAATAGAGAAGAGGCATCGTTTAGAGGATACTGCCATGCGGCATACCAATTATCGAACATTGATCGACCGTGGCCGAAAAGCTGGTTTGAAGACAAATGATCTATACGCAGCGATTTCGTCGCGCCGTCCGGACATTGACGAAGCCCTCGCCAGTGGCACCGACGAGAATGGCTATGTGCCTGATTTCCAAAACGGACGCCGAATTTACCATCCCGCGAATGAACGGTTGTCCCAGTCGAGTTAGCTCAAGAAGCCGCCATCGGCTGTTTCCCGAGAGAAAAGTGCAGAGATGATCCGTTTTGCTTGGCCGTGCGTAGCCAATCCCCTCGGTGGTTTTCACTTCCTTTGTGGACGTTGACCCAGCAAAGCTGCACAAAATAGCGAGCGGCGGTGCATTATTGACACGGCGGCGCTTTTGTCCAAGCAAAAGCAGCTCGTTGAAGCAGACCTTTCCAATTTGCCGATCTTAATGGCGAGCAGGATTTCGCTCTTGTTTTCTCTCCGCAGGGTTGCGACAAATACGACGCGAGCGGATTGAATGAAATTGTGAGGTAGCTCATGGACGAGCCGAGGGAAGAAGAGAAGCCAGCGCGTTGGGGACGATCCGACGTGGTAGCCGTCCTGTGTTTGATGGCTATTTCCTCTGTCATTCATGCCTGGCAGATCGCGCATACTACCGTTGCCGCTCGTGACAGTATCGGCTTCATTCGTTTTGCTTGGGAACTGGAGCACGAGAATTGGTTGGATGTGCTTCGGCGACATCGCCATCCGCCTTTGTACCCTTTGACGATTTTGGCGGTCTCGATGCCATTCCGGTCGATCGTCGATTGGCCGGAAGCTTTTTCCATGCAGTACAGCGCACAGCTAGCTACAGCGTTGGCGGGAGTCCTGTTAGTGATTCCTATGTACAGCATTGGCCGAATTCTCTTTGACCGTCGGGTTGGCTTTTGGGGATCGCTTCTGTTTCAGTGCCTGCCAGTTGGTTCTCGGGCGCTATCGGATGGTCTAACGGAAGGGTTGTATCTTTTGTTGTTAGCGACGATCGTGCTTCTTTCGCACCTTGCCGTGAGACGTGGTTCGATTGTCCTGTTCGGAGTCTGCGGTCTATGCGGAGGGCTGGCTTATCTGACCCGTCCGGAAGGGGCGATGAGCGTCGTCGCGACTGGGGTATTGTTGGCCATCTGTTCGTTTCGCCGTGATTGGATATCGTCTCGCTGGCGACTGGTTGGCTGTGCGGCGAGCTTGTTGGTTGGCGCAGCGGCGACTGCATCCCCTTACATGATCGCCATCGGTGGAATCACCAACAAGACCTCCTCTCGTTGGATTCTGGAAAAACTCTCGTTAAGCTGTCTAAGTAACGATGCCACACGCGGCCAACGCGAGGTTCGACCCGAAACGCGAACGCCTGGCTGCGTCAACGGCCGGTTCGCCATCGTACCGGTCTGGGGGGCGTTTCGGCCGAATTGGACCAAAGACGATCACCATGGCAATCTGCCTTGGGCGGTGTTGACGTTTGTGAAGGAACTGGGCAAGGCTTTTCACTACGTAGCTTTGCTGCCGGCTGTTTTTGGCTGGTGGTGGTTTCGGGAGTGGTTCCGGAGGCAACCCGTTGGGATGATGCTGGCCATCTTATTCTTGTTTCAAGCGCTGATGGTCCTCACCCTGGGGGTCGTCGCAGGATACATGTCTGAAAGGCACATGTTATTGTTTGTGCTAGGCAGCAGCTTCTTTGCGGTAGCAGCCATTTTCGAATTTGCACGGCGCTTTTGCACCGACAAGCGGCGCTGCCTGACGGAAAGACTTTTGCTCTCATTTCTGATTGTCTGTGCGTTGCCCAGTGCACTCAAAACGATGCATTCCTCTCGGGCCGGCTTCCGTGAGGCAGGCCTGTGGCTCGCCAAGAACGCGAATCCTGCAGATGAAATCGTCGATCCATTCTGTTGGTCCGCTTTTTATGCGGAACGAACGTTTCGACCACGAAGCTTTTCCGTACCGGAGGGATATGTTCCCAAACGGTTCGTGGTGCTGGATACCGCCCATCACGAACACCAACCGCTGTTGGAGTTTGCGAAAATGCTGGCCAAGAAGGGCATGGTGGTCTACGAATGGCAGCGATCCGCGAAGGAGGCACGCGTGCTCGTGTTCATGGTTCCTGATTCTTAGCAGTCAATGACTTACGGCCTGTAAGACTTTTCCCCGCCTGCTGCAAAATTTTCTGGTCGCTTCGACCTCTCCTTTTTCCCTTTCCCCTTGCATCCGTCGTCCCCGGCTACTCGACGCGAAACCATCGCGAGCAAACGTGTTCTGCGATCGTTTCCTTTTAACCCGGCGTGCTTGATTTCGAGCGACGAGCCTTGAGCCTGGCAAAGCGGTAGTCAAAGTCCGAATCTTGTGTACAAAGCCCAGAACTTGGACCACAATGCCCGATAGGGAAGGCAACTTTTCTTTGGGAGATCGAAGAGATGTCGAGTTCGTCGACCAGTATCGAGAGCGTCTTGAAAGAAGCCCGGAAGTTTCCTCCGCCGTCGGAATTCACGGCCCAGGCGCACATCAAGAGTATGGCGGATTATGAGCGGCTGTGGAATCAGGCGAAAGACGATCCGGAAGGATTCTGGGCCACCCAGGCGGAAAGTCTGCATTGGTTCAAGAAATGGGACAAGGTGCTGGAATGGAATGAGCCATTTGCCAAGTGGTTCGTCGGCGGCAAGATCAACGCTTGTTACAACTGTGTCGACCGGCACGTTCGCAACGGCCGAAAAAACAAGGCTGCCATCATATGGGAGGGAGAACCAGGCGATAGTCGCATTCTCCGTTACCAGGACCTGCACCGCGAAGTGTGCCAGTTTGCCAACGTGTTGTTAAAGCTCGGCATCCAGGCAGGCGATCGCGTCACGATCTATATGCCCATGATTCCGGAATTGGCGATCGCCATGCTGGCTTGTGCCCGCATCGGGGCACCGCACAGCATTGTTTTCGGAGGCTTCAGCGCCGAGGCGGTCGCCGACCGGAACAACGATGCCGGAGCCAAGTTGGTTATAACGGCGGACGGAGGCTGGCGGCGAGGCAAGGTGGTTCCGCTCAAGAAGAACGTTGATGATGCTCTGCAGAAATCTCCCACTGTAGAAAAATGTATCGTCTTCAATCGCTGCAACCAGCAGATCGATATGAAAGCCGGAAGGGACTTGTGGTGGCACGAACTGATGGCGGAGGCTTCGCCCGATTGCCCCGCCGAGGCTTTCGACAGCGAACACCCCTTATTTATCCTGTACACAAGCGGTTCAACGGGTAAGCCGAAAGGCGTTTTGCATACCACTGGCGGTTATCTGCTCGGCACATCTCTGACGCATAAGTGGGTATTCGACTACCACGAAGACGACACCTACTGGTGCACTGCTGACATCGGCTGGATCACCGGCCACAGTTACATTGTCTATGGCCCGCTAGCTAACGGCGCCACGACGATGATGTACGAGGGAGCACCGAATTATCCGCGTGAAGACCGCTTCTGGGAACTTGTAGAAAAGTACCGCGTCAACATCTTTTATACTGCCCCGACCGCTATCCGCGCCTTTATCAAATGGGGCGACCACTGGCCCAATCAACACGATCTCACGAGCCTGAAACTGCTCGGCACAGTCGGGGAGCCGATCAATCCGGAAGCGTGGATGTGGTATTACGAAGTGATTGGCAAGAAACGATGCCCGATCGTCGATACCTGGTGGCAAACCGAAACCGGAGCCATCATGATCAGCCCTCTTCCTGGCGCTATCCCCACGAAACCGGGTTCGGCCACCCGTCCGTTTCCCGGTGTCGTGGCCGAGATCGTTGATAAGGAAGGGAATCCTCTGCCAGCCAATCAGGGAGGATACCTCGTCATCCGCAAACCCTGGCCGTCGATGCTACGGACGGTTTATGGCGACGACGAACGTTACAAGCAGCAGTACTGGTCGCAGATTCCGCATGCCTATTTCACGGCCGACGGAGCTCGGCAAGACGAAGACGGCTATTTCTGGATCATGGGCCGTGTCGACGACGTGATTAACGTGTCGGGCCATCGCCTGAGCACGATGGAAGTGGAAAGCGCTCTAGTCCACCACGAGAAAGTTGCCGAGGCAGCCGTCGTCGGCAGGCCCGACGAAATCAAGGGCGAAGCCATCGTTTGCTTCGTCACCCTTGTCAGTGGCGTCGAGCCGTCGGAACAACTGAAGGAGGAACTTCGGCAACATGTCGCCAAGGAGATCGGCGCTTTGGCTCGACCTGACGATGTCCGCTTCACCGATGCCTTGCCAAAGACCCGATCGGGCAAAATCATGCGGCGTCTGCTGCGGGACGTCGCTGCTGGTAAAGAAACCACGGGAGATACGACGACGCTCGAAGACTTCAGCGTCTTGGCGAAGCTTCGTGAAGACGAGGAGTGATTCGTCGGTCGCTGTTCTTTTGCCACGACAACATCGTCTGAATTCGCCAATCCGGAGGCGGCTATGTTTTCTTTGGTACTGGCGACATGGATGGCCACCGTTCCATTGGCTGATGATCTTGTTCCGCGAGTGGACCTTGCTGCCTTCGGCAGGCTGTTGCAGAAAAAAGTGCGAAACCTGCAAGGACAGCCGGGGTTATGGAAAGCCAGGGATGGCAAGTTCCAACTTTTCATTGAAGTAGACGAAAGGCTGAATCGCGTTCGAATCATGATCCCCGTTCGTCCAATTGATTGCGACGACAAACAGTTGTTGTTAACCCTGTTATCCGCCAACTTCGATCGTGCCTTGGAGGCAAAATATGCTGTAAACCGGAGGATGATCTGGTCGGTCTTCAGCCATCCGTTCGACACGTTGACCGAAGCCGATCTTGATAATGCCCTAAAACAAGTGCGACAACTGGCGGAAAACACGGGTACCACGTTCAGCAGCACCAATAACCATTTCGCCACGATGGAAGTAGTCGACGACGACGATTGAAACGTTTCGGCTGCCGCGAGAACGCGATTGAAAAGAAAAGAGGTGGATGATGATGGGCCGCTTGCTGGGAGGCTTGGTGGTGCTCTGGTTCGTTCTTGTTCCCGTCACAGGCGCGGAAAAGCCAGCGACCAGAACGCCGCTTGAAGCGTTGAAAACCGTTTAACCTGCTCGTTGGTTTGTGGAAGGGAACGGGGGTGCCAGAACGCAAAGACGGAAGTGACGACTTTTGGATCGAAACGATTTCCTGCGAGTGGCAATTCAAGCAAGACGATGCTTGGATCGACCTCCAATTCAACCGAGGCAAACATTATTCCAGCGGCACGCTGCACTATTTGCCTACCGAAGATGAATTCGAACTTCGCATGCTGACTTCGGACAAAAAGAAGCAGATATTTCGGGGTTCGCTGGAAAAGAATCGCTATTTGAGAGTTGTGCGCATCGATCCGGAAACAAAAACGACGCATCGGCTGACCATTAGTTTGTTGCACGAAACGCGATTTCTGTATGAATACGCGGTGGCCAATCAGGGCAGTACCTACTTTCGCCGTATTTACCGGGTGGGAGCTACCCGCAAAGGCGTCCAATTTGCTGCCGGCGACCACCGGCCAGAATGTATTGTCTCCGGCGGATTGGGAACATCGACCGTATCGTATAAGGGAAAAACGTACTATGTTTGCTGCAGCGGCTGCCGGGCCGCCTTCAATGAAAACCCGGAAAAGTACATCAAGGAGTTCGAAGCGAAAAAGAAAAAACACGCGAAATGAAACTCGATTTCTCGTCGCTGGTCGATACCGATCCGACACTCTTCGACGTCCAGTCTTCCGCTCCTGGTCCGGATGGCAAACTGCCTCTCACTGAAGAGTTGTTGCGCCATGCGCCTAGCGGACATCTATTTGGCTGGAGCCAGAACGTGGGTATGGGATGGAACCCCGACGAGTTGGGGCGTAAGGAGTTTCTCCTTTTAAGCACGCAAGGAGGCATTCGGGCTCCGGATGGTCGGCCCGTTGCACTTGGTTACCATTCAGGACATTGGGAAGTCGGACTTTTAATGCAGGCTGCAGCCGACGAACTCCGCGCTTTGCGTTGTATCCCCTTTGCCGGCTTCTGCTCGGACCCCTGTGATGGTCGTAGCCAGGGGACCGCGGGCATGATGGACAGCTTGCCTTATCGCAACGATGCCGCGCAGGTTTTTCGCCGTCTGATTCGCTCCCTGCCCACGCGGGCTGGTGTCATCGGGATTGCCACGTGCGATAAAGGCCTTCCAGCCATGATGATGGCATTGGCTTCAACCCGCGATTTGCCCTGTGTCCTTGTTCCTGGCGGGGTCATGCTGGCAACGTCGAACGGCGAAGATACGGGGAAAGTTCAAACGATCGGTGCCCGTTTTGCCCATGGCGAGATCACCTTGGAAGAGGCGGCGGTAGCAGGTTGCCGAACCTGTGCCAGCCCCGGCGGAGGCTGCCAGTTTCTCGGAACAGCGGCAACGGCTCAAGTGGTGGGCGAAGCCCTGGGCTTATCTCTGCCTCATTCCGCCTTGACACCATCGGGACAACCCATCTGGCTCGATATGGCGCGACGATCCGCCCGCGCTGCCCTTGCCCTTTGCCAGCGAGGGATACGCACGCGCGACATCCTTACCGAAGCGTCGATCCACAACGCCATGGCAGTGCATGCTGCTTTTGGCGGTTCCACGAATTTGCTTCTGCACCTGCCCGCAATTGCTTTTTGCGCAGGTCTTCGGCGACCGAACGTGGAGGACTGGATTCGAGTCAACCGTCAGGTGCCAAGACTCGTCGACGCCTTGCCCAACGGCCCAGTCGGTTATCCAACTTCCTTTGTATTTTTGGCCGGTGGCGTTCCGGAAGTCATGCTTCACTTGCGCCAGTCTGGACTGTTGGACGATTCCTGCATGACCGTCAGTGGGGAACCATTGGCCAAAACGCTCGATTGGTGGGAACGGTCCGAACGCCGTCGGAAATTACGCACCTTATTGAAGCAACGAGACGGAGTCGATCCGGACCATGTCATTATGTCGCCCGAAGTTGCGAGCAAACGTGGATTGACTTCTACCGTGACTTTTCCCCGTGGCAATCTGGCGCCGGAAGGAGCTGTGATCAAGAGCACCGCTATCGATCCAAGCGTCGTCGACGAAGATGGCGTTTATCGCAAGAGAGGACCGGCACGGGTTTTTACCAGTGAAAAAGCGGCTGTTGCTGCCGTCAAGGATCGCAATGTGCAGCCAGGCGACATTATCGTGTTGATTGGCCGAGGGCCTCTGGGCGCCGGCATGGAAGAAACATATCAGTTGACGTCGGCATTAAAGCATTTGAGTTTTGGCAAAGATATAGCCGTTCTCACTGATGCACGTTTTTCGGGTGTTTCCACTGGCCCATGTATCGGGCACATCGGGCCGGAAGCCCTCGCCGGAGGTCCGATTGGCAAGGTGCAGGACGGAGACATCATCGAAATCATTATCGATCGCAATCGCCTGGAAGGAAGCCTGAACCTCGTGGGGCAAGGAGATGCCATTTTTGGCGCCGAAGCAGGAAAGCAAATCCTGGACTCGAGACCGCTCCATTCGGACTTGCGGCCCGATCCCGATTTGCCGGCAGATACGCGTCTGTGGGCCGCCTTACAAGCTGTAAGTGGTGGTCCTTGGGGTGGTTGCGTTTTTGACGTCGATACAATCGTCCAGCGCCTGCTGGGCTAAACGCCGAAAGAAATCGCGTGTAAAAAGTTTCGGTTTTAAGTTGTAACCGTCCGAAAGAAACGGTAAGTTTAAAAAATGGTCAAACTGGACGCGACAGCGTAAGGAGGTCTTTATGCGGTACCGAGTTCTTCGCTGCTTTAGTCTAGTCGCAATCATGTGTTTTGTCATTCCTTTCTCGTCCGCACAAGACAAGACGAAGCCGGCACCAAAACCAGAAAAGCCGAAACGGATCGTTGTCGGCCAGGGACAAGTAAAGTTCGTGCGACTGACGGGTGACGAAATTGAAGTTCTCGTTCGTGTTCCCGTTCGTAAAGGGCGGGGAATCCAATATAAGGAACAAAAGCAATCCTTTCCTATCGCAAAGGACGTGCAAGTGCGCGTCAAGAATCCGCCACTGGCATTCGACAGCAAAGGCCGGCCCAAAAAATGGACCGCGGACGAATTGCAAAAGTTCAAAGGTCCCGATCCCAAGGCATGGGGCTACACAGGCTCATTGAATATGCTGAAGCAGAACCAAACGATCCATGCCTTTCTGGGCAAAGAGAGGGGCGCCCCGCGCGACGCAAAGCCCGAAATTTTCATGATTTATATTCTCGATGATGTCGTGCAATGAGAAAACAAATAACAGCAGCCAATAACGCCTGCTGCATTCGTTGTGCCAATCGTCCAGCCAATCATTCGAGATCCATTCCGAATTCGTGGAGGTCTTGTCATGAACCAGGCATATCGTTGGCTCGGAATTCTCGTGCTGGTGGTAATGGTTGTTCCCCTCTGCGGCGCTGGCCAAAAAACGAAAAAAAGCTATAAGAAGGTTGGCGAAATAGAAGGCACCGTCAAGAGTGTCAATGAAGCGACCAAGAGTATTTTGCTTGAACGCGAGATCATCGACCAGAAAAAACTGCAGGAGCTTAATGTCTGGTGGGTGCAACAGCAAGCATCGCTTCGAGGCATCAAGAATATTAGCCAGTACCAATCTAAGCTGCTATCGATCAAAAACGAGCTTGAGAAGCGACGAAAAGCCTTGAAAAAACGAGTGACCGAATCGATCCAGCTGGCCAGTAATGTCATCGTTCGCACGAGCAAACCACCGCTGAAGTTTACCGCGGATGGTCAGATTGTGAAATACACGCCTGCCGAACTGAAGAAAATGGCTGGTCCCGAAGGTTATCCCGGATTCCCAGCCGATTTCAATCAGATCACTGTTGGTCAAAATGCCAAAATCATCCTCGCCAAGAGAACGGACGTGACGACAGGAGTGCCGGAACTGCAACGACCGGTTGGAGTGATGGTCATTTTGTCGTCTCCAGGCGACCCACGTTAGCGATGACAAACTTGGACCAGCTTTTTCGTGCCACGTATTATTTGGCCCATTCAAGGAACCGCCGGAACTTTCCCCCCTATTCTGGCGTCTAACCGTTGTGACGTCGTTTTGCGTCTCGTCTCGCTGAAGGTCATCGCGAGGAGGTTGTACGATGTATCGAGCGTTCCGCTCCGTCGGCTTTCTTGTCCTTTTATGGGCTGTCTTTCCTGCCCCTGGAGCCGATGACAACAAAACGACCGAATCCAAGAAAGAAAAACTGGTGCCTTTCGGCCAACCGCTAATCGCGAAGGTGGTGGCCGTCGAAGGAGAATCGCTCAAGTTCGTTTACAAGCAACCTAAACTCGATCCGAAGAAAAGACAATTCGTCGCCGTCGACCAGGAGGCGACCTTGCAGATTTGGGAGCACGCCAGGATTCGCAAAGAATGGATCAAGAAGGTTCTCGGTGAAGATGGCAAACCTCGTTTGCCGAACGAGGAAGAAAAACGAAAAGCCAAAGGCGACGATCCCAAAGCATGGGGCTATGCAGCGGACATCGCGAACCTGGAACCGGGGCGAGTCGTGCGCCTTTTCCTCGCCAAAAGGCTTGGCGCACCGCGGGCCGAACCGCCGTTGATTCGTGAAATACACATTGCCCGAGTACCTGGGGATGAAGAAATCGGCGGGCCAAGTGGCCTTCTTGGTGGACTGCCTACGATCGATCCCGATGCGGAAGTCGTACCATACGGTCCGCCCCAGGTCGGCATGCTTGTCAAATCCGAAAAAGGCAAGATGACTTTGCGTACCCAATATCGCGCCTTCAACGGAAAAGGCTTCGAGGTAAAAACGCGTGATATCGATCTTATTCTCGCTCCTCAAGCGAAAATCCGGATCGAATGGCCTCCTCCTGCCCTCGATGAAAACGATCAAATCAAAAAGTATACGGAGGAAGAGCTGAAAGCGCTCAAGGGGGAAGAAGGGCTATGGGGTTATCCCGGTGATCGGTCCTATCTGCAAGCTGGTCGAATCGTGCAAGTGCAACTTGTCAAAGCCAAGGATGCTGCCAGATCCGATCCGCCCTTTGTTAATCTCGTATATATCAAAAAAGAGCCAGGAGACGACCAGATCGATCCGCAAGCTTTGCGTTTCTTCCGGCCCGTTCCCGGCACGTTGCCTCCCGACGAAAACGCGAAAAAGAAGGATGATGGCCTGGTGCCTTATGGCCAGCCATTCATCGCGACGCTGAGCCGTACGGACCGAGGTCTTACCTTTACCCGAAAACAACGCGTATTAAATGGCGACAAAGTCGGTTACCGTGACGTAACGGTAACCTACCAGCCAGCGCCAGGAATGAAGATTCGAGTTGAAGAAACGCCGATCATCTTCGACACAAAAGGCCGGCCCAAGAAGTTTACGCCTGAAGAATTGAAAAAACTGCAAGGACCGGAACGCCTTTGGGGCTTCACTGGCAAAAAAGAACATCTGATCCCTGGACGGACAGTCATGGTGTTTTTGGGGAAAAAGCGCGACGCAGCGGTCGACGATCCTCCAGTTGTCCGCATGATTTATATCGCGAAACCCCCGATGGACGCGGTACCCAAGTTTTAACACTTGCAAAAAGAACTACCCCGCGGCTCCACCGCCGCGGGTTTTTGTTCGGCCAGCCGACGGCACCGCCAGCCATGCATATTCGCACGATGACTGCCGACGACTTGCCATTCGGAATGTTTCTCAAAGAACAAGCCGGCTGGAACCAAACCGAGCAAGATTGGCGCCGATTCCTTAGTCTTCAACCGGACGGTTGTTTTATCGCCGAAAATGCCGACCGTCCGTTGGGAACCGCGGTCGCTTTCGTTTTCCAGGAAGTGGCTTGGATTGCGATGGTTCTTGTAGAAAAAACGGCCCGAGGTCAGGGAATTGGCAAGGCACTATTGCGTCATGCGCTGGGCTTTTTGGAACGTCATCAAGTCCGTAGCATTAGGCTCGATGCGACGCCGCTAGGCCAACCGCTTTATGAACGGAACGGATTCGTGCCGCAGTTTCAACTCACGCGTTTTGAAGGTGTGCCTCGGTCGGCCGCCTCCTTTGCCAAGCCAATTGTTGGTCTGGCTGAAGCAAACGATTTGCTTTGCGCTTTCGACGCCACAGCAACGAGAACCGATCGGCGGAAGTTACTAAAGGCGCTTGGACAGGAAGCGTCGGTAAGATGGTTTGCACAGGTCGAAAACAACGATTTGCGTGGATATCTGGCGTTGCGTCCTGGAGCGTTGGCCTGGCAAATCGGACCGGCCATTGCGATGCCGGAGTCGGGCGAAGCACTGTTTCAGACGGCGTGGTCGGCGCTTGAGGGACAACGAGTTTTTGTGGATATTCCCGCCGGCAATTCTCAAGCGGTGGCTTGTGCCCAGTCGGCGGGGCTGAGTCCTCAGCGGCAATTGCTCCGCATGTGCCGGGGTGAATGGATTTGCGAAAATATCTCTCAGTTGTGGGCAAGCTCGGGGCCAGAAAAAGGATAGGACTGGCCGTTACAACAACGTATCGAGTTCGTTCTCTTGAAGTTCAATCGCAAAGGCACAGCCTAATTCCCACAAACCGGCGTCGCGGGCAGTGGCATGGACGACATAGGCAAGAGTCAAGATAGGCGGCGAATCGACGTTGCCATGCAGTTCGAGTTGCAGTTGGGTTCCTGCGTCGACTGCATGTTTCACCAACAAAGCAACGCCTCCCGGCGAGATATTCACTACTGTTGCCGGCCACTTTTCACGGTTGAGCATCGACAAATGTGAATTGCGACCCGGCCGACAGGGAAATCGAATCCAGGCTCGGCAATCCTTGGCAGGGGGGCGGACACGTTCGGCACGAAACGCCCACAGCTCTTCATCGGCCAATTCGCGGGCGAAAGCGCAACCCAATACCCAGCGACGGTCGTGCTGTTGCCTGAGATTGACCACCCGCGCGATCACGTGCTGGGTGGTGTGCGTCGAAACAGCGTGCAATTCGACATCGAGCAAAGTTCCGCGTTCGAAACGACGATCAACCCGAAGTGCCAGTCCGCCTCGCGAAATATCGAGAATCTCAGCGGGCCAGGTGATGTCGACACTGGCATTCACCGGCTTGCATAGGCCTTGCAACTGGCAACGATGCCGAAGCGAAGCCCGGCGATCGGACGGAGTTACCTCGACACTCGGGGAGGCGGCAACGGCCGACGGCGCCTTCCGATCGAGCCAAGGCTCCAGAGCATAGAGGAGGTCGGCCGGTGTCGAATAGCGATCGTCCGGACTTTTTGCCAGCATCTTGTTGAGAACGGCTTCGAGACCAGCCGGAATATCCTGGCGCAGCCTGCTTGCTGGCATAGGCATCTCCCTTTGGTGCCGAAGTAATTTCGACAGCACCGATCCTTCTGGAAATGGCGGTTGGCCCGTCAATAAGAAATACATCGTGCAGCCCAAACTGTAGATATCGGCCCGAATATCGGCTTCGCGTGGATTGAACGCCTGTTCGGGTGCGAGATAATCGGCCGTTCCGACCGTGTCGACCTTCTCAAAATCTGACCCCTCGGCGAGATCAAAGCCGGTCGCGGGCAAGCGCAACCCGGCGATCCCCCAGTCAAGGATTCTGATAGCGCACTCCTCAGCATCGGCCAATCCTTCCCAGCCGACGGCAGCAAGTCTTTCGACTTCCTCTGTCGGTATGAGCAACAACAGGTTCTGGGGCTTGATGTCTCGATGTACCAGTCCATGTTCATGGGCGTGCTGCAAGCCGCGGGCAGCCTGCCAGGTATATCGGCAGGCCAAAGAAACTGGCAAGGGACCCGCCTGTTGCACCAGCCGTGCAAGGTGTGCGCCTTCCAGGAATTCCATTACAAAATAGTAACGCCCTTCGTCCTCTCCCGTTTCGACGGTCCTGATGATGTTTTCATGTTCGAGTTGAGCGATAACGTGCATTTCCCATTGGAACTGGCGGACCGCTTCCGGGTTGGACACCAGGCTATCGCGGAGCATTTTCAGGGCGAAGATTTCCTGCTCGCTTCGGCTCAAGACTTTAAAAACCTGTCCGACGCTTCCGTGCCCGAGTTGTTCCAGAAGCACATAATCGCCGAGAACGAGCTTGTGCCCGTTACCGTGGAAGAGCTGATTGATTTGGTAAGTCGTTAGCAGTCCACAATCGAACAAATACCAGGCCAGCATTTGCGGTTCGTCGAATGACCGGCGCAGGGTGACGACCGCATGTTCCTGCTCCTCGGTGAGGAGCCGGCTCCGCTTCAAAACGTCAATAAAACCATCGATGGTGTCGATCGCCATGGGAGAAGAGCGTTTCTTGTGGAGCAACAGTATCGCACCGCCGATCGGTAAGCGCTGCCGATCGCGCAGATAAACGTTGGCGCACAGAAAACTTCTGCCTTGTTATTCTACCTTGAATCAGGAAGGAAGGAGGCGATGTTTCGAAAAAAGCGTTGATTCCAACGACTTTGAAAACGAGTGGCTGTAGCGTGCCCTAGCCGCGTTCAAGCAGTTCGCGAATGCGGAACAAGAGATGAGTGATATTCTCTTGTTCGTCGTCGTTCAGGTCATGCAAAAGTTCGGCAATCCGGCTAACCCGAGCGTCGCGATAGTCGTTCAGCGCTTTGACGCCATGTTCGGTGATGTGCACGTCGATCTTACGTTTGTCGTTGGGATTGATGCCACATTGAACCAACGGTGGCGCTGCGGTTTCAAGTGCGCGGATGATGCGCGACATTTGTGCCGGCAAGACGCCCAGAATCCGTTGGATATCGCCGACATTCATGGTGCCGCGTTCGTGAAGGATGGACAGCGTGTAGAATTCGATCTCTTTCAGGCCATCCTGGCGCCTTCGACCGCGCGAAGCGTTGAAACATACGTGACTCATAACGTCAAAAAGTTCCCGCGCGATGTCGAGCTTGTTCCCGGCGGTGAAAACGACCATGCGACCGTTCCTCCGGCGCCGAAGCAATGCGCTGACTTTTGCCGCGGCAAACGATTTACGGGCCATATCTACATATATGTGAATATATATGGAATGACATGGGAGTGTCAATTCAAAAGCTGCCAGCCGGACATTCGGTGATTCGACACGATCGGAACAACCAGTGAATTCGGTATGGCTAATGAAGAGCGTGATGACGTCGGCTTCGCGAGTCTGAACCACACGCGATATCGCGTTAGCGAGGAGCCGTACCGATCGGTTCTTCGCGAAGGATCATCGGTTCGCCACAGCAGTCGCAGTTCTGTTTTTCGAACCGTTTGATCACGCAAACGTCGCACCAGTAAAACACTTCGTATAGTTTGCCGTCGCGGATACTGTAGACGCGAATGACTTGGAGCAGTTGGCTCCCAGGAAGCAGCCGACCTTCGATACGCATCAGGCGGTTTTGCAGTTTCGGCTCTTTAAAAAACATACGTGAATTGTCATTTTTAATCAGAGGCAAAACCTTGCCATCTGTTGTCACCAGGGCCAACCATGTCGGCCAGGCGTCTTTGTCGAGTTTCGTGTGAAACTTGGAAACGATATCCTTGATCGGGACGACTTTGCCTTCGAAGTGGTCGAGCTTGAACTTAGGCGCATCGGCACCCATGGCCAGGAAAGGAAGAATCACTGCGGACCAGACAACCAAAAGGTGTAGCCGACGTCGACCGAGCCTTGTCATCGTTCGCCCCCCTTCTATTCTCGACCAATCTGCGACTACAGGCAATATACCAAAGGCGACCCAGGAAGCGAACGGTTCGCGTCGAATCGCATGTCCATGAGGAACATACCAGCACGCCGCGGGAATTAGCAGATTGCCGCTGCAAAGACCGTCCCCTCAGTCGACTTCTACGAAGATAGCTGATTTGCCCTTGTGGTTTATCCGTATGGACCGGAACGGTGATGGCGATGTGAGATTGAAAGAGTTTATCGGGACAAAAGAAGACGTCGCAAAAATCGACAGCAATCACGACGGCTTTATCGAAGCGAAGGAAGCCATGGCTGC
The DNA here is from genome assembly GCA_026004675.1 of Gemmatales bacterium. Lineage (GTDB taxonomy): Bacteria > Planctomycetota > Planctomycetia > Gemmatales > Gemmataceae > BPJP01. The sequence continues at coordinate 197,620 of BPJP01000004.1, forward strand.
TTCGAAGAAGATCAAATGACCGAACGCATAGACAAAAGATCGGGCCGCCGGTCTTGATGGTCGGCGGCATTTTTATGCTTTCGGGGCGTTACGGCGCATACGCTGGCGGGCGCGAGTGAGAATCGGTCCGATCGAGTTGACCGGCATTTGCAATTGGGTACTGATTTCTTCGTAAGATCTTCCTTCCAGATAAAAAAGTCGTACGACTTCACGTTCTTTGTTGGGCAGTTTCCGCATCAGTTGTTGCACTTCTTCGAGGCTGTCGAGACCGATCTGGACTTTCGGAGGCCCTTCTTGGGCATGCGCATTCGACGTTTGTCCGCCAGCAGTAGCCGTTCTTGTTTTGGCTCTCTTGGACAGCTCTTGCAGACACTGGCGGCGGGCGATAACGGTCAAATAGGTCGACAAGCTGCTCTTGCCACGGAATTGACGCAAAATGGCATAATCTTTGTCGACAATGTGCAACAAGATTTCTGCCGCCATATCTTCGACATCTTCAGGAGACAATTTGTGGTTGTGCAAATGGGCGGTATGGTGGATGACGTGATAGATCAGTCCGAGGAAGCGATCGACAAAGTCATTCCATGCTCCAGGCTCCTTATTCAAGCAGCGCTGCAACAAGCCGCGATCCGCTGATGTAAGTGCCACAATTGCTCCTCGTTTGCAAAAGGTCCGGAGCACTGGGGGAGAGCAGTCTCGAACCTGTGCATTGACGTAGCCAATTTATTCTATCCGTGAGCAAACGGGTTGGGTAGGTGTGCGGCAGAATTGCCGCTCGGCCCGACTCTATTCAGTCCACGTCTTGGAAAGAAGAATTTCCTTTGTTTACGCCAGCAATAGTTTATCGTAGAGCGAGATGTTGTTCTGATGGGAGGCCGTATGCGTATTGGTTTTTCTGTTGTCCTGTTGCTCGCCGTCGGTGCAGGTGACACCTTTTCCTTGGCGCGGGGGGACGAGCGCACGGTTGAAGCTCGCCATGGTGTTGTCGTTTCTGTGTCAGCGCCTGGCTCCGATGTCGGGCTAGAGATCCTCAAGCAGGGCGGGACGGCAGTCGACGCGGCCGTCGCCACTGCTTTCGCGCTCGCTGTTACTTATCCCGCCGCAGGGAATATCGGCGGCGGCGGCTTCATGATGGTCCATCCCGGTGCCGGAAAACAGCCTGTTCTCATCGAGTATCGGGAGACGGCACCCAAAGCCGCACACAGGGACATGTTCGCCAATGACCTCAGCCGCTATGGCCACAAAGTGGTTGGCGTGCCTGGTACGGTACGCGGATTGGCCTTGGCCCACCGACGATTTGGCGTGGTTCCCTGGAAAGATTTGGTGATGCCGGCTGTGCGATTGGCCGAAGAGGGGTTTGCCATCGATGCCCCATTGGCAGCATCGTTAAACCGGTTGCTGGCCGATGCCAAGGATTTCGCCGAATTGCAGAGGGTGTTTGGCCGAACGGACAAAAGACCATGGAAGGCAGGGGACCGACTTGTACAAAAGGATCTGGCCAAAACGCTGCGACGAATTGCTGAAGATGGGCCGGACGCGTTTTATGAAGGGCCCATCGCTGACCAGATTGTCGCAGAAATGAAAGCGGGTGGCGGTCTTATCACCAAAGAGGATTTGCAAAATTATCGCGCGAATTTACGCAAACCAATTCATGGAACCTATCGCGGCTATGACATTTACGGTCCTTCCCCCGCCAAGCTCGGGAGGCATCTGCCTGGTTGAAATGCTCAATATCCTGGAAAACTTCGATTTGCAAAAACATGGCCGCTGGTCGCCAGAAACCCTGCATCTGATGATCGAAGCGATGCGCCGCGCCTATTGCGATCGCGCCAGGTATCTAGGCGATCCAGCGTTCACCAAGATTCCCGGTCATCTGATCACAAAAGATTACGCCCGCAAGCTGGCCAAAGGCATTGATCGGACCAAGGCGACTCCCAGCGAGAATCTGGCCAAAGATATTCGGCTGGCCGAAGAGGGCATGCAGACGACCCATTTTTCCATCATCGATCACGCGGGTATGGCTGTTGCCAACACTTACACACTTGAGCACAGTTACGGATCGCGTGTCGTCGTGCGGGGAGCCGGCTTTTTGCTCAATAACGAAATGCTTGATTTCAATCGACGGCCCGGCCAGACCGACCGAGCGGGCAATATCGGTACGCCTCCTAACCTCATCGCACCAGGCAAACGGATGCTCAGTTCACAGACGCCGACCATCGTTGCCAAAGATGGCAAAGTTTTCCTGGTGACTGGCAGCCCGGGAGGTCGGACGATTATCAACACAGTGCTGTGCACGATCATCAATGTTGTTGATTTCCACATGAAGCCGCGAACTGCGGTCGACGCACCTCGATTGCATCATCAGTGGTTTCCCGATCGGGTGCAATTCGAAGGCATGAACCAGTATAAGGATGCCGTCCAGAAACTTCGGCAGATGGGGCATCGGTTCGACAGTCCGCGACGGCAGGGGGATGCGCATGTGATCTGGGTCGACCCGAAGACAGGTACCTACCACGGTGCCGCCGACGCACGCATCAGCGGCAAAGCAGCGGGTTACTAGCGTACACGTTCTTTCGGTACCAGGCTCAAGAACGATTCAGTGGAAGGATGGCGCTGGCCAAAGGACGCCGCCGAATAACAGATAAGCCAACAGAAGCGTCCAGATGACATTGAAAAGCTGTGCGATCAAGAAGGCGCATGCCGGTCGGCCGCCTTCGAGTTTAATCAAATCCATGAATCGCGTTTCCAAGCCGATGCATGCGAAAGCCATGGCGAACCAAAGGGTGCGATAGCTTTTGATAACCGGCTCGAGCTGGCGGGTTCGAGTGTCCGGTACGGCGAAGGAGAATAAAAGCGAGGCGGCCAAAAAACCCAGCACGAATTTCGGAAATCGTTCCCAGATGACCCATGCAGTCGGTCGAGGATGTGGATCATTAGGCGTTTTTTCTGCTGGTGCTTTGACGGTCCACCAAAGCGCCAGCAGAAAAGCCGCCAATCCGATCAAGATGTTTTGCGAGAATTTAACGACGGTTCCGGCTTTCGCTGCCGTCTCGCTGATTAATTCGCCGGCGGCCACCACCGAGCCGGTGGTATCGAGCGTTCCCCCCAGCCAGGCACCGGCAACGACATCTGGGATACCGGCGGTTTTCGCAATCCAAGGCATGGCGACCATCATCGGTGCCGCCACCACCAAAACAAGCGACGTGACGTAAGAAAGCTTTCTGCGGTCTCCTTGGATCGCCCCGCAGGAGGCAATGGCTGCCGACACACCGCAAATCGAAACCGACGTCGACAACATGGCGGCGAATTCGTCATCGACACCAAGACGCCGCGAAACCCAAAAACAGAAGAACCAGACAACCAACACGACCGCCAAAGCCTGTATCAAGCCGAACGCCCCGGTTGTCAATATCTCGCCAAACAGGATGGTCGCGCCATAGATCACCAGTCCGGTTTTGATAAAAAATTCGCTGCGAACTGCTTCCTGTAACCAGCCAGGCGTGCCAGCCACATTGCTCACAAACAAACCGAGAACCAAAGCGAACAGGACGTATTCCAGCCCCCATGCGTGGATGGCGCGGTTGCCCCGCCATCAACAACGCAGCCAGAGTGATGCCGATGACGACGATGAAGCCTGCAGCAAAACGTGCAAGGTTTCCTCCCATCAGCAGAACGCCAGCGGCGGAAAGCAAAAACACGATCCCGATTTGCTGGCCAAGCAAACGGACGTTTTGCGCGGATGCGATTTTGCTGGCCAGATCGGCGGGTTCTGCCCATTTGAAGGTGGGGGCCGTCACCTGCATTCCCAACAGAAGCATACCAATAATGGCGAAGCCGAGCCAAACCGCCAGCCAATCTTCAGATAGCAGTGAAGCTTGCCTCGACACAACTTGCGACTCTTCTTTAGTGTTGGTTGCCATCGGCATTGAATCTGGTGGAGTGAAATTGGATGTTTGTTCTCACGACTCTGTTTTTTATCGGCCCATTCTCTCTGCGGCTAGTCGCTACCGCACTGACACGCAACCTGTTCCATATTCCAGAGTCTGAAAATAGGGTATAAACGACATTGCGACTTGCGACATTTCCGGCATTTTAACAGTCCAACCTGGGTGCAATTAGTATAGAATCAATTGCCACACGTGTCGCCACATCAGCATCATTCGACTATAATGGGGCAGCCATTTGTCGCGCCAACCGTTCGGCTACCGAGAAAGAGTTGCCCTCGACATGTTGCGAATTGTACGAAGTGCCAGACCAGCACTCCCTTTGGACAAAGAGGAACGGAGCCGATCCATCGAGGATTGGGTTTCCCCGCTGGAAAGGTTGCCGCAGCGCTGCCATTGGATCGTTCCGACTAGCCGTCGCCGACGCTTTCTTGGAGGTGAATGGCTGCGACGTCGGCAGCCGACGGCGGCACTCATCCCGTCGTTTCACACGCTTGACTCCTTTGTGAGTCATCTGTTGGGCTACAGTCCGCGCCAACGGCCAATGCTGACCGGTGCGGAACGGATATGGCGGCTGACGGCCATCTGGCAGGAACTCGAAAATCCTCCGCCACGCTCCGGCCTCGTCAATCGCCTCGCGCGTTTCGTTCAGGATTGGCAAGCCTGCGGGTTGCCGCCCAAAGAGGATTCTCAAGACTCGTTCGACAAGGTGGTCGCATCTTATTTGCGATCGTTGCATGAAGATGGCCGGCTGGATCGTATGAGTGGCGTTGCCGCGTTGATCGACGAATTGGCCTCCGACGGAGACGCCACTATTTGCCGACTCTTGAAACGAGTGAGCCTGATCGTCTTCGATGGCTTCCATTTTCTGGAAGTACTCGAGCAGCGTTTGATCGCGGAATTGTCGCGGCATTGTCCGGTCTTGGTTTGGCTTGTCGGTGCAGCTGACCAACCAGAACGGCAAACGGTCGATGCCATCGTGGCGTTTTTACAGCAGCAAACCGGCACGGTTGAAGTGATCGACGACAACCGTCCGGCTTCAACGGAGTTGGCCCGATTCGGGCGGGAAATATCGCTGCCTTTGCCCGCGGGAATGGAAAGCAAGTACGAAATACCGGTCAAGCGGCAAGTTCCCGGTTTATTCAAGTTGGAAGCAGACGGGCCGAGGCAGGAAGTCGAGGCGGTGGCTCAGAGAATCAAGGCGGATTTTCGCGCTGCACAAGCGGAAGGAAAGGACTTCCGCCTTAGTGATGTCGCCGTGGTTATTCCTGGCCCGGCCTACGATCCGATCGTGCGAGAGGTGTTTCCCAGGGCGGGATTGGAGTTTAATCTCGCCGGTCGGGCACTGTTTGTTTCTGCTTCTCGTCCAGCACGGGTGTTGACCGCGGCTTTCGAAGTGATCGACAGTCATTGGCACTATGAAAGGCTTTTTGATTACCTGAATCATCCACTGGTTCGCCGAAAGCTGCAACATGGCTACCGCCTAAGTTATTGGCTGGAACATCGACCTCGTTGGCGCCGTCGATTGAACTGGCAGGAGTGGCAGAATTACTGGGATCGGCATCTGGAGAAACGGAGGGAAAAACTGCGCCGGTGGCAGGAAGGGGCTCCGCTGCCGGAACACAATCGTATGCCCCGCGGCTCCTTCATCGACAAAGAGCGGACGGAAATAGAGCAGTTGTCGCAACTAACGTGCGCCATCAAGGGAGTGCTCGATCCGGTTGCAAAGCTTGAAGCAACATCAGTCGATTGTCGAGATTCGCTCAAGCCGCTGGTCGACGACTGTGTGCGACTGCTGGAAACGCTGGAAATGGAGCGTTGGCTGACGCCGCCGCCTCTTCGAATCGGCGAAGCCCCGGCCGTTCTCTGGGTCGAGTACGAGAAGGACCAGCAAGCTTACTCTCGGTTGTTGTCGCTTTTGAAACTGCTGGCCGATCAGCCAGCCAGGCGCTTACCACACTTGCCTGACGGCCGGCTCGACGCCCGGTTGGCGCTTCTGTCTGCCATGCGCCAGGAGAGTTATCAGATTGCCACAGAAGACGATGCCGGTGTGCAAGTTTTCGAGCGGCGGGAACTGCGCGGCTTGACATATCGCCACGTGTATGTTCTCGGATTGGTCGAAGGAGTGTTTTCGCCCGATGTCGACGCCATGTTGCCGCAGGGCAGCGAAACCAGTGAGCCGTTGCGTGAACAGAAGCTGCGCAAGGAATTGGAACAGCACAGCCTGTTTCGGCAGTTTTTCGAAGCGGCTCGGGAAAGGCTCGTCTTATCCCGACCGATGTTCGACGACCAGGCGGAAACCAGACCATCGGCCTTTTTTGAAGCAGTCGAGGACGCAGCGGAGTTGCAGGCGTTGCCCGTCGCCCCCACCCTCGCCTTGCCACGTTTTGCCGCCGCTGAGCTGTCGCGGTCCGCAGGTGAGCCGGACAATCCGTTGTTGCAATCGTGGCAAAACAGGCTCAAAGCCTGGCAGCAACGAATGGAGCACCTCGATCCCCTTCAGCTTCTCGAATGGCTTTTCCCTCCGGGAAAACCTTTCAGCCCGAGTGAATTGGAAACGTATGCCGCCTGCCCGTTCCGGTTTTTCGGCAACTATGTGCTGCGGCTAGAGGAACGGGACCAGGATCAGACCCGCATGCACTATGGCTCGCTTGTGCACCACGTTTTGGAAACGGCTTATACGAAAAGACGCCAGAAAGAGAATCTCAGCGAAGATGTTCCCTTGCCGCCGCCCGACGACCAGTTTCGAGAAGATCTGAGAAACTTGTTCGAAGAAAAATGGAACCAGGTTGAAGTGGGGTTGATTTCCTCCGAACTAAAGACTCTATTTATGCACGAACAAGGCATCCTGCAACTTCTCACTGAGTTTATCGAATCACACGAAAAGCAGTTCGGCAATCTTTTGAACGAATTCGTGTTCGAATATCCCGGCGTGCATGTTGGAAGGGACAGTGAGAATCGAGGCGTTTGTATAACTGGCAGAATCGACCGTGTCGATGTCGATCGGAATAACAGGGACAGGGCGGCGGTTATCGACTATAAGACAGGGAAACCGCCGTCGAAGACAAAACTGCAAAAACAAATAACTGATGGCCGAATGTTGCAGCTGCCTCTTTATGCATTGGCGTTGGAAATATGCCGCAACGACTTGAAAGTTGAGCAGGCAAGTTACGTCCATCTAAGCGAAAAGGCGAAATCGAGGCGGCAAGCGGTTGTCACCTTGAAAGTCGAGGCGAATTCCAAAGAGCCGATTTTAGATTTGCAAGCCTGCAAGAAGCTTGCACTGGATTTGGTGGATAACATACGTCGGGGCGACTTTTCGCTGACCCAACACGACGCTGGCAGCGATACGGAGTGCACGAGCTATTGTTCCATGCGGCATGTCTGCCGGCAGCCAGCAGGTATTCAGCGCACATATTTTTAACCGGTTACTTTCGAGGATTAGCAGAAAGGATTTCGCCATGGCCAAGCCGTGTCCCATTTCCCGGGCGCAGTTCCGTCAGCATGCCAAACCGCTTCCGGTTTCCATCAACAACGTCGCGTTCCAAGCCGATGTGAAGGAATTTTCAACCGGTTCGCTGGGCTGGTACTTGAACGGCAAGACGACCGTCGAAATCGACGGGCAACTCGTCAATGTTCAAATCGGGCTGAACTTGACGATTGTCGGCAGCAAAGAACTGCCCAAAGAAGAGTCGGCAGCCTAGATCAGCCGGCACCTCGCCGCACGGCTTGGATAAGAGAGTTTACTGGTGGTCTGTCCGTCGGCTCGCTGCTTTGGTGGGCAAAGAGGAGTTGGCCATCCCGGCCAAGGACGAAATCGCCGCCGAGTTGCAGCAAATCGTCGTCGCGATCAACCCTGCCGGGCAGCCAGCCCCGGAACATCATCTTGAGATATCGCCACAAGACGCGCGGCGCCAGCATTTCGCGCCAACTCGTCCGACCGAGGTCAAAGGCTCGATAGCCTGCCATATGCGGGTCAGAAAAAACCGGAAACGGCAGCGGGTGGGCTTCGGCAAAAGCCCGCACCCGCTCCGGTTTGGCAAAGCTGACGGCGGCGACTTCCCCGCCGAGTCGGCGTATCTCGTCATAATGCTTTGCCACCTCACCGAGGTGAGCCCGGCAAGCGACTCAGGCCAAATGCCGCAAGAAGATCAGCAGCAACGGCCTCGGCAATGAGGCGATCGGCAATTCCGTACCGTCAGGCTTGAGCAATTTGAGATCGGCAAAGCGATCGGCGCTAGGCGTGCTCATGGGTGAAACCAGAAAACTAATGCAAAGAAAAGGTAGACGGCCAATAGCATCGCCCCTTCCAGCCAGTTGGATTCGCCATCAACCAGCGACGCCGAGGCGATCGCCGTTGCTGCGGCCAAGGCCATCAACAGAAATGGGTCGAATGTCAAAGGCATCGGCTCTGTGATCCAATAGGACGCGATAACCAGTATCGGCGTTACCAGCAAGGCCACTTGCAGGCACGATCCCATAGCGATCTGGAAGGACAACTCCATTTTGTCTTCGCGGGCAACCCAGACGGCGACCATACCCTCGGCGGCGTTGCCCACGACCGCGACCACGATCACGCCAATGAACATATTGCTCATGGCCAAAGTGCCCGCATCCTTGAGGTGTTCGATGGCGCCGACGAACGCTTCACTCAAATAAGCGACGGCCAGCGTGGCAGCCAAAAGCACACCGGCGGCCAAACGCAGCGACCAGTCGGCCTGTTCTTCGTGCTCCCCCTTGCCCGGCATAAATAAGAAACGGTGCGTGCGCAACGAGAAAATCAGGCTGAGGACATAGAGGAGCAAAAGGATGATTGCCGCTGTCAACGAAGCATGTTGCACCATGTCGTGGGCTTGTTGCAAAGTCAAATCGGGAAAGGCCTCGGGGTTGATATGGTAGGCCAGATGGACGAGGCTGGGCACGACAAGAGCGCTGAGGACAACCCATAACATGCCGATATTCACCTGGGCGCCGGTGCGCGAGAACTTTTGCACCTGGTATTTGATGCCGCCGTAGACCATCGCCGCGCCGAGGACCAAAAGCAGATTGCCCAGTATCGAGCCGACAATGGAGCCAAGCACGATGGGAAACATGGCAGGTCCTTTGGCCAGGGCAAACAGGGCGATGATCAACTCGGTCACGTTGCCGAACGTGGCATTGAGCAGGCCGCCCCAGAGCGGACCGGCATAGATGGCGATTTCTTCCGTCGCTTTGCCGATGAGTGTCACCGTGCCGAGAATGCCTAAACCCGCGACGACGAAAAGGGGCAACCCCTCGTTGCCGGCTGCTTGCAGAAACGCGGCCACCGGAAGAAAAAGGAGCAACACCGACATCTTCGGCAAAGTGGAGAGAAACTGGTTCATGATATTGAAGCGAGGTCTTGATGCGTTCGTCGGTTTTGGTGCGATCTGAAAGTGATTCGCGATTCATTCGGAAATCTTTTTTGCCGGATTGAGTCAGTTCTGCGTGCCGATCCAGGTTATGGAAAACCTGGCAAAGGAGATTTTTTCCGAATAAATCTTGTCTCCACGTTCGAACAAACAGCCGACGGTCTTATCTTTGAGCACGGCTAACGAAGAATAAGCAGAGGGACCAGCGTAGAGGAGTTTCGAAGCGGGCCAGGTTTTGCCACCGTCGCGGCTTAGTCGGACCGTCAAGCGATGGCGGGTCGTTGTCGATGCCGGATTGGAAAACAAAAGGGTCATGTCGTCGTAGCGGATCAGGCTGGCCTGACAAACCGGCTCGATGAGTACGTCCGAGTCGACGCATTCCGACCACGTCGAGCCGCCATCATGACTGGTGGCGACGGCGCGGCGTTTTTTGCCGCGATAACAGCGCATATTGAGCAACAGTGTCCCGTCGGCAAGCTCGGCAACGGCGCATTCGTTCATTTCCCAATCGGTGATGCCACCGAGTTTCCAGGTCTTCCCGTGGTCGTCCGAATAGATGACATGGGATCGACCCATAATGTTGCCTTTACCATTTTTGATGCGATGGTCGCAGGGGATGACCAGCCGGCCGCGATATTTGCCTCGGCGGAGTTGGATGCCATTGCCTGGCCCGGTGGCGTACCAGTTCCAATCGGGGCCTTTGACGCTGGCAGTAATTCGGCGCGGTTTGCTCCACGTTACGCCGTCGTCTTGGCTGGAAGTAACGAAGACGTCATTGTTGTCGCGGGTAAAGGGGAGCCAGATGACGCTGGTGTCCTGGTCGACGACGGGGCAGGGGTTGCCGATGGTGATCTTGGCGTTGCCGCCTTCTTCGTAAACGACTTCGAGTTTGCTCCAGGTTTTGCCATTGTCGCTGCTGCGTTTGAGAACCAGATCGATGTCGCCGTGGTCGCGGCGGTTGTTTTTTCGCCCTTCACAGAAGGCCAATAGCGTTCCTTTTTTGCTGACCACAAGCGCGGGAATGCGAAAGGTGTGATAGCCTTCCTTGCCGCCGACAAACACATCCACAAGATCGATCGCGCTTTTGTCGGCAGCCGCGACGGTGCCAGTGATTGCCAACATCCAGACACAACCGGCCAACATCGGCTTCATCCCATCTCTCCTGGAAACGGTCATTTGACGAATTGGTATTCCTTGCCCTTGATCGCAATCGAGCGGACGCCTTTATAGCGGTCGTAGACCTTGTGCATGTCTTCGATCGAGTCGAAATAGCCGACGATGTAGGCGGAACCGAAGGTTTCGCCGGCTTTTACTCTTTTGCGGTGAAGTTCCTGAATGAAACAGACGTAATTGCGCTGGTGGCACCACGCTTCGCAAACCTCGCTTGGATCGAGCGTCATGCCGGCAAGCCACGGGCCTGGCTTGCCGTTTAGTTTGACCTGATAGGCGCGGATCATGCGGTCGGGAATCTTATCCGTGCGCTGGTAGAAAAATCTTTCATCCGGACCGAAGTTTTCAAAAAACTCGGATGCGGGAATCACTTTGTCGTGATAGCTGAGATAGACCTTGTTGAAGGTGTCCCCCTTTTGGTGGCGGATGTGCCCCGGCATGTCGATGCGGTAAAAGAGATCGTCGACGTCATTTACGCTGGTGATCGTTTCGCAAGAGAAGAAGTAACGGAGTTTCGGGAGAAAGAGGAGCGTCTGCTGCCAGGTGGAGCCTGCTTTGTACCCTTTGCCTGGTTTGTGAAAACGATACTTGAGGCGGACGGCAACGAAGCCTTTGCCGAGGATGATTTCAGGTTTCAACTCTTTGGCCTGGGTGCAGATTTGCGGGCCTTCGACGTAATGTTTGGGCAGGTTGCCGTGGACCTTCGGATCCCGGCCATAGCCGTCGTCGCGCCAACCAGGCGCGAGCAGAAAATCCATGATGTGCAGGCCGAAACCGATGTCATGTGCTTTCGTCTTTTTGTCGACAAATGTATTGCGGGCGATTCCGCTGACGTAGCCTTTCTTGCGAATCTCGGCGGAGAGGGCCTCGGTTTCAATGCGGACGACCTCGTCGTTTTCCTTGACGACGAGCGATGGAGCTGGCTGCGCCCAGGCAGAGGGCAATACGAGAACGCAAACGAACAAAAACCCCGTCGCCGTCACGAATTGGTTCCGCATGGAAAGTTCCCTTTCAAAGGTTACACCCGGCGCTGTCAGTTTGGCGGTCCGCTTGGGGCATTGCAAGCCAAATTGGCAGGAGTCGCGTCGGCGTCGATGGGATTTCATTTCTGTTGCGGTTGTTGCCATTGGCTCAAGGCCGTGTTGCCGATGATGATCAAACCGATCAGGATGTAACGCATTTCGACGGGGACTTCGAAGTTGTCCACGCCGTTTTTAAGAATCTCGAGGATCAGAACACCAATGAGCGTGCCGATAACAGTGCCTTGTCCGCCGCTGAGACTGGCTCCGCCGACGACGACAGCGGCGATAACAAGCAATTCCATTTCCCGGCCCCCCTGCGGTTCGCCTGACTGCAAGCGCATAAACATCAAAACGCCGGCCCAACCGGTGAGGATACCGGCCAGGGTGTAGATTTTTAGCTTGCACTTTTCGATCGGAACGCCGCACAGTCTCGCCGCCGACTCGTTGGAGCCAATGGCGTAGCAGTAGCGCCCCAATGCGGTATAGTGCAAGAGAACGTAGACCCCAAGAGCTAATAGCAAAAGAATCCAAAACCCGGGATTGAAAAAGTAGTCGGAATGAACGATGGCGAATTCGGAGAACCACGGAGGCCACCCTCCGGCGGGATAAGCGATTGACGTTCGCGTGATGGCAAAGGCCAAGCCGCGCGCTATGCCCATCATGCCGAGTGTGGCGACAAACGGTGCCACGTTTAATTGCGTAATGACCAATCCATTGACAAAGCCACACAACCCGCCGACGAGAATGCCCGCTGGCACCGCCAGCAGTGTCGCCTGCACCATGGAACCCGACGCTTCGAACGAACTGCGATAAATCTGCATCGTAACCACCATCACCAGCCCGACCACCGATCCAACCGAAAGATCAATGCCGCCACTGATGATCACCATGAGCATGCCGAGGGCCAAGACGCCAAAGACAGTCGCCTCGTGGACGATACTCTGCCAATTACGCGGGCCAACAAACCGCAGAGCTTCGCGGGTTCCCCCTTTGGCCGAGATCAGCACCACAAACAAAGAAACGACCAGCACCAGGCCAAGAACCGGTCCGGAAAGGGCTGGCAAACGAAAGCGCTTGGAGATCGCCCCACTTCCAACTTCAGACATCAATCCTTCCCGTTAACTTCAAGATCCCTTTTGCCTGCAAACTAGCATACGAACACGATGTCGGAGGGGGCAAACGAGTATCTTTCGGGCGCTTCGTGACGGGGCATTGCTCTCGTGCGCCGCCGTCCCGTCGGCTGCTGTTGTTTTTCCTTTCCCTGTTCCTGTTTCCTTTGCGGATGATGCCGAACAACGATAAAATCCTACATTACACCGCGAATCGAAAGGGGGGAGTGGTTGTGTCTATGTCATTGCAGCATCCCAGGATCACGCGCCGAACAGCCATACAGGCAGGTACGATCGGGTTGCTCGGTTTGGGCATGAATCATGTCGTCGGGTTGCGAGACCTTTCCGCCAAGCCGGCGAAAGCCAAAGCCAAGGCGGTCATTTACATCTTTTTATCCGGAGGACTAGCCCAGCACGACAGTTTCGATCCGAAGCCGGATGCCCCGGAAGAAATCCGCGGCGAGTTTTCGGCCATACAAACACGAACTCCTGGCCTTCATATTTGCGAACATCTGCCGATGCTGGCTCAGCGCAGCAACAAATGGGCACTATGCCGTTCATTGACCCATCCTTGTAATGAGCATTCCGACGGCCATCTGCTGATGTTGACTGGCCGATCGAAATTGCCCACGGGATTCGACCGCAATAAACCGAAGCCGACCGATTGGCCCTCGATCGCATCGATTGTCAGTCAGGTGGTCAGCCCACGCAACAATCTGCCACCAGCCGCAGTTTTGCCGGAAGTTTTAATCCATCGAACGGGTCGCATCATCCCGGGACAATTCGGCGGGCTGATGGGGGCGCGGTTCGATCCCTGGTTCATCAAAGCCTCGCCCTATAATGCCCGTTCGTACGGGGCTTATCCCGAATATGGTTTCCATCACGAGCGGGGCGCTGAAAACCCCAAAAACTTGATCTTCCAGGCTCCCAATCTCAGCTTGCCTGAAGGGTTAAGCAGAAATCGGCTCGAGAATCGGCTCGGCTTGTTGGCCCAACTGGAAACACAGCAACGCGAACTGGAAAATCACGCCGAGACGGAAAGCTTCGACCGTTATCGTCAACAGGCGATCTCACTGTTGGCCGATGCGAAAGTTCGGCAAGCGTTCGATGTCACCAAGGCAGATGACAGGATTCAGGAGCGGTATGGCAAGAATTCATTCGGCTGGTCGCTCTTGATGGCTCGGCGTCTGGTTGAAGCCGGCGTCAGCCTGGTGCAGGTCAACTTGGGAAACAACGAGACTTGGGACACGCATCAGAATGCGTTTCCAAATTTGAAGAACTTCCTTCTTCCCCCTACGGACCGAGCCGTTTCCGCATTGCTCGATGATCTCGAGGAATCGGGGCTGTTGGACCAGACGCTGATCGTTATGGCCGGCGAGTTTGGTCGGACGCCGCGAGTATTTAAGATTCCCAAAGCGAAAAAACCGGGACGGGACCACTGGGGAGCTGTGCAAACGGTTTTTTTTTGCCGGTGGCGGCGTGCGCGGTGGAACGGTCGTCGGTGCGTCCGACCGAATAGGGGGCTATCCTGCTGCCCAGCCCGAAACTCCCGAAGCACTGGCGGCGACCATCTATCGTTCGCTTGGTTTGCCGAAAACCACCGCTTGGCGCGATCCTACGGGTCGGCCACATTTCATTTATCACGGCCAGCCGATTCAGGGGTTGCTCTAGTTTTGACAGCTTTGCGGGGAGGTTTTATGACGCAAGGGGCATTGGTACGACAACTTCGTCAGCACATGGAAAGTTGGCGAAGTGCTGGTGTGCAGTTTTTGCCACCAGGCAAGCGTCCGTTGGGAGCCGCACCATCCATAGCCGAGGGAGGTTCGTTGGAAACCCGTCGCCGGCAACTCGAAGTCCTGGCTCAGGAAGTGGCCCAGTGCACTCGATGTCCGGAATTGGTCAAATCCCGAACGCAGACTGTGTTTGGCGTGGGGCGTCCGGGAGTGGAGCTGTGTTTTGTCGGCGAAGCACCGGGAGCCGACGAAGACGCTCAAGGTGAGCCCTTCGTAGGAGCTGCTGGCCAACTCCTCAACCGAATCATTGCCGCTTGCAAGTTACGTCGCGAGGACGTTTATATTTGTAATACCTTGAAATGTCGGCCGCCGAATAATCGTGCTCCTTTGCCTCATGAATCGGCCAATTGCCGGGATTTTTTGCAACGCCAAATAAGCTTGGTCAATCCCAAGTTTATTTGCGCTTTGGGAACGAGTGCCGCACAGAGCTTGCTACAAACGACACAATCGCTAGGGCAACTACGCGGTCGCTTCCACGATTTTCAAGGCATTCCTGTGATGGTCACCTACCACCCTGCCTATTTATTGCCCCACCGCAACCCGGGAAAAAAGAAAGACGTTTGGGAAGACATGAAAAAGCTCATGGCAGCAATGGGTCGTCCCGTCGAATAAACACTGGCCGTTGTTCTTCGAAAAAAACGCATCAATTCTTTAACAACTGCCAGAACAGGATCGGTGCAATCAGAGCCAATAAACCATTGGCCAGCCACATGGCGACAGCAGGCGGCAATGAGCCGTCTTTGCTCAGGTTCGTGCTGCACAACATCAACGGATAGTAGAGAAAGCAAATTGGCAGAAAGCACGTTATAAAGGCGCTCAGGTAATCGCTGCGACTGAACCAAATGCCGACTGGGCAGCCGACAATCACGAAGAACAAACAGCCGAACGACAGGGCAGGCCGCATGTGGATTTCGGTGAGAAGCGCATTCAAGTCTCGCTGGCGATACTTTTGCGCTGTTTTCAGGTTTTCGATATGCTGTGGCAAATCGAAGGGCGCATTGTGCATCATCAGGCGAGCTTGTTGGACGGCGATTTCAGCGGCGCGCTTTTGGATTTCTTGCATCAACTCCTCTTTGGCCGAAAACAATTGCTGCCAGGTCATGGCTCGAGGACGGCGGTGGCGCTTTGCCGTAAACGCCTCAGGCAGAGGAACAGACCAGGAACGTTCTTCGAAATAGCCCCGGCTATCCCCGCCGCCATAGACCTCACCGTGGCGCATCCGGACGACGACTTCCTCTTTGGCCATATCGACGTGAAGGTACGCTTCTTTGGCATGAGCGATGATGTCGTAATTGCCTTTTTCGTCCTGACGCTTGAACAAAGCATCGACCAGTCGCCTTCCCTGAACCTGCCTGACCCACATGGCGTAATGAAAGCCAGGCTGCTTGATGCACCGGTCCTTGCGGAGGATCGCATACATGTACTCTTCGACTTCGTTCAAGAAACGTGTCCGCAACATGTAATGCGTTTCCGGAATGAGATGGTAATACATGCCCATGGTGGCGGAACTGGCAAGCAGCCCGAGCATGATCCCCGGCCAAACGACGTAAAGAACATTTATACCAGCCGCCCGGATGGCCAGGATTTCATTGTCGTGAGCCAGTCGACCATAAACGAGGCAGGTGGCGAAAAGGGTCGTCGTGGGAATAGTGTAGGGAAGCGTGCTGGGAACCAACAGCGGAATGGCGACGAGTATCTGCGCCGGTTGCAAACCCTGTTGCGATGCCTCGGCCACGATCCCTGCCATCACCAGGATACCTGTGATCCCAAGTAGAGACAGTGAAAATATTTTTATAAGCTCGGCAAGTATCTTCCGGTGCAGAATACTCATCATTCAAATTGCCTCCCCGTCCCGATGCGGCTTGCGGGGTCGAGTCTCGTTGGTTTAGTGACTGCGATTTCCTCTTCCACTTACCGTGATGGCACGGTTTCAAAAGGGCGATCGGTAGTCTTTTTCTTCTCGAATAGCCTCCGCCGTCGGGGCAAACGCTCCAAAAAACCCTTCAGAGGTTCAACCAGTCCAGGCACCGGTTCCTTCGTAAATTTGACATCGTGGATGCTTCCCTGGGCCTTGATCTTGAGCAGATACTTGCTTAACGCCGGGGGTATTTCCTTGATCAACGGCGGCAGTAGCTGCATGAACCGAGTCCAGACGGCGTAGAATTCCAAATCGATGTCCGTGCCGTCAAGATTCATTTCGCCGTGTCCTTGAAGGCTGATGGAATGGCCAAACAGGTCAAGCTTGTTAATTTCCAGCCGAGAACCGCGGACTTTGAACTCTGCATGTGCTTCCTCAAACGCCGTTCCGTCGGGGAGGCGAAAACCCAGGAATTTGAGCAGGTCGAGTAAGAGAGGTAAGTTGTAAAGCCGGCCTTTCGGAACGTCGATCGTGCCAGCGCCGCTCAGGTTTTGCACATCGCTGCCTCGGCCGGACAGATAAAGTCGTGCCGAAACCAGTCCTTCGAGAGGGGCATCGCGATCCAGGTTGTGGCGGCCGAATTCCTCGAGCTTGATGCGCGAGCCTGTCAGATTCATTTCATAGCGAGTCTGCGAACCGAACTCGATGCGCACCGGCCCGTAAACCTCGCCGCCGAACAGATTCGCCTTGAGCCCTGGTATGATGAGAACATCAGGTGTTTGCCGCGGAATTTCAAATTGGGCCTGGATGTTGGTGACCGGCTGTCTGTAAATCCTGGTTTGCTCGAGGAGCACATTGCCGACCAGGCCTTCGAGTCGGCGGCCGTCGTGTCGACCCCGGCAAGCGACGCGACCGGTCACGCCTTCTACGGGGATTCCCAGTCGCAATCGAGACTTTTGCAACTTAATTTCCCCGTCCCAAAAAACCACTGGCCAGTCGTTCTTGGACTTCATGTCCAGCGTCAACAGTGTCCGCAAGGTAATGGGTCCGGAGATTTCGATGGTTCGGCAAATCTCGGCCAGCTTCGGTGGCAGAGCGGATACCAGTTCATCATCGACCACAAGAGGCGTGCCGTGCAGATACAACACGTTCATCCATAGTCCGCCGTGCGGCTTGATATAGACTTTCGCTTCATCGATCCGCAGTGCTGACGCTCCGTGGCGAGCCGTCAAGTCTTTCGCATGCACCCAACGCGAAGCATAACGAACCCGGCCGCGGACGTCTTCCAGCCGATAAGGCAAAAACGTCGGTTCGATCGTGCATCCGAGCGGAACCACGGTCACGTCCACAGTTGGTGCTTTGTCGGCGGCGCAAGTGACATGGGCATGAAAGTCCATTCGACCGTTGGGCCGAAGAGCAGCCCAAGCCTCGCGCAACTCATCATCGTGAAGGGCTTTTTCGAGTTCGTCGTCCAGGGCGACGTTCTGGCCATTCAGAATGATCACAGCCTGGTCTGCGGTACCGAGAGAATGTCCCCGACCGGCGAATTTCCCTCCGTTTCGCTTCGCCGTAAAATCATGGAACTCCCAACGATCCGGCCGAATATCCAAGACACCGCGCACGTTTTCCAGCGGGTAGGGAAACTCATTGAACCGAATCGAACCTTCGTGCAGGGCCAGCACGTATCGGTTTCTGTAGTCTTTCCGGTCATCATCCCAGTGAATCAGGGCTTCGTAGTCGATCAATCCGCGAGGCTGAAACGATTCCGCCAGCGTCCGGTATTTCGCTGGCAAGGCGCGAATGAGTTTTTCGTTGATGGGCAGATTCTTGCCCCATATCTTGATATTGAGCGATTCTTTGCCGTCGGGTGGGCTGTCCGACACCCCTCGGACATAGACCGGTTGCGACGCTTCGCGCCCGACCAGATCGATCTTGAACCGGTCGATCTTCTTCACGTTATCGACCTCGTGGTCGAGTGTGCCGGTGATGTGGTGGAGTCTGTAGGGAAATCTCCAGAACGAGGCACTGACATCCTTCGGGTGGATCAGACAGTGGCGTTTCCACTGACTGCCAAGTCGCGAGCACTCCACCGTCAGGTCGACTTTCCCTTGCGGTGCGTACTCGGTATACAATTTTTTCACTTCCGCCGGAAGCCGAGCGAACAAGTCCGATTCAAGCAGCAGGTCCTTGATGCGTAAATGACCGCCAAAATCCACGTGGTCCGGAATCGGATCGACTGACACAATTCCATCGGCGGCTGGAGTTGATCGCGGTCGCGCCCATCCACTCAACTCGAAATGCGACTGGCCTGCTTCGGCAGTACATTCCTTTAATGTGACCATCCCATCGAGGCTATGAAGGGTCGCTTTAACTTTGGTGAATTCCAGGGGCAAACGAGGATGTCGGAAACGAGCATCCAACAGACGGCAATGTAGATTGTGTCGCCATTTTGGTTCGGCGGCTGCGTGGTATTGAACCTTTCCCTGAATGTCCGCCGTCCCCGCAAGATAGTGCAGATGTTGCGAAATTCGGGGTGCATACGCTGCAAACTGTAACCATAGTGCTGGTTGCAAGGTTACCGCCGGCGCACGAAAAGCAATGTTCCATACTCCCGTTTGACGCTGCCAGGTCGCTTCGATCTTGATCTTACCGCTGATCCGCGAGCTACCAGCGCCCCGGCAAACGACGACCTCCGGCGGATCATTCAACATCGTCAGGTTGACATTTTCGATAACGATCGGCGGGGCATTGTTTCCTCCAAAGTCGTCTTCCAAGATGAACTTTCCTCGTTCGATAACGATAGTCGGCAAAGGCGCCTCCGGGCGAGTCGGGGCCATGAGTCCTTCCAGATTCCATTTGCCATCGGCATCGCGGATCACGCGAATTTCGGGTTCGTACAATACCGCTTTACGGATGAAAAGAACACCTTTTTCGACCAGCTGCTCTTTATCGTGGAAAAGGACCGCGGAGGGGATATGGAGAAAGTCAGGCTGCTTGGGATTATCCCGACGCCCCATTCGCAGCTCGCGAAGAGCAATTCCTCCAAGCAGTCTGAGAGTCGCACTTTCGAGCGACACCGTAGCCTTAGGAAAGTGCGCGGTCAGGTCGGAGAGCACGCGCCGGCGAATGACCGTGGGGTGCGTCCAACGATGATAGAGCAGAGCGGCGATGCCGAGACCCGCAGCCATGATAAACACCAGGCCTCGAACCACCCATTTCCGCCAGGGCATAGTTGCCTCCGCTGAGCCAACGGCCGTAACGCGCCAGGCTACGGCAATCGCGGGCGGCAATACTAGGCTTTCCCCGGTCTTTGGTCAACGAGAATCGCTGCCAGCCATTTCCGCTAAATCAGTCAGGCAATGACAGCCGGCTCTCTCAACGCTGCTTGCGCCACTTTTAGCTTTTTCTCCTCTTCTTCAGTCTGTCGGCTCGCCGCCGAGATAAGTCGACAGCGCGCGGTACACGTCGGCATCCAGGGATTCGGGCAGGAATTGGACTCGGCCGTCGCAAAAGAGGAAGTTGCAACCCCCTGGATGAAGGCTGCGAAACCCACTGATGTGGTCCCGGCCATTCTGGTTATCCGAACCAGCCTGCCGGCTTGCGACTGTCGGCGTCGCCGGCCGCCGGTTCATCGGTTCTGGTCGCGGATCGGTGCCGATGCCATATTGTGCCGTGACACCCAGTACCGAGCCATAATAGGGATGCGCTGGGTCTCCCGCTCCCGTTGCACCCCACGTTTGTTCAATCGCCACTGGCCGACCTGTCAACGCTTCGATGACTGGTTCGGTAGGGTTGTTCAAGTCTCGGGTCAAATAAAAATCATTGCCACCGGCGGCGCCCCCCATGGCTATGGTCGTGCTCGTACCATCGGCGATATCTGTTAAACAGACGCCAGCGCGATCGAGCCGATTGATTTGAAACACGCCGCGAACAGAAGCAGGAATGCGTGTCCAATCAGCGATCATCACTCCATTAGCACCGCGACAAAAAGCATAATCGCAACTGGCTGCTCTGGGCGGCATGGGATACTTCCATTCGGCAGCGATCAAGCGCAAATCCATCCAACCCTGCACCCGATTGCTGGGACAAAAAAACACCGACACCGGAGTAGCGACCGCCTGATGGTTGGTCGGTTGCCACCATGCCTGAGAAAAATCATAGAGTTGGTGGGTATTCTGTTGTTCCAGAAAAGGTAGCAGCAATGTAAAGCCGGTCGCTTCGGCGCCGTTGACGTTGCTCCCGGCTGGAATCATTGCCGGCGGGAAACAGCCATGAACGTCGTGATAGGCGTGCAACGCAACTCCCAGCTGTTTGAGATGATTTTGGCAGCGCGCTCGGTTGGCCGCCTCGCGAACCTTTTGTACCGCGGGCAACGACAATCCGATCAAGGTCGCGATGATCGCGACGACCACCAACAATTCGACTAGCGAGAACGCTTGCCGAATTTGAAGCTTGTGTTGTGCCCACACCGTCGCGTCTCCTTGCGCCCCTCCTTTTCGCTGTTCATCTGGCGTTGCTGCCTCTTCCAGCGAATCCCTTTAAGCTGAGGAACTTCCATTTTCCTTCCCGACAAATCTGCACACAAGGGACAAAGACAAGGAAACTGGTAGGCGACCAGGCGACGCTTGAATCACTGATTTTCGATCAGGAGGGCAAACTCCGAGGAGTGACGGAGAGAGACAGGCATAGAGGTGTCCGACCGTTGGTGCAATGTCTTACATGGGAGGACGAAGAGCGCCCCTGGGAAACACCTTAACAAAAAAAGGAGGCGTTTCATCGCCTCCCAATAAGGTCGTCTGACACGAGTGGAGGATACCGGGTTCGAACCGGTGACCTCTTGAATGCCATTCAAGCGCTCTCCCAGCTGAGCTAATCCCCCAACCGTACTTTCTTTTCCAACCCCTATTTTAGCAGCGGAGTCAACGATTTCCAGACCTGTTTTCCCGTGATTTCGTCGTCCTCTCCCGACTTGGGGCAGTCGACGCGAGTCGCTGGCGGGCTAGCGCTTGCCGAAAGCGAAAACGGCAAAAGCGTTGCACAGCCTCCATTTCTTGATAGAGTAACTTCAGGCGAAATTGTCTCCTTTCTGGATCATGCTGAGGTTTTCATGCGTCATACGCCGATCTTGCCCACTCTCACTTTCCTTGCTTTGTTCATTTCGGTCCCAAGCAGTGCCCAGACTGACAAGCCGATTTCGACGGAAAAGCAGTATGTTGTGGGCTTCAACCTTTCGCCCGATGGCTCCCTCTTGCGTCGTGAGCCTGGCGGGAAACGATGGTTGCCTATCGCCCAAAAAGGGGCGATTTATACGGGCGATCTACTGCTAGGACTTCCCTCAGCGGTCATCCAACTGAAGAACGGAATGCGACTCGAACTCGATAACGACATCGAGCAGACTTCGCCATTTCCCATTGTGGAAACTGCCGTCCGGTTGCACGACAGCGATATGTTCGACCTTGATTTCACCATGGAACGAGGCCGGGCCATCGTGGTGAATGGCGAAAAGGTCAAGACTAAAGTACGCGTTCGCTTTCCCTTTCGCATCGATAAGGACCAGCACTGGGAGCTTACCCTTCTCGAACCCGGAACGCGTGTCGGCTTTGAGATTTTTGGACGCTGGCAAAAAGGGGACGAATTCAAGGTCGAACCTGGTGCCGGGTACGCACCGCTGATTGACGTTATCATGGTCGTTTTGAAGGGGCGAGTGCAGCTGTCGACTGACGAACATCAGTTCCACATGAAGGCTCCGCCCGGTCCGGCGTTCATCGAGTGGGACAGCCGGCACGGTTTGGACGAATTGCCTCGCACCATGAAGCAATTGCCGCCATGGGCGCAAAAAACCGACTTGACCTCGCCTGAAGCTAAGGAAAAGATCCAGATTCTGGAAAAATTCCGCAAGCTGGTCGTAACCAAGTCGCCTGGCGTAGCGCTCGACACCTTCATCCATTCCAAGAACCCGCGCGAGCGACGCTTGGCGATCTTCGCCATGGCGGCCATGGATGATCTTGATCGGTTAGCCGATACTCTGATCGAAAGTGAAGATTTCGATACGTGGGACGCTGCGGTATTGGCGCTAAGGCATTGGATCGGTCGTGGTCCGGGGCAGGATCAGAAACTTTACCACGGTTTGCTCGAGGCGGGGCTGCCCAAAGTGGAGGCTGCGATCATCATGCAGCTTTTGCATAGCTTCAGCGACTTCGACCTCAACTGCCCGGAGTGTTATGATGTTCTCGTGGAATACTTGAGGCATCCACGGCGGGCCATCCGCGGGTTGGCCTATTGGCATTTGCGCCGTCTGGTTCCCGCGGGCAAAAACATCCCCTTCAAACTCGATGGCACCAAGGAAGAAATCAACCGAATGTACACTGCGTGGCGAAAATTGATCCCGGAAGGAAAGCTGCCGCAGAAAAAAGCAAAGAATGATTCGGAAAAGTAAAAAACGGAACGACGAATGAGGCCATTTCAGGCGATTTGGCCTCGATTCTAAGGAGACCGAATGCGACCAATCATTTTTCTCGCGACGCTTAGCTGGTTGGTGGTATTGACCGCCGAAGCGAACGCCCAATACTACCGGCGGGGCTACCGCTATCCTTATTACTACGGCTATGGCCCGTATTACCCCTACATCAATCCGACAGCCGCCAACCTTTATGGCACGGCTCGACTGGTCAATGCCGGCGGTGATCTCATGATCAAGACCCAGCAAACGTATATGATGCAAGAAAAAGTCAAGCAGGAGAAACTGGTAACCCGTCGCAAGGCTATCGACGAATACCTCTATGAGCGCGAAGTCCTGCCAACGCCTGAAGAGGAACGCGAGCGCAAGCGTCAAGAACAACTCATGCGCAGCCGAAACGATCCCCCTCTTACCGAAATCTGGTCGGGAAAAGCCCTCAACGATCTGCTCCTCGACTTGCAACGACTGGAAGGAAGAGTGGCTTACGCGCCGTCGGTCGTCATCGATCAAGAAATCCTCAAGCACATTAACGTGAACACCGGTCGCATGAGCGGCAGCATTGGTGTTTTTGATGACGAGAAACTGGTATGGCCTCTCGTACTCGCGACCAAGACGTACGAGCCGGAACGCAAAAAGATCGAAAGTTTAGTTCCTATGGCGGTTTCACAAGCGAAAGCCGGCGCAGTGCAAGCCGAAACCCTGATCGAATTGAATGATGCCATCAAGAAGATGACCGATAAATTGCGCGAGAATATTGCTTCGACGCCGTCAACGGATTACATCCGTGCCAAACGATATTTGAACCAATTAAAGGAAGGCGCCGATGCCTTGCAGGACCCGAATGTCTCGAAGTTGTTCAACCAATGGCGTCCCAAAGGTGATACGGTTGCGGAGCTGGTCCGCGACATGACGAACAAAGGTCTGCGATTTGCGCCGGCCACCACCGGCGATGAGCCTTATTACACCGCATTGCACCGTGCCATGGCCAATTACGATATTGCTTTGGCGCAACTGGCAGAGGGGCAGTACGCGTCGGCCAAACCCGACTCCAAAAGCCCGGGGCATTCCTTTTTCCAATCTCCTGTTTTACGAGAGAAAACACCGGAAAAATAGCCACAGCATTAGAGCATCGGCAAAACTGTGACCGGAGGATGGGACAATGCGGTCTTGGCCGTCGCCGGAAATTCAGACCCTGATGCCCTTTCCGCCGTTGGCGTTTGTCCATTTTCCCTTCCTCGTTGGTTTCTGTCTGTCCGATCTGATAAAAAAGCCAAAGCAATCCAGTGGCAACAGCTGAACTTGTATGGAACGGGTCTTCCAACGTTGCATTTATCCTCGCTGTGCGGCGGAGCGCGCGGTCGACGACACGACCTTCGTTTGTCCCAAGTGCGGCGGGCTAATGGACGTCGCCTATGATTGGGACAGACTCTCCCCACCGCCATCGCTGCGCGAATTCGAAAAGAAATGGGCGCAACGAAACCAGCCGCTGAATTTTTCCGGCGTTTGGCGATTCTACGAACTGCTTCCGTTCGTGCCCCGCGAATGCGTTTTGACCATCGGTGAAGGGCAGACGATCCTGCAGCAAGCCGACACCGTCGCCGACTACGTCGGTGTCGACCGAGGCCGATTGTATCTGCAATACGAAGGACTGAACCCGTCGGGGAGTTTCAAAGACAATGGCATGACGGCGGCTTTCAGTCATGCCCGCCTTGTCGGCGCTCGACGGGCCGCCTGTGCCAGCACGGGAAACACGAGTGCTTCACTGGCTCTTTTCTGTTCCGCCACCGGCTTGATGCGGGCGATCGTCTTCATTGGCTCGGGCAAGATCGCGTTCGGAAAGCTCGCCCAGGCGCTCGACTACGGCGCCTTGACGGTTCAGATCGCCGGCGACTTCGACGATGCCATGCAACGGGTGCAGGAGGTGGCCGGTCGGCTGGGTATTTACCTGGTGAATAGCATCAACCCCTTCAGGCTCGAAGGGCAAAAGGCGATCATGTACCGAGTGCTTGAAGCCCTCGATTGGGAGCCTCCCGATTGGATCGTCGTCCCAGGTGGAAACCTCGGTAATGTTAGCGCTTTTGGCAAGGCGTTTATTGAGTTGTTGGAACTGGGATTGATTCGGCGGGCGCCCAAGCTCGCTGTCATCAACGCCGCTGGCGCCAACACCTTTTACGAACTCTTCGAACGCCGCGGGCTGCGCTGGAACAACGGCACGCCGTCTCTGGAAGTGGCGCAGCAACATTTCGCCAAATTGCGTTCGGAAAACATTCGCGCGCAGACGATCGCCAGCGCTATCGAGATCAATCATCCGGTCAACCTGCCAAAAGCCTTGCGGGCTTTAGAACGGTGTGGCGGCGTCGTCCGCGAAGCGACGGATCAAGAGATCCTGGATGCCAAGGCTAAAGTCGGTGCCGGGGGACTGGGCTGCGAACCGGCGTCCGGAGCCAGCGTCGCTGGCGCCCGGAAACTCCGTCGGGAAGGTATCATCGCTCCTGGCGATCGCGTGGTTTGCATTCTTACAGGACACCAACTCAAAGATCCCAACGCCACCGTCGCCTATCACAGCACAGACCAGAATACCTTTGACGAAGTGTTGGGCAAACGAGGCGTCAAACGCGCCACGTTCGCCAACCGCGCTGTGCAAGTTCCCAATCATTTGGACGACATTATCCGCGCGGTCGAACTTTACTCATGACATCGCCGAACGCGCCCACCAACGACCAAAAGGAACGGGTGTTTTTCCCTGCCGAAAAGCCGAAAATCTCCTGTGATTGCGCCTCATCTTCGTAGTCGCAACTTTATTTGTCGCAAGATGTTGCGCCTAAACTCTTGCCCTTTACGAATCGCTTCCATTCGGTATAATGATGACTGGTAGCAGTCCAATGGTTTGGCTGCCGTTTTTCCCGGTTCGATAGGCGGGCATGCATGCAAAGACCGTTTACCTCTGCCAAACTGGTAACGGTTGCCGAGAACGTTGCCGCGCTTGCTGCTCTTCGATTTTTGAGCGAAGGGATCCGCAATCGTAGTGCCGTTGAGCCAGCGCTGATTCTAGTTCATGGTCCGACCGGTGCCGGGAAATCACACCTTATCGCCGATTTTCTTCGGGAAATCGCCGTCGGCGATGTCGTCATCACGTGCACGCAGGCAGACGAATGGCGAGGTTTCCAAACCGAGGAAGCAGAACGGTTTTTTCAGTCAGCCGCAGATAGCGACGTCGTGATTGTGGAAGATATTCATCGCCTTCCCGATCGCTACGCGGCGCTCTTGGCGACCCAGCTAGACGAATGGCGTCGCTTGGGGATCAAAGTCGTGATGAGTTCGCTGGTGGCACCGGCGAAACTGCCGTTCCCTTCGTTCCTGACTTCCCGATTGGCAGCGGGGTTATCGGTGCATGTTGGTCCGTTAAGTTTTTCAAGCCGCTGCCAGGTGATCGTGAGGAAAGCAGCGGAACGAAAGCTGGTCCTGGACGAGAAGGAGCAGCTGGCCCTGGCAAGGCGCTGCCGTAGCGCAAGAGAAATCGAAGGGGAACTGGCCCGGCTGGAACTGGCCTGGCGAACCCAGGCTGCGAGTGCGGGAACAGAGCAGGCTGCAGAAACGAACGATGCGACGTTGGTCGAACAGATTATCGCCCTGGTTGGTCGGCATTTTCGGGTTCCTTGTGATATTTTGCGTTCGCCGGCGCGCGATCGTCGGGTTGTGCGCGCCAGGCAGGTGGGGATGTACCTTGCGCGCCAACTGACTGGTTTGTCGCTGAGCAATATTGGCGCTCGATTCGGCGGCCGGGATCACGCCACGGTGTTGCACGCTTGTCGAAAGGTGCAACGCGACATTCGGGACGATCCACAACTGAATGGGGTCGTCGAAGATATGGCCGGCACTTTGGCATGAGCAGCGAAATCGTGCCAGGCAAAAAACAGACAGCCAAAGCGTTTCCTTTGACAGGGAAGACGGTCGGGACTTACCACGATGACAACCTTGAAGGAACCGTCATGAAGGCATTTTTCCACCGCGAGGGATTTTTGTCAGCGTGCCAGTTGGCCAGCGCCGCGGTTGCCTCGCGCGACGTCAAGCCGATTTTGCGAAATTTGAAGGCCGTCGCTGACGATGGTTCGTGCACCCTCATGGCTACGGACCTGGAGATCGGCATCCGTCTCGATGTTCGCAGTGTCAAGGTAGAAGAGGCAGGAGCTGCCATCCTTCCCACTTCCCAGACCGTTGCCGTCCTCCGCGAATCACTGGACGAAGAACTCGAACTCGACGCTGACGCGGACCGTTGCCTTTTGCGCGGCAAGCACAACGAATTCGAAATGCCGGGCGAAGACCCCGACAATTTCCCAGACGTTCCCTCCTTTTCAGCGGAACAATATCATGAATTGCAGGCCGGGGTGTTGCGGGACATGATCCGGCGAACGATTTTTGCCGCAGCCACGGAAAATCCCCGCTATGCGGTCACCGGCATCTTGTGGGAACTCGACAACGAATCTGCCCGGCTGGTCGCGACGGACGGTCGGCGGCTCGCCGTCACCAGGCATGCCGCCGTCTGCCACGGCGACCACGGTACCAAAGGCCAGACTCCCGTCGTCCCGACCAAGGCTATGGCATTACTCGATCGCGTCTTAAGCGATCCAGACGAGATCGTGCGCATCTGTATTCGTCCCAACGACGTTCTCTTCAAGACCGATCGGGCTACCATCTACAGTCGGCTCGTGGAAGGCAGATATCCCGACTACAAGGCGGTGATTCCGAAAAAGTGCAACGCGAAAATCCCTCTTGTGGTTGGCCCGTTTCTGACGGCCATCAGGCAATCGGCGATCATGACCGACGACGAAAGCAAGCGCGTATCGTTTCGCTTCGACAAGAACAACCTGACGTTGCAAGCCTACGGAGCGAAGACGGGGCGGGCCAAGGTGGAGTTGCCGATCGACTACGACGGCAAAACGATCGAGATCAACTTCGACCCCAAATACTTGCTGGAGATGTTGCGGGTATTGGACCCGGAAACATCACTGACCATGGAATTGACGGATAATAACACGCCCGCTCATTGCTACACCAGTGATCATTACACATACGTGGTGATGCCAGTGTCGTAGTGGTGTGCGAACACCTCGCTCTGGCGCGGGTGTGGAGACGAAAGCGGAGGCCGATACCGACATCGGTGAGGCGATGAAACGAGACCCTTCGGGCTTGGATGGTCCCGAACCGTTATGCGAGATCGTGAACCGATTGATTGTGGCGCGCGGTTGGGGCCGGCGGCGAGGCACGGCCCAACTGGAGCAAGTCTGGGCCGAAACCGCTGGAAGCGAGACGGCGGCCCACACGCGGGTCGCTTCGTTTCGCCGAGGAGTGCTTGAAATCCTCGTCGACAATGCAGTCCTGCTTCAGGAGTTGGGCGGTTTTCGCAAACGCGCTCTTCTCGAAAAACTTCGCCAACGGCTCAAGCAGGCGACCCTGCACGATCTCCGCTTTCGCAGCGGAACATGGAAGTAGTCGGTTCTGCCCCGGTTTTTCACTCGGACCGGCACAATGACTCGAGCAAGGAAGAGGCTGTAACGGTATTTCGCGCAAACAAACCTCGTCGCCCGACGCGAAATCCGCTTTGATTTTCGAAAAAACCAGTGCATCGGCGATGCACGAAAAGGGATGCAAAGATGAACGACGATACCGTGACGACTGAAACGACTTCCGTTTCCGAGATCGAAAACGCCCCCGCCGCTAGCGATAACGGTGCTGCCGATTATGGCCAGGAAAACGTGCAGATTTTTCGCGACACGGCTCATATTCGCCAGCGGCCGAGCATGTATATCGGCAACACGTCTTCCAGCGGCCTGCACCATCTGGTCTTTGAACTCGTGTATAACAGCGTCGACGAGGCGCTGGCAGGTTACTGCAAGAACATCCACGTCAAGATCAACAAAGCGGACTCGAGCATCACTGTGGCCGACGACGGTCGAGGCATTCCGGTCGAAGAGCACCACGAAGCGAAGCGGCCTACGCTCGAAGTCGTCATGACAACGGTGGGGGCCGGCGCCAAATTCGATCACAACACTTATAAGGTCTCCGCTGGTCTGCACGGTATTGGCGCCAAGGCGGTTACTGCCCTCAGCGAGTGGGTCGAAGCCGAAGTCCGCCGAGATGGCAAGACCTATGTGCAGGAATATGAGCGCGGCAAACCCATTACTCCAGTCAGGGAACGCGGCGCCGCTACGCGTACCGGAACCAAGATCACCTTCAAACCCGATCGTGAAATCTTTCACGACGCGAAATTCGATTACGATACGCTTGAAAATCGGCTCCGCGAACTGGCATTTCTCAACAAGGGATTAGCCATCAAACTTACCGACGAACGCACGGGCAAGGAGGAATTGTTCAAATACGACGGCGGCATCGCCGAATTCGTCGAATACCTCAACCGTACCGAAGATACTTTGCACAAGCCGATCTATATCGAAAAAACGGTTGACAACGTTCACGTCGAAGTCGCCTTGCAGTATACGACGTCGGACGAGGAACGCGTTCGCTGCTATGCCAATAACGCCTACAACTCCGCCGGCGGAACGCATCTGTCCGGCTTTCGGACCGCGCTGACACGAACGTTGAACCATTACGGCGACAAGGAAAACCTGTTCAAAAACGATCTCAAGCCCATCGGCGAAGACTTTCGCGAAGGGTTGACGGCGGTTGTCAGCGTGCAAGTCCCCAACCCGCAACTGGAAGCCCAGACGAAAGTCCGCCTCAACAACCCCGAAGTAGAGGGCATTGTCGCTCAGGTGGTCCACGAAGGGTTGAGCATCTACCTGGAAGAAAACCCGAAGGACGCTCACAAGATTATGAAAAAGGTGATCCTTGCAGCCGAGGCACGCGAGGCAGCCGCCAAAGCGAAAAAAGCACTTAAAGAACGCAAGAACATTCTCAATTCGGGCGGCCTCCCTGGCAAGCTTATGGACTGCACCAGCCGCGACCGCGATTCATCGGAGCTTTTCCTTGTGGAAGGAGATTCTGCCGGCGGGTCCGCTGAGAGTGGACGCGATCGCATGTTTCAGGCCATCTTGCCTCTTCGCGGCAAACCGCTGAATGTCGAAAAAGCCAAGGTCGAAAAAGTGCTCGGCAACGATGAAATCTGCAGCATCATCTCCGCGGTCGGCATCGATATCGGCGAGAATGATGATATCAGCAACCGCCGATACGACAAAATCGTCCTCTTGACCGACGCCGACGTAGACGGCCAGCATATCCGCACGCTGTTGTTGACCTTCTTCTATCGCCAGATGCGCAAACTCGTCGAAGAAGGTCATATTTTCGTCGCTCGTCCGCCACTGTTCAAGGTCGCCCAGAAAAACAAGGTCCGCTATGTCCAAACCGCTGAGGAAATGCACGAAGAACTCATGCGCCGAGGTCTGGAAGGAACTTCCTTGCTATTGCGCCGCTTTGATCCCGAACCGCTGAAGCGAGGCGAAGCCGTCCAAACAAGCGAGGAAACCATCTCCGGTGATCGACTCGCCCATCTGATGAAAATCCTGGATCGCATCGAAGAAGCGCTACAGACTACGGAACGTCGCGGCCTCAACCTTCCTCTTCTCTTCGGCCAGGTCAACGATGAGGGCAAGTTGCCGGCCTACCGTGTTCTGTTCACCGGCAAAGAGTTTTGGTTCCATACCGAAGAGCAGGTCGATGAATTTCGCCGCAAGGAGCTTGAACGTCTCGGCAAAGACCTGGTCGTCGCTGATGAAGACGAGACGTCGTCCGACAGCAACAATAGCAAAGACGAAACCGAGTTCACTATTCAGGAATTGCACGAGGTAAGGGAAATCCATAGCGGCTTGGAGAAACTCCGCGAATTCAACCTCGGATTGAACGATTTGATCCCCTTGCCACGTGTCGCCGGTCGTGAACCGCCCGACCGATTCATCCTGCAAAACGGCGACGTTCGTCGCCCTCTTGCCGACTTGCGGCTGCTGAATCCCGAAGTACGCAAACTTGGCGAACGCGGCCTCACTGTAACGCGATTCAAAGGACTGGGCGAGATGGACCCCGAAGAACTTTGGGAAACGACCCTCGATCCGTCGCGGCGAACCTTGCTGAAAGTCAATCTGGACGATGCCCTGAAGGCAGACGAAATGTTTCGTACCCTCATGGGCGACAAAGTCGAACCGCGTCGGGATTTTATCCAGAAACACGCGCTGGAAGTCAAGGACATCGACTACCACGGGGCATGAGACACCCTCGAATGGAAAGTCGAGGCTGCCTGTTTTTTTTCGAAAATTTGATTCCCTCTTGGCTGAAACAGGACTAAAATCAGGACTATAGAAGGCGTCCCGGCGGCGGGGCGTCTTTTGCTCACCACAAAACTGGCAGGTTTTTTCCTGCCCTGCGAATTCGGTCCTACCTCCATCCTCCCCGAGGGAGCCACACCATGTTGAAACTGTTTTTTCGGGTCAACGAAAGATTGTTCGGGGCATTTCCCGGCGTCAATTTCTGCAAGTTGGCGGATTATCCGCTCTCGGGCTGACTATGGCCGACGCATTTCGTTTGCGGGCCTTATCAGTCGAACCGAACCGCAAGATGGTTCGTTGTATCCTGCTTTGGATGCAGGGTGGGGCCAAGTCATATCGACACCTTCGATCCGAAGCCGGATGCTCCCGCTGAAATACGCGGGGAATTCGGCACGATTCCGACGACTTTGCCTGGGGTTCGACTTAGCGAACATTTGCCCAGAATTGCCCGCCTGACGGATAAGTTGAGCATCATTCGTGGTCATAATCCGCAAAACGGCAGTCATGGCGTTGCCGACCACTTGATGATGTCGGGCCATCGCTTCAATCCGTCTTTGGCCTATCCGTGCTACGGTTCGGTGGTATCTCGCCAGCGAGGCTACCATAATGGCATGTTTCCCTTCGTCCAATTGGGACGGAACATCGATCGCCGATTCAACGGCGGCGTGGCCGGGTTCTTGGGCGATGCTTACAATCCGTTCGAAGTTCCTGACGATCCGAATTCGCCGAACTTCAAAGTGCGCGATCTGAGCCTGCCAGATGAAGCCGCCCGAGCACGTCTGAGCCGGCGCTACAACATGCTTACCGCATTGGACGAATATCAAAAGACGATTGAAGAAAACGCCGACGCGGTTCACGCCCGCGATGTCTTTTACCAGAAGGCCCATGGTTTGATTACTTCGCCTCTGGCCAAACGGGCTTTCGACCTGAATGCCGAGTGCACCAAACTGCGTGATGCTTACGGACGAAACCGCTTCGGTCAGTCCTGTCTTTTGGCCCGCCGCTTAATCGAGGCCGGCGTTCACTTCGTCACGGTGACCGATGGCGGATGGGACACACACCAAAACAATTTCCGCAGCTTGAAAGAGCGCAAATTGCCGCCGCTGGATCAGGCTTATGCCACGCTGTTGCAAGACTTGTCGGATCGCGGTTTGCTCGAAGATACCCTCGTCGTCTGGTTTGGTGATTTCGGTCGAACCCCGAAAGTCAATCCCTCTGCCGGACGAGACCATTGGGCCAGCGCAGGGGTCGCCACCTTTGCCGGTGGTGGGACGAAAGCCGGTCAAGTTATCGGTGCCACCAACGCTTTGGGGGAATTCGTCATCGACAATCCGGTGACCCCGCAGGATCTTGCCGCCACGATTTATTATTGTCTCGGCATTCCGATGGATCTCTGGTATCGAGCCCAAGATGGTCGACCGATTGAAATGCTCCCAACCGGCAAACCGGTTCGCCAATTGGTCGGCTGATTCCCGGTTTTCCTCTTCCAGCAGCAAACAGGAGCGACCCCAATGGCGGCGTTGCTCCTGTTTTTTCATCGCAATTCAATCCGTTTGCAAAGTGCGATGGTCCTGAAAAGGCAAGCGGAACGGTCGGTCCGCCTTGAAATCAACCACCGTCATCCAGGAAAACCGGCGGTTGTTGGGATTGGCTGGGTCGGGGGTCCGGCAGGGGAACACCATCGGCTTCGATGTAGGCGGTGCGAACTACCGACACCGGTGCGACGGCTTTGGGGGCCAGTTGATAATTCGTCCCGCGGGTCATCAGCAGCCACGAGTTCTCGCGAAACCCTTTCTTCAGGCGGTCGCGAGCAGCCTCGATCAAACGCACCTTGGTGGCTTCGTCCAGCTTGTCGTTCGTTCGTATCGAGGCAACCAGCTTTTGCGTTTCCGACAAATCGAAGCTGATCCATCCGTAAGGAGGCAAATAGGCTTCCATCTTGCAATGCGAAGGCGAATTCTTTGGGTATAGCGACAACCCGTAAGTGACACGGGTCGGATAGCCGAGCGCTCTGGCCATGGCCGTGCAGAGTCCATGATAGTCGCTGCAATGTCCGCGGCGTTCGATGAAGGCATGACCGGCATCGGCCCGCAACGAGGCCTGGCGATGGTCATAGACCAGATTTTGGTCGATCCAATCCATGACTCGAAACAAGTCCTTGGTGGGATGGGAACGCCTGGGCACGATCGACTGGATGACTTTATCGAATTCCTCCTGATTCCGTATGCGCTCCGGAGTGCGATAAACGTCGAAGGAGGGCGGCCATTTCACGACATTCAGAACCTTGCTCGGATCGAGGTTCCAATTCAAGTTCCACACCTTGATCTTGAATCGATGACGAATGATTTGCCCGCCTTTTGGATGATGGAATTCGAAATAGGCGAAACGATTGCCGAACACTGGTTCGACGGCGATGATTTCGCGAACGCGCATGGGAAACGTGCTAAACCGGCTTTTTTCGACGATCTGTTGGGTGCGATCCGATGGAGGGATCGGCAGCCAAACCTTGAGCACTTTGCACCCCGCAGGTGGTGTAACAACGACGGAAAAATCGACGGTGTGCGTGATCGGCTCGCTACGCTGTGCCTGGCAAGGGGTGTCTGGCGTCAGTTCGGCAGAGGTTGCCGGGACCGCCGGCACGACGAGACACCATACGGAAAACAACCGGTACAACATCGACTTCTCCATCGCGGTTCACCTAGCGCAACAAGCTCTGGAATCCCTTGGTTAAAATGGGATCGACTTCCGGGTCGCAAAAGGCGACGCTGACTTCATAGCCTCCCTGCGGATAGGCGTCACGAGTCGGAATATACCACGGTCCGCCGTCGCCGTATGCAGCCGTGGCTACGAAACGGTCCGGCTGATATTGTTGGGCGCGCAGCTGGTACTCGACAAAGCATTCTGCGGGTAAATGCAGAAGGATAACGTGATCGACATGCAAGGCACTAAGAAGGATCGGCGTTTTTCGAGCCAGCCTTTGCAACCAGGCCAGACGATACGAGGGCCGGTTTCGCTGGACGATCCGGTTCTTCTTGTTGGAAATTTGTTTGAGAAGTTGTTCCGCGGTATAGCCGGCGCGAGGCGGCGGCAAGATCGAGCAGGTGCGCCACTCGAGACGCTTGATGGCTTGGGGTTGGAGCGATTGCTCCGAAGCTTTGATGCCATCGTACACTCTCTGCGTCAGGACAGGCCGCATTTCCTTGGAGCCGTCGTTGTATTTGCCGGCAGCGATATTGCCGGCGCAGCCAGTGAAATACACGTGCAGGCAATCGGGTTCGTCTTGCTGGCGTCGTTTTCGTGCCAAACCAGCAAAGTCGCTGCTGACCCGGCCGTCTCCGTAGTAACTCATCGGGTGCGTGGCATAATAGTGGCATGCCGCCACCTTCGTCTTGCCGTCGTAAAAGGCCACTGTCTTCAGCCAAGGATCGATTAGACCTTCGGGTAGCGCTCGTAGTTTTTCGTCCCGGCAACTGCTGCCCCGCATGGCGAGAATCTTGCCGTCTTTCCCTCGATAGATGCGGCGATTGGATGCCACTTTTTCCACCTTGGCCTGCCCGCTGGCAATGTGCGTTATGCTTCGCGGTTTTTTCAATCCAGCGGAAACAGCCTCCCGAGCGCGCTTCAGGCACATTTCAAAAAACTCAAGGTCCACGATCGATGGCAGATCCCCCTGTGCCTGGACGATCTTTTCGGCATTGATGCAGGCAAAGGGAGCGTTGTGCTGGTGCACGCAATGCAAAGCGACGCGGTCCGGAGTCGTGCCCGCTGCTTCCGCCAAAACCTGTCGCCACTGCACATGAGCATCGTTGCAAATGCCTGTCCAATCGACGGCGCACAAGACAATCGGCTTGCCGCCTCCAAGCAGCACGAACCCGATAGCTTCGAGCGGATCATCGACTGCGACCACCGGCTTGATCCAGCCACCGCAAAGGGAATGTCCTTTCGGCGGTGTCACGTCGAACCGAAAAGGCGCCAGCGTCAGTTTCAGATCCCCCGCGCGAGCATCGATCCGGCTCAGTCCTAATGTGCCCGCAGCCGCTCCTGCCAAAAAAGACCGGCGATCAATCATGTTCATCGTAGCGGTCCGATTCCTATGACAAACAAAAAACGCCGCCGACAATGCCACGGCGACGTTTTCTGTTTTACCTGAAATCGGCCGATCAATCGAAGGAAATTTTTCGCACCGAAATATAGTATTTATCCCCCTTTTTAGTCACTGTTCCCGTGACCGAACCTTTTTTGGCTCCCTGGCAAACGGCACGGTGGTGGGCTCGATGCGATTTCTCATCGAAATAGTAGACTACATCTTTGTCCCCTTTCTTGACGACAACCACCGTGCTGCACCGATTGGCGAGCTTGAGTTCGCATTTGGCGCAGGTGATCTTTCCTTTCAAGACCACTTCCTTTTTTTCTTGTCCGAGGGCAGGGACTGCCGCCAGGCCAGCGAGAAAAACAATCAACAGACAGACGCGCATAAAACACCTCCTGACTTCAGGAAACATCCGCCTGAGTATAAAGGATAGCGTTCAGAGGAACAACGCCGGATGCTCGTTTTTCGTTCCGCACGTTCCGCTGGCTCTTCTTTGGCTCGAAAACATTTTCCACCCGCGATTGGCAAATCGGCAATTCGTGTCCCATACTTATCTAAGGAAGTAGACTCGCCAGAATGTTGCCCAGTCGCACCTTCCACACGCGGATTTGATAATGTCGCAGGAAGTCATCAAAGCATTCGACGACATTGACGTGCTCGAACAGATCGCCGAAGGCGGGATGAGCACGGTCTATAAAGGTCGTCAGCGCGAAACCGGTGAGATCGTTGCTGTCAAACTTTTTTCTCCCGAGTTTGCCGACCAGCCCGATCTCGTTGAACGGTTCCGACAGGAAATCCGTGTTACCCGCCAGCTCAATCATCCGCATCTTGTGCGTGGCCTGTCGTACGGCCACTATAACGGCATCCCGTACCTGGTCATGGAATTCGTCGATGGACCAACCTTGGGGGACCGCGTCGAACTTGAGGGACCCCTCGACGAACGCGAGGCGGCTCTTATCATCACGCAGATCGGCCAAGCCTTGCATGCCGCCCACCAACGAGGCATCATCCACCGCGACGTCAAGCCCGACAATATCCTCCTCGGACCCAATTCCCAGGCCAAATTAACCGACCTCGGCTTGATGAAAGACCTCGAACAAGATCTGGGACTCACCCGTCCGATGAAAGGGCTGGGTACTCCCAATTTCATGGCCCCGGAACAATTCGACAATGCCAAAAACGCCGACGTTCGCTGCGACGTCTACGGGCTTGGCGCCACATTCTATATGGCCTTGACCGGCGAGTTGCCTTTCGACGGAAATACTACCCGCGAAGTTTGGCAAATGAAAATCAACCGCGATCTGCCGGCGCCTCGTTCTCTCAATCCGCTCATCAGCCCCCGAGTGAATGACCTTATCCTGCAATCTCTCAGCGTCGAACCGGAAAAACGGCCCGCCACTTGCCTCGATTTTATCAACGTGCTGACCGGCCATGCGTCGGCGTCCAAACCCATTCCTTCCGAGATGCCTCCCGCCGTCGAGCGCCGGGTCACCGTGCGCTTCCCCACCGAACGCGACAGCTTTTGCCAAACCATCGGCGATGAAACCTGCAGCTGGATCGGCAAATTGTCGGACATCTCCGCCGGCGGGCTGGGTGTCGTTCTCAATCGACGGTTCGAACCCGGTACGGTTCTCCTTCTCGATGTTCAAGTTCGCAATGGACGCGACTACAAGACCCTCCTCGCTCGGGTTGTGCGGACGCAGCCCTTCAGCGACGGCCTCTGGACCATTGGCTGCGTGTTTGCCAGAACCCTCACCGATTCGGAAGTCCGCGAACTACTGTAAGCGACACAGATTCCCGGTCGCTGTTTTTCTCTAGCGCGACCGGTTCCATACAATGTCCGAGAGTTGTTTCTCATTCCCGGCATGTCCGGTCCGGGCCGAGACTTTTTTCAATATGCCACTCGAGTTCTAACTTTTTTGACCCATGCGTTTCGCTCTCCTGGGCGATCATCCTGATGGTATCAGCGCAGCTCTGGCTTTGGCGCGTACCGGTCGGCACCAGCTTGCTTGCTTTGGCGGCGCGTCCAAACCCCATGCCGCTCGCGCCGTTCTGGAAAATCATTCTCTTCGTTGTCCCTTCGTCCCGGATGTCGAGGAGATTCTTGCCGATCCCCTCATCGAATGGGTCATCGTGGCTGGTTCCCTCGATGCCCGCGCCCAGCAATTGCGCCGCGCTTTGCGATCGGAGCGGCCTGTCCTTTGCGTCTTCCCGCCCGATCTTTCGCCGGACATCGCTTATGAAGCCAGCTTGATCCAGCAGGATACTCGGCAACCGTTGTTCCCAATTCTCTTGGAATCGTTGCATCCAGCCTGCCAACGCCTGAGCGACCTCTTGGGATCGACTGGCGAACGCTTCGAACTGATCGAAATCGAACGGCAGGAAAACGACGATGCCCTGGCGATCTTTCGCGACTGGCAACTCTTGCGTCATTTGGGAGGCGAGATAGTCGAAGTGTCCGCATTCGCCGCAGCGGACGAAGTTCGCGCTGACCAACCGCTCCTGCTTGCAGGCCAGTTCGAAAACGGCGGCATCTTTCACTCGACTCACCTGCCGTCAAGGACAACTCAAGCGCCCGGCCCTCGCTTATGGCCGGATCGCCTGCGCGTCTGGCACGGCAAGCAATGTTATGAGCTGGTTTTTGCCTCCGCCGACGGCCAGGCCATGCTCACCGCCACCGATGAAAACGGCCATCGCTCGGCTGTCCCTTTCGAACAAGGAGACCCGTGGGCGAGATTGGTAGCGATCATCGAGTCGTCGTGGGAACAGCGTCAATCCAAAAACAAGCTGCCTCTCTGCTGGCAAGATGCCGTTCGGTCCCTCGAATTGGCAGACGCCGCGAAACGCAGCGTCAAACGCAGGCGAACCAGCTTGCTCGACTACCAGGAGGCCAACGAAGAAGTCGGCTTTAAGGGAACGATGACCCTGGTCGGCTGTGGCATGCTTTGGCTTATCCTTCTGCTTCTCATCGGCGCTGCCTGGTTTCCCTGGCTGCTGTATCTTATCGCTCCGGTCCTCGTCCTCTTTTTGCTGTTGCAGACGTTTCGTTGGATCATTCCGCCTAAAACCGACAGCGACTCGACCAAAAACAAGCAATGATATGATGGCTTCTCAAGGCAACGCGAATTTGCCGGAACCAAACCCTTGCATCCGGCGACCAATCTGAGAGAATCACAACATCCTGCCTGTTTGCCATTTGCCTTCCTGAAGGAGACGTCTCAATGAAACGTTACGTTGTTTTCCTGCCTTCGATTCTCATACTGGCCTTGGCGGTACCGGCGTCAGCACAGGTCAAGCCGGACATCCTGGCCAAAATCGAAAAAGCCCTCCCCGAGTTGGCACCAGCAAAACCCAAGAAAAAGCACCGTGTCTTGATCTTTTCCAAAACCAATGGCTTTCGTCATGGTTCGATCCCCGTCGGCGTAAAAGCTGTCACCATGATGGGCGACAAAACGGGCGCCTACACGGCTTTCCATACCGAAGACGAATCGATCTTCGAACCGGAGAAACTCAAAGCGTTTGACGCCGTCATCATGCTGAACACCACCGGGGAAATCTTTCGTCCAAGGAAGCTTCCCGCCGACCCCACCGCGCGAAAAGCCACTCTGGAACGGGAAGAACGCCTCAAGAAAAGCCTTGTCGATTTCGTAAAAAACGGCAAAGGACTGGCCGGAACCCATTCTGCTACCGACACCTACAAGAACTGGAAAGACTACAACCTGATGATGGGTGGCTCGTTCGCCGGCCATCCATGGCACACCAAGGTTCCCATCAAGAACCTGGCTCCGGATCATCCGGTGAATGCGGCCTTTGGCGGCAAAGGTTTTGAAATCACCGACGAAATCTATCAGTTTCGCGACGACACTGCCCAGCCGAGCGACCGGAAAATGCTGCTTTGTCTAGACACGGAAAAAATGGATGTCAGCAAGGGACGACGCAAGGACAAGTTCTACCCTGTCAGTTGGGTCGCCACCTACGGCAAAGGTCGAACCTTTTACTGCTCCCTGGGCCACCGCGCGGAAATCTATTATAACCCAATGATCCTGAAACATTACCTGGCTGGTTTCCAATTTGTTCTGGGTGATCTCGAGGCCGACGCCGCACCAAGCGCGAAGGAATGAGTAGCCTGGGCGACACCTGCCAGCTTTCGACACTCGATTCAGATGACATGACGGCTGCTGCCGTCATGTCTTTGTTGTTTGCCAGGCATGTTTTGTTTGTAGGAGGTGCAAGTCCTCTGGGGGCCGTGATGAGCGGAACCTCACGGTGAAGGACAGGGTGTCCGCGGCGACGCGGAATCTGAAGGGAGCCGGAACATGTCGTGAATGGACCCGGCAGCATTCAACGCACAATGGTCACGGCAGGCAGGTACTGCTGGAGAGTTCTGAGGCCGATGGTGCTCGTAGGCGTTCCAACCAGATAGAGATAACGGAGCGATTTGATCTTGCTCAAGGTTACCAGTCCAGCATCGCTTACTTTGGTGCCGGATAAATCCAGACGTTCGAGATTCGGCAGTTGCGTCAAATGGACCAGGCCCGCGTCGGTGATCCGTGTGCAAGCCAGGTCGAGGCGCCGCAGGTCGGGAAGGTCTTTGAGATAAGCCAATCCCGAATCGCTAACGCGATTGAAATCAAGCTTCAATGTCTGCAAGTGACGGAGTTGCCGCAATCGACCGAGGAAATCGTCGCCGATTCTTGTGTGGTTGAGGTTGACGGAAATGGGAGGATGCTCGGGATCGATAGCGTCACGTCGGACGCTTCCGCCGAGTTTTTGAATGGTGGCGACGAGTTGCCGGGTTTGGGCCTCGTTCTCTTTTCCGGCCTCGCCGGCGAGGGCGAATCCGGCGATCAGCAGAGTCCATGAGATGGTCATTGTTCGGTCTCCTCTTGGTTCGGCCAGCGCTATCAGAACTCTTATCGAAGCCGCAGCCGAGACTTTGCGGCGAAGCTGATTGCCGCGTCGACGCTGTTGAGTTTTGCGGGTCTTTCCTTGACTTTGGCGTGCAAGCGTGCTCAACTCCAAGTGTTCGCCACTTCATGAAAAGCACACCGGAGAGCCGCCATGCCGATCGAACTTCGACCAGCGAAAAGCCTCATGACGGGAGATTGGGTTGGCGCGAACTTGATTGGAGGTAAATGGCAGCGAGGCAATGGAGGCACAGTTCGAACGATCTGCAATCCAGCCGATTGCGAAGAAGTGCTGGCCGAAGTCGAAGATGCATCGGCCGACCAGGTTGACGAGGCTTGTCGCCATGCCGCGAGGGCGTTCATGTCGTGGCGTGCGGTTCCGGCACCCGAACGGGCCCGCTTTCTTTTTCGCTATCGCCAGGTGCTGGAAGAACGTTTCGACGAAATCGCGTCTTTGATCGTTCGAGAGAACGGCAAATTATTAAGCGAGGCGAGGGGGTCGCTTCGTCGCGGCATCGACGTGGTGGAATTTGCCTGTGGCATTCCGACCCTGCTGATGGGAAAGACCTTGCCGGACATTTCCCGCAATGTTGACAGTTACGTGATTCAGGAGCCGCTGGGCGTCGTGGCGGGGATTCCGCCATTCAATTTTCCCGCAATGATTCCCTTGTGGATGATGCCGATCGCTTTGGCTTGTGGTAACACTTTCGTGCTGAAACCGGCGGAAAAAGCACCGCTGACCGCCACTTTGTTGATGGACCTGGCTCGCGAGGCTGGTTTCCCGGATGGTGTCGTCAATGTCGTACAAGGAGGAAAAGACGTCAGCGAACAATTGATCGCCAATGAGCATGTTCAAGCCATCAGTTTTGTGGGATCGTCCTCCGTCGCTCGGGCCGTTTATCAAAAAGCGGCTGAATTTGGCAAACGGGTACAAGCTCTTGGCGGTGCGAAAAACCATTTAATCGTGATGCCGGACGCCGACCTCGAACGCAGTATTCCCGCCCTGATCGGTTCGTGCTTTGGTTGTGCCGGGCAGCGTTGTTTAGCAGGCAGCGTCCTCGTTGCCGTCGGGGACCGGGCAAGACAGGACGAAGTTGTGCAACAATTCGTCGCCGCCGCCAAGGCCCTGAAAGTCGGTGACGGCTTCAGCGACTCGAGCGGCATGGGACCTGTTATCAACAAGCAGCAACGCGAGCGTATCGTCGCCGCCATCGATCGTGGCGTTGCCGACGGAGCGAAACTTCTTTTGGATGGACGACATGTCCAGGTTGCCGATCGTCCCAACGGCTGTTTCGTCGGACCGACCGTCTTCGACAATGCCAGCCCCGAAATGTTTATCGGCCGGGAGGAAATCTTTGGGCCTGTCGTCTGCGTCTTTCGGGCAGCCGATTTGGACGAGGCCGTCACGCTTGCCAACCGTACACGCTATGGAAATTCCGTCTCACTCTTCACGCAGTCGGGGTCGGCAGCGCGTGCTTTCAGGATGCTGATCCAAGCGGGGATGCTCGGTATCAATCTCGGTGTCCCGGCGCCGATGGCGTTTTTCTCGTTCGGCGGCTGGAAACAATCTCTCTTCGGCGACTTGCACGCTCACGGTCCGGACGCCGTCACGTTTTACACTCGCAAGAAGGTCGTCACCGAACGCTGGTTCGGAGCCGAGGCTCCCAAAGAAGGATGGGTGTAGCCGTCGGCTCCGCCTGGCCGTTACCAATACACCATCAACCGGGTGGAGATGCCGGTAAAGCTACCTCCCGTGAAGCCATTGACCGGCTGCCGATCGCGGATCTTGCCGATCACATAATTGAACTGCATCCTGGCATTGGTGTTCCAAATCCAGTTGAGGCCGAAGGTGACATTGTCTTCCACGCCGCCACGGATGTCATTGTCCGTAAGATCGAGATAGGAATAGCGGGCGGCGATTTGCCAGGCTCCCCAGCCTCCTCCCCACCCGCCTCGACATCGTTCCACGAGGAAAAAATTCTCAAATGGCTTCACCTGACCAATGACGCCTCGTCGCTTGTTGTAAGGTTGATGTTCGCCGGTGAGCCAATACGCAACATAAACATACGCGCCGTGGAAGTACAAAGAGGAACCGCTGTCACGCGAAACCCAATTGTTGATGTATTCGCTGACAATGGAAAAGGGGCCGATGTTCAGCATGGCTTCCAGTCCAAGCGTGTCGAAAAGGTCCGCGCCAGCGATGCGGCCTGTGTCGATCCACCGACTACGAGAAGCCAGTTCGGGAATGCTGCGCCAGCGGGCTTCGTTCACATTCGTATCGCCGACGTTAGGCTGTCCGTCTGGCCGAGCAATCATGTTGGCAATGGCCAGGTGCAAATAACCTCGTCCATCGGAAGTTTCGTCGTACCAGGGAAGGATCGACAGCCGGTTGTTGAAGCTGAGTTGCCGGGCGTCGCCTCGATAGCTGCCGTCGTTTTGGATGTTTTCCAAGTTGTAAATGCCATGGGTCCATGTAGCCCGTCCGTTCTCAGCATAACCATAGGCGGCAATACCGATTCGGCGGTTGTTTTCGTTGAATGCTTCTGCAGGCAGAGGCCGTTCTATGAACACATTGTGGTTGCTGCTGTTGAGCTGGTCGAGCGACAACGGCCTTTTTTGATTGCCGATGATGACGGTTTGCAGAATGGGTACATCGCGAAAACCGATAAACGCATCGCGAAAGCCAAAAAGATTCGGATTCGCGAATTCCGTCTGAAGTTGGTAGAACATGGTATCAAAAACGTCTCCGCGCACGGAGATTCGCAGCCGGCGGAAAAAATAGCGCGCCTCGGGATCGACACCCGTTGCGGGGTTCTCGAAATTGTCGATGCCAGCACTCGTCGTCGGAAAGAAAAGCGTATCAAAATGGATGCGCCCATAGCAGCCCGTTGTTTTAGTCGGTTTTGTGGTGAAACGGCGGCGAGGCGGCGGGAATATCCTTCCTCAATGAACATCGACCCAGCAAGGTCGCGGACGTCTCCAATACATCACTATGGAAAAATAGAACATCATAATGTAAAAATAGAGAAGCCTAAAAGCATACATAAGGCCCTGTAGGCTCCGCGGCGTGCCCACTCCGAACAACTTCCGCAGGATCAGACTCAGGTTCCGCGCCGCCACCTGGATCAAATATCGCTTGGTCACCTTCTCCAGTCCGCGTAACCAACATCTACGCGCCCCGCCGGTCTCACACACATGGGCAAAACTTCGTTCCGTCAACTCGCTCCGCAGTCGTTGCAGCCGTTTGCCCCGCGCGCCACGCACGCGACGACGGTTCCCGTACACCGCCGCCCGATACTCCGGCGGCTTGTCGGTCCAGCGATGACGATGTCTCCTTTTCGGCTCCGGAATGTACGTCCGCCACTTCATGAACGCGCACATCTCCAGCGTGCTCGCCTTGTGATACCCCTTGTCGGCCACCGCCTCCTCGATCTCCACCTTCTCGCCAACGTTGATTTGCGCCTGCATCACACTGTCGCACAGCGTCTGCGCGTCACTATGATCGGCCGGCGAGATCGTCGCCGCCAGCACCAGATCGCTCTGCATATCGACCACATGCTCGGCCTTGTACGCCAAGCGCGTCGTGCCGTCCTTCATCCGCGCAATCCGGCTATCGGCGTCGGTTTTCGACTCCCATTCCTCGTTGCTCACCTTCTTGTCCTTGCGGCTTTGGTCGAAGCGACGCAGGTCCTCATCATTGGCTTCTTTGATCCCTTCCGCTTCCGCCAAACGACGCAAGTACTCCTTATAGTCTTCCCCCGTCTCCTTGCGGACGATCGACTTCATTGCCGCGTTCGCCTCCAGCATGGTCGAGTCCACAGCCACCGTCTTG
This sequence comes from Gemmatales bacterium, assembly GCA_026004675.1. Lineage (GTDB taxonomy): Bacteria > Planctomycetota > Planctomycetia > Gemmatales > Gemmataceae > BPJP01. The sequence continues at coordinate 241,465 of BPJP01000004.1, forward strand.
CCGTGGAGAAGCTTCTTGTCGGCGGCCAGACGCAACACAAACGCGAAGACTTGCTCGTGCACCTCCAGCGGCAACCGTTGCTGCGTCCGACTCATCGAAGAATGATCCGGCGTCCTCTCTTGCGGACCGTAGCCCAGAAATTCCGCCAGCGATCGGCTATCGCTGCACCGCCAGGCAATGCCACGCTGCGACGACACCCCCTCGAAATAGCCCACCAGGATCATGCGAAAGTAGACGCCCGGCGGAATCGACGGCCGACCCATCACCGCATGATAGAACGGAGCACACAGCCGTTCGACCCAGTCATCGAAACCGGCTTCCGCCAGCAACTGGTTCAGTTTTCTGTAAAAGGGGTGACCCGGCGATTTCGGCAAGTCCGTGGTCGCCACCCACATCTCTTGTTGTTCGCGCTTGCGTTTACCCAGCGCCATTGCGACTCCTGTCGTTCGTCCCTGAAATCAGTGAATAACACCCGCCAATATACCACGCCTGTCAAGCCCCCGAACCGACTTTTTCAACGGGCTGATAGATGTTAATGGTCACAGGCGGCTTCTTTGTACTGTCTTTTTTGAATTGCTCCCATTCCTTTCGAAGTGCATCGAATTTCGCGTCGACCGAATCGGCGAGCGCGGCAGATTTGGCCGGCGCCTCCATTTCTTGTTCCAGCCCTCGTTCAGGAATCGTGACCGTCGCGGTTGTCACGTGCGGCATCGTGCCTGAGTTTTGATCCTCCTGTGCTCCTGCCTTGGGCGAAACTTCCGCGCCTAGCAAACCAACCAATGAGCACAAAAAAAACCGAACCGTTCCGCGCATAGTAGTCTCCCGGCGACCCAATTACGCACCATGCTGAGTTAATGGAAAGGCAGCGGCATAAAGATTTCCCTGGCGAAAATCAAGTCGGATGGCAAACGCGGCAGACCTAATCGTTGCTTGTGAAAAGCAATAAAATGGCCGTTGTCTGCGTGGGTTGCCGAAAACATGGAATCGTCTTCCATGCTGGCTGGCTGGCGAGCGGCAGAACGGTCGATTACCACAAAACAGAACAACTAAAGGTGTGGCACATGCTAGCGCGAATCTTGACGGTTGTTTTCCTTTTGACGGTCTCGCTTTCTGTTCGTGCTGATAAAGTGTTGCTGGTAGCCGGCGGTGAATCGAAAACGGACGGCGTGCCGGCAACACAGTTTAAACTGATCGCGCCGTTTGCCATCGGCTTCGATCAAGCCGGCAACTACTACATCGCCGAAATGACGGGAAATCGGGTTCATCGAGTTGATCAGACCGGCAAATTGACAATTATCGGAGGCACGGGCGAAAAGGGAAACGACGGTGACAATGGTCCGGCGCGCAAGGCCCGCTTCAACGGAATGCATCATCTGGTCGTCGATGCTGATGGTCATTTGCTGCTGGCCGACACCTGGAACCACCGTATTCGCAGGTTGGATCCGAAGACCGGAGTCGTCACGCCATTTGCCGGAACGGGCAAGAAAGGATTCAGCGGCGACGGCGGTCCAGCGCGGAATGCTGACTTCGGCGGCATTTATTGCCTGGCCTTTGATCCACCGAAAAAAAATCTTTATGTCGCCGATTTGGATAATCGCCGCATTCGCGTCATCAACATGGCCACAGGCATTGTGACAACCGTCGCGGGCAACGGCAAACGGGGCGTTCCTCCCGATGGCGCGATCGCCAAGAATGCACCTCTCGTCGATCCGCGAGCTGTGGCGGTCGACAGCAAAGGAAACGTCTACATCCTTGAGCGCGGCGGTCATGCCTTGCGCGTGGTCGGCAAGGAAGGGAAAATCCGCACGGTGGCTGGCACGGGCAAGAAGGGATTTTCCGGCGACGGCGGGCCTGCGCTTAAAGCCATGTTCAACGGCCCGAAGCACCTGTGCGTCGATTTGGACGACAATGTTTTAATCGCCGATACCGAAAATCATGTCATTCGCAAATACCTTCCGAAAGAAGGCAGGATCGTTCGCATCGCCGGTACTGGTAAACGAGGAAAAGAAGGAGTCGGCGGACCGCCGCTGAAAGTCCAGCTTGCCCAACCCCACGGCGTCTTCCAGCACAAAGATGGGTCGATCTACATCGTCGATAGCAGCAACAACCGCGTGTTGAAGATTGTGAAAGAATAACGCGGCAAAATTCGGTTGGTGTCGAAAAGCACCCGACTGCCAAGATGGGCGACAGACGAACCGCTTAATTGAAGAAGCCCACCCAGAAACTGAAGATTTGTTCGCGATCGCCGGGACCTTTGACGATCGGGATGCCAAAGTCCAAGGCGATCGGCACCGGTCCCATCATGGGGACGATGATGCGAGCGCCCAGACCCACGGTCACGCGGTAATCGCGGATGGCGAAATCGCTTTCGACAGTACCCGAATCGACGAAGCCGACGAGGTAGAGTTGGTCGTTGGCACGAAGCGGGACTTGATATTCGATGCTGTTGAGAAACATGAATTCGCCACCGGTCTTGAAGCCGAGAACGTCCGGTCCGACGCCGCGGAATTGGAAACCACGCAGGGTTCGGAAACCGCCCGCGTAGAGTCTTTCGAAGACCGGGGCGTTGCCCGTGACGGCGAGTCGGGTTCGCGCCGCCAGAACATGGCGACCGCTGCCATCGGGGCGTTCGTAGGTTGTCCAGTACTTGTTCACGTCGATGGAACCGGTGGGAAAGTCGAAGTCACCGAGTACCTGCTCGAAGGACAATTCGAGGATGCTGCCTTCGGTCGGCCGCAAATACGAGTCACGGGTATCGCGTGTCAAGCCACCGCTGAGACCGATGAGGAGATTGTCGCCGATGACCGAGGTGAAGTCGGTTGGAGCAAAGAAGGGAACGCCGGCGACGCGTACGCTCTCGAGTCGAAGCCCGAAGCTTGCCGTCCAGACGTCGTTGAGACGTCTGCCAATATTGATTCGGCCGCCGCGACGGGTTTCGTCGTATTCGGTGAAGATACGGGTGTAATAGTAGCCGCTCAAACCCAGGCTGAACTGGCTGTCGAAGAGGAACGGTTCGCGGAAACTGATCGTGTAGCGTTGCAAGCGCGTGCCTGGGACAGCTTCGAGGCGAAATTCCTGGCCGCCGCCACGGAAGGCACGCCCTTCGAGAATATCTTCGATGCTGGTCGGCGGGTTGAAGATGTCGAAGTTTCGTTCGTTCAAAACGATACTGCCCGTTAACCCCGCGTCGGAGTTGACGCCGAGGCCGAACAGAAGGCTGCCGGTCTGCGTTTCTTGCACCTGAACCAGGATATCCTTGACGTGGCTGTCACTGTCGAGAACCGTGACAGTAGGGCGGATTCCTTTTTGCGGGTTCGTTTCGAAGATGTTGAGTCGGGCCAGATTCTGCTCGCTCAAACGCAAATCGGGATAGCTCAGCACCTGTCCGGGATAGACCTGCAATTGCCGCAGAATGACGTTTTGGCGCGTAACGCGGTTGCCAACAATGAAAATCTGGCCGACGATGTCGGGCGGTTGCTCGACGACATTGTAATGGACGTCTACTTCGCCGGGACGATCTTGCGGGAAGTAGGGTTCCGCACGCACGGGGGCATTGTAGCCCCGATAGCCATAGTAATCGGTCAGATTGCGGACGTCTTTTTCGACCGTGTTTTGGTTGAAGTTTTCTCCTGGCTGCAAAGACACGAGTCGCAAGAGTTCGTCTTCCGAAAAGACCGAATTGCCGTGGATGGAGACCGTCGAGACCTTGTAGCGCGGTCCTTCGTCAATGTGGAAAATCAGTTGCACATGGCGCATGTCGTCTTCCCACTTCAGTTCACGTGAGACTTTGACGTCGTGGAAACCGAAGCGGCGGTAATATTCGGCTAATTTGAGAACGTCTTCGTCGGCTTTGCGAGGATCGAAAGTACCTCCAATAAGGCGCAGCCATTGTTTGGCGGAATAAATCTGCGTCTGCAACCTGGCATCGCTGACGAAGGTGTTTCCCTCGAAGATGATTTTGCTGACTTTGGCCACCGGACCTTCGGTGATGTTGAAGACGACGCGCTGGTCGGTAGGTTTGTCGCCTTCGACGAGAACGACGTTGGCGAGAAGCCTGCCTTTTTCGTGGTAATAGCGGGTCAAAGCGTGTGCCGCCCGACGATTGGCGGCGGGGTTCATGGGCATACCGATTTTCAAGCCAGTGACCGAGTCGAGATCGTCGCGTTTGACGTGTTTGGCACCGTTGTAGATGATTTCTTTGATTTTGCTTTGCCGAGTTTCGAACTGGAAATAGACGATAACTCGTCCATCGGTGGTCATTCTTGGCCAGGCTTTGATGTCGGCAAAGGAATAAGTTTTGGACAAGGCGCGGACGTCTTCGGCCAGGGTGGCTCGCGAATAAGGGCGACCTGGCTGAGTCTGGATGGCGGCGCGAATCTGTTCTTTGGGGACTGGCAGCCGACCGGATGCCAACGGGATGACGTCGGCGATGGGTTTTCCTTCCGGGTCGTTGGGGTTCTGTGCTGGCGCGGCAGCCGCCCCAATCAACAGCAGATTTGCCGCGGCAAACGATGCTGCCAAGGCCGAACGAATCTGTGTGCGGACCAGTTCTTTCATGGGTCCTTCCCGAACGTCAGACGATCTTTTGGCGCAAAGGAAGGGGGGCAATAACCAAACGAAAACAAATTGTCAAGTGAGAAGTACGCGTCTGAACAAGATGACGCACGAGAGGCTGAGACACAGCAATTCCTTTCCAGAGTCGCCTGTCTTTACTCTTGTCAATACGAGCAGTGAGTCGTTACCAAAGAAGATACAAAAGTAGCGGAAAACAGGCGCCCCGCGCCGCTTCTAGAGAAACTGGCAACATAGGGGGCAACTGCGACCTTCCCGAGCGACACGCCGATCGCTTCTAACGGATCGCACGAATCAGGCCGCGCGCCTTATGCCAGGTCTCTTCATACTCGTTTTCCGGGATCGAATCGGCAACGATGCCACCGCCGACATGGAATTGAATCCAGCCCCCGCCAATCGTCATCGTGCGGATAAGGATGTTGGTGTCGAGCGTGCCGTTGAAGCCGAGAAACCCGAGGCTGCCGCAGTAAGCGCCACGGGCGTGCGGTTCAAGCTCTGCAATGATTTGCATGGCCCGGATTTTTGGGGCACCGGTGATCGATCCTCCTGGAAAAGCGGCTTGCAATAAGTCGATGCCGTCGCGGTCCGCTCGCAGGGTGCCGCGCACTTCAGAAACCAGATGGTGCACGTCGCGGAACGTTTCGAGCCGGCAAACAGCCGGCACGCTGACACTGCCGAACTGGCACACACGGCCCAAGTCGTTGCGAAGCAGGTCGACGATCATGATGTTCTCTGCCCGGTCCTTGGGCGAATGACTCAGTTCCTCCATGAGGCGCTCGTCTTCTGCTGGGGTCGTTCCGCGCGGTCTGGTTCCCTTGATCGGGAACGTTTGCACCTGGTTGCCGTCCAGACAAAGAAACCGTTCTGGCGATGAACTGGCGAGTTGATAGTCACCCAGATCGAAATAGGCAGCGAAAAAAGCAGGACTACAGTGCCTCAGTCTCTCGTAAACGTTTTCGGCGGACAAAGAGGCAGGATATAGCAGGCGTTGCGCCAGGTTGACTTGAAAGCAGTCCCCTGCGTGGACGTGTTCGACGGCTCGTCGCACATGGGCCAGGTAGCTCGGCCGGTCGAAATTGCTGAGAAGCCCTGGTAGACCGCGATTGACACAGAAACACGGACCTTGCAATTCGACTGGCTTCGACGAACGTCGACGGTACGTTGGAGCACTTGTCGTCGCCAATCGCCGTCGAAACCATGCCAAACGGCGCTGGGCCCGGCTACGGCGGCGAGTGGGATGCAGCTCGGGGAATCCAGTTGCAATCATCCAGGCACGTTCCGCGTTATGATCGAACGCGACCACCCAATCGTACAATCCCACCGCCAATGCCGGGACTTGGAATTCGTCATAGCGCGGCCGGGGCAACCGTTCCAAATGTCGACCGAGGTCGTAGCTGAACAACCCAGCGGCTCCTCCTTGAAAGGGTGGCAGACCAGCGATCGCGGGTTGGCGAAATAGTTTGAGTCGCTCGCGCAGAATAACCAGTGGATTGGCCCCCGTAAGGCGTCCGGCTCGACTGGAGAAAACCTGGTCTCGTTGGCTACGCAAGAATTCGAACGGCGAAGCCGTGATATAGGAATAGCGTCCCCTGCTTTCCCTGCACGACGGCGCTATCCAAAAAAAGAAGATGTCTTAGCCCCTGTAGCCGGCGAAAGACTTCGACCGCCGTTAAACCGGCGGGCAACTCTTCTACTAGCGGCTCGAACTCAGGACAGAACGACGTCAAACACGCGCTGGGATGAGAGATGTCTGTCAGGAGATCATCGTCTTCCTGCCAGCCGCAGGGCCATGACGTTGCCAGTGCTCGCAAATCCGCTTCCATCGTTTCACATTTCTAGTCGATTAAAGCAACTCGACACAGATCATCAGCCGTTCTATAAAAGTCTCGGCACGTCGTCGTGCGTAAAAACGGCAGCGAGACTTATTTGCCGGATATTCAGTCTGCGCCAGCCAGCACTCGATCGCTAACCATTGATGAACGCGGTAGCTGCAAACCTGTTTACGTTTCCGAGTTGCACGAGGCGCTAAAAACCGGTTGAATAAATTTCGTTATAGCAGGTCTGTGCGCCGCCACCCACCAGTTGCCCAATGCGGCGTCTCAGTCGTCTTCCAAGATAGAAGCGACGTTATGATTCGCGTTCACTGTCAACATTGCGACAAATCCCTGAAACTCTACAAACAGATCGCGCCGGGCAAACGGATCCGGTGCCCGAGTTGTGGCGGTGTCATCACGATTCCCGATACTGCTTCCGGAGAGCAAAAGGAACTGGCCGATTTCCCATCGGCGATGCTTTCTTCGTCGCGACGCCGGACCAGAGCTCCGGCTGGTTGGATCTTGTCGTTGGGAATTGTGCTGCTGGTTGGCTTCGCCGCGGGTGCTGCGTGCATGCTGTTGCTAAGGTCTGGCTCGCCGATTCAAGATGCGGAAAAAAAGCTCGCGTCACTGCCGCAAAAGAGTCATGCCCCGTCAGGCACATCAAGGCTTAAAACGGACTCGATGTCCAAGTCAGAGCCGCCGCCGAAAAAAAACCGCCGGCAAGCCATTCCCACCCAAGCCACCGAAAAAGGAACCAGTTTCGCCGCCGAAACCGAAGCCTGAGCGGGAATGGATCGACATTCCCGAAGATGTGCGCCTGTGGCCGGTGGTCAACGCCCGCGGACACGTTGCACTGGTTCGCCGCGCTTTGTTTCTCCCCGATGGCAAACGCGTTCTCACTGCCTCATATGACAAAACGGTTCGCATTTGGGATGTGGAAACCGGAGAACCGTTGACCACATTCCGTCTGCCTGTGGGTCCCAATGCCGAAGGAATGATCCTTGCCGCAGACGTATCCCCCGACGGCAAACGGCTGGCAGTCGCCGGCGTACCATTTGGCATGGGCAAATATGGGCTGCTTGTCCATATCGTCGATATGGAACAGGGACGCGTGGAAAAGACGCTGCGCGGCCATACGAACATCGTCAACAGTGTCGATTTCTCGGACGACGGTAAACTTCTGGCCACGTGCAGCAGCGACAAAACGGCCCTGATTTTCGATACCCAGACGTGGCGGTTGCTGCACACACTTGAAGGCCACGCCAAAGAGGTGCGCGACGTCCGTTTCGCTCCCGATGGCAAACACCTGGCCACGGCTTCGTTCGACAAGACCGCACGAATCTGGTCGGTGGAAAACGGCAAAATGCTGCACGAACTGGTCGGTCACGCTGATGCATGCGTCGCTGTGACATGGAGCTTTAGTAGCAAACTTCTGGTCACAGGCAGCACCGACGGGGAAATCCGCCTCTGGACTGCGGACGGACAGCTGCGGAAAACATTTCGGCCTTTTCAAGGCAATGGCGCCCAACTGACTTCTGTCAAGTTCGCGCCCGACGGCCAGCGTGTCCTCTACACCGGGAATGCCGAGAAAAATCTCGCCGGCATTCTTGACCTCGTGGACGGCGAGACGAAGGTTCGCTTTGAACAACACACCAATACGATTGTGGACGGCCAATTTTCGCCGGACGGGCAGTTAGCTGTCTCCACCGGCGGCAACGACCACGAAACCTTCATCTGGAAAACCGACGATGGCTCCCTCGTGCAAAAACTGCAAAGCGCCACCCGGACTATCTGGGGCACCGGCTGGGGGCCGGATGGTAAAACCATCGCCTGGGGACACGTCAATCTCGGCAATCTCGTTAAGGCGACGACCCAACTCGAATACACCTTGAATCTCGAATCGTTGGAGTTCGGCCCGCTGCCCAAAGATGGGGACACTTTCCATCGCGCGGTCCTCGAGCGGAATGGCTACAGTCTCGATATAATCGACTATAGCAAATTGAACATTTCTAAAAATGGCACACTTCTACATACGATCACACCGAAGAATCCCGGCGATCGCATCTATTGCGCGTCGATGGTCGACGACAAACACGCTGTCGTCGGCGGCATGATGAAGATGTTTCTTCTCGATGTCGAAAGCGGCAAGGCGGTTCGCCAATACACCGATTACCATGGTTTGGTCCTCGCAGTTTCTCCGTCGCCGGACGGGAAGTATTTTTTGTCGGGTGGAACCGAGCAAGTTTTGCGGATTTGGCATCCGGAGCGGACGACGCCGTTGTTGTCGATCCTGGTCGCCGATCGTGATTGGGTCGCCTGGACCGGGGAGGGATATTATGCCGCTTCTCCCAACGGGGAACGCATGATCGGCTGGCAAGTCAACCACGGTCCCGACAGACTGGCCACTTTCTATCCCGCCGTGCGGTTCGAACGAACGTTTCATCGACCGGAAGTGATACGTCAGTTGTTGCCGAGCGGTACCTTGGATCAAGCCCTGTTATCGGCGAAGGTCCCGCGCCGACGCTTGAACGATGTCGTGCCGCCCCTCGTGGAAATCGTCCAACCGGATCCGGGCATGACTTTTGCTGCCGACACGATCGAACTCCGCGCCAGGGCGAAAAACGTGCGCAGCGAGCCAGTGACGGGACTTCGGCTGCTTGTTGATGGTCGTCCTTACCCAGGCGCGAACATCATCTTCGCCAATCCGCAACCGGGTGAAGTGGCCGGCAACTGGCATGTCACTTTGCCACAAGGACGACATCAGTTGGCGGTGCAAGCCGAGAGTGCATCGAGTGTCTCATTATCTCGAGTCGTTCAAGTAACGCGACGAGTCGAAGAAAAAGATACTGCGGGTAAACTATATGTTCTCGCAGTGGGCATTGCCGACTATGGAGGGGTACAGAAATTTCCGTTTGCCGCCGAGGACGCCAGGAAAATCGCCGAAAGCTTCGAAAAACACTCGCCAGGCGTGTTTGCTGCCGTCGAAACCAAAGTGTTGACCAACGACTCGGCGACACGTAAGGGTATGCTGGCAGGATTGGAATGGCTTCGAGACAAGGCGACGACAAAAGACACCGCAGTCTTTTTCTTCGCCGGCGGCGGGCAACAAGTCAAGAGCAGGCTCTATTTGTTGCCAGTCGATGCCAGCGAAAAGAAGCTGATCGACACTGCCGTCGCCGATGACGAAGTCCAAGCGATGTTGGCGCAAACAAGTGGCCGGCTTTTGGTTCTGCTCGACGTTCGGCAGATAGGCGTCGCTAACGAAGCGCCGATCGGTTTGACCGATCGGTGGGTCCGCCGCTTGATTTCTTCCGAATGCGGAGCGATTGTTTTCGCCTCGGCGCAGGGGCGGGAGTCTCCCCACGATAGCCCTGATGTCAAGCACGGGAGTTTCGCCTTTAGCATAATCGAAGGACTATCCGGACTGGCGGATGTGAATCGCGACCGAATCGTTCATCTGCATGAACTTGCTTTTTACTCCAGCCCGCGAACGAGTCAGTTGACCGGCGGCAAGCAACACCCGATTTTTGCTCGCCCAGAGTGGTTTCGTTCTTTTCCGCTGACCAAAGTGGAGCAATGATCTTATGTCGAGCGCCGCTGCAGCATGATTTCGGCGTTTTAGCCGCAAATCTTTCGCATGAGGGATTCGAGCGCGAGCTGGCGATGTTGGTCAAGAAAGCTGGCAGCGGCATAACAGCCGACCAGGCACACCAGGGCCAGTCCCAAGGCAGTGGGAGTGCCCAGAGCGCGTCGCCAGAAAAACGTCGCCTCGTGACCGGATAACCATCCGTATGCCCATAGGGGCCACAAATGCATCATCTGATGCAGAACATACAAAGTAAGCGAGTACATCCCAAAGCGCTGCAAGATGCGCACGGGAAGCAGGGTTCCCAGCACGTCCGCGCGTCCATCGACAAAACGATGCAACAGGACGAATGCCGCCAGTGAGAGCCCGAGCGTGCCGGCGATGTATTCCGTGGTGGGCGGGTACATCGAATAGCCGCTGGCGAAAAGCCTGCCGACCGCATGAGGGGAACCCGGTGCCAGCGCGATGCCCAGTGCGGCAATCGCCATCAATCCGGCCGCGGCAACCAGCAGCGACCAGCCGGTATAAGCGGAGGTGGATTCGAAGACGAGAGCACCAACGATAAACCCGCTGATGGGAAAAATCAGCCAGGGGAACAATGGGAAAAAACCGTTTGCGACAAATCCAAAGGCAATATCACGGATCGTGAAATCGTAGGAGTATGATTGTTCTTCGTACCAGTAGGCGGCATAATCGCCGACGATTCGAAGAGGAGGACTCAACAACAAGATCATGACGCCAGCAAGTGCGAGGATCGAGAGGGGAAGACGTCGGCCAAAAGCCAGGATGACCAGAGCAGATCCGATCAATGTGAGGATATCCCAATTGAAAACGCCTTCAGGCAGCCATAGGAGAAAATTGAACACCAGACCCGCCACGAAAAGAAAACAACCGCGGAGAATGCTTTTTTTCGTGATCGCTTGGTCGCTTTGATCGGCCTGGTCTTGCTTGCGAAGCCACAGATAGTAACTGATTCCCGAAACAAACGTGAAAAGTGGCGCCGAGATCGTTCCCAAAATCGTTTCCGATATAAAGTCGACACAGGCCGTGCTGTCGTCATGCCGCGAGAGATTGTCGACGAAATGCACCTGAATCATCAGGATGACAGCGATGCCACGCAACAAGTCGAGCGATAAGTAGCGCACTACACATCCACGGTCCAAAGGACTTCGATCAACAAGAGCAGGGTTTCGCTGGCCAAAAGGATGATGATCGCCCATTCCAGAGCGTTGGCCTTGGCGGCGATACGCGTTTCGCTTAGCCGCTGACTGGTCATGTCGTAGATGCGTTCAAAGACATCGCATTGGCGTTCAAGCGTTTCGATGCGATCTTCGGTGCGGAGTTTTTCACGCAGCCGTTCCCCAAGTTGGCTGGCAAGCGACGCGAGAAAAGTTGTCGGGCGGCGCAGATGCGGTGCCAGCCGTTCCAGGCGAGCGCGGCGGAGCAAAGCCTGTCGCACACGTTGCTCGATCGCTCTCGCATGTTTAAGGTCCTTGTTGCCGATGTCGCAGGTAAGGCGCGAGTCCAACTCGAGTTGAGACCAGCTGTCCGCAGTCTCTCTTTCCAGTTCTCGCAGTTGGCTTTCGTAGAAACTGAATTCGACGACGGCCGCCAAAATCGCTTCCATGCGATCGGGTGCGGTTTGAATGGCCGCCCGTCCCGGACGCCACACCAAAGAAACGCCATGCAACTTCGTTGTCAGTGCCGCCGGTGCACATTCAGACAAAGAATGGTTGACCCAACGAACGAGTCCATCGATCAGGCCTGGATTATCCGGTTCGGGAACAGTGAGCACGTCCAGCGAATTCGCCTGTTGCGTTTCGGGAACGACTGTATCAGGGCCAGTCACGTCAACAACAGCGCGGCAAGGAAATGGGTCGCGAAAACTCATCAAGACGGTGGCAGGCCCTCCGTCGTTTTCTATGAATCGAATTTTGTAGATGGCCCACGAAGCAGGCATACGTCGTCTCGAAAAATGAAACTGCCACTAACATCGGCTCAAGATAGTTGACTGTGTCGATTCTGCCGTCGATCGGTTCGTCTTCCCATTCTGGCACCGATGCCGATATTTTCGCTCTTTGCGGTGGTCCGTGGCGTTGTTGAAATCGGCATGTTCCAGTTCGGCGACCAGCCAATCGGTCGCGAAGTCGGCTGAATCGAGCACGCCGTTCAACGTCGAATCGAAGAGATAATCGCCCACTACAAGGAGATTTGGGTGTTCCTTCGGTTCCGGCACGTGACGGGTGTCGAGGTCAAGGGCAGGCGCGCCACCAGGCAGACCGTTGACTGCGAACGGCCAACGATGAACTCGGCCTTCCAGGTAGAACCTGGCTCCATGTTTCAAAAAAGAAGGTAACGACGAAAGCATCGATTCGATGAGGTCTTCGTCGCTTCGTCGACTCAATTCCAAAGCGGGTTTGCCGCCCAGCAACCAGCCCAATACGCCGAACGTATCACACCCGTTCCGGGACGATTCGTCATATAAGCAACAACCGCCAAATGCGTCGAGCATCGTATAGGAATCGTGCAGCCGATCGCGCCAAAAAGGGCATTCGAAAAGCATGGTCACGCGCAGATAGTGGGCGGGAAAATTGTAGCGCTGGTGGTGCTCTTTCATTGCCGCCGACAACCGGCTGCCTCGCCAGTCGATCCGTGGTATCAAGTTATTGGGAAGAGCGACGATGACAAAGTCGAAGCTGTCTTTGAAGATTTGCCCAGCGCGGCGAGAGACGATTTGCAGTCGGCTGTCGGCGGACTTTTCCACCCGGATGACGGGCTGGCGAAGTCGAACGGTGGCATCGATACGTCGGGATAATTCTTCTGGTAAGCGCTCGTTGCCGCCGACGATGGAATAGAGCTTCATGTAGGCGGAATCATTCATCAAGTAGTTTTGCAGACCGTAGGTGCCATTGGTCTTGTGCGGCTCGGTGGCCAAATCGCTGTGAACGAGCGTTTCGAGGTAGCGGCGTGCCGATTCATTGCCGATGCGAGACAACAGAGTGCGAAAGCTTTTGCGAAAAACTGGATCGCCGTTGGTGTGCTGGCAATCGGATTCGTAGTACTCCGTGGCAGTCATCCAGTCCTTGGCGTCGCGGTCGAAATTGGCCAGAGCCTGCCAGGCAGCTTCGCCCAGGTGCTTCCGTATGTCGTCGCTGCTAGCCACGATGCGGTTGTCGAGGATCACACTGTTGCCCCCCCATCGGCTGGATGGGCAGTCCCAACTCTTCGATCAAATCGCGAAGGGGGTCCTCGCCGACATCGGAATAGTCATAGATTTCAGCCGCACCTGCCTCGTAAGACGCCGGTACGAGGGAAAACTGTTCCGTGCGGATTTTACCACCGAGACGCGAACTGGCCTCGAAGATCGTCGTCAAATAGGGACGCGTCGCTTTTTTTTTGCAAAAGGTAGGCGGACATCAGCCCGCCAGGTCCTCCGCCAATGATGCCAATGTTCCACATTGCGTTTGCGATCCTAGTGGTTTAGCGCTTTTTGCGCAAGCCCGGCGGTAAAAACGGGGGTCCTTTTCCTTTTTGTTTGCCACCGTTGGGTTGTTGACGGCCTGCAGGCCGGCCGCGTTGAGTCGCTTCCAAAGCCCGCTGCAAGCCGAATTGGGCGCTCTTTGGAGCCCGTTCGAGATTCTGCTGCAATACTTCTTTTGCCTTGTTTGCTTTTTGCTTTAGCTCTTCGAATCTCCGCCTGCTGGGTATGTCAATCTTTTCGGGTTCGACGCGACTCAGGTTTTCTTCGATACCGATGAGAGTGACATCGGAAAGAAATGCACCCAATTCTGATGCCATTTCGGCGTCACCTTCTGCCGAAGCCTGGAGAATCCAACGCACCAAGGAATCGGCGACGTCCGAACAATGTTCGGCGCGGAGTAATGGGTCTTCTTCATTGGCCAACAGCAGGCCGTGATAAACGAGTGTGGTGACGATTTCGGGTGAAGAAGAGATGTTCAACGGTTCGGCTGGGGCAGCTTCACGCAGCCGGCTCTGAGCCGCTTTGGCTGACTCTTGCATCGTTGTGATGATGCTTGCCACAGCGGGGACTGCTTGTTCGGCCAAAGGCCCTAATCGGTGTTGTGTTTGTTGCAACTGTCTCGCAATAGGTCCGACGACAGTTTGCCTGTCAGCGGCCGGCAAGACGAAAGCCCGGCCGACTACTCCATGACGTACCACGGAGTCATACAGCGATGCGATTCGGACAAGATCATTAACCCGGCTGTCCTGTGCCGCTTTTTCTGCCTCCAAGCGCAAGTCATCCGCAAGTTGGCTGAGGGTCTGCAATTGTTTGTGTGGGTCCGTCGTCCTTGCCAATGCCAGGTGATGTTCAAGGATCTTCTTCATAAAATCCGTCTCATCGCTGACATGAGAGCGAGGTGGCACGGACCCGGCAGGCTGCTGCAGATTGCGCACCAGCCAACCAAAGGTGAAACTCAGCAAGATCGCTGCTGCCAGACCGGCCACGGCCGCGTACCTTGACACACTGGTTCGACGCGAGGGGCGTTGTTGCCGTGTCGAATCCAGCTTTTGCAGCATCGCTGCTCGTTTTTGCGAATTGTCGCTGGTCGGCAATTGCGCGAATAATTCGTTCAGCAAGTCGAGCTGCTGTTTTTCCGACCGGCAAATCTGGCACGTATCGAGATGCCTGCGCAATTCGTCCGGCAGGACCTCAGACGATTTCATTCCGAGCAGCCAAGTTTGAACCGCGGAACATTTCATGACACGTGCTGTTCCAAATAAGGCTTCAACTCGCTCAAGAGGAATCGCCGCGCTTTGCAAACCCGCCAGCGCGCCGTTACCTCCGTGGTCCCCAAAACCTCGGCAATTTCGTGATACGACATGTCTTCGTACGTCCAGAGCAAAAATGCCGCCCGGTAATGTTCGGGAAGTCGGCGGCAGGCCGATTCCAGCAAGAGGCGGGTTTCCTCCTCTAACGCCGCTCCTTCTGGACTTGCAATTGGGCTGGCGATTGTCTCCGGCAACTTTTCTTCGTCACGACCCCGCCTTTTAGCTTGCAAAAAACAATTACGAGCGATCGCAAACAACCACGATCGGAACCGGCTCCCTTCCGCCAGTGTTGGCAAAGCAGACCAGGCCTTCAGGAATGCTTCTTGCGTCAAGTCTTCGGCAAGGTGCGGATGATCCGACAGCCGAAACAACCAGCGGTAGACTTTCGGCCAATAGGCTTCCGCCAAGGCCGCAAACGCTTGCTGCCTTCCGTTCTGGGCTTCCCAAACCAGTTTCGATTCATCCGGGTGCATTCACCCACTCGCCTCTAATTGGGGAGATGCATTTCGGAGCAATTTGTTGGTAGAATTTGTTTCGCAGGTAAAAGAATTTGTAGTCTCCCTCACATCGGCGCTCTCCCGGCCAGCGGTAGCGCGGTAGCACATTGGCGATGGGCGGGCTTGTCGGTAATCTTATCCACTATCACGACCAATTGTTGTGCGTTTTCCCAAGAATAGGTGTTGCCATGGCGTTTTTTCCCGAAGTCGACAAGATCAAGTACGAGGGACCCGAATCGAAGAATCCACTTAGCTTCAGGCATTACAACCCCGACGAAGTGGTCGAAGGTAAAACCATGCGCGAGCACCTCCGCTTCGCCGTTTGCTACTGGCATACGATGCGGAACATGGGCGGGGATCCTTTTGGTCCGGGGTGTGCGATCCGGCCTTGGGAAGATGGCACCGACTCGGTTGACATGGCCATCAAACGCGTTCGCGTCGCCTTCGAATTCATGGAGAAACTGGGCAGCCCATTCTATTGCTTTCATGATCGTGACGTCGCTCCCGAAGGCGCCAACCTGAAGGAAACGAATGCTAACCTCGACAAGGTCGTCAAGGTCTTGAAAGAGGAACAGCAGCGCACGGGGATTCGGCTGTTGTGGGGGACGGCGAACCTGTTCAGCAATCCACGCTACGTGCACGGAGCCGCCACCAGCTGCAACGCCGACGTGTTTGCCTATGCAGCCGCCCAGGTGAAAAAATGCCTCGAGGTGACCAAGGAACTCGGCGGTCAGAATTATGTCTTCTGGGGAGGGCGCGAAGGCTACATGAATTTGTTCAATACCGACATGAAACGGGAGTTGGACCATCTCGCCAGGTTCTTCCACCTCGCCGTCGAGTACAAAAAGAAGATCGGCTTCGAAGGCCAATTCCTCATCGAGCCTAAACCGAAAGAGCCGACCAAACATCAGTACGACTACGACGTGGCCGCCGTTGTCGCGTTTCTGCGAAGTTACGATTTGGTGGAGCACTTCAAACTGAACGTCGAAACCAATCATGCGACCCTGGCAGGGCACACCATGATGCACGAACTGGCCTACGCTTCCGCCCATGGGTTGCTAGGTTCCATTGACGCCAATCGTGGCGATCTTCTGCTAGGCTGGGACACGGACCAGTTCCCCACGGATTTGTATCTCACCACGGAATGTATGCTGGTGATCCTCGGGCAAGGGGGCTTGGCTCCCGGCGGTATCAACTTCGACGCCAAGGTCAGGCGGGAAAGTTTCGAGCCGATCGACCTGTTCCATGCCCACATCGGCGGCATGGATGCATTCGCACAGGGGCTGAAGATTGCCGCCAAAATTCGCGCCGACAAGGTTCTCAGCGATTTCGTCACCCAGCGCTATCGTTCCTGGGACACAGGCATCGGGCAGCAGATCGAGCAGGGCAAAGTCGGTTTCGAAGAATTGGAACAATACATGCTCGAAAAAGGAAATCCCGATGCCAATGTTTCCGGACGACAGGAAATGCTGGAAAACATCGTCAACCGCTACTTGCGTTGACGACTCGGCACCAGTGAGCCTGGCTCGGGAAGGGGAAAAATCGGCTCACTGAGTAAGCCAGCAAGCTACCTCTGCGCGTGTGCTGGCGCTATAATTGGGATAGCCTTCCTGCAACCGCTCACACGCCATCCGACGAGGGTATCGTATGCATTATCATCAACTGCAACGCTGGCAGCATGAGCACACTTTCGGTCAGGACCAGCGCCGACCAGGCGAAGCCCGCACACTTGTTGTTATTGGTTTGACCAGCGTGATGATGGTCGTCGAGATCACGGCTGGAATTGTCTTTGGATCGATGGCGCTTTTGGCAGACGGCCTCCACATGGCATCGCATGCTGCCGCTCTGGCGATTACAGCGATTGCCTATGTATATGCCCGTCGTCATGCCCACGACTCCCGTTTTTGCTTTGGCACTGGAAAAGTGAACTCGCTGGGCGGTTTTTACCGGCGCTGTTCTCCTGGCTGTCTTCGCCTTGATGATGGCGTGGGAAAGCATCGAACGCTTGATCACACCCGTTGCCATCGCTTTCAATCAGGCTATTCTGGTGGCGGTTATCGGTTTGGTTGTCAACGCCGTCTCGGTGTTCATCCTCGGCCACGAACACGATCATGACCACGAGGACGGACACCACCAGCACGACGACCACCATGAGCACCACCATTTGCATGGTCATCACGGTAATGGCCTGGAACATGACCATAATCTGCGGGCTGCTTACTTCCACGTTCTGGCCGACGCTTTGACATCGCTTTTGGCGATCTTTGCCTTGCTGGCAGGCAAATACTTCCATCTCGTTTGGATGGATCCGGTTATGGGATTGGTGGGGGCTGCTCTGGTCACGCGCTGGTCGATCGGTCTTTTGCGAACGACGAGTGCTGTCCTCTTGGACCGAAATGGTCCAGCCGAAATACGAGAACGGGTCATCCAGTCGCTTGAATCACACGACGACAATCGCGTTGCCGACCTTCACCTCTGGCAGATCGCGCCGGGTGCTTATGCGCTGATCGTCTCGGTCGTGACGCATGAACCCAAAGCGCCCGACTACTACAAAAGCCTGCTGCCTGGCGATCTAGGGCTGAAGCATGTTACCGTCGAAGTGCATCAATGCCACGATGATCCGCAGTGGCCTTGCAACGACAAAGCGACCGCGGAATTTGCAGCCTCCAATCGTTAACGAAGTTTGAAGTAGGTCATGAATCTCGTTCGCCGTCACCGGTTTGCCCTGCGAAGCAGTCCAGCATTTTCGAGAAACTCGCGGGCAACATCGGCTGGAGCACGTTTGTGGTGGTCGACGGCGTAATTCAGCTTTTTCATGATGTCATTGTTGAGGACCCCGCCCAGCGAGTTGAGGGCATCGCGTACTTCGGGATAGTTTCTAAGCGTTTGCGAACGAACTACGGGAGCGGCGAAATAGGGCGGGAAATAGCCGCGATCATCTGTGAGTGGTACGAGATCATACGCATCAATTCGGCCATCGGTGGTAAAGGCGGATATCACATCGACTTCCCCTTTGCGAATCGCGTCGTACATCAAAGAGGGTTCAAGCAGGACCACCTTGCCAAAGGGGAAATAGTGTTTTTGAAACCCTGGGTAGCCGTCAGGACGCTCGCTGAACTCCGCAGTGATGCCAGCAGTCAGACGCGGCGCGACAGTGGCGAGATCGGAAACCCGTGACCAGCCGTTTCGCCTGGCGTCGGCAGCACGCACCGTGATCGCATAGACGTTGTTGAACCCGAACGGTTTGAGCCAGACGAGATCGAAATCCTTGCGGTAGGCGCGGGCGACTTTTTCGTAGACGCGATCGGCGTCGGCAATGGCGTTTTCCTTGAGAACATTGAGCAAGGCGGTGCCGGTGTATTCGGCATACAAGTCGATTTTGCCATTGACGAGTGCTTCGTGACAAATACCCGTTCCGCCAAGATTGAATTGCCTTTCGACGCGCAGTCCCCGGTCTTCGATCACCTGCGCCATCATGTGGCCAAGAATGATCTGTTCAGTAAAGTTTTTGCTGCCGACACGGACATCGGGTTGGACGGCGGGGACGAAACGCAAAGCGCCAACGCAAAAGATCAGAATCGGGAAGACGAGAGCAAGCCGACGTTTGAGTTTTTGACCGGTGGTGATGGCATTGACCCGGCAGCGTGGCTCGAGAGCGCCATTGGCGGTGCCGATGGAAAAATCGACAAGCAAAGCCAAGAGTGCGGCTGGGACCGCACCCAAAAGGATCAAATCGGTGTTGCTCAGGGACAAACCGCGATTGATAAAGACACCCAAGCCACCAGCGCCAATGAATGCGCTCAAGGTAGCGATCCCGATTCCGATAACTGCGGCGGTACGAATGCCAGCCACGATCACCGGCAGAGCCAATGGCAAACGCACGTGAATCAGTTGCTGCAAGTCGGTCATGCCGATGCCTCGGGCCGCTTCCAGAACGGCAGGAGAGACGCCGTCAAGACCTGCAATCGTGTTGCGAACGATCGGCAAAAGGGCATACAACGTCAGGGCAATGACGGCTGGTACGACACCGATCTGGTTGGTGATCGCCAAGAGCAATGTCAGCATCGCCAGGCTGGGAATCGTCTGCAAGATACCGGCGACCGCAAGGATCGGACCGCGAGCGATGGGATACCGGGTCGCGAGAATACCCGCCGGCAAACCGATGACTAGTGCAAAAAGGAGAGCGATTCCAGTGAGGCTGAGATGCTCAACCGTCAATCTGGCCAGTTCGGGAAGTCGGTCGACGACGAAACGGACCCAGTCGGGAACGTTCATGATAGCACATCTTTAAAGGCGGCCAGTTGTTTGGCCGGCTTGGCGAACAAGTTGCGCACGAACGGGGTAGCCGGCGCGCCGAGGATTTCTTCACGCGTTCCGACCTGCTGCAATTCACCTTGGTGCAAGATGGCGATGCGGTCACCCAACGTCAGTGCTTCAAAAATATCGTGCGTGACAAATACGATTGTTTTCTTCAGTCGGGATTTCAGCGACAGAAGCTCCTGCTGCAACACGTCGCGTGTGAGAGCATCGAGGGCTCCGAACGGTTCATCCATCAATAAATAGTCGGGATCGGAGGCCAAGGCGCGGGCAACGCCGACCCGTTGTTGCTGGCCGCCGGAAAGCTCTTCTGGCAAACGGCGGGCATATTGCTCCGGAGGCAATCCCACTAGTTCGAGCATTTCCCGTCCGCGCTTACGTCTCCGCTCCTCGTCCCAGTCCAAAAGACGCAAGACGATCTCGACGTTCTCAACAACGGTCAGGTGCGGAAACAGGCCGATTCCTTGAAACACATACCCGATCGAACGTCGCAGCTCAACCGGGTCGCGACGCATCACGTCCTGGCCGTTGATCTCGATCGTGCCGCTTGTCGGCTCCAGCAAGCGGTTGATCATTTTCAGAGTCGTGGATTTACCACAACCAGACGAACCTAGCAGAACCAGAGTTTCCCCTTCTGCTATTTGCAACGACAGATCCCGAACCGCAAAAGTCGATCCGCCATCGAACGACTTGCAAACGTGATGCAGCGCAATCATCACATCAAACCGGCTAAAGCCGAAGCTGGTGCGACCGGCTCAGCGAAGGTCCAAAACATCGGGGAACAACTGATCGGGCACATCGCGCAGTTTCCGTGCCACCATGATGACGTAATAAAGCGGCTTTCCGGTCATGGAATACCGATGCCGATAACGGCGGTAGGCCTGCACCTGCATCAGTTCGTTCTTGTTGAGATAGCGAATCAATTTGGAAAACCCGCTGCTGTCGCGTTCGTGCAGAAAATCTTCTTTGATGGTGAAAGCAACCCAGCCAGGGGTTTCGATCAAGTCAAGCGCCTTGATGAAAGCAGCAGGTGGAATGTCACCGAATCCGAGCGCCGCCACTGTGGTTAGACAGTTAAAGTTGTATTCCCGAAGCCGTTTTTCTAAATGTTCGGGCAAATCCGTCAAATCCGTCACGAAATATTCATTGTAAACACCAGGGCGGTCCCGGTTCGTGGCTTCCTTGGCTTCCGGAATAATGTCGACGCCGACGATCGTTCGGACTCGGCGAACACGGAGTTCATCGCCGACCATACCGTTGCCAGCGCCCACATCGAGAACCCGCAGGCCTTCCATTGGTAATTCGAAATCGTGCACCAACTCTTCCAGCAGCCGAACCGTTCGCGACGGCGAACTGCACCGTAACCGCTCGTAAAAGAGCTTTTCGTAAAGTCCCGGCGTCCTGTAGACTTCGGCATAATTGTGGAATAGATAACGGCGCCTTGTGCCGTTTTTGAAAATGACTTCGCACCATTCCTGGTTCTGTGCCAGATCGTGGTCGGTGGCGAATCGAATCGTGTCGACGTTGGTTTTGATATTTTTCAGCCTTCTTTGCCACAGTGGTTCGCTCTTGGCAACAGACATTCTTAACAGGCCCTCCTCGAAAACGAAAAACAAGTGACAGCGGCGCACGCGACGCTGTCTTTCCGGCAAGACGATGGAAGTAGCAGAAAAGAGAATCGAACGAGACCGTTCAGTCGTAGAGGAGACGACCTCCCGGTTGAGCCGCGATATGTTTCCAATAGAGTGCGAAGCCAGCGGTTACTGAATTCATGTCACCTTCAGTAGCGGTCGCAATTTGGAGGTCCGTCGAAGCCAACACTTCTATTTTATTCGATGTCGACGCCATCAAGCAAAAGAAATCGAAGCGCCGAGGGATGAAAAGGTTGGCTGTCTGCTGTTAAATCTTGTTTTATGGATAGCGCCGCACCAAGGCCAATTCTTCGGCGAGAGATGTTGTCTTCACGCGGATTTTGCCGTTGAAACAAGAAACGCTGCGCGGGAAGTTGGCATCATGTCCAAGAACCAAAACGACATCAACCAGGCCGATCGCTTGTCCCGAATCACATTGTTCACGGTATCGCTGCCGTTTTGCGCGTTGATCGCGGCCATCGGCATTTTCTGGCCGGACGTCTTCGCCAACGCCGTCTCGGCCTATACCAACACGGTATTTCGCAGCCTGGACTGGTTTTACATGCTTTCGGTCACCGGCTTTCTGCTGGTCTGTCTCTGGCTGGCTCTGGGAAAATACGGCAAGGTCAAGCTGGGAAAGCCGGACGACGAACCGGAATTCACGACGGGGTCATGGCTGGCGATGTTGTTCGCGGCAGGGATGGGCGTCGGTCTGCTTTTCTGGGGCGTGGCGGAACCAATGATCCATTTCAGCGCTCCACCTGTCGGTGAAGCCCACACGCCACAAGCCGCCCACCAGGCGATGGTAATCACGCTCTTGCATTGGGGACTCCATGCCTGGGGCATCTACTGCATCGGGGCTTTGGTCCTGGCGTATTTTCACTATCGCCGCGGCTTACCCTACCTGGCCGGCTCGCCGATCCGCGGCGCTTTTCAGGGAAAATGGGTCGAACCGGTTGCCAGGATCGCCGACTTGATCGCGGTTCTGGCCGTTACGTTCGGCGTCGCTGGCTCCTTGGCGATGGGGGTCCTGCAAGTGCAAACCGGGCTGCACGTTGCTGCTGGTGTTCCGGTAACGACGAGCGCGGCCATGGTCATCCTCATCCTGCTGTTTTTCAGCTACATGACGTCCGCAGCTACCTCACTCGACAAAGGAATCAAAATCCTCAGCAACGTGAATATGGCGACCGCGATCGCCTTGATGGTCTTTATCCTCTTTGCCGGGCCAACGGCTTTTTTGTTGCGCGGTCTGGTCAACACCTTGGGGGATTATCTCGCGTCCCTCTTCGTCTTTTCCTTTCGCCTCTACCCTTACGAAAACCTTGCCGATTGGATGGGGTCGTGGACGTTGACCTATTTTGTCTGGTGGATTGCCTGGACGCCGTTTGTAGGGATCTTTGTCGCCAGGATCAGTCGAGGCCGAACCATTCGCGAATTTGTCGTCGGCGTCATTCTGGCACCGTCGTTGTTTTCGGTGATCTGGTTTTCCGTATTCGGCGGAACGGGCATCTACGAAGAAACACACGGCGGCGGCGGCATCGCCCGTATCGTTCATGAAGACGTGACCACTGCCCTTTTTTCGCTCTTCGATCGTTTGCCTTTGTCCGAGATCCTGACAGCATTAGCCTTGGTGCTGGTGTACATTTTCGTCGTCACCAGCGTCGACAGTGCCACTTATGTTCTCGGCATGCTCACCAGCCAAGGCTCGATGGACCCGCCGACAGGCCGCAAGCTCGCCTGGGGGATCATCCTGGCGGCTCTCGGAGGCGTTTTGGTCTTGTCCGGAAACATCAACGTCGTTCGTGCCGGTGCCATCAGCTTCGCCCTGCCCTTGACCTTGATTCTCTTGATTCAGGCCGGCGCACTGATTCGGGCTTTGGGTGAGGAACAGCCAGCCGACCCGTCGGCCGGGACGTAAGCGCTCTCCGGTTGATCGTTCAGGAGCACGTCAGAAGGTCGATCATAAGCAACCTGTCTTTTGCTTTCGCATCCGGAGCGATAAATTGGTTTTCGACAAAGTTTCCAGTCGCATCTTGACTGCCTTGGCCTGAAATGACGTGCGAATCGAAGAGGCTTATGCGAAAAATCAAACGTTTGCCGCTTGAACAACTCGAACCTTTGCTGTTAGCCGTGCCGGAGCCGCCGGCTCGACTGGACTGGGCCGTCGTCTTTGGCAACGATCATCCAGTCGAGATTGAAGTTGGTTTCGGCAAAGGATTGTTTCTCGTGACCGCTGCTTCCGCCCAGCCGGAAACGAATTTCCTTGGCGTGGAAATCATGCGGAAGTATCAATTGTATGCGGCGACCCGGCTGGTCAAACGGGGCTTGACCAATGTCCGTCTCTGCAAGGCAGACGCCAGGCTTTTGTTTCGCGATGCGATCGAGTCGGAATCAGTGGCTGCCATCCATGTCTATTTTCCTGATCCGTGGTGGAAGAAGCGCCACCATAAACGCCGTGTTTTTACACCTGAATTCATCCGCGAATGCGCCCGGATTCTTCAGCCCGGCGGAAAGCTGTTGGTTGCAACCGACGTTGCCGATTACCACACGATCATTTGCGAACTGGTCGAACAAAACCACTCGTTTCAAACAATTCCACCACCTGAACCACACGAACCGCGACACGACATGGATTATCTGACCAATTTCGAACGAAAATTCCGACAAGAGGGGAGAACGATTTACCGCATGGCCTGGAAACGAGTCGCCGCATCCGAAAACAACAGCGGCAGCAACGCAGCCACGACCAGACGGTAAGGCCCTCCATGCCGCGTGTTGGGGTCATTGCCTGTTGGCGATTTCGCATTCTCGTTTTCTGCGAATCCAGAAACTGGAAGGCTCGGCCAGGGGATAGGTCTTGCGCATTTCCGCGATCTCCGGGAAAGCGGCGTGCATCTCATCCGGATAGCGATGCAGCAAATAGGTCCCCGGCCAGACGACTTCATAGCGATCATTGAACGTGAGAAAAGCCTGGAGCAGATACTGTTCATTCCAATAAAGGTGATTTTGAAAATAAACCGAAAAATATGGTTTTGGCAACGAGATGTCATGGATGTGCACAAAAACGCCTTCGGGCAGCCGAGGCAGGATTTCGCAGTATTCGCGTTGCACGTCGCCTCCGGGACGCAGGACGTGAGAAGAGTCAATAAACAAAATGTCGCCGGCTTCCAGTTCCAGAAAGACGGACAGGTCGACGTCCTGCACGCGCTTTTCGATCAAGCAATCCAGGCCGGAAATCCCCTTTTTGAGTGCTTGGGAAGGATACGGTTCGATGGCGATCAGTCTGGTTGGCGTTCCCTCTGCTGCATTGAGTCGGCAGGCATGGGCGGCCAGCACAGTCGAATTACCAGCCCCGATTTCAATGACCCGCTTGGGCTTGAGGCGGCGCAGAAAAGCCCAGTAGACATGAGCGTCTCCTGCCATGAAGCCGCCGTTGATCAGAAAGAAGTGACTCGGATCGTCGGTCGCATGAAGCGGAAACAATCGCCGAAATTCGATGTTGGCTTCCGCCACCATGCCGTGCAACAAGTTCAAGGCGGCGGCGTCGTTCATGTCGATGCCCACCAATTCCGCAGGCTCACGCTGAGACCGATCGTTCAGGTCTTCTTTATCGGGAATGGGAAGATAATAGTGTTTGCGCAACAGATGGAAGCCATGACGCGAAAAGGCGCCATACGCGGCATTACCCGTAATGAATCGATCAAATGCAGCAGCGATCGGGGAGGCTAGCCACAACAACAGACGTTCTACGGACGAGCGGCTGAAACGTTTGATAACTGCCTTCACACCAGGACTCCATTCTTCAGGTCAAAGACGGGCGAGCGTCCAGCTCGACCCCACGAACCAACCGGATCGTTCTCGGTCGGCGCCGCCCATTGTACAGCACCGACTGCAAAAGTTAGTCTAGGCTCGGCAGCAAGTCAATAACATTGCACGTCGGACGGTCCTACCGCTCTTTCGAGCGGCCGTCGCGGTTCGGTCGAACTGTCCATTTCCTCGGTCAGCCTATCGATGTGCTGCGTCGCCATTCATCGATAAGGGAAGCAACTAGTGCGGTCCAACCTGTCTGGTGCGAGGCGCCCAGGCCAGCGCCGTTGTCGCCGTGGAAGTATTCGTAAAAGAGCAAGTGGTCGCGCCAATGGGGATCGTGCTGGAAGCGTTCCGTGCCGCCGAACACTGGCCGGCGGCCGGTTTCGTCTCTTGTGAAGATGCGGATCAACCGGTCTGCCAAATCGCGGCACAATTCGGGGAAGGTAGTCGGTTTTCCACCATAGGCGGGAGGATGAATGGAAAAACCGGCCCCGAATGCTGCCGCCAGTTTGCGGAGCGATTCGATCAAAAGGAAATTGGTGGGGAACCAGATCGGGCCGCGCCAGTTGGAATTGCCTCCTTTGATCTTCGAGACGGCTTCGGCGGGTTCATAGCTCACGGTGTTTCCTTCGAACTCGAAAGGGGCCGCTTCATGCACTTTGGACAGGCTGCGGATGCCGTGCGGCGAGAGGAATTCATCCTCCGACCAGCACCGTTCGAGGATGCGCGTCAGCTGCCTTTTGTCCACGATCGTAAGAACATGCGTTATTTTGCCGTCGCGCTCATCGCGATGGACGACGTCCTTGACCAGGTCTCGGCGATTGACCAGGAACCAGTGGAAGTTGCGATGAAATTCGTCGAATTGGCGAATCCAGTCTTCTTCCAGCCGTTCGATGGCGAACAAGGGAATCAACCCGACCAGGGAGCGGACGCGGAATTTGCGGTACCGGCCATCGGGATAACTGAGCACATCGTAGAAGAAACCGTCTTCATCGTCCCAAAGTTGGTACGAGCGATTGCCCATCTTCTTCATCGCGGCGCCGACGTAGGTGTAGTGCTGGAAGAATTTGACCGCCAGCCCTTCGTACACCCGATTCTGAGTCGCCAGCTCAAGAGCGATGCGCATCATCGTCAAGCAGAACATGCCCATCCAGCCGGTGGCATCGGATTGCTCCAGTACCACACCTCCTTCGAGCGGTTGGCTGCGATCAATAACGGTGATGTTGTCGAGGCCGAGAAATCCGCCTTCGAAGATGTTGTTGCCGCGACGATCGACCTTGTTAACCCACCAGGCGAAATTGATGAGCAGTTTGTGGAAGCAGCGTTCGAGAAAAGCGCGGTCTCCTTTGCCGGATCGGACGCGTTCCATGTTGTAGACGCGCCAAATGGCCCAGGCGTGGACAGGAGGGTTCAAATCGGAAAACTCCCATTCGTAGGCGGGAATCTGCCCGTTGGGATGCTGGAACTGCTCAAACAACAGGAGCCACAGTTGTTCCTTGGCATAGTTGGGATCGATCAAGGCGAAGGTGACGCAATGGAAGGCGAGGTCCCAGGCGGCAAACCACGGATATTCCCATTTGTCGGGCATGCTCATGACCCGCATCGAGTTGAGATGCAGCCAATGCTGATTGCGAATGAGCCAGCGCGACGCCGGCGGCGGGTAGAACGGATTGTCTCCCGCCAGCCAAAGGTGGACATCGAAAAGATAAATCTGTTTGGTCCACAGAAGACCAGCAAAAGCCTGACGCTGAATTCGCCGTTCGTCCTCGGTCGCGTGCGGGGGATGGATCGTGTCGTAAAAAGCATCGGCTTCCCGCCGGCGTTGGGCAAGGACACGGTCGACCTCATCGAGCGGATCATCGCTCAGTTGCTGGCTGCGAGGACAAAGTCGCAAACGCAACACGACCGACTCGCCCGGGGGAATCCCATCGAAGCGATAGTTCAACGCCGCTTTCGTGCCGATTTGGTTGGGGTTGATGGCTGGCTCGGCGTGGACCACGTGCCGATGAAAAGCATCCTTGACATAAGGTGTGGCGCTGGCGGCGCTGCCATAGACACGCACGGCGTTCGTTTCATTGTTGGTGAACAACATTTCGCAACCGGCCGGCGCGTATAAAATGCGTTCACCAAGTTTGTAATCGAGAGGAATCTTGCTGAGTTTTTCGACCTCGGAGTCGTCGGAAATCAGCGAAACGAAATGTTTGCCAGTGGGCCCCGGTCGAATGATCGGTTCGCGTTTTCGTTCGGTGCCCCAAGCCCACGTATTGCGGAACCATATATGCGGCAGAATATGTAACCGAGCCGGCTCCGGCCCCCGATTCCACGCTTCGATGCGGATGCAAATATCTTCCTCCGAAGCTTTGGCGTATTCGATGAAAATATCGAAATAGCGGTCGCCGTCGAAAACCCCGGTATCGAGCAGTTCATATTCGAAACCCTGGCCTTGGCGCTTCTGGTTTTCGATCACCAATTGGGCATACGGGAACTCGGCTTGCGGGTACTTGTACAGGAATTTCATGTAGGCATGCGAAGGCAGATTGTCGAGATGGAAGTAATATTCCTTGACGTCTTCACCGTGGTTGCCTTCGAGAGGGGTCAAGCCGAACAACCGTTCCTTGAGGATGGGATCATTGCCGTTCCAGAAGGCAGGGGCAAAGACGAGGAGTTGGTAGCGATCGCAAATGCCGGCAATGCCGTCTTCGCCCCATCGGTATGCTTTGCTGCGCGCGAGATCGTGCGTCAAATAGGTCCAGGCTTCCCCGTCAGGGCTGTAATCTTCTCGAACCGTGCCCCAGGAGCGATCCGCGACATAGGGCCCCCATCGGCGCCAGCCTTCAGCATCATTGGTGATCTGCGCAAGCCGTTCGTGTTCTTTTGTCTTCATAAAAGAAGTCTCACCGTGGCGAGCTGGAGAAAGGGATTCTATCCTTTGGCACGAGAACTGCCAGCGCCCGCCAGCGATGACGCGAAGAGGGAGAAGCCTACTTTTCAGCGACGAATTCTTGCGAATAAAGCGGCACGTGCCTGTAATAGACCTGAAGCATCAATATACGCAACGACGTAGACATGATTCGGCCTCCCGTCCGCTCGTAGGAATCGCGCGGATCCCAGGAACCAGCCAGTCCCTCCTTCGTTTCCTGGGTGCTCACCAACAGATCGCGAAGTCGGCTGTTCCAGGTTTGCCAATGTCGGCCCTGCAAATGAAACATGACTTGCGTGGCGTGATACCAGTAATAGGAGGATTCGGCTCCGCGGCGAGGCAAATGTCTGAGCAGATACTCGGCGCCAGCCTGCATCCGCTTGTCGTCGCGTTTGATGCCCAACAACTGCAAACTGAGTAATGCCTGAGCGGTCATGGCCGGAGAAGCGTTTCGTCCCGTGTAGCCAAATGTCCCTCCGACAGGTTGGTTGCTTTCGACCGAACGGAACCAGCGTTTGGCTCCGGCGAACGTTTTTTCGGGAACTTTCAAACCGGCCATTTCGCCACTCTTGAGTGCCATGACTTGCCAGCCGGTGACCGAAGTATCGCCTGGCTGGTTCGGCTGGTAGCGCCAGCCGCCCGTTCCCGCATGTTGTGCCTTGACGATGTAGTCGAGAGCGCGTTGGGCGGGTTCTCGAAATCGAGGATCGCGCGTCATCGCATACGCTTCAACGAGGGCGATAGCGGCGATGGCATGGGCATAGCAGGAACGGTACTGGTTCGGCGCCAGGTTGCCCTCCGCGGATTGTTGTTGGACGAGCCAGGTCAAAGCCCGCTTGACGGTATTCTGATATCGGCCGTGCTGGTGCGTATTGTTGGCGACCAAAAAGGGAAGCAGGGCCATGCCAGTCGCGGCCGAATCGGAGTGGGCGCTCCCGGCTCCAGAGCACCGGCGGTGGTTTCGGCAATTCTTGTGAAAATCATGCAGGCTCCAACTACCATCGGCGTTTTGGTGCTCGGCCAACCAGCGCAGGCCCCGCGCGACCGCTTCTTCCGATTGCTTGTTGCCGCCGAACTTTTCGAGCACAGCCTTTGGATCACCGCGCAAGGCGTATCGGCTGCTTGCTGGCAGGATCGGCAAAGCAGACGGCCGGCGTCGGCTAAACGGTGCGGGTGTCCGGCGAGCGAATGGGCTGACTTCACCTGCCGTTCCGTCGAGCTGGTCAACTCGCAACTTGGGTCGTGCCAGCCCATTGGGCGACGTTACTCCTTCCTCCTTAGTGCTGTCGTCAACGGTGCTAATGGGACGTTGTTTCGCATTGGTTACCTTCGCACCATGAAGGGGAGCGATCATCGGGTCACTCTCGGCTGCAGGCGCAAAGGGGGAGGGCTCGAGAGAGGTAACGAGAGTCGGAGCGGCCTTCTGCGCCGTTGGGCGACGTCCCTTGTCGAAGGGGTTCTTGATTCCGCTCGGCAGCGGTTGTTCGATCTTGGGCGCTGTTGCTACATCGTTCAACGAAGGTCTTGCCGGCGCCACATTAGCAACTTTCGGACGCTGAGGAGAGGCGGGCATGGCCGAGTTGGCTGGATCTTGTCGCGGATTTTCGACTTTTGGTCCCGTTACCAATGCGGGAATGGGTTTTGGTTCTGGTTCCGGTCGACCAGTTGCCGGTAGCTCTTCCTTTGTGCTAGGGACGGCTTGGAGGGCGGAAGCTAACGCATCTCGTTTGATCGTCAGTTTGAGCTTTTGTCTTCGAGCTGGTCGGTCGGCGGCAGGTGCCAATTTGGCTTCAGCGGTAGGCGGTCCTTTAGGCTGAATAGGCATCGCCTTCGCGACGGAGGGTTGTTCTTCAACGATCGTTGGCGTGGGCGTTTGCCGCGGTGTTTCGATACGTAAGGAATCGAAGGGCACCAGCGTCGATGCGGGACGCGCCGGCGGCGTGGTCGGTGGTTCAGGCAGGCTTTCTTGAACGACGACCGGGTTCGGCGGCGCGAAACGCCGAACGAGACGGGAGTGTTGGAGAGTAGGCTTGGGTGAAGGTGGCTCGATCGTCACGCGCTTGGGAGCCACGAAAGGAAGAGTCGGACTCGTTTGGGGTGTTTTGACGGTCACTGCTTTTTCGGAGATTGGTTCAGCAGGACCGGCTGCCCTTTCTATTTTGGGTACGGTCGCGGTCGGCAGTGCCTCGAGATCAGCGACTTTCTCGAAGGCCTTGATGCTTTCGTCAACCGTCTGGTTCGAAAAAGCCATTTGGGTCAATTCGGTTTCCCGAATTTGTTCGACGATTTGCTTGCCGACTTGCCAGATGCTGAATAGCAGGACCAAGAGAAGGTGCAGCATGACGCTGGCGAGAAAGAATCGGCCTGCTGTCGCTTTTTCGAGAAGCCAGCCGTGGCTGTAGTAAAGCAGAGCAACCAGAGCCGCTAGCAACCCCGTCAGCAGAAGGACCTTCCACCACCACATTGCCACCATGTTCCATCGGCTTGTATCCCATTCGGTAGCGGCATAAACTTCCTGGGCGGAGCTGACGTAGAGGTGGTTGATGCCGTCTCGTTCACGAGCGAAGACAAGAGTAAATCCCTCCGGCGACAGTCCTGGTTCGGTTTCATGGGCGGGAGTGTTGATAGCCGGGCCGAGGTTCTCCACGATGCCGATTTTGCCATCCTCGTAGCGGACACGATACAGGTCCAAATTGACCGGTTCTCCCTCCCGAGCCGGCCGATCCGAAGCGAAATACAAAAAACCGCGTGAAAAGTAAGGAGCGCCTTCGTTCGTGTCAGGTCGATTCAAATCGGCTAATGCCTCCGCTGCCGGCCAATCCTCGTCTTTCGAACGGCGGACGCTGCGAAACAGGTCGAATTGTTGTCCGCCGGGATGAGCGCGAATGGTTACATTGAGTTTGCCAGGGTCTGGTTCGCCATGGTTCATTTCTGGGGTTCGATTCGAGGAGAAGAAAAGCCGCAATTCCTCGTCGTCGATAGCGGGATCGTACTCATGGGCGGCGGTGTTGATTTTCGGACCGAGGTTTCTTGGCGTACTCCAGCCGGCGGCGGTGAGCTTTGCGACATAAAGATCGAATCCCCCCTGGCCACCCGGCCGATCGGAATAGAAATACAGCGTTTTTCCATCGCGGCTGATGACGGGTCCCAAGTCATGACCAGCCGAGTTGAGTTCGCGGACCGGCTCCGCTTTCTGCCATTCGCCGTCTGAAAAACGCGAACGGTAGATATCGGCATCACCACCTGTCGGCTTGAACGAGAAGTAGAGAGTGGCCCCGTTATCCGCGAAGCGGGGGGTGAGCAGGTTGCCTTCCACGCCGTCGATAAGTCCGTCGAGGAAGCTGGCGTCTTCCCAAAGAACTTGGCGCGGTATACCCTGTTCCGCCGGCCATTTCTTGCCCCCGTCGGCGGAGACGTACCAATCCGTTCGTCTAGGCGCTACCCACCAGGCGAAGATAATCAGTAAAACCAGTCCCAAAGCCACCGGCGCGTACCAGGACAAAGCGATTCTTCGCAGCGGCGGCCACAAGCTTCGGAAGTTCAGCATGTCGGCTCCTTTGTCGCTGATGACACAAGGCGGGCACACGCACCTACGCTCATACTTCCTGTTCCACGCGGCAAGTGAATTTCAAACCTGTTTTTTGACAAAGAGAAATCGGCCTGGCCACGAAGCGCCACGCGGCCCGACCATCGGCGCGAATGAGCACTTGTTTGTGCGGTGCCACTTCTGCCGTTTTCTTCAAAAAAGCCAGTAACAGGTCTTCGCTCATTTTCTTCTGCATCACCTTGTAGTGGCCATCCTTCGTCACGTTGATGACCAGTGTCTGGGAACTCGCGAGCGATTCATTGGCAAACGCCACTTCCGCCAGGGCAATCGTCTGGTCGAACTCCTGCTTTTCGAAGCGCGTAGCGACCAGAAAAAAGATCAACAACAAAAAAACCACGTCGATCATCGGCGTCAGGTTCGGATCGGCATTCGACGAATCACTTGTTGGAATGCGCATGCCAGGTATCTCCTCGATTCATGACCACAACGCTGGTTCGGCCTCAGACGAGGGCTTCAATTGTCTGCCGTAACCAGTTCGGCATTGGCAGATTGTTTGCTTCGTTTTCGCAGAGGCTGCATGGCCGAGAGTTGGGCCGGGCATTCGATCAACAGTTCGTCGATTTGCCGCATGAATTTGTCGATGCGGTTGTTGAAAAAGGCGGCAAACAGCAGGGACGGAATAGCGATGCTCAGGCCGGCGGCGGTAGTAAGCAAAGCGAGGTAAATGCCTTCGGCAAGAACTTGTGCTTTGCCTCCCAATCCCTGCGTGCTGGCTGTCTTGAAGGCGATGATCATGCCCACGACCGTTCCGAGCAGACCGACCAACGGCGCGATGCTTCCGACCACATTGAGCGGGCGGATCCGGCTGCGCAACGTCGCGACCTCGCGCACCATCGCGTCTTCGAGCGATTTTTCCACTTCCGGAACCGGCCGGCCTGCGCGAAGAACCCCCGCATGAAGGATGCTGGCTGCCGGCGACGGGTTGTGCTCGCATAATTCGCGATACTGTTCCGTCTCGCTCTCCTCCTTCTCCAGCAATTCGCGCAATCCCAGTACAAACGTCAGCGGAATCGTTTTCGCTTGCGTCATGTTGACCAGACGTTCGAGGATCACCATGACGGCAGCCAAGGAAAACAAACCAAGCACTGCCATGAAAATCCAGCCGCTCCAGCCGCTGTCTCGGATCATTCCGAGAACCGTGTTGCTGTCTTCCTGCGGTGGCAACGTGGCCTTTTCATCGGAATCTGACGATGAACCAACATCGGGAATTTGCTCGCCGCCTGGCTTCGGTCCGTCCTGGGCTGACAATGACGGAACCAGAACGGCGACAAACAAGAACAAACACCACAATGAAATGCGATTCATGGAGGACTCCTTCAGCGTGGCGGGAAAATACCTTTGGCTAAGGCAACGTCAACCGCTCAGGCAGTTGCCTCGTTGATGCATCATTTCTGCAAGCTCTGCAACAGTCGTTTACCGTCCGCCGCTTGCGAAGTATCTGGAAATTTCTCAATCAAGGTTTGCAGGACCTTAATCGATTGTTCCTTTTTCTTTTGATCGCGGTAGCAGAGAGCCAGCGAATAGTAGGCTTTGGCTTGCCATTCTTTGAAAGGGAAATCCAGCACAGCGGCAAAATGTACGATAGCATCGCTGAACTTCTTCTGTTCCTGGGCGGCGGCGCCGATCATGAACCGCGCGCGGGCTGCTGTCTGCGTAATCTTTCCGGGCACGGCCACCTGCTCGAAAACCGCTACAGCTTGCTGGTAGTTTTTTTCGCGGAAATAGCTCAGCCCCACGCCATAGCGGGCATCATCGATCTGGGGAAACTTGGGGTACTGTCGAATCAATTCCTGATAATGTTTTCGGCTGTCCGCCCATTGCTCTAATTCCTTGTGGCACGTTCCAGCTCGGTACAAAGCCCGAGCGTGATAAGCAGGCACTTTCAACTGAATGATCTTCGCATAATAGGGCAGCGCTTCCTTGTATTTGGCGTCATGAAACAAACATTCTCCGGCAAGACAGGTAGCATCGGCGACATACTCGCCGTCGGGATGCTCGCGGAGCTGGTCAACCAATATAGCCGCCGCGTCGGCATACTTTTTCTGCTGGTAGAGAACCGCTCCGAGTTTGTGTTGCAGGCTTTCATGCAGTTTCGTCTTCTTATCCGCCAGTTTTAGCCCGTTGCGAAAGGCCTGTTCGGACCGGTCGAACTTCGTGAGCTTTTCATAGTAGCTTCCGACACGGAACCAGCTGTCGGCGGCATGCCGGCTCCTGGGAAACTGGGTGGCCAGCTTCTCGAAGACATCGGCCGATTCCTGGTTGGCTGGAATCGCAGCTCCCTTCGACAGGGCGAAGCCAAGCTCGTAATACGCATCGTCGTAATCGGGATCATCCGCAAGGACCTGCTTCAATTGGCTGACAGCCAGATCGAACTGTTTGAGGCCCGCCTGGCAGCGCGCGAGATAGAATCGAGCCAAGATGGCATCTTCCTTGTCTTTCGGCTGAGTCGCCAGGAACGCCGTCAGGTCTTTGACGCCGTGTTCGAACTGGCCGAGCGCTTCATAGGCCAGGCCGCGACGAAAGAGAGCACGTCGAGCAAGATCACTTTGCTTGTCGTTATCGAGCAGTCGGCTATAGGAGGCGACAGCTTGCTTGAGGTCGTTTTTCGCGGACCAGGTTCGACCCATTTCATAAAGGGCATAGGCAACCAGCGGGCTTTGGGGATGTCGTTGGATCAAATTCTGGAAATGGGATAGAGCTTCATCGAATTTGCCGGCGGCAAAGGCGATTTCGCCGAGTTCGAAGCGGGCGGCAGGAGCCTGGGAACGGTCCCCGAATTGAGACAAAAGACGTTGCAACGTCTGGACCGCTTGCTGGTCCTGTTTCAGCTGTCGCTGGCTCTTGGCGAGAAACAACAACGCCTCGTCGGCCCGTTCCCCCTTCGGTGACAGGCTGTACGACCGTTGCAATGCCTCCGCTGCCTGGTCAAATTTTTCCGTGTCGAACAAGCAACGACCAAGCAAGAAATCCACTTGTGCCTTGTTCTCGGCATCTTTCAGTTTGGCAGCGATAGAGCGCAAAAACTCGATGGCACCGTCAGATTTTTTCATCAAGTACAATGCCCAGCCGATACCGAGAGCGGCACGGCCGTCGTCGGGAGCGATTGCGAGCAAACGGCGGTAGAAAGCTTCGGCCTTGGCTGGTTCAGGGCGGTCTGCTTTGAGATAGCTTTCGCCAGCGATAAAGAGAACGTCGGCGGTGAACTCTTTGCGTGCGACAAACTCCGGATTGGCCAGATAGTCTTCGGCATACTTGCGGGCGGCGGCAAGATCGGCCGTCTGTAACGCGGTTAGAGCCGCCAAATATTGCGCCTGGGCGGCGAGTGGACTCTTGCCATGCTTTTTGGCGAAATTGGCGAACAAGGCCGCCGACTCTTTCCGACGGGCGGCTTGGGCGTAGATCGCACGAATCCGCGTGAATTCCATGCGAGGCAAAAACGCGCTGTCACCCGACTGGGCCATGATCCGATCAAGCAACGCGACGGCATCGGCCGGCTTCGCCGACTCGATCAGCGATTCGGCCAGCAGGCAGGCCGCTTCGGCGGTATCGCCTTTCAAATTCCTGCTGATCACCTGATTCAAGATGGCCTGGGCCTGGTTCCACTTTTTCTCGGCGGCATAACAACGACCAGCTCCAATCAAAGCCTGACCGAGATATTCGCTCTTGGGAAAGCGACGCGGCAGAGACTGGTACAGCCCCAGTGCTCGACTGAACTGTTTCTGGTCGTAGGCACAAAGCGCCTGCTGAATCAAGGCGTAATCGGCGTGTTCATAGTCTTCGGCGGCAGCTGCTTTGGCAAATGCCTTTTCCGCTTCTCCCAGCTTCCTCTGTGCCAGGAGACATTCTCCCAGCCGGATCCAGCATTCGTTGGCATACTCGCTCTTGGGGAATTTCCGCAACAACACCTGGTAGGTCGCGGAAGCTTCCGAGTAACGCTCGAGCTCCTCCTGCGTCACGCCGAGCGAGTAATAGACATCGCCAAGATCTGGGCTATCCGGATAATCTTTGACGGCCTTTTGATAAGCCACCAACGCTTGCTCTCGTTTGCCTGCTTGGATCAGCGCATCCCCTTGATGCAAGAGCGCTTTGACTGCCAGTTTTCCTTTGGGAAATCTCGCTGCCACTTGAGCGAAGATGTCGGCCGACTTTTGCCAGTCGTCGGGTTTCTTTGTCGCGGACGCCCGATAAAAGGTCGCCAGCCCGTAGTTGAAATAGGCCGCTTCGATGTTCGCGAATTTTGGGAATTGTTTGACCAGCTGTTCGTAAGTGGCGGCGGCTTCAGGATACTTTTTCGCCAGCAACTGGCAAACGCCCAGGTTGTAGTACGCCTTTTCGATGGGAAAATCCTTGGCGTACTCCTTGATGAGCTTCTGATAAAGGGGAATGGCACTGGCATATTCGCCGAGGCTTTGCACTTTAAAGGCGTTGCGATAAATGGCTTCGGCTGCTTTCGTGCGTTCCTGGCCTTGGCTAGGAGCCGTCGACAAGAACAGAAGCAACGCGATACCGAAAAACGCCACCACGCCCCGTAGCCCGAGTACCTTCCCCATGCTGCTTCCTCCACTGCGCTGGCCATCGCATTCCAGTGTGCCCGATCTCCTTTGCCTCGCTCAAGCTGACGGCATCGTCATGCAACCAGCGGCGCGCCTCATCGTAATCGGCGGTGCCCGACGCTGCAACTTGTTGCCAGACAAATCGCATCCCTTAAAACTTTCCAGTCCGGGAATGGTCGGTTGCGGATGCCATTCTTGAAACCCGAGGCGGGAAAGAGCTTGGCCTTGTTGGTGCGAGTCGATGGCGGGCCTTTATATTGTTCGATGATTTGCGTCGCTGTTTTATTGCACGAGAAATGGGTCGCGTGCCAGCTTTGGTCCAAAGCGCGAAATTCGGCTTCCGCGAAGAAGTTTTTTACGCGTTGGCGACATCAAGTTGAGGTCGCGTTTACTGCAGCTTTTGCCTTAACCGCCGCCAGCCGGCATGCAGTTGCGGATCGATCATAGGGTCGTCGAGGGGGAGGCTGTTCTTCGCTGTTCCTGGGCGAAGCGTTTGCCATTGCCACCATTCATGCAGCCGATCGCGGAGTTTGGGGCTGAGGCGGACTTCGTTATCGGGACGGACGCCCCAATCGTCATTGGGTTTGCTGTCTGGAAAGCGGTGCAGGTTTTTGCCGCTGGGTCGATTGAAAGTGCCGCTCGTAAGCAGCATGCCGGCACCTGGAAAGCGGAGGCTCAAATAGGTTTGCACGCTCGCTTTGCCTCGGGTGCGCTGCCCCACCAACTCGCCGCGCTTGTAATCCCTGATTGCCGACGCGATCAACTCTGCCGCGCCAGAAGTCTTGGCGTTGATGAGAACAACCAGCGGAATGTCGGTGAAATCCTCGACAGGATAGTCACCGCCCGCCAAATCAGCGAATTTGCCATAAACCCTCGGCTGGGGATCGCTTCGGCTCTTGATGGTCGCTACCGTCTTTTCTCCAACCAGTGAAAGGGCGATGGCGATCGACTCGTTGAGATGGCCTCTCGGCGACCAGCGCAGGTCCAGGATAAGACCCCGCAACCCCTCTGCTTTCAGCGACTTGATCGCTGACGCAAACTGATTGGCGGAGCCTCGTTCCAAGGTGGCAAGCCGAATCAAGCCAATCTTGTTTTTTCCATCGAGCCAGAAATCCCACTGGTTGTTTTCACGCCTCTTGACGCCGAAAACCGCTTCCGCTTCATAAACAGCCGGAAAAAGGGTGGCCAGCCATTGCGACTGGGTTCGTGGCCGATAAACAGTCAAGCGGATCGCTTCCACCTCGCCAGGGTTGTAACCGTAGACCACTTTCGAGATGGCCGCTAGCGTCTCCTGGTTATCGCCAATCGGTTTACCATTAATCAGGCGGATTTCGTCACCGGGCAACACCCCAGCTTGTTGGGCGGGACTGCCCGGAACCACGTCTTGCACGAAGAGTGGCCCTGTTCCCAGGTTTTCGCGTATTTCCAGCCCAAAGATTGGTTGGCTGCCATAAGATCGTTGCAGATCCCGCCCAGTCATCACTCGGGTGTGAGGGTCAAGAAAGCGGGCGATCTCCCGAAGACAGGCGATCAAATCATCGTGCCCACCAAGCCAACGGACATCGCCGATTTCCTGGCGTAACCGGGTGACGAGTTGGGATTGGGTGCCGTTCGCCAGAGCGGCCTTGATCTCTTTTTCGAGCCGGGGAGGCACCGGTTGTCGCGCCGATTGATACAACCCCCGCAATCCCGCCGTCAACAGGTCGGCCGCTTCCACCGGCCTGGCATAGTGGCTCGCAATATCATCTACGGTGACGAGGAGGACACTGCTGAATTGCTGGGCACGGGCCAAAGGCAACAGCGGAGGCCGCAATTCATCAGCGATGTCGACCGCCAAAACAACTGGTACCAAAACGAGTAGTATTCCGCAGCAGCCTACCGCACGCATCGCTCACCTCCTCGAACTTCGTCAGGCAAGTATTGTAGACGAGCAGGTTGGCTGGCAGAAGCCCAATCGGAATGCCCGAACAGGCAATCATAGGGAGCTAACTTAAAACATACGCCGCTGCCCAGGCTTTGCCTGGGAATCGGCTGGCGCGAGGCTTGGCCTTGATCACCGTCAGTTGACGGCACCAACCCAAGGCGATCAGCGAAACCACCGTTAGTTGACGGTGGCTAAGCCGGCGCTAAATAGTGCCGGTGCTGCCATCGTTCATCGAAGAGCACGCAGCAGACCAGCAGACCCAGCGATGAAATCCGCCGCGCCATTCCTACTTGTCTGTAGGAAATCAAACGACATGAAATCCGGCTAAACACCGCTAGTTGACGGCTGAGTGGATAAATTGGGTAATATAGAAAAGACAACAATACGAACATCTTAACACAACTTTCCTACACGGTTGTAGGAAAAAGACCGACATCGCGGGTGCTTTGCGCTGGCTGTCTCCTCTGAGAAGGCCGCACTCGCTCTTGCAGGCGCAGGCGTTTTTTCGCGCAAACCAGTCCGTCTTGCCGGAGTTCATCCCGCCAAAGCCCCATATTGCCGGCGATAGTAGTTCAAGTAATCGCCGCTGCGTACTCCTGCCACCCAGTCGTTATGTTCTTGGTACCAGGTCACCGTGTCCCGCAGTCCCTGGGGGAACGGAATGGTTGGACGCCAGCCGAGTTCCCGCTCGATTTTGGAGCAATCAACCGCATAGCGGCGATCGTGACCGGGACGGTCGGGCACGAAGCGGATCAACGACCGTGGCTTTTTGAGGATGTCGAGAAGGGTGTGGGTCAGGTCGAGGTTGGCCAATTCGCACCGGCCACCGATGTTGTAAACTTCTCCTGGGCGTCCTCGCTCCAACACCAGAGCCAAAGCGGCACAATGATCGCGGACATGGATCCAGTCCCGCACATTGCGACCATCGCCATAAACCGGTACCGGCCGATCTGCCAGTAGATTGGTGATGAACAAGGGGATCAGCTTCTCCGGAAACTGGAAGGGACCGTAATTATTCGAGCAGCGGGTAATGATCGCCGGCAGCCCGAACGTTTGGACATAACTGCGAACCAGCAGATCGGCGGCTGCTTTACTGGCGGCATAGGGGCTGTTCGGTGCCAGCGGCGTGTGCTCGGTGAACGCGCCGGTGGGTCCGAGGCTGCCGTATACTTCATCAGTGGAGACTTGGACAAAGCGATTCACCCCAAACTCCCGGGCCGCATCGAGGAGCACTTGGGTGCCGAGCACATTGGTGCGGACGAATGGTCTGGAATCATGGATGCTGCGATCGACATGGCTCTCGGCAGCAAAATTGATGATCGCCGAGACTCCTTCGCCCACGACCTGGCGGATCGTATCACGATCGGCAATGTCGCCACGGACAAAGCGATAATTGGGACAATGAGCCACGTCGTGAAGATTTGCGAGATTGCCCGCATAGGTAAGCGCATCGAAATTGATAATGGGAGTGGTCGGGTCTTTTTCCAACAGCAAACGAATGAAGTTGCTGCCGATGAAGCCGCAGCCGCCAGTGACCAGTATGGGGAGCATGGGCATCCTTTCCAGCAAGAACGAGGGTTGGCCGGTCATTGTGAGGAGGGAAGGCGAAAGAAGTCAAGTCCGAATCCAACGGGCGAAACGGCGAACGCTATGGGGTGGGGTCCATCCTTCATCCGAATGAGAATCGTGTTGCCGATCGGTCGGCGGAACCATAGCCATAACTGTCACCCAACTGCGCGTGGATTGTGCGGTCGATTTACTAGAAGCATATCCCCCGGCGGGCTGTCCGCGGCATCCGCCAAGCAGGCGTTCGAAATCTTTTCCGAGGATCTAACATGACCGATCAGCAAAAACTCGATCTTTTGTCGATCAATACGATCCGAACATTGTCGATGGACGCTGTGCAGGCGGCGAACTCGGGGCACCCTGGCACGGCAATGGCGATGGCGCCGGTGATCTATTGCCTGTGGCAGAGATTCTTGCGTTTCGACCCGGACGATCCGATCTGGCCTAATCGGGATCGGTTTGTCCTCTCGATGGGGCATGCGTCGATGTTGTTGTACTCGATGCTGCATTTGACGGGCGTCAAAGCGGTGAGCAAAGACTATGAAACGCTGGGCGAGTCTTCGGTCAAGCTGGAGGACATCAAGAACTTTCGGCAGTTGAACAGTCGATGTGCCGGTCACCCGGAATACCGGTGGACTTCTGGCGTGGAGACGACGACGGGACCGTTGGGCAACGGGGTCGCGACTTCCGTGGGAATGGCGATTGCCGGCAAATGGCTGGCGGCGCAATACAACCGGCCAGGATTCGACATGTTTGGTTTCGACGTGTATGCCATGTGCGGCGATGGCTGCATGATGGAAGGGATTTCGCACGAGGCGGCGTCGCTGGCGGGACATTTGCAGCTCGACAACCTCTGCTGGATTTATGACAACAACCACATCACCATCGAGGGGAATACCGCCTTGGCTTTTAGCGAGGATGTCGCCACACGCTTTATTGCTTATGGTTGGAACGTGACCCGCGTAGGGGATGCCAATGATCTGGAAATGCTCGAGCGCGCCTTCAACACGTTCAAGCGGACCAGCGACAGGCCAACATTGATTATCGTTGACAGCCATATCGGTTACGGGGCGCCGAGCAAGCAAGACACGAGTGCCGCTCACGGCGAGCCATTGGGCGAAGACGAAATCCGCGCCGCCAAACGGAACTATGGCTGGCCGGAAGACGCGAAGTTCCTGGTCCCGGACGAAGTGCGACAGTGCTTCAAGGACGGTATTGGTAAACGGGGCAAAGCGCTTCGTGATGCGTGGTTCGAAAGAATCGCCGAGTATCGCAAACAGTATCCGGACCTCGCCGAAGGTCTGAAGCGAATGCAGCATCGTCAACTCCCCGATGGCTGGGACAAGGATCTACCGGAGTTCCCTGCCGATGCCAAAGGTCTGGCTGGCCGCGATTCGTCGGGAAAAGTGCTCAACATCCTGGCACAGAATGTGCCTTGGCTGATCGGCGGCTCGGCCGACCTGGCACCATCGACGAAAACTCGTTTGACATTCGAAGGCGCCGGCGATTTCAGTGCACAGAATTATGCCGGACGCAATTTTCATTTTGGCGTCCGCGAGCACGCCATGGCGGCGATCCTCAACGGCATGGCTCTTGTTAAAGTACGCCCCTTCGGCTCGGGCTTCCTGATCTTCAGCGACTATGCCCGCGGCGCTATTCGACTCAGTGCCATCATGGAGATACCGGTTATCCATATCTTTACCCACGATTCGATCGGCGTGGGCGAAGACGGGCCGACCCACCAGCCCGTGGAACATCTCGCATCCTTGCGCGCCATTCCTGGCCTGATTACGCTTCGGCCAGGCGATGCCAATGAAGTCGTTGAAGCATGGAAACTCATCATGCAACTGCACCACGAACCGGCGGTTCTCGTGTTGTCGCGCCAGGCTTTGCCCACGCTCGATCGCAAAAAGTACGCCTCGGCCGCCGGCCTTGCCAAAGGCGCCTATGTGCTGGCTGACGCAAAGGATGGCAAACCCGATGTCATCCTTATTGGGACTGGCAGCGAGGTGTCGCTATGTGTCGATGCCTATGAAAAACTGACCCAGGAAGGTATCAAAGCACGCGTCGTCAGCATGCCGTCGTGGGAGTTGTTCGAACTGCAGGACGAGTCGTACAAAGAAAGCGTTTTGCCACGCAGCGTCAAGGCGCGGGTTTCCGTCGAGCAGGCTTCGACGTTCGGCTGGGAACGCTACACGGGAACGACGGGCAGACGGATCGGTATGCACACGTTTGGCGCGTCGGCGCCCTTGAAAGAATTGCAGAAAAAATTCGGCTTCACGCCGGAGAAAGTAATCGAGGCAGCCAAGGAACAAATCGAGCTGGCCAAAAAGAGCTAGCATGGCGGCAACCGACCCGCCTTGCTGGCTTGGCTCCGGAGAACCAGCGTGGATCCACAGGCTATCATCGCAGAACGCGCTTTGGAATGGATCAAGGAAGGCCAGGTCGTTGGCCTCGGTTCGGGCCGCGCCGCTACCCGCTTCATCCAGGCTTTGGGGAGAACGTGTGCAAAAGGGCATGCACATCCGCGGCGTGCCTACTTCCAGCCAGAGCGCCGATCTCGCCCGCCGACTAGGCATCCCCCTCGTTTCTCTCGACGACGTTGATGCCATCGACATCGATGTCGATGGGGCGGACGAAGTCGACCCCCAGGGGCAATTGATCAAGGGGTTAGGCGGAGCGCTCGTTTGGGAAAAGATTGTGGCGGCAGCATCGACCCGACTTCTCATCCTGGTCGGCGAGGAGAAGCTGGTTCACAGGCTTGGCGACCATGGCATCCTGCCCGTCGAGGTCGTTCCGTTCGCCTTGGCCTTTTGCAAACGGCGCTTTGCCGCTATGGGATTCCCGGCTGAAGTCAGGCGAACCGAAGAAGGAAACGTGTTCATTACCGATAACCACAACTATATCCTTGATTGCCAGGTAGGCGAGAATGGAAAGAGCAGGATTGCCGACCCCGAGCAACTCGAGCGCGAACTCCAATCGATCCCAGGCGTGGTCGGCACCGGGCTCTTTCTTGGTATGGCGGACACGATTCTCATTGGCAAAGCCGATGGCACCGTCGAAACCTGGAAGCGATCCTGATTGGCGTGTCGTCAGCACGAGGACGCGCAACAAGTGGTAGTCGAAACAGTACTTCCCAACGAAAGGAGCGATGCCGTGCAATTAGGCATGATCGGATTGGGGCGGATGGGACAAAACATGGTTTACCGGGCGGCCAAGGCTGGCCACGAACTGGTCGTCTCCGACCTGGACGAGAAAGTCGTTCAGGAAACGGTCCGGCAAGGAGGAGGCAAAGTTGTGGCGGCGTCGTCGATCGACGACATGATCGCCAGGCTCAAAGCGCCGCGGAACGTCTGGCTGATGGTTCCTGCCGCGGCGGTCGACAAATTGATCGCCCAGGTCGCCCCGAAACTCGACAAGGGAGATACGATTATCGACGGTGGCAACAGTTATTACATCGACGATATTCGTCGCGCGAAGGAGTTGAAAGAAAAAGGTATTTTCTATGTTGACGTTGGCACGAGCGGCGGCATCTGGGGCCTGGAAAGAGGTTATTGCATGATGATCGGCGGCGAGCCGGAACCAGTGCAAAGACTGGACCCGATCTTCAAGGCTTTGGCGCCGGGCAGGGGCGAAGTCGGGCGAACGCCGTCGCGCGTGCAGAAGAATTTGGGCGGTACCGCCGAGGAAGGCTATCTCCATTGTGGTCCGTCCGGCGCCGGTCACTTCGTCAAGATGGTGCACAATGGCATCGAGTACGGGTTGATGGCCGCCTACGCCGAGGGGCTGAACATCCTGAAACATGCCAACGTCGGCAAAAAAGAGCATGTCGTCAGCGCTGAAGTCACCCCGATGCGACATCCAGAACACTACCAATATGATTTCAACCTCGCCGACATCGCCGAGGTCTGGCGCCGGGGCAGCGTGATCGCCTCCTGGCTTCTCGATCTGACCGCGGATGCTCTTGGTGCCGACCCGGAATTGTCCATCGATCAAGCAACGATCGACAAGCATGGCGTACCGGAATCCGGTGAAGGACGGTGGACGCTTCAGGCGGCGATCGACGAAGGTGCTCCCGCTATGGTGTTGAGTGCCGCTTTGTACCAGCGCTTTGCGTCACGCGGTGAAGATGCATTTGCCTACCGCGCCCTTCAGGCGATGCGGCGAAAGTTCGGCGGCCATTAGCCGCCGCCAGCTGCAATCAGCAGAAAGCCTTGCAAGTACCGTATTTGCAAGGCTTTTTGTTTTTACAGCTTTTCCCCGCTTGGCTCGAAGGATCAACTGCTACTGTGGTTCCAAGTCGCAGCCTGCCCCAGCCTTGGCATCGTCCCCGAAATTTGCTCGCGAATTTTTCCAATCCAAAGCCCAGCCCTTTTCGTCTTGCTTATGACGAGGAGTCGGCTGCACGGGAGACTTTGCCATGCGGAAATACACTGCGTTTTTGCTGTCACAGGTTGTGTTGCTAGCAAGTGTCGGCTTCGTACTCCCCGAGCCTGGGGAGGCTTCGCGAACCACGGTACAGCAGGTGATCAAAGGCAGAATCGCCGAATTGGTCCAGGACCTGGATTCTCCGGAATTCGCAATCCGCGAACGAGCCACGGACGAGCTGATCAAGATCGGTGCCCCTGCCGTTCCTGAGCTGCGTAAAGCCCTCGACCGCGGTCCAGTTTGGAAGCCGCCAAACGGATTCGCCGTATTTTGGACCGCCTGGCCATCTACGACGGTGGCGGAAAAGTCGTCAATGGTCTGAAAATTAAGCTCGAAGCCAGCAAGAAAACCATCCGCCTCGGCGACAACGTCACCTTCACCACCGTACTGAGCAACATGACCGACAAGCCAATGAACGTCCAAGTCGGATATACGACGTGCGGCAACTACTTCGGTTGCGGTTCGAGTTTGCGCGTGTTGAAAGACGGCAAGCCGGTTCCTGGCCAATGGCGCGTCGGCATTTGCGGTACCGGTGCCGGCCCCATTTATGTCACCATTCCAGCCAGGTCGTTCGTGAAATATACGACGAATGGCACGTTCACTCGCGAAGACGGCAATACCGTCTACAAGGTGGGGAAGTTCATAGCATTCAA
Organism: Gemmatales bacterium; assembly: GCA_026004675.1. Taxonomy (GTDB): domain Bacteria; phylum Planctomycetota; class Planctomycetia; order Gemmatales; family Gemmataceae; genus BPJP01. The sequence goes on from BPJP01000004.1 coordinate 286,137, forward strand.
GGTCCCCGAGAACGGGACGCATCAGTTTGTCGTCAGCCACCGGGGTGACGCCAAGACGAATGAGAGGTACGCCAGGCTCTACGCGCAAAAGGGCCAGGCGGTAAAGGCGAACGGAGCCCTAATTACCCCGGAGGTGATGGGACAAGGGGTGCCACCGGCTGACCTGAAAGCACCGTACTGGGCTGGCAAGGTCGAATCGAACACGATCGAGATAAAAGTTGTCGAATGACAAGCGGCAAGGCCGTTGTGGGTTCCAATCGGGATTGAGCTTGAAGAAACTACAAAACAATAAGGAGGAATTCTCATGCGACGATTGTGGTTGCCGGCACTGGCTGGGCTGGCGCTTTTGTGCGGTCCGGCCTTTGTTGCCGCCGAAGAAGAGTCCACAGGGTGTCATGGCACTGCGGTTCAATTCGTCGATTCGCCATCGGAAGCTGCCCGACTGGCCAAGAAACAGCAGAAATTGGTGATGGTGCTGCACATTTCCGGCCATTTTGAAGACCCGAATCTGACCTGAAACAATGCCGAGGCGCTCCGTGTGAACGCCCTGGCCAACAAAGAAGTCGGCAAGTATCTGAACGAGTACTTCGTTTCCTCTTATCAGAAAGTCGGCACGTTTCGGGTGGTCCGCACGGTCGATCGAAACGGCCGACCTCAGCTGATCCAGAAACAAGGCGGCAACGTCGCCACGTATTTCTGTGCACCCGATGGCCGGGTTTTGCACGTCATCGCCGGTCCTGTGAACGCCGACGTGATGCTTCGCGAAGCCAAATGGGTCGTCGAAAGCGTCAAGAAAGCGATGAAAGAAAGCAAGGGGGACGGGGGTCAAGTTCAAAGCCTTGTTCCGCACATGGCATGCAGAACGGCTGCGCAGGGAACACGGTCTGGTGGTCGAGCCGATGACGGTCGACATCGAACCGCAGGATCCCAACAGTGCCTTGACGTATAACGATCCGACAGGCCGCCCGTTGGCCCCGAAGCTGCCGCCGCCACCAGTGGAAGGGCCGGACGTGACGTTCCGCCTGGCCCAGGAGAACGCGGCCAAAGCCGCTGATGCTCGCGCTTTAATCGACAGACGAGGACGCCGCTGGGTTCTGGGCAATCAGGGCCGGGTTCACCAGTTGCTGGCTGCCCACTGCATGACGAAAATCGAGGACATGTACGGCGCGATCTTCGAAGGCATCCTCGGCGAACGCATCTCCACAAAACCGGTACAGGTCGTGACGCCTTTTTCGTGGCACGTCGGCAAACGCTAAACAACGGGGCAACACTTCCTCCCCGACTCAGAAGATGGGTCGGGGATTTTTTATTACAAGAAATCACGCGGATCGCTAATGACGCCAGTGATCGCCGAGGCTGCCACGGTCAACGGGCTGGCCAAAAACACCTCTGCTTCCTTGTGCCCCATGCGTCCGGGAAAGTTGCGGTTGGTGGTGCTGATACATCGCAGAGCTTGATTGAGTCGGCCAAACGTATCGCTCGGACCGCCCAGGCAGGCCGCGCAAGAAGGCTGTCCCAGTTTGGCGCCGGCGGCCAGAAAAATCTCTTCAAGAGTTTGACCGTTCAGCTTTTCCGTTTGCAAACCTCGGGCCACCTCGCTTGTCGCTGGCACGACGAACGTGTCGATCTTGACCGACCGACCTTTCAGCAAGCGGGCGGCGGCACGAAAATCAGTCAACTTGCCCCCCGTACACGAGCCGATGTAGGCCCGATCGAGCCGGGTCCCTTTGACCTCGGAAACCACGGCACGGTTATCCGGGCTGTGTGGTTTGGCGACGACCGGCTCCAGTTTTGACACGTTGTAGACTTTTTCATAGGCGAACGTGGCGCCAGCGTCGCTTTTCATCACTTGGAACGGTTTGCCCGATTTGTTCCGCTGGTTGACGAAGTCGATGGTGATTTGGTCGGGAGCGATGACGCCGTTCTTCCCACCGGCTTCGATGACCATATTGCACAAGGTCATGCGTTCTTCGATATTGAGTGCATAAACTGCCTCTCCGTCGAATTCCATGGCCCGGTAGGTGGCGCCGTCGCAGCCGATATCGCCGATGATCGCCAGGATCAAGTCCTTGGCCATGATGTACGGTGGAAGTTCACCTTCGAAAACGAAACGCATGGTAGGCGGAACTTTGAGCCAAAGTTTTCCCGTCCCCATGACGAAGCCGGCGTCGGTGTTGCCGATGCCTGTGGCGAATTCGCCGAATGCTCCAGCCGTGCAAGTATGACTGTCCGTTCCAAGAAGGACTTCTCCCGGTCGGGTGTGCCCTTCTTCTGGCAGAGCGATATGGCAAACCCCTTTGTAGGCGGGAGAATGGACATCATAGTAGTAGGGCAAGCCCTGCTCGGCGGCGAACTGCCTCAGCGTGTCGACGTTGCGGTTGGCCATCGCGTCGGCCGTGAAGATGTAATGATCGGGAATGATCACGACTTTGTCTTTGTCCCAGACTTTCGCATTCTGGCCGAAGTGTTGTTTGAAGATGCCGATCGTCCCGGGACCGCAAACGTCATGGGTCATCAAGACATCGACGTCGACCCAAATATTTTCTCCCGGTCGAACGCTATCGCGTTTGGCAGCGCGGGCCAGGATTTTTTCCGTCAAAGTCATCGCGGTCATCATCGGTCTCCGAACTTTCTCGGCACTTTCGTGCTTTCGAACTTTCAATCGACGGTTCGCCACCGGGATGAAAGCTGAAGGGCAGGCTCGAGCGCCAACGGGCAATCTCCTTCGGCAGTCCAGGCGTTCGTATTATATAACAGCTTGAATGAGACGGGCACCTTCCCTTTCCGAGAGAGACCATGAGTCATTCCTGGCAATATATCCACGTTACTCGACTGGGCGACATCCACCTCGCTGTTTTGGGGAAGCACCGATTCGATGAAAACGTCGTGCGGATGATCGCGGATGAACTGGACCGTCTGGTTGCGGAGGAAGACTGCAAGAAGTTGATCTTGTCGCTGTCGGAAACGGAAACGCTGTTGAGCGTGATGATCGCCCGCCTGATTCATTTGCGGCGCCGTTTGCTCGATCGCGGCGGGAAATTGAAACTGTGCGATCTGTCTCCGGAAGCGACCCAAGTGCTCGAATCGTGCCAATTGCTCAACTTTTTCGACATCGCACCCAATGTCGCAGCGGCGAAAAAGGCCTTTGGCCGGTGAGCAGCACGTTTGCCTTTCGATGCCGCATGAGAGCTAAAAACTACTCCCCTTGTATTTTTTTAAGGGCGGCAGCGGCCTGTTTGCGAACCTGTTTGTCTTCGTCCTTTTGGGAAACTTCCCGAAGAGCGTCGGCTGCGTCCGCGGCGGTTGGCCCCATTTGCCAGAGAACGGTAATTGCCCGGTTGCGGACCAAAGCCTGGGGCGATTTGAGGAGCTTGACCAGAGATGGTACCGCGGCAGTTCCGATTTGGGCCAGGCAGGTTCGAGCATTCGACAGAACGCCGGAGGCGATTTTCGGCTTCTCGAGGACGGCAATCAATTCCGGAATCGCAGGCTCCCCGATGTTGACAAGAGCAGCGGCAGCATGGCGTCTTAGATCGCGATCATCTTCCTGAAAAGCAGCAGCCAGTTCTTTAAGCGCGGCTTCTGCTTTGGGTCCAACGTTGGCCAGGATGTAGGCCGCCGTCACTCGAGCCGTTTGATCCTTGCCGGCCAGGATCTTCGCCAGGTCTTCAACTACGTCCTCCGCATCCGCACCCAGTTGAGCCAGGGCATTGCCAGCCTGAATGCGCAGCGGGTGCTTGGGATCGAAAAAAATCTTGGCTAAATACGGCGACGCCGCCTTTCCCATTTGTCCTAAAGTTTCCAGAGCCAGAAGACGTATATTCTGGTTTTCGTCGTTGACAGCCTGGGCCACCAGCGGCAAGGCGGACCTGGCGGATCGGCCAAGTTCCTTCAATGCCTGCAGTGCCTCCAATCTTACGTTTGCCGACTTGTCAGCAACGGCTTTGCCTAGTGCTTCGACCACCGTCTCGTCAGGGTCGCGTAGCCGACCAATGGCCTTGATGGCAGTAAGGCGAACGCTGCTGTTTTCGTTTTTGAGGGCGACGATGAGCGCTTCCTGAGCAGCGGCTGTGCCGATGCGTGCCAGAGCGAGGGCGGCGTACCGGCGAACGCTGCTGGACGTGTCTGCGAGCAGCATTTTGAGCTGTGGGACGGCTTCTGCCGCTGATGCACCATAGCGCCCCAGCGCCACCGCCGCATATACTCTCACCGTTGCCTGCGGATCCGATAACGTCTTGATCAGGCCAGGAACGACGATGGTCGGGTCGCCGGCAACATATCCCAAGGTCATTGCCGCCTGCCGGCGAACTTTGGCTTCATTATGTTGAAGCAAGGCGACCAGATTCTCGGCAGCGCCAGCGGCAGCGTCGGCCCATTCCATCAAGCCTTGGGCAGCTTCGAAGCAGACCTCCGGATTGGTGTCCTTTAAGGCAGCGGTCAAAGCCGGCACGATGAACCTTCCACCTCGATCGAGCTTGGATAAAGCCCGGGCGGCATGCAACCGAGTCGTTGGGTCTTTGTCCTTTTGCAGGATGTCGGCCAGAGTGGAAATGGAGTCTTCGTTGACTCCGATATTGGCTAAAGCCTCGACGGCACGGGCGCGAACGATGGCATTTTCATCGAGCAAAGCCTGGTTCAAAGCCGGGACGGCCCCGACTGCCGGTGCCCCGACGCAGCCGAGGCCATACGCTGCGCGAGCGCGAACGCGTGGATCGCTATCGCCAAGGAGATCGATCAATTTGTCAACGTAACGTGCTCCCATCAAACCGAGGGTTTTTGCCGCTTCATCGCCGCCACGATCTTTTTTGATCGCCGTCAACAGGTACGGGACGCACGATTCACCCAGCGAGCCGATGCCTTGAGCAGCGAACGTGCGAACATTCTTGTCTTCGCTTTGCAATGCATCGACCAGCACGGGGGCTGCTTTGCCGCCAAAGGAAACGAGCGCTTGTACCGCCCGCCGTGCATCCCCTTTTTGCAGCTGGTCGGCCCAATAGCTCATGGGTTGGCCATCATAAAGATTCGGATCCGCTTGATTGTTCGAACTTGGATCCCCATTGTTGGACTTCTGGGGCACGGAGCTGGACGAACAGCCGAGCATAATGGTGACAAGCACTGCACCGAGTAGTTTTCGCATGACGCTGACTCCCTACGCCTCGAGCGATTCCGTAATAGCGTAGATCATGATGTTCAAAGTTTACCCCGTGGTCACGCCGCTGCAACGAAAATATCACGCGACTCGTTCAGGCTGGTTTTCGGCAACCGATTACCGGTCCGGTTTTTGGGATCGGTTGGGAAGAAGCAGCGGAAATGCTGGCAGCCCCCAAAAGACTTCCTAAAACGGCAGCGACGGCAACGCTGGCCGTCAGCCGACTTGACTTCGGACTGCGACCAAGTCCATCCAGCAGCAACAAGAGGGAAAGCAAGAAGAAGACAGCCAAGCTCTGTTGGGGTGCCGTCCCGACCCCGAACAAGCCGTTGGGACAGACCAGATCGCCGACGGCTTCTTTGTAAACATGGAATGCCGCCACGATCATGCCCGCAACAGCTGGCACAAGGGTCAACAGGGAAATAACAGCCGGGGGTTGCATCTCGACGAGCAATCCCAGTAAAAGGATGCCGGCGGCTGCCAGAATGAAGGTCCGCTGGATGTAGCACAACGGGCAAGGGATCAAACCGAGGTATTTCGTCAACCAGACGCTCCCGGCACTTCCCAGGACGGCCAACAAGCAGGCCAGGCGGGTGAGAAGATGGCTCGAAGCATTCGTCTGTTCGCTGGTCATCGTCGCATTCTCCGAAAAAAATTGGCCAGTATGCAAACCAAATATTCGTTGGTGGTGTCATTATGGTACCAGGGGAAAACGAAGCGAGTGGGAGGAATCTTAGCTGGAAAATGGACGTGATGACTGCATGGATTCTGCTGAATTTTTGCCTTGCAGCAATTGTGCCGTTTTCCTATAATTCGCTATTCCACAAGCGTAGTGCTGCAGCGCTAGCGTAGCTCAATGGCAGAGCACTGGTTTTGTAAACCAGAAGTTGTGGGTTCGACTCCCACCGCTAGCTTCCCGCGGGGAGAGGGTTCTTGCGGAGGGGCTCATCGGATCTACCCCTGCACAAAACCTGTTTACGGGAATAGAATATTGATTTCGGTCCGGCGGTTCGCCGGATGCGAGTCGTTGTCCAGTTGGGCAGTTGGCCGAGTGGCCAATGGCAGCAGACTGTAAATCTGCCGGACTTAGTCCTACGCAGGTTCGAATCCTGCACTGCCCACTAGGGATGATTTCTTTTGGTTGGAAACCTGCGATTGGAAGGGCCATGCTAAACCGTCGCATCCCATCGTTGTTGTTGGCAGTGTTGTTTAGCCTGGGGCCGTCCTCGCTCCAATATTCTGTGCGGGTGTAGCTCAATGGTAGAGCATCGGTCTTCCAAACCGAGTACGAGGGTTCGATTCCCTTCACCCGCTTTGGGGCGAGGGCCAATCGTTCGCTGCTGTAGCTCAGCGGTAGAGCGCGTCCTTGGTAAGGACGAGGTCCTGGGTTCAACCCCCAGCAGCAGCTGTTTGGCGTTAAACCGGATTTTTCTAACTTCTACAACCGTGTGAACCAGCGGAGGAAAGATGGCAAAGGACGTGTTCCAGCGGACGAAACCGCACGTCAACGTAGGCACCATTGGGCATATCGACCACGGCAAAACAACCTTGACTGCGGCTATTGTCGCGCGCCAGGCGTTCAAGAACAAAATCGAGAAGTTCAAGGATTACAAGCAGATCGCCAAAGGCGGTACCGAGCGCGATGAATTGAAAACCGTGACCATTGCCGTGGCCCACGTCGAATACGAGACGCCCAATCGCCACTACGCCCACATCGACTGCCCTGGGCACGCGGACTACATCAAGAACATGATTACCGGCGCCGCCCAGATGGACGGTGCGATCCTGGTGGTGGCCGCCAATGACGGCCCCATGCCGCAAACCCGCGAGCACTTGCTTTTGGCTCGCCAGGTGAACGTCCCCCACATCGTGGTCTTTTTGAATAAAGTCGATACGGTGGACGACCCTGAACTTCTTGAACTGGTCGAGTTGGAACTGCGCGAACTGCTTACCAAGTACGAATTCCCTGGCGATGAAGTTCCGATCATCCGGGGGAATGCATTGGCGGCCATGCAGTCGCAAGGAAAAGACGACGCTGCTTGCAAATGCATCGACGACCTGATGGAGGCGCTCGATTCGTATATTCCGACGCCGCAGCGTGCCGAAGACAAACCGTTCTTGATGAGCGTTGAGGACGTGTTCTCCATCAAAGGACGCGGTACCGTCGCCACTGGTAGAATCGAGCGTGGCAAGGTTAAAGTCGGCGATGAAGTCGAAATCGTTGGGCTGCGCAAGGAATCGCGCAAGACCACAGTGACCGGCGTCGAAATGTTCAACAAGACGCTCGAAGAAGGGGTTGCTGGCGACAACGTGGGGTTGCTGCTTCGAGGCATCGAACGCAAAGAACTCGAACGTGGTATGGTGCTGGCCAAACCTGGCAGCATTACGCCGCATACGAAATTCGAGGCCCAGGTGTATGTGTTGACCAAAGACGAAGGTGGTCGGCATACGCCTTTCTTCTCAGGCTATCGGCCCCAGTTCTATTTCCGAACCACGGACGTCACTGGTACGGTGACGCTGCCTGACGGCGTCGAGATGTGTATGCCCGGTGATAACGTCAAGATGACGGTCGAACTGCTGCCCGATTCTCCGATCGCCATGGAAGAAAACCTTCGCTTTGCGATTCGCGAAGGCGGTCGAACGGTCGGGTCTGGGGTGGTAAGCAAGATTCTCGAGTAAAAGCTTTGTCTGGTGCCGCGCTTCCATCTTTTTGGCAAGATGGAAGCGCAATGATTTTGTCGCGTGAAACTTCAAGGACTCAACCATGCGCGAATATGTCTGGCTGGATTGCACTAGCTGCGGCAGCCGCAACTATCGCACGCAAAAAGAGACACGAGGCGCCCACCGGCTCGAATTGAAAAAATACTGTCCCAAAGAGCGGAAACACACACCGCACAAGGAGTCGCGGAAAAAATAGTCGGCGAGAATGGGAGGCGAGCCTGTCCCGTTCACGAGGCCCTTCAGCTTTTGGTTGCTGCCGAGACAGGATAGGGGTGTAGCTCAATTTGGTAGAGCACCGGTCTCCAAAACCGGCGGTTGAGCGTTCGAGTCGCTCCGCCCCTGCTCTCGATGAAGTCGAGTCGGTTTTCTTTTTGTGAAAAGGATATCCTATGGCCGTCGCGGTCAAAAACACCCCCGAGACGACTGCGAAAAAGTTGTCCACTAGTTTAGCGCTCGGATGCGTGGCTGGGGTTGTCGCAGTTATCGCTAGTCTGTCGATCCTGTTCTACTGGTTGCCGCAACTTTGGACCCAGGCGTTGGGGACCGCACCGATCAGCCTGGCAATCTGCGGCTTGCTCCAGATCGTCGCACTGGGAACGTTATTCGTATACGCCGGCCGCTGGATCGGCAGCAGCCAGCGCGCTGGTCTGAAAGCTGGCATCTTTTGCACCCTCGTCACGCTGGTTGTCGCTGCCTGGCTGACATCGGTCATCGGTGGCTGGTTGGAAAACGTCGTTCCCGGCAACGCCGGCTTGCTCATGACGATCGCGCTCGGGGTCGTGTTTCTGGCTCTCATCGGTCGCATGGTTTCCAGCCAGGGATTCGAAAAAAAGATGATCGCCCTCGAGGAGCAAGGCTGGTTTACGATCAAGCGTTTCAAAGCATCTCAAGGGTTGCGAGTGCGTCGTGGCACGATGCTGGGAATCCTGATTTTGACGGGTAGCGGCATTTGGACGCTGATCACCAGGGAACTTTTGGTGGGGGCAGGCGATTGGCGGCTTGCCATTCCGTATACCGACCGATACATTGTTCTACTTCCCGACCTCCAGTTTACGTTGCCGTTATTGCTGGCTGCCGGATCATTGTGGTTGGCGTTTCGGGTCGTGAATTTGCCCGTGTTTGCCGACTTTTTGATCGCCACGGAGGCGGAACTCAATAAAGTCTCCTGGCCCACTCGTCGCCGACTGATGCAGGATACGGTAGTGGTGTTGGTGACGGTGCTGATATTGACTGTGTTCTTGTTTGTGGTCAACGTTGCCTGGCGGGCTGTCCTGACGAAATTGACGGTCTTGAGACCGCCAGAGCAAACGACGACGCAAACCCAGGAGTTGGAGTGGTAGCAGTTTCTGTCATGATTGACGAACGGACGACCTCCGAAACCCGCGAACCTGAACGGGAAGCTGTCCCGAACCAGGAGACAGAGACCGTCTCGGAAGCGGAAGAGAACCAGCCGAACCAGCCAGCCGAATCTGCCTCGGTCGCTGCGGAGGAGGGAGGTGCTGCTTCTGAATCCGCGACAGAATCGGCAGCCCTTCCCGAACAGCCAGCAGCTGAGACATCCGGTCCGAGCGAGGGGGGCGAGGCGGGAGAGTCTTCCAGTGAAGAACGCGATGTAGACGAGATCGAAGAAATCGACGACATAGAGGAAGAATCCGAGGAAGAGAAGCCAGGCTCCAAGAAGAACTGGTACGTGGTCAAAGTCCAGAGTGGCCGCGAAGAATCCATCAAGGAAGCGATCGAACGGCGTGTCAAGATCGAAAACCTGGAAGAATACTTCGGCCGAATCGTCATCCCGGTCGAACGTGTCACGGAGGTGCGCAATAACAAGCGGATCACCAAAGAACGCAAACTTTATCCGGGTTATTTGATGGTGGAGGTCGAATTCAACGATCGGATTCTCTATCTGTTTCGGGAAACGGCAGGGGTCGGTGATTTTGTTGGTGGAAGTTTCCAAAAGCCGCCGCCGCCAATGGCCCCGCACGAAGTGGAGCGGATGCTCGGTCCGATCGAGCAGAGCGGGCCTTCGAAAGATCGCAAGCTTCGCTTCGAGCGAGGCGATCGCGTCAAGATCCGCGACGGCACCTTTGCCGGCATGGAAGGCGAAGTAAAGGACATTCTTGAAGACAAAGGTCAGGTTCGGGTGGAACTGACGATTTGGGGACGTCCAGTTTCTGTCGAGTTCGAATACTGGCAGGTGGAAGAGTTCCACTAGCAGGCATCGGCTGGAAACGGCGAAGCGACGAGTGATTGAAACGGGATTGGAAGGCAAGCAATGGCACGGCAACTGACGGCGCAAGTCAAATTGCAGGTTCCAGGAGGAGCGGCGACGCCCGCTCCGCCGGTCGGCCCGGCTTTGGGTCAGCACGGGGTCAATATCGGCGCGTTCGTCTCGCAATTCAACGACCGCACCAAGGATATGCGAGGCATCCCGGTTCCGGTCGTCATCTCAATCTATTCGGATCGGAGCTTCGACTTTGTCGTGAAAAGCCCTCCCGCGGCGATTCTGCTCAAGCAAGCAGCGGGCATCCCCTATGAAAAGAAAAAAGGAGGCGAGGTCCTTCCACCGGAAGAGAAGACGCGCCGCACCGGAAAATATAAGGGATTCAAAGTAACGCGGGCACAAGTCCGGGAAATCGCGGAAAAGAAATTCAAAGACCTTAACGCCCGAGATGTCGATCATGCTGTGCCGATCATCGAAGGAACAGCGCGCAGCATGGGCCTGACGATTGAAGGTTGATGGGTTGGATTTCGAACCCGGTCCACTGTTACTGCCACATTTTGACATTTGTATTTTTGCGAAATTAATACCATGGCGAAGCAACCCGAACAGGCACAAGCGGAAAATAAAGCAGAAACGGCGACCGAAGCGGGGGACAGCCAGCCGAAATCTGCGAAAGCGAAAGACGAACCCGCCGCAACAGAAACCGCAACGAAAAAGAGAAAGAAGCCAGGAAAGTCGCCGCGGATTGGCAAGAAACTGCGCAACCAGTTGAAGAATCTTCGGCAAAAACTGCGCAAGGAAGGGGCGCAGCCGCTCGATCGCGCAATCAAGCTGCTCAAGCAATCGAAACGGGCCAAATTCGACGAAACCGTCGAGGTCCACATGCACCTGGGCATCGATCCGACGCAAAACGACCAGATGGTCCGTGGCAGCGTGTCGTTGCCGCACGGCATCGGCAAATCCGTGCGAGTTCTGGTCTTCTGTCAGGGCGATAACGTTGCCAAAGCGAAGGAAGCCGGTGCCGATTATGCCGGCAGCGACGAATATATCAAGAAAATTCAGCAAGAAGGCTGGCTCGATTTCGATGTCGCGCTGGCGACGCAGGACATGATGGGCCAGGTCAGTCGATTGGGAAAGATTCTCGGTCCGCGCGGCCTGATGCCGACGCCCAAGGCAGGCACGGTCGTGACCGGCGATGTCGCGACGGCCGTCCGCGAGTTCAAGGCTGGTAAAGTCGAATATCGCACCGACAAGGGCGGGAACGTCCATGCAGGCGTCGGCAAGTTGAGCTTCGATGACCAGAAATTGATCGAAAACATCCAGGCCTTCGTCGAGCAGATTCGCGCCGTAAAGCCAGCCGGTGTGAAAGGCAACTACATCAAGTCGGTAAACATCTCGGCAACCATGAGTCCGAGCATAGCCGTATCGGTTTGATAGCTGGCTGGCAAAGAGGGATAGGGCCTAGTGCAGTGAGTAGCAACCATGGCGAAACTGATCAAACAAATGGAAATGGACGACCTGAAAAAAACTTTTCAGGACGTTCGCGATATGGTGTTTTTGAGCCATAGCCGAATCAATGCTCAGACCGAGAACGAGATTCGGCTATCGCTGCGCAAGAAGAACGTGCGGCTAAAAATGGTGAAAAACAGCCTCGCTCGCCGCGTATTTAATGAGCTGGGGCTGAAAGTCGAGAATTATTGGGGCGGGCCGACAGTGATCGCCTGGGGCACCGAAAGCCTTGCCGAACTCAGCCGCGAAATCGAATCGTTTACCAAAAAGAACAATAACCTGCAGGTCAAAGGCGCTCTGGTGGACGGGCAGGAGATCTCGTTCGATCGCGCCTTGACCATGCCGACACGGGCGGAGGCGATTGCCAGGGTCGTACAACTGGCATTGAGTCCGGCTTCGAGGATCGCCAGCCTTGTGAGGGCGCCAGGAGCTAGGCTTGCCAGCCAGATCAAGAGCATCGCTGACAGAGGCGAATAACGAATCGACGTTGCAAGCAAACAGCTATTACGCACGCACCGCTGCTCCGCTTCAAGCAGCACAGGATTAGAAAGGACCGAAGAGATATGAGTAGTGAAGGTAACGGCCGGCAGTGGTCGCCTGAGATTGCGGAACTTGGAGACAAGATCGTGTCCCTGACAGTGGCCAAGGCTGTCGAGCTCGGCGAATACCTGGAAGAGGTGCACAACATCAAGCCGGCGGCGTCGGCGGTGGCTGTCGCTGCGGCTGGACCAGCGGCAGGAGCGGAAGCTGCACCCGCTGAAGAAAAGACCGAGTTTACGGTCACGCTCGAAGATTTCGATCCCGCCAAAAAGATCAATGTCATCAAAGTGGTACGGGAAATCACCGGCTTGGGCCTCAAAGAGGCCAAGGACCTCGTCGAAGGGAAGCCGAAGCCCGTTAAGGAAAATGTTTCCAAGGAAGAAGCCGAAAAGTTCAAGAAACAACTGGAGGAAGGGGGCGCCAAGGTCTCGGTCAAGTAGTCCGCGGCGAAAAGGGATCTTCCAAGGAAGTCATTAGGCGAACGGAGTTGAGGCATGGCGTCGGCCCGGTGAAGAATAACGGATGCTTCACCGGAAGTCCGGCGATCCTTCAGGTTGCCGAGGTGGTGGAGCAGGCGTGCCACACGTCAGCCAAGCGTATTGTCGAGTCGGCAAGCACGTTCTCTGCATCAAGGGACGTCGTGCGCCCTGCGTACCAGGTCCGCGCCCACATGGACCCATCCATATTACTTTTGAAATCGTTCATCAACCGTTTGTTCCGATTCGCGTTTTAAGGCGAGGGGTGCAGCGACGCTCGCGGCGGTTCGCGTCAGCTGCCGGCCCTCGTCCGACCCTTTAACTTTGGGAAGGAGCAGCAAGACTATGCCCATCCCGGCTCAACGCACGATCCAACCGACCCAGGTCCGAAATTTCGGTCATCACGGCGATGCGCTCGAAGTGCCTGATTTGACCGAAGTGCAAACCCGATCGTACCAGCGCTTTTTGCAGCACGAAGTACCCCCGGAGAAACGTACTCCTACTGGGCTGGAAGGTGTTTTGCGCGAAATCTTCCCCATTGAAAGTTACGACAAAACACTCAGCCTGGAATACATTCGTTACGAGTTGGGCAAACCTCGTTACGGTCCCGACGAATGCCGACAGTTGCGCGTCACTTACGGGAGGCCATTTCGCGTTTGGCTCCGGCTCAACAAAGAGGAACCAGTCGAAGAAGAAGTCTATCTCGGCGATATGCCGATCATGATCGGCGGCGGCGAGTTCATCATCAACGGTGCCGAACGAGTGGTCGTCAGCCAGCTGCACCGCTCGCCGGGTGTGGATTTCGTCGTCGAAACGGACGGCAGTGAACGGCGGATGCACAGTTGCCGAATTATCCCTGAGCGCGGCAGCTGGATCGAAATCAACGTGACCAAAAAAGATACGCTGGGCGTGCGCATCGATCAGAGCGGCAAATTCTCGGCGATGACGCTGCTCCGCGCCATGGATCCCGCTTATTCGACCGATGCCGATATCATTCGGGCATTTTGCCCGGTCGAAGTCGTAAAAGTCACTCCAGCTAACCGCTCGCGACTGGAAGGCGCCACAGCGGTGGGTGATGTGATCGACCCGCAAACTGGCGAAATCTATCTCGACAGCGGCGAAAAGTTCACCAAGGAGCATGTCGACAAGATTCTGGCCGCCGGACTCAAGGAAGTCGAAGTGCTCGGTCCTATGAAGGATCAGCTGATTATCGCTTCTCTTAAAGAAGACAGCACATCGACTCATGAGGAAGCGCTGTTGAAGATTTATCAGCGACTGCGCCCCGGCAATCCGCCGCAACTCGAAAAAGCCAAGGAACTCTTCCGGGAAAAATTCCAGGATCCGAATCGCTATCGCCTGGGCAAAGTCGGGCGGTTCCGCATCAACAGGAAATTCAACCAGAATATTCCGGAAACGGAAATGACGCTTCGGCCGCTCGACTTTTTGAACGCCATCAAGTACATCCTGAGCCTGCGCGCCGGCGAAGGGAGCATCGACGATATCGACCACCTCGGCAACCGCCGCCTGCGCACCATCGATGAACTGGCAGCAGACGAGTTGCGCAAAGGTTTCCTGAAACTGCGGCGCACGGTCCAGGAACGAATGAGTATCCGCGATCAGGCGGAAATGACGCCTCGTACGTTGATCAACCCCAAGAGCATCTCGGCGGCCATCGAATACTTCTTTGGCCGGGGAGAATTGAGTCAGGTGGTTGATCAGACGAACCCATTGTCGCAATTGACCCACGAACGGCGGTTGAGTGCACTGGGGCCAGGCGGGTTGAACCGGAAACGTGCCGGCTTCGAAGTCCGCGACGTCCATATTTCGCATTATGGCCGCATCTGTCCCATTGAGACGCCCGAAGGCACGAATATCGGCTTGATTTCCAGCCTGAGCATTTATGCCGGCGTCGATGAATACGGCTTTTTGATCACACCGTATCGCAAAGTTGAAAAACGCAAACTTCTCGATGAGTACGTCTGGCTGCGAGCCGATGAAGAAACCAATGCTTATCTGGCCCCAGCGGACGCACCGGTTGAAGACGGCAAGTTGGCTGCCGATAGGGTGATTGCGCGCCACCGGGGCGACTTCGGTTATGTACCAGCCGACCAGGTGCAGTACATCGACACGTCCCCGAAACAGATGGTTGGCGTTTCCGCCGGTTTGATCCCGTTTCTGGAGCATGACGACGCCAACCGGGCGCTCATGGGATCGAACATGCAGAGGCAAGCGGTGCCGTTGCTTGTTACCGAACCGCCTCTCGTGGCGACGGGCCTGGAAAAAGACGTGGCCCGCAACAGCGGCATGGTCGTGCGGGCAGAACGAGCGGGCACGGTCACTTACGTCGATGCCGAGCGAATCCGCATCGATGAGCGCGAATACGTGTTGCGGAAATTCGTCGGTCTCAACGAGCGAACCTGCCTGAACCAGAAACCGATTGTCAAGGTGGGGCAGAAGGTCAAAAAAGGCCAGATCATCGCCGATGGCGCGGCCTGTTACCAGGGGGAACTTGCGCTGGGACGCAACGTCCTCGTCGCTTTCATGTCGTGGGACGGGTATAACTTCGAAGACGCCATTATCATCAGCGAAAAACTGGTTAAAGAAGATACGTACACATCGATACACATCGAAGAATACGAAATAGAGATTCGGGAGACCAAGTTGGGGAAAGAGGAATTCACCCGCGACATCCCCAACGTCTCCCCCAAGGCGCTGGCGAATCTGGACGAGAACGGGGTCGTCCGCATCGGCACATATGTTCGGCCGGGCGACATTCTCGTGGGCAAAGTCTCGCCGAAATCGAAAAGCGAGCTTACGCCCGAGGAAAAACTTTTGCACGCCATCTTCGGGCGGGCGGGCGAAGACGTCAAGAACGACAGCCTGGAAGTACCGTCCGGTATCGAAGGGATCGTCATCGATACGCAGCGGTTCAGCCGCCGCGCCAGCATGAGCGAAGAGGAACGCAAAGCCTTCGATAAAGAATTTAAAGAACTAGAAAATCGCTACAACTCGGCGATTGCCCAACAGTTTCGGGCCATGGTGGCCGAGCTGCAATCCGTCCTTGACCGCAAGGAGATTCGTGATCCGGTCACCGGCAAGGCTCTCGCTGGCGACAAAGACGATCGCGTCGTTGTCGAGCAGGCTCTCAATTTTGATATTAGCAAACTCGATATTCGCAGTCCCGAGCGTCAAAAACAATGCAAAGAGATTTTCGAACGCCATCACGAACGCATCCAGTTTTTGGCCGAGGAGAAAGAGCTGAAGCTCAACGCGATGAAACGCGGCGATGAGTTGCCAACCGGCGTGCAGCAGATGGTCAAGGTCTATGTGGCCACGAAACGTCAGATTTCCGTCGGCGACAAGATGGCCGGTCGGCACGGCAACAAAGGCGTGATTTCCAAGATCCTTCCCGAAGAAGATATGCCGTTTCTGGCGGATGGGACGCCCGTCGATATTCTGTTGAATCCTCTCGGCGTCCCAAGCCGCATGAACGTCGGCCAGATTCTCGAAACGCACCTGGGATGGGCGGCACAGAAGCTTAATTTCAAGGCGATCACTCCTGTTTTCGACGGTGCCAGCGAAGAGGAAATCCGCAGCTGCCTCCGCGAGGCCGGCATTCCCGAAAGCGGCAAAACCTATCTCTACGATGGCCGAACCGGCGAGCGCTTCGAACAGCCCGTAACCGTCGGCTACATCTACATGATGAAGTTGCATCACCTTGTCGACGACAAGGTCCACGCGCGGGCAACCGGACCGTATTCCTTGATCACCCAGCAACCACTGGGCGGCAAGGCGCGTTTCGGCGGCCAGCGCTTCGGCGAAATGGAAGTCTGGGCTCTTGAAGCCTACGGCGCCGCCTACGTGTTGCAGGAACTTCTGACAGTCAAATCGGACGACGTCGAAGGACGTACCAAGATCTATGAGTCCATGGTCAAAGGTGAAAACACCCTCGAAGCGGGTACGCCGGCCAGCTTCGATGTCTTGACCAACGAGATTCGCGGCTTGGCTTTGAACATGCAACTGGAAAAGAAACACATATAGGCGGCGCAGGTTCCTTTGCCGGTCGTGCGGCGGCTGGCAGAGGAGCCATGCCGATGCCAATCGGCAACCGAGTTCGTTTGGGCATCCCGACTCCTGCCAATGGAGGCATTCATATGAGTACAGGCGGCGAAACCAGTTACGATCGCATTAACGACTATGGGGCGGTACGCATCAGCCTCGCCAGTCCCCACGACATCCGCAGCTGGTCGTTCGGCGAAGTCAAGAAGCCGGAAACGATCAACTACCGCACGTATCGGCCGGAGAAAGACGGCTTGTTTTGCGAGCGCATCTTCGGTCCGGAAAAAGACTGGGAATGCTCCTGCGGGAAATACCGCGGCATGAAGTACAAAGGCATGGTTTGCGACCGGTGCGGCGTGAAGGTGACGCACAGCCGCGTCCGCCGCAAACGCATGGGGCACATCGAGCTGGCCGCCCCCGTCGTCCACATTTGGTTTTTCAAAGCCATGCCCAGCCGCCTGGGCACCCTTCTCGACATGAAGACCACCAGCCTGGAAAAGATCATCTATTTCCAGGAATACGTTGTCGTCAATCCGGGTGATACCCCGCTCAAGGAACGCCAGCTCCTTACGGAAGAAGAGTTCAAAAAAGCACGCGAAGCGTACGGCAACAGCTTCCATGCCAATATGGGCGCCGAGGCCATTAAAGAATTGCTGGAACAACTGGACCTCGTCGAGTTGTCCAAACAGCTTCGGGAAGAACTGCAGGAACTGGGCAAAAAAGAAAAACCATCGAAACAAAAACAACGTGACATCACCAAGCGTCTCAAGGTCGTCGAAGCGTTGCGTGACAGCGGGCTGGGCGGACCGCAAAACAAACCCGAATGGATGGTTCTCGAGTGCATCCCGGTCATCCCGCCCGATTTGCGCCCGCTGGTGTTGCTCGATTCGGGTAATTTCGCGACCAGCGACCTCAACGACCTCTATCGCCGAATCATCAACCGCAACAACCGCCTGAAGAAATTAGTCGACCTCAACGCGCCGGAAGTCATCATCCGCAACGAAAAGCGGATGCTGCAGCAGTCGGTGGACGCGTTGTTCGACAACAATCGCTGCAAGCGTCCCGTTTTAGGCTCGAGTAACCGGCCCCTGAAGTCGCTGACCGACATGATCAAGGGCAAACAGGGGCGTTTTCGCGAAAACCTCCTGGGCAAGCGGGTCGATTATTCGGCGCGGTCCGTGATCGTTGTCGGACCCGAATTGAAGCTGCACCAATGCGGTATGCCGAAGAAGATCGCCCTGGAACTCTTTCAGCCTTTCATCATTCGCCGCCTCAAGGAGCTGGGGCACGCCGACACGATCAAATCGGCCAAAAAGATGTTGGAACGCAAGGATGAGCAAGTGTGGGACATCCTCGAAGAAGTGATCCGGAACCATCCAGTGTTGCTCAACCGGGCGCCGACGCTGCACCGCATGGGCATCCAGGCTTTCGAGCCGGTCTTGATCGAAGGCAATGCCATCCGCATCCATCCTTTGGTATGCAAAGGTTTCAATGCCGACTTCGACGGGGACCAGATGGCGGTGCATTTGCCGTTGTCGATCGAAGCGCAGGTCGAAGCGACGGTGCTGATGATGTCGACGAACAACATTTTCAGCCCGGCGAATGGCCAGCCGATCATCAGCCCCAGCCAAGACATCGTCATGGGGTGTTACTACCTGACGGCGACGCGAGGCGACCCTTCAGAGGAGGTGGAACCAGGCGATGGCAAGGTGTTTGCCAGTCCTTCGGAAGTGTTTCTGGCTTATGCCGAAGGGAAGGTCGGCGTGCATGCCCGCATCAAGGTGAAATTGCCTCGCGGCAAGCGCGTCATCGGCGAAGTGCGCGTCGAAAACCGTATTCGCGTCGAAGAAGTGCAGCGGACTCCGAATCTGCTGGTGAGCACGACGGTCGGTCGGGTGCTGTTCAACGATATCCTTGATCCGCGCATGGCATTCTACGATTTGCCGATGACGGGCAAGAACCTGAGCAAGATCATTGCTGACTGCTACGAAGAACTTGGCCGCCGCCATACCATCGACTTGTTGGACCGGATGAAAGACTTGGGCTTCCGGGAATCGACACGCAGCGGGCTGAGTTTCGCTACCGATGACCTGCGGACTCCAGGCAACAAGGAACAGGTGATCCGCGATGCCGAAAAAGAGGTGGAAAAGATCCAGAAGCAATACCAGCGAGGCATCATCACGGAAGGGGAACGTTACAACAAGGTGATCGACTTGTGGACGCACGTTCGTGACGAGATCACCAAGCAGATGATGCACGACTTGGCGAATGATCGGCGTGACGGCAAGCCGTACTTGAACCCGATTTACTTGATGGCGCATTCGGGGGCGCGTGGCGGTATCGAGCAGATTCGCCAACTTGCTGGCATGCGTGGTTTGATGGCCAAGCCATCGGGGCAGATCATCGAAACTCCCATCAAGGCCAACTTCCGCGAGGGGCTGTCGGTGCTGGAGTATTTCAGTTCGACGCACGGCGCCCGCAAAGGTCTGGCAGATACGGCGCTGAAGACGGCAGACTCCGGCTACCTGACACGGAAGCTGGCGGACGTGGCGCAAAACGTCGTGATCACGATGCACGACTGTGGTACGACGCAAGGCATCAGCAAAGGAGTCATCTACAAAGGTGAAGAGATCGAGCGTTCGTTGAGCGAATCGATTTATGGTCGGGTCAGCCGAAACAACATCACCACCATTACCGGCGAGGTCATCGTGCGCGAGAACGAGATGATTACGCGCGAGATGGCCCGGAAGATCGAACAGCTCGGTGTCGACAAGATTCTGGTGCGCAGCCCGATGACTTGCCAGGCGCCCCTTGGCGTTTGCCGTCTGTGCTACGGCATGGACCTTGCGACCGGCAACCTGGTCGAAGAAGGGATGGCAGTGGGCATCATTGCCGCCCAATCGATCGGCGAACCGGGTACGCAACTGACGATGCGAACCTTCCATATCGGCGGCACCGTCAAACGGGTTGTCGAGGAAAGCGAAATCAAAGCCAAACGTGCCGGGACCGTGAAGCTGGAGCGCATCAACGCCGTGGTCAACGACCAGGGCGAACGCGTTGCTCTGACGCGCAATGGCGAGTTGATCATCATGGGACCTCGGGAACGTATCTATGAATCGTATTCGGTTCCCAACGGTGCGATCCTGATGGTGAACGATGGCGACGAAGTGCAGCCCGGCCAGCTTCTGTGCAAGTGGGACCCGCATCGAATCCCGATTCTGGCAGAAGTGGGCGGCCGGATTCGTTTCGATGAAATCATCGAAGGGGAAACGCTGCGCAAAGAGAAGGATGCCGGCGGCGCGGAACGCTGGGTCATCATGGAGCATAAAGGCGATCTGCACCCGCAGGTGATCATCGAGGATGACCGCGGCCAGAACTTGGCGTTCTACTACATTCCAGAAAAAGCGCACCTCGAGGTGCGCGAAGGGCAAATCGTCACGGCTGGATCGCTGCTGGCGAAGACGCCGCGCGAAGTCGCCGGAACGCAGGACATTACCGGCGGTCTGCCGCGCGTGACCGAAATCTTCGAAGCCCGTAAACCGCGCGAACCCGCCATCATGGCAGAAATATCGGGGATTGTGCGGCTGGGTGAGAAACGCCGAGGCAAACGCTCGATCCTCATCCAACCGACCGACGAAAGCGGCAACCCGATGGGAGCCGAGCACGAGCACCTGGTTCCTCACGGCAAACATTTGCGCGTGCACACCGGCGACTACGTCAAAAAAGGCGAACCACTCGTCGAAGGACCGCTCGTGCCGCACGATATCCTTCGCATCAGCGGCGTGGAAGCGGTGCAGCAATACCTGGTGCGCGAAGTACAAAGCGTTTATCGCAGCCAGCGCGTCGATATCGACGACAAACATATCGAAATCATCATCGCGCAAATGCTGCGCAAAGTGCGCGTGGACTGCGCGGGGGATACGGGACTGCTTCCCGATACGATCATCGACAAGTTCAAGTTCCGCGAGTACAACGATCGCCTGAAACAATGCGTCAAGATCAAAGACCCCGGTGACTCGAAGTTTGAAGAAGGCAAGATCGTGAGCAAGCAGGCGTTCGAGGAAGAGCGCGAACGGCTGGAATTGGAAGGGAAAAAGTTACCAACATTCTGCCTGCCGAAGCCGGCCAAAGGCAGCATCCAGCTCCTGGGGATCACCAAGGCAGCGGTTCAATCCGACAGCTTCATTTCCGCTGCCAGTTTCCAGGAAACGACCAAAGTGCTCACCGAAGCCGCATTGGCCGGCAAAGTGGATCGCCTCGTGGGACTGAAGGAGAACGTCATCCTCGGGCACTTGATCCCAGCGGGAACGGGCTTCCACATGCACCAGGAAGCGGAAGTGCGGATTCATCCCAGCATCCTCGAGGAGCCCAGCTCCGCCGGACAACCAGCTTCGCCGTTTGAGCCGGTTACGTCGGCAGAATAAAGACTTGACCAGGCAGCGAGGGAAGAATAGCGTAATGTTTTTAACCGACAGCGAAGCGCTCGGCAAATCGCCGGGCGCTCAATGGAGTTTGTTATGCCGACCATCAACCAGTTAGTCCGAAAGCCGCGGCAACAACAATATCGCAAACCGAAACATCCGGCCCTGCACGGCTGCCCGCAGAAGCGGGGAGTCTGTTTGCAAGTCAAAACCATGACGCCGAAAAAGCCGAACTCCGCGCTCCGAAAGGTGGCGCGTGTCCGACTTTCCAACGGCGTGGAAGTCACTGCCTATATCCCTGGCGAAGGACATAACTTGCAAGAACACTCCATCGTTCTCGTCCGCGGCGGGCGCGTTCGCGATCTGCCGGGAGTTCGCTATCACATCATTCGCGGCGTTCTCGATACCCAGGGAGTCGCCGACCGGAAACAGGCACGTTCGAAATACGGTGCCAAACGAAGCAACAAGTAGGGAACGCGTCATGTCCCCGAGCAATCCCGGCGGCAAATGCAAGCGATGAAGTCATGAAAGAAAAACGGTTTCCAGACCGCTTGGCAGCTTTTATTCCCGTGGGGTGTTTATCGGATCATCCGATCATTCCCCTGCGCCGACGATTTCTTTTTTCTTCACTCTTATTTCCATACAACGGAAGGAAACCAATCAATGATGGAACTTCAAGTCGTCATCGATTTCGATTGTTGTGTTTGTACGAATGCAATCAGTGCTACTTTGAAATGCGAAGGAGTGGGGTTGCTGGCTGGACCGAGAACAGTAGCCAGCGTCAACATAACATGTCCTCATTGCGAGGCAGTCAATCAAGTGTGTTTTGAACCGACCGGCATTGTTCGCCGTGTTACTCCGTGTTATTCTTCTTGTTGTATCCTGGAGCCATCGGTCAACTAAAAGCAACGAGAGGCGTTCTCATGGCCCGAAAACGTACCGCTAGCGAACAGACCCTGAAACCTGACCCACGCTACCACTCGAAACTGGCAAGCAAGTTCATCAATTGTTTGATGCTCGACGGAAAAAAAGCGACCGCTCAGCGCATCTTCTACAATGCGCTCGATCAAATCAAAAAGCGCATGCCGGAGAGCGAACCGATCGAGGTGTTCACGCAGGCGGTCGAAAACGTCAAACCGACGGTTGAAGTCCGTTCGAAACGGGTTGGCGGTGCGACCTATCAGGTGCCGATGCAAGTCAATCGAGTCCGCCAACAGAGCCTCGCGATCCGCTGGATTATCGGTGCGGCGCGAGGAAAATCCGGTCGGCCCATGTACCTGCGCCTTGCCGATGAACTTTTGGCGGCATATCGCCGAGAAGGCGAAGCCATGACCAAGCGCGAAAACACGATCAAAATGGCGGAATCGAATAAAGCATTCGCTCACTTCGCCTGGTAAACGTTTTCTCCGACCGTCGCTCGATGTCCCGACGCTTCAAGCAGCGTCGCGGTCTTCGTCCGCGCCCAAGCGACGGCGATACTATCCACTCGCGACTTCACCTCGTAAGTTTCTATTATCAGCTAGTTGAAAGCAGGCAGGATCCATTCGGTCGATTGCCTCCATTGTGGAGAGATTGCGCGAAAGCGGCAGGAAAATGGCATCGGCATTTTTCGAGTTTCTCGCATCGGCGAGCATCATCGTCATCGCTGGTACTTTCTTGACCCGTTATGCCGATGCCATTGCGGAGTTGACCAAACTGGGGCGGTTGCTGGTAGGCAGTATTTTCCTGGCGTCAGCGACATCGCTGCCGGAATTGTCTGTGGATGTCAGCGCCGCTCGGCAGGGGTTGCCGGATTTGGCCGTCGGCGACTTGATGGGCAGCAGCTTGATCAATCTCTTGATTCTGGGTTTATTGGATTTGAGTCATCAGGCAAAAGGGCGGATGCTGTCGCGGCAATCGGCAGCCCATGCACTGTCGGCGACCATGAGCATGGTGCTGGCAGCGCTGGCCGGGATCGCCATCGTGTCGCGCATTCCCTTTCATGTCGCCGGCATCGGCGCCGGCTCGATCGCCCTTGCGGTGGTCTATGTGCTTGGCCTTCGTATTGTTTATTACGACCAGCGGTATTCGTCGCCGCACCCCGAAGAGACCGAATCGGCCGATTTGATGCCGACTGTCCAGGAGACGCTCACCTTGCCGCGAGCGATCATCGGTTATTGCATAGCAGCGCTGGTGATTATTCTGGCCGCACCTTATGTTGCCGAGTCGGCGGGCGAGTTGGCGGACCGAAGCGGTTTAGGCGGCACGTTCGTGGGTACGACACTGGTCGCGTTATCGACGTCGCTTCCGGAACTCGTTACCACGTTTGCCGCTGTCCGATTGGGGGCGTTCGATCTGGCGTTGGGTAACATTTTCGGCAGCAACTCGTTCAATATGGTGCTGCTGCTGCCTGTCGACATGGCCTATTCTGGTTCTCTCTTGGCGAGCGTTTCTCCGACGCACGCTGTCACTTGTTTGTCTGCGATCCTGATCACATGTGTGGCAGTGATGGGACAACTGTACCATGCGGAAAAGCGACTTCGCTTTGTCGAACCGGACGCTGCCCTGATCATCCTTTTGGTATTGTCCGCACTCGGTCTGGTTTATTTTCTCAGGTCATAGAGCACGAACGATGTGGAGATGCCACCGTGAAATGGTCGTGGAAGATTGGTGAAGTCGCCGGTATCGGCATTTATGTCCATGCGACTTTTGTCATCCTGATTGCCTGGCTGGCAATGAGCCACTGGCTTGCGGAAAGAAACGTGGCCATGGTGCTGGCAGGCGTCGGATTCATTTTGGCCTTGTTCGGCTGCGTACTGCTGCACGAATTGGGCCACGCTCTGGCAGCGAAACGTTACGGCATCAAAACGCGGGACATCACTCTGCTGCCAATCGGCGGACTGGCTCGCCTGGAACGAATGCCCGATGATCCCAAACAGGAATTGGTCGTCGCCCTTGCCGGACCCGCCGTGAACGTTGTCATCGCCGCTGTTCTCGCAGTCGTGATGTCGCTGACCAGCACCTTCGTTCCCGCGGAAAACGTGGGAATCGTCGAAGGGCCGTTTCTACAACGATTATTGACAGTCAATATCATATTAGTGTTGTTCAATTTGCTTCCCGCCTTTCCGATGGATGGCGGACGAGTCCTTCGCGCGTTGCTCGCCATGCGCATGGAATACACGACGGCGACCCATGTGGCAGCGAGCATTGGCCAGGCGATGGCCTTTCTCTTCGGGATGATCGGATTGTTTTTCAATCCATTTTTGCTGTTTATAGCGTTGTTTGTTTGGATCGGCGCCGCCCAGGAAGCCAGCATGGTTCAAATGAAGACAGCCCTTGGCGGCATTCCTGTCAGCCGAGCCATGCTTACCGATTTCAAAACAGTGTCGCCGCATGACTCGCTGCGTGACGTCATCGAGTTGACGCTGACGGGTTCGCAAAAGGACTTTCCAGTCGTGGAAAATGGCAAAGTAGTCGGCATCCTGACACAAGGAGACTTGCTGGCAGCTCTGGCACGAAGAGGTTCGGACGTTCCGGTCGCAGAAGTGATGCAGCGCGATGTGCATAGTGCTGATTCTCACGACATGCTCGAAAACGTATTGGCCGAACTCGAACACGACAAATGCCACACGCTTCCAGTGATCCATAACGGGGAGCTTGTCGGCCTGATGACAATGGATAATGTTGGGGAGTTCTTGCGCATCCAGGCCGCATTGGAAAGCCGTAAGACACGAAAAGAATTGGTCTGACGGAGCAGCCTTCCAGCGCAAAAGGCCGTGATGATGCAAACCCGCGATGCTCTGGGACATTTCGGTGCGCGCGAGGGCGCAGTTGGGAGTATTGAGGAAAAAACCAACTAAATTATCTAGCTTATCCTGTTCACCGTCAACTAACGGTGTTTTCAGCGAGCATCGTAGCGTCAGCGCGACGAGCGAACCGTCAACAAACGGTGTTTCTCGTGGCGATATCGGCGTGCGAGAGGACGGGTGTTTTTTGCTGAAGTCGCTTGCCCGAAATTGTCCTATGCTACACAATGAGGCATTCGACTCGCATTTTCCAAAGGATATCCTCTCATGACGCTGGTAGCTTGTGAATCGTTTCTCATGGATCTGCGCCGCAGCAATCTCATTGAACGCGGTCAGCTTGAGCAAATCGTCAGTGACTTCGCTCGGGAATCGCCGTTGGCGGAACCGGCTCAGTTTGCCAAATATCTGGTTGATCAGGGGTTTCTCACGCCGTTTCAGGCAGAACGGATACTGGATGGCAAGCCGCTCGATATGGTGCTTGGACCGTACGTCCTGCTGGACGCATTGGGCACGGGCAGCATGGGAACAGTGTACGCGGCGATGAACAAAAACGATAACAGTGGCTATGCTGTGAAAGTGCTGCCACGACGAAGCCTGCTCAAAGTTATTGCCGCACGTCGGCTCGTTCGGGCCTACGAAAAATGCAAGCACCCCGCCGTGGTGCCGTTTTGCGATGTTGGCACGGCTGGTAGTGCGAATTATCTAGTCTGGCCGTTGGTCGAAGGGACTCCCTTGGACAAGGTCGTTCAAGAAAAAGGGCGCTTGTCTCCCGCGAGGACGGCCCGGTACATGCAACAAGTCGCTGCGGGTTTGTCCGTCTGCCATCGACAAAACCTGATTCACGGCTTTGTTAAGCCGTCGAACCTTTTGATTACCGCAAACGACCAGGTGCTCATTCTCGATTTCGGCATTGGTTCCTTGCTGGTGGCCTCGGAAGGGGAATCCATGGTCGACACGATGTCGATGGCCAACGCGCAGGCCAGCGGGCTGGATTGCGTCAGCCCAGAGAGCATCATCGATCCGACCAACCTCACGCCGGCGGGCGATCAGTACAGCCTGGGTTGTGTGATGTATTACTGCTTGACCGGGCAGTATCCGTTTCCCGGCGAAACAGCAGTGGAAAAAATGGTCGGGCACCAGAGCAAGCAACCCATCCCGGTCCGTGAACTTGCTCCCAACGTGCCGGAGGAGATGGAAGCCATCATCAATCGGCTCATGCAAAAAACGCCTGAAAAGCGTTTCGCCAGCATGGAACAAGTGATCCCTGCCTTGGATCGTCTGGCTGCGACGGCGCCGGATTACGTCGAGACACCGGCTTCGTCAGTCGCCTCCCCGACTCCAAGTCAGCCGTCAACGCAAAGGGCCATTCCGACACGCGAATCGCTTTTCGGTGCGTCGCCTGCGGCTCCGACACCCGCGCAATCAGACGGAGGAGCTGGGGACGCAGCCACCGAGGCACCACCTGCCGTGCCTCCCAGGCCAGCACCACCGCCTCGGTCGCCGTCGGCTCCGAGACAAGCCCCGACGCCTCCGCGACCACAACCGCAAGCCGCGCCACGCCCGCCAGCGGCGCCAGCAAAGCGCCCGGCTGCATCCTCGACCCAACGACCCAACCCGCCAGCGGCGCTTGACGACAACGTCGCAAGTGATAAGCAGGTTCCTGTTGCAGACCCGAGCCGGGAGCGCGTGGCGGCACTTCGACCCCGCAGTGCACCGAGTCAACGAACCAAACCATCGGCTTCAGCAATCGACTTCAAAGTGTTGCGGTGCCTGATCAACGCCAGTGTCCACGCCAAAGGCATGACTTTCAAGCGACGCCTGGGTGGCTTGATCCTGTCTTTGTGGAATACCCTTAAAAAACGGGACCGCGTCCACACGTCCGTGGTCGGCTCTCCGCACGCGACGGCCGGCGATATCGCTTTCATTCATGCTGTTTCGTTCCGGCTCGACCATGCCTTTCTGGCACGAAAAGTCGCCAAAGCTTTCCGTGTTCCATTTGTCAGTGCCGCGTCGCACGATCTCGAAACCAATTTCCAGTTCGGCGACCGGATTTCCTTCCACCTGTCGGCACCTGGATTAAAGATCGAACAAAGCCACGCGGAATTTATCTGGCAGGGCAAACCGGAAGCGGCAACGTTTCGTGTCAGCGTTCCGGCCGACCACGCTCCCGGTACGGTCGTCGGAACCGTAACGGTACATCAGAACCATCGGCCATTGGGCCGCATCGACTTCGCGTTGGAGATTGTCAGCGAAAAGGTGCCGACGCTCGAACCGGTCCCGCTCGCGTTGGGAGCGCAATGCTACCGTTAAGCGACTTTGGAAATAGCGGTAGATGCCTCTTCAGCGGCTTCACCTTCGGCCGCGCCAGTTTGCCAGTAGGCCTGCACCAACAGCAAAAAGGCGCCGCAAACTAGACAACAGTCCGCAATATTGAAAACCGGCCAGTCGAATTGATCCTTGAAGTGCCAGTGGATGAAATCGCGGACGCCGTTAAAGACGACCCGGTCGAACAGATTGCCAAGTGTGCCGCCGAGAATCAGACCGAGGGAGGCACTGAGCGGCAAGTCGCGAACGGTGGTTGGCAATGTGCTCCAGTAGATGATGGCAACGGCTGCCAGCGCACTGATGACCGCAAAAACCGTATTGGCGATGGAACCCGTACTGCCGGCAAAACCGAACAAAGCACCATGATTGACGCGGGGCAAATGCCGACCGCTCAGGGTTCGCAAGCTGGAAAGAATGTCGTCCCCGGCATCTTCTTCGGGAGTGAACTGTGCCAAAAACTCGAACATACCAGGGATGACGACATATTCGCCGCCTCGCCCTTCATTGTAAAGCCAATGAAAGACAACATACTTGGAACTCACATCGACGGTCAGACCGATAAGAGCCAAGGTCCACAGCAGTCCGCGAAAAGATTGTTTGTGCATGGGATTACTGTTCCTGTTCATGCTTCCGTGCGCATTTTACGCAATACCTGGCATACGGAATCGCATCCAGGCGAGCTTGCGGGATATCGTGTTCGCAGTCCTCGCACTTTCCATAGGTGCCGTCGTCGATCCGCTCCAATGCCGCTTGAATCTCTTCCAATACGTGTTCCTGATTGGCCAACAAATTGAGTGTGAATTCCTGTTCATAGGCATCGCTGCCTCGGTCGGCCAAATGAATCGGCATGCTGGATTCGCTTGGTTGCTGCTTGGTATGAAGGGCTTCGTCCGCCAAGAGCGACACATCGCCACTCAGCCGACTCTGCATTGCCAACAGCACTTTCCGATACCCCTCTCGTTTCGCTTTGGTCATCATGAACCTCGATGTTGCTCATGCATTGCAAGTTGGAAATAAATTCACGATAGCGGCGCCTGCCAACATCGTCAAGAAAAGGGCGAGGCAAGGTATAGCAGCTGGCGCCCGCGAAAACAAGCCGATGGCCACCGCATCAAAGAGGTTAGGCAAAATGGACAAATAAGCAAAAACTGTTACCATTGCCGATACGATGTCAACAGGCAGATTGATTCTCGTTGGCGGCGGTTCCCGCTCAGGCAAGAGCCGATTCGCTTTGGATTTGGCCTGCCGGCTTGGAGAGCGCCGCTTGTTTGTCGCTACTGCCGAGCCTCGTGATGAGGAAATGCGTCGGCGGATCGAAACACATCGTTTGTCCCGCGACCAATCCTTTGTGACCGTTGAAGAGCCGCTCGCTCTTGATGAAGTCTTGACGCAAAACCATGCTTACGACGTGTGCGTTGTTGATTGCCTGACGCTATGGCTATCGAATCTGCTGTTGGCGGGTGTTTCGGAAGAGGGCATCGGGGATCGCGTAGCATTGCTTTTGCAAGCCGTAGCCAAATGGGCAGGTCCAGTGATTGTTGTCACGAATGAAGTCGGCATGGGAATCGTGCCGGAAACTCCACTGGGGCGAGTTTTTCGCGATGTGGCAGGCTCCGCCCATCAGCAACTGGCTCGCCACGCTTCGGAAATTTATTTGGCGATTCTTGGAATGGTGATCGAGCTGAAGCCGGAAATGCGCTGCCTTACGCCAGGCGAGCGATGAATCGTTCCAGTTGCGTACGGGGTGGCAAAAGATTGGACCCTTTCAAACCGAGATCAAGTTCCAGGAGCCAGGAGTGGAGATCGGCGACACGAGCACCAAGGTGGCGCAAGTGATTTTGACAACTCTGTCTGGCTTGTGGAAAAGCCGGGATACCGGCCTGAGTCGCTGCCGAAGCAAAGGTTTCACCGGCTTTCATCAAGAGAGCCACTTGAGCCAGCTTTCGCAATTGCGCGGAAAGGGCCCCCAGTATGCGAATGGCATCTTCGCCTTGATCGAACAATCTGCCGAGAATGTCGAGAGCTTCATCCGGTTTGCGTGCCGCCAGTGCATCGAGGATACGGAAGATATTCGCCGTCTGACCGCGTCCCACGAGCAAATCGACATCGGCGACATCGATTTGCGAGGCCTTTGCCGCATAGACGGCCAACTTGGTGATTTCCTGGTCGAGGATTCCCATATCCGTGCCAGCCAATTCGACGAGCAAGCGTGCTGCCGGCAAAGTCAGTCGCTTGCCATGCCTCTTTGTGGCCCAGAGCGTGCACCATTCGGGCAAGCGATAGGACGGCGGCGTCTTGCATTGAATGGTTGCCGCATCGGGAATCGCTTTGGCAAGTTTCGTTGCCGCGCTCCACGTTCGAACCTCTAACACGAGGATGCCGGTTGCACACGGTTCAGCAACGTATTTTTCCAACAACGCCCGGTTGTTTGTCACAAAGCGGTCGGCAGCTTCGACCACGACCATACGTCGCGATCCCATGAATGGCAGCGTTGCGACTTCGTCGATGATCTCGGCATAGCTGGTTTTGTCTCCTTCATGGTACGACAGGCCGAAATCATCGCCTTCCTTCCCGAATACCCGCCGGCGGAGTTCCAGCAACGACATGCGCTTAAGGAAGCCTTCGTCGCCAAACAAAACGTAGACGGGATAAAGTCGGCTGCGGGGCGTGCTCTCGATAAAAGCCAAGGCGTCCATAAGAGAACCTGTGTGTCGTTTCGGGAAAAGAGCGTCTTCCACTGTCCGCTTGATCGGATCGCGGGTCGGCTACAGAGGCAAGATTTATGAGGCCGGTTCCAGCCAATGCTGGTATATTTCCACTTCCACGCAATCGTTGGGATGACCGCGGTAATCGTCCCACAAGTCGATTTGCCGAAACCGAACACGATAGAGCGGTTGCTTTGGTTCGCCGTTTCGGCCATAGGCGCATTCTTCCGGGTTGGGAAAGGCAGCCAACACCCTTTCAATCGTTCCCGTTTTGCCACGAACATAATAAGGCGTTCGTACGTGTCCGGGCGGGTTGGTGAATCGGACCACTACGCGATCTCCCGCCTTGAAGCGAAAATCCATGGTTATTGGCTCCGCGTCTGACTCTCTGGACATTTTTTAACCGCTGCCTCCGTTCCGCTCAACAGCCCCGCGAGAAATTGTCGGTGACAACGGTTTGTCAGTTAGTTGCCGCCGGCGACGGTGTTGCCATTTGCAGCTGTCGCGATCTGGCAAATTCCGGTGAATCAGCTGCACAAAGCGAGGTGATTAGCGTCGAAGCATTCTCTGGGCGAAAAAAATTTTTTCCAACGAATACCGCTATATTTAGCGAGTTCATTAGAACAAGACGCGACATTTGTGTTCATTGGCGTGCGAGTGCACTTGCAATTTTATCCATCTTCGCTAATATCTCGCGAATAAAATAGTTGTACTCGTCGTGTCCATTGATGCAATGTGATCGACAGACGAGTGCTCATTCTCTCAGTCTTAAGGAGGCGCCTGAGACGATGAGAAAAACGAAAGAGCGGGGCAGCAGCCAGGTGAGTTCGGTCAATACGACCTGTGAATTCGACGACGAAGAGGAACCTCCTGGCAAGCCGCGACGCCACCCTATCTGGCGCGACGTTCCGGATAAGAAGTGGAACGATTGGCGCTGGCAGTCGCAAAACGCGATTCGGTCGGTTCGCCAACTCAGGGAGCTTCTCCCCTTCACCCCTGACGAGTTGGAAGCGATCGGGCAACTCGAGGGCGAATACAAATTAGCTATCCCGCCGTATTATTTCTCCCTCATCAACCCGGAAGACGAGAACGATCCGATTCGGCTGCAATCGGTGACGTCCCCCCTGGAGGCGCTCCATTCGGAGTCGTCTATGGAAGATCCGCTTGATGAGGAGAAGGATTCGCCTGTTCCAGGTGTGACGCACCGTTATCGCGATCGTGCGCTTTTGGTGACGACGCATGTATGCACGATGTATTGCCGCTTTTGCACACGCAAGCGCGCTACGATGGTTCGCGGCGGGTGGGACGCCGTCAGCCGCGACGATGAGCGCATGATCGAGTACGTTCGCGATCACAAGGAAATCCGCGATGTGATTGTTTCCGGCGGCGATCCGCTCACATTGCCTTTGCCGAAGTTGCGGTTCTTTCTGGAGAACCTCGCGGCCATCGACCATGTTGACGTGATCCGTATCGGAACCCCGCGTCCCGACAACCTTGCCGATGAGGCTCTTCGACAAAGAGTTGATCGATCTGCTCGAATCGGCGGAAAAGGTGTGGATCCAAACGCATTTCAACCACCCGCGGGAAATTACGCCCGAAGTTGCGCAGGCCCTGCAAATTGCTCTTGAAGGCGGGGTTGCCTCTTAATAATCACACCGTTCTGCTGAAAGGTGTCAACGACGACCTGGAAACGATTCGCAAAACTGATGCGGGCGTTGTTGCGAGTGAAGATCCGACCTTATTATCTTTTCCACTGCGATCCGGCTCATCGGCGCGGGGCATTTCCGTACTTCCATCTGGAAAGGTATCGAGCTGATGGAAGGGCTGCGGGGGGCACATGTCCGGGCTGGGAATCCCGACTTATGCTGTCGATTGCCCGCACGGCGGCGGCAAAATCCCGCTTATGCCCAACTACCTGGTATCCGTCTCGGATGATGCCGTCGTTTTCCGCAACTACGAAGGGATGCACATTCGCTATCAGGCGGAAGACAAACCCACCACCATCAAGCAAACGGCGACAACAGGGGTTAGCGAATTGCTCCAGGGGAGCAAAACGGCCATCGTTCCAAAAGATGCCGAACGCATGGCACGTCGGCCGTCTCAACATCATAAAGAGTCGCGGTGACAAATCGTCAACCAAGGAAGAAGTCTCTTGCTGCACCGAATCATGAAACTCTGTTCGCACCTCTCACGAACGGCATGGCGGACAGGCAGTTCCTGCGCTGTTTTTCATCTTCTGGTATGAGGTTTGGGCAGGAATGAGGATAGGCATTACCTTCGATCTGAAAGGCACAGCTGGAGTTGGTTTCCTCCTCTTCCTCGCTCCCCGACGATTGGGACGAAGAATTCGACGGTCCCGAAACAATCGAAGGAATTGCGCGAGTCCTCCGGAAGCTGGGGCATGAAGTGCGACTATTGGGGGGACGGGAGGCAGTTGCTGGTTCAACTCATGGACGATCCCCCCGATCTGGTTTTCAATTTCGCTGAAGGTCAAGGAACCAGCCGATCCCGTGAAGCCCGCGTACCGGCAGTTTTGGAACTGCTTGGCATCCCTTACACCGGATCCGATCCACTAACCCTGGCCGCGACATTAGACAAAGATTGCGCCAAACGCCTGGTGGCATCCGAAGGGGTGGCGGTGCCGAATGGCTTCGTGGTGAGGCCGGATTCAGCGTCGCTTTGGGAAATCCCGGAACATTTTGCTTTCCCGGCCATCGCTAAGCCCGCCTGGGAAGGTTCGAGCAAAGGCATTCGTCGTCGCTGCCTGGCTCGAACTGCCGACGAACTGAGCGATATCGTTCAGTCGCTTTTGGCTCATTACCAGCAACCGGTCCTCATCGAAGAGTTTATTGACGGCGAAGAACTGTCGGTCGGCCTCGTTGGCAATGATCCACCGGAGATTATCGGCGTCTTGCACGTTGTGCCCCGACAAAACCAGCAACCGTTTATCTACAGTCTTGAAGTGAAACGCGACTTTCGCCGACAAGTCGGCTACCGTTTGGCCAGATTGCCCGCGGACGTTTACGAACGCGTATGCCTGTCGGCTCAGCGGGCTTATCAGGTGCTTGGTTGCAGAGACGTTGCCCGTATCGACTTTCGCTTGCACGACAATATCCCCTACTTCCTGGAGGCGAACCCGATTCCGGGGTTGAATGCCGAAGTCAGCGACCTGGTCATCCTCGCTGGTCTGGCGGGCTGGAGTTATGACGAGTTGATCGAGGCAATCGTCACATCGGCGATGAAGCGGTTATCGCTCCACTCGGACGCTGGCCTGCTTTCAAAACGATGAGGTGGCACCATGAAGAAAACTCGCGTTCTGGTCCTGTTCAATAAACCCGTTTTGACACCCGGCGAACCGGACTACGAAGCTGAGCAGGATATCATCTATACAGTGGATGTGGTCACGCAGGCACTGCGTGACGGCGGCTACCACGTTTGTTTGTTGGGGGTAGGAAACGAGCCAGAGGTCTTGCTGAAGGGGATCCGCAAGGAACGCCCGGACGTCATCTTCAACCTCTACGAAGGAATCGCTGATCTACCCAAGACCGAATCCTACGTTGCTGCTCTGGTCGAGTGGCTCGATATCCCCTACACAGGTTCGAAGTTTCGTGCCTTGTCGTTCGGCCAGCGCAAGCACTTGGTCAAAACGTTGTTCGTCGGTGCCGGTCTGCCCACAGCCGAGTTCTTCGTCGTCGAGCGACTGCCCGTAACTGATTGCCCGATCGAATTCCCGGTGATCATCAAGCCTGCCGAACAAGACGCCAGCGTAGGCATCGATCAAAACGCTGTCGCAGTGAATTCGAAGCAATTAAACGATCGCGTCGGCTTTATCCTTGAAGAATACGGCCCTCCGGTACTTGTGGAACGTTTTCTAAGAGGAAGGGAGTTGAATGTCGCTTTGATCGAATTGCCCGAACTGCGTCCCTTGCCGCCCTCGGAGATTCTGTTCGTAGACGACGATCCCAATTACTGGCCGTTGATCAGTTACGATTCCAAATGGCGTGCCGGGTCGCGGGATGATCGAGCCACACCGCCGAAATACCCGGCTGAGGTCAGCGACCAGTTGCGCGAGCAACTCCAGGACCTCGCCTGCAAAGCCTTTCGTCTCCTCGATTGCAGTGACTATGCCCGTGTGGACTTCCGCCTTGACGAAGACGAACGCCCATATATTCTCGAGGTCAACCCCAATCCGGATATCAGCCCCAATGCAGGGTTTGCCAAGGCTCTGAAAACAATCCATTTGCCGTACGAAACCTTTGTCTGCAGCATGGTCGAGAACTGCCTCCGGCGCAAGCCTCGCCCGCGCGCCGAGCAGTCCGCACTGGCGGCCATCGCCACTCTTCCTGAGCCCTACTAAACGACGGCGACACGAGATTTCGATGCTCCGGCAAACTCATCCCGTTCGCCCCTCTTTTTTGTCTCTTTGCTACTTGCCGATCCCGTATAACAACCGAAACAGATCGCGAAGGTGAAAACACAGAAGCCATTACGAGGATATTGATGCGTCCGATCGCCGATGGTGTCTACCAGTTCGATGGGTTTTCCTCGCGATCTCATTAACATTTATCTGGTGGGAGATGTTTTGATCGATGCAGGAACGCGATGGTCTAAACGTCGGATTCTGAAAACAACTCGGCGGACGCAAACTGTCGCTGATCGCATTGACGCATTGCCATCCCGACCATCAAGGATGTGCAAAATATTTCTGCCAGAAATTTTAAAAGCGCCGTTTGGCTTGCCACCGCGCTGATGTACCGGCAATGGAAGGCCGTGAACCCATGCTGCCAAAAAAATCGCATGTTTGCGCCTGTCGGCACGGCCTTTGGTCCGGACCCACCGCATTCGGGTCTCGCGCGTCCTGGACGACGGTGATGAAGTAGCCGGCTTTCGCGTGGTCCACGCGCCCGGGCCATACGCCTGGGCCATGTCATTTTCTTTCGCGATACGGACCGCCTGGCCATTGCAGGTGATGTGCTGGCGAACATTCATTTCCTGACCCTTCGCCCCGGTCTGCGCGAACCACCTTGGTTCTTTTCGGCATGATCCGCTCGAGAATCGACGTTCGATTACGTCTGCTTGCGGAGTTGGAACCAAGACTCGTTTGCCTCGGTCCATGGTCCGCCTTTGCGTGAACCAGAAATCGCCCGGCTACGCATGTGGGTGTTGAGGAAAATACATGAAAATACTGATCACTGCCGGCAATACGCTCGCGCCGGTCGATCGCGTCCGCTGTCTGACGAACATCTTTACCGGCCGAACTGGCGCGCTGGTCGCGCTGGAAGCGCACGCAACGCGGCCATGAAGTAACCTTGCTCACTTCCCCGTCCCGACGTTCTCCAAGTCGAAGCCCCCCGTCGCCGAGCTTGAGTTCACCATCAAGTGTTGCCCTGACCTTTTCGGAATTGAGCGACGCCATGGAGAGGGCAATAGCGAGAGAAGGCTATGACGCCATTGTCCATAGTGCCGCGGTCAATGACTTCCAACCCGTTGGCGCCTACGCGGTCGCTGGGAATACCGCTTTCCGCGATGGCCTTTGGGAATCGACCTCGAATCGTCCCACCGGAAACTCATCGAGCAGCGAGAGGGCAAAGATTTCCAGCGACCATGCCCGAATTGTGGTTGCGCCTTGTGCGTACCCCAAAACTGGTCGATCGAATTCGTGGCGATTGGGGGCTTTTCGCGGTCTCCTTAGTCCAAGTTTAAGCTGGAAGTTGACTGCTCCGAGCAACAATTGCTTGCCAGGGCGGAAACGATCGCGACAACAGTCCGATGCCGACTTGATGGTCGCCAATCGGCTCGAAGACGTCCATCTTTGTGCCTATATCGGACCACTGGAACGGTTGACTATGAGCGGGTCGATCGAAGCCAGTTGGCTTCTCGGCTTGTCGACGAGTTGGAACGACTCTCTACCGGGATCGGCAACATGGCTAAGGTTCTCCTCGGAGTGACAGGTTCGGTCGCCGCCATCCGCACGCCGGACCTGTACAAGGCTCTTCGCGATGCCGACCATTGAAATCAAGATCATTGCCACTCGACCTTCCCTCTATTTTTTCAATCCCCAATCCAGCGATTTCCCCAGCGGTACTTTTCTGACCGATTGCGGACGAATGGCCGGGGCGTGGAGGCAAGGACCGTCCTTTACCAACGGGGCGATCCGATTTTGCACATCGAGCTGCGCCGGTGGGCGGATTTGCTTCTGATCGCTCCTCTCGATGCCAATACGCTCGCCAAACTGGCGCATGGCCTGGCGGATAACTGCCTGACATGCGTTTGGCGTGCCTGGGATCGGCATCGTCCTGTCGTACTGGCGCCGGCCATGAATACGCTGATGTGGACCCATCCGATGACGCGGCGCCATTTGCGCCTGCTTGTACCTGATGGCCACGTTGTGCCGGCCAGCCTTGGCGAAGATGAGCTGGTTGCCTGGATCAACGATCGCGTGGAAGGCATGCACATCGTGCCGATTCAGACGAAGCAACTGGCTTGCGGCGATGTTGGCCCTGGTGCCATGGCGGAGATAGACGATATCCTGAAAGCTGTGGACAAGCTGGTGGGTGTTTAGAGCGCATTCCAGATCGGCGACGGTTGGTGTAGACTATCTGGGGCGAAATCGGAGAGTGCAGCGCTAGCGATGATAGACTCCGTCTTGCCAATACTGATGTCGCCGTGGGTTGTCGCCGGTTTGGCGGCAGTGTCAGCGACCCTGGTTGTTGCCGGTATTATCATGTGGCTGCGTCGGCGGCGCAAACCGAAAGGCGTAATCGTTTATCTCCTCGAAAAGCCGCAGGAGAAACCGAAATCCGCGGACAAGCGCTCCTCCTTGCGCCGCAAGGGGCATCCGGTCGATGTGATTATCACCGACGAAAAAGGAGGAAACGAACGTCGCGGGATCGTGCTTGATCGTTCGATGTCGGGGATGTGCTTGAGTTCGGATATTCCCGTGAAAGTGGGAGAAATCGTTCGTGTCCGCCGGGTCGGTGCGAGTAAAGCAGAACCTTGGCTTCGGCTACAAGTCAGGAATTGCCGATTTGCTGTTAGCAACTATGAACTGGGCTGCTTATTCGTCGAAACGCCGCCAGCAAGCGTGTTGATTCACTTCGGCTAAAGGCGCCTTTGGCGTGGGGACGAACAAAAACACCGTGCCCGAATTCGAGCACGGTGTTGGCTCATTCCCAGCCGGGCTGATCGTGTTGCCGACCACTGGGTCGCGAGCAGCTGGCGGCGAAACGATCAACCGGCGGTTATCGATCAGACCGGGTGCTTGCCGGCGAATCGGCGAACCGATCGTGCAAGCGATGCCGCGTGGCCGCTGAGATTCTACAAAGCGGCCCGCTTTTCCTCGACCAGCGTGCGAATGCGTTCGGCAAGGAGAGCAACATCGAAAGGCTTCTTAAAAGCTTCATTGAAGCCGTATTCGGTGAGGCTTTCCGGCGCGACTTCATCCTCGCTGGCTAACGCGATAATGATGGTGGATTCATATTGGGGATTCCGCCGCAGGTTTTGGGCAATTTGCAGCGCTTCGCTGCGGCCCATGGCCAGATCGATAATGATGGAATCGGGATGGAAGCTTTCGGCCTGGATGCCGGCTTCGAAGCCGCTATTGGCGAATTCATAGCGGAAGCCGTTCTCCTCCGTGAGAAGTTCCTTCATGCGGTCGATGAGGAGTTTCTCAGCGCCGATAATGAGGATTTTGTGCCATCCCTCTTCCTCCAGTTCCCCCAAGGGCATGCCATGTTCCTTGAGGAATTTGATGAGTTGTTCACGCGGGATGCGGCGATCCTGGCTGCCCGGAATCCGGTAGCCACGAAGCCGACCCGAATCGAACCATTTGCTGACGGTGCGCGGTGCGACCTTACAGATTTTCGCGACCTGTCCGGTGGTAAAAACTTTTTTCATTTGGCAGGCACTCCGATTTAACGATTGCTGAGCCTACTCTCGACAGGCCGTAAGCGGGTGGCCCGAACGAAAGCCGTTCGCCCAGCCCCGTGGTTCGTGCATCCGTGCGGTAGCGGAATCGACCATCGGCCTTTTCCGACGCGGGGATCGGAACCGACTCTCAGGGCGGGTTGGTAATACTTGCCAGCCGAGCGGCTTCACCCAGAATGCGGGTTCGTAGCTCGTCCCGCCGGATGTTTTCCGTCTCGGCTCGTTCTTATCATCGGCTAGATGTGTCCCCAAGATGAGAAAAAGGCCATAACTTGGGAGAATTCTGCCGATTCGCCCTATGATGCCTTTTCCTCCCCTT
Organism: Gemmatales bacterium; assembly: GCA_026004675.1. Classification (GTDB taxonomy): domain Bacteria; phylum Planctomycetota; class Planctomycetia; order Gemmatales; family Gemmataceae; genus BPJP01. The sequence continues at coordinate 324,293 of BPJP01000004.1, forward strand.
GCCGCGATTGCCATTGATGGACGCATCGAAGGAACAACCGCATGCCCAGTCCCAGGTGCCGTGCCAAGCGTCAACTTCTGCATGACCGTTGCCCACTTCGAGTTCAAGACCACCGTGTCTTGAACTCCGCAACGACGATGGTGACGGTTGTGCCGGTAACCGGCTTCTTTCCCGTCCCACCTGCCATTCTAACGCTCAAGGCAAGGCCGACCTCTCGCCCCTTTTTTCCCCCACAATCTGTTAACCTCCTAACAAGCGTAAATCCGGCCGATCCTCTTTGTATCTTTCATAGCCCTGATATTGGCACTTCTCCAAGCGTGCACTATAATCAATATGTCCCGCTGTTCGATGATGCTCGGTGATGGGCGACACCAAGCTGATTCGGCAGTGGGACATTTATTTGCGCTCGTCGGACGGTTCAGGGAAAACCTGAATTGGACAGCCTCTGGCGCACACACGCTTTCTCTCGACCCGGACTTCACCAACAACACCAGTTCCCTCGTTCCAAATCCCATCGTAGCGGGTATAATCGCGTCATGGTCCGCCTCGGCATGAACCAAACGGATGGAAACGCTGCCTCCTCCATGCAAGGGGTCTGGCCATTGTCTGCGCAGTGGGTCGTGGCCGGCGGAACAGCATTGCTCGCCAGCTTCTTGACGATCCATTTCTGGCTGACAACCACGGCCGGACCGCGCCCTGGTCTTCTGACGCCTTCCGCCGATCACTATCGCGTCGACCTGAACCAGGCCGGCAGATCGGAACTGTTGCAGCTACCCCAACTCGGCGACACGCTTGTCGACCGGATTCTGGAATATCGGCAACGCCATGGCCTGTTCCAAAAACCAGAAGACCTGTTGGCTATTCCAGGAATTGGCCCCGCCCGGTTCGACCGTCTTCGACCTCTGATATTCGTCACGGGAGCGGATCAGCAGGGTGCTCGTCCTGCCATTAAAGACGGAAAGAAAAACCAGAAACCGAAGCCGAAGATCAATGTCAATACCGCCAATCGTGCCGAATTGGAGCAGCTTCCGCGAATCGGTCCGAAGTTGGCTCAGGCGATCATCGCCGAGCGCAATAAACGTCCCTTTGCAAGCATCGATGATTTGGACCGGGTTCGTGGCATCGGCAAAAAGACGGTCGAGCGGCTTCGCCCCTATGTGACGGTCGATTAAGCAAGGCCTTCGTCCGCCAATCCGCCCCCTGGCGATTCGTTACACGCGTCCGCCTCCATCAACGACCAGGACCTGTCCCGTCATATAGGCGGAGTCGTTCGAGATGAGAAAAAGCACAGCACCGACGACGTCTTCGGGTTGGCCGTGGCGCTTGAGCGGAATGGAAGATATCCAACGGTGGTAAAGCTCTTCGTCATGGAAGAGAGCTGCGGAAAACCTGGTTTCGATCAATCCGGGAGCGACGGCGTTGACACGAATTTCGGGGCCCAATTCTTTTGCCAAAGCTTTGGTCAGCCCGATCAATGCCGTCTTGCTAACGCTGTAGGCACCCAAACCCGGAATCGGATCGAGTCCCGCGACCGATGTCATCAAGACAATCGAACCTTGGCCCAGGCTTTTCATTCGTCGGGCGGCTAAAGCTGCAGTGAGCCACGCGCCGGTCACATTGACATCGAAGATTTTTTGCCAGGCCGAAGGTTCCGTTTCGACAAGCGGCGCCATGATCGGATTGGTACCGGCGTTGACGACGACGGCGTCGGCAGCAAAGCCTTCCGCATCGAGGGTATCGAATAGCTTCCGGATTTGTTCGCTTTCGCCTTGATGGCAGGGAACCGGCAATACGGAGGCAGCGCCGGCGCTTCGCAACAGATCAGCCGCCGCCTCGAGTGCATCGGCTTTTCTTCCGGTTATAGCCAGCGATGCTCCTGATCGAGCCAGAGCGTGTGCCACTGCCAGACCGATGCCGCGACTGGCTCCCGTCACCATGACGGATCGTTGCTGAAATTCGTGTGCGTTCATGCTTTAATAGCGTTCGGAAAAACCGAGGAACAAACAGGCAAGTGCATCATGAAGCAATTGACTGTCATCGTCAAACCTTTCCGTGCGGAAGCGGTTTTGAAGGCGATTGCGGAACTCGACGTCTTGTCCTGCGTCGTACGCGAGGTGAAGGGCTATAGTCGCCAAAAAAGCTATTTGGACCGATACGTGGGCAGCGAGTACAGCATGGCCTTTTTACCTAAAGTCGAGATCAACGTCGCGGTCGATGACGACAAGGTCGAGGAAGTGGCCAACAAAATAACTCGCGTGGCGCGGACCGGCCGCATGGGTGATGGCAAAATCTTCGTCATGCCGATGGCCTGGCCCGAACCGATTACCTTCTAGCCTTCAAACGACCGGCTCGCATTTCATTGGAAAAGTTTGCTGACCGATTCGTTGTAATGAATGCGCTGGATAGCGTCGGCTAGAAGGGGAGCTACGCTCAGAACCTTGATCTTGGGCAGCTGTTTCTCCGGGGGGAGAGGGATGCTGTCGGTCACGATCACTTCGTCAATCGGAGCGGCTTTCAAATTTTCAATGCACGGCCCGCAAAAAACTGGATGGGTTGCACAGGCGTAAATCGCTTTGGCGCCGAACTCTCGCGCCAACCTGGCAGCGCCGATAATGCTTCCGCCTGTGCTGATCATGTCGTCGAACATCACGGTGACTTTTCCTTCGAGTGAGGCACCGATCAGGTTTGCCTGCCTCGTTTCCGTGGCGCTGGACCGGCGTTTGTCCATGATGGCGATCGCGCCGCCGAGCTTCTTCTGGTGGATGAGCGCTCGCTTAATACTCCCCTCATCGGGACTAAGCACTACCAGTTCCGACTGGGGGATGTTGAGTGTGCGAATATATTCGTCGATAACCGGCGCCGCTTGAAGATGGTCCAACGGAATATCGAAAAACCCTTGAATCTGGGCGGCGTGCAGATCGAGCGCCAGAACGCGGTCAGCACCCGCGATCGTCAACAAGTTGGCGACGAGCTTCGCCGTAATGGGAACCCGACCGACATCTTTGCGATCCTGCCGGGCGTAACCGTAGTAAGGCAGGGACCGCCGTGATCCGCGCGGCGCTGGCACGTTTGAAGCTGTCCAGCATGACCAGAAGTTCCATCAGATTCTCGTTGACCGGCGGACAGGTCGGCTGTACCACGAAAATATCGCGGCCACGAACGTCTTCCTCGATACGAAACCGAGATTTCCCCGTCCGGAAAATTGGCCAGCGTGATCTTCCCCAACGGATCGCCCATGCATTGCGCAATTCGCTCGGCCAGAGCAATGTTGGGCTCGCCCACTAAACACTTTCAATTTGTTGTTGACCATCAGTAGCGTCGTTTACCGGTCTGGGGTTGTGGATCGCAGACAGGAGTTGCATTATGGAAAATCGTCGAGTTGGCTGTCAACCAAATTCGCGAACACCATCGATGCGCAAGTAGCGACCATCTCTCTCGTCGTCGATCGCCGATGCTTATGGAACCCGAAGGAAGACTCCAACGTCAACGGACGGTCGCACCCCTCGAGTATTTAAGAAAATCAGCGCGGCGATTGAAGGGGGGATTTAGTTCGTTGCGGGGGTGTTCCTGGAATGTTCGATCGGTGCTCGGTCAGGGCGAAGGCCGTAGGAACGCATTTTCGAACGCAATGTCGCTCGGTCGATACCCAGGCAGCGCGCGGCTTGAGATAGATTGCCTTCAACCTGCCGCAATACTGCCAGTAACAAAGCCGGCTCATTTTTGGCCAGCCATTCGTGGTACAATCGAGCGCTGCCTGCTTCGATTCCCGCTCTGACAAAGCGCTCCAATTCTTCGCTATCGAAATGCCTCTCCGCCGAACGGCTCCGTGTCGATTCCTGAAGATAGGGAAGAAATGATTCACGTTGCAATAGCGGAGCGGTAGCCTGCAAGAGGGCCTGACGCAAAACGTTTTGCAGTTCCCGCACGTTGCCCGGCCAGCGGTAGTTTTTCAGCAAGTCGAGTGCGTCCGGCGTCACGCCGCGCACGTCCGTTCCCAATTCCTTGTTCAACCGCTTAAGAAAATGCTGGATCAGCAGGTCGAGATCGTCGCCACGCTCGCGCAAAGGGGGCAAACGAATGGTGAATCCGTTGAGCCGATAATACAAGTCGATGCGGAACTTGTTGGCGTCGATCATCGCTTTCAGATCGCGGTTGGTGGCAGCAATCAGACGGACGTCGGCACGGATGGTTTGGTTGCCGCCGACGCGTTCGAAGCTGCGTGTTTCGAGAAGGCGTAAGACCTTGGCCTGAGTCAAAGGCGGCATGTCGCCGATTTCATCGAGGAAAATCGTGCCGCCAGAACATTGTTCGAACTTGCCGATGCGCTTGTGATCGGCACCCGTGAACGCTCCTTTTTCGTGACCGAACAACTCGCTTTCGAGAAGAGTTTCGGGGATAGCGGCACAGTTGATGGCCAGGAATGGCCCTTGTGCCCGCCGGCTGTAATGATAGATAGCCCGAGCGATCAGTTCCTTGCCGGTCCCGCTTTCACCAAGAATCAGTACGGCGACATCCTTGGGTGCAATGCGCCCGACGAGCTTATACACTTCTTGCATCGCTGGCGACCGGCCAACTAGAGCGTCGTCGGTATCATCGCCAGGAGGCTCGCCATCGAGACGCGAGCGCGAGCGCATTACCCGTGCATCGGCAATCGCACGATCGACCAGTACCTTGAGTGGATCGAATTCAAGAGGCTTCAGAAGGTATTCGTAGGCGCCCAGCGACATGGCCTCGATGGCCGTGTTCGTCGTACCATGTCCCGTCATGAAGATTGTCGGCGTCTTCAGATTCCATTCACGAATCCGACGAAATCCTTCCAGCCCGGAACCGTCGGGCAGATCGAGATCGAGAAGCACCACGTCCGGTTGCTTTTCCTCGATCAGGCTCAGTCCTTCCCGCAGGCTGACTGCCCCGAAAAAAGCATATTCCGGTTCTGGGAATGCTTGTCTCAGGAACTCAAGAATGCATAATTCGTCGTCGATGGCTACGATCGTGGCCATATTCAATGTTCGAAGAACGATTAGCCGTTTTAACCTTTCACTTCGCCACTTTCCGCAGCTGCCGATTGTTTCATTGTCTCAACTGGTGCAATTGCAATTACTTGCAACAACAAGGGACCGCTGGACGGGGTAGGGTCGCTTGACAGTGAATCTCTGTGCCTCCCATATTATTCTATCGATAACTTTGTGCCCAGCGGACATCTGATGTTAAAAAACAGTGAAATTCCTCCAGCCTGGCGTTTCAGGAAAGGCGACAACGTTTGTCTGATGCGGCTATCGAGATCGAAGACCTCGTGATCTGTTACGGCGACTTTGTCGCGGTCGACGGATTGAATTTGACTGTTCCCAAGGGGCAGTTATTCGGGTTATTGGGACCGAATGGCGCTGGGAAAACTTCCACCATTCGTATTCTGATCGGACAAAAGCGACCGACCTCCGGTAGTATTCGTGTTCTGGGGCACGATGTCCTTACCGACTGGCAGGCGATCAAACCGATGTTCGGCTATGTGCCGGATCGGGAGAACCATTTCGACGATTTTACCGGACGGAGGAATCTGCAAATTTTTGCCGACTTGTATCGGGTGCCCTACCGGCGGATCGACGAATGCCTCGAAACCGTCGAATTGCTTGACGCAGCCGATGTCGTGGTTCGTGGTTATTCACTCGGAATGCGCCGCAAGCTGTTGTTGGCCCGTGCGCTGCTGCACAAACCGGCGGTCCTGTACCTCGACGAACCCACTGCCAACCTCGATATTCACTCGGCAGCCGTGGTGCGCAAGACGCTGCGCGCTCTCGTCGCAGAAGGCACCACGGTTGTATTAACGACGCATAATATGCAAGAGGTGGAAGAAATCTGCGACCGGGTCGCCATTCTTTGCAAAGGGCGACTGGTAGCGCTCGATACCCCTTTGTCGTTGCGTCGCCAGCACACGGAAAGACTGGTTGACGTCGTTTTGCTCGACGGCAGCCGTCACGTCTTCAACATGGATATCCCCGAGCAAAGGCAAAGGCTCGCTCATCATGTCCAGAGCGATGCCGTCGCCAGCATCAAGACCCGGGAATTCAATTTTCGCGAGGCGTTTCTGAAACTCACCGGAACCGAATTCACTTGACAGTCAACCATGCTTCGCTGGTACATCATTCGCACACTGTTGAAAAAAGAAGCCTGGCGTCATCTGGCGGATCGCGGCGGGATTTTCGTCGCTTTTCTGCTGATCGGCTGCTTCGCCCTCGCCTGCATGTTTGGCCGACGCTTCATTGGCGACCAGATACTGGTTGGCACGGTCGGCGTCTGCTATGTGGATGAGGTCGACCTTGGCCAGCATACGCCGGCCTGGCTGAGCCATCTCCGGTCGCATCCTCCGGAGGCCGACTTGCGCATCCGTTTTCGCCGCCATTCGCAGCTGCCAATTGGCCTTCTGTTTTACGGCGAAAACACCGGCGCGGTCCAGATTCGTGACGGCGGGACAGACCACAACGGCCAGCCCCGCTATGTCATCATGGTCTGGTTTCCCGGTAGCGATGCCGGCGTCATGGAGCCGTATCTTCGCTGGTTCTGGAAAGAAACGTTTGCATTTTTCGGTCAGCAGCGCCGACCGCTCCAAATCGACACGGAAGGGCCATTGCTCTTTCCCTCCGGTTCGATGCTGGTGCGTGTGTCTCCTCAGTCCGGTGGCAAGCGGCATTTCCTGACGTATAGCAGACTTGAAAACGACCAAAAATGGTTTTCGGATTTGCCGCCGCCATTGGAGATCCGAGTCGAGTATCACCAGTTGCAGAATCGGGCGGATATGCTTTCTTTTGCCGCGACGGCCTTGATCACCTTTGCCATGTGGTTTTTCTCTGTCTTCTTGATGCCGGCGTTGACCTGCGAAGAACGCGAGCGCGGCGTCCTGCTCGCCCAGGCGCTTTCTCCAGCCTCGACGCTGGAAATCTTTGCTGCCAAGTTCTTGTTCTATCCATTGGCCGGCATTCTCCTCGGCGTCATCCTTGCTGCCATTTACAAAATTTCGGTCATTGTGAGTCTCTTCTTTTGGATAGCGCTAGTGACCACCGCCATCGGTTATCTCGGGCTGGGTCTGGCCATTGCCAGCCTCGCCCCAAACCAACGCAAAGCCAGCATGGGGGCAATGTGCTACCTTCTTGCTATCGCTTTGCTTTTGTTTATCAGCCTTCAATTCCGAGTTCCCCTGGCGCAACATTTTGTTCTCGAACGTCACTGCGTCCGCCTGTTGCACGCCAGTCTCGTCGGCACCGCCTCAGCCTATCGCTATGAGATGATTGCGGCGATCGTCTTGAGCCTGTTCTGGACAGGGCTGGCCGTTCGCTTGTTCCGGAGGCACGGCTGGCAGTAGACTGCATTGACCACGCGAATGCATGAAGACTGCTGGCCCTATTCTGCCACTTTTTTCGCCAGATCGTGGACGGTGGCGACAATCATCTCCTCGATTTTCGTCGACCAGACTGTGGGCAAACCGTAGTAGATCATGGAGGTGGCGCCTTCGTATCCGCCTTCACGAAGGACGCGTTGCGAAGGAATATAGGCCATCACGTCGTTCGAATAACCCGCCACCCAGGTGGTTCGCGGCGCTAGTTCTTTTTTCAGCCGCAACGAATAATCGACGACTACTTCACCGCCAAGCACGACCCAGGTCACGTTTCCGACTTTCCATATCTGGACGGGATAAGGATAAGATTTGGGGAGGGTTTTGCCTGTGTTGAGTTGGGCCAAGAGCATTTTTGCGCGGGCGGCGAGGTACCGGTTCTTGCTCATGGCTTCTTCGACAAGCTTCTCCCGGGTCGGTAGAGCCGCCAGCGGCAAATCGATTTCGCGATAGACTGTCCGTAGTTCCCCCTCCACCGGAGCCATATCCTCTTTGAGAACGGCATTGACGCTGTGAGCGAGTTCCCGGCCATACTTTCTCGCCAATTCTACCTTGCGGCGAGGCAGGGGGTTCTGATCGCCACCGCAGCCCGCCCAGAAAAGCGCAACGGCTCCCGGATGGTCTTTTTCCAATTCGAGCTGGGCGAACCCAGGATAGTCCCCGGACCATTGGTAGAAACTCAAAACAGTGGCGTGACACGCATAGCCAAACACAATGGCCGCCAGACGATCTTTGACATGAACTGCCAACACGGGAACATCGTGATCGACAGGGCCTTTGAGTTTTCCGTGCTCGCGCAGCTTCGGGACATCGCTTTCACGATTATTGCGGCGATTGACTGCAAAAGTCGCCTTGCCCACGCCCCAACGAAGTTTCGCCGGCCTCAGCGACATCAACGCCTGGTCGGCAGCGCGAACGATCTTCTTTTTCAGGTCCGCCGTGTATTCATCGACGAGTTGCTGCTGTTTCTCGTCGAGGAAATACATGGTTTTCAGGTTGCTCCGCACGACCGGTCCGGTATGCGTATGGGAAGCATTGAGGATGATCTGGCTCCGTTTGAGGCCATGTTTTTTTTCGACGTGTTCGCGAACTTCAAGCGAAAGATCGCGCGGTATTCCGACCAGATCGAGACAGACCAAGACGCCGACATGGCCGTGCGGATCACGGATGGCCAGCGCTTTGGCCCACAGGTCGTGGAGTTTCCCCTCGGCAGGCTTGTTGCGACTGGCGTAGCCCGACATCCACATCGGTTTTTGAGGTGTGATATTCACTTTGGCAACGCCGGCATGCCAGGCGGCATCGTCAGAACGAAGACCGGAACTGCAAAGCGCCAGAAAGATAAGCGACAGATAACGACGGCGAAGCACTCGGCACCTCCACGATCATGGAACGCAGTTTCCCTAATTGCAATCTTCGTAACAGGGAAAGAAATACCGGTCAACTGATAATGTTGTCCGGACGTGAATCTTGGGAAGGTGCTTTACCAGGCTGTTAGCGCTGTTCGCCGGGCACAAGATGGCTGAATTCAGGAGATACTTTCAGCTTGGGAACAGCCTCGGCTAATGCTTTCACGAAACCTTCCTTGTCTTTGGGCGATACCAGCGCGAAAACCAGTTTCCCGTTCTTGCGGTAGTTGATACGCAAGCGGTCGAGGGAACATGCCGGTGCACTGAGCGGATTGCGCGTCGGAAAGACTTCTTCGATATCCGCAAGCGGAATTCGCCAACAAAGGAAACAGCAGCGCAGCTCCAAATGGGAGTCGGTAATCGTGTAGGAAGTGGACAGAAAAGGCCACCAGATCAGGACGGCCAATATCGGCAGAAGGTAGCCCAATAGCTGCGGCTCTCCGGTGGGCCAAACGAGGATCGATACGCCCTGGCTCAACATCACAAGGCTGCCAATGCCGATCGGCGCAACAAGCCACCAGTCTCGTTTCGATGGAAAGGTCATGGTCCGCCCCCTTTGTCTGCTTTCCTATTCGGTACTTCGCCAGAAACGAGGATGAATTTACGAGAAGGTGAAAGTGGCTTTATTATCGGGCAAGATCGAAAATATAAATGACGCCGTTGGCAGCGGCGCAGAGCAGGTGTTTGCCATCCTTGTCGAAGTCGAGTGCGTTTACAGGGAAAAGAAGCCGCCATTGCCGTGCAAGCGCACGTTTCTTGAGGTCGAAGACATAGAGGTTCCCATCGCGGGTTCCCGCGGCGAGAAAACGGCCATCGCGAGAAAAACACACGCTCTCTAGCTCGAAATACCCGTCAAACGATTGGATTATCCGGCCGCTATGTGTATCCCAAATGACCAAGGAACGCGAACTCCAGCCGGCCAAAATGTCGCTGGCGGGACCGAAACGAAGATAGGAAATGTTGTCGTATTCGCCCCCAAGGACCTTTTTCTGTTTGCGTTGCTCCACGTCCCAAAGGCTGACTTCGAACGTGCTCTGGTGTTGCACTTGCCGGCGCAAGGCGACTGCCGCCGTCTGATTGTCAGGTGCGATTGCCAGAGCGTAGACGGCATCGTCTTTTGCCAGTGGAACCGGGTGCTCGGCCCCCGTCAGCTGATCGATGAAGAGCAAGAATCGAGCATTGTTGTTTGCGGAATCTTGATGATAGAGCACAATGGATCGAGCATTCGGAGCGATCGTTATTTTGAAAAAATCGCCGTCGTAGATGAGAAGTTTCTTTTGCCCCGTCGAGGTGTTAAAAGTAATGAGTCCGGCAGTGCGTTTGTTTCCTTCGATTCGCCGCACGGCGACGGCCAGCCATTGTCCGTCGGCGGACAGGGAGGCATCGCTGATCGAGGTCCACCCCGCCATCGGGTCAGGGTACTCGCCTTTGGACTCGATATTCCATGCTTTCAATCCGTTCGCTGAATAGCTGACCAATGTGGCGCCGGCAAGCAACATACGAGCGCTACCGAAACGCGGATGATAGGAAAAGGTTGCCTTCGTCTCGGTAGTGCGCAGGTCGCGCAGGAGTAACCGGGTGGGCGTTTGGTGGTTCGCCGTCACGAGCGATTGGCCGTCATCGGTGACGGCCAGCGCAGCGACGGAATCGATTGGTTGTCGGGGGAGCAACTCTTTATTGGTGGTCATATTCCAGATACGCAAATTGCCGTTGCTGTCCCCGGCGGCAAGGCGTTTTCCATCTCTTGAAAACGCAAGAGCGTAGAATCGTGCACTCCCTTCGCCGAGCACGGTTCTTTTCTTGCCGACCAGTGACGTGCGCAAAACTTGATAGACGCTGTCTCCCCCTTTCTGCGCGATTCGGCCGATCGCGAGCGAATTGGAAGCCGAATCCACCGCGAGACCGTTCACGAGACCATCCAGCGGGAAGGCGCCGACCTCTGCTCCGCTTTCGGCGTCCCAGACTCCAACGACCGATGCCAGAACCGTGCGGTTGGAGCCGGTCTTGTCGCTTCGTACGGCAGCGGCAAAGAACCTGCCATCTTCCGAGAAGGCCAATTTGCCGACGGCCCTTTTGACTGAAGTCGGGCACAGTTGATTGCAAGGAAATCTCTCTTCCTGCGGAAACATCCCAGAGTTTGACACCCGTACGGCCACTCGCGAACTTGGCGCCTTTCCTGCTAAATCCCACCGAAAAGTTGGATGAAGAACTCGCCGACCGGTACGACTGAAGTCGTACGCCCCGTTCGACGTTAAAAACCAAAGCGTCCTGGTTTCCCCCGACCACCACTGCTTTGCCGTCTGGACTCGCCGCAATCGTGGTGACGTTTCCTACTGGCAAAAGATGTTTTTTTTCCGTCTTGGTTTGCCAATCCCAGATCGTGATGACGTTGCTGTACCGTTTCAGCGCAACTATTCGAGACGCATCCAAAAAAGCGATCGTGAGCACTTCTCCTGGCTCGGCTTTTCGGTGACTCACCAGCTTGCCCGTTTCCGAGTCCCAGACAAAAATCCCATTGGTAGAACTGCTTGCAAACGTCCTGCCATCTGGACAGAAAGCGAGCGAAATCACGGAATGAGCTTGCCGCCAGCGGTCATCACCGATGATGCCAACCAATTCGGCCGGATACCATTTCTGGCGTCGCTCGACGGGGATCGAAAAAGGAACCGATGTCGACAAGTCGCCGCCGACCTGATGCTGGCGTCCCGGTTTCTTATCAGAGACGGACGTATCGGCAGGGAAAAACGAACGGTAGCCCACAAAAGCGGCGACCAGAAGCAAGCACACGCCGGCTGCTGTTATTTTGACCCGCGGCGGCAGTTTCGCCGCCTGTTTCAAGGACCATTTGGCGATCCGGAACGGTTGTCGCAGAAGCCAGACAGCAGACTTTTTGGCCCATTGCGACGAGACAGACTTTTTCTTGCGAAGTGGTAATTGGTCGATCGCTTGCACGACATCGATGGGCGCTGGGAAGCGTTCGACTGGTCGCTTTGCCAGCATGCGGTGGATGATGGCTTCGAGCTGCGGTGGAGCGTTCGGAACTTCGAGCGGAGGTGGCGATGCTTTTTGATGGCGCATCAGTTTCTCCGCCAGACTTCCTCCTGCAAAGGGAGGCTTTCCCTTCAAAAGGAAGTAAAAGATGCATCCGAGACTATAGATATCGGAGCGAATATCCGCACTGTGGAGATCGAGTGCTTGTTCCGGAGAGAGATAATCCGGCGTCCCCATTGTCACATAGTCGCCGGCAAGTTGCGTCAAGTTGCGCGAACTCGGGTCCCGTTCTGGCTGCCGCAATCGGGCCAGTCCCAAGTCGAGGATCTTGATCTGCCCGTAGGGGTATTCGCTGGCATCACATTCTTTGGTGACGACCAGATTGGGCGGTTTCATATCACGGTGGATTAGCCCGCGTTCGTGAATGTGCTGTAATCCAAGGGCCGTCTGGCGAACAAAGTCGCAGGCTTGTTCGACGGAAAGGGGGCCTTCCTTGTTGACAAGGGCGGCCAGGTCCGTCCCCTCGATAAACTCCATGGCCAACCCCAGGTGTGGTCCCACCGGTCCAGCATCGTAAGCCCGAACGACATTGGGATGATCGACCTGGCTGGTCACCTGGATTTCACGATAAAACCGCGCCAACGAATCGGCATCACTGGCCACTTCCGGGCGAATGATCTTCAAAGCGACCAGGCGGCGCATGTGCAGATGGCGAGCCTTGAAAACCTGTCCCATGCCGCCCGCGCCCAATCGCTCGAGGAGGACATACGAGCCAAGGATCAGTTCTTTGGCTTTGCCTTGCAGGATCAAATTAGCCTGGAAAGGGGTCAGCCAGCGACAGCGCATCAACTCCTGGACCAATTTCTGCGGTCCAGGCACGCGTTTCGTGAACCGGCGCCTCAACTCCTCCATCTGCGCTGGTTCGAGAATCTGGTGTTGTTGCAGGATGTCGAGAAGCGCCCCACCCGAAGCAACCGCCATAAGCCCACCTGCTGGAAGAGCCACGCGATCAACAGCAAGGGTATGTTATCGGCTTTTTACGCACTCTTCTAGTCCCAAATTTCAACCAATTCCTTCGGCCAAGGCGACATCGCAACGAAACTCTGCCCAAGAGCGAATCCTGCCAGTAATCTGATGATTTGGGCCGTCGAATTGCACCGGTAGAAGAAAGTGACTACAATATGGCATATGCTCGAGCATTTGCGAAAGTGGATCGTTTCCATGCTGGCGATGACGCTTCTATTGGGAGCAATCGTTCAGCCGATGTGTCTGTGCGCCTGGGGGGCAGACAAGGATGACACAAGAAACAGTAGGAATTCATGTTGCACGTCGAGCGGGTTCTTAACGAGTTGTTCCTGTTGCTGCAGACATCATGCCAGTCGCGGGCAGCGTTCGTGCGACCAAAAGGGAACCACGCCTTGCTGCCAGGCGTCGAAACCGGCTGTACTGTTTTCTGCCAGTCCGAAGATGGACCGCCTGCCATTGGGCCAGACTTCTTCACCGGCGATCCGCGCCTCAGGCGACACGAGCTTGGTGGCATCGCGACCCCCCTCACCGCCAACTTCGCCATCGGCGATTCTTTACGTTTCATCTCAACGCCTCCTGATTTAGCGGTTTGACTGTGCGCGCTGCGCGGGCCGGACGCCGACCGTGTGCGTTCTTTTCCCTAGCGACCTTTGCGTCTACCAGGCACGTTTCAGGAGGCCATCATGGATGCCATCCGTCATTTGCTTTCGCGTCGTCCCGGCGCGGTGTTGATTTTCGCCGTCTTGGTCTTCGCTTTGGGCTATTGGAGCCGATCACTCACACTTCCATCCGCGCAAACGCCGGCCGCATCTGCCGCCGGGGACGACGCGTCAGAAACCTGGTGGACCTGTTCGATGCATCCGCAGATTCGCCAGCCGCGCCCCGGCAAATGTCCGATCTGTGCGATGGATTTGATTCCTGTCGCTCCTTCTGCCGGGGGTCTGCGCACGTTGTCGATCACGCCTGAAGCGCGTGCCTTGATGAACGTGCAGACCACTCCGGTCGAACGCAAATACGTCAGCCATGACATCCTGCTTGCCGGCAAAGTCGATTACGACGAGACCAGGCTTGGCTATATTACTGCGTGGGTCGCCGGCAGGCTCGATCGCATGTACGTCGATTTCACCGGCATCGGCGTCAAAAAAGGCGACCACATGGTCTACATCTACAGCGAGGAACTCTACACGGCGCAACAGGAACTCATCCAGGCGATCAAGTTCGCCGGGCAGGGATCGGCTGCCGACGTCAATCTCGTCGAATCGGCGCGAGAAAAACTCCGCCTTCTTGGCATGACCGCCAAACAGATCGAAGACATCGAAAAGCAGAAAAAGCCGAGCGATCACATCACCATCTACGCACCGATGACCGGCATCGTGATCGAAAAGCATAAACAGCAAGGCGATCGCGTTCGGCTAGGCGAGCGCATCTACACCATTGCCGACTTGAGCAAGGTCTGGGTGCACCTCGATGCTTACGAATCCGATTTGCCCTGGCTTCGCTATGGCCAGCAGGTCACGCTGACCACGGAATCGTATCCGGGCCGGCGTTTCGAAGGCAAGATCGCCTTCATTCAGCCGGTGCTTGACGATCGCACGCGCACTGTGAAAGTTCGCGTCAACGTCGACAATCGCCATGGCTTGCTCAAGCCGGCGATGCTGGTGCACGCCTCGGTCCGCGCGGACGTAGCCGCCGGCGGCAAAGTGATGAACCCGGACCTGGCAGGGAAATGGATCAGCCCGATGCATCCCGAAATCGTCAAGGACCATCCGGGCAAGTGCGACATTTGCGGCATGGACCTGGTTCGCGCCGAAGAACTTGGCTACGTGCCAGCAGTGACGGAAGAATGGCGACGGCCGCTGGTTCTTCCCTTTGCCGATCTCCTGGCGCCAACGGTGCAAAACATGGTGGAATTAGCCGGTACGATTTCCTTTTGGGCCAACAAACCGCTGGTCATTCCCGCATCGGCTCCCTTGATCACCGGCAAGCGGGCCGTCGTTTACGTCGAGTTGCCTTCCATGCCGGATGGCATCGAAACGGCTTTTCAGGGCATTAGCCATGCCGTCGAACATGGCCAGATCGACGACATACGAGGAAGCTTCTCGGTTTTTGTCAGGCTGCTGAATCGCCCTTATGGTGCGAAAGGCACGCCTTACGCCCGGCAGCTCTGGGAGGAGTTGGCCGGGGAATTATCACGCGAGGCACTCCAAGGCATGCGCGCATCGACCAGTGAAGAAGCCCAAAACGTCTTCACTCGATTAACCAGTGTCATGGAGCGGGTCCGCGAACGGTTCGCACCGCCGCATCGGCCTACATTTGAAGGACGGGAGATCGTCCTCGGTCCACGAGCGGGAAACTACTATCTCATTCGCCACGGGCTGAAAGCGGGTGAACTGGTCGTCACCCAAGGCAACTTCAAGATCGACTCGGAAATCCAGATTCAAGCCAAGCCGAGCATGATGACGCCCGAAGGCGGCGGCAGTGCAGGACATGCTCATGGTCCTCAAGCCAGGGCTGAAACCACCAGCCAAGCGCAACACTCGCTGCATTTGCCCGCCGGCTTCCTCCGCCAGGTTCTCTATCTCGATGACTTGCATGACCGCATCACGCAAGCCTTTCGAAGCCGCGACCTGAAAAAAGTCAAGAGAGCTTTCGCCCAATTCAAACAGGCCATCGCCGACATCGAGGATCATCCGCTGACCGGTCATCCGCGCATGTTGTGGAAAGAACTTGCCATGCTGCTCGGCAATGACGCTGCCGAGGGGGAATTCGCCAACGATTTTGAAGAGGCTGACCATGCGTATCTGTCCTTGCAAAAGGACCTCCGCCGGTTGAAACGCGAGTTCAACATTCGGCCTGGTCTCGTGCCTGAAATCAAACGGATCGAGGTCGATCCGGCTTTTCAGGCGCAGCTCGGCAAAATCTGGCAAACTTATTTGCCGGTGCAGGCCGCTTTGGCAGGAGATAGCCGTGAGAAAGCGCAACGGGCTTTGCCCGCTCTGCAAGCAGCTATCGATACGGTCGAATCACAAACGCTCTCGCACGAGGCGGAAAAGGTCTGGCAGCACGAAAAAGCAACCTTGACCAAGGCTATGAAGGCGATGTCTCAGGCCAACGACCTCGAGGAGATGCGTGTCGCCTTCGCTCCATTGTCGGAAAGCCTGGGTCGCTTGGCGAAGACGTTCGGATTTGGCCCGTCCGGACCGGTCTACGAAATTCGCTGTTCGATGGCCCTCAAACACCGCGGTGCGACCTGGTTGCAAAACAACAACAAAGTTCGCAATCCCTATTTCGGCGCCTCGATGCTTCGCTGCGCCGATGAAACGAACCTGATCTGGTCCGATAAAGACCAGAAGCAAACCAAACCCGAACACCAACACAACCATTGATGACCAAACAGGACAGCAGGCAGTTTCGACCGACTAACGATCGAGGCTCAACATGACCAACGACATAGACAATCCGGTTTCCACAGGCGAGGCGGACAAGCCCGGTGATGGCGTCATCGGCACGATCATTCGGTTCTGCCTGGAAAACAAACTTGTCGTGGTTTTGATCGTCCTGATGGTTCTTGCCTGGGGCGTCATGGTGGCACCGTTCGACTGGGAGATTTCTTGGCTGCCGCGATCCCCCGTGCCGGTCGATGCCATCCCGGATATCGGTGAAAACCAGCAGATCGTTTTCACCAAATGGACAGGGCGTTCTCCCCAGGATGTGGAAGACCAGATAACGTATCCGTTGACGGTGGCCCTTCTGGGCGTACCCGGCGTCAAGACCATCCGCAGCTATTCGTACTTCGGTTTTTCGACCATTTATGTGATTTTCAATGAGGACGTTGAGTTCTACTGGTCGCGGACGCGGGTTCTGGAAAAACTCAACAGCCTGCCAGCCGGAACGTTGCCGGAGGGAGTGCAACCGGCACTTGGCCCGGACGCAACGCCGTTGGGCCAGATTTTCTGGTACACGCTCGAAGGTCGCGATCCCGACGGCAAACCGGTTGGCGGCTGGGACCTCAACGAGTTGCGGACCATCCAAGACTGGTACGTCCGCTATTACCTCTTGTCCGCGGAAGGAATCAGCGAAGTGGCCTCGGTCGGCGGGTTCGTCCAGGAATACCAGATCGATGTCGATCCCGATGCCATGCACGCGGCCCGGCTTGGCATCAACGACATCTTCATGGCGGTCAAAAAGTCCAACATCGACGTTGGCGCCCGCTCCATCGAGATCAACAAGGCGGAATATTTCATCCGTGGCCTGGGCTTTCTCAAGAACATCAAAGACCTCGAATACACGGTTGTCGCCGAAAAAGACAACGTCCCCATTTACATCAAGGACGTGGCGAAAGTGACGCTGGGGCCGGCATTGCGGCGCGGTGCTCTCGACAAGGGTGGCGCCGAAGCGGTCGGCGGCGTCGTTGTCGTTCGTTACGGCTTCAATCCATTGGCGGCCATCAAAAATGTCAAAAAGAAGATCAACGAATTCGCCGCCGGGTTGCCCACCAAAGCCGTCGTCGACTTCGAACGTGTCACCCGGGACGAGGTCACCGACTATGCCAAACACCACGGTTTCGACGCTTCCGACGGCGTGAAACTGAATCACCGTGCCTGGGTCCAACACTTGCGCTCCCTTCCCCGCCGCCAATGGCCCGATTGGGTTACCACCAGCCAGGTCACCGTCGTCCCGTTCTACGACCGCACCGGACTCATCTACGAAACGCTCGGCACCCTCAATACGGCTTTGGTTGAAGAAATCCTGATCACCGTCATCGTGATTCTGGTCATGGTGATGCACCTGCGCAGTTCGATCCTGATCAGCAGTTTGTTGCCTTTGGCCGTTTTCATGTGCTTTATCGCCATGAAGATCTTTCAGGTCGATGCCAACATCGTCGCCCTTTCGGGGATCGCTATCGCGATCGGCACCATGGTCGACATGGGAATCATTCTCTGCGAGAACATCCTCAAGCATCTCGATGAGGCCGATCCCAGCGAAAGCCGACTGGAGGTCGTGCTGCGCGCCTCGAAGGAAGTCGGCAGTGCCGTGCTGACCGCCGTCGCCACAACGGTCATCAGTTTTCTTCCCGTCTTTACGATGACCGGACCGGAAGGGAAGCTGTTCAAGCCTCTGGCATTCACCAAAACGTTTGCTTTGATCGCTTCCGTCGTGGTGGCATTGACGATCATTCCGCCTGCGGCCCATGTGTTGTTCACGACGCGAATCCGGACCGCGTGGCTGAAACGGCTCTTGTTCGTGGGTCTGATGGCGTCGGGTCTGGTGATCGGCATCTGGTTGGCGTGGTGGGCCGGTGCGATTCTCATCGCTTCGGCGGCGTACAAACTAGCCGAGGACTATCTGCCGCCGCGGCTTCATTTCGGTGCGCTGATCTCAACCGCGGCAGCGGTCTTGCTTGTCGGCATTTTCTTGACGGACCACTGGCTCCCGTTGGGGCCGCGCGCCGGTTTCATTCGCAACTTCGCTTTCGTGGGCCTGTTGATCGGCGGTTTGCTGGCCACTTTTCAAGTCTTTGAGCGATTTCTGTACGCACCAATTCTGCGCTGGTGTCTCGATCACAAACTGGCGTTTTTATCCATTCCTGCTTGCATCCTGCTTCTGGGCATGGGTGTCTGGCTCGGTCCGCAAACGATCCTTGGTCCCATTCCCCAGGAGTACCAGAGTCAAAACCTCGAGCCGGACGCTTTGGCCAAACTTTCGTGGTTCGATCGTTTCAAGTACGAGTTGGCCGGTCTGCAAAAACGCCCATGGTATGGCGATATCGCAGCGCAGTCGCTGCTGACCCGGCTGAAATGGACCATCGCCAAAAGCTGGGAGGGCATTGGCAAGGAATTCATGCCGCCCTTGGACGAAGGGTCGTTTCTCTACATGCCGACGACGATGCCTCATGCCTCGATCGGCGAAGCGCTGGCGGTCTTGCAACTTCAGGATCAGCGCATCATGGCGATCCCGGAAGTCGACTTGGCGGTAGGCAAAATCGGCCGGGTCGACAGCCCGCTCGATCCAGCGCCGGTATCGATGATCGAAACGATTGTGAATTACAAATCGGAATACATCGTCGACCACGACGGTCGGCGCCTGAAATTCCGCTACGATCCGGAGGGGACGGACTGGTTTCGCGACCGCGACGGTGTGCCGCTGCCGGCAAAAGATGGTCGGCCATACAAGGTCTCAGGGCGGTTTATCCGCGACCAAAACAATCGGCTGATTCCTGATGAAACCGGTATCCCGTTTCGCCAATGGCGTCTGCCTTTGGATGTGAAGCTGAATCCGGGGCGCCAGCCTTGGGCCGGGATCACCAATGCCGACGATATTTGGAAAGAGATCACCGAAGCGGCCCAGGTTCCTGGCACGACGTCAGCGCCGCGGCTACAGCCGATCGCTGCTCGAATCGTGATGCTGCAAAGTGGCATGCGCGCTCCGATGGGGGTGAAAATAAAAGGCCCCGATCTCAATACCATCGAAAAAGTCGCCCTGGAAATTGAAAGCTATTTGAAGCAGATTCCTAGTGTAGAAGCCTCGGCCGTCATCGCCGACCGCATCGTCGGCAAACCCTATCTCGAAATCCACTTCGACAGGCAAAAGCTCGCCCGCTATGGTTTGACCATCCGCGACGTGCAGGACGTCGTCGAAGTGGCGGTCGGCGGCCGCACCATCACTACCACCGTCGAAGGTCGGGAACGCTTCCCCGTCCGCGTCCGCTATCTCCGCGAATTGCGCAACGAAATCGAAACGCTCGGCAAGGTGCTGCTTCCTGCCAAAGGAGGGGCCAAGGTGGCCGCCCACGTGCCGCTCAACCAGGTTGCCGACATCAAGTATGTCCGCGGTCCCCAAGTGATCAAGAGCGAAGACACCTTTCTGCTCGGCTATGTTCTCTTCGACATGAAGCCGGGCGAAGCCGAAGTCAACGTCGTCGAAGCAGCGCAGCGATTCTTGCAGCGAAAGATCGACAGCGGCGAATTCGTCCTCCCCGCCGGTGTCAGCTATACATTCGCTGGCAATTACGAGAATCAGATCCGTTCACAAAAAACGTTGATGGTGGTTCTGCCGCTGGCTTTATTTCTGATTTTCATCATTCTCTATTTCCAGTTCCGCTCGGTCATCACGGCTCTGCTGGTTTTCAGTGGCATTGCCATTGCCTGGGCCGGCGGGTTCCTTCTGCTTTGGCTCTACGGGCAACCGTGGTTTTTGAATTTTTCCCTCTTCGGCACGAATGCTCAGGAACTTTTCCAGATTCATCCGATCAACTTGAGCGTTGCTATTTGGGTTGGTTTTTTGGCGCTCTTCGGCATTGCTTCGGATGACGGCGTCGTGATTGCGACCTATTTGGATCAGAGTTTCTATCGACTACGGATCAGCAATTCGACGGAAGCGCGCGAGGCGACGCTGGCCGCTGGCCTGCGTCGCGTCCGTCCCTGCCTGATGACCACCGCTACGACGATCCTGGCGTTGATCCCGGTGCTGACTTCGACCGGCCGCGGCTCGGACATCATGGTGCCGATGGCGATTCCCAGCTTTGGCGGCATGGTCATCGAGATCATGACGATGCTGGTGGTGCCCGTGCTTTACTGTGCGGTGCAGGAATGGAAGATCAAACTCGGCGTCGACGACCCGCGCTTTGCCGAGCACCTGTGAAAAGAAACGGCGCTGGCCTGTTGCGCACCGTTTGCTAATCTCTTTCAGTATCGTTGGCGTGTCGCGGGAATCTCGGCCTTTGGTCCGGTGAACGAGTCAGGCAAGTCGTGAAGATATCCCCCGCGGCGTCTGAAACGGAGAGCCATCGCACCCAAATGGGAGAGGAAACAATGAGTCGCGCTTGGGCCATTTTCAGCACCGTATCAGCCATCTTGCTCGCTGCCGGCTGGCTGGTTCGCGAGCAATCGTTTGCCGAGGAACGCAACAAACTGTTGCAGGCACAGACGGTCACTCTGGGCGAGATCAAGCTCGCGGACTATGACTACGAAGGAACACCCAGGGGCAAAGTGGGTATCTATTTCAGCGGCGACACGGCTGGCACTTCGAAATTCGTGGTGGGGCAGTTTCGACTGAGACCTGGCGAAGAACCTCACCCCATTCACAAACATCCCGAAGAAGAAATTCTGATCGTCACGCAAGGCAAAGGGGAAATCTCATGCGCCGGCAAAACGACCAAGGTCGGGCCGGGTTCGGTGATGTACACGGGGCCAAACGATCCCCACGGGATCAAGAACACAGGCAAAGATGAACTGGTTTTCTACTTCATCAAATACATTGGCGGAAAGAAGTAGCTAGATTCCGTAACCCAAAAGCGAAAGGGAGCCAGCATGTCCACTCCGGAAGATCGCATCAAGGAACTGAAACTCGAACTCCCCACGCCGCCCAAACCGATGGCGAAGTACAAGTCCGCCGTTCGCTATGGCAATTTGCTGTATGTCTCGGGGCATGGTCCGCTCAAAACCGACGGTACCATGATCCAAGGCAAACTCGGTGCCGACATGAACACCGAACAGGGCAAGGAAGCGGCTCGCGTTGTCGGTTTGACCATCCTTGCTACCGTCCGCAACACCCTCGGATCACTCAACAAAGTGAAGCGACTGATCAAGGCATTCGGCATGGTAAACGCGACGCCCGATTTTCAGGAACACCCGTTCGTGATCAATGGCTTTTCGGAGTTGATGGCCGAAGTCTTCGGCGATGACGCCGGCGTCGGCGCCCGCAGTGCCATCGGCATGGTGTCGCTGCCTAACAATATCGCTGTCGAAATCGAATGCGTCTTTGAGGTGGAATAGGCGGAGTCCGGCGACGAGCGTGAGATTACCAGGCGGCATGGACATCGCTCTTGTATGTCGGCGGCAACGATGTTACGGTTTGCCGACCGGGCATTGCATCGAAGCGCCTGCCCCCAGATTCGCCTGGTAGTCCATCTTTCCGACATTGCCGAGACACCGCTTATGTGCGGAATTGCGGGTTTGACCGGTGCCAACCACGCGCCCGAACGAGTCGCCGAGTGGGTCCGCGCGGTTCGCCGACTGTTGCGCCATCGCGGTCCCGACGACGACGGCATGCTGCAATACTCACGTCAGAAAGGCTCTCGTCTGGTCGAGGAGTTTGCAGCGGCACGAGATGCCGAAGCCTTGTTGCTTCACTGGCGGCTGTCGATCCTCGATTTAAGCTCAGCAGGCAGGCAGCCGATGGCCTGTCCTGAGCAACGCTTCTTCATCGTCTTCAACGGCGAAATCTATAATTACCTCGAACTGCGAGCCGAGCTGGAGAAAATCGGCCACCGCTTCCAAACCGGAACCGACACGGAAGTCCTTCTGGCCGCCTACAAAGAATGGGGCAAGGATTGTTTGACCAGGCTTGTGGGCATGTTCGCTTTCGCCGTCCTCGATGCCCAGACGCGTCGATTGTTTTTGGCCCGTGATTTCTTCGGTATCAAACCGCTCTATTATGCCACATGGCAAGGAGGCTTTGCCTTCGCTTCGGAAGCCAAGGCGCTTTTACCTTTGCCAGGCATAGGCCGAGACATCCATCCTCGCAGACTTTTCGATTACCTCTCCTCGGGATTGACCGACCACGGCGAATATACCATGTTTGCCGACATTCGCCAGGTACCGTCTGCCCATTATCTTGAAATCGCTCTCGATCAGCCAAAACAGAGTCAGCCCAAACCGTATTGGCAGGCCCATCTGCAGCCTCGATGCGATCTGTCCCGCCAAGAGGCTGCCAAAAAAGTACGCGAACTCTTTCTGGAAAACATTCAACTGCATCTGCGCAGCGATGTGCCGGTCGGTGCAGCCCTTTCCGGCGGTATCGACTCGTCTGCCGTCGTGTGCGCTATTCGGCATCTCAATCCGAGACTGGAACTCCATACTTTCAGTTATTTAGCCGATGATCCCACTCTGAGCGAAGAACGCTGGGCGCGCATCGTTGGTGCTTCGTGTCAGGTCTATGCCCATGAGGTACACGCCGTGCCAGATGAACTTGTTGCCGACTTGGATCATCTCGTTTCGGTGCAGGATGAGCCGTTCGGCAGCACCAGCATCTATGCCCAGTATCGAGTCTTTCGCCTGGCCAAGGAAGCGGGCATCAAGGTCATGCTCGACGGTCAAGGCGCCGATGAGCTGCTCGGCGGCTACCGTTCCTATCTCAGTTCGGCATTGGCTTCACTGGTGCGGAAAGGACATCTACGCCAGGCCCGGAAGTTGTTCCGACGCGCGGCTGCTTTCCCTGACGTCAATAAAACCCGCTTGCTGGTACGAGCTGCCGTCGACCTTATGCCCATCGGCTTGCACCACCGTCTGCGTCATATCGTCGGCAAGGATCGGTTCCCTCCCTGGCTCGACGCCGGTTGGTTCAAGGAGCGCGGCGTCGAACCACGCAGCGTTCGCAGGCCGGGCGGCCCGGATGTCCTCCGCCGCGATCTGCACCAAAGCGTGATGCAAACATCGCTCCCCATGCTCCTCCGCTTCGAGGACCGAAATTCGATGGCCCATTCCATTGAAAGCCGAGTCCCCTTTCTTACTCCCAAATTGGCTGACTTTCTGTTGTCGCTGCCCGAAGATTTCATCATCGACCGGCGAGGCACCAGCAAGTCGATCTTTCGCGAAGCGATGCGCGGCATCGTCCCGGACGCTATTCTCGATCGCCGTGACAAGATCGGCTTCGCCACGCCCGAAAAACGCTGGCTTGCCGCCTTGAAACCGTGGGTCGACAAAGTTTTACACAGCGACACCGCTCGTTGCATCCCCGCTTTGAACATGGACAACATCGAACGCGAGTGGCACGCCGTGCTTGCAGGCAAAGCCCCGTTCGATTTCCGCATCTGGCGCTGGGTCAACCTGATCCGCTGGGCCGATCAAAACAGTATCCATTTCAGCTAGACTCGACGACCGCGTGACGCTTGGGAAGGCGACGGCGCGATGTGCCGATATGGCCTGTTTGCCTTGGCATGACAGAACGATTATCATCGTTCGCAGGCGGTCTCGCCGTGACGCTCGAATCATTCAGCGAGGTTAGGCATGAATCGGACCTGGTTTTGTCGCTCGGGCATTCTCTTGAGCATTTGCTCCGCGCTGGCGCCGACGGCGCAAAGCAGGGGACAAGCAGTCAAGGTCCCGCCGAATCCCCAGGCGCCGCTGATCAACATGCCGATGCCGATGGGAATCCAGGCCGGCACGCGCCTCGAATTACAACTTACAGGTACGCGGCTCAATCATCCCCTGGCTGTGTGGACCGATATTCCTCATGCGAAAGTCGCCATCCCAATGGACAACAAGAACGGCACCGACCCTTCCAAATTGCGATTGAGTTTCGAGGTGCCAAAAGATACGCCTGTGGGCATCTACAGTTTTCGGCTGGCTACCCGCCGTGGGCTTTCCAACGTCCGTCTCTTCTGCGTCGATGATTTGCCGCAGGTTCTGGAAACGGGCGGAAACAACACTCCGGGAAAGGCCCAAACGATCACCTATCCATGTGTGGTGATTGGCCGAGTCGACCAAGAATCGGATGATTATTTCAAAATCGCCGTCAAAGCAGGTCAGCGGATCGCATTCGACGTATTGGGTCGTCGCCTGGGAGGATTGATCGATCCGCAGATAACTTTGCTCGACGATAAAGGCCGACAGTTGCCTCGCGCCCACAACAACGACGCCCCTGGCTGCCAGACTGATTGTCGCCTGGTTTACACCTTTTCGCATGACGGTTTCGCTATGATCCGCATTCGCGACGTCGAGTATCGTGGCGGAGCAGATTACGTTTACCGTTTGCGCATCGGCGATTTTCCTCTGGCAACGACGCCGGTGCCGCTGGTAGCGAAGCGTGGCAGCAAGCTCAAGGTCGAGTTTACGGGTCTCCACCTCGCCGATGCCGAGCCTGTCGTCGTGACGGCGGCAACCAACCCAGGCGTCCCCGCCATGCTTCTTTCCCCTAAGAGCAAGAACGGCTTTTTCGGTTGGCCCGTTACCTTGCGATTATCCGACATTACGCAAATCGTGGAACAGGAGCCAAACGATCAGTTGAAGACGGCGAACCGAATCCCTGTTCCAGTCGGCATCACTGGCCGCTTTTTGAAACAGCGTGACCAGGACCACTATACATTCTCTGCCAAAAAGGGGGAAAGTTTTCTCATTCAAGCGACCACCTATGCTTACCAGGCCGATACCGAAGTCCTTTTCGGTGTGAAAGACAAAGAGGGCAAAGTGCTGGCCCGAATCGATCCGGCTAAAACGACATCGCTTGGCTTCGTCGCTCCCAGCGATGGCGACTACACGATCTTCGTCGAACATCTTTTGTATTGGTATGGTCCAAACGAGGCATATCATCTCGGCATTCGCAAGGCCGAGCCTGACTTCGAACTGAACCTGGTCACCGACCGCTATGATCTTCCGCAGCGGGGCCACAGTGTGGTGTTCGTGGAAGCAGCCCGACGAAATTTCAACGGGCCCATCGAGTTGAAGGTGATCGGGCCGTCTGGGCTTCGCGGCTCGGCCACCATTCCCGCCGGGCAGAATCGCGCTTTGCTCCCCTTGGAATGCACTTTGCCGCCGGGCGCTTACGCTTTTCAAGTGGCTGGCAGCGCCCGGATCAACGGCAAAGAACGTATCCGGATGGCGACGGCCGATTCCGCCTATAGGCAAGCGCTCAACAATCTGTCGTTCCCGCCGCCGACTTGCACAGCGTACCAGGGCCTGGCCGTGGTCGAACAAGCGCCGTTCACTTTGGCGGGCAAATGCGCCCCTGTGGAAACCTACCGTGGCAAAGCAGTCTCGCTCATGCTAGCCGTTCAACGCTCGCCAGGCTTCACCGATCCGATCGCCGTGACGCCCTTTGTCCTGCCGCCGAATGTCAAAGTGCCTGCCCTGACCATTCCCAAAGGAAAGAACGAAATCAAAACCACGTTGACACCGGCGAATAATGCGCCGTTGGGCAGCCATCAGCTTTGTTTCGTTGGCCGAACCAAGTTCCAAAATCAAGATTACCTGGTCTATTCCCCTCCCTTTGAACTCGAAATCGTCGAGCCAGTTGTGGTGACTGCTTTGCCCGCTGTCAAGCTTGTGCAGGGGAGCAAAGCCAACGTCAAAGTCGCGATCAAACGTCAAGCCGGCTACAACGGACCAGTCGTGATCGAAGTGCGGAATCTGCCCGCCAACGTACAGGCGACAAAGGTGACCATTCAAAAGGGGAAGACCGAAGCCGAAATCGAAATCGTTGCCGCCGCCAACGCCTCAGTCGGTACGAAAAACGATGTTCGGGTTTTCGCTTCCGCTTCCGAAGCCAAACAATCGGCTCTGTCCCCTCCTTTCACTGTGATTGTGGACAAGAAACCATGAAGCGTCGAAGGACAGGTGGTCTCGGCGCCCATATGGCGACCGTGGTCTTTCTTTTTGCGGTTGCCCCGGCGTTTGGGCAAGGTGTCGCTCAATCGCCGGTTGCGGAGCGCTCGACTGTCGTGCCTGGCATAGTTGCCCTGCTTGGAGTTCTGCTGATTCTGATCACGCTATGCAAACCGGGTTTCCGGGAAAGAAAATGATGGGAGGCATTGGCACTCGGCATTTTCCGTCGTGTTGCTACAATTTTCCCCATGAAAACGCTTGAAGAATTAAGGCAAATCTACGATTTGCCCTTGCCGGAGTTGATGTTTCGCGCTGCCGAGGTTCAGCGAGCCAACCATCGTGATCGCGGCATCCAACGGTGTGCCCTTCTGAGCATCAAAACGGGGGGCTGCCCGGAGGACTGTGGATATTGCGCCCAAAGTGCGCATCATGCGACGGCGGTCAAGCCGACGCCACTCATGGATGTGGCCGAAGTCCGAGCCAAGGCGGAGCAGGCAAAGAACGCGGGAGCGACCCGCTTTTGCCTCGGCGCTGCCTGGCGCGGACCACGCAACGAAGAACAATTCGAACGTGTGCTCGACATGGTGCGTGCCATTCGTGCTTTAGACATGGAAGCCTGCGTTACCTTGGGCATGCTGAGCGATGAGCAAGCGCAGCGCTTGCATGAGGCGGGGTTGACGGCCTACAACCATAACCTCGATACATCCCGCCGACATTATCCGAAAATCGTCTCGACCCATACCTACGATGACCGGTTGCGAACGTTACGAGCCGTGCAACGGGCCGGTATTGCGGTATGTTCCGGTGGCATTATCGGCATGGGCGAGGAGGTCGACGACCGTTTAATGCTGTTGAGCGAACTGAGTGCACTCGATCCGCCGCCAGAAAGCGTGCCGATCAATTGCCTGATGCCGATCCCCGGCACGCCGTTGGAGCATTCGCCGCCGGTTGATTCGATTGAGTTAGTGCGTTTGATTGCCACGGCGCGGATTGTATTCCCGCAGGCTCGGGTTCGCTTGAGTGCCGGGCGGGAACGGATGAGCCAGGAACTGCAAATTCTCTGTTTTCTCGCAGGTGCCGACTCGATCTTTTTCGGCGAAAAACTCCTGACGGCTCCCAATCCCTCCGTCAGCGAGGATGCCGCACTGTTCCAGCGCTTGGGGCTGCCAATCTGTGATGAAACGCACACTTGATTCGATCCGGGAAGAACGCAACGAATGGAAACGAACCGGGTTGCACCGTCAGCGCAGGGTACTGCAGCGGCGGAAAGATGCCCGCCTCTATCAAGACGACAAAGAGTGGATCGATTTCGCTTCTAACGATTACCTCAACCTGGCTAGCGACGAGCGCCTGGCCCGCGCCGCCGGGTGGGCAGCACGCCGATTCGGAACGGGTGCTGGCGCCTCTCCTCTCGTGACCGGCTATTTCGCCATTCACCGTCGCCTGGAAAACGCGCTGGCGGCCTGGGAGAAAGCGGAGGCAGCCCTTGTTTTTAGCAGCGGTTTCGCCGCCAACCTCGCAGCCATCACCGCTTTCGCCGGTCAGGACGATGTTCTTTTCAGCGACCAGTTGAATCACGCCAGTTTGATCGATGGCTGCCGGTTGGCTCGCAGCAGGATCTGCATCTATCGGCACAATGACATGGACCACCTCGAATCTCTGCTGCAACACAATGGCAACCACGCCCGTCGTCGCCTGATCGTTTCGGACACGGTCTTCAGCATGGACGGCGACCTGGCTCCGGTCCGCGATCTTGCCGACCTGGCCAGGCGGTACGACTGCTTGCTGATTCTCGATGAAGCCCACGCCACCGGCGTTTTTGGCAGCGAGGGGCGCGGCCTCGCTGACGCTTTGCCCCTCCCTCCGGAACAATTCATCAAAGTCGGTACCCTCAGTAAAGCCTTAGGTTCGCAGGGCGGATTCATCTGCAGCACCAAAAAACATATCGATTGGCTCGTCAACCGAGGCCGGTCCTACGTTTTCTCCACGGCTCTGGCGCCAACATCGGCAGCCGCTGCGTTGCAAGCAATCAAAATCGTGAAAGCGGAACCAGAAAGACGACAAAAACTGTTGCAATTGGCCAAAACCTTGCGGGAACAACTAGAAGCAGCAGGTTTGTCGACCGGCGGGTCGGCAAGTCAGATCGTTCCGATCGTACTCGGCGAGCCAGAACGGACAGTTGCCGTAGCGAAACAACTGACCCAAAGCGGCCTGGTCGTGGGAGGCATCCGTCCGCCGTCCGTGCCGCCCGGCACCTCCCGGCTGCGCGTCAGCGTGACAGCGGGTCACAACTCCGACGATTTGCTTGCTCTCGTCGAGAACTTGCGGAGAATATTAGCCAATGACTGACAAAAAGGACGTTGTCGCCATCGCTTCGAAGATAAGGATGGCTACCTGCGTACCATGAAGATCGAGGACGAAGCTTGATTCTTGTTTTGCTTGGCGGGATCGCATTTATTTTTCCCCTCGCCGTCTATTGTCTGATTCTGGCGTCGCTGAATCGCCAGCGGCATCCGGTTATGGTCTCGGGTACTTGGGATTTTGCCGAGGTCATCTTTGCATGTTCCGGCTTCATCCTGTTCGGCGGGCCATGTATCCTGAGCGGACTGAATCGGCATTGGCGCGAATATTGGCTGACTGGCCGTTCGCGTGCCTTGCCCGAATTCGGCGGCGCGTGGTGGTATTTCTGGATCGCCATCTGGGGACTCTATTTCGTCTTTGTCATCGCCTGGGCCGCTTTCATGCTGTGGCGGCGCCGACTTGTTACTTCGATATATAATATCGAAGAAGATACTTTCTACGATGGGCTGGGTTACTGCCTGGACCGACTCCATATTCCCTGGAAACGGGGCAACGGCATGATCCTTCTCGATTTTGCTGCCAAGCCGGACAAGGAAGACAATTGGAACGAAGCTCCCTCCACTCGCAGTACGATTTCGGAATGCACGACGGTGGTCGTCAAAATCGACTCTTTCCCAGCCATGCGCCATGTTTCGCTGCGCTGGCCGGCTCATGCTACCCAGGTTCGTCAAGAAGTCGAAGACGAATTAGCCAGGATACTCGTTGGCGTTCATACCGAAAACAATCCCGTTGGCACATGGATGTTGTGGTTGGCTGCCATCTTGTTCGCGGTCATCGTGGTAACGTTGATGGTGCTGATTGGGGCGTTGTTTGTGCTCGCCCGCCGCTGACGCGAATGGCACGAGGGGGGGACGCCGCCCGATACAAATCATTTGAAATCCAATCCATTTCGGGAATAAATTTCGCTGCATCTGCTTCTAATAATTGGGGTGTTGCCGAATGACTTCGCCCGGCGGGCGCCTGGATTTTCATCAGCTGGTGGATGACCACTACGCGGCGCTTTATCGATACGCCTATCGCCTCAGCGGATCGACCGCCGACGCGGAAGACCTGACGCAGGAGACCTTTTATCAAGCACAATGCAAAGCGGATCAGATTCGTGATCCTGGCGCTGCCAAGGCGTGGTTATTTCGGATTCTCCGAAACGCATATCTGTATCGGCTGCGCTCGGAGAAACAGCAGCGCCTGGTGTCGCTCGACGGCCTGGGAGACATGGTGACGGCGATCGAACCGTTGCCGACATTCGACTCCGGCCAATTACAAGAAGCACTTAACGAGTTGCCCGAAGAGTTCCGAACAGCAGTGATCTTGTACTATTTTGAAGAATTCAGTTATCGTGACATTGCCGAGCAACTGGGTGTGCCCATCGGCACCGTGATGTCGCGATTAGCGAGAGCCAAAAGATTCTTGCGCAAAAGGCTGTCGTCGGCGACGAGCAGCCACGACCGGAGAACCTCCGATGGATTGTAGGACGGCTCAATTCTTTCTGGCTTTGGGACGATTGCGCGAGGCCGAATTGGACGAAGCCGACGCGCAGGCATTAGCCACTCACTTGGCTGGTTGCCCGGTTTGCGGTCCGCAGGCGGAAGCCGAAAAAGCCTTCGACAGGCAACTAGCTCAGGTGATGCAGGACGTGGCCATTCCCAAATCTCTGCCCCATCGCTTGCACGAACAGGTCGCGCGCTACCGCCGCCGACGTTGGTTGGCGTATGCCGGAATGATCACCGCAGCTGCCGCCTTGCTCCTTGGCGTCTGGCTGGGCATCCAATGGCGACACCATTACCGACCCGTACCTGATCTCGATCTCCTCCACGACCAGGTTCTGGTCGAGGTGGTCAACCCCCGGCCAGAAAAGCTGCTGGAGTGGCTGCACCGAAATGACATCGACGTGCCCCCACCGCCTCAGTTCAATTACGCTCTTTTACGCCATTACTACATCACTCGCTTTCAAGGCAAACCCGTCCCGCTGCTTCTCTTTGCCCACGGGAATCGCCAGGCTCGCGTCTATCTTCTCTCCGATCAGCATTTCGATCTCAACGGGTTGCGGGCCGGGCAACAGCAAGGTAGCGGAGTCAATCTCGCTGTGCAATTCCACCCAAGCGACCACCATGTCGCCTATGTCATCGTTTATGAGGGGGATTCGCTGGCTGACTTCCTCGTTGGCGATGAGCCGCCCGCGACCTGAGAGCAGCCTTCCGCTTGCCCCTATTCGGGCAACGGATATTCATGAAGCGGAATCGGTTTCTTTGCCACGTCCTGTAATCGTCGCCAGGCTCGCGTTACTCTCGCCTGCTGCTCAGCCACGAAGGCAGCGTCGAGATGCTCCTTGGCAAACACCCCCTGGCAATGAACCGGCTCAAAGTCGGAGCTCACGATGAACTGGGCCAGCTCGGGATGGCAGCGAATATGACGTTCCCGGCTGGTGGTTAATTCCTCCATGCGAACCTCGCCCAGAATGAAACGCAAGTACAAGTCCGACTCCGTAATGCTCGCGACTTCCTGGCCGCAAACGTCGCACATATAGCCTTGCTCGCACCGTGCCATGATCTATTTCAGCGATTTCAAATAGGCAATCAGGTCGGCAAGTTCTTGCCGACTCATCTGTTGATCCAGGCCCTTCGGCATAATGGAATCGCGCGCTGGTGACAGCGATTCGATCTGGTCGCGCGGGACGCGGACTTCTGCCCGCTCCGGAGTCATCAGGAAGATCGCATCTGCCGTTTCCCGGAGAATGATGCCATTATACACTCTCCCTGCTGCCGTCTCGACGACAAACGGTTCGTAGCCACGAACAAAACTGGCACTGGGCACGACGATCGCTTCAAGCAGATCTTCGGGCGTGCGGATGCTGCCGATCTTGCTCAAGTCGGGACCGATGCGCCCCCCCTGACCGTCCACCGCGTGACACGTGGTGCAGGCGGCTTTTTGGCTGAAGAAAACGGCTCGCCCTCTCTCTTTTACGCCCGTCGACAAGATGCCTTTCAAGCTGGCAAGGAGCGCTTTCTGTTTTTCGGAATCGACCTGCAATTTCTCGAAAAGCCGAACCGCTGAATCTTGCACCGTCTTGGGATACATCCGCACGATGCGTTCAAGCGCTTGCGGCGAAATGCCCATCAAACCGGGCGCTCGATCGAGAGCCGCAACCAATTCCATGCCAACGCGTTCGCTCTTCGAAGTGGCAAACGCGGTCAACAATCTGGGAAGCTCCAGTGCCGCCGACCGCGCGATCACTTTCGCCAAAGCGATCAGCTGGTCATCGTTCAATCGGCTGCTGCCCAGAGCTTCGGCGGCGGCCAAACGGACCAGCGGCGGTGTTCGATCCTGCAACTGGTCCAGCAACAGCCGGAACAGCTTCTCGTCGACTTTCCGCAGCCGCCGTGCGATTGTTTTTGCCGCCGACACGCGCAGGTCGATCGGCTGACTGGCGTCCAGCGCCAGTGCCAGGAGTTGGTCATCGAAATCAGCGATGTCCAGCGTGGCCAGGGTGGCAACTGTTTGCCGGACCAGGTTGCTCTGTTTGCTGAGCAAGTTGCTTCGCAGGGATCGGACCCACGCAGGTTTGGATTGGTCGACAGGGAGGCGGGCCACGGTTTCCAGGAGAAGAAGTTTTGCCGTCTCGGGCGTTGCCGGGTCTTCGAGCTTCGCCGCGATCAACGACTGGATCGCCGGTTCCGACCCGAACGCCAGGATCGCTCCGCGCAGGCTCTCTTGACGAGACGAGTCCAGTTTTGGCTGCTGGAGCCACTGGCCGACAAGGCCGACAATCTCTTTCGCCCAACCAGGACGGGACGAAATGATCCCCATCGCGGTTTTCTGCAAACGCACGTCGCTTGTGTCGAGTAGAGGGGCCACCATCTCGCGCTGGAGATTCCCACCATCCATCTGATCGAGAGCGATCAAAGCAACTCGGCGAACATTCGGGTTGGCATCGCGCAAGCCAGCGAGAGTGGCCTTGCGGTCAGCGATGCGAATCAAAGCGAAAATGACGGCGTGCTCTACGAAGCGGTCGCCGCCGGCACGAATACTGTCAAACAAAGCAGGAACCGCCCTGGCATCGCGAATGCGGCCCAGGGCTAAAGCCGCTTGTCGGCGAAGAGCAGGCTGGTCCTTAATCACCATGGACATCAAGGTCTCCACCGCTCCCTGGTCGCGATGAAGGCCCACGGAATGAGCAGCCGCCAGACGCACGCTGTCGGACGCGTCTCGAAGCCCTGATCGAGCAGTGTTGCGCGCCTGGGAAGTTTCGATCCGCGTAAGCGTCCAAACCGCATTTCGCCTTGCCTGAACGGTCTTGTTCTCGCCTTGCAGCACGGCCTTCAAGACGGGAATCGCATCATCGCCACGTCTGGCCAAGGTGCGGATGGCCCGATCACGAACAACCCATCGCGGATCATCCAACAAATTCGCCAGCTCTTCGGGCTTGAGCCTCGACCAGGCAATCTTCCGCCCCCATGGGTCATTGTTCTTGGGTGCTCCCACCCGGCGAATGCGATAGATCGCACCTTTGATTTCCGGTTTCGCGATCTGCGAAGTAGGGCATCCATTGCGAAACCACCCTCCCGTATCGATCACGATCAGGCTGCCATCCGCGTCTTCCAAAACGTCAGTCGGGTGAAAGTCAGGATTGGTCGAAGTCAAAAACTCCAGGGCTTGGGTGCGAAAGGTGGCCCCGTCACGAACGACGATATGGCGTTTGACCTTATGCGTATTGAACTCGGTGACGAAAAGGTTGTTGCGGAAGTCCTTGCCGAAAGCCGAGCTGCGATAGCGCATCAAAGCAGCTGGCGCTACCCAGCCGATCTCCGCCACCGCAGGCAGCAGGTCTCCGGTCTTCTTGAATTCGTTCAGCACGTCTTGTTTCCACGGGTAATATCCCCCTTCGATACAGTAGATGATCGCATCGACACGTCGGGGTTTGTTGATGAGGATATCGACGGTGGCGAAAGGCTCTCCCTCAGGCGTGAAGGCGATCTCGACGGGGTCATCGAAGCCGCCGCCGCATACGCGCTCAAGCTCGGTGCCATCGGTTTTGCAGCGAAAGATATAGGCTGCCCGACCGCTCAACGTGGAGCCGTCCGGTTGCCGAATCTCATGTCCATGTCGGCCGTCGGTCCAATAGAGTCGGCCATCGGGACCAAGAAACGGACCGTGCACGTCGGCAGCGTTGCCTGTGAAGCGGAAGCCGGTTGCCAGGGGCGTCCGTTTGTCGGCCCGCGCCTCCAATCCACGACGGCCTTTGGAGTCTTCGAACTTCCAGAAACTGGGAGCGGCCGCCGTGTAGAACGCACCTTCATGCCAAAGTGCCCCCATGGCGAAACCGACTTTGTCAGCAAAGGTGGCTGCCTTGTCGAATTTGCCGTCGCCATCGGTGTCCTCGAGTACGCGGATCGAGTTGGGCAGTTCATCAAGGATTTGCTTGGCACGAAGGTTGCGCCCGGAAGATTCCGCCACCCAAAGCCTGCCTTCATCGTCAAAACTGGCCATGATCGGATGCTCGACCAGGGGAGGCTCGGCAATTCTTTCCACCACAAATCCCGCCGGCACCTTGATGTCGTATTCGCCGCCTCGGTCCTCTGCCGATCGGGTGTGCTGAGGCCCGGCAAAAAAGATGGCCGGGCTGAATGTCGCGAAGACGAAAAACAAACAGCAAGTGCATGCCCTGACGATCATGGCCATTCCCTCATCATCGCCTCGTTTCCAACTCGAATGTAATGGCGACGGTCCAAGGCGTCCAGAAAATTGCCGCTCTCTGCCGCTTCTCCACCGTTTGGCGACGGTCCACCAACAGCGTCAGCGTGAGCGCGACCAATTGCGAGCGTCGCAGCGTCAGCGCGAGCACCAGCGAGCGTCGCAGCGTGAGCGCGACGTGTAGCGCAGCGTCAGCGCGACGTGTTTCGCAGCGTCAGCGCGACGTGTAGCGCGCACCGTCTCCGCAGAAAAGCTCTCGCTTTTTCAAAAATTTCCGCCAGAGCGTCCTGCGAGGTCGTTTTTCCGACCTCGATAGTCCGCTATGAGCCTATTACGAGACTTTACAACTCCGGTTTATCTCGCCAACGATCGCGAAATTCACCGTTGGTTGACGGTTCGCACGTCGCGCTGACGCTGCGACGCTCACCGAAATCACCGTTTGGTGACGGTTCGCTCGCGCTCGTCGCGCTCACGCTGCGACGCTCGCTGAAATCACCGTTTGGTGACGGTTCGCTCGTCGCGCTCACGCTGCGACGCTCGTTACACGTCGCGCTGACGCTGCGACGCTCGCTGAAATCACCGTTTGGTGACGGTTCGCTCGCGCTCGTCGCGCTGACGCTTTGACGCTCGTTGCTCGTCGCGCTGACGCTGCGACGCTCACCGAAATCACCGTTTGGTGACGGTTCGCACGTCGCGCTGACGCTTTGACGCTCGCGCTCGTCGCGCTCGTCGGCTCCTGCTCGCGGATTTGCCATTCCTTTAGGTCCAACGTGTCCGGATCGACCGGCGCATCCGGCTTGCCCAACAGATAGGAAAAGACGATCTTGATCGCTGCCAGGTTCCCTTCCAGGCACATTTGCTTCAACTTCTGGGCAATCTCGGCGATATCCTCTTCAGAAAACGCATCGACCAGTGCTTTGCGCAGCTGGGCTACTTGCCTGGCGAAGGGGTTGCCTTTGCCGAAGCGGTTGCCTTTGGCGAACTGGCCATTTTCGTTCCGACCCGACTCGTTTTGCTGACTCATGGGCATGCTCCTTGAACTGAAGGTAGTAGTGTATATCTGTACAATAGTATACACATGCTTCAAGCCAAACTCCACAAAAAAGCCGGACTGGCTCCAGTTTTGGCTGGAAGTGGCAGGTGGAAAGGGAGATAGGTCCTGGCGATTCGCGTATGTACTTGGCGGAGCACGCAGACGACGTTGCCTGAATGTGTCGGCATGATGCCAGGCGGCAAGATTGATTGTGTGTAATGGGCGCGTACCTTATGATGGGCGCGATTGAGCAATCGAGGGCAAGCTGGAGAGACGTTCGTGAAAGTCGTCGTCGTTCGCTGCACCCATTGTGGCAATGATGTGTCATTCGAAGTCAAGTACCTGGGCAAGAACGTCCTTTGTCCGTATTGCCAGAAACTGTTCGTTCCGCCGTATCAGCATTCAGGTTATGGGATCGCGGCGTTTTGGCTGGGAATAACCGGCATTCTTTTCGAGGCCGGCGCCATCACCTACACCGCTCTCGACCCTGATTGGGCACTCGTCTTTCTGTCAGCACGGAACATCAAGATGCTGTTGCGTTTTGTTGGCTTGCTGGGAGTAGTGCTGTCGTGGATTGGCATCGGCTGCGCGGTGGCCGGCTACAAGCAAAAGCGCCGCCGAAAGTTCTTTTGCAAATGGGGTTTGATCCTCTGTCTTTTGCCCACTTTGATGTGCGTGGGGTACGCCGGCGTCAATGCTCTGCTTCCGGAGCCAACCGAAGAAACTCAAGAAGAAATGTCCGAAGAAGCCCGCGGACCGCGATATTCACCAGCGGTCGGGCAGCAGCCGGTTTTCGCTGCGTTGCTGGGCCACGAACAGGGACCACGTGATCAAGCAGCCGGCAAAACGTCCAACAGAGGTACAACGGTCAATGAGCAGCAACACAACACCTGTCGCCCCTTGGTGGAAGAAGGTCTGGTGTTCCTTTTGGCACTTCAAAATACAATCAATATTTCTTTTGTTGTCGATCATAGCTTTAGCAGTTATGTATTGGCGGGATATTCCGTTCGCCAGGCACGTTTGGGAGTGGACCGATCCTGTTGCCGGGATCGTTTCGTTCGCCATCACACTTTGCATCC
Source organism: Gemmatales bacterium (assembly GCA_026004675.1). Classification (GTDB taxonomy): domain Bacteria; phylum Planctomycetota; class Planctomycetia; order Gemmatales; family Gemmataceae; genus BPJP01. Next base: position 360,580 of record BPJP01000004.1, read on the forward strand.
TTTATAACCAGGCACGCCAAAGCTGGGAAGACAGCCTCGAAAAGCGCTTGACCGTGACCTATATCCATTACGACGGAAAAGAAGAACGTGTGCTGGCCATCGTCGAAAACGCTTACCTGGCCGGCGAATCGGACATTCGCCAATGGGCTCAGTCGCTGGGAGATCAGATGTTCGGCCGGCTGCAGTTCGATCTCAAGTGGGACGAGGATCCCCCGCGAATTGTCTACGACATCGAGAATGACGAGACCGTCTATTTCAAGCACTACGCCGTCAAGCTTTATTTCCGACCGGAAAGTCCAGATTTCGAAGATAGGATCAAAAACTTCCCACGCCGCGAGTATCTCCACTCGGAGATCGTGCAAGAACGAGAAGGTGGCACCATCTACTGGAAACGAAAGCGTCATTCGGATGACGGCACCAAAGCCAGCACGGATAAGCAGTGAGCGCGAGCCACCTGACGATTGGCGGGCGGAGACGAGAAGGATTTTCATCTTCGTGCCGGTCGCCGTGTGGGGCATCCAGGCGGCGCCGGAACGCCGTCGCGCTTCCCCTTCTTGACTTCCGTTGAGCAGAGCCTAAAACAACCGCGTTCCCCACAATTCCTCGTCCCGTGCTCCAAACAAAGGAGATCGCGCCAGTGGATGCCCATCGTTGGTTGACGTTTTGCCGCATCCTCTCTGTCTTTGTTTTTGCCGGCCTCGTGACCGGTTGCGTCGAGAACGATTATCCCTCGAGTTTGCGTTACCCGCTGCGCGACGATCCGATTCTGGTCAAGCCTCTGGAAACGACGCCAACGGGCTTCGACAAACCTGGCGAGCTTTTCGATCTGTTGAAGAAAGTGCGCGACGAGAAGGACAAGAACAATATCCTGCCGATTCGTCTGGTCAGTGTGCAAAAACGGTCGGTCGAAGCGCTGCTGCGTCAGCTGTTTGGCCGACCACGGTTTCCACAAGTCAACGGCGTCGATCCCGCGATCATCGAGGAGTTGAAACTGGATGAAGATACCTTGGCAGAAGGCAGTCGCCTCTATCGTCTGCATTGCTTGCACTGCCACGGGTTGACCGGCAATGGCCGAGGACCTACGGCGCCGTGGGTCAACCCCCATCCCCGTGATTACCGTCCCGGAATTTTCAAATTCACGTCGTCGGGGCAAATCGAACAACAGCGGAAACCGTTGCGGTCCGATCTGGTTCGCACGTTGCGGCAGGGGATCGAAGGAACGTCGATGCCTTCGTTCGGTTTGTTGCCGGACGATGAGATCGAGGCTCTCGTCAGTTATGTCATTCACCTGAGCATTCGCGGGCAAACGGAAATGCTCGTTTTGAGTGATTTGATGGAAAAGAACAAGGCTCGCGAGCAAAAAGAGTTGTCGCCGGAAGAACAGCGCAAGGAGGTCGAAGCCGAACTTGCCAATTTGCAGGAGTTCGCCTTGCAGGTCGTAGAGAACGTGGCCCGCGAATGGCAACAAGCCCAATCCAGTCTGATCGTTCCCTTGACGGAAGCGCCGGAAAACCTGCGAACTGCCGGAGCGTCCCCGACCTCGGAGGTGGCGAAGGAGTCGATTCGCAATGGTTTCGAACTGTTCATGTCGGCCAAAGCAGGATGCGGCGGCTGCCACCAGGATTTTGGCCGGAAAGAACGATTTCTGAACGACGCCTGGGGCACGATTGTCCGGCCAGCGGACTTGGTCAAGGGAGTGTATCGGGGAGGTCGGCGTCCCATCGATCTTTACTGGCGAATCCATTCGGGGGTCAACGGCGCTGGCATGCCGGCGATCTTCAACGGTCTGCGACCGTCCGATTCCGAACTCAAAGCTCTGGCTGCAATCGACAAACTGGACGGGCAGACGAAACGGGAAGCAGAGAATCTGCTGGCTGAGATCAAGCGGCTGCAACTTCCCAAAGAGGAGCTTGACGTGCTGCTGACCGACTATGACAAATTCACGCGCAAAGATGAACTCAAGAACCAACTGGCGTCGCAACGCACATGGGACATCGTGAATTTCCTGCTTGTTCTCCCTTATCCCAAGATGAGACAAGCCCACGGAATTGATATCCACTAAACAGACGCGGGAGTCGTGCGGCGCAGGTTGTGGCAATCGGGGGAGGTCGTTTCGTGAATCGGCTTTGGAGCATTCTCTTCGGAGTAGTGATGACGCTGGCCGTCTTGGCCTTTGTGATCGCACCCGCTATGGGCTGGTGGCTGCCTGAAAACATCGGCACGTTTTATGGCGTCGATACACTGTTTTATGTCATCTTGGCCACTACCGGCTTCTTCTTCGTCCTTACCGAAGCGATTCTCGTCTACAACATTTTCGCCTTTACTGACCGGGGCGAAAAAGCGGACTACTCCCACGGCAACCATCGGCTGGAAATGTTCTGGACCGCGGTCCCCGGAGTGTTGCTCCTGCTATTGGCCATTTTGCAGATCCGTACCTGGGAAGAGATCAAGTACCAGACCCGGATGCCTACCCCCGACCATGTGTTTGAAGTCAGTGCCCGTCAGTTCGAATGGCGCATCCGTTATCCCAACGCCATTCAATTGGATCGCATTACCAGCGCCTGGCAGGACAAAAGCGAACCAGCTCTGGCGCGAAATTGGCAACAGTTCCCTCATTATGATGATGTGCACGTCGTCAACGAGGTTCACACCTGGAAAGACGCCAACGTCCGCATTTACCTCAAAAGCAAAGATGTCTTGCACAGCTTCTATCTGCCCAACTTGCGGTTGAAGCAAGATGCGGTTCCCGGCAAAACGATTCCCGTCTGGTTTCGAGCGACCAGAGCGAACACGATTTATAATGAGCAAACAAGGGAATGGGTCGATCGTTACAATTACGAAAAGAAGCGATTCGATAGCAGCCTTCGCTATGATTTGGCGTGTGCCGAATTGTGCGGCTGGGGGCATTATAAAATGCTTGGCCGTCTTTTCGTGCACCCGGATCGGGAGGACTATTTGAATTGGCTGAAATCGGCCCAAGAAAAGCAGAGACAAACGCAAGCGCAATGAGTGGTTGAAATCCTGACAACAGTTCGAGCGCCGATCGGCTGTGGGAGAGGGGGTCTCGGAGGAAGGTTATGAGCGTGCACGAAACAAAGGTCCACGAAGAACACCACGAACTGAGTTTCATCCAAAAGTACATCTTTTCCCAGGACCACAAGATCATCGGGATACAATTCTTGTTTTCCGGCTTGATCTTTCTGGTGCTGGGCGGCGTGCTGGCATTGCTGGTTCGACTGCAATTGGGTTGGCCTCATGCCGATCAAGGTTGGCTGGGCCAAATCCTCGACTGGTCGCCCGCCGCAGGCCAACGGATGTCGCCTGAACAATACAATACCTTCTTCACCATGCATGCTACGGTGATGATCTTTTTCGTCATCATTCCCCTGCTGACCGGAGCGTTCGGCAACTTTACCATTCCGCTGATGATCGGCGCGCCGGATATGGCGTTCCCGAAATTGAACATGATGTCCTACTGGTTTATGTGGCCCGGCTTCATCATCATGCTCTTGAGCTTTTCGCTCGGGGTCGCGCCGGGCGGAGCGGCCGGCGCTGGTTGGACTTCCTATCCGACGCTGGCCAGCATCGGTATGCCGGTCGGCGGTGGCGCGGAATCTCCCGCCGCACCGAATTCCGGCTGGGGTCAAATCCTTTGGCTTCTGTCACTGATCTTCGTGGGCGTCTCGTCCATGATGGGATCGGTCAATTACATCACCACGATCATCAATATGCGCGCTCCCGGCATGACGCTCTTTCGTATGCCGCTAACGGTCTGGGGCATGTTCATCACCGCCATCCTTCAGGCTTTTGCCTTGCCCGTTTTGACGGTCGCTTTGGTCCTGCAAACGCTCGACAAAACGATCAGCACCACTTTCTTCTTGCCGCCGGGCGTGCTGGAATTCGGCAATTGGACGACCAATCCGGGCGGAGGACAACCCATCCTTTGGCAACATCTCTTTTGGTTTTATTCGCACCCGGCTGTGTACATCATGATTCTTCCCGCGATGGGCATTGTCTCGGACGTCATCTCGACGTTTAGTCGAAAACCTCTCTTCGGTTATCGCCCGATGGTTTACGCCATCTGCGGCATTGCCGGGTTGGGTTTCATCGTGTGGGGGCATCATATGTTTCAAAGCGGGATGGACCCACGCCTCGGCACCGGGTTCATGATCGCCACGATCATGATCGCTTTGCCCTCGGCCGTAAAAACCTTCAACTGGTTGGGAACCACATGGCGGGGCAATCTGCATTTGACGACGGCGATGCTGAATGCTCTCGGTTTTGTCGCCTTGTTCGTCATCGGCGGTTTGAGCGGTCTGTTCATGGCGGCCACTCCTGTGGATGTCTTCATCCACGACACCTACTTCATCGTCGCCCACATCCATTACGTGTTGTTCATGAGCAGTTTGTTCGGCATTTTCGCTGGAATCTATTACTGGTTTCCGAAGATGTTCGGCCGACTGATGAACGAGACCGCCGGCAAAGTGCATTTCTTTCTGACCTTCATTTTCGGAAACATGACCTTTTATCCCATGCACCTGGTCGGGGCGGCTGGTTTGCGGCGGCGCATCTTCGATCCGACCATGACGGGGTTTGAAAGCAACGTGCAATTTCTCAACCAGTTCATGAGCGTCAGTGCTTTCCTGCTGGGGGCGGCACAACTCATCTTTGCTGTCAACTTCTTCTACAGCCTTTTCTGGGGCAAGGAAGCGGGACGAAACCCCTGGCGGAGCAACACCTTGGAATGGACAACGCCGTCTCCGCCGCCGCATGGCAATTTCGAGGTTACGCCGGTGGTCTATCACGGGCCATACGAATACTCCGTGCCCGGCATGGAAGACGACCATGTGATGCAGACGCGGAAACTCGAAGGCGTCCCCGTCGGAGCCGGGCATTGAACCAGGCTTTTGATCGATTCGATTCACACAATCCGTTGACCTAGAGAAGCCAATTGGATACCCAACGAACAAGTCCGTGGCTGCATGTATTGGCCGTCTTTACGGTCGCCGCTACCCTTGTGCTCATCACCTTGGGATCCCTGGTGACGACCTATCGGGTTGCGATGGCTGACCCGATCTGGCCGACGACACCATGGCATTTGTTCACCGTTTCCTGGCAGCAGGCCGATCCCGGCTATTTGCTCGAACATGCCCACCGCCTGGCCGGCTATATCGTGGGCATCCTCTCGATAGGATTGGCTGTTGCGTGCTGGTCCGTCGCTGCCAGGCGCCGGTTGCGTTGGCTCGGTGTGGCTGCTCTGGCGGGCGTTTCGATCCAGGGATTGCTTGGCGGCTTTCGCGTCAGGCTCAATGAATGGTTGGGAACCGACCTGGCAGTTGTGCACGGCAGCTTCGCGGCGATCGTTCTATCTCTATTGGCCATCATCGCAGCGACCACGTCCCGCAGATGGGACGAATCCCATCGTGCCGATGACCTCGACCGGGCGCGACACATCTGGCGTTTGGCGTTCGGGCTGGTCGTCTGCATTTTTGTGCAAATCGCCTTCGGTGCCATGGTCCGCCATACCTATTCGTCGCTGGCCCAGCGTGCTCATTTGGCGTTTGCCTTTGTGGTGACAACGGCTACCGTCTGGCTCGTTTTCGCAGTGATGCATGAGGCGAACACAGGCGTGCTGCGTCCGCTGAGCTGCGTTTTGGCGGCAGTGGTCGGGTTGCAAATACTGGTCGGCGTCGAGGCTTGGATGATCCGCTATTCGGCAGCCAGCACCGCCAGGCAGATCGGCACGCGGACGATACATGTCCTGCTGGGCCAGTTGGCATTGGCCTCCGCTGTTGTGCTGGCTAGTTTCGCTCGACGGCGACTCGGAACGCCCGATGCGGCCGCACCGGACGCGAGTGACAGCCTGTCACCGGGTGAAACGATGCTTGTGGCGGCGACGAGGGGTTCGGAGGTTCGCGAATGAAACCATTGCTGCTGTCGAAATCGGTGCCAGCGGCGGGCAGTCGTGCTGCCGATTACCGGGATTTGACCAAACCACGCATTTCGGTTTTGGTCCTTTTCACGGTTGCCGCCGGTGCCTTATTGGCCTCCGAGTCGGTGCCTGATCCGGTGTTGATCCTGCACACGGTTTTGGGAACGGCGCTGGTTGCTGCCGGTGCCAGCGCTTTGAACCAGTTGCTGGAGCGAAACAGCGATGCGCTGATGAGGCGAACGGAGAATCGGCCTTTGCCGGCGGGCCGATTGCAAAGCATCGAGGTTTTGCTTTTCGGGATCGTGGTATCATCGGCCGGTATCTTCTATTTGGCGGTCGCCCTCGAAGAACCTGTTGCCGCCAGCATCGCGGCGTTCACGCTGGCAAGCTATGTCTTTCTCTATACCCCGCTCAAAAGGCGGACGACGCTCAACACGCTTGTGGGGGCCGTGCCGGGAGCATTGCCGCCTATGATCGGCTGGACGGCTGTTCGCGGCACGGTCGACGCCGAGGCCATCGTCCTGTTCGCTTTGTTGTTCTTGTGGCAAGTGCCGCATTTCCTCGCGATCGCCTGGATTTATCGCGAAGATTATGCCCGTGCCGGTTTGCAGATGCTCCCCGTGATCGACGAAAGCGGCTCGATGACCGGTCGGCAAATGGTAGGCTATTGCCTGGCGTTGATCCCGATCAGTCTGGCGCCGGTCGGGTTGCATATGGCCGGGCCAATTTATTTTGCCGGTGCATTGGCGATCGGTGTCGGGTTCTTGCTGACCGCGATCGGCTTTCTCCGGCAACGAACGGAAACCCATGCCCGGCGTGTGCTCCGGGCTTCGCTCGTTTATCTTCCCGCAGTTTTTGCCTTGTTGCTTTTGGCGCGAATCTGAGTTTGGAAGGTTGAACTACCATGGCCCATGCCGTCCAGGAAGAAAAAAGATTACACATGGGTTTGCCGATCCCCAACGGCAAGCTGGCGATGTGGCTGTTTCTGGTCACGGAAATCATGTTTTTTACCGCCTTGATCGGCACCTACATCGTGCTACGCAATGGACAGCCGATCCCTGTCCACGACCTGGTCGCTGGCATGGACCAGGACGGCAACGGTGAAATCGCCAGGTCGGAAGCTCGCGGCGAAATCGCCGACTTGTTCGAACATGGTGACCAGGACAACAACGGCTCCCTCAGCGAACACGAAGTGGGCCAGATCGCGTCGGTGTTATCGCTTCCCTGGCCGAGCCCGCACCAGGTCCATCTGATCGAATGGATCGGGGCTTTGAACACCTTCGTGCTGATTTGCAGCAGCTTTTCGGTCGTGCTGGCGCACCACGCAATCACTCACGGCGACGTGAAAAAAACAACGATTTACATCACCATTACGCTCGCCCTTGGCGCCGTCTTCCTTGTGGTCAAGGCATTTGAGTACAACTCCAAATTCTCGCACCACATTCTGCCAGGATATGTTTTCGATCGCCTCGATGGGTCGCGCGGCGCTCAGTATCTGGCCAAAGTCCAGGCCGAGTTGACCGAAATCAAAGAGCACGCCGATCACGTCAGCGCCGAGGCGGCAGCCGATTGCGACAAACTGCTACGCGAGTTGACGGCTCGCGAAAAGGAAGGGCTGCGCTCGTTGACCCCCGAAGAACTGGGCTTGCGCGTCAACGCCCTTTTGGAGAAACATCCTGACCTCCATTTGACACCTGTCATTCCCTGGGGCAACATGTGGGCGTCGTGCTACTTCGCCATGACCGGTTTCCACGCCCTCCACGTCCTGGGAGGATTGGTGGTCTTCGCAATCATTCTCCTGATGGCGTTCTTCGGGACCCTCGGAGCGCAGCACGCCGGCTTGATCGAACTGACCGGCTTGTACTGGCACTTTGTCGATATTGTCTGGATCTTTCTCTTTCCTTTGCTGTATCTGGTGTAATTATGAGCGAAGAAAAACGGGAAGAATCTCAGGAAGAAACCAAACCTCAGGAAGAGGAAAAGGCCGAAGCCGAAGCCCACACTGAACACGGCGACGAAAAACCGGTCGAAGATAAGGAAGCCCACGCATCATCCAGCCATGCCGAGGGTCATGGCCCAGCGGTGGGCGTCTATACCGCTATCTTCGCGGCCCTGTCAGTCTTTACGCTCCTGTCGTTCGCGTTCAACGGGGCCATGCAAAGCGGCATGATCTCGGCCATGACCTCGTTTGCTCTGATCATGGGCGTAGCCGTCATCAAAGCTTGCCTCGTCGCTATTGTCTTCATGCACCTGATGTTCGACTGGAAACGGGTCTATTTCATGATCATCCCGGCCATTGTGCTCGGCCTTTTGATCCTGATCGTCCTGTTGCCCGACATCGTGCTCGGTTGGAAGAGCGTAGCTGCCCATGAATTGACTCCTCCCTGATTCGGGCCGGAAAAGCAGGTATCATGCATCGCCACGTTCTCGGCATCGTTGGCATCGGACTTTTGGCGCTGGGCGTTTTTGGCCTTTTGTCGAAAAGCAAACCGCCACCAGCCTCCGCCGACATCCTCGGCAAGGTAGGCGATTTCCAGTTCACCGAACGAAGCGGCAGGACCATCAGCCGGGAAGACCTGGCTGGCAAAATCTGGGTAGCGTCCTTCATCTTCACCTGCTGCACTCAGTCCTGTCCGCAAATCGCCGGCACTATGGCAGAGCTGCAAAAAGAATTCGCTGATAACGATGACGTCGTGCTCGTTTCTTTCAGCGTGGATCCGAAACGAGATACCCCCCAGGTCTTGCAGGAGTTCGCCAACCGTTTCGGTGCGGACAATGAGCGTTGGCTTTTTCTTACCGGCGACCAGGACAAAATGTATTCCTTTATTCGCGAAACGTTCTTGTTGGCGGTCCACGAGAACGAAGGCAACGCACGAACGCCGGGCAACGAAGTCACGCATAGCAGCAAACTCGTGCTGGTCGATCGGCACGGCCAGATTCGCGGCTACTTCGACGGCAGACGCGTCGATGAAGAAGGAAGACCCATCAATAACGTGAACAAGATCAAAGCTAAAGTCGCCGAACTGCTCGAGGAGCAGCCATGATTACGCCGGAAAACCTCCCCGGCGTCAATGCCGTGCTTAATACGACGAGCGCCCTCTTGATCGTGGCGGGTTTCATTGCTATTCGCCGCCGCCGCGTCGGTGTGCACAAAACGTGCATGCTGTCGGCCTTCGTCGTGTCGTCCGCGTTTCTCGCCTCGTACCTTTACTACCACTTCGTTGTTCGTCACGGCACGCCAACCTACTTTACCGGTCAGGGTTGGCTCCGCCCCCTCTATTTTGCCATCCTGATTTCACATACGATCCTGGCCATCGTCACCGCTCCCCTTGTGCTCTATTCCATCTTTCTCGGACTGATGGGAAAATGGCAAAGGCATAAACGCATCGCCCGCTGGACTCTGCCCCTTTGGCTTTATGTGTCGGTCACGGGCGTTCTTGTTTATTGGATGCTATATCGGCTAGGATGATCCTCTGACCCATCCCCATTCGTTATGGACCCCGTTATCCGCCATTGGATTGACCTTTGGGACTATCTCGACGGCAACTTTTGGCACGTTTGGCAATGGGCGGCGCAGTCGTTGACGCCAGCACAAGTCGGCTGGCAGCCCGACCCGAAGGTCGCCTCGATCGGCTGGAACCTGCAGCACCTGGGCGAGATGCTCGATTATTATCTTGCCCATGTCTTTGCTTGCGGACCAGCGGTATGCCCCGGCGACCTGGTTACCATGCGTTCGGGGGGTGTAGACGACGGCCGCTTCACGGACCTTGTGGCGATTGCTGAATACCACAAGCAGGTTCGCCCCGCCTACCGACGTTTCCTTGCCAGTTTGACTGCCGCCGACTTCGTCCGAGTCTTGCGCCATGCTGGAAATCGCCCGTTGACGGTCGCCTGGGCGGTGGGGCACATCGCCGAGCACGAAAGCTACCACCTGGGCAAGGTAACCCTCTTGCGCAACTTGCTGCCGAGATGAGTATCGGCGGTCGTCCTCGTCTTCGTCCTTTACGACGGATTCGTTCGGCCAAGCAGTTTCTTGAGCGGATCGAATAGACTGGGTCCGGGACGATGCAGCCACTCGTCCAGGATGGCACCGGCTAAAAGAGCCGCCCCGATGACTGTGTGTTCGAGCTGGGAGCGGATGCCGAGCATATTGGAAAGATTCGGCAGAACCCAAAGGATGGCAGTCCCGATCAGGATACCGACGACGGTGCCTTCGCCGCCGCGAAGACTACAGCCTCCCAGGACCGCGCCGCCGATGGCATACAATTCAAGGAAGTTGCCTGTGCTGGATGGTTGAACGGAGTTTTCCTGGGCCAGGTAAAGGATACCGAAAGCGGCAGCGAGGGTCGAGCACAAGGTGTAGGCGAGGATTTTGTAGCGATCGGTAACGATACCCGAATAGGCTGCTGCGCGTTCGTTGCTGCCGATGGCGAAGAAGTACCTCCCATAGACGCTCAGATGCAGAAAGACGGTGGCGACGGCGGCGAGCAAAAGCAGGATTACCAGCGACATGGGCAGCCCGAGAAAGATGCGGTTGCCGTAAAGAATGTAACGCATGGTTTCGAATTCGACGCCAAGGCCTCGAACTTTATCATCTGCGAACCAGCGGGCGGCGCCTCGATAGATGAACAAACCGCAAAGTGTGACCACGAAGGGCTGCAAATGAAGTTTGGTCACCAGACATCCATTGATCAGTCCAATGACAGCGCCGAGGGCGAGGACGGCAAAGACGGCCAGCGCCGGCGTCCAGGCGGGGTGGGGCAAAAAGTCGAGCGGCCAGGGCCATGGATCTCCACGCAGCAAGCTCGCGAAGACCACTGCCGTGAAGCCGACCACCGATCCGATCGACAAGTCGATCCCCCCCTGTTATGATCAGCATGCCGGCACCCAGGCTGATGATGCCGTACAGTCCGATGCGACGACCTAGATTGAACTGGTTCAACGGCGTGCGTGCTCCTGGATCGGACAAAAGAAGCAGGACGTAGATGGCGAGCAGAAAAAGGGCAATCCCGGCAACTTTTTTCATCAGTCGCTGTCTCCTCCGGTAGCCAGGCGCATCACGGCTTCTTCGCTGAGTTCGGAACGCTTCAACTCGCCGGTGAGCCGGCCTTCATACATCACGTAAACCCGATCACTCATGCCAAGGATTTCTTCGAGGTCGCTGGAAATCATCAGGATGGCCATTCCTTCGCGGGCCAGCTGATCCATCAGGGCATAGATTTCCGTTTTCGCGCCCACGTCGACGCCTCGCGTCGGTTCGTCGAGAAGCAAAACGCGTGGTTGTCGGCACAGCCATTTGGCCAATGCGACTTTTTGCTGGTTGCCACCGCTCAAAAGGGCCACTGTTTGATAAATCGACGGCGTGCGAATGTTGAGACGCCGGCACATGTCTTCCGCGACGTCGGCCTCCCGACGACGGTCCACCAACCGAGCTTTGCTAAGCTCCATCAACGATGCCAGCACAACGTTGTCTTTGACGCTGGCGGGTAAAACCAGTCCCTGGAGCCGGCGGTCTTCCGGCAACAACATAATACCGGCAGCGATGGCTTCAGAAGGGGAGGCTGGAACCAGACGACGCCCTTCGAGGTAGATTTCGCCGTCCAAAAGAGGACGAATGCCGAAAATCGCCTCGGCCAGTTCTGTTCGGCCTGCACCCATCAAACCGGCCAGCCCGACGATTTCGCCGGCGGCCAGCGAAAAACTCGCGCCTCTTTTTTGCTTGGGGAGCCAGCGCAGGTTCTTCCCCTCCAGTAGCGTTCGAGGCGGTTGGACGGTTTCTTCACGAGTGCGGTGAAAAAATTGCTTCAACTCGCGACCAACCATCATGCGCACCATGGCTTCATGTTCGATTTCCTCTCCGCGCAATTCACCCACGTACTGACCGTCGCGGAGGACAACAACCCGGTCGGCAATGCGTTCGATTTCTTGCAGTCGATGGGAAATGTACAGCACGCCGATCCCTGCTTGCTTGAGGTCGCGAATCACTTCGAAAAGCCGATCCGTCTCGCGCTGCGTCAGGCTGGATGTTGGTTCATCCATGATGATGATGCGTGCGTTCAAAGCCAAAGCCCGGCCGATCTCGACTAGCTGTTGCTGGCCGATAGACAAGTCGCCGACGCGCGTGCGTGGCGAGATCGTCAAACCCAGCGGCGCGAGGATGTTTTCCGCTTCCGCATAGATCCGCGGGTGGATGAGTCGAAAGAGACCACCCGAAGTCGGCTCGCGGCCGAGAAAGACGTTGCCGGCAATGTCCAGATTCTCGGCAAGGTTCAATTCCTGGTGAATGAGCGCGACGCCAAGCTGTTGCGCCTGTGCGACGCTGTGGAATTCGACGAGCCGACCATCCAGCCTGATTTCCCCTGCATCGGGCCGATAAACGCCGCCGAGGATTTTCATGAGCGTCGACTTGCCGGCACCGTTTTCGCCCACGACTGCAAGCACTTCACCGGCCGATAAATCGAGGCAAACATTCGACAAAGCCTGCACGCCGGGAAAGGCCTTCGAGATATTGCGTGCGGAAAGAAGCGAAGTAGTCTCTGACATGCGATCCGCGCCGTAACGCCTTTTCCTTTCTCAAAGAACCTGCGTGTCGGGTGCGACGATCAACTTCCTTTCAGTGCTTTCAACTCCGCGTGGAACATCTCCACGTCCACCCATCGATGCTCGTCGGAGTTCTTCGTGAAATCGGGCTGTTTCTTCGTAATGACGCGGTGAGGAATATAGATGCGTTTTTTCTCGTCGATATCGGGGCGATCGAGGACCGATTCGTCTCCCTGGGCCAAGCGGGCCAGGATACGGACCGCTTCGTACCCGAACATGAACGGATTCTGTACGACCGTGCCGGCGACGTAGCCGTCTTTGATGCCTTGAAGGGTTTCTTCGTTCTCATCGAAACCAACGATGGCGATTTGCCTGGTTTTGCCCGCTGCCTTGACCGCTTCGAGCAGAGCTGGCGGGTTGTACGCCCACAAGCCAATCAGGCATTTCACATCCGGGTGCTTGGTCAAGGTGTCATCGGCTTTGGAGCGGCAGATCTCCTGTTTGCCGTCGTCGGTCATCGTGTCGATCAGGGTGTATTTGCCGAACTGGATCGGGTATTCGCCAGCTTCGAGTTTTTTCAGTTCGGCCTGGCATCGGTCTTCGCCGCCCGCCAGTTCGATGACGACGCCCTTTCGGCGTTCGATGGCATTTTGCACGTCGAGTTTGCCGACATAAATGACGATCTTGCCGCCTTCGGGGACGGCTTCCTTGACGAGAGCGCCGACGGCTCGTCCCGCAAGGACGTTGTTGGTGCCGATATAACAGCGTCGAGCGCTGATATCGGGCACGTCGCTGTCCTGGGTGATCAATGGCACTTGCTGGGAAACTTCTTTCAAAAAAGGTGTCTGATTGACGGCATCGTTTGGACTGATGGCGATGCCGCGCACGCCTTTGGCGAGCAGGTCTTCGATGAAGCGCCGCTGTGCCGCTGAAGTGCCACCACCTGAAGGCATCTTGAATTCGACGTTAACGCCGAACTCCTCGGCGGCCTTTTGCGTGCCGCGTTCGGCAATCTTCCAGAATTCGTGTTCGTTGTTGCTGATGAATGCCACCGTGATCTTGTCACTGGACCGGTTGCATCCCACGAACAGCATCAGACAAAGGGGAATCAACCCAGCGAACAATCGACGGCGCGAAAGCCTCCCGACAGCTTGCCTGGGATTTCCTTTCGAGTCGTTGCAATTTGGAAACAGCATGTTCACCTCAACGTGGTACTATTTCAAAGGCTCGACCTGTGCTTTGCCAAGCAGATAGAGAAAATTCTCCGGGTCTTTGTCGTTAAGCGTTAGTGTACCGGTTACTTGAATCTGGTTCCGCGTAAACGGCGTCGTTTTCCCTGGAGGAAGTTCGACCAGAATGATGCCAGTGACACCAGGGGATTCGCAATACCAGCAGCCGACGGGATACTCGATCAGCATAAAGGCGACAACATCGGGGTTGTTGGATAGCGGCTGCATGAAGCCATTGATCCGAACTTGTTTGCCGTCGAGTTGTTTCAAATAAGGGTGAAAAGTCGGTTTGTATTTGCGGTCCATTTTGGTTTCGATGACGATGTCCCATGGCAGGGGATTGATGCCTTTGGGATCGATCTCGGGCAGGGTCAGGGAAACGAGTCGGTTGAGGAGAGGCCGGTTCGATCGGGGCTTGACACCGGCGACATGTCTGGAGTGCTCAGTCTTGAGCGAGGCGGCGCTTTTGTCGGCAAGCGCATCCGCGGCCTCGCGCGTCAGCCTCCGGTGCCGCCGCAGCTCCGGGTGGTTCAGGCCGAATTCCGTAACGCATCCTTCCATGATGGCGGCTGCGGTGCGCACATCGCCAAAGGCGTTAGCCAATTCAGCCAATTGCCAGAGCAGCAAACCGTCTCCGGGCAGCCAAAGCGCCAGTTGTTGCAACTGGGCAACGGCATTGGCGGGCAGTTTCTTCTTTTCTTCGGGAAGAATCCGGCCGGCGACGTACTCCCCTTTCTCGGCGACATAACGAATGCCGAACAAATCGTCCAAGTCGGCGGGATTCTTTTTTCGCTTGCGAACGCGGACCAGTTTCAGGTGAAGTTGCTCGGCTGGTTCGAACTTGCCAGGGGCCAGCCGGACGGCTTGCTGCAAATACATCTCGGCACGGTCCAGGTCCCCCTGCAATTGCCACGCTGTACCGAGATTGGCCACGACACGATAATGATTGGCGTACCGCCCTTGTGCCTCGCGGAGGACGGCCAATGCCTCGTCGAGTTCGGCCAGCCGAATCAATAAAGCTCCCAGGTCGGCTGCCTCTCCCGCATCCAGCTTCCTCTGGCGGGAAAGATTTCGTAGGCGAGCGGCTTCTTCGCGGTATTTCTTGCGTACGGCCGACTCAGAAACCTTCACCGACGGCTTGACCGCTATCAACCGCAACATCCGCTGATCGAGCAAAAACCCACGCCACTGGGAAGGAAGTTCGGCGAATTGCTCGCCCGAATAGTGCAAACCGCAACGTGCCGGGGCCGCGACGGAAAACACGATCAGGACGACGAAAAATCGTGTTGGGCACATCAGCGGTCTCCTCGAAGCTAGACGAAATCGTGGTTCGTCCACACCAATGCCGCGACAAGCGGCTGCTTTCTACTTGTTTTATATTCCTGCCGTATTTTATCACGGCTCCTGCCGATTTTCACAACGTGCTTCGTCGATCGTTCTCGATCCGGGCGCCAGCGTCCTCGAGTTCCAGGGCTTTACCCGCTTTATGTCGTTTCGCTGCCTTCGATGCTGTTGCAAATGGGCTGGACCGAAAGGCCGCGTTCATGCTAGATGCGTGATCGCTCGAACGGCTATCGTCTACCTCCAGGTTTCGATGCAGCACAATTCGGAAGGAGAAGACCTATGCGAAATCTATTGGCCTTGATGGGAGCGGCCCTGTTGATGTTCGCCGGCGTTGGCTGGTATTTGAATTGGTATTCCATCAGTAAAGCCAAGGGCACCGATGGCGAGAGTTTGAACATCGGCATCAACAGCTCGAAGATCAAGGCCGACGTCCACAAAGTACGGGAACGGATCGCCGAATCCACCTGCGATAAAAAACACGTCGAGGAAGTCGAGCCGCAGAAGACCGACTCGAGCGATAGCGACCCGGAATAGATCGGAAATGCGGATGCACGAACAAGGCTCGATCCCCATCAGCGACGCCGGCGACAAGCGCTGGAGGTATCGGCTGATCGCGGCAACGCTGATCGTGTTGTCGGCCGGTCTGCATTTGGCTTACCTCGCTGCCCATTTTGCGTTCGACCTCGCACCCGACGAGGCACACTATTGGGACTGGTCGCGTCGATTGGATTGGAGCTACTACAGTAAGGGACCACTGGTGGCGTATTTGATTCGGGCGGGGATCGAGGTGGCCGGCCCGATCTCACGCCAGCTGACGCAAACCGACATGTGGGCAGTACGCCTGCCGGCGGTCTTGTGCGGCAGCCTGCTCTTGCTCAGCCTCTATGTCCTGACTGTCCAGGTGACGAAACGCGAGAAGCTGGCGCTAGGCGTGGTCGCCATCGCGCTCACTCTCCCCTTGGTCGCGGCGGGTTCGTCGCTGATGACCATCGACGCGCCCTATACCTGCATATGGGGCTGGGCTTTGGTCCTGGGCTATCAGGCAGCCATTCGACGTTCGCCCTGGGCCTGGCCTGCGCTTGGTCTCTTACTCGGTTTGGGAATGCTGGCCAAGTACACCATGCTGCTCTGGCTTCCGTCCTTTGGCCTGTTCCTGCTCACATCCAGGCGACATCGGCCTTTGCTCTCGTCTTTTGCATTTTGGGCAATGGTCTTCATTGCATTCGTCTGTTGTCTGCCGATCCTGATTTGGAATGCCCAGCACGATTGGGTAACGTTTCGCCACGTCGGTGGCCAGGCTGGCGTGACCGAAAATGGCGGAATCCGCTGGCTTGGTCCTCTCAATTACCTCGGCACCCAATTCGCGGTCTTGCTCGGCTTTTGGTTTGTTGTCTGGGTCGCCGCAATGCTGGCATATCGCCCCGGTTGGGATCAGGATGAAGGGCGTCAATACCTCTGGTGGCTGTCGATGACCACTTTTGCCGTCTTCTGCCTGTTTTCCTTCAAAAACGGTGGCGGCCAGGCCAATTGGCCTGTGACGGCCTACCTGGCAGGACTGGTGCTGACGGCCAACTGGATCGCCGATCGCTGGCAACGCCGCGTGATTCGTACGAGTGTCTTTGCCGCCGCGGCGACTGGTTTGCTTCTGATTTTCTGCATGCACTTTACCGTCGCCCTGCAGCCGCTGTTGGCTCGCATCTCGGGCAAACCCAGCGCCAAGCACCCATTCCCTTTGCGCCGCTTCGATCCCACGTGCCGTATCCGAGGCTGGCGGTTTCTGGCCAATGAGGTCGATCGGGTTCGCCAGCAGCTGCGCGAAGAAGGAATCGAACCGGTTCTCGTCGCGTCCGGCTGGAATTTGCCCGGTGAAATAGGCTTCTATTGCCAGGGACAACCTCAGGTCTATAGCTTCGGACTGGTCTTTGGCGATCGTTGGAGCCAATACGATCTTTGGCGGCCGAACCCTTTGTTCGATCCGGAATACTTTGCCGGTAAAACCTTTGTTCTGATCGGTCCCAGCCATCCTTGCCTCGGCGAGGCATTCGATCACGTGGAGCCGAGTCGCATCGTAACGTATCAGGAAAACGGACACCCTATTGCTCAATGGGGTATCACGGTCTGCCGCGGCTATCGTGGCTTTTCCCGATTCCATCCTCAGGTCGAAAAATTCTGAACGATTTTTTCGCGGTGCGACCGGAACCGCACCGCCGAACTCAAGGAGGAGAGAAGAGGCATGTTTTATCCCAATGCGCTGGTAGCCCTTTGGCTGCTCACCGCACCAGGCGATGCATTCTCCCCTTTGCAAAACGACGTAATGGGGTGTTGCAGCAAGGACTTGCTCTGCGACCTGGCCGTCCTTTTGGAAATCCTGGACCCGCGTGAAACGCGCTACGTGCTCAAGGACGATGCCGACTTCGATTCCGATTTGGTTATGTTGCGCCGCCGATTCCATGAATTGAAAGATGCACCGGAGTTGGCTGAAGCTTATCGTTTTCCCGATCGCGAAACCATTACCGGCTTTTTGGAGTTCAACAGGGCGTATCGACGAACCCTCGCCATGCGTTATGCATTGGAAATGGCATCCAGGCAGCAAATTGCCCAGGCCATCGACCAGACCGACTTTTATCATCGCTGTTGGGATGCCGCTCGCGACGCCCGATGCGAATACTACTACGTCACCGTGCGTCGTCATGCCTTACGAAAACTGCGCGAGTTGCTCGGCCATGAGGCCTATTACTCGGGCGAACTCCCGCCATATGTGCCGCTTTGGAGTTTCCAGGCCGTTCGTTGACCAGGAAAATTCCGGTCTTACCAACGAGAAAGGTCCTTCGTGCCGTCCGTATAATGAAAAAGAAAGTTCGTATCCGCAGTCCGGATGGCCTGATCGCAGGATCGGCCAGTGCCGGGCTGGCAAAACCTGTTTCGGGCGAGCGAAGACATGATGGACTCAAAGAAGCAACGAAAACGTGGTCGGCATTATATGGTGGCGATGGTGCTGGGATGCGCACTGACCGCCTCTGCGTCTGCTGCCGCCCAAAGCAGCCCCATTCCGCCTCGAACGATTGAACAGCTTGCCCGCTACTGTACCGCTTGCTGGCGGAATGCCGGTCTCGATCCGCAATCCTGGGCGGATTGCACCCATGAGGTCTTTTGCCGATTGTTGCAACGAGTCGAACCTCCCGCTTGGGAAAACATGCTTCGGATCGAAGGTCCAGAACGCGCGGAACTAGTCCGAGCGATTGATACCGTGAAAAAACGAATCCAGCGTCAGCGCCGTCGAACGACGCAGCCATTGACCATAGCCGTTGATGCCCGTAGTGCTCGCGAGCGGCGGTTGGCGGAGGAACGCGAAGCCGTCCAGCAAGTGGCTCGGCACATTCTCAGCAATCGCCAACATCGGATCCTCGAATTGAGCTTGGAAGGCTGGTCCGTTCGGGAAATCGCCGAAAAACTGCAAGTCCCGGCTGCTCGCATCAGTGACGAGAAGTATAAAGCGATTCAAAAATTGCAAAAGGCCTTGCATGCTTGACCGAAACCAGCCCGAGAATAGCAACCGTCAACGTTGACCAATTCGCGGACGAGTCGCTGCCTTCTCTTTCGAATGGATCGGCACCTGGTCGAAAACGATCGTCTTCGGAAATTCGATCGATTTTTCGCTGCACGAGCAGTGAGGTTGCTCCGGCGGCATTTATCTCCCCAGCAGATGACGAAGTGCCCCTTCAAGGTTGGGGAAGCGGAAGAGAAAGCCGCTGCCTACCAGTTTCTTCGGTTCGACGCGGGTGCTGGAAAGAAGCAGTTCATCCGCCATTTCGCCGAAGGCAAGCCGGGCAGCGAAGGCAGGCATCGGCAGAATGGTTGGCCTGCCCAGCACTCGCCCCAGCGTCTTCGTGAATTCGTAATTCGTCACCGGATGCGGGGCTACCAGATTCACTGGACCGCTCAGGTTTTCGGTATGGAGCAGATGGAGAATGGCGGCGGCAAGGTCATCGATGGCGATCCAGCTCATGTACTGTTGACCGTTGCCTACAACGCCTCCCAACCCCAGTTTGAAGGGCAGAAGCATTTTCGCCAGCGCTCCGCCAGCGGCACTAAGAACAACACCGATCCGGGCGTTGACCACGCGGATTCCCTTGTCGCTTGCTCCTTGCGTAGCTTGCTCCCAATCCGCACAGACATCCGCCAGAAAGCCGGTGCCGCGCTGGCTCTCTTCCGTCAATACCTCACTGCCACGGGAGCCGTAGTAGCCGATCGCGGACGCGGAGACCAGAACCTTCGGCGGCTCAGACAATTCAACGAGTTTGTCGCAAAGCAGTTTGGTTCCCTTGATTCGACTATCGCGAATGCGGGCTTTGCGCTCTTCGTTCCAGCGGCCGGCTGCGATGTTTTCTCCTGCCAAGTGCACGACCGCTTCGAAACCTTCCAGGCTAGTTGCATCGAGCGTCCCATGCTCCGGGTCCCAATGGATGCGTTTGCCCGGCTCTGCTTGTCCTCGCGTCAGGGCCACGATCCCGTGCCCTTTCGATTCCAACAGGGGCACCAAGACCGAACCGACCAGCCCGGTCGCACCGGAAACCAGGATTTTCATGCCTTCATTCCCCCCTACGCAACGCTGCACGGGTTTTGTGCCTGCAAGCCGACGCGAACGATCAGTCCAATCTTATTGAATTGCCAGCATCCTGCGATCGGCAAGTGGCGACTGGGACCGATCTTGTGCCGACAGCGGAATCGTGATATGGACAGATGCGCAAGGAACGCAATCCGCCCCCGCCAACCAGGGATGGGCTATGTGGACGTCGTTTTGTCGCTGCGAATGGAAACTCGGCCTGGTCGTCGTCGCGTGTGCCGCGGCGCTGGTCCTTGTCAGCATCCGCCCGACTGCCGGCGGCTGGAACGACGGTTCACGCCTGGCCACGGTTGAAGCTCTGGTCGATTACCACACGCTGGCGATCGACCGGTCCATTTTTGTCGACGTCCCGCCATCAGCAAACCCCTACCGACCAGATGAGCCGATGCTGCGAAAGTTCGGCACAGCGGATAAACTCTTCATCGACGGTCATTTCTACTCCGACAAATCGCCCGTGCCCGCTTTGTACTTGGCGGGCGTCTACCAGGCATGGCAATGGTTGGGCGGCCCGACGGCCAGACACGATCCCCGGTCGTTCGTGTGGCTGATGACTTTATGTTCGTCTGGGCTGGCTTTTGTCGTCGGCGTCTGGTGCATCTTTCGCATCGGTTATCCGCTCCAGCTTGTCCCGTTTGCCCGACTCGGCTTAGCGGCCAGTTTCGCTCTGGGCACCGTCGCACTGACTTATTCGCAAAACGTCAACAATCACATTCTTTTGCTCGGCGTGGCTTCGGCATTGTTTTTGTCCATAGCCTGGTACGCATCCAAAGGCCCGAATCACGTCTCCCTTTGGCGCGTTGGTTGGATCGGACTGCTGTCGGGCATCGGCTATTCCATCGACTTGGGTGCGGGGCCGGTACTTTTGCTGGCAGTGGGCTTTTGGCTGTTGTACCGAAGCCGAAATCTGACGGCAGTCGTCGTTTTTTCGCTGGCTGCCTTTCCCCCTGTCGCACTGCATCACGCCGTCAACTACGCTGTCGGTGGCACGATCATCCCGGCCAATGCGGTGCCCGATTATTTCGCCTGGCCCGGTTGCCCCTTCAACAAGCAAAACATGACTGGGACGTGGAACCACACGATGGGGCACTTCGTTGTCTATTCCCTGGCGTTGTTGTTTGGCAAGCGCGGCTTCATCGGCCACAATCTGCCATTATTCTTGCTCATTCCTGCATCGTGGCATTTTTGCCGACAACGTTCGCGCCTCGCACCCGAAATCCTCTGCGCCCTGGCATGGTGTGCCGGCACGTGGCTGATTTATGCGGTCAATTCGACAAACTATTCTGGCCAGTGCCTGACGGTCCGTTGGTTCGTGCCGTTGCTTGCTCCTTCGTTTTTCATTGTCGCTGTTTTCCTGCAAGATCGGCCCGAGTATCTTTCCGATCTTTTGCTGCTTAGCGGCTGGGGAGCCATCCTTTCCGCTTTGGCCTGGTTTCACGGGCCGTGGATCAAACACATGGTCCCCCTCTTTTGGCCGATCCAGGCAGCCTGTTTAATCAGTTGGTGTATCGCCCGGCGGCGCTGGCAGCAGCTAACGCGATCTGAAAAGAGCCAAGCCAAAGCCGGCGGCGTTGCTAATCCCCTGCGGGCGGCCTGAGCGATCTCGCCGTCGGGCATCCGAAAACACCGGGCAACCTCGTACTTCGTCCTGCCAGCCAATGACCATTTCTCACAAATCGCATTCTCTCGGTGGACGATTTCATTCATCGCCGAAGTTTTGGTTGCCTTTCCTGCGCCGACGGTGTTGTAATACCAGTTGACGATATGAGGAACGAGCCAGTTGGTGCATTGAACAAGAGGCACACCATGAACGACTTTCTGGCCAACTACGACAGTGAGTTAATGATTCTTGTATTGACCTCGCTGGTATTGGGAACGCTCTTGATCCTTGTGCCACAGCTGTTGCGGGCACAAGCGCGCTTCCGCGAAATGCTTCACATAGAACATCTCAAAGCGCTGGATTTGGGGCAG
This sequence comes from Gemmatales bacterium, assembly GCA_026004675.1. Classification (GTDB taxonomy): domain Bacteria; phylum Planctomycetota; class Planctomycetia; order Gemmatales; family Gemmataceae; genus BPJP01. Next base: position 382,217 of record BPJP01000004.1, read on the forward strand.
CCTCTCCCGCCAGTCGATGAGCGTTCGCGCTATGCGGGGCGGACGGCGTCGTTGGTGCCAATGGTTGTCGTCTGTGCCGCCGCCACGGTGACCTGTTTTTTGGTGGCGTTCAAGTCCGAATACACGTTTTCCGTGTCGATGGCGGTCTGGAGCGTGGCCGGTTTGATCAGTCTGGCGGCCATCACCGGGGGCGTCGCCTTGATGGGCCGCCTCGCTCAACTCGATTCTGGAGAACACTTCGAAGAAGAGCTGGCCCAAAACGATTGAGACAAACTATGTACAGCAAAGCAGCGACCGTGGACGAGTATCTTGCCGAATTGCCCGAAGAGCGCCGAGCCGTCATACAGGCCATCCGCAACGTTATCCGCAAGCATCTTCCCAAGGGCTACGAAGAAGGGATGCAATACGGGATGATCGGCTACTACGTACCTCATGGCATTTACCCCGACGGCTACCATTGCGATCCCAAGCAGCCTCTTCCTTTCGCAGGTCTCGCAGCACAAAAAAACCACTTCGCCATCTACTTGATGTTTCTTTATGCCAATCCTGAACAACTCGCCTGGTTCCAGAAAGAATGGGCCAAAACCGGCAAAAAACTCGATATGGGCAAATCGTGCGTCCGCGTCAAAAACCTCGACGACGTACCTTTGAACGTGATCGGCCAGGCCATCAGGCGCGTGCCAGTCAAGAAGTACATCGAGCACTACGAAACGACGATGCGGCGAAGCCCGGCACGCGATTCGACAAAAAGGACACGCAAGGCGTCGTCCGCACGCAGCAAAAGAACGTAGCCAGCCGAAGGACCGCCGAATTCGGCATTGGATAACCGCAGGCATCAAATCGAGGAGAGCCATGTTCCGAACCAAGCTCGTCATCTTTCTGCTTCTCCACTTGCCTTCAGCCGTTGCCGCTCAAGTCGAAATCGCCAAACACTTGCAACGCGAGATCATCGCTGCGAGACAGACCCTCGAGGAAACGGAACGCTTCTGTGCGACGCGAGTTCCGCGCCTTCCGAAAGTGACATCCGCCGAACAATGGCAACAGATCGCCGATCGGCTTCGGCAACGGGTTCTGGACGAAGTCGTCTTTCGTGGCAAGGCGGCCGAATGGCGCACTGCGAAAACGAAAGTGGAATGGCTCGAGGAGATTCCCGCCGGTCCGGGTTATCGCATCAAGAAAGTCCGATACGAAGCCCTGCCTGGTTTATGGATTCCAGCCCTGCTTTACGAGCCGCAAAAACTCGAAGGAAAAGTCCCCGTTTACCTTGCCGTCAACGGCCATGATCGCAACGGCAAGGCCGCTCCGTATAAACAAATCCGCTGCATCAATCTCGCCAAACGGGGCGTCATTACGCTCAATGTCGAATGGCTCGGCATGGGGCAGCTCAACACGGACAACTATCTCCATTATCGCATGAATCAACTCGATTTGTGCGGCACCAGCGGGCTGGCGCCTTTCTATCTCGCCATGAAACGAGGACTCGACCTCTTGCTGCAACACAAACATGCCGATCCGGAACGTGTGGCCGTCAGCGGTCTGTCCGGCGGCGGTTGGCAGACCATCTTCATCAGCTCGCTCGACACCCGCGTGACCCTGTGCAACCCGGTCGCAGGCTATTCGAGCTACCTGACGCGCATTCGCCACCACAAGGACCTTGGCGACTCGGAGCAAACGCCATGCGATCTCGCCACCATTGTCGATTACACGCACTTGACCGCGATGATGGCGCCTCGCGCTACTCTCCTCACCTACAACATCAAGGACAATTGCTGTTTCGAATCAGGTTACGCCCTGCCGCCTCTTGTCGCAGCCGCCAGACCGGTTTTTCGGCTCTTCAGCAAGGAGAAAAACCTTCGCACCCATGTCAACGTCGATCCGGGAACCCACAACTATGAACTCGACAACAGGCAGCAGTTCTACCGCCTGATCGGCGATCATTTCTTCCCCGGACAGAAGGACTATTCATTCGAAGAGATACCATCGGCTGGCGAACTCAAAACGGCTCAACGATTGACCGTGGCGTTACCGAAAAAGAATGCGGATTTCCACACCCTTGCTCTTGCCCTGGCCCAATCGCTGCCTCGCACGCTCCCCCTTCCGAAAACAGAAGACGAACGAGCAGCCTGGCAGAAAACGCAACGCAGGCGACTCGTCGAGCTTGTCAAACTCAAGGCGTATCCCATCCATGCCGAGATGGTCGGCGAGAAAGAAATTGCCGGAGGCAAAATCCAGTTTTGGAAGCTCCAACTTGGAAAAGACTGGACGGTTCCCGCAGTCGAGTTTTCTGCGGGCAAAGCCACAGAAACGGTCATGATGATCGCCGACCTGGGCCGAAAAAGCCTCGCGGACGAAGTGAAGAAAAGTTGGACAGCCGGCCGGCGCGTTCTCGTTGTCGATCCGTTTTATTTCGGCGAATGCAGGATCGCTTCGAGAGACTTTTTGTTCGCTTTGCTCGTCTCTTGCGTTGGTGAAAGACCGCTCGGCATCCAGGCTGGACAAGTCAACGCGATTGCGAATTGGGCTCGAAAAAAGAACAAACACCACAAGGTCACGCTGTCGGCGTACGGGCCGCGGACCAGCCTGATAGCACTGGTCGCTGCCGCCGCCGACGCCAACGCGATTGCCGCCGTCGAATTGCACGGAGCGCTCGGCAGCCTCAAAGAAGTCATTCAGCAGAATCGCAGCGTCCGCGAGATGCCGGAGATGTTCTGCTTCGGCCTGCTGGCATCGTTCGACGTTGCGCAGTTGACCGCTTTATGCCAACCCCGCCCAGTCACAGTCGTAAAAGAGTAGCTATCGAATCGCATGGTCGCGTCGGTTCGATCCGGCCTTGACGGTAACACGTCAATATGGCATTTACCGTTTCCCCATTTTGCCGGAAAGTTTGTTGGCAAGGCGGAAAAGAGGAAAGATGCACGAGCGCGTTCCACTTTCACAACAAGTGCAAAAGGTAACGGCATTCGGATTGTGGGTCTCGCTGATGATGGGATGCGGCACCACCCGCTTGACCGACACGCAACGGACGGCAACTGAGCAACTATTGATTTCCAATGCGATCGATCAGGCCGTCGACCAATTGGATTTTCAGGCACTCCAGGACAAAGACGTCTACTTCGATCCGCAGTATCTTGAGAATGCAGTGGATCGGGGCTATTTGGTCAGTTCTTTGCGCCAACATCTGTTGGCGCACGGTTGCCGACTGAAGGAAAAAAGGGAAGACGCCACTTTTGTTGTGGAGGCGCGGACTGGGGGAATTGGCACCGACCGTAGTTCTTTGTTGATAGGTGTGCCGCAAATGACGGTTCCGTCCATCATGCCCGGCCAGCCTTCGCACATACCGGAAATTCCGCTGGCCAAAAGGACGAATCAGAAGGGAGCGGCCAAGATTGCCGTCTTCGCCTACAATCGGCTTACCGGCAGGCCAGTGTGGCAAAGCGGCACCCTGGAAGCGGTCAGCACGGCCCGCGACCTCTGGTTGTTTGGTGCGGGACCGTTTCGCGGCGGCACGATTCGCAAGCGGACCGAATTCGCTGGCTTGTCGCTGGCGGGGTTGTTTGGCGCGAAGAAAGACAAGAAAAAACACGACACGCGCATTTCCCTGACCGAACCTGCCGTCTGGCCCGATGCCTTGATCGAAGACGACGAACCGTTCAGCGCTCTTTTGGGAGCACCCGGTACCAGGCATCCTCTCGCTCTGGGGCAACTGATTCAGGCACACTTGCGCGAAACCTCATCGAAGAAAGGTGCCGATGTCGAGAAACCATTCGCTTCCCCTCCTGTCACCCTCAATCGCGGCGGCGTGGCAGAGACGGAACCTCCGACCGTGATGCAGTCAGGTCTCGGCTCCCCCGAAAGATAAACCGCTGTCATTTTAGCCAGTTTTGTGAGATAACCGGAAATAGCGGAACCTTTCCGCTGAGGAGTGCGTCGAAAAAGCAGGAGGAGTGTGCGCGATAAGAGCTGCCGCCGAAAAAAATCTGGTAATCTGCAGAGCCGGTGGTACAATCGAGTGATCGCAGGTGCTATCCAACATCAAAAGTGCTCCAGTCTTTCGACGGGTATTCGAGGCTCCATTTGCAAGAAAGGACGTGCCCCTATGAGAACGATCAAACTGCTCGTACCGGGATTCGTCGTCTTGGCATTCGCATTGGGTGTATACGCGGTTCCCAAGGCAACGGATGTGCCGCGGCTGGTGAAGCGACTGAAGGAAGGCGATGCAAAGACTCGGGAAGCGGCGGCAAAGGAATTGGGACGAATCGGTATGATCAAGGTCTCGTTCGTCAAAGCCGCGATACCCGCCCTCTTGGAAGCGGCCAAGGATAAAGACGATAACGTTCGCATGGCAGCGTTGACCGCTTTGGGCCAGGTGAATCCTCCCGCTGACAAAATGGTACCTGTCTTGATTGACGGCCTCCGTTCGCCGAACGATCGCGTCAAGGCAGCAGCCGCAACTGGCCTCGGCTATTTCGGACCGCGTGCTCGAAAGGAAGCGGAAGAAGCTGTCAAGGAACTCATGAAACTCGATGCCGAACTCCGGGCTCTCGATAAAGACGCCCAGAAAAAACGCCGCAACCTGATCCGTGCGGTCCGCGATAGCCTGAATGCCATTCGGAAACGTTAAAAACAATAAAATTCAACGCACTTCAAAAAGCAAGGCCCTCCCGGAAGGAGGGCCTTCTTCATTGTTTGCCAGCCATGTTTTGAGAGGCTACGCCTTGGTAACAGCGAGCTCTCGTTCCCAGCTTCTGCCGAGATTTTATGGCCTGTTTCCCATCGTTTTTTCCCGCAGCTGGCAATAGATCGCGGCTTCATAGCCGATGGGCGTTTTCGTCGTCGCCAGCTTTTGCAAGTAGGAATCGGCGTGGGCATGGGCCAAGGCTTCGACGGCACGCAGCCGGCGCCGTTCCGACGCCGAACGTGGTTGGCTTGTTATCGTGGCAAGAAGCTCCCTGCCGCGTTTGGTTAATTCATTGCTCTTGCTATTACGTAAAGCCGCACGAAGCGCCCCTTCCGCCTGGCGTCCACACTTCGCTAGCTGTTGCTGGGCGGCTTCACGTTTGGCAAACGATGGATCGTCGAGTGCTTCAACCAACGACTGGATCCGCTTGCCCTGGGCGACCTGCTCAGCGGTTGGTTTCAGCCTGGCATAGAGAAAGTCTGCAGCTTTTGGACCCGCTGCAGCCAGGGCACACATGGCGGCAAAGGCTTTGCCAGCATCCTCGTCCGCGAGAACCTGCCACAGCTCGGCGAAGCGATCCGATCCGGGCCTGTCGCCTGTGTGCTTATAGGGATTCCAAAGAAGAATCGTCGAATCGCAGCTGCCACTGGCAAGTGTGCCGTCGGGCGCAAACGCGAGGGCACAGACTACGTCCCTGTCGGTAAGACGTCGGCGTTCTTTGCCTGTTGCCGCCTCCCAAAGCACGACGTTGTTGCCGGACGCGGTCGCAACCAACGCTCCATCCGGCGAGATGGCCAACGGCACAAAACGACACTTGGGACATCGGTCAGGAGAGAATCTTGCAGGAAATTCGCCAGATGACTCATGAACTTGCCAATGACGAACCCATTTCTGCGCGACAATGTCCCAAACGGAGATAAACCCAGGCAGGCGGTCGTTCACGGTGCGAACCTCATAGCAGAAGAGATACCGGCCATCGGGGCTGAAGACGACCTTGTGCAGCCTCCCTCCGCTTGAGGTAATCAACTTCGGTGTCCCACACTTGCGCGGCGCCACCCAGATCAACAGATCGTCGGCTTTTTCGATTCGGTCGGCTCTGATCTCGACATCGATCGGCGTAACGTTGCCAAGTTGCAGTTTCACTGGATTTTTCCTGTTGATTCCGTTGATGTTGAAGACCAGCGGAGCGTTGGAGACTTTGGCGCCGTTGACTTTGAGGCGCACGTTGTTCAAGATCAAGTCGGGAACTTCGTTCTTGTCGGCTATTTTCCACGTCAGTCGGACTTCCTTTGGTTTTTGCGGCTTGAAACTGGTATCAAATAGATAGAGTTTTTGATCACCGCAGGCCAAGGCCACCGTTTTGCTGTCGGGCGCGAACGAGGCCCCTTCCACAATGGCGTCAAAGCCGCCGCCCGGGAGTTCGTCGGCGAAGAACTGGCCGCCGTCTTCGGATCCGAGGCTAGCGTTCCAGACATGAAACTTGCCGTTCGGCGAAATCGCCACGGCTCCGGGGAACATGGGAACATAATCATCGTCGCGGAACTGCACGGTCTGATTGCCGGGTTTTACGTCGAACACGCCATACGACGCAGTTGTGAAAACGCTTTTGCCGTCGGGCGTCAGCTGTGCGCCCCAAACCACGACATCACGATCGTCCAGCTTTGATGGAAACTGGAGCATGCCGAATTGCCGACCCGTCTTTATGTCCCAAAACACGACGCGGTCCCCGCCGGCCGACGCCGCGATCTTGCCGTCGGCGCTAAAGGAAATGTCGTTGACGTAGCCATCGTGTCCGGGGGGCCGGATGCGCTTGCCGGTTGCAATGTCCCACAAACGCAGGAAGCGCCCGTCGGCATCGGCGACCATCGTGCATTTGCGGTTTACGGCGCAGGCGGTAACGTCGCGATATTGCCGGTCTTCATCAAATCGTCGCACGCGTCGAACTTCAACCTCTTTGCCCAGAGGAGAGTCCGACTTCTTGATTTTGAAGCGAAAAATGCCAAAGGACGAGCCGGCAGCGAAGAAATGTTTGCCGTCGGGCATGAGGGCGATCACATCGCAATACCCGTCGCCCACCTCCGCAAATCCAAAATCGGCTACGAGTTTTCCCGTTCTTGGGTTGACGAAGAAGGGCGTTCCGCTGCGCAATGCGATCAGCGTTTTGCCGTCGCCCGAAAAAATCAAGGTATCGGCGAGCACGTCCTGGCCTTTCGTATCAGCAATTTTTCGCCCACTTGCTACATCCCAGCATGAAATCGTCCCATCTCCCTCCTCCATCGCCAGCAGTTTTCCGTCTGGAGAGAATGCGAGCGCCCTAAATGCAATCCGTTTCTTCGGTCCAATGACGCGCACCGTTTTTCCGGTCATCGAGTCAATGAGCTTGACGTTATGTCCGGCCAAGGCCAGGTACTTTGCTTCCGGTGAGAAGCGCAGGATGGGCCATTTGCCCACCACATCGACCGCAAACATTTCCTTGGCTGTCTGCAAATTCCACACAATGACGCGCCCTGTCTTCGAGAGGGAGGCGAGCAACTTTCCATCATGCGAACTGTCGATCTTGCGAATGACATCCTTGTGTCCCGTCAAAGTGGCGCAATGGTTTCCCGTAGCAGATTCCCAAATGTAGATTGCATTGCCGCTGGCACTGGCAACCCGAGCGCCATCGCCGACAAAAGTAACAGCAGTGATTTCTCCGGGATGGACGAAGCGAGAGGCACCGAGTCGGCGCACGGCGCAAGCCGGAAGCTCAACACCGTTACGCCGGCCTTTCGCCAATCCGTCTTCACTATGCGCGGCTCCCACCGAAAAACAGAGTATCCACATCGAGAGGACAAGGCGTATAGGATTGGCAATCATTCGATGCTCCAAGTCTTAGGCTTGACCATGCGGTCCGTATTTTTGACTGTAAACTCCGGCATCTTGCTAAAAACGCCAAATGTTCCGCCGCCCGTTTCTGCAAATACGAGTCTCTTGATGTTGACGACATCCTCGCCATCCACAACTTTGACGCGCTTGGCAACCCAAACACGCCCGTTCGCATTGATATTATCGGTGAGCTGCAAAACGGGCGAGTTGTTCTCATAATCGACCCGGAACTGCCGTGGGGCGGGTCTCCCAGAGATACTATTGTAACTGATGCTCACATTGCCTTTGAAGGTCGCTTGGCCGGCATCGATTATCAAAGCGCGGTTTGCCACCGCGCCGCCCGCGGCCACCTGAGTGAAATCCCCGCCGCCTTGTGCGTGAACTTTAAAGCCGGCTCCCCCTCCGACTTGCCCCTTCTTAAAAATGATCTCACCAATACGATTGTCAGCGAGGATCTCGATTGCGATGCCCCCTTGGGGAGCCAACGTAGTCGTCGTCCCAATTAGCACAATCTCAAACGACTTCGGCGCCGTTTCTTCGAATTCGATTTTCCAGATGTTGCCGCCGTTGTTGTCGTTGTCGCGTAGCGCTCGAATGGTCCCGGCGAATTTCTCTGCATTAAGCGCCCGCAGGTCGCCCCCCTGTAATCGTCACATGCGAAGCGAACAGGCCTTGGTCCAAAGGATTCGTAGCTGTTCGCGCTAGGGCTACAATCTGATCAATGCGCACCACGCTCGTGCTTCCTGGCTGTTTCGCGACGTCAATCGACTTTGCCAGAATTTCACCCGCGCGGAGCAATTCGATTCGCGTCGCGGCAATCCGTCCCTGGGGATCGACACGCATTTTAGTTTGCTATCTCCTCAATAATCCCAACCGCGCCCCTGCGCGCACCAGGAAGACCTGGCAGGCCTGACAGCCGCGAAACCCGCAAAGAACAAGGTACCAAAGGGTCAGAGGTGCTGCTTGAATTCGCTGGTAGCTTGCCGATGTCACCGGGCGTTTTCCTTGAGCTGTTTTTGCAACCGCCGAAGCGCGGCTTTGGCTTCTATCGTCACACGCGCTCCTTGGCTGCCCTTCGCGAGCTTTTCCAAAAGAGAAAGTGCGTCATTGCTGGCAATGTGCTCGAGCACTTCGACACATCGAAGTTGACGAAGGCGATTCGCATCAGATTGAAGTCTCTTTAACAGCCCGTTGAAAAAGTCGGTTCGGGGGCTTGACAGGCGTGGTATATTGGCGGGTGTTATTCACTGATTTCAGGGACGAACGACAGGAGTCGCAATGGCGCTGGGTAAACGCAAGCGCGAACAACAAGAGATGTGGGTGGCGACCACGGACTTGCCGAAATCGCCGGGTCACCCCTTTTACAGAAAACTGAACCAGTTGCTGGCGGAAGCCGGTTTCGATGACTGGGTCGAACGGCTGTGTGCTCCGTTCTATCATGCGGTGATGGGTCGGCCGTCGATTCCGCCGGGCGTCTACTTTCGCATGATCCTGGTGGGCTATTTCGAGGGGGTGTCGTCGCAGCGTGGCATTGCCTGGCGGTGCAGCGATAGCCGATCGCTGGCGGAATTTCTGGGCTACGGTCCGCAAGAGAGGACGCCGGATCATTCTTCGATGAGTCGGACGCAGCAACGGTTGCCGCTGGAGGTGCACGAGCAAGTCTTCGCGTTTGTGTTGCGTCTGGCCGCCGACAAGAAGCTTCTCCACGGCAAGACGGTGGCTGTGGACTCGACCATGCTGGAGGCGAACGCGGCAATGAAGTCGATCGTCCGCAAGGAGACGGGGGAAGACTATAAGGAGTACTTGCGTCGTTTGGCGGAAGCGGAAGGGATCAAAGAAGCCAATGATGAGGACCTGCGTCGCTTCGACCAAAGCCGCAAGGACAAGAAGGTGAGCAACGAGGAATGGGAGTCGAAAACCGACGCCGATAGCCGGATTGCGCGGATGAAGGACGGCACGACGCGCTTGGCGTACAAGGCCGAGCATGTGGTCGATATGCAGAGCGATCTGGTGCTGGCGGCGACGATCTCGCCGGCCGATCATAGTGACGCGCAGACGCTGTGCGACAGTGTGATGCAGGCGCAAATCAACGTTGGCGAGAAGGTGGAGATCGAGGAGGCGGTGGCCGACAAGGGGTATCACAAGGCGAGCACGCTGGAGATGTGCGCGTTCATGAAGTGGCGGACGTACATTCCGGAGCCGAAAAGGAGACATCGTCATCGCTGGACCGACAAGCCGCCGGAGTATCGGGCGGCGGTGTACGGGAACCGTCGTCGCGTGCGTGGCGCGCGGGGCAAACGGCTGCAACGACTGCGGAGCGAGTTGACGGAACGAAGTTTTGCCCATGTGTGGTGAGACCGGCGGGGCGCGTAGATGTTGGTTACGCGGACTGGAGAAAGGTGACCAAGCGATATTTGATCCAGGTGGCGGCGCGGAACCTGAGTCTGATCCTGCGGAAGTTGTTCGGAGTGGGCACGCCGCGGAGCCTACAGGGCCTTATGTATGCTTTTAGGCTTCTCTATTTTTACATTATGATGTTCTATTTTTCCATAGTGATGTATTGGAGACGTCCGCGACCTTGCTGGGTCGATGTTCATTGAGGAAGGATATTCCCGCCGCCTCGCCGCCGTTTCACCACAAAACCGACCTAAAACAACGGGCTGTTAAGAGCGGTGCACCTCGTGTCATTGCTTCCGGAGACTTCGTAAACAGCAGAAAACCGGAGAGTTGCGATTCGGCTGCCGCTCCTATTTTTGCCACACGCGCGCAGTGGCTTCCTCCCGTTTCTGAAACACGTCACTGTCCAGATTCGCAACAACTTTGCTAACGACATCTTCTTCCGGACCGGAAATCGGGCGTAACCGCGCCGCGTGAACAACTTTAGCGTGTGTTCGGGTTGGCGCACCATTCGGCGCATCGCCGCGAACGCAACATCCGCTCTCTCATTGGCAAGCTCCTTCCAACACTTATCGGAAGCCGACCCAACCGTGTCAGCTTTGGGATCAGGCTCCGGATACAACTCCCAAATAAGTGCAGTCCGATCCGAACTTCCCGAAACAAGCGAGCGACCGTCAGGCGAAAAGGCTAACGCAGTTATGCTGCGCGTGTGGACCATCAAACACGGCACGCCGTTTCCCCCCGTTTCTACCTCCCAAACACTAATGACATGCGAATAGTCTCTTTCGCGCGTGATTCCCTCGATAGTTACGAACATGCGGCCATCCGCGGAGAAAGCCTGTGGGCAAGGCTCGACCGCATAGCCGACAAATTGACCAAAGTCGGAAGGCGGTCTACACAAGATTTGCTTGGGCAATTGAATCGTTTGTGCTGTCGCTGGCTCATACAAGACGAGACCGGCGCTCTGTTCATCGAACGCCATTTGAAACAAGGCATGGCGACCGTCGGGCGAAAAGGTGGCCCGGTCGAGACTGTCGATTTGGCGTAACCGGCGCTTTTGAGCCGGACTCCAAATCGAATCGTACGCGCCATTGAGCACGAGTAGTCCCGTCCCGGCGAGGAAAAACAAGCTATCGAGCTTGGGATGCTTGCCAACGAAAAGTCGGCGCCTTTTGCGCCAATCGAACACCCGACCAGTTATCGCGCTCGGCAAGACCCAGGAGGTCCCCGTTACAGCAGGCACTGGCCGCGCTGAAATCAACCTCGAAAACCGGTCTTGCGGTTGTACAATCGATCAGCGTCGTCTTACCTTTGCCGTTGGTACAAACCAAATGGCTGCTGTCCGCTGAGAAGGCGAGGGCCTTGCCGTTTTGATAAAATATATTCTTCATCGAACGATAATCAAAAAGGGCAAAGCGCGAACCGAGATTAACTGCGGCATGACGCCCGTTGACTGCAAATAATGCCGAATGGATTTCACCTTTATCTTGAAACAACGTCTTTGCTGATGCCACATCGACGACGCGATAATTATCTGTTTTGTTCTGAATGAAAACAAAACGAACACCGTTGCTCGGCGTATAAACTTCCTGTGAGCCGGCACGGATTGTCCCATCGCTCGCGACCCGTTGTACTGTCCCAACAACGAATGTTCTCGCCGAAAGTAAGGACCATTTGCCCGTTTCGGCTCCAGACGACACGTTGGATTGGTTCGCTGTGCTCGCGAAATCGCGATGATGGTTTCCACGTCGTTGTGCTCCAACAACGGATTGATTGCCCGACTTTTCCGAACAGATGTTTTCCGTCAGCGGAAAAAACGCATTCCTCAACACTCGGCAACGATGCCAACTGCTTCCCGGTCTTGCAGTCATAGAAGTAGCTTGTGGCTATTCGCCCCGCTGGCGTTTTGTTGGCTCCCAGTGACCTGAAGAAACGGCCATCGGGCGACACCTCCAAGACGTATCGAGCCTTGACCAGATGCATGGCACCGATCTTTTTCCAGTTCGTCGTATCGTAAATGTCAAGTTGCCCCGCCTGGCCTTTGCCCGGCCTCAGCACATACAGACGCCTGCCAGCGGGACCGAACGCAACATCGTCGACGGGCAGATTATCGGGGAATTCGTACACGACCGTTCCGCTGCTTATCGTCCAGACAAACTTTCGATCTTGAGATAACGAAATCAACAGCCGAGCGTCGGGAGAGAACAATACCCTGTCAATCATTTTGGAATGGCGCTCGAAGTTGTGCAGTCTCTTGCCGCGGCGCCAGTCCCACACCTGAACGATCGGCTTTTTACCGGACTTGGCCAAGACCTCGACTCCGACTGCCAGGTACGTACCGTTGGGCGAAAAGACCGGCCGGCACACCTGCATCTCGCTGCGGAACGGAAGCCGAAAAATTCTCTTGCCGCTGTCCCATGTCATAAACAACAACGTCGCCGCCGCAGACGGGAACATCGGTGAACGGGACTTCGACCACTGCCAACAACTTACCGTCGGGGGGACAAGTTCGATGTGTGCCACGGTTCAGCCAAACGGCCGTACGACCCTCCCGGATGCAGCGTCCCATACGACGTGCCCGGCCGCCAACCGATGGCCGGCGTAAGAAAGCATACCTGGCCAATTTGCGTGAAAGCGAACACTTCCTAGCAGCCCGTTGTTTTAGTCGGTTTTGTGGTGAAACGGCGGCGAGGCGGCGGGAATATCCTTCCTCAATGAACATCGACCCAGCAAGGTCGCGGGACGTCTCCAATACATCACTATGGAAAAATAGAACATCATAATGTAAAAATAGAGAAGCCTAAAAGCATACATAAGGCCCTGTAGGCTCCGCGGCGTGCCCACTCCGAACAACTTCCGCAGGATCAGACTCAGGTTCCGCGCCGCCACCTGGATCAAATATCGCTTTGGTCACCTTCTCCAGTCCGCGTAACCAACATCTACGCGCCCCCGCCGGTCTCACACACATGGGCAAAACTTCGTTCCGTCAACTCGCTCCGCAGTCGTTGCAGCCGTTTGCCCCGCGCGCCACGCACGCGACGACGGTTCCCGTACACCGCCGCCCGATACTCCGGCGGCTTGTCGGTCCAGCGATGACGATGTCTCCTTTTTCGGCTCCGGAATGTACGTCCGCCACTTCATGAACGCGCACATCTCCAGCGTGCTCGCCTTGTGATACCCCTTGTCGGCCACCGCCTCCTCGATCTCCACCCTTCTCGCCAACGTTGATTTGCGCCTGCATCACACTGTCGCACAGCGTCTGCGCGTCACTATGATCGGCCGGCGAGATCGTCGCCGCGCCAGCACCCAGATCGCTCTGCATATCGACCACATGCTCGGCCTTGTACGCCAAGCGCGTCGTGCCGTCCTTCATCCGCGCAATCCGGCTATCGGCGTCGGTTTTCGACTCCCATTCCTCGTTGCTCACCTTCTTGTCCTTGCGGCTTTGGTCGAAGCGACGCAGGTCCTCATCATTGGCTTCTTTGATCCCTTCCGCTTCCGCCAAACGACGCAAGTACTCCTTATAGTCTTCCCCCGTCTCCTTGCGGACGATCGACTTCATTGCCGCGTTCGCCTCCAGCATGGTCGAGTCCACAGCCACCGTCTTGCCGTGGAGAAGCTTCTTGTCGGCGGCCAGACGCAACACAAACGCGAAGACTTGCTCGTGCACCTCCAGCGGCAACCGTTGCTGCGTCCGACTCATCGAAGAATGATCCGGCGTCCCTCTCTTGCGGACCGTAGCCCAGAAATTCCGCCAGCGATCGGGCTATCGCTGCACCGCCAGGCAATGCCCACGCTGCGACGACACCCCCCTCGAAATAGCCCACCAGGATCATGCGAAAGTAGACGCCCGGCGGAATCGACGGCCGACCCATCACCGCATGATAGAACGGAGCACACCAGCCGTTCGACCCCAGTCATCGAAACCGGCTTCCGCCAGCAACTGGTTCAGTTTTCTGTAAAAGGGGGTGACCCGGCGATTTCGGCAAGTCCGTGGTCGCCACCCCACATCTCTTGTTGTTCGCGCTTGCGTTTACCCAGCGCCATTGCGACTCCTGTCGTTCGTCCCTGAAATCAGTGAATAACACCCGCCAATATACCACGCCTGTCAAGCCCCCGAACCGACTTTTTCAACGGGCTGCTAGGCGAACTTTCGCGCCAACCGGCAGTGCATCTCCGTACAAGTCGGTCTTGCACGCTCCGGCACACAAAGGTGCCGCTGCCGGCGATGCGCTCAGGACTACCGCAAAGAACAATCGTCGCCATCCCTGTTTTTGCATTGGACGGTCCCCGGTCGGTCAACGAAGAAGAGACGCGAGTTTATTCGTTAGTTCCATCTTGCCTGTCTTTTAGCAAAGGGCTCCCCGCGAATCGCCAACGATTGAATGAGATCGATATCCGCTTCGATTCAGCTTCTCATTTAAATTCTCTACGCCGGCCATTAAGTTCTCACTTGGAGGATCAGACAAACCGTCCCGCATCCCTCCTTTGGCCCGATGTCGCAAATTCAGTATGTGTCCCACTTCGTGCGCGATTGTCGTTGCAATGAGTTGCGGGCGGTTTCCCACTGCGCCCCCCTTGTCCCGGTCGATTAGTAGCCCCCAGATTTTTGGATTATTGGGCTGAAGGCGATTTCCGAGCAAAGACATGCGATGGTCCTTCGTACTGTCGCTGACTTTGATCCGATACTGGAGTTGAATGCTTGTTGCCGTATCTCGGTTTCCCGCCTGTGGATCAGGAACGTGAGCTGGCAAATTGATGGCAAGCCCGGAAAAGTTGCCTGTAATGCTGTTGACAAACGTAAGGTTAAGGATTTCGGGACGCGCATTGATGGAAATGGCTTTTTCGGCGTCGCTTATGCCGCCTTTAGGACGGGTGTTGTTTACATTATTGACGAGACCTGGAGCAACGTACGTGACAAAAACTCCATTGCCGAGTGCTATTGAACCTTTGGCTGCTGTCTTGTTCTTGTCAGGAACGAGCAGCACACCAGCTTGACGCAAAAAACCGATTTGCAATTGCAATAAACTGGTCAGCGGACTGCACAATGCGGTTTTTGATATTTACGGGTAAACCGTCATTTGGTGGCCTGCCCTGGCCGGAGTGATTGAATTCGATACGGTATATACTTTTGTTGGACGACCTGCATTTCAATAAACTCAATTGGCTTCTCGTTTCCTTGCAGGCGAATAGTCAATTTTATTCTACCTTCTTTGATGCCATAAAGTCGCACTTGCAAGCCAGTATTGTCCATGGCACCATCCACGGGAAAGAAGGCTGCTCGCGGCAGTCGATCATTGACCGGTTTCCCTTCCCGGTCTACATTTTCGATTTCCCAAATCAACCGCGGGTCGTCGGCCTTGAATGGATTATTCACATCACCGGAATTTGTTCCACGAGTGAGTTGTACGACCGCCACATGGTCACGGTCGAATTCCTTTCCTGGTTCGGGGGGGGCCATCCGTTTGTAAAATAACAACTGTCGATGGATTGACAATCACGTTCAGAGGAGCAATTGTCTTCTCCTGGATCAAATAAATATTCGTTCTGCCTGTAACAGGATTCAAGTTGACTCGCGCCACAGGAATGGTAGCCGAAATGTTGTTCGTTACTACGTTTTCGATTGTCGTCAATTCAACAGTCGCTTGAATGGAGACGGTTTTAAGGCCTTCGTCTTGAAACTTCACGACTATACCGATCGAGGGAGGAACAATCGCAAATGAACCGTTCCTTGCGAGAACTTGCGAACTTCCGGTATTCTCCAGGACAAATCCTCGTTCAGCCAAGGCCGATGACCTCCGTAATAACCCCGTCTCCTGCGTCTATAATATAACGTTGATTTATGACACGATCTTTAATTGGATTGCCGCTCTCATCCACCAAAGACAGTCTGAAGGTGAAGCGAGCTTCCTCGGTTTCCAAAAACCAATTCACTTATACCAAGAATTCCGGGTTCGGGCCTTTCCGCCTCAATCTTCAAAGAGATTCCTTGCTCAGCCTCTGCCGGTAGCTTCCCTTTCGCAACCTGCAGTCGTCCCCTGCACCGTTTTCGTTGTCGTACGCCGCCGATAGGTTCACCATACCAGGTTTGATATTCGCCAGGAACAGCGTTTCGGCCGTGCGATTGATCAGTGGATTTCGTGACCGCCGTCTGCTTCTTGACTTCCAAACTGCCGCGGTCGGTTTGTAAAACGTCACGGCCAACGGTAGGCTGCCCACTGGCGGGCTGTTGTCAAAATGCGCGCCGGCCGAAGTGTCTTCGCCGAGACTGTTCATCAGCAAGTCGGCCGTGATGGTCGATGTCGATTTCTTCCCCGGCTTGATCACATCCGGCGTCGCCGTCAGGGTCAAGACCAGCCAGCGAGTTGGAGAAAGATTCGTTGCCGTATCGCTCCCCGCCCCATTTGGCCCGGCGTTGGAACCCCACCAGTTGTTCTCGGCATCGAACGTCAGGCCGCTTTGATTGTCGATGCCCACCGCGTTGCCGACGATCCGGTTGAAATTCGCTCGCGCGTCGGGCGAAGTTCGTCAGAACCAGAATCCCGGTGTTGCCGTCAATGAGGTTGTTCCCCGAAAAATCCGCACCCCCTTCGTCCAAAAACGACGTGCACGCCCTTGCCGGCAAGAGAACTCGCAAACAGATTGGACGTGATCGACGGTGCGGCAAAGCCGAACGGCAAATTGTACAGGCCGATTTCATCAGCACCCGTTGCCGTGGTCGCCGATCGGAATTCATTCGACGTCACCACCGTGTTGTCGCTGATAAAGTTGAACAACCCGAAGTCGTTGTTGAAAATTTTGTTGCCGGTGACGATCGAGTCGGGCGTCTTGGTAGTTTGTGAAATGGCTTATTTTTCGCCTTTCATGTTTCTCGCGACGTTTTAGGCGCAGAAAGCGCTGCTTTGGCTTCCTTTGTACGCCATGCCTCCGGCCGGCCGTTGGCCAGCGACCTCCAGTAAGGCCTCTCGCCTTTTCGCTTCCTATCGATTCTAGCACCATGACCGTGCGAATCACTCTGAGGCGTTCGCTGTTAGGCAACTGGATAGCAGCGAGGATGTGCTCGATTCGCTTGCGAGTCTCCAGCGTGAGGTTTTTATCCTTTCGTAGCTTCATCAGCAGTGGCTCTGCAACCTCACCAAGGTGAATTAGTTTTTGCGTGGCCTGAACTCGAACCTGAAATTCGTCGGCTGAAAGCTTCTTGACTAAAGTCGCCAACTCTTGCGAATCGATCGTTGCGATGGGGCGAAAGGCTATTTCGCATAACTTGACGGCGTGATCTTTTAGGCCAACCAAACGCTGTGCTGCAAAAAGTGCGCGGTTAGGATCTTTGTCCTCTAAGGCTGAAAAAAGGGTTTCGCAATTCGATTCACCGTGAAACGGGTTTCGCTTGGAGTCCTGTAGCCACGATTCCCACAGCCTAATCCGGTAATCCTCGCCCGCTGCCGCATGGAGCGTGCCGGTCGATGCCAGAGTACGAACCGAGCACAATGGCGTGATCAAGGGTATGAACGAGCTTCCCAGAGGCGCATTCAAAAACGAGGATTCGCCCATTATTTGTTTCACATCGATGTGAGTCAAAAACCAACACAAACCGACCGTCATCAGAACAGCTCAAACACTCGATTCCGAGTGCGTGAAAAACTTCGCTTGATCGTACAAGTCGCGCATCAGAGAGATTGTAAAATCCAAGACTATACATACCTGGTTCAGAATGGGCACGGACAGCAACCGCAGTTCTGGCGCCGGTTAGGTAAGCCAGACGTTCATAGTGCTCATTCAGCCGAACCTGCGAGATACGCTTGCCAGCAAGTGCGTCATAGACAGCTAAAGTGGTCGAAGATTCCGCGACTTCCTCGACAAAAACCTTCGCCTGGTCACAGGGGGAAAAGCAGAACGAGTATGTTGCTGTCGGAACATCGAAGTGAGAAAGTTTTCGTTTTTTGTCTACATCCCAGATTTGAAACTGACTGCCGTCTCCGAGACGCGGACCTTTCGACACAGCGATGGCCATGAATCTCTTATCCGTCGACAATTCAAAATCGGTGACAGCTGTGCATGAGGCGAAGGTCGCGACTTCTTTACCATTCTCGATGTTTCTCAGACAAACTCCTTTGCTGGCAGAGACGAAGGCCAACACCTGTTCGGAAACGAAGGCCACATCTGTGTCGAAGTCGGCGTCTTGGAATGTGCACATCTGCGTTCGCGATTCAATGTCCCAAACACAAATTCGTCCTGTTTCGTCCGCCGAGGCCAGGCGCCTCGTGCTCGGGGAAAACGAGATCGAGCAAATCTCAGATAAATGACCGGAATTGTTGATGAGTTGTTGCAAATGATACAGTTGGATGCGTTGCGGCGAGGCAACGGCAAGCCTTTCTTCGTTGTGTGATACCGCGATTGAGTTAATGTGATCACTAAAAATATGAGTAATCTTTTTGACTTCCTTAATCATGCAAATGAAGGCGAGGGTATGATTTCCAACACTACAAATGATCCGCTTGTTTTTCGACAACCAGATAATATTTCGAACTTCCCCGCCTTCCTCGAGGGCGCAAAGCAGTTCGCCGGAATTCACCTGCCACATGTTAAGTTTGTTGTCTTTGCCTCCCGAAGCCAGCTGCTTGCCATCCGGTGAAAAAGCAATCGATGCGACTCGCCCACGGTGTGCCAGGAAGTGCCGAACCAACTTGAAAGGCTTCGAGCGGTAAAAACGAACCGTTCCATCATTCCCTGCTGTTGCCAAAATGGACGCATCCGGTGTGAATTCCAAGGCGTGAACCGCCCCTTTGTGTGCCTTGCGCTTGCCGACGATTGTCTTTGTTGACAGATCAATCATGTGGACACGGCCGGTTTTATCGCCAACCGCCAGCAGATTGTTGTCCGAACCCGCTGCCAGAGCCGTAATCCATGAGTGGAACTCAAGCTTGGCTATTTGACTCCCCTTGGCAACGTTCCAAATGTGAACAGTGCCGTTTTCGGTTCCGGAAAACAACAACGTGCCATCGCCGGAAAAAGCGACGGAGGTCAGGTAACCGTCGCCGGCGCGACACCGCTGAATGATCCGCGCGGACTCCGTGTTCACGATTTCAATGGGTTTTTCTATCGGTCCGTCCGCTGTTTTACCGCCGATTGCGAGCAACGGCTTGTTCGGCGCATGCGCAAGAACAAGTCGGTTCTCTCCAGGACGCCAGAAACACGGCTGCGCGCGCCCCAAATAGCCGACGACTTCCGACGCTGGCGATGCTAGATTGCTCACCAGAAAAAACCCGCAAAGCAAAGGAGCTTTCCGCCACATCGCCTGACCCTCTTCTGGCTAGCCCAAGAAACTGACGAAAGTTCGACCAAAGTTGAAGGCGCGCCTTCCAAACACACCCTGCTCGACCGGAGAATGCAGTGAGTGGATTTGTTTCGTGTTCAGCGGGTCTTTCTTCTGTTGCTTGAAAACGCCTTCGAGTGCCTTCGCTGCGTCTTTAAACCCGTCTGCCATGTCGTTTATGCGCTGCGATTCAAAATTCTTGCCTTTCAGCGGCTTGGTCAGTGCTTGAGCCAACATCTTACCGGTCTTGGCAAGTTCCGCATTCCCGAACGCCTTCTTGTAGTTCGCCGTATCGACGAATATGTAACTATACTCAAAAATCCCATTCGCGAATTTGCTGTCTTCCATAGCTTTCTTGAGTGCCTCAAATCTTTGCACGTCAGAAAATGTCGCTTTATTCTTTTCAGGCGGCTGATTCGCCGTGAAACCCTGCATCTTCCTGACAAGGGAAAACACAATCGCGACATCCGGAACGAAACGCCGGTCAAAATCCGGTCCGCCGAGCTGATCCGGGAAAGATCGCGAGTTCTTGCCTATTTTCAAGACATCGGCAATGAATTTTTGCGGAGGAGCGTCCTTGCCACGGACATCGCTAAGGTGTATTTTGCCATCGCGTGTCACGACAAAAGTATCAATGCGGTTGAGTTGGACGAAGAATCCTTGCCGGGGGCGATTCTTTGTCGGATAGATGATATTGATGCTGTAGTCGTAGCCTGCTCGTGCGCCGTTAGCAACCGTGAATCTGGGTGCGGTTCGGTTCTTGTATCCGTAGTTGCTGATTTGCGCATCAGCAAATGCCGTTGAATTGAGTGCCGAGACAAGGATCGATTCGGCTTCACCCGAAAGCTTCTTAATGAAGGTTTCAAGCCGTTTGGCAGCCTTGCTGCTATCGTCGACTTCGAAAAACGCTCTGGCTTTCTCCAATTTCTTAGTCAAAGATTCAGCTTGTCCCAGTGCCAACTCTCCCGCCGACGCCAGTTCCCTGACGTCATTGATTAAGTCCTCAAGGACAGGCGGGGAATTCAGGAAAGGTCTGAAATCGACGAGATCCGAGATGCGGTTTCCTTGTCCAGTCGGATTTTGAAGAGGATGAAATGGGCCAGTAAAACTTCCCCACCAATTATTCTCCGCCCGGACGATGGAAGACGTCGAATTGGAAATGCCAAAAGCGTTGCCAGCGATCTCATTTTTCCCGCCACTTGCCCCCAAACCAGTGATGTTGGATCGATTCAGGTCGCCCAAGTCGGCCACTGCATTATTCTGCACCACCAGGCCAAAATCATTACTTGCAATAATCGAACCGTCGATTCTGGCTTTACCTCCGCTTAAATCAATTCCCACACGCGTTTGCACGATGGCTCCGGACTGAATTCTCAATGATGGTATTGTTGAATCCGATAAATTTGAATCCAGTACGCTGACGCCGGCAGTTGTCCGGTTTCCCGATGCATCAGTCCTTCCAATGATCAGATTTTCGTCGAGAACGGCTTGCGTCCCAATTGTATCTCCTGGATTGACGGACCAGTGACAAACCAACGTCAGCGGCTGCAACAAAACTGTTGTTAAGGACCAGCGATGCTCCATCTTGCAAAATAATTCCATTTTTCGCATCGAACAGCATCAAATTCTCGATCATCGCCCGGCTACCAGTGGCAAACACACCTGTATCGCCGCCGGCCATCACATTGTCGATTAATTTGGCTTCGCTTTTATCTAGGATAAGGTGAATATGGTTGTTACCAAACTCGTTGGCGTCGATTGTTGAAAACGATATACCACTTGTTAGGTTGTACAACGCGAAATCGTTGTTGCGAAAGTCATTTCGAAACACTTCGGTCGAATCACTGATAAAGTTGAACAACCCGAAGTCGTTGTTGAAAATTTTGTTGCCGGTGACGATCGAGTCGGGCGTCTGCTGGATGAAGATGCTGACGTCGGCATCGGAGAGTTCGGTCTTATCGGCGACTTCAACGCCTGGGCCGGCCTGGAAGAGCAACACGCTCGTCGACGCGAAGGTGCCCGGCGTAAAGTGATGCGTGGAGATGGTGTTGTTTGCCACCAGGCCGGTCGCGCCGCGGCTCAGTTGCAACCGCGTTTTGGGCGATAATATTGGTACTGATGCCGGTGAACATGCTGTTGGTGACGCTGCCGGTCGACCCTGTGCCGTCAATCACGACGCCGCCCTTTTGGTAGCCCGACATCATGACATCGTCGAGGAAGGCGTGGCCGACCTGATTGAGCGACTGCGAGCCGGCGCGGACGCCGATGCCGCGCTGGGGCGCCGGTCAAGGGATCGTCGCGGATGTCGACGACGCTGCTGCGTTGCAGGTTCAAAGTGGCGTCACCATAAACGAGGATGCCGTAGACCAAGCCGTCGGCCGGGCCGCTCACCGTAAGGTCCTTCAGCGTCACCGTGGCGCCGTTTCTGATCGTCACGATTGCAGATTGGTTAAATAGGGCATCGTTGGTGAGCGTGGACGGCGCCCTGGATGACCGTCGCACCTTTGCCGGCGCCGACAAGCGTGATGTCCTTGTCGATGACGACTTGTTCGGTGAATGTCCCGGAGATGGGAATTTCTTCGCCGGGGGCCGCGTTGTTGATCTTCAGTTGCAGCGGGCCGATTTGCGGTCCCGGAGCGACGGCCTGGACCGACGCGAACAAAGCTGCCGGCGCCTGGCTGGCAGTCGCGGCATCGGTAAAACGGCACAGCCGATCCAGGCGAAGCAGGTGCGCTGTTGACTGCGGTTTGAGTCAAAGCGGGCGCCGATGCCGTTGTACCGGGCACGCCGTTTTGAAAGAGCATCGCATTGACCAAGGCCGACTGCTGTGCGGACGGAAGACTGGCAAGTGCCTCGTTCAACGCCTGACTGCCATCGCCGCCGCCGCCGCTGGAAGGCGGAATCATCGGCTGATTGGCCGTGTCGATTGATCCGCTGGCCGCGCCGCCCTGGCCGCCGGCCTGCATCGGCACGCTTGAAACATTCGCTGCCTGTTGGCTCGCGGTATCCACAGAGTGATCCTGCGGCTGCTCGGCAACAAACGCGGCGTTAGTATCGATCGGATCGGCCAAAGGGATTGTTGAAAGGAGGACTTTCGACCGGGCCGGCACTCGGCCAAAACCCGGCTTTCGAGTTCTTCAAGTATGAGCCGAACTCTCAAATCCCGGCGTCGAGGGGAAGGGTGGGACTTTTGAGACAACCCGACAAAGGTGCGGAACCAAGAATCCTTGGGCGTCATGGCGATCCCCTACCAAGAGGAGTTTTCAGGTTCGGCTACGATTAGAACGCCGGGGCCAGGGAGTTGCAAGGAGAAAAATAAATGGCTGGTTCGCCAAAGTTTTGAAGGGGGAACAAAAGCCGAGTTGATTGACGCCCCGAAGCAAGCCATTCTCGGCGAATTCCTTCGCTCTCACGTTCTGAGCCGACCGGACGTGAAACCGGCGACGCTGGAATTATGGCAGCAACCGTGTCGAAACTTGGGCCGAGTTTTTCGGCGACGACAAGCCGTTGCGAGATATTACGCCAGGCGATTGCGACGACTTCAAGGCATGGCTTCTGACCCAAGGTTTGGCCCCGGCCACGATTGCCAAACGGTTGTCATTCGCTCGCACATTTGCTTGCGAGGCTGCGAATTTCCGCAGACCGTTGCTCGCTGACTGAGCAACGGCGTGAGCTATCTCATGGACGACCGTTTTTTGGGCGTGGGTCTCACCCGCCCTCGTGATAAGGCACAAGGATATAGCCTCCCTTCAACGGTTCCCACGCACCTTTGACTTGCGTCGCTACGGAATGCATACAATCTCGAATTGTCCAGTCTAACGGGCAAAGAGTGACTTCCCGATTCAGCAACGACGGCGCGGCTTGCAACTGGATGCCGAGGTCGTTCGACAGGTCGTTCAGCATAATGCCGAGAAGTTTTGTTTGTTCGCGATGGTTGTTGCCAATCAGCCAGTCGAGTCTTTTGTCATTGATTGCTCCAGGATCAACAAAACCGAGCAAACCGGCTATTTGTCTTTGCAGTGCGTCTTCATGATTGCCGCCGGTCAGTGCCGGGTAGGTGGATGTACTATGCCGCCAATAGAAATCGGCCAAGGCCGAGAGAATAGCGCGGCGATAGCCTGTCTTTGGAAAACGTTCCAAAATGTCGGTTAGGCGGGTAGGATCGCAGCCGTGACCTCGTTCAAGGAAGCGACGAATGTCAGCCTTTTTCAGAAGATGGAACACGCGCTTGTCGCCGCCCTGCGGCGCCTTGATGTGCACGCGCACCAGCGCCGTGTGGCGATCCGACGCTTTGGCGAAGGGCGGGTGACCGATTCGGACAAACCAGGTTCCCTCACGGTCGAATAACAGACTATCATCGACAGAGTTGACTAGCAAGAGTTTCAGATGGATGTGGCGCTCCTCATTCGGCGCTAGTGTGTCCAAAAGCGACATCAAATGAGCGCGACCCCATATGTCGACGCCGATTCGGTAGCAACTGAGGATGCGAGTTTTACATTGCGGCGACCAGAAATTGACTCCGTCTCTGGACACCGCCACTGCGAAATTTTCAGAGGGGAGTCGGTAGCGGAGGTCGACCATCGCGGAACACCGACCGCTATTCATCAGCCGCACGTTCAAGGAGACAGGTTCGCCAATTAGGAAAGTCTGCCTTTCAGCCTCAACGCTCAGTATAATTGGCGAGCTGGCCGATTTGTTGCGAACGGTCGCGACAGCGTTGGGTACGTTTTCGAGTGGCACGCTTCCCTGAATGGCCATTAATCCACCAATCAAAAACAAGGCGGAGATTCTCGCCATGATAATTCCTCCGTCAAATCAACTCAGCGGTTTGGGTGACGATCGAATAAGAGCGATGTATTTGGGAAGATAAATGCTAAGTCCAGCTTTGAACTTCTTGATGCTTGGCATAGGCGCACCGAGCTCGGCACCGGCCAAAGTGACCGGATGGTCGCCGGAACGGGCAACCGCGTGTGCAACTTCATGCACAACCGTATCCTGCTCAAGCAATTTGACATCAACCTTTATCTGGGCAGCGATATCTCGGACAACTTCCTTGTAGATAAAGGCGCCATGTCCGATTTCAGGTGGTTGGCCCTTCGGCCCTTCGGCGAGGAATTCGCCAGTCGTTGTACTGCCTTCTCCCCGGTCTGGGTCAGCGTCTTCCGAAGTTGGACCTTGAAATGCGCCTACAACGTAAGCAACCCAGAAATTGTCGGCGTTCAAGTTGCGCGAATCCCAGAATCGAGCGGACAAAGCCTTGCCCGCGTCAAATTCAAGATTCAAACTGAACGTAGCGTCGTCGTCGGTAGTCGACGTATTGCCAATCGTTTTCAAGAAATCGACATGGACGTACGCTGGCCTCATAGCTTCGGCCAAAGTGCTTGTGTCCGGCGCTTGGACTTGCTCGCCGTCCTTGCGCACGTCATCATCTACAAGAGTAAATGCCCTGCCCTGAATCGGCCGAACATTGCCAATATTTTTAACACGTAGGACCAACCTATTCCCGACGAAATTACTGTCGATCACGTCAAAGACTCGCTGCCGTCCGCCGACATCCTGCGTGAATTTGCCACCTTGGAATCGATTAACGTTACCGACTTGCTCTCGGTCTTGAAATACGACATCGGTCAAAATTGTCGTTTGTTGCTTTGATTTGTCTGGATCGGCAAATACTCGAACCGTTTGTCCGCGTACCGTGTTGCCCGCGACTCGGCCCATGTCATCCACTTCCACATACAGCCGCCGCCAGACGGTCAGCACTTTGCTGGCGTATTTGTCCGGCTGCTGCATCTCGCGGTCCTTGATCGGCTTCGACAAGTCCTGGTTGTCGTGCGTGATCTTCTGCTTGTTGATATTGCGCTCAGCGACCGTCGCGCCTTGGTTCAAAGCGGCATCGTTGTTGGCGTAGGCGAAGTTCAGGATTTGCGAGTCGCCGTTGGCGACGATACGAATATTATCGCCAGGCTGCATGGGGACTTGGAAGGTAAATTCTCCCGTTTTGTCGGCGAATTCCTTTTCCAAGACCTCGCCGACAACTTTTTTCCCGTTGTTGGCGTCGGGGAGAAATTTGCCGGTCGGATTGGCGCTGTCGCGATTGTCCCCCTGCGGCGCCGTTCCGGGATTGCCCGCATCATTGCTGTCGACGGGGCCTTCCTCGAAAGAGGGGTCGTCAACGTCGAACGCTTTGAAGAATACCTTTACCGGCTCAACCGGTTTCACCGACAACGTTACTTTCACGCCCACCGTGTTGCGCGGGTTGGCCTCGACCTGGCCGTTGACAAGACGGGCGCCGGGAAACACGCGCAACCCACCACGCACCAGCTCTTGCGGGTTTTCCTTCGATGCGTCCTGGACAAAGTTCGGATCCTTGTCGAGCGTGTTATCGTCATTGACGCTGTTGCCACGGCCGACCCATTCGATGGATTTCAGGCCGAGGACGGTGATCTTTACGTCGTCCTGTTCTTTGGTTTCCGAATGAGTCATGCGCAGAATGGTGAACGGACTCTCGTCGGTGTGTTCGGTCACCCCTTCGACCCAAAGTGTTTTGACGAACACATTGCCTACCTTTTCAAACTCTTCGGCGACCTTTAGCGGCGTTCCCGCGTCGTAGCGCGTTCTCGGCTCACCCTTGTCCACAAATCGAGTGCCGCTGGTCCAGAACCGGACATGAAAGTTGGGGTCGTTGCCGCGGTCCGGCTCACGTTTGCCGTCCGGGGACAACGGCACGAGACTGATTGTGCCCTTGTTGGTCTTCGACACCAACTTGATTCTCACGAGCTCGTTGTCCGTGATCCCCTCAATGCGGGTATCCTTATTGTCGTAGACGCCGTCAAGGTCGTCGTCGTCCAGATCGACCCACGTTTGCGCGTGCTCGACCTGAGTCTGGTTAGGGTCGATGACTTCGGCTCGGAAAATCTGCAGATCGATGTTCTCTGCCTTCGGCGCCGGCGGCTTCCCCTTCGCAACCTGCAATCCTCCCAACACCGTCTCGTTGTCAAACGCCGCCGTCAGGTTCACCATACCAGGTTTGGTATTCGCCAGGAACAGCGTTTCGGCCGTGCGATTGATGAGCGGATTCGTGACCGCCGTCTGCTTCTTGACTTCCAAACTGCCGCGGTCGGTTGTAAACGTCACGACCAACGGCAGGCCGCCCACTGGCGGGCTGTTGTCAAAATGCGGCCCGGCCGACGTATCTTCGCCCAAGTTGTTGCTCAATAAGTCGGCTGTGATGGTCGATGTCGATTTCTTCCCCGGCTTGATCACATCCGGCGTCGCCGTCAACGTCAGCACGAGCCAACGCGTTGGAATCAGGTTGCTGGTTGTATCGCTCCCCGCCCCATTTGGCCCGGCGTTGGAACCCCACCAGTTGTTCTCCGCATCGAACGTCTGACCACACCAGTTTTTTTCGCGTCCGGCGTGAAGGCGACGTAGCGAACGGGCCCCTTGCCGCTAATCGACTGGACGCAAGCCCATTCCTTTTGAAAGAGAGGCGTGCTCGTCGCCAAGCCGATAACCGATGCGAGAAAAAATGCTCCCATGTTGGTGTCTCCCATGCCTATTTCTCGGCTTTGGCACCATGCCGGCGATTCCAACCGATCAAGGATAGTCTCCCCGGCTGCCGACATGCGGCGGACAGCACCATGGCTGCCGTCCTTGACGCCCTGCCGTAAACACTCTTCACTGTTTGGTCACGATGACTAACCGAGGCAATGCCTTCTGCAGTTCCTCAATTCCCGCTTTCGTCACCTTGGTTCCCCCAAGATAAAGAATCCGAAGCGATTTCAAGCCTTTCAAGTGGACAAGTCCCGCGTCGGAGATCTTGGTATCCTGGAGATCCAGCGAACGAAGTTTCCTTAGGGCTCTTAGCGCGTCCAACCCTTTATCCGTTATCCTTGTTTGCCCCAGACTTATCGTTTCGAGACAGGTCAGATCCCTTACGTTTCGCAGCCCTTCGTCGCCGATCCTGCAACCGAGCAGAAACAGTGCTTCGAGATGTGGCAGGCTGCGTATGTGGACCAGGCCCTTATCCGTGATCGGTGTCCCGCTCAGGTTTAAGATACAAATCGATCGCAACGATTTAAGGTGCGCCAAGGCGCGGTCATCGATTCGAGTGTAACTGAAGTTAACAACGATCACGGGCTTCTCCTCTCTGTTTTCGTCCACCGCAATCTCGGCGCCTAATCGTTTGATTGCCTCGACCGCCCTCTTGATTTGGTCCTTTTCGTCCGTTGCCGCCGCAGCACAAACGAAGTCGACCGCGCACATTGTCCAAACGAAAAACTTCGCCGCTTCCAACATTTCCGGTTCCCTCTCTTAGAGTTGGTCCTCCGCATCGCGCAAGCGATACAAATGCAAGAGATCAAGTTCGTGCTTGTCGTCGTTCGTGTTGCGTGACTCGTTCATCAGCCCTTTATCCGAGTTGTCGTGAGCATCCTCAAAATCGTGGCCCGTGATCTCCCCCGGTGCCCGCTCATGGGCGCCCCGAGTGCTCACAGCTTGTCGGCCAGGTCTTCGGCTTCCTTGACCATATCGTCCAAAAGCCCCAGACCCAATTCCCAAAAAGCGGGCTCGGAGATGTCGATGCCGATTTTTGCCAGCAGCTCGTCGGGAGTCCGCGACCCGCCGGCTGCAAGCAATTCCAAATACTTCGGCACGAACGCATCCCCTTCCTGTTCGTATTTGCGCACCAAAGCCAGGACCAGCAGTTCGCCGAAGGCATAAGCGTAGCAATAGAAGGGGACGTGAACGAAATGGCCGATGTAAAGCCACCACCAGCGGTAGCCTTCGGTCAAGTCGACGGCGTCACCGTGCATGGGACGGTTGGCCTCGAGCCAGAGGTCATTGATTTGTTCGGCCGTCAATTCCCCCTGTTCGCGGCGTGCCCGGTGCAGTTTTTGCTCGAAACGGGTGAGGGCCACCTGGCGGGCGACCGTGGCGAACGCGTCTTCGATTTTGCTGCACAACAGGGCCAGACGGGTGCGAGGCTGCGGATAGAGTTCGAGCAGCTTGCGAAACGTCAACATCTCGCCGAACACGCTGGCAGTTTCAGCCGTGGTCAATGGCGTGTCGCACTGCAAGTAGCCGACTTGTCGAGAAAGATACTGATGCAAGCCGTGGCCCAGTTCGTGGGCTAACGTCATGACGTCGCGAAGTTTGTCGGTATAGTTCATCAAGATGTAGGGGTGAACGCTGGGCACGGCGCTTGCGGAAAAAGCACCGCCTCGCTTGCCCGGGCGCAACTCGGCATCGATCCATTTCTTGTCGAAAAACTCGCGAATGATCTTGCCGGCATCCTGGCTGAATGCGTCGTAGCTTTCCTGAACGATCTTTTTCGCCTCCTGCCAGGGACAGGCTGGCAGATCGTCGAACAACGGCGCGTAGCGGTCGAAATCGTAGAGTTTTTCGACGCCGAGCAATTTGGCTTTCAAGCGATAGTAGCGTTGGACCGTGGGATGGTATGTTTCGACGGCTGCCATCAAGGCCTCGACGATTTGAGGTGTGATTTCATTGGACAAGTGCCGAGGCATCATCGGGTCGCTGAAATGCCGCAAGTCGCAGGTGGATTTGTGGTCGAGTACCAGCGTGTTGAAGATGAACGTGAGCAGTCGTGAATGTTCTTTGAGCGCTCGGGTGAGTCCGGCGGCGGCCTGCCGACGAACTTCCCGGTCGGCATCGTACAACCGCGAGAGAATTTGTGGCAGCGTCAGCTCTTCGCACCGGCCGTTGTGCTCGAATCGGCAGCGTAGCGAGGAGGTCGTTTCATCAAAGAGGCGGACGAACGCGACTCGGCCTGTGATCGCTTTCTCGTCGAGGATTTTTTCTTCCGGCTCGGTCAGATAATGCGGCCGCCAGAGCCGTTTCTGCTGCAAAAAGTGCTGGTATTTGCTCAACTGGGGATTGGCAAGCAGTTTCTGGGCGGCATCCTCATCGACGCGGACCCATTCAAGCTCGAAGAAGATCAAGTGTTTGTTGATCGCGGTTCGCCGTTCCTGAGTACGGGCTAAAAGGGCACCGTGTTTTGGTTCATCAGTTTTGGCAGCGTGCAGCAAATGGGCATAGACTGCCGGCTTGTCCATCAATTCGGATAAAGATTCTAGTTCATCCAGTGCTCGCTTGAGCAACTCCGGTTTCGGACCGCCGGCAACATTGATCTGGCCGCGATAGTCTTTTTCGAATTTCTCCGCCCTGGCCAAAGCGATCTCCAGGTCGGTGCCGATTTGCGGGTCATCGGGACCTCGATACAAATCGCTCAAATCCCAAACAATGCCTTCAGCGCTGGAAGTCTGCGCCGCGGCATCGACGGCGAACAACATCATGGCATGCTCCTTTCAAACCTGGTGAAGGGAGTCAAAGATCAGGGAGTCGGCATCTGCGACGTAAATGCCCGGAAGAGCCGATACCCTTTTCACAGTTGAGAGTATAGCAGGATCACTGAATGGTTCACGATTTGGACCGACGCCGGTTGCGGTTGATGCGCCGGCGAATCCGAACGACTTCCTGAACCCAGCCTTCGCGGTCACCTGATTTGGCGATCAGCCTCTTGCGGCGCAGATGCATCCACACTCGATAGTAAAGCCCGCCGATTTCAGCATCACGACGGCGTGCGGCAATGGTGGCATCGGCCCGGCGGCGAGCTTCCTCAGGAGACATGTGCGAATCGAAAAAGGCACAGCCAAACGGCGAATGTTCATGCACGGCGCACAGGCCATTGAACAGCCAATGGCAACTCCCGTCGGCCTGACGCGCCGGAACCAGGGTGGGATAAGGCTTGTCCTCCAATGCTCGCAGGTGCTCTTCCGCCCAGAGAAAGACATCCTGGCCCGGTGGACATAACCGTTCCAGATCGGCTACATCGAGACTGCCGGGAACATGCCGGCACGGCGCTCGACAAAACTCACAGCCGCAAACCGTACGGCGAAAGCCGTGCTGTTCGCGTTGGTCGGCCTCTCGATCTTTCGAAACGACCGGAAAAATCGTCGCCATTTTGCAACTCGTCAGCCCTTGTGGTCGAAGAAGGCCAGGTTACTGGCAGTTTAGGAACGTCGCGCCCGAGCGGCTTGGTCCTTCCAGTTTACCAACCTGATACGAGAACATCGGATTATATGCTTGACCGCTGCAAAAACGGACGGGTATACTGGCTCTCGCTCGAAGAATGAACATCGAATGAGGATCCGGTGAAAACGCCATGGAATTCAACGGTGATGCTTCGTCGGTTACGTTGACGGTTGTCGACGACGAGCCGCTCGTTTTGGATATGCTGGTGCGTGCGGCACGTTCATGGCGTTACGAATGCCAGGCGGCGCGGTCCGCTGAGGAAGCGATCAAGCTTCTGGAAACCAGGCTGACGCCCATCGTCGTCACCGATTTGAACATGCCGGATAAAGACGGTATCTGGCTGGTAACCGAAGTACATCGGCGCTGGCCGGAGATTGCCGTGATCGTTGTCACCGCCGGGCACGACAGCGACGCGGCCATCAAATGTCTCAACGCCGGTGCCAATCGTTATTTCCTCAAACCCATCAAACTAGACGAATTTCGGCACGCCCTGGAAAGCACGCTACAGACGTACCGGCTTCAACGCGAACACGAGTTTTATCGGCAAAATCTCGAGAGGACGGTTCGCCGACAAACCAGGCAGATCCGGCGGAATTTCATGTCCTCCATCGACAGTCTCGTTCGCACGCTCGAAGCACGTGATCCCTATACGTGCGGCCATTCGATGCGCGTGCGACGTTATGCGATTCGCCTGGCAGAAGCGCTCCATCTGGACAAGAAAACCCGCCGAGAACTGAGCCTGGCAGCCAAATTGCACGATATCGGCAAGATCGGAGTCCCCGAAGCCATTCTCAACAAACCCGACCTGCTGACCGAAGAGGAATTCGACGTCGTTCGTGCCCATCCTGTGATTGGCGAGCGTATTCTGGCACCTGTAGTGCGGAATCCTCGCGTGCTGGCGGGGATTCGTGGCCACCACGAACGAATCGACGGCCGAGGTTATCCCGATGGCTTGGCGGGCGACGACATTCCTCTGCTCGCCAGATTGTTGACGGTTCCCGATTGTTTTGACGCTTTAACCACCGCTCGTGCGTATCGTCCCGCTCTTGCCGTCATGCAGGCGCTCGACGTTTTGCGCGAAGGTTCCGGAAAACAATTCGAGCCTCATTTCGTTAACGTCTTTGTCGACCTGATAACGGCGGGACCACCGCTGGAAATCGTGCATCCTATCGGCTACGATATCCATTCCAACAATAACGGCTTGCCTGTCACGCTGCCTTCATCCAAAATCCTTACAAAGGATTGAATACCAGTCCGCTCAGCAGCTTGGGGTAAAAGTACGTCGACTTTGGCGGCATTTTTTCATTTCCGCTGGCGATTTTTTCCACGTCCGTCATTTTTGCCGGCGGCACGAGAACGCCCAACTGGCATTCTCGCTTCGCGACCGCATCGATCACTTCTTGCAACAAATGAACGTAGCGGCACGATGGCGAAGCGCCGGTGCAAGCCGCGGGCAACAAACGTGACAGAACAAGTTCATGGAGAATGCTCACGCCCAGGCTGCGCCAGGCGCTACTGTGTTGGGGACAGATTTCGGCCATCACATCGGGAGAACGCAGTCGCGCTAACTGCCAGACGCCATCATCGACTGTAATAAAACCAAGCACGTTCTGGCTGCCGTCGGCTTCAATCCATTCCCAGGTAGCGCGTGCTCCTTTTTCCCCCTGACCGACAGTCTCCAGGTCGAAATGATCCCCAAGCATTCGAGCGAGATCGTCGCGGCGCAGCTGCGGCACGCCGCTGACCAGACGATGTGTTGGCAGGATGACCAGACCAGGATCACTCATCCCCACAAGCATCATGAGCACGTAGTGAGCCGGATCATCGTCGCGGACGGTTCCCATTGCGCGTCGTTCTTCGAGGTATTTAAGAGCGGTTTCGTAGCGGTGGTGACCGTCGGCAATGAACACCGGTTTCGGACCGAGCATGCCTGTAATGGCACTGATGGTCTGTGTGTCGGACAGCGGCCACAGCCGATTGACGACACCGAGATGATCGGTCGCTTCGAGTGGCAGAGACCGGCTGATCGCACGATCGAGGCTTGCTTGAACTTCGCCTTGCGGATCGGGATACAAACCGAAGACTGGGCTGAGATTCATGCCGGTCGCGTGCATCAGTTTGAGCCGGTCTGCCTTCGGGCCGGGCATAGTCTCCTCATGAGGAAAGATTTTTCCCTGGCCGAACGGCTCGAGGCGGACCCTTGCGAGTACGCCCCGGCGAGTAAACTCCTTGTCCTCAACCTTGAAGACCTGATGATAGACGTAAACGCTACGTGCAGAGTCCTGTACCAGGATGCCTTCTCGTAACCAATCCTTGAGGCAGCGGCCGGCTCGCTGGTATTTCGCGTCGGCGTCTGCGTCGCCTTTTTCTTCGCGGTTTAAGATCAGGCGAATGACATTGTACGGACTGCGGTTGTAGAGGCGTTCTTGAAGATCGGCGTCGATCACGTCGTATGGCGGCGCGACGACATCCGCCAGTGTGCCGACCCGCCCGAGATCATAACGATAGGCCCGAAATGCCTGAATCTCAGCCATTCGCCGAGTCCCTCCGCTGAAAAGCTAGAATCGATTCCCCTTGCACCCATGTTTGCCCGCGACAAGGGGGTCCGGTATTCTAACCGATACGATGTTTTGGCAGTAAGGTCCAGTCGCCGGCAGGCGATCGCAACATGCCAACCTCCGCCGCTAAAGCCGAATTGCAGACGCGCTTGACAGCGATTCGAGCGCGAATGGAGGCGGCATGTCGGCGCCGGGGGCGGGATCCTTCGGAGGTGCAGTTGGTTGCCGTCACCAAATCAACGACTATCCCGATCGCGTCGCTTTTGTTGGACTTGGGGGTCGATCATTTGGGTGAAAGCCGGCCGCAAGAATTGTGGCGAAAAGCCGAATCGCTTCCCCGATCCGTGCATTGGCATCTGATCGGCCACCTGCAGCGGAACAAGATCGAGCGGACTTTGCCACTTGTGGAGCTGATCCATTCGGTCGATAGCATTCGTTTGCTGGAAGCTCTGGAATCGGCGTGCCCGCTTCGTCGCCCCGCTGGGATTGACGTTTTGCTCGAGGTGAATTGCAGTCGGGAGCCAAACAAGCACGGCTTCGCCCCTGAAGCGATCAGTGAATTGGCTGGCCGACTCAATTCCCTCCAATTCGTCCGCGTGCGAGGGCTGATGACCATGGCCGCCTGGCAAGAGGCAGAAGCGTGTCGACCGACATTCGTCGAATTACGCCAACTCCGGGACCGTCTGCGCTCACAGCTGTGCCTCCCTCATGATCTTGTCCACCTTTCCATGGGAATGACCAACGATTTCGAAGTCGCCATCGAAGAGGGAGCTACCCTGATACGGATTGGCACGGCTCTTTTTGAGGGGCTGGCATGAAACGGCATGACGGCATCGCAGTTCGGTATGAGACTTTCGCTCTATAACGAACGAATCGAATAACTCATTTGTAGCAGCCGCGGCGCGGCGAATCCGTTATTCCAAAAGAAAAACAATTGCGGAAACCAGGTAGTTTCGAGAAAATAAACCGGTGTTGTGCCCAATGCACAGCCGGGATGAGCATTTCTAGAATGTAAACCCTTTTCTCTCCGGCAAAACGGGGAAAGGACCAGGATAAGGGGATCAACTGAATTTGTGATGTACCCTTATCCTTTGCGCTTTTCGAGAAGGAGAGAAACAGCCTCTCTGGACGCAGACTTCGGAGTGTGATCATGGCCAAGCAATGCGAGAAGTGCCACAAAACTTACGATGACGAATTGACCGCATGTCCCCATTGTGCGGCAGCGCAAATACCGCCGGCAGCCGATTCGAGTGATCCGCTGGCGACGGTGAAGATCAAGCGCGATCCGCAGGAGCATGTCGATCTGGGAGTCCTCGAAGCGCCTGGGGAAGGGGAGTCAGCGGTCGATTTGGGAGCGTTGTATCGGCCGGAACCGCCGCCCGCACCTCCAGGTACGCCATCTTCTCCGCTGCTCGGACGGGAAGCGGGAGCACCGGCGTCTGGTGCCGGGCCGTCGAGCGAATCCTTGCTCGCCAAAGCGGCGGAATCAGGTCCTTTGTCTGCGCCTCCAGAACCGTCCCCGGAAAAAGCCACGCATGTCGCCAAGCAGTCAGCGCCTGCGACGCAAATGGCCAAGCAACAGACGCCGGCCACGATGTTGGCGCAGGAAGGCCCGTTGGACATTCCCGGCGAGGAGAAACCCGACGATCCGAAAAAAACCGGGGTGGCAGCCGGTGCAGCGCCGCCGACGATGCTGGCCGAAGGCGATCCGTCAAAGATGACGCAACTGGCACCGAGTCAGGCTCAACAGACGATGCTATCCAAGGATGTGGCCGGCAAACCAACGACGCTGGTGCCGCCGGACCAGATGGACGCCGAGGCCCGCGCCAAACCGATGGATCCAAAAGCAACGCAGCTGGCCGGTGCTGCGCCGCCGGTGACGCAATTGGCGACCGGAGCCGCGGCACCGACAAAACTTGCCAAAGGGGGCGTCCCGACAACGCTGGTCCCGCCGGATGATATGGAAGCGCTGCTGCGCGACCAAGGTCCCAAAGGCACGAAACTGGCCGCAGGAGCCGCTCATCCGACGCAATTAGGCGCCGGTGCCGCGCCAACCACGAAGCTGGTCCCGCCCGATGAAATGGACGCCCTGGCCCGGGAACAAGCCGGCGGTCCGAAAGCGACCAAACTCGCGGCGGGCGCCGCGCCGCATACGACGCTGGCCGGTCCAGGAGAAATGGAAGCCCTCGCCGAGACAGCTCCGATTGAGCGCGAAGAAGCTATCGTCACGGAAGAAATCTCCGAAGCGGTCGCCGAGGAAGAACCGATTCCCATGCCGGTGCCGAAGAAGGCGACCAAGCGCATCCTCGCCTCTGGCGTGTTCGGCATGCTCGTGGGGAGCGCGGCCGTCATCACGCTCGCTGCCTACGATATCCTCCCCATGAAGCAGATCAAAGGATGGTTCGGCATCGAAGTGATCGAATTAAAACCAGGCACCGAGATTTCGCTCGAACAGGGCATTCGATTCTTCGAAAACCGCGAGTTCACGCAAGCCATCGGCGTCTTCGACAAGATCGAAGAAAAAACCCCTGAAGTCTATGCGTATCGCGGACGGGCCGTCTGGCTTCGTTATCTCGATCAGAAAACCAAGAACAACCAACCATTCAGCGCTGACGATTCCGAAGTGGGCCGGGCCAAAGCCGATCTGCAACGTGCGGAAGCCAAGGTGCCCGAAGCCAAACTCTGGCTGGGACAGATCGAAGAAACCGTCGGCACCCGCGACGCCGCCAAGGCCATCTATCTTCAGGGGAAGCAAGCCTTCCCTCAAAGTGCTGCCATGTTCGAAACGCAGATCATGCGCATCGATTCCGCTCCCGAGGCCAACGCCCAGTCACGGGCTCCCGGCAATGGACGCGACGCTATCGACGGCGGCATCGATCTCTTCTTTGTGATGTTTCAAGAAGGAGGTGAAAAGCCGAAGCTTCCGGACGAGGCGGGTTACGAATTCTGGCGGGCTGCCCAACTATTGAAGGAGAATAAATTCGACGAAGCCATCAAGGCGATGGAAAACGCCCGCGAAATCCACAAAAAACAACGCTATCTCCGCTTGCCCAAGGCGCAAAACCCCAAAAGCGATCCGACAGAACAAATCTTTATTCGCGCTGCCGACGAACTCATCACCTATCTGAAACTGCGAAAAGAAATTTATGAATTCTCCAAGGATAAAGATCCCCTTACGACACTCAAGGAAGCCTTGATTGCAGCCAAGCAACAGGAATCGGGCAAGAAAGTAGCCGCCTTGATTGAACAGTTGAAAAAACGCAACATCATCGCCGACGGCAAGGAGTGGAATCAGGGCGTTGAAAAATTGCTGAACGCCTACGACCAATGGGATGCGATCCGCAAAGCCCTTGTCGACGCCAAGAAGATGAAGGACGACGATCGCGACGTCAAAACGGGCTTTGATAAACTCGTTCAGGATTACGAAAAACAAGCCAAAGAGTTGAAGAATAAAGCCGATAGCCTCACCAAAGAAAACAAGAAACTGACCTCGGAATTGATGATCATGACGTCGCGTTTCAACAACGTTAATGGGACGCTTCAAGGGGTGGTCGATCGACTGGCGAAGGGAGAACCTCCCTACGTGCCGGCAAAAACGTCGACAGAGAAAGAGGGCAAGGTCATCCTGGCGGCTGTCGATAAAGTGATCGACGAAGCGTATGCCCCCATCGTTCGTGCCTTGGGGCGGGTTGCGGGAGATTTGACGCATGTCGGCAACAGTGCGACCCACCGGTTGTCGAAGGATTTCGATCTCGCTGCGAATCTCGCCAGCAGCGAAGCCCGTGTCGCCCGATTGCGCACCATTCTCTTGCAAAGCCGAACGCCTCACCAGATGCTCGACATCTGGATTCCCTTCCTGGAACAACAGCGGGAAAACCAACCGATTGCCGATCGTGCCGCTCTCGATGCTGCCAATGTACTCAAGGATGCTGGCGCGGATCCGGAAACGCACCATAAGGCCTACGGCGTGCAAGGACTGGCCCAGCGCAATCTGGAGAAGTTCGATGATGCTCGCAAATCGTTGGCTCTCGCCTTGAAAGGCGGCAACGAAAAAGCGGCCTGGCGTCTTTACGTCGAGCTTGGTTTGAACGAATTGACGGACCCTAACGCTTACTATCTGCCACGAACAGAAGCGCTTCGGCAACTAGGCGAGTTCAAAGCCGCTCTCTCCCTGGTCAACCGTGGACTTAAAGCTTTTCCAGCTGAAAGCAAGAAAGACGGCGAGCTGCTGGCGCTACGCAGCCTCGTCAAGCTGGATCTGCTGCTATCGACGAAGGACGGGGTCATTGATGCCAAAGACGAACAAGTCGTGGCTGCTACCAAGGATGCACAGGCCGCAATCGCTGCCGGTGCCGTTGCCTCCGGCCATTATTCACTCGGCCGCATCGCCGAGGAAACTCGCGATTACGCGAGTGCCGAAAAGAACTACCGGCAGGCTATTGCTGCTCACAAGCAGAATGACGACCTCGGTGGCCGCTATCGGCTCGCATTGGCTCGAGTCTTGTTGAAAAAGCAGCAGGGTGGGGCGGTGCCGCGGAAAAACGGCCAGGTTCCCCCGCCGAAACCGGTGGGCGCACGGCCCGTCATTCACCTGCATCCTGTCTCGCTCCTGACGGCGGCATTCATCGCAGCGCAAGACGACGAAGACGAAGAGGCACCCGACCCAAGAATCGAAGAAGCGATCAAGCTGGCCGAAGAGGCCATTCGCGCTGGCAACCTGGAAGGGCATCTGATCAAGGCTTTGGCCCTCGGTCAGAAGAAGATGTGGAACGCCGCTGTTCTCGAATACGTCGAAGGGCTGGCGCGACTCGCCAAGAAACCCGAACGGGCCGAGCAACTCCGAATGCTGATCGAGAATCATCCTGCGTTCAAGATTCCCGATGGGCTTCGGCCACCCAATCCCATGCTTGCCGAGAGGCACTATGCCCATGGCCTCCGCCACTACTGGGCCAGACGATACCGCGACGCCGAGAAGGAATTCCTCACCGCCGTCTCGTACTACGATCAGGATGCCCGCTTCATGTACTACCTGGGACTGGCTCGTTTGGCCCAGGGAAAACAGGAACTGGCTGACAACGCTTTCAAACGCGGCGGCTTGCTCGAAGCCCAAAACAAGCCGGGACGAGCCGCCATCAGCAACACCCTTGAACGTATCCAGGGCCGGACGCGCGAGCATCTCAACCGCTTCCGCCCGTGAAAAGTTTGTTGGCCAGCGGGGCTGCCTTTCAACACGTCGCGTCAGGCTGTTCGGAAGGCAGCCCTCTTTCTTTGTCAGGCCAGGTTCTTTTGTCTTCTTTCGCCGCCGACACGAATGTGCTAGGATGCCGTCCGGAGAACGCATTCTCGACGACGAATCGATTCATCACAGTCGATCCAGAAGCGAACCGAACGACGGTTTGCAGTGAGGGACGTGCAGCCTGCTGATTCGCAAGAGTTGGTTAGATCGATGAACCCGACCTTCCCTTCGTGCCGACTTCGACGCCTGCGTCGCCATCCGGTTTTGCGCGATCTCGTGCGTGAGACGTCCTTGTCGGCGGACGATTTCATTCTGCCTCTTTTCGTTCGGCACGGAAAAGACATCAAGAAAGAGATCTCATCGATGCCGGGAAATTACCAGCTCAGCGTGGACCGACTCGTGGACGAAGTCGGTGCCGCCCGTGACCTGGGCATCAAAGCGTTTATTCTCTTCGGCATTCCGGAATCGAAAGATGCTACTGGCTCGAGTGCATTAGCAGACGAAGGGGTCGTGCAGCAGGCGTTGCGAACGTTGCGGCCGAGATTTCCCGATGTGTTGCTGATCACTGACGAGTGCTTCTGCGAATACACCGATCATGGCCATTGTGGCTTGCTCAAGGAAGAAGGCGGCCGGCTCGATGTCGACAATGATGCGACGTTGGATATGCTGGTTGAACAATGTATCAGCCATGCTCGTGCCGGTGCCGATATGGTTGCACCTAGTGGCATGATGGATGGCATGGTGACGGCGATCCGGCGCGGGCTGGATGAAGCAGGTTTCACGTGGTTGCCGATCATGAGTTACTCGGCCAAATATGCATCGGCATTTTACGGTCCGTTCCGCGACGCGGCGGAATCGCCACCGCAGTTCGGCGACCGATCGACGTATCAGATGGACCCAGCCAACGGCGATGAAGCCCTGCGCGAAACTGCGCTGGATATCGCCGAAGGCGCCGACATTGTCATGGTCAAGCCGGCGCTGGCATATTTGGACATCATTCGGCGAGTCAAGGAGAAGTTCGGCTTGCCGATTGCCGCCTACAACGTCAGCGGGGAATTTGCGATGGTCAAAGCCGCTGCCCAGAAAGGCTGGCTCGATGAACGTCGCGTAGTCTTGGAAATCCTCACAAGCATCAAGCGCGCTGGCGCTGATATGATCCTCACCTATTTCGCTCGCGATGCGGCAAAATGGCTGAAGACGTAAAATCGAATCCTCCGTTTCATGTCACGTGTGGATAAAGCGGACATTCACCGCGATATTGAACAGCGTTTTGCCCGCT
This sequence comes from Gemmatales bacterium, assembly GCA_026004675.1. GTDB lineage: Bacteria > Planctomycetota > Planctomycetia > Gemmatales > Gemmataceae > BPJP01. Next base: position 421,598 of record BPJP01000004.1, read on the forward strand.
GTGACGTAGAACGCTTTCCCCCTTTGGACCAGCGAAGGTTCGGTTGGTCATAACGTGCGGTAGAGCGTTCCAGCGAAGCTGAAGCTGAGAGCAGCGTAGCGTACACAATCTTCCCGGTCATGGAGGACAACATCGAAGTCGAGCGAATTGCCAGGCTTTTTCCATTTTGCCTGAGAAAACATTGCTGAAGGACCCATGTTCATCGAATAAGATGACACGAATCGATCTGGCGAAAACGGATTTCCGAAACGGTGCGACATGAAACGACGCGGAGTGATTCTGGCAGGGGGCAAAGGCACCAGGCTTGGAGACTTGACAAAGGTCACGAATAAACACTTGTTGCCCGTCGGCTCGATGCCGATGGTTTTTTATCCGCTGAAGAAACTGGTCGGCGCGGGAATCAGCGAAATCCTGTTGGTATCCGGCACGGAACACATGGGGGATTTCGTGGAACTGCTTGGTTCCGGGCGTGAGTATGGCTGCAGCCTGACGTATCGCGTTCAGGACGAAGCTGGCGGGATCGCCCAGGCACTTGGCCTGGCAGCCCATTTTTGCCGGGACGCCATTTCTGTCGTACTCCTTGGTGATAACATTTTTTACGATCCGTTGGGACCAATTGTTGAGGAAGCCTCCTCGCATCCAGAATGGGCATGGCTAACGTTGATGAAGGTTTCGGATCCACAGCGATTCGGCGTGGCCGAATTGCAAAACGACCGAATTGTATCAATCGAAGAGAAACCAGCAAAACCAAAAAGCGACTATGCCGTCCTTGGCATCTACATCTATCCTCCTGACGTGTACGACATCATTCCGGAACTTCGCCCCAGCGGCCGGGGCGAGTTGGAAATCACCGACGTCAACCAGCGTTTTCTGAAGCAGGAACGTCTCGGCTACTCCCTATTAAACAACTATTGGACCGACGCAGGCACGCTCGATTCGCTTGCCTACGCGAACCAACTGGTTCGTCAGCAACCACCGCTGTTCTGAAAACGCTGACGGGTACCATCGCTTTAGACGATTCGCGGAACCAGTAACGCCAGCGTCCCTCGTCCGGTTGGTGCGGTTTTTCCAATATTGTCGAGTGTATTCGGTGAGGAATCCGGGAATTCCCCTTGCATGAAGGCCAAGTGGGCGGCTAGGCTAAATTCCCGCCCATTGCAAGTGTGCTGGGCTCTTTGTGAGGAGGATGCCATGGCGACTCTGAACGACATCCTGAAAGTCAAAGGTAACCATGTCGAGACCATCAGTCCGCATGGGACGGTGCTCGATGCCGCCATCCAGATGAAAGAGAACAACATCGGTGCCCTGGTGGTAATGGAGAACGATCGTGTGTGCGGCATCATTTCCGAGCGGGATATCCTGCTGCAAGTCGTGGCAGCCCAGCGTGATCCGGCGGCGACGCGTGTCGGCGAAGTCATGACGCGTGAAGTGTGCTGCGCCACGCCGCAAACTTCTTTGGAAGAAGCCCAGGTCGCCATGAAGGATCGGCGCATCCGCCATCTGCCTGTCGTGGATGAACACGAGAAAATCGTTGGCGTGGTTTCGATCGGCGACTTGAATGCCCAAGTGGCCCACACCAAAGAGACGACGATTCACTTGCTGCACGAGTACATCTACGGCCAGACTTGATCGTTCCCGTTCGTTTTTGGCACACGTTGTTCATTCCGAGTGAAACAGGAAGTCGTTTGCCTTATGCAGCCGAGAGTGGATCGGTTTGCCGACGCATTTGTCGCTGCTGTTTGTCGCGAACTGGATAACGCCAGGGGTACGATCCAGCATTGCGTGGAGCAATTGACGGACGAGCAGCTGTGGGCGCGTCCCGCGGAATCGATGAACAGCATTGGCAATTTGTTGCTCCATCTATGCGGCAATTTGCGGCAATGGATCGTATCCGGCATAGGTGGAGCGGCTGACACCCGCGATCGTCCTCGTGAATTTGCCGAACGAGGCCCGCTGCCACGAGCCGATCTTCTCTTCCAGCTCGACCGAACCGTGGCCGAAGCCAGGAATGCGCTGCGAAAAGCGACGGCAGAATCACTTTTGCAACCGAGACGCATCCAAGGTTTCGATGTCAATGGCCTCGAAGCGGTTATCGACTCGGTGGCACATTTCCGTGGCCATACCCAGGAAATCGTTCATTTGACCCGCCGCCTGCTGGGCGAACGCTATCGTTTCGCCTTTGTGCCAGCCACAGTGGAACAAGGGGCTCCGAAAGAAGCGAGCCAACCGGAATGAACGAGCAACGGCGCGGCCTCAGCGTGCCCAAAGTTTCCGATCGAGGGTGCGATAAGCAATGGCTTCGCTGATGTGGTGAGGCCGAATGGACTGAGAATCTTCCAGGTCGGCGATCGTTCGAGCCATGCGGAGAATGCGGTCGTGAGCCCGCGCCGACAACCCTAGTTCATCCATCGCCATCTTGAGAAGGTTTCGGCACTGATCGTCCAAAGCGCAAAATTTACGAATCTGCCGGCTGGTCATTCGGCTGTTGAGCCGATGGCTGGCTTTGCCAAAACGTCGCTTTTGATGTTCGCGTGCGCGGAGAACTTGTTCACGCATCATGGCGCTACTCGTTCCTTCCTTGCCGATTGACAGCTCCTGAAACGGCACAGCCGGTACTTCGATATGCATGTCAATGCGATCGAGGAGAGGACCACTAATCCGACCGATATAGCGCTCGACCAAGACAGGGTTGCATTTGCACTGTCTGCGGCTGTCTCCCAGGTAGCCGCACGGACATGGGTTCATCGCTGCAACGAGAATGAAATCGGCGGGAAATGTGGTAGAGGACATGGCGCGGGATATCGTGACGACACCTTCTTCGAGCGGTTGCCGCAATACTTCCAAACTGCGGCGATTGAATTCGGGCAATTCATCCAAAAACAAGACCCCATGATGGGCCAGGCTGATTTCTCCCGGCGCGGGAATGCGACCGCCTCCAACCATGCCGGCATCGCTGATCGTATGATGAGGCGCTCGAAAAGGACGCACAGCCAAAAGCGGCTCGTCTGGTTTCAACCTGCCCAACGCGCTGTAGATCCGCGTGGTTTCTAAACTTTCCGATGGAACCAAAGGCGGCAGAATGGTCGGCAAACGCCTGGCCAACATGGTTTTGCCTGTCCCGGGAGACCCGATCATCAGAATGTTATGTCCGCCGGCAGCAGCTACCACCAAGGCCCGTTTGGCGAATTCCTGACCACGAACGTCGGCGAAGTCGACATCATATGTATTCAGTTGGGCAAACAAGTCTTCAATTCGTGCCGCAACCGGTTCGGCTGGCAATTCGCCAGAGAGGATACCCACTGCCTCCGCCAGCGAGGCGACCCCGAAAACATTCACCTTCTCTACCACCCCCGCTTCGCGTGCGTTTGCCGATGGGACGAGCATGTTCGGCAAATTCCGCTCCGCCGAGGCCATAGCGATCGACAGGGCGCCTTTGATTTTGCGTACGCTGCCGTCCAGCGCTAGTTCGCCAACCATCACCCAATCGCGGATTTGCTCCGGCAGCAATTGGCCCGTGGCAACCAAAAGTCCCAAGGCAATGGGCAAGTCAAAAGAACCGGCGTCCTTGGGCAGATCAGCGGGGGCTAAATTGATGACGGTTCGGCCGTTGGGACGCTGGTAGCCCAAATTGGCCAACGCACGCTCGATGCGATGGATGCTTTCGCGCACCGCCGCTTCCGGCAAACCAACCAGCACCGTTTTCGGCAATCCGCCGGATACGTCCACTTCCACTTCGACCGGAACTGCGTCGATGCCCTGGATAGCGAAAGTATTTAGTTTTGCCAGCATGCTATCTTCACGCGCCGTAGAGTCATGATCCGCTTTTGCTGACAGCCTAACACCGCAAGCCGAAGAAGGAAACTTAAAATAACCGGGTAGCGACTGGCGCGTCGACATCGGCCGTTCGCCGGTTCGTCTTTCGTACGTATAACGGTCTGTGACAACAGGCTGTCTCTGGTATGAGGTGCGCCATGCTGATTGGCTACGTGAGCGACGAGTATTTCGTGGCCCTGCCTGATGTGCTCATCGAGTTGGAAGACGGGAAAGCTTCGTGGGAAACGCGATCTCGGGCCAGCGGCGCGATTTATGCAGAGGTTCCTCCCGGTGAATATCGAGTGACATTGCACAAGAGCGGCTTCGGCGCCAAATCTGTGCGAACCGTTATCACACCGGACCGCCCTTCTCAGTTTCGCTTGCTTTCCGACTGTCTGCTCGGCTACGCCTGGCCGAAATGGGTCAAGGCGGGAGAATTCTCTGAGTTCCGCGTCCATTCTCCGGAAGCATATAAACTCGAATTGTGGCATTACAGCTGGAAGAAACAGCTCGTCGAACCGCTCGGCTGGTTCGACGAACATGGTCCCCGAGCCGTCCTGCAGATCACTCCCGATGGCGATTACACACAAACGGGAGTGCAATGGAACAAGCATGGTTACTATAGCAAGGTGCATCAGCAGCGGGTTCGGGCGCCGAATAAAAGCGGGCTTTATTACTTTCATGCCAAGACGGCATCGGGACGCTTCTTTTCCTTTCCCTGGATTGTGGCGCCGGCTCGTCCCAAGCACAAACTTGCCGTTCTCGTCTCCAACATCAATTGGAACGCCTACAACAATTTTGGTGGCCGAAGCAACTATATTCATCCCGACGCTTTGCCCTCCAAGCCCGTCGTCAATGCCCGTCTCGAGTGTAAACGTTACACCGATCCCGATCATATCGTCTACGATTGCGACGATTACGCGCCGCTATCGTTTGACCGCCCTGAGCCGATGAATTGCATTGCGGAGACCGAAAGAATCAGTGATCCCATTAGCGGCCGCAACGCCTGCCATCTCGCACCGGCGGAATGGCGATTGCTTGGCTGGCTTGCCCATCAGGGATTCGCTCACGACGTTTACGCCGAGACGCAGTTGCATGACGGCACGCTCGATCTCGACAGCTACCAGGCACTGGTACTGGGGCCGCATCCCGAATACTGGTCGAAACGTATGTACGACAGCGTTAAAAGTTGGGTGATGGAACGCGGCGGCAAGCTTGTTTATCTCGGAGGTAATGGTCTCAACTGCGAAGTCGAATTCCTCGATTCCCATACCATGACCGTGCGTAACGGCGACATGCGTGAATTGCGGCAAAAGAAAGCCGAAAGCCGATTTCATCTCAGACATGAATCCGAAGCCAATTTGCTCGGCGTCGTCTTTACCGAAAGCGGCGCGATGACAGCCGCTCCTTACCGCGTTATCCAACCTGACCATTGGGTTTTTGCCGGAACCGGTTTGAAGAAAGGCCGGATTTTCGGCGAGCGCAGCTTGCACGAACGATGTCCTGGCGGCGCGTCTGGCCACGAAACGGACAAGATTTCACCATCGTCGCCAAGAAACGTTGAATTACTGGCCAAGGGGTTGAATCCCGACGACGGCGGCGCCGACATGGTCTATTTCGAAACCCCCAGCAAAGGGGCTGTCTTTTCCGTCGGTTCGATATGCTGGGTCAGCTCTTTGATTGTCGATGACCACGTGTCCCGAATTACCACCAACGTCTTGAAGCGATTTCTCAAAAAATAGCACACCACCTACTGTGGTTTGTCGAACCAACTGTTGCTGCTCGGCACGCATACAATGACCGAAACGACTTTCCCTTCACTTCAATCATTGCGGAGGATGCAATGGCGATCGCCGAGCATGAAGAAACATGTCTGGCAAAACCCAGAGAGGTTGGCGTTTATGAACGATCTCCCATGTTTCGGATGGCGTGCCGACAACTCGAACTGGCCGCCGAACACATCGACATCGATCCCGGCGTACTCGAGCGTCTGAAACTGCCGAAGCGGGCGGTCTTGGTCAGCATTCCCATCCGAATGGACAGCGATGGCAGAACCGAGAACTTCATCGGCTATCGGGTGCAGCACAGCTTGACGAGCGGACCATCGAAAGGGGGCCTTCGTTACCATCCGAGTGTCGATTTGGGAGAAGTGGCGGCTCTGGCCATGTTCATGTCGTGGAAGTGCGGCATCATGAACCTGCCGTTTGGTGGTGCGAAAGGGGGCATCGCCTGCGACCCGGAATACATGACGATCGGCGAAAAAGAACGGCTGACACGACGTTTCACCGAGGAAGTACTGGCCGTCATCGGTCCACGCAAGGATGTCATGGCACCCGATCTGGGCACCGACGAGCAGACCATGGCTTGGATCATGGATACGTACAGCATGAAAGTCGGCTACTGCTGTCCGGAAATCGTTACCGGCAAACCTGTCGAGCTTGGCGGCTGTGTCGGACGACGCCAGGCCACTGGTCGCGGCATGGTCTACTGCATTATGGAAGCCTTGAAGGAACTCAAAATCGAACCAGGTACCGCAACCGTCGCCATTCAGGGATTCGGTAATGTCGGTTCCGTTGTCGCCAAGGAACTGTTCGACCGAGGTCTGAAAATCATCGCCATTGGTGATCGCACCGGCGCTATTTACAACAAGAACGGTTTCGACGTCGACGATGTACTGCGACACGTTACCCGCGATCGACTCGTTCGTTATCCCAAAGGCGAAGTGATTTCTCAGGCCGAGTTGCTCGAGTGCTCGTGTACGGTACTGGTGCCCGCGGCGATCGAAAGGGTGATCACCGAGGAAAACGCCTCCCGATTGAAATGCCGACTTTTGGCGGAAGCGGCCAACGGCCCGACGACTCCGGAGGCCGACGAGATTCTCAACAATAGCGACATTTACATCATTCCCGACATCATCGGCAACGCTGGCGGCGTGACCGTTTCCTACTTCGAATGGGTTCAGGACCTGCAGCAGTGGATGTGGACTGAAGAACAAATCAACCGCCAACTCGAAGAGTTGATGCTGCGTGCCTTTCACAAGATTCGCAAACAGGCGCGCGAGCGCCAGTTGTCGATGCGCATGGCGGCATTGACGCTGGGAATCGAGAAGGCCGCCCGCGAAAAAGAACGACGCGGCTTGTTCCCGTAAACTGGCGCAGCGCCACGCGCCAATCCGTCCAGTCCTTGCGAGCGGCCTCAGCAAGGCATACAATCGCAGCCTGTCAATGTAATCCCCACCAGGAGACTGATACGATGAACAACATTGATCGCCGAAAGTTCCTTGCCGGTGCGGTCGCGACAGCGGCGGCGACGGCAACCGCCGGCGCCCAACCGAAGAAAGTGCGACAGGAGTTTTATGAATTGCGTGTCTACCGCTTGGTCGCCTCGGAAAAGAAGAAACTTCTCGATACCTATTTGCAAGCGGCATTGATCCCCGCACTCAATCGACTGGGTATCGATCGAGTCGGCGTTTTTAATGAGATGAAGCCGAAACAGCAGCCATCTGTCTACGTGCTTGTGCCATACAGGGATTTGGATGTGCTGGGCGAACTGCGCGACAAACTGATCGAAGACCGGGAATACCAGAAAGCCGCCAGGCCGTATTTGTCGTTACCGGCGACGGAGGCTCCCTATGCGCGGATCGAAAGCCGATTGATGCGGGCATTTGCCGGTATGCCGGTGATGGAATTGCCTCCGGAATCGAAAGCGAAAAAGCCCAGGATGTTCGAAGTCCGGATTTATGAGAGCCGCAATGAGGAGTCCGCCCGTCTCAAAGTCGAAATGTTCAATGAAGGCGAAATCCAACTTATGCGCGACGTGAAACTCGGACCGGTCTTTTACGGCGAGACGTTGATTTCCAACGACGTGCCCAACCTCACCTACATGCTTTCGGCGCCGGACATGAAATCCCATCAGGAACATTGGCAGGCGTTTCGCCAAAGTCCAATATGGCAGAAAATGAAGAACATTCCCAAATACAAAGATACGGTTTCGAAGATCACCAGCGTCTATCTGTTACCTGCTGGCTATTCGCAGATTTAGAGCTGGCAATTAGCCGACTTGGGATGAAGAAGAACGGGTTACGAGTCAACCGGGTTGGATTCGCCACGCGCGGCGGCTGCCGGCTGGCCGAAGAGGACATTCGACGCGTTCTGGACTCTGGCATCGACTTTTTGAACTGGTGTGGCCATCCGGACGCACTGAGCCGAACGATTGCCAGGCTCGGCCCTCGGCGGCGCGATGTGACCATCTGTGTCCAATTCGACGCCCGGACCGCACTGGCTGCGGAAGCTGAGTTGCATGCTATTCTCACCGAATTAGGCACCGACTATATCGACGCCATTACTTTCTACTACGTGGAATCACGATCGGAATGGGAGCAGATCATCGGTCCGAGTGGCGCTTACGAATTTTGCGACAAAGCAAAACAGCACGGGAAAATCCGCTTCATTGGTTTGACGACTCACCAGCGCTGGTTGGCGGCGGAGACTGTTCAGAGCGGGTTGTTGGATTTGCTGATGATCCGTTATAACGCTGCCCATCGCGGCGCCGAAAAGGAGGTGTTTCCCATCACCGATCGCCTGGGCATCCCCCGTAGTCGTCTATACTTGCCTTCGCTGGGGGGCGCTCTTGAGGCCAACTCCAGACGATCCACCGGGATTCGTCGTTCCCAATGCGCCGGCATGGTATCGTTTCGCACTGGCATCGCCGTCGGTATCGGTTGCTCTGATGGCACCGAATAGCCGAGCGGAGCTTGAAGAGGATTTGACGGTTCTTCAGCAGCCGGTTCTTAGCGAAAGCGAATACGAGCTTTTAGCCCAGCACGGCGAGCGAGTTTTATCGTCATGCGGGTTCGTTTCCGTAGGGTGAAGCAGCTCACGCGCCTTTGTACGCCGCCAGGGCAGCTTCGTGGAGGAGGCCATTGGTCGCCAACAACCCGTACCGTTGCCAGTTTCCCGGTTCGCCATAGGTCAACGTCTCGCCGCCGATACCGGTCCACTTTGCCACCGGCTTCCTCAACCAGAATGTGGCCGGCACAGATATCCCAATCATGAAACGCCCGAGTAGGTATTGAGATAGATGTCCGCTTCTCCACGGGCAACCAAAGCGAGTTTGATACCAGCGGAGTAGGTTTCGATGACCCGCGCGGGTTGCATCGCATCCATGCGCAGCTGAGTAGCGCTTGAACGTTTGGATCGGCTACGCGTTAAGGTAGCCATGTTCAAATCGCTAACATTGCTTACCTGGCACTTTACCGGTGCTTGAGACTGAACCTGGCACCAGCATCCCCGACCCAACGAGGCATATGTCAAACGATCGGGAACAGGTTCGAAAACAGCACCGACGGCGATCCTTCCCTCGTGGACAAAGCCGACCATCAAGGAAAACTCGCCATTTTTTCGGGCGAAGCCTCGCGTGCCGTCGACAGGATCGATGATCCAAAGACGCGGTCCAGAACGAGGGATATTGGTAAGTCCGGCCGTTGATTCTTCGGCACAGTAGGCATCGTCCGGAAAGACCCGTCGTAGTCTGTTCAGGATCGTCTCCTGAGCCTCGCGGTCCGCCGCCGTGCTGATGCTCGCCGGCGCATCGGGAACCACCTCAAACCGCTCGTAATGTTCGAGCACGACTTTACCGGCGTGAGCCACGGCATCGAGCGCGGCTTCTAATTCCTTCTCATACATCGAATTGTTTCTTGAAAAACAAGATAAAGCCTTTCATTCCCATGGTAGCTTTTAGACAAAGGATGGCAAAGAAAATATGGTCCTGGATGCGACCTGGAAACCAGAGACGAAAGGGAAGCAGGGGAATACGCGGCGTCGCACGCCGACGCCAGACCAGGCTTGGCGGTCAACGTGCCGTCCAGGGGTCAGCGCGTGGGGCGTCCCCTTGACGGAATTGGATCACAAGTTCGATCTGTGGCTTATTCTCCTCAAGCCAAAGGATAAACTCCGTTTGCGCTTGACTGTCGCGGGAATTGCCATAATAAATGAGTTGAGTTCCACGACGAAGTCGGCTCGGAATGTTCCAATCGTACGTCGACTTCGCTCATGAGCGGGCATGGCTCCCCCATTCCTGGCCCGGTAGGGGTCGAAGTGTGAAAAATAACCCTGCTCCCATCATGTGTCAGCACCCAGGGACAGGAGCAGCAGTTCCTGGACCAGTTATCTTATCAACGATACGCTTGCGCTCGACGCAGGAGGACTTGGCTTTTTCCAGACGCCCCAAGACCAGGCCAAAGTCAGGCATGTTATCGTGACGCACACCCACATCGATCACATCGCGTCACTACCCATTTTCTTGGAAAACGTCTACGACGCACGCCCCGATCCGGTTACGATTCACGGCAGCCCCGACGTCGTAGAGTGTTTGAAAAGGGATATTCTCAACGATCGCATCTGGCCTGATTTCGTCCGGCTCTCCAATCCCAATGCGCCGTTTCTTCGGCTCAACACATTGCAATTGGGCAAGACGTTCGAACTAGAGGGCATTCATTTTACGCCCTACCTCGTCAATCATGTCGTCCCGACGTGGGGATTTATCATTGAAGATGATCATTCGGCTGTGGTCATGCCCTCGGACACCGGGCCGACCGACGAAATCTGGGAACAAGCCAACCGCACTCCGAATGTAAAAGCCGTCTTTCTGGAAGTAACGTTTCCCGATTCTTATTCCGTTCTCGCCGACGTCTCCAAGCATCTGACACCGGCAACGTTTGCTGTTGAAATCGGCAAGCTGACCGTACCGGCGAAAGTGATAGCTGTTCACATCAAAGCGCGCTTCCGCGCTCAGGTGATCAGGGAACTGCAGGCACTGAATCTGCCGAATCTGGAGATTGGCGAGGCCGGAAAGGTCTATCACTTTTAGACCGGATGGCACGACGGCAAGCCAGCGCTACGGGCTTCGTTTTGCAGCCGGCAAGTACCCTCCCCTCTAGCGACTGCGTGTAGTAGAATACGAACGAAAGTGTTCCGCGACTTGCTTCGACAAACGCGACGGCAGAAGCTGTTGCATTCAAGGTTTTGCGGAAACCCAGAGCGGCAACGTAAAGTTGCTGCGGTTTTTACCCGCCTGTGAACTTCCTTCCCCGGAGTCGCGCCGATGCGTTTTCGACTGTCCATAGCGTTCCTTGTTGCGGCATCCGCCATTGTCATTTGTTTGCAGACCCCAAGAGCAGACGAATCGGAACAACCGAAGGTCGCTTTCACGAAGGATATCCAACCCCTTCTGAAGAAGTATTGCATCGAGTGTCATGGAGGGAAGCGGCCGAGAGCCGGGCTTGCACTGGACCAGGTGCAGACCGCGGGCACCGTCGAAAAAAGAACGCAAGCTGTGGGCGAACGTTGTTCGCAAGTTGCGGACCGGAGAGATGCCGCCCAGCCGAAGCCCGCAACCCACCCGCGCAGAAAGGGAACGGTTAGCGAATTGGATTGAGACCCAACTCGTCAAAGTCGACTGTGGTTTGAAACGTGATCCTGGCCGGGTAACCGTTCGCCGGCTTAATCGTGCGGAGTACAACAACACCATTCGTGATCTTGTCGGAGTCGACTTCAAACCGGCCAAGGATTTTCCCGCGGATGATGTCGGCTATGGTTTCGACAACGTTGGCGATGTCTTATCGTTGCCACCGATTTTGATGGAAAAATATCTCGAAGCCGCAGAGAAAATTGCCGATGCAGCGATCCTGACACCCGAAGAACAAACCAGCAAGCCGAGGATCATACCGGCCAAAACGCTTGTCGGCGGCAGTCCAGTTGGGAAATTTCGCGGTCTCTTTTCCGCTGGAAAGGTTTCGACCGCTTTCAATTCTCCCAGTGATGGCGAGTATATCCTGCGCGTCCAAGCTTATGCCCAACAAGCGGGCCCGGAATCTGCCAGGATGCAGGTAGAAATCGATGGCAAGCCGGTTAAAGTTTTCCAAGTCGAGGCGGTCGAAGGAGACGAGACCGATTATGAGTTGAAACTTCGGCTTGCAAAAGGCAGGCACACCATCGCGGCGGCATTCATCAATGATTATTTCAACCCCAAAGATCCCAATCCGCGCAACCGCGACCGCAATCTGTTTGTTGGTGACATATCCGTGCAAGGTCCCATTGGCGGAGAGCCAAAACCCGTACCGGCCAGTCATCGCCAGTTGGTTATTTGTCAGCCGGGGAAGGGAATGTCGCCGGACGAGTGTGCTCGGCGAATTCTCTCGCGCTTCGCCAGCCGGGCGTACCGGCGGCCAGCGACGAAGGAGGAAGTCGAGCAACTGGTGAACCTTGTTCGGTTGGCCCGGAAAAACGGCGACAGTTTCGAAGCCGGTTTGGAACTGGCCGTGACGGCGGTTTTGGTATCGCCGAAATTCTTGTTTCGGATCGAGGAGGACCCGCGGCCTGACGATCCCAACGTCGTACGTCTGATCAACGAATTCGAACTGGCGACCCGGCTTTCTTATTTCTTGTGGAGTAGCATGCCGGACGAGAGATTATTCGATCTGGCCCGCCCGGAGGGCGAGCTAAGGAAAAACCTTGACGCGGAAGTTCGTCGAATGTTGCGGGACCCGAAAGTGCAGGCGCTGGTCGATAACTTTGCCGGTCAATGGTTGCAGATTCGGAATCTCTCCAAGGCGTCACCCAATCCGGACCAGTTCCCAAGCTTCAACGACGCCTTGCGTCAGGATATGGCACAGGAGACTAAGTTGTTTTTCGCGACGATCCTGAAAGAAGATCGCAGCATCCTCGACTTTATTGATGCAGACTTTACTTTTGTCAACGAACGTCTAGCCCGGCATTATGGCATGAAAGGAATTCGCGGCGAAGAATTCCGCCGGGTCAAGGTTGACCGCGCCCAGCGAGGTGGCGTGTTGACCATGGCTACGGTGCTGACGGTCACCTCGAATCCTACACGAACCTCGCCTGTGAAACGTGGCAAATGGATTCTGGAAAATATCCTGGGCACTCCTCCGCCTCCTCCTCCGCCGGAAGTCGAAGAACTCGACGAAAGCAAAAACGCCGTCGAAGCCGGTTCGCTCCGGAAAAGAATGGAATTGCATCGGTCGAAGCCCATTTGCGCTTCTTGCCACGAACGCATGGACCCACTGGGATTCGGCTTCGAAAACTACGACGCCATCGGTGCCTGGCGGAACAAAGACGGTCCATTTCCCATCGATGCATCGGGGACGCTGCCCGACGGCCAGAAATTCAATGGCCCAGCCGAATTGAAAGCGATTCTCAAGATGCGCAAGAAAGATTTCGCCCGTTGCTTGAGTGAAAAGATGCTGACCTACGCCCTGGGCCGCGGTTTGGAGTATTACGACAAATGCGCCATTGATGAGATCGTGGCCAGGCTCGTGAAAAACGAGTACAGGTTTTCGGCTTTGATTCTCGCCGTCGTTCATAGCGATCCGTTTCAAAAAACGGCGAGGCAAAGGGGACGAACATGCCTTGATCAGTGGTGTTTCGGCTCGAATCGTAGCCAATAATCCAACCAGCGATAGGAGAGGTTTCTGGCCTTTTCGGGATAGCCGTGTTTGCCGCCATGGTGAAAGAAGCCGACTCGATCACCGGCGTCGAGCAGGCGATAGACTGGCAGCACCGAGCGCACGAAAGTCCAACTGGCATCGCCGTCGGCGCTTCCACCGCCAAGGATCAGGATTGGTCGTGGAGCGACCAATGCCAACACCTCATGGTGTTCATACTCGGGGATCAACGGCTTGATCTTTTCCGTCAGATACCATGGATCCGACCAGTTGCTCATGCGCAACCCGATACCACCTTCATTGAACACGCCGACCTGGTAGCGCGGCTCGAAGGCCATGGCGTAGAGTACTTCTTTGGCGCCCAGGGAAAAGCCGATGCAGCCGATGCGGTTGATGTCGACTTCCGGTCTGGATTCAAGGAAATCGATGCAGCGCGACGCATCGAATGTCATTTTGCCCATGCCGGTCCAGCCGGGTCGGCGTTTGGCCAGGGCTCTGGCCTGACCCAAAGCCCATCCCGTTGGGTCTTTGAGGATGTAGCATTCTGGACTGAGAGTGACATAGCCACGCTGGGTGAGTTGCCATGCCAAAGCCAGGTCGGAGCGTTTGCCCAGACCAACCGGTTCCCGCAGTGTCTGCTTTGTTGTTTGATGGAATACCACGACGGCCGGGCGTTTTTTCTCCGTGTTTTAGCCCCTTGGGAACAAGCAAATAGGCACGAATCCGGTCATCTCCTTCGGAATGGAAACTGACAAGGAAACGCGTACCGGCGTCGGTTTTTCTCTGTCTTTTCGATGCGTGCATCGAGTTGTTTCGGTTTTTGTGGAGGCGTACCCAGGAGTTTTTGCCATTTGTGAATCAGTTGCTTTCTCCTGGCGTACCAACCTTTGGGAGTGGCAATGTGTTTGCCTTCTTCGTCGACCAACAAGGGTTTCAAGCCAAGTTTCGCCGGTGGCAGTTTTTCGTAGGGCTTCTGCACAATGTCGCGCCAATCGATCCTTTCTTGTCCCAGTAGCAAGACGCTCAACCATAGTGCTGACATGGACGCTCCCGATGGAAATGGGCCAAAGGTGTCGAATCGCCATTTGCTTTGCCTGCCCAATCAGGCAGTATATACTTATTGGCCACCGTCAAGCCAATCGAATCGTCCCGTCTTTCGCTGTCCTCTTTGAACGTGCGGTTCGAACGTGGTTTTGAGAACAGGCCGAGGTGGTGTCCAAACAGCCTCGTCCCTAAAACAGGTAGATCTCATGCAACAGGAAAAGCTTTCCCATCACGCGCGACCGCTACGACGCGGTGTTGTTCGACCTTGACGGGGTTTTGACGTCCACCGCCCGAATCCACCGGCTGTGCTGGAAGAAAATGTTTGATCAATTCCTCGAATACTGGTCGAAAGCGCATGGGGAGAAATTCGAGCCATTTACAGACGATGATTATTTCAAGTACGTCGACGGCAAGCTGCGTTACGAAGGGGCGCGAAGTTTTCTCGAGTCGCGAGGGATCGTCCTGCCGCAGGGAGACGCCGATGAAACGCCCAATTTCCAAACGGTTTGCGGTCTGGGCAATTTCAAAGACTCATTGGTCAAGGACGCCATTCGTTCAGGAGGCGTGGAGAAATACGAGGGATCGATCAAGTGGGTTGAACAACTGCGACAGGGCGGATTGCGAACGGCGGTCGTTTCGTCCAGCAGCAATTGCGCGGAGGTGCTCCAGGCGGCTGGCATCGCCGACCTTTTTGACGTTCGTGTCGATGGTGTCGTAGCTCGCGAACTGCATTTGGCAGGCAAGCCGGCACCCGATACGTTTTTGAAAGCGGCTCAACTCCTCGGTGTACCGCCCGGTCGTGCAGTCGTTGTCGAGGACGCTATTTCGGGCGTCGAGGCCGGACGGCGTGGCAACTTCGCCCTGGTCATCGGCGTGGATCGTGACCAGCAGCGGGATGCCTTGCTGGCACATGGTGCCGATATCGTCGTTAATGATTTAGCTGAGCTTCTGGCTTGAATCCGCTTTCGGCACAGGGAAACCTGAACCCGTTCAAAGGGGGTCGCTTCGAATCGCCATCCGAACTGGCATTGACAGAGAGGCTCGTATGATCAAGCGCCAACCGATACTACCGCCGGAATTCATCTATCCGATCGACAATTGGAGATTGATCGAAAAGAGGTTCGCTCCCGAATTGCTGGGTCAAACGGAGACGATCTTTTCCACGGCCAACGGCTACCTGGGAAATGCGCGGGGGGCTTCGAAGAGGGAACACCGAAATGCCAACACGGCACTTTTATCAATGGCTTTTATGAAACCTGGCCTATCCCCTATGGCGAACGAGCCTTCGGATTCGCTACCACGGGCCAGGACCATCGTCAATGTTCCTGACGGCAAGATCATCCGGTTATTCGTCGACGACGAACCTTTCGACTTGGAAAGCGCCAACATCATCCATTTCCAGCGCTCGCTCGACATGCGCGACGGTACGCTCGACCGCGAAGTGTTGTGGGAGACTCCTTCAGGCAGGCGCGTGTTGATCCAATCGCGCCGTTTGATCTCTTTTCATGAAAAACACCTGGCGGCAATCGATTATTCCGTGACCGTTCTCAACGCCAAAGCGTCCCTGGTCGTTAGCTCTGAGATCGTACAACACCCCGCCGAAAAAAACGACGGCGCCGATCCTCGTCAGGCGCCGGGTTTCAAGCACGATCCTCTTTTATCCAGCAGCGGTGATGCTCACGACCTGCGCCTTTTATTGACCTACACCACGCAAAACAGCCGAATGAGCCTTGGCTGCGGCATCGATCATACGGTCGCCACCGAATGCCAGTGGTCATCCAAAATCAATTGGACCAAGGAAGGGGGGCAGTGTCGTCTTTTCGATCGTTGCCGAGCCGGGACTTACTTTTCACGTGACCAAATACATCACTTACCATACTTCGCGACAGATCAAGACCGAAGAACTTCGAAGCCGATCCGGCCTGGACGCTCGATCGAGCCAAGCTGCATGGGTTCGAACAGATTCTGGCCGACCAGAGGGCTTATCTCGACGATTTCTGGGATCGTTCCGATGTTGAAGTTTCGGCAGCTCATCCGCGTGCCCAGCAAAGCATGCGCTGGAATCTATTTCAACTGATCCAAGCGGCAGGCCGCGCTGATCGCATGGGCATCCCGGCCAAGGGCCTGACAGGGCAGGCTTACGAAGGACAGTATTTCTGGGATATGGACATGTACGTGTTGCCTTTCCTCACGTACACATCGCCCAGGCTGGCCCGGAATCTCCTGATGTTCCGATACAACATGCTCGATCACGCTCGCCAGCGTGCCCGCACCGTCAGCCAGAAAGGAGCACTTTTCCCCTGGCGAACGATCAATGGCGAAGAAGCATCAGCGTATTACGCCGCCAGCACGGCACAATACCATATCAATGCCGCCATCGCCTTCGGTCTGCGCCGCTATGTTCAAGTCACCGGGGGATCGCGAGTTCCTTTTCGAGTACGGGGCGGAAATCCTGGTCGAAACGGCCAGGCTATGGTACGATCTCGGCTTCTTTTCCGACCGCAAGGGAGGGCAATTCTGCATTCACGGCGTGACGGGACCAGATGAATAACACCACGGTGGTCAACAACAATACCTATACCAACTTGATGGCGCGCGAAAACCTTCTCTGTGCCGTCTGGGCGGTAAACCTGCTCCGCAACGAAAGCCTGGCGCACTTCGCCGCCCTCAAACACCGCACCAAACTTGAGGACCACGAAATCGACGACTGGCAGCGCGCCGCCGATCGAATGTACATCCCTTACGACGAACTGCTCGGCATCCATCCCCAAGACGACAGTTTTCTCGATCGGAAAGTCTGGGATTTAGAGAACACGCCGCCCGACAAGTTTCCTTTGCTTCTCCACTATCATCCTTTGGTGATCTACCGGCACCAGGTGCTCAAGCAGGCCGACGTCGTCCTGGCCTTGTTTCTGCTCAGTAACCAGTTTTCCAAGGAACAAATGGCCCGTGACTTCGACTACTATGACCCGTTGACAACGGGTGATTCGTCTCTGTCGGCTTGCATTCAAAGTATCGTTGCCGCGGATATCGGCTACGAAGATAAGGCGCTGGAATACCTGCGCTACGCTCTTTTGATGGACCTTGCAGATGTCGGAGGCAATGTCAAAGATGGCTGCCATATCGCCTCCATGGGCGGAACCTGGATGGCGATGACGTATGGGTTGGCCGGCATGCGCGACCACGGGGGCCAGATTTCGTTCGATCCGAAAATCCCAGTGGAGAACTTGCGCTTTCACCTCACCATCCGCGGACAAAAGCTGATCGTGAGCATCAACGGCGATTGGATGACCTACCTGCTTAGGGAAGGATCGGGGCTGTCCATTTGGCATCGGGGCAAGGAACTCAGGCTGAAAGAGGGCGTGCCGGTCACGGAAAAACTCAGCGCCCTGGACATTGCGGAATTAAACTACGGTTAAGCTCTCTCAATCGGACTGGGCGGCGCGAGCGATCGGCAAGCCGGGCAGGGCACGGAGAAAGCGCTGGATGTAGGTCTTCTCGTCGGCGAGTTTCTCGGCTTGTTGAAAGAAACGGCGTGCTTCTTGTTTCCGGCCATCGAACCACAACTCGTAAGCATAAAGAAATAACAAAACCGGGTCGTTTGGACGACTCTCGATCAGCCCGCGTAGTTTTCGGAGATATTGTTCGAAGTCGTTCGCGTTGTCGCCGTAATATTGGCGAGGCTGAAAGGCTACGAGCGGCCATTCGGCGCGCAATTTCATTCCGGTTTCGATGGCCGCTAAGGCTTCACGGTATTGGCTTCGTGCGAACCGGGCTTCCGCCAGCAAGAACCAGCCCATTGCCTGCCTCGGCAGCACTTGGGTGGCTCGCTCGAACCGGCGTTCGGCCAGCCCATATTGCCGCTGACGAAATGCTTGTTTGCCC
Organism: Gemmatales bacterium; assembly: GCA_026004675.1. Classification (GTDB taxonomy): domain Bacteria; phylum Planctomycetota; class Planctomycetia; order Gemmatales; family Gemmataceae; genus BPJP01. The sequence goes on from BPJP01000004.1 coordinate 439,800, forward strand.
AAAGCAATTAGCCGAGCGTGTTCGTCTCGCGGATTGTCCGCTGGTTCGAGTGGGATTTCCGGTTCGGCTTTGCGGGGCATCGGATTTTGCGGCCCAGGAGGAATCTCATCCTTGGCGCGTTCCCTCTCTTCGGGACGCAACGGTCGAAAGTCGCCTGCCTTTTCTCCCGGCAGCGGCCGAAGCGCTTCTTCCGGTTTTCCCCGCTTTGGTTCGATACGAATAAAGCGATCGCCGTTGTCATCGATCGGCACGTCTGCGGGGGGCGCCTCGACGATCTGATTGATGATGATCGGTGGGGTAACGACGATCGGCGGCGGGCTGTACACCACCGTAACACTGCGATAGTAGGGGACATAAATAGGGGCAGCGTAATAAGAGCGACCCACGGAGAAAACAAAATTCCGTCCGGTTACGGTGAAGCCAGCCCGATAACCATATCCAGGCCAATAAGGATATTGGGCCGGCGAAGGCGTTTGCCAGCTAAGGGCGACAATTAGTGCTAAGACCAGACACCGCATGCCCCGTCCTTTCGCGCCGGCTTGAAATGAATATGCCGGTTCTTGTGAGATTATCGATTGTGCGAGCCATTACTGCAAGCAAATTGTTCGAAGGCGGGAAAGAACTTGCAGTTGTCGTAGGGTTAGCCGGATATTGCCTGGTGTGTACGTTGGTTCAACAAAAGGGTGAGAGAGGGGACTTGAACCCCCAACCCCCAGATCCACAGTCTGGTGCTCTGACCAATTGAGCTACTCTCACCATCATGGACATGCTTTTCACAATTCTATCTTGGACGGACAATGAAGCAAGGTGTTGTGCCGATTGTGTCGAGCGGAATTCGACCGTTCGTCAGCGATTGCATGGGAAAATGTGCCGAGCGGAGACCGATCCGGCCATCACAGCATGGCATTTTCCGAAGGGGAACCGGACGCTTTGAAGGACCAGGCATAAGGCTGATCGTACAGAAATACGCGTACTTCATCTCCTTCGGCTTTTCCTTCACTATCCCGCGGCACAAGAACAAAGCCATCGGCTTTCGTAGTGGAACTCAGGATGGAGGCTCCGCTCGTTGCCAGAGGTTCGACCTGTCCTTGGGAGATGCGAACTCGGACATAATCCAGCCGGCCGACTGCCGACACGATCTTCCGAGCCAAGGGCAGGGTCACAGCAACGTAAGGCAAGTTTCTGTCTCGACCGCCAAGGATTCGAATGGCCCGGCCAGCGAATAGGTCGTACGCGCTCAAGCAAGAAACGGGATTGCCTGGCAAAAGAAAGACCGGGCGACGGTCGAGAAAGCCAAGGCCAGCTGGGCTGGCTGGTCGCATGGCCACACCATGGACCGCAAGTTCGCCCATTTTCGCAATGATTCGTGGCGCGTGGTCCTCTTTGCCGACCGACGAGCCTCCCGAAATCAGAACCACATCGCCAGCGGTTAGCGCGATCGCCTCGCGGATAGCCTCTACTCGATCAGGAATGATCGGCGCTTTCTCGGGAATGCCTCCGTCTCGGCGGACCAACGCTTCTAGCATTACTGAATTGCTGTCGACGATGTGATGGTTTGTCGGCTTCGAGCCGCAGGGCAACAATTCGTCACCCGTTACAAGAATATTGACAACGGGTCGCCGAATGACGCGAACGGGTGCGGCGCCGATCGCAGCGAGGATGGCGACATCCTGAGGTCGAAGGACTCGATACGCAGGTAAAACGACATCGCCGCAAGCTATGTCCTCGCCGATGTGGCCAACGTGTTTTCCTGGAGGCACGGCCTCCACGACGGCAACTTTGCCTTGCCGTTCCTCGGCCAATTCCGCCGGCACGACAGCATCGGCACCTTTCGGCATCGGTGCGCCGGTCATGATGCGCACGGCCTGGCCTGGTGCGACTTCGACGTCGCATGCTCGACCCGGGTATGCTTCTCCTACGATCGCGAATTCCAGCGGGTTGTACGTTCCCGCTCCAAACGTCTCTTCACCTTTCAAGGCGTAGCCATCCATGGCGGCACGATTGAACGGCGGTATGTCGATCTCGGAAATAATGTCTTCGGCCAACACGCGCCCCGCCGCTTCGTGGAGAGCGATCGACTCGTGAGGCAATGGTTGCAGCCGGTCGTCCAGCATCTTGAGTACGCAGGCGACATCCACGCGCTCCTGAAACCCACGCATGCGTACGTCGCGAATTCTCGTAGGATCGGACATAGAGACGGCACCCGTGCTCTTTTTTAAGTGACTGAACTGCTTGTCGAATCATTTATGGCAACACGAAAACTTCCAGCCGAGAGGAGCGGGTCGGCGAGCGATAAACCCGCTGGACAGCTTTGTCGAAATCCCCGACTTTTGCCTGGTAGATATTCATAAACTTCTGGGGGTTACGGTCGACTAATGGGAACCAGGTGCTTTGTATTTGCACCATGATGCGATGCTCTCGTCGAAAGGAGTGGTAAACGTCGGGAATGTCGAAGGTGATTTGGGTGGGCTTCCCTGGCGTGAAAGGGGCTGGTTTTTCGAGGCTGTTGCGAAATTTGCCGCGGATTACATCGCCGCGTACCAGTTGCTGAAATCCGCCCATGCGAACTTCCGTCGGATTGGGCTGTGGATCAGGATAGTCATCCGGATAAACGTCGATCAACTTGACGATCCAGTCGGAGTCGGTACCTGTTGTGGAAACGTGCAACCGAACGCGAATCGGTCCCGCAAGCGTTATATCTTCTTCCAGCGGTTCCGTCTGATAGACGAGCACGTCCGGCCTGCTGGCAGCGAAACGTTGATCGGCAACCATATACTCAGGGACCATGCCGACGACAGGTTTGCCGATGTATGGCACTGGTTTGGCGGGGTCGCTGGTATATTCATCGTATTCGCCCTCGGCCTCGTCGGGAGGAGTGAAGGATAAACTGCCATTGGCGCGAAGGTAAAGTGCTTTTTTTCTGGCAGTTTTGGGTGGCCAGGTCGGATAACGCCGCCATTGGTTGGTGCCGGTTTCAAACATCCATGCCTTGGGTCCTTGATAATCTCCTTTGCCTTTGAGATACGACTCGAAAAAAGGGAATTCAATTTTTTCGCGGTAAAAAATGGCTGTTTTTGCATTGAAAGAAACATGGCCGAGCGAAGCTCCGTCGCCGCTCTCCCAGCCGCCATGATGCCAGGGGCCCATAACGATCATGTTTCGCGATTGGAAGCCCTGTCGCTCGATACTTTTGAACGTCGCCAGAACGCCGAACAGGTTTTCCGCATCAAACCATCCCCCGACGGAGAGCACCGGTGGTTTGATGTTTTTCAGATGGGGGCGCAAATTCCGCGCTTGCCAGAAATGATCGAACGTGCCGTGTTGCATCAGCTTGTCCCAAAACGGAACCGGTTCGTCGGTGAAAAAACGTGCTTTGACGTCGGCTGCTGTGCCAACACGGAGGAAAAACTCGTAACCATCGGGCGTTCCATAGTCAAACGTTCTGCCGAATTTCTTGGTCGGCTTGGGACGATAGATGCCGTGTCTCGACAAGAAATGAAAAGCGTGGGCCAGAAAAAACGCACCATTATGGTGCCAGTCGTCTCCCGTAAACCAATCGATAACTGGTGCTTGCGGTGAGGCTGCTTTAAGGGCCGGGTGAGCGTCGATCATACCGGCGGCTACATAGAAACCAGGATAGGAAATGCCCCACATCCCCACCTTTCCGTTATTGTTCGGCACATTCTTGACAAGAAAATCAATCGTGTCGTACGTGTCGGTGGATTCATCAATGTCCTTGGGGCCTTTTTTTTCCAGATGCGGTCGCATGTGTACGAATTCGCCTTCCGACATCCAACGCCCGCGCACATCCTGGTACGCAAATATGTAACCCGATCTGGCAAACAACTCCGACGGCCCCAACTGCGAGGGATATCGGTCGACCCCGTAAGGACGAACGCTGTACGGGGTACGTTTGAATAGAATCGGGTAGCGGCGGGAATCGTCTTTCGGAACGTAAACAGCGGTGAATAACCGTTTGCCGTCGCGCATCGGAATTCGATACTCGTACTTGGTGTAGTGCGCCTTGATGTATTCCACGCTTTGAGCCGACAGACTGCTGGCAGACACCGAAGCGAAAAAGAGCGCGGTGACAACTTTCAATACCACTTTCATGGCGTTCTCCCTGGTGAAGACAAGCAGCAGGCGCAGTCAGTTTAATGGACGGCAGCGGCGTGATGCCAATGATTTGTATTCCTCTCCCGCAACTACCATCAGAAGGTTACGATCGAGAGGTTCGCTATTCTTCCCTCTTGGCAGAGCAGGTAGAATAGAACATCTGCGATCGATGCACGTTGTCGACGATAGTGGATCATACCCTTTTGTGCGCTGGTCGGATGACGGCGGTCGATTATACTGAAGATTTCAGCAGCATGGCACAGAGGACGCTGCACTTTGACCACTGAGTAACGCCTCTCCTGTTGGAGAGTTGATCACCCGATGACGACACATCCCGAAAGCGAACGTATTTTGATTCTCGACTTCGGGTCGCAATACGGCCAACTCATAGCACGGCGGGTGCGTGAACATCAAGTGTTTTGCCAGATCGTTCGGCACGATCTGGACGCCAAACGCATCGCCGAGCTGAAGCCTCGTGGTTTGATTTTGTCCGGTGGGCCGGGCAGCGTCTATGACGAAAACGCGCCGCGCTGCGATCCAGGTATTCTGGAACTTGGCATTCCGATTTTGGGAATCTGCTACGGCATGCAGCTGACCTGCCAGATTCTCGGCGCGGACGTCAAGGCGGTGTCAACTCGGGAATTCGGTCGGGCTCAATGCCACATCAACGAGCCGGACAAGCTCTTCAGCGGCGTGCCAGGCGATACCGTGGTCTGGATGAGTCACGGTGACCAGGTGATCGACGTCAATGGCGAGTTTATCCCCTTGGCCCAGACGGAGACGTGTCCGGTAGCGGCGGTTCGGCATCGTCAACGACCGGTGTATGGATTACAGTTCCATCCGGAAGTGAGCCACACACCGCACGGCGGCCGTATCCTCCGGAATTTTCTTTATGACGTTTGCGGCTGCCAGGGATTGTGGAAAATGCGCTCGTTCATTGAGGAAGCTGTCGAGCGCTTGCGCGCGCAGGTGGGTTCCGAGCGGGTGATTTGCGGCCTTTCCGGAGGCGTGGACTCGAGCGTTGCTGCTGCCCTTCTCATTCGTGCCCTGGGTGCCCAGGTCACTTGCATCTTCGTCGATAATGGCCTGCTCCGACTCAACGAAGCGGAAGTCGTTTGCCGCACCTTCCGTGACCATTTCCAGGCCGACCTTCGCGCTGTCGATGCCAGCGAACGTTTCCTGGATGCCCTGGCGGGCGTTACCGACCCGCAGGAGAAACGAAAGATTATCGGCCATGTCTTTATCGAAGTATTCAAGGATGAGGCCAGGCGAATTCAAAACGTCAAGTATCTGGCACAAGGTACTCTCTACCCGGATGTGATTGAAAGCGGCAGCGCGGCGGACGGCCCGGCGGCAACCATCAAGACCCACCACAACGTCGGCGGTTTGCCCAAAGAACTAGGTTTCGAGCTGATCGAACCGTTGCGCGATCTGTTCAAAGACGAAGTCCGCCGCTTGGGGCTTGAGCTTGGCCTGCCCGAACAGACCGTCTACCGCCATCCCTTCCCCGGTCCAGGCCTGGCTGTTCGTTGTCTGGGAGAAGTCACCAGGTCCCGATTGGAAACCCTGCGTCAGGCGGACGCTATTTTTCTCGAAGAGTTGAAGCGTTCCGGCTGGTATCGCGAAACCGCACAAGCCTTCGCGGTTTTGCTGCCCGTGCAATCGGTGGGCGTTATGGGTGATGGGCGAACGTATGAAAACGTGATCGCCCTGCGCGCCGTCACCACTGAAGATTTCATGACTGCCGACTGGGCCCAATTGCCACCCGATCTTCTGGCCAGGGTGTCGACGAAGATCATCAACAACGTCGCCGGGGTCAACCGCGTCGTTTACGATATCAGCAGTAAACCGCCTGCAACGATCGAATGGGAATGAGCATCACGGGAGCAACCTTGCAGTTGTCGATAAGAATCAGCGCGTGCTTTGTTCTGGTGACTGCGGCAGCGCCGACGCTGGTCGCGGCCGATGGGTTCCACGCTGGGGCAGCGAAAGTCGATATCACTCCGCCTGTCGGTTGCCCTCTTTGGGGTTATGCCTCGCGAAAAGACAAACCGTGCACCGGCATCCGTGATCGACTGTATGCCCGCGCTTTGACCATCTCGGTGGGCAAACGAACGATGGCGTTGGTCAGCCTCGATTTGGGACGTGCGCCGACGCGAACGTCTTATCAGCGCATTCAGAAACAACTGCGACCGGGCATCGAGCGGCTTTTCCTGGTCGCTTCCCATACGCACCATGGCCCGGTCATCGAATTGGACGACTGGCCCTCTCGTGAAAAATCGTATGTACGATTTTTGGAAACCAGAATCATCGACGTCGTACGTCGTGCTCACAAGAACGAAAAACCGGCCCGATTGCATGTTCTCGGCCTGGAAGTCGATTTCAATCGTAATCGGCATTCGCGGTTGGAACATAAGATAGTCGATCGTACGTTGACTCTTTTGCACGTGACCGACCGACAAGGCAAGTCGCTAGCCTTAGCAGCCAACTTTGCCGCTCATCCCACGATGCTGGAACGTACGGTAATGGAGATTTCTGCTGATTGGCCAGGCGCCTTCAGCAGAATGGTGGAACAAAAGCTCGACGTACCTTGCCTGTTTCTGCAAGGTGCGTGTGGCGATCTATCCGTTCGAGCGAATGACAGCGATCCAGATGTTTTCGGAAAAAACTTCGCTCAGGCGGTTCTCGCCGCCGTTGCCGAGCGGAAGTTCAGTGAACTGCAACCCGGCCTGGCGACGCACGAAGAATGGCTGACTTTCAAGCCCAGGATGAAATTCGACAATATCGTCGTTCGCCTTTCACTGGGCATGGTATTTTACCCCAAGCTGGTAAACCATTACGAACGCGCTTATCGAGAAGGAGTGCAAACGAATTTGAGTGTCGCACTTTTGGATGAGAAATTGGGGATCGTGGGCGCATCGGGGGAGTTTTTTTGTGGCCACGCCTTGAGCCTGCGCCGGCGCGCTCGCTTGCCATTTGTCATGTTTCTGGGATACTGCAACGGATATCAGCAGTATTTTCCGACCATCGAAGCTGCTGCCGAAGGAGGTTACGGAACGGAACCTTATCTGGCGCCTGCCGATCTCGGGTCTGGTGAACGATTGACGGATCGAGCTTTAATTCGACTCTACCAGTTACGCCGCATGCTGCCTGCGGACCCAAAGTAACGTCAAAGTGGGATCGGACTTCTGGACTCTGGACCACAATCCCAGTTGTCCCTGTTTCTTCAACGATGCTTATGGCTGAACAATATATTTTTACGATCGAGCGACTAACCAAGGTTTACGGCAAACGCGAAGTTCTGAAGGATATCTGGCTTGCCTTCTACTTTGGTGCGAAGATCGGAGTAATCGGTAGCAACGGCGCCGGCAAGAGTACGCTGTTGCGAATCATGGCGCTGGAAGACAAGGATTTCATTGGCTCGGTACGTGCCGCGGACGGCATCAAGATCGGCTACGTACCACAGGAACCGAGACTCGACGAGACCACGGATGTGCGTGGCAATCTCGAACAAGCAGTGGCCGAAACACGCGCGCTCCTTAAGCGACACGAGGACATCAGCAACCGACTCAGCGAACCTCTCGACGAAAATGAAATGAATGCCTTGCTCGAGGAATTGAGCAAGGTAGGCGATGCTATCGACGCGGCGGATGCCTGGGAACTCGACCGCCGGTTAGAGATCGCCATGGATGCCATGCGCCTGCCGCCTCCTGATGCCAAACCATCGACGTTGTCGGGTGGAGAACGGCGTCGTGTGGCGTTGTGCAAAGTGTTGTTGCAGCGCCCGGACTTACTGTTGCTCGACGAGCCGACCAATCATCTGGATGCGGAATCCGTTGCCTGGCTCGAGCGCCACCTACAAGAATATCCCGGCACTGTCGTGGCCGTGACGCATGATCGTTATTTCCTGGATAACGTGGCGGAATGGATTCTCGAGTTGGATCGCGGCCGGGGCATTCCCATGGCATGGCAATTATTCATCCTGGCTGGAGCAGAAGCAGCAGCGCCTCGAAAAGGAGGAAAAACAGGAGTCGGCTCGACGCAAATCCCTGGCCAGGGAACTGGAGTGGGGCCAGGATGGCGCCGCGTGCCCGGGTCGCGAAGAACAAAGCCCGCCTCAGCCAAATCGATAAACTGGCCGCCCAAGAACAGGAAGAACGCAGCGACGAACTCATCCTGCAGATTCCCCCTGGTCCCCCGCTCGGAGATCTGGTCGTTCGCGCCCAAGGAGTCCGAAAAGCTTATGGTGAAAACCTGCTCATGGAAGATCTCAACTTCGATCTGCCTCGCGGCGGGATCGTGGGGGTCATCGGAGCCAATGGGGCAGGAAAAACGACACTCTTTCGTATGATCGTCGGCCTGGAAAAACCGGACGCCGGCGAACTGCGGATCGGCGAAACCGTCGTGCCTGCCTATGTCGATCAGCATCGCGACGAGCTCGATGGCAACAAGACCGTCTATGAAGAGATCAGCGGCGGCAACGAATATCTACAGCTGGGTCGGCGAAAGATTGCTGCCCGTAGTTATGTCGCCCAGTTCAATTTCAAAGGACCCGATCAGCAGCGACGTGTTTCCGAGTTATCGGGTGGCGAACGCAACCGGGTCCATCTCGCCAAATTGCTGCGCCGCGGGGGCAACCTCCTGCTGCTCGACGAGCCAACCAACGACCTCGATGTGGATACCCTGCGAGCATTGGAAGAAGGATTATTGAACTTCAGCGGTTGTGCCGTCGTGATCAGCCACGACCGCTGGTTTCTCGATCGGATCGCGACCCACATTCTGGCCTTCGAAGGGGATAGCAAAACCGTCTGGCACGAAGGCAACTACCAAACCTATGAAGCGCTGCGCCGCCAGCGGCTCGGCGAAGAAGCCGACCAGCCCAGACGCATCCGATACAAAAAACTGCAATGATTTTCCTTCGTACGGGAGCAGGCAAACGACTCGATGCCGACAAGGTGGAGGCCGACATCACTTGACGTCGATCAGTTGGCAATCAACCAGGTTGACATTGACGTCCATTCCCTTGCATATCCCGCTGAAGTGAATCAATTCGCCACGTTTAAACTCGAGAACACGTTCCCGGTCTTCCGGCTTGAACAAACACTTGACCTTGCGCAACTCGAATTGGTCGCCGGAGATGAGATACACCGGATAATCGCCGCTGAGGTCGATGTAGTCAATTCGGCCGGTCACGATAAGAAGTTTGTTGCCGTACCTGGCGTTAGCTTCTTTCGCATCGTTTCGAAAAGCGGCATAGAGATCCTGAGCGGTGACGTGCTGCTCGAGTGGGACCATTCTGGGATCGAGTCGCCTGTGGCTTTTCTTGACGGAAAGGACAAGCGACAGCACGCCGATGCAAAGAACGATACTGATGCCTCCCGCAATCGCCGACCACCCCCACAGAGGGATCTTGCGAAAGCGAATCATCAAGAGTTCCCAGACTTCGCCGCGCTTTTGTGCCACTGCCGGTGAAACGAAAGAGCCAGGTGGACGTGTGGCGGATGGCGCAGGCGGTGAGGCGTTCGTGGCCACCGGTGCCACTGGGGCGACCCGAGCTGAAGCCTGAAAAGAAACGGGCGGAGTTGCATGGGCAAGTGGTCTAGCCGAAACAGGTGGCGTCGTAGGGGGGGGGAGAAGATGCTGGAGGAGGGGCAGAAGCTACTGGTGTTGTGGGTGGGACCGGTTTCGGACTCGGTGCTGGCGCAGCAGACGGGGTGGCTGGCTTGGGCGGGACGGGAGGCGGACTCGCTGCGGCTGGCTTCGAGGGGGGGCGCGGTCACTTGGGGTGGTAACGGCGGAGGATTGCCTCCTCCTGTTTTTGCAGGCGGTGTGGCTCGAGCAGGAAGTGGAGGCGGCCCGGCAGAGCCGCTCGACGGAGGTAACGGCGGCGGTTCGGCTTTACGTTCTTTTTTTTTCTTTTTCTTCGGTTTCGGCGGGGGTGCCGCTGCCGCTGGTACTTGCAAGTATTGGTAACAATGAGGGCAAGCTACCGTCTCGCCGGCTGCTTCTTCCGGCGCGCTCATGACCTCATTGCAGCTAGGACAAGCAAAACAAATCATGACCTTCTACACCAAAATCGCGTTTTTCAACGGTCGTTATATTTCCCTATTCTAACACGAAACCATCGCCAGAGTTTGCTCGATCGCCGTCGGTTTCTTTTGCTTCTGAGTTGGCGAGCCGGTGTCTTGCCTACAGGCCGAAATAGCGCCGGTCCCGCTCTTCATAGCCCTGATAGCCGAGAAGCTCATACAATTCCGCGCGTGTCAGCATCTGCGGGATGACATCGCGCTGGTGTCCAGATTGCTTGATCGCTTTCAAGGTCGTTTCGGCAGCACGAAGTGCGGATCGAAAAGCGCTCACGGGATAAAGCACCATTTGGTATCCCAACGACTGCAACGTGGGTATGTCCAAGAGAGGGCTGCGGCCAAATTCCGTCATGTTGGCGAGCAGCGGAGCCTGGACTTTTTTGGCGAAGTCGGCAAATTCCGCTTCGCTCTGCAAAGCTTCTGGGAAAATCGCATCCGCGCCCGCATCGAGATAAAGGCGGGCCCGTCGGACGGCGTCGTCGAAATCAGTGACCCCCCTGGCATCGGTGCGGGCGATGATGACAAAATCGGGGTCGGATTTCGCGGCGACGGCGGCGCGAAGTTTAGCCGCCATCACTTCCGGCTCGACCAGAGTTTTTCCCGACAGATGCCCGCACCGCTTGGGAAATTGTTGATCTTCGAGATGGATGGCTGCCGCCCCCGCTTTCTCGAAAAGCCGAACGGCACGCTCGACGTTCAATGCCTCGCCGAAACCAGTATCGGCGTCGCTGATGAGAGGCAATGACGTCGCGTCAGTGATGCGGCGAACTTCGTCGACGAACTCTGTCAAAGTGACCAGGCCGACATCCGGCAATGCTGAGGCGGCGGAGAGGGCTGCTCCTGACAGGTAGACGGCCTGGAAGCCAAGGCGCTCGGCCATTCGCGCGACCAACGCATTGAAAACCCCTGGAACAGCGATCGTGCCTTGCTGCCAGGCTCGGCGTAAACAAGCCCCCGGCGACCGTGATAAATGCTTGGCCATACACCCCATTTCGTGTCTGTTTAACGCCAACGGACGCTGAAAGGCCGACCTTCCAGCTTCAATTCCCACACCTTGTCGCCATCGCGGTTGACCTCGACGATGTTTCGGGATTGGTGTGATCCGACAAGAATGTTGCCGTTGGGTAGCCGATAAACGGCGTTGGCATTGGCAACGCGGTACTCGGCGACGGTCTTGCCGTTCTGGTCAAGCTCGACCACTTTGTCTTCGCGCGATTGGGTGACGAGGAATCGGCTGCCGGCCACGAGTGCGACATCCGCCCAACCGTTGTTGGCTGTCGGTACGGTTCGAAGAACGTCCCCTTTTTCATTGAGGATGAGGAGCGAATTGTTCGACGACACATAAACAATGCGATTGTCTCTTGTTTTGCGTGCCGAGTAGATGATGGCGTTGGAGCATTGATGCTGGTAAACGATTTTCTTGTCCCGGGTCAATTCCATGATCCAGTTATAAGTGGCCAAAAAGGTGTTGCCGTTGGGCAGGCGTTGCACGGCCACCGGATATTGATGGTTGAGGATGACATATTCCCATAATACGTTTCCTTTCAGGTCGCGTTCGGTCAGGCGGCGGGCATTGTGTTCGGCGATCAACACGCGGTTGTTGTCGAGCATTTGTGCATCGATTGGACCTTGAAGATTGTCGATTTGCCAGCGGACCTTGCCATTGCGAAAGACCTCCCAGACGCGTCCGCCTCCGGGATAGCCATCGAATGCCACGACGAGAGTCAACCCCAACGTGCGCTGGTCGTTGTTCAAACGAGCGAGATCGATGTCGCTGTTCTGCTTCCACCAGTTTTGCCAGGCATTGAAACAATCGTCGCGGTCCTCAGGCTCGCCTTTGCCCAGCGAAACAGCAGGTGCTTTTTCACCGGCGAGTCGACACAGTGTTTCTTCAGCCTTATAGGCGATCGGCAGCGGGCTCTCTTTGAGAAGAGCGATCATCACTGGGATCGCCGATTTGTCATTGCCAGCAAGCAAGCCTTGCGCTGCGCGCAAACGGATCATCGGGTTGTCTTCTTTCAACACGGACTGGCACAAAAGTCGATCCGACTCGAACGAAGAACGTCCCAGCACAAACAACGCTGCGGCACGGACGAGGGGAGAACCCTTCTGGCTCTTCTCGACAATAGCAGGAACCGCCTTGCCGTCGCGAATTCCCACGGTTTTCAGAGCGTCGAAAATTTCTTCGACAAGAAACTCATCGGCAGCAAAAGGCAGGTAGTCCAAGAGAACAGCGGCAGTTTCTTTCGAATCAGCGCGTGCCAACAGTCGAATCGCGGCGAGCGTGGTGGAGAGTTCGCTACCTGATTCGATGGCCTCCAGACAACGGCGAGCGCGCCGAGCGATCTCCAAATCGGGATCGGTTAGCGCCTGCTTAAGAAAAGGAATGGCCAGGCGGCCGGCTTTGATCAAGTCCTGGGACGCTTGAACCCGCCGGGAGAAGGATTCGTCACCCAATTGGCGGATTTTTTGCGCTAAGGACCGGCGTTCGTCGTCCGAAAGAGTCCGTTCGCGGATGAACTGCAACAGTGAAGCCGTATCCGTATTGATGCCAGCCGTACGTAAAACGCTTTCATCGACTTCGTAGGCGGCGTCGCTGGTCGAGTCCGCTTGGGCCAGCGGAATGGCGGCGAAGCAAAGCAGAAAACAAATGCCAGATCGAAGCATGCCGATGTCCGTGGTTACGAAAAATGAATGGGTGTCGTTTCGGCTAGCGTCGGCGAACGCGAAACGGCCGCCCCTTTAGTGTTTCTTCCCAGATCAGGTTTCCTTTGCGGTCGACTTCGTAAAGGATGCTGCGATTCATGCTACAAACGATCAAGTTGCCATTGGCTCGGCGCACCGCGGAGTAAGGGGATTTGGCCGCGACGGCGCGCGCGGGTTTGCCGTCAGCGCCGAATTCGATGATCGAGTTGCTTTGTTGGCTGGGAACGAGTAACCGGCCGTTGGGCAACAACTCGAACGAAAGCCACTCCGTCACATTAACGCCGACTTTTTGACGTTTGACCTCTTTTCCCGTGCGTTCGAACTCGGCGAGGATGCCGTTGGACGAAATGCACAAGATATTGCCGCTGGGAAGCTTTTGGGCATACGTTACCTGGCCGAGTACCTCGTTCAATCTAAAGCGATAGACCGTTGTGCCGGCACGCGTCACTTCCAGCACTTCGTTCAGGGTGGCAATGAAGGTGTTGCCGTTTTCCAATCGTTGGCAGGCGACGGGATTGCCATGCACCTCGAATTTCCAGAGGATTTCGCCAGTCAAGTCGCGTTCGGTAACGCGCCGGCCATTGTATTCCGCGACGAGAATCCGCTTGCTTGGAAGTACGACGGCGTCGATCGGACCAAGCAAATTCCGATCGATTTCCCATAAGGGTTTGCGATTGGCGCCGAATTCCCAGATTCGGCCCTGGCCGTTGGCGTAGCCGTCATAGACGACAACCAGGGTTAAGCCAAGCAAGCGGTTTTCCAGATCGAGATTAGCCAAATCAATGCTCTTGCCCGAATTCGCCCACCATTCTTCCCAAGCTTTGCGGCACGATTGTCTCGCTGTTTCCTTGCCGTCGCTGAGCGAAACCTGAGGAGACTGAGGACCCGCTACGCGGATAAGCAGATCTTCCGCTTGCCATGCCAGTTCGAGTCGTGCGGTGGTCAACAACCGAATCAGCACCGGAATGGCTTCTTTTTCCTTCGCTTCCACTAATCCCTGGGCTGCCCGCAGTTGCACTTCCACACTGGCATCCTGAAGTAATTTCTTGATGATTGCCCGATCCTCAACGGTTCCCAATTTGCCGACGACCAGCGCCGCTACCGCACGGCGAATCGGGACTTCGTCGGTCAAGGCTCGACGCAAAGATTCGTCGAGTTGCTTTCTCTTGGCGGAGATGGCTAACAAAGCTTGGATCACTTCTTCCTCGATGACGTCGTTATCGGCGAAAGGAAGATAATCGATGAGTACGCGCACGCTCTCTGGCGGGTCGCGCTTGGCGAGGAGGCGAACAGCAGCCATCGCCAGCGAAACGCTTTGTTGGCCATCGACTTGTAAAAGGCAACGCCTGGCCCGCCGAGAAATCTCCAGATCGGGATCTGTCAGGGCAGCGCGGAGAAACGGGATGGCGCTGCGGCCAGCCGACACTAAATCCGCAGACGCCTTTTCACGAACCGCAAACACGTCGTGTCCCAGCAAGCGTATGGTCCGTCGCAATTCCTCGATTTCCTTGGGACTCAGGGTTCGCTTGAGGAAAAACTCGACCAAAGACGCGCCGTCCGTCTTCAAACCGGCATCCACAAGAATCTTCTCATCGCCAGGAAGCGGATCGTCGGCTTTTTCCGCTCCGTAGAGAGCGAGACCAGAAAAGGCAGCAGTGAGAACGACGGCAATGACAATTCGCATAGGTATGTGGCAAAAAAGGTTGTTGGCGTCGGGGCTCTTACCACAGGGTAACTGCTTCGTCAGGGGGCAGCAAGTCGACGAACCCCTCAAGAAGCGCATCTTCTTCTTTTAAATTAGACGATTTTTTGCGCGTTTTGTTGCATCGTTTTTCCTCGAATCGTGCCAAGGCACATATTGCACACCAAATTCTTGGTCCGTGACCTGCCATTGCTACAGTTCGTTCAGCCCCAAATCGTGCACAAGGGCCCGCAAAAAAGGCTCGGCATCGGTGACGATTCCAACGGTTTGCCAGCTGCCCCGATCTGACAACTTGGTTACGGTGGCGGGATTGATGTCCACACATGCGACCTTGACCCAGGCAGGCAACAGGTTCCCGGTGGCAATCGAATGGAGGGCCGTCGCGACCATCAGGCAGAAACCCACGCCGGCTAGTGCCTCCCGCATCTTTCGCTGGGCCGCCAGAACATCGGTAATCACCTCCGGCAGCGGACCGTCGTCGCGTATGCTGCCTGCCAGCACGAATGGAACCTGCCGTCGAACGCACTCGTACATTATGCCTTGTTTCAGAACGCCTTTTTCAACAGCGTGCTTGATACCACCGAGTCGGCGGATCGTGTTGATCGCCCGCAAATGGTGTTCGTGCCCTTCTTCAGCAGGCAAGCCACGATCGAGGTAGACGCCGAGGCTTGTGCCATATAGAGCCTGTTCGATATCGTGAGCCGCCAGGGCATTCCCGGCGAAGAGGATGTTCAAGTAGCCGCCTCGAATCAGACGGCAGATATGCTCCACGCTGCCGGTGTGCACGACAGCCGGGCCAAGGACCGCCAGGATTTTTTCGCCTGCCTCCTTGCTCCGCCGCATGGTGGCGGCGATCTCTCTGACCGTCACTCCTTTCGGCTTCTCGCTAGAGACGGCACTGCTCATGAATTCGAATAGATTCTGCCTCGCCGTCTCCTGCATCGGAAAGACCCGCAATCCCTGCCGGCCGACGACGATCTTGTCGCCTTTGCGCACCTCCGCCATTGGTATGCAACGTGCCGCTTTCCCTTCGGGATCGACCAGGATGCCGCAGTCCATTTCCTGGTCTTCGACGTCGATCCATTCGCCCCCTAGCCGAATCTGTGTGCGATGGTTGGTCGTACTGTAAAATCCTTCTGGAAACGCGCCATCCATGTCTGCCTCGACAATCCTGGCATCCTGCGAGGTGGTAGGCACGGCGCCGTGATCATGAATGGCGTCGAGGATTTCTTGGAGCTTGTCCTCGCTGTCGGCGCAAACTTGAATAACGGCCCGACTTGGATCGCTTTGCCGCTCTCCGATCTGCATTTGCTTGATGACGTAACTACCTCCATGCGTCAGAATCTCGTCCAACACTTTCGGCAAAATCAACGAGTCGATAATATGTCCGTGCAATTCGACTTCTTCAACAAAGCTTTCCTGGCTCATGCGACCTCCGTGGGTTCGTCTCTGATTTCGGCTTAATCGTTAAACCAAGCATAAACCCGCTGGGCGGAATCCACCAGATGAAAGCCGCCCCTGGACCAGCTTGGGCAAAAGGATCGCCATCGTTTGCCGAAAAAAAAGAAGAGTGGGGAATATTTTCCGCCGACGTGCATCCTTGTAGTAAAGGAGGTGGCTCGTGTTTTATTCCATGCTTGCCGATGTCATCGTCGTCATCCACGTGGCCTATGTCGGTTTCGTTATTGTTGGCCAGCTGTTGATTGTCGGCGGCGCCCTGCTCCGCTGGCAATGGGTTCGCAACTTCTGGTTCCGGGTTTGCCATCTGGTGGCGATTTTGATTGTGGCCTATGAGGCATTGGCTGGAATCGTCTGCCCGTTGACCGTATGGGAGGATGAACTTCGGCGAATGGCGGGACAAACTGTCGAGGAAGGCTCGTTCATCGGACGTTTCATGCACTCTATCTTATTCTACGATCTCGAGCCTTGGATTTTCACGGTTTGTTACGTGGCATTCGCTTTATTGGTGTTGGGAACGTTCGTTCTCGTGCCCCCTCGCTGGCGGCGCCGTCAAGAAATCTCCGACCGAGCGGCTTCGCAAGTCTCAGCCTAAGCTGGGTTTTTCAAAATCTCGGAAACGATGCGAAACTTCTGTCCGTCCATCAACGAGTTTTCGCGGAAGCCATCGTTATAGACCACCTGTTCCGCGTCGAGGCCAAACAAGCAGGCAAGCGTCGCCAGGTAATCGGCCGGGCCAACGCGATCCTTGACTGCCTGAAAGCCGAACTCGTCCGTTTCGCCATGTACGTACCCGGCCTTGAACCCGCCGCCTGCAAGCCACATGCTGAAGCCGTATACATTGTGGTCGCGGCCCACAACAGCCTTGTTCGTGCCGTTCCCTTGAATAACGGGAAGCCGACCCATCTCCCCTCCCCAATGGACGATGGTCGTCTCCAGCAGGCCGCGACGTTTCAGATCCGTCACCAGGGCCGCAGCGGGTTTGTCCGTTCGTCGGCAGCATTTGGGCAGGTCGCTGATGATGCGAGAATGATGGTCCCAATACTGCGAACCGGTGAAAATCTGTACGAAACGCACGCCGCGTTCGATCAAGCGACGGGCCAAAAGACAATTCATCCCGTATTGCCGTGTCACCGGATCATCCAAACCGTAAAGTCGATGCGTTTCCTCCGTTTCGCTGGAAAGATCCATTGCCTCGGTGGCCGCCAACTGCATCTTGGCCGCCAATTGAAACGTTGCGATCCTCGCTTCCAACTCGTAATCGTTCGGAAAGCGCGACAGATGGCGGCGATTGAGTCGTTCCAGGAACTTCAGGGCGTCCTCTTGCGGCTCTCCTTTCAAATAGGTCGGCGGCTCCAGGTTGACGATTCGCGGCTCGCGCGGACGCACGACGGTACCCTGATACAACGACGGCAAAAACCCGTTCGTCCAGTTCGCCAACCCATCGATCGGCATCGTGTCGTCGGTCATCGCGACGAACGCGGGCAGGTTCTGCGATTCCGATCCCAAGGCATAGGTTATCCAGCTGCCCAATGAGGGCCGATCCGAATTGCCCAGCCGGTTGCTTTTGTCCGCTCGCTGAAACGCCCGAATCGATTGTACGTGGTTATTCACGGTCGGGGCATACATCGAGCGTATCAAAGTGATGTCGTCGGCGATACTCCCTATGTGCGGCAACAACTCGGAAAATTCGATTCCCGACTGGCCGAATTTCTTGAATTTCCACGGGCTGGCCATGACCCTGCCCTCACGCTGTTTGTACGTTCCTTTCAAAGGGAGACCACCGGGTATCTTCTGGCCATCGAGTTTCGCCAGTTCGGGTTTCGGATCGCACAAGTCGATATGACTGGGGCCGCCCTGCATCCACAACGAAATCATGGCTTTGGCCCTTGGCTGCCGATGAGGCGGTTTAGGCTCCAGGTTGAAAGTCGGCTTTTCCAGGCGGGGAGGCTCCCCACCCAGACGTTCTTCGTTGAGCAACCAGGACAGGGCTAACCCGCCAATTCCCAAAGCCTGGGAGGCTAGAAAATGGCGACGCGAACAGCAGAGACCCCGTTCCGGCATCGGTTCCACCTCGTTCATCCAATGTACAAAAACTCGTTGGAACTCAATAACATCTGGCACAACAACGCCAAAGCCAGAGTTCTCGGTTCCATCTCGATCACTGACTCCAACAACAGATCGAACGACTGGGGCGCCATGACGCGACCGCGACTGCCAGGAACTTCCAGCTTTTTCGGCTTGACCGGTGGATGCTTGCGGAAATATTCCGTTCGCGCTTGCAAGAAGGCGATCGCTTCGGTCTGTTCTTCCGCTGTGGGCAGCCGCGAAAACGCCAGTTCCCAGGCACGTCTGACCTGAAGACCGACATCTGCACCTGCTTCACGTTCGAGCCGGCGGGCAAAACTCAACGACTGCTGCAAGATGAATGGACTGTTGAGCAACACGAGCGACTGCGGTGCCACCGTCGAGGTCGAACGGGCTTCGCAATTCGGTTCCAACTGGGGTAGATCGAACATTTGCATAAACGTCAACGGCATGCTTCGCCGGACCTGCACATACACGCTGCGGCGAGATTCTTCGCCAAACAGCGGGATCACCGCCAAAGGAATGCCCGCGTTGGTGCGCTGCATGCCGATCACGATCTCGCCGGACGGGTCCATCATCACAGGAATCGGAGGGCCGAAACGCTTCCGGTTCAAGTCGCCGCTGACGGCCAGAATGGCATCGCGGACTATCTCGGCTTCGAGCCGGCGAAGTCTGAAGCCGCCCAACAGCCGATTGTGCGGATCGATCTCCCGCAGGGTTCGATTCCGCGCGGAGCTTTGGCGATAAACGGTCGAAGTCATGATCAGTTTGTGCAGTTTTTTCAGGCTCCAGCCATTTTCGACGAATTCGCATGCCAGCCAATCGAGCAAGTCCGGATGCGATGGGCGATCTCCTTCACGTCCGAAATCGCCGGGCGTCGCAACGATTCCCTGGCCGAAATGATGCATCCAAAAGCGATTCACCAGGACGCGAGCCAGGAGAGGATGTTTGCCACTGGTCAAATGACTTGCGTAGGCGAGGCGGCGTCCCGTTCCTGCCAGGTTGGGGTCATCGACCGGAATCTCGACCTTGTTATGTATTTGAAGAATGGAAAGCTCGGCAGGCTGAAGCTCATGCAGGGGCTGCTCCGGATTACCTCGCCGTAGCAAATACGTTTTAGCTGGCGTCCCTCCTGGCTCCCGAATTGTGCTCAAGCTGAAGGACTGCCTCTGGAACTGCGCACGTAATTGCTTGAGTTCCTGGGCTGCTAAACGGTCGAGCCTGGCAGCGCTTTCGACTGTCAGGTTCAACCCGGCATCATTCAACAACTTTTGTTGCTGAGATGTCCGCTGATCGGCAGGGGTCCGAAACGCGGCTAAAAGAAGTTCGCGCCGTTGAGGGGGCAACCGGCGAACCTGATCGCTGAACACTCGCCGTACTATGGCCTGTTCTTGCTTGCGCAACAGCTCTTCGGCGTACCGGTGGTCGTCCTCGGTGGTATACGGGACAAGGCGGCGATCGCCCGACCAGTTCCGCAAGTCGAATGCCGGTTCGAAAATGGCCCGGAAGCGATAATAATCGTTTTGGCTTATGGGATCGAAACGATGGTCGTGACACCGGGCACAGCCCACCGTCAAACCCAACAACGACGACGAAACAATCTTGATCGTGTCTGCCAACAGTTCGTTATGGGCGGCTCTCTTGTCCGTCGCCGTCTCGGTCGCGTCCGGTGCCATCTGCAAAAAGCCGGTGGCGATCAGTTTTTCAGCCACGTCAGCTGATAGCTTGCCGCGGATCGAACCAACCATTTCATCGCCGGCCAACTGTTCCCGAATGAACCGATCGAATGGCTTGTCTTCATTGAAAGACCGGATGACGTAATCGCGGTAGCGATAAGCGAAAGGACGCAGGCGATCTCCTTCCGCACCGTCCGAATCGGCATAGCCTGCGATGTCAAGCCAGTGCCGTCCCCAACGTTCGCCATAATGGGGAGACGCCAGCAGACGATCAACGAGCCTCTCGTAGGCGTCCGCCGACTCATCAGAGACGAACCTCTTCACTTCTTCAGGCGTCGGCGGCAAGCCGATCAAGTCATAATAGGCTCGGCGAACCAACGTCCGTTTCTCCGCGTCCGCGGACATCGACTCGCCATGTGCTTCCAGTCGGGCTAATATAAACCTGTCGATCGGAGTGCGAACCCGATCTTGGTTTTTAACTTTCGGCACGGCTGGCCGACGGATCGGCTGAAACGACCAGAAATCGCGCTCTTCCTCCGTAAAGTATTCACTGGTAATCCGTTCCGGCTCGGGACGTATGGTCCTGGCACCTTGGGCAATCCAGGTCTTGATCAGCTCCAACTCGTGGTCCGACAACTTCTTACGGTTCTTGCCGGGTGGCATCTCCTTGTACTGCAAACGAGTCACCAGCAAGCTATTCTCTGGTTGGCCAGCCACGATCGCCGGACCGCTGTCACCTCCCTTCACGACAAAACGCCGAAGACGCAAGTCCAAGCCCCCACGGAGTTTATCTTCTTCTCCGTGGCAGAAAAAACAATTCGCTTTGAAAATTGGCCGGATATGTTTTTCAAATGTAATCGCTTCTTTGGCAGCACGAGCCAGACCACCACAACAGACAAGCACCAGCAACGGTAGTAGCTGTTTCATGTCGAAAACTCCGTTTGTTGACGGTCGGTTCGTCGCGCTGACACTGCGACGCTCGCTGGAAACTCCGTTTGTTGACGGTCCGTTCGTCGTGCTGACACTGCGACGCTCGCTGGAAACACCGTAACGGACCGATGCCGCGGCGAGCGACATATCTGACAATCGTATTATCCTACTAATATCACGAGCCGGGCATGGTCGCACAAGTCCCCCTCGTGTTATCGCTTTTCTTTTGGTTTTGGGCCGCTGTCGGCCGATGTCTTGCTCTTGGCTGGTGCTTGTTTGCGAAACGTCAATGCCTTCAGCCGCCGTTCGACGATCTGGTTGCGATTGTCGGTCAAATGTTTGATACCCATTTCGAGGGTGTTGGCGCGTTTGAGGAGCAGGTCGCGATTGTACTGCATCGTAGCCGCTTGCAAATCGTTCTGGCGATAAAGGAGCTGTTTGAGTTCTTCTATCAGTTTTTGATCAGGTTCTTTGGCACAGGCTATCTTGGCGGCCAAAAGCTCGATTTGCGTCTTGACTTTCCAGCCTTCCAGTTGGAATTCGTAAAGCGTCAGATCGCTGTTTTTCCAGCGGTTGATTTTGATGGCTTCCTGGCAGATCTCGCGGATGGCTTGCTGGTACTGGGGCGGGTTGACTTTGGCTAGCCGATCCAAGACCTGCGCCAATTCGGGATAGTGTTCGTTGACGAAGCCCAGGGCGATCTTTTCGGTGACTTTGTTGAAGGCCGGCAGGGCGGGTTTTTGCGAACCTGCGGAAAGGAATGGCAGCCAGGTCGTTGCCACGATCATTGCTGTGCACAGACGCATGGTTCCCATCTCTCCTCATTCTTCCTCGAAAGCTGCCAGCATCCACGCCGGAATGTCGTTTTCGACGGACATTTCAACGGCCAGGTCCGCACTCGCTTCCTCGCCGGCGTCGTTCGGGTTTTCCTGGCTTTGGCGAAGTTGGGCCCAGGCCTGGGCCACGGCGGCCTCGTCCTCCAATTGCGTGGTGCTTGCCGAGCCGTTCAGAGGACCTGGCGCCGTCGATTTCGGCGACCACGCTTTCCAAATGACGCCGATCACCAGCAGCAGCGACGCCGCCAGCGCTACCAGCCGATACGATGCCCGACCGATTTTCGGCGAGGCCGCCGGCGGACGGCGCTGTGGTCGAGCCAGCCGAACTGCCTCGAACAGAGCCACCGCTTCGGCAACCGCTTCCCGTGCTGTCTGGTCGACAGCCAAAAGCTCTTCGAAGCGGGCTTGCTCGTCGGCATGCATCTCGCCGAGCACATACAAACTGGCGAGCCACTGCAGATCATTCGGTTTCGCTGGTTCCGATTCCATCGTTGCTCTTGAGTTTCTGACGAAGTTTTTCCAATGCCCGCCGCATGTGCGTCAACACGGTTCCCAACGGCAACCCCATGCTGTCGGCGATTTCGGCAAACGTCTTTTCCTCGAAGATTCTCGCGCTTACAACCTGACGCTGCTTCTCGGAAAGAATGGATAAAGCTTCCCGAGCCTGCACAACCATCTCTTGACGAATCAAGGGAGCGACGACTTCCTTCTCGTCTTCACGGTGAAGGCGGCGTTTCAATTCCTCGGTGGCTCGGCGATCCGCATCGAAGCGCCTGCGCCAGGTTACCGCCTCGTGAAAGGCTACCCGATACAACCAATTCTTGCAGGCCTGCGCTTCCAAATTCTCCGCCTGCATGGCCTTGGCAAAAGTCGCCTGCACCACATCGGCTGCCGTTTCCCGATTACGGACGACTCCGAAAACAAAGCGGCGTAGCCCCTCTGCATGCTGCCGGAATTGTTCGGCCAGATCCTCGGTGGACATCGGCCCTCTACCGGCAACCGGGTTCTCAGACGGCTCGGTCATTGATCTTCTACTACTTACAACGCGCGACCGGTCCTTTTTATTTCAAAGGTCTCCCCGCTATTTTTCCCTGAAATAATTCCTCTGCCCTGCGCGTATTCAATTGCAGACAACAACCTTCCTCCCTCACAGTTGCCAGCCAACCGGGCCAACGGAGTGCAAGATGTCTGGTCGTCTCTTTCCTCCCTTTGCGATGTTGTTTTTTTTGATTGGGCCCTCGATCGGCATGGCCGGTACGACGCCTGGTGCAGCGATGCGCTGGTCGAAAACCGGTCCGGGCGGAACGCCGGAATTCGAACGCCACGTGTTGCCTCTGTTGGGCAAGCTCGGCTGCAGCAACCGCGCCTGTCACGGTTCGTTTCAGGGACAAAACGGCTTCCGCTTGAGCCTTTTCGCTTCCGATCCGCAAGCCGACCGGGACGCGCTCGCGCTTGCCGAACAAGGCAAACGCCCACGCATCGACCTGGCCAATCCGGAGCAGAGTCTGGCGATCACCAAGCCGAGTTTGCAACGCCGACATCGTGGCGGAAAACGCTTCGACGTCGGCAGCTGGCAGCATCGCCTCCTTTTGGACTGGATTCGCGCCGGGGCCCCCTACGATCCAAAGAATGACTCGAAAATCGAACGGTTGCAGATTTCGCCGACGGAAATCGTCACCATGCCGGGCAGACCTCCGGTGCCGCTACGTCTCCTCGCCACGTTTTCCGATGGCACCAGTGAGGATGTCACTCCGCTGACCACTTTCGACAGCCAGGACGACGGCATCGCGAAAGTCTCCGAAGACGGGCTTGTCCATGCTGTCCGAGCCGGAGACACCGGAATCATTGCCACCTATGGCGGGCGGGTCGTCACTTGCCAGGTACTCGTCCCGCGCCCCGACGATGGGATCGCTTTCCCCGACTTTCCCGCCAACAACAGGATCGACGTGCTGATCCGCGATAAACTGCAGAAGCTCAACATCAGGCCTTCGGAATTATGCAGCGATGAAGTTTTCCTGCGCCGCGCCTATCTCGACGTGACCGGGACGTTGCCGACCCCCTCACAAGCCCGCAGGTTTCTCAGTGATAAACGTCCGGACCGTCGGGCCCGCCTGATCGATGAACTTCTCGCCCGGCCCGAATATGCCACCTATTGGGCGTCGATCTTCTGCGAGGTCACGGGAGCCAACGGCATCAATCCGCATCCGCAAGTGACGTATCTCTGGCACGACTGGCTGGAAGAAAAACTCAGAAACAACTGGCCCTACGACAGGATCGTTGGCGGCATTCTGACTGCTACCTCGCTCGAAGGGCGTTCCCGGCAAGAACTGCTCGCCGAGATCGACGCCGTTCGCAAAAACATGAAAGTCAACCCCGATCGTCCCTACCAGTGGACGCGCGACTTCGACCGCGGCGTCTACGCCAAACGCAAGACCCTCGACCTCTACTGGCTGCGCATCCCCAACCGCCAGCCCGAGCGAATCGCCTTGCAGACGGCGACCTCTCTGTTGGGAATTCGGCTCCAGTGCGCTCAATGCCACAAGCATCCGTTCGATCGCTGGACCAAACAGGACTTCGATCAGTTTCAATCCTTCTTCAAGGTGGTGGAATACGTTTACGCGCCCACCGGCGGACCGTTGCCGAGAAAGGGAAGGATCTGTTATGGCCGGGATGAAATCCGCGTCGGTGTGCAAAAACGCTATCAACAAGATTTGAAACGCCTGCCTCCCAAACTTCCAGGCGGCGACGTTATCCCGTATGAAGAAGGGAGCGATCCGCGCGTCGCTTTGTGGGAATGGATGCGATCGCCCGACAATCCCTACTTTGCCCCCTGCATCGTCAATCGAATTTGGGCACACTATTTCGGGATCGGTATCGTCAATCCCATCGAAGACCTCGCTCAGGGGAACCCGCCGTCGAACCCGAAACTGCTCCAGTGGCTGGCCAGGGATTTCATCGCCAGCGGTTTCGATCTCAAACATCTGCACCGCCAGATTCTCAACAGCCGAACGTATCAACTGTCCTGGATTCCCAACGATTCCAACCGCTTGGACAAGCGGTCATTTTCGCATGCCCAGCTGCGCCGATTGCCGGCCGAGGTGTTGCTCAATATCGTGGCGACAACGACCGGCATCCCCTATGAATTCAGCTACTCTCCTCCTGGCACGACGCCCCTTTCGTTCAACGTGCCATTGCGCACTCCTTATTCGCTTCAGATTTTTGGCCGGGGTCCGCGCAAGCAAGCCTGTGGCAATTGCGAACGCAGCAACACACCGGCCCTGAATCAGGCTCTTTATCTTCTCAACGACGACGACATCAATAGCCGAGTCGATGCCAAACGGGGACGGTTGCTCGAATTGCAAAACCTGGCTGACGACCGCGACGTTGTCGAAGAACTTTACCTGGCAGCGCTGTCGCGCTTCCCAACCAAGGACGAAATGAACGAATCACTCCGCTACCGTTTGGAATGCGACTCGCGCGCCGAATGGATGGAAGACTTGCTCTGGAGTTTGCTTAACGTCCGTGAGTTCGTGTTTAATCATTAAGGCCCGACGGTATCGCTGTCGCGAACCGGATCGTGGACCAACAAGCGAAAGGACCAATCATGCATCGTCGCGATTTTCTGCGGATCGGCGGCAGTCTGTGCGGGTTGAGCATCGTCGATTTGCTCCGCCTCGAGGCGACGGGCGCGATCCCCGACAAGGACGCCGGCAAGAGTGCCATCTTCATTTTCCTCTGCGGCGGGCAATCGCACCATGATACCTGGGACATGAAGCCCGAAAACAAAGAGATCGGCGGCGAATTCAAACCCATTCGGACTGTTGTCCCCGATTTGCAGGTCTGCGAGCGGATGCCCAAACTCGCCCAGCAGGCAGACAAATACACTGTGCTCCGCAACGTCAGCCATCGCCTGGCCGTACATGGCCCGGGACAACAATACCTCCGTACCGGTAATCGGCCTCTGCCTTCGGTCGAATATCCCGATTATGGTGCCGTGGTAACGAAAGAATTGCCGGCTCCAAAAGGGATCCCTCCCTACATTTCGTTGCCGATCGCCCGTACCAATAGTGTGGTCGAATCCGCCGGCTATCTTGGGGTAGCCTATCGTTCCTTTTCGGTTCCGGGGGATCCGAGCAGCCCCGAGTTTTCCGTCCGCGCTTTGGCTACCCCTACAGGCATCGACGGCAAACGCATCCAACGCCGTTTCGGCTTCATGAACCGTATCGACAAGGGACTGCGCCAAGCCGACACGAAAAACCTCGAACTGGAAGGGATGGATCGTTTCTATGAGAAAGCGTATGACGTGTTGCAGTCGGCTGCGCTGCGTGCTGCATTTGAACTCCAGCGCGAAAAAGCCTTGGTCCGCGAACGTTACGGCATGAATCGTTTTGGCCAGGCGTGCTTGCTGGCTCGCCGACTGGTACAAGCCGGTGCCCGGTTCGTCGAGATCGACTTCGGCAGTTGGGATACGCACCAGGACAACTTCAGCACCTTGAAAAACACGTTGTTGCCGCCCTGGGACCAGGGACTGGCCGCCCTGCTCGAAGACCTGAAGGAACAAGGAATGCTCGACAAAACCATCGTCTGGTCGACGGGGGAATTCGGCCGGACGCCGAAGATCAACAATAACGCTGGCCGCGACCATTGGCCTCGTGCCATGAGCATGCTTCTAGCCGGTGGTGGCATCCCTGGCGGGCAAGTCGTCGGCAAGACCGACAAAGACGGCGCCGAACCGGTCGGCGATGCCTATTCGCCGGACGATGTCGCTGCTAGTTTCCTCCGCCTCATGGGGATCGACCACCACAAGGAGTATTACACGCCCGACGGCCGGCCCATGCTGATCGTCCGCGAAGGCAAGCCGATCAAGGAACTGGTAGGCTGAGCAGCGACTTTTCCTGCGACTTCGAGAAAGCGCTGCAGTCATGTTCCCTTCCGCAGGTCATAGCAGCACAGATGGCCGGTTTCCGTGCGCTGAAACAGGCAGCCGTCCGCATAAGGGTATTCCATGTACACCTCGTAACCGGTGCTCGGAGCCTCGGGCGGCGCATAGATAGACCCGAGCCGTTTGAAATTGCTTGGATCTGCCGAAAACATCTCCATCCGACTGCCACCGGTTTTGGCTTTGTGAGCGGCATCGCACCACTTGATCAGGCGATCTTCCACAAGCAGCATCATCGACCCGCGGAAATCGTTTTCCTCGCTGTGCAGGAGTTTGCCCGTCTTTTCTTCGATCACATGTAGGTGCTGTTTGCCATCGACCGGGTGATGCGAGCAGAACAAGTAAACCAGGCCGTCGCGCATGACCACGGCCCGTCGAGCACAGGAATCCATCCAATTGACGAACAGATTTTCGGTCCGGTCTTGCATGCTCCAAGCGCGTTGGGCTCCTTTCGGGCTAAAACGATAGGCACCATACAAGCCGAAATGGATGCCTCGCTTCGGGCCGGCTTTTTGCGAACCGATATTCACGATAACGTGGTCGGCGGAACAAGTGAGCGAGGCCCAATTCGGCGCCAGCTTGTCGACGGTCCATAGCACCTTTCCCCGACGCGGGTCGATCATGTGCAGGGATCCCTTGCTGGTGGCAACAAGAAGGTATTCGCGCTGTTCATAATGCAAAACAGCAGGTGTAGCGTATTGGCAATTGATCGCGGGGATTTCCCAGAGGGTTTTGCCGCTCATCGGATCGACGCCGCGCAAACTGACATCCGGGGCCGCATCGAAGAGAGGGACAACCAGAACCCCATCGGCAACGACCAGGGAGGCATCCCAACCCAGGTAGCCGAGAAGGGTTTTGGCATCAAGACACTTCTTCTTTCGTGCTTCCATCGCAAGATGGGTCTTGCCGAGGTCGGTTTCCCACAGTTTGTTGCCGCTTCGTGCCTCATAGGCATACAGCCGGCCTGTCGTCCCCATGTTGAACACTTTGCCGTCCAACCAGGCGGGCGCTACCCCGAAGCCAAGTCGTTTACCCATATACCGGTTGAGGCCTTTTCCCTCCTCGACGGCTTTCCAGACGGTTTTGCCGGTGCGCTGGTCGAGAGCGATAAGCAGGTCATCGGCCCCGATGCGGAGTTGCTGCTGCAGTTTTTTGCGTTGCTCGGCAGCGATCGGCTTTTGAAAATTCTTCAAGTGCGGCAGGTTTTCCGCCCACACTCGGCCAGAAGGCTGAAAGGAGCTGACGAAGATCAGACCATCCGCGATAATGGGCCCAAAGCAGGAACCCGGATGAGTCGGACGGATGATCAGGTCGCTGAGAAAGGAAGACGCGCCCCCTTTGCCAAAACCGAAGTGGTCCTCGCTTCGCCAAAGCAGCCTGGTCTTTGCGAGATCGTCGACCAAACGATGGCCGTACCGTCTGGGGTTGAAATTGCCAAACGGACCGTTATTCATCGGCCAGTCGGGTTCACTGGTGCGCCTGAACGCAGAAACGAACTGGAGATTAACCGACAGAGCTGCGATCGAAGCGGCGGTTCGTTTCAATACCTCCCGCCGGGTCATTGACTCATCGAACATGGCCGGTTGCAACATGACTCTTTCTCCGATCAATCGGATCAACGATCGTGTTTGGCGGAAAGAGAAACCGCATAGAGCGAGTTGTTGGTGGTTACGAACAAGGTAAGGCCGTCGTTGCCGCCGAATGCCAGGTTGGTGCCGCTGCCCTTGGGAATGCGGAGGGTCCCGACGCGCTTTCCTTCAGGGGACAACACGACCACCGAGCCACCGGCGGTTGCATACAAATTGCCGTCGGGACCGAACGCCAAACCGTCTGGCCCCCGGACGTCAGCCCATTTTCGGGATCGGCCGGCTTCGACATCGAGCTGACCATCTGGCGTCAACGGAAAGCGATAAATGCCGGAAAATTTGCGGTTTTTATAGTTCGAAATGCCGACAAAAAGCGCCTTGGCGTCGGGCGAGACGGCAACGCCGTTCGGGTTGGCGAGCACAGGGATGGCTTCGCCGTCGAATGCGACGTGGACAGTTTTTTTGTTGGGGTCCACGACGGACAGCCGACCTTTGTCCGGGTCTTTGAGTGTTGAGAAATAAATCAAGCCGTTCGGTGCGATGGCCAGATCATTGAGAGAGAGGTCGCGTCCACCGGCGGCTTTTTCGAGAATCACTTGTGGCTCCTCGCCTGGAAGCCAACTTGCCAACTTGCCATCGAAGACACCGTAAAAGCGTCCGTCCGGGCCGACTCTCCCCCGATAACCCGCTCGCCATACCGTGATCTTGTCGGGCAACGTCAACTGATACAATTGGCCTCTCTGCAAATCGGAGAAGATCAAGCATCGCTTGCGGGCCAGCCAGCTCGGTGTGTCCAGCTTGTCGAACCCGTTTTTTATCAGCTTCAGTTGCAGGCCGTCTAAATTGGGTGATCGGGATGGTCGACCATTGGAAGATCTTTCGGCAAAGCTGCCTTCACGGCGGACGGGATCGAGACTGGGACGATAGGCTTCGCGAGTGGCTGGCGACGTATCGGGCAATTCATCCGGGCCTTTGAAAGGACGAACCGGCGTTTTCTCCGGGGGCAATTTCTCCCCGGCATCCAGAATGCGACCGTTCGTCAGATCGACCCGGATGATTCGCCCATGGGCCGCTTTGCTTCCTTTCGGTTTCACTACCTCGAATTCGAGAATGGTGTAGTCAGGGCTTACTCGATAAAAAGCGTATGCGGGGCGCGGTGTCTTTTTGTACTTCAAACCGTCCAATTCGACGATCCAATGGATGCGGTTGAACACCACCAGAGCGCGATCCCACTCCTCCGGTTTGAGAAAATCGTTTACTCCAAGCGTTTTCAGCACTGTGCCATCGTTGCGATAAATCACAATGCGACGAGTAAACGCTTCGTGGTTGCGATCCTTTGCCTTCCCTGGATTCGACACCACACGGTGCGCATAATGCATGCCGGACTTGGTCGATGACCAGAGGGTGATGTGCTGGAACAAGGCGAAGGTCTGGCCGTCAGGCGCCATAAACAGTTGAGCATGAACTTGGCCTTTGCTGACTTCACGTCCTTCAAGCCGCCGTGTCTCTTTGGTTTGGTTGTCCTTCCAGACGAACTCCCATTTGTTGGGGCCGTGGTTGGTTATTTTGCCTACCGGCTCGGCTGTCACCACAAATCGCCCGTCGGCCGACTGGCAACCGTCGATGAAGCATGGCTGTTCATACCCGGCTTGAACCAGCGAGCCGGAGCACATCGTGCTTGTAAAAACGAACAAGACAATCCTACGGTCCATCATTTTCCTTTCATCAGACGAGAAGAACAGCATCGACGAACCGAAGCGGCCCGGATGCCCGTTGTAGGATTTGGGAAGGCAGGGCCGCCATGTTAGCAACTTTTCGCGAAAAAAGTCGTTGGCCGACAGAAAATCCTGGAGAGGGACAGGCGCCCCGGAAAACGAACGCCGATCAAGGAACGGGTGCGGGCATAGTGGGGATCAGTTGGCCCGCGTTGGAATGTCTGTCTGTGTACCTTTGACGGGAAGGTAGACGGTGATGGCCGTGCCGCGACCGACGGCGGATTCGACCTGCACAGCACCGCCATGGCTGCGAACGATGCCATGTACGGCGGCCAGACCCAGACCGCGACCGAGCTCCTTGGTCGTGTAAAACGGATCAAAGATTCTTTGTACTGTTTGTTGGTCCATGCCTACGCCAGTGTCGCGGACCCGTAAATAAACGTACTCCACGCCAGGCGTCAACGAACCTCCCGCTCCGAAGTCGAATGCCTCTTGCTGTCGAACATCGAATATTGCAGTTCCCGTTTCGATCGTCACCGTGCCGGACTCGCTCGTCAGCGCTTCGAACGCGTTGGTCAAAAGGTTCATGACGACCTGGCTGATCTGTGTCGGGTCGCCGGAGATGGGTGGCAGATCGTGGCGCAGCCGCGTCCGGATGACGGCATTCTGCGGCACGGAGACTTTGAGCAATTGCAGCATGTCGTTGACCACGTCGTTCAGATGCACGTCACGAATGGTCACTCTTCCTTTGCCCGCGTAGGCCAGCATCTGTCGACACAACGAAGCAGCGCGCTCTGCCGACGACTGGATGCTTTTGAGCATCTGGACGATCTCGGCATCGGCCGGGACGCGCTCTTCCAGCAAATGGGCGTAACCAAGCACAGCGGTCAACAGGTTGTTGAAGTCGTGGGCCACACCCGCCGTCAGCACGCTCAGGCTTTCCAGTTTCTGCGTGTGAAACATTCGTGCTTCGAGCTTTCTGCGTTCCTCCTCGGCGCGTTTCCGTTCCGTCAGGTCGAGGAACGTGATCACTGCACCGGCACGTTCCTTCGTTTGCGGGTCGCGATAGGGGACGGCCGAAATCAGACACCAGACCATGTGTCCTTTGGGGTGTTTGATTCCCAAAACCTGCGGCTGCGTCGTTTCCCCGTTGCTCAAACACTGCAAGACCGGCGATCGTTCCGGCGGACACGGCCTGCCGTCTTCGAAAAATGTGCGGTCGCGAAAATCGTCCAACCGTAGTTTGCAGATGACCCCTTCCGGGTAGCCAATCAATCGCTGTGCCTCTTCATTCGCTTTGACGATGTCGCCTTCCTTGGAGACCAATAGCACGCCCACAGGGACGCACTCCAGAATGCGCCGGTTCAATTCTTCGCTGCGGCGGATGGCCTGTTCGGCTTCTAATCGTGCCGCCATCTCCTGCTCGAGTTGTCTGGTCCGCTCAATGAGCTGTTGTTCCGTTTCCAGCCGCTCGAACTCCGCTCCTGCCCGATCGGCAAACAGGCGGATCACTGCTGCCTGGATCGCATCGTGGTGCTTTGGCGCCGAATGCACCGCCGCCAGGATTCCCAAAACCTTGTCCCCCGTGCCTCGAACCGGCAAACCCATGTAGCTCCGCATGCCATTTTGCGCTAGCCAGATATCATCGGGGAACAATTCATGAACATGATCGGGAAACGTACACAGAGATCGCTGAACGACTCGTTCACAGGGAGTGCCACGCAGGGGATAATCGAAATTGTCAACAAGCTGGCCACGAAACCAGACGGCAACGGTGCGAACCACTTCCGGTTCTTGCTGGATCAGTCGACCGAGCAGAACACAATCGACGCCCAGAGCCTGGCTGAGGTGCTGGACCAAGGATCGCAAATATTCCTCGCCGACGGCACGGCGCGTGCCATTGGCGAGCATTTCCAAGAGCGAAAGGCTCTCGGTCAGGGAGCGGAGTTCGACAGCATTCGCAAATTCGTGAGGTAGTGCCGACGAATTCATGCTCCCAATCCCGACTTTGGCCCGAACGCGGGCTGCCTTGAAGCAGCAATAATCAAACTTCCACTTTACCGGCGATTCTTCCCGATGCCAGTAAAAAAATAGTCGTTGACTATTGGTGTCTCATCGAGAGGAAAAACCTGGCGATCGTGACTCGCAGGTTCCAAACACGAACTGATTGCAACTTCTGGTTGGCCAGCGATCCGTTGCCCACTGGAAACGACCGGTCAATGCGGTTAAGCTTTAAAGATCGACAGGCGGAGGTGGATCATGACCACGTTTTATCCTGGGTGTTGCGGGTTGCCGATCGATCGGAGAAGCTTCCTTGTGGGGGCGGGCGCCGCCATGGCGGCGGCGTTGCCGGTGGCGTGGTGGGGTTGGCGCGGCGACCGTCAGCACGAACCAGCGCCGACCAGATTCTCAGGCAAGACGACCGAGGTGAAACGTCCCCGGTATGCCATGCCGGGTCCCTTTCCCGGGCGGGTCATCGAAGTGCGTGATCCGACCGCTGTTCGTCCGGATCATTCGATCGACGCTGACGTCGTCCGTCGCATGGTTCAGCGGGGCATGTGCGAATTGACCGGGGCGGATGACGCTGTCGAAGCCTGGCGGCGGTTCTTTGAAAAAGACGATATCGTCGGCATCAAAGTGAATCCGGTCGGGCGGAAACGCCGGAAAGACCCGAAAGAAGTTGGTTCGATTTCCAGTCCGGAGCTGCTTCTGGAAATCGTCGCCGGCTTGAAGAGTGCTGGAGTTCCGCCGCGAAACATCATCGTCTTCGAACGCTATGCCAATGAATTCCGCGAAGCAGGCTACGAAAAGGTGATGCGCAGCCGACCCATGGATGGCGTCCGCTGGCATGCTTCCGCCTCGGCGTACGATCATTTCCAGGTCGACATCGAAGGCTACGACAAGCGTGGCCGCCGCTACGACTTCGACCGGCATGTCGTCGGCTACGATCCCGACGTTTTCGTAGAGATGGGGTTCGCTCAGCCGGACCACGACCCAAAAGACGACCGCCGATTTCGCTCGCACCTCTCGCTGATCGTGACGAAAATGGTCAACAAGATCATCACCATCCCCGTGCTGAAGGACCACCGGTCGGCGGGTGTGACGTTGGCATTGAAAAACATGTCGCACGGGTTCAACAACAACGTGGCGCGCAGCCACATCAGCACCATCTACCGCCTCGACCACCGGACCAGCAACCCGAACCAGTGCAATACGTTCATTCCCCTGGCGGCGGGGCAGGAACCGATCCGACAGAAAGCAACGTTGCATATCATGGACGGGTTGATCGGTGTTTACGAAGGAGGTCCGGGATCCTGGAATCGAACGTGGAGTACGTGGCATCGGCAGTCGCTCTTTTTCGCCACCGACCCTGTCGCTTTGGACCATGTCGGCTGGGACATCATCGACGCCAAACGGGCGGAAATGGGCTGGCCAGGTGTTGCCCAAATGGGCTTGATCCACTTGCCCAAGGCGTTGTCGGCCCGGCTGACGCCGCTGGCAGCGAAGCAATTGGCCGAAGCCCTGGCATTGCTCCCGCCGGGAACCCGCCAGACCGGCATCCCGGATACCGAACAGTTCGACCGCCGCCAACCGGAACATGTCATCCTGGCGGAAACGATCGGTTTGGGCGTTTTCAACGCCGCCGCCATCGAACATCGCCAGATCAGGGTGACGCATACCTGATCGCTCTCTCGAAGGGCACGGCCTCGTTCGCCGAACCGCAACATTTCATCGCCCAATTCGCCGACCTGGCAGCCCTCTGTGCGAATTCGCACTGTGCGGAATTGGGGCAGCGTCGTTTGCTCGCTCCCTATCGCACTAAGGGAAGCTGGCGAAAAACTGGTCTAATAGCCGACTGGGCTTGAGGTTTCGCCAACTCTTGAAGTGGCGCCGCAGTTTCGGCGCAGCATTTGCTGTGCCGTTCCCATGCGAAAGCTTGCCCGAATCGGCTGCGAGGTGGATAATGCAAGGTAAGTCGTCTCGCTCGAAGCCTGCGTGCCGAGTGCGCTGGCCGGTCGACGTGTTGCGCTTACCTGGAAGGACCATGTCACTTCGCGAACGTTACGGAATGGGGAAGGACGAACAGCGGCAGCGGCAGGAATTCCTCGGCATTGGTCAAGACGACGAACGGAACGTCCGCGCCTTGCGCGACATCTTCGCCGACTTCGGGGAGGAATTCGCACGGCGGTTTTACGACCACCTTCTGGCCCATGAGCATACGCGGGAGTTTCTCCGCGATGAAAAGACCCTGGCGAAACTGCAAAAGCTGCAAGTCGAGTACTTCGACAGCTTGCTGGCGGGACGTTTCGACGACGATTATTTCGAAAGTCGGCTGAGGGTAGGCCAGGCGCACCAGCGAGTGGGATTGGAGCCGGCCTGGTACCTTGGCGCCTACAACCAGTATGTGCAGTTGAGTTTTCCGCATTTCGCCCAGGCCTTGGGAAAGGACCCGGACCGGTTTCTGCCATTGTTGCTGTCGCTGGTGAAAGTGATCTTTCTGGACATTGGCCTGGCGTTGGATACCTACTTTTTCGAGGCGACGGAACAACTGCGGTCGCGGAACCATGAATTGCAGCAGGCTTTGGCTCTGTACTGGCAAAGCCAGCGACGCGAAGAACAGTTGCGCAAGCTGGTGAGTCACGAGGTTCGCGGCGGGCTGGCGGCGGTCATCACCTCGCTCGAAGACCTGCAGGAAACGATAGCCGACGCCA
This sequence comes from Gemmatales bacterium, assembly GCA_026004675.1. Classification (GTDB taxonomy): domain Bacteria; phylum Planctomycetota; class Planctomycetia; order Gemmatales; family Gemmataceae; genus BPJP01. The sequence continues at coordinate 474,350 of BPJP01000004.1, forward strand.
TCGAGCCGAGCGACCGCGAGGAATTGAAAAACGTGGTGCAGCGGTGCTGGTCGCTGTCGAACTTGTTGAAGGAGATGCTCGCGCCGCAAGCGCCGGCCGGTCCGATGTGGGTCGACACGGCAGAGATATTCGAATCGTTGGCGTCTCGCTTCCAATTGTATACAGGGGAAAAGCAAGTGCAGCTGCAATTGCCGGAACATCCACCCAGGGTGTGGGCCGATCCGGTGCAACTGCGCGAAGTCTTTGCCAATCTGGTTGCCAACGCGGTTCGTTATTTGGACAAGGATCCGGGAAAAGTGACGATCACCGCGCATCCCGACGGGGAATTCGTCGCTTTTTGCGTGGCGGATAACGGTCCGGGAATCCCCGACGAGTGGCAGACCCAGATATTCGAGCCGTTCGTGCGCGGTCCGGCAGCGGCGAAAAGTCCGGAAGGCACTGGGTTGGGTCTTTCTTTTGTTCGCAGCGCGGTTGAACAAGCGGGAGGTCGGGTCTGGGTCGAGAGCAAGGTCGGGGAAGGGAGCCGATTCTGGTTTACCGTGCCGCGCGTGTCCCCGGAACAAAGAGGAGGCCATTGAACTGGAGTGGCTGGCATGTCCAAACGGGAAAGCAATCCGATCCGACTATTGATCGTCGACGACGACGACCAGCTTCGTCATACGCTGGTCCGGCGCTTCCAACGGGCAGGCATGAACGTCAGCGAAGCACGAAGCGGTGAAGAAGCGCTTGCGGACAGCGCGAGCATTTACGATGTTGCCATCGTCGACCTGCACATGCCTGGGATGAACGGCATCGAGTTGTTGGAAAAACTAAAGGAAAGGCAGCCGCTTCTCGAAGTCTTGCTGTTGACGGCGCACGGGAGCATGGAGACAGCGATTCAAGCGATGAAGCGCGGCGCCTACGACTACTTGACCAAGCCCTTCCACTTGCCAGAACTGGAAGTGCATATCCAGAAGGCCTACGAAAAGGTCCAGCTGGCCCGGCGCGAACGGCAATGGGTGGACCGGATCGAGTATGAATCGGCGACCTATCGCCTGGTCGGCTCCAGCCCGGCGATGCAGAAGGTTTTGCAGATGATCCAAAAGGTGGCGCCGACGGACGCCACGGTGCTGATCCGTGGAGCGAGCGGAACGGGGAAGGAACTGGTGGCCCGCGCCTTGCACATCAACAGCCCGCGCCGGCATCGCCCGCTGGTGACGGTGAATTGTGCAGCCTTGCAGGAAACGCTGCTGGAAAGCGAACTATTCGGACATGAAAAAGGTTCATTTACCGGGGCGACGCAGGCGAAGGCTGGGCTGGTGGAAGTGGCCGAAGGGGGAACGTTGTTCATCGACGAGATTGCCGAAACCGCACCCGGCTTGCAGGCAAAATTGCTGCGCGTCTTGGAGGACGGCCACTATCGCCGGGTCGGGAGTACCCAGGAACGCCGGGCCGATATCCGTTTGATCGCCGCGACGAATAAGCCGCTGGAAGAAGAAATCAAAGCACAACGTTTTCGCGAAGACCTGTACTATCGCCTGAACGTGGTCACCATCGAGTTGCCGCTTTTGCGCGATCGCCGCTCGGACATCAAGGAGCTTGTCGAGCACTTTCTCGCACATCGGCAGGTAGGGAACCGTCGTTACAGCATCCAGCCAGATGCGTTGGAGGCTCTGATCAACTACGACTGGCCGGGCAATGTCCGCGAATTGGCCAACGTTCTCGAGCGCGCCCAAATCCTGGCGGAAGACAATGTCATCACCCTCGACGACCTGCCAGAAAACATCGTCTCAAAAGCGCCGGTTGCCAGCTCGGCCGGAGGCAATCCGCAGCACTTGCGCGAGGTGGAACGGCGACACGTCTTGTCGATTTTGCAGCAAGAAAAGGGGAACAAGGTCCACGCCGCGCGGGTTTTTGGGCATCAGCCGGCGTGCTCTTTATCGGCTCATTGAAAAATACAATATCCAGCTGTAAACAACGCCGTAGAATACATGTGCGGATCCGCACACTTCGGCTTCTACTATTTTATCTATTTTTTCCATTTTATCCATTTTGTCGAAAACGCCGTCAACAAACGGCCCGACGACCGTCAACTAACGGTTGGCCGTCGTCCAATTTTTTGAACGTAGCTCGGGAGTTGTGAGGCTATAGAGACCGGTTCTTGCCACACATGGCATCGGAGTTGCAGTAAAAAGCAGTAGAAATCGCGTACCTGCAAGAAAGGAACCGAGCCATGAAGTTGAAAGCGATTGTGCACGCGACGGATTTTTCTGAGCATTCGAAATATGCTTTCGAACTGGCCTGTGCTTTGGCTCGCGATCATGAAGCCAAATTGTACATCATTCATGTCAAGATCCCCGAACCGATGATCTATGGCGAAGGAATGATCAACCTGCCCGAGGAAGGGTTCGACGAAAGCTTGAAGCGGAGGTTGGAGGAGATCGTACCAGCACATGGCTCGATCGAAGTGGAAAGAGCATTGCTGGCGGGCAACCCTGTCACCGAGATCGTGAACTTTGCCAAGAAGGTGGATGCCGACTTGATCGTCATGGGGACGCATGGCTGGACCGGCTTGAGTCGGATTATCATGGGGAGCGTGGCTGAGAACGTGGTTCGCAAGGCACATTGTCCGGTGTTGACAGTGAAGCATCCGGTCAAGTTGCAGGAACTGGCGACAGCTGGGGAAAAGGAACGCCCAGCCGGTTCCAAGACGGAGTGAGAAACGGAACAGCCGACGATGCGAGGAGAAATAAACATGTATGAGGTTCGTACGATCTTATGCCCGATGGACTTTTCGGCCCATTCGCGTGCCGCACTTTCGTTGGCGGCATCACTGGCAAGGGACCACGATGCCAGGCTAATCGTTGTACACGTCATGCCGCCGCCACTGGCTTACGATGAAGTCGCCACACCGTTGCCTTACTCGTTTTACGAAGCGAAAGTTCGTGACGAGTTGGAAGGTTCGGGCATAGACGATGTGCCGGTGGCGATAACACTGGTGGAAGGAGACCCGGCAGGAGAGATATTGCGCGTCGCCGAAGAGACGTCGGCCGATCTGATCGTCATGGGGACGCATGGCCGAACCGGTCTGAGCCGGGCGCTAATGGGAAGTGTTGCGGAAACGGTACTGCGAAAGGCGGGATGTCCGGTCTTGACCGTCAAGGGGAGGGCGGCGATGCAGGCTCGAGACGCCTGCAGTCGATTATCGATGGTGTCGTAACGATTACCCGACTTGTAGCTTGAGACAAGAAGCAGTCCGTCCTTGATTGACGCGTTTGAGGAGCCGAAAATAGAAAGGGTGGGCGAGAGCACAAGGACAGCCGATTGCGGGATGAAGTATGTTGGATCACTTTGCGGGTTGGGTCCGAATGGAGCGTTCGCACCGTGGGAGGGGGCGATTGGCACGTTGGATCGGCCGGAACTGGGCGCGGGTGGATTACGGTTTTCGGATCGAACCGACCTGGCTCGAATTGGTGCAACTCGACATTCCGATTGCGAACTTGCCAGAACCGTTCGCGGGCTATCGAATGGTCCAATTGACCGACTTGCATTGCGGCAGACACCTGCCGTCGGCGTATTTGCAAGAAGTCGTGGAGACGGCGCAAAAGCAGGATGCGGATGTGATCGTGTTGACCGGCGATTTCATCCATCGCGGCTACAAGCACATCGGCGAAGCGGCTCGCGCTGTGGGAAAACTGAAGGCGGCCGATGGCGTCTATGCTGTGCTGGGCAACCACGATTATTCCGTTCGCAATGCTTTAGGCATCCGGCGCTACTCCGATTTGCATCGCGCAGTGACGGAAGCATTGCAAGAGCAGGGGATTCGCGTCTTGCATAACGAACATCTGAGCCTGAAACGGGGCGACGCTTGCATCAATCTGGTGGGCATTGCCGATTTGTGGAGCCGGGAATGCGATCCGAAGCGCGCGTTTTGCGGCGTCAATGGAGAATGGCCCAACATCGTCCTGGCGCATAATCCCTGCACGGTGGAACTGCTGGATGGGTGGCGTTGCGATCTGGTGCTGAGCGGCCACACTCACGGAGGCCAGCTACATGTTCCGGGCGTGGGCAGGCCGGCGCTGGGCAAAAAAGCACGCCGTTTCGCTGCCGGTCTGTATCGCTGCAAACAAGGCTCGCTGCTTTATGTCAACCGAGGCATCGGCTACGGTTTTCGATTCCGTTTCGGCGTCCGTCCTGAAGTGGCAGTCTTCTCGCTCCAACCCGCCGACCGGGTTGAAGTCAGGCAGACCAACCGCTGATTTCCTTTGCAACCTTCCCTCGAAGGATCAATAATGAATCAGGTCAGGATGGCGGCCATCTGGTTCAGCGCTAGCGTCACCTCGTCACGATGGCGATGGAGGAGTTGGTCCAAAAGTTCCTGCCCGTTGATCGGCAACTGGTGCCAGTTTCAGGCAACTTGAAGCGGATGAGCGAATAAACAGAAGGGCGCCACATGGTCATCAATCTCATCTTGGTTGGCTTCTGGTTCTTTGTTGGTCTCGCCATGTTGATCGTCTGGAAGGATGAACTGGTCATCCGAGGAACGGGTATCAACGCTGGCTGGCTCATGCTTTTTCTGGCGTTCTACAACGCCGTTCGCGCCTGGAGCCAATGGTCCGTCGCCCGCGACCGCGAATTGATGGAAGAACAATCCCTCCGTCGGCAGCGAGGCAGGTACAGTACGCTCAAACCCCAAGATGAAATCGACCCCAATTTTGTGTTTGAAGACCAGCCACAAGGGGATAACGGCCAGGAGGGCGAAAAACGGTCTTAGCTGTCAAGATAGGTAAATTGTCAATAAAACAGCTGAGTTGTAACGGTAAATCGAGTGACTGCGGCAAGAAGCTGGTTTCAAGGGGGACGCCAGCTCATTGCAGCGGTACGGTGCTTGCTGAATAATGAGACGAGTTGCATCGTCTACAAAGATAACGATTGGAAGCGCGACATGGCCGTGGTGAGCACGACAGCCCCGCCCGAACCAAGTGACGAGATGCTGCTGCAACGCTACAGCCGTGGCGACCAGAGCGCGATAGATGAATTGTTTCGTCGACATCGGGCACTGGCGTATCGTGTCGCATATCGGCTGCTGGGACGCGAGGCGGATGCGCTCGACGCCGTTCAAGAAGGGTTTATCAAAGCGCTGACCCATTTGGACGGATTTCAAGGGCGGAGTTCGTTCAAAACCTGGTTGTTGCGCGTGGTCAGCAATGCTGCTTTGGACCTTGGACGAGGGAGGAGTCGGCGGGAGGCTGTCAACCTGGACTCCGCAGGCAACAATGGCGAGGTCGATTCGCCCCAGTTAGTGGTGAACCAGGACCCAGCGCTCGGACTCGAGCAGGCAGAATTACGGCATTATTTGAATGAAGCTTTGAAGACGTTGCCGGAAGCCCAACGCCGTACCTTCGTGTTGTATGTCGACGGCGGAATGAATTATCGCGAAGTTGCCGAAACGCTGGGAATTTCGATCGGCACGGTAATGAGCCGACTTTTTTATGCCCGACAAAAATTGCGTGCGTGTTTGTCTCGCTTGATGAAATCGGAACCATGAATTCGCGATCCCCTAGCCTCGAACAGTTGACCGCCTACGTCGATGGCGAACTGTCCGCGCACGACCGACAGGAAGTCGAGCGCATGCTGGCGAGCGATCCCGATCTGCGCCAGACAGTCGAGGCGCACGAACAACTGCAAAGAATGTATCGGTCTTCGATCCCTGCCGAACCGGCAGAATCGACATGGGCAGGGGTCCTGGACAACATAAGGGCGGAAATTGCCAGGTCGCGGGCAGGGCGCGTCCGAACGAAGAAAGCGCTTTGGCAACGCGTCGCTTTGACGATGGCAGCCACAGCAGCAGCTGCGACGGTCGCATTGTCCCTCCTCTACAGGCCGGAACCGCCACGTCCCCCACAACCTCCCGCTGCCGCTACGGAATGGCCCGTAGTTGGCGCGCATGAAGTCGAGATCATCAGCATTAGCGGCGAAGATATGTCTGCCGTCGTCATTGGCGAAGCACCTATGCCGACCGAAATCGTTCCCGTTTCCAGTGGGGACGTCAGCCTGCGAAGCATCGAAAAAGCACCTGATGCCGACTGGCCCGACGTGCACATGAATCCGGACGACGGTACGCCGATGATCCTGGCGCCGCTGGTAGCAGACGATCGCTTCCGCAACAGCCCCGAATAGCGTCTGCTTTTTTGGAAAACGAGGTTGTCCATGACTGTTTTGACCTGCTTCCTCTTTTCGCTGGCTTGCTGTGCCGAAGAAGGATCGGTCAAAGTTACTGTCATTTCCATTCTGGCCAGCGAAAAGGAAGACCACGTCGATCCGAGGCTGAAGCGGATCGCGGCGGAACTGCGCCGCGCCAAAGAACTCAAGAAGATGACCTGCTTTCGCCTGGCCCGCTCGACCGCCATGTCTGTTGAAGTCGGCAAATCCTACAAGTTTCGCCTCGTGGACGACCAGTGGGTCAACATCAAGGTCGATCACGGGGCCGATGCCAACAATAAAGTCAGTTTGACCGTTAAAGCGTCGAAGCTTGGCGCTATCTCCTACACAACCTGTTGCGGCAAGTTCTTTCCCATCGTTACGCCTCACGTCACCAAGGATCAGGAAAGGTTGATTTTCTGTATCATGGTCAAGCCCTGCCGCTGACTCCTCAGGCCATCTTCCGTATGTCGAATCGCGGATTTTCATCGAATCGGCAAACGAATCTCCTCTTTGGATCGTTTGTCTATTGGGAGACCGACGGCGTTTTGCGATATACTACGATTAGGACTCGATGAGCGCCTGTGCCGTCAGGTGAAACAGCAAAGGAAGTCCGCATGACAACGAACGCATTGTCGAAAACAGCCGACCAGGCTAACCAGGCCGAATTGCTGGCGGAACGCCAAATCGCCCAAGCGAGACGGCGCATCCGCCTGCTCGACCTGAGCGCCGCCTTTCTCGGGTTTTTCAGCCTGCTTTTCCTTTATGCGCTGGTGATGGTTCTTCTGGACGGCTGGTTGGAGCTATCGCTGGTTTCGCGCCAGATCGTGTTTGGCTTGTTCGCCTTGGGTGCCGTGGCTTATCTGTTCCGAGCCGTCGTCTGGCCGCTCGCTCAAACCATCAATCCCTATTTCGCCGCCAGGCAGATCGAGGCCGCGCTACCGGAAGCGAAAAACAGCGTGGTGAACTGGCTCGATCTGAAAGGGCAGCCGCTTGCTCCAGCTTTCCGACGGGCTTTGTCACAGCGCGCAGCCAAAGACCTTGCCCGTGTGGATCTGGAAGAAGCCATCAGTGGCAAACGAGCCTTGTGGGCGTTAGCTGTGGCAGGTCTTTTGTTCGTGGTGCTATTTGCCCAGTTTGTCATTGGGGGACGCCAGTTCTTGTCCCTTGTCCAACGTGCTTTTGTCCCCTTTAGCTCGACAGCCGTTGCGACGCGAACACAACTCATCTTGCTCGAGCCGAAAAATGGCGATGTGTCGATTCCTGTCGGACGGGCGGTCTCTTTTCGAGTCAAAGTGGAGGGCCACATCCCTGACCCTGACGACGACGATGCGATTCGCTTGCTTTATCGATACCAAAAAGCTGGACCGTATGACGTGCTCAAGTTCGAGCGCGGCCAGTCGCGGCGGGAATGGATCGCATTAATGCCTGCTTTCAAAGTGCGCAACGGGTTCTGTTATCGGGTTGCTGGTGGCGACGCCGTCACCGACGAATTTCAGGTTCTCGTTCGGGCAACGCCGCTGATTACTTCTTATGAAGTCCTCTACCATTATCGCCCCTATTTGAGATGGGCGGACCAGAAATCTGAAAACCCCGACTTGAAAGCCATGCGAGGGACCGAAGTGAGCCTCATTGCCCGAGCCAACTGTCCGGTCGCCTCCGGACGACTCGAGTTCGTCGGCGCTCGCAAGTCCGTCGAAGCAGAGCCGGTGGCCGGCGAGAATAACGCCATGCGCTTTCAATTCGTCATGGATAAAGACGACGAATATCGCATCTGGTTCACGAGCAAAGATGGCGACCGCAATCGCTATCCCCTCGCCCACAAAATTGAGGTCCTCAATGATTTTGCTCCCAACGTGCAAATCACTGCACCACTGCAAGACACGACGCTTCCGGTGAATGGCGTGTTGCAAGTCGAAGGAATGGCAAGCGATGACTTCGGCATTACAGGAATGACATTGCATGTGCAGCTTTCGGGGAAGGAGCAGATTGCCGAAAAACCTTATCGACAAGGTAAACGGGAGCTTTTCGTACTGCCAGACGGTTCCTATGCCCAGCAGCTCGACTATCGGGACTATATCGAATTGAGTTCTCTCCGGAGCGGCGGCCAGCCGTTGAAAGCGGGAATGATTCTCGACTGCTGGCTGGAAGCGACCGATGCCTGCGACTATCCGCCGCCGGGTCCCAACGTCGGTCGATCGCAGGTCTTTCGCTTGAAGTTGGGCGAGCCTGTTGAAGAAAAAAAACAGCAGGAACTAAAAGAAATCGCTCGCCGCGAGCAACAGCAGCACGAGACCCAACAAGATCGCATCCTCGATCAGAAGCGGCGCGAGCAGCTTGGTCGGCTGGACCGGCAGCCAACGCCTGAAGAAAACAAAGTGCGGCAAACATTGGAACAGATTCAAAGAGAACTCGAGCGCCGAAAGAACCAGGAAAAAAGCAAAACAGATCCCGGTCAGCCGACCAAAGGCGACGCCAAGGACCAGGGGCAAAAGCGGGAGGGAGACACCGTTAAGGCAGGCGAAGCGAAGACATCGCCTCAAAAGGCGGATGATGCGGGCAAGCAAAAGGGTGAAGGAGACAAGTCGTCGGCTGCGAAAGAAAACCAGGCACAAGCGAAGAATGGCCCAACGAAGAATACGCAGCAAGACCAGCTGATGAAAGGCGCAGCCAAGCCACAGCCAAATTCCCAAGAGCCGGCCAAGAACCAGCCAGGACAAGCGAAAAACAACGGCCATGGCTCCCAGGACCCCGCTCAAAGCAAAGGTTCCGGAAAAAACCAGACTCGAAAAGGAGAGAACCAAGGCGCCGCCAAGAACCAACCGGAACCGCACGAAGGGTTTGCCAAGAACCAGGGAAAGAACACAGCCAAGGAAGACCCTGGTGGATTCAAACCCCAACCCAAGAACCCGGGCGAAAACGGCGCTGGCGAAGAGAAGAAAGGTCAGCCCCCCCAAACACAACGAAATGGCAAAGGAGGACGCCACGGCCAGGCCCAGGCCGGCCAAGGGAAAGGAAAAGGCAAACCCCAACAGTTTGCAGAGGGCAAAGGCGATACGAAACCGAAACCTGTTGCCGGTGAACCAGGCGTTGCCAAAGGGGAACGTCCCTCTGGGTCGCAAGGCGATAGCAAAGGGGGAGGCACGAACGATCCGAAGTCCCAACAGGCCGCATCAAGCAAGTCCGCAACCGGGCAGCCACAGGCGGGCTCGCAAGGACAACAACCGCAGAACCAAACTACGACTGCGGAGTCAAACGGCAACGAAAGCTCTCCACATTCCGACCGCGATCGCATCAAACGATTGAAAAAGCAATGGCAGGAGGCCGTTGCAGACGAGCGCGAAGCCAAGGAAAAGATGAACAACGCCTCGACGGAACAGGAGAAAAAAGAAGCGGCAGAAGCCCTGAAGAAGGCTCAAGCCCGGCAGCGCGATGCCGAAGAAAAATTGGAGCGACTGGAACAGAACGCAGCCGATCCTCTTGACCGCGAAGCGGCGAGACAAGCTCGCCACGAACAAAAAACCAAGCGTGCTTTCGATGAACTGGCGGGCGCTGACGAACAGGCTCGCCAGCGTGCGGAACAGGAATTTCGACAACAGCTGAAAAATCAGCAGGAACAATTTGAAAAACTTCTTCAAAACCTGCAAAGCAATGACCCTGAAACGCGGCAAAAGGCTCAAAAACAATTGCAAGACGCGATCGAACGAGCTCGCAAGAATCCACCCACCTCCGAACAACTCGAACAGATGCAACGCTTCGCCCGGGAGAATCTCTCCGGCGAAGAGCGCAAGCGGGTCGAGAAAATACTCAATGACCTCGCCAAGGAAAGTCGTGAACAGACCGAGCGTCTGCGGAAGAAACTGGAAAAGGCGGCCAGCCAACTCGAACCAGACGCGAAGAAACAGCTTGGCGAGTTGATGGAAGCGCAGTCGGGAGAAAACCAACGCGACGTCAATCAAACGATGAAGCAACTCGCCAGCAAAGACGAAAACATCCGCCAGCAGGCGAGGGAAAAACTGCGGCGGCAAATGGCCCAAGATCGTGAACTGCTGAAACGCCTGGCGAAAGACCTCCAAAGCAATGACGCGAAGACTCGGCAACGAGCGCGCGAAGAACTTGAACGGATGAAGCAGCAGATGCAACAACAAGGAGCGAGGCGCGATGAACTCGGCAGGCGTGTCAACAAAGCCTGGCAACACCTGAACGAAGACGAAAGGCAGCGTGCTCAGGAAGAAATGAGAAAGCTGCTGGAAAAAGACCGTGAGGAGTTGGAACGACTGCAAAAAGAAATGCAAAAGCTGAACAAGGATGTTCAACAGGAATTGGCCGGGCTGATGCAGGGGCTGACTGGAGGGGGACATCAGCCATTCGTGCCGCAAACGGGCAGCGAGGCGGATCCTCGCTTTCAACGATACGGCGGCGATCTTCAACTGGAAAAACTTCCCAAGACGCTGCCACCGGAGATACTGAAGAAATTCAACATGACGCCGGAAGAATACGCCAGGCTGCGCGAGGCGGTGAAGAAGATGAAGCCGGTCGCGACCCAACCAGACGATCCGGAACAATTGGTCGATCCGAGTCGTGGTGGAGGCAATCTCGAGAATCTCGGTCCGCAGCGCGTCACCGGCGTCGATGACAAGGGCAAACCTGTTCAGATGACGGGCCGAGGCGTACCGCCGCCAGAGTTTCGGAAAGCGTTCAAAGAATGGTCGAAACGCATTTCACGCACCAAGGACTAGGGCATCAGCGTTTGGCTTTACCCACGACTCGGAAATCCAAGTGACGTCGTTGCAGGTCGACTCGAACGATCGTGACGCGCACTTTGTCGCCGAGCCGATAGCGGTTCTTGGTTCGCTGGCCAATCAGACTGTGCGATTGTTCGTCGAAGTAGTAGTAGTCGTCAGTTAAGGTGCTGACGTGGACTCGTCCTTCGATGGGGAGTTCTTCTGCCTGGCCATAGAAGCCGTAATCGGCGACGCCCGTCACGATGACTTCCATTTCCATGCCGATCTTGTGGCTCAGGTAATCGAGCAATTTGATTTTGATGAGTTCACGTTCTGCCATTTCAGCCCGACGTTCCATTTTGCTGCAATGCTCGCCGAGGGCGATGAGTTCTTTTTCATCGCTGCCGACTTTGCGTGTGCGCAGCCAACGACCGAGCAAGCGATGAACCGTCAGATCGGGATAACGTCGAATGGGTGACGTGAAATGACAATAATTTCGGCTGGCCAGTGCGTAATGTTCCTCTTCTTCAGGGCTATAGACAGCTTGTTTCAGGCTGCGAAGAAGGGCGAAATGGACGGCATAGACGTCGGGGCGTTGCGCAGCCTGCTCCAGCACGCGTTGCAGAGCGAAGCGATCGGTGTGGAGGTCGATTTTGTACCCTAACAGGCGAACGAATTCGGCAAAACTCTGAAGTTTCTTTGGATCAGGAGCGGCATGGACGCGGCGCAAGAAGGTTGCCCCCAAGTCGTGCAAGTGTTCGGCGACGGCTTCGTTGGCTGCCAACATGAACTCTTCAATAATCTGGTGGCTGATGTCATGGTGGACGAAATGAGCGCCTGTCACCTTTCCCTGTTCGTCGAATTCGAGCTCTGTTTCCGGCAGGTTCAATTCCAGTGCCCCGCGCTTTTTGCGGCGTTGTCGCAGGATCAATGCCAGATCGCGCATGCGAAAGAGCAGCTTGAAAACGTCTTCGTCGAGGTCAGGAGGTTTCTTGTCCGGTGATGCCAGAATCTCGGAGACTTGTTCATACGTGAATCGCTTGCGCACCTTAATGGCTGCGTTTGTGAATCGCGTCTGCGTTCGCTGTCCAGAGGGCGTGAAATCAATAAAGACGCTCTTGGTATAGCGAAGTTTTTGTTCCTGAAGACTCGCCAGACCGTTGGAGATCAATTCCGGCAACATGGGGATAACGCGCTGAGGTAAATAAACGCTCGTGCCCCGTTTGCGGGCTTCGCGATCGAGCGCGCCTCCAGCACGCACGAAGTGGGATACGTCCGCGATGTGAACACCCAGCAACCAATGTTTGGTTCGGCTGTCATGCACCAGTGAAATCGCGTCATCGAAGTCCCGTGCGTCCGCGGGGTCGATCGTGATGATGGTTTCGCCGGTCAAATCCTCCCGACCTTTTAAGGATTCGTCAAACGCATCGGCGACTGCCCGTGCCTCGTTCAAGGCGTCCTCAGAAAAGGTGTCGGGTATGCCAAACGCGCGAATGACCGAGATCGTGTCGACACCCGGATCACCATGCCTGCCTAAGACCTCTGTGATGACCCCTTCGCCCCGATCTTCAGGCGAAGGAAACCGGAGCATTTCGATGACGACTTTGTCGTCGGGCTTGGCCCCTTTGGCACCTGGGTCGCCGACATAGATGCTGTGCTGAAAAACGGAACCATCAACGCGTACGAAGGCATCGCCGTCGCGCTCGAAGTACGTGCCGACGAATTCGCGTGTTGCCCGCTCGATGACGCGGACGATGACGCCCGCAGCATTCAGGTCGGCGGAACGCGGTTTGCGCGTGATGCGCACCAGGACCTCGTCGCCGGTCACTGCATCCAAGGTGTGTCTCTCTTTGATGAAAATCTCACCAGGCGGCTCGCCATCCGCGGGGTGCGGTCTTACGAAGCCAAAGCCACCTGGTGCACGACGGAAGATGCCAATGACGGTCTCGTGCTGGTCGCGCAGGCGAAGTGTGTGATTTTTGCCTATCTCGATTCGTTCTTGTTTGACGAGCGACCGGATGGCCCGGCGGAACTCGCTATATTCATCCGCACCGATGCCTAGTTTTCGTGCCAATGCCTTCGGTTTTAACGGTTGATAGGTCTTTTTCGAAAGGGCGGACAAGATTTGATCTTCAAAAGACATAGGCGGTTGGTCAAGCTAAGGGTCGGTCAACTGGTGTGGGTCATTTCTATCAGCGACTGTGTTTTAATGACCGTAAATTCGTCCGGGAAGGTATGGAACGAAGTCAAAAACAGGCAGCCCGGTCGCGCTTCCACAGACACGAAGCCGAGCGGTGCCAGGGCTAAGCGGTGATGAGGACAAAAGTTGTGCAACATACCTCGTTTCGCCCCGTCTTCCAGGATTTCATCGTGGACGTGCAGAAAGATTTCCGGCGGCAGCGTTTCGACCTGAAAACTCGTCTGATAGTGAACATTCTCGGAACAGACCAGAGAGTATTGGTGCTCGCCACGCAGGCGGCAATCGAAAAGCAGACGGCGCTGCGGCAAGGGTTCGTCCGCTGTGGTCACTTCCGTGAGATGGACCTTCCCATTATCCCAGCTGATGGCATGTCCGGTTCGGGTAATGCGAGCCACCACCTCGTACGAACCGTGCCGGACCCGGCGTTCCGCGACGATGTCGAAGAACTCCGGATGGACGGGTCGTCCAAACAACTGGAAGACCAAATCGCGCACCTGCGGTCGTAAGACTGGAGCACCCATGATCCGATCCGACAGAATTGCCGAAAACCAAGTTACCTCGGATGATAGAATTATAGCAAAAAGCCACTGTTCTGGTTGGCCAAAACAACGCAGGCGGTATTTACCGTAAACGTTTGGAAAAAAAAAGAGGGGAGAACAGAGTTCTCCCCTTGCCCCAGTATCTTGAGAAACGCGTTTCTAGCCGAACCGAACCGTATGTTTGGCTCCAGGCGTACAAGCGGTCCGGTCGAGGACGCGATGGTCGACGTTACCGCGAGGCGACGCTGGTCGGAATTTCCAGATCAACCCGGACTTGTTCGCCAGCGCGAACCTTGACCTGTTTGCTTACGCTAACCGGTTTGCCATCGCGAGTGACCTTGGCGGTCAACGTGTAATAGAAATCGCGGTTCGGCTCGAGAGTCGGGGAGACAAACGAGCGAAGATTGGAAGTCGATTTGGTAACGAAGTCGTCGATCGTCAACTGGGCGTCCGCCGGCAGGCTAACGATAATGGTAGCCGGAGCGGGCAAAGCGCTCTTTTCCTCCGGTGGCTTCTTGATTTTTTCTTTTTTGCCTTCGGGCATCTTCAGCTTTTCGGGCGCGGCAGCCTTCGTGCCGTGGCAGCTGACCGAGCCGTGGCAGCTAGTGTAGCAACCATGGCAGCTGCTGTAGCAGCCGTGGCAACCATGGCAGCCATGGCAACGCCGCCAGCCGAACAGTCGACGACGACCGTGGCAACTGCTGTAGCAGCCGTGGCAGGCACTTGCACAGCCGTGACAACGGCTTGTGCAGCCGTGGCAACGTTTAAAGAAAAAGGCTGGATTTTCGGCGCCAGTCGTCAGCGCCATCATCATTACAACACTGTACATCTGCAAAACCTCCTGCAAACCTTGAAAACAAATTGGAGCCAACCCACGCGGTTTGGGCAAACAGCCCGGAGCCTTTTGGAAAGATAGTGAATTTGCAAAAAATCGCCAAGTGAGGTGAATGGTAAATTTGGATAAACTTTGAGTCAACGAAAAACTGCGATAAATAAGAAGACTTGGTCGATTTCGGTATCGTTTCGGGCAGTTTTGACGATCGTAGCGATTTTGCCGGGAGTCTGCCTATGCATTGTTTTCGCTCTAACTTGTTATTTACCAGCAAGTTGCAAGACCCAACTCTTGCTCTTGTGCATATCTCGCTCCTTGGCGGTCCACTTGATGAACTTCAACTGGAAGGTCAACTGGCCGGGCCAAAATGTCGTTTTTCGAAAACGGTGGAAGTGCCGTATGCTCTCTCTCGTGCCCCCAAATCCGTCGGCTCTTGGCCGGCGTGGCGAATCTTTGTCCCCGAACCCTGCTTGTGGGAGCCATCCAGTCCGTTTCTCTATCAGGGGCGATTCGTGTTGCGTCGGCAGACGGAAGTGCTTGCCGAAGTGCAAACACGGATTGGCTTTAAATCCATCGCCATGAGTGGAGAAGGCATCCGTTTGAATGGAGAGGTTTTGCGTTTACGAGCCAAGCGTATCGAGTGTTTAACGGAAAAGAGTGCTCAAAATCTTCGCGAGCTGGGCTATAACACGGTGATCGCTTCTTCGGGGCAGGACATTGCAAGGATCTACGATACTGCCGATGAGTTCGGCTTTCTCGTTTTGGCTCTAGTCGATGCATCGAATGCCGAGGAAATGCATCAAATTAAAAGTCACGCTAGCTGTTTGGGTTGGATCGTCAAGTGTGAAGACTTTGCGAATCTGCCGGCGGTAGTCACAAACGACAGAGAAGTGCTTCTAGGCGTGCAACTTTCTTCCGAGGCTGACGTGGCTGTTCCCCATTCGGCACAATTTGTTTTCCGTGTTGGGGCACGGCCAACGTTCGAGCGGGTTGTCGTTGCCGAAGGAAGGAAGTCGAGAGAAGTGGTGTTGCTTGGGGAAGCCGATTCATGAGAGCATGCGTGCCTTTGGGCGACCAGGGCGCTCTTTGTTACTTTGCCACGGAGGAGGAGGCACTTCGCTTCGCGAAAGAAGTGCGCGGCTTGTCGCTGGAGTGGGTCATCGACGTGGTGTCTTCGTATTTTACCGTGGCAGTGTTTTGCGACGCGTTTGATTTTGAAGAATTGTCGCATCGGTTGCGGCAAATCGAAGGCGAGCAGACCGTCCCAGCGAGCCTTGGCCGTCGATATGTGATTCCGTGCTGCTACGAGCGGGGACTCGATCTGGACCGGGTTGCTGCGTTTACGTGTCAAAGCCGCGATGACGTGATCAAGCTCCACCAGCAAACGGAATACGTTGTGTATGCAATCGGTTTTTGTCCTGGTTTTCCGTATTTAGGCTATTTGCCACCGGAGCTTGTCGGCGTACCGCGACTGGACTCGCCTCGCTTCCGCGTGGAAGCGGGCAGCGTCGGCCTGACGGGCAAACAGACCGGAATCTATACGTTGCCTCGACCGGGAGGCTGGAACATCATCGGACAAACGCCGCTCGAATTGGTGAACATTGCAGACGCCTACTTTCCATTGAAACCGGGAGACTTGGTTTGCTTTCGCAGGATCGATGATAAGGAATTCGATAGACTCAAAGGAGAGAGGCTGTAGCCGAGATCGCTTATCGCGGTTGCATGCGGGGAAGAATCCGGTCGGCATCGTACAATAATCGTGGGTGGCCGAGATGCAATAGGCGGGTCAGATCGCTGGAGATGAACACAAGTTGATGGTGTGTTTGGTGAAATACCTCGGCGCCACTGTAGGGCACGCCGTGCTGTGGGTGTACGCGATGAATCTTTTGTACAGCACGGCTTGGCCTCGGCCGCTGTTGCGCGTCTGCCGTCGCATCCTTGAGCCGCTCATCCTTTCCGCTCCGATCTTGTTCTATTTCGGCTACGGCTACGAGGTGTCCTCAGCGGTGGTCGATGTTCCCTGGCAGCAATGGTTGCGCGCCTATGGCGGCTTTTGTTGCGTCTTGGGACTGGGCGTTTTTCCGGTCGTTACCGTGCGTCGCTTGCTTCAGAAGATGCCGGTGGCTTTGCGTTCGAATCATTCTACGATCGTCGATATGGCAAGCTCATTGGGCTACCCGCCGCGAGGCCGAAGCAAACGCCGCTGGATGACCTACTTGCCATACAACCAGGTATTTGAAGTGGAGTTCAGCGAAAAGACGATCGCTCTGCCGAATCTGCCCGGCGAATGGGAAGGGCTGTCTATTCTGCATTTGAGTGACCTTCATTTTTGCGGTACGCCGGATCGACGGTTTTTTGCCGCCGTGATCGAACGTTGTATGGAACAACCCCCTGATTTGGTCGCCGTCACCGGAGACATCGTGGACAGCCATCACCATCACCGTTGGATCCTTCCGGTTTTAGGCAAACTCAAGTGGCGGATTGCCGCCTTCGCCATTCTCGGCAATCACGACGCATGGTACGACCCCCGTCTCAGTCGCCGAAGAATCGAACGTCTTGGGATTGTCGATTTAGGCAACAGCTGGACTCAGATCGATGTTCGGGGCAAACCGATGGTCGTGATCGGCAATGAGACGCCGTGGTTTCGCCCAGCGCCGAACCTTGAGGGCTGTCCGCCGGACGTTTTCAAATTGTGCTTGAGCCACACTCCTGACAATATCACCTGGGCGAAAGCGAATGGCGTCGATTTGCTGCTGGCGGGACATAATCATGGCGGACAGATACGCTTTCCCCTGGTTGGTTCTGTCTTCGTTCCCAGCCGATTTAGTCGGCGGTACGATTGCGGCACCTTTGAGGAACAAGGCGTAATCCTCCATGTCAGCCGCGGTTTGGGAGGGCAGCATCCCGTCCGCTACCACTGTCGGCCCGAAGTGACTCGGCTCATCTTGACGCAAGCGGCCAGCACTTCGTAATTCCCAAGGGAACAGCAATGCCGAGGCTTTCTCATTGCAAGATGCAGGATAGGTGCGAAACCTGGAAAACCAGAAAGACCTGCAAGTTGGGCGGATTGTAGTAATTCTAGCAGCAGAAATGCGCCATTTTTTCGAAACGATTCGGTTTTCGTCCTGGCATTGCACGGATTGGTACACCAAGGTCGATAATGGAGAGGAGTGCAGTGTCCGCGGACCGTTCCCGTGTTGCGGGCCGTGATCTTCGACTTAATCTTCCCCGTTGACGGGGCTATGAGGAACAGAGAAGATGAAACGGATGCTCTTGCTAGGAGTCCTTTTGCTGGCGGGATGCCAGAATGTTGTCGGTCCATTCCAACGGCGCGAGCCAAAGCGGATCGACGATCCGCTGTTGACGATTGAAGAACAGAGGGTGCGCGGACGAGACCGGCTGGCGTTGCCCGAGGATCGCACTGGACTGGCGCCGAACACGTATATGGACCGACCCGATCCCCACGGCCGCTAATTCCCCAGCGCGGTTCCGGCCGAAGCCGATTGAAGGTGTCACCATGAACCGTCGACTGTGCTGCGCGCTGGCATTGTTAATTAGCGGTTGTATGTTGCCTCCCGAACGGGCTCCGGTTCGGCCACTTGCCGAAGACAGTCCCCCATTGCCTTATGCCGAGCTGTTGACACGAGCGCGATTGCAAGCGGCCTCGGCCACGGAATCGTTTTACGTCGATCGCTGGGGCGATCTCGAGGAAACGGCGCGCGGACTGGAACAGACGGCACGGTTCCTCAACAAGGCCGTTGAAGTTCCCGAGTCCCAGAAGAAGAGCTTGCCAGAGAAGGCCAAAGCACTTCAGATAGAAGCCGCGAAACTCCGAGAAGCGGCTAAGGAGAAAAACGTCGAAGCCGCCAATACCAGCCTGCAAAAAATCAATTTGTGCATCCGCACGTTGCGTTTGACTGATTAGAGTGTTTCGGTTTATTGTGGCGTTTCTATTCCGTTTCGACGCGACGGCGGAACTCTGCCCCGGACATGCGGAAAGCGGCATCGTGGGGACAGGCATAAACGCAGCTAGGCTGCTGGTCGGGCAAATCAGCGCATAGGTCACACATCGTAGCTTTTTGTTGCACGACGGCGATTTTGCGGTTGGGATCGATTGGATCAGGAACCAACTGTTCAAATGGATGCATATTGATATTGCCGTAGGGACAGTTTTCAGCGCATTTGCCGCACCCGATGCACCAGTCTTCAATGATGATTTCCCGCGAATTGCGACGACGAATGGAGCCTACCGGACACCCGACCATGCAATAAGGGTCGAGACACGATCGGCAGGAACTGGCCACTAAAAACTTGTCGAAGCGAAGACCTTCCCGAACCAAACGGGTAACGCCGTCGTGAGCATCGGCGCAGGCCTTGGTGCATTCATCGCAGCGGGTGCATCGCTCGAGGTCCAGAACGAGCAGGCTTTGGGCGTTCATCAGGCCCTGGCTCAAGAATTCGCTCAAGGGGACGGTTTCGACCTGGTTGCGCTTTTCTTCGTTTTCGTGCAAATGCTCGACGGCAACTTTGATGAGCTGTTCTTTGATCTCGGGAAACTTTTCGAGCACTTGATAAAAGGTTTCGCCGTTGATGCGCACCAGGTCGACGTGATCGAGAGCTGTGCAGGTGGCGATGCGAACGCCGGGAGGTGCCAATTCCCGAATTTCGGGGATATGCGACATCAAGCCGATCTCGCCGAAGTAACTGCCCGGGCCAAGGTAGGTTAAGACATCTTCGCCACCAGGTCGGGCTTGCGACACTTTGACGAAGCCGATGCGAACGAGATAGAAGTGATCCGCCGCATCCCCTTGGCGAAAGATCACTTCACCGGGAGGTAGGCGTAATAGTTCGACACGATCGTCCCCTTTTTCATCCTTGCCACGAAGGAATTCGACGAACTGATTGAAGCGCGATTCATCTTTGAGAAGTTCGGAAAAAATGCGCACGCTGCGGAGATGGCTGTCCAAGGCGCGTTCCCGATAGCGCTGGTCGAGCAAGGCTCGGCTGGCCTTGTTGCGTTGCAGAATGTACAGAACATTTCGCAGCATTTCGAGGACGACGCAGTCGGTAGCCGCCCGAACCGTGGCCGAACGCGGATAGTGACTCATGCACGTCATCTCTCCGAAAATATCCCCTTCTCCGAGCGTGCTGACTGGATTGTCGTAATTCAGTGACACAGGGGCGTCGATGTGAATGAAGCGCGATTCGCCTTCTTCTTCGCGCTGATCCTCGTTTCGACCGACCAGCGAACTGGCGAACCGGCGGATCAAGCCGAAAGGTCCCCAGTTGAATTTCGAAGCACTTTTCTTGACATGCTTGAGCGGGCTTTGAATGAAGATGTCAACAGAACCTTTTTCGATGTAAAAAGCCGAATAGCCGAACTCGCCTTCGCGACAGATGATTTCTCCCTTCTTGAAATGACGCCGAACGACAGAGCCTTGGTTCCATTCGAGAAACTGCTCCGAGACACCTTCGAAGAGGGGGTGCCTGGCCAGGACTTGAGCGGAGACCTGCTCTGGTGGTGGCTGAATGCCCTGCCACGGATCGGCATGCACCGGCCTGCGGAAGGTCAACGCGCCCGTCGGGCACGAAATCATGCATTCGCCGCAGGCGACGCAACTCGATTCCCCCATCGGCGCATCGAGATCGAACGCGATGCGTGCGGAGTAGCCTTTTCCCATTCGGCCAAGTACATGATTGTGGCGGATTTCGTTGCACCCGCGAATACATCGGTCGCACAAGATGCAGGCGTCGTGATCAACAGCAATGACGATGGATGAATCGTCCCGGCCTCGTTCCCGCGCTGGCGGAGGAAACGGGGAATTGTCGACCTGAAACCGTTGTGCGAGAGCAACCAGTTCGTTGCCGTCATGATGGCTTCGATTCAGCGGCGGCTGGTCGGCTACAAGCAGTTGAAGCAGAGTTTTGACCGAATCGCGCACTCGCTCGCTCGTCGCCGAGGTACGGACCTGCATTCCTTCTTCGACGGGGCGATAGCAGGCGGGGGCGAGTACGCGACCGCCTATATCGACGACACAGACCCGGCAGACAGCAACCGGGTTGACATGCTCGCGGTGGCACAGGATCGGTATTGGGTTCGGTTCATTGTTTTGGCGCGACCATTCTAATGCCGCGTCGTAGATGGTCGTCGGTATTTCGACGTGGGTCTTGAATTGCGGATCATACGCGGTCTTCGTGGGAGGGACGGCAACTTCTTTGCCGTCGATTGTCAGTCGCACAAGATTTTGGCTGCTCATGAAGTTGCTCCGTCCGGTTGTCATCGCGAATGGCCAGCCACCGCGGCAGAAAAGTAGCGGTTCAAGTCCTCTTTGAAATACTTCAACACGGATGTCATCGGATTGCTCGCCACCTGGCCCAAACCGCAGATGGAGGTGATGCTCATGGCTGTCGAGACTTCCTCAACAGCATTCAACCGGCTACGATCGAAACGTCGAGCTAGCATTTCGCCGATCATATCGACCAGCTTTTGCGAACCGAGCCGGCAGGGAACGCATTTGCCGCACGATTCGTTGCGGAAAAACTCGACGCAATTCAACGCCTGTTCTACCATGTCGCGCTGCTGGCCATAGACCACGAACGCGGCGCCGAGCATCGACTCGAGGCTTGCCAGCGTGGGCAAATCGAGTGTCAAATCGAGAATGTCGAAATCTCGATCCGCCGGAAGGGATTTTGCTTCGATAAAACCTTTTGGCAATTGGTTGGCCGGAATTTTTGCAGGCAAAAACCCTCCAGAAGGGCCGGAAGGGGCGATGGCTTTTAGGGCTTGCCTGCCACGTACGCCGCCGGCGAGTTCGAGCAGTTCGCGAACGGTTTGACCAAAAGGAACCTCGAACACCCCTGGTTTGTTGACATCGCCGCTGATTGAAACGAAACGCATGCCAGTGGCACCGTTTGTGCCCGAATCGCGATACCATTCACCGCCGTTCTTGAGTATCCCGGGCACCCAGGCCAACGTTTCGACATTGTTGATGACCGTTGGCTTGCCGTACAGGCCGCTGAAAACGGGGTAGGGGGGTTTGTTGCGCGGTTCACCCCGCCGGTCTTCCATCGCTTCGAGCAGAGCGCTTTCTTCACCCTGAATATATCCGCCTGGACTGACAAAGATGTCGATAGGAAAAGACAGGTCGGAGCCTAGTATATGATCGCCGCATACTCCCATCTCCTGTGCCTGCTGGAGAGCGTCTTCGAACGCTTCCAGTTCGTCGTGGTATTCGTGGCGGATATAGATCCACCCCTTTTTCGCCCCGGTCACGAGACCGGCCATGATGATGCCTTCGATCACCAAATGGGGCGTGCGCCGCAATAGTTCTCGGTCCTTGAAAGTACCAGGCTCGCTTTCGTCCGCGTTGCAGACGACATATTTTTCATCGCTCGTAGCCCCGCGGACGGCAGACCACTTGCGAAAGGTGGGAAAACCGGCGCCTCCCATACCGCGCAGTCCAGCGATTTCGAGCGCCTTGATCACGCCATCGGCGTCACGGTCGGCGACGAATTTGCGCACGGCATCGTAATTCGGCTGGCCGCCGTATACGTCGATCTTCCACCCTAACGGAGACCTGTCGGCTTGTTGTCTGGGGAGCGGCTCGCGCTGGTAGGCGACGCGGATCAGGCTGCGTAACTGGTCTTCGGTTTTTCCCCAATAAACGCAATCGTTTATGGACACCGCCACGGGGTGGTCGCACTGTCCCAAACACGAAACGCCCTCGACACGAATCTGCTTTTCGTCGAGTTCATGGCCATAGCCCTCGAGGTTGCCGCGAAGATTGGCACTGCCATGTAAATGGCAAGCCATATCGCGACAAATCTTGACATCGACGATTGGTGGTTCCTTGAGATGGTACAAAGGATAGAAGCTGGCTACTTCGTGAATGCGGTGCAACGGTACATTGATTCGCATCGCCAAGGCACGCAGTTCTTCCGCTGGCAGATAGCCATAACGTTTTTGGATAGCATTGAGTTCTTGAATAATCATGGCAATTTCCGATTGGTCGTCGAACAACCGTCGGTCTTTGGGATTTTCCGCCAGATGCCTTTTTCTTTGGCGTCAGCGCACACCTTGCAAAAACCGTTTCAAGTCGAGTTTCGCTTTGGGATCCCGGGCGGCAGCTCCGCGACCTTGAAGCCGATCCCAGTCGGTTTCGCGGTGATGGTATTGGTGGCATTCCGTACAATCAAAACGGGCTCCGCCTGCGAGTATCGTGCCACCTTCGTATTGTGCTGGCCCCTTCGGGCGGTGGCAGAGCAAACAGTTATTCCGCCCTGGAATCAGGATGTCGGCGCTTTTTTCGGAAACGGTCCGATTTTCCTTGCCGTCAGCTAATGTCGGGTAGGCGTTCGGATGGCAAAGACGGCAATCGATAGCGCGGTGTCGGCTATGGTCGAAACGACCCAAGCGGAACCACACCTGA
Source organism: Gemmatales bacterium (assembly GCA_026004675.1). Classification (GTDB taxonomy): domain Bacteria; phylum Planctomycetota; class Planctomycetia; order Gemmatales; family Gemmataceae; genus BPJP01. Next base: position 497,254 of record BPJP01000004.1, read on the forward strand.
GGAATGTTGGGAGGCTCGATCACGTCGGGCGCGATGCCGCTGCCCTGGTGATAATGATGGCATTCGCCGCACGTTTTCGCTCCGAGATAGAGTTTTCGTTCAGCCTCTGTCAACTGAGTCCGCTGCAGGAACGCTTCGGCATGTTCTACTTGTCTGGCAATTTGTTGCCGTTCGTCGGGTGACAGACCGGTTCCCGGCAACTGGCGTTTTGGCAACAACTCCTCGACCAGCCTCGCCGGATCGATTTTCGATTTTCGGCTGGCGTACACACCAAACAAGAAATCCCGCACTTCCGGAGGCTGCAAGCGATGCGGCACCGCTACATCGGGGAGATTGGGATCGAATGTCGTGGGGTGGCACGCCTGGCATTGGTTTTCGTAAGTGAGAGTGATCATGTACTTCCCGGCTCGGCGCGGCGGCAAGGTTCCTTCCGGAATGGACGACAAGGTCGGTGCGTCTCCGCGCAGGCCAGCAAAATTGACGCCGAAATCGCCGCTGTCGAGTCGGTGGCACGACTGGCAGCTCAATTGCACAAGTGAACTATCCTGTTTTTGCCCTTCAGGTTGTTGCCGGCGGTACCGCTCCCGTTCCTTTGGGTCGCGAATGTCGGCCAGGGTAAACCCCTTCGTTCCATCGGCTGTCAATAACATGCCCGCCGACATGTGGCGTTTGTGACTGAACTTGAGACGCCCTGGATCCGTGCCTTGTACCGCGCGGAATTCCGGGTGGTCGCTGATGAAACTGCGCACCGCATTGGCAATCGGCGTGGCAAAGGACGATGAACCGACCATATGTTCCTTCAAGTTGGCATGGCAACGCGTGCAATCTTGATCCGGCAATGCGACAAGCGAGGCTTCTCTTCCTCGGTGGTCGCGATGACAATCAGCGCACGCGAGTGCGGGCGTCTGGTTCGCATGGTGGGGCGGACCGGCATGGCAGTTCGCGCAACGCACGTTGCTGGCGTGGTCAGACCCGAAAATAGGCTGAAGCCATGGCCGGCTCATGATCGGGTGAAACGGAACGTGGCAGACTTCGCATTGGTCGTTCCACGTCGCATGCACATTGGCGACGTGCCCGCGCGAATAGTCTCGCTTCCCCTCCGAACCGAATAACACGTTCATAATGACCAGGGCGATCGCAACGACAATCGCGAGCCACGTGAGGCTTGTTTTCATGCGCTGAAGCCGGTCCGGCTTCTTGTAATAATCGAGAGGAATGCGGGCTGATCGACTCTTGCCGGTTTGTGCCATGGCGTTTCCGATCGCTACGAGCTACCAGTACTTCACCGCTACAAAGATATGGAGGAACATAAATACGATCAGTGCTGCCGACAGCGGCAAATGGATGCACAGCCAGCTGTGCAACCAAAAGTGCCAGCGCGCTTGTTGCTCGAACTGCCGGCGTTGGTCGCAAAAACTTTCCAGAGCCTCGACCGTGGCATGAGCCTCAGTCGGCAAGCGCGTTCGCAGGCTTTCAAACATCGTCGCTGCTCGATTCGGCGCCCACAATGGGGATTCCGGATCGCCTCGTTCGAGAAACGGGCGGACGGTCTTCTCGAAAAAAGCCCGTAACGGTTCGGTGTTGGGTACGGGTTTGCTTGGCGCCACCGCTTGCAACACTTTTCCTTGGACACTGCCGACTGTGCGCACGGCGCCGACGGTGATATGGTCTTTCCCGTCCGATTCCATCTCCAGCATTTCAGGGTCCGTGTCGAGCCGACCACAAGTCGCTGACACAAGTCGGCGTGCTTCTTTAGCCATTAAAGTCGAAATATGTTCGATTTGCGAGTAAATCGTTTCTGCTGGAACTTCGTGAAGGAGACGGCTGGGCAGATATTGTTGCATAATCAGTCCCCAGATGCCGCTGAGCACGACGACAAGCATCAGTACCATCAAGACGGAACTCAACCAGCCGCCGAAACGAAAGCCGCTGTGGAAAAACACCAGTGGCACGACGAGGAGTCCGAGCCAGATGTGGGCGCGCATCCAGGTTTGCGCCCGACCCAACCGCCACGAGCGCAACTTTTTGCGCGGCCACAGCAGAAATTCAAACAACATGATCAAGGCAGCAACGACACCCAGCGTAAATCCCATCAGCGTGCTGCCGCTCGGTTTCTCATTGGCGTTCAGAGCAACATAGACGTACCAAACAGTGGAGAAAACCAATACCGCCAATGAAAATACGATCCACGGTATATGGGGAGAAAGATTTCGGCGATCAACTAGCACAGGTATCCCCCGCTCGGCTTGTTGTAGGCCTTGCTCCTGACAGAATCACGCCGTGCCTGCAACGGCATTTGGCCTGCAAAGACAGCCTACCGGCACTTGACTGGCGAACCCCACGAAACGACGCAAGATCATATTCCGGATTGTTTGCTTAAAAAACATTATTCTTCAGCAAAATAATCTGGTAACGCTCCAGACACGGGCGAAGCACTCCAAGAGCAGGAGTTGTTCTAACATTCGCTATCGTGCCTGTCAACAACGGGGAAAGAAATGAAGAAGCATCAACTGCTCGGCAGCGGAGGCGGGATTGTCGGCTGTGCCCAACAATCTCTCGTGGTATGATATCCATTACGGAGCCGCTTTCCTGGCAGATGGGAGTCAACATGTCCCCGCATTCCTGGCAGCCTGGAGACCGGGTTTTGGCCCTTTGGCCGATTGAAAACTACTGGTATCCGGCAACCGTCTTGCATGTCGACGACGCCGAAGGTATCCAGGTCGCCTATGATGATGGCGACAAGGCCGTTTTGCGTCCCGAACATGTTCGCCCTCTGGACATCGAGGTGGGAGATGTCGTCTACGCTCGGCCGACAGGCGAGTCATTCTATGTGCGGGCGACGATCCTTGAGCGTCGCCAATCGTACGTGAAACTTGTTTTCGACAACGGCCAGGAAGAAAACACGACGTTGGGTTCGGTGCGGGTGATACGCGGCCAGCGTTGGCAACGTGGCGACCGGGTTTTCGCTCCTTGGGAGCCGGAATTCCTCTATCCGGGTACCGTTCAATCGGCGAACGACGAATTCGTCGTCGTGGCGTTCGATGACGGTGATCAGATCGAATTGCCGATGGGAAGCGCAGTGGCATTGGAATTATCCGCCGGCGATCTGGTTTTTTCGCGCTATCAGGGAGGAGCGGAGTATTTGCCTGCCGTGATCCGGGAACGCAACGGGGACGAACTGCTTGTCGAATACGAAGACGGCGAGACGGAGTGGACGACCTTGTCGCTGATTCGGCTTTTTGTGGGAGCCCGCGAGTTTTGACTGTCAGGCATCAGACTTGGGCAGACGGTTCCCGGCGGCTACGTAATTCGGCCTGACGACCATCGCGGTTTTTCTTGGCCAGGGCTGCAGCGATAAAGCCGCGAAACAGAGGATGGGCATTGGTCGGCTGCGATTTGAACTCTGGGTGGCACTGGACCGCCACGAACCAGGGATGGTTTGGCAATTCGATGATCTCCACCAGTTTTCCATCCGGGCTGGTGCCGGAGACGACAAGCCCATTGGCCTCGAATTGCTGGCGATACTGGTTGTTGAATTCGTAGCGATGACGGTGGCGTTCATAGACGAGAAGGCTGCCATAGGCTTCATGGGCTTTGCTTCCCGGCAAAATCTGGCACGGATACGACCCCAGCCGCATGGTGCCTCCTTTATGGGTAATCGAAAACTGTTCGTCGAGGAGGCAAACAACCGGGTGCCGGCAGTTGCTGTCGATCTCCGTGGTATGGGCGTCAGTTAGTTTGACGACGTTGCGGGCGAATTCGATAACGGCGCATTGCAGTCCGAGGCAGATGCCGAAAAACGGCACGCCTCGCTCGCGGGCGTAACGAACGGCTTCGATCTTGCCATTGATACCCCGTTCGCCGAAGCCTCCTGGGATGAGAAGGCCGTTGATGCCTCCCAAAACCTTTTCGGCTCCTTCGCGCTCGATTTCCTCCGCTTCCACTTTGCGCACGATAACGCGGGTGTTGTGGGCAATACCGGCGTGGTCCAGGGCTTCGTAAATCGACTTGTACGCGTCGTGGTGCTTGATATATTTGCCGACCACGCCGACAGTGACTTCATAAGCCGGATTCTTGATGCGTTGTAACAGCTGCATCCAGTCCGCGATTTCCAAAGGTTTGGCGCGCAGATTCAATTTTTCGACGATCAATTCGTCCAGGCGATTATTGACCAGACTGACAGGAACTTCGTAAATACTGAATTCCTTGTCCCGCTCCTCGATGACCGCTCGCTTTTCGACGTTGCAAAACAAGGCGATCTTCTCGGCTTCTTCTTTTGCCAGTTCGCGTTCGGTTCGGCAAATGAGGATGTCAGGCTGGATACCGATTTCGCGCAATCGGCCAACGGAGTGCTGTGTCGGTTTCGTTTTCGCCTCGCCAGCTGCCTTCAGATATGGGATCAACGTCAGGTGGATATAAAGGCAATTCTGCTTGCCTATGTCGAGTGCAAACTGGCGAATGGCTTCGAGGAAAGGCAGCCCTTCGATGTCGCCGACTGTGCCGCCGATTTCTGTGATGACCACGTCCACTCCCTCGCCTGCCAGGCTGCGGACGGCGGCTTTGATTTCATCGGTCACATGAGGAATCACCTGGACGGTCCGTCCCAGGTAATCGCCGTGACGTTCTTTTTCGATGACCTTCTGATAGATTCGTCCCGTGGTGTAGTTGCAATCCCTGCTGAGCGGAGCTTTTGTAAAGCGCTCGTAATGCCCGAGATCGAGGTCGGTTTCGGCACCGTCGTCGAGGACATAGACTTCGCCGTGCTGGTAGGGACTCATGGTCCCGGGATCGACGTTGATATAGGGATCGAATTTCTGCAGCCGAACGTTCAGCCCGCGTCGTTCGAGAAGCATGCCGATCGACGCACAGGTCAGCCCCTTACCCAGCGAACTAACGACGCCGCCGGTGACGAAAATATGTTTGGTCATGAAAGGGAATCCTTTGCCCGCGAAACAGAACGGTTCATTGGCTCATTATACGAATTCTGGAAACGCCGCTGCGATCCATGTTATCACAGCGGTCTGGAAAGCAGGCTATTCCTGTTGCGTGCTTTTCTTGCGGGCTTCGATTTCATCCTTGAACAATTCGCGAACGCGCTTGGCAGCGATTTTATCCGCCAGGCGCGGAAAGAATCGGTTGACAAACGCAATGAGTTTGCCTTGAAAAGTGAGTGTTACTTCAGGCGTGCCGCGTTCGATAGCTCGCAGGGTGATTTCCGCAACTTCTTCAGCGGACATGCCGCGCATGTGGTCGACTGGCATGCGTGCTTTTTGTTCCAGCATATTCTGCGAGAAATTGGTTTGCGTCAGACCCGGCGAGACGATGAGTACGTCGATGCCATCCTTGGCGAGTTCAGCGCGTAGCGCTTGGCTGAAACCGTGGACAGCGAACTTGCTGGCGGAATATTCGCTGCGGGCGGGAATCCCGCGTTTGGCGGCGATCGAAGAAATGTTGACGATTGCCGGTTTTCTTCCTGATTTCAGCAGAGGCAAAAAGACTCTGGTCGTTTCCGTGAGGCCAAAAAAATTGACCTCCATGATTTTGCGCAACCTGTCCGGGCTGACTTCGACAAAATGCCCTGTCGCACCGATGCCGGCATTGTTGATCAAGATATCAATCCCGCCGAAATGTTCCCGGGCCGCCGCCACCATGCCCTGGCGGTCCTCCGGTTTCGTAACGTCGGCAACGACGGTGGCAATCGTGCCTCCCTTGGCGCGGACGGATTGGGCCAACTGGTCGAGCATTTCAGCTGAGCGGGCAATAGCCAAAACCTTGGCGCCCCGCGCTGCCGCCGCTATGGCGATCGCTTTGCCAATCCCCTGCGATGCTCCGGTCACGGCAATGCGTGATTGGGCAATTTCACGACGCATATTGGGATTCCTTCCTGCATGACTTTGATCCTGATCGTTACGAAGGGGCGAGTATACAGAATTCACTGGCGGCGTACCAGACGACGACGGGGGCGAAAACTGCGGGCCGACAAGCCGGCACGGCCATTCAGACCGTAAGATGACCTCAAAGCCCGTTGACTTCAAAGGAGCCAACCATGTCGATCGCCAACTGGCAAACGCAATGCTACGGGGGCATTCAAAGCTTGTTGTTCAACAACCCGCATCGTGTCATTCGCTACGAAGTGAAAGATGACAAAGGCAATTGGCGCGACCGCAGTTTGACGCCGGCACCCGTGCGCAGGTTGTATGAAACCGAGGCCCCGCCTGAAAGGACTTGTTTGCAAACGATTCAGTTCGTTCATCACATGATTATTCCCCCTGGAGGGCGACATGTCGCCGAGCTGCACATTCACCCGGACGCCGAAGAACTGGTCGTGATCCTGCGCGGCCAGGGCACGATGTTTCTTGACGGCAAAGCCATGCCCGTTCAGGCAGAAGATGTGATCTACATTCCGCCGAGCACCGAGCATGAATTGCGCAATACCAGTAACGACATGCTCTTCTGCCTGTTTATCAATGTCCCGGTGGGAGAAGGCCTGCGCCGCCTGGCTGAGGCACGCGGCGAGTAGAAACCCTTGGACTCAAAACTCAAAAAGAAGAGGGCTGAAAATGGGAAAACCCGTGGTCGCCGTTACAGGCGCATGCTTGTTTTCTACGTGTTTTGTGTGTTGCCTGGCAGCCGCCGACGACCTAACCGAACGCACCTTGCCACGATGCGAAGTCATTCCTCGCGCTGGGCAGCAGGTTTCGTTTCTTGTCGATGGGGTGGAAAAAGTGCGCTGGCATTTTGGCAGCCAGTACCCTCGGCCGTTCTTTTATCCGCTGCGCGGCCCGTCGGGCGCGCACCTGACGCGCATGGGGCATCCGGGCGCTCCCAACCACGATCATCATCGGAGCATCTGGTTTGCTCATCATAGCGTCAACGGCATCGATTTCTGGTCGGATCGGACGAAATCCAGGATCCGCCAAAAGGGATGGTATGCTTACCGGGACGGCCAGCACGAAGCGGTCATGGCGTCGGCGCTGGGCTGGTACGATGCGGATGGTAACGAGATCATGCAGCAAGAACTGGTGGCGGCTCTGTTACCGTTGGCCGATGCCGAGCACGCTCTCGAAATCCAAATCACTCTCAAGCCCGTGGCCGACAATGCCAAAGTCGAACTGGGCAAGACCAACTTCGGTTTCCTCGCCGTGCGCGTGGCGAAGTCTCTTTCGGTGCATTTCGGCGGCGGCCGACTGACGAACAGTGAAGGGGAGAAAGGAGAAGCGAACATATTCGGCAAAAAAGCCCGCTGGATGGATTACAGCGGAACGGTCGCTGTCGGAAGCGGCAAGACCCGAAAGGCGATCGTCGAAGGCATCACTTATTTCGACCATCCCCACAATCCGCGTTACCCGACACGCTGGCACGTCCGCGAAGACGGATGGATGGGAGCCTCATTTTGCTTGGATCGAGGAGACACGATCACAGCCGAAAAGCCGCTGGTGCTGAGGTACTTGCTGCACGCTCATTCGGGAGCATACGATCATGCCAAGGCAGAGAGCATCCACAAGGCGTTTGCCGCCCGGCCAGGCTTTATCGTGCTCAAATCCACCAAAAAGCACCAGCAATTCGAAGTCAACCGGCGCAAGCGGTGAATCGAGTGGACGATGTGTTCAGTTTTCCGGTTCGGCAGCTGGTTTGGATATTTCGGCTAAACGGCGTGCCTCTTTTCCCAAAGCGTTCGCTGTGTCAATCAGCATCGGCATGACCGACACGATCATGACCAGCCACAGCACAGCCGATAGCCCCAATGCGTGCAGCCATTGGAAACGGGCCATAAGCCAAAGCGACAGAAAAGCGATGACGAAAAGCATCCAATTGAGGAGCATATTGAGCAGAAAAATGGACCAGCGAAAGACCGATACCTTGCCGATGGCATCTTCTGTCATCACTCGTCCTTTTTTGTCGATATATTTCAGCGGCTGGCCCGTCTCGACTTTGTAGTTGCCGTCAGCATCGCGTTCCGCTTCAAAGCGGACTTTTTCGCCATTTTCCTCGACAATGATCACACCGCTGCGCTGCCAGGGGCGATAAGGTGGATCGCTTTCGCGGAAGATGGTTCGGTTGGGGCGATTGGGCTGATAGATGATGTCTTTCTCATAACGGACCATCTTGCCGTCACGTTCGGTCCAAATGGTGTCGAATTCGATGACTTCATTGGCACTGAAACGAAGCAGGGTATCGTAGGTTTCCGGCGAGCGGTACGCCATGATGCACCAGAGGATGACCCACAAGGCGACAATCGTCCCCGCGGTTGGCGCCCACCAATGCAAGTTGGCGTCGGCTTCGCTATAGAGATAAGTCTGCAAAAAAACGCTGCCTGCCCAGAACAAGACAGCCAACGCCAGCCACGTCGAAACCAGGATGAGGATCAGTGTCGACACCAATCTACTCCTAAACAGGGATGATAGCCTGCTGCAAGTCAATCATTTTAGCATCAGGCAGATGTGCGAATCGATCCGGGTGGCAGGTGAGAATGAGGATTTGTAAAGGTCCAGCTGGCGGGTTCCAATCTTTGCCGCCCGCAGCAGCCCGGCGCAATATCTCGAGAAGACGCTCGTGTTTGAGTGCATCGCTGTGCACCAGTGGATCATCGAGGATCGCGACGGCCGGCTCGTTCTGCGCGACAATCCCCCCCAACACCAGTCGCACGAGCAGATTGAGTTGTTCTTCCGTGCCGAACGATTCCTGCTGGAAGTCGACAAGCCTGCCCCCGCTGCCTTCGCGGACTACTGTCTGTGGCAAGAATTGATCGTCGAAGTGGACTGCACGATAATCGTCAAGCCCCAATTCGTGCGCCCACTCGAGAACCCGCTCCGCGATGGGCGAAATTACCTGTTCCACCTGCTGTTCGCGGCATGTTTCAAACGTCGATTTCAAGAGGTTATGGGCGTCGGCTTCCAATTCCTCTTGCGCCAGATTCTCGTCGATGGCCTTTACTGCCGAGGCTGCTTCCGAGCGCTTGAGATGCAGTCCTTCGCATTTCTCCAGAATGCCGCGAAGACGATACAGTTGCTTGACTACGTCATCGTGTTCGTGTCTGATTTTTTCTTTTTCCTCTTTTGCCGACGCCAGGCGTGCATTGATTGCCTGCTCCTCCGGCGTCAGCTGCAAGGAATCCAGTTTGGCTTGTGCCTGGCGTCTGGCTTCCTCGGCGCGTTGTTTTTGCTCGAGCAATGTCGATTCGGGGCCGCAATCCGCCCAGGTCTTGCGCTGTTCCGCCAAGGCTGCTTCGGCGGACGCCCGCTTTTGATTCGTTTCATTCAATTGTTTATTCAACGCCTCCAGGAGTTGCTTCACCGATTGAACTTCTTGCCTACAGGTTTCGAGCCTTCGTCTGACGTCTTGAATCTCGGTACGAATTGTGAGTTGTTCTTTTTCAACTTCTTCGATCGATAAGGGCGCCGAGGCCAGTTCTGGCTGCTGAGCCAAGAGCTTTTGTCGTTCGTCCGATATTTCTGTCAGGGTTGTGTCAGCCGATCGGTTCGCACAGATGTCGCGGATTTCATGGTCAAGGCGGTTGATTTCCGCCTGGGAATGTCGCATTGTTTGAGTCAGCGCTTCGCGCTCTCGAACTCGATCGGCCAGTCGTTCGACGCAGTTTTCGTCATCTGGGTTTTCGCCCAGGTTCTTGATCTGTTGTGCAAATTCTGCGGTCGCATTGTCGAGCCGCCTGAGCAATTCATCGACTTGCATGTGGTCGCTTTGGCGGGCCAGCTCGATGTCTCCGAAGCCCGCGATGTGGATACGAACCTGACGATGCAGGGTCCATTCTTCGGCCTTGCCTGGCACGAAGGCGACGTTTCGCGGTGGTTGGGTATCGAGGGCGACCGATGCTTCGGCCGCTTCGGTGGCGCGAATGATGAGTTTCCAGGCGGCCGCATCACGTTGAGCGCGGAGACGGACCAGTTCTTTGTGTCGCTGGCGCAATTCCTCAAGCACCGTCGATGAAATCGCCGGCAGAGCGTCAAGTTTTCGCTCGAAATCGAGCCGTGCCTGTTCAAGCTTTTCTCGCTGCTCCAGCGCAGTTTGCAAACGTTTTTCCTTCTGGTTCAACTCAAGCAAGCGTCGTTTCGCCTCCAACCGTTGCCAGGCTTCATGCCGCTGGCTTTCTTCGTGGCAAAGCGCCTCCAACTCGGCTTGCTTTTGCTGATCGACCTGCGCGTGTTGTGCATGCTCTTGATTCAGGCGGATGATGATGCCTTCCAGTTCCTTGACCCGTTGCTCGCTCTCCTGACAGGCCTTTCGGCAGGTTTCATAACGCTGGATCTGTTTCAAGGCGTCGGCCATGGCCTTTTCCGCCTCGGCCAACTCGCGCTGAGCGATCTCATAAGCCGACAGACGGTCCTGGATGCGTTCGCGTTCCGCAGCCAAGGTATTTATCTTTGTTTCAGCTTGCTCCAGTTTGGCCGCCAGCTCTATTTCCCGGGAGCGGAACCGTTCCATGGCGCGGATCGTTTCTTCTGCCCGGCGATACTCGGCTTCCATCTCCTCGAGTTTTTTTCTCCGCTCGGCAAGTTCTTTTTTCGCCAGAACGACCGGGGAGGTCCGACGGTGGCCTTGTTGCCCGAACCACTTCTCCCAGCGCGCTTGCAACGCTTGTTGAAAAGCGAGGTCTCGCGGCGTCAGCATGGATCGGATAACCTGCACTAATTTCTCCTGCAACGTGCCGTCGAAACCGGTTTTCGGCAGACGAAAGTTTCCCTGATCGAGCCACAACAGCTGCCCCAATCCCTCCATTGACTTGTTCGCTTCCAACAATTTGCGGGTTTCTTGGGCGGCGGTGCGCGGCGTGTCGGTCACGAGTTGCCAGCGGCCGTGTTGCCACTTTTCCAGGGATCCTTTTCCCCGGCCACCGGCCAGAACCTTGGTAATCCGATAGCGCTGACCTCGCGTCTCGAAGGCGACAGACAACCGGCTCGGCTCTCCGTTCTTGTTCCACGGTCGGGCGTTCATGACGTCCGCACTTTTGGTGGTCGGCTCGAAGTCGAACAAGCAACCACGCACAGCCTCCAACAGACTCGATTTGCCTGTGCGGTTGGGGCCGTACAAAACGACAATGCCGTCGGGCAGATCGTTCAACTGCAGCTTGCCGATGCACCGCCAGTTTTCAATCTCAATCGATCTAATGAACATCACCGCCGACCGTTCGTGGCTTAAGTTGCTCTGTCTCTGATTTCTTTTACTATTCGATAATGCTCGTCATTATACCAGCAAGGCGGACCAGGTAACGAAGAACGAGCCGCGGGAAATGCAAACGTGGCGAAAAGACCGATCATCTTCGTCGGCTGTTTTCTACTCGAAGAAAAATCCTTCTACTTTGCCGTCGCGCAGCGACAGTCGAATGAGCACGTCATCGCCGTCGTCTTTGAACGTCAACTTCCACAAATGGACGGCTAGCCCACGTTGTTTGAGTTGGCAGAGGTAAAAGGACCGGTAACCTTTCTTCAGGCGAGCCCCTAACGTCTCGTGGACGGACGCCATGACGTCCTTGGTGATGGCTTCCTTGAGGGGATCGATGGCGAATTGCACAAAGGCATCCCGGTCGTTGGCCATGGCGGCAGAGAGCATCTTTTCGAATATTTGCCTGGTTTTCACATCGGGATCAGCAGCCACCGTGCCTGCTGCCGGGAAAAACGACAAGAGCAAAGCGACCACCAACGTTCTGGTCAGCGACTTCGGCATGATCTCCTCCTCGACACAGACGAAGTTGTCGACGTTGCATGCAGAAACCGGGGCTTATCCACGATAACAACAAGCGGCTCGGCGAATTGTTGGCAGCTATCCCTTGTGCTGTTCGGAGGCCAACCTTTCCTTTGCTTCGACGAGTTGCCCCTTGTCCAAGTGTACCAGGCGCTCGGTTCGCTGAGCCGCCCGTGGGTCGTGAGTGACCAGTATGATCGTTTTTTTCAAGGTACGGTGCAACTCTTGAAGCAGATCGAGAATTTCGTCGGCGGAGCGGGCATCCAAGTCGCCAGTCGGCTCGTCGGCGACCAAGAGGGCCGGATCGGTGACAATGGCCCGAGCGATCCCCACTCGCTGTTGCTGACCGCCGGATAATTGCCCCGGACGATGTTTCATCCGGTCGCCAAGCTGGACCAATTCCAACGCGGTTTCGACTTGTCGGCGGCGCTGCTGGCTAGTCAAAGGCAATAGCAACAGAGGAAGTTCCACGTTTTCGTAGGCGTTGAGCACCGGCAGCAGGTGATAGAACTGGAAGATAAAGCCGATATGCCGTGTTCGCCAGCGGGTAAGCTCGGCTTCGGTCATTGCCGATACGCATTGGCCGGCGACCCACACTTCCCCTGAAGTTGGCACGTCCAGACCGGCAATCAGGTTCAGCAAAGTGGTTTTGCCGGAGCCGCTTGGTCCCATCAACCCGACGAACTCGCCCTCTTCAACGATCAGGTCAAGGTTCTTGAGGACAGTGATTTCCTCGCTGCCCCGGCGATAGGTTTTACTGACGTTCTTCACCTCGACGATGGCATCGGGCATGGGCTGTCCTTGTTTGCACCTGGCACGTGTTCCTTTCGGTTAGTGTATCGCGAATCCGGGCAGGATAAAAGAAAGTCGGCCGCCCAAGGGGGTACGACAATGTCCCTCCGCTTCGGCGAACGCGCGCTTCTAAATCCCAGTTCGCCAGCGGCGAAATACTAGCAACGCGTGCCAGTCCCGTCGCCCTAGGAGAGATGATTTTCGGAACCGTCCAGCCAGTGCGCCCTGGTGGAACGTCCGAACGTCCGTGCGACTGTTGGTTTTTACTTGCAGCTGTCAATTGGTCGGCGAACAATGAGGGAGCCGATCTTCGCTTTCAATTTCGATCCAATTCATCCTGGTTTGGAGAACACCCATGACACAGCAACCAATGGCAAATGCCGTCTCGCGGCTGAGCATGTGCGTTCTGCTGCTGATGGTCGGCTCGGTTGAGGCCGCTGAGTTGCCAAGCGACCTCGACGCCGTACCGCGTAACGCAGCCATGTTTGTTCACGTCCGAGCAGCGGATATCTGGAATCACGAATTGCTGCAAGACACAAGGTATCTTCTCTCGCAAGCGGGACCGCAAGCGATTAAGAGGTTCCGCGACATGTTCGCTCCCGATGTCGCAACCATCGATCGTGTGACTTTGGTGTGGCAGAGCATCGATGCGATGGGTGGTTGGTTTCCGAACGGCGACCCGACGCAGGAATCAGCGGTGACCATCATCCACACAAAAAGGCCTTACGATTTTTCGCGCGTGACGTCGAAAGTCGGGTTACGCGACAAGTTCCACCGGCGAAAACATTACTTTTTCAACGAAGAATCGTGGAGCGGCATGGTGCTTCTAGATCGCCAGACGATCGCGATCGGCTCGGAAGAAGCCATTTTTCGTTTTCTGGATGCAAGAGAGACGGCTGATTCGCAGGGACCGCTTCAATTCGCGCTGGAGCTGGCGGCGGGGAAAGCGCACCTGACCTTCGGCTTCAATCCGAAAGTGCTGTCCGATGCCGGGTTGTTGAAGGTCGTACCTCCGTCTCTGCAAGGCATGTTCATGGCAAAGTGGTGGGCTGGGTCGTTGTCGCTTGGTAAGCCGCTCGAAGCCCGCATTAGCTTCTCTTACCACCAGGCAAAAGATGCCGAAACCGGTGAGAAGGCGGTAAGGGCCGCCCTGGAATTGGTCCGGACCCAGTTGCTTAGCGACATTCAAAATATGGAACGTCTAATTGGTCGCGACAAAGAAAAGGTCACGTTTTCTGATCTGCCTGAAAGGTTCGCGATCCTGTTGGGATTGGGGTTCTTTCGTGAACTCGACCGCCTCTTGAAAACGGCGCCGATCCAGCGAACGGGGGGAAACGGTCGCCATCCACTTGCAATACGACCGTTTGTCGAGCCAGTTTTCCACGGCGATTCTATCAGTCGGGCTGCTTGGTTTCGGTGTATCGGTCAACTCCACTTTTCGGGCAGTCGGTGCAGCGAATCCTCTCGGAGAGGATCCCCGTCAACTGCATTTGAGTAAGATCGCCAGAGCGATGGAAGCCTATCGGCGCGACAAAGGGACGTATCCGCCGCCAGCGATTTACGACAGGGAGGGGAGGCCGATGCTAAGTTGGCGGGTGGCGTTGCTACCCTATCTTGGTGAAAAGGCTCTCTACGCCCAATTTCGGCTGGACGAGCCTTGGGACAGCGAACACAACAAGCAACTCCTCAAAAGAATGCCCCAGTGCTACCGGGCGCCCGATTCCCACGATTGGCGGGCCCCATGGAAAACACGGGACGTCGTGTTCACCGGCAAGCATACGATCTTTGAAGGGCCGCAAGGAATCAAAGGAGATGACGTCAACCCCAGGACAATCCTGCTTGCCCTTGTGCCGGTCGAGTCGGCGGTCGCTTGGACGAAACCCGATGGCGATCCCTTGATCGAAGCGGGCAAGCCGGTTCCTGATCTTTCCGGCAACGACTTTGTCCGCACGAACTATTTCGTGCTATTGGTCGACGGGACATTCAAGGCGATTGAACCGGGAATGGACGACAAGAAGTTGCGGTCGATGATTTTTCGGAAGAAGGTGGTGGAAAAGCCCGAACCGCCGCCGAGTTATCCCGAAGCTGCGTGGCGTGATTTTATTTTTGTCGACGATCGAGGCAGCCGGCGGGCGTTTGCGGGGATTCGTCATCTGGCGAGCCAGCCCGAAATCGCTTTGCCATTCTTGCGGAAACATTTGGCGCCTGCCAAAGGTCCCGATCCGGCCAGAGTGCAACAGCTGATCAACGACCTGGACAGCTCCGATTTCAAGGAGAGGGAACTTGCGACGCAGACTTTGGCCCGAATCGGCTTTCTGGCGTTGCCTTCGCTCAAGAAAAAACTTGCGGAAAAATCGCTCCCGTTGGAAATGCACAAGAGGTTGAGACGTTTGGCCGACCAGATTCAGAGCCAACCAGTGTCCTCACACGAGCTGCGCGAGGTACGGGCCATCCGGGTATTGCAGCTGATCGGCAACCAGGAAGCGAAGACGCTTTTGCAACAATTGGCCCGCGGAGCCGACGGCGCTTTGATCACCGAACATGCCCGCCGGGCTTTGTCGTTTTTGGACAACTAATTCCAAGCGAAGCGGGACGACTTGCAACGCCGGTTGCCGTTTGCAGGAACCGGCGTTTTCTTTTCGATGGTGACCGCTTCATCCGGTTCGTTTGAACTTCACGACTGGGGCCGGATCGACGAATTCGCAACCCACTTCCCAACGGGGACCCGACGGGGCACATCGGCGGACGATGACTTCGGTCCACCGATCGTCGCTGAAGCCAGCCAGGCGGATGCGAATGGTGTTGCCGACAATGACAGGATGGTCCGTCATGACGCGCAGTCCGGTGCGGGAACGGTCGGCGATCCAGCCGGGAAAAACGCGGCCGCTATCGCGATCGGCGATGACGACTTCGACATAATTCTCGCGGATGCGGACCGACCGGCGCCTGCCTTTGTCGAGGCCGCCAAAGAGTTTGTTCGCTTCTTCCACTTGTGGGTGAGCGGAGACCAAGGTCCTGTCACGCCAAAGGGCATGACCAAGCAGGTAAACGACGAAGCCGAAGACGACGCCGGCGGCACCGGCGACTTGCCAGCTCCAATCGATCCAGAGAGCCGACAACAGGTTCTCGCTCATATTTTTCTTCCGGCAATCGTATGTGGTGAAGGTTTCGGCGGGCCTTTTACCCGTTCGCGAGAAAATTGCCAGTCAAATTTTGTCGGTGGCTATCGCATGCTTTGCATTTTGGCTGCTTGCCCCAGTTTGGCCTGACGAAAACCAATCCGCCTCGACCTGATCCAGGCAACCACGGTATAAGTGGGCGAGTGTTTGGTACCAGCAGTTGGGACAAAAGGATATGGGCTTTGCGCCTGTGGAAATCGGCAGTCGATTCGCTTCGGAACTGGGTGTGGAATGGGAAGAGACCGTCTGCCTGCTCTGTGGTTGCGCGCGCTGGACGCACGTAGTGGAAGCACCGGATCGGGCGGAAGGAGGCAGTGGCTTGTGGTTCGCCGTCGTCCGTTGCGTCGACTGCGGGCTATGCTTCACGAACCCCAGACCAAGCAGACAAACCATTAGCCGCTTTTACCCGTCGCACTACCAGCCGCACCGCCTGAAATCGAAACGTGGCGGAGTACGGCTGGGAAGTTCGCGCTCCCCGCGCAAGTGGCTCAAATGGCATGGGCAGGGGAGGTTGCTTGATTTCGGCTGCGGCGGCGGTTCCTTTGTCGAACGCATGGCTCGTCAAGGCTGGCAGGTGACCGGCATCGACATGTCGGAAAACGCCGTCCGGCGCGTCCGCGATGAATTGGGGTTGCCTGCCCTGGTTGGAACATTGCCCCATCCCGAATTGTCGCCGGAAAGTTTCGACGTCGTCACGATGTGGCAATCTCTCGAACACGTTCATGACCCGTTGGGCGTATTGCGTCAGGCCCGCCGGTTGCTCGTGCCGGGCGGAAAACTGATCGTGGCTGTGCCGAATATCCTCAGCCTGCCGTTTCGCTGGTTCGGGCCGGCCTGGTACGGCCTGGACTTGCCCAGGCACCTGACACACTTCGACCCGCAAACGCTGTCGGGCATGTTGCAACGCGCAGAGTTCGATATCCAATCCATCAAGATGATCCGCCACAGCGGTTGGCTCCGGTCATCAGCGCGTTTGGCGGCGGCATCCCGTCAAGGTCCGCGCTGGCGCTGGTGGCTGCGCAACAAACCCTTCTCCAGGTTGGCCAGCTGGTACAGTTATCTCTGCCAAATGGGCGATTGCATTCTTGCCGAGGCGGTCAAGTAAGCTGACGCCAACTCCTTTCCGCCCGCTTTTCCAAGCGTCAGTGCGCGGGCAGGCGCTTTTTCTATCGGACGAATTGCTTGTTTTTTCGCGCGCGGGTGCGGAGGCATTCGTCCGCCGCTACTTCCCTCGCAAGAGTCGGTCACGGGTTGCTTGTCGGTTCACACGCGAACAAAAAAATCGCCGATGGATCAACGAAACCGTACCTATAATGAAAGTGCAGACGCAAGGCCGTCTCTAAAACGCTGGATGTGGGTTCATCCTCCGCCACACAAAAAACAAGGAGCCAACATGCCGGACATCATCGATGATATCACTTCTCTGAAGAAACAAAAAAACGCCACTATCCTTGCTCATTATTACCAGGACAGTGAAATCCAGGAACTGGCCGACTTTACAGGCGACAGCTTGAAGCTCGCGCGGGCGGCGACGCGGGTCGATACCGATGTCATCGTCTTTTGCGGCGTCCATTTCATGGCGGAGACAGCCAAGATGCTCAACCCGGAAAAGCGCGTCCTGCTCCCCGACTTGCAGGCAGGTTGCAGTCTGGCCGAAAGCTGCACCGCCTCCGAACTGGCCCGTTACCAGCAGATGCTTCGTGAAAAAGGACACCGTTTCCAAACCGTAACCTATATTAACAGCTCGGCGGCAGTCAAAGCCCTTTCCGATTGGGTCGTGACCTCAGGCAACGCGGAAGAAGTTGTTCGCCGTATTCCCCCGGAGGAAGAAATCCTTTTCGTGCCGGACCGCCATTTAGGGGGTTACCTGGAAGACGTCACTGGCAGGAAAATGATCCTCTGGGACGGTGCCTGCATGGTTCATGAAATTTTCAGCGTCCGCGACTTGCTCGACATGAAACGCAAGCATCCGCAAGCCCGGACGATCGCCCATCCTGAATGCCCGGCCAACATACGCGAACACAGCGACTTCATCGGCGGTACCGAAGGAATGTTGCGCTTCGTTGGCGGTTTCTCCGCTCCGGCCGAATTCATTGTCGCCACCGAAGTGAATATGCTCTGGCAGCTCAAGAGCCGTTACCCGCAGCACAGCTATCATCCCGTTCCGGGTATTACATGTGCTTGTAACAAATGTCCGCATATGGCCCGCAATACGCTCGAAAAGCTGCGTGATTGCCTGCTTTACGAACGACCGGAGATCACCTGGCAGCCTGAATTCGAACGTGCGCGTGTCGTTTTGCAAAGAAGCCTTTTGAACTGAAACCCAGCTCGGATTTTCAAGCCTCTGGGCCACGGAATTTTTATGTCTACCAAGGGGTTGATGATCGCGGGTACCCAGAGTGGCGTCGGCAAGACGACGATTACGGCGGGTTTGTGCGCAGCATGGCGGCGCCGAGGTCAGATCGTCCAGCCTTTTAAAGCGGGACCAGACTACATCGACCCCGGTTACCACCGGCTGGCTGCCAGCCGCGCGTGCCGAAATCTCGATAGCTGGATGATGTCTCGCTCTCAAGTCGAACGACTCTTTCGCGATTCTCTCGCCGACGTCGATATAGCGGTCGTGGAAGGCGTGATGGGTTTGTTCGACGGGCTGGATTACCATAGCGAGACGGCTAGCACGGCACAACTCAGCAAATGGCTAGGATTGCCGATCATTGTCGTTTTAGATGCAAACAAACAAGCTCGCAGTGCGGCAGCTGTGGCCAGGGGCTTCCAGACCTTTGATCCCGATCTCAACATCGCCGGCTTTGTCGTGAACAGGGTTGGGAGCGACAGCCACGGGCAAGGCGTCGCCCATGCCATTGAACAAGCGACCCGGTTGCCCGTTTTTGGTTGGCTGCCTCGCCTCGAGCAACTGACAATGGGAGAACGTCACCTTGGGCTGATTCCTGTAGCAGAATCAGCAGGCTGGAAGCAATTCATCGAGCAGGCGGCAGAGGCATGCGAAAGGTTTTTCGATATGGATCGGCTTTGGGATGCCGCGGCGACTTTAGAGAGCGCATCCAATGAAGGGCTCGCACGCGGAGCCGCTTCCAGAGACGAAGACGTCGTGATCGCCGTGGCCAGGGACGAAGCCTTTCATTTCCTTTACGACGAAAACGTCGAGCAGCTGGAACGAGTTGGCGCTCGGGTGGTTTTTTTCAGTCCGTTACATGACAGCCGATTGCCGGCGGGCACGAAAGGAGTCATCCTTTGCGGCGGTTTCCCGGAATTATACGCTGAGGACTTGGCCGCGAACCAGGCGATGCACGCTGCCTTGCGGTCCGCTCATCAGCGAAGGTTGCCGATCTACGCCGAGTGCGGCGGCTTGATGTACCTGGCTGAATGGCTTGTCGACCAACAAGGTCGCAAGCATGCGGGGGTTGGCTTGATTCCCGGTACGGCAACGATGACGAAACGCCTGACGCTTGGGTATCGCATCGCCCGACCGATTGGTGACACGTGGTTGGGTACGGATGACGAAGTTCGGGGTCACGAGTTTCATTATGGGAATTGGTCGGCGGGAGCGCAAGCGGTTGCCGCTGCGTATGAATTGGTCGATCCCAAGGGGAAAGTGGCCAGTCGGCTGGAGGGGGCCTGCAGTGGAAACCTGGTTGCGTCCTTTGTGCACCTCCATTTCGGGGCGAATCCGCACGTGGTTGAGCGATTCGTGTCGGCAGCCCGAGGTGCAGCGGCAGTTGCCGGCGACAACCTCTAGCCGGTCCTATATGATAAATGAAGCATCCAGCGCTTACTGATGCGCTCACCGTCAGCGTAAGAAACGGTGCTGGCGCTTGGATTTCAGGCAAATACGCTTGACAGCGAGAGCCACTCTGACGATGATTTTGGCTGGGTGATTATCTCGCCGCCAGTCAACTCGGAACATGGACAGGGTCTCCCAGCCGTACCAATTTCCGAGGCTCTACACGAACTGAGGGATGAAATGAGTGTCGTTTCGATTGGAGAATCAACTCGTGCGCCGCACGAAGCCGACGCTGCCGTCGAGTCGAAGTTTCAGTATCCGGGTATTCCGACGACGTGCGACGGGGCGGAAGCGGTTGTGCATGTTGAGACGAATATCTCCCAGGCGGCAGGCGCCTACCCCATCACCAGTTCGACAACGATGGGAGGGGGGTTCAACGCAGCCGTGATGAACGGCTATCGTAACCTCTGGGGCGATCCCCTGATGTTTTTCGAGCCGGAAAGCGAACATTCCGCGGCGACGATCTGCGAAGGGTTTGCCGTGGCCGGCGGCCGGGTGACGAATTTCACTTCCGGCCAGGGGCTCGTCCTGATGAAGGAAGTGCTTTACACCATTGCCGGCAAAAGGCTGCCCGTCGTCATGAACATCGGTGCTCGCGCTCTCACCAGTCAGGCACTGAATGTCCATGCGGGACACGACGACTTGATGAGCGTTGCTGATTGCGGGTGGGGCATGTTGTTTGCCCGGAACGCCCAAGAAGCAGCCGACCTTTGCCTCATCGCTCGTCGCGCAGCCGAGGCTAGCTATACCCCGTTTTTCAATGTTCAAGACGGATTCCTGACCACGCACACTGTGGAGACGGTTCGGCTGCCGGAAAAAGAGTTCATGAAGGAATACGTTGGCGATCCAAAAGAAAAGCTGATGAATCTGATGGATCCGGCCAACCCTATCATGTCCGGCGTTGTGCAGAACCAGGACTCCTACATGAAAGGGAAGATCGCCCAGCGTTGGTATTACGACCGGATCGAGGGCATCCTCGAAGAGTGTTTCCGCGAGTTTTATAACAAAACCGGGCGCCGTTACGATTTCCTCGAACCATATCGCTGCGACGACGCCGACTATATTCTTGTCGGCATGGGTTGCTACATGGAGACGGCCAAAGCGACCGTCGATTATTTGCGCGAGCAAAAGGGGATCGCTGCGGGATGCTTGAACGTCTGTGTGTTTCGGCCGTTCCCTGCCAGACAGATCGTTCAAGCCCTTAAGCATTGCAAGGCTTTCACGGTTTACGAGCGCATGGATGATCCGATGTCGACAACGGGTAATCATCTGACGCGCGAGATCAAGGCTGCGTTTTGCGACGCTGTCACCGGGCAAAACGGTCAGGAGCGAATCGAGCGGGTTCCCCGCATTTATAGCGGAGCTGCCGGGCTTGGCAGCCGCGACGTGCGCCCAGGCCACATTATCGCCACGTTCCAAAACATGATTCACGATGGCCAAGATTTCTTCTGCGTTGGGATCGACCATCCACTGGCCTTGAAGATGACGGAAGACCCTGATTTGCGACCGCCCGGAGGCTTCTCGATGCGGGGCCATTCGGTCGGCGGCTTCGGGTCGGTCACGACCAATAAAGTGATTGCCACCATTGCCGGCGATGTGTTCGGCAAAGATGTGCAAGCCTATCCGAAGTATGGCTCGGAAAAGAAAGGTTTGCCCACTACTTACTACCTGACTATCGCCGATTCGCACATTATGGTGCACAGCGAGTTGGAGCACGTGAATCTCCTTTGCATCAATGATCCGACAGCGCTGTTGCATGCCAATACGCTCAACGGACTGGTCGATGGCGGAGCAATTTTCATGCAGTCGCCTTACCACGATCCCAAAGAGGTTTGGCGACACATTCCGCCGGCGACCCGAGAGAAGATTCGCGCCAAGAAAGTTCGCGTGTATTTCTGCGATATGGTCAAAATCGCTCGTGAAGTCGCCTCGGTAGCGGACCTGCAAATGCGCATGCAGGGGATCGTACTGCTGGGTGCCTTCCTCAAGCTCACTCCCTATGCCAAAGAAAGCAAGATGTCCGACGAGCAGGTCTATGCTGGTGTCGAAAAAGCGCTGCGAAAATATTTCGGCAAGCGCGGCGAACGTGTCGTTCAGGACAACCTGACCTGCGTTAAGCGCGGCTACAGCGAATTACGCGAAATCCCGCAGGAACTGATCCAGCAAGGCGATTGATTCGCCCTCGGGACAACGGAACGATTCAACAGGTAATGAATCCGCAAGGAGAAGATATGGTTTTGACCAACGGACACACCACGTCATCGATCAATGAAGCCAGCGAAAAAGACCCCTACAACAACAATTGCTATGGCACGTTGGTCGATTCCGGCTACAAGATGGTGAGCCTGCCGGTTCTCGACGTGCAGGACTTCAACGAGCGCATTATACGCGGCTACGAAGAGGGCTGGGGTGAAAAGGAATTGCCTGCCGATTTGTCGGTGGCGCGCTCCCTCGTGCCAGCGGGGACGGCTACGTTGCGCGATTTCAGCAATATTTCTCCCGAAATTCCAAAGTACATCCCCGAAAATTGTACCGCTTGCATGGATTGCGTTACCGAATGCCCCGATACCGCGATCCTTGGCAAAGTTCTCGGCGAAGATGAACTTGAAGAACGCCTGAAAACCATTCCCGAAGCCGATCGGGAAATGTACCGCGCCCAGTGGGCCAAAACCAAGAAATATTACGACGCCGGCAAGAAGAAAGGACTGCCCGGCGGCATGTTCCAGATCATCATCGATCCGAGCAAGTGCAAGGGCTGTGCCGAGTGCGTCACGGTCTGCGATGACGATGCCTTGAAAATGGTCACGAAGACCGATGAAGTGATGGAGATGTGCCGCAAGAGTCATCGCTACTTCAAGAACATGGGGCCGTCCAACGAAAAATACATCAATGACAATCTGCTTATTGACATGATGCTCAAAGAGCAGACGCACATTTACGTTGGCGGTGCGGGTTCATGTGCGGGTTGCGGCGAAGGCACTGCCTTGCGCATGCTTTGTGCCGCCACGGGTGCGAAATACGGGGACCAATGGGGCATCGTCGCCGCCACCGGATGCAACACGGTTTATACTTCGACCTATCCGTATAACCCGTATCTTGTGCCGTGGACCAATTCCCTCTTTGAAAACGCACCGGCTGACGCTATCGGCGTCCGCATGCGCTGGGACCAAATGGGTTGGCAGGACAAACCGATCTGGTGTATCGGCGGCGACGGCGCCATGTACGACATCGGCTTCCAGTCCTTGTCACGCATGCTCGCCAGCGGCATGAATATCAAAGTGTTCGTGCTTGATACGCAAGTTTACTCGAACACTGGAGGCCAGGCATCGACCTCCAGCTATACGGGGCAAAACACCAAGATGTCGGTCCACGGCAAGGTGCTTGGCGGCAAACAGGAGCGGCGCAAGGAGATCGCCCAAATCGCCATGATGCATCCGCGCACATACGTCGCGCAAACGACTTGCGCTCACGTCAACCACTTCTATAAAGCCGTCCTGGGCGCACTGGAATTCGATGGACCGGCTGTCATCAGCTGTTATACCACCTGTCAGCCTGAACACGGTGTGGCCGACAACATGGCCGCTGACCAGGCCCGGCTGGCGGTCGATAGCCGAGCCTTCCCTCTCCTCGTCTACGATCCACGCAAAGGAGACACCATCCGCTCCAGGCTATCTCTGTTGGGCAATCCCAACATGAAAGAAGACTGGTACGTTCATCCCAAAACCGGCGAAGAAATCACCTTCATCGATTTCGCACGCAGCGAAGGACGGTTCGCCAAACATTTCGACAAGGATGGCAACCCCTCTCCCGTTTTGCTGCAAGCAAAACAGGATCGCTTGGAAAACTGGCGACTGCTCCAGGAGCTTGCCGGGTTGCGCTAAACGACAAAACATCCTAAGTCGATGGACGCGGCGTTCGACCAACGTCGAATGCCGCGTTCGCGCTGGTGTCGCCGCTTTTTCAGTTGCTTCGACCCCTCTGCATCTATCTGACTGTTCTGGTTCACGTTCTATCCGGCGGCAATCGTCTACTGGCGGCCCGACGCCGCGGCAACTGGAACATCGCGCTTCGGCGAGGCTTCGTGACCGTCAACTGACGGTGTTCTCGACACGGGGCGGCATGCCATGACAAAATGATGTTGTTAATTGCTATCGCAAATGATTGATAAAAGACCATAGCATTTCGCGGTCGGTTTGGTTACAAGGAAAGTTATGGCAGCGTTGGTCACGACGAAAGGCCCGAACACCGGACGGAGATTTCTCCTCGAGCAGCCGTCGATGGAGATTGGCCGCAGTTCGACCGCGGCCATCTGCTTGGAATCGCAGGCAGTCAGCCGGCATCACGCCCGCATCCTCAGCGAAAATGGCGAGTTTTTCGTCGAAGATTTGGGCAGCAGTAACGGCACGTATCTCAATGGCAAGCGAATCGAAGCACGCACTCCGATTACCGAAAAAGATGTGCTTCAAGTTGGCCCGTATGTTTTTTCGCTGCGAAAATCGTTGACGCCCACACCGTCAGACAGCGACATGGTGATCCGCACCGAGGTGGCAGCGGACCCGTCCGATCAGTTTCTGATCAGCAACGATCCGTCGCATCAGCTGCAGGTCATTCTCGAGATTGCCGCCCATTTGGGCCGAACTCTTGATATCGACGAGTTGCTTGACAAGCTTGTCGCTCATCTGCTGATTCTGTTTCCTCAGGCCGACCGGGGAATGGTCCTTCTTTGCGAAGAGGGCGACAAGCTGGAGGTTCGAGCCCAGCGTGCTCGCCGAATGGCCGACGAGAACACCGTTCTTTATAGTCGGACGATTGTCAAGCGGGCTCTGGATGAAGGCGTCGGAATCCATAGCGAAGACCTGAGGGCTGACGATCGCTTCCAATCAAGCACGACGATTACCACGCTCAACCTGCGTTCGATGCTATGCGTTCCGATGATCGGACAGGACGGGCAGCGTTGGGGCGTGATTCAGCTGGATCGCTTTCGTCCGGGACGAGCTTTCACGGAAAGCGATCTGCAATTGCTAACCGCCGTGGGACTCCAGGTCGGGGTGGTTCTGGAAAATGCCGCCTTGCATGCCGAGTTGCTGCGGGAGGAAAGGTTGAGGCAGGAGGTGGCGCTGGCCCGGGAAATCCAGCAGAGCTTTTTGCCCGATACGTTCCCCGATGCGGGCAAGCACGGCTTCGAAATGTTCGCCCGAGTGATACCGGCACGGGAGGTGGCCGGCGATCTCTATGATTTCATTACCTTGCCCGACGGTCGGCTGGCATTCTTCATTGGCGACGTTTCGGGCAAAGGGATGCCGGCGGCATTGTTCATGATGGCGGTGCGCATTTTGGGTCGCCATCTGGCCCACGAGGGAAATCTTCCGGCGTCTACGCTTTATCGTTTGAACTTCGCGCTGGCTGCTGACAATCCATCGGGAATGTTCGTCACGCTATTGCACGGCATCTACACGCCCGCGACGGGCGAACTGATCATCGCCTCGGCTGGTCATCCCGCGCCGCTATTACGCCGGGCCAGCGGGCAAATCGAGCCATTACCTCTCCCTGCGGGCCGATTGCTGGGCTTCGAAGACATGAAACTCAACCTTCAGGATGCCCGGTTCCAGTTGAATATCCATGATACGTTGATCGCGTTTACGGACGGCTTTGTCGAAGCACGTTCGCCAGCTCGTGACCGCGAATTCGGTATCGAACAGCTCAAAAAAGTGTTCGCGTCCCTTGACGCCCGCGTTTCCCCTCGAATCAGCCGCCACGAAAGCGAGGGAAGCGGTCGATCGTTTCACCCAAAGCACCGAATTACAAGACGATCTGACTTTGTTTCTTCTTCGTCGGGTTCGCTGAGCGTCGACCTACGACAGATTCATGTTCATCAGGAATTCGGTGTTGGACCTGGTCTTGCGCAGTCTGGAAGTCAGCATTTCCATCGCTTCGACAGGATGCATGTCGCTCAATACGCGGCGCAAAGCACGGACTCGTTCGACTTCGTCCGGATGGAGCAGCAATTCTTCTTTGCGAGTTCCGGAACGATTGATGTCGATCGCCGGCCATACGCGCTTGTCGACCAAACGACGGTCCAGATGCAGCTCCATGTTGCCGGTGCCTTTGAATTCCTCGAAGATGACCTCATCCATTCGGCTTCCGGTGTCAATGAGAGCAGTCGCGAGGATGGTAAGGCTGCCGCCGTCTTCGACGTTACGGGCCGCACCGAAAAAACGCTTTGGTTTTTGCATGGCATTGGAGTCGAGACCGCCGCTGAGCAGTTTTCCACCGGAAGGCGCTTCAGTGTTGTGTGCTCGGGCCAGGCGCGTGATCGAATCCAGCAGGATGACGACGTCTCGTCCTCCTTCAACCATGCGTTTGGCTTTCTCGAGAGCGATCTCGCTGACATGGATGTGTTCTTCCGCGGGTTCGTCAAAGGTGCTGGCGACGACTTCGGCAGTTGGTCCCGCAACCGTGCGCAACATGTCGGTGACTTCCTCCGGGCGTTCATCGACAAGGAGCACGATGATGTAGCATTCGGGGTGATTGCGACGAATGCTCAAGGCTATTTTTTGCAATAATACGGTTTTGCCGGCTCGTGGCGGCGACACAATCAGCCCCCGTTGCCCTTTGCCGATCGGCGTCACCAGGTCGACGACGCGCATATCGATCTGATCGGGTTCGGTTTCGAGAACAATACGCTGGTTGGGATGGACCGGCGTCAGGTCCTCGAAGATGGTCCCGGAGCGCCTCTGGTTGGAAGGCTCGCCGTTGATGGTTTCCACTTGCATCAAGGCGAAATTCTCCTGGCCGTCGACGGGCAGGCGAATCGGGCCTTCAACTACCAATCCGGTTTTCAGTCCAAGGCGGCGAATCTGGCTCGGTGAAACATAAATATCTTCAGGAGAAGCAAGATAGTTGTGGGCGACACTGCGGAGAAAGCCGTAGCCATCGGGCAAGACTTCAAGCGTGCCGGAGCCAAGCACGGTTTCGCCACGTTCGACCTGTCGGCGAACAATCGCAGCGATGAGCTGTCCCCTGTTCATGCCAGTGTGGTCGGTAATGCCCTCTCGCTCCGCCACGCTGAATAATCCCGGCATGGGCAGGCGATAGAGATCGTCTAGACGATGGATCTTTCGTTGATCTGGTTGTTCCGTCAGCTCCGAAGGCTTGTCGGCTGATTCAGGTTTTGCCGATGGTTCCGCCGCTCGTTTGTTGGCATTGGCGGCAGATTTGGCCTGAGAGGACGAGGATGAACGAGAAGATCGTCTTCGAGTGGTTTGGGGTCCGTCGTCACCCCGAGCGACGGCCATGGTTGTTCCTCCATTGCTAATCGGGTTCTACACTTGAACCGATCGGTTTTACGAATCTCCGGTCTCGCTGCCGGTGATCAGATACCCGAGTCATACGGGATCGACCTTGGCAGGTAGCTTTTGCCCAAGCGAGACAAGTCAAGACGCGCACACTTGCGCTTGAAAGACACGCTCTTTCGAGGGTTGAGGCTCGTCACGAGGATCCCGGTTTGTATGAATGGGACTGCCTGCGGACGAATCGCGAATCCTCATTTTCTATTTTAGCAAGCCGGCTATAAGAATCCAGCACAATTAGCGTAAAACTGCTGTCTGTCGTCTGCGCTTGAGAAAGCTCCGTCATTCCGAGAACGTCTAATGCGGTGTAACCAGTCCCACGCGGATGGCATATCGCACCAGACCGGGAAGATCAAAGATGTTGAGGCGATCCATGATTTGTGCCCGATGCGCTTCTACTGTCTTGACACTGATCTGGAGCTTGCTGGCGATCGCGCGTGTTGTTTCTCCCTCGGCGAGTAATTGCAGAATCTCTCGCTGCCTCAGAGTGAGAAGGTCAGCGACATCCCGGTTTTCCGACGTCCGTTGCAAGTACTGCACCAACCTCTTCTGGGAAATAGAGGGAACGACGCAGGTCGCTCCTTGGGCTACCTGTCCGATGGCCGACTGCAATTCGTTGCTGGAACATTGTTTCAACATGTAACCTGCCGCACCGGCTCGCAAAGCCTGGCAGATGTATTCCTCGTTGGCGTGCATCGACAACATGAGGACACGAACACCGGGAAATTCGCGAACGATGTGTTCGGTTGCCTGCAGGCCATTCATGCTCGGCATCGCTACATCCATAAGAACCACGTCGGGTTTGTGCTCGGCGATTTGCTGCAGTGCTTCCCGACCGTCGGATGCTTCTCCGACAATGTCAATTCCTTTCGCCGAACCCAATACGGCACGCAGCCCTTCTCGAATGAGCTTGTGGTCGTCTACCAGCAGTACCCGGATCCGTTTCATCAGACTTCCGATGGCGACTTGGCTAAT
Source organism: Gemmatales bacterium (assembly GCA_026004675.1). Classification (GTDB taxonomy): domain Bacteria; phylum Planctomycetota; class Planctomycetia; order Gemmatales; family Gemmataceae; genus BPJP01. The sequence continues at coordinate 525,048 of BPJP01000004.1, forward strand.
GGTTGAATGCTGCTGTTTTGAAACACGTTTGCCTCGCAGGTTTATATGATCACTTTAACGAAGATGGCCGGATAAATTGTACCCCTATCTTGACAATCTGCCATGGCGACCCGCGATCTTCCTGCTGCCCGACGGTTCTTCGAAGCAGCGATGAAACGATTGCAACAACTGGGAGAACGGCAACTCGATGCCCTTGACCGAGCCGCCGAGCTTTGCACTCGCGCCATTGCCCAGGAAGGATTGGTTCACCTGTTCGGCTGCGGGCATTCTCGCATGATGTGCGAGGAAATGACCCCTCGCCAAGGCTGCTACGTCGGCTGGCACACCCTTGTTGAACTGGCCCTGACGTTTCACAATCAAATCGTTGGCCCGAACGGCTTGAGACAAAGTTTGCATCTCGAAAAGACCCCAGGCTATGCCGAACAAATCCTGCGAAACTTCGCCTTCGGGCCATGTGACGTGCTGATCATCGTTTCGACAAGCGGCATCCGGGAAGTCATCGTGGAAATGGCGGAAGGGGCCAAGAAAAGAGGGCTGCCAGTTATTGGCGTCGTCAGCCTGGAACACTGCCAACGTGCGCGCCCTGCCCATCCTTCCGGCAAGAAACTCATCGACCTCGCCAACGTCATTCTCGACAATGGCGCCCCCGAAGGAGATACCGTGCTGCAACTGGAAGGCTCCGGCCACAAAACCGGTCCGTTCAGCACGCTTGGCGGCGCCATGATCATGAACATGCTTCGCTGCGAAGTAGCACAACGGCTCATCAACGCCGGCATCGAACCGGTGTTCCTCCCCAGCCATCAATTCGTCGCCAGTGAATCCCTTGAAGAGCGGCTCGAGTTCTTTTATGCCCAGTATGCCCGCCGGGTCAGTGCCCTCTACAGCCGGCAAGGCCAAACCTCTCAATCGTCATAGTCGATATCGAAGACGATGCGCAAGCCACGCAGTTCAGGCATGGCATAGACGAATTGCTGGAGCGAGGGAACAATATACGGATGGCACACCTCGACCTCGATTTCGACGCAACCCCGACGATAGTTGACATCTACGTCCACATCATCGACGTAGCGTCCAAAATACCGTTCGATCCGACATTCGATGAGGTCTTCCAGATCGCTGGCACGCAGCGGCCGTTGGATTACGGGCGGATAGACCGGTTGCGGCAACGGAGTCGGATAAGGAATCCGCGGTTGTTGAGGAATCGACTGCGACGGAATCAACGGCATCACTGGTTGCACCAGAGGCGTCACCGTCCTGGTCAAAGGCAATGTCGGCTGCGGATAGACTGGTTTGGGACGCAGCTGTTGCGCTGTCGCCGTACCCGTTACGACTGCTGCCACCGTCAAACTCATTGCTACCAACTGGATGTTCATCGAGACAACCCCTCTGCTGCGTGAATCTTTGCTCTAATAGGAAACGCTGCTTGTTTCAAGTCTTGCGCGCCAACGTCGATTTGCGATCGCTCGCCCGCGCTCATGGAATCTCAACTCGAAATTCCACTTGCTTTGTTCGCTTGCTTTCGATATTCGGAAGCCCTGTTATTGCTTCCGCAAGAGGAAACGGTCAACTGGTTCTTCAACGTGTTCCTTTGGAGGAAATGCCGATGCGTCTGACCATACCAGGCCCGCGCTGTCCCACTGTGAAACATAGCAACCAATATGTTACGGATTTTTTCATCCGTTTGCAGCGTGCTGCAAAAGACAGTGTTTTCGCGTTATTCATTTCTTTCGATTCTCGTCGTTTTAGTTTTCACTTTGAAATCGGCTGGCCAGGAATCGGCAGAATCACTTCCGCCCTTGATTCCAGCCGCCTATTACCCAGGAGACCGCCACGAACATCCGAATCGGCCAAATGTGCAGGTTCCCCAGGACGCCCGACCAGCGACAGCCGATAATGTCGACACCGAGAGACCGTTTCTCGATTGGCAACACGCCACCGATGATTGGTTCGGGCTGCGCCCCCTGTTGGACGACAGCGGCGTCGTCTTCGACGCTTCACTGACGTATGAAATGTCGCGCAGTCTGCAGGGAGGCACACAGACGCAGAGGGGAATTGCACGTCATCTCTTCGATCTCAATTTAACGTTGGACGCGGAGCGTTTGGTCGGCTGGAACGGCGCGACTTTTTTCGCCGACTTTCAAACCTTCGGCGGACCTAATGATATTGTGATCGTCGAAGATTTTCAGGGATTTTCCAATATCGCTGCCGTTGGCCGAACGCAACTTTCCCAACTTTGGTACGAGCAGCGATTCTGGTCGGACAGTGTGCGGTTGAAGCTCGGCAAAATCGACGCCAACAGTGAATTTGCCTTTGTCGATTACGCCAGCGAATTCCTGAATTCCTCAATGGGATTCAGTCCAACGATCTTCGTCATGCCGAGCTATCCGAATCCATCGACGGTGTAAACATCTTCTTCTCTCCGATGGATGACTGGTACATTGGTGCCGGGCTTTATGACGGTTCGGGCCAACGCGGCATCTCGACCGGATCACAGCTTCCCAACAACCTGCTCTTGTCGTCGGGGCCATTGTTTCTGATCTCCGAAGCCGGTCTGAAATGGGAAACTCCTGCGCGTGGTTTGCCAGGCCGATGGGCCATCGGCGGTTGGTATCACAATGGAACGTTTGCCTTGTTTCGCGGAGGCACACGAACCGGAACGAGCGGTTTGTATTCCGTGCTTGAACAACAGTTGTTCCGCGAACATCCCAACGAAGAAAATGATGAGCAGGGAATCGGCTGGTACGCCCAATACGGCTATGCCGATCCAGAGGTGAGCTTCGTCATGCATCATCTGGGCACTGGTATCGTCTGGCGCGGTGCAATCCCCTCGCGCGATCGCGATAGCATGGGGATCGCTACATCCTGGGTTCGCTTTAGTAAACAGCCAGGTGCCGGTTTCGACTTTACAAGCGAAACAGTCTTCGAAGTGTTTTATAAACTGTCCTTGACCAAATGGGCCAACGTCACCTTCGACTTGCAACACATCGCTCACCCAGGCGGTGCGCTGGAGCAGCGGAACGCCACGATCGGCACGATTCGCTTTGCCATCCAGTTCTGAGTAAGCGAAAAGGGAAAAGTTGGTTCGCCTAGGCCGGCATTAATTTTTGGAAATCTGAAAAAAGCTGCTTGACAAGATCTGAACAGGTGGCTATATAGCAAATGTACATCACTGGTTTGGATGGCGGTTCGCAGTTGGGCCAATCGAAGGGAAACAAGAATGGCTGATGACCGAGAATTAAAAAACGCTTTGTCGCAGATCGAAAAGCAGTTTGGCAAAGGCGCCATCATGCAACTGGGCGAAGCATCGCTTTCCGATGTCACGGGTATCAGTAGCGGTGCTTTAAGTCTGGACATTGCATTGGGTGGAAAGGGATTTCCGCGCGGTCGGATAATCGAAGTATTCGGCCCCGAATCGAGCGGCAAGACCACGATCGCTTTGCATGCCGTGGCGAACGCCCAGCGTCAGGGAGGAGTCGCTGCCTTCATCGACGCGGAACACGCACTTGATCCAAGTTGGGCGAAACGGATCGGCGTCGATCTGGAAAGTCTGCTCGTCAGTCAGCCTTCGTGTGCCGAGGAGGCCCTCAAGATTGCCGAGATGCTGATCAAATCGAACGCCGTCGACATTATCGTGATCGATTCGGTTGCTGCTCTCGTGCCGCGTTCCGAAGTCGAAGGGGAAATCGGCGATTCGCACGTTGGTTTGCAGGCGCGTCTAATGAGTCAGGCTTTGCGCATCTTGACGCCGACCATTTCCCGAACCAAGACGACAATGATTTTCATCAACCAAATCAGGCAAAAGATCGGCGTGATGTTCGGCAATCCTGAGACGACATCGGGAGGTCTTGCGCTCAAGTTCTACAGCTCCGTTCGCCTCGACATTCGCAAAATCGCCGCCATCAAGGATGGCGAGGAAACGATCGGCGGTCGGATTCGTACGAAAGTGGTCAAGAACAAAGTTGCTCCGCCTTTTCGCGTGGCGGAATTCGATCTCATGTACAACCATGGGATCAGTCGCGAAGGGGATATTCTCGACCTTGCAGTCGAAGACAAGATCGTCGAAAAAAGTGGTGCCTGGCTCAGTTACGGCGATATCCGCCTTGGCCAAGGCAGGGAAAACGCCAAACAATTTCTCCGCGAAAATCCAAAGCTCATGGACGAGTTGACTCAGAAAATCTTGATCAAACGTGGCTTGATGCCGGCACCAGCCAAGTCGGAATCCAATCATAAGGGCGAAACCGGCAAGAAAGACCGCCGTCAGGCGACCGCCGCCAGCTGATCGGCTCGGCAACATCTGTCCGCAATAGGAAGATGGTCAGTCCTCAGCCCGAAGACACGCCTGCTACTCGATTCCCAAGGGGGCGAGGCCGTTTCTCACCTCCTCCAGTCGGCGGCGATAGCGCTCGTAAAGGCGGGTATGCTTGCTTTCCGGCGGGAACGGCTTGCCAGCGATCCACACACCCAATACCTGGGTTGTAGCCTGCAGGAGATCGCCATTGGTGATGACCAGATTGGCGATCTTGCCTTCTTCGATGCTGCCAAGTTTTTCGGCAACGCCCAGAATTCGCGCCGGGTAGATCGTAACGGCCTTGAGACCTTCTTCGGGCGGCAAACCGTATGAGACAGCCATCGCCGCCTCATACGGCAAATTGCGAGTATTGCTGGCACCCGACGAGCGAATGCAGAAAGGAATGCCCGCGGCATGCAGTTTCGCCGGTGCCGAATAGGGGCCATCGTATGGGTCATACGGTTCTTGTGGCAACGACATGACCGGCCCAAAAATCACTGTTGCCCTGTGTTTTTTCAATTCTTCTGTCACCTTCCAAGCGTCGATTGCTCCGGCAATAATTGGTTTGATTTTCAAGTCGGACGCCAGTTGCAGGGCGTCCAGGATTTCACGTTTGCGGTTCGCCTGGATGATGACTGGGCGTTGGCAGCGGGCGTAAGGGATCAACGCTTCCAGTCGGGGATTGGGCCGAGTATTCAGATCGCGACGACGGGCTTCATCATGCAAAAGAGCCAATTGGAAGATCTCTTTAAGTCGGCGGATTTTCAACTCTCGCTGCTTGCGAGCGATGGTTCCCCCCAACCTCGGCAAATTGGCGTCGCTCGACAAAAAGGGCAGGATCGGTGGAAACTCGATATGCAAAGCAAGCGGATCGACGAGGGCCATCTCGCGTGGCACCCAGCCAGCCAGATTGATCAAAGCGCTTTGTCCCGCGATGATGGAGCCAGCCGGCCGCGTGACCACGGTTGTGACCCCATTGGCCCGCGTGACTGGGATCAACTCCGAGTCGGGGTTGATCGCTGTGCTTGCCCGCAAATCGGGTTGAAAATCGCCCAGCTCGGCATAGTCCTGCGTTTCCCGCGCTGAGCCGACTTCCGTCAAACCTAGAACCGAACCGGCGTCGATCATTCCCGGATAGACGTGCAACCCGTCCGCCTGGATCAACGTCGTGTCTTTCGAGAACGCAACGTCTTTGACATTGAAATTCTTCACGATAGAACGGATGCGGCCGTTCTCGATGATGATCGCCGCCTGGGGCAGAGCGGGGCCTACGGCGGGGTGCACCGTCGCGTTGACAATGGCGTATTTCCCCTTGGCATTGCGCGACATTTCAAGAATACTGTTTTTCGGAGGGGTCGGACCCGAACGGGCATAGTTCGCAGGCAGTCGTTTTTCCGACCGTTGAAAATAGACTTCGCCTTCCACCAATGTCATTTCCACACGGGAGTAGCTGTTGAGGGGATGACCGTTGAAGATCGCCAGATCAGCGTCTTTGCCGACTTCAATACTCCCGATCCGGTTTTCGAGACCGAGTTGCCTGGCACCGTTGATGGTGATGGTCCGCAGTGCTTCCGTTTCGGACATGCGGCCGTATTTGACGCACTTGGCGGCTTCCTGGTACATGTGGCGAACCAGTTCGAAGCTGTCGGATTTCAAGCAGACCAGGGCACCGGCCTCCTGCAACAATGCCGGGTTGAAGGGGATGGCGTCATAGGCTTCGATCTTGTAAGCCCACCAATCGGAAAAGGAACTACAGCTGGCGCCATGTTTGGCGATTTCCGGAGCGACTTTATAGCCTTCGAGGGCGTGCTGAAGCGACTGCACGCGAAAGCCGAAGTGGTTGGCGATGCGCAAAAGCATCAGAATTTCGTCGGCACGGTAGCAATGACAATGGACCTTGAGGTCGCCTTCGAGAATGGCGACGAGGGCTTCGAGGCGAAGATCGCGCCGAGGCTCGGGGAGATTTCGGCCGGCTGCTTTCGCTTTGCCGTATTCCTCCCAGCTTTTTTGGTAAGCACGGGCTTCGGTGAACGCACGAATCAAAAGCGCTTCGACACCCAGCCGGGTATTGGGAAATCGCCCCGAAGTGCGTTTGACGTTTTCGCCGAGGGCGAATTTGACCCCCCGAGGCGCATCGGCGATGATCAGTTCTGCCGCCGGCTGACCGTATTTCAATTTAATTACCGCATCCTGTCCGCCGATGACATTGGAGCTGCCGTGCAACAGCCTGGCCGTCGTCACTCCACCAGCTAAAGCCCGATAAATCGTCACGTCATCGCTACGAATGACATCGCGAACGCGCACCTCGGGCACCACCGACAACGAGAATTCATTGACGCCGCCGTCGATCGCAAAGTGGACATGGGTGTCGATGATGCCTGGCATCACGAACATCCCTTTGGCGTTGATGATGGTGGTGTTTTTCGGCGCTTTCAGTCCCCGGCCGACTCTGACGATCTTGCCCTTCTGCACCAAGACATCACCATTGGTCAGTGTTCCTTTCGTCACTGTCAGGATGGTGGCATTTTGGATCAGGACATTGCCGTTGGTGCGGATTTTCGGTGTGCGGTCTTCATCGATTTCGGTTAGCTCGTCGTCGTGGCGAGCCTGTTTCGTTGGTTCGGTTTTCGTTGCCGGTGTTTTGACCGGCTTCTTAGCTGGCTTCTTCCTCGGTTTGGCGTAATCGAAACGATTGCCGTCGGCGAAAACAGTGCAAATCTGCGTGTCGGGATCGGCGAAGTCGCCGTCCGTAATGACCAGGTCCGCGGCCTTGCCCGGCGTGATGGTTCCGATTTGCTTATCCACACCCAGGATGCGTGCAGCTTGAATCGTAAGTCCAGCCACAGCGGCATTGGCTGGCAGTCCGGCATCGATCACTTTACGCAGGTTGGCGCGAAACTTCTTCATCCCATCGGAATCGTCGAATCCGTCGAGGCTAAATCCGAAGACGATGCCACGGCGGTGCAGTTCGGCCGCATTGCGAATCTCTTGCTGAAGTTTTCGTTCCTCGTCATCGACCACCTTGCCAGGCAGCTTGATGTCCGGAGAACGTCGCAAGCGGGCGTTCGCCTGCTCGACGAAATCGATGCGAAGGATCACGGGGACATTCTCTTTTTTGAGGCGATCCGCGGCTTTCCAGGCATCCCTTCCTCCGAAAAGAATCGGCCGCAGCCCGAACTCCTGGGCAAAGTTCAAAGCCCGGTCGATCTCATCATGGGTATCGGCGGTGAAGACGACTGGAATCTTGCCAGCCAGGACCGGCGCGAGCGCTTGAAGAGTCGGATCGGCAGGCGGCGGCTTGCCAACTCCGCCTCCCTTTTCAAATGCCGACCAAAGGCGCTGATAATGACCGGCATCGAGCATCGTTTGCCGACAATGGGCGATAGAACCCATCAGGGCAACGGGATAGCCGTTTCCCGGCAGACGGCGAAAGTGCATATGCAGCGCTACCGGCGCGCGCCGAACCACCTCCCGTGGAGCCCTACCGGAAAGTGAAATAAATGCGCTCTGTCCCATCATCAAGCCGTCTTCGGGGGCCAGTAGCCGAGAGGTGAATCCTGATCGCCGCCACTGCTCTTCCTTGGTGCTGTCTGCCCGCAATGCCGATTGGACCGTAAACTCCGGAGTGAGGCCTCGGCGGTGATCAGGTTTGGTGGCGATCAGCGCGGAGCTGCTGGTATCCGCCTTGGGACCATCCGAGGGTCGGCGCAGGTTGGCATCGTAACCCCAATAACTCAAGCCATCGATAAAACCGGGATAAACCGTCAACCCTGTCCCATCGATGATCACCGCATCAACGGGTGGTTCGATGCCGGTGCCAACCGCTTCGATCAATCCGTCGCGAATGACCACCGTGGCTTTTGCCAGGACCTTGCCGGGTTCGACAACAACGCGGGCATCACGGACGGCAAAAACCCGCGGCTGCAATTCTTCGGGCTGGTCGGCAACACCAAACAGGCAAGTGACGAGGAGGACACAACCGAGCACAGCGATGAATCTCTGCATAGCGTTTTCCCATTTCCCAGATTCGTGGCGACGAGCCAATGACAGCGGGTCTGTCATTTTCGCCAATCGCGCCGCGTGAGGAAATGACAAAGTGCAGAAATTCGCGATTCGAATCAAGCGGCCCGGCTGCGCTTGTAAGACTGCACGAAGAAATCGTAATCGTCGAAACTGGAAATCTTGCACCCGCCGTGCCCGATCAGGGCCAATCGAACCGGCCACGCGTTCAAGACAGCTCGCAACTCGGGAATTCTCTCCGCGATCTCCAGAGGATGCGGCGGCATCTGCGCCAACTGCCGCAAAGCGCACAAGCGATATGCCGACACTTCGATGTATTCCAACAGCGCGGGCGGTTCAGCGGTAAAGTCCACCGCGCCATCACGAACATACGGAATCGGGCTGCGGCTTAAATACAATAGCCGACCTTCCTGGTCGGCAACCGCTTTGATGAACGACGTCGTCTGCCAACGGGCTGGCATGCGGATTGGGACCACCAACCCCGCGATCTGAGCACCACTGTCTTGAGCCAAAGTATCCACCAACAGGTCAAGCGACTTCGTCTCCAGAGTCGGATTGTCGGCGTTCAAGACCACAACGCAATCGGCCTGGCGGTTTTCAACGGCTTGGGCAACTGTTTTCAACCGGTTCACCGGAGTCAGATCGCCAACGGTAGCCTGGACGCCAAGTGATTGGGCAATCCCGCCGACCTGTTCATTATCCGTTACGACCACAACGTCGCTGATCCGCGATGCGGCTTTTGCCAGCTCATATGAATGTTCCACCAGGGTTTTGCCCGTAGTTTGCAAAAGTGCCAGTGCCGGATAACAATCGGGTTGACAGGCAGAGCAGATGACAGCGACCGTGTCCATGGCTCGGAACCTCCTTGCTGGGTGACGATGGGATGCCACAATCTGCCAGATTTTCGCTGCGGGAACAAGCCCAAAACGCGGCACCCAGGGCAGATGGATATGTTGCACGGGAACTCCGTGATTATTTTCCGGGATTGGAGGGAGCATTTTCTCCCGAGCCAGGTTCGCTGGTCGAATTGCCCTGATTGGGAACGATGCCAACTATATTCCAAGGCCGGAACGAGTTCGACTAACCAAACGACGAGTCGTTCGCGCAAATCTCCTTTTCATCGTCGGGTTGCCATACTAGGATAAGCCAAAATGCCATCACTAATTCCGTTTAACGTGGAGTCCCCATGGCAGAGTCGGCTTTAACAACGGAGGAGTTACGGCAAAGGGTTGCGCGATTGCCAAGAATCGAGCTGGCCCACTTGCCAACGCCTTTAGAGGAGGTGCCTCGGTTTGCCGACGTCGTGGGTGGACCGCGCATCTTCATCAAACGGGACGATTGCACGGGGCTTTTGTATGGCGGGAACAAGACTCGCCATAACGAGTTCTTGATGGCGGAGGCACTCCGTCGCGGCGCTGATGTTGTTGTCTGGGGGGCAGGTGTGCAATCGAATAATTGCCGTCAGACAGCGGCCGCCTGCGCTCGCCTTGGTCTCGAATGTCGACTCGTTCTCAGCCGATCGGCACATCGCGATGAAATTCAGGGGAATCTGCTGCTCGATTATCTCGTCGGTGCCAAGGTCGAAATAGTCGATGCCGAAATCGGACCCGAACTCGACGAGGTCATCATTAAAAGAGCGGAAGAACTTCGTGGCAAGGGACGTATCGTCTACTCTTGGGACCGGCACGAAGGCAGGCCTTTGGCAGCGGTGAGTTACCTTTTATGCCTGGCGGAAATTGTCGACGAGATGCAAGAGCGGCAGTTGCCCATCGACGCCATTTATGTTTCATCAGCGGGTGCGACCGGAGCCGGTTTGACACTGGCCAAAGCCGTGCTGGGACTTGCTTGTCCCGTTCGTTTGATTTGTCCGATCAAATGGCCTTGGGACACCCGTGCGGACATGGCCGAGATCGCCAATCAAGTAGCTTCGTTGCTGGATTTGCCTCATCGTCTCGGCGCCGATGACATCGACGCGACGGAGGACTACATCGGTCCCGGCTACGGTGCCATCTCCGAGGGCGGCATGGAAGCGCTCGACCTCTTGGCTCGCTATGAAGGCATTCTCTTGGATCCCGTTTATACGTCGAAGGCCATGGCGGCATTGATCGATCACGTTCGAAAACGCCAATTGAAGGCAGGACAGAACGTCGTCTTTGTCCATACTGGCGGCACGCCTGCGGTGTTCGCCTACCGGGACGAATTGATGGAAGCCAAGAAAGGCCGCTGAAATTGTTGCCGCCGCTGCTACGGGAGCTTCAGGCAAATCAACTCTTTCTGGTCGCGAATGAAGAGTCGGCCGCTGGCAATAGCCGGATGCGCCCAGGTCGGTCCGCAAATGGAACTGCGCGCCAATTCCTTGTATGCTTTGAGATTGGCGTCCAGCAGAATCAGATTGCCGGCATCATCCAGCAGGAGCAACCGCTTGTCGCCCATGCGTATCAGCGAGGCATGGTATTTGCCAACTTTCGCTTTGGTCCAGAGAATCTTGCCGGTTTTGAAGTCGACGCAGCGAAGCGAAACTTCAGGGGGCGGCGGAAAGATTTTACCTGTGACCATAAAAAGGTGATCGCCCACCGCCACGGGAGTTGAGAAATAGCAATTCAAGCTTTTGTTTTTCCATGCCTCCTTTACCTGGGGCTTATCGTCTTTTATGCTCAGTTCGAGACCGACTCCCCCGAATGTGACCGAACTGGCGAAGAGCCGATTGCCAACCTGAACTGGTGTTGTCGAACTTTCACTAAGCAGGTCAACGAGGCGGTATTTCCAGAAAAGCGCGCCGGAGTCTGGCGCCAGCGAGACGACGCCTTGTTGTGTCAGAAAGACTAGCTGGCGTTCTTTCCCTTTGCCGAAAACGATCGGTGACGCATAACTGGCAGCGTCAGAAAGGCTTTTCCACAATACCTTACCGGTTCTTTTGTCGAAGGCGACGATGGAGGTTCCCTTGCCGACGCTGACGAAGACTTTGTCGCCATCAACGAGGGGGGAGCAGGAAATGCCGAACACCAGGTTGGGAGCCTTGAAGGTCTTGAGAGTATCGACCTGCCAGCTGATCTTGCCGGTTTTGGCATCGAAACAAGTGAGTACGCCGGTTACTCCCAACGAGTAGACTTTGCCGGTATCGAACGCAGGGGTGCCGCGCGGTCCGTTGCCAAAGATGCTTTTGAATTCGTTTGTTTCATAAGAAGTGGCCCAAAGTCGGGTCCCTTTGTCGGCGTCAAACGCCGCCAACTCTTCCCTGGTCTGGCCTTTGACCTTATACAAGAGGAATACTTTTCCGTCGGCGACAATGGGGGAACTGTGCCCTTCTCCGACCGAGGCCGTCCACAATCGGGTCGGTGCCTTTTGCCAAACGCGAATTTTTTCGGAAGTACTTCCGTCGCGGTGCGGGCCAAGCCATTGCGGCCAATCGCCGGCTAATCCTGTGCTGGCAAGAAAGACCACCACCAGGCCAGATCGTAACCAAGGCATCGAGCCGCTCCTTTCTGTTTGCTTTGATTACCCCATCACGCTCGCTATACTCAATGACGTAATCCAGCCGACTGAAATTCGCATACTGCGGCACGAAGAAGGTTGTCCGTTCGCCTCGTCAAAGCAAGCAAAGGCGTCATTGGCGTGCCGCGACGTTTCTTGTTAAGGTAACCACTATGCTCCAGCTGCCTGTTTATATGGATAACCACGCCACCACGCGGACCGATCCTCGCGTCTTGGAGGCGATGTTGCCATATTTTTGCGACCAATACGGCAATCCTGCCAGCCGGCATCATGCCTTCGGCTGGAAGGCCGAAGAGGCAGTCGAAAATGCTCGCCTCCAAATCGCCCGGTTAATTGGAGCCGAGGCCAAAGAAATCATCTTTACAAGCGGAGCGACCGAAAGCAACAATCTCGCGCTCAAAGGCGCTGCGGCCATGTATCGCCAAAAAGGCGACCACATCATCACTGTGGCAACCGAACACCACGCCGTTCTCGATCCCTGCAAGCGGCTGCAGAGCGAAGGGTTCCAGGTATCCGTTCTGCCCGTCGATCGCGATGGCCTTGTCGATCCCCAGTGCATCGCCGATAGCATCAACAAGCAGACGATCCTGGTCAGCGTCATGGCTGCCAACAATGAGATCGGCGTCGTGCAGCCGATCGCCGAGATTGGCAGGATTTGCAAAGAACACCATGTGCTGTTTCACTGTGATGCGGTTCAAGCGGTCGGCAAGATTCCCATCGATGTCGAAATCGCTGGTATCGATCTGCTTAGCATGACAGCACATAAGATGTATGGTCCGAAAGGAGTGGGAGCCTTGTACGTCCGCCGCCGCAATCCCAACGTTCGTTTGCAGCCTCTTTTCGACGGCGGTGGCCATGAGCGAGGTTTGCGCAGCGGCACACTGGCGGTTCCCAATATCGTCGGCTTCGGCAAAGCTTGCGAGCTGTGCCAAACCGAGATGGAAGAAGAGGGGGCGCGGATCCGTCAGCTTCGCGACCGGCTCCATCAGGGATTGAGCGAACGACTTGACCACATCCAGCTCAACGGACATCCGACAAAGCGGTTGCCTGGAAACTTGAATGTGAGTTTTGGTTTCGTAAACGGCGAGGCTCTGTTGACGAGCCTCAACGATCTTGCTGTCAGTTCCGGGTCGGCATGCACATCGGCGAACGTTGAGCCAAGCTACGTGTTGCGAGCATTGGGGATCGCCGACGAACTGGCTCGCAGCAGCATCCGCTTTGGTCTGGGACGATTCAACACCCAGGAAGAGGTCGACTTTGCCATCGAATACGTTGGCGCTGCGGTCGACCGTTTGCGTGCTATCAGTCCAGCGTATGAAATGGCACGCAAATGAGCCTGGGCGCCTGCGTGTGGGTTCTTGAAAAAAAACGGGGAACTATCATGTTTCGTGAAAGACTCGTGTTGGCCGTTTTGGCAATTGGGTTTTCATCGGCCTGGGCCGACGGTCTGGATTTGTCACTGTTGGCACGGTCAAGAGTAAAAACCGAAGGCGGCCGCTACGTTGTTCGCGAGCAATACATTCATTGGAATCCTAAACAGACCGCCATCCTTATCTGCGACATGTGGGACGACCATTATTGCCGCAATGCGGCTCGCCGCGTCGCGGAAATGGCCCCGCACATGAATGAAGTCATTTCCATCGCCAGAAAGCGGGGAATTCTGATCATTCATTGCCCGAGCGGCTGCATGGACGTCTACAAAGACACGCCGCAACGGAAGCTCGCCCAGCAAGCGCCCCCGGTGAAAGGGAAGGTTCCTCTCAAGACGTGGTGTCATCTCGACAAGACGCGCGAGCCTGATCTGCCTGTCGATGCCACCATGCCTTGCGACGATGAAATGCCGCGTGAACGCAAACGGTTTTACACTCGGCAGATCGATGCCATTGAAATCAAAGAAGGCGATGCCATTACCGACAGCCATGAAGCGTATTATCTTATGCGGCAAAAAGGGATCAAAAATGCCATAATCATGGGCGTTCACACCAACATGTGCGTGCTTGGTCGGCCCTTCGGCATTCGCCAACTCGTCTACCAGGGAATGAACGTCGTTTTGATGCGCGATATGACGGATTCCATGTATAACCCCAAGCTACCGCCGAAAGTCAGCCATTGCCGGGGAACGGAACTGGTCGTTGAGCACATTGAAAAATACTGGTGCCCGACTGTCGTTAGTGCCGATTTCACGGGCAAAGCGGCGTTCCGCTTTGGAGAAGACAAGCGTCCGCATATCGTTTTGGTGGCCGACAGTGGTGAATATCACGCCGACGAAACCATTCCGCAGTTTGCGGAGGAGTTGCGCAGCCAGTATGGCTGTTATTGCGATGTGCTGATCGGCAGAGCAAACGGAGATGATTTCGAAATCCGTGGGCTGCAAGCGCTTCGTCAGGCCGACCTGTTGGTGCTGTTTCTGCGGCGGCGATCTTTACCGCCAGAACAAATGGCCCTCATTCGCAACTACCTTCATGCGGGGAAACCGTTGGTCGCACTGCGGACGGCGAGTCACGCGTTTGAAACGAAAGCTGGATCAAAGCGGGCGACCTGGCCCAAATTCGACATCGAAGTTCTTGGCTGCGACTATCGGGGGCATGGGCCAGGCAAGTTCGGTACCGACGTTGCCCCCGCGCCGAACGCTCACAATCATCCCATTCTAGCAGATGTCAAGCCTCTCAAATGGCACAGTTCCGGTTCACTTTATTCTTCTGAATCGGTGGATAAGGAGGCGACGATCCTTCTGATAGGGGCATACAGGGACCAACGTCAGCCCATTGCTTGGACGCGGATGTACAACAAGAGCCGCGTTTTCTATACGTCGCTGGGCCATCCAGATGATTTTGCCCAGCCCCAATTTCGAAAAATGCTCGCCAATGCCGTTTTCTGGGCAATGAAGAAATAAACGCTTTAATTGCCTCGAAGGGCCAATTTCGTATGGATACTGAGGGAGAGGGTAGACCGGCCATTGCCTCCCTGGCTTTTGAGTTCGATACGATCGAACAGCCTGACGATGGCAAGGAAATTGTCCAGCCGGCGTTTCGCTGTTGCCGCGTCGGCTTCACCTCCCTTCGTCCATCGTTGCAGGAGGAAGACACGATGCTTAGCCAAAAAGTCGGCGAGTCGGGAAAGTGATAACCTGACGAGAAGTCCTTTTTCGGCCTTTATTCCGGAACCGGCGCGAAAATGGCGAATGGCATCCGGTGAACTGGCCAGAAGCAGGTATTCGTCTTTGATGGCGTAGGCAGGCCGAACTCCTTTGGGCAATAAATCGTCGTTAACCAAATATTTCACTTCGGTATTTCCTTGTCGCTCCCGTTTCAAGGTGAAGGCGTCAGGACGACCGCTACTGTTGTAGCCGATCACAGCAAATAGCGCCAAAGCATTCAGGCCATCGGTAAGTGCCTGGCCGACGGATTTGTCCTTCTTTCCTGGGCAGACCTTCAAGGCGAACAGCTGCTCTGGAGCGATCGGCTGACCGTCTTGTTCGTTCAATCGCACGGCGATGCCCCAATCCGGTCCGAGATTGGGCAGGATGTCGTGGCTGACATCCAATCCAAGCGCCGCTCCAATGCCACGGTTGACCGTTCGGCGTATTTCTTCTTTGGCGTCGGCTGGCAGGAATTCTCCCAAAAATGCGACTAAGGCAGGAATGTCGACACGCCCCGCCGCTGCCAACACAGCGTCGTTCGGCAAGAAGTTCCATAGTTCCGATGGATCGTTGTCACTGAGAAAGAAGCGCTGAGCCAATGGGGGCAGGTCCTTCGGTCGAACCAACAGCGTCAACTGTAGCGAAATCTGCTGTTTTTCCAACATCAAGGAAAAGGCGATGCCATCCAGTGCTTTCCAATAGGATCGCATCTTCTCGACAGCAAGTTTTTCTGCACCGGATGTGGAGGCCGCCTGCTGTTCCAGTTCGATGTCGAAAGCGCGAGGGTTGACCCAGAGAACTGCCAAGGCGTTTGTCAGTCCAAGTTTGGCGATGCGCTCATCGAGATTAGCCGGAGCAACGGATGCTTGGCTATTGCGGTCGATGAGTTGTTTTAAAGTCGCTTCTCGAGTCGCGACAGCCAGAATGCCGTCATGGCGGAAATAAAAGACTCTGGACTTCTTACTGACACGTTCGGTGTAGGTGATGCCGCGGTATTCTCGCTCGTGCAAGCTCGTTAATTCTTTTGAGTTGCGTTCAAGGGAGTTGAGGCGATCGATCAAATCGGCGAGTATTTTCGCGTTGCGGGCCTGAAGCACAAAGAGGCCGTCTTCTTCGTTTTCTTCGTTGCCGCTATTTGTGCTGGGTCGGTAGGCAAAAACAACTTCATCGCCCAGTATTTCGTCGCGCAGGTCTTGCCAGCTTGTGCCGAGCACTTTGTGAAGTTTTTGGCCGCTGGCCACGAGCTTGCGAAATTCCGGGGCGTCAAGAAGCCTTCTGCCCATGTCGGTCTTTCGGAATTCGTCGAGGAACGGCGATTTCGCCACGGCTGCAAAGTCGGAGCGGAGGTTCCGCACGGCCAGGCATAGACCGACGTCGTCAGGAACAAGCCGCAGGGCATGACCGGCACGCGCAAAGGAAACGATGCAAGCGAGATGGATTAGAAGGGTGACAACAAAACTCGAAGACGCAAGCCGACGCATGGTGAATGACTCCAGGGAGAAGATTGTTTCTTTTCTCACCCGTCTGGAAACTTATTCTTCTTCCTCCATGGGCTTGACAGGCAAATCGCGGAGAAACAGGTTGACGGCGTTTTGGGCAGACTTCAACACGGGTTGCAGACCTTTCGATACCCCTTTGCTCGCCTGGCGCAATGGTTCGGGAGTTTGCATTGCAGTCGGCCAGAAGCCGATTTCGGGAACGGGAGGGTTGGCCATCGCCAAAGTATCAGGCAGCAGCCATCGGCTCTGTTCGACAGTCTCGCCGGCGGTGCGAGCAACCAGCGAAACCAGAGCCTGGCCGGCTTCGCCGACGCTTTCATCGACGGATATGCTTTCCGCCACCGTTGGTGTTTGTTCGTGCCTGGCGATGGGAACACCATTGTCCTTTTCACCGGTGGCAGTCGTTCTTGGGCGAATGTCAGGCGGTGTCGCTTTGCCGAGGAACAGTGCGACTAGGACCGCTGCGGCGATCGATGCCACGGCCATGCGGAAGCGGTGCGTCTGGGACTTTTGACGACGTTCCGAAAGGACTTGAACAACGATACGATCGGCCAATCCTTCCGGAGGTGAAATGCCGGGGAGCCGAGCCAGTCCGCGAATGAGTTGCTCACTGGCCTGGTGGAGGCTGGAACAATGGGGGCAGCGCTGGAGGTGTTCTTCATAAGTAGAGGAATCTCGCTGATTCCCGTCCAAACGTTCTTGCAACAATGCTTCAAATTCGGTGCAGTTCATGGTTCGGTCGCCTCCTCGCCATGTTGCCTCTCGCTTGCTGCTCTGAGAGGTGTCGCTATTTAGGCTTCATGGGAAGAAGAGAGTCTTTCTCATCTGTATCGGCATTAAAGTTTTCGGGAACCATGCCGCGTTTGCGTAGCCTTTCGAGGACTTCCAGCCTCGCTCGGTGCAACCAGGTTTTCACCGTGCCCACCGGTCTGCCGAGAGCTTCGGCGATTTCTTCGTAAGGTTGCCCTTTCTCGTGAAACAGCACAAAGACTTCACGGTATTCAGGCCGAAGTTCCAGCAACGCAGCGTGGATTTCCTGGAGCAACTCGGTCGAGTCGTCGGAGGCGGGAGCGGCTGCCGTCTCCTGCAGGTAGTCACTCAACTCCGGCCGGTTGGCACGCTGGGCCATCCACGTCCGACAGCGGTTGACGGTGATCCCAATGATCCACGGTTTCAGCGGACGATTGGAGTCCCAGCGATTCAAGCTGCGGAACACCCGCAACATCACTTCCTGAGTGACGTCTTCCGCGTCATGCCGATGAGTCAAGAGCCGCACGCACAAACTGTACACGTCGGCGTGGAATCGCTCTACAAGGGACCGGATCGCGTCTCGGTCTCCTCGAAGGCATCGTTTTACGAGCGCGGCATCTTCGGCAGACACAGCCAACTACCAACGTCGTTGCTCTGTTTGATATTACCCACAAGGACGACGGAAGTTTCAACATTCGGCGGGAGAAAACAAACCTGCCTGATACAACGAAGCCTACACCTGGGCGTCGCGCAGCATATCGATGATTTCATCGACCGGCGTTTCTGAGAGTGTTCTACCCGACTTTTGTAATGCCTGGTTGAAGCGGATGGAGGTCTCCTGCATCCGCTCGTGGGTTTCTTTCGAGCCACCGACAAGCAGGAAATGTTCGTTGCGAGTCAGGCGGTATTCGCCGTCCTGATTGTCCAGCCCTACGCCCAGGAACCCGACAACCTGGCTTCCGTCTTGTTGTTTGCCAGACGAATTGCGTTTGCGCCGTTTTTCTGCCACTCGCTTGCTCCCTTACGACAAAAGGCGAAAGACTTTCTATTGCAACTATAAGTTGCGGCGACACTTCGGGTCAATGAGAAAACGCGGTTCTGTGCCTCGAGGAAAACGTCGGGAGGCGGCAGCGAGGCCAGGAGGGATTCTAACGGAGATGGCAGAAGTAACGAAAATGCCCCGCCGAACCACGGCTGCCTGCGTTTCGCGGTTCGGCGGGAAAGTGCATCGAAACATCAGATCAGCGGAGTCTTGCCCGGGATGGGAACCGGTTGGACGGTCAGTTTCATGTTCCAATCCAATTTGGGCGGCATCAGGTCGAGTTTGCTTTTCTCCAAAGCAAAATCCCATGTCACTGCCTTGCCGGTGTAGGCAGACATTCTGCCGATGATCGCGGTCAGGGTGCTCTCGGCGACATTCTTCAACTCGTTGATCGGCTTGCCGGCCCGGATGCTACGTATCAGGTCCGTGTGCTCCTGAACATAAGGCAAGTTGTCTTTTTGCCTCGGGAAAAGGAAGGTCGTTTCGCCGTCGATAACATGCCCCTTGCGGGTGGCGAAGTGGCAGTTGCCTTTGCTGCCGACGACGGCTTCAGAGACATTGTTTTCGCAATTGGGAGCATGCCGGCACATGCTCAAGACGTGGATGCCACCCGGGTATTCGTAGTCGACGGCAAAGTGGTCGAAGATTTCGCCGAATTCTTTGCCGACGCGGGTTTGTCGCCCACCCATGCCGACGGCACGAATGGGGTGGGATTGCAAGGCCCAGTTGATGACATCCAGATTATGGACGTGCTGTTCAACGATATGGTCGCCGCAGAGCCAGCAATAGTAGTACCAGTTGCGCATCTGATATTCGAGGTCGCCCCAGCTTGCTTGTCGTGGTTTGGGCGGCCAGACGCCACGCGAATTCCAGTAGCAACGGGCAGCCGTGATTTTGCCAATGGCGCCGTCATGAATCCGCTTCATGGTTTCGATATAACTGGTTTGGTGACGGCGTTGCGTACCAGCGGCAATGCCTAATCCTTTTTTCAGCGAATCCTTATAGGCATCGAAAACGATGCGAATGCCGGCGCAGTCAACAGCGACGGGTTTTTCCGTGAAGATGTGTTTTCCGGCGTCGACTGCAGCGCGCAGATGCAGCGGGCGAAACCCTGGCGGCGTGGCTAAAATGACATAGTTGATATCACATTCCAAAACCTTCTTGTAAGCGTCCAGCCCGACGAACTGCCGGTCTTTCGGAACGTCCATCCGTTTCGCGTGCTTCTTCTCGAGGATACCATACGATCGCTGCAAGCGATCTTCGAAGGCGTCGCCCATGGCGATCAATTTCACGTTTTCGGCAGCACTCAGGCAATTGTCAACGGCACCGGTACCGCGATTGCCACAACCGATGATGCCCACACGAATCTCATCGCTACCTGCGGCATGCACGTTTGCTGCCAGGGCGGCCAAAGTGGTGCCCGCCGCCTTCTTCAAGAAATCTCTCCGCGTGCTACTCATTTATCGTTCTCCCTTCACCATGTAAATCATTCCGGCTCTCATTCGACCAATAGACGGTTCGCCTGCCAGCCGACCATGCCTCGGCGCTATTTTCGCATAAGCAGGGGCCTTTTGTCTAATCACTTTCCTTGGTGATTTTGGATTTCAGGTTCTTCAGGTTTTCCTGTTCGTTGACAGCTCGAACGACGCGGAAGCCGACCACGTCCCAATTGGTGAGCCACCAGATGCTTTGGGGCCTTTGCGGGTCGTACTTGATCCATTCCTTGGTCGAATGGATGCGACGTGCGCTTCGGCAATCAGCGGCCTCGTCCAACCATGACCCACCCCGTGCCACATTCGAGAAACGCTTGTTGTCGGGGAGCAACACGGGATTCAAAGTCGGTTTGTCGGTGGGGAACTTCTTGTAAAAGTCCTTGTCATAGCGATCGAGACACCACTCATAAACGTTGCCGTAAATGTCGTACAACCCCCAAGGGTTCGGTTTTTTCGAGCCGACTTTATGGGTAAGGTCTTCGGAGTTTTCGGCGTACCAGGCATATTCGCCCAGCTTCTTGGGATCGTCGCCAAAGAAATAAGCCGTCGTCGTCCCCCGCGCGGGCGGCATACTCCCATTCCGCTTCGGTCGGCAGGCGATAATACTTTCCTGTCTTTTCTGAAAGCCAACGGCAGTATTCCATTGCGCAATGATGCGTCATGCACAAAACGGGGTGGCCGTCACGCCCGTGGCCGTAGGTTTCGTCGACATAAGCAGGAGTCGGGCCGGAGACCGCATCTTCCTGCGGCGTCTTGGGCGGTTTCTTGGCCCGTAGCTGTCGCATCTCCTGCCAGTACACGTCGAATTCATCCCAGGTTACCTCGCATTTTCCCATCCAGAAGGGGCGAATTTCGACGGGGTGTTGCGGTCCTTCGTCTTCGTGTCGACCTTTTTCCGTTTCGGGGCTGCCCATGAGAAACACGCCGCCTGGAATCGGTACCATCTCGAACGTGACGTTCGTCCCCGGAATCTTCTCCGTATATTTTTTGTGTTTGAGAGGCTCGATCTTGGGTTCGAACTTGGCTGCGCGCGTCGTCTGGCCGCCCGGCCACAAACCGACCACGAGCGACGAAAGGATCCCGACTGCGAGCCATACCTGTAATTGTCTTCTCATTTGTGTTAAACTCCGGTGTCCTATTTTTTACAGGAGAGAATCGTGTCTCGGTTTTGCTATATCAAATTTGCGTCGGCCGTCTTGCTGCTGTTGGCAGCTTTTTCTACCTGCCCGGCAAAAGAGGAAGAACGTTCTCGGCCAACTGGGCAGCTCAAACGGTTCACGTTTGTGGAAGCCCATATGGGGACGCACTTCAAGATCATCCTCTATGCCAAGGATCGGGCGACAGCTGAGCAGGCGGCAAAGGCGGCTTTCGCCCGTATCGCCCAGTTAGATGGTATCATGAGCCACTATCGGCTGACCAGCGAATTGATGCAGCTTTGTCTAAAATCGGACGATAAACCCGTCAAAGTCAGCTCGGATCTTTTCGCCGTGCTCTGGCAAGCCCAGAAAATGGCCGAACAATCGAACGGAGCCTTCGACGTGACCATTGGCCCTGTTGTGCGTCTTTGGCGTCGGTGCCGGCTCAAAAACAAGCTTCCCACTCCGCAAGAGCTTGCTCAGGCTCGATCTCTGGTCGGCTTTCGCAATCTGGTTCTCGATCCCAAGCACCAGACGGTGCAACTGAAACAACCTGGCATGCGGCTCGATCTGGGAGGGATCGGCAAAGGGTTCGCTGCCGACAAAGCGATCGAAACCCTGGCCAGGCTCGGCGTCGATCGGGCACTTGTTTCCGCAGGGGGTGACATCGTCGTCAGCAAGCCGCCGCCGGATTCCGATGGGTGGAGAATCGGGATCGCCCCGCTTGAAGACCCTGATGCTCGCCCAGAGCGCTTCATTTTTCTTGCCGATGCCGCCATCGCCACTTCCGGCGATGCGGAACGTTACGTCGAGATCGACGGCATCCGTTATTCCCACATCGTCGACCCGCGCACGGGGCTGGGGCTTGTTGGTCGCATTAGCGCCACCGTCATCGCGCCGGACGGGACCACAGCCGACGCTTTGGCCACCACTTTGAACATCTTGGGCGAAAAGGGCTTGCCTTTGATCGAAAAGACGCCGGGCGCTTCCGGTCTGATCCACCGCAAAGTCGACAACAAAGACGTCCTCATCAAGTCCAAAAGATTTCCCGATCATTGACGAGGTTGACACGGCCGGTGATCAAGGCGGCATCGTGCACTTGTTCTGTCGAAAGGTAGACCGGTGGCTGATTTCTCCCAGTTCGGCGCGAATACTGAGCCCGGTTCTGGGCAATCGTGACGGTTCCAATGCCTGGAAGACGGCAGTTTCTTGTTTGGTTGCATAGAATCGCTTCTTGATCGTCTGCAGCGAATAATATCCTCCCACGACATCATAAAGCAGCAGCCCAGCGATCACGCCCCATTTCATTGCCCATTGAGAGGGTCGGAGAGTCAAGGCTTTGGGGGCAAAGCGAATTCCGGTCAGAAAAATCGGCAGAATCAGGGGCAGCCAGTTGCGTCCCTGAGCATGAAACCGGTTTTCGACGCGGATGAACAAATAAATCATGAAAATTGTGAATACAATATATGAATTCATCATCACATCGGAAACCGCCAAGCGCCAGGCGACATTTTTCTTTCCTTTCCGTGCCAGGCGAACGAGCCGAGAGACCACTTGTTCGAGTCGCAGGAGTGTCAACGCCAGCACGCACCAGCCGATCAGCAGGATGGTAATGCGGATCGCTTCGTTGGTGTTTCCTCCACGGATACGGATGGGCGTATCCATCCAGCCGAATATCCCCCAAAACGAGCGATGCGTAAGACCTGCGTAAAAATCCGCACAGGCGGCCAGGAACCACTGCAGCGTGTGAACCACCACGTTATCGCCTCGCTGCGGGTTGGAAAAATGCAAAATACTCGTGCCCCAGATGGTCCACAGATAGATGCTGCCTGAAAGAAGAGACGGCACCAATAGAAGGAGAGCGGACTGGGACCACCGGCAGAAACCAACGCGGGCGAAGCCAAGCTCCGTCAGCAACATCAAATAGACCGGTGCCGCGACGCAGAGAAAAAAGTGGACCTTGGTAACCAGCAAGGCAGCGAGCGCGAAACCAAGCCCGGTAATGATCCAAGACAAACTCGCCGTCCACTGGGAAGGACTGAGGCTTTTAAGCTCCTGGCGGGCGCGCACCGCGAGGTAGAAAACCGCCGATACCAGCAAGAATGTCAAGTTGTCCATCTGCACCGCGGACGCGACGAACAGTGTCAAAGGGAAGTAGGCGATGCTGGCGGTCACGCACAGCGCCGGGAATCTGCGAAAATGAGAACGCCGCAACGTAGCATGAATCAATAACAAACTGGCAATCAGCATCAAAACGGACAGCAGACGCACACCGAAAAAGGTAAAGACGGGACCATCGTCAAAGAGATGCAAGAATCCAATCCAGACAGCTACCAGGGCATAATAGCCGAACGGATAAACCGCTGCCGGCTGGTTGGGTCGTTCGAAGTGCAGTCCCTGGCGGGAGGGAGCGTGCTGTTCCAGGTCGCGGAAGAAGGCGAGTGTGCCATAGCCGGGTGGCATTCTTTGGTCGTTGTGGAAGGTTACGCGGTGATGTTCGAGACGTTCGAGCAAGTATCTGGTATAGGGGTGGACGAAAGGCGGTAACTGAAAATAGGAGGTATGGCGTACACGAAAAAGCCCGCCGTTTTCATAGATCGCCAAGGCGTAGTCGAGATTGATGGGTTCGTCAGGAGCCTGATAGATAGGGGTCAAGAAGGCCCAATATGCTGCCAACATGGCGGCGCCTGTTACCACGACTGCCAGGAGCACCTTGCTCAGGCGCTCGCTAAGCCATTCTCTGGGTTCGCGGGCGTCGTTCGCTAACAAGCTGTGTTTTCCCGCACCCACCGTCGTTCTCCTTTGTCGTCGCTACGAATGCGGTAATCGAAACTTTCATGAGAAAGATTTGGATTGTAGTAAGGGTCACGAGGCAATCGTTGCCGCCAGCGTGCTTGGAACCGTGTTAGCTCATGCTGAAAAACGCCCGGTTTGGTAAGGGATTCGTAATGGATCAGCTGGGCATAGGGATTACAGACGATCCGTTTGCCGCTCTCATAGATGCGCAAGCAGAAATCGACATCGTTGTAATTGAGGGGCAGCGACACGTCGAAGCCGCCGACATCTGCAAAAACGTCACGTCGCGTCATCAAGCAGGCACCCGTTACAGCGAGGCGATTGTGCGGGACCAGGTTGCTGCCGAAATATCCCGGATGCTGACCGGGAAACCCGTAGAAAGGATGTCCTGGCACGCCGTTCAGAATCGCGATGCCCGCGTGCTGCAATTTGCCGTCTGGGAATAACAGCTTTGCACCGACCGCCCCGACCGTCGACCGCTGGGCAAAGCCGAGCAGGGATTCCATCCAGTCAGGCGACAGAACTTCCATGTCATCGTTGAGGAACAAAAGGTAATCCCCTGATGCGATCTGTGCCGCTTCGTTCATGGTTTGCGAAAAGTTGAATGGCAACGGATAGGAGCGGAAGACCACCCGAGGAAGGAAATCGTTAACGTTATGGCGTTGTCGGCCTCTGCGTCCTTGCACCTCGTCGAGTATCTCCCGCAGCACGGCACGTGAAGCGCTGGGCGCATGCATAACGATGATTTCGTAGGGCGAATAAGTTGACTTATCGACGATGCTGGTGAGACACGAGCGCAGCAAATAGCCGGTGAAAGTGCGCGTACGAATCTTTCGACAGGCACTGGCAACGATAATGCTGACTAACGGGCGGCATCGTAGCCGAAAACGCACGCGATGCATATCCGGCACAGGGCCCGGTTCGACATCAGCAGGCTCACCCATTTCGTTGAGATGAGCTTGTAAAGCTCGGCGGGCAGCATCGACAGCTCGGGGTTTTTCGTCCCGGTGGAACGACGAGGATCCCGGGTGTTTTCGCCAATGGTAGAGGATATCGGGAATATGACCGATGCGCGCTTGCCGGGCTGCCAGTCGCAACACGAGATCATAGTCCTGGGCGAAATCGAATTCCTTTCGAAAGCCGCCGAGTTGCCGCACCAGCGACGTGCGGTAGACGCCCAAATGACACGTATACATGAAAGACAGCATGTTTTCCGGCGACCAGTCCGGCTTGAAAAACGGCTCCACGTGCCGGCCGTCGCGTTCCAGCTTGTCTTCGTCGCTGTAGATCATGTCGAGCCAAGGTTCGCTGGAAAGATGCCTGGCCACCGCAAACAAGGCGTGCTCCGCGAGACGATCGTCATGATCGAGCAGGGCGATGTATTCGCCACGAGCCATGTCGAGAGCGCGGTTGGTTGTAGCCGATATCCCTCGACGGTCCGCTTGAAATGCTATTCGAATCCGCGAATCTTGCCGGGGATAGGATTCGAGCAGTGAACGGATGGCAGCGGACTGCGAAGCATCATCGACGATGCACAGTTCCCAGTTGGGGTAGAGCTGTCGTTGTACCGACTCGATGGCTTCCCGAAGATAGGTTTCGGGAACATCGCAGACCGGCATGAGAACAGAGATAAGCGGTTGATTGGTCAGGCGGGACGCGTCGGTCCGGATTCTTGACCGATCCATCTCGGAAAGCTGACGCTGACTCCGCCAGCGTGCGTAGGCTCCGTTTGTGTCCTGCCACGTTCGGGGGGCGATTGTTGCACGTTCGAGGCCGTCGCGCAGCTTGGAATTGAGTTCGTGCAGCCGACCCCGCAAAAGCATGCAGAAGGCGTTCTTTGCGGCTCGCGAGAAATGGCCGACCGAGCAAACTTGTCGCCATTTCCCCAAAAGCGCGTGCCACCATACGAAAGCGGCCGACACGCGTCGGACGGAGAACCGTTCCACTTTGGCGGTGTCGCCAAGATTGCTCAGATCAACAAAGACACTGTATGTTTTTTCCGGAATGGTCGCATAGAAATGGAGCTGCACCTGGCCAGGACAAAAAGCACTTTCCAAAAGATGGTGCCGCTTTTCCTCGCCGACTTCAGCAACGACCGCCACTTGCCCCGATTTTTGCGCCGAAACGTTTAGACAAACTCGCAACCAGCCGGCGCCCCAGGCACCATTGATCTTGGAAAGCGCGGGCTGTGTCGACTCGAAGGGAGTGGCGACCGGTGGCATTGCGTGTGGACTCCTTGTCCGATGGTTGCCTCATGCAATAGCCACACGTGTACTTCACTTCCTTTCTGGATGTCAAGCACAGTCCGCGCCCGTCCCCCGGCTGAGGTTTCTAAGAGCACGAAATCTGGCCGATGTCGAGCGATAGGCTTTAGCCAAGAATCTGCACACCAACGAATGCCAGAATCGCCAGAATGAGACAAACGATCACAAACCAAACCGGAACGGTGTTTTCTCCCTCGGCAGATGCCGAGCCATCTTCGATTTCCTCCAAATCAGGAGGACTGGCTGCCGACCGGCTGCGCGGAATGCCGGTGGATCGGCTTGCAATTTCTGGCGTCGCGGCAAGTCGGTCGCCAATTTCGCTCAAAAACTCTGCCACTTTCTCGGCCGAATACGGACGCTCGTCGGGATTCTTCGCCAGCAATGCCAGTATCAACTCTTCCAGTTCCTCTGGGACGCTCGGATTCAACTTTCGCGGCGCTGGCGGTTCTTCCACTGCCAGGGCAGTTAGTCGAGCCATCGGATCCGGACCAGCGAAGGGTTCGCGTCCGGTGGCCATTTCATACAGCACGCAGCCCAGGCTGAAGAGATCGGCACGATTGTCGATCGTCTGGCCGCGCGCCTGTTCCGGCGACATATAGCCGGGCGTTCCCATCACGTAGCCGGTTTTGGTCAGGTTCCCATAGTCGTTGTTGTTCCGGGCCAGACCAAAATCGAGAATCTTGACACGAAATGGTTTGGCAACGCCCGTATCCAACCAGATATTAGACGGTTTGATATCCCGATGAATCAAACCGCGCTGATGGGCGGCGGCCAGACCGAGAGCGATTTCTTTCCCGATACGGACGACCTCGGCTATCGTCAGCGGCGGCTTTTGCGACAGACGTTGTTCGAGGTTCTGTCCCCGCAATAGCTGCATCGCCAGAAACGGAGTGCCGTTCTCTTCGCCGATATCGTAAATCGTCACAATGTGATCGTGCTCGATGTTCGCGGAGATCTCCGCCTCTTTAAAGAATCTGGTTCGGCCTGCTTCGTCAAGCTGATCCGGCTTCAACACTTTCAGCGCAACCCGTCGCTTTAATTGCGTGTCTTCTGCCTCATAGACAATGCCCATGCCCCCGCCGCCCAACCGACGCAACACACGGAAGCGGCCCAATCGTTCGATCGTTTCAGGGGGCTGGGCCGTCGAGAAGTCGGCTGCTTTGTCGCTCACCACCATCGGTCGGGTTGGTCGGTATTTCTGGTCGTCAAAAAAGTTCGACGACGTGTCCCTTTCCGGCCGAATGAAACCCGACGGAGGGGTGATCGCTGGCAGAGCCGCTGCACTGTCGCGAATCGATTCCAGGATATGTTTGCACTTCAAGCAACGAACGACGTGCCGTTGCACGTCGAATGCTTCATCCGGGGGTAATTCGTTGGCAGCCAGGCGGTGCAGCGCTTCGGTATCCGGACAAGGACTTTTCGCAGTCATGGGCCGCCCCCACGTACATGGGACAAGACAGGTCGCTGTTCAAGTCTAGCATGAAATCCAATCCGACAGGCGCGATAGTCGCTGGTTCACCGCGGCTGTTTCAGACGTTGCCGCGTTACCTCAGGCAAGTATTTCACCGGCAAAGTGCCGTGGGCCAGTACGGCTTCATGAAATCGCCCCAGGTCAAACTCGTCTCCCAGTTCGCGCTGAATCCGGTGCCGCAGACGATAGAATGCCGTCCGGCCAACAAAGTAGGTCGACAATTGACACGAACTTTGCTTCGAGCGGATGATCTTGCCCAGCGCTTCCCCTTCCGATTGGAACGCCCCTTTGGTCAACAAATCGAACGCCTCCTGGTCGCTCATCTTCGTGCAGTGCATCTTGTGATCGAGGATGGCGTTGGCCACTGTTCGCAGATACCATTTGAGCTGGTTCAAACGCAAGGGAAGACTGCCGTCTCCATATCCCTGATCCAGCATCATTTGTTCTGTGTACACTGCCCAGCCTTCGGCAAAAACGCCCGACGACAAAACACGCCTTATCAAGGATGGATGGCGATTGGAATATTCCAATTGCACGTAATGCCCTGGGTACGCTTCGTGGATCGACAGTATCTGCAACATGTATCGGTTGTATTCCTCGAGATACGTGTTGACCCGCTCCGCCGACCAGTCTGCCGGCGGCGGGCTGATCGCATAGATGCTGACCGCCTGCTCGTCGAGTGGCGGCGCCGGATTCAAAAACGCTGTCGAATTCCCCCGTTGGAACTCGGGCATTTCGATAATCTGGCAGCGATCCGGCTTGGGGAGACGCAAGATGTCGTGGTCCTCGATAAACTTCTTGAGTTTGGCGACGTCGGCCCGCGCCTGATGCACCAGTTCCTCGACTTTTGTGTGCTCGCGATTGTAATGGGCCAGAACCAGTTCGATCGTACGGCGTCGTCCTTCTTCATCATCAGGAGGCAGTGGTTTCTTGGGATAGGCCTGGCTCCATAATTGCCTGGCGATCACATACATCTCGGCGACTACCCGTTTGGCTTCCGATTCGGCCTCGCGCAAAACTTCGTCCGCACCGATGCCGGCATCCAGTTCCAACTCGAGCTTCTGGGCGAACCGCTCTTTGCCAATGCGCCACTCGCCATTCGCTCTGGGAAGCAAATCGTCTTGCAAAAATGCCTGATAGTCTTTCAACACGGGCACCAGCGCCGCTGCTGCCCGGCGAAGTTCCTTTTGCTGCCGAGTGTCGCCTGCCAGATCGAACAAGCCGCGTTCGTAAAAGGCAATAGCGCCGCGATTTTGCCGACGGGCGGTTTCCACAAAAACCTTGGGAGGATTCTTCAAGTTGGCCCGCGCGGCAGCTATGACCTTGGGAATCTGCTTGATCCGGGCGATGCAGTTCTTGATGTTTTCCTCCTTGGGCCGGGTCGATTGCGTGAGTAACAGATAAACGGAGCCTGTTATATACGTGTTGTACGTACGCGGATCCCTTTCGAACGGGTTGAAGTTTTCCGAAAGCCAAAGGGAACGTTCCAGGTCGTGTCGGAAAATCTCGTAATCGATCTGGCTTGCACGAGAGAGCTTCTTGTAATCGATCTTGGTCTTCAACTGCCGCAACGTCTCCTGCAACCGCTGTCGCCATTTCTTGCGGGCTTCAGCTGAGACATCATCGAGCAAGTGATCGAAGCGATGGTCACCCAATTCGGTCGCCCAGCTAGGCCGATGGGTGAACTCCTTGTTGAGGTACTCTCGAAAAAAAGCCTCCAGTTTCGCGTCTTCAGGGTTTTTTTCAGCCGCCGGACAACTGGCTGCCAGCAAGCCAACGCCGACCAAACCGGCCAAAAGTCGTTTCATTACTTCGTCTCCTTCAACAAAACCCGCGACCACTGTAATGCCCAAGGTGCGGGGTATCAAGTCGCTGGCCAAAGCCGAACTTGTCGCGCTGGGTAATAGGCTGGGTCTGGTAGGATGCGATTGGCTTGATAGCCGTTGGCGGGTCACCTTCCAGGCTGGTTTTTTGTGTGTCGATGTCATCCGGTCAATATGCCGGTACATCATGGCCGGAGCGTGATACGGCTTGGACGTTTCGGTGCGCTCGGGGGCGCGAAGGGGATTGTCGAGGAATAAGTTATCTATTTTGTGCAGTTTATTTCCACCGTCAACTAACGGTCGTTCGAGAAAGAGTCACGGCGTCAGCGCGGCGAGGCGACCGTCAACTGACGGGCATTTGTCAGGGGCGGAAGGGGCGTAAGAGCCGATCGAGCTGTCGTCCAGCTTCGTCGCGGAGCAAGTTTCGGGTTGATTCACGAATGACTTTTGCCGCCTCCCGTCGGATGAAATCCCGGTCAAGCCTCGGTTGGTTCAACGATCCGGTCACGGGAACTTTGATGGTTGTTTTGGCCAGAACCTCTTGCAGCCGATCGGTCGGCAAAAACTTTTTCGGAATAGGCATTTCGACAACCAGCGCGAGGGAACCATCGACGCCGACGGAGCCATACGTGCGAAGGGTTACGTTGCGAAAGGGGATGATGAAATCGCGGTGATAGACTCGGCCATTGACGAATTCGAAAGGGACAATAAGGTCGTGTTTCAGGTCGGCCTGGCCGGGCCAGTCGAACAAGCTGCCGAGGGCGTTGAGCAGCGGGCTGGAGCGGATTTGGAGTTCATGGATGATGAGCTGGCCTTTGAATCGGCCTTGCTTGACATCGTTGAGCGGGATGAAGCCGCCATCGGTCGCGATCGAGATTCTGCCCTGGGTTTCGAACGCATTGGCCAGTATGGGGCTGACGTAGCCCAAGGCACTGGCACACATCGCTGGTGTAATACGAATGTTTTGGCAGATCAGACCACGTGCCCAATGCCATTCAGGGGGATGCAAATGATAACTCGGAACAAGCAAGAGAGTCCCTTCGTTGACCCTGCTTTTGACGGGTTGGACCGTAATCCAGCCATCCGCCAACCTGGCGTCGACGACGAACGAATCGAATTTGAAGCCGAAGACTTCAGCCGACTGCACTGCGATCGAGGTATAGGCTCGCAAAGGTACCGTTGAAGGACGATGAGTTTGATTCGCAGTGAGCGGGACGGGCTTGCCCAGGCTCACACCAACTGATGAGGCTGGCATCGGCCCAGACAACCACGGGGCCAACGAACCGGAAACTTCGCACGGTCGGACGTCCCGTCCGGCGAGTTTCACACCGTCGCCAAGCACCTCTCGGAAGAATCCATTAAGGCGAACCAGATCGTATTCGAGATTGCCTTTTAAATCGAGCTGGCATAGTGAAGTTGGTTTGTGCACCTGGCCGTGAACACTGATGCCAAGCAATTGGCTGCGTGCTTGCAGGCTGCGCACGATCAAAACATCGCGTTCCGGGTCGTAGTGTCCGTTGCACAAGAGATGAAGTTGCTTCTCCTGCCAGTTGGTCCCGACGTGGTTAGTCCAACGGAAATGATCGATGGCGGTATCGGTGTCGAATTGCAGCCCATGTTCATGCCACCGCAGATGGCACTGGGCGAGGAGATCGCCACCAAGGGAAAGGTTGGGAGAGGTGAGCTGCGGAAAGCAGCGTTGTAGTTTTTGCAGCGGACCTCGAATGCGTGCCTGGCCGGCCAACTTGATTGGGCCATTCAAGTCGAAACGCAGACGAGGAGCGGAGATTTCCGTCTCGGCGAACTTCAGCAGAACATCTTGCAGTTCGAGCCGGCTTTGGTCTGGGGTCCACGATCCGGACAAGCGCACCTGGGCGTTCGGTTCGCTGATGGCGAGAGCCGAGGTTTCGAGAACGAGTTGACGGATGCCGGCTTTGCTGTCGATGATCGTGATCCGGTCTTTCGAAAGGCGTGCTATCGCATTGGCTTGGGTCAGCCCCTTGATCTGCGCGTGGGCCAGGCCGCCGAGCCATGGTTCGAACCGGCGCTGGAAAGCCGATAAATCACCTGACGCCGAAACGGTACACACGACAGTTTTCGTCGAGAACAGGTCGGCGATCGGCTCGAGCAACTCGCACTGGATGTCGATCGCCGACTGATCTGAAGTCGCACCTTGGCCGGCAGCAGGATCAAGTCGGCAGGAAAGACGAGCACGCTCGCAACGCCATTCGTCGGTTGATCTGCCGCTAGCTTCGAGCGCGAGACGCACATGGTCTTTGAGAAGGGAGCCGAGATTCGTTCCTGTCAGGTCGAGTCGCCGGAAGTCGGCGAACCCCTTACAGGTAAAATCGCCGTTGGCCTTTCGCGCCACGTCCAGTTCAACCTCACCTTGCCCAGAGCATCGCAAGTCGCCCAGATCGACAAAACGCGAGACGGAGGCCATCATGTGATC
The DNA here is from genome assembly GCA_026004675.1 of Gemmatales bacterium. Classification (GTDB taxonomy): domain Bacteria; phylum Planctomycetota; class Planctomycetia; order Gemmatales; family Gemmataceae; genus BPJP01. Next base: position 556,713 of record BPJP01000004.1, read on the forward strand.
GAGATCGAATGTTGCGGCCAGCGCGAGTCGGTCGAATGATCCGTTCGCCCGGATATTCAGAAAGTCGGTCTGGCATCGAAGCGAATCGACCACAACGCCGGTCGCCTCGCGGCGGGCGACGAACTCCGCAGCGATGGGATTCGACCAGTGGATCGCTTGATTCCCAACACTCGCTTCGAGATCATGGGCATGCATTGATCCTGACCAGCAGGGGAGTCCGTTTTGGGCGTCGCACTGAAGAGTGGCCGACAGTTTTCCGGACGTAATGTTCAAATCCTTGTGCAAGCGCAGGGTGTTCGGCAGTTTTTTCGCTAGCACCGCCAAGTCGACATCGCCTTGAAGGCGGCCGCGGAATTTGTCCACAATCGACAACAGACTTTTTTCGCAGGGGATGCTGGCATCCAACTCGATGTTGCCAATGTCGCAGGCGATTCGGGTTTCTTTCAGGTGCAACGCCGCTCCTCGTTTTGACAAGCGGAACGGCACCTCTAGTTGGTTCAAGACAAACACATCCGGCGCAAGATGCGAACTTTCCAGCCGAATACTGCGACCATTGATTCGACCCTCGATCGTAACTGCCTCGTCCTCATGGCTGCATTGGACTGAGCCGGAAAGTGCACCACTGCATTTGGCATCGATGTCGAATTTTTTTGCGACAAGTTCGACTAGATGTGCAGGCAATTCAGCGAACTCCAGCCGGCAGCGAACCGTTTCGTCAGCCGACAACTCGAAACGCAGCGTTCCTTTCGATGTGTCTTTGTCTGAAGGTGGATAATGGGCGCCCGCTAGTTTCCCTTCCGCTTTCAGGAGTGAAGTTTCGGTTGCCAGACCGGCTAGATGCAGGTCGACGTGGACGTCTTCCACTTCCGCAACGTCGTTGTTTTCCGGATCACGCAAGACGATGGTGCCATCTTTTACGACAAGCGCAACCGCAAGCTGTGACTGGTCAGCGATGCGTTCGTGTGGATGAATCCACGCGTGAAAGACTTCTTCGATGTTGCTTGAGGTCGCTCGAATGTGTACCTCGAGACGGGGACGATCGACGAAGAATCGCCCCAGGTCGGAGGAGTCGAGCAAAATAGCGAGGAGTGTTTTCTCGCTTTCCACGTATGGAACGGATAGGACCGGTTGTCCCTGGCGATCGCGAAAGCAAACGTTGTGGAGTTGGACGGTTGAAAACCAGCCGAGGGAAGCATCCTCGACTTCGATTGTGCCTTGGATGCTGTTGAAGAAGTATTTGGCGATATTATTTCGCAAAGGGGAATGACCAATCAGAATCGGTGCGATCCATACAATCGTTAAAAGAAGAGCGGACGTGCCAAGCAACCACAAAACCCGTTTTTTCGCCGTCTTCATAGGACTTTCCTCTGCGGTCGCAGAAACACGTTGCTTCTTGTTTTTTTTCGTCGGACAGCACAGAGATGCAGATTCAGCGGAGCTAACGGCAAAGAGATGAAAACTTGCCACCGGTCGAATTTTTTCCGGATGACTGTTGTATTCTACAGGGACGGTCAACTCGGAAATATGTCGCAACTGCGACCTGGATATGGAAGGATCGGCCGGTTCTGCGCTTCGCGATGCGACTTTTTGCTTGCACCAGCAAATGACTGGCACCTAGGATAATCGGGCAACACCTACCCCGTTTCAATACGGCGGCCGCCGCAAAAGGAGACAGCATGAGCGACATCGAACGATCTGAATCCGGCGCTCCGATCTATCGGCATACCGAACGGAAGCGGGAGTGGCAGCTGCCGGCGCACCCGGCCGCCCATCTCGAGGAAATCGAAACCCATCTGGAAAAGTATTTAGGCAAAATCGAGACGGTATTTCATGAAATTTTTTCCGATATCGTTCATCTCGACGTTTTGATGTTGCCTGCTAGTGGGGACAAGCCGTTTCATACCCTTGTTACCAGTGGCGTCAGTGACAAGCCGATGCAGGTGCCAGAAGGACTGGAACAGTTTGCCCGTGTCGAATTGATGATCCATCTGCCGGCTGATTGGCCCCTCGACGAGGAATCGTTCAAGCAGGAAAAACATTACTGGCCCGTCCGTTGGCTTAAACAGATTGGTCGGTTGCCTCACGAATTCGAAACCTGGCTCGGCTGGGGACATACGATACCTAACGGCGATCCACCGGAACCAATTGCCGACACGGATTTCATCGGTTTCATGCTTACCCCTCCCTATTGGTTCGATCCGGAGTTGTTCCAGTTGAAAACCAGCGGCGGAGAGACAATCCTTTTCTACAATTTAGTGCCTCTGTATGCGGAAGAAATGGACCTGAAGCTGGCAAAAGGAGCCGAGGTACTGGAAGACCTGTTTGAACAGCGAGGTATCGGGCCTGTTGTCGACGTCAATCGGGAAAACGTGGCTGTTTTCTAGTCGTGCCCGAGCCTGCGACGATTACTAGCTGGAACCGAAGAAGGAAGCTTGCAGGATTTCCGGCTCCAGTCGGCCAAAGGTATGGCTGCGTCCGGTCGTCAAGTTGTGAAAGGTAATCATCGCCGGGCTGAATAGCATCGGATCGATCTTGTAGAAGTCCCGATCGTAACGCTCGAAGATTGCGCCGAAGGGCGCACCATGATCGTCGGACGCTGAGGACGGGACTTTCGGTCCGACCTCGGCAAGGATGTCGTCGTCAGAACGAACGGTGATAATGACAGAGCCGCCATAAAGAATCGCGTCGTTGGTTCGGCCAATGCCGACCAGATCGTGAGCGGCGACGGGAGGCAGGGGGGGCCACGCCGTAGCCCGAAACCACTTGGCTCAAGTCGAATTCCAGTTCGTACAGCTTGTGTAATGCTGTCTCGAGCGAACGAGCAACAACTTGTACGTTGCCGGCGATGCTTGCTGTTGGCGCTGCTAACAACATCAGTTGCTGCGCCGGTAGCCCAAGACGAGCGGACAAGAATTCGATCACTTCCTCATTTGGGATTTGCCGTGTCTCCAGGACGCCTACTGCCAATAAGGCTGTTTCTTTTCCGCCGATTCGATCGAACAATTCCTCTTTGCCATACGCGGCGCGCATGGGACCTGATCCCATCGCGAAGAATTTGCCAGCGCTGATCTGCCAGCCGGCGTATTGCGACGCCATGCAGGCGCGGACGGGGTCGTCGCTGAAAACCTGGATAGAAGGTGCTGGAATCCCTTGAATGGATCCGGGGACGAGGCTGACTTCGGCCAGATCGGAAAGACAGACGCGCGCCAAGAGAAGGCCCGCTTGCAAACCGCCAACAGCCTGGATACCGCAATCCAAAATGGTCGCGCCACCGACCATATGGACCGCCAAGCGCAGATCGTCGGCTGCCCGCATCGCCTCTTCGGCAATCTTCCAGGCACGTTGATTGAGCGATGCCATCATGGTCCTTTCGTTGCAAACGCTGGACAATGGCTCGGCGTTGTTCTTCCCCGCCCTCGTTCGTCGTTTTATCCATATCTATAATCGATGACGAACCATCATGCCTTTCGATTCCTGGAGGTTGCCATGCCTGTCGCAGCAATGACCGTGTTGGCGTCCTTGTGCCTGGCCTCGGCTGCAGCGCAGGAGATTCCCCCTCCCATAGGGAAAGTCGTTCCTGAGGGAGCCCGATTGGAAAAACTGTTTACTCGCACAGCACCCATTAAAGGCGGGCTTACGGAAGGGCCAGCGGTCGCGCCAGATGGAAGTATTTATTTTTCGGACATTCCTTTCGGCAAAGACAAAGGCATGATCCTGAAGTTCGATCCGAAAACCAAAAAGACGACCGTCTTCACGAACGACAGTGGCAAGTCGAATGGACTGATGTTTGATGCCAAAGGGTTTCTTGTGGCATGCGAGGGGGCTGACTCGGGCGGACGCTGCGTGTCGCGCTGGCATGTTAAAACGCGCAAAAAAAGGATTATCGCCGACCGTTTCATGGGCAAACGTTTCAACTCACCCAACGATTTGTGCATCGATCGCCAGGGTAGAATTTATTTCACGGACCCGCGTTACGTTGGACCGGAACCACGTGAGCTGAAATACCGCGCAGTTTACCGCATCAATACGGATGGCAGTGTGGTCGAGGTGACCCATGAGGTGGAAAAACCCAACGGCATTGCCCTCAGTCCAGACGAGAAAACTTTGTATCTTGCCGATACCAACAACGGTACCGACCGCATCGACCCCGACAAACCGCCGCCCAAACAGGGCGCCATGAAGGTGTATGCTTTCCCGCTCGGCAAAGACGGACTGGTAAATGGGCCGCGAAAAACACTCGTCGACTTCGGCGATCAGGCAGGTTGCGACGGCATGACCGTCGATGTTGAGGGGAACATTTATCTTTCCGTACGCAGTCTGAAACGTCCGGGAATCATGGTGATCAACCCAGAAGGAAAAGAAATCGCTTTTATTCCCACTGGCCCTTCTCAACCCGGTGCCAAGAAACCCTTTGGAATTCCGAGCAATTGCACATTCGGCATCGGTCCAGAGAGCAATGTGCTATACATTACAGTCGACCAGAGCCTTTATCGAATTCGGCTCAAAATCGATGGCTACCACATTCCGTGGGAGAAGTGATCTCGGAGAAAACGGATTCGCCCGCTGAAAAGGCCGAAGAGTTTAGCGGCAATCAGGCGGCGGCATTGGCCAGGTGCGGATGCTTTTGGAGCAGCTGCATGTCGGCATCGACCATCATGGCCACAAGCTCTTCAAAGTCGACATCGGGCTGCCAACCGAGTTTGGCTTTCGCTTTGGACGGATCGGCAAGCAAGCAATCAACTTCGGCTGGACGGTGGAATTTGGGGTCGACCCGCACGTGGTCTTTCCAGTCCAAGCCAACATGAGCGAAAGCCAGCCGGGCGAACTCCTCGACAGTATGCATCGTGCCGGTGCCAATGACGTAGTCGTCCGGTTCGTCCTGTTGCAGCATTAGCCACATGGCACGAACATAATCGCCAGCAAATCCCCAATCACGCTTGGCTTTCAGGTTTCCAAGGTGAAGCTCTGTATCGTAGCCTAGTTTGATGCGGGCGACGCCGTGCGATATTTTGCGCGTCACGAACTCCAAACCGCGTCGCGGCGACTCATGATTAAAGAGGATGCCAGAGCATGCAAACAGATTGTAGCTCTCACGGTAATTGACGGTAATGTAGTGGCCGTAAACCTTTGCGACGCCATATGGGCTTCGGGGATAGAAGGGTGTCGTTTCTCGTTGAGGCGTTTCACGCACTTTCCCGAACATTTCGCTGCTTGATGCCTGGTAAAAGCGAGCTTGCGGGCAGCGGTGGCGGACAGCATCGAGGAGGCGGGTCACTCCCAATGCCGTGAACTCTGCGGTCAATACGGGCTGTTGCCAGCTGGTCGGGACGAACGATTGAGCAGCGAGGTTATAGATCTCGTCAGGTTCGGTTTGATCAAGGACTGCGGCGAGCGAAGTGGGATCAAGCAAATCCCCTTGATACAGTTCAATTTTGTCACGCAAGTGCTCGATCCGTTGAAAATTCTCGGTACTGGAGCGACGGACCATGCCGCAAACGCGATAGCCTTTATTCAAGAGAAGTTCAGCGAGGTAACTGCCATCCTGGCCAGTGATTCCAGTGATAAGAGCGGTTTTGTTCATGTCGTCCTCAGATTGCGAAATGGCCACACCTCATCCTATACAAAGGAACATATCGATGCGTTTTGGCAGAGGTATGGGCAGATATTTTGGTGAAAATTTTTTGTCGGCGCCAACGTTTGGCTCCAGAGTTTGTTGAATCTGTTGACAACCGGCTGCAAAGTCAGAAGTCGGGACGGGATATAGCAAATGTAAGGAATACGGTCAAGGTCGGCCCTGCGACGGCTAACCCGAAGTTGAGGCTTCTTTGTAGCTGGTAGGCAAGGAAAGCCAGGAAAAATTGGCTGGTGAGAAAAGCTAACTCCGTTTAGAATCCGGGGTAGCATCAAGTTTTCAATCGGGTGGTGTTCCCGGCCACCCCGTTCGCCACACATCAGGGGGTCTGAAATGAGGATGTTCCGACGAATCTCGGCAATTTGTTTGGTGCTGGGACTGATCTCGTTCCTTGTCACCCAATCATGGGGAGATGCGGACCGTAATCCGTTTTCACGTCCGATCGAAGCTGGCAGCGGGACAAAGCCCGTCCAGGATGATTTCACGAAAGAACTGGCGCGAACTAAATTCAGCGAAGGTGGGGTGGTCACTTACGTTACTTCCAAGGGAGAACGTATTTTTGGCCTGCCAGTCCAACCGAAGTTCGATGGCCCCAAACTCCCTATCGACTACCTTGTGATGGTCGATACTTCGGCCAGCCAGGCAGGCGGACCGATGAAGGCGGCCCGCCAATTCACGGAAAAACTGGTCAAACTCGCTGGCCCCAAGGACCGCTTCTCCATCTGGGTGGTGAATTCAGGAAAAGCCACCCGGCCTTTGAATCGGTCATTCAAACCAGCCAATGACAAAGAAGTAGCCGATGCGGTGGCGGCGCTCAAAAAAGAGGTGCCTCTTGGCGACACCGATTTGAAAGATGGCCTAAAAAAAGCCATCGAGGCCTTCGAACTTGATCCGAACCGCCGCCAGGCGATTGTCTTTATCGGCGACGGTATGAGCATTCATGACCCCATCACGGCGAAAGACCGGGTTGAGCTGATTCAACAGATGGTCAAACTCAAGATTTCCTTCTTCCCCATTCCCGCTGGACCGCATCTCGATCCGGAAAACCTTCACGGCTTCGCTTCCGGAACGGGCGGTACGGTGGTCCGCATTTTCTCGACCGATGTTTATAACAATCTCGCCAAAGGCGCGGAAATGCGGAACAGCGTTATTGAAAGGCTGCAACAGAAAGTGGCCACTCCGGTCTTGTATCCCAAACGCTTCGAATTGAACGTCGACGAGTTTTATCCAGTGGCGCTGCCTCCGGTCCGTCCGGATGTTCCTACGTTGGTGATTGGCAAAGGCAAACTCGATGAAAAACTCGCTTATGCCATTGAAGGGACGGTGAACGGCAAGGAGGTTCGTGTCACGGGGGCGGAAGAAGTCCGGGCCTCCGAACCCGACAACTTCTTCCTGGTGACGATGCTCGACCAATGGAAAAATGCCAAGGATCAGCCGGCGCTGTTGCCAGCCGACCGAGCTTTGGCCCATGCCCAGGCTGTCAACATGGTGGCTCGCGACGAACTGCTCGGCCATGCTCAGATGGCCATGCTGCTTGATCGTTTGGACGCTGCCGAAATGCTCTTCAAGCAAGCCGGCCGACTGGATCCGCACGATCCCGATGTCAAAGGAGGGCTGGCTCTTGTGCAGATGCTCCGCGACAACAGGATCACCAAGGAACAACTGCAAAAACAGCTCGAAAAGAAAGAAAACGGCAAGGCCCTGCTCATACATAAGACCGCCAATGGCAAAAACGTCATTCGCCGCGACGTTATGAAGGACTTGCTCGCATTGTTGCAGGAACCCCAAAAGGGGAACAAACAAGCTGGTCCGCAGCCTCTTGCCCCTCCGCAGGACAACGACGAGTTGATGAAACAGCGCAAACAGCGCGAAGCGGTCGAAGAACAGCGGATTCGCGAGATCGTCGATCAGGCCCTTCGGCAAGCCAGACAGCTGATGCTGGAAGGCAACTTCGAAGATGCCCTCGGAATTCTCAAACGAGCTCGCACCGGCATAGAGGACAACAACGAGTTGCGCGAATCGTTCCGCCGAGAGATTGACAATCGGCTGGAGCGGGCCGAGCGAGACATCGGTGTCCAAGGTCGCAGGATTCGCCAAGCCGAAGAACAGCGTCTGGTACGGATTGCCCGAGCGCAAGCAGAAATCGCTGTTTTCAACGAACGCGAAGCGGAAAACGAACGCACGCGTGCCCGTATGCGAAACTACGACGACCTAATGAATCAGGCTCGTTACTATGACGCTTTTGAAGCGGGGCTGGCAATCGTTCGGGACGCCGTCAGCCAGGGCAAGCCGGTGCCGATCGCGGCCGATGCTGCCGCCGACATGGGGCTTTTGACTTATCATCTTTCCGAAGTGGAACAACTTCGCGATGAACGGCAGGAACGCTATCTGGCCACGATGCTGCAGGTGGAGCGCTCGCATGTTCCCTTCCCTGATGAACCGCCCGTGCAGTTCCCACCAGCTGCTGCCTGGAAACGACTGACCGACCTGCGCAAGGAACGCTATGAGTCCAGCGGCTTTACAGAAGAGGATCCTTACACTCTTCGTAAGATTCGGGAGTTGAAAAAACTCCTCCGAACTCCCGTTTCCATCGATGGTTTCGATCCGGGAACGCCCTTGAAAGACGCGCTCGGCTTCATCAGCGAACGCTACAATGTGACGATCCTCATCGACTCGCAGGCGTTCATGAATGATCTGCAGATCCAAGAGCCGGAAGCACAGCCCGTCAAACTGCCGAGGATGGTCAACGTCAGCCTGGATACCATCCTTCGCCTTCTCTTGGCCCAGGCTCAAGGGACCTTTATCATCCGGCGTGACTTCATTGAGGTCACTACGCTGCAGCGCCAAGCCGCTGAAAAAGTCATCCGCGTCTATCCGGTTGCCGACCTGGTCATCCCGATCCCCAATTCGGTCAACCAACAAGCGGTCAACCAGACGCAACAAAACCTTTTTGGCAGCACGTTTCTCCAAAATCCGACGGCCTTTACGAATCCCTTCGGCTTTGGGCTGAACCCATTTGGCATCGGCGTCAATCCGCTAGGCATCGGCGTCAATCCGCTGGGCATCGGCGTCAATCCGCTGGGCATCGGCGTCAATCCCGTCAATATTGGCGCCAATCCATTGGGCATCGGCGTCAACCCTCTCGGAGCGATCGGCAATCCGCAGCAAACCGGGAACGGCGGCCAACTGGGCGGACAGTTCGGTCTGCAAGGTGGTGATACGAGCGCCCAACTGATTCAACTGATTGTTCAGGTGGTGGGCAAACCAGAAGATTGGGCACCGGTGCAGCCGAACATTCCCGGCGCTGGTATTGGCGGTGGGGCGCTTGGCGGCGGTGGGTTTGGCGGACTGGGCGGTGGTTTCGGTGGGGGCGGTATCGGTGGTGGCCTTGTCGGCGTACCGCCGGCTGGTGACCCGAACCTGGGCTATGGCGATCCCAATCAGGCCGGCTCGCTCGGTTACTACGCTCCAGCGCGAGCACTTGTTGTCAAAGGGACGTCGCGAATTCACACCCGCCTTGGTGGCGGATTATTGGGACCCCGTGCACCTCAGCCCGGCAACTTCAACCTCTTCAACGACAAACCGCTGCGGGATGGTGTGCTCGTCATTCGCCCGAAAGGCAACAAGCCGGATCGCGTCGATGAGCAACCCAAAGTGGTTGTCAAGAAACCGGCCAAGCCGCGCGTGATTCCTGATCCCAAGAAACTTTGGGAAAACGCCCTTCTGGATGGCGTCCATGATCCTGGTTTGATTATCGCTACAGCGGATTTCCTCGCCGAGCGAGGCCATTTCGATCATGCCGCCGAATTCCTCAAAGCCAATCTTCGCGAAGGAATTGTCAACAAACCTTGGGTCTATGAAGCCTTGTCCCTCGCGTTGAAACTCGGTAAAGGCTCGACCAGCGATATCGAGCGTGCCGAATTGTCGGTGATGGACCTCCAGCCGCAAGACGCCAGAGGTTACCTCAAAGCGTCACGTGCTATGGCCGACAACAAACGTTTCGATCGGGCTTTGGCTTTCTGCCGACAGGCAGCCCTGCTCGATCCCAACCAGCCGGGGATTTACCGCGACGCTTTGGCCTACGCGGAGGGTGCCCGAGATGCCGAAGCTATGGCCTGGGCTGCAGGCAACCTCCTAGGTCAGGACTGGCCCGAGAAGAATGAGCAACTTCATCAGGATGCCAAAGCGAAGATCAACGCTCTCAAGAGACTGCTGGAAAAGGAAAAACGACTGGTTGTGGTGAAGCAACTGGAAGAGTCGATCCAGCGTCAAAGTGAGCGCGACCTGGTCATCATCCTCGAATGGCAAGGCGAGGCCGATCTCGACCTGATCGTCAAAGAACCAGTCGGGTCGGTCTGTTCCTTCCTGCAACAGAAAACGACTGGAGGTGGAACGCTTCTTGGCGAAACGTTGACCAAGGCCGAACGCGAGCCTTGGCGCGAGACCTATGTCGCTGCCCAGGCTTTCACGGGTGAGTACGAGATCACTGTCAAACGAAGCTGGGGTCGGCCGATCGGCTCCAAGGCGACCATCAAGGTGATCGAGCACGCAGACTCACCGCAAGAACAGACCATCTTGCACAAGACTTTTGCCTTCGACCGCGAGTACAAGACGACTATCGTTCTCGACAGCGGTCGTCGGACCAAGTTGGCCGATGTCACCCCCACGCCGGTTCGACACAAACGGCCTGCCGAATCTTTGCCGGCTAGCGACGAAGTGTTGCAGAAACTTCGGGCTTTGGCCGAGGACGGTAATTTCCGCGGCAAGATCAACGTCCGAGGCGATGCCGGTGGCTTTGGCACCGTCAACGCTCCTGCCTTGCCGGCTCCTGCTGAATTTTTCGGAAAGCCGGTCTATCAAACCAGGGCCCGAGGTCTCGTTGGCAACGGCATTGACGTGGCTTTGCAACCCGTCGTCAGCCCCGACAAGCGAGTCGTGGGCATGCGACTCGATCCGGTGTTCCAAACTCTTGATCGGGTCAAGAACGCTCCGGTGGTTCGCAATGCCGTCGTACCCGGTGCCCCACAACGTTAAACGGAAAGGTTCAAAGGAGTTCCTTGATTCCCCACGGCAAACGAAATGCCGTGGGGATTTTGTTTGCCTGCAACAAATCCGCCGTTTTGCGCTTGCCAGATGGTATGGATTAGGCTCTAATAATCCCCAGCACCCACCCTCCCCAAGGGAGATTCCATACCGTATTTGTCCCGCCAATAGGAGTAGAATCCCGATCTTCGAAAGGCTGAAGCGGGTTTCTGTGCAGGGGGGAATCTATGACCACCAAATTGCCTGAAAGTTTGCGCGTCAAATTCAACGCAGTCTGCCGGCGCGTTCGCTTGTTGCAATTCGTTCGCGGTGCTTCGTTGTTAGTGATGGTGTTGCTGTCAATGGCGGCAACCGCATTGTTGGCAGATTTCGCTTTTGCGTTACCAGCAGCCACACGACTGGGCTTCCTGCTGCTATGGACGGCCGTAGCTGTAGGCGGAACGCTTCGCTGGCTGGTCTTGCCTTGCGTAAGGCCCATTCCTGCAGAAGCTCTTGCGGCCGCGATCGAACAGAAGTATCCCTCCCTCGAAGAGCGGCTGACCAGCACGGTGGAACTGGCCTCAGAAAATGAAACTCATGGGGCGCCCGAATTCATTTCCCATTTGATTCAAGACACGGCGTCGAAGACGCAGGGAATTCCGTTTGAACCCGTGTTTTCCGGTCGGCGTGCGGCACAGCTGGCAATCGCTGCCGGTCTCTTCATCCTGTTGGGCATGCTTCCGGGGGTGCTTTGGCCTCATAAGACGGCACAGCTTGTCGAACGGTTCATTTGTCCATTGCAGGCCGATCCGGCTGTCACTCTATATCGAATTGCGGTCACACCAGGTGATGCCATTGTCGCTCGCGGCCGTCCCATGACGATATCGGCAGTCGTCTCGCCAACTCGACAAGGAGTCGGCTTGCCAAGGGAGTGCCATTTGGTCATCGAGTCGCATGGCCAGGTTGAAAAAATTCGCATGCCTTTTACCAGCGACAATCGCTTTGCTGTCGAGCTGGAAGCCGTGCCGGGTAACTTCCGCTATTTCATCGAAACAGCCAACGGCGCGAGTGATTCCTATTCGGTAACCGCCATCGAACCCGTTGAACTCGCCGACGGTACAAACATCACCATCGTTCCTCCCGAATATGCTCGAAAAACTTTTCCCGAAGAAACTCATAGCAGTCTGGTCAATCTCGCATCGCTACAGTACAGCGATGTGCAATGGCGATTGCAGTTCAATCGACCGGCAGTTCGTGCCTTCCTTGAGTGGCTTCCCAAACGGCAGACCAAAAAAGATCAAGGCCAAGCACCGTTGCCTCGGCTGATACCTGTCGAATTATCGTCCGACCGAACGGAGGGGTTGGTTCACTTTCAAGCCAAGGAACACGGCATTTATCGGCTCATTCTGGTAGCGGAACATGACATCCGGACGGAAACAGCCGAGCGCGAATTCGTTGTGCAAATAGATTCGCCACCAGTATTCACCAACCGGAAATTCGGCGGCGAAGACATTAAGACGGCCCACCCTCTCGATTCGTTGAAGTTTGAAGTCGCATTGGCCGATGATGTCGGCGTTGATTTTGCTGCAATTGAATACCGCGTTGATCAGGGACAGATTCATCGCGAGGCGATAGCATTGCAGGGACGTGGGCTTCGCGACGCCCGGGGGCAGCATACCTTCCACTTGTCGGGCAAAGTCCGCGACGGTCAGGTTCTATACTACCGCTTCGTCGGTGCCGATAATCGGTTGGTGCCGGCTGCATCACTGCAGCCCCATGTGATCTATTTTCCTCCTGAGCGCAGACCAGGTGAAGCCCGCTGGTTTTCGCTCCGGATAACCCAATCGTCTAAACCGCTTGAAGAACAAAACATCCTCGCCCGTCGGGATGAGATCAACCAGCGGATCGATGCCATTCTCAACAATCTGCGTGCCGAACGGGCACAGTTGAAGTCTTTTCAGAAGGAAAGCGAAGAACAGCCGGCATTGACGCCGAAGCAGCAAGAGAAGTTACAGCAGATTCGGCGACAGAACCGGGGGACGGAGCTGGATTTGCATGAATTGGCTCGGCGCATGGAAAACGAAGCTGCCTTTCTGCCGCTTGCCGAGCAGGTTCGGCGAATAGCAGACGAGCAGCTGCGGACCAGCGATCGACATTTGCAAGAGGCAGGCAAGGCGACGCAGGCCCAGCCTCGCAATGCGCATTTGCAGTCGAGTGACAAACAACTCGAGCAGGCGATGCAACGTCTGGAGCAGATCAAGAAGCAGAATCAAGAGTTGGCCGATGTCCGTCGCGAGCAACTGGCGTTGAAATCCCTGGCGAAACGACAGGAAGAACTGGCACGTCTGGCGGCGGAACAAGCACAGCGTGATCTGATTCGCGATCCGGATGCCAGAAAAGCGCTCGAAGAGCTAAAAGCTGCTCAACAGAAATTGGCCCAGGAATTACAACAACAGACGCGGGCGCAGCCGTTCCAACTGGCTCTCGATGCAGCTCGCGCCGAACAACTGAAGCAACTCGCGGACCAGGCCAAGAAGTTATCGGAAGCTCAGGAACAACTGACGCACCAGGCCAGTCAAACAGACATGTTGCGTCGGCGTCAGATGTTGGAGGAGCTAGCCCGCAAGCAGCGGGAGTTGGCGAACCAGGCAGCCTTGTTGGCTAAAGAAACGGAATTGCCGGCTCAGGCGGCCAAAGCCAAACCTCTCGATCCGCAAGCTAGCCAGCAGGCGGCACAATTATTGGACGAAGGTGATCCGCGAAAGGCACTGGCATTGCAAGACCAGTCGGCACGCGATTTGGAGCGATTGGGCAGGGAATTGGACCGTGCCATCCAACTGTCGGAGGATCCGCGCGAGGCCGCCAGGCAGTTGGCTCAATTGCAGGAAGCCTTGCGCAACAAAACCGCCGAAGAAGTCAGCAGGAAAAACGCTCAAGAGCCATTAACCAGTCGGCTCAAGCCGCTGATCGAGGAACAACGAGCACTGGAGCGGGCGGCCGCCCAATTGTCCGTTCCAGCCGAAAACGAGCGTGCCCGCAAAGCCCAACAACAGGCGGTGCATGAGGCGGAGGAAGCGGCCAAAGCACTGCAAGAACGGGACTCCGCCGTAGCGCAACGCCGAATGGATCGTGTTCAACGGGCGCTTGAGGAAGTCGCCCGAAACCTGCCGTCGCTCCGCGATCGCCGTGCCGCAGCGGAGGCAGCTTTGCGTCGCTTGCAACAAGAGCAAGTGCGAGTCAAGCAGGATGCCGAAAAAGCGCTGGCACAGTTTGAAAAAGACAAGAGCAAGATGAGCCGAAGCCAACTCGCGGAACGTCTGGCGGATGCGGCGCGGCGGCAAGCAGAAATCGCCGACAAGTTGGCTAGCCTCGATACGCCGAACGAGGAAGGCCGGCGACAACAGGCGGAAAACGCCGTCCAACAGGCCCTCGCTGATTTGATGGACGCTAAGGCACAGGATATTCGCGCTTCCCAGGCGGAAGCCCAACGGCGACTGCAAGACTTGCGGACGAAACTGGCTGGCGGCAAGACTGAGGATGAAAGAGCTGCCGAGCTTGCCGAACAACAAGAACAACTCAAACGCGACGCCCAGCGTGCGGCGACCAATCCGAACACCACGCCACAAGAAAAGCAGGCTCTACAAAACCGCCAGCAACAGATTGCGGAACAAGCACGCCGCTTGGCGGCGCCGCAGGCACCCCAGCGATTAGCGGAAGCTCAACAACAAACACGCAAGGCAGCGGAGGCGGCGGTCAACCCCACGCATCCGGAAGCTTTGCAGCAGATGGACAAGGCCGCCGAAGCTCTCAAACAATTGGCCCGGCAACTAGCAGGCCAAGAAAGCGAAGCGCAACGAGCGGAAAGGCTTGCCCAAAAGCAGGCTGAACTGGCTGCTCAACAGGAGCGACTGGCCCGCAAAGTGCCCCATGCCAGGCCGACCCAGCAACAGCGCCTCGAACAGAACCGCACCGCCCAGGAAGCGGAGATGATCCGTGCCGGCGAAGAGGCTCAAGCAGAGAAAGAAAAAGCCCTGCAAGCCCTGCACCAAGCACAGACGGCGGCAAACGCTGACGAATTGGCCAAGGCACAAAGGCAGGCCGCCGATGCTTTACGCAAGTTGGCAGACAAGCTTGCCGGCCGGGACGATCCGGCAGCACAAGCCGCGGAGATCGCCCGCCAACAGCAAAAGCTGGCTCAAGCCGCCAATAAGGCCGATCCACAGAAAGACCCCCAAGCCAAACAACAGCTTGCGGACAAACAGGCGGAATTGGCTCGCCGCCTGGCTCAACTCGATACTCAGGGTGCTGAAAAACAAAAAGCCCAAACGAACGCCCGAATGCAAGCAGCGAAGGCAGCTTTGGAAAAAGCCTCCAATCCATCTCAGGCACGAAAAGCATTGGTCGAAGCAGCCGAGGCTGCCTCCCAGCTTGCAAAGGAACTCGCCCGGCAAACAGCGAACCGCCCGCAATCCGAGCCAACCGTCCGAACCTCTGCCAAACCGTCTGACTCCCCCCAGAAAGCGGCCCAGCAACTTGCAGAGCAACAACGCAAGCTTGCCGAAGCTACTGCCAAAGCAGCCGAGGAACGACGTCCCCAGGCGCAGAAAAAAGCACTCGCCAAAGTCGCCGCCCAACAACAGCAACTCAACAGGCAGGCGTCGCAACTCGATGCACCGAAGGGGCATCGGGCTTTGCAGCAAGCACGCGCATTGATGAACAAAGCGCAACAATCGCTTGAGCAAAATCAGCCCGGCGAAGCACGAAAATTGCAGAACCAGGCAGCTCAAGCATTGCAAGACCTCGCGAAAAAACTGCCGCAACACGGGCAACAGCCGACCGCTCAGCAGTCGTCAGGCAAGCCTAAAGGACTGCCGACCCCGCAGCAAGCGGCGAAGGCCAGGCAACTCGCTCAGCAACAAAGGCAATTGCAACAGGAAGTGCAAAAGGCCATACAGCAACTTGCGAAGCCGATTGCGACGCAAGTTGCACAAAACACCGCTGCAGAATTGGCTCGCCAGCAGCAACAGATCGCCAAAGCCGCGCAAAAGTTGGCCCAACAAGTGGCTCAGCAAAACGGCAAGCAAGCCACCCCCTCAGCCCCAGGCACAAAAGGCCGCTCAAGCAGCTGGCGAGGCAGCCAAACAAGCGCAGGCTAATCATTTTTCCCAGGCAACCAAAGCCGGACAGCAAGCCGAAAACGCCCTGGGACAACTGGCCAAACAACTCGCGCAGAATCAAGTGCCCTCCCAAAACAAGGACCAATCAAGCCAGCCAGGTCAGGCGAAGGGACAAGGGACAGTCTCCCCAACAGCCGCAGGCTCAGGCAAAAGGCCAAGGACAGAGTGCTTCCCAACCTGACGGACAAAGCAAGCCTGATGGGCAGCCGCAAGCCAATGGGAAAAGGCCAGGGCCAAAAGGGCTTCGGGACCTCAAGCACAATCCAAGGCGCAGGGGCAATCTGGTGCCAACGCACCGCCGAACCATTCGCTCGCCCGGCAGGCCAGGCAATTGGCACAGCAGCAAGCCGCGTTGAACAAGCAGATGGCGGCTTTACAACAAGCTCCAGCTTTCCAACGCATGGTACAAGCACAACAACAAGAGCAACTGGCTCAACAGGCAAATCGGCTCATGCAAGCTTTGCAGCAGTTGGGTCGTGACCTGGGTGCCAACAATGCTCGCCAGTCGGCGCAACGGGCTGCTTCTCAGGCGCAGCAGGCCCAAGATGCCATGCGGCGAAGCCAGACCTACGCGCAGCAAGGTAACCAAGAGGCCTCTCAACGAGCCGGACAACAGGCTGCCCAAGCACTCGCGCAAGCATCCCAGTTGGCTGCCAACGCTGCCAATATGCAAAACGCCGCCAATCACCAGGCTGCCAGCCAGCAGCCGACGGCCTCCCAATCCAATCCAAGTGGGCAGGCTAGCCAAACAGGACAAAACCTGCAGCAAGCACAGAACCAGATGGCGCAAGCCCAAGGACAGCTTGCCAAAGGACAACCCGCTTCGGCTCAGTCGGCCATGCAGCAGGCGGCGCAGGCTCTGGCCCAAGCCGCCAAAAACTTCGCGCAACAGATGAGCCAAACACCTCCAAACGGCGATTCCGATACCGGCCAGTTTGGTGCCAGCGGCCAGGCTCCCATCGATCCGGCTCTTTTCCCCAAAGATATGAAAAAATACGCCGGTAAGTCATGGGGAGAACTTCCCGGCAAGCTACGCACCAAAATCATCCAGGATATGAAAGCTCGTTACGGCGACGACTACGCCCGCATTATCAAACTGTACTTCGAACAAATTGCAGACCAAAAGAAATGATTCGAACTTTCAAAGGGTCTACCTCGGTCTTTGTGCTATGGGTTGGCTGGGTCGCTTGGATATGGGTGTTGCCGGGAGCGATCCAAGCACAAGACAGCAGCGACAAAACCGACCTCGACCGCGCTATCGAACGCGGCCTGCAGTATCTCAAACGTAGTCAGCAAGCGGACGGCTCCTGGAATCGCGATGCAGCCATTACTTCATTGAGTGTCATGGCGATTCTGTCCGCAGGCTATGTCCCCGGCGAAGGCCCGTTTGCCGAGACGCTCGATAGAGGCATCCGTTGGGTGTTGAAGATCCAACAGCCAAACGGCGTCATTGCGACCAATGGCAGTTACGAAATGTACCACCATGGCATCGCCACCTTGATGCTCGCCGAAGTGGTGGGAATGACCCAGGGACCACTGGCCGATGAAGTACGCAGCAAACTGGAAAAGGCAGTGCAACTGATCCTTCGAGCGCAACGCAAATCGGGACACCACAAGGGAGGCTGGCGTTATCGCTGGAATGCGACCGACAGCGACATCAGTGTGACGGGTTGGCAGATGCTCGCCCTGCGCGCCGCCAAGAATGTCGGAGCGGACGTACCCGCAGCTGCCATTGCCGATGCCGTCGACTACGTGAAACGTTGTCGGGACACCTCGACTGGTGCTTTTCGCTATAATCCTGGCGGCAGCCGAACCGTTCCGTGTACCGGAACCTCGATCCTGGCGTTGGAGATTTGCGGCAAACAAGAGCACCATTCACCCGAAGTGCTCAAGGCGGGATCGTTCCTTCTGCGAAAGGAAAATTACCCCCGCTGGGGACATTCGTATTTCTACTATTCCAACTATTATTGTTCGCAGGCGACCTTTCAGCTCGGCGGCAACTATTGGAGTTTCTACCGCCCCCTGCTTCACAAAGCGATCCTTCCGAACCAGAAAGAGGATGGCCGATGGGAAGGCGGCGGCAGCGATTCGCGATTCGGGCCCGCTTATTGTACGGCAATGACCATTCTTGCCCTTTCGGTCGAATACCGCTACCTGCCCATTTACCAGCGCGACGAACAAGAATGATTCTGTAGTCGGCTGGCGAAAAAAACCGTCAATGACGAAGCTTTTCTTCATGTCGGCGCAGCGATCGGCCAAGCCAGCCGATGCCCTGTTCCCCTCCGAAAAGCCCGACAAGAAAGCCGACCATTGGTAACGTGACGAACAAGAGTCTCGAACGCGGTGCGATGACAAACGGGAAAGTCGCCAGCATCAGACAAGCGAGACAGAACCCCAGAAGGGCGCCGCCACCGGCATATACGATAGCTTCAACCAACCAGTCCACGAGAGATTTAGCTCGGCAATTTCCCCAGGAATATTTGGGCACACGCACCCTTCGACCGCACGAGCACCGGCGATGCTCGCCCGATCGTTCTCGCTTTACCATGTAGCGTTTGCCGCAATACCAGCAACGGAAGTGGATCGACTCGCCTGTATTCACTGGCGTTGCCCTCACGACCGGGCGCCGAAATAATACCCGGCAAATGCTGCCAGGAATTGTTCCAGGGCCGGCAGTTCGTAGATGTCTTCGTCGTTGGCCATACGCGATGGATTGATCACCAGTTTTACGAGAATCAACCCCACCATGACTAACGCCGCCAACAAAGCCACGGACGCCTGGATGTCCTGGAACCACCACGGCGGTCCGTCTTTACCCAACAGGTTGCCGACCTTCTGAGCGAACAGACCGAGAAAAAAGCCGACGATCAAGATCAATGGCATGTATTGCTCACGCATATCCGGATCATTGCGGATGCCGTCGATCAAGGCGCCAACGTTGTCGCGGTGCTGGTAGTAGACCGCGCCGAAGACGGCTAGAAACCCCGAAGAACAGCAAGATACGGACGACACCGCGAGGCATGTAGAGAGGAGACCGGCTCGCGCTCGTCCAGAGCCTTGATGCTCTTGCTATGGGCGGCAAAATAATGGCCCAGAATGATGAACATGACGTACTGCAGGTACAGCGGCACCGGCCTTTGCATGATCATCAATGCCCAGACCAACCCCAAGATCAAAAACGCCAGAAGTGCACGAACGCTTCCCGCAGGCAGACCAAAGGCATAACGCCCAGGCGACTTCAGTGGTTTATGAGCAGCCAAATGCTGGGAAGGCTCGATCCCGCCTTCAAAATCAAACGCCATAAAAACGGCTCCCTCTGAAACCGTCCACAAAGTTCTGCTTCATGAAATGGCCCAAACGCCCGCTACTTTTTTACCGTATACTTAAGGCTTTTCCATTGCATATCATATCGCTCGCACAAGATCGGCAAAACGTCAATAGGCAGCTTGAAGGATGCTCTCCAAATCCTCCACAGTGACAGGACGCGGATTGGCTCGAAGGATGCGTTTGATGCTGAAAGCCTTCTCGGCCAGGCCGCGCAACTGGTTTTCCTTGCACTCCCAGTTCGCGCAGCCCGCGCCGGGATGCCGATGTCGGAGCGCAATCTCTCCACCGCCACCACCGCGCGTTCAGCCGCCGCACGCTCATCCAAATCACGCACATCTTCTCCCAGAAGTTCGGCAATCCTGGCAAATTCTCTCTCCCGCACGGGGAGATTGAACCGCATTACATAGGGGAGAAGCAAGCCATTACCGGCGCCGTGAGAACAATGAGTGGCACCACCAACCGGATACTCCAAAGCATGCACTGCAGCGACGCCGACATTCGAAAAAGCCAGCCCGGCCAGCGTGGCGCCCAGGGACATGCCTTCACGGGCATCGAGGTCGTTACCGTCGGCGACCGCTCGCCGAAGATGCCTGCCGATCAGGGCGATCGCCTTTTCTGCCATGAGATCGCCCAGTGGATGCTTCCCTTGATAGATGGTTCGTTCCCCAGCGGGCAAAGGAAACTGAGCGTTGTCAATAGCTGTGTAGGCTTCGATCGCATGGGTCAAGGCGTCGATGCCGCTGTCGGCGGTCACCTTGGGCGGGCAGGTGATGGTCAACAAGGGGTCCACGACCGCCGCCCTCGGTCGCAGATAGTTGCTCAGAATGCCAACTTTGATCTGGTTCTCCGTGTCGGTCAAAACGGCAGCGGCTGACACTTCCGAACCGGTCCCTGCCGTGGTCGGTACGCACAATATCGGCATGACAGGTCCGGGGATGCGATCATCGCCGACATAGTCCCGCGGATGGCCGCCATGCGACAGCACGGTGGCCGAGATTTTCGCCAGGTCCATGTTGCTGCCGCCACCCAGGACCCAAAAGTGCGTCGGGTTTGAATCGGCCAGCCAGCGCGATACACTTTTCCGCTGCCCCGGATCGATGGCTCGGCTTCTCCCTCCGTAAAGTTTTCGATGGTCACCTGGGCATCCGCCAGCGGTTTGCTGACACGATCCAGCAGCCCGGCTCGTACAAGGTGCGGGTCGGTAACGATCAAGACGCGCTTGACCTGGATTCGGCGGGCCACTTCGCCAAGTTTGTCAGCCGCCCCCCGGCCAAAGAGTATTTCGCCAGCGGAATAAAAAGACCACGTCTGTCGCATTGTCATTTCCCCGAAAAACCTGGGCTGCACGAACGTCGCTACGGCTTGCTCAGGTCCAGACAAAGCAATTGCTGCTCATCGCGGACGTACAAACGCTTCTTATAAAGTGCCGGTACGGCCCAGCATTTTCGCCCGAGCAAATTGGCCATCACCCCCTTTTTCAACATATTTGTCGGGATCGGCTTCGATGCACAGCAAAGAACCTCGTTCCGTGAGGCACAGCAAATGCTTTTCTGCCGCGATCAGAGAGCATTTGCCTGGGCGTCTTTCCACCCACTTGAGTTTGCCCGTGGCCAGTTCCACGCACCCGCAATGACAGACCACTGAAGTCGCCATGCGAACCGTACACATGGCCGTCGATGATCATGCTGGTAGCGAACTGGTTCATCAGATTCCGATTCTTCCAGATCTCCCGAACACCACCCCTGCCAACTGCCAGAGCCGTGCTCCCTACTCCATAAGCGGAGGAAAGAAATAGTTTGTTGTCCACCCAAAGAGGCGTAGCGCAATTGCAGTTGTATTGGGAGCCGAATCGGTATTCCCAAAGGACTTTGCCATTTGTCGGATCGACGGACAGAATGGATCGGCCATTGGAACAGATCACTTGTCGTGTGCCATCGGCGTCGATAGCGATGGGCGAGCCGTAACCCGGCGTTCCCGAACCGGCTTTCCAAACGAGTTTCCCCGTGTCTTTGTGAAAGGCTGCCACGGCATTGTTGCTGGCACCACCGGGTTGGACGATCACGAGGTCTTTCTCGATCAGCGGAGATGCCGACATGCCCCAGTAATAGCGCAATCCGGCGTGATTGCCGGCATCGGTGGCGGCGAGAATATTCGTCTGCCAGAGCTTTTTTCCGTCGTTGGCGGAAAAGCAAACCAGTTCGCCCCGCGGAAACAAACAATAGATTCGGCCATCGTGATAAGTCGGCGTGGCTCGCGGGCCAGCGCCTTGCCTTTGGCGATCGATGAAAACCGGCGCCACGTCCCGCCACCAGATCAGTTTGCCGGTCTCCGCATTCAGGCACACGACGACATCCCGATTCTGACGGACGGCTTGCGTGAAGAGCAGCTCGCCATGAAACGACTGCGACGAGTACCCCCCCGCCGAGAGGAAATCTCCAGATGATCCTGGGCTTCTGCTGGCGCCAGTCGAGATGCAAGCCGGTCTCCTTCGACTGGCCGTCACGATTGGGACCAAGAAACTGGGGCCAGAGCTCGTCCGCCAGCGTCTGGCTGGCGAGTGCAATAGACGCACAAAGCACAAACGTGGTTGAGTTCAATGGGGTTCTCCTGGACGATGGCGAGGTTGGACCATCGCCATCCTACCAGCGCAACAGCACCGATCAACGGTAGTGGTGGTTTTTTTTCTCGACCACCAGCGTGCAGCGCAGCGTCAGCGCGACGTGTAGCGCAGCGTCAGCGCGACGTGTTTCGCGACGTGTAGCGCGCACCGTCTCCGCAGAAAAGCTCTCGCTTTTTCAAAAAATTCCGCCAGAGCGTCCTGCGAGACCGATTTTCCGACCTCGACAGTCCGCTATAGGTCTAAGTAGAGACTTTACGCATCTGGTTTATCTCGCCAGCGATCGCAAAATTCACCGTTGGTTGACGGTTCGCACGTCGCGCTGACGCTGCGACGCTCGTTACACGTCGCGCTGACGCTGCGACGCTCACCGAAATCACCGTTTGGTGACGGTTCGCTCGCGCTCGTCGCGCTCACGCTGCGACGCTCGCTGAAATCACCGTTTGGTGACGGTTCGCTCGCGCTCGTCGCGCTGACGCTTTGACGCTCGTTGCTCGTCGCGCTCACGCCACGACGCTCGCTGCGACGCTCTTCTTCTTTCTTTCGTCGAGCTTCGCGCTTGGCACGTTGGCGTTCTTTTTCCTGGTTGATCTCGTCCACGTTGGACATGATCTGCTTCATGTTCACCATTGCCCGGCCA
Organism: Gemmatales bacterium; assembly: GCA_026004675.1. Taxonomy (GTDB): domain Bacteria; phylum Planctomycetota; class Planctomycetia; order Gemmatales; family Gemmataceae; genus BPJP01. The sequence goes on from BPJP01000004.1 coordinate 579,128, forward strand.
TGAGCAATGATGTTCGCAAACCCAGCCGGCAAATAGCTTTGCGACAAGGCGTGCAACTCCGCCATCGTCGGCTCCTGCTCGCGGATTTGCCATTCCTGCAAGTCCAACGTGTCCGGATCGACCGGCGCATCCGGCTTGCCCAACAGATAGGAAAAGACGATCTTGATCGCTGCCAGGTTTCCTTCCAGGCACATTTGCTTTAACTTTTGGGCAATCTCGGCAATATCCTCTTCAGAAAACGCATCGACCAGTGCTTTGCGCAGCTGGGCCACTTGCCTGGCGAAAGGATTGCCTTTGCCGAAGCGGTTGCCTTTGGCGAACTGGCCATTTTCGTTCCGACCCGACTCGTTTTGCTGACTCATGGGCGTGCTCCTTGAACTGAAGGACAGTGTGTTTATCTGTCCAATAGTATACACACGTTTCAAGCCAAACTCCACGAAAAAGCCGGGCTGGCTCCCATTTTGCCTGCAAGTCTTTGGTAGGAAAGCACATGCGGAGCGCGGCTCGAAAAGAGATGTGCCCAAAGCAGGCCGAAGCCAACTTTGGGCACGGGAAAATTCAGCCGAGATGGAATCAGGAAGCTGTTGAAGGCTCGGATCGGCGCCGGAATATGCGGTAGAGAATGAAGGCGATCACCAGCCAGGGCAAAGACGCAGCCAGCCCGACGATGATCATGCGAATGCTCCACCACAGCCAGAAGTAACTCTTGCTCAGGCTTTCGTGCATCTGGTCGGTCAATCCCTTATCGCTGGGCACGAGAGGCCGATTGGACAAGGTTAGATGAATGCGTGCTCGCGCCAATTGGTTGTCCGGCACCTTTGGATTCGTATTGATGGTTTCGGACCGAATTTTGCCGGTGTCTTTGAATTGTTGGACCAGGCTGGCCGCATCGGCTTGGGACACATCGAAGACCAGGGAGGCATCGGTTTCACCGTCTGGTCTCTGGTGGATCTCGGATTTGATGATTTGGCCCGACTCGGCTTTGACCAGATCGCTCAGTCGCTTGGCCGTCTCAACCACATTCGGCACTTCGATGGTTATCTGATGGGTTTGTCGGGCAGGCAGCGACGATTGTGCGATGACATCGATCACGTAGCGAACTTTCGTTTCAACCTTATACGTTTGCTGTTGGGTCTTGGCCTGGGCGATGGCTTCCTGTGAGACGATTCCACCGATGCGATTCAGTGCGTCGCGGAAGGCATCCCGTTTGTCGCGGTCGATGTCGATGGTGATTTTGGCAGTAATATTGCTCTGGTCTCGATCGGAAAACTGCGAGGAAATGACTCGGCCATTGACGCCTTTGGCTGCGTCTTTCAATTTTCCGAAGCCGGCGGCAACGTCTTCGACCGCGAGTTTGAGGCCCAGGTTTTCTCCCGGCTGGAGCTGGCTGAAATCGAATAGGCGAATGGCAAAACCTCGTTTTGTGTCGGTATATTGGTCGGTGTCCGGATGATAGACCCTTCTTTTGGTGAGGAGTTCGCCCAGTTTCTCGAGTTGCAATTCGAAGCCATCAGCGCTCTCCGCAGCGACGTTGATGCGGAGGGACTGCGCAGTACGCTCGTCGCGTCCTCCGGGGACGACCTGCCCGCCGGCCTTCCGGGCGAGTTTCAGGATTTCTTCGAAGACTGCCAGCGGGTTTTCCGCGGCCAGTTCGACGATAACCTCTTGCCTTGGAGCGACGTTCGCCAGGTTATAGATCGAGACGAAGAAGCGCGTGTTTTTACGTTTCACTGGAGCGTTGGCCAGCGGTGTTGCCGAGGCCGCCAGCGAGGCCCGGTCCATGTCGAGTCGGGAGATGCGGCCCATTTGTTTCATGCGGTCACGAAGCGATCCGGCCGATTCCGGCGAGACTTCGAAGTGGATCACGGCTGTGTTCTGGCCACCCGCGTGCTTCTTGAATTCGGACTTGGTGATCCGCCCCTTGGCTTCTTCGACGGACGCGAGCACCTCCCGGTAGGCTTTTTCCACGTCGTCCGTTTCAATTCCCACTTGCACATTCTCGGTAACGGTGACGGCTGCTGCCGCTTCCAACTGCCGTTCGTAAATGGTGAGTGTCAGAGTGCTCAAGGCGATCAGGTTCGAGTAGTAGCGAATTTCGCCTTCGAGAGATTCGATCCTTTCTCGGAATTCGCCGAGCTGCTTTTCCACCTCCAGAAGGTCTTTGATGGTACCTTTTCCTTCTTCAATGATCTTTAAGAGGCGCTTTTCCATCGTGCGGGCGGCACGAAGCCTTCCCTCGAGGTCCGTGTACAGTTTGGTTACGTCGCGGCTGGTCAAGTGCTGCCTTTTCAGATCCCCCAAGCCGCGCAGTTTCAAGACCAAGGTATGCAGCCGGTCCGGCGGCACGCGGACGACCACGGTTCCTCGGACTTTGCCGTTGGGCAGTTTTTCACTGTTCACGGTGGCAATGAATCCCTTTTCCTCGGCAACGATTTTGGTCACGCGTTCGACGGCCGATTCGAACTGGTCCACCTCGAATTCCATTTCTCCGGTGTAAATGATTTTACGGCCTGACGAATCCGGACGATTCGTTTCTTTTTGGGCCGGTTCGGTTTGCGGTTTGGGTGCGCCGGGTTTTGCGCCGTTCTTTGAACTTGCCTCCGGGCTTGGAGGCGGCTGGTCTTTCGGCATCTGGGCAAAAAAAAGTTGTTCTGGCTTGAAGTATTGATGGCTTGCTTCCTTTTCCGGAGAAGACAGGCCTGGAGGCAAAAAGGGTGATGCGACGTCGTTGGAACCCCGATTCTCTAGTGCGTTTGTCGGTCCGGGCACAGTGATCTCTTCCAATGGCTCGACCATGTATTCTTTGGCGTCGAGCGCCGCGTCATCCCTTTCAACGCTTCCGAAAGCCATGAGAGCGCGGTCGGCTGTCGCATTTCGCTGTACCGAGCCGGGTGAACTCAGAAGTGCACCCAGAACCGTAAACAGAACCAGAGCTGCGACACTAAGCATCAGTCGCCCAAGAAACGGCAGACGCACAGTCGCTTGAGCCGATGAGGAACGGAGCGCTTGGATCATGCGGTCTTCCAAGCCGGGAATCGGTTTTTCCGAGGCGAACAGGCTCATCAACCGGTCATCCAGATCGCGCGTTCGCTTCACCGCCTCTTGGCAATCCAGACATTCGAAGAGGTGGTTGTCGAAAAGTTCGCGCTCTTCCGGCGTCAAACCGCCTGCCACATAGCTGGTCAGGTTCTCTTGTGCCCAGTAATGGTCCGACATGATCGCGTCTCCGTTGCAAAGATGTATCGCTGTTCGCGCTTGTGGATTCGATTTGGCTTCAATCGGCGGCCGAAAAAACGTTCAGCCTTTCAAGTTCCGTTCGCAGCCTGTTCATGCCGCGATGCAGCAGGCCGCGCAGCGAGCCGTTGCTCAAACGCAATTGTTCGCAGATCGTATCGTAGTCGGCGCCGCTGATGTAACGCAGTGTTAACGGCAAACGGTATTCGTCGGGCAAACCGCGCAGGACCGCCAGCACCTTGGCCCGCAATTCCTGCTGTTCGAGTTCTTGCTGTGGTGGCGGCTCCTTGCTGGGAATTCGCCCCAATTCTTCCGCCGAAGACAATCGGCTTGAATCGCGTTTTTTTCTCGACTCGAAGCGGGCCGCATCGGCAGCAACGTTTTGGGCGATTGCCAACAGCCACGGGCGGAATCGGCTGGCGTCGGCCAGCTTCGGCAACGCGCGAAACGCCGATAGCAACGTTTCTTGAAGCAGGTCTTCTGCCCGATGGACATCGCCAGTCTCCAGATACAGGCGTGCAAAGATGAGACGCGATATCCGCCGGACCAGTTCCTCGAAGGCAGCGCGGTTGCCTTTTTTCGCCTGCTCCACCAGTGTGTCTTCGCTTTCGGCAGCCGTGATGTTCATTGGTTCTTTCTCCGTACAGGTAGACGACAACGCCGGAACCGGCGCGCGCTGCGGATCATCCCAAACCAAAAATAGCACGCCTGGCTTATCTTTGGCCGGCCTGAAGTTTTTTCTCGATTTTCGCCCAGGTATCGACTAGCGACACGGTCCGGTTGAAAACTAGGCGTTCGGGAGTTGAATCGGGATCGGTGCAGAAGTAGCCGAGGCGTTCGAATTGAAATCGGCTGCCGGGTGGCGTTCCCGCCAGACTCGGTTCGACGAAGCAGTTCGTCAGCCGAACAAGCGAATTCGGATTCAGATTCGACTTGTAATCCTTGCCTTCTTCGACGTCGTCGGGATCGGCTTTGCTGAACAAGTAATCGTAGAGGCGGACTTCAGCCGGCAAGGCATGATTGGCCGACACCCAATGGATGGTCCCCTTGACTTTTCGCCCATCGGGTGACATGCCGCCTCGCGTCGCCGGGTCGTAGCGACAGTGGATTTCGGTCACTTCGCCCGTTCGTTCGTCGCGAACGAAATCGGTGCAGGTGACGTAGTAGCCATAGCGAAGCCGAACTTCGCGTCCAGGGGCCAGTCGAAAATACTTCGGTGGAGGGTCGATTTGGAAATCGGTTTGTTCGATGTACAGCACCCGCGAAAAAGGAAGCAAACGGGTGCCCATCGACTCGTCTTCGGGGTTATTGATCGCTTCCAGTTCTTCTACCTGGCCTTCGGGATAATTGTCGATCACCAGCCGCAATGGCCGCAGAATTCCCATCACACGAGGCGCGTGCTTGTTCAAGAACTCGCGAACGCAGAATTCCAACAAGGCCATTTCGATGACGCCATCAAATTTGGCGACACCGATACGTTCGCAAAAATGACGGATCGCTTCCGGCGGATACCCTCGACGGCGCAAGCCAGCGATCGTCGGCAAGCGCGGATCGTCCCAGCCGTCGACATAGTTCCCTTCGACCAGTTCGGTCAACCGGCGTTTGCTCATCACCGTGTAATTCAAATTGAGGCGGGCGAATTCGATTTGCCTCGGATGGTGAATACCCAGGGCGTCGAGGAACCAGTCGTAAAGTGGACGGTGGTTTTCGAACTCCAGAGTGCAGATGGAATGCGTGATCTTCTCGATGGAATCGGACTGGCCGTGGGCGAAGTCATAGGTCGGGTAGATGCACCAGGCATCGCCCGTGCGATGGTGTTTCGCGTGGAGAATCCGATACATGACCGGATCACGCATATTGAAATTGGGGTGGGCCATGTCGATCTTGGCGCGGAGAGTTCGGCTGCCGTCAGGGAATTCCCCGGCGCGCATGCGGCGAAACAGATCGAGGTTTTCTTCGACGCTGCGCTCGCGGTAGGGACTGTTCTTGCCCGGCGTCGTGGGGGTGCCCCGATACTCGCGCATTTGCTCATAGCTGAGGTCGCAGACATAGGCTTTGCCGGCCTTGATCAGCTGAATAGCCCATTCATATAGTTGCTCGAAATAATCGGAAGCGTAGTATTCGTGCTCGCCCCAGTCGAAGCCGAGCCAGCGAACGTCATTCTTGATCGCTTCGACGAATTCGATCCCTTCCTTGGTCGGGTTGGTGTCATCGAAGCGGAGATGGCAGCGGCCGCCATATTTTTGGGCAATGCCGAAATTCAAGCAGATCGACTTGGCGTGGCCAATGTGCAAATAACCGTTCGGCTCGGGAGGAAACCGAGTCACGATCGGATGGCTGAACCGACCCGTCTTCAGGTCTTCGTCGATGATTTCTTCGATAAAGTTGCGCGCGCCCGTGGCGCTGGTGTCATCCGGTTTATGTTCATCACTCATCGGTTCTACCTGTAATTGTGGGAGGCGTTGGCATGAATATACCTGAAACCCGTCCGAGGGGGAATCGACCTTTGTACGTCTCCGCCGTATACCTACGCCAGGTCTCGATCCTCGAACAGGATCAGGCCGAAGAACAGGGCCGCTGCCGTGTAGATCACCGAATACAGCACCACCAGCCCAATGTAACCGCTGAACGCCGTCAGCGAACCGTCGGCGAATAGCTTCGGCGGCGCTTCCTTGGAAATCGCAGGCCCAAGATTGAACAATTCCAGCCCGGGCAAAACGTAATAGAAAAGCTCGGTCATAAAGCGAACCAGCCTGTACTTTCCTTCCGATATCTGCTGCAAAATCGGCGTCAAGTGCCCCAGAAAGAAGATCACCAGACACGTGACAACGTTGGCAATCATCGTAAACCGCGTCGCCAATGCAGTGGCGATCGACAGCAGCAACATGACCTGGCAGAAACCGAAGATCACTCCAGGCAACGAATCGACGACGTGGCAAACCCAGTAGCCGACTCCTGTCATGAATTCACCCGCGGTTTCATCGAACCAGGCCGACCAATAGGCTTTCCAGGCACTAAGATCAGGAGGTTGGGGAACCACATCTCCCATTTGGGCGCGAGCGATCATGTTCAGCAGCGAACCGAAATAGAAAAACGCCAGGATCGACGTCATCAACAGGCCAGCCATCAGGATGCCGGTGAATTTTCCAAGCAACAACTGGCGACGGGTAATGGGTTTACTCAAGAGAGTAACGGCCGTTCGTCCTTCGATTTCTTCACTGATCGAAATGGCGGCGGCAAAAACGGCGAAGATGCCGACGGTGATCATGATCAACTCGTAGCCGAGTTGCTTCAGCATCTTGAAGTCTTCGCCGAACGTGAAATACGGGATGTAGGGCGACAGCAAGAGGAGAAAGGTCGCCACCAGAACCAGCAGCCAGAACATCGGTTGCCGCCAACCTTCGCGAAAGGCGGCCAGTGCCACAGCGCCCCCCTTGGGCCAGAGACGGAGCAAGCCGGCGAAAAACAGGATCAACCCGCCGATCACCAGCTGAACATGCAGGACGACCGCATAAACGCGTCCGCTGACGTTGGCATTTGACTGATCCAGTTGCAATGACACAAACAAGGCCAGAATGATGGCGGCGATAAGAACAGGCAGCAAACGCTTGGTCCACTTGAACACCCTTTCGCCGACGCCGGCTGGCGAGCGATCCGAGTCGGCGCTGACATCGCGCAACACCAGAACCAGCCAGGGAAGGGCGGCGATGAATTGCACCGCTGCCAGAAGCAGGACGAAAAACAGCAATTTACCGAGCGGCAACATGGCTAATAGCGAATGCGAAAGTCCTTGTAGTCGCCTGGAGTTTCATCGGTGATGCGGGCATCGGTGATGTAACCTGCCATCTTTCGGGCTACAGCGGCCAGGAATGCTTCGACATCTTCCGCACTTCCCTGAGCCACCAACTCGACATCACCGTTGGGAAGGTTGCGGACGAAGCCGGTAACCGCATACGCGGAAGCGATGCTTTGCGTTGTGTAGCGAAAGCCGACGCCTTGTACGCGACCGGAATATTGCACCCGTTTACAAATCATGATTCCATCGAACCCGGTTGGTCCGTATTACGCGATGACTTGGGCAGTGGTTCGCGCCGATAATTGGGCTGAGTACCCCAGTGTAACTTGTCTCGCAAAGTTTGATAATAGCTGCGACCAGGCACTTTGACCAAGGCAAAAGAAACCGGTGCTTTGCGGACCGTGATATGATCGCCGCTTTGCAGAGGGATGATCTCCTGGCCGTCGATCACCAACGCGCTGGAACTACCGCCGTCGACGACGTCGATGGTGTAGGATTTGTCAGCGGAGTCGACAACGGGGCGGTTGGTGAGGGAATGAGGACAAATCGGCGTGATCACGAATGCGGAAAGTTCCTGTCCGAGAATGGGCCCTCCTGCCGACAAGTTGTGTGCCGTGGAGCCGATGGGCGTACTTACGATGAGACCGTCGCCACTGATTCGCGATACCGGCTCGTCGTTGACACACAAGTCCAGATCGATCATGTGAAAGGGGTAGCCTGCCTGAATGGCGACTTCGTTCAGTCCCAGGATCGGCGCTGGAGTCGTTACGTGGGTGGCATCAGAGCCTTTGCTCTCGATGGTGCACTCGAACATGAGATGGTAGACGACTCGATACTCGCCGCGGGCAACGCTGGGGAAATAGCTTTCGAGTTCGTCGGGATTGAGATCGGCGAGGAAGCCGAGTTTCCCGAGGTTGACGCCGAGCACCGGTTTTTGCTGATAGCCCATTTGTCTGGCGGCGCGCAGGATAGCGCCGTCGCCGCCCAGAACCAGGGCGAGGTCTGCCTCCTGGTTCAGGTCATGTTGCTGCCACAAGTCGAAGACGGCAATCTCGGCATATTTTTCCAGGAATGGTTTGAGCCGTTTGGCTTCCTCCTTGACGCCTTCCTTATTGCCGTTGCCCAAAAGGAAGATGCGCATGGTAAATCGCCCGAAAAGCGGATCGTCCGCCGTTTCGCCTATTGTAGCACGTTGGGAAACGGCCGACACCGCGCCGCTAGCCTAATGGGCCAAGGGCAAGCGGCAATCCGACCGTTGTTCGAGTTGGGCTCGGACGGCTTCGGCGATGCTTTGCGGATCGAGGCCGAGTTCCTGCAAGAGTTCCTCTCGTTCGCCATGGTCGATAAAGCGATCGGGGATGCCGAGGCGGAGAATGTGTGCCGTTTCCAGTCCGGCTTCATTGGCGGCTTCGAGAAGGGCGCTGCCGAAACCGCCTGCCAGGGCGCCTTCCTCGACGGTGACGACCACAGGGAAGTTTTCCACCGCGCGGAGGAGAGTCGTGCGGTCGATTGGTTTGGCGAAACGGGCATTGATGACGGCCACGTCGATGCCGCTATCGCGCAACAGTTCGGCCGCCTTCACGCAATTGGTGAATAGCGTGCCGTACGCGATTAACACGGCGTCGGTTCCCCATTCGTAAACCTCGGCTTGCCCCCATTCCAGAGGAGCCGGCTCGCGCGGGACTCGCTGCAAGTTGGCCTTGGGATAGCGGAGCGAAACAGGACCGTCGTGCCTTAAAGCGAAGTTCAACATAGGCTCGATGTCCAACTCGTCGCCGGGAGCCATGACCGTGAAATTCGGGAACATGCGCAAGTAGGCGGTGTCGAAAACGCCATGGTGGGTCGGGCCGTCCGGACCGGTCAAGCCTGCCCGGTCGAGGCAAAAAGTGACCGGAAGGTTCTGCAGGGCGACTTCCTGGAAAATTTGATCGAAGGCACGTTGCAAGAACGTGGAATAGATGGCGGCAATCGGCCGCATGCCCGCTTTGGCAAGGCCAGCCGCGAAAGCAACCGCGTGCGACTCGCAGATGCCCGTATCGAAAAACCGGTCCGACATGTCGCTGCGGACTTTTTCCAACTTGTTCCCCTGGCACATTGCCGCCGTGATCACCGCCACTTTCGTGTCGCGCTTCATGGCGTCATAGATCGCCGAACTGACGGCATTCGTGTATGCTTTCCCGCCACCTTTTTTCAAAGCGACGATCGTTCGTTGCGGACCGACTTTTTCGAAAACAGGCGGGGTATGAAACGTCACGGGGTCTTCGCTGGCTTGAGGCACGCCGTGCCCTTTTTCCGTAAGGACATGCAAGAGGATCGGCCCTTGCTGATCTTTGACGTCGCGAAGCCAACGGCGCAAGGTGGGCAAATCGTGGCCGTCTACCGGACCGATGTAACGAAAGCCAAGTTCTTCAAAGAGCATGCCACCAGTGATCGACGCCTTCAAGCCATCACGTATCTGGGTCAGGGCCTGGCTCGCCATTTCACCGACGATCGGGATATGCGACAAAACACTTTGCACATGCCGTTTCGTCCCTTGGTAGAAGCTGGTCAAGCGCGTCCGATCCAGGTAGGCGGCCAGGCCGCCAACCCGTGGGCAGATGGACATCTTGTTATCGTTGAGAATGACCAGTACGTTCTTTTTCAGTCCGCCAGCATTGTTCAAGGCTTCGAAGACGATGCCGGACGGAAGGGCCCCGTCACCAACGACGGCGACGGCGTAACGGTCGCCCCGGCCAAGCAATTCATCGCCGACTTTCAGTCCGAGAATGCAGGAAGTAGCGCAACCGGCGTGACCCGTCATGAACAGGTCGTAGGGGCTTTCGTTCGGATTGGGGTATCCCATGAGGCCGCCGCGAGTGCGGATGGTCTCGAACCGTTCATAACGGCCGGTGATCAACTTGTGCGGATACACCTGGTGGCCGGTGTCCCAGATCAGGCGATCCTTGCTGAAGTCGAAGGTCAGATGCAAGGCCAGACACAGCTCGACCACGCCCAAATTGCTGGCAAAGTGCGCCGGGCGAATTCGCAAGACACGGATCAGTTCGTCGCGCATCTCCTGGGCTAATTGCACCAGTTCCTCATCGCTGAGCGAATGCAAGTCTGCCGGAGATTGGATGCGGGGCAAAATCATGCTCATCTTTGATCCTCGTTCGATTCATGATTCTTGATCTTTGATTCTTGATTGGCAACGGCGGAAGTGAAACTCACCTATTCTTCCCTGAATCCACGCTGCCTGGGTCCGACCGGTTCAACAGGTCGTTTCCCAAGCACGTGTCAGCCGGGTCCGCGATCGCAAATCGAGAATCACAAAATCGAAAACGCACCACCATGCCTCTCTGCCCCGGTCGACAGCCTCGAATCATGCGCTGTCATCAGCTAGCTATTCCTTTGCAGAACATACGGTACGAGTCTGGACAGGTTCTTGGCGCTGTCACCGAGCGGCTGCAAGCAGGAATACGCCTGTTGACAAAGTGCCTCGGCTCGTCGGCGACTTTCGTCCCGTCCCCATAGTACCGGATAGGTCAACTTGCCTCGGGCGGCGTCTTTGCCGACCCGTTTTCCCGTCTGGCCGGTGCTGCCGTCGATATCCAGCAGATCATCGCGAATCTGGAATGCCAGACCGAAACAGCGCCCGAACTCATCGAGCAGGCCGAGCAGGTCGCGGTCGGGTCCGTCGTGGCGTTCTCCCTGAGCCGCCCAAACGCCAAGCCGCAAACATGCCCGAAAAAGGGCGCCGGTTTTGCGCAGATGAATGTCATCCAGTATTTGTTCTCGTGCCATGTCTTCGGGCCATGTGCCTTCCATCCTCCTTTCCCAGGCGAGGTCGTCGACTTGCCCACCGACCATGCCAGCAGCACCGGCCGCTCGTGCCAGTTCTCGGCAGCAATGGGCGGCCGTCGTCGCCGGGTAATGCTCCGCCAGCACCTGAAACGCCATCGTCAACAAAGCGTCACCGGCCAGAATGGCCAGGGCTTCGCCGAACTTCTTGTGACAGCTGGGTTGACCGCGGCGAAGATCATCGTCGTCCATCGCGGGCAGGTCATCGTGGATGAGCGAGTAGACGTGCACCATTTCGATGGCACAGGCGGCAGGCAGGGCTGTCTCTTCGTCGCCGCCGGCGGTTTCCGCTGCCATTAAAACCAGAACAGGCCGTAAACGTTTCCCAGGTGCCAGAACGCTATAGCGCATCGCTTCGAGAAGTGAAGAAGGGCAACCGGCGACGGGACGAAGTAGTTCGTCCAGGCGCTTGTCAACCAGCGCACGCTTTTCTGCCAGCGTCTCGGAAAAATCGCCACCCATCGTCGTCGCCTTATTTGAGCAGAAATCCCGTCTGCCCAACTCGTCTCGGCCAGCGCCGGCCCCGAATTCTTTCTTCACAAGGCCGGATGCTTTCATCTTAGTTATCCATCTGACTGAAGGAAACCGCGATGTACCATCCAGTTAAGTTGTTGCCGTCAGCTTGCCCTTCAAAACAGTTCCGGTGGTTCCTCGGGCGAAGAAGATGGCTGCTTTCCCGCCGGAATTTCGGATGCTGTTTCAGGGGTGAACGGCTTGATGATGGGCCGACCTTCCGCATCCATGCCGGTCAAAAGGGAAATGCGCTGCTCCGCCTCTTGAAGCTTGCTGTAACACTGCTTCAATAAATTCACTCCTTTTTCATAACGTTGCAACGATTCTTCCAGACTGATCTGCCCGTCTTCCAGCTCACGGACGATCTCTTCTAATTCTGCCAGCGCCTCTTCGAAAGACGGACACTGTTCGGGACGATGACTCATTCGGTTGCTTCCACTTTGCTGATGATCCGCCCGCGATGAAGTCGGGTGAGAATCCTGTCACCAGGTCGAACCTCCTTCGCGTCACGTAATAGTCTTTGTCCGGCTTCTGTGGAAGTCAAGCTATATCCGCGTGCCAGGATGTTCAAGGGACTCAAACTTTCCAGTCGAGCCGACCAGCTTTGCAGCTGCTCACGCCGTTCTTTCAGGCGCCTCTGTTCGGCGCGAACAAGTCGGACGCCTAATTCATCCAGTCCGCGTTCCTGTTCACGCACCATTTCCAAGGGCAAACGAAACACGCGCCGCTGGGCGATGTCGTCGAGCTTTCGGCGCAAAAAGGCCAGGCGATGTTCCATCAGCGATCGCAACCGTTGTTCGCGACGCTGTAACAAAGCCAATTCTTCCCTGCAGTCCGGCACAAGCAATTCGGCGGCTTCAGTCGGGGTGGCAGCTCGGCGATCGGCAACCAGGTCGGCGATGGTAAAATCGATTTCGTGCCCCACCGCACTGATGACCGGGATCTCGGAGGCATGAATCGCCCTGGCGACGATCTCCTCGTTGAAGGCCCAGAGGTCCTCGAGACTGCCTCCGCCGCGGCCGACGATCATGGCATCGAAACGCAGTTCCCCCTGGCGATGGCATGCGTTCAACAAGTCGATCGCGTCGGCGATTTCCGCGGGAGCTTCCTCCCCTTGGACACGAACGGGTCGCAAATAAATCTCGAGGTTGGGCCAGCGCCGGGACAAAACTTGTAGCATGTCCCGGATCGCTGCGCCAGTCGGGCTGGTGACGATGGCCACTCGACGGGGATAACGGGGCAGGGGTTTCTTGTTTTCCGGGCGGAATAAACCCTCTTTTAGTAGTTTTTCCTTCAGCTCGCGGAAGCGCTGTTCCAATTCACCGATACCTTTGGGAATCAACGCTTCGACGATTAACTGGTATTCGCCACGTTGCGAATAGACACTGAGCCGCCCCCCGGCGATGACTTCCGTCCCGTCCTGCGGCTGGAAGCGGACACGCAAACCATTGCCCCGCCACAAAACCGCTCGCAGCTGGGCATGGGCATCCTTCAACGTGAAATAGCAATGCCCTGAAGCAGGACGAGATACATTGGATACCTGTCCGCTTACCCAGACGTGGGGATAAGCCTCTTCCATCAAGTTCTTGATTTCCTGCGTCAAGTCGCTGACGCTGAGAATCTTCGCCGAATCGGGCAGGCAGGTAGTCATCGATCGTCGGTCCGAATCCCAAAGTCAAGGAACCGTGGACGGCGGCACGTAGACGAGAAACAAATCGTCTCCCTGCTGATCCTGCAACTTCTGCAAACATCGTCCGGGTCCAGGCCAGCGCCTCCATTCTGAAGCTGTCAAGATAACGTAAATCGGGATTCTTGGGGAGGCCAGTTGGTCTAGTGAAGGGAAACGCCGAACCGGGCGGCCATAGTAAAACATGATCCCCTCGTCCTTCACACCAGACAGATGCAGGGTGTGGCCGACAGGTACGTGTCGTTTGAGCAGGGCGGCTTTGGCTAGCGGCTGCCGGCGGCTCATTCGCTCGGGCATCACGACATGAACGAAAACCACCTTTGCCGCTAACCAAACGACAGCACAGGCAATCAGGACCGCTGCCGGTCGAACACGCCGAAAAGGCCAGGAAATTCTTCCCGTCAGCCAGCCCCACCACACGAAGACCGCCAGTCCGCTGATGGCGCCGAATAGCGGCAGACTTTGCCGTACATCGTGATCAGGAAACACCGACCAGAAGATCACATTCGGCCACAACCAACACTGAAGCGCCAGAAACAGGTATCTCTTTTTCGGCGTTGCATCGATCTTCGCACGATCGGCGGAATCGACTGAAGAACTTGCCAACAGTGCATGGCGGCATCTGCGTGAGAGGACAAAACCGGCAGCGAACGATACCGGCAAAGCGGACAGCCAAATCCGCAGCGGATGGACAACCGTTTCCAGCCAGGGATAGCCCTCGTGATGGTGGCTCGGTGCGAACCGTTGGGCCAATTCGCGCCAAAATGTCTGTGCCAGCAACTCAACCCCCACGAAGCTGGCCGTCATGGCGAACGAACCAGCGACCACAAGCACACAGAGAACCAACCCGCATAAGTGAAATTTAGAAAAAAGAAAAAAGACCTGTTTTCTTATCAACAAAAACGGAATCAGGCTGCCATAGACGAAGACAGGTGCCGTCCATTTGGTGAGAATGCCGCCGGCCAGGCAAAGCGAGGCCAGCATCGGCCAGGTCCAGTTCTCATAATCTTTCTTCGTCGGCGAGATCGTAGGAGGAAACGTCTCGATGGCGCGGAGGAAAAAGAGATACGCCGATGTTACCCAGAAAACGTGCAACATGTCGATTTCCGCACTGCCCGCTTTGTCGAGCCAGGCCAGTGACATCGGCGTCAGTACGGCTGCAAGCACGCCGCCGAGCAGGCCGAGGTGGCGACGGAAATACCAGAAACATAAAAGAACAGTGCACGAAGCGGCGAAAGCAGACGGCAACCGGGCGGTCGATTCTGTCACCCGACCCACCGGCCAGCTGCACAAGGCGATGGCCGCGTACGCTCCGAATGGTTTTGTCAACAAAGGTTGTCCGTATAGAGTCGGGACGAACCAGTTGCCACTGCGTAAAAACTCGGCGGCAATGATCGCTCGCAGGCTTTCTGTGCGATACAGTTCGCTTTGCCCCAGGCCGTAAAAGAAAAGAAAACCACACCACGATACGACACCCACCAGCGGACCCGCCGTCGAGACGACGCTGCGCGCCTTGGGCCTCCCCCGACAGACCTCGCTCGATGACGCATTCAGAATGGTTGCCATATTCCGGCCTCCGTGCCGAAAAATCGGCGTCTCTCAATTGTTGGCGAACAGACTATTGGCGGGCACACATTCCAGGTTGAATGTTTCGGCCACTGCTTGATTGGTGATTTGGCCGTCGTGGATGTTCACTCCTTGGGCCAGTCCTGGATTGTCGGCGATGGCTTTGGCCAGTCCCTTGCGGACGATTTGCAGCACGTAAGGAAGCGTCACGTTGGTCAAGGCATAAGTGCTGGTTCGGCCGACAGCCCCAGGCATATTGGCCACGCAATAATGCACGATGTCATCGACGATATAGGTGGGTTGGCTGTGCGTCGTCGGCCGCGAAGTCTCGATACAGCCCCCCTGATCGATGGCAACATCGATGAGAACCGTTCTCGGCGACATCCGTTTCAAGTCTTCGCGGCGAACCAAAAACGGCGCGCGAGCACCAGGAATCAAGATGGCGCCGATCACCAGATCGGCATGGTCGAGGCACCTCAGGATATTATGGCGATCGCTGAACAACGTGGTCACGTTCTTGGGCATCACGTCGTCGAGATAGCGGAGACGATCAAGATTGATGTCGAGGATGGTGACAGTAGCGCCTAAACCGGCTGCCACCTTGGCGGCGTTGGCGCCGACCACACCTCCTCCGAGAATCACGACGTTCGCCGGCAGGACTCCGGGAACGCCTCCCAGAAGAATCCCTTTGCCTTCGAAGGGGCGTTCGAGAAACTTGGCCCCTTCCTGGATACTCATGCGACCTGCCACTTCGCTCATCGGCGTCAGCAACGGGAGCCGACCATGGGCGTCCCGGATCGTCTCATACGCAACCGCCGTGATCCCCGACTCCATGACCGCGCGAGTCAGGCTTTCGTCGGCAGCGAAATGGAAATACGTGAAAACGATCTGGCCGCGGCGCAGCATCGGCCACTCCTGGGGCAGCGGTTCCTTCACTTTGACGACCATGTCTGCCCGCTGCCAGATGCCCTCTGCCGAATCGACGATCTCAGCCCCGTGGGCGGCATAGTCGTCATCGTTGATGCCGCTCCCCTGTCCCGCGCCACGCTCGATCAACACCTGATGACCCAATCGGGTGAGCTCCTCGACACCGACCGGAATCATGCCGACGCGGTACTCGTCTGTCTTTATTTCCTTGGGGACGCCGACAATCATGAGCTTATCCTCACGACAGGGTTGATTTATTCTTGAAAGGGATAAGATACGAATCAAGTCCAAACAACAAAGCAGTCGTTGGTTCGCCCGGCTTTGACCGGCCGCCTCGGTCGGTGTCCGCGGGCGATTCGGTCGGCGAAGGAAGGTCAGAGATGCCTGGTCGATGGATGTCGGTAACGATTTTGATGTTCTGGACGGCCAGCATGGGCTGGCTGTTTTACCGCGACGTGCGCCCCAAACTGCTGCCTCCGGGTTCCCCTCCTTTTACCATTGATCTTGTCGACGAAGCTCGCACCCGCGCCTCTTCCCGCTGGCATGTCTATATCGACGGCACCAAAAAGGGGTACGCCGAAACCAGCGTCGGCTACCGCGAACATGACGATACTTTCGAATTGCGCAGCGAATACAAGCTCTGGCAATATCGTCCGGTGCGCGTCGGAGCGCCCGATTTCGTGCTCAAAAGCATGTATCGCGTCGACCGCGCCGGCAGAATCCAAGAGTTCGTCAGCAGTCTGAACATGCAAATGCCTCATCCCATCGCCAAGGGGCAGGTGCTTACGATCGACGGGCAAATCGCCGGCGACGTTCGTCACGGTCGGGTCGCTCCGCTGGTTACGATTCGCTCTCCCCTTTCTTTCGAGTACCGCCTCGATCCGGTCGAAGTGGAAGACGGTGCCAGCGTTCTCAACCCGTTGCAACCGGTAAACCGGCTCCGGGGATTGAGACTGGGTCAGCGCTGGCGTTGCCTGCTAGTTCATCCAATCGATGAGATCGCTACGAAGTCATTGCAAAAATTCATCGGCCATTCGCAAAGGAGCCGCCCCCGCTGGCTCGAAGCCGAAGTTGCCCGACGAACGATGCTCGACTGGCATGATGTTCATGTTTCGTGCCTGGTAGTGCATTACTCCGGCGAGGATGTCAGCGCCCAAACCTGGGTTCGTGAAGAGGACGGCCTCGTTTTGCAGCAGACGGCCGCCTATGACGGCAAGACCAGCACCCTCGTCCGCGATTAGCACTTGCAATGACATTTCCTGCAATGCTGTAGACAGCTACGCCAGCCGAGCGGTGCCAGGGATTGCTTGCCCTCTCCCTTCGCTACGGGCATAATAACGGCATGCCTTCCTTTTCCCAGTCCGGGTCCCTGAATCGGGAGACGCCGATGAGACGTACACTTTTGCTTGTTTCCTCTACTTTCCTCATGCTTTTCCTGGGCGGCGACGCTGAGGCTTGTCCTTTTTGCGGCGGGCAGGGACCGACTCTGACCGGTGAACTCAAGGACGCCAGCCTGGTTCTGTTCGGTACGCTCAAAAACCCCAAGCAAGGTGCCGAGTTCAACGGCGGTTCGACCGATTTGCAAATCGAAGAGGTCATCAAGGACCATCCGATCCTGCGCGATCCCAAAGTCGTGAAAATGGTCGACAAGAAAAAAGTCGTCACGCTCCCTCGCTATCTGCCAGCGGTCGGTAAAGAGGGAGTCCGCTTCGTCGTCTTTTGCAGCGTCTTCAAAGACAAGATCGACCCGTACCGCGGGCTGGCAGTCAAAGGTAAAAGCGACCTCGTCAAGTATCTCAAAGGCGCGCGCGAATTGATTGACAAGCCCATCACGGAACGATTGCTTTTCGCTTTCGAATACCTTGACAACGACGACCTCGAAGTCGCCAACGACGCTTACCGCGAATTCGCCAACGCCGACTACAACGATTACCGCAAGATCGCGGCCAAGTTTCCTGCCGACAAGATCGCTGGCTGGCTGCAAGACCCCGATACACCGGCTTTTCGCTTCGGTCTGTACGGGTCATTGCTAGGGCACTGCGGCACGGAAAAACATGCTGAAATCCTCCGCAAATTGCTGGATAGCAAAAGGATTACCTCCGGACTGGACGGGCTTATGGCCGGCTACACCATGCTCAAACCCAAAGAGGGATGGCAGTACGTCTTGAGCGTCCTCAATGATCCGAAACGCGAATTCATCGTTCGCTACAATGCCCTGCGTGCAGCCCGCTTTTTCTGGAATTACCGCAGCGATCTTGTCAGCCAAGACGAAGTCGTAAAAGGCATTTGCTTGTTGCTCGATCAGCCTGACATTGCGGACCTGGCCATCGAGGATCTGCGCAAATGGAATCGCTGGGAAGTGGCGGACAAGGTTTTGGCGCTTTTCGGCAAAAAATCGCACGACATTCCCCTGTTGCGCCGTTCCATTCTCCGCTATGCCTTGAGTTGTCAGGAGAAGGTCCCGGCAGCCAAACAACTTGTCGCCAGCCTGCGGCAAAAAGATCCAGAGTTCGTCTCCGACGTGGAAGAGTTGTTGAAATTGCTTCAAAAAGAATAATAAGAAAAATTGTCGCTTTTCGTCGTGCTTTGAACAAGAACGGGCCTTGAAAGGGATCAAGGGAATGACACGTATCACGATGAGAGTTGGACTGTTGGCAGCCATTTGCGTTTTGTCGGCCACGGCGATTGCCTATCCTTGCAGTCTTTGCAGTTCCAACTTGCAAAGCCAGACTATCCGGCAGGACGCCGCCCAGGCTAAGCTGGTTCTCTTTGGCACGTTGACCAAAGCGGATCTGCGCACCAATACCACCACGTTCAAGATCCACACGCGCATCAAAAGCGATCCGTTTTTGAAAAAAAACCAGGAGGTGATCGAGTTGCCCCGCTACGTTCCCATCGCTGATCCTGCCAGGCCGCCGCAGTTCCTCATTTTTTGCGACGTTTACCGAGGAAAACTCGACCCTTACCGGGGAACGCCGGTCCAGTCGTCGGACATTGTCGAATACGTCAATGGTGCTTTGCAGCGGGAGAAACAGAAGCCGGCTGACCGGCTGCTTTACTTCTTCCAATACCTCGATCACCCCGATCCGCAAATCGCCAATGATGCCTTTTTGGAATTTGCCAAAGCAGCGGATAGCGATATCGGCCTGGTGGCCCCGAAGCTGTCGGCGGCCAAACTGCGCGAGTGGGTGAAAGACCCCTAAGACGCCGAGCTACAAATTGAGTCTTTATGCCTTCCTGCTGGGAAGCTGCGGCGATGAAAAAGATGCTTTCTACTTTCACCGCCTCTTGAAAAATCCCACGGAGAAGTACCGGGCAGCCTTGGATGGCATCGTCGGAGGCTACATCCAACTTCGTCCCACTCAGGGATGGGAAACTGGTGAACGAACTCTTGCGCGATCCGAAGAAACCGTTTACCGAGCGTTTCGCGGTCATCCGGGCCCTGCGCTTCTTCTATAACTGGAAGCCCGACAAATACAAAAAGCAGGTCCTCGCTGCTTTGCAACTCGTTCTTCAGCAAGGGGACATCGCCGACTTGGCGATCGAAGACCTGCGACGCTGGAAACTTTGGGATCTGACCGATCAAGTCCTTTCGAAATACGGCAAGAAAAGCCACGATGTCCCCGTCGTGCAACGGTCGATCATTCGCTACGCCTTGAGCTGTCCCCTCCCGGAAGCCAAGCATTTTGTGGCTGAAGTTCGGCGAAGGAATCCCGATCTGGTGCGTGATCTGGAAATGCAATTGCAATAGGACTTGCCCTCCCACTTGCAAACTTATTTTTGCCATAACTTATTATGTACATGATGCTTATGGCGTCCGTGTCGGCGTGACATATCAACATGAATTGACGCATTAAACTTCCCGGCCAGAGAACGAAAAAATTTTCGTTGACGTTGTTCTTTGAAAAATAAGACCTTCCGTTTTCGTGCAGCTGGCTAAAACAGAAAATCGCATTTTCCCGTTGACTCTATTTGTGAAGTCGTTAACCTTTCGTCAGCTGATTCAATTCACCGCTTGCGAAATGTTTCTTTTCCGCAATTGTGAATGAATCGGTAGCCATTCGGACTCGTGAAACACAGCTCTGAGGCAGTACCCACCCGGAGCCATGGATGGCTCGCGGAAGGCGTCAGGAGGACGAGGGTCGAGAGGCGGACACGTGCCGCGTCCAAATCTTTTGTGGTGCTGCGGAAGAGCTGTTAATCAAAAGCCGCTTTCAAGCGGATGGTCTCGCACGGACGCGAACCACAAAACACGCCGGCTGTTCCAAAGGATGGGTTCGAGCCGGCTTCTTTTTTTGCGCTGGTCTTCGAGTTTCGTCCTTCACGATGGCATGGCGCTTGCTCCTGTCAGCCAGCACCGTATAACAGCGATTGTAGCAGGCTATCTTCCTCTTTTGCCCATCGAAGCATGTCCAGCAGTCCTTATCGCATTGCCATCGTTGGTGTTGGTGCGATTTTTCCTGGTTCCTTGACGATCTCGCAGTTCTGGCAGAACGTTCGCGACGGCGTCGATACATCGTGTGACGTTCCGTCAGGGCGCTGGCTTTTGTCTCCAGAAGACGCGTTTCATGCGAACGGTGTTTTGCCGGACCGGGTGTATTCCAAGCGGGGCTGCTATATAGAAGGGTTTCGGCTGAATGCAGACGGTCTGAATGTCGATGCCGACCTGGTGAGCCGACTGGATCCGATGTTTCATTTGGTCTTGCATGCAGGCAAACAGGCATGGGACAGTGCGGTCACGCACAACATCGACAGAAACCGGGTTGGAATCGTTTTCGGCAACATCGTTCTCCCGACCGAAAAATCCTCGGAACTGGCACGCGAGATTCTTGGGCCAACGTTTTTGGAGAAACTATTCGGCAGCGTTGAGCCAAGACCGTTCCGGGTCGAGCCACTCAATCGTTTCGTCGCGGGTTTGCCAGCGCTGTTGCTGGGACGAGCCTTGGGACTGAAGGGGGGAAGCCACACACTCGATGCAGCCTGTGCCTCGTCGCTTTATGCTTTGAAGCTGGCATGTGACGAGTTGCAATCAGGTCGGGCCGATGCCATGCTCGCGGGCGGTCTATCCCGGCCGGATTGCTTGTACACGCAGATGGGTTTTCTCGCAATTGCGAGCCTTGTCAGCGAGGGGGCGTTGTGCCCCCTTTGACCGCGATGCCGACGGCCTGGTGGTTGGTGAAGGTTCGGCCCTGTTCGTCCTGAAACGTCTCGAGGATGCTCTGGCGAATGGCGATCGCATTGCTGCCGTGATTACGGGCATAGGCCTTTCGAATGACGTTCACGGTCGGCTGCTGGCACCCAGTTCTGAAGGGCAGCTTCGCGCCATGAAGGCTGCCTATCGCCAGGCTGGCTGGAAGCCCACCGATATCGACCTCATCGAATGCCATGCGACCGGGACGCCTGTCGGCGATGCCATCGAATTCGAAAGCCTGCGTTCGCTCTGGCGTGATGTCGATTCTTCTGAGGGACAATGTGTCATAGGTTCCGTCAAATCGAATATCGGTCACGCTTTGACCGCTGCGGGATCGGCGGGCGTGCTTAAGGTGATCCTCGCCATGAAGGAGGGCCTTTTGCCGCCGACCGCCAACTATTTGGTGCCGAACCCTGCGCTGGACGTTGTCCGCTCGCCGTTTCGCATTCTCAAAGAGAGCGAGCTGTGGCAGCGCCGAGACAGTGGCGTCCCACGGCGTGCTGCGGTCAGTGCCTTCGGCTTCGGCGGTATCAATGCCCACGTTTTGTTGGAAGAATGGCGCGAACCAACAAGCGTTTCTGCTTCGGTCGATGTCCCTTGTCCCCTTCCAACGGATGCCGAACCCGTTGCCATTGTCGGGATGGGAATCTACACCGCACGTGCGTGCAACGTTACGGATTTCGCCAGGCAGATGTTCAGGGTCGATGACATTCCTCGTTTGCCTGAACGCTGGTGGGGGGTCGCACAGAGCGAATGGTTTCGTCAGCGAACCTTGCCCGCGCCAGCTGGGTTTTACTTGAACGAAGTGGAGTTTCCTGCTGACCGCTTTCGCATTCCGCCCAAAGAGTTGGAGGAATCGCTGCCTCAGCAATTGCTGATGCTGATCGCCGCCGAAGCCGCGATTGCCGATTGCCAATGGAAATCCGATCGCCTGTTGCAGACCGGCGTCTTTATCGGTCTTGGCCTCGACCTCAATACGACCAACTTCTCTTTTCGCTGGTCGCTTCTCAACGAAGCGCGGCGATGGAGCGAGCAACTCGGCTTGGAATTGTCTGACGAGGCATTTGCCGACTGGGTACGTCAGCTTCGAGACGCTGCCGGTCCGCCACTGACGGCCAACCGGACCATGGGAGCATTAGGCGGAATTGTCGCCAGTCGGGTGGCGCGAGAATGGCGCATTGGCGGGCCGAGCTTCACCGTTTCGAGTGAAGAAATGTCGGGGCTTCACGCTCTCTTGACCGCTGCCAAACTGCTCCAACGAGGCGACATCGATCAAGCGCTCGTTGGTGCTGTCGACCTGCCTGGCGACGTTCGTGCAGTCTTGACGGCTACCGAACCCTTCACTCCATGCGACGGCGCGGTTGCTGTCGTCCTTAAACGCAAAGGCGATGCCATTCGTGACGGCGATCGCATCTATGCGCTTGTCGAACTGGACCACTCGACTGGCCAAACCACAGCGGGCCCGGACAGCAGACCGAAATTTGAACCAGGCGAGCATCTTGGGGCTGCGGATGCTCTGGCCCAGGCGCTGAAAAGCGTGCTCTGCCTCTACTTTCAAGTTCGCCCAGGGCCGTTCGGCCCGCAATACTGGTTGCGTAATCGCTGTGAAGGTCCTCGTACTTGTGACTTGCCAACCGGCGATTCTCTCGGCAAGGCGATCATTCGGCTAAAAGAAGCGGAGCACACGGACCATCTCTATCGGCGTCCGCCAATCGTGGAGCAGGACCCTGCTCTGATCGCCATCGAAGGCAATTCCACTGACGAATTGCGTGACGTTCTTCTCGAACTCGAGGACCGGGCAAAAGCAGGATCCGTGAGCGTGTCGCAACTTGCCAGGCGCTGGCTGGCCGATCATCCGCTCGATGCCAGACGAAAATACGGTCTTGGCTTGCTGGCCGCCGACCTTGGCGAACTGAATCGCCTTGTCAAAGACGTGCGTGAAAGCCTGGGCGGCGAGTGGAACGCTCGCCGATTCTCTGAGCGAGCATTTTTCTCTCCGCATCCCATAGGCAACAATGGGAAGTTAGCATTCGTTTTTCCCGGTTCGGGCAACCATTATCCTGGCATGGGGCGAAGGCTTGCTCTGCGCTGGCCCGAAGTGCTACAGCGGCAGGATGCGGAAAACCAGCGACTCCGCGATCAGATGTTGCCCGATATTTTTTGGGAGCAGGCTTCACTCGAAGGAGTGACAAGCCACCAGGCACTGATCTTCGGGCAGGTCACCTTTGGAGCTATGGCGAGCGACGTGTTGCACCAACTGGGACTGAGGCCGTCGGCAGCCATCGGTTATAGCCTTGGCGAATCGACCGCCTTGTTCGCTCTTCGTGCCTGGACCGAACGGGACGAGATGCTTCGTCGCATGGAGTCATCCCCCTTGTTTCAGTCGGAATTAGCGGGCGAATGCCTCGCTGCCCGCAGATGTTGGAAGCTGCCGCCAGACGAAACGGTCGACTGGGTCGCCGGCGTGGTTGTCTGCTCCGCCGATGAAGTTCGTCAAGCGATTGCCGACAGCGAACGTGTCTATTTGTTGATCGTCAATACGCCTGCGGAGTGCGTCATCGGTGGCCGACGCGTGAACGTTGACAAAGTGGTTCAGCGATTAGGCTGCAAATGGGTACCGCTAATGGGGGTCAGCACGGTGCATTGCGAAATTGCCCGCCAGGTTGAAAAGGCTTATCGCGATTTGCACCTGCTGCCAACATCGGCTCCGGCGGGCGTTCGTTTCTATAGCGGTGCCTGGCAGCGAAGTTACGAGCTGAATCGCGAATCGGCAGCCGACGCAATTCTCGCCGGCGCTGTGAACACCCTAAACTTCCCCGGATTGATCGAGCAGGCCTATGCCGATGGTGTGCGCATTTTTATCGAGGTCGGACCCGGGAATTCCTGTACGCGGATGATCCGCCGCATTCTTCAAGGCCAAACACATTTCGCTCGTTCAGTCTGCGTGGCCGGCGCTGACGAGGTCCAATCCGTTTACAAGCTTCTCGGCCAGCTGATCGCTGAAAGAGTGCCGATCGATCTTGCCAGGCTGTACGACAATGTGCGAGATTCAGCGGCGCCAGCGGCGCGACGAGTCCTGCGAGTTCCCGTCGGCGGTGGCCCGTTTCAGCCCCCGCCGATTCCGCGGCCAACGCCGAAGCGACAAGAGCCGGCGCGTTCGCCGACTCGAGCGTCATCGCAGCCGGATACAGGAACGCCGATCGTGGCTACTGCGGCTGGAACCGCCGATGTCATGGACCGCTTGGCGTCGCTGGCTGAAGCCAACGCACATGCCCACGAATCCTTTCTGCGCTTTTCCAACCGTCTCGCTACCGTTATGGCTGGGCAGATCGGCAGTTCTCACCGACCTGGTACCGAACAGAGCTTTCCGGATGCAGGCCGCCATCAGCAACGCCCGGCCTTCGATTATGCCGACTGCCTCGAATTCGCCCGTGGTTCCATCGGCAGCGTATTGGGCGATGCTTTTCGCGAAGTCGACTCGTTCCCCACGCGGGTCAGACTTCCTGACGAACCGTTGATGCTCGTTCATCGCATTCTCCAGGTCGAAGGCGAGCCGAAATCCCTGAGTTCCGGACGGGTTGTCACGGAGCACGATATTCTTGCCGACGTGTGGTATCTCGACTGTGGCCGAATTCCTACTTGCATTGCGGTCGAAGCAGGCCAGGCGGACTTGTTTTTGTCCGGCTACCTGGGCATCGATTTCCACACTCGTGGCCTGGCCGTCTATCGCTTGCTCGATGCCGTCGTCACTTTCCATCGTTCGCTTCCTGGCCCGGGAAGCACGATTCGCTACGACATCCACATCGACAGATTCTTTCGCCAGGGACGAACCTGGCTGTTTCGTTTCCGTTTTGACGCGACCATCGCAGGCGAACCATTGCTGACCATGACGGACGGTTGCGCTGGTTTTTTCACCCAGGCGGAACTGCAAGCGGGCAAGGGAATCGTTCATACCGCGCTCGACATGCGCTCCGAGCCGCGTTCCCTGCCCGACGATTGGATCGAATTCGTGCCCGTCGCAGAAATCGAATCGTACGACGAGCGACAAATCGACGCGCTTCGGCAAGGAGATCTAGCGTCGTGCTTCGGTTCGCCTTTCGACCGTCTGCCGCTAGAGAATCCGGCTCGCCTGCCAGGTGGGAGGATGACGCTGGTGCATCGCATCACCCGCCTGGAACGTCGTGGAGGGCGATTCGGGCTTGGCTTCGTTCGCGGCGAAGCCGACATCCATCCTGACGATTGGTTCCTGACCTGTCATTTTGTTGACGACCGGGTTATGCCTGGCACATTGATGTACGAGTGCTGCCTGCACACTTTGCGTGTTTTTCTTATGCGCCTCGGTTGGGTCGGAGAAGACGGCGAGTTCGCCTGCGAACCGGTTCCCGGTGTGGCCAGCCGTTTGAAATGTCGCGGGCAAGTCATCGAAACCACCCGGTGCGCCGCTTATGAAATCACCATCAAAGAAATCGGGTATCGGCCAGAGCCATATGTCCTGGTTGATGCCTTGATGTATGCCGACGGAAAAGCGATCGTCGAAATCACCGACATGTCCCTGCGACTGACGGGTTTGAGCAAGGAACGATTGCGGCAAATATGGGATTCGGCCAAGAACGTGGCGACCGGATCAGCTGGGGAGAGGCGAAAGAAACCCGCTATTTTCGATTCGGACCGCATCCTGGCGTTCGCTATTGGAAAACCATCGGAAGCATTTGGTGAGCCGTATCGCATTTTCGACAACGATCGAGTTATTGCCCGCCTGCCTGGACCTCCTTACCAGTTTCTGGATCGCATAACGGAGATCGTCGCCGAACCCTGGAAAATGCAAGCGGGCGGCGTGATTGAAGCGGAATACGACGTTCCCAGCGATGCGTGGTACTTTGCCGCCAACCGTCAGCCTTGGATGCCGTTTTCTGTGCTGTTGGAAGTTGCCTTGCAGCCGTGCGGTTGGCTGGCAGCCTATATCGGCTCCGCTTTGACCAGCGAAGTCGATCTCCATTTTCGAAACCTGGGAGGCACTGCGACCCAGTTCGCTGCCGTGCCGCCGACGATCGGCACATTGACGACCAAAGTTCGCATTACGAATGTGTCCGCTTCCGCTGGCATGATTATTCAGCACTACGAATTCGACATGCATGCCCAGGGACGGCGCGTTTATCAAGGCAAAACCTATTTCGGCTTTTTCAGCGACCAGGCTTTGGCTCAGCAGGTCGGCATTCGTGATGCCCGCCTTTTCGTTCCTGCCGAGGCAGAACGCAACGAGGCACGCCGATTTACCATACCAGATACGCCTCCTTATCCCGATCGCCGCTATGCGATGGTCGATCAAATCGACCTGTTGTGTGTTACGGGAGGCCCTCATGGTCTGGGGCTTATTCAGGGCAGCAAGCGAGTCGATCCGGAGGCATGGTTTTTCCAGGCACATTTCTATCAGGATCCGGTCTGGCCCGGCTCTCTGGGTCTTGAGTCGTTTTTGCAGCTTCTCAAAGTTTTTGCCGTCGAACGGTGGCATTGCGGACCGAACACGGCGTTCGATACGATTCATAACGAATCGCATGAATGGCTTTATCGTGGCCAAGTGGTTCCTGCCGATCACCAGGTGAGTGTCCAGGCGGCCATAACGAATATCGATGATGGCCAGCGGCGGCTGAAAGCAGAGGGGTTCCTGGTCGTCGATGGCCGCGTGATTTATCAGATGAAAAACTTTGGCATACGCATAACGGGAGACCAATGCCGATGAACCATAAGAGCTGTTGACATGCTCAAAAGTCCCAGGCGTCCGGGTCGGCGCCTTCGACCGTGGCGAGCGGCTATACTTGCCCGATGCATCCGGAAGTACAGGAAGAAAAACCGGTCCCGTGTCCTAAATGCGGCATGGCCCTCGAGCCGATCGGTGTTCCTGCCCTACCAGCACGGACGGAATACGTTTGTCCCATGCATCCGGAAGTCGTGCGCGAGCATCCGGACTCGTGTCCGAAGTGCGGCATGGCTCTGGAACCACGAACGGCTGCGTTCGAGGAAGAACCCAACCCTGAATACCAGGACATGAAACGGCGGTTTTGGTTCAGCGCCGCTCTTACCCTCCCGATCTTCCTCATCGCCATGGGGAACATGCTGTTGCCGGGCCAACCGCTTCAATCCTATGTGGCGACGTTGAACTGGGTGCAACTTTTCCTGGCAACTCCGGTCGTCTTCTGGTGTGGCTGGCCCTTTTTCGAGCGCGCGTGGATATCGCTCCGAGTTGCCAGCCCGAATATGTTCACGCTCATCGCGATCGGGGTTGGTGCGGCTTACTGGTACAGCTTTTTCGCAACGCTGATGCCGCATCGCTTTCCGGCTGGGTTTGCCAACGGGGGGGTCGTCGAGCCCTACTTCGATACGGCGGCCATGGTGACGATGCTGGTGTTGTTGGGACAGGTGCTCGAATTGCGGGCACGCGGGGAAACCAGCTCGGCGATCCGCAAACTATTGGGGCTGGCACCAAAAACCGCACGGCTTGTGCGATCGGATGGCAGCGAAGAAGATATTCCGATCGAACGCGTCCGTGTCGGCGATCGCTTGCGCATTCGTCCAGGTGAGAAGATCCCTGTGGATGGTCAGGTGGTCGAGGGAAAAAGCACGGTCGATGAATCCATGCTCACAGGGGAACCGATCCCCGTCGAAAAAGAGCCGGGAGCTCGTCTGATCGGCGGCTCCGTTAATGGCTCGGGAACATTGGTGATGCAAGCCGAGCGGGTCGGCTCCGATATGCTCCTGGCCCAGATCGTTCACATGGTCAGCGAAGCACAACGAAGCCGAGCTCCGATCCAGCGCATTGCCGATCAAGTCGCTTACTATTTCGTTCCGGCTGTGATCGTCACGAGTCTCGCGTCGTTTATCGTGTGGAGCCTGTCGGCAAGCGAAGCACCTATGGCGAAGGGGTTGGTCAGCGCGGTGTCCGTGTTGATCATCGCTTGCCCATGTGCGCTCGGGCTGGCAACGCCATTGGCAATCATGGTCGGCGCGGGCAAAGGCGCGGAGTGCGGCGTCTTGTTCAAAAACGCTGAAACGCTCGAAATGATGGAACGCATCGACACGCTCGTCGTCGACAAGACCGGGACCCTTACGGAAGGCAAACCGGTGCTCGCCACCGTATCAACTTGTGGCTCGATCTCGGAGGAGGAACTTTTGCGTTTGGCTGCGAGCCTGGAACGCGCCAGTGAACATCCGCTGGCTGCTGCCATCGTGAAGGGTGCGGCCGAGCGTAACATCCCCCTTGTCGGCGTCGAAGAGTTTCAATCGCTAACCGGCAAAGGCGTCGTCGGGACAGTCGATGGCAAACGTGTGCTGATCGGCAACGCCTTGTTCTTTCGGGAACATGAGCTGGATGTGTCAGCACTGGCTGACGAGGCGGAAAGGCTTCGTCAAGACGGCCAAACCGTCGTGTTGGTTGCCGTCGATCACGCCTTGGCTGGCATCCTCGGCGTCGCTGATCCGATCCGATCATCCACTTTCGAAGCGGTCCGACAACTGCACGAAGAAGGTCTTCGACTGATCATGTTGACGGGGGACAGCCGGACTTCTGCAGAGGCGGTGGCGAGAAAACTCGGCATCGACGAGGTCATCGCTGAAGTTCTGCCCGATCAAAAAGGTGACGTGATCAAGAAGTTGCAAAAAGATGGACGTCGCGTCGCCATGGCCGGCGATGGTATCAACGATGCCCCTGCTCTGGCTCAGGCCGACGTCGGCATCGCCTTGGGGACGGGGACCGATATCGCTATCGAAAGCGCTGGTATGACGCTCGTTCACGGCGACCTGCGGGCAATCGTCCGAGCGCGAAAACTGAGTCGAGGAGTCATGAAAACCATTCGCCAAAATCTCTTTCTGGCCTTCGTCTACAATCTACTCGGCGTTCCCGTCGCCGCCGGCGCACTCTACCCGTTTTTCGGCATCCTGCTTAGTCCGATCATTGCCAGCATTGCCATGAGCTGCAGTTCTTTGTCAGTGGTGGGCAACTCGCTACGTTTGCGTAAACTCGCTCTCTAAAACACAGCAAACAGCGTGTCCCCGAATCGACGAAGGTTAATTGTTGAGGGGGAGCGAATCAGAAGGCGGCGGCGAGTTTTCCTTGGGTGCCGTCGTGGCGATCGACACCATGACAAACGCATAAAAGATCAGCACGAGCTGGGCGCAGAGCACGACACTGCCGACGATCCGGCGCGGCGTCGATTGATTCGGCTGCAAATAACACAGCGACGCGATAGACAACAAGAAGAAGCCGACCATCATGCCCCAGAGGTACCAATAGTTCCAAATGCGGAAACTCATTTCAGCTTCGTCGCGTTCCGCCGACAAACGCAGTTTTTCTTGTTGCCATTCGTCCTTGGCATCGTCTCGCTCTTTTCGTTCTTTGCTGAAAGCAAGGTTGCTCCCTTGTTTGCGAGCCAGGTCGATTTTGAGTTGCAATTGGTCGTCGAGGTATTTCTGTCGGCGGTCGCCCGAGCGGATTTGGGCGTCGCGGCGCTGAACCTTGGCCTGGTCGATGAGGGGTAAAAAGATGCCAAGGATCACCAGAATCACGCCCGCGCCAAAAAGCCATGTTGCAAAGTCCTGACGCAGGCTCTCGGTGATCGCGGCGACAAGTCGGCTGTTGCGCAGCCAGGGTGGGAAAACGATCAAGCCAAGAATGCGAAACTTGCCTCCCAACTGCCACCTTTCGAAAAAGGATGGCTTGTCGTTCTGGTGGTCGGCTGAGCTGGCTGCCGGTGGGTCCGATGCCGGGTCGTCCGGCGCCAAGACGATGCGATTGGCTTCGATCAACAATCTGGCGCCACAAGACTGGCAAGAAAAGCGTTCGCCTGCCTGATCGGCTGATACATTATAAGGCGATTTGCACTTGGGACACGCTTTCATGTTCCGGACCGTCCACCGTGGCCAAAATGAAAACAGACGGCATTTCGCGTCCGCCATTGCCGCGAGGCGGCTGACACGAAATAGGTCAACCGCCGGCGACCGGCGGCAGAATGCTGAGGGTATCGCCCGCCTTCAACTCGTAGGCGGGGTCACAAATCTGTTCATCGCCGACAAAGAGTAACAAAGCGGCGTTCGGCTCGCCGTCGTCGGCAAGGAGAATCCGCCGCAAGCCGTCGTGCTTTTCCACCAGTCGGTGGAGCAATTCGCGCACCGACGTGGGGCCGGAGATTTCGACTTGCTCCGACGATGTTTTCGCCGCCTGCCGGGCTTGAGCCGAATAACAAACCGTTATCTGCATAAACGTTCCCTTGTTTCACCGCGTCAGGTTCCTAGTCGATTGTATCCATTTTGCCGGCGATCTCGATAGCAGGAAAACGCAAGAAAGCGTCCTGCTATGGTGTGAAGAGGAAAGAGTGATCGATACGACAAAGCTTGCCGAGACACCCGGGAAGTGGAACGTCGTCGGTCAAAACGGATGTTTGATTCCGATCCAGAATTGCCAGGGGGTGGCATCGTTGATGGTTTTGGCGGCGTCGATGCGAAAGATGGAGCGTTCGATGATCGCGAACCAGGCAATATCGAATCGGAGACCGACGCCCAGAGCATGGGCGACGTTGCCGACCTGCCGACCCCGAACGTAGGTCGCACCGACGTCATAGAAGGCGGCACCGTAAATGTTCCGCACGCCTGCCACATGATCGGCAACATCCCAAACGACGCGATGGCAGAGGGGAACGCGCCATTCCAGGCTTCCGACCCAGGCGACGCTTCCCTGTCTTTCTCCGAGGTTGAAGCCGCGAAAGTTCGTACCTCCCCCTAACGCATAGAATTGCACCCGATCGGGAAAGCCGACGCCGGCATAGACGCGGCCCGCCAGCCTCGTCGTTGACAGCCATCCCCATCCGGAAGGAACTTTCTTCACCATCGAAAACTGTGTCGTTATCTGGTGCGAGCCGACGTCCGGAAATCCCTCGATATCCGTATCGCCGGCAGCGTAAGTCAGATCGAACTGGTAGCCCCCTTCGGCATCCCAATACGGCGTCAGGTAGTTTTTGTGATAGTGAATGCCGACGAGATTCTGCCTTTTGAAACGCTGGGCGTCCGGCACCACGTATTGGGCCAGAGGAAGCAGGTTATCCTCAAAGGTGCCGAAGACTTCAACATATTGAAACGGCGGCAAATAGAGGCTGTCGCCATAATCGATGATGTATCGGCCGAACACACTCGTCTGGTGGGCGTCGCGGTCGCCGCTCCGTGTTGCAAGAAGACGGCGTTCAGCGACGAATCCGACCTGCGTCCGCGGAAAAGGGAAATGATCGAACGTTCCATCCACGCCAGCTACCAGGTCTCGATAGTCGGTACGGTACGCCGCGTACACCCCTCCGGAAAACCATTGCGTCCGATACGCACCAGCGCGGAAGCCGAAGCGGGTTGAGCGCGTAAAGAACGGGTTCTCGAATGTCGGCGTGTGAAACCACGGACCTACCGTCACATTCCAACGGTCATAGGCGGTCGAAAGATCGTTTTCATCAAGAAACGTAAAAATCGGGCTGAAGCGCCAGCGAATCTGCGGTTTCCATGTGTTGTTGACGGGATTGCGGTCCAAAAGCACGCGGTCAGGATCGACGGCAATCTGCGTCGGACGTTGCGGCAGGTCGATCACCACCCGCACCAGGTTGTCAGCCAAACTTTCCACACGTGCAGCAAACTCGGGCAACTCCAGTACTTCCACTCCCGGTACGATCGGGATGCGAATCTGGTAACCGTCACTGTCATCGAGGCGAAAACCCAAGACGGTGATTTCGTTGATTTCCGCTTTTTGCTTCAGCAGCACGGTCACGCGAACCGGCGTGAAGCTGGTTCGACAGCAAGGCAAAAACCGCCAGCGACGCCACAAGCGACTTCTCTTCAATGTTCCATCCGGAGCGATATCGTCGATATGCACTTTCTTGATCGACCAGTCGCTCATCCCGGAGCCATACAGCCAGTTCTGGAAGAATTCCTCCCAACTCCGCCCAGTATACGCTTCCAATTCGCGCTGAAAGTCGGCGACGCGCAAAATGCGGTATTGGTATTTCGCATAAACCGTCCTCATGAAATCGGTGAAGGTGTCCTGGCCGACCTGGTATTCGATCATTTCGACGATTCGGCTCCCTTTGTCGTAGGTCATCGCGAACAGATTGATCAAATGGCCGAATTTCGGAATCTCCTGCACGGTTTTCGTTTCTTCACCACGCCCAAGCACGCCGTACAGTCCTACCGAGCGGTAGTCGTTGCGTTTGATATTCGGCAGCCATTCGAGATAACGAGGGAATTGAATCAGGTAACTTTCCTTGCCGTATTTTTCCACCATCAGGCGGAAGCTGAAATAGGTCGCGAGACCTTCGTCCATCCATGTTTCCGCGTAGCCGTTGGTACCGACCACGTTGTACCACCATTGATGGCAGATTTCGTGTGAGACGAGGTTGTCGACGAAGCCTTCTGCAATATGGGGCATGCCGAAAATGCGCGCGTCGATCATCACCAAGTCGCCGCATTCATTGCCGTTCCAGCCGAAAAAGGATTCGACGATCGTAAAGTCGGGATACGGGAAAAGACCGAACCATCGACTGTACGTTTTCAGAGCATGATCCGCCACTCGCAACATGAATGTGGCGTAGTGTTCGTGTTCGGGAAAGGCGAACACACGGACGCGGACGCTATCGCCCAAGGCGCGGTCCGACTCCGTTCCGCTAGGGGGACGAAGCACAACCTCTCGTTCGTAGATTCGGAAACGCGAACTGCAAACAAGAGCGAAGTCGCGGACCCCTAAAGCAATGATCTCTACTTCCTTCCAGCCATTGCCGGCGTTTTTTTCCGAAACGATCGTTCCGCTCGAAGCGAGATGCTCGCCGCACGGCAACGTAACTTGGACGTGATAAATGCCAGCCTCGTTAAAAAATGGCTGATGCCAGGGAATGAACGGCGCTGGTTGCCAGCCGGCGTTGTCAAAATAGGCAACTACAGGGAGCCAGTTCGCAAGAAACGTGACTCCTTCCCATTGCCCCCAGCGCCCTTGTTTCTGCGGCAAACGCAGATGGAATTCGATTTCGACACTCACATTCTCGCCCGTGCCAATGACCTTGGGCAAGGGGACGACAAGCGCCGTTTCGTTTTCGGGGTCGAAATGAAAGCTCAGATCGGTTGGCTGAACGGCTTCGGGGCGGAGTGGCCGAGGTCGAGGCAGGCGCACCGGTGGTTGTTCTTGTTCTTCCGCAACATGGCGATTCAAGGACTTGGCTGCACCGGATATGCGCGGCACCGGCACATTCACTCCCAATAACCTTACCCGATTCACCTGTAACGGCGGGCCTTCCCAATCGAAGACGTCGCTCGGCATCAACCGGAGGATTTCCAGCATCTTCGCAGCATGCCCCACCTCGCTTTCAGGCAACTGGTAATGCGCGTGAGCATTGAAGACCAGGCGGTCTGCGGGCCGTTCGTGCCGGTTGGTCCACGTCACACGTTCCCGCACCACCACCAAGTGTTCATCGAGACGTAGATGAACATCGAGGTCATAGCGAGGCAACCAATGGGGAACATCTGCCGCCGCCGACCAGGTCGACGCGCCCAGAAGCAGAAGCGACCAGAGGAAAGGAAACTTGTTCGACACCGATATCGGTCCCATTCTCCGTTGTTGGCAATCTCCCAGACTTTGCAGGCGAAGCCGTCGCCATGCCACCTTCGGGGGCTGCAGAGAATGCATTCCGGCGTCTTTCTCGTCAAGCCAAATGATGGTGCGGGCAAATCAGCAAGATTAGCGAAAAGCTGCAAAATTGCAGAAGAAGGAAGATCGGAAAATGATATCCATCCAGACCGCTGCCAAACGCCGGTTTCGAAGTGAATGCGATGCGCAAGTTCGCTTCGTTACCGATCCTCTCTGGCGGTTGGCAGGGGATGTTTTTTCGAAAATATCGGCGCTCTCATCTTACCTTAATATCCCGGTTGGTAGGATACCTCAGCAGAAAACAGAAAGCCCGTTCAAACCAGAAGAAGGAGGATGTGCATGAACAGAACCATGCGACAGTTGATTATTCCGCTTTTCACTTTTTCTCTTTTCGCCGTGCCCATACGAGCACAAGACGCAGATGTGAAGAAACTTAGTGAAGAGCTGGAAAGGCTTCGTGCCCAGATCAAGCAGGCAGAAAAGAAATTAGCGGAAGCCAAGAAGCGGGCACAAAGCCAATCGAGTGAGAAAAAGCCGGACCGTCCTTCATTCGACTGGAAGAAAATGATGGAATGGCGTGCCAAGATGGCCTCAGGCAGCCGACCTCCTTTCGGTTTTGGTCGGCCGCCTTTCCGCAAACCAGATGGCGATGACAAAAAATCCTCCAAAGAGGGGGACGCCAAACCTCGGCCGCCTTTTGGCTTCCGGCCGCCGTTTCGACCACCCACAACTAAAAAAGACGACGATGACAAAAAACGTCCGTCATTCGATAAGGAACGGTGGGAAAAATTGCGCGAATACTGGCGGCAGCGGTTCGGCTCGAAGGGCCACCAGCCTCCAAAGAGCGACTCCAAGTCAGACAAGAAGCCTCCCGCGTGGGCTAAATTTTCCGGGAGTCATCGTTCGTTCGGATGGCGGCCCGGCTCATCGCACCATTCCCGATTTGGCCACCACCATTCTAGCTGGAGCCGATTCCGCGGCTTCGGACATCATCATGGCTTCCACCATCGGCATTTCGGCCACCACCGGCCGTTCGGTTTCGGCCACCACCGTTTTGGCTGGAGTCGATTCCGCGGCTTCGGACATCATCATGGCTTCCACCATCGGCATTTCGGCCACCACCGGCCGTTCGGTTTCGGCCATCACCGTTTTGGCTGGAGTCGATTCCGCGGCTTCGGACATCATCATCGCTTCCACCATCGGCATTTCGGCCACCACCGAGGATGTCCGTTCCATCGTTTCGTGCACGGTGTGGGGCGATATGGAACCTTTGGCCGATGGCATGGTTGGTTTGGTTCCCGGCGCCCAGGTTGGGGGTACCATCGCGGATGGGGATACCGTGGATGGGGTCATCATTACCGACCGTGGTATCGTCGCAGCGAGAGCCAGTCTTCGATGAGCAATCCGTGGGTGCAGCTCTGGCAACGATATCGCCAGAACCGAGACGATAACAAAAAGGAAAGTGCTGCCTCGTCACCCCAACCGCGGTTCGCTTTTTACCGTTCGACGGCGCCAGGCGGTCCCGGCGGCCCGACAAAAGCCGATCTGGAACGCATAGAGCGAAAACTCAATGACCTGATTCGGGACATTGAAGAGTTACGTAAAGCTGTCCGGCGTTGAGCCGTGACGACCTCGCACAGCCCGGTATTCCTTCCCGATACCGGGCTGTTTTTGCTATCTATTTGTAGGAACATGATAGAAGTATGATTGAGGGCGCAATGTTTCGCATCGTTTGTGTCTTGGTTTGCTTGGTGTCGGCGCCTGCCTGGCTGGGGATCATTCACGCTGCCCCTGAGGAAGCAGACCCGGAAGCAGTCAAGGCGTTGATCGCGGCGTTAAAGGACAAGGACGCCGAGGTTCGCCGAAATGCTGCTGTGTCGCTCGGACGGATTAGGGTAGACTCCGCTGTACCGGCGTTGACCGAAGCGCTGCAGGATGCCTCAAAACAAGTGCGGGAAGCGGCGGCCCTATCGCTTGGGGAGTTCGGTCCTGAAGCAGCCAAAGCCGTCCCGGAGCTTTGCCAGCTTCTCAAGTCTGACGACGCCGATCTGCAAACGACCGCGGCACTGGCTTTAGCGCGAATCGGTTCGCGCGACGAGAAAGTGCTGGATGGCCTGCTGACTCTGGAACGAAGCAAGAAACGCTATGTCCAGGCGTTTGCCTGTTTCGCTCTGGCGGCCCTGGGACAACGCACTGATTTTCATGTGGAAAAACTGGCGGTCTATTTGAAAGACGAAGAGAAAGACACGAGAGGCACAGCGGCGTTTTTGCTTGGCGAACTGGGACCGCAGGCGAAAACTGCTGTGGCCGCTTTGACCGAGGCATTGCGAGGCGAAAAGGACAACGACGTGCGCCAAGCGATGATCGAAGCGCTGGGCGAGATGGGTGAACATGCCATCAAGGCGGTGAGCGTATTGGCGATGGCGTTGAAGGAGGGGGATGCGGAAACGAAAGTTCTGGCTGCTTTGGCGCTGGCGAGAATTGGTCCTGGAGCCCGATCGGCTATTCCGGAATTGGTTGCTGCACTCAAGCATGAGAATGTCGAAGTGAGAGGATCGGCGGTGTTCGCCTTGGGAGAAATTGGCCCGGCAGCTAGGTCGGCGATCGAGGCCGTCAGCCAAGCGCTAAAAGATCAAGACGCTGATGTCCGCCGTGCCGCGGCCTTGGCCCTGGGAAAAATCCAAGGCGATTAAGAACAGCCTGTGTTGTTCTCATCGGTTTTTAATTTTCGGGATGGTAGAATCGCCCGCGTCGGAGTCTGCCGTTGAAGCGAGCAGACCGTCGGTTTTCATAGAGTGACAAAAGAGTTGGCATGGGTGCCAACAGAAAGCGAATAAAGCCCATCACGCCTGCGGGCAAGAGGCCCGCCAAACAAATTTCCAAGGAAGACGGAGGAGACGAGAAGAGTGCCTGCCAGGCAGCCGCGCAAAAAGAACAGCGCAAAAGTTGAAAGAGAGTCGGCTGTGCGTATCCTTGTGGTGGAAGACAACAAGCCGCTGGTCCGTGCACTGGAGAAAGTGCTGGCGGAGGAGGGGTTTGCTGTCGATGTCGCAACAGACGGCGAGGAAGCCGACTATAAGGTCCGAAGCACCGATTACGACGTTGTTCTGCTCGACTTGATGCTGCCGCATATCGACGGCTTCGAACTCTTGAAGCGATGGCGCAAGAAAGGGGTGCAGGCACATATTCTCGTAATCACGGCTCGTGGCGAAATCGAAGACAAAGTTCGCGGGCTGGATCTTGGAGGGGACGACTATCTGGTCAAGCCGTTCGAGATCAAAGAACTGCTGGCGCGAATCCGAGCATTGATCCGCCGCCGACATCAAGTTAAGAATCCAGTGCTGCGGATTTTCGATTTGGAAATCGACACGGCTAAGCATATCGTTCGCCGAGGCGGTAAAGTCATTCATCTGACGCCACGTGAGTATGCCTTGCTTCAGTTCCTTGCCTTTCACCAGGGAGAGGTGGTTACTCGGACGATGATCTGGGAACACCTCTATAACGAAGATGACGAAAACACGTCCAACGTAGTCGATGTTTATATCCGTTATCTTAGGCAAAAAATCGACGAAGGCTTCGACCCGCCGATCATCTTGACCCGTCGAGGCGAAGGCTATTTGTTGCGGGGGAACGACGAATGAAGTCCATCCGCCTTTCGATGACCGGGTATTTCTTGCTTCTCGCGATCATCGCGGTTGCTGTGATCGGTTCGCTTGTGTATCGGACGTCAGCGGACGCTCTCGAACAAGAAGCGGTAAGCACGAAGCAAATGCTGGTGACCAGCTATCAGACGCAAAGCGAAGAAGTGCGGAACAAATGGGATGAGCACATTCTGCAGCGTGCCAAGACGATTGCCAGCCTGGCCCAATTGCAGCGAAAGAAGCCGGCGTTGAACCACCATTACGTCGTCGGCATGGTGGGAGCGGCATTGCAGCCGCACGGCCAACTCTTGTTTCCTCTTTGGGCCGCCGAGGGAAGAGACGGCGTGCTTTGGCACCGGCTACGCTGGATGAGTTACGTGGAGATTAAAATCGCCGAAGGACTGGTCGCGAATCAAGGTGGAGAAGAGTTTTTTCAAGTGTATGGGCAGCGGGGCACGCCATTGTTGCGGTCCGATTCTTTGCCGGCCGGCAAATTCACTCTGGCCCCGGATGTCAGAGACCGACTGCAACTTTTTGACTGGGTGTTTGACGATCTGACCCTCGTCTTGAAAGAATCGGATGTCGCTCCCGTCAAACTTCGGCGGATAACCTTGAAATTCCCTGTTTCTCGCTTTCGGTTTCAGTATTTCTGGCACGGCTGGCCCTCGACGCGACGTTCGAAGCGTTCTAGCTGGTCGCCTTGGCCTCCTCGTTCCGACTCGGAAAAGAGGTACCACCCGCCGCCGTTTCCCAAAGACGGATTCGATCATAATTCGCCTGCCATTTTTGTCCAATACGCGGTTCGAACCGATGGCCGAGATGCGGAACTGGCGGGCATGCAGGCCCAATTTGAACGCGACCTGACACGCTTGAGTGAAAAATCATCGGCGACGATGAACCGACTGCGAAACAAATTGATTTGGATTGCCGTGTTGACCTTCGCAACCGCGTCAGTGGGCGCTTTCGTCCTGGTGAGTCGAGGTCTTCTTCCCCTGCGGCGATTGTCCAAAGCCGTAAGCCAGGTTTCGCCGAAAGATTTTCGGCTCAATCTTGACCACAGCCAATTGCCTGATGAATTGCAGCCGATTGCCAGTCGCCTGGCGGCAACGCTCGAACAACTTCGCCGTGCTTTTGAGCGCGAGAAACAAGCCGCTGCCGATATTTCGCACGAACTGCGCACTCCGGTCGCGGC
Source organism: Gemmatales bacterium (assembly GCA_026004675.1). Classification (GTDB taxonomy): domain Bacteria; phylum Planctomycetota; class Planctomycetia; order Gemmatales; family Gemmataceae; genus BPJP01. Next base: position 617,367 of record BPJP01000004.1, read on the forward strand.
CATGCTGGCCACTCTCGAAGTGGCTCTCCGTAAGCCCCGTTCCAGGGAGGAATATCAAGAAGCATTGACGCAATGCCAGCAAATCTGTCTGCAAATGAGCCAATTAGTGGAAAAACTCCTCGCCCTGGCACGTTTGGACACAGGTACCGATCACGCCCACATCGAAGACGCTGACGTCTCCGCGCTCGTTAAGCAGTGCGCCGAAATGGTTCGCCCGATCGCCGATAGCCACAACATCGAACTGCACACTGGGGTGCCGGAAGGAATTCGCTTCCCCGTCGATGTGGCCAAGCTTCGCGAGGTCGTCAATAATCTGTTGCACAACGCCGTGCAGTATAATCGGCCAGGCGGTTCGGTCGATCTGATCTTGCAACGGCAGAACGGAACCCTGCAACTGGAAGTTCGCGATACGGGAATCGGTATTGACGAAAAAGACCGCGAACATGTCTTCGATCGTTTCTACCGCGCCGACGGATCGCGTCAAGGCGACGGCATGCATGCCGGCCTGGGCTTGTCTATTACGAAATGCTACGTCGAAATGCTAGGCGGCTCCATCGAAGTGGCAAGCACCAAAGGAAAAGGCAGCACTTTCCGAGTCATCCTATCTCAACAACCACCTTCACCCGAAGCCAACTGAACGGTTCCCACGTCCTCCTTTCGTTGCCATCTCGGGTTCGTCTGCTTTCCGAATCTGAGCCAGTGCTTGCGTCCTGTGGCCAATAGCACAAAGATTGTAGCGATGTTTGACAACCACGTTTATCGAAGGGAGGACGTTATGCACCGGCGAGAATGGCTGAAGCAAGCGGCATTGGGAGCATCGGCGACCGGAGCTTGGGCGACGTCGCCGTCGTTTCTACCGGCCATCCAGAACAAAAAGCTGCCGCCTTTGAAAATCACGAATGTCAAGACCATCCTCACAGCGCCGGCGGGAATTCGACTGGTGGTCGTCAAAGTGGAGACGAACGAGCCAGGGCTATACGGCTTGGGTTGCGCCACGTTCACGCAACGTGCCCGCGTCGTCGAGACGGCGATCGAACGGTATTTGAAGCCTTTCGTTTTAGGCAAAGACCCCCTGCGCATCGAAGACCTTTGGCAATCGAACTTCGTCAGTTCCTATTGGCGAAACGGGCCGGTTCTGGGCAATGCGATTAGCGGCATCGACATGGCTCTTTGGGACATTGTCGGCAAACGAGCCCATATGCCTGTCTACCAACTTCTTGGAGGCAAATGCCGCGATGCTGTCGACACCTATCGCCATGCCAGTGGCCGAAACTTCAAAGAAGTCGAGGACCGCGTTCGGCAGTTTATGGCAGAAGGCTATCGGCATGTTCGTGCCCAAGTGGCCATTCCGGGACTGGCAACGTACGGTGCGGCCGGCGGCAAAGGCGACAATAAAGTCCCTGGCAATCGTCGGCCTCTCCTTTGGGAGCCGAAACCTTATGTCCGCACCGTGCCGAAGCTATTCGAGCATCTCCGCAAGCAACTTGGTGACGATGTCGAACTGCTGCACGACGTGCACGAAAGGGTGCCGCCGATCCTTGCGATCCAATTGGCCAAAGACCTGGAACCGTACAAGCTCTTCTTTCTCGAAGACCCGTTCAGTCCCGAAGACATAGGCTACTTTAAACACTTGCGCCGCCAGACCAGTACACCTATTGCTATGGGGGAACTGTTCAACAATCCCAACGAATGGCTGCCTCTTGTTGCCGACCGGTTGATCGATTTCATCCGTATCCACATGTCGCAAATAGGCGGCCTGACCATGGCCCGCAAGACGGCGGCTCTCTGCGAGTTTTTTGGCGTTCGCACTGCCTGGCACGGACCGGGAGACGTTTCTCCTGTCGGCCATGCTGCCAATGTCCATTTGGGGCTGGCAACGACGAACTTCGGCGTGCAAGAAGCGAGGAAGTTCACGGATGCGGAACAGGAAGTGTTTCCCGGCTGTCCCGAATTGAAAAATGGTTATTACTACGCCAATGACAAGCCGGGATTTGGTATCGACGTTGACGAAAAGAAGGCAAAGAAATTCCCGATTCAGGACGATCCCCCGTTTGATCTTCGATGGGGCAATTATCGCCGACGGGATGGTTCGATCGTGAAGCCTTAGAATCGCTGGCGGTCAGGCAGGCCCGTGGCCGTAGATGTGCTGAATGGGAGTCTTGTGGCCCCAGATGATCTGGTCACGGGTCATGCCCAATACCGCGGCAATCTTGTCACGTTCGTCTGGGCTGGGAGTCCATCGACCAAGAACGATCGCGAGCACGCGCTGTTCATCGAGCTTGGCTTGGATCGCCAATTCCGCCACACGGATCTGCCGTTCCTGACAAAGCTCGCCGATGTGTTTCATGATATGCATCCTGTAGATCGCATACGTTACGCTTCGGAATCCTCCTCAAAACAATTCGTCAATGGGCTGCACGCTGAAGTCGGCCAAAGGCATGGGCCGATTCTGCGGTCCGGGCAATTCGTGGTGCGGATCGAGACCTAGCCCGCGATAGATGGTGGCAGCCACTTCGGCGGGTGTGACCGGCCGACTCTTGGGACGGTATCCCAAGTTGTCCGATTCGCCGACGACCCGCCCGCCTTTGATGGGGCCGCCGCCGATCAAGATGGTCCAGACACCTGGGTGATGGTCGCGGCCGCCGGCGGGATTGATTTTCGGCGTTCGGCCGAATTCTCCCATTGCCGTCACGATGGTATTTTGCAACAGCCCGCGCTCGTGCAGATCTTCGAGCAAAGCACTATAGGCACGGTCGAAATCCGGCGCCACGAGTTTGGCCATCTGGGCGATGTCGGTAAACGGTTTCGAGCCGTGGATGTCCCACGTAATTTCATTAAACACAGTTTGAAACATATTCACTGTAACAAAACGTACGCCTCTTTCGATCAGACGGCGGGCCAAAAGGCAACTCTGGCCAAACCGCGTCCGGCCATAGCGATCGCGAACGGCACGCGGCTCCTTTTCCAATGCCAATGCTTCGCGTGCCTGCTGGCTTGACATCAACCGATACGCCAGGTCGAAGTTTTCATCGAGTTGTTTTGCTTTGGCGTTTTTTTCAAAAGAAGCGACTGCGGCATCGACGGCAGCGCGGAGCTTTTGCCTTCGTTGAGCGCGAACAGCGGAGATATAATCCGGCGGCAGCAGATCCGGAACTTTGAAATGCGGATCAGATGGATCGGCGTTAAGGACGAAAGGATCGTACTGCTTGCCGAGGTAGCCTGCGTCTTGTCCATGAGGGAGGTTGCCTCCGGTGCGACCGATCGGTCGCGGGATGAGAACATGAGCCGGAACCTCGCCGCGCTGGCCTTTGAGGTAACCAAGGACGCAACCGATGTGGGGATGTTCGATGCCGCCTGAAAACAATCGGCCCGTTTGCATCATCTGGTGGCCGGTATCGTGCACCGCTGTGGCTGTGTGGTATACCGAACGAATCAGCGAGTATTTGTCCGCATGCTTCGCCATGAGCGGGAAAATTTCGCTGATAGTAATGCCGTTGACATTGGTGCGAATGGGCTTGAACGGACCACGTATTTCCTCAGGAGCGTTGGGCTTCGGATCCCACGTGTCGATATGGCTTGGGCCGCCAACCAAAAACAGCATAATACAGTTGACGTCACGATCCTTTGCCGCGCCGACTGCTTTTTGTGCCAGATAAGTCGGCAGAGTTAAACCGAGCGTGGCGATCGAACCGATGTGAAGAAAGTCGCGCCGCGTCCAACCGTCGCAGAACCGTGCCCCTTTGTCGCCGTCAAACCGCAGCATATCGATCTCCCATTTGGTCCTTCTTTCCAGCACTACTGACAAACTATCGACTGCAAAAAAAGCGGTCAATTACTTTTCGGCTGCGATCGGCGCCTTCGGGCGTCTTTGTCCCGCAACGAACCGAACCATGATTCGAGGGCGGTGTCGTTCTTCCTTGGTTCACGTCGATTGCCGTGGTAGGATAGCAATGACTTGGTCACCGAATGATCGGGTGATGGGAAAATCCGCCAGCAACGGGGCGACATGTTTGTGGGACGACAATGGAAGCAACCAGGATTGATGCAGCACTTTTTGATGAATTGGAAAACGCGTTGAAAGAACAGGGGCCGGAAGCGGCGATCGACCGTCTTTGTCAAGGGCTCTGCGAGCGCAAGGATTATGGAGCGTACTTCTATGCGTTGCTCTTGAAGAAGCGTTACGAATTGGGGTTGCCGCCGGTTCCCCAAATGGGCGAGGACGACATACCGGAGGCGCTGCAGGGGCCATACGAAGACGCCATTCGCGAAGCCTGCCGGAAGGTCGGCAGGATGTTGCTCGACGAAGGGAATATACCGCAAGCCTACATGTATTATCAGATGATTGGCGAGACGGAGCCGGTCGCCGAGGCTCTGGAGAAGGTGGAACCTGATACGGAAGACGGCGACGAAGTGCAGCCTCTCGTTGAGATAGGATTTCACTACGGAGTCCACCCGAAACGGGGATTCGACTTGTTGTTGAAAACGTACGGTTTGTGCAGTGCGATAACGGCGATGAGCAATGCGGAGGGAAACCTGCCAGGCGAGGCGAGACAATACTGCGTCAAGCAATTGGTGCGAACGCTTTATGCCGAGCTCAGTGAGCGGTTGGTTTCCGACATTGTTGCCAAAGAAGGTAAAGAACCTGCCGACAAGCGGGTCGGCGCACTGATACAGGGACGAGACTGGTTGTTCGCGGACGAAGCGTTTCACGTCGACCTGTCGCACCTGAGTTCGGTGGTGCAAATGGCGCTGCAACTCAAGCCGGGGGAAGAACTCGAAATGGTTCGGGAATTGTGCGAGTACGGCAAAAGGCTGTCCCCGGCATACGGGTTCAGTATCGAGCCGCCTTTTGAGAATCAATATGAAGACTTCGCCGTGTATTTCTCCATTCTGGCTGGCGACAAGGTGGAGGAGGGGTTGGCTCATTTCCGCAAGAAAGTCGAGGCCATGGACCCCGAAGAAAACGACACGGCGCCCGCGGAAGTGTTGGTGAATCTATTGCTGGCCTGCAATCGGTTGCCGGAAGCCTTGGAGACGTCGCGGCGCTATTTGGCGACTGCGCCTGGCCGGCGCCTGGCTTGCCCCAGCTTCATTGATTTGTGCCACCGGGCGAAAGACTATCAAACCCTTGCCGAAGTCGCACGCGAGCAGGGAGATTCGGTGAATTTTCTCGCCGGCTTGCTCTCAGCGCGAAACGGCAGCGGGGCTTGAGCCGACTGGCTGCGCCCTTCTCTCTTGTCGATACCCAATCCTGCATGCGGCGAGAGCAACCGTATGACGATTTTATTTTCCGATCCGGTTTTTCTAAAACATGAAACAGGTCGGCATCCGGAATGTCCGGACCGGCTCCGTTCCATTCATGACCGCTTGGAAAAGTCAGGGCTTGGAAAACAATGTGTCGCCGGAGAATTCAAGCCTCTTGGTGAAATAGACATTGGCCGGGTACACTCTGCCAAACAGCTGGCGGCGGTCAAGCAATTAGCGGCGCACGGCGGCGGCCGACTCGATCCGGATACCGTCGTGTGTCCTGACTCCTTTGCCGTGGCCTTAGCAGCAGCTGGTGCCTGTGTGTCGGCGCTCGACCAGGTCCTTGAACAAAAGGGGCAGAATGCACTTTGTCTGGTTCGTCCTCCTGGACATCATGCGACGCCAGACCGTTCCATGGGCTTCTGCCTGTTTAATAACATCGCCTTGGCCGCTCGCCGGGCTCTCGACAACCACCAGCTGAGCAGAATATTGATCGTTGATTGGGACGTGCATCACGGCAATGGTACGCAAGACATTTTTTATGAAGAGCCACGGGTGATGTTCTTTAGCATTCATCGTTTTGGTCACGGCTTCTATCCCGGCACGGGAGCACGCGACGAGACTGGCTTGGGCAAGGGACTTGGCTTCACGCTCAACGCGCCGATTTCCGTTCGGCACGCCGCGCAAGGAATATCTCGACCGATTCAAGAGCGACCTCGACAAAGCGGTCGCCAAAATCAAGCCGGAACTGATCCTGATCAGTGCGGGGTTCGACGCTCATGCGAAAGATCCAATTGGTTCGTTAGGACTGGAAACGGAAGATTTCGCAGTCATGAGCCGGGAAGTTCTCGCGGCGGCGAAAGCCCATTGCGACGGTCGGGTGGTCAGTTGTCTGGAAGGAGGCTACCATCTTGACGCTTTAGCGGAGTCGGTGGCGATCCACTTGCAGGAGTTGATCGCCCATAGCTCAGCTAAACCCTGATGGCCGAATTTCGGCACAACCGGCGGTTTC
>BPJP01000005.1 GCA_026004675.1 Gemmatales bacterium
CGCCGGATATCACCAGGATTTCGTCGTGGAAAATCTCGGAACGGATGCTCCCGATTTCCGTCAACCAGGACCAACAGTTCTGCGATACCGGTGGCACGGCGGCAACGCTTAAAACCCGATCGCGATGGCCGGCGAACCGGCACAAGGGTTTGCTCTCGGAAGTCGACCAGATACAAACCGTACGGTCGGCGCTCCCCGAAACGATCTGATCTCCTCGAGGCGAAAATGCCACACAGAGAACTTCATCTTCATGTCCCGCCAGGCACAAGGACTCGCCATCGCCGGCGATTTCCCAGACGCGGATCGTCCGATCGGCGCTGCCACTTGCCAGGTAACGTCCGTCCGGTGAGAAAGCGACACTCCAAACGCAGTCGGTATGGCCTTCGAAGCAACGGACTTGCGTACCTGGGATGTCTTCTTTGTCGGCGACGCTGGGCGCCGGCAGATCGGGAAAGGAGGGAACCTTCCGGCTGGGAAAGTCTGGGTCTTCTTCGAGGTAATCCGCCAGGGCATCGACGACGGCCTGCGGCGTCTGGTAACGATCCTCCGGGCGTTTCGCCATCAGCTTTTCGACGATTTCGATGACCTGGCCGGGAAGTTGCGGTCGAATGTCATACAAAGGGACAGGAGTATGGTACAAGTGCCCTTCTTTTTTTTCTTGTTGCGTTCCAGAAAAGGGCGTTCTGCCGCTGAGCAAATAGTAGAGCGTGCAGCCCAAAGCGTAGAGGTCAGCACGGATGTCTACCGTGCGGGAATCGATCCATTGTTCGGGTGCCATGAAATCGGGCGTACCCATGACGCGTGTTTCGCTCTCGTTATCGAGCGTACTCAATCGCGCCAGTCCCATGTCGAGAATCTTGACGGTACTGCGTCGAAACGGCAATGTTCCACTGGGTACGCAACCTGGTTGGCTCACTTTAAGGTTGCCCGGTTTGATATCTCGGTGCACCAGGCCTCGTTCATGGGCATGCTGGAGACCGAGAGCCGCCTGGCGAATGTATTCGCAGGCTTCGCTGCTGGGGAGGGGGCCGCGCGATTGCACCAGTTCGTGCAAGTCGATCCCATCGACGAATTCCATGACGATGTAAGGGGTTTCGCCGCACCTGCCAGCGTCGAAAACGACGGCGATATTGGTGTGCAGCAAATGGGCGGCTGCCCGGGCTTCCCGGACAAAGCTCTGCCACGCCAGCTCCGAGTCGGGCCAGCGTCGGGGATGGGGCACCTTCAAGGCGACGAGCCGTTGCAAACTGGTTTGCTCCGCCTTGTAGACGATCCCTTGCCCGCCGGATTTGACGAATTCCAGAATCCGGTAGCCGGTGATTTCCGGAAATGAAACCTGGTGGTCGTCTGGTGATGCGCCAGGTGCAACGATGGTTGGCGCCTCGGGATCGTGCGAGAGATCGACAAATAAGCGGTTGATCTCAGTGCGGTAATCGGGGAAGCGCAACAAGTAGCCTTCGATGGGGAGGTTGAATTCGCGCTGGCGGCGCTGCGTGAACTCTTCCAGGATCAACCGAACGACACCCATGCGGTCGCTTTTCAACTCCGGAAAGCGTTTGAGATAGGTCTCGACGTTGGCTGACTCTCCGTTCCGGAGCCGAAATGCCAATTCGGCGCGGACGAGTTCGAAGAGAACCAACCGTCGTTCGTTGTCGTCGAAAGGGACTTCGGTCGGCAGGGTGGCGAATTTGCCAGTATGGGCACTTATAAAATCTTCGATGCTTGGATGCCGGCCCTGATGAAGGGCGTCCTGAAAGCGTTTGACGACCGCGTCAAGCCAGGTATGTTCTTCGCTCGACGGGGGCGTGGCGCTTTGGTCCATTGATACTGGAATTTGCGAATCTGCCATGCGAATACGATCCTGGAATCGATTTCGATGAACTTCCCTGCCGGGTCTGCCGCCAACCCCAATTTACGTCTCGGAAATCGTTTGAACAAGGAAATATCAATTCGTATCATTGCCAGTGAGTTTGTCCTGTCGGCGAGCCGTTTCGTATTCGGCGCGCAAGCATCCTACCCGTAATGCGTTTTCATTCGTAGTGGCAGACGTCATGAAAAAACTAACGCTGTACGACCATGCGCCGAAGAAGGATTGGATGTACGACGAAGTGATCAGCGGCCTGCAAGCTGTTGAAAAAAGTCTTCCAAGCAAGTTCTTCTATGATGAGACAGGCTCGAAACTCTTCGATCGGATTTGCGAATTGGAGGAATACTACCCGGCGCGAACCGCCCTTGCCATTCTCGAACGTCATGGCAAGGAAATGGCCCAGTGCGCTGGCAGGGGGTGCTTACTCATCGAGTACGGCAGTGGCAGCAGTGTCAAAACGCGCTATCTGCTGGACCATCTCGAATCGCCCGCTGGCTACGTGCCGGTCGATATCTCGCGGGCGCATTTGTTGCAGACGGCGCAGCGCCTGGCCGACGACTATGCCGGTTTGCACGTCATTCCCGTGTGTGCCGACTTCACACGACCTCTCCACTTGCCAAAGACTCCCGAAGGCCGCCGCGTTGTGTTCTTCCCCGGTTCGACGATCGGCAACCTCACCGTCATCGAACGGCATGCTTTATTGCACCAGACCGCGCAATTGTGCGGACCAGGAGGGGGGCTTATTCTCGGCGTCGATTTGCAGAAAGACCCGCGCATCATCACGGCTGCTTACAACGACAAAGATGGCGTCACTGCCGAGTTCAACCTCAACATCCTTCGCCACATCAATCGAGCCCTCGACGCCAATTTCGAGGTCGACCGCTTCTGGCACCACGCTTTTTATACGCCTCGAGAAGGGCGCATCGAAATGCACCTCATCAGCCAATGCGAACAGGAAGTGCGCATCAATGGCTGCACTTTCTGCATCCGCGAAGGCGAGTCGATTCGCACCGAATATTCGCACAAGTTCACCGAAAAAAGTCTCGTGGAAATGGCCGAAAACGCCGGCTTCCGATGCCAAAAGCTCTGGACCGATGAACGTCGCTATTTCGCCATCGCCTATTTCACCGTCGAACCGAATTAGCCCGCGGCACCGACGGCAGCGAGCAGAACGCCCACTCCTTTCGCTCCGATATCAGGGCAAGCCCCGGTCGGCATTTACTCTGATCGAATTGCTGGTTGTCATTGCGATCATTCGGCATCCTTTTGGCACTGGTGTTGCCCGCCATCCAGAAAGTCCGCTCCGCCGCCAGGCGAATCCAGTGTGCCAGCAACTTGCATCAGATCGGCATCGCCTGCCATCTTTATCACGACTGCAGCGGCATCCTTCCTCCTTACCGTATTTGCCCGGCTCCGTGGAAGAACGGCAACGATCTGTTTTGCGATCAGATCGACCCGGATGTTTATTCCGGTCCCAATGAATTATGGTGGGCGCCGTATGATAATCGCCCCGGCACTTCCCCCACGTATGCTTTGCCCGATTACCAGCCGAAAGCCTTGCTTTTTCCTTTCATCGAAAACAACTATGCCGTTTTTCAATGTCCTGACGGTATCAATCCCCGACGGGAATTGCCTGATTTCGGCCGCCGTTATCAGATTCCCTACGGCATGAACTATATCGACGGAGGTCCTGCCACCCAGCGACTCGAGGACATCAGCTCCGGCAACGGCACCAGCCATGTCATGTTCATCTGGGAACATTCCAACAACCCCTGTTGCTACAACAAAATCAACGGTGTTCGCTATCCGTGGCCCTACCTCGATAGCGATGAGGTCTGGAAACACTACACGCTGAGGCACAATGGCACGTTCAACGTCCTGTTTTGCGATGGCAGCGTCAAAGCGATGACCCATCAGCAGCTCAGCCGCTCGCGCTTTTACGTTCGCTGAGAATCGCGGCTTTGCCGTCGAATGACCTCGACATAGCACCCCAAGCCGGCGCCTTGTCGCTGATCAATAAACGATCTGCTTGGGCAATAGCTCGCATCAAGAACGGGAAGGTCACGACGGGGCGTATCAGTGCGCGGCAGGGCGGCGGAGAGCTATTTTATCTAATTTATCTATCTTCCCTCATCCGCCGTCAGCAAACGGAAGTTACCGTCAACTAACGGTGGTTTCAGCGAGCGTCGTAGCGTCAGCGCGACGAGCGGACCGTCAACTAACGGTGATTTGAAGGAGCGTCGCAGTGTCAGCGCGACGAGCGGACCATCAACTGACGATAGATGGGCTGTCGGAGGCAGGCGATACCAGCGAGCAGGGTCGGTGTTAGATAAGCAACTCAGTAGCCTGTCGATTTTCCTGTCTTGTTTTAGGAGCCAACAATGAGAGCCTTGCTTCTGGTCTGTATAGTGAGTTTGGCGATGACGAAGCCTGCGTCGGCGCAAAAGAAGAAGGGGAGAACGTGTTCCGCCGCCAACGCACGCCGACGTGAAGTATGGTCCGCACAAACGAAACGTCATGGACGTTTGGCTGGCGAAAAGCGAAAAACCGACGCCGGTGCTGGTTTTTATACACGGGGGAGGGTTTTTACGCGGTGACAAGCGCGTCAACCCACGGGAATTGGAGGCCTGCTTGAAAAAGGGAATTTCTGTTGCAGCGATCACCTATCGCTTTTCCAGCGAGGCGATGGCACCGGCTTCGTTCTTGGATGGAGCACGTGCCATCCAATTCCTTCGTTATAAAGCAAAAGAGTGGAATCTCGATGCGAAGAGGATAAGTGCCACGGGAGGGTCGGCAGGTGGCGGGATTTCGTTATGGCTTGCATTTCACGATGATCTCGCCGACCCGAAAAGCGGCGATCCTGTAAGCCGACAATCGACGCGACTGTCGTCGGCCGTCGTCATCAATGCACAATGTTCTTACGATCCCCGGTTCACCCGCGAGCTTTTGCCGGGAAGCAACACCTACCAGCATCCTGCACTCGCCAGCCTGTTCGGGATCGACATCGAAAAACTCGACAAGCTCCCTGCGGACAAGTACAAGCTGATGGAAGAGGTTTCGCCAATCAACCATTTGACGCAAGACGATCCGCCCGTCATGTTGATTTACAATCGGGGCCTTGACGCGGATGCCAACATTCATCACGCGAAGTTCGGCAAAGTCTTGAAGGACAAGATGGACAAAATGGGCATTCCATGTGTGCTGATTGCGGCAGGCAAGGCAGTCGGCAATGGCGAACGGCAATCGACCATCGAGTTTATCACTCGCTATTGGCGGGATTGACAGCAGGCACGCAGCGGTTGCCATTAGTCGGCATCCATGGCCGTACGAAAGCCGTTCCACGGTTCTCGCGTTTCCGGAGTCCAATAGACTTTGCGGGTGCAGCTGAGAACCTCGTGATGCGTGCTCGGGGTGGCGAAGCCGCCGCCCCGATCGACTTTATGGGTAATGGCACTAGCACCCATTTCTTGCCAGAAGGCGTCATTGAGGCACGGATCGCGGAGCAGCCCATTTTGAACACACAGCTGGCCGAAGGCGGGCCAGTACCAGTCGTCGGTCCAGTTGTTGACATTGCCAGCCATGTCGAAGCAGCCGTACGGACTGACGCCGGCTGGATACCGGTCGACGGGAGTGGTATGGCCAATGATCGAATCGAAGTTAGCCCGGTCGCGTGTCGGCCAATCGTTGCCCCAGGGATAGCGTCGGCCATCGGTGCCGCGAGCGGCTTTTTCCCATTCGGCATCGGTGGGCAAGCGTTCGCCCGGCCCAGGCGGCATAAGCTTTGGCCTCGTACCAACAGACACCAGCCACCGGTTGATCGGGAGCGTCGAAGCCTTCGACACCCCATTGGGCGGGCTGCTCGATCTGATTTTTTTCTCGCCACTGCCAGCCGGCTTCGGTCCACCATTGCCGATTGTGGTAGCCGCCATCCTCCATGAACAAACGGAATTGGGCGTTGCTCACTGGAAAGATATCGATCCAAAACGCGGATAAATACACCTCGCGATAAGGCTTTTCGTGATCTTCGGCGAGAATATCGGAATTGTCCAGCCCCATCAGGAAAGGGCCAGCTGGGGACAAGGACCATCCGTGCCCCATCGCGCGGGTGCGTCATTGTTTGGTAGCCGTTGGTATAGGGCAGAAACTTCGAATTCATGTTCCGTGATAGCCCGACAGCAAGAACAATTGAACAGGAAATGCGGAACTCAAATATCCTGTCATGCTTGCTGGCTGTTGTAAAGGGGGATTCTGTGAGCTAATCAGGGTGGCGGAACTCATGATCTGATTGGGTTCAAAGTCGGCGTTGATCCAACAAAGCCCGATCAAGCGCAACGTTGGCTTGTTACCAATGGCCTCAGGTCGCGATGTTGGGCATTCTGCCACGCTTCGATTGTCCCAATGGGCAGCCAAAAGTCGGCTTGGACGACGGATACCGGCTCACGTCGGGCAAGCGCAGCCAGATAATCCGTGATCTCATACTCGCCACGCCGCGATAACCCGATATCGATATCAAACACAGATTGGGGGAAGACGTAGGCACCCGTGTTGGCGAGGTGACGGCCAGCAAGATCGGGTTTTTCTTCCAGACGCTGCAAAGTTCCATCATCACCGGGAAAAACAATGCCGAATTGTTTGGGATCAGCGACCGGATGCACGAGCACTCCAGCTGGCGTCTGAGCAAGTTTCTTGAGGTCTGCTGCACCAAAAAGATCGTCACCGTTCAACACCAGAAACTTTTTCGAGCGGATTTGCTTCTGGCAAACACGTAATGCGTCTCCGGTGCCTCTCGGGTGTTCCTGTTCCACTGCGCACCATTGCTGAAAGTGGCTTTGGGTCGACAGATAGTGCCGGATCTGATCGGCCAAATAATGCACAACAACGATGACACGGTCGACTTCTTCAGGCAATGCAGCCAGTCCCCAATCCAGAATGGGACGCCCCTGTACCAAAAGAAGAGGTTTTGGAATTTGTAACGTATATGGCCGGAGCCGGGTTCCTAAACCGGCAGCCAGGATGACGGCATCCATTTCCATCCTCCAATAGATCGTCAGTTAGGCACGAAAAACATCTTCAATCGACTCAGCCGTCAGGATTCGATCCGCCCAGGTCAAGAGTTGTTCCTGATCGGCCTCGCGAATTCGCCGGCCGTATTCCTCTGGAATCGTGCCGAACTTTTTGTTGAGCAGGCGCATGAGAACTTCCGCCTCGCCTTCCGATCGGCCTTTAGCCATGCCCTGCTGTATGCCCTGCTGTATGCCCTGGTGTATGCCCTGCTGTATGCCCTGCTGCAATCCCTTTTGTATGCCTTTTTCCATTCCTTCTGCCAAGCCTTCTTCAACCCCTTGGGCGTAGCCTTCTTCGCGGGCTTGTTTTCGCCACTGTTCGACCGTTTCCTTCAGCATGGCTCCGTACTCCCGAAAATCTTGCAATTGCGCCGGCGACTCGATCAGACGCTTTCCCGACGCCGCAACTGCCTCCAGCCACCGGCCAATACGCAGCACCGTCTCGCGATGCTCCTCCACGCTCGCCCACTCCGACAACTCGGCAAACACCGCCTCGATATCTTCCTGGCTTCGGCACTGCTCCAGGCGAAACACGATCGCCGCCAAATTGTGCATCCCCGCCAATGCGGCCAAGTCTTGAGCATGCTCCTCGAGCAAAAAGTAACTTAATCTCGGCAAATACCGCGTCAACTCCTCATGGCCAGCGTCGGCAATCAATTCCCCCACATCCCGCGGCGCCGTCCACCGCCGCGTCCCATTATACAACACGATCGGCACGACCGGCGGCAGCATTTCACTTTCCTTGATCTCCTTCTCGCTCAGCAAACGCTGATACAAAAGCCCGACATATACCATCAGCCGCAACGCCATCAAACGGTCCACCGTCGACTGGAACTCGATCAACAAGTAGAGGTAAAGCCAGTGATCGCGAAAACGAACGCGCCAGATGACGTCGCTCTCCCGCTTTTCGAATCGCTCGCTGACGAAACTGGCGTTGACCGGCTCGAGCGAGTCGAGATCCAGATCGGCGACCCACGATTCGCTGATGAAGCCGCGAATCAAATCGGCGACAAGGCGCTTGTCGGAGAACAGCATCCTGTAGCCGGCATCGTGGTTGGCCATGCCGAGATTGTATGCCGTCAAAACAAACGGAAAAGGTTTGCCACCATGCTGAATTGGCTTAATCGCTGAAAACGCGCCCCCCGACTACGGCAGGATCGTCTTCCGTTTTTCCTGGAACAATTCGAGCCAACTCAACACGACGGCATCGCGGAATGTTTTATTTTTCTCGGATCATGAAAAATCCTGCGGACAGTATTCGCATTTCACCCCCTGCGTTGGCCATGGAAAACCATGTTGCGGCCATAGTGGGTGCTTCATGTTCCTTTGCTGAAAGTGGCTTTGGGTCGACAGATAGTGCCGGATCTGATCGGCCAAATAATGCACAACAACGATGACACGGTCGACTTCTTCAGGCAATGCAGCCAGTCCCCAATCCAGAATGGGACGCCCCTGTACCAAAAGAAGAGGTTTTGGAATTTGTAACGTATATGGCCGGAGCCGGGTTCCTAAACCGGCAGCCAGGATGACGGCATCCATTTCCATCCTCCAATAGATCGTCAGTTAGGCACGAAAAACATCTTCAATCGACTCAGCCGTCAGGATTCGATCCGCCCAGGTCAAGAGTTGTTCCTGATCGGCCTCGCGAATTCGCCGGCCGTATTCCTCTGGAATCGTGCCGAACTTTTTGTTGAGCAGGCGCATGAGAACTTCCGCCTCGCCTTCCGATCGGCCTTTAGCCATGCCCTGCTGTATGCCCTGCTGTATGCCCTGGTGTATGCCCTGCTGTATGCCCTGCTGCAATCCCTTTTGTATGCCTTTTTCCATTCCTTCTGCCAAGCCTTCTTCAACCCCTTGGGCGTAGCCTTCTTCGCGGGCTTGTTTTCGCCACTGTTCGACCGTTTCCTTCAGCATGGCTCCATACTCCCGAAAATCTTGCAACTGCGCCGGCGACTCGATCAGACGTTTTCCCGATGCCGCAACTGCCTCCAGCCACCGGCCAATACGCAGCACCGTCTCGCGATGCTCCTCCACGCTCGCCCACTCCGACAACTCGGCAAACACCGCCTCGATATCTTCCTGGCTTCGGCACTGCTCCAGGCGAAACACGATCGCCGCCAAATTGTGCATCCCCGCCAATGCGGCCAAGTCTTGAGCATGCTCCTCGAGCAAAAAGTAACTTAATCTCGGCAAATACCGCGTCAACTCCTCATGGCCAGCGTCGGCAATCAATTCCCCCACATCCCGCGGCGCCGTCCACCGCCGCGTCCCATTATACAACACGATCGACACGACCGGCGGCAGCATTTCACTTTCCTTGATCTCCTTCTCGCTCAGCAAACGCTGATACAAAAGCCCGACATATACCATCAGCCGCAACGCCATCAAACGGTCCACCGTCGACTGGAACTCGATCAACAAGTAGAGGTAAAGCCAGTGATCGCGAAAACGAACGCGCCAGATGACGTCGCTCTCCCGCTTTTCGAATCGCTCGCTGACGAAACTGGCGTTGACCGGCTCGAGCGAGTCGAGATCCAGATCGGCGACCCACGATTCGCTGATGAAGCCGCGAATCAAATCGGCGACAAGGCGCTTGTCGGAGAACAGCATCCTGTAGCCGGCATCGTGGTTGGCCATGCCGAGATTGTATGCCGTCAAAACAAACGGAAAAGGTTTGCCACCATGCTGAATTGGCTTAATCGCTGAAAACGCGCCCCCCGACTACGGCAGGATCGTCTTCCGTTTTTCCTGGAACAATTCGAGCCAACTCAACACGACGGCATCGCGGAATGTTTTATTTTTCTCGGATCATGAAAAATCCTGCGGACAGTATTCGCATTTCACCCCCTGCGTTGGCCATGGAAAACCATGTTGCGGCCATAGTGGGTGCTTCATGTTCCTTATTTCGACGAACGAGCCTTCTCGATAACATCGGCAATCTTCACTGGAGCGCCGTTTTGCCGTTTGCTTTCATCCGCTGCCTCCATGAAGGCGAAAATCTCGATGGTTTCCTCGGCACTGACTGGCGCTTTCCCTGTCTTGAAAAACTTGCAGATTTCCACCAGCAAAGGAATGTAGCCCTCGTATCTACCTACAGGAACGATCGCTTTGCTGCCGAAAACCAGACCGCCGTAACCCGAACGCCCGTCGCGAATGCCGCGAAACGTGCCGATTCGGCCATCTTTCCATTTGCCAACCACCACATCGGTCCCTTTGGTGTTCGTTCGGCTAACTGACTCGCAGCCCGTGCCCATGATCGTGAAGAGCATTTCGCAGCCGTGCACGCCGTACCAGAACAGGTCAGGGTGATGCTCTTCGAGCGAACAGGGAGCGTAGATCGAACAGCCGATGACTTTGCCAACTTTGCTGTCGTTGCGCATGCCGATGATGCCCGAACTGAAACGGAGCGACGAACTCGAAAAGCACGGGACTTTGTATTTTTTGGCCAGTTCGAAAATTTCAATGGCGTCAGCGAGAGAGCCGGCCACCGGTTTGTCGATGAAAATCGGTTTGCCTGCTTTGAAGACCGGGATGGCTTGTTTCAAATGGGGTCGGCCGTCCACACTCTCCAGCAAAATGACATCGACTTTAGGCAATAAGGCTTCGATCGAATCGACAATTTCAACTTTGTACTTGTTGCGCAACGTTTCGGTAAAGCCCTTGACGCGGGTTCGGCTGGCGGTGACGTCCGGGCTGCCTCCGGGATAGGCGGCCACGACTTTGACGTCAGCCAATGGACCCTTCGCGTTCGGATCGTTCAAGGCCTTTGTGAAGGCCACGACATGCGAGGTATCAAGACCGATGATACCGGCTCGAAGCACCTTTTTCTCTTGAGCCGGGCACATGCCCGCAAAAACCAACACGAGCGCCGAAGCAAAAACAGTTCGCATGAGAGATCCTCTTGAGGTTGGAAGGAGGGACGCCGTCTTCAGCAGTCAACGTCTGCGAGTATGGTAATCGGCGTCGCCTCCGAAGGAAACCAGCTAATTGTCGGAAAAATCCGCTGCTACTTTGCATTCACCAGGTCGAGCAGGGCAGCGATCATCCCTTCGGTGGTAAACTCTTTGGCTTCTGCCGCGACGGGAAAACCCAACTCCTGCACGGTGGCACTTGTCACAGGGCTGATTGAAACGATTTTAACACGGCCCGTTTGCACTGCCTGTTTACCCGCCTCGTCGAGCGCACCGAAAAATCCCCGGGCGATATTCGAACTGGTTACAAAAACGAATTCCATTTCGCCGGCACAAACGAGACGGTAGGCTTCGCTGTGAATGTCGATGTCGTCCACCTGAGCGTAGACCGCGATCTGGGTGACACTGGCAACTTCGGCCAGTTGATCGAAAAGCAAAGGTCGGCCGCGATCTGCCCGAGCCAAGAGCACCCGTTTGCCTGCCACCTGCTCGCGCAATTCCTGGGACAGATTCTCCGAGCGGAATTCCGCCGGGATCAAATCGGGTTCGAGATAAAAACGCCGAACCGCCTCGGCCGTCGCCGGCCCGATGACGGCAATCCGCGTTGAAGCCAGAGCCCGCAGGTCGAGTCCGATTTTGCGTAGTCGGCTGAAGAATGCTTCCACTCCGTTGCGACTGGTAAATACGAGCCAATCGAATTCTTGCAACTGCGACAGCGCTTCGTCGACCGGGCTCCAATCGAGCGGTTCGCGAATCTCGACCACGGGAAGGGACCAGCACACGGCTCCGAGTTCTTCGAGTCGGCGAATCAGGTCGCTTGCCTGGTGCCGAGGCCGCGTCACCAGCACCCGTCGGCCAAACAGAGGCCGGGCTTCGAACCACGACAACTTGTCCCGCAAAGAAACCACCGGCCCGATTAGGATCGTTGCCGGAGCTTGCAGTCCTGCATTCCGAACTTGTTCTGGCAAGTGTTTGAGCTGCGCCTGTACGGTTCGCTGGTCGCCGCGTGTCGCCCATTGGATGGCAGCCGCCAGCGTCTGGGGCGCTTTCCCGTGTTCGATCAAGGCATCGACGATGGTCTCCAATCGGCCGAACCCCATGTAAATCACGATTGTGCCGGGGAATTTGGCTAACGCGGTCCAGTCGATCGCGCTTTCCTGTTTCTTGGGGTCCTCGTGGCCAGTGACGATGGCGACACCGCTGGCATAAGCGCGATGGGTCAATGGGATTCCCGCGCAGGCTGCCGCCCCGAGCGCAGCCGTGACACCAGGGACGATTTCAAAGGAAATACCTGCCTCATGGAGCAACTCCGCCTCTTCGCCCCCTCGGCCGAACACCAGCGGATCGCCCCCTTTCAAACGGACGACGCATTTGCCTTCCTTTGCTTTCTCGATCAAAAGGCGGTTGATGTGCGGGCTGCGTTCGACGTGCAAGTCGGCCAGATCACGAACGCAGATCAACTCGGCATCCGCCGGTGCTTGTTGCAGAATCTGCGGCGAGACCAGCCGGTCATAGATCACCACCTCGGCGCGGGAAAGGCACTCCAAACCGCGCAGCGTGATGTATCCCGGATGCCCGGGACCAGCTCCCACCAGATAAACTCGCGGCTCCTTCATGCTGTATTACTATCCGATTTCGTTGCCTCTAGCGCAAAAGATTCCTGCCAGTCCGGACACGTTTGCATACTTGACAGCCTATGGCCAGAACCACTTGCCGGGCAACTGAAGGTGCCGCCTGACAGAGAGGAATCCTGACTCAGCCCCCCTTAAGTGGAGATCGCTCAATGGGGAATTACCTTGACCGTCCGACCGTCATCGGCTGAAATCTACCTGTCTTTGCAGCTTTACAGACTCGAGCAGCGACACCGGCATGGAACGGGACCGCAACCTTCTTTTTGGCGCCATTGCCATGCAACTGGCGCTTATCGACGCAAAACAATTCGCTGATGCTTGCGCCAGTTGGGCGGTCTCGCAAGATCGGACGCTCGGCGATGTGTTACGCGAACGTGGCTGGATAAGCGATAATGATTACAAACAAATCGAAGAATTATTAAACCGCAAACTGGAAAAGCATGGTGGCGACGTCAGACATACGCTGACCGCCGTCACCAGCAACGAGTTTCGAGAAGCCCTTCAAAGTATTTCCGACCAAGAGATTCGTCATTCGATCATTGCGCCAGGGAACGATTCCCAAGACCTCGTTTCGACCTTATGTTTGCCCGTTCACGAGCAGGGACGCTATTCACTGATCCGCTTATATGCTGAGGGAGGACTCGGACAGATCTATGTCGCTCGCGACAGAATATTGAACCGAGAAGTGGCGTTGAAAGAGATCAAGCCGCGTCAGGCGGCACAACCCGATGCTCGCCGACGGTTTCTTCGCGAAGCCCAGATCACCGGGCAACTGGAACATCCCAATATCGTGCCGGTTTATGAGCTGTCATATCGTCCGGAAGACGACCGTCCCTTTTACACGATGCGGCTAGTGCGTGGCCGAACGCTCCACGATGCCATCGAGGACTACCATCGCCGAGTTCGGGACAAAATTGCCGAACCGCTGGAGCAAGTTCACTTGTTGGAAGCGTTCATCAGCGTCTGCCGCGCTGTCGCATACGCACATTCGCGGGGTGTTGTGCACCGTGATTTGAAGCCGGAAAACGTTCTCCTTGGCGAATTCGGAGAGGTCGTCGTCCTCGATTGGGGATTGGCCAAAATGATCAATCAGCCAGAGGACAGCGAGTTCGCACACGTCGGTGTTACGACGGAGGACAGCGAGACGCACAAAACAGCGGCCGGGCGCGTCTTGGGAACACCGGCCTACATGGCTCCGGAGCAGGCCGAAGGGCGGGTCGACCAGATCGACATTCGTACTGATATCTACGGGTTGGGAGCGATTCTCTTCGAGATCGTCGCCGGTGTCGCGCCGCATAAAGGCCCCAGCTCAGCGGAAGTTTTGCGGCGGATCATCAGTGGCCCTTCCCCGCGGCCTGACGCTGTCAACCGTAATGTTCCAGCGCCGCTGAACGCGATCTGCAAGAAAGCGATGGCCAAAGCTCGGAGTGACCGCTATCAGCGAGCTACCGATCTCGCTGACGATGTCCGTCGCTATTTAGCAGACAAGCCGATTTCGGTTTATCGGGCGCCGTGGACGGAACGAGTGGCGCAATGGGGTCGGCACCACCGTACCACGGTGTTTGCTGGGTTGACGGCACTTTTCGCAGTGATCGCCACCTCGGTCTTGTTTGCTGTTCAGATGGCCCAACTCGCCGATAAAGAACGGCAGGCGAGGCTCGATGCCGTCGCCATGCGCGACCAGGGCATCCAAGTGGCAGCTCGCTTTGCCGCCAGAACCATCGCTGCCGAAATGGATTTACGCTGGCGCATCCTCGAAGCAGAGGCGACCGACCCCCTTCTCCAGCAGACCCTGGAACAAGCCAAGCGCGGTCCAGTCTCAGAGGAAGCTACGAAGAAACTGCAAAAATGGCTTGAAAAACGCCATGCAGAACATTCCACTGTGACCAAAGCGGAAAGCTGGTTCGTCAACGATGCGAACGGAATCCAGCTGGCTCGGAGCCCGCACAACCCGCATACCATCGGCGAAACGTGGGCGTTCCGCGACTACTTTCACGGCCGGGGATACGACCTCCCTCGCAACCAATCCGCTCCCCCTATCTCTGATGTGCATTGTTCGATCGTATTTCAAAGCAAGGCAACCGGTGACTACATGGTTGCCTTCAGCGTGCCCGTCCGCAGCAACCTTCCCGACGACAAAAAATCGGTTATCGGCGTCCTTGCAATGACCGTTACGTTGGGCGACTTTACAGCATTGCAACTCGGCCTGCGCACTGAACAACTCGTCGTTCTGGTTGACACGCGAAACGATGCAATCGAACAAAAATCCGGCCTGATCATGCATCACCCTCTTCTGGCATCACGTCAAGTGGATGGGAATAACGTTCCTTATCGCCTGCCTCCTTCGTTCGTGCAAAAGATGCTTCGTCAATCCGCGGAACGGTATGTCGACGAGGGGAGCGCCGTCATCCTGATGCACGATTATCTCGACCCTGTCACCCCTGGCCGGCATTGGCTGGCGGCATACGAACCAGTCATTGTCAAAGGCAGGCCAGCGAAAGTGGCCAATACGGGCTGGTTCGTCATTATTCAGGAACCCGCCGATGATTCGTCCTGAATGCAGCCAACTGCTCCTCTCTGAGGTCGTATCACTTGCTTTCCTGATTTTGTCGAATGAAAAGACTGAGGAAAGCTGCCAGCGCAGGAAATATCATAAACCAGACCAAATTCGGTGCTGTCAAGGTCGGTAGCGTGGTCGCAAGAAACAACAGAAAAAAGGCGATAACGCCGGACGAGAGACGACCAAATTTCCAACGATTGCGAAACGCCAGGCTACCTCCCGCCAGGGCCAAGACGGCTGATAAGAATAACAATGGATAGGTGCGTTGTCGCTGTTCGACTTCAGCTTTCAGCTCCGCCACCACTTCATCGCTCAAGTCAAGTAATGTTTGGGTCTCTTGCAACGCTTTTTCGGCACCCTTGCTTGTAGCCACGAGGACGGATTCACGCCACACCCAGCCGACGCCGACGGAAACCAACGATCCGACCAGAGCCAAGGCCAGCACTGTCGACCTCAGTCCTTCCTGCTCTCGACTGGGAGAGTCTTATCTGTCGAAAGGAGAGGCCGCCTTTTCACTTTGGGGGTGCATGTATCTTTCCAATGTCATTTGTCGATTGTCGACTAGCTTCTTTCCTATTGGGATATCCGAATTATAATGCCGGTAACTTGCGCCTCAATCCGGCGCGTGCCAAGACGAAACCGATCAACAACGGAGATGCCATGCCTGGATTCGCCATCGTTGGCTGCGGAATGATCGCGCACTTTCACGCCAAAGCTCTCGCCGAGGTGCCCGATGCCCGACTTCTGGCACTGGTCGACCTCGTGCCCGAGAACATGGAAAAGGTCATGAAGACCATGAACACCAAATATGACACCTACACCGACATCAACAAGATGCTCGAGCGCAAAGATATCGATGTCGTCATCGTGGCGGCACCGAGCGGCGCCCATATGAATCTGGCCGTCGCTGCGGCCGAGGCTGGCAAACACGTCGTCGTCGAAAAACCTCTGGAAATCACCGTCGAACGTTGCAATCGCATCATTGAAGCGTGCCAAAAAAACAACGTCAAGCTTTGCACAATCTTCCCCTCCCGCTACCACGCGGCCAACCAGGCGCTCAAATCGGCGATCGACAAGGGACGTTTTGGTCGCTTGACGTTGGGCGAAACCACCTGCAAGTGGTGGCGCTCCCAAGCGTATTACGACGAAGGGGGCTGGAAAGGAACGCGTGCCCTGGACGGCGGCGGCGCCTTGATGAACCAGGCGATTCACAACGTCGACTTGCTTTGTTGGATGATGGGACCGGTGAAGCGGGTCTTCGGTTTCACCGCTATGCTGGCGCATGAACGCATCGAAGTCGAGGACACCGCCGTCGCTTGCCTGGAATTCGCCAACGGCGCGCTGGGGGTCATCCAAGCCACCACCAGCGTTTACCCTGGTATGCCGAAAACCATTTCCATTCACGGCGACAAAGGCACGGTCGTCGTCGAGCAGGAAGACATCCTTCGCTGGGAATTCGCCTCGGAATCGGACGAGGATAAAGAGATTCGCGAAAAGTTCGCGCAAAAAGTCGGTGCTTCCGGCGGGGCGAGCGACCCCGCCGCCATTTCGCACCACGGGCATGCTTTGCAATTAACCGACTTCGTCCAGAGTCTCAAGGAAGGTCGTGATTCGCTGGTCGGCGGCGCCCAAGGACGCATTGCCGTCGAAGTCATCGAAGCCATCTACAAATCCTCGGATGAGGAACGCTGCGTGCACTTGCAGTAACAAGATTGGCATCCCTTGAGGAATCCCGGCTCTAGCGCGTTTCCAGAGCGTCGGCTTTTTCCAATAGCATTTGCGCCGCTTGTTCGGCGGAAGCGGCTTCGGCATCGATGCGACGAGTACGATCCGCGCTTCCAGTCGTAAACATGGCCGTTACCCGGTAATCTCCAGACGCCAATCGTTCGATATGAAAGCACGTCGCTCCCAGTTGTTCGAGTCGGCGATGGGCGGCGGTCCAATCGAAAACCGGTTTCGACGCGGTCAGTCCTAATTCCTCTGGTGAGGGTAAACGCAAAGGCGCGGGTTTAACTGCGTTTGCCGGCTCCGAGTCGTTGGATTGGGCGCGAATCACGGGTGGAGGCAAGGGACGGCTCGACTGGTTTCCTGATTGCCTGGTGTGGTTCGACACCCCGTACGGAGGCTGAGGTGCATAGGCAACCGGCGATGAGGGGGAGGCTGGTCGCTGCAAACGAGGAACAGCTGCGCTACCGCTCTGTTGCGGAACCCAAGCCGACCCTGTCGACATCATATGATTCGCGGGCTGTCGCTGTTGCGGCCCACGTCAGGGGATAAGACCGCGGATAGGTAGCAGCCGGCATATACACAGCTGGTGGCGATGGAGGAATTGCCTGGGAAAACATCATCGGCGAACCGCCGAATACGGGAGCACATCCCGCCGGACCTCAGCCAGCGCCGCTTCGCGATTCGAATAAAAGCACGCCTGCCAGCGCGCCGATCACCTGCAAGCAAAAAATAAACGCATCCTTGCGTTTCATAAAGCCTCCCTGCGTTCGGTTTCGTTCCGATTGCTCGATGTTGTGCGGACCATAACGGCGAGGCCGCCACGAAAAAAGAGCAACTTCGAGGAAATGCACAATTTACAAACCATTGGTTACAATTACAAAACCTGCGTAGGCAATCCATTTAAGAGGGTGTTGAAGAAGAACGCTGGCAAAACCATACGAATTCAGCGAGGCAGGTAGGTCACCAGTGGTTCAAGGGCGTCGACCAAACGGGAGATCGGCACGTCATACATGATGTCGGTTGCCGGCGATGGGTCGGGACCCGCTTTGCCGTTGACACATACGTGGGCGGCGTCGACGACCTGTCCATTGACACGAGAGCGACATCCCTGCATGCCGATCGTGGCGATCTGGTGAAGTCCGCAGCCCGCCGGGCACCCTGACCAGTGAATCGTGAGAGGGGCGATCTTTCGACCAGCACAACGGCGCTCCAGCTCGCGAGCCACTTTGATCGCATATCCCTTCGTTTCGATCAAAGCCATCGGACAGTAGTCATTGCCGGTGCAGGATACCAGGCCGCGCATGATCGGCGACGGGTTGAACGGCAGTTCCTGAAAAAGCGGCTCGTTGGACAAAGCTCCGATGCGCGATTCCGGAATGTTCGGGATAACAAGATTCTGGCCGGTGGTGAGGCGAATGTCACCGGTGCCATAGCGATCGGCGATGTCCGCGACGCGGCGCATTTGTTCCGAGGTGATCCGTCCCACGGGAACATTGAAGCCGACGTAGTAGAGCGGTTCTGATTCGTCAGTGGACGAATGTTTCTGAGGATTGATGCCCAAGTGGTCGGTGTGGACTTTAGCTTTGCGCATGTCGATGCCGGCGGAAAGCAGATTACAGCGCAAGCGTTTTTTCCAATTCGGAGCGGAACCAACGAATACCTCGGTCCTCGATCAGGAAAGAAAGGCGTGCACGTGGCCGGGCCGCCCGCGAACCGTGGTCGCGGAAGATTTGCACGATCGCGGCACAAAGCTTTGCGGCTTGATCGGGAGGAGTAAAGACGTCGAGCGGCTTGGCTGGTTTGTAGCCACCCGATCCCTGCTTGCCGCCGACAAGGACGTTGAAACCATTCACCTGCCGCCCTTCCAATTCCTTGTAAGCCGGCACCAGGCCGATATCCTGTGTTTCGGCATGGCAGCAGTTTTCCATGCAGCCGGTGATGGTGACATTGAATTTCCTAGGCAGATTCGTGTACTCCTTGTTGCCGACAATGATGTCGTCGAATTCACGGATGACAGGTGTGGCGTCGAGAAGTTCATGCGGGGTCAACCCCGCCAAAGGACATCCAACAACGCCGCGGACGTTGTCCATGCCGGTTTGTTTGCTATGCAGGCCGACGGCATCAAGGCGTTTCCAGATTTCGGGAGTTTGTTCCAGCGTAAACCAGCGCAGTTGGATTTGTTGACGAGTCGTCAGGTCGCAGAAGGACTTGCCGAATTCATCTGCGATGTCGGCCAGGGTTCGGAACTGCTTCGAATGGCTTCTTCCCGCCTGGAACCGGAGCCGAAGCATGAAGTATCCGGGCGTCGGCGGGCGGAAAAACAAACCGTACCATTTGAAACGGTGTTTGTCGGCGTCGGTCATTTCCTGCCAACGGTTGTTTTCAGCCAGGCGATAGATATCGGAAAGGGAATCGAGGCCATCTTTTTCTTCCTTGGCAGCTTCAACGGGGTTCTTCTTGGTCGGCGCGGCCGAGATTCCCTGTGCTGCCAGCAACTGGCTCAAGAGAGGCCGGCAAGTGCCGCATCCGGTTCCCGCCTTGGTCGCGGCTCCGATTGCTTGGACGGTATTTTTTCCCTCGGCAATGGCCTGGAGGATCGTTCCCTTGCAGACGGCGTTACAGTTGCAGATTTGCGTTTCCTCGGGCGCCGACAAAAGTTCCCCGTCGTCTTCTTCTGCCAGAAGCATGTCACGAGCACTGTCGAACTGGGCCTTGCTCCCCAACAGTAATTCGAGCGGCGGCTGCGACAGTTCCTGGCCGCTGCGAAAGAGTCGTTCGAGCCTGGCACCCTTGTCCTTGACGCCAAGCAAGATAGCGCCGGCTAATTTGTTGTCTCGGACCACGAGCTTGCGGTAAACGCCCGCATCGAGCTGGCTCACAACTTGAGCACCGTTACCGCCTGCAACGTCCCCCATGGAAATCAGATCGACTCCCATGACTTTAAGAATCGTCACGGGGCGCGATCCGTGGTATCGGGCGTCCGGATTGGTTTCGGCAAGAATATCGGCGACGACTCGCGCTTGTTCATAAGCCGGCTCGACCAGACCGTAAATTTTGTCCCGATGCTGGGCGCATTCGCCAACTGCGAAGACGGCCGGATCGCTCGTACGAAGCTGATCGTCTACGACAATGCCCCGTTCGACGCGCAAGCCAGCAGCCTTGGCCTCTTCGACGTTAGGCCGTATGCCACAGGCAACTATTACCATGTCGCACTCGAGCACCGAGTCGTCCTGGAGTTGGATGCCTGAGACTCGGCCATTGCCCAATATGCGCTTGACCGCCGTTTGCAGATGAACACGAACACCAAGATTCTCCATATGTTGGCGCAAAACGGCACTGCCTGCGTCATCGAGTTGCTGCGGCATCAATCGAGAAGCGATCTCGACCACGTGGACTTCGACATCGTGGCTCAATAGCCCGCGAGCTGCTTCCAATCCGAGCAGCCCCCCCGCCGATTACGACGGCGCGATCGCTTTCCCTGGCATAGGCCGCGATCGCCTCGCAATCTTCAAGCGTGCGAAAGACGAAAACCCCCGCCTGATTCGTTCCTTCGAGGGGTGGCACGAACGGCCTCGAACCCGTTGCCATGACAAGCAAGTCGTACGGTTCGCTGACTTTCCCTCCCCCACCAACCACCACGCGATTGCGAAGATCGATCGTCTCAGCGCGGACGCCACGATGCACAAAGATGTTGTGCTTTTCGTACCACTCGATCGGCTGAAGCCAGATTTTCGCAGGATCGTCGAAGCCTCCCAGAACCGTTGACAATAGAATCCGGTTGTAAGTTCCGTGCCGCTCTGCTCCGAACATGCGAATTTGAAATCGATCCGGAACACGGGCGCAGACTTCTTCGACTACCTTCGCGCCGGCCATACCGGTACCGACGACCACCAGAGTCGGTGATCCCATGAACTCTCCTTGCAAAAACAATTGAAGACATCTGCCTGTGAAGCAACCGCGGTGCCAACGGCAACTTGCTTTCCAGCAAAGGTGTAACACGATGCGAATCAAAGACTTAGAAGGCACTTGGCCCGAGGTGCCAATGTGAGACCACTTCCAGTTTGCACGGTGTTGCAGCAGATGAGCAAAGATCGATAGCAGTCTTTTCCCCTGTTGGGCTGCCAAGGGAAACTTCTCAAGTATCCAGAGGCTGGCAATCGAATTGCGGTGACCGTGTGGCTGCGTTGCAGTCGTTGGCAGCAGTTTCTATAATAATTCAGCATCGTTTGTGCTCAAAGTGACACGCGTCCGTTCACCAATACCGCATTCCAACCGGCGGGCAGGGCATGTTTGAAGGAATTCAAAAAGGGATAAGCGAAGCGTTAAAGAAGCTTCGCGGACGTGGCAGGCTTACGGAAGCCAACATCCGCGATGGTCTGCGCGAAGTTCGCCGGGCTCTTCTCGATGCCGACGTCAACTTCGAAGTGGCGGAGGCATTCATTCGACGCGTGACGGAAAAATCACTCGGCCAGGAAGTCTTGCGCCGAGTTGACCCGAGTGAACAAATCGTCCAAATCGTCTATGAAGAATTAGTCGCCCTGATGGGGCCGATCGACAGCCGAATCCGTTTCGCCAAGGATCGGCCCACCGTGATCATGCTGTGCGGTTTGCAGGGAAGCGGCAAGACGACAACCGCTGGTAAACTCGCATTGCTGCTTCGCGACCAGGGGCGAAAACCTTTGCTGGTGGCGGCCGACTTGCAACGTCCTGCGGCTATCGACCAGCTGGAGGTGCTCGGCAAGCAGATCAACATCCCCGTCTATGCAGAACGGGATTCCACTCCCATAAAGGTCTGCCAGAACGCAGTCGCTTTTGCCAAGAGGCAGTTGCTGGATACAGTCATCCTCGACACAGCCGGTCGGTTGCACGTGGCGGAAATGCCGATGGATGAATTGCGGCAGATCGACCGACAAGTCCGCCCGGACCAGGTGTTCCTGGTCTGCGATGCGATGACCGGTCAGGATGCGGTGAACAGCTCCAAAGCCTTCAACGAGGCATTGGAACTCGACGGCGTCATTCTGACGAAACTGGATGGCGATACCCGAGGTGGTGCGGCGTTATCGATCAAGGAAGTGACCCGCGTGCCGATCAAGTTCATCGGCGTAGGAGAAAAACTCGAAAAACTCGAAGAATTTCGCCCCGAAGGAATGGCCCAGCGCATCATGGGCCATGGCGACTTGATGGGTTTGATCCAAAAAGTCGCCGACATCCAAAAAAAAATCTCCGAAGAAGAACGGCTTAAACAGCAAGAGAAACTGGCCAAAGGGGACTTCACGCTCGACGATTTTCGCAAGCAGTTCGAACAGCTGGCGAAAATCGGTTCCATCCGCGATATCGTCGGCAGCATGCCAGGTATGAGCGACATCATTCCTGAAGACGAAGACCCGGAAAAAGCGGTCAAGCGGATCAAGGGAATGATCGATTCGATGACCAGGGAGGAACGACAGAATCCCGATATCATCGACATGAGACGCCGGCGGCGAATCGCAGCCGGCAGCGGTACCGAGCCGCACGAGATCAAACAGTTTCTCCTTCAGTTCGAGCAGGTCCGCGAATGGATGCGGCAGATGGCCAACAAGAGCATGTGGGAACGGCTAAAATCGATTACCGGACTTAGCAAAGCCGGTGCCTTCCTGCCCGGTTCTAATATACTTCCGAAGAAACGCAGCACGTTTCAGTCGAAAAACCCCAAAGAATTGGCCGAAGAGCGAAAACGCAAACGCAAACTAGAGAAAAAAGCGAAAAAGCAGAACAAACGACGCTAAAGTGGATTCATCGTTCGTTTCAGACACCGTTCGTAATAAGGAAAGGTTGTTGCAGTGGCTGTTCGATTGCGGATGAAACAAATGGGACGTCGGCATCGCCATGTCTACCGGATTGTGGCAATGGACGCACGTACTCAACGAGACGGCAAAGTGATTGAGGAACTAGGTCTCTACGATCCGACGATCCCCAATACCGATGAGCGCGTAAAGTTGAAAGCGGACCGGATCAAATACTGGCTTAGCGTTGGAGCCAAGCCGACGGAAAAACTCGACGTGTTGTTGCGAAAGTACCTGGCGAAATTCGAGCAGGCGGCCGCGGAACTGCCGCAACAAGAGGCCGCCGGGTCCAATTCCGCGCCAACCGAAACGGCTTCCGAATCGTAAAGCGATCATGCGATTCGATGTGTTGACTTTGTTTCCTGGCATCTTCCAGGGATATTTGAGCCAGAGCATCCTGAAATTGGCTTTGCAAAGAGGCCTGGTTGAAATCCATCTCTGGAATATTCGTGACTGGGCTAAAGGCAGACATCGAAGCGTTGACGATCGACCGTTTGGCGGCGGACCGGGGATGGTGCTGATGCCCGAACCCGTTTTCGACGCCGTCGAGGCTGTCCAAGCCAAAGCAGAGGCGCCCGGCTTGCTTGTCATGTTGACGCCTGCGGGGAGAACGGCTTACGCAGCCCATCGTTCGGGAATTGGCCCAATGTCCTCGATTGTTGCTGCTGTGCGGCCGATACGAAGGATTCGACGAACGCATTCGACTGGGCTTGAAACCCAGAGAGATTTCCATCGGCGACTATGTTTGTAACGGGGGCGAAGTTCCCGCCATGGTTTTGATCGATACAATAATTCGCTATGTACCAGGTGTCTTGGGGGATGCAGCAAGCGTCGTGGAAGAATCCCACTGCGAAACGGGACGACTGGAATACCCTCAATATACTCGACCAAGAATATTTCGCGGGATGGCGGTCCCCGAGGTTTTGCTGAGCGGCAACCACGCGGAAATTGCCCGATGGCGACAAGAACACTGTCGCAAACAAAATTTCCTGTGCCCAGTTAGTAACAAGGAAACACGAAATGAAGAATAAATTGCTTCAACTTGTCGAAGACGGCAGCAAGCGTAAAGACCGACTCAAGTTCGAAGTCGGTGACCAGATCGAGGTTCACCAGCGCATCCTGGAAGGCAACAAGGAACGCGTGCAGATTTTCAGCGGCACGGTCATCGCCCGCCGAGGCGAAGGCATGGGCGAAACGTTTACCGTTCGCCGAATCGTTCAAGGGGAAGGCGTCGAGCGGGTTTTCCCCGTTCATTCGCCGAAAATCGCCAAGATTCGCGTTCGCCGGCATGGTCGTATTCGCCGCGCCAAGCTGTATTATCTTCGTGATCGAGTCGGCAAAGCAACGCGGCTGCGCGAACGAAAACCGAAAGGGACGGCCGCTTCCGGCACGAAACGCAAGCGAAAAAGCACTGCAAAGGAAAGCTAGTTCATACCCTTTTCTACTTCTTGATTTCGCCCGATACATGGTTCCGAGCCATGGATGCAGAGCGCACGGCTCGAAAACCCTGGTGGCGGCGGTGGTTCGGAACGCGCTCGGAGCGTGCTGCCGTACGGTTTCTCAAAAGCCTCAACTACCGCATTCTCGCACGTAATTTCACCTGCCAATTGGGCGAGCTGGACATCGTCGCTTTGGACGGCGACTGCATTGTCTTCGTCGAAGTACGTTCCACAGCTTCCGAAGATAATATTCGACCAGCGTTATCCGTGAACAGAGAAAAACAACGGCGTTTGACGAGGCTCGCCGTCTTCTATCTCAAACGGTATGGTCTGCTGGGCCGACCCGCACGGTTCGACGTAGTGGCCATCAGCTGGCCAAACGACACGAAAACGCCCCGCATCGACCACTACCTCAACGCCTTCGATGCGACAGGCCATTTTGAAATGTATTATTGACGTTTTTGTTCGCCGGCTGTTTCTTCCTGAGCGGCAACTTCCGCCAAGGGACCAACCAGACTGAGGATCGTTCCCAGTTGTGCCAAGCGCATGCCGTAGCGATCGAGGAACTCCTGCAAAGCGAAGTCGTTATCCGGCGCTCCATGCTCTTGCAGGTGTTCAGTCAGGTCGGAAAGGAGCGTCCCATAGGCTCGCTCGAGTTGCGGCAGAATCTGCCTGCAGGCGGAAGCCAGGTCGGCAAAATCGTTGTGCCAGCGATTCAAAAACGCTTTCCAACGCGACGTTGTGTCATGGGCGGCAGCAGCAGCCTGCGCCAGTGCCAGTTGCTGCTTTTGCACTTCCAATATCTGCCGCAACAATTCGGTGTTTTCGTTCACAGGTTCGGGTTTTGGCGTATTCGGTTGCATATACGAAGACACTACCATTTGATAATTCATAAACTCCTCGTCGATATGGTTTGCAGGTCGGATCGGCATCGACTTCAGAACGTCGCACGCCGCACCTGCCGAGCCTTCAGACTCGATTAAACCATCTCCAACGTACTTCCAAGTATACTATAGCAGGTCCGACATGCGAACAAAATTGTCCAGTCGCCTGGGCAAAATTCTTGCGAACGATCCCGAAGGCAAAACCACCAACGATTCGGCACCGGAAGCTGACCAGGGATTCGGAACTGGCGAATGTTGAGACCTTAGACTCCATTGGATACTGGACTTCGCCTCGGCCGGAGGGTAACATCGAAACGATCAGAAATTTCTCTCCAGGGAGAGAGTCCCATGAATACCGCCGCGTTTATCGATGCACTGGACGGGATCCTTCCAGCCGAACGTGTCAACGAAATCCGCAAGGATCCGGCTTGCCGACAAAGCGATGCGAAGGTTCTTGCCCGACTGCTGGTCCAGCGTGCGCTTTTGACGCAGTTCCAAGTCAACCAGATTCTGAGCGGTCGCGCAAGCACGTTGGTCGTCGGCCCCTACTGTTTGCTGGACAAGCTCGGTGAAGGGGGTATGGGACAAGTTTACAAAGCCCGACACAAGACCACGAATCGGATCGTGGCGGTAAAACTGATCCGAAAGGAGAAACTGAACAACCCCAACGCCATCAAGCGGTTCAATCGCGAGATCAAAACGGCTAGCCAATTGTCCAGTCCCCATGTAGTCGCATCGTATGATTCGGGGCAAGCCGGCGATGTCCATTATTTCGCGATGGAATACGTTGAGGGGACCGATTTGAAGAAGCTGGTGAAAAACCATGGCTGTCTACCTGTCGGTCAGGCTTGCGACTTCATTCGCCAGGCCGCGGTCGGTCTGCAACATGCCCATGAAAAAGGCATGGTTCACCGAGATATCAAACCGGGCAATCTTTTTGCCACCAAAGCCACCGATGCTCAAGGAAAACCCATTATCAAAATCCTCGATATGGGACTGGCGCGCGCTGAAGAGTTTGACGATCAGACCGCATTGACCAAGGTGGGGACGGTTGTTGGCACGCCCGAATACCTTGCTCCGGAACAAGCGCTCGATTCCCATAGAGTCGATAGTCGGGCGGACCTTTACAGTTTGGGATGCACTTTCTTTTATCTTTTGACGAGCCGTCCACCTTTCAAAGGCAGTGGAGTCATGGACGTGCTGATCAAACATCGCGCGGTTCCTCCTCCTGATGTGCGCGAATTGCGGCCGGAGGTGCCGCAAGCCGTCGCGGAGATTATTCAGCGTCTTTTGGCAAAAACACCCGATGAGCGTTTCCAAACACCGCAGCAGTTGGTGGAGGCGCTGCAACCGCTGTGCCCGAAGGACGCTAGTGGTTGGATTATTCCCGCTGAGTTGAAGACGAACGCAGCGAGTGCGACGAAAAAATCGACCCCGGTAACCAACAACGTTGTGGTAGTTGGCGGCAAGGCCATCGCTGTAGGCCAGAAGATGGACGGTTCTGCACTGGAAGCGCGCAAAAAGCGCCGCCGATACATTACGATCGGCGGAATAGTGGGCGGACTTGCCGTTTGTGTCGCGCTGGCGGTCGCCGTGCCTATGATGATGAACCCCGATCCGACGGCAGATTCATCTGCCAACGTGGTTGACGCCAGGGAGGAATCGGGGGAGGTGCCGACCAGACAGAGTCTTCCACAGGATCGCCAACCAGGTAGCGAGCCGAAAGGCAACGTTGAGACGAAAGAGAAACCGGGACCAGTTGCGGAATCAAAGACCGAACAGCAAGCTGAGCCGATTCCCGAACCGCGTCCCGTGCTTCCACTTCAGCCGAAGGTGGTAGCAAAGCCGCTATTGCCGCAGCCTGAAGTTTTGCCTTTGCCGCGTCTGAAAGTGGAACCGGAACCAAAGGCCGTTGTCAAGAAGCCGGAACCGATACCCGAACCGAGGCCGGCCAGGTCTGATGTTCCCGACGCCAAAACCATTGACGGCATCGCGAAGAAGATCCGCCAGAGCAAAGATTACCAGGCATTGGCGCCGGGCAAACAGCTGACGAAGATTCAAAAGTTGTGTGACATGCTGCTCGAGCAAGCAAGGTCGACCAAAGACTTGAATGAACGTTACGTGTTGCTGGCGGAAGTGCGTGATCTTGGTGCCTCAGTGGGTGACATTCGGCCGGCGTTGACGGCGCTGAATCTGATACAAGAGGAATATGAAATTGGTGGCGATCCGATAAAACAGGTTTTGGATGTATTCGAGTCAGCAAGCCGTGCGGCTCGACTGCGAGATCTGGTGGAACCGCTGGCCGACAACAGCCGAACATTTGCTGAAGAAATGATTGCCCGGGATAATTATACCGCCGCTGAGCGCTTTCTGAACTATGCCGAAACCTCGGCGCGGAAGCTTGGCGATAAGGAATTGCTCGCCCGAATCATCGAGCGGAAAAAAGAAGCGATGGAGTTGAAGAAGGAATTTGCCGCCATCCAGCCGTTTTTGGCGAAACTCAAAATGGATCCCGATGAGCCGCGGGCCAACGCTGCGGTTGGGCAATTCTTGTGTTTGTACAAGGAAAATTGGCCGGAAGGTCTCCCTTTGCTGGCCCGAGGGGACAACCAAGCGCTGAGAGAAGCGGCCCAGGCGGATCTGAAAGCCCCCACTGTCGCGGCCGAAATGATGAAGGTGGCCGACAACTGGTGGCAACTCGCCCAGAAATGGCAACAATCGACGCCGAAAAAACGCTCGTCGCTCCGCGCTAAATTCTGGTACGAACAAGCGGTGGCATCCCTGGAAGGCGACGATCGCGAAGCGGTCGAACAACGCCTGGCAGCAATCGAAAAGATGTATCCAACCCAACAAGTCGTCGTCATTAAGACCGAAAACAAGACCGGCAACGAAGAGTTGAACCGGCTCCTCAGACAAGGCTCCGCTTTGTTGAATGCCAGGAATTTCTCGGAGGCAGCCGCCATATTCGAGCAGGCAAAGGAGCTGGCAACCAACGACAATACGCGCCTTAACATCGAACGTGCCCAACGCTACGCAACCGCGATGGCAGAAGGATTTCAAGCTCTCCAACTGGGAGAGCCTGCCGATGCCTATCGGGCTTTCGAATCGGCACTCGAACTGTATCCCAGCGATAGCATGGCGCGCCTGGCGATGCAACTTGCCAGACAAAAGTACAAAGGACTGAAAAAGGGATATAAGCGCTTCCCAATCTTTCCGTTTCGGCGCGATTAAAGGCAGGCATGTCGCTCGGTCATTGATTGACAGACTTTCAGGGCGGATACCGCGGAAATCGCAGCCTGCCCTGTCATGACACACTAGCTAATGGAGACATGAGATTGAGAACGACTCGTTTAGACGTGATTCTGCGCGCATCGAGTTCATTGTCAGCTGTAAGAGCCGTTACTTTGCAGCGTTTGTTCGCTGGTCTGTTCCTGCTGGCAGCCTTTTGTTTGTGTAACGGCGCGAGAAGCCAGGAGCAGTCGTCGGAGAAGATTAAGACGGAAAAAAGGGCCGCCGAAGAAATTCTGCGCCTCGAACGGGTGCTCAAAAGTGAACGAGCAGAACTGGCGAAAGTCGAGAAAGAACTGCAGAACCCGCCCGCGGATTTCCAGAAAGCCGAGGCGGAATTCAAGTCGCTTAGTAATCAGGTGAACGATTTAGAACAAAAGATCGAGGAATTGAAGAAAAACAAGAAGACGGCGGAGCTCGCCGAGCTGGAAAAGAAGCTTCCCCAGTTGAAAAAAAGCTGGGAAATGGCCCGGGACAAATATGCTCTTTTTATCCTTGAACGCAAGACGCTTCAGGACAAAGCGGCGACCCTCCGCGAACAAATCGAAAAGGATCAGGCCGCGCTGGACAAGTTGAAAGGAGCAGGCACAGCGACGGAGAAGATGAAGGAGCCACAGGAGAAGGAGCCGATCGAGTCAACGAACAAGAGTTCGCCGAAACTGGAAGATAAAAACTTGCGTAAGGCGTTGGAACAAGCCAAACAAAAGGAGGAAGAAGCGCGGGAAGCGGAAGAGACGTTAGCTACCCTCTACGAGCGCATCCAGGGGCTGCAAAAACGCGTTGCTGTCGAGCGGCGCGTGCTCGAAGCGGCGCAAATGCAAGAAGAGCAGACGCGCAAAGAACTTGGTGAATTGGAAGCGCAATTGCGGGACAAAATAAAAGCGAAAGCCCCGCCTGCCGAGATCGCCGCCTTGGAAAAGAAAATCCGCGACGCTCAACGACGACTGGCTGATTCGGAAAGCGAACAAGAGGCATCGCGAAATCGGATCGCTGGCTTGCAGGCGCGGATGACGGCGTTACAAGCGGAGCAAAGCCTCGCTTTGGAGATGGCCGAGCAAAAACGCAAAGCCGCCGAAGAAGCCAAGAAGACCGTCGACTTTTTGATGAGCCCGATCCATCCGCGGAACCTGCTGAAGTGGCTCACCGTGCACGGCCCGAAAATGGCCCTGATTCTGATCGGCTTCCTTCTGCTCTATTGGCTGATGTGCTTTGCCGCCCGGCGACTTTTCGTTTATATCAGCCGGCTGACCCGAAAACGCCACCATATCGAAGAGGAAGCCAGGGCAAGAACCTTGCAAAATGGCTTCCGGCAAATGGCACGCATCATTCTCGCTACCATTGCCATCCTGACCGTGCTGGATGAAATCGGCGTCTCCATTACAACCTTGCTTGGTGGCGTCGCCGTCGTCGGCCTCGCCTTCTCCTTTGCTGCTCAAAACCTGCTCAAGGATTACTTCAACGGTGTCATGATCCTGATCGAAGACCAATTTTGTGTCGGCGACATCGTCAAGCTTGGCGACATTTCTGGCGTCGTCGAACAAATTACCATGCGCGTGACCGTCGTCCGTGATCTCGAAGGGGTTCTTCACTTCATTCCCAATGGCACAATGTCCATCGTCAGCAACTTGACGCACGGTTGGTCGCGCGCTTTGTTCGATATCGGCGTTGCCTACAAGGAAAACGTTGACCGGGTCATGAAAATTCTTTTGGAGATTGCCGCCGAAATGCGCCGCGATCCGAGTTTTGGTCCCCTCATTCTCGATGAGCCGGAAATGCTGGGGGTTGATGCTCTGGCAGATTCGAGCGTGGTCATCAAATTCTTCATAAAGACTAGGCCGCTAGCCCAATTTCAAGTGAAGCGGGAGATGCTGCGACGGATCAAGAATCGCTTCGATGAACTTGGCATCGAAATTCCCTTTCCGCACCGGACACTTTACCATCGGCACGTTTCCACAGAAAATGGGGCCAACGGCCAGGTTGACAAACAGACGGCCGGTGGAATCCCGTTTTCAGAAGGGAAAAAATGACTGTGCGAAAGACTTGATAGAAGGCGCTGGTATCGTCATTCATCAACTCGAAAACGCCGGTTGTCTGCTCATGCACGTCAATTCGAGCGGGGAACCCGTCTTGCCGTGCATCCGCAGCAGGGCAATTTTAGCCTCGGCTTGGACGTTCTGATCCGGATCGGAATCGATGAGATTCTCCAGATCCTTCTGTAGCGCGAGAACGCCAGGCAGATGGCGATTGCGACCAGCATGCCAGGCAGCCAGGCTGCGAACGAATCCGAACTCCTCATCGTGCATGCAGTCGCGGAGAGTGGGAACGATCAATTCGTTTTTCGGATCGATTTTAGCCAGCGCCGCGGCCGCCCAGACTTTGACAAAACTCTCTTCATCCTTGCTGGTCAGCACTTTTTTAAGCGCTGGGATAGCATCTTTGGCGTCCGGCCCCATTTCCCCCAATGCATACACGGCGAGCCGGCGAAGCAAGGCATCCCCCTGCTCGAGCGTCTTGATCCACTCTTTCACGGTCTTGTCCAGATATTTCGGTTGCTGCTTCGGCATCGCCTACCTCTGCTTGAAATCAAAGGCTTCTGTTGGACGATCATATCACTTCGATGTGGTGATCAAAAGAGCGAGTTGAACCAGCCATCGTGGAACCGGGGAAATCGTACCGGCCAGCTAATCGTCCCGGTCGATATCGGTTACAATACGAAGACGTTAATGAGAGAGGCCAACTGGAAACAGACGGACTTCAATTGCCATGGCCAAGAAGAAAAAGAAAATCCGCGTCGATCTTCGCAAGAACCGGAGCAAACCACCTCGACCGCGGCACTGGACGAAGACCTTCCAGGAACGTGGGCTTGACGACGACGCTACACCGACCGAAGAGCGGGTGCGTGCCAAGGGTGAATTATCCCGGCGTCGCACCATTATCGTGGACCAGTCGCAGCAAGAAACGGATGACAGAGTTCCCGCGGAGATGCCTTCGGTTGACACGAAGGAATGCCTTCCCGGTCGGGTGATCAGTGTGCACGGATTATTGAACATTGTAGAGGCGGAAGATGGCCGACGGTATCGTTGTGCCGTTCGGCGATTATTGCGCACTTTGGCAACCGATGAACGCAGCCCCGTGACGACTGGCGATCGGGTGTGGTTTCGTCCCGCAATGGGGGATGAAGGTCTCATTGAAAGCGTCGAACCTCGCCACGGTGTTTTGACACGATGGTCAAAAGGCAAGGAGCACGTTCTTGTTGCCAACGTGGATCAACTTGTCATTGTGATGTCGCTGGTCGAACCGGAACTGAAAGTCCATCTGATCGACCGTTACCTCGCCAGCGCCGAACAAGGCGGCATCGCTCCGATCCTTTGCCTCAATAAGGCAGACCTGATCGATCCGGTCGAAGTACAACCGCTCATCGGTTTGTACAGCCAACTGGGTGTGCCGACACTGTTGACCAGCGCCCAAAGCGGGCGTGGCATTGATCAATTGCGGGAGCTGCTTCGTGGTCGGCAAAGCGTCTTTTCGGGACAAAGTGGCGTGGGCAAATCCTCGCTTTTGAATGCGATTCAACCGGGCTTGCAATTGCGTGTCCGAGAGGTCAGCGAAACAACACACAAAGGTCGGCATACGACGACTGCCGCTCAACTCATCCGGCTGGATATGGGTGGATGGGTCGTCGATACGCCGGGAATCCGGCAATTTCGTCTTTGGGATATCATCCCGGAAGAAGTGGAAGGCTTTTTTGTCGAATTTCGGCCGTTTGTGCCGTTATGTGCTTTTCCCGACTGCACTCATACGCACGAAGACCGCTGTGCCATCAAAGAAGCCGTTGAACGAGGACAGATTCATCTCAGTCGCTATAAAAGTTATCTCGGCATGTTCGCCGGTGACCAGGACAAGTAAAATCTGGCCTACCCGTCCAGAAGTTCGGCAGCGCCTTGCCGCAGCAAATCTTCCGCCAGTTCCTTGCCCAACTGCTCCGCCAGGTGTATCGCGCCAGTCTTCTGACCTGTTGCACATTTTGTTCCGTCCGGCGACAAGACCGCGCCGCGAAGCTCGAGTTGTTCGCCTTTGCAATCGCTGAAGACAGCGATTGGCACTTGACAGCCTCCTCCTAGATGGCGAAGGAAAGATCGTTCCCCGTCGACTGCCTGCCGAGTCGGTGAATGGTTGAGTTGCGCAAGCAAGTCGATGATCGCCTGGTCGTCCCGCCGGCATTCCAAGCCCAAGGCTCCCTGTCCAACGGCAGGCAACATCCAAGAGGTATCAAGTATTTCCGTGACGCGATCGATGAAGCCCAGCCGCTCGAGACCGGCCAAAGCGAGCAGGATGCCATCCAATTCTTGTTCATCCAGCTTGCGCAAACGAGTTTCAACGTTGCCACGGATATCCACGATGCGCAGGTCTGGACGTTTTCGCCATGCCTGAGCCTTGCGCCGCGGACTGCTGGTCGCCAGCGACGCCCCCCGAGGCAAGTCGTCGAACGATGGATAACGGTTGGAGACGAAGACATCGGCTACTGGGCCGCGCTTTGGAACCGCTGCCAACAGCAACTCTGGCACCGACGAGGTCGGCAAGTCCTTCAAACTGTGGACGGCGACATCGATTCGCTTTTCGATCAAGGCGTTTTGAATCTCTTTGGTGAAAACGCCTTCGCCGCCGACGTGGGCCAGCGGGACATTTCGAGCGCGGTCGCCTGTTGTCTGGATTTCGACGATTTCGACGCCGTCCTTTCCACATAACGGCACAAGCATTTGCCGCACGTGTTCTGCCTGCCATAGGGCCAACCGACTGCCGCGCGTCCCAAGCCGAATCACTTCAACATGCCTTTCCTTTTTGGCCCGTCTGGCCGTTTGGCGCTACAAGTGTCCGCAAGAACTACAGAAACACGAAGAGCGGTCTGTCGTCAAAGTTCCGTTTGCTGGCGGCGTTGAACCAGCACAATTATCATCATAAGAGGCAGGATGAACAGCGGTCATTTTTTTCGGCCCTCTTGCAACTGAAGGGGCTGATTGAAATAATAATCCCTTTGCTCTATCTGGCGATAAGAGAGTTTACAGGTTGAGTGAACTGGAGTAAAGCGAGGGGTTCATGGCCGAGTCAATGGAAATGAAGTCTGAGCCGCGCAGCCAAATCGGCTCACGCGCCGCCCGCAAACTTCGCAAGGCGGGAAAAATTCCCGGCGTCATCTATGGCCACGGTCAAAACACCATTTCGCTTTCGGTGAGTGCGGACGACCTCGAACACGCCATTCGGCACGGCATCCGCGTTGTCGACTTGTCCATCGGCGGCGAAAAGCAAAAGGCCTTGTTGCGGGACGTCCAATGGGATTATCTGGGAATGGACGTTTTGCATGTCGATTTTTATCGAATCACCGAAGGCGAAAGGGTCGTGGTGGAAGTTCCCATCGAGCTTCGCGGCGAGGCGCCCGGAGCTCATGAGGGGATGTTGGAGCAGCCTTTACACCAGATCGAAGTGGAATGTCTGGCGACGGGCATTCCCGAATCGATTCGGGTGAATATCTCCCAGATGCAGTTGGGCGATGTGATCCACGTGCGAGATCTGAAACTGCCGGAGGGAGTCGAAGCGAAAACGGATCCGGATGCCGTCGTCGTCCAGATCGTTGCCAAGGAGGTTGTGGAAGAGGAAGAAGCAGCAGCCTCGCCGGCAGAACCGGAGATTATCGGACGGGCAAAAGCCGAAGAAGAACAAGAGGGAGAATAGTCCGTCATCAGCCGATGGCGGGCTGTCCACTATGAAAGTCGTCGTCGGTCTCGGCAATCCCGGCAAGGAATATGCCCAAACGCGGCATAATGTTGGTTTTGCCGTCATCGACGCCTTGGTGGAGTCCCGGGCTGCGGGCCCGTTTCAAGACCGGTTCTCCGCATTGGTGGCCGAAACTTTCGACGAGACTGCCAAGGTGTTGTTCGTCAAGCCGATGACGTACATGAACCGGAGCGGCGAAAGCGTACGCCGAATCGTCGATTTTTACAAGCTGCCCTTGTGCGATTTGCTTGTGGTTTGCGATGACATCAACCTCGAACTGGGCAGACTGCGTATTCGAACGAAAGGGACACATGGCGGGCATAATGGCCTTCGTAACATCCAAGAACATTTGGGTACGACGGAATATCCCCGATTGCGAATCGGGGTTGGAGCCCCCGAAGACGACGCCGTGGACCATGTGCTGGGGAGATTTCGATCGAACGAAAGGCCGATCATCGAAGAAGCTATCGCCCGGGCAGCCGAAGCGGTGGGCGTTTGGGTTCATGAAGGCATCGAACAGTGTATGAATCAGTACAATCGCTAGATAAAACGGTCCTTGTTTGAGTTTCGAGAATCATGGCGCAAAACACTTACGAATGCATGTTTCTTTTGGACACGAACAAAGTGTCAGGAGACGTTCAGGGGGCGGCGAAGCAGCTGCACAGCTTGCTGGAAAAACATGACGCTGAAGTCCTGGCCAGCAGGCCGTGGGACGAACGGCGCTTGGCCTATCCGATTAAAGGCCACAAGAAAGGTTTGTACTATCTTACGTATTTCCGCGCAGACGGCAGCAAGCTGGCCGAACTGGAACGCGACATCCGTCTCAATGAAATGATCCTCCGCTCATTGGTTTTGCGCATCCATCCGAAACTGGTGGATGCCATGTTGGCGTTGGCTAGAGACGAGCATGCTCTCGCGTTCCAGGCCACCACCGAAGCCGAGACGGCCAGCGGCGACGAAGCCGAGGATGCCGACGAAGACGCTGACGAAGAATCCGAGTGACCCCTTGTATCCGCCATCGGCTCTTGTCTACACTGATGTGCAGGCTGGCGCCAGCCTCTTCCCTTCAAAGTTTTCAAGGAGTGCCCAGCGATGGCAAATCTGAACAAGGTGTTATTGATCGGTCGGTTGACTCGGGATCCGGAAATTCGCGTCTTCAGCAATGGAGGCAAAGTGGCCCATTTCGGTTTTGCAGTGAACAATCGCCGCCGTAATCCGCAGACAGGACAATGGGAGGATGACCCCGTATTTCTCGACGTCGATGTTTTCAACCGGGGTGAATATGGCCGAATGGCCGACCATGCCGAACAATATCTGCGCAAAGGGCACCAGGCCTTTTTGGAGGGGCACCTCCGGCTCGATCAGTGGACAGGGCCTGACGGCAGCAAGCGTTCCAAGCTCAAGGTGGTCGTTGACAATATGCAGTTCCTCGAGCCGCGCGACCGCAGTGGCGGCGATCGGCAGGCTGGCGCTGCGACCGACTACGAAGAACCAGTCGGACGGGATTTCGAGCCGCCAGCGCCGACATCCGATGAAATACCGTTCTAAAAAGAACCAGGTTCCTCCGCCTTGCGAGGGTTCCTCGACGAGAAAGGTAACGCAGGGCGGGTGGCTCGCCGATTTGTTTTGGAGTGAACCATGCCGGTCAAAAATCGACAACAAATTCGCAAAGGACCCCACGGCGGAGTGCAGATCGTCCTCACCGAGGATGTGCCACATTTGGGCAAGCAAGGAGACCTTGTGGAAGTCAAGCCAGGTTACGCGAGAAATTACTTGTTGCCCAACGGCCTGGCGACCATCCCCACCGAACACAACCTTCGCCTGCTCGAACGCTACAAAGAACGCGTCAAGCAGGCGCGGGAGGCGCGTATCGCCGATTTGCACGTCCTGGCCGAACAGATCCAGCGCGTTTCGTTGACGATCGAGGCCAATGCCAACGAAGACGGGCACTTGTTCGGCTCGGTGGGCGCCAATGAAATCTCTCAGGCTTTGAAGGCGAAAAACCTCAACGTGGAACCGTCCATGGTTCGCCTGGAAGGACCGATCAAAGAGTGCGCCCTCTATGCAGTCAAATTACACCTCGGCTACGACATCGAAACCGAAGTGAAAGTGCTTGTGGTTCGCAAGAACTAAGCCCGTCCGCGAGACGGCAAGGACGACCATGGCCGAGTTTGACCTGCACCGCCTGCCACCACATAGCCGGGATGCAGAGCGCAGCGTCCTGGGGAGTTTGTTGCGTGACAATAGCGTCATCGGCGATGTCATGCAAATCGTCCGCACGCAGAATTTCTACGTCGATGCGCACCAAAAGATCTTTCAGGCGATCGTTTCGCTTTATGATGCGGGCAAGCCGGTCGATCTCGTCGTTTTGGCCGAAGAACTGAAGAAACTGAACCAAATCGAAGACATCGGCGGTTATGCCTACCTGGCGGAACTTTGGGATGCGGCACCGACGGCTGCCAATGCCGAACATTACGCCCTGATCGTTCGCGACAAGGCCATCGTTCGCCATTTGATTCACGCCAGCACCGAGATTCTGCGGGATGCGTATGATCAGAACATGCCCGCGGACGAACTGCTGGAAAGTGCGGAGCGCCGCATTCTTGACATCGCGCAAATGGGCATCATGGGGCAAACCTATAGCCTCAAAGATGCCTTGAGCGAAGCCTATGACCGCATTGACATCCGCCACCAGTCCGAGTTCACCTCGATCAGCGGCTTGCCGACCGGGTTCATCGATCTGGATGAAAAAACGGCCGGGTTGCAGAATTCGGAACTGATCATTATTGCGGCTCGCCCAAGCCATGGCAAAACGGCTTTCGCGTTGAACGTCGCCCGGCATATCGCTGTCGAGGAAGGCTTCCCTGTCTTTTTCGTCAGCCTTGAACAATCCCGCATCGAACTGGCGGAGCGATTGCTCTGCATGCAAGCGCGTGTCGACAGTTTTAAACTCCGCAAAGGCCATCTCAATTCAGAAGACATGGAGAAACTCATGATCGCGGCGGACGAATTGCGCCGAGGTCAAATCTTCATCGACGATACGCCAAGTCAAGGCTTGCTCCGTATTGCTGCGAATGCCCGCCGACTCAAGTTGCGCCATGGCATCCGCGCCGTCTTCATCGACTATCTCCAGCTTATCGAGCCGGACAACCGTCGTGATAGCAGGCAAGAACAAGTTGCCAATCTTTCCCGACGTCTCAAATTCCTCGCTCGCGAACTGAAGATCCCCGTCGTGGCTTTGGCTCAGGTCAACCGCGGTGCGGAAGACCGCACCGATCATACCCCGCGGCTTTCGGACCTGCGCGAATCGGGCGCCATCGAGCAAGACGCTGACACCGTCTTTCTCCTCCATCGACCGGAAATGTATGAGCCGGGACAACACCAGGGGCTTATGGAAGTGCATATCGCCAAACAGCGCAACGGACCAACCGGCGAAATCAATCTTACGTTCCTCAAGCAATACCTGCGTTTCGAAAATTACATTGCCGTCGACGCCCCTCTCGGTTTTGGGGAATAACGTGTTCGCTCTCCTGCGTTTGCCGCGGGCTTGTTCCTATTTGGGCGAACGGTGTCCGCTGTTTTTCAAATACCGGGCAATGTCGGCAGCCAGCACGCTGGCTCGTTCCGTGCAGTCATTCAGCGCGACGCCATGGTAGGCATTGCCTGCCAAAAACAGTCCTGGATACTTCTGCAATCGGCGTTCGACCCGCGCGACACGTTCCCGATGGCCAAGCAGGTACTGGGGAATGGCCCGGTCCCAGCGGACGATATGGTGAAACACCGGTGCGGCGACGATGCCCAAAGCGTCATGGAGTTGCGCTCGAACCGCTTGTAATAATCGGTCATCTTCCCAGCCGGCGACTTCGGGCCGGTTCCAACCTCCGCACATGGCACGTAAAAGTACCATCCCCCCTGGCGCCCTTCGCGGATAGATCGACGAACACCACTGCACGCCGAGCACCTCCGTCCTTGCTCGCTGAGGAATGATATAACCGAAGCCGTTCAAGTGATGGGGCACGTCGTCTCGGCGGAACCCAAGCGCGACAACAGCCAAACGATTGTAGGCAATCGCACCGATCTCATTCGCTAATTCCGTATCGAAATCTGCCAGGAGGGCCGCTTGTTGGTAAGCCGGACAAGCCAGAACAACCACGTCGCCGTACCATACCTCTTGTCCGTCGCCGCGAACCGCCCAAAGTC
Organism: Gemmatales bacterium; assembly: GCA_026004675.1. Classification (GTDB taxonomy): domain Bacteria; phylum Planctomycetota; class Planctomycetia; order Gemmatales; family Gemmataceae; genus BPJP01. The sequence continues at coordinate 38,163 of BPJP01000005.1, forward strand.
CCTGTGGTCGGCTCCAGAAAACCTGGCGAATGCAAACACCATACACTGGCCGCAGTTTCAAACGATCGGCCAGCGTCTCGACCAGCAGTCGAAGCCCGTCCGCGAACGACCACATGCTCCCTCGGCGTTCGCCCCGGGATGAGGAGTCGGCTCGTCTTTGCCTGGACGTGACCGAAAGCCCCTTGCTCACGCTGCCATAGATTTTTTCCCACTCCACCAGGCGGGGAAAACAAGCGGTCATGCTCAAACGGCTTGGATCGCCTGCATAAATGCCGGTGACCAGAGCGTCAGCGAGAAGCTCCGCTGCCTCGCGCCCTGCACGACGGCGAACAAAGGCATCGACAGTCTCGTCCTTCGCGTGACTTCGAGGCCGACGGAACCGTTCGCAGAGCAGGTTGACCTTGCCACGCCAACTCAGCAGATCGCTTTGGATGAAGTCGATCAGCCCGCCGGGCAACGGTACCAGCCGATTCTGCAAACACAAATACCGAAATCGGCGTGCGGCGTCGCTTGCGGGTATCAACTGTCGTTCCAGCCCCAGATCGTGGCTTAACGCCAGAGTGGATGGTTTGTTGTCAAGAAAGCCGTTCGGTCCCAGCTCGACACTGAAACCATCTTGCCGGTGCGTCCAGATCGTGCCGCCGGGCCGACCGAGACGCTCGAGTACCGTAATCACACCGTCGGGAAAAATTGCTTGCAAGCGATAGGCCAACGACAGGCCCGAAATGCCGGCGCCGACGATGATGACTTTTTTCATGGCAATCGGCAATCAGACGGACGCGAAAGTTCCTCTCGAGTCTTTAAGGCCGGGACTCGAGAGGAAGTCCTACCAAAAATGTCGGCGTCTGGGTTCGGATGGACGGATTCATTTCAGTTCCTTGACACGGAGATTACGGAACTCGACGTGGGCGCCGTGACCAAGGAAACCGATGGGTGCTTTCTTGCGTTTGGCCGGACCTTCCAGCCCTTTGACCTTGGAAATATCGACATCAACGACCACTGCACCATTGACCTTGACGGTCCAATGGGTGCCTCGAACGGTGATTTCTTCGGAATTCCATTCGCCGGCTTTTTTGGTATGGCCTCGTTTGGCCGGCACTTTGCAATAGATGGAGCCATGGTACTGGCAAGGTTTGAGTTTTTGGTATTTGGGGGCGTAGTCGTCGAGGATTTGGATTTCATGTCCGCGAATCGAAACACCGTTGTTGCCGCCGGGTTCGAGGCGGAATTCGAAGCGAAAAATCATGTCGCCAAATTCTTTTTCGGTAAAAATGTTGCCGCCCCCTTTTTTCTTGCAGATAAGGATGCCGTTCTTGGCCTCGTAGCCGTCGGTTTTTCCTTTCCATCCCTTGAGAGAAGAGCCGTCGAAAATGCTTACAAAGCCCTCTTCCGCTTCCGTTTTCGATGGCTGCGTTTTACCCTCGGGTTTGGCGTTACCGACATAGAAAAAGCAAGCAGCGAACAGGCAGCCCGACAGGAAAAAGCTGATTCGACGCATCATGGTATTGCCCTCCGGTTCAAGAACGCGTTCTGATTCCGCCATGTTATGCGGGGTTGGCGGGGAAATCCACAAATCTGGAGGCGCTCCGAGCTCAACGTCCAAAACGCACGACATCGGTCTCAGAGATGGCAGCGGAGCAAAAGAAGGCGGGAGTAAACGTCATCCCCTAGGAGCGATTGCGATAGCGAGCGCTGACCCGCTCGAGAAAACGTCTTTCTTCGGCGGTAAGGGAATTCAGTCCTTCGCGTTTTACTTTTTCCAGCAGTTCATCCATTCGGCGTTCCTCGGCTTCGCGCTCTTGTTGTTCGCGCTGCATACGTTTGGCGGCGCGTTTCTGCTTCCACCTTTGCCAGAAACTTTGCCGGCGACGCCGTGGAGGCGTTGCTTCGTCCCGCTCCAGACTGGTATATCCTTGAGTAAAGTCGTAGCCGAACAAAGACTCTTCGCCGCCGGTTTCCAGCATCAGCCACTGGTTTTTGCAGGTAGTATAGATGAACCATGCCAGAAAAATGAACAGTGGTTCGACGACAATGATGGAATAGACGCCAATGACAAACATGACACCGAAACCGGCATAGATCGCGTATTCCGTCGCCAGGCGATAACCGTAGCGAGGCCAAAGAAGGCATTGCAGCATTCTGCCGCCATCGAGTGGAAAACCTGGCAAGCACACGTTCAGCAAGAACAAAAACCAATTCAACCAGAAGACGCGTGCCAGAAGGACTGGCATCGGTTGCGATACCAGGATACCTCCCAGTTCGACAGAATGGGGAATGTTGACCGGCAAAGGATTCCACCACGGATTGAACGGCGGTGTGAAGTGATAGACCAAGGCTAAGGTCGCCCCCGATGCGACACAAAGCATGAGGTTGACCGCAGGACCGCAAGCGGCCGTGATGAAATTCGCACGAGGCGTGTGCGGTACGTCTACCGAGGCCAGTCCGCCAAGAGGCCATAAAAGGATTTCCTGGGCGTCGCCTTCCACAGCGCGCGCCCCGAAACAATGGCCGAATTCATGAAGCAGAACGGAAAAGAACAAAATGGCCATCAAGATCGCCGCCTGGAGTGCGACTCCCTCGACTGCTTCCTCGTGCGTCGAGTAGCGCAAAATCATGGCGAGCACGATCAACGGAAACAAAATGTGGATGCGAATATTGACGCCGAACAATCGGCCAAAGGGCATCGACCAGGAAAACGGATCACGCATTGACGGCTACCTTCAACGGGCGTAGTGAAAACGCATGTATGAAAAATCTTACCATGTCGTCAGATCATGCAAAACGCAAAAAGCGCGTTTCCCTCCTCGAGGTCTTCCAAAAGGCGAGGCCGACGTTAAGCACAATCCTCTTTCAAGCGGCGCAACTGCTGCCCAAGCCGGTCCGTGGCTCGAATGACGGCATCGACCTGCAAGACGAGCGGATCCCAATACGTTTCTTCAAAATCGCGTTGGGCGACGTCTTTCCATTTCGATTGTACCCATTGCCATTGTGCTTTCAGCGTTTTCATGGCGTCGTAAAGCTTGCCCCGTCCGGTATCCAGCGCCACTCTACACCTCCTCCGGTTCATCGACTTGTTGCCTGCTTGACGACGTGTCAGGGGCGACAATCGTTGCCTGACTGGAGTTGTCGGCCGGCTCGGCCTGGGAAGACGGGCCAGCTGACATTGGCGTCGCCGGTGCCATTAGCCGAGTGTACTCCTCCAAAGCTTTCAGTCTCTGTTCCATCTGAGCGCAAGCGCGGACGAGTTCGATTTCAAGGGTATGCTGCAAAAGCCGAGCTTTCGCCTGATACTCGTCGACGGCCCGACGCAGAAGTGGTCCCCAACGCCGCGAATTCGCCAATTTCTGTTCCGCTTCGCGCAACCGCCGAGCGGCGCGTTCGAAAGCTTCCTCCTGTTCGCTGCAGTCAGGACGCCGCCCCAATACGCGCATCATCTTGCGCTGCGCCAGATTCTTCTTGGCAGCAGCGTATTCTTCCTGGCGGATGCGTAATTGTTTTTGCCAATGCTTCAACTGCTCTTCCAGCCAGGAAAAGGCGCGTTGGATTTCCATTTCATTGGCCGATAACGCCTCTTTGGCTTCTTCACCGAAGACCTCTATTTGACCTTTGAAGCGACGCAAGGCGTCGATCGACGTCAACTTGGCGGATGGTTCCATGGCGGCACGGCGTTGATTGTGGTTATTTCTGCTGCAAGTATTGCTCGATTTTTTCAGCCTTGCGCATCAGAAATGGAATGTGCTGGTTCGTCGCCTGGAGAAAACGATTGACGACCTTCATCGTCTGCGTGAACTCCTCGACGAATTTCTCGTGTTCCTGGTCGCGCCAGCTTTCTCCCAGGCGGATCAACTGACCTTGCAATGCCGACATCTGGTTAAGCAAGTCATTGTTGAAGCGTTTCAAGGCGGCAGCGAAGCGGCGAAGTTCTTCCGGATTGACGATGGCTTGTGCCATGATGTGCCTCGAATAAGATAACCCAACCACGCGCCGGCTTCCCGCATCCATCACTGTAACGGGATAGATGGTTTCTGTAAAGCGACCGTTTCGAGGCGAAGCGGCGCCTGGGCGAAGTCGCCCCCAAGGAGAAGACCATGATTCACGTCATTGCTACGATCGAAGTGCATCCGGGGAAACGCGATGCTTTTCTGGAAGAATTCCGGAAAATCATGCCAACGGTGCGGGCCGAAACAGGTTGTCTCGAATATGGGCCAGCGGTCGACTTCCCAAGCGACATCGCCGCCCAGACGCCGATTCGGGAAAACGTCGTCACGATCGTTGAGAAATGGGATTCGCTTGATGCCTTGAAAGCTCACCTGGCGGCGCCGCATATGGCCGAATACCGGAACCGTGTCAAAGACATCGTGCAATCGGTACAATTGCAGATCCTGCAACCCGTTTCCTGACATGAAACCGGCCATTTCGCCCAGTCGGCCAGCAGGCGCGACGACTTTTCGATAGCCCCGGCGATTCATAAATTTCCACTTTACGAACTATCACCCAACGAGAGCTGCTGTTAGATCGGGAAACATACATGGCGAAGTACGTCTATTTTTTTGGTGGTGGCAAAGCTGAAGGTCGGGCCGACATGCGCGAACTTCTGGGAGGCAAAGGGGCGAACCTTGCCGAAATGACCAACATCGGTCTCCCTGTCCCGGCGGGCTTCACGATCACCACCGAGGTTTGCACCTATTACACCAAGCATGGTGATTATCCTCCGGATTTGAAGCCTCAGGTCGACGAAGCCCTCAAGAAAACCGAAGAAGTCATGGGGGCGAAGTTCGGCGATGACAAGAACCCCCTGCTGGTTTCCTGCCGCTCCGGCGCCCGCGAAAGCATGCCCGGCATGATGGATACCGTCCTCAATATCGGGTTGAACGAAGCGACATTGCGCGGCCTGATCGAGAAAACCGGCAACGAACGTTTCGGCTGGGACAGCTACCGCCGATTCGTGCAAATGTATGGCGACGTTGTTCTGGGCATGAAGCACGTCAAAGGCGAAGACCCCTTCGAAGCGATTCTCAGCGACATGAAAAAGAAAAAAGGGGTCCAGCACGACACCGATCTGGATACGAACGATCTCAAGGAACTCGTCAAACAATTCAAAAAAGCGGTCAAGGACCATACCGGCAAAGACTTTCCCGAAGATGTTCACGACCAGATGTGGGGCGCCATCGGCGCCGTCTTCGGTTCGTGGATGAACGAACGAGCCATTATTTACCGCCGCAAATACTCGATTCCGCATGATTGGGGGACGGCGGCCAATATCTGCTCTATGGTATTTGGCAACATGGGGAATGATTCGGGGACCGGCGTCGCTTTCACCCGCGATCCGTCGACGGGAGAAAAAGTCTTTTTCGGCGAATACCTCATCAATGCTCAAGGGGAAGATGTCGTCGCCGGCATCCGCACCCCGAAAAAGATTGCCGAGCTGAAAAAAGACATGCCCGAAGTCTACCAGCAACTCGAAGAAATTCGCGAAAAGCTGGAGAAGCACTATCGGGACATGCAGGACATCGAATTCACGGTACAAAAAGGCAAACTGTGGATGTTGCAAACGCGGAACGGCAAGCGTACGGGATTTGCCGCCGTCAAGATCGCTGTCGATATGGTCGCCGAGGGACTCATCACCGAGGACGAAGCACTGTCGCCGAAACGAATTCCGTCGGACGATTTGAATCAGTTGCTGCAACCCGTATTCGATCCCCAGGATAAAGCGAAAGCGATCGCGGATGGCCGCCTCCTGGCCAAAGGGATCAACGCCGGTCCCGGTGCCGCCAGCGGTCACATCAAATTTCACGCCGACGCCGCGGCTGAGTGGTTTCACCAGCACGAAAAAGACAAAAACGAACGTCGCGTCATCCTTGTCCGCAAAGAGACCAGCCCTGAAGATATCCGCGGCATGGAAGTCGCCGATGGTATTCTCACCGCGTTCGGCGGGGCCTCAAGCCATGCTGCTCTTGTCAGCCGCCAAATGGGCAAAGTCTGCGTCGTCGGCTGCGGCGACCTGAATATCGACTACGAAAAGAAGACTTTGACAGTCGGCAACAACGTTTTGAAAGAAGGAGATTGGCTCAGCATCGATGGGTTTACCGGCGAAGTCATTGCCGGCAAAGTCGCCACTCGGCCGAGCGAGGTGATCCAGGTTCTGCTCGAGAAGTCGCTCAAACCCGAAGATTCACCGGTCTATCAGAACTTCGCCAAAGTCATGAGCTGGGCGGACGCCCGCCGCAGGATGCGCATCCGCACGAATGCTGACAAGCCACAGCAGGCGTCCGAGGCTATCGCTTTCGGTGCCGAAGGCATCGGCTTGTGCCGAACCGAACATATGTTCTTCGAAGACGATCGCATCGAAGCGATGCGGGAAATGATCCTGGCCGACAAACCGGAAGATCGCAAGAAGGCTCTTGAAAAACTTCTTCCGTTCCAGCGAAGCGACTTCGAAGGTCTGTTCAAAGCGATGAAAGGCAAGCCCGTCACTATCCGGGCCCTCGATCCGCCGTTGCACGAATTCTTGCCCCATCAACCAGAGCAGGAAAAACAGCGCGAGGAATTGGCGAAAAAGCTCAACATTACCGTGGATCGCGTTAAAGAACGGATCAAGGAGTTGCACGAAACCAACCCCATGCTTGGCCACCGTGGCTGCCGACTTGGCATCGTTTATCCGGAAATAACGGAAATGCAATGCCGGGCCATTTTCGAAGCCGCGTGCAACGTCCAAGCCCAAGGCATCGACGTCCAGCCTGAAATCATGATCCCGCTGGTTGGTTTCCTCACGGAACTGCAGGCTCAGGCAAAAATTGTTCGCGACACCGCCGAAAAGGTCTTTGCCGAAAAGAAAACCCGAGTCAACTACCTTGTCGGCACGATGATCGAAACGCCGCGAGCCTGCATCGTTGCGGACCAGATTGCCAAGGAAGCCGAGTTCTTCAGTTTCGGGACCAACGACTTGACACAGACCGCATTGGGAATCAGTCGCGACGACTACGGGTCGTTTATCGTCCACTATATCCAAAACGATATCGTTCCGAAGGACCCGTTCCAATCGCTCGACATCGACGGTGTCGGCGGTTTGATGCGTCTCGGCGTGGAAAAGGGACGCCAGCAACGACCAGGAATCAAGATCGGCATCTGCGGCGAACACGGCGGCGATCCGTCGTCCATCATGTTCTGCGAAACGATTGGTCTGGACTACGTCAGTTGCAGTCCGTTCCGCGTGCCGATCGCCCGACTCGCTGCTGCCCAGGCGGCTATGCAAAAATAACGGTCATTTTTGGGGCGATTGAAAATCGCGGGATTTCTGTCGCCCCAATTTTCTTCTTTTTCTCTTTCACTTCGAACAATGCTTGCTAACATCGAACATTAGAAACGGGCTCCCGCGAGCAGAAAATTGAATCTGTACGGAACCGCTTTTCGAATCGCATTGTGGGAGGATGGATCATGTCTCGATCACTTTTGACAGCTGCGTTGGTGGCTTTGTCCGCGTCCGTCTTGGTGGCGGATGGTGCCGCAAAAGATACCCCGGCGGCGGCGGCAACCCGCAAAAAGCTCAAGACCAAGGTGAAAATCGACGTAAAGAATGAGTTTTTCCGCGAAGTCCTGGCCGAAATCAATGAATACGTTGAAGAAGCCGGTCACACGCCCATCGGCTGGAAATACGATCTTGGTGTTTCCATGAACACACGCGTAACCTTCAAGGGAGAAGGCACAGTTGAGGAAGTTCTCGACAAGCTTTTGAAAATCCGCGAACTTGGCTACATCGTCATTTCCAAGCCGGGAGATCGGTACGACGGCTGGATTCTGATCAAGATGGGCAAGGAACGAGGCTATCCGGAAAAAAAGAAAGATGAATAAGAAATACTAGTCCGACTGATCGTTTCGAGCCGTCCTGCTGAACGGGACGGCTTTTTTGTTTACGCTGCGAGGGAATCTTGCATCGCGGAACTGAGTGGTTTGAATGCCTTCAAAACCAGTACCCGGCCGATGAGGCGTTCCAGAACGGACGTGGGCAGGATTCGCCACAAGCGTGGAAGTTCTTTTCGGCGGAGTTGTCTTTTGTGCACGCGATGTTCGACGAAGCAACCAAACAATCGTTTCAGCCGCCGTGCGGAAAAGCGCGCGTGTGGCAAAGGTTGTTGTCGCTGGCGTTTCCAGGGGAAAACGATTCTCGTCCAGAAATCGACGTCGTACTTCGCTGGCGTGACAGCTAGTACCTTCCCTCCCGGTTTCAACACGCGATAGACTTCATAGATGACAGGAACGGGATCTGCCACTTCGTGGAGCAAGCTGCTGATGCAGGCGACATCGATACTGGCTGATTCCAGTGGCAGATGGGCTGGATCGGCGTGAAGGAATCGGCCACCAAGACCGCGAAGCTCGAAGTTGCGGCGAATGAGCGCCAATTGTTCAGCCGACGGGCTGCACACCGTCATAAAAGCGCCGTTGCGGGCGTATTGCAACCAGTCGGTGCCAAGGCCGTTGCCCAGCCCGAGGAGTTGCTCACCGGCATGCTTGGAGAACTCCATCAGACGTGGTATCCAGCGCCCTTGTCGCCCGTGGCGCTGGTTTTCGATATTCAAAAACCACTGCAAAGAGTAAGGCTCCGCTCCTTCATCCGGCGGCAGGGACTCGATGGTCGGATCAAAAGATTCGTCGGCGTACAGCCGATCGGCGAAGGCGCTCGGATCATGCGGACCCGCCAGCGGCCAGCCGTTCTCATCCGCCGATGCCTCGTGCGCAATGGTCAACGTTGATCCTTCCCAGCGCGCCTGGTTGCCTGATGACTGCTCCATCGTCCCGCTTCTCTGTGCTTCCGGAAAACAAGGCTGCTTTTGCGATCGATTCCCCGCAGCCGATTGGGGATCATAATTGAATCCGCCTCTCCGTCAAGTCGAGACCAGCTCGAGGTTCAAGGTGGTAAAACGAGGTCAACCGGCAAAGCAGACAAGCTGTGGTCGCGACCGTGATAAAATAACAAGGGTTGTGCCTGCCGAATATAGCGGCTGTGCTGGCGAAAACGTTTGTCTATGCCATTCATCGGCTGGTTGAAAGGCGTTGCCGCATTTTTTTGACCAAAACGTGAGAAAAATTCATGTTCGAAAAACTCAAGCGCCTGTGGACGGCCAGCGCGGACGACCGGGAGTTTCAGGCGGAATTGGAAAAACTGCGTGAAAAAACGCCGGCGCCGTTGTTCTGGCTGTTCGGAAAAACCCAAAGTGGCAAGACATCGATTGTCAGGTTCCTCACCGGAGCTGAAGACGCCGAGATCGGCCGAGGTTTTCGCCCCTGCACCAGATTCTCCAGGCTCTATGACTTCCCCACTGCCGACGCCCCCTTGCTTCGCTTTCTCGATACCCGCGGCCTCGACGAACCAGGCTATGCGCCTGACGACGACTTGAAACAATTCAACGAACAAGCCCAGGTCATCATCGTTACAGCGAAAGTGATGGACCACGCCCAGGCAAGCGTGATCGAACACTTGCGAACTTTGCGCAAAGCAGCACCGGAACGTCCCGTCCTTCTGGCTCTGACCTGCCTGCATGAAGCCTATCCGCAGCAGCAACACCCGATGCCCTATCCGTTTCAGTCTGGCCAAGACACGAACAAGAATGACGAGCGGCGTGTCGGCGTGTGGACGGTTTCTGCAACCGCCGTACCGGAGGCTTTGCTTGCCTGTCTCGAAGAACAATGCCGGCGTTTCGATGGTCTTTTCGACCGGGCAGTGCCAGTCGACCTTACGCGTGCCGACGAGGGGTTCGCCGAGCCGAATTACGGCGGTGACCAATTGCAAAGCGAACTGCTCGCTCTACTTCCCCATGCGTATCGCCAGTCGTTGCTCATGTTGGAAGACGCCAAAGAGGAGTTGCAAGAGCTATATGCACGGCGAGCCATGCCCTACATCCTTTCGTACAGTACGATGGCGGCGACAGCCGGCGCTATGCCGATCCCTTGGCTGGATCTGCTTGTTTTGCCTGGCATTCAGGCCAGGATGATTTACGACATCGCTAAACTCTATGGTCAGCCTGTTTCTGGAGAGCGTTTCCTGGAATTGGCAGGCACGCTCGGTATCGGCATGTTTGTGCGTCAGGCCGTGCGCGAGGTGGTGAAACTGGTCCCCTTCGCCGGTTCCGTGGCAGGAAGTGCTTTGGCGTTTGCGTCCACGTTCGCCTTGGGCAAGGCTTTCTGCTACTATTATCGTGCCGTGCATCAAGGCCACGTCCCCAAAGCAGAAGACCTCAAACGTTATTACGCCGAACAGCTGACCCTGGCGGAACAGGCTTTCAAGCGACGATCCGCTCCCCCTTCTGAATGATGGTTGTCTCTTGCGGCATGCTCATTCCTGGTTGGTGTCTCACCTGGACATTGCATGTTTTCGGGCATTTGGAAAAGGGAAGACCGCCTGCCGGTGGGCCATAATGGAATTCCGGCAGGCGGTCGGAAGGTATTTGTCAGGCGAAGCCGAAATGTGATTAAAGCAGTTCTTTGATTTCGGAACCTCCTTCGATCAATTTGATCGGGCGTTGCAGGTCGCTGATATTCTCCTTTCGGGGATTGATGTTGAGCGCCCTGTAGAAAGTGCAGAAGAGATCAGGAACGGTGACAGGGCGTTCGACGACATCGGTGCCATCGTTACTGGTTTTACCGATGACCTGCCCGCCTTTGATTCCTCCGCCAGCTAAAAGGAGGCTGAAAGCACGCGGATAATGGTCGCGACCAGTGCGTGCGTTGATGCGTGGTGTGCGGCCGAATTCACCCATCCAGATGATGAGAGTTTTATCGAGTCTACCGCGTTCTTTCAGGTCGGCAATCAGAGCGGCAAGAGCTGGGTCAGCCTGGCTGCTGAGGGTCTGGACGCGAGTAAAGTTGTCCTGATGCGTGTCCCAGCCGTTTTGCATGACTTCGACAAACGTGACTCCAGCCTCTACCAGTCGTCGAGCAAGGAGGCATCCCTGGCCGAAGGCGTTGCGGCCATAGCGATCGCGCGTTTTGTCGGATTCTTGGCTTATATCGAAAGCTTTAATACGCGGGCTGCGTACCATGCGTGAGGCATTGTCGTAGAGCTGTCGATGTTCGGCAACGCGCGGACCGCCTCCGGCGCTGGCAAAGTCATCTTCGAGGTCGCCAAGCAGACGCAAGCGACGCTGGAATCGGCTGTCCGCGACGGGCAAGGAGACATTGTTCGGCATCCGTTGCGGGTCGTCGACTGCAAACGGAGCGACTCGTGTTCCCAAAAAGCCGGCGCCCACCAAAAAGCGTCTGGAACCAATGCTCACGAAACCGGGTAAATCGAAATCTTTCGGTCCGATCTCATTGGCAACGATGGAGCCAAGGCTGGGATATTTGACCGCGCCGGACGGAACATAGCCCGTATGCAATTGGTAAGCCGCCCGAGCGTGCGCGCCTTCGCGATTCGTCATGGAACGGATCAAGGCAATGTCTTTCATTTGTTTGGCCACTTCCGGCCAGTGTTCGGCAATCTGAATGCCTGGAACCGCTGTTTCGATCGCTTTGGTCGGGCCGCCGTTGTCGTGACCTGGTTTTGGATCAAAGGTTTCGAACTGGCTTGGACCTCCTTGCATAAACAGCAGGATGCAAGCCATGCCTTGTTTGCGTAGTTCTTCAGCGTGGATCGTGACGGCTTCTTTCCAGCCCAGAAGCCCCGCAGCGGCGGCGCCAGCGCTGACCGAGCGGAGAAACCCTCGGCGGCTGACGATCCCATGCCGACTCATCTGGACGTGCATCAGTAATTGCGTGTTCATGATCGGTCCTCATGTTCGGGTTCGCAGTTGTATTTCGGTGTTGTCTCGTTCGGCTGCGTTTTCGCCCCAGCCCGGCGTCGCTAACGTTTGGTTTGAAATTCCGTCGAGTTCAGTAAAACCCAAAGAATGTCTTCAAAGGCTTCGGTGCGGTCGCCGACTTCTTTCAGATAAGCACGGCAGCGTTCGCGTTCCTTGGCAGTAGGTTTTCGCCCGAGAACGCGCAGGTATACCATTTCCAGAGCGTCATCGTCATTGGGATAGGCTTTGAGAATTCGAGCGAGCAGGTTGGTTCCAACCGCTCGGATTTTGTCGTTGATGACCGGGTTGTTCATCAGGAACAACGCCTGGGGAATGCTCCCTTCGACTTCGTCGGGAGGTGTGGAGGGGTCGTAGCGGAATTCCTGTTTGAAGAGAGCTTCCAGCCCGTTACGTCGGCCGAAGTAGCGAGTATTGATCGACGGGCCCATCCTTCCCAAGACCCCCGTAAGCGAGTTCCACAACGCATCGGCAGACAAGCGGGTGGGATAGGCAGCCGAGAAATACATGTGTTGGCTGGCCGCTTCTCCCAGCCGAATCTGTCGCTGATAGGTGTCGCTCGTCATGATATCTCGGAAGAGTCGTCGAATATCATAATTGGACGCCTGGAACGAAGCAGCCAAACGCGCCAGAACTTTGGGCATGACTACTTCCTTTTGCGGTCCCATGTCGTCGACGGGTTCATAGAACGACTGCCCCATCAAGACACCCCAAATGCGATTGACGTAGGCGGCAGCGAAATAGAAGTTGTCAGTCGAGGTAATGTAGTCGGCCAAAGCTTTGCGGCGGTCCTGGTCGTCGACGTTCTTGCCAGGCGTGGCCCCGGTCAAGAAACGAGGGTGCGTGATGAACCGTTTCTCCGGGTCCTTCTTGTCAGGCATCAGGTGTTCGCCGAACCGGACCGAGATCAGTTGCATGCCGAATCCCTGGCCGGCGTTGCGAATGGGCCGTTCGCGCATTCGGCCAAAAAAGGCCGCGAACTCGTGAAATTGCACCCGCTTCCACTGATCGAATGGGTGATCGTGGCATTGGGCACATTGGATTTGTATGCCGAGAAATATCCGGGCGGTCTCCGCGGCGCGTTCGTTGGCCGCGTCCGGACCAAAGTGGCTGGCGAGGAAATATGCCGCGCCATTTTTCGTCGGTTCACTCCCCTCAATCTGACCTTCCGCGGTCAGCATCGCCCGCACGATTTCATTCCACGGTGTATTCTTGGCGAATTGCTCCTGCAGCCAGTATTCAAATGGCTGAACGTACAAAATGGCACGTTGATCCGTCAGGTTCGCGGTCACCACGTCGCGCCAGTAACGTGACCAGTGCTGGGCATATTCCTCGCTCGCCAAAAGCCGATCGATCAGCCTGGCTCTCTTGTCCGAATTCTTGTCGGCGATGAATTCGGTTATGTCCGCAGGGAGCGGAAGTCGTCCGGTCAAATCGAGCGTAACACGCCGGACAAAGTTTTCATCGGAGGCGACCGGAGCAGGTTTCAAGGTGGCGGACCTGAGTTCTTCGGCTACCAGCTGGTCAAGCTCGCCAGGCGCCAGTCGAGTCTTCGGCGCTTTTTGCCATTCCTCCAGCCTGAGCCGATCCGCTTCGGACGAAGGTGTTGCCTCGGGCAGATTGCGAAAATCGATCCTTGGCCGACGTTGGCCAAAGGCGTCGGCAGTAAAGAAGGCTATTGCCAGAACTACAGCAGCGCAACTGGTTGTAAAATAACGGCTTGTGGTGCAGAAACGCATTTGGCATCCCCCTCTCGGGTTGTGTAAACCATGGCTAAATTAACACCGCGTCTCCGCGATGGTTCCGAGATTTCGGCGATTTTTTTCAAAGGTACAGGCCGCTCGATTTCGAGCCTGATCGCCACGACGTTTGCGGAACGACGCCCGTTTACCGCCGTACAACCGTCAAACTCGTCCTTTCACGATCGGCACACATCATGAAATCGTCTCTGAAACCGAGAATAGCATTTTCTTTCATCGCCTGCCGGAAGACAATGGACAACAGCGACAATACCTTTCGATCCGAGGCAAGTCTTCGCCGTGAACGCACAACGATGGCGAACGAATTGGAAGAACGCGGGCTGGCATCGAGGCTGTCTGATGCCCTGCGTGATGGCAGTCATTGTCTTTTTCGTGTCGGCCGGCAGGGCGCAAAGCGATTACTCCAATTGCCGGTTGACCTTGGAGTGCCGACGGGTGCTTGCCGCTGAACCGTCGCTGCGCGCATGTCAGATCGGCGTCAGTGTCCGCAACCACGTGGCGACTCTTTGGGGAACGGTCACGTCCGTAACGTTGTCACGGCAAGCGGAACGGCTGGTTGGAAAGGTCTTGGGAATCGCCAGCGTCAACAACGAATTGAAGGTGATCGGTCCCGGTCATCCTGACTGGCAATTTCTTCGGATGCCGAAGATGCGCATGCAACCCCGGCCGGCGCTACAAACGAATCAAATGAAGCGCAAACCTGTCGCGCAACTACTGCACGGCAAGAAACCGGTGCGAATCCAATTGCACAGGCCGATCACGACCTACGAGTCGCCAGGGGACCAGGACTTGCAATGGAAGCCCGCGACTCCGACGCGGCCGATGGTGAAACTATTGCCGCCGGAAAAGCCCTGAGTGCCTTTGCGGCAGGACCTAAACGACGGTGCGAACTTTGCCGTGGTGGCTTCCACCAGGGCGAATTGGCGGAGGGGCAAGACCAAAACTGGACAGAATAGACGTGTCGTCGAATTCGACGGCGATGACGTGGTTGGGATCACAGATGGTGCAGAAAGTCTTGACGGTTTCTTCTCCGGTAGGAGTGCGCTGACGAACTTGCTGCAAGGCGATCAGAGCCGAGCCGTCCTGTAACAAGCAGGCGGCGTCCGCAAGGATTCGACCACTGACCATTCGCGGAGCGTATTGTTTCGCGCCGCCCCCGATGATGCTGTCGGTGCCGAGAGCCTGAATGGAGGCTTCCCCGTCCAAGACAATCGTGCACGGACCCGACCAGCGCTGTTCCCTGCCGAAAATTTTTCCCAGGACGGCGGTAATCATCGCTAACCTCTCCTGCGTTGGATCATGAACGCCTATTCGCCGCTCGCCGACGATTACTATAGCCTAGCATATTCAGGTGGTCAATTTGAAGCACGCAAAGGGCCAACCCCGTCGTTTGGTCTTGCACCAAGGCGGTTTTCGTGTTGTGCCCTCAATGGATGCGCTAAATAAAAAATGACAATACGACCAGAACCACGGCGATCATGACCAGAAAGGAAACCATGCGCAGCCCCCAGCGGAATGCTTCGCGCAAGATCATTCCCCATTGGTCATAGCGCGTCGCGCTGTAGACCAGGCTAATGATGATGATCATGATGGGCAGATGCCAGTAGATGCTCATACGGGCGCCCATTCCGGTTTTTGCGGTTCAAGTTGAAACACAGGGCCGGCAAAGGCGTCGTAAATGACGAGAATATTCAACACGCCAGCGACCACTGTATAGACCCATGCCAAATCCCACAGTTTATCGCCATTTTTTTGCAATCGGTTCAATTCTTCCTCTGATGGAGCACGCTGGTAGCCGCGCAGGAAGCCCGCTTTTTCTGGAAAGCGATACTGCACGATGGCCGGCCAAACGCACACGCCCATCCAGAATTGACCGGCGAATTGGGGACGATGCCCGATCGATGCCCAGGGCTCATCGATCCGCTTGCCCAAAACCACGATGCTATCGCCATGCGGCAGATAGACATTGCTCTTGTCGCCGAGCCACCAACCGTAAAAAAACATCCCGTAAAGGGAGAAGAAAAACAGCAGACCCTTGCCAATGCGTCCCTGGTAGATTTGTCCCATTCCCGGAACGAGATAACTCAGCAAAGCTGCAAAAAACGAATATTCGTGAGGGCGCTGGTCTTGTCTGTCGGTCGTCGTCATAAACCTGTCACCACTTGGCCATCTTTTCCGACAACGTCGATCTTACCAGTTCCAGGCGAGCCAGTCCAGGATTGCCCACGTCAAGGAGCCTAACAGGATGGCAATGCCCAGCCAACCAATCAGGGACCGACCCAGCGGATGGCGCAACCACCGTACAGGGATCT
Source organism: Gemmatales bacterium (assembly GCA_026004675.1). Lineage (GTDB taxonomy): Bacteria > Planctomycetota > Planctomycetia > Gemmatales > Gemmataceae > BPJP01. The sequence goes on from BPJP01000005.1 coordinate 54,024, forward strand.
TGCAGCGCAGAGCCAATCGGTCGAAACCACTGTTGATCGCAACCAGCGCACGCAACCACAGCGGCATCGCCAAGGCTTGTGGCGTTGGCGCCGTATTTTGTGTCGCCTGAGCCGGCACCAACGTCGTCTTGGGCCTGGCCGGGACTCGGCCTTCATTCTGTCGGGCCGAGGCATCCGAACCTGGCTGGTCCTTTGCTGTCGGACCTTTTAGATTGTCGGTATCAGATGTTCGTTCGTCGTCGTTGGCCGTTCGGGTCGGCTGCAACTCTTCGGGGTCCGGCAGCGAGGCATCTGGTTGGCTCGCGTTCGTCGGCGTTTCGTCGCTCGACTCTTGTGGCGTCGCTCCCTGTCCAGCAGGATGAGGAACCAGGTCGCTGAACGGATCGTCTTCTAGCTGATGAACGGGAAGCGATAACATATGTTGCAGCAAGGCGTCGAGTTCATCAAGCTGCTGTTGGGCCGATGGCTTGGGGTCCGAAGTTCGTGTCGTGGCAGGGGTGGACATGGGGCGCATGCTCCCTTTGTGAAGAACGTTTGCGATTCCTGTTGCGTCGGCTTCCAAGTCGAATGATAGTTGCTCGCAACGGAGCGAATTGTAGCAACTATGTCCGAGCGATTTTACCTCAATTGTTCGCTGGCGGCCGGTCGAGTGGTTCTCCAGGGTGCCGAAGCTCACCATCTGGCTACAGTTTGTCGGGTTCGCGCTGGCCAGCAGGTTTATCTATTCAACGGCGATGGCTGCCAGTACCAGGCTGCCGTAGTCGCCGTTGCCCGACGTACCGTGGAGCTGGACATATTGGCACGCCAAGAGGTGAACCGGGAACTGCCGTTTCAATTGGTCATGGCGGCACCTTTGCCCAAGGGAGATCGAACCCGCTTTCTTGTCGAAAAGCTGACGGAACTGGGTGTCAGCTGTTTCGTCCCGTTGCGCACGCGTCGGAGTGTTGTCGAACCGAGCGACAGCCGATGCGACAAACTCGAACGCTACGTGATCGAAGCCAGCAAGCAATGTGGCCGAAACGTCTTGATGCGTATCGAAAAGCCGGTCGATTGGTTGGACTGGTGCCGACGCCCTGGTTTACCTGAACGGCGCATCCTTGCCCAGCCGGGCGCGCCTCCGCTCGCTTGGACGGCGGGAACCGACGTCGCCTGCGCTGTCGGACCGGAAGGGGGGTTTACCGAGGACGAACGCGACGCGGCACGCGCCGCAGGCTGGCAATGTATTGGTCTGGGTGAGCGCATCCTTCGGGTGGAAACGGCCGCCATTCTGCTGGCGTGCCGGGCACAATGAAGAATAGCATTATCGATTCGTGGTGTTAAGTAGGTACTTGTTCCGTCGGAGCCCAGAACTCAGAACGACTGCAATGCCGTTTGTGCTTCGGCCTGGATATTGAACAGCTTGTTCAGCTTGGTAATCTCGAAAACTTCGTAGATTTGCGGGTCGATATTGCAAAGAACCAGACGCCCTCCGACTTGTTGCAGCTTCTTGTTCAGGGTGATCAGTTTGGCCAGCGCGGCACTGGAGAGGTAGTCGACGTTGCTGAAGTTCAAGAGAATCTTGTGGCGACCATCATCGTCGACAAGCCGAAACAGCTCCTCGCCGATGGCTTGAATGTTCTGTTCATCCAGAATCTTGCGATCGGTGAACGTGATTACCGAAACGTCGCCGATATCTTCCACTTCAAGGCGCCGGCGACGAGGCTGCGACGACATTGGGAGATCCTCCACACCCGGAGATGAGAACACTATATCGATGATGGAATCCATCCTAAGCCCGACCGATCGGAAGTCAAGAATAAAACGCACGAAGCGGCCGCAGTTTGAAGAGGCGAGACAGACGAAATCGCGACGGCACGAAGAGCCATGTCGCCGGCCTGTGCGACACTTTTCAATAGGCGTTCTTGTTGCCGCGAATCAGACTGACAACGGTCAGCCAGAGAATGCGGAGATCGAGCCACGGGGTCCAGTGCGTAATGTAGTGGAGATCGTATTGGATGCGTTTTCGTAAAGACGTATTGCCTCGGTAGCCGTGAACCTGCGCCCAGCCGGTGATGCCCGCTTTGACGCAATGCCTGGCCATATAGTTGGGAATGGTTTTGGCGAATTGCCGAATAAAGACAGGCCGTTCCGGCCTTGGACCGACCAGGCTCATGTCCCCTTTCAGAACGTTGATCAGCTGAGGCAACTCGTCGAGGTTGGTTTTGCGCAAGATAGCGCCAAGCGGCGTTCGGCGAGGATCGTCTTTTTTCGCCCAGACGGCGCCGGTCTCCGCCTCGGCGTCGACACGCATGCTGCGGAATTTGAGCATGTTGAAAGTATGACCGTTGAGACTGCACCTCTCCTGGCGATAGAAAACCGGCCCCCGGCTGGTCAATTTGATCAAGATGGCAATGATCAACATGGGGATCGCCAGCACAATCAGAGCCAAAAGGGAAAGAACGATATCCATCGTTCGCTTGACAACGATGTTCAATCCAAAATGAGGACTTTCCCTCAGCCCAATGACCGGCAAGCCATCCAAGTTCGTGGTCGTGAAAGAAAGCCCCGCCAGATTCGGCACGTCGGCCACGAGCCTGACTTCGACCAGGGTCTGCGACAGGATATCAAAAACCCGACGTGCTTCGTGGTAGCGGCTCATGGGCAACGAAATGAATACGTGCGAAACCCGATAACGCTTGATTAGTTCGGGAAGGTCGGCCGTCGTTCCCATAATGTGCAAATCGCTCGTCCAGCGGTTCGGCTGGTCTTCAATGAAGCCGAGATTCTTGATTCCCATCCAGCTGGCATGACGTAAAGCCCGCGCCGTCTTGCGTGCGACTCGTCCCGTACCGACAATGAGCGAATAGGTCTGGTTGTAGCCCCGGCTACGCAAAAAGCGAATGCCAGACCAACTCAAACGCCGACTGACGACCAATCCCATCGCCGTCAACAGCGTAAACAGCATCATGGTGATGCGCGAGTCATAGGGATCCTGGACGTAAAACGACGTGGCCATCACCAACAGCGAAAGCAACGCGGTCCCTTTGATGACGCAAATGACTTCTTCTCGGAAACGACGCAGACGGTGGATGGCATACTGGCCAGTGATGTGGTATGCGATCGCGGCGAGAACGATCACAGCCGGCATCGCCCGCCAACACATGGCGAAGTCCGGCTTCTGCTTCCAGATGGGGATCCAACCCGACTCAAAGCGAATGACGTAAGCACCGAACCAGGCGGCAGCGGTTACGATCAAATCCCAGAACAGGAACCACGCACACAGGATTTGGCTGCTGCGTTTGAGCATTCCATTTCATCCTTGCAATCCAGAGTCAGCGCGCATCATGCACACAATAATGGGCTTGTAGCACGGAAAACGGAATGGTGTCAAGACGGCGCAGATATCGCTATATGGCATACTTTCTCTGTCCAACCAATTTTGACATTCGAGGGCCGCGCCGTTACTGTCCTGGATGATGGCACCGTCAGCAGCGCGCACGACCGAAAGCGAAAGGAAGGATCATGGTTCGTTTGACAGCAATTTATCGAAAGGGGCCGTCCCAAAAGTTCGACTTCAATTACTATGTGCACAAGCACTTGCAGCTTGTTCGCGAAAAACTCGGCGCCTTTGGTTTGCTCAAGATCGAGGTGGCAAAAGGGCTGCAGTCGCTCGACGGCACGGCTGCCCCATTCGTTTGCATCGCCAATTGCGACTTTCTCGACTTGAAATCGCTTCTGGCTGGGCTGGACAAGCACGCCGCTTCTCTGATCGCCGACGTCCCCAACTACACCGATATCAAGCCTGAGGTGCAGATCAACGAGATCATCGAGGCAGGCCCGTAACAGGCGATCGATGAGTCAGCCACTCTCACTCGTTTGCGGGCTGGACGGAGTCGAGGAGATCGTCGCCGAGTCGACGATGCGCCCGTTGCGCAGGTGGATGATCGTGCCAGCTTCGGCAGCAGCGCGGGGATCGTGCGTAACGAGCAGCACGGCGCCGCCGTGATCGACGAATTCGCGGAGATATCCCAACACCGCAGCTGCATTGTCAGCGTCCAGGTTGCCCGTCGGCTCGTCGGCAAGCAGCAATTTCGGCTCGTGCAGCAAAGCTCGGGCCAATGCCGTTCGCTGTCTTTCGCCCGTGCTCAACTCGGCCGGCACGTGCTCCCGCCGATCCGCCAACCCGAGGCGCTCAAGCAAGCGCATGGCTCTTTGCTCGGCATCGGGCACGGCTAAAGGCAACGTCGACGCCAGGACGTTCTCCAAAACATTCAAATAGGGAACGAGGTGAAACTGCTGAAAGACGAAACCGACATTCGCTGCGCGAAAAGCGGCACGCTTGTCTGGCGAAAAAGCATAAACGTCTTCGCCATTGATCAGCACTTCGCCCTGATCAGGTTGCAACAACCCTCCTGCCGACAATAACAAGGTCGTCTTGCCGCAACCGCTTGGCCCCTGGACCGCGCAGAATTCCCCCGCCTTTACGGTGAGCGAAACATCGTCGAGGGCGACGATCTCTCGCTGAGGACCGGCATAACACTTGCGCAGATGGTGGATTTCAAGCATGTGTCAATCGGCAACAATCAACCTTCACGGAGGATGACGGCGGGGTCTTGCCGGGCGGCGAAACGCGCGGGCAGCCAACCGGCTACACAGCAGATCACCGGCGTCGCCAAGACCACCGAAAGAAGGGTGACAGTATCCAGTCGACTGCCGCCTCCTTCTCCTATGGCGTTACCTACCAGCGTTCCGACGATAAAGCCCAGCAGACTTCCGACAAGACCGATCAAAGCCGCCTTGCCCAGGAACAACCAGAAGACATCCGCGGTACGCACGCCCAGGGCCCGAAGAATACCAATCTCCAGGGAACGCTCCCGAACATTGGCGAACGTCAGGATTGCCAGCCAGGAGATGCAGCCAAGCAGGATACATACGCCCAACCAAAAACCGACTTCGCGTTTCTCATCGCGTTGGGCTTGACGCAAGTCCTTCACTTGTTGGACCTGGTTTTCGGCCCACAGAGAAACGTCACGGAGACGTTCTTCCCCGGTTTTTTTCGCCATTTTACGGGCTTCGGCCCGCGCTAGCGCTTTGCTGCGCAATTCCAGAACCTGCGTATTCGGCAAAAGGGCTGCGATTTCCTCGCGAATCTCGGCCAGTCGATCGACCGACGCACAATTGCATTCCAGGGCTTGAATCGCGTTGATCTTGCCGTCGCAGCCGAACAACTGTTGGGCATCTTCCAGATTGATCCAAATGGTGCCATCGTCGTGTACGTCGGTAGGGGGATTCAACTTGTGGACAGTGAATGGTCTTCCCATGAAGGTCACCGTGTCACCTTCGGCGAGCTTGAGTGGCGTATGGATGCGGTAGCCGACCACCATCTTGCCGGGAGGAACACGTTGCAACAACGGCTTTTTGGGGTTCTTGTATTTGAAGGGGACTTCCCCGCGAATGCCCACCACGATGACCGGACTGGAAAGCCGATCTTTCATCTCTGGCCAGTCCATCTTTCGCTGAATCATGGGCAGCAAGTGATTAATCGTGGCGATCTTCGAGTTGGCCAATTTGTCCACGTATTCTTCAGGGATGAATGCGGTAAACGTGTGCTCGACGACGGCTCGGTGCACATCCTCCTTTTCGGATAAAACCAGTACGTTGAAACCAAGATTCCTCATGTTCTTGCGAACGGCATCTTCATATTTCTTCACCTTTTCCGCTGTCTCTTTTTCGACTCGCTCTTTTTCCTTTTCCGTCCGCTCAACCGCAGCGGCGACGAGTTCTTCGGTTCGGCGGTCATGGCTGTGCAGAATGGCAACTTGAGCCACCACGCAGCCGACGGCAATCGACACCGAAAGGACGGCGAGACAAAAATTCGCAGGCCGGTAACGTATCTCCCGTGTCACCAGACGCCAGATACTCATGGTACCGCTCCCTAAAAAGCGAACGACGACAACGTTCACTGTGGCCGGCCCGATCGCATTTCCAGGGCGCTTTCGCCGCCGGCACCTTTCCAGAAACCAACCTGTTTTTCATGCGAGTCAAAGGAAATGATAGAAGCGCCAAAAGAAAAACGCAACGACGAGCTGTTTACACATTCCAGATAATCGTCCTCCTGCATTTGGTTTCGAACGGCGACTGGACAGCCTGTTGCGTTTCTTGCACAATCGCTCCAATGAAAGCACGCTATTTGCTCATCAGTCTCTTGGCTTCGTTCATGCTATTCGGCGCCCATTCGCGCCGCGGTCCCGACGTGGATATGCACTGGCAACTGCGCTTGGGCCAGATGATCCTCGAGCGCGGACAGCTGGTGACAGTGGACCCTTTTTCCTTCGCCACCACCGGACGACGTCTCCCTACCCTGAGCTGGCTCGCCCAGGCAAACGCCGCTCTCCTCTACCAATTGGGTTCCTGGGAGCTTGTCAAGATCGTCGATAGTCTTCTCTTCGTCGGTGCGCTGGTGATCGTGTCTTTTTCGCGCTGGCTGCAAAATGTGCGAATCTTCGCCGTCCTCGTCGCCATGTCGTTGAGCTATGTGATCATGTTGCCGCATAATAGTGTGCGTCCCCAGACCTATGCTTTCTTCTGTTTCGCTGTGTTGCTGTGGTTGCTCACCAGCGACCTTGGCGATTGGACGAAGCTGCTCGGCTGTGCCGCGACTTTGCTTCTTTGGCAAAACCTGCATGCGTCGAACACCGTGGCGGCGTTTTTGCTTGTGCCACTTTTCCTGTCGCAAGCTGTTCTGTGGTGGCGCGGTCAGGCGCCTGGATTTCCACGAGTAGAACTCGGAGCGCTGGTGATCCTGGCTGGCAGTCAGTTCGCCACTCCCGAGGGATTCGGCTTGCAGCAGGTCCAGTGGACCACGGCACGCCTTGCCACTATGCGCGGCGCGACCGAGTGGTTTCCGTTATGGCATCCTGGTTTGCAAGATTTCGCCTGGCCCTTCTGGGTGGGACTCGTCGGTTCCATCGTTTTGCTGGTTCGCTTGCAATTTCGTGTATCGCTGCCGGAATTCGCCCTGTTTCTCATGATGACGGCGATGGGTATAGCGGTTTGTCGGCTGAGTGTGTTCGCCGCCCTTGGCTTGCTACCCGTTTGGGCACGCTGGCTGGAACGAGCCTTGTCCCCCGAATGGTTCGCTTGGCGCGACCTCCCGGAGTTCTCCTGGCCGACGACGGTGGCGATTAGCGTCGGGAGTGCTGCTCTGGCCCTCGCCGCTAGCTGGAGTTTGCGGCCCGATTTCTACGCCCATCACCTTCCTTTACCAGGAATCGAGGCCCTGAAACGACGTTTGCCCGAAGGTCGAATCGTCGCCGAGACTGGCTGGTGCGGTCCGCTCCTTTTTCACGGGCCTCCCGGTTGGAAAGTCTGGATGGATAACCGGCTCTACCTTTTTACGGACGACGAATGGCGCTTTTTCGAAGAAGTCATGGCCGGCCGCGTTCCGGTGCGCCAAATCGAAGAACGTGTTCACCCCGATGCTTTTTTCCTCGACCCCAAGATCGACCTCGGCTTGATCGAATTGCTAAAGGCCGATGCCAACTGGGAGTGTATCTTTGCTGATCATCGAAGCGTCGTATTCGTGCGCCGCTGAAAAATACCAGGATCGTTCTGGTTTCCGGGCTGGGAACCGACTGGTGCGAGGCTCCGTTTCGGCTCCTCGCATGGCAGAGCCGTGCTTTCCGAGCGCTTAATGAAGTGCTCATTTCAAAACGATAAATAGCGGACGGTGATCGGAGGCAGGGATTTTTGTGCCGGCAATGGCATGTTTGACTTCCAGCGTGTCCGCCCGGATCGGTTCAAACTTCTCGAGCATCGACTCGGAAATCAGGATGTGGTCGAGCTGTTGGCGAGTGCCTTCATATTCGTAGGTCCAGCGTCGCGTCAGGTCTTTGAAGAAGACGCGTTCGGAGGACCGCGGGCGATAAACCGGCGGCCTGCCGGTTTGGATCAAGTCGGCAAAAATGTCGTCCCGTCCGCGAATACGACGCAACACCGCCGACTGTCGGTGGGCATTCAGGTCCCCCAGCACGATGACATGTTTGCCAGCGTTCAACAAGGGCAGATAGTTTCGCCGGACGATCGACGCTTGCGCCAATCGTTGCGCGTCGGCACTATGGCCTCCCAGCTGGCTCTTCAAATGACACGCGAACAAATGCAGCCTTTCGCCGCGATAATCGATGGCAACGCTCAAGCCGCGCGTGACGGTTGCTTGTCGTTCGTCGGAGTTGGCATCCAGTTCTTCGTCATACCATTCCGTTCCAGGGATTTCTGAACTTCGACTCTGGAAAGGCAAGGTCGAAAAGATCGCCACTTTCAGCGGCCCACTCGTCTTAGAGACCCAGAAATGCGGGTAACGGCGCCCTCCCAAGTCGGCAATCCGCTCGCGTAATGCTTGGACGTCGGAAATGGTGCCAACCTCGCATAACGCCAGAACGTCGGCGTCGATGTCCTTAATGACATTGGCGACAGCCGACCTGGCAGCTTCCCATTTCTTTTCCCGATCTTCTTTCGGCAATTTCACCCACTCTTCCTGTTTGATATCGTATTTCATGTAAAGATGGGACCGCACCAGCCACTCGCAATTGAACGTGGCGATCTTCAAATCGGCTGACGAGTGAGCTGCCGACAACAAAAGGGCGGCACAGACTAGCAGTAACCGTTTCGAAAACATGATTGGCTCCTCGATGGTTTAGCGATTCCCAAGTGCTTTCTCGATCTGCTTCGCCACTGCTATGGCGAGTCGGTCATACCCTTTTGCCGTGTAGTGCGTGCCGTCCCCTGGAAAGCAGGTTTTCCATGCCGCCATCGATAATGACCTGGTGTAGATCGTTGATCTCGACTTTTTCTTTCTTCATTACTTCCCGCGCGATCTTGTTGTAAAGCTGCACATCCTTTTCGAAGCGGTCGAAATCGGCCCCACGACGCGCATGGCGTTCGTCGTGGATCGGAGTCGTCGTGGCGAAGATGATTTTCGCTTTGGTACCTTTGCGAATTCGGGCAATGATGGCCTGCAGATTATTTCTGTACTGGTCCGGTTCCACCTGGTGCGTTTTGGTTTTTTTGCGGAAACGCAAATCGTGCAGGCCGCAATTGATATGCACGACGTCGGGATGCTGTTCGATCACCCACGAGTCGAGATTTTTCAGAACGTTGTTGGAATCGCCGCCGTTCTGTCGTGGGCTGATGATGTCGGCTTTTCCTTTGAGGAGCGCCGCCACGCGGGGAGCGTAGCCGAGGCGGATGGAATCGCCGATCAAAACGACTTTGGGGAGTGTCGGCTCGGCAGCCAGACCGCAACAAGCGAGGGAAGGAAGAACAACTGCGAGACACAAACGCCAAGACATCATCTCCTCCTTTGTTTCTCGATTGGTCGCTGGCAAAACCAGACACGAATCGTCTGCTGTTGCTAGAATAAGACTTTCTCCCGAATTTGACCGCGGAAGGGAGCCACCATGAAGATCGAAGGCATTATTCCGCCCGTGGCGACGCCGATGCAAGCCAATGAGGACCTGGATATTCCCGGTTTGAAAGCATTTCTTGACCACCTGATCGAAGAAGGCGTTCATGGCATTTTTGTGCTGGGGACAAACAGCGAGTTTTATGCTTTGGATGAGAAGGAAAAACAGGAGGTAATAGCGACAGCGGTCGCGCATGTGAACAAGCGGGTTCCCGTGTTTGCCGGCACGGGAGCCGAAACCACAAGGGAAGCCATCCGCCTCACGCAAATCGCCGAACGGGAAGGGGTAGACGGCGTATCGGTCATCACGCCGTATTTCATCTTGCCCAACCAGCAAGAGATTTTCGACCATTATCGCCGGATTGCCGAGAGCACGTCGCTGCCTGTCATCCTTTACAACAATCCAGGAACGTGCGGCGGCTTGAAGATCGAGCCAGCGACGATTGCCAGGCTTGCCGAGATCGAAAACATCGTAGCCGTCAAAGATTCAAGCGGCGATTTGCAAAATACGATCGAATACATCCGCTCGGTGCCGGAGCGGTTTTCCGTACTCATGGGGCGGGACACTTTGATCTATTCGGCTTTGATCCTTGGCGCCCGGGGAGCGATTCCGGCGACGGGAAATATCGCACCGAGTTTGCTGGTGGAAATCTACGAGGCGTATCGGCGTGGGGATCATGCAGCGGCCAAAGCGGCCCAAGATCGCGTTCATCCGCTGCGGATGGCAATGGGCTTGTGCACTCCTCCTGGTGGAGTCAAAGCGGCCCTCGACATGCTTGGGCGATCGATCGGTCCGTGTCGTAGTCCGGTGGGTCCTATTGCTGCCGACAAAGTTCCCAAATTAAGGCTGGCCTTGCAACAGGCGGGGCTGTTGTAGCCGAGCCAAAGCAACGGAACATGGCTGAGCCAGAATTGCCGCCGACCGCCGGCAGCTTGAAGTGCGCTTTTCCCTGCCCGCTGTCGGCGGGGATGCTCGGCCATCGCCCATCTTGCCGGAGGTCGTGATGTTTATCCCTCTCGGTGATGACGTCGATACCCGCAAATTCCCAGCGGTCGGCAGCATCCTGATCGCGCTTTGCTGTGTCGTGTACGCCTTCGAACATCGTCTTTGGGTCGAGTCGCGGTCGCGCTTGCCTCGGTTCCAGCTTGAAGACCTTCACAGCCAAGTGGACGAAAAAGCTCATGCCGAGCGTGTTGCGGCAGCCGTCAAAATGACCCCTTATTACGACTTCATCGACACATGGGCCGTTTCGCCCAGGAACCTTCGCCAGGGGCATTTCTTATCGTTGGTTTCGTATATGTTTCTGCATGGCGATTTCTTCCACCTGTTGGGCAACATGGTCGTGTTGTGGGCTTTTGTCGGAACCCTGGAAAATGCCCTTGGCCCGGCTGGGTTCCTCTGCATGTATCTCCTTTGGGGAGTGCTGGCGGCCCTTGCCCATTTGGCGTTCAACTGGCAGGCGGATCTGCCGATGATCGGCGCCAGCGGAGCGATTTCCGGAATGATCGGCGGATACTTTATTGTCTTCGGTGCGTTGACCCACATTCGCGTCTTGGTCTGGTTCATTGTTCCGTTGGGACGGTACCATATTCCTGCGGGGGCGTTCGTATTGATTTGGATATGTACCCAATTGCACGGTCTCGATCAGGCCCAGCAATATGGCATCGATGACGTTGCCTGGTACGCCCATTTGGGCGGGTTCGCTGCTGGTACGCTCACCATGCTGTTTATGCGCCGCGAAATCCGAAGCCGAATGTATCGCGACGCCTATGGCGTTTGGCAAATTAGGGACGTTTCGCCGACGCCAGATACCGAGGCTGTCAAAGAATTGCCAGCGGAAGAGCTTCCTTCCCGGACCGAGGTTCCTCCTGGCATGCCGGTTTGCCCCGATTGTGGAACCGAACTTTCTGATAAAAATAAAATCCACGACTTTCTCTTGCGTTGCCCCAATCCGAAATGTCAAAAGCTGATTTATACCCAGTAGCCGTGGACGCGACACCACTTATCCGCGACTTGCAGGCAGTCGTTGGCCCCAACGCCTTGTTGACCGCTCCAAGCGACCTGCTGGTTTACGAGTGCGACGGTTACACGATCGAAAAAAACAAACCGGATGTCGTCGTCTTTCCTTCCTCCACCGAGCAAGTCGTCGGGATCGTTGAGACATGCAACCGGCACGAGGTTCCCTTCTTGGCTCGCGGAGCGGGGACCAGCCTTGCCGGTGGCTGCCTGCCCGTTGGCGGCGGCGTGATGATCGCCTTGACCCGCATGAAACGCATCCTCGAGGTCAATACCCGCGACCGCTATGCGACCGTCGAGCCAGGAGTCATCAACCTCGGCTTGACGAATCACCTCAAACCTTATGGATTTCACTTCGCTCCCGATCCCTCCAGCCAGGGAGCGTGCACGATCGGTGGCAATGTCGCCACCAATTCCGGCGGACCGCATACTTTGAAGGAAGGCGTTACCGTCAACCACGTTCTCGGCGTCGAGTTGGTGTTGCCCGATGGTCGAATCGTTTACACCGGCGGCGCCGCCGAAGACCATCCGGGTTACGATCTGACCGGTGTGATCGTTGGCTCGGAAGGGACTTTCGGAATCGTCACGAAAATCTGGGTCCGTATTACTCGCAACCCACAGGCGTATCGTACTTTGCTGGCCGTCTTCGAGACCGTCGACGACGCGACCAACACCATCAGCGACATTATCGGCGCCGGCATTATACCCGCCGCTTTGGAGATGCTCGACCAATTGATTTTACAGGCGGTCGAAGAGGCGTTTCACTTCGGCTTTCCGCTCGACGCCGGGGCCGTGCTTATCATGGAAGTCGATGGGATCGAAGCCGGTCTGGATCGCGACGCCGAGCGAATTGCCGACATAGCCCGCCAGAACCGCGCTCGCGAAGTCCGCCAGGCGCAGAACGACGCGGAGCGCCTGCTGTTGTGGAAATGCCGAAAACAAGCTTTTGGCGCCGTCGGCCGGCTGGCACCGAGCTACTGTACACAGGATGGTGTTGTGCCCCGGACCAAACTGCCGCACATCCTCCGCGTCATCCAAGCCATCAGCCAAAAATATCAAATCCGAATTTGCAATGTCTTTCATGCTGGCGACGGCAACATCCACCCTATTCTGCTGTTCGACGAACGGGACGCCGACCAGGTGAAGCGTGTCCTCGAGGCCAGTCACGAAATTCTCGAAGAATGCATCCGTTGCGGGGGCAGCGTCACGGGCGAGCACGGCATCGGCGTCGAAAAACTGAACTTCATGCCCAAACTATTTACACCCGAAGACCTGAACATGATGCTGCGACTGAGGACCGCATTCAACCCCCTGGGGCGATGCAGCCCGGCAAAGATGCTGCCGACCGCTGGCGCCTGTATCGAACCGAGCAAACCAGGACGCCGAGCACCGCTGTAGCCCGCCCGCGCGACTGGCAACCGGTCCGCTACGGTGTTTGTCTCGCGTCAGTGATTGACAAAAAACTCGGTACTGTTGAGCAACGCCCAAAAGACATCGGCGAGGGCTTTTTTGCGATCACCGGCAGCGCCGCCGCTGTCGACGTAGGACACAAGCCGTTTCAATTCCTCGGGGCGAGGCTTTCTGGAAAGCGTTACCAGATAAAGATCACGAATCCGCCGCTCCGTGTTCACTTTGGGACCGGCATTCACCACTACGTCGAGCGACCCGCCCGGCACATGCATCGTCTCTTGCACCCACGAACTGTTCATCATGTAAAGAGCCTGCATGATCGAAGTAGGCAACTCGGTTCGGCGGTCAATATTGTTGGAGAAGTTGTCAAGAAACTCCAGGACGCCTTCTTGGTTTTGGGGTTCGTTCGGACGGCGTGGCGGTGGTTCCGGTGCACCAGTAGCCGTGATCAAGCTGTCGAGCAGTTGGTTCGCGCTCAGCCCGCGAGGCAACATGCGAGCATAAAGCAAGGGGTTCTTTTGGCTGTCGTCGGTCAGCTCGCTGCTACGCTGATAGGCTTTCGTGGCCGTGATCGCTCGGATCAGGTACTTCACGTCGAAATCATGTGCCTTGAATTGGTACGCCAGTTCTTCTAACAGCTCTGGATGACTCGGAGGATTGGATTCGATCTCCATGAAATCGATCGGGTCGACAAGCCCGATACCGAAGAAGTAATGCCAGTAGCGATTGACGGCAGCCCGCGCGAAATAAAGATTGTCTCGGCTGGTCATCCATTCCGCGAGCACGATATGGGCCGGTTTTCGGCTTTTCCACGACGGTTTCGCCCCATCGAGAAATCGAGCCTCCACCATTTTGTCTTTGCCTTCGATCTTGATTCGCGGCGGAGAGGTCGATGGACGCTGGGCAAAAGCCGAACGAATCTCCGAAAAAAACGCAGCGAATTCCCAGAACTGTTCCCTGGTCCAGTTCCCGCCCGAACGATCATCGTGGCACTGGGCACATTCGAGTTTGATCCCCAGAAACAGCCTGCTGGTGTTGGCCGTCAGCTGTGCAGGCAGCTCTGCATTGGCCACGCTTAAGGCGGAAAGGATCACGTTGTCCGCCAGCATTCGCCGAACCATGCGATCGTACGACGTATTGTTTTTTAGCTGGTGAGACAGCCAGACACGCAACCACTCTCCTGTTCCCCGACCAGGTGTTTCATACCGGGAAAGCAGCCAATGTTGCCACACATTGGCGAAATGCTCCACATAACGCTGGCGAAACTCCGGATGCACCAGCTTGAAGTCCGGATCGGTACCGTCCATGAGTTTATCGACCCAGATAACACGTTTGTTGGGGCGGCGATCGTCAAGGAAATCCGTCAGGCTGGTAATGGTCGGAATCCGGCCATTAAGATCCAGACTAATGCGACGGAAAAAGGCAGCGTCTTCAGCAAGCGGAGCCGGCTTCACCTCTGGACCCCATTTCGCTTCGATCATCTGGTCGATTCTTCGAGCGAGCTGGTCTGCACTCAGTGGCAGTCGCGTAGAAGCCGATTCCGCCGAAACACCCCCCGTGATCATCAACATTACCACTAGGACGATACTGGTTCGCTTTTGCATTGTGCTTCCCGCCGTGATCGAAGCCTGCTCAATCGACGATTCGGCAAGTCCTTCCAACGATACTTCGCCGGACTTTCCAGGCCATTTCCCCTGCCCGGTGAAAAAACGACGATTGCAGAACGCCAGCGCAACACACCATCCAAGCGAGTATACGATTATACGTCAAAAACGTTGGCGCGACGTCCTTTTGAGGAAGGGGAAAAAGACCGGTGTTTGGTTTGATGGCGCTTGGGCCGAATTTTCTGCTGGACGATTGCTTTTCCGCGCTCAGATCGTAGGATGCACGATGTCGCCAGCGTGGTATTCGGCGTTCGTTAATGGGCAGCGAAAAATGTCGGGCGAAAGTGTTTCCCACGAAGTTCTGGAGCAATTGCGGCAATATGACACGCCGACAGTGTGCAATGTCATCGAGCTGTTCGACGTTCGCCCGCGTACAGCCGGATACATGGACGCTCGGATCAAGGCATGTTACCCGAAATTGCCGCCCATGGTTGGTTTCGCATCGACAGCGACGTTCCGCTCGGCCGCACCTCCTCGAGCCGGGGATGTCTATGCAGGTCTGGCCGACCAGGTTGCTTCTTTCGCCGACCTTCCCGGTCCAGCTGTCGTCGTTTTTCAGGACCTCGATGACCCAGTGGCCGCTGCCACGTTTGGCGAAGTCATGTGCACGACATACAAGGCATTTGGTTCGGTCGGCTTGATCACCAGTGGCGCGGGCCGCGATCTCGAACAAGTTGAAGCCCTGCAATACCCCTGCTTTACGAATGGCACGATCTGTGCTCACGGTTATTGCCATATTGTCCAGATCAACGTTCCGGTCCATGTCGGCGGTGTTACCGTGCATCCGGGCGACTTGCTGCATGGAGATTGCAACGGCGTGACAACGATTCCCAACGAGATCGCTGCCGCAGTCGCTGGAGCGTGTGCCGAATTCATGGAAGCCGAGGCTGTCGTGTTGAACTATCTGAAAAAAGGCAATCCCGATCCCAAGGGCTATGCCGCCGCCCGGAAAGAATGCCAGGATCGCATTCAGGCTTTGGCCAAAAAAGTCAAATCCTGATTTGGTCAAGTTGTCGGGGGGATCGTGCCGATTTTAACGCAGGTCGAATTGACACCCGTGCTGACGCTGATTAGGATTCAGCCAACGGCCCCTTAGCCAAGTGGTAAGGCAGCGGATTGCAAATCCGCCAGCGCCGGTTCGAATCCGGCAGGGGCCTTTTTCTTCGCGCAACCTGATGCAGCTGGGTGCCAATCGGCGCTATCCTGCCTTGACCTGCGGCGTCGGTCTCTGTCGACTTGTCCCCGTTTCCAGTTGCGAATGGCGGATGAACGTTTTCGGCAACGAATGCGGCATCCATTCCGTCAAACGAACGTTTTGCGAAATCGTCGTTCGCATCAGGTGCCACTGCGGTCGCTTTCGACTTTCGCGTCGGCAGCCCGTCTGGTGGTAACGCGAACGAATTTGACTTTCGGGGTCGGGCGATCGTGTTCGTCTTCGATGTCGCCGACAATCTCTTCGAGCACATCTTCCAGGGTAATAAGCCCGAGGATCTTGCCTTTGTCGTCGCGGACCAGCGCCATGTGCCTCCGTGCCTTGCGAAACAAACGCAGTGCTTCGGCGACGGTGTTATTGGGGTGCAAAAACAACGGTGGGTACATCGCGTCGTGCAGGATAACGACGCCCTTGAGACTGAAAAGATAAAATAAGTCTTTCGTATTGACGATGCCGACGATGTTGTCGATGTGCCCTTCGTAGACGGGCATGCGTGTGTGGGCGCCTTGGCGGACCGCTTCGAGTATCCTTTCGGGGGGCATATGCAGTTCCAAGGCAGCCATTTTCTCCACAGGAACGAGCACCTCGCCGACCTTGCGATCTGCCAGTTCGAGGACATTTTGCACGTATTCGGCTCGTTCGTGGTCGAGCAAGCCGGCTTCTTCCGTATCTTCGACAGCCAGGGCCAACTCTTCGACCGAATGGACCATTTGTTCGCCCCGTGCCGGCCGGAAGCCGCACCAGCGCACGATCGAGTTCGCCGTGCCATTCATCAGCACGATCAAGGGGCGGGTCAATTTGGTAAAAACGACGAGCGGAGCAGCGATCCACAGTGCTGTGCGGTCGGGTTTCTGCAGGGCCAGCGTTTTCGGAATCAACTCACCAAAGACGACATGCATAAAGGTGATGAGCAAAAAGGCGATGGCGGTCGCGGAAGAATGGGTGGCGAACCCGGCCCAAATACCAGGCAACGATTCGAACAGAGGATGCAGCAGCCGCGCCAATGCCGGTTCGCCGATCCAGCCCAAACCGATACTGGTCGCCGTGATCCCTAACTGGGTGGCGGCAATCGAGCGGTCAAGATGGGCGATGGCCGATGCGACCATCGGAGCGCCGCGTTCGCCCGCCTGGACCATTTCTTCGACGCGCGTTTTGCGCACGGCCACGAGGGCGAATTCGGCCGCAACAAAAAATCCATTGACCACCACCAGGGCTGGTACGCTCAATAATCCGAACAGGCTCCAAAACCACGACAGCTCCGAAGCGGCAAAATACAACGCAAACAACAAAGTCGACATGCTCCTACATAACGCTGGGTTTACTCCACCATACCATACTATCAAGACAACACCAAACAGGCTGCCAGCCGGTCCGTTCGCCAAACACCCCACGAACCGGAGGTTGGCCAGGCATGACGCAGCTGAATCCAGACCGGGCGTCGTCCTGCTCGTCCATGCTCGTGCACCTTCCCCGCCGAGACCCCACCGGTTTCCGCATCCTGGTTCGCAGGCTGTGCCCGGGAACCAACTGGTTCGAGGCTCCGCCTCGGATGGTCCGAACGGGATGCGTGGCACGCCCTCACCGATGGCAAGGGTGTGCGAACCTCGGCTGGCTGGGATCGACCACCTTCATCGAAGTGGTTTGGTGGCTGGCTACGCGACGGCACCTTCGACATACTGCAAGCCGCCGGCAGCAATCCGTACCTCTTCACCGGCCAACGCTTCGACCCAGAAACGGGATTATACTACTACAAGGAGAGATATTATCTTGCAGATGAAGGCCGATTCCTGAGGAAGATACGGCCATGTCTCTTCTCCAAAAAACGGATGTGTTCCTGGAGAATCGTAGGCGCCGCCCCTTGACGAAATCAACCCGGCCGCAATAATTCAGGCGATCTGTGATGCGCCGGCCCTGGGGTTGATATGGGGCCGGCTTTATAAAAATCTCAACTTTTGACATTAACCGGAGCGGTGAAGGAGGTAACCGAGAGAGGAAGTATTCAATGCCAAAATCCCTTTTTCAAACGATATCACTGATTTCTTGCGGGATCATCAGTGGGACGATCTCTGGCTTCTTGGTCGTTGTATTCGAGTATGTATTAGATCCACTCGGACCGGTGTCACATTACTCATGGAACTATTCGCTTGGCGGATTGATCTGCGGTTTTCTGGCCGCAGCCGTACATACGGTCGTCAGCTGCTACTGGCCAAGTGTTAGCAATGCGAGAGGCTCGACGGTTTTTTGGGCATTGTTCGCAGGAGTTCTGATGTTAGGGCTCAGCTTGCTCGGGTCGGCAAATGGAGACAATCCAATTCGAGTAATCCAATCGACAGGCATTGCCATAATTGTCGGGGCGGTGTTTGGAGCGATGCTTGGACTCTTGTACTTTTTATCTTGGTATTTATTTAGATCGCATGATAGTCACGAAATGTGAAGCGGCGTCGAGGCAATATCATCGTTCATACTTACGACGGCATCAATCGGCAATTGCAGTCGAATACTCTCCTGGCCAACGGGGGCGAAGGCAACAGCCTCCTCGTCGGCTTCACCCACGACTACGACCGCATGAACAACAAGCTGACCGAAGGCAAACTGCACGACGGCTTGAACAGCGAATTCTACGCCTACGACTCGGCTTATCGGCTGGTCGGCTTCAACCGCACCGCCGGTGGCCAGAATCCCTTGCACAGCCAGTGGACCCTGGACGGCGTCGGCAACTGGCAGACCGTTGACAGTGAAACGCGCCAGCATTCCGCCTTCAACGAGTTGACCTCGCGACAAACCCAGAATTTGACGCCGGGCGTCCGCCTTATCGACGGCGTGCTCGTCATCAGCGGCAGCGACCAGGACGACCGGATCGAGGTCAAAGGCCAGGGGAACAACCTCAAAATCAAAGCCGACTTCTTGCCTGATGACGTGACCCTGCCCGCTGGCGACGTGACGCAGATCATAGTTGTCGCGGGTGCCGGAGACGACCGGGTGACGATCAAGAATAATGTCACCATCGCTGCCCGTCTCGAAGGCGGCCCCGGAAACGACCGGTTGCGCGGCGGCAAGGGGAACGATATCCTGGTCGGCGGCTTGGGCGACGACAACCTGCGCGGCGGTGATGGCGACGATACCCTCATCGGCAATGACGGCAACGACCGGCTGCGCGGTGAAAAGGGCAATGACCTATTGATCGGCGGTGATGGCGATGATCGGCTCGAAGGCGGCCAGGGGGATGACATTCTTTTAGGCGGCCCAGGTAACGACAAGCTCAAAGGCGGGCCGGGCAACGACCAGGAAGACCAGGACGGCGACCAGACGGTTGTGTTGCCCTCGTTGCCGGCGGTGTCGCTGACTTATGACGACAGCGGCAACCAGACGAGCGACGGCGAGTTTTTGTACGAATGGGATTTCCAGAATCGGCTGAGGCGGGTGCGCAGGACAGCGGGCGGCGTGCTGATTGCCGAGTACGCTTACGATGCCGCCGGGCGGCGGGTTCGCAAGGAAGCGGCCAACTCCGGCAAACGCGACGGCACCACCGATTTTTACCTCGACGGCTGGCAGGAAATCGAGGAATATCAACTCAAGGGGCAAAACGAAAAACTCGCCCGCGGATACATCTTTGGCATCGGCATCGACGAACCGCTGGTGATGTCGGTCAAAGGCGAGAAGCTGTTCTATCATCAAAACACGCTCGGCTCGGTGTTTGCCCTGACGAACGCCGGCGGCGATCTGGTCGAGCTATACCAATATGACGCCTACGGCCGGCAGACGGTCTTCGACTCGTTTGGGCAGCCGATCCTTGGCGGCGTGTCGGAGGTGGGCAATCCGTTCCTGTTCGTCGGCCGCCGCCTGGATGCGGAGACGTTGCTGATCTACAACCGGGCGCGGTATTTGGATGTCGTGCAGGGGCGGTTCTTGGGGAGGGATCCGATCGGTCGCTGCGTGGGAGTGAACCTTTACGCCTATACTAACGGCAGTCCTACGAATACGCGCGACAGCTTCGGTTTGGCTCCACAGAAAAAGAAAATCGCTGGCAAACTCTCATGTACTTGCAGCTTCACCTGTGGCGGACTTAAAGCCACGGGGACAGCGCAAGTTGATCTTGCACTAAACGTAAAGTTGTTTCCATGGCAATTAATCGGTCTTAGGCTCGTGGGGGAAGCGACTAAGGTCATGGCCGCTGGTAACTTGGCGAATTTGTTTACTATTCGTGCTGGTGAAGCGTGCCGTGGGGCGATTAGCAACCTGAATTTTGGCGAATTCTGGGGGTGGTGTAAAGCTGCCGCCAAAGGAAGCGCCAAAGGACAAAAGTTTGAGGGGCTTTCAAAAGACAATCTGACACAAACATGGAAACTCACTAATACTTTTGATCCGGCTTTCGGCGCTCCACGAAAGGCGACAGGTATATGCACAGCAACTGTCAAGATGTGACGCTTGTTCGCGTCAGCTCCGCACTTTGATAATAAGAACGAGAGGTGGATGATGGCTTTCCAGATGTTTGTTGTGGTCTCCTGTGCGTTATGTGGTGTTGCTGATTGTCAGGGCGTGACTTTCAGGTCGTACCTTTTGGAAGGGGCAAACGGTGTCTTCGTGCTAAACCTGAAAAAGCTGTTTGCTGATCGAGCCGGGACGAAGCAATTGCAAAAAACATTTGCCGACTTTGTGCCGTCGCCATTAAGTGCTGCTATCAAACATCGAAGCGAGACATTTGACGTTGTCCGTGATATTGATCGCCTAACAGTTGTCAAAGCCAATAGTTTGTGTCCTCGTAAAGGTAAATATCATAATAAACCACTTCCGTGTACGTTTTATGCTATAATCGAAGGCGAAATAGATTCGCAAAAGATCCGCGCGTATCTGGAGTGGCTTTCTCGGAAAGCACCCATCAAGGCAACCAGTCAGCGAGTGAGGTCGATCTCATTGTGGGAGGTTAAAACAGGCGACAAGGTCTGCTATGTCGCGGTACCGCAAAGGGGGACGATGATTATCTCGGGTGCGCGACAGCACATCGTCGATACCCTATCAAAGTCTGGGAGTAAAAAACCAGGCCACCTCGGTGGCACCATCGCAGAACTCCTCAAAAGGGTCAACTGCCGCGGCGTTGCTGGTTGGGTTGCGAGCAGCGACATGATAATCGGCACTTTTTACAAGGGGACGCAGAGCATCACGGTCGAGCATATCACATTGGCAGCGAATGGCATCAAGTCGGTCGTGGGATCGGTCACTGGTAGAGACCGCCTAGACGTTGAGATGAGCATTGCATGCAAAAATGCACACGTAGCAGAAAAAATAGGTGATGAACTCGTGAGTTTTGCGAAACGAGGAGCAAACGTGTTACGTGAACGAGGCAAAGACTTTGAGCCTCTTAGGGAGTCGTTGAAAACCGTTACGGTTACCTCAAAGAACGACGTGGTCCGGCTACAATGGACACTCACGGCAGGCGCAATCAGCGGGTTACTCAAGACTTTGTACGATGACTCCTTGTAGCGGCCCTTCGCTGTCCGACTGGAAGGCGGCCCCAATGACGACAACCTGCGCGTCGGCGCTGGTGACGATACCCTCATCGGCAACGACGGCGACGACCGGCTGGGGGACGACAAGGGCAATGACCTGCTGATTGGCGGTGCTCGCGATGATCGGCTCGAAGGCGGCCAGGGGGGTGATGTCCTTTTAGGCGGCCCAGGTAACGACAACCTCAAAGGCGGGCCGGGCAACGACCAGGAAGACCAGGACGGCGACCAGACGGTTGTGTTGCTGCCGTTGCCAGCGGTGTCGGTGACTTATGACGACAGCGGCAACCAGACCAGCGACGGCGAGTTCCTATATGAATGGGATTTCCAAAATCGGCTGCGGCGGGTGCGCCGGACGGCGGGCGGCGTCCTGATTGCCGAGTACGATTACGATGCGGCCGGGCGGCGGGTTCGCAAGGAAGCGGCCAACTCCGGCAAACTCGACGGCACGACCGATTTTTACCTCGACGGCTGGCAGGAAATCGAGGAATATCAACTCAAGGGGCAAAACGAAAAACTCGCCCGCGGATACATCTTTGGCATCGGCATCGACGAGCCGCTGGCGATGTCGGTCAAAGGCGAGAAGCTGTTCTATCATCAAAACACGCTCGGCTCGGTGTTTGCCCTGACGAACGCCGGCGGCGATCTGGTCGAGCTATATCAATATGACGCCTACGGCCGGCAGACGGTCTTCGACTCGTTTGGGCAGCCGATCCCCGGCGGCGTGTCGGCGTTCGGCAATCCGTTTCTGTTTACAGGGCGAAGATTGGATTCGGAGACGTTGCTGATTTACAACCGGGCGCGGTATTTGGATGTCGTGCAGGGGCGGTTTCTCGCCCGCGATCTTTACACTGATTTCGATTTGTATGCGTATGTGCAGAACAATCCGACGAATTCGACTGATCCGACTGGATTGCAAGCAAAGCGGGCCTTTGACGAGAAAATACTTAACCTGCCTTTCGATCGCGCAAGGGACGAACTAGGTAAAATTTTAATGAAAAAGCCAATTCCGCACTTGCAACAAGAGGACATTGCAATTTTGCTTCGATTTAGGATTAAGGAAATAGAACTCAAGAAGCTAGCATCCCCAGGAGTAATAGGGATGGCACTTCTGGCAGGCGTACGTAATCCACTCGAGCAGGCGCTAAATCTCCAGCTCGCGAATTTGATCATCGATAACGCCAAATTGCCAGTCGCATACCGTCTACTAACAGCCGCCCTGGTCCAAAGGAAGGAAGAATTTTCTAAGCTTCCAAACCCGCCGGTCGTGGTTATCGGTAATGTCAATCTTTTCGCGATCCCGGGTAAAATTGCCCAGAATGTTGTTCACAAACTCATAAAAGACCTTGGCAGTGAGGATTTCAACGTTCGAGAAAGGGCCACAAAAGAGCTTATGGAGGTGGGTTCCTGGGCACCAGAACTGCTGCGAAAAGCAACCAAGAGCAACGATGCAGAGGTTTCTAGACGTGCACAACGGATCCTTGGGCAGTTGGCAGAGGACTTCGCCGCCTCCAGCTTTCGCGGGGTTGTCAAGTTCATTCCAGAAGAAGATCTCAAGAAATTAAGAAGTATAATGCAAGGCGAGATACCATCAGCGCTTCATCCAGCACTCAAATAAGACCCGAGGTGGGCAAAATGTGTTTAGTGAGAGATTGCTCGCTAATGAACGGAATGGCGACCATTTTGTTGGTATTCTTGACGCATGCGTCTTTCGCTCAGCCTAAACCAACTACTATCGGAACAGAGCGGTTTCGCCATTTTGCGCCTGTCAATGATGTAGCCTTCTCACCGGATGGGACGAAGGTCGCCTCATGCAGTAACGACCGGACTGTTCGAATATGGAAGACATCGACTGGAGAAGAATTACGGCGGTATGTATTTGACACTTACCCCGAGACCGTGTCATTTTCGCCCGATGGCAAGACACTTGTGGTCGGTGCTTCACCTGGGATATGGGTATGGAACTGGGAAAACGGCGATCCTCGACTGTATGTAAAGTCAACACCGTTAGAGTTCAGAATCGGCAACAAAGTCCATCATACTTACTATCGAGTTTTATCGGCCAATCTTCTTAAAGGCGGACGTTTGGCCTG
The DNA here is from genome assembly GCA_026004675.1 of Gemmatales bacterium. Classification (GTDB taxonomy): domain Bacteria; phylum Planctomycetota; class Planctomycetia; order Gemmatales; family Gemmataceae; genus BPJP01. Next base: position 77,361 of record BPJP01000005.1, read on the forward strand.
GAGTGACCGAAGTGGCTCGATCGCTGTGCGAGATATGGATTCAGGCAAGACTATTTTCTTCAAAAGACATAGATCGCCAATTAGTTTTCTTTTGGGAGAGAATTACTGTGCACCAGTTTTTTCTTTTGACGGCAAGGTTGTCGCCTGCCATGAATCTGAAGACGTCGTATCAGTTTCGAGTATCGAGAAAAACAAAGTGATATGTCGGATCAAGGTAAAAGCCCTGGCGACAATGGCGTTTGCTCCGAATAGCAGTTGCCTTGCGTTGGGATGTACTACAGGCTCGGTGGCTATTTGGGATTTGGCCACTGGCAAGCTGTGTCGTCGCCTCGAAACAGGCATTCAAGCAGATACTATAGAATTCGCGCCTAACGGTAAGGCAGTCGCTATGGTAACTAAGGGTGGCCTCATTCGCATCGTGGGCTTACCGCAGGGCAACAAGATACAAGAGATTCAAGGGCCTCTTACCGGCGTGCTTTCTCTGCGTTTTTCTAACGATAGCGTCCTTCTCGCCGCGGGAGGGGAAGTAGAAGCCGTTCGCATTTGGAACGTTGAAACTGGTGTCGCTCTTGGGCCACAAGGCGTACATTATGCTCGCGTTTCGTCGCTGTGCTTATCGCCTAAAGGACAGATAGCATCTGTTGGGTATGATGGCCAAGTAGGCGTCTGGAATTCACAGACGGGAAAACGAGTGCATCTTCTCCAAGGTCATAAAGACAGGCTGCTTACGGTGGCCTTTTCATCAGATGGCAAGCTAATAGCGTCCGGAGGATTCGGAGGGGAGATTCGAGTGTGGAATGCATTCAATGGAACGCTGGCATTCGTGTTAAAAAGTGCCGAAAAACACATATTGAAGTTAGTGTTTGCCCAAAGTGATAGAGTTTTGGTTTCACTTGGAGGCACCGCAATAGAGGTCTGGGACATTAGCAGTAAAAAAAAGAAGATCAGTATTGATGTCCGTCACAAAGTGGATGTGATCTGTGCTTCAGGCGGTAGTCGCTTGGTAACGGTCATGCAAGAGAAAGTAGCTATATGGGATTTGGCTACACACTCGATTGTCAAGTTCATTGATCTTCAAAGCCCGAAAAAGCCAACAATAACAGCTTTGTCGCCCGACGGTAGGATGTTAGCGGTGGCCTCGAACTGGCGAGTTTCTGATTTTCCGGAAATTGTTGAGCCAGTGCCGTCCGTTACGCTTTATGAAATGTATACCGGAAGGAAAATTCGAACTATGCACTTCACGCAACCATTGTTTTTTGGAGCGCGTTCGGTTTTCAAGTTTGATGCGGAAATAAGTTCAATGTGTTTCGTTGGAAACCAGCTGGTGGCATGTGGACTAGAGAAGGGAAAGATTGTCCTTGGCAAAGTTGTGGACGGACATCTTTTTTGCCAGCTTACAGGAGGCTCTGGGCAGGTCTTGTCCTTAGTTAGTTCCGAAAACGGAGGATACCTTGTGTCCGGAAACTCCGATTCGACGATCCGAATGTGGCGATTGAGCGAGAAACGGCCCAAGCTCCAAATAGAATCGCTCACACAAGAACGATGTGAATCATTTTGGAAAGACCTGTCATCCCAGGATGCCCGCGCGGCTTATCAAGCGATTTTTTGCATTTGCAAGCGCACCAGATGATGCAGTTAAATTCTTGAAAAAGCGGATACATATAGTTCCGCGCGTACCAGAACGGACAATTGAGGCGTATATCGACGACCTGGATAGCGATTTCTTCAATCAGCGCAAACTCGCCTTCGAACAATTATGCACGCTTGGTGATCTGGCAGTTCCTGCTTTGAGGCGACGATTGAATGAAAAACCTTCGAATGAACAACGTCGAGCCATCGAAAGAATACTAACAAGAGTTCGCCAGCGTTCGTATTCGTCCGCGGAGCTCCAGCAGCTTCGTTCTATTCAGATTCTCGAGTATGCATCCACGAACGAAGCTAAAGAAATTCTAGAATCTATTTCAATGGGCGCGCCAGCTTCTCGGATTACGCAAGAGGCTAAATATGCGATTCTGCGACTACAGAGGAAGTGATGTCCGCACTGAAAACTCAATCCGGTGAACGCTTGCGGGATCGGAACCACACGCCCTTGCTGGGCGGCTCAACATCGCGGCCAACGGGCGAATCGCCGCCCAACGCTCGATGGCAACGCGACTCGTTGTAATAGGCGAAGTAAACGGGAAGGCTTCGGTGATTTGCTGGGCAACCCACTTCCCTACGCCCTCCTCTCTTTTCCCTCCTCCACCGCTGGCACGCCCGGCAGCGCCGCAATCGCTGCCTCCTGGTCATGCAAGCCGACGTGCGTATAGAGTATCCGTCCTGTTGAGTACACGTGCGCGGCAGGCCAGTCGGCAGCGAAAAGTCCCTGTCCGTACCGAAAACTCAATCCGATGAACAAATGGCCATGAATCGAGCCGGTCGCAGCAGGCCGCCAGAGCGATAACGGGAGACGAAAGGGTGTCAAAAACAAAACGAAGCCCGAGAATCGGACGAAAACGCGGGCACGCGCATACCCTGATCGCGGCAATCGATCAAAACGCCGAAACTACGCCGCTCGCGTATACAGATGATGCAAGCCGCCAGCTTGCGGGATCGGCACGACCGATTTTTACCTCGACGGCTGGCAGGAAATCGAGGAATATCAACTCAAGGGGCAAAACGAAAAACTCGACCGCGGATACATCTTTGGCATCGGCATCGACGAACCGCTGGTGATGTCGGTCAAAGGCGAGAAGCTGTTTTACCATCAAAACACGCTCGGTTCGGTGTTTGCCCTGACGAACGCCGGCGGCGATCTGGTCGAGCTATATCAATATGACGCCTACGGCCGGCAGACGGTCTTCGACTCGTTTGGGCAGCCGATCCTCGGCGGCGTGTCGGAAGTGGGCAATCCGTTCCTGTTCGTCGGTCGGCGGCTCGATGCGGAGACATTGCTCATCTACAATCGAGCGCGGTATTTGGATGTCGTGCAGGGGAGGTTTGTGGGGAGGGATCCGATTGGCTTTTCCACCGGGGACGGGACTCTTTACGAATATGTGGCAAACAATTCGGCCAACGTTACCGATCCAACCGGAGAGCAGCAACTCACAAAACAAGATCACGTGCGAATCATTCGACAGATTGACGGAACTATTAAATGGATCAGGATCGATAAAGAGATGCGAGCGCAGGAACGACAGCAATATCTAAAGGCTCTTGAGACAGTACGACAATCTTTGGTTGGGACGAAGCCAAATGTTGTCATCAGGCTAAAGATGGTTTTCGCACCCGCTACGCTTGTTACGCCTACAATTAACAAGACGGTGAAAATCACATTTCCCCAGGTAGGAGGCTTGGCGAAAAAACGCATGCTTCTTTTCTATGATGGTCGCCAGATTTATGGTGGGAAGGTCCAGAAACAGTATGAATTGACCGTGAGGCGCAACCTCAAACCATTCAATCCGAATCAAATACGCGGCAATGCGGCTGATCCGGCGAATCTCGGATACCGCGTAAATGCATGGATTTTTGACGAACGTGGACGTCTTTGGGCCACTTCGTGGGGATGGATTGCGGTCGTTCCTGGTCAGCGGTGATAATCGCCACAAGTTTAACGAGAGCGAGCGATGAAACCCGCGATCTTGGTCATTGGCGCCTTGCTGGCGGATCCATCTTCGCCACTACTGACGGCGCAACACTCCCTTAGAATTCCGTTGCTTGCGGCTAAAAGGCTACCTATACTGCGACTCAAACAAGCGAAGGCCCGCATGCTTTTTGGCTAGGCGAGAACCAGGAGAATGATACGTATGAACGGTAGCGACAAAATCGAAGCGATGCTCGAGCTAATGTGCTCTGAAGTCGGCAATGTTATTCTGAATAATCGAGCGGAAGCAGCCAAGTTCGCTCAAAACTTACCCATTCGTCAGCTTTTTGAAGATTTCGGCGACACTGGCACCGGAATCGGCTTAATGCTGAACGCCGCTTCGATGTCAGACGTGTTCTTCTTTCTCGTTCACTCTATCCAAGCTGACGGCCAAGTCGACCAAGAAGAGCTTTTTTGTGCGATGCAATTGGTTTCACAATCGTTATACCGCTACTGCTGGCTTAACAGCCCGTTGTTTTAGTCGGTTTTGTGGTGAAACGGCGGCGAGGCGGCGGGAATATCCTTCCTCAATGAACATCGACCCAGCAAGGTCGCGGACGTCTCCAATACATCACTATGGAAAAATAGAACATCATAATGTAAAAATAGAGAAGCCTAAAAGCATACATAAGGCCCTGTAGGCTCCGCGGCGTGCCCACTCCGAACAACTTCCGCAGGATCAGACTCAGGTTCCGCGCCGCCACCTGGATCAAATATCGCTTGGTCACCTTCTCCAGTCCGCGTAACCAACATCTACGCGCCCCGCCGGTCTCACACACATGGGCAAAACTTCGTTCCGTCAACTCGCTCCGCAGTCGTTGCAGCCGTTTGCCCCGCGCGCCACGCACGCGACGACGGTTCCCGTACACCGCCGCCCGATACTCCGGCGGCTTGTCGGTCCAGCGATGACGATGTCTCCTTTTCGGCTCCGGAATGTACGTCCGCCACTTCATGAACGCGCACATCTCCAGCGTGCTCGCCTTGTGATACCCCTTGTCGGCCACCGCCTCCTCGATCTCCACCTTCTCGCCAACGTTGATTTGCGCCTGCATCACACTGTCGCACAGCGTCTGCGCGTCACTATGATCGGCCGGCGAGATCGTCGCCGCCAGCACCAGATCGCTCTGCATATCGACCACATGCTCGGCCTTGTACGCCAAGCGCGTCGTGCCGTCCTTCATCCGCGCAATCCGGCTATCGGCGTCGGTTTTCGACTCCCATTCCTCGTTGCTCACCTTCTTGTCCTTGCGGCTTTGGTCGAAGCGACGCAGGTCCTCATCATTGGCTTCTTTGATCCCTTCCGCTTCCGCCAAACGACGCAAGTACTCCTTATAGTCTTCCCCCGTCTCCTTGCGGACGATCGACTTCATTGCCGCGTTCGCCTCCAGCATGGTCGAGTCCACAGCCACCGTCTTGCCGTGGAGAAGCTTCTTGTCGGCGGCCAGACGCAACACAAACGCGAAGACTTGCTCGTGCACCTCCAGCGGCAACCGTTGCTGCGTCCGACTCATCGAAGAATGATCCGGCGTCCTCTCTTGCGGACCGTAGCCCAGAAATTCCGCCAGCGATCGGCTATCGCTGCACCGCCAGGCAATGCCACGCTGCGACGACACCCCCTCGAAATAGCCCACCAGGATCATGCGAAAGTAGACGCCCGGCGGAATCGACGGCCGACCCATCACCGCATGATAGAACGGAGCACACAGCCGTTCGACCCAGTCATCGAAACCGGCTTCCGCCAGCAACTGGTTCAGTTTTCTGTAAAAGGGGTGACCCGGCGATTTCGGCAAGTCCGTGGTCGCCACCCACATCTCTTGTTGTTCGCGCTTGCGTTTACCCAGCGCCATTGCGACTCCTGTCGTTCGTCCCTGAAATCAGTGAATAACACCCGCCAATATACCACGCCTGTCAAGCCCCCGAACCGACTTTTTCAACGGGCTGTTAAGGGCTATGAACCATTTCGGCATGCCACAGATGCGGATCATTTACTGGAACTGCTCCGCAAGTGGTCAAATGATTCATCTTCACTCGGGGGCAATTACGCTAATGGCGAGACCTATTTGCCATTTTGTGGTCTCGTCGTTTTATCGTGTTTCCTATCAAGATCAATTAGTATATTTAAAACATATACTAAATGCTGTTTACTGATCGTAAAGATCATTCTCGGAGTAGGCGGCGTCACGACGTCTGAACGTGACTTTTACGACAGCCTGTCTTCGATGTTTAGACGTTTGGAGGGCCAATTAACTGAACAACTCTCGACTGTGCCCGGGGATGCGTCAGCAATACCAATACAGAATGATGGGCTGAGCGAGACTGACAATGTTATTGCGCCTGAAGAAGCATTAAAAGACGGGTTGGCTGATTTAGATGCTCTAGTCGGCGTTGAAGGTGTTAAGCAAGAGGTGCGCCGGTTGATGAATTTTCTGACCATCCGCCAACAAAGAATTAGGCAAGGGATGGTTGTTCCGAAGCAATCGTTGCATTTTGTTTTCACCGGAAATCCCGGAACCGGTAAAACAACGGTTGCGCGAATTCTTGCAAAGATCCTGTATGGCTTCCAGATTCTGGAAACCCCTAATTTAGTTGAGGCCGATAGAGTTGCAATGGTCGGCGGGTACGTTGGACAAACAGCGATCAAAACAGAGGAAGTGATCAACAAGGCGACGAATGGCGTATTGTTTATCGACGAAGCCTATACGCTCGCGAAATCTAACGACAACGATTTTGGCCGGGAGGCTATTGATACGTTGCTGAAACGAATGGAGGATCTAAGAGACAAGCTGGTCGTGATCGTAGCGGGGTATCCAAGTGAAATGAAACAATTCATTCACTCAAACCCAGGCTTGGAATCACGTTTTTCCAGATATATTAATTTTGATGATTATCATGTTTCTGAACTTTGTCAAATCTTTGATCGAATGTGTGCGGCGAATGAATACAGAATGACTCAGGAAGCCCGCGCCAATTTGGCAATCTTGTTCAATCGGGTATTTGTCAATCGAGATCGTAATTTCGGAAATGCAAGATTCGTAAGAAATGTCTATGAGAAAGTGATAGCAAATCAATCGGACCGTCTTGTTGCGTTGTCGCGTGCTGACATAACCAAAGATTTGCTTGGGACTATTGAAGCAGAGGACTTGCCATACGATCTAGCAGACGGAATCCATAAGCCTTTCGATGTATCTCAATCGAAGTGGATTGCGCAGTGCCCGAAATGCGAGAAAGTTTCACGTGTCCACTTAGCATTAATTGGAAAGGTCGTGAAATGCAAATGCGGTGCTCGATTCCGATGCCCCTGGTGGAACCTTGAAAAGACGACGGTGCCGGGCTTAGCGGCGTTTAAGACGTTTGATCGACCATCTGACCTTAGAGGCTTAGAGCTTCCCGCCTTCTGAAATATGGTATCCGTTCCGCCAAGTGAAGGTGCGGACGGTTGCCTGGGAAAGGGGTGGGTCAATCGCCTTGGCGGCGAGCGACGTTGACCCTTTCCGTTGTCCCTACCGAAACTCAATCCGGTGAACGAATGCCCATGAAGGGGGCCGGTCGCAGCAGGCCGCCAGAGCGATAACGGGAGAGGAAAGGCTTCGCCCGTGAATTAGCCGAAAGCGAACCTACAGCTCTTTGACAACTCGCAAAGCACATCCAAAGGACCCAGACGCGGATGGCGTATAGGACGGCCTGCCCGCGTTGATGGTTCCCTCTGGCCGATATCGCTTCACCGGCCGTGAATTCGAATCCATCACCGGTTTCCAATACCACCGCGCCCTGTCCGTACCGAAAACTCAATCCAGTGAACGAATGCCCATGAAGGGGGCCGGTGCCGAACGTAATCAGCCGCATGCCCATGCAAAGCCGTGGGCATGGCACACATGCTATCGGTCATTTTCCAACGGCCTTGTAGGAATACAATGTTAGGTCGTCAATATCGTCATTGGTTGTTCGATTTCTTCAAAGCAGAGGTTGCGGCTGGAAGCGGTTAATCTCTGCTCAGCGGTTTTTCCGTTTGCTTTGTAGCTCCCTTCGCTACGTCGGTTTGCCAGGTAGCGATGGCCTTCAGCATGGCTTGGACCCGTTTCGGCTGCTGGGCGGCCAGGTCGTTGGTTTCGGAAAGGTCCTCGGCTAGATCGTAAAGCGCGGGAGTCTTCTGTCCTGGCAGATTGCGAACCAATTTCCACGCACCGTCACGCATCGCGACCTGATTCCGGTATTCCCAAAAGAGAGTACGATGGAATGTCTTTTTCCCGAACAATACGGGAACCAGGCTTTTGCCGTCGAGCGGGTGTCCATCTGGCGGGCTGGACGCCAGCCAACTCGAGAATGGTGGGCATGACATCGAGACAGATGGCGAGCTGTTCGGACACGGTGCCGGGTTTGATTTGTCCCGGCCACCAGGCGATGGCAGGGACACGATGGCCTCCTTCCCAGAGCTGACCTTTGTGTCCGCGCAGCCTGCCATTTTGGCCGAATGCTGTCGCGCCATTATCGGAAAAGAAAAAGACGAGCGTTCGGCTGTCGAGATGAAGCCGTTTCAAGGTCTCGATGATCGCGCCGACGCCTTTATCCATTTCCTGGACCATTTCGCGATAAGCACGTTTTTTGAAGTCGGCACTTCGTTTTTCCGGAACCACTTTGCCTTTCACCCGAAAAGGTTTGTCGTTGGGTCCTTGAAAGGGGGTGTGCGGCGCTTCATGGGCGACATAGACGCAAAATGGCTTGTCCTTGTTATCTTCGATAAAGCGGAGGGTGTGCCGGGTGATCAAATGAGTCGAGTAGCCTGGTTCTTCGACCGTCTTGTCGCCATCCCACCAGTCATAGACGCCGACCCTGTCGATGTGGGAATGGTAGTCGATGTTGCCGCTGACATAACCTCGAAAACGGTCGAAGCCGTGGTGAATGGGATTGAACTTTGGCAGGTATCCGAGATGCCATTTGCCGAAAATGGCCGTAGCATAGCCGGCGTTTTTGAGCAGTTCGGCGAAAGTCCATTCTTTCGGATAGAGGCCGTGGTGTCGGTTCTGCTGGAAATCGGCAACGATGACGCCCGGGATGCCGGCGCGTTGCTGGTATCGACCTGTAAGCAAGCCGGCGCGAGTCGGACTGCAGACTGGACCGCTGCGTTGAAAATCGACGAACTTCATTCCCTGTGCCGCCAGCGAGTCGAGATGCGGTGTGTGATATTCGCGGTTGCCGTAGCAGCTCAAATCGCCATAGCCCAGATCATCCGCCAGAATAATGACGAAATTCGGCCGCTTTGCTGGCTCCGCGGCATGGGCGGCGCTTTCGAAAACGCTTGCAGCAAGTGACACAACGACGGCAGCGAAAAGCCATGCTGGCGTCTGATATTTGCGGCGAATGTGCATCATCATGTTTGGCCTTCGTCCCTAGCGACTATCCAAGAGCAACGATTGCCGTAGTATCTCACCTGCGGTGCGTGGCGTCAAATGGCTCACCGGCGCGTTCTGGGTCTGTTTAATGAGACGAAAAACATCTGATGGTTGGCGTGGCAGAGAAGAGAGAGAAGAACGATTGCCAAAATCGGGGCGGTCACTAGAATGGTCGTAACAATTTGGTGACCGTCTTATCCAGAGTGGCTGAGGGAAGGGCCCGATGAAGCCACAGCAACCGATTCGCCTTCCTCGGCGGATGCAGGTGCTAACTCCCACCCGGTAAGCCGGGAGAGATAAGATTGGGTGTCTCGCACGCCTCTTCTTCTCCGAATCTGGACGATCATCACCAAACGAATGTGATTTGGCCCCGGCAGGAGCCAGCATCCGGGCGGATGAATCGTGCCCCTGCTACCATCAACAGTTACGACGAGAGAGACGTGATGAGTGGTTTCGTTCGCGGATTGAAGTGCCGACTTTGCGGCACGACGTACGGCAAAGAGCCGTTGAATTTCTGCACAGAGGATTTTGGCCCGCTCGAAGTCGACTATGACTACGATGCCATCCGCCAAAACGTCAGCCGAGATTTGCTCGAACGCCGCCCGGATACCATGTGGCGTTTTCGCGAGTTTTTGCCGATCGACGGCGAACCTGCCGTGGGCGCACAGGTGGGCGGCACCCCTTTGATCAAAGCAGACCGTCTGGCGGAGGCTCTCGGCGTAGACAAGCTGTGGATCAAGAACGACGCCGTCAATTTCCCCACCTTGTCTTTCAAAGATCGCGTCGTTTCCGTCGCGCTGAGCAAGGCCAAGGAGTTCGGATTTGAAACGGTCGGTTGTGCTTCAACGGGGAACCTGGCCAACAGCGTGGCTGCGAATAGTGCTGCCGCCGGACTGACCAGCTATATCTTCATTCCCGCCGACCTGGAAGCCACGAAGATTCTCGGCACGAGCATCTACGGTGCGAAAGTGATCGGCGTGCGTGGCACTTACGACGAGGTCAATCGACTGTGTACGCAGGTTGCGTTCAAATACAACTGGGGGTTCGTCAACATCAACCTGAGGCCGTTCTATGCCGAAGGCTCCAAGTCGGTCGGTTTCGAAATCGCCCAGCAACTCGGCTGGCGCGTGCCGCAGCACATCGTCGTGCCGATGGCGGGCGGCAGCCTGATCGGCAAAATCCCCAAAGCCTTCGATGAGCTTGCCAGGGTCGGCTTGATCGACGATGCCACTTGCAAGGTTTACGGTGCGCAACCGGCGGGGTGCAGTCCCATCAGCACGGCAGTCAAAAACGGCTGGGACAGTCACAGACCGGTGCGCAAGCCGAATACCATCGCCAAATCGCTGGCTATCGGCGATCCGGCCGACGGTTACTTCGCGATCAAACTGATTCGCGAATCTGGCGGGTGGGCGGAAGACGTTACCGACGACGAAATCGCCGACGCCATGGTCTTGTTGGGTCGAACGGAAGGCATCTTCGCAGAAACCGCCGGCGGCGTCACCGTTGCCGTCGCCCGCAAGCTGATCGAGCAGGGACGGATTCCCCGGAACGAAGAGATCGTTCTGTGCATCACGGGTAACGGCTTGAAAACCCAGGATGCGGTCGTCGATCGTCTCGAAGCGCCAACGATCATTCGACCGTCGTTGGAAGAGTTTTCGCCCCTTGTTGCGGAAACGCCAGCAGCGGTTGTTTGAAAGCGACAAAACGATGCGGACCGGCAGCTGGGCGTGGTATACTTGCAACACGTGCGCTCCGGGGCAACTTTCCGATCGTTTCGGTTGTCGAGTGTAGCTATGTACTACCGTCTGGCATTGCTGGCCATGAGTGTCGTGATCGGGTCCGCGTCGGCGGTGCCCTTGCTCGAGGACGTTTATCCGGCTTATACCGATCTGACCGGTACCACCTGGTCAGGAGATGGCGCGGTCGCCTATACCATCTACGTTTTCGAGCGTGGCGGGGTCTTGCAGTACAGCTACAACGGCAATACGTATCGCAACGGCACTTGGAAACAGCACGGCCCGAACGTCTATTTCGAGGCCAATCAGAAATACTGGGAATTCGAGGGAGTCATCCGCGGCGACGTCATCGTCGGAAAATCATGGAACCGGGCGGGCCGAAAATGGCCCATCATGACAATGAGACGGCAACCCAGCGTTTCGCGATAGGAGTTGACATGGCCATTCGCATACACATTCCCACACCGATGCGGCAACACACCGACGGCAACGCCGTCGTCGAAGTCAGCGGAGAGACCATCCAGGCCGCTTTGGATGCTTTGGGCGAAAAATATCCAGCCATCACGCAAAGAGTTTTTGACAACGGCCAGGTGCGCCGGTTCATCAATATCTACCTCAACGATGAGGACATCCGCTATCTCGACAACCTCGAAACGGCGGTCAAAGACGGGGACGAAGTGAGCATCATTCCGGCCGTTGCGGGAGGCTGACATGGCGGACACCAGCGACGACTGGGAAGAAGGAGTCGGCGTTTTTCCGACGATTCCGCCAAAAGTCGGTGCCGATCCGCTCGTCCTGGCTCTGTTGCATGCTCTCGTTTTTCTGGAAGGTTCCAGCGACGACATCGTCGAACGCGATGCCGCAGACGAGGCTGTCGAGCAGATGGCTGCCTACCTCAGGCGGCTAAGCCCTCAGCAAAAAGCGGATTTCCAGCAGTCGCTGCAACGACTGATCGAATATGCCCGCGACGAACATTGGGACGACGACCAGATTCTTTATCTCAAAGAGTTTTTCGAGAACTACGGCATCGAATGATCTTGCGTTGGCTTGCCGCCGGGCGGTCGAACGGAAGGAATTCTGAGGTAAGCGACTCTTATGGATTCTGCTTTGGAACGGTACAGTCGGCAAATGCGATTTTACGGCATTGGCGAAGCCGGCCAGAGAAAACTGATTGAAAGCCATGTTACGTTGTGCGGCTGCGGCGCTCTTGGCACCGTTCTGGCAAACGTTCTGGTCCGTGCCGGTGTCGGCCATCTTCGCCTCGTCGACCGCGACTTCATCGAAACGAACAATTTGCAGCGGCAAGTCCTGTTCGACGAGCACGACGTTGCAGAAAACCTGCCGAAAGCCGAAGCCGCCGCACGCAAGCTCGCCGCCATCAACTCCAGCGTGCACGTCGAGCCAATCGTCACCGATATCGACCGCACCAATATTGTCGAACTGGTCAAAGATGCCGACGTCATCCTTGATGGGACCGACAACTTCGAGGTTCGTTACCTCATCAACGACGTCGCTGTCAAGCTTGGCAAGCCGTGGGTTTACGGGGGTTGTATTGGCAGTCACGGCCAGACGATGACCATCGTGCCCGGCGAGACCCCTTGTCTGCGCTGCGTCTTCGAAGCCGCCCCCGCGCCAGGAGAAGCGGGCACCTGCGAAACCGCGGGCGTTCTCTCTCCCATCGTCAACATCGTCGCCAGCTACCAGGCGGCCGAAGCTTTCAAAATCCTCGTCGGCGCGAAACAGCAGATCAACCGAGAGTTGATCTATATCGACGTTTGGGAAAACATCCTCAAGCGAATCAAAATCGCTCCACTGTTCGGCAAAGTCGATTGCCCCTGCTGCCGACACAAACGTTTCGACTGGCTCGATGGCGAGCATGGCACACAGACGACCAGCCTGTGCGGTCGCAATGCCGTGCAGGTGTCGCACCGCCGTGCCGAACGTCTCGACTTCGAAGCCATGGCCCGGCATCTGCAGACCCTGGGCGACGTGCAATACAACCGGTTTCTTCTGAAATTCGACGTCGACGGCTTCAACTTCACTGTCTTCCCGGATGGCCGTGCTATCATCAAGGGCACGAATGACGTGGAAAAAGCTCGTACTCTCTATGCCAAATACATCGGCTACTAAGCCGTCCGCCAGTCGGAAAGGGGAACAAATCCGTTGAATCCCGTTTTTCGCCGGATAAGATGGAAACAAATAATGATGAGCGAGGGCAGCCATGTTCCCTGATGGATTTGCGATCCTGAACCGGCGCGAGGCACTGAAGACGGTAGCGTGCGGCTTTGGCTATTTGGCGCTGAGAGGTTTGGCCCAGGAGGCAGCCGCCGCCGAAGATCCGCTCGCCCCCAAACCGCCGCATCACACGCCGCGCGCCAAACGCGTGATCTTCATCTTCATGCAGGGCGGCCCAAGCCATGTCGATACCTTCGATTACAAACCGCGTCTTGTCCGCGACGACGGCAAGATGTTCGAATTCGACGACGCTCGCACTCTCGCCAAAACGCGCAAGATCGTCAAACATCGCGTCATGAAATCGCCATGGCAGTTTCGTCCCTACGGCGAGTGCGGCCGGCGTATCTCCGATCTGTTTCCCGAAATCGCCAAACATGCCGACGATCTCTGTTTTCTCCACGGCATGCACACCGAAGGCATCGCTCACGGACCGGCTACTTTGTTTTTGCACACCGGCTCGATCAACCTGGTCCGGCCATCGGTCGGTTCGTGGATAACGTATGGCCTGGGAACCGAAAACCGCAATCTGCCCGGTTTCGTGACGATCAGCCCGTCGATGGGAAATGGCGGACCCAGAAACTACAACAACGCCTTTTTGCCCGCAGCATACCAGGGAACGGCGATCGGCCGAGCCGGCATCCCCATCCGGGATGCCAAAATCCGCGACCTGGTCAACAATCGGCTGTCTCTGGCCGAGCAGCGGCGACAATTCGAACTGCTGCAAGCTCTCAATGCCGACCAATTGAGACAAACCGGCGGCACGAACGCCGAACTGGAAGCGGTGATCAGTTCGTTCGAACTCGCTTTCCGGATGCAGCAGCACGCACCCGATGTCCTCGATTTGTCCAAGGAAAGCAAAGAAACCCTTGCACTATACGGCATCGGCGAAAAAGAGACCGACAGCTTCGGGCGACAATGCCTCATGGCTCGCCGCTTGTCCGAAGCCGGTGTACGCTATGTCCAGATCAATTATGGGGACAACACCAACAACCCCGCGTGGGATCAGCATTCCAACTTGCCCAAACATGCCTTCCATGCCAGGGCCACCGACAAACCAGTCGCTGGCTTGCTGGAAGACCTCAAACGGCGCGGGCTGCTGGACGAAACCATCGTCTGGTGGGGAGGCGAATTTGGCCGAACCCCCTACGCCCAGCAAAACGGAACTGGACGAGACCACAACCCCGATGGCTTCACTGTCTGGCTCGCCGGTGGCGGCGTAAAACGGGGATTCGCCTTCGGCGAAACCGACGAATTCGGCCATCATGCCATTCGCGATAAAGTTCACATGCACGACCTCCATGCCACGATCCTGCACCTGCTCGGCATGGACCATGAAAAATTGACCTATCGCTACGCCGGCCGGGATTTCCGACTCACAGACGTTGCCGGTCGTGTCGTTCACGAAATCATCGCCTGAAAGCTATCACTCATTACGTCTGCGCGACGAGCCAAGCTTATCTTCTTTTCCAGTATGCACTTCCAGCCAAAACTGGAGCCAGTCAGGCTTTTTTGTGGAGTTTGGTTTGGAACGTGTGTATACTATTGTACAGATAAACACACTGTCCTTCAGTTCAAGGAGCACGCCCATGAATCCGCAAAGCGAGTCGGGTCGGAACGAAAATGGCCAGTTCGCCAAAGGCAACCGCTTCGGCAAAGGCAATCCTTTCGCCAGGCAAGTAGCTCAGCTGCGCAAAGCACTGGTCGATGCGTTTTCTGAAGAGGATATCGCAGAAATTGCTGAGAAGCTGAAGCAAATGTGCCTGGAAGGGAACCTGGCAGCGATCAAGATCGTCTTTTCCTATCTGTTGGGCAAGCCGGATGCGCCGGTCGATCCGGACACGTTGGACTTGCAGGAATGGCAAATCCGCGAGCAGGAGCCGACGATGGCGGAGTTGCACGCCTTGTCGCAAAGCTATTTGCCGGCTGGGTTTGCGAACATCATCGCTCATGGCCGGGCAATGGTGAACATGAAGCAGATCATGTCCAACGTGGACGAGATCAACCAGGAAAAAGAACGCCAACGTGCCAAGCGCGAAGCTCGACGAAAGAAAGAAGAAGAGCGTCGCAGCGAGCGTCGCAGCGCGAGCGCGACGAGCAACGAGCGTCAAAGCGTGAGCGTGACGAGCGCGAGCGAACCGTCACCAAACGGTGATTTCGGTGAGCGTCGCAGCGTGAGCGCGACGTGTAACGAGCGTCAAAGCGTCAGCGCGACGTGCGAACCGTCAACCAACGGTGAATTTCGCGATCGCTGGCGAGATAAACCAGATGCGTAAAGTCTCTACTTAGACCTATAGCGGACTGTCGAGGTCGGAAAATCGACCTCGCGGGACGCTCTGGCGGAATTTTTTGAAAAAGCGAGAGCTTTTCTGCGGAGACGGTGCGCGCTACACGTCGCGAAACACGTCGCGCTGACGCTGCGCTGCACGTCGCGCTCACGCTGCGACGCTCACCAATCGCGCTGACGCTGCGACGCTCACCAATCGCGCTGACGCTGCGACGCTCACCAATCGCGCTGACGCTGCGACGCTCACCAATCGCGCTGACGCTGCGACGCTCACCAATCGCGCTGACGCTGCGACGCTCGCTGGTCGCGCTGACGCTGCGATGCTCGCTACACGTCGCGCTGACGCCAGTTGTTTTCGCGGAGACGATTGACGCTGTGGACCGGGATGGGGATACTACTTGCAAACGATTCGTTTCTTTGAGGTTGCACTATGGGAAAAACCGTCGGCTATCGAGCGTTCGTTTTCGCTGCCTTGATCGTTTCACTGATCGGCTCGAAGCTACCAGCAAGTAAAGGGGAAGAACCAGCACGTCCGAACGTGCTTTTGATCCTGGCGGACGATCTCGGTTTCGGCGATCTTGCCTGCTGCGGTGCGACGGATATGCAAACGCCGAACCTCGACCGATTTTTCCAGGCCGGCATTCGTTTCAAGCATTTTTACGCCAACTGTCCGGTCTGCTCCCCGACACGAGCCGCCCTGTTGACGGGACGGTACCAGGAACTCGTGGGAGTACCAGGGGTCATTCGAACCCATCCAGAAAGTAACTGGGGCTACTTGCGTCCCGATGCCGTTCTGCTGCCCAAATTCCTGAAAAAAGCGGGATACCAGACGGCCATCATTGGCAAATGGCATCTTGGGCTGGCATCTCCCAATACGCCGAACGAACGTGGTTTTGACCACTTCCACGGATTTCTCGGCGACATGATGGACGACTACTACACGCATCGTCGGCACGGCCAAAACTACATGCGTTTGAATGACAAAGTGATCGACCCGAAAGGCCATGCGACCGATCTGTTTAGCGAATGGGCCTGCGATTATCTTCGCGGCGTAAAGAAAGACACACCGTTTTTTCTTTATCTTGCCTACAACGCGCCGCACACTCCCATCCAGCCGCCCGATGATTTCCTGGCTCGGGTGCAAAAACGCGAGCCGAGCATCACAGCCAAGCGGGCCAAACTCGTGGCCCTTATCGAACATCTTGACGCAGGCATCGGCAAAGTGTTGAAAACGCTCGACGAAACTGGACTGGGCAAACGGACATTCGTTCTTTTTACCTCGGATAACGGCGGACAATTGAGTGTGGGAGCCAACAATGGCCCCTGGCGCGATGGGAAAGGAAGCATGTACGAAGGGGGCTTGCGTGTCCCGGCGGCAGCGGTATGGCCTGGGCGGATTCCACCAGGTTCCTCCACGGATGTCGTGGCCTTGTCGATGGACTTGTTCCCCACCATTCTCGATGCTGCCGGCGTTGGCATTCCGAAGGGGATCGACGGTGTCAGCATCCTGCCTGCCTTGCTAGGGAAAAAGCAATCGCTACCGAAGCGCGATTTGTTTTTCACCCGCCGCGAAGGCGGACCCGCGTTTGCAGGCAAGACGATCGATGCCGTTCGCCGGGGGGATTGGAAACTGGTTCAAAACAGCCCATGGCGGCCTTTCGAATTGTATCATCTCGCCAAAGACCCGCAGGAACAACACAACCTGGCGCAGAAAGAGCCTAAGGTCTATCGCGAGTTGTTGGCTGTATTCCAGAAGCACATTCAGCGTGGCGGTGCCGTCCCTTGGCAGCCCCCGCCAAAATGATTCCTCATGCCAACGAGAAGGAGAAGTCCGATGCGTCTTTTGGTGACCCTGACTGCTAGTGTGGCGATTCTCTGGCCGCTTTCGTCCATTGCCGGTGAGGAGCTTGTCAAGGAAATCAAGATAAAAGGACTGACGCAACTCGTTTCCGCCAAGGGAAGCGTGACGAAACCAACAACCGTCAAGAGCAGAGAAGAACTTGTCAAGGTGATTCGCGACAAGACCGCTCGGCTTCGTATCGAAAGCCAGGTCCGGTTCGCAACCGACGAGTTATTGATCTTTGCCTGGCAGGGTTCGAGCGGCGACCGCCTGGAGGCGAAGGTAAAGGGAAACCAGGTCGAGTTCATTTATAGTCCCGGCGTTACGGATGATGTGCGCCCGCTTGTTCGGCTATTCGCGTTGAAAAAGGGGACGAAGTGGGAGGTGAAAAGCCGGCCTTGATTGCCGTCTCAGGCGAGAAACAGGACTCCTGCACCGGCGGCGACGATAAACGCCAACGCCAGCAACCGAAGCCACACGGTGTAATACCCTTTGCTGCTTTCGTCTAGCCGAATATACAGGGCGACTGTTCCCAGGAAGACGGACAAGATGCCGAGTGCTTTCGCCAGCCAGAGCATGCGTTTTTGCATCTGGTATTTGCGATTCTGCTCGAACAAGTCGTCTCTGTCCTGTTTGTCGATGGCGACCTGAATGATGACTCGCTGTGCCATAGTCTGGTCATCCACCTTGACAGGCTCGGCGTGGCCGATGCGTTTGACAAAGTGTTGCCGAATATATTCTTCCGTCGGTTGCCATTCGAGTTGTGGAAATTCCATTTGCAGATAGCCGGCGATTTTCCTTTGTGCTTTGGCGACGGCGTCCTTGATGGCGTCGTCACGGGTCGGGCCGAGGCCGTCGATCGTCCATTTCGGCGACGAACCCCATTCCAGTTCGTCGGCAGGGGGTTGCCCGTTCCGGGCAGCGGCGGGTTTGGCCGTCGCTTTCGCTGTCGGAGTCAGCTGAACCACGGTCGGAGTGAGTGGTTGCGCGAACTCCGATCGTGTTCCGGAATGGACAAATGCCTCGGAATGGGATTCGCTCCAAGCGCCCAACATCAATAACGTAACGACGAGAACGCCCAAAAGCAGGACCGTCACCGATACACCGGCATGTTCTCTGCGAACGGGGTGCGGCGGAGAGGTGCGCGCGCTATCCTGATGTTGGATTGTCTTCACAAGCCAGGTCAGGAACCAGCACAAGGCGAACAGCCCGGCACCGAGGAAAATCAAGATCAAAAAGAACAAAAAACTGATTGCTACGCTCATCGCATCCGCTCCTTGTTGTCGCATGCAAGGCGGTAAATGGTTCGTCAGGCATAGCGCAGACGCATGGGGCGGGCCGCGCGGGGCGGCGGTGGCGCCCATGGACTGACGATCTGGACGATCAACGATGCCAGGATCAGGGCGATGGCGGCGCGCGTATCAGGCCAAATCAGTTGCAAGATCAAAGCCCAAAACGATGCTGCCATCACCGGCAACAAACTCACTCGGCTGGATCGCATCCGCTCCGCCATGCGCCACCAGCGAACAGAGAAGAACGTCAAACCGAAATAGCTCAAGTAACCGGCGAGGTTAGAGAATCCTTCGTTGGTTTGCAGGAGCGGAGAGGACCAGTTTTTGAATTCGAACGGGCGTCCTTTTGGCCAGCTGACAAGCGACCAACCGTCCAGCCATAACGCGAGCAGGCCTAGCAGCAAGCCGACAAAAAGCATTACGAGACGGCGGTAAGCCGAATCGTTCCGCCGGCGTTGCCAGAACTTCGAGGGGATGAGAACCGCCCAACAGGCAGCCACGGTAAGGAAGAAGCCGGAGCCGATGCGGGTGAGGGCATCCGCACCGTTGAGGGCAGCGAACCTGGCCCAAAGTGTGCACAGAAGCAGCGCAAGGAGGACCGAAAGGGCCATCGAGCCGAACAATTCGCCGACTTGAACGCGCAGCGAGGCGGCGGGAAGGGCATGAAGAATAGATTCCTGGACTTGCCTGGCATTGGGCCGCGGGCGAGCCGGCGACGGCGGCACGGCTTGCCGTGGAGGCTCCGGTCGGTTGTTGCTGCCTTCGACGTCGCGAGCCATCTCCGCCATGCTGCTGTAGCGGTGGGCTGGATTCTTCGCCAGCGCCTTGGCGATGATCGGCACGTATTCGCCTGGGACAGGGCTCAAGTCGGGGGCCGACGTCAAGTGCTTCATCAGAATCTCGCCCGCGCTTTCACCATCGAAGGGGACTCTACCGGTAAGCATTTCGTAGAAGATGACGCCGGCAGCGTAGATGTCGATCTGCTTGTTGTAATTGCCGGTGGAGACTTCGGGCGCCATGTAGTGGACGGTGCCGACGCTTTGCGTCTGTGCGGTCCGTTGGCTGCTGCTGATGCACTTGCTCAGGCCATAATCGCCGAGTTTGACGATGCCATTTTCGATAAAGATGTTTCCCGGCTTGAGGTCGCGGTGAACGATGCCATGGTCGTGAAGGTAGCCGATGGCTTTGGCCAAATCCAAGAACCATTGGTGGGCAAGCTCCTTGGGCAGTCCATGCGGATGGCGATTCAAGATCGTGCTGAGGGTATCGCCGGCGACATATTCCATCACGACCCAGTGGTTGCCATCTTCATCGGTGCGGAGGTCGTAGAGGTCGAGCAGATTCGGATGCTTGAGATTGAGGCACTGGGCCATGCCGCGGAGCTCGATGTCCCTGTTATGGCTGTGAACGAGCTTGAGAGCCACTTCCTTGCCGCCATCGGAAACGGCATAGTAGACTTCGCCGAAACCTCCCTGCCCGATGCCTCGCTTCAAGGTATAACTGTCGAGCACGCGCTGTCCGGAACTGTAGGTGAACTTCATCTTGCTACTCTCCGCTACTTCAAATGCCTGCCCACCAATTCGAGAGCGAAGGCAAAGTCGTCGCCGCGCACCTGCGACGACGTTGTCAGCGAGCCGCGCTCTTCAAACTCGTTCCCGTCGATGTTCAGTTTGCCGGCGTAGCGAATGCCGAGTCCTTCTTTTTGGCGATACAATATCACCGGTTTTTCGATGTCCATTTCGATATGCACTTGCGGACCGCGTCCCAGAACCAAAGTCTCGGCCATCAGGATGACCTTTTCCACGGCCAGGGGCAGTCGATGGCCACTGACCATGTCGAGCCGGGCGGTGGCGCTGATCGGCACCGGCTGGAGGAATTGAAACTGGCAACTCTTTCCCAAGGTAACGCGGTCGCCGGGACGCAACAAGGTTCGTTCCACCGCCTGCCCATTGATCTGCACCGTCCTCTCCGCCTCGAGCAAATAGCCTTCCACGTCGCGGGTCAACCAGGCATGCCTTCTCGAGATGTCGGCAAACAAAGGGATATCGGCGATGCCATCCGGCGCTGCCTGACCGATGGAGACTTTCGCATCCAAACAAATCAGGTAACCCCCGACGCCATCCACCCAGAGCATCAAACGCTGCGAAGAAGGCTGTTCGTCGGGAGGAACAGGCGTTTTTTGCGAGCTTTCCAAAGCGACCGTTGGCGCCTCGATCACCTGCCAGGCGCGCGTGCGAGCTTTTCGAGCGGCAGCATGCAACGGCGCCAAAGCCAAGGCCTTTTCCGATAATTCCAACACCTTGCGCCATTGGCTGGCTTCCGCCGCTTCGTGGAGTTCACTAATAATCTGCATGAATGCAGTCCGGTTTTCCTCGACCTCTCGGCGAAACGTCTTCAAGGGGGACGGTTCGTTGCCGAGCAAGTCAGCCACCCGTTTGGCCGACTGCGCCGCCAGGGCGAACTCTCCATGGTCGGCGGCGTCTCGCGCCTGTTGCCAACTTTTGGCTGCTTCGTGCCATAACGCCAATTCGCTGGACTCGACGCCCCGCGAGCGGAGCTGGGCAAACACCTCAGCGGCCCGCCCGGGTTCACCCGCTTCCAGGTAACGGCGCCCTTCGCGCAGGCTCCGTTTCGCCAGTTCCTGCCTCAGGGCAAGCGATCGGGCATCGAGAATGCCGAGTTGCTCAGCCTGCAAGAGGTCGTGCCACGCCTTCGCGATCTGGTCGACTTCCAAGCTGCGTTCGCCGCGGGCGACATACGCCTGGCCGATTTTTTGCAGCAAATCAGCGGCATGTTTATGCCCCTGGACTTCCGGCTGACCAATGAGCCGAACCGCTTCTTCCAGCCGCCCGTTTTTCAACGCGGCTTGGACCTGTCGCAGTGTCAGCCAGGCTGAAGTCATGTGCTCGTTGCCCCCGAAATGGTTGCCAGTCGCCCGGGCTAGTCGTCGTCCTTTCGTCGCCACGATGTCAAGGCGAGAACGATCACGATCACTGCCCCGAGAACCAAGACACCGCCGGCTCCAAGAATAAGAAGCTCGAGGACACCAATGTTCATCCCTCCTGCATCCATCGTCTGGTTCTCCCGGCTCGCTGGCGATCTTGCGATTCGACATGTCCATTATAAGCGACGTTATGGCAGCGAGTGGATCGGCGAACCGACCCACTCGCTTGGGAGAGAGACGACGATCTATTCCGCGGAGGCGTTCCGTTCGCCGAAGTGCTCGCGGATTTCCTTGATCAACTCATGGGTTGATTTGGTTTTCTTGTGAACGGGGATCGGATCAGCCGTGAACTCCGCTCGAAGTTCGAGTGTTTTCCGTTCGGTCGCCAGGCGATTTTTGATCTCGGCCAGCATGCCCTGGCATTTGGAGAGCTGGCCGTGGTCGAAATGGAATTCATCTTTGGCCTGGGCCAGTCGCAACGATTTCAATTCCGCCTCGAGTTGGGCAATCTGCACTTCAAGGTCGTGTTTGAGCGTGCGCATCGCGACCAGTTGTTCGCGAGCGACGTCGAGCGACTGTTCTTTGGCTGCGAGCAATTCCTCTTTGCTCTTGAGTTCGGCTTCGGCGAGTTGGTACGAAGCCCAATCGCGTTCCAGTTTTTTCTGCACCCGTTCGGCGGGATAAGGCCGGCCGTCATAAGTGACGAACTTCGAACCCTTTTCCAGGCCCTCCGACATGGTCAGCAGTTCTTGCTTCCGTTTCGCCAGATTCTCCCTCGTGGTGGCGATTTCCTGACGCAGATTCTCGACTTGAACGATCTCGCTGGCAATGGAGCTGATGTGTCGGTTCATTTCAGGATCGAGTTGGGCGACTTCATGCCGCAAGCGTTCCAGTTCGAATTCCAGCGGCACCTGGCCTTTGACTTGTTTTTGGATACTCGACCACGCCGTAGCCGTGTAGCTGCTCAGCCCTGTCCAGGCGGCGAGAGCAAAGAGGGCGACCAGGATTCCCACTCCGATGCCGAGTTTTTTGCACATGCTTCAACCCCTTTCCAACCCTTGAGACGAATACCCTTACAGGACGCGTGCTATCGTCCTCTCCCGTCCTGTAATTCGCTCGTCGCCGGGCATGATTTAGCCAGTGACGAATTTTTTCGTGCTCAGCGCCGAAACGCCCAGAAGCCGGCGGCCATGAGATTTTTGGTGAAAAAACTGGCAAATGGACCGTAAATCGTGAAGATGGAAGCGTGACGAGAGCCGAAGGCCGGGTGCCTTCAAATAATGCTATAAAAGTTAAATCCAGCACGGCAACGAACGAACAACGAACAACGTCTAAGAGCCGTGCACCAACATTCGCAGGAGACACGAAAATGGCCATCTCGATTCGATGCGGGCAATGTGGTCAAGGCTACCGTGTGCCGGACGAGGCCGTTGGCCGCAGAATCAAATGCCGAAAATGCAGCACTATCATCACCATCGCTCCTGCGGAAACCGCGCCGACAGAGGCATTTACGGCAGCGCCTCCGATGCCGGCCGTCGCCGCAATGGCAGCCCCTGGGCCTCGACGCCGATCTCGTTCCAGGTTGCTGCCGATCACCGTTGCCGGTTCTTTGGCTGTCTTGTTCTTGGTCGGCGCTTTTCTGGCTGCCCGCTGGCTCTTTGGCGGCTATCCCCTCGGACCAGGACAGAAGTACCTCCCCGACAAACCCAACTTCGTGGGTGTCTTCAACGTTCCTCGATTCGTCGAAAGCGATCTGTACAGCGAATTGAAAAAACTCGACCTTTTGAAAAAGACCGAACTGGACGACTACCCCGCTTCGCCTGAAGAAATCAACCGGATCATCTCTGCCGGGCAATCGAACGACGATTCCGTCGTCGTGATCGAAGCCGCCAAAGCGCTAGACGCCGACAAGTTCAAGGAACAGCTGAAAAAGCAAAACCCGCAGATTAAGACTTTCAAAGAGGAAAAGGTAGGTTCTTACACGGTCGTCCGCTATCCGGCGAAAAGAATACCAAGGACGTTTCAAGAGGTGGGCAACCTTGTCGCGGGCGGCCAAGCCAGTGAGCCGGAATACACGGAAGCGTTCTGTTTGCCGGAAAAGAACATTGCCGTCTTGGGGAAATTCGAGGCACTCAAGCCGATTCTGCAAAGGGACTCGGCACCCGAGTTTTCTAAAGAATTGCAAGCCGCAATGGGCAGGGTGGATTTCAGCCAGGCGGTCGCCTTTGCGGGCGTGCTAAATAAGAAGCTGGACAAGAAAGACGTCTCTATGCTCTCGGAAGACTTCGTCGAATACGTAAACTCCGTTGAGGAAGCGACCGCTGTGGTGGATTTCGACGAAGGTGTCGACGCGCAATTGACCGTTCGTTTTTCCGATGAAAAAAAGGCGAAAACCGCTTGCGACCTGGCAAATGGCGGCATCGCGGCGGCGAAGACCTTTGGCAAAATGCCCAAGGAAATGGTGGAGATTTTCGACGCCATCAGCTTGAAGCACGACGGAAAGTTGCTCATCGGTCGAATGAAAATCTCGACAGAGTTGATCGTGAATGCAGTCAAAGCCGCGAAATGAACGGCACGAACCCAGGCGAAGCCTATTGGACCTCGCACCGGAGAATAGCTACAGATTCGAAGATCGTTTTGGCCTTTGCATTCAGCGGAGGCCAATTTCGTTTTCTGACAAGGAGTTCAGCAAGCGAAACGCACACGAACGAACATTGCGGTCGGCATTGTTCAGGAATCGAAGCGATGGCCGAGTCGTCGGCTGTTGATGTCGAGCATTTCGAGGATGTGCAGAACTCGATCCATGGGAAGGTTGAATTCGTGGGCCCAGAGAATGATATCGAGGTTCTCTTTGCCAGCTTTTATGCGATCGAGAATCCGGTCGAGTAGAAGTGCGTCTTCACTGAATTGGCTTTTGAGGATGCCGAAGTCGCCGCGGTCGAGTTCGACCCAGAAGCATTTGCCCTGGAGATGTTCGATCCAGCGGGCTCTAAGGTAGCCTCCCCAA
Organism: Gemmatales bacterium; assembly: GCA_026004675.1. GTDB lineage: Bacteria > Planctomycetota > Planctomycetia > Gemmatales > Gemmataceae > BPJP01. Next base: position 101,708 of record BPJP01000005.1, read on the forward strand.
TGTTCCTTGACCCATCGCCGAATGGCCACTTCGCCCAGATCGCAGCCCGCTTTTTCGCTTTCGAGCCACTTGAAACGAAGCGCTTCTTTTTCGCTTTCGACGTAAACGCTGGCTTTCTCCATACTGCATCTCTGGGTCGAACCAACTCATCCCACGGTTCACCGTGGATCGAGCAATTCTGCCAGGGTCATTGTAGCTTTCGCTACCCGGTGATTCAAGCGCAGGTAGCTCGGCTTTTCTCTCCGCTAAAGGACCTGTATCGCGGTTGGACCCTCGCTGTCACTCCACATAACCGGAGTTCAATTAGCCCGGTTTTCACCAGGCAGTCCAATCGTTTTCGCGCCTCGACTCGGTGCCATTCGGCGACGAGATGAGGGACCGCAGCGCAGGCGGCCATGATCCGGCCCCAGCGATCGCATTTCGATCGCTCTTGACCCTGTTGCCGCAAGCAGATTAACTTTTACAAAAATGACGCTGGTTCGCGACGCATCCACTCTGATCGCCTTTGAACGGAACAACTGACTTCCCATTTTTTCACTAATCATTGGAAGCATCCAACGCGCTTTAACGTGGAGCACACCATGGAAGGTGGCAAAAATCGAATGGCTCGGCTGACGATCCCAGCAGGACTCTTGGCCTTTTACTTTGTGGCTTATGGCATTTTGCTTGCCGCTAATGACGGCTTGCCGTACGTCATCGACAACAATGAAACGTATTCGGCATTCGTGCATGCCAGGAATTTTTGGAGGTTCGGCATCGACAAGAGTGCCGGACTTGCGGACGAATCGTGTCATCCCAACGAAAGCGGCCACCCATTCGTCCATACGCACCAGGGAAATTTCCCTCGGGTCTTTGCCATTCTCCTGTATGCCGTCGGCGTCCGCACCGCTGCGGGTCAGCTGCTTGTGACCGCGGCCACGATCGGTTCGCTGACAATTCTCATGTACTATTTTCTGTTTCTTCGCCTAACGACTCCCGGCTTTGCCAGTCTGTTCCTATTGCTTCTTTTGACCAATTATTTGATGTTCGCCCAGTGGTTTTTGAATTCGTATCGCATCTGGCACTTTTTCTTCATCGCGTCCAGCCTGCATTGCGTGCACGGCATTGGCAGCCAGAAACCAAAGCGGTGGTTCTTGTTGGCGATTTTGAATTTTGCCGCCTTGTTTTATTACGAGTTGATATTCGTTGCGTTTGTCACAATTCTGAGCGCGATCTATTGTGCTGCGACGTACGGTCGAAAGTGGCGAACGTCAGTGCGTTTTCTGGCGTGCCAGGCGATCGGTGCCGGCTGTGCGCTGGGACTGCTGTTTGTGCAGCTGGTTCATTACATGGGACCGGCGAACACCTGGCAGGACGCCGTCTACACGTTCACGCAGCGAAATTTCGGCAGTCCCGCTTCCCCCGAAGCGCTACGTGCGCGAGCCTTTTATGCGGAGCACAACATTCTGTTTTGGCCGAATATTTTTGATGGCCGATCGTTATTGAGCCTGAGGGCGTTTATCAAGAATCATTTTACCTTCGACTACATGTTGTTTACGCCGTTTCTGGTGCTTCATTTTGTGGTGCTCGCAGTGGGCATCATCCTGGGGCAGATCGGCGGTCTGGCGGCAGCTGGCTGTCGCAGATGGGTTTCTTCATCGTGGCCCGAACGGCCGAGTTCCATTCTGACCTGGGCGTCGCTGTTGCCTTTGTGCTCTTTGCTCGCCAAGTGCGTTCTCTGCGACAACACGTTTATTGGCCAAAGCCGGCAGATTCCGATGATCGCTTTTACTGGCGGCCATTGGTTCCTCAACGCCCTTTCCTTGACTGTGGGGATGATCGTTTCGACGTGTCTGATAAGGCTTGTAACCGGGTCGTATCGAGGAGCCCGCGACGTCAGTTGGGTGAACCTGGCAGCAATGGGCGGCACGGTTCTGTTCGCCATCTTCTGGCTTCGGAATCATTACGAACTATACAACCTCGCCATGCTCCCTGTCTGGGAAAGCATGCGGCACAAGGTGCCGTCCTTCTTCATGCGGTTATCGGTTTTGGCAACGACCATCTTGGCCAGCTGCATCGCAACTCGCCCGTTCGCCCTTGCCGTTGGTCGCAGCAGGGTTTTCAAACACGGAGGATTGTTGCTGGGCTGTGCCGCTTTGGCCTATCTCACTGTCTATCGTCTTTCTCCCGGCTACATCTACACCGGCTATATGGTGCGCTGGCTGTCGTTTTACGTCGTGTTCAGCACCCTCCTTGCCGCCGCGTTTTTCTACGCCTTCTTCCACATGATGCATCGTCTGCAAAGCCGCAGCTTGTCCACGAGTGATCGTCTTCTTGTCGCTGGTCTGACTATCGCCCCGTGCCTTCTGTTGTCCTTCTATTGGCTGCGCCTGCAAGCCTTTTATTTGCAGTTATGGCCGGCGGACAACTACCAGTTTCTGAGCAAGCTGGAACGTCCTCCTTTTGCCGGCCAGTCTTTTGTCACCAATGCTTATCCGCTGCCGATCGCTTGCCATACCGGTGGTTGGGCTTACATGGATCCGGTGATCGGCGCCGGTATTGTTCAAGAAACCGATGCCGGTTTCCTGGTTGAGCAGGACGCGAACACGTTTTTGTGGTTCCCTGACCGAAACAATCCTGGTTACCGCCGGCCCAAGTATTTGTTGCTGGTCAGCAGCTTCGATTTGTGGCGAAATGTCAATAAACTTCGCGACTACGCGGTTCCCAATCGGTTTGAGGACGTTCGGCTTTTCGAGGTCTGCAAACTGGCGCGTCGATCAACCGATGCATCCGACGCAGGTCGGGATTTCGTTCCGTTGCAGCACAAGTTGATCGACTGCGATGACGACGGGAGGTGGGCCATTGTGGAATTGGACTGGGATTTCCCGCCCTATTTGCGGCCATTGCCCAGCACGACCTTCGAGCATCCGGTCCAAATCGAGATTGCCCGCTTAGCCGACAAGATTCATGTCGATGTCCGTTACGAATTTTGTCATCAAGAGGGGAAAGAAGAAGCGGACACGGTAATGAGGCTGTATGCCGCGTATCCGCATAAACGAGTGCTGCTTCAAGAAAAGATCAACGACGGCGAGGGGTTTGAGCTGGACAAGGATTTTGCCGGTAACATCATGGTGAGCGTGATTCCGAAGACGGCCACGAAATGCGGCCGGGAATACTCGAGCGATACGTATCGGATCGGCGAAGTCGCATCGTTGCGACCGCCGCAACTGAAACCCCTGTCGCAGTCGCCGGGGCGATTCGTCGCCGTAAACCACCTCGGCGCCGGCCGATTTCGGGTTCGTTACGCGTACTACCATTCGGAAGCGGAACCGGAACACGGCAGCATCATCAAAGTCTACGAAGAGACGGACGACGGCGAACTTCGTCTGCTGCAACAACAGACGAATGCAGACCAGATCGTTCTCGACCAGCCAGAATCGCTGGAACGTCTGCGCGTGTCCATTACGCCGTGCACCCAGTTGAAAAAAGGACGCGAATACTTCTCAGAATCCATCGTCGATGTCCAAAACCACCTATCGGCCTATTCGACCATCCCCTATCTGAAGGCTGAGGGGGACGCAAATCCGGTGAAGCTGAACGTGTCCTATTTCGAGGACTACGCCAAGGTTACCGTAACCTATCGATTCGGCGATCGCACCGGACGGCAGGAAAAGGGAACCCAATTGCGGCTCTACCGCCAGACCGAAGCCGGTGGCGTTGAGCTATTGAACATCGTCAGCCAATCGAACACGTTTCTGGTACCCGCAAAATATTTCGGCACGCTGCGCGTGAGCGTCACGCCAGGTAACGGCATCGCATTCGGGCCGGAATACTTCAGCGATCCCGTGGTGTTGCGTTTGGAATAGAAGTTGCCAACGGTTCAAGCAGAAAGTTATGAATCGAATATCGCACGCGTGACTGTTCGGGCAGCTAGAATGCAGGAGTAGTTGATATGTCCAGCAAGGGATCGACGCCATGACCGTTCATGTCAAGTTGATGGGTGTTTTGCGAAGCAAGCTGCCGGGGGGGAAGGCCGATCTGCAGGTCGACGAGCAAAGCACAGTTGAGTCGGTTTTGTCGCAACTGGAACTTTCTCAAGGACAAATCCATCTGGTCATGCTGAATGGCGAAGCCGTCAAGGAAGTAAAGAAGGCGCTGCACGACGGCGATGAATTGACCATTTTTCCACCCGTGGCAGGCGGCTGACGTCTCTCCGGATTGACAAACTTCGCCAATTTACCTCCGCCGATTCGGGCTTGAGCTGATTTTCTCAGTGCGGCACAATTCGTTTTTCGCCGCCTCGGAGATCGTCATGGATGCGCTCTGCCAAATAGCCTGGGAAGAAACCAACTGTCCTTTATGTGGCCAAAGGCGAGAGAAGGTGCTGCTGGAAACGCGTCCGAAGGCAGACCATCCCCCCTATCGAGTCGTGCAATGCGGCGTCTGCGAAATGGGCTACTTGAATCCTCGGCCAACGCCTGAAACGGTCGGCTTGCTTTATCCCGACAACTACGAATGTTACCAGCCTCGCGGCGAAAGCGGTCGAGAGCCTGGGTGGAAGCGATATTGCGAGCAGTTGGTCTGGTCTCGATGCTACGGCTACCCGCCGCCTTTGCGATCGTGGTACGAACGTCTGCTGGCGCGAATGGTGCGCCCGTGGTTTGGCCCGAGCCGGGATTCGATGACTGCCATTCCGTATACCGGCAAAGGGAGGTTGCTCGATTTCGGCTGCGGCGCCGGCTGGCTTTTAACCAGGATGAAAGAGCGCGGCTGGTCCGTTGCTGGGCTTGATTTCAGCTCTTACACCGCCCAGAGAGTGCAAAAGCGATTGCAGATTCCCGTTTATGTGGGTACCTTGCCGCATCCCGAAATCGCTGCCGAGAGCTTCGACGTGGTCACCATGGGTGCCGTCCTCGAACACGTTCACGATCCGCACGCCGTCATTTCCGGAGCGGCACGAATCCTCGCCGAAAACGGCCTGATTGTCATTTCGGTTCCCAATATCGCAAGTTGTCAGTTCGACTGGTTTCAGGAAGATTGCTGGTCGCTCGAGTTGCCTCGGCATTTGTTGCATTTTTCCCCCGCCACTATCACGCGGCTGGTGAGGATGCATGGTTTTGAAGTGGTGCAACTGCGCCTGTTGGGTCGCACCAGTTGGATGCGGCGCTCGGTCGAAGCCGCTTTGGCAAGACCGAAGCACAAGTGGTGGCTTCGGGCTGCACGTCTTCGCCCCATTGCCAGTTTGCTCACTTCCTGGACGGTTTTCCGGGGGCGGTCCGATTGTCTCATGTTGATCGCCAGGAAGGTCGGTAAAAACCAACAAAGATGTTCGGCATGAGGGATAGCGGCCAGCAGCCATGTTCAGTGTCTCAAACCCGCTGCCCCGTGCGCCTGGCTGACGCCGGCTGGACATCGAGAAACTCCAATGCGGTTCCTGCGAGCAGGCGTTGCTTGACCCGTTTTGGCAACTTCATGGACTCGATCAGGCGACCTGGTTCAGCCTCACCAAGCGGAAATGGGTAGTCGGAACCAAGCGCGATTCGCTCCGGACCCACTACTTTCAAGAGGTAAGCCAACGCGTCGGGATCAAGAACCAGCGAATCGACATAGAACCGGCCAAGGTAGCTTCGGGGATTACGATTGTTATTGGTTGCACACAAGTCGGGCCGCGCATGAAAACCCTGTTCGATCCGGCCGATGGTTCCGGGAAACGCGCCCCCGCCGTGTGCGAAACAGACGCGGAGTTTCGGCAAGCGATCGAAAACATTGCCAAAGATCATCGAGCAGATTGCCAGTGAGGTTTCAGCCGGCATGCCGACAAGCCATGGCAGCCAGTAGTTTTTCATGCGTTCTTTGCCCAGCATGTCCCACGGATGGACAAACACGCTAGTATTCAATTCCTCGGCGGCTTCAAAAACTTCGAAGACGGCGGGATGGTCGAGGTTCCAGTCGTTGATGTGCGAACCGATCTCGACGCCGTGCAATCCCAGGGTTTTGACGCAACGTTCGAGTTCTCGGATGGCTAGCTTGGGTGCTTGCATCGGCAAAGTGGCTAGCCCGAAGAAATGACCGGGGTAATCCTGAACGACCTGGGCGATATGGTCGTTGAGCATGCGCGACAAATCGAGAGCGTCCTTCGGTTTAGCCCAATAGCAGAACATGATTGGTACGGTGGAGAGGACCTGAGCATCGACGCCGAGCCGCTGGCATTCTTCGATGCGGCGTTCGGGATTCCAGCAGTTTTCCTGGATTTCGCGGAAGAACTTTTTGCCGACCATCATGCGCGCGCACCCGGGACCATGATGCTCGAGATGGACGAAGCCGCCGTAACCGTAACGACGCCTGAGATTCGGCCAGCGCTCTGGCAAGATATGAGTATGCAAATCGATTTTGCGAAACGTGGCCATGGTTTTCGATCCAAAGAAGAGACGTGAGGGACAAATCGCATGACAAATGGCAGAGCCAGCGACCGGTGTATGACGTGGAAGAGCATGGGAACAGCACCCGTAGTCAATTCGCGGTCACCGCCAAACGTCTCTTGGAGGCGGCGTCAAAAAAGTGAAGCTGGTGCCGCGAAAACCGCAAGCCGACTTTATCTCCCGCCTTGTGCAGATCGGGTCTGGCGGCAAAGGTTTTCACGACGCATTCGTTGCCAATGTCCACGTGAACGACTGTTTGCTGACCCAAAAACTCTACCAACTGGACAATACCGATCACGTCTGCCCGATCGAGTGCCTCCAGCGCAACATCCTGCGGTCGGATGCCCAGGAGTGCATCGCCGTTTTTCAATGGGACGGAGTTTTCGTGTAGTTCGAATTGCCCTGCATCAAAGACGAAATGTTTTCGTCCCGCTAACTCGGCAAATCGCCCTGAAATGAAATTCATGGGCGGGGTGCCGAAAAATCCCGCAACGAACGTGTCAGTGGGATGGCCGTAGATTTCGGTCGGCGTGCCAACTTGCCGGAGTGTGCCCTGATCGAGGACCGCGATCCGGTCCGCCAGACTCATGGCCTCTTCCTGATCGTGCGTAACGTAAAGCATGGTGAATTCCAGTTTTTGTTTTAATTGTGCCAGTTCGCTGCGCAAGAGAAGACGCTGGGGCGGGTCGAGGTTGGAGAGTGGTTCATCCAGCAACAGAATCGCTGGTTCGCGAATCATGGCTCGAGCCAGTGCGACGCGTTGTTTCTCCCCGCCGGACAGTTCATGAGGTTTGCGGTCGAGAAGGTTGTCGAGATGCAAAGTTGCTGCCGTCTGCCGAACACGCTCGGCAATGCGATCGACCCCTTTCAAACGAAGCCCGAATTCCAGGTTGGCGCGAACCGTTTTGTGGGGGATGAGCGCCGGGTTCTGAAACACCATGGCGATGCCGCGACGATGAGGAGGCAGGTCCGTCACATCAGAGTCATGGATGAAGACGCGCCCCGCGGTAGGGTGTTCCAGCCCGGCGAGGAGACGCAGCGTCGTTGTTTTGCCGCTACCTGATGGTCCGACGAGAACGAGCGTTTCACCCGACTCAATCGTTAGCGACAAATCACGGATCACCACGTGGTGCCTGGCGAAGATTTTGCACAGGTTGACGAATGCAACGGCCGCCATCAGCGTTGTCGCCTTGACGTAAAGTCAGGCCATGATATCTCGAATGGGTTCGGCGCCTTCGACGCCGACGAGTTTCTGGTCAAGGCCGTTATAGAAATAGCTTAAGCGGTTGGGATCCAGTCCCATTAAATGCAGAATCGTGGCATGAAGGCGTTTGACATGGAAGCGGTTTTCGACAGCGGCGCTGCCGATCTCGTCGGTCTTGCCGACGCTGATCCCTCCCTTGACACCGCCGCCGGCAAGCCACATGGTAAAGCCATAGGAGTTGTGGTCGCGACCTGTGCCTTTTGCGTATTCCGCCGTCGGTTGGCGACCGAACTCGCCTCCCCAAATCACCAATGTGCTTTCGAGTAAACCGCGCTGTTTCAAATCTTTGAGCAAGGCGGCAATTGGCTGGTCGGTGTTGCCTGCATGATAGCTGTGGTTCTTGACAAGGTCGCCGTGCGCGTCCCAGTTGGCGTCATTGTGATTGCCGCCTGAGTAGATCTGGACAAAACGGACGCCCCGTTCCACAAGTCGTCGCGCCAGCAAGCATTTTTTGCCAAAATCTTCCGTCCGCTTATTGTCCAGTCCGTAAAGTCTTTTAATGTGTTCCGGTTCCCTGGAAAGATCGACTGCTTCCGGTGCATGTTGCTGCATCTTGAAGGCGAGTTCATAGCTGGCGATTCGGGCGCGCAGGTTACTGTTGCTGACTCGGCTACTATTATGAATAGAATTCATTCGGTTAAGCTGGTCGAGTAGCCGGCGTTGGGCGCGCTGCGACATGCCCGCGGGAGGCTGGAGGTCGAGGATCGGTTCGCCATGCGGTCGGAGCAAAGTTCCCTGGTAGGAAGCCGGCATGTAACCACTCGACCAGTTCTTGGCGCCTGAAATTGGTCCTCCCGTGGGATCGAGCATCACGACGAAGCCAGGCAGATTTTCATTTTCGCTCCCCAGGCCATAGGTCACCCACGACCCGAGACAAGGATGGCCCGAGAGGATTCGCCCTGAATTCATCATCAGCATGGCGGAGCCGTGAATCGGCGAGTCGGCCGTCATCGAGTGAATGAAAGCCATGTCGTCGACACAGGCGCCCAGGTGCGGGAACAAATCGGAAACGTATTTGCCGCACTGGCCGTAGGGTTTGAATTTCCATTTCGGTCCAACGATTCGCCCCTGATTCTTGTGCCCGCCCCGGCCGAAGGTCTTGACCGCGACCGTCTTGCCGTCGAGAGCATACATCTTTGGCTTGTAATCAAAAGTATCGACGTGACTTGGGCCGCCGTACATGAACAAGAAGATGCAGGCTTTTGCCTTCGGCTCAAAATGAGGCTTCTTCGGAGCCATGGGATTGGCCAGGTGGAACGGAGTCACGCCGTCCGCCGCTACAGACTGGCTGGCAAAGAAGCGGTCGTCCAGCAGTCCCGCCAAAGCAACCGAGGCGAACCCGCCGCCGGCCTGCCACAGAAACTCACGCCGAGTTTGCCCACAAAAGGAGTTGCGTGGTTTGTCGGCCATGAAAATCTCCCTTCGCTCCGCGCACTTGAAACTCGCGTCCCGTTTTGGGAATTCTACTTGGATGATCTTCGTTACAACAACAGGCAATCCCAATAGAGCGTATCAAATGTTCGCGCCGCTGCAAGACCTGGAAGGAACCAGCGACGCCTGGCTGAGGCCAGTATTGGCCTCGACGGAGCGGAGCCCTCCGTTCTCCGTTTGGAGGAATGCGCTCTGTCGCGTCCATGCTCCACCGGTCGGAAAGGCGGTGACAGAGCGGGGTTCCCCATTCCTGTTCCCGCCACAGGATTTCAGCGGCACCGCGACGCCTGCGACCACCTTGGTTCATCAAAGTCGCAAAGGTTGAAAGAAAAGAGTAGGATCGGCTTGCTTGACTCGGGCATCGGGCAGGCTTAGCTTGTAAAGCATGCACCGCGAAATCTCACACGTTGACCAGGCTTTTCACGAAGAAAGCAACCTGTCGCTCTATTTTCTGACAGGTTTGCTAGGTCTATTGATCGGTGCCGACCTCTGGCCGGCGTTTGCATCATGGCTTAGTGACACGGGCGTGTCGCTTCCTACCTGGCCGAGGGAAGTTTATGGTTATCGGCTGGCCTTGATCGCTGCCGTGCTCGGCGGCGCTCGCATCCTCTACACGTCGCTCGAAAGCCTGTTCGAAGGGAGGATCGGCGCCGACCTGGCCTTGGCTATTGCCACCATTGCGGCCATCCTCTTCAACAAGCCGCTGGTAGCCGCCGAGGTGGTGTTTATCGGCATGGTGGGGGAATGCCTTGAAGCGATCACGTTCGCCCGCACGCAAAGTGCCATTCGCAAAATCGTCGAGGTCACGCCCAGGCGGTGCTGGCTCTTGCGCGACGGACAGGAACATCGTGTCTTTACGCACGAGTTGCAAGTCGGCGATCGCGTGGTGGTCAAACCCGGGGGCAAAGTCCCGGTCGATGGGACAGTAATTGAAGGACGCTCGGCTCTGGATATGAGTCCTTTGACGGGAGAGAGCCTGCCCGTCGATGTCGGGCCGGGAGACGAGGTCCTAGCCGGGTCGATCAATCAATTCGGTTCGTTGACCATCGAAGCGGCGCGAGTGGCCGAGCAAACAGTAGTCGGCCGCGTCATCGAACTGACATCCAAGGCGCTGAAGGACAAAGCCTCGATCGAGCGAACAGCCGACCGAATGGCAAGGTTTTTCCTGCCGATCGTTTTAGTTCTCGCCGCCCTGACGTTTGCGGTAGGGTTGTATCTCAATTACGGCGGCGAGGGGGAACGCACTTTCTTCGCTGCCGCCCGCAAAGCTATTGATCCGACATTGGCGGTTCTCGTGGTTGCCTGCCCTTGTGCCTTGATCCTGGCTACTCCCGCCGCCATCATTGCCGCGCTAGGGCGACTCGCCGGCACGGGTGTCCTCATCAAGGGGGGGGTCTGCCCTGGAACGGCTCGCTTTTGTGTCACGCATCGCTTTCGACAAGACAGGAACGCTGACCGAAGGAAAGCTCGAACTCGGCGACATCGTCGCGTTCGATGACAAAAGTGAAAACGAATTGCTCCGTTTGGCCGCATCGGCAGAGCAACGCAGCGAACATCCCATTGCTCGCCTGATTGTCAGCGAAGCGCGCAACCGCAGCCTTGAGTGTCTTCAGCCTGCCGAGTTTCAAGCCTTTCCAGGGGCCGGAGTCATCGCGACTTTCGTCGCCGAAGGGGAGACCACCGGGAGCAAACTGGTCGTTGGCAATCGCCGTCTCATGGAGGAGTTCGGCATCACTCTATCCGAGGCTGTTTCACACGCACTGACCCGGCTCGATGAATCGGGACAAACACCGCTCATTATTGCCGAGATCCGAGAACTCGCCGGCGAGGGCGGCCCGCGCCGCGAAGGCGATGAGCATATCACCGCCAAGCCGCAAAAAACCATGCCCGCGCGCATCCTCGGCGTCATCGGCGCCCGCGACCGCGTCCGTCCCGAAGCCTCGACGATTCTCGGCGAACTGCGCAGCCTCGGCATCTACGAGATCGCACTGCTAACCGGCGATCGCACTGCTGTCGCCAAATCGCTGGCCAACTATCTCGATATCCGGGAAGTCCATGCCGAATTACTTCCCGTCGATAAAGCCGAGTTCATCGCACACTGGGCTGAGAAAGGGGCAGGCGATCTTGACGAAAAACGCTCGTTCTGGCGGTCGATCTTTGAAGTCCCGACCTCAGGCAAAGTCGCCATGGTGGGCGACGGCATCAACGACGCGCCCGCGTTGGCTCGTGCGGATGTCGGCCTGGCCATCGGCGGAACCGGTACCGACATCGCCGCGGAGGCCGGCGACGTCGTCCTTATGGGCGATCCCCTTCGTCCCTTGCCCTTGTTGATTCGACTTTCGCGCGAGACCGTCCGGATTATTCGCCAAAACATCATCGTTTTCGCTTTCATCGTCAATGGTGTTGGCATCCTGCTTACCGCCTGGTTGTGGCCGCTTTTGACTCCCGTCGACTGGCACGAAGAAGCACCGCTGGCGGCGGTCTTGTATCACCAGTTCGGCTCGCTCGCCGTCTTGCTCAATTCCATGCGATTGCTCTGGTTCGAACGAGCCGCCAGCAATCCCACCTGGCAACGACTCAAACGGTGGTTGCAGACTGCCGACGAATGGCTTGGTCGTGTGGATCTGGAAGAGGGACTGCATTGGCTTTCGCACAACCTGAAACCAGTCGGTCTCGTGTCGGCGGTGGTACTGCCCGTGTTCTGGCTTTTGCTCGGCTTGACGCAAATTGGTCCTGATGAAATCGGCATTGTCCGCCGTTTCGGACGCCCGCTGCCCGAAGACTTGCCGCCTGGTCTGCATTGGCGCTGGCCGTGGCCCATCGAGGACGTCATCCGCATCCAACCGAATCGAGTCCGATCTGTCGAAGTCGGCTTCCGCTCCGGTCAGGGAGTCGGCACGTCGTCGGGCGCCTGGTCGACCGAACATAGAGATGTCATCCAGCTTCGGCCCGATGAGGCGGTGATGATCACCGGTGATGGCAATCTGATCGAATTGCAGGCGGCGGTCCGCTACACGATCGCCGACCCGCGGACTTACGTGTTCGACATCGAGTCTCCCGACGAGATCATTCGGGCTGCCGCCGAATCGGTGTTGCGCGAAACCGTGGCACAACGCAAGTTCGTGGACCTGCTGACGGCACAACGTGGCCAGCTTCAGGCTGACGTGCTCAACGCATTGGATCGACGTTGCCGGCAATACGGCAGCCATGGCCTTGGCATTCGACTTACTTCGCTGTCTTTGACCGACTTGCATCCGCCACGCGAGGTCGTGCGGGCTTACTATCAGGTGGCGCAAGCGATGGAGGCTCGCGACCGACGTATCAATGAAGCCGAGGCCCAGGCGCTGCGAAAAACCCGCAGCGAAGAAGCCAGTGCGTTTCAAAAAGAATGCCAGGCCGAAGCCGAGAAGTACGGCAAGATCAAGTCAGCGGAAGCGGACCGGGCCTATTTCAACCTGCGCTTGCAATCGCGAACCCGTTTGACCGATTTTCGCATGTTCTGGGACGCCATAGGCGGCGCCCTGAACGGACGAAGCAAAATCATCATCGACGCGGATAAGGTTCCCGGGCGTCGCCAACTGCTGATCTTCGATCCGGAAGACCTCAGGCCGCCTCCGGTTTTTTTGCCCAACCGGGGGCTTCCGCCTCGCCAAACATTACCAGACGGCCAGTGACGTCGATGAATTTGTCGATCTGATTGAGGAATAACCTATGCGACTGCTGTTGGGTCTTATACTCGTTAGCGCCGCTTTGGTAGCTGTTTTCACCTGCTATTTCACCGTCGATCGGGCGGAATATGTCTATGTGACGCAGTTCGGTCGTCCCGTGGCGACGTACGATGGCGCGACGGAAGGCGGCTGGCATTGGAAATGGCCCTGGCCAATCCAAACGGTGCAACGGCTCGATGCCCGGCTACAGGTGTTCGACCTGAGCGAGCTGGAGTTGGTCACGCATGATCCCGAAAAGCAGACCGTCGAGCAGACACTGACGGTGATGGCCTATGTCTGCTGGCGGATCGCCGGTAAAGAACACGTCGACCGCTTCATCCGCAGCGTGGGGTCATCCGACCGAGCACAAGCCATTCTGGGCGAACGGGCCCGCAGCCAATTGGGGGCGGCCATCGCCCGGATGGAAATGGACCATTTGTTCAATACTGCCCCTGGCGTGGTGGCGAGTGAGAGAAGCAAGCTGCGACAGTCTCTGTTGGACGAGCTTCGACCGAGTGCCCTGCAAGAATATGGCATCGAAGTTGTGGATATTCGGTTGCGGCGAACGAACCATCCGGAAGCCGTTCGTGACGACATTTATCGTCGGATCGAAAGCGAACGGGGCAAGAAAGTGGCGGATTATGAAAGTCAAGGCGTCAAGTTAGCAGCCGAGATTGCCGCCAAGGCAGAACGCAAGGCGCGTGAGATTCGAGCCGATGCTGACGCCGCCGCCCGTCGGCTGATCGGCGAGGGAGACGCCGAGGCAGACCGCATCCGCAACGAGGCCCAAAGCCAAGACCCGGAATTCTACGCTTTTTTGAAAAAGCTGGAAGAATACAAACGAATTCTTGGCGACAACAAGACTGTGCTGTTGCTTTCGAGCCATCGGGAATTGTTCGACATGCTGTTCAAGCCACCTGCCCCGAACGGCGCGAAAAAACCAGCGACACCGATGGCACCGGCAGGAAATCATTGAGAAGTGCGACCATCATGAAAAAATTTTTCATTTTCGTTGCGGGTATTGGCCTGCTTGCCTACTTGGCGACCGGCGTGACGCAGGTGCAGCCAGGCGAACGAGCCGTGGTGCGTCGATTTGGCCGAGTCCTGGAGTACAAGCCGAAGCCTGGGTTGTGGATCGGTTTGCCTTGGGGGATGGATCGTGTCGATCGCGTACCTGTTGATTTTGTCCGGCGAGTGCGAGTCGGATACCGCCCGGAAGAAGACCAGGCCGGCGCCCCCCCTGCCTCCGGGACAACTTCTCACCGGCGACCATAACCTGATCAACATTCAAGTCATTCTCGTCTACAGCGTCGTGGAAGACGAAGTGGAAGACTATGTGATTCAGGAACCGGAACGAGTAGATGAAATGGTGCAACGCGTTGGCGAGGCGGCCTTGGCTGAGTGGGTCGCAGAAAGGACCGTGGACGATGTGTTGCTGCGGGACAAAGCGCATTTGCCAAAATGGTTGGCTCAGGAAACGCAAAAGCGCATTCAGCCTTATCGACTAGGCATCCGCATTCGCAACGAAGCCTCGGTCGCTTATTTATATCCTCCTGATGAAGTGAAAGCTGCTTTCGATCGCGTTACTCGCGCTTTAGCAAAGATCGAGACCATGAGAAATCGGGCCGAAGAGGAAGCCGTTGCGACCATCCGCCAGGCCGAACAATACGCTTTCGAGAGACTTGAATTAGCCAAAGCGTACAAGACTACACAAAAGAAACTAGCGGAGGCGGATGCGGAGATCTTTCACAAGCGACTCGCCAAATACCGGGAGTTGAGTCGAAACAACCCCGACTATCTTGCCGCGATATGGTGGAACGAAATGGGCCAACTCTTCGCCCAACTCAAGGACAACGGGCAGCTCGATCTGCTCGACAAACACTTGAGCGGCGACGGTCTTGATATCACGTTGTTCCCACCGATGCCGGGCAAGTAATCAAGTGTTGTCGGGATAGGCTTCTTTGATGTTCAGAATCTTGTCGAGAACGGCGTCGAAGACTTTGACCAATTTGGGGTCGAACATGATTCCGGAATTCTTGCGAATTTCGGCGATCGATTCGTCGACCGAAAAGGCTTTCTTGTAGCAACGGGGAGAGGACAAGGCGTCGAAGACATCGGCGATAGCCGCGATCCGCCCGGCAAGCGGAATTTCTTCCCCCTTTTTGCCTTGTGGATATCCTGAGCCATCCCAGCGTTCGTGGTGGTTGCGGGCAATCACTTCGGAAAGCTGCAACACCGGGACTTTTGAATTGCTCAGGATTTTGCCGCCGATTTCCGTGTGCGTTTTCATCACTTCGTATTCATCCTTGGTCAGTTTGCCTGGTTTAAGCAGAATCGCGTCTGGAATGCCTAGCTTGCCGATGTCGTGCATCGGGCAAGCATGGACGATCATTTCCACTTCGGTTTCCGAGAGGCCATAACCAGAGGCGATGGCACCGGCATATTGGCTCATGCGTTGGATGTGGCGCCCCATTTCGGGATCGCGGTGCTCCGCCGCATTGGATAGCCGCAGAATGGTTTCGTAATGCGCTTCTTTCAAATCCTGCGTCAATTGAGCATTGCGTATGGCGACGGCGGCTTGCGAAGCCAATGACAGAATCAAGGGTTCGATCTTGGGATCGAATGTTGTCGGTTGCCCGTCGCGATCCAGTGCGTTAATCAGTTGTAAAACGCCGACGACGCTGCCCGCAGGCTCCTTGAACGGTACGCAGAGAATGGAACGAGTGCGATAGTTGTTTTTGCGGTCAAACTCTTTATTGAAACGATAAGGTCGGCTTTCGTCGATGGCATAGGCGTCGTCCAGATTGAGGATTTGGCCGGTCGAGCCGACAAAGCCAGCAAGGCTGGAGGGTGTCGAGAGGGATTTGGGCGTCGCTCCAAGCGGTGCCGGGTGGGGCACGGTCATTTTGGGCGATGGCGAAACGCAGCGACTGGCCGTCGCGCAAATAAAGAGTACCGGCTTCGGCTCTGGTGAAGTCGCGCGCTTCGGAAAGAATCAACTCCAGGAGCCGGTCGAGATCGCGTTCGCTCGACAGAGCGATACCGATCTGGTTGAGCCGAACGAGAAGCTCTTCAGTTTGCATCGCGGGCCTTCCATTTCGGATCAAGCGACAGTTAGCTCTTTGCCCGTTTGCCAGGCAGTATCCTTGCGGACGACTTCCCGGTACAGCGTATCCCGTTCGACGGGAATGCGTCCAGCTTCTTCGATCAGTCGGCGAAGCTGCGCCACGGTCAATTCCTGAGGCGAATCCGAACCGGCATCGTGATAGATTTTTTCATGCACGACCGTGCCATCCAGGTCGTCGGCACCATAGCTGAGTGCCAATTGGGCAGTGGGAATCCCAAGCATAACCCAGTAGGCTTTGATGTGGGGGAAGTTGTCGAGCATCATTCGGCTGATCGCCATGATCTTGAGGTCCATCAGGCTGCTAGGTTTTTGCAAATGGGACAGTTTGGTGTTGTCGGGGTGGAAAGCCAGTGGAATGAAAGTCTGAAAGCCGCCGGTGATGTCTTGCAGTTCGCGGAGCCTGCATAAATGATCGATGCGATGCACTGGTTTTTCGATGTGGCCATAAAGCATGGTGGCATTGGACCGCAGCCCCAGTTCGTGTGCTTCGCGGTGGATGCGCAGCCAGGCGTCGGCATCGGACTTGTGTTCGCAGATGATTTCACGGATTTCGGGGTGAAAGATTTCGGCCCCGCCGCCAGGTAAGCTGCCTAGGCCGGCCTCTTTAAATTCCGCAAGGATGTCGCGTGTTGGCCGACCTGTCAGCTTGGAAAACCAATACCACTCGACAGCCGTGTACGCCTTCAGATGCAGACGGGGATGGGCCTGGTGGATGAGACGAACCACATTCAAATACCATTCGTATGGTAGTTGGTGGTGCAAGCCGCCAACGATGTGCAATTCCGTCGCACCGCGTGCCTCGGCTTGGGCGGCACGTTCCAGAATTTCTGCGTCCGACATCACATATCCTTTGGGACTCTTCAGGTCGGCCCGAAACGCGCAGAAAATGCACCGGTAGACGCAAACGTTGGTGGGATTCAAATGAGTGTTGACGTTGTAATAGGTGTAGTTCCCGTTTTTGCGTTCCCGGACGATATTGGCCAGTTCGCCCAGCGTGAAGAGATCGGCGTGCTCTTCCAAGTAGAGTCCATCGTCGAACGAGAGACGTTCGGCTGCTAAAACCTTCTCTCGAATCTCGTGAATGCGGGAATCCTGACGCATGGAAAATGCCTTCAAACAAAAAGCCTGTTTCTTTTTTTCATACGGAAAACAGGTCGCTTTTCCAGCGATTGCCTCTCAGGCCGGCCTTCGCTCAACTCGCCCTTTGTGCATGATTTCTTCTCCAAACCCACCCGTCCACGTCCTATACTAACAGCCTTATGATTCGTAACGTGCGCTTTAGCCGAGTCCGCCATGCTTTCCTCGCAACAAACGATTGAACTCTTTCAACGCTACGTCATTGGGAATTACACGCGCTACCCGGTTTGTCTGGTGCGCGGGCAGGGATCGTACGTCTGGGATGCCGAGGGAAACCGCTACCTTGACTTTTTTCCTGGTTGGGGCTGCGCGCTTTTGGGCCACTGCCCGCCTCGGGTCGTCAAGGCTGTTCAGGAACAAGTCGCGCAACTGATCCATGTGCCCAATACGTGGTACATCGAAGCGCAAGGTCTTCTGGCCCAGGCTTTGAGCGAACGCACGGGCTGGGGGGGACAGTGCTTTTTCTGTAATAGCGGCGCCGAGGCGGTGGAAGCGGCGATCAAGCTCGCTCGGCTCAACGGTAAACCTCATCGCCGCTACAAGATCATCAGCATGCTGAACAGTTTCCATGGTCGAACGATGGGCGCGCTCAGCGCTACGGGCCAACCCAAGTATCACCACGGCCTCGAGCCTTTGCTGGCGGGATTTACCTATGTCCCGTTCGGCGATTTAGAGGCCGTCGCCAACGCCATGGATGACGAGACCTGCGCGATCCTGGTCGAGCCGATCCAAGGGGAAGGCGGAGTGAATTTGCCGCCCGATGGTTATCTGCAAGGGCTTCGCCAACTGGCGGACCAGAACCAGGCCCTTCTGATCTTCGACGAAGTACAAACCGGGATGGGGCGAACGGGGAGATGGTTTGCCCACCAGCTTTGGTCCGTCAAGCCAGACGTAATGACCCTGGCGAAAGCGCTGGCCGGTGGGATCGCCTGCGGAGGAATCGTGGCCCGGCCCGATGTAGCCGAGAAACTCAAGCCGGGCACGCATGCGGCAACTTTCGGGGGCAACCCGATCGCTTGTCGTGCCGCATTGGCAGCCATCGAAACCATCGAAGCAGACGGCCTCCTCGAACGTGGACGAGCGATCGGGCAGCGTTTTCAAGAACGATTGGAGAGCCTGCGGGCCCAGTGTCCGCTGATTCAGCAGATTCGCGTGCAAGGAACCATGATCGGTGTGGAACTGTCGATCGAGGGGACAGCCATCGTCAACGAATGCCTGAAGCGCGGCCTGTTGATCAATTGCACGCAGGGTACGGTGTTGCGTTTTCTCCCGGCGCTGACTTTGACCGACGAGGAGTTAGCCCAGGGCTGTGCTATTTTGGAAGAAGTTTTGTCAACATATCAACCGTGAAAGGAGGTGAGCGTGCGTCACTTCCTGACCTTACTCGACTGGAGTGGTGCCGAAATTCGCCGGCTTCTCGCTGACGCGGCCAAGGCCAAGGCCAAAAGAAAAAATGCTAAAGGAATTAAATCGCTGGCCAATCGTGTAGTGGCTTTGATTTTCGAGAAACCATCGTTGCGCACCCGCGTCAGCTTCGAAACCGCCATCGCGCAGTTGGGAGGCACCAGCTTGTTCCTCGTCGGACAGGAGGTCGGGCTTGGAACACGTGAGACCATTCCCGACTGTGCCCGCACTCTGAGCGAGTATGTCGATGCCGTCGTGCTGCGCACATTTCGCCATGCCACGATCGAAGAGTTCGCTGCCTACGCACGTTGCCCTGTTATCAATGCTCTCTCTGATTGCTACCATCCCTGCCAGGCTCTCGGCGATTTGCTCACCATGCAGGAAATTTTTACGACCTTGCAAGGTCGAACGGTCGCCTTCGTGGGCGACGGCAACAATGTCGCCCGCTCCTTGGCGATCGGCTGCGGCAAACTGGGAATGCGATTTGTTCTGGCCTGTCCCCAGTCGTACGGCTTCGACCAGGCTTTCCTCGAACTCTACCAAAGTCACATTCCCGATAGCGAACTGATCATCTGCCACGATCCCAGGGAGGCCGTCACGTCGGCCGACGTGATCTACACCGACGTCTGGGCAAGCATGGGACAGGAGAACGAACGCGAACGTCGTCTCAAACAGTTCCGGTCGTATCAAGTGAACGAAGAGCTGTTGGCTCTTGCCCCGCCGCATGCCCGAATCATGCATTGTCTGCCTGCTCATCGTGGAGAGGAGATCACCAGTGAAGTCCTTGAAAGCGAACGCAGCGTCGTTTTTCAGCAAGCAGGGAACCGCCTTTACGTCCAAAAGGCTTTACTGCAATGGCTCTTTTCCGACAAGAAATCGTCGCCTGCAGCCAAAAACAGGGAGCGAAGCGCGCACCGCTGACGAATCGATTTCTCTTTGTCGGCATGTTGCTGGTCGCTCGTTCTTGACCTTTAGGCAGACAGCTGGGCAGCCGTCGAACGACGTATTTGCCGCGCCACTCGGCTCCCAGCTGTTCGCATGAAGCCCAGCGGGAATCGGATTGCTAAACCGTTGGCAATTCGAATCCTTTGCGATATTCGCGTCCGAGGTATTCGTTGGCGTCCTTGTCGTCAAAAGTCTCGGTTTCAGGATTGAAGCGAAGTTTCTTGCCAGTACGCCAGGCGATATTGCCGGCATGGCACATCACACTGCTGATATGGCCGGACTCGATATCTTGTGCGAGGTTCTGCCATTTTCGATCGCGCACGCAGTCCAGGAAGTTGCGGATGTGAAGAGCATGATTCACTCCGCCACTGCCGCGTTTTTCCACGACCAGTTTGCCCCTGGAGTCGAATGCTTTCCAGCCGCTGTTGTGAATGAGCAGCCAACCGGCGTCGCCATAGATCGCGGCTCCTTCAGTGATATCAAAGAGCTTCGGGCCAGACCAGATACGCATCTCGTAGGTGAGCACTTTGCCGGGATAATCGAAGGTGACGAGCATCGTGTCGGGCCATTCCTGAGCATCGTCGAAGAAATACTTGCCACCGGAGCAACTAACGGTGTTGAACCAGCCGTCCAGACCCATGACGTATCGGCAATAATCCATGCGGTGGACGCCGTCGTTGCCGAGATCGCCGGTGCCGTAATCGAAAAACCAGCGCCATCGACCGTGGAAGCGGTTTGCATTGAATGGACGTTTGGGAGCCGGGCCAAGCCAGAGATCGTAATCGACGCCATCGGGGGGATGCGAATCCTTGACTCGCGGGACGGCACTTTGTTTTGCCGTTTCCCAGGCTCGGCCAAAGATGACTTTGCCCAAGTTCCCCTTTGCGACATACTCGCGGGCTTCGCGCAAATAGGGTGCACTGCGGGCTTGGGTGCCGAGCTGGACGACTCGCCCATATTTCCTTGCCGCCGCCACCATCGTCTTGCCTTCAATGATGTTGTGTCCGTCCGGCTTCTCGACGTAGACATCCTTCTTGTGCAAACACCCTTCAATGGTCGGCAACGCGTGCCAATGGTCCGGCGTGCCAATGACTAGCGCGTCGATCGAAGGATCGTTGAGAATCGTACGATAATCCTTGACGAGCTTCGGGTCATGTCCTTTGCTTTTCGTTTCGGCGCCTCGGCGTTCGAGAACATCTCGATCGACATCGCAGATATGCGTGACGGCCACATCTTTCTGCGATGCGAACGATTGCAACAAGGCATTGCCTCGACCGCGAACTCCGATCACCGCCACACCGATTTTGTCGTTGGCGGCTACCGCTCTGCCTGCCAAAGCCGAAGCCACCGTCACGCTGGCTGCCGTCTCAACGAATCCTCGACGCGTCATTGTTTTAACCATGTTTGGCTCCCTCGATGCGTTGTTTTATGTGGCAAGACGAAGAAATCGCCGGGCGAGGTGCGAGTCGGGCAACGAGGAGGATTGCCGCTGCCCGGCCAATTTTGCCACCAGATTAACCGAATGGACGGACGATCTCGAATGAAAAATCAACGAGGGAACAAATGCGAAAACAGGCGACGCAGTCGCGAAAACGTGAAGCGACTATTCGACCGTGACTGGTTCGCGCTTGGGCAGGCAGGCAGAACGTTGCAGGCGTGAGCGGAGCCAGGCATAGATGCCGGGCGAGATGGACAGCAAGACGACGACGATAATGACTTTTTCGACATGTAATTCGACTCGGAACGAATCGTCACCTAATAGTTTGCGAATGGGCGGGTTGAGCAAAGCTGGCAAATAATATCCGGTCAACACCATGCTGCAAATCCAGCCGATGCCGCCGAAGATGTTGAAAAACAGGAAGCGTCGGTATTCCATTTTGCCGACGCCAGCAACCACGGGAGCGAAGGTGCGGATAAACGGCATGAACCTGGCAAGCACGATGGTTTTGCCGCCGTGGCGTTCGTAGAACGATTGAGCTTTGAGCAAGTGATCTTTGTGGAAGAAAAGCGATTGTTCCCGGCAAAAGATTTTCGGTCCGGTTTTGTAGCCGATCGCATAGCCGACGCTATCGCCGACGATCGCCGCCAGGCTGAGAAGCATCAACAAAAGAGGCAGATTCCAATCACAAGCGGGACTGGAGCAAACCAGTCCAACAGTGACGAGCAAGGAATCGCCGGGCAGGAAAAACCCAATGAGCAGGCCAGTCTCGGTGAAAATAATAGCGGCCAAGACGATAAAGGCGGCGACCGTGAATTCGGGCTGGCTGAGAGTGGCGATCAACTCCTGGCTGGAGAAGAGGTTTCGGCAAATCTCCATGGCCTGCGACCAGAAATGCGACAGCCATCCCATGAATACCTCTCCTCACGCCAGTGGCCAAGGCAACCGAAAACGACGGCGCTCCTTTCTGTCGCGCCAACCGGAATAAAATACCGAACCCCTTTTTCCGCACAAGACCAATCGAGCCTACTTAAAGATACGTTACCCAGGCAAGGAAGCAAAGGAGAAAGCGGGCGAGGTTCGTTTCCCCCTGCACGACCTCACGCTGCTTTCGTGATATTACCATTCGCTGACAGTTGTTCGGGCAGCACGAAGTGCTGATGTCCAGCCTCGTCGTGGTTGCCCACATGGCTTCGAGGTTTGCATTGTCTGGTCTCGTTTTTGGCCCGATAATGGAAGTGATGCAGAGAATGGGACAGATTGCCGTGGTAGTGCTCATGTCCCCGTTGCCATTTGCCGCTTTTGCCTGTTCGATGCCACGTCCGGAAGAATACCTTGGTCCGGCAACTCTGCGCAAACGGATGGTCGCGGAACAAATCAAGGCGCGAGGCATACGAGATGAGCGCGTTCTTCGGGCCATGGAACGTGTGCCACGGCACGAATTCGTTCCGGACCATTTGCAGACTGTTGCATATCGTGATCATGCCATTGCTATCGATCACGGGCAATCCATTTCGCAGCCCTATGTTGTGGCCCTGATGACGGAATTGCTCGAACTGAAGCCGAATTCGGTGGTGCTCGAAGTTGGAACGGGTAGTGGCTATCAGGCTGCCATCCTGGCGGAAATCGCCGCTAGAGTATTTTCCGTGGAACGCATTCCTCAGCTGGCGGATTCGGCACGCTGCCGACTGGAGCGGCTTGGTTATCGCCATGTTTCGGTGCGCACCGGAGACGGCTATGAGGGGTGGCCCGAAGCCGCCCCCTTTGACGCGATCATCGTCACCTGTGGCGGCGACCATGTGCCCGAACCTTTACTCCAGCAATTGAAACCAGGTGGCACTCTGGTCATGCCGGTCGGTCCGACGACCGACTGCCAAACCTTATGGTTGATCGAAAAAGATCACAAAGGCCGCCTGTCGAAACACAAAAAGGGCAACGTTCGCTTCGTGCCATTGCGACGCGGCGATTAAGCGGTGAGTGGCAGTTTCGATGCGACAACGTCTTGCGGTTAATGCCGTCTCACCGAGAAAGCCGTTGGATTGGTTGCACGCGCGGCCTTTGCAAAAGAAGGCTCCAGCCCGCCCGGCGCTTGCCAGGCGACTGCTACACGCGGAAGTTGTGCCAGATGCTTGCAAATCCGCGCGCCATCGGGTAGAAACGAAGGCACCCGCCACCATCGTCATTCGAAAGGAGTAAACCATGTCGAATTTGACCCGCCGTCGCTTTATGAAAGACACATTGGCGGCTGCCGCTACCATCACCATTGCCGGCACCAAGTCGTCCGGAAGGGTGCTTGGGGCCAACGACACGATTCGCATCGCGGTCGCTGGTTTGAATGGGCGCGGCGGCGCACATATTGCCGCCTACAAGGGCATGAAAAATGTACAGATTACGTACTTGATCGACCCGGATACGCGCACCTTCGACAAAAGGTTAAAGGGATTCGAGGGAACCAAACCTCAGACGGTTCAGGACGTTCGCAAGGCTTTAGATGATAAGAATCTCGACGCTATCTCGATCGCGACCTGCAATCACTGGCACGCACTCATGGGCATCTGGGCCTGCCAGGCGGGTAAAGACGTCTATGTCGAGAAGCCTTGCAGCCATAACGTCTTCGAGGGGCGAAAACTCGTCGAAGCAGCCAAGAAATACAACCGTATCGTTTCCCATGGCACCCAGAGCCGAGGCAGTGCCAGTTGGGCACAAAAGGCGAAAGACATCGCCGAGGGCAAGCTCGGCAAACTGACCGTCTCGCTGGGCACCTGTTACAAAACGCGGCGAAGTATCGGTTTCAAGAAAATCGAACCGCCACCCAGCGAACTCGATTTCAATCTCTGGACGGGACCGGCTCCCAAGCAGCCTTACCATGGCAATCTTGTCCACTACAACTGGCACTGGTTCTGGGACTTCGGCAACGGTGACATCGGCAACCAGGGCGTCCACCAAATGGATATCGCCCGCTGGATGATTCCTGGTGCCACCCTGCCGAAAAGTGTCATCAGTGTGGGCGGACGTTTCGGTTATAAAGACCAGGGAGAAACACCCAACACGCAACTCACCATCATGGATTATGGCGACACCTTGCTCGTCTTTGAAGTCCGCGGGCTCTGTGGCAGCGGTTTCAAAACGCCCAGAAACGTCGGCAACAAGGTCTTTTTCGATACCAATGCTTCCGCCAAACCGCAGGAAGTTTTCCGCCACGCCGGCGTCAAGAATCCGACAGCCAAGCGCGGCCCCGGGTCGGCAATCTTCGGCAACTTCATCGAATGCGTACGCTCGAGAAAAACCGAAGATCTCGACGCACATATTCTCGAAGGGCACCTTTCCAGCGCCTTGTGTCATTTGGCCAACATTTCCTACCGTCTCGGTACGGACATGCCCATCACCAAAAAAACACGCGCTTTTGGCGACGACAAGGTCGCTTACGAATACTTCGAACGAATGAAGGACCATCTCAAGGATGAAGGCGTGAAGCTCGAAGAAACCACCTATCGCGTCGGTCAACGCCTGATGATCGATGTGGAAAAGGAACGCATCATCGACAATGACAAGGCCAACACGATGCTCACGCGTCCGTACCGGCCACCATTTATCGTTCCGGAAAAAGTCTAAGCGACGCCACAGACAGCCCGGTCCCTGGTTGCCAAGGGCCGGGTTTTTATTTGCGCTTCACTGGCGGGGCTAGGGCACCGGTCTGTCGCAAATCTTCTTCCACTTCGCGCATCAGTTGGGCTTGCGTGATCTGATTCGTCAAGAACAATTTGGGCGCGGCCTGGGCATAGAGTTTTTGAAAGTGAATCGGAATTTGGGCTTGCAGTTTCTTCTGATACACTTCCTTTTCCAGTTGTTCGCGGACTGCTTCCAGCTTCACGTTCCTGGCCGGTGGAATGATACGATCGCACTTGAAGATGACTTTTCCTTCGGGGGTACCGATGATGGCACTGACTTCGCCTTCCTTCAGGCTGAGGACCTCCCGTTCTAGTTCGTCATTGCCCGTAGAGTAACGGCTGATGGGTCGAACGTCTCCCCCTTTGGCGGCTAGAGTTGGGCTGGCCTGGCTGCGGGCGGCTGCCTTGAATTCTTCCTCGCTGTTTCGCACCTTGGGCCAAATCTTCATGGCGATGTGATGCTCGTTGTGCGGGAACAGGATCAACCGACCCTTTACTTTTTTGCCGTAATGTGCCTCGAACGCTTTCTTGATGTCCTCCTCGGTTACTTTGATCTCGCCTTTACACATGCGTGTCAGAGCCAATTGCGGCCAGATGACATCTTCTTTCCACTCAAACAACGTCTTGCCGGTTTCTTTCAATAAACGTTTTTCGAAGTCCGCCACGGTGATCGACAATTCCTTGACATCCGACTCGAGTTTGTCGTCGATTTCGTCCTGGGTGATGCGGATGTTGTGCTTTTTGCAGAAATGTTCGATGATGCGGTGATTCACCAGGAAGGGGAGCTTGTCCGCCCCGTAACGCTGAATCAGATACTCCCCCAATTCGCGGCGCGTAATGACGATATTATCGAAGATCACCGCCACGGGTTTGTTCGCGAAATCAACGTCTTTGATATCCGCCAGCCACTCAGCACGGTTCTTGTAAGGTTTCAACAGGATGCGAGGCCTGGCCTGCTTCTTGATCTCCGCGAAGCGTTTGGGGATTGCTTCGTGAATCTTCTGTTCGATAATCCGTTCGATCAATTTTGGTCGCATCGCTTCCAGCGATTTGGACGTATCGGCTGGAATTCGCCGGTCGCACTTCAATACCGCTTTTCCATCCGGCGTCTGAATGACACGACTTACCTGCCCCGGCTTGAGTTGAAATGCTTCGCGCTCGAGTTCGTCTCCGAGAGCGTGCCGCCGAATAGGAGGAATCTTGCCTGCCTTCTTCGCCAGTTCGGCCGATTTCTGTTCGCGGGCAGCACGATCGAATTCTTCCTCACTCGAGCGGATTTTCTCATAGACGTCGTTCGGCACATGATCGCCAAACAGGATCATGCGGCACTCCACTTTTTCGCCGAACAAAGATTCAAACGTTTTGCGGATGTCGCTTTCGCTGACGCGTATGTCCGGCTTCACCAGTTTGGTCATCGCCAGACGCGGACGAATGACGTCTTCCTTCCATTCCTCGAGCGTACGCCGATATTGCTTCAACATCGTTTCCACGAATTGCTTGAGGGTCATATTCAATTCGCGCAGGTCTTGGGCCAATGCGGCTTCGACTTCGGCGGAGGACACGCTGATCCCGTGGCGCTGACACACGCTGTCGATGATCCGCTTGTTGATCAGCAACGGCAGCTTTTCGGGTCCCTGGCGGGCGATAAGATATTCTCCGAGGTCCTGACGCGTAATCACTTCGGTTTCGTTGATGTAAGCAACGGCCCGACGTTGGTAGTCGTCGATTGTCTCTTGTTTGGCAGAGGTGTCTTTCTCGGCAGGCTTTTGGGCAGGCCGGATGCGTGGCATTAGTGGCGCGGACTGGCAAAAATAGGTCGTCAAGCCAATGAGCACCAGGGCCAGGATGACCAAACCGAACCGATGGGATTTGCCCAGCCGTTTATGCCAAGGCCTTCGCATGTTTGCCTCCTGCCGTTTTGCCCAAGGATACAAGGGACGAACCATATAGCGACTGGGCCAATAGAGAACAAGACCGGCTCGAAACAAAAGGGCCACAAAATTGTTACGATCAGGCAGGGCAGAGATGACATCGAATTCGGATCCTTTGCGGCGCCGCCCTGTTTTGCGCATGTTGCGCAATTGGCGGCAACGCCATCGGCACCCGTTCAACTTCTTGATCCACTTGATCGGCATTCCGTTGTCGCTGGCAGGTGTTGTCTTCTTCTTTTACACCGACTGGTACTGGGCATTGTCGGCTTTTGTTGTTGGTTACGTCCTGCAATACCTTGGTCACCGCGTGGAAGGCAACGATTTGGGAGAATGGGCGGCGATCAAGAAAATGCTGGGGTTACCGTATGTAGCCGTCTCGCCGCGCTGGGAGGAGGAGAAGTGAAGCGTCCGACTCTTTTGAACAGGGCGCTTTGAGCCATACCAATCAATCAAGTCGTCCCATGGCAAAGCGCCACGGGCGAAACACACAAACGAGAATGAGGCTCAGCCCCAAAAGAATCAACCCTTGGGAGAATAAGACAGCTGGTACGCTCCAACGGTCAGCGGACGGACCAGTGATCAGATTGCCTAGAGGGACGCCGCCACTAAGAGTGCTAGCCCAAAGGGCCATGACGCGGCCGCGACTTGTATCGCCGGCGTTGAGTTGCATCACTCCCTGCCCGGTAGCCAAGAACAAGATCAGTCCGAAGCCGATCACGCTGCAACAGATAACGGCCAAATAGGGCTGCCGTGCCAGGGAAAGCAGGATCAAAGCCGACCCGGACAGAACAATTCCCAGAGCCAAAAACCGCCAGGCGCGGGCAAACGAAACAAAAGAGGCAACGGTCAAGGCGGCCGCCAAAGCGCCAAATCCGGTTCCGCTCAACAAGAGGCTGTAGCCGTCCTCACGAACTCCCAGGTATTCCGTGGCGAAGGCCGGCATCAAAGAAAGATAAGGCCAACCACAAAACGCAACAACTCCAGCAAGCAAAAGCACCAGCCCTAATGGCGGACGCGCCACAACATAGTGTACGCCGGAAAAAAATGTCCCGCCATGTGCGGCCACCCGGTTGCGGCGGCGCTGCGACTTGCAAATCCATTCGTATTAAGGCCCATAACACCGCCAGATAGCTCAAACCATTCAGCAAGAAACAGTAGCCGGCACCGAAAAAAACGAGAATCCAACCGGCAATCGCCGGGCCGACCCCTCGAGCGACATTGAACGAGAGCGAGTTCAATGCGACGGCATTCATGACATCGTCTCGGCCAACCAGGTCGACGACGAACGACAGCCTAGCTGGCACGTCGACGGCCTGAATCAAGCCGACTCCCAGACTGATCACCAGCAATAAATAGGGGTCGACCGGGCCAGCCAGGACGAAAGCGGCCAGCAGCAGCGACAACGCCATCAACCCGCATTGCGTGCAAAAGATCAACGACCGTTTGGGAAAGCGATCCGCCAATGCCCCTCCCCAAATGCCCAAGAAACAGGTGGGAAAAATCTGAACCGCACTGATAAGCGCAGGCCATTTCGATTGTCCGGTCAATTCGTGCGCCAGCCAAATCAGCCCCGTTTGTTGAATCCAGACTCCTTGAAGCGACACTACTTGACCGAAAAAGAAAAGACGGTAGTTGCGGTGGCGAAGCGATCGAAAAGTGGGCAGGCCACGGGCCGCTGGCGGTGCCGATAGGGAAGCCGGCGGGGTCGGTGCAATGGGAGCGATCGCTTTCGGATTTTCTCCTTCGTTGTCAAGCATGCGCATAAGCTACGTTCTGGAAAAAACAGGTCAATAGCAGCTGGACGTGACGGCTGGCAGACATTAAGCTGACATACCATCGTCCTTTTTCTGAGCGAAAACGCTGACGCGGGTATGTCAGATCGCAATGCGACGTGTTTGCAGGTCGTTCCGTGTTTTTCTCTATGACGGGAGGTGCTTCTGAGATGTACAGCGTAGTAATGATGATGGCGTTGACTGGCGCCGCCGAGACCCCCGACGGCATTTTTCTCCGTCGAGGTTGCAGCTGCTATAGCTGCTACAGTTGCAGTAGTTGCTATTGCAGTGGCCGACGCCGAATCTTCGGTCGGCGCTGGTGCCGCGGATGCTATTCCTGTCACGGATGCTGGGGATGCCACGGTTGCCACGGATGCTGCTCTAGCTGTCACGGCTGCCACGCCTGCTATGGTTGTCATGGCTGCTGTGCCGCTCCAGCCAAGAGTGAACCCGCTAAACCGAAAGAAAAAGCCGGCTCGACCGCTCCTGCCACCATCGTCGTGCAACTGCCGGCCGACGCAAAACTTTACATCGGTGGCGATGAAACCAGGTCCACTTCTTCCGTGCGCTCATTCATTTCGCCCCCCATTAAACGGGGCAAAGACTACTACTACACCCTGGAAGGACGACTCGTTCGCAACGGGCAAGTACTAAGCGTCAAAAGGGACGTCGTCGTTCGGGCCGGGGAAGAAAGTCGCGTTAGCCTCGATTTCGCCCAGGCCATTGTGGCCCAAAGATAGGTTCGGCGCCCTAACAATCATCGAGAAAGCCGGCTGATTCCGCCGGCTTTCTTTATATGCGCTCGTTCGATATTGCAACCGACCAGCCAATCCACTCGTCGGGCTTCGCGCTTCCAGTGCTGCGTTGTGCATCGAGATGGCCAATTCCCTTCGTCCGAAGGTTCGGCTATACTCGATCGAAGAACAACCAGTCTCGGGATGAGTGGTCGATCATGTCAACTGACGAGCCGACAGTGGACATTTCGGAAGAAGCAATGGCGGAAGCCATGGAGAAAGTCATCGAAGCTCGGCAAAAGGGCGCGCCACAGGAAGTGGAAGACATCCTGTCGCGCTTTCCCCCAGCTGGAGCCGGCTCTTTCCGCGCTCGACTTGATCTGTGCTCTGCCTGCCGACGGTGAGGTGCGATCGGACGGTCCGCCAGAAGTACCAAAGAAAATCGGACCGTACGAAATCGAACGCGAAATTGGCTCAGGCGGGTTCAGCGTCGTTTACAAGGCGTACGACCCCGCACTGAAGCGGACCGTCGCTCTGAAGGTGTTGCATCAGGCGAAGCTAAGTCATCGAGAATCGGTCGAACGTTTTCTGCGTGAGGCGCGTGCAACTGCCAAATTGCAGCATTCGGGCATTGTGCAGCTTTACGATTACAGTCGGGAAGGTCCGCCGTATTATCTCGCCACGCAATATGTAGACGGAGTCGATTTACGGACTTGGTGCGAAAGACACAAGCCGTCGTATTCTCAAATCGCCGACCTGATTGCCCGCATCGCTGAAACCATCGACGCAGCCCATGCGCACGGCGTCTATCATCGCGATCTGAAACCGGCGAATATTCTCGTCGACGCTCAAGGCGATCCGAAGGTGCTCGATTTCGGCCTGGCGCGACTGTATGCATCGGATTCGGAAATGGGACATACGTCGGATGGCCGGGTTCTGGGAACATTAGCTTACATGGCTCCGGAACAAGCGTCGGGACGCAGCCATGAAGCCGACGCGCGCAGCGACGTTTATAGTTTGGGAGTGATTCTCTACGAGTTGATTTCCGGGCAGCCTCCCTTTTCCGGTCCGACGCATCTGCTGCCATTTCAAGTCATCGAAGTGACGCCTTCGCCGCCACGCACTTATAACCCTGACGTGCCGCGAGATCTCGAAGCCATTTGCATGAAGGCGATGGCGAAACGTCCAGACGATCGTTATCGCTCGGCAGCGGCTTTCGCCCGAGACTTGCGGGCTTTTTTGCGCGGCGAACCGGTCGAGGCCCAGCCTTACACCTGGATGGTCCGTATTCAAAAGCTGCTCAACCGGCGGCACCAGGAAACCGTCGTCCACGATTGGAGCCGAGCCTTGATGCTGGAAGGCGCCGTGATTCTGCTCGGTTGTTCGCTGGTTCATGTGTTTGCGACGACCTGGCCATTCGTGCCCGGGCCATGGCTGCCGATTCTGTACACGAAGATCATGCAGATCGGATTGATGTTCTACTTTGCGATCCGATTTCGGCCTCAGTCGCAGATCGGCATGACGGCCTTGGAAAAGCAGCTGTGGGCCCAACTTCCCGCCTATTTCGGCGGCTTTCTTGCCATGGTCGCCGTGCGTGAGATCCTGGGCATCTCGCACGCCGTCCCCATGGCTCCATTCTTGGCGATCCTTAGCGGCATCATCTTTGTAACTCTGGGCACGACCATTTGGGGCTGGTTTTACGTTTGGGGGGGCCGGCTTTTTTGGCTTGTCGATGGTGATCGCCCTCTTCCCCCAGGTTGGCCAGTTGTTGCTGGGCGTGGGCTGGTTTGTCTGTCTGAGCCTGGCGAGTATGCATCTGCGTTGGACACGCTAGAGATGCACGGTGCGCCGGCTGTTTCTTCAGTCGCGCAAATCTCGCCCTGTCAGATGCAAAAAGACGCGTTCCAGATTCGGTTCCTCGGTTTCCAGATAGACCAATTCGAGTTGCAGTTCACTCAGCAGAGCCACGAGACGGGGCAAGGTCGATTGCGTTTCCTGGCAAGCGAGCCGAAATTCCACTCCCGAATTTTCTAAGACCGAAACACCGGGCAGCCGTTGAATGGCTTCGATCAACTCGTTCGAAGCGGTGTTGACACGAAAGTGGATCGAGCCGTGAAGTTGTTGCAGCAGTTTGGGCAGTTCGTCGCACGTTATCAGCCGTCCATGATCGATGATGCCGATTCGCTGGCAAAGCGCCTGTACTTCCTCCATGTAATGGCTTGTGTACACGACGGTCATGCCATGAGCATTCATTCGGCGAACTTCGGAAAAAATGTGATTGCGCGACTGCGGATCAACGCCGGTAGTTGGTTCGTCAAGCAACAAGAGCCTGGGTTCGTGCACGAGAGCGGCACCGAGATTCAAACGCCGCTTCATGCCGCCGGAAAACGTTTGCACCAACTGATCAGCCTGCTGAAACAGCCCCACGGCTTGGAGAACCTGGTTCACCCGATCGTCGAGCCTGCTGCCTTGAATGTCGTAAAGCGAACCGAAAAACGCCAGGTTCTCTCGAGCGGTTAATTGATCGTAAATGGCCAGTTCTTGCGGCACGATGCCTATGAGCCGGCGCACTTCTCGGTGGCTTGGCGTAACAGTTTGGCCGAACAGGCGTACGCAACCTTCGCTGGGTTCGATAGCGCACGAAATGATCGACAGTAAAGTCGTCTTGCCCGCGCCATTCGGTCCCAGTAGTCCGAACAATTCGCCTTCTCCCACATCGAACGTCACTCCTCGGAGTGCTTCGAGGTGGCCGTAACGTTTTACCACGTGGTCGACTTCAAGGACGGAGGTCGACATGTTCTTCGCTTCCACTTCGCAGCCAGGCTGCCAGGCGATCCAATCCCTCTTCGATCGACACAGCGGGATGGTAACCAAGATCACGCTTGGCGGCAGAAATGTCAAACCAATGAGCCGTCGCCAATTCGCGCACCAGAAAGCGCGTCAAACGTGGTTCGTGGCGAATTCGCAACAGCCGGTACGTCCCTTCCATGATGCAGGCAGCAGTGTAGGCGAGGAGGAAGGGCACCGAGCGGGTTACGGGTGGCAAGCCTGCGACAGCGAGAATGCGGTTGATGAGATCCCACAGGGGTACTGGCTCACCCTGGGTGATGAAATAGGCTTTGCCAGCGATGGTGCTCCCTGGTTGCAAGCGGTCGGCGGCCTGCACATGGGCCTGGGCAGCGTTGTCGATGTAAACGCTATCAACCAGTTTGTTGCAGGAGCCGATTCGTCGAAGAACCCCGGCTTTGGCCCGGGCAAGAATGCGCGGTATCAAGTGGGGATCGTTCGGCCCCCAGATCAGGTGCGGTCGCAACGAAACCGTTGCCAGTCGATCGTCATTAGCGGCAAGCACAAGGCGCTCCGC
Source organism: Gemmatales bacterium (assembly GCA_026004675.1). Classification (GTDB taxonomy): domain Bacteria; phylum Planctomycetota; class Planctomycetia; order Gemmatales; family Gemmataceae; genus BPJP01. The sequence continues at coordinate 134,028 of BPJP01000005.1, forward strand.
TTCAGCTTTCGTCTGGGGGTAGGCTGCTTCGAAATGATCCGGATAGGGGACCGCTTCATCGACCCCCTCCATATCGCGGCCGTTGAAAACGACACTCGGCGAACTGGTGAAAACGAGACGGCGAATACGGTGTTCGCGGCAGGCGGCCAGGACGTTTTTCGTGCCGATGACGTTCGTTTGATAATAATCCTGGTAATTTCCCCAGATGCCGGCTTTCGCGGCCACATGGAGAACGGCATCACAGCCCGCTGCCGCCCGGGAAACAGCGGTTGCATCGCGGAGATCGCCTCTATGCGATTCGACGCCAAGTTCACTCAGGTGCGGGTAGCTTTTTCGCGAAAAAGTCCGGACGGCATCGCCGCGTGCCCGGAGCTTGCGGACAATCGCACCGCCTAAAAAACCGCCGCCTCCCGTCACGAGAAACTTCATCGAAGCTGGCTTTGAAAGATTTTCTCCCGTAATGCGACAACAGCGGCAAGCCCGAAACCAACCAGCCCAAGCGCGTTGTCGGCGCTCAGGACGACAGGTTGTTGATATGTTCGATAATCCGGTCGGCGAAGGCGGAACTGGTGGCACCATCCTCGGCCGAATACCCAGGGAACTGGCGGGCGATGTCGTAGGTGACATATAGTTTGCCCCCTGGTCCCTTACTGGCTATCTCTTCGCTTTCAGCAAAGGTTTTTTCCAACCCTTGGTTGACGAGAGCCGCGGCTTCATCCCATCCCATATGTTCGAGCATCAACACCCCGGAAAGGAGAACGGCGCCCGGGTTGGCCTGGTTTTTGCCCGTGTAGCGCGGCGCCGTTCCATGGGTCGCTTCGAACATGGCCGCCTTGTCGCCGATGTTCGCGCCTGCCGCCAGGCCAATGCCACCGGTGAGAGCGGCAGCGGCGTCGGAGATGTAATCGCCGTTGAGGTTCGGAGTGGCGATGACGCTGTACTCGTCAGGGCGTAATTGGATTTGCTGGAACATACTGTCGGCGATACGGTCTTTAATGAGCACCTTGCCGGGCGGTATTTTGCCCCCGCTGGCCCAAACTTCGTCCTCTGTGATGGTTTCGTCTTTGAACTCCTCGCGGGCCAGTTCGTAGCCCCAATCTTTGAACGCCCCCTCGGTAAATTTCATGATGTTGCCCTTGTGCATCAACGTTACGCTCGGCAACTTCTTGTTGATCGCATAACGAATCGCCATCCTGACAAGCCTTTTGGTCCCTTCCGGACTGATTGGTTTGATGCCGATTCCGGATGAAGGCAATACGTTGTAGCCGAATTCCTTGTTCAATAAATCGATGATTTTTCTGGCCCGGTCGCTGCCGCTTTTGAATTCGATACCGCAATAGACATCTTCGGTGTTTTCGCGAAAGATGATCATGTTGACTTTTTCGGCGCGCTTGTTCGGCGCGTAAACACCTTTGAAGTAGCGGACAGGACGCACGCAGGCATACAGGTCGAATCGCATCCGCAAATAGACGTTGATGCTACGAAATCCTCCGCCGATCGGAGTGGTCAATGGACCTTTCAACCCGAGACTGTAGTATTCGAATGCTTTCAGAGTGTCGTCCGGAAGATAGAGTTGGCGTTGCTCGTCTTCACTGAGTTTATCGACCTCTTCGTCCTTCACATTCGGATAATACATGGTGCGAGCGACGTCGCCGGCGTGGATGTCGAACCAGTGGATTTTGCGTTTGCCTTTGTAGGCTTTCTCGATGGCGGCATCGAGGACACGAACCGCACAAGTGGTGATTCCGGGAACGTCGCCGATGTCTTGACCGATGCCATCGCCGCGGATCAAACAGACGATCGGATCGTCAGGGATGTGCCATTTGCCTGTTTCGTCCACGGTCACTCGTGTTCCAGATGTCGGTGGGGAGATTTTGTCGAAAGTCGGCGCGGCCATGTTTGTTCGTGTCCTCTCCTAAAAAACCTGATATCGAGCGAAAAATGGCAAGGAAAAAGCCGATTGCACCAAATGAATCGCACGCTGTCAATGAGTCGGGCGGGTCGCTGCCGCAGATTTCCACACGCTAGCGGAGCTAATGAAACTCACGTGACGCGGGAGGAAAATCAAGACGCTTGACAAAACGACAGGCGTCTTCGGCGCCGAAATCCCGGTCCATACCCGGGTCATTCCAACGGACCGATACGGGACCGTCGTAACCGATTTCATTGAGACCGCGGATAAATGCTTCCCAATCGACGCCGCCATGTCCCGGGGAACGGTAATCCCAACCACGGCGTGGATCGCCGTGCGGCAAATAAGACCCGAGCAAACCGCTTCGTCCATTAAGGTTGAGGGCGGCATCATTGATATAAACGTGGTAGATCCGGTCGGGGAAGCGCCGCAGAAACTCCACCGGATCGATTCCCTGCCAGTGGAAGACGCTCGGATCGAACGCGAAACCGAACTCTTCGCGACCGGCAACGTCGAGGAGCATTTCGGCACTGTATAAATCGAAAGCAATCTGGCCGGCCTGGATAAACGCCGCCAGTTTTACGCCGCATTCCTGACAGGCATCGAGAATCGGATTCCATTTTTCCATAAAGGTTTCAAAACCAGACCGTAGCGTGGCATGGTCGGTCTGCAAGGCGACACAGAACCATAGAGGCGAACCGGTTGGCGTCGACAAGGTGGCGGCGCCGAGGGCTTGGGCGGCACGGACGGCGGCGATCAATTCTTCCACCGCTCGCTGCGCCACGCCTTCCGGTTCACCGTCGTCCCAAACATAGTCTGGCACAAGCTGCTGGTGCCTTGGACCGATGATGTCGCCGACCGCCTGCCCCACGGTGCCGGCACACAACACCGGTGCTGTCAGGTCGTGGCGAGTCAATAGATCGTTCTTTTTCTGGCAGTATTCGGTTTCGCTCAAAGCACGCTGAATCTCGAAATGATCTCCCTTGCAATCGAGTTCCAGTCCCTGGTAGCCCCATTCAGCGGCACGCGCTGCGAATTCTTCGAGCGGCAAATCCGACCACGGACCTGAATACAGGAGGACCGTCCTTGCCATATCTAAAGAACTCCTCGAAAGCGCATTTCAACCCGTTACGTGTCGCTGCTGCCCCTTCTTGTGATCAGGGCGCCGGCTTTTCCTCACTTTCCCCTGAGTTTTCCTCGGTCGGTTCTTTGTTGACGACGCCGACTTCTTTTTCCTGTTCGCTGGTCGGTTGCTCCGCTAGGGGTGCCGATTCGCTGGAAATGGGCAGGTTTTCGGGATTCGATTCAGATGGCGATTCGCCCGCTGCGGACGCTTCTGGCTTTTCGTCTTCGGTGGTCGTCGCCGGTAACGGCTCCGCCGCAGCGTCTTCCGTTCTGGTAGCCGATGTCACCTGGTTTTCTTCGTCGGGTGGCGTCGGTTGCAGCTGCGTTTCACGTTGCCGCAGCGCTGGTGGATCGACCATTTGCAACGGCGCTGCCGGCGCGGGCGAGGATGCACTCGTCTCCACTGGCTCTGAATAAAACTCGTCGGCTTCGTCTTCTTCGAGGTAAATTTCGTCGAGATCGGTATCGTCCACCTTGCGACGCAACAGCAGATAGATGATCGTACTGGCCGTCCAGAAATAGCTGTAGCCAAAACCGAGTACCATCAAGAATGCCAGATGCAACCAGAAGGAGACCATGATGGCGCCGGTCATGTTCCACCAACTCAAGCCAGCAAGATAGTCGGGGTCGACGTTACCGGCTGCATCGAGAGGTACGCTCGTGTCCTTCAAGAGAAGCTCCCGCCAGCCGAATGATTTCGGAGCGAAGACGAACAGGAATTCTGGATCGCGATCAGCCCGTTCCACATAGGGCAACTGGGTCGTTTGCGTCACGCCCCATTTGCCGAGGTAGACCAGAAACGATCCCACGAAGCCGACGAAGAAAACAAGCACCGCTCCATAGCTCAAGGCGACAACGCCGTACCATAAGCAACTCCAGGGACATTGGAAGAGATAACTGTACGAGCGGCTAAGGGCGTCGAAGCTGTCGCTTCCCTCTGTGCTGATCGTTGTGTACATCAGCGGCCAGGCGACCAGGCCAATAAGGGTCATCGCCATGACGAGTCCGGCCAGCAGCACCAAAGGCCAACCCAGGCCGTCTACCAGAATGTCCCCAATAACGGGTATCAGATGAAAGAGGCCAAAAATCATCAGAAACACGACGATAGCGGCGACAATCAGAAGAGGGACGAGAGGGGCACAGACGAACGAGACGTACCGGGCTGCCGTGAATCGCAAAGCCTCGCGGATGCTGATTTTTTCGCGCCGGGTCAGTTGAACGGCAGCCATGCGGGTGATGGCGCCGCCGAAAAATCCCCACGTCAGCGCTGTCCACAAAAATACCAGCAGCAAATAGAATCGGTTCCAGCCAGCGGCCTCCGGTTTTAGGAAATGAATGATTGGCGTCAGAAATTTCACCAAAGGTTCAAGCAGAACTTTCCCCTCGGTTTCCAACTTTTGCTGCGACCAACGCCTTTGTTCGGGGTCGGTGACGAGCAAATAGGGGTTGGGTCCGCGGTCTTCGTCCCAAGGCAGGGTGCGCAATGTGCCGCCAGGTCCGGCTGTCTGCTCGAGAAGCTGCCAGCGTTCATAGGCGATCTTGAATTCAGTCGGGTTGGTAAAATCGCTTTCGACCGGCGCGGTGCTGCGGGCAAAGAAGAAGATCCACGACAAGAACCACCATCCGCACGCCATCACGACGATGCCGGCGGCGGCTAAAAGCAGCTTCCGTGGATCAAATGCGACCTGGAAGCCGCGAAACAATTCGGTCCAAGCCATCGCTTGCCGCCAGCCCGTGTCACGCGCGTCCACCTTCTCTTCAGCCATGAACGACTCCTTTTCTGAGCGGCTGTCCGAAAAGTGGTCCAAAACCCTGGTTTTCGGCTATGTCATCCGTCAAAATGTTTGCCGCAACGGTCACGTCGGGGTGGATGATTCATCCCGTCGGGCCGAAACAATCGCCAGGCAAACGTGCTCCTTTTTGCTCACTTGGCAAAAAGGCGATTATAGCCCAGCCGTATCGCTTTGCAATTGCGACTCGCTGTCGAAATGCAGTCAGAGTGTACAATAGGAATACCGCTCTGGAGAGCAAAGAGGGGCCGGGCGATCGGCCAAACAGCACGAACCACAACCTTGGGCCGAAAGTGGTCGAGGTGCGACAATGAAGCGATCCAGTATCGGCCGCCGGGAGTTTATCAGCCAGGCTGCCGCCAGCAGTGCTCTAGGTTGGTCCGGATTAGCTCATGGCAACGATCCTGGCAAATCCGACGATCTTGATCCCTCGCAACTCCCTGCTACCAACATGGAATCATTCTGCGATGCAATACGAAAGGTGGTCAACAGCAAGCGAATCGGCGAACCCGTTTTCGTGCGCTGCACTCTGCTCGGGCGCGACAAGAAAGACCTCATGATCGCCAGACTGGCACAGATCGTCGACGCCGTCGTTTCATGGTTCGGTCAGCCTTTGCACCGCATTTACGCGCGTGAAGCGCAGGCGAGGGCGATCAGTCTTGTACTCGATTTCCAAGGAGGACAAACCGCTTTGCTAAGCTATGCGTCCAGCCGACATCGAGGAGATGGCGTCGACCTGATGGTCATCGGCAACCACGGTGCCATCTATCACGATGCGGGCACAGGTACTCTCTGGGATGCGGAATGGCAAACGAAGCCGAAGGCAAATGCGAAAACGCGGACGATGATCGCCCGAGCGATTCAATCGGCCAAACCCATCCTTGTAACACCTTTGAAGAGCGAGCGATGAAAAAAGCGAAGTACGGTGTATTGCTGGTCACTGGCATGCGAACGCATCAGGAGAATTATGGGGCGGCGTTCGCTGCCGACGAACGGTGCCGTATCGTCGCCGTCACCGATGAGCCGAACGTCAGCAAGTATCGTCGCTTTTGGAATGAACAACTCGCGAAAGAGCTGAATGTGCCCTACATCGCCGATCTGGGCGAGGCGCTTAAGAGAAAAGACGTCGATATCACCAGCATCTGCGCACCGCCCGAGCGCCGGGCACGGGTTGCTGTCCGCTGTGCTGAAGCAGGCAAACACCTCTATTTGGACAAATCATTGGCGCCGAGTCTCGAAGAAGCAGAGGCGATTTTGCAGGCGGTCAAAAAAGCAGGCGTCAAAAGTCACATGTTCTGCTTCATCACGCAGCCTTGGGCCCAAGAAGCTAAACGTTTCGTCGAGGAGGGCAGGCTTGGAAAGCTTATCGCACTCCATGCGGATACGTTTTTCGCCAAGGGGAAAACGGGTACCGCCAAATTGGGCAAACGCCGACAAGAGGAATTTCCGCCGAAGCGCCATCAACTTCGACAAGCGAAACGAGAATTCGACAACGTTGGCGTCTATCCTGTTACATTGATACACTGGTTGACCGGCAAGAGATTCCAGACCGTTTTTGGCATCACCGGCAATTATTTCTTCCAGGAACACCAGAAAAACGACGTCGAAGACTTCGGACTGGTGAACGCCACGCTCGAGGACAATACCAACGTAACCGTTGCCGCTGGCCGGTATGGCTGGAATACCCATCCGTCATTCGGCGTCAATCGTATTCTGCTGGTTGGCACGAAACAGACGCTTTTGATCGATGCACACCGACCTCGCTTGGAGATTTATACCGATGCCCCTCCGTGGACGCCGCCGAAAGTCCATCCTGACGACCCGATGGGCTTTTGGTCGAGCACCCAGAAGGCCAGTGGTGTGAAGCCCAAATGGACGTGGACTCGCATCGACGATGCGGGAAAAAGCGATGCCAGCTATTTCGTCGACTGCATCGAGACAGGCAAGGAAAGCGAAATGTCGATCGTCCAAGCAGTCCATTCAGCGGAGGTGCTGGTAGCGACCTATCTGTCCGCACACAAGGGGGAAGTGGTCAGGCTGCCGCTGCCGAGAGGCTGACAAGGGCTAAAGAGTCGGGCCTGTTGCTCCTGTCCTGGAACGAGCCAAGACGAGGAGCAAAAGGCGCCGACTGGATTCGCTTCTCCGACGACTTTACCAGTCGTCTGTTCGGAACGGCGAAGCAGGCAGGCCATTCTTGTTGGCGAGATTAGGCTCCGCCTCTTGATGCCAACCGAACCGAACGGCCACTGGTTTGGCGACTTCATCGGACCAGACGACCACTTCGTTGCCGTCAATTTCCGCATTGGCTTTGACAAATTTTTTGTCGGCACCAGCGATCGTGAACCAGTTGAGTGGTTTGCCGTCGCGTGACACCAGGCCATCGCCGACATGGTCAAAGAAGATGCGAATCTTATTGCCCTCGATTTTCATTCTTTTGTAAAGGGGGCCGGAATAGACCAGATCTTTCTTGCCGTAGGTTTTCGCCAAGGCCCACAAGGCAAGCCGCTTGCCTACGTCTTGTTTGTTCTTCGGGTGAATGTCGGTGAGGTTGCTGATGTCGGTGGTGACGGCCATCCCGGTGTTCGGCACAGAAAGGGTTTTCAGTTGGGCTTCCCAGATTCCGGGCAAGCGTTCGGGGCTGCCGCGATACCGGAAAGGCGCCAACTGCACATAATAGAAAGGCATGTCCGGTTTGTTCCAGACCGACCGCCATCCTGCGATCAAGGCTTTCATTTTTTCGTGGTAAAGCATACCTTCGCCGTTGTTCGATTCGCCTTGATACCAGATGACGCCTCGAACAGCGTAAGGCAAAAGAGGGTGAATCATCCCGTTGTAAAGCGCCAGCGGCGATTGGTGGACCACTGCCTTTCCCTTTTTGAGCGGAAACTGGTAAAGCTTGTCAGCCAAATCCTTCAGGGCGGGTACTTTCTTGAAGCCAACGGGGGGAATCCACGGCTCGATACGCGTTCCGCCCCAATTGGAACCGATCAAGCCGATCGGCACCCCCAGTTCTTTGTGCAAATGCCGGGCGAAGAAATAGCCCACCGCGGTGAAATTGCCAACTGTCTCAGGACTGCATACTTTCCAACCATCCGATGGTACGTCGGTTTCCGGCTTCTCAGCAGGGCGATGTGGAATCTTGATATGTCGAATCTGGGGATAGTTGGCGGCAGCGATTTCTTCCTTGGCGTTCAGCGAGCGGGACACTGACCATTCCATGTTCGATTGTCCCGAGCAGACCCAAACTTCGCCAAAAAGCACATTGTCCAAGGTCACGCTGCTACTTCCTTTGACAACGATTTTATGCGGTCCTCCCGCCTTCTGGGCTGGTAGCATGACGCGCCAATTGCCTTTCGCATCGGCTTTCGCGGATTGTTCGATGTTTCCCAGCGAAACCGTCACCGTTTGCCCTGGCTTATCCCATCCCCAGATCGGCACCGCCTCGTCGCGCTGCAAGACCATGTTGTTGCCGATGATTGAAGGCAATTTGACGTCGGAGCGAGCCTGAAAGGCCACGCTCAGTAACACAACGACACAGAAGGAACGACACCACTGTCTCATGCGAACGACTCCTTGAAGCACAAAATGGATTGAAATACAGGCGTGAGGCATTGTTGCTGAATGCATCGTCAACGAGGATAGCCCCGTTTCGAAGGAATTGCAATCGTCGATCGATGCGTTATTTGCCTTTTCTGCTTTTCGCTGTCGTCCTGGACGGTCGTCTCCCCTCGGCGCCAGGAACCAAATCGGCGGAAAAGAACAGAAGCGACTATTGGCGTGAGAGAAGTTTCGCGAGTTCACGTAGATCGAGATTTCCGCCGGAAAGGATGCCGACCACGGTTTTGCCTTGCAGCCGGTGTTTGATCTTGAACGCCGCCGCTGTCGCTGCCGCGCCGGCGCCTTCGGCCAGATTGTGTGTCACTTGCAATAACAGCAGGATGGCTTCTCGCAATTCGTCGTCTGTGACCAGAATCATATCGCGGACGTATTGTCGCATGATGCTCAAAGTCAAGCTCGCCGGTACACGTGTGGCCAAACCTTCGGCGAAGGTCGTCGGCGTGTCGGTTTTCACAATCCTTCCTTGACGCCATGACAAGGTAACGGCGGGAGCCACTTCTGATTGCACCCCGATGATCTCCGTAGCGGGCGATCGGCAGGCCGCGACGAGACTGGTTCCGCAGATTCCGCTTCCCAAACCGACCGGCACGAGGATCGCGTCCGGATTGGGCAACTGGTCGAAGATTTCCAGCGCCAGGCTGCCGACGCCCGCGATCAAGTCGGGTTCATTGGCTGAATGCACGTAGCGTAATCCTTCGCGCCGGCAGATAGTTTCGCAATGTTCGCGGGCTTCGTCGAAGTCCTTGCCGTACTCGATCAGCTCCGCGCCGCGAGAGCGCATGGCGGCGTTTTTGTCGGGGTTATTGTTTTTGGGGACGACAAGGACGCAGCGAACGCCGAAAAGACGGCAGGCGTAGGCGAGCGATTGCCCGTGGTTGCCGGTGGTACAACCGATGATGCCCCGTTTTTTTTCTTCCGGCGTTAACCGCGAGACGAGGTTGATGCCGCCGCGAACTTTGAAAGCAGTTGTCGGCGTGTGGTTCTCGTGCTTGAGGTAATAACGGCAGCCAAGCATTTCCGAGAGGGCTGGCCATTCGATCAAGGGGGTCGGCAGCAGGTGCTGATGGACGATCTTGGCCGCGGCGACGATATCGTCGTAGTCAGGCGGTTTCATCGTTTGGCTCGAACGATTCGCAGCCGCCTATCTGCCGATGCACAACAGATGCCTGGCGGTGCGGAAGTACCATCGGCCATCAACCAGCGCAGGCGAAGCCAACGTCGTCTCGTGCAAGCGGTTGACACGCAGAAGCTCGAATTTCGGTCCGGCTTTGAGGACGAAGGTATCGCCGCTGTCATTGGTGCAGAAAACCTTGCCGTCGACTCCGATCAATGAAGCCGAGAACCCGTGTTTCACCGCGCTGCCGAGGCGTTCGCGCCATTGCAACTTGCCGGTTTTGGCGTCAAAACAACTGACGACGCTGACGATGTCATTGACCATATAGAGATACTCGCCGTAAAGCAACGGGGAAGGAATGAAAGGGGAGCCTTTCAGCGTGCGCCAAACGACATTGCTGTCGGTCACGTCTCCGCTGCCGCCAGGAAGGATCGCCAGAGTTGGACCGACCCGTCCGGAACAGCAATAGACCATGCCATGACCGACGACCGGCGTAGGCGTCACTTCGTACAGGTTGCCGCTGCATGTCCACAGCACTTTGCCGGTCTGGGGATCGTAGGAATAGACAGTATTTTGGCTGCTGACAATGATTTCATCGTGGTCGCCGACTCTGATGGCGATCGGCGAGCCCCACCCGACTTTTTCCTTGCGGGGCGTTTTCCAGCGAACCTTGCCGGTCGTTTTATCGAGTGCGATCACGAACGAACCAGACGGTCCACGATGGTCCTGATAAAGGATGACCCTATCGCGATAAAGCAAAGGGGAGCAGGCCACGCCATGCAAGGGATCGAGGACGCCTAGCGAGCGATGCCAGACTTTCTTGCCCTCGAGATCGACGCATAAAACGCCGTGGTTGCCGAAATAGGCATAAATGTGTTTGCCATCGGTGGCGGGCGTTCCGGAAGCGAAGCCGTTCTTCTTTTGTGTCGTTTCGGGATTGGCTTGAGGGGCGAAAGTCTGCCACAGCAGTTTGCCGTTGGTGCGATCGAATGCGATGATCGCACGGCGTTTGCCCTGATCGTAGGCGGTCGTCAGGAAAATACGGTCTTTAAAGACGATTGGCGACGAATTGCCCTGACCGGGAACTTCGACTTTCCACAAGACGTTTTCGGTATTGGACCAGCGATCGGGATAGTTGCCGTCGGCGACGACGCCTTGCCCACTCGGTCCTCGCCAGCGCGGCCAGAACTTCGCGGTTTCGGCTGGAGGTGGGACCATGGATACAGTCTGTTTCTCCTCGGCCTCGGCGAAACGGACCGCAAAAGACACCAGACATCCACAAGCAATCAGCAGGCAACGCGTCATGGGGGTCAGTCCTCGGATCGTGGAAAGAACTTGAAGCGAACACAGGCTTCAGCCCAGAAGGCATTGCCGTCGTTGCGAAACGACTGTTGTCAGTTTGCTTTTCGACTGACAAGCGGTGGCAAGACGATGGCACCATAGCCGGTCTCATAATCGTGACCTTGGGGTCCGAGATCGACGGCAGCCGAACGTAACGCGGCAAGCACCTGGGCGGCATTGAGATGAGGATACTTGGACCAGAACAATGCTGCAAGCCCCGCGGCTTGAGGAGCCGCCGCCGATGTTCCGCCAAACGGCCGATCGCGCCACAAGCTCGGGAAGGGAACCAGCGCGACGAAATCCGGTTTTCGACAGAAAGGCGAACCACACGAACTGTATGTCGCGCGACGGCCACTCTCATCGATCGCGCCAACCGCCTGGACTGCTTCGCCGTCGCCGGGGAAAGCAATGCTTCCCTGAGCAGTGGCAATTCCGAGGCCACCACCAAGAACTACGGTGTGAAATCGTCCCCCTTTGCCTCGCCGCAGTTTCACTTCCAGGCTGTAGCTATGGTTGTCGTCCGGCTCGAAATGCAACACACGGCACGACCGGTCGTTACCATGATAAGCAAAGCACTGGCCGACACGTTTTCCCTCATCGTCGCTCACTTCCAAGTCGTAATCGGAATCATCATTCCAATAAAGTTCCACCGAGACTCGTCCAGATCCCCATGGAGAGACTGGGTTCCGGGTTCGCCCGATGCGCCATTGGTGCCGATTGTGGTCGTCCGGACGGAAATCGCCAAACCAGTGCCGTTGGGCCGTGTTGCCGGCGCTGGCAAAAAAGAGCATGTCCCCTGGATGGTGACCTGATCCGACAATTTTTTTCAGTTCTTGATGAATGGCGCCGCCGCCGTCACCGTCGCTCCAACTGGGCATGATGATCGAGCAGGTAACGATGCGGACGCCAGCTTCACGAGCATAGCGAAGCGCTTGCAAGAACCGATCGGGATAGGCAGTATCCCATGTGATCAGGAAAAGCTCAGCTTTTGGAGCAATGGCATGGACGATTTCGCCGCAGAGGATGCCGTGCTGACTGTCGCGGGCATCGAATTGACCGTCACGGCGAAAGGAGGCGGTTACCACCCGGTCGGGGAGCGCGCGGCCCAAATGTTCGGCATAGCCGCGAAAACCGGTATCCAGCACGGCGACTTTGATCCCCTCTCCACGGACGCCGGACCGATGCCATTGCGGAACATGCAGTCGACCGAGAAGACGAGCGCGTTCGCGTTCGATCAGCGGCGTCGGTTCGGCCGGAGCAGAACGATTCAGAAACAGGACGGAGAGCGACGAAAGCAACAAGCACGCGGCGCGTGCGCAGCGTCCAAGGTGTCGATTCATGCTGTGAGCCAGGCGGTGAGTTGGCGAAGAAACACTCCAACCAGCCGGACGAGAGCTGCTTGCCGTCGGCTGGATCCGCAAGAAATCGGCGGGCCCTCCTGGCAGCCGGCGTTCGCTAGCAATTGTGCGCGCGCCCGACCGCGTTGAAGCGGCGGGAGCTTCATTTTATGCAAGAAACGGAAGACTGAAACGCAGAGCAGCCGATGTTTTCCTTACGACGTGCGCTGTAAAAGACGCACGTTCTTCCTACTCTGCAGAACCGGCAAAGTAATATCGTCTCACGCCAGCGCATTCGGTGGGAACATTCCTCCCACCTCGTTTTTCCAACGAGCGTTTTACGCGAAGATCCCACAAGGGGATCGGCTGCAAGGCGGACGTTCTACCTGAGTTATTCGGGCCAATGAAAACAACCCGCTCGCCAAGCTCCATATCTGTTTCGGTGAAAAGCTTGACGTTTTACAGCGTCAATCCGGTCAGCACAGCTACCTCTCAAGTTCGATTGCCTGAACTTTTCGGCTGTCGATGGCAGGTAACCCGGAAGACTAAGCCTTCGAGAAAGGGTCATCGTCTGATGGATCGGCAGTGCTCGGCGAGCGGGTTTGCGACGAGCGTGGACCGCATGGAGCAAAACGGTTCAGTAGACGTCGCCTTCGACGGCCGCCGAAGGCCCGCCACCGGCCGCCTCGCCTTCGTAGCGGTAATGCCAGTATTCCGCAGCACGCATCTGCTCGAAGTCTTCGGGTTTGAGGCCATACCGGCTATACCACGGCGTCGCTTTGAGCACCAATTCGTGGACTTGTTGCACGCGCTTGGCCGCTTCTTCCTTGGCGAATTTTTCACGCCCCGCCTGACCGTCTTGCTGGAAGAATTCTTTCCAGAAAGCCCGACCACCAAGCACGCCGCTGGCTCCCAGGCTCATTGCCATCTCCACCTGCTTTTTGTAATCCGGGAAATCGACGCCCGCACTTAGGAGAACCCATGGCCTTTCCGACGCCCGGTCGAGAGCTTTGATGTTGTCTTCCAGCTCCTTGTCGCTTTCGCGGCCAAGCGTTCCTGGGAATTCGGCTTTGTAAACATCGCAGAATCGGCTAAGCTGTCGGGCACTCTCGATCACCGTCTGCGGTTTGCGATCGAGGTAGCTTTTCGAATCCTTCTTCTCCCCGTCCATCGGGAAACCGACACATTCCAACAACATCAAAATGTCGTGCTTTTGGCACTCGCGGTAAACGTGCTGCACGAGCTGGAACTGATGCTCGGCACTATCGGCTTCGGTCGGCTCGAATTGAGCGAGCAATTTGACGGCATCCGCCCCCATGCGTTTGATCTTCTGCACGCTCCAGCCAGGCTCCACGGCACCCAGCGTTCCACCGCGGGCATTCTTCTTGCCTCCCGATTTTTCAACACGGATCAATAGCCCCGTCTTCGCCGGAATGGAGCCGCTCGCCAGTGCGTTCCACGCACCATAGTAGGCATCGATCAACAATCCGCTGGCATAAGGCGCTAAAGCGCGAGCCAACGTCACTTTGGCTTCCACCACTTCACTGTATGTCGGCTCCCGACTTTCCCCCTTTGCTTTCAGGCTTTCCTTGATCATGCTGATCATCGAACTGTTTTGATCAAGGGCGACCATCGTCAGGGTACCGTTAGGGTTGCTGATACGTTGCAAACCCCGGAATTTGCCGGGTGTCAGGTTCAAGCCCAACAGACGCGTTACACTTTGAAACATTCCGATTACCTCGCTTTCATCAGAGAGGGCTGGCGTCAGGGTGAAAGGAGAACAGACGCTATGATTCTAGGTATCGAAGCGGCGAAAGCAAGCGGGACGCCTTTTCTCCACTCGCCGCCTGCTCAGTTCACTTCGGCTCGTCAGACGTTGTCCACTGGAGAACGACAGTGCCATTGTTTTGCGAACCTTTCCGGTGACAAAACGCCAGGATACAATTCAGGCGTTCCGGGAACTCGGAAAAATGCATTCGAAGGGCATGATTGATGGCTCCCATTCGCCTTGCGGTTTTGATCAGCGGCAGCGGCACGACATTGCAAAACTTGATCGACCGCATCCGGGCTGGGCAGCTACAAGCCGAGATCGTGCTGGTCGTCTCGAGCAATCCGAAAGCATACGGCATCGAACGTGCCCGAAAAGCCGGACTGCCAGTCGAGGTGGTGACCCGGAAGGAAGCGGGGTCCGACGAGGAATTCAGTCGGCGGATTTTCGAACACATCCGCCGGGCGGATGTCGAATTGGTTTGCATGGCTGGCTTCTTGAAGCTGCTGCTTATTCCTCCAGATTATGACAGGCGCGTGATGAATATTCATCCCGCTCTGATCCCGGCGTTTAGCGGCAAAGGTTTCTACGGTGACCGCGTTCATCAGGCGGTACTCGCCCAAGGCGTGAAGGTCACTGGGTGTACGGTCCACTTCGCCGACAACGAATACGATCATGGCCCGATCATTCTGCAGAAGGCGGTGCCTGTGCTGGAAAATGATACTGTGGAGACCTTGAGGAAGAGGGTCTTCGAAGCCGAATGCGAAGCCTACCCCGAGGCGATCCGCTGGTTTGCCGCCAACAAACGCCAGCCCAAATGAACCATCGACTTTCAGCCGAGAGGGGGAGCGCGCATGTCGTTTGCCGATCGTATAGCATTCATCACTGGGGCATCCAGCGGCATCGGGTGGGAAGTGGCGAAAGAACTCGCACGGCAGGGTTGCAAAGTCGGCCTGGTTGCCCGGAGGCAAGAAGCACTTGAAAAGTTGGCCGACGAAATCGCGACCCACGGAGGCGTCGCCGCTTCGGCGCCAGCGGATGTGTCCGACCGCAAGCAAGTCCAGTCAGCCTTTCGCGAGCTGGCCGACCGTCTCGGTCCGTGCGATCTGTTGGTTGCCAACGCGGGCGTCGGTGTGCCCAGTTTCATCGAACCGTTCAACATTGCCGACGTTGAGCGTATGATCCGGGTCAATTTATTTGGCGTGATCTATGCGGTTGAAGCCGTCCTGCCAGCGATGTTGCGACGGGGTAGTGGGCATCTGGCAGCCGTTTCCAGTCTGGCGGCTTATAAAGGATTGCCCGTCGAATCGGGCTACTGCGCGAGCAAAGCGGCGGTCAACACTTACATGGAAAGCTTGCGGATTCAATTGCGTTATCGAGGCATTCACGTCACCACGATTTGTCCCGGTTTTGTGCGGACACCCATGACCGAGGTCAACCAATTTCACATGCCTTGGCTCATGGAAGCTGACGAAGCCGCGCGACGAATCGTACGCGCCTTGGCACGACGCAAAAAAGTCTACAATTTTCCTTGGCAAACAACGCTTTTGATGAAGGTCACCCGCTGGCTTCCCGACTGGGTGATCGCTCAGGCGATGGCCGGCTACGACAAGTCCCTGCCGCGCCCCGGCGCCTGATCAAGGTGCAACGTTAACGCCGACAGGTTCATGTTTCCGGCGTCGAAAAAAGAATGCCCGGCCAACTGGAATAGCTGGCCGGGCAGATACGATCGATCCGGGACCATTCAACTAATCTTCGATGATCAGTTTGATCTCGTCCGAGTTGCCTTTGAGTTCCGGGGCGTACATCGCGTAGCCTCGGGTCGGCAAAGCGCTGAACTTGCCCGGAATCTCGGCGCGCAGGCGATAGCTGACGCTGTGTTTGCCTCGGGCCAGCTGGCGGACGAAGAAGCAGACGCGGTCGTCACGCAATTCCATGTAGGCGCCCAGATCGTTGGCGTTGTAACCGCTGCGGACCAGCATCGGCTCGAAGCCGGCTGCCTTGGGATCCTCGAAGATCAGGTACTCGTAGTCGTTCTTGCTGTCGATTTCCAGTTCGACTTCCACGAGATCGCCGCTCTTCAGCTCGGCCCAGTTCTTTAGCTCCGTCCGCTCGTACTTTTCGATCTTCTGATCGAGAGCCTGGCCGCGCGAACCGGTCACTTTGATCTTCTTGTCGACCCGGGTCAGCTTGTAGTATTTGCGGTTGACTTTCACTTCGAGTCCGGCCTTGGTGATGAAATCCTCGAGCGTGAAGTTGGTGACATAGGCGTTGAAGTAGACCGGCCCTTTCCCTTTGCGTTTGATTTCGAGTTTGTGCTTGCCCGATTCGACGGCGTCGCCGATGAGCACGAACTTGTTTTCGAAAGTGAAGAGGTTCTTGGAGTCGATCTTGACTTCCTTCTGCTTTTTGCCGTCGAGCCAGACTTCGACGGTCATGTCGGGTTTGTCCTCGCCGCTGGCCACGATGTAGTCGGCCATGGCTTCGATGCAGACGGCGGTATCGCGTGTGCTGTTCCAATAGGTGGCGTGCTTGCGGTTGTTGAGCAGGTATTTGACCAGCCGAGAAGCCTTGCGGTCTTTCGGGTTGGTTTTGGCCAGGAGCTTGAGATAGTAGCCGTTGGCCTCGATTTCGCTGCCATACCAGTACCACCAATAGTTGTCGGCAGGAAGCCGAAGGTACGCCGTCTGGTTCTCGTCGTCTTCCACAACATATTGCTCGATATTGCGGAGGATCATAGCGAGCTTGTCTTTCTGCTGCATCTTATGCAGGGCCAGACCGAACATGGCTTTGGCATAGACCGCCAGTTTGGTGCGATCGCGATAGAGGAAATCGCGCATCTCGGCATTGTCGATGTGGGCATCGACCAGGACCATGTAGACGAAGGCGTCGAGATTGTCCGCGTGCTCTTTCCAGGGTTGAATCTTGTTTGGAGCATTCTTGATCCTTCGGACCTGTTCGTTCTGGTAGTTGCGCAGCCATTGGATGCCACGTTCGAGCATGTTGGGAGGCAGGGTGATGTCGTTGGCGACCGCGACCTGCAAGCCGTGGACGACAACGGCAGTGGTATGCGGGTAGGAGCGTTCGCCCCAGCCAGAGAACCAACCCCACCCGCCGTCGGAGACCTGCATGCTGGCCAGCCGATTGACGCCTGCCTGAGCCATGCGGCGAACTTCTTCTTCGTTGAAGACTGGATTGCGTTCGTAGCGTTTCCAGCCTTTGGCACGCTCTTTATCCTCGCCGATTTCCTGGGCGTTGAGGTTGGTCCGCTTGTTTTCAATCTCTTTCAAGTCGAGATTCATCCGCTGCAGGATTCGCAGGGTGATAACCGTAGGCAAGAAGCGGTTGAGTGTCTGCTCGGTGCAGCCGTAGGGGTAATCGACCAGGTAAGGAAGTGCATCGACCATGGCGCCGGCCAGTGTCGGCGAATAGCGAACTTCCAACCTGGATTGGTTGATGCGACGTTCCTCAGGAACGGTATAGACGACCACGGCGGAGTCGTTATCCGGTCGAATCACGCCGGAGTAGGAGTCCATCTTGAGGATACCGTGTACGTAGGCAGGAAACCGCATTTCCATAGCGTCCGATTCTTCGTCGGAAATCGCTTTCATGCGGACCAGTGCTTCCCCTTCGTTTTCGACGCGGACGCGCCAATCGATCCGTTTTTCGCCGTTGGCGGGGATGGTCACGCGGTGCACGCGTTTGTCGAGAGGGAAGAGGACGCCATCATTGACCTCGAGGCTGACGGTCACTTCTTTGTCGGACTTGAGATAGTTGTGGACATTGGCGGAGAGAACGACTTCGTCCTTCTGGACGAAGAAGCGGGGTGCCTGCAACCGGACGAGCAGGTTTTTCTTGGTGACGACTTCCGCTTCACCGTGTCCGACTTTGGTGCCGTGTCCCATGGCCCAGGCTTTGACTTTCCAGCCGGTGAGGTTTTCGGGCATCTTGAAGGTGACTTCGGTGATGCCGTTTTGATCGGTGGTCAAGTTGGCCGACCAGAAAGCGGTGTCGGCGAAGTTTTTGCGCACCACTGGTTCGATCCCAGGAGGTTGGTCTTGCCCGCCGGCTTGCTGTTCCTGGACTTCCTTGAGGATTCCACGCTTGGCGGCCATCGGTGCTGCCGGTGGTGGGGCGTTTCCAGCTTTGCCAAATCCCTGAGCCGCGGCATCATTGAGAGGGGCGTCATCCCGCGCCGCGCGGTTGCGGTTTTCCTTCTGGTCAAATTCCAATTCGTCAGCGACCTGTTCACCGAAGACGCCGAGATTTTGCATGGGGGTTTCATTCGGGCGAACGAGATTGCCTGAGCCACGATTGAGGCTGGAATAGGTTCGGCTGTAATGATGTCGCCGCCATTTCCAGAAGAACGCCTTGATTTCCGGGACGTTGCTGCCGCCGGAAATGTACTCCACGCTCTTGTCGTAGACCGACAACACGACCGAGCCGACGAATGGGTTGCCGGCGGCGTCGGTCAATTTCACTTTGACCGTTGCCTGTTGTCCCGGCTTGTACTCCTTGAGGGAGGGGACCACGTCGACGTTGAGGATGCGCTTTTCCGGAGGCACGACAACTTCGCGTGTTTCGGTGTGGACTTTGGCGTCGGCGATGGTCATTGCTTCGATGAAGAAGTTGGGCATGTCGCGTTGGACGACAGCGATTTCTTCTTCGGTACTCTTGCCTTTAAGGCGGATAAGCTTGGGGGGCAGATAGACGCCATTGGTCGGGCGGATGAACAGCAAGACGGCACCGTCTGCGCGGTTGGTATTGATCATCAGCTTGACCTTTTCGCCCGGTTTGTATTCGCGTTTGTCGGTGATCAGTTCCAGATCATCGAAACGGAATTGCCGGCCGTCGAAGCCCTCGCCGCGGATGACGAAGATATAGCCCCCTTCGATGGTGTGACCTTTGGCGTCAGTCAGGCGATAGGAAAGCCGATATTGGCCAGCTTTCGAGGCGGCAATCTGCTGGTGAGCATTGCCTTCGACATTGGTATCGAGATTCCAGCTGCGGACTTCCTTTTCGACGGGCTGGTTATTTTCGTCGTAGGAAATGGCCAGCAGCTTGAGAATGCCTTTTCCTTGCACGGGCTGATGATCAGGTGTTTGTGCAGAGAAGCTGGCCTTGATCGTATCGCCCACGCGATAATGGCCGCGGTCGAGCCAGGTGTAAACCTTGAACGGCTTGCGTGTGACGAGGACGTTTCCGGTACCGACGATGGTCCGCCTCGATTCGTCGACGACTTCGGCGGTGATGGTGTATTGGTGGTCGGTGTCGCCATGCAACTCTTTGGCGATCTGTGTATCGATTTCGACATCGACGCTGCCGTCGGGTCCGATCGGCACTTCATTTTCAAGGACGATTTCAGGTGGTACATGGTGATGGCCGATCCACCACGGAACAGGCCGGAAACAGCCGCACCATTCGGCGAAACGGGGATACCAGAAATAATCCTCGGCAAACCACCAGTAGCCGGGGCCGTAGAACCAGTCCCACCGGCCATAGGGATACCAGGTGTTGCGATGACTGGTCCGCATGACCTTGTATTTGACCGTGGCGCTGGTGACCGGTGCGCCGAAGTAGTAATTGGCGACGATCTTCGCCGATATCTTTTCGCCGAGTTTCACCGGCTCCTTTGGAGCTTCGACTTTGACTTCAAATTCCGGTTTCTTGTACTCCTCGACGCGGAAGGAACCGCCGCCGCGGTTGGGAATATAGAGCCGATAGACGCCCAGTGTGGCATCTGAGGGAAGGGTGAATTCGCCGGCGATGCCGCCATAGGCATCGGTGGTGAAGTTCTTGGCAAAAACTTTTTCCCCTTTCGGATTGCGGATTTCAACGGGGAAATTCATGTTGGCAAAGCGCGATTGGTCGGGTTGGTCGTATTTGGCATGGCGAATCCAGAACTTGAACTGGACCGTCTGCCTGGGGCGGTACACCGGTCGGTCGGTGATGGTAAAGACTTTCGTTTGGTTGTATTCGGGGTCGTATTGTCGGCCGAACCAGACGCCCTGGAACCCCAAATAGGCGAACCGCTCAGCGCCTTGTCGATCTTTCTTCGAAGTGATGAGCCATTGAAAGTTGTTGGACATCTTGCCGTTGCCGACACGGACGAGACCGTTGGCATCGGTTGTTTCGGTAAACTCATCAGTTGTGACTTTGTAAGTCCGCGTGTTGGGAATTTGGTCCAGGCGATAGCCGAAGAACTCGAGTTTGGCATTGGGGATGGGCAGGCCAGTGACGGCGTCGGCGAGGTAGTAAAGGTTTTCGCCGTCGAGCTGTTTTTGGGCGATGACGGTGTTGCTGACCCAAATGACGATGCGGCTGGTATTGCCATTGGCCATCTTGGCTGTGAGCAGGTAGGCGCCTGGCTGCCGTAATGGCGTTTCGACCGTAATGCGTTTGTCGTAGTGTTTGGGCCGGGGCTTCAGTTTTCTGGTCCAGGTGGCGACTTTGTTGCCCAGGTAGCGGTTTTCGCCAAGTTGCACGAGCCGGTAGCCGATGTTGCCGATGTTGACCTTTTCCCAGCGTAGCCGCGGCGGATTGCTCTTGAGGTATTGCTTGACGTCTTCCAGCAGGAGCGGCACCTTGATCTCGTGCGCTTCGAAGGTGACGTGCTCGCCGTTGCGGAAGCGGAAGTCGACGACGACCGGTTTGCCGGCCGGCTGCGAGGCCATGTACTCGAATCGGCCCCAGTTGCCGACGATCTGATCGAGGCGCTTTTGCCGATACGAATCCGCTCCAGGGCCGTATTCTTCGATGGCTTTTTTCCAGACGGCGGCGGCTTTGTCATATTGCCGGCGGTTTTCGTAAATGCTTGCCAGCTGATCGCGAGCCTGTTCGCCGTAGCTGCTCTTGCCTCGGTTCGCGATGCGCTCGTAAATCTTGATGAAGTTGAATTCATCGGGAAGCTCGAACCGTTTGATTCCGTTGGCTAAACGGGCAATGGTCTCGGTGTCTTTCAGAGTGTGCAGAGCGTAAGTGCCCGATTCGTTTTTTTTGTCGTCGTCTTCGTCCGACCAGCCACCTCGAAAGGCATACCAGGCCATGGTTTGCACGCCGAACTGGTTGCGGAGGAATTCTGCGAACATCGTGTCGACTTCGTTGGCGCGTTTGGGATCGTGTTCCACGACTTGGGTCAACAGCCAGCGCCATCGTTCACCGTCGCTCTTGGCGTCGTCGAAGCTCTTGGGCAGATGATGGAAGACGGGCTTGCCGTCGGCATCGACCGGCGCACCTTGTGCCCCGCCCCCCCAATATTCGTTGTAATCAGGAAGTTCTTGCAAATTGGTGAGGTACTGGAGTCGCCAGGGGGCATGGTAGCCGGCGCCGTAAAGGAGGACGTGAGCATAACTCAGGTAGAAGTTGGCGATTTCGCGGCTGTCGTCCTGATCGGAAATGAGCTTTCGTGCCTGATCCATCAATTGCAAAGCGCGCACGCGATCACGCAACATCGTGTTGACGTAGCGTCCCCCTCCCCGGTGGTGGCCACGACTGAATTTGCCGGCAATAATGTAGCCAAAATGGTGCGGATCGTTTGCGTAGCTTTCGCCGACGGCTCGCAAAAGACGCCAGTTCTTGGCGTGCACCGTGACGGCGGCTTCGCGGAAATCGTCTACTTCATCGACCCGCCCCAATTGGCGCAGGCATTGGACCGCCGTGTTGAAATCGTTTACGACCTTCGACGGATCGTTCTTCGGATTCAGGACGAACTGGCGCAGACCTTGATAGGCCTCTTTGTAGTTGCCGTCCCCGTACAGTTTCATCAACTCCGCTCGCCGCGAATCCGTCGGTGCCTCGTCGGCGGCGGAAAGCCAATACGTTGCTGCCGATGCTGTCAATAACAGTACCAGCAAAATGCCAACCAACCGTTTCTTCACCATAACTCGAATCCTCGCGAGAAGGGGCTGACGGATGTCCGCAACCATTTCGACGTAATGATCTGCAAAAGCAAACAGGCGAAGGGGGCGCAATCCCTTCACCTGTTAAGACGAGAAGGACTGCCGTTTGGCGCGCGCTTCTGAAAAAAATTTCTGTGCGGTCGGCGTGGTAGTGGTCGACTTGCTATGGCTAGCGTGTTCTTCTTGGCGGCGACGCGACCGGTGGGATTTCTCCTCGAATCAGTTTACCCCCCTGTCCGGTCAGCCAGAGGTAATGATCCGTCGGCAAGCCCTCAAAGGTGACAAACTTGCTCTTGCCTGTGGGCGGGTCGTTAGTGCATTTGAAAATGGCCGTCCCTTCGTCCATTTCGTCGAACATGGCCACGTATACCATACGAGCGCCGACCTTTTTCGCCTCGACGAATTGCTTCCACAGGAAACGCCCCTTCAGACGAGGGATTTCACCGCTTGGACGGTCCGGATGCATGTTGTGCCAGCTGAATCCAGGAAAGACGACGGGCAAATAATCGATTCCGCCATGGCGACACCAGCTTGCGTCCTTTCTCCAGCGGTCCTGAGCAAATCGTTCGACCCCGTCGAGAGAAGTGTAACGACCTACCGACCACGGACTGAGGATATCAGCTTGCCGAATCAGCCGGTGCAATCGCTTGTCATTGACAGCGTCTCGATCCAAGGTCCGCCAATAGGCTGGCACCCCGAGCATCACCGTGCATTGGCCATAGGTTTTGTCATCTTTGAAAAAGTCGATCAAACGTTCGCAGTCCGTCAAGGAGTAAAGTCGGCCGTCGTTGAAACCGACTCCCCAGATCGCCACTACCGGCCTGCCTTTGTGATGCAGATAGGCACGATCCTGCCGGTCTTTCCCGATCTTCATTCGGTCGACCAGGAGTTTCCAGTCTTTGATCACCTGGTCCAACCCGTCCCGGCCAACACCGGTCAGATCGTACATGACCGCATAGGTTCTGCCATATCGGTTCGCCCCCTCTCGGCAATGTTGAAGCACGACGTTGCAATGGTGCAAGTCTTGCGGGCGAATGGTCTGAACCACGAATCTCTGGACGAAAACGCCATCGATACCGTATTCCCTCATCCACTCGAAATGCCGCAGCACGGTCTTGCGCTGATGCGAACTAAAAACGCAAGCGACCCTGCCATCTTTGTGACGAAAAGGCGTCGGATATCTTTCCTCTTCGTCCAAATCGCTGACGTCCGGCCACAGGTCGATCGAACAACGGCCAGGTCTGAATTCTCGTTTCCATTCGTAATGAAACCAGCCTTTTTGGGAACCGTCGCCTTTGGCTGTAAACCAGCCTTGATAGCCCGCCATCACTTTCCCTGTCAGGGTCGTGCGGACGACTCCCTGGACACTCGGTCCCTGATAAGGCTGCAATTCAGCGAGAACCTGTCGTCTGATCGATTCTTCTTCCTGACCAAAGGCTGGGGAGAGACACGTGAGAACCAATGCCGCCTTGGCAAGCGGCAACCAGGCGAGGCGGGCATGGTGAAGGAAAACCATCTCGTCGAACCCAATAGAACGAATTGAATCTTGACGCTCCCTGGCCAGACGGCTTCATCCTTGCAAACGGTTGAATGCGTAAAGGGCCAGGCCGAGCACCAGCACCACCAGGCTTCCCATGATCATCGTTCGCAACAGCGAATACATTTTTTCCAGCTTGCCGAGCGCGTTCATCAAGTGCCAGATGTCGCGGTTGTCCGACTCGACAATTCGGCGAAACGACCGGGCGGCACCCGACGTCCAGAATCCCATCGACAGGCAGATCAGCATGGCCGCCGCCAGGCCGACGACCGGCCCGTAGTTGGTTTGCGTTTCAAAGGCCTGCACGAGGAGCAAGCCGAAAAAGACCAAGAAGACAAGCCCGGCGACCTTCATCAAGGTGGCCACCACTTCCATGGCCGCCGCCAGGTTGTTGATCGTCTGGTTCTGCTCGGCGGTAAACTCGTATTGCTGCGATTTGAAGTCGGCGGGTGAATCGCTCATGATGTGCCTCCGCGGGCGAGTTGCTGTGACGTCCACAGACCGGCGTGCAGGCATTGTATTCATCAGGCGGGCACAACCGCCACACTCATGTATAGAGAGTTTTGCTTACGGAAAATCGCACAGGCGCCGCATTGCGATTTAAGGGCGAATGGCTGTCCTCTCTGCCTGCGTTTTGGTCCTATCGTCACGTGGACAGCTTGACAATCGCTTCGTTCTGTGCCAAAGCAAAAGAGAAGGCGCCCATCATCTGGTGTGTGTTTTGCTCCAGGCGTCCGGGAGATCGTCGTTCGACGCAGATCACGGCAAGGAAGAAAACGACGAGCTGCGGTCACCGAAACCCGCCGGTGAAAAGAGTGGCATTTTTTTCGGGCATCGAGGAACACCGAGCGGTAAACTGAGAAGGGTTGGGGAAACAAAAACGTGGTCGACAAGGAACAAATCGAGCACGCCAGCCTGACAGACGTCGGGGTGAAGCGAGGCCACAACCAGGACAACCTTGCCGTCATGCCGGCTGCGACGCAGGAGCAGTGGCAAGCACACGGGCACGTTTTTCTGGTGGCGGATGGCATGGGTGCGCATGCCGTCGGCGAATTGGCAAGCGAGCTAGCCGCCAACATCATCCCCTTGACCTATCAAAAATATTCATCCGAAGGCACCTATTCTGCAATTGAGCGAGCGTTTCTGGAAGCCAATGCCAGTATCCATGACCGCGGATTGCAAAACCGCGACTTCAAAGGAATGGGAACCACCAGTTCCGCGCTGATCCTGCGCCCGGAAGGCGCTTGGGTTGGCCACGTCGGTGATAGTCGGGTCTACCGTATTCGCGACGGCTTCATCGAGCAGCTCAGTTATGACCACAGCCTGGTGTGGGAACTGGCTCGCCGCCAGGGAATCAGTCCGGACGTCATGCAGGGAGTGCCTTCCAATGTCATCGTTCGTTCGCTCGGTCCCGATTCGAAAGTAGAACCCGATATCAGCGGTCCACACCCCATCCGCGCTGGCGACGTTTACGTCTTGTGCAGCGATGGGTTGAGCGGGCCAGTGGCGGATCACGAAATCGGCGCTGTTGCCAGTTCGTTGCCCCCGAAAGAAGCCTGTCGATTTCTCGTCGACCTGGCGAATCTTCGCGGCGGCCCCGACAATATCACCGTCATTGTGGTCAAGGTGAAATGCGATGCGGCCGCGGATCTCGATGACTTGACACCGCCGCAACCATGGTATCAGCGCTTCCCCTGGCCGTTGCTATCGTTGTTGCTTGGGTTCGTGTTTGCAGGGACCGCTGTGTTTTTGACAGCCAATAAGGCCAATGGCGGCATCGCGTGTTTCATATTAGCCTTGATTTGCATTCTCGGCGGAATCGCCGGTCTGGTGATCAACCTGATGTTGGAAAAGAAAAAGCCGCCACCAAAGCCTCGGAAGACCAGACTGAAAGGCTATAACAAGACGATTTGCAAGGTCGATCGCGAATTGCTCGACGAACTCTTGTATATTGAAGATGTGGTCGAGAGATTCATTCGCCAGGAAAAGTGGGAAACAGATTGGCACACGTTTGCCGAACACAGACAGCAGGCGGAAAGTTACCTGCAACAAGGCGATTTGGCCAGCGCTTATCGGGAATATTGTCTGGCGTTACTCCCTTTGACGAATACGTTGCAGGAACACCGTAAAAAAGGCGAATCCTTCCAGCCTCACTGGAACAAGAGCGGCTAACAAGATGTCGCAGATGACACCAATTCGACAAGTCGAGGGTAGCAAGGCCAGTGAGCGAGCCTTGGGTATCCTCATTCCACCAGGGCAACGGACCATCGTCTTGCTCCGTCCGCGGGCGTTGGAGTACGATTTGCTGCCCGTCAACCAGGACAACAGTCACGGCACTTTTTTTTGGGAAATTCCTCAGGGTCGTGCGTCCGCGATCGCAGACGAAATGGTTCAGGCGCTAACAGAACATCTGCAGGACGTGCGGATCGTCCCAATTGCCGATGGCGACGGATACCAGTTGCGAATGAGTCTTGGCCATTTCGTATTTGTCGTCTGTCCGCGCATTGCCGGCCAGCCCTACCGCCCGTTAGCATTGCCGACGGTTGCGGAAGCTGAAAAAGTCAGCAATCGCATTCGTGACGCGCTCGTCCCGCCGTCAGGCGCCGACCTCGAGTGGTATTTGAATTCCCGACATTTCTCCCGTTAGGCGCGACTACTGTAGCATCCGACAGGTCCTGCCGTCGGCGAAGTCTAACGGCAAGTTCGGTAAAGGAAGCGAAGAACGTGATCCCTGTAGGTCTGACCTCCATGATCGAAGAGGTCGCGGTGGGCCACGCCGTCGATGATGTGGCAAGCGCTAGGTGACTGGCATTTTTGCTGAAGCATTTTCGTTTCGTCGGGAGTGGCGTAGGCGTCTTCACTGCCAGTCAAGAACAGCACGGAGGCGGGTGCGAGTCTGGCGACATAATTTGCGGGAACGAGCTGGTGGCGGCGAACATCGAGGGCGCCGCTCGGAAATCCAAATGATGCCACGGATAAAACGCTTTAGCCATGCCGGGTATTCTCTGCCGAGGCGGTGGTTGAAGGTGCGGGCGATGTCGTAGTAACAGCTTTCAAGAATAACTGCCTGACAGGAACGGACAGCATCGGCTGCATAGCAGAGAGCGGCGGCGCCCATCGAGACGCCCAGGGCCGAGACGGGTTGATCGGGCCAGAACCGGCGAATGTATCCCAGCACAGCACGGACGTCGCGTGCTTCGAAAAAGCCGAAACTGTTGACGTTGCCGCCGCTTTCACCGTGGGCGCGATGGTCGAAGGCGACACAGCGATAGCCAGCGGCGGTGAACATGCCGATTCTGCCGAGCATGTGTTCGCGGTTCTTGGCCATGCCATGGAACAAAGCCACGGTACCGCGCGGCGTTTTTGGCTCGACGATCCAGCCTGCAAGCGGGACGCCATCGTCGGTTTTGATTTGCAAAGCTTTCCAAGGAAGGCGTAGGGAATCGGGTCGTTTTCGTGGACTGCGCAAGCGGGGCCGTGTAAGCCAGCGTGAAAAGGCATAACAGGCGGCCAGATAGCCGATTCCTCCAGTCAACAGTGCGGTCGCCAACTCTTGTTGCCAGGTGCCGAGAAAAGGTGTCGGGGCTTCATCGGCGACGTTATGTGTCCTGTCGGCAAGCCGCCCGCGCAGAAGATCGCGTGCTCGCCCTAGATCCAGTGCAGTCGCTTCGCTTTTTGTGGTCGTCGTTAGCGCCATTGGACCCTTGCCTTCCGTGTCTTGATGGCCGCGCGTTGTTCTTAGTCCAATCGGCAATTTGGTGCAAGAGCAGCCGTCGCTTTGTTCCTACTCTTTCTGCTTCCCTAAAAAAGTCGTGTCAAGTTGCGAGACCGGCTGTTCTTCGCGTTGCACGCCTGCCCGATCGCGAGCGCGTTCGGCAATGTTGGCCACGGTCAGAACGTCTGGTTCCATGGTCCGTAAAACAGGTTGCGGGTAGACGCCCAAAAGCAGACAAAGAGCGGCAATCGGCGCGATCAAGGAAATTTCGCGAAAATTCATGTCGCCGGTCAAACCGTGACCGCCTACTTCCAAATCGGGTTCCTTGATCGGGCCGAACAAAAGCCGGCGCAGCATCGTCAACAAGTACCAGGCACCCAGGAGAATGCCGCTGGCAGCAACGATCGGCAGCAGGAAACTACCATTGGTGGCGAACCGATGCTGGAAAATTCCGGCCAGGACGAGCAACTCGCCGACAAAACCGTTCAGGCCGGGCAACCCCGCGCTGGCCATCGAAATGAAAACCAGGAAGGAAGCAAACACGGGCATTTTCGCGGCCATACCGCTGTAGTCGCTCAGATTGCGGGTATGATAGCGTTCGTAGATCATGCCGATGAGGAGGAATAGAGCAGCCGTCGACAGCCCGTGGTTGATCATGTACATGATGCCGCCGCTGATCCCCACTACGTTCAGCGTAAACAAACCCAGCATGCACATGCCCAGGTGGCTGACACTGCTGTAGGCGATGAGTTTTTTCACATCGTCCTGACTATAGGCACACAACGCACCGTAAACGATGCCGATGGCGGCCAAGGTCGTCACCAGCGGCAAGCCCAGGGCCAGGCTGACATCCGGCGCGAGCGGAATACAAAGGCGTAGAAAACCGTAAGCACCAACTTTCAATAACACGCCGGCCAGATCGACACTACCCGCTGTCGGCGCTTCGACATGAGCCAAGGGCAACCAGGTGTGAAACGGCACCAAAGGCACCTTCACCGCAAATCCAACCATCAACGCCATGAATACCCAGAATTGGATTTCTTTCGCGGCAGGAGAAGTAATCAATCGGGTATGCACAAGTTCGACCAGGCGTGGAATGGAAAAAGTCAAGATTCCCGGCTCGCCGGCCTGGCCGCTGTGATAATAGCACTGGAGGACCAGTCCAATGATGCCCAGCAGCGTGATCATGCTGCCGAGGAAGGTATAAATGAAAAATTTGCGGGCGGCGTAACGGCGCTGTGGACCTCCCCAAATGCCGATCAGGAAAAACAAAGGTACCAATGACAACTCAAAAAACACATAAAACAGAATGATGTCGAAGGCGAGAAAGATGCCCATCATCGTCGTCTGCAGTGCCAGCAGCCAGGCATAGAACTCATGGACACGCTCGCTGATATGTGTCCAAGAAACCAATACTGAGGGGAGCATGAGCACTGCTGTCAATACGACAAGCCAGATGTTCAGACCGTCCAGACCGATGTAGAACTGGATGGCGCCTGGTCCCAATTCGACCAGATTCCAGGAGGTGCCGAACGGATCTGGCTGGTCGGTGCCGGCGCGAATGCCCGGCGAGCCGGGAACAAACAGGGGTTGAAAGGTTGGGGCGTTGGCTGCTGTGCGGATGCCTTGTTCGTCGTATTGCCGTTCGGTTTGCACGACGCGGATGGCGAAAAAAAGAGCAATGGCCAGGGTCGCAAGGGATGCAGCCAGACTGAACCAGCGAATCAATGCGCCACGGTTAGGCCCCAGCAAGGCGACCACGACCGCTGCGATCGTCGGCAATGCCAATAGCAATAACAGAAGAAAATGCTCCAACGGCATCACACACCATGCCATTCCAACGACAAACTCGTTTGCAAAGTATGTTATGAACCGGCGGGAATTTGGGTAGGAAATGGCCAGCGGATTCAGCGGGACGCAAGTTTTACTTCAGCCCACTACCTGGACGAACGACGCCGCCGATGCCGATGGCTTCGGGATGGCGGGCGATCTTGTCGGCAAATACCTCCAGGTCGCTTAGTATCCGGTCCACGCGAGGGAGCGTTCGCCTGATAATGCAGGCGGCATCCGTGAGATGGTTATATAGCGTCGCATCGCTGATCAAGGCATTCAGTGTGCCGTTCGACCGACTCAAGTATTGAAGAAACTGCCTTGCTTCGTAAGCCAGGCGGTTGAGCTGGGCCGTGCTGTCTTGCAGGTTGCGCATGACGGCTTCGCTCCGTTCGGCCATCGGCCTGGTCGCTGTCTTCAAATTCAGCAACACCTCATCCGCCTGCTCGATCGATTTGGACACTCTCTCGATCGTTTTTTCGCGATTCTTTCACCAATTCATCGGTGTTTCGGGAAATCGATTCGAGATTTTGCGTGCCTGCCCGCACATTTTTCAATGTTTCGCTGAGGTTCCGGCGGTTTTCCTCGGTAAAGGTGTCGGCAATCCGCGTCACGGTTTCGTTGATGTTCTCCAGTGTCTTGGCGATTTTCTCTTCGTTGGTGCGAACCAAAACGTCAAGGCGTTCCCCCAGGCGGCCCCAGTTCATGGTCGCCACGCGAATCTCGTCGTTGGTGCGGCGCAAATCCGGTACGGTCTCACGAACGGTTTTGCCCAAGTCGCGATATTCGCGCATCGTTTCTTCCAGCAGAGGGGATAATTCATCGAAGCGTTTCAACGTTCGCCGGATATCATTCAAAGCGGCATCGGCGGACGGGAGAACGGCATTCGACTGTTCCAACAGCGCCTGTAATCCGGACGGCCTCGTCCCCTTGAATTCATAGCCAGGCTCGGCGATCGAACCTGGTGGCTGGTCGCGTGCCGGAATGAAATCGATCGTGACATCCCCCCCAAGGATGCCAGCAAGCAGCACTGCCCGGTCGTTTTGCCGCAAGACGATCTCTTGATCCACCAGAACTTCGACGCGAACTTCGCCTGACTCGTTGTCGAGTCGCAAATGGGAAACTTCGCCGACGCGGACGCCGGAGCGGCGCACGGGTGTCCCTTCGCCGACACCCGAGGCGTCTTCAAAAACGACGACGTACTTGTTTTGTCGGGCAAAAACGTCCGGAAAGCTGCCAAACAGCGTCACCAGCACGCCTAACAAGACGAGCATGAACAGCACGAAAAGACCGATGCGAATGCGAAGTTGACGATCATCCATGTCGACGCACTAGCTAGTTTCTGCTTTCGAGTTCTGGGTTCCCAATTCGCGAAGACGTTCGCCCGCTTTGCCTTCGATAAACTGATGCACGCGAGGATCGGGACACTGCTGCAGCTCGTCAGGCGTCCCGTCAAATAGAATCTGGCTTTCCTCCGGCTTGAGGCGCGACAGCGGATAAAGCATGATGATCCGGTCGGCCACTTTCCTGGCCGTGTGCATATCATGCGTCACCACGACACTGGTCACCGGATGCCGTTTTCTCGTTTGCAGGATCAACTCATTGATCACATCACTCATGATCGGATCGAGACCGGTGGTGGGTTCGTCGTAAAGCATGACTTCCGGGTTGATGGCCAGGGCGCGAGCCAGAGCAACCCGCTTTTTCATTCCGCCCGACAATTCAGCTGGCTTTTTGGCCTCCACGCCCGGAGGCAGCCCGACTTCCTGAAGCCGCTGGCGTACATTCTCCCGAATCTCATGCTCGCTGAAGCGGCGCAATTCACGCAGGCCAAAGGCGACGTTGTCGAATACGGAAAGACTATCGAACAAAGCAGCACCTTGAAACACATAGCCGAAACGGAGGCGCTGTCGGGCCAGCTCGAAATCGCTGAGGTTCGTCAAGATTCGGCCGTCGAATCGAACACATCCAGACGTTGGACGCAGCAGTCCGATGATCAGCTTCAGAAGAACCGTTTTGCCGCAGCCGCTCTCTCCCAAGACGACGAGCGTTTGCCCCTGGGGTACTGTAAAGGTGATATCCCGCAAGACCTGTTGGCCGGCGAAACGCATGCAAACTTTTTCGAATTCGATCAATGCATCTGATTTGTCGCCAGCCATGATCCCCCCCGCTGCCTCCCTGCCTGCTAGACCGTACTCCGCCTTTGCCGCCCGTACCGACGACTGTCAAAGGGCACGGTTTACTATAGCCATTCGAGAGTTTTGTTGGAACCGGCAGCCTCGACCGGGTACGATGTCCCTCAACTTTATCAGATGGTGTTGCCATGAGCGAAACGACCGGACATCGTCACCGTCATCCGCCGCAGCCGGACTCCGACCATCCCGCCACTTACTACGAACGTCTGGAAATGGCGATTCGTTCGTTACTGATTGAAAAAGGGATCATTACAGCGGACGACATGCGGCAAACGATCGAGAAATACGATGCGATTTCGCCGCTGCAAGGAGGGCAAAGTCGTTGCCCGGGCATGGCTGGATCCGGATTACAAGCGGCGTTTGCTCGCGGACGGAACGGCGGCGGTCGCGGAATTAGGCATCGACATGGAAGGTACGCCTTTGCTTGTCGTCGAGAATACGCCCAAGGTGCACAACGTGGTGGTGTGCACCTTGTGCTCTTGTTATCCGCGAGCATTGCTCGGACTTCCTCCTGACTGGTACAAAAGCCGGGAGTACCGCTCGCGCACGGTCCGCGAGCCGCGCTCTGTGCTGGCGGAATTCGGCACGATTCTCCCCGACGATGTCGAAGTCCGTGTTCA
Organism: Gemmatales bacterium; assembly: GCA_026004675.1. GTDB lineage: Bacteria > Planctomycetota > Planctomycetia > Gemmatales > Gemmataceae > BPJP01. The sequence continues at coordinate 165,828 of BPJP01000005.1, forward strand.
CGACAGCTCCGCGGATATGCGCTATCTTGTTCTGCCGATGCGACCGGAAGGGACCGAAGGCATGAACGAGGAAGAACTCGCCCGACTCGTGACCCGCGACAGCATGATCGGCGTGACGCAAGTCAAAGCGCCGAGCCAAAGTGCCAGTTGACCCCAGCTATAGCGAACGAGATCGCACAAACAATCAGCGGCGCCGCATCACGAATTCGCCGTGGTCGCGTCGCGATTCGTACGTAGCGCAGAAATCACACGCCGTGACCTGTGCGTGATAGCGGAAGGTGCCGAAGAACAAGAGCCTCGATTCGCCAGCAAGCACGACGCAGTCGGGTGTTTCCGAAACGATCGTCAGTTTCGCGGTGTAAAAGAACGGGAACACTTTCCAGAACCGGCCGTGAAAACGTGCTCGGTAATGACAATCGTCGACCCTTCGCAGGGTGGCGTGCAGCGGACCGCGATGGCCGCTCTTGCGACTTTCCCACTTTCCCGACCATTTCCCGCTGATGTCGAGGTTGTGGCAGTGCCTGTCCATTTCCAAGGCCAACCGGGTCGCTGGCGGCCAGGGCCGCGATGACTATCATGGCGTGCATGGCAAACCGTTTTTCGAAAGCCGAGCGTTGCAGAATCTCTCGTTCTGCTATCGACGCAAGACGCAGCGCGGATGCAGCGTGAAAAGGCAAACGCCAACCAGCGAGTCGCCGAGGTCTTGCGTTTGAACGGATGGTATCAACTTTGCCGGCAGGCAAGCGGCGAGCTTTCGTTCCCGGCAACAGGCGATTCCGCTGCCCTGTGACCTGCACGTTTTCGCCCGACGATTTTGACTTGTTCGACATCGAAAAGTTTCGCCAGGAAGCGGGCAAGCACGCGCACCGGCCGCTTCCCTTCGACGTCGAGAATCATGACAAACTTGCCCCCACGTCGGCGAGCAATCACGCCCACCGGTTCAAAGGCGCGGCGCGATGCTGTCATCAACACACGCTGCATCGCTCCCGTTTCCTTCTTCAACACTAGCTGTAGCCGTTGCATCATTCCTTCTCCAGAATCATTTCATGGTTCGGTTTGTTCGGTGGCACCAAAGGCCAAACGTTGGCTCGACGATCGATTTCGCAATGCAATAAATAAGGTCCGTCCCACTCAAGCGCTTCCCTCACCGCTTCGGGCACTTCTTCCGCTTTGTTGAGTCGCCGACCGGCAATGCCGAATACACGCGCCAGTTCCACAAAATCGGGATTATCCCCAAGGTCGATCTCGGATTCGCGATTGTCGAAAAACAACTCTTGCCACTGGCGAACCAGACCCAGGCAGCGATTGTCGAAGACGAACATCTTTATGGGCAATTGGTAACGGCGTACCGTGGCTAATTCCTGCACATTCATCATGAAACTGCCATCGCCGCTGATGCAAACGACACGTGCTTCGGGGGCGAGCCAACTGGGCTCCAATCGCGGCAGGAAGGCCAAAACCCATCGTGCCCAAACCACCCGAGGTCAAAAACCGCATCGAATCATCGAACGGCAAAAACTGGGCCGACCACATCTGGTGCTGCCCGACATCGGTCGTCACGATATCGGCGCGGACCGCCTGGAGGATGTCGCGCGGGCAGGGAGAAGCGAACCGCCATGGTGCAATCGGGTCAGCAGGCAAAGCCGGCCAGTATTCGCCTGGCGACAAAACGTCAAGCAACGCAGGGAGCGTTTTCGACAAGCAACCGACGACGGAGACGTCGGGCCGTCTCAATTTGCCCACTTCGGCAGGGTCAATGTCGAAATGAATGACTTTCGCATTCGGGCAGAACTCCTGTAGTTTTCCCGTGGCGCGATCATCGAAACGAGCACCGACTGCAAACAACAAATCGCATTGTCTTAAAGCCAGGTTGGCACGCCGCGTCCCGTGCATGCCCATCATGCCCAAAAACAGAGGGTGCTTCGCCGGCAAGGCCCCCAATCCTTTCAGCGTGCAAACGGTGGGGATGCGGCTTCGGCTGACAAGTTCGCGAAACACAGGCGCGGCCCCTGACTGGTGGATGCCGCCGCCGGCGTAAATCAACGGCTTTCTCGCCTCCCGCAACAATCGAGCCGCTCTTTCTATCCCGCCATAATCCACTCGCCGCTTTTCCTCGAACTTGGGGAGCGGCTCTTCGAGGCCAGGGCATTCGGCATTGGCGATGTCTTTGGGCAAGTCCAGGTGAACCGGTCCTTTTCTTCCCGACTGCGCCAGCCGAAACGACAACCAGATCGACTGCGCCAGCTTCGCGGGTTCAAGCACCTTGAAGCTGTGCTTGACGACCGGCATCAAGATGCCAAACGCATCCACTTCTTGAAAAGCATCTGTACCCAGAAAAGACGAAGGCACCTGACCCGTTATGGCGACCACGGGAACGGAATCCATACTGGCGTCGGCCAGACCTGTAACCAGATTCGTCGCACCGGGGCCGGAGGTGGCCAGGCAAACGCCCGTCTTCCCGGAGGCCAAGGCGAAGCCTTCGGCAGCATGGACAGCGGCCTGTTCGTGGCGGACAAGAATGTGGCGAATGCCGCTGCCCACCAGGGCGTCATATACCGGCATGATCGCTCCGCCCGGATAGCCGAAAATCGTGTCGATTCCTTCCCGTTGGATGGCTTCGACGAGCCGTTGTGCGCCGTTCATTTTGCTTCCCAAAAGCTCCGCCCAATAAAAAAGCCCGCTTGACTCAAGCGGGCCTTGGTGTCGACATTGGCTGTTGTCAACCCGGCGGCCCGCCGATGCGGACGACAATAATAGCGATGCCGGCAAGAGCGGCAGCAGCAGCAATATCGACCAGCCTGGTTGCAGCCTTTGTCATGGTTTTGCCTGACCTGGTTTCTTTCTAATAAAAATGCCCGTTCCCTTTTTCTGGAACGGGCTGCTGTCTTTTTTCATTTACCAGCTTGCCCGTCCCGGCTACCGAATGGCGATGCAAGCGCCAACGCCGCTAATGGCAACGGCGATCGATTCGACCGGGACAAGGGTGGCGATGCTGTTCAACATGGTGGGTATTCCAGCAAATCGAATGGCATTCGTCAACCGGAAAACCGAAAGAAAAAAGAAATCTCGCAAGCGCCGTCAGCAGGTTGCGGAGGGACGTCAGTAATAAAGTGCCGTGAAGGCATGAGCGAGACCCAAGAACAACAGGGCCAAGGAAAGCGGGATATGCAGCAGCAGCCAGCCATGTAACCAGTGGTGCAGCCGTTCTTGCTCGGCAAGAAGGCGGCGTTCTTCGCACAGTTGTTCCAACTCCGCCAAGTGCTCCTTGACTTCGTTTAAGCCCGGCAAGGCGCGCAAGCGATCAAACGCCGTCTCCGCTTTCACAGGATTCGCCAACAGGGACGAACGCTGGTATTTTTCGTTGAGAAAGGGCCAGATCTGTTTTTCGCAAAACTCCTGCAATTGCATCTTGGCGCCCAGGACGTTTTGTGACATCTGGACACTGGCGAGCGTTCCTTGCGCTTCGGTGCTCCAGATGTTCCGCAACGCTTCCTCGGCTTTGCGGCGCATCACCTTGCACAGATGGGGAATCTGCTCGTACGGAGCTTCGCAGGGAACGCGGCTGGTAATCATTCGCGGGAGGAACTGCTGCAAAAGAAGGCCGAAAATGCCAGTCGCGATCGTCAACGCGAAAACGACCCAAAGAATCTTTTCGAGCGTTCCGCCGAAGCGATATCCGCTGTGCAGCAGAATGAAAACGACGCTTAGCAGTCCCAGCCAGATATGGCCGCGAAGCCAAACACTCCGGGGCCCGAGCCACCACCAGGCCGGAACTTTTCGCAAGGCGGAAAGCAAGCCGGCATAGATCATCAAGAGCGAACCGATGATCCCGTACCATAAACCGACAGTGGTGCCGCCGGTCAATCGTCCCGGAGTGCGCCAGTCCATCCAGTGATAAAAACCGAATGCAGCTGCTGACAGAACCACCGTTGCAACAATCCATTTCTTGTGGCGGGCATCGATCAGCATGGTTCAGTCGATCTCCTTGAGCCAGCTATGCACTTCAGCATCCGATGGCATGCGCCAGTCGGCGCGAGGCGACAGGCTTATCGTACCAACCTTGGGGCCATCAGGCAGACAGGAACGTTTGAATTGGTTGGCAAAAAAGCGGCGGAGAAAAGTCGCCAGCCAGCGGCGAATTTCCGCCGGCGAGTAATCCCTTTCGAATTTGGCATGTTCCGCCAGGAAGAGGATTTTGGCTGGGCTGGCTCCATAACGAAGAAAATGGTAGAGGAAAAAGTCATGCAGTTCGTAAGGTCCGATCGCTTTTTCCGTTGATTGCCGGCTTTGGCCATCGGCACCGGCAGGCAGCAGCTCTGGTGAAATCTCCGTCGCGACCACGTCGAGCATCGTTTTGCGAACAGCACCGTCGAATTCGTTTTCCGCAGCCCAACTCACCAGAAATTTGACCAGCGTCTTGGGGATGCTGACGTTGGGATTGTACATGCTCATGTGGTCACCGTTGTAGGTGCACCAACCCAGCGCTAATTCCGACACGTCGCCTGTGCCGATCACGAAGCCGTGGTTCATCAAGATGTGCATTCGCATCCTGGCTTGGATGTTTTCGAAGGTCAAATCGTCTCGTTCGTCGGCGTGGATTTCTTCGAGTCGTCGCGTGAATTCTGCAACGGTGAGGTTCTGCACGTCGATTCCGAACGGTCGAAAGCCGCACGCTTGCATTTCAGCCAGGCACAACGGGCGAATATCGATTTCGCGGGCTTGCACACCGAGGAGTTTCATCAAGGTCCAGGCATTGTCTTTTGTTCTCGCTGTGGTGCCGAATCCCGGCATGGTGAAGGCATGGATTTTCTCCCTGGAAACGCCCAAGGCGTCCATGGTCTTGCAGGCCACCACGAGAGCCAGGGTCGAATCGAGGCCGCCCGAAACCCCGATGACGACATCGGGCTTGTTCAAGTGGTCGAGCCGTTTTGCCAGCCCCGCAACCTGGCAATGGAAGATTTCGCGGCAACGTTCATCGAGTTGATCACGACGGTCGGGAACGAAAGGATGCGCCGGTACCGGACGAGCCAGAGGACGAACTGCTTCCTTCTTTTGCAAACAGAACGGGATGCGCTCAAACTCGCGCCGCGGCTGATGCGCTTCGCCAAACCACGACAGGATGACGCGATCGTTTCGCAGTCGTTGCAGATCGACGTCGGCATACACTAAAGCACCATCGCGCTCGAATCGCCTGTTCTCAGCCAGCGGAATCTGGCTTTCTGAAACCAGGCAATGCCCCCCATAGACGACGTCGGTCGTCGATTCGTGCACGCCGCACGATGCATAGGCATAAGCCGCCACACAACGGCCCGACTGGTTCAGGATCAATTGCCGCCGATAATCTCCTTTGCCTATCAATTCGTTGCTCGCCGAGAGATTGAGCAAAACCGTGGCGCCAGCCAGAGCCTGAAACGAACTCGGCGGGACCGGCGCCCAAAGGTCTTCACAGATTTCCACACCGATCGTCAATCCCTCGAAGTCGGTGGCAGCAAACAGCAGATCGGTCCCGAAGCGAACGGGCACGCCGTTGAGGAACAAAAACTTGCTCCGTGCCATGGTCCCTGAAGAGAACCAGCGGACTTCGTAAAACTCTTTGTAATTCGGCAAAACGGTCTTCGGAACGATGCCAAGAATTCGGCCCTGATGCAGGACGGCGGCACAATTGAAAAGTCGATCATCGGCAACGATCGGCAAGCCGACGACCGCCACACCAGCATACACACTGGCGGTCGCTTCACGCACTTCTTCCAAAGAGTCCAGTGCCGCCTGCAAAAGCGCCTTTTGTTGGAAAAGGTCGGCGCACGTGTAACCCGTCAAACATAGTTCGGGAAACACAATGACATCAATTGCTTCTTGCCTAGCACGCTGGAGGTAAACTAAAATATGCCGCAGATTGAACTGGCAATCCGCCACGCGAACAACAGGCGCCGCTGCTGCCAACCGAAGAAAACCGTGATGAGACATTCGTATCTGACCCGATACCTGACGAGCCGACTGTTTTCAGCACCGCGGCGCCGACGCGGCAAAACTCGAACACCCCCTGCTATTGTATCATCGCTGGCACGAGCTTTTCGGCGATTTTGCTCGTAGCCGATTGCGAGGTCCCCAAGGCTGTTGTACTCAGGTTGCGCTGTATCTGCTGCCCAATGATTGAACGAATTAGAGGCCAATATGGACGTGCCAATGAATCGAACAGCAGACGTCGTTTTTAGTCGCCGGGAAATGTTGCGCCGTTGTGGCATGGGATTCGGCATGCTCGGTCTGGCCGGCTTGCTGGTCGACGACAATAGCTATGCCGCCGCCGATATTAATCCATTGGCGCCGAAGAAACCACACTTTCCCGCCAAAGCGAGACAGGTCGTGCACTTGTTTATGAATGGCGGCCCGTCTCACGTCGACACCTTCGATCCCAAGCCGCTTTTGAAGAAATATCACGGCAAGCCGCTTCCCAGTCCCAACTTGCGTACCGAACGCAAAACAGCCGGGGCGCTCGGCTCGCCCTTCGCCTTCCGCCGGTATGGCCAGAGCGGAATCGAAGTGAGCGAACTGTTTGCCAGGACAGCCGAGTTGATCGACGATATCTGCGTCATCCGTTCGCTTCATGCCGAAGTACCGAATCACGAACCGTCTCTCATGCTCATGAATTGCGGTGATGGCCGACTCCCCAGACCCAGCATGGGAGCCTGGATCACCTATGGCCTCGGATCGGAAAACCAGAATTTGCCCGGCTTCATTGCCATGTGTCCCGGCGGTTATCCGATCGTCGCCACCCAGAATTGGCGCTCCGCTTTCCTTCCCGGCGCCTATCAGGGTACCTATATCAATACCCAACATACCGACATCCAAAAATTGATTCAGAATATCAGAAACCATGCCCAAACGTTATCCGAACAACGTCGCCAACTCGATTTGCTTCGCCAGTTGAACGAACTCCACAGGCAAAGCCGGGCTGGTGATCCTCAACTCGAAGCACGCATCCAGTCGTTCGAATTAGCCTACCGCATGCAAACCGAAGCGACGGATGCGTTCGATATCTCGCGCGAGCCAAAATCCATCCGCGTAATGTACGGGTCCGGCGTGCACGGTCGGCAATTGCTGATCGCTCGCCGACTGCTGGAACGCGGCGTCCGCTTTTTGCAAATCTGGTCCGGTGCCGGGCAGCCATGGGACAATCACGAAAACATCGAAAAAAACCACCGCAAACTCGGCAACGACTGGGACCAGCCCATCGCTGCCTTCCTCAAAGACCTCAAACAAAGAGGCATGCTCGACACCACGCTCGTCATGTGGGGAGGCGAATTCGGCCGAACGCCAGTCGCCGAATTACCCAAGCTCTCAGGACGTGACCACAATCACTACGGATTCAGCATGTGGCTCGCCGGCGGAGGCATCAAAGGCGGCACCGTCTATGGAGCGACCGACGAGTTCGGCTTCGCTGCCGTCGAAAACAAAGTCCATGTCCACGACCTCCACGCCACCATCCTCCACCTCCTCGGTTTCGACCATGAAAAACTAACCTACCGTTACGCCGGCCGTGACTTTCGCCTCACCGACGTGCATGGTCACGTGATCCACGAAATCATTGCATGAACCGACCGTTTGTTGACGGCGTCTGCATGCTCACGCCTCTGCCTGAATCAGGGGAATGTGGAAGCGAGAGGACCGGGCTGTTCCGATCCACCGTTAGTTGACGGTAAACCCTCTTCACGTTCACCGTCAGTTGACGGTCCGCTCGCCGCGCTGACGCTACGACGCTCGCTGGAAACGCCGTTAGTTGACGGTGGAAATAAGATACGCAAGATAGGAAAGGATTTCTTCAACGATGCTCGTGGCGTATCCGCGCGCACCAAGACGCCCTTGAGCGCAGCAGAAAGTGCAGCAGCGTATCTTGACGATGGCATTTGGCCAAACCTGCTACCGATGAAGCATCGGAAACCGTCAACAAACGGGGGCTTCCGGCAGCATTTGGCCGTGGGGAGCACGATCGACGGACGAATTAGCGGGCAACGAAGAAAATAAGTATCGACGTCGCTTAATCTTCGATTTCCTGGAAGATGCGTTCGAATTCGCCCTGGCAGACGGCGAAAGCACGCACCAGGACGGGATCGAATTGGCCTTGCGCTTCGAGAATGAATCGGGCTGCTTCGGCATGGGGCAGCGGCGGTTTGTGAAAGCGTTTGCGGCGCAAGGCATCGTAGACGTCAGCGACGGCAACGATCCGCGAAGCACGCGGAATGTTCTCACCGGCGAGCCGATCGGGATACCCTCGGCCATCATAACGTTCGTGGTGATGTCGAACGATGACGCGAGCCATACCGAGAAACGGCAAGGAGTCGCCATGCGCTTCCGCAAGCGATTCGAGAATATTCGAACCAATAATGGTATGCGTTTCGACCAGAGTACGCTCATGGGGGTCGAGGCGCCCCGGTTTGCAGAGGATATGGTCGGGCAGACCGATCTTGCCAATGTCGTGCAGAGGTACGCACCGTTCGAGTTGTTCGAGAAAGTCGGCATTGATCGTGCCGGCCCATTCCGGATCATCGGCGACGTGTTGGGCGAGGCAAACCGAGAAGAGCTGCAGTCGGCGGAGATGAGCGGCGGTTTCGCCGTCGCGCGATTCCGCCATCTTCGCCATGGCAAAGAGAATGGCATCTTGAGCCTGGCGAACGTCGTCAGCCCGGGCTTCGAGGCTGCTTTCCAGTTGACGGTTGGCCAGACGCAAATGACGGTTCAGTTGCTCGTAACGATCCAGAGCGTCTTTGATGCGCAAAGCTTGCTGCACGCGGGCGCTCAACTGTTTTCTCTCAAACGGGATACCGATCAGGTCATCGATTCCGCTGCTGAGCGCCCTTGCCGTGGCATCAATACTGGCGTCCTTCGAAAGCGCTAAAATGCGCAAACTGGCAGAGATCGGCGGCTTGCGGAGTTGCTGGCAAATCGCCAGAGGGTCTTCCCCTCTTAAAGCGTCGAGGTCGATCAGCACCAGTTCGTAGGGATACGTTTTGATCGCTTCGAGCGTTTGTGACATCGTCGTCGTCCGTTCGCACCGGCACCCCAGAGACTCCAGGATTTCGGCACAGCTTTGAAATAGCTGTTCGTCGGACATCACGAGAAGGGTTCGCCGGACGCGCGGCGTCAACGGAATATCTTCTGCGGAAAGATCAGCGATTAGCGACGCGGACGATCGTGAGACGAAAGGCGTCAACGCCCGCATTACAGCCAGGGGAGACGAGGGACGGTCGCTGGGGTTGCGTTGCAACATTTGGTCGATGAGGTTGTCCAGTTCGGGAGGAACTTCCGGTCTGAGAGAGCGAACGCGGCGAGGCGGTTCGGTTTGCAGTGCTTTCAGTGCAGCAGCGAGCGTCTTCTTTGGCGGGTAGGGAAGCTCTCCGGTCAAAAGCCAAAACAGCGACGCCCCCAGTCCATAAATGTCTGCGGCGGCACTGACGGTCGTTGGATCGCGGCTTTGTTCGGGGGCCATGAACTCGACGCTGCCCAAGAGAACGCCTGGATTGGTAAGGCTGCTGCAAAACTGTCTGGCTAAACCGAAATCGACGACCTTGACATCTCCTTGTCGGGTAAGCAACAGGTTGGACGGTTTGATGTCGCGGTGGATCAGGTGGTGGTCGTGTGCTTCCTGCAAGCCGCAGGCGGCTTGACGAATCCAGTCGCAGGCTTGTTCGATCGAGACTCGACAATGTTCCACCAGATATTGCTCGAGGTCGCCGCCATCGACCAGTTCCATGACGAGGTAGATCAGAGCTGGTTTTCCTGGACCTGCGGGCGGAAGCTCGCCAGCATCATAGGCCATCACGATGTGCGGATGGTGCAGGTTGGCGAGGACATCGATTTCACCATAAAAACGTTCGAGCAAGGCAGGTTCGCAATCTTCGTCGACGGGAAGGACCTTGACGGCGGCTCGTCGTTTCATCAGGAAATGCTCGGCAAGAAAGACGACCGCCATGCTGCCTGCCCCAAGCCGCTCCAGGACTCGGTAATTACCCAGAACAAGCCCGTGTGTCTTGCCCGCTTCAACGCGATCGAGTTGGTACGTGGTGAGCAATTTGCTCTGTACGAGCATCCGACCCAGGCGTTGTTCGTTGTCGAACTTGGAAAGATCGGGGGATTTTTCCAGAAATTGCCGGACTTCAAACGGAGTAAGAAGTTGCAGTCGAAGCAGACGATTGAGAAACTCGCGTGCTGGTGCGGGTAAATCGGGATACCCTTCGATGGCGATGTTGGCCTGTTCAACGCCCACGCCGGAGATGACGGCGTCGATCATGTTGCCTTGCGGACGGGCTTTCCCTTCGCTTTGCACTTGGGTGCTCATATTCCTGCTGCTGGTTCCAAATTGCCCCAACGATACAATCACTAGATTCCAGGGGGAGAGAACCTGCCAAAGCATAGCTTGTGAATCGGCGAAGGGCAAAGTAAAAGAAACGGATCATTCCGCGGCCGTTTTTTTCGAATCCAGGCGAATCGCCTGCCAACCCCTTGCATTGCGTCGCTTGTCTCTTATGATGGTAAAGCAGTGTGTGCGAGACAGCCTGCCGGTTCCTCACACCCTGTAATGCTCAACTAGTTGCGAAGGAGGGTTTGTATGAAGTTTACGCGATTTTGGTTGGTTGGCTTATTCTGCGCAGCGGCGACGGCGGTGTACGTCTTCACTGCGAAAGCTGATGAAGAGTCGGACAAGTTGAAAAAGCCGATTCGCGAACTTGCCGCGGCGATCGCGAAAGACCCCAAGAACAAAAGCCTGGCCAAAATGGCGGAAAAAATCGCAAAAATGGAAGCCGCCGAGATCGATCTGATCATGGTGCTTTTCAAGCTGCGCTCCAAGGGTGGGCTTGGTGTCGGCGACAAACCCGACTCAGTGAAACCGGACGGAATCGAACAGGCTATCATCGCACTGGACCGCAAGCCGCCTTCATCGACCGCCTTGAAGGAGAACGCCAAGGCATGGGCACAAATGGCTTACGACACTGCCGCCATTACCAAGGTCATCTATAACAAACATGGCCTGAACAAAAAGAAAGAAATTGAAACTTGGACGAAATACTGCAAAGAGATGGAAGCCAAGGCGATCGAATTCGCCAAAGCTTGCACCGCTAAGGACGCCACCCCGGCGAGCATCCAGAAGGCAGCTCGGGCACTCAACAATGTCTGCCTTAACTGCCATAATGACTTCCGCTAATCGGCATCCCTTTTGGGATGGACGCAAAAGACCCCGTTTTCTGGCCCTTCGGAAAACGGGTTTTTTTGTCTTGTTTTCGCGTACGCATCAAAGATCATCGCGGCAAAACCATGGACGTATCTTTATCCCGCGAGGAAGTGATCCAGGAAGTCGATCGGGCGGTCGACGAATTGCTCGCTTCGGCTGGCGTGAGCGAACCGCCTGTCGATGCGATCCGCATCGCTCAGGACTGCTTGGGCATCGTCGTCTGTCTGGATTCGCGGCAGCCACAGCGCGGACGAGCTCATCGGGCCGGCGGCAAACAGCACATTTTCCTTCGCCCCGAACCGAGCGAAGAACGGCATCAATGGACGGTTGCCCACGAAATCGGCGAATTCCTCAAGGGGGACCTGCTCCGCCGATGCCACATCGAGCCTGAACAAACCCCCGTCATGATGGGCGAATCGCTGGCGAATCTGTTTGCCGACCATTTGCTTTTGCCGACGCGCTGGTTTCTGGCCGATTCACGAGAGCTTCGCTTCGACTTGTTCGCTTTGAAACGCCGCTACCGCACCGCCAGCCACGAGGTCATTGCCTGGCGGTGGCTCGATTGTCCAGAACCGTGCGTTGTTTCCATCATCGACAATGACAGGGTTTGGCGGCGGCGAAGCAATGCCTGGCCCGTTCGCAGCCGACGGCTCGAGCCGGCCGAACTGGAATGCCAAAGACAAGTCCACATGACGAAGCAGAACCAAATGGTATCTCAGGATGGCTGGACGGTGCAGGGGTGGCCCATTTACCAGGCGGAATGGAAGCGGGAAATCCTGCGCAGTGTCAGGGATATCGAATAGATCGCTGCAGCCAACCAATCTGGAGCGGAGTCGACTATGAACGGGATCGCGGTTTTCCTTGACATGTTGGCAGCGGCAGGGATTCGTCATTTGTTTGGCAACCCCGGCACGACCGAATTGCCCCTCAATGCCGCGCTCACTGGCGACGACCGCTTTCGTTACCTTTTCGGCGTTCATGAGATTCCGGTGATCGCGATGGCTGATGGTTTCGCCCAGGCCAGCCGTTCGCTCGGCGTGACTAACGTGCACATTTCATGCGGTCTCGGAAACGCGATGGGAATGATCTACAATGCGTTTATCGCGGGAACGCCGCTGTTGATTACCGCCGGGCAGCAGGACCGTCGGCTGCGCATCACGGAACCTGTCTTGGATGGCGACCTGGTGCGTGTCGCGCGGCCGTGGACAAAGTGGGCCTATGAAGTCCAACGGGCAGACGACATGGCCATCGCCGTCCGCCGAGCAGTCCAAACCGCCCTGACGCCACCCACCGGTCCGGTTTTTCTGTCCTTGCCAATCGATGTGCAACTGGAAGCAGTCACGCAGGTGGATCGGGAGCCGCCACACGTTCCCGATTGCAGAACGCGACCTTCGACCGAAGCGATCGAGGCGGCAGCTCGCATGCTCCTTGACGCCAAGAACCCGGCGATCCTCGCCGGCAGCAGAGTCGCCGAGTCCGAAGCAATTGCAGAACTCGTGGCCGTGGCAGATCGCCTCGGCGCGGCTGTTTTTGCCGAGGGGAATACCTCCCATGGCAGACTTCCCTTCCCCACCGATCATCCGCTCTATCGCTCCGTCTTGCCGCTCTGGTCCCCGAAGATCCGCGATGTTTTGGCGCCGTTCGACGTGTTGCTGATCGTCGGTATGAATGTAATGCGCTTATATATCCACGCTGAACCTGCTTGTCCCATTCCTGACCATGTCCAGATGATTCACCTCGACTGCAACCCCTGGGAAATCGGCAAAAATTACCCTGTCGAAATCGGCCTGGTGGGCGACCTGAAATGCGGCTTGCGGGAACTGGAGGAACGCTTGACGCGAGGCCAATCGCCTGCTCGGCAGGAGGAAGCGAACGCACGTCGAAACCGATGGCGTGACCTGCGTCAGGCCGAACAACAGGCGATAAAAGACCAGGTCAACAAGGAACGCGATCTTCGGCCAATGTCTCCCTTGATATTCATGGATGCCTTGGCGCGTGTTTTGCCAAAGGATGTGGCCGTCGTTGAAGAAGCCGTGACCACGCACCAGAATTTTCTCGAGCGAACCGGAGCTTTGCCAGACGCGCTTGGCTTTTTCGCCCACCGCGGTTGGGCGCTCGGCTGGGGAATGGGATGCGCTATCGGTGTCAAATTAGCCTGGCCACAGCGACCGGTCCTTGCCATCATCGGAGATGGCGCAGCACTATACGGCATCCAAGCCCTGTGGTCGGCTGCCCACCATCGCATTCCTGTCACATTCGTCATTGCCAATAATAGACAATACAGCATTTTGAAAGTTTGCGGCGATATTCTATCCTTGCCGTCATTACGTGACCCGAAATGTCCTGGCATGAATCTAGTCGAACCGGCCATCGACTATGTCGGATTGGCAAAGGCGTTTGGCGTCGACGGCGTCACTGTCGACGACCCGGACGATCTGAGCGACACCGTTCGGGAGTCGTTGAAAAGCGAGCGGCCGTTGTTGATCGAAGTCTCCATCGCCCGCTGAAAGCGACCGATGATCGGCGTCGTTCATGGCTCGGCACCATCGTCTTTACCTTGTCCTCAATCCGGATTTGTGGCATGCTCCAGCGTTGTCAATGTGCCTGCTTGCTGGTGCAAGGATGGATTCATGAAATCGACACGAAGAAGATGGATTCACTTGGTGCTGTTATTTTGGCTGCCCGCAACAGGCTGTTTCGGCAAGAAGGAGCCGGAGCCGATCTGGCTGGGCCACATCGCTCCGCTTTCAGGGCCAGAACGCGGTCGTGGCACAAGCTCGCGGCAGGGAATCCTTCTTGCGGTCGAAGAGCTGAATGCTTCGGAAGAAAAGATCAATGGGCGACGTGCCATTGTCATCCACGCCGACGCTCGCAGCGATGCCCGGTCGGCGCGCGCAGTCCTGGTTCGACTCATCACGATCAATCAGGTGCGAGCCGTTTTCGGTGGCAAGGAAACCGCAAGGATCGAAGGTTTGTCCGGATTGGCCGCGACGAACAAGGTTCCGATCGTGGTTGCGGCAGCCAGACCGGAAAACGCAGCCAGCAGCTACGTTTTTTACACCGGCCTCGTACCCCAACGCCGCGGTCAAGCGCTGGCGGTCTTCGCCGATCAGGAACTGAAAACCAAACACATGGCAATCGCTTTGGATGAGCGCGAATCCCCTTCTGTGATAGAAGCGTTTCTCCGCCACATGCCGCCAGGCAAGATCATTGGCCGATGGTCGTTCAAAGAATCAGAACAACTTAAAGAAATCGTCGGCGAAATGCGCAATCAAAAAGCCGACGCCGTATTGTTCAACGGCAACGAAGGCGATGTGTCGCGGCTAGCGAAGCTCTTGCAGGGTACTGGCATTCCCATTCTCGTCGCCTCGACAGACGAACGAATGGACGAATGGACCGCGGCGCCTCTCCCCGTGCCTCTCTATGTTTCGACCGCATTCGTGCCCAATCTGGACATGCCGGCGGCAAAAGAGTTCAGCAAGCGATACCAGGAACGATTCGGGGAGCCTCCCGATGTCTTTGCCGCATTGGCCTACGACGATGCCCGCCTGCTGTTCGAAGCCTTCCGCAAAGCCGATACACCTGACGGGCAGAAAGTGCGTGATGCCTTGAACGACGTTTCTCTGGATGGCGTGACAGGCAAGTTGGCCTTTGCAAAAAACCAACTCGCTCGACCGCTTTTTGTCGTCAAGATCGAGAATCGAACAACCGAGGTGATGAAAAGTTTTCAGCCGTAGGGGAGCCGACAATCGAACGTTCGATCCTTCTTGATCGTTGATCGGCATTGACGCTGCAAGGATTTCCAAGCTATAACGATGGCCCGGCGAATCCTAACGGAACGGCAGCCAGCGTAGTGAACTCCATTGTCAGCTATTGAATGCTACTACCGAGCCCTGGTTCGCGGGCAAAGCCAGGGATGGACAGCGCGTGCCGTGCGTTCAGCACTTTGGCTGCTGTCGGCGCCTTATGGCTGTGGTATGTCACTCCGCAACCGGTTCTATGACGCCGGCTGGTTGGCAAGCCACCGCGTCGGCGCGACGGTGATCAGCATCGGCAATTTGACTCTTGGCGGAACAGGGAAGACGCCTTGCGTAGAGTACGTAGCTCGTTTCTGTCAAAGACAGGGACTGCGCGTCGCCATCCTGAGCCGAGGCTACAACGCCCGAAACGGCGCTAACGACGAAGCCTTGCTGCTCGCGAACAATCTCGCTGGCGTACCTCATCTGCAAGGCAAGGATCGTTTGGCTTGTGCTCGTCAGGCGATTGCGACATACAACTCGGATGTATTGATACTCGATGATGGTTTCCAGCATCGCCGGTTGGCCCGTGATTTGGATGTGGTGCTGGTCGATGCCACGCAGCCTTGGGGATTCGGTCATTTGTTTCCCCGCGGTTATTTGCGTGAGCCACTGCCGAACCTCAAGCGAGCGGATTTCGTCTTGTTGACGCGATCGGACCACGTTTCGCGAGGGGAGTGCGAGCGTCTTTGCCGCCAAATCGCCTATTTCGCCCCGGGCACACCGATTGCCCTGACCACCCATCGCCCCATCGAATTATTGAACGCCGCAGGCCGAAAAGAAGCCATCGGACTCCTGCGTGGCCAGCTCGCCCTGGGATTTTGCGGCATCGGCAATCCGGAAGCTTTCCGCCAGACCCTGGAAATGTTGGGAGTTCGTCTTGTCGATTTCCGCACTTTTTCGGATCATCACCGCTACGACCAGCGTGACATCGACGACTTGCGAGACTGGTCGAAACGACAGCCGGAGTGTGTGTGCGTGGTCACCACCGAGAAGGACCTGGTCAAGCTGCCCCTGAATCGGCTGCACGACAAGCCTCTATGGGCGTTGCGCATCGGTCTGCATTTTGAGAAAGGCAAACAAGAGTTTGAAGAGGCCCTGCTACGAACCGCACGCGGGCACTCGCATCGCCGCGCCGGATAAAGGAGTTGTTCCGGCGGCGACGACAACGAAAGGAAAGTGATCGGTTCGTCGACTGTTCCGTCAACCGTATGGAGGAATGAATGGAAGCATCTTCCAGAAGCGGCCAATCTAACCGATTCCCGCCATTTGAACTGAATGGATTGAAGACCTACGATCTGAAGTCGCGGCCGTCGAAAGTTTTTCAAGAAGACCTGGGGCAGCCGGTCGGTCCGGATGCGAAAGTGTCGGAGTGGATCGATTCGTTGCCGCGGCAGTTGGCAGGGATGGATTTGCGGCGTGTTCGCGACCATGTTTGCCGGGCTGTTCAGGACCAACGTCTTATTGCCGCCGGTATCGGCGGTCACGTCATCAAGACCGGTTGTGCTCCCTATTTGATCGATTGGATCGAACGGGGCGTTTTGAGTTGTATCGCGATGAATGGATCGGCGGCTATCCACGATTACGAACTGGCCGTGGGTGGCAAGACCAGCGAAGACGTTGCCGTGCAGTTGCCAGCGGGGAAATTCGGCATGGTTCGTGAGACGGCCGACGCCTTCGCGTTGGCGTCCCGTGTTGGCAGCGAGAACGAATTGGGATTGGGTTGGGCGCTGGGCAAGCATCTAGCGGAGACGGACTGCCCGTACAAAGACAAAAGCATCCTCTTAGCCGCCTATCGTGCTGGCATTCCCTGTACCATTCACGTTTCCATCGGCTGCGATATTGTGCATATGCACCCGCATGTTTCCGGTGCCGCCCTGGGCGAGGCATCGATGATCGATTTTCGCCGACTGTGCAGCGTCGTTGCCGCTCTCGAACACGGCATGTGGTTTAACATCGGCAGTGCTGTCGTCTTGCCTGAAGTCTTCGTCAAGGCCGTCAGCGTCGTTCGCAACTTCGGTTACAGCCTTGACGGCCTGACGACGGTCAACATCGACAAAAACGCCAACTACCGCAGCAGAGTCAATGTTCTGGACAGGCCTTCGTCCAATGGTATCGAATTGATTGGCCATCATGAAATCGTGATTCCGCTGCTGCATGCGGCCGTCAACTGCAAGTTGGCGAGTGGCAAGCGCGAAAAATCTGCCAAAGCTGCCTGACCCGGCAGCAGTTCTGGAACTGGGAGCAAGACATGCTGACGGAACTCGTCGAATTGACACAGAATCTCGGCCAGCCCCGTGTTCTGCTTGTTGGGGATGTGATGCTGGACCGCTACATTTGGGGCAACGTGGAGCGGATCAGCCAGGAAGCCCCCGTGATGCTGCTGCGGGCCGACAAGCGCGAAGAACGACTTGGCGGCGCCAGCAGCGTGGCGACGATGTTGCGGGCCCTTGGTGCCCGTGTCGCTTTGGCAGGAGTAGTCGGCGTCGATGCCGATGCTGGCCGTATCCGTGCCCTCCTCGACGATCTCTGCATCGATCACGAAGGAGTCGTGGAAACCGACGACCGGCCGACGACGGTCAAGGAACGCTACATCGGCCGGGCCCAACAAAAACACCCACAGCAGATGCTGCGCGTCGATTATGAACAGCGCGCCACCTTGCCCGTGCACATCGAAGACCGTTTGCGCAGCGTCATCCTGCAGCAATTGCGCAAGTCTGACATCGTATTGATCAGCGATTACGACAAAGGCGTGTGTACGCCCAGCTTGATGACCACGATCATCGCCGGCGCCAAGGCCTGTGGTCTACGCGTGCTGGCGGACCCCTATTTAGGCAGGGATTACCGCAAATATCACGGCTGTTCAGCGGTAACGCCGAACCGATTGGAAGCCGGTCTGGCACTCGGTCGAAACCTGCAATCGATCGGCGAACTTATCCAGGGAGCCGAACAGTTGCGGGAACAACTCGATTTGGAGGCGGCCATCGTCACCATGGATAAGGACGGCATCGCTTTTGCCCACCGTGACGGCCGACGACTTCATATCCCGACTCGGCCACGCCAGGTTTACGACATCACTGGTGCAGGCGACATGGTCCTCAGTGTCCTGGGGATGGCATTGGCTGCCGGCGCGGATTACGAAGCGGCGATTCGCCTGGCGAATGTCGCTGGCGGCTTGGAGGTCGAAAAGATCGGCGTCGCTGTGGTGACGCGAGACGAAATCCTTCGCGATTTGCTCGGTCAACATCCCGCTGGCGCGAACAAGATTTTCGAGCGTCCCGCGCTGGTCCGCGAGTTGGAACATCGCCGACGCCTGGGCCAGCGTATCGCTTTTACCAATGGCTGCTTCGACCTCTTGCACGCCGGTCACGTCGAGTATTTGCAGGAAGCTCGACGGCAGGCAGATGTACTGGTGGTCGCTATCAATGCCGATACGACGGTTCGCAGTTTGAAAGGATTCGGCCGGCCCGTCAATCCTGTCCAGCAACGAGCCCAAGTGCTCGCCGCTCTCGAGGCAGTCGATTACGTCATTGTTTTTGACGAGCCTACCCCTATGGAGTTGATCAAGGCGTTGCGCCCTGACGTTCTTGTCAAGGGAGCCGATTACCGCAAACACGAAGTCGTCGGCGCAGATTTTGTCGAATCGTATGGCGGTCAGGTCTATTTGGCACCTTTGCGAGAGGGAGTGTCGACCTCGGAAATTTTGCGGCGGCTCGCTGGTTGAGTAACCCGGCACCCTCGTCCCGCGGACAGCGCTTGCGTCACGTGAAATCGGCAGGGCTGGATGGCTATTGGATGATGCATGAAGATCGCCTTGTTTCTGCCAAACTGGATTGGTGACGCCGTGATGGCGACGCCAGCGATTCGCGCCGTCCGCGAGCATTTTGCCGACGCGTTCTTGATTGCCGTTTACAAGCCGTATATCGCCGGCGTCTTTGAAGGCTGCCCCTGGTTTGATGCCGTCGTCCATCTCGACAAAAAGGGACCGTATTCGGCGCGCTGGTGGTCCGCGGCAGTGAAATTGCGACGCTTTCGCCCGGAACTGGCGTTGCTGTTTCCCAATTCGTTTCGCTCGGCCTGGGTGGCATGGCTTGCCGGTTGCCGACGCCGAATCGGCTTTGCTCGTTACGGCCGATCGCCTCTGCTGACCGATGCGTTGGAGCCCATCCGCGATGAGCGCGGCCAATTGAAACCAAGTCCAATCATCCAGGCTTACAATCAGCTAGCCGAACATGCCGGCTGTCCCAAAGCGTCCTATCGGATGGAACTGTTTACGACACCGGCGTCGGAGGTTGCCGCCGATCTGGTTTGGCGTCGAGCGGAACTGGATCGTTGTCCTGCGGTTGTCTGCATGAATCCAGGGGCCGCTTTCGGGGCTGCCAAATTCTGGCCGATGGATTATTGGGTGGAATTGTCGCGGATGATTGCGGATCGACTGCATTGCGGCGTACTCGTCTTGTGCGGCCCGAACGAGCAACGGCTTTCCCGAGAGATTGCCGGCCGCGCTTGCCATCCACTCGTCCATTCGCTGGCCGGTGCTCCGCTGTCGATCGGCTTGACCAAAGCATGCATCCGCCGCTGCGATTTGCTGATCACCACCGATAGCGGCCCGCGCCATTTTGCCGCCGCCTTCGATCGTCCTGTTGTCACGCTATTCGGCCCCACACATATCGAGTGGACCGAAACATTTTACCCAAAAGCGATTCATTTGCAGAAAAAAGTCGATTGCGGCCCGTGTCAGCTCCGAGTCTGTCCCTTCGACCACCGCTGTATGAAACTCCTTGTTCCCGATGACGTTTTTCACGCTGCCTGGATGCTATTGCACGATGGACTGCGGCGAAAAGAGAGGAAAACGGGATGAATACGGTCACCGAAGTTCGTCCTTCCGGCCATGACTGCCATAAGCAATCCAGCACGTTGGCGTCCTTGACCAGCGAACGAGTGCGTTCGGACTTCGCTCCGCCGGTGCCGGCATCGCTGTCGGCGCCGAAAAACTTTTCGCCAAAAGGTTGGGTCCGCGTCAATCCGGTTTTTCAAGGACTGCTGAAGGCAAATGGGTTGCATTCGCCAGAGGATTTCCTGGCGCTTCCCATGGTCATCGTCAGCGGTCATCCCAATCGGCACGTGGGCACATTGAGTCTTTCCGGCGACGGAGGCGACATCCGCGTTTTTCTCAAGAAAGAGCATCGCGTTTGCTGGCGCGATCGGTTGGCGAATTGGCTTGCCGGTTATGGTTTCGTCTCTGGCGCAATCCGGGAAGCGAGATTGCTCGATTCACTCGGCGACGTGCCGGCACCTCAATGGCTGGCTGCCGGCGAAGACGGGCGTGGACGCGCCTTTGTCATGATTCGGGAACTCGCGAACGCCATCGATCTGCGCACTTGGCTTCGTGTCTTTCCAGACCGTCATGGAAAAGCGGTCCGTCGTGTCGCCAGATCCCTGGCCCGGCTGCATAACGAGGGCGTTGTCCATCGGGACCTCTTTTGCAAACACGTTTTCTTAACGGAAGACGGTACGGTCTACTTTGTCGATTGGCAGCGAGCCAAACGCTGCCAAAGACCATCCACAAACATCTGGTGTCAGGACCTCGCGGCGCTTCATGCCACCTTGCCGGATGATGCCATCGACTCTCGCTATCGGCTGATTTTTCTGAAGACATACCTTCGGTACCGGTCCGAGCGAATGTCTTTCGCCGACGTACGCCGTGAAGTTGCACAACAGACCGCGAAGCTGTTGCAGAAACGTTACATCCGAGAAATCCGTCAATGCACGGTGCGAACTGGCGAACAAACACTTCTTTGGCTCGATGGTGTCACACTCTGCCTGACGCAACCGTACTACGATGAACTCGACGGAGTCGTTCCCGACTGGTTGGCGCGATGGGGTCAAACAACGAAAGCATCGGGCTTCGTCTATAGGCGATGCTGTCGTTTCGGGCGCTGGCTCATGGCCTGGATTCGCTGCAAACCCTATGCGTCGGATTCTTTGCAACAGGCGGCTTTGCTTTTCCACCTGCAACGCTATGGAATTCGTACTCCGGAACTGATGGCTGTCGGCCAGCGGCGCATCGGCGCCGCGCGCTTCGAGTCGTTTCTCTTGACCCGCCGGTCCGAAAGGGCGACGGGTCTCAAAACCTGGTTGGAACGTTTTTCCTCAGCGCAACTCTTGACCGCCGAACGCAAACTACGCTGGTCGACTTTCGATGAAGTCGGCAAATTGCTGCGGAAATTGCACGAAGCCGGTATAACGCTTGGCAAGCAATTGCCTTTGGCCGTGTCCTTGAAAGACGGCTCCCCGGTTCTGGGCATCGACGACGTTGCTGCGCTCAGACGGCACCGACGCTGTACCGGCCGAATCAGGTGCCGTGACCTGGCGGCTGTCTTGACTGCATTGAAACCCTTCGCGTCGCGAACAGACTTGATGCGTGTCAGGCGTGGCTACCGGGCTGCCCAATGAAACAAGTACATCGGCAAAAGTATTGCATATGGGATCGGAAACAAACCAGTCGGCATTCGCACACGATTCGACCGGCACGTTCTGGCAGCGTTGGCGATGCGGTATGCGCCGCACCTATGAACTGACCGGCTGGAAGCAGTTTGCCGGCGTCGATTGGCGCAGTTCGATTATGTCGGTGACGACCACCGATCGATTCCATGCCAAACAAGGCCGATCGATCGGGCGCTGGCGGCTTCGCGCTGGCAACCGCACCTTGACGGTCTATTTGAAACGTCATTATCGTCTCGAATGGTGGCGAAGCTGGCTGGCACTGATCTGGCCGCAGCGCGACTGGTCGCCCGGATTGCAGGAATGGAAACATCTGCATTGGGCGCAGGAACTGGGATTGCCTGTACCACGGGTCTGGGCAGCGGGCGAGTTCATCGGGCCGGGACCTCGGTTGCAGAGCTTTCTGGCCGTCGAAGAACTTGCCGACATGCTTCCTTTGCACGAAGCCATCCCGGCCGCGAGCGAAAAGCAGCAACCGCTCGATTTCATCCGATGGAAAAGAGGATTGATTGCCGAACTGGTCCGACTAACTCGTTGTTTGCATGATCGCGATTGGTTTCATAAGGATTTGTATCTTTGTCATTTCTACATTCCGCGGCAAGTGATCGAAACGATTCCCGATTCCTGGCGCGGTCTGGTGCACATCATCGATTTCCATCGTTTGTCGAGGCATCGATGGACATCGGCGTGGTGGCGTGTCAAGGACCTTGCCCAACTGTTGTACTCGTCGGAGATTCGCGGCGTCAATGTCCGCGACCGGCTCTTGTTCTGGCGTCTTTATGGAAAAGGACGGTCCTGGCGAAGGCTGATCTTGTGGAAATGGCAGGCGTACCGCCGGCATAACCTCAAGAGGAAAAGGAAGCCATGAAAGTTGCACTTTGCTACGAGAACGTGTTACCGGCACGTGGCGGTTGCGAAACCTATATAACGGATTTGGCCAGGCGATTGACAACGGACGGCCATGAGGTTCACGTGTTTGCCAGCCGATGGGATGCCAGCGCCTTGCCGGCAACGATTCTGTTTCATCGCTTGCCGGTTTTTCACGGACCGCGTTTTCTGCGCCCTTGGCGATTCGCCGCCGCGTGCGCCCGAGCGCTTGCCGAATTTCCCGATCTGGTGTCCCTTGGATTCGACAAGACGTGGGGCCAGGATGTTCTCTATCCCCAGGGGGGATTGCACGCTGCTTCTGCCGATCACAACCTCCTGAAATACAGCAACCTTGGTGTGCGAACGGTTGTTCGTGCCATGAAGGCTCTTGATCCCGCCCATCGCTCCTTCCTTCGCCTGGAAAAACAGCAGTACCTGCACGGCAATGCCCTGATCGTGGCGATCAGCGAAATGGTAGCTCGCCATTTCCAATACTATTACGGGCTGCCGTCCGAGCGGATTCGGCTCGTGCGCTGCGCTGTTGATCCCGATCGGTTCGACGAGCGTGACCGCCCGCGCCGACGGCATGAATGGCGTGAAAGATTCGGCATTCGTCCCGAAGAAACCGTCGGGCTGTTCATGGCCATGAACTATCGGCTAAAAGGAATTGAACCGTTGCTGTATACTGTGCGTTTGCTACCATCGGACAGGCCCTTTCGCTTGCTGGTCGTCGGCCATCCGAAAACGTCGCGCTGGCAGACTCTGGCGGCCGATCTGGAAATCAACCACCGCGTTTGTTTTGCTGGCTTTTGCGACGACGCTAAAGACGCATATTTCGCCAGCGACTTCTTGATCCATCCGACTTTCTATGACCCATGTTCTCTCGTCGTACTGGAAGCCTTGACGTGTGGTTTGCCGGTTATCACGTCTGCCTATAACGGTGCCAGTGAACTGCTGGAGCCGCCACGCGAAGGCTATGTCGTCACCGATCCCCATGATCACGAGCAACTGGCCTGGTGCATCGAACAACTTCTCGATCCTTCCCGGCGGACGCGATGTGCTCAGGCGGCTCGCAGGACCGCGGCCGCTTGGACCTTCGATCACCACTACCAGCAGCTTCTGCAAGTGCTCAAGGAAGCGAATAACCGCCGAGCTTCGCTCGCCGGATAAACTGCCCGACTAGCCGATCTTCGTTCACGCGGCAATGTCAGTGATGCTATAACTACCAGCATGACCACGACTGCACCCGCGTCAGCGTTGACATTGGCCGATCTGGAATCCAGAGTTGCTCGGGTCGAACCGAATGCCATACTGATTCCGCCGAGGATCCTGCGACGTTTAATCAAATACGACCGCGACGTTCCCGGCCTGGGCATCCAAGTGCCCCACCCCAGTTGTTATTGTTGCCTGCGCCAACGTCTGTTGGCCGTGCTCGATCCTGATGAAATCGGCCGGACCGACGGCGAATTGGCCAATACCGTCCTGCTGCTCGCGAGGCCTTCCGAAAGCGAACTCGCGACGCTGGCGGCAGATCGGCTATTGCGCCGCTACTGGCGTCTTCTTTTTCATGCCAGTATTCATCGAGCATTGGAAGAGCAACGTCGAATCGGGAAACTTAGCGATTCCGATGTTCAAGACCGCCTTGGAGCATTGGGAAACGAGGCGGTGGAGGAAATCCAAGCTGTTTTGCGTCACGAGCGGTTGTTGCTGCCTCCGGTCGACACCGCCGAGGTCTATATCGAGTTCGCGGCGGTTTTTCTCGAAGGACACTATTTCGAACCGAAGATGCTGCCATGGTGGTTTCCCAATTTGTGCGAGGAAAAAGGGGTCCTTGAGCTGCTTGCCCGGGATATCGACGCTGGCTCGCTGCTTCGGCAGACTCGCCTGGAAGGAGCGAGCGGGACCGAAGAAGATTTTCCAAACGAAGAGGAACGTCCCGCTGCATTGCCCCCTGTCCGTCGGGGAGACCCGGCGAAGCTCCGTTTGAAAGCCGAACGCGCGAAAGCGAAAGGCAACGACGTCCGCTCAGCGCTCCTGAACCGGCGCGCTGCCGAGTCGGGTGATGCCGACGGCCATCGCCTCGCTTTGGATGACATCAATCGGCTTGCTGACCGACTGGCGAAAGCGCTCGATTTGTCGGCTGAACAGGCTGAGGAATGGCGCGAGCTTCTGCCTCTGCTCTTGTTGCCGGCGACCACTGGCATTTGGCCGCAAGAGGCCAAGTTCCTCTATGATTTGCAAAAAATCTGCATCGACGAAGAGCGCTCTCTTTACAAAATCGATCTTGTCGGTTGGTTGTGCTCGCTCGGCAGGCGGCCGCTGCGGAGATTGCTCCCCAATCAGGCTTATGTGTTGGAGCACAAACACCTGACGTCGGCTCTGAAAAGGCTGACGCATTGCCGGATCGATAATGCTTCGAGACAACGACTTGCCATGTTGCTCGAGGAGGCTTCCCACCGCTGTGAAACGGCTTTGCGCCAGCGTTTTCGCCCGCTGCTGGAACAAACCCTTGACGAAGTCGACTTGATACCCCGTAACATCCCGGAGCAGTGTGCCCGCAACAAGATCATCGAAGAGCTTCTCGATCGCGTTTCCGAGCGCGGCTACCTGACGATGAGCGAATTGCGTGATGCACTATCGCGCAATCAGCTGAAGCTGGACGATCTTTCCGGCGAAGAAGAACTGGTGTTTGGCGATCCTTTGATTCGAGCTGACCGGAAACTCGCCCGCGACCTCGACGGCGTCTATCACGGTGGCGACATCTATCTCCGCTGGCTGCAACGGTTCAGTTCCCTGGCCTTTGGCACTCTGCTGGGTCGCTTCTTCACACGCTATCTGGCTCTTCCCTTTGGCGGGGCGTTTGTTGCTCTCGAAGGCATTCATCACATTGTCGCTCCGATCGAAAGGATGTTTTCCGGTCGCGAAACATCCTCGTATCATCTGGCCACGGCGCCGGCCACCATTCTCTTGGGGCTTATACTGTTTCTGATTATCAATGTCGCACCAGTCCGCCGTTGGCTGTGGAACGGTACGGTCAGAGCCTTGAACATGATGTCCTGGCTGTTTTGCGAACTGCCGTCCATCCTCGTGGCTCAGCCGATGATTCGCCGCATCCGCGAGAGCCGACCGTATCGGCTCCTGAAACAATACTTTTTCAAACCGGCGATATGGACCGTTTTCGCCTCGTGGATATTCCCTCTGCTAGGCGCCGACTGGCTGCAATCGCTGTGGCAAGCGACTTGGTTTTTCGTGGCTATGGCCGTCGTTCTCAACGTTCGCATCGGCCGTGATCTTGAAGAAGGAATCGTCGACTTTCTGGTTCGCGTCTGGCATCAGATTCATCACAACATCATCCTCGGCTCGTTGACTTTCTGTATCGACATGTTTCGGCGAGCGGTCGTGTTCGTGGAACGTGTCTGCTACACGGTCGATGAATGGTTGCGTTTCAAATCGGGGGAAACGCACTTGAGCCTGGCAGCCAAAGCGTTGCTGGGTATCATCTGGTCGGCGGTTGCTTATGTGGTGCGCGTGTTCGTCGTGTTGTTCGTCGAACCGACGTTCAACCCGATCAAGCATTTTCCCGTGGTAACCGTAGCGGCAAAACTGTTAGTGCCGGTCATACCGTGGTTGGGGCGAGCGGTGACCGCTCCCCTGGAGCCAATTGTCGGCTTGGCGCTGGCCGCATCGGTCGCCGCTTTTGTCATCTTTTTCGCTCCGGGATTGGCAGGCTTTCTAGTTTGGGAATTGAAAGAAAACTGGAAATTGTACAAATCGAACCGTCCATCTCGTCTCAAACCGGTTATGATTGGACACCACGGCGAAACGATGATGCGCTTGCTTCGTCGCGGCATCCACTCGGGAACCATCCCGAAAACCTTCGATCGTTTGCGGAAGGGGTTCACTCGCGGCAGGGAGTCCGCCAAATGGTCGACCTTTCGCAAGCACCGCGATGCTTTAGGTCACCTCGAGGAAGCGGTCCATCGCTTTGCCGAGCGCGAACTTGTTGCTTTACTGGCATTCCATCCCGCCTGGAGCACGTCGCCGATCGTTTGCAGCAGGGTTCATTTAGCCACCAACTGTGTGACCATCACACTGGAAAAAGAGAAAGAGCCAACGCCGCTGACGATCGTATTCTCCGAGCGTAACGGTTGCCTGGCGGCGCGAGTGCAGCCCTGCGATTGGTCATCACTCGACGACAACCAACGCACTTTGCTGGCAAAAGCGCTCGTGGGATTCCTGCAACTGGGACATGTCATCGTTGAACCGCGGTCAGTATGTCAGGCGATCCACTGTTCGGCAGGCTCTTGGTGCGACGGTCCGGCGACCGACGGCCTGGGACTCGGCTGGGATGATTGGGTTGGATGGTGGAAAGTCTAGGACAATACGTACTCACCGATGGGAAAGCTACGCGCGCGATCAGCTCCCAGCCAGCACTTGCAACCGCTTTTTAGCTTCATCCAATCGTTGCGGATCGGTTTCGTGCGTCAGGATTTCGCGATACAATTCGATGGCCCGACGCCGTTCCGAAAGAACGCGATCATACAAGCGAGCAGCACGCAGTCGAGCGTCGTACTGGGTGTTGGGATTCCACTGCACACAGCGCTCGTAGTAAAGTGCCGCCCGCCGATAATGCCTGTAGGCTTTGCTTTCGTAGATCGTGCCCAGTTGGTAGGCGGCATCGTCTATTTTGTCGCACTGAGGATAGCTGGTCAGGATTTGTTGAAACAATATCTCCGCCCGGCGTTGGTTGTCGATGTAATCCGTTCCCCAACCACGGTCTTTATAGGACATCGCCCGGCGATAAAGCTCGTTGGCGGCGGGGACGTTGTACGAGGCGCGCAGCGTGGGAGGCGGCACGTCCAACTCCAGACGAAAAGCTCGTTTGTCGATGCGATGAAACTCCAACAATTCCTGTTCCGCCCAGCGTGCACGCTCCACATCCCCGGTGCTCAGGTAATGTCGGCGCAAACGTTCCAATGCCGTCTGGTAATCCCGGCGGGCAGCAATCAATCGTTCGACAAGCTCGATGTCCGAGTTGCTCGCAGGCGGTCCGTCACCGACGGCAGCCGGCGGCGGCGTTTGCGCCAATCCGACTGCAGCTTCTATCCCTATGACGACAACGGCTAACAACCAGGTTTTCTCTGCGTATCGGCAATGACGCATGGTGAACTCCTTTTCACCTTGTCCATTTCTCGTTCGACAACTCGAAGAAAGGGACTGGCGAGTTTCACGACTTTCGCAGCTCGTTACCCTTCTTGGAATGGCCCTGGTTGCCGAACGCAAGAGTTGCTGGCGACCCACATTCGCATGTCAGTCACGGGTCGCAACTGGTTCCGTGGCGGAAGCCGGCATTTTGGACGGGTCGATTCGGCCAAAGACCATCCGTCCTGCCGGAGTTTGCAGAACACTCGTCACCGTTACCGCTACTTCCTGCCCGATCATGGATCGGCCCTGTTCCACAACGACCATTGTGCCGTCATCGAGGTAGCCGACTCCCTGGCCTACCTGATCCCCCTGTTTGACCAGACGAACGTTGATCACTTCTCCGGGCAAAGCGACCGTCTTGACGGCGTTGGCCACTTCATTCAGATTGATGACTTCGACACCCTGCAACGAGGCAATCTTGTTCAAATTGTAATCGTTGGTCATGACACGAGCACCCAGCGCCTTGGCGAACGCGACGAGCCGTTCATCGACTTTGAAAACATCGCGCAGTTCGGGCAAATTCGCGTCATGCATTTCGAGTTCAACTTTATCGCTGTTCTGCATCCTTTTCAGCATGTCGAGACCGCGCCGACCTCGGTTCCGTTTTAATTTATCCGAACTGTCAGCGATCGCCTGAAGTTCCTGCAGCACGAATTTCGGCACGATCAGTTTCGTGTCAATAAGGCGCGTATCACAAATATCGGCAATTCGACCGTCGATAATGACACTCGTATCCAAAACAAGCGGTCGATTTCCTTTCACTTGCTTGGAAAACTCGACGTAGGGGATGATAAACCGAAACTCGTCTTTGGTTTGCAACAGCGTCGAAACGGATACATAGCAACAGACGACGGTTATCAGAAAGCGAAGCAGACGCAAGATACGGGCATTCAGTTCCTGCGCTTCGGGATTAGTCGGAAGATAATGCTGAATCAAAGGCTCAAGTGCCAGGGAAAAAAGATGTCCTAACAGAAAACCGAGCAGGAGACCGAAGTACACGGCGGATATGGTCGTAATCTGCTTGTTTTTGACGAAAATATCGATGGCAACGGCGGCGATGCCCACGAGCATGACTACCGTGAACACTGCCAGACCAAGTCCCCCTTGGGCGCCTTCCAGGACAAGCGCGCTGGTCGCCAAACCTATAATCAAGGCGCCAAATAAGCCGCGCAAAATCAACACCAGCATCCGACAGCCTCCTCAGAATAACCTCAGATAATGAAGATGAACCGGCAGCGCAGGCCGTCTTTCCTTTTAGTCGCCGTCTGCACCTCTTTGGTTCCGATGGGCATGCAGTTGGTCGTTCGTTTGGGTATCTTTTTGATTCTACACGCTGGCAACGGCCGGCAAAAGACGAGGTGATGGCGGAAAGAAGCGCAAGCAGCGAAAGTTTCCCTAGAACGCTGAGAAAGCGAAAGGATGGAAAGTTGCCTCAAAGTCGCATGTTCGCACTTCGCTTTTGTTGGCGGTAGGCGAACAACCTTCGGCTTGTCAAGGCGACTTGCCGCCACGAAAAACTTGCTCTCCAATTGCAACGAAGCTTCTGCTACATTCGCGGACATCAGGGGGGACCTCATTTTGGGGCCACTGACAAGGAGGTCGGGAACGTGGCCTTTCGTTGGCGAATCCGCCACAAACTTATGCTCGGCTTGGGGGTCGTCGTCGCCATCATCGGCGTTCTCCTCGCGGGAACGCTCTACGGTCTGACATCCTATCGGGCCACGATGAAAAGCATCGGCAGCAAGTTGGTCGAGCTGAAATCAGCGCAAAAGCTCCGAGAAATCATCAAGACCGCCAACGCCGCCGCCCATCAAGGAACGGCTGAGTCCAACGGCGAATTGCAACGTCTCCTGCATATGGTTGAACAAGCCCACGCGGCCTTGGATGAATACGAGGAACGTTTGAATGACACGGTGGCCCATGGACGAGACCCTGACCACGGTTTCGTCGAACGTGGCTTGATCGAAGCGTTGCGAACCTATCTGGACGATCTGCAGAAAGCAGCGAAGAAGGTGCGAACCGAAGCCCGAGTGAACACGGGTCCAAGCCTGCCACTGGTACATGAACCTCCTGTCAAAGAGGTGATGGAGCGTCTGACGGCTACGTCGAGCGATCTGCTCGATGTGATCTATCGCGAGCACTTCAAATTGAGCGAGGATGCCAAGGACCGTTACAAGGCAAGTTTGTGGATCGTCATCCTTGTCAGCGTGGGCGGAGTTCTGCTGCTGTGCTCGATGTTGCGCTTCTTCTATAAATGGGTTTTTTCACCGATTCAGGATCTGGAAAAAGGGGCCGGTCGAATCGCCCACGGTGATTTTGAACATCGCATCGAGGTTCACAGTGGCGACGAAATGGAAGACCTGGCGGCGGCATTCAACGACATGACCGGTCGGTTGCGAGAGATGTACGGCGATCTGGCGCGACAGGTCAACGAACGCAGTCGCCAACTGGTCCGTTCGGAGCGACTAGTCAGCGTTGGCTACCTGGCTGCCGGGGTTGCCCACGAGATCAACAACCCTCTTGCCAGCATCGCCTTTTGCAGCGAAGCCCTTGAACAGCGGCTTGTCGAGGTATTCGACGGTTCGCCGGAGAAAGATGCGGAACAGAAGCAAGCCGACCGCGAGGTCATCGAACGTTATTTACGGATGATCCAACAAGAAGCCTTTCGCTGCAAAGAGATTACGCAACGGCTTTTGGAGTTCAGCCGGGGTGGCGAGCGCAGTCGCGAGCCGGCGAAACTCGCCGACCTTGTCCAGTCGGTGCTGGACATGGTCGCGCATTTGGAGAATTACAAAGGCAAGAACATCGTCTTTCAGCCGAACCCCAAGATCACGGCATGGATCAACACCCAAGAGATCAAATCGGTCGTGCTGAATCTGGTCGTCAATGCTCTGGACAGCATGGACGATGGTGGAACGCTGACAATCCGTATGGAGCAACGCGAGGGGATGGCGGTTCTCGAATTCAGCGATACGGGTTGCGGCATGACGGCGGAGGTATTGGAAAACATCTTTGAGCCGTTCTATACGCGCAGTCGAACGGGCCGTGGCACCGGGCTGGGTTTGTCGATCAGCCACCGCATCATCAGCCAACATGGGGGCGAGATCGAGGCGACCAGTGAAGGGCCGGGACAGGGAAGCACGTTCACGGTTCGGCTGCCGATGACAGCAAGCAAGGAGGAGACACTTGGCCAACACGCCGCATAATCGTTTGCGCATCCTGTTTGCCGACGACGAGCGCTCGTTGCAGGAATTCATGCGCTCGGAACTGCCGCGTCTGGGCCACGAAGTCACGGTGTGCCCCGATGGCGAGTCGGCTTTGAAGGCTCTGCAGAAAAGCACGTTCGATGCCGCGATCCTCGACTTGCGTATGCCCGGGTTGACCGGCATCCAGGTCCTCGAGCAGCTCAAGCAAGTCTCGCCCGATACCGAAGCCATCGTCATGACGGGCCATGCCAGCATGGAGACGGCTATCGAAGCGGTCCGTCTCGGCGCCTTCGACTACATCACCAAACCCTGCAAGCTGGCGGAAATCGAAGGCATCCTCCGCAAAGTCGTGGAGAAACGGGACCTGAAAAACAAAAATCTCGCTCTGCAAAGCCGCGTCCATGCTGCCGAGGGACCGTCCGTGCTGGTGGGCAATTCGCCGGCTATGCAAAATGTCCATCGCCTCATTGCCAAGGTGGCGCCGACCGACTCGACCGTTCTTATCCTCGGCGAAACCGGCACGGGGAAGGAATTGGCCGCTCGCACTCTCTACCAGCAAAGCAAACGCGCTGATATGCCTTTCGTTCCAGTCAATTGCGGGGCTCTATCCGAAAACCTCGCCGAAAGCGAATTATTCGGCCACCGCAAAGGCGCGTTCACCGGCGCCGACCGCGACCACAAAGGCTTGCTCGAAGTCGCCAACGGCGGCACCCTCTTCCTCGACGAAGTCGGCGAACTCAGCAAGAACATCCAAGTCAAACTCCTGCGCTTCCTCGAATCGGGAGAAGTCCGTCGCGTCGGCGAGACCGAGCCTTTCCGCACAGACGTTCGTATTCTCTGTGCTACCAACCGTTCCCTGCAAGAGATGATCAAAGAGGATGCTTTTCGCGAAGACCTCTACTTCCGGATCAATACCTTTGAAATTCACTTGCCGCCTTTGCGCGACCGTCGATCGGACATCCCTGCTCTGGCCAGGCATCTGCTGGCCCGTGCCGCACGACGTTCTGTTGAACAGGTCGAGAACCTGCTCAGCCCAGAGGCCATTGACGTCCTTCTCGATTACGACTGGCCCGGCAACGTCCGCGAAATGGCCAATGTAATGGAACATGCTTTCATCATTTCCGGCGGCAGTGTGATCAGTCCCGATCACTTGCCAGCTCATATTCGCCATCCGAAAAAGGCGACAACCTTGCGGATGTCGGCGGCTTTCCCCTCAGCTTCACTCTCCACCTCATCGCCTCGTACGTTGCACGAAATCGAAATGGAGCATGTCTTGCGCGTTCTTGAAAAACATGGCGGCAACAAGCCGGCAGCCGCCAAGGAACTTGGTATCAGCCTGAAAACGCTCTACAACAAGTTGAATCAAATGCAGGAAGAACGCAAGTCGGCCGGGTGATCGGTATTCAGATTCGGCCTGAAGCAAGCCGCTGGCAACTCCGTCCTTTCCATGTCTGTGATGTTACACGCAACGAGTGGCAGCGAGGAAACAGAGTCGAAACGGCACTCGAAGATGGTTAGGTGCCATCAACTCCCACTCGCCAGGCCGAATTAGAGGCCCCCTCGAATGATTCCCGTCCTCAACTGCCAATTCCATTGGCGGGCGGCGCGGCCTGATATCCCGCCTAATCGTTAAAGTTGCCGCGCTACATGGCGTTTGTCCTCTGAAAATCGAACAATTGCCGGTGCGCGCCGAATCGACCAGCATTACAATTCGAAGAGGCCCCAACTAGAGGAGGCAAGAGATGAGGCGCATGCTTTGTGTCGCCGCTTTGTCGGCATGGCTGACGGTATTCGGAACTGGATGCAATACCTGCTGCAACGGTTGTCGGCAACCGCTGTTTCCGCGTCTGCACCAATGGCGTCATGGCGCAAGGTCGACAGCACCGATTGCCCAGCCGTTGCCCCCCTGCTCCCTTGCCGCCAGCCGCTCCGGGAGCGATCCCGGCCCCGCCGGCCTCGGCGGCACCTGAGCCATTCCCAGCTGCACCTCCCCCGCCTGGGCCACCGCCGGCTTCGCCGCCGCCCGCGCCTCCGCCCCAACTCGATACTCGATCCTACTCCCCCATTGACAGCCATTGGCACAGCCCCAGCGGTGCCATTCCGCCTCAGGGCGAGCAGCAACCGCAGATCCAGTTGCAGCCGCCGGAGTTGCCTTTGGCAGATGTTCCCAGCGGCCGCGACAACCAAACCCCCGCGCCGGCGCTACCTGTTGGCATTCCGCAATTCGCTATTGTCAAGGAAGGCGTAACTGCTGGTCTGAAACCCACGGTTCCGGATGGCGTCGATTGGCTGCGGGACAACAACTATCGCGGTGTCTTGCATATCCTTCGCGCCGGCGAAGTCGACAGTGCCGACCGCCGACTTTTCGAAAGCAAGGGACTACAGTATCATCGCATCATTCTCTCCCCACTCACCATCGACAAAGCTGCCGCTGAGTTCAACCGCATCGTTGGCACCCCATCAAACCGTCCCCTTTTCGTCTACGACAAGGACGGCCTCAGCGCGGGCGCTTTGTGGTATCTCCATTTCCGCATGGTTGACGGCGACAGTGATGCCGCCGCCCGCCGTAAAGCCAAAAATCTCGGTCTCAGCGAAGACAGCAGCGGCGAAGCAAAAGCACTTTGGTTGGCTATCCAAAAGTTGATGAGCGAACTCGGTTCGTAAACGCCAAGAAGCCGACCGATTCTCACTCCGCTACCTGATCTTTGACGAGTTCGCCAAACAGTTCAGGCCGTCGGGTTCTCAGTGTGTAATTGGGATGGGCTCGTGCTCTGGCAAGCAGACGATGGTCCAAATCACAGACGATCATCTCGTCCTTGATTCGTTCCGTCTGCGTGGCCAACAAAAGTTCGCCCGCCGGCGACCAGACGAACGCACCGCCGGGATGGTGTGGCTGGTTGTGGTGGTCGCGAGGATAGGTATCGACGTACCCGCCTCTTCCCGCCTGGTCCGCCATGACGCAAAAGCAGGCATTCTCTCTCGCTCGCATGGCATAAGGCTGGAAATACCGGAAAACGTGTTGCCTGGCCTGCGCCTCCGATTCAGAGGTGTCGTCCCAGCGTCCCTGCCGCGCGGCATGTGGCATCAAGATCACTTCCGCACCGCGTAAAGCCATTATCCGGGCAATTTCCGGAAACTGGTTGTCGTAGCAGATCACGGTGCCAACTCGGCATTTTCCCAAATCGAAAACACGGATTTCCTTGCCACCCTTGTAGAATTGCACTTCGTCGCGCGACAGGTGGAGTTTGCGTTGCTTCCCGATATAACCAGTGGGGCCAACCAACACTTGCGTGTTGTAAACGATGTCCCTGTCCTTTTCACTCATGCCGACCGACAGGAACAGGCGAAAGCGTGCCGCCATTTCCGCCAGCCGACGCACGCTTGGACCATCCGGGACGGCTTCGGCCAACTCCCATGTATTTGGGGTGCAATGTCCGTGCACAACCAATTCGGGAAAGAGCACCAGCTCGGCTTTTTCATCCGCAGCTCGGCCGCAAAACTCGCCGATCCGGGTCAGATTTCTCTCCGTCTCCCCGAGAAAGCTGTTCATACTGACGGCGGCAATGCGAATCGTCTGCATCGAAATCCCCTTCGTCCCACGATCTCGCCAGGCTGGTAGCGATGCTAATACAGGCCGCCTTTAAATGCAAATCCGTGTCTGCCACCGAGCCAGAACACAAGGATCATGAGGTAGAATTGCCTTCGTAAAGAGGGGGAACGCCATGTCGACCGGCAGCCCACAACGTCATCAGCGAGGTGATGCCGGTCAAGACCCGTTTCTCATCCGATTTGTGGACAACCATATCGAAAGTGTCGGCGACGAAACGCATGTTATCCAGAATCCGAGCGGCGGATCGCCGGTCGATATCGCCATGCCAGTGGGCAACAGCGTCCAGAATGGTCTTTTCATGGCGCCGCAGAAATTCGCCCATCGACAACACTCGCTCGCTCAAGGGAGTGCGCAATTTGCACAGATCCATCAGGTCGGCAACATAGTCATCCCAATGCTGCGACAAAGCTCGATTTCGCGCCCGCGCCAGGATTTTCGCCCGGCGGAGAGAAAGATTGGGGACGCGCCTTGACGCGGAAACGAGGTACCAGCGGGTAAAAATCGTACAGCGTATGGCAAGCTTCGTTGTCGTACTCGTCTGGTTCTCGGTACACCCAGCGACGCTTCAACTGGCCCCAGGTCAGAACCGTAAAGACGGCATCCTCCTCGCTGTCCAAAAGAATGTATTTGCCCGCTTCCCAACGAGCAACGGTCACCCAATGCTGCCATTCATCGACGCACAAAAGAACAGGGTACCCTTCACGCAGGTACTCTACCATCTCGCGACGAGCGCGCTCAGGGTCCAGACGACGTATTTGCGGCAACGAACAGTGATACCGGCGTGCCGCCCGGCGAAGTTGCAGTTCATTCGTTCCTCGGTCCCGCCGCGTCCGAGCGACTTTGGTCAATTTGGCAACATCCGCCTTGACGCCCAGCAGCATCAGGGCGTGGTAAAGTGCATACGGCCCGCACTGCCATTCGTTCGGTTGGACCGAAAAACCCATCTTTTGTTGCTGTGCCCTACGTGCCGGAACGACCATGCCGGCCACATGGGAAGTGCAAGGGAAGCCACTTCTGATTATATTTTAGCACGCTGGTCCAGTCCGACCGGCCCCGACGGAGCGGGCCCCCCCCCAATTTTCGTTTGGAGGAAATTCCGACGATCACATCCTGGGTCGGTACGATTCCTTGCCGGGAATCTGTGTGCGGATCGCCAGGATTTTTGTGCCGCAGGTTACATACAGCGTACGCAAGTCTTCGCCGCCGAAAGTGCAATTGGTAATCGTGTCTTCGGGCGTTTCGCGGAATGCCAGCAGTCTTCCTTCCGGACTGATGACGTGAATGCCAGGGCGGGTGTCCAGCGTCTCGCTCGTGTTGCGGGTTTTGTGCAAGCCGGCGGCGACGTACAGATTTCCTGCCGAATCTATGCACATGCCGTCACCGCTTCGCCCAGGATAAAAGTCGATCAGAACACGTTCGTCACTTAGTTTGCCATCTGTGAGCGTATAGGCGCGAATATCGCGGTGATGTTTCGCCTCAGGATGCGCTTCGATCAGGTATAGAATCTTGTCGTCGGGTGAAGTGACAATGCCGTTGGGCATATGGACAGCGGGCCAACGCAAAAGTTGCGTTACTGTCCGATCGGGGTCGATGCGATAGACCGCATTGACATTTCCCTTCTTGGGGTCTTTAGGACCGGGACGAGAAGTGAAGTAGATGCGGCCAGCCCGGTCCATGCACAGGTCGTTCGGCGGTGCGAAGGGAAAACCATTATATTTGTCGGCCAGAATTTCGATCTTGCCGGTTTTCATATCGGTGCGGGTGACGCGTCCGGCACCTCCTTCACAACAGAGCAACCTGCCCTGCGGGTCGAAGTACAAGCCGTTGGTTTGGTTGGATTTCTCGCGGAAGACACTGAGCTTCTTGGTTTTCGGGTCCCAAGTGAGGATCTTCTCGGCAGGAACGTTGGTAAAGAAAAGGGTGCCGGCGCGGTCGACGGCTGGACCTTCGGTAAAAACCACCTTGTCCTTGACCACGGCGATGATCTCGACTTTTCCGAGATATTGATCCGTTTTCAAACCGTCGTAACGCACTTTGGCGTGCGAACGGGTGGACAAAGCCAGCGTGACGATCCCTGCTGTTGCCGACCGCAGAAATTCCCGCCGTCCCAAACGTCTAGTCGCCATATGCTTTCTCGTTTCTGGAAAAGACTATCGAATCAGGATGAACGTGGAGACTGGTTTCTATTATGATTTCCCGAAAAGGATTGTGAAGGAAAAACCGATAAGACCCGACCGCGAGACCGCTGCCGTTTACGAGCGAATGGCAGCAGCGAGTCGGGCGATCTGTTCGGCCATGGTTCTGGGGGGCTTCGGAGTTTTCTGGCCGAGCCGGCCTTCCACCTTCAACGTGATGACGACCGGCCCTTTGCCGCCCAGTGCTTCGGCGGCCCGGTTTTTCCAGTCATCGAGTTCCGCAAAGGAATAAGTCCGCTCGATGCCTGCCGCTTTTGCAATGCCGGAAAAATCGGCATGTCCGGCAGCAGCGGTTGGCTGTCCGCCCGTTACTTCATAAAGACCGTTATCGATGATGATCAGAAACAGATTGGCGGAGGTGCTGGCAATCGTCACTAGATTGCCAAGGTTCATCAACATGCAACCTTCGCCGTTGACCACGATCACGCCACGTTGGGGTTGAGCCAGCGCCAGACCGAGGCCAAGCGCCGAGCCTTCTCCCATCGCTGACGGCATGTAATGAAAGTCGAGCGGTGAATCGGACAGCTTGGGCCATATGCCCACCGAACCCATCGTCGTAATGACGATGCGTTCGCCGCGATGGGCGGCCAAAACCTCCAGGGCTTGTTGATGCGTCATCATGTTCATTCGGCCAGCAGGATGATCTTGGGTTGGTTGCTCGCCTGGGACTGGCGATACGACGCGGCCAGGTCGTCGGCCGTCCGATCCCTCTCGAAAACCTCATAGGGTATTTCCCAGGCACGAACGATCGGCTCGGTAAAACGAGGACAAGTGTCCTGGGTTCGTCGGCATTGGTAATCGTAATAACTTCGGACTCCCACTACCAGAAAGAGGGGAAGATGCAGATCGTGAACGACATTGCGCAAGGCATCGCCGGCTTCGAAGAATCCGGTGCATTGCATGAGGACGATCGGCTTCTTGCCACCGAGAATCAAGCCCGCCGCGATACCGATCGCTTCCCCCTCTCGGCAAGCCCTCACCAAATCGATGCTCGGCGCATTGCTCAGATCGGCGTCCCACTTTCCCAAATGGCTGTCCGGAATCCAGATGACGTGCGTAATGCCGCAATCCTTGAGGGCAGCTACCAGTGAGGGACCATCGATTCCAGTTGGTGCTGACATCTTTACGCCCGGAATTTTGGGTTGGCCTCCAGAAAACGCTCGACACGTGCCGTGCGGGTCACTGCCTCAGCCAGAAATTCGACCGCCCGGCGCAAGCGATCATCCGGCTCCGCACAGCTGAAACGAAGGAATCCTTGCCCTGCCTCGCCGAAGCATTCGCCGCCCAAACAGGCCACTCCGAAGCGATCGTCGGCCCCTTCGAGGAGGTACATGGCCAGGCCGTGCGACTGGATCCCTAGCCGCTGGCAAATAGCAGAGACGTCGGGAAATACGTAGAACGTTCCCGCGGGCATCAAAACTTTGACATCAGGAACTCGGCGCAGAGCTTCTACCAGCAATTGTACTTTTTTGTGAAAACGCTGCATGACTTCGTCGCGTTCCTGGGCATCGAACTGCAAGGCGGCTTGTCCCGCCAATTGGGCGATCGGCGGCACACACGATAAAGACGTATTGATCATCTTGCCGATCGCGTCGATCACCCTCGGTGCGCCGACAGCGTAGCCTACCCGCCAGCCGCTCATGCTATATGACTTGCTGAAGGTATAAGCAGCCAGGCAGTGATCCAGCATTCCCGGTTCGGCCAGAATCGGGTGGTGTTGGCCTTGCCAAACCATGTGGCAATACGGCTCGTCGCTGAAGACGGCGATATTTTTGCCGCCAACCAGGTTCGCGATGTTCTTGATGTCCTCGGCCGTCGCGACCCCTCCCGTCGGATTGTGCGGAGTATTCAAGAAGATCGCTTTCGCTTTGGGTGTCTGCTTGACGAAGCGCTCGACGTCATTCAGATCCGGTCGAAATTGGTTTTCCTGCCGAAGCGGAGAAAAAACGGCGCGAGCGCCTCGGCGTTCGATGTTGGGCCCGTACGTCGGGAAATGGGGGCTGAAAACCAGGACGGCGTCCCCTGGATCGAGAAAGGCCTCGCAAAAAAATTGTTCGAATACTTTTGCGCCAGGTCCGATAACGATATTTTCGGCCGTGACCTCGATGCCGAATTCTTTGCGATAGTTCTCGGCGACTGTCTCCCGGAACTCAGGCAGCCCCAGCGACGGACAATAATGGGTCGCACCTTCCTGGATCGCCCGAATGCCCGCATCGATCGCATGTCGGGTCGTTGCAAACGGACTATCGCCGATCTGCAATTCTACGACGTCTTTACCAGCCGCTTTCAGTTTCTTGGCCACAGCCAAGACATCAAACGCGGTTTCCGCGGACAGACCGCTTGCAAATGCACTGAAACGCACGGACATCGAAGATTCAGTCGTTTTCATACTCCGGGACCGCTTTGTTAAGTTGCGCCGATCTTACTGGGAGAATACAGCAGACTAGTGGTGGCGACAACAAAGTTATGAACGGCGAACGGCAAAAGGTTCTTTGTGCTCGCTTTAAAGGATTTCCTGGAGTACCTTTGACTAAAATAGCGTCGAAGTTCTGGCTTTTGGTCCGTTCTACGGTTGGGAAACTAACATGAAAGCAGAATGGTATTACGCCAGGGGCAACGAACGTTTTGGGCCGATCACGAAAATCGAACTCAAGAAACTGGCGCTCAATGGCGAGTTGAAGCCGGACGACCTGGTCTCTCGCGCCGGGGCCAGCCAATGGAAACGGGCGGCGGAATTGCACGGCTTGTTCGCCGAGGCGGCACCGGTGGCTGCTCGGGAAGTGGCGGAAGAAGCAAGCGTACGCAAACTGGCACTTTGGCAGTTCCTGGCGATCGCGGCTGCCTTGTTGCTGATTTTCGCTGGAGCATTTGTTTTCTTCTCTATTCAATACAAAGAACGCCTGGCTCAACAACGGAAGCAGCGGCAGACTAAAAGCCAGGAGGTTACGTCTGACGCATCCCCGGCCGGCAAGGAGCCAGGCAAAACTTCGCAACCAGCGACAATGCCTCCGCCCAAAACCGTCGAGAAAACGGCCGAGAAAACAACAATCGACGGCAAAACCAAACCGACATCGAAGACCGAAGCGAAATCCCCCTCGAAAACACCCCCCTCCAAAACTGACGGCAAAGCCAAACCAGATCCTTCGTAGAGTTGGTCGCCGGCGAAGTCGCTGCACGCTCAGCCATCGCTGGACAGGCTTTCTCTTTCATGGTGACGAAGAATCCGCCAGAGCATTACGCTAGACACCAGATAGACCAGACCCACCACGACGCCCAAGAAGATCGTTAGCCTTGCCGATTCGACGGACGCGAGAAACAAGAGTAAGCCCGACGCGCACATGGTGGCGATCGGAGTCACATAACCCATTGTCAAGGATCGAGCCACGGTTCGCACCGGCTTGGGAAACTGATTGGTCATGAGTTGCATAAGCGGGTTGCGAAGGGCGAAACGCAGCTCGCTTTCGATAAAGCGGCAACATATGGCAATCGGCAATGTCATCGTCCAGGCGCTGACCGACAGAGCCGAAGCCACCAGTGCGGCGTAGACGAAATGGGCAGCCCCGATGCCCAGCCGCTCCACCAGGCGATTGACCACGAAGAGTTGCATGACGAGTGAGCCGAACAGGGCGATCCAGGTATAGCGGCCGAGAAACTGCGCCATATCAACGGTGTCTGGTTCGTCTTCCGCGCTTTCCAGCCACGCTATAAAGTTGTATTCAATGAAGTATTGTTCAAAAAATGAATTGTATAAAAAGTTCAAGAGCCAGCGGCACACCATGAAGGTGAACGACGTAATCAATAGCCAAAACATCAGGCGGTTGGATCGGATCAGGCGCCAGATCGCTTGCGGTGTCGTATCCAGCCGCGTGAAGCGTGCCTGGCTTGTCGGTTCGTCAATGCATTTGATGCGGGATGTCGTCCAGTGGATGCCGACAAACGCAACCGCCAGCAATCCTTCGACGACGAGGATGAGATTGACGACGCCGAGGCGGTGGCTGCAAAGCTCGAGTAGCAAGGCGCCAACCATGCCGCCAACCCGACCTCCGGCGTAAACAATGGGCAGCACACGGTTCAGTTCCGGTCGTGTGAAGAAATCCTGGAGATAGGTACCGAAGTGCAGAAGCACGAGGGTCAAAGACAATTCGCGACCAATGTAGAGAATACGGTAGCCGACGTCGGCGCAGCCGAGAACTCGGACCAGCAACCAGACGCTGGCGAAAATCGCTGCCGTCGATCCGACGATCAGTTTGAATACGACAACGCTGGACTCATGGGGCGCCACTCGCAGATACCAGGTGACGAGAGCAAAGTTCAATAGGGCGATTAGCGCGTACGCTGTCGGCAGCCTTTCGGCTCCGATCTCCTGGACATAGAGCGCAAGCGAAACGCCGTCTGCCAGTGTCAGGGCGGCGAAGAGGAATAAATAGATGAAAAAGAAAGGCCACAATCTCGCGAGTTCGTTGTCGCGAACGTGCAACAATCTGCTAACGATCAAGTCGGCAATCCTAGTCGTTGAGGAGCGTCTTGTGTCTGGTCAAGAATAAAACGGACAACGCCTGTGCACAGACCTGCGAGAGCTGCCACGTCCTCCAGGCTCAAACCAAGCAATTCCAAAGTCTGCGAATGGGACAACGGCAACATGTAGTCAACACCGGCACTCTGTTTGGCCACCGCCGATGCCGTTATATTGTTGATCAAACTAAGATAACTCGGTTGAAGCGGATTATAAATTTCACTGGCGATCTTCACAATGGAAGGAAAAGCACGCAGTTCGTCGCCGCATCGATACACGACCATGCGCAGTTCGAACTTGTGCCCGTTCAGCGGGTGGCCTTCCCGTTTGATGGTTTTCGTGTCGAAGAACTCACTCACCGTATAGGGCAGAGCGCCGCCGTGCAGTCCGTAATAGCGCTCCGTCAATTGTAACGATCCATCGATCCGCGCCGTGATCTGTTCGTCGCTTTCCCTGCTGGACAGAAAAAACTCGATACCGTGACCGAGCCCCGTTCCCTGTGGCTTGATAACCACTTTTTGGCCATCCCGGACCATCTGCATGACCTTGGCGACCAGTTCCTCTCGGGTGTGGGCAAGCGTGTATTGAACCGGGCGAGAAATGGGCGTCGGGTTCCTCCGCAAATAATCATTCAGCAGTTCGTAAAAAACGGCCTTGTCGGCACCAGCGACGAAACATCGATTCATCGTTCGCAAACGCTTCAAGTCCACCGTGGGAAACTCATGAAGCACGTTCAAACAAAACCGGTCATTGACGACGGCATCTACCTGCCTGTTAAATAACGTCAATCTTCCGTCGTCGTGCAATTTCAACCAGCGCAAGAACTGTTTCATGTAGCCCAGCACGATGGTCGGTTTGCCTGTAGCAATCTCCCACGGTGCTTCGCGGAGCTGGACCACGGTATTCGCGACGGCAGCCTGGCCACGCTTGGAAAAACCACGGTGCATCGCTTCGACGTAGAGGATTTTTTCGTAAATGGTCTTGTTCAGCCGCGGCAATTGCTCGGATTCCATTCCCGAACTGGCGACCAATACCAGCGGGTTCGGTTCTTCGAGCTGTTCGGCCATCTCCAACAAACCCTCCAGCGTCGCCCCTACTGCATCGGCACTGATGTTCGTCAAACCACCGATGCCTGTGCCGTTTAGCTCGATCAAGTGAAATTGCACCTGGCCATTGTCCTCGGTCACAAGCACGTCGATCGGTGCGACGCAAAAGAGATTCCGTTGGCTGTGATCGCGGAGACGGACCGTACTGCTTTCCTGCACGTAACGAACGATGTCAGCGTTCTGGGCATTGCGGACCGGAGCGCGATCCTCGAGACGATGACCTAGCGCGCACGACGTACCGATAAGAACATCGCAGGAAATGTCGAAAGGATTGGGATACATGTTCTGCCTCGAAAGAAAATGATTGGACGTTAATATACACCGAGGTGCAAGATTCGACCGCCCGTCTGGTTGACTGGATTGGTACTTTTGCCGACCACAATTCCCCGCTCTGGGGAGCGGTATTCCGTGATCAAATCGCCGAAGATGTTATACAGCCTGGCAACGGTTTGATGGGGTGCCAGAACATCGCCGAGTGACGGCAAAACTTCGAGCAATCCGCCGCGATCGGTATGCATCCAGTAGCTTGTTCGGCATTCGATCGGTGGCCGAGGAGGGGCGATAATCCGGCCAGGA
Organism: Gemmatales bacterium; assembly: GCA_026004675.1. Classification (GTDB taxonomy): domain Bacteria; phylum Planctomycetota; class Planctomycetia; order Gemmatales; family Gemmataceae; genus BPJP01. The sequence goes on from BPJP01000005.1 coordinate 208,628, forward strand.
ATCATCCCCAGATGGACCATGGTGTTGTGCAGCCCTTGCAGTGACTGGTCGATGACCTGACGCTGGAAGATGTGCGGATCGCACAGTTCGACCGTAATGCCGACGACACCACGCTCATGCAGCTGCGACCGGAGTGTTCCCGCTTCTCCGCTTCCGGAAACGATAATGGGCGCGTTTTGCAAACGGGCCAGAGTTGCTGCTTCGGGATCGGTCATGTCGGCGCGAACGTAATATGAATTCGTCCGCCCAAAGCTTGCAGTGTGCAAGTCGATCAGGTAATTCAAGTTGCAATAAAAGCGTTCGATCAGCCGACTGGCGTAAACTTCGCTGGCATTTCCATCCGCCTTGCCGGGCATAATACGGTTCAAGTCCACATCATCCGTGAAAAACCGCTGTTGCGCATGGAACGCAGGAACGTTGACGACGGGAACGCCAATCAAAACACCGCGAACATCGGCCGCGGAAACCTGTTGAAACAGTTTTTGAATAACGCGTATGCCATTCACTTCGTTGCCGTGCAAGGCAGCAGTCACGCCTAGAACCGGTCCCGGTCGTGTGCTCCGAAGAGCGAGGATCGGAATTCGAATGGGTTCCCCAAAAGCTGAATCCGTGAGGGTGAGCCACCAGCGTGACAGTCGCCCGGCGGGGAGCTGCGCAATGTCAAGTTTCTCGATCGTGGCGATAGAATCATTCATGGGCAATGCCGCGATTCCGTTTGCGTTCTTCTCTAGAATCATACACTGCTCAGTCCGAACGGGCTATGGCGCGGAACATCTACGACCTTGCTCGACAGGTAAAATTGGGTTCGCGCTGCACTGGACAAATACAATTGGGATGAAAAAGAAAGACCCGCTCGCCTGGTGCGGTCCGCGAGAGAGCCTGATTGCCAATGACCAAATTACAAGCGACATGCCAATCCGAATCGCCCTCTTCCTGGCTTGGGTTGTTTTTGTCATGGGTTGAGGGGATCGGCAACCGCCTGCCCGATCCCGTCCTGCTATTCGCCGGCGGCTTGCTGCTTGTCGGGGTCTGTTCCGCCTATCTCTCCCAGTTGGAATTCGACGAAATCGACCCGAGGGCAAATTTGCATAACGTTGGCGAAGGTTTGCCTGAGGCCAGCGGAGCGATGGCAACCCGTCGCTTCGTGCCGGGGAGCGACCGAATACGCATTCGAAACCTGCTATCGGGTTCGGAACTAGTGGACTTCTTGACCGAGATGGTCGGCAATTTTACTCGTTTTCCCCCTTTGGGTATCGTTCTGGTTGCCCTGCTTGGGATCGGCGTCGCTGAACGGACCGGCTTCATGCGCACCCTGCTGAAGGTGATCATCTTTTTCACTCCCCGGCGTTTTCTGACACCGGTATTGATGACAGCGGGAGTGATCAGCAATTCGGCAACCGGTTATGTGCTGGTGGTGCCGATGGGGGGTGCCGTTTTTCATAGCGCAGGAAGGCATCCCCTTGCGGGGATTGTTTGCGGCTTTGCCGCCGTCTCGGGAGGATTCAGTGCCAACTTCCTGGTGTCCCCGCTCGAGCCGTTGATGCAAGGCTTCACTCAGTCGGCAGCCCAAATGGTCGATGCCGAACGCATCGTCAATCCGCTGTGCAATTATTACTTCATGGCTCTGTCGTGTGTTATCATCGTCGCTGTCGGCTGGTTCCTTACAGATAAAGTCATTGAACCCAGGTTGTGGCGCAGCCTGCCGTTCGATGCACAAGCAGCGGACGTCCAGACGATCGAATCGTTGACCAAACGAGAATGCTGGGCTTTTGTGGCAGCGACACTCAGCCTCTTGGTTTTCTTGAGCATGCTGCTGGCATCGTGCTGGCCGGAGGATTCTCTGCTGCGCAATCACGCTGGTTCGCTCTGGGAGCACGATGCGGCACTCATGAAGTCACTCGTGCCGTTGATGTTTTTGTTGTTTTTGATTCCTGGCGTAGTGTATGGCTATGCAGCCGGCACGGCGACGAATCACCGCGACATTATTCGAGCCATGTCGGAATCGATGAGCAGCATGGGGTATTACATTGTCTTAGTGTTTTTTGCGGCGCAGTTTATCGCGGCTTTGTCGGAGTCCAACCTCGGCGTTCTCTTGGCGGTGAAAGGCGGCAATCTAGTGACGGCGATGGGATTGCCTCCTGCCCCAACTGTTGTGGCAGTCATTTTACTGACCGCATTGATCAATCTTTTCGTGGGGTCAGCGTCGGCCAAATGGGCATTTTTGTCGCCGATCTTTGTGCCGATGCTCATGAATCTCAGTCTGTCGCCTGAATTGTGCCAGGCCGCGTATCGAATCGGTGATTCCAGCACCAACATCATTACGCCGTTGATGCCCTACTTCCCTCTTGTCGTTGTTTATGCGAAACGGTATGTCCCGCATGCCGGGCTCGGCACGTTGATCGCCCAAACCCTCCCCTATTCGTGCTGTTTCCTTACCGCCTGGACCCTGTTTCTGTTGATCTTCTGGTACTTCCGCATTCCTTTGGGATTGGGACCGGATGGACCCGCTCCTTACGACTATCCGTAATCGGTGGACGATCGGAGGGCACGGCTCCGCAGGTCCAGTCTCTTCTGGATGAATGGACAAGATTTGCCTGTTTTACGCTGGTTGTTTTCGGACCGATTCGTACTTCTTACTTCATATATTCCAGATTGGGACGGCAGGCGAGGTTGAGCATCGGGAGAAACAACCATGACAAAACCGCTGAACGTCGGGATGATAGGCTACGGCTTTATGGGACGGGCGCATTCCAATGCCTATCGCAAAGTCAACCATTTTTTCGATTTGGAGTATCGCCCGGTGTTGAAAGCCGCCTGCGCTCGCAGCGCTGACAAGGTCAAGGCGTTCGCCGACAAGTGGGGCTACGAGTCGATCGAGACCGACTGGCGCAAGTTGATCGAGCGCAAGGATATCGACGTGGTGGATATTTGCGTGCCCAACAATCTGCATGCCGAGATCGCCATAGCAGCCGCTGAGGCAGGCAAAATGATCCTCTGCGAAAAGCCGTTGGCGCGCACCGGTCCCGAAGCTTTGCGAATGGTCGAAGCAGTCGAAAAGTCGAAAGTGCCAAACATGGTTTGGTACAACTACCGCCGAGTGCCCGCGGTGACTTTAGCCAAGAAAATCATCGATGACGGCAAACTAGGACGCATTTTCCACTACCGCTCGCAGTTTTTGCAGGATTGGACGATCAACCCCGAACTGCCGCAAGGAGGGACGGCTCTTTGGCGCTTGGATGTTGAAGCCGCCGGTTCGGGAGTCACCGGCGACCTTCTGGCTCACGCGATCGACTTGGCCATGTGGCTCAATGGTCCGATTGCTGAACTCAATGCCATGACCGAAACCTTCGTCAAGGAACGCAAACATAATTTGACAGGTAAGGTCGAAAAAGTGGGCATTGACGATGCCTGCGCATTTCTCGCCCGCTTTCAGAACGGCTCGCTTTCGCTGTTCGAATCGACCCGCTACGCACGCGGCCACAAAGCGCTCTTCACTTTTGAAATCAACGGTGAACATGCCTCGATCGCGTGGGATTTGCACGATCTCCACCGCTTGCAATATTTCGACCACAGGGATGAAGGAATCGTTCGCGGCTGGCGCTCGATCCATGTTTCGGACGGCGATCACCCTTATATGGGGAACTGGTGGGTTCCCGGTTTGCAAATTGGCTATGAACATTCTTTTGTGCATCAGGTCGCGGACTTCCTTGATGGGCTGGCGAAAGGCACGTTAGCGCAGCCTGATTTTCGCACGGCCTACCACACCCAGCTTGTCCTCGATGCGATCATGGCATCCGCGAAAGAACGCAGTTGGAAAAAAGTGGAAGCGTAAAACAGTCGATCAGTTCGTATCTTTCAAGACGACCTGGGCGATGCTTCGGCGCGGTCCTTCGCCGGCCAGGAGCCAAACGTCGCCCAGGTTCTGGCTGCGAAATTTTCGCGCGAAGTCTTTTTCTACCAACACCTCGAGTTTGTACTCGTTGCGAACCAGTTGGACTTCTCCTGCGACAAGTTTGCGCGATCGGCACCACGTCTGCCAGGCATGAAGCCAGGTTTCCGTCGGTTCTTCCCGTGCCAGATGCGGAAACACGTTCTGCCAGGCAGTCAGCGCGAAACCGGGTTCGGCAGCCAATTGCCATTCGCCCGGACGCACCGCAAACCCGAGCAGTTCTTTTTCCGTTTCGAGCAACACGAACAAGGCGACCAGCGGTTCGACAATGGTTATGTTCTGCCAGGCATCGTCATCGCCGTCTTCCGGTGTCAACAGTTCGCGTACGTCTTCAGGGAAGCCGAAGCGCGTTTTCCAGTCGTCGGATTGCTGCAGGCATGAACGAAGCAGTTCGAGGTCGAACTCGCCATGCGCCAACGGTTCGCCGACAGGGGTTTGGAGTTTCAGAAAATGACAAGCACGGTCTGGCGTACCGCTGGCGACGAAATGGAAAAGTCGTCTTACCGTTTGCCGCTGGGAGTCTTGGCCAGAACGGAGAGCAGTTGCGCCAGCCTGAGTCAACGACCAACGCTGGTTTTCTTTTTGCTCAACGAGCCGGAGTGCAGCCAAGCGCTTGAGCACTTGCGAGACGACCGGTTCTCCCAGATGGACGTGCTGATCGAGTTCCGAAGAGGAAATCTCTGGCTGTATGGCGAGGGCCTGGAGAATGAGTCTGGTAAAGCGTTCGAGAGGCCGGTGGGTTTCGGCAACCACAGGGGCATCAACGGCATAAAGGTGCAGATACTCCAACCAAAGATGGCGAGGTTGGAAGGTCGAAAGCTTTTGCCACCAGCCGGTCACTACGCGTCCGCCAGGAAAGGCGAACGTCGTGTCTGAAGTCATGCGGCCCCACCCGTACGCAGCTGAAACAAGCTTTGATGCGGCCCCGCTCCCTCCAGATATCGTACGAGGTGAGAGATCAATTGGCGCTCGGTCAGTGCTGCTGTTTCATCAAGATGGTCTAACGGTCCCTGCCATTGGCTGCGGCGCACGAGGGTAGCCGGGTCGCCAAAGAGGATCAGTCTGGAACGCGCCCGTGTCAAGGCGAGGCTCAGCATTCGTGGGCTGTCTCCGTATGATACAGCGCGGTCGGTGTGGCTTCGCGTCAAGCTGACCAGAACCAGGTGGCATTCGCACTGCTGGAACTCCGCTGGCACGCCGATGTGAATTTGTCGGTGGGATCCCTGCAACACCGAGCTTTGTTCGACGAGCTTGCGGATCAAATCAGCCTGAGCTTCATACAAGGCGATAACGCCGATACAGCCCTCTTCAGGTTCCTTGACCAGCTGTTCGAGCGTATCGACGATCGCTTTGGCCTCGAGATAGTTGACGATTCCGTGCCTGGGAAGTAGCGAGCGAATGCTGGCCGGCAGGCGATTGCGCAGCCGATGGTCCGATAATTCCAATTCAAGGCCTCCACTCGACTGGCGATCGGACCGGGAAGAACCATGTTTCTTGCGACTTGCACTGATGCTGACGAACTCGACTCGCGAACCATTTTGCGTCTCAGTCCTCGCCACACGATATTCACCGGCAAACAGTAATTCGGAAAGGAACGACGCCAGTTCCGGTTGCATGCGGTGAGGCACATCTAAACGAGCGGTGCGTCCCAAATCGCGCCACCCGAGATGGGTTCGAATCCACTCTTGGGCTTTTTGGCGGGTCCAACCTGCCTGCCGATCGAACTCCAAGCAATACGTAAGCGCGGTTTCCCGACCGACGATTTCGCGAACGCCCGACGCCAGCTGGGCGACGCAGGTCGCGGTTGTCGCAGGCGACTGAAGCTGAAGCACATACGCTTCCGGCGATTCGGACCACCGGATAGCCGCCGCTGTCGTAAAGATCGGCAGTTCTTCCAATTCTTTGAAGATGTATTCCTTTGCCTCGGCGATGCTCATGGACGTCGGGAACACGACCTCGGCGAGGACCGGTTCGCTTTGCGGATCGGCAAAGATGCGCAATTCGATATCTGGGCGGTCGGCAACATTTTCGCATTCCAACAACGACCGCTGTGAATCATCCACGGGGCGCAGCCGACAACAAAGCCGGCCATCCGGTTCGATCAACCACGAATACCGGTTCTGCCTTGGATCGCAATGTAGTTTTTGCCACAACTGGTGAAAGAAAGAGGGTTGCGGCTCATCGGTCGCAGCAAACCGCTCAGTATGGCAACAAGCCGGCTCGCCGATCAGCAGGGATCGTTTGGCTCGCGCCGCCAGTTTCAACAGTTCGTTCGTTTCGACCTGGTCGGCTTCCTGGACAATAAGGAGATCGAATGTTCGCCCGCTGGCATGGCCAAAGTGGCCATCACTGCCAAGATCGGCAACGGTGGACCCCACCACGTTGACACTGTCGAGAAGTTGCTTCTTGACTTCGTCCGACTCAAAACACTCGATCCACTCGCGCGTGAATCGTTCCCATTGCTGCTCCGTTGCAATTCGGTTTGCCAGATCCGTACGCAGCGTTTCAACGAAGGATTGACTGATCGCTTCATCGACGCAGCATTCCTGGGCAGCTTCGCGCCATTGCTCTTCGAGGACTTTCTTTTCGGCTTGCAACTCGGCCAAAAGGGAATCGACCTGGTGCTGCCGACGTTCGATTTCGGTCGCCAGGGCCTTTTGCTTCTCTTCAGAAAAGGCCTGCTGAATCCTTTCGCGTTCAACAGCGAGTTGCTCTTGCCGCTGCTGAAGTTGTTGGCGCTGGGCCAGCAGGTTGTCGCTCTCTGCTTCCAACTGCCTGAATTGTTGGCAAAGTCCTCCATGTAAAAGAGCCCGCCACCAGTTCCAAGTCCACCACCGACCAGCGGCTTTCGCCTCAACAAGTTGGCGAACCGCATTGATTTGCGGTTCGAGTTCCCCTAAGCGCTGGTCGATATCCGAATAGCGACGGCTGACTTCGGCGATCGTGGCATCGATTTTGCCAACTTGTTCTTCGTGCCTGGTTGCCGACTCCATCCACTGACGGCTAAACAGCGAATGATCCCCGGCAACCCCTTCTGCTTCTCGCCGAACTTCGTCCTCGATTCTTTCTCGTTGCTCATCCAACGAGCCGATCCGAGCACAGATGGTTTCGTAATTTCGCGCGACAGGTTCCATTCGTTCTGCCGCCGCATGTTGGCTTGTGAGCTTGTTCAGACGCCTTGAGATTTCAGCCAACGTCTCTCGGGCATGCCGTAGTGCGTGGTCCGCGAGCGATTCTAGTTTTTCCTGGCACAACATATTCCGAATGCCGACGGGCAAACGGTCGCGCGGAAAATTCGCACCCATCACACGAACCGCATTGATGGCCGATCGCTCGCCGATCGCTTCAAGAATCCGATCGACGGCGGAATGGCTTGGGGCGACTAACAGAACGCGTTCGCCTCTGCTTGCTGCCTGGGTGACAACCTCCGTTACAACCCGAGATTTTCCCGTGCCTGGAAGCCCTTGAATCAAACAAACATCAGGCGTGGCTAATGCTTTAGCGACCGCGTCCCGCTGAGCTTCGTCCAAGGATTCATCCGTAATCGGTAGAGGCGGTGCGCAAACTTGCTCGATGTTGTCGTCCTCCAAGATGCGAGCGAGGTTGGCGGGAAGAGGAGTGGACACGCCATTGGCTGAAGGGAGTTGGTAACCGAAAAGAAACCCCTGCTCGCGTGCGAGCACGAGCAAGGTTTGACGTTCTCGAGCCGGGCAATGCGCCAAGCGCTCGTGCCAATCCAGAGGCACGGATCGGCGAGTTTTGCCTCCCGTTTCGGATATTCCTCCTGAAGCTCGCCGGTCCCGATCCATTACTCCGCATTCCCTGAGGCATGCTTGCTTGGCCGTGATGGCCTGATCGTGTGCAACGATTGATACGGCCAGGTCCGTTCCATCACACTCGTTCCATCACATTATTGGAAGGTCGTTGGTTGGTTGCTAAGGAAAAATCCGTAAATTTTCTCGCCGGACGATAGCACAAAACGGCGGCTTTGGGTAGTGCCTGTTGTGCCGTTTCTCTTTTTCCGCGTTCCCTCGTTTTGAGATTTACCTGGGCGACCTATTGGCTGCGTCAACCCCTCTTAGAGTAGACGCCGCTGGTTCAACAAACTATCAATCCACTGGGTTTTATTAAAGCTCAATTCGCGGAGGCATGGGGTTGTCTATCGGATGACCGCTCGATCTTCTGCAACTTCAGACGCACGATCGGTGATTTTAGTTCTCCTTGTTTTTGCAGATTTCCTAGTTTTTCAGGCGTGCTTCGGCCACTTCGATGGAGATTTTTCCGACCACGCGAACCACAGGAAGCAACGGGGTGAGGGACTGGGCATCATGCCAGCTATGGTGGGTGATTTTCAAGTGCGAACCACCCACGAACCCTCGCCCCAGGGTGGCATCGATCGGACGCCAGCGACCACGGACGTAGACCTCGGTCCACATGTGGAAGCCCATAGCTGGGCCTTGAATGTTTTCGATATAGACGAGCCCCAAAGCGGTGCGAGACGGAACGCCAACCGCGCGGCACATCGCTGCTGCCAGCATGGCGTGTTCGGTGCAATCGCCTTCCAGCGTCCTCGCCACATGATCAGCCGTCGCGAAGGCTTCGCTGAAATTCTTGTTCTTCATATTGCGATGCACCCATCGTTCGATGCGCAAGGCTTTCTGCCACGGATCGGTTTCTTTCCCTACTGCCAGCTTCGCCAGTTCCTTTACCCTGCTGTCGTCGCAATTGATAAAGTAGCAACTCTTCAAATATCGTTCTTCGACCGGCGCTGGGTTTTCAACAGGTTCGTCGGCCGGCACATCTACTCGCACCTCGATCAGGTCATCGCCGAGCTTCTTCACTGTTTGGCGGTCGTCATTGGCGAACGCGGTCACCGGATCCTTGTCATCCTTGATACGAATGCGATAAACGACGACGCGGGTGTCGTAGGCTCGTGGGATGCGCCGCTTCAGACGAACAAGCTGTCCCAGGCCGATGTCGGGCAATTTGGCCACCGGCCCAGTCTGCTTGACGGCAAAGTCGCGGTTCGTCCGGTACAAAGTCAATTGCCCTAAACCAGGGACTTCGACCTGGGAACGCAGGGCGACGTAATCTTTATCATGCCAAGTGGTCAATGGCGGCAACTGAATCGAAGCGTTCTGTGCCTCGATCCGATCCGGAATCGACTCGACCCGAAGCAACTTCATTTTTTTGCCGCGAACCTCCACCGTTTCGTAATCCTTCACATGCACTTTGGTATTGATGACGGCATTGATAGTCGGTTCGTAGCTTCGGAAGGACAACTGGTCGCCTGGTTTGATTCTCTTTTCCTTGAGCAGAAGTTGTTGCTTGTATAAACCAAGAACGTTTTCATCCCAGGGGATTTTTCGCTCCAGGACTCGGCGTTTCATCTTGTTGCGGATCTCATCGACGACCACGGCAAGCATGTTGCCTTGGACCGTCCCTGTGAGTAGCCGTTCCTGCTGCTTGCCCAGGACTTGGTGCATAAAGACGCTGGTAACTTTACCATCGGGGGTTTCTTCGGTTCCGTTTTCCATGCGGAGGGTGATAGTTTGTTTGAACCGCTGCAGGGTAAGGTGCAGTTCCGTGCTCGTGCGATAAAACGTTTCTTCTCCGCGCTTGATCGCGTGGGTGATGGTATGGACATATCCCGCTTTCGTACCTCCCAGGTAAGCTGCATCCCAGGATTCGAAAACCACTTCCCCTTGGGCTTGAGCGATGGTCGGCGCTATCAGAGCCAGAAGGCAACAAGAGGTGAGGATGCCGTTGCGCATGGTTTTCTCCAACTTGCGAAATGAAGTGCGAACAAGAAATCACACTGCTGGCAAACGGAAGCGGGTTTGGACTCGCCACACCGATTTCTTCCATCTTACACGTTTTGCCGACTCACGCCATATTAACCAGGATTTACCATTCTTCGGGGGCGCCCGGCAATCGCGGCAACTCATACAGTTGTTTCGGCTGATCCGGCGATCAACATCAGTCTTCTCCATCCGTCCAGACAGCGATGCCAAGGCGTCTGTGCCGCCGTGCAAAACGACCAACCGGCGCAAGTCTTCTGTTCGTAAGGACTTTTACCAGCGGACTTGACTGGCGACTAGAATCGAGTCAGGTAACTGGCTTGAACGCGGGTTACAGCTTATAGTTTCAAAGAACCGTTCTGATCCTTTCAGGAATGTTAAGCCTATGTCATCTCATTTCCAAGCGCAGAACTGGTCGTTGCAACTCACCCGTGCTGTCAAGCCGGCGCCTGAAAAGGGGATCGACCCCAAAGAGGGTTTTCGCATCGGCGTCTACCGTGACCGTGCCAGTGGCTTGAAGGTCCCCGTTCTCGGTGCTGCCGTCAGCGCTGGTCAACTGTTCGACGTCTTTCTTTCGCTCCTCGATCCACTTGGCCAGGTGGTGGATGTCGTATTGGAAACCAGCCATGATTCTCCGGCTGGGCAACACCGGGACCTGCGCCGCAGTGGCATCGACCTCGCGGTCCTGAAGAGTTATCTGTGCGAATTCGAGAATCTGCTTCTCGATGACGGCTGCACCGGAATTGCCGTGGTCTCGCGCGAACGTCCTATCGAGGTTCAGTTCGATGAGCACAAGACACTTATCGTTTATGCGCGCGACCTTCGTCCTTTTACACGAATCTTGCTGCGCCATGGTCTAAGCCGAGACGACTCGCTTCGTCTCATTTTCGAAGGACAGCATCTTCATTTCAGCGAGCCGCGCTATGTTGGCGACTTCCACCAGTTGACCCTACGGTTGGGTGCCGGCGTGCCAGCGGAGCAAGTCAGCTGGTGACCTCCTCGCTATTGGCCTCGTGAACGTGTGCCGTACCGCGAAATGGCAATCGGAAAGCCGTGCGGCAAAGGACGCCCGGCGACCACGATGCCCCGATCCGCAAGATAATCACGCAGCCGACGATAAAGCGGAAAACTGTCAGGGTAGACCCAAAACGTTACCACCGCCAATTCGCTCAACCGATCGACCACCTGACGAAACTGCGACCCATCCGACAGGGCTTGTTCAAGTGTTTCGCCTCGCATGTCGAAAAGAGGTTCCAGCACGGCCTCTTCCAAGCCGTAGCTGAAGCTGGCTTCCGGATCAGGCGACTCGAGCAGCGCTTCCAGGCCAACCCGTCGTCGACCAATGGTGTATTGCAGTCGAAACGCTCCTACAGCCACTGTCTGTCCATAAACGCGCCATTGCCTGCGCAACAGATCGACCTTGGTCGGTAGCGACCGCTGGATATCCGCCATCAGCGATTCAAAGTCGATAAAGGTGATGCGTCCCTGCCGACATTCGAAATGAAATTCGTCGGTGTGGACCGGTTGACTGACAGGAGTTCGATAACGCAACAGCTTTTTTTTGACAGGCTGTTGTTTCATCCGCTCGATCTCTTCCAGCAACCGGCGGCGGCGTTTACCAAGCTCTTCGAGGGTGATTTGTTTGTCGTGGTAGACCTCTTCCTCTTCCGCGACACGCACTCGCCATTGTTCTTCGTTTCGAACCAATTCCTGTTCGTGCTCGAGGAGTTGGTTCAAGTTTCTTTGGGCTTGTCGTTCTTGGGTTTGCATTTCTTGCAACTGCCGGATTTGTGCGAGCAGTCCGGCTTGTGCCTCACGCAATTCCGCCTCGTGTCTGGCGATCTCGTCCTGCAACGGGTCCTTCAGAGGCGCAATGGCATCGGTTTTGTTTTGCTGCTTGGGCTGTTGCAATACCTGCATCGTCGAGTAGGACCGCGCTGCCACCCATACGACCAGGATCATGCGAACGATTATGCCCACCACGTTGGCGACGATGTCCAAAAAGGAATCGAGGCTGAAAGGGACTTCGCGAGTTGGTCGACGTCGGCGAACCATGGTTCATTCCTCGACTTGAACGCGATGCATCGGCAGCTTGAGCGGTTGCAACGCCGGGAATGCCAGATAGTAAGCCCGCAAAGCGTCGGCATGAACCACAAACCGGAGTATCGGGCGGTACGGCGGCACTCCAGGAGGAACCATCCGTTGTCGTGCATCGATCAACTCTTTTACAGCCTTGACAAGTCGCATGTTCCCCCCATCCCGCAATTGCTCCAGTCCGAAATGCTGGTCAGTCAAACGCAACACCACTTCGTCTTTTTTGCATTCGACGACAATGATCCAATCACGGTCTGGTTTCAGCCAACCGGGGCGTACAAGAGGCTTGCCACGCTGGTTGCCGTACGAACCGTCCGTTCCCGACTGGCCTTTCGTGTGAGCATTTGCATCGCCATTGGCAGAAGCGGCAGGGCGACCGTCGGCGTTCTGTATGTTGGCTTCCTTTTCCGGGCGTGGAATAAAGGGAAACGTTTTCGGCGCCTCAGGCGGTTCGACATCAGCCAGACCGCGCCCTTGAGGCAAACCAACCAGCGGACGTGGCTTTTTCGGTACATCGGCTGGGCGATCCCTGTTCGAAACAGCGTTTGGTCTGCCAGATCGAGATGCTTCGTTGCTTCCGCCAAGTTGCTTCGAAGTTTCCTTTCCATTCAGTGATCCCCGTTGCCCCGACCCCGGCAGCGATCCAGTTGGAACTGGGCGAGCCAGTGGGCTGTCGCTGGCACCATTTCTGGTTTCGGTTCGGATGCGAGAGCCAAAGGTCGCACCAGACTCATTCCTTGTACCGGTCTGACGACCTCCCCGATAAATGCCACCACCGCCAGATGCATTGCTTTCCGAACGACTTTCATCAGCAGAAGATTGGTTTCCCCGGCGGATCTCCGGATGCTTTGCGGTGGAGAATGCCTTGGCTTTCATCCAGGGTTGAGCATCAGATGGTTCTTTCTGCCGAGGAAAATCGAGCACCCAATCGGCATCGATCAGTTCGTAACCGAAGTCGATTTGCAGATCGCGTAGTGCGGACATCACCTGCGAATAGGTGATAATGCCGTCCGGCCGGACCAGCAAGAAGAGATAAGCGGCTTTACGTGGATTCTGGCTAGCGTCGCTTTTACGCTGTTCGATTCGGCGTTCGACTTCGGCGCGGATGCCAGCCGCCGTCGTCAATTCCGCACGGTCAGGGTGGAAGATGACGCGGTCAGCCTGACATTCAAGGTAAATGGGCTTGCGATTGTCGCCGTATTTGCCCGCATACGGAACGACGGAGTACAAGTTGGTTTGCCTGCTCTTGTATTCTTTCAGGTCGGCGAGGGTCGATTCCAAAAGGCGCAGTTCCTGTTCGCGTTGCAACAGATCGCGGTCGGCCTGGCGTGTTTTTTGTTCCGAGTGGACCAATGCTTGTCGTTGACTGGTGATTCGGCTTTTCGCAGCCGTGATCGCGGACTGGTGTTTCGTAATACTTTCCTTCAGGCTGTGCAGCCGGTTTGCAAGTTGCGATTGTTCCTGTTCGACCCGATGTCGCTGCTTGTTCACTTTATGCAGTTCTGTCAACACTGCCTGGTTTTCACGCGATAGTTGTGCGCGAAGCATTTGTCGGCGGCGTTCGAATTCGGCCTGGCGTTCCGCGATCAACCGCTCCTGTTCTTCTTCCTGCTTTTGGATGGCGGCTAGCGCCTTGGCTCGTGCGACGGCTTTGGCTCGCCGGTCGAACACAAACAACAACAGTATCAGCGACCCCATGGCACAAAGCAGCACGGCCAGGAAGGGGAACATCGAAACTTGAAACTGCTGCTGTCGCCGTCGGCGGCGCATGAAACCTTTCCTTCAATCAGCACCCGATCACCCGACCATCAGTCCATGAAAGCTCTGATCGTCTTACTAGGCCGCTTGCTTAGGGGACGATGGCAGGTGCGGTTCCAGTCGTATGCGAAATTCGGGACTGGAAACCTTCCACTCGCAGCCGTGCAGCGTCCCGACCAGGTTCGCCAAATGATCGTTGAGCGCCTGTTGATGCTGGACAAGTTGCCTGGTTTCGAGGTGAACGGCTTGCAGTCCATCCGTTTGTTGGGCAATCGCGTCAAGGAGGGGGTTCAACGCGCGTTGTTGCTCATGGGCAGCCAGGCGCAAACCATCCACCAGAGAGGCCACATTCGCCATCATCGGTGACAACCGCTCGCGGAAACGCTCTTCGGCTTCAGCCAGGTTTTGCGCATGAGTTTGCAGCGTGTGTGCGAGAGCGGCCGATAATGCCTCCGTCAATCGCTTCTGCAAGTCCGCCTCCATCTTCATCAGGCGGTTCTGAACACGCTGAAACGCTTCCGACCAAATCTCGGCCTGCCGGTGAACCAGTTGTTCGACGGATCGCAGGAGGATGCTGGTGTTTTGTTTGACCACAGCAACGAACTCGCCGCCTTCAGTCCCTGTTCGCTCGAACCGATGGGCCAACTCCCTGTCTACGTAGGTGTCCACAAACTCCAAGATTCGATTTTCACTGCGTTCCACCACAAAGCCGACAAACATAGTAACCATTGTCAGGGCCAAACCAAGGGCCGTCGTGTCGAAAGCCAGGGCAAGGCCGTCGGTAACCTGGCTCAAATCTTTTTCCAGGCGTTCCGGCGTCACACCCGAGATAGCATCGGTAATGCCGAGCACGGTACCGAGAAAGCCCAGAATCGGAATAGCCCAGGTGATGAAGCGCGTCAGCGAGTAACTCGATTCGACAGCCAAAGCATCGTTGTCAGCCAGCGTGCGGATTTGATCATCGAGGTCGTTGGCCGATCCGCGGCTATGAACAAAATCGAGCACGGCGGCGATCCGACAAACGAGGTAAGTTTGTTTCCAATGTCTTGGCAGCCGCGCAAGGCGATCGAGCAATGTCGCGGCTTCTTCCGGCGGAAGGCATTCGCCGTCCCAGGCAGGAATGAGAGACTGGCGGCAAACATGCCTTTCCCGCCAAATCCCCCACATCTTGAATCCGAAGAAGGATAATGCACAAGAGAACAAAATGAGTTCCGCAACCTCGACAGGATGCTGCAGATAGCGTTTGGCTAATGGGTGGCCGAGCGGACCTTCGTAGACTGCCCAAAGCAGACAGATGGCAAGCGGAATGCCGACGACGAAAGCTGCTGCCGCCGAACCTGTCTTTTTTCGAAACGTCGGCTGAGACGACGATGGGAACATTACGGCACCTCGCAAAAAAGATGGCTTGTCTTTAACATCGACCACAACGGAGGGCGGATTGTAGGGATTCCACAAAGGCAGTCGAGAGGGAATCGATTTTCTTGGAGAAGGGCTAATCTGCGCAGACTGCGGGGATTGGAAAACCAGGCTCGCCACGACCAGCTAACAAAGATGGTGTTGCGAGCCAATAGGCTTCCGTGCAGCGTTTCTGATGTGCGAAGCAGGAAAGCGGTTCTTCGACGTGGCTATTTCAATTGTCGCTTTTTTGGTGGTACGAGAATGTTGAGCAAAGCATCAGCGGCGGCTTCGCGAACTTCCGGATCGCTGTCTTGCCGTGCCTTCATTAAAGCAGGCTCCGCGGTACGAGCGTGTTCCCCATATTCGCCAAGCGTCTGAGCTGCCGTTGCTCGCACCCGGGCGTCGTCGTGTTGCAAAGCGTGGATAAGAATTGGCACAGTCTGTTTCGCCAATTCCGCATCGCTGCCGATGGCCTGCATCGTTTCCATGGCAGCGATCCGCATTTCCGGGTCCCCTCTTTCGACGGCGTTGCCAAGTGCCGAAATCGCCGGGCGGGCAAGCGGTCCATAGGCAGCCAACGTGTTCGCGGCGGCGACCTGCAGATCGAGATCATCGTCGTGAAGCATGCGAATCAAACCTTCGAGTCCTTCCGCCCGGCCATCGACTGGCCCAAGCTTGCCCAAGATGCGGATCGCTTGCCAGCGAACGAAACGGTTCGAGTCCTCGAGGCCAATTGAAAGCGCGGGTACTGCCGCAACCGCAAAGTCGCCCAGTGGTTGTCCCGGCGTATCTGCCACCGCTTCCAAAATATCGAGCGAAGCCAGCCGAATGCGAACGTCGGGATGCTCCAGACCTTTGCCAAGTGCCTTCACATTCGCTGCGATGATCGCGAAGATAGCATCAGCCGTCTGGCCTTCTGCTCCTTCCTGGGGCGGTATTGGCAGCTGAGCCCGGCGGCGCAGCAGCTTTAAGCGCGCCTCGGCGATTTCTTCCAATGCTCGCCTGGCTCGCAGGGCAATGGCGTCGGTCGGATCAGCGATGGCCCTCTGCAAACCGGCCGATTCTTTTACCAGAGCATCCACCACTGGTTTGATCTTTTGTTGATCCGCATCCAACAGTTTTTTCAATTCATCCGGAGCCGGCAGATCACGCTCGGGGAACGGATCGGGAATAACCTCGGTCAGGAGAATACCGGCTTGACGAAAAGCTTCCAAGCCGTGCAGCCGAACTTCGGTAACGCTATCCTCGAGAGCCCGTCCAGCTTCAGGAATGATGGTCGCGGCCACGTTGATGTATTCGGCCTGTAATGGATCGATTCCTCCGATGCCGCGCTGGTGAGCCAACTCCGCAGCCACACGCACCATGCTGGCCAGCGCTCTGGCCGCTGCCAGGCGACCGCCTACCGAGGTTTCATTGCGCAACATTGCTGACAGAGCGGGTACCGCAACGCGTGGATCTGGGTGGATCGTCCCCAGGGCGTTTGCCGCCTCTTCCCGAATGCGACCGTTATCGCTTTTCGTCAGTTTTGCCAAATCAGGAGCGAACGCCGTGGCGGCAATGCCCGTGGCTCCCATACCGCGCACTTTGGTTCCCATTTCGCCAAGCATAGTTGTTACGGCAAGGATCGCGCTGGGATTGCCTGTTTGGATCGCCCGCCGGACCTCTGTTTGGAAACGAGAAAGCACCTCGCCACGCAGCCTCCGGTCCAAGTCGCGCCGGGCAATATCCAGGTCCTCGTCGTTCCACTCCTTCAATTCGAGAGCTTGACGCAAATCTCCCACATGCCGTAGCCCCGCGATGGCTTTTTTCACTCGTTCTTCCCGCAAACGAAGATCGTTTGTTGTCAGGGCACGCCTCAGCTGTTCAACCGTTTTCGATCTCCGCTCCGACATATGGTCGAAATACGTCTGGGACGAGGCGTTCCCTACGTAGCCGACAGCCAGTAGCGAAACCAGCAAGTAAAACGATCTGTAGGACAAACAAGGTGGTTTGCACGTCATGGGAAAAATCCTTGCAATCGCGGACGAAGTGCGAGTTTGCGGGACGCCTTGTAATTCTTCTCTACCTTGGTAGTATCGCCTTTGAAAAAGCAAAACGCAAGGAACAGCCGCCGCAACAAGACTGTCCCAGTCGCTAATTGGATCAGTCGATACATTTGCAGCGTTTTTAACGGTGATTCGGCTTATGCCTACCACCGCCGATAGACCGATTATCGGGGTTGCAGTCGGTCGCGAAACGCGGCCAGCCAACCGTATGGGTAGCCGCTGGTGGAATTGGCTCAAGAGCCTGGTTGGCCTCCCTTCCCAACGGCGACTCGCTCGTGCGGCACTGCGCATCGATGCAGTCCGCTACTGGGAAGACGAGTTTCTTCGACTTGCCGATGATGCTATCCGCCAAAAAGGGATTCGGCTTCGCGGCAGACTGCGCGGCGGGGAAACACTCGATCAGTTGTTGCCTGAAGTCTTCGGCGCCGTCTGCGCTCTCGCTCAACGCCACCTCCATGTTCGGTTGTTCGATGTGCAGATCGCCGCAGGTGTTGTGCTCCACGAGGGCGGATTGGCTGAACTGGCTACAGGCGAAGGCAAAACCTTCGTCGCCATGCTACCGGCCGCTTTGAACGCTTTGGTCGGCAAAGGCGTTCATGTCACTACCGTCAATGATTATCTCGCCCGGCGCGACGCGGACTGGACGCGCCCTATTTATGAAGCACTCGGTCTGAGCGTTGGCGTATTGCAGCAACGGATGGAAGACGCCGACCGCCAGCGCGCCTATGAAGCGGATATCACTTACGGAACGGCATCGGAATTCGGCTTTGATTTTCTGCGGGATCGTTTGAAAATCCGTTCCGGTCTAGTCGAGCAAGGGGACGTTTTGGCTCCCTGGTCAGGCGATTCTTGCCAATCATCGAGACGAAGTCCCCTTGTGCAACGCGGGCATTATTTCGCTCTTGTCGACGAAGCCGATAACATTTTCATCGACGAAGCGCGCACTCCCTTGATCATCGCCAATGCACCAGGGCCGGCGAGCGCCGCAGAACAAATGGTTTTTCGATGGGCCGACGCCGTTGCTCGCGAATGCGTTCGCAATGTCCACTTCTTTTACGATGAAAAAAAGCAGACGATTCATCTGACGCATGAAGGATTGCAGAAGTTGCGCTGGTCGAATCCCCCAATGGGGCCGAATACGCCAGCGATGGACAAACTGCGTGAACATCTCGAACACGCACTTTACGCCCACTACCGCTTCCACCGCGACCAGCACTATTTGATCGAAAACGACAAGGTCGAGATCATCGATGAATTTACAGGCCGGCGGATGCCGGATCGACATTGGCGCGAAGGTCTGCACCAGGCTGTCGAAGCCAAAGAAGGAGTGCCTATCACCAAACCGTCGGAACATGTGGCGCAGATTACTTTCCAGAGTTATTTCAAACAATACGAGCGGCTGTGCGGCATGACCGGAACGGCAGCGCAGAATTGGCGGGAATTGCGCCGCGTCTATGGTCTGTGCGTTGTCTGCGTACCGACCAACCGGCCGGTCATTCGCGAGCACTGGCCGGACCGGGTGTTCGCAAACGAGGAGAAGAAGTTCGCTGCCGTCGTCGAAGAGGTGCGCCGGCTGACGGCATTGGGCCGTCCGGTGCTGATCGGCACGCGTTCCGTGGAGAAATCGGAAAAACTAAGCGAACGTTTGCGCGAAGCAGGGATCGAGCATCAGGTGCTGAATGCCCGCAACCATGAAAACGAGGCACGAATCATTGCCGAGGCGGGGCAGGCCAGACGCGTCACGATCGCTACCAATATGGCGGGGCGCGGAACCGACATCAAACTCGGTCCTGGCGTCGCCGAGGTTGGCGGCCTGCACGTCTTGGGAACGGAACGACATGAAGCGATTCGCATCGACCGCCAGTTGCAAGGCCGCGCCGGCAGACAAGGAGATCCGGGCAGCTGTCAGTTCTTCCTGTCGCTCGAAGACGAGTTGCTCGAAGGGCTTGGCCCGGATAAGCAGGAGTCGCTCCGCGAATGGGGGCGATCCCATCTCGATGCCGATTGCCAGCGCTTTGCCCCATTATTTCGCAAAGCACAGAAAAGGCTCGAACGTCGCTACTATCGGCAACGGCTGGACTTGATGTTGCACGAGCGCCAGCGCCAGCAGATTCTGAAAGACCTCGGCTCGGATCCTTATGTCGATTAACCTCTAGGAACGAGCGACGTCAAAAAAACACCGGCCGTCGGACTGGGCGAACTCCGACGACCTGCGGTGGCCGATTCGCAACCACTCGATCGGCTAACTTTATGATCTTAGACGCACGATGAACGCTGAAGTTAAATTAAATTTTCGAAAAACCCGAAAATTTGTCAATGCAAATTGACCATCACGTTCCCTCATGTTGACAGGCATCTGTCAGTTGACTCTGAAAAACTAAGAATAGTATATCCGTTTTTTATTCACGTGTCATTCCGGAAAATCCTGAGTTTTTAGCGGTGGCGAAGGAATTTTTTCCGTGTGCGGCAGTTTGATCGCTAGCCCTGCCCGAGCCATAGCTTGCAGATGCCCCCTCAGCATGCAATAATCAGCAAACGTGTCGACATCATACCACGGCGGAAGCAGAAAAAGGCTGCCGTCCCAGTCTGCCAGACGGGCGATCGTTTGGCTCAAAACTCGCGGTCCGCTCCAATCGACGTTCGCGAAGATGGGAGGCACGCGCCGCCTGCAACCAATCAGGTAGTAGCCTCCGTCGGTTGCAGGTCCGACAACCACGTCAGACGAGTCCAGGGCACGGAACGCGTCTTCAACGTACTCGATTGGCAAACTGGGGCTGTCGGTTCCGACCAGGACAACCCGGTTGGCGTTCTGGCTCAGGTGCCACTCGACAAACCGCTTCATCCGTTCGCCAAGATGGCCTTCGCCTTGCGGCATAAGGTCGTACCTCCCGGCGGCAAACTCGGCGAAAAACGACTGGGAATTTGCAGGAGAAAAGGCAACGACGCGGCGAACCGTCACCGTGGCGAAGCGATCGAGGGTATCGCTGAGAAACGCCTCAGCGACTTTGGCGGCCCATTCAGAAGATGTTTCGGCGGCGAGGCGAGTTTTCACCAGCCCGGCAACGGGTCGCTTTGCGAAAATTCCAAGCACATCGGCAGACATGGTACTTTCATAAAAAAACCCGCTTCCTGGTCGAGAAGCGGGCCGAGTCGGTTCTCCATCGCACAATGGCGACCATCCACTTCGCCGCTACCAGTTGCGTCAAGCGGCAGCCACGCCCACCTCCCGACGCAGGGTTTCGGCGACATCGGTTTTTTTCCCAGGTAAAGTCGCTCAACTCGCGTCCAAAATGGCCGTGGCAGGCCGTTTGGCGAAAAATGGGACGGCGAAGATCGAGCGAGTCGATGATTCCCTTCGGCGTTAGCTGAAAATGCTTGCGGATAAGTGACACCAGTTTCTCTTCCGACAAGCCCTTCACCATGGTTCCGTTCGTCGTGACCCAGATGTTGAGCGGCTCGGGGTAACCGATAGCGTAGGACAACTGGACCTCGCATTGGCTGGCGAGTTTGGCAGCAACGATATTCTTGGCGATGTAGCGCGCCATGTAAGCCGCTGAACGGTCCACTTTGGTCGGGTCTTTGCCACTGAAAGCGCCGCCGCCGTGCCGTCCTCGCCCACCATAAGTATCAACGATGATTTTTCGGCCGGTCAAGCCGCAGTCGCCATGCGGTCCCCCCACGAGAAAACAGCCTGTGGGGTTGATATGGCAGCGAACATCGTTTTCGCCGATGTTGCTTCCCTTGTCACCGGGTCTCATCAACACCAATCTGCCTTTCAACAAGTCGGGCCGTTCCGCCTCGATCGTCGGGCGAATAAGCTTTTCGATGAGTTCTTGCCGGGCATCATCGGAAAAATGATCTTTGCCGTTGACTTTTTTGACGACGGAATGGTCGTGCTGCGTCGAGATGACGATTGTGTGGATGCGGTGAGGGGTGCCGTCGTCGTTATACTCGACAGTCACCTGACTTTTGGCGTCGGGGCGGACAAAAGAGAGTTTGCCTTGTTGGCGCAGTTCGGCATGCTTTTCCACGAGCCGATGCGACAGGTGGATGGGCAAGGGGCATCAGCGTGCTGGTTTCGTTGCAGGCGAACCCGAACATCATGCCCTGATCACCCGCGCCGCCGACATCGACACCCATGGCGATGTCGGGCGATTGCGTGTGCAGATAGCAGTGAACCTTGCAAGTGTCCGCCGAAAAACCGATGTCCTTGTCGATGTAGCCGATGTCGCGAATGACGCTGCGGACAATGCGATCAACTGTCTCCTGCGACAGGTCGGCTTTGGTGGTGACTTCGCCGGCGACAAAGGCCAGGTCGGTAGTCACGAGCGTTTCACAGGCCACTCGGCTGCAAGGGTCGGCACTGAGACAATGGTCCAGAATCGCGTCGCTGATCTGGTCGGCGACCTTGTCCGGATGCCCCATGGAAACAGATTCGCTGGTAAAGAGGTACCGGTTTGAACTCACGATCAGACCCTCGCTTGACAAGAAAGGAAAGGTTTGGCGTTGACTAGGCGGATTATAGGGAAATCGCCTGCAGACGTGCAAGACAGCAACTTTTGCAAAACGGATCGCTTGGCTGGCCGCCAGGCCAGCAAAAACAACAGCGAAACAAGCCGCCAGAAACAAGAA
This sequence comes from Gemmatales bacterium, assembly GCA_026004675.1. Taxonomy (GTDB): domain Bacteria; phylum Planctomycetota; class Planctomycetia; order Gemmatales; family Gemmataceae; genus BPJP01. The sequence goes on from BPJP01000005.1 coordinate 230,305, forward strand.
AGACAGGCAAACAGGGAAGTGCCCGTCAACCGGGACACTTCCCATCTCCCCTCAACCTTTCACACGACCTGCCAGTGCTTACAAGCGGGGAACTCAATCCGCGCTTAATCGATTCGCCGATGTTGTTTTTGCCAAAATAGATCTCCCAAATGGCTTCGGCGAAACCCAGGCTTTCGATACGCAGTGTTTTTTGTCCTTCGATGGCGATGTCGATACCCACCCCGGGGGACATGCGTAAGCCAGACATGCTTCCCAGCAGAAAGATCGATATTCTTGAGAAAGTCGCTAAGAACGGCAACCTCGTGCTGGTACGCGGTGCTCTGGTAATTGAGGTAAATCGCTTCTTTGAATGCGCTGGCCATTTGGCTGCCCGAGACCGAACGAAGCATGAACCAGGTGCAGCTGTTTGGGACAGTCACGCGCTGCCAGCTCTTCGGGAGAGCGGAAACGTTCTCCTTTTTTGACATAACTGGCGATTTTGTAGATGCTGAAGAAATATTTTTTTCGGACGGCAGTGCCGGTTAGCACCATCGTTTCTTGCTTGCTGCCGATGGTCGAAGTAATCTGGGCTGGAAAGTCCGCTAAGGCTGTGCTGCCAGCGACCATCAGAATTGCCAGGGTCGTGCAACTGCGGGAAACCATTCAAAAACCTCCTTCGACTGAAAAGACTGCGGGCCTCAACTCCGCGGGGGGACATGCCGTATTAGCAGGAATTTTTCAAGGCCAGACAGGAAACTTCGCAAATTCGCCGATCGGCTCAATGAACGTGGAGGCTGGACTTTGCCTGTCGATTGCGTCCGAGAAACAGCTTGCGAAACCTGAGAACAGCGTGCATTGGGCCGAGGCAGCTTCCTTTCCGTGAAACTGTTTCCAACCAATCATACGGAAGGCGAACAGGCAGAATCAAGCCGGCGAAGATCATCCCGCAATTTGCATCTCTGGCGAAATACCGCTTGCTTATGCCAGAAACTGCTGCATCAGACGATGCCCGGGATCAAAAACCAGTTTGGACTTTTCGGCGACAATTTCGCTGTAGCTTCCAAAACCCCCAGGATCGATACCCGTGCCGGCCCAGACGAATGGGACTTCGCCGTGGGCATGAGCGCGTGTCCTGAGTGGAGTACGGTGGTCCGGCTCCACCAACATCCGCCATTTTCCGTATCGAGGCAACGCTTCGAGCAGTGGGCCAACGATGTGGCGGTCGATCTCCTCCAATGCCGTGATTTTGGCATCCAATCGCCCTTCGTGGGATGCTTCATCGGGAGCTTCGACATGGACGCACACCAGGTCGTGTTCGGCGAGTGCTGCGACCGCCGCCTTTCCTTTCGCGGCGTAGTCGGTATCGAGATAGCCGGTGGCGCCAGGCACGTCGATGCGTTTCCAGCCGAGCAGCACGCCGACACCTCGAACCAGATCGACGGCGCTGATGATCGCCGCTCGTTTGCCAAACCGATCAGCGAAGGGCTTCAAAACGGGCGCTTTGCCTTGTCCCCACAGCCAAACCTGAGTTGCGGGCTTTTTGCCAGCCTGTATTCGGCTTTTGTTCGCGGGGTGATCGCGAAACACTTCCCGGCTGAACTCCATCAGGTTTCGGAGCAATTCGCTGCCCGATCCCTTGGGCAGGAACCCGTCAATTGCCTGGTCCGGAATATCGTGAGGCGGCTGGGTCTTCGTCGTCGCATCGAACGTGGCACCGCCGTCGCCTCGATAGACGAGAATGTTCCGATAGCTGACTCCCGGGTAAAACTCCAGCCGCTTTCTGACGGCTTCAGGTACCGAAAGCATGGCCGGACCGGCAAGCGAATTTTGCAGAGCCTCGATCAGTTGTTTTCCCGTGTCATTGTCGATATGTCCGGCGGTGAAATCGCGCATCCGACCGTCTTCTACGAAAACGAGATTGCAACGGATCGCCCAATCTTCTGGTCCCAGGCGAATGCCCATAGCGGCGGTTTCCAACGGAGCGCGACCGGTATAGACTTCCAACGGATCGTAGCCGAACAGGCTGAGCGTAGCGACATCACTGGCGGGAGTCAGCTGAGCGGGAACGTTGTTCGCTCGGCCGACCATGCCCATTTGAGCCAATCGATCCATATTGGGCGTATTCGCCGCCTCCAAAGGCGTTTTCCCTTGTAAAGCTGGCTGTGCTTCGTCGGCGCAGCCGTCAGGAATAACGATGGCGTATTTCATGGTATTCGTGACCAAGGCTTAGCCTGTCATGGTGCCGGCTTTTTTGATTGACGATATGAGAGAGGTTTACTTCGCACACAATTACCGCCGGACTGTTTAGCCTCATAGAGTTTCTTGTCCGCTTCCAGAATCAACTCTTCTGGCGTGGACAGTGCGTTTCCGTCAGTGCTGACAGTGCCGACGCTGATCGTCACATTGAAAGATTTTTCTTGGTAAGAGTACGGTCGCTCGGCAGCCAGTTGGCGCAACCTCTCGGCAACCCGGATCGCGCCTTCCTCGGTCGTTTCCGGCAACACGACCGCGAATTCGTCGCCGCCATAGCGGGCAAACAATTCTTCCTTACGAATAGACGTGCTGATCCGCCCAGCCAATTCGCGCAGCGCCAGATCGCCGGCCAGATGCCCGAACTGGTCATTGATAGCTTTAAAGTTGTCGATGTCGAACAACAAAAGAGAAAAAGGCCGATGGTGTCGAGAAGATCGGGCGAGTTCCCGGTCCAAAAATTCCATCAGCGAGCGTTTGTTGTGAATTCCCGTCAAACCATCGAGGATCGTCAAACGGTGGATTTCTTCGTGGTATTGGGCTTCGATATTGCCGCCACTCAGATAGCGGAAAATCCAGTTGCCGATACGCACGTAATCGCCGTCTTGGAGCTTGCAAAGTGAGATGGGACGATCATTGACGAATGTTCCGTTCGTGCTTTTGAGGTCTTGCAAATAGTGGCCATTGAGGCTGGGTTTGATCAGGGCGTGATGGCGGGAAATGGATGGGTCATCGAGGCGGATATCACAATCGTTGTCTCGACCGGCATAAAGGGGAGAGTCGCCCAGCTCGTGGCGTGTCCCAATGCCGCACGAGGTCGGATAAATCTGCACCAGGCAAGCTGGCCGGTTTTCACCCACCGGCAATCGTGGCACACTCACCAGGGTATCCTTGTCCTCTTCCACCATGATGGTTTCCTCCCGGCAACAATCTCGGTCCTTGACGGGTATGATATTCGCCCCCTTACCCGTGGATAGATGACTGGAGCTCGAAATTCTCTAATCATAGCATGCGCCGGCGAGGCTCGAAAGCTCTGGCTTCGCTTTGCCGGAACTGTCCCCTTCGCTAAAAAGGTCACTGTACCCTCGCCTTTTTCGCGTCAAGCAGGCTTTCGGGATCAACGCCATGAAAAGGCTTTCAGCGCTGGCTCAATGGTTCGAGTCGCGTTTGGGCATCTGGGAGATGTTCAAACGGCCATTGCTTCATCCCGTCCCAAAGAATGCGAAGTGGTGGTACGTCTTCGGCAGCGCGACGCTTACATGCCTGGTGTTGCAGGTCGTCACCGGCATCTTGTTGGCGCTCGTTTATGTTCCCTCCGCCGATCAAGCCCATGCCAGCCTGGAGTATCTGAATTACGTAGAGCCACTCGGTTGGCTCATTCGTGCCATCCATTATTATGCCGCGACCGGCATGGTCGTCATGATGATCCTGCACATGACGCAAGTTTTTTTGTTCGGGGCGTACAAATATCCGCGAGAATTGACTTGGGTCCTGGGCGTGATTCTATTCGGCATCACGCTGGGACTGGCGTTTTCCGGCCAGGTGTTGCGCTGGGATCAGGACGCCTATTGGGGAGTTGGCGTCGCCGTGTCGGGAATCGGCCGCGTACCCTGGATCGGTCCCATGCTGATCGACTGGATCCTGGGAGGCCCGATAATTGGCGGATCGACATTGACGCGGTTTTTCGCCTTGCATGTTTTCGTCTTGCCCGCATTGCTTTTCGTATTCTTGTTCTTGCATTTGCAGGCGGTGTTGAAGCGAGGTATTTCTGAGCCTCCGACCCCAGGCAAGGAAGTCGACCCTGCCACCTACGACGAGGCATACCACGAAGAGGTGCACAAGCACGGCGTTCCATTTTTCCCTTTGCCTGTCTACCGCGACTTGATTTTTTCGGGAGCGCTTGTTGTCATTATCGTCGTTGTCGCCTTGATCATGGGACCTTTCGGTCCGAATGATCCGCCGGACCCGACCTTGATTCCGACCAATCCTCGGCCCGACTGGTATTTTCTTTCTGCTTTCGCGTTGGCGTCGTTATGCCCGCCTGAACTGGAGGCAGTAGCTTTGTTGGGTCTGCCTCTGATGTTGTTCCTGGTCTTGCTGGCGGTGCCTTTCGTGGCAGGGAGAGGAGAGCGGGCACCGAGCCGACGCCCGATCGCCGTTATGACCGTTATCGTCCTGTTTGTCAGCTACGGCGTGCTGACCTGGCTGGGACATCGCGCCGACTGGTCGCCGCACATGTTTGCCTGGAGCGGTACTCCCGTCCCCGAACACATAGTCAAACGCAGCTCGCCGCGCCAGTTGCAAGGCGTTCTGGTGCTGCAAAACAAGGACTGCCGAAACTGCCACGCACTCGATGGACAAGGCGGCCGTCGCGGCCCGGATTTATCCGATGTCGGGGTTCGGCTGACACGGGATCAGCTGATTCGCCAAGTGTTGCAAGGCACGGAAAAAGAAGGGGGGAACATGCCAGCGTATGGCAAACAACTCAGCCCCGCTGAAGTCCAAGCCCTGGTATCCTTTCTGCAATCGTGTCGGCCTGCGAATCAGCCGCCTGCGGAACCGGCTGCCCCACCTCCTGCCATCGAATAGCGGGGCAGCGAACGTTCATCGCGGGCGCGAGTGCAGCCATGGCGCGACATGTTTTCCCAGAAAGCAGGGAGCACTGGTCCCGAAATGCCGTCCGAAGTGGCCTTGCAAAATCATGTCCGGCGTCCAGGCGATCTCCACCAGGCGGTTGTAAGGAGGTACTTGCCTCAGTTCAGGAGGAATGGCAAATCCGACCAGGCCAGCACTGGGAACATATTGGCGATCAATGGTGCCGAAATGTCTCGTTCCCCACCCCAGAACGAGATGGTCGGCGCGCGAATAGAAGGAGACGATTTCAAAACGAGTGGCCCTCAGCGCCTTGGTCAGGTCATAGTAGGGGCTGACTGCCGCCGACAGCAGGATGATCCGTTCCAACGTGGCCGGCGGCAATAATTCCGCCGCAGCCAGGGCCAGCCCCGTGCCACCGCTCTTGGCAATAAAAAAGATCGGGGCCTCCGGATAGTTCGTCCGATAACGACGAACTTCTTCGGCTAACTCGACGGCTTTTCTCCGCAAGTGTTCCGTATCTTGCAAGTCGGCGAGAATGCGCCCCCGGCCGTGAGTCCACTTGAACTGGCGAATGGCGTAAGGAACTCCCGCGCGGGGCAAGGCCAGTTTGCACCACGGCGTCAACATGTCGCCGCCGCCAACGCCTTCCATGACGAATATGATTCCCTTTTCTTCCGACGCGACGGTTCGACCGGAACAGAGAAGAAACAAACACAGAGCAAAGTACCACGTCCTCGGCCATGCCGGTCGACGGCGTTCCATGCCAGACTCCATTTTCTCGCCCCGACTTTCGATGCGTCGCCGTCTGGCGACGCGGTGCGTTGCGAAACATAACATCCTCTGCCCAACCGTCAAGGGGGAACGAACCCCTCCTTTTTTGACCGGCTTGGCCGATCGACGCAGGCGTCGGACTCCGTCTGAAAACGCCGAGATTCCTATTTGCCGACGACGAATTTTTTCGGATTCCCAGGCAAAGGGCTTCCAGGTTCGGGTCGCCAAAGCGCCACGGCTTCGATTTGTTTGGCCAGGGCGAAATCTTTGTCCGTGATTCCGCCGGCCAAATGCGTCTTCAGCTTCACCCAAATTTTGCCCCAGGTGATCGCCAGATCGGCATGGTGGTAGGCGGCCTCGCACAAGAAACCGATGGCATTCGTCAACATCAAAGTCGTGGGCCAGCCGTCGGTGTTGTACTTTCGCCGAATCCACCCGTCTTCCAAGTACCACGCCTCCAGTCCGTGTTCCTTCAGCTTCGCTTGAACTTCTTCGTCGGAATAAGTGCGTTCCTTTTCGGCCATGTTATTTCTCCTAGAGCTTTAGAGGCCACGTTTCTCATGGCGTTTTCTCAACGGTAATCTTAAGCCTTTTGTGAGGGAGAAAAAGTGGAGGGTCCCTCTCTGTCGGGGCGTTCGAACTGGCCGCATCCGAGATTGATGATTTTGGTTATTTGCCCTTTCCTTTCCATATCCGCCGCATTAAACTAACTACCGCTTTGTGTCTATTCCAACTTCAAAGGATCCAACTGAGGAAAGGAGTCCTCCCGTGTCTGCTAATTCCTTTTCTCCCCACATTGGTCTTTATGGCCGAGATCAGGTCAATCCAAAAGAGAAGCGTGGCTGTTATCTTTGGCCGCCAGGCTATGCTGCCGCGCTAGAAGCCGCGGGGGGTACGCCAGTTGAACTGGGTCTGCCCAAACCTGGCGAAACCTGGGCGGACCGTCTCAGTGAGCTTCATGGTATTCTCTTTTTGGGGCATCCTGCCTCGGATTCAAGGCAGAATGCCGAAGAAGAACGCCTGTGCCATTATTGCCGATCGCAACATTTTCCGATTCTCGCAGTCGATATTGGCATGCTGACGTTGAACGTGGCATTTGGCGGCAACAATTACGTCAATTTGCCGAAAGAACTTCCTAACGCTTTGCAACACCGTCACCCTCCGGAGAAAGGGCTTCGGCATACGATCATGGTTGAAGCCAACACCAGGCTGGCGGGGATGTACGGCGAAGGGGAAATTGTCGTTAACAGCGAGCATTACGGTGCGGTGGCCAAGGTCGCCAAGGGCTTCGTCGTCAGTGGCAAAGCCCTGGATGGGGTCATCGAAGCGATTGAGTGGGCCGAAGACGATTGGTTCGCTGTCGGTGTGCAATGGCAGCCTGCTTCGTCCAGCGCTTCGGGGCTCGATATTCAGCTGTTCCGCGGACTGGTGGAGGCAGCGACCGAATACAGCCAGCGCCGGGCTGTTGCGGCGTGATCATCCTGAACTGCTTCAGTGCGGCGAGCCGGCCAAACCGTCTGCTCGCCGTACTTCATTAAGGCATCGGCCGACCGGGTTGTGGCAGATTGGCAGCGGTATGGTCCACTTCACTTCGCGCATCCTTGCCGGTTCTGGTGATCTCTGCCCGAAAAGCAAGTATCTTTTTGCCATCCTGCACGCGGAAGACTTCGAACTTGGCCAGGCCGAAGGGGAGCTTACTGGACAACCAGCAGCGATATTCAAGGGGATCGCCGTTGGGTGTTTTCCCGCTGGCGACAAATTCCTCAGCGTCAAAGACACCGGCTGGTGTCGTGACTCTGGTCGTCTGGATTCGCTTTAATTTTCCACCGATGCCCATCGTGAAATAGTCATCGATAGCCTTGCCTTTCAGGGCAAGAACAGGGCCTTTGTCGCCTTGCCTGTAGTACCCCACGGCCACGTGGGTGGCAAGCGGTCCGGTTTTTTGAAAAGCAGCTTCGTCGATCAAGAACTTGCCAAATCGGCTTTTGAACCCCTTGCCGATCATTTTGAATTCGATCCAGCGATGGGGCCTGTTGTCGACCAATTTGCTGCCGACCGAGCTGGTCCGCATGGTGCCTTGTTTGCCGTCGCCGCTGAGAAAGCGATATTCCGCCCACGTCCCGTCTTCAGGCAGCGAATAGATTGGGGCCACGCTCGAGCCTGCTTCTTTTTGAGGCTGGGCCAGCGCAAACGATGTCAACAAGCCGATCAGTGCGACGGCGTGGCGGAAATTGCGATACATGGATTGGCTCACAACCAAGAGCACATTCGCCCAGTGTTTTCATCATTTCTGGCGGTGACCGAGGTTGTCAAGGAAAGATTCCGTTTTCACCAAAATATTTTGCGAGGGCGAGGCCGATTATTCCGTCCTTCTGTCGTGGCGTTCACATTTGGCAACTCGGGCGCGATGGTCGCAAAGCAGAAAGTTCAGGCGGTTTTTTGTCGTCCTGGCCAGTCGAGCGCAGATAAACTACCAAGGAATGAAAACGACGGCCTTCCTGTGGAGCAGCGCGATGATCACAGTAGAAGTACGTTGTCCGAACTGCACTGCCGATTTGTCCCAGCGGGAAGAAGAATCGGCATCGCCGTTTTTTTGCCCGCATTGCAAACAAACGTTCTCGCCGACCCAATTGCCTCCCGAAGAACGAATGTGGTATTTCGCTCGCAAGAAAAACCGTATTGGGCCGCTGTCATGGGCGGAATTGTCGGCCTTGATGCAGGCTGGGCGAATCCAACAAACGGACTCCATTCTCCTGCATGGCACATCGCAATGGCTCGCTCCCAATGAAATTCCCGAATTGGTGAGCGTCAGGCAAACCGATGGTGAAGCCGACACGGTGGAGACTGCCGGACCTTCCAGTCAATCGCCGCAAACCGAACGAGAAGTCGTTGTGACTTCGTCCCCGGCCGCCGAAAAGACTGATGAATCCGGACTGGAAACCAACATAGTCGTCGACCGTCCACCGCTCCCGCAGGAAGACCATTTCAACATTCGAGACGTGGAAGCCTCCTTCGGCTTATTGGGTCCGGTGCGCCAGCGCCTCGAGTATTTGCCACTCGAGGAGGTTTTCTTTCGTTATCGGGTAACCGGCCTGTCCACGAATGACGAAGACCAGATCGATATGGAGATCGACTCATGGGTGACCGATTCATCGGGTCGGAAGCTGGCGGAGCGCAGCCATCCGGTAAAGGGACGGCTATACTTCGGGGGCGGCTGCTACACGGGTTCCAGTTTCGCCGAATTAAGATCGAATCTTTCTCCTGGTGTTTACGTTTTCAACGTTACTGTCCGAGACCGGTTGGCTAGCGTCGAGACGAGTTTTCAAAAGGCATTCAAAGTTGTACCTCTTCGTTTCGCCATTGTTTCTCCCAGATTTGTTTACCGAGATGGCAGCGATGCTCCTGCTGGTGGACTTGTCGGTCAAATGCTTGGCCTTCGTTTTCGCGTCGTTGGCTTCGATAAATCGACCGGGCGAATCCAGACGGAATGCTCGTTGAGTGTTACCGATTCCCACGGAACGTTGCTGTTGCGAAAACCGGTCTGCCGGAAACTAGCCAGCGATGACCCGGCTAAAGTCCGCGATGCTACCTTTCTGCATTTCGCCGAGTTCTTCGGGCTTAATCGCGTTGGCGATTTTCTCCTCTGTCTCGACGCAAAAGACCTCATCAGCGGTCAGACGGATCGGTTGGAATTGCCCATCCGAGTGGGCTCGTCGATCGGTGTCGACTAGTTCGTCGGCCACAACGCCCGCGAACCAATTGTGACTGCCGAAACGAGGAAAATGTTTTTTGAATCATAAATGCCATCGAAACTTTACGTGATCGGCATCGGTGATGACGGGGTCGAGGGGCTCTCAGAGGAAGCCCGAGCCGTTCTCGACGGGGCCACGGTTTTGGCAGGCGGAAAGCGTGTGCTCGGCCTTCTCGCTGCTCATCCGGCGCAAAAAATCGAAATCGGCGCCAATCCGAGTGAACCTCTCGAGCGACTCCGCCAACTGTATCGCCGGCAAAATTGCGTCGTTCTGGCGTCGGGAGACCCTTTGTTTTTCGGGATCGGTGGAAGATTGCTGGAAGCCATTCCTCGCGATGATCTGGTTTTTCTGCCCCACCTCAGCAGCATCCAGCTGGCATTTAGCCGGGCCAGGGAAACTTGGCATGACGCGGTGGTGATCAGTGTGCATGGCAGGCCCATGGACGCGTTGATCGCAGCCCTTGATCGAGGCGACGAAAAGATTGCCGTCTTGACCGACGACACCAATGATCCTGCCGCGGTTGCCCGACTTTTGATCGCTAGAGGCTGCGACCGACGTTATCGCATGTGGATCGGCGAACACCTCGGCGGTCACAAGGAACGCATCACGACGGGTTCCGCAGCACAGATCGTTCGACAATCATTCTCTCCGTTGAACGTTGTCCTCCTTTTGCCGAACCGATCCGGGCCGTTGGAGCAAGCGAACATGCCTCTCGCGGGAATTGCCGACGAAGCATTTGTACGTCGCGGCAATTTGATCACCAAAAGAGAAATCCGCCTGATTGTTCTTGGTTACCTCGAACTGCGAAAAGGAAACATCGTTTGGGACATCGGCGCCGGAAGTGGCGCGGTATCGATCGAAGCGGCGCGATGGAGCAGCGACCTTACCGTATATGCCGTGGAAAAATCAGCTTCGGCGATCGCGAAGATCGAAGAGAACCTTCGCCGATTTTCGGTCACCAATGTTGCGGTAATTCATGGGGAAGCGCCCGACTGTCTGGCAGAGCTGCCGGATCCCGATGCCGTCTTTCTTGGCGGAAGCGGCGGGTCGCTACAATCGATTCTGGAGGCCGTGATGAGAAGACTAAAAGGAGGAGGTCGAATCGTCGCGAACTGCTTGACCATGGAAACGTTCAGTCGCGCATGGGAAGCGCTTTCGGGCTGGCAGCCTCAGGCGACGTCCGTGCAATTGGCGCGCTCGCGTCGATTGGGGCAAGGCCATTGTTTCGAGCCTGATCATCCGCTAATCATTTTGCGAGCACGAAAACCATGAAAGTTTTTCGCCGCGTGGCGCTCGTTGCTCTTACGGAAAAAGGAATTGAAAAAGCGCGCCAGTTGCGTGGGCGCTTGCGGAAGGGAGACCTCTACCGTCCAGAACCATTCGGTCCTTGCCAGCATGCGTGGGAAAAAGCGATCGGGTTGCCGCTGTCACAACATCTGCCAGAATGGTTTCAAACTTACGACCAAATCGTCTTTTTCCTTGCCGTCGGCGCCGTGGTTCGCTTGATTGCACCGTTGCTCGAATCGAAAAAACATGATCCGGGCGTTTTGGCGATCGATGAACAAGCGCATTTCGTCGTGCCGGTTTTGTCGGGACATGAAGGAGGCGCGAACACTTTCGCCCGCGTGGTTGCCGGGACGCTCGGGGCGACCGCCGTCGTCACAACCGCGACCGATGCGACGGAGACAGCCGTCCTGGATGAAATCGCCGAAGACCTGGACGGTATCGTCGAGCCGAGCGAGTCATGGAAGCAGGCCGCCATGGCTCTGGTTCAGAATCACAACGCGATCATCGTTCAGGAAATCGGCCGCCGGGGCGTCTGGGTGGAGGAACACACCTGGCCATCCAACACGATCTGTCTCCATTCCTTTGACAATATGCCAGATCGTTCGAACCAATTCGTGATTGGGATCAGTGACCATCTCCATGGCGACAAGCCTGTCGATCTTTGGATTCGGCCGGGAAGCCTCGTTGTCGGCGTGGGGTGCGAGCGAGGGATTTCGTCCGAAGCACTCGATGATGGCCTGACTCGTTTTCTCTCGGAATCGGGATTTTGCCGGCGAAGCGTACGTCGGCTGGCCACCGTGGATGTCAAACAGGACGAACAAGGGTTGATCGCATTCGCCGCCAGCAATCATTGGCAGCTCGATTTCTATACGCCAACCGAATTGTCGCAAGTCGGCGAGGTGCCGAATCCGTCGCTCGTCGTGGAAAAGCTCATGGGCTGTGCGGGTGTTGCCGAGCCGGCGGCACTATTAGCTGCCGGCACCAGCCAATTGCTCGTGCCCAAACGAGTTGTGGCCTCTCCGCTGGCGAAACAGCGCATGACCTTCGCCCTGGCCCGCCTGGCTGACTTCCAGGAGGCCGGGCCGGCAACGGGGGCGAGTTGTCTTCGTCGGCGCCGGGCCGGGCGACCCAGGATATTTGACCGTCAAAGCCGCTAATCTTCTCCGCCGCGCGGACGTGGTTCTTTATGCTGGTTCCCTGATCCCCGAAACGATCCTGCGCCGTACCAACCCCAGGGCTGAATTGCATAATTCCGCTTATCTGACACTTGAAGAAACCGATTCGATCGTGCAGCAGGGGGTTGCCCAAGGCAAGCTCGTCGTCCGCCTGCATTCGGGGGACACGAGCATCTATAGCGCGATCGCCGAACAGATCGAGCGCTTGGACAAAGCGAAAATCCGCTACGAAGTCATCCCAGGGATCAGTGCCTTTCAGGCCGCTGCTGCTTTTCTGAAGACGGAATGGACACTGCCTGGACGCGTACAGACAGTTATCCTCACGCGGGCGGAAGGGCGAACGAAAATGCCTTCTCGAGAAGCCCTCGAAAAGCTGGCTGTCCATCAAGCTACCTTGTGCCTTTTCTTAAGCGCCAAACTCGGAGACACGGTGCAGGAAAAACTGTTGTCGGCCTACCCGCCAGAAACACCCGTCGCCCTGTTTTACCGCGTTACCTGGCCGGACCAGCAGGTGGTGCTGACGGAATTGCGGTCGTTGAGCAAGACGTTGAAAGAATGTGGCTTCACGCGTACGACGCTGATCGTTGTCGGCGAAGCTGTCGCTGGAATCGGCGGGCGGTCGAAACTCTATGATCCGCGACATGGCCACTTGTTTCGACCACGAACAGGCGAACGCGGAAATCGGCCGGGCGATTGAACTTGCCATGGTGCTGGTTTGCTCCGCTGCCTCAGTCGCTCCTGCGAAAAGACTCGAAAAGAACCGGCAGGGAATTCATTTGGCCGCGTGTCGGCGTTAGACTATACTTGTGTCGGCACTAGTTGCCGGCCGCCTGGCCACGCAAGGCGGCGGGAAATCCGTCTTCACCGGCTGACAAAGGGTCGTACACGTATCGAAATCGGATTGCCTTTCGGAACCGTCCACCATTCCCTCGTGCGTTTTTTCGCTGGCGCGGTCGCCTTCCCCGAAAACTCGATGGGGGATAAGATGGAGTTTAAATCAATCCATTTGATCGTGTTGGGCGACAGCTTGTGCAGATGGAGGTTTGGCGGTGGTCTGCTGTAGCGGGATGGGTGGACCGAGTTCAGATCGTGGTTGTGGCGCCTTTCTTGAGCCGGCTCAGGATGACGATGAAGCGCGAAAGCGGCGGCCAAAGGCGCGGAGGCTCTTTCATGGCGAAGAACATCTATGTAGGCAATCTGGTTTGGGAATGCACGCAGGACGACCTCTACTCGTTGTTCTCTCAGCACGGTCAGGTCATTTCCTCGGAGGTGATCCGCGACCGTCAAACCGGCCGCTCGCGCGGCTTCGGCTTCGTGCAGATGGAAAACGATGATGAGGCCTTGCGGGCGATCGACGCGTTGAACGGCTACGATTACAAGGGCCGACCGCTGACCGTGAATGAAGCACGACCTCGGGAAGAACGTCCGCCGCGTAGTGGCGGCTACGGCAACCGTGGCGGTTATCGTGGCGGTCCCAGACGCTGATCATCGCTCATGTCTTCTCAAAAAAATCAGGCCTCGCGACGCCAAGCGTTGCGAGGCCCGGGGGTCTTTGCAACTTTTTCGGACCAAACCTACTTCGAAGCACGATCTTCGAGCGTGATCGATCGTGCCTGGTAAAGCGGGCCGCCCAAGAACACCGTGCCCTTGTCCCGGATGATCTGGCCATGGACCGTTACGAGGTCCCCCTCGCGGTAATCGTCCATGCGAACATCCCGAGCAAGGATGACGCTTCCACCGTAGAGATCATCGTTCTCCAACGGAGCATAGCGCACAACCCAGAGTCCGCCGTCGGCATGAACGAATTGCAGCTGCCCGGTGAGCCAGCTGTAATCCGGTGCGTGACCAACACGCGTTTCATACCGACGGCTTAGCTCAAAAGGGTTCTTGGTCTCCACCGTTAAGGAACGATGCGAAGGCACGCTCACTTCTTTGCCCTTGGGCAGTTCCTTGCCTTCCTTGGGAGCGGGAATGGGTTCCGGATGCGTGTGGGCCGGGGCACCACAGGGATCGCAGCAGCAATCGCAGCAGTCGTTGTGACGGCGATTGCGGAACCAGCGACGAAGCCGGACGAACAAGCCTTCACGGCAGCAATCGTCGCAGCAATCGCAAGGGCCGCACCCGCCGCAGCACTTGGTTTCGCAGCAAATCGGTTTGCAGCACACAGGCTTGCAGCAGACAGGTTTGCAGCAGACTGGCTTGCAGCACACAGGCTTGCAGCACACAGGTTTGCAGCAAACGGGCTTGCAGCAAACAGGCTTGCACACCGGCTGGCAGCACGGATCGCAGCAGTCGTCGCAGCAACGACGGCTGAACCAACGACGCAGACGATCGCGAAGTCTTTCGCGGCAGCAGTCGTCGCAGCACGGGTCGCAGCACTTGGTTTCGCAGCAAATCGGCTTGCAGCACACAGGCTTGCAGCAGACAGGTTTGCAGCAGACAGGCTTGCACACCGGCTGGCAGCAAACAGGTTCGCAGCAGCAATCATCCCGGCGGAAACGATCGCGCAGTCGCGCGAAAAATCCGCGATGATCGCAGCAGGATCCGCAGTCGCAACAGATGTTGCAGGGGTTGCAACTCGCACCACAATGCCCAGCTGGGGCCGGATCCGCGCCCGTAAGCCAGGCCGTGGTTAGTAACAAAAACGCAGCATTCACGAGAAATCCTCCGTACGGGGTGACATCCAGCTCCGAGCTTCAGCCAACTGCCTCGAAGGCTTGACTGGTCGACCGAAGCCCACTGATTCCGTCTCCTCTCCGTTTCTTTGCCGAAATCGGCAGAACCGGCCCTCATTCGAAGTGACCCGGTTTTACCGAACTCTGACTCTTGTTTCGGCACACCAGGGGGCGTTCCTTTAGCAGCTTTACCAAAATCCCTTAGCGTGCCGAATTTTCCCCGTAATGCGATTTTCTTCGCTGCGCTGCCGAGATTCTCTGCGTCCTCTCCCCCCACCCCCCCAATCCACCGCCAGTTGACGGTATTGCGCATCGAGCTGACTCCTCGCCCGTCGCCGAAAACACCGTCAGTTGACGGTGCCTCGCTCCCTCTCTTCCGCGACAGCAAGACAGAAGAGCGGAGCCGAGGAGGCGCGAGTTGCCCGAAACTACCGTTTGCTGACGGTGGTCCTCGTCGCACGAACGGCACGACACTCCGATAACACCGTTTGGTGACGGTACTTTCTGGTCGAATTCCAACCAGCGCGGCCAAAATTCGACCGAAACCACCGTTTGGTGACGGTCGCTTAGGCGGCGCTCATCTCTGGCGCCCAGGCTTCGCCTGAACACCCAGCGCCATGAGACTCTGACTCGTGGGCCGAAATTCACCGTCAGTTGACGGTGGACCAGCTAAATTGCGTAAAAGAGGTGGCTAATTCCGCAATAATCCCAACCACTGCCCAGCGCGCACCGGTAGCTCCTGCCCGGCCCCTTTCGTGCGGCAATCCAGGTAGCAGCGAGAGTTCGGCAATCTCGCCAATGCCGCTGTTGGCTTTGGCTCGACACCCGAAAATCAGGCGAATTGTTGCTCGTAAACCTCTTCGTTGAATCCAACCACGAGGGTTTTCCCCGTGCGGAGAACAGGGGCACGAAGGTTGCCCGTCGGTCCGAGCAGGTGTGCCAACAACTCATCGTCTTTGGGCGGATGGTTCTTCATGTCGAACTCAGCGACTTTTTTGCCTTTGGCGACAATGATCTTGTTGACTTGCTTGGCTAATTCCAAAGCATCCGCGGCGCCGAGTTTTTCGCTCTTGGCGTCGGAAGTTTTCGCAGGTTGCACTGCTTTCTCCTCAAGAAACTCTTGAGCTTTTCGGCATGACGTTCAGCCTTTGCGGTGGTACATCCAGTCGATTTTTTTGGCCATCTCTTCGGTTCCCAATCAAGCTCGTGTTAATAGGTCGGCAAACTCGGATCGATCCGGCGGGGCCCACTCGAGGATGCCGCCTTTGAGGTTTTTGACTTTCTGAAAACCCGCCTGCCGGAGGAAAGCGAGTCGCTTTCAGACTGCGCATGCCGCTTCTACAGTGGATGACCATTTCGCGGGCACTGTCCAACTCGTGCATGCGGTCGGGCAATTGCGGCAAGGGAATCAACTTGCTATTGGCCAGGCGACAGATGTCGTATTCCTCCGGATTACGAACATCCACGATCAAAAGATCATCGCCCCGGTCCAGGCGCCTTTTCAATTCCTCGACGGTGATTTCCAAACCATCCGACTCAGCCGGCGCGTCGGCTTCCTCGCCGCGGATGCCGCAGAATTGTTCATAGTCGATCAATTGGGTGATCGTGGGCTGGTCGCCGCAGATCGGGCATTTGGGATTGCGCCGAACGCGAAATTCCTGAAACGTCATTTCCAACGCATCATAAAGAAGGAGCCTCCCGATCAAAGAAGAACCCTTATTGAGAATCAACTTGATCGCTTCGGTCGCCTGGATGCAGCCGATCAGCCCCGGCAGGATGCCGAGCACACCCCCTTCGGCACAACTGGGGACCTCGCCGGGAGGCGGCGGCTCGGGGTAGAGACAGCGATAGCACGGACCGTGCGGCGGAAAGAAGACCGACGCCTGCCCGTCGAAGCGGAAAATACTGCCATAGACGTTGGGTTTCTTTTGCAGCACGCACACATCATTGACAAGATAACGCGTCGGAAAATTGTCCGTGCCGTCGATGATGATGTCGTACGGCTCGCAGATGGCCATGGCGTTTTCGCTCGTCAGGCGGGTTTCATACGTGTCGATCTGTATGTCGGGATTGATGGCCTGAAGGCGTTCTTTGGCGGATTGGAGCTTGGGTCGGCCAACGTCGGGGTGTGCCGTGCAAAACCTGCCTTTGCAGATTACTGAAATCAACAACATCGAAATCGACGATGCCGATTCGACCGACGCCGGCAGCCGCCAGGTACAGTCCCAACGGGGAGCCAAGCCCGCCGGCACCGATCAACAGAATCGACGAAGCCTTGAGCCGTTTTTGCCCCGCCAAGGCGACCTCCGGCATGATCAAATGCCGACTGTAGCGGGCAATTTCCTGAGGCGTCAATTGCACCCGTTCCGCGCGGTCTCCAAGAAGGTCGAATGCGAATGCCATGTTGCGTTCTCAAATTCTGTGGGAGTCGAAGTTGCCACGATTGCCATGCGGTCATTGTACCGCCCAGCCGTTTTTGGCGAGAGGGGGAACGTGGTTGCCACGCCCCCCGTTTCAGGGCGAACCACCCGAGCGTCGAGTGACATCTCGATCGAATCAAGCATATCCATCGCATGGCCTTTGGGTTGGCGAAAAATTTTTTGTTGCAGGTCAATATCGACGTGAGTAAAATACGATTAAATTGATTCTCGTTTTTCGGAATCGCCCGATGCCCGCGATCAACAACAGTCGCCGAACTCCCTTGAGGCTGTTTCTCGACAGCCCGACGCCGAGGCTTTACGACCGCACCGTGGAAACCGTCCAGCTGACGATTCGCAGCGGCCATGATATGCTCCCGACGGCAAGGCTCGGGCAAATCATCGGCGACCAGCTAGAGCGCGCGATCTACACCCCCTTGAAGACGGTCGCGGATGAGTTCGGGCTCTACCTCGACTTCAAGCACGAGCGTCCCGCGCGTGGAGGAAGGAGGGCGGTCGCGTGGAAGGACAAGTACGGAAATGTCCACGACCTCGACTACGTACTGGAGGAAGGCGGCAGCGAGGATGTCCTCGGGCGCCCTCGTGCCTTCATCGAGTCCGCGTGGCGCCGCTACACGAAGCACTCCAGGAACAAGGCACAGGAGATTCAGGGTGCCATCGCTCCGTTGGCGGAGACATACCACGATTGCCACCCGTTCTTGGGCGCGATCCTTGCTGGGGAGTACACTGAAGGCTCACTCGCTCAGCTCCGCTCGCACAAGTTCAACCTAGTCTACTGCCGCTACGACACGATCGTCCAAGCATTCGCGACGGAAGGAGTGGACGTTTCCACAGAAGAGGACACGAGTGAAGTCGAATTGCAACGGAAGGTCGAGTCCTTCGACAAGCTCTCGGAGGCCCAACGCGAGAACATTGCGTACAAGATTCGTGAGCTAAACGCGGCTGAGTTCAAGGCCTTCTTCGCCGCGCTGAGGGCTTGCTTGGACCGCAGGATCGAGCACGTCTTCGTTCTAACACTGTCGGGACTTTCGCGGCAGCTCGAATCGATCGAGGATGCCGTGCGTTTCGTCGAGGAGAACGACGAGGAGGCACCTGTGTCCGAATTCATACGCTACGAGCTGACCATCAGATACACGAACGGGGACGAGGTTAGAGGTAGCTTCCGCGAGAAATCTAAGGCTATCGGCTTTCTTCGGTCACTTGAACTATGAGTCTGATGGAGTCGCGGCAAGACCGCCCAACAACCGGTTGCAGCGGACGGTCCGCTGCGCGGCCCGCCGCTGAACCGGAAGCCGTTAGCCTGACGCAACCTCGAATCGAACCGGAGAGAGACGGTGGACGAAACAGTTCGGCTGATGAGGCTGCAGATCGAGGGACGCTGGTCTGCCCATGAGCTTGGCCAAGTCCTCCTCAGTGTCAGCGATCTCTACAACCTTCGCCTCGTGCTCGAGGTCCTGAAGGAAGACTGGCACGACCTCCATGAGATGTGGCACGAGATGCTTCACTTCCCGCCTTTCCGTCGGCGCTGGATGCGACGCGGCGGTCCGATTCCACCCCCATTCCTCTTCAGCGCATATCCCTGGACTCCGGGCATCCCGGCTGACTCCGCAGACCTGCTTCGCCTCGCACGAGTCGTCTACCCAAACGAAGTCCTGGAGGTTCGCCGGATCCGCTACGAGTCCCCAGGGGTTACGGACATCGCCGGCATCGGCGCGATCGTCGGACATATCAAGGACTTCATCCTGCGGATCATCGAGTATTGTTCGCAGCGACCACAGCGGAATCTCGATAACGCCAGGCGAGAAGCCGAAGTCACCGCCATGCGAATTGAGAATGCTCAAAAGCTCGTAGCCCTTGCATCCGATTTAGGCTACGATCGGGCAGAGGTTCGTAAGCTCGTGGGTTTCGTCGATACGAAGCAGGAGGTCATCATCCAGGTCGTGGATCTGGCCAAACTCGTAGGGGTGAGTGTGCTCGAGGGTGACGACTCCTCTTCGGCTGGATGAGCAGGCTAACACGGCGCTGCACCTGACGGTCCGCTGCGCGGCCCGCAGGTGAACGCGGTCGTTACGCCACAACGAAAGCGGGAGTGTCTTCGCGGAGACTCAAAGCAGTGAACACAAACAAACTTGCCCTCGCCTGCATTGGCGTCACGCTTAGCCTCCTTGGCTGCGAGGAAAACCGCAGCACCAAGCAACCCGTACTGGTAAAGAAGCCCACCCTGACAAAAGCAGACGAGCAAATGAAGCTGCTCGATCTCCCGGAAGGCTCACAACTTTGTTTTGGGAGGTCGATCGTTGTACCACACCAGTTGGCCGCGACGAAGACGAACATATCGCTCAACAGCACTTCTCAACCCCGTAAGACGGAGATCACGATCGAATCTCGTCCCATCGTGATTGTCGAGGGTCATTTCTATCAACGAGCCGCCTCGGGTGAGCTTGGTCGTTCGGCGGCTTTCTGAGGTGGATGGTCGCGCATGTCGGTAACTTCTCCCAAATACGTTGGTATCGACTTCAGCGGCGACCAAACGCAGTGGAATCCGAACGCCAAAGCAAGCAACGTCTGGATTGCTGTGCTCGAGGAGCAAGTTGCTGGTTGTACGCTTGCCAGCCTTCAGCGCGTCCACCAGCTACCGGGACAAGGCAGACCCTTTGCCCGTCTCGCGGCATGGCTCGCGAATGGTGGCTTCTCCGCCGCAGCGATCGACGCACCGTTCTCGGTGCCGTGGTGGCTCTTCGGGCAAGGCCTTCCCGACCACGCTGCATTGCTGGCCGCCGTCGATGGGCTAGCCTTTAAACCCGGCGCAAGACTTTCCCACCGGTAATGCGTTTATTGCTTGTGTGACTGCACGTATCCCTTTTCAGTTCACGAAACCGCTGCGTGTGACAGAATGCTACTGGCGAGGGAGAGGCGTCAACATTCGATCTACAGTATGGGCCGGCGCGCGTCCCGGGGCACCCTTCGCAAGCGCGTGCATCAAGTTGTTGGCGAATGCTGCGCGACCCGTTTGGCCTTGGGCCAAGCCCGACAGCAGTCCGCTGGTCGAGGCGTTTCCAGCGGCACAGCTGCGGCACTGGGGCTTGCCCCACGCGCAATACAACGGCTTGGCGGGTCAAGCCAACCGCGCCGCTATCGTTGCTGACCTTCTGGCGAACCGCGGTCTTCAGGCAAGCAACGCTTTTCAAGCAACGATTCTGGCAGATGCCGACGCGCTCGATGCTGTGCTATCCTGTTACGCGGCACGGGGCGGTGGTGCGAAACCAATTGGCAGTTGTACTGCCGCCGTTTGATGCATGGCGGCTGGAAGCATGGATCGCCGTCCATGATTGACAACACCGGACCGCCGGCGAACCAGCCGTTGCACCTGACCGCGGCGGCATTACAGTGTTTCGAGGTTCAAACGTCTCACCAGCCGCCGCGGCAGGTGAACCGTGTCGTTAGCCTACACAAGAATTTAACCATGTTTACAGTCGAAGACGTTCAGCGGGCGATTGAGCATACCTTCCCAGAAGACCAGCGGGCAGAAGTGCTGGCTGCCTTGGAAGGCTATCGTCACGGCGAATTCATCGGTGCGCCTCGTGTTTGCATGGCCATCCTCGCCCTCTCCCAATTGTTGCCAAGGCGAGGAACGCCTTCGTTTCGTCAGGGAAAGTGTTACAATGGCGAACACCGACCCGAGAGATGTCATCGCCGCAGCAGAAAGTCCGGATGAGGTTGGGGGCGCCTCAATCGCGGCAAGAGATGCGAGAGGCGTATCGGGCATTGGGCGTTCGACGTTCACCGGTTTAGGCTTGGCCGAACCATCCGCTGGAGGCGCCGCGGGTGGCACGCCATTCCCGTTGGTCAGGGCGGGCGGAAACCAGGCCACTTGAAGTGTGCCCTGCGCGACGCGATGCCCATCATCGCAGCAGGTCTCGTCGCCCCCCCTTTCAGGGCGAACCACCCGAGCGTCGAGTTCCATCTCGATCGAATCAAGCATATCCATCGCATGGCCTTTGGGCTGCCGAAAAATTTTTCGTTGCAGGTCAATATCGGACGTGACTAGTATCGAATTAAACTTAGTACAGTTCGACGGAATCGCCTGATGTCCGCGATCAGCAACCAGCACCGAAAACCCTTGGGTTTGTTCCCGGACAGCCCGACGCGGAGGTTTTTACGAACGGACTGCACGTCCGCCATTGCAGCTGCGGCATCACGCTCCCGAAGGGAATTCGCGCGGCCTATCTCACGACAATGTAGATGACGCGGGACACGAGAGGCGTGGCACGATGCTTACGAAGGCAAATCGCGCCGCTGTGCGAAAGAGCGATCCTTGGGATCGCGTCACGGCCAATAGGTTCCGCCACTCCCTCTCCCTCCGGGAGAGGGCCGGGGTGAGGGGGGCACTACTACGACCTACGGACGGTGCAGGAGCTGCTTGGTGACAAAGCCGCTAGGACGACGATGATTTACAGACGCGTATTGAACAAAGTCGGCCGCGGCGTCACCAGCCCGGCCGACGCCCTCCCCCAGCCCGATGCGTGATAGGCTGAAACAGCCTAACACGCACTGCAAAGGAGGAAAACCATGCAACCATTTGACTCAAGCTGACTTACGGCAAAAGAGCTTATGCGTGTTAGACTGCAAAAAAAGCAGTCTAAAGGTGTTACACGGATCATTCTAAAAACAAGTTAGACGTACAAGAATGATGAACGAGAATGCCATACGGGACAGGCTGGTTGAGCAACGGGCAGACGCTCTTCAGTGCGCAAAAACAACTGATACAGTTCACCAAAGTGGCGGAGGCTGACGCACTGCTCAACGATCTGAGAAACTACCCTCATGCCTTCGTGCTGGCCTGCGTGATGGATCGCCAAATCAGGGCCGAAAGGGCTTGGCTTATCCCGTACCGGATTTCCGAGCGGTTGGGTAACGACTTCTCCATGGAAATCCTCATCAATTTATCGGAAGCAGACGTTGCTCGTCTAATGTCACAGCCAGAACCACTCCACCGTTTCGTTGAGACCATGAGCGGGCTCTTCTATTCTGCCATTCAGCATATTTGGAGCAAGTACAAAGGCAACGCTGCGCTCATCTGGTCAGGTCATCCCTCCAGCGCAGAGGTGGTTTATCGGTTTCTAGAATTCGACGGAGTCGGCCCGAAAATCGCCAGCATGGCGGCCAACATTCTCGCACGGGATTTCAAGATACCATTCGCCGACTACTTCTCGATTGATATCTCGGCAGACATCCATGTGCGCCGCGTGTTCGCTCGCCTTGGCGTTTGTCCCGGGAATCCAACAGTAGAGCAGGTCATCTATAAGGCAAGAGCCCTTCATCCCGAGTTTCCAGGGATGATGGACCTGCCGTGTTGGGAGATTGGACGGAACTGGTGCAAGCCAAGAACTCCACAGTGTGACAATTGTTACATGAATGATTTGTGCCCAAGCGCGAGTAAAGGACACTGAACGTCTAACAACGGGTTTCCAGCCGACGTTGCTCCGCTCCGCTTCGCAACGCGGCTGAACCCGACCGTTAGCAGCCCGTTGAAAAAGTGCGTTCGGGGGGGCTTGACAGGCGTGGTATATTGGCGGGTGTTATTCACTGATTTCAGGGACGAACGACAGGAGTCACAATGGCCCTGGGAAAACGCAAGCGCGAACAACAAGAGATGTGGGTGGCGACCACGGACTTGCCGAAATCGCCGGGGTCACCCCCTTTTACAGGAAACTGAACCAGTTGCTGGCGGAAGGCCGGTTTCGATGACTGGGTCGAACGGCTGTGTGCTCCGTTCTATCATGCGGTGATGGGTCGGCCGTCGATTCCGCCGGGCGTCTACTTTCGCATGATCCTGGTGGGCTATTTCGAGGGGGTGTCGTCGCAGCGTGGCATTGCCTGGCGGTGCAGCGATAGCCGATCGCTGGCGGAATTTCTGGGCTACGGTCCGCAAGAGAGGACGCCGGATCATTCTTCGATGAGTCGGACGCAGCAAACGGTTGCCGCTGGAGGTGCACGAGCAAGTCTTCGCGTTTGTGTTGCGTCTGGCCGCCGACAAGAAGCTTCTCCACGCGTTCATGAAGTGGCGGACGTACATTCCGGAGCCGAAAAGGAGACATCGTCATCGCTGGACCGACAAGCCGCCGGAGTATCGGGCGGCGGTGTATGCGAACCGTCGTCGCGTGCGTGGCGCGCGGGGCAAACGGCTGCAACGACTGCGGAGCGAGTTGACGGAACGAAGTTTTGGCCCATGTGTGTGAGACCGGCGGGGCGCGTAGATGTTGGTTACGCGGACTGGAGAAGGTGACCAAGCGATATTTGATCCAGGTGGCGGCGCGGAACCTGAGTCTGATCCTGCGGAAGTTGTTCGGAGTGGGCACGCCGCGGAGCCTACAGGGCCTTATGTGTGCTTTTAGGCTTCTCTATTTTCACATTATGATGTTCTATTTTTCCATAGTGATGTATTGGAGACGTCCGCGCGCTTGTTGGGTCGATGTTCATTGAGGAAGGATATCCGCGCCGCCTCGCCGCCGTTTCACCACAAAACCGACTAAAACAACGGGCTGTTAGTACAGTTCGACGGAATCGCCCGATGCCCGCGATCAGCAACCAGCACCGAAAACCCTTGGGTTTGTTCCCGGACAGCCCGACGCGGAGGTTGTACGAACGGACTGCACGTCCGCCATTGCATCTGCGGCATCACGCTCCCGAAGGGAATTCGCGCGGCCTATCTCACGACAATGTAGATGACGCGGACACGAGAGGCGTGGCACGATGCTTACGAAGGCAAAATCGCGCCGCTGTGCGAAAGAGCGATCCTTGGGATCGCGTCACGGTCAATAGGTTCCGCGGCTTCCTCTCCCTCCGGGAGAGGGTCGGGGTGAGGGGGCACTATTACGACATACTGTGGTTCCCCATCTGGATCTTACATTACATCTTCCGGAGCCGGTAGGTCGGTGGGACGAGCCAGAATAGACCGAAGCATGGGGTGGCAGTAGAATGAATAAAGTAAAAGGAGGGCAGGCATGATCGAACTGACCGAACAACAAGCGCAAGCCCTGGAGCACCCCGACGCCATCCCGCCGCGGGTGATGAATCCTCGCACCAAGGAAATGTTCGTCTTGCTCCGCATTGACGAATACGAGCGCCTGACGGAAGAAGAGTACGACGACAGCCAGTGGACAAGCGAGGAGCGTCATGCCCTGGCCTGGGAGGCAGGCAAGCACGCGGGCTGGGAGGAAATGGACGAGTACGATGACATCCCGGAGAAGCCATGAACCGGGGGAACGTCATCCTCGTCCGGTTCCCACACCCGTCCGGAGTCCGTGGCAAGAAGCGACCGGCCGTCGTTGTGCAAGCCGATGCTTACGTGGGAACCGTCAGCACCGTTGTCGTCGCCGAGGTCACGAAAAACCTGGCGTTGGCTGCCGACCCAGCCTGTTTGTTCATCGACGTGAGCACGCCGGAAGGCAAGGCCACCGGCTTGATCCACAATTCCGTCGTATCGTGTCTGTTGCTGGCGACCGTGGACGCGGATCGGGTAGCAAAGGTGCTGGGAATGCTAGCGCCGACAATGAAGCAGAAACTCGACAACTGCCTGAAAGCGGCGTTGGGGTTGCCTTGAGTGCGAGATGCCGGCTAACCAACGGCTGAAGCTGAACGGAGCCGCCATCCTGGTTTTCCGCGCTTCAACGTGCTTGCAGGCGGCCCCGGCAGCTTAGCCGTACCGTAAGATGGCAAGCACCCTCGTGAGGCGCCAAACCGCCGTGGTCGTCCGTAACGCGAATGTGGACCCTTATTCACCCAAGGGCACCGCGCAGACTGTGCTCAGAGAGGGAAGGGCTACGCTGTCACTCTTTTGGAGTGTTTTCTGGAAAGTCACTGCGGTAACAACAGCGCTCTTTGTGCTTCTATTCTTTTCGCTGCGTCACGATGAGCTGGCGGAACCCTTTCTAGATGTGGCATTCTTCGTGGCTGTCGTACTGGGCTACTGCGTCTTTTACGCATCTTGGGTTGGCCTCGCCGCCGGAACATTCGCTATTGCGTGGCGATGGTGTGGTGCCTGGATCATCGTGCCGATCGTGGGAGCTGTGCTGGGTGCCGTAGCGGCAGTCGGTCTCGCCTTTGTGATCTTGCGCGGTATGGATCTCCGCGGCGCTGGTGTCCACGGTGGCGGCGACATTGCTGCATTTCTACTACTTGGCTTCCTTGCAGTTGTCGCCGTGATCGGTGCCATTGCTGGGGGTATCCTCGCAGGAGTGCCGGCCGTCATCGTCGCGCTGACCATCCGTCGTCGGCGACGGGCAAGTGACGACGTTGACAAGCCGTCGGTGCCAATATGACACTACACATACGCCATCTAACCCGTCGCTCAACCCGACCGGGAATCCCTGTTGACTCGCTGATCGGCGTCGTGTATCTTCATCGTAGATACGGGAGATTATGATGAAGACACGCATTCAAAAATGGGGCAATAGTCTTGCGCTCCGCATCCCCAAGTCCTTTGCCGAGGAGGCGGGTCTTTACGCCAACGCGATCGTCGAACTCTCGTTGGGGGAAGGCGGCCTGATAGTGCAGCCGATTAGACAGCAACCGCTCCGGCTTGAAGAACTGTTACGGGGCATCACGGACGAGAACCTTCCCGGCGAGTGGGATACTGGGCCGGCCGTCGGCAGGGAGGTCTGGTGAAGCGGAAAGGCACCTACATCCCGGAACGAGGCGATGCCGTCTGGATTACCCTCGATCCGAGAGCCGGGCACGAGCAGGCAGGGCGTCGCCCCGCGCTGGTCCTGTCGCCGTCGGCCTACAATGGCCGGGTTGGGTTGGCTTTGCTGTGTCCGATCACCAATCAGGCGAAAGGCTATCCGTTTGAAGTCCCTTTGCCTGAAGGCTTGCCCGTGACAGGCGTGGTCGGGGCCGACCAGGTGAAGAGCCTGGATTGGCGGGCGCGAAAGGCTTCTCGGATCGTGGCTGTCCCAGAGGAGACCGTTGCGGAAGTCGTGAGTCGTCTTCAAACATTGCTCGGAGAAGACGGCTAATCCACGCCGCGGGTGGCATGCTCTTCCGTTGGTCAGGGCAGGCGGGAACACCGGCGGCTTGCCGTTCCTCGCTGTTACCGGGTATGCTGTGAATGGTCGAGTGCGCGGTGGTATGCGGGACTGAGGCCCGTGCACATGGAAAGGGACGCTCACGTGTTGACGGAACTTGGACGCGGATGACGTTTAACCGGATTGTGCACGCCCTTCGCTCCGCTCAGAGCGTGCCACCCTGTCGGAGAGCGAATCCAATGTGGCTGGGAATATGGCTTCTCGTGGCCATCTCGACCGGTTTCCTGGTTGTCTTCCTTCATCGGTCGACGAAGAGCAAAGGCTTCGGAGTGAAGCTCTTATTGGGCTGCGCCGCCGGATTCGGAATCTTTATCCTCCTTAATGCCGTCGTCGAAGTCGTGGGGTATCTACAGCCGGCTCAGCGGGAACAAGAACACGTCGTGGACGAGCGCCCCTTCGAACCACCGTCGGATCCGCAGGAGTCGTCGCCAGCGACCACCACGCAAGAGGTCCGCTGGCCCAACGGCAAGTTGAAAGCGCGACGTGAAGTAATCAAGGATCGGACCGGCGAATTCATCGCTCACGGAAAAGCCACAACGTGGTACGAAAACGGACAGCTGAAATGGCAGGGTGAATACCGAAACGGTCGCCAAGTCGGTAAATGGACCGAATGGTATGAAAACGGGCGCAAGGAAGGTGAAGGTGAGCTGAAAGAAGACGGAACTTCGTTCGAGGTACACTGGCATCCGAATGGGCAGAAAAAGTCAGAGGGCCCTGGCAAGTATGTCGCCGAACAGAACAGGTATGGGAAGCACGGCAAGTGGCTCATCTGGAACGAAAACGGCCAAAAGCTGGGGGAAATGCATTTTCGCGACAATCAACTGCACGGAACGATGACGCTCTGGCATGAAAACGGAAAGATGAAGCTCGAAGCCGAATACACCGATGGTAAGATGCACGGGCGAGCGAGAACCTGGGATGAAGATGGCAACCTGGTCGCCGAGGAATATTACTCGCAGGGGGTACTCACGAAAACTTCCGGCTCGCCGTAGCCGAGAGCAATTCAAGCAAGAGCAAATCGCGAACGATGATTACCGTATAACTAGACGATGCACGCGAGCGGGAATGGCGTTTGCGCGGCAACACACAATCAACGTCACTCGGGGCCATGCCCGGCGCGCCATCTCGGTCATTAGCTGGATGAGAAAGGCAGGCTTATACCATCGTGACTGAATCGCCGGGTGGCATGCTCTTCCGTTGGTCAGGGCGTGCGGGAACCATGCCACTTAAAGTGTGCCCTGCTCGACGGGACTCCCTTTATCGCAGCAGGTCTCGTCGCCCCCCCTTTCAGGGCGAACCACCTGTGACTCCTTTATCAGCCTCTTGGCCGAAGATCGGCGGCCTTGCCGGCTGCTGACGATGCCCCTGCAAAAATACGGCCCGGCCTTCTTGAACTTTGTTTCCTGAGAAGTAGAGTTGAGTTAGACCCCCTTTAACAACAACCATCGCTCGTGCCCACTTTCTGTTGTGGGTGAAATGTCAAAAAAGACCACGAAAACACGTCACGCCGATCGCAGCGACAGCTCTCTTTTTCGTCACGTCAAGGCTGGCGAGCAGAGTGCGGCGACCGAATTGTACTACCGCTATTACGACCGCTTGAAAGGCCTCGTGCAAACACGGAGCTCGAGCGGCCTGGCCCAGAAAGTCGACGCCGACGACATCATTCAGTCCGTTTTCGGCAGTTTTTTCCGGGGCATGAACCTGGGCTATTACGACGTTCCTTCCGGCGGAGAGCTGTGGAATCTGTTCCTGGTGATCGCCTTGAACAAGATCCGCGCCAAAGGTATCTATTTCCAGGCGGCAAAACGGGACTTGCGGCGCACTCGAGGAGGCGAATTGCTGGAACGCGTTTCCGAGGGGAGGGACGAAGACGCATCGCGGCTGTTGCGCATGACGATCGCGGAAGTGCTGGCATCGCTCCCGAAACTCGACGCTCAAGTGATCACGTTGCGGGTGCAAGGGTGCGAAGTGGCGGAAATCGCCGCCAGCGTAGGGAGGTCGAAGCGCAGCGTCGAACGCATCCTGCAATCGTTCCGCAAAAAACTGGCCCGTTCGCTTGAAGAATGATCAATTCTTGGCGGCCAGTTCGCGAATCCGGTGAAAATCGGGCAAACCGCGAATCGGCGCCAGGTCCGGGTCGTGGTCCACGCGGGTCTGCCCGTAGCCTCGCTGCAAGGCGGATAGTAAAAACAGCAAGGCTTTGCCGGAATCGGCAGGCTCCTGTTTCGAGGTCAGCGCATAAATGCAGGCAGCGTGATAAAGGGTTTTCGGGTGCGCATCGAGTTTGAGGATTGTTTCCGCGTCTCGATGAGCCGCCCGGCGGTGCCCGAGGCGAGCATGCAACACGCCGCGGACGCCGAGGTGTTCCGCGTTTTGAGGTTGCAGCCTGACGAGTTCCTCAACCACCGCCAGGGCTTTTTCCGTTTCGCGCAAATGCTCGGCCAACACGTACGCTTTATTTTGAAGAGCTACCAGCGACTGGGCATCGTGAGATAATGCCTGTTCAAAATCGGCCAGGGCGCCGCGCGGGTCGCTCTCGATCCTGGCCAGACCGCGAGCTACCCAACTCATTTCATCCTGCGGAATCGCTTCCAGCCCCCGTTCGTGGTCGCGTCGATAGGCTGTCTCATCGCCG
This sequence comes from Gemmatales bacterium, assembly GCA_026004675.1. Taxonomy (GTDB): domain Bacteria; phylum Planctomycetota; class Planctomycetia; order Gemmatales; family Gemmataceae; genus BPJP01. The sequence goes on from BPJP01000005.1 coordinate 258,948, forward strand.
CGTAGCCGATGGATATGGGCGCGGATGAAATACGCCCTCGTCGGACAGTGGCGGTATTGCAATGCTTGATTCAAGTCGGCAAGTGCGTCCTCCAGTCTGTTCAAATGCAACAAAGCCAGACCGCGATGCAGGTAAAGCTCTGGCACGAATCTCTGTGGCAGAGTCGCTTCCTTTTGATGCAACGCAAGGGCGGAATCGAAGTCTAGTTTGGCGGCCTGATGTTTTTGCAAGCGGAGGTGAACGATACCCCGCTTGAAATAAAGACCGGCGAAATCAGCATCTAGTGCGATGCAAGTGCTGTAACAGGCAGCAGCACGGGCATCGTCCCCCAGACGTTCCGAGCACATTCCCAAGTCGAACCAGAGGAGGAAATCCTGCGGTCGGTGACGCAGGGCGGTTTCCAGTCGATCGATGGCCTCGGCGAACTGCCCGCGGCAATAATTTGCTGCTGCGGACAAGGCCAAATCATCGGCGTCCACGGGCGACGGTGCCGGTTCGCGTGCCTCGGTTTGTTCTGCAGGCAGACCAAGTTTGGCAAGCAGGCTGGCTCGCTGTCGCAGTACCAGAGCGGGCATTGGCGAGTCGGCAACGTAGTCGTCGATTCGGCGGTTCCACTTCAATGCGCGACGAATCGATTTGTCATCGTCGTCCTGGCTGGCGGCAAGCTGGGCCGAATAGAGCAGAAGGTGCACCAATTCCCGGCGCAGTCGCTGGCTGTCTTCCTCCTTGACATACGGGTTGGCCAACAAGGAGTCGGCTCGATCAAGGACGGCGTCGATTGCGTCGGCATCCACCGTTCGGCGATGGGCGAAGACCAACTGGGTAGCACGGATTTCTCTCGAGGTCTGCAGGAGGGCATGCTCCGCTTCCCGGCGAGCGAGTTGGATGCCGCGGAAAACATATAGCGAGGAAAGTACCAGAAGCAGAACCGCGAAGAACGAACCGACCATCATGCCGACGGCGAAGCGGGGATGGCGACGGCCCCACTTCTGGCAGCGTTCGACAAATGACGGCTCAGGAGCATAAGCCAGCGGTCGATGCTCGCGTTGGCGGCGCAAATCGGCTTCCAATTCGCGAGCCGATTGGTAGCGCTGCTTCGGGTCCGGATGCAGGCATTTGAGGACGATGGCTTCGGTGGCCGGCGCAATCGACTTGTCCCACTGTCGAGGTCGGACCGGCATCTGCTCGCGTTGCTTCAAGATGGCGTCGATTTCTGCATCCGTCGATTGCGAGGGGAACGGATGCCGACCTGTCAATAGTTCATAAAGGATGACTCCCAACGAAAACAAATCGCTTCGGCCATCCCAATGGCGGCTTTGTCGGACGACGGCACGCATCTGCTCAGGTGCCATGTACGGCAGCGTGCCGCCGATGATCGCCGCCGGCAGATTGGAACGGAGTTTGATGTCGGCGGAAAGGTTGAAGTCCAACAACATCGGTTCAGCATCGCCTGACAGAAGGATGTTGGCAGGCTTGACATCGCCGTGAACGATGCCACGTTCGTGAGCGTGAGCCAGGCCGCTCGCCAGCCGAGCACCTATTTCGAGGACGGCTTCTTCCAGCGACATCGTATCCAGCTCGCGGAGTAAGCCGCACAGCCGATGGCCATCTTCGCGATTCGCCGACCTGATGGTTTCCACGATGAATTTCGCCGACCGCGGCAAATAAGTGAGGCCTTGCGTCCGTTTCAAAACCATAGCCAACGTCGCTCGGCCAAGGAACGGCATGCACACAGCCTGCAAGGTTCCCAAACGATGTACCGAATAAATCGGCACAATGTTCGTGTGCTGCAATTGGGCTAGCGTCTGCGATTCGTGGAAGAGACGAGGCGAAATCTTCAACGCCACCAGACGGCCGGCCAGTTCGTCCTGCCGGGCCAGAAATACTTTGCCAAAGGCACCCTCGCCCAGCAATTCCACCAGTTCGAACTGTAAAAACGTCTGCCCGGGTTCCCATACCGTCGTCAAGGCAAGCGCCAGATCCTCCGCCGCCTGCTGATCCGTTTTGTGCAAGTCGTGGAAGAGTTGCACGTGGGCATCGTGCCCCGATTCCTGCTTCCATTTCTGCAAACGTGCGGATACGTCGCACGTTGACGGCGAAGGAGCCTTCAGCTTGAGGTAGATCGCAGCGGTCTTGGATAACTGGTCTGTGCTGTCCCAGCGAGCGACTGCCCGATCGTCTTCGTCTTTATCGGGCTTTGTGACAACAGGCCAGGAATCGGTGTCCACGCCCCAGCGCTGGCGGTATTCACTGGGACTGACGGCATCGCCGGTCTGAAGCCGAAGGCGGTATTCCTCGAATGTGATGTCGCGCAACGTCTCGGCATCCTGGAGGACCTCCGGAAACGTATCGACATAGTCCGCAATTGACCTGGCTTGGCCGCGGTCCCAACACAATTCCAGATCGATACGGATCATCTCCCGCAACGCCGCGAAATACAACGGATGCTGGCGTTCGGGAAGAAAATCGGCAATCTGCGTTTTGTCGTCGGCGAACCGCGCTGTTTCATAGGCATCCAGAAGCGCGGACAACTCCGCTTCCTTGTCGACCTCTAACACGATTCAACGCCTCCTTTTGACAGGAGAACCGTTCGTGCCGCTGAATGACGTATCGGACGGCGAGCCTGTTTCGTCTCGGTTTGTCGAGCGCCCCCATAGTCGCCTGAAAAACGGCAACGACGCAAAGCCAAGCGTCATTGCCCAGAACAGATACAACAACCTTGGAATGGTCAGCCACACATTGACCACAGGCGAGCGCGCTTGCGCTCGATCCGGTTCAACCAGCGATTGATTGGACGAATAGGCGTCCTCTCTTTGGGCGGGTGGAACGGCCGCCAACTGACCGCTGGCTTCTGCTCGTTGTTCGGCGATCCCCCCTTTGTCGGATTGGCCTGACTGGTGCACAGGTTCCGCGGGGACGATTTTCAATTCGGGCCAGCGCAGCCACCACGCCCAGTCGCCCAGACCCGTCAAACGCGACCACCACTCTGTTATGATGATGCTCGGGTCCGCATCTTCGCTTTTTGTGTTTGACGTGCCAGACGTTGGCAGCCTTGCGATTGGCAGTTTCTTCGAGTTTGTTGCAGAGGGGGACTCGTCCAGTAGCTTCGGTTGCACAACCTTTGGTGCATTCGCAATGGGCGCCAACATTATCGAACCAGTGGGAAGCATTCCTCCGCTGGTCGGGTCATGATTGAGTGCAGCCGACGGGCTTGACAGCTGCAAAATCGACGACACGACTTTTTGAGCCAGGATGCCATCTGCAGGGAGTCGAGTGTTGCCGCTTTCAACCAGGTCGTTGGTTACAGTTTTGGTCGGCGACGCGAAGGAACCGGAGGGCGTCGGCGCTTCCGCGCTTTGCGTTGCCGGCGCCGACGACAAGCCAGCAAGAAATCCGGTGCTGAATTCCCACCAGGCGGAAAAGCTGGCACTGATATTCGCGCCGATGGCGGAAAGGGTGGGATCGACGGCTTCCGGTCCCACCGGGTTGGTCAATCCAATGCCGCTCAATGCCAACAGACCGCTGCCGCCATTCGACGGAGCGTCGATTTCGAATCGATAGTCCCCCTGAGTCAAATAAAGGGAGAAGCTCCTGGCTTCGTCAGGCGAAAAGGGAATTCGAGACACAAAGCCATTGCTGTCCGACACGACCAGAAACCACAGACCTTCGTGGGCAGTAAACTGTTGCGGCTCGATGACGAAGTGAAAGAGTTGGCTTTGGACGACGTGCAAGACGCCCAATTCCTGGTTTGCCACCAGCCCGATCGGAACGAGGCCGGCAAGCTTCGTCAGCTCGACGTGGCGCGTGCTGAAATCGATGCCCAACGAATAGCTGACGCTTTCGGCGGCCGAGGCTGCCCTTTGTCGGACTCCCGCATAGTAAAAATCGTTGGCTTGGGGGTCGGGCAGTTGCAGCACATAGGTGCCGTTGTCGTTGACCAGCAACTCGGCTTGAACTGGATTTCCTTTGGCGTCGTAGAGATCGACGACAGGGCGCCAGTTGTTGCCATCGCTCGACCAGACGATTACGGTCATAGTGGAACCGTCTGGGTGAGCGGACGGCGACTTGAAACGGTAGTAGTCGACATCGCCAGCGTCTTCCAGAACGCCTTCGGTAAAGTAGTCGAATCGGAGATCGGTGCGGGCCGTCTTGGCCAGCAAATTGACAGCACTTTGCAAGGTGTCATTGTCATCGGTCCGTCCTGGTGCGGAAGGCGTGGTTGGCTTTGATGGCGCAGCCTGGGTGCTGACTTGCAATTCGTAGGCGCCGATGCCGAAGACATCGTCGCGAGCTTTTTCCACTTTCACATAATAATCCCGCACAGAAGCGGCAGTGCGGGTAAACTGGACTTCGAGATCACCATCCAGTGGACCAGATGATTCTGCGGTGCCGATCAATCGTCCGTCACCGTCGAAAACCGACAGTCTGGCACTCAGCAAACTGAAGCCGCTCATTTTCAGACCGACACGAATATCGGTTTCTTTGCCTTGTACGTGGAAGGAATACCAATCCACGTCGTCTTCGGTTGTAAGATCCCCGAGAACGGATGTTTTCGAAAGCAATGCAGCGTCGGCCATCGTGTCGTTGGAGCGTCGGCTGTCGAATTCATCCGCCTGGCGGCTGCCGTACAGTTCTTGAAACGCAGCGATGTCTTCCGGAGACAGCTGAGTGTGCCCCGCCAAATGCTCGTACATCACCGAGTTGGGGTCGTCATTATGGGAGAGGCCGAACGAATGCCCGGCTTCGTGCAGCATGACCGAAAAAAGGTCGGCCAGAGCATACCCCTGTTCGACGAAAGCTTCGCTGAGCTTGACGTCGCCGCTCCACGTGCCGGCAAGAAAATCGAACGGCGATGCCACCGCGACCACTTCGGACGACAGCGGATAGGTGCCGATGCGGATGTCGCCAAAGCGGCTATCCCCCTGCAACGCCCCGGCCGTTCCGAACGCTTCTCCCGAGTCGGCCACCAGTCCCACGTTTACGTTGCCGTGGATGACCCATGTTTGGAACGCGCGGAGCATTTCCGTCTGCCACGTCTGTGTCGCGGCAACGGAATCCAGAATGCGATACAACGCCGATTCGCTACCTGCAATATCGGTACCGTCCGGCGCGAAACTGATCGTCAGATGCTGCGCATCGGGCCAGGGAAGCGCCGTGGCGGAAGGCAGACAGCGGTCCTCGAGCGATTCGAGCGCCAAACGTGTTTTGTTCGCGAAACGGGACACCGATCCTGTTCCTCGGCAGCAGTCGGCGGACTATCCCCAGCCTACGTCACGGAAAATCAAATTGCCAGAGAAAATGGCATCTTTCGCGGTAGCGACTCGACAAGAATTCAAAGAAACCGAAAGGCGAAAGGATCGCCTGGGTCGCTGGCGTCTTATTTGCAAGGATCGTGGATTATCTGCTAGAGTTTATTGTTTCACCGATCGGCCGGTTCGGTTTTTGCTGGTGAGGGTTCTGGGTCAACCATAGAATGCCTCCACATTATCGTTTATTGCATCTTGCCGTGAATCTGCCATGGACAAGGTTGAACATTTCGTGCGGGTACTTGATGAGCAGCGCATCTTGCAACCGGATCAGTTGGCGGAACTAAAGGAATTTCAGCCCCGCTATGCGGATTCCTTCTCATTGTCGAAGTATTTGGTGCAGCGTGGCTGGCTCACGGTCTACCAGGCAAATCGCATTCTTCAGGGCGAGGGGCGGGAGTTGGTGGTCGGTCGCTACCGCATTCTCGATCTGCTTGGGCAAGGTGCCGTCAGTCAAGTATTCAAGGCTTGGGACACACGGGAAAAGTGCGTTCGGGCGTTGAAAATGATCCGTGCCGAGCATTGGCACAATTCTGAAGCCGTTGGCCGATTCAAGCGGGAAATGCAGATCATCTCGAGTTTGAACCACCCCAATATTGTCCGGGCTTACGATGTCGATTTGGAAAACACCCGCCACTATTTCGCCATGGAATATGTCGAGGGGACCGACCTGGGGAAGATGGTGAAACTTTCGGGCAAGCTTCCCGCGGCTGAAGCCTGCGACTTCGTTCGGCAAGCCGCCTTCGGCCTTCAACATGCTTACGAACATAATCTGGTTCATCGGGATATCAAACCCGCCAACTTGCTGGTCAGTCCTGGCCGACTCGTCAAGATACTGGATTTAGGCATGGCCCGCTTGCGGCCATCCGGGCCGGCGCACCAATCCTTGCAACGGTTGACGATGGAAGGAGTCATGATCGGCACACCCGATTTTCTCGCGCCGGAGCAAGCCCGCCGGCCTCGCGAGGTCGATATCCGTGCCGACATCTACAGCCTTGGCTGCACGCTGTTCTTCCTGCTCGCCGGTGAAGTCCCCTATCCGGGCCGCACGATAATGGAAAAGCTTCTGGCTCACCAGCAGGCGGAACCGGACTGGTCCAAAGCTTTCCCCTATGACGAGCCAGAAGGATTGATCAACATTGTTTGGAAAATGATGGCCAAAAAACCGGAAGATCGTTATCAAACTCCTGCGGAAGTGGCTGCCGCACTTGCACCGTATGTGTTGGCTTGATGCGTCACTTTTGTCTTTTGAAAACAGGCTAAACGACCCAGGTACAAAATGGAAAGAACCTTGATTCTCATCAAGCCGGACGGCGTCCAGCGCCGACTTGTCGGTACGATCATCCAGCGCTTCGAACAAAAGGGACTTCGGCTGGCAGGCCTGAAAATGGTTCAAGCGGATCGCGATTTGGCCGCCAGGCACTACGCCGTTCATCAAGGCAAACCGTTCTACGAATCCTTGCTCAAGTTTCTCGAATCGGGACCGACAGTAGCGATGGTGTGGGAGGGGCGTGAAGCGGTGGCCGTAGCCCGCAATCTGATGGGAGGAACCGATGGGGCCAAGGCCCCGCCCGGCACCATTCGCGGCGATTTCGGCCTGAGCGTTCAAAACAATCTGGTTCATGGCAGTGACAGTCGCGAAAACGCCGAACAAGAGATCGCACTTTGGTTTCACGAAAACGAGCTTGTCGCCTATGAATCGAGTGACAATGCTTGGATCGGCTAATGAGCGAGAAGCGTGCGGCCGAAAGGACCCTGGACAGGGAAAAAATTTTTTGGATTTTCGATTGACAGCCCTTGAAAGAAAGACTAGTCTTATCGTGCGTAGTATTTCCTACCCCGAGGGTCGCCTGCCACTTACTACAAGCCGAACTCCCGCCTTAAACCTGCCTGGCTTTTCGTGGTAAGTCGCGTGGGCCGAAAGAAAGGACAAATCCCATGTTCAAGCTCGTGAGTTCCCGCAAAGGGACGAACTGCGAAGGCACTACCCGCCGTGACTTCCTCAAAGTTGGTGCCTTGGGGTTGAGCAGCTTCCTGCTCCCCGACCTGTTGAAAGCCAAAGCATCTGCTGCTAGCGCCGGCCACATTACCAAGGATACGTCGGTAGTCTGGCTCTGGCTCAGTGGTGGTCCGACTCACGTTGAAACATTCGATCCCAAGATGTCGGCCCCGGCCGAATATCGTAGCACGGTCGGCGCCGTCAAAACAAACCTGCCCGGCGTCGAAATCGGTGGCCTCTTCCCGAAAATCGCGCAGCATGCCGACAAGATGGCGTTCATTCGTTCGTTCGCGCATCGCAACTCAGGCCACGGCGGCGGCACGCATTGGGTGATGACGGGCTATGATTTCCGTGGCGCCGACCAGAACATGGGCCCCATTCGTCCTGGCCACGGCTCCATCCTTGCGAAATACCGTGGTACGTTCAACCAAACGACCGGGCTGCCGACCTATGTCCGCCTCAATGGCATTCTGGGTGACGGACCTGCCTGGCTCGGACCGGCTTACGCTCCGTTCGACACCAGCGGCAATGCCCGTCGGAACATGAATCTCCAGTTGCCTCTCGATCGCCTGGCCGATCGTCGCACGCTGTTGAAATCATTCGACACCATCAACCGCGAAATCGATGCGAGCGGCTTGATCGACGGCCTTGACAGCTTCGAAACCCAGGCTTTCAACTTGATCCTGGGCCGAGCTCGTGAAGTGTTCGACCTGACGAAAGAAGACCCGCGTGTTCGTGACAGCTACGGCAAAGGTCTTGGCCAGCAGCTCCTGTTGGCTCGCCGACTTTGTGAAGCCGGTACCGGGTTCGTCACGATCAACTACGGCGGCTGGGACATGCACGGCAAGATCGCTGAAAGTCTCAAACGACGTGCTCCCGAGTTGGACCATGCCGTCGCTGCTTTCCTTGCCGACGTGGCCGCACGTGGTCTCGACAAGAAGATTCTTTTGGTCATCAGCGGCGAATTCGGGCGAACCCCTCGCATCAACAACAACGCCGGTCGCGACCACTGGGCGCCGCTTTCGACCTTGGCTCTTGCTGGCGGCGGACTCAAGATGGGTCAGGTCGTTGGCGAATCGACCGCCAAGGCTGAAGTGCCGAAGTCCACACCGATCAGCCCGCAAGACCTCATGGCGACGATCTTCCACGTGTTGGGTCTGCCGCTCGACCTCCACTACAAACATCCAAGTGGTCGGCCGACTCCGATGATCGAAAACGGCAAGGTTATCGCCGAACTCGTTTAACCTCGCCACAAAATAGCCATCGTGCACGCCCGCGGCAGTCTCCGCCGTGGGCGTTTATTATTCCCTAACGTTAGTGAAGATTCGCGCTTTTACAGCCTCACTTCAGCACCCAATGGGCCAAGCCAAGCCCAACTCCCACGCCCGCGAGAAAACACACCAAGCCAACAACGATAACCGATTTGAGCGACGTGGTACGCGGTGATTGCCGGGTAAATGGGAGCGATGGCGTCGATTCGAGTGACGAAAGATTCACTTCACCAGACGCGGGTACCAGCCCCTCCGGCCATCCTGCTTGTTCTTCACCACCGTATTCTTCATATTGCTCAGCCTCCGCTTGGGCTTCTTCGACGACGTCTGTTTCGACTTCTTCGTACAAGCCAGCAGCTTCGTCGTCCAAACGACGCATTCTGTCTACGTACTGTTGGGAGGCCAAACCTCTCTCGAGACGGCGTTCCGCCACCGTTTCGTTGGTGTCTGCATACGGTGGTGCGGGAGGTGTCTGCTCGGCAGGCGGAGTTTCCGTCGGCGAACTCGGAATCGACACTTCCGGCTTGGATCGTGGCTTGTTGGGCAAGACAGGCGCCGGGCGCGGTTTTTTTAGCTGGACGGCAGCTGGCATCTCGACGGCCGGCGTAGACTTCGGCTTGGGGCTTGCCGGCGTGGTAACGGCGCCCGACGCTTGCCATTTCGTCGCTGTTTGAGGCGAGCTGGCGGCAGCCGCCAAACCAACAGGCGCTACCGAACCCGCAGGAGAATCGGAACCCACATCAGCATGTTCACCCATTGGTAGATCGGCAGCAGGTGGAGCGCTGATCACTGGCACCGTGGCTGGTCGTTTGGACGGAGTGGCCGGCGCAGCAGGCGCCGGTGGCGCTTGCGGTTTCGGCGTCGTTTGCGGCGGTGGCGTTTGCGCTAGTGCTGCTGGCGGACTTGTCGATGGCGTAGCAGGCGGTGGTGTTGGCGTCGTTGGCTTGGGAGCTGTTTGCGCTGGTGGCGTTGGGGCCGCCGGTGTTGTCGCTCTTGGGGCTGCTTGCACTGGCGGCGGAGACGACGCTGCCGGGACAGGCGGAGTAGGAGGACTCGCCGGTGGCGGAGCTGGTGCTGCCGCTGGTTTCGGCGTCGTTTGTGACGGCGGCGTTTGCGCTAGTGCTGCTGGCGGACTTGTCGATGGCGTAGCAGGCGGTGGTGTTGGCGTCGTTGGCTTGGGAGCTGTTTGCACTGGTGGCGTCGGGGCCGTCGGTGTTGTCGCTCTTGGCGTCGTTTGCACGGGCGGTCGCGGCTGAGGAGGCGGAGACGACGTTGCCGGGACAGGCGGAGTAGGAGGACTTGCCGGTGGCGGAGTTGGTGCTGCCGCTGGTTTCGGCGGCGTTTGCGGCGGCGGCGTTTGGGCTACTGCTGCTGGCGGACTTGTCGATGGCGTAGCAGGCGGTGGTGTTGGCGTCGTTGCCTTGGGAGCTGTTTGCACTGGTGGCGTCGGGGCCGTCGGTGTTGTCGCTCTTGGCGTCGTTTGCACGGGCGGTCGCGGCTGAGGAAGCGGAGACGACGCTGCCGGGACAGGCGGAGTAGGAGGACTCGCCGGTGGCGGAGCTGGTGCTGCCGCTGGTTTCGGCGTCGTTTGCGGCGGTGGCGTTTGCGCTACTGCTGCTGGCGGACTTGTCGATGGCGTAGCAGGCGGTGGTGTTGGCGTCGTTGGCTTGGGAGCTGTTTGCGCTGGTGGCGTCGGGGCCGCCGGTGTTGTCGCTCTTGGCGTCGTTTGCACGGGCGGTCGCGGCTGAGGAGGCGGAGACGACGTTGCCGGGACAGGCGGAGTAGGAGAACTTGCCGGTGGCGGAGTTGGTGCTGCCGCTGGTTTCGGCGGCGTTTGCGGCGGCGGCGTTTGGGCTACTGCTGCTGGCGGACTTGTCGATGGCGTAGCAGGCGGTGGTGTTGGCGTCGTTGGCTTGGGAGCTGTTTGCGCTGGTGGCGTCGGGGCCGCCGGTGTTGTCGCTCTTGGCGCCGTTTGCACTGGCGGTCGCGGCTGGTCGGGTGGAGACGTCGTCGCCGGTGCTGATGGCGTGGGAGGATTTGCCGGAGCGGAAACAAGCGCTGGCGTGGGGGAGGAAGCCGGCTTCGGCGCAGGCTGCGGCTTCATGGTTTCTGCACGCCTTCTTGGCGCCGAACGAGGCTGAGGCGACTCTTGTTTGACTGGTTCAGCGAGCAAACGCACGGCGACGTCCTCATTGACCGCCAGCTTTCGCAGCTCACTGGCAACTCGGTCAATGTTAGGGTATCGCTCGCCAGGTTCTTTTTTCATTAAGCGCGCGATGATGTCCGCCAGTGCCGGCGGCGCCTGAGGGCACAGCTCCCGGACTGGGATTGGTTCCTGCGATTGGTGGGCCATCATTTTCTGCACGGGTGACCCCTCAAAGGGGAACCGCCCGGTCAAACAGAAATACAGAACGCATCCCAGACTATATTGGTCTCCCTCTGGTGTTCGCACCATCGGATTGATGATACTCTCCGGACTTTTGCAATCGAGGCCAGTCGTCACCGTGTTCGCGGTCGACATCGTGTCAATCAAGGATTCCTCTTCCGATTCGGAAATGAGCGTGCCGATTCCGAAATCGAGCAGCAGAACCTTTTGTTCCGAAGTGATCAGGATGTTCGACGGTTTGATCAGGCCATGAACGAGTTTTTGCGCATGGCAGACGCTCAAGCCCTCAGCGATTTGTGCGCCATAAAGGGCGGCGACACCAGGAAAGAGTTTGCCGACCCTTTGGACCACCTTGTCGAGAGGCTCTCCTTCGACGTAGGACCAGACCAGGTAGTGGCTGCCACCTGCCGTCCCTACGTCGACAAATGGCACGACGGCGGGATGTTTGATGTTGGCGAATGCGCGGACGATTCGGCGAGCGATGCGCACGTTCCACATGCTTCGCCGAGGCAATAGCTTGACGGCGTAATCCTGATTGTCGAGTTTTGATATCGCTTTGTAAACCGTTCCCATGCTCCCTGTTCCCAGCACGTCCATCAGGACATACTGGTTGAGCACCAGTTCCTGAGGTTTCTCCACCAGCAAATGTTCCGCTTGAAACGGCGTCAGCAAGCCATTGCGCACAAGATACTGGGCCAATTCAGGCGGGCTCGGGTCGGAGTTGTCACGCAGAAACTCCTCGACGATCTGCTCGAGTTGGCCACGCTCGATTAGATTGCTTCGACTGAGATTGATGACGAAGTTTTCGTAGGCTTTGTATTCCATGATGCTGCTCTAGTCGCTCAAGCTGTGACAGGTTACCCCTTTCGTCCAACGACCGCTTGAGAAAGAATCGGAAAAACTGCGATAAACGGATTCCCCAGTTTCACACAGATTCGACCGAGATTCCAATTCAAAATCATCTCCTTGCCAGAGCCCAGCGATCCCCGGCGAAAACGGGCGGCGATGGCATCAAGCGCCTGTTGAGTACGGACGAGGGGATGTCGCCGGCGGTGTAAAGAGTTCCGTTTTTTCGACGTTTCATTGCGAGGAATTGCAGATGTTACAAAGCGTTCAGCCGGCGTTTTCGTGCCTGGTTCATTTTTCCCGATCCCGAAGTTCCGTGTACGTCGCAGATTAGGCGCACCGGCGAAGAAAAATTCGTCCTCCGACTTCGTACCGGCTCATCTTTTGCTGTTAGACTTTGAGCGGACACGTCGCTGGAGGGATTTCTCTTGTCTCATTTGCCGCATTTCGGAGGCAAAGACTTGCGTCGCAATCACGTCATCATGGTACTGACAGCGGTCCTGTTGTCCACAGGTGCCGCTTATCGAACGCCGAACTTCGTGGTCGAAGCTGCGACACCGCAGATCGCGCAACAGGTGGGCCAGGCGGCCGAATACTACCGCAAGCAAAAAGCACTGGAATGGCTGGGATATGAAATGCCGCGCTGGCCTCAGCCGTGTCCGCTGCAAGTCAAAGTGACGTTTGGCGGCGCAGGGGGCGCGACTTCTTTCGCCTTTGATCGCGGGCGTATCCTCAGCCAAAACATGACCATCGAAGGCTCGCTCGACCGCTTGCTGGCCAGCGTGTTGCCTCACGAGATCACCCATACGGTGTTTGCCCATTATTTTCGCCAGCCGGTGCCTCGCTGGGCGGATGAAGGAGGGTCTGTCTTGTCGGAGGACGACATCGAACGGCGACGACATGATATGCTCGTTCGCCAGATTCTGAATACGCCCGGCCGGGCGATGCCGCTGCGCCGTCTTTTCAGCTTGCGCGACTATCCGGGCGATGTCATGGTGCTTTATGCTCAAGGATACTCGGTCGCCAACTTCCTGGTGAGCGCCCGCGGACGAGCAACGTTTCTGAAGTTCGTCTGGCAGGGAATGCATGAGGGCTGGGACCGCGCAACGCAAATGCATTACGGTTATCGCAGCGTCGAAGAACTGGAGCAGGCGTGGCTCGATTCGCTGCGCAACCGTCGCCAGCCTCCTGTGCAGATGGCCCAAAACCGCACCTTGCCACCGCGCGGCGTGCCGACCAACCGTCAAATCCTGGTCCGCCAAACTGTCCCGCCGACCCAGCCAACGATCGGCCGACCCGCTCCCATCGTCCGCGGTCAGATGCCCAACGCCGACCAGGTGGGGCAGCAGTTCGGCTATGCCCGGCCGAACGGAAACCGACCAGGCTACTTGCCTAACACAGCTCAGCCGACTTCCTATCCCATGCCGTCCCGAGTCACTTCGCCGGTATCGGCAGCAGCCGATCCCTGGCAACCGGTCGCTGAAGACACGCCGCCAAGCGTCTATCTGGGGCCACCGCAACCGATTGCCGCCCCGACGCCGCTCGGCCAGCCCGTCCCGTATTCCCCGCCTCAGCGATAAGATAATTTAAAGATGGTGTTTCGTTCTCATTTGCGGCGAAGCATATGAGAGAGGGCAAAAGCGGTTGGGGCACCACTCATTGGTTTTGAAACTCGATCGGCCTTTTTCTATAGGTTGGTGCCAACGGCGTTGGCTGGCCGCGAGGGATGAGGTGCAAACGGATGGGTTCCATAACTGGGGGGCGCGGCACCGCCTCCTGGGGTTCGTTTCGCGAAGTCAGCAAACTATAAGCCAACAAGGCGGCGCCGCCGAGCATGCCGATCAATCCGAGGCGAATCATTCCCTTGGTCGAAAACACGGCCATTCTTCCTGATCTATTCGCTCTGAGATTTGACTTGCCAACTGGTCCAACTCCGCACCCGGCGGAGTCATTACCGGCCTCAGCACGAGCCGCCGCCGACATGGGCCAAAGTCGTCCCGCCATTTTTGATGAACCGAGCCTGCGGGTGGCTCGTTTGGCAACCAGCCACCAAGCAGAATATGACCGCTGCCATCAGTGATAACCATTTCATCCGCCACATGATCCCCGTTCCTCCCGTGTTCGTCGTGGCCAACTTGAATGACGATGACCGAAACTGTTGCAGTTCGGCATCGCCGATCATTGTCACATATCGGCAGAAGAGGGGGGGACTATCTGTGAGACGTTTCACATTGGCTCTCACCTCCTTTTTTTAAAATGCGTTGAACGTTCCTGATGGCCGCGGCGTAAAAACCATAGTCGGCTTGTTCGATAAGATGAACACTCTAAAATAACTGGCGAAGGATCCCCGTCGAAGCGGTCCGCACGGAACCGGCAAATGGACAACAAGATCTGGTATATCAAACGGTGTTCCCTCTTCGAGAGCTTGACGACGGAGCAGATCGAACGACTCGAAAAACGTGCGTTGATCCGAAAGTTCGCCAAACGTTCTTTCGTTTATTTGCCGACCGAACCAGGGCAGAGTGTTCTTGTCGTCGCTCGCGGCCGAATCAAGATCAAGGACATCACCCCCGACGGACGGGAAACGATTCTCGCCTTTATCGACGAAGGGGAGCTTTTCGGCGAATTGGCGATACTGGATGAACCATCCTCCAGACAGGAGTATGCCGAAGCCGTCGTCGATTCCGAGATCGTTGTCGTGCCCCGCGAAGACCTTCTTTGGCTGATGGAACAACGCCCCGACATCGCCCTAAGCATCACCAAATTGGTCGGACTGCGGCGCAAACGCATCGAGAATCGTTTGCGAAACGTCCTGTTCCTTTCAAGCCGCGATCGCATGATCCGTACTCTGGTCGAACTGGTGGAAACGCATGGCACCATCAACGGACAGGAAGCAGCCATCCACCTGCCTCTATCGCATCAGGAAATCGCCAGTCTGATCGGTGTCACCCGGGAAACAGTGACCATCGTCTTGGGCCAGTTGCAGTCCGAAGGATTGGTCCGGATTCAAAGGCGCCGTATCCAGATTCTCGACTTTCCGAGATTGCAACATGAAAGCAGCCTGGCGGAAGGTGCCCGAGCCCCGGTGCCGAAGATGAGCCGACTGTGAACTGAATCACGGATTCTTTTCAGCGGCAAGACGAAAACAAAAGAGGTTCAGAAAGGTGCGGGGAGCAAGATCAATGGAAAGCGAGACAACCTTTGGGACATTGCAGCCGGAACCATTATGGCAGCCCTGCCCTCGGGGTGAATTGGTGAGTTTGGGCAAACGCTTGAGGCAGCGCCGCCAGCGGCGCCGGTTTTTGTACACTGCCGCAGGCACGCTGTCTCTTCTGGCGGCGGCGGGCGGTGCCTGGCTCATACTGCAATCGCAAGGAGAACAGCCTTCTCCATCCGAGGATTATTTCTTTGCCGATCTGTGGTGCAGCGAGGTGCAAAAACTCGCCAAAGCATTCATGAACCAGGAACTTTCGCCTGACATGGCCGATAAGGTCCGGCGCCATATCAACGCTTGTCCCCGTTGCGGTCCGCTCTTCGCCAAACACATGGCCGGTTGATAGTCGTACCCTGCGCGCCAGACTCCGTCGGCTGACGGTGGCTTCTCCCGCATCTGATCCCCGCGTGCCTCGGCAAGCACCAGCGAGGCACCGACCCATCTGCAGCGGAAGCGCTTCAAACGCGTACTTGTCCGCCGACTGTTCATAGGCTAAGCTGTCGTCATCCCCTCCGGCTATTTCGCTTTGACGGAGAGACCGATGTCCCGACAGAATCGCAGACAATTTTTGCAGGAGTCGGCTGGCTCTCTCGCCCTGGCGGCGACTGTGTCAGCTGCCCCGGCGCAGAATAAGGAGAAACTGACCGTTGCCGTCATCGGCTGCGGAGGTATGGGAACGGGGCACTTGACACGGCTGGTTCGCAACAAGCAAGTTCAGGTAGCCTACATTTGCGATCCGGATGAAAACCGGCTAGGCAAAGCAAGCAAAATCGCTCCCCAGGCCAAACCGGTTGGGGACATGCGCCGCATCTTCGATGACAAAGTGGTCGACGCTGTCTGGATCGCCACGCCCGATCACTGGCATGCCCCGGCAACGATCTTGGCGTGCCAAGCCGGCAAGCACGTCTATGTTGAAAAGCCGTGCTGCCACAACATCCGCGAGGGACGACTCATGATCGAGGCCGCCAGGAAACACAAACGTGTTGTCCAGGTCGGCACGCAAAGCCGAAGTACCGCTCACGTGATCAAAGCCATCGAACGCCTCAAGGCAGGTGCGATTGGTGAGATACTCGTCGCCAAGGCCTGGAACAGCCAAAAACGCCGAAACATCGGCAAAGGCAAGCCAGGCAAACCACCGCCCCATCTCGATTACGATCTTTGGGTCGGTCCCGCTTCGATGGTTCCCTTTCAGGCCAACCGATTGCATTACAACTGGCACTGGTGGTACAACTTCGGTACCGGCGACATGGGCAACGACGGCGTTCATGATCTCGACATCGCCCGCTGGGGCCTCGGCGTCGATACCCACCCTACCACCATCACTGGCATCGGCGGCAAATACTTCTTCGATGACGATCAGCAGTTCCCCGACACCCAATACGTCGTCTTCGAGTATCCAGGCAACGGGAAGGTTGGCCAAAAAAAACAACTGATCTACGAACACCGCATCTGGTCCCCCTACACCCAGGAAGGCTACGAAAACGGCAACGCCTTTTACGGCACCAACGGTATGATGATCCTCGGCAAAGGAGGGGGATGGAAACTATTTGGCCCCAGAAACAAGCTCCTTGAAAGCGCCGAGGGAGGAGTTGATGTTCAGGCTCATCATGAAAACTTCCTGACCTGCATCCGCTCAGGCAACACGCCCAGTGCCGATATCGCCATCAACCATCTGTCGTCGACATTATGCCATCTGGGCAATATCGCTTGCCGACTTGGCCGAATGATCCAGTTCGACCCCCACAAGGAAACGATCGTCGGCGATGCGGAAGCAGCAGCACTGGTCGGCAGGGAGTATCGGAAAGGACACTGGGCGGCACTTTAGCGCCGCTGTGCCCATGTATCTTGGCATCGAAATCGGCGGAACGAAACTGCAAATCGGCGCCGGGCAGGGCGATGGAACGGTCGCCGCCCTTTGGCGCGCACAAGTCGACGTCGCCAGTGGCGCTGAAGGCATCCGTCGCCAGCTCGTAGCAGGGTTCGGCCACATTCTCAACCAAATGCGAACCTCGGCGACATGCTTCCGTGCCGTCGGCATCGGCTTTGGTGGTCCGGTCGATGATGCCACCAGAAGAGTGATCAAATCGCACCAAATCCACGGCTGGGACGATTTTCCTCTGGCCGACTGGGTCGGCGAAGCGCTCGGCTTGCCGGCGGTGTTGGGGAACGACGCCGATGTCGCCGGACTGGCCGAAGCACTTTTTGGAGCGGGCAAAGGATTTTCTCCTGTCTTCTATATCACGGTTGGCACCGGGATCGGCGGCGGGTTCATTCTCGATGGTCGGATCTATCGTGGTGTTGGCCGAGGTGCCTCAGAAATCGGCCATCTGCAAGTTCAAACCGAAGACGGCCCGTCCATCGTGGAGCATTGCGCTTCGGGCTGGGGTCTCGTACGGGTAGCGCAACAGCGCTTGGCCAGGGGAGAGGGACAAGATTCGCTGGTGGTCCGGGCGAACCCCGATCATCGGAGGTTGACTGCGGAGGCGATCGCCAAGGCAGCCGAGGAGGGAGACGATTTCGCTCGGTCGGTCCTGGACGCCGGCTTGCGGCGTTTGGCAGAGGGGATTTGTCATGTGATCGCCTTGTTATGCCCGCGGCGCATTGTCGTCGGTGGCGGCGTTTCGCTCATGGGCGAAAAGTTGTTTTTCGAGCCGCTACGGCGATTTGTTTCCGAACGCGTTTTCGCTCCCTTCGCCGACTGTTACGAAATCGTACCGGCACAGCTAGGCGAAGCAGTGGTGGTGCACGGCGCTCTGGCTTTGGCTGCCCAGACGACGGAGTGCGGACCTGCGTTGCCCTGAAAGCGATCGCAAAAGAGGCTAAAGACAGAACAGCCAAGCGAGGTCGCCTTTCCGCCTTCAGGGCACTGCGACATCGTGTTAGACAATTGAGCGAACCAGTTCACGTATTCTCTGGGCAATCATGTCGCGCACGCGGCGAAATTCTTCGAGCGGTTGTCCCTTGGGATCGGGAATGTTCCAGTCAGCGTGCTGGCAAGCTCGAACGATGGGACAGGCATCGCCGCACCCCATCGTGATGGCCCAGTCATAAGCGACATCCGGAATTTCCTCGAGCGACTTGGATCGGTGCGAACGCAGGTCGTAACCCAGTTCCGCCATGACGGCAATGGCTGTTTCGTTGACCTTTCCGCTCGGTCGCGAGCCGGCACTATATGGTTCGATCCGGTCAGAGGCGATCAAGCGCGCCAGTGCTTCCGCCATTTGGCTCCGGCACGAATTTTCCACGCAGACGAACAGAACGCGTATTTTTCCCGCCATCAGCAACCCTTTCCTCTCCGCACGCCAGAGCCATTGCTATTTGCTTGCAGCAAGCAGTCGTGTGGGCTATTACTCGAAACGACGATCATTCGCTCGTTTGACATCGGATTTTTTAGAGGAGCACTCATGAACGAACAGCGACGGCAGTTTTTGCGAAGTTTCGGACTGGTGGCTGCAGGGGCTTTGGGAGGCTGGGCGTTGCCCAGTTTTTTGCAACACTACGTCAATGCCGAAGGCGAACAGGACGGCATCTCTCCAGAAACCCGCATCAAACAGCTGAAGATTGTGTTGCCGAAACCGACGAAGCCCAAGAATACGTATGTGCCGACCGTTCGCGTTGGCAATTTGCTTTACGTTGCCGGTCACGGGCCGGGGTCTGTTGACGGCAAGCCGGTCGTCGGCAAGGTCGGCCGTGATTTAAACCTCGAACAGGCACAGCAAGCCGCTCGCCTGGCAGGTCTTCGCATCCTCGGCGCTGTGCGCGCCGCTGTCGGCAGCCTGGACAACGTCGTTCGCCTGGTCAAAACGCTAGGCATGGTCAACGCCACCCCCGACTTCAAAGACCAGCCATTGGTGATCAACGGCTTCTCCGACTTGATCGTCGAGATCTTCGGTGAAAAACGGGGCAAGGGGGCACGCAGCGCTGTCGGCATGGGCTCGTTGCCTGGCGGCATTCCAGTCGAAATCGAAACGATTTTCCAAATACGAACGTAAGCGATTTTCGTTAGCCAGTGATTTGCGTATCGGCAGGACGGGTCCACGATCACTCGCGCTCGGTAACATCGTCCGGGCTGACAGCCGGAGTCTCGTCCGGCGTTGCCGACTCAGTCGATTCTTTTTCCGCCTCGCCGAGGCGGACCACTTTGTAGCCGCCGCGAAGCCGGTCCGTAAGGGCAATAGCCCCGAAAATGAAGACCAGCAGGCAGGGCAGGACACTGACCCAGCGAAAGGCCATGGCCGCCCCGACAGCTTCGGCTTTTTCCACATCCTCGGCTTTTTGCAAAATCTGTTTTTGTTCGTTGGTCAAGTCGAGCTTATGCACCGCGGCGGCCACAATCGCTTTTTCACGTGTGGTCCATTGCTCCACTTGATCCTTCTTTAATTTATCGGCGGCACCGGTTTCGCCCTGTTCTTCGAGTTGCCGGGAAAGTTGGTCCCGTTGCTTCTTTGTCAATTGTGCCGCCTCGATTTCGCGCAAAAGATGCAAACTGCTGATGGTATGCCGAACCTGGTCCAGTCCGGCGAAAACATCCTGCTGGGTGGGCGTCAGGTTCTGCTGTTGCAAGGCAGCCCGTGTTGCTCGATCGTTTTTGTCATCCAGATCGAGAAGCTCGACCAGAATCAGCCTTTGTTCGGCGGACAAGGAATCCTCGAGCTCTGCCCACTGCCCGCGCAGGTCGTCAGACTTGAGAAAGGCTTTCTGACTTTCTGTCAGCCAGGATCTCGGGTCGATGTCGCGTTTTTCGCTCTCTGACAGCGTTGCCAGCAAACTGATTTTCTTGGCGATATCCTGATTGATGGCGCCGCCGCGTACGATTTGCCTGGCCAGCTCAGGGTTCCGTTCGGTCACTTCGGCCACGGCATAATGGTCATAAATTTGTCCCATTCGAGGGAGCACTTCGGAAATGGAGAGATTGCCTGCTGATCCCATCAAGCAAAGAAGCAGAGCGCCACCTTTCGGGAAACGTTCAGCCGTGACGCCGAGCATGGTGGGCCAGAAATAAGCGATTCCCAAGCCATAGATGGTGGCGTAGGCGAACGCTGACCAGGCAGTGGTGGCGAAACTCAGGAGATACAATCCCAGAGCCGAGAGGATAGCGGAGCCGGTAAGCATGCCGACGGGCGAAAAGGCATGGGCCAGCGGGCCGGCAAAATGCCGCATCACGAACATCATGCCGCTCGTGTACACCAGGATCAGCGTGCCGGAAACCCCCGCCGTCCGGGTCATGACCGATTCCTGCCACTTTTGCGGTCCGAGTTCGGTGGCCGCGGTCAAAAGCATGCAAAAGGCCCATAGCAGAAAGGCCGGACGCACCGCTTCGAGAAACATCTCCCCCGTGCTGACTCCCGATTCGACCCGCTCGGTGAGAGGGAAACGCTGGCCGACGAACATCGCGCCGTACAACAGGCAAGGAAAGAGGATCAACAACAGGCTGATGCGCCAGTTCTGTTCCATGCCGGGGACGTTGACGAAACCCAGGTCGATGCCCTGTCCGATAAAACGTCCACACAGGCCGCCCAACACCAGTCCGCCCGGCCACCAGGCATGCAAGATGTTTAAATAATGAGTTTTGTCATGGGAATAGAGCGTGGCGGCTAACGGATTGATACCGGTTTCGACCATGCCGTTGCCGCACCCCATGAGGAATGAGGCGAAGTAGAGCCATTCGAAGGCCCATTGGCTGAATGGGGCGGCTTCGCCGACGATTTGCGGCGCGAAGATCGTGCCGAGCACGCCAATCAGGTGGCACCAAAAGGCCAGAAACATGATCCGCTTCATGCCGAGCAGATCGCAGATGAAACCGCCGATCAGCATCGAGGCGGCCATGCCGAGAAAAACCGCTCCCTCGATCGAGCCTTTTGCTTGTTGCGACAGGCCAAAAGCATCGCCCATGGGCTGCAAAATATCGCCTCGGACCACGAACGTAAACGCCGAGGTAACCAAGGCGATGCAACTCGCGATGAAGAGACGGCGCGGATTCATGGACGCATCTCCCACCTGGTTGGCATGATGGCTACGGTGTTGCTCACGTTATACGAAAATCAGCCAGCTGGACAGCTGCGACGCGTCAGGCCTCGGTCACGATGGCGACGTAAACAAACAACAACGGCATCCACCGCAATCGTCGAGCAAAGCAGCAGATGCCGTTGGAAACCAGTCAGAGCTACTCGGATTCCGATTCGACCGGCACTTGCACGGCGTGCAGGACTTCTTTCGTCTCATCATTCTGCACGAACGCCACCACATGCAGGTTCTTCAAATCCAAGGGACGCTCTTTGGGAAAGGGGAATCCCTGTTTCGTATAGGCTTTTTCTTTTTCGTCGAGATAGTTGTTGAGGCTCTTGCGCAGCTCGGCCAGATCGACGGTTGCCGTTTGCCTGGCGGACTTGTTCTTGACAACCACGCCATCAACACCACCTGGAAACGCCCTCACCACATGATGATGGAAACGAATGCCGTTGCGCCCCGCGAAGCGAACGACATCTTCGACTAATGCGACGCGCAGTTTCACTTTGTCACCGGCGACGTCCACGTCGGCGGCTTCGGCGGCTATGGAGATTTTGTCCCCTTTACGCTGCGCGCTGACTGTCAGTTTGGCCCTCGCGTCGGCTTCAAGCAATGGATCGATCTTGGTGCGGTAGATTTTGTACTTTTCCTCGGCAGCATCAAACGAACCGCCTCCTGCGGTCTGCGGCTGCAATTTGCCATTGAAGATCACTGTCGGTGTGCCTTCGACTTCGTCGTTGTAGTAACGAGCGCGGGCCTCCGTGTCATTGTTCGTCAGCGGGTCCGGTCCAGGGACGTGCAGGTGATACTGCAAAAGCACGACTTCCGAAGGCGAATACGATTTGCTGAGAGCATCGAAAGCCAGATCGGCAGCCACGCATGGAGGGCACATGGTGCCGGTAAACAATTCGAGCAGAACGGCCTGGCCTTTCTTGTTCTTGCGACCGGCGTATTTTTCCGGTTTGAACGGAGGCATCTTTTTCAGATACAAGGCATCGAGTTCGTCGACGACTTTTTTCGCTTCCTCGGGCTTGCCGGTCGCTTCCAGAGCCTGCGATAGCATGGTCAAGACCTGGGCATGAGTAAAATAGTCGTCTTTGGGATCGAGAAGGCGCTGGGCCCGGCGTGCATATTCGAGGGCCACAGGCGCGAACTCTTTCTGTTCGACGAGAACGCCAGCGATTTGCGTGGTATAGCGTTGTTGCCAGCGCGGCCCATATTTCGCCGCTGCGCTGAATGCTTTTGCGGCCCAGGCACGAACGTCTTCCACTTTGGCTTTCTGATCCTGGGCCTGTTCGAGCAGTTCCAGAGCCGCGGAAAAGATTTCCGGCGTTTTGCCCGACAAGACGATTTCTTTGTTGCGATCCAGCTTGGACAACGAGGTTGCCTTCGTCGGATGCAACTCGGCGAGAAGCAATTGGGCACCGAACGATATCGTTCCCAGATACTGGCCGGTCGCTTTGTCCAGTTTGCCTTCGAAGTCCAGATCGCGCATGGCCCCGCCAGCTCGGATGACCAGTTTGCAGCTCAGCGTGTCGTTCTTTTTGACCACGTCCTTGACGCCGGCCAGCGGCGGGACCCCTTCGGTACTCTCGACGGCGGAGCCGATGATCTTGCCGTCTTTCTCCTCGAGTTTCAGCAGCCAGAACGATTCCATCCGGCCACGATTGAGAAGCTTGACCATCCAGTGACCGCTGGACTCGCTGTCAGCGGCCCAGGTAAAACTGAACGCCGCGAGAAGCAACACCATAAACATCAACAAATGCAATCTGCGAAACATGATGGATCCTTTCGCTGAAATAGAGGTCGGCCGCTCCGGGTTTAATGTATCGTTTCCCCCGGTGAACTCAAATAAGATTGCCTGAGCGGATCGCCTCGAAGCCGCGGATACGACGGCACACACGCTCATGCATACTACGCCGGGTAACGCCGATCGGCTCACGTGCCGACAAAGGAATCTCTTTCTCTATCAATGACGGAGGCTACGACGAATCATTCGATCGCTTTCCGCCAAAGCCCGTTTCTTGCGTGTTGAAAGGACGAGCCAAGCCCCCCAGCGCAACGTCCTGGCGACAGGAGAATCCATCCCCGACCAGAAAGGAGACGACTATTTTCGCTTGAGGATAAACAGGATTTGCCCCCCTTCCGAGGAAAACTCGGCTGGCCGTTGCCTGGCACCTTCTTTGACGTAGGTGCACACCTTCAACTCGCCGCCTTTGAACTCATAGATGCCTTCGGTCGGTTCCTTGTAGAGCGGCTTGCCTTTCTCGTCGATGCGAATGAAGTCGACGCATTTCGGCGAGGATTGCGCATCGATGACGAAACGCCAGCGCAGTTGCGTACCTTGCTTGAGAGTTACGGTGACGATGTTCTTCTCGACGAAGACATCAGCGCCCTCGAAAATCCGATCGAGGCTGTCACCGCCGGCGGTAACGGAAACGAATTGCCATTGCCCCTGAAAGGGCTTAATGTCTTTCGGCACGTCGGCAGTATCGGCCGCCAGGCTAGCCCATGTGAAACCGAACAGTAAACAGATCATTGCACGCCTCCGTCGCTGGACAAATAAAAGATATGCTAACTTGAATGTAACCGCCCTCAGGCTGTTTGCAAACCGCGGAACCAGAAATTCTTTCGAGCAATGTCCACCACGAACTTCAAGGCCGAAATCATCTCGATCGGCAGTGAATTGACCAGCGGCCAGAACCTGGACACGAATGCCCAATGGCTCAGTCGGCGACTGGCGGAAATAGGCATCCCGGTGCGCTGGCACACGACACTCGCGGACGACCTGGAAGAAAACGTCCAGGCACTGCAAATAGCCGCCGCGCGGGCCAGACTGGTCCTGATCACCGGCGGATTGGGACCCACTCAAGACGACCTCACCCGAGAGGCCCTTGCCAGGCTGGCCGGCGTCGATCTCGTCTTCCACCAGGAATCATTCGACAAAATACGTGCGATGTTCGCCCGACGGCATCGCGATATGCCCGAACGCAATCGCGTGCAGGCGATGTTTCCAGCCGGCGCCGAGCCAATCGACAACAAAAATGGCACTGCCCCTGGCATCTGGATGAAACACGGACCATGTATTTTGGTGGCCATGCCTGGCGTGCCGTCGGAAATGTATTCCATGTTCGAGGATTCAGTTCGGCCTCGACTGGTCGCCCTGGGCGCCAGCGGGGGCGTCCAGATCGAGCGCAAGATCAATTGCTTTGGCGCTGGCGAATCGACGATCGAAGAAAAAGTCTTCGATTTGACGCGGCGCGGCCACGTTCCGGAGGTCGGCATCACCGCCTCGGATGCCACGATTTCGCTGCGTATCTTCGGCCGGGGTGCCAGCACCGACGAAGCTCTTGCCCAAATCGCACCTGTAGAAAAAACCATCTGCGATAGACTCGGCGACCTTGTGTTCGGATTCGGCAACGAAGAACTCCAGGACGTCGTCATTCGTCTGCTGACGGAAAAACACATGACGCTGGCGGTCGCCGAAGGAGTGACCGGCGGCATCCTCTCCCAACGTTTGACACACGTTCCGGGCGCCAGCGTCTGTTTTCTCGGCGGCATCGTCGCCTATGACAACCGCGTCAAAGTCGAATGGCTCTCGGTGCCGCAACAAATGATCGACGACCACGGAGCAGTCAGCGCGGAAGTGGCAAAGCGAATGGCCATCGGCTGCCGATCGAGACTGCGCACCGATTTGGCGGTCAGCACCGTCGGCATCGCCGGCCCCCATGGCGCAACCTGCGACAAACCGGTGGGTCTGGTCTTCGTTGCTCTCGCTTCCGGCCAGGGCGTGGCCGTCCAATCCTTCAATTGGTCTGGAACCCGAAACGAAATCCAAAGCCGCACCGCCAAGATGGCGCTCAACATGGTTCGGCTTCACCTGCTTCAGCAACAAGACTAGCCGAACCGAAGCCAAACGACCCTTGTCTTCACCAGGCCAGCGGGCGTTGCCAGGCCGATTTCAACTCGTCCAACCCGACTTCCAGGATGCCGGCGACGGTCAAATGCGGCTCGGCAACTGTTTCTCCCAGCCATTGGAACGGGACATCTTGCATCGCTTTTTCGAATTCAGAAGAGCGACTGGCTGGCACTTCGACCACGAAACGGGATGCCGACTCCGAAAAAAGATAGACATCATCGGCTACATCCCGATCTGAGGGAAGAACGATATGCGCACCGATTTCACCGGCGAAAGCCATCTCGGCGAGGGCGACCGCCAGCCCCCCTTCGCTCAAGTCGTGACACGAACGGACCAGCCCTTGTTGGATGGCATCGAAGACCCGCCGCATAATCCGCGGCGCCTGGTGAAAATCGACCTTCGGCGCGATGCCGCCCTGGTGGTGATGCACCAGGTTGAAATGCGAACCGCCCATTTCGTTTCGGGTTGTGCCAATGAGATAGAGCCGGTTGCCCGGTTCCTTCCAATCCATCGAAACCGAGCGTCGCACATCGGGGACCTGTCCCAGGGCACTGATCAACAGGGTCGGCGGGATCGTAATATGCCTGCCTTCCGCGTGGAACTCGTTGTTCAAACTGTCTTTGCCGCTGATAAATGGAGTTTGAAAAGCCAGGGCGGCATCGCGACACGCTTCGGCCGCCTGGACCAATGAGCCGAGCACCTCGGGGCGATTCGTGTTGCCCCAACAAAAATTGTCGAGCAGAGCGATCCGGCTGGGGTCGGCGCCGACGGCAACAACATTGCGAATGGCTTCATCCACCGCCAACGCCGCCATGGCATACGGATCGATATCGCCATAGTGCGGATTGATGCCACAACCGATGGCCAGCCCCCGCCACGATCCCAACACCGGCATGATGACCGCAGCATCGCTCGGACCATCGTTGCGTATCCCCGTCAACGGCTTGATCACGCTGCCGCCTTGAACTTCGTGATCGTATTGCCGAATGATCCATTCCTTGCTGCATACATTCCACGAGGACAGAATGCCGAGGAGAACGTCTTTGGCAGCCAAACGTGACGGCGGTTGCTCGTCGTTTTCCTTGACGACGGCGCGAAAAGCCCGACGAACGACTTGGGGCCGACCATGATGCAAGAATTCCAGGTCGAGATCGCCGACGCAGTGATCTTCATAATAGAGTTGCAGTCGTCCCGTATCGGCGAATCGACCGATGACGGCGGCTTCCACGTCTTCGCTGGCGCAAAGCGATGCCAATCTTGGCCAGTGCTCCGGAGGAACGGCCAATACCATCCGTTCTTGCGATTCGGATATCCAGATTTCCGTGTAACTCAGCCCTTCGTACTTGAGCGGCGCCTTGTCCAGGTGCACGACTGCACCGATACCCTCGGCCATTTCACCAACCGCGGAACTGAAGCCGCCAGCGCCGCAATCGGTGATCGCGTGATAGAGTCCCTGGTCGCGAGCTTGAAGCAAGACGTCGGCCATCTTCTTTTCGACAATGGCATTGCCGATCTGCACGGCGCCGCCACTGGTGGCTTCCGACTCCGACGACAATCCAATCGAGGAAAAGGTGGCGCCGTGAATGCCGTCCCGGCCTGTCCTGCCGCCGACGACGACGATCAGGTCGCCAGGATGGGGTTGCTTGCCGGCACACGCGACTGGAATCAAGCCTACAGTGCCGCAGTAAACCAGCGGATTGCCAAGGTAACGAGAATCAAAACATACAGCCCCATTGATGGTCGGAATACCCATGCGGTTGCCGTAATCACGAACGCCGGCAACGACCCCTTGCATGATTTTCTTTGGATGCAGAACTCCCGCGGGCAGATCCTCGGCTTTGGTGTCCGGCGGCGCGAAACAGAAAACGTCGGTATTGCACACTGGTTTGGCTCCCAAACCAGTCCCGAGCAGATCGCGGATCACACCTCCCAAACCCGTATTGGCACCGCCATACGGCTCGATCGCCGATGGATGGTTGTGCGTTTCGACCTTGAAGCAAACATGATAACGGTCATCGAAGCGGACCACGCCGGCATTGTCTGCAAAAACGCTGACGCACCAGTCGGCAGCACCGGCACGCCGGCGAATTTCCTCCGTGGCGCCGAAAATCGTCTCCTTGAGCAGGTTGTTGATGACCCGACCATCGACTTCGATCGCCCCTTTGAGCGTCTTGTGCGAGCAATGTTCGGACCACGTCTGAGCGAATGTTTCCAATTCGATGTCGGTCGGCTCCCGACCGAGTTGGCGAAAGTGCTCCTGGACAGCACGCATTTCCTGGAGGCTGAGCGAGAGTTGCCCCTCCCGACTGAGTTGCTCCAGCTGGCGATCGTCGGCATCGAGCAAAGGTATCGTCCGCTTTTCAAAAGTATAGGGACTTCCCAGGCTCAAATGATCCAGCCGCAGGGGACCTTCGATGATTTGTTCGATCGCTTCGTTGGCGAGCACCTTGCGCAGGCTGGTGTCGGCAGCCGAGCCAAGCTCATAGCGGCGAAAAGTGCGAACGCTGGAAACGATTATTCCCAAATCCTTTGCCGCCTGCACCACGCTGAGAGCGACGGCATCCATCACCCCTGGCTTGAGCAGGACCGTGACGGTGTGGTCAGCCAACGTTGCCGCCCCCAATTCGGACAACGACCCGGTTTCGACCAGGGGATCAACAAGAAGTTGATTGACCAACTTCTGAACGCAGCCTCGATCCAAATCGCCTTCGAGCAGGTAACCACGCGCCGACGCTCGAACGATCTCGGCACCTTTTCCACTGTGGGTCAACAAATCGTATTCGGCGGCAACGCGGCGCCGTTCGACGTCGTTGCCTTTCGTACGGATTTCGACTTCCCAGATCATAATAGACGATCGATTCTGTGCGCTCAGTGTCCCCTGTCTCTTCATGCTATGTTATGGAAGAAACGTTCCCCAGTCGGCGGGAATGCAACCACCGCCGAGCGATCCAAGAAGTCGCAGGCAGTTTCCAGGACAGGTCGACCGAACAAAGCGCGGGTTCAGTTTTCTGCTTTGACAACGGCAGTCCTGGGTGGCAGCTCCACGACTCGGTAGGCAGCATCTTCATACAAAACTTTGAAATCGTCCGGAAAAGGAGGATAGTCTGCTTCGACGATGACATGGGTGATGCGCCGCTGCTGCAGTTCGTCAAGCATGGCAGGGTCATAGCCGGACCGCAGTTGTTTGTAGAAGAAGTGGGCCCACTTGAGACGGGTGAACCATTCGATTACTTCCACGTCCTTGTACGGGATGGACTTGAAGTCGACATGAATCGGCGTTCGGGCATGGAGCCGGAAACGCTGGAAATCCACTGGAATTCGCCGGTCTTTTTGGGCAAGCCGGGGCAATCTCCCGAAATCGTCTTGTCCGGTTTCGATCGCTTCCCGCTGGGGACGAGGCAAATGAAACGGCACCAGATAGCAGTCTCCACGCTGGCTGTTTGCCCGCACAAAGGACAGCACCGCCTGTTCGCGCTCATCCTTGCGAATGTTCAAACCGAACCAGCTGACGACCGCACCGCCGGCCAGGGCGAGGGCAATCAGAGTCCAGGCCAGCCCGCGCACTATCCTTGGCTTGGCCAACAACTGCGGTTTCCACGCCACGATGCCTCGTGTCAAGATGATCGTCGTGCAAATCGGCATCAAAAACGCAGATGGCCTCCACGGGAACAACAAGGCCAGCGTGTTATTCCCTGTCATTACCTGCACAAGCGAAAGGATCAGCGAACCGGCTGCGACGATGACCAGAATCGAAAACAAGCGCTGGCCGTAGGCCAAACACAGAGCTGTCGCCAGCCACATTAATTGACATGCGGAATAACGACTGAACCAGTAATCGACCACCGCATGGTGCGGAATGCGGAAATGGGCCAGAATTCGTGTCGCTCGCTCGAAAGACTCGGCCGACTCGGGACCGAACGTGGCCAGATTCCAAATGACGATCGGCAGCACGATCGCCAAGGCCAAAAATCCGGTGCAAAACGCCGTCTTGATCCGGCGTTCCCGCAGCAGGAGCCAGAGATACGAGACGGTCAAGAGGGCGGCGCTGAGCATATACGTCGTGTGGATGACAGCACATCCGGAAGAAACGATCACAGCCAGAAAAGGTCTGTCGTTCAGGAAGACCCAAACGGAGAGCAGCAACAGCACGCCGTGCACCGATGGCTGATACATGGGGCCGAGCAGATATTGCCCGGCCAGCCCGGCTTGCAGGTACCAGAGATAATCATGACCGGCGGCTTTGGAACAAGCCCAACGCAATACAGCCGCGTGCACCAGAAGAAGCGACGTAAAAAAAACAAGCCTGGTGAGATCGGGAACGTCGGGATGCAGTGAATTCGCCTGGTGGGTCAGTTTCGAGAAGATGCCGTTCAGGCTGGCGACATAGATGCCAAAGATGATCGCATAGTAGAGGTAAAACAGATTCTCATGCAGATATCGGGCGGTGAGCTTAACGAGAAAACTGAAAATCGGCGTAGGATCCTTCGTGTTGGCAAGCCAGTCCTGGTCGAGATGACCCGCTCCTGCCTGGGCCAGACCGTGGAGAAAGTATTGATTCTGGTTGGAATAATAAAGCGGTGCTTGTGTATGAACGATCGCGAACAGAGTCGCCCAAAAAACGAACCAACCGCTTTGCTGCAATCGATCCCTGGCTATCGACATGACACGTTGCGTCTATGATTGGATTCGCTATCAAGCCGCGGAGCGAAAACGGCTCCTCGCAATGGTTTTCCGAATTTGTCGGCAGCCCGCTACGAGTCCGAGCCACTCGGCAAGGTTTGCCGAAAGCTTGCCCGCCAACTGGGATAATGATATGAGACCAACGCCGACAGGATAGGCGCAGCTGGAGCGAAGCTGGCCGTGGCAGAGTCGTTGCGATCGTCACGTCTTACCGGAGGCGGCAAAATGGCGACCGCCGCTTTTTCAGATCACGTCCCAAAGCGACAGCAATTTCGCCGATACCAAGGACAGATGGCGTTGTGCGCATTTTTAAGGACAAGAACAATGATGGTCCGGTTGGTTCACCCGTTCTGGCTCCTCGCCCTGGTCGGATTCGGCTGTTTCCTGGGTTGCCGATCCGCGGCTCCGAATTCGCTCTATCAAGAAGGGCCTCTGCTCATCAGCAAGAATCCGGTGGCAGGAAATCCCGGAAAAGACACCGGACCGGAACTCGCTGTCGAAGAGCCGACCGCTCCGCTGGCGCCTCCCGAAGCCTTGGCGACGGCGCCGGCGCCTTTGCCTGATGCCACTGCTGCCTTGGTCCCTGAAGAGGCCAGTGAACCCGAACCACGCGTGGAAACGCCGAGTTTCCAAACCCAGCCGGCTGTTCGCAAAAAGGACAACGTTCCCGCCATCCCGGCCATCCGCCGAAAAGAACAGAAGCCGCCGTCGCTACCCGCTAAACGCGAAGTCCCCCAACGTGTTCCCAGTAAATTTGGCCATGCCGACGACCATTCGTGGTTGCAAGGCACGATCGACAAACACTACCGCGGCTACTACTATCTTCGCTACTGCGATTGCAATGTCGAGGACCGCTGGGGCGGCAAGGTCTATCTCGGCAACGATGAACGCCTCAAAACGTTCCAAGACGGCGATATCGTCTTTGTCGAGGGCGAAATCAGCACCGACAACGACCCGTCGCGTCCGGGCGGATGGAACCATTATCCTGCTTACAAAATCAAATCCATTCGACTTGTGGAACGAGCGCAAAAACCCAAAGGCTGGTAAAAGGGCGCAAGTGCGCTCAAGCGAAACCGAAGAGCCGTGCCGCCGTGCCTCCCAGGATTTTCGCCTGGTCGTCGGCCGATAAATGGGCGAGATACGATCGCGCCCTTTCCCGGGCGGCTCGATACGACTCCGGTGTCGCCTCCGCGCTGAAACCTCCCCCGTAAATCATTCGGTCCGCGCCCCAGGCATTGGTCAATTGCTTGATAATCGGCGCTATGTCGCGGTGCGGGTAGCTCCGCTCCGAGGGAATCGACGACAGCTTCATGATCGTGTTGTCGAACCGCGCCCAGCGAACGACGACCGCATGCTCTTTGGGCGTGCCCTGAAATGGTCTGCCCAAATGGTCGATAATCACCCGCGTTTTGGAAAATTCCTTGATCAACGGCTCGAAACCGGGAGCGTAGCGCGGTTCGAAGTGCAATTGCACGGCCAAACCCAAATCAGCCGCCGTCTTCCAGAGCTTGCGCAACTCTGGTTTGCCGAAAGGAGGCAACCTGTCCGGGGCATACGCATGGATCCGCGCCGCGACGATGGGCCATTTCTTCACCAAGGCAGGCATCTTTTCCACCGAACCGGGGCGGTCGGCAAAAAACAAGCACGTTCCCTTCAGCTTGCCTTTGCCCACGCGCAAACAATGTTCCAGGTAGCGATGATCGTCCTGATACGGTTCGGGATGAACTACGATCGCGAAATCGACGCCGGCTCCTTTCATGCAGTGAAGAAGATGTTCCGGCGTCGCCGGCTTGTCCGGCCGATACGGAGCACGCGGATGATACGGAAAACGTTTATCGTCCTTGCCGGCGAAACAGTGCAAATGGGTATCAATCACCGGCACACGCCTGGCATCTTTCGCGGCGACACCGTTGAACGCCAAGATACCTCCGGCGGCAACAGACAAGAAATCGCGACGCGTCACGAATGCAGGCATCGTTGGCTCCCTCGAAAACGATCCCATGTCGTCAACCAGCGATTGCAGGCCTTACGGACACAATTCTTATTTGCCGACCTTGGGCAAAACGTGTTGGTCGATGTCCGCTTCGGTCTGGCACTCTTTGACGTCGGCGAAGAGTTCCCACGTTTCGGTGTGATCGACGCTTTTGCCCGGTGCGAGTTTCGTCAGCGGACCGAGGGTTTCGACTTCGAGCATGTCCTGGTTGGTGAAGGTTTCGAAGTTGCTGCCGCGGTCCGGATAAAGGAGGTTTTTCCGATAGTCGAAGCGTTTGACGAAAAGCGTGCCGGCATTGAGGTAGCCGACCCAGCCGGTGGTATGAGCCAGTCCGATTTTCGCCGGCCCTTTTTTGGCGTCCTGTTTCAATGTGATGTATTTGCTGCCGATTCGCCAGCGCCCGTCGCCAAAGTCGGTGTAAGGCCAGACTGCAAGGGAAAAATTAGGAGCAAAGTCTTCGGCAGTCTTGGCGTTTTTAGCCGAACCGGGGTGAGGCTTTTTTGGCGGCAGCGGTATGAACTCGACACCTCCCGGTGCCATCACCGACAAAGCCCATGCCGCCAATTCGGTCGGCTTGCTGCCGATGTTGGTAAGTCGATGGCGAACCCGGACCTGGCTTCCCTTCATGGCCAACTGGATGTTCATTTGTTTGCGGATGCCATAGGTCTTGTCGTCTTGTGTCACGACGATCTGCGGCGGAGCTGATTCGAGAATTTCATGTTGCACAGGCCCGTTGTCGGGCGAATAGGTTCGAGTCAAATCTTCCGGTCCCACCCAAAGGCGATGCCCGCCGCGAATTTGCCAGGTTTTTTCTCCCGATTTTCCAAGCTGGTCGGCATACTCCTTGAACACGTTCTTGCCATCGGCAAGGCGGTAACTGATGATGCGCGGACCAACGTCGAGGGTCACAATCAACTCGGCGTCCCCATTCTTGATGCGCAGATTGTTTTTCCAGCCCTTGTAGGCGACTTTCTCAACCTGGACTTGGGCGCCCGCCGAAGCGGCCAGCAACAGTCCGCACAATGCGGAGACAACAAAGCGGTAGTACATGCGAAACTCCCTGGATAGTCGTCGAAACGGTTTGATGGTATCCTGCACGAGAGGGGGATGCAAGAAGTGCCGCGCGGCAAGCACCTCAGGGAAAAGGACGAAGATGATTTGGCGATGGTTGAAAACACGCCGACGACGCTGGCTGCTGGCCGAACCGTTTCCTTCCTCCTGGCTCGTTTACCTGGAGCGCAATGTGGCGCACTACCATTTCCTTTCGCCGACGGAACAAGCGAAGTTGCGCGACGACCTGCGGATTTTTATCGCGGAAAAGAACTGGGAAGGTTGCGGCGGACTGGAGATGACCGACGAGATCAAAGTAACCATCGCCGCCCAGGCTTGCCTTTTGGTCTTGGGGCTGGACCACGACTACTTTTCACACGTAAAATCGATTCTGGTCTATCCGCACGGCTATCGTGTGCCGGAAGATGACGGCACCGGAACGTTGGTTGTCAACGAGGAAGAATTCTTGCTGGGCGAAGCACATTACCGGGGGCCGGTCATCGTGTCGTGGTCCGAAACCCTCAAGGACAGCCGGGATCCAGGACGCGGGCACAACCTCGTCTTTCATGAGTTTGCCCATCAATTGGATATGCTCGATGGTCTGATAAACGGTACGCCTCCTTTGGAGAATGCCCAGCAGAGGTTGCGTTGGCGCGACGTGATGGCCGAGGAATACCAGAGCCTCATTGACGCGTCAGGCGAAGGGCGTGCCACGCTTCTCGACCAGTACGGCACGACCAACGAAGGAGAGTTTTTTGCCGTCGCCACGGAATGCTTTTTCGATCGGCCGGTAGAGATGGCGGAGCGGCACCCCCGTTTGTATCAGCTTTTGCGCGACTATTTCCGTCAGGATCCGGCTGCCCGTTGTCGGCAGAAACGGCAGCATCGCGATCGAAGCGCCAAAATCGATGAAGAAGCGGAGCGATTTTGACGATTCTACTGATCAGGCTGGTTTCGCACCCGGCGTTGCACGCTTTCCTGTTTTTGCAGGCCATCCCATCTTTTCCTGTCGAGGAACCACCGCCATGCGGACAAACGGCATTCCCCTTCTCGATTTGAAAGCCCAGTTGACCCCCATCAAGGACGAGGTGATGGAGGCGATCGAACGCGTCGTCGACTCGCAGTGTTTCATTAACGGGCCGGAAGTCGAAGCGCTGGAACGCGAGATCGCGGACTATTGTGGCGTACGCCACGCGATCGGCGTTTCCTCTGGAACCGATGCGCTTCTGGTGGCGTTGATGGCCTTGGAAATCGGGCCGGGTGATGAAGTGATCACCACCCCTTACACTTTTTTTGCGACCGCCGGGTGCATTGCCCGTCTGGGAGCCAGGCCCGTGTTTGTCGATATCGAACCGGCCACCTTCAACATCGATCCCAATGGCATCGGCAAGGTTATCAGCCGTCGCACGCGGGCGATCGTGCCAGTGCATTTGTTCGGGCAATGTGCGGAAATGGGGGCAATCCTGGAGATCGCCGACCGTTACCACATTCCGGTTATCGAAGATGCGGCTCAAGCCATTGGGGCGGAATACCAAGGACGCCGAGCCGGCTCGATGGGGGCTGCCGGCTGCTTCTCCTTTTTCCCCTCCAAAAACCTGGGCGCTTTTGGCGACGGCGGCGCTGTGGTCACCAACGACGATGCTTTGGCGGAACGCATTCGTTGTTTGCGCGGCCATGGAGCCAGGCCAAAGTACTACCATTCCCTGATCGGCGGCAACTTTCGACTCGATGCACTGCAAGCGGCAGTGATCCGAGTCAAGTTGCGATATATCGATCGCTGGACTCAAGCCCGGCAGAGGAATGCCGACTTCTATAACCGCGCCTTTACCCATGCCGGGTTGGCACCGAATCCCGTCACGTTGCCTTGCGTGAAGCAGTCCCGTGCCGTCATCAACCAATTCGTGGTGCGCGTGCAAAACCGCGATGCGGTCAAGCAGCACCTCGCCGCTCGCAACATCGGCACGGAAATCTACTATCCCTGCCCGCTTCATTTGCAGGAGTGTTTCGTGAATCTCGGCTATTCCGCTGATGATTTTCCGGAAAGCGAACGTGCCGCACAAGAAACCCTCGCCTTGCCTGTCTATCCTGAATTGAGCGATGAGGCCAAGCAGACAGTCGTCGATGCGATCGGCGACTATTACCGGACCGCCTCACTTGGTCGCGCTGCATGACGCTCGCATGGTATACAAGCCGATTTGGCCTTGCCGCGTCTGGGTATTGCCAACGATGACAGTGGTCAACATGTCGATCGTTTTCGCCTCGAGATCAGCGAGACTTGCCACCTCGATGGACTGTCCGGGGCGAAAGGCATTGCGCACGACGCCGACGGGAGTGGCACGACTTTTGTGGCGGCGGATGATGTCCAAAGCCCGAGCGAATTGCCAGGTCCTTTGCCGGCTTTTCGGGTTTAACAGGACGATGACAAAATCGGCCGCAGCAACAGCTTCAAGGCGTCGTTCGATCTGTGGCCAGGGCGAGACGAGATCGCTCAGGCTGATAACGGCGAAATCATCCCCAAGCGGAGCGCCCAGCAAGGAAGCGCAGGCCAGAACCGCGGAGACACCTGGCAGAATGCAGATCTCTGGCCGCGTCGCTTCGTCCACCGCTTCGGCGATTTGCACGACGAGTGAGGCCATGCCGAAAACACCGGCATCACCACTGGAAATGACGCACACGTTTTGACCGCTGAGCGCCTCTTCCAAGGCCCGGCGAGCACGGGCTTCTTCCTCGCCGAGTGCAAAGGCCAGACATGCTTTGCCAGAGACGACATCGCTGATCCATTGAAAGTAGCCCTGATAGCCGATGATGACATCCGCTGCGCGCAAGGCTGCCTCCGCCTGCAACGTCCGGAGTTCCCGCGCGCCAGGGCCGATGCCGACAACCCAGACCTGCCCCTTACGTTTCATGGCGCAAAAGAATCAGAGAAAAATACGACGATTCTTGCCCTTTCAACGACGCCACATCGGTCACAATGCGTTCCTCGGTTGTCCCGGCTTTTTCGACGTAAACCGCCTGAACGTGCGGGTACCGCGGCAACTCCTCCGCGAGACGATCGAGAACGGCATTGACTTTGACCAGAACGACTGTCGTAAACCGTTCCAAGAGAGCGGGTAGATCGTCGAGCCCGTAAGAGGCAGGGACGACGGCGACACGTTCGCCAAGGCGGCACAGAGGCAGACCGGTACGTGCACTGGCAGCGTGCAGGGAACTCACGCCCGGAATGATTTCGATATGGCTAGCGGGATCGAGCCGGCGGACCGCAACCATCAGATGATCGAAAGTGCTGTAAAAGAGGGGATCGCCTTGTGTCACCCAGGCTACCGATTGGTTGTCGCGCAGTCGACTGACGATCTGCCTGGCCGTCTGCTCGTAAACGTTTTCGTCGTTTTCGCGCTGCCGGGACATGCACAAGGAGATCGGCTGCAACTTCGCCGTCAGGCCGAGTGGTTCCAGGATCCTGGCCGCGAAACTGCCGTGCTTGCCTTGCGGGTGAAGTACGACATCGACTTGTTCAAGAACCCGAGCGGCCTTGAGCGTGATCAACTCCGGATCGCCTGGACCAATTCCCACGCCATAAAAGGTTGGCGTTTTCATTTGAGAGTCCACTTGAAAAAACCATAAGTTGCCTTTGTTGTCTTCGGCCACATGACAACGATCGGCAAGAGGGATGGGACAAAAGAAACTCCGATGTTGACGGCAGGAAATCAGCCGGTGCCGACTCGCAGCCGAGCCCAATAGCCGCCGTCGCCAGGCTGGCCAGCCATTTGTTCTTTTTCAGCTTCCAGACTGAGCCTGGGCATGGCGGAAAGAACCGCGCGGACGACTCCCCCGTTTTCTTCAGGTTCCATGCTGCATGTGGAATAAACGACGGTTCCTCCCGTTCGAACCCGTTCGACGGCTTGAATCAGCAGTTTGGTTTGCAAGGGGATCAAGCGTTGGAAGTCGCCTGGTTTCAACCGCCAACGAACCTCCGGTCTTCTGCCAAGGACTCCGGTGTTGCTGCAAGGCACATCGACCAGGGCTGCATCGAACGGCCCCTCGGGCGGTTCTTCTTTCAAAAGCAGAGGAGAAACAATGGAGATGCCCAGTCGTCGGCATGTTTCTCGCAAGTTCTCCAGTCGACCAGCATGAATGTCGCAAGCGATGATTTCTCCTTGATTTCGCATCCATTCAGCGAGATGGGTCGTTTTTCCACCGGGTGCCGCACACAAATCGAGAACGCGCATTCCAGGCGACGGCGCCAACACCGACGCTACTTCCATGGCGGAATGATCCTGGACAGTAAACCAGCCATCTTTGAAATGCGGAAGATCCGCAATGGCATGAAAACCGCGCAGGCGAATCGATTGCGGGTGAGTGCCAGGTTCGGCATCGATACCAGCTTCTGCGAGAGCCGCGAGGCATGTTTCTCGATCGGTGCGAAGGACATTGCAACGCAGCCAAAGAGGGCCGGGGACGGCGAACCAGAATCCCAAGCGAAGGCATTCGTCCCAACCGTAACGTGCAAACCAGCGCTCGACGAGCCAGCGCGGCAAAGAGAAGGCAGCGGCGAGGTATTGGACGGGTTCCTTTTTCGGGTCAGCAAAGACGGGCGCCGACAACACGCGAAACCGCCCTGCTTCCAAAGGCACGGCATCGGCTGCCGGCTCGATCGTATCGGTAGCCGTCATGGAGCGCGACAACGAACGCAAGACTGCGTTGACGAATCGCTTGCCCCGCGGTTTCCGTATCGTCTCGCACAACTTCACGGTTTCGTGAAGCGCTGCATACGGCGGAATGCCCGACATCAGGACGAGTTGGAAAGCACCCAGCCGCAGCACCTCGAGCAGCCAGCTTTCGATCTGGTGAAGCGGTCGGTGCAGAAACGGTTTGAGGAGGGCATCGAGCGTTGCCCGGCGGCGCAAAACGCCGTTGACGAGCTGTGTGGCCAAAGCATGTTCCGTCGCTGGCAAGTTGCCCTGGCGAAACAGATGATCGAGGATTTCATGGGCGAACCTGCGCCGGTTTCTTGATTCGAGAAGCACATGCAATGCGGCACCGCGTGCATCCCGAATCGCAGCAATGAATCGAATGCGTCTCATGATTCGCCGCCAAATCGGTCGCCCGAACGAATAGGGTGTCCGCACAAGAACTCCGCTGCGGACATGCGGCGTTTACCGGCAGGTTGAACGTCCAATAAAGACACGACGCTGTTGTCACCCGCGGCAACCAAAAGCTGATTCATATGTCGTGGATCGATAACGACGCAGCCAGGCTGCCGGTCGGTTGCGAGTTGCGTTGCGGCGGCACGGTGGACGATCAAACGTAGCGGCGGCGAATCGGCGCGGTGCAAAAACGAATACGCTGTCGGCCAGGGTTGCATAGCCCGCACCTGGTTGCACACTTGCTGGGCCGTCCGCGTCCAATCGATCAGGCCGTGCTCTTTTTTTAGTTTCGGTGCTTTGGTGACCAGCTTCTGATCTTGTGGGACACCATGAGCCGTGCCCTTTTCGATCCGGTCGATGGTCTCCAGCGCTAGTTTGGCCCCCAATCGGGCCAGGCGGACTTGAAGCTCTCCGGCGGTCTCTTCCGGTCCGATATCGATGGCTTCCTGCATGAGCATGTCGCCTGCATCCATGCGAACGGACATCTTGATGATGGTGACGCCTGTTCGCGTTTCGCCGTGGTAGATGGCCCAGTTGATGGGGGCAGCGCCCCGATATTTGGGCAGCAAAGAGGCATGTACGTTGATCCCGCCGTGCGGCGCCACTGACAAGACTTCTTTTGAAAGAATCTGGCCATAGGCGGCAACAACCAACAACTCGGGCTGAAACACTTGCAGACCGGCGATTCCTTCGGGCGTGTTAATCGATTCTGGCTGAAAAACAGGAATATCATGAGCCAGGGCGATTTTTTTCATGCCGCGAAGCATCTCGCGCTCTTTGCCGCTGGGACGGTCCGGATTGGTCACGAGGCCGGCCACTTCATGCCTGCTGGCGATCAAGGCTTCGAAGGTAGGCTCGGCAAAGGTCCCCGTTCCCATCATGACAAGTCGCATGAATCGATCGTCTCCGTCGCCCTCAAAACAGCAAACTGGCAAAGTAAACCGTCCACGCTCCGCCAACCAGCAAAGGGATCGGCACCACGAGAAACCAGTTCTTTCGTGTCGTCGCAGCAAAACCAGCGACCGCAAGCAGCATGGTACCGGCTGTCGCCGACCAGTAGCCGGCGCGAAGGAAGATCGGCTGCCCCAGCAATTGTATGCCGTTCAAATAGAAGAAAAGCGCCATCAACGTTCCCGCAAATGCGACGCCGAGCACGCCTGCGACCATCCCAAAAACCGTGTACATCGTGGCTGACCATCGTCTCGATGGCGGCACGATCTGCACAAGCGCCGTGATCAACAAGGCCATCAATCCCCAACGCGTGTATTGTACGATCGAACGAATCATTTCGGTGGTTGCCTCGACTTCCGCCCGCTTCTGGTCTAGTTTGGATTTGCGTGGCAAGATTTTGGGACGAAGCCTGGTTTTTTTTGGTCGCACAGGTTCGCGATCAGGCAGCTTCAGTTTTTTCCAAACAGCCTTTCGTTGCTCGAAATCTTCAACGAGCTTGTCGCCGAAACGAAGGAGGTCGGCTGCCGACAATTCGCGTTCGAAAAGCTGAGTGACGGGAATGGCGAAGGCGAGCAGGATCATGCCGGCAGCAGCTGGGCATAGCCAAACGAAGACTGGCCGCTTCCCATCGCTGGATTCAGGAGAGTTCATCGCGTATCCTCATAGCAACACCCGCGCAAGAAAGATTGGGCAAGTGGTAGCGGTGTCTTCGCCAGTTCGGAGTCAATTTATCCAAACATGCCAGCCCATCGGCGTCAACCAGAGACCGGTAATGAAATCCTTCCCCCACCCTGAACGAATCGCAGCATTGAAGCCGACCGCCGTCAACCGCGTCCTTGAAGAAGTCCGAAGTCTTCAGCGTGACGGTAAGAAACTGGTATCGTTGATGCGCGGCCAACCAGACAGCAGCACTCCCGGCCATATCGTCGAAGCCGCCATCGCGGCGCTAGGCGCCGGCCGGACCGGCTATGCCGACAACCGAGGCGAACCTGCTCTTCGCGAAGCGGTTGCCGAGAAACTGCATCGCAGTCATGGCCTGCGATACGATCCGGCAGAGGAGATTCTCATTACCGACGGTGCCACGCTTGGGGTTTATATCGCACTGGGTGCTTTGCTGTCATCCGGTGACGAGGTCATTGTGCCGGCCCCCATTTATGATGCCTATGAAGCCGTGATTCTCTTGTGGGGTGGTGTGCCGCGCTTCGTGCCGGGCGAAATCGACCAGGGCCGCTTTTCTCTTGATCCTCGAAAATTGGAAGCCGCCTGCACGCCGAAAACCCGCTTGCTTCTGCTCAACTCGCCATGGAATCCAGTCGGCTCTGTCTTGGCGAAAACGGAAATCGAACACCTGGCCGATCTGGCGGAGCGGTTCAACCTGGTGATCATCAGCGATGAGATCTACGACAGCCTGGTTTATGACGGCAGACGACACTTGACGCCGGCTGCTCTTTGTCGCGACCGGACAGTCGTAGTCAACAGTCTGTCGAAAACGTATGCCATGACGGGTTGGCGTGTTGGTTATTGTGCCGGTCCCGAGCCGATCATTCGTTCGATGTTTCTTCTGTTGCAGCAGTCTAGCCGGGGACCGGCCACGTTCGTTCAAGACGCCGCGTCGGCGGCCTTGCAGGGCGACCAGACTTGCGTCGAGTACATGCGGCAGGAATTTCAGCGACGGCGCGATTTCGTGGTCGCTCAACTAGAAGGGATTGATGGAGTGAGAACGCTTGTTCCCGAAGGCGGTTTGTTCGTCATGCTGGACGTTCGCGGCTTGGGTCGTACGTCCGACGAGATTCGCCGCTTTCTTTTGCACGATGCCGGCGTCGTCGTGCTTCACGGTTCGGCCTATGGCGAGGCCGGCGAGGGCATGCTTCGGGTTTCCTTCGCAGCCGGCGGTGACACGCTCGAGCAAGGAGTGGCGTTATTGAAGGCAGGTCTGGAAAAACTCAGCCAGACACCGTCAGCTTCTCCAATCTCGCCGCAACCGCGATAAACTAATCTTATGCCCATCGCGACATTGCCACTGATCGACGCACCGGGAACGGTCGATGCCGCCTTGTTGGAAAACTCCTTGCGACAGCGGATCACCGGCGAGGTTCGCTTCGACCGTCTTAGCCGAGCCATCTATTCGACCGATGCGAGCGTGTATCAGATCATCCCGTTGGGCGTGATTCTTCCTGCCAACCGCAGTGACGTTCTCGCGGCACTGGCGACGGCACGCGAGTTCTGCGTGCCCATCACAGCACGTGGCGGCGGCACGTCACAAGCCGGCCAGGCCATCGGTGCTGGTCTGCTCCTGGATTGCTCCAAGTATTTCAACCGCATTCTCGAAATCGATGTTCAACAACGTTGGGTGCGCGTCGAGCCAGGCTGCGTCCTCGATGAACTGAACGAGCAACTCAAGCCGTTCGGTCTGCACTTTCCCATCGATATTTCAACTGCCAACCGAGCCACCATCGGCGGCATGATCGCCAACAACTCATCGGGAACCCGCTCCATCATTTACGGCAAAACGGGGGATCATGTCCTCGAACTCACGGTCGCTCTTTCCGACGGCAGTGTCATCGAGGCGCGGCCAATGGAACCGAATGAAGTGCATGCGAAATGTTCGCAAGCGACTTTGGAAGGTCGATGCTATCGAACGTTGACCAGGCTGGTCAACCAACATGCAGCGGAGATCGACCGGCGTTTTCCCAGAATTCTTCGCCGTGTCGGTGGCTACAACCTCGAGGCTTTCTTGCCGGCCAGCGTGCAAAGCAACGGCTTTCGCCTCGCCAATTTGCTGGTGGGTTCGGAAGGGACGCTCGCCCTGACGCTGGAGGCCAAACTGAGCCTGTCTCCCTTGCCGAAAGCAAAAGCGGTTCTTGTCGTGCAGTTCTCCCATTTGCTGGAAGCTCTGGCGGCGACGCCTCTCATCCTCGAGCATCATCCCTCTGCCGTCGAAGTGATCGACAAGTATGTTTTAGACAGCACGCGTATCAATCCGGAAGCAGCCCGGTTGCGTTCTTTCTTGAAGGGGGACCCGGAAGCCATTTTGATCATCGAGTTTTACGGGGAAACGGCGGCAGAATTGCCGGACCGTCTGCACAAACTCGAAGCCGACCTGCAAGCTGCCGGCCTGGGAGAAAGCACCTTCGAGGCGACTTCCGCAGCCGACCAAAGCAGAATCTGGAAGCTGCGCAAATTGGCCCTGGGGCTGTCGATGGCCGAAAAAGGAGATGCCAAGGCTATCTCCTTTGTGGAAGACACGGCGGTCGCACCCGAAAAGCTCCGCGATTTCATCGCCGAATTCCTCGACATCATTCATCGCCATCAGACGAAAGCGGGCGTCTATGCCCATGCTTCGGTTGGCTGTTTGCACGTCCGGCCTGTCGTCAACCTCAAGACGGAAAGCGGGCTCAGCCAGTTCGAAGGGATTGCCAACGACGTTGCCGACCTGGTTCTCAAATACGGTGGCGCTCTTTCCGGCGAGCACGGCGACGGTCTTGTCCGCGGTCCGTTTCAGGAAAAGATGTACGGCTCCCAGATTTATCAGGTATTTCGCGAAATCAAACGAACGTTCGATCCCTTGAACCTCCTCAATCCAGGCAAGATCGTCGACTGCCCGCCACGAACTGTTAACCTGCGGTTTGGTCCTCGTTACGTGACGCCGGACGTGCCTACGACTTTCGATTTCTCGGCTGACGGCGGGATTGTTCGAGCGGCTGAGCTTTGCGCTGGCGTCGGTGAATGCCGGAAAAAAACGGGAAGGCACGATGTGCCCTTCCTATCAGGCAACGGGAGAGGAGCTCCACTCAACGCGTGGGCGGGCCAACGCGTTGCGGCTGGCGCTGACGGGGCAACTCGGCTTCACTGGCCTGACCGATCAGCGTTTGCAAACGGCGTTCGACTTATGCCTCGAATGCAAAGCCTGCAAGAGCGAGTGCCCCACCAATGTCGATATGGCTCGACTCAAGGCGGAGTTCTTGCATCAATGGCATCAGGACTTCGGCGTCCCTTTGCGGCACAAACTTTTCGGCCATGTGGCAAAACTAGCGAGACTCGGCGTTCGTTGGTCCGGACTCGCGAATAAAATGCTGGCCCATCCCGTCACGCGGTGGCTCAATGAAAAACTCTTGGGAATCACCGGGCGACGCCGACTTCCACTTTTTGCCGAGCAATCGCTGTTTCAACTCGTCAGGAAAAACCACCACGAGAGCCAAGCCGGCAAGCCGGCCCGAGTCGTCTTTTTCGTCGACACATTCGCCAATTACTTCGACGTTGAAACGGGGCTGGCCGTGCTGGAAACGCTTCGAGCACTCGACGACTTCATCCTTTTTGCCTGGGCAGGCGAGACAGGCAGCGATGACGGCTGTCACTCGTTCGGGCTTCAGTGTTGTGGCCGTCCTTTGATTTCCAACGGTTTGCTGGACGAAGCAGTCGAATGCGCCCGCAACAATGTCAAGCGACTTTATCCATACGCTGCAGAAGGCATCCCCATCGTTGCCGCCGAGCCGAGCTGTTTGTTAACGATGAAAGACGATTACCCCGCGCTTTTACGAGGCGACCTCCGCCGCCGGGCGGAAAGGGTCGCCCATTTATGCCAGACCTTTGAAGAGTACGTTGAACGACGTTTCGCCGAGTTGCCGATGTCCTTTCGTCCCTGGCCGAGACGTATCGTTGTGCACGGACATTGTCATCAGCGATCGCTCGTCGGCATGGAACCGACGTTGCAACTGTTACGCCGAATGCCGAATGCTGACGTTCGAGACTCGAATGCAGGATGTTGCGGAATGGCAGGGTCGTTCGGTTACGAAGCAGAGCACTACGAGCTTTCTCGCGACGTGGGGGAACAGAGGCTATTCCCCTTGCTGCGAAAAGAGTCCAGTGAGGCGACGGTGGCGGCGGCAGGCTTTTCCTGTCGGGTTCA
The DNA here is from genome assembly GCA_026004675.1 of Gemmatales bacterium. Lineage (GTDB taxonomy): Bacteria > Planctomycetota > Planctomycetia > Gemmatales > Gemmataceae > BPJP01. Next base: position 302,619 of record BPJP01000005.1, read on the forward strand.
AATCAGCCATTTTACAGGAGTCGCCGCCGTGCACCCGGCGCAAATCGTTGCCGAAGCCCTCATCCGCTCCAGTGCCGGGTGGTGATGTTCTGGAAGTTCCGTGTCGCTGCCATTGAAAGCCGACAGCCGAATCTTAGAATGCATTTTTTACCCGGGAATACGACCATGGATGACGCCATCCGCAAAGCCGAAACCCTGATCGAAGCGCTTAGTTACATCCGCAACTTCCGCGACAAACGCACGTTGATCAAGCTTGGGGGCAGCGCCATGGAAGATGCCGCGGCGCTGCGGGCCACCTTGCAAGACGTGGTCTTCATGGAAACGGTCGGCATGCGACCGATTCTGGTACACGGGGGAGGCAAGGCTATTGACCGCGCCATGGCCGAGGCGGGGTTGAAGCCGGAGAAAGTGCTTGGCCGCAGGCGTACCGATGACGCCACCTTGAAAATTGTCGTCGACGTTCTTGTCAATCAAATCAATGCCTCGATCGTTCGGCAAATTCGCGATCATGGCGGCAGGGCGGTGGGACTTTGCAACGGCACACTCAAATCTTTGTTCGGGGAAAAACTGATTCTCCACGACGAGTCGGGCAGGCCAGTCGATCTCGGTCGGGTCGGTCGGATCACGAGCGTTGACAGCGCCTTGATCGAAGACCTTTGCGCCGCGGGCGTCGTGCCCGTCATTCCCTCGCTGGCAGTCGACGCCGACGGCGAATGGCTGAACGTCAATGCGGACAGTGCCGCCGCTGCCGTCGCTTGCCATCTGCGCGCCGAAAAGCTCGTCTTTCTGACCGACACTCCCGGCATCCTGCTCGAGCCAGGCAACGAAGCATCACTCGTCAGCAGTCTCGACGCCAGTGAATGTCCCAAGTTGATCCGCCAGGGTATCATCACCGGCGGGATGATCCCCAAGGTGGAAGCGTGCCTGGAAAGTCTGCAAGCAGGAGTGCGGAAAACCCACGTGATCGATGGCCGACTCAAACACTCGCTCTTGCTGGAGATCTACACCGATCGAGGCGTCGGCACACAGATCGTTGGCGGGAAAAAGTCGCCTGGCCAATGAACGCAACAGAAATCGGAAGCGCGATGACAGGAAGTCTGGACAAGATTCAAGAACGGCAAAGCAGCTGCTCCATTCGCCGTCTTTTGTCCACTCGACGCGTTTTGCCGCCCTCGGCCGACCGGCAGCAGGCCGGAATTGGACTTTCATTTACCGGGCCGCCAGCTATGCTGCCCAGTCGGAGGAATCTGCCGGATGAAATGGGCATGCTGGATCGCCGGGCTGGCCCTGGTTCTGGGTTGCTCGAGTGCGGAGAAGGAACGTATCCGGGCGTATAACGCTGACGGCGTGTTCCTCTATGCGCATCGGCGTTACCGTGAAGCAGCCCAGAGCTTTCAGGCGGCCCTGCGTCTCAAACCGAATGACCCGGCATTGTTGTACAATCTCGCCAGCGCCTACGACCGCGCTGGTTATGTGCCATTGGCAGAGAGAAACTATCGCGCCAGTCTCCAGCTCGACCCGAACCAGGTCGAATGCCGGCATGCACTGCATGTCCTTTTGCTACGGACCGGACGACAAAAAGAAGCCGAACAAATGGTTCAAGAGTGGCTGCAAAACAATCCTCGTCTGGCGGCCGCTTATGCGGAGGATGGCTGGTTGCTCGCCGAACGAGGCGACCTGCCCGCGGCGCGAGCACGCCTGCAACAAGCACTCGATCTCGACCCGCATTGCACCCGTGCTTTGATGGAACTGGCCCGCGTCTATGAAAAACTGAACCGGCCCGATCGGGCATTAGTCCTGTACGAGCGAATCCTCGATCGCGATCCCAAAGAGACGGAGATCGCGGCCCGTTACAATTTTCTGCTAACCAAAGGGGCACGGCGGCCAAAACCAGAGTAGCCACCGCTTACAAGACGGTTTTCACTACTTCACGAAAGGCCTGCATGTTCTCATCGGCATAGGCGAGGTAGTCGAAATCGAGCCGCGACTTGACGCTCTGTATCAGCGACCACAGAGCTTCGCGCAAAAGCGATGCCGCCTTCAAAATCCGCAATTGCTGCAGCTTGCCTTCCGCCGGTTCGCCGAAATAAGCACCGAGAAGTTCCACCTCCAGCGTCTCCGGCAACCGACAATTCGCTGCCACACCGGCCAGATCAAACAAAGGATTCCCCACACCGCCGTATTCCCAATCCACGAGCCACAACTTTGAGCCATCGTCCACGACATTCGCAGGCAGCAGGTCATTGTGGCACAAGACCGGATGGAAAGGCGGCATTCGCCTGGCCAGCCTGTGCATCTGTCCGCAAAGCGCTTCGATGTCCGGGGGCAATGGAGCGTGCAGGCGTCGAGCCGTTTCCACATAGGTGCGGATCGCTTGAAACGGGCAGAAATAAAGAAGCTCACCGGTCAGGTGATCGCGAAAAGCGTGCAATTGCCGCAGCATCCTGCCAAGCCGACGGAGCAATTTCGCATCGAGCAGATCGCTTTTGGTTAATGTTCGGCCCGGTAGAAATCGACTAACAAGAAAGGCATCGTCGCAGTAGATGACCTCTGGTGAAACGCCTGCCCGGGCTGCGTTCTCCTGGCAGAGCCTTTCGTTGATGCGGTCGATGCCGATGTAACGAAGATCGGTGCAGTAACGTGCCACGTAGGCTTGGCCGCGATGCCGAACCAGAAAATTGTGGTTGGTCAGTCCCCCGTTCAGCGGCGTCACTGAGATTTCACCCTGCCAGAGACTCAACCCTCGGAGTTGCTGTTCCATAGACGTTCTGATTACTGAAAGACGGCTCTCGAGCCAGACGGGACGGCGCCGTTCTGGAACGGTTCGTCCTTTGAGCATGAATATGGCGGAAAGAGGAAGTTTCAACCGAAAGGGCTGAATTCCAATTTGCCCGCTTGAATCAGGTATAATTTAGGAGACGCAGGCAGAATCGGAATCTGCCCCGGCGAATTGGCCGTGAAAACAAACGGGGAAGTGAGATAGAATAGGACTGGGAAACGAAGCAGTGTTCGAAGAGGTATCATGAATCATTTTTACGATACGTCCTTACCGCCGAATTTGCGGGCGCTCAAGGAAGAAATCGAAGGTTATGCTCGCGAATATGGCTTGGATTTCTTCGAAACCATCTTCGAGGTCGTCGATCCCGATGATCTGAACGAGATCGCAGCCTATGGCGGATTTCCGACACGCTATCCGCACTGGTCGTTCGGCATGGCCTACGAGGAACTGCGAAAAGGCTATGACTACGGATTGTCCAAAATCTACGAAATGGTCATCAACAACGACCCGTGCTACGCCTACCTGATGCGCAGCAACCACGAGGTCGACCAGAAGCTGGTGATGGCGCATGTCTATGGGCACTGCGACTTTTTCAAGAACAACGCCTATTTCGCCCATACCAATCGCAAAATGATGGACGAGATGGCCAACCACGGGGCCCGTATCCGCCGCTACGTCGAAAAGTACGGCGAGGACGAGGTGGAAGCCTTTCTCGACCGGTGCATGTCCATTGATGATTTGATCGATGTGCATTCGACAGCCATTCGCCGGCGCCAATCGTCGTCGCGCTATGATTTCAGCGACAAGGAGGATGACGAGTCGGAAATCAAACTGACTCGTTTCAAAAGCAAGGACTACATGGACGATTACATCAATCCGCCTCAGCTTCTGAAAGCCGAGCAGGAAGAACAAAGGCGGATCAAGGAAGAAATCGCCCGCAAATTTCCGGAGCGTCCCGAAAAGGACGTTCTCCTCTTTCTGATCGAGCACGCGCCGTTGAAACCCTGGCAACGCGATATCCTGTCGATCATTCGCGATGAAGCCTATTACTTCGCTCCCCAGGCACAAACGAAAATCATGAACGAAGGCTGGGCCAGCTACTGGCATTCAACCATCATGACGCAAAAGGTCATGAAGCCTTCGGAAGTGATCGACTATGCCGACCACCATTCCGGAACGATGGCAACCTACGGAGCGCGCTTGAATCCGTATAAGCTTGGCATCGAGCTGTTCCGTGACATTGAACATCGCTGGAACACAGGCAAGTTCGGCAAGGAATACGAAGAATGCGATGATTTGGAAAAACGGCGCAACTGGAACAAAGACCTGGGGCTGGGGCGGCAGAAGATCTTCGAAGTCCGCCGCATTCACAACGACATCACCTTCATCGAAACGTTCTTGACCGAAGACTTTTGCCGTGAGCACAAGCTCTTTTCCTACGCCTTCCAGGATGAATACGGCGAATACGTCATCGAATCACGGGCCTTCCAGCAGATCAAACAACGTCTGCTTTTCAATTTGACCAATTTCGGCAAACCATGGATTTACGTCATTGATGGCAATTACGGCAACCGGGGCGAACTGCTGTTGTATCATCAATTCAATGGCGTCGAATTGCAACTGGACTGGGCGGCCGACACCCTCGCAAACATCCAAAACCTCTGGGGCCGACCCGTCCATCTGAAAACGGTCGTGGATAACGAAGCCACGTTGTTGTCCTACGATGGCTCGGAACACAAAACTCAAACACTAGGAGACGACGATGAAGTTGAATCAAACGCTTCTGCATAAGCTCGGCGAATGGCGTCCTGCCGAAAACAAGCGGAGTTCGATGAGCATCAGCGATTCGGAAAGCGGCTGGGCTGTCGATATCACCGCCGAACGCAATGACGAGATGGGTTGCAAAATCTGGGAGTTGACGCTGCGCCGCCTGGTTCCTTCGTCCGTCCTCTTGTCCACCTGGGCCGAACGGTGCGCCGAGCGGGTGACGAGTCTGTTGCAGCGGCTCAAAGTGGTCGAAATCGACAAAGTGCGTCAGGAAGCGCAGTTGCGCAGCCTTTCGCCTACCCAGACCGGCGACACCGTCTTTTATGATGAACTGATTCTGACCGGAAACCACCGTGCCGTCCTGAAGCGGTTCGAGGCCGGCAAAGCGTTGCAAACGCCGCGACGACAGATCGCGTTTCCTTTGCCTCACGAAGCTCTGGCGAAGCTCGTCGCCGACCTGACAGAAGCGGGTTCGTAGTCGGTCAGCGACGTACCGGCACATGGCCTCGGCCCTGAGGTGTCCAGGACCGAGGCCGTGTGCTACCATGACAAGACATCGCAGGTGAAACTCGCAACCAGGACTCGCCGATACTTTGTCCATGTTCACCCCCCGCGCCTGGCTGTTGCTCTTGGTCGTGTTCCTCATGCTGGCGTGGGCGTTTTTCGATCACCTCTTCCTGCCGAGCCGTTCGGCCAGCGATGCTCCAAACGTCAGCCTGCTGTTGTTCGCCCTCGGCCTGGCCCTGTGGTTCGGCTGGGAATGGTTCCATTTTCTGCTCGGCGTTCGGCTCGCCAAACGCCGAATTCGACTGCGACGCGTACTCGCCGACGAACGCGGTCCCATCGACATCCTCTGGGCCCACCAACCCGTCAACGTCCAACTCGAAATCGTACTCGATTCCGTCTGGCCTCTGCCGTACGTTCGGTTGGCGGATCGTCTTCCCGCCACGGCACAATTCACGGAAGGCCAGGCTGTCTACGAAGGGAGACTCGATTCCGCCTCGCCTGTTCTGCTGCACTATCGCCTTCGCAGCTCGGGCATCGGCAGCATCCGTTTCGAGGGCGTGCACATCAAAATAGCAGACTGCCAAGGTTTGTTTTACGCTGCCACGTTCGTGCCGGATCGCACGGTCTATCGGGTGTTGCCGCCGCTGGCCGATATTCGCGGCCACGCACCATCGAAGAAAAGGCACAATCTTCTGCCGCCGCCCGGTGTTCACCGCTTGTTGCGCCCCGGGTCCGGCAGCGAACTGCTCGATTTGCGCGATTACCTGCCAGGCGATCCGCCCAAGACGATTGCCTGGAAAGCCTCGGCGCGACGCGATCGCCTGATGACCAAAGAGTTTGAAAGCGAAGTGCCCATACGCTGTACCATGTTTATCGACACTTCGGATTCCGTGCGCTGGGGGATGCCCGGGCGGAACCTGATGACGAGTCTGATCGAAATTGCTGCTGGGGTGTCGCAAGCAGCGAACGGCGTTCGTGATCTGGCCGGTATCTGCCTGTTCGACGAGGAAAGCACGACCTACCTTCGCCCTGGTCGTGGTCCGAGACACTTGAGCAAGATCATGAATATGCTTGCGGAGGCGGCGGATCGCCAACCGCTCTTTCCCGACGCCTCCCTGGTATCGGTCTTGATCCCCTCCTACCAGCTCGCTTGCGAAGTCTATCCGGAATGCCTGCATCCCGAGGTGAATGATTTTCCCGCGTGGTTGGCCTGGCTTTTGCCGCCCTCGGCATCCACTTTTCGCCAGCCGACGCAACAAGATCGCCTCTACCAATGGATGCCTGTCTGGCTGGCAATCATCGGGACGACATCGGTATTGCTCACTGCCGGGCTTTTTGCCGCCATCCTCTTCGTCGCCTCCCACAACACCAGCGATACGATGCTGTTTATCCTTTTTCCCCTGCTTTTCCTGACGATGCTTGGTGTCATCAAGGTGCCGTCGCTTTTGTTTGCGGAAAAAACGGCGGCATTACCGTTGGCGCAAGAAGTTGTCGGCGCTTTTGTCCGCTTTGCACCACCTTGGTCCCGGCGGGCTTGGGCTCCTCCTCGAAGACGAGCAGCGCTTCGTACTGGAAGCACAGAAGTTCCTCTTTCGCCACCGGGTGCCTTATACTCCTTCCCAGTTGGATGACCCGCCAAGATTGCAAATCTCAGCTGGGAAAAAGATGGAAGTGCTTGCCAAGGCTCTGTTGCGCGCCGTCCGGCTAGGCCACGATAACGAACTTTTTGTCTTGCTGTTCGACGGCGCTTTTGCCGACCCTGGCGACCTCGAAAAACTCGAACGCGCGGTTCAAGTCGCGGTGGGAAAGCACCATCAGGTGATGGTTGTTTGCCCACTTGCCAGCACCGCTGACGGCACCCCTTTGGAATCGTCACACCAGCGGCAAACAGAAAGCGAACAAGCGTTGCACCGGCTGAAATCCCGGTTTGCCCGCTTTCACGTTCCTGTGGTAAGCGCTCGCCGAGACGATTCGGTGCGCTTGATTTTGAACCGCATCGACCAGTTGCGCATGGTGACACGATGACGGCAAGGCACATCGACTGGAAAAAAATGGTTGCCGGAGGTCGGCACTGCTGTCTACATGGTTGCCTGCCTTGTGGCGCTAGGCGTCTTGTATCTCTGTTTGCAGCCTGTGATGCCGACGATCGCCACCGACGTCGTCATCCTCATTGGTCTGACTGGCATTGTGGTTCGCTGGTCCATCATGCCGATCCTTTTCTTGTTCGCGTTGGCCTGGCTGCTATCGAGCGAACCAGCACGCTGGATGTTATCTCTGCAAGGGCACGGTCTGCGAAGCAAAGATGCGGCGATCTGCGTCGCGGGTATGGCTTACCTCGTCTTCAATCTTCGCCTGCAGGCTTTTTCCAACCATGTCTTCCCGGTCGAAAAGATTTGGACCTGGGACCAGTCCGAGACCGTCGCCGTCGCTTACGACTGCAAAGTCCGCCGGTATGGCAAACAGTTCGACATGGTTGAACTCGTGCAACTTTTGCTCGTCCTTCTGATAGCGACGCTTGCGGCACAGGCGATCTGGTTGTTGTTGGACCACTACGCCCCATATTGGCGAACGCTGCCTCGTTTTCTCTGGCAGGGCTTGATACTGATCTGGGGAATTTTCGTCGTCGTCTACCTGGCTCATGGTATGCTGGAATATATTGGCCGATGCAAAATGACAGCAGCCGAGGCGGAGACGTTTTTGCAGGACGTGCTTTGGCATCAGACGCGGGGCGAACAGCGGAGGGCAAGCCGCTCGTTGGCCCGTTTTCGCCTGGGCAAGCGGTCGATCTTGACGATGGCGACGCTACTTGCATTCTTGGTGGGATTCCTGATTCTCTGGGCCTTCCTGGCCCGGTAACCAGCAACGAACCGGGACAACAGACCATGTGGTTTTGGATTCGCGAACTTGGCGGCTGGGCACTCGTCGGTTTGGGACTGTTCGGCTTTTATATCTGTGCCGCACTTTTGAGCGGCTCCCCTCCTCGTCTCATTGAAAGCATACCGATGACTTTCATATCCTTCATCGTGTTTCGTGGCGGCATCCAGTTGCTCAAGACCGCGGTGGCGGCCAGGATTTGCCTGGAAGCGGATCGCCGACTCTCTGACGAAGGCCAACAACGTCCGCCGCGCCGCGACGAACGTCCCAAGCCCATGTCACGCCCCGCCGTGAGGTGACATCTGGCCATGAAAGCGGAAAGCTATTTGCGTCCCGAAGTCATCCGGCAAGTTGGCCGACTCGATTTGCGGGCGAAATTCATCGTCGAAGGATTCCTTGCCGGGTTGCATGCCAGTCCCTACCACGGCTTCTCCGTCGAGTTCAGCGAACATCGGAAATATGTGCCCGGCGACGATCTGAAAGACCTCGATTGGAACATTTATGCCAAGACCGAAAAGTTCTATATCAAGAAATTCCAAGCCGAGACCAACGTCACCGGCTACCTGGTCATGGACCTGAGCGGCTCCATGGCGTACACCTATCGCCAGGAATTGACCAAGTTCGAATACGGCATTTGTCTGGCGGCAGCTTTGGGGTACCTGATGATCCACCAGCAGGACCCCGTAGGGTTGATCACTTTTGACACGCAAATTCGCTCAGCCCTGCAGCCTCACAGCAAGCGAACCCAACTGGGGGCCATCCTGGCTCATCTCTCAAACCTCCAGCCCAGTGGGACAACAGATGTCGCCAACTGTTTGCATCAGGTGGCGGCCATGGTCCGCAGCAAAGGGCTTGTCATGGTCTTCAGCGATCTGTTGACCGAACCCGCTCCGGTCATCGACGCCCTCCATCACCTTCGTCATCGCGGCCATGAAGTCATTCTTTTTCATATTCTGGACGAGGCCGAAGTCCGTTTTCCCTTCGAAGGCATTGTCGAATTCGAAGATGTCGAAGACCACCAACGCCTCACCGTCGACGCCTTGGGCATGCGAACCGATTATCTTGAAGCACTCGCCGAATTCCGCGACCATTACCGGGAAGAATGTTCCAAAGCGAATGTCGATTACGTTGAGATCGATACGAGCATCGGCTTCGACAAAGCCCTCATGGAATACCTGGTGCAACGCAAGAAGCGGTTTTAGTCTTCCGTCCTTTGCCATTTTTGCCAGATTCAGCCAACGCCCTGACTGAGCCTTCCGCTGCTTTTCCGCCGTGAACGAAGGTCTGGTCAGACGCGCAATCGCTACGCTTTGTCATTGGCACGGACCATCATAGCGACGGGCATATCACTTCTTCGCAACCACGAAGGCGCAGTGAAAAAGGCAACATGCCGCCGTCCCTGGTGATCGGAGCGGCTACGCCTGAGAAAGCACTTGACGCTGTCGTCCACCCTGGCAAAATATACTTAGGACTGCTAACTAAAATTTGACCAGCAAAGGAGGTATGGCAATGAGCGAGAGTGCAGCGATTCCCGGTTACCGCTACGGCGACACGGAGCTTGCTCGGGCCCCGATCAGCATCGAGGATCTGAACCGGCTGAAGCAAACCGTCTTGTTCACTGAGGCCGATGAACGCTATCTCCGCATGGCGGGCGAAGTCCTTGCCGATCAAGTGGACGACATTCTCGATTTGTGGTACGGCTTTGTCGGATCTCACCCCCATCTCGTACAGTATTTCGCCGATGCGGAGGGCAGGCCGATTACGGACTATTTGAATGCCGTCCGTAAGCGCTTCGGGCAGTGGATTCTCGACGTCTGTCGTCGCCCCTATGATCAAGCATGGCTCGATTGGCAATACGAAATCGGCTTGCGTCACCACCGGTCCAAGAAGAATCAGACCGACCGTGTGGCAGCGAACCCGCATGTCCCCATGCGCTACCTGGTGGCGTTCATCTATCCGATCACGGCAACGATCCGAGATTTCCTTGCCAAGAAGGGGCATTCGGCGGAAGATGTTGACAGGATGCACCAAGCCTGGTTCAAAGCGGTTGTGTTGCACGTGGCGATTTGGTGCCATCCGTATACAAAGGAAGGCGATTATTGACACCGCCGCCGCTGTGGAGTTCACGTGGCCGACAAACAAGCTTCCCCGCCGAGTTCGGTCGAGGGCAAGTTGGTTGCAGCGATTGAACGCCTTTCGCAGGCATTGCGGACTGCTCTGGGTGCAGCGGCCCGAGCCAAGGGTCTCAGTCCGCTGCAAACGCAGGTATTGACATATCTTCTTGCCAGCGGAGATAAGCCCAACCCAAGCGAGGTCGCTGCGCGATTCCAGATCACCTTGCCGACTCTGAGCGATGCACTGGCGTCGCTCGAGGCCAAAGGATTGATTACGCGAGCGGGCGATTCGACGGACAGTCGCAGGCGAGTCTTGCGTTTGACGGCCAAAGGACGCCGTCATGCGAAGTTGATCGCGTCCTGGACCCGAGCTATCGAGGAGCAATTCGTCTCGTGGTCGGAAGCGGAAAAAGGGAGATTGCTTGACGACTTGCTCCGCCTGATTGGCCAACTACAAGCAGTGGGGCTGATCAGCGTCTCCCGTATGTGTCGCACTTGCGTCTATTTTCAGCCGGATCGTTACAAAGATCCAGGGCAACCGCATCATTGTCGGCTTCTGGGCAAACCGCTGCGGCTGATTGAGCTGCGGGTGGACTGTCCCGACTATGAGCCAGCGCCAACCAGCTGACTTCTCCATTAGTCTGAGGAAATTGCCATGCGAAGTTTCACCTCCGTGGCGGCAATCCTGATGGCAACGATTCCAGCGCTCGCTGACCATTCCCTCCAGGGTCGCTCTCGCAATAACGAGTTGGCGCCCTACCATTGGGCGGAAGGCGTACCGGATCATGAAGACGGAGCAACACGAGACTACTACAATCGGGCTGCCTGGTTGCCCTGGCGGAATCGTCTTGGCGACTGGACCGACGCCGAGGGAAAGGAACAAGGCAACAAGCCTTACTGCAGCGTACTGATTCGCGACACCGATCAGACCAGACCCATCGAGTGGAATGTTACCGATCTTGTACGGAAATGGGTTGCCCGCGAAGCGATCAACAAGGGATTCTTCCTGCGTTGCATCGGCAAGCGCGGTGCGATCGTCTTTGCAAGCCGCGAATCGAAAAACGCCGACGAACGGCCACGCCTGACGCTGACGACGGACCGCGGCGAGGTGGTGTTGCAGGCGACCGCTGATACCTACCTCACGCCGTCCACCTATCGCCCGCTTGGCAATCGGACGGTGTTGCGGGTGTCGGATGAGCCGGAGCATATTCTTTTGCGTTTCGATCTGAGCCAAGTCGAAAAAGCCACTCGTATCGGAAAGGCGGCACTTCGTCTTTACTCCGTAAAGCAATATGGCGACGCGGAGGTGGGCGTTTTCGCCTGTGCACAAGGCGAGGCACTGGTAACAGGCAAGCCGAAACTGGGTTTGGCGCGCCGTCACAGTAACGACCGCCAGATCAGCAACCATCAGTCGGTCTACTTTGCCGAGGATTTCGAATCGCCTCAATGGGGGAAGAAATGGTCGCAAGTTGCGCCAGAGAAACAGATAGCCATCGTCAAGGATCGCGACGGCCATGGCTTCGTGCCATTGCAAGGTGCCGCCTTGCGAGTCGAGATTCCGAAAGGCGGCAACACCGGTCTCAACATGCTATATAACTTTGCCGGGCTGACAGGCCGCGAGCCGGAAGAAGTTTATTTTCGCTATTATCTTCGTCTCGGCAGCGACTGGAACCAGACAGTGAGCGATGGCAAGCTGCCCGGCATAGCCGGTACCTACAATCGCGCGGGCTGGGGCGGCCGAAAGAGCGACGGCACCAACGGCTGGTCGGCGCGGGGACTCTTCGCTCGTACCATTCCACCCGGCAATCCACTCGCGGGCACGACCCCTATCGGGACATACGGTTATCACGCCGACATGAAAGGCAATTATGGCGATCACTGGGTGTGGTATCGTGGTTACCGCGGCTATCTCGAAAACAATCGGTGGTACTGCATCGAGCACTATGTCAAGCTCAACACGCCGGGTAAGGCGGATGGCGTGCTTCGCGGATGGATCGACGGCCACCTTGCCATCGAAAAAACCAATGTGCGCTTTCGCAACACGCCGAAACTGAAGATCGAACAAGTGTGGATGAACGTCTATCATGGAGGGCGCAGCGCTTCTCCTCGCAATCAACACTGTTACATCGACCAGGTGGTGATCGCCAGCCAATACATCGGGCCTATGTCTCGGGAAGATTAGAGCGATCCCTTCTGTTTCATGGTGTGATTATCATGAGTAGAGCGAAATGCCTGTCATGGCACCGGATCCTTGCCGTAGTGCTCGCTTTTGCAACCGACATTGTCGTTGCGGGCTGTGGCCTGGCCGTGGGCGCAGATCCTGACGTCCCGAAAGTACTGAAGGAACTGAAGCCCGGTCATTGGTACGAGGTGCCCGATTCTCAAATTCGGCCTCACGTGCCGAAGCCGACCCCACCCGGCAATCCTAAAGCGATCATCACAGCCTGGAACAGCGGCGCTTACGATTCCCGGCGTCAGCGGTTGCTCGTGACCGGTGGCGGACACAACGATTACGGCGGCAACGAAATCTATGCTTTCAGTTTGCAGACGCTGCAATGGAAACGCATATGGGGTCCGAGCAAAGATATTCCTTATCGTTCGAAAAAGTCCTTCCTCACCTACTCGGATGGTACCCCCTGCGCACGCCATACTTACGATGCGCTTGAGTATCTCCCGCAGAACGACAGCCTGTTTCTCCAGGGAGGATCGCTTTTCTATGCCGGTGGCGGAGGTGGCAAAGACACCTGGGAATTCGATCTCAAGACACTGAAATGGTCGAGAAAGGAAGATGTCAGTCCCGAGCGATGGGCGTCGTTATCGAGCGTCAGCGCCTATGATCCTGTTACCGGTCACATCTTTTTGGCCGGAAACGGATCGAGTTGGGGCATGCACGAATACGATCCGAAAACGGGCAAATGGAAGCGCCGGGGGCGTAGCGGCATCACCATCGGTTTGAACGCGGAGATCGATCCGTTGAAACGAAAGTTCGTCGCCATCGGCCGCGGCAACGTCTACATCGCCGATATTGGCACTACCGGCCGGATTGAATTCGAACGGGTCAAGACCAAAGGGGACACCGACATTCTAAAGTACCAGGCCCCGGGTTTCACCTACGATTCGCGCAACCGCGCACTCGTCGCCTGGGCAGGTGGCACGGATGTCTTTGTCCTTGATTTGCAAACGCTATCTTGGAAACGGCATCGACCCGCACCCACCAACCGCGTGATCCCGACCATGCAACCGCGCCAGGGCACCTACGGGAGATTCCGCTACGCACCGAAGTTGGACGTCATTGTCTGCGTCAACGATATCGATCAAAACGTGTACATCTACCGTCTTGGTCCGATCGACCGATGAGGGAACATCGCCTTGGGGACACTCTGGCTGGTATCGCTTGGACGCAAATCAACATTGTCCTTATAAGTCGTCCGGCGACATGTCCAGCAACATATTAACACGTCGGATGGAACGACAATCTATGCATGTAGGTTCACCAGTTTACCAACAACGGGCTATTTAGGCAGCAATTCGATTACAGTGCAGCCAGTTATGTGGACTAGATTCACGCTAGGTTCCCGGTTTCCGCCGTCGCGGGCTGTTTTTCGCCTTGGTTTTTCACCGGCTTCGTGGATATCATGGCATAGCTCTTTGGTTCTTCAGGGAAGGGAACACGGGGAATGCCTACTGGTCAATACAGTGATCCCTCGTTTCCGAACGGAAAAAGGAGGCAGCGATGCGTTTGGCCATCGGAATGATAAGCCTGGCAGTCGTGGCACTGGCTAGCCCAGTTACACAAGGAGCCGCAAAACGCTCCGATGCGGTCGTCAAAGCCACGGTCAAAGCCGGTAAAATCGATAACCTGGGAAATCAAACCGTAATCGTTCGCCTGGATATCGAAAAGAAATGGCACGTTTATGCCAATCCCGTGCCTGCGGACTTTCCCGGCATTCCGACGACGATTACTCTCGCGGGCACTAAAGAATCGAGTGTCAAGGTAGAATATCCCCGCGGAAAACTAGTGACAGACAAGTTTGTGGGTGATTACCGTGTTTACGAAGGTCAAACCGAGATACCTGTCACCATTCGTCGCCAGCGGGGAGACAAAACCCCAGTAGTTCTGCAGGTGAAATTCCAGGCTTGCAGCGATCGACAGTGCCTATTGCCAGTTGTCGTGAAGCTGGAAGTGCCCGCCCGATAAGAAAAACCAGCATCCAACATTTTCTTTTTCGGGGCACGTCTGCCAACGTGCTGCGAATCTCGGTTTTTTGGTCGGCAGTTCCTTTCTGCGCACGATGCTCTCCTTGTGCTGGAATTCTTTTCGTGATTCGATACCTCATCTCTTTAGAGTGAAGTTGTTGTGCGTAGCCGGGTGGTTCAATGGTCGAATACCGATTCCCTGGGAAAGTCGCGCTGGTAACGGGTAGTTCACGGGGGATGGGAGCCGCTATTCTGGAAGCTTTCGCCCGGGCGAAGGCGACGTGTATTGTGAATTATGTTGCCGACGCCGGTGGTCAGAACGAGCGTGACGCCGAAGCGACGGCGAAACGATTGCAAGCGCATGGCGTAACGGTCCATGTCATCGAAGCGGATGTGAGCCGCTACGATGCCGTGGAAGGCATGATGAAAAAAGTCGCCGACCTGACCGGCGGGCTGGATATTCTCGTCAATAATGCGGGAGTTCTCCGCGACCGCACTGTCCGAAAAATGACGGAGGAGGAATGGGCGAGCGTTCTGAGGACTAATTTGGACGGCGTGTTTTTTTGCTGCAAACACGGCGCTGAAATCCTCCGAGACGGCGGTCGCATCATCAACGTGGCGTCGATCTCCGGGATCGTCGGCTTTCATGGTCAGGCCAATTATGCCGCCGCCAAAGCCGGTGTCATCGCCCTGACGAAAGTCCTGTCGAAGGAATTGGCAAAAAGGCAAATCACCGTCAATGCCGTCGCTCCCGGAGTCGTTCAGACGCCCATGCTGCAGGGGCTGAAACCGGAGGTGCTGGAAAGCTACAAACAGCAGATTCCGATTGGAAGGATTGGCCAGCCCGAGGACGTGGCGCATGCCGTGTTGTTTCTTGCCTGCGAAGAAAGCGGCTATATCACCGGTCAAACCTTGCCCATCACCGGCGGCTGGTTTTGAGTTTGACGGTTGACGAGCTGTTCCCCTCGCTGTTACGTTTGAATAATGGGGATTTCATTCCCGGCGCGAGGGACAAGGCAAAGCGCATCATCCGATTCGGCATCATGAAAACACGAAAATTCTGGATTATCGCCACGCTGATTGTCTTGAGTTTGACGGCAGTCGCGACCGGCGTTTCTATGTGGTGGAAGGCACGAAACCGCGTTCACTACCGCACAGCAAAAGTAACAAAAGGAACGATCATCGCCGTCGTCAATGCCACCGGCACGATCCAGCCGACCCGTTCCGTCCAAGTCGGCTCGTTCGTTTCCGGGCCAATCGAGGAGATTCACGTCGATTTCAACGACGAAGTCAAGAAAGGGGATCTGCTCGCCGTCATCGATCCGCGCATCTACGTCGCCAACATGAAGCGCGATGAAGCGACACTGAAAACGCGTCTGGCGGAAGTCGAGCAGGTCCGGGCCCAGTTGCAGCGGGCTATCAACGATGAAATGCGTTCGAAACGGCTCCGAGCCGAAGATGTCAATTTCATCTCCGATACCGAGATGGATCAATTCAAGTTCAATCGCATGGCCCTCGAGGCCCAGTTGACCGTCGCCGAGATGATGGTCGAACAAGCGCGTGCGAATTTGGAGCAGTCGACAGCCAATGTCGGCTATACGAAAATCCGCTCGCCGGTCGACGGGATCATTATCGACCGCAAGATCGATCCGGGGCAGACCGTTGCGTCGCAATTCCAGACGCCAGAGCTGTTTATTGTCGCACCGCGGATGCGCGAAGAAATGCACGTTTTCGCTTCGGTCGATGAAGCGGATATCGGTCTGGTACGCTCGGCACAAGAGTCGGGCCGGCCGGTCGAGTTTACAGTCGATGCCTATCCGGATGACCTCTTCGTCGGCAAAATCTATCAGATTCGCCAGAATTCGACGACTGTCCAGAACGTCGTGACCTATCCGGTCGTGGTGTCCGTACCCAATCCGGACTTGAAACTGTTGCCGGGCATGACAGCAAGCATCTCTTTCCAGGTGGGCAAGGCGGAAAACGTGCTACGCATTCCGAATGCGGCTCTGCGTTTCTACCCCCAGCGGGATCAGGTCCACCCTGATGATCGCTATTTGCTGGAGGGACGTGAATTTCCTGATGACGAAGAAGCCCAACGCCGGGAGATACAGCGTTCGGCGAAGGAAAAAGCGGACCTGAGGCGAAGGCGAAACCGCAGGCATGTGTGGGTGCAAAAAGGGGATTATCTCCGCGCCATCGAAGTGATTACCGGGCTGAGTGACAGCAATTACACGGAAGCCGTCTCTGGCGAACTGCACGAGGGGCAAGAACTGATCACAGGCATCCTACCCAAATCCAGACGTTAGCAATAGCCGTGAGTTTCTTTCTTACCATCCAAATAGCGATGCGGGCCTTGCGCAAAAACATCATGCGCGCCGCTTTGACGGTTCTTGGCGTCGTCATCGGTATAGCCGCCGTGACGACGATGGTATCGATCGGTCAAAGTGCCGGGCAGTTGGTTCAGAACCAGATCGAAAGTCTTGGGACGAACGTGATCATCGTTTTGCCGCGGGCGATGCGGCATAGTGCTGTTCGCGAGGGCAACGTCCATACTTTGACGGCCGAAGATTGCGACGCCATCAACGAAGAATGCCCTGCCGTCCTGGCTGCTTCGCCTGTCGTTCGCACCTCGGAACAACTGATTTATCGCAACACGAATTGGAAACCTCGGGACATATTCGGCGTCGGTCCGGATTATCTCATCGTTCGCAACTGGCAGCTTCGCTTCGGCCATTTTTTCACCCGGGGGGACATCAATGCCGCCGAAAACGTCTGTGTCATCGGCCAGACCATCGTCGCCAAGCTTTTCCAGACGACCAACCCTCTCGGCGCCGTCATCCGCATCAAGAAAATCCCCTTTCGCGTCATTGGCGTTCTCGAAGAAAAAGGGGCCAATCTCGTCGGCGATGACCAGGACGATGTGGTACTGATCCCGTATTCGACGGTGATGAAGAAGTTCCAGGAATCGAACTTCAATAACATTCATGCGATCATGGCATCGGCACGCACGCCGCAGCAGATGGCCGAGGCCGAGGAACAGATTCGCTCTCTCTTGCAGGAACGGCACCGCATCCATGCCGGGGAAAGCGCTGACTTTCATGTTCGGAACACCGTCGAAATCGCCAACATCCTGAGCATCGTCACCGGCACCCTGACGCTCATGCTGGCCGCGATCGCCGGCATTTCTTTGGTCGTAGGGGGCGTGGGCATCATGAACATCATGCTCGTGTCGGTTACCGAGCGCACCCGCGAAATCGGCATTCGCATGGCCGTCGGTGCCAAAGCCAAAGACATCCTCCGCCAGTTCCTCGTCGAAGCCGTGTTGCTGTCCAGCATCGGAGGAGTGATCGGCGTTGCTCTGGGAACAGCGGCGTCCGTGCTGGCCATGATGGCACTCAACACGCTCACGAATGGAACGAGATGGCCGGTCGTCATTTCCTTTCAGGCAGCGGTCATCGCCATGGTTTTCGCTGCCGCCGTCGGCATGTTTTTCGGCTATTATCCGGCTCTTCGAGCCAGCAGGCTTGACCCCATCGATGCGCTTCGCTACGAATGAAGCCAGACCAGCAGCAGCGCCATTCCCCGTGAGGTAGGTCATGATCCGCTTCGTTTTTGCCTGCGTCCTGGCTGGGTTCGCTTCGTCGGCACCGCTCGCCTGGGCCAAGCCGAACGTCCTCTTCATCGTTGTCGATGATTTGAACAACGACCTGGGATGCTACGGCCATCCACTGGTCCGCTCACCCAACATCGATCGGCTTGCCCGACGCGGCGTGCGCTTCGATCGCGCCTATTGCCAGTATCCCGTCTGCAATCCCAGCCGGTCTTCGTTCATGACGGGCAAGTACCCCGACCAGACTGGCGTATTGAGCAACGGCGGCAACTTCCGGCAGCGTCTGCCCAATGCGGTCACGCTTGCCCAGCATTTCAAGAACAACGGTTATTTCGTCGCTCGCGTCGGCAAGATTTTTCATTACGGCGTGCCGATGCAAATTGGCACCAGCGGAGTAGATGATCCAGCCTCCTGGCACAAAGTCGTCAATCCTCGCGGCATCGATCGCGAAGTCCACGACAAGATCCATACGCTCGAAAAAGGCCAGTTTGGCGGAACGCTCAGTTGGCTCAAACTCGACAGCAAAGCCGAAGACCATACCGACGGCAAAGGCGCCACCGCTGCCATCCAGCTCATGGAAGACCATCTCCGTGAAAAAGGAGATCAGCCCTTTTTCCTCGCGGTCGGCTTCTATCGACCCCACACCCCTTATGTAGCCCCCACCCGTTTCTTCGATCTCTATCCGCTCGAGAAAATCCAACCCGTCCTTGAAAAAGAAGGGGATCGCGATGATATTCCCGTCGCTGCACTTGCCGACCGTCCCAAACAACGTGAACTGACGATCGCCCAGCGCAAGGAAATCATTCAGGCGTACTATGCCTCGATTTCTCTGATGGACGAACAGGTTGGCCGGCTTCTCGATGCACTGGACCGTTTGAAAATCGCCGACCGCACGGTGATCGTCTTCTTTTCCGATCACGGATACCACCTGGGCCATCACGGGCTATGGCAGAAGGGAGACCTTTTCGAAGGCTCAGCGCGTGTTCCGCTGATCATCGCCGAGCCGAAGAGTCCGCATGCCGGGCAGGCGACGGAGGCTATTACGGAATTGGTGGACATCTATCCGACATTGGCCGAGTTGTGCGGCTTGCCCAAACCAAAGGACGTCGCCGGCACCAGCCTGGTCCCTATCTTGAAGAACCCACGACGAAAAGGGAAAGAAGCCGCTCTTACCGAGGCTTGGAGCAGGGCTGGCCGAATGCACCCCGAAGTTCGCGGCAAAAAGATTCTCGGCTACTCGATACGTACTCCCCGGTTCCGTTACACCGAATGGGGCGATGGCAAATTCGGTATCGAACTTTATGACTACCAGACCGACCCTCAAGAATTCACCAATCTGGCGAAAGACCCGCGCTATACCGAAACCGTCAAGAAGATGAAGAAGTTGTTGCAAGCTGCTCGCCAAAGAGCCAGTTAGAAACTCGCCGCTTAAAGGCGGATGCCCGAGGGAATGTCGGCTCGGTTTGCCAGGCCCGTTTTAGCAAACGGTAGAGGGCTTAGTTTCTGCGGAACCAGCTGGCGAGGTTGAACCAGCCGGACGATTCCTGCACGACGGCGCCTGGCTGCGGGTGAAGAAACTGATCCCAGGCTTGCGGATCGAAGGGAAGATTCTTGCCGGTGGCCGCTTGCAAAGACTGGTGGGCACGGGCACGAAGGGCGACGTCTTCCTTCTCGTTCTTGACGACTTCATAAAGAGCTTCTACAGCCTGGGTGTTGGGGAAGTTCTCCAAGGCTCGGGCAGCGGCGACGCAGCGGTCGTTTCGCTGCTGGGCCAGATCCGATCGTTCCGCCGGTGGTTCGCGAAGCTGCTTGACCAGAAACGCCAAAGCTTCAGGGCTTTTCGTTTTGCCCATGGCTTCGAGCGACGCGACTTGCAGGCGAGTGGCGACATCCGGTTCGAAATCCGCCGCCTTGTAGAAAGCTTCTTCGAGTGCCCGGCTGGCGCGAGGACCCTCGAATTCTCCCAATCTTCTGATCGCGGCCAGGCGGCACAAAGGCTGGCGGTCGGAAACCGCCGTCTGCGCCAACATCTTGAACATTTGCTCGCGTTGTTGCTCGTCAGCCGGTTCTCGAAGTGCGAGGATGGCCTTGTAACGCTCATCACCGTCGTTGCTTTGTTGCAGCACGAGGAGCGGATCGGTTCTGCGGAAGATAGTGGCGACCTTTTCGCGAAAAGATTTGTCGCGGCGAGTGATCTCGTCCCAGAAAGAGGCGCAGCCCGGCAAAGTGGAGACCAGGCAACAAAAGCCTAACAGCCACACGGACGGTCGGACATTAGGGAGTCGCACGCGAAAAACTCCTGACGATGAAAGGGCCGTCCCGGCAGACGGCGCAGCGATATCCGCACATGGATTAGCGGTGCGGATATAGCCAGGAGTCGGCAATCGTGCAAGCCCAAAAATCGGCGTTCGTGAAAAAATGTCGTGCTTCTTTTGCCGACTTTGTGCCCGTTGGTATCAAACGCCCATGACGTTGTAGCCGCAATCGACGTAGAGAATCTGGCCGGTGATGCCCGACGCCAAGGGGCTGCACAAAAAGGCAGCCGCCGTGCCAACTTCTTCCGGGGTGATCGGCCGGGGCAATGGGGAACGCTCGGCGGCGTAGGCGATCATCTTGTCGATATCGCCGATGGCCTTGGCGGCGCGTGAGCCGTACGGACCGGCTGAGATGAGGTTGACACGAATATTTTTGCTTCCAAGGTTGCTGGCGAGTTGTTTCGCATCGATCTGAAGGGCGGCTTTGGCACTCGACATGCCGCCTCCGTAATGGGGAACGACACGTTCGCCGCCAAGGTAAGTCAGACCCAAGGCGGCGGCGCCGTCTGGCCGATTTTCCATAAGGGGCAGGGCCTCGCGCAGCAACGCCGTCAACGAGTACGCGCTCACGCTCAACGCCGTCAGATAGGCCTTGCGCGACGTTTCGATCGCTCGCTTCATGATCTCTGGACTGAAGGCAATGCTGTGCACCAGCACGTCGACGGCATCGAAATGCTTCTTGTAGACCTCGAACATGCCGTGTATGGAATAGTCGCCGTGCTTCTGATACCGCCGGTCATTGCGGGTCTTTTCATCGACGTCGTCCATCGTGTCGAAGCTGACGTCACAAGCGATGACTTTGTCGACGCGAATGTTGCCGGCGCCGAAAGGCAGGACGCGCGAGTCGGCGTCGGCTTCTCGTTCCAGGATGCTCTCGACGATACTCACCAAGCGGGGATGGCAGGCGAAGACGAGCCTGGCACCTGCCGCCTGTAAGGCTTTGGCGATGTGCCAGGCGAATCCGACGTTATCACCTACGCCCGTGACCAGTGCCGTCTTGCCACTCAGATCCAGGGGAATCATGTCAGCCTCGATACCGTGGATGTCGTTTGTTGACGAGTTTCAAGTCATTTAGCAAAACAGGCGAAAACGGGCAAGGGTAAAGGAGACGAAGCGTCCCTCCCATTGCCCGGCGCGATCGGTTGGTCAGGTTTGCAAGTCGCTTGCAGCAATGGCTTTATTCGTTGAAAAAGGGAAACAGCCGGCGCAATTCCGCCATCGTCGGCTGGCGGCCGTATTCGCAAATCTCAAATGCTTCCGCGTAGCCGATCTTCGCCGCTTTTTCTTTGCCATACCATTTCGCCAACGCATCACGAAAACGATTGGCAACAGCGCGATTCCGGGCCAAATGCTGGGCGCGGACTTCCTGACGCCGTTTCTTGCGCCCTTCTTCATCTTTGGGGATCAGGCTCGCGGAACCGAGGGCGCCGCCTTCAAACCATTGGGAATCCATCACGCTGACGGCGTCCACTTTCTGCTCGATCACCGAATCGATCGAGACGGCAATATCCGCGGTAAAAGGGTTCGGCTTTTCGAAGCGATCGGGATAGAAAAGAAAAACCGGATTACGTTTCAAAGGGGGGACATCGGGGCAGAAGAATGGCACGGCCACCATGAACGCGGAATCCTGAACGAGAACGCCAGTGTAGCGGTGGTCCGGGTGGTAATCGTTCGGGCGGTGGCTCATGACGATATCTGCTTTCCATTCGCGGATCAGGCGGGTAATTTTTCGTCGATTTTCCAGGGTGGGCATCAACTCGCCGTCGTGGATATCGAGGACTTCGGTGGTTACGCGGAGGATGCTGGCGGCTTTCTGCACTTCGGCGTAACGTCGCCGAGCCAACGGTCCGCCTGCTTCGCGCCAATGGCCGATATCGCCGTTCGTCACGGAAACGAATTTGACATGGTGGCCTTGGGCCGCCCACATCGCGCCGACGCCGCCAGCGCGGAGCTCGCAATCGTCCGGATGGGCACCAAAGCAAATGATGCGTAATTTGCCGTCGTTCGGCGGAAGCTTGCGTTCGGCTCGCTCAGTCTGGGTCTTGGCGACGGCCCGCGGCGCGATCGGCGTTTCCTGCCGGCTCCAGAATCCCAATGCCAATCCCAGACTTGCTCCCAAAACGAAGAAATGCCAGCGGTTCATAACATTTTCTCCACGAGTTTAGCAGACAATGGTTCCCATTCGGTTTACCAGAAACTGGCGAAAATGCACGGAGAAACCCGATGGGGTAGGACGCTGTGCGATTTCAAGACATGCGGGGCCATTCAGATCAGATCGCGGAGGGAGCGCAAGCCGACCTCTTCTCGGCAAAGGAAAGGTTCGCCGTACTCGGCGCCGATCAGCCATCCCCAATGCCGGCAATAATCACGGATCATGTCGAGAAAAGAGCGCGGCTGCGCTGGTCGGCCCGTTACGAATTGCGATTGGTAACAGCGGAGTGCCTCGATTTTTTTGTCTATGTAAGGGGAAATGTCGATGATGAACGAAGGTTTGATGTTTAATCGCAAATGAACGGCGAAATAGTAAATGATTTTTTGCGGGTAGAAAGGTTCGCCGGGGAGGTCGGATTTGGTCAATTTGGCCCAGAAGCGGGCGGCGTCGACAAGCTGACTGGCGGCGACGTGGTCCGGATGAGCGTCTTCCCAGTAGGGGGCCAGCAATCGAGCCGGCTTCAATTCCCGTATTTTGCCTGCCAGGCGATGCCGCGATTCCAGGTCGGACTGCAGAAAACGATTACGCAACCCCAAATTTCCTCGCCAATCGAGTTGCAAAACATTCGTCGCGGCTTCCGTCTCCCGCCGGCGAATTTCCGGGCTGCCATGCGGAGTCGGCTCGCCATCGGTCAAGTCGAGCACCCCCACTTTTGCCCCCTGGGCTTTCAACATCAGGATCATCCCGCCAGCGCCAACCTCGGCGTCATCAGGGTGAGGTGCTATGACGAGGTAATCCAACATGACGAACCGTCTCCCAACATGGATCGAATCGGATGGTGCTGCGACATCGCCGAGGTCGTGCCGGTTTCTAGTCGGGCTGAAACTGTGCCAGATGCTTCTGCCGCTCGGCTTCGGTCTTCCGCTCTGCCTGCTCTTCTTTCAGAAGAATATGCCGACCGAGAACGAGGACGTCCATATCGGTCATCATAAAACAGCGATAGGCATCTTCCGGGGAGCAGACGATCGGTTCGCTGCGAACATTGAAACTGGTATTGATGAGGATGGGGCAACCGGTCTTTTCGTGGAATCGGCTTAGCAAGCGGTGGAGCAAGGGATGCCGGTCGCGATCGACAGTCTGGACGCGGGCGGAGAAGTCGATGTGGGTGATAGCCGGCACGGTGGACCGACAGTAATTCAATTTGTCGATGCCGAAGGCTTGATCATAATCGCTGCCCAAGGGCAAGCGGTGTTCCTGACGCACGGGGGCGACGAGAAGCATATAGGGGCTGTCTTCACCGGGCCGCATTTCGAAGTATTGGTCCACATATTCGCGAAGAACGATTGGAGCAAAGGGGCGGAAGGATTCGCGGAATTTGATCTTCAAATTCATGATGGACTGCATCCTGGGGCTGCGAGCATCGCCGAGTATGCTGCGGGCGCCGAGAGCGCGTGGGCCGAATTCCATCCGTCCTTGAAACCAGCCAACGACTTTTTCCTGGAGCAAAAGATCAGAGACGCGGTCACACAATTCCTCGTCGGACTGGCACACTGAGAACACGGCGTGGTGTTTCAAGCAGGTTTCCCGGATTTGCTCTTCGGAGAAAGCCGGTCCGAGAAAAGAGCCACGTTGGGTGTCCTGGCCGTTTGGGTGTCGGGGTTTTTCCAGCAGTTGATACCAAATGAACAGGGCCGTTCCCAGCGAGCCGCCCGCATCGCCTGCGGCCGGTTGGATCCAGATGTTCTCGAACGGTCCTTCGCGAAGGATGCGACCGTTGCCGACGCAATTCAGGGCCACGCCGCCGGCGAGAACCAGGTTGTTCAAGCGGGTCTGCCGGTGCACATGCCTGGCCATGCGCAGCATTACCTCTTCGGTAACGGCTTGCACGGAGGCGGCCAGATCCATGTCGCGTTGGGTAATCTCGGACTCCGGCGGCCGAGGCGGTCCGCCGAATAACGCGTGAAATCGGGGCGACGTCATCGTCAGTCCCTGGCAGTAATTGAAATAGCGCATGTCGAGCCGAAACGAGCCGTCCTCCTTCAAATCCATCAAGTGATCGAGAATCAGATTCTTGTAGCGCGGCTGGCCATAAGGCGCAAGCCCCATTACCTTGTACTCGCCACTGTTGACTCGAAAGCCGGTGTAGTACGTAAACGCCGAATACAGCAAACCGAGCGAGTGGGGAAAGCGGATTTCGTTGACTAATTCGATCTTGTTTGCTCGGCCAATGCCCCAGCACGTCGTCGACCATTCCCCCACGCCGTCGAGGGTGAGGATCGCCGCCTCGTCGAAAGGGGAGGGGAAGAACGCGCTGGCTGCATGCGATTCGTGGTGGTCGGTGAAGACGAATCGACCGGAATACTCGCCACGCAGACCACGGCTCATTTCCCTCGGCAGGAACAGCTTCTGTTTCAACCACAGAGGCAGAAAACGCCGAAACGAAACGTAACCGAGAGGCACATATGCCAGATACGTCTCCAGCAGCCGTTCGAATTTTCTCAACGGTTTCTCGTAAAAGCCTACATAGTCGAGATCGCCCGGTCGCAAGCCGGCGCTCTGGAGGCAGAAATCGATGGCATGCTGAGGAAACCCATGGTCATGCTTCTTTCTTGTGAAGCGCTCTTCCTGGGCAGCCGCCACTATCTCGCCATCCACCACAACAGCAGCGGCGGAATCATGGTAAAATGCCGATATTCCCAGTATCGCTGTCACGACTTCTCATCCCAACGACGGCTTCCTTTCAAGTCTAGCTTTCCTTCCGCTGTTCTGGCGCGGAATGGACGATTTTTCCTCAGCCCGGCAGATACTTCTTCGGAAGCTCGGCACCGGCGACCGACCGCAACTTGGCGATTTTGCACATCTGATAAACGTTGACACGGAAATCGGGACAGGTACTCACCAGGCAATAGGCATCGGTCGGTGAAAATCCGTATTCCGTGATCAGCCAATCCATCAAGTTGATCGTCGCCGTCTCGACGGCAAGGTCCAGGGGCGAAGCGCAAAACACCGACACGATCGATGTGGGCTTTTCGATCCGCATCCACGGAATGCGCTTGTTTTTGATGACATCGAGCTTGAGGCGGACGGTGGCTTTGGTTTCCGCAGCCGTGCCGCTGAACTCGGTGTCCCCCTGGCTGGCATGGACGTCGCCCAGGTAAAAGCGCGCTCCGCTGTGGAAGATCGGCAAAAAAATGCGATTGCCAGGAGCCACATCACGAATGTCGAGATTCCCTCCCCATTCTCCCTGGCCATCGATGCTGGTGGTCACTTCACGATCAGGAGCCACGCCGAGCGTTCCGATAAACGGCGTCACAGGCCACGAGATGCGCTCGCTGAAATGCACGGTGCCATCCGTAGTCGTACCACTGGGGCCAGGGCTGTGGCGAAGGATTTTCGTGGTGTACTCAGAGGACAATTCCGGCCAGCGAGTTGATCGGCCAAGCGGACCTCGACCAGGTCCTATTGCAATCCACGAATAATCGTCGACGGTGATTTGTTCGATGTCCACAACAAGAACGTCGCCTTTTTCCGCGCCCTCGACGAGAATCGGCCCGGCAATCGGATTCGCCAGCGGGGGAACGCGATCGAACCCTGGTCGTTTGGCCGGAATGGCTTTGTCCTCGGCCGACTTGAAATAGCCAGTGCTGGCGTCGTAGGTTTCCACTTCAAATACTTCGCCGCATTGAACGTGCAACAGAGGTTCGTCGCGCCAGTCGAAGGCATATTTGCGCGCGTCTTCCCGGCCGATTCGCTGCATGATTCTGCTCCAAGTAGGCGACATTGTCGTTGCAAACATTGTAGCCTGCAAAACGACCGATCGCACCGATTCTCTCCGAATCGTGCCCCAAGCCGGTCTCGGCAGGCGCTTCGCGTTTCGAGCGATATTGACCACCGGTCGCTGACGCCTTATCATCATCATCATCATCGGGTCCCATTTCGACGCGCATGAATTCCAGAAGCGGAAACGGCACGCCATGAAAGCGGAACATCGCAAGGAACTGCAGACCAACATTCTTGCCGATCGTGTCGGCAAATGGGTCAAGGACATCAAAGACAACCCGCAGGCGTCGTCGATTGGAGTCCTTGTTCTTGTGGCATTGACGCTCGTTTTGTTTACCGCCTGGATGCGGGCGAAATCGAGTCGGCCACATTCGTCGCTATGGGTCGAAGTGACGAGAGATGCGTATTCCGGCGATGCGAACATGGCGATCAGGGGGCTGGCGGATGTGGCGCGTCGAGGTCCGGCATCCTTTCCGGGACGCACAGCGCGTTTGCAACAGGCTCGGCTTCTTTTGAACAAGGGGCTGGAGAACATCGCCAGCCGAAATCGCGATCAAGCCGTGCAGAATCTGGAAGAAGCGCGTCGGCTCTTTCGTGATGTGCTGGTGAAAGAGTGCAAGGACAATCCGTTGCTGCTGCAACAGGCCTTGTTCGGCGCTGCCCAGGCGGAAGAAGCGCTGGCCGGAGTTCCTCTCGGCGACGACAGCGAAAAAAGTCGAGGCGACTTGAATGCCGCCTTGCGGCTTTATCGTGAGGTGGCCCGCCGCTTCCCGGACGGCGTTTGGGGAAAAAAGGCGGTCGAGCGAGCGAATGAAATCGACACTCATTTCAAGGAAATCCAACGCTTTTACGCTGAAATGCGTGAATCGCTGGCAGCACGGAAAACGCCCGGTGCCTGACCGTTTTATCCGTGTTTTACGCTACCATGTTCGGAAACGAGTCCCGCGTCGTTCAACTTGAAGTACAGCTCAAAGGGGAAGGCATTCGTCTCGATCAGTACCTTGCCAGCGTTCTCAGCGATTACAGCCGATCCGTGATCCGCAAAGTGATCGATGCGGGCGGGGTTCAAGTCAACGACGGGCCAGCCAAGGCTAGCCAGAAAGTTCGCCATGGCGACCGCATTCGTCTGCTGCCCCCTGAACCAACACACGATTCTCCACAACCGGAAAACATTCCCCTCGATATCCTTTTTGAAGATGACTGCCTGGCGGTTATCAACAAGCCGCCCGACATGGTCGTCCATCCCGCCAAGGGGAACTGGAGAGGGACCCTCGCCAACGCCTTGCAATTCCATTTCGGACATCTTAGCCAGCTCAACGGGGCCTACCGGCCCGGTATCGTCCATCGCCTTGACCGGGATACCAGTGGCGTGATTCTGGTCGCGAAAGACGAAGCCACCCATCGCGACCTGGGCAACCAATTCGAATACCGCAAGGTTTTCAAGGAATACGTGGCCATCACCCAGGGAGTCCTCGACCGCGACAGCGATTACATTGAACGTCGCATCGGCCATCATCCTCACGATCGGGTCAAGATGATCGCCACCGACGACGAAGAAGTCGGCAAAGAGGCCTGCAGTTTCTACGAAGTCATCGAGCGGTTTCGCGGCTTTACCTTCTGTCGCATCCAACCACGGACCGGACGAACCCATCAAATCCGGGTTCATTTAGCCAGCATCGGTTGCCCCGTTCTTGCTGACGAAATCTACAGCGGGCGAGATCGTCTCCGGCTCTCCGATATTTGTCCGGAAACGCCTCCTGATCGCGACGAAATCCTGATGGCGAGGCAAGCCCTGCATGCTGCCCGCCTGCGTTTCATCCATCCCAAGACGAGGCAGGTCATGTCGGTCGAAGCCCCTTTGCCGGCCGATTTTCTGCGTACCTTGTCGGTTCTCCGCGAAAAACGCCGGCCGATTTAAACAAACCCGACTCGTATTTCCAGAAGCCGATGCGCCGCAGATTTTTGGTCCGCGCCGATGTTTGAAAGGGATCGGCGAAGAGATCCCTACTGGTCTTGCCTCACTCGTGTTGGCTGCGGCCAACTGATGGCTGTAACGGTAAAAGCGAGACGGAACTTGATAGAAGGGTAAGGCCAAGTGCGCTTCGGGGCGTATTGGTGCGCGCGGGAGCGCGGTGTGGGTTGTCAAGGAAATCGTTAGCTATTTTGTGCAGTTTATCTCCACCGTCAACTGACGGTGTTTTTGAAAGGGGCGAGAGGTGGAAAGGGGGGACCAGGACACCAGGCACCGTCAACTAACGGTGGTTCGGAGAAAGCGGCCACCGTCAACAAACGGAGTAATCGGTGAGGGTCGGGGTCTAGGGCCATCGGCGTGGCCGATCGAATCAGTCGCGCAAGCGAAGAAGTCGGCCACAGGTCGAGCAACGATAGCAATAGCTTCGGCCTAGAAGGCCCATGAAAAGATAGCGGGGTTCGCCACAATCGCATTGGTTGCGCAGGCGAGCGACACGGTAGTTTTGCAGTAGTGCTAAAGGCGCGACCAGTCCGGGCAGAATCGCCAAAGAAATGAAGGCTTTCGCGTCCCACCAACCGGCCAGGATGCCCCAGCCGATCATGGCCAAAAGAAGAAGCGGCATCCCCGCGAAGAGGAGCACAGACTGCATCAAAAGGGATTTGTTTTGAGGCGGTATCGATTCGAGTTGGAAAAGCTCGACGAGTTTGGCCTCCGCTTCGGCTTGCATGTTTTTATGACATTGCGGGCAAGACAATATTGCATAGATGGTGGGCGATTGCCCGAAGCGCATGGCGGAGACAGGTTTCCAGCCGTGGTAAACGGGCCTGGCTGTATGGCCGCAGTCGGAGCAGGTCAACTCGACGTCCCAGCCGTGTTCGTGTTGCATTTGCTGCCGGTATTTGTGCAAGAGATTCGACATGGTTCCGCCTCCTCAAACAGTCCAACGTGCGATTCGCCCGGCGAACGCGAAAACCGCCTCCGCTACAAGTAATTCGTTTTCGCCGATGGGGCATTTGGCGATTTCGTTGGTTCCCCTGCAGGGATAATAGCACATTGGCTAGCGAGTCGGAGCCGGCGTCGTCGCCGACAACTCCGTGCCGAGCACGCGTTCGAGGGAAGCAAGAACCTGGAACAGGTTGGCTTGGAGTCGCACGAGTTGGATTTCGAAACGAAGGAGCTGGGACCAGTTATCGAGCAGAGTCAGCATGTCGACTTTCCCGACCCGATAGTCGGCGGTCGACGTTTTGAGGGTCTGCTCCGCTTTCGGGATGATCTCATCGCGGAAGAGGGCGACCTGTTGTTCGATAGCATGGGCTTGGACGATGAGGCGGCGAATAAAGCGGAAGGTCTCATTGCGGGTGGAGTCGTAGAGTTCCCTGCTCTCGGCGGCGCGGTTTTGAGCTTCGCGGACAGCGGCATCGAGCTTGCGTTTCCAGATGGGAAGATTGAGGTTAAGGTTCAATCCGATCATGTCGTTACCGTTGGCCGATGGGGCGAGGGCAGCAGCGCGGGTGCTTGCGGCCCAGGTGATGCCAAGGTCGACATCGGGCCGGGACTCGAGCCGGCTCAGCTCCACGAGTCGTTGATCGCGAAAGATGGCTTCGAGCCGGCCCTGCAGTTCAGGCCGAGTTGCCAGCGCCACTTCGTAGAGGGCATCCAGTTCATCCGGAATCGAGACAGAATCCGGCAAACCAGCAGCACGCAGATCGCTTTCGGCGGGCAGGGACAACAATGTCGCCAGATCGGCCTGAGCGACTCGCAACGCCCGCTCGAAGCGGATGAGCTGCTCCCGGATTTTCGTCAATTCGACCTGCGCGCGTAATACGTCTTGTTGGCTGGCCTGCCCGACTTTGTAACGGGCTTCGGCAAACTTGACAATATCGCGCAGCAATGCTTCATCGTGTCGGGTAATGTCAATGGCTCGCTGGTTGAAATAGATTTCGTAGTACGCCAATTTGACATCTTCAATGACCTTGAGTTGGGCGGCGGCCAGCTCGGTCAAAGCGATGCGGGCGTCAGCACGGGCCACCTCGCCGCGCAGACGCAACTTGCCGAACCAGGGATAACGCTGCATCAACGTCAACGAATGGGTCGATCGCCCCATGGCGGTCTGTGGCGCGTTGGAACTGATCGGCCAGATCGTATTCGACAAGATCGGATCAGGCAAGGCGGTGGCTTGTGGGAAACGCTCAGCCAGGGCTTGGGCGCGTCGGGCTCGGGCTCGTATTTCAGGATTCCGTTCCAACGCCAGCTCGACATAATAATCGACGAAGTCGGAGATGTGGTTCTGGTCGGCGCTATCGGTTTCGTTGACCGGCACAAACGAGAGAACGGCGTCAGGTTGGGGGTCGAAATAAGGCGAGGAAAATTGTCGAGGATTCCATTCGGCCGGGATGTGCCGACACCCGACGAATAGAAAAAGCACACAGCAACCAAAGAAAAGACGCACTTTTTCCGCTCCTCAACACAGCCTCAGCGATTGTTATCGGCTGGTGCCGGGGAAAACTGAATGATTTCTACCGATTATGCGGCCAGTCGTTTTTTGCTGTGGTGGAACATTTGCCATTATGGATGAAGGTGTTTATACGATCAGAGAGCACCGCGCCAGCGACGGGTATTGCTGGCGTTATCGCAGTTATCGACCCGAGGGAAAGGCCAGAGCGCATGTGGTCTGCCTTCACGGTATTCAAAGTCACGCAGGTTGGTACGGATCTTCATGCGAGCAGATGCGAGAGGCGGGATTCGCCGTTTCGTTCATCGATCGGCGGGGATCGGGGATGAATCAGCAGGATCGCGGCGACGCTCCGAGTTTTCGCCGCTTGCTGGATGATATCGCCGAGTTCTTGTCGTCCGCCTCGGTGGAATGGGGCGAGAGGTTACCGGTTCATCTCTTGGGAATTTCGTGGGGGGGCAAAATCGCAGTCGCCTTCCAGCGTCGGCATCCTGGTTTGTGTCATGGATTGGTGTTATTGGCGCCCGGCATTTGTGCCAAAGTCCGGCCGCCACTGTCGCAACGATGCCGCATTCTTGCCGCCCGTTTGTGGTCGCCGAAAAAAGCGTTTCCCATCCCCCTGAACGATCCGGCTCTCTTTACAGCGCAACCCCGCTGGCAGCAGTTTATCCGCAACGACCCGCTCAGCCTGCACGAAGCAAGTGCTCGCTTCCTTATCGAAAGCTTTCGGCTGGATGTTTATTTGCGGTTCGTGCCACGTCACGTTCACGTTCCCGTCCTTCTTTTGCTCGCTGAACATGATCGCATCGTCGACAACCGACGCACCAGGAGATACTTCGAGCGATTCGCCAGTCGAGAGAAACGCATCATGGAATATCCCGGCGCGCACCACACACTGGAATTCGAACCCCAACGAGAGCGAATCGTTGGTGATATCATCGACTGGCTGAAACAACACACTTCATGAAGATGAAGAGTCACACGCCGTTTTCGGCATGACTGGGATGGGAGAGGTCATACCACGAAGGCTGGGGAGCGACTTCGATCACTTCTGCTGATACGGCGGCCACGACGATGACCTTTTCCCCGCTGGGAATGAAGCCGGCTGCGGTCAGCGCTTGAAAAGACTGTCGCTTTTCGCCGAAGTCGATTTCTACTTTTCCCGTGCCGGCGCGATTTCCAGGGATTTCCTCAAGAGCGATGCCGGTTTTGCCAACTGCCGCCCGGGTCCGTATCAAAAACACGTCTTTTGGACGTGACATCTCATAGGCGAACCAATACAAGATGAGCGCCGTCACCGCGCCCAACACCGTAGCATAGGCAAGCGTCTCGTTCTCTGGAAACTTGCGAACGGTGCAGCCATATCCGACGCCGCTGAAAACCAGCAATCCGATGGCCAGGGGCGCGATAAACGCCTTGTATTTCCAGATTCCCTCGACGGTGATATCGCCTTCTTCCACTTCGTCCTTGGCGCTTAGCACTTTGGCTCCGAGGTCTTCCTCCTCATCCAGAAGGAAAAAGTAACCAATCACAATCAGCACCAGAGGAATCATTCCCGCCAAGAAAGCATACCAGTATATTGGGTCTAGTTGATGC
This sequence comes from Gemmatales bacterium, assembly GCA_026004675.1. Classification (GTDB taxonomy): domain Bacteria; phylum Planctomycetota; class Planctomycetia; order Gemmatales; family Gemmataceae; genus BPJP01. The sequence continues at coordinate 334,734 of BPJP01000005.1, forward strand.
ATGGCTGCCCACCTTTCGGAAGCAGTCTGACGGGGTACCATTTTTCAGTAATTCGTCGGTGCATGGCCGATTATTGTCGTTAAGGGACAAAAATCGACAGCTTGCCCCAGCGCTGCAACGGCTGCTTCTTGCTATCGCCTGGCGAGGGATTTAGAATCGCATGTTCGTGAAAATTCGCCCTCCACGTTGTGTCAGCGATGGCCATAGCGACCAATGCCGAGTTGATCAAAGCGTTACGGACGACCAAACTCTTGACGCCACAGCAGCTGAATGAAGCAGTTGCGTTGCAGGCTCGCTTTCGTGATCCGCGCTCGTTATCGCGTGAGCTTCTCCGCCGAGGTTGGCTGACTGTCTATCAGGTGAATCAGATCATGCAAGGCAAGGCGGAGTCGCTGGTTTTCGGCTCCTACGTCCTTCTGGAACGGCTTGGGGAAGGAGCCATGGGCAAGGTTTTCAAAGCCCGCCACCAGACAATGAATCGAATCGTCGCATTGAAAATGATCCGCAAAGAACGGTTGCAGCATCCGAATGCGTTGCGGCGATTTCGACGTGAAATCCGGGCGATGGCCCAGCTTTCCCATCCCAACGTGGTGACGGCCTTCGATGCGGACCAGGTCAATGGCGTTCATTTTTATGCCATGGAATTCGTCGAAGGCGAAGACCTGGGGAAGCTGGTGGCGCGGGAAGGCCCGATACCAATAGACAAGGCATGTGACTACATTCGGCAGGCGGCCTTATCGCTTCAGCACGCCCATGAACGCGGGTTGGTTCATCGCGACATCAAACCCTCCAATCTCTTGCTCTCGAAAAGGGATTCGGTCATCAAAGTCCTGGACATGGGGCTGGCACGTCTTCAGCAGGCAGAGGACGAGAGCACGCAGCTGACGCAGGAAGGCGTCGTGATGGGAACGCCGGATTTCATCGCTCCGGAACAGGCGCGGGATTCTCGCGAAGCGGATATCCGGTCGGACCTGTATAGTTTGGGATGCACGTTTTTTTACCTTTTGACAGGTCAAGTGCCGTTCCCTGGAAAAAATTTGACAGAGAAGCTGTTGATGCACCGAACGGAGCCGCCGCCTCGGGTCGAGGACCTGCGGCCGGAAGTGCCCACTGCCATTGGTGTCATCATCCGCCGGCTCATGGCGAAAGACCCTGCGGAGCGGTACCAGACGCCAGCGGAGCTGGTGCACGACATTACGTACGTGATGGCCACGGGCGGGTTGCCGCCGTCGAAGGCATCGTGGCAGGCGTTGCATACGGCACCGGCGTTGTCTCCGGAAACGTTTCCCATTCCCGCTGTATCGGCTGCAGCAGTGCTGTCGCCGACTCCCCTGATGGAACCGGAGGCCAACCCTTTTCACGAGTTTGTCGACGAGCCGGCGCCAGACGGTGCGGACCCCTTTGCCGATATTGACGTTCCGAATCGGCCTCGCCCGTCGCGTTGGCGCCGCCGACGCCTTATACGAATCGGGCTTTTTGTTTTGGTGCTTGCCAGTTTGATTGCCGGTGGCGTCTATTATTTCACCACCTTCTGATTTGTTTCACGAACACGAGGGAAGAAGGCGAGATGATTTGCCGTGGTTTGTTGGGGTTGTTTGCTATAGCCAACTTCGTCTGTGCTGCCTCACCGACGGGTAGCGTCCAACATGGCTTGCAAGTCCCCGATGGCTTTGAAGTAGTCGAATTCGCCGACAGCAAGCTGGCCAACGACATCTATTCGTTAACGCTCGATCCAAAGGGGCGGGTGGTTGTTTCAGGCCGAGGCTACATTCGCATCCTCATAGACGAGAACGACGATGGGCGAGCCGATCGGGCCATCGAGTTTGCCGACGCTCCTAAAGACGGCGCCATGGGAATGCTTTGGGAAAAGGATGCACTTTACTTTACTGGCGACGGTGGTTTACGCCGTTTCTTCGACAAAAATGGTGACGGCATCGCCGACGGTCCCGCGCAACTGATCCGCCGAATGAAAACCGGAAGCGAACACGGCGCCCATGCGATTCGCAGAGGACCGGACGGCTGGCTTTATGTTTTGTGCGGCAACAGCGCCGGGATTGATTCGTCGTTTGCCGATGCACCCACTTCGCCGGTCAAGAATCCAGTGGCCGGTTGCGTGCTTCGCTTTTCACCCGATTTGAAGTCGTGCGAGGTCGTCGCGGACGGGTTTCGCAACCCATACGATATGGACTTCAATGCCGACGGTGAACTTTTTACCTACGATTCAGACAACGAACGCTGCGTGTCGCTTCCCTGGTATGAGTTTACGCGGTTTTATCATGTGATGGACGGGGGGCATTACGGCTGGCAGTCGCCCCAGCGTGCAGAAACGTGGCGCATGCCGCCTTATTTCCTCGACGTTGTCGCGCCTCTGGCATATCTCGGGCGAGGCTCACCGACCGGCGTCGTCTGTTACCGCCATCGGCAATTTCCCGAACGTTATCAGGGAGGTCTGTTCCTGGCCGATTGGACCTTCGGCATCCTGTACTTTATCCGTCTGGAAAGAGAAGGTTCCAGCTATCATGCTCAAAAGGAAATTTTTTTGCGTTCTGTAGGCGAAAATGGGTTTGCGCCCACCGACCTGGCGGTGCACCCAAAAACGGGCGACCTGTATGTCAGCATCGGTGGTAGGGGAACGCGCGGTGCGGTTTATCGGATTCGCCATCGAAAAGGGTTCGCCGATCTGCCTGAATCGACGCCGATTCCGCCGATGCCGGACCTCAGTTTGGACTGGTACGAAAAACGGAAGCCGGTCCTGTTGAATGACGCTTCCAGCGAGGACTCCTTTCGACGCCGTCGCGCCCTGTGCTTGTTGCGTCGCCATCAACGGAACTATCGCCCCGCCGAAATCATCGATGCCATTCGCGCGAACTGGGATACGGCGGATCGTTATCTGCGGCAAAATTGTGCGGCACTGATTTCCCATCTGCCTGCGGACAAACAGGAGTTGCTTGTCAAGGAGGCGAAAACGACCCGGCAGTATTTGACCATTGGGTTGGCGCTGCCTGACGGAAACGATACGCGAAAACTGGTTCAAATCCTCGCCGACACCTCGCTGGATGAATCGGATCGGCTGGCCGCCGTCCGTGAATTGCAGCTTTCCTTGGGCGGTCTGATGGAGCGTTCGCGAAAAGGTACGACTTGGGAAGGTTATTCGCCGCGGATGCCGGCAAAGGCAGCGAAATGCTCTTTTCTCTGGAAGCCGCTCTTGGAGTCGTTTCCAAGCGGAAAACCCGATTTGGACCGGGAAATCAGCAGAGTCTTGGCCCTCCTTCAGCCGAACAGCTCCGTCGCTTTGAACAAAATCAGCGAGCGGTTTTCGGACGAGTCCGATCCTGTAGAAGACATTCACTATTTGATCGTGTTAGCGCGGCTGAAAGGCGAACGCTCGAAGTTGGTTACGCAACGGACGGCGCGAGCGCTCTTGGCGTTGGATAAGAAACTTGCCGCAGGAAATCGAAATCGGGATCGAAACTGGCCGCTGCGGATGCGCGAATTGTGCTGGCAATTGGCGAAATTGGATCACGAATTAAGTGCTGCGATGCTCGCCGAAAAAGATTTTGGTCGGGCCGATCATGTTATCTTTGCGATGATGCCGGCTTTTGATCGCCGGGCAGCAGCAAGGCGGTTCCTGGCGCAGGCGCAGTCCAGCGCTGACTTTCGTTGGACGGATGCCTTGGTTGGATTGGTTGCCGAGCTGCCCGCCGAGGAGTATGAACCGTTATTGCGTCGTCTGTGGGGAGAAGCAGGCGTCGATCAGGCTATTCTGCGGGTTCTGGCTCGCCGTCCGCGGCCAGCCGATCGAGACAAATTTCTTTTCGGTCTTTCGTATCCGCAAGTCGAGGTGGTGCGTCGCTGTCTGGATGCGCTTGAAAAGCTCCCTTTGGCCAGCGATGAAAAGACGTTGCTCGCCCTGGTTCGCAGCATGCGGCGATTGCCCGACAACAAAGAAGGCGAAAAACTTCGCGAAAAGTTGGGACGCCTGCTGGAAAAAACCACGGGGCAAAAACTTGGCAGCGACAAACAAGCATGGTCCGATTGGCTCGTCAAACGTTATCCGAACTTGTCGGCGACATTAACTAACGCCGATGGTGTCGACCTGGCGACTTGGAAAAACGGCTGGCCAACATCGATTGGACGCGTGGTCGCACCGACGCGGGGCAAAAGGTTTTTCTTAAGGCGAATTGTGCTTCTTGCCATTCGGGTGCCCGCGCATTGGGGCCTGATCTGCATGGCGTAACAGGTCGTTTTTCGCGTCAGGATTTATTCACCGCCATCTTGCAGCCTAGTCGCGACATTCCACCTCGTTATCGCGCTGTTTCCGTTCAAACAAGTGACGGCAAAACCTATCAGGGAATGGTGATTTATGAAGCTGTAGGCAGCCTGATTCTGCAAACTGGTCCGGACCAGACCGTTCGCATTGTGGGCAAGGACATTATTGGCCGCGGCTATAGTGACGTTTCCTTGATGCCTTCCGGCCTGCTGGACAAGCTGACGGATCAGGAATTGGCGGATTTGTATGCCTACCTTCGCAGCTTGCAACCCGCCAACAAACAGGACGACTGACGCTTTTCGGGTGCGATGCCAGTCCGTTGGCAAGCGACCGCCGTCGAAGAAGCCCAACAGCTATCTATTTGGGTTTGGGAGGAGGCGGCGGAAGTTTACCAGTAGGAATCAGTTGTTTCCACGCCTGATAGCCTCGGTTGCGCTCATCGAAATCGCCTGCCGGATCGTATTTGATATTGGCTCCAGCCGGTGCCAGGCGTCTCAGATGAAAATACGCTAATTCGCGGACGTGCAGCCTCTCGTGGCGCAGATATTCGATCAGCACTTCATAGGTCTGCGGATCAGACGCCTGCTGGGGAGAAAAGTCATGCAACAACGACATGATGACCTCGGCGGTGGCGTCGCCAAAGCGTTGCAGTTTCTTGTAAACAATCAAGTCATTCGCCGAGTCCAGGGCGATCCAGTGGCGTAGCGTAAAGATGGCGGCGACGCGCACGTCGGGAAAACGTTCGTTTCCTAGTGCATCGATCAGTGAAGAAATGTCGTTGATGGCACCAAAGGAAGCGACCGCCAGTTGGCGGGTAATCATATTCGGGCTTCGGATGGCGAGTTGAAGAACCTCGTTGACGCTGTTGCTGTCTCGAAACTGGCGTGCGAGGTCCGCCAAGGCGGATTTCATATCTTTAGGCAGCGGAGGCAAAGTGGGACCGGTCCATTTAGGCCTTTGGTTTTCTTCGAGAAACTTCGGAGCTTGGATGGGACCGAAATTATCCCAAATATAAGCGTTTTTGCCAGGCGGCTCGCTCATCAGGTAGGTATCGTACCGGATAGTCAAATGCGCCTGGCCCTTGCGAACAAAAAGGCCGGCCACTGCTGCCGGGCCTTCCCCACCGGGCTGCTTGCTGAACGGAATCCCCGGTGCGTAGTAGCCGATCAATTCGATCGCCACCTCGGTTCCGGGTTCCAGCAGCGAAAGGTCGAGGATTTCCTTGTGAAATCGGACGCGAATGCGAGCGGGCGCATCCACCTTTTCGCGGACGACGGCAATCCGACCCCGCTTCAAGGTGAGGTCGAGATCGAATTGGTCATTGGAGTGCAGGATAACTTCGCTCTCCAACGCGAAGTGAAAATAATACCCTTCGGGTGGCACGCCCCATAAGACCAGCCGGACGCCCGACTGCAAGCGAACAGAACTACGGAAACCCGGCAAACTGAGAAGCCGACTGCCGCTGGATATCGCTTCGTTTTCGCGTACGATTTTCCAATCCCCATTGGCATTGGTTAGCAGCACACTCGGCTCGTCCGGTTTGCCTTGCAGATAAACGCCCAGTTTCACGCGGGCATCGGGTTTTGGCGCTGGCTTGGGCTTGGGTTTGGGCTTGGGCAGAGGCTCGACCTTTTTCTTTGGTTTGTCCTTTGGCTCGGTCTTGGCTTCTGTTTTGGAAGCTGTTTTTTGTTCCGGTTGGGGTTCGGCTTTCGTTTTCTCTACGGTTTTGGCTGGCACCGGCGTTTTTCCCTTGACTTCGGTGTCAGGGGCGGGACTGGGCGAGACAGCGACCAGCGGTTCTTGCGGCGGCAGGGCGAACCAAATAGCAAAACCCAGCGCCACCATGAGCAGAACGATTCCAGCGAAGAACAGAATCCGTTGCGCCAGATTCCCCTTTCGCCATAAGACCGGCAGGCTGAGCAACAACGCGTCTTCACCTTCGGTTGCCAACTCGAACTCGTTATCACTTATGTCGGCGGTGGGTTGTCGAGGCGCTTTGCGCGAGTGAATAGCTTCTCGCCCTCGAATCAAGGAATACATTCGCCGTTTAGCCATCGGAGGCACCAAAATCGGCTCGCTTAAAATGACGGACAGAATCTGATGGCAGGCGGCGACTTCCGCCAGGGCGGCGTCGGATTCCAGGCAGATTCTTTCGACCTCGGCCAGCTTTTCCGGTGGCAAAACACTGTCGATGTATTCCGCGATGGTGTTAGCATCGAGCTTGCTCGTCACGGACTCGTCGCCACGCTTCAAGACCTTGCGAATCCGGTCGATCAACTCCTGGGCGGGCTGGCTGTTAGCCACTTTTTGTCCCAAAAGATGCGTTTGTTTTGGGTCGAGGGTGTCGTCAAGATACGCCAGCAAGGTTCGCAACGTCAAACGCACGGTTCTACTCCAACTCGAGCCGAGTTTCTCTTTTCCTTATTAGTGGGTGACAGCGCGGAATTTCGTACAGATTTTTTCGAAACCCTCCCAGCCAATCGGTGTTACCATAGAAGCTCGAAAATAGCCGGGATATCGCCGACTGTCGCCCTGACCCGGCCATCGGAGACCCCTGGTTCGAATGCCACATCTCGACTTCGGAGGATTAGCCATGATGCGACACGTGATGTTGATGTTGGGCGCCGCCGTCTTTGCCAGCGGCGCGATCGGCGTTCCGGGCGCATTCTCGCAGCAGGACCGCTCTGGTTTCGTCGACAGGCTTTTTCGAGAACATGACAAAAACAAAGACGGCTATTTGAGCAAGAACGAGATTCCCTCCACTATGGCGAGGGTGTTTCCTCGGATCGATCGTGATGGGGATGGCAAACTGAGCAAGAGCGAAGTAGCCGCTGTCGCGGATAAGTTGGAGCGATTCCTCGGCAAAGGGAAAGCCGGCGGCAAAAAAGGAGAGGTCAACACGCCACCTGCACGCGGCGAACGCAAACAAACCAGGCTTAAAGTCGGGGATCCCGCTCCCGATTTCTCCCTGCCAGACCTGAGCGGCAAAAACGAAGTCCGCTTGTCCAGCTTCAAGGGAAAAAAACCCGTTGTCCTGATCTTCGGCAGCTACACCTGACCTCCCTTCCGTAGCCAGTCTGGCTACCTGGAGCGGCTGTACAACACTTACAAAGACCGTGCTGCCTTCCTGCTTGTCTACATCCGTGAAGCCCATCCTGGCTCCAAGCTGTTCACCATTGAAGATGGCAAACAGGTCTTGCAGACGATCAACCAAACCGAAACCGTTAAAGAACGACTCGAAACCGGCAAGAAATGCGTGGCCACGCTCAAGCTGACGATCCCCACGGTGGTTGACAAAGAAGACAACAAAGTCAACGCCGCCTATGGCGCCTGGCCGGATCGGCTTTATATCGTCGGCGTCGATGGTCGCATCGCCTACCAGGGGGGACCCGGACCGGGAGGATTTCGTCCTCAAGAAGTGGAACAATGGCTGAAGGCCAACTTGAAATAATCCGTTACAGATTCGCGATGGCCTGCTGACTCGATCGCGCCGCAGCTATAAAGCCTCACCGCCAGCAACCGCCTCATACAATAAAGTCTGGTGCGACTGGCTGCTGTCGAGTTGGTAGGTCATCTTGTTTTCTTTTTCAGAGGCGAATGAATTCGGCCTCACAATACGACGCGATCGTCATCGGCTCAGGTCCGAACGGATTGTCGGCGGCCATCGCCCTTGCGCGCGAAGGTTGTTCAGTTTTAGTCGTGGAAGCGGAGCCAACGATCGGTGGCGGCACACGGACTGCCGAGCTGACCTTGCCGGGCTTTCGCCACGATCTGTGTTCGGCGATCCATCCTCTAGCCGCTGCGTCTCCGTTTTTTCAGCAACTTTCGTTGGAGAAACACGGACTGGAATGGGTTCAACCAGAGTTTCCCTTGGCGCATCCGTTCGATGACGGCACTGCTGCCGTGTTGAAACGGGACATCGGCGAAACCTCAGCGACTTTGGGCGTTGACGGCGAAGCCTATCGCCGCCTGTTGGCGCCTTTGGTCGAACGGTCAGCGGACTTGTTTGCCGACGCGCTGGGACCGCTGCGTTGGCCGCGGCATCCCTTTCTCATGCTCCGCTTCGGACGACAGGCGATCCGTTCCGCACGTGGACTAGTGAAAAGCTGGTTTTGCCAAGAACGAGCCCGCGGGCTTTTTGCCGGGTTGGCGGGACACGCGATTCTTCCTTTGGAGCAAACCGTCAGTTCGGCCGTTGGGTTGATGCTGGCGATAGCTGGCCATGCCGTCGGCTGGCCCTTGCCTAAAAGAGGATCGCAAAGCATTGCCGATGCTCTGGCCGCGAAATTGCGCACCTTGGGCAGCGAAATTGTCACCGGCAAGCGGGTTACGAGCCTCGCGGAACTACCCCCTGCCAGGGTTGTTCTTTTCGATACCATTCCTCGATCGATGGCCAGCATCTGTGGCGAAAGATTGCCGGTAAAATTTCGCCAGCGGTTGCAGGCATTTCGCCATGGGCCGGGCGTGTTCAAATTAGACTGGGCCCTCTCGGAACCGATCCCGTGGAAAGCTCCGGAATGCCGAATGGCAGGCACCGTTCATGTGGGCGGGACTTTTGACGAGATCGCCTACGCAGAACGTATCATTTGGCACGGGCAACATCCAGAAAGACCCTACATCCTTGTGGCGCAGCAAAGCTTGTTCGATCCCAGCCGAGCACCGGAAGGAAAACACACCGGCTGGGCGTACTGTCACGTTCCTCATGGTTCGACGGTCGACATGACCGAACGGATCGAAGCACAAGTGGAAAGATTCGCACCGGGCTTCCGCGACTGCATTTTAGCACGGTCGGTGATGGCCCCCGCAGATTTCGCAAGGCGTAACGCCAATTATATAGGTGGCGATATCACCGGCGGGATCGTTGATTTATGGCAACTATTCACCAGACCGACCTGGCGACGGACCCCCTACGCCACCCCGGCGCACGGCATCTTTCTTTGCTCCTCGTCGACGCCACCAGGTCCGGGAGTACACGGCATGTGCGGCTATTTTGCCGCTCGAGCCGCACTTGCATATCTCAAGTCGCGCAATCGCCAGGGTCGAGCATAAAATTGTCAGACAATACTAATTTTTCCTTGTCACTCGCGTTACTGCGTGGAGAATAGACAGTAGCAAGTGCATGCGAAGGCGTCATTACGCCTGCGTCGTTGACAATGCACTTGTCAAAAAACGATTAAGTACCAAACCGCAACCGGACTATGTCCCCCCTCAGTCATAGCCAACCGGAGCACGCCAACCCTGATCCCACGCTCAACGAGATCAAGGCACGCTACGAGATCATTCTCAATGCGGCCAACGAAGGCATTTGGATTCTCGACGCCGATCTGAAAATCAGCTTCGTCAACCAGCGGATGTGCAGCATGCTCGGCTATGCTGCCGACGAATTGCTGGGACGCTCCCCCATGGACTTCGTCCATGAATCGGACAGACCGCACATTCAAGAACTGCTCGAACGCCGACGGCGAGGTCTGGCAGAGCAATTCGACTTTCGCTATCGGCGCAAAGACGGTTCCACACTCTGGGCCATTGTTTCCAGCAATCCCCTGCTCAACGCCGAAGGCAAGTTTCATGGCGCTCTTGCCATGTTCACGGATATCACCCAGCGCAAGCTGGCCGAGGAAAAACTCTGGTCGGCCAATCAGACGCTCCAAGCAGTCGTGCAATGCTCCCCCCTCGCAATCAACATCATCGATTGCGAGGGAAGGGTCTTGATGTGGAATCCGGCTTCGGAACGCATTTTCGGCTGGACGGCGCAGGAAGTCGTTGGCAAAAGGCTGCCCACCATTCCTGATGACAAACGCGATGAATTTGAAACGATGCTCTCCGAAGTGCGGCAGGGGAAAAATTACTCAGCGATGGAAGTTATGCGGCTTCGTCGCGATGGTTCGTTGATCGATGTCAATTTGTGGACGACTCCCTTGCGCGATGAGAGCGGCGCGATCATCGGCATCATGGCGATCATTGCCGATGTCACCGAGCACAAGCGCTTGCGCCGCGAGTTTCTCCACGCCCAGAAAATGGAAGCCATCGGTCGGCTTGCCGGCGGCGTCGCCCACGATTTCAACAACCTGCTCACCGTCATTTCCGGCTACAGCGACTTGTTGCTCGCCACTTTGCCGGCGGACGATCCTACTGTGGACTTGATCCGCGACATGAAAAAAGCGGAAGAACGGGCCATTTCTTTGACCCGGCAACTTCTCAGCCTCAGCAGAAAACAGATTGTCGAACCACGCGTCGTCGACCTCAACGCCGTCGTCGCCAACATGGATAAAATGCTGCGCCGATTGATCGGCGAGCACATCGAATTGATCACCGAATGGAATCCTGCTGTGGGCCGGGTCAAAATCGATCCTGCCCAGCTGGAACAAATCATTCTCAATCTCGCTGTCAACGCCCGCGACGCCATGCCAAAAGGAGGCAAACTGACGATCACCACGGAAAATACCGAGCTGGACGAAGAATTTACGTCCAGGCATCCCGGTCTGACGCCCGGCGAATATGTTTGCCTCGTCTTTCACGACACCGGCTGTGGCATGGACGCCGAGACTTTGGCCCATATCTTCGAACCGTTTTTCACGACCAAGGACGCCGAAAAGGGGACCGGGCTCGGTCTGGCCACCATCTATGCCATCGTCAAACAAAACCGAGGCCACATTCAGGTCGCCAGCATCCCTGGCCAGGGCTCCCTCTTCGAAATCTTTCTCCCTCGCGTCGATGAATCCCCTGACGTGATTCCTCAGCGTAAGGTCGAATCGTTACAGGCCAAATTCAACGAAGTCATCCTCATCGTTGAAGACGAAGACCTCTTGCGCGATTACATCCGCAAAGCCCTCAAGCGACGCGGGTTCTCTGTTCTGGAAGCACGCAATGGTTATGACGCCATTCGGTTGCTCAAGGAGCACACCGGCCCCGTGCATCTCGTTCTGTCCGATGTCGTCATGCCGCGGTTGAGCGGCCCGGCTATGTACCGGCAACTGCAACGTCTCCGCCCGGAGTTGAAAGTAGTTTACATGTCGGGTTATATCACCGAATCGGTTTCCGACCTCGGACTTGACGGACCTGACGTGCAATTGCTCCGCAAGCCATTCATCATGGACGACTTGTTGCGTAAAGTGCGAGAAGTATTGGACGGCACGGCGAGCACCACGACCAAACAACGGCCTGCGGTTGCTGGCGAGTAACTCAATAAGCCAAGGCGTAGCCGTCACGACGAGGATCGGCGCCGGCCAGCCGGGCGCCGGAGATCGGATCGATCATTACCGCATGCCCTCCCCCAACCAATATCGAATAGTCACCGATCAATTCCAGGCGATGTCCGCGGCGAATCAATTCCTCCCGGACCGAGACATCAACACGATTCTCGATCTGCATGAGTGTCTCTTCATAGACGCGAAAGCGGGGCACATCGATGGCCAGTTGCACGTCGGCGCCGAATTCGATGATATTGAGCACCATCTGGGCGGTGGTTTGCAGAATACCGTAGCTGCCCGGCGTGGAAATCGAGAACCAGAACCGACCGTCGGGGCCAAAAACCTGAACAGGCGCCATGCAACATGACCAGCGCCGTCCCGGATGAAGCCGATTCGGCGTCGGGCACGCCGGGTCGATTTCAGTCCACTTGATGAAATTGTTCATGGCGATGCCGGTTTCTGGAATGAAGACGCCCGAACCAAATGCGGCACCCAGAGACTGGGTGATGCTGGCAACGTTGCCCGCGGCATCCACAGCTGCCAGATGGGTAGTCATGCCTTCGATCTGGCCAGGCACAATCACACCTTCAGTACGGGGACCGCGCCAGCGTTCGCCCTCACTTCGTGATGCTCTTTCCACGTTGATCAGCCGCCGACGTCTCGAAATGTACTCATCGCTAAGCAATCGATCGATGGGGATGTCATAAAACTTCGGATCGCCACACCACTGGATGCGATCGGCCGTCGCCAGCTTGATCGCTTCACTGAGGAGATGAATGTAATCAGCGGAATTGTGGCCAAGCGACTTCAGGTCCCTGTCTTCCAGCAGCTTGAGCGTTTGCAGAATCTGAAACCCTTCGCAATTCGGCGGACACGTTTTGACCTCGAAACCACGATAACGAACCGAGACCGGTTCTTGCCATTCGGGTTGATAGTTGGCGAGATCATCGCGAGACAAAAAACCTCCGTTGGCTTGCAGGTAATCAGCAATTTTCTGGCCTAACGGACCGCGATAGAAGAAATCTGCCCCGTTGTCGGCAATGGCCGACAGGGTTCGGGCCAGATGCGGTTGCCGCAGGATGGCGCCAATTCGCGGCTCGACGTTGGCAAAAATGGCTCGGCCCGGTTCATTAAGTTGGTCCACCGCTTCCGCAATGATTCGAGCATTAAACGGATGCAGGGGAAACCCCTCTTCGGCCAGGCGGACGGCAGGGGCAAAGACCTCCGGCGGCTTTTTGGTTCCCACTTCGCGAAGAGCAAGCAACCAGCCGGCAACATTCCCTGGAATCAGACAGGATTTGGGACCCTGCGTCTGGGAAACGGCATCGAATTTCTCAGGGGTGGCGGCTGCCGGAGTGTTGCCACTGAAGTTCAGAACTCTTGTTCCCGCGCCCGCTGAATGGAACATGAGGAAACCGACACCGCCGACACCGCTCATGTAAGGCTCGACAACGTTCAATGCCGCCGCCATAGCGACGATGGCGTCGACTGCGTTGCCGCCGTCTTGCAACATGCTCATTCCAGCCTGGCTTGCTAAAGGATGTGCCGACGCGACGGCACCATTCAATCCAGCAACGACGGCTCGCGTGCGTGTTCCGATCATGATCGCTTGACCCCCCGCTCAGCCTGGCCTCTTGCTCATTCTATGGAAATCATCCTGACCCTGTGCGGACGGGGAGGGAGTTCCAGGATCCAAAACCCGTTAGTTGACGGTGCCTGGACACGCCCTTCGCTTCGCTCTGAGCCTGCCGCCCAAGAAATCACCGTTTGGTGACGGTCCGCTCGTCGCGCTGACACCGCGACGCTCGTTGGAATCACCGTTGGTTGACGGAGGACTGGGAAATCTGAGCAAAATGGGAAAGAATCCCCCTCGGGGTATAGCACGCTCCTTTCGGCGCACTCAATGAACCCGAGCGACGCTCCGAATGTCGGTTGCGATCAGTGGGTTGACACGAATTTCAGTCCCACGACCGAGCTTATCAGCAAAAACAGCAGCACCAGTCGAGGTGTGTTCATCGGATCGCCGAAATAGACGATGCCGACGATGGCCGTGCCGAAGGCACCGATGCCGGTCCATACGGCATAGGCGGTGCCCAAAGGGATGGTCCTCATCGCCAGGCTGAGCAGCCCTAGACTGATGAGGGAAGAGACCAGAAAGCCCAACGATGGCCAGATGCGGGTAAATCCTTCCGACATTTTCAAACAAGTCGCAAAGCCGATTTCAAACACTCCCGCCAAAGCGAGATAAACCCAACTCATCGATCACCATTTCCTTCCTGAGAGGCAACAACAAAGCGGAGGGATGGTCTATTCCTTGGGAATTTCATTCAGCGTGTAGGCGCCGGTGGAATGAACCAACTGTTCCCCCTCGACAGAAAGAACTCCGCCCGCTGTAATCATATAAACGCGGTCTTTGAGAAGGGGAGCCGTCACGAGATCGACACTGCAACCATCCCTGTCGATGCGGACGCTCTTGATCGCCAGCGTGCTCCGATCCAGTTCGGGCGAGCCATAGGCGCCCGTGTATTCGTAGCGGTGATGCCGGATCTGAAACGATGCCACCGCGCTGGCCGTCTTCCGATCGACGGCTTTGGTGAAAACAATGCGAAAACCGCTGGGACGTACATGGATCGATTTCATCTCAAAAGGAACCTTGCCGGTGAAGTCGATACGATAAAGCGCGCCCCGATCGGGTTGGGCCATCCAGCCTGGTTCGGTAATGCTGCCGACGAACAACCGCCCTTGGGGATCGAATGCCAGCACCACGGGGCCCAAGAGTCCTTTGCCCCAGAAGGGGAAGCAGGCTCCTTGATACTGGCCGTTGATTTTCTCGAGTTGGGCGCGGATGATGGCCCCCCCGAACATCAACTCCGCGAGGAAGAACTGGCCCTCGAACGGACCGAACTTGCCACCGGTGTTGTTGAACGTCACGCCGTTGATCGACCGTGCCCAGTCGTAGGGAATCCACAAAGAAGTTTTGGCGAATGGTTTCAAGGCGTGCTGCTTTTGTGCCGGGTTGGGATAGCCGTAAAACTTCCCTTCCTGCAAGTGGCACAGTTTGTTGGTCGCCACCCATTCTCCCTGGTTGTCGGTGAAAAAGATTTCGCCATCATTGCCGACCGTCCAGCCGAGAGGATTGCGGAAGCCGAAGGCGATTTCGCGTGGCTGGTCCTTCGATTCCAAGCGCAACGCGGCGCCCGATCCGGGAAGGTGGTGATTGGCATGCGGTGCATAAGAGAAAACGAATCGTCCTTGTTTGTCACGAACAAGTCCATAGGCGTAGTCGTACGTTTCCGCGATGCCGTGCTGGAGATGAAGAACGCGCTCGAACCGATCAGCTTTACCGTCATTGTCGGTATCGGTGATTCTGGTCAGATTGCGTCGATGGAGCACGTACAAGGCGTCTTTTTCGGCGAGCATGGCGTAGGGGATTTGAAAGAGGCCGTTGGCGTAGTTGAGAAAGCGGGCCTTCTTGCCATCGCCGGTGGGATCATCGAGGACGAAGATTTCACCCATTTTCATCGACGCGATGAAAACCCTGCCGGTTCGTGGATCAATGGCCAGAGCAGAGGGCATGATGAGATCGTCGCCCGCCGCCGTTTTCGGACGCGGATAGGCGATGGCCCGGTAGCCGGGACGCTCCAGCGACCCTTCTTTGGGATCGGTGATCGGCAATGCCCTGACGTGAACAGGCGGCGGTTTTTTCCGCTTCGGGCAGCGAATAGCGCAGCACCCATTCAGCTTGGTTCTTTTCATTCGCTTGAAGCGATGCGGAGAGAACGCTCTTCTCTCTTTCAACTTCGGCACGCCCAACGGCAACCTTGAAGTCGGTCGGGCAGGGGGTCGCGGTGCTCACAAGCAGTCGGCAATCTTTGGGAATGCCGTTGCTCTGGTATTCGCGAACGAGTTCGCGTTTAGAAAGGCGAAGCGTCTCCGCGATGTCGATCGCGCCTGATTCAAAGAGCACACGGTGGCGAATGCGGACGCCGTCTGGCAACCGATCATAATAGTGCAGGTGCAACTCTTTGATTCGTTCCGTTTTGGTAGCCGTTCGCAACTGCAGAACCGGTCGATGCAGAAAGCCGGTGCCGACCGGTCGGCCGACGATAAGAAAGCGGCGCAAGCGTCCTTGGACTTCCCGGCCAATCTGAGCACCGATATAGACCTGCTGCAAGCCACCGGCGGCAAGATCGTAGACGAGCAAGTCGTGCGACGGATAAAGAATACTGATGCTTTCGATGTAGGTGCCGTCGGACTGGCGGATGGGAATCTGGGCCACAATCGGCTCTGACCCGGAAAGCGGCACGGGCAGAGGAGGGAGAGGTTTCGGGCTGGGGGCCGAGGAACCAAGTTGCAAAAACGCCCAAAGGGCTTCTTTCTGTCGGTTTGGATCGCCGTCGAGAATCGAGGTGAGCGTTGCTTTCTTGCCTTTGATAAAGACGGCGGGCATGGGCGTGCCAGGATGAAACCGCCTGGGGTTTTCCAGGAAGCGCTCGAACCAATCGCGACGGATTCTGCCTTTTACTTTGGTCAGGTCCGTGCCTACTGCGCCGGGGTCGGGACTGGATAGCATCTGACCTTTCCAAACATGGCAGGAAACGCAGGAATAGCCCTGAAAGCCGGCGAGGTTGGGGCCGACCTGCGTACCAAGCGTCGGATCGATCTTGCCGCGCGGCTTGGGGAGAGGTCCGGTGGGCAGTTCGCCGTCCGCTTCCGCGAGAGCCTGCACGACGGCATCGGCGTGCTGGCCGAACCGGGGCATCCGGTAAGAATAGCGCGCTGGCCGCAACCCCTCGACCCCTTCTCGGATCGCCCGCCGCAGATAGGCCAATTCGTACTTTTGATGTGCGTCGGTCAGCTTCGGCGTTCGCTGAAACGGGACGTACTGCAAAAAGGCGCCAGCAACCGTACTGCCTGCTTGTTCCAAAGGTGGCGGCGTTTCCGAATCGCGCTGATGACAACGCAAGCAGCCGAAGCGATCGACCAGCTTTTGCCGGGCGAAAAATGGCGACGGATGGGATTCACGCCGGGCGATTGCCAGAAACCGTTTCAGCGACTGTTTCTCCTTCGGCGACAGATGAAAACGCGGCAGGCTGTCGTCATCGAGGCAGCCGGCGTCGGCGTTTCGGATAGCCACATTGCGAGGCTTCAGGCGATCGAGTCCAGGATGACATTGGGTGCATCCTTTGTCACGAACGAGGGCGGCGCCCAGATCGCTGGCTCGGCGAACGCGCAAGCGACTTAGCATCTCGTTGCGTTCTCTGGCTGTGGGAGGTGCGCCGTCGATCTTGTCGCCAACGGATGCTTTCGACCACAGCAATAAATACTCCGCGACGTCGATTGCCTCTTGTTTCGACAACGGCAAAGCCGGCATTCGGCCATCGGGGTATCGGCTGTGCGGATTGGTCAAGAATTCCGCCAGCGTGCTGGTGTCGAAGCGGTCTTTGAGGCCGGCAAATACGATCTGCCCGGGCTTTCGTACTTTGTCTTTTTCTGGTGAAGCATGGCAAGCGATGCAGCCCACTTTGAGAAACGTCAACCGACCGGACCGATGGTCTCCCTTGAGCTTTTGTGTTGTCGACCGGATTTCCCCGCCAAGCAGGTAATCGGTGATGAGCCAACGTTCCACAAAACCGTTTCTGTCATTTGTGAACAGGGCCGGCATCCGGGTCTGCTCATGAATCTTTGTTGGCTCGGCCAGCCAGTGCATCAGCCAGGCTCGCGACACGCGACGGCCAAGATGCGTCAGACTTGGTCCAGGCGGAGGCTCTTCTATGCCAGGAAAGGCACTTCGATGGCAGCGGGCACAGCCCGAATCGGCGGCCAATTCTCGACCACGGTCAACTTGCTGTTGCTCGAGAACGCTCGCAGGCAGTTTTTTGACCAGATGAAACAATTGCCACGCAGGCAATGGCTCACGAGAGAAATTCTCCCCCTCCCACCACAATTGCAACCGCGCCGGCGTATTCGGCAAGGAACGATACGTGACCTCGATGCGGTACAAACCGAAAGAACGCTTGAAAACGTGGTCCGAAAGAAGATAGCTGTTATCGTCAGAGCCTTTGCCTCGCAGGGCGATTTCGCCGTCAATAGCGACAGTGACCTCGCCACAGACATAGGCAGCGAAAGAATAAGACGTCTCTTCCTTGAGAAAAATCATGCCGCTCCAGGCCACTTCAAAGGGACCGGCTGGCAAGCGCGGATGCGGGCTGGATCGACCCAAATAAAAGGCGGGTTTTTTGTCGATGCGTGCCAATCTGGCCTCGCCATCAACAAGCGAGCGATACTCGGCGACCAGCCCAGGCTGAAGATCCTCGGGATCGACGTCAATCGGTCCAGCGACCGAAGCCGTCCCCCAGCCAACGAGAATCACACTTGCGAGGTATCGTCTCATGTCCAGCGTTGGCGAATCAGCAAAGCACCTTAGTCCCATGGCACTATGGTTAACAGGAATGACGTCGCCAGATCGAGTCGGTTCTTGCCTGCATTCCAGCCGCCATCGTGTCATCGGCTCCGAAGGAATAAAAAGAACCTGGGCGAAAGCAAAAGTCTGGTCTCCCGACTTTTGGCTGCGTCGACCTGACCTTCGACGACGCTGCCCCAGTCTGCGCCATCGGTTGCATCAATGCAAGGTCGGACCGGAACTTTCGCGATGAAGGCGGTTGTCTGTCACCATAGGCGAAGCCCGCGGATTCCTTCATTCTCGCTACGGCCTGCAGAGACTACAATGACGGTATCCCATCGAGCGGAGGTGAATCATGGCGAAGTTCGCAGTGGTTTTGCCGGCAGCGGGAAAATCGTCCCGCTTCAAGGACAAGGAAAAAAAGCCTTTCGCGAACCTTGATGGCCGGGCCGTTTGGCTGCGGACCGCCGAACTTTTCGTTATCCGCGATGATGTCGTGCAATGCGTTCTCGTCGTCGCCAAAGAAGACCAAGAAATGGTGAAACGACGTTATGGCGCCAATATGGCGTTCATGAACGTCACGCTGGCCGACGGCGGCGCCGAACGCTTCGAGTCCGTGGCGAACGCGTTGGCCCAAATCACTGACCAGGCCGACTTTGTCGCCGTCCATGACGCCGTCCGACCGTGCTTGACGACTGAACTCATCAACGCCGTTTTCTCGCAAGCGGCAAAAAGCGGCGCCGCCATCCTGGCGGTGCCGGTTACCGATACGTTGAAATACGTCGAGAACGATCGCGTTCTCGACACGCCGTCGCGTCGCAATGTTTGGCTGGCCCAGACTCCCCAAGTGTTTCGCCGAGAGTGGCTGATCGACGCCTACGCCCGCCGCCAGGAGTTTGGCGACGAAATCACTGACGATGCCCAACTCGTCGCAGCCGCCGGCCACGAAGTTCACGTCGTCCCCGGCTCGACGACGAATATCAAGATCACGACCAAAGAAGACGTGATGCTGGCCGATGCCATTCTCAAAGCACGTCCCAAGCCGAAAGCCAAAGGTCCGATCCATCCCTTCGCCGAGGATGAAATGTGGGGCGGCCGCGGTTGATCTCGGCTCAACGATTTTGCCGCCAAAATGAACAATTTTTTCTTGCCAGTGCGCCCTTCGTAACTCAAAATCTTTTTCTGATTTTCAACCTTCGACGTTCTGAAACCGCAAAGCGAGGAAAAATCATGTCTCGATCACGTTTTCTGGCTGGACTGCTCGCGGTCAGCCTGCTCTTCGTCGGCGGCCTCTCCGGTCAAGAGAAAAAGAAAGCGTTCAAGGGGCGATTGCCCGCCGGCTGGAGCAAACTCGGCATCACCGACAAACAACGGCAATCCATCTATGCCGTGCAAAAAAAATATTATGACAAAATCAAGGAACTCGAACGTCAAATCGAGGAGCTCAAGACGGCCGAACGCGAAGAAATGATTGCGTTGCTTTCCGATCTGCAAAAACAACGACTCAAAGAAATCGAGAGCGAACAAGAGAACAAGAACAAGAAAAAGCGGAAAGACAGTCCGTCCATCAAGCCGCCGAACGACAAAAACGACCCAGACAATTAGCAGCCACGCTGCCGAGCCTTTGCAAAGGAGCGAACGCCCGCCTGTGTTGGCTCTGTCATTGGATCGGAAATTCCAATTGCGCATGAACACGGATGGCGGCATCGTGCGGGCAGGCATGGACGCAGGCAGGGCGTTTGCCCGGCAAACTGCTGCATAAATCGCAGACGACAGCTCGTTCGCTCACCAGTTTCTCGGTGATTTCTTCAGACAAGGCCGAGGGAATTTCCGGGCGGTTGACAGGGTCCAGACGCAGATGCAAAACAGTCTTGCTGTTTTGCAAGTCGGGCACCACCTTGACTGCGATCACGTTCCAGCCAGTGCGAAGGGGGATCGTATCAGAGGCCGGTTTCTTTTTCGGGGTCGCCGGTTTGGGCGTCGTCCCTTTGGCCCCCTGTTTCCACAATGGCTGGACCTTGGTTGGCTTTTGCGGTCGTTTTTCCGCGGGCGCCCTGTCCTGCTGCTGGGGCGATTTCGGCAGCCAAAATTCCCGCTTCTCTTTTTTGGCCTTTTCTCCTTCGACCTGAACGCCATTGATCCAGATAACCAGATCATCGGCCCTGGCCGACGCCACTTCCATCTTGAACTGACTGCCAGGTGCCATCAAATCACCCGGTACCTGAAAGCGGTAGCGGAAATAAAACGGTTTGTTCTCGAAATCGGAAACACTTTTGCCGCTGCGTTTGGCGAGCGGTTGCAACACCTCGCGGAATTCGGCATCGTAGTCGAAAGGGGTCTGGCCGACCAGCCAGCGGGAATCGTTGAAGCGCGGTCTGAACCATTTCACGTCGTTGACAAGTTCGGAGGGCATCCAGCGCCAGCCGCGTGCCGCATCGGGGATGATGCCGATGTCGTGCATTTGGATCGAACCGTACGGGCAGTTCTTGGCGCACAATCCGCAACCAATGCACCAGTCCTCGATCACCATTTGGCCATTATTGCCGCGGTGGATCGACCCGACCGGACAGCCGATCATGCACACGGGATCGAGACAAGAGCGACAAGTGGTGGGGATCAGGTACTTGTCGAAACGCGGGCCGTCGAGAAACAGCCGACTATAGCCGTCGTCATGGGTATGGACGCAAGCACGGACGCATTCGTCGCAACGGGTGCAGCGATCGAGGTCGATCATCATCAAGCGTTGCCCCTGAATCAGCCCTAGCTTGTCGGCCCGTTCCGAAAGCAAGACCTGGTTGCTTTCTTCCCATACGGGAGCCTTGCTGCGTTCCTCTGTGAGCCGTTTCCGTTCCGCCGCTTTTTGGGCCACTTTTTGCCGAACACTGGGAACCTCATCCATGATTTTCTGAAAAACCTCGGCAGAGATTCTGATAAGTTCCACCTGGCTGGTTTCTTTCGTGGCATCGGGGTGGGCGTAAGCGACGCAGGTGGCGCTTCGCGGCTCATTGGCAATCAGTCCCATTTCGCCCATGAAATCTCCGCGCGTCAGATAAGAGAGCACGCAATCCGGCCCCACCCGCCGGCGATATGGGCGAATCACCGGTGCAAAGACCAACTCGCAGAGAATCCGGTTGACGTGGCGAATCTCGGCAGCGGTCAAGTGCTTGCGATCGACCGCGAAATCGCGCGTGCGTTCCTGGAAATCGGCACTGCCAAGCAATTCTTTGAATTCCGCCGAGTCGGCAAGGCCGGAGTCTTTCAATGCCTCGTTGAGGCAGAAAAGAATCTCCCACTGGTCTTCAACGCGGGGGTCGGCATCCTGGACGGCGCGAACGACAGCTTGGGCTTTGGCGCTCAGGTATTGCCAGAATTTCGCCCGCGGACTGCCAGGCTTCGCTTCTCCGTCACGCAATGCCGCACATAGCTTCGGCCAGCTCCGTATATTCCCGACGTGCAAAAGCGCCGACACTTTCTTGACGACTTTCACCAAACCGCTGCGGATGACATACATCGCGTCCGAGCGTTCGTATTCATCGAAAATCAACGCACCAGGTTCGAACGATACCAATTCGAGATATTTTTTGATCGAGTTGAATTGGTCTTCGGTCAAGTCGCTGAAGATCGATAGCCGGCGTATGTGGAGCTGCATGATGCGCTCGCGATAGATGCGTTCGACGTTCGCTTTGTAGCCGGGATCTTTGAGCAGTTGGTCGTAAATGTTGCGCAGGAATTCGACAGCGTAGATTTCGCGGTCGGCGACGATCGTGGCTGAGCGCGGCGTGCCGTACAAACAACTTCGTTCGCCGACGACTTCGCCTTCGTAGAGAACAGCCTGGAGGGTGTCGTAGTTGATATCGGTCGGGGCGTCAATGACGATCGTCTTGGGATGCTGGTCAGGCTCGCGGTCTTGGGCAAAAAACGGTTGGCCAAGCCGTTGCAGCCAGGTCTTTTTGCGTTGGCGTCGTGGGGCGACAGTGAGTTGCACGGTGGCGAGCCGACGTTCTGGAGCGTTTGCAGGCTTGCCTTTCAGAAAGGCCACTCGCCGTCTCAGTTCGTCGACTTTGTCCTGCCATTCCTGGAATTCGGAACCTTTCCAGGCAGCTGGCACTTTGCGCTCGAGAATGGTCAGCACATCTTCGGAAGTGAGCAAGTAGAATGCGGTATAGCCTGCTTCCCCCTGGCGGCACAGGACCTCACCCGGTTGAAAACGCCTCAGCACCAACGCTCCCGGATAGCGATCGAGACTTGGCGGCCGCTTCATCTGCGCGAATAACGAAATCTCGAGAAACTCCTCGTTCGTCATCGGCACGTCGCTGGCTCGCGGCGTCAATTCCGCTTCCGGCATTACCTGCTTGGCCATGGCTACCTCGTCATTGTCGATATAGGTTTTCGCTACCAGCAGCGAATTCCAGTTGATAGCATAGCGCTTCCTGCTGGCAACAATCAACGCCAAGCGATGACCGAAGTCATTTGACAATCCGCGCGATTTGTTCCTTGAGCTTGCGATGGACTGCTGTTCGCCCTTTGGCCAACTGAATGGCTTCTCCCAGCGACAAGTGCGGATCGGGAAACGGCAGCCGGGCCGAAGCCTGCTCGATGTTTTCGGCAAGATGATAGCGGTGCTTGATGAGAGGAAGATCGATGCCGCAGCTGCGAAGCAGACCCAAGTCGCGGTAGAAACCGCGAACGTCCAACCGGAGTTTGCGAATCAAGGTCGTGCGAGTTTGCGGGCCACTCGCCAGCAGCGTCAGCAATCGGTAAAGTCTGGCAGCCCGCTCGGCAGTGACCGTTTTGGCGACAGACGATTTGGGTGTGGCCCGCTTGCGCGCCATGCCTACCTCGGGGAAGTCTCGTAGTTGACGAACGCTGTGATTTTATAACAGCCAATCACGGTCGGCGGGCAAAATTCGCAAATTCCGCTCTCTTTATTCGTGGCGGATGGCGTCGATGGGGTTCATCCGTGCCGCGCACAACGCCGGATAAAAGCCGAAGAACACGCCCACACCAGCCGATACGAAAAACGACATGACCACAGCCCATGGCTCGACCACCAGAGGCCAATTCCCCAGATGGGACAAACCCAGCGCGCCCAAAATCCCGACCGTCGTCCCGATGACGCCACCGGCGAGAGACAAAACCACCGCTTCCATAAGGAATTGGATCAACACATCGAAAGACGAAGCCCCGATCGCCATGCGCACGCCGATCTCACGGGTCCGTTCCGTGACCGAAACGATCATGATATTCATGATGCCGATACCGCCTACCACCAGAGAGATCGCGGCAATGATTGCTGTCAAAACATGCATTGTCGTGGTTACGACATGGGCCACTTCGGCCAGTTCGCGGACCGAACTGACATCGAAATCCGCCGCTTCATCCGGCTTGAGCCGACGCTCTTGACGAAGAGCCTGGATGATCTCGGCGCGGGCCTGATCCAGGACGTCATCCGAACGAGCGGACGCCAGTATCAACGAGATCGCCTTGTGGCCCATGATCTTGTGCTGCATCGTTGACAGCGGAACGAAGACCTGATTGTCCTGGTCAGCACCCGTTGGCGACCGGCCTTTTTCGCCAACGACGCCGATGATCCGCAGTTTGACTCGATCGACCTTCAGCCATTCGCCCAGAGGGGCTGGTTGGTTGGGAAACAACTTCCGCCGAACGGTCTGGGCGATCAGGCAGACTGGGCTTTGCTCTTGATATCTTCGTCGTTGTAGAAGCGCCCGTGAATGACCTTCCAGTTTCGCACTGTTTGCAGCGCGGGCACCGACCCGACAACAACCGTCTGCATGCTTCCGGTATCCGTCGAGACGCGGGCATGGGAGATCTGCAACTCCGCCACGCCGCTCAGCCAATGGCCAGCGTGTTTGCGAATCGCCTCGGCATCGGCGCTGGTCAAAGGCGTGCTATTGAGCGTGATCCCCTGATCGGTTCTGCCCCAGGGCGAACCAGGATCAGGTTTTTTGCCCACAGTGGCCAGGCGATCGTCGAGCTTGCGTCGGGCGCCGCTCCCGGCAGCGACCATCGCGATGACCGCGCTGGTGCCGATGATGATTCCGAGGCTGGTCAAAATGGACCGGCCTTTGTTCACCTTTAACGCCGAGAATGCCACACGAATTGCAGAAAGAAAGCTCATCGTCCCTGCTGTACCAGCCTACCCGTCATCTTCCCGCTGATGACCTGATCCACGAGGGCAAATTACTACGAGGGTGTGGTTTCCATTAGCCTATTATCGGGCACGGCAACGTCAAACGCGACAAGTGAAAAAACAGCCGGTTGGGGGAAATGCCACTTCAAATACCTGAGCCGAGCCGCCGGTCGAGATTGAACGCGGCACTGATGATGCCCATGTGGGTGAAAGCCTGGGGAAAGTTTCCCAAAGCCTCGCCGTTGGGACCGATCTCCTCGGCATAGAGTCCGAGGTGATTGGCATACGTAAGCATTTTTTCGAAAATGAAGCGGGCCTCTTCCAGGCGGCCAGCGCGGGCGAGCGCCTCGACCAGCCAAAAGGTGCACATATTGAACGTGCCTTCTTCGCCGGTCAACCCATCGCCGGCTCCTTTACCGATCTCATAGCGGTAGACGAGGCTGTCGGAGACCAGTTCCTCCATGGTCCGGTCGAGGGTACCGAGCATAGCGCGGATCGGTCGGCGAAATAAACAGGACCAAAGGCATGATGAGGTTTGCCGCATCGAGGGCGTCGGTCCCGTAGTATTGCACGAAGGTATGCCGTTCGTGGTCGTATCCCTTGGCCATGATGTCTTCGTAGATGGCATCGCGCACGGCGCCCGAGCCGAACATGATCGCAGGGTAGGCCGCGAGTCTGCGAGATACGCAAGGCGCGATCGAGCGCGACCCAGCATTGCACTTTGGAGTAGACGAACTGTTGCTGTCCCCCCCGAACTTCCCAGATGCCGTCATCGGGAAGAGTCCAGTTTTCGGCCACCCAATCGAGCATTCGGCGGACGTAGGTCCAAAAGTCGTAAGAGATGGGAACGCCGTAGCGGTCGTACAAATAGACCGAGTCGAGCAGTTCGCCATAGATGTCCAGTTGCAGCTGGCCGACAGCACCGTTGCCGATCCGTACCGGTTTGGAGCCGCGGGTAGCCATCGAGATGCGACAGTTCATATTCGGGAAGGTCGTGGCGTCCGTCGATGCCGTACATGATCTGCAGAGGTCGGCCGTACTTCGTCCCTTCCTTCGCCCGCTCTTCGAGCCACCCCATGAACTGCTCGGCTTCGTGGGTGAAACCCAGCCGCAAAAAGGCATAGAGCGTAAAAGCAGCGTCGCGAATCCAGGTATAGCGGTAGTCCCAATTGCGCACGCCGCCGATTTCTTCAGGCAAACTGCAAGTCGGAGCGGCTACGATCGCACCAGTCGGGGCAAACGTCATCAGTTTCAGGACCAAAGCCGATCGATGCACCATTTCCCGCCAGCGTCCCGAGTATCGGCATTGGCTCAGCCACGAACGCCAGAATTTCTCCGTCTCGATCAGCTGGTGTTCGCCTGCCAGCCGCGCTTCCAGAACGTGCTGTTTTCGCTCGTCTTCGATTTGCTGCAAAATGAAAGTCGCTGTTTCTCCAGGCTGGAGGGTGAACTCGACCACGACGCCGTCTTCGATCTGGCACAAGGGGAAGCGGCTGATCAAGGAAAACTTCATGTTTCGCGATTTCGTCTCGAATACCGCCCCTCGACCATCGAGAACGACATTGTGCGGTTCTCGGGCGAAATCGAAAGCAGGCCGGCACTCGAGCCGAAAACGCACCTCGCCGCGCACCGCTCGCGCGATCCGCACGATCTGATGCGTTTGCTTTTTTTCTTCGTGGATGGGCATGAAATCGACCACCTCGCCAACCCCCTCCTCGCTGAGAAAACGGGTCACGAGTATGTTCGTGTCGGGCAGGTACATTTGCTTCAGCTGCGCCATATCACGCAGCGGCGCGATCTTGAAGAATCCGCCTTTCTTGTCGTCCAGAATCGCCGCGAACACGCTCGGCGAATCGAAATAAGGCAAACAACACCAATCGATCGATCCGTCGATCCCGACCAGGGCGACCGTGTGCAAGTCACCGATCACGCCGTAGGACTCAATGGCCTTGTATGGCATCGAATGTCGGCTCCCATCCTTCGGTGTAAAGAGACACCCGGTTTCGGTGAAACCGGGTGTCGCAAAAGATGCAATTCTGGCTTCGAATTATTCTTTTTTCGCCTTCTTCAACGGCGTCACGAAGTAGTAAATGGTCCGTTCATAGCCGTCCGCCGTTACCTTAACGGTCTTTTCGGGTATCACCCCTTCGATTTCGAAGCTGTGCGAAACGATTCGCGAGCCGGGCTTCATCTTTTCCAACTGGGGCAGCAATTTGACGTTCAACGAAGGCAGCAAGTAAAGCGTGACGACGGTCGCCTTGCTCAGGTCGAGGGTAAAAATATCTTCCTGTTTGATCTCGACGAGATGCTCCACCTGGTTTTTCTTGACGTTCTCCAAAGATTCTTTGACTCGTTTAGGGTCGATATCGAAGCCGACCGCTTTGCAGCCATATTTTTTCGCTGCTGTCACGACGATTCGGCCATCGCCGCATCCCAAATCATATACGACGTCGTTCTTCGAAACCTTGGCGATTTCGAGCATCTTGTCGACGACTTTTTGAGGCGTCGGCACAAAGATGACATCCGGTTCACGAAGTTTTTTCTTTTGCGAAACCGCCGTCGAGGGAAATCCGACTAGCGCGATCGACACCACAACCAGAACAATTCCCAACGTCAAACGAACAGATTTCAACCTGCTGCGCATAGGAGGTCTCCTCAGGGTAACGACAAGAACCGTTCGCACTGCTGCTTTTGGCAGCCGCTTCGCCAGGAAGCTGGCATCGAGGAAACAGCAGGCGAGAATCTCCTTTTATACGATGCCTCAAAGGATTGCAAGGACTTCGCAATCTTCGCGATGGAGGGTCCCGCTCTGTCGGGACCGTATCGAACGCGGCGGACTACGTGCCTCCAGCGGGCGATTCTCCGGCAGTGTCCATCTCTGGCACTATTTTGTCATCGGGTCGGTAGACTGCTGGCGGCCAGATACCTATTTTGACTTCTATTAAGAGACATGACAGGGGCATGCCCAGGGATAGGAGGGCGGCCCAGCGTGCACAACATTTAGGAGAATCCGGTCGTGTTAAGCCAAGTACCTTGGACCTGGTGGTTGGCGCCTGCGGGCGCTGTGATGGCACTCGTCTTTGCTTACAAGTTTTACAAGGAAATCATGGAGGCGTCTCCCGGCGATGAGCGGATGCAGGAAATCGCCGGTTACGTCCGTGAAGGTGCCTTCGCCTATCTCAAGAGGCAGTATTCCGTCGTCGCGATCGTTTTTGTCATCCTGGTATTGTTGTTGTCGTGGCAGGCGTTTGGATTGAAGCAACAAAGCGGCTTTGTACCTTTTGCGTTTCTCACTGGAGGCTTCTTTAGCGGCCTGGCCGGATTCTTCGGGATGAATACCGCCACCCTCGCCTCGAGCCGAACCGCCCAAGGGGCGAAGGAATCGCTGAACCGCGGCTTGCAGATCGCATTCCGCGCCGGCTCGGTCATGGGTCTTGTCGTCGTCGGTCTCGGTCTGCTTGACATTACCCTTTGGTTCATCGTGCTGGCCGGGCTTGTGCCGGCCTTCGGCTACGAATTGTCGATCGAGCAGATAACGGTCGTGATGCTCTGCTTCGGCATGGGAGCAAGTACGCAGGCGTTGTTCGCCCGTGTGGGTGGGGGCATTTTTACCAAGTCGGCGGACGTCGGTGCGGATCTGGTCGGCAAAGTCGAAGCAAACATTCCGGAAGACGACCCGCGCAACCCGGCCGTCATCGCCGACAACGTTGGTGACAACGTCGGGGACGTCGCCGGCATGGGGGCCGACCTTTACGAAAGTTATTGCGGTTCGATTCTCGCGACTGCGGCCCTGGGAGTGGCTGCCGCTGTCGCTTTGGGAGGCGACACGGCGGTCAAATTGCAATTCGTCGCCGCCCCTATGGTGCTGGCTGGTGTCGGTATCGCTTTATCCATCGCCAGCATCTATTTCGTCAAAACGGAAGAAGGCGCTTCGCAAGCCAACCTGTTGTGGGCCTTGCGTCGAGGTGTGTGGGGAGCCAGCGGACTCATTCTTGTCGCCTCGATCCTGGTTACCTGGTTGATCCTTGGCGAAGTCAAGACAAGATCGGGGGACACCATCTGGTTCGGTATCTTTTGCAGTATTATTACTGGTCTATTAGCCGGTGTCGCCATCGGCTGGTTCACCGAATACTACACATCCTCGGAATACGAACCCACCAAATGGATCGCCAGTCAATGTCAGACCGGGCCGGCGACGACGATCATCGGCGGGGTCGCTCAAGGAATGCTCAGCACCTGGGCTTCGCTGGCGATCGTCGGCGTCGGCACGATCCTGGCATACGGTTTCGCCGGCGGTTTCACCACTCCAGCGCTGGGTCTCTACGGTGTCGGCTTCGCCGCGGTGGGGATGCTGGCCACGCTCGGCGTCACTCTCGCCACCGACGCTTATGGCCCCATCGCGGACAACGCCGGAGGCAACGCGCAAATGACCGGCCAGGAACCGCAAGTCCGCGAGCGAACGGACGCTCTCGATTCCTTGGGAAACACGACTGCTGCGACGGGCAAGGGGTTCGCCATCGGTTCCGCCGCCTTGACCGCCCTGGCACTATTGGCAGCTTTCGTCGAAGAAGTTCGCGTCGGAATCCAGCGTGAAGCGCGCTCCTTCGCCCAGTCCATCGCTGATAGCGACAAGGGCAAAATCATCGCCCTCGGCAACAAGAAATTCGTGCAAAAAACCGACGAACTGGAAGAAGGCTTTTATCCCGCTTTCATTCAGGTGAGCGGCGGCACGCAGTACGTCCTGGATGACAAGAGCAAAATCGCCCGCGAAGCTACGCCAAAAGAGATCGCCGCCTGGTATTCGGGAGACGAAAATGCCAGGGAAGTATTCGGTCTGATCGAAGTCCGCAAAGCGAGTCTGGCCCACTTCATGGAATTCTACGATGTCAATTTGATGAACCCGAAACTGCTGGTCGGCATGTTCATGGGCGTTTTGATGGTTTTCGTCTTTAGCGGGTTGACAATGAAGGCGGTCGGCCGGGCCGCCGCCCGCATGGTCGAGGAAGTCCGGAGGCAATTCCGCGAACTGAACCTGCTGACCGATCCCAACGCCAAAGCGGACTACGCCAAGTGCGTGAGCATCGCCACCGCTGGCGCCCAGAAAGAGATGATTCTGCCCGCTGCCTTGGCCGTCATTACGCCCATCGCTGTCGGTTTGGTTCTGAATGTAGCCGGCGTCATGGGCCTGCTGGTCGGAGGCTTGACGAGTGGCTTTGCCGTCGCCATCTTCATGGCCAATTCGGGCGGTGCCTGGGATAACGCCAAAAAATACATCGAAAGTGGTGAATACGGCGGCAAAGGCTCTGAAGCCCATAAAGCGGGCGTCGTCGGCGACACCGTTGGCGATCCTTTCAAAGATACCTCGGGACCGTCGTTGAATATCCTCATCAAGTTGATGAGCATGGTGGCCGTCGTCTTTGCAGGGGTCATTGTCAAGTTCGGCCCGCAAATCGCCAGTTGGCTGAAACTCGGAAATTGACTTGCAAAATCAGCCGGCGCGCTCAAGATTGGTGGCGAAACGCATCGCCTGTTTTCGCCGCCAATCTTTTTTTGGGAGTGCAGCCATGGTGAAGTCCCTTCGCGCCCTCACGATTACAGGCATCGTCTTTTCCTTATCGCATTGGCCAGCGCCAGCTGCAGACGAGCTTCCCCCGCTCATCAAAAGTGCACGCAGTGGCATCTGGTCCCAGCGGACGACCTGGGAAGGCGGCCAGGTTCCCGGACAAGGGGATCGGGTGTTGATTCGCGAAGGCCATCGTGTCGTTTATGACATCCAATCCGACAGAGCCATTCGCTCCATCTTTATCGCCGGCACCCTCAGTTTTGACCCCGATAAGGATACCCGGCTCAACGTCGGTCTGCTCAAGCCACAGGCCTGCGAAGATTGCGTCGAAGAAGGATTCGACTGCGAGGCCCGGCTAGCCCCTCCCGAAAAGGGAAAAAGACGTGCTGCTCTCGAGATTGGCACTCCGGATCGTCCTATTAGCTCGAACCACCGGGCACACATTCGTCTCGTCTATTTTCCGGGAATGAACAAGGAAACCTTGCCGGCGCTGGTTTGCTGTGGCGGCCGACTGGATATTCACGGTGCCCCCATGAGCCGTACCTGGGTCAAGCTGGGAGCGACCGCCAAAGCCGGCGACCAGACCATCGAATTGGCTGAAGCGGTCCAAGGCTGGCGCAAGGGCGATCGCATCGTCGTCACGGCAACGCGGCGCGACGATCGCGGCAATAAAGACTTCAACGAAGTTCGCTTCATCAAGGCTATCGAAGGCAAGACGATCGAACTCGATCAACCCCTGGCATACGAGCACCTCGGCGACGGCGAATATCGCGGCGAAGTGGCCAACCTCAGCCGAAACGTGGTCATCGAATCCGCTGATCCCGATGGCATCCGCGGCCACACAATGTATCACCGCCATTCGGCCGGCGCCATCAGCTACGCCGAATTCCGCCATCTCGGCAAGGAAGGCGTCCTTGGCAAATACAGCCTGCATTACCATCTGGTTGGCAGCACCATGAGAGGCAGCTATGTCATCGGCAACTCGATTTGGGACAGCCACAACCGCTGGCTGACGATTCACGGTACCAATTATCTCATCGTTCGGGACAACGTCGGTTTCAAGAGCATAGGGCACGGCTTTTTTCTCGAAGACGGCACCGAAGTCTTCAACGTACTCGATCGCAACCTCGCCATCGCTGCTCGCCGTGGCAAGAGGCTCCCCAAACAAGTACTCCCCTTCGATCCGAACGAAGGCGCCGGCTTCTGGTGGGCCAACAGTCTCAATACCTTCACACGCAATGTCGCCACGGCCAACGATGAATACGGCTTTCGTTTTGAAGCGACCGCGGGCAGCAGCTTTCCCGTCGATTTCCCCATCCTTCAGCCCGATGGCAGCCGAAAGATCGTCGATATCCGTACGCTCCCTTTCGTCCGCTTCGAGGACAACGAAGTCCATAGCAGCGTGGGACACTACGGCTTCAATCTCGGCATGGGCGTCCGGCGGGTTGGCCCCGACGCCAGGCATCCTTTCATCGTGCGGAACACCAAAATCTGGGATGTCCACTATGCCTTTCGCCCTCAGGTCCCCTCCCTCCTGGTAGAAAACCTGCATATCCATCGTGCTGTGTATGGCGTCTACCATCCGAATTTCGACAACCACGTCTATCGCAACGTCTTGATCAGCGAAACCAATGCGGAGCCGTTCAATCGAGGCCACGACGACCACAGCACGCAGTACGGCAAACTGGCTGTCGACGGTCTGGTTTTCAAAAACATCCGCGCTGGCGGCATGCCGCTCATTCAACTCAGCGACCACAACCCGGAAGGCAAGGCGGAGTCCCATTTTCGCGGCATCCAACTCGTCGATTGGAATGATCGCAGCAAACAACGGGCACTCGTCAACCTCGGCGGCGGGCCGCGCTACGCCACTAAAACCCCGACCAGCGTGCCGACCTACATCTATGACTGGTTCGGACCCGGCCGGCATGCCCTGGTCGTCAGCACGCGCTCGCCGGAATTCAAGAGCAACCCCAAGCGGTACAAAGAAGTGCCGGACCTGACCGGCGACGAATCGCGTGCCGTCGAAGTTCGCGAACTGAAATTTCCGAAACTGCTCGATCCGGTCGACGATTTGCCTCCGACCACGGTGATCACACATGTTTTGCCAACGGCATCGGGGCTTGTGGTTCGAGGCGTGGCTGCCGACAACGGCACTATCAAAGGAGTCGAAGTCAACGGGCGGCCGGCCAAGGCCGTGCGCCGCAATTTTGCCGAGTGGGAAATCATCCTCGAAGGGAACCCGAAAGCAATCAAGGCTCACGCTACTGATGCGGCGGGCAACGTCGAGCAGTTGCCTCACGTGCGTCGTGTGGTTGCGGATGGGTCGATAAACAAATAGCACCGGCACGATAAGCCGTTGCGAAATCGCTTGAAATGGTTCTTGGTTGTTTGATTCGTGAAATGTCGAACGTAGGTGGGAACTTCAGAGGTAAGGCAACATGACCAGAATCGGCATCGTCGGCATCGGCTTCATGGGCATGATTCATTATCTGGCGGCTCAAAAGCTCAGCGGAGCCAAAGTCGTCGCCATTTGCAGCCGAGATCCCAAGAAGCTCGACGGTGACTGGCGAGGCATTCGTGGCAACTTCGGCCCGCCTGGCACGATGATGGACCTTGGCGAGATCAAAAAATATCGCGACATCAACGATCTGCTGGCCGATCCGGACATCGACCTGATCGACGTCTGCAATCCGACCCACAAACATCCGGAGACGGCCCTGGCGGCACTCAAGGCTGGCAAGCACGTTCTCGTCGAAAAATCCATCGCCCTGGACCCCAAAGACGCCGACGCCATGCTCGAAGCTGCCGACAAAGCGGGCAGGCTGTTGATGGTCGCCCATGTCCTTCCCTTCTTTCCGGAATTTGCCCACGCTGCCGAACTGATTCGTTCCGGCCAGTACGGCAAACTGGTCGCCGCCCACTTTATCCGCGTCATTTCCAAACCGGACTGGTCCGCGGAAATCGCAGACGTGAGCAAGACCGGCGGTCCCGCTGTGGACCTCCATATTCACGACACCCATTTCATCGGTCTCGTCTGTGGCGTTCCGCAGAAAGTGTTTGCCTCCGGCATCATGGAAAACGGTGCGGTCCAGTATCTGACGACGCATTATCTGTATGGCAAAGACGGCCCGTGCGTCACTTGCTCCAGTGGCGCCGTCGCCCAGAAAGGTCGGGAGTTTATTCACGGCTACGAAATCTATTTGGAAAAAGCGACCCTTGCCTACGATTCGAGCCACAAGCCGCTGACGGTCTACACGTCGGACGGCAAGGCCGAACAACCCAAGATCGAAGGAAGCGGCGATCCGACGGCCGCCTTTACCCTCGAACTGCAAGCCGCTGTCGACAGCATCGCCAAAGGCAAAGCCCACGACTACCTCAGCGGCAAACTGGCCCGCGACGCATTGGTCATGTGCCACAAGGAATGCCAGTCGGTCCAGACCGGCAGTACCGTGGAAATCGTCTGACGCGTCAACTTGCCAGTGGCTTCTGGCCGACTTCCAGCGAGGCGATTCTCGGTTCGTCGTCGTGGATGGGAGGCAAGCGAGGCAAGCCAAGGGCACGCAGATTGGCCGGTATGCTTGCCAACGACACCATCGTCGCGCCCAAGACCGCGAACGGCCCGGACAGGATGTACAGGATGGACCCGACCCAGGGCATTCCCAGTCCCCTCACTCCGTTCAAAACGAAGTGAATTCCGTTGTACAACGGCACTTCGTCCGCACTTGGCGCAAAATGACTCGACGCCAGGTACCACGTCAGCTGGCCGCCGCCGTTGGATAGGCCTTGCAGGATGCTGCCGACGAAAATGAACATCGCCACGCCCGTGGTGATGCCGACGAAGTAACTGGCCAGGTACACCGTCATCATTACCGAGATCAACAGCCGGCAGCGGATGATGCCGATGCGATCGAGAATGCGGCCCCATAACGGCGACCCCAACGCCAACAACAACTGGGGCACCACGGACAACCACAACGACAACTCGAAGGCCGTGAACTCGAAGCGCTGACTCACCAGAATCAGCACCACATGTGACGACATGAAAAACGACGATCCCGACAGAAAGAAGCCGATTTCGAACAGCCGAAACGCTCGATCCGAGCGGAGAACCCGTTCGACGCCTCGCAACTTGACGAGCCAAGTGGCCGGTTGGCGTCGGCCAGGCACGGCATCAGGGATGATCAGCATGCTATAAAAAACGCAGCTGATCAAACCGCACAATCCCGCCAGCGGATAGACCACCCGATACATCTCCGCGCTTTTATCCAGCAGCCAGCCCGTTGTCAGGACGCTCGGAACCATCGTCAAATAGGTCCAGAACGTGAATCGGCCAAGAACCCGTCCACGCTGGGCTTCCGGATACACGACACGGTACAAACTGGCCTGGCCCATGCGAATCGCGGAGATCAATACCATACTGGTGGCCATTGCCGTTGTAAACGACCAGGCATCCTCAATCCAGAACCCCGACAATAAGGGCAGGCTCGCCAGGAACGTGCCCCAGGTTGCCAAACGTTTCATCCCGAACCGCCGACCAGCAATCGCCCACAGCGGTCCGAGAAAGGCACCCACGGGAAACGACGAAACCAGAATGGTCAAAAGCAATGGATTGGCTTTCAGCGCCGCCACTGCTACTACCGGGGCGGCGAATAATGCCAGGCCAAGATAAATGCCATTGAACGCTGAGTAGAAACTCTCCACGCGAACGTTATGGCGAAGAATCGCTTCTTCGTGGCCAAGTGGTGAATTGTCTGTCGGGTCCATCGGTGGGTCATCGGCGGAGGTCAATATGGCTATCGTCAGCTTATGAAAAAGGGATTCGCCGGGCAAAACCGTCGGCTTGTTCGGCTCCTTGCGCTCTCGGCGATGCAATCCATATAACATGCTCCATGGCATACGAATCCTTAGCTGCTTTTCTCGACGAACTGGAAGCGGAAGGCGAACTCGTCCGCGTCCGATGCCCGGTCGATCCGATTCTGGAAATCAGCGAAATCACCGATCGGATCAGTAAAGCTCGTGGTCCGGCTTTGCTTTTCGAAAACGTCAAAGGCTCGCCTTACCCGTTGGCGATCAATGTCCTTGGTTCGGAAAAACGCATGGCCAAAGCCTTGGGCGTCAAGAACCTCGATGAAATGGCGGAGCGCATCGCTGGCTTGATCAAGCCGGATGTGCCCGAAGGCCTTCTCGACAAACTCAGGCTGGTCCCGATGCTCGCCCAGCTAGGGAGTCTGCCGCCGAAAATCGTCAGCTCAGGTCCGTGCCAGGATGTCGTCTTCAAAGAGGACCAGGTCGATCTCACACGTTTGCCGATCATCCAGTGCTGGCCCAAAGACGCCGGTCGATTCATCACCTTCGGCCAGGTTTTCACCCGTAATCCCGAAACGGGCGACCGAAACGTAGGCATGTACCGACAGCAACTTTTGAGCAAGAACGCGACGGCCATGCACTGGCATCCCCACCACGACGGCTGCCAGCATTTCCTCATGTATCAGAAACAAAAGAAACGCATGCCTGTCGCCATCAGCCTCGGAGGCGATCCCGTCTATCCCTACATGGCCACCGCTCCCCTCCCTCCCGCCACTGACGAATGCCTCTTCGGCGGCTTCTTGCGCGGACGGCCGGTCGAACTCGTCAAATGCAAAACGATCGACCTCGAAGTTCCAGCCAATGCCGACTTCGTTATCGAAGGCTACATCGATCCCGAAGAACCCTTCGTCACCGAAGGGCCGTTCGGCGACCATACCGGCTTTTACAGCCTCGCCGACCAGTTCCCCGTTTTTCACGTCACCGCCCTGACCCATCGGGCCAACCCCATCTATCCCACCACCATCGTCGGCAAACCGCCGCAGGAAGATTGCTACATGGGCAAGGCCACCGAACGCCTGTTTTTACCTCTCGTCAAAATGTTCATCCCGGAAATCGTCGACTATGATCTTCCCTGGTTCGGCGTATTCCACAACTTCGCCCTCGTCTCCATTCGCAAACGCTATCCGCAACAAGCCCGCAAGGTCATGTCCGCCATCTGGGGATTGGGACAAATGATGTTCACCAAGTTCATCATTGTGGTCGATGAACATGTCAATGTGCACAACTACGAAGAAGTCCTCTTCCACGTCGGC
Source organism: Gemmatales bacterium (assembly GCA_026004675.1). Classification (GTDB taxonomy): domain Bacteria; phylum Planctomycetota; class Planctomycetia; order Gemmatales; family Gemmataceae; genus BPJP01. Next base: position 370,430 of record BPJP01000005.1, read on the forward strand.
GCCAACGTCCATCCTGGTCGCGACGTTGTTTTCTGTGAAGGCCCGACCGATCTGCTCGATCATGCCGCACCGATCTGCTGTGTCGGCCACAAAATGGGCATCGACGCGACTCGGAAGTTCCCGGAAGAAGGCCATCCTCGCGAGTGGCCGGAAGAAATGCTCATGTCGCCCGAAATCGTCGAATGGGTCTCGAAACGGTGGCCGGAATACGGGATCGGCCCCGACCCTGGGCCGGTGGGATTCGGCTACCACCGCTGAAACGACTGCCGAACCTGGACACCGCTGGAATCCGTTCAAGCCATCGATTGCCGTCCAAGGGGAACTAGACTGTCGTCGATCAACTAACGTGGCCTTGAAAACAGGTTGGCACTTGACATAGACCTAACCACCGCTTAGGTTAAGAGTGACTGAGGGAATGCCGAGAGCCTTCTTGGTGTGACCTTATTCTTTCCCGCCTCCCAGAAAAAGGGGTATCCTGCCATGTTAACCCTCCACGGTAAAGCGACTCGTTTTTGCGACGGCATCTCGCGCCGAAGCTTTTTGCAGATCGGTGCCCTTGGAATGAGCGGCATCGGCCTTAATCTCGCCGACATTTTCCGCGCTGAAGCCCAAGCGCAGACGCACTCGAGAGAACGTGCCGTCATCAACATCTTTCTCGGCGGCGGACCTCCGCATCAGGATATGTGGGAAATCAAGACGGAAGCACCGAGCGACGTTCGCGGCGAATTCAAGCCTATCAATACGAACGTTCCCGGCATCCAAATCTGCGAAGTTTTTCCACGGCTGGCGCGGATCATGGACAAATGCGTGGTGATTCGCTCGGTGGTTGGTGCCAGTGGTCGCCACGATGCTCTGCAATGCACCACTGGTTGGAAGCTCCAGGACATGCAGAACCTCGGAGGCCGTCCCAGCCTCGGTTCGGTTCTCGCCAAGATCAAGGGACCGGTCGATCCGTCGGTGCCTCCTTTCGTCGGACTGGCTCAGCGCACGCAACACCTGCCATGGTCCGATCCTGGGCGACCGGGGTTCTTGGGGCCGGCTTACAAGGCTTTCCGCCCTGATGGTCAAGGGCTTGCCAACATGAAGTTGAAATTGCCTTTGGAGCAATTGCAAAATCGCAAAGCCTTGATGGAAAGCTTCGACGGTTTGAGGCGCGAGATCGACGCCAACGGCGACGTCATCGCTATGGATGCCGCTACGAAACAGGCACTGAATGTGCTCACCTCCAGCCGATTGCTGGAAGCGCTCGACATAAGCCGGGAACCGGAAAAGGTACGTGCCCGCTATGGCGACGGCAAACCATACCAATACCAATACGACGGCGCGCCGACCGCAAACGAACACTTGCTGCTGGCCAGGCGTCTGGTCGAAGCAGGCGTTCGCTGTGTCACTCTGTCGTATGGCCGATGGGACAGCCATGGCAAGAATTTCGATCTCGTGCGCGACCATGGGTCGAAACTCGATCAGGCGCTCAGCGCCTTGATCGAAGACCTGGACGTTCGGGGGATGCTCAACGATGTTACGGTGATCGCATGGGGCGAATTCGGACGAACGCCCCGAATCAACAAGAATGCGGGACGCGATCATTGGCCGCGCGTCAGTTGTGCTTTCCTCGCCGGCGGTGGCATGAGAACGGGACAAGCCATCGGTGCGACCAACAGGCTTGGTGAATATGCCGTAAGCCGGCCCGTGCATTTTCAGGAGATTTTCGCGACACTCTATCACAACCTCGGTATCAATCCTGAGACGACCACGGTCACGGATCCCACCGGTCGGCCTCAGCATCTTGTGGAAATGCCCGTGATTCGCGAGCTTGTCTAACAACGACGTTTTCGCCTGCCATCTAAAGCCGTTGCTCTGTGGGCAACGGCTTTTGCTTTGACGGATTCTTCCTCGCCTCCGCCGATTGCCGGCAGGATGTGGATTTCGCTATCTTCTTCAACCGGCTGTAACAGGCCAAGAGGGGCTAAATCTTCGTCCACGGCGATGGTCAAGCCTGGCCGAAGTTCTCCCGCTGCACAAATCCGATCCTTTATGCCCGGATAGCATTGATCCAAAGAATCAAGGACGGCTCCGACCGTCCGGCCGGACGCCCGCACGGTTTCTTGGCCTGAGGTCAGATCACGCAACTGGGAAGGAATCCACACGATGGCCATAACAGCTCCTTGGCTTGGCGACGCTGGCACGTTTGGGACGGATTTTCGAACTTCGACAGGGTCGATTCGATTGCTCTTGACTCGCCCCAGGCTGCTGGTTATGAGCCTGCTCTCTTGAATTCGGAGCCACAGCGAGGAGTTGCTACTACTCTTTTGTTCTTTGAATAGTGCGGACTCTGCTGCGTGCTGGATTTTGCGGGAAACCAGCACTGCCCACCCTCCTGGGTAGAGGCAAACAAACTTGCTGGGCCAAGTGGTTTCTGGGTCGGCCACTCCAGTGAGCGCTTCGCAGTAGAGTTCATGGCGGACCGGGGGTCGGGCTTGGCCCGGCCTCCGGGGATATACCTTCGGCGGGCTTCGGCCCGCCGTCTTTGTTGGTCCCAGTATTTCCCACCGCACTCTCCTGTTCCTCTGCTGCTGACGCGTCGGGGCGTTCGAGCAATCGGCGGAACTGCCGTTGGATTTCCAAGTAACGTTCGGGGTGTTCGCGAATCAAGTAAAGCATGAGCAGATATTGCCAGCTGATGCGCAACATGGCAAGGATCACGAATAGAGCGAGGCCGAAACCGACCGCGAGCAACACCCACCCCAGGATAGCTCGATAGTCGTCAGCCGGCGTAAGAGCGTAACCTAACAGCCCGATGCTGCAACCCACAACGGAAACGAGGGTTCCGGCCAACAGGAAATGTCCGAATTTCGCCATGTATTCAACTCGAACTAGCCGGCGCTCGCGGAACAGGTTTTGCCGACGGGCGTGTGGACTGGATCAGCAGTAACAGTTTTTGCGCTGCACTCTTCATGCGAACTTCAAACTTAGCGATCCAGGCCTTGAACAGCACGTGGGCAAAAACCAGTGGGATGGCGGTAATCAATCCTAACGCCGTGGCGAAAAGAGCCAGACCGATTGCACTGGCGTGGCCGGCGACATTTCCCGAGCCAGCGGCCTGCCCGATCTTGTTGAACGTGTTGATCATGCTGATGACGGTTCCCAAAAGCCCGACCATCGTGGCGATCTTGGCGATGGCTAAGATCGGTGCCAGCAAGAAGTTGAGATCCGGCAGAATTTCCAATTCGACGGCGTTGGCCATCGCCCGGCGCATCGCGGCTAGCCCTTGGCGGGCGTTTTCCAAACCGGCAACATACAGCCGCCGAGGTATCATATCGGTTCGCGACCGGCAGAATTTCAAAGCTCCTTCGATTCCCTCTTTTTCGAGCCTCCGCTGGAACTCCGGCAAAAACTCGTCCATGTTCGTTGACGCGTTGATGTTCAACAAAATGCGCCAGATCACCATGGTGATGGCCGCCAGCGACATGCAGAACATCGGGATCGCGAAGTACCAGTCATGAGTGACAAAATTCCAGAACGCGGACATTCGTGAATTTCCTACACTGCGCGCACTTGAGGGACCAACATTTATTTGTACAGCGACAGCAGGCTGACCGCAACTCGGCAATATGCTTGTCCCCCGGGCAGGCAGGCGGTGCCCGTATGCGTCCGCTCGCAAAACCATCGACACAACTTATTTGGCTTTCGCCAGATCGGCGAGCTTGATGCGCTGCAACTGCTTGCGTGCGTTTTCAACGACTTCCTGATAAACGTGCCTCAGCTTTTTGCCGATTTCGTTATCGAAGTTGTCGACCGGCAGTTCACCGATCAGGGCACCATCCACGCATTCGATGATCTCGAGAAGGGTGATATCTTTGGCGGGCCGGGCAAGCCGATAACCGCCGTTGGGCCCCTTGATGGAGTGCACAATGCGGTTTTTGGCCAATTGCCCCATTAAACGCATGAGAAACCCACGTGGAATTCCTTCTTTCGCAGCGATCTCATGGGCGGGAACCAAACCGTCTTTCAACTTCGAAGCCAACTGAGCCATATGCACCAATGCGTACATGCAGTATAACGCGGCCCGAGAGATGTGCATTATTTATCCTTTCATGATACTCCGATCCAAACACTCTACAATTTTACTTTCGGAATGCCAAGGATGTCGAGCAAAATTAAGCATGTCAACGTTTGTTTTCGGCACCTTCACCCCCAGAGAAGATGTTAAGACGTGTTAACAATGCGATATCTCGCCTGTCTGCAATGAGTCGGCGAAAGTTTGCCGGGACAGATATTTTTTACGTCTCAACCAGGCGTGCGATTCGTCGCAGGGCCGAGATCAAAAAAGAAGGTGGTTCTATTTGCTTCTCTTCAACGACCGGAAAAAAGGCAGGAAGAATGCACGTCTCTGCCGCCCATTCGACGGCGATGAAACACAGTACGATCACTTGGAGTGCTTGATCCACATGGGAGAACTCCAAGCCAATTCCTCGTCCTTTTGTTGGACGCGGACGTAATAGTAATGAGTTCCATTTTCCGGAGCGGGATCCGTCCAGATCGCTTGGAAATCGGAGCGATCGGGTTGGAACGTGTGCACCACTTGACTGTCTCTGAGGATGTCGATTCTGGCCAATTCGCTGGTACCTATCACTTTGATGTTGAGGCTTGGGGGTGCGTCGCTTTCGAACTCGTCCCCCATGAGGTGAGTACCGCTGGTAACGTCGAGGATGATATTGTCAGTGGCCCCGAAAACGTGCCGTTTTTTCAGGCCATCGAGGATGGCTTCCCGAGTGCTGTTTTCCGCCAGAACGATGCAGTAGGAAATATGAGTCGAAATATGGTCGCTTGATGACTGGAAACCGAGGCGATAGCCTTTTTTCAAAGCCAGGTCGATGAAGCCTCGCGGATACCACCCGGCGATATTGGCTGGTTTTTTCCCAGACTTGGGGTCATAACCTGCGCGAGGAGCGCCCTGCATCTCATAGGACATGCGGTCCCCTTGATAAATCTCGACGATCGGTTCGACGATGGGATCGTTGTCGCGCCAATCGGTTCCCATGCCGGTAGCGCTGGTGTGCACGGCACAAACGCCGTCCAGTTCGTGGAGATAACGGTAGAGCATTTTCGTATCGTCGGCATGGATGCGTGCTACCTGTTTTTTCTTGTCGGGCTGGGCCAGCCTAGGCAAGGTGCGCACGCCCCGGCGGGCGAAAACGCAATTGCGATGGCCATGGGGATAGCTGACGCTGCGCTCATAGCTGAACATAGGGACGAAGCGGTTTGCCAGGTGATACGCGTCAGTGAGTTTTTGAGTTAGCCACCATGGATATTCCCGCCCGGCACCGTTGTCGTGGTCGCCGTTGCCGATCCAGTCCAAGGCGGCAGCGTCGATAGCGTACCGAAACATGTCTTCGAGAGAGCCGTCAGGTCCGCCGTCCCAGGAGATCTCCGTGTGCCGATGAAATTCACCGCGGAGCAGCTGGTACGATTTTCCGCCAACACGAACGCGGTAGTCCCGGTGGCGTTGCACGGCTTGGGCTTCGGCTTTGGCCCGAGCAACCAGCTTCTCGTCCTTCGCTCCTGGAGCACACGGCACTAATTTGGGAGGCGTCGCCTCGCCTGGGATGTTCACGTAACTGTAGAAAATGTCGTTGTTGACGCCATTGAAATCGGTCACTCGGCGATCCGTGTTATGGATGACAGCGAGGCCGCCAGCAGGATGAGGCAACAAGACCGGACGATGATCGAGTAGACCGTCGGAATGGTAGATTTCGATCGGTTCGGACCAGGCATCGCCGACAAGCATGCGGGCGAAAGTCTTCCAATAGGAACCTGGTCGGCTGCTGTATCGGCTGCCGAACTTTTGCCGATACGTCAGCCATAGGCGCCCTTTACCATCGACACCGATTTGAGGATAGCTGTAACGAGGAATTCTTTCCAACAGGCCGGCGGACGGAGGGGCCTTCGCCGGTCGCTGGCTCAGCGGAGGCAACTTGGCGACCGGCTGGTAGAGTTTGCCGTCCTGAAGGCAAGCCACGGCAATGGCCCGACTCGAATAAAGGGGATTGCCGTCCTGATCATCGAGAGCGCCGTAGTCCTTGCCCCAGAGTTTCGGCCCCACTTCATAGGCGATCCACAGTCGCCCCTGCGGGTCAAAGGCGGCCGATGGACGGGCTTCGAATTGTGAAGAGCTGGCGATGGTCTCGACGCGACTGCCGTTTTCGCCCGTCATTTCGACAAGGACATCATAATCGCCCTGGGAATAAACATCATAGGCGATCGCCACTTGATCTGAACCTGGCGCGGCGGCCGGACAGAGATGCCACTTGTTCTGGCCCGTCGCGGTGCCACGCAAAGAACGAGCCTCCTGCCAACGTTTTTGTTTTCGGATGTAGACGACGCCATTGGCAGGCTTTCGACCATCCCACTGTTGGCACACGAGCAACACACTTCCGTCCGCAAGGTTGCACATTTTCGGCGTCAGGGTCGGAAACTCTCCTCTGGTCACCTGCTCCTCGTCGCCCAACGTGACTGTGCTATCGTCACCCAAGCGGACGGATCGGCTAAAGACGTTGAATTTCCCGTTGCGATGCGCACTATAGGCTACCCATGCCGTGCCTGATCGGTCGACCGAAACCGCACAACGCATCAAATCTTCATTGGCTCGGGTTAGAGCGATTGGTTTGCTCCAAACTCCGTTACGGAAAGACTTGACAAACAACTGGTCGCGAAATTCCGGAGTGTAGAAGGCTTTAAAGTTTTTCGGCTGTTCTTTTAAGGCCGGTGCTTCAATACGCCTGCTGTCTTCCACAACGTGGTAGCTGATATAAGCCAACCAGAGGGTCCCGTCCGGTCCATAGGCTGCCGCCGGAAAATCATCCTCTGTCTTGTCGGTGACGACTGGCGAGGTAGTAGAAACGAGCCGAACCACCGCCCGACCGTTTTGGATCGCATAAGGTTTGCCAGCCAAAACGCCCGCCAATGGGATCTTCTCCTTGTCGATTCCCTGGTCTTTCACGGTCAGCGTAATGGTGGCGTCTGGCTGGATGTTCTGCAGATGAAGGATAACACCGACCGGTTCGATGCCCTCGATCGCGGCAAGGTCCGGTCTCCCTTTCGGAAAGAGCGGCGAACGGTGGGAACTGGCGATCCAGCCGTCCGGTTCGACCAGTTTTTCTCCTTGCCGGAAAAAATAGCCTTTACGATCGACGACGTTGGCTCCGGCGACCTGGGCATTTCCGGACCACGATTTTGGCTGAACGTCGCGCAATCCCAGCTGCAAAAGAACAGCAACGGGGGGAGGGTTGTTTTTCGCTTTCCTGGCCCATTGCATCTGAATCAGTGTCTTGTCGCGTGACTGTTGCCCGACGGCGGCAATCGCGACCATGAAAGCCAGTGCTAACAAAATTGAGCAGCGTCGTTTCATACGTCGGTCCCTCGTGCCCGCATCATGTTGTAGATTGTAGCCGCACGCGCGCCTTCAGGCTCGCCTAAATTCCCAGTTTTACTCTCAGAAACTGCCTTAGCTGGCCTTGACACGAAGTTGTCGCTGCGTATAGTTCGCCCCCCGCAACGTTTCAAATTCTCGTCAGTTCCGGAGAGGGGAATCCGGACGCTTTACGGAAATGCCACGGGAGGCCGCCGTGATCGGCAAACCCTGGATTCGAAGGCTATTGGTTGCGCTTCTCGCTCTGGGGGGCGTTACCTGGACGTTCGTCTTGGGAGCGGATGAACCACTCAGGCTTTCTCGCAACGTCCCGGGAGACTTCGGCACCATCGTCCTGCATGCCGACCAGATCGCTACCTGGGTCGAAGGGGACAACCGCATTTTCCTGCTTCGTGGCCTGGTGTTTGTTCACCATGGGACGGTGCAAGCCCGGATGCAACAAGCTGTCGGCTGGGTTAACCAGGCGAATACGCGCCGAACCGGCGTTATGCGCATCGATCTGTATGGCGAGGGAAATGTCCGACTCGAAGACGGAGCCGATATCCAAACGGGCGAAACCGCGTGGATCGACTTGCATACGCGGGGCGAATTGAAGCTGAAAGCGCAAGCCGGCCGGGTCATCAGACAGGCCATGCCGAACGACCCCTTTTATCGCCGGGCTTTGACAGCGTTGAAATCGAAACAGAACGCTGGATCACTCCAACAAACGCAATACAAACGACAGGCAACTGACAACGCAACCAGGGATCGGAGTACGTCAGCCGGGTCGCAAGGAACGGCCCAGCGGCCTGGTGCTGCGACTCCGCCGGGCAGCGGCTCGACCGCGAAAAAAAAATCGCCGGTGACCCCAGCGATTTCCACTTCGATGTCGCCCACAGCTCCGCATGCGATCCAGCGAACGGATTATTCGCCGACGAGTCAAACAACTCCTGCAACGCCGGCTCAGGGACTTCCTCGCGTTGTACCACCATCGGTTCATATCGGTGAACCACGGACAACGCCTTTGCAGCCTCCCGCTGCTCCACCCTCGGCCATGCCCGGTGTCGGGAATCCGCCTGCAGCGTCACCATCCGGTTCGTCATTGCCAGCGCCGCCTCGCCATTTACGGATCGTGCCCCGAACCCAGGCGCCGTTCCAAGTGCAGGAGTTCCCGCTTGCTAATGGCGAAAAAGCCTATGTCGTCACTGGCGGCGTCATCCTGACTGTAAGCAATCCACAGAATCGAGGTGGTCTGATCGACATCGAAGCCGACCGTCTTGTCGTCTGGACTCGCGGCGATACCGGCCAACTGTTTCGCGATATGCGTTCGGAGCGTGGCAGCACCACGAGAAGCGTTGAGGTTTATTTGGCAGGCAATGTCGAAATCCGCGAAACGAGTGGGAGCATTGCGCCACAGCGTCCGCGTCGTCAGCCGCGAAATCCGGAAGAAGCAAGAATACTTCGGCAACAGGAGGAGCGCGGGCAGCCTGGTCGGAGCGACGGTTTGGAAAACCGCGTTCTCCGTGCTGACGAAGTGTACTATGACCTGGGACGCAATGTCGCAGTCGCCTATCAAGCCAGCCTTCGTTACACGCAGCAGGGGTTACCTGATCCCATCTTCTTGCGTGCGGATGAGTTGCTCCAGCTTTCGCCAAAGAAGTTTGAAGCCGTGCGGGCAGAGGTGTTCTCGAGCAAGTTGCCCTCCGATCCTGGCCTGAAGGTTTTCGTCAATCAGGCGATCCTCGAGGAGCGTCAGGTGCCGAAAAAATCCATTTTCGGCACGCAAGTCATCGATCGCGAGACCGGTCAGCCGGTCGTGGAAACGGAACGCCTCTTTACTGGGAAAAACGTGTTTTTCGAGATTGCGGATATTCCCGTGGCCTATCTGCCGTTCGTCCAAGGCGATGCGGAAGACCCGTTGGGGCCGCTGAAATCTCTCAGCGTCGGCTATAATCGGATTTTCGGCACGCAAGTCTACACCAGCTTCAATGTCTATGACTTGTTCGGCATCGACCCGCTTCCGGCCACGCGCTGGCGATTGGATATCGACTACCTGTCTCGGCGCGGCCCTGCGGTCGGCACGGATTTTGACTACTTCGGCAAGGATTTTCTGGGACTGGAGGGCAAGAACAACGGCCGCATTTTCGCCTACGGCATCTATGATCGCGAGCGCGACTTTATCGGCGGGAATCGAGGAATCTTTCCGCACCCTGACTGGCGAGGCTGGGCCTTATGGCGGCATTACCAGGAGTTGCCCGAAGATTTCACCCTGCAATTCCAGGTCTCCGCCCTCAGCGACAAAAACTTCCTGGAACAATTCTTTTACAACGAGTGGAATCGCGATGTGAACCAGGAAACCTTTTTCTACTTGAAACAGCAGCGTGGCATCTGGGCCTGGACGGTCATCGCCGAGCCGAACATCCGCAATTGGATCACCGAAACCGAACGCCTGCCCCAATTCGACGGCTACCTGATCGGCCAGTCCTTCTTCGATCTCTTCAATTACAACGCTCATGCCAGCGTGGGCTATTTACGGTTGAAAACAACGGACGTGCCGCCCCCACCCGTCGGGCTGACCGAGTTGGAAACCGAAGCCGCCAGGCTGGACCTCTGGCAGGAGTTGAGCCTGCCGTTTTATGCTGGTCCTGTCAAACTCGTGCCATACGGCGTGGTCGATCTCGCTTATTACAGCAATGATTTGACCGGTTCCGATCGCGGCCGTTTCTACGGCGGTGGCGGCGCCCGCGCCAGCTTGCCCTTCGCCAGGTTCTATCCGTCCATCCAGAGCGATTTGTTCAATATCAACGGCATCCACCACAAAATAATCTTTGGGGCCAATTATTACATCGCTCATTCGGACACGCCTTTCACTCGGTTGCCGCAGTTCGATCGGCTCAACGATGACCCTTCCGATCAGGCGCTTCGCGATATTACCCCGCTGCAACCGGCATTGAACCCGGCCAACGGACGTTTCTTGGCGACATCGGCACTCTTCGATCCGCAAGTCTATGCCATTCGCCGACTGGTGGATAACCGGGTCGACACTCTGGACACGATCGAGGTTTTGCAAGGGAACATCCGGCAACGCTGGCAAACGAAGCGAGGCTACCCGGGCATGCAGCATATTGTCGACTGGATGGTACTCGACTTTTCGACCTCGTTCTTCCCGCATTCCGGACGGGACAACTTCGGCGAAGCCTTCGCTTTCTTCGAATATGACTGGCTGTGGAACATCGGCGACCGGACCGCTCTCGTCAGCAACGGGTGGTTCGATCCAATCGGGGGAGGTGCGCGCGTGTACAATATCGGAGCCTTCCTGAACCGTCCCGACCGCACAAACTTTTATGTGGGCTATCGGCAGATCGACCCCTTGCAGAGCCGACTCGTCAGTGCCTCCGTGTCGTACATCCTGAGCCCCAAATATGCCGTCACTGGTTCGACCAGCTACGACTTCGGCACGACTCAGAGCCTGTCGAATTCGCTCGTCTTTACCCGCATGGGCTCCGACTTGATGATCAGCTTCGGCATCAACTATAACGCTATTCTTAACAATTTCGGCATTACCTTCCAGATTCTGCCGAACGTCGCCTCGCGCCCGGGGCAAACCGCGATGATCAGTCCGTCTTCGCTGCTGACCCAATAAAATCGCCTGGAGGCGAAGGGCAGCGCAGCTGATTCGCCCACGGTCGACTCGACCGTCTCCGACGTCGGTGCCCAAGCCCAAGTTTCAGTCTGCGAACCACTTGCGCAGAATTGTAAAGGCGCCATGGACAGACCCCGGCGCTAACATTTTCTTTATTGGGCGCATTGTATCAGCGAAATACCCATTTTTGGGAAAAATTTCATCCATTGGATGACTTTTGCATTGTCGCACGACTGGATTATTCATATCTCTACTTGAGGGAAAAAACCACGGTTCTTAGAATTTGTCGTATGCTGGAAAAAGTTTTTTAATTCACGTCCTAACCTCCTTCCGATCGCGATGTATCATTTGTAGGGAAAGTTCCTACACTAGAGAGCCCGCCCGCTCTGGTTGACACCGTTGTCCTAATAATTATGGAGAAGGACTCATGAAGTTGTCGCGCACGGCTTGTTACGCTATCCAGGCGGTCGTATTCATGGCCCTCCAGGGCGAAAACCAAATCGTGATTGGCCATCGTGCCGCAAAGGAACTGGGCATTCCGGAAGGCTTCCTGCTCCGCATTCTGGTGGCCTTGTCCCGGGCCCGAATCCTCTGGTCGATCAAAGGACCGAACGGCGGCTATCGGTTGGCCCGGCCCGCGAAGGACATTTCCCTGCTTGATGTGGTGGAAGCTGTCGAAGGGCCATTGCGGGGCAGCGTCCTCTTCTCACCAGGCGAGGAATCCCGAGGCGTGGATCGCCGGCTCGAGGCCATTTGCCAGCAGATTACCGATTCCATCCGCAAGCAGCTGCAAAAGGTCCGCATCTCCGATTTGGCGACCAAAGGGAGTCTGGCCAAATCGCGATAAAACGCTCGAATCTTCTGGACTCTTTCGTCGGTGCGCGCGGTTCGGATACCTGGGAACGGCAATCTTATGAGTGCGGTTGCCCCGGTTATCAGGATTGTGCGCTTTCTTTCTTTTTGCCGAGGCACCGATTTTTTCCACGGACCGGCTTTGTGGTCCCATTTGGCACTTCATAAATGTTATACTTACGGCGACGTCTTCGTTCGGCACATCCTCCGGTGCATCGCCGAGGTCCTTGATCATGAACGCGGCGAAAGGGTTGTCGATGGAAAAATGGTTCTGCTGGAGTGCAATGGGCATTTCAGGAGTGTTCTTCCTCCTGTTCCTCCTTGACCTGATCATCGGCCATCCTTTTATGAAACTCAGCCCGCTGGTCGACATCCTCGGCATGGTCAGCAGCGGATTGGTTTTTTATCTCGGCTGGAATGCCTATCAGGACTTGCGCTGAGGTGGGAAGCAACTGAAACCAATCGAATTTTACAGCACAAGATCAGGCAAGGTCGGTAGCTGGGCGGCAAGGTCAGCGGTCGTCAGCGGCGGCAATGGCCGGTATCCCTGCCGGGCCAGGCGTGGCGAACGCAACGAGCATTCCTTTTCCAAAAGATAATAGCGATTATAGTCGGCCCGAAGTTCGTTGAGTTGGCGCAGGTCCACTTTGGCTATCTCTTCGGACCAGCGGACGTTAAAGCGGTCCATACTTTCTTTCAATTCTTTGAGGGCTTTCAACAATCGCCGCTTGGAATTCGTTGTCTCGACAGGAACGCGCAGCGTCGGCTTGAGTTCCAGGAACAACGACTCTAGCAGACATAGTTGATCGTCGTGCAAAAATGGTTTGAAAGCCCGCCAGTCGCCGGCCAACGCATAGGCCATACCGAGTCGAAGCCGGACGTTGGCAAGCAATTCGAGCCGGCGGCTTCGGCATCTGGCCAGCAGTTCGTCCCAGGCCTGCTGGACGCGACGCGCCCGCCGGACATATGCCGGTGCATCATACTGCGCGACGAATCGGCGAAAGATCTGCTGATCGCGGTCGGCGCCTGGCACGATGGTTTCTTCTTCCATGTGGTCTCCGAAAGATCGCGATGCTCGGCTGGCGAGACTTATTTGAGTCTGGTTAGCACATCATCGCCGCTGATGATGACCCGACGGCCGTCCTCGTACTCTACGAGAATCTTGCGTGCGAGGATTTCCTGTGCCAGCACGCGAGCCTTCCCCGCGTTTGTGACAATTCGCGTTCCCGGCGCCGGCAAAGAGCGGCTGAATTCTTCGTAGACTTCGTTTTCGAAGCGAAGGCAGCATTTCAGTCGGCCGCACCGGCCGGAAATCTTCGTCGGGTCCAGTGTCGACTTCTGCAATTTGGCCATCCGCATCGACACCGGAGGCATCGACGTCATATGCGTGTTGCAACAAACGGGCCGACCGCAGTCGCCATAATCGGCAAGCAACTTGGCTTCGTCGCGTACGCCGATCTGCCGCATCTCGATCCGCGTCTGGAACTCCCGCGCCAAATCCTTCACCAGCTCACGGAAATCGACCCGCTTTTCCGCCAAAAAGTAGAAAATGATGCGTTCTCCGCCGAACAAATGTTCGACGTCCACCAAATGCATCGGTAGATTCCGCTGTTGGATGAATCGCTCGCACGCCTCGTATTCCCGCTTTTCTGCTTCTTCGATTCGTGCGAGGTTGTTCATGTCCGCCCGATTGAGAGGCCGCAAAATGCGTCCTTCGGTCGGTTTGACCAGAAATTCTTTCGCCCTTTCCGTCGCCGGACACAACACCTCGCCAACCTCATGCCCGCGTTCGCTCCGAACGATGACACGGTTGCCATGGCGATACGTCTGCTCCGTTGGTGCTTCGAATTCACCAAGGAAGCGCATGGCACCGTGCCGAACGATGTATTGGTTGCTCATCGCATTGCCCTGACTGGAGAACCCGAGCCGGAGTAGCACGCAAATTCCTTTGCCTTTGCTGGCTTCTTTGCGATAATCAACTTGACTCGTTTCCCACCTTTGTTTTCAGACCTAGAACCTACTTAAGAGGGTAACATGACCAGGCGAACATTGACAATTGCAATGCCGGTGATCCTTCTCGTTTGCAGTTCGCTCGTCGTTCGCGGCGACAATTGGCCTCGCTTCCGCGGACCGAATGGAACCGGTGTTTCCCATGATAAAAACATACCTGTCAAGTGGACGGAAAAAAACATCCTGTGGAAGACCCGTCTGCCCGGCTTGGGGAACTCGTCACCGATCGTTTGGGAAAACCGCGTCTTCGTGCAGAGCGCACCGGGAGACGACAGCCGCGCTCTCATTGCGGTCGATGCCATCGATGGCAAAATCGTGTGGATCCAGTCGGTACCAGGCAAAAAAGCACATATTCATCCCCGCAACTCGCTCGCTTCGTCGACGCCAGCCACGGACGGGGAGCGCGTTTATTGCCTGTTTTGGGACGGAGAAAATGTCGATCTGCACGCCTTCGATTTTCAAACGGGCAAACCTCTGTGGAAACACTCGCTGGGCAGCTTCACCAGCCAGCATGGCGCCGGTCATTCTCCCATCGTCTACAACGGCAAAGTCATCATCAACAAAGACCAGGATCGCTACACCAAAGGCGAAGAGAATCTCCCCAATTTCAAAGGACGAACCTCCCAACTCGTTGCTGTCGACGCCAGGACCGGCAAAGAAGTCTGGAGCGTCGACCGCCAGGCTTTTCGTGTCAGCTATTCGACCCCCTTGCTCGTCAAGACTGGCAACCGGGACGAATTGATCGTCACCACGTCGCTGGGTGTGACGGGCTACGATCCCGACACCGGAAAACAACTCTGGCACTGGAATTGGAAATTCTATCGTCCGGTGATGCGCACCGTAGGCTCGCCGATCTATAGCGAGGGAATTGTTTTTGTGGGGAGTGGCGACGGGTCGGGCGCGCGGCACTTCATTGCCGTCAAGAAGGGAGAATCGGGAGACGTCAGCAAGACGAATCTGGTCTGGGAAAAAACGAAGCCACGATCGACGCCTTACGTGCCGACCGCGCTTGCCCGAGGTCCATACATCTACTACGTCAATGACATTGGTGTTGCCGGTTGTTGGGAAGCCAAGACCGGCAAACAAATCTGGGAACAACGACTAGGTGGGGGCTTCAGTTCGTCTCCCGTCATGATCGATGGCAAAATCTACGCGGTGAACGAAGCGGGCCAGGTGTACGTCTTCGCTGCCGAGCCTGAATTCAAACTGCTGGCCAAGAACGATATTGGCGAGCCGTGCAAAGCTTCGCCTGCGGTCGCCAATGGTCGGCTTTATATTCGCGGTCGTGACCACCTGTTCTGCATCGGTCAACCCGCTGGGCAATAGCAACTTTGTCCCGGTCGCTTTGCAGCCGTCACGTTCCTGGGCGCCGGGATCGTGACGGCTTCGTTGTTGTGTGCTTGTCGGCATCTCGCCTTGGTCTTCCTTAGCGCCGAAATACCGGATTTACCATGACCGAAAAGGGCGGTCACCAGGCGACTTGGATTTCGTCACCGACGATGCGCAGGGGAAAGGTGCGAGCGCATTTTTCGGACCGGTTTGTGTCCAGATGCTTGCCGTCCCGAATGCGGAAACGCCAATGATGAATCCGACAAGCGACGGTATCCCCCTCGATATAGCCATGTGCCAACGAGGCACCGGCATGTGGACAGCGATTGTCAAGGGCAAAGAACTCGCCGCCTATGTTGAAGATGCCGAACATCATGTCCCCGACGACGAACATCCTCGCCTGGCCTTCGGGGATATCACGAGTCGTGCAGATCGTGCGATACGTGGCCATCGAAAAAACGAATGAATTGGAACTTGGTATCACCGCCTTGTCATGCCATTATAAAAGAAACACTTGTGTTTTCCGAAGCATCTTGTTTCCGTTGGACGATCTGTGCGCTTACCCTATTTGCTCGACCTGACTAGCCGACTTTCCGAAGGCATGGCGAAGCTGCCCGCCGCTGACAGAAGACGGCATGGCGACTTTCTCTTGTCTAGCCAGAATCCGGACGGCGGCTTTTCCGGCCGGGACGGCATCTCGGATTTGTACTACACCGGTTTCGCGTTGCGGGGATTGGCCATTCTCGATTGCTTGACCGAAGACGTCGGCCGAAAATGTTCGAGCTACTTGAGAAATTGTTTGCGAAGCGAGGCCAGCATCGTGGACTTCTTTTCGCTTCTGGTTTCATGTGCTTTGGTGCAAAGCTGCGGCGGACCGGATATCCTGGAAGACGCTATCGCCGACTGGCCCGACCGTGTCGCCCAGGAATTGGAATCCTTCCGCAGCGACGACGGCGGCTACGCCAAGAGTGCCGACGGTAAATACGGCAGCACTTATCATACTTTCCTTGTGGCTTTGTGTTACGAACTTCTCGGCCGAACGGTCCCCCAGCCGAATCGGATTGTCGAGTTTGTCGCAAGCCGGCGGCGAGATGACGGCGGCTACGTGGAAATAGCTGCCATGAAACGGAGCGGCACCAATCCCACAGCAGCGGCCATCGGCACCCTGCAGATTCTTCACTCGGATGACTTTCCCGTATTGACGCCACAAGTCAGACACGTGACGGCCAATTTTTTGCTCGGGTTGCGGTCCCCCGACGGCGGATTTCTGGCGAACAGCCGGGCTCCGCTCGCGGACTTGCTTTCGACGTTTACCGCTTTGTGGACCTTGAAAACACTTGACGCGCTGGATCAGGTCGATACCGACCAGCTTTCCCGCTTTGTTGACCAACTCGAAAGGGACAACGGTGGTTTCGGGGGAGGTATCTGGGACGAAGCTACCGATGCGGAATACACTTTCTATGGTCTTGGCTGCCGAGCTTTGCTCGCTCCCAGCTGAGCCACCACGGCTTCCCCACCACCCAACGGTTCAAAGAACGATACGAACCAGCGTGCTGCGATTGGTATGTCTCTACAAGTCGATCAATTGTGCAAGGAATACCCCACGCGCGGCGAACCGCTGCGGGTTCTGACCGGCGTCTCCCTGGTAATGCAACCGGGCGAAGCACTTGCCGTCATGGGGCCGTCGGGGTCGGGGAAAAGCACCCTGCTTCACATTCTCGGCACGCTCGACACGCCGAGTTCCGGCACCGTGCTCATCGACGGACAAAACCCTTTTACCCTTGATGAAAACGCCTTGGCCGATTTTCGCAATGAGAAAATAGGTTTTATTTTTCAAGACCATCACTTGTTGCCCCAGTGCACGGTGCTGGAGAACGTTCTGGTACCCACCATCGTCACGCCTGCTCGTTCCAAAAAGAACGCCGACGCCGAAAGCTGGGCCAGACAACTTCTTGAACGCGTAGGGTTATCGAATCGTATCGATCATCGACCCGCGGAACTATCCGGCGGAGAAAGACAACGCGTGGCCGTCGCACGTGCGCTCATCAATCATCCCACACTTCTTCTGGCCGACGAACCTACCGGCAACCTCGACCGCAAGACGGCAAAAACCGTGGGCCAATTGCTCCGTGAACTGCACGCCCAGGAGCAGACGATTCTCATTGTGGTCACGCACAGCATCGAACTCGCCCGCGAGTTCCCTAAACGCATGGAAATGATCGATGGCAAATTGCAACCCATGTCGGACGGAGGGGTGTCATGACGCTGGCACGGCTCGTCTGGCGAAACTGGTGCTTTCATTGGCGGGGCAATCTGGCCGTCTTTCTCGGCGTGATCGTTGGCACCGCTGTACTGACAGGGGCTTTGCTGGTGGGCGATTCACTCCGAGGCAGCCTGCGCGACCTTTCCCTGACGCAACTCGGTTGGATCGAGGAGGCATTGGTCGCCAATCGGTTTTTTCGCGTTCAACTGGCGAACCAGTTAGACGCCGAGCGAGCCGCTCCAGCGATCCTGCTTCGCGGCTCAGCCCGCAAAGTTGCCCAGGATCGATTGAACATCGGTGTCGCTGGTTTGCGAGCGGGGAACGTGACGATCGTCGGCGTCGATGAAAGATTCTGGCCAGACCAGCCTCCTTATCGTGCCGATTTTTGGCGCTCGCCTGGCAGCGAATTGCAAGACGGCGTCGTTATCAATGAGGCCTTGGCCCGCGAACTGCGCGTCCGGCCTGGAGACGTCGTCGCTTTCTTTTTGAAAAGAACGAGCGATGTACCGCGGGAAAGTCTCCTTGGCCGCCGGGATATCGCCGACGTCGTCGACGAATTGCGGCTGCCCGTCGTGGCGGTTCTTCCAGACGAGGCGTTCGGCAGCCGTTTCTCCCTTCAGCCCAGCCCCATTACGCCGCGAAATGCCTTCGTGCCTATAAGAATTCTCCAAAAACATCTCGATCAAGCAGGCCGTGCCAATGCGATCTTCGTTGCCGGTGGCCGCAATCTCGAAGACGACCTTCGAAAAGCACTTGCGTTGGACGATTGGGGCCTGATCCTTTTGACGCCGGAATCCCGAACCAAAAAACTGTTCGCCAAACTCGACCGCAATGGCGACGGCCGGCTCACGCGGTCCGAATGGCGGCGCCGCATGGCACTGGCCGTCGTCGCCCTGATCGACAGCGACAAGAACGGCAATCTCGATTTTAACGAAATCCTCGCCTATTACCGGAGATTTCACAATTACCTCAGTTTGGAAAGCAGAAATCTTCTGCTAACCGATTCGGTAGCCGAGGCAACAAAGAAGGCAGCGGAAGAAGCACGCCTGCGCACCGCTCCGACTCTGGTTTATCTGGCGAACTCCATTGCCAACGCCAAGATCGAAATAGCCGCCCTCGCAGCCGCTTTGGACCCAGCGCCATTGGCTCCAACCAGGCTGGCCACAGCCACCTCCTTTCGCATCCCCTATTCCGTTGTGGCTGCGCTCGATAACAACCAGCTGCCGCCCTTGGGACCATTTTGGTCACGCGAAGCACAAGCGGCGTGGTTCGTTGTCCCGGCGGCGGTCGATCCCGCTCCTTTGTCTGTACTTCGCTTAATGCCGGCAATGTCGAGATTCGAAACGGACCTGGGCGACAACCGTATCCTCCTTGTCGACTGGCAGCAGTCCCCTTTACCCGCCCGTATCGGCGACCCGATCTGGCTGACCTATTTCAAAAGCGGCGAGCAAGGCCGACTCGTCGAAACATCCGCTGCCTTCCGCTTCGCCGGTCGCGTGCCGCTGCGAGGTGCCGCCCTGGATCCCGATCTGACTCCCGAATTCCCTGGCATCACCGACAAACTCGACGTGCGCGACTGGGATCCGCCGTTTCCGTTTGACAATCGCCGAGTGAAGCAGCGCGACGAAGATTATTGGCGCGATTTCCGGACGACGCCCAAAGCCTATGTCAGCCTGCGCACAGGACAAGCATTATGGGGAAGTCGCTTCGGTTCGTTGACCTCCATTCGGCTGGCGTCGTTCGGGAACGAACCTTTGGACGCCGATACAGTCGAAGTGTTTCGCAAGTCTCTGCTCGAGGCACTCGATCCCCGTCAGGGAGGCTTTGTCTTCGAACCAGTATTGGAACGGAGCTTGCAAGCCGCCGAAAGGAACACCGATTTCAGCGTGCTGTTTTTGGGCTTCAGTTTTTTCCTGATTGGTGCCGCTCTGCTTCTGGTCGGCTTGTTGTTTCGCCTGAATTTGGATCGACGGACAGGGGAAATCGGCTTGCTATTGGCAACAGGCTTCCATCGTCATCACGTGGCGAAAGCGCTTTTGTATGAAGGAGTTGGCATCGCTTTCGTGGGAGCATTGGCTGGGCTGGCAGGGGCGGTTTCGTATGCCTGGCTCTTACTCGTGCTTTTGCGCGCCTGGTGGCCAGGAGCCATCGAGCGATCCTTTTTGCAACTTCATGCAACGCCGTGGAGTTTCGTAATCGGATTCATTTCCGCCGTGGCTGTTAGCGTCTTGACGATTGTTTGGGCGATCCGCCTGGTGAAACACGCCTCGCCAAGCTCGTTGTTGCAAAGCCAAACGCTGTCGCTGCACGAGGCCACGTCGGGGTCCGCGCCGCGGTCCCGGCTCGCAACGGCACTCATGTTGGGCAGCCTGGTCGGCGCTGTCGTTCTGCTCCTGATCGCGCCTCGGCAAACGCAGCACGAGCTCCAGGCCTTTTCGTTTTTCGGCAGCGGTGCCTTGCTGTTGACGGGGGGATTGGCGGGGCTGTGGTCGTGGATGAGACGGAATCGCCGCCGGCTTGTGATCGGGCACGGTTTGTTGGCCGTGGCTCGCTTAGGAAGCCGAAATGCCACGCGTTATCCCACCCGCAGCCTCTTGACAGCAGGGTTGCTTGCCGCCGCCGCCTTCCTTGTGTTGGCGGTCGATTCCTTTCGCCGGGCACCTGATGAACGCTTCCTGGAAAAAAATGCCGGCAGCGGCGGTTTTCCTCTGATGGCCGAATCCGATC
>BPJP01000006.1 GCA_026004675.1 Gemmatales bacterium
GCTCGGGCTGAGCAGGTCGAGTTTGTGCCGGAGGGCAAGACCTCGCAGGCCAACGGCAGGGAATTCCCCGGCCCCGTCAACATCGTGCGGCGAGCGACGCTCGGAGAGATCAGCTTTGTCGTCCTCGGCGCAGACGAGAACACGTCCGCTCAGATCGCCGCCAGCGGACCGAAGGAGACCGACATGGACTTTGCAAAGTGGGCCGAATCGCAGGGCTTTGCCGTGGACGCCCTGAACGAGCAGCAGGCCCGATGCCTGAGAATGATCTTCGACGCTCAGGCCGGCAAGCCGGTGCCGCCCAAAGAAGACGACGGCAACGCTGCTGCGACGATCCGCGCTGAGGCGGCGGCGGAGGCCAAGCGGATCGCCGCCATTCGCAAGATCTGCGGCGGCAAGCATGGCGACATCGAGGCCAGGGCCATCGAAGAAGGCTGGGGAGAGGCCCGCGTTGAACTAGAAGTGCTCCGCGTTTCCCGACCCCAAGTTTCGGCGTTTCCGGCAGGCGGTAAGATGCCCACTGTGCCGGCCATCGAAGCCGCCCTGTGCCTGTCGGTGCGGATGCCCGAGGCCAAGGTGGTCAGTTGGTATGGCGAGCAAGCGGTTGATGCCGCCCGCTCGCGCAACCTGCGCGGCATGGGGCTGCACGAACTGTTTTACTATGTCATCAACGCGGCAGGCGGCTACGCCCGGCCGGGCCGCATGAACGACGACACCATCCGCACCGCCTTCGAGTCCGACCGAACCCTGCGCGCGGCCGGAGACGGCTTTTCCACGATCAGCTTGTCGGGCATCCTCTCCAACGTCGCCAACAAGGCGCTGCTCGAGGCCTACAGCGCGGTCGAGAGCGTGGCGACCCGCATCTGCGCCCAGACCGATGTCAACGACTTCAAGCAGGTCACACGCTATCGCATGACCGGCCAGGGAACGTTCGAGAAGGTCGGACCCGATGGCGAACTCAAGCATGCCCAACTCACCGAAGAGTCTTACACCAACCAGATCGACACCTATGGCAAGATCATCGCCTTGACTCGGCAGATGATCATCAATGATGACCTGGGGGCCTTCCTGCAAATCCCCCGCATCCTTGGGCGGCAATCGGCCCTGGCCGTCGAGTCGGCTGTCTTTACCTTGTTGCTCTCCAATCCCAACAACTTCTTCAGCACCGCCAACAAGAACTTCTTTTCAGGCGCTAGCTCGGCCCTGCAGATCAGCTCGCTCACCACGGCCGAGCGGTTGTTCCTGGACCAGACCGACGCCGACGGCCAGCCGATCCTCATCAGCCCGGCGATCCTGCTCGTGCCGACAGCGCTCAAAGTCACGGCCCAGCAGCTCATGACCGAGACTCGCATCAACGAACTGACCGGCCCGCCGAAACCGGCCAACAACCCGCACGCTGGCAAGTGGATTCCCCTGGCCTCGCCTTACCTGAACGCGCAGGGGTTGCCCGGCAGCAGTCCCACGGCGTGGTATTTGTTCGCCAACCCGACCGATGTGGCGGCGATGGAAATTGCTTACCTGCGCGGCCAGCGCACTCCGACCATCGAATCGGGCGAGACCGATTTCGACACGTTGGGCATGAAGTGGCGTGGCTACTTCGACTTCGGCGTGGCGATGCAGGACTTTCGGGCGGCGGTCAAGAGCGCCGGCGCCTAACGAACGTAACGACAGGAGGCGAACCAATGGCACAGGCCATTTATGTTCATGAAGGCGGGTCCATCGACTACACCCCAGCAGCCGACGTCGCCGCTGGCGACGTCGTCGTGCAAGCGGACCTGGTCGGCGTGGCCAAGCTGGATATCAAGGCCGGCCAGCTCGGCGCGCTGGCCGTCGACGGCGTCTTCGATTTTGCCAAAGCGCTCGGTGCAGGTACGGCCATCGCCGTCGGGGCGGTCGTCTACTGGGACGACGCCGCCAACCAGGCGACAACCACGGCCACCGGCAACAAGCAGGTCGGCAAATGTGTCCGCGCGGCCAGCGACAACGATGCGACCGTTCGCGTCAAGTTGAGCCAGTGAGGTAGCGATGCCTGACCTCTTGCAATCCGGTTCTGACTGGCTCGCCGACCAGCTCAAGACGCACGTCTCGCGGGAGGTCGTTTACCAGCGAGGTGCGCAGCAGGTGGCGGTGCAGGCGACCATCGGCCGCACCCTCCTCAAGCTGGACGACGGCTACGGCGGCGTGCGGCTGGAGTGGACCGATCGGGACTTCCTAATCCACACAGCGGACTTGGCCCTGGCCGGCACGGCCGTGTTGCCCGAGCGCGGCGATCAAATTCGAGAGACGGCGGGCACGCAGACCGTGATCTACGAGGTTATGGCTCCAGGCAAGGAACCGGTGTGGCGCTGGTCCGACGGGTATCGGAAGCTCCTGCGGATTCACACGAAACAGATCGGAGTGGAGTAGATGGCCATCATCATCGACATTGCGGACGCCGTCGTGCAATTGCTCAATCAGGCATCCTTCAGCCAGACGGTCGCGGCCGAACGTCGCTACCAGCCTATCTTCGATCTCTCGGAGATGACCGATCTGCACGTGAGTGTCGTGCCAAGAGGAGTGATTCGGAAGAGCCTGGATCGCGCCCGCGACAGCTTCGAATACCAGATCGACATTGCCGTCCAGCAAAAAACTGACATGAGCCAGGCGGCTCTTGACGGCCTGATGACATTGGTCGAGGAGATTGCTGATTGTGTCCGCAAGCAGGCGCTGACAGCTTATCCCGACGCCCACTGCACCGAGATCAAGAATGATCCGGTGTACGCGGCGGACCACCTCGAGGAGTTTCGCGCGTTCACCAGCGTATTGACGGCGATTTATCGCGTCTGGAGGTAGCGGCATGATCGGCTTCAACGTTCGCACGCAGATCGACAGCCGCCAGGTTCTGGCCAAGGTGCGGCGCGCGAACATCGCCAACCTCGGACATGCCGGAGCCGCCATCCGACTTACGGCCCGGCGCAGCATTCGCAAACGCCAACAGCCGTCGACACCTGGCCAACCGCCGCACACGCGCGAGGGGCTGCTTCGGCAAGCGATCCTGTTCTCGGTGGAGAGACCGCAGCAGCGTGTCGTCATCGGCCCCAGCGCCGCCCTCGTCGGCACCTCGGGCAAAGCCCATGAGTTCGGCGGCCGCTATCGCCGCGAAAACTATCCCAGACGCCCTTTCATGGCACCGGCATTGGCGAAACTCAGACCACGCTTGCCCAGGTTCTGGGCGGATTCGATTCGCTAGGAGGGAGAAAGCATGGGAACCCGCTTGGGCCTGCAGGCGAAACTGTATCGCGACATCACGGGCACGCCGACGTGGAGCGAGATCACCAACGTTCGAGATTTGACGCTGAACCTGGAGACCGGCGAGGCCGACGTGACGACGCGCGGCAATGCCGGCTGGCGCGCCGTCGTCCCCACACTCAAAGAAGGCAGTATCGAGTTTTCCATGGTTTGGGACAATCTGGACGCGCACTTTGCGGCCATCCGCGATGCCTTCTTGAACAACCTTCCCGTCGTCATGGCCGTGATGGATGGCGACATCGGCGTGGCCGGCTCGCAGGGACTCGTCGCCGCTTTCGCAATCATCAACTTCACCCGCAACGAGGAGTTGGAAGAGGCTATCACCGTCGATGTCACAGCGAAACCCACCTACTCGGCGCTGCCGCCGGGCTGGTTGATCGTTGCGTAACCCGAGACCTGGAGGAATGGCATGTGGAGATTCGGCACGCTTATCGTGCTGCTGGCCCTGGCGCTGCCAGTGGCCGCCGGCCCTGACAGCAAACATGGCCCGCCCCATGAGCCGCTCATGCCGAAACGCGTTGTCGACGATGCCGGCGAGTTCTTTCGCTCCGCCAAGAGCGCGCTCGACAAGCTCGCCGGTCCCGTTCTCCAGGCCATCTACCTTGCTGGCGTCCGCGACGGCGCGGT
This sequence comes from Gemmatales bacterium, assembly GCA_026004675.1. GTDB lineage: Bacteria > Planctomycetota > Planctomycetia > Gemmatales > Gemmataceae > BPJP01. The sequence continues at coordinate 3,913 of BPJP01000006.1, forward strand.
CGGCGCTACCGTTGCCCTGATCGTCATCTACCTCTTCTTCGTGCCGAGGAAAACCTGATGCGCTCGCTTCCCTTGCTCACCGTCGTGTTTGCGCTTGCCGCATCCGTAGGGGGCAACAAGGCGCCCGACGGTACCGAAATCGCCTGTGATTTGCCGGCAGACTTGCACCGCCGCAACTCGACCTCGCGCGGCCAGGGCTGCTGCGTCTGGACTTCGATCCATCATGCCGCGCTGTGGCAGAACGTGCCCGCCTACCTGGAAGCCCCCAAGTGGATTCAACAGCACGGCGTTCCCGGTGGCGCCTGGTCGGGGTCGGTCGAGAAGTATCTCCCGCAAATGGCCAGGGAGCGCGGCTACGCCGAGCCGCCAGCCTTCCTGAACTACGAAGGCAATGACCCCTCGATCCTGAGACTGGCCTGCCAGACCGGCCGCATGCCGAGCGTGACCTACTGCTTCAGCCCCACGGGGCGCTATGGCGGCGGTCGCATCGCCCACATGGTCAACCTGGTGCACGCCGACAACAAGTGGTTTGCCGTCCTGGACAACAATTACCCCGGCGCCAACCAAATCGAATGGATGACGCCCCAAGAGTTCAAGCGAACATGGACCGAAATGGGCGGCGGCTGGGCTGTGATTCTGCTGCAACCAGCACCACCACCCGTTCCCCACAACTGACTGAAGGAGGCTCGATGCCCACGCTCAACTCCAAGCTGAAAACCGCTTCGCTGCTCTCCAGCCTGGCCGGTGCTGGCGCCCAGTCGCCGTGCCCCTGCCGTGGCGAGAAACCGTCCAAGTAGCCGCCATCCCTTTCTTGCATCAGGAGGAATCATGACCGCGCTTGTGCTTGCAACACTCATTGGCCAGTGGCTCGGCCCGAACTGTCCCACCGGTTCGGTGGGCACGCCCAATCGTCCCGCCACCATCCGTTTGCTCGTCGATCCGCCCGACGCGGAAGTCGATATCGACGACCATCGCGTGCAAACGCGCGGCCGAGTTCGTTTGCTCGAAAGCCCGCCGTTGAGGCCGGGGAAACGGTACGTCTACCACATCAAGGCCCGCTGGGGGCACGTGGAACGTCAGTGGCAGCTGGCGGTTGAAGCCGGCCACACCTACGAACTGAAGATTGAGCCACACGCGTTCTTGGGCGTGATCGAGCAGGACGGCGTGCAAAACTTCGGCATCGATCGGTCCAAGCTCGCCCTTCAACGCGAACGGTTCATGGTCAATGGCCAGCAAATCACCAAACAACAAGCCTGCCAGTTGCTCGAAAACGGCTCGCTCGAAGATGACAGCCACAAGCTGCGGTTGACGGTGATCGGCAGCGAGACCGATCGCAAGCGCGTGCTCGCCGACTTGAAGGGGTCCCTCGCCGATCTGGCCGGCGACTTCCTTGTGCAAGCCTACCCTCCCGACAATTGGGCCGTCTCCCGCGCCGGCTTCTATACGGCAGGCACACCCACGATCTACGTGCAAGATCCTTCTGGCAAGGTGTTGCACCGTCAGGACGATTACGACGACGGTCCCGAAGGCCTGCGAAAGGCACTGGAGGCGATTCGCAAGCCCAACCCTAATTACGACCAGTCGCGCGATCCCGATCGGCGCAAGCCGGCCACCGACTTCGCCACGCTGATCATCCTCGGCATCGCTGGGATTCTCACGCTCCTTGGACTGCGAAAGGGAACCGTATGAACTTCGCTTCGACGCCCGATTGGGTTTGGCTTGCCCTGGCCGTCGCCCTAGGGCTTTACCTGTATCGCAACGGCTGGCTCGACAACCTGCTCCAGCGGTTCAACGCGCCGGCTCCACAAACGCCTCCGCTTCCACAGCAGGTCATCACGTTCAAGCACGTGATCGACCAGCCCGACACGCCGGCGCCGCGCATCCACGCGCTCGAGCCGCAGACCGAAGTCAAAGCGCCGGAGCCAGGCAGCCAACCCGTTCTCGAAAAGCTCACCATCAAAGGCCCCGTCAAGCTCCACGTTTCGGAGGGGAAGATCGATGTCTCTTCTTGAAAAACTGAAAGGCTACCGCACCAAAATCGCTGCCGTCGTCATCGCTGTACTCGCCGCCAACGAGGTCATCCCGTTTTTGCCGCGCGAGTACGTGCACGGCATCCTCTATCTTGCCGGCGCCGGCGGGCTCTACTTCCTTCGCGATGCTGTCGACCGCCTCAAGGAAAAGGTGGACGAGCAAGTGCCGGCAGCGAAAGAAACGCACGCCCGGCCCAGCCTTCCTTCTTCATGGGACGCAGTCTAAAGGAGCACCATGCACCAGTTCACTGATGCCAAGGGAAACACCTGGCACCTGACCATCGATGTCGCCACCATCAAGCGCGTGCGTAGCGCACTCGGCCTCTACCTGCCGTCGCTCGCTGACAACGGCGGCGAGCCGCTACGCGACCTGCTCAACGACTATCCTCGCTTCATCGATGTGTTGTTCGTGCTGTGCCAGGAGCAGGTGGAGAAAAAGCTGCCCGGCCCGGACGCCGACCTGGAGTTCGGACGCTGCTTCTGGGGAGATGCTCTGGAGGACGCCGCCAACTCCTTTGTCGCGGCGCTATTGGATTTTTTCCCGGACCGCAAAGTCCGCGAGACCCTCAAAAAGGTCGTGAACAAGAGCAAGCAACTGAGCGCCAAGCTGCTGGAACAGGTGGAACAACAGCTCGACCAGCTCAACCTCGACGAATTGGCGAAGACGTTGAGCGGCTCATCTGGGTCTGCGCCGGCCTGCTCGGCCTCGACCCAGGTCCCTTCACCCTCCGCGAACTGATGGCAATGGCCGAGGCGCGGAGCCGGGCAGCATGGGACCACACGTCGAATGTCATGGCACTTGTGGCCAACTGCCTGGCGCGGACGAAAGGCAAGCCGCCGTTTCAGCCGCGCATGTTCCACCCGTTCCTGAGAAGAAAGCCCCCTGCCCTGCCGCTGGAAAAAAGTGAGGCATTCGCACTGATGCGCGAGGTGTTCGTCAACGATGGCAGCAGCAACACAGATCCGAGCCGGTAGCGCTTTTGTCGAGTTGACGGTCAACGATGCCAAACTCGTAGCCGGGCTCAAGCGCGCTCGCGCCCGTCTCAAAGCCTTTGGCCAGTCGCTGTCCACGTTGGGCAGCAACTTGTTGCGCCTCGGCACCATCACTGCCACACCCTTTGCTCTGGCAGCGCGTGAGTTCGCCGGTTTCGAACAAGCCATGGCCCGCGTCCGCGCGTTGACTGGTGCCAGCGCCGCCGACTTCGCCGCCTTGAAACAACAGGCACGAGAGCTTGGCAAGAGCACCGTCTTTACCGCCAGCCAGGCAGCCGAGGCCATGAGCTTTTTTGCCTTGGCCGGCTTCGACGTCCAACAAATCCTCGCGGCGGTGGCTCCTACCCTGAGCCTGGCAGCAGCCGGGCAAATTGAAATCGCTCAGGCAGCCGATATCGCTGCCAAGATCATGGCCGGCATGGGCATCGAAGCGGGTGAGCTGGGCCGTGTCGTCGACGTCATGGCCAAGGCCATGACCACCGCCAACACCGACATGCTCATGCTCGGTGATGCTTTCAAGTTTGTCGGCCCGATCGCCAAAAACGCCGGCATCTCCCTGGAAGAGATCACCGCCGCCATTCAGCTTCTCTCCAACGCCGGCATCCAGGGCGAGATGGCCGGCACCACTTTGCGCGGCATGCTCTTGACCTTGACCTCCCCCAGCAAAGAAGCCGCCAATCAACTGAAACGCCTTGGCGTCGAAATCAGCGATGCGGAAGGGAACGTCCGCCCTTTGGTCGATATCCTTGCCGATCTGGAACGCGGTTTGGCCAACGCCGGCTCGGGACGCCGCTTGCAAATATTGGGACAGATCTTTCCCAACCGGCAGGCAGCGGGTGCGGCGGTGTTGATCGGCCAGAGCCAAATCCTTCGCCAGGCGACCGAAGCCTTGCAAAACGCCGGCGGCACCGGCGCCAAGATCGCTTCGATCCAACTCGATACCCTGTCGGGCAGCGTCAAAATCCTTCTTTCCGCCTTGCAGGACGTGGCCATCGAATTGGGTAAAGCCCTGGCCCCGGAATTGCGCCAGTGGGCTGCTGCGTTAACCCAGGCTCTAAACGTCCTCTCTCGTCTGATCAAGGAGAACAAGCAATTCTTTGTTGCCATCGCCAAGGGGGCTCTCATCGTGATCGGCATCGGCGGCGCTTTGGTCGCTCTGGGTGCCGCCATCCAACTCGTCGCTTTTGCTTTGGGAGGTCTGGCGACGGCTTTCTCTCTGGGAATCGCTGCCTTTGGCCTGGTCAAGGGAGCGGTCCTCGGCCTGTTTACCCCCTTGGGCGCGTTCTTGAAACTGCTCGATAGTGTCGTCACCGGCTACTTCGTTTTGACCGACCAGGGCCAAGCTACTCTGCGTGCTTTGGGTGCCTCCTGGAATCGGTTGCGCGACATTGCCTCTCTCGCCTGGCAAGGGATTGTCGATAGTGTGATGGCCGGTGATTTGGCTTTGGCGGGCAAAATTGCCATGGCCGCCTTGAAAGCCGCTTGGGTCGAGACCCTGAATTTTTTGCAAATCGCCTGGATCAACTTCAAAGATTTTCTGGCCTCCACCTGGAACAACCTGGTCTCCGGTCTGGCCATCGTCATGAACGACTTCGTCACCGGGCTGCAGGTCATCTGGCTGGAGGTCACAACCTTTTTATCCAAAGCGTGGGCTTCCTTTGTGGGAGCCGCGCAAAAAGTCTGGGCCAAATTCATTGGCTTTTTCCGGGAATCGTGGGCCACCGCACAAGGAACCGTGGCCGCTATTTTAGGTGACGATGCCGGTGTCGAAGCAGCGGCCCAGCAAATCGTCCGCATCCGTAATGATGTGGCTCGCCAGGTTCAGGAGATCGACCAAAACGTCGCCAAGCGCCGCCGCGAGATCGAACAGGACCGTCTGCGCCGCGGACAAAAAATCGTCGCCGACCAGAAAGCGGTGGAGATGGCCTTGGGCCAGGAGTTGGCCCGCGAAGGGATCGCTCGCGAGAAGCGCCGCCGCCGCGAGTTGGCTGCTTTGGCCAAGGAGGTCGACGCAGCCCAAAAAGAGTTGGACCAACTGGCGCAACAAGCGGCGCAAAAACGTGGCCAACTCCCTCCTGTCGATAAAGCGGTCCAGCAGGCGGCCGGCAAGATACCCGGTCTGGCTGCCGTAGCAACCGGCGGCGGCGGACCTTTGACCGGCCAGGCGATCGGCACCTTCAACCCCGAAGCCTTACGCGCTCTGGGCGCTGCCGACACCATCCAGCAAAAACAACTGCTCCTGTTAGAAAAACTTGTCGCTCTCGACAAGCAGATGATCGAGGAACTTCGCAACGCCGGCATCAAGGTCGAATGACATGGCAGAGATCGTCGAAAAATTCGATTCGCGCGAGCAGACAGTGTCAGAAGACAACCCGGTTGTCGATCTTCGCTATGCCGTGATCGACACCGACGACGACAGCGAAGTCCGGGCTTTGGTCGAGGCCACCATCCCTGCCTTCTACAATGGCAAGCCGTTTCAACAGTACCGCATCACACCCGCCGGCGGCGGCGTCTGGGATGTGGAGGTCCGCTACGGCAGCCGCGAACCGAAAAAACCGGGCGATTGGTCGTTTCACTTCGATACCTCCGGCGGCTCGGCCAAAATCTTCCAGAGCCTGAACACAACTGCCTATGTCGCTCCCGACGACGACGAGATCGATTTCCACGGAGCCATCGGCGTCACCGACGACGGCGGCACGCGGAAGGTCGAGGGCGTCGAGATCACTGTTCCGCAGTTCTCCTTCACGGTGACCCGGATACTCTCAAGCCCCATCAACCCGGCCTACCTGAACGCGCTTGAACAGAAGACTGGCAAGGTCAACAGCGATCCCGTGGTCCTTTTGATCGACGACGTGTCATACACCTTTCTCCCCGGCGAGTTGAAGTTCGAAAGCGCCACCGGCGGCAAACGGAACTCCGAAAACTGGGAGATCACCATCAAGTGCTCCGCCGCCCGCAACCGCAGCGGCATCCAGTTCGGCGACATCAGCGGCATCGACAAAAAAGGCTGGGAGTATCTGTGGGTCTATTACGAAGATGCCGAAAGCGCCAATACCCTCATCAAAAAACCGCGCCAGGTCATGGTCGAGCAGGTCATCGAGGAAACCACCCTGGGCGAATTGTTCGCGTGAGGCCGCATGGGACTGAACGACAAGCTGCAACCCGGCCAGGTTCTCCGCAAGGTCGAGGCCGCCGACTGGAACGCCATGGTCGACGCCGCTCGCAGCGAGCGTGCTCGGCAGAACGACCAACACATCGAGTCGCGGCTGGCCCTGCGCCCTCTCGTCACAGCCAAGGTTCGCAACAACCACTCGGCACCGTTGCCCCGTTTCGGCGCGGTGGCACTGCGGACGCCGATCATCTCTCCTTTAGCCAACCTGCCGGAGTTTCACAGGCAGCCAACCTTTGACGTGGCGGTCGCCTCTGCCTTGGACCTGGCTGCGAAGCCAACCAAACCAGCGATTGTGCTGCAGCCTTTGGCCGCCGGCGTCATTGGCGATGCTTGCCTTTCGGGTGTCGTTCCAGCCCGTGTCGACATCCAACAAAACGAACACCGTTTTGCCGACCTGACCCTGGGCCAAACCTATTTGACCAGCAGCGACAGCGGTTCGGTGGAAATCCTCTGGGCCGAGGATGGACTCGGTTTGAAATGGGCCTTGGTCCGCATCCCGGCCTTTCCGCCGGGACCGCTTCCCTTTCACGATCTGATCGACCAGCCCGTACCGCCGGCATCTCCTTCGCCAGGACACATCCGGCTCTATCAAAACAACAACACCATCTTCTTTCTGGACGATGCCGGCAACCGCTACCATTTGTGTGCTTCCGGCCCCCCCGGAACGAACATCACCCTCACCGAAACCAAAGATTTACACCTTCTCCTGGACAAGTGCATGCTCCGGCTGCGCTGGCAGGAATCGTTTGTCACCTTTGAACGCAATGCCAACGGCTGCGTGGTCGGCCTGTCGGTTTTCGGACCGTTTTCCAGGGAATCGTCGGTCGATCTGTGCGATTGCAAGCCCATATACTGCGGCGGCGGTTATTACGGCGGAGGAGGACCATGAGCATTGCCGTCATCACCTGTTATTACAATCCCTGCGGCTACCGGCTCGTTCGCGAAAAATACTGGCGCTTTCGCGAATGCCTGGGACGCTGCGACTTCTTCTGCATCGAAGCCAGTTGGAACCGGCGATGGGAAACCGATGCCGCCTTCCACATCACCGCCCATGACAACCAGCTCATGTGGCAAAAGGAACGGCTGCTCAACATTTTGATCGACAAACTCCCAAGCCGCTACGACCGCATCGTGTGGATCGACGCCGATCTCATCCTGCTTGACCCCGACTGGCTCGAACGCGCCGGCGCCATGCTCGACAAGTATCCTGTCGGCCAGCCCTGGTCCCGTTTTCATATCCTGGATTCGAAGGGTTGCATCAGCCGGTCGATGTACAGCGCCAGCTACAAACGCCATCACCAGGAGATCACGCAGTATGCCTCGCCCGGTCTGCTCTGGGCGGCCCGCCGCGAGGTGTTAGCCGACGGCTTGATCGACTGCCACGTCATCGGCGGCGGCGATTCCATGCAACTCGTCGCCTGGCTTGGTCCCTACAGCAAAAACTGGACGCAGGAGTGGATGTTCCGCGCCATCAATCCCGAATGGCGCGGGCCGTATCTCGAACAAGCGCAACAAGCCCTGGCCAAGGTCCAGGGCCAGATCGGCTATTGCGACGGCGAAGTCGTGCACCTCTACCACGGCACCCGCGACAACCGCAAATACGTCGACCGTGTCAAGTACCTCACCGATTACTGCTTCGATCCCACCGTGCACATCAAGATCGGCAAAAACGGCTTGTGGTCGTGGACCGACAAAGCCCATCCGGAGATGGTGGCCAAGGTGAAGGCATATTTCAACGAGAGGCTGGAGGACGGGTGAAAGCTGCGCGACGCAGACCGTACTTCTTTAACGAGGAAGACCTCGCACTCCAAAGGCACATCCAACAAATGATCTGGGCATGGAGAAGTGATGCGAGCGGTTGTGACCGGTCTGCAGAGACGAACCATACTGTTTCAGACCGCATCGGTAGGCCGAACAAACCAATTGTCTCTACTCCCCCCGTTTCGTATTCCGAACACCGTTCGGCCCGCTGTACCTTCCCCTCCTTATTGCGAACGGCGATCCTCTAGGGTTAGACCTTCCAAAGCCGCGGTTGCCAGCCAGTCGCCTCTCACACAACGCGAAGAAACGCCATCGGTCGCAACGACTTGCGCCATCTACGTTGTTGGCCTGAAGTCTCGGCCTCGACGGCAGAGACAGCGGCGCGACAACGGCTGCTCAGCGACCGACCACTCCTGACCGCAAAAGTCTCATTGTCTCTCGATTTCCCGTCCCTCCGGGTTAGATAGACCTTCGGCTCGCCAGGCGAGCCGGACGAAAACCGCTGCCGGTTGGGAAAAGCCCCCCGCGGGTTATGGGCTTGGGAATGTTCTATCTTCGCTTCGTCGAATCTGCCATCGACCGGACGCGCTCGACCATCGCGGCATACATAACCGACAGGTCACCAAAAAAGGAGCCTGTCGATGCTCAAGATTCCCACCGACATGACGCCGGAGCAGCGTCTCAAGCGACTTGCCGCCATTCTCGCTCGCGGCGTCCGGCGCTACCATCGCCGTCTGCGGCGCAGCGAATCCCGCCCCGAAAAAGAAGTTTCAGAATCCTCGCCGGCTGGCCTTGAGGTTCCCGGCAATCCGAGGCTCAGTGTGTCTCGGCGTTTCGGGGTTTAGCAAACCGAGAACCAGAAAGGTCTACCCATGAAACTCGACATCGAGAAAGAAGTTGCTGCGCTTCAGCGGATGTCCACGGGGCAACTCTGCGAGCGCTACGCCGAGTTGTTCCGCGAACCAACGCGGACACGGCATCGCACGTACCTGGTCCGCAAGATCGCCTGGAAGCTCCAGGCCCTGGTCGAAGGCGACCTGAGCGAACGGGCGCGACGGCGGGCCGAAGAACTGGCCCACGGCACGGAGTTGCGAGTTATGCCGCCGAAGGCCGACGAGACGACACAAGCGGCGGTCGTGGCACACGGAGCCATGCCAACCGACGCTCGCCTACCCGCGCCTGGCACGGCCATTATCCGCCACTACAAGGGCCGGACGCTTCAGGTATTGGTGCTGTCCGACGGTTGTTTCGAGTTCGAAGGCCAGCGCTACAAGTCGCTTTCGGCAGTGGCCAAGAAGATCACCGGCTCGCATGTCAACGGCTACCGCTTCTTCGGGTTGGAGGGCAAGCGATGAAACGCCGGAAAAGTCCTGCCAAGCCTGTGACCGGAACGGTTCGCTGCGCCATCTACACCCGCAAGTCTACCGACGAGGGGCTGGAGCAGGAGTTCAATTCGCTCGACGCCCAACGCGAAGCCGGTGAGGCGTTCGTGAAGAGTCAAGCCGGTGAAGGATGGACGCTCTTGCCTGACCGCTACGACGACGGCGGCTTCACGGGCGGCAACCTCGACAGACCCGCTCTGCGGCGGTTGCTGGCCGACATCGAGGCGGGCAAGATCGACTGCGTGGTCGTGTATAAGGTGGATCGCCTGAGCCGCAGCTTACTCGACTTCGCCCGGCTGGTCGAAATCTTCGAGAAGCACCACGTGTCGTTCGTTTCCGTGACACAGCAGTTCAACACCGCTACAAGCATGGGCCGGCTGGTACTCAACGTGCTCTTGTCGTTCGCCCAGTTCGAGCGTGAGATCATCGGTGAACGTATCCGCGACAAGCTCGCCGCCATGCGCCGCAAAGGCAAGTGGGCCGGCGGACTCCCCGTGCTCGGCTATGATGTGGACCATTCCAACGGCAGCTCGAGGCTGGTCGTCAATGCCAAGGAAGCCGCACAGGTTCGCGAGATATTCCAGATCTACCTATCGCTTGGTTCACTACTGGCCGTGGCAGACGAACTGACACGCCGAGGCTGGCGAACCAAGATACGGCGAACCAAGAAGGGCAAGACCCAAGGCGGCCGGCCTTTCGACAAGGGCAGCGTCTATGCTCTGCTCACCAACCCCCTCTATGTTGGGCAGGTCCGGTACAAGGGAGAGTTTTATCCCGGTGAGCACGAACCGATCGTCGAGGTCGAAGTCTTCCAGCAAGTCCAGGCCGCGCTGCAACGCAACGGCCGTTCAGGCGGCGTCATGGTGCGGAACCGCCACGGGGCCTTGCTCAAGGGACTGCTGTTCTGCAAAGCCTGCGGCCGGGTCATGAGCCACACATTCACCTGCAAGGGGCAGCGCCGCTACCGCTACTACACTTGCACGCGGGCGATCAAGAACGGGCGCAAGGCGTGCCCCTCCGGCTCGCTGCCCGCTGCCGAAATCGAACGGGTGGTCGTGGACCAGATTCGGGGCATCGCCGTCGATCCCGGCTTGCGTGCCGAAGTCCTGCACCAGGCCCAGGAACAGTTCGAGACCGAATTGGCCGAACTGGTGACAGAGCAGCGGGGCTTGGAACGGGAACTGGCCTGGCACCACGCCGAAATCCGTAAGCTTTGTGGCGAAGGGCCGGCGACTGGACCAGCCGGGGGCCGCCTCGCGGAACTGCACGACCGCGTTGCCCAAGCCGAAACTCGCCTGGCGGAACTTCACCTTCGGATTAAAGAGCACCAGCGTGACCGCTTGGTGGCCGGCGACATCGACGCGGCTTTCGACGATTTCGACAACGTCTGGAACATCCTTAGCCCGCGCGAGCAGGCCCAAGTGCTGGCCCTGCTGATAGCGCGGGTGGAATATGACGTGGCGGAGAGCACCGTCGCGATCTCCTTCCACCCCACGGCTATCAAGGCATTGGCGCGTCAGAAGCTCGGAGGTGCGGCATGATCACCGTGAAAAAGCAGGTCTTCTTAACCCGCAGCCAGCGTGGGCGACGACGAATCGAGGATAAGCCATCGGCATCCCAAATGGTCCCAGCGGGCCGCGTGCCCCGGGTTTCGCGCGTCATGGCGTTGGCCATCGAGTTTGACCGATTGTTGCGAGAAGGGATCGTCTCCAGCACCATCGAACTGGCCCGCCTTGCCCAGGTCACCCAGCCGCGGATCACCCAGGTTTTGAACCTGCTGCATCTGGCGCCCGATATCCAGGAAGAGCTGCTGTTCCTGCCGCTGGTCACCGAGGGCCGCGACCCGATCAACGAGAAGCAGCTGCGGCGGCTCTGCGCCGAGGTCAGCTGGCGGAAGCAGCGGAAAATGTGGGCCCAATTCAAGTCGCGGATGTAGCATTTCACCTTAAATCCGTCGCCGCTTTTCTCATCTGCATGTTTTTTGCGAGCAAAGATTGCCAACCGCTGACCGGCGGGTTATCATCTCTTTGTGTTCCGTTTAGTAAACATTTGTGGCATCGCGGTCGGAAATGCAGGAAGCGGGAATGAACCATGCCAAAAAACAACCGAGACACGAGCAATGGTGCCAACCTCGGCTTCGAGGCCGAACTCTGGCGGGCCGCCGATGCGCTGCGGTCCAACATGGACGCTGCCGAGTACAAGCACGTCGTCCTCGGGCTGATTTTCCTTAAATACATCTCCGACGCCTTCGAGGAGCAGCACGCCCGGCTTGAAGCGGACCGCAAGAGCGGGGCGGACCCGGAAGACCCGGACGAGTACCGGGCGGTCAACGTCTTCTGGGTTCCGAAGGAGGCGCGCTGGTCGCACCTGAAAGCCAACGCCAAGCAGCCCACCGTCGGCAAGATCGTCGATGAGGCCATGCTCGCCATCGAGCGCGACAACCGGTCGCTCAAAGGGGTGCTCCCCAAGGACTACGCTCATCCCCGGCTCGACAAGCAGCGGCTTGGCCAGCTCATCGACCTGATCGGCAACATCGGCCTGGGGGACAAGGAGAACCGCTCGAAGGACATCCTCGGCCGGGTGTACGAGTACTTCCTGTCGCAGTTCGCCAGCGCCGAAGGCAAAAAGGGCGGCCAGTTCTTCACGCCGCGCTGCGTCGTCCGCCTGCTGGTCGAGATGCTCGCCCCGTACAAGGGCCGCGTCTACGACCCCTGCTGCGGTTCCGGCGGCATGTTCGTTCAGTCCGAGAAGTTCATCGAGGAGCACGGCGGCCGCATCGGCGACATCAGCATCTACGGCCAGGAGTCAAACCACACCACCTGGCGGCTGTGCAAGATGAACCTGGCCATCCGCGGCATCGAGGGAAACATCGCGCACGGCGATAGCTTCCACAACGACCGCCACCCCGACCTGAAGGCCGACTACATCCTCGCCAACCCGCCGTTCAACGACAGCGACTGGCGCGGCGATCTCTTGAAGGACGACAAGCGCTGGAAGTACGGCACGCCGCCGGCGGGAAACGCCAACTTCGCCTGGGTGCAGCACTTCATCTACCACCTGGCGCCGACGGGGCTGGCCGGGTTCGTGCTGGCCAACGGCAGCATGTCCTCGAACCAGTCGGGCGAGGGCGAGATCCGCAAGAACATCATCGAGGCCGACCTGGTGGACTGCATGGTCGCCTTGCCGGGCCAACTGTTCTACAGTACGCAGATTCCCGTCTGCCTGTGGTTCCTGGCCCGCGACAAGAAGAACGGCCGCTTCCGCGACCGGCGGGGGGAGACGCTCTTCATCGACGCCCGCAAACTGGGGACGATGATTGACCGCGTCCACCGCGAGCTGACCGACGACGATATCCGCCAGATCGCCGACACCTACCACGCCTGGCGCGGCGACAAGTCGATCAAAACGAAGTACAAGGACATACCCGGCTTCTGCAAGAGCGCGACGCTGGAGGAGATTCGCAAGCACGGCCACGTGCTCACGCCAGGGCGCTACGTGGGCGCTGCGCCGCAGGAGGACGACGGCGAGCCGTTCGAGGAGAAAATGGCGCGCCTGACAGCTGAGTTGAAGCAGCAACAGAAAGAGGCCGCGCGGCTCGACAAGCTCATCTGGGCCAACCTGGAGGACCTTGGCTATGGCGGGTGAACGTCGCCTTTCGCCTCATGCGTTGGTTATATTTATGTGTAACATCGGAGAGTTTGCCTGCCCGAAGGGGACCGGAGCATGACCCGAGCAGAACTCCTTCGCAAGCATCGTGCCAACATTTTGCGGCTGGCCGCCGAGTACGGGGCCAAAAACGTCCGCATCTTTGGCTCTGTCGCCCGAGGGGAAGCCGACGAAGACAGCGATTTCGACTTCCTCGTGGAGATGGAACGCGGGCGCAGCCTGTTTGACTTGGGCGGCCTCCAATACGAACTGGAAAACCTGCTCGGTTGCCGCGTTGATGTCGTCACTGTCCAGGGACTCAAAACGCGGATCCGCCGACGCGTGTTAGGCGAGGCTGTGCCGTTATGAGAGACGCCAAGGAAAGGCTGCTCGACATTCTGGAGGCCATCGCCGCCATCGAGCGTTACGCCGGGCGAGACAAGGTGGCCTTCGAGCGGGACGAGTTGCTCCAGGTGTGGTTCCTACACCACCTGCAGATCATCGGCGAGGCCGCCCGAGCATTGCCGGCGGAGGTGCGACAGCTGGCGCCGGAGATTGAATGGGGCAAGATCATTGGCATGCGTAACGTCCTCGTGCATGGCTATTCGAGATCGATGTGGACATCGTATGGGACGCCGGCCGGCGCGACGCACCGGCGCTGAAGCCGCTTATCGAACACTTGCTTGAGAAACTCGAAGGGGAGCCGGAACGAGGCAAGACGCCGCCAAAGCCGAAAAAAACCGGCCGCAAGAAGAAAGGCGGTGCGTGATGGCGAGCAACGGTTGGGACACCCTGCCTCTTGATGAGGCAGTGCAGGTTAATCCGACAGTCCCTCTCCAACGAGGCGAGGCCTATCCGTTCGTGGATATGCAAGCAGTCGATCCTGCGTCCCGCAGCGTCGGGCCGAGCGAAATGAGACCGTTCACCGGCGGCGGATCGCGTTTCATTGCTGGTGACACGTTGATGGCGCGGATCACGCCTTGCCTCGAAAACGGCAAGATTGCCCGCTTCGCGCCCAACGGCGATCAGCAGATGGCGCATGGCTCCACCGAGTTCATCGTTATCCGAGGCAAGCCTGGTGTCACGGACAATGACTTCGCGTACTACTTGACCAAATGGGACGGGGTTCGGTTGTACTGCATTTCTCAGATGACGGGCACGTCAGGTCGCCAGAGGGTGCCCACCGATTCGCTGAGTCACTGTGAGGTGACCATACCACCCCTCAAGGAACAGGAGGCCATCGCCTGTATCCTCGGCACGTTGGACGACAAGATCGAGTTGAACCGGCGGATGAGCCAGACGCTGGAGCAGATGGCGCGGGCGATCTTCAAGGCGTGGTTCGTGGACTTTCTGCCGGTGCGCGCCAAGATGGAGCGCCGCTGGCAGCGCGGCCAATCCCTGCCCGGCCTCCCCGCCCACCTCTACGACCTCTTTCCCGCCCGCCTCGTCCCCTCCGAACTCGGCGAAATTCCGGACGGGTGGGAGGTGGCGTCTCTTCCCGAGCTGATCGACCTCAACCCACCGCGACCATTACGAAAACGCGAGGTTGCGCCCTACTTGGACATGGCGAACATGCCAACACGAGGCCACGTGCCAGATGAAGTGGTCGAGCGGGCCTTCGGCTCGGGAATGCGCTTCATGAACGGCGATACGCTCGTCGCGCGCATTACGCCGTGCTTGGAAAATGGCAAAACGGCGTTCGTTGATTTCCTCCAAGATGGACAAATCGGCTGGGGCTCGACCGAGTACATCGTACTGCGGCCGAAGCCGCCAGTCCCTGAGGAGTTTGCCTACTGCCTAGCTCGAAGTGATGAGTTCCGAGAATTCGCGATTCAAAGCATGACGGGCAGCAGCGGTCGGCAGCGTGTACAGGCGGACTCGCTTACTCACTTCCATTTGCCCCTATTTCCGAAGTCGGTTGCCGAGGCGTTTGGCCGGGCGATCAAACCACTTTTCACGCGATCATCGTCCGCGGTACACGAATCCCGCACCCTCGCCGCCCTGCGCGACGCGCTGCTGCCGAAGCTGATCAGCGGTGAACTGAGGGTGCCGAACGCCGAGCGGATCGTGGGGAGGGCGGTTTGATGGCGTGGCTTCTCTTCCTCGACGAAAGCGGGCATGACCACAAACAGATGCCCTACGAGGTCCGCGGCGGCGTGGCGCTGCACGCGGGCGAACTTTGGCCCTTCGTGCAGGACATGCAACGGCTGGAGCTGGACTGCTTCGGTACGCGCCTGACGAAATTCCAAAAGGAACTAAAGGGATGCAAGCTGCTGGATCGGGACCGCTTCCGCTGGGCCGGACAAAGTGATCTGATGGTGGCCGAGGAGCGACGGCGGCATTGCCGCTCGTTCTTCACCAAGGGTCTGGAAAAAAAGCCGCCGAGCCGGCAGGAGTTCACGGCCTATGGACAGGCGTGCCTGGAAATGGCCCGGGGCATGTTTCAGGCATTGCATTCGCGCAAGGCACGATTGTTCGCAGCCGCCATTCCCCGTAATGTCGTGCGGCCGAACACGTTCGAGGCGAGGGAGTTTTTACGGAAGGATCAAGTATTCTTGCTCCAGCGCTATTTCGATTTTTTGGAAGAGCGTGAAGAACACGGCCTTCTGGTGATGGACCAAGTCGAGAAGACCCAGGATCGGCGGTTTCTGTCCCGGCTCGAACGGTACTTCAGCCGGACGGAAACCGGGCGCTATCGGACGGTGTGGATTGTTCCTGTACCGCTGTTCGTTGCTTCCGAGCTGACCTACCCCGTGCAGGCGGCGGACCTGGCGATCTATTGCGTGAACTGGGGCTTTCGCTTGCCGTCACGAGGGATGGATGCCGAGACACGCCCCGAAATTGCGAACGAGTTCGGGCCGTGGATCAACCAGTTGCAGTTCCGCGGCGAGGCGTACCGCGATGGCAGCGTCTACCAGGAGTACGGAATCGTCTATGTACTAGACCCGTACACGTAGAGCTGAGCGCAAAAAAAGAGGAGACAACGCCGTCAGGGCCACCCGAAAGCAGCCCCTGGGCCGAGTCTCCATAGGTAGTATCGGACTTTGGGGCGGCAAAGTCAAGAGGAAGCCGAGCAAGAAACCGAACTAAGCGAGCCGGAACGCTTTATGACAAAAGCACTTACCGAATCCGAAGTCGAGCAGGCCGCCCTGGATTGGCTGGCCGGGTTGGGCTGGCAGACCGCTTTCGGGCCGGATCTGCTCGAAACCGAGCGTGGCGGCGACTTCAGCCTTGTCGTACTCGAAGACCGGCTGCGGCAGGCGCTCCAGCGGCTCAATCCCAACGTCCCCACCGATGCGCTGGAGGAGGCGTTTCGCAAGCTGACGCGGCCCGATCGGCCGTCGCTCGTGGCCAACAACCACCTCGTCCACAAGTTCCTGGTCGAAGGGGTGCCGGTCGAGTACCAGCGGCCGGACGGCTCGCTCGGTGGCGACCTGGTGCGGGTGCTCGACTTCGACGACCCGGAGAACAACGACTTCCTCGCCGTCAATCAGTTCACCGTGGTGGAGAATCGCCACGAACGCCGCCCGGACATCGTGTTGTTCGTCAACGGCCTGCCGTTGGCGGTGGTCGAATTGAAGAACCCAGCCGATGAGGACGCTACGATCTGGTCGGCGTTCAATCAGCTTCAAACCTATAAGCAGCAAATCCCGTCGCTGTTCGCTTACAACGAGGCCTTGGTGATCTCCGACGGCGTGCAGGCCCGCATCGGTACGCTAACCGCCGACCGCGAATGGTTTATGCCCTGGCGGACCATCGCCGGCGAAGATCTCGCTCCGCCTTCGATGCCCGAGTTGCAGGTCGTGCTGCAGGGCGTTTTTGAGAAGGCGCGGTTCCTGCAACTGGTGCGGCACTTCATCGTCTTCGAGGACGAGGGCGGCGGCAAGCTTGTCAAGAAGATGGCCGGCTATCACCAGTTCCACGCGGTGAATCGCGCCATCGACGCCACGGTGAAGGCAGCAAACCAGAAGGGCGACCGGCGGGTCGGCGTCGTCTGGCACACGCAGGGTTCGGGCAAGAGCCTGACGATGGCCTTTTACGCCGGGCGCGTGGTGCTTCATCCCGCCATGGAAAACCCGACGCTGGTGGTGATCACCGACCGCAACGACCTGGACGATCAGCTTTTCGGCACGTTCGCCCGCTGCCACGAGCTTTTACGGCAGCAGCCGGTCCAGGCTCAGAGTCGCGCGCACCTACGGGAACTGCTGCGCACAGCGTCGGGCGGTGTGGTGTTCACCACCATCCAGAAGTTCTTTCCGACCGAGGGAGAGGACCAGCACCCGCTGCTCTCTGATCGGCGCAACATCGTCGTAATCGCCGACGAGGCCCACCGCAGCCAGTACGACTTCATCGACGGATTCGCCCGGCACATGCGCGAGGCCCTGCCGAACGCCTCTTTCATCGGCTTCACCGGAACGCCGATCGAGCTGACCGACAGGAACACCCGCGCAGTTTTCGGTGATTACATCAGCATCTATGACATCGAGCGAGCGGTGAAGGACGGCGCTACGGTTCCCATCTACTACGAAAGCCGTTTGGCGAAGCTGGAACTCAAGGAAGAAGAGCGGCCGCGGCTGGATGAGGAATTCGAGGAGATCACGGAAGGAGAGGAGGTCGAGCACAAGGAACGGCTCAAGACGAAGTGGGCAGCATTGGAGGCTCTGGTCGGCACGGAGAAACGGCTGCGCCTGATCGCCCAAGACCTGGTGAACCACTGGGAAAGCCGCCTGGAAGCGATGGACGGCAAGGCGATGGTCGTCTGTATGAGCCGGCGGATTTGTGTCGATCTATACAACGAAATCGTCCGGCTTCGCCCCGAATGGCACCACGAGGACGACGACAAAGGCGTCCTCAAGATCGTGATGACCGGCTCAGCCTCCGACCCGCCGGAGTGGCAGCCGCACATCCGCAACAAAGCCCGCAGGGAGGCACTGGCAAAACGGTTTAAAGACCCGAAAGATCCCTTCAAGATCGTGATCGTCCGCGACATGTGGTTGACAGGGTTCGACGCTCCGTGCCTGCACACGATGTACGTGGACAAGCCCATGCGTGGCCACGGCTTGATGCAGGCGATTGCTAGGGTGAATCGGGTTTTCAAGGACAAGCCCGGCGGGCTGGTGGTGGACTACTTGGGTCTGGCCCACGAACTCAAGCAAGCACTGGCGAGCTATACGGAGAGCGGAGGCAAGGGGCAGACGGCTATCGACCAGAAGGAAGCTGTGGCCGTCATGAAGGAAAAGTACGAAGTCTGCTGCGACCTCTTCTATAGTTTTGACTGGTCCGCCTGGAAGTTGGGTTCCTCGCAGCAGCGCTTGTCGATTCTGCCAGCGGCTCAGGAGCACATTCTCGCGCAGACCGACGGCAAACAGAGGCTTATGAACGCCGTGAGTGACTTGTCGAAGGCGTTTGCCTTGGCCGTCCCGCATGACGCAGCGCTGGCGATCCGCGACGATGTGGCATTTTTTCAAGCGGTGAAAGCCGTCCTGGCGAAAAGCGCACCCGGCGATCGTCGCAGCCCGGAAGAGATCGACCACGCCATTCGGCAGATTGTGTCGCGGGCGGTCGCCTCAGACGAGGTCATCGACATCTTCGCGGCAGCCGGCTTGAAAAAGCCGGACATTTCCATCCTGTCCGACGAATTCCTTGCCGAGGTCCGAGGACTGCCCCAGCGCAACCTAGCGGTCGAGATGTTGCGGAAGCTGCTGGAAGGTGAGATCAAGACGCGCCGGCGGAAAAATGTTGTCCAGGCGAGGTCTTTCGCCGAGATGCTGGAAAATTCCATCAAGCGCTATCAGAACCGCGCCATCGAGACAGCCCAGGTGATCGAGGAATTGATCGCCCTGGCCAAGGAGCTGCGGGAAGCCGACCGGCGCGGAGAAGGACTCAGACTGACCGACGAGGAGCTGGCGTTTTACGACGCCCTTGAGACCAACGACAGCGCTGTTGCGGTTTTAGGTGACCAGACGCTGCGAACGATTGCCCAGGAATTGGTGAAGACCGTCCGTGCCAACATCACCATCGACTGGACGGTTCGGGAAAACGTGCGAGCCCATCTGCGCGTGCTGGTCAAGCGCATCCTGCGCCGGTACGGATACCCTCCCGACAAACAGGAGAAAGCGACCCATACGGTGCTGGAACAGGCGGAGGTGCTGTCGCGGGCTTGGTCCACCGGCGTGAGCACTGATTCAGAGTGAAAGCCAAATAGGGCATCAGCCATGAGACATAACCGACGGACTTTTGGAGAGCTGCTACGCGAAAAGCGAATTGACAAGAAATTCAGTCTACGGAAATTCGCGGCATTGGTCGGCGTCAGTCCGACGTATTTGTCTCAGGTGGAGCAAGGCAACGTCCAGCCGCCGACGGCTGACCGTGTCAAGCGAATGGCCGAACTGTTGGGTGAAAACCCGGACGAGTGGATCGCCTTGGCGGGCAGAGTGCCCGAGGATTTGCCGGCGATCATTCACGAACAACCAACGGAAATCCCAGAACTGCTGCGCGAGGCGAGAGGGCTGACCGTGGAGCAATTGCGGAAGCTTAGGGAACAAGCCAGGAAGCTGAAAGAGCGTGGCAAATGATCCAGGCGAAGGAGGGTGATCGTGGGCAGCGAAGTGCCGTTTTTGAAGAAGGAAGTGATTGAAGCCGAAGCGTTGTCGCTTTTGGCGGAATATGGCCAGGCGACCGCGCCTCCGGTTCCCATCGATGAGATCGTGGAACTGCACTTGATGCTTACCCTTGAGATCATGGACTTGCAGCAGATATTCGGGGTTGGTGATGTGCATGGCGCGATTTGGTTCCGCTCGCAGCGAGTTGGCGTCGACCAGAGCCTCGACCCGGCGCGGTATCCGTCCAAACGAGGCCGCTACCATTTCACGCTGGCGCACGAGGCCGGGCATTGGCGGCTTCATCGGCACCTGTTTCTGCGTCGATTGGATCAGCCGTCGCTGTTCTCTGATCAGGAGCAGAAGCCGGACTACGTCTGCCGGTCTAGCGAGAAGAAGAGACCCGTGGAATGGCAGGCCGACCAGTTCGCGGCGAACCTGCTCATGCCGCGTGAAATGGTGAAGCGAGCGTGGCACGAATGGCGCGGCGGCCTGGACCCGATCTATCTGCGTGACCTTCGAGCGGAGAGGGGCGACTTCGGAACGGACGAGAGGGTCCTGGAGCATGCTGTCCGCCCGCTGGCTGAAAAGTTCGAGGTATCGGCCGAAGCGATGCGAATTCGGCTGGAAGGGATGGGTCTGCTGCTGCGCAAGAAAGAAGCATCGCTGTTCGAGTGAACGGCGTTTTTTTGACTTGGCGTTTACCGTTTTCTGTACGGAAGCGCCCCAGCATGGGAGGGTCATGGCATGGCCAAGGTTTTCGATCTAAGAAAGCAGCTCAAATTGCATGACAAAGTCTTGTTGCAGCGGCTGTTCGCGGAATACGGAGAGCTGCTCGATTTTCCCTGGGAGGCGCTGAAGCCACATGACGTCGAGCCGCTCGTCAAGAAGTGGGAGGGAATGCAGGAAGACACGCGCCGGCAACTGCAGGTCATTCTGCAAGACGTCAACGAGTTGGCTGACGAGCGGGGCCACAAGATTCTGACCGAGGACCTGGCATGGCGCTGCCCGGACAAGCTGGAAATCTTCGGCAGATGGAAGAGTCCGATGGACAAGGCTCTTTGGGCATATCTCGAAGTTCGCCAGGTGTTTGACGAAGCGGCCGTTTTTGCGCGAGCTGAGGCGTTGCGCAGCGGGCAGTTTGCCAACCGCTGGAACGGCCTGCCGAAGAAGAAGATCGAGCTGACCGACAAGATGAAGGAAGCGCTGCAGGAGGAAGTGCGCTTGTACTACTGGAACAAGGAGCTGCGCGGCGAGGTCTGCCGGGTGCATCATTATCCGCGGGCCAATGGTGCGGAGTTCTTCTTCGCCTACCTGCCTGACTGGCCCGACAAACGGCTCGTCTTCGACGCTGATGGCAACCTCACGCCGCGCGAGGAGAGTTATACGTTCAGTAATGTGTTCATCTACCTTCCAACCGAAGGAGCGATCGAGATGATCGCAAAGGGGGGCAAGAAGGTTCACCTCTCTCTGCGGAAGGCATTTTGCAAGGCGATCCTGGGGATCGACGTCGACGACGAGGAGCCGGTCAGGGCGACTTACCGGCTCGACCACATTCTCGATCCGACGTTCGCCTTTGTCACCGAACCCGAGGATCGCATCGCGGCGGTTCGACTGCGGCGCATCCGGCTGGTGCCGAAGACCAGGGTGGGGGCAGTTGAATATCTCGAGCTCAAATTCCTGGAAAGCGCCAGTCATGGCGACGTCATAAGGGACATCAATCAGCATTTGGGCGAGCGCAACCTGAGCCGCTCGCAGGTGGCGGTGGTGCAAATGGGTATCCAGCTCCAGTTTCTCAGCGACGGGCGCCGCAAGGGCAAGACGATGACGTTCAATGTCAGTTGCCCGAATACCTGCGATCTGAAGAGCAAACCGGATGACGTACGGGTGGTCGGCGAGCGCTGCATCCAGCGCTGGGGGATCCTCCAATGAACAACGCGTTGGACTGGTTTTGGCCTCTGGTCGAGTCGCCGGAACCCATCGTCGCCGCGCATGTCGTCGCCGGGTGGCCTGCAGGCGTACACCAGACGCTTCTCGACCTGGGGTTTCTGGTTCAGGCTGCGGATGCCGATCGTGTGCTTTGTCCGGAGTGTCATGGGCACATCGAGGAAGTGATCGCGAACGAAGGTCCTGACGGCACGGTCCGGTTTTTTGTTCCTTGTCCTGAAGTCTTTAGGGTGTGTGTGCCCATAGAAGCCCGGCGGCGGTGGCAGGTCAACCTCGAAGGAGTCGCCAACGCGCTTGCCGCCACGCTGGGGCTGACCGGGCGCTGCACAGAACTTTCGCCACGGCGGTTGTGGCGGCTGGGGCGCACGACTTGGCAGGGCTCGCCGCGCGACGTCATGTTGGCGCGCGGCCTCCATTGGGATGACGCGACAACTGTGCGCGCCGTCGTGGTTCGCGGTCGCAAACCGATCGTCTTTGTTCCACATACCAAGCCGCCTGATGAGTTCTGGACCAGACGCCTGCCGCCAGTGCTTGCTTTGTCGCGAGTTGCGACGCTGGGCGAGTCGGGCATCGAGGTCGAACCCCTGGAGATCGTCGCAGCCATCCAGGATGCCGAGGACCGTGCGTCCAAAGCGGATGCGGGGCCTAGCAAGGAGCTCAAACTCATGATCCGACAGCAGATCAAGGCGGAGCAGAAGACAAGCCTGACGGACGACATCTTTCAGCAAGCCTACCGGCAGTGCGGTTCGATGCGTGCGGCGGCCGCCTTCCTTTCGGAGCAGACTGGCAGGGAGGTCTCCAAAGATCAGGTCCATCGCGCGTTGCAACGAGCTGGCGGTGCAGCCGCCGTGCTCAATGCCGACAACAGCGACTCGATCCAGCGCCCTGTCGCGTCGCAGCGCCGCGACATACATGGAAAACCGATACGGCAATCAAAACTCATTAGGGAGGACTGAGTTACACCGCCGAGCAAACGGCAGTTGATTCGTGCGCATGCTTTTTTAACCGCGACATAGCAGCCGCCGGGTGAAGGCCGAGAGGCTCATAACCCGGCAGTCACCAGTCGCGCTTGTGTTGGTCATGCGGTGGCGCACCGCAGCACAGCGCTTTCGCTCTTCGTGGGGCGATGGCCGCGGTTCGCAGCCTCCGGTCTCGGAGGTTGTCATGAATCGTGCGCATGCAAAAGAGTTCGTCCTCACCGACTACGCCAAGTCCCTCATCAAGCTCAAAGCCCGTCAGCTTAGTCGGCGCCGCGATTTCCAGCCGGTCGAACCGGAGGACCTGCAGCAGGAACTCTGGCTTGCTCTCATCAAAGTTGCCGAGCAGTTCGACCCAGCAAAGGCGTCGCTCGACACCTTTATCGACCGAGTCGTGAACACCGCCGTGGCCATGCTGGTACGGGCACGCCAACGGCAGCAGCGCGGCAATGGCTTGGCCGAGCGATCGCTGGACGAGGAACTGGCACCGGCCAGCGGGGCTTCGGAGACGCTTGCGGCGGTCATTTCTGTTGACGACTTGTCGCGTCGTACTGGAGCCGTGCCTCGCAACGAGACCCTTGACCGCGAAGATGCCGAAGCGGTCGAGTTTGCCCTGGCCCAAATGCCCCACGAGCTGCGCGATCTGTGCCGCCGACTCATGGGTGGCACGATCACGTCGGTGGCCCGCGAGATGGGCATTTCCCGCCGCCAGGTGCGTAAGGCCATGTCCGAGGCCAGGCCGTTTTTGGAGCAGGCTGGGTTCGATTCGTAAAGAATGCCGGACATCTCGGCTCGCGACGGCATACGTAACAGATGAGGCAATCACTTAGGGCGACTACGTGGGACACTGGTCATGACCGGCTCGTTTCTTTTCAAGTTTGGACTGCCGGTGCTGCTGGCGGAAGCCGAGATGTCCTTGCATCTGGCTATGTTCGCCGTCGAAGGACTGGTTGGCCGCGTGCGCGTCCGGATGGACGCAAACTATCAGGTCGACCCGGCGAATCACGCCATCCGCATTGACGGCAGCACGCGCGTTGGCCAGATGATCGCTTGCGTCTTCGCCGGGCTCCTTTTTCGAGAGTTCGGCGAAGACGCCATCTCTATCGAGCACGTCACCGAACAACCAATCCAACAACCAGAGGAGGTCCACGCATGAGCCTATTGTCCCGCATCGAGCGGGGCCGGACCCCGAAACCGCCACGGATTCTGGTGTACGGCACCGAGGGAGTAGGGAAGTCTACCTTCGCCTCACAGACGCCCAAACCGATCTTCATTCAGACTGAAGACGGTCTGGACGAGATCGACTGCGACAAGTTCCCACTGGCCAGAGGCTACGACGAGGTGGCCGCCGCCCTAAGCGAGCTGGGCACTGAGCAGCATAGCTACGGAACGGTCGTCATCGATTCGCTCGATTGGCTGGAGCGGCTTATTTGGGACAAGCTTTGTGCCCAATACGGCGTCAGCTCCATCGAGAAGGTCGATGGCGGCTATGCTCGCGGCTACACGCACGCGCTGACTTTGTGGCGCGAGGTCATCGAGCAACTCAATGTTCTGCGCAACACCCGCGGCATGGTCGTGGTGCTGATCGCCCATTGCAAAGTCGAGCGCTTTGAAGACCCCGAATCCTCCCCCTACGACCGCTACTCGCCTCGGCTGCACAAACACGCGGCGGCACTGGTCAGCGAATGGTGCGATGCGGTCCTGTTCGCCACCCGAAAGTTCCGCACCCAGAGCGAGGACGCCGGTTTCGGCCGCAAGCGGACGATCGCCCAGCCGATCGGCCCCGAAGGCGGCGAGCGCCTCCTCCGCTGTGTCGGCGGGCCCGGCTGCGTAGCGAAAAACCGTTACGGCATCGCCGAGGAACTGCCGCTCTCATGGCAAGCTTTCGTGAACGCTTTATCCCATCACCACCCATCCAAGGAGTAATCGAACATGGCTGATCTGCATGGTTTTGATGCCAACCAGGTCGAACCGACCACCGATTTCGAGCCGATCCCGGCTGGCAAGTACGTCGCCGTCATCACCGACAGCGAGATGAAGCCGACCAAGGCCGGCACCGGCCACTACCTGCAACTGGCCTTCCAGATCATCGAAGGGCCGTACAAGAACCGCTTCCTCTGGGCTCGGCTCAACCTCGACAACCCGAACGCCACGGCGGTGCAGATCGCGCGTGCGGAGCTTTCCGCCATCTGTCGGGCGGTCGGGATACTGGCACCCAACGATTCGGTCGAGTTGCACAACTTGCCCTTGGTCATTCGTGTGGGGTGCAAGAAGCGGCCGGACACCGGCGACATCGTCAACGAGATCAAGGGCTACTCGAAGAAGGAGTCGCCGACGCCGCCGGCTCATTCGGCACCTCCCTGGAGACGCACCTGATGCTCACAGTCGAACTCCCCTATCCGCCGTCGATCAATCACTATTGGCGGCGGGTCGGGACGCGGACGCTGATCAGCCGCACGGGAAGACGCTTTCGTCGCCAGGTCATGGCGATCCTGGCCGGCGAAGGGATCGAGCCGCTGGCCGGACCGCTGGCTGTCGACATCGAGCTTTATCCGCCCGACCGGCGCCGGCGCGACGTCGATAACTGCCTCAAGAGCGTGCTCGACGCCCTCGAAACCGCTGGCGCCTACCACGACGATTGCCAGGTGGTCCGGCTCGCCATCGCCAAGTGCCACACCGTGCCTGGTGGCAAGACCGTGGTCCGCATCAGCGAAGCGGCGACCGTGGCACCTCTGACCGCGGACCCCAAACGGAAAAAGCGAAAGTGTCTCAAGTGCGGCCAGTGGTTCGATTCGAGCGGACCGGGCAACCGCATCTGCCGCCCCTGCGCCCGGATCAACGCAGGCATCCGCATCACCGAAAAGGAGTTGCGGAGCCAGCGCGGCGGCAAACGCCGCAATGGCGAACCGATGGCATCGGATGGCGATGTCGACACGAGGTGAAGCTCGGAGGGATGATGCAACTTCGCCCGTACCAGCACGAAGCGATCGCAGCTGTCTATGAGCATCTGCGCCAGCGCGACGACAACCCCTGCGTCGTCATCCCGACCGCCGGGGGCAAGACGCCGGTGATGGCGTCGATCTGCAAGGACGCCGTCGGGCTGTGGCAGGGCCGCGTGCTGATTTTGGCGCATGTCAAGGAGCTGCTCGAGCAGGCCGCCGACAAGCTGAAGAAGGTCTGCCCCGACGTCCGCTTCGGCATCTACTCGGCCGGTCTCAAGCGGCGCGACACCGAGCACGCCGTGATCATCGCCGGCATCCAATCGGTCTACAAGAGAGCTTGCGAGCTGGACGCTTTCGATCTTGTCATCATCGACGAAGCGCACATGATCGCGCCCGAGGGCGACGGCATGTACCGCCGCTTCCTGGCCGATGCCAAGGCGGTCAACCCCAACGTGCGGATCATCGGCTTCACGGCCACGCCATTCCGGTTGAAGACCGGGCCGATCTGCACGCTGGACGGGTTTCTCAACCACATTTGCTACGAGGTCGGCGTGCGCGAGCTGATCGTCCAGGGTTACTTGTGCCCATTGGTGACCAAGGCGGGGGCAAGCAGGGCCGACTTCGATCGGCTGCATGTGCGGGCCGGCGAGTTCGTGGCCGACGAAGTCGAAGACCTGATGGACGATGACCAACTCGTCGAGGCCGCCTGTCGCGAGGTCGTCCAGTACACGCAGGACCGCCAGGCAGTCTTGGTCTTCGCCAGCGGGATCAAGCACGGCCGGCACATCGTCCGCGTACTGCGCGAGAAGCACGGCATCGAGTGCGGCTTCGTCACCGGCGGAACACCGATCAAGGAGCGTGAAATGATTCTTGGTCGCTTTCGACGCGGCGAATTGAAGTATCTGTGCAATGTCAACGTGCTCACGACCGGCTTCGACGCGCCATACATCGACTGCGTGGTCCTGCTGCGGCCGACCATGTCGCCAGGCCTGTACTACCAGATGGTCGGGCGTGGCTTCCGGCTGCATCCGGGCAAACAGAACTGCCTGGTGCTCGACTTCGGCGGCAATGTCCTGCGGCACGGGCCGGTGGATGCTATCACAGCGCCCGGCAAGCAGCGACAAGGAGACGGTCCGGTGCCGGCGAAGCAGTGTCCCGAGTGCAACTCGGTAATCGCCGCTGGCTATGCCCGCTGCCCCGATTGCGGCTACGAGTTCCCGCCGCCTGAGCGGCAAAAGCATGAGGCCAAGGCGAGCGACGCCGGCATCCTCTCCGGCCAGGCGACCACGACCCGCTACCAGGTGCACGACGTGTGCTACAGCGTGCACAGCAAACGCGGCGCTGGCGAGGATGCGCCCAAGACGATGCGCGTCGACTACCGGGTCGGCTGGCATGACTACAAGTCGGAATGGGTCTGCTTCGAGCATTCGGGATACGCGCGGCACAAGGCTGTCCAGTGGTGGAAAGAGCGGTCGCAGGTGCCGGTGCCGGAGACAGCCGAGGAGGCCGTCGACCTGGCCGAGGTCGGCCATCTGGCACCGACGCGAGCGATCACCGTCCGCAGCGTCGCCGGCGAGAAATTCGACCGCATCATCGGCTACGAGCTGGGCGAGATGCCGCCGGTGCCGGACGAAAGCTGGTGGACCGAAGAGGATGTCGACTTCCCGTTTGGGGCCAATGCTGTCAGCGCAGAGGAGGTGCCCTGGTGAGGCCGACCCATCTGGCCGCCGCTGCACTTCGCTATGCCGAGGCGGGCTATCCGGTCTTCCCGTGCGCGCCGGGCGGCAAATCGCCGTTGACTGAACATGGCTTCCACGATGCGACGACGGACGCCGAGCAGATCGAACGCTGGTGGGCGCAGCATCCCAGTGCCAACATCGGCATCCCGACCGCCGGGCTGCTCGTGCTCGACATTGACGGCTCAGGGAACTCCTGGCCGAGTGATCCCGACGAAGCGGCGGACCTCGCTTCGGCCGGGGCTATCGCGTTGACTCCCCGCGGCGGGCGGCACGTCGTCTTTCGCCGACCTGATGGCAAAGCGTGGAAGTGCTCGACGGGCAAGCTGGCTCCAGGCGTCGATATCCGTACCGACGGCGGCTACATCGTCGTGCCGCCCAGCCGGACCGCGCAGGGCGAATACCGCTGGGTCGAAGGAATGGAATTGGATCAGCCCGCCAACCGGCTTGCCGAGCCGCCGGCATGGCTCGTCCAGGAACTCGACTCCCTGGCGACGGCGTCTCGCCCGTCGGCCAACGGAACGCCTCGAACGATCGGCAATGCGATCCCGCAAGGCCAACGCAATGCCGCGCTGGCCCGTCTGGCGGGGTCGATGCGGCGTGTCGGCATGTCCGCTGCCGAGATCGGAGCGGCGTTGCTCCAGGTCAACCGCGACCGTTGCGCGCCGCCGCTGCCGATGCGTGAAGTGGAAACCATTGCCGCGAGCATCGCTAAGCGCGAACCCGATTCGGTGTCGGTTGCCCTCGTGGAGAACCACTTCGGGCAGATGTACGCCGAGAGGCTCGATGACGACGACACAGCCGAAAACGCCGACCCGGGACCGGTACCGGACCAACTATTGCATGTGCCCGGCTTTGTCGACGAAGTCATGCACTACACCCTGGACACAGCGCCTTATCCGGAACCGGTGCTGGCCTTCGCCGGCGCCTTGGCGCTGCAGGCGTTTCTGGCCGGCCGCAAGGTCCGCGATGCCATGGACAACCGCACCAACCTGTACATCCTCAGCCTGGCCAACTCGGGTGTCGGCAAGGACCACGCCCGCAAAGTCAACGCCCGTATTCTTCTCGCGGCGGGCTTGGCCGACGGCCTGGGCACGTCGTTCGCCAGCGGCGAAGGGATCGAGGACCGCCTCTTCGCTCAGCCGGCGACCCTCTTTCAGGTCGATGAGATCGATGGCCTGCTCTTGCGAGTCAGTCAGGCGAAGGACGCCCGGCACGAGCAGATCGTCTCCATGCTGCTGCAGATGTACTCCGCCGCCTCGACGATGTACGTCATGCGGGCTAAGGCGGGGCGGGAACGGTCGGTAATCGACCAGCCGTGCCTGTGCCTGTTCGGTACGGCCGTGCCCAAGCACTTTTACGAATCGCTGTCGGCACGCCTGCTGACCAACGGCTTTTTGGCGCGGCTCTTGATCCTGGAATGCCGGCGCCGGGGTGCCGGCCGGGACGACACGCAACGGCCGCTTCCCGAATCGATCATCGCCGCCGCCCGCTGGTGGGCCGACTTCCGACCGGGAGGCAACCTCGGCGACGAACATCCCAAACCCCGACTGGTGTCGCACACGTCCGAAGCCGAGGCAGCGTTCCGCGAACTCCGCTTGCGAGCGGAAGCAGAATACGACCGGGCACAGGACCGGAACGACCCGGCGGCAATGGCCATCTGGGCTCGCGCCTACGAACAGGCTCGGCGATTGGCGCTCATCTATGCTTGCAGCGTTTGCCGCCAGCAGCCGCAAATCAGCGCTGAGGCTGCCAGCTGGGCCGGCGCTTTCATCGACCACCACGTCCGTCGCATGCTCTTCATGGCCAGTCGCTATGCCAGCGAAAACGACTTCGACGCCAAGCGCAAGCGGCTTCTGGAAGTGCTGGCGCAATGGCGGGAGCAGAATGGCGACGCGTGGATGCCGTTCTGGAGGATCAACCGCAAGCTGCCGTGGAGCACTCGGGAGCATGAAGAAGTACGGCAGACGTTGGTGGAACAGCGGCTGATCGAGGTGCACACGGTCCTGAACGGAGGCCGAGGCCGACCGGGACTGGCCTATCGCCTGCTCGATTCGGTCGACAGCGAGGAGGAGTCATCGTGACCGATTATTGCCATTTATTGCCGAATAATTGCGCTGGCGTAAGCTCTCGTGGACCAAGAGGTTACCTATTTATTGCTTTATTGCGCTGGGGGTGTATCGCGCAGGCGAAAAAGGGCCGGCGCGAGAGGGGGCGCAAAAATGCAATAAATGCAATAATTCTTTTTTTTCTGTTTATCATCTTGCACACCAAGAGGTTACGTCAACAGCCCAACTAGGTACTTCCAGCGCAAAAAAGGCGCAAAAACCGCCGCGGGAACAGCCGCCATTGCGAGCACAGTTTTATTTCGTTGTCCGAATTTTTCCACGGAGCAGAGAACCATGAAGATCACCCTTCGCAAGCTCGCCGACATCAAGCCCTACGACAACAATCCGCGGCACAACGATGACGCCGTGGATGCCGTGGCCGCGTCGATCCGCGAGTTCGGCTTTCGCCAGCCCATCGTGGTCGATACTGATGGCGTCATCATCGTCGGCCACACCCGCTACAAGGCGGCACAGAAGCTCAGCCTCGAAAAGGTGCCGGTCCATGTGGCGACGGAATTGACACCCGAGCAGATCAAGGCTTACCGCATCGCCGACAACAAGACCAACGAACTGTCCGACTGGGACTACGATCTTCTGCCGATCGAGCTGGGCGAGTTGCAGGCGCTGGACTACGATCTCGGCCTGCTCGGCTTCGACCAGGACGAGCTGGCCAAACTGCTCGATCCCGGCGTCAAGCAGGGGCTGTGCGACCCCGACGAGGCGCCCGAGCCGCCCGACGAAGCGACCACGCAGCCTGGCGACCTGTGGATTCTCGGCGAGCATCGCCTGCTCTGCGGCGACGCCGGCAAGACCGAAGATGTGGACCACCTCTTGGACGGAGCGGCCATCCACCTGGTCAACACCGACCCGCCCTACAACGTCAAGGTCGAGCCGCGGTCGAGCACCGCCATTGCCGCCGGGCTCAGCTCGCACCCGAACCTGTCGCAAAAGATGCACCACCAGTCGTTCGACGTGGCCCGCGGCGTCACCGACCCGGCCAAGGCCCGCAAGAAGATGCGGCCCAAGGACAGGCCGCTGGCCAACGACTTCGTTTCGGAAGATACGTTCGACGAGATGTTGCACGCCTGGTTCGGTCAGATCGCTCGCGTGCTCGAACCCGGCCGGTCGTTCTACATCTGGGGCGGCTATGCCAACCTCGGCAACTATCCGCCGGTGCTGAAAGCCTGCGGCCTGTACTTCAGCCAGGGCATCGTCTGGGACAAGCAGCATCCGGTGCTGACGCGGAAGGACTACATGGGTTGCTTCGAGCTGGCCTTCTACGGCTGGCGAGAAGGGGCCGGCCACCAGTTCTTCGGTCCCAACAACGCCACCGACCTGTGGCATGTCAAGAAGGTCAACCCGCAGAACATGATCCATCTGACCGAGAAGCCCGTCGAGCTGGCGGTGCGGGCCATCCAGTACTCGTCGCGGCCGGGAGAGAACGTGCTGGACCTGTTCGGGGGCAGCGGCTCGACGCTGATCGCGGCCGAGCAGACCGGCCGCAGGGCGTTCCTGATGGAACTCGACCCGCTCTATGCCGACGTCATCGTCCAGCGTTTCGAGAAGTTCACCGGTCAGAAGGGCGAACGCATTCCTGCACCAGAGGAGGCCAAAACATGATCTATCTGGCCAGTCCATATTCGCACGACGATCCGACCGTTTGTGAGCAGCGCTATCGCGACGCCTGCCGGGCGGTTGCAGGCCTCTTGCACCAAGGCCTGCCGGCTTTTTCGCCGATCGTCCACAGCCATCCGCTGGTGGGGTACGGCCTCCCGGCGGATTGGTCGTTCTGGCAGCGCTACGACCGCGAGTTGCTGGCGCGTTGCGACGAGGTGGTCGTGTTGATGCTCGAAGGTTGGGAGGAGAGCGTCGGTGTGCGGGAAGAAGTTCGGATCGCGCGGGAGCTGGGCAAGCCGGTGCGGTGTCTGGACTCGGGGTTGGCCAACGTTTCGCCCACGTTGGCCCGTGTCGCGTCCGGCGAGGCCGAGGCGTACCGAGCGTCAAACCAGGCGGCTTCGACACCCACGGCGGCCGAGGGCGCAAACGAGGAGTCGCGATGAGAATCGAGGCGACCAACGAGAAGAGACCCGGCCTGCGGGTCTCGTGGGCGATGCGGTTGTCGGGTCTGGTCAGTCCTTCGGCGCATTCGGATCGTAGATGGTGCCGCAGCTCTCGCAGCGGACCAGGTCGTCATCGACCCAGATCAGGCGGTCGATGTCGTCCTCGCCGCAGCGTGGACAGGCATGAGGCGGCGCGTCGGTGTCTCGCGCTCGGCACAGATCGAAGATGGCCAGAGCCGCCAGCAGGCCGACCAGGCGATGTTCGTGTTCGGGCGGTCGGCCGGCAGCGCAATCGCGGAAGAACCCGACCAGGTCGCCGCCAGGCATGGTGGCGAGGAGCTCGCGGGCCTCGGCTCGCATCTGGTCGATTTCGGCAGTCATTTTCAACAGGTCGCGGTCCATGGGAAGGTCCTCCGTTTAGCTCAGAAGCCAGGTGGCGGCGACGACGCATCGGGTCTCTCGCTCGCCACGTGGGCCAGGTAGTGGAACTCGGTCATCGCGTCTTCATAGAGCGTGGCCGTGGCGGGATACGACCGCCGGCCGCGCGTTTCGAGACAGCCTCGGTCCTTGAGGAAGTCGAGGGCGACGGAGATTTGCGTTGTCGGCAGATCGGCAAGCATGTCCCACAACTCTTGCGTGGTGACGCCTTCGGCTGCCCGCTCTTCGGCGGCGAACGCGACCTGCTCGAGCACCTCGAGCGTGCAATGATGGGTGTAACCACGGCCGTCGGGGAACCGCACGTGGCGGGCCAGTCGGCCGCGGAACACTTCGAACTCGACCTCGCGTTGTGTTCGTCGCATGGTCTAGCCTCCCAGGTTGGCCGAGGCGAATTTGCCGCGTTCGGTCTTTTGGAAACGGGCCTGGTCGCCTTTGTGAGTGATCTCGCGAAGGATGGCGGCGTAAAGCGTGGCGTGAGGCGTCTTGCCAGCTGGGCTGGCCCAAAGCCCCTTGCTCGCCATCGCCTCGATCAGCTCCTTGCAGGTCATCGCCTGGCCGGTTTCGGCCAGCACCTGGGCGGCGGCGTCGATGGCGCTGAGCTTCCTCGGCTTGGCGTCAGCCTTGGCCTTCGGAGGCGTGGCGTCCTTCGGCGTTTTGGCGCTGGCCGCCGCCTTGGTCTTGGCGGTCCGGGTCGCCTTGGCCTTGGAGGCCTTCTTGGCGGTAGCCGGCGGGTTCTTGGTGATCTTCTTCGTCGACATGGTTCTTCTCCTCGTTGGAGGTTGCGATGGTTTGGCTGCCATCATCAGGCGGCGGGAACCACCCGCCACGACGCCCGAACGGGCGTTTCGGCTTCGCTAGTCGACCTCGTTCTCGAACTCCGAGAACAGAATGAACTCGTCGCGTTTCCAGACTTCGATGCCGTACTCGGTTTCGACCTCGTATTCGAACCAGCCGATCTCCGGGGCGAACGCGAAGCCGTTTACGATGTACCCCGGCTCGCCATCGGTGATGTTGAGCACGCGAGTACCATTTGGGACATAGGAGTATTTCGTCGTGTGCATCGCTGTTTCTCCTTTCGGGACAATGGGTTGCGACTGCGATCCCTCAGACAGTTACGTCGGGGTTGGCAACGCATCAAGCGAAGTTCGAGCAGATTTTTGAAGATTTTTCACAGGGCGAGATGATGGCCGAAATGGGCAACGCGACTCCGGGCAGGTTGAATCCGAATGCTTTGACGCTGGCCGACGCCGCCCGGCTGCTGGCCAAGGCGGGCGGCTGGGAGATCACCAAAGAGATGATCGAAGCCGATATCGACGCTGGGGCGCCGACCAACGCCGACGGCACGATCAACCTGGTCCACTACGCCGCCTGGCTGGTGAAGGGAATGGGACGTGGCGATTGACCCGAGACGAGTGCGGCCGAGCGAGCTGTGCCGGCTCTTGAACTCGACGCCGCTGGGTGAGGTGATCAATGAGCGCCAGCTCCACCGCCATCGCACGCGGGCCGGGCTGCGGATCGGCGATGCCCGGCACGTCGATCTGCTACGCTACACGGCCTGGCTGGTCCACATCCGGCATGCGCCCAGGCCCGAACCGGAAGGCGATCCCTACGAAACGCTCAAGGCCCGGGCCCGGGCCCGCAACATCGCCCTGTCGTTGGCTGGCCGGGACATCGGAGAACTGCCGGAGGTCGTCAACCCGGAGCGGAAGGCGAAGGCCGCCTCCGATTTCCGGTTCTTTTGCGAGCAGTACTTTCCGCTGACCTTCCATCTCCCCTGGTCTGCCGACCACCTCAAGGTCATCGGCAAGATCGAAGAAGCGGTGCTCGAGACCAAGCACCAGAGCCAGGGGCCGATCATTCCGAGAGCAAAACACAGCGGATAGTAAAATCACCTGGTCCGGCGTGGCGGCTATAGACGAGGACAGAGCGGCCATGGCCGGAGGAAGCCAGGGCTGGGTGGCGTTCGAACACGCGTTTTTCCTCGGCAACGACTACACCTGTAGGGGCCTTGGGCCGGACCTCACTTACTCGTTTGAGTAGGCTGCCTGGATTTGTGCCATCGAACGCTATATGCCCCATATCGAGCGGCTGGCCCGTTTCTGGATCAAAACGGCTGGCAACCAAGTCTACCTCGATGGCAACACCGCTCGTGTTATTACCTTTAACGTCAATGCCTCGCTCCGTGACAACAAGGAAGTTCTTGCCGTCGAAGACGGCAGCGGCCCAAAGTTCATTGACTGGCGCGTAGTGCTGGGGCAAGCCAACAACCAAATGCCGACGTTTCGTGGGCAGGACGGCGCTTTGAAACACGCAGTTGTAGTGGCCATGGCCTACTTGCATGTAGCTCCACAAGAAAGAGCGCCTGCGTTCCGGGTCCGTCGCCAGAGCATAGCTATGGCCAAAGTAGTCAAAATTGACTTGGGTTGCTTTGCCCTCTGGCGTGACCCGTAAAAGCCAGGAGCCACCATGGTTCCAGCCGGCTGGGTGCTTCTGGGCAGCGATGACATAGCTTCCGCCATCCCAGCGGGCGATGGCTCCCAAGAGTGATCCGTTTGTGCCGTTCTGACTCAGAACGGTACCGTTGTGTTGCGCAGGTTTTCCCTTTGCAATAGAGGTTCCCGCGAGAACGTAGCGCTCGACACCACTTGGCCTTGGGCGCAAGTCCGACCAGACGGCAAAAGCGTTCTTGCCGTCAGAAGCTAGACTGGGGTGCACCTGGTTGCCCGGTCCATCGGCAACACCGAAGCCATCTGGATCCAGCACCTTGCCGGCCGGTGTGATACGGGCGGCATAAATATCCCAATCTCTGCTGCTGCGGTAATCCTGCCAGGCGACCAGAAAATTTTCTCCGTCGAAAGTCACTTTGGGGTAAATCTGATGGTGTTTGGCCTTGCACACCACGATCCCCTTGGGATCAAGCGCCTTGCCGTCTGGGGACAGACGCGCTGCCATGATGTTGGCATCGGGTGCGCCGTCATAAGCTGCCCCTTCTTGCCAGACGACCAAATAGCAATCCTTACCCCAGGCAATGTGGGGCCAGCGCTGACTTTTTCCGGCGAACTCGGAGGCGACGGCAATGGGCGAGCGAATCGCCAGATCGTTTTTCTTTTCTCTCCCTTTCTCTTCACACAGGACAACTCCGGCGACCACTAAAAACGATGCCATTGCGGTAAATGATATCGAATACACGCGGCGCATGTTTTCTTCTCCCAGTTTCTATTTATTGTTGCGAGGCTAATCTCCAAACGTTACTCTACTTTCCGAATACGGACAAAAGCCGTTCGGCTAGGATAAGGTCCCGCAGGACCCGCTTGCCGCCAAACGCCATCGCGGTCCATTATCGCCGTAACGTAATGTAAATCTAAAAACTCCTTGCCGACGCCCCAAGTTCCGTCCTTTTGCAGCACTTCTACACGGTCGCGCAGATACCGGCTCAGGGCCGACGGGATCTCGTGGCGGGCCAGAACGTTCCCTCTCGGATCGACCGCGAACCCGAAACTGCAATGAACCTGGTACCTCGCAGGGTCTCCCATACCCCAACGAGCGTCCTTAATGGTTGCTTCAGGGGGGGCATAACCGGCCAGCGGAACATACGTCCCGTCAGGCGTTACCTTCGCTGCATCGGGCCAGCAACGACCGCCAATGTAAATCGAACCATCCGTGTGCCAGATCAGGTGAACGCCTTCTCCAGAACCGATGTTGACTTGCCGTGGCTTCGACTTGGGCCATTTCTTGGCATAGACGGCGGCCAGATCCTGCGAAGCTTTTTGCTGGGTGATGACGGTTGTCACTCGGCCAGCCGGATCCGCCTTGGCCAATCCACCGCCAACGGCCAGATAGAGATTGCCCTTGGGATCCATCGCCAATCCTTTTCCCAGCCGACCGAACTCGTTGAGAAGGACCGCTTCCTTGCCTTCGGGTAACCCGGATCGTTTACCCCGGCCAGCCACGGTTTCGACGTGCCAGCTCCCGTCCGCCCGCCGAGCCAGCCTGCGGAGCAGACCGTTGTCGTTGATGAACAAGGTGTGACCAGACGCTGCCACCGAAAAATAGCCGCCGCCGTAAACGCCCGGCCCGAGGAAGCCGGCGAACTCGCCGGGGCCATCAAGCGAGTCGCCCAGGTCATCGCCGCCGGCAATCGGCCAGATTTCGTCTCCTTCGAGCTTCCAAAATACCCGCCGCTTGTCCCGAAAATAAAGCCGAATGCCGGGACTGGATTTACCCAGATACAACGTGTCGGCCTGCTCGACCGGGCGTGTGATGAGCGGCAGACTACCGCCTACCGCCCACCGAGCCGGCCCACCGAAGGAACGCCCGTTCTGTCCGATGCTGAACGCCAGATGCTCGGTTCGCCAACCGGGGAGAAACTTAATCTCAAAAGGCGGCGCAGGCAACCAATTTCTGTCTGCCGTTTTTTCCTGAGCAACGGCGCACGCGGCAATCGCGCCGACCGCCAGCAGCACCAGCGCCAACCGGCGACATTCCAGACAACAATCTAACGCAGTATGAGGGACACGGTGAAGCATGGAGGAGGCCTCCTTTCGTTGATGAGCGTTCTCGATCATCTTTAATCGCCTTGTTTCAACAGCCGCGCGCCAATGCAGATTGGTGTGTCGGCTTTTTCGGGGTGCTGTTCAAAGACGATGAGCGTCGTTCCATTGCCGTCGGAGGCAATGGCCGGATGGATTGCAGGAGCAGAGGGTGTTCCGGCGATCCATTGGCGGTCCCTCGTCTTACCGTCCGGCGCGATCGATGCGCAAAAGATCGCTTCACTCGGCCATTTGACCACGCCGTCTCGACCCTCTTCCGCGTCCTGATGCCACGCCATCACAAACGTCTTGCCGTTCCATGTGGCGCTGGGATGGCGGATGCGGCTATTGCTCAGTTGCCCGCGAATCTTTTCCTGCGGGAGAACCACCGTCTTTTCCAGACGCGCGTCTCGCGTGAACAATCCGGCGTGCGAATCGTTGGGAGCGTCACCTCGCCCGTATGGAGCGCTGGTCGGCCAGACGACCAAGAGTTTGTTGGGCCCCGCCGCCGCGCTGACGGGGAACGGCACGTGGCCGGTGATGCCGCCCGGCGCGGATCGCGGGTCAGTGTTTTCCATCGTCGGTTCTTTCGAGGCGTGGCCGTCTTGCAGCAGGTGGGCGCCGGCTACAACGCCGTTTCTGCCGCCGGGCGCTCGGCCGCCGCCCAGCCAGAACAGCAGCGACTTGCCGCCACCGGCACTGGCGAGGACTGGGTTGATGCGGCTGAATGGCGGCTTCGCAGTCGCCAACAATCGCCCGCCAGCCTCGAGCACCTTTCCGCTTTCGGTCACGCGTGCTCCGTAAACTTCGTACCGGTTGCCGCTGCGGAAGTCCTGCCAGACAACTTGAAAATTCTTGCCGTCCCACGCCACGTCCGGCACAGCCTGATTGTGCTTGCCGCCGCCGACCAGAATGCCATTGCGGTCCAGCACCTTTCCTTCCGGCGTGACGCGGGCGGCGTAGACGTCCCAGTCCTTACCATTGCGGATGTCGTGCCAGACGACCAGAAACACGCTGTCACCAAACGCGATTCGCGGCCACTCCTGCAGATCGCTTGCCGCGCAGATGGAAAACGGTTTTGCGTCGACCGGCTTCCCCGCGGCGTTCACGCGACAGCCGACAATGTCGCCCACGTAGTTCAGCCCCTTGCGCAGATCGCCTTCGGCCAGATGCCCCGATTTCCACGCGACCAGATACACGTCTTTGCCGAAAGCAACCGCCGGTTGATAGGCGTCGCGATTGTCGGCCAGTGGCAGAGTGGTCTGACCGTATGAGCTGGATGATGTCAAGGTGTTGCATGCCAGGACTGCCGCCATCATGCAGCCCCACTTGCCATGTCGCAAGCACGTTCGTTTCGAAACGGTAGCGCATCTCATCGTTATCGAATCCTTTGGTAGTAGCGAAAGTAGGGACCTCGCTCGGTGTAATACGGGACGAACGCAAGGAAGCTGCCGTCGGCAAACCAGTGTGGTGGGTACATGTAGATCGGCCGGCCTTCCGCGCGGCCCTGTTCGACGAACCGACCTTCTTTCTCGTTGAATACGGCGACCATCCGCCGCTTCAGATCGAGCCGGTAAAGGGTTGTATTCATCGACGCGGGTCACGTAGAGGAATCGTTTATCAGGATCGTCTGGGCCCCCCAACTGATCTCGCCGTGGTTGTACATGACCGTGCCCTCGAACGGCCCGGCCTCGCCCGGCTTGCGAGCCTTCGACTTGTCTTTCGCAATCGGCAGAACACCGTGTACAGTTCCGTCGCTCAGATCCCAGTACCATATGTACCATGGACTGGCTCGATACGTGGTGGCATAGAGCCGTCCCTGTTTTTCGTCTACAGCCAGCGAACTGCCCAGCAGGCTGAGCTTGACTTCGCCTTTCAAATCGACCGTCCTGAGCACTTTCCATTCCGGCCCAGGACTGAGAATGACGACTTTCTTGGCCGGACTCGCACCTTGCACAATGTAGAGCTTGCCGCTTTCGCCGCAGGCAAACGCCACGCCCGCTGTCGGCAGCGTCCGAACCATCTGTGTCGCGAAGTCGAGTGACCGAATACGCTGTCCAGCAAAGCTGGCCAGCAGATAATAGAACCGGCCGTCCGGCGACCAGGCGCGTTCGTGCCGGCCAGTATGATAGTCGCTCACATACAATCGCGCACGCGAAAACGGACCGTCCAGATAGCCCGCCGCTCCACCAGTCACCGCGTGGTATCGTTCGCGCCGGCTGTCGTACGCCATAAACACCTGCCGCCCGACACCTTGCATCCCCCCGCGCAGCCGCGGATAAATCGGATGCCCCATCATTACTTCGTGCCGCGGACCATCTAAATGCGCCCGAACATTGCTATCCAGGGCGAACGACCTCGGCTGC
The DNA here is from genome assembly GCA_026004675.1 of Gemmatales bacterium. Lineage (GTDB taxonomy): Bacteria > Planctomycetota > Planctomycetia > Gemmatales > Gemmataceae > BPJP01. The sequence goes on from BPJP01000006.1 coordinate 42,598, forward strand.
GGCTTCCATCTCGCATCCGGATGCCAGACGGGGATATTGAAGCGCGGCTTCGATGAGGCGGACGGCATCTCGTCCGCCGGCGAGAAGCTCGAGATCACGACAAACAGCAGGGTGATACTGAACATCGCACAGAAAACCAAGCGGCTCATGGTGTTTTTCCTTCTTTGACAATACGGGCGAACAGCGGCATATCGTCCGGGCCACGGCGTTTTGAATAGACGACGAGCGACACTCCTGGCGGGCCAGCGGCGACGACGGGCAGCAGCAGGTCATGTTCGGCGTCCGCGGCGATGACGAAACCGTTGGCGGCGTCGTCGAGTAGCTTGCCGCCAGCCGCGATCCGCCAGCCGCGAACCTGGATACGAACACGCCGCCGTTTCTGCTGCTGGACGCGTTTCGACCAATCGGTGACGAACAGGAATTGCTGGCCGTCAAACGCCAAAGTCCGCCGCGGAGTGAAAGAGGGGATGTCGCCGTTGCCGTGTCCGCGACCGCCGAAGGATCGCGGAGTATCGAGCAACTCGCCGGCCCGACTGAGCCGCGTCCACTGCAGCCCGATAACTCCGCCACCGGTGACGGCGATCGCTTCCTTGTCGCTCATCGCCAAAGCTCCGGCACGCGAACGTTCTAGTGCGGCACGAAGAAAACAAGGCTCAACCCGGCGGGCGGTCGTTGATGGCTCGGGCGACGGACCCAGCGCGCGTCCCCGCCGCTGCGTCGATTGCACGTCGGGCCAGATAGTCATTGCCGGCGGCGAACGACGACACATAACAGGCGGCCAGAACGTTATTGCCGTGGCTCGTCACCACCGGGCTGAAAGCGTGCGAGGCCTTTTGCACAGCGACCACTTCGATCGGCTTGTCGTCCAGCCGTTTCCCGGCCGGCGAAACGCGGGCGGCGAAAACCGCATACGCTGTGCCCGGCGTGTTGGGTGAACCATCTCCGGTCAACCCTTGCCAGACGACAACATAATTCCCCGCTGCAAACGTCACATCTGGCCGGCACTGGTTGTGGCGGCCCCCGGCGACAAGAATCGAATCCTGCCCCTCAACCTTGCCGTCGGCCGACACCAGCACGCCGCGCACGTCCCAGTCGCGGCCGTTGCTCAAATCTTCCCAGACGACCAGAAACCCTTTGCCGTCGGAAGCGACATGAGGCATATCCTTCAGCCCATCGCCTTTCGTCAGGCGGACGCCGGCCGGATCGAGGGGTTTGCCATCGACTCCGACCCGAGCACACCAGATGTCGCATGCGTCTTCGTTGAGATATCCTTCGCGCCAGACAACCAGCCAGCAGCGAGCCTGCTCGGACCACGCGGCGGCGGCCCAAACCTGCGAACGAGCGGCTTTGCACTGCGGAGTGACCTGGGTCTCTGCACCTACGTGCGGAGGGGTGGCTTCCTGAACCGAGGCGGCCACCACTGCAACGCATATCACCAACGAAAGTGATGAAACGAACAAAGACAACAAGTGTTTCATTGTTTTCCTTCCTTTCGCACCGCTACAGCCGGGGCTTGCCAGTCCACAGGGCCGATCCGCACAATCGGAATCTTGCCATCGGACTTCGATCCGTAGACACGATAGAAGTACGGCTTGTTACGCATCAGCGCCCAGCCGGATGTGCCGAACCCTGCGTATAGCTGCCACTGTCGCACATCGCGCCGCGTCGGAATTTCGCGCCACTTTCCGTCTCGACAGAGGCTCGCAATCCGCCCATCTTTCAAGCGGCGAATGCGACGGTCGTCGACGGCGCCGGCGAAGATCAGGTCGGGCGGTTGGTAGCCATTCATCTGCGGACCACCAAACCAGTAGGTCTGCAGGCCAGGGCCATCCTCTTTGTTCTGATCCTGAGCGTTGAAAACCACCAGCTCGACTTGTCGCCGATCAGCCGAAACGCGGTAGATCATGCCGTTGGGGTACGATCCCTTGTACCAGTTCAGATATGCCGTGCCGTCGTCGGCAATGACGACTTCATCGGGCGGACTGAGCTTTGCGCCCTGACGCCAATGCTTGACGCGGTCACGGTAATCCCGATGCGCCAGCACGCAAGTCATCGTGCCGGACCGGTCGTCGAGCAGCCAGGCGTTGCCTTCACTGACGATAAAGACCTTGTCGCTGCCGCCGGCATCCATCGTGAACCTTGGCCGATTCAGCCACACGTCGCGCCCGGCAACTTTTGCGCCTCGCGTCGAGGGCGCCGGCTTGCTGCCTCCGCCGGCGACTCGGCTGAACCACCAGCGGCCGCGTTGATCGCCGTTTTTCCAGATGCGGTAAACGATTCCGCGCCCGGAAGCCCTGGTATCGGCCGCGACGACGTAGATCGAGCCTTTTTCGCCGCCTTGGAGCGGACTGCCTCGAACGCAAAGCGGCGGACCGGCACTGCCGAACGACGAGTCGCCCAGCAGGTTCGGCAGGCACGCCGCAGGGCCTTCATCCAGTTCCAAATCCGTGCCCCACACGTTGTCGCCCGCAATTGTCTGCATACGGCCGTCGACGCGGGCACAACGCAGCGCACCGTAACCCATCAGCGGAACCAAATACAGGTTACCGTCGGCGTCACACTGCCCGACCCGGTGATACGGCAACATCGCTTCGGTCCGCGGCCCGTCCAGATACTCTGATGGCCCCGCCAGCGCGAAATGCTCGACACGAAAGCCTTTGTCGCTCGTCGCAGGCTTGCGACCCACTGGCTCACCGGCAACCAATTCGACATGGCTGCAAACCAGCGCTAATGCGGCAATCAGTAATAGGGGAGAAAGGGGTAAGCTGGCTTCGTTTTTCATTGGGTCACTCTCCTGAACTGCGCAACAGGCATCTGACGGTAATCGTCGGTTCCTTACTATCGAAGTCCATTATTTCTTCTTAATAATACTTAATAATACGTGCCGGAGCGTAACGGCAGGCCACTGCACATAAGGAGAACATCTTGTCGCGCAGATTCATTCCATGATTCACTTCGCAACCTCTTGGCCAGAATAGTCCGCTCGCTGGAACCATTCTGGCCGAAGAGAGATCGCGCCACGCTGACGGAAAGCTTATTTCTTCGTTAGCTCCAACGACTGAGGCTGCAGATAACGACTCAGGTTATCCCGCGCGCCGCGGGGGCCATACGAGCTGTGCTTCGGTAGGATTGGTCACGAGGTCATAGGCTATCCCCAAGTAATATTGACCACTGATCACCCCACGTGGAGCGTTTTCAGCAGGACCGAACGCAAGCATCTGAAAACCTGTCACCTGTTGCTTTCGGCGGTCATATGTGAGAAAGCCTAGCAATGCGGGCTGATAACGAATGACGCGGCTATTACGTCCAGGACTGCGGACAGCCAGTTCAAACTTCCCGTCCAGACGCAATCGCATCTCGTTTTTGGTTACCTCTTCTAATGTGATATCGACATTTGCGACTTTCGGTCGAACATTCACATAGGTACAACCCTCACCGAGGCCACGTTCCGGGTCGAGTTGGTATCGGGCCAGGCGGGCAATAAACGACGGAGGCGCTGAGAACCGTTGGCCTTTTTGGGGACTGCTGGGAATCATAGCCTGCCATTCATCCTGCGGGATCCACATCATGTCTTGTGCTGGTTCGCGTAAGCGTGCCCAGCCCCTCTGTCCCTCGCCGGGATTATAATCCGATTGCTCTGTATAGCGCAACGACCCGTCGCGATCGCGCATAAGACGGCGGAATTGACCGGCTAAGATCAATGCACCTTTGGGTGGCCGATGAAGAGAACGTTTGGGATCGGGTGGACCATAGTCCACCTTCAGGCCAGGTTTCCGTTCCTCTTCTGGGAGAGCATCCCAGGCAGCGAGAATTTTCTTCAAGCTGTTCATCCGGAGTCGTTCGTTGATCCAAAGTACATCACCCAGCTTTTTTCCGGAAGCGGTGATCACACTGGTCCTGCCGCTGGCGGTCCCGGTGACGCAATTGGTTTTGCGCACCATCTCTCCGATTTGGTCGCGGCGGGCTCGTTCCCGTCGGGAATCGACACTGACACACACGAAACGATCCTTGAGCAATTGGACGATTTCCTCGGTCCACAGACGCGGCGCACGGCCGCCGGAGCCAGCCGCTCAGCAGACAGCGTGTGGGGGGCCGCCAGCGCCTGACCACACGAAAATTGGTTTTCCTTGCGCCGCCGCACGCTGGAGTGCCTCGTCGAGACTCAACAGCCACGGGATTTCCCAGAAGCGGGATTCTCCGGGCTGCGGTTTGATCATCTTGCGCAGCGAATGGAACTCGTCGGGTTTAATCGAATTCACCTGTTGTCCCAGCGCTGCTGAGACACATAGCGCGGTGGGCAACAACGCATAAACAAACGCTCGCTTTTTCATGGTCAAATCGCTCTCCTTTCAAAAGGTTCGGGTTGCGAATCGTTCGTCGTTGATCGCTCGGCGATCGAAACGCTTGGACTTCTGGAAACGAATCCGGGCATACACGCTCTACCCGATAGCCACAGGATTAAAGCCTTAGATGCGCAAGTCAACCAAATCATTACAAAGGCTCAATGATTGTATTTGTGTAAAATGAGACGAATTTCTCTATTATTGGCACCCTCATTCTGCACTTCTCAGGGTGACTCAAGGGATCTCTGCGCCCTCTCGTCACAGCCAAGGTTCGCAACAACCACTCGGCACCGTTGCCCCGTTTCGGCGCGGTGGCACTGCGGACGCCGATCATCTCTCCTTTAGCCAACCTGCCGGAGTTTCACAGGCAGCCAACCTTTGACGTGGCGGTCGCCTCTGCCTTGGACCTGGCTGCGAAGCCAACCAAACCAGCGATTGTGCTGCAGCCTTTGGCCGCCGGCGTCATTGGCGATGCTTGCCTTTCGGGTGTCGTTCCAGCCCGTGTCGACATCCAACAAAACGAACACCGTTTTGCCGACCTGACCCTGGGCCAAACCTATTTGACCAGCAGCGACAGCGGTTCGGTGGAAATCCTCTGGGCCGAGGATGGACTCGGTTTGAAATGGGCCTTGGTCCGCATCCCGGCCTTTCCGCCGGGACCGCTTCCCTTTCACGATCTGATCGACCAGCCCGTACCGCCGGCATCCCCTTCGCCAGGACACATCCGGCTCTATCAAAACAACAACACCATCTTCTTTCTGGACGATGCCGGCAACCGCTACCATTTGTGTGCTTCCGGCCCCCCCGGAACGAACATCACCCTCACCGAAACCAAAGATTTACACCTTCTCCTGGACAAGTGCATGCTCCGGCTGCGCTGGCAGGAATCGTTTGTCACCTTTGAACGCAATGCCAACGGCTGCGTGGTCGGCCTGTCGGTTTTCGGACCGTTTTCCAGGGAATCGTCGGTCGATCTGTGCGATTGCAAGCCCGTATACTGCGGCGGCGGTTATTACGGCGGAGGAGGACCATGAGCATTGCCGTCATCACCTGTTATTACAACCCCTGCGGCTACCGGCTCGTCCGCGAAAAATACTGGCGCTTTCGCGAATGCCTGGGACGCTGCGACTTCTTCTGCGCCGAGGCGTCTTGGAACGGGCAGTGGGAAACGGACGCCACGCTCCGCATCACCGCCCATGACAACCAGATCATGTGGCAGAAAGAACGGCTCCTCAACGTCCTGATCGAGCGGCTGCCACCAAAATATGACCGCGTCGTCTGGGTCGACTCCGACATCATCTTCCTCAACGCCGACTGGCTCGCCAGCGTCGATCGCATGCTCGACAAGTATCCCGTCGGCCAGCCCTGGTCTCGTTTTCATATCCTGGATTCGAAGGGGTGCATCAGCCGGTCGATGTACAGCGCCAGCTACAAACGCCATCACCAGGAGATCACGCAGTATGCCTCGCCCGGTCTGCTCTGGGCGGCCCGCCGCGAGGTGTTAGCTGACGGCTTGATCGACTGCCACGTCATCGGCGGCGGCGATTCCATGCAACTCGTCGCCTGGCTTGGTCCCTACAGCAAAAACTGGACACAAGAGTGGATGTTCCGCGCCATCAATCCCGAATGGCGCGGGCCGTATCTCGAACAAGCGCAAAAAGCCCTGGCCAAGGTCCAGGGCCAGATCGGCTATTGCGACGGCGAAGTCGTGCACCTCTATCACGGCACCCGCGACAACCGCAAATACGTCGACCGCGTCAAGTACCTGACCGATTACTGCTTCGATCCCACTGTGCACATCAAGATCGACAAAAACGGCTTGTGGTCGTGGACCGACAAAGCCCACCCGGAGATGGTGGCCAAGGTGAAGGCATATTTCAACGAGAGGCTGGAGGACGGGTGAAAGTTGCGCGACGCAGACCGTACTTCTTTAACGAGGAAGACCTCGCACTCCAAAGGCACATCCAACAAATGATCTGGGCATGGAGAAGTGATGCGAGCGGTTGTGACCGGTCTGCAGAGACGAACCATACTGTTTCAGACCGCATCGGTAGGCCGAACAAACCAATTGTCTCTACTCCCCCCGTTTCGTATTCCGAACACCGTTCGGCCCGCTGTACCTTCCCCTCCTTATTGCGAACGGCGATCCTCTAGGGTTAGACCTTCCAAAGCCGCGGTTGCCAGCCAGTCGCCTCTCACACAACGCGAAGAAACGCCATCGGTCGCAACGACTTGCGCCATCTACGTTGTTGGCCTGAAGTCTCGGCCTCGACGGCAGAGACAGCGGCGCGACAACGGCTGCTCAGCGACCGACCACTCCTGACCGCAAAAGTCTCAGTGTCTCTCGATTTCCCGCCCCTCCGGGTTAGATAGACCTTCGGCTCGCCAGGTGAGCCGGACGAAAACCGCTGCCGGTTGGGAAAAACCCCCCGCGGGTTATCGGCTTGGGACTGGCCTGTTGGAAGACTTAGACGATCGCATTCCACCTTGAATGTGTCGCCGCTTTCGGCAAATGCATGTTTTTTGCGAGCAAAGATTGCCAACCGCTGACCGGCGGGTTAGAATTCGTCGAAGTGTGGGCTGTTGAGTTCACAGGCAGAGCGGCTTGGTTGTTTCCCCGGTTCAAGCAGTCATGTGCCCAAGGTGACCTTCAACCCCTCTAAAGAGCAAATCGCCGTAATCGACCACTGTAGTGGGCATCTACAGGTCATCGCCTGTGCCGGCTCGGGGAAGACAGAGGCCATTGCGCGTCGCGTGGCCAAGCTGATCGAAAAAGGGATCGCCCCGTCCGCGATTGTTGCTTTCACGTTTACCGAACGGGCGGCGGCGAGCCTAAAGGCGCGTATCACGCAGCGGGTCATGGAATCGATGGGCGCTGAATTCCTTGACCGGCTAGGTCCAATGTTCGTTGGCACTATTCACTCCTACTGCTTGCGATTACTCCAAGAGCATGTCCCGGATTTCGGGAACTTCGACATCCTCGACGAAAACCGTCTGGCCGGCCTGCTTAGCCGCGAGCATAAGCGACTAGGCTTGAACCGGTTGGGGGATCGGCACTGGCAGCCGATCTTCGATTTTCAGCAGAACGTCGACGTCATCGAAAACGAGTTGATCGACAAGACCAAGTTGGCCGGCACCGCATTTGGCAAATGCTTCACCAAGTACTGCGAAACGCTCGCTCGCTACCACTTTTTGACGTATGGCCAGCTCATCACTAAGGCGATCGAGTCCCTGGAGAATCCAAGCGTCTTCGAACGCGTGCACGGACCACTCGAACACCTCATCGTCGACGAGTACCAGGACATCAATCCGGCCCAGGAACGTCTGATCGAACTGTTGGCGCAACCACCTGTCCACCTGTGCGTGGTCGGTGACGACGATCAGGCCATCTACCAATGGCGCGGCTCCGATGTGAGCAACATCCTCGAGTTCCAGACGCGGTACCGAGCCAAGAAGCTACCCCTCTCGGTCAATCGTCGTTCCAGGCCGGGAATCATCAACGCAGCCAACCGGTTCGTGGAGTCCATTTCGCCGCGGTTGCGCAAAAGGATGAAACCATTTCGCCGGCCGGCCCGACTCGAAGTGCATTGTTGGGCTGCCGAGACGGACGAGAACGAGGCCGAAATCATCGCCGACACCGTCAAGGGGCTGGTCTACCAAAAGGGATACCGTTACCGCGACATCGCCGTCTTGCTCCGCTCCGTGCGGACCTCGGCTCCTCCCTTGATCGATGTTCTCCGCAACCGGCAAATCCCCTTCCGGTGCGCTGGCCGCACGGGACTGTTCATGCAGCCGGAAGCGTCAGTTCTCGGCAAGCTGTATGCCTGGCTGTGCGGAAACGACTGGAAAAATGAGCGCTACGGCCAGCCCGAGCGCATCACGCGCCGTGGTCTTGTCGCCGAATTCAACAGTGTATTCGCCAACGGAAACGCGATTCCCGGCCTTGAGAAATACCTGCGTGACTGGAAGAAGCTAGTTGACGAATCCATGCCTGTGAATCTGGTCCGGGATTATTATCGCCTTTTGAATCTGTTGGGGGTCCAGACGTTTAACCTCGACGAACCCCAGACTTCAGCCCGCATGGGCTGTCTGGCCCGCTTTTCGCAAATCCTGGCGGACTTCGAACACGTCAAACGCCGAGCCCGTTACGTGGAAGAAAATGGGAGGCCGGTGTTCCGAGCCGGGCAGGATCGGGGCATCTGGTTCTACCGGGAACTGTTCAACTATCTGCAGTACTACGCCATCGACGCCTACGAGGATTTCGAAGGGGAAGACACCTTCGATCTGGATGCCGTCGATATCTTGACCGTCCACCAGGCCAAGGGACTGGAATGGCCGGTTGTTTTCGTCCCCGCCCTTGTGCAGGGGCGCTTCCCTTCCAAATACGCCGGCCAGGAGTTGGAGTGGCTCATCCCCGAAAGCGTCTTCAGCCGCAAGGCTCGGCGGCGCTATGCCGGCGGCGAGATGGAAGAACGCCGGCTCTTCTACGTCGCCATGACCCGCGCCCGGGATGTGCTCTACCTATCGCGTTTTCGCCGCAAAAAGAATCGCTTCCGGCCGTCTCCTTTCCTCACCGAAGTCGCCGGAAACGATCCGCCTGTGGTTGCTACACTCCCGCTGCCTCGCAAGTTCACGCCACCAAAGGACGAACCCGACGAACCCCCGACCGTCTCGTTTTCCGAACTGGCTCAGTACGAGGATTGCCCGCTGCGGTACCGACTCAGCACGTCGCTCGGATTCCAGCCGCAACTTGCTACCGAACTCGGATACGGCAAGACGATTCACCACCTCTTGCGCCGAATCGCTGATACGGCCCGCGAGAAGAAACGCCTACCGACCCAGAAAGAAATCGAGGCGCTTTTCCGTGAGGAGTTTTATCTCCCTTTTGCCAACCGGGCTGCCTTTGAGCATTTACTGGCGAGCGCCAAAAAGCTGGTCTATAACTATCTGTCAAAGTACAGCGACGACTTGCGCCGGGTCTGGCAAACCGAGCGGTTTTTCGAGCTGCACCTGCAGAATGGCGTCGTAAACGGCCGGGCCGACGTGATTCTTGACGAAGAGGGCGGCATCCCGAACAAGCTCGCCATCGTTGACTACAAGACCGCAACCGACGCCAAGCCGGACGACGTCTTCGCCTTCCAACTGGCCATCTACGCTGCCGCCGGCCGGGGCGAAGGGCTCGATGTCCAGGCCGGGTACCTGCACCATCTCAAGGACGGTGTGCGGCACAGTCTTCCAGTCCACGACCAAGCCATCACCCAGGCCCGCCAGCGCGCCTCAACTCTGCTGGCCAAACTAGTGCGAGGCGAGTTCCCCCCTAAACCAGACATGAAGAAGTGCCGCGCTTGCGACGTCCGGGCGGTCTGTGGGTTCGCGCAATGCAGCAAATACGATTACTGAAGGATTCGCCATGGCTAAGAAAAACGCAGGTCGAGGTCTTCCCGCCAGATGGCCGGCGCGGGACATCGGCAACGTGCAAAAGGCCCTGCTCGATGCCCCCTCCAGCAGGGCGAGGACTACGCCGACGACAGCCAGTTGGTGCAGTTCGCCATCGAGAAGCGCGAGCCGGTCGCTTGCAACGTATGTCAGTGCGAATGGCACGAAAAGCGCCCGTGTTTTTCGAGGTATTGCTGGTGGTATTCTTCGGCGCGCCAAAATGTTTGTGCCGGTAGGATCTGGGTGACGATGGGGCGGGCGAAACGTGCCTGCGCTTTCTCCAAAGAAGCTCTGGCCGCCGCCTCTTGTTCCGGAGTGTGGTAGAAGATCACCGAGCGGTATTGCGTGCCGACGTCTGGACCTTGCCGGTTCAACGTTGTAGGGTCGTGGCATTTCCAGAAAACGTCGAGCAATTCTTCATAGGAGACTTGCTGTGGATCGTAGTCGATTTCGACGACTTCGGCATGGCCGGTGGCGTCCGAGCAGACGTCTTCATACGTAGGGTTTTCGAGCGTTCCTCCTTCGTAACCGACGGCTGTCGCCGTCACGCCTTTGACTCGGCGAAAAGTGGCTTCGACTCCCCAAAAACACCCTGCTCCGAACGTCGCTTTGGCCATCAGCGGCTCCTGCTTCAGTGGTCGTCATTGAAATATGCCCGCAGTTAGTATAGGTCAAGACAGCAAGCAAGTTCCACAGAAAGGCGAAACGATGAGCGGCTACGCGGCCAATCTGGCGGACATCTATCAGGCGGCGGCACGAATTGCGCCCTATTCCCACAAGACGCCGGTGATGACGTGCGCCACACTGGATCGTCTCTCGGGAAAAAAACTTTACTTCAAATGCGAGCTATTTCAGAAAACTGGCTCGTTCAAGTTTCGGGGAGCTTGCAACGCGGTGATGCAATTGCCCGAAGACGTGGCCCGGCGAGGCGTGGTAACGCACAGTTCGGGAAACCATGCCCAGGCGCTGGCTCTGGCGGCAAAAGAAAGAGGTATTCGTGCTTATGTGGTGATGCCGACCACGGCCTCCCCAGTGAAGGCCAACGCCGTTCGCGAGTATGGCGGCGAGGTCATCGAATGCGCCCCGACCCTCAAAGCCCGGGAAACCGTCGCCCAGACAGTCCTCGACGAAACCAAAGGCACTCTCATTCCTCCCTATGACGATCCGCGTGTGATCGCCGGGCAAGGCACGATCGCTCTGGAGTTGCTCGAATCGTTGCCAGAGCTGGACGCGATCGTCTCGCCGATCGGCGGTGGCGGCCTGGTTTCGGGTGTAGCGCTAGCAGCCAAAGAAGCGAAACCGACTTTGAAAGTTTTCGGCATCGAGCCGAAGGGTGCCGACGACGCCGCCCGCTCCAAGTCGACCGGCAGGCTGATTCCTCAAACCAGTCCAAACACCATTGCCGACGGTTTGCTCACCAGCCTCGGAGAATTCACCTGGCCTGTCGTGCGCGATCTCGTAGCGGAAATCCTTACGGTTTCCGATGAAGAGATCGTGTCGGCGATGAGGCTTCTGTGGGAACGCGCCAAGCTATTGGTTGAACCGAGCGGTGCCGTGTCCCTCGCGGGCGTGCTCAGTGAGCGGTTTCGGTCGTTCGACTCGCTGCGGCACGTTGCTGTCATACTAAGCGGCGGCAACGTGAACCTGGCAACGCTGCCTTTCTGAATGTGGCGAGCGCCAGTTGCTCGAGAGAAGTCTCAATTGTTCGCGTTCGGGTCTTTTTTAGGAGGCTCCAGTCCTTTGATCTGCGCGATCGCGGAGGTCGCCGTGTCGCGAACGGTTTTGTCGACGTGTTTTCGCAAGGGCATCAGGGCCGGCAAGGCAGACGATGCCTCTTTGCCCATCGATGCCAAAGCGATCATGGCGCAGGTAATGACGTCGAGGTTCTCATCGCGCAGACAAGCGACGAGGTCCGGGATATGGGCTTTAGCCTTGGGACCGAAAAGACGCAAGGTATCGGCGGCGTGGCAACGGACGTTTGCGTTCGGGTCCTTGAGGAGTTTGGCGATATCCGCCAACTGTTCGTTGGTGAAATCAAGGTCCGTGGACATCTGACCTAGTGCCGCTGCTGCCGAGCTGGCCACGACGATATCAGGATCGCGAAGGGCGGCAATAAGATCGGAAACATGTTTCGCGGCGATTTTGCCGATTAAGCCGAGGGTTTGGGCGGCGAGAGCTCGCGTGGTTGAATTTCGATCTTTCAACAACGCCGCTATTTCCGCAAGGTCCTTGTCAGACAAATGTTTCTTGATCTGTCCGAGCGCGACGGCGGCAGCACCCCCAACTGCTTCGTTGTCCTTGAGCAAGCCGATCAGTGCAGGAATGTATTTTTTCGATTTTTCATCCAATTGTCCCATAGCCTGAGCGGCGTACCCTTGGGTCTGGTCGTCGGGGCTTCTGAGCATTTCGTAAATGCGGTTGGCATGGCTTTCGTCGATTTTGCTACGAAGTTGTCCAACGGCAGCCGCTGCGGCCGCAGCAACGTTCGCGTCCTTGTCAGCAAGCGCGTCGATCACATCGTTGACGGCGTCCTCGATCGCCAGCGCGCCCAAGGCCTGCACCGCGCTTCGCCGAACGACCGGATCCTTGCTCTTGCGCAATTGTTCTTGCATGTAGGCGATCTGGTCCTTGAGCTCTTTCTTGTCGAGTCGTGCCAGAAGCGCCCTCGCCCAGATGTTCACAGCGGGGTCCGTCTCCCGGTCTCGTGGCACTTTGGGACGGATCATCTGCTGCAAGGCGAAAAGCACCTTTTGCAATTCTTTTTCACCGATCGGGCCGATGCCCGCAATCGCGATGATGGCTTGGAGCCGAACCTGGGCGCAAGGATCCTTGTTTGTGCCCACTAGCACATTGACCAGAGCGCTCACAGCTCGAGGATCGGCATTCTCTTTTTGGGCAAAGGCGATAGCGCCCAGAGCGTAGGCGGCAGCACGCCGGAGCTTCCAGGAAAGAGGGTTGCGAAGCGTACGATCGGCGAGCGTCGGAATCGCGGCTTTCGCTTCCGGTCCGAGCGTTGCCAGGGCCAATGCTGCCTGCATTTGGGCATTGGGATGCCCTTTTTGCAGCGTTTTCAATAGCGGACTGACCAGGGTCGGATAATCGTTCTTGTCGACGCCGACGGTCTGCAAGGCGATCAAGGCTCGAATAGCGACATCGCCGTCCACGTCGCTCAGCCGTTCCACCAGGTATTTGACTGCCGGCTTGCCTGCCGGTCCGAATTGGGCAATGGCAGCGATGGCGTTCTCGCGAATAGCAGGGTCGGGATTCTTCAACTCTGCCAACCATTGGTTCAAGCTCTTTCCATCTACGACAGAAGGATATTCGACAGAGGGATTCGGCCGGGGTGGGGGATTCTGTGCAACCGCCGGGTCCGCCTTCGCGACCAGCTGAGGCTCAGGGGACGGTTTGACCGCCGGCTCCGGCATGTTCTCGAATTCCGGTTCTTGCTTATCGGGTGCCGACGCCACTGGCTTTGGCTCCGGGATCAACTCCGCACGAACTGGCGGCTCGACCAACGACGCCGCCTGGCTTTTCTCTGGCTCAGTCGCAGACTTCTGGGCCACGGCTACGGGTTGCGCTTCTGTGTCCTCTGCCACCGAGGTTTGCCTACCCTTTGGCGAGGAAAGCACGATGGCGGTTGCGGCAGCACCGAGAACCAGAAGCAACGCTGCCGCTGAGAGCGCTAAACTGACCCCTTTTGATGGCTTATCCACGACTGGCTTGGAATGCGGCTTGCGCGAGGGGGACCGCTTCATGGGAACTCTCCGCTGGGATTCGCTGGACGATTGGTTAGGCATAGTGGACCTACATAAGATCAAGAATACCACGGTCAAAGCCGTGACGGAATCGCATTCGCTTCACCCAAGAACGGGAGCCTGGCACAAGTTTGCCGAAAAATTGGAAAATGTCAGTTAAAAGTCGCCCTGGGCTGTAAACCGCGGCAATTTCAAAGAAGTTTGACTACGCCATTCGGCCAGAGGCGTTGCTCGATGTAGCCCAGCAAAAGCGCCAGAAAGAAGTCGAGGATGAGGATGGCGATAAAGGACGCGACGAAGGCTTCGGTTGCCGCCCGCCCCACGCCTTCAGCCCCGGCCCGACAACGAAACCCGCGATGACAACTGATGAGGGCGATGGCGGCACCGAAAAAGGCTGACTTGATCAACCCTTCGGAAATATCCCACAATCCGACATAGTTTCGCGCTCGCGTCCAGTAATGGTGGGCATCGACGCCGTAGGTATTGATGCAAATCATCGCTCCGCCACAAATGCCGGTCAGGTCCGCCAGAATCGTAAGCATGGGGATCAAAAGGACACAGGCCACAAAACGCGGCACAGCAAGATAATGCAGCGGATTGACACCCAGGCAAGTCAGGGCATCGATTTGGTCGGTGACCGCCATGGTCCCGATTTCCGCAGCCATCGCACTGCCGACCCGGCCAGCGATCATCGTCGCCGCCAATACTGGCCCCAATTCCGAAACGATGCTGATATTGATAATCGATCCCAGTCGGGTCGCCAGGCCGAGGCTATGAAACTGGTGATATCCCTGTACCCCCAACACCATGCCAATAAACAAGCCAGTCACGGCGACAACCGGCATGCTGAGGACGCCAACAGTGTAGAAGCTCTGCAGGAGAGTACCTTTTGCGGGCCGGCGCAAAAGCAGCCAACTCAAAACCTGGCCGCTGAAAATCGTCAGGTCGCCCAGATTTTCGGCCGCCCGCGCCACCACATCGCCAAGCGTCTCGACAAGAGACCTGGTTCGGCTGTAAATGTTCATGATCGACTCAGGGTACTCGATGCTCGATGTCCCGATCGCTAGAAAATCGCAACTTAGCGAACTTGCCGGAGTGTTTCCAGATCGATGCCGCCTCCCCTTCGCTTCACACCATTTTCGAACCAGACCGCTGCGGGACTCATGGTGCACGCGGAATCACGGCGGGTATTATCAAGGAGAATTTTGACTGTTTTGCGCAAATTGCCTGCACCGTCAACTGACGGCGTTCCTGACTCATACCCGCTTTTGCGACGCCTCGAAGATGGCGGCGAAGTTGCACCTGCTAACGTGATGCGGTCAGACGATTGGCAATCCTTTCCAGCACCTGGATCGAGTAGACTTCTTTTGAAGCTGATCCCTGGCCACGTGAAAAATGATACGAACTGCGCAAGCTACCACTGTGGCGGCGTTCCGAGGAAAAGGTTCATTAAAGGGTCGCGATTGTTAACTTGCGAGTGGAGGTCATCGCCATGTTACTGCGCACGAACTTCTGGGCATTATGCGGTGTTATCCTTTTGGTACCGGTGGCGTCGGCCCAACCAAACGTGCTCAACAAGCTAAAAGGTCAGATCCTTCGTGTTGAGTGGTTTCCGGGGGGAGTTAATCCCGGCGGGTATCGGTTCATTTTAAAAGAGAATGGCAACTGGGAGTTTGAAACTTTGAACTTCGGAGGTGCCGGCAAGAAAAAGTCCGGAAAACTGGATGCCAACGAGGCAAAAGTGTTGTGCAATCGAATCCTTGCTGGCCTTCGCATGGTGAGACCACAAGATCGTGTCCGCGACTTTGGCCTTATTCTTTCGCCATGTATCAGGATTTCCGTCCGTGGAGAAAAAGAAACCGTCGAGGCGCTATTGTCGCCGAGAGCACCATTGTCTCAAGCACTTAACAAAAAGATACTTTCCCTGGTGAAACCCTAGAAGCCCGTTGTTTTAGTGGGTTTTGCCGGTGAAGGAGAGGTTGCCGGCGGCGAGGCAGCGAGGCGGCGAGGCGGCGAGGCGGCGAGGATATTCTTCCTCGATGAACATCGACCCAACAAGCGCGCGGACGCTTCCAGAACTTTGCAAAATAGAACATCTCAGTGTAAAATCGAGAAAGCAAAACGCATCATGCCCTGCGGACGGTGTGCCCACCCGAACAGTTTCCGCAGAAGAAACGCCGGGAGCGTGAACTCTCGGCGTTTGCTGGTAACTGGTGGACGGCTCGCTCGCAGACGAGCCGGTTAGCTCGGCAAGGGTCGCCAGCAATGCGGAGGAACGGACCATGCGGTTTGTGCTTTTTTGTGCGATCGGTGCTCTTGGCTTGATTTCATGCCGTACCATCGCTGAGGAAAAAGTATCATTTGCTGGCGAACGTGCGCATCCTCGCAGCGGAGACGATGCGCTGACTCAGACGCTCGAATTGGCCCCAAGCGACGAGTCGGCCAGAGTCTCTCCAGCGCATTTCTATTTTCGCCACGGCTTCTATTTCAGCCCCTACGCCTTCTATGGCTACCGCGCTTACCATTTCCATCCGTACCTCTACCGGCCGTATTTCTTTTTGCCTCGTTACTACGCGTTCTACCATCGGCCATACTTCTATTCACCGTTTGACTACTGGCCTTCTGGCTACTGGTACTACTACTATTTCGCGATCGGCGACGACGGACGGGCTGTCGTGGAACCGCTTCCTTATGAGAAACCTTTCGGCGAAAAGGAAACGTGGCAACTGGCAGTTTTCGGCAGCCAGCCGCCATCGACCGACAGCGAAAGATCGGCGTCGACCAATTCGTCGTTTGCCTCCGATCGGTAGAAGGATCGGCCTCACAGCGAAGACATTCTTCGCATTTCTCATCGACCGCAAGCTACGGCTTCCATTGGAGATGTTTGTCGAGGAATCGGAACGTTCCTTCGCCGTGGATTTCGTGCCCGCCGTAAAAGAACTCCAACTCGGTAAGGTCCGCGATGCCCAACTCGGCATAAAGTCGGCGGACCTTGGCGTATTCGAAAGCGATGTATTCATCCAGTCCGACGCCATCGTGATGGCCCCTTTCCACCATGAATGGTCGCGGCGCAATCAAGGCGGCCATCTCGGCATAGTTGAAACGATGGCCCAGGTCGAACTCGAACATTTCGTATTCGCCGGTAAACAGGTAACTGCCACGCCATTCCACGTTGACGTTTTTCCAAATCCACTCGTTGAAATCGCCGGAACAGATCGACAGACAATAACCCGGCAACAGGGCAGGAACGCGCATCGCCGTTTTGCCGCCGTACGATAATCCGTAGAAAGCGATTCGCTTGGGATCGACGAAAGGCAGGGTTTGCAGCCAGTCGAGCGTGCGTTCGTGCTGGCGAACGATAAACGAAAACAGGGACAACTTCAGCGGATTGGCTTTGCGTTGCAGGACGCGGAAGTCGTCACCACCGATATATGGATTCTGCGGTGCGTAAACGATATAACCGCGATCGGCCAACTGGGCGCCGAACGAATTGTAAGCCCGCGTCTTCTTCTTCGGGTTGACCACATCCTGCGGTCTGCCTTCCAAGCCGTGTTGGCAAACTACCACCGGCCGGCGTTCCCCTTTCTTCATGTCCGTCGGAACCAGCAAAATGCCATAGGCGAATACGTCAGGGTAAACGTCCAGCATCACTTCATAGCCAGTCCACTTCGGCGTTGTATACGACTTTCGCGTTCGCGGACGGAGCGGCATCGTCGCCGGCGGCAGAGCGCCAATCACTTCTTCCGCCAAATAACGCCGAAAATCAGCCGTTCGCGCTTCGAACGCTTTGACCCGATCGGCAACCGGTCCGATGTGGTCGTGCAATCCTTTCGCTTCGATCTTGTTCCAGAAGAACCTCTTTCGTTCTTCGTACGACTGGCGGAAAACTCTCTGAATGTGACTGACAATCTGGTCGAATTGACGCTTCTGGCGAAGGTCAGGATCGACAGTGCGAACCGGCACGGGAGGACGATTGGAATCAGACGGTTTTTCGATGCCAGCGAGTTCTTTCAAAAAGGCTGCCAGCGCGGTGCTGTAACCGGGGCCGATTTCATCGCCAGAGGTAACGTGCACTTCTACTTTCTTCGTCGGGAAAGTTGTCGGCACGCGTGCGAGAACGCGATCTACTTCCTTTCGGACTTCCTGGGCCGAAGGGGAAGGAAAAGCGTAAGGTGCTGCTCCCCGGCGACCGTTTCGCACAGGTGGATGCGGTGCCGGTTTGAAATTGGCGACTTCGATGATGAGCTTTCGCGGCAGGACCAGGTAGATCAATTCCCCATCGCCGAAGCGTTCCAAGAGACTCCAGACGTTGCGGTAGATCGGCTCGCGCCAGAGGCGTTCGCGCGGGCCGAAATAGCCGCTGACGACGACAGCATCGATGCGTGGCTCGATCGCGGCAGCATAGAGGGCGATCAGACCACCTTCACCATAGCCGAATACGCCGACAGGAACTTGTTCCTTCTGTTGCTGGCACCAGTCGACGGCGGCCGCGACTTTCTCCACTTCGTAGCCGATCAGATGCCGACCCATTTCGTAGGCCATGCGGTAGATGAATTCGCGGTGAGGCTGATTGGTGAATCGACCCGCCAGCAAGCTTCCTGACCAGGTATCCTTGCGGTCGATCAACGTGGGGACGAGGACACGGCAGCCGTTCTCCGCGAGGATGCGGGCCACTTGTCCCTGGTTGCCCAACCCCTTCGCCAAACCGACAAGGACTTCCGGCGCGTGCTCCGCATCGGGAAGGACAACCACATTCGCTTTGATCTGCTTCGTGGGTACCAGCAGCAGTCCTTCGGCATCCATGTCATCGAATACCTTCCAGCGAACTGCGAAAACTTTATAGCCGGGTCCTTTCGCTAACTCGATGGCTGACGGCATCGCGATGACTTCCAGCCTTGCTGGCACACGCTTTTCCACCGCACCGATGATTTGTTGGAAGCGTGTTCGATTCTGTTGCACCGACATTGCGTAGGCTTTCGTCGACGAGAAATCGAGTTTCCAATAACGCTGGCGGCTCTTGACGCTGTCGGTTGTGGCACGCTGCAAATAACGATCGATGCCGGCGACCATTTTCTTTGCCAGGTCTTCGTTCTCGGTGAGAGGCTTCGTGCCGGGGAGAGGCTCGGCCTGGCTAACAGCGGTCCACAGCAGCCAACAAACAAGAATGTGACGCGCGAGAGTCATGGCAACGGCCTTTCAAGAAGAGGAGCACGAAAACGGTCGGGGGCATTGTCGAAAACCAGCGGAACATTTCGTGATCGCATGCGACAAAAGGCGACAGGCCCCCTGTCCGTTTCATGGCTTTTCCTCGATGCCGAAAACGCGAACGATCACCAGGACGAGGGCTGCGGTCGCGACCATGATCAACGAAACAGCGACGGCCGCTTCCAGGCTGCCAACGCTTAGTTCCAGAAACACGGTGGTCGAAAGAACCTCCGTTTTCATCCTTGTGGCACCTGCAAAAACGAGGATCGGGCCAAATTCGCCCAAGGCTCTGGCCCAGGCGAGCGTCGCAGCGGTAATGATACCCCGCCTGGCTTCGGGGATCACCACCAGCCAAAAAGCCTGGCTTCGACTGCAGCCCAGCGCCAGGGCAACTTGTTCCTGACGCGAAGTCAGCTGGTCGAAGGTGACTCGCATGGTCCGGACCGCGAAAGCACACGCTACGGAGAACTGGGCCAGGACCACAGCCGGCACAGCATAGGTGATTTTGGTTGATAATTTTTCCTGGAAATAACTTTCCAAGAACGGACCGAGAGAAGTGAATCGAAAGGTCGCCAAGGCCAGCATCACTGGAACGAGTGCTATTCCCGAAGATAGTCCCAGTCCGCCCCAAAGGCCGTAACGCTCGCCCAAACGCGGCGCCAGCCAACCCGCCAGCAGAACGAGAACCAGGCCAGGCAGCACATAATACGTCATGGCCAAGCCCATGTGCTCATCGGTGATTTTTTCCAGCCATCTTCCTGGCTGGGTTTGAAACAGGATCAAAAGACTCAGACCGATCACGAGTGGCGGCAGGACGACGGGAATGTCCACGATCGCGTCGACGAGCGTTTTGCCGAAAAAGCGGTAACGCGATAACAGGTAGCCCAACGGCACCGCTACCCAGACCGAGAGGATGGCCGTGATCGAGCAGGAAATCATCGTCAGATAGACAGCGAAGCGGATTTCCCGACTGCTAAGCGCATGGAGAAAATGATCCGGGGTCGTATAGACCGCATCGGCGACAAGCATAGCCACGATCAATAGGACATACGAACCGCCGATCAAGACGAGGCTGCCGACGAAGAGGGGATCGAACGTACTCCGACTGGCGGGCGCCACGTGCTGGTTTGGTGGGGTGATCGTTTCCAATGCCATGATGATCAGTCGTTGGCGGACGCTTGAATAGCCTGGCTCACTCGCTGCGGTGACCGGTTTGGTTGACGCTGTCGCCGGCAGGACTGTTTTTCGACTGGCCTTCTTTGAGCTTCCATTTGAAGCCGAATTCTTCGAAACGCTTTTTCGACTGCGCCGTCTTGATAGCTTCGAGCAGTCGATTGGAGAGGTGTTTGTACTTCGAATTCTTGCCAACGGCAAAAGGTTGGGTGGCGATGGCACAAGGAATGCCTTCGATGGTGTAGGCGTCGAGTTTGTCGGCGGCCATGGCGGCATTGCTGACATAGGCGATCACCGCATCCAGAGAACCGGTGACCATCTGGTTGATGAGCAAATCGCCGGTCGGGCTTTGTACACCATTCTCCAAGACATTTTTCATAATCTTGTCATAAAACGGCGTTTTCTCGAGTGTCTGCTTGGTAATGGCTCCCATAGCGCATTTCTGTTCGTGGCCGACACCGATGCGCAGACCAGGGCGAGCCAGGTCTTCGAGGGTCTTGATATTTTTCGGATTCCCTTTTGGAACGACGATCACCAGCCGGTTTTGCGAAACATCGGTCGGATCCAGAAACAGGTCGCTGACTTTTTGCATAAACGACGTTTCACAGGCAAAGTAAGCATCCGGCCTTTCCCCCTTGGTACGCATTTGAGCCACTAGAATGCCGCAGCCGTTATAGACCGTCGTAACCTTGACCCCTTCGCGCTTTTCGAACTCTCGAATGGTTTCTTGGATGGCTGGTCGCAGCATCGCGCCGGCAAACAACTTCAACTCCGGCGTCACCGCCCATTGGTCTCCTTCCACCACTTTGAAGCCGTATTTCTCGAAAATGGGCAATCCTTTTTCCGACGTCAAATAGCGGGCGAAACGTAAAGCGTCGGGCGGACTCTTGGTGAAACGCAACACGCCAACCGTGACCTGCGACGCATGGTCTTTCAACTCGGGAAATTCGACTGCTTCCAGGTCGGGTTGGAACTGAGCCACTGTCGAATCCCAAACGATGCCGACATCGACGGCACCGACTTTGACGTCCGTCGCCACATCGATGACGTTGGGTTTGTAGACGCCGGTCTGGTTGGTGATCTTGTCGAGTTCTTGCCATTTGCCCAGCTTTTCCAGCACTTTTTTCGTCAGCCTGCCACAAGCGGCCTGCTGGGGATCGGTTTGAGCCACACGGACCTTGCCGTTCAAGAGGTCGTCGAGCGACTGGATCTTCTTGGGATTCCCTTTCTGGACGGCGAAAACCGGCGTCATCCGGGCAATGGGAATGACTTCATCGATATAGCCTTCGTCGCGGGCCAACTCGATATAATAGTCATCCCCGGGTATATAGAGGTCGCCTTGTTGGACGACCTTGAAGTTGGCTAGGAGCGTCCTCGAGCCGCGAAATTCGAGCCGGACTTTCACGCCGAGTTCTTTCTCGTAGGCCCGGGCAATTTCCTCGACCGGCTTTTTCATCCCGGCGGCACAGTAGACCATTACTCCTTCTGTTTCGGTTGCCGGCTGCCAGACTAAAAAGACAACCAACACCACCGCGACTCCCAAGGAAACGGCAAACAGCGTTTTCATAAAAACTCCCCGCCTTGGACTTCGAATCAATCACCCAGGCTCAGCAAAAACTAGAACCAATGACGACGTCGAGCGATCACAACGCCGGCCAATGCGGCGTAGACGCCAACCACCGAAATCGCAACCAACAGGGTCGGCGACACCTCATGGCGTGCCGATTCATTCCGTGGAGGCACCGACGGCTGCCGTCGATTCTCTGCTCTGTTGGGCAATGCCACTTTCTCGCCGATTCTCAGCTCGTTGGCCTGGGCCGGCTGAATCTTACCCCCGACGACCGCCGTCCAGTCTGCTCGCAGCAGCAAGTCGAATCCCGGATGGCTCGCTTTGACGCTGCACGAGCAAGCGCCACACAAAAATCGTGCTGCCTCTTCGATGCCGGGGGGAGTCAGTTCGTTCCCCTGAAATGCGTGCAGCGCTCGACCCTGGCCAAATACCGGATAAACAATGGGTGCCGTCGCCTGCTCCAATTTCGGATTCACTGCCAGCAACATGCGGACGAAGAATCGTTCCGCCGGGTCCTGACGCGATACGCGCAGGACAGAAAAATCGATCTTCAAGGGAATTTTGGACAGAAGCTCGGCTCCCTGATCGGGACCTGGGGGAACCAACAGACCGGTATGAGGTTCAGTCTCGCCTTTGGGCAATTCGATCTGTTTTTCGAG
This sequence comes from Gemmatales bacterium, assembly GCA_026004675.1. Classification (GTDB taxonomy): domain Bacteria; phylum Planctomycetota; class Planctomycetia; order Gemmatales; family Gemmataceae; genus BPJP01. Next base: position 64,739 of record BPJP01000006.1, read on the forward strand.
CCGGGCCAGTTGCTCCGTCAATAGCTGAAAGGCGGCATCATCTTCGACCTTGTTGCCTGACTCGAGAAGCAACCAAACGGCTGATTCGCCTGATAAAAGCCGTCGCGATAATTCCCTGCGGGCGGGGGAATCGACAAGTTTCTGGATCGTCGCCGTGGTCGGCACTCCCGACCAAACCATCGTGGCAACGCCGCTGCGAGGTGGAGAATGGACGACCAGGCAGGGAATCCTGACGTCTTTTTGCTCTCGCCACCATTGGTGTGCTGGGCTGTGCCCGTCTTGGGCAACGTCAACCCAATGCACCACGATGTTCGCCCGGCCGTCCTTTGCCGACGATTTTTCCAACGCAGCGATCATGGCCCGAACATCTTCGGGTATTTTCTCGTGGTAAAAAACCGTAAAGGCATAGGGATCGGGAGGCCAGCGTTCCAGCGCGTAGCGAAAGACAGGGACGTTGCAAGCGCGAACGGGTGCGGGCAGGCAAAGACCAGCAAGGGCAAGCAGGGCAAAAGCCCACGTCGGCTGTCTCATATCGCGCCCCACATTCCGCGAAAGTCGTATCGCCAGGATGATCGTGGAGGGTCGGCAAGGCCAGTTACTCTAATTTAACCATCTCGCGCGGTCCTCGCCACCCCCTGGAGGAGAAAGTCAGCCGTGGGCCATTTCGACCGCGATTCGATTCCGCCGAAACGCCGCAACGAGCGCTTCATCCATCACGCATTCGTAATCGTCCATTTCGGCGACAAGTTCTCCTGTGCGGGAGATGAATTCGATATGCGCGAAGACGCGTGCGGCGGCGGTGCGTGTCACACGTGCTTGAATGCGCACGCCATCCGGCGGAAAGGCTCGGCGGTGCTGGCGATATCGACCGATGGCCACTGGCAGGGACGGCGCTCGGTGTTGTTCCCAGCACCACACGATCAACATTTGAAACGCCACATCCAAGACCAACGGATCCGCCAACCAATTGCTCCGCAAAGGATGCTGCATCCACACGGACGGCTTCGCCGCCGCTGCTGACCACGCGGTGATTCCCTGTTCGCTACACGACTCGATTGTCGTCATGCCCTGAAACTCTGGCCCATGAAAGAGCAGCGTTTCGTAGGCGTCCGCCAACGTTTTTGGAGCCTGGACAATCGCGGTATTGAAACCGTTCGTCGGCAATGCGGGTAGCGGAGTCGTCGACAGGACGATCATCGCCCGGGCAGACGGCGTGTGCCGGCCATCGGACAAGGAGCGGATTTCGACAGGAACCACAAACTGATCGTCCGATCGCCTCGGCTTTTCGGCGACAGCCTGGAGTCGAATGGTTTCCTCGCCACGCAACCGAATGCCTTTAAGAATGCGCAAATCCTCAAGCCCTGTGAAGAACAGCCCTGGGTTGTTATGCAAGGCACCGTGTGCCAGCCATTCCACGATCAGGCAGACCGGCAACACGGCTTTTCCGTCTATGACGTGGGCTTGCAGAACCGGATGGCTGGCAACACTCAGGTCGCGTTCGAAAACGATTCCGGCTGGAGCCGAAACGATTTCGGGCACCTTCGGCGAGAAAGCGTTTTCCGTTTTATGGGTGAAATCGGCGAGTGTGCCCGCCAGCACCACCGTTTCCACGTCGTTGTGCTCAGCCTGAAGCTCTCCAATCATCCATCGCGCACCGGCACGTAGGGGAATAACGCCGACGCCTTCGCTGGCGAACAGGTTCTTCAGAGCGGACGTGACCATGCCTCCGTCCCATGGTCCCCAATTGATTGAGCGCACCCGACAATGGGGCCATCGGCGTTGTAGTTGCTGCGCCCATTTGTTCAACACTTCATTGGCAGCGGCATAGTCGGCTTGCCCCATTCGGCCGAAACGGGCAGTCGACGAAGAAAACAGCACCAGTGCTTTCAACTCGCGCTCGTCGATGGCCTCGAGCACATGCTTCAGCCCGAGGACTTTGGTGTCGTAAACCAGATCAAACTGCTGTGTCGTCTTGTCTTCGATTCGGCGGTCGGCTAACACGCCGGCTCCGTGAACGACGGCGCGCACGGGACCGAACTGCTCAGAAGCCTGCCGAAGCGCATCACGAACAGCGGCAGCATCGCAAACGTCCACGCTACGATAGACCACTCGAGCACCAGCGCGACGGAAACGCTCAAGGTTGCGTGCCAGTTCGCGGTCCGCAAAAACCCGGCGGCAGTGGTCGTCGACTTCACGCGGCGTCAACTTTTTCGTCGCCTGGGCCATGATCGCCTGTTTCACGTCCCTTTCTTCGGTTAAACCGGCAAGCCATTCGGGTTCCGCTTCCGGAAGAGGCGACCGACCCAGCAGCAACATGGCCGGCGAAAAGGTCTCCGCCAACGCTAACGCCGCCTCCGCCGTCACTCCTCGACCTCCTCCTGTGATAACGACCAGATCACCGGCCCGCAGCGGGCCATCGTCTGTCCTGGTTTGGGGCTGTTGCACAAGATCGAGTCCATACCGGCCTGCGGCATCGATTCCCACTTCGAGCGGTCCGGCACGAAAGATTTCGTCGGCCAGAAGCATGGCCACATCTTCAACGTCCTCCAAGGAAGCCGACAAGTCGATTGCTTTGCAACGAACCGCGGGCCATTCGTGTTGAGCCGTCTTCGCCAGTCCAGCCAAGCCGCCGCTTGTGGCATTTCCTGTCGCCGATCCCAGTCCAAAGGCCCCGTCGAACCGTGACACCGTCACCAAGAAGGCAGTAGTCCCCGACCTGGTTTTTTCGATCAGGCCAGGGCCAGCCTTTTGCATGATGACAAATGACTTCTTGATAAAGTCATCTCCGCAGCGACGTGGTGAGATTAGAACAAGCCCAGTCAGATGAGAAGGCAGCCGGGCTTCATCGAGGGAGACCACACGAGTGCGCAGACCCAGGCCATCCAACCGCGCAGCCAGACACTTTGCCACTCCCTCACCGTCATCCGTGATGACGATCTCACCCAGTTCTGGCAAAGGCAGCTCGGGCCGATCCGCGGGCAGAGGTGCTTTCGATAAAACGTAGCGATTCAGTGGCGTCGCGGTTTCATCGGCCGGCGCTTCGATAGCTCCATTCTCGCTGAACGCAGACGGTTCCCCGTCTACCCTCTCCGATCCTTTGGCGAGAAAATCGACGACGTGGCGCAGCGTGCGCAACTGCCCGATCTGTTCAGACGATATGGCTGGCGCTTCCGGCATTCTTTCCTGCATCGCTGAGAAAATCTCTACGCGTTTGATCGAATCGATGCCCAGGTCGGCGTCCAGTTCCATGTCGAGTTCGAGCATCTCCGCCGGGTAACCGGTTTTTTCCGCAACAATGTCGAGCAGCGCTTTGGCGAAATCAGGAGATGTCGTCGGCGAAGCCAAGGGGGGTGATTGGTTTCCGCCGGTGGCATCCAAAAACACAGCAACATCACGCAGCGTTCGCAGCGTGCCGAGATGTTCGGACGAGACGGCCGGCGCATCGGGCAGTTTTTCCTGAAGAGCCGAGAAGATTTCGACCCGTTTGATCGAATCGATGCCCAGGTCGGCGTCCAATTCCATGTCGAGTTCGAGCATCTCCGCCGGGTAGCCGGTTTTTTCCGCTACGACGTCGAGCAGAATGGTAGCCAAGCGATCGTTTTTACCGTTAGCCTCCGGGCCGGCAGTCGGGATGGGTGCTGTAGAGAGAAACCCAACCACGTCCCGCAAGGTTCGCAGCGTGCCGAGATGTTCGGACGAGACGGCCGGCGCCTCGGGCAGTTTTTCCTGAAGAGCCGAGAAGATTTCGACCCGTTTGATCGAATCGATGCCCAGATCGGCGTCCAATTCCATGTCGAGTTCGAGCATCTCCGCCGGGTAACCGGTTTTTTCCGCTACGACGTCGAGCAAGGTTTGCCGAACACGGTCGTCACTTGCACTCGACGAATGGGGTGTTATTGTGCTGATCTCGGGAGGCACCTCGGGGTCAGCGTCCGGACCTGTCGGAACAGGAACCTGGCCGCTGGTCTGGTTCGGCTGTGGCATTTTAGGCGGAGCAGCGCTCGACACAGGTTGGGCAATCGGAACTTCGTCGCTGCTTCCATTTTCTGGCGGCTTCGAAACGAAATCACTTCGGACTGGTTCGGGAGTTTGCCGATTCTGCAAAAGCGTTTGGATGGTCTGCAGCAGACGATCCTGGCCGTCGAGAAACTGGCGGTGCAATTGTGCCGTCTGCTCACCGAGTCTTTGCAGAACAAGCAATTCTTGACTGATTCCGCTGGCAGGAATCTCATTCTGTGCCATCATGTCTTGTCGGATTGTCGAGGGAGACGTGGCGTTGGTCGCAGGCGAGTTGGCCGCGGGTGGGGCTGCTGGGACGGGAGCTTCCAGAGCAACCGAGTTATTTTGCTTATTCATCGCCTTGGGGTTCAGCGTCGGTCGGTGGCCGACGGTTCCGTTTCCGCCAGCGGGTTCTTTGGGCCGAACGTAATTGGCCCCGCAAATCGGGAACGTAAGCGATCCTTTGGCTGGCCTGGTTGAGGCGGGATATCGGAGGCCGGCGTTCCAAGCGGCCAAATCGACGGAATGGCCTTTGGCGGCCAGCTCGGCAAGCACGGACGCCAAGTCCGCCATGCTGTTGCGCCTCCCGGATGAGGCATCGACCGCGACGCATGAAAACTCCCGGCTGCCGAGGATCGACTCGACCAGCGAACACAAACGAGCGCCTGGGCCAATTTCGACAAAAGTCCGGCAGCCCATTTCGTATAGCTTTTCGACGACGTCAATAAACCGGACCGGTTGCACCAACTGGTCGGCGAGCAACTTTCGCCCCTCGTCGGCTGCACTGGGATAGGCGGCAGCGCTGGCGTTTGCCAGAACGGGGAATCGGGGCGGCGCGAAAGTCGTTTCTTTGAGCCGGTCGAAAAATGGCTGCCACGCCGGTCTGGCAAGCGGACTGTGGAACGCCGCCGAGACCGAAAGCCTGGTGGCAGCGATACCACGAGCGCGGCAGGCGTCGGCTGCCCGGTCGATCCATGCCGACGTTCCAGAAAGGACGAACTGTTCGGGCGCGTTACGATTGGCGATAACCACGTCCAGAGCTTCTTGCCTGATCAAAGCCTCGACGACTTCCAGGGAGGCCCGGACGGCAAGCATGGCACCGTTTTCGGTTCTTTCCGCCAACAGCCTGCCTCGTTCGACCGCGAGTCGAAACAGCGAAGCGTCGTCAAAGACACCGGCAGCGCACAACGCCACTAATTCGCCAAAGCTATGTCCAGCAGCGGCATCAGCAACCACCTGGAAATGCTGTAGAATCCGAAACATGCCCCATTCGATGGCCGCCAGCGCCGGCTGGGCAAACTGTGTCTGCTTCAATGCTTCTGCTTGCTGGCTGCGTTCTTCTGGCGAAAATGCCGGCAATGGAAAAATCCTCTCGAACAGCTCTCCCCTCGTCGTACTGAAGGTCCTGTCGGCAACCGTGATCGCTTCCAACATTACCGGGAATCGACAAGCGAGGTCTCTGCCCATACCGACATATTGGGAACCCTGGCCAGAGAAAAGAAAAGCTACTTGTCCTTGCCGAGTCCCACGGCCGACAAAGATACGTTCTTTTCGGCTTTGACTTGTACGTCTTTCGATCGTTCGAGCAATGGCAGTCTGCCAACTCTGCCAGGAAAAATCTTCCGTGCGCTCGACGACGGCGACGACCCGGACGGCTTGGCGAGGGTCGAAATCGCGTCGGCTCTGAAAAGCGTGCTCCTGTAGTCCAGACCACGACGCGATCGGTTGCTTGTCGATCTTGGCCACCAGCTCTGCTTCAGAGTCAGCCGAATAGGCCACAACTTCGACGTGCGGATCCCAGTCGATTTCGGTCTTTTCGGAGGTCGCTTCTTCGAGGACGCAATGAAAGTTACTGCCGCCGAAACCGAACGAACTGACTGCCGCTCGCCGAGGGTGTTCCGGATTCGCCAGCCACGGGCGCTTTTCGGTATTGACGTAAAAAGGTCCCTTCTCGATGACGTCGAGCGGTTTTTCAACCTTGATGGTGGGTGGCAAGACTTTGCGATCCAAAGCTAATGCGGCCTTGATCAAACCAGCGACGCCAGCTGCCGCTTTCGTGTGTCCGATCTGCGATTTGACCGAACCGATCGCACACCATTTACGTGGAGTCTTGCTGCTAGCAACCGAGGAATAGACGTCGTTGAGAGCAGCCAGTTCGGTGGCGTCGCCGGCCCGGGTGCCTGTGCCATGGGCTTCCACCAGTTCGATGGTGTCCGGGCTGACACCGGCCAACTCATAGGCTGCACGAAGCGCCCTTGACTGGCCGCTGGCACTGGGAGCATAGATCGCGTTGCCTTTGCCATCGCTGGAAGCACCGATGCCGCGAATGACCGCATAGATGCGATCGCCGTCACGCACTGCGTCGTGGTATCGCTTCAATACCACAACGCCCAGGCCTTCTCCCAGGATCGTGCCGTCGGCGCTGCTGTCGAAGGGGCGAGCGTCCCCGCTCGGCGAAAGCGCCGGGGTCTTGCTGAAGCAAGTATACATGAAGATGTCGTTGAACGTATCCAAACCGCCGCTCAGGGCCATGTCGCATCGCCCGCTCTGCAATTCGAGCATCGCCAGATGGATCGCGCCCAGCGAACTGGCACAAGCGGCATCGACCACACAATTCGTCCCGCCGAGGTCGAGACGATTGGCAATGCGACCGGCTGCAACATTTCCCAGCAAACCGGGAAACGAATTCTCCTGCCAGCTAACGTAAGAATCGGCGATCTTTTGAACGACCTGATCGGCGGTAGCCTCATCCACGCCGGCTTCTTTCAAAGCGCGGCGCCAGATCGGATGGCCAAGCCTAGCCCCAAGCGGGATGACCAATTCCAACGTGCCAGTGACGCCGAGAATCACGCTGACCCGGCGGCGGTCGAAGTTCCTGTCGGAACCGTAGCCAGCGTCTTCCAGAGCCTGCCTGGCGGCCAGCAGACCTAACAACTGCGTCGTGTCGGTAGCTTCGAGAGTGTTGGGAGAAATCCCAAATTCCAATGCCGGAAACTCCACCGGTGATAAAAAGGCTCCGCGAGCAGTATAAACGCGGTCCGGCGCTTTCGGATCGGGATCGAAGTAGTCTTCCGCCCGCCAATGGGTGGGCGGCACCTCCGTGATCGTATCGGTGCCTCTACAAATGTTGGCCCAGAATTCGGCTAAATTGTCGGCCTTGGGAAAAAGACAACCAATGCCGATGATGGCTACCGGTTCTGCTTTGCTGTTCAGCACATCCATACTCGTTTCAGCCTACAGGTACTGTTCCAAATCGGCCTTCGATTGTGGCACGATTTTCAAGAAATTGCCAGCGACCGGCACCCCCTGGCAGCGAAGCTGGTTGGCACGGAGCAAGACGGATGCTCCATACAGGATGTTGAGCGCCACCGTGACCACTTGCCGATTCGCGGGCTGTTCGAGAAACGAACCTTTGACCCATTCATTGAAAGCACCCATCGCCGGGCCGCACCAAATCTGGAAATCGATGCGTCGCGACGACTCGCCGGAGTTGGCCCAGCGCGACGATTGTCCAAGGTACCAGCGAAAAACCAATGCCATCTTGTGTTTGGCATCCCGTCTCGCTCGTTCGATCTGCTTGGGGTCGCGCTGCCTGAAAAAGTCACATGTCTGGTGCCAGACTTCATCGAGAGGCAAACGGAAGACGGTTTTTTCCAGGGAAGCACGCTCGGCAGCAGGAATCTCTTCCAAAGCATCGTATTTGCGATAAAGCTCGTAGAGCTTTTGTGCCCGCATGGCGAACATGGTGCCACGCTTCAACACCTGCAACTTGACGCCCATTTCGAACATATCGGCCGCCGGCGCCATGATGCAGTCGGCCTGTTCCGCCTCCGCCAGCATTTGGCGGACCAGGTCGGAGGAGCCGGATTCGACACAGGCCTGGTTCACGGAGCCGGTCACGACATAAGCAGCCCCCATCGCAAAGGCAGCTGCCGCTGAAGCCGGTGTCGAAATCCCTCCTGCCAGCCCGACACCGACTGGTTCGGGGTAACAGAAGCGCTCCTGCAATCGATCTCGCAGAGCGATGATGGTCGGCAAAAGGGCGATGGCCGGTCGGTTGTCCGTATGTCCCGCTGAGTCTGCCTCGGCGGTGACGTCGTCGGCCATGGGGATTTGCCCGGCCCACTCCGCTTGTTGCGGGCTGATCTCGCCTCGGCGAACCAGTTCTTGCAAGAGTGCCTGAGGCGGAGGCGACATGAATTTTGTCGCCACTTCCACCCGTGACACCTTCGCGATGATTCGATTGGGGACGACCATTCGGCCGGACGGCTCGCGCGAGATGCCGTGTACCCGGTAGCGAACGATCGGCAATGTCAAGTCGAGAAAGGCCGACGCCTCGACCAGCCGAACATGCCTGCGCAAATACAGATCGACGATGGCGTTCTCCAGCTCTGGCTCATTGGGACTGTGAATGAGGTTGAAGCCCATCGGTTGGCTGTCTTCCCTCCCCAGCCGACTTTGCAGGGAATGGATGGCAGCGTCGACGGCGTCAGGAGAAAGCCCTGCAGCCCCGAAAAAGCCGAGCATTCCCGCTCGTCCCATGGCTTCAACGATTTCGACCGAGCCGATTCCGTTGGCCATGGCTCCCGCGACATAGGCGTAGCGAAGGCCATGACGCTGGCGAAATGTCGCATCACCGAGACGGTCCAGGGGACAGGCCGTCACCATGCCGTCCACGGCCGAGGCATCGAATCGGCCATTCGTGCCCGCCTCTTCGAATTCAGGCTGGCCATTGCGAAAACGGAGCCAGTAAGACTTCTTGATCTCGCGCAGGACTTCGGTCAAAGGCGCGGGTTGGCGACTCGAAGCCGGCGAGGTTTCGGCAAATCGTGAACTGGAAAGCATGAGCACGAAGGATAAACCAATATCGATGAATGCATTCAGAATAAGATCGACGCGACAGAAGTCCAGAAGAAAGTCGCCTTTCGACGGCGTTTCCCAGCGCGTGAGCGACGTCCTGCGCGATTAATGCATCTGGAAGAAATCAGCAAATTCGTCGAGATAGGTTCGAATCCCGCGATGGGCGATCCAGACATCGACACCGAGGGAGAACATTCGGCATCCCATTTCGAGACAGCGTTGGGCGAATGGGACATCACGGGGCAGGATGGCCCAATGAATGCCATGCGCTTTCGCCGCCCGGGCAACCTGCTCCAAAGCCTCCCATAAGCGAGGGTGGTTCATATCACCGGGAATGCCCAGAGATTGAGTGAGGTCAGCAGGTCCGACGAAGAGGACATCGACTTCCTTCACGGAAGCAATCTGGTCAACGACTTCAACAGCTTGCGCGTGCTCGATCTGGATGGCGACGAAGGAGTTTTCGTTGGCGGTGCGGAAATATTCCCGCAACGGAATGGAGCCGTAACCGCCATCGACACCGCCACCATTGACGCCACGAAGGCCAAGTGGAAAAAACTTAGTCCACTCGATGATTTGCTTGACCTCGTGAACCGAACGGACCTGAGCCGCCATGATGCCGCCAGCACCGGCTTCAAGAGGGCGCATCACCGTGGCATAATCTGTGGCAGTCAGCCTTACAAAGGATTCCAGACCGACCCCACGAGCGGCGCGACTGGCGTTTTCGATCTGTTCGATGGTGAGTCCGGCATGCTCCTGGTCGAACCAGACGGCGTGAAATCCATTACTCATGCCGACGATTTCGACCAATTTTGGGCTGCACAGCTGTCCCATGCCGAACACGCGGACGACCTTACCCTGCGCCAGCAATTGTTTGAGACGATTCGGCATGGCCACCGACCCAGGTGCGAAACGAAGGAACCAGCCTGCTGGCGGACCAGCAGGCTGGAGAATGGCTCGAGCGGCTCAAAGCTACATTCCGAGCAGGAGATTGGCCTCCCAGCCGACGCGTTCCGCCGAGGCTCGAAGTTTTTCCAGGGCGCGGTTTTGGATTTGCCGGACTCGCTCTTTGCTGATTCGCAACAAGTGTCCAATCTGTCGCAGGCTATGCGTACCATTGCCTGTCAAGCCGAAGCGCAAATCCAGGACTTTGCGTTCTCGCGGTCGCAGGTTCTCCATCAGGTAGGACAGTGATTCAATGCGTTCAGCATTTTGCCGGAGCGTAGCGCTTTCGTTATCGGGCATGGCTTCGGTCAATTTGAAATCACTGTCGTCGTCGAGAACGGCATTGAGGGAAACGGGAGCGCGTGTGGCCGTCTGCAAATGCGTCAGATGTTCGAGGCTGCTGCCAGTGCGCGACGCCAGTTCCTGCGGGCTGGGCAAATGTTTGCCGCCGTGAGCGAGGGCCTCTGATTCCTGCTGCAAAAGCCCCAGTTCCTGCAAGTGGTGAGGCGACAAACTGACCAGATGGCTTTGGCGAGCGACCGCAATTTGCAGCGTCTGGCGAATCCACCACGTGGCATAGGTCGCCAAGCGGGTGCCGTGACTGACATCGAAGCGGTCGATCGCTTGCATCAGACCGCAAACCGCCTCTTGCAGCAGGTCGGCATAGCCCAAGGCATGGTGACGAAAACGCTTCGCGACGTGCGCCGCCAAACGGATATTCGCCGACGCCAATCGGTGCTTGCAATGGATGTATCGATCATAAACCCGGCGGATGGCCGGCGTCTTGCGAACGTTCTCGTCGCAGTATTCGCGAATAAACTGCGCCATCGGCCAGGGCTCCAGTGGCGGACGGTGCGAGCGGAGCTTAGGGTAATGACGAATCATCAACCGAACGAGTTCGGTCTTGCATTCCCAAAACGTATTTAGAAGCTCCCTTTCCTCTTCTGGCGTAAGAAGATCCGACGAAAAAATAGTTGGCGGAACTGTGGTACTGCTTGGTTCGGTTGTCGAGACACGCTTTCGGCGTTGGGTCTTCATAGCCATCCTTCCCCGGTGTGACGAAACTTGACAAAAGCGTTTGTTGTTGGTTTACGGTGAGCAAAACGACTGAGCGAGCCTTACGTGGAGGATACACTTCCCCCGGCACCGCTAGCTGGTGCGGAAGCATCAGCACTTCAAGTCGCACAATTCAATCACATCGACGGCGCGATTACAACTCTTTTCCTTCGCCTTTACAAAAATTTGGCGTAATTTTTTCCGCGCCGGTAAATTTTTGGCCATTCTAGAAAGCGGAGCAACCAGTAGCAAGATTCGTTATTGGTTCATTCCAGTTTTTTTTCCGTCCCCAAAAAATTTTTTCTCGAAGACGATCGAGAACCACGAAGGTAACGCGAATCTCGCAAAAAACCCAAGCGGTGAAAGCAGCGAGCCTCTCCAAAACGCACGATGCGCGGGGGCGTTCTGGAGAGGACTCACAAGGCAGAGGTGGGTCAGGTGCAGAGGCTGCTATCCGCCCTATTTTGGCCGGCAATAGCTCAGGGCCATCAGGCAATAGCCTGTAACGAGCGCTGGATCGCCTTCATACCATCGGTCCTTTTGATTGACCCAGCTGCCGTCAGCACGTTGCCTTTTGGCCAACTCGTGGAGCAATTCGGAACGCCAATTGTGCTTTTGGCCTTTGGCGTCCGTGATTTCGTCGACTCCCATCAGGTGCAGGCACTTGGCCATGGTGTGGTAGTAATAGTAGAGTCCGCGTTCGTTTTCGTTCGGCGGCATGCCCGGGTTCCGATCCAGGGCATAGTGCTTGCGGATCCACTCAAATCCTTTCTGGATACGGGGATCGTCTTTGGAAACGCCGCAATAGATCATGCTCTTGATGCCTGCATAGGTCATGCTTCCGTAGCCGTAAAGCCCAGTCTCCGGCGAGGAGCCTTCCACCTTGCTTTGCCCGCCAGCAGCGGCAGAGTAGATGAAACTGCCGTCGTTGATTTTGCCGGCCCAGGGCTGATCGTTGTGCTCCCCTTTGAGGTTCTGGCATCGGCTGACAAAGATCAGGGCTTTCTTGAGTGCCGGATCGTCCGGTGGCACGCCCGCCTCGCGCAGGGCTTCGATGAACATTTGTGTATTCGACAAATCCGGCCGCGATTTGCTGTCGTAGCCCGCTCCGCCATAGAAATCGTCTTCCTTCGTCTTGCCTTCCGAGTCGTCCCATTGCAGTCCCTTGAGGAATTTCGTCGCGTCGCCGATGACCTTGCGATATTGGTCCGCGCGGTTCGCTGCCACCAGAGCCATCAAATTGACGCTGGTCACGTAGTTCTTCAGCTGAACGCGAGGATCCTTACCGGCGATATGCCCCTCTTTCGGGTTGACAAGACTTTCGATGTATTTCAGCCCTTTGGCAACCATGGGGTCTTTGGCCGTCACTTTTTGCGTCCGCAACAATCCCGTCAACACGACGCCAGAAATGCCGCCCCGAAGCGGACCCGTCGACCAGCTGCCGTCTTCCCCCTGATTTTTGCGGAGGTAGTCAATCGCCTTGTCGACAACCTCGTTCCAGAGTTTTTCGTCGTCGGCTTTTGTCTGCGTCTGGGCGGCGACTGGGAGAACCAGCCAGCTCGCCAGCGCCAAAAACGCCCAATGGGATGTTTTCATGGGATTTCTCCAGAGAACCAGATGTTTGCCGCATGTTCCAGCATAGACAAACAGCAAACCGAATGCCATTGCGGAAATCGGTGAAAGATCGGGAAAAACAGCCAGCGATTTTGGCGGCACTGGCTATTGCATTAGCACAAGTGGCGATCGGTTGGCCGGTCATTCGCACCACACGACCTGAAATAGACTGTTAGGTTTTCGTACTTACGGCGTCTACTAAGCGACATTTTCAAATGGCCGTTGCGACTTCCGTTAACGCTTATCTCTGTTTCACTGCAAGGGAGGAACCTCATGCGTCTGTGCACTCTTTGGGCGGCTACTGTCGCTGCCGCTTGTCTTGTCGCTGCCCCGATCCTCGGCCAGCAGCAGAAAAAACCCGTCGTCATTAGTTTCGGCTTGAACAGCCCTGTTTCCCTGCTGAAGGTTCCCGACGTTCAGAAGGATCTCAATCTCAGCGAAGAACAAGTCGCCAAGATCAAGGAAATGGCGGCGGCGGAAGAAAAAGCCCGAGCAAACGCCAAAGGGCAAGGCCTCCAGAAACTGCGCGAAGTTCTTAAATCGCACCAGGAAAAAGTTGCCAGCTTGCTCAACGACGAGCAAAAGAAGCGACTGGAACAACTCCAGGCGCAACAACGGGGCATTCAGGCATTCAGCCGACAACTCGAATTCACACGAGAACAACGGCAAAAGATCGGTGAATTGCGCAAGGAATTGTACAAAGAAGTCGTCGATCTGGCGAGGAATGGCAAGGCGGAAGAAGCGCGGAAAAAAGCGGCCGAGGTGGCCAAAAAACTGAATGATGAAATCTACAAAGTCCTGACTCCCGAACAGCAGAAGAAATGGAAAGAGATGACGGGCAAACCGTTCAAAGGGGAGCTTCCCAGAGTGCGGGGGATATTCGGCAACGTCCGCCCCGTGCCGATCAATCCGAATATCCAGCCCCAAAAAATCCAGCCCCCACCCAAGAAAGTTAAGCCCAACAACATCAAGCGGATCCAACTCCAGATTCCCGTTCAATGAATCTGGTCCCGAGAGCCAAGCCCGGCTTCCTAGTGTGGCCGGGCTTGTTCCTTGCCCTGCTCCATGTCTGGCCGAACCGGCTGGCCTCGCCCGAGCAGTTCATCCACTTTGCTGCCGATGTCCTCGGCGCGCATGAAAGTCTCGCCGATCAAGACCGCATCGACGCCAGCACTTTCGAGCCGTTCGATATCCGCCCGGCTGCGGATGCCGCTTTCACTCACAATGCAGACTTCCTTGGGAAGTTTCGGCAACAAGTCCAGCGTGTGTTCCAGACGCGTTTCAAAGGTGCGCAGGTTGCGGTTGTTGATACCGATGATGCGGGCACCGCTGTCGATCACCCGCGGCAGGTTTGCCGGCTCGTACAATTCGACCAGGGCTTCCATTCCCGAATCGCGCGTCTCTTTGAGGAGCTCGGCCAGTTCGTTTCCCTCCAAGACCTCGGCTATCAACAGGACCGCGTCGGCTCCATTGGCCCGCGCCTGCAAAAGCTGGTAGCGGTCGATGATGAAATCCTTTCGCAGCAACGGCAGACCGACAGCGCCGCGAATAGCCCGCAGGTAAGCCAGGCTGCCCTGGAAGAAAGCCGAGTCGGTCAGCACACTGATGGCCGACGCCTGATGCTGTTCGTAAATGCGAGCGATTGCCACTGGGTCGAAATCGCGCCGCAAAACTCCCGCGGACGGCGACGCTTTCTTGACCTCGGCAATCAATTGCAGACCTGGCTTTTTCAGAGCGGAAAAAAAGTCGCGCGGCGGCTCCGCCTGTTCCGCAAGCCGTTGCAGCGCAGCCGATGGTATTTCCCGTTGGGCCTGTTCCACTTCTCGCCGAGTGTTGGCGACGATCTTTGCCAAAATGCTCATCGCGCTAGTTTATTCTGACTTCGCAAAGGGAGTAGCTCAATCTCGCATGTCTGCCTGGCACGCTGTTGCTGTTTTTCGGCTCTTTTTCGCGTTCTCTTTTCGCGTAGATTAAACCGTACCAAATTCTTCGAACGAACCGGACAAGACAACATGAAAATCCGCATCTTGCTGACGTGGTTCTTGGTCATTCCTCCTATCAGCGACGCCAGCGAACCAAAAGATTTCCCGAAGTCGGCCGACAAACGGCTCGTCGTCGAGAAGTTCGCCAGCGAACCGGATATCGTCCATCCGATCGGCGCCGACTTCGACAAACGCGGCCGGCTTTTAGTGATCGAGAGCCATACGCACTTCCCGCCGACCGGCTATCCCGGTCCGAAACACGATCGCGTTCGCATCATCGAAGACACCAATGGCGACGGCAAAGCCGACCGTTTCCGCACGTTCTTTGAAGGAACCAAAATGACCATGGACATTGCCGTCCATGCCGATGGCAGTGTCTATCTCGCCACACGCAATGAGATTCTCCGCCTGGAAGACACCGATGGCGACGGCAAAGCCGACGCGAAAAAGCGCATCGTCTTTCTGGATACCAAAGGGAATTACCCCCACAATGGTCTGTCGGGATTGGCGTTCGATGCAGCGGGCGATCTTTATTTCGGCCTGGGCGAGAATCTCGGGGCGGCGTACAAACTTCACGGCAGTGACGGCAGCGTCATTGCCGACGAAGGAGAAGGGGGCAACGTCTTCTGGTGCACGAAGGAAGGCAAGAAATTGCGGCGGGTGGCCACCGGCTTTTGGAATCCGTTCGGCGTCTGCATCGACATCTTTGGCCGAATTATTGCCGTCGACAATGATCCCGACGCCATGCCGCCGTGTCGAATGCTTTATGTCGTCGAAGGCGGCGATTTCGGTTACCAGTTTCGCTATGGCCGATCCGGTCGGCATCCTTTTCAGTCGTGGAATGGCCAGCTCTACGACACGTTACCGATGATGGCTGGTGTCGGCGAAGGGCCTTGCGAAGTCATCAGCTACGAATATGCGGGTCTGCCGGACGAATACCAGGGCGATTTCCTGGTCGCTTCCTGGGCTGAACACCGTATCGAACGCTATTCAGTAAAAAGCGACGGCGCCGGTTTGAAGGCGACCAGGTTGCCGTTCGTTCAGGGTGGCAACGACTTTCGGCCGGTCGGCATCGCGGTCGCGCCCGATGGTTCGCTGTTCGTCACCGATTGGGTTCTGCGTGACTACAAGCTTCATGGTCGGGGAGCGATCTGGCACATTCGACCCAGGGTGGCAAAAAGGATCGAACGTTCAAACGACCCGCGGGAGACGCTTTTCCATCCCGATCGTCGCATTCGCGAGCAGGCTGCCAGGAAGCTTTGGCAACAAGGAGAGGCAGGCCGAGAATTTCTTCGGCAACAACTCACCCATCGCCGCGACCGCGTGCGGGCGGTGTGTTTGGCGACTCTTCTGGCCCATGGCGACCGCAAGTGTGATTGGGAGAAAATTGCTAAAAACGATCCCTCGAATGCCCTGCGCGCCTTGGCCGTCGGCGGGTTGATCCAGCGCGGTGACGACGTCGTGGATTTCGTGACAAACAACCAGCCTGCCGAAGTTCGCCGTGCCGCCCTTGCCGGTCTCGATGCGAACAAGCCGACCGACCGCCAAACCTTGTTCGCCTTGCTTGCGGACAAGGACCCCTACTTGCGGCAGGCGGCGTTACACCGACTGGCGCAATTTCCCGACGTGCTGGCGAAGCTCGACGCCGCATCGTTGAAACATCCGCAACAACGCATGGGCTTGCTCCTCGCCTGCCGTGCCAACCATGCGACAAACCAACTCGCGAAGTTTCTGGCCGACCCCGACCCGGAGGTGCGTTTTTTGGCCGTCAAATGGATTGCGGATGAAAAACTGCAAGCATATCGCCCCGCGCTGGTCCAAGCGCTGAACGATCCGCGATTGAATGTGCCGCATTATCTGGCTTACGCGACGGCATTGGGCCGGATCGACGGCCGAAAAGTCAGCCAGCGCGAGATGCACGACTTTTTCTTTGCCCGCCTGACAGATGCAAAGAGTACGCCGGCCGTCCGATTGATGGCCTTGCGTGCCTTGCCCGCCGATTACAAGAAACTGACACCGGCGCACCTGGGGAAGATGCTGCAAGCCGATGAACCCGAACTCCGCCTCGAAGCGGTCCGCGTCCTCTGCGAACATCCAAGCAAGCAGAAATTCTCTTTGTTGAAGCGAATCGTCGACGACAACGACATGCCGCTGGTATTGCGTTTGCAAGCCGTGGCGGGATTATCGGAACGGGCCGAAGATTACGTTGCCGACTTGCTCAAATTGGCCGAGGGTGACCATCGGCCATTGCGCGAGGAGGCGTTGCGGGCTTTGGTGCAGACCAAATTGACAGGCGAGCAGAAGAAACGCCTCGAAAAGCTCGAGCCTGCCGACTTCGTGGCCCGCGTCTTGGGCAAGCCCTTCACGGGCAATCGTCCTGCCGCCGACCAGATCGATGCCTGGCTCGGCTTGTTGGAAGGGCCGGCGGATGCGGAAGCCGGCCGGCGTATCTTTTTCCATCCGAAACTCGCCAACTGCGCCCGCTGTCATCGCATCGACGGGCGGGGTGCCGACATCGGCCCTGATCTGTCCACGATTGGCCGAATGGGACGGCGCCATTTGCTCGAATCGATCCTGCAGCCGGGCAACCAGGTCGCGCCGTATTATCAGGTCTGGGCCTTGACGACCATCGCCGGCAAGTCGTACACGGGCTTGCTCTATCGTACGTACCTGGACGAACAAACCTATATCGATCCACAAGGAAAACAATTCAAGGTGAATGCCAAGGAGATCGAAGCCCGGGAAGCCTTGCCGACGTCTTTAATGCCGGACAAACTCGCTGACCAGTTGACCATTCAAGAGTTGCGCGACCTGCTTCGCTTTCTCGAGGAGCGGAAATAGTTCGCCTCCGAAGTTACGAGTCGAGAGCGCGGCCTGAATAACTGGCCCAGAGAGCGTCGATGGTATGGGCCACGATGACATCGGGGTTGGATTGTCGGAGATGGCGTCCGATTTGCAGGAGGCAGCCGACATTGCCGCTGAAGACGGCCTGAGCTTCTGTGGCAAGGATGTGGTCCTTTTTTCGTTCGCCGAGCTTGTGGGCCATTTCGGGTTGGGTCAAGTTGTAGCTGCCGGCGGCGCCGCAGCAGATTTCGCTTTCTGGCAGAGGGACAAGTTGCAATTCAGGAATCAGTTGCAAAAGCTGTCTTGGCGGCGTGCGAATCTGCTGGGCATGGCAGAGATGGCAGGCGTCGTGGTAGGTCGCTCGCATCGGCAGGGGATGCTGCGGGCGAATGGGTCCCAATTCGATCAGGAATTCCGAAACGTCTTTGACTTTGTCAGCGAAGGCTTCTCCCAGTTTTGCCGCGGTCGTGCTGTGCAACAGATGCCGGTAGTCTTTGAGCATGGCGCCGCAACCGGCAGCGTTGACGATGATCGCATCGACGGCACGGGCAGTAAAAAGATGGCTATTTTTCTCGGCGAAAGCTTGGGCCGGCTTCTCTTGGCCTGCATGGTAATGAAGAGCGCCGCAGCAGACTTGAGAACGGGGTATCCAAACGTCGCAGCCGTTTTTCTGCAGAACGCGGGCCGTCGCCCAATTGGTCTGCGGAAAGATGGCGTCCGCGACGCAGCCGGTGAAAAGAGCGACGCTGGCTCGCCTTTGTCCTTCGGCGGGTAAATATTCCGGCAGCGATCGGCAGCGCCCTAGCCGAGGCAGCATTTCGTACATCTGCCGAAGCCGGGCAGGCAACAGCTGCAACAAACCCGATGCTTCCAATAATCGGTCGAGCCGGGTCCATTGCATGAAGCGGGCTGGGGCCAACGCCAATCGATTCCGAACCGCATAGGGGAAGACGCCGAACAACACCAGTCGCTGAAACCACGACAAAGACGCCGCCGGTTCGTTCCTGGCCAGATGAATGCGAAACGGCTCGATCAATTTGCCGTACTGCACGCCGGACGGGCACGCTGACTCGCAAGCCCGGCAATCGAGGCACAGGTCCAGATGCCGGCGGACGTCGGCATTCAAATCGACCCGCCCATCGATCAGCGCACGCATCAGGTAGATGCGCCCGCGCGGACTATCCATCTCGGTGCCCAATTCGACATAGGTCGGGCATGCGGACGTGCACAAACCACAGTGGACGCAATCGAGGAGGAGTTCGTAGTCGATCCCCGCGGCTTGTGCCATCGGCAGGGAAGTTCGTTGGGCCGTGGCCATCATACCACCATGCTCAGGCAATTCGTTTCCCAAGGGGCCGATAACGCTATCATAGCGATACTGCCCACTTTCTGTTTTATAGCAATTCGCGGATTACTTCCCCTTCGGGCAGGATGGGAATCGGCCTGTTGGTCTGGTCTGCAAGGGTTTTGGAGTAGTCGATCCCGAATTGGTGGTAGATCGTGGCGAGCAGGCAATTGCTGTCCATCGGCTTTTCCGAGGGATATTCTCCCTTCGAGTTGGTCGCGCCGATGACCTGTCCCATTCGCAAGCCGCCACCGGCAAGGAACACACTCATCGCGCGGGGCCAATGGTCTCGTCCTGGACGCCCCGAAGCGTGCTGGTTGCGGATGCGTGGCGTTCGGCCGAACTCGCCGCAGAACAGAAACAGCACCCTCTCGTGCAAACCACGGAAGTGCAGGTCTTCGAGCAGGGCGGAAATAGCGTGATCCAATACGGGTAATTTGATTTTGTACGCTTCGAAAATATGCGAATTCACAGAATGATCGTCCCAGTTGGACGTTCGGCCGACGGACTTGGGCAGCCGATAGGTTGCCTGGCATTGCACGAAGCGAACGCCTGCTTCGATCAAACGGCGGCAGGTCAACAGGCTCTTGCCCCAGTGGGTATTTCCGTAGCGTCGGCGAACCGCTTCCGGCTCCTTGGACAAGTCGAAAGCGTCTCGTGTCTTGCCGCTGGCCAGCATCTGCACAGCCCGGCGGCGATGTTCGTCCCACGTCTCGACGACGGGGGAATGCTCGGCAAAACGCCGAAAACCGTCGATCTGGTCAAGAAGATCCGCGCGCTGCTGTAGCCGAAGGGTCGAATCCACTCCCAATTGCAAACCTTCGCGACCGTCTTCGGGATGGTAAAGAGGAATCGGATCGTAAGTATTGTTGCCGCTGGCGGAAATGGCGTTATTGGGATAGGGCATAAAGGGAGCGTAGGCCTTGCCCAGATAGGCCGGCCCACCCCCGTAAAACTGCGTGTTGGCAACAAAAACGGGAACGTCTCGCGCCCGGTTCTCGAGATGCCTGGCGACAATCGAACCGATCTCTGGATACTCCGAGTTGCGGAGATTGGCTGCGATCGAGGAATGTCCCGTCAAAAACCGATGCGTGCCGCCTGAATGCTCGGCCCGATTGTGATGCAGGCTGCGCAACAGCGTGAACTTGTCAGCGTGACAGGCCAGCCGGGGAAAGTGTTCGCAAATCTCGATTCCCGGCACATTCGTTTTGATCGGCCGAAAGGGACCGCGAAATTCTTCCGGGGCTTGCGGCTTGAGATCGAATGTTTCCAGGTGACTAGGCCCACCATTGGCCCAAAACAAAATGACTGAAAAATCTTTTGGCGGATTGGCGGACGCGAACAACTGGGCAAGATGCGGACCGGGTACGGAACAGAGCGCTCCCAGACTAAGACCGCCGATCTTCAGCCAAGTCCGGCGATCCAGCGGACCTCTGCAAGCAAGGCGCGGATCGTCCCTCATGTCATCTCCCGATCGGGCGACGCCTGAACCCAATTTTCTCTTGCCTACAACGATAACGCTCGAAAACGCAAGAAGCAATCGTCAAAAACGCCATTTCGCCATTTCGAATGCTGGTCCTTCAATGCTGCCTGGTCTTTTCGCGGATCGTCGCCATTCGTTTCAAGGCCTTCTCGGCTTCCGCCCCGCGATCCAGTCGCTTCAGGCATTCAGCATACGCAGCCAGAACCGGCAGCAGTTCCAGATGATGGGGATGCGAGTGTTCGAAGCTTTTAATGGCGAGGTTGAGGTGGCGCTCGGCCGCTTCGAAGTCCCCTTTTCGCAACTTGATCTGCCCCAGAGCGAAAAGGCAACGGCCCATTTGCTGGGACGCTTTCGGCTCCTTCGTGTAGAGTTTCAATGCCCGCAAAAAGCTCTGTTCTGCCTCATCGATTCGGCTTTGGGCCAGAAAGGTCATGGCGAGGTTGTGCTCAATATCCGGGTCGCTTTGTCTCTTTTGCTCCAGGATGGCCAGTGCTTCACGATAGAGTCGCTCCGCCTCGGCAAAACGTTTCTGCTCACTATATACTCTCCCGAGGTTGTTCAGACTCGTCGTCAAACGAAATTGCGGATCATTGGGCGGCAACCGACGTGCTATGTCCAACGCCTTTTGGAAACACTTTTCCGCCGTGCCATAGTCGCTCTTCTCAAAAGCCTCCACGCCAGCGAGCCATTGCTTTTCCCATTCCCTGGCCAAATCGGTCGATTTCTGCACGATCGATCTCGATTCGATCGCATCAGCGGTTTCGTCTTCGGACGATTGGCACCCCGTCCACAAACAGACCACCGTGAGCAACAACCGAATGCACCGGGACAACATGAAGCTCTCGCTTGCAACTGAGGGGATACGATGCTGAAGGGAGTCTGGATACATTGTCCCGGCGACATCGCCACTGTCAAGTTGGCATGACAAGGAAAATGGAAAGGCGGAGCCGAACTAGCGTGAACTGGCAGCGAACCAGTAGCATAAAGACATGACCTTCGAGTCGCGAATCAAAGAGCGTGCGCGTGAGCTTGGTTTCGATCTTGTCGGCGTCGTTCGTGCCACGGAGGCTGACGGATTCGACCGACTGCAAGATTGGCTGGCACAAGGGTATGCCGGCGAGATGCAATACATGTACCGCCATGCCGAAGCCCGCCGCCACCCTGCGTCGGTTCTTCCCGAAGTTCGCAGCATCATCATGGTGGCCATGAATTATCGGCCTCATGCCTCCACGGCGGATGGCAATGACTCGAGCGGTAGGATCGCTGCATACGCTTTGGGAAAGGATTACCACGACGTTCTGCGTACCCGCCTCAAGGCCCTGCTTGGCTGGATGCAACAAGAACATCCCGGTTGCCGAGGTCGAGCCGTTGTCGATACCGCTCCGCTTTTGGAACGCGATTTCGCCCGACGCGCGGGGCTGGGTTGGATCGGCAAAAATACCATGCTGATCAACAAACGGCTCGGAAGCTTCCTTTTTCTCGGTGCTTTGTTAGTCGATATCGATCTGCAACCCGATCTCCCGTTCGAGCCGAATCATTGCGGGAGTTGCACCGCCTGTTTGGATGCCTGCCCGACGCAGGCGTTTGTGCAGCCCGGCGTCCTCGATTCTCGGCGGTGCATCAGCTACCTGACCATCGAACTTCGCGGTTCGATCGACGAGTCCTTGCGTTCGGAAATAGGGGACTGGTTATTTGGCTGCGACGTCTGCCAGGAGGTTTGCCCCTGGAACCGGAAAGCCCCAGCCGGTCGGCAACCAGACTTGCAGCCTTTGCCCGAAATAGTGGCCCTTGATGTTGTCGAACTGCTACAGATGGACGAGCAGGAATTCCGCCGTCGGTTCGGCGCGACGGCTTTGTCTCGCGCCGGTCGTCGCGGCCTGATTCGCAACGCGGCGATCGTGCTGGGCAACCGCCGGTGCGTCGAAGCGTTTGCACCCTTACGACGACTCGAAAACGACGCCGATCCGGTCATTCGAGAAGCCGCCCAATGGGCCATTTCGCAGATCCTGTCAAGCCAGGGGAAAGAGCGTTAAGAAATGTTATCACCGTTGGCTGACGGCGTTGGTTCAGCGAAAACACCGTTAGTTGACGGTGCCTGCTTTCCTTTGCCGCAGAAGCAGCGGAGGCGGGAAAGGAATGGAAGGATGAAACCGGTGCGCTCCTGGCTGTTTCGGTGCGCGCGGGGGCGCGATGGGGATCGAAGAAGAAATCCTTATCTGTTTTGTCTGATTTATCGGCACCGTCAACTAACGGTGTTTCGAACGAGCGTCGTGGCGTCAGCGCGACGAGCGGACCGTCAACTAACGGTGATTTCGATGAGGGGCGCGGCATCAGCGCGATGCGGAAGCCGTCAACCAACGGTGGTTGCGTCACGAACCACCGTCAACCAACGGCGGTTTGAGTTTGGAATGGGGGCGTCAGAGCGACAAGCTGTTTACGCGCGGATCATGTCGTGCACGGTCATGCCGCTGGGGATCATTGGCAGAACATGTTCTTGGTAGGGGACGTGCACATCGAGGACGTAAGGACCTTTGGCGTCGAGCATTTCTTCGATTGCGGCGTCGAGGTCCTCTTTGCGAGCGATACTGCGCGCCTGGCAGCCGAACCCTTTGGCTAGCAGGGCAAAATCGGGATAAGGCGGATGGTCTGGACCGGCACCCAAGTAGGTGTGAGCGCGGTTGCTGGCATAGAAGCGATCTTCCCACTGAACGACCATGCCGAGATGCTGGTTGTTCAACAACAACACCTTGACCGGCAGTTTTTCGCAGTAAGCGCAAGCCAGTTCCTGAATGTTCATGAGAAAGCTGCCGTCGCCATCGATATCGATGACGTTTTTGTCAGGATGAGCAGCCTTGGCGCCGATGGCGGCAGGCAGCCCGAACCCCATGGCCCCAAGCCCGCCGCTGGTCAGCCAGGTCCGTGGACTGCTGAAGCGGTAGAATTGAGCCGCCCACATTTGATGCTGGCCTACGCCGGTCGTAATGATGGTGTTGTCCAGTTGCTTGCGGTCGCGGACGATCTGCCATAGCCTTTCGATCGCGTATTGCGGCAGGATGGCGTCGTCTCGGTCCTGATAGCGTAAAGGCGCTTCTTCGCGCCAGGATTCGATTTGTCGAAGCCAATCAGCGTAGCGGTTCCCTTTGCCGTTTTCCTCTTGGTTCAGCAGTTCAAGCAACTCTGCGAGGGTCTCTTTGACGTCGGCAACGATCGGAACGTCGGCGACTTTGATCTTGTTGATTTCCGAAGCGTCGATATCGACGTGCACGATCCGGCCGTGCTTGGCGAACTCGCTGACCTTGCCAGTGACGCGATCGTCGAAGCGAACTCCCAGAGCCAGTAACAAGTCGCTGGAATTGATCGCCAGGTTGGCATAGACGGTGCCGTGCATGCCCAGCATGTTGAGGCAGAGAAAATGTTCTGCCGGGAAAGCTCCCAGTCCGTGCACGGTCATGGCGACGGGAATGCCGGTCTTTTCCGCGAACTCTCGCAACAACGGTGCCGCTCCGGAGGAGATGATACCACCGCCGGCATAGATGATGGGACGGCGGCTTTCGCGGATCAATCGTATAGCCGCTTCCAATTGCTCGCGGGTAGCCTTGGCGAAGGGATGGTAGCCAGGCAGATTCATCGGCGGGTCGTAATCGGGAACGATGGCCCGCGTTTGCACATCCTTGGGAACGTCGATGATGACTGGCCCGGGTCGGCCGGTGCTGGCAATGTAAAAAGCCTCTTTCAAAACGCGTGTCAAATCTTCCGTCCTTGTGACCAAATAGTGGTGTTTGGTAATGGCCCGGCAGATTTCAATCGTAGGCGTTTCCTGGAAAGCGTCCGTGCCGATCACCGATGTTCCCACCTGACCGGTAATGGCCACCAGTGGAACGGAATCCATTTTGGCATCGGCAAGGCAGGTAACGAAATTGGTTGCGCCGGGTCCGCTGGTGGCGACACAGACGCCGACCTTGCCGGTACTTCGGGCATAGCCTTCGGCAGCGAAACCGCCACCTTGCTCGTGTCGCGGCAGGATCGTACGCAACCGATGTTTTTGCCGCGTCAATGCCTGGTGGATGGGCATGCTGGCGCCTCCCGGATAGGCAAAGACCACTTCGACGCCGTGGTTCACCAGACATTGGACAAGGATATCGGCCCCCGTTTGCGTGGATGGATGGTCACCGTTCATATGCTCGCACACTCCAAGTACAGATCAGCCATTTATTATGCATGCTGACACGGTGATCGTCGAGAGACAGGCATTTATTCTTGCCGCTGGCGCCCCGCTGCAGGTTTCAAGGTGATATCTTTCAAATCGAGCAACGGGCTGCTGTTCAACTTGCCCAGAGCACGAAAGGTGAGGCGCTGACGGCCAGCGTTGAGGATCATTTCTCCCACCTTTTGGCGGCGGTAATGGTCCCAACCGCCCGTTCCTTCGACGCGGCCAACAAATTCATTGGCGCCAGCCCGAAGTACGAAGCGTTTGCCTGCCAGATGATTTGGGATGGCCCAGTGAAGGATGATTTCGTACCGGCCAGTGCGTGGCACGTCGGCTTCCCATACGGCGCGGTCGTCATCGCTGTTCCAGTAGCCGAGATTGCCATACTTCTGTTCGTAGACCAGCGATTGGCCGTAGATTTCGCAGTTTCGAGCACTCAGTAGCAAGGTGCCGTCTTTGTTCGGCTTGACCAGTTCGGGCTTGTTGCCCGCAAACGACTTCGCTTGTGGTTTTGGCCCGACGGAGCGAATATAGGCGAACAAGTCCGCCATGGCTTGAGGGTCGATCTCCTTTTCCAATCCTTCGGGCATGGCCGAACGTCCGGTGCTGATCAATTCGTCCAGATCGCGGCGCAAGATCGTATGTTTTTTTCCCTCGGCCGCCACCAGGGTGATGCTATTGCCGGTTTCGCTGACAAGAACGCCCGTCACGCTGACACCATTGATTGTCACGGCGGTGTAGTTCATGAATTTCGATTCCACGGCGCGATTGGGATCCAGTACGGCGATCAGCAGGGCTTGCGGTGATTTGTCCGCGAGGGCGGTCAGATCAGCGCCCACTTGATGGCCGACGTCTCCCAGTCGATGACATGACGCACAGTGTTTGGCGAATACCTTCGCGCCACGATCTTTCTTTCCTTCGAGCGTCAACACGGAGCGATAGGCTTCGATCACTTTTTGCCGATCGGGATTGACGGCGTCGGCCAGCAGTTTCGCGGCTCGTTTGCGGATCGACGCGTCCTTGTGTTCGAGCAATCTTTGTCGGCGGGTGGCGTCGAGTTCGGAAACAGCGATGGCTTTGTTTTCGACAGCGTCCAGGACTGCTTTCAGCCAGTCCTGGCGACTAAAGAGGACATCCAAAACCTGGCTTCGTCGGCCAGGGGCATAACTCCTCCAATGCTCAAGCAGTAATTTGGGAACGGTGGGGTCTTTCAAACTGCCGAGTTGCTCGATCGCAGCCGACTGTAAGTCACCGTCTGCCTGGGCGGGTAAAAACCGCGCGAGCCGAGCCAGGTCTTCTTTCTGCTCTGTTGGCCCACGCCCTAATATTCGGATGGCGGCGAGTCGAAGCGGCTTTCCAGCTTTGCTGTTGTCGACGATGTCGCGAGCAGCGCTGAACAAAGCCTGGGTCCGCTGTAAGGCTTTGAGCAGTTTTTCGTTTTTTGACTTCTGCAACGCTGCCAGCGACGTGCCGCGCTGATCGAGTGAATCGAGCAAATTGGCGAGGGCAGCCAGCTGCCAGGCTTCGTATGTGTCTTTCCTGGCGGCTGTCACATGGGATAATAGCGAACCGAGAGCATCGTGATTTTGGAAAGCGTTGGCCAGCCTCAGCAATGAATCCAGCAGGCCCGGCGGCGGTTTGGAGCCGGTGCCGATCACTGCCAGGAGGACATTGTCGAGATTCCGGTCGTGAACCGAGCTCAAGACGGCAGCCAATAAGTACGAATCGTTGGCTGCTTTGAGGGCCAATTTCCCCAACACCTCACCCGCCTTCGGGTCTTTCCATTCGCCAAGCGAATAGGCGAGTTGCATGCGCACGAATGGATCGGGATCGTTAGCCAATTGGAGCACAGCAGCAGCGAGTTCCGGGGACTTGTTGAAGAGCTTTTCGCTCAAACGAAGTGCATGGCGGCGAACGCCCGCGTGCTGGTCCTTTAAAGCCTGGATGAGTATCGAAGCACGCAGAGCATTCATGCCATCGAGCGTGCACAAGGAATGCAACCGACATAAGGGGCGCTGACTCCTGGTCGCCTGTTGCTCCAATAACGGGATAGCAGCCTTGTCGTTCTTTTCAACGAGGAGTTGCTGGGCCATGTCGCGCTGCCAGCCGTTAGCGCTGTCGAGAGCACGAACAAGATCGGCGGTCGGCAGTCGATGCAAAAGTGGGATCGGACGCGGCTTTTTTCCAATCGGAATCACACGGTAGATCCGACCCTTGTCGTGGCCTGCCCGCAAATCGAGACGCTCCTGCATCCGCTTCGGAATCCACTGGGGGTGCTCGATCACGAACCGGTACATGTCGGCGATCCAAAGGGCTCCGTCCGGCCCGGTCTGGATCATTGTCGGCCGAAACCAATGATCACTCGACGCGAGAAATTCCGATTCCAATTCGTCCTCCGCACGCCGGCTGGAAAAGCTGACGCCGTCGGGTGTCATGATTTCGCGATGAATGAGGTTGTGAACGGGCTCGCAGACGAACGCGTTGCCAAGAAAATGCGGTCCGAAGAGATCATCGCGATAGACGATCGGGCTGCAAGCCGAGGTGAAGTGGTTGGCCGATTGCGGATTGTTGAACCGAGCCAGTGTCCGACTGATGGGATAAATGCGTGCCGCACCGGGCGTGACGGAAACCGGAACGCGCGGCACCGGAGCGGCCAGATGCGGATTGCGTCGGAGATAATGATCGGCCAGCACGAAATGCCACATCGGATTGCTGTTGTTGCCTCCGAACCAGTTGCCCCAATCGTCGCGATTGCGACCAAATTGCGTCTGTCCCGATTGCAGATCAATGTCCCCCGTTTCTGGCCGAATCCGAAAGTCCCTCCCGCTTATGTTTACAGGCGGAACGTTTTTGTTCTTGCGCAACGACCGGACCACCCCGCCGCTGTCACCATTGGCGCAATAAATCCAATTGTCTAATCCCCAGACCAGACCGTTGACGCGGTGTTGCTGATTCCCCTGCCCGAATCCCGTGTAAAGGACTTCGCGTCGATCCGCTTTGCCGTCGCCGTTCGTATCCTCGGCATAGAAGATGTCCGGAGCGCAAGTGACCAGAACCCCCTTTTTCCAAGGCATGACACCCGTCGGAAAGCCGAGCTGGTCGAGAAACACGGTGGCCTTATCGTATTGTCCGTCGCCGTCGGTATCTTCGAGGAACTTGACCCGCCCGCCAGGTTTCCCTTTGCCGTCAACGCCCAGAGGGTAGTCTCCCATCTCAACCACCCAGAATTTTCCGTCCGGCCCCCAGGCGAACGCGATCGGGTCTTGAACGAGTGGCTCGCAGGCCACAAGTTCGACACGAAATCCAGGCCGCGTCCGGATCGACTTCAACGACGCTGTTGGCGACTTTGGCGGCGGCATTTCGTCGTTCGCCAGCAAAGTATTGAAGGACCGGCGATCGACCAGGTTGGGCAACAAAGCCGTGTCTTCATTCTGTACCCAGAGATGGCGCGAATGAAACCAGGCGCCATTGTCAGTGCCATTTCTCACGAACATCGGCAACGCGTTTGGTTCTCCCTGTTTGCCGGCCATGAGTTGCTTCGACCAGCCCGCTTCCAGCGACGCAAAAAGGTGAAGCGAATAGTAGTGTTCATTGGAAAACAGCACGTCGTCGAAGCCGTCTTCGTTGACATCCACGAAACGCAAACCGGCGTCGCGTCCCTTCGCATCGACGATTGTTGTTCCTTTGGGAAGAGCGAAAGGCAGTTTCTGCCACGTTTTCTTTTTGGGAGACCAGCGGAACACGGCTTGTTGCTTGGGATTTCCAATGATGAATTCGCACGTGCCGTCGCGGTCAAGGTCACGGAGACGGGCGCCGGCATCCATCGAGTCGATCTGACTGACGATCAGGTGACCATCCGATTGCAAGCCATTGAGTAATTCCTTTGCTTCGACCCATTTCCCATCGACGAACTGCCAGGCACCGGCTTCCGCCTGATGGCGGTACAAAAAGCATGTCTTCCCCTCGATCACGCCGAAACAGCCTGTCCGCAAACCGGTCTGGTGATGCCAAAGGGAAAAGGGCAAGGGGACCGTTTGCCAGGATCGTTTCTCGGGCAGCCAAATGCGCGTTTGCGGCGGCGGCAGCTTCGAGTCCTCTTTGTTCTTGGCGCCGATCACCACGTCCAAATAGCCATCGTCGTTCACATCGAGCAGCCGGATTCCATGATCGTTGCCGTCAGCGGCCCGGAGCGTATGCCCGACAAGCAGGTTCTTGTTGAGACGATCGTATGCTTCACGGAACGTAAGGAACTTGACTTTCTTGCCGTGCTTCTGTTCGGCATAGTCGATGAAGTCGACGATTTGGTCGTTGCGAATCCAGTTATGCGGATGAAAAACCAGACAAAACACCCCTTGCTTGAGCACAGTGGCGTCGAGGGCGGCCTTCCAGTCGCGAACCGTGATGGGATTGTTCGGTTTGTGCAAAAACTGGGCTTCCCAATCCGACGGCACCACGCAGGGAAATTCCCAGCACAAGCGATTGATTACATAAGGATACGGGTAATTCTCGATCGTATTCACAAAAGATCGGCCGCGCGGAATGTATTTGAGAAACTTGTCCCGCCCGTCGGAATCGATGACCAGTTGCCGAGGCAGGTCGGGATCATCCGACGTAAAGATGTTGAAGACCGATGTATCCAAGGCGAGAAAGTTTTGGTTTGGAGTTCGTTTGTTGAAGATCTCGGCATAGAAGCGTGGACTCGGCGTGTTCAGGGAATCGCAGCAGGGCATGCGAAAGGCGACCGGCTTGCTATTCGGGACCTGGCAAAGCAGATCGACGCAACGATCGTATGTTTCTTTGGCTTTGGCGAAGTCTCCTTTTTGCAATAGCGGGCAGGGATGGTCGTAGGTGTGGGTTTCGAGGCTCACTCCCTCTTTGAGCCATTTCTGCAAGTGAGGCTCGTTCGGATCGAGGCGATTGGTCATGATGCTGACCGGCGCCCGGCCGTCGAGGCGCTTGAGCCGATTGAGAATGGGGCGGAGAAATACTTCGTATTTCTTGTGGTCGCGCATGTCGTCGATTGCCAGGATGACGACTGCTTCAACGCCTTCTTCGCCGATCCATTGCGGCGTGATGAGCCTGGGAAAGCCCCTGCCGACGTAGTAAGGATTGTTTTCCTCAAGGTAAACCAGGCGGTTGCCGTCAGCAAAAACAGCTAACGAGTTGAAAAACAGCACACATGTGCCCAGCAAAGCCGACCAGCGCATTGCCCAACTCCGAACGGTGACGAAACAAAAAGGGGAGACAAGAACATAGTACCCGGAAGAATCTTTTCGTGAAACCACCGATTTCGAATCGGTTTCTTGGCGGCAACTCAACTTCGCGCGACCACGATGTCCTCCCCCTCGGCTTCCGGACCCGCGATTTGGACGAAAATCTGATGTAGCGACGGTCTGGTGACTTCAAAATGCAATACCTTGCCGCGCTGCATCAACGCCTGCAGCAACTCTTGCGGATCGCCATCCCGGTCCAGACGCAGTTCCAGCCAGCGGCCATAGTCGCTCACCTTGACGACATGGGGCAACGATGCCAGTTCGACACCGCGGTCCAGCCGAACCCGTACCGTGTCCTCGCCGAAACGGGCCTGGATGGCTTCCAGCGGTCCATCGAGAACCTTTTTGCCTTTATAGATCATGAAAATGAAATCACACATGCGTTCGGCCGTCGCCATGTCATGCGTGGAGAAGATCACCGTCGTGCCTTTCCGTTTGAGCTCGAGCATCGCCTCGCGGAGAACGTCGGTATTGACCGGATCGAGCCCGGTCAACGGTTCGTCGAGCAATACCAGCTGAGGATCGGCAATGACCGCGGCGATGAACTGCACCTTTTGCGCCATTCCTTTCGACAGGGCTTCCACCTTTTGGTTTGCCCAGTCGGCCAGACCGAGGCGTTCAAGCCAGGAGGCAATGGCCGCCTTGCTGTCTCTCATCCCTTTCAACGCCGCGTGAAAACGAAGCACATCGCGCACTTTCATCTTTTTGTACAGGCCACGCTCTTCCGGAAGATAAGCCACCCGATCGTCCGCTGCCGTTCCGTTTCGTTCGCCCAGGACGGTAATCGTGCCTCGGTCCGGATGCAGGATGCGCATGATCATTCGCAGAGTGGTTGTCTTGCCCGAGCCGTTCGGACCGATGAAACCGTAAATGCAACCATAGGGAACTTCCAGGCTCAAATCGTCGACGGCAACGACGTTGGCGAACGTCTTGACAACGTTTTCCATCACGACGGCGGACATCTTCTTGCGATCTCCGTTAGAACACTGGCGTTTTCGACATTGTGCGAGTTACCTGGCTCCGGCTTTTGACCGGTAGATCGGGTCACAATAAAAAACGGGCCAGATTGAAATAGAGAAAAAGCGTTACGATGTCGGTACAGGTCAGCGCGATCGGCCCGGCGGCGACATGCGGATTCTTGTTCAACAGCCGTAACGTCGTCGCCAGGCTCGCCCCCATGATAGCGGCACAGGTGACGCCACCGGCGATGCCGCCGATCAGGCTGATCATGACGTTAACCTCTCTCAACCAAACATAGCAGACCAGTCCCACGAGCACGCCTCCAGACAAGCCGAGCAGCAACCCCGTCATGCCTTCGTAACGCAATCGACGAAACAGCGATGACCAGGTGGCCCGGTCGCTGTG
Source organism: Gemmatales bacterium (assembly GCA_026004675.1). Classification (GTDB taxonomy): domain Bacteria; phylum Planctomycetota; class Planctomycetia; order Gemmatales; family Gemmataceae; genus BPJP01. The sequence continues at coordinate 95,709 of BPJP01000006.1, forward strand.
AAACGATTCCAACGCCAGGCTGACCGACTGGATACTGACGCTCTCCGCTAAAGCGAGGACCACCGGTATGAACAGGGCCAGCTCGACGGCTCGGTCCAACTCATCTTGAAAGAATCCGGAAACGAACGCCGCCAGAATGCCACCGGCAATGTTGCAAAGCAGCCACGGAAATCGATTGCGATAAGACAGCAAAGGTGAGGTTTGCCGAGCTTGGGATACATGAACGCCGATCAACTGGAACAAGTCGTCGGCCAGGTAGCCGCTTCCCAGACCGCTCAACTCGTCTGTATATAGCCCGACATCGACCACTCCCAGCAAATGTCCTTCCTTATCGAGCACGGGAAACGCCAAAAACTTGTGGAGCATGAAGAACTCGCACGCCTCCAAGACGGTGGCATCTTCGGGCAAGGAGACGACGTTGCGGATCATGATGTCGTCCACGCGCTGGTCGGGAGAACTGAGCAAAAGACGCCGTGCCGGTACCACGCCGCACAGGCGATTATTCTCGTCGACAACGTAAAAATAAATGACCCTTTCCCCCGGCGGATTCTGACGGAGAAATGCCAGTGCTTCGTCGACTGTTTGGCCCATATGCAAACGCGTCACGTCATGCCGCATATGTCGCTTAACGGGATCGTTCAGATGGGCTTCGGTCAAAGGCGCGGCGCGCTCGCTGACCATGCATTCCTCCTTCTTTGGTGCAGTCTTCGTTTCCAGGCAGCGGTCATTGGAACCAGCCCACTCTGGCGGTCGTTTCTCGGCGGACACGTTCCCTCATCGGCGCTGCCTTAATTGTTATACGGCGGTTGCAGCAGCTTTCGGGAGACGGACCAGCGATCGGCCGACGATTCAAGGCTCGATCGGCGTGTGTATGTAAAGTTCGAAGCGGAGGATGTGAGCTATTCGCCGATGACTTTCACCAGCACGCGTTTTGGACGAAAGCCGTCGAATTCTCCATAGAAAATCTGCTCCCAGGGGCCGAAGTCCAGTTTCCCCTTGGTTATCGCCACGACCACTTCGCGTCCCATGATCTGTCTCTTCAAGTGGGCGTCGGCGTTGTCTTCCCCCGTACGATTGTGGTGGTAATAGTCCGGATCGGGATTGAACGGGGCGAGTTTTTCGAGCCAGACGCCGAAATCGTGGTGCAGACCGCTCTCATTGTCGTTGATGAACACCGATGCCGTGATGTGCATGGTGTTGACAAGGACCAGGCCTTCCTGAACGCCGCTTTTGCGGACGGCCTCCGCGACCTGGGGCGTGATGTTGACGAACGCCATTTTCGATGGCACGTTCATCGTCAGGTATTCGGTGTGAGATTTCATCGGACTGGTGTTTTCGTTCTCCCTTTCGCACCTCGCAGCAAATGGAATCAACGCCTTGGTCGGCGAAAGCGCTGGCTGCCTGACGGGTCGTTCCTGCGACGTTCATGTACCAGGCCGGCTTTTTCCAAAAGGGGAATGTCGATATCCTCCTCGGCGGAGTCGTCGGCCAGCTTGCCAACAGGCCCCTCGGGAATGTATTCAATGGTGAACCGACGGTCCGCGATGGTGATTTCGTCTCCGGGCCGGAGTTTTTTATGCTGGATGCGCACGCCGTTGACTTTCGTACCGTTGGTGCTCCCCAAATCGGTAATCCGCCAGTAGCCATCGGCGTACGTCAATTCGCAATGCTCGCCAGAGATCTTGGCGAATTTCAAGCAGATGTCGCAACTATCGCGGCGGCCGATCTTCAATACATTCCGCACAAGGGGGATTGGATCGCCGCCGCCAACCGGAATCAGTTTACCGACCGATTCGAAACTCATGCTCCGCCTCCCTCTTTGCGGGCAAAACAGGTGGCCCGCCAATTGTCTCGAACAAAACGAACCGCAACGAAAGACCATCGCTGCTGAAACGGCCTGGGTGTCGCAGGGCAGCGACGAACGGATTTCCCTTCCCCTGGCCGAAGGTGCAAGGTACGGCCGCCAAAAAAAACAGAATATCAAAAAAACATCCGCCAATCTGATAGGTTAGCCTACAGGCGAGTGCAACGCAATCTATTTGCCTCTGGAGTTCACCCAGTGATTTGGTTTGCCTCGACCACGGTCAAAAACCCTCCGCCCGGCCGTTGTCCTCCACTGCTCAAACAGATCGTCAGGGCGTCTTGGATGTACTTTGCGAATTGTCAAAGAGCTGAAGGTTCGCTTTCGGCTAATTCACGGACGAACCCTTTCGTCTCCCGTTATGGCTCTCGCGACCTGCTGCAACCGGCTCGATTCATGGGTATCGGTTCACGGGATTGAGTTTTCGGTACGGACACCTGGCGTTTTCGGTAACGACGGCTATTCGATCATCGAAGGGTCGTTGATGACACGTTCGACCAATGCGTCGGCATCGTCCGACAATGTGGTTGAATCGATACCCCACTCACCGAATACGTGTATGATTCCCGATATGAGCAAATGAACAACTGTACGAAGCGAATTCGAATCATGCTCATTGCTGTGCCATGGAAGGAAAATAGTATACTCAACGTCTTTATCTCGTTTAAAAACCGTCGGGCCTTTGATCTCGACCTTCTTGATGCTAGACATTGCACTCATGTTGAAAATCAAATCAAAATCTTCTCCGTACTTGCTCACAAACTTTCCCGTCGCGCGTGAACGTTGAGTAATTTCTTTACTGATGAACTGCTGAAACCGATGCGTGAACGGAAAGTTCACGCCAGCTTCCGGTATAAATCTGCGATACATGGATATTCATGGCTTGAAGCTTTTCCAGTTCCCAAGTGGTACGAATCCAGTTTTCTCGAAAATAGCGAGGATGCGAGCGTGTTCTGCCTGTTTTGCGACAGCTGTTGTCAAGCGGGCCGCGCGGCGTCTTACCGCCCGCGCCGGCAAGGGCGCGGTTCCCGACGCCGGCGGCCGGCGACGGCACCTTGACAGATTGGCCTGTCACGTCTGGAGAAGGTGAAGAACAGCGTTTTTCGTATCCGATAGTCCACAATGGCGGCAGTGCCGCTTGATGTCTTGCGGCCTTCAGATGTTCTTCATCAACGGCATCGACTCCAGTCGCTCTCTTCAAAGACGATAATGCCCACCAGGCGGGCGATCCGTCTTGGCTGGGGGTTGTTCCTCAGTTCAGCCCATGCTTCGGCAACGAACTCGCAGATATTCCTGCACGCGTATTTGGAAAGCTGCTCCTTTTTCGACCGATCAGACAGCCGCCTGAATTCGGTGACGATTTTCTTGTTCTCGGAAAGATCAAACCGCCAATCCACCAGGTGCCCGAGTTCGTGATCGCAAATGCTCTTAACCGTATTGCAACCAGGCGGATGAAATTGGCGGGCTACACAGCGGTCCAAAGCGGCGAGAAAACGGATGGGGTCATCGGCAAGGCTCTTTCTAACCATTATTCCCCTGTGCGACGCAAACGCCCATGGACGGGGGTTTGTGAGCCAGATACCTCCATATTTACGTTTGTATTCCTGGGTAGTGCCAAGGAACTTTAGCATGGGACGCAGAACGGGAAGGTCGTCAAGCGTTTGCTTGACTGCCAGATTCCACTCCTCCGCGACCCAAGGCGCCACACCACTGTAGCTGACAGTGTCGGCCAAGTTATGGCTGAGCGCCCACTCTTCGGCAGCGACGACGGCACGCTTGCGTTCTTGAAGCGCCCGGCGGGCAACCTTCCTCAGACGAAAACGCAAATCGTCCAGTTCGGCATCTTCCTCAACCATCGGCTGGATTTCGACTTTCGCTTTTGTTGGCTGTGGTTGTGCGGATTTTTCTCGCAGTGGCTCGAGAGCTTTTCTGATCGCCTGCAATTCCATTTCCTCCCGCATCGGCAATTCCCACCAAGGCATTTTCCACGCCGATTCCGGTCGTGGCTCCGAGACATGCCGAAAAGTTGATAGATCCACGATATGTCCGGTGATACCCCATTTTTGCAATCTTCCTTGTAACTTAAGAAGCGGGTCTTTTGTGCAAGACGTTAGCACATCCAATTTATCCCTGCGAGCGGCTAGGATTTTCTCCACAAACCGCCTTTGGCTTGTCGCCGAGCATAACAAGACTACGACAAAGCCGTTCCTCGTCTCCCTTTTCAACGACAACTCGAAGCGCAAACTTAAGCCCCATGACCATGCCTCCCGTTCGCCTAAAGTTGAGTGCCCATTCTGTTCCATCCTAATTACCGCGTGCGCCTGTCGTTTTTTCATTGCCACACAAATAGGAATCATATGTTCACATTTCTTTGGGATGGAGTTCAAGCAATGTGTGAAGTTTCGATGAATTCCCCAATAGAGGGTTTCGACTGCCCTGGATTGGCGACACAGGTGGTCCGCGTGCGCGGTGCGCGCCAAACCAGTGAAAGTCAAATCAAGTGAGGAGACAGAAGGCATGCCAGAACAACACTTCGTCATGAGGAATGGCAGACAGTTTGGTCCATTCACGACACGGGAACTGAAACAGCTTGCGGTTTCGCGGCAGCTCAAGCCGACCGATTTGGTGTGGTTGGAAAAAACCAGCAAGTGGGTTCCCGCAGCCGATATTCATGGGCTGTTCAAAAAGCGAACGACGGCGGAGATTCTGCCTGCGATCCCGATCGGGGAGCCCAAGTCACAGCATCTGGCCAAGGTGGCCCCGTTCCAGGCGGATTGGTTGACCAGATCTCTGGCGACGCTGAAAAACCAGTCGGGCCTGACGATGGGTCTTAGTGTCGCCGGTTTGACGTTGTCATTTTGCGGTCTATTCTGCCCCTGGTATGCCGTCTCCGCTAGTTCCGCGAGCAACGTATTCGGAAAAGCGTCGCTCGCCAGCACGGTGTCGGGCTGGTACACCCTTCCAGGGCTTCTCGTATTGCCGATGATTGTGATGAGCGGTGTGTTTTGTTTTTTGCGAATGCCGTGGGCTCGTTGGGCTGGGGTCGGGTGCGCTGGCGGCATCCTCCTTATGGGGATCTGGGGGCTGGTCTACCTTCCTAGAGGGCAGGCCGACATCAACTACAGGTATCAAGGTATGCGATCCCAGGGGTCAGCGCGAGCCGGCTCTTCTTGGGGACCATGGGTGACCATCGCCGGTGCAGCTGTCTTCGCCTTGGCGCAGGCAACGGGATTGCCGACGTGGCCGCAGATTCCTCGGCGAGGCTCGAGCCGGCCAGCGTCGCAGTTGCCGTCAAGATACCAACAGTGGAGGATGAGACAACGGCGGCGGTCCGTATTGATCGTGAGCCTCATCGTTCTTGGCGGCGTCGTATTGGCTGGCGTCACCTTTTGGAACGCCGTACCGATCCTGCCCGGCCAGTGGCGGCGCATGACGCGAGACGAGTTCAAAAAGAAACTTGACGAAATCAAGGAGCAAGGTAGAGTTGAACCACCGGTTTTCCTGATGTTTGACCGGGCTAAATTCATTGCCACTTTTGGTGAGCCACAGGATGATATGGAATGGGTGCGCGGTGACAGGCGCTGGCGCTATGAGTGCGCTGACGGCTCGATCATCCTCAGAGTTTCGCTTATGGGCAACAAAATCATTGTAAGCGAATTATCAAGTGCCTCTTTCTAGTCTGCCTCGGCTGCTCCCCATGGGTCGGCGCATCACAGATCGCCTGAATTATTGCGGCCGGGTTGATTTCGTCAAGGGGCCTTGCTTATGATTCTCCAGGAACACATCCGTTTTTTGGAGAAAAGACATGGCCGTATCTTCCTTAACCATCAAACAACACTTCCGCAAACTTCGTGACCCGCGCCGCCGGCATCGCCGACTCCACCACCTCATAGATATCATCACCATCGCCATCTGTGCCGTCATCGCCGGTGCTTCCAACTGGAAACAGATCGAGGCCTTTGGCCGGCAACGCGAGCGTTGGCTCCGCCGCTTTCTGGCTCTGGCCAACGGCATCCCTGCGCACGACACCTTCCAACGCGTCTTTGCCCGACTCGATCCGGTCGCTTTTCAGGTTTGCTTCCGTGATTGGCTGATCAACCTGGCCGACGCCGTCGACATCAAACAGATTGCCATCGACGGCAAAACCGTGCGTGCCTCGCGGACCGAGCCTCTTGGGCCGCTGCACCTGGTCAGTGCCTGGGCGACCGAGAACCACTTGAGTCTGGGGCAGGTGGCCGTCGATGCCGAATCCAACGAAATACCGGCCATTCCCAAGCTGTTGGAGTTGCTGGCACTGAAGGGGGCGTTGGTGACGCTGGATGCTGGCGGCTGCCACAAGGAGATCGCCGAGAAGATTCGCAGCCAGGGGGGTCACTATGTTTTGACCGTCAAGGGGAATCAGCCGCAGCTGCTCGAGGATATCAAAGAGATGTTTGCGCGAGCGTTTGCCAGCGACTTTGCCGGGCTGGATGCCGATTTTCATGCCGACGAGGACAAGGGGCATGGCCGTGAAGAGGAACGCGCCTGTGCCATCATTCGCAATCCGAAGGGATTGCGGAACCAGGAGGCATGGAAGGATCTGTGTGTGGTCGGCATGGTGCAAAGCGAGCGGCGTGTGCAGGGCAAGGTTCAGAGGGAGGTGAGATATTTTATAGGAAGCAAGAAGGCGTGTGCGGCATTCTATGCGAGGGCAATGAGACATCATTGGAGAATAGAGAATAACCTCCATTGGCAGATGGATGTTACATTTGCCGAGGACAAAGATCGCACGAAGGAGCGGACGGCGGCACAAAACATCAGCCTGCTGCGCCGCGTGGCTTTGACCTTGTTAAAGCATCATCCGGATAAGCAGAGCATTGCCTGCAAACGGTTGCAAGCCGCCTGGAATACGGACTTCCTCGAAGAAGTCCTCCTCGGCTCTGCCAAACTGGCTAAAATGTGATGCGCCGGCCCTGGGTATGAATCCGACTTTGATTTGTCAATCAAGGAAATTAAGCCGCCTAGAAATATGACCGACACCGAGTTCATACGACTTCTTCTCCAACTTGCCGAGCAGTATAAGCGAAATACCGAAGAAGACCCCGTCCAATACACCTTGCTTACTACTAATTGTGCAGCATGGTGCAATTCCTTGTTCGCACGCGCAGGAGTTCCGCTAGGAGATAGACGAATTGCGAGCGATCACCCGGGCTTAGATTCCGGCGAAAAAAACTACTAGATCGTGGAACATTTTTGAATGATTACGAGTTAAGGTTTCGTCGCTTTCTTAACAACACTACGCCTGAAGAGCGTGCGAGGATGACCAAAGAACAGATTGAACGATTGCTTGATGGACCTTAAACAGAGAACTTCTTTACGCAAACCACGGGTACCTAATGGCCTATTTCTTTTTACAGATCTGGTTTTGGCTGTATTTACCAACAAGCCTGATCAGCGGCCTCATCGGCGTTTTAGCTTTTCGAAAAAAGGGATGTTGCTATTGTTATGAATTTATTATTCTTTTAGTTGTTCCATATGTTATATGGTGTATAGCGTTTTATCTTCGCGCCGATGTAGGGGGCCAAGGATTGGGGTAACCTGTGGGAGACCATTGCTCTAGGCGTTTGCGCGGGTCCTTACTGTCTTTTTCGCGGCGTTAGTCGACTTTCCCAAAGTGCTTCAATTGCGATTGGATTCTCAGTCCTAATTGGTATGGCTATTTTGCTGGGTTGTTTAACTCCAACAATCGCAGGAGAATAGCCCGTATTGGAGGCGAATTGGACCACCGATTTCTATTACGATGGCTGGCGCGTCCTGGAAGAGCGGGATGGATTCGATGCCGTCACGCAGCAATACGTCTACGGCGGCACGGCGTTGGATGAAGTCTGGACGCTCGACAACCGCCAGGGCGGCATCACCATCGCCCAGCTCAACGACAACCTCGGCGGCGACCGCCAGTTCTACCACGCCGACCCGCTCGGCTCCGTTTATGCCCTGACCGATGAAACGGGCTTGTTGCAAGTCGGCTTCCAATACGATCCCTTCGGCCGGCCGATGGCCTTCGGCGGCGGCGGCAGCCCGGTCGACTTTGGGCAAAACGGCACGTTTGCTATCCTGCAAGCCGCCGGCAGCAATCCGTACCTCTTCACTGGCCAACGCTTCGACCCGGAGACGGGGCTATACTACTACAAGGAGAGGTATTATCTTGCGGATGAGGGCCGATTCCTGAGCCGCGATCCGATCGGGTTTGCGGCCGGGGATGCGAATCTTTATCGGTATATGGGGAATAATCCGGGGAATGGGGTGGATGCGTGGGGACTGGTAGGAGGGGCAGAGCATCATGCATATCCTCTGCACCTCGGCGGTTCACCAAAACAGCCACTTCTAGATTTGGGTTCGCAGAGTCGCCATCAAAAAGTTCACAACTATTTTAGTAAGCACGGCTACGGATTCGGCAAAGCTGGAAGGATCGCTTGGAGAGAATTGTCAAAGGCACAGCAGAAAGCTTTTATCAAAGCTTCTCTCCGGCATGTTGGTGTCAGCGAAAAGATTATCGCATCCCATATTGGCGATATTATGACTGGAGCGCGACCGGGATACAATCGATCGAGTCTACGCGGAAAACATCGTCCGATGTACAAGGTCAAGGCATTCTCTGGGCGACGAGGTAGCGTCAGCGCGAAGTTCATTTTGGCGCTAGGTGCTACCGTGATTGAAGGCGGAGTCGAATATGCGTACGGAGAATATGTCGCTGTTGGGCAAACCAAGGGATTTGATTTAGCAACAAAAATTGGCATCGCCGATGCCGTGCGCTGGGCGGGGACAGAAGGGTTGCTCCCTAGCTCAAACTTTGCGATTAAAACTCCGAACGGCCAGAAGATCAATATTCAGATTTGGCCAACCCGAATAGTCCCTGGCTCACCGCCGAAGTGGTATGTTACAGCTTGGTACAATAAAGAACATTCATGGTATGGTATTGTTCCAATCCGTTATACCGAGGCAGTGGAGCTGATTACCAAAGATGATAATATTATATTTATCGACAGCGACCCGGGACGACACCATGGGAGTGTGGCCGTGTTCCCTAAATACAGTGGGTTTGGAGCTATGTCGCTCAGCAAAAGTGACCGGGTTGTGCTCAGATAAAATGACCCACTACTTGGAAAGAAGAAGAGAGGGATATCCCCGTATACACGCATGAACCGTGTGTGAACGAAAGGGTCAATTTATCTGAGCATAGCAGGGTCAATTTATGTGAGCGGTATAGGTTTGGAGAAAACTCAATGACACGAGTCGCTTGCTTTGTTCCTTTCGTTGCACTCCTGGGATGTGTGAGTCAGTCCGGCAACACTCAATCGGACCAACAGCCAAAGGAGTTTGTCATGCAAGAGAAGTGTCCCTACGTAAAGCCCTACGTAAAACTAGCAAAATCGAGGAAGCTCAAACGCAATGACTTGCCGGCTGATCTCGCGCAGTTTTACAGTGAATATGAAGGTGTCTACGATGAGAGCAGTGAGGACGATGCGGGGTTTAATTCTGTATATTTTTTGAAACTTCATGATGTTCGGCATGTCAGGGCAAAAGACATTTTGGTCCTCCGGGACCAACCCGATTGGAAGTATTTCTCCGGGATTCAGATTGCTATAAGCCGTTATGGCGATTCAGTTGTTTACGTCTGTCTGGCACCGACTTGCAATTCGGGGGCAATCATGCTTTTAGGTCCGGATGTCGCCGGTCCGGGTGGATGGGGCCCATATAAGTGGGACCCGACTCTGGTGTTGGCCCCCTCATTTGGCGAATGGCTGAAGCATTTGCGGCGCTCAAAATGGTGCGAATATGGTGTTGTGCCCGGGAGCATTCAAGAACTGCCACCTGAGGAAGGCGAGCGTCTGTGTGCGTATTTCCATAAGCTGAATCCCGCCGTCCGATTCCGCGCAAAAAAACGATAAAGTCGACTTGTCCGTGCCGAAAACTCAATCCAGTCAACGAAGGCCCATGAATCGAACCGGTGTGTTGCTGCCGAAAACTCAATCCAGTGAACGCGTGGCCACGAATCGGGTAGATTACGCACCGCGATCGAAGACGAAAGGGCGCCAAAAACAAAACGGAGGCCGAGAATCAGGCGAAAACGCGGGCACGCGCATACCCTGATCGCAGTAATGGATCAAAACGCCGAACCTACGGCGCCCGCGTATACCGATGATGCAAGCCGCCAACTTGCGGGATCGCAACCCTGGCCCGACGGCTCGACATCGCGGCCAACGTGGCCCTCACCGAATTCTGATCAGATTTTTTCCCAAAATCACACAGTAAGGATTTTGGCCCTTTCGAGCCGGTTTTGCCGAATGGCTGAAGATGCTGGAGAAGCGATGTCGGCGGTGGAAGCGAGGCGTCGAACGAAGAGGGGCGCCAAAGGTGGTTTCGGTGCGCGTGAGGGCGCGGTCGGAACTATTGAGGAAATAGTCGACTAGTTTATCTAGCTTAGCTGGTTCACCGTCAACTAACGGTGATTTCAGCGAGCGTCGTGGTGTCAGCGCGACGAGCAGACCGTCAACTAACGGTGTTTCCGGCGAGCGTCGCGGTGTCAGCGCGACGAGCGGACCGTCAACTAACGGTGATTTCGCGTATTCGAATCGCACGAGCGTCCTGACAACGACCGGCTGACGAAGGTTGAAAAACGGGCCGCGTGTGGCTCAGCCCGTTTTGCGGGCGGAATAGGTGTTTGCAATTTCAATTCGGAAAAGGGTACAATACGGTATCTTTCGGGCGGTGCTCTGCCTCGATTTATTCTTGAGGGAAGTCCCATGCCAGCTACAGCCGGTTTCAAACAACAGTGCCCAAGTTGCGAGGAAAGGGTGCTTATCAAAGACGAAAAACTCGTCGGAAAGAAAGTCGAGTGCCCCAAGTGCAAGTTTCGCTTTGTTGTGCAAGCGCCGGCGGAAAAAAAACGCAGCCAGCCCGGATTCTTCCAACGGCAAAAAAAAGAGCAAAACAGCAGCCACCAAGTCAACTGCCAGCGCCAAAACCAAATCCGTTATCAAACGTCGAGTTCAAGAAGATGACGACGACGATTCGTCGGAAGAAATCCGTTTCAAGCCAAAATCGAGCGGTGGGAGCGGCAAAATGATCGCCGGCATCGTGCTGGCAGCTGTCGCCGTCATTCTCTTGGCTGTCGCTGGCTTTCTTCTTCTCGGCGGCGATGACAATTCGGCGGCACCGAATTCAAACAACAGTTTCACGCAAATTGGCAACACGACCAACCCCGGTCAAAACAATACGGGGCCCAATCCGACCCCTGTTAATCGCGACGGCATCGATCTTGCCGAGCCTAGCAATCATCTGCCGAACGACGTCGATCTGGTCGTGGACATCCGTTTGGGGCGAGTATTGAGCGGCGGCGTCGTTGGGACGATGTTGTTTGGCGCGGATGGTGTCGTCAAAGACTTGCCGACGGATGTCGAAAACCGTCTGGGGCTGAGGCTAACCAGTATCGATCGCGTTCTCGTGGGCGGCAATCAAAAGGAAAACTGGCTGCTGTTCATTGTGCGCGCCAAAGAGCCAATCGCAATGGACGCGGTCAAGAAAGCAATGGGGCTGAAGCCTGCGGGTAACCCGATCCGTGGCCAAGAGTACTTTGTCAAGACCTCGACCTGGCGAGAAAGTGTGAACCGTGTTATGGGACTGCCCGCTGAGGGCAATGCCAAGCCGACGCCGCTCGCTGTTCGTCTGCACGACAAACAAACGTTGGTGATGGGCGACCTCAAACCAGTCGAAAAATTTCTCCAGGACTTGGGCCACCCGAAGGCTAGCGGGAGTGCTTCGAATAACGATCCGACTTTGCCACCAGAAGGGGCTCCTCCGCCTGGCGTTGCTCCGCCACCCGATGCGGGACCCCCGCCGGGAGCGCCACCACCTGACGCGGGTGCTCCGCCTCCGGATGGTGCCGTGCCCCCGCCGGACAGCGGCATCCCTGTTCCAGATAGCGGGTTTCAACAGAAACAGTCTACAACTCCCTATTCGACGCTTGAACCACGTTTCCAAACGGTTTTGTCGCGGCTAAACCGCAAAGAAAACGTAATGGTGTGCGCCGTTGTGGACCTGGCCAGAAGCAAAGTGAAAGATTTGTTGCCGCCGGTCATCGCTCCCAAGCTGCTTGGCCTGTCGATACACGGGAACGTCGGCACGGAAATCGGGATCGAGTGTGCCGACCGCAAGGTGGCGGTCGCCGTCAGGGATCAACTGAAGAAAAAGCTGGAGGAGGCGCAATCGGAATTCGATCCGCTACGTATAGCGTTGGCATGGCCAGCCCCGAAGACGAGGCAGAATACGCCTCCGGGTGCGATTCCTCCGGAAGGAGTGCCACCTGGTGAGGAGCCGCCGGGTCAAGCTCCTCCTCCGCCCCCGGGCGTACCCCCCGGCGTTTTTCCACCGGGGCAGCTTCCTCCGGGAGTCCAGCCACCGGGTCAGTTTCCTCCAGAGGAGCAGCCCGGCCAGCCGATTCTACCGCGCCGACCAATTGATCTGGGCGACGAGGAACCGATCGGCACGATCGAAATCAGTGGTCCGACGGCAAGCAATGCCCTGGTCTACGTCGGCTTCAAGACCAAACCAGAGGTTCTTGAGTTGTTGTTCATGACCTACGCGCTGCCACATGTGCTTCGAGTTAAAGGCGAAAAGGATATGGCGTTGAAGGCGCCGTCGCCCCACGACCTTGGGTTGGCAGGCCAGCGTTATTTGCACGACCATAAAGCTTTTCCACGGGGCACGCTGCCACGCAAGCTCACAGATGACCGGTACGGCCGGCCATGGCTGCCCGATGAGCGCATCAGCGGTCTAGCCGATTTGTTGCCTTATCTCGGCTACAGTGATCTTCGCAACGAGATCGACCCCGATAAATCGTGGCGCGACAAAAAAAACGTCAAAGCCTCGATGACGCTGGTGCCGTTTTTCATCAGCCCTAGTTATGCACCCGCGACACGTTATGTGGATACCGGCGACCTGAATCCAGCAGCGGCAACGCATTTCGTCGGTCTCGCTGGCATTGGACTGGACGCTGCCGACTATCCCGCAGATGATCCGACGTTGGCCACTAAACGCGGCATCTGGGGCTATGATCGCACCACCAATGTCGCTGACCTCGTCGATAACCTGGCTACAACCATCTTCATGATTCAGATACCGGCGGAATATCGCGGTCCCTGGCTGGCAGGCGGCGGCGCCACCGTTCGAGGCGTCCCGGAAAAGAACAGCATCCAACCATTCGTCGCCACGCAGTACAACGGCAGAGCGGGAACGTTCGCTGTCATGGCGGATGGTTCGGTGCGATTCATCGCAGGAGATATTTCTGACGACGTTTTCAAAGCCTTGGCTGCCGTGAAAAAAGACCCAGAAAAGGTGCAACTAGAGAGTGTCCCGCTGGTTCCGCCCCCTGACAAACCCGAACTGCGTACCAGGTCTGCTGACCGTTAGTTGACGGTATTGCTCGTCGCACAGACGCCTCGACGCTCGCCGATAACACCGTTAGTTGATGTCGGAGATGAACGACACTAGATAGCTAAGACTTTTCCGTCCGATTCCCACCACGCCTTTGCGCGCGGAGTTGTTGACTGCCCCCACAAGGTCCGATCTGCCGCGAACCGGCTTCGAGACTTCCGTCTGGTCACAGCCGGTTTTTCCCTTTTCCAGCCTGTGTGCGTATGATGTAAGGCAAGCGACGCAACGGTGGACGAATTGGTTGACGATGGCGAACGAAGTTGTGCCAACACAGCAAAAAAACTCCCGCGTGCGGGCATGGCTCTATTTGGTGAGCTTGAGTTGTCGGCGGCAAACCCGAGCGCACCAGATGGTGTGGATCGCGCTGGTTTTACTGCTTTTCAGCGTGGGTCTGGTCGGTTTGAATACGGCGCGCGATCGCTGGGGGATGTGGCATTGGCGTCATCCGTGGCGGCGAGGTCTGACTTACGAAGGCCATTTGCAGAACGTGGAACACCTTCGCCGCGGCATGCCCTGGCCGGCGCCGGCGGCCGCCGTCCAGGATGCCGTCCTGACGTCTTGCCGAGCCGTTCTCGAGCAGTCGGGATTCGTCGTGTTTTCCAATTGGTTCGTTTTTTCAGTCTTTTTGAGTTTTTTGCTTCCGATATGGAGTTTAAGTTTCGCCACCGAAGCACTTGGCGGAGAGCGTGAAGGGGGGAGTCTGGTTTGGCTGTTGACCCGGCCCCTGCCGAGGTGGTCGATCTATCTAGCCAAGTTCCTTGCCATGTTGCCCTGGGCTTTGGGCTTGAATCTGGGTGGGTTCTGGCTCATCTGCATGGCGGCCGGCGAGCCTGGGAGGATGGCATTTGCCCTCTATTGGCCCGCTGTGTTGTGGGGTTCTTTGGCGTTCTGTTCGTTGTTCCATCTGATGGGAGCGTGTTTCCGGCGACCTGCGGTCATTGCCCTGGTTTACTCCTTCTTTTTGGAAACCTTTCTCGGAGGGATGCCAGGCTACATGAAGCGCATCAGCATCAGCTTCTATGCTCGCTGCATGATGTTTGAAAAAGGCGGGAAGTTCGGCATTCTGCCTCCCAGTCCCGAAGTTTATTTGCCGGTCAGTAGCGGGACGGCACAAACTGTGTTGATTGTCTTGGCTGCGGGACTGCTGGTCGTGGGAATGCTGGTTTTTGCCCAAAAAGAGCATTGAGCATCGCCGTTTCGCTGATCAACGGGAGGCGGGATTGGCCGCCAGATTACGACAGGCGATCAACTCGGCAACGATGCTGATCGCGATTTCCGGCACGGTCTGCGACCCGATCTCCAAGCCCACGGGCGAATGGACTTTGGCCAGCGTCGCTTCGGGAATCCCCTTGGCCATTAAGTCTTCGTAGATCAGCTTCTTCTTGCGTTTACTGCCGATCATACCGACATAAGCGGCGTTGGAAGGGGCCAGGTGGAAGAGAGCTTCTTCGTCGTGGGCATGGCCGCGAGTGACGATGACACAGAAAAACGACGGGTCGATCGCCTCGGCCACGAGCCTCTGCAGCGACGCCCCAATATCGCCCACGATTCGCCGCTTCGCCATAGGGAAGCGTTCCTGGGAAGCATAGCGTTCGCGGTCATCGAGAATCCAGATATCGAAATCCACTTCGGCCGCAAGCCGGGCCACGGCCTCGCCCACGTGGCCGCCGCCGACGATCAACAGCGTGACGCGCGGCGGCACGGGCAAATAGGCGATTCCGTCGTGCACTTTGGGTTTAGGGCGCTGTTGTACCGGGGTCAGGTGTCGGGTCACCACTTCCGGAAGCACGCCGGCGCCGATTTGCGCGACCAGGTTGCCCGTCGCGTCGAAAAGATAGCGATTGCCAAACTGCAACGGCGGCGGAGCGTCGGCGAGAACGACAGCTTGCGTGTGTCCGGTACCGGCAGCGGCCAGTTCCTTAAGGCGTCGAAAATACTCGCCCACTTCTTCACTGGTGGACGTGGGCAACAACGGCTGGGCCAGAATGCTCATGCGACCGCCACAGATCAAGCCGTCGTCCCAGCCGTAATTGTCGTCCAGATGGAAAACATGCAATTCCGTCTTGCCGCTGGAGAACGAACGCAAGGCACGCTGGCGAACCTCGGCTTCGACACAACCCCCTCCAAGCGTCCCGATTTGCCCGCCATCCGGAAAGACCAGCATCGTGGCTCCCGCTTTCTGTGGCGTCGATCCCCTCGTCTCCACCACCGAACAACAAATGCACTCCCGTTTTTCTTCGAGGATTCGGTTCAATTCGGCAAGCAAGTCGCGCATAACCCAATACCTTTTCTTTTGTGGCGGTATTCGTTGTAGCAAATTCGTCTGCTGCCCGCCACAATAGGCCAAGGCCGTCGCTTTCGGCCCACATTGGCTGTTTCCGCTTCCAAAAACATAAAGGTCCCAGATCATGAGTTTTTTTACTCGCGCGGAATGCCTCGAACGTCTTCGCGGTCAAATCGCGGCTGGCAAGCCCATCATCGGTGGCGGTGCCGGTACCGGCATCAGTGCCAAGTGTGCCGAGGCCGGCGGTATCGATCTGATCATCATCTATAACTCCGGAAGGTTTCGCATGGCTGGCAGGGGAAGCCTTGCAGGCATGATGCCCTATGGCGACGCCAACCAGATCGTTATGCAGATGGCGGCCGAGGTTCTCCCCATCGTCAGAAACACTCCCGTCCTCGCTGGTGTGTGTGGCACCGATCCCTTCCGCATTATGAAACTTTTTTTGCGCGACATCCAGGCGGCTGGTTTCAGCGGCGTTCAGAATTTCCCCACCGTCGGGCTGATCGACGGTGTCTTTCGGCAGAATCTCGAAGAAACCGGCATGGGCTTCGGTCTCGAAGTCGACATGATCCGTGAAGCCCACAACTTGGGCTTGCTGACCTGCCCTTACGTCTTTACGGAAGATGAGGCCCGCGACATGGCTCGAGCCGGTGCCGACGTCCTCATTCCCCATATGGGCTTGACCACCAAGGGCAGCATTGGTGCCAAAACAGCGATGACACTCGAGGACGCCGCCAAGAAAGTGCAGGCGCTTCACGACGCGGCCAAAGCCGTCAACAAGGAGGTCATCGTCCTGTGCCACGGCGGCCCCATCTCGGAACCAGAAGACGCCGAGTACATCTTGCGACATACCGAAGGCATCGCCGGATTTTTCGGCGCCTCCAGCATCGAACGTTTGCCGACCGAACAGGCCATCACCAGTTGCGTGAAGCGTTTCAAGAAAATTGACCTGGGGAAATAACAACCCGCAAAACGAAGTTTGGAATTGACATGGAGGGACGCCGTCTGTCGCGTCAGCGCTTGTCACGTCGGCGGTTTACGGCCAACGGCGGGCCACCTCGACGAGGGTTCGGACGAACGCTCCCGTTGCCCCCGTGTCCTGCCACGGCTTGGGCTTTTCCAAGAAAGCCGGCCCGGCAATGTCGAGATGCACCCAGGGGACATCACGGACGAAAGCTTCAAGGAGTTTGGCTGCGGTGATGGCCCCGGCCCAGCGGCCTTCGCCGACGTTCTTGATGTCGGCGACTTCGCTTTTGATTTGCTCGCCGTACTCCTCAAACATGGGAAGTTGCCATACAGGTTCGCCGCAGATTCGCGCCGCGCCGGCCACCAGTTCGGCCCACGATTGGTTGTTGGTCATCAGGCCGGCAACGTCGGTTCCTAAAGCGACCATGCACGCACCGGTCAAGGTGGCGAGGTCGATGATCTTGGCCGCTCCCCGGTCGACGGCGACGTCGAGAACGTCAGCAAGAACAAGTCGGCCCTCAGCATCAGTGTTCAGGACCTCGATGGTTTTTCCGCTGCGAGTCTTGAGGATATCGCCTAGTTTGTAGGACGTGCCGCTGACCATGTTTTCGACCAGGCCACACAGGCCGAGAACATTGATCGGCAAGTCGAGTCGGGCAATGGCTTGGAGAGCGCCGACGACGGTGGCGGCGCCGGCCATGTCGCATTTCATGGTTTTCATGCTGTCGGTCGGCTTGAGAGACAGGCCGCCGGAATCGAAGGTAACGCCCTTGCCGACAAGAGCAAGCGTGGGAGCGTCGCCGCCGCGCTGGTGACGAAGGATGACCAGCCTGGGCGGGCGGGCAGACCCACGCGCAACGCCCAACAGGGCGCCGCAGTTTTCTTTGTGCAAGCGGTCTTCGTCCCAGACCTCGATGTCGAGTCCGTCTTCGGCGGCCATCTCGCTGGCGATATCGGCGAACGATTCGGGGTAAATTTCGCTGGCTGGTTCATTGACCAAACGGCGCGTGAGGTTGACGGCACTACCGAGGACTTGGCCAGCTGCCAGGGCCGCCGGAGACGCATTCTGCCATTGGATTTCACCAAGGGGATGAAGCCTCTTTTCGTCGCGATAGAGGTCCTGTCCGCGGCAACCGACCATGGCGCCGCAGACGCCCGCTTCGACCATGACATCCGGCCAATCGCCGCCGAGCAGAAACGCCACGCTTCGTCTTGGTCTGGCGGCGAGTAGTTTGGCGGCGGCACCGGCAGCGCGGAAGATGTTGCCCCGGTCCAGCGCTGCCTTCTTACCAAGCCCGACAACCACTACCTGGTCGGCTTGCATGCCCTGTGGACCATGCAAGACGAGCGTTTCTGCCGTCCGACCTGTGAATTCGCCCCGTTCCCGTAGCCGGGACAGCAGCTTCCCCGACGCGTCATCGAAGCGGTCCGCTTCCCCTTCCAAAGGGGCTTCGGCATAGACGCCCAGGACGACGGCGTCGGCTTGGATTTCCGTAACGGACTGCGTTGTCGAAGTGACTTTCATAAGTTATCCATTCTAGAGGGTTGTTTTCGTGTCGCAGCGGATGCGAGACCGTCAGGCGAGCAGATCCTTGACGACCCGCCCGTGTACGTCGGTCAAGCGATAATAACGTCCTTGGAATTTGAAGGTCAATTTGGTGTGGTCGATGCCGAGGCAATGCAGAATGGTGGCGTGCAAGTCGTGGACATGAAGAGGGTTTTCGACGATGTTGTAGCAATAATCGTCGGTTTTGCCGTAGGAAAAGCCGGGCTTGATGCCGCCACCGGCAAGCCAGATGGTGAAGCAGCGTGGATGGTGGTCGCGCCCGTAATTTTCGGCAGTCAAGGTCCCCTGGCAATAGACGGTCCGGCCGAACTCTCCCCCCCAAATTACCAGCGTGTCGTCGAGCAAGCCACGATTTTTCAGATCGATGATCAAGGCCGCGGACGCCTGGTCCGTATCTCGGCACTGGCCGACGATTTGCTTGGGCAGGTTGGTGTGCTGGTCCCAACCACGATGGAACAACTGGATGAAACGAACGCCGCGTTCCGCCAGGCGTCGGGCAAGCAGACAGTTGGCGGCGTAGGTTCCCGGTTTTTTGGCGTCAGGGCCATACAACTTGAAGATGTGCTCCGGCTCCTTTGAGACGTCCATCAGTTCGGGCACGGATGTCTGCATCAAGAAAGCCAATTCGTACTGGGCAATGCGTGTGGCGATTTCAGGATCGCCGACCGCTTCGTATTTCAGGCGATTCAACTTCGCCAGGTCGTCGAGAAATCGGCGGCGGGCTTGATGGCTCATGCCGGGCGGGTTGGACAAGTAGAGAACCGGATCGCCGACCGAGCGGAATTTGAGTCCCTGATACTTGGAAGGAAGGAAGCCGCTGCCCCAAAGGCGATCATAGAGGGGCTGTCCGCCGGGGAGCCCGCTCCCCTGAGAAATCATGACGACAAAAGCGGGAAGGTCTTTGTTTTCGCTGCCCAGGCCATAAGCGAGCCAGGCACCGATGCTGGGTCGGCCAGCCAGTTGGGCGCCGGTCTGGAAGAACGTGATCGCCGGGTCGTGGTTGATGGCCTCGGTGTACATCGACTTGACGAAGCAGAGATGGTCGGCGACCTTTGCCGTGTGCGGCAGCAGTTCACTCAACCAGGCGCCGCTTTGTCCATGTTGCTTGAATCGGAACTTGCTGGGGGCGATGGGCAGGCTTTCCTGAGTGGCGGTCATGCCTGTAAGCCGTTGCCCTTTGCGGATCGAATCCGGCAACTCGGTGCCGCGCAAATCCTTGAGCTTTGGTTTGTAGTCGAAAAGGTCCATCTGCGAAGGAGCGCCGGACTGAAACAAGTAAATGACCCGTTTGGCTGTCGGCGTAAAATGCGGAACACCAGGCAAACCGCCGGTAGGACTTTTGTTGGCCGCACCGCGAGCGTCTTGGTGTAGCAGCCAGGCGAGCGCAGCCGAACCAAGCCCAGCACTCGCCAGAAAATGCCTGCGTGACAGAACCATTGGCATCTGGTCGAATTGATTCATGGTCTCACCTCGAAATGGCTGGCCCCCTCTGACCGCTTCTTGGCTGCTTGCCACCATTGTAATGGATTGTCGACAAATCGCTAGAAACCAATGGGTGTGTTTACGCCGGCTGTTGGCGGATTGAGAAAAAAACTTGAACAGAAAAAATTCTTGACACTGTCCAGATTCGCCATAAAACGAAAACATGGTCGACGATCCGACTCAAATTCTTCGCGAGCGGGGCTTGCAGGTCACGGCACAGCGATTGGCTGTGTTGCGGGCGGTGTCTCGCCGGCCACACGGTACGGCGGATGCCATTGCGGAGGACGTGCGCGCGGAGATCGGGGCGATTTCCCGTCAAGCGGTGTACGACGCACTTGGGGTTCTCGCGGAGAAGGGGATCATCCGCCGAATTCAGCCGGCTGGTTCGCCTGCACGGTACGAGGACCGCGTGGGGGATAACCATCACCATTTGATCTGCCGGTCTTGCGGCAAGATGGTCGACGTGGATTGCGTAGTAGGCGACACGCCGTGCCTGAGTGTGGCGGATGCGTCGGGTTTTCGCATCGATGAAGCCGAGGTGATTTTCTGGGGAACGTGTCCGAATTGTCTCTCGGCGCAGAAATGAAGTCCCGTTAGGGGCAAGTCAAGGTGGCGGCGACAATTCGCCGAATCGACGATCCGAACCAAGACAAGGAGAACGTACATGTCCGAGACAGCGACCCAATGCCCGATTCATGTAGCTGGAGAGGGGACGACCAACCGCGACTGGTGGCCGCACCAATTGCCCCTCGAGATTCTGCACCAGCACTCGTCGAAGTCCAATCCGATGGGAGAGGACTTCGATTACCGAAAGGAATTTCTAAGTTTGGACTTGCAAGCGGTCAAAAAGGACCTGGCGGCGTTGATGACCGACTCGCAGGACTGGTGGCCGGCGGACTTCGGTCATTACGGCGGCCTGTTCATTCGCATGGCGTGGCACTCGGCTGGGACGTACCGCATCGGCGACGGGCGTGGGGGAGGCGGCCGCGGACAACAGCGCTTCGCCCCTCTCAATAGCTGGCCCGACAATGTCAGTCTCGACAAAGCCCGCCGCCTGTTGTGGCCCATCAAGCAGAAGTATGGCCGAAAAATCTCCTGGGCCGACTTGATGATTCTTGCCGGCAACGTCGCTCTGGAAACGATGGGCTTCAAGACGATCGGTTTTGCCGGCGGCCGGGAAGACACCTGGGAACCCGACCTCGACGTCTACTGGGGCAAGGAAAAAACATGGCTCGAAGACAAACGCTATTCGGGCGATCGCGAACTGGAAAACCCGCTGGCAGCCGTCCAGATGGGCTTGATCTATGTCAACCCGGAAGGCCCGAACGGCAACCCCGACCCAGTCGCTGCCGCACGCGACATCCGCGAAACCTTTCGCCGCATGGCCATGGACGATGAAGAAACCGTGGCGCTAATCGCCGGCGGGCACACGTTCGGCAAAACGCACGGTGCCGCTCCCGCGAGCCATCTGGGCCCCGACCCCGAAGCCGCTCCCCTCGAACAGCAAGGTTTGGGATGGAAAAATAGTTACGGCACCGGCAAAGGCGCTGATACCATCACAAGCGGTCTGGAGGTCACCTGGACGAAAACGCCGACCAAATGGAGTGTCAACTTCCTTGAAAACCTTTTCAACTACGAATGGGAACTGACGAAAAGCCCGGCGGGCGCCTACCAGTGGGTCGCCAAGAATGCCGAGCCGATCATTCCCGATGTGGGCGATCCGTCCAAGAAACGTTTGCCGACCATGTTGACCACGGACCTGGCGTTGCGGTTCGACCCGGCCTACGAAAAGATCGCCCGCCGGTTTCTGGCCAATCCCGACGAATTTGCCAACGCTTTCGCACGCGCCTGGTTCAAACTGACGCACCGCGACATGGGGCCACGCGCTCGTTACCTTGGACCCGAAGTCCCCAAGGAAGAGTTCATCTGGCAGGACCCCATTCCGCCCGTGGATCACGAACTTGTCGACGACAACGACATCGCCGAGCTCAAGAGCAAGATTCTCGCTTCGGGGCTGAGCATTACCGAACTCGTTTACACGGCGTGGTCATCGGCTTCGACTTTCCGAGGCTCGGACAAGCGAGGCGGCGCCAACGGTGCACGCATTCGGCTGGCACCGCAGAAAGATTGGGAAGTCAACCAGCCCAAGCAACTGGCCAAAGTGCTCAAGGTCCTGGAAGAAATCCAGCGAGGCTTCAACAATGCGCAGGCCAACGGCAAGAAGGTCTCCCTGGCCGACTTGATCGTTCTGGGTGGATGTGCTGCCGTCGAAAAAGCCGCCAAAAATGCCGGCTATAGCGTCACCGTCCCCTTCGCTCCAGGTCGGATGGATGCTTCTCTCGAACAAACCGATGTCGAATCTTTCGCCGTCCTCGAACCGTACGCCGATGGCTTCCGCAATTACGTCAAAGGACGCTATGCCGTTCCCGCCGAGGCGTTTCTCATCGACAAGGCCCAGTTGTTGACTCTGACGGCCCCGGAAATGACGGTCCTGATCGGCGGCATGCGCGTGCTGCACGCCAACTACGGCGGCACCAAACACGGCGTCTTCACCGACAAGACCGACACTCTCTCCAACGACTTCTTCATCAACCTTCTCGACATGAGAACCGAATGGTCCCCCGTCGACGAAGGCGCCGACCTGTTCGAAGGGCGCGACCGCAGGACGGGTGAAAAACGCTGGACCGGTACTCGTGTCGACCTCGTCTTCGGCGCCAACTCGCAACTGCGAGCGATCGCCGAGGTCTATGGTTGCTCCGATGGCGAAGAGAAATTCGTTCACGATTTCGTCGCCGCCTGGAACAAAGTCATGAATCTCGACCGCTATGATCTTCGTTGAACCAAACGGACAACCCGATCACGTCCCCCTTGTTCTGCTCCTGGCAAACCGGGCAGAAGGGGGGACGATTCTTTCCCATCCAGGCCAATCGTTTGGCAGTAAGACCAGAGCGGATGGCCTAACGAGACGATGAACCGGGGTTGACGAATGTTGTTCTGCAGTCTGGAAGAACGGGACGTGCTTTTTACCAGCTGGAGTCGCTTTGCTGCGTTGGATGCGGCGCCTGCGGTCCATAATCTGGCAGAGGGGAGTGCTCGACGAAGCCCGTTTTCTTGCCGTTTTTCTCAGCCAACAGACGTCGTTGTTCTTCCAGAAACCAGCGGCCGAGTTCTTCCAGGCTTCCTGTGGTCGCTCCCGCTGCTTGCCGACATTGTTGTTGCTGCTGCTGCAAAATCGTGTAAAGCTGCCGGGCGTTGTCCTCCACGTCTTCCACAGGCAGATGGTCGCCCATGTAGCGGTTCAAGAAATCGTCGAACATGGCCCGCGTGAAGCGATGTCCAATGTCGGGGCTGACCGAAAGATAAAACAACTCGAGCTTGAAACGTGCTTTTTCCCGCCGGCGTCGCTCCTCCAGCGCTTCAGAGGACGCCGAACGAACGGTAAGCCATTCATCGTCGAGATCGTCTTCCTCTGCAGAGGACGGAGACGTCGATAAACGAGTTGGAACGTCGCGGTCGTGTCGGCGAGCACGTTGCCGCCGCGCACGGCGAAGTGCCCGGCGAAATCTCTCCGAACGCTGGGATTGTGTTTCTTCGTTGTTGCGGCGCGGCTCGGGCAGAATGCCGCGCAGGTAATCCCATATCGGATGTACGATCCATGCGACAATCAGCGTCAACGCCACCGCACCCAAACCGCGTAAGGCGATGTTAGGAAACTGTTCCTGGTCGAACCCTCCAGCCAGGACGATTTCATAGCCCGTATAGCCGAGAAAAGCGGCGAGTGCCAGTCGTAAATGGTTGAAGACGAAATTCAAGACCGGCAAGACGATCCAGGTAAACGCCAAGACGCCGCCGCCGGCATTCAGCGACCGCAACGCCAAAAACCAAGGCGATTCCGCCTGAGCGGCTCCGAGATAGAAATACAAATAGCCCCCATAGATCAGAGCGATGGCTGCTCCCAAGCGCAGCCCCAAGCGCTTCAAACCGGGTTGGCCGGATACCATTTTGGAGCCGATAAAAACCAAAATGGCGATCACCACCGCCAGAAAGCGCGGGTCCCCTTGTTCGATCGAATCCATCGCCTGCCTGGTAACCGCCTGCATGTCGATCTGCCGGATGCTTTCGAAGACGCTTTGCATGATAAACCCTTCAATTTCCTGGCAAATGACCGCAAGGTAGGCCGAATGGGGGGAAAACCAAACGCATTCTAACTATATTTCGCTCGGGATGATAGCAAATTTCAGTCCGGCGCAAGCCGTCGAGGCTTATTCACAAATTCTGGCAAAAGCACTCTGGGGTCTGACATCGTATAATGAAAACCATGAAGCGGTTCGCAATTCTGGGAGACGGCGCTTGGGGGACGGCAGTTGCCTTGTTGCTCGCCGCTAAACCCCAGCATCGTGTCGCCCTGTGGAGTGCGCGGGAAGAAAACGGGCGACTTTTACAGCAGCGGCGTGAAAACGTCCACTTGCTTCCGGGCGTCCCGATCCCCAAACATATCAAGCTCACGACCGACATAGAAGACGCCGTCTGTGATGCTGATCTCTGGGTAGTCGCCATTCCCACGATCTATCTCCGGCCAACACTGAAGCGCGTCGCCCCGGCGTTACAAGACCCAGTGCCTGTTTTGAGCCTGGTCAAGGGGTTGGAAGCAGAAACCTTCCAACGGCCGAGTGAGATCATCAACCAGGTGATCGGCAAACGCAGCATCGCCGTGTTAAGCGGTCCCAGCCACGCGGAAGAGGTAAGCCGGGGTTTGCCGACAACGGTCGTCGTGGCCAGCGCGGACGCCGAACTTTGCGAGGCGGTGCAGCATGCGATTCGGAGCGATCGTTTTCGGGTGTACACGAATTTGGATGTCATCGGCGTGGAATTGGCCGGGGCGTTGAAGAATATCGTGGGCATCGCGGCAGGAATTTGCGACGGTCTGGGGTTTGGCGACAACAGCAAGGCTGCCTTGCTGACACGCGGACTGGTGGAAATGGCCCGGTTCGGCACAGCGCTTGGTGCTGAGTATGAGACGTTCTTCGGGCTGGCCGGGCTAGGAGACTTGATCACAACCTGTCAGAGCAGGCATGGTCGAAACCGCTACGTCGGTGAAAAGCTTGCCCAGGGAATGAAACTCCCTGAAATCCTGGCGTCGACCAAGATGATCGCTGAAGGAGTCAATACGACGCGCAGCGTTTATGAACGCGCTCGCAAAATGGGCGTTTCGATGCCGATCACGACCGAAGTCTACCGCATACTGTACGAGGGGAAGGATCCTCTTCAGGCCGTCCAGGAACTGATGGCCCGCGAACCGCGAAGCGAAATGTGAAGATTTCTGTGGAAACTACAAACGTCGACGCCGTATCCTTTTCGACAGGATCGCAGGATAGAAACATGCTAGGGATCGCATTTAAAGAATGGGCTGTGATCTGCCGGGCTTTGGCGCTTGGCAAGCAGTCGATCATTATTCGCAAGGGAGGTATTGCCGAGGAGGGAGGTGGTTTCCAGGTTGCGGAGAAAAAGTTCTGGCTGCTGCCTACCTATACGCACCAGCAGGAAGAAGGCATCAAACCTCAAGCTGTATCTTTGCTCCGTGAAGCCGAGTCCGAAAAGCCGCCGCCAGGTAAACTTCGCCTGTCGCATTTTGCCGAGGTAAAGGGTATCTACCATTTGCATGATCTGGTGGGCGCGTTGAAAATCGACGACTTGCACATGTGGTCGCGCGACACGATCACGAAACGCTATCACTACCGCCAACCCGGCTTGTTCGTTTTGGCGGTTCGCGTGTTCGCTGCTGCCGACACGTTCGAACTCGACGATCGACCCGAATACGCTGGCTGCAAGACGTGGGTGAAACTGGATCGCGAATTGAGCACTGCCAACGCCCGACCTGTTCTGGACGACAACGATTTTCGCAATGTGCTCCGCATGCTCGACGACCTGCTCAATCCCACAGCATTTGCGTAAGGCGGCTTCTCCTGAACGAGGAAACGTCTTGACACCTTAAAGATTATGAAAGTCCAACATCAACAACCGCGATGATCGGAGACCCACCATGCGTGTTTGTGCTTTTTTGCTGGCAACGTGGCTGTCGCTATCCGTCTCGCTGCTTCATGCGGCGCCACCCAGAGTGTTGCCGACCGGCAAAGTCCCCAACGATAAACGCCTTGGCAAGCTCAAAGACCTCAATGGCTATTTTCCTTTTTATCCGCCAAAGACGAAAGCCGAATGGGAGCAACGTGCGGAGGAATTGAGGCGACGCATCCTGGTGGCGACCGGCCTTTGGCCCATGCCGGAAAAGACACCGCTCAAGCCTGTCATCCATGGCCTCGTGAAACGCGACGGCTTCACGGTCGAGAAAGTCTATTTTGAAAGCTACCCGGGGCTTTATGTCACCGGCTTGCTGTTCCGGCCGGCGGACGGCAAGGAAGGAAAACGGCCGGCCGTGTTGTGTCCGCACGGCCACGGCGGCCGACTTCAGGACTACGGTGCAAAACAAATCCGCTGGTTGATCGTCGAAGGGGCCGAACGATTCGAAGCTTCGGGCCGCTTTCCCAAACTGGCTCGCTGCGCCCAACTCGCACGAATGGGCTGCGTCACTTTCATCTACGACATGCTTGGCTATGCCGATAACGTGCAAATCTCCTCGCAACTGGCGCACCGCTTCGC
The DNA here is from genome assembly GCA_026004675.1 of Gemmatales bacterium. Taxonomy (GTDB): domain Bacteria; phylum Planctomycetota; class Planctomycetia; order Gemmatales; family Gemmataceae; genus BPJP01. The sequence continues at coordinate 121,995 of BPJP01000006.1, forward strand.
CAAGCAGCGTCCCGATTTCGATAACAAGGAAAGCTGGGGCCTGTTCAGCACGCAGGCAGAATTGCGCTGCCAGAGTGTGATGGGCATTCAAACCTGGAATTCCATACGTGCTCTCGATTTCCTCTGCCAGCTTCCCGACGTTGATCCGACCCGCGTGGGCGTGACTGGAGGTTCGGGAGGCGGGACGCAGACGATTCTCTTGTGCGCCATCGACCCGCGCCCTGTCGTCGCCTTCCCCCAGGGTATGGTCTCCACGTCGATGCAAGGGGGGTGCACCTGCGAAAACTGCTGCCTGCTGCGCATCGGCACGGGCAACGTCGAGCTGGCTGCCCTGTTCGCTCCCAAACCGCAAGCGATGACGGCGGCCAACGACTGGACTCGCGAAATGATGACCAAGGGCTATCCTCAGCTGCAGCAACTTTATGCCCTTTACGGCGCCAAAGACAAAGTATTCTGCAAGGAACAACTCCACTTCCCCCATAACTACAACTATGTCACGCGCGCCCTGATGTACCGTTGGTTCAATCGGCATTTGAAACTCGGCCTCGAAGAACCTATCGTAGAAGAGGACTTTCCTCCTCTCACACCGGAGGAATACACCGTTTGGGATGACAAGCATCCGAAACCGAAAGGCGGTCCCGAGTTCGAACGCCAGTTGTTGAAACAAATCGATGAAGCTTCCAACAAACAGATCGCTGCCTTGACGCCAAAGGACGAACAATCCCTGGCCAGGTATCGCACGGTGATCGGCGGCGCAGTGGACATCATCATCGGCAGGGCTTTGCCCAAGAGTTCCGACCTCGATCGCGAAAAAGTCGGCAAGGTGAAGCGCGATGACTACATCGAATTCACCGATTTGATTCGCTTCACCCGTCACGACGAAGAATTGCCAGTCGTGTTTCTTTATCCGACCAATCCGGAATGGAATCGCGAAGTCGTGATCTGGCTCGACGGCGAAGGCAAATCGGCACTATTCACGGCTAAAGGAATGCCAAAGCCTGAAATCCAGCGGTTACTCGATAAAGGCTATTCCGTGGCCAGTGCCGACCTCCTCTACCAGGGGGAATTTCTCAAGGATGGGCAGAAAGTCACCCAGAACCGAGTCGTCAGCAATCCGCGTGAATTCGCCGGCTACACCTTCTGCTATAATCATCCGCTCTTCGCCCAAAGGGTCCATGATATCCTGACGTTGACGGCGTTCGTGCTCGGCGACCAGCACAACCCGGACAAGGTGCACCTCGTCGGGGTCAACGGAGCCGGTCCTTGGGTTGCCGCCGCCCGCGCTCAAGCCGCGAACAAGGTCGCCAAAGCCGCTATCGACACCCAAGGCTTCCGCTTTGTCGACCTGAAATCGTATCGCGACATCAACTTCTTGCCCGGCATTGTCAAGTACGGCGACCTGCCAGCGTTGTTGGCATTGTCCGCACCTCAGCCGTTATGGCTGGCGGGAGAAAACGGCAAGGTCCCTCCCATTACCGCTGCCGCCTACCAGGCCGCCGGGAAACCGAAAAACGTCGTGTCCTATGCGGGCAAGAATGTCGCCGATGCTATCGTCGATTGGTTGAGCCGTTGAATTCGAAATGCAACTTCGCTGCAAGGACGCCAACGGCTGGCCGCGCCGGCGTCTTGCCCGAGTCGCCGGCGCGACGTGCTTGCAAACCGACCATTGGGCGAATAGGCTGAAAAGAACGCCATGAAATCGTGTTGGTCAAGGGTACGACGATGACGCGCGTCGCCGATGAAAAAACCGGTTTGGGCAATTATTTCGTAGCCAACTACCCGCCGTTTTCTTGTTGGAAGCGAGAGTACGTCCGCGATGCCTTGGCGGCTCTGCACAAGCCACCTGCGCAGGGTACGCCGTTGGGGCTTTATCTGCACATTCCGTTTTGCCGAAAACGCTGCAAATTCTGTTACTTTCGCGTTTATACCGACAAAAACGCCCGCGACGTGGAAACCTATCAACGCGCTCTTCTGAAAGAAGTCGAACTATACAGCCAACTGCCGATCGTGGGCGGACGACCTCTGACCTACGTCTATTTCGGAGGCGGCACGCCGTCTTATCTCAGCGCCAGTCAACTCCGTTCCCTTATGGAAGGCTTGCAGCGGTATTTCTCTTGGACCGGCGCTGAAGAAGTCACTTTTGAATGCGAACCTGGCACGTTGCAAGAACACAAACTGGCGACTCTCAAAGAGCTTGGAGTCACCCGCCTCAGCCTGGGCATCGAAAATTTCGACGACGCCATATTGGAGACCAACGGCAGAGCACACCTGTCCGCCGAAATCTTTCGCGCCTACGATTGGGCACGCAAACTCGGTTTCGACCAGATCAACATCGACTTGATCGCCGGCATGCTGGGCGAAAACTGGGACAACTGGAAATCGTGCATCCAAAAGACCATCGAACTCAGTCCCGACAGTGTCACCATTTACCAGATGGAATTGCCTTTCAATACCGTGTTTTCGAAGGAACTGAAGATGGTCGGCGATTCGGAACCCGTCGTGTCTCCCGATCTGATCGCCGACTGGCCGACCAAACGTGCCTGGGTACATTACGCCTTCGACCAGTTGCTCGATGCCGGCTATGAGATTTCCAGCGCCTATACCCTGGTCAAGGACCGCCAGCGCTGCCGATTCGTTTATCGCGACAGCTTGTGGCATGGAGCGGATATGTTCGGGACGGGCGTCGCCTCCTTCGGTCACGTTAATGGGGTGCATGTCCAGAACGTCGACACCTGGGACAACTATATTGCCATGCTCGAGCGGGGTGAACTGCCTCTCAATCGAGCATTGCCGATCTCTGCGGAGCAACGGCTTATCCGGGAAATGATTCTGCAATTGAAAACCGGCCGACTTGACAAGCAGTATTTTCAAGCCAAGTTCGGCGTAGATATTGCCGAGCGTTTTCGGGATGAATTCGCCGAACTGCAGACAGACGGATACGCCGTCAGCCACAACGGTACGATCGAGCTGACGAGAGAGGGTTATTTGTACGTCGATCGGCTGTTGCCTCGGTTTTTCGAACCGGAATTCCGTGTCGCACGCTACACGTAACAGTCTGCCGTTTTTGCAATAAAGCGAAACAGTCCATGGCCGATGACGCGATTTTCATGATGGGAAAATTCCCCGCCCATTTGCCGGGCGACTTGCTCTATGCCTCAAACCACATGTGGTGCCGACCTGAAGCCGGACCGCCGTATCCGTTCGGCTTCACAACCTATGCCGTCCGCTTGATGCAGGACGTCTACTTTCTCGATTGGGTCATTAGTGCCGGTGACCAGGTGCAACATCTGCAACAGATCGGCCATATCGAAACGTCCAAAGCCGTCTCTGATTTGTTTTCTCCGATCGCCGGCACGCTTTCGGCGTTCAATGCCGATCTGTTGAGCGATCCGTCGGGCATCAATGTGGAACCCTACGGAGGAGGTTGGCTCTTCACCATGTCGGGTGATATTTCGACGCTGATGACTGCCCAGCAGTATTGCGACTTCCTCCAGGCGAATTGGGAGAAGACCCAACGCCTGATCAAAGGAAAGATGAACCTGGAGTAAAATCGATTTATGTATATCACACTTCCAAAACGAGTTCGGTCGCTTTTGCGGCGACTGGCCGAAACGGCATATGAGCGAGAGTTGCACAGGCTGCTCGACGAATTGGAAAATTCCTCCACTCGTTGGCGTCGAGGTGAGATCGATACGCTCATTCTGGCAGAGCACGTCGATCGCTTCGCAAACGGACCGGAACGACGCCGCTTGGAACAGCGATATAAGACAACCAGAATGGTCCATATGATCGTGGCCCAGAGCATCGTGCAGGGCATCCTTCGGAAGGACGAAGTCCCAGACGAGGTGCTCGATGCCCTGGCAAAGCCGATCGAGTTCTACCAGCGAGACTCGGCGGACGAAACGATCGGCTTCGAACAGGAAGACGGCTGAGGTTGCCAACCTTTCGTTAAAGCGCAAAGGCTACGCAACAGGCCGGCATCGCTTCGCCAAAGGCGACTAAAGCGGCGATCCCCAACATCGGAAATTCTGAAGCCTGGCAGCACGGAAATACTTTGGAAACCCAGCCTGCTTTTGCTAAGATAGCCGTAGCTGCCAGCATCCTCCTTCCATTTTTGCAAGGAAAGACCATGCTTGTCGTCCAAGGTGATGAATATCGTAAAGGTAAAGGGTGGACCCGGCGTACGTTTCTCAAAATCGGCGCACTCGGCCTGGGTGGTTTCTCTCTCGGTGATTGGCTCCGCTTGCGTGCCGAGGCGGGACCGGTCGGCTCGAGCTTGCCGGATACATCGGTGATTTTCGTCTGGCTTCCGGGAGGGCCACCGCACACCGAAACCTACGATATGAAACCCGATGCTCCGGAGGAATATCGCGGCGAGTTTCGACCGATCAAAACCCGAGTTCCGGGGATGGATATTTGTGAATTATTGCCTTTGCACGCCAGAGTCGCCGACAGGTTTAACATCATTCGCTCGGTGGCACATCGGTTTTCAGACCACGGCGGCGGGCATAAAAGATTCTTGACAGGCCGGATCCCGAAAACCCCTACCGGGTTTGTCAACGACGCGCCGGCAGTCGGCTCGATCGTGGCCAAGGCACGCGAGCACATCGATGTGGGCATCCCCAACTATATCTCCGCAACCAGTGCGGGCAGAGCCAAAGTCGACACCTACAGCTTTGGCGCCGCCTACCTAGGCTCCGGATACGTTCCGTTCAATGTTCCCGGCGATCCGAGCGATCCGAATTTCAAAGTCCCGAATCTTTCTCTCAGTGAAGACCGCAAGACGCGCTTGGACGACCGCCTGGCGTTATTGCGGCAGTTCGACAACCTGAAACGGGAAATCGATAGCAGCGGCACCATGGACGCGATCGATAAATACCATCGCGATGCGTTGCAATTGTTGACGAGTGACAAAACGGCGGACGCCTTCGATCTGTCAAAGGAGCCGACCGGCCTTCGCGATCGCTATGGCCGGCATGCCTGGGGCCAACGCGCCCTGCTGGCACGCCGGCTGGTCGAAGCTGGCGCTAGCTTCGTGACCGTGGTAATGGAGAATCCGTATGTGTCGGGCATCAAGATGCCCAAGGACGGCGTTTACAACTGGGATTCGCACGCCGTCAATTGCCACATGTTCAACGATCTTCGCAACCGCTTGCCGATTTACGATCAAGCGATATCGGCTTTGGTGCAGGATATTTATGACCGTGGCCTGGATAAGAAGGTGATGCTGGTTGTGACTGGCGAATTCGGGCGAACGCCACGAATCAACACCCAGGCTGGTTCGCGCACGGGCAAGCCGCAACCCGGTCGGGATCATTGGCCTCGAGCCATGTCGATCCTGGTCGCCGGTGGGGGCATGCGGACCGGGCAGGTCATTGGTTCGACGACTGCCAAAGCTGAGACGCCCAAGAACCGACCGCTGACGCCCAACGATCTCTGGGCGACCGTTTATCGTCATTTGGGGATCGATCCCGAAACCACCTATCCGGACCACACCGGTCGGCCAATGCCGATCTTGCCGTTCGGCGAACCGATTGCGGAGTTGTTGTAAGGATCAGGTTAGCGCGTTTTTTTGCGTTTCTGCGGGCGGGACAATCGATCCACTTCCAGGACCAGGGCTTCGATTTCCGGGCCGATCTTGTCGGCTGCCTCCTTGGGAAATTCGCCACCAAAGGCGTAGTTGGCGAGAAGGCGCTGTTTGTTGTAAAGCAACAGCGTGACGCTGGCCTTGTCGTTGAGCTGGTAGGCCGTCAGTTTTTTCGGCTCGGCCAGACCGAAAACAACTTGCTGCAATCCCGCCGACTTGGCAATTTCCCGAGTCTTTTTTTCGAGTTCGTCTTTGAGCCGGGAAGCGTCGGCCAATTCTTCGGAAACGTCAACGTCGCGTTCGGTGGTCTTGTCGATAAAGTCGCGAAAGCCACCGTCCTGCAAAAACAGCACGCAGCAGCGAAAGCGGGCATCGGGATATTTGGCCGCGAGTTTATCGATCTTTTGCAACAGTTCCACTAACGGCGGATCGAGTTTCACTTCCTTGACGAAGATCAAGCACACGGGGCTAAGCCCGAATTCGACAATAGGCGAGTGAAAAGCGCCGGCGTGCTTGCCCGTGACCATCCACGCTTGAAAACTGCCTGGAATGAAAGTTGGTTCGTCTGGGGTACCTGGTTGCGGGCCTGATTTCAGGACGTCTTGCCCCCAGACCTCAGGGAGAAAACAACAAAAGGCGGCAACGACCAGGAAACAACAGCGCATGAATCAGCTCCGCTAAGAGACAGCAATGTACTTCTCAGGATGGCATGCGCTTGCAGGAAAGTCAACGGTCGGTTCAAAAGGACGGCGCTGGTACGCTGACGGTTGTAGGGAATGTCGAGGGTGTGCTGGCGATTCTCAATTTCGCCGTCGTCTCATGGCGAAGAAGTCGCTGAGAATCGCCGAACAGCGGTCGGCCAGCACGCCCCGAACGACCTGAGAGCGGTGATTCAGGCGACGATCATTAGTGATCTGGTATAGCGAGTCGCAGGCGCCCGCTTTCGCGTCGGCGGCGCCGTACACGACCATCGGAAGGCGGGCCAAGACGATGGCGCCAGCACACATCGGGCACGGTTCCAAAGTCACATAGAGGATGCAATGCTCCAGGCGCCAGGAACGCAAGGCTTCGGCTGCCTGCGTGATGGCGATCATTTCCGCATGTGCTGTCGGGTCGTGAAGTTGTTCCCGCTGATTGTGGGCTGCGCCAATCAGTCCTTCTTTTAAGGAAACGATCACGGCACCGACCGGCACTTCGTTCTCCTCGGCAGCGATGAGCGCTTGTTCTAAAGCCATTTCCATATGCTGCACATGAAACGGATGCCTGGGGTCCGTTAACGGCAGATCGAATTCGTTCCAGTCGGAAAGCACGCCGAATCCTCTCCTTCAATGGCGACAAATTCCTGATTTGCATGACATAGCGTCTTATGGCGATGATAAACTGTTTTAGCTTGACGCCCTAGTTGAATTTGCGAATCGTGCTCGGCGGACTGACGGAAAAAAGAATGGAAGGTGATGCTGGGCAAACGCCTTCGTCTACAAAGATGCCAAGAGCACCGCGCACGTTCATCTAGCGGCCGAGGCGCAGGCTGGTTATAAAACGTGTGGATGCGAACAGATTACCAGGGAGGGATAGGGGATGTCGGTACGACGAGTGGCCATTGGCGACATACATTGTGGTGTCGGCCAGCCGTTGTTATGGATTCTCGGGCCGTGCGTCATTGAGTCTCACGACTTGACTTTACGGATTGCCGACAGACTGAAGTCGATCGCGTCCCAGCGATCGTTGCCTTTGATATTCAAGGCATCTTTCGACAAAGCGAACCGCAGTTCGAGCACTTCCTTTCGGGGGGCCAGGGCTGGAAGAAGGCTTGCGGACTTTGGAAACGGTCAAGCGGGAAATCGGCTTGCCCGTCACAACGGACATTCACGAAAAGGAACAGGGCCGCTCCCGTGGCGGAGGTTTGCGACTTGTTACAGGTACCGGCCTTTCTGGCGAGGCAAACCGATCTCGTTCAGGCAGCTGGGCGAACCGGCCGTCCAGTAAACGTGAAAAAGGGTCAATTCATGGCGCCTTGGGACATGAAGAATGTGGTGCACAAGCTGGCCGAGGTCGGGCAACCACCATGTTTTGTTGACCGAAAGGGGGGCAACGTTTGGCTAATGGCCAGCTCGTTGCCGACATGCGGTCGATACCGTGGATGCAGGACTTGGGCTGTCCGGTGATCTTTGACGCCACCCACAGTGTACAGATGCCGGGAGGGCGAGGCGATTCGAGTGGAGGCGACCGAAGGATGGTGCCATACCTGGCGAAAGCCGCCGTGGCTGCGGGATGCGATGGGCTGTTCCTGGAAACCCATCCCGCCCCGGATCACGCCCTCAGTGATGGGCCGAACATGATCCCGCTCGATGAATTGCCCGAACTGATTGACGTTTGTCTGCGTATACGGGATGCGATCACGAATTAGCAAGGCACGAAACGCTTGAGGCCGGTCGAGTTGTCGATGAATCTATGTAAGTATTGGCTTTGTTTTCTTCTTGGTTTGCTGCTCGCAAGCGGTTGCAGCAGAGCGCCGGCACCGAACCGTGATGGCGAACAGCTCGAGCCGGAAGTCGAGAACTACCTCGAATCGGCCTACCAGATTCTGGCCCAGAATACGGACCATGCCGCCTGTCGAAACGCCAGCGCCCAACTGAACAGCCATCTGGATCGCCATCCCGAAGATCGGCCCCAGCCTTTGACGGAAAAGGAGCGAACAGCGTTAATCGAGGCATTTGGTTTGACAGCGTCGGAACTGGCGGAGATCAGCAATGCCGCTTTCACGCCGCTGGATGCCCATTATATGGAAAGCTGTTTTTTGCTCCGCGATGCAGCCCGCTTTCTCAGCTACGGCTGTCGTTCGCCGCTGGATCAGGCACAGGCTGCCTTCGACTGGACGATTCGACAGGTTCGTCTGGTCGAAACGCCACAAGTCGTACCGCCGAGTTTCGTTCTGCGCCGAGGAGCGGGTTCCTCATTCGAACGCGGGTTGGTGTTTCTCGGCCTGTTGAACCAACTCGAAATCGACGGCTGCTTATTCGACGTATCCCGGCAGCCGAACGCTCGGCGGCGCTGGCTGGTGACAGCCCTGATCGATCAAAAATTATATCTGTTCGATCCTTTGATGGGTCTTCCTTTACCAGGGACACAGGACAATCCAGCCACTTTTTCCGAATTGGTACAGCAACCTAAACGGCTCGATGTGCTCAATATCGATCCCAAATTCCCTTACGATGTGACCGTGGCGGACGTGGCGAAAGGTACATTGCATGCCTTCGTTTCCCTGTCGGCATTGGCGCCGCGGATGGCATTCGCGCAACGGGCGCTTCAGCAGAAGAATCGGGTCGTACTGGCGGCAAAGTGGCAAGAAACCGCAAGTCGTTTTCGGCAGTGGGCGGAAGCCCATCGCGTCGCCTTTCGCATCTGGAAACGCACCGAGGGAGCGGCGTCGCCCGTTTCCATACTGCGCGAATTCCTGCCTTCGAGCGAAGGAGGGGCTGATGTCCAGGAGCATCTGGTTTCGATGCACGCTTTTCCTGGCTTCGATGGGGGCATTTCGCCTTTGCAGTTCAAGATGTATCGCAAGGACATCTACGAACATCAGATGGTCAACTGGCAATATCTGCCAGAGGCGATGCGGGCTAGATCCGCCAACAGCGAATTGGGAAGCCGATGCCGACAGCTCTACCTCGGGCTGATGACGCGCTATCTCGCCGAACCTCGCAATCTGCTGCTTCGAGGCCGACTTGAAGAAGCCAGCCGTGTTCTCGTTGGCAAAAGGGACGAAATTCGCCAGGCACGATTGACCGAACAGCAACGCAAACAAATCGCTCAGTTGCTCGACCATCTGCAACAAGCGGAGTTGGCCATGATTCGGGTCAAGGATGCAACCGCCGCCCGGCTGGCTCGCCAGCAGTTCGAGTCTGGTTGGGTGGAGGGAGTCAAATATCTGACCGCTCTGGCAGTCGAGTCGGCGGCGCCGGCTTTGGAGGCGCAAACGGTTTACCTTTTGGCCTTGTGCAAGCACGAACAGGCTGTCGCTTTGAGTCGGCACTCGGCCGCACAGGGGCGTAACCCGCTCGATCTGCCCAACGTCGTCGAAAGCTGGCGCAGTGCCGCCGACTGGTGGGAGAACTTCGCAAACCACTTTGGCGCCAGTCCCGAAGTACGGAAGTGGCAAGCCCATGCCCTCGCAGCCTTGGGGAACAGGCAGCGCGCAGCGGACTTGATCCGCGACCGCAACGGACCGATCCATCCTATCGAGATGACTGGTCGACTCTTGCTTGCCCGTCGCTGGCTGCGCAAACTTGACGGAGGCTAAAGCTTCCATCTCGCAATCGGCCTGCAAGCTGCTATAAATTCCAATGCCGGAGTCTCTTGCCTTTCTCCGCGGAGGATCAATACCTATGCCAGCCACTAAAGAAGAAATCATCGCCGGCCTGATTCAAGCCTATAACATGGAGGTCGAAACCATCGTCAACTATCTCGCCAACAGCATTCATCTGGATGGCGTGCGTGCCGATTTCGTCAAGCAGGCTTTGACCGCCGACATTCAGGAAGAAATGACCCACGCCCAGCAGATCGGCAATCGCATCAAACAACTTGGAGGACGCATCCCAGGCAGCCAGGCTTTGAAAATGACGCAAAGCGACCTGCAACCGCCAGAGGATACGACCGCCGTGATCGATGTGATTCGAGGCGTGCTCGCCGCGGAAGAATCCGCCATCCGGCACTATAACGAATTGATCAAAAAAACTGACGGCGTGGACTATGTTACTCAGGACTTGATGATTTCCATTCTGGCCAACGAAGAAGCACACCGGCAGCAATTCGAAGGCTACTTGAAGGAATACACCAAAAGTTGATGACTGATACTAAGTGAACTGGAAATGCTATTTTTCGGGCGAAAAAAACGACTTGTCGACTATGCTTCTTGCGCCGGCTGAGCGGGAAAGCTGCCGCCGCAGGCAATCACGCAGGTGCTGCGTGACATCCCCAAGGTCGACGACCCGAACGTGCTTGTAGGTACCGCCACCCACGACGACGCCGGTGTGTACAAGCTCACCGATGACCTTGCGCTTGTGCAAACGCTCGATTTCTTCCCGCCGGTCGTCAACGATGCGTTCCTATACGGCCAGATCGCTGCCGCTAATGCCCTCAGTGACGTCTACGCCATGGGAGGCACGCCGCGGACGGCTCTCAACCTCGTCGGTTATCCCGACGATAAAGAGGATTTGAGTTGGCTGGGCCAAATCCTCCAAGGGGGAGCGGAGCGTTGCCGTCAGGCCCAAACAGCGGTCATCGGCGGCCATACCGTTCGCGATGCCGAAATCAAGTTCGGACTGGCAGTCACGGGCACCATTCATCCCGACAAAATACTCACCAATGCTCAAGCACAACCTGGCGACGTACTGGTGCTGACCAAACCATTGGGAACTGGGTTTGTCACCACCGCCCACAAGGCGAACAGCTGCCCCGAAGATGTTTTCGAAGCGGCATGTGCCAGCATGATCCAGCTGAATCAAGTCGGGCGAGACGCGATGATGGAAGTCGGCGCCCACGCAGCGACCGACATCACCGGCTTCGGCCTTGCTGGCCACGCTTTTGAAATGGCCCAAGGCAGTGGTGTCACCATCGAAATCGAACTCGGCAAGCTCCCTCTTTTGCCTGGCAGCGAAGCGCTTGCCCGCCGACCTTACCTCACACGCGCCAGTGCGACCAATGCCGCCTATGTCGAAAAATACCTCCGTCGTTCGGGAGAGCTGGACCCCGTGCGCCTGGAGTTCTTTTACGATGCCCAAACTTCCGGCGGCTTGTTGATCAGTGTCGCTGCGGATAAAGCCGAGGCGCTTCTCGAAAAGCTCAAAGAAAAACAAGCCAAGGCGGCGGCGGTCATTGGCCGCGTCGTCGAACGTACCGACGCTGCCCTCGTGCTGCTTCCCTGATCCGTTCTTTCATTTCATTCGCCTTTCGCTCGGCCGCTGCCCGTTTTCATCGGGTCAGGTTTCGTCCTGGCAAACGTCCAGTAGGAAAACCATTCCATCGTTGCGAACCAGCCTCGAAACGATTATTTTTGAGAAACCGTTCTGTTTGGTTTTCGAGGGCCTGGTCATGTCTACGAAATCCGTTATTACAAGCAACATCGTCGTTCTGCTAGGCGCTTCTTTTCTGCAATCGGCGGAATGGCCCATCGTCAAAAATGTCGAGAGGCAGCCGTTGGCCGCCCAAGTCAAGCGAATCGGGACGGCTCTCGATTTCGTCGGCTCTCCTCTGCCGGCCGCTGACCGCAAAGCACTCGAAGCCACACAAGACGTTTTGGTGATTCAAAAAATACTAGACAAGCATTGTCTTTTTGGCGTCGAGATCACCAAGCATGGTGAGAATGGTCTGGCGATCACGACGGTTTCAGGGACTGCCAAACCATTGCTTGCCCAGCAAGGCTGGCGTGTTTTTTTGGTGAAGGTTGCCAATCATGCTGGCATCGAAAGAGTGGAACTCCGCGCCATCAGTCCCAACGCCTTGCCCATTCATCGCCGGGACAATCGCCCCGATCCGAAAGTGACTTCCCTCGGCGAAGTGGAAAAGCGGTTTTTGGATCTGGACATGTATAGCCGGCAACCGCTGCTTCCGGATTTGTCCGGCTTGGAATTAGAATATCGGATTTTGCAAATTTTCTCGCGAGACGCTGGACGAAAAGAAGCCAAAATCGGCTTCGGCTTGTTCGTCCCGCAAAAACGGCAACCTGGTGACCGCCGCCAGCCGACTGCCAGAATGCTGGCCCAAAGCCCCCAACTTTCAGTCTTGTTTGAAAGCAGCCCTGCCGTCCCTGTCAAATTCCGGGTGGCCGATTTCGACGGCAAACCAGTGATGGCGGCTTTCACCATCCGTGACAAACTCAATCGCGTCTATCCTGCTATGAGCCGTCGCCTGGCACCTGACTTCTTCTTCCATCAACAGATTTATCGCTACGACGGCGAAAGCGTGCTGCTGCAACCTGGTACTTACACCGTCGAATATACACGAGGGCCGGAATACCTCGTCCTGCAAAAAGAAATCACCGTCCCCGATGCTCCCTCGCACGAAGAACGATTCCAGCTCAAACGCTGGATTCATTTGGCTGCCAGGAAATGGTATTCGGGAGACCATCACATCCATGCCGCCGGCTGCGCCCACTATTCCAGCCCCACCGAAGGAGTCACTCCCGAGGACATGATGCGCCACGTACTCGGCGAAGACCTGAACGTCGGCTGCTGTCTTAGCTGGGGGCCTTGCTGGTATCACCAAAAACGCTATTTCCAAGGCAGCGTCCATCCCCTGTCACGCCAGGATTATCTCCTCCGCTATGACGTCGAAGTCTCTGGCTTCCCGTCGAGCCATTGCGGCCATATTTGTCTTTTGCGCCTCAAGGAAGACGATTATCCCGGCACCAAAGTGATCGACGATTGGCCAAGTTGGGACCTTCCCATCCTGCGCTGGGCCAAAAAGCAAGGCGGTGTCGTCGGCTTCGCTCACAGCGGCTGGGGATTGGAACCCATCGATGCCAAGAACCCGGCCGCCCAGCAATTGCCCAACTTCCTCTTGCCCAAGATGAACAGCATCGGCGCTAACGAATATCTCGTCGACCTGGCTCATGGCATGTGCGACTTCATTTCCACCGTCGATACGCCTTCTGTATGGGAGCTCAATATCTGGTACCACACGCTCAACTGTGGCTATCGTTGTCGAATCAGCGGCGAAACCGATTTCCCCTGCATCTACGGCCAGCGCGTCGGACTCGGACGGAGCTACGTCCACCTCGACGGCAAACTCGACTTCGACCGTTGGACTGAAGGCATCAAGAATGGCCGGTGCTATGTTTCCGACGGCAAGAGCCATCTCATCGACTTCGCTGTCAATGGCTTAGGTGTCGGATTGAAAAACAGCGAAGTTCGCTTGCCAAAAGCAGGCAAAGTCACGGTTACTGCGGACGTTGCCGCCCTGTTGCAGCCCCAGCCAACTCCCCAAACCGAAGCCATCCGCAAGGCCCCTTTGACCGCTAAACCCTATTGGGACATCGAACGCGCCCGCATCGGCAAGACGCGCAAAGTCCCTGTCGAGGTTGTGGTCAACGGCTATCCAGTGGCCCGTCAGGAAATAGTGGCCGACGGCAAGGTTCGCCCCGTCCGTTTCGAAGTGCCGATCGAGCAAAGCAGCTGGGTTTGTTTGCGAATTTTCCCTTCCAGCCACACGAATCCGGTGTTTGTTCTTGTCGGGGGCAAACCGGTGCGAGCCAACAAGAAATCCGCCCAATGGTGCCTGGATGCCATCGAGCAATGCTGGAAGGAAAAAGTCCAGCGAATTCGTGCGGAAGAACGCAAGGAAGCGCGAGCCGCCTACGACAAAGCCATTGCCGAATACAAAAAGATCCTTGCGGAAAGCGATTGACGGCTTTGCATGACGAAAGGAAGAGACCGCCGACGGCAAAAGAAGTGGGCGGCACTGGATTCGAACCAGTGACTTCGACCGTGTGAGGATCGCACTCTAGCCGCTGAGTTAGCCGCCCAAGATAGCTTCTATCCTTATGCCGACGGCGGTTGGTCGGTGTTGTCTTCGAATTTGGGAGCGGTGGCGCTCACCCGTTGCGGCGGCCGCGGTGGCGGCGCTTCCGCCACAGGATCCTGCCTCGTTATCGAGCCGGTATCGACTTCGTCTTCCAGCCCTTTTAGCCCCTTCTTGAACTCAACGATTCCCTTGCCCAGATACCGGCCTACTTCCGGCAATCGTCGGCCAAACAACAACACGCCGATCGCCAGAATGACAATAATCTCCATCGGCCCTAGATTGACGAAGCCAAACATGAGGAGCATCCTCTTTATGAGTGTTAACGGTTGGTGAGAAGGGAACACGCCCTTCATGTATGATTTTAGCAAGGCTTCAATCCTTATGACAAGCAGAAAAGCTCAACGATCGACCAATCGACCAAGGGGCCAATCCGGCCAATGGCCAATCGGCTTTGTCGAATTGCTGAAAATGGAGGATCATCGCTGCGACTCAGAATGGGCGACCTTGGAATATGCGTAGTTCCCAGGCAGACTCAGAGAACCGATTCTTTAGACCAACCGAAGCAACCGTTACCAAACAGTGACTCCGGCGAGCGTCGTGGCGTCAGCACGACGAGTGAACGGTCGCTGAAAGGTGATTCGGTGAACAACCAGATCTAAGGCTATAGAAGCATTCCAGCCGGCGGCCTTTGGGGCAGTGGAATCGCTCGGCCGTTGCCCAAGTGATGGGAGCGTGCGACAATCATGTTGCAACAGGGCGATGACTGACACAATGCAGGGATAGAGATGTTTGTTGCCTTGATTCCCGCTGCCGGGAAAAGCAGACGTATGGGGCAAGCAAAGCTGGCGCTTCGCCTGGGCCAGCAAACCGTTCTGGAACATCTTGTCGATGCGCTCAAGAAGGCTGGCATTGAAAAGGTTCTCATCGTCGTCGGGCCGCATGTGTCGCAACTGGCCCACGCTGCCGAACGGAAGAACGTGCAAACGTTGCGATTGGCAGAGGAAACGCCTGACATGCAAGCGACGGTTGTGTTGGGGCTGAGAGAATTGCAAAGATTGTTTCAGCCTGCTGACCAGGATTGGCTGGTTCTCGTTCCCGGGGATCATCCGCTGGTTGGCAGCGAGACGTTGCGTGAATTGATGGTTGCGGCCCAGTCGGCTGCGGAATCGATTATCGTGCCGACCAGCGCTGGCAGGCGGGGTCATCCAGCGTTGATTCGCTGGTCGCATGTGCCCGCCATTCTCCGCTTCCCTGCCAACGTCGGCTTGAACAAATACCTTCGCCAATTTGCAGAGGAAACGCTCGAGTATTCGGTTTCTGGCGATGATGTATTGATCGATTTGGACACACCGGAGGACTACCGCCGGCTGCTGGAGCGTTGGAACAAGGAATGAACCCGGCTCGTGTCGCTGGTGTTTGCCAGCCAACCGTAGCTCCTGTCCTGTGACGAGGTGGCCGTCCGATGGCTTGCTCTCGGAGCAGGTGGTTGCGCTTGGCCGGACTTGCGTCCGTCGTGCGCAACCGTTTTTGGAATGGGAGAGTGTAGTAATTGGCGGCCGCGATGGCCTCATGCAGAGGAGGGGACCGGTCCCAGGAATTCGACCTGTTCTTCCTTGGGGCGCTTCCAGTCCAGCCAGGCTGCCGAGCCGTCAATAAAGCTTCCTGGATTGACAACGGTAGTGTGGGCGATGCGTTGCACGCCTCGGTGCTCCGTGAGGCCGGACACCACGCACAAGGTGGGGTGGTAACTATCGATGAAGTCACCGCAAATGCGATTGCCTGTGTCCCCTCCCAGTTGACCGGGCGGAGCCGCGGCAAACAGCAAAATCTTGTGAGGTTGTTCGGCACGCCATAAGGTGCGAAGGTAGTATTCGGCCGACGCCCGTGAATAGCATAGTTCTTCTTCGGTCCGGTCCTGGTCTTCCGAGAGTTTGCCGCCCAGACCACAAACAGCGACGTCGCCTTCTTCCCACAAGGTGGCGTGGGCAACGTGCAACGTGGGGTGCTCCATTTCGGCGTCTTTGGCCAAACGCAGGAACTCTCGCAAGGGAACGTCTTGGGGTCCCGGAACCAAGGCCGTGAAAACCCGCAGTTCGCCCAAGGCGTTGAAACACTGCTCCCACCTTTTTAGTCGTTCGGCCTCGGAGAGCGGAGCTTGCGGCCCAAGACCGCCAGTCTGGAGGATTCCATCGGGGCGACGCTGCTCGACGATTTCTCGAAGATTGGCCAATGTTTCAGCCTGGCCGTCCAGTTGCCCAATGATAAGAAAACGTCGCATCATGTTACACCTCGCTTTCATCCTCGCTATTTCCGTCTTCGTTTCGATCGTCAGAACCGTTTGAGGGCAGCGATCGAATCGACCTCATTCAGAGTCCCGGCATTCCACTGGCGCACAAGAGCGGATTGTTCGATGGCGTCGTGGACTGCCTCGTCATAGACGTTGGAGACCTCCATCATTTTTTCCCCGCATTCGATACATGGCCCGCTGCTGAGATGCAGCCGACCGCAGGATCGACAGCGGAAACCCTGGCAGGAAACATGTGGTTCGATCAGTAACGCCTGAACACGGCGTTGCCAGAGAGCGGCAAAAGTCTCTTCCGGTCCCAGCGCTCCGCGCGTCGTGCGGTGCTCCTGGATGTTTTTCCAAATACTTTGGGCCTGATGTTCTAATAGTTTCTGCTCTTCTTGAAGAGCACGTTGCAGAATTTCTGGAACGGGCGTATGGACGTCGATATCCCAACGAGCAACGATGCGGTCGCGCAAATAGCGGTGAAGATGACCTTCGAACTCCGGCAAATGTTCCCAAAGACCGCCGATAATCAAGTGCTCAAAAGGTTCGCGTTGAAGCAAGCGCAGCGTTTCCTCGGCGACATGCTCGAAATGGCGATGAAAATACTCGATGTGCTTGTTCGCGTAATGCCACTGCTTGACTGGATCGGGGAAACGGACTCGGCCGGGGATTTCATCGCGAAAGGACGTAAACTCCTCGATCCGTTGCAGGTGAACCAGAAAAAGTCGCGCGTCATCCTTGTCTGTCAGGCAGACGGCGAAGCGATCCGCTTGATTGAGTATTTGCTCCAGGGGCCAAAGAATGAAGCGATCCTCGAAGAATGCTCGATCCCGCACCGTCGAGGGAAGAGGCAATACCCTGCCGTATCCCGCAGATGAGGCGACAAAGCAAGCCAGCGAGCGCACCTCTCGCCGACCCACTGTCGCCAGAGCCAATTCCTGCACCTCCTCCCAGTCTTGCCGGAGCGCTTGGCGAAGAGCGGGTCTCAGGTCAAGTTGTTCCAACCGTTCGCGCTCGAACGCAAGCGTTTTCTTGACCGCTGCTCTTGCCGCTTCGACATTCTTTTCACGACTCAGGTCAAGGTAATAGCTGCTTACCCTCTGGCCTGGCGCCTGAAAAGCCTGAAGCTCCGCCACCAGGCTGGGACGGATAGTAGCTTCGTGAACTTTCAATTTGCTCGACATGCACAGACTCCTCCTCGCGACGTTTCGTCCTGCCTGATTTTCGACCACATACCGTCGATAGGTCCCCTCCCGAATCGCGTGATTCGTTCCTTTCGCCATAGGGCACTCTCGCAAAGTTCATGCCGAGTTTTGCCATTCACCCCACCGCAGGAGCCGTCGGATCGTATCTTGTTTTAGGAAGAAAGGTTATGAACAGTGGTTAGTTTGACAACGAGGCGTTCGGAGCCCGAATCGCAGATGAAGGTTTGGCCCAACTCGGGACATTTTGGCCGCGTTTTTCAGGATAACGACAATTTGGCGCAGGCAAACGCGAATCGATTATACGTTTCGCGGTTCTCGTTATCCTGTCATGCGGGCTATTCTTCACTGGTCTCAAGTGGCGTTTGCGACTCGGTCAATTCGAGTTTCTTGGTGCAGTCAATGAAGAGCCAGGCGGTGGCTACAATAAGGTACATGCCGGCGATGACGATAAACAGAGGGATGAAATTCGTATCGCGTACTGTTTTTCCGTCGACGGTGTGGGTGGTGGAATAGAAGTCGAGTAGCATGCCATAAAGGGGAGGGAGGACGAAGGCAGCCGCATTGCCGCTGGTGTTGTTTATGCTGAAGATGGTGGCGGAGAATTTGCCGCCAACGTCGGTGCAGGTTCCCCACACGGTTGGCTGGGTCCAGTCGGAGAAGAATTTGACGATCAGGAGCCAAATGCCTGCCGCGACGGGAGTCGTTTGCTGCACCAGGACAAAGACCGTAAGTGCGGCGACGAATTTGCCAGCGAAGCCGATGGCCGACCGTGCCCAGCGCCGTCCCAAGCGTGGGATAAGCCAGTCATTGGCGATGCCACCAAACGCGCCTCCCAAGGCGCCGCCGATGAACGGCATGGCCACCAGCCAGCCGAACGCCTTGATATCGACTTTTTGCGCGGCGAAGTAAGCACCGATAAAACTGGTGTAGGCGATATCCGCGCCCGCGTTGAGAAACTGTTGCGAGAACAAGAGCCTGAGCGTATTGTTGCGAAAGGCGCGGCCGAACGGCAAAATCCCCGGCTTGCCTGTCGTTTGCTCCCCCTCACGAATAAGTTCCAACTCGGCTTCATTGACGCGAGGATCGTCTTCGGGAGATTTTCGGTAGAGCATCAAAAAAGCGATGCCGAAGACCACGCCGGCGGCGGTGAGCGTGGCCAGAGCCTGCCGCCACGTCATCTCCAGCCAGCCCATGAGAAACGTTGCCATGATAATCGAGGCGCAGGCAGCACCGCTGCGACCGGAGAAACTCGCCACCAGCCCCTGCACGACAGTGCGAATCGAACTGGGAAACCAGGTTCTAGTCACCTGGCCCAAAGCAGGGTAGGCCCCTGCCTGAGCTGTGCCGAATCCCAAACGCATGAGACCCCAGCGAGAACGCATTCCAGCCAAGGCCAAAGCCGCCCATGAACAAGGACCACAGAATGATAATGATTCCAAGAAAGAAGTGAACGCCGAACATATCGCCAATGATGCCGCTGGGAATCTGGGCGGCGGTATAGCCTACGAAAAAGATGGAAAAGATCGTGCCGGACTCGGTGTTGCTGAGATGGAATTCCTGCTTCAAATGGGGCTCGATGATATTCCAGGTATAGCGGTGCAGATACAGAAGCCATGACGTGCCGCAAGCCAGGATAAAGACCAGCCAGCGGATGTTGGTCGGCTTGGCGTCGTTGCGGTCTGGGGTCATAAGAGGTTGTCGCTGTTCAACGTTATGGACTAAGGCAGTTCCACTTCGGCTGGCATGAGGACCAGTTCGTCTTGACCTCCAGTCGGCGTGGGTAGCTTAATTTCCTTCGCTCGCCATCCGTGATGCAAAAGTGTGCCGCGAAACGGAGGATCACCGCTGACGTTGCCGATCAGGCGAATGGCAGACGGATCAAAGCCGGCAGGCACTTCGACCGTTTCTCCTTCCTCTTTGGGCAGGATCGGCTCGAGCGTCACGTGTTCTTTGAGCGCCGCCTGGCATTTACGTTGGATGTCGCGAACGGCCGCACCGATTTGCGCATCGTCGTAGCCTTGAATATCTTCCAGAAGAAAATCGAGCAGTCTCCCCTCGCGCTGCAACAATGCTAAAGCCCGGAGCGGCGTACCAGAAGGCTTTTCTTCCTTCGGGCCTTCTTCGAAAAGCTGCTTGACCTTCTCGGCAAAGGATTCATCACTGGCCACACGCCGGTAAGCCTGAATGGCGAGCCTGAGCCGGCTTCCCCCGGTAACAACAACGACGAGACCGACGACGAACAAAGTTGCCAACACACTGATTGCGACGATGACCGCCGGATTTTCCATGTCCATCTTCCCCTGTCGTGCAAAAAACGGACGCATCATTGTACGACGGCATTGTATGGAAAACGTTCCGCATCCGGTTGGCGGATTCGGCGGTTTTCGTGAAGGCATAACTTGCTGTTTTTTTCCGCTGTGCGCTCTTTGCAAAGGACATATCACCGGGCGTCGACGGGCGAAATGGTTCGCCTTGCTCTCCGCGTTATGATGAACTAGATTTGCAACAGGGTCCCATTTACATTAACAGATGCATGCTCGTCAACGAGTTGTTTCGGTTGGCGACAAGAAGGATTGAATACATCCATGTCGACTGATTCTCAGATGTTAGTGTCACTGGCCGCCGAGGGTATCGGTGGAGTCGTGACGGGGTGTGCGGATATCCTTGGTCCGGGTCGAACCACGAACGACGCGATTGCGCCGAAAGCCATTAACTTGTTTGGCCCGCGGATCGTCGAAAGATGGATGACGGGTTTGAAGGAGAAGCCGAAAGAAGAACGCCTCAGGATACTGTCGTCATTGGTCGAATGCCCGCTTGAGCAGATAAGAAGTGTCGCCACCGAAAGCATCGAACGCCTGGCTGCGAACGCCAAACCGGAGGACCGGGCCATCGCTATTGAATACTTGTCGGCTATTCCGTTGGCGGTGAAGCGTTCGATGATTCAGGATCCGGAAACGGGCGTTTTGACCTTGCCAACGACACGGGCTGCGGACGACGGCCAACTGATGATTCGGCTTTTGCCAACCGACGCGCCGCCGTTTCCAATCAACACCGAGTTGCCTGGCACGCCGTACATTCTGGAAGAATTGCTTGGAATCGGCGGCTTTGGCGCTGTCTACAAAGCACGCAACCGCTTCGAGCAACACCAACATCCTCGTGCTATCAAATTCTGCCTCGATGCTTCGATGGTGGCCACACTCCATCGGGAGCGTACCATTCTTGACCGATTGATGCAGTTGATGCAGGAGAAAGAGGCCGAATGGTCCGAACATATTGTTCGCTTATGGGGGCACTCGCTGGATGCCAATCCGCCATTTTTGATCTATGAGTACGCGGCCGGTGGCGATCTAACCACCTACCTGCAGGTGACGCGGCAGAAAACCGGAAGAGGGTTTCGACCAGCGACGGCATTCGACCTCATCGCGCAAGTGACAAAAGGGTTGGCTTTTGCCCACAGTCAAGGAATGGTTCACCGCGACCTCAAGCCCGCCAACGTCCTGATAAGCGGTTCGCGAATCAAGGTCACGGACTTCGGCATCGGCGGCGTCGTCGCTTCCCACGCGGTCCGCGGCATCAACACGATCGGCGCTTCACCCATCAGCCAGATGAGTGCCGTGGACCAGGCCAGGTTATTCCGCGGCAGCGGCACCCCCTTATACATGTCGCCAGAACAGCGTCGTGGCGATCAACCCGATCCCAGGCACGATCTCTACAGCCTCGGCGTCATGTGGTACCAATTGCTCGTCGGTGATGTCACCCGGGAGCTTCATCCGGGCTGGCTCGATGAGTTGATGGAGGAATACCAAACGCCGAAGGAGCACATCGACATCATCCAACGCTGCGTCGGCTATTTCAAAAAGCGCCCTGCCAACGCGGGAGAACTTCTGGCGATCATGACTGGCTCGACAAAGGCCGCGCCAATACCTGCTTCCACGTCGCCCCCTGCCGCGGCTCCCAGTCAGCAATCACCGGCAAAGAATGAATTCGAACGCAAACATGTCGAAGCGGAATTCGAGCAGTACCACAAACAACTCGTCGAGCTCATTGAACGCGACGCTTTCAAAGAAGCTCGCCAGTTGGTCACAGCCATGCTGGAACTCAAGCCAGGCGACAAGGAAACCGTCAGCGTCCGCAATTTTCTCGACGAAAAACTCTCGATTCCGCTCGAGGAAATTCACGTATTCGCGGAACACAAAGGCTGGGTCCGTAGTGTCGCCTGTTCGCCGGATGGCACTCTCGCCGTCTCAGGAGGCGACGACGGGGGTGCCGATCATTTGGGATATCGCTGGCCGAAAACGACTCGCCGTCCTCGCCGGACATAAAGCCGCCGTCATGAGCGTCTCCTTTTCGCCCGATGGCAAAACGATCGTCACTGGCAGCTGGGACGGCTCGGCTCGCCTCTGGGACCTTGAAACACAAAGCGAAATCCAACGCTTCAGCGGCAAGTGGAAACAGGTCAAATGTGTAACGTTCTCGCCTGATGGTTCGAAACTTCTCGTCGCCAGCGACGACCGTATCGACTTGATCGACGTTTCCAGCAAAAAATGTCTGCACACGCTCGTTGGCCATAATGACGTTGTCGAGTCAGTTAGTTTTTCACCCGATGGCCGACTGGCTGCATCGGGCGGCGATGATGGTACCGTACGCATCTGGGACTTGACAAGCGGCAAGGAGTTGGCCTGCATCAATGCCCCACCAGGACACCGTCTCCGGCGTCCGGTTTACACCGAATGGCAAATGGGTGCTTTCAGGCAGTTCCGATAATACGGCCAGAGTATGGGATATTTTCAGCAGGAAGGAACTGCGCCGTTTTGAAGGACATGCCAACTGGGTCAACTGCATCGGTTTCGTGCCCAACGCCCTTCGCATATTCACCGGCAGCGGTGGCGAGATCGTGGACGGCAAATTCCAGGACGGCGAAGATACCACCGTGCGCATCTGGGACCTGCAAACCGAACGCGAGTTGTTCCGCTTCGCCGGACACCAAGCGTCCGTCACTTGCGCTTGTTTCACTCCCGATGGACGACTGCTCATCACTGGAGCGCTTGACAAAACTGTCCGTCTGGTGCAAATGCCGGCATGATTCTTTCCGCACGCTCGGCGCCATGCTTTCGGGCGATGTTCTTTTGAATACTCGCCTATTCCCCGAAAGCATGGTCTACCGAATGCGCGTATAAATCGGCTAGGGTTCCCTTACCTGCACGGAAGCATCGAGTATTTTGGCGATGCGGTCGTGCGTCTCCTGAAGATGAGCTCGCGAGGTGTCGTCGAGTCCCTGCTTCATTTTCAAAGCCTTGGCGATTTGTCCCTGGATTTCGCGCAAATGCAGCCGTGCCAGGCTGCGAGCATCTGGCGGCGCGGACCGTTCTCCAAGCAGTAGCGCACTCAAGCTCTTGATATGCTCACGCTGCAAATTTCGGCGGATGATCGATGATTTTGGTTTTCCTTCCCCAGGAGGCACGTCCGCCCATACAGCTTCAGTGACGCCGCGGAACACTTCCGCGATCGTCAACGGCTGGTCGCCGTTATTGTACTGCAGCGAGTTGTCCTGAATCCGCTGCAACACCGAAGGATCGAACAGATGATCCAGCACAATGCGCTGGATACTCAAGATTCGGCTATGCAGCCGAAAGCTCGCCGAGGAAAACAGGGCATGCTCGTTGCCCCAATGCATCCAGCGATCGGCCGCCAGTCGACGCAGCAATTGAGGCGAAAACTGGAAAGGCTTGTCAGTCAGAATATGTTCTTCGAGAAACTTCAATGCTTCGCGTTGTTTTTTCGTTTCGACGGGAACGATGGGATCCTGGCCGCCTTTGTCGCCGTGGTGATCCCGGTTGATGTACTGTCCGCCGACAAAATTGGAAACCAGGTGGGCGGCATTGCCGTACTGCCCCAACAGCAAACTGAACGATTGCCTGACCCGCTGGTAACCTTCTCCGTCTTGAACGACTTTGTCCGCCAGCTTTTCGAACAATTCATCGGCCAGCGCGATGCGGTGTTTGGCGAATTCCATCGGATCATTGCCCAAGTCCCAAACGTTGATCAAGGGATCCGGCGTACCGTACAAGTCTTCGTCGGTTCCGTAATCGTGGTCGGGCAGGGACGCCTTGGCGGCGATCTTCTTCAGTTCGGCGTATTCCCCTTCCGTGCCACCGCTCAGCGGTTTGTAGGCGTATTCAATCGCCAGATAGTCATAGGGGCCAAGCGTCGTGGTGAAGTAATCGCCCTGTTTCACTCCTTTGGGAGCGATGTTGACCGGATTGTAATCCATGACTGAACCGGTCAGCCCTTTCTTGCGGGTGATGTCGATCTTGTGAAGATCGGAAAACCTGAGCATCGTGCTCGCCTTGAAGTTGTGACGCAGTCCAAGGGTATGCCCGACCTCGTGCATGGTGGTTTCTTTGATTGCCTGACCGATCACTTCTTCGATGGCCTCGTCGATGTTCTTGCCTTCGTTGCGAACAGCAAGAGCGACCGCAGCCATACCCAGTTCCAACCTGCGTTGTGCCCCGCACTGGCATAAACCGCGCTGGATGGCCCAGAAACGTCGCTGCGGCTCATTCCAACCCAGCGTGCCGGAATTCGTATCCTCCGGTTTGGGTTGCTGCCAGAGCAACGAGGCACGCGGGAAAAACGGCCGCTGCGGCAATGTCCACCCCTTCCGCGTCGCCTGGATCAAACTTGCTGGCTCTTCGATCTTTCCTTGCCCGTTCAAAAAGAGGCGGTAGGAATGTTTCATATAACGCACCATGTCGGCATCGAAAACGATGTCGGCATCCAAGATTTCACCCGTCATGGGGTTGGCACGCGATGGCCCCATCGCGTAACCTCGGTCATTAGTGATCCAGCGAAATGTGGCGTAGTTGATGTCTTCCGGTTCGAACTCTTCGCCTTCCTGCTGTCGGACTTCGATGGCGTCCAGGAAGCCAATGCGTTCAAAGGCTTTATTCCACTCCAGAATGCCGTCACGGACGTACTTGCGATACTGGATCGGGACCGATTTTTCGATCCAAAAAACGATTTTCTTCTTTGGCGGCGACAGCTTGCCGTCACTATAGGCGCGCTCGAGCCGCCAGCGATTGATGTAACGCAGAAACGGCGTCTCTTTGTTATCAGTGGTGAAGTCCTTGACCACACTAAGAAAGTGTCCAACGCGATCGTCGGCAAGGCGCGGTTGGTAACCGGAAGGCAAATCGACCAGACCGTAATGTAACACGACGGTCGTGCCTCGCGGATCGATGACGCTGTCATCGCCGTAGCGCCGGCTGGTAAACGTAGCAGCAACCTCCAACTCGACATTGTTTTTGAACGCCTTGACCTTGTGCCAGGTGCTGCGTGATGCATCGAACGAACCGATGTCCAGATCGGCGAAGTCCGCCATAAACAAGCCGTTGAGATCGATGAGCACACCGGCACGCTTGGGATTGATGGTTTTGATGGGCAGAGATTTCAGTACGGAATCGGTGTACGTCGTTTCAACAGCCGTATCCGCAGGCGTCCCTTTCTTGGCTCGGAAGTGGACGTTGCGACGAATAACGTGCACATTGTCGCCAACCCGGTCAAAAACCAGGACCCATTGCTCGCCGAAGTTGAGGGTATGGCCTCCCATGCCCAGTCCGCGAGCGACAGCGATCGGACAAAGCAGGGGCTTCTTGAACTGGTTGGGTTTGATTTCGAGATAAACCCTGTTCTCCTTCTCCTTGTGGTAAAGCGTAAACAACCCTTCGTGGATTTTGGCCCCTTCCGTAAGCTTGTTGAAATCTCCGAATTTCGATTGGGACTGTCCAGGCAGACCAGCGCTGCCAAACAACAGCCAACCTATGGCTAAAAACTGGATAGTGCGTTGCATCTTCTTCCCCTTTCGGCTGGATGAAACCAAATTCATCGTAGTCAGGAAAGACGCATAGAACAAGCAAAGTCTAACTGGTTTGCCGGTTATGGCGACTGATTGCCGGCAGGAGGACCGCCAAATGAGGAAGGACCGCACCGTTGGTGCGACCGGATTGACCGCTGTCGGCTTGGGCGACGGCGTGAACGCGCCAAGCGATACAATGATTCTCCAGATTCAACTGAACATATTTATTCTAGCGCCAGAGCGCCAGCCATCCGGCCAATTCCACTTGCTTAAAGGCTGGTAATTGGAACAATACCACTTTATGTCCGAATCTCTACATCCCGACGTCAATCTTGGTCGAAGCGTGCCTTTGGCACCGCCCCTGTTCCAGTCAGCGGTTTATACGTTGCCTGACCTCGACGCTCTCGAGCGGATCATGAACGGAGAGGAACCAGGCTTCATTTATGCCCGTGATGGGCATCCGAATGCGTTGGATTTGGCCCAACAAATGGCTGCCCTTCACGGCGCCGATTGGGCGATGGTCTGTGGTTCGGGGATGGCGGCCATCACGGCGGCCATTCTCGCAGTCATTCAACAAGGGGATCGCATCATTGCCAGCGATCGCCTCTATGGCCGAACTTCCCAATTGTTCAGCCAGGAGTTAGGGAGGTTTGGGGTAACGACTACTTATGTCGATGCCTGCGATCTGGAACAAGTGCGCGATGCTTTTCGCGATCCGGCGCGCCTTTTGTTCGTCGAAACGATGTCCAACCCAATGTTGCGCCTCGTTGACTTGGAAAGCCTGGCCTCTCTGGCCCACGACAACGATTGCATTTTCGTCGTGGACAACACCTTCGCGACGCCAATTTTGACCAGACCGATCTGCTATGGTGCGGACCTCGTCGTCGAGAGTTTGACGAAAATGATCGGCGGTCATAGCGATGTCACACTCGGCACCTTGTGTGGCCAGGGAGACTGGCTGCCGCAGGTGACGCAACTGGTCAGCATTTGGGGACTGGCGGCGAATCCGTTCGATTGCTGGTTGGCGTCGCGCGGGCTGGCAACATTGCCGCTGCGGATGCGGGCAGCCTGCGAAAACGCACAAGCATTAGCCGCCTGGTTGCCGCTCCAGCGTAATGTCTCGCGCGTCATTTATCCGGGGATGTCCGACCATCCGGACCATGCACTGGCACGAAAGTTCCTCGATGGTGGCTTTGGCAACATGCTTTGTTTCGAGCTGCGCGGAGGCCGCGACGCCGTCAACCGCTTCATGCGGAAAGCTCCGGGGATTCCCTTCAGCCCGTCGTTAGGCAACATTACCACAACATGTAGCCATCCTGCGTCCACGTCCCACCGTTACGTCAGCCCGGCCGAAAAAAAACGACAAGGTATCAGTGACGGCCTCATCCGCCTTTCGGTAGGCATCGAGGAACTATCCCAGATTCAGGAGGAAATAAGAAAAGGATTATAACGGCAACCGCCACGTCAGATGACAGGCAACGTAGTGGCTTAGAATAAAGCTGTCCCGATCGTCGACGAATTCACATCCCAACCGACAGAAGCCATCCGCTTGACGGCGGTTGCGGACGCACACCTTGATGCCGGCTGCGTCTTCCGGGAGCGAAGCCATCTGCAAATCCAAAACCGTGCCGTCTTCAATTTCCTGATTTTCAACTTCCAAACAAATGCCGCCGTTCGATCGGTCGATGATCCATGCCGGATAAGGCTGTTCAAGGGCATCGGTCGGATCGTTGACAAAAACGCGCAGTGCGGTTTTGAAACGCGGATAGGCCCGTCTTTCAAATGCAAAGATTCGGTTTCGCATAACGATCCATTCGGCCGTTCGTGACGAGAAGTTGCCCGTTTAGACGGTTCAACGCGGGCGAAAGTTCCCGCAAATTGGCAACCATCGCAAGAATGGATCATATCGACGTTTCTTGCTGTTGGATCGGCTTTTAGGACAAATGAAAAGTCAGGCTCAAGAGACGAACAAAGGGATTGGCGGTAGCGATAGTAGGATTCGGGGAACTCCCACCAGTCGGCAACGAGTTCGCTGGACGTTTAGATCAGGGCCCAGGAAGGTCTATTGTACAAGCGTAACGGATTGGACAGGGCCGGGGTCGAACCGGCGACCTAAGGATTTTCAGTCCTTAGCCAAATCGCTTGGCAAAAACCTTCTCGGCGATGCGGCGGACGTGCCGCTTTTCGCACCTCGCTTTCGAGTAATAGTGGACAAGACTGGTGTTCGTGTGACCAAGACCCGTCGCGATCTCTCGGTCGCTCAAGCCGCGCGTCTCGGCCAGCGAGGCCCAGAGGTGCCGAAACATGTAACCAGTTACACGCAGGCCCAGGCGTTTCGCCGTTCGTCGGAGGTTTCGAGAGAACGAATCGGCCGTCCACGGTTCGCCTCGGCTGTTCGTAAAAATGTGTTCATCGTCGCTCTTTCGCCGTTCCCAGCGCCGGCGAAGGAGGCGATACATCACCGGATCGAGACCGATCAGCCGGCTCTTGCCGGTCGATCGGCTCGTCTTGTGCTGTCTCAGCTCGATGACTCGGTTTTCCCAATCCACATCTCGCCAGCGAACCGCGCGCATTTCGCATGTTCGCGCCGAGCGGGCAAGCAGCATCAAGGCGAGTTTGAGGGGGCGCGAGCCGAAGCGCATGAGCAGGACGTATTCGCGCAGCGTTGCGGCTCGCCGTGGGACGACGGGGAGCTTCAACGCCCGGCTGCGGTAATAAGGGCTTTTTTCGATCAAGCCGCCCTCTCGTGCTGCCCAGGTGAAGCACGTCACAATCTCCGATCGAAGCCGACGGCGGTAGGCGTTGGACCAGGGCTTAGAAAGCAAAAAAATCCTCCAAATCTGCATTACGCGATTCGGAGATTGTCAACTCGGCGATTGCAACCTTGCAATCCGCTGGTTGAAATTGAAGAAAAGTGTTCAAATCGCGTTTACACGCTTTGAAGTGTATTGCGCTCACATCGCCCGCTTTGAGCCGGCGCTCAAGGTGGGCAAGGTAGACCGACACGACCTCAGCGTTGGTCGGGTCGCTGACGATTTGTCGCCGCACCGTGGTGTCACGGGACGACGAGACAAATTTTTGGATGGCGGTCATGGTGCAGGCTCCCTTTCGGCTCGTAAGGTAGGAAGCCTGCTACCGGCGGCGGCGCTGGCAGCACCTCCGCCGGTCTTTTTTTGTCTTCTTCAATGTAGCCTCAGGATTCTGAGATGGCAACGAAGAGAAATACGTATCGAGGGCAGCGGAGTTACCAAGGAATCCGGGTCTTTAAAAACGGCTGGCCACTCAGCCCGACAAAGTCTTTGCGACATCGCTGCCATTCTCCGGCTGGTTTTTGCTGGGGTTCGTGTGGCCCTGGAGCGGACCAGCTAGCTCTGGCTCTTCTCCTCGAAGAAACGACTGAGGAAGAAGCTCTCGCGCTTTATCAACTATTCAAATTCGAAGTCGTCGCGTCTTTCCCAGTAGAAGGCTGGCACAGCGCATCAGGCACGATCCAGGCATGGCTTGAGGAAAAGCGTGCGATCAAAGCAAGGAGCCGATGATGAAAAAAGCCAAACCCGTCACGGTAAAAAAAATTCCCGAAGATCACGAAACATACGCGATTCTAAGGGAGTTGGTGGACGCTTATCACGTCCACCTTGCCGAAGCGAAAATTGCTTTGGCCTTTCGTTATGGCTGGTCTCCGGACCAAGACGGCTATTTGAAACTCGGCCAGACGAAAAAAGGGAGCGACCTCGATCGATCGCTTCACGGCTACGATTTTGTGATTCTGTTGAATTACGAAGTTTGGGAAGAGATCACGGATGACGCCGTAAAGCGTTATATAGTGGACCATGAGTTGTGCCATTGCCAGGTTGCTACCGACAGTAACGGTCAACCGAGAAAGGACGAGTTGGGACGGACGATGTATCGGCTGCGAAAGCACGATGTCGAGGAATTTCTCGAAACCATGGAACGGCATGGATTGCTGACGCACCGTTTGCAGTGTTTTGCCAAAGCGGTTTTGGAAGCGAAGAACTCGCCGTTATTCGTTCGTGGAGAGTCAAATAAACGGGAAGCCGGATAACAGGCTGGATGAGTTCGCTCGACTGGTCCAGCAGATGAGAACTGCGCAGAAGGAATATTTCCTCGAGAAATCGTCAAAGAAACTTCGATTCGCCAAAGACCTGGAACGCCGCGTCGATGACTGGCTTACGAAGTTTTTCGACCGGCAACAAAAGTTCTTTTAATCGGAACGTTTTTTAGAAAGGATTCGCCATGCTGGTACTGAGCAGGAAACAGAAGGAGCGCATAGTCATCAACAACCACATCAAGATCGAGGTCGTCGAAATCCGCGGCAACAAGGTGCGGATCGGCATTATCGCGCCGAAGGACGTGCCCATCGTCCGTGAAGAGTTGAAAGGAAGCAGGAAATGATTCTTCGCTGTAGCTCTTTGCCTTTATACGCGACATGCCCGGCCGCGGCACAGCCAACGACTCTGCCTTTTAAGAGCGGCGGCGATGCTGCCGACCTAGGCTCAGCGGTGCATGATGTCGTCGTCAAACGGATTATTGGACAAAGAGGCCCGGACGACCTGGCTGACGCCGCTGACCGATATGGCGTTGAGATCGAGGAATTATCTCGCCTGGTCTATTTGTCTTGGCGTCGCTGGGAGGAGATGGCTGAATTTTTCCCCTCGCCGAAGACCGTCGATCTGAACGATGACCCCTGGCGGTTTGTGGACAAACCAGCTGGTGTCGAACTCACTGGTCACCCGGATATCTACTCGTTGTGTGGCAACGAAGTTCGTCTGTTGGACCTGAAAACCGGACGTCTCGACACGTCGGCGGAGCAGCAACTAAGAGGTTATGCTTTTCTCGCCGTCCATCGGTTCGAGGTGGACGCGGTTTATGCCTGTGCGCTTCACTCAAGACAGGGAATCGTCGAGGGTTGGCGCTGGGACACAGCCGATCTTCTCCAATGGTGGACCGAATTAAAAAAAGAGATCAAGTTCGCTGCCTACAACCCTGGCCGCCAGTGTTGTTATTGTCCTCGTGCGACGGTTTGCCCGGCTCACAGTCGGCTCGTTCAGTTCTCGATCGCATCGCTCACCGAGGGTATTCCAAGTCTTCCTGAAGACCCGCAGAAGCGAGGAAGGATTTTGGCGGAGGTTCTCGACCGTGCAAAGCTGGTCGAATCGGCTTGTCAAATGGCGCGGGAGGCGGTGCGGGCCGAGGTGGCGGCAGCTGGCGGTCGCCTGGAAACAGACGATGGTCGCGAGTTGGTGCTCAGCCAGAGAACCAAAACAGAGATCGACTTCGGCCTGGGTGAAGAAATTCTTCGCCAAGCCGTCGGCGATTTGTCTGAGTGTGTCAAGGTTAGCAAGACGGAAGTCGAAAAAGCCGTCAAAGCGAAAGCTCCGCGTGGGGCCAAGATGCAGGCGGCCGAAAAGCTGATCGCACAACTCGGCGAGGCTGGCGCTCTACGCGAGACTGTTTATGACGTTTTGGACATCAAACGAAAGGTGGAAAAGGATGGCCGAAAACAACTTGCCAAAAAAGGCGACTGATTCTGTTCCGAAAAAATTTCGAGAGCAAACGCAACAGATTGCTGCCGCTCTGCTTCGGGAATGGGTGGGAGAAGACAGAGCGAACGAGGCCGTCGGTCGCGTCGCGACTGCGATTTCGGCCAGCGCCGCCCGCGGCTAAGAACCCAGCCGACTTCTACGAATGCACGCCTCAGTCTGTGGCGGTGTGCGTTGCGAAAGCGGCGCTTACCGGGATCATGCCAGGGGTTGGGTCCACAGCATTGGCCTACGTGTTTCCACGCAGGCCACGGAAGGGCGACCCGCCACAGCTGCAATACGAACTATCCCACAGAGGAATCAACGCCTTAGCCCGTCGCTGCGGCACAACGATGGTGGCGGTGCCGATCCACCAGAATGATTCCGTGGCGATAGACCACGACGGGCAAGCGACGATCCTGAACTCGGACGTTGACAACCCACCCACAACCTGGGACGAGCTGAGGGGGGTTGTGGTAATCTGCAAGGACCTACGCACCAACAACGTAATCCACCGCGGTTGGGTTCCCAAGAAATTGATTGAACAGCGGCGAAAACACAGTCTTGCCGATAAAAGCGACTTCTCCCCTTGGCAGAATTGGCCGGTCGAGATGGCCATCAAGACCGCAATGCACTACGCGGTGTCGCGCGGCTGGTGCGTCATCGACGACACCGAAGCGGCCCAGGCCCTGGCGTTGGAATATCAGAGCAACCACAGAGAGCATGAGACGGTCGTCAAAGAGCCGCCAATTGGTCGTGTAAAGCTGAACTGGAAAGAGGAACCAATCGACACCAAGGAGGTGCCATCGTGACAGCCGAGGAGATCTATCTAAATATTACGTGCTGGCTATTCGCCCAAAACAAACCCTGCCAGGACTATTTCGGGTTCGCCCGATACCGTCATGGCGTCTTGAAGTCGCCTATCGGGGTTTTGATTTCGGACGATCTTTACGACGAGTCTTTAGAGTCGGCACCGCTGGCTCGTGTTCGGAGTGTGGTCGAGCAGTCGGTGGGTCGTCCTCTCGATGAAACCGAGTGGGCGTTGGTGTCTGAGTTGCAATTCATCCACAACATGTGGCCTCCTGAGGTGTGGCCTGCTCTGTGCCGCTACACGAGGGAGAGATATTTGAAGAGCTGGAATGGTTTGCCGGTGGGTTCGACTCCCGCCGCCAGCAGTCCATCCTAGTTGT
Source organism: Gemmatales bacterium (assembly GCA_026004675.1). Classification (GTDB taxonomy): domain Bacteria; phylum Planctomycetota; class Planctomycetia; order Gemmatales; family Gemmataceae; genus BPJP01. The sequence continues at coordinate 154,182 of BPJP01000006.1, forward strand.
CGGGATGGAACCGTCTTCCCGGGGAGACTCGGAGTCTCCCCACTTTTAAGGACGAGGAAATGGCCGGGGACTGGATTCCTTGGATAAAGGGGTTGACCGTTCGTAGGGAGGTCATCGCTATCGCTGCTGCGGTCGGCCGAGACCGCCGCTGGGTTGCGTCCGTTATGATGGAAGCGTGGAGTTGGGCCGACTCTGAATCGACCGACGGGTTTATCCCGGCCGTCAAAGAGCCCGCCGACCTCACCCTTATCATACCCGACACCAGCGCCGAGTTTTGGTCCGCCGTAGAAGCCGTAGGTTGGCTCCGATTCCGAAACGGTGGTGTGGAATTCCCCAATTTCAACCGATACATGGGGTCCACGGCCAAAAAAACGCCTCACCGAGTCCGCCAGGAAAAGAGAGTATCGGCGGCGACCAAGAGACGATGCTGATACTCAGAGTATGTCCCAAAAATGTCCCAAAAAAAATGGGACAAATTTGGGACAAAAGTGGGACACCTGTACTGTACTCTCCTCTTCTGTTCTCTCCTCTTCTGTGGAAGAAGAAGAAAAAACAGAAACCGTGGAAGAAGAGAAAGTACCTCGTTCGCCAGAAGGCGCAGCTCAGCTTTTTGCCTGGGAATACAGGGGAGCAGTGCCTTCGCAGAGAAACGAAGTGCAGATTGCGCAAGAGTTTCGAGAGTGGGTGGCGTCTGGTTTTTGCGATTTGGCTGAGATTTTCGCGGCGATTTCGGAAAATCGAGATCGAAGCGAGACGTTTTGGCAGCTCAAAAAGCGAATCGAGAAGGCGAAAAAAAGCGTCAAACGACCAAAAGAGTTTCGCTGACCGGCTCGCTGAGGAAAGAGCGAAAAGGGGACGCAAGTGACGACCTACGCAGATTGGGCCGAACGCCATGCTGCTAATCTTTGGCCTGACGTTCGCCGAAGACACAGCCATGTTCGCCGCTTGGGAAGCCGTCTTTGAGGCGAACGGGTATTCGCTCGAAGAACTGGAGGCAGCGACGAACGAGATCGCCCGTTCATCAACGCCACCTCGCACGCGAGCTGAGCACCTGGCCGAGATCAACCGCATCATTCGGCAGCGCCGACGCAACCAGGGCGTTGTCAATGAAGACCTTTCAGCGAAGGAAGTCTTCTGGACGTGCCCCGACTGCGACAGCTGCGGCTGGGTCACAGTGCCGCACCCAAAGGCCTACGTCGATGGCGTGTGGCAACCACCGTTTTGGAGTGCGGCGGTCACATGTCACTGCCTTCGGGGAATCCAACGGCTTGAAAGCTACCGAGGAGGTGACTCTGGTATACAGGTGCCGATGAGTTTGACTGCCTACGAGGCTCGTTTTCCGAACTGGCGCGAGGAATGGAATCGGTTTGTGGAAGGTCGCCGAAAGCTCGTCAAAGCGCTCGACCTATCCGAGACGACCGAGAAATTATCGTCGAGGGCGACCCCAAATGATTTGCCATAAATGCGGCGAACATCGCCACACGCTGGACAGAGATGGCATCTGCCAGTGGTGCCAGAAGTTCCGCAAACGGTGCAGCCATTGCGGTGAGGAATACCACCTCAACCATTTCCAAAGCTACCTGCTTCGCGGCAAGAGGAAATGGCGGAGTTGGTGGCCGCGAATGCCTTCGGTCGTACTACAAAGCTCGCTACAGACAAAAGCGGAAGCGATCTACGGAAGGCCATGTGGCGGCTGTGATGGCGCACGATGTGGTGATACCATCGGTAGACCCAAATATTGCAACGTGCGACCGATGCGGTCAACCCATACCAAACAACACCTATGGCAGCAAATGTGAGGATTGCTGGGTAGAAACGTGGTGCCCGAACCACTACCGGCACTCATTGAATCCTGCTGAGATGGAGCGTCTCAAAAAGCTAAACGAGGAAGTTCGGGAGTTGACCAAACAGGGAAGGTATTGGGGACCGCGGTTTGTGAAGAAGTGAGAAGACTTCGATCTCCAGTTCAGTGTGGGTAAATCCGAAGGCGTCCGAAGCGAAAAACGGGAGAACGTTGTTTGAATAAAGTGTTGGCCCATTACGGATTGCCGCCGTGCGTCGAAGAATATCGATTCCATCCGACGCGACGTTGGCGATTCGATTACGCCTGGCCCGATCACAAGGTGGCCCTGGAAGTCGAAGGTGGGGCCTGGGTTCGAGGCCGACACGTGCGGGGGAAAGGCTTCGTCAAAGATATTGAGAAGTACAACGAAGCGGCGATCCTGGGCTGGCGTGTCGTGCGGTGCACGCCGGTCCAACTGAAAGACGGAAGTATTTTCGATCTTTTGAGGCGAATTCTGAAATAAGGATTGTTACGATGGGAAAACTATTTGTGGTGCCGATTTCGTTGCGCGAAGCCAATGACTTCGTTGCGAACTTCCACCGCCACTGCGGAAGAACGGTCCGCAACGGCGGAAAATTCGCGATTGGCGCAAGCGACGGCGACGGACTTGTTGGCGTCGCCATCGTCGGCAATCCTTTGTCCGCCACTTTGATGGACGGCTACACCGCTGAGGTGTTGCGCGTCTGTGTCAAACCAGGTGCGCCAAAAGGCACCAATTTCATTTTTATACGCCCGTTGCTGGCGCATATGGCAAGCGATGGGCGGCCAACGTTTGATCACCTACACTCTGGCCACAGAAAGCGGAGCGTCACTTAGAGGCGCTGGCTGGAAGATCGTAGGCCACGTGAAACCCCATTATGATTGGGCGAAAAAATCTCATCGAGACGGGAAAGAACGCCAATGGCAGCCTATTTATGGACAGAGGAAGTTTCGTTGGGCCATCGAGTGAAGGGCAATTCTTGCACCTCTGAAGTGCAAAATCTGCACTTCCCTATAGAAGGTACCCAAGAAGATACCCAACAAGCAGCAAGCGCTGCTGCTGCCGAAAAAAAAATCGAAAGCAGAACGGAAGCTGCAAGAACTCGGACTGTCAGCCAATCTCTCCGAGCGATACCCACCCGACCTTATCACCGAAGCTGTCGAATTCGTGATGGCGAAACCGAACGTGCGAAACCCCGCCGGCATGGTACGCACCATCCTCGATGACCCGGCCAAATGGGGCTTCACCTGCAACGGCCGCTGGCATCGTCCGCAGCCGGCAGGACCGCCGCGAGACGCCGACGAAGACCGGCTACGGCGGCAGGCAGAGCAGCAGCAGGCTTTCGAGCAAGAGCGACTTGCGGCCGAGAGGGATCGGCCAATCGTCCTGGCCAAGTTGGCCGAGTTGCGACAGCAGAGGCAGAGGATCGGCGTATGAAACGCTATGCACGCAGCGACGCGGCGGAACGTGCGGTGCTCGGATCGATGATCCGGGATAACACCGTCATCGGCCGCGTTCTTCAGATCGTGCGAGATTCGCATTTTCGGTGCGACGCACACCAACGGGTTTTCCGGACTGTCGTGGCGCTCTTTCAAGACGGCAAGCCGATTGACTTGGAAACCCTGGCAAACAAGTTGTACGCGGCCGGCGACATCGAGCACATCGGCGGCTACGGTTTGCTCGGACAGCTCTGGGATGCCGCGCCGACGGCCGCGAACGCCGAGCACTATGCCCAGACCGTTCGAGAAGCGGCAATCGTCCGGCAGCTCAGCTACGTCGCGGCTGAGATTGCATCGACATGCGAGAAACCCAACGACTCGGCCGACCGGCTGCTGAGCGATGCAATCCGCAAGCTGGAGGACCTGGCTGGCAACGCGACGCAAGGAAGTCTGATCGACGCCCGCCGGTTGATGGCGATGGCTGCCGATGCGATAGACCGACGTGCAACTGGCCAGACGCCGGAGAGTCTGCCGACGGGGCTGCCGGCGCTCGATGAATTCGACGTGATGCGGTCTGGCGAACTCGTCATCATCGGTGCGCGGCCGAGCTGCGGCAAGACCGCTCTGCTACTGGCGATCATGCGGCACGTTTCGGTTGCCGAGGGGCTGCCTGTTTTTTTTTGCGAGCCTGGAACAATCGGCAGAAGAAATCGCCGACCGACTGCTGGCGTCTCAGAGCGGCATCAATGGCCATCGACTGCGGCGGGGACGGCTGCAAGGCGATGAAGTGGAAAAACTGTGCCGGTCAATGGCACTAATCGACAGAAGCGGTATTTGGCTTGATGACGCGGCCGGCCAGACGGTTTTGAGAATCGCGGCGAACGCCCGCTACCTGTCGATGCGGCACGGCGTCCGGGCGATATTCGTTGACTACTTGCAGCTCATCGAACCGGAGAATCGCCGGCCGCCCCGGCACGAACAACTGGCCGCGATGAGCCGTCGGCTCAAATGCCTGGCTCGCGAGTTGCGGATACCGGTTGTGGCGGCAGCTCAACTCAACCGTCAAAGCGAAAGCCATCCGAAGCCGAGATTGTCAGACCTACGCGAGAGCGGGGCGCTTGAAGCCGATGCCGACGTAGTGCTGCTGCTCGACGCTCCACAAGATCGGCCTGACGAACTCGACGTAATCATTGCCAAAAATCGCAACGGCCCGCGCGGCGAAACGACGCTGCGCTTCGACCGGCCGACGTTTCGATTTTCGACGACGACGCCCGCAATCAACGGGTTTCGCAAGGGGCATCATGGATAAGCCCTGCGTGCGTTTCGGCTGCGGTGCGTTGACATGCGGGAGATTTCGTCCCAAAGGGATAGCTCTGGGTCCTTCCCAGCACCAGCGAACGCGAGACCGCCGCGGGAACAGTCGCGAAAGTGAGCAGACTTTCTTTCGGGAGAGGGGATTGGGAGCCGCGCCGGTTGGCGATCCTGCGGCGAAAACGGCTAAACATGACCGACGTAACGGAGATCGAAAAACATGGCGTTCCAATGCCCGACGTGCGATAAGCCGATGCGAGTTTTGCGCACGACTCACAGCCGCGATGCGATCCTGCGGCGGCGAATCTGCCCGGCCTGCGGTTTTCGCATTCGTGGTCTTTCCTCCGCGACCTATTGAAATTTCCCATGCGAACATGGTAGGCTTGCTCGTGCCGGTGTCGCGAACCGGCACTGCTGCTGTGGGCGGCATGTCTTGACGGCCAAAAAAAAGGGCCGGGTGCCACCGGCCCAATTCAAAGTGAGTTCTCACTCAGTGAAGGTGAGTATGCCTAAACGCCATTCTACCAGCCAACCATCGGAAAGCAAGTCTAAAAAACGCCGTCTCAATTTTCATCTTTCGGCCAAAAACAAAGAAAAGATTTCCGAGAAACTGCTTCTCGTGAAAGGCTTCGCCGAACATTACGCAGCCTGGCAGAAAGAGTGGGAGAGAACGTACGGGACAAAATTCCCACACGACATGGATGACGTAATCGAATTGGCGGTGTGTGCAGGACTCGATCCAAATCGGATATTTGACGGCAAATGGAAATACGCTGATGTATTTCCAATCATCCAGGGCTACCTGCGCCGCCAGCAGCAGCAGGCGCAGCTGCAAGCCGAACAGGAAAGCCGAAAACCCACCGCCGAGGACGCCAAGAGGCCCATCGAAGCGACGCCAAGCGGATTTATCCTGAACGGCCGGCACTATTCGTTGACCGGCAAACCCCTGGCCGTGCTGAACGTGTTGCTCGCGTCCCAACGACGCGAAGCTAAAGCCGATACCATCTACGAGAAATGCTGGCCGGATGACACCGCCGACAACCCAAGGCAAGTTGTTCTGAATGCCGTCACCCAACTACGCAAGGCATTGCAAAAAGCGATGCGACGCCAAGGGATTAAACAAGACCCGATCACGTCTACGGGTAAAGGTAAAGACTTGACCTACCGGCTCAATCTGCCACAATAGACCTCGCCTGCACCAAGGCTCCCTTTTGGACCTGATGGTAGGAAGCCTGCTGCCGGCGGCGGTGCTGCGAACACCTCCGCCGGTCTTTTTGCGCTTTCGCTCGCCGTCGCATTGGCGTCGTGCGAGGCGGAAACCCTCGTCTACGCGCCGAACCTGCCAAAATAACGCCAGAATAACGCCAAATAATAAATTTGTTATTGTAACGTTATTCTGGTGTTATTCACGTCTGCTACACTTCGCGTTAGTTAAGTCTTCACCTGTTCTAATCGAGGGTAGCAACAATGCACGCCGCCAACGAACGTCTGGCAGTCCGAAGCCGCGAAGCCGCCGTGATGCTCGGCATCTCGACCCGAACCCTTTTCACGCTCACGAAGAACAACAAAATTCCGCACATCCGTCTTGGCGATGGCGAACGACGGGCGGTCTTGTATCCCGTCGAAGCATTACGCGAATGGCTGCGGAAAGAGAGCCAGCAGCAGCCCGTCGTCGATTAGGTCCCAACAAGGAAGAGGCACAAAAAAGAGCCGGCGCGCCCAGCCGGCTCAAACAAAGATGAGTTCCATGAAATCTTATCTCAACCATCCCGAAAAATCAAGCCCGCCGGTGCACGACCCGTTGGTTTGCGGGCTGGGCGACGACCGATACGAGCCTTGCCCGGGCCCGGGCCCACTTTCTTTCGGGTATTCGGCTTTGATAGTTATTGATTATGTCTCAGACAGCGTACGACCGCCATAGTTACGACCGCCATCGTCGGCGAGCCGCTGAAGCGCAACGGCAACAATCGCTCCAAGGCCGAGACATTGGCGAAATACCAGAGCCTGCGAACCCTACCAGGCGGCGGAAAGCGACCGACTCTCTGCTTCGTTTCTGTGAATCGTATTTCCCTCATCGTTTCCGTCTCGCCTGGTCTTCGGACCATTTGAGGGTGATCGACCGGCTTGAGCACGCGGTGTTGCATGGCGGTCTTTTTGCCCTGGCGATGCCTCGCGGGTCGGGAAAAACCACTTTGTGCGAGGTCGCTTGTATTTGGGCCACCTTTTGCGGTCACCGTGAATTCGTGGCTTTGATTGGTGCCAGCAAAGCGCACGCGCTCGAAATGATGGCTTCGATCCAATCGGAAGTTGAGACGAATGAGCTGCTCGCGGAAGACTGGCCAGAGGTGTGCGTCCCAATTCAGCGGTTAGAAGGAATAGGGAACCGCTGCCGAGGCCAACTCTATAAAGGCAGGCGAACCCAAATCATTTGGAAACGTGATGAGATCGTTCTACCCACGATCTCACACTCAAAGGCGTCCGGCTGCATCCTTCGTGTCGCTGGGATCACGGGGCGAATTCGCGGCATGAAATTCGCGCGACCAGACGGTCGCAACGTGCGTCCTTCGTTGGTCATTATCGACGATCCGCAGACCGATAAGTCGGCCCGCAGCTTGTCTCAGATAGAGCAACGCGAAAAAGTCATTGCTGGTGCGATCCTTGGCCTTGCTGGGCCTGGAGAAAAAATCGCAGCAGTCTGCCCCTGCACTGTCGTTCGCCCAGGCGATCTCGCTGATCGAATACTCGACCGGGAAATCCACCCCGAATGGCAGGGCGAGCGCATGAAGCTGCTTTACGCCTTTCCGAAAAATGAGCAACTTTGGCTCGAATACGCAGAAATCCGTAATCACGAGCTTCGCAATGGTGGCGATGGACGAGAGGCGACAAGATTCTACGCTGCGAACCGCTCAGAAATGGATTTTGGCGCTGTGGTTGCCTGGCCGGAGAGAAAACAGCCGGACGAACTCAGCGCGATTCAGCACGCGATGAATCTCTACCTCACGGACAAATACGCCTTCGCTGCCGAGTATCAAAACGAGCCGCTCGCCGAAGAAGCCGAAGCGGGCCAGCTGAAGGCCGAGCAGATAGCCGCCCGAGTCAACGGCTTGCCACGCCGAACCGTGCCTCTCAACGCCTCGCGATTGACCTGTTACGTTGACGTGCAGCAAAAGGCTCTTTTCTACGTCGTGGCGGCCTGGTCGGAGGATTTCACTGGCGCGGTGATCGACTACGGCACATACCCCGACCAACAGAGGCGTTATTTCACTCTTAACGACCTTCAAAAAACCCTGTCTCGCGCCGCTTCTGGCTCAAGTTTGGAAGGATCGATCTATTTTGGTCTGGACCAGCTAGCCGACAGGCTGCTCGGAGTCGAGTGGCTGCGCGAAGACCAAACGGCGCTGCGGATCGAGCGCTGCTTGATCGATGCCAACTGGGGTGCGTCGACGGAGGTGATCTATACGTGGTCCAGAAGAACGCCGTATGCGGCGATTGTGATGCCCGCCCATGGCCGTTATGTTGGCGCGGCGTCGAAGCCCTGGAGCGAATACCAGAAAAAACCGGGGGAGCAACTGGGGCATCATTGGCTTATTTCTTCAGCATCTGGAAAACGGGCCAAACGCTATTGCTTGATCGACACAAACTACTGGAAGACGTTCGTGGCTGATCGTCTCTCGATGCCTATGAACGATAAAGGGGCACTCACTCTGTTCGGAAAACCCGGTGAAGACCATCGGCTTTTTGCCGATCACTGCTGTTCTGAATTCAGGGTGCGCACGGAAGGGCGTGGGAGAATCGTTGACGAATGGAAAATTCGGCCGGAGAAATTCGATAATCATTGGTGGGATTGTCTGGTCGGATCGGCTGCCGCAGCGTCGATCCTTGGCAGCCGCGCTCCTGGTTCAGAAGAACCAGTCAAGACTCGCCGACGTGTCAAATGGAGTGAGGTGCAGCGAGCGAAGGGCGGAAACCCTCGCCTATAGCCTCGATCTACCAGAATAGACGCAGAGCAATCCAAGAACGCAAATCGGGTGCGGGTGACGATATGACGCGCACGCCTTCCTCCTCTTGTTTTGGTGCCGAAACGGTATCGAAACAGTTCAACCGTTCCATCGGTCTCGTTTTTTGACTTCGGATAAGCCGATCGTCCACACTCAGATCACAAAACTCCAAAGGAACAGGAACGATGGCCGACCTTTCCAGCGAAATCGAGACCAACGCTCAGGGACCGAAGCAAGTCACAGCGGACGGTCTGACGGTTGAGCAGCACTCTTTGCCCGATCAGATCGCCGCCGAGCAGCACCTGAAGAGCAAAGACGCGATCAAGAAAAAGCATCGCGGTTTGCGGTTCACTCGTCTTTCTCCGCCGGAGGCGTAATTGTTCGCGTGGCTGAAAAGACTGTTTCGCGGCAAGCCGGCGGCGAAAAAAACCGGCGGTTTTCGCCTGCGCTCCCGCTACGACGCGGCTGAGGACCGCGAAGACAACCGCCGACACTGGCTAAACGCGGATAATCTTTCAGCGGACGGGGCGAATTCTCCAAGCGTTCGCAAAACGCTGCGAGAAAGAGCCAGATACGAATTCGCGAACAATTCCTATTGCAATGGCATCCTCACGTCGCTGGCCAACGACCTTGTTGGCGTCGGTCCGACTTTGCAGGTCCAGATCGACGATGCCAACGCCCGCAGGCAAATTGAGACCGCCTTCTGGGAGTGGGCCGAAGCCGTGCGCCTGGCGGAAAAATTGCGCACGCTCAAATTGGCGAAAACCCGCGACGGCGAGGGCCTGGCCCTGCTGGTCACAAACGACGCTCTGCCGACGAGCGTCAAACTCGACGTCCAACCGTTTGAAACGGACCGATTGACAACGCCAGACCCTCTCTTCAAGCCTCCGGATGGGTTTTACTGGGTCGATGGAATCGTCTTCGACAGTGCAGGCAACCCAGTCGAATATCACATTCTCAGGGTCCACCCTGGCGACGCCTTTTTCTTCACGAACGACTACGACCGCGTTCCAGCCAGATCGGTCTTGCACTGGTATCGCGTGGACCGTCCCGGCCAAAGTCGGGGAATTCCTGAAATCACGCCGGCGTTGCCGCTCTTCGCCCAACTGAGGCGCTACACGCTGGCGGTTTTAAGCGCGGCTGAAGCGGTCGCTGAGATGGGCGCGATTCTGCTCGAATCGACGGCCAATCCGGACGACGAAACCGAAGAGCCAGAGCCGTTCGACAAACTCGAACTCGAACGGGGCATGATGACGACGCTGCCGGCTGGCATGAAGGCGTCGCAAATGAGGCCGGAACAGCCGGCAACCACATACGGAGATTTCAAAAACCATCTGTTGCGGGAAATCGGTCGCTGCCTCGGAACTACGTTCAACGTGGTATCCGGCGATTCATCGAGCTACAACTACTCGTCTGCGCGGCTCGACCACTTGCTTTATCGCAGTCTTTTGAACGTGGAGCGAGATCATTGCCGGTGCCGCGTGCTGGAGCCGATCTTCCGAGCGTGGCTGGACGAGGCGGCGAATATCCCCGGTCTACTGCCCAGAGGTGTATCGATCGGCAACCTCCCGCATTCGTGGTACTGGCCCGGATTCGCGACGATCGACCCGATCAAAGAGGCCAAAGGAAACACGGAGGCGCTGGCCAACCATACCACCACGCTCGCCGAGCTGCTTGCTGCTGAGGGGCTGGACTGGGAAGAGGTACTGGAGCAGAGAGCCAGGGAAATCCAGCGGATGCGCGAGCTTGGTTTGACTCCGGCTGAGCCGATTTCGGATACTTCTGCCCTGGACACAGAGGAGGCGAATCGTGCCGGATAAGCTGCTTTTGCACGTCCCTTATTTTCGCCGGCTCAGCGATTACGTCGGCTTGTGGGCGATCGAGCAACGAGCCGGGGCTTGGCTCTGGCGGCTGGTGAACGAACTCGACGACGCGCATTTCCACCAGCAATCGCCCAAACCGATCTCCGCTCTGGAAAAAATTTCGGTGGGCGGAGGCAAAAACGTCGCCGTCGTCCTGATCACTGGCACGCTGATGAAATCGGTCCCGTCTTTTACTTCAGGATCGTCGAGCGTCCAGCTTCGTCGAGATATCCGAAAAGCCGCGAACGATCCTGACGTGTCCGCAATTCTTTTGGCGATCGACTCGCCTGGCGGCACCGTGGCCGGAACCGACGACCTGGCGAAAGAGGTGCAAGCCGCAGCGAAGAAGAAACCCGTCTTCGCCCAGATCGAAGACCTCGGCGCCTCGGCGGCCTACTGGATCGCCAGCCAGGCCGACAAGGTTTTTGCCAATTCGCCGACGGCGCTTGTCGGCAGCATCGGCACGCTGCTTGGAATCTACGACGTCAGCCAGGCGGCGGAAAAAGAAGGCATCCGAGCGCTGGTTTTCGCCACCGGGCGCCTGAAAGGTGCGGGCTTCCCTGGAACAGAAGTGACCGAGGAACAAGAACGCTATTTCCAGAAGCTAGTCGACGAAACGCAAAAAACGTTCGACAGTGCCGTTCGCCGAGGCCGCCAGCTGACCGCAACACAACTCCAAGAGGTTCGCACGGGAGAAGTCTTCCCGGCTGAAGAGGCCACACGCTTGCGCCTGATCGACGGGATTCAGTCGATGGACGCAACGATCGAACAGCTATCGCGCCTGTCACGATCGACAAATCAGAGAACTCCGACAAGAAGAGGAGAGGCACCAATGACCTTTGATACCTGGTTAGCGGAGAAAGGCTTCGACGCCGACGCATTGACGCCAAAGCAGCAAGCAAGCCTACTCGAGGTCTTCGAGCTGTCGAGCGCCAGCGGCGGACGGGAAACCAAGGAACAGGAAGCCGACCGGCTGAAAAAATTCCGCGAGGAATTGGCGGCTGAGACCGAGCGCGTTCATCAGATTCGATCCCTGTGCGCGACAAACGGCTATCCGCAATACAACGGCGAACCGCTCGACGCGGTGGCGATTCGCGAGGGTTGGGACACGAATCGCGTGGAATTGGAAATCCTGCGACGGTCCAGACCGGCGTCGCCGGCGATTATCAGCCGGTCACACGAGCGCGACTGCACTGCTGAGGCCTTACTCGGGGCCGTGCTGCTTCGTGGCGGCCTTCAGCTGGACCACCCGGCTTACCAGTCCTCTGCTGCTATGGCCATGAATATCCCGTCCTGGCTGAGGCAACCGATCAACGCCGACCAGAGACAGCGAGCGATGGAAATGGCCCATCGCTTCAGCGATCTGTCGTTGATCGACCTTTGCCGTGAATGCGTCCGGCTCGACGGAAAAGACGTGCCCCATAACCGCAATGACCTGATCAAAGCGGCTTTCAGTGGCGGAACGCTCACGTCGATCTTCACCAATTCGGCCAACCTGCAATTACTCGCGACCTACAGCGAAGCGCCCGACACGACGCAGGGCTGGACGAGAGAGACAGAAGTGCCGGATTTCAAACTGAATACTCGAGCCAGGTTGGCCAAAGGCCCGGATTTGGCGTTGCTGCCGCGTGGCGGGGAAGCCGATCACGCCAGCCGCAGCGATGCCGGCGAAACCTACTCGATCGCTCGCTATGCTAGGCAGTTCCAAGTCGACGAGCAGGACATCATCGACGACAGCCTGAACGCACTCGCGGATTTGCCGAGAGAATTCGGTCTGGCGGCCGCTCGCTTGCGTCCCGATCTGGTCTACTCGATCCTGCTGGCGAACCCAACACTGTCAGCGACTGGGCAGGCTCTTTTCTCGTCAAGTCAGCCCGAAAGCCAGAGCAACGTCTCGACGAGTGCCGCGCTTGCCGCCGCGACGCTGCGAACAGCCGTCGAGAGGATGATGATTCTTCAGGAAAACGGCGTGAACCTCAATTTGCGGCCAACGCATATCCTGGTACCGCCGTCCTTGCGGCACCTCGCTTTTGAGCTGACAAACTCCTCGCAAATTTTCCTGGCGGGAAGCACGGATGTCGAACGCGGCAATCTGAACGCTCTGCAAGCCGACGGGATTCTTCCAGTGTCCGACGCTCGGCTTCAGAACGGCGTCACCGATCCTCGGGATGGCACGGTTCGCGCCGGCAGCTCGACGACCTGGTTCTTGGCGTCAGCGATGGCGCATACGATCGAAGTCGCCTATCGACGAGGCACGGGTCGTTCGCCGGAAATCCGCAGCGGCCTTCTTGACAAAGGCCGATTCGGCATGTGGTTCGATGTCGTCTTGGACATCGGCGCTCAAGTGATGGATTGGCGTGGCTTCCACCGTGCGACCGCGTAATCGAGAGGGAGAGATGAAAAAATATATCTTTACTCGCGATGTCGCCGTCGAACGCAAGCTGTATCACGCCGGCGACGTGATCGACGATGGCGACCTTGAACGCGGTCAACTCGATACCTGTTTGCGGCGGGCTCTACTTCGTGAATATCAGCCGCACGAATCGACTGTGTCGTCTCAAAAATCAGACAAGAAACAAAAAGAGAACCACGTTAGGGAGAAATAACCAATGGCCGAAGCCACAATCTTACGCGAGCGGCACGATATGCGGCTGACGGCAGCAGCGGCGATTGCGTCCGGCGAAGTCTACCAGTTGCCGGACGGCCGGGCTGGAGTCTATTGCGGGCTGAACGCCGCATCGTCAGGCGATCGCGTCAAATTCGCCACGTCCGGGCAGTTCACGGTCGCCAAGGCGTCCAATGTGGAAGTCATCGACGGCGCTCCCCTCTGGTGGGACCACAGTGCCAACGCCGCGACGCCAGTACCGCAATTCGGCAGCCGAGATTTCTTTATCGGGTCTGCTGTCGGCGATGCCGCGGCATCCGCCTCGACCTGCGTCGTGAATCTGAACGTCAAGCCGGAGTACATCGTCGACATCAATGGCGTGATCGGTGGCGGTGGCGGCGATACTGTTACCGTGCAAACCACCGGATCGCCGAGCGTCGTAAGCCGAGGCGGCATGACGATCTTCGCCTTCGACACGACAGCTGAGGCGCAGAAAGTCGATTGGCTCAGCCGGCGGTCTTTTGACGTCGCCTCGAACTGGATTCTCGAAGCGATGGTCGAAGTCGCCACGGCCCCGAACAACGTTGCCGCCGACGTGGACATCGGCGTTGCTAGCGGTACGCACGCCAGCGATTTCGAGTCGATCGCCGAGTTCGCAGCGATCCATCTCGACGGCGGCGACACCAATATCGATGCCCATTCGGACGACGGTACGACCGACGTTGCCCCAGTCGACACGACAATCGACTGGACCGCTGGCACGCCATTCCACATCGCGATCGATGGACGTGATCATACGAACGTGAAGTTCTACGTAAACGGCGTGAGGGTCGCGTCGGGCACAACGTTTAAGTTGACCGCTGCGAGCGGACCGTTGAAAGCGATCTTCCACGCTGAGAAAGGCGCCAATAGCACGCCTGGCGTCTTCGAGGTGGATATGCTCCGCGTTCGAATTCAGGAATAATGCGGTGATTTTATGGCGCGAGAAATCCAAGAAGGTTCGATCAAGCAAGAAGTCCTCCTCGACCGGCACTGCAGCCAGGCGATGGCGCTACAACGGTCCAAATTGGCGCAGCGTGTGCTTGGGATCGACCATGTCCCGCTCACACGCTGCCGCGTCTGGGATGCCTTGCACACGAATCTGCCAGGTACGCCAGCTGCCGACGACCTCGGTCTTGTCACCGGAACGCTCGGAACGGACGCCCCTCGCATCGAAACTGGCGACCTGAAAGCCGCCGGGCCTACGACACGCTATTGTCGCTTTCAGGTCGCGCTACCCGAAGACTACGAAGCTGGTGAAACCATCAACCTGGTCGTCTATGCCGGTATGCGCACAACGGTCGCTGACGTATCAGCGACGCTCGACGCTGAAGCCTATCTCGTGAACAAAACGACCGGCGGGGTCGGTTCCGACCTGGTGACGACCTCGGCCATTGACATCAACCAGCTCAACCCGGCGAAGCGGACCTTCACGATCAACCCGTCCGGACTGGTCGCCGGCGATTTGCTCGATATCCGCCTTGCGATCGCGATCAATGACGCCGCCACCGCGACCGCCGTGATCGGCGTTATCGCCGCGATCGAGTTGCACAGCGATAGGAGATAAAGATGGCGCTCTTGACTGCGAAAGTCGCCAGTCGTTCAGGGGTCGATTTGAGTCCTGTCGCCGCCAATGCCGGTGGCGATGAATTTGTGAACAACGGGCGCGAGCTGCTTTACATCAAAAACGCTTCTGGGTCGAGCATTACCTTGACTGTCCAGACGCCCGTCACGGTCGACGGTCTGGCCGTTTCTGACCGGCAGATCACGGTGGGAGCGGGCGAGGAGAAAATTATCGGGCCGTTCCCCAAGGGAACGTACAACGACGGCAACGGTCATGTGCAGCTGAGTTATTCCGCCGTAACGAGCGTCACCGTTTCCGTGATCGATCCTGGCAGCTAAGGAGGTGCGACGTGGGGCCAATGCAGACGCCGACTAGCCGGCTCCGTCGCCAACTCGAATACGCTGGTGGCGACAAAGTGCCAGATGGACGTTACGTGCTCGTTCACGCGAGCGACGTGGTGGCGGCGTGCGACGAACTCCAAGCCAGGGCTCTCGAGCCTGAGCGTTTGCGCGAAATCAGTGAAGGGTCGCGCCGTGTAGGCGGCATGGTGCTGATTCAGGCTGAAGCGATCCGCAAAATCCTTTACGAAGCCGACCTGCAGACCGATGGCTGATCTCTTACAAAAAGCTGCTTCCTGGCTGAATGACCGGCTCAAAGAGTCGGCTTCCACTATCGTCGAATATCGCCGGGGATCGAGCACGATCAGCGAGCTTAAGGCGACGGTAGGCCAGTCGCTGCTGCGCCTGAGCGATGAAGTCGGCGGCGTCCAGATCGAACGGACGGACGCCGATTTCCTCATTGCTGCCGCCGACCTCGATGCTGGCGGGATCGCTTCGCCGCCGCAACGTGGCGACGTGATTGCCCGAACGGTCGGCAACACAACCTACTTATACGAAGTCCGCACCTTCGGCAGCGAACCGGAATGGCGATGGAGCGATCCTCACCACGTCCTCGTTCGCGTGCACACGAAATTGATCGGAACGGAGTGATGGCCGCGATTGTCGTTGAAGTCGCCGATGCCGTGGTCGAGCAGCTCCGCAATCTGGTCGAAAGCCAGGGAGGCACGATCCAACGGATTTGGGACGTGCATCGTCGCCTGCAGGATAACGACATCCTACAGGTCGACGTGGTACCGACAGAGAACGACCGCAATCGAGCAGATCGGTCGACCTGGTGGGAAGACGTTTTGGTTGAAGTTGGAATTCGCCGTCGGGTATCGAGGTCTCAATCGGGCGATACGGTCGACAGGAAGACGATGGACGGTCTCGTCGCGACCGCGGAACAGATCGCCCAAACATTGCAGGACAATCCGGTCCTTTTGGACGGACGGGCGTCCTGCTTGAGCGTCAAGATCGTTCCGGTGTATTCGCCGGACGATCTCGACGAATTGCGGCAGTTTACCAGCGTCGTGCAGGCGACTTATCGCACACGCCGGTAAGAAACAGAGAAGGCAGATGGCGCTCGATTTTGGTTTTCGCGTCGACAGCGCGAAGTCGCTGTTTTTCGACCGCAAAAAAGTAATTGATGCGGTCGATCGCGCCACGCGCCGCAACCTGTCGAAGTTCGGGGCGTTCGTCCGCCGCCGGGCCAGATCCTCGATCCGCAAGCGAAAACGTGGCGTCAGTAGTCCAGGCAATCCGCCGTTTTCGCATACCGGGCTTTTGAAGAATTTCATCTTCTTCGCTTATCAGCCAGACCGCCGAAGCGTCATTATCGGTCCAGCGAAACTGAACAAACGAGGCGACATCCCTCACATTCTGGAATTCGGCGGCAATCAAACGGTCTTCAATCGTCGAGACAACACCAGGATGCGGGTGTTTATCCAGGCTCGGCCCTATATGCGACCGGCTTTCGAAAAGGAACTGGAGAAGCTGCCCAGCCTTTGGGCGAATTCAGTGCGTTGAACCGAAACAGAGAGAGGCCCCATCATGGCTGCAACAGACTTCCAACTTGGCATGAACGCCAAGGTCTATCGCAACACCGCGACGTATGCGTCTCCGACGTGGAGCGAAATCACGATCGTTCGTGATGTGACGCTCAACCTTTCCAGTGGCGAATTCGACGCCTCGACGCGCGGCACCGGCGGCTGGCGACAGACCGCTCGCACTCTCAAGGAAGCGAGCGTCGACATCAACATCCTCTACAAGCAGGGCGACGCCGGTTACAACGCTCTTCGCGACAGCTATCTGAACGGCACGCTCATCGACATGGCAATTATGTCGGACAACATTGCCACCAGCGGTTCCGAGGGGCTTCGCGCCGAAATGGACGTTTTTGAATTCAATCGTGGCGAGCCGCTCGAAGAAGGCTTGACGATCGACGTGACCGTCAAACCCAGGCCAAGCGCCAATGCGCCGACATGGATGATCGTCCCGTAATCTCGGAACAGAGATATGCGCTCCTTTACCGACCGGAAAAATCGCACCTGGCAGATCGACATCGACGTCACGGCGATCAAGCGCGTACGCGGTTTGACCGGCGTCTATCTGCCGGAACTGATCAACGATGGCGGCAAGCCGCTCAACGACCTCGTCCAGGACATTCCGAAGCTCGTCGATGTCCTCTACGCTCTTTGTCAGGATCAGGTCGAAAGAGCCGGGATCGACGACGAGGAATTTGGTCGAGGTTTTTCCGGCGACGCTCTCGAAAAGGCCACCGAGGCTTTCGTCGAGGAAATCATTGATTTTTTCCCGAACAAGCAGGCCAGAGAGAGCCTGCGGAAACTGATGAAAAAATCAAAGGAGGTCTCGCTTCTGCTTCTGACGAAAGCGGAAAAACAGATCGATCAGCTCGATCTGGACTCACTGGCCGAGAAGTGGATGAGCTCATCTGGCGGCTTGCCGGCGAGCTCGGCATCCACCCAGGCCCCTTCACCCTCAGGCAATTGATCCTGATGGCCGAGCAACGGCAGATGCGGGACTGGGACCATACGGCCTGGCTGAGCGCCGTTGTCGCCAACGGCTTGATGCGCCGAAAAGGGCAGAAGGCGTTCCAGCCGAGAGACTTCCACCCTTATTGCAAAAAGCAAAGGAAATTCGATCTGCCTAAAGAAGAACAATTCGCGTTCTTGAAGGCAGCTTTTATTTCGGAGGCTCGATCATGGCCGCCAATGCCGGAGCGATCCGCGCCGGCCGAGCATTCGTCGAACTGTTCGCCGACGATTCCCGACTCGTCCGAGGATTGAGAAAAGCGCAGACCAAATTGCGTGCTTTTGGTCAGTCGGTTTCGAGCCTGGGCGGAACGCTCTTGCGTTTCGGTACGACCGCTGCCATCCCCTTCGCTTTCGCCGCTAAATCGTTCGCCGATTTCGAGCAACGCATGGCCAGCGTGCAGGCCCTCACCAGCGCTTCGGAAAGCGATTTCGCTCTCTTGACCAAAGAAGCAAGAAAGCTGGGGCGTGAAACCGTCTTCACCGCGACACAAGCCGCTGAGGCGATGGAAAAATTCGCCCTCGCTGGTCTGTCGACCCAAGAGATTCTCGAGGCCACCGCACCGACCTTGAACCTGGCTGCCGTCGGCGAGTTGGATATGGCCACGGCTGCCGATATCACGCTCAAAGTATTGAAAGGAATGCAACTCAAAACCAGCGACCTGGCCGAGGTCGTCGACGTGCTGGCGAAATCCATGACTACAGCCAACACCGATCTGCAAATGCTCGGCGAGGCCTTCAAATTCGTCGGACCGCTCGTCAAGAAAGCCGGCGTGCCGCTGGAAGAGGTGTCTGCCGCGATCCAGGTGCTTTCGGACGTTGGTATTCAGGGCGAAATGGCTGGCACCACAATCAGGGGTATTCTTCTCGCACTCAACTCGCCGAGCAAAGAGGCAGCTAACGTCATGCGGCAGCTTGGCGTTCAGGTCAGAGACACGGCGGGAAACGTTCGTCCGCTTGCCGCGATTTTTGCTGACTTTCAAAGAGCCCTGGCCGGAATGGGAAGCAGCGCGCAACTCGATATCCTCGGACGAATTTTTCCGGCCCGCCAGGCGACCGGTGCGGCCGTCTTGATCGACCAGCTCGACAAACTACGTCGCAACATCGAAGCTCTGGGCGATTCAACTGGTACAGCGTCGCGTATCGCTCAGCGCAAACTCGATACCTTGACAGGAAGTTTCAAGCTGCTGCTTTCGGCTGCTCAGGACGTGTTGATCGAAATCGGCAAAGGGGTCGCGCCGCTTTTCCGCGAATGGGCAGAGTCAGCGACCGAGGTCGCTAATGTGATCTCTCGCCTCGTAAAAAACAACAAGAACCTGCTCCCGAACATCGCCAAAGTTGTAGCGATTGTTGTTGCGGCGGGCGCTGCATTTATCGCTCTCGGCTCATTCCTCGGCCTGGTGTCGTTCGCATTCGGAGGGTTCGCGAGCGCGATCACGGCGATCGGTGCGATTCTTGGTCTCGTCCTCTCCTATTTGGCGAGCTTGGCCAGCGTCAGCGGCGCGGTCCTGGTCGCTTTCGACGGACTGAAAACCGCCTTTTTCCTGCTGACCGAACAAGGAAAAGCGATTGCCTCTGCTTTCAAAAATCTCTTCGGCGAGCTGGCAACGATCGCTTCGGACGGTTTCCAGGGAGTGATCGACGCGATCAGCGCCGGTGATCTTCAGTTGGCCGGGCAGATCGCCATGCAGGCGCTCAAGGTCGCCTGGCTCGAAGTCGTGAGGTTCCTGAACATCGCCTGGATCGAATTCGTCGATTTCCTTTGGCCGGCGATCGGTCCGGTGATCGACCTCTTGACGGAAGGCTGGTTCCTGGTCAGTGACGGATTCCGCAAAGCGTCA
This sequence comes from Gemmatales bacterium, assembly GCA_026004675.1. GTDB lineage: Bacteria > Planctomycetota > Planctomycetia > Gemmatales > Gemmataceae > BPJP01. Next base: position 173,593 of record BPJP01000006.1, read on the forward strand.
GGAAGCATGTCAAAAATTTGGGCTACCGTGAGTAATGGACTCCAATCGAATACCGCGTTGGCGATTGGCGGTGCCATCGCCAGCCTGGTACTTCTGGGTCCCGCCTTCACAGCAGTCGCCGGCGGGATCGTCGCGCTTTGGGGAATGTCAACCGACGATCTGAGCAAAGCTTGGGATGGCTTCGTTCAAGACTTCCAGGAAGGCGGTCTTCTATCTGTATTTATCTCGATCGTGTCGGGCATCCGCGTCTTGTGGGTCGAAGTTGTGGCGTTTATGCAAAAAACGTGGAAGCAGTTCCTCTCCGTGATTTTCGGATTATTCAAGAAAATGGTCCGTCTGGCCGCCTCTCTGACGAGCGTGATTCCCGACGCGATCGGCGGCGGCGAAATCCAAGCGCTATTGACGGAGATGGAAGAAGCAGCCGACGCGACGATGAAAGACCTTGATGACGGCATCCGCGAGATCGAAAAACAAAAAGAAAAAGACATCGACCGCATCGCTAATGAGTTTCTCGTCGCCCAAAACGAGGCGAAGCGGGAAAAGAAAGAGAGGGACCAACGCCGAGCAGAAGAAAAAAAGCAGCGTCTCGAAGATATTCAAAAGGCTCCCGAACTGCGCGAAGCCAGAGACCAGCTGGCCGCTTTGATCGCCGAGGCAAAAGCCAAAGCAGAAGATGTCGCCGGCATCAAAGCCAAACGTGGCGAATTGGATGCGCGAGCCAGAGCCGCCAGGCAACGAGCTGATGGTCTTGGCCTGCTCGAAGAAAATCGCCAGCGCCGGCTAGCGGGACGAGAAGGGACCTTCTCAGCGGCGGCCGCTCGCTTGCTCTTCGCTGGTCTCGACCGCCAGGAAGAACTGGATATTTTGAGAAAACAACTCGCCGAGTTGAAAAAACTCGTCGACTTCAATGACGACGTTGAAAAAATCCGAGGGGCTTTAGTGCTCGACTGATATGGCCACAATCCTGGAACTATTCAATTCCGGCGAAATCGAAGTGTCAGCGGATTCTCCTTCCGCCAACCTTCGCTATGTCGTTCTCGGCACCGAAGACACCGACGAGGTGCGAGCTCTTGTCGACGGCACACTACCGGCTAGCTTTCTGGGGCTTTTCTTCAACAGCTACAAAGCCCTTTACCACGGCGGCGGCGTCTGGGAAGTCACCGCCAAGTATTCGAATAAAAAGCCGGAAGGAGCCGACGACCAAAAAGGAGGCGACCAGAACCCCGAAAACAGCCAGGCGAAATCAGAATCCTTCTCGTTCGATACGACGGGCGGATCAGTCAAGATCACTCAGTCGCTGAGCCACACCCATTTCTATTTCGACGGGATCAAGACCGTCGAGGGAACGCCAGGAAACGAAAATATTGATTTCCAGGGAGCAATCGGCGTCGACGATGACGGAAACGTCGCGGGCGTCGAAGTGCAGGTGCCCAAATTTTCTTTCACGCTCAAGCGTGTGATCCCTGACCCAATCAATCCGGACTACGTGAACGCTCTTTACCGGAAAACGGGAAAAGTGAATACCGACCCGATCCTCTTGAACGTGAATGGTCTGCTTCTTCAGTTCAACCCTGGCGAGCTGAAATATGACGGTGCTCAGGGGGAGAAACGCAACGAAGAGGATTGGGAGATCACCTTGAAGTTTTCCTTCTCGGAAAATTCTCCTTTGCAAGTGGGCCAAATCGATATGTACACGGTCTTCGACAGTCAGGGACGAGTCGCTGAGAAAAAAGGTTGGCACTATGCCTGGGTCGCTTACGAGGACGACGTGAACCAGTCGCCGAAAAAATTGATCCGCAAGCCGATCCAGTTGAATATCGAGCAGGTTTTCGAAGAGACGACGCTCGCGGAGCTGTTCGCATGAGCCTCAAGAAACGAATCTCGAAGCAGGCGATTCGCGTCAAAGCCAGGGATTGGAACGATATCGTTGCGGCCGCTGCGGAAGCCAAGCAAAAGCAGCAGGGTTTCTCCGCGCCAGCCTTTCAAGCCTCGAGCCGTCGTTTTTTCGTCGGAAAAATCAGAAATAATAGCGGCGCATCAGTCGATCGTTTCCAGGCGCTCGCGCTTCGCGATCCAATTATCTCACCGACGGATAATCTCCCGGAATTCCAACGCCAGCTGGCATTCGAGGGCTACTTGCCAGACAGTAGCGATGTCTCGGCCTCCCCTCAGCGAATCGGAGTATTGCTACTCCCATTGGAGTCAGGAAAGATCGGTGATGCTGCCCTGGACGGCATCGTCCCCTGCAAAGTCAATATCCTGTCCACGTCGGACCGCTTCGCCACGCTGAAAGCGTCATCAACGCTTCTCGAATCGACAAGCACCCCGACCTCGGCCGAGATCGTCTGGTCGGAGGCTGGTACGGGCACGAAATGGGCGCTCGTTCGCCTCGGCGCTGGCGGCTCAGGCGCGAGCAGCACCAGCGTCATTTCTGTCGCCAGAGTCGCCACCACGCAGAACGTGAACCTCTCAACCGATCTCGAAAACGGCGACACAATCGACGGTGTGACTTTGCAGACCGGAGACATCGTTCTCGTGCGTCGCCAATCGACCGCAACCGAGAACGGCCTCTACGAGGTCAACGCCACCGGTGCGCCGACAAGGGTAGCGCCGTTCGAATCGGGAAGCAGTGTTGCGGGTCTTCTGGTCACTGTTACCGAAGGTAATGCCTATGCCGATACTCTTTTTCTGGTGTTGAACAATCAGGGTTCGGACGTAGTGGGGACGGATGGATTGGTAATTGTCCCCTACCCAGGATTTTGGGCCGAAATCACCGGCAAACCGTCCACGCCGAATGGGTCATACTCCTGGAAGGAAAAGTATCTCTCCGCCAATGGCACCTTCTCGGATGTAACCGGCGGTCTGACGGGAACAGCTGGCGGCAATAACGAAGCCTGGGAAGCGAACGACAACAAATCGGTGCCCACTGGGGCCATCGTCTTTCTGCACAGTCCAGAGTTCGTTTCAAGCACCGATATCGAGTGGACCTTCGAGTACGCCGATAAGTACGAAACGATCAACCTGACACCTCCTGATAAATCGCCTCAATCGCCGTCTACAGGTCTGATTATCTATCTTCCTCCGAAGCCGGACGGCAAATGCAACCACCCGCACGCCAAGTGTCACGACGATAGTTCGGTGTGTTTTGTTACGGTCGACACAACAGAAGTGACGGCGTGGTGGCGGTTCGAAAATTCGACCGGGGATCAGCCGGACTACGGGCCAGGTGGACACACGGCTGTTGAACAGGGGCAGGTGTTGACCGTTCCTGGTGTCGTTGGCAAAGCAGCTAATTTCGGCGACGCCACGACGCCCAACGGGCACTATCAAGTGACCCACCACGCCGATTTCAACACCAACAACGGAGCGGACAAGCTATATATCAGTTTCTGGATAAAGGTCCAGGACATTACAGGCGTCGGATCGGGGATTGTAGCTAAGACCGGTTCATGGGATTTTGCGTGGGATTCGACGAACAAGAAGTTTCAATTCGGTAACGGCACGTATTACGCCACGTCGAACGTGGTGATTGAGCAAGACAAGTGGTATTTCGTCGAAGGTCAGTGGGATCCAGCGACGGATAAATTCGGAATCAACGTGTCGCCCCAAGAGTCGGGTGGCATTCAAGACAACTGGCAGTATTCAATCGCCACCACGCTGACGGACAACACCAATAACATTATCATCGGTGCGGACTATGCGATTGAATACTTTAAGCCGCTGATCGACGAAGTTAAGTTTTTCAAGACGATCCTCCCCGACAGCCAACGAAAAGCCCAATTCAATGGTGGTGCTGGAACGGATGACAATTGCATACCGATCCCAAAAGAAAAAGGCGGTACAGATAGAAAGGTCGAAGAAGACCCAAACAAGAACCTGATCGACATTCTATTCCCGCACAACCAGGAAATGATGGGTGGCATGGAAATGATGAGGGCATAACGTGGCTCTTGCAGACGACACGAAATCAATCAAATGCAAACTCAACGCGGCTGGGGCACTGCCTTTAACTGCGTCATGGGTCGAGGTGATTACCAAACCTGGCTTCGGAGTCGTCTCGGCTCTTTGGACGGACGCGCAAATCGTGTTCACCACGACGAACGGTACCACGCCAGTTACGGTGGTCGGTACGTCTCCAGCCCAGCGCAACCGCAAACTGACAAGCCTGTACGTCGTGAACACAACCGCAGGCTCTCTCACGTTCACGCTCTATTCCGACGATGGGACCAACACGCGGGATATTCTGTCGGTCGCCCTCGCAGATGGGGATCAGTTGCAGTGGGCGAAAGGCAAATGGGCCGTAATCGACCAGAACGGTAAAAGAAAGATTGCCTGATGTACGCCGACGCTACCAGAGCGATCAAATGCAAGCTAACAGGAGCCGGCGCGATTCCTGTTACCGCTCACTGGGTGGAAATCGCAGCGACGACGGCACGTTGGCAGACGGCGGACACGGTTCACACAGTGACTAACGGCACCACGGAAGTTGAAATCGTCGGCTCGCCGTCGTCGGGGAATCTTCGCGAGCTGATCTCCTTGAACACCGTTAACACGAGTGGCGGTTCTGTGACGTTCGTCTTGTTCCTGGACGATGGAACGAACGAACGGGAGATAATCAAGACGACATTGGCTGACGGCGATCAGATCGTTTGGGCGGACGGTCTGTGGTACGTCTTGGACGCCAACGGCAACGAGAAGACGACCGGCGGTGGACTCGATATCAATGGCCTGACCGCTACCGACCCGGCGCTTGACGACGAGGTTCCGATTTACGACGTGTCCGCGTCGGCGAATCGCAAGGTGACGGTAGACGAGATCGGCGGCCTTTATGCTCACGTCTGCGAAGGCCGATTGACTCTTACTAGCGGCACTCCGGTTACGACGAGCGATGTGACCGGGGCGACGACGATCTATTTTACTCCGTACAACGGCAATCGGATTGCGTTGTACGATGGCACGAAGTGGAAGATTTATTCTTTCTCAGAATTGTCGTTATCGCTGTCGTCAATTTCGGCGAACAAAAATTACGACGTGTTCATTTACGACAATGCTGGCACGCTCACATTGGAGTTGTCTGCAGCCTGGACGAACGACACGACACGGGCTGACGCCTTGACGACTCAGGACGGAGTGAAAGTTAAAAGTGGCGCAACGACGAGGCGATACCTGGGGACAATTCGTGGCTCTGCAACAGCTGGCCAGGTGAACGATAAGAGAGACGAAAGGGGATTGGCTAACTGGTACAACGCTGTGACTAGGCCGCTAAAGAAGCGGGAGCACTCAGGTACTAGCTCGTGGACAAGTACAAACACCGCCTACCATTCTTGGAATAACGACTCCAACAACAACGTCGGCGTGGTGGTGTTAGAAGGCCGTGCCGTCCGTCTGTGGTTCGAGGGCGGGTTTAACACCAACGGTAATCCAGGAAGTACGCCGGAATTATCTATTGGTCTCGATTCAACAAGCACAAATTCGAGAACGACTGGCGGACGACAAGATGCTGTTTCTAGTCACACCCATCAGTACCTTTGCACTTACTGTGATGTTCCTAGTGAGGGTTGGCATAACTTCTATATGCTTGAAAAGACAAGCGCAACCAACTCAGTTTTGTTCTTCGGTGAAAGCGGCGATTGCGGCATGATCGGGGAAATAGAGGCATGAAGATACCAAAGACAAGAAAAATAGAGGGCGGACGACTTCACGACGAATTAGCCGCGGCTGGTCTTCCGGTTGTTACGGTGCGTGAGCGCGCCGACGAGTACGAAGTCGTCCTCGCCGACGATGCAACCCAAGCCCAAATCGACCAAGCAAACACGATCATCGACGCCCACGACGGCAGACCGACCGACGAGGAAAAACTCGCCCGCGTCGGCGGGCTGGCGGTGGCCGTGGCGATTCGGCTGTCGTCCAATTGGACACGTCTGCCCAAAGCCGTCCAAGACCGCGTGCAGGCGGTGCTGGACAAGCACGCGGCGACCGGGCTGGCAGAGTTAGAGAGGTAGGGAGGTAACTTATGGCAAAACGAGTGAAGCCGCAGAGCGACAAACTGGGCGCTTTCTGGAACGACATAAACACTCAACTTATGGTCACGGCCTGTCATAGGTACTGCCTCGGACGGAGAAGCTATATTGTTGGTGCCTGTGTCGATTGGCTTTACAAGCACCGGCGGAGGTTTGAGGACAAAACAAAGCTGATAATCGTCCGTGATACGGTCGATGCAATCTTGTCTGGACAAGCAGGAGACGACAACATTGACGTTCCCAGGTGGGTTCGCCTGGCAGCCTGTTTGTACGACGAATTGCCACCCTGTTATAAGGAGCTTTTGGAAGTTGACAAAATAAGGAGAGTCTTTGGAGGAAGCGATGCACGCGACGGAAGCAATAAAAACTGAATGCGATTTTGAAGACAGGTCGGCAATCAAAGGACAACCGAACGCAATCTTTGGATCGTAGGTGACAATGGACGATCAATTAGCAGCTGAAATACTAGACTGCTTGTATCTCCTAGAAGCGGACTGGCGCTGGAAAGACAAGCATCCGCGCACCAAGCGTGACGTAGAGTGGGTACGCGCCGTCATCGAGCGATTTCAAGAGTACCTCAGAGACAAGCTGATCGAGCGAATAGACGAGATGTTGTTGGCAGGCCAGTTCGATGCTGTTGACGAGATGCTGGAAAAGGAGAATGTTAAAGGCGCAAGTATCGAGCGACTGTTGGCAATCCTAACCACAACACTTCCGGCCAAGGCACGGCTTTGCAATCGCCGTGATTTTGTTGATAGAGTAAAGGCTGAATTCAAACGGCGTAAACAACCGGATGAGTTATTGGTTGGTTTGGCATGAAACACCGTGTTTACAATCCTGATTATGCTGTCCATCCGCGCCACACTGTGCGTGAGACTATGACCGTATTGGGAATCGGTGTGGAGGACTTGGCAAGTAGGAGCGGCTTATCACTAAAAACGGTGAAGCTGATCCTGAAAGGTGCTAAGCCTATTGACGATGCTGTTGCTGCTGGGTTGGAGCGTGCAACGCGAATACCGCGAAATGTCTGGTTGAACTTGCAACGAAACTACGAGAAGCATTGAAAGCCATTGCATCATGACAGTCGAGGGGGCAGTCTTGTTTTTCTTCGGTCTGGTACTAGGTTTTGTGATCGGTGCAATCCTGGTCGGCGAGCTGCGAAAGCTCGAAGAACGGGATGAGCCGATTGAGTAAGTGTCGCAGCGTTGTCGCACCGCGACACCGTGAGTCAGCGAAAAACACTGGATGTTTCGTTATTTGACTGTCGCACAGACTGCGACAGCGCACGAAATCTGACAACAACTCGTGTGGCAATGCCACAAAGCTTGTTCCAATGGGGGTAATTCTTGATTTGCCCTAATTGCAAACGCGAAACGCTGCCCGACCTGTGGTACCACGAACGCGGCGACTGCGACGTGTTCCGACCGGCGACGTGCTGCCGGTGTGGTCAGGATTTCTGGTCGGACGAATCGGCTCGTGTCTGTGGCCGGTGCCGGGCGCTCGAACGTTACAAGTGGGACGGAGTGAATGTGCTGCGAGACGCCCTCCAAATGCGAAACCCAACGCATCAAAGTATGGACATATAATCGCCTGGTGCGCGTCTGTGTTCATTCTTTTTTCATTCCACGCTCGACCAGTTCGTCGAGAGCGAGGCCCAATGCTTTGGCCAACGCGATAGCGTTTGGCAAAGTCGGCTTTCTGCGGTCCTGCTCCCAGTTCTGGAGCGAATCGACAGGCACGCCGGCCTTTTTCGCCAGTTCCGACTGGCTCAATCCGGCCGCTTGTCGCGCGGCTTTTATTTTCCTGCCAAACAACACGCATAAACCTCCTTTCGTCCTAAGTGTACGCCGTTAGGCGTATTGCGTCTAGGAAAAATTTTTTGAAAAAATTTTGCTTTTCCTGTTGACACTATACGCCAATTGGCGTATAGTACTAGTGTAGTCAACAACAACACTCAAGCAAAGGAGAAAGCCATGAAGACGAGAAGTGAAATCGAGAAACTGCAGCGAGCAGCCCTGGCCGAGGCCCTCTGGATGATGCGGAAAGGCATTTTCAGCCAGGGAGTGAAGGACCGAGTTAGGGCGGCAATCCCGGACCAGAAGACAGCCGACTACTACTTCGAGCGGATGAAAACCTGGTGGGAAGAAAGGCACAACAACTAAGGCGCAGGAGGCGCCGAGGCTCGTCTACCTCGGCGCCTTACCTGAAACAAGTCAAAAGAAAGGAGAACGACAAATGGCACAATTAGGTTGGCATTTCGGTCATGTCGCTGAAGTTTGGACCAATGGCGGGCCGACTGGGGAGTTCGTCGAAGTGCTGGAGGGTGAAATCCAGGATTATGGCGGGAACACGTTATTTAAGGGGACGGCTGATTCAGTCTTTCGGAGACAAAAGCGGTTCCGAATCCCTACTGTCCTTGTACCGACAAAGTGGCGACGCCACCAAGGTTGGTACGTCACTGGCGATAACATTTGGGAAAATATTGAGTTGGGCTAATCCCCACCGCCGTGGTCCCGAGGCGGAAGTATCGGGACCGCTGGGAGCCGTGTGTTCATCCGTGGTCCCTTTTGTAACCATTAAACATATCTTGATACGTTGATGCGTTCGGTCCCGCGAATTTGCGTTCGGACCTCGAAGCGGAGCACAATACCCCTGTCCTTTTTTGGGGGTATCTTCGATGCGCTTCGCTCTTTTCTATCTTCTAGCCGCCGTCATCGTCAGCTGCACCGTCGCTGCCGAACCTCCCAAAGACGGTCTCGACAAACGCTGGATCGACCAGCACGCAGCCGAGCACGTCCGCGTCGATTTCGGTGGCCTGGCCGACCTGGCCCGCGCCATCGACCAATTCCCCGAAAAAGTCGCTGAAACACTCCATCTCGTAGAAATCGCTTTCGGCACCGGTCTGGTGCTCGGAGGTTGTGCCGGTCTCTGCCTTGGCAGGTTGTTCGCGAGGCCAAAACAATGAACAAACACGCGCCCATCTGGTTTCTGGTGATCGCCGGTCTGGTCAGCTTGTTCGCTTTGGTCGTGTCGTCCGAAACCGAACTGCCTCCAGAGACGCCGCCGCCAAAACCGACCCCGGTCGTGCCGGACGACCCGCCCCCGATCCCGGACAGCCCCTGAGGACCTCGACCTTGTCCTCGGTCGAGGATAGCCGATTCATCACACGTAGCGCCGGACGGAACGGAAGCGCAGATCGATTTCCCCGATTCCCAATGGCTGCGCAATGTCGGCAGCCGAATCGACGGAGCGGGCATGTGCGTCTTTACCAGTTTGGAGCACGCTTTTATCTGGTCCGGAATTAACGAATTTCGCGGTTTCCGCGACTGGTGCGCCAAGCACTATCCAGGCGGCGGTTACCCTGAGAAAGTCGACAAGCTCGTCGCTGCCTATTGCCGGCACCACAAGCTGCCGATCGTCGAAGAGGATGGCGTGCGGTGCATCGTCCGCCCGTCTGGCGAGAAATTTTCCTACCTCCAGTACGAAGGTCCGTCGCTCAAGCTGGCCGAGGAAGCGTTAGGCAACGGGCTGCTGGTCTGCACGACGCTTTATCGGTCGCCACGATACGGCCCGGGAATCATCTACCATATGGTCAATCTCGCCCATCTGGGATCACGAAACGCGGCGATCCTGGACAATAATTTTCAGCCCTACGAATGGGACAGTCGAGCGCGACTGGAACCGCGATTGAAGCTAGCTGGGCGGGTCTGGTTGATTGTGGTCAATCGGCATGGCCCGCCGCCGCCGCCAAAGTGAATGACGCTAAGAGAAAGAGAGAAGAGGCAATGCGTATCGGCTACGTCATTTTTTGTGTCGGCTTCATGGCCTGGCCAGCCCGGGCCGCGCCTCCTGGGACCTGGGAAACCAAAGCGGACGGATATGAATACCTGACAATCGACGGCACTATTGTCGGCGCTTATGATCCGGCTGGCTACTGGTGGCCGAAAATCGGAGGCGCCTACGACGAAGCCGACGTTATCGAATACCACCGGCACGACCTCGATCGGCGAAACCAGGGGTTGGCAGAGGACTGGCTGAACAGCTTGTCCAAACGAAAAGGTGAAACGATAACCATTGGCGGCAAGACGGCGACCTTGGACGAAGCGAGGAAGCTGATCGCCCAATCACGGATTCCAGAATACGCCAAGGCTCCAAGGCTGACCGTGATCTCGGACGATGCGAGCCTGAGGGAGAGGGTCTTGAAGGACTTTCAAACCTCGCAGGCGCTTGCTCCTTTCCGCGGCAAGGTCCTTGTCGACGCTTTGTCGCCCGACGCCTGGCAGCTCGAGCCGCTAAGAATCCGCGACAATCCGAATTTCCAAAAGACGGGCGTCGCTTTGATCTTTCAGGGAAAACCGGACGACAAAGGACGGGCGAAGCCATTCGCTTTGTGGACTTATCCGGGACCTGAGGCTCTGGCCGCGGCGTTGCGCCAGGCCGGGCCGAACTACGATCCGAAATCGATCCCATCATTGCCGTCTGGCTTGCGACTGATCCGATTCTGGCCGACCTGGTGCCTTTTGGGCATGGCGGCGATCGTCGCTTTGGTTCTGCTCTGGCCGCGAAAACGAAAGGGTTCACTCTGATGTGCACGAACACGGCGGTAATCATGCTGGCTGCCTTTGCTGGCGTTTTGGCTCTGCTTTGGCGTTTCGGCTGGCTTCGGCCGCCGAATCCTCTGGCCGACCGGATCGACGAATGCGTGGCGAAGCGCAAAGAAGAGGAGATGCGCGCCATTCTTCGCGAATTGGCCAACGAGGCGTCGAAGGAAAAACCATGAAGGCAAAAAAGCTGGTCGCCGAGCTGAACGAGCTGGTCGAACGTCCTTTGCGGGAACGCCGACTGGCGAAGCGATTGGCGACCATTCTTCTTCGGCTCTTGCGTTTGGCGGACCAGAGGCGGTTGCCGGCGGAGATCGACTGGGAAATCGAGTGTCTTTGGGCCAGGCATGGCCCGTTGATCGAGGCCGTGCTCGACGAGCATGGCTTGCTATCGCCAAAGGGGAAACGATGAAAGAGAAGTGGCTGAAAATCGGTAAAGGGGCGTTGATCGCCGGCGCCGGGGCGGCATTGACTTATTTGAGCCAGGCCGTCAGCGGTGCGGATTTTGGCGTCTGGACCCCCGTGGTGGTCGCGCTGCTCTCCGTCGCTGTCAACGCAGTGCGAAAGCTCAGTCTGGAATGAATCGCCATGGCCGAACGCATTCGCGTCAGGACGACCGGTCAGAGAGCGAACGCCGTTCTGGCCAGGCATATCGATCGCGTCAAGGAGCTGATTGCGGGCGGCTGGCGCTATACGAAGAGAGCCTTTCGGCTCGTCAGTCGAAATCCGTTCTGCTACGAGACGGAGCTGGTGCGTGATTCGACGGAGAAAAAACCATGACCTGGCACGACTGCTTCGCTCTTGTCCTCATCCTCTTTTTCCGTCCAGCACCAACGGAGCAGGAAAGGTGGCTGACGCAGCTCGGCGATGATTCTTTTCAAACTCGCGAGCAGGCGACCGACCGTCTGATCCGTTCGGGCGTTTCCTTTCCTCGGCTGGCGATCGCTGCCGTCGATCCCGACCCGGAAATCCGCGCCCGGGCCAGACGGATCGCTAGCGAAAAAGCGAAACGCATACTCGACCAGTGGGAGCCGTTCCCCTGTCTCGATAGCGCCTGGTGGGACGCCAAGACGCAGTGCTACGTTTCGACGCCAGCCAAACACAGACTGCAACCATGGATCGACCGCACCGTCTGTTCATGCGTGCCACCTTACGACGATTACCGTCTGGCAACGAGGCTCTATTGCGAATCGTTGCTCAAGTCTGGCGTTCCTCCGTCGTGGATCGAGCGTCTGTTTCTTCTTCCTCTCTGGCAAAAGGAACAAACCCTGCCGGCGCACTGGCGAGCAGGGAGGCTGATGCCAAAACGCCTACAAATTCTGGCGAAATCAAAATAAACTAATAGAATCGTTGTTTCGACTGTCTCGGCGGCTGTTTTGATGAGAAGATTCCTCGGTCCAAAACAGAGGCGCAAGCGCTATTTCGCCCGTTTCCGCTATCTCAAGCCGGGTCTTGGCCGCTGGGAAAAAGAGATCGAGGAAGCTGGATTCGACCTGCAAGACCTGACGAAGTGGGCCGAGGCACGCCGCCGAATCGAAGCGCGTGCCGGTTATCCCGAACCGAGACCGCCAGCCCAGCCGACGGACGCCGAGCCGGGCAGCGAAGAGAAGATCGCCGTGATGGCGGCCAGAGCAGCACGAGGCGAAGCGCTCTTTCACCCCGACGATCGTCAGCGCGACGAGGACGACGCTTTCGGCCAGATCGCTGAGGTGTTGCGAAATGGCCGGCTCAGGAAAAACCTGAAAGTCTCCCGGATCCAGGGTGATTTTCCGAAACGGAAAGACGATCGTACCACAGATGAACACGAATGAACACGAATAATTTGTGGCTTCCCCTCTCCCAAAGGGAAGACCCTCACCCAAGCCCTCTCCCGAGGTGAGAGAGAGCTGGATCCCCCTCTCCCTCCGGGAGAGGGTAGGAAAAGGACAACAACTCCATTCGTGTCCATTCGTGTCTATTCGCGGTTTTTAATCAGCTCAATTTTCATCTTTCGGCCAAAAACAAAGAAAAGATTCGCGAGAAACTGCTTCTCGTGAAAGGCGTCGCCGAACATTACGCAGCCTGGCCGTGACAGGATCGCCGCCGGCAGCTTGACCCATCGGCTCGTTGTTGTTCAGGCCGGACCGGCTGCCGGGGATCGGTTCGTAGGCCGGCAGCTGGCCGTCGCGGATGAGCTTGCGCACCGCCGCCGGGGAGACTCGCCATTTCTTGGCGAGTTCTCTGACCGTGTAATCGCGGATGTCGGTTGCGCGTTGCATGACGCGGCAAATCTACCGCGCAGAGGTGAGGTTGGGTGGTCAACAAATATCAACAAAATAATTTTGTTGAATTTTGTTGACCCCCATTTTTTCGGGGTTTTTGAGGATTTTGGCGACTGAAAAAAAATTATACGGAAGGTTTTCGATTCCATGGAAGGCCGGCGTATTGAGCGTGGCGGCGGGCGAACACATTGACTGTTGCCACAGCCTTCGGTGCACGATCTTGACCGAATTTCTCGATAGCCTCGGCGCGGACAAGAGATGCTTTTTTGCCAGCCAGGATGTACTGGGCGTAGCAGAATTCATAGACTTCTGCGGTTTCGTGATCGCGCGGCCATCCGCCTTTCTTTTTCGTCGGCGTCGCCATGTTAGGCTGAAGCGCCGCCGGCTTCCCGTTGCGGCTGCGATTCATCGCCGCCATGCGCTTCGATTTATAACAGCCGCAGCTTGTTGTACTGCCGTTGCGCAGGTTGCCGCCGCGCGCGACAAATTCGCGGCCACAGAGTAGGCAACTACAATCGAACATCGCTCCCTTGACGCCTTTCTGGCGCGGCCGCATCCGTAATACCTTCGCGTGGCCGAACACTTGGCCGGTCAAATCCATGCCGCGCGAGCATTTCCCACAACCGCGTGCGCCGGTTCTTTCGCGCAGGTCGCGCCCCGATTTGATCGCCTTTCGGCCACAGTCGCACGTCACATGCCAGGCTACATGGCCGTCGATACGTTTTTCCGCAATGCGGTCTACGGTCCATCGGCCGCAGCGCTTGCCGGTCATGTCCACGGTTCGTTCGTGCCGCAGGCAGCCGCAGCTTTTTGTTACGCCGATGTTGCCCGTTCGCACGGCGGTAGATTTGCCGCAATCGCAATCAAACAGCCAGCCGTTTCTTGTCGGGGCTTTCGCCGTCAATTGGCCGAACCGCATACCTGGTTGGATGTTGAGCTTTTTAGGCCGACACTTGCCGCAGGTTACGATTTTCCAATTGGCCAGGTCGCTGCCGCGCACGGTCCATTCCTTGCCGCAGCCGCCGCAGCGAACGCGCCAGCATGATTGGCGGGTTTTCAGCTTGTGATTTCGATCGCGCTCGATGACGGTCACGATGCCGTAGGTCTTGCCGGTCAGGTCAATGCCGCGTGTCTTCATGTCGCTGTATCCTTTCGTCGGTTGTTCCTGTCGTTACGGCTTCCATGTGTCCGAAGGATGGGAAATCTTATGCTCCCGGCAGTCGCAGGATTCGCCGCTTGTCGTCGGCTTCGCTGTCGGCGCATTCATTCAAACGGATAGGCCAGCTTTTTTTGCTCTTCGAGTTTCTTCAGGGCTTTCTCAGCACGCTGCAAATCCTCAGCGACCAGTCCGTCCAATTTCGGCGTCCGTTCCTGCGCCGCGTTCTCCAAGTCGCCAGCTGCGACGCTGATCCACCATTCCGGCTGAAAATCCGGCTTTCCATCCGAATACGAGAAAGCCCGCCCAACCCTCTGTCTCAGATCGTGAATTCTCCGTCGCAAACTCGCCCATTCCGTCCGCGAAAGTCCCTTTTTTCTCGCCTCTTGAACTTCCCGAAAATGCATGCGGACGCTCTCGAAGTATTTTTTGCAGTCGGCGAATCGTTTTTTCACGTCGAGGTTGGCGGCAGGGGCACGCGGCTTAACCTGAGGCTTGGCTTGCTCTTCCGGCTGGGTTGTTTTAATAGCTGACTTTTCGGGTAGATCGGGCGTTTGGCTATCAGGAACAGGTTTGGCAACCGGAACTTCCTCGCCATCATCGAGACGCGACCGTGGCGAATGCGGATTCAAATACCCGAGCATGCCGCAAAAAAGAAACAATAGAAACGGCAGCAAAAGAACCAGCAGACAGCCATTTGCTCCACCAATAGGCCGAAAGAGGATACTCGACCGTGATCGTGCTTTGGCTTCGGCGATTGCCTGAGCGCCGCCGCCAATCGATTCGTTTTGGATGTTCACCTGGATCGGTGCAGTCGCGGCGGCTGGTTGCGTCGCGGCGAGCGCGGCTCGCAAGTCCGGATCGAGGATTTCGCCACAATGTTTGCACTTCCGCGCTTCGGCTAGAATCGTTTCAGCACAAAATGGGCATGGCCTGGTGGCTGCCGGTGGCGACGCTGACGTGACGATCGGCTGGACGGCACGAGGTCGCATCTGGTCGGGTAGATGTTCCTCCAAAGGGATCGTGATTGGGTTCTGGCACTTGGGGCACTTGCCGGTTCGCCCGGCCAACTCTGGCTTAACTCGAAGGGTGTGACCGCATTGGGAGCAGGAAACAGAAAGGATGCGCATCGCGGGCGACTCCTTCTAAGGTGCTCCGCTTCCCTGCCTGAACCGAATCCATTGATTTTGCCTCGACCTGCTCCCAACCAGCAGCAAGCCATCATTTCCCAACCTCAGTTTGCTGCTCTCTCGCTTCGCTCAAATCCTGCTCCAAGCGGTCCAAGAGAATTTGCGCGGAACCGTTGGGCGTTCCCCGGCCTTGCTCCCAAATGCGCAAAGTATCCACTCCGACTCCAAGCCGTGTGCAAAAGACAGCCTGGCTCTCGTTGTACGACTCGCGCAAAGACCGAATACGATCTGGCGTCCACTTGGTTTGCGTTCGCATCTTCCTCATGAAGGCCATTATAAGCCACCTTCCGGTTTACGACTAGAAATTTTTACTAGAAAAACCTTGACGGCAAATCGTCATGCTTATACACTTCCCGCCATGCAAACGACGCCAGGACAACAACGTTCGCCCCGGGGACGGGACCAAATCCTGAACCGCTCTTGGTCTTGCTGGAAGCATCGCATCCCCGGCACGGAGCCGGCCGTCCCCGAGGCGAGGGTTGTTGTCCGACGACCGAAACCGCAACGGTCATGGTCCCAGGGACGGTCCGGCAACGCTCGTAGTGGTTGCTGTTTACAAACTCCTTTGCGCACAAAGTTCCCCGTCCCTGGGATTTTGGCCGTTGTCGGTACGGCGGGGCCTGACTGGCGATCGGGGCCCCGCCCTCTCTCCAATCCTTCGGTCAACTGGACAGGGCCGGGGTCGAACCGGCGACCTAAGGATTTTCAGTCCTTCGCTCTACCAGCTGAGCTACCTGTCCGAACTGCTATCATTCTAAATCCAACGTCCGCATTGACAATGGCAAAGTGCAGAGATTTCTCAATAATGGCGGTGAGCAGCCCCCTTCGCTTCTCAGCGCTGAATTCTGGCCGAACCTCCCCTCGCCAGAGCGCGAACTTGTTCGAGCGTGGCCATCGTCGTGTCGCCTGGATAGGTGGTCAGCAAGGCACCGTGTGCCCAGCCGAGTTCCATGGCTTGTTCGTCGGATTCTCCCGTAAGTAAGCCGTAAAACAGGCCGGCGGAAAACCCGTCCCCTCCGCCGACACGATCATACACGTCGAGTTCACAGGTGTGGGTCTGGTAGGTTTTGCCTCCCAGCCAGGCGACTGCGCTCCAGCTGTGGCGATTGGTCGAGTGGACGTGGCGCATCGTAGTGGCGACGATTTTGATGTTCGGGAATTGTTGGACAACATTCTCGATCATGCCGAAAAAGGCTGTCGGATCGAGTTTGGATTTGCTTTCGACTTCCGGGCCGGGAATGCCCAAACCTTTTTGCAAGTCTTCTTCGTTGCCGACGAGCACGTCGACATGTTCCACGATTCGTTTCAATGTTTGTTGGGCTTTGTCGATTCCTCCTTGGAAACGCCAAAGTTTTTCGCGGAAGTTGAGATCGAAAGAAACGACGGTGCCGTGCTCTCTGGCGACTTGGCAGGCTTCCACGATCAGTTCGGGGGTGGTAGGAGAAAGAGCGGCGAAAATACCGCCGCTATGAAACCAGCGAACTCCTTCGCCAAAGATGGCCTTCCAGTCGAAATCGCCCGGTTTCAGCTGGGCGGCGGCTTCGTTGGCCCGATTGTAGAAGACCACCGGCGGCCGAACGCCAAAGCCACGGTCGCTGAATACCGTTGCCATGTTGGGACCGGTCACGCCATTGTGGCTGAATCGCTTGTAAAACGGCCTCACGCCCATGGCACGAACGCGCTCGGCGATCAAGTCGCCGATAGGATAATCGACCATCGCTGTCGCGATGCCTGTTTTTAGGCCAAAACAATCTGCCAGGTTCGCGGCAACGTTGAACTCGCCACCGCTGACATGAATGCGGCATTCGTTCGCCTTGCGGAACGGAATAATCCCGGGATCCAGTCGATGAACTAATGCCCCCAAAGAAAGAAAATCCAAAGCGCCGCCAGTTGGAATAGTCAGTTGTGCCGGCATGGCCATTTCCTGGAACGTGTTGCCCTTTTAAGAGGTCCAATCCGCCAATCTATGGGATGAGCCGACTCGAACGGTGCCGGCTCCATGGTACGTTATAGGAATGCCCAGTCGGCGGTAAGCGTGCCAGCCAGCGGACTGGAATGAAAATCCGGCAGTCTTTCATTTGCCCGCCCGTTTGGACCCGGCTAAAATATGCTTATCCATCCCACCCTGCTGATTTTCGTGTGATCACCATGAATGCCAGAAGAGTCGCAACGGTTGCCATCACTATATCTATTGCGCTTTTTCACCAGCGCAGTGCCTGGGCGTCTGATCAGCCCATCGATTTCAACCGGGACATTCGGCCAATCTTGACCAACAATTGCTTCACCTGCCACGGCCCCGATGAGAACGAACGCAAAGGGGATTTGCGTTTGGATACGCGTCAAGGAGCGCTAGCGGATTTAGGCGGCCGTCGCGCCATCGTGCCCGGCGATCCATCCAAGAGCGAATTGATCAAGCGCATCACCGCGACCAACTTCAAACGGATGCCTCCCAGAAAAAGCGGCAAGCAGCTGGAGCCGAAACAAGTCGAACTGCTGACTCGTTGGATCCAACAAGGAGCGCCCTTATGCCGAGCATTGGGCCTATGTCGCGCCAGTTCGTCCCAAGCTGCCACGGGTCAAGAATACCGCCTGGCCGCGAAATCCGATCGACTATTTCGTACTGGCTCGGCTGGAAAAAGAGGGACTGTCGCCGGCTCCAGAAGCCGACCGCTACACCCTCATTCGCAGGCTATCGCTCGACCTGATCGGCTTGCCGCCGACAATCGAAGAAGTGGACCGGTTCGTGAACGACCGACAGCCGGGAGCATACCAACGACTGGTCGATCGACTTCTTGCATCACCAGCCTTTGGCGAGCGCTGGGCACGAGTTTGGCTTGATCTGGCTCGTTATGCCGACTCTGCCGGCTACGCCCAGGATCCGCCGCGTACGATTTGGCGCTACCGGGATTGGGTCATTCAGGCATTCAACGAAAATATGCCTTACGACCAGTTCACCCGAGAGCAACTGGCGGGAGATCTCTTGCCCAATCCCACGGAAAGCCAGTTGATCGCTACTGCTTTCCATCGCAATACGATGACCAACAGTGAAGGCGGCACCAGTGATGAAGAGTTCCGCAATGCCGCCGTGGTCGATCGCGTCAACACGACTCTGCAAGTGTGGATGGGATTGACGATGGGCTGTGCCCAGTGCCACAACCACAAATATGACCCCATTTCGCAGGAAGAATACTTCCGCGTTTTCGCGATCTTCAATCAAACGGAAGACGCTGATCGTGCCGACGAAGCGCCGACTCTCCGAACCTTCACCAAAGCGGAATCAGCCCGCAGACAACGATTGCAACAAGAGATCGAGGCGTTGGAGAAGAAGATTGCCGCCAGAAAGCCGCCGGAAAAAATTGGTTTTGCCCCCAGGTCCCTTGCCGATTCGCTACGTTCGTGTCGAACTGCCAGGAAACGGCGTTTGGCTTTCGCTAGCCGAAGTGGAGGTATTCTCAGGCCAAGAAAACGTAGCCCGCAAAGGGAAAGCATCGCAAATCAGTACGGCATTCAACGGCAACGCCGAACTTGCCATCGATGGCAATACCAACGGCCATTATTTTGAGGCCAAGTCGACGACGCACACCGCCAAAGCCAACAACCCCTGGTGGGAAGTGGATTTGGGTAAGGTTCATGCCGTCGACCGTATCATCGTGTGGAACCGCACGGATGGGAACACCGGCGAGCGATTGAAAAATTTCCGCATCATCGCTTTGGATGAAAACCGACAGGCTGTGTGGCTGCGGCACTTTACGACACCGCCGAAGCCGAACGCGAAAGCGATTTTGCCGAAATCCAGCCAAGACCTCGATCCACAGATTCTGGCGGAGTTGGCCAAGTATCGTGCCGGTTCAACCAGCGACCACCCCGACCGCAAACGTTTGCAAGAACTGAAGAAGGAATTGGCGTCGATCAAGGGAGTTACAACCCCGATTATGCGCGAACTGCCGCCAGATAGGCGTCGCAAAACGCATATCCAAATACGCGGCAATTTCCTCGAAAAAGGCAAGGAGGTTCAGCCTGGATTCCCGGCGGTGTTCAGTCGCCACAACGTCGAACCGACGGCAGAGATCAATCGCTTGACCCTGGCCGATTGGCTCATGGACGAACGCAATCCTTTGACGGCGCGTGTTGCCGTCAACCGTTATTGGGAGCAACTTTTCGGTTTAGGTCTTGTTGAGACCAGTGAAGATTTCGGCGTGCAAGGCGAGCCTCCCTCACATCCTTTGCTGCTCGATTATTTGGCTGTCGAATTCATGAAACAAAATTGGGACACGAAACGTCTCCTGCGGCTGATTGTAAGTTCCGCCACTTATCGCCAATCGTCACGTGTGTTTGCCCGAACTGGCCAGGCGTGATCCGAAGAATCGACTCTTAGCCAGCGGACCACGATTTCGTTTGTCGGCGGAGATGATTCGCGACCAGGCATTGGCTGTCAGCGGCCTGCTCAGTCGAAAGATGTTCGGTCCATCGGTTCGACCTCCGCGCCCCCGTTCTGGGACTTCGAGCTGCGTTTGGCGGGTCGACCGACTGGCAACCAAGCCCGGGAGAAGACCGGTACCGACGTGGCCTTTACACCACGTGGCGGCGAACCACCCCTTATCCGTCGATGATGACCTTTGACGCCACCAGCCGGGAAGTTTGCACCATTCGTCGCGTGCGCACGAATACTCCGTTGCAAGCGCTTGTGACGTTAAACGATCCGGTCTTCGTCGAAGCCGCCCCAAGCTCTAGCCCGGCGCGTTTATAGTCACCCGGACAAAGCCCCGGCAGCCAGAGTGGCCTATGCTTTTCGTCTGTGTCTTTCGCGCAATCCAACCCAGCAGGAAATCCAACGCCTGAGCATGCTGTTTTATGACGTTTCGAAACGTTACGCCCAGCAAAAAGAGGAAGCGGTCAAGCTGGCGACCGATCCGATCGGTCCGCTGCCCGATGGTGCCAATCCTGCGGAAGTGGCCGCCTGGACTGTAGTCGCCAATGTTTTGTTGAACCTCGACGAATTCCTCGCCCGGCGTTAATCAAGCCACGCTTAACGGCTCTTGACTGCTTCTTCGAGACTGATCAAACCGTCCCCGTCGGCATCCAGCCGCCTGAAGTCATCCAAGGCTCCGAGGAATTCGCGCTGGGAAATTTCCCCGTCGCCGTTTTGGTCCATCTTGCGAAACCACAATGGCCCGCGCGTCGCAGGCTGCGGTAGATTGTTGGGCCGTCTCCTCGTACCCGCAAACTGGCCCATCACCATCATGCCTTGCCCGCCGGTTTGCCCCTTGGCAACGGTGATTTGCACTTTGATAGGAATCTCCGTTTTCGCAAGCAGGCCGTCACCATTCGCATCGAGTTCCGCCATTTTCTTCACGGCTTGGCGTAGCTCTCTTATGGTCAATTGGCCGTCATCATCGCTGTCCAATGCCGAAAAAAGACTTTGGTCTTGAATACTCGCCGCGATTGAGACGAAGCTATTGGAGACGGCGTCTTCCAGCTGGTAAATCAATTGGCGTTCTTCCTTTGTCAATTTACCGTCGCCATTTCGATCCACGAAATCGAAGACATACAAAATGGCGCGATAACGCCGATCCGCGAGGTCTTTTTTTTCGACGAAACCTTGTTTGTCAAACACAGAAGGCATCACGCGCAGCACGTCGTAACGTCTGGTCGAAGTGGATTGGCTGGTGGTGAGCGAAATCGTCGTGCTGGCGAATTGCGCTTTGACGGTCATCGAAGCGGTTGGAGAATCGCCGAAAGCACTGAGGTGATTGAACGGCTTGCCCAGGCGTACGACGACTTCCAGGTCGGCTTTTTCCTGAAGCCAGCCTCGTAATTCGGCCTCGTCAAGCAAGCTGTCGCGGTCTTTGTCCAGACGGACAAATACGTTGTTCGAAAACACTGCTTCTTGGCGATCGAGTTTTTTGTTGTGGTCGCGGTCATAATGCGCAAGTATTTTGGCGGAATCAGCCGAAATGAGCCTGTCAGACGCGTTTTGCACCTGAGTGTAATAACGAAAAGATTGGGTTTGGCCCAACAACTCGGCAATGGTAACGATTTCGTCGTCATTCGCGTCGAATTTTCGCAGCGACACTTCCGCCTTTTCGATCTCAGCCTTGGAAAGCTTGTTGTCACCGTTGAGGTCCAAATGGCGGAACAGCGTAGCAGTCAATCCAACTTCTGCTGACGCAGTTGGGCGCCTATATTGCTGCTGATACAGCGATCCGATTTGGATCGCGCCCATCCCGTTTCGTTCATAATAGCTACGCAGTTCAGCCAGGGAAATTTTGCCGTCACGGGGATCGAGGTCCAAATCGTTGCTGCTCAATCGTCTCGCGGAGCGCAGCATGGAGAACAAGCCATACGCACCATAGGTACGCATATAGGCCAAGGCTTGCGGCGTCGGCGCTTTCGCTAACTCGTTTGCATCCAGGATGCCGTCATCGTTGCCATCAAGGAACCGGAAGAGCGTCTCAAAGAATTGTTTTGAGCGCACCGTATAAGACATGCCATCAATCTCGATGTGCAGCCGAACCAGTACGGGGCGGTCGTCCGCAAGAAAAATCAAGTCTTTGATATCGTTTGCTTTGGAATCGGCAGCGGTGGCGACCGAACAACAAGCCAAGAGAACCAGGGCGGCGACAAACGTGACAAGCCGGCTAGTGGCCATGATCCGACCTCCGAGTAAGAGAATGTGCTCCAACAAAGCTGAAGGATGTTTCCCCGAGAATGACGACCTGGCCTGAAAGGCCGGGTCACGTCTGCTTGATGGCTAAAGAATCTCTTCGATCGGTCGGGCCTTTTTATCAACGATCGGAATCGGCCGACCGACATTGGACGGATTGTATTTGTGCGGATCGACCCCGAGGGCTTTGCAGATGGTGGCCAAGAAGTCGTGACTGTTGACCGGTCTTTCTTCGACAGTTGTTCCATCAGCACTGGTTCTGCCGACGACCTGGCCGCCCTTGATGCCGCCCCCAGCAAGAACCGTGGACCAGGCGTTGGGGTAATGATCCCGGCCGCCGTTTTGCCGACCGCGAGGAATCTTGGGTGTTCGACCAAACTCTCCCATCCACACGATCAAGGTCGAGTCCAGCAGTCCCCGGTCTTTGAGGTCGCTCATCAATGCTGCCCAGGCCGGGTCAAGAATCTCGCATAGTCGCCGCACAGTGGGGAAGTTATTGTTGTGCGTATCCCAACCAAAGACATTCAGCCCCGGGACGCGAGAAAGAGTGACTTCCACGAACGGCACCTTGCGTTCGATCAACCGCCGCGCCAGCAGGCATCCCTGGCCAAACAGATTTCGGCCATAGGCGTCCCGCGTTTCGTCTTTTTCCTCGCTCAGATCGAAGGCTTTGGCCGCCTCGGAACGCATCAAACGAACGGCGCGGTCATACGCCGTCTGGTGGCTCTTCGGAGAGATGCCAGGGTGCTTACGGACGAAGTCATGCTCCAGACTCTGCAAGAGCGATATACGGGCATCTACCTGCTCTTTGCTTACATCACCATACGGTTGCAGGTTCTGTACCTTTAGCAACTCTTGATAGGCGTCGGCGTCATTCGTCCGAAACGCCCGTGTAGCATCTCCGACGATCAGCGGAGCATATTTCGGACCCAAAAAGCCAGGTCCCCATGCCGCCGGATTGAAAAAACGATAAGGAGCGATACTCACGAAGTTCGGCAATTCCGACTGGTCGTCACCCAACTCTTTGGATAACGAGGCGCCGATGGTCGGATAATGAATAGGCCCCTGGGGCAACTCTCCCGTCCTCATCAAGAAGGTACCCCGGCCATGATCGCCTTCCTTTGTCGACATCGAGCGAACGATCGCCATTTTGTCCATGAACTTGGAGATTTTGGGGAGGTGCTCGCTGATCTTGATACCGGGAACGTTGGTTTGGATTTCTTTGAATTCGCCGCCATTCTCATGGTTGGGCTTCAAGTCGAAGGTGTCGATTTGGCTGGGGCCGCCATTCATCCACAAGAGGATGCAAGATTTCCTGCGTTGCGGATTGTTGACGGTTTCTCTGGCCAGTGCTTCGATCCAGCCGGACATCGAAAAGCCGACGACGCCGGCCGATGTCAGACGCATCCACTCCCGCCGCGTAAGCTGGTAATCGTGTTTTGCCATGATTCAGTCTCCTTGCATCGTCCGGTCGAGCCGGGAAGTGTTTTGAAAAATTCGGTGCCAGGCCACCGCCTCTGACAGGCGACATTCGGATATCAGTGGTTGAACATAAACTCGGAACTGTTTAGCAATGCCCAGAAAACGTCAGCAATGGCTGCCCTGGGATTTTTCTTCGGACCACCGGAATCCACATACCGTACCATGCGGTCGAGTTCTTCGGCGGAGGGCATTCGGGATAACGTCGCCAGGAACAAAACTTCGACTTTCTTGGCGGTAGTGTCCAGGAAAGGCGCATCCCAAATCGCCGCCAGGCGTTCGGTCTTTTCGAGGTTGGCCCCGTCCGTTGCGCTTCCGATGAAATCGCCGTTCATCAACATGAGCGCTTGCAGAATCGAGGACTGATATTCGGTTGGCCTTTCTTGGCTGGCGAACATGGCGAGGAATTGTTGCCGGGCCGTCGTTTGCGTAAAAACTGTCTGACGACCCGCTTGCGGATTGGTTTGGCGATATCCGGTCGCTTGCACCAGGCTGTCCCAGAATTGCTCGGCTGTCAGGCCTTTGATGGCCATGCAGGCGAACAGCCGGGGTTCCGGCTCTTCACCATCGACTTCGCTGGTTCGCTGGTAGGTTTTGCTGTTAACAATGGCGCGGATCAAGTACTTCAGATCGAACTGATGTGCGGCAAACTGGCGACCCATTTCTTCAAGCAACTCCGGATGACTGGGCGGGTTGCCTTCGCTCGGTTCGTCGACCGGATCAACGAAGCCGATACCGAAGAAATGTGCCCAAAAGCGATTCACGGTCGCTTTGGCGAAATACGGGTTTGTCGGCGAGGTTACCCAGTCGGCCAGAATCTGACGAAGAGGCAAATCGCTCGTCATATCCGGTTCGGTGCCGTCCAAGAACCGGGCGACGACTTCTGTTTCCGTATCCGGAATCTTGATCTTGTTGACCCGTGGACTTTCACTGGCAGTCGTCACGAAACCGTTCCGCGAAGTCGAGCGGATACCCGCAAAGAAGGCAGCCAGCTGCCAGAATTGCGTTCGCTTGTACTCGGCAAAGGGGTGATTGTGGCACTGGGCGCATTCGAGCTTTACCCCGAGAAAAATTCGTGACACACTCGCTGCCAGGTTCTCCGGCTTGAATTCGTTGGCCTGATAGAAGGCAATCGCCTGACCGGCACCGGTGGAACGTGAAAGACTTCGTCCCTGGCTATAGCCGACTGGTGCCGTAATCAACTCCCTCACCATCGTGTCGTACGCAACATTATCGCGGAACCTTTGGGCCAACCAGGCACGAAACGTCTGATCCAAAAAACGGCGATTGTTGGACTCTGGAAGCAGAAGCCTGTTCCAGGTGTTGGTCATGTGGTTTACGTAAGCGGCGCTTCGCAGAATCTGCTCGACCAGCCTCGCTCGTTTATCTGGACGTTTGTCGTCAAGAAAAGCCCGCACTTCAGAAACCCGTGGTATCCGGCCCGCCAGGTCGAGATAGACGCGACGCATGAACTCGGCGTCACTGGCCAAAGGCGCCGGTCGAATACCCGCGTCTTTGATTCGAACTTCGATCAAACGATCGATGGTCGAAGACAGTTTAAGAGCTTCGGTCACCTCGGGACCGACTTCCGCCCGCAGAAGAGGCACGACCAGCAGAAGCGCCGGACACGCCAGGATACCACATCGCATGATCATGGGATAGCCTCCTGGAATCGCCGCACCAGGCTTTCGCCCGGTCCGGGACGGTGGAGTCACGAAAGGGGCGACGCAAGATGAACGAATGAGCCGCGCAGTTCTAACAGCTAGAAACCCCGTTTTCGCGCCGCAAGTCGCGATAGCCGAACAAACCGAACGGACCTATCGGCGAACTTCGACATTAACGGTTTACGCGCTCAACTTTCCATTTCACACCATTTTCGATGACGAATACTTTGAGATGGAAGCGGAGGTCACGGCTCAGACCCCGCCGGTAGGCAAAGATCACCGTTTTGCCGTCATACCGAGTGTCGAGTTGATCCTTGCCGGAACCGCCCCAGGAGAAAAGCAAAATGTACTGAGATTTGAAATCGACTTTTTCCTTGAGTTTCTGCGCAACTTCCGGATTGGCGATGACTTGGGCGAGTTCCCTGGCATTCTTGATGGTCTTGGGTTTGGGAAGGCGATCCTCCGTTTTGAGGGCAAACCCTTTGATCACGATCTCTTTGATCGGAGCGATTTTCGCATCCTGGCCAAAGCAGGGGAGGAAGCCGCTGAGGAGCAAACATGCGATGGCAGAGACTGGGAGCGTTTTCATGACCTGCTCCGATTGAGGGCTGATGCGGGATTGTTCAGTAGCCCACCTTCGCCTGTCGACCCCGGCGGCTTCTTCGCGGAGTTGGTGGATCAATGATTGAACATAAATGCTGGGCTGTTCAACAGCGCCCAAGCCAGGTCTTGAGCGCCGATTTCACGGGCGCTCCTTGGCCGAACGTGGCGGCGAACCTCCTCACGCAGCCTGGCCAATTCTGCATCCATTCCTTGATAGAACTGCATTAACTGGTCTTTTTGCGTCTGGCTTCGTTTTTCCTTTGGAGTGGCCAGAATTCTGGCAATGGCTGGCGGAAACCGATTCAATCGAATGGGCGGTTTCATCGACGTCACCGACAAGCGGAATCGGCCAATGTTGTGCTTTTTGCCAGCGAAGCGTTGCTCGATCTGGAACGTCAACTCGGCGCCTTGCGTGTATTGGGCCGGCCGACGTAATTCGAAAACAGCGGTCTGGGGCTTGCCGAATTGCGGAGCGATGGCCCACCCCGTCGCTTTGTTGTTGTCGACCGCTCTGCGGATATCGAACCCGCCCTGATTGAAAGTGGCGGATGGATTCTGCAACGGGAACGGACGAGCCGGCTGATTCGTGCCTTTCGGTTTGATGAGCAGTTTTAATTCGCTCAACACAAAGTTTCCGTTGTCGGCGCGACCTGGCCCGTTAGCTGGCAAACTGGGATCGGGCAACACCTCGAGGCGGATGCCAGTAATGTTCTTCAAGTCCGTTGTCGCCGACACAGTATAGACATCGGGAGATCCGTTTTTGCCGCTGGCCAGAATCGAATGGTCGGCAAGTTTTGTCAAGGTCGCTCCCGCTGACGATTTGGCCGATACGTCCTTGAGCACCGTCCAGGTCGGTTCCTTCGCCAGACTTGCTTCCCATTGTTCAAGTCGTTGCGGCAAGGTCTTTTCATAAGCGGCCAATGCGGCTTGTGCCTGGTCGGCGGCGGCGATCATGCGCTTGAACTCTTCTTCGTTGCCTTGCAGTGCTAATATGCCCGCCTTCAATTCTTCCGGGGTGGGTTGGCGACACAGAATCATCAGGAACATTTCTTCGACAACTTTCGCGTCATCTTTTTCGCGTTCCAACAGTTTGGCGATGGCATTGTTCGGATCTCGAATCGCATCATTGATCACCGGACCATTGACGAGGTTCAGGACCGAGCCGAGCATGACGCTGTCGGTGCGTTCGCACTCACAAGCACTCTCGCGAGCCGGCTGACCAAAAAGGTCGAGAAAGCTGCCCGGAATTGGCACGTTAGTGTCGACCAATTGCGCCGCACGCGATCCCGGCGGTAGACCAGGCAACCGACTCAGCGAACCAGTGGCCCGGTGAATCGCATCATACAAAACCTCGGCCGGCAAACGCCTTGGGATCGCATGAGAATAGTTGATGCGGTCATCAGCATTCCATTTGTTCGGCTTGTATGAATGTTGGTAAGTTCGCGATTTGCAAATCGTCTTGTAAAGGTGCTGGACATCGAAGCCGCTGTCGATGAACTCCTTCGTCAACCGGTCCAAAAGAGCCGGATTCGTCGGCGGGTTGCCGGCGCGAATGTCATCGACAGGCTCGATCAAACCGACGCCGAGGAGATAGCTCCACACGCGGTTGACGTAACTGCGAGCAAAATAAGGGTTCTCCGGCGACGTGATCCAGCGGGCGAGTTGCTCGCGCCGTGAGGCTTGTTCAGGTATCTTTCCGCCGTGTTCGAACGGGAATTGGGGTTTGGCAATCTCTCCCGTTCGCAGATGCTTGATCTCTCCCTTGTTGCTGTCGCTGATGATTTCCGCCAGGGGCAATGCTTTTTGCACTGCGGTGCCGGCCAGCTTCTTGCCTTTGAATTTCGGATCTTCTTTGCGATCGATTTGGGCGAAATACGCTGCCAGATGGTAGTACTGGCTCTGGTTCCAGCGCTCAAAGGGATGGTCGTGGCATTTATTGCAGTTGAAACGAATTGCCAAAAACAAATGGGTAGTATTTTCCACCGCATCTTCAGGAGTGCGCAGAATCTTATAGTAAGAGGCGGGCGGATTGGCGATGTTGGAACCACTTGCTGTCAAGATGGTATAGACGAACTCGTCGTAGGGCATGTTCTTGGCTAGCGCGTCATGAATCCATTTGCGAAAGGCTCGCGCTCCTTCTTCGCCAAGAAACTTGCGATTCACTTGGAGCAGGTCAGCCCACTTGTTCGTCCAATGCTCCACGAAATCGGGACTACCGACCAGCTTATCGATTACTTCGTTCCTTTTTTCTCGAGTGGGACGCGGATCGTTCAGAAACGCCCGCACGACATCCACCGAAGGAGGCAATCCGGTCAAATCCAGATAGACCCGGCGAATGAATTCGGCGTCGCTGCACAATTCGCTCGGCAGAATCTTGACCTGCCGGAGTTTTTCGTAGACGAGGGTGTCGATGAAATTGAATTCCGGGACGTCTTTCCAGACAAAGCCGCTCCGGTCTCCCATGACGATCAACGTGCGGGCGGCGTAGGCTCCTTCAAAGCGGGCCATCATGGCTGTTTCGCCTCGGCGAATGGCCGTTACCAATCCCTGGCTGTCGACCGTCGCAACCTCGGTATTGCTGCTTTCAATGAACGCGTCCGCTGTCACATCACGGACCGAACCATCACTGTAGCGGGCGTGAACCACCATTTGCTGTTTCATGCCAACACGCGGAATGGTCGCGGATTCGGGAAGAACTTCGATACCAACCACTCGAGGGCTTTCCGGGTCGTACTGGACGCCATCCCGTATCCAGGAATAGAGAATCTTGTAATAGCGGCTGTCCGGCGCAAAGAGGGTACCGCCTTCGTGAGGAACTTCTCCGATCGGCTTGAGCAGCATCAAGCTGCGTTCCGGAGCTGCGCGGTTAAAACGCCGACCGCCCAGGTCATCGACCAAAGCGCGGTGGTCCAACAGTGGATCGTAGCCTCGCAATGTCAGCTTGAAGCCATTTTGTCCTTTTTGTGCCCCGTGGCATGTCCCGGAATTGCAACCGGCTTTACCCAAAAGGGGCATGACATCACGAATGAAGCTGACCGGGACATTTCCCTTTTGGCCCGTTACTGTCACTGGCAAGGATACAGTCTTGCCCGCAAAAGAGAAAACAAGCGTCCCTTTGCCGTCCGCTTTGGGCCAAACCTGGCCACGAGAACTGACTTCGACCAGAGCTTTCGGCGCCTGGACTTTTACCATCCGCGTCAGATCGACTTTTTCGCCTGTTTCGAGAACACCACTAATGAGCACTTGCCGGAACTCGTACGGGCTGCTTAAAGTCATCGATTTTGGCGCCGCTTCCAGGCGAATCACCTTCAGGCCGGCCGGAAGCGTTTCCAAGTCTGCTTTGCCGAAACTCGGCGAAACGATCAGCCCGCAAAAAGCGACTACAGCCACCAAACGAAACGGTTTCATGTTGGCATTCCTGTTTCGAATACGTGTTGGGACGACAAAAGAGATTAAACCGCTCCCTGTCAAAGAATCAAGCCAGTAACCAGACATTGTCAGTTCCTACCTGGTTGGACCAATGGAACCGGTACGAATTCCTTGAGCAATTTGCCCGTATGGGCATCGTTCAATCGGACGTAGCCATCGAACCCAGCTGTGGCCACTTGTTTGCTATCAGGACGATAGGCCACGGCATAGATAGCCCCCTTGGTTCCTTCCAGGTCGGCTATAGTCTTGCCATCGGCGGTTTGGACGATGCGGGCGTAGCCTCGACCATTGTAGCTGCTGCCAGCAATCACACGCGAACCGTCCTTGTTAAAACGGACGGCAAAAATCCGCCCGGGCAAACTTGTGAGATCGCGGATTTTGTTGAAGTCGTCGCCGATCTTTCTCGGTTTCGTGCGGAAAATCTGGTACAACTTTACCTGCCCGTCGGCTCCACCCACTGCCACCTCTTCCTTGGTCGGGTGCCGATCGACTGTCATCAGCCCTCCTTTCAAGGCGCCAGGCGTAATACTGGTAATGTTGTCGACGAAACGCTGCGTTGCTACTTCCGTCAGTTTCATGGAACGGTCTCGGCTAACAGAAACGATATGGGTGGACTTGAGGGAAAAGACCGTTTCAAGAACCCAATCGCTGTGTGCTCCTTGATAGACGACTTGCTTGCCTGTTTTGGCCTCGATGGCACGGAGGGTGTTATCGGCGCAGCCAAATGAAAGAAGCTCCCCGTCATGCGACCAGCTGACCCCATAAACCGTGTCGAAGGTGACCGGCAGGGACAAAAGCAAGTTTCTCTTGTGAACATCCCAGATTTGCACTTCTCCGAAGCGCCCCGGCGAGCCACCTGCCACCGCCAACCGCTTGCCGTCCGGAGAGAACCGAACAGACTCGATTCGTTCCGATAAACCGACCAGCCGGCCAATCAACCCCGATCCATCCGGCTTGTGCAACAACACCTCGTGATAGCCGGAAACGGCCAGAATCTTGCCGTCCGGGCTGTAGTCGAGTGAAGTGATGACCGGCGGCGACTGATAAGTCGGCGGACCAGTCAGCGTGCGTTTCGCCGAAGCCGGCGTATCATCGACTGCTCCCTGGGCGATCCAGCGTTTGATTAATTCGACCTGTGTCGGATGTAGAGGGTCGCGCCCTTCCGGCATGCGCGGCTTCTTGCCATCACGAGGTTCGATCAGCTCGACAAGGTAGCTCTTTTCCGGCTTGCCGGGAACAACGGCCGGCAAATCACTGTCCCCTTTTTTCAGTAGGCCAGCATGATCGGTCATGATCAAGCCGCCTTTAGGCCTAGCCGGTTGGTGGCACCCTTGGCAATGTTGCTGAAAGATCGGTCGGATTTCCCGGTAGTAGCTGATCTGCCGATCGGCCCTGTTTGGTTCGGTATTCTTGTCTTTGGCGAAAGTGCACGCCACGACCGAAAGGAATACCAGTAATGACGATGCCTGCCTCATTCTTTCGTCCTCTTGTTCAACGACGTTGGGCAAGGATGGTGCCGTTATGGGAAGGATGTTACGGAGCAGCCTCTTCGATCTTGGCAAAATCCAACATGGATTTCAAGGATTTTGTTGTCTCCTTGCCGATTTCTCCGCCGGCATTTAAACCACCCGTATGATTCGAAGGAGTTGCCAACTTTCGATCCTTGGCTGTGTTGTGGCGAGTGCTCTTTTTGTTACGGTCTGGCCGTCCTCAACCGGTGCAGAGCAGAACCAGTCCGTAAGCTTTGCCAGGTCCATTGCTCCCATTTTCCGCGAACGCTGTCTGCGCTGCCATGGAGCCGAAAAACAGGAAAGCGGACTCCGACTCGACCGCCGAAAGGACGCACTCGCCGGTGGTGACCGTGGTCCCCTGGTGGTGCCTAAAGACAGTGCAATGAGTCTGCTGATCAAGGTTGTGACCGGGCACAACGACGAGGAGCTTTTCATGCCGCCCGTGGATGGAGCGCTCACGAAGAAACAAATCGAGTTGTTGCGTCGCTGGATCGACGAGGGCGCCATCTGGCCAGAAGAAAACGCTGACATCAGCCAATAAGGTCATGGCTTGGCTTCTCACGCAGCACATTTCCCAATGAACACCATTCTCACCGCGAAGCCGCTGATCGGCATCCGCTGCCATCACAAGTGACCAAGTTTTGTCACCGTCTATGGCCTTCAATTGTTGAAGGATGGTCTTCATTTTCTTGGCATGGCCACCAATCGGCATACGTTTGACCGGTGGCGCGAGTGACGGATTCGCCAAGTTCGTCTTGTAAAGGTTGGACGAAACCGTATACGGGGTCGTCGCGAAGCTGTAGCCGGGAGGAGAGTGCACTGCCGGTAGGTGACGTATCGTGGGAGAATACGTCGATGAGGGGAAACAAGCAGAATTGGAAACTATGGGTCGTCTGCCTGTTGGCTGCGCTGCCGGGTTGCGGCGTTTCCCAGAACCCGAGTTATTTCCCCTGGCTTTTCCCAACCGGGAACATCACGAGAACCCATGCCAAGCCGCCGGGCAAAGCATATTTTCGCAACTTCGATCCGCACGCGGTACGCCTCGAGGTTCGGCCAATCGAATCGACGAATCCGGTGCAGACACAGCATGTAGTGATCGCCACCATTTATGACAAAACGGGCAAGCCGCGACGACGGCGCCGGGTCGAGTGGATGCTCGAAGGAGTTGGCAATATCGTCGAAGTCGACGAGAGCGGCTATTTTGCCGGGAGAGGTTACAAAGTCGACAACCATTACGCCGTCAGCTACACGGATTACAAAGAACACATCGTCACGCGCGGCAATGATAACCCCAACGATGATTTCGTGATTCGGCCAGGACAAACCTGGTGCGTCATCAGTTCTGCTGTCGAGGGGGATTCCTACCTCACCGTTTACGCGCCGGAGATTCACAATTGGGAAAAGCACAAAGTTTTCGTCAAAAAGCACTGGGTGGATGCGGAATGGTCGTTGCCTCCGCCTGCGGTGAACAGAGTGGGAACGGAACACGTATTTGTGACGCGCATCTTCCGGCATACGGATCGCCAGCCGTTGGCCAATTACAAGGTTCGCTACAAGATTCTGGATGGTCCTCCTGCAGTCTTTCTGCCGAATCGCACTCAAGAAGCAGTGGTCATCAGCGACCTGGACGGCAACGCCAGTGTGGTCTTGGCACAAGTCGAACGACGACCTGGAATCAATCGCATCGGCATCGAAATCATCCGCCCCCCCGATCCGCGATCAGCGACCGGTTCGGGCATCGTGATCGGAACCGGCGAGACGACAAAAGAATGGCAAGCGCCCACGGTGGGGATCACCAAGACAGGGCCGGCCAGCGTCAGCGTTGGCCAGGAAGTGCCCTACAACATCGTCGTCGATAACAATGGCCAGGTAGAAGTGCAAGCAGTCACCGTTCGCGATAATATTCCGGAAGGCTTGCAGTACCTTCGTTCGGAGCCGCCAGCGACGGTCGAGGGCAGGGTGTTGACTTGGACGATGGGAGCCTTGCCGCCGGGACAGGCCCACACAATCCAGGTTATTTTCCGCGCAGAACGACCGGGGCAAGTGCAGAACTGCGCCACGGCGACCACTGACGAAGGCTTTACGGCGGAGAGTTGCGCGACGACTGTCATTACGGCGCCTCAGCTCACCGTCAACAAGACTGGTCCGGCCACAGGCATCGTCGGCATGCCGATCACTTATCAAATCACAGTGTCCAACCCAGGCAATGGGCCTGCAACCAACGTCGTCTTGAACGACAGCTTCGATCCGGGCCTGGAACACGAATCGCGTGCCAACCCGGTGGAACTTCGGTTGGGAACGCTCAATCCCGGCGAGACCCGGACAGTACCGTTGGTGTTGACGCCGCGGCGCGAAGGGCGCTTTGTCAATCGGGTCACCGCCACTGCGGATGGCGGACTGACGGCCCAGGACGATCATCCGGTAGTGGTACAACGTGCGCAATTGTCGATTGACAAAACCGGTCCTGGCGCCAGGTACGTCGGGCGCCCTGCCGTCTGGGATATCCGCGTCAGCAATCCAGGCGCGGTTCCGCTCAACAACGTCGTCGTACGTGATCAGTTGCCACCTGAGTTGCAGTTTGAAAGCGCCACTCAAGGGGGTCAGCTCGTCGGCGGCGAAGTCGTCTGGAATCTAGGCACACTGCAACCCAACGAACAAAGGCAATTGCAAGTAACAACGCGCTGTCGGCAAATGTCGCCGCGTGCTTTGAACGTTGCCGTCGCATCAGCTGATCCTGGTCTGGAAGTGCAGGCGGAAGCGGCCATCGAAATTCTTGGATTGCCTGCCTATCGACTAGAAGTGCTCGATGTCGATGATGCCGTCGAAGTTGGCGGGAAAACTACGTATCGCATCGACGTGAACAACCAAGGTTCGCTGCCTGGCAGTCAGGTGCAGGTGATTGCAATCGTGCCGCCGCAGATGCGCATTGTTCGCACAAACGGGCCGACACAAGCACGCGTAGACGGGCAGCGTGTCATTTTCGAGCCGGTCGAGTCGCTGGCACCGCAGCAAACATTGAGCTACACCATCGACGTGGAAGCATTGCAGCCAGGCGATGTGCGTTTCCGAGTCGAGTTGCGGAGTGCGACATTGCAGCAGCCTGTGATCGAGGAAGAAAGCACGACCATTTACATGCCGCGTCCAGGTGCGGGCAGGACGACACGTCGTACGCCGCCAGCACCGATTGGTCCGGGGGCGCCGAATCCGTAACGAGCGGCTGAAGTTTTCAAGTTGACACCAGATGGCTTTGCAACTCGTTATGCACGAGTCGTTTGCCGAGTTCGAGCGCCTCATGCAATTTGGCCGGTTCTTTGCCGCCGGCCTGCGCCATCGTTGGTTTGCCGCCGCCGCCACCGCCGACCACCTTGGCCACCTCACCAATGAGTTTGCCGGCGTGGAGCCCCTTGCGAACGAGGTCGTCCGTCACAGCGGCAATCATTTGCACTTTGCCGTCATCCGTCCAGCCCAAGAGGACGACGGCGCTGCCCGCTTTCTGCCGTAATCGGTCGACTTGCTGACGGATTTGCTCATTGTCCGCGGAGGGAACCTGGCCGACGATGATGCGGGTTCCGTTGATATTACCGGCTTCTTGCAGCAGGCGATCAGCCGTGTGTTGTAGATCACCAGCCACACCTTTCTTGACTTGTTGTTGCAGTTTCTTGTTCTCCTCAAAGAGCTGCTCGACGCGACGGACGATTTCCGGAGGCGGACAGTTGAAGCGGTGAGCAAGTGTTTCGACGACCGAAGAAAACTGCTGTGCGGTCTGGACAGCTCGACGGCCAGTGACCGCTGTGACCCGGCGGACACCCTTGGCGACGCCTTCCTGGCTGATGATCTTGAAAAAGCCTGCCTCACCGGTGTGATGAAGGTGCGTACCGCCACAGAATTCGACGGAAAAATCGGGCGTCGCGCGGCGCGGATCTTTCAAGCCGATGGCTAATACCCGGACTGGATCAGGATACTTTTCGCCGAATACCGCCCTTACGCCAGGAATTCGCTGCGCTTCCACCAATGGCATATAAACCGGGGTCACGGGCAGATCGGAATAGATTTTCTCGTTCACGAGCCTTTCGATTTCGGCGATTTCCTCCGCTGACAAGGGGCTATCGTGTGTAAAGTCGAAACGGGTTTTCTCGGCGTCCACCAGTGAACCTCGTTGTTCGACGTGATCGCCAAGCACGCGGCGCAAGGCCCAGTTCAGCAAATGGGTCGCTGTGTGGTTGCGCATGATGTCGGCGCGCATCGGAGCCACTTCGAGGGTCATCCGCTTGCCGACCTCAATGGAACCTTGTGTAACCTGGCCGAGATGCAAGACGGTATCGCCGAGTTTTTGCGTGTCCGTTACTTCAAACCGGCCGCGCGAATTGTAAATGGCTCCTTTGTCACCGACCTGTCCGCCTTGTTCGGCGTAGAAGCAGGTCTTGTCGAGAAAGAGTGCCGCTTTTTCCCCTTTTTTGAGCTTCCCTTCGCGGATGACTTCGTTGTCGCGCACCCAACCGAGAATTGTGCCCCTTGATTTCAGCCCTTTGTATTTCGGGCTGTCGTCGGTGGGAGGAAGTTCTCCGGAGAGCGCGGAGATCACGACTTTTTTCTGAGCCTCCCTAGCTCGCTCGCGTGCTTCCTGCATAAGACGTTCATAACCGGCGCGATCGACGCCAAGGCCGACTTCGCTTGCCATCTGTTCGGTTATGTCGATATACACGCCGTGGGTGTCGTGCAAGGTAAAAGCATCTTCGGCGCTGATCTGTTGTTGGCCAGCGCTGCGAGCGCGGTCGGCGGCTTCTTGAAAAAGCCGGATGCCTCGATCGAGCGTTTTGATGAAGCTCTCTTCCTCGCCGCGAACGAGTTGGATGACATGATCCTGGTTGGCACGCAGCTCAGGAAAAGTGTCGCCCATCAGCTCGACGACGGAAGGGACCAGGTCGCATAGAAATGGTTTGGCGGTTTTAAGGTATTGTCTGCCGTAGCGCTCCGCCCGGCGCAAGATGCGTCGTAGCACATAACCTCTTCCTTCGTTGTCCGGAACGGCTCCGTCGCTCAAGGCGAAGGTAAGGCACCGGATATGGTCGGCTATGACGCGATAAGCAATATCTTTCATGTCGTCGAGTTTGCCGGTGTAGGCATCGGCTCCAGTGATGCGCTGAATAGCGTCGAATATCGGCGTAAAGATATCGGTGTCGTAATTGCTGTCCTTGCCCTGGAGGATCGCAGTAATGCGTTCGAAACCCATTCCCGTGTCGACGTGATGAGTCGGTAAAGGACTGAGTTTGCCGTCTTCGCCACGGTTGTACTGGATGAAGACCAGGTTCCAGATTTCTATGACATCGTGGCGTCCAGCATTGACGAGACTGGCACCGGACTTGTCGAGCGTTTTGTCATAATGGATTTCGGTACATGGACCACATGGACCGGTATCGCCCATTTCCCAAAAATTATCTTTCTTGCTTCCCCAATGAATGTGAGCCGGATCGATGTCGGTGACCGTTTTCCAGATTTCGAACGCTTCATTATCCCGAGGAACACCTTCTTCGGGGCTACCTTCAAAGACGGTGGCGTGCAACCGGCTTTTATCCAATCCCCACACCTGCGTCAGAAGTTCCCAAGCCCAGAGAATGGCTTCTTTCTTGAAGTAGTCGCCGAACGACCAATTGCCGAGCATTTCGAAAAACGTGTGGTGGTAGGTATCCTTGCCAACATCGTCGAGGTCGTTATGCTTGCCGCCTGCCCGTATGCATTTTTGCGTGTTGGCCACGCGACTATAGGGCGGTTTCTCGGTGCCAAGAAAATACGGCTTGAACTGGTTCATGCCGGCGTTGGTGAAGAGAAGCGTGTCGTCGCCATGGGGCACGACAGGCGATGACGGCACAAAGGTATGGCCGTGTTGCTTCACGAAGAAATCGATGAATTGTTGACGGATGTCGCCAGCGGTAAGCATGCTATTCTTTTCCTCGAAGTAGCGATTCAGTTTCAGTTTGCGGCACGTTTAACCAACCGATTGCTTATTCTACACGACAAGAGAGGTTGGCGGCATGACAATCAAAAAGTGTCTTCGTGCCCGCGGCGAATCCGATCATACACTGAAACTATGGCATCCTATCCGGGTCGGAGAGCCCGGCGGACTATGAGACATTCGGTTTGGGACGTCGGCGTTTCGATTTTCCAAAGGGAGACTTTCCCTTGCGGCTGCGAATCCTCTGGCTGGAATGGCTGCTTTTGGCGTTTCTGGGTGTCTTTCTGCTCTATCCGCTGGTCTACATCGTTCCCGGATCGGCCAGCGATGTCGAATTCGTTGTCGTCATCTCGCATCTGGGAACGACCCCCGAAGAGCGGGCCAGCGTTTCGGCCATACTCAGCGAAACCGGAGACGCGACCGCGTCATTCAAACTCCCGTTGAAGCGGACTTTCGCTACTGAAAGAGCGGCTCGCGACCTGGCGATTCGTTTGCAGCAAGCCGGAGCCCAGGCCGAGGTTGTTCGCCATCGGCTTTGGACCGATTTCTACTTTAAGCAAGCTCTGGGATTTCAGATTCAACGTGTGCCCGGGTTTCCTTTCTTCGAAGTGTTGCCGCACAACCCCTTTCTTTGGGAATGCTTGACGAACAGCCTGCTGCTTGCCGCCATGACGACTCTGGCAACGACGCTGCTTTGCCTGCCGATCGCCCGCTGGTTCGCCCGATATCGTTTCCGCGGGCAAGGGCTGTTGGTGGGATTATTGCTCGCGCCTCTAATATTGCCTCCCTTTGTCAGTGCCATCGGCATGCAAAAACTTCTCGGTCGGTTTGGAACCGTCAATCTGACGTTGATGCAAGTCGGTCTGTTGCGTCCTGACGCTCCGATCGACTGGTTGGGGGAGGGAGGATTCGCCGGCGTGGCGATCATGCAGGTGTTGCACCTATACCCGATCATGTACTTGAATCTGGCGGCGGCATGGGCCAACGTCGATCCGACGCTCGAAGACGCCGCTCGCAGCCTGGGAGCTGATGAATGGCAAGTTTTTCGAACGATAACCTTCCCGCTGCTCTTGCCGGGTTATTTCGCTGGTGCCAGCATCGTTTTTATCTGGTCGTTCACCGATCTGGGAACGCCATTGGTCTTCGGGTTCGATTCCGTCATCCCGGTACAGATTTTCAATCAGGTAAGCGACCCACGACAGACCAACGCCACGGCGTACGCGCTGGTGGTCCTTACCCTGGCGGTAACGGCAAGTCTGTTCTATTCCGCGCGGTGGTTTGTGAGCCGATACGCTTATAGCGGGCAGGGCAAAGGTGCTATCGCTTCATTACCTCCAACCATCCAAGGCTGGCGCTTGTTTTTTCTCCATTTATTCGTGATCGCGTTGACGTTCGTGGCGGTCCTTCCGGTGATCGGCGTGGTTTTGACCGCCATCTCCGACCAATGGGTGCTTACCCCCTTGCCGCCTGCCTGGACGGTGTCTCATTTGGGCGAGGTCTGGTCGAACAAAGTGTCGGCATGGAGCATTCGCAACAGCATTTTTTACAGTGTCTGCAGCACATTCCTGGATATTATGTTGGGGGTGGCGATCGCCTGGCTGATCTCACGCCGTCCGACCTGGTTGAGCCATATCCTCGACGGGTTGTCGACGTTGCCGTTGGCATTACCCGGTTTGGTGCTGGCGTTCGGCTATTTGACCTGCTTCAGCACATGGGACTTGTTCGGATTGCAGAACTATCTCGATCCGACGAAGAATCCGGTACCGCTTTTGATCGTGGCTTATGCCGTAAGGCGGCTACCTTATTTGACGCGATCGGCATTGGCGGGTATGCAGCAGATTGCGCCTGTTCTGGAAGAGGCGGCGGAAAATCTCGGCGCCCGACGTTGGTGGGTTGTGCGCACCGTAACGTTGCCGTTGATTGCTGCCAACATCGTTGCCGGTGCGGTGTTGACTTTTGCTTTTGCCATTCTGGAAGTCAGCGACAGCCTGATGCTGGCGCGAGAAGAGCAGTTCTTTCCGATTACCCGAGCCATTCTCGGCCTGCTCATGCGTCCAGACAATGGCGATGTTCTGGCGTGTGCCTTGTCGGTATTCGCGATGACGTTGCTTGCCGGCAGTCTGCTTCTCGCGGGTCTGCTCCTCGGCAAGAAAATGGGTGAACTCTTCCGTGCCTGACCAATCGCCGCCTGCCTGTCATTCTGCTACAATGCACTCGAATTAGGTCCGTTCCTTGCCGAGAGAGGAAAACGGCGACGTACTGAAGTAACCGACTTACTATATCGCCATGCAAAGACAAATTGCCAAGCTTGCTTTAGAAGACGGGACCGTCTATACCGGCTGGAGCTTCGGAGCTCGCGGTGAAACATTTGGCGAAGTCGTCTTCAACACTAGCATCACGGGTTACCAGGAAGTTCTGACCGATCCGTCCTACAAAGGGCAGATCGTGACGATGACCTATCCGCACATAGGCAACTACGGTATCAATGCCGACGATCGTGAATCTCCCAAACCTCAGGTCGAAGGATTCGTCGTCCGCGAGTTGACCCGAATACCGAGTAATTTCCGGTCGCAAAGCTCTCTCGAGCAGTATCTAGCCGACCATCAAATTATGGGCATCGAAGGGATCGACACGCGGGCGCTTGTTCGGCGACTGCGGGTCCGCGGCGTCATGACCGGCGTTCTGTCAACAGAAGACCTTGACGACGCCTCGCTGGTAAAAAAAGCGATCAGTAGCCCGAAAATTGTTGGCCGGGACCTGGTTCGTTCGGTCGTTCCCGAACAGACGTTCGAATGGCGGGACGGGTTCATTGGCGAGTTGGGAAAACAGCCAGTGACCAGGCGTGGCGGCACATGCCGAATCGTTGCGGTCGATTTCGGCATGAAGTGGAACATCCTTCGCTGCCTTGTGGAAGCTGGGGGAAGAGTAACGGTTGTTCCTGGCACAGCGAGGGCTGACGACGTTTTGTCCTACGATCCGGACGGCA
Organism: Gemmatales bacterium; assembly: GCA_026004675.1. Taxonomy (GTDB): domain Bacteria; phylum Planctomycetota; class Planctomycetia; order Gemmatales; family Gemmataceae; genus BPJP01. The sequence continues at coordinate 213,107 of BPJP01000006.1, forward strand.
TCTTTTTGTCGAACGGTCCGGGAGATCCTGAACCGCTCGAATATGCCATTGGTTTGGTAAGAGACATTTTGCGGAAAAAGCGCCCAGCAATACCGGTTTTTGGAATCTGTTTGGGCCATCAATTGCTAGGACTGGCACACGGGGCACAATCATACAAGTTGAAGTTTGGCCATCGCGGTGCCAACCAACCGGTTCTCCACCGCCGTTCTGGCCGCGTCGAGATTACGACCCAAAACCACGGTTTCGCCTTGCGGATCGATACGTTGCCTCGAGAACTCGAAGTGACGCACCTCAATCTGAACGACGGCACGTTGGAAGGCATCCGACATATGCGCCAGCCGATATTCAGCGTGCAATACCACCCGGAAGCATCGGCGGGACCGCACGATAGTATGTATCTTTTTGATGAATTCGTGGCCCTGATGCGTTGAGTCGTGTCAGCTCAAGGCGGCGTAATATTTGCGGCGGTTTTCCACCATAAAACAGAGGTGACGCCAAAGTGCGTGCAGAAAGTCTTCGCCATATTGTTTGTAGTAGTGCATGAACCGCATGATTTCTTTATTCTGGCCGATCAACTCCATGTCGCCGATCAGAATGAGCCGGCGATTCCGCTCTTGATCTACCCAATGGTTGAGATTAGCGCGCGCCTTTTCGAAAATGCGTTCGTGTGCGGTTTTCGTCTCTGTTTTAGTCGTGTTCGTCGACTCCAAAATAGCCTTGGGCACAGGCACCGCCGCCACGGCGCGGACCGCGTTCTTGGCGGTCATGTCTTTGCGCGGAATAACGATCGCGGGAAAGATAATGGCCATCTTCGCTTCGATAGCGACACTGGGATCATCGCCTTCCATCCAGATCGGGTCGTGCGGCTTGAGCAGCCCCTGCATCGCAAGCTGCTTCAGCTCTTCTTTGGTAACCGGACCGAGCGTCTCATCGTTATGACGGTACATCCAGCGTTCATCTGCCGCAGGTTCGGCGTTGAGTTCTTCAACGGGCTGTTTCTCGACCCATTTCAAATAAGACCGTGTGAGAGTGCTTTCCTCGAGTTCCTCTTCATCGTCTGGTTGGGTTGCCAAAAACGGCTCCAGGGCACTGGCCGCTTGCGCCGGCGTGCCGTAGCGCGAATTCGGTTTCTTAGCCAGCATCCGCTGGATGACGTTCTGTAATCCTTCCGGGACACTGGGTTCGTATTGGCGAACCGGAATGGCGACCTCGGTCGCATGTTTGATGATCTGCTGGATCGGGTCGGGATCGTAGAACGGAGACACACCCGCGATCATATGGTACAAAATACAGCCGACCGCATAAATGTCGGAGCGAATATCGACATTATGAGGATCCTGGGCTTGCTCTGGCGACTGATATTCAGCACTGCCAAGCCGATCCCCTTCTAAAGTCAAGCGAACGTCCCGTTGCTCGGAGCTGTCTCTTTCGCTGAAAATCTGTTTGCCTAACCCGATGTCGAGGATTTTGACGGTCGCATGCAGGGTATTGTCCGGCGCTCCCGGCGGCAAAGGCGGCACCAACATCAAATTGCTCGGTCCCAGATCACGGTGCACCAGTCCCTGCTCGTGAATATGTTGCAAGCCCATTAACGTCTGGTGAATCAATCGCACTGCTTCGGGGTAGGGAATCTTGCCGCGACGTTGCAGCACCTCTTCAAGCGTTTCGCCGACCAGGTACTCCATGACGATATAATGCCGGCCGCGGGCATTGCCGATGTGATAGGTGCGGACAATATTGGGATGCTTCAACTTGATCGCCATGCGGGCTTCGCGCTGAAAGCGGGCCAAGAGTTTCGTATCGCGTGCCTTGGCGGGAGGCAACAACTTGATCGCCACGATATGGCCAAGAATGTGCGAGGCCTTGAAAACGCCCGCCATCTTGCCCACACCGATCAAGTCGAGCAGTTTATAGTGATTCAGAAAAAAGTGATCCGCACGGCCCAACAACAGTTGCTGGGCCTGGTATTCCGTCAAATAATGGTGTTCCGTGAGCCAAAATACAAAACGGTCGAGCTCCTTGGGACTACCTGGCGATTCGAATCGCCGCCAATACTTGTAGAGCTTTTGAATGTCGGCTGGCTTCAACAAACCGCTTCGGTTGATCAGATTGCACAATTCTTCTACTGATTTTACTTTGCGAATCATTGGTGCCTCTTCCAGGATGCCCGTCGCGTGCTTCTTGCGAAAGCATGAAGATAGCGGAGCCAAGGCACGGCATGCAATTGTTTTGTAATCACGGAAAAGTTTTTCAGTTCGTCAATCGCGAACGTGAGGCAGGACGTCGCGGCAAAACAATTCCATACTTTTCCGAGCCAGTTCATGCGGCAGCGTGCCGGTCTGGCAACCGGTCATCACTACTCCGACGCCCAACTCTTTCCGGTAATGATTCAGCTTTTGCCGAACCGTTTCCGGACTGCCGACGATGGCGTAAACTCCTTTCTCGATATCATCCCAGGTCTTTTGCTCTGACAAGAATAGTGGACGATTCTTCAAGATCGACAAGATGGAGCGCGGCGACGTGTAGCCAGGTGGCGAAATGCCGATGCCTTTCAGCAGAAAACGAACGAAGTACCACATGTGCGGCTCGAATTCCTCGCGCGCCTGTCGATCCGTCTCGGCTACATAGATCGGCACGCCCCATCCCAGTTGTTCCGGTCTGGTTTCATAGCCTGCTTTCTGGCAGGCATCTCGAAACAGGTCGAAAACTCGATGAAACACACTGATATGAAAGTACGGTACCCCCATATAGGCGTAACGCCTTTGCGCCACGAACTCGATTGTTTCCAGGCTGCCCAGACCAGGAATCCAGATTGGCGGGTGAGGCTGTTGAAGCGGTCTTGGCCAGGGATTCACGTAATTGAAAAAATAATGCTTCGAATGCCAGCGGAATGGTCCAGGCTCTGTCCAAGCCTTGATGATCAAATCGAGTGCTTCCCGAAACCGTTCCCGCGCGTACGTCGGATTTACCTGATAGGCGTAATACTCCGGACCGCCGCCAACTACCATGCCTGCTATCAATCGGCCATTCGACATGATATCGAGCATGGCCATCTCCTCAGCGACACGCAATGGCGGGTGATATAAAGGCAGTGCATTGCCAATCACCGCAATTCGGCATCGCTGCGTCCGTTGCGTCAAAGCGCCGGCGATCACGTTTGGCGACGGCATCAGGCCATAAGCATTTTGATGATGCTCGTTGACGCAAATACCATCGAACCCTAATTCCTCAGCGTAAGCCAGCGTGTTGATATATTCTCGATAAAGCTCATGCCCTTTAACAGGGTCATAGAGTGAATTCGGCAGCCAAATCCATGCCGAATCGTACTTCTCATCGAAGTCTTCGGGCAAATAAGGCCAGGGCATCAAATGAAAAAAGTAATATTGCACGGCTTCTCCGTTCATCCAAATGCCGACGCAAAACACCGTCTCCTTCGGTCGATCGATGCCAGTGCTGACAGTTTAAGGAATCCCTGCGGCACCGGCTTGGTGGATTCGATGGCCATGCCGAAGTCCGCCGCGTCTGTGCAACGTGAGAGTGATCAGGGACGAATCAGAAGAGGCAGAACATAGGCCCGAAGATGTCTCGGATGGTAGGCGCCGAAATGGCCGCCGTAATGTCCAGCGGGAATAGCCCACCTCCCCCAAGCGTATTGCCGGAGTTTGGCGTAAAGTATCGAATCTTCGGCAGACTGGACGATGGGCTCAAAGCCACGCCGGCCAGCGACTGGGCACATTCGACAACGGTCGACCGTCCCCAAAAACACAGAGCCAAGCACGAGGTAGCCGTCGCGCTCACTCGTGAAGACATCGATGCCTTTCTTTGATGCCCGCAGGCTGGGCCGCAGATCGTAACCGGTGGAAACGGCCGGCGCCAGAAGTACCATGCGGTCGATATAACCTAGTGGCACCGATTCGGCCGCTGCCAGGGCCACCGCGCAGCCGGCACTATGGGCGACGATCAAGATCCGTGACTGGGGAAAGTTTTGCTTGCGCGTCACAATCGACTCGGCGAGGCGGACTCCCTGGCAGCGAATATGGGCATGATCGATCTGATCCGCAACCACTCGACCGTATCCGTGCGTCCAGTCGAACGTTGCCACCGCCAAAGGCACATGTTGTCGACTAATTTCCGATTGGAGTGTATCGGACAAACCATGAAAACCGCCGGCTCCATTGACGGCAAAGACCACGTCGCGCGGATCGCACTGCCAACGGATCGTGTCGACCTTCCGGCTAACGCTGGCGCAACCTACAGCAGGCAACAACAGAATCAATAGATGTTTGCGAAACATGATCCCGAAATACTTGACCCATTCTCATTTCGCCTCCACCATCCTACGTTCGAGCCGAATCAATGCGAAGTCCAGTCGCAAACTTGACGGCTGACAACCGAGGTAGATATCCCGACCGTATCAATGGCGCGGACTAGGAGTTTTGTGACAGATAACAAAACGCTCCGTCGAAGCTTTCCAGCACACAGTTTCACCCGAAGCAACAGCTATCTTTCAAACGGAAATGGGCGTCAAAAGCCCTTGCGGAGTTGTTCAAGCTCTTCTTCTTGAGCCGAAAGCCACTGCTCAAGTCCTTCACGGGTCGGGAATTTAGCCAAGATTCCGAGCGCGATGAGGGCCGCCGACATGATACAAATAAGACTTCCCTCAACGAGATATGAGATGGTTAACAAAAAGCCTGCCCCTTCGAGAAGGGCGACAGAAAGAATGAAGCGCGTTTGGTAAGCCGAAAGCAAGCGAGGTCGGTCGTACTCAGCAGCGATGTCCGGGGTCGAAGGTCGACCGCGGGCTAATTGCCGGACAACCGACTTTCCCAACATCTCGGGAACTAAAAACTGACTGCCGACCATGGCGACGGCAACCACGATCGCAAAATATGTCAACAAAGAGGATTCCGCCTTACCAACGAACTGTCCACTTAGGCGAAGATAAACTGCGATGCCGATAAAGATGATCAATCCCATCGCCACTGCGGGCAAGATGGTACGCATGATACGTAACCTGAGTTCAATCGAGTTCGCCGAGTTTTTTTCGGAACCGTTCATATTCATAGGATGGTGTGAACCTGCGAAATCTGTCCCAGACAACGAAAAGCTGCCGCGTCGCTAACATTATTTATATATCATATGGGTTCAGCGAACCTGAACGAGGGAGCCAAACATGCGTGGAATGATCTCGGCGCCGCAACCCATCGCCGTAGAAGAAGGTGCCAGGATATTAGCCAACGGCGGCAATGCGTTTGATGCCGCCCTGGCCTGTGCCTTTATGCAATTCGTAGTGGATCCACATTCGTGCGGTGTCGGCGGCTATCTGGTGCTCGTATGCCGACCAGCAGGAGGGTCGAGTTCGCAATTGGTCATCGACGCGCCGGCCTTGGCCGGTTCGAAAGTGACGCCGACGATGTGGGAAGATCGCGTGATCGGTCCCAATCCTGGCGGCTGGGGCTACTTTCTCAAAGATCAGGTCAACGAAGCGGGATATTCCTCGATCTGTACCCCCGGTATGATGCGCGGCATGGATTGGATTTACAAGCGATGGTGCACCAGACCGTGGTCGGAGTTGACTGCGGGTGCCATCCGAGCCGCTGAGGAGGGTTGGGTTGTCAGTCATCATCTGGGCACGCGCTGGAAGGAAGCACCTCTATACTATGAAGGGATGTCGATGGCACAAAAACTGAAAGTGACGCCGTCGGCCAGTTCAATCTATCTCAAAAAAGATGGCAGTACCTATGAGCCTGGCGAAACGATCGTCAATCGCGACTATGGCCAAACGCTGCGCCGCATTACCGAACATGGTCCGGAAGATTTTCACACGGGCGGTCTGGCCCGCGACATTGCCGCCGACCTTGAAGCACATGACAGTTACGTGACGGCTGAAGATCTCGCTGAATATGATGTTCGAGAAGAGAAACCGGTTTTGACCAGCTACCGCGGCTACACGATTCAAACAGCCTCGCCTCCCCATGGTGGACCGACGTTGGCAGCCATTCTCAACATCCTGGAAGGCTATGATCTATCGTCGATGCGGCACAATTCGGCCGAGTATATCCTCGTTCTCGCCAATGCCATGAAAGCCGCCTTCGCTGACCGAAACAAATACCTCGGCGATATGCGCTTTGTCGATGTCCCGCTGGAATGGATGACTTCGAAAGAACGCGCCGAAGAGTGGCGCGATCACATCCGCGCCGGCAAGGAGATCGACACCGCGCGTGTGCAACCCGGCTCGCCGACAACGACCCATGTCAGTGTCGTCGACTCCGACGGTAATTGCGTTTCGCTCACCCATTCGCTTGGAAGTTCGTCGGGTGTCATCACTCCGGGGCTTGGATTCATGTACAACAATTCGATGGTCAATTTTCATCCTTATGCCGGACATCCGAACAGCCTGGCTCCCAGGAAAAGTCGGACCACCGGCATGACCCCTACAATCGTTTATCGCAACGAAAAACCGATTCTCGTCATCGGCGCCCCAGGAGCCACGCGAATCATCACTTCCATTGCTCAAGTGATCATCAATTTTCTCGACTTCGGCATGAGTATTACGGATGCCGTCCTCGCACCGCGATTCGATTGTCAGGGGGACACGATCTATTGCCAGGCACGCATCCCCGAATTCGTTTGCGAAGCGATTCGCAAGAAGCACCGGGCCCATCGTCTGGTGCAAAGTCACGGCGGACTGGCGCTGGTGCACGCCATCGCCATCGACCACAAAACCGGAGCTATGAAGGGTGCCGCCGACACGGGAGCCGACGGCATGGCTTTGGAAGTTTGAGAACTCGCCTAAACCGGCGCCAGGATTTCCAGAAGCTCGACAGCCGGTTGTTCGTTGCAATGGATATACGCGAGTCGGCCGTAGGTCGTCTTCGGTTCGCACAGGTTAAACCAGTTCATCATGTCTTTGCCCGGAACGACTCTTAAAAAATGGGTCGGCTCAATACGCCTTAAAACATCATGCTGGATGAGAATCCTGCCAAGTGGCGTTCGACCCGCAACGATTTCGTCGCGAACAATGTCGCTGCAATAGCGAAAAAGAATACGCATAATGCCATACTGTACAACCTGGCCGGTCTTTTGGAGCGAGAGAAGAATCTTTCGGGCGTAGTCATCGTTATCGTGGTGTTTGGCGATGATGTGCACATCCACTAGATCGCCATAAAACTTCTCCACGGTCACAGTCATATGATGTTCATGAACCAACAGCCCGTGGTAGGGTTCCGGAACATCGTCGCCGGGCAGCAACTCGAATTCCGCAATATCGTCGGTTTGCGGAAAAAAACGAAAAAGCATCCCCATGTCAGGACGCGTTGGCGGGGCTTTGTGCTTCATGTCGACAATTGAATCAGAGCCGGTTCAGGTTGGGCTGGTTCCGGAGATTGACCGTCCAAAACAGTATCGACGAGATAGTAGAGCAATTCTCGCAATTCATCTGGTTCGATGTTATCGGCAATGGCTTCGGCACGATCACGGCTCTTGTCGACAAGCTTCTCGGCTTTGTCAAAAGCCCCAGCTTTGACGAACAGGGCACGCACGCGTTGCAGCCGTTCCTGTTCACCGCCAGTGCGATGGTTCTCCGCTGGTTTCATTAGCGCAAGCAATTCGTCTCGCTCCGGCTCAGACAAACCTTCGAGCGCCAGGGCAAACAGCAGTGTGGGCCTGGCGGACAGGACATCTTGTCCGGCTACCAACTTGTTATCGTTATCCGCTTCCCAATCTTTGAAGTCGTTCAGAATCTGGAAAGCGATGCCAAGGTGTTTGCTGAACTCGGCAAGCGGTTTTTCATACTTGTCGGCGGGGCCGGCCAGGCGCACCCCAGCGTAAAGTGCCGCTTCAAACGCCGGTGCCGTTTTCAGCGCATAGATTTTGAGAGCATCCAGTGGCGTCAGGTACTTGTCGGCTGAGTCCCGCCACAATAACTCCGCTCCTTGGCCTTCTGAAAGCTTCAAGTGTGCCTCGGCCAACTTGTCGCAAATGTCGGCGGCACAGCTGTCCCCAAGTTGTTTTCTTTCCCGGCTGACAAGTCGATATCCCATGCCGATCAAATAGTCGCCGACGTTAATAGCCGTACTCACGCCATATTGACGATGCAACGTCTCTCTTCCATAGCGGAATGTGTCATCATCCTCGATGTCGTCGTGCACAAGCGACGCCTTATGGAACGTTTCGATCGCGAGGGCCGTGCGGCAAACCGAATCGGAGATATCGAGTGTTTCTTCTGATACCGTGCCGGGCGCTCCGCGCAATGCATCATAGGCAGCCAGCGTGATAAAGGGACGGGACCGTTTCCCACCTTGCATCAGCCAGTCGTAGGCGATGGACTCATGGATAGCCAAAGGGTCGAACGAGGTGTTGTCCTGGCTGACCGCTCTGGTTCGACTACGTGGCGCCAATTCCTCGAGGCGATGTGGTTCGAACAGTTGGTTCGCCGCCCGCATAAGATGGACATAGGTTTTGGTTTTTGTCTGGGGGGGCGCTGTTCGCAGGTCGATGTATTCCGCCACCCAGTCTTCATCGACAGACGTGTTCCGGCAATTACTCGATAAGAGCGGAATCGCCACGCACGGAATACCCGCCAGAAGCACTTTGTCGAGTGCTTTTTCGAGAACATTCAAGCATGCAACGCCGACAATGGCATCGACATGGCCGCTGACAATGATTTTCAAAACGATTGGGGTGCCTTCCGAAACAAGGACTTTATAGCCCAGGTCTTCGGCTTTGACTTTGAAGTCGGCAATGGAGCAGGCGCCACATCGCCTGCAGTCGAGGCCGAATTCATCATAGTCGGCAGGACATCCCTCGGCGTGCTTCAAACAATGCGGTAACAAAAAGAGGCGCCGGCGGAAGTCGATAGCCGCTACCTGATCGCGCCAAAATTCATTGCTGATCATCACCATTGTAAAACCGAGGTACTGCTCACCCAGTCCCAGCTGTTGCAGCAGTTCTTCCGCCATCTGTTGCAGGCTTTGGCGGCTCAAGGGCTTGCTGCGGTCGAGGGTTCGACCGTAATCAACAGCCGCTGACCGTATGCGGTCGCGCACTGTCCGTTCCTGGGGAACAAACTTCAGGTGTGCCGTGCTCGGCTTCCGCTCTCGTTTCGACGTCTTCGGATCAGCAACGGTCGCCACGGTGTATTCCTCTGCGGTGGGGAGTCAAACGGATGACAATGCTAACGAGGAACCCGTTGAGTTTCGCAAATTCAACGTGCTTTGCAAACAAAAACCGATGGGTGAGGCCATTCTACCCACCGGCTCTCCTTTGATGACGTTGTACAAGTTCGGACTATTCACTCTTTCGGCGATTCCTTCACTTGGCATGATATACGGAAATGGTCTTCTCGACCATTCCCTTTCTCTCCTGGAAATCTCGCGTTATCCTCGTCGCGTCTCTTTACGCTGCCATAGATTTCTTGCTTGAGGCGCCGGAAAGCCATTGACCACCAACTCCGTTCCCGTCCAGCGAATCTCCAGGGTATTGGCTTTGTGCCAACATGGATCGTCGGGACGGTAGCGATCGCTCAAAAAGTGAACCTGCTGGTTGCTCGAGCCGATCCAGCGACGGCGCGTTTCCGGCACGTCCCGGTTGAACGGTCCATCTACGAGGATGTCGGTATTTGCCAGCAGGTCGCTGACGTCCGGATCGGCAAACGCTCGAATTTCTGCAAGCGTATACCCGCTGAAAACCATGACGGTCAAATCAAGTTCGCGTGCTTCACGAGCGAGTAACGCAGCAGCGCTGGCATGCGCGAGCGGTTCTCCTCCCAGGAATGTCACCCCTTCGACAGCGAAGCGTTCCTTGGCTATGGCCATCTGTTCAACAATTTCTGTCGCAACGATCTGTTGCCCACCCGAAAAGGGTAGCATTTCAGGGTTGCAGCAACCCGGACACCGTAGCGGGCACCCCTGAAACCAGATGGCGAATCGTCTTCCGGGCCCTTCGGCTTCTGTGCAAGGGACAATTTGTGCCACCGAAACTGTCAGCTCGGCAGCTTTTGTCTTCTCGTTTCTATTAAGACGCATTAGCTACTTCTTTGTGCGCTTCCTGTAGGGAGGCCAAATGATTCGCTTTGATTCGACCCTCGGCCAGACCCAGGCGGGCCACACAGGCCCTTCTTTGCTGACCTCGGCATGCATCTTCTGCAATTTGGTGGCGAGTTCTTGTAGTTTTTGCGGATTTTCTTCTGCCAGGTCCTTGGTCTCGCCGATATCGTTAGCCAGATTGTACAGTTCAAAAGACACTGGTTTTGCTGTCTTGATTGCCTTCATGTCTTCGTCACGGATATCAGCGCCCCGCTCCGGTTCGGCGACATCGAGATGAGCAAGAATTTTCCAATCCCCGTCGCGCAGTGCCACCTTGGGCCGAGATGAGGCATACAAGAATTGCCAATAAAGCGGTGTCTTGCGCTCGATACTTTTTCCTTCCAGCACGGGCAAAAAGCTGGCGCCATCGATGGCACGATCCTTGGGAACGTCGATACCGGTAATGGCACATAAAGTCGGAAGCAGATCGACGCCGCTTACTGGCTCATCGGAGACAGAGCCGGGTTTAGTGTGTCCGGGCCAGCGAACAATCCCTGGTACACGGATGCCACCTTCATATAAATGCCCTTTTTTGCCGCGCAATGGGCCTGCCGAGCCGTGCGGATGAATGGACGTGATAGCTGGTCCGTTGTCGCTTGTGAAAAAGAGGAACGTATGATCGCGTAGTCCCAGTTCGGCCAAAGCCCGGTCCAAGCGACCGAAAGCGTCATCCATTTGAGTTATGTTGCCGTGATGCGCCGAAAGGCTCGGATCCTTCGACGGATATAGTCTGGTATACTTCGGGTCCGACGCAATCGGCTCATGGGGTTCGTGGAAGCAAACAAAGAGAAAGAAAGGCTTGCTCTTGTCGCGGCCGTCTTTAAGCCAGTTGATCGCTTCGTCAACGACGATGTGGGCGGAATAACCTTCGATTCTGCCGACTTCCTTGCCGTTGCGGACGAAGTTGTCCGGATTATGGTGATTGGGCAGGGCGTTGTTTTGGGTGGAAAACCAATGATCGAAACCGTGGTCGGAAGGCTGTGGCTGACCGGGAAGATTGAACCGCCCGTTGAGATGCCATTTACCCGTATGGCAAGTCGTATAGCCGTGCTTGCGCAACAACGTAGCGATCGTGATCTCGTCTTTGCCCACATGCATAGGCGACAGCATGGGAATCCAGTTATAGACCCCCACACGATAGGGTGTACGTCCGGTCATAAGCGCGGTCCGCGATGGGGAACAGTTCGGATGTCCGGCATAGCAACTTGTTAGGCGTAGCCCTTCTTTGGCCAGCCGGTCAAGATTCGGGGTCTTGATCCTTCGATGGCCATAGCATGCGAGGTCCCCATAGCCGAGGTCATCCGCTAAAACGACTACGAAGTTAGGCATGGGGGCAGCGCCCAGCGACGCCGTCGTCACTGCGAAAACGCCCAACGTCAAGGCAATTCGCAATAAATTCATAAGCCACCTCGAAGTCGTGTTCCTGATCGAACTAGCTAATTGACTGTGGGCTATCACATTCATTTCTTTTTTGGTTCACACGCCTTGAGTGCCAGGACGGCGAAGCAGGTTCCGGCATGCGTAATATAGTGGGCGCGATCTACTGTCAACGACCGCGTAAACCACCGTCCCGAAGCACGCTGGTTCTTTTTCAGCCAGGCGACTGCTTTCTGCAAGCGCGGATGCTCTGCAGGGACACCCGCCTGCCGCAGCACAAAAACGACCAAACCAGTGGCATAACCGTCGCTCGGCGCGTTTTTATCGTTCGGCGAGCCATCGCGACGCTTCCAAGCGCCGAGAGAAGGCAGGCTCCAGCCGCCGTCTTTTCGCTGTAGAGCAAAAATCTCTTCGATCGTCTTTTTTTGCTCCTTGGAGTCCAGCAAATGTTCCAGATTCTGGGCGGCCCAGAGCAGCCAGATTTTGTGATGCCAATCGGGAGGAGGAGTCCTCTGCAAATACGCAGTCAGGCGTGCCAACCCGTCCTGAGCCGATTTCTCTTTGGCGTAATGCTCGGGTGCCAGGCCGACGCCGACAGCAGCAAAGACCGCGCCAAAATAGTCGTCGTGTTCCATCGGAGGCCAATTGCACTTGAGCCAATCCCAGGCACCGTCTTTTCGTTGCACCGTCCACATGCGGTCGAGAGCTTGCCGGGTCAGCGGATGCAATTTACGCGTCGTGAAGGCATCGTTGATCGCCAGTGCGGCGGCCGTGGCGACTACTTCCGTATCCCAGCGAGGCTTGGCTTTATCCCAATTAGCGACCCGGTTTTCAAAGAAGCCGCGCACTTCTTTCAACACCGGCGAGATTTCTCCTTTCTCAAGCAGGACTGGCCGGGCAAAAAGGTACGGATAATTCGTATGGCACGTTCCGCATCGTCGCTGGCTTGTCCAACGTCCCGCCACATGGTCGAGAAATTCCGCCGCCTTTCGAATGGAAAGTCGCTCGGCGAACGGCTCGTCCGCGGAATTCGGCGGCAACCTGGTCGGATTCGCACCGCCTTCCGCGGCAAAAGCCGTCTTCATGCCAGCGACAAAAACCAACGCTGCCGCTAAATGCCAACAGCACGATCGCCGCCAGTTCATTGTCGGTTCCCCCTTTTTCATGACGCGTATAGTCTAACGAAGAATTCGAGCTGATGAAACGAAGAACACCGGATTACTGAATTTCACGACCTTGCAGTCTCAGAGCGGTGGTGTCGCCAACAATGAAACGATGGTGACGAAGAGAGGAAATGCTTGATGAAAAAGAAATTCACTTATGATTATCCCCGGCCGGCAGTGACGGTGGACATTGTCGTCGTGACAGAGGAAGCCAAACCGCGAGTGCTTTTGATTCAACGCAAGAATCCCCCGTTCGCGGGTTATTGGGCGATCCCGGGCGGTTTCGTTGATGAAAACGAAAGTTTAGAAGCAGCCGCCCGCCGTGAACTTTTCGAAGAAACCAACGTTAAAGCGAGAAACTTGATGCAATTGCATACGTTCGGCGATCCCGGACGTGATCCGCGCGGGCACACCATTAGCGTTGTTTATCTGACGCGAGTCGATCCGGCCAAAGTCTCTTTACGTGCTGCCGACGACGCTGGCGAAGCCTGTTGGCATTCATTACAACGTCCGCCGAAATTGGCGTTCGATCATGCGAAGATTCTGGCTTACGCTCGCAAGAAGCTGCGTTCTTGTTGTGTAGATGAGTGAAATCAGCTTTCCGCGGGTGCCGGGGATCAAAGTTCGTAAAGAATGCGTCCGTGCTTTTGCGATCGCGAAATGCGGTCAGTGGCATAGAGACCAGCAAGAACAAATTCCATGCACGACGCGCGGACGGCATCGTTCTCGCTCGGGTTGACCTCGAAAGCTTTTTCCCAAGCTTTCGGCACTCGCTTCAATCGCTCGGCGTAGAGGCTCGATGGAAGCATATCGCCCACTTCGATTTTCATTCCCTTGCTGAAGACGTCAACAATTTCATCGAGGCCATGCTTGTCAACGTATTCTTCAAAGACGGTCTTGATCGCCTCGGCTTGGATGGCCTCGAGCACCTGGCGTTCGGACATTTGGTGGCTGCCCATCATGTCGAGTTCCAGCTTTCCCAATGACGAGGAGTAAAGGTGTCCGAGATCACTGATACGGGGCACGGCCGGTTTTTCGTTGAGACGGATGGCGCGGTGCCGAGCGCTTGCAATCATGGTGCGATAATTGGAAATGCTGAAACGAGCACTGACACCCGACTGCTGATCGACATACTTCGACCGGCGGGCGCAGATACTGATCTGTTCGATGATTTCGCGCATAAAGTAGGGGACGAGCACGGGGTATTCACCGCCAAGATCGATGCCCGCTTCCTGTTCCATGATCTCGATTCCGATGTGTCGTTCAAGAGGATAATGGGTTTGAATCATGGTCCCGATGCGATCTTTGAGTTGCGGGATGACTTTGCCGGATCGGTTGTATGTGGCAGGATTGGCCGAGAAAAGAATGAGAACATCGATGTCGAACTGAATGGGATAGCCGCGAATCTGCACATCGCGTTCTTCGAGGATGTTGAAAAGTCCCACTTGGACTAACTCGTCGAGTTCGGGGATCTCATTCATGGCGAAGATACCGCGATGCATGCGCGGGATAAGCCCGAAATGGAGTGCATCCTCGGCAGACATACTGGTGCCGGCAGCCAGCTTAGCCGGGTCGATTTCGCCGATAATGTCAGCGAATTTGGTGCCCGGGGCCAGTCGCTCGGCATAGCGTTGTTCTCTCCGCCACCAGGCGATAGGAACTTTGTCGGCGGGTTGGCTGGCGACCAGCTGTTTGCCGGCGCGAGTGATCGGTCGATACGGGTCTTCGTGGACGGGAGAACCAGGAATATCGAGATAGGGGATTTCCTCGTCCAGGAATCGCGCCAAAAGACGCATCAATCGGCTTTTAGCCTGGCCTTTTTCCCCTAAAAAGAGCATATCGTGGCCGGCAAGAATCGCGAGGTTGATCTCGGGAATCACCGTGTTTTCGTAGCCGATGATTCCGGGAAAAAGTTCTTCGCCGTCGCGCAGCATGCGGAGAAAGTTGTCGCGAATTTCTTGTTTAACGGTTTTCGACTTCCACTCGCTGTTGCGAAGTTCTTGCAAGTTGGCAGGTCGCGATGACATCGTTTTTTCATCCCGAATCGAAGAGCGGATTCCACGTCCTAATTGTAGAAGGAGGCGTTGCCGACTTGCCAGAAAACTTGTTGGCCTAACGCGGATTAAATACCTACACGAATTGGATACAACCAAATGACAACCGGCATGCGAGACTTGCCTTTAAGGCAAATCGGTGGTCCCCATCAGATAGCGGTCGCATTCGCGAGCCGCTTCTCGTCCTTCGTTGATCGCCCAAACAACGAGACTTTGACCGCGACGCATGTCGCCCGCGGCGAAAACACCCGGCACGTTGGTGGCATAAACGCCATATTCCGCTTTGGCATTGGAACGGGCATCGCGTTCGACGCCAAGCTGGTCGAGCACGGGGTTTTCCGGTCCCAAAAACCCCATCGCCAGCAGCACCAGCTGGCAAGGATAAACCTTTTCGGTACCCGGAATTTCCTTCGGCACGAACCGGCCGTTGTCGTTCACCCACTCGATCTGGACGGTGTGGGCTTCTTTGACATGCCCTTTTTCGTCGCCGACAAATTTTTTTGTCTGGATGCAATAGACGCGAGGATCCTGGCCGAAAATGGCTGCCGCTTCTTCCTGGCCATAATCGAGGCGATAGATTTTGGGCCACTGAGGCCAGGGGTTGTCCGGAGCCCTTTCCACTGGAGGTTTGGGAAGGATTTCGAATTGCACCAGGCTTTTGCAACCGTGCCGCAAAGCAGTACCCACGCAGTCTGTTCCCGTGTCGCCGCCGCCGATGACAATGACGTCCTTGCCTCTGGCCGAAATAAACTCCCCGTTGGTTGACGGACCAGGGATTGTTTCGGGAAGCTGGCCGTTGTGATCGAGCAGAGCTTTGGTATTTCGGCCGAGAAACTCCATCGCGAAGTGGATGCCTTTCAAGTGTCGGCCTTCGATTTTGAGATCGCGAGGCAAAGTCGCACCGCCGCATAGAACGATAGCGTCGTATTCTTCCCGAAGTTGTTGTGCTGGGATATCGGTACCCACCTCGCAGTTGGTGATGAATCGGACGCCTTCGGCGGCGAGCAGATCGACGCGGCGCTGGACGATACGCTTGTCGAGTTTCATGTTTGGAATGCCATACATGAGCAGGCCGCCGATGCGATCAGCGCGCTCGTACACAGTGACCCAATGTCCGGCGCGATTGAGTTGGGCGGCACAAGCCAGACCAGCTGGCCCGGAACCGACGACCGCCACCTTTTTGCCCGTGCGTTTTTCTGGAGGTTCCGGCACGACCCAGCCTTCTTCGAAGGCCCGATCGATGATGGAACACTCGATATTCTTGATCGTCACTGGTGGTTCGCTGATACCGAGAACGCAGGAGCCTTCGCACGGAGCTGGGCAAACCCTACCTGTGAATTCGGGAAAGTTGTTGGTTTTGTGCAGCCGTTCTAATGCTTCCCGCCATAGTCCCCGGTAGACGAGGTCGTTCCATTCTGGAATGAGGTTATTGATCGGGCACCCCGAAGCCATGCCGCCGATGAGTTTCCCGGTATGGCAAAACGGAATGCCGCAATCCATGCAGCGGGCTGCCTGTTTTCGCAGCAATTCTTCCTCACCGTGCCCGTGAAATTCCAGCCAGTCCTTGAGACGTTCTTTCGGTGCGCGGACGACAGGCAACTCGCGAGGGTATTCAAGAAATCCAGTTGGTTTTCCCATGGGTTTGTCTCAACTAAAGTTTGGTTGGTACACACGACAAAACTTGAAACAAGCAGTGAGGTCGAAATAAGTTAAAGCGATGGCCACCAACTGCACGTGGGCCAGCTGTCACTTCCAATAAACAGTTCGCGATTTTGCCGACTGCTTTTCTGCTCGATCATTTTCCTCCAATCCGCGCCAGGTCGCGGGCATTTTCCTCGAAGGCAGCCATGATGGCGTCCTCGTCGGACAGCCCTTCCGCTTTGAAACGTTTTTGGGTTTCGATAACCCGGCGGTAGTCATTGGGATAAACCTTGACGAACTTGGGCACCATTTCGTCCCAAAGGGCCAGAATCTTCCAGGCACGTTCGCTCTTGGTGTATTCCGCGTGGCGGCGAATCATGTGCTCGACTTCCTGAATCTCTTCGGGGTCGTCGAGTTTGAAAAGCTGGACCATTTCGAGATTGCATTTGATGGGGAAGTCGCCGGTTTCATCGAGAACATAGGCGATACCGCCCGACATACCTGCAGCAAAGTTGCGGCCGGTGGGGCCAAGTATCACCACTCGGCCACCAGTCATGTACTCGCAGCCATGATCGCCGACAGCTTCGACCACGGCATGCACGCCGCTGTTGCGCACGCAGAAACGTTCTCCCCGCCATCCCGCGAATGTAAGCCTCGCCGGATGTGGCGCCATAAAACGCCACGTTGCCAATGATCACGTTTTCTTCGGGTACAAAAGTCGAGCCGGCAGGGGGATAGACAATGATCTTGCCGCCGGACAGCCCTTTGCCGATGTAGTCGTTCGCATCTCCTTCCAGAATGAAAGTCAGACCTTTCGGAATAAAGGCACCGAAGCTCTGGCCGGCGGAACCTTTGAAATGCAACCGCACCGTGTCTTCTTCCAATGCGTCCGGTCCGTGACGACGGGTTATTTCGCTGCCTAGTATCGTTCCCACCACGCGGTTGACGTTGGAGATCGGCAACGCGGCCCGGACGGGCTTTTTCTCCTCCAACGCTGGCTTGCACAAATCCAGCAAAGTCGTCATGTCGAGCGATTTTTCCAGACCATGGTCTTGGTCTTTGCTGCGATATCGGCCAACGTGAGGCGGAACGTCCGGCTGATACAAAATGGAGGAAAAATCCAATCCTTTCGCTTTGTAGTGATCGATGGCTGGTCGCATCTCGATACGATCACTCCGACCAATCATTTCGTTCATCGTGCGGAAGCCGAGCTTCGCCATCAGTTCGCGCACTTCCGTGGCAATAAAGCGCATGAAGTTCACGACATGATTGGGATCACCGGTAAATTTCTTGCGCAACCGCGGGTCTTGCGTCGCTACGCCGACCGGACAGGTGTTGAGATGGCAGACGCGCATCATGATGCAGCCCATGGCCACAAGCGGTGCGGTGGCAAAGCCGAACTCATCTGCGCCGAGCAAGGCACCGATGACAACGTCACGTCCTGTCTTGAGTTGGCCATCGACTTCGACGTAGATTCGGCTGCGCAGATCGTTCAGAACAAGGGTTTGCTGCGTTTCCGCCAATCCCAGCTCCCAGGGGATGCCGGCGTGCTTGATGCTTGTCAAAGGCGAAGCACCCGTACCTCCGTCGTAACCCGATATCAGCACGACATCGGCATGAGCCTTGGCCACTCCCGCTGCGATCGTACCGACACCTACTTCCGCGACCAATTTGACGCTGATTCGCGCATGGCGATTGGCGTTTTTCAAATCGTGAATGAGCTGAGCCAGGTCCTCGATCGAATAAATGTCGTGGTGCGGCGGCGGCGAAATCAGTCCTACGCCAGGCGTGGAGTGCCTCACTTTAGCAATCCACGGATACACCTTCGAGCCTGGAAGTTGGCCGCCTTCTCCCGGTTTGGCGCCTTGGGCCATCTTGATCTGAAGCTCCTTGGAATTGACCAGATATTGGCTGGTGACGCCAAATCGCCCCGACGCGACTTGCTTGATGGCGCTCATTTTCGAATCGCCGTTTGGCAGAGGGAGGTAGCGCTCGGGGTCTTCTCCACCCTCTCCCGTGTTGCTTTTGCCACCGATGCGGTTCATGGCAATCGCCAGGGTCTCGTGTGCTTCCTGGCTGATCGAACCGTACGACATCGCACCGGTCTTGAAACGTTTCATGATCTCCTCGATCGGTTCCACTTCTTCGATCGGGATAGGTTGGTCAGCGAACTTGAGCTCCATCAAACCGCGCAGCGTGCACAGATTCTTCGACTGATCGTCGATCAATCTGCTGTATTCTTTGAACGCTTTATAATCGCCGGTTCGGCAGGCATATTGCAGTTTGTGAATGGTTTCCGGGTTGAACAAGTGGTATTCCCCGCCTCGGCGATATTGGTAATGACCACCAACGTCGAGAACCCGGCCATTGACATTACGTTCCGGAAAAGCGTGGCGATGGCGCGCTAGCGCTTCTTTAGCAATTTCCTCCAGCCCGATGCCACTGATTCGCGACGGCGTCCAGGTGAAATATTTGTCGATCAAATCCTGATTCAGGCCGACGGCCTCGAAAATCTGGGCTCCACAATAGCTCTGCACGGTGGAGATGCCCATTTTCGACATCACTTTCAGCACCCCTTTGTTGACGGCCTTGATGTAATTGGCCACCGCTTTTTCGTGCGAGATGTTGGTCAAATGCCCTTGGCGAATCAAATCATCGAGCGTTTCAAAAGCAAGGTAGGGGTTGATGGCGCCGGCGCCGTAACCGATGAGCAGACAGAAGTGGTGAACTTCTCGAGGTTCACCGCTTTCCAGGATGAGACCGACTCGCGTGCGCGTGCCTTCTCGAATGAGATGATGATGCACCGCAGCGACGGCCAAAAGAGCCGGAATCGGCGCATGCGTCCGATCGACAGCGCGATCGGAAAGGATGATGAAATCATGTCCGGTGGCGATGGCGGAACTGGCCAACCGGCACAATGAGTCCAGCGCTTTTTTCAATCCCGCCGCACCATCCCTGACGGGGTACAAGATCGGCAACGTCAACGATTTGAACTTGCCCGGTCCGGTGCCGTCCATTTGGCGAAGCTTGTCGAGTTCTTCATTCGTCAGAATGGGTGTTTCCAGCCGGATTTGCCGAGCGGACTCCGGACGCGGATCCAGCAAATTCCCTTCAGCGCCGATGGTCGTAGCCATCGACATGATGATTTCTTCGCGAATGCAATCGACCGGAGGGTTCGTGACCTGGGCGAAAAGCTGTTTGAAATAGTTGTAAAGCAACTGAGGACGGTCGGAGAGTACGGCCAACGAAGCATCATTGCCCATTGAGCCGATCGCTTCGGTTCCCGTTTCCGCCATCGGGGCCATCAACAGACGCAGGTCTTCGGTCGTATAGCCGAATGCCTGCTGGCGTTGCAACACGGTTTCATGATCGGGTTCGTGTGCCGGTGGCCCTGGAGGCAAATCGGCCAGAGAGACCAGATTCTCTTTCAGCCATTGGGCGTACGGCTTTTCCGCAGCCATCTTGGCTTTCAATTCCTCGTCGTCGATGATGCGGCCTTCCTCGAGGTCGACCAGAAACATTCGCCCCGGCTGCAAGCGGCCCTTATAGGCGATATCTTCCGGCGGGATATCAAGTACGCCGACTTCCGACGCCATGACGACCAGCCCTTGCTTGGTGACATAGTATCGCGAAGGGCGCAAGCCGTTTCGGTCGAGGACCGCGCCAACCTGTTTACCATCGGTAAAAGCGATCGACGCTGGTCCGTCCCACGGTTCCATCAAGCAGGCATGGTATTCGTAAAAGGCCCGCTTTTCGGGGCTCATCGACTCGTGTCCGCTCCACGGTTCGGGAATCATCATCATGGCTGCGTGAGCCAACGACCGTCCCGTCAACACCAGCATCTCCATGGCGTTATCGAACATCGCCGAATCGCTGCCTTCGGGATCGATGATTGGTTGCAGCTTCTTGATATCGTCCCCAAAGAGGGGCGATTCAAACATACTTTGCCGGGCGCACATCCAGTTGACGTTGCCCCGAAGCGTATTGATTTCGCCGTTGTGGCACAGGTAGCGATAAGGATGTGCTCGCGCCCAGTTGGGGAAGGTATTTGTGCTGAATCGGGAATGCACCAGCGCCAGAGCCGACTCCATGTCCTGATCCAGCAGATCAGGATAAAACGATGTCAACTGATAGGAAATAAGCATCCCTTTATAAATCAGGGTCTTGCACGAAAAAACTGGGAATATAGAACATCCAGCGCTGTTCGATCTCCGAGGCGCGGACAGCGTTTTCGATGCGCCGGCGAATGACGTACAATTTGCGTTCGAAAGCCAGATCGTCGTCAGGGCCAAACGGTTTGATGTTTTCCGCTTTCACGAAGACCTGAGCGATGACTGGTTCGGCTGCGCGGGCCGTTGGTCCTAGCAATTCGTTGTTGGTCGGTACCTCGCGCCAGCCGAGCAGGGTTTGCCCCTCTTCCTGCACGATCTGTTCGATAATGTTCTTGCAAGCAGCACGGTCCGAAGCGTTAGTGGGCAGGAAAACCATCCCCACGCCGTACTGATACGGCTTGGGTAGCTTGATGCCAAGCCGATCGCATTCACGTGCCAGGAACTTGTGCGGTGTTTGAATGAGAATCCCGGCGCCATCGCCCGTATTCGGCTCACAACCGCATGCGCCCCGGTGCTCGAGATGCAACAAGACCTGAATGGCCTTGTCGACTATGTCGTGAGAGGGACGGTTGTTGAGATCAACCACACAGCCAACGCCGCAGGAATCGTGCTCGTAGGCAGGATCGTAGAGTCCCTGTTTTTCCGGCATGCGTGCAAACGTCATTTTTCTGCTTCCTGAGTTCAAAGGAATAAACATTTCGTGGTCCGACTGAGGCGGCGTCGCTTCTTGCCAGCGGTGGCTATCGGCAGAAGGCGCCGTCATTTCGCCGTCGTTTTTCGTTTTCTGCGTTTAGCGGATGAAGGGGCTCCGTTCCCCGTTGTGCCGTTTTCTTGCCTGTCCGCTTCACTTTGCAAAAGCTCAATGAAACGTTGGGCCATGGGGCTGAGCCTGTGATGCCGCTGGTGGATAATTCCCAGAGGCCGGTAAAAGGGGCCGTCATTCAGGCGGACAGCACGCAACGTGCCGGCCTTGGTTTCAATTTGCAGCGTGGGCATGGGCAAAAGGGCGACACCTGCCCCATACTCCACCGCTTTCTTGATGTTTTCGATGTTGTCGAACTCCAATTCGACGACGACAGAGGTGTTGCGGCTGCGCAAGAAGCGATCCACTTCACGGCGAATCGTCAAATTTTTGTCAAAGCCGACAAACTTTTCCCCCTCGAGTTGAGAGGTACGGATCGTCTTATGGTGCGCCAGCGGATGCGAAGGCGCACAAGCGACAACCATCTCTTCTTGGCGCCATGGCAGAGCGGTCAAGTGGCGCGTTGAGCGCGGAAACGACACCAGCCCAATTTCCGCTTCGCCGTCGAGGACTTTCTCCACGACGCGTTCCGGATGGAGATACTCGATGTGCACATGGACGTTGGGCTGCAGAGCCTTGAAACGATCAATGCATTGGCCCATGTCCCCCAGACCGACAGAATAGATGGCGGCCACTTGCACATGTCGTGCCCGTTCCTCCCGCGTATTGCGGATAGAGGCTTCCAGCTCCAGATATTGCTCGACAAGCCCCTGGCATCCTTCGAAATAGATTTTGCCTGCTTCGGTGAGCTGCAAGGGGCGGGTCGAACGATCGATGAGCTTGACTTGCAGGCGCGCTTCGAGCTCGTGCACAATCTGGCTGACGGCCGATTGTGTCTTCCCATTGGCGCGGGCGGCCCGCGAAAAGCTCCGTTGCCGGGCCACGTCGCAAAACACCTTGAGCGCTTCGAACTGCATGGGAGAAATCATATCAGATGAAATTCTAATATCAAGATGCGTCACCATAAATTTTTCTAATATTATTACCGCCTCGCCCCAGCTGCCTGTTTTACTTTTGCTAAGATAAACCGTGTGCCTTGCCGCCCGCCTGAATTTTGTCGTCCTTGATTTTTTCGAGATGAACTTATGCTTGTTTTTGATGCGCACCTCGATCTGGCGTGGAACGCACTGGATTGGAACCGCGACCTGACCCAGCCGGTCTCACGAATTCGGGAAACCGAACAAGGAATGGAAGGTAAACCGCGTGGCCGAAACACCGTGTCGTTTCCAGAACTGCGCCGCGGCCATGTTGGCATCTTCATCGCCACTTTGATGGCACGCCTGTTTCGGCCCGACCAGATGCCCATGGTGCAGCGTTACAGCACCATGGAAGCGGCTTATGCCGCCGTGCACGGCCAGATGGCTTATTATCGCATCTATGCCGAACGAGGCGTGCTCCGCTGGATCACAGATTGGCCCGGTCTCAAGGACCACGTCGACGCCTGGGAAGAGGACGGCAGCAACCAGCCGCTGGGTTACATCCTCAGCATGGAAGGGGCCGATCCTGTTCTGACTCCAGAACAGGTCCAAGAGTGGTACGATGCGGGGCTGCGAATCATCGGCCCAGCTCATTATGGCGTCAGCCCTTATGCTCATGGCACGGGAACGGAAGGCGGACTGTTCGAACGAGGTCCGGATCTCCTGCGGGAAATGGAACGCGTCGGCATGATCCTCGACGTTACGCACCTTTCCGACCAGTGTTTTGACGAAGCCTTGGAGATCTATGGCGGACCCGTTTTGGCCAGTCACCACAATTGTCGTGCACTTGTTCCGGATCAACGACAACTCAGCGACGATCAGATCAAACGGCTCATCGCAAGAAAGGCCGTCATCGGCGCTGCTTTCGACGCATGGATGCTGGTGCCCGATTGGAAACGCGGCGAAACAACCCCCGAACAAACAGGCGTTTGTCTCGAACATGTTGTCGATCATATCGACCATGTCTGCCAGTTGGCCGGCAATGCCGACCACGCCGCCATCGGGACCGATCTCGATGGTGGTTTCGGCACGGAACAATGCCCCGCCGATCTCGACACGATTGCGGACGTCCAGAAAATACCCGAGATCCTGCGGCGCCGAGGCTATTCTGAATCGGATATCAAGAAAATCATGTACCAGAACTGGCTGAACTTTTTCGAACACGCCTGGAATCGCAAGAACTGACTCTAACGGGTTGGCAGTAATCGCCCGAAGACGAAGGCATATTGCAAAGACGAAGGCATATTGCAAACAGGAAAAAACGACATGGCAAAAGTCTTGATCACGCCCAACACGCTGGTGCGAACGGAGGGGCCGCATTTGCGATTGCTGCGGGAAGCCGGCTTGGAACCAGCCTATCCCCCTCGCGCTGGACTGTTGAGCGAAGAGGAAATCATGGAACTACTTCCCGGAGCGGTGGCAGTTATTGCCGGTTCCGAACCGTATACGCGTCGCGTTTTTGCAGCCGCACCGACTTTGCGCGTGGTGGCTCGAGCTGGCGTCGGTTACGATGCCGTCGATTTGCAAGCGGCCACGGAACATGGCGTCGCCGTCACGATCACACCAGGAGCCAATCACGAAGCTGTCGCCGAGCACACCATGGGTTTCATTCTGGCATTGGCCAAAGACTTGCGCCGACAGGATCTCGCGACCCGTGCCGGACAGTGGCCGCGACACGCCAGCATCCACCTTCGCGGTCAGACCTTGGGAATCATCGGATTAGGGCGCATCGGCAAATCGGTAGCCCGCCGTGCAGCCGCCTTCAGGATGCGCCTCGTGGCTTACGAGCCTTTTCCCGACAACGAATTCGTCAAGGAACTCGACATCTCTCTCCTTCCCTTCGACGACGTTCTCAAGCAGGCCGACTTCGTTACGCTGCATGTTCCGTTATCGCGAGAATCACGACATCTGATCAACGCACGCACATTGTCGTTGATGAAACCGACGGCGTTTCTCATCAACACTGCCCGTGGCGGCCTGGTGTGTGAACGGGATTTGTTGCAGGCATTGCGAGCGAAGAAGCTGGCCGGCGCCGGTTTGGATGTTTTTGAGAATGAGCCAGCCCGTGATCATCCGCTGTTTCAGCTGGACAATATCATTGTGACCGCCCACACCGCCGGCATCGACCGCGCTTCCCTTGAAGCAATGGGCACAGACGCTGCCCGATCGATCATCTCCCTTCTAAGGGGAGAATGGCCCGAAGGGGTGGTGGTCAACGCCGAAGTGCGCGACAAGTTTCGACCATTGTGCGAAACGACGTGAACGTTGCTGCCCGCACGCCATCTCTTCACGCAAGCACGATCCGCTCTCGAAAACGAAATACCTCTTTGGTGGCGTTTCGGGTATCCACGACCATTGCCGAATGTGCCACGATCCAATCCCAATCGTAATCGGAATGATCCGTGACGATGACGACGGCGTGGTAATGGGACAGGGTCTTCTCGGTCAAAGGGACGCTGGCAAGAACGACGCGGTGTTGTTTGTCGGCAAGTGTAAACTGTGGCACGTGAGGATCGTGGTAGTCGACGCGGGCGCCTTGCTCAGCAAGCAATCGGTAGATCTCGGCTCCGGGCGATCCGCGAGCATCGGCGATGTCCCTCTTGTAGGCCATTCCCAGCAAGAGAATAGAGCTGCCAGAGAGGGCTTGTCTCCGGTTGGCGAGCGCTTGTTGGATTTTTTGAACGACGAATGCGGGCATACCGGCATTCACTTCTTGCGCTAGTCTTACCAGCGGAGAGTCGACGCCGTGCTTTTGCGCGGCCCATATGAGGTAGTGCGGATCGACCGGAATACAGTGCCCCCCAACTCCGGGGCCAGGGTAGAATGCTTGAAAACCGAACGGCTTTGACTTGGCTGCCTCGATGACCTCCCAAACATTGATGTTCAGCCGGTCGCTGATGCGTTTCAGTTCATTGACCAGAGCGATATTCACCGCGCGGTACGTGTTTTCCAGCAGTTTAGAGGTTTCAGCGACCTCTGTAGACGAAACGGGGATCACTTCTGGCACGAACCAGGAATAAAAACGGGCGGCCAGCCCGAGGCTGTGCGGTTCCAGACCGGCGACCACTTTGGGCGTGTTGCCGAGGTGGTAAACGAGATTGCCTGGATCTTCCCGCTCCGGGCTGAATGCGACAAAGACGTCTCGTCCCAACTCCAAACCTCGCTGACTTACAACAGGTACGAAGACGTCGCGGGTTCCACCGGGATAGACAGTGCTTTCCAGGATGACCAGCTGCCCGGCGTGCAAAATCTCACTTATTTGCTGGGCGGCAACATGAACGTGACTCAAATCAGGTTCAGAGTCCCTGGTCAACGGCGTTGGCACACAGACAACGAGAATGTCCGCCTTGGCCAATTCCGTAAAAGCCGAAACCACCTGCAGCCTTCCCTCCGCTTTCGCGAAGATGTGATCGGGAAGACTTTTGATATAGAGCTGGCCCCGCTTCAGGGATGCGAGCTTGCCTTGGTCGACATCGAAGCCCAATACCTGAAAGCCAACGCGTGCCACGGTGCAAGCCAGCGGCAAACCGACATAGCCCAAACCGATGACGCCTACGCAAGCGTTACGGCTCGCAATCTTTGCTGCCAGCTCCGATTCGCTTGTCAAGTCGTGGCTCCGTAATCAGTGTCGAAGAAAAGGAACCGCCGATTCCAGCAGAAGACATCCGCGCAGATGCGCCGAAAGAAATTCCGATAATCGCTGACAGGGAGCAATGATTCGAAACCACCTGGACGCAACCATTCGCCTTTTTCAAGTTCGATCCACTCCCATGTTCTGCTGCTATCCCTCTCAGTATAGCCATTTGGTAGCCCGGTCTCATCCCCATGGCGACCAATCCGTCGTCCTCAAGAAGCCATCGCCTCCAGCTCATCGAATACGGGAGCCTGACGTTTCTCCGCTCATAGGCGATGATCTGCGAGCCGGCATTTCCAACCCTGTCTCACCCACTGTCGCATGCTCTAAATTTTTGACAACGCCGGAGCGGTCGTCGTCAAGGGGGATCATCTATCGCGCGTGCCTCAGAAATCCTTTTCTCGTTTAATCGTCTAAAGCCTTCGCGGCGAGTTCCTGGAAAGCCGCGCGGATGGCGGAGGCGTCGCTGTTGCCAAACCCAGTTCGCTGAATCAGCAGGACGTAGATGGCTTTTTTGCGTGGATCGACCCAGCCTTGCGTACCAAAAGCGCCGCCGTGGCCAAATGTCCCTGGTGACAACATGCCTGTAACCCCTTCCGGCTTACGAACCACGCACCAACCCAAACCCCACCCGTTGCCAGGGGTAAACCCCGTTTGCAATTCTCCTGTCTGAACGCGGGTCATTTGGGAAACGGCTTCCTTGGATAAGATGCGTTTGCCGTTCCATTCGCCATCATGCAGAACCATCTGATAGAAGTTGGCTAAATCCGCTGCTGTCGAGAACAGCCCCGCGGACGGATTCGGTGTGCGTTTGTCTGACAACTCGGAAATCCAATGCGTCGTCGCCTGCAAGGACTTCTCTTTGCCGGGTCGGTAAAGGCTTACCACTCGTTTTTGCTGCTCTTTGGTGGGGAAAAATGTCGTGTCTTTCATTTTCAAAGGTTGGAAAATCCGCTCCTCCAGGAATTGTTCGTACGGTTGTTTAGCGACGATTTCGATGATGCGACCGCAAACGGTCAGACCGGGACTGTATTGCCAGCGCGTGCCTGGTTCGAAAAGCAGCGGTCTTTTGGCCAATTCCACAACAGTGTTTTCCAGCGAACCTTCGTTTCGCTGACTTCCTGCCAAACCAGAGGTATGCGTCATCAGATGGCGAATGGTCATGGTCTGCTTTGGTTTCTGGCCGTTTCTCAATTTGACGTTTCCAAAGGCAGGAATGTACTTGGCCACGGGGTCGTCCAATGCGACTTTCTTTTCGTCCACGAGAATCATCAGCGCCGTGGCGGTAATGGGTTTGGTCATCGAAGCAATAGCGAAAATAGAATCGGAACGCATGGGGATATTGTTTTCGATATCGGCCTTGCCGACAGCAGCGACATGGACCACTTTTCCCTTGTGCGCAACCAACGTCACGGCTCCCGAAATCTTGTGCTCCTTGACGAATTCGAGCATCCTCGCAGGTATGTGGCCGAAAGCTCCCTTGGCTTTCTCTTGAGCCTTTACGCCGACATCAGCTCCAGGCATTCCTCCCAACAGAAAAAACATTGAAAATGGAAACAAGAAAAGCTGTGCCAAAAACAAAACACAAGGAGAGCCGCGCATCGGTATCCTCCTGGATTGCCAATACAGTCATCGTTCAGTCGAATTCACCGCCAAACGTCACCGTCTATCCTAGCAAGAACCGTCGCCAAGTCGCGTCTTCCTGAGCGCGATATACGGAAAACAAAGCTCCCAGCGATACCGACCAGCATTGTCGCTGTTGAATAGATCATTGGTGTTGTCCGCAAGTTTCGGTCGCCTTTCGGGAGTGCACAATGAGGATACCACATGTAGGACTCTGTCTACTGCTACAGCTGGCGATTTTGGCCCAAGCCACCGAGGCACAATTCCGTCGTCCTCGATCGCGTTCAGGCGGCGAAGCCGCCCACGTTGGCAAAACTGCGCCCGATTTCACTCTGCAAACTCTTGACGGCAAGTCACGTGTCAGGTTGTCGAGCTTCGCAGGCAAAAAACCGGTCGCTCTTATCTTTGGCTCCTATACGTGACCTCCTTTTCGGCGCCAGGTCGGCGCTTTGGAGTCTATGTACAAACGCTACGGCGACAAAATCCAATTCTTCGTCGTGTACATCCGCGAAGCTCATCCCAATTCCCGGATTCCCCAGCCCTCCAAACTCGAACAACGTGTCGATATCGCCAAAACGATGTGCCAGCAACTTAAACTCAGTCTGCCGACTTTAATCGATGGCATGGATAACAAAACCGGCATCGCATACGGCGGATTCCCGGATCGCCTGTATCTCGTCGGCAAAGATGGCAGGATCGTCTACAAAGGAGCCAGAGGACCTTTTGGCTTCAAACCGAACGAGTTGGAAGCGGCCATCCAAAAAGAATTAGCCAGCAAATAATTTTGGTAATTTTGGGAAACCGCCCCTGCTGCTGCAAGCCGTTAGTTGACGGTCGATTCCCGGAAAAGGCCGTCAGCTGACGGTAGCCTGTTCCTGCCTGCTCTGCCTGAAAAGGAAAAAGGTGTCGGCCCCGAATAGTTCTTCGCAGGCCTTGCTGTCACTCGACCGTGACCGGCCCAGCATAGACTCGACGTGAGCAGCACTCCTGAACGTCGGGCATATCGCCATAACGATCGTGCCATCGCAAGAGTTCGTTTCGAGCACTAGGGGTGGCTTACTGGCTTTGCACGAAAAATTTTGGCCCTTTTTCACCACGAAGAACGCTGCACTTTGTAGAAACCTGGAAAACTTATTTCGTCATTGACGGTTTTCCGTCGGACAAAAGTGTTCCCAGTGCCAGAGTTTTTTTTGTATTTACGTGGGCACGTCGGAGAAGAAATTAGTGGTCTAAACTTTGACGCGCGCTTGCGTCGGCAAAAGGCAACGTGAAACGGACAGCAACGGTTGCAGTCCTTTTTACGTTTTTGCTTGCGATCCTCGTTGGATGCAGTGCTGCTGGTGCGCGTTTTTTTTTTGGAAATTTGGCCAACAAACCCGGCTTCATCGTTGTTTTGGTAGTCAGATGGCCGATTGCGAGGAAGGAAGGGAGAATCCGACGTGAAGCAGGTTCTGGATCGTGGCGGATCCGAGAGCGCCACCGTAGTCGACGCTGACGACACAGAAGTAGCCAAGCCTCGGACTTGCCGGGTGTGCCATCGTGTCAATCCAGCGGATGCCGCCTTCTGCCACTACGACGGTCGGCCTTTGTTGAAGGATGCGGACAAAAAGGCCGTTCACGCTGGCAGTGCCCCTTTTCCGACACCATTTTATTTTTCCGACGGTCGGCCTTGTCGGAATTTCAACGAACTGGTGTTGGCGGCCAACAAGAACTGGGAAGAAGCGCGCGCGATTCTTGCTGAGGGAATGTGGCCGATGTTTTTCGGAGCCATCGGCCGATTCGATCTGGCGTCTGTAGCCAAACAAGCGTTCAAACAGCCTGACCCGGACCGGGCTTTAAGCGATTTTTTGCAACGTTTGCCCGCCGATCCCGATTTTCTTCGTCCGCCGAAACTGGAGCTCGATCCAGGACGAATCCATTTAAAGCAACTGACGCCGGGATGCCAGCGAAGTTTCGATTTGACGATCGTCAATGACGGCATGCTGCTCTTGGAAGGGGTCGCTTACACGGATTGCGACTGGTTGGCGTTTTCGTCAGCACAGACGCACGGGTCGGCGGGCGTACGCATGCAAACCCAAAAGGTCTTTCAAACGCGGTCATCCTGCACCCTGAAGGTGCAGGTACTCGGGCATAAACTCCGCGCTGGCAGGATTCCGGCTCGGGGAAAAATCATTGTCGAAAGCAACGGAGGCACGCGCACATTCGAAGTTTTTGCCGACATTCCCGTTCGCCCGTTTCCGAAAGGGGGACGCAACAACGTGTTGGCTGGCGCAATGTCCCCTCGCGACATTGCCCTCAAGGCCAAGGAGTCTCCTAATGAAGCAGCGGAACTCTTTGAGCAAGGCGCTGTGCAAAAATGGTACGCCGACAATGGCTGGTCTTACCCCGTCAGCCATCCGTGCGGCCAGGGCAAAGGTGCCATCCAACAGTTTTTCGAGGCATTGGGCTTGACCCAGCCTCCAATGTTGAAGATTCGGCCCAAGTATCTAGGCTTTCGTGGCATCGTCGGCGAACGTTGCCTCTTCATCCTCAAGCTTTTCACCAAAGAAAACAAGCCCGTTTATGCCCGGGCGACCACCAACGTCGATTGGCTGCAACCGGGCATCCCCGAATACTTGGGCAACAAAGTCCACATTCCATTCGAGTTGACGATACCCGACTTCCCTAAACAGACGGTCACAGCAAGGATTATGGTTGAAGGAAACGGCAAACAACAATTCGTCGTGCCCATTAGCGTCACGGTCTTGCCCCGCTCGCTGCTGAGCAAGCTCTTGGGGAGGTGGACGCAGCGAAGCGACGGACCGCGGCTTGTTTAGAAATCATCCAGGGCGAGAGATTGTGGAGGAGTTTGGTCATGTTTCATGTTACCAGATGCCCGTCTTGTGATACGCGGTTCAGCATCCCGGAAGCGAAGGTGGGAACCAGACAGATCTGCCCGCATTGTCAGACTCCTTTTGTTGTGGGAAAAGGCGTCATCGAGCCGCCAAGCATGTTGAGCATGGAGAAACCCAGCATGCTTAGTCAAAGCCTGGCGTCGACCATGCTGGGCCAGGTAGAGGAGATGATTCGCTATAAGTGCCCGCGTTGTCAGAAGCCCTTGGAAGCTCCCAAAAGCGAAGCCGGCGTAAAGAAGCCGTGTCCCGCCTGCGGCCAACGCTTGCAGGTTCCTGCCCCTTCGACGCCAGCAGGGGACCCGAGTTTGAATAAGACTCTCCTCGCCGAAGAGCAGAGCACTGCACCTCCGCCGCCTATTCACTACAACTGTCCCAAGTGCAAGACTCCCCTGGAATCACCGGCGACGGAAGCGGGACGAAAGAAACCGTGCCCGAAGTGCGGCCAGCGATTGCAAATCCCTTACCCCTCGTCGAGCGGTGCAAGCAACTTGAACAAAACCCTGCTCGCTGAAGAAACGTCGCCGACTGGCATTACGCCCGGCCAACCGTTGATCAGTTCCAGCCTGCATGCCCCATCGGCTGGGGATGCCAAAACAAGTCGGCGGGCACTCTACATCGGCACCGGCATCGGTGGCGCTATTTTCGTGCTGTTGTTGGTGTTGATCATGACAGCCCCACAGGCGAGTGCCGCCCGAAAACAATACGAGTTGGCCCAAAAGCAATTGGAGGAACTCAAAGCCAAAGAGTTGGAATACCAGCAACTCCTTAAAAAACTGACCGAGGACAAAGATCGGGAAATGCGCGAAGCCGCCAAACGCTTTGAAGAGCAGCAGAAGCAGATGCAAGCTCTTTTCGAACAGCAGCTGCGCAAGTATCAGGATGAAAACGAACGCGCCAAGCAAAAACAAGCGATCGAGCAGGAACTCCAGCGTAAGCTGGCGGAAATGAAAGCCCAGCATGAAGCGGAGCTGAAACGTTTGCGGGAAGAGCAAGCCAAAAAGACCGAATCCGTACAGAAACAATTGAATCAGGTGGTTGAAAAACAAACGGTTGTGCACCAGGCCGTACCCGTGCCCTACTATCGCTGGCACCCCTATTATTGGTACGGCTGGCCCTATTGGCCTTAATGCCGCGCGAGTTGGCTGACTGACCTTCCTTCCTCAGGACCGGTTCCGGCTGGGGGCGTCCAGCGTCCTCCTGGTCGAACCGGTCTTTTTGTGCAGTCCAAGTCCAAATAAAGCAAATCTGAGGAATGCAACGCCTTCGACGAAAGGGCAAAACCAGCGATCCGCGAATTCTGGTTTCCACGGTTGCGAACCGCCGACTATTATGGCGGGCAATGCACCTTGGAGATGGCCTGGAGCGGTTCGGCATGTTTAATACGACCAGCACCCTGATTCTGGTACTTCTCTTTTTGATCATTGTCTATCTGCTTTTCAGGCAACGCTGGTATGTGAGGATTCTGTTGCTGCTGGTCGTTGTCGGAGGTTTGACGAGCATTGCGCTCGGTCTGGATCGGCTGTTGGATGAAGGGAAAGAGAACGATATCGCTGGCGCACTTTTGGTGGGCTTTGGTTTGCTTGGCGTTGTCTTGTCGGTCAAGGAGACGGAACGCAAACAGCGGGAAGGAAACTGATCATGGAGCGTAACAGTCTTCTAGTTCGGCCAGTTTCCGCCCGAGTTCATCGATGGTGATCACCCCTTTTCGCACGAGGTTGTCTGCGATCGACATGATCCAGCGTTCGTAATAAGTGAGATTGTCGTATTTGCCTTCGCCGAGGGCTTCGATACCGCAGCGCAACTCGTGCACGTTCATGACGCCTCGCTTGCTCAGCAAGTACATCAGGGCATTGACGCGTTTTTCGAAATACGACAATTCGTGTTCGCGTCGATCGATGGGGCCGGCGGGCAAACCGCCCATGTCGTGTACACCGCGCATGCGCCTTCCTCCCCGGTTGTTTTCTTCTGTTAGAATAGGAATTTCGCAGGCGCGTTTCCATTGCAAGACGGTATAATGCAAACGGAAGGGAAATCTGGTATTGAAGCAGTCGTGATGCCCCATGTCGAACGCCTTGAAAATCGTCAAGTATCCACATCCGGCCCTGCGGCATAAGGCCAAACCGCTGTCGGTGATCGATAAAGAAGTCCGCATTCAGGCCGAAAAGATGTTGGAGTTGATGTACGAAGCGAACGGTTTAGGTCTGGCGGCCAACCAGGTCGCATTGCCTTTTCAGTTGATCGTCCTCAACCCGACGGCCGACCCGAATCAACGCGAACACGAACGCGTTTGCATCAATCCAACGATCATCGAGCGCAAAGGTTCGGTCGAAGGGGAAGAAGGCTGCTTGAGTTTTCCAAAGCTTTTTCAAAAAATTCGCCGGGCGCGTTCGGTGGTGGTACGTGCTTACGACCTGAAAGGCGAGGAAGTTGAGATTTCCGCCCTTGACCTGGAAGCGCGATTGTTCCAGCACGAAATCGACCACCTCCACGGTATTCTCTTTATCGACAAGATGGGAACGATCGCTCGTTTGGCCAGTCGGGGCATCCTGAAGGATCTGGAAAAACAATACTATCGCGCCCAGGAACGTGGCGATATTCCACCCAATGCCGAAATCGAAGAAGCCCTGGTCGCGTTGGAAGCCCGTGCTTGACCATGTCGCAGTTGAAACCATTCGTCAACGAAATCCTTCGCGAATTCCCGGTGGTGATCGAATTGCCGGTGGTGTGGGGCGAGATGGACGCCTACAAGCACGTCAATAATGTCGTCTATTTCCGCTATTTCGAAAGTGCTCGACTCGAATACTTTCGCCGCCTCGACTGGTTTCGATTCGAGGAACAGACAGGCATTGGGCCTATTCTGGCGGCCACTCAGTGCCGGTTTCGCAGGCCTTTGACCTATCCGGATACTATTTCCGTGGGCGCTCGAGTCATCGACATCGCCGACGATCGCTTTACGCTGCAGCACAAGATCGTCAGTCACCGGCTCGAAACCCTGACGACTGAGGGGACAGGGACGGTGGTTACGTTCCACTACCCGAGCCAGCAAAAGGTCCCGATACCGGCTGAGATTCGTGCCCGGATTTCCCAACTGCAAGGGGTTTAGCAGTCAAGCGGACGGAAAGTTTACTTGGCAGCACAACTCTTGTTCGACGCTCAGCCTGTCGGCGGGGTGGCGCCGACAACGGTCTCGATGCCTTCAGGCCAGGTCTGCGTAGGCACATAGCCAAAAAGTTTTTGGGCGAGACTCAGGTCATAACGGGCGATTTTTTTCGGAATACTGGTGGCGTAAACGATAGCAAAGGTGAATTCCGTTTTGGCGGTAGCGGCGTCGGCGAAGAAACGGCCAGCATCCTCTGGACTCAAGTAAACGTCTTGGGCCCATTCCAGTTGGGCGATTTCCTGAACCTGCTCCGGCGTGCGCGGGCACCAACCCAATCGAACAGCTGCCACGCTTATGCCATAGCGATCGGCAAAAGCCCGGCCAGCACCTTCAAGAAACAACTTGGTCGCCGCGTACCAATAGCGGGGAGTCGGCGTCGCATGTTCGCCCAACGGCCAGGGGCCCGTCAACCGAGAACCCCACACGACTTGACCGCTGCTGGCGACAATCATCCGGCGAACCCCTGCCTCCCGTGCCGCTTCGAAAACGTGGTAGACGCCGATGATATTGTTCGGCACTAGCCGTTCCACGAACAAGTCGTCGTCAGGCGTTGCCGCCAGGTGAATGAGAACTTCCACTCCATCCATGGCGGAACGCACATCGTCGGGATTGGTGATGCTTCCAACAACGGCATCCTTCAATCCCGGTGTGGGCACACGATCGAAGCCGCGCACCGGGCATTGGCGGGCCTGCAATTCGGCAACAACAGCCTGACCGATTTTGCCCGCGGAACCCGTAACGAGAATCACGACATTTCTCCTATTCGATCGACTTTAATCAGCTTTCGAAACTGAGGCGTTCTATTTGGTAATGAAAGCTTGCTGGCGTGCTTTTTCGTAGAGTTGCCGCCAGCGCTTGCTGCCGTCATCGGGAACGAGCCGTGTGGTGACGCCGCGTTCAAAAAAGGGAATCTTCCCCTTGCGGGCAAGGTCGAGATGAAAATTCACGCGACCCGTGTTGGCGACGTACATCTTTCTTCCGTCCGGCCAGACCGTTTCGATGAGACGCGCCGGCTCGGGTCGTTGCTTCGGTTTTGGCACACGAAAACGGTCAAGGGCGTCTCGGTCCAAATCGTAGCCCAACCCTGGCCTGTCAGGTACTTTGGCATAGCCATTCTGCACGGCAATCTCTTCTGTCAGCATGTTGTGGGTAAAAAGCTGATGGCAGTTGACGGCTGGCCAGGTCGCATGGCTGAGAACGCCGCCGAGATGCAATGAGAAAGCCGCGGTAATGCCCGTGCCGACCAGTTGCAGCCAAAACGGTTTATCTGCCATTGCGGCGACGTGCGCCTGAGCCATGACCCGAGACGCGCCGCCGGTGATCACAAAACCATCGCAGACATCTTCCTTGATCGCGGTAAGAGGATCGGGCGTGCCATAGTGCATGGCAATGGGAACACGCGTTTGCCGCCGAATTTCCTGGTTCCCTTTGATGTCGCGTTGAAAGATCGGCGTTTCCCAGATACCGATGTGCGGATATTTCTCCAGTTCCCGTAGAATCGGAATCGCCCGTTGGGCATCGAGCAGCGTATCGTTAAAGTCGATGTCGAGTTTAAACGATTTGGGCATGGCTTTGGCGACGGCGTCGATCTGAGCCCAGATATCGAACCAGGGGCGGCCTTTGGTTTTATATGCAGTGTAACCACGTCTTTGGGCTTCTTTGCATTCGGCGACCATGTCTTCCGGTGAAGTTTCGATATTCCACCACGAAAGGGGCGTTCGGTTGTGCACCTTTTTGCCGAGCAAAGCATGGACAGGAACTTCCGCCCATTTCGCGACAGCATCAAACAGCGCCATTTGCAAACCGGCGCCGAGAGAATCGTCCCACATGAGACGGGCAGCATTTTCGCCAAGTGCTCTTTTTACGTCAGCTGCCGACGGCACGCCCCAGGTGTAATAGAGCAGCGTTTCACCCAACCCCACATGGCCCGATTTCAACTTGACTTCCACGATTTCCGAATATCGCCAGTGCGGCAACTCGCGGTCCATATTCCGTTCCGGGATGGGCCGATACGGAACTCGAACGGTGGTTCGCTCGATGTGGGCGATTGCCAACTGGCGGTTGCTTTTAGCCCGTTCGGCGGATCGCAAGGAAGCCATCGTTGTCCATCCTGCGAAAGCTGTGCCGAGGAATTCGCGGCGACTCCACATGTTAGCTCCTCCGCGGACGCACTCCGAATCGAAGGCGCCATGCTCAGTATACGAAAAGCAAATCGGGGCGAGCACAAAAGCGTAGCTCGTTGCAAGTCATTCGCGCCACCAGCATGGGGCACCCAGGTCGGCGGCCACGACCGCGGCCGCATTATAGCCGCACAACCCCGTAATGTTGCCTCCGGGGTGCGTCGATCCGCCACATAGATACAAGCCCGCAATCGGCGTGCGATACTGACCGGCACCGGCGAACGGCCGATGGTAGCCGACTTGATCCTGGGCGAACGAACCAACCAGCAAATCGCCAAAACGCATGTTGGGGAAAAGCCGCTCGGTATCCAAGGGCGATCGCGTAAAGGCATCGAGCACCGCACCAGCGAGGTTGGGCGCATACTTCGTCCACAAGCGCAGCATATCCTCCCCGTGCTTGTCCTTCTCTCTGTCCCAATTGCGCGGATCGCCTCGCAGTGAATAGGGAAGCTTTTCCCACATGAAGGCAGTGTGCTGCCCTGGCGGAGCCTGCGAAGGATCGAAAACAGTAGGGCAGGCTCCCCACATAACGGTTGGCGGAATCTC
Organism: Gemmatales bacterium; assembly: GCA_026004675.1. GTDB lineage: Bacteria > Planctomycetota > Planctomycetia > Gemmatales > Gemmataceae > BPJP01. The sequence goes on from BPJP01000006.1 coordinate 249,355, forward strand.
ACCACGCTCGTGAGCGGCAACGATATCGTGGAATTGGCCGAATCGTTCCAGCCCCAAAATAACCATGAAGGCATCCTGCAATTCGGGCCGCTTTTCCGCCGCACGGTACCTCGGCCGCTCGCTCAACGCAACGTTCAGACTGAAAAGCGGAGCGATCAGGTTATAGCGAAAGTTCGCTGCGCGCCGACGCACTTCCTCAGGAACCAGGTCTTGGTCGAGTAATTCAAGAAATGTCTGTTGGGGATTCAAACCAGAAACGACGGCTCGGGCGTGGATTCGTTGACCATCGTCGAGTTCCACACCACAAGCCCTGCCGGACTCGATGACAATGGCGCGAATCCGGGCGTCAGTCTGGATGTCGCCTCCATGTTCGCGGATGTCGCTGGCAAGAGACTCGGCAAGTTTCCCCGCCCCGCCAAGGCACATCTGCGCTTTATGTTTGCTCGCCAACAACGCCGGTATGGCATGTCCGAATCCGGGCAAGCGCAGGTCGATCTCGCGCAGGCCGTTGAAGAACAGCAATCCTGCACGAATGACATCGTTTTCGAATTCCTCCATGACAAATTGCAGCGGCGACTTGCGCGATACTTCCAAAAGCAGGCGCCCTTCCGGCGACTGCATCAAACGACCGTGGCGCTCTTCCGGCGGCAGCGGCGCCGACCGCGCTTCGGGGACCAGAATGTTTTCGACAATCGGCTCAAAAACTTGCACCCAGTATCGTAAAGCCTCGGCGTCCTTTCGCGAAAACTCCGCGAAACTGTCGGCAGTGCGGTCTGAATCGGTCCACCATTCGACGGCTCGCCCATCCGCCAAAAGCAAGGCGACGTTCAGTTCGGGTTCGATGTAGCAGGCTCCGTGGCGCTCGAGTTCAAGGTCCCCATACCACGGCATGGCGGTCAGGGCACGATGAAAAAACGAATGTGTATTGTGAATGAAACCTGGCAGCCTAGGATTCGTGATGCAGGTCAGGCCGCCGCCGATGAATTCGTTCTTTTCCAAGCACAGCGCACGCAGTCCGGCACGGCATAAATACGCTTGCAAAACAAGTGCATTATGGCCCGATCCAAGAACGACAACATCGAACGTCTCAGGCATCCCAATTCACGAACTTGCCCGCCGGCTACCTCGCTGCGTCCCGATGGTCCGTTTCTTCGTTTCCCTGCGATACGACGAGGGGTCTGTTGCCGATGGCAATGGGGATCAGTTTGGGACGTGGCACGACCGTTCCGACGACGCTGCCGTGCCGACAACGCAACTGGGCGAAGTTCAAACGCATAAAAGCATGCAATCGCGCATCTGGTTTCTGCGCCAGGTACTCACGAGCCAGTTCAGCCATGTGCTGATCATACGCCTTCTGGCTGTGCGAGTGCACGCTGTAGCGCCCCCCGTGCCGCCTTAAATCACCATCGAAATAGGGGCTGATATGGTACAACTCGTGAAACAGCGTAATGAACTTTTCATCAAAGTCGAGGTCGAGAAACCGCGGCAAGCAAAAGGCGACAATGTAGAGAATCTCCCGACCATCAACGAAAAACCTCTGGACCTGGTAAGTAACGCCGCGACGGCGGCGCGTCAGTTCGCCGCCATGAAAACGCATCGGCGTAACCCGCGCTTGCAAACCCCGACTGCGAAACCGACGCGCTTGCGTCACCGCGATCAACACTTTAGATAAATCGATGTGACCAAGTTCGTTGCAGCGTTTGACGACATCGACGCACAACTCCCTCATCCGACCACAAAAATCGAACGGCTGGTCCACCGGTCCAGAATCATGCCACGGTTCCGCTTGCATCCCCGGCGCCAGTGCCTGCACCGGTCCTCGAATCGATCGTCTCGGCAACGGCCTCGACTCGTCCCATGAAACAACCAACGGCAACGCTTGTCCCGTTTTCTTGCTCACAACTCCTCCTTGATCTCCAATCTTCTCTTGCTTCTCCCTTTGTTCCCTTCGCCCGATTATCTTCCGTGCCATCGTTAAATCCAGTAAATTTTCACGCGCCAGTTGTCGATTGTAAATGGAAGCAAGACACCATTTCGCCGTTGATGTCCTTGGCAAACAATGGGCGATGGGAAAAAGGCGGGGGAACGAACATGCTGTCGCGGACAAAGAAAGGGATCGTCTTGGGGGTGGCGCTGGTGTTGACTTCGGGTTGCCAGACGTGGGTGCCCAGCGCGGGCATGACCTTGCCTTCGCCGCACTACCTCGAACATCGACCGCAATTCATCCCTGAATCGCCGGCGTTCCCGTTATCGCGCGAGTTGGCCAACATGCAAGAACAAGCGGCGGCTGCCCAAGTCGCGCCTGCCGCCCCGCCACCGGCCGCACCAATCATTCCCTGACGCGTGACTCTCTGCCCGGACCTCATTGGCGGAGGAAAGACGGAAGTCACCAGGCGAACAGTCCCAGCCGCCCATCTGTGTTGCGTCAAGCCTGCACTTTTCCCCGATACCTACGTTTCGCGAAACCGGCGAATCGCGCCGCTGATTAGCCGGTCCGCTTTTCCGCGTAACACAGGACAGCATTTCGCCGATCGAAAGTCCATCGAAGACGATGGTCTCTTCCTCTTGTATCTGCCTTCTACGTCGCTGCTGGAATGCCACCAGTCTCTTGTCGGGCAACGAACCATTTTCCAAGATAACTGCAGGTGGCCGCGCTCATCCGATGCCCCGAGGGCTGCGTTATGCCTCGCCGATTCACTGTCGTCGCTTTCCTGTGCCTCGGGTTGTTGCTCGCACCCAGCGATATCGAATTGGCCTTCGCTCATCGGTTGATGGCAAAGTATCGGCTGTTGCCCGGCTACCAAATCCAGCTCGAAAGCTGGTTTGATATCAGTTCGGAATCCGCCAAAAGTGCTGAGGTTCTCGTCTATCGTCAAAACGGGGAGCTGTTGACGAAAGGAAGTCTGAACGACAAGGGAGTCTTCGTTTTCGAAGTAGCCCAAATCGAAACGTTGCGAATTGTGATCTCAGCCGCCGGTGGTCATCGCGCGGAAGTGACAATAGCCGCCCGCGAGCTGCGCCGGGCGTGGCCGGATTTGCCCGAGCCAGCCAAAGCCGAAGACGCGGAACCTTTCGCTGACCGTTCGCCAACGGTCGCCTGGCAGGATGTCTTGCTCGGCATCACCTTCGTTTTGGCCTTGGCGGCTTTCGTCATGAGCATGCGCAACGCCCAGGCTTTAAGGCAAACGAGAAACGGCAACTTGAATCAGGACGGTCCAAACCAGTGAGGGCAGGCTTTGTCAGAGGAAGGAGAAAAGGTGATGGCTGAGTTCGAAGAATTGCATCGGCAAGCAGCAACGTATTTTCAGGAATTGCAGGATCACATTTGCCGGGCATTGGAAGAAGTCGATGGCAGAAAGCGTTTTGTCGAGGACCAATGGCAACGTGAGGGAGGCGGCGGCGGTCGCACGCGTGTGCTTTTCGACGGTGCTGTTTTCGAAAAGGGAGGTGTCAACTTCTCCGACGTGGATGGAGAATTCACCGAAGAATTCGCAGCCCAGATTCCCGGGGAAGGCAGGCGTTTTTCCGCTACCGGCATTTCATTGGTCTTGCATCCCCGTAATCCGTATGTCCCTACTGTTCATGCCAACTTTCGCTTCCTGACCAAGGGGACGGAAAGCAAACGCAAGGCGTGGTTTGGCGGCGGCTGCGACTTGACGCCCTATTATCCCTTCCGCGAAGATGTCATCTCTTTTCATAAAGTCTGGAAAAACGTCTGCGAACGGCATAGCAAGGTGGCTGACTACCGGCGACTCAAAGAGTGGTGCGACGAATACTTCTTCTTGCATCATCGGGGCGAAGCACGCGGCGTCGGCGGCATCTTCTTCGACTATATGGAAACGAATCTCACCGACACCTTCGCCTTCGTCCGCGATTGCGGGAACGCGTTCCTCGAATCGTACCTGCCGATTGTCCACAAGCGCAAAGACACGCCTTTCGGCGACCGGGAACGCACCTTCCAGGAATTTCGCCGCGGCCGATATGTCGAATTCAATCTGCTCTATGACCGCGGAACCGTTTTCGGACTCAAGACCGGAGGACGGGTCGAATCGATCTTGATGTCGCTTCCTCCCGTCGTTCGCTGGTTTTATAACTATGCTCCCGAACCAGGTTCGCCCGAAGCGCAGCTCTATGAATTCCTGCAGCCCCGCGACTGGGCGTCGCTTCAAGAATAGACGTGCTTTACTTTCGATGTCGAATCTTGGAGCGCATACGGCGTTTCTTCCGCCCGACTTTGCGCCGCCCGTTGCCTCGTCGACGACTCCCCATACTTGTTCTCCACTTCGTTTCCACGTTTGCCAAGCTATTATCATAAAACACCATCCTCGTAAGGCAAGGGCAAGCCGGATCGTTCGGCCCTGATGCCGATAAAAAAGCGAAGGACATTTGCGTTGCCGAAATAAAACGATTAGGCTTTTGCCAAAGCCCGCTGAAACCCACCGGTTTTTTCCCGATCCGCCAAGGAGATTCCCATGAAACGTTGTTGTCCCGCCTTGTGCCTGTTCGTGTTTTTGAGCGTTGCCACCTCCGCGTCTGCCCACTATCCGTGGTTTGTCATTGTTTCCAAAGGCGGCAAGCAAGGCACGCTGCGCCTCTACTTCGAAGAGGGGCCCCGGCCCGGTCCTGGCGAATTCCTCGATCCGTTTTTCAAAGGGAAATGCTGGCTCCGAACCCCCTCAGGCGAAAGCCAGATCATCCGACTCAATGATGAAAAACAAGGCAAGCAACGCTGGGCCTCCGCCAACGTGGACACCCCCAAGCCCCGCGCCGTCGAGTGCTTCGCCAAATGGGGCGTCTACAAGGGAAAACTCCTCTTCTACTATGCCAAACTGATCGACGTCGAAACGACAAACGACCTTGTCAAAATCGGCCAGGCGCAAAACCTCGCCTTCGATCTCGTGCCGCGCATGAAAGACAACATGGTCGAGGTCGCCGTCCTCTGGAAAGGCAAACCCAAAGCGGGTGTCCCGGTCACCGTGGCCGGGCCAGGATTTCGCCGCACTCGACTAACGGCCAACGATCAAGGAATCGTTCGGTTTGAACCAGCAGGCAAAGGTCTTTACACCGTGATGAGCATGTTCATCGAACCGGACCCCGCCGGCGAAGATGACGGCAAAAAATACCAGGGGCTTCGTCAGACCGCCACCTTGACCATCAATCTGCCGGTGAAATAGAACTGGAATCGCTTTTTTCTGGCATGGCCGCAACGCCAGAAGTCGCCACTGGCGTGTCGCCGCCTCATTCTCTGCTTTTCGCGAGGAGTCGCTTCAACGCTGCCGTCATGCGTTTGTCGGAGTCGTCGGCAACCCAGTACCAGGCATCGTTGAAGCGATCCCGAAAACCTTGTGTCGTGGGGATGTAGCCTGGCCAGCATTCGCCGAAGCCGATGCAGAGGATAAGCGTAATAACTCATCGGGTGTGTGGCATAGGCGTGCAAAGCCAGCACGGCTTGGTCCCGGTCCCAGAAACTAAGTGTTTTCAACCAGGGATCGATCAGGCCGTCAGGAGCCTCTCGAAAAGTCATGTTGCCTCCCGAGGCGCTGCTGCGAGCATAAGACACCTTGCCGTCGATCACGACCCGTCGATTGGAAGCGACGAATCCGTCATAAAACATCACCCTCGTAAGGCAAGGGCGAGCCAGATGGTTCAGCGCTGGTGCACACTTTATTCTTGGCTGATTTTTGTTGACAGCCAGCGAAGCGGAAGACAAACTATGGCCCGAAATGTCATCTCCCCTATATCCTGTCGACTCGGAGGACGATTATGACTAACGTTCGTGTTGCGTTCGCGCTTGGCGTTGTTTTCTGGCCCATCATTCACATTTCCACTGCCGCTGCCCAAGATCCGAAGCTTCCTCCACCTCCATCCGGGAAACAATGGAAGTTGGTATGGGGGGACGAATTTAATGGAACCAAGCTGGATTTGACCAAATGGACCATCCGCACGATGAAGGTTGGGCGAAACAAAACATGGACACCGAAAGCAATCTCGTTGGATGGGAAGGGGCATCTCGTAATTCGAACTTATCGTGAGAACGGTCAGGTACGAAACGGAGCGATTTGGACAAACGCCGACAATGGCGATGAGACGAAGGCGAAATTCCGGAGAAAGTTCGGTTATTATGTCGCCCGCGTTCAATTCCATAAGCAGCCAGGTCACTGGCCTGCATTCTGGCTTTACAGCGGGGCCGCCTGGCACAAAAAATACGTGGGATGGAAGGAAGGTGGTAAGGACGGCACCGAAATTGACATTATGGAGAAACCCTGGTTGGATAACCGCGTCAATCATGCTCTGCATTGGGATGGATACGGGAAAGGCCACCAGCATGTAGCCCGACAAGTCACTGTCGATGGCATCATGAAAGGCTGGCATACTTTCGCCGTTCATTGGACAAAAGACAAGTACGTCTTTTATATTGACGGCAACCAGACGTGGGAAACGAGTGCCGGTGGTGTATGCCAGGTGCCACTACTAATTCAGATTTCTGATGAGACTGGTCTTTCCTGGGCCGGTGACATTAACAAGGCGAAATTACCTGACTATTTCCTTGTTGACTATGTGCGCGTTTATGATCTAGAGCCGATTCCGCCCGATCCCCAAAAGCCCTATAAAGGCATTGCCTGGAAAATTCCAGGACGTATTCAAGCAGAGGATTTTGACATCGGCGGCGAAGGTGTTGCCTTCCATGATGTGGACAAAGAAAACCAAGGTCAGAACAATTACAGAGGTAACCTACCCGTTGATCTTGAAAACTCCCTTGATGACGATGGAACGCCGAATGTTGGGTACACGAGCGACAACGAATGGCTCGAATATACCGTCGATGCGAGTTACGAGGGGTGGTTTGAACCCCAACTCAGGTTTGCATCAAAAAAGGTCGGCGGAGCAGAAGTAGGTCTGGAAGTTGATGGGAAGCGTGTTTGGACCATTCCCATCGGGAATACTGATGGGTGGCAGAGTTACCAGACTCTTGCAGCGCCACTTGTATATCTGAAAAAAGGCAAACATGTCATTCGTCTTGTATTTGTAAAAGGAGGCGTAAATTTAAACTGGATTGAGTTCCTTCCCAAATACCAACAACAGCCGTTTAAGTTTGTCCGCCAACTTCCTGGCATGATCGAGGCTGAAGATTTTGACGAAGGCCCAGGCGGTTCCTTCGAAATTGACACTCGCCGGCCGAGCCAAGGATTCTTCTATCGTCCAAACACTGGGGTGGATCTGCAGTATTGCATGGATGTTAAACGTGGTGTAAACATTGGATACGCGATGGATGGTGAATGGGTCGAGTATACAGTAAACATCAAGGCTGATCAAGAATACACACCGGTGTTCCGGGTTGCGAGCCAAACTGGAGGAGCAGATCTTCGTGTCCAGGTAGACGGCAAACCTATCATTTGGTCGATTCCTGTCAAGGCAACAGGAGGGTGGCAAAAATACGAAACCCTCAAGGCTCCGCCTGTTAAGCTTCCAAAGGGAGAACACGTAATTCGTATTACCTTTGTGAAGGGTGGCGTCAATTTCAATTGGTTTGGATTTTGGAAATAGACGAATTGTCATTCCCAAGTCGGCGGCGATCCGCGATTGTGGTCGCCGCCTCATTCTCTGCTTTTAGCGAGGAGTCGCTTCAACGCTGCCGTCATGCGTTTGTCGGAGTCGTCGGCAACCCAGTACCAGGCATCGTTGAAGCGATCCTGAAAACCTTGTGTCGTGGGGATGTAGCCTGGCCAGCATTCGCCGAAGCCGATGCAGAGGACGAAGGAATCGGGAAACATCTGTTGCGCCTGCAACTGGTAGCCGACAAACGTCTCGCCGGGAAAGAGAAGGATTTTCGCCTTTCGGAAATCAATCATTGGCATGTCGATGTTCAATCCCGTTTCGAGCCGAAGGCGGCTGGCTAAACCCATGGCGGCGAGAATCCGGTTGCGTGTGTTCGTTTTGGGATTGTGGAGCACTTTGCGCAGTGCCTCTGCCGTGTGCGATGGGGTTTGGCGAAACGCCAGGTCCAATTCCACCTTGCGAAAAGAAACCGACTCGAGTGGATGTCTGGTGGTGTTTTGCCAGGCTTTTTTCATGGCGTCGTAAAGTCGGCGGGCCAATACCTCACGATTGGCAGGGGCACCGTTGTTGTATTTGCCGGCGGTCACGTCGCCGCTGCAACCTGTGACATAGACCTGAAAAATGTTCGGGTTATCACGCTGGCGGTAGTCTCGCGCCATGCCGACGAAATCCCAACTGACTCCTCCACGACCGTAATAACTCATCGGGTGTGTGGCATAGGCGTGCAAAGCCAGCACGGCTTGGTCCCGGTCCCAGAAACTAAGTGTTTTCAACCAGGGATCGATCAGGCCGTCAGGAGCCTCTCGAAAAGTCATGTTGCCTCCCGAGGCGCTGCTGCGAGCATAAGACACCTTGCCGTCGATCACGACCCGTCGATTGGAAGCGACGCGGTCGACCTTGGCCTGACCAATGCCCAGGTGGGTTATCCGGCGGGCGTTTTGCAAGCACCTGCTAACCGCCTTGGCAGTTCGGCGAATGCATTTGTCTTCGAATTCCGGATCGAACATCGCTCCCGGCAAACCGGCCTTGGCCAGTAGTTCTGCCGCACCGACGTCGGTCACGGGAGCATCGTGCTGGTGAAGGGAGCAGACGAGGACTCGTGCAACGTCGGTTTGTGCTGCCTCGGCCAGCATCTTTCGCCATTTTTCATAGGAGCGATTGCGAATTTCACACCAGTCGACGGCACAAAGCACAATCGGTTTTTCCGCACCCAGCAAGACGAAGCCGCGTGCCTGAAGTGGATCGATGATTTCCTTTGCAGGCTGCCGCAACCCCGCAATGAGTGGATGTCCCACGGGACACGTGACATCGACCGAGAAGGTCGCGATTTTGTAGACCGGCTCGAAAGCGACGCAACGGGCCGAAGACAAGAACCATAGCATGCCGACCATCACAGCCGCCAAGAACCGGCTCATCCTGTTTTGCTCACGATCGCCAAAACAGGCTTCTCTGGTGGGAGGACGTCGCGTCGCCATCAGTTTGGTCCAAAGGGAAGAAATTGTTGGCTATCATCCGCGTGAAGCTTTATTACCGCCGTTTTTGCTGTTGCCACCAGGTGGTCCAAAGTTGGACGGCGCGTTGAACGTTGACAGGTGCTGCTCCTCGTTCGGGGCCAAAATCTTGTCCTCCGCTCAAGGACTTGAGGGCGTCGCGGGCCGCTTGCTGCACGTCGATATCCTGGTCGCCGACCAGCCGAATGAGTTCGACGACATAGGGAAGACCTTTGTCGCCGGCGACTTTGGCAGCCATCTCGCGGACAACGGGTCTGCGGTCGGAGAGTTTGGCACGTATATAGGTTGGTTGCTGTCGGCGAAAATACTCGGCCAATAGCTCGCGTCCCATGTCGCGAATGTCAGTTTCGAAGGAGGCGGCCGCATCCGCCAGAGCGCCAAGGGCCAATTCGCCATTTCGCTTGCCTAGCTCTTGGAGATAAGGTTTTCGGTCGTCATTCTTTTTGAAGTTCAAAGCGGAGATCAGCTCGCCGACGGAAAGCTGCTGTGGTGGCGTCCGGGCGAGCCGAGCTTCCAGGTAGGTTTTTTGCCGAATCAAATACGTCTGGCGAAGCTGGCAGGTGACCCGGAGGTTGCGAATCACCGACATATGAGGTGATTGGTTGATGCCGGCACCGATATTTTCGCGAGCGAACTGCAGAAGTTCGATGTCCGTCGTACTCCGCAGAATCGAATCGAGCTTTTTGGCAATGACGACTGCGGGACAACTCGATTCCATGTGGGCGGCCCGGTACATGCCGCGAATCAAAGCGAAAGTCGCCTCGGGTCCAAGGCTTTGGAAATCCCGAAGTGCTTTTTTCCCTTCTTCACCTTTCAGTTGCCCGATGTCATAAAAAATGAAACGATTGACGATCTCGTCAAGTTTGGCTTCTTCTTCGTCTGTCAGTTTCGGCAGACTCGGCGCGAACGGATTCGGCTCCCGGTCCTTTAATGAAATTGGTGAAGAGACCAGCGTCAACGTGACCATCGCGACAATCGTTTGGACCATAGCACACCTCTAGAAATCGGCGGTCTCGATTCCGACGTATTCATTCTAACCTGATCGAGGGGCGCGTGCTATTTCCTTGGCAAGCGCTCACCCATCCATTAAACAAATAACGGCCGGACGGCGTTGGCAATTTTTCCCTCTTCTTGAATGGGGTGCCTCGTTCGGGCCATACCTGAATTTCCGATTGAGCAGGAGATTGCCATGCGTATTCTTTTCGCTTTTGCGACACTGACGATGATGGCGGCGGCAAGCCGGGCGGAGCGGCCGAACATATTGATCTGTTTCGCCGATGACTGGGGAAGGTATGCCAGTGCTTACCGGCAAGGGAAAAATGATGCCACCCCGAACGCAATCGTGAAGACGCCGAACTTTGATCGTATCGCGCGCGAGGGGGTGCTGTTTCATCACGCCTTCGTAAATGCCCCTTCGTGCACGCCTTGCCGGAGTGCGTTGCTGTCGGGCCAATACTTTTACCGAACCGGCCGCGGCGCGATTCTATCCGGCGCCATCTGGGACGCCAGCATTCCGACATTTCCGCTTTTGCTGGAGAAAGCAGGCTATCACATCGGCCATTCGTACAAGGTCTGGAGCCCCGGTTCGCCACGAAACGCTCCCTACGGGGCGAATCGAACGGCGTACAACAAAGCTGGTAATCGCTTCAATCGGTTTTCTCAATTCGTCAGTGCTGCTGACGATATCGCCTCAGCTAAAGAAAAACTGTACGACGAGGTCCGCAGCAACTTTCGCGACTTTATCAAGGCCCGCGAAAAAGGGAAGCCTTTCTGCTATTGGTTTGGCCCCACCAACTGCCATCGCTCTTGGGTGGCCGGATCCGGGAAGAAACTCTGGGGACTCAATCCGGATGATTTGAAAGGTAAGCTCCCGCCGTTTTTGCCGGACGTGCCATTGGTCCGTGAAGATTTCTGCGATTACCTGGGCGAGGTGCAGGCATTCGATGCCGCTGTCGGCATATTGCTGAAAGAATTGGAAGCATTGGGAGAATTGGACAACACCCTGATCGTCGTCAGCGGCGATCATGGTATTCCGGGATTCCCTCGAGGCAAATGCAACCTCTACGACTTCGGAGTGCACGTCGCTTTGGCCGTCCGCTGGGGCAAAAGAGTTCCTGCCGGCCGGAGAGTCGATGACTTTGTCAATTTGATGGACCTGGCACCGACGTTTTTAGAGGCTGCCGGCGTCGATGTGCCGAAGGTGATGACCGGCCGCAGCCTCGTCGACGTCTTGACATCCACGAAAGAAGGGCTGGTCGATCCGTCGAGGGACTACGTGGTTGTTGGACGCGAACGCCACGTCGATACGGCCCGAACCGATTTCCTTCCCTATCCCCAGCGGGCCATCCGAACGAAGGACTTCCTTTACATTCGTAACTTCAAGCCGGAGCGATGGCCAATGGGAACGGCGCCAGGATACGGCGTCGAGGAAGGAAAGATGCCCGATTACCAAACGCTTGCCACGAATACACGGGTCGCCTTTGGCGACTTTGACGCCAGTCCTACGAAAGCCTGGCTGATTACACATCGCCATGACAAAGGCATGCAGAAGTATTTCGATCTCGCTTTTGGTCGGCGTCCCGGCGAAGAACTTTACGACTTGCGCCGCGATCCACATCAGATGCACAATCTAGCGGCCGACGAGAAATATGCCAAAGCGAAATCCCAACTGGCGAAGCGGTTGATGTCGATCTTGCAAAAGACCGGCGATCCGCGCGTTCAGGGGGACGGCAGCACGTTCGACAAGCCGCCTTTCAGCGAACCAGCGTCGAAACGGAAGTAAAGGGGATCGCAGAGAGAAGTACGCCAAACATCGGCACCGTTCGAGATCTCGGCGGGGCGATAGGGAACGCGCCGTTTCGCTCGGCGGCAGGCAAAGTGTATAGTGAAAAGGCCAGTCACCCGTGGGGAAATTCTGCGTTTGCATCTTTTCCTGTCGCGAGGTCGTCGACATGAAGTACGTTCTCATCGGTGCAAGCGTCCTGTTGCTGGCTGGCCTGGCAGCTTATTTCGCCTTCTTTCAGACGCCGCCGCTCACCCCCGACGACCAGGCCATTGAAGCGATTGTCGAGGAAGCCATGAAGGAATGGCAGGTTCCAGGGGCGGCTGTCGCCGTCGTTCGCGATGATGAAATCGTCCTTTTGAAAGGCTTCGGCGTCAAGAAGATCGGCGAAAATCAAAAAGTTACCCCCGATACGGTATTCCCGATTGCTTCGTGTACCAAAGCCTTCACCACGGCCGCCATGGCGATACTTGTCGACGAAAAGCGCATGAGTTGGGACGATCCGGTGCGAAAGCATTTGCCGTTCTTTCGCCTCTCGGAGCCGGCGGCAAACGAACTGGTCTCGCTGCGTGATCTGGTCTGCCATCGGACGGGCGTCGGACCTCATGAATTGCTCTGGTATCAGGCTCCCTGGGGACCGGAGGAAGCCGTCCGCCGTATCGGCCATGTCCCCTTAAAGTATCCGTTTCGCTCCGGCTTCGAATATCAGACGACGATGTTCACGGCAGCTGGTCTGGCCGTAAGCAGAGCTTCGGGTGAACCCTGGCATGAATTCGTCGCACGGCGCCTTTTCAAACCTTTGCGAATGTCCCGTTCGAGTTTCACAACAAAAGATGCCTTGGCTTCGGGAGATTACGCCTCGCCGCATCGCTTCAACGAGGCAGGCGAAGTCGCGGTCGCGTCGTGCTATACCTTCACCGGTCCGGAACCGGCTGGCTCGATCCACTCCTGCGCCCGCGATCTCGCCCACTGGGTGCGCTTTCAGCTTGACGAAGGCGAGTTCGACGGCCAGCGCTTGATTTCAAAAGAAAACTTCGCCGTGCTGCACGCCGCTCACAACGTCGTTCCGATGACAGACTTTGTCCGTGCCTTGAATCCAGAAACCGTTCAGGTCAACTATGCGATGGGCTGGGTGGTTCAGGATTACCGTGGCTATCGGTTGGTGTTGCATGGCGGAGCGATCGACGGCTTCCGGGCTCACATCTGTCTCGTGCCGTCAAAAAAGATAGGTATTGTTATCCTGAGCAACTTGCACGACACCTATATGAACCTGGCAGTCAGCAATGCAATAGTGGACCGATTGCTGGGACTCCAGCCGCTGGAATGGAACTCCTATCTGCGATCGGTCATCAAAAAACGGGATCGCGAAGCGAACGACCGGAAGCAGCGACTGGAAAGGTTGCGTGTGCGAGGGAGCAAACCGCCTGTGCCGCTGGCTAATTTGGCGGGTATTTACGAACATCCAGCCTATGGCCAGGCGAAGGTGCGCATAGCATCGGGGCGACTCTGGTTCCACTGGCACCATTTCGAAGTGCCTCTCGAGCATATTCAGGCAACCGTCTTTTTAGCGAAGCACAAACTCATCGACTCGGAGGTTGAATTCGTCCTGGCCTTTGATCGCCAAGTGACCGCCATGAAAATGTCCGCACCTTTCGAAGTCGAGTTCAAGCGGAGCCGATAACTCGGTTTCAGCGGACGTTGCTTCGTTCCCCTCGGTTGTATTTTTGTTCGTAATCTTTGTAAATGTGCAAACCTGCTTTTTGCCGCAACGCGGCCAGGGTCGCCTCTACCGTTTTTCGGCGGTCCTGAACTTCGACGGCATAAAAGCCGAGCAGTTCACCCGCCAGTTGATCGTAACTGGTATAAAACTCCTTCAATGGCGGCGGCTGGCGCTCGATCAGAGACGCGACATAGTAGATGGTCATCGGTCGGTTGTGCAAAACCACCGTGTCGCCTGGTTTTTCAAGAGCAAAAAGTTTTTCAGCGAAATCCCGAGTCGGATATTCGATTTTTTCTGGTGGGACCTGATAGGGACGAAGATGGGGCCCCGTATTGGGAACCACGAAAGCGGGCGGTTTCTGTAGAGGTGCAACGTGTTCTAAAAAGAAGACGGTGCCGGAATGGGGGGTTCCATCTTTGAGGACACGGACGGCGTCCGCTTTCGCTCTGCGCGCCAGGGCGGCGATTTCTTCTGCTTCCTGTTCGGCGAACTTGCGTGCTTTTTGCAGCCGCCATGCCTTTTCCACTTTGGCTCGCACCTCGGCGAAATCGGGTACATAGGCCTCATATTCGTCCGCATTCCAATGCCAGTAGAGCTGATCATGCCGCATGCTGATCGTGCCGCGAAGCTCGCTCGGATAAAACAACAGCGAAGGCCTGTTACCGCTGAAGAAAAGGGTCGGAAAATCTTCTTCCCTGCCTCGGTTATGTTTCGCATAGGTCTCGTACAACGGCTTGAGGCCGGGATCCTCCGCAATGGTGAAACGATCGCGGGGTTGACTGCTTTGTCCGTGGACGAGGTGCCATTTCTCGACATGGCGATCCACAAAGGCTCGGACCATTCGTTGGGGCAGCCGTTCCCGATGATAGAGGACGGCAATCGACGCCGGCATGGCTTGGGTCGAACCAGTCAAAAACATGCCTGCCCCTAACTGGAGGAGGTCGATTCGCTCTTCGCGAGTCAAGACTGTGCTGTAGAGCAAACCAGAAGCGAGCGGCGCTCCCGCCGCCTCGGCTAGAGTGGTGGCGACGAGTTTAGGTTCCGCCGCCGCCAGTTTTCGGCGAAGTTCGTCGGCATCAGCTCGGCCATAATATTGGATGCCCGAGGAGAGTTTTTCGAGGTTCTCGCGAAGGATGTTGTAAGCGAACTCCTTGAGTAATTCTTCTTCCACGTGCTGGCGAACCGATTCGAGGGGGCGAAATTGCCGTTGCGGAGCCAAGGGGGCGGCAGTCGCCAAAACTCCAACTGGATTCAAGCTGCTCCCGGCGAGAAACAACGTCGCCCAGATTTGACCGCCTTGCCGTGCTTCCAAAGCAACAGCCGTGGCTTGAAGGGCAGTCGGTCCAGTCACCGGACTGCCTCCGGTCCCAGCCGAACCAATTGTGTTCCCGACAAAAGCCGCTACCGTTTCCGGTCGTTGCACAGCCTGGTCTGTGAGCCAATGGTCTTTCAAGTCCAGAAAAGATGAAAACCGATAACGCGAAACGAAGGGCAGAAAGGGGTGTTGTTGATGCAGGTCTTCTTCCCGATCGCGCAGCTGTTTGTATTTGGCCAATAGAAGCAGTTCGTATTGGGGCGGTGGAGCAAGGTGCGAGGCGATCACCGCCGCTTCCGCCAGCGGACCGGAGTTGGTGCGCAGCCCTGCGGTCGCCAGAGGAAACGATTGAGCGAGAACCCGTTTGATGTCCTCGACCCGTTTTTTCGCTTCTGCCAGGTAATAAGGCGAATCAACCCGACCCGAGACCCATTCGACTTTCACCCGCTCGGTTTGCTTAAAACCGGGCGTGGGGGAATCTTCAGAAAACACGACGTCCTTGTACTGATCGTAGAGCTTGCGCAATTCTTCTTCGTTAGGACTTTCGACTTTTGCCAAAAAGTCTTTTTGGTCGACGGCGATCGGCAACACAGCGACTTTGTTTTCGGTCCGTTGTTTCTTGTAGAATTTCCAGAGTTCGTACGGGGTAACGTTCGGCCCGACGTCGGAACGAGGCACAGCATCGAAGCCAAGGAGCGTCATCTTCGCCAACCGAACCCGGAACTCCTTGCGTACCGCATCCGTCAACGCTTTTTCGCTGATGTTGCCGCGAATGAACTTGCCTGCTTCTTCGGCGAGTTGCTTTCGATTGAGCAGTTGCTGGGTTTCAAGGATCACCAAATCAGTAAGGTTTTCCGCACTGATCTCGATGCCCAAATCGTCGGCCTGTCGCAACCAGATGAGATAATCGAGAAGATCCTGCAACGTCCCATCAACGCCGTCAAAGTAAGGTGGTTGCGAATCGGGCAGGCGGGCATAACGCTCTTGCACATCGATCATGTCAGTGAGCAACTTGACCTGCTCGGTTTTTTCTTCGTCCCGCAGCAATCCCACCAGATTGTTGAGATTTTCCCGGTAGCGGCGTTGAATATCCTGCTGCATGGCGACGAATCGCATGCGATCGCTCGGATCGCTTGTCTGCATCATTTGGAACAGGATGAACATCTGTCGTTGCAGTTCCGACTCGTTTTTTTGCAGCTGGCGGTCGAGAGGAGGATAGTTCTGGCGAATTTCACTGCGGATTTTATGTATCGTTGCTTCGGCGACGTTACGTGCCCGTTTGATGACCTCAAGCATGTAGCGGTCGGCGAGTTCGCGTTGGCGACGGATGATTTCGATGTCGCGTTCATCAAGGGTTTTGCCGAAAAGCTCGGCAGCATTGGCCCCGCCGCGGACGCCGATCAATTCCGTGACGGTGTAGAAGAAGTCCCCCTGCCCGCTGGCAAGGATAAAGATGAACATGCACATGATGGTGGCTGCCGCCAGCAAAACCTTCTGGTGTCGGCGAAAAGTTCGCAGGGGATTGAAAGCCATTGTTATTCCTCAACTTACGGCCATAAAAGCACCTCCTTGGCCCCGGCCGGACTTGACAGGTCGCTAAACCGGAAGTATTGGGTGCTTGACAGGGTTATTTAAAATAGCGATTGTAGCGACTCTTTGCAAGTAGTGGTGAAGGGTGGGCAACACACGCATCGTGTTGCCCGATTCAGCAGCACCCCGTTGGCCCGCTGCTCTCCGCCACCTGGTTCCAGCCGCTGAATAATCAGCAAGTTTGATTATGCCTCGCAAGAAGAAAAAGAATCTGGTGATCGTCGAGTCGCCAGCGAAAGCACGGACCATTAACAAGTATCTGGGCGACGAATATGAAGTCGCTGCCAGCAAGGGGCACGTCCGCGATCTGCCGAAGACGCGTTTCGGCATCGACATCGAAAAGGGATGGGTGCCTACCTATCGGCCCCTGAAGGATCGCAAAGAGGTCCTTGCGGCGTTGAAAAAACAGGTGGCCAAGTGCGACAAGGTCTTTCTGGCCCCTGACCCCGATCGTGAAGGCGAAGCGATTGCCTGGCACCTCAAAGAAGCCCTGGGATTGCCCGACGATCGCACCTTGCGCGTGACCTTCAACGAAATCACCAAACGGGCGATCGAACAGGCATTCAGCCATCCGACGACGATCGACCTGGACCGCGTCAAAGCCCAGGAAGCTCGGCGCTTCCTGGATCGGGTCGTCGGCTACAAATTGAGTCCGCTGTTGCGAAAAAAAGTCGCCCCGCCACCTAAGTGCTGGCAGGGTGCAGTCCGTTGCGGTTCGACTGATCGTCGAACGAGAACGCGAAATCGAGCAGTTTCAAGCCGGAAGAGTATTGGAAGATCTCGGCCTTGTTGGCGCCTCAGGGAACGGTTGAGTACGAGAAACCGAAACGCAAGAAGACAGCCAAGAAAGAGGCGGAACAAGGGGAAGAGAAAGATAAATTGGAGGTGCCGCCGGGGGCTTTTTTGGCGGAACTCGCCGAGTGGAAGGGGGAAAAATTCCACGCCAGCAACGAAGAAGCTGCGACTGGAATCGTCGCCGCGCTGGAAAAGGCCGAATACGCCGTTTCCAAGATCGAGCAAAAAGAGCGAAAAGAAAAAGCGCCGCCTCCATTCACGACGAGCACGTTGCAGCAACAGGCCAGCTTGCGACTGCATTTTTCCGCCAAGAAAACGATGATGCTGGCCCAGCGGCTTTACGAGGGAGTCGAGTTGGGGCCGGAAGGCTCCGTCGCCCTCATTACCTACATGCGGACCGACAGCACGCGCGTATCGGAAGAAGCCCTGAAGGCATGCCGCGACCACATCGAGAACCACTTTGGCAAAACCCTACCTCCCCGAAAAACCCAACACGTTCGCCTCCGGCAAAAGTGCTCAGGAAGCACACGAGGCGATTCGGCCAACCGACGTCAGCTACACGCCGGAGCGGGTGGCGCCTTACTTGCCGCAGGATCTACTGAAGCTGTACACGTTGATTTACAATCGTTTCGTCGCCAGCCAGATGGCCCCTGCCGTTTATGCCGTTACCAATGTGGAAGTGACGGCGGATGCCGGTTTGTTCAAAGCTCAGGGCAAAGTGATGAAATTCGACGGCTATCGCCGTGTGCTGGCGCCGGCAGGCAAGCAGGAGGACTCGCTGCTGCCGCCGTTGCAGGAAAAGCAGGCTTTAGACTTGTTGGACTTGTTGCCTACACAGCACTTCACCCAACCGCCGCCGCGCTTCAACGAAGCCTCGCTGGTCAAAGCACTGGAAAAAGAAGGGATCGGCCGACCCAGTACCTACGCTACCATCATCAGCAAGATTCAGGAGCGCGGCTACGTCGAACAAAAGGACCGCCGGTTCTACGCCACCGAAATCGGAAAAAATGGTCACCGACCTTCTCGTCGAGCATTTCCCAACCATCATGGATGTCAAGTTTACCAGCCATATGGAAGAAGAACTGGACCAGATCGAAGCGCGCAAGGCGAATCGCGACGATGTCTTGCAGGAGTTCTATGAGCCATTTCAGCAGGCGCTGACGGTAGCGGAAGCCAAGATGGAGACCATCCGGGGGCGCCGAAACAGGTGAAACCTGTCCCAAATGCGACAAGCCGCTCGTTGTGCGCTATAGCAAGTCGGGCAAGTTCCTGGGCTGCTCAGGCTACCCCGATTGCAAGTACATCAAGCGGGACGGGGAAGACGCCGTGGAAGAACCAGCGGAAACGGAACATGTCTGCCCCAATTGCGGCAAGCCCATGCTGCAACGTATCGGGCGCCGCGGCCCCTTCCTGGGTTGTTCCGGTTATCCCGACTGCAAAACGACCATGAGTTACGATGCCGAAGGGAAACCGGTCGTCACCAGCAAACCGACCGAACACAAGTGCGACAAGTGCGGCGAACCGATGGTGCTGCGCGAAGGTCCTCGGGGTCCGTTTCTGGCATGCTCGGCCTATCCCAAATGCCGAAACGCCAAAGACGTGGACGCCCAGGGCAATCCCCTGGCACCAATCGAAACCGGCGTCGCATGCGCCAAGTGCGGAGCGCCGATGACTGTCAAACGGGGACCGCGCGGCCCGTTTCTCGGCTGTAGCGCCTATCCCAAGTGCCGAAGTACCAAACCGATTCCTGACGATTTGAAAGAAAAACTCAAGGACATCCTGCCAGCGCGCAAGGCTCCTCCAGCAGTCGAAGTGAAGGAAACGTGTCCTGAATGCGGAGCCGCAATGAAGTTGCGTTCGGGTCGAGGCGGCAGTTATTTCCTTGGCTGCACGAAATACCCGAAATGTCGTGGGACGCGCGAAGCTTCTCCCGAATTGCTGGATGAAATTTACAAGAAATCCGCCGAGGATGCCCCCGCCGCGTCCTGAGCCCCTGCCGCTCCGAAGAAGCCGTCATTGCACTTCGTATTCCTCGACGGCTCGCCAAGATGCCGGCCGCCGTCTGCTGCAACGGCTGGTTCGGCTGCCCAAATGTCTTGTTGCTGGCCTCTCAAGGCTTCGCCTTCTTCAGCGTCCACACTGCCACCGTGGACCCTTCCTTGGAAGCGAACCTCGGCGGTCTCTTTTTCCCCTCCTCATTGTCGTCGTCAAAGTCGCTGGCAAAGCAGAGGCGAAGTGCCTCACCATCCAGAGCATAGATGCCCAGCACTGTCTTGCCGCCAATAGTGATGTCAATGGCTTTTGGCTTCTGCGCAGGGTCGAGCTGGAAGGTGCCCTCGAGCGTGCCCCTAACCGGATTGACAAGCTTGATCTTGTTGCCCGCGAAGGAGACTCGCGGCCCCTTGGGCAGCTCGTCGGCAGGGATCGCCTGCCCCTCGAACTCGACCGCGGTTACGTCCCAAGTACCTTACAGCGCCTTCACATCCTTGGCCCCGTCGTCGGCGACAGCGCCACCGGAAAGGCTCACCAGCGCGACAAGAAGCACGGACGCAGGATACAAACGTATGAGACTGATCCTCCTGGCTGCTAGCCGAACGGCTTGGGCCGCGCCCCGATCTTGGTAATATGCACTGGCCCTACGATGGTTTTGAGAGGATGATATTCTGTGCATAGTAATTGCAGTAATCCGTCACGCCGCAAATTGAACAGAGCGGGTTTTGCTCCAAGCAAATGCCGCTGGCAAGCCCAAACTCTTGTGACTCTACTTGACCGTAGGCCACGAAAACAATGTCAATATAGCGAATAGGGTGGCCTGTTGCCTGAGCAAACTTCCGCCCTTGGATTTCGGTCTTTAGAAGTTGCTGGTCGCTTTCAATAAGGCCCAGCCGCTGAAAAATACGGCTTATCACTCTGTCTGGCTTGAGAACAGGCAATCCTATATCCGTCAGAAAGTGATAAGTTGTAATCCTGCCCAAGCCTTTGAAGCGATACTCCAGTTCTTCTTTTAGCAGCCCGTTGTTTTAGTCGGTTTTGTGGTGAAACGGCGGCGAGGCGGCGGGAATATCCTTCCTCAATGAACATCGACCCAGCAAGGTCGCGGACGTCTCCAATACATCACTATGGAAAAATAGAACATCATAATGTAAAAATAGAGAAGCCTAAAAGCATACATAAGGCCCTGTAGGCTCCGCGGCGTGCCCACTCCGAACAACTTCCGCAGGATCAGACTCAGGTTCCGCGCCGCCACCTGGATCAAATATCGCTTGGTCACCTTCTCCAGTCCGCGTAACCAACATCTACGCGCCCCGCCGGTCTCACACACATGGGCAAAACTTCGTTCCGTCAACTCGCTCCGCAGTCGTTGCAGCCGTTTGCCCCGCGCGCCACGCACGCGACGACGGTTCCCGTACACCGCCGCCCGATACTCCGGCGGCTTGTCGGTCCAGCGATGACGATGTCTCCTTTTCGGCTCCGGAATGTACGTCCGCCACTTCATGAACGCGCACATCTCCAGCGTGCTCGCCTTGTGATACCCCTTGTCGGCCACCGCCTCCTCGATCTCCACCTTCTCGCCAACGTTGATTTGCGCCTGCATCACACTGTCGCACAGCGTCTGCGCGTCACTATGATCGGCCGGCGAGATCGTCGCCGCCAGCACCAGATCGCTCTGCATATCGACCACATGCTCGGCCTTGTACGCCAAGCGCGTCGTGCCGTCCTTCATCCGCGCAATCCGGCTATCGGCGTCGGTTTTCGACTCCCATTCCTCGTTGCTCACCTTCTTGTCCTTGCGGCTTTGGTCGAAGCGACGCAGGTCCTCATCATTGGCTTCTTTGATCCCTTCCGCTTCCGCCAAACGACGCAAGTACTCCTTATAGTCTTCCCCCGTCTCCTTGCGGACGATCGACTTCATTGCCGCGTTCGCCTCCAGCATGGTCGAGTCCACAGCCACCGTCTTGCCGTGGAGAAGCTTCTTGTCGGCGGCCAGACGCAACACAAACGCGAAGACTTGCTCGTGCACCTCCAGCGGCAACCGTTGCTGCGTCCGACTCATCGAAGAATGATCCGGCGTCCTCTCTTGCGGACCGTAGCCCAGAAATTCCGCCAGCGATCGGCTATCGCTGCACCGCCAGGCAATGCCACGCTGCGACGACACCCCCTCGAAATAGCCCACCAGGATCATGCGAAAGTAGACGCCCGGCGGAATCGACGGCCGACCCATCACCGCATGATAGAACGGAGCACACAGCCGTTCGACCCAGTCATCGAAACCGGCTTCCGCCAGCAACTGGTTCAGTTTTCTGTAAAAGGGGTGACCCGGCGATTTCGGCAAGTCCGTGGTCGCCACCCACATCTCTTGTTGTTCGCGCTTGCGTTTACCCAGCGCCATTGCGACTCCTGTCGTTCGTCCCTGAAATCAGTGAATAACACCCGCCAATATACCACGCCTGTCAAGCCCCCGAACCGACTTTTTCAACGGGCTGTTAGGAGCATCAGGTTTTCAAAAGAAGTAGATGGCGAGAAAGAGTCAAGGTAGACTTGGAACGAGCCATATTCGCTGACGATGCTTTTAAAAACCTTGGCATCTTCGATACAGGCTTTAACCTTCCGCCTATTGTTGATCATTTTGGGGTCACTGAGAATTTCGTCGGCCTTGCTCTCATTGTAACCTGCGACAGTTTCGTAATCAGGAAAGTATTTGCGGATCACATTCAGTTTGGCACTGACTGTTGCGGCTCGAAACCCTGCATAGAAGACAACGTAAACCAGTATCCAGTAGTAATCGGCGTCAGAGAACACCTTGCTTTCAAGGTGTTTGAACTCATCAAGGTTAGCACGAATTCTATCATCGGAGAGATTAGCTGAACCCACGCGGATGAGGGTTGATTCGACTTTCTCGAAAATAGCTTTGTAGTCTTTCATACACCAACTTTAGAAGGACTTTGACTTGGATGCAGTGGGCTAACAATTCAGCTCACCTGCCGCGGGGGCAGCAAGGAGGATGAACCCTGGAATCACGTGATGCCGCCCCGGTCAGGTGCAGCGTCTGGTTTGGCGTCTTGCGTGTCCAGCCAATTGGCCCCTCCTTCCAATCCGCTGTGGCCCGGTCCACCGCTCAGTCGGTCGCCTCGGGCAGTTCAAACGAGAACAGGTACTCCTCCCCGTCCTCATGCCAGACCCCGACGTACATGCCGCCGACATCGGCCCATCGGGCCTCTACCCGGTTGCTCTTCCCGCGAATCGAGCTAACGCCCTCATACCGATGGCCGTGTGCCGCCCCGACGATCAGGTACGGACCGTACCCGCCGGGGATGTCGAGCACCATCTCCCCAGGCCGGACCAGGACTGAGCCGGTGAGGAGCGAGTCTTCGTTTGCGCCGAGGAAGTGAAACTGAACATCATCTCGCCGCGTTCCGACGCTGACAGGGTTCATGGGGAGCCTCCAACCGTTGACTCGCACCGCGTGTCTGCGGCCGAACTCATTATTAACTTGCGCCCTCCGGCAAGCAAACCTTGCGCGGCGGCGCTAGTTAACACCGGATGGACCACCCACCCGGATCTTCTTCAAACCTATACCTGGTCGCGACTTCCGGCGACCAGGCAAAACTTTTCCGCTCCGCGTTATCTAGCGCTGCGGCGCTAGATAACAAAATAACGGCACCTTGCGCCGGCATCTACTTGCGGTCCAGCGGGGTGGTGACGCCGCGACCGACTTTGTTCAATACGCGTCTGTAAATCATCGTCGTCCTAGCGGCTTTGTCCCTGGCAGTTTTGCACCGCTCGGATGTCCTGCCCCTCACCCCGGCCCTCTCCCGGAGGGAGAGGGAGTGCCGGAACCTATTGGCCGTGACGCGATCCCAAGGATCGCTCTTTCGCACAGCGGCGCGATTTGCCTTCGTAAGCATCGTGCCGCGCCTGTCGTGTCCGCGTCATCTACATTGTCGTGAGATAGGCCGCGCGAATTCCCTTCGGGAGCATCGTGCCGCACTGGTAATGGCGGACGTGCAGTCCGTTCGGACAACCTCGGCGTCGGGCTGTCCGGGAGCAAACCCAAGGGTTTTCGGCGCTGGTTGCTGATCGCGAACATGGGGCGATTCCGTCGAACTGTACTAAGTTTCATTCGATACTAGTCACGTCGATATTGACCCGCAACAAAAAATTTTTCGGCAACCCAAAGGCCATGCGATGGACATGCTTGATTCGATCGGGATGGAACTCGACGCTCGGGTGGTTCGCCCTGAAAGGCGGCGACGAGACCTGCTGCGATGAAGGAGGTCCCGTCGGGTCCCGTCGAGCAGGACACACTTCAAGTGGCCTGGTTTCCGCCCGCCCTGACCAACGGGAATGGCGTGTCACCCGCGGTGATTTGTTAGGCAACATTTCACGGCGGCTGGAAGTACGGTGTCGGCTGATTTGATGGTCTTGCCTCTTGCACTTCCATCCATTCAACAACTGTTGATTCAACACAGTTCAGAGCCATATTGCGAGATTTGAGGTCGTGGTGACGGATGAAGTCTTGGCGGAACTCATTGAGCGCATCTTGAAGCGAATCTTGCAACCGCGCCGCGTACATCCAATGATAGTGAAGATCGAAGAGCGCAGAGTCAGTTTCGCAGAAAAAAGTGCGATGCCAATCCGTAACTTGAATGGGAACGCGAAAGTATCGGATTGCTGCCATTGCGATCACCTCATCTATAAAGTGTGCGGATCGCTTTCGCGGCACCAGCAGCATTGGCAGAGTACCATCGGTACTTTGTCGCCATTGCATCGCGCGCATCAATCGCAAATCCGAGATTATCCGCCCCGATCACTTTCCACGTATTGATGCCGATCCAGTAATACCGATCTTTGCCCGTTCTTACAAAGAGTGGTCCGCCGCTATTGCCCGGATTGATCGCCGCGTCGGTTTGAATCAAGCGATGGCGTTCGGGTGTTTGTTGCTCACGTAGGGCACTGATTCGACCGAAGGTTTGCGTGCCCTGAAAACCAAGTGGGGATCCAACCGCCACAACTTCGTCGCCCTCCGCCAGAGCTAACGATTGTGAAAAAGGCAGAATGACATAGTCCTTTCCTTCGGTCAGCCCAGACGCATCCACTTCGAGCATTGACAGATCCAACGAACCATCTTGGTCAGCAAAACGCAGCACTGGTTTCCGTTTGCCGGATGCAAAGACAACTTCTAGTTGGTAACTAACAATATCCGGAACTCCGTCAGTCCACGAATCGCTTTGGCGTAGCTCAGCAAGGCCCAAGCAATGGCTGTTACTGATAAGGTACAGCTTTCCGGATTTGAGTTTGATGACGCCCGCACTTCCGCTCCATTGTTGCGTTTGATTTCCGAACAAGTCCGCTTCGCTCCACGAACCGTAAACGGTGTGAGCTGCCAATTTGAGGGAGGCTCTATCTATTCCATTTTTCGACGTGGATGACGATGGAATTAAGAACCACGCTACGATAGCAACGACAACTCCTCCACCAGCAAGCATCAACGCATCTTGTTTTTCATCATCCTTCTCAGCGTTGACGGCGACGATGGCACAGATCGCTGCGGCGACCGTGGCTGCAGCGATGACGCACCAAAGAACGATGCTGAAAAACGTGGCCCATCCAATCCATGAGATCACGACGAAGAGTACAACGATCGCCGCGACACCGGGCCATTCCCGGTCGTCGTGTGTCGGTGGGTTGGGTTCCGGAACGTTCATTGCGGACCTCGATGTTCTGTTGCCTAACGGCTTGGCGATTAGCGGCGGCGCGCAGCGCCGTCCGCTGCATGCTGTTGTTACACGCTGTCATGCTCGCTCAGGTATTGGCGTCCCTTTTCAGAGATCTCCCATATGCCGCGCGGGCTGCCGCTCTTGAGAAGGCCCTCGTTCACCATGGAATTCCGTGCCCATTGAGCAGCGTTTCGCCATCGGAGGTTATGCGGGTCGGAAGCCAGGGGCTCAAAATCCACGTCTCGGAGGATCCCGTTCATCTCCGCGCGCACTTCCTCAAGCACGTCTGAGACCTGTCCAGAACCGCCACGACGAACGAGGACGCGCAGGATTGGGATGTAGTACGAATCCTCGGGTGTTCGGAGACCGCGTTGCAGCCGGCCAAGGTTCCGACGGCTTTCCTTTGTTTCGGCATCCTCTGTTTCTTCGTCGGCAGCCGGAACCAAGCGATCCCACTCACGCCGGAATGCAGCGAGCTTGTCCCGATACGCGGTCAGGTGAGCTGCCAGTTCGAGGGCTTCGCGAGCGCGATCATAATCACGGGCTTCAAATGCTCGCGACCCGACTCTGTTGGTAAAGTCAATCTCTGTCTCGATTTCCTCGAGTAGAATCTCGAATGCGGCTACTACATTCGTCGGTTTGTTCTTGGTCATCGCGTCGACCCTCTCGCTGTCCGCCTAACGACGTTGGGCATCGTCCATTACGCGTTCCCCTAACTTGTTATTATTAACTCGCGCCCTCCGGCAATCGAACGCGTGTGTCAATCATCGTCGTCCTAGCGTGTTTGTCACCAAGCAGCTCCTGCACCGTTCGTATGTCGTAATAGTGCCCCCTCACCCCGGCCCTCTCCCCGAGGGAGAGGGAGTGGCGGAACTTATTGGCCGTGACGCGATCCCAAGGATCGCTCTTTCGCACAGCGGCGCGATTTGCCTTCGTAAGCATCGTGCCACGCCTCTCGTGTCCGCGTCATCTACATTGTCGTGAGATAGGCCGCGCGAATTCCCTTCGGGAGCGTGATGCCGCAGCTGCAATGGCGGACGTGCAGTCCGTTCGTACAACCTCCGCGTCGGGCTGTCCGGGAACAAACCCACGGGTTTTCGGCGCTGGTTGCTGATCGCAGACATGGGGCGATTCCGTCGAACTCTACTAAGTTTCATTCGATACTAGTCACGTCGATATTGCCCTGCAACAAAAAAAATTTTTCGGCAACCCAAAGGCCATGCGATGGACATGCTTGATTCGATCGGGATGGAACTCGACGGCAACGACCTCTTGCTCAAGGACTTCCCCGAAGTGGTCTATCTGATCCACGACCTGGATGGGATCGCCAATCGCTGCAAGGGACGGCTCTGCAAAGGGGAAAGAACCCACATCGGCTGGACCGCGCGAGAGATCCTTCTGCCGACCATCGCCGGCAGCACCGCCAGCGGCGCCATCATCAAGGTCGCGGGGATCACCGGGCGAATCCGCGGCATGAAGTACAAGCGAGCCGACGGCAAGACGGTCCGGCCAACGCTGGTCGTGCTCGATGACCCGAAGGTGTTGCCAAAACAGCGCCCATCGAGGTGCCCACTATGAGAGGTGCCGAAATTGGTGCCGGTCGTCTCGCGTCTAATGCGTCACAACCTGCACCAAATTGCACAGGAAGCGGCGAACGAACGCCCGACAACGGCCTTTCCAGGATTGCCGAAACTCAAACGCAGCTAGGACGTCTTGCACCAAAGGGGAACGGATTGCATCGGCTTGCATCGGCGGACAGGATGGGAGGAAGGAACTATCCCCGACAGGATTCGAACCTGTAACCTTCGGCTCCGGAGGCCGACGCTCTATCCAGTTGAGCTACGGGGACACTCAAGCACGTTGCTGCGGAAATCGCTCCGGGAACGTTACCGCTGGTAACCATGACAGCCTCAGCCATCCTGATTACTTGAAATTATCGCAATCCGCATGCGGATTAGCAAGGGAGCGCCATCTTCGAACCTCGAGGCCCGTTCGATTGCCAACCTTTTCCGACGCAATCCCTTTCGTTGAACTTTTCATCTGCTTGCAAGTCCGATGATTCGACACGTTCGAATGGCAGCGGCCAAGTGATCCGTTTCACGGCCCTTTCTGTAAGCGGTTGCCGATCATTGTTTCTGTCCGGAGCGCAGCGCCTGGTCGATGAATTGGCGAAGTTCGCGCACGCGGTTGAGGTCAATGCCATCGGGCTGGTGTTCCAAAAGCCAGTCAGTATCGGCCTTGGCGCCTTGAAGCCGCCCTGTCTGGTAGCGAAGAACGGCACGCATCCAGTGCTCGTTGCCGGCGTCTGGATCGACGGTGAGGACGGCATCGAGATAGCGCAGCATGGCCAAGGCATCGCGGTTATCGCCGGCTATGCCCATCAGGTTGTGCAGCATGCGAACGACGATCATTTTTTTCGTCGCTGGCTGAAGGTGTTCTTCTTTGAGTTCCAGCCCGGAAGTGGCAGCGACTTTTTGGGCGGCCTCTTCGCGTGTCAGGGTTTTGCCACCTTCGAAGACATCAATTAAAACCCATTTTTCGTTTTTTGGTTCGTGGCGTACGACGAAATGGCCTGGAAGTGGCACGCCCTTCATGTTCAAGCCAAGCCGCCGGGCCAGCTCGAGATAGAGAACGGATAAAGTGATGGGCAAACCTTCGCGGTCGTCGAGAACCTCGTTGAGATAGCTGTTGGAAGGGCTGTAGTAGTTGGTTCGGCTGCCGTGAAAGCCATGTTCTTCGAACAAAGCTTTGTTGAGGATTTCCCGTTTTTGTGTGGCAGTGGCGTTTTTGGGGAAGCGAGAGCGGATGCGCCGCGCTAAACGATCCACTTCCTTGAGGTAATGATCGATGTCGACTTCGTCATTATCCAGTTTGGCGAGAAGGAGGGCTGCACGACAGAGATCGATGTCTTCTTCGTTTTTCTTTCCAAAGACTTTGGCTAGTTCCTGCAGCACGGTTTGCTGGTGGACTTCGACAGCCAATTGCCGCAAAGCCTCGGCTTGCTTTTCCAGATACCGAGCGCGTTCGCGCAAGACTTGCACACTGTCGGAAGCGTGAGGGAGCAATTGCCAAACGAATTTTGGCTGCGGCGGCTTTCTAGGGTCAATATCTTCAACAAGTTGGTGAATTTTTTTAACAAGATCGGCAGGCGGTGACTGGGGAGGAATGCTTTTGCTGACTTGAAAGCGTTTGAACTCGGCCTTGGTGGTACGGAACTTGACCAGGCCGACACGCGTTCCCTTGAGGCCGTCGACCTCCTCGGTGAAGACGAGGTGATCATTGACGTAACAGAGCAGTTTTTTCTGTTCGAGGCGAACCTTAAGACGGTTCCATTCACCTGGCCGGTAATGGTTGCTCGGTTCATCACGAAGAATTTTCCAGGAAAAGACATCGGGGCCACGGAAATGGGTGAGCCGAAGTTTGCCTCCAGAGGGGTAAAAGCCGAAATGTTTGTCGCCGCCGTCGGATTCGAAAGCGAGTCCGGCGGCGCCGCTTTCGTCGTCCAGTTTGACGTAGACGCCAATTTCAAAGGGGAGTTTCGGGGCGGGGGCTTTCGACAGGCAAAGGGATCGTCCGCCAAAACCATTGCCTGGAGTGTCGACGAGAATCCTGCCCGCGCGTTGCCGCCAGCGGGCGCCGAAAAGGATTTGCCATTCTTCGGGGTCGAGGGTGCCGATGGTCAGCCAGCGATCTATGGGGATAGGGTTTGGTTTGGCAAGGAGAGTCTTGAGTGCGTTGATGGGGACAGCGAAGCCGAGGTTTTGCGTGACAAGAGACTTCATCGTGACGATGCCCTGGACCCGACCTTGCAAATCGACCAACGGACCACCGCTGTTGCCCGGTTCGATGGGAATGGCGACCTGGATCATGGGGCGCCCGTCGATCGTCCGTCGACCGGAAACGATGCCGCGGACGACGCTGCGTTCCAGCCCATGCGGATTGCCGATCGCCACGACTTCATGCCCTTGTTTGAGTTGATCGGAATCGCCAAGACGAAGGGGTTTGAGGTTGTCCGCATTGATTTTCACCAACGCCAGGTCCATGGCTTTGTCAGAAGCATGAATGATCTTGACATCATAGACTTTTCCGTCGGCTGTCTCGACCTGGATCGGTCTCGCTTCGCCGAGAACATGCAAGTTGGTTGCGATCAAGCCTTTAGCATCGACGACGAAACCGGTTCCCAACCCCAGACGTTTGCCGTCGCGACCGCTGAATGTGACGACTACGACCGACGGCCTGACCGACTCGACCAGTTTGGTGACAGCAGGCGGTTTTTCGGGGTTGGCATCGTCGGCGAAAACCAAAGGCAAGCACAGCGTCGTGCTGACAAAAACTGCCGGCCAAACTGGCAAGCATTTCATGGTCAAACCCTCAAAAGGGAAGGTCTCGGATGGACTCGGCCTTGGTTGGCAAATCCGCTGGTCAAGACGTATTGTCGCTGGAAACAAAGAAGATTGCCACTGAATTTGCTAGCACCCCAGCAATGCTGTTTCCTTTCGTGCTTCATTCTTCGCACTGCATTCCTTACAATCTTCAACGGACCACCGATAGAAGGAGCACGCCATGAAAGTCGGCATGAATCTGCTGCTGTGGACGACGCATGTGACGCCGGAACACTTTCCCATTCTGGCCAAACTCAAGGAAACCGGATTCGACGGTGTCGAAATCCCAGTCTTTGAAGGAGATGCCCAACACTACCAAACCGTGCGCAAGGAGTTGGACAACCTCGGTCTGGCCTGCACGACGGTGACGATTGTGACGCCGGAGGCCAACCCCATCAGCCCGGATGCGTCGGTGCGGAAAGCAGCCATCGAACGGCTCAAGTGGGCAATCGACATGACAGCAGCGCTTGGCGGAGAGCGGATGTGCGGCCCGTATCATTCGCCTTTGGCGGTCTTCTCGGGATCGGGTCCTACAGACGATGAGAAGAAGTACGCCGCCGACGTCCTGCGTGCCGCGGCAGAGCACGCCCAGACGGCGAAAGTGCAACTGGCAATCGAATACCTCAATCGTTTTGAATGCTATTTTCTCACTACCGCCGCGGACGCCAAAAAACTCGTCCAAGCCGTCGATCACCCCAGTTTTCGCATGATGTACGATACGTTTCACGCCAACATCGAAGAGAAGAGCCAGCGGGAAGCGATCAAGGCGACCGCGGACAGCTTTGTACACGTTCACATCAGCGAAAACGATCGCGGAACTCCCGGCACGGGACAGGTGCATTGGCAGGAAGTGTTCTCGGCTTTGAAAGAAGTCGGCTATGACGATTGGTATGTGATCGAGGCATTTGGCCGGGCTTTGCCGGATTTGGCTGCTGCCACGCGCGTCTGGCGGGATTTGTTCCCTTCCGCGGAAGAAGTTTACACGCGCGGGTTGCAGTTCATCAAAGAGAACGCGAAGACTTAGCTTAATTGGGTGACGGCGTGTTGAGAGATTCCGTTTCCATGAGGTGGAAAAGTCAGCGTTGAATTCGGACGGCAGAAAAACAGACAGGTCCTGATTGAGATCGAAGATCAACCCCTTTCGAACGGCGATGGCACCATGGACTCACGCTATCAGATTGAAAATGATGCCGAGGTTTTCAGCCCGGCACTGGTGTTTTACAAGGACCTGATTCGCCACAATCTTGAAACGGCACTCAAGATAGCAGGCAA
Organism: Gemmatales bacterium; assembly: GCA_026004675.1. Taxonomy (GTDB): domain Bacteria; phylum Planctomycetota; class Planctomycetia; order Gemmatales; family Gemmataceae; genus BPJP01. The sequence continues at coordinate 279,997 of BPJP01000006.1, forward strand.
AGCGGAGCGCATGCGGCCGCATGTCAAAACGCACAAGACGCGCGAAATCGTGGCCATGGAGCTTGAAGCGGGCGTCACGAAGCACAAGTGCGCCACGATTGCCGAAGCGGAAATGCTGGCTGATTGCGGCGCGCCGGACGTCTTGTTGGCCTATCCGATGGTTGGACCGAATTGCGGCCGATTGGCGCGCCTGGTGAAGGCTTTTCCGCAGTGCCGATTCTCGGTCATTGCCGATCATCCCAAGCCGCTCGAGACGCTTTCGCAAGCGATGATAGCAGAGCAACAAGAGATCGACGTTTTGATCGATGTGGACGTAGGGCAAAAGCGAACGGGGATCGCGCCTGGTGCCGAGGCGGAGTCGCTTTATGAGCGGATCGCGAAGCTGCCTGGGGTTCGGCCGGGCGGGTTTCATGTCTATGACGGGCATAATCATCAGGAATCGCGTGCCGAGCGCGAGCGAGCCGTGGCACAGCAATTGGAACCGGTGTTGCAGATGCGGGCCAATCTCGAGAGAAAAGGGCTGCCGGTCCCGCGTATGGTCCTGGGCGGCACGCCGACTTTTCCGATTTATGCAAAAATGGATTTACCCGGCTTGGAATGTTCGCCTGGAACGTGCTTTCTGCACGACAACGGCTACGGCACGCGCTTTCCCGATGTGGAGGGCTTTGTGCCGGCCGCCTTGTTGTTGACGCGAGTTGTGAGCCGGCCGGCACCGAATCGGCTGACTCTGGATCTGGGTTACAAGGCGATTGCCAGCGATCCGCCGGCGGGCAAACGTTGTCTCCTCCCCGATCTTCCGGATGCCAAGCAAATCCTGCAGAACGAAGAACATCTGGTGATTGAAACGGACCAAGCCGAGCGGTTCGCGCCCGGCGATTCTCTATTTGCCGTGCCAACTCATATCTGCCCGACTTGCGCGCTGCACCGCTTTGCTTATGTGGTTGAGAACGGCAAAGTGATAGACCGGTGGGAGATTGCGGCCCGCGACCGCGTTTTGAGGGTGGCGTAGAGCCATTGTTTTTAAGTTCGTTTGCATCGTCTGGTCAGTCATCGACAAAGGATTCCTTATGGCGCCATTTCGACACGATCCGGAACGTGCGATCGATCTCGATCTGGTAAGGTGCACGGAAAACGCGGCATTGGCGGCATGGAAATGGTTCGGTAAAGGTGACAAAAACGCTGCCGACCTGGCGGCAGCCGACGCGATGCGCGGCATGTTCGAGTTGATCCATTGCAAAGGGTTGGTCCGCATTGGCGAAGGCCGAAAGGACGACGCGCCGGGTATCTTCATGGATGAGAGGCTTGGAACCTGGAGTGAGAACGCGATACCGGCAGCCATCGCCGTTGACCCGATCGATGGGACGACGTTGACAGCGAAAGGCTTGCCCGGTGCTATTTCGGTGCTCGCCGCCACGACGTGCGAAGATTTTGACGACGATCCCCGTCCCTTATTCCCCGCGATTACTTGCCACTACATGGAAAAAATCGCTGTCGGACCAAGGGTTGCCGAACACGGAAAAATCGATCTCGACGCTCCGATCGAAAAAAACCTGGAGGTGCTTGCCAGGATACTTGAGAAAAAGATCGACGACCTGGTCGCGGTGGTCCTGGACCGCCCGCGACATGAAGGCATCGTCCGCTCACTGCGTCAAGCCGGTTGCCGAATTCGAGCCATTTCGGATGGCGACGTTGCAGCAGCGATTGCTCCAAGCCTGCCCAATTCGGGGGTCGATCTCTATCTGGGAATCGGCGGTAGCCCCGAAGCAGTCTTGTCGGCGGCAGCGATCAAGTGTCTCGGCGGCCAGCAGTTGTGCCGCATGTGGCCCAAAAACGACGACGAACGCCGACGACTCGTCACCGTCGATGGCTACACCGAAGCGGACCTGAAGAAAATCTGGACAGTCGAAGAAATGGCTCAAGGCGATCATCTCATCTTCGCGGCGACGGGCATCAGCGATTCCCCGATGCTGCGAGGCATTCGCGTTGAAGGACATTATCGGGTCACCGAGTCGATCCTCATGCGGGCGAGAAATCGAACCATTCGTCGCATAGAGACCCACCACGATGTGACACGCAAGACCATCAGGCTGGCATCAACGGGGGAAGAGGTCAGGATTTAGCCGACAGGAACCGGCCGACCTGGCGAAAGGAGAGGACGAAACGGTGAGGACAACGAATGAGCTTGGAAGTGCATGAGGAGAACACAACTCCAGTTGAAGCCGGATTGCTGAAATGTACGGCAGCGGAGGCGCTGGGGACGTTCTTGCTCGTTTTTTTCGGATGTGGTGCCGTGCATGTGGCCGTGCTTTTCGGTGATTTGCACGGTTTATGGCAGGTTGGCATCGTCTGGGGCGTGTCGATCATGCTGGCCATTTATGTTGTCGGCGGTATTAGCGGTGCCCATATCAATCCTGCTGTAACGATCGCCTTGGCGACATGGCAATTGTTTCCCGTTCGGCGGGTTGCAGCGTATCTGGCAGCCCAGTTGGCCGGGGCCTTCCTGGCCGCCGCTGTTCTTTACAGCATTTTCCATCCGTTCTTGGCTGAGCGTGAGCGTCAGAAAGGGGTCGTTCGCGGCCAGCCCGGAAGCGAAATCACGGCAATGTGTTACTGCGAATTCTTCCCCAATCCCGGTCCTTTCGCCTCAACCGGCGAGACTTATCAAGCAGCCGAGCATCAGCGGTGGATCGACATGGTGAGCGAATCATCAGCGTTTCTTGCCGAGTTTCTCGGAACCGCGATTTTGGCGCTGGTGGTTGTCGCCGTCACCGACGAACGCAATCCGTTCCATCCGGGAAGAGTTGCGCCGGTCTTCATCGGATTGACCGTGGCGGCGCTGATCAGCGTTATCGCTCCAATCACCCAAGCGTGTTTCAACCCGGCCCGCGATTACGGCCCGCGTCTCTTCGCTTTTCTAGCAGGGTGGAACGCGATCGCAATACCCGGACCTCGTCCCTCCGGCACGTTGACGGTCTACCTGCTGGCACCCATACTGGGAGCGATTTGCGGTGCTGGCTTGTATTGCCGATGCCTCGGACCTCGAACATGACCCACCACACAACAAGGAGCTGCGAGCATGAAAGGCAAAATGATTGGCGGTCTGGCTCTTGTGTCGGCTTTCCTGCTTGGCTGGATCGCGGGCAATAACAGCGAACCAGTCGCCAAGGGCACATCAGCCGACTCCCAAGCCAAGGCCAAACCACGAACACTGAAAAAGTGGAAACCAGGCAAAGGCTGGGGCTGGGTGTGGGGCAAGGATGATGAGGTCGGCTCCCTGAACGAAATGACCCCTGAAAGCGTTCGCGACGCCATTCGCCTCGTCAAAGAAGGCAAGGTATATGATCTTGGCGTCAACTACGATCGCGAATCCTACAAATGGCCGGGCCACAGTCCCGCGGAAATCATCCTTTTCCGTGGCCCCGAAGGCGTGAAGAGGCAGGGCGATTTCACGCCGGCCGTCGATCCCAAAATCAATCCCCGAAAAATGGCCTGGCATAGCTGCGCGCTGTTCATCAACGATAATGTGGCCACGCAAATCGACGGTCTGGGACACGTTACCGAAGGAGACGACAACCACTGGTACAACGGCTTCACGGAGGAAAAGTGGGGAGGCAACTTCGGAATTCGAAAATGCGACGCCACCACCATTCCGCCGATCATTACCCGAGGCGTCCTGATCGATGTGGCCGGCTTGCGCGGTGTTGATGCCTTGCCCCCTCATTATCAAATCACTGTTGGCGACTTGAAAGCCGCTTTGGAAAAACAAAAAACCGACATCCAACCAGGCGATACCGTCCTGATCCGCACGGGAACCCTTCGCTATTGGGGCAAAAACGGCAGCGATCACAAGAAGATCGCCGAGCACGATAGTGCCGGGCTCAATCTGGAAGCCGCCAGGTGGCTTGTTGAGCAAAAAGGGGCCATTTTGCTCGCAAGCGATACTAGCGGCCTGGAATACTCGCCCGGACCGATGGAAAAGCCGGCTTTTATTCCGGTCCATCGTTATCTTCTGATTGAGCAAGGAGTGCATATAGGGGAATTCCACAACCTGGAAGAACTGGCTCGCGACCAAACCTACGAGTTCTGCTACATTTGTCTGACCAACAAGATACGCGGTTCGACAGCAGGTTTTACGCTCAGGCCCATCGCCATCAAATAGCAACCTCTACTGCCGTAAGCGTCGGCATGATCACAGCAGCGACGAGCGAAGAGGCCGAAGCTCTACACCAGGCTGATCTCGTGCTGGCTCAAGCGTTCGAAGCCGTTTTCCGTAACGAGGTAATTGTGTTCGATGCGGACGCCGCCGACTCCTTCGACGTAAAGGCCTGGTTCGAGGGTGACGACGTCTCCAGTGCGAAGGGTCCTCGTTGGCATGGCGGACGAAATAAGGCGCTTCGGGATGGGAGAGCCCCAGTCCATGTCCGGCATGATGGGGAAAATGGTCGGCGAGGTTGGTCTGCCTGAAGACTTCGTGCACGGCCTGATAAACATTCAAGCAGGAAGCACCGGCACGAAGTTCATTCTCGCCGGCGGACATGGCGAGTCGGCACATGTCGAACAGATGCTGCTGCTTGCTGTTGGGTTGTTTCCCGATGACTAGCGTATTGGTGAAGTCGCTGCGGTAGCCGTCGATCACTACGGAAAAATCGAGAATCAGCATGTCGCCATTCTGAAGGACACGGTTGGTCGCCATGCCGCCCCGTCTTGCTGGGCCGTCACAGACTGCGAAGTCGCCATAGACGATGACGGGCTTGCCTGCGTGTTTGCAACAGGCGGCAAAGATGCCGTTGTAAACGTCAAGCTCGGTCATGCCGGCGGCGGCATTTTCGCGTGCCCAGGCGTGTCCGGCTTCGGTTGCCCGCATGCAGGCCTTCAGAGCTTCGATTTCATCCCGGTCTTTTTGGCGACGCATGTCGGCAATGGTGTTGATCACATTAGCGGCCATCGGGTCGCCAACGCGATCGTGGATTTGCAGGCCCGATGCGTTCGGGTTGACGGATTGCAGGACAGCCAATTGCCGGGGCCCCTGACCGGGAGACTGGCCGTCATACCAGGAAACGACGCGGCGTTCGTCGACATGGGCTTGCTCAACGGATTTCGGCGCACGGTTGTCGTGAATCAGCTTCGCGTGCCCGTCGCGCCGGACAATCAAATACGGCCTGGCCCAAGCGCCCCAAGTGAAACGGATCGACATAACAGTTGGCGAGGTAGACAAGATGAATCGGATCGCTGAGGACCAGGTAGTCGGTGTTGGGCTTGGGATCGAGTCGTTGCCAAAGTCGTTCCCGTCGTGCCCGGCAGCCTTCCGCTGATAGCATGCCGCACCTCCCATATGCCGTCGTTTAGCGAGATGGTATCCCTGATAACGATCACCTTTCATTCAGCATATCGCTCCAGGGTTTGGGCCCCCCCTCTTTCGCTCGCAGGAATTTGGCATCGACTTGTTTATACCAGGCATGAAGCCGCTGCCGCATCGTTTTGACTTGTTCGGGCATCCTGCCAGCCAGATCGGTGCTTTCGCCGATGTCGTTCTTCAGATTGTAGAGATGGACCCGGCCGTCCTCGTAGCGTTCGATGAGCTTGAAGTCGCCGACACGGATAGCCCCACCGGGGAAGCCGCCTTGGTTGCTATAATGCGGATAATGCCAGTACAAAGCGCGGTTATCGATGTTGCCGGTCTGACGAAGAAGCGGCACGAGACTGACACCGTCGATGGTGTGCTTCGCTTTGACTCCGGCGATTTCCAGGATGGTTGGATAGAAGTCGATGCTCATGACGGGAACATGGCACACGGAGCCTGGTTTGGTGACGCCGGGCCATTTGATAAGGAAAGGTTCGCGAATTCCACCTTCATAAAGCCAGCCTTTGCCGCCGCGTAAAGGCAGATTCGAAGTGGGATGCCCTTCGGCGGAACACAGCCCGCCGTTGTCGGACATGAAGCAAACGACGGTGTGATCTTCGAGTTTTAGTTCTTCAAGTTTCTGCAAAAGCCGACCGACCTGAGTGTCCATGCTCTCGACCATGGCGGCGTAGACAGGATGGTTTTGCCGAATTCGGATACGTCTGGGCTGCTTGATCGGTAGGATCTGCTCTTCGGTGGCGAATTCCTCACTGGGAGCGAGTTTCTTCGCTTTTTTTTCGTATTTGGCGACCAGTTCTTTCGGCGCCTGCAGCGGAATGTGAACGGTGTAAAAGGCGAGGTACAGAAGGAAGGGCTGGTCTTTGAACTGTTCAAGAATCTTGATCGATTCGTCGGTCAGGCGTTTGGTAAGAAACTCGCCTTTAGGACCGTCTTTAAGTTTGGGGTTTCTGAAGGGGGCGAAATAGCCTCCCGGCGGAGAGCCACGGTGATGTCCGGCAATGTTGATATCGAACCCCTGCGCTTCGGGCCAAAACTCCGGGGTGGGCCCGAGGTGCCATTTGCCGACGAAAGCAGTTCGGTAGCCGGCGGTTTTTAGAGCCTCAGCCACTGTGATCTCGGAGAGAGGCATGCGGTCGTTGAGGGGTGCCGGCAGAAATTTCCCTGCTCGCATGCCCGAAAAAAAGTTCGTTGCGTCAACCCGACTTGGGTACTTTCCCGTCATGATACTATAGCGGGTCGGGCTGCAGACAGGATTGGCGGCATAGCCATTGGTGAAGCGCATTCCTTCACTTGCCAGCCGATCGACGTTGGGCGTTTCGTAAAACGTCTTGGGATTATTGGCGCCGATGTCCATGTAGCCAAGGTCGTCCACGAGAATAAAAACGAAATTGGGCTTCTTGGCCAATGCCGAACAAGAAAACACAACAGCAACGACGACGGCAAAAAGAAAGCGCACGCGCATTTTGATCCTCGATCGAAAGGAATGGTATACTCCAATCGGAAACATTATTTCGATAGAGGCGTGGAAAGCCAAGTAAATTGTGTCCGGATTTACTCGCATTGTCGATATTCCCTTCGAAGGTCTGAGTGCCCTGCTCGAGGAGCAAACAAACGAAAGCCGTCTTGGAGAAGCTGGAAAGCGGAAGCATGTCAGAGCGTAGCTTTAGTCAACGAGCTGCCGAGTTGGCGATATCCCGCTATGGTGCGGATGCCGCCCAGGTGAAGCGTGCGCTGCAAGCGACGTTGCGGGCACAAGCCGCGGGGATTCAGGGCGATCTGCTCGACATGCTGATTGTACAAAAGGTGCTGACTCCCTCCGATGCTGAGGCATTGCGCCGCGAGCTGAACGGAGTTTTGATCACCCGCGCGGACACGCCAGCTGGCACCTATGACACGGTGTCCAGCCATTCGGGTCAATATCCCCGCCAGTTTGGCGAGTTCACGCTGCTCCGTCGGCTGGGTGCCGGCGGCATGGGGTCGGTTTACCAAGCCTTTCAGGAATCGACGCAAAAGACGCTGGCCATCAAGGTCTTGTCGCAGAATCTGGTCAACAATCCAGCCTACGTCCATCGTTTTTACCGCGAGGCGCGAAATGGTGCCGAGTTGGATCATCCTAACATCATTCGTTGTTTCGGGGCTGGTTGTGACAAGGCGACAGGCAAACACTTCCTGATCATGGAATATGTGGATGGGCCAAGCGTGCAACAGCTGCTCGAACGATACGGTCGGCTGCCAGTCGGTGACGCCGTCCGAATCATTCTCGACGTGGCTCGTGCGTTGGAATACATCCATTCTCGCAACTTTATTCACCGCGATATCAAGCCCGACAATATTCTTTTGACGCAAAGCGGTATCGCTAAATTGGCGGACCTCGGGTTGGCCAAATATTTGGACGACGGGAGCTTGACTACCCGACCGCACGGCTTTGGTACACCATGGTACATGCCTTGCGAACAAGCCATCGACGCCTCTGCCGCCGACCAGCGCAGTGATCTCTATGCTCTGGGAGCCACTTTCTACCATATGTTGACTGGTAGTGTGCCGTTCCCTGGCGATACCCACAGAAAAGTAGCGGAAAAGAAATTGGCAGGCAAATTCGTACCAGCCAGCCGATTGCATGAAAATATCCCAGCGGTTTTGGATCCGATTCTGGCCAGATTGCTCGCCCGCGCACCAGAGCAAAGGTACCCATCGGCAGCGAACCTGGCGCAAGATCTCCGCGCTACCGGACTCGCATCGACAAAACTTGCCGTCGTCGCACCGGACCCCGCCGACGAGGAGGAAGCTATTGCCGAACGTCTGACGCGGATGGACTTGGAAGCTGCCGATCTGCAGCCGATCAATGCGGATCCGAACCTGTGGTACTTGCGGTATCCGTTGCCCAACGGCACGTGGTGCCAGTCCCGGGCTAGTGGCGAAGAGATCATTGAACGCCTGCGGGTAGGCAACATTCCGGCTACGACCGAAGTTTGCCGCAATCCGCGAGGGCCGTTTTTACCGGCTTTATCTTTCCCTAGCTTTCGCCGTGGCGTGCAGCAGAAAACACGCTGAATCGCCGATGGCTTCGGCCATGTCGTGAGCGTCGCAAGCCGGTTTCATCAGGCGAGAGCTTCCTTGATCATAGGTGCTTCCCCGGCAATGAGTTTCACTGGGCGGTTGTTCGTCGTGTAGACGATCTGATCAGCATCAATACCCAGGAGATGATACAAAGTTCTGCCAAACGATTCGATCTTGTAGAACTTGTCGACGACCTGTTCGGCAAGTTTGTCGGTGGCGCCGACAATGTTGCCACGTGCAAACCCGCCACCAGCAGCGAGAACGAACTGGGCATAATCCCAATGGTCGCGCCCAGCCCCTTTCTTGGTGCCGCATTTCGGCTTTCGACCCATTTCACCCAAGGCCAAGACAATCGTGGAGTCGAGCAAGCCGCGTTCATCAAGATCGATAAGCAAGGAGGACAAGGCGGCGTCGAGCATGGGAATCTGTTGTCGACCGGCTTCGAAATTCTGCCCGTGCCAGTCCCAGTAGCCGAAGTTGAAGTGCACGATCGGCACGCCAGCTTCGATCAAACGACGGGCCATGAGGAAGTGCCTGGTATTGCCCGACGGATAACGGGTCTTTTTCGGGTCGTTCCTGGTATAGCGTTCGATCGTCTTCGGATTCTCTTTGCTGATATCGAGTGCAGTCCGCAGCTTGGGTGAACGCAGCATGTCGAAAGCGCTCTGCTGGTAGCGATCCAAACCTTCGATCAACGGATCGAGGCGTTCCTGAGCTCGCAATTTGCCGTCCAACGTCTTCAGCAATTTTGCGTCCCGGTCGAAAGCCGGCAATTCAATTTGCGGTGACAACATCTTGGCGATGTCGTCCTTGGCTTGGAGCGGATCGAAGATAAAGGGAGCATAAGCTGGACCGAGGAAGCTCGTGGCGATGGCATTGCCGATGTGATGGTCGATCTTGTCGAGGACCGCGAACGATGGCAGATCCGCTGGTCCCGGCCGGAATTTGGCCATTACACTGCCATACATCGGATAGGCGGCGGTGCCGCTGGGTAGTCGCGGATTGCCCGTAAGCCAGTACATCGGCGCTCGGCCATGATCTCCCGGCTTGTTCAACGTCGTGACCGACCGGAGGATCGTATACTTGTCGGCGATCTTGGCGAGTTCCGGCATGAGTTCGCAGATTTCCAGGCCGGATACCTTCGTCTTGATTGGTTTGAATTCCCCTCGATAGTCTTCCGGGGCATTGGGTTTCATATCGAACATGTCGATATGAGGTGGACCGCCGGCAAGCCAGACGCAGATCATGTGTTTGGCTTTCGGTTGCAGGCCGCGCGCCGCTGCCGCCCCTCGCGACCGCAACAAATCGAGCATGCTTATGCCGCATAGTGAGGCGCCGCCGATGCGAAGGAATTGACGACGGTTGAAACGGTGGAAGTTTTGGCAGGAATTCTTCATTGGCAGGCTCCCTTTCCTAAACCGGTCCAAGGCGACTCGGTTTTCAGTCGGCTAAATTGTTAGATGTTAATGCTGTAACAAAAATTCCCTCGTATTGATCAAACTCCACAAGATTCCTCGCAATCCCACAGCGAGGGAATCAGCTTCTCGCAAATAGGTTTCACATGCGTCCAACTCCGAGGTATCAGGCAGCCGGCACAACGTCACCAGGAACAACTCCTCGATGCATTCTCTTGGTTCGCGTTTGTCTTTCAGCATACGGGCGATACGGCCATTGGGGTCTGCGATCTTCTGGCGGACACGCGGATGGTTGGCCATGCTCAGGATTTGCAGGACCGAAGCATTACTGTCTCGCTCGCAGTCGCATTGAACCGCCGAGTTTCGCTTGGGCCGCCCGAATTGCTCCAGCATGAAGTTCACGAAGCGATTCCGTGGTGGAAACGGAATCTCGATGGTTTTCAAATTGTCTGGCCAATGGTCATAACGCATTTCCAGGTCTTCGGTCGTGCCGGTCGCATGATTCAAGGCATCGACCAGCACTTCAGCCGGCAATCGCCGAAGGTAAAAGTAGGCATAATTCGATCGATCGAATTGGTTGGCCGCTATCGACCTGCTGCTCCGCTGATAGGTTCGGCTATTGAGTATCGTCCGGTGGAGCCATTTCAAATCGAATCCGTTTTTGATGAATCCCTGGCACAATTCGTCGAGCAATTCCGGATGGGTCGATGGATTGAAGGGAGAAAGATCGTCCGGCGGATCAACGAGCCCCCGGCCAAAGTAATGTGCCCAAACACGGTTGACGATCGCCTTGGCGAAGAATGGATTTTCTGGCCGCCTCATCCACGCCACGACCAGGTGCCGCGGGTCCTCCGTCGGCTTCACCTTAATCGCTTCTTTCTCCCCCAACAAGCGGAACTCTTTGGATGTCTGCGTGCCCAAAGGACTGGTCACCGAAGCGAAACGGCTTTCGTCGGCGACGTGGTGGATTTCGGCATGCAAGAGTCGCTTGCCGATCTCCGGCAACAATTTGCTTCTCCGTTCCATGTCGGCGACTTCTTGGCGAAACTTCTCATAGGCATCGATCTTCGCTTGCAGAATGGGGAACTGGCGTTCCTTTTGGCGAAGTTGTTCTTCCAGATTCTTCAGTTCGCCTGACAATTGGGCTGCTCGTTTTGGATCAGTTTTCAATTGGGCGGAGACTTGATTTCGTTTTTGCTGAATTTGTGCTATCTCCCGGCGTAGCTGGTCGTACTGCGACCTGGCGTTTTTGGCCTCAGTTTCGAGTTGCTTGCCCTTGCCGTTCTTGAGATTCTTCGCCTGGTCGGCGATTCTTTTGGCTTCCTGGTTCAGCTTTTCGACATATCCGGCGACTTCTGGGTATTTTTTGGCGTTGTCGCCACGAAAACCGGCCGAGCGTACACGCATGAAAAAGTTGGCAAAGCTGAGCAAATCGTTTTGTTGCCATACATCGTGTGGATGCCGATGACATTGAGCACATTCGAGCCGCAAGCCGAGAAAAGCATGAGCGATTTGCAAAGTTCCGGGTACGCCGGCGGCATCCTTCCGCTGCCAATAAAGGTCGAGTGTTTTGCGTTTGGCGTACCATTCGAGGTCGGACCGTGGCGTCTTGTAACCTTCAACGATCGCTCGTGTTTCGGCGGCCCATTGCTCCAGGCTGCGTCCGTCCCTGCTCGTAGCCGTCAGGATGCGTTCGACGAATTCGTCATAAGGCGTGTTTTCCTCGAGCCGGGCACGAACCCAAGCATAAAAGCGCGGAGCGTCGGCTTGCAGGCTCAGGCCGTCGGCATACACCCCAAAATCAGAAGCCTTCAAAATGTCACAGAATTTCAGAGTCCAGACGGCCGCATAACCGGGCCTCGATAATAGCTCGTCGATCTTTTTAGCGCGCTTGTTCGGGTCTTTGTCTGCTACGAACTTGCAAATCTCTTCCGGCAGCGGCAAAGCGCCAGTGACATCGAGCGAAGCACGGCGGAGAAATTCATAATCGTCCGCCAAGCCGGAAGGCGGTATGTTCAGGCGCTTCAACTTGGCCAGAATTTGATCATCGACAAAGTTGCTGCTTTCCGCAGGTGGAAACGGCTCCGTGCCTGGCCGAGGAACAACGACCAGAGCGGTTGTCGGTTGGGCACGAAAACGGACGATCAACGAAGCGTCCCCCGCGCCTCGCGCTGTCACCTTCCCTTGCTGATCAACCTCCACGACCACTGGATCATTCGATTCGAAGGAACAGAGCGGAGTAACATCTTCGACCGAGCCGTCACAGAAGGTGGCTTCAACTTTGAGCTGGTAGGTTTCGCCCGGCTTGACGGTCTTGACTGGCGGCAAAACACGTAGTTCTTTAAGGTGCGACTGGGAGATGTCGTCGAGCGGGGCACCAGCGGCGATCCATCGCTTCAAGACTTCATATTCCGGGCTGCCTACTTCCATGCGCCTGCCCCCTTCGTGGGCGATCTGGGCAGTCGCTTTTTGCAAAAGCAGACTGGCGCTGGGTCTGACAGGATTAATACGTCGCCCAGCATATTCCCGAACCAACCGATGGTAATCCAGTTCAGGGTCAGCCCCGAAAAGCGTCAACCGAAAACCGTTTTGCCCTTGAACAGCACCGTGGCAGGTGCCGCCATTACAGTTCAGTCGGCTGAAGACAGCCGTCACGTGTCGGCTGAACCTGGGAGAAGTCGGCACGTCGGCAATGGCCGCAGCAACATTGCTGAAAAGCGCTAGCGCGCTCATGATCGCGAAGCGTCTCATGCCACACCTTTAGTTGTAGAAACCTTCAATGTCTTGCTTGGTCCGCTGCATGTGCTGGAGCATCACTTCGCGGGCGAGTTTGGCATCGCCGGCTTCAACTGCTTCGAGTATCTTTCGATGATACGCCAAAGCGACAGCGACGCCGCTTTGACGCAATGTTTGCCGGCGCGATTCGTGCAGCATGGGGGCGAGGACGTCCAGGATCATGACAAACAACGGATTCGCCGTTGCTTCCGCCAAAAGGCGGTGAAACCGGACATCGGCAGCGATTTGTGCGTCGAGTTCTTCGGCGTTGGCAAGCTCTTCGACCGATTGCCGCAATTCGACGATCAGCTGGGGCGTGGCGTTTTTGGCCGCCAATGCTGCCGCTTCGCCTTCGAGCGGTCGCCGAATTTCAACCAGGTGCAAAAGCGAGACCTGCGCCCGCTGGACCAGATTATGGAGACTGTCGATAACGGGATCGGGTCGAGCAGGCAGCACGCGCGGCCGACGCCCTTGCGAAATCTCCACCAGTCCTTGCGATTGCAGGATTTGCATTGCCTCGCGGACAACGCTGCGCGAAACGCCGAGACTTTCGCACATTTCCAATTGGGAGGGAAGTTCATCACCGGCTGCATACTTGCCGGAAAGGATATGCCCGCGCAAAGTCTCTACCGCCTGGGCGACCAGGTTTTGCGATTTCAGAGGCCGTAGGCGGACACGCATGACAGATAAGATATCAGACAAGTTCTGCCCGTCAAGCACGAAGTTGCCAAAATCGGATTTTCACAACCGAGCGACTGTCAATCCGCTCCTGCCCAAATAGAAGACTTCAAGCCCTGAGCCGTTCGAGCCTGGATTCAGCTGGGCGGCTACTGCACTTTTTTCGTTTCGGCGCTGGGTAAAGCTCTTCAGATGGTTTGTGCCCAAGTGAGGGTCAGCGTAAGCAAGTCGCCAAGAACGCGCGCCAGCCGGTCAGCAGCCAGTCGAGTTTGTTTCGCCAGACGCCACAATTCAACCACGACACGCGGCGACCGGCAAGCCGCAGCTGCCAGCCCGAATGGTGTGACGCGCGGCTTATCGAACAGGCGGAATAAGTGGGGTGACAGAACGGTTCGGATATCGTCGGAGATGACGCGAACACAACCAAAAGGGATTCGGTGTCGCAGGCACAAGTCCGCTGCGGCAGCGGATTCCATATCGACAGCCAATGCCTGGAAGTCCTGCCCCAAGCGACGTTTTTCATCGGGTTGGCCGATGAAGCGGTCGGAACACAGGATCCGGCCGCGGCGCAGCGGAATGCTCCAATCTGGCGGCAGATCCCCAGGCCAGGAAATAGCCAGACGGCGGTTTGTTCTATCTATTACTTCGCTGGCGAGAATGATGTCCCCCACTGCGAGATCGTCGCAAAGGGCGCCGGAAAAGCCGGCGGAGATAACCACTTTAGGTCGATAGCACACATTGCCCACTTTCGGTTTGGACAACAGCCAACGCAAGGCATTCTGCACGGCCTGCCTGCCAACGCCTGCTTCGACAACGAGAATAGTCAGCCACTCAGGACCGCAGAACCGCGCTCGACATGGTGCCGCTGGGAATGACTGTTGCGGCCGAAATTCTTTCAGAAAAGATGACGCTTCGCGCTTCAAGGCGAAAAGCAGGCACGGATCATTGATTTCAATTTCGTTCATCGGAGGCGAGGTATGAGGGGCGCACAACGGCAGCCTGGCTTTTCTGTTTTTCAGACTGCCCCTGGTATAAAGCCCCGGGATGACGGAGAATGGCAATGGCACCAAGCAACAAGGTCACCGACCACGCCAGCAGGCAGACGGCAATTCGCGTTTGCACAAGGGCGCACAGACGGTAAGACAGAGGCAAGAAGCGCGAAGGGCTCAGCCACAAGGGCGGCTGAGTGCCTCGCTCATCGTACGGCAGGATAAGGCAATAAATCCAAATGCAGGATGCTATCATGCCGACGATTCCGACGGCTAACTGCGACCATACCCAATAGTGCCACTGGGAAGAAGACGGGGCGATCGACATACTCAGGTAAATCATTCCGGTCACGAGAAGGAGGACGCCAGTTGCCAATCCCCATCCCCAGTGAATATCACCGCCCGAATACTTCACATCGTCGGGAGTGAATCCGCACGCCAGGCACCAACCCTGACCGGCAGAACCGAATCGCTTCGAGCCACAACGGGGACACCGACCTTCTTCGAACGGGACTTTTGGGCGTTCCGGCGGGGTTGGAGATTCCGCGGCTGCGACCGGCGTGGTTGGCTCGGGTTCTTTCGAGACGTGTGCGCTGGAGCGTGGCCGAACCCGGGGTTTGGCTCGTTCGAGCACCACACTCTCGCTTCGCTTGAGACCAACCTTCTCGAGTTCTTCGGTATGCGGAGATTTCGGTTTCGGCTTTTGGGGATCGTCTGACTTGGGCGGAAGCGACCGGACGCCGCTGGGTGGCGTCGGCGGACGATTTCGCCGGCGGGAACTTGGATCGTAAATGATCACACTGCTGTCCTGCGACTCCAGACTGTCTCCGACCGGTTCGGGGTTTTTCAATCGTTTTTCGATGTAGTTCAATTCGTCGATGACGACGTTGACGGACTTTGGCCGATCTCCCGGATGCTTGGCCATCATGCCGCGAATCCGGTCTTCCAAGTCCCAGGGGATGTCAGGGTTGAGTTTTCGAATGGGAATCGGTTCTTCCTGAGCCAGCGCCAACAAAGTCGACAGTACGTCCTCGCCTTGGAAAGGTTTTCGGCCAGTACACATGTGATAGAGGACGCATCCAAGGCTAAAAATATCGCAGCGATGATCAAGCTCCTGGCCGCGAGCCTGTTCCGGAGCCATGTATTCAGGCGTGCCCACCACCATACCAGTCCGTGTCAAACCGCGCGAATTGCGATCGATGGGACGCGCCAGGCCAAAATCGAGAATTTTCACCCGGCCGGTGCCTTTTTCGAGCCAGATGTTCGCTGGTTTGATATCGCGGTGAATCATGCCACAGGCGTGAGCGTGGGCCAGGCCGGCGCTTACCTCTTTGCCGATCCGAAGGATTTCCATGACTTCGAGCCGTTCTCGTTTCAACCGAACCTCGAGCGACTCACCTTCCAACAATTGCATAGCCATATAAGGCAAATCATTTTCCACGCCGACCTGGTAAATTGTGATGATGTGGTCGTGTTCCAGTTTGGCGGCGACTTTCCCTTCTTGCAAGAACCGCTGCCGGGAAACGTCATCCATTGATTCGCTCGGCTTCATCACCTTCAGGGCGACCTTGCGCTCCAGCGTAAGGTCTTCCGCCAGGAAGACGATGCCCATGCCGCCTTCGCCGATCAATTGCAAGACGCGGAACTGAGAACCCAGACGGCCGAGTTCTTCGGCGCTTTGTGGCGGCGACAAAAACTTGTCTAGAACTTTCGTTACCTGGGAGTCGGATGGAGGAGCCTGGTTTTCAGCCAAATCGGAAGCAGGAGAACGGGAACGGCGGCTTTCTTCCGCCGCGACTTCCCTCATTTTCTCCAACATTTCGGAGCACTTCACGCAATTGTCGATATGAACGCGCAGGGCTGAGGCTTCGATCTCGTCAACCTCTCCGTTGGCGAAACGCGCCAGCGATTTCAAACTTGGACAGCGTTGGGCCTCGGCCATTTTCCATACGCCTTCTGCACGCGCGGTCGGACAACCGCAAAAGGGGTGCATCGTCTTCCTATTGCTGGTAAAGCGGTCGAGGAGAAAATGGGCATAACACTTTTCCCCATTTGCAAGTATAAAGCAGCGGACCTTAGTTGCAAGCTTTTTGGCCTTATCTGTGGAAATCCGAAAGCTGACTCGTTACGCTGACACCACGACGCTCGCTGGAATCACCGTTAGTTGACGGTCCGCTCGTCGCGCTGACGCCACGACGCTCGCTGAAAACACCGTTAGTTGACGGTCCGCTCGTCGCGCTGACGCCACGACGCTCGCTGAGAACACCGTTTGTTGACGGTCCGCTCGTCGCGCTAACGCCACGACGCTCGCTGGAAACACCGTTAGTTGACGGTCCGCTCGTCGCGCTGACGCCACGACGCTCGCTGAGAACACCGTTTGTTGACGGTCCACTCGTCGCGCTGGCACCGCGACGCTCGCTGAAAACACCGTTAGTTGACGGTGAACCAGATAAGCTAGATAAACTAGTCGGCTATTTCCTCAATATTTCCAACCGCGCCCTCGCGTGCATCGAAACGACCTTTGAAGTCCCGCCTCGCTCTACGCGTCGTTTCCATCGCTCGCGTCGCACCGCTTCTGCAGATTCTTCATATGTATTACGGTACGGACACCATGTGTCACCTTCGCGCCTTGTTCAAAAGCGAACCGAATCAATGGCAGAGCTTCTGGAAACGCAGCGTCAACGAGCGGCCAACCGAACATCTGCCGCCCCAGCGGAAGTAACGCTCGGCTGCCCCCAGCGCGAGAGACCTTACACCAAGGACAAGAGCGTTGGAAAGGTTCTGGAAATAAGCCTGACTTCGACGTATTCTACGGTATCGCCTTGCCTCAAATAAATGCGTATGGATCGTTGTTTCCACGAGAGTTGAGAGCCGAGATGGGTAAGTGCCGCTGTTTACGCCGTGCATTGATTGTTGTTGTGGTCATTCTTTTGGGTGGTCTTGGGGGGGCTGATCCGAAGCCAGGCGACAAGCCGACTGGGCCATTTTCGCCCAAAGAGGAACTGGCAACCTTTCGTTTACTGAAGGGGTTCCGGATGGAGCTGGTTGCCTGCGAACCTGAGGTTGTCGACCCGGTGGCGTTTGCTTTCGACTTCGATGGCAAACTTTTCGTTGCGGAAATGCGCGGCTATCCAAACGGCGGCGTGGCCACTGGAGAGGTCTCAAGTGGCAGAGTCAAATTGCTCGAGGACCGTGACAATGACGGTTTCTTCGAAAAAAGTACCATTTTCGCCGACGGTTTGCGTTTGCCCACCGCAGTCTTCCCGTATCGAGGAGGAGTGATCGTCGCCAATTCCCCAGAGATAATTTTTCTGAAGGACAAGGACGGAGACGGAAAGGCGGACGAAAAACGGGTTCTTTATGAAGGTTTCGACCTCTCGAACATCCAGCAACTGGTGAGTTCTTTTCAATGGGGGCTGGACAATTGGGTCTATGCCTGTTGTGGTGGGCGAGGTGGGACGATTCGGTCCGTCGAGAAAAAGGACGCCCCGCCTGTCGTGCTGCGCGGCCGAGGTATCCGTTTTCGACCAGCCGAGCCTGGCAGTCTCGAACCCATGTCGGGCGGAGGACAATTCGGCTTGACCGCCGACGACTGGCAACACTGGTTTACCTCGACGAATAGCCAACATTTGAAACAAATCGTCCTTCCGGATCATTACTTGCGGCGCAATCCCTATCTGCCTGTCAGCGCGGTAACGATCAACATTCCCGATCATGGTGCCGCCTGCAAAGTCTACCGGATCAGCCCCTTCGAGGCTTGGCGCGTCGAACGGACGAAACGACGAAAAGGAGGCGCGAACGCCAAACGCTATTCGCCAACCGAGCTTGTTCCGGGTGGTTTTATCACCTCGGCATGCAGTCCGCTCGTGTACCGCGGAGATTTGTTTCCGAAAGAGTATTACGGTCAGGTTTTTGTCTGCGATCCGGCCAACAACTTGATACACCGGGACGTGCTCAAGCGTCGTGGGGCCGTCTTTGTTGCCCAGCGGGCCGACGCCGACTGCGAATTCCTCGCTTCCACCGATAATTGGTTTCGCCCGGTGGCGACCATGGTTGGTCCTGACGGTGCTCTGTACATTGCTGACTTTTATCGTGAAGTAATCGAAACGCCGCTGTCGCTTCCCGATGACATCAAGGCGAAATTGAACCTGCAAAGTCGCAATCGCGGCCGTATCTGGCGGGTGGTTCCTGACTCGCTGCCCGTCCGTCGCCGGTTCGACTGGCCCAGGCTTTCCTCGGCGAAGACCGAATCCCTGGTTCCCCTGTTAGACCACGCGAACGCGTGGTATCGACACGCTGCCCAGCAGTTGCTTGTCGACCGGCAGGACAAAAGCGCGGCGGAGGCGTTGCGAAAGCTGGCCGCTTCCGGGACGACACCCCAAGGACGAGCACATGCTCTATGGACTTTGCACGGCTTGAACGCTCTCGATGAGGCTACTCTAGTTGCCGCCCTTGCCGACAAGCATCCGGAGGTTCGCGCCCAGGCAGTGCGCATGAGCGAAGACAAGCTGGCGACCTCGGCGGCAGTTCGCGCGAAGGTAACTCGGCTAACCGACGACGAGTCGTTCGAAGTCCGCTTTCAGTTGGCCTTTTCGCTGGGTGCCAGCGACGCGGCGGAAGCGAGTGAGGCTCTCGCCAGGCTGATTCGTTCTGACTGGCATAATCGCTGGATGCAAACGGCGATCTTAAGCTCGGCGGCGAAGATCGCTCCCGACCTGCTTGCTTCACTCTTGAACAAGGAAAAGATTTCCGAACTGCCTGACGCGAGCCGACATGAATTGGTCAGACGGTTGGCAGCCATCGTGGGCGCAGAAGGAGACGACCGGCGACTGGCAAAGACGATGAAATTACTTGGCAACGGCAGCGACGCCTTGCAAGCAGCGATTCTGGAAGGTCTGGGCACCGGCCTGCAAAACAGCAAACGATCATTGAAACAACTGTGGGAAAAGCCGCCGGATGAATTGCGCCCGGTGGTGGTTCAGGCACGGGCGATTTTTGCCCAGGCAGCGAAAGTCGCAGCCAATCCCAAAACGTCTCTTGCGGCGCGTCTCGACGCCGTTCGACTTCTCGGATACGGCCCCTATGAATTGGCATCCCAGGCGTTTCGTGCATTGCTCGTGCCAGAAAGCCCTGCTGAAGTGCAGCGTGCCGTTATTCGCTCTCTCGCCCTGCATGACCATCCGCAGGTCGGCCAGATTCTGCTTGCCCACTGGCCGAGCTACAGTCCGGCACTGCGGCGCGAGGTCGTCGAAGCGGTGTTTGCCCGAACGGACCGCCTGAAATATTTTCTCGATGCCGTCGAGAAGAAGGAAATTCTGCTGGGGCAGCTTGAACCAGCTCGGCGCTTGCAACTGGAGAAGCACCCTCAAGCCGAAATTCGCCGGCGTGCGCGCAAACTGCTCGCGGGGAAGGCCTCGCCCAGCCGGCAAAAGGTCATCGACGCCTACCGGGCGGCTCTCGAACTCAAGGGAAGTGCCCAGCGAGGTAAAGAGGTTTTCAAGAAAAACTGCGCCGTTTGCCACCGGCTCGAAGACGTCGGCGTGCAGGTCGGAGCGGATTTGCTTGCCGCCCTGCCAAACAAGACGCCTGAAGCTCTACTGATCGACATCCTCGACCCGAGTCGCGAAGTCGATCCCCGTTTCATCAACTACATTGTCGTCACCAAGGCAGGAAAACAACTGACGGGAATCATTGCGGAGGAGTCGGCAACCAGTGTGACCATTCGACGTGCCGAAAAAGCGGAGGACGTCGTTCTGCGAACGCAAATCGACGAAATCATCGCGACGGCAAAATCGATCATGCCGGAGGAATTGGAAAAACAATTGAGTCAACAAGACGTGGCGGATGTCATCGCCTATCTGTTGTCAGTGCGCGGAAAAGCCAAGAAGTAACTTCTCAGTTTTCGTCGTCGTGTCTGCTCCGGAACTGCCATCCAGCCAATGCAATCGCGAGACTAAGAATGGCATAGGGTCCGGCCTCCGTAGGAACGAGTCTCGGCTCCTCTTCGCTTGAGCGCGTCTGCGATGGCAATTCGGACTCTGTCGTTTCCGGACCATCCGAAAGCGTCTCCTCGTTTTCCGCGAGAATCTGCTCAACATAAAGGGCGATATCGAGATCGCGGTTCGATTCCTCTTTCGCGATTTCACCGGACTCCAGCGGAGGACTCGCGGATGTCCCGCGGCGGATGAAGAAACAACCGAAATTGACGTCAGAGACAATGCGCTCGTTGGAGGTGATGCTTACCTTGTGTCCGGAGCGCACCGGGAAGGTCTGTCTCAAGCCGCGCGGCCGAGCCAGCACAACGTTATATTCGTCGATCGGCAAATTGTTGAAAACAAATACTCCCTTGTGGTCGGTGATCGCAAAAAGCTCTCCCTCGTCTAGCAGCCCGTTGCCATTTTGATCGAGAAACACGACCATGCCTGGAACAACGGTCTGGTCTTCGGGAGGAATGCCGTCGCTATCTCCCGTTGGATCAAGATAAACGATGCCGGAGATTTGGCCGGTGGCCGAGGCTTCGACCCCAGCTGTTTCGTTGGCCAATGGCACCGGTTCAAAGACGGCAGACACTCCCGACACCACGGGTTTTCGAACAGGCAGTCCGTCTAAGTCATTATCCGGCAGGATGATCGGGCTGACGTTCTGCGTCAGTTCGTCGAGTCGCTGTACGAAAAACGTATTGAGAAGGTTGGTTGATTGAGGCGTCGTGGTAACTGGCGGTGGGATGAAAAGGAACGGGGTCGAGAACTCAGATGTTCCTTCCCGGCCCGTCGCTGTCGCAGTAATTGTGGTACCAGGGAAAATGGAGGTAGCGAAGGAGACGAAAAAAGCCGCCCGGCCACTAGCGTCGGTGGTGACGAACGTTGATCCGAGAAGGATTTCTCCCTGCGAACCTCCGTTGGGATTGGCGAAAAACTGCAGAGTGAAACTATCGTTGGCGTTGCTGTCAAGTTCGCCGCTGATATTGACGCTGCCTAAAGCTACGGAAGCCAGCGTCGGGAAGTTCTGCAACCCGTTCGGTCCGAAGTCGGTATCGAGGGGGTCATTGGCGGTAAAGCCATCGTCGCCAAGTTCAATACCGAGACCGGCATTGTTGAAGATTCGATTGGAGAGGATGCTGTTGCCGGTGGCACCACCGGTGATTGCCGTCACGTGAACGCCGTGGCCGCCATTGAAGGCGATGGTGTTTTCATTGATAGCATTGTCGAACGCTTCTTCGATTGTGACGCCGTTGCCGGCGTTGCCTAGCGGACCGGAACCTGTGGCGTTGGTTCCGATCAAGTTCCCCTGGATGTTATTGTTCGATGCGCTAACGCCTTCGATGACGATGCCGAGTCCGTTGCCAGAGATGACGTTTGTATCCTGGGAATTGGGACCGCCGACGACGTTGAAAGGAGCATCATTGATTTCGACACCTTCGTCAACATTAGGAATGGCGGCCATGCCCGTGACGTCGGTTCCGATATAGTTGCCCTGGACGCGGTTGCCACTAGCGAATGAGCCTACGATTTCGATACCAGCATCGCCATTGCCGGAAAGGATATTGCGTGCGGCACCGCCGATTTGGTTGTCGCCATAATTCGAGATGGTGATGCCATTATGCCCATTGCCCAGAGCCTTGGTACCGGTGGCGTCGGTGCCGATGAGATTTCCTTGGACGGAGTTCGTCGTGAACCCCAGGGACAAGCCGAAACCGCCAGCGAGTTCGGATCTGCCACCCACAAGGGAATTGCCGCCGGCATCGAAGATGCTGATACCATCGAAGGTGTTGCCGGAGATGACATTTCCTGCACCGGATGCCGTGCCGCCGATCGTGTTGCTCGTTGCCGGGAAAGCAATGGCGATCCCGACGTTGTTGCCGATAGCGGAGTTGCCGTTGACGTCCGTACCGATGTAATTGCCTTGAATTTGATTGCCAGTGGCAGGCGCTCCGTTGGGACTCTGGCCGAGGAAAATCCCGCTTTGGCGATTTCCGGAGATCAAGTTTCGCTGCGACGCTGATGTTCCGCCGATCGTGGTATCGGTCGCCCCGGCGATATGGATTCCATCTTCCTGATTGGGCAGAGCGGCAGTTCCAGTCTGATTCGTTCCGATGAAGTTGCTTTGGATGATATTGTTACTTGCTCCGGCTGTAAAAGTCTCGATATAAATGCCGTGCTTTAGATTGCCCGAGATAACGTTCCGGTCGGAAACGGATGGTCCACCGATCACCCAGTCATTGGCATCGATCATGGTGATGCCGTTTTGGCCGTTACTCAGAGCGCTGCTTCCGCTGGTATCCGTGCCGATCAAATTGCCGCGAATCAGGTTGTTCGAGGTGAAGGAGCTGCTGGCGATACCGTCGTTGGCGTTGCCGGAGATAACGTTGAACTGGATGACGTTGTTGGAAGAATTCACCTGGATGCCGTTGGCATTCGGAGCGGCTCCCTTGCCCGTGTCATTGGTTCCGATCCAGTTATTTTCGATCAGGTTGTTGTCGCTATTCAGAACAATCCCGGCTCCGGAAGAAAAACGGTTGATGATCAAACCTCTAATGGTGGTGCCGCTGGCAACTACTTCGAACCCCGACGCGGGGGAAGCGCCGCTGCCATCGATTTCGATGATCGGCAAACCAACGAAAGTTGGTTGCGTCGTTCCGTCGATGATGACCGCGTCAGTAATGGGAGGCAAGGCGCTGGTTAAGGAGATGGTTTCAACACCAAAGCCAGTTAAATCGAAGTGGATTTGGTCCAGCCCCGGATTGTTATTGGCCTGAATAATTGCTGCGCGAAGTGTATCCGGACCGACGTCTAAATTCGATCTCACCAAGTACGTATCCAAAAGTATACGTTCTTCCAGCGCTTCCAGCCTCGGGCGATAGGGAATGGTTCTTGGCGGCGAATGCCTCTTTCGTCTTTTTGACGTTGCGAAAAACATGGCTGACCGCGTTGAGTTGGAGGAATTCAGAGAACAGGGCGCACAATCGCCATAAACTACCAAGTTTGACAGAAGTATATCATAATCTGACCGTTTCTTCGGCCAAAATTAGATGATCTGATCAAAAAAACCCCGGTGGCGTGCCCGTCCCAGTGCCGAAACAGTATATACCACTGGATACAACAATTCGAAATACCACAATTTGGCGAAATAAAAGCCGATCGGCGCAGGCTGGAAGGCCTCACCGCTTTCAACCGCCTCGATCAGCCAATGCAATCCCCGATTCGCGGCTTCTCGGCCTTTTTCTCCCGCATCGACCAGGATTTCGACGGCCAAAGCAGTTTCCTCAGGAGTGGAACAGATGTCGACGTCTCCTCCCCAACCGCCGTCTGGATTCTGGATGCTCAGCAGCCAATCGAGACCACGCTGTGCAGGAGAAGAGTCGATGATACCCAAATCCCGGTACGCAGCCAGGACGCGAGCCGTGCCGTAGGTGGGGTTTTCGTCGCCAGGCGCGAACTGATTGCCAAACCATAAGGGCAACCAGGAACCGTTCGCACGCTGGGTCCTTGCCAGATAAGCCAATCCCTTCTTGACTGGGCGCGGATGGGACGAACCACTGATGTGCAACGCTCTTAGGGCATGTGCCGTCAAATCCGGGCCACTTCGATCAAAGGGAAGTGCACCCCACCCGCGACAAAAAGTCGGCCAGCCGCCGTCGCGGTTTTGGAGATCAACCAGCCACCGAACTCCCTGATTCACTGCCTCCTGGACTCGTGGCGATTCCGGATCAAGGTGACATAAAGCCAAGATGGCACCTGGGGTGTCGTCAGCATCCGGCACACTGCCAGGAAGGTCCGTCCAGCCCCAACCGCCAGGCTCGGCACCTGTATAGGGATGACGTTCGCGAAACTGCTGGCCAAGCAACCAGTCACGAACAGACTCCTTCTTTTCCAAGCGACCCAAATCTCCTGCCGCGGCTAGTGCGTTGACAGCAAGTGTGGTCACCCAGGTCGCTAGATTGGTGTCGATCGGCCAACTGCCGTCGGGTCTGACCGAGTTCAACAGGAATCGAACCCCCTGTTGCACTACCGGATGATTAGCCTGGCCAGAGCCAACCAAACTCATCACGACGAAACTCGTCAAGGGGGTGGCTTCGAGGAAACCGCCACTAGAGGGTTGAATGTTTTGCAGGACGCGAAGGCTCGGCGGAACCGCCATCCGCCGAACCATACGCCATGCGAAATTCGGCGGGCGATGATGAAAGATCACTTGGCCAACGGCGATTAACGCCGGCAACGCATAACTGACAACGGGCAAACGGAAGAAGCGATACCACGATTGCGGAAAACACGCCAGTTCAAACGGCAGCGGCGTAACTTCTCGCCAAGGCAAAAAACCGGCCAGAGCACAATTCATCAGAATCGGCACCGCAAACGTTCGATCCTTCCCGTAGCGGGATCGGATGGCCTCCGCTTGTTGCTGGACAGTTTGGCCGCAATGCTTTCGCAGATAGTGCTCGAGGCGATTGGCAACGTCGGCGAAGCGAGAACCACCCGTAAGACAAAATGCCGCCTTGACCAGCATGCTGGTCGAAATGTTACTTATGCTTTTCGTCGTATCGCCCCAGCCGCCGTCCTCATTTTGATGTTCCGCCAGCCAGCGCAATCCGTTTTCGACAAGTGCTTCGAACTGGGGACGGTGCTGCTGAAAGCACGGCTCCAGGCTGCAAAGATGAAGGGCACTGACGGCGGTAGCCGTCGAAAGGGCCGACGTCGATAACTCGCCAGTCCAATAACCCGCTTCTTTCCGCCATGCCAGTAATTCCTCAAAGGCTCTGTCATAGGCGTTCTCGAGCCGTTGGCGATCGACCGGCGGCATGATGGTTGGTTACGCGCGTTTTTTCCGAGCCAGACGATGGCAGACCAAAAAGGCGGCAACGAAACCATTGCCGCCATACGAAACTGTTATCCACGATTGACCTGCGAACGGATCAGATATCGAAGTAAAGGGCGAATTCATAGGGATGCGGACGCAGGCGAATGGCGTCGGCTTCTTTTTCCCGCTTGTACCAGATCCAGGTGCTGATAACGTCTTTGGTAAAGACATCGCCTTGAAGCAGAAACTCGTGGTCTTTTTCGAGATTGTCCAAGGCTTCGTCGAGCGAACCGGGGGTCTTCGGAACTTTCGCCAGTTCTTCCGGTTCGAGATCGTAGATATCTTTGTCGAGCGGTTCGCCTGGCTTGATCTTGTTCTTGATGCCGTCGAGCATGGCCATGAGCATGGCGGCGAACGCCAGGTACGGGTTGGCCGATCCATCGGGACAACGGAATTCCAGGCGTTTCGATTTCGGGCTGGGAGAATAGACCGGGATGCGAATCGACGCCGAACGGTTTCGCCGGCTGTAGGCGAGGTTTACCGGTGCTTCATAACCGGGCACAAGACGCTTATAGCTATTGGTCGTCGGGTTCGTAATGGCACAAAGGGCAGGTGCGTGTTTCAACAATCCACCAATGGCGTGGAGGGCCATATCCGAAAGACCGGCATAGCCAGAGCCGGCATAGAGATTCTTGCCGTCCTTCCAGAGGGACGTGTGAATGTGGCAACCGGAACCATTGTCGGCGAAAATCGGCTTGGGCATGAAGGTCGCCGTCTTGCCGTACCTCCTCGCCACATTCTTGACGATGTACTTGTACTTCAGCACATTGTCGGCCATTTCGACCAGCGGAGCGAACTTCATGTCGATTTCGCCCTGACCGCCGGTGGCGACTTCGTGGTGCTGTGCTTCGACTTTCAAACCGCACTGGATCATGGTCAACATCATTTCCGTGCGGATGTCGTGCATCTGGTCGGAAGGCGGCACCGGGAAATACCCTTCCTTGTAGCGCAGCTTGTATCCGAGATTCGGTCCTTCTTCGCGTCCCGTGTTCCAGGCGCCTTCGATACTGTCGAGGAAGTAATAACCGCTGTTTTGCGTTTGATCGTAACGAACGTCGTCGAAAATGAAGAATTCAAGCTCCGGTCCGAAATAAGCGGTGTCGGCGATGCCGGTCGATTTCATGTAGTTGACGGCCTTTCGGGCCACGTTCCGCGGGTCGCGCGTGTAATCTTCTTTGGTCAACGGGTCTTGAATATTGCAAATCATCGTCAGCGTTGCTTCCTTGCAGAACGGATCGATGAAAGCGGTCTCCGGAACGGGCATGACGAGCATGTCCGATTCGTTGATCGCCTGCCACCCGCGAATGCTCGAACCGTCAAAACCAAGGCCTTCTTCAAAGACGGATTCTTCCAGCGCCTCGGCTGGAATGGTAAAGTGTTGCCAAAGGCCGGGAAAATCCATGAAACGCAAATCGACGGCTTTGATTTGCTTCTCGCGGATTAATGCCAAGACTTCTTTCGGTGACACGGACGGCGACCTCCCACGTAGGCAGACCTGGCTCTCGTAAAATACCCTACAAGCCGGAACCGCTCCGGATGTTAGCAGTATTTTATAGGCGTGTAAAACCGATCGGCTATTCCAGCGCACGAAGTTTCGGCAAATAAAGGACTTTGGCGGGTGTAAAAACGCGACAAGCACAAACAGACCATTGAGCTATGGCTGTTTGTGCTTGCCGTGAAATTCGCAGAAAAGAACGTTTGCTTACTGGCTCGCGGCGTCCTCATTACCGGCTGGAACGAGTTCCTTCCCTTCGCTCGACGTCGCCTCGAAGGCGAGTTTCTTCTCGCCGTCTTCTTCGACGACCTTGGCAGTAATCGTATCTTTGCCTTCGAAGTCCCCTCGCAGGAGATGCTCGGCAAGCGGGTCTTCCACGAGGTTTTCGATGGCCCGGCGCAACGGCCGCGCGCCGAATTCCAGGCTGGAACCTTTTTCGATGATCAACTCCTTGGCCTCTTCCGTCAGGTTGAGCGTCAAGTTCTTCTCCTTGAGTCGCTTGAGCACCTTCGCCATCTCGATGTTGATGATCTGCTTGAGATCATCAGTGGTCAAGCTACGGAAGACAATAATATCATCGACGCGATTGAGGAACTCCGGTCGGAAGGCGTTTTCCATTTCCACCTTCAGCCGTTCTTTCATCTTGGCATACGTGGTTTCCTCATCCCGCTTGTGCAAGCCGAACACCTTCTTGCCAGCGATTTCCTGAGCGCCGATGTTGGTCGTCATGATCAAGATGGTATTCTTGAAGTCGATCGTCCGGCCGACGTTGTCGGTCAGG
This sequence comes from Gemmatales bacterium, assembly GCA_026004675.1. Lineage (GTDB taxonomy): Bacteria > Planctomycetota > Planctomycetia > Gemmatales > Gemmataceae > BPJP01. The sequence continues at coordinate 307,403 of BPJP01000006.1, forward strand.
CGGCCTTCTTCCATGATTTGCAGGAGCATATTCCAGACGTCGGGGTGTGCTTTCTCGATTTCGTCGAGAAGCACCACGCTGTAGGGCCGACGCCGGATTTTTTCAGTAAGTTGTCCCCCTTCTTCATAGCCGATGTAGCCGGGGGGTGCACCGATCAAACGGCTTACATTGTGTTTCTCCATGTACTCAGACATGTCGATTTGCACGAGGGCATTCTCATCGCCAAACATGAAAGCTGCCAAGCGCTTGGCCAACAGCGTCTTGCCGACTCCGGTAGGACCGGCAAAAATGAAGCTGCCGATCGGCCTCTTCGGGTCTTTGAGACCGGCTCGGCTCTTGCGAACCGCTTTGGCGATGGCGCAAATCGCCTCATGTTGGCTGACGACGTGTTTGTGCAATTCCTCTTCCATCTTCAACAGGCGTTCCGTTTCGTCCGTGTTGATCCTCGTAAGCGGAACGCCAGTCATCTTGCTGACGACTTCGTTGATGACCTCTTCATCGACGACACCGTCGATCTCTTTGGATTTTTCCCGCCACTCTCGGCTGATCTGCTCTTTCTTTTTCTTGAGCTTGTCGGCCTGGTCGCGCAGGTGGGCGGCTTTTTCGAAATCTTGTTCGGCAACCGCCGCTTCCTTTTCCTGGTTCAACTGCTCGATCTGCTCGTCCAGCTCTTTCAGGTCCGGCGGCCTGGTCATGGCCTTGAGACGGACACGAGCCCCGGCCTCGTCGATAACATCGATCGCTTTGTCCGGCAGGCAACGGCCGCTGATATAGCGGTCGGAAAGTTCCACAGCAGCTTCCAAAGCCTCATCGGTGATTTGCACCCGATGATGCGCTTCATAGCGGTCGCGCAAGCCTCGCAAAATCTCGACCGTTTCTTCCTTCGAAGGTGGATTGACAATGATTTGCTGGAAGCGGCGTTCCAGGGCGCCGTCTTTCTCGATGTATTTGCGGTATTCGTCGAGCGTCGTGGCGCCGATGCATTGGATTTCGCCGCGGGCCAATGCCGGTTTGAGGACGTTGGAGGCATCGATCGCACCTTCGGCACCCCCCGCGCCCACGAGGGTGTGCAGTTCGTCGATAAACAAGATCGTGTTTTTGGCTCGGCGAACTTCATTCATCACGGCCTTGATACGTTCTTCAAACTGGCCGCGATACTTGGTACCGGCGACCATCATTGCCAGGTCAAGAACGACAATTCGCCGATCGCGCAGCAGATCGGGAACGTTGCCGTCTACGACCATTTGCGCCAGTCCCTCGACGATCGCCGTTTTGCCGACACCTGCCTCGCCAAGGAGAACGGGGTTGTTCTTGGTGCGTCGGCTCAGGACCTGAATGACACGTTCGATCTCGTTTTGCCGTCCAATCACCGGGTCAAGTTTTCCTTGCCGGGCCAGTTCCGTAAGGTCGCGTCCGAAGCTGTCCAGAGCCGGCGTTTTCGACTTGCCCTTGCTGGCGGGACGGTCTGCTCCGCCCGAGCTTTCGCCGGAATCCATGTTGTGTCCCAGCAAGTTCAATACCTCCTCTCGCACGTCCTCCAGTTTCAGCCCCAGATTCATCAGGACCTGGGCTGCCACGCCCTCTTGCTCGCGCAGCAGGCCTAAAAGGAGGTGTTCCGTGCCCACATAGTTATGGTTCAGATTTCGTGCTTCTTCGATAGCATATTCGATGACTTTTTTCGCCCGGGGCGTTTGTGGCAACTTGCCCATTGTTACCATGTCCGGCCCAGACTGCACAATTTTCTCGACTTCCAGGCGAATCTTGCGCAGGTCGATATCCAGGTTCTTCAAAACGTTGGCAGCAACGCCAGACCCTTCTTTCACCAGTCCCAACAGGATATGCTCGGTGCCAATATACTCGTGGTTGAAGCGTTGGGCCTCTTGATTGGCCAACTGCATTACTTTTCGTGCCCGATCAGTGAAACGTTCGTACATGCTAGCCGTCTCCGCCTTTCCCGAATCCAACCGCTCAGCGTTGCCAAGCACGCGTTCGTCAACGTGGTGGCTCGATTTCGGAGGGCCAATACTTGACTAAACTGCTACTCATCTCTGCTTTTTCCGACATAGAGAGCACTTGCTGCCAATTTGCTTGACTTTCGTTCAATCAAGGCTCTCCCGATGTCATTCTATTTGCGATTTCGTTGCAAATCAAGCCAGCCGAAAAACCGGCAAAAACGACGTCCAACACCTTTACTTCCCGTTTTCGCGAATCGGTTTCGTTTTTCCCCGTCACTAAAGACGCGTTTGCAATCGGCGGCAGCCGCGCAGGCTATTTGGGCAACCTTTGCTAAGCTACCGGCAATCTCATCAGGCATTTCCCTTACCGGGTTTGCCGATTCGGCCGTGAATGACGATATCCTTCCCTCGTGCTTCGACGTTCCTGTCCTCGAGTTCTAAAGCGTCGGCAATCTGGGCGATGCCTTTGCCTCCGACCGCCGATTTGGCCTCCGTGCCGCCGATCAGTTTCGGGGCGACAAAGACGTGAACCTCGTCGATGGCCCGCGCGTCGAGGAAACTCCCGAAGACTTCCGCCCCTCCCTCGATGAGTATGTTTGTCAGTTTTCTCTTGCCTAGTTCTTCGAGTAGCGACGTGACATCAGGGCGATTGAACCGTGTGGAAAGGGACCATACTTCACATCCCAAACGGGTCAATGCGTCTTTTCGTTCAGCGGGGCAATCGGTAACGGCCAGCACGACAGGCGCTTCGTCGATCGTACGGATGAGCTGGGCGTTTTCCGGAATCCGCCCATGCGAATCGAGCACGATTCGCATGGGTACTCGAGCCCCTTTGGGTCGCGCGGTCAACAAGGGATCGTCCCTCAGGACCGTGCCAATGCCGACGACGATGGCATCCATTCGGCCGCGCAACTCGTGAACGACTCGCCTCGATTCTTCGCTGCTGATCCATTTGGAATCGCCCGCCGCGGTAGCGATCTTGCCGTCAAGCGACATCGCCCACTTGGCATGGACATAGGGCGTGCCGGTCTGAATGAGCTTGAAATAGGGGGCGTTCAATTGCCGAGCCTGCTCCGCGCACGTTCCTACATCGACACGGATACCGGCAGCACGCAATTGGTCGATGCCTTTGCCGGCCACTTGGGAAAAAGGATCGACCAGCGCCGCGACGACTCGGCGGATGCCGGCGGCAATGATGGCATCGGTACAGGGGGGCGTTTTGCCATGATGGCAGCAGGGCTCAAGGGTCACGTAAAGCGTCGCTCCCTGCGCCTTGGAGCCGGCTGCCTTCAGGGCGCCAACCTCGGCATGGGCTCCGCCAAATCGTTCGTGCCAGCCGATCCCCACCAATTCCCCGTCACGCACTACGATCGCGCCAACCAGGGGATTAGGCTCGACATAGCCCCGTCCCCTCTCCGCCAGCGCCAACGCCTGTGCCATCCAGAAAGCGTCTTTCCCCTCATCTGGCATGTTACGTCCACCTGCGGCAAATCGCCTCCCTCTCGAGACCGTGACGCATCGTGCGTCCTCCTATTGGCTATCAAGCAGTAGCCTTTTCACTATGCGTCAAAAGTCGGATATTGTCGAACATTTTGGCAAACGCCGGTCGCAAGAACCATTCGCGCTGAAGTGCGGATCGCGGCACAATGCAACATTCCTGTCCCGCGACAGCGGCGAGATACGAAACGAATCCCTGGATCGCCGCTGGCGTGGACAGTATGATGAGTCCATCACGGTTATCGAGGCAAGCGAAAGATGCAAACAGCCCGTTCCAACTGCGATGTTGCGGTGATCGGAGGTGGACCGGCAGGTTCGACCGCTGCCGCCATTTGTGCCCAAAACGGTCTGAAGGTTCGCCTCTTCGAGCGCGAACGTTTTCCCCCGTTTCCACATCGGCGAATCCCTCATGCCCGCCACGTATTGGACCTTTCGCCGACTGGGCGTATTGGATCAACTTAAAGGCAGTACCTTCGTCAAGAAATATAGTGTGCAATTTGCCAACGAATGGGGCAAGGAATCGCAGCCTTTTTATTTTTTCGAGGATAATCCGCACGAATGTTCGCAAACGTGGCAGGTGCTGCGTAGCGAATTCGACCGCATGCTCCTGGAAAATGCACGCAAACATGGAGCCGAAGTGGTCGAAGGAACGCGCGTGCTCGATGTGCTATTTGCCGACGATCGCGCCTACGGCGTCCGCGTCCAGAATCCCGACGGCAGCAAAGAAGACATTATCGCCAAGGTGGTCGTCGATGCTAGCGGGCAAAGTTCGCTCATTGCCCAACGGTTGCAACTCAGGCAACCCGATCCCGTTTTGCGCAAAGCCTCCATCTGGACCTATTACACTGGCGCCCAGCGCGATCCAGACCTGGACGAGGGAGCAACTCTTGTTTTGCGTACCGAACAACGCAAGGGGTGGTTCTGGTATTTGCCGCTGGCCAACGACGTGGTCAGCGTCGGCGTCGTTTCTTCGATCGATTATTTGTTCCGTGATCGGGGCGACCACGAAACGATCTTCTATGAAGAAGTCGAACGTTGCCCGGCCGTGAAGAAACGCCTGGCGCCAGGAAAACGGACCGCAGGGTTTTATGCCACCAAAGATTTCTCCTACCGCTCGTCGCGCGCTGCCGGTCATGGCTGGGTTGTTATAGGAGATGCTTTCGGATTTCTCGATCCCATTTATTCGTCTGGCGTGTTCTTGGCGTTGAAATCGGGGGAATGGGCCGCGGACGCGATCGTCGAGGCGAACGCCAACGATGACTTTTCTGAACAACGGCTGGGAAGCTGGGCGCCCACGTTCCTCAAGGGCATGGAGCGGATCAAACGTCTGGTTTACGCTTTTTACGACGGTTTCAGTTTTGGCCAGTTCATCCGCCATTATCCCCAGTATAAACGCCATATTGTCGATTTGCTGGTTGGTGATGTATTCAAGGACAGCCTGGATGACGTCTTTCCCGCCATGGAAGAGTCGTCGCAGATGCAAAATCGCAATTGACGAACATGGCGAGCCACGAGTGATGCCCTATGCCGAACTGCGATTGAGCTTTCTGGTGCAAGAGTGAACGACACGATCCTGATCGACAATTACGGCCCGCTGGACGTGCAAAGCGTGCAATCGCCTGAAGAAGTCTGCAACGCCGTGCGCGAGGCCGCTGGGGCACATCAAGCCGTCTACCCGATTGGAGGCCGAACACTTCTCGACCTCGGTCTGCCGCCAAGCAGGCCCGGCAAAGCACTCGACCTTCGTCCCCTTCGCGCGGTCATCGAATATCCGGCACGCGACATGACGATCACCGTGCAAGCCGGCATGACCATTCAGGAATTGCAAGCTATTCTCTCCAAGGAAAACCAACGACTGCCCCTGGACGTGCCGCAACCCGAGTCGGCGACGATCGGCGGTACGCTCGCCGCCAATGTGAGTGGGCCGCGCCGCTATGGGTTCGGCACGGCACGCGATTATGTCATCGGTATTTCCGCTGTCAACGACCAAGGGCAAGTGATCAAGGCGGGCGGCAGGGTAGTGAAAAACGTTGCCGGCTACGACTTGTGCAAATTGTTCATCGGTTCGCTGGGCACGCTCGGCATCATCACCCAGGTCACCTTGAAACTGAAGCCTCTTCCGGAGGAGACCGCATTGGTCGCTGTCGCGGCCGACGACAGCCAACTCGACCCGTTGCTTGAAGCCGTCCACCAAACCCAGACACGCCCCGTATGCTGGGATTTGCTGAATCGAAACGCAATCGTGAAAATGTTCCAACGCTGGCAGCTGGAACTGCCCCAAGCCGATTGGCTTGTACTCGTGGGATACGAAAGCAACCGCGAAGCTGTCAGTTGGCAATTGAAACAATACGTACGGGAAATCTCGGAACTGCAAACGCAGGGCCTGTATTCGTGGGCCGGGTCGGCAAGCGATCCATATTGGCGTGCGCTGGCGGAACTTCCAGGCGGGTTCGAAGCCCGCTTGAGTTTCAAAGCCAATTTGCTCCCCAGCCGGGTCGCAGGTTTTTGCCGACAGGCTCAAAAGCTGCACGAGACAATGTCCCTGCAGGCTCATGCCGGTAACGGCATCGTTATTGGTCAGATTTCCGACGAACTGTCTCTTGGGGAAGCGAACGCCATCATCTGTGAACTGCAGCAAAGCGCCAAAACGGCGCAGGGCAATCTCGTCATCCGCCGTTGCCCAACCGCGTGGAAGTCGACCTTGCCTGTGTGGGGTGTCGAGAGAAATGATGCCTGGCTGATGCAGAAAGTCAAAGACGCGTTTGATCCAGCCAACCTCTTCAACCCCGGTCGCATGAACTTCATCTCCGACAGCGAAAGTCGCGCAGCAGACCTTCACCAAAGCACATAACATGACCTTAGCAACCTTGCTGACAATTTGCTGGGGTTTTTGAGCCGACTATGAAACCGCGCATTGCTGTCACGATGGGGGATCCCGCCGGCATCGGCCCTGAGGTCTGTTTACGGTTGCTCAAAAACAGCTCGATCGCAGACCATTTTGAAATCGTCATCTTCGGCGACGCTGCTATTCTACAGCGTGTGGCACGGCATCTGCGCTTGCCCATGCCGCAACACATCGTCACGGCGGACCAGCTGCCTTCCCGTGCTGACACTCTGCCCCAGAACATCGTCGTTGATCTCGACATGTTGTCTGCTGAGGACGTTCAACCGGGCGTCGTCGACTCCAAGTACGGCCTGGCGGCGTACCGTTACATCGAGACGGCAATCGACGCGGCGCTGGCTGGAGATGTCGACGCTGTCACTACGGCGCCCATCCACAAAGAGGCGCTCCGAGGGGCTGGCATTCCCTATGCCGGCCATACCGAGATTTTCGCCGACAAAACCGGCAGCCGACGCTGGTGCATGATGTTAACTTCGCCCGAATTGACGTGCAGTTTCGTGACCGCTCACGTCGGCTACAGGCAAGTACCGGACTTGCTCAGCGTCGACCGCATCGTGGAAGTGATCGAGTTGAGCCACGAAGCGATTGGGAAAATGCGCGGCCGTCCCGGCAAACTCGCCCTGTGTGGTTTGAACCCACACGCCGGTGAACATGGACTGTTTGGCAATGGCGAGGAAGAACGCATCATCCTGCCAGCCGCGTGTGCCGCCCGCGACAGAGGGATCGATATCGAGGGGCCATTGCCCCCCGACACGGCCTTTTTGCCTCAGCGGCGCCGTCGAACCGATTGCTTTGTTTGCATGTACCATGACCAGGGACACATTCCTCTCAAGGCTTTGGCTTTTGATGTGGCCGTCAATGTGACACTTGGGCTGCCCATTATCCGCACGTCAGTGGATCACGGGACCGCCTTCGATATCGCCTGGAAAGGGGAGGCTAGCGAATCGAGCCTGATCGAGGCCGTCAAATTGGCGGGCCGTCTGGCCGAGGCGAAGACGCCGATTGGTTCCATGCCATCGCAATAATCCGGCCAGCAGGACACATTCGAATGGCCGGTTCGCCAGCTGTCGCGTTGGAGAGAGCAACATGACGCTTACTTATGCTACTTATCTCCATCTGGACGAATTGCTCAAGCTTCAAAGACCGCGATCCGATCCTCCCGAACACGACGAATTGCTCTTCATCATTACGCATCAGGTCTATGAGCTGTGGTTCGCATTGCTGTTGCACGAATTTGAAAAAATCTGCCAGGACTTCAAAAGCGACAACTTGTTCGGAGCCGTTGCCACTTTCAAACGGACGCGCACGATCATGAAGACCATGGTCGAGCAGATCGATATCCTGGAAACCCTGACGCCGATGTCCTTCAACAGTTTTCGCGACCGGCTGGAGACGGCATCCGGCTTCCAATCGGTGCAATTCCGCGAGCTGGAGTTTCTGCTCGGTTACAAACGCGAAGCGATGTTGCAATACCACGATCCCGAATCGCCCGGCTACCAGCGGTTGGTCCGCCGCTTGAATGAGCCTTCGGTCTACGACTGTTTCTACGATTTTCTGGAACAGCACGGCGTAACGATTCCCCAAACGTTACGAGACAGGGATATCCGCTTGCCGGCCATTGCCGACCCTGTGGTCGAAGAGGGAATCTTGCACCTGTACAAAACGCAGCCCAACATGGAAATCCTTTTCGAGCTGATGACCGACTTCGACGAGGGCTATCAGGAATGGCGCTACCGTCATATCAAGCTCGTTGAGCGGACGATTGGCAGCAAGCGGGGAACAGGAGGGTCGCTCGGCGTGGAATTCTTGAAGAAGTCGTTGTTTCTGCCTGTGTTTCCGGATCTTTGGGCGATTCGCCATCGGCTGTAGCCGGTCGCAGCAGAAGCCATTCTTACAGTCGTTGAATACGATGCTCTAGTCTCGCGGCGCTGAAATGACGCAGCGAAAGCCGATGTGGGAAGCCGCGGAATCAGGCGCGCCGGGATGCCTGCCAGCAACCATGTAATTGATGCAGTAATTGTCGCTGCACAAAAAAGATCCGCCCTTCTGCACCCGTTTGGGCACTCCCGGTTCGTTGGGATCGTAGCTCTTTTTCGGACCTTGCGGGTTGCGCACCGGACTGACGAGAAAATAGTTGGGATGAAACCAGTCGGCGGTCCATTCCCAGACATTGCCTGACATGTCGTAAAGCCCATAACCGTTGGGAGGAAAGGTACCGACCGGCGCTGTCCTTTCGTAGCCGTCGGCTTTCAGGTTTTCGTCCGGAAACTTGCCTTGCCAGATATTGGCCTGCCATTTCCCATCCGGCATCAAGTCGTTGCCCCAGCAGTAGCGTTTTCTGTTCAGGCCGCCGCGCGCTGCATATTCCCATTCCGCTTCGGTCGGCAAGCGTTTGCCTGCCCACTTGCAATACGCGACGGCATCATACCAACAAATATGCACTACTGGATGATTCATGCGACCCGATAGATCGCTACCCGGCCCTTCGGGATGCCTCCAGCTGGCACCCTCGACGACGCGGAACCATGGCTGGTTCGGCACTTCTCGGCCTGGCTTGTGGGGTGCAAAGACAAAGGAAAACGGCACCAACAGCGACTTGTCCGCGTTCGGGTATTGCTTCGGATCGGGAGCTCGTTCTGCAACCGTCTTATAGCCGGTCGCTTCCACGAAACGGGCGAACTCGGCGTTGGTCACTTCGAATTGGTCGATCCAGAATCCGTCCAATTCAACCTTGTGGACGGGGCGCGAATGAGGAAACGGCTCATCCTGACTCGCACCCATCCAGAACGTACCCGCCGGTATCCACTTCATGTTGTAATAGCGAATAGCACGCGAGGATGTCAGGACCAGGTCGGACCAGGGATTGGCGAGCGGCGTATGAATGCCTCCAGACAGGCCAACGGCAGTCGAGCGACCGCCGACAAAAACTTCCTGCGGCCTCATTTCAGTTTTCTTGGGCTCCGGTTTTTGGGTCTTAACGATTGTCGGCACTTTGCGTTCACCGCAGCCGAACGAGACAACGGCAATCGTGGCAGCGACTAGAAACCGGCAAATGCAATGATTCATGCGAGCACTCGTTGCAAATCAAAAACAAGAAACCACAATTCAAAAGTTACCACAAAGTTCGATCCAAAGGCAACGAGGAAGGAAACCAACCGCTTTCTCGTCGGCTCGCCGTCATTTTGGGCAGGCAAGGAAAGGGGTTTTCAGAAGTTGTCCGCCTCGATGTAGGCGTCGATAACGGCCTTTTCCCCTTCGATTCCGGGTTTACTGTTACCGTGCTCCATGCCCAGGATTCCCTGGTAGCCTCGGCCATGAATATGCTTGAAGATGTTTTGGTAATTGATTTCGCCGGTGCCTGGTTCTTTGCGTCCGGGGTTATCGCCGATTTGGAAATAGGCGATTTCGCTCCAGCAGCGGTCGATATTGGGGATAAGATTGCCTTCCGTGATTTGTTGATGGTAGATGTCGAAAAGGATTTTGCACGACGGACTGCCGACCGCTTTGCAGATCAGATAAGCCTGGGGCGAACCGTATAAAAAGACGCCGGGATGATTGGTGCGGTGGTTGAGAGGCTCGAGCACCATGACGAGTTTTTCTTTTTCAAGCAGTTCAGCACAGCGTTTCAGCAGGTCGATACAATTCGCGGTTTGGTAATCCCAGGCGAGCTTGCGGTCGTAAAGCCCAGGCACGACCGTCATCCAGGTGGCGTTGACCCTTTTCGCGACGTCGATCGCCTGCTTGATTTCCTTGACGACGGCGTCGCGGGCAGCCTTGTCGTCGCCGGCAAAGGTGACATCCTTGAAAGTGGCGTATGCGACGATAACACCCATGCGCATGTTGAGTTTGGCCATCGTCTTGGCGATCTTGTTCTGATCGGCGACCGGACGGCGTTTCATCTGGTTGTCTTCCCAGGCGGTGAACCCCTGGTCGGCGGCGAATTTGAGTTGGTCGGCCAGGTCCGGTCCGGCGCTATGCCGAAACATGCCAAAATGCGGTGCATACGCCAACTTGAAGCGCCGGGGCCTGGTGTTTTTGTCCTCGCTGTCCGAAGCATAACCTGCAGTTGCTGCCAATGCCGTGCCAGTGGTCAAAAACTCGCGTCGATTCACGGTACATTCCTCGTCGAACGAAACACGTGGTGTCGTGGATTCTGCTTTGTTGTACGCCAAAGTCAGCCGCCTTGCCAGCGCGGATCGTCTGGTTCATCGATGAAGCGTCGGGTCAAATCGTGATAGACATCGATTCGGCGGTCGCGGAGAAAGGGCCAATGGCGGCGGACGTTTTCCAGATGCTCGAGATCGCAGTCCGCCAGGACGATTTCTTCTTTGTCATGGCTGGCACGTTGCAAGACGACGCCGAAGGGGTCGGCAACGAAGGAGGCTCCCCAGAATTCCAGGCCGCTTTGAGGTTGGCCTTCAAAGCCGACCCGGTTGACGGCGGCCACATACACGCCGTTGGCCACTGCGTGCGATCGCTGCATCAGTTCCCATGCTTCGTGCTGGGCTTTTCCAAAACGTTCTTTTTCCTTTGGGTGCCAGCCGATGGCCGTCGGATAGAAAAGAATGTCCGCTCCATGCAATGCCGTCAGCCGGGCACCTTCGGGAAACCACTGGTCCCAGCAAACCAGCACTCCGATGCGGGCATACCGAGTGCCAAAGGCGCGAAACCCAGTGTCTCCCGGTGTGAAGTAATATTTCTCGTAATAAAGCGGATCATCGGGAATATGCATCTTGCGGTAAATGCCCAACAGCGAACCGTCGGCGTCCATCACTGCTGCCGTGTTGTGATAGAGGCCAGGCGCCCGGCGTTCGAACAAAGAGGCGATCACTACCGTTTCGGTTTCCCTGGCTAATTGACATAACAGATCGGTTGTCGGGCCGGGTATCGGCTCGGCCAAATCGAAGCAGGCGGGGTCTTCTGTCTGACAAAAATAAGGCGAGCGGAACAATTCCTGCAAGCAAATGATTTGCGCTCCGGAAGCTGCCGCCTGGCGAATGCGTTCGGCAGCCTTGCCCATGTTTGCGGCGACATCTGCGCTGCAACTCATTTGCACCAGGCCGATCCGAACCGAATTCGCCATAGCTTCGTCCCGCTAGTTCTAATAGGGTTCGATACGTATTGCCGTTCGTCATGATACCTTGGAGGCGGCCGTCCGTCTGCTCCGGCATCATGGCGCTGGCGACTCTGGTACGAGGAGCTCGCCCGAACCAGCGAAGAAGCCGAGGCCGTCGCTCTGAAAAACTCCATTGGTCGCCTGAGCAAGCAAAGACGCCAGGGTTCGTGCGAATTCCTCATTGATGTCGGCGTAAGGTTCATCAACGAGAATGGTAAACAGTTGCCGAGTGGCGATCACATGTTGCATCAAGGCTGCGCTGTGAGGCTCGTCCTCGCAGGTTTCGAGCCAGGCAGCCCAACTCTGTAGATCGGCAGAGAGATCGTCCTCTTCGGTGAGATAACGTTCGAGTTCGATCATTGGACAATCGGGTTGCACGGTGAATTCGCCGCGGAGCCACGCCTCTCTACTGCCTAGGAAACGAGCCTTCAGTCGAGGAAAGTGCGACAACAGGGGGCGAAGGAGGTCATCTGGATCAGGCGGGTTTTCTGCCGTGCTAAAGACACGATACCATTGTGCCATTTCATTCTGCGTCCTTGTCTGTTTCTTGCTCGACACCGATGACAGCCTGCGACCCGTCTTCGTCGCCGATCACGGTATCGACTTGCCCGAGAACCATCGCCTGATCGCCGGCTTCGAGAGAAGCGATCTCAGCGATTTCAGTAGGCACAGGCAATGGTTCGTCCGGCTCGGCATCACGTTGCTCTCCGGTCTTCTCGCTCGTCTCAACGTCTTCGTCAGCGAACGGAAATACGTCGTCGGCAACGGCGTTAACAACCATTGCCCCGTCCTTGGCTGGTTCGACGGTATGAGCTTCAGCAATGACCTCCTCGGCGGGGAGTCCATCGGCTTGGGACACGGCTGGCGTCGGCACCGACCCGCTGGGTGCGTCCGCCTCGGCAACAGCGGCTGCGGGCTGAGCGATTTCAAGTGGTTCGACAGCGGGCACCGGTTTTTCGGCAGGAGGATTCAGCACTTCTGGCGCGAAGATGACTTGCGATTGCGTCAAGACACGCGGCCGAATTTTGGCCGGAAACGAACGCTTGCAATTGGGACAGCGAATCATCCGGCCCAGAGCCGTGATCGGCAGTCGCAAGACGCGTTTGCACCGCTGACAGGGAAAACACAAACGGCGCGGCGCGATACCTGGAGGCAAGGTCGGCTCGTTCGATTGGATTTTTTCCTCCGTTGGTTTGGCAGACACTTTCTGCGGTGCCGGCGCTACAGACGGTCGAGCCGGTGGTGTGGGCGGCGGCGATTTGGGAGGCGGTGCTTTCGGCGATACTGCCGCTTTCGGCGATGCCGGCGCCTTGCCGATAGTTGGCCGACTGGGAAGTGGTGTCGCTGGTGCTTTGGCCGTTGCTGCTGGAGCGGGCAGCGGCGAAGGCGGAGGAGCCGTTGTGCTGCTGGCAACCGGCCCAGGAACGGGAGGCTGGGCGACGAACAAGCCAGTGCATAATGGACATCTCGCAACTTTCCCCACCGCAGAGGGGGGAAGTTGCAGGGGCCGTTGGCAGCGGCCGCAAGGGATAATGAACGTGCCAATCCCGATGCCCAGCACTGGCGGTGTTTTGATTGGTGCTGGTGGGCTGATAACCGGAGGTCGGGGAGTCGTCGGTCCAGCGGCGGGTTTGGTCGCCGTCGAAGTTGGGCGAGGGGTGGCAGGCGCTGCCGGCGTCTTCTTGGCACGGACACGAAAAATCGCTGGACACAGCGGACACTTGATTCGTTGCCCCAGCAACTGGCGAGGAACACGCATCAAGCGTTTGCAGCGCAGGCAGCGGGCAACGAAAACCAGTGGTTTTTTTCCCGGCCAGCTGGGTCGGCGGTGGCGCGGGTCTTTGCGACGTCATCCGCGCCGCTGTTTGTTTAGCGACGAAAATCCTTTTGCAATAGGGGCATTGGATCGACTTGCCGAAAAGATGGGGAGGAACTTGCAGCGAACGTCGGCAAAAAGCGCAGGGCAAGACCCGGGCTTGCCCCTGCTCCGTTGCCGGTTTGCCATCCGCTGCCAGATGCGGTTGCGTCAAGACGCCATTTCTTTGTGCATGAAAAATTGCGGAGCACAGCGGACATTGGATCGATCGGCCAATCAACTTTTCTGGCAAGCTAAGTGGGCGATGACAGCGTTGGCACTTTGTATATACGGGCATGGGCATTCTCGCGCAAACTTCCTTCGAAGTGAGCTGGGTTCCTGGTTGAAAAACCAGCACAAGATATTAGGCCCCATTATGATGTGGGGCATGGCCAAAGCAAAATAAAAAGTGTTCGATCTCGGTATCTTTTCCCGCCAGCCGCCTCGTTTCAACGTAACAACTCGTCGGCTACCAAGGCTGCCGGATTGCGCAGGCGCCGCAAGACGGCATTGCCAAAGGCGGCTCCCACGGCGCCATCAACGACACGGTGATCAAACGAGAACGAGAGATAGACGATGTCGGCAGGTTTGAGTTGGCCGCCGGCATCGTAGACGGGTCGCTTGACGACTTTGCCTATTCCCATGATGCCGACTTCGGGATGGTTGATGACGGGCGTCGAAATCAAACCGCCGATGTTTCCAATGGAAGTGATGGTGAAGGTGCTCCCCGTGAGGTCTTCGCGTTTGCAGCGATTGGCGCGGGCTTCGCTGCTGAGGCGGTCGATGTCGCGAGCGATTTGTGCCAGCGTTTTACCGGCGGCATCGCGAATGACAGGCACGTACAAGCCGTTGGCGGTCGCCACCGCGATGCCGACATGGTAATGATCGTGCAAGACGATTTCTCCTGCTTGTTCGTCGAGCGAAGCGTTGACAATCGGAATCTCTTTCAATGCGTGAGCAACGGCTTTGACAAAAAAAGCCAGATATGTCAGCTTGACTCCCGCCTTGGCGAATGGCCCTCGAAGCGATTCGCGCAGATGAACAAGCTCGGTGACGTCGCATTCATCCATGTAGGAATAATGCGGAATGGTCTTTTTGGAAAGGACCATATGCTCGGCGATTTTTTTGCGAACGCCTTGGAGCTTGATACGGGTGCCTGGGGTTCCGAAGTCAAGCTTCGGCAAACTGTCAGCGGACTTGCCATTGCCATCCGCGAGGCTCCGACTGGAGTTTTTGACGTAAGCCGTCAAGTCGCCGATCAGGATTCTGCCGCCTGGTCCCGTGCCGCGGACTTGCGTCAAGTCGATGCCGAGCTTGCGGGCCATCAGGCGAACGGACGGAGCTGCTTTGATGAATGACGGCGTGACTGAGGGCGTGGCCGAGGTCGCCGATGGGCTGGAAGGGGCTGCTGCCAATGGCTTCAGCGAACGCGGGCTCGTCTCGACTCGGCCGGGACTAAGCGGTTTCATTTCATCGGCGGCATAGCACAAAACGACCTGACCGACTTTGATCTGGTCTCCGGGCTGGGCTTTCAGTTCCGTGATGGTGCCGGCGAAAGGAGCTGGTACCTCCATGGTCGCTTTGTCGGTCAGAACCTCCATCAGGTTCTGCCCGCGCTTGACCTTGTCGCCGACTTTGACAAGCCAAGAGACCAACTCGGCTTCGTAAACCCCTTCACCCAACTCTGGCAGTGGGAAATCCATAGCTCGCTCGACAAAAACAATTTCCCGGAAAACTACGATGTCATCTTATGTTGTCGCAAAAAGAACCTTCGTCGTTTCTGTTTGGACTGCTGAATGTCATCACGCTTCCTCCTCGGCGATTTCCCGCATGGCCTGTTTGATATGGGGCAGCTGAGGCACGGTATTGCGTTCATATTCCTGGTTCAGACCGATGCCGGGATTATGTTTTCCCATCAAGGCCCGAGGCCGGACCAGTAAATCATAAAAGTGGTGGTCGATGACACGCCGAAGCAGGTGTTCGCCGAAGTTCGTTACTTCGGTATCTTCGTTGATGATCAAAATGCGCCCGGTTTTCAGGATGCTTCGACTGATGGCCTTCCAGTCATAGGGGAAAATGCTGCGCAGGTCGAGGACATCGAACGTGTAGCCGAATTCCTCGGTGAGTTGGTCGGCAGCTTGAACGCACAAAGGCAGAGTCCGCCCGTAGCTGACGACTGTCGCGTTCTGACCTTCACGAACCAACGAGGCCACACCGAGTGGGATGAAATAGGGTTCGAGCTTGGGCCAGCGCGGCTTCCAATGCGTGCGATCGCCGACTGGGGCATCGATCATCTCTTTTAGAGTTTGCTCGTCTTCGGGTTCGCCGGGGATCAACTTGTCGCCGCGTACGCGCAACAATGCTTTGGGCAACAGCACCATTACGGGATTGGGATCTTCGATGGCCGACAACATTAGTCCATATGCGTCCAGCGGGGTGCTGGGCATGACGATCTTCCAACCAGCAAGGCGTGCGGCCCAGCTTTCAAAAGAATGCGAATGGTAGAGGCTGCCGCGAATGCCGGAGCCTGAAGGAGTCATCAAAACGATCGGCATAGCAAAGTTACCGGCACCGGCCCAGCGCTGGTTGCCAGCCACTTTTAACAAGTCGATCGTGTTGAACCCGTAATCGCAGAATTGGATTTCCGCCACCGGCTTGCCGCCCGCATAGGCGATGCCCATGGCCATCCCGACGATGCCGCGCTCGTCGAGCGGCGTGTTCCAGGCGGTCCTCAGACCTTGTGTGGCGGTAAAGACTCCCCCTAAAGGCGGACCGACATCTTCTCCGAAAATATCGGTGACACCCAGGTGCTCCTCACCGTAGTGAAGGGCCATACGAACGGCTTGAACCAAAGTAGCCATGATGAATCGATTGCAGAATTCAAAACACAAAATTCACGATGCACCGCGGCGCGAATCCATTTCGAAGCTGTGCCCGGTGCTTTCCCTCATGCCTCCGGCAATCCTGTGTAGTCGTCTGGATAAACCGCATCAACCCTGCTCGGAGCATAAGTATAACGGTAAACGTCAGCCGCCGTTGGACGAGGTTCGTTCATGGCTTGTTCCAGTGCTTCGTCCGCTTCCGCCCGGGCTTGTTCGTGTATCTGGTCGATGGTCTCCTGGTCGATGACCCCCTCGCCAAGAAGTTTCTTTTCGAATAGTTCGATGCAGCAAGGCTCGTCTTTGACGCGGAGCGCGCCGCTGGATGAGGAATGACCGTAAAGGCGGGACACCATCGCTTCGAGCATGAAAGGCCGTCTCTTGGTGCGGCAATATTCCATGGCTCGGCGAATGGCGTGCCAGCTCGCGATCGGGTCGTTGCCGTCAACGACCTCCCCCTCGATGCCGAACGCTTTTCCGCGATCGATGATGTGTTTTTCAGCGTGCACCGATTCGGCGGGCGTCGAGATTCCCCAGCGGTTGTTTTCGATAACGATGAGAACGGGAAGCTCATGACCTGGTCGCGAACTCCAAATCAGGCATGAGGCGAAGTCTCCTTCCGCCGTGCCCGCGTCGCCGCCACAGACAATCGTAATGCCGTCTCCGCCGTAGCGCTTTTGCACATGTGCTGTACCCGGCGCCATCACGTATTGCACTTCGATAACGGAAGTGACTGGGACAACGTTCCATTCCTTTTTTGCGTAGTGACCGGCGAAATTGCGTCCCAATGAGTGGGTGTCGGTCACGGTCATCGCCATTTGCCGAATGCCTTCGATCATGGGCATCCCCATGGCGATCATGGCAGCACTATTTCGATAATGGAAATGAAGGTAATCGTAAGCGGGGCCTTCCCCTTTTTTGACTTGCAAACCCAGGCAGGTGTTGAATGCCTCTTCGCCTGGACCACCGATCCAGAAATAGCCTTCTCCCGACTTGCTCATTTTGATCATGCGCTCTTCCATGGCCCTGCTGCGAACCATGAGGCGATGGATGCGCAGGCACAAGTCGGCGGGCAACGACTCCTTTCCACTTCGAATCTGTGCGTCCGCCAAAAGGGCGTGACCGGGGTTTCGATCGCTCGGCATGCGGTCTCCTCCATCAGACGGAAATGTCGCCCCTGATTGCCCCGCTTCCGCGGAATCTCTACCCCCGCACTACTATTCTATACCACCGGGAGCAACCAGATGACCTTTTCCGACAGCCACTATCGGCTTTATCGTGCCGACCTTGTGTTAAGAACAACGCAAGCAGGATGGACAAGCCAATCTCCTGTCGCTGCGACCGGCAACATCGCCAGAGTCGGCAAATTCGGTCGGTGTCCTTTTTCGAGCACTACCCTTTGACGCATCACGAGGTCACTGCGTTCGCCAATCGGAGGTCGACCAGATCATTGACCAGGGCTTCGACAAGCAATACCAGCTGGACTCGGCGATCGATTTGGTGATCGGCTTCCAACAAGCGATCGATCATCGCCAGAATGCGTTCTTCTCGAGCGGCGTGGTTATCATATGGCTCGTCCTGTTCAGCGGTTCGACAGACTGCATGCAGCTCATCCCGAAAATGATCGACTAGCAAACGGATGATCTTTTTCGAACATCGGCGTTGCGACGCCGACTCCTTTCCGGCTTCTTCGACGAATAGCATCCAATCTTTGGCCAGCGCGACTTTATCAGGACGTTGTTGCTTTAACCCGGTTACCAGTTTTTGTCGAAATTCCCACAACGCCGGATCGGCCAGCGCGAGCGCTTGTCCCAGACTACCTTCGCTTTGCTGTATAAGACGATCAATCAGTCTGTCGTCAACGCCGTGCTCGCGAAGGAGATCGGCGAGCAAGCCGTTGGCAAGCGGAGCGAAGCGGATGAGTTGGCAACGGGATACCAGAGTTGGCAACTGTCTGTCCGGCGTCGTGCCAACCAGCAGAAGAAGCGACTTCGGCGGTGGTTCTTCGAGCGTTTTGAGGAAACAATTGCCTGCTTCTTCGTTCAACTCGTCGCTATGGTCAATGACCGCGACTTTCCCCTGGCCCCGGGCCGACTTCAGTGAAAAACTGTGGCACAATGCACGAATCGCGTCGATGGGAATTTCCATACTGCCTTCCGGCGGACCTGTCTCAATGAAATCGGGGTGGGTTTCGGCGTCAACCAATTGGCATGCCGAGCACCGGTCGCATGCCTCAAGTATCTCCGGCTGCCGTTGTTCGCATAACAATGCTTTGGCAAGCTCCCGAGCAAAAAGACGTTTGCCGATTCCCTCTGGCCCCAGAAACAAATAGGCGTGGGCCAGCCGTCCGCTGCGGAAAACGTGTTGAAACACCGAAACGACGCGGTCATGCCCGCGAATCTTTTGCCAGGACACAACAAGCTTCCCCCGTGATTCCCTCTGGCCAATGGTGCCCTATTAGGCTAGCGGTGAAAAACGGCATCGGTCAAGGAGTCTGCCGGTGCAACCCCGCATTGAGCCAAGTGCCGGATTAAGGTAGAGTAGCTGACCTAAAGCCCGACCGGTCGGCCATAGTGGGCCAATGCCATGTTCTACGATGTCTTTCCTTACTTGCTGATCTTTTTTGTCTTAACGTTGATCACCCTTGTCGGGCACGGTATCTGGGTGCTATTGAGCCGGGTGGTTGGTGCGGTTTTCGGCTATTCGCACCCAATGCAGCGCTGTCCGCGCTGCCGATCGTCGTACCGACCGACGAGGAGGGTTTGTCCTGGTTGTGGCCTGGATGGCGAAAGTGCCCTGGCGCAAAAAATACGGGATTTGGCCGCCAGCGAACGTCTGCTGAGCCGATACCTGAGAGAGAATCGCATCGACCACGATGCTGTGGCAGGAATCTTGAAGCAGATTCGCCTCGAACAGGATCAATTACTGCGGCGGCAGCCGGTTTTCTCGGCACAACGAGCAAGCGAAGATATTCCGACAGTCGTTCCCGTCTCATCGCCGGTTACCGCTGTCGAGTCGTCCGGTGGACCAGCTACGGAAGCGGAACCTGCCTGGCGTCTTCTCGATCGTCGCCTGGGGCAAATCGTTCATGTTGTCGACCTTCCGGCACGCGAGCGGCAAGCGATCGTTTCGCTTTACGAACGGTTATCGACCGATGAGCTGCAAAAGCTGTCTCCGCCGAGCCAATTGCAATTGGCTCGACTGCTGCGGCTGGTCGGGATGCCGGCGGCAGCGCTATGTGCCTATCGGCGGGTGTTGGCTTCGGAATCGGATAGCGTGTTGCGGGGCGACATCGCACTCGAGGCTGGGCGTTTTGCCGTGCAGGCTGAGGCCCTCGGCGACGCCCGCTGGTTTTTCAGTCGAGCTTTGAGCGAAAGTACGCCTGAGTACGCCCGAAAAGAAGCCGCGAAGGCGCTGGCTTCTTTAGCATCTTCGCAGCCTCGCTCGCCTGTTCTCCAAGTCCCCTCCGAACCCGCTGCCAATGCGAAGGCCGCCGTCATCGCCACGGCACCGGCGGCGCCGAGGCGTTCCCTCAGCGAACTCTTGGCAGCATTCATGGAAAAAAGCAATATCCTTTGGGGGGAGCTTGCCGGCGGTCTGCTCATCGTTGGTTGTTCCATCGCGCTGGTTATCAGTTTGTGGTCGAAGCTCGAACAGAATCCCGTTTATCAGTTCGGTATCTTCGTTGGTATCACCAGCATGCTCTTCGGTGCAGGTCTTTATACGCTGCACCATTGGAAACTCGAGTCGACTAGCCGTGGTTTGCTCATCATCGCGACTTTGTTAGTGCCATTGAATTTTCTTGCCATTGCAGCCCAAACAAAGGAATCGACGCATCCTGGTCAAATCGCGCTGGAGGTCTGCGCGATTGGCGTGTTTGCCGTTTTGCTGCGTGTTACTGCTGACGTGTTGGTGCGTGGCGGTAGAAACTGGCTACCATTTTCAGTGTTGGGTGCGTCGGCATCGCAGCTGTTGCTGCCGCGGTTGTTTTCCCTCGGTGAAGCGGACGCATGGCGTATTGGTTGTATAGCTTGTTTGCCGGTGGCCTTTTTCCTGGCAGGAAGCCTATCCTGGCTATGGACGAACTATCGGAAGAGCGCGGATGCCACCGAACTGGCTTCTGGCGTCTTCGTTTTTCTGGGAGTATCGTTGTTCGCAGTCGCCACGTCCTTTGCTTTGATCGTTACCTGGTACGCGAATTTTGGCGGAGATGTCGAGGTTGTCCGAGCAGCCTTGGCTTTTCCAGTAGCGCTATGCGCTTTGCCGGTGCTCAGCGGCGGTTTCCGGGTGCACGGCTTTTTGGCTGATCGGAAAGAGGAAGCCGCGAAACGCACGGCGGGCACGGCTGTAGGGCTTGCGGGTGCCGTCATTCTGTTGGCCGCGATTCCGCTAGCCTGGTGGTATCCCAAGCTGGCACTGGCCGTTGGGGTTTTTGACTTTGCCGTCCTGACGATTCTCGCCTTCTCGCTCCAGATTCCTGTTGCTCACGCCTTCGCCTTGGCGTGTTTCATCACTGGCTGGTGGTTGGGAGCAAGTCAGCTTGCCCCCGAGGCAGCCAGTATCAAATTCATGCAGCAAGAAATTTTCGGACCGACGGACATCGCCTGGCTCGCCTTGGTTTTGGCCTTGGGAGCGGTGTCTGAAATACTGTGCCGACTCAAACTTCGCGAACATGCCGCCTACTATGGTTTGGGATGCGGCGCGACAGCCCTCATTGGCCTGGGCTGTTCGGTTCCGGTGACCAACCTTTCCGCTCCGTTGGCGGCTCTCAAGCCAGGTCTTGTTTTCGGTCTGTACGCCATTGGTGGTTTGGTCTTCAACGTCCGCTGGCGAAGACCGTTCGTTACTGCATGCTCCCTGGCTTCGCTCGTGGCGGCGACTTTGTGGTGGCTGCGAGCCATCCTTCCGGACAGCATCGCGGTCTGGAGCGCGGTCCTCGCCATCGAGGGCTTGTTATTCAGCCTCGCTGCTCTGTCGCTCAGACAGCATCATCTTTTCTTCTACCGTGAACCGTTGGCCCGTTCCGCTGAAGCGATCGTTCCCTTTGTTGTCGCATTAACCCTGTGGAGTGGCTGGCCCAAGTTGGCGTGGGACCGTCCGCATCTGGTCGCAGGCGCAGCAGTCGGCATCTTGTTCGTGCTTACCTCCGTCATCGACCGAAGCCGATCGAGACTGCGTTGGGCCAATGTTTTCTTCATCAGCACCTCGGTCATCGCAGGGACAACCTACCTTGCCAGTGCCGACTGGTTTATTCAGCAAACGGGAAAGATCGCCCGCTTCTTCGATCCGCGAGCACTGTACGTCTATGGCATCGCTCTTGGGACGTACGGTTTGCTCTGTTCAGTTGGGCGCGTCGTTTTGCAGTCGCTCCGCAAGCACTCCAGTTGGCTGGAATCGCACTGGCCAGCATGGGACCGTATCGTCCTCGAGGGGCTGACGATAGCGCTGGCAACTTTAACAGTCGCCGGCGGCATACCGATTCTGTCCAGCGAGTGGCTTTCACCTCAGCATTTTTCGTCAGTTTTTGGTGTCAGCTGGCTACACCTGTTTGATTACCGAGTGTGGCTGTTGCACGGCGTGCTTGCCGCTTCGTTCCTGTGCGGGTTGTGGGAGCGCAGATGCTATTTTGCTGGCTACGGACTGGCCATACTAGGTTTGATTCTTCCCCTGATGGCCGCTGGCTGGGACCTGCCTCAGCCAGCGTCGGCCCATGTTTTGCGATGGGGGCTGGCGGCAATCTTTGTGGCCGGCTCGACGCTCATCTGGTTCCGACAGCACTTGGTCAAGCTCGGTAAGCTGCTGCGGATGGTAGAACTCGACAGAAAAGCGATCCGATCTCCCCGACGGCTCGTTTTTTCGACCACGCTGATACCGCTGGTAGCGATCTCCGTCACCGCCGCCGTTCTCCCTTTTTGGGGAATCAAACCGTTCGAACCAGTTCATGGCTTTTTCTCTCGTTTCCAATCAACTGTTCTATTGGCGGTGCCGCTGCTTTTGGCAGCAGCCGCCTTGATTGGCCACGCCTTCTTCGAACGAAAGTCGAGCTACATTTTCGCCGCTGGTGTTTTGACAACGGCGGTCGTTCTCATGGCTCATGCCCTGCATGTTCTCGGCGACCAGGCGGTGCTACCGTCAGCCGCCGAAGTTCCCCTGCGCGTTCAGCTCATCCAACTCAGCGTGTTGACGTTATCCGTCATTGGCCTGATATGGCTGAGCGTTCGTCCGCGTTTCGACAAAGAAGGGATTTATTTGCGGCTCAACTTTGGCATCGCGGCTGCCGGCTTGACTTTCCTCCTTAGCATCGCGTTGACTCTGCTGTCGCTGGCGTCACCGAACGATCCGTACCCATGGACAGTTGAAGCTGGATCTGCATGGAGTTGGTTCGCCCTCATCACCTCCGCGGCAGGAATCGCGTTCCTTGTCGTGGACCAACGGCATGGTTTGCGCCCGCATGTTCTTGGTCTGATAGCTGTTGCCTTTTTTGGTCTGGCCTCCTGCACGATGACGCGCATCGTTCCGGAATGGGCCTATCGCATGTGGTTGTCTGGCTGGTCATTGTGTCCGCTGGTTTGGGTTGGATGTGCCTGGGGGATGTCCTATTGCCGGGACCGAATCGGCTTGAGATTAGCCTCGCAGTGGATAGACGCCACCGTCTTTTGGGTTCGGTTGGCGACGGTCATAACAACCGTGCTGGCCGTCAAGGCGGCGTTTTTCCACAACGACCAGCTTTGGGCGGGGATGGCAACCGCTCTTGCTTTCCCGGCCTCCGCGGCGCTAGCCGTATGGCAGCGTCGAGAGGGCTGGGCATTTTGCGCGTGCCTCGGTACCAACCTCGCTGTTTCGATGTTGCTGTGGGAAGCCCGAAAGTTGATACCATTCATCGATTGGTGGGTCGTGCTCATCTATAGCAACATCAGCACCTCAGCGGTGACCGCCATGATATGGTTGGGGATTCGGCACCGTCTCTATGGCTACGCCGAGTTGAGTTTTCGACGCGCGCCTCTACTGGCACTGCATATCGGGTTGTCGCTCTTCTATACCATCGTCTTGATAGCGATTCCGCTGTGTCACCTTCTCATGTCGCCGGGACGGCCTATGCCATCCGCCATTGCCATTGCGGGGAGCAACCCAGGCTGGTTGGCTTTTCTGTTGATCGTGATAGCGACCGGTTGGTATGCCCATCAAATCGACGAACGCAGCCTGCGTGCTCTTTTCCGCAAAGACAAGAGCTGTTTCGACCCGAGACGATCGTCGTTGCCGATGAGTCTGCTATCACTCTTCGGTTTGGGCGTTGGCGTGCTCTGTGCGTGCCGACTAAGTTCTCTCGATACAGGAAACTGGTTGTCCTATCACGTGCTTGTTACCGAGTGGGCTTTGACCGCTCTGGCCGTTCTCGTGGTCGGCTGGCAAATGGCTCGCGTCGCACAAATGGAATTAGAAGGCTGGGCGCTAGCCAGCGTGAGGGAGACCACCTCCTCTTCCTTCTGGGAAGAAGCCTCGTTTGTTCGCTGGGCATTTTGCATTGCCTCGCTCGTCGCCGTGCTCGCGTTTCGAGCGGCTTGGGCGGATCCGTGGCGGCCTTGGTTCTCAACAGCGATCACAGTCTTCACAGCCGGCATCATCGCAGCACTCGCCGTCTGGTCACCAAAGCGTAGCCACGTCATCGCAAGTGGTATTCTCTTGAATGCCGCTGGCTCGATGTTCTGGATCGGCAAAGGATGGACTACCTGGGAAATGTTGATGGGGGTCCAGATCGCCTGCTGCGGGCTGGCATCCCTGTTGTGGACACTGGCCGGCATCAGCCTGGCGATCTCGAATTGGTCGACCTCGCACTGGCAGAAGCTGCAATCGGTCGAAGCATGGGGTTCCCGATGCTTTGCGGCGGCGGCCATCTCGTTGTTGTCGGTCCTGACCCTGACCGGCGTTATCGTCCAAACGGCAGGTTTTCCGTTTCCCATCTCGATTGCCTCTTGGACTGGCCTGATGATGACCCTGATTGTTTTCATCGTCCGACTCTGGCACCCGGGCGCTCGATTCGGTTTACCGGCTCTCTACAGCACCGGTCTTCTTGCGATTCTCATTTCTATCCTCTCTCGTGGCATGACTCCCGCTGATTTTGGCTGGTGGTCAGCGCTAGGGATATCGCTGTTCGTCTTGGTAACCGCAGGCGTCGCTGGTTGGTTCCAGGTCCGGCAAGAACTGCTTCAACGATGGCGTTTGCCCGTTCGGCAATACGAACGAAGTTGGTTCGAAACGGCACAAATGACACTGATGCTCGTGGTAGCGAGCTTGAGTGTGTGGATGAGCATCGGATTTGCTGAACATTCCCGACGTTTGGCAGGTGCGGGCGTACTGGTTCCTTTGATTGCTTCGGGCGTATTGCTGGCCCACTGGGCCGACAGGCTAAAAAGGCCGGTTGCCGTCACTTGGCAAGGCTGTTTTCGCCAGATAACGATGGCTCTCGTCCTTCTGACAGCGGTCAATCTCGGCTGGGCGCTGCTGTTGCCGGCGGACCACAGTCTTGTTTGGTTGTGGTTACATCGATCTGTATGGCTGCTGGCGGTTCTCTTCCCTGGAACAGCCCTTTGCACGCTCGTCTTGCCCCGGGTTTTGCCTGGTGAAGGCGCATGGACTAAAGCCGGTTTGAAGCTTGCCCCAACGCTAGCAACGCTGGCGGTTTTGGTGTTGGCAGACGTTCTGGTTCAGGAAGCCTGGCTTTATCAGCTTCCACACTGGATTCTGCAACGGTTGGCGACGATCAACACATACGCCGTGGCGACAGGACTATCGGTGCCTGCCGCAATAGAGGAACCGATGCACTGGTTAGCCGTCATCATGGTGGCGATCAGCCTGCTCGTCGTCATTGTTTGCTGCATTCGCAATGCTCTCCGACCTGGTCAAGATTTCCTGAACTTGCCACCGCATCGGCGAACGCTTTACGTGTACGTAGCGGAGTTGCTGGTTCTGGTGCTGTTTTTGCACATTCGGATCACCCAGCCAGAGCTGTTTCGGCACGGCGTTTTCCTTCGCTATTGGCCCTTCATGGTCATGGCCATTGCGTTTGTCGGCGTCGGTTTGAGCGAAGCCTTTAACCGTCGCAACCTTAATGTTCTCGCCGAGCCTTTGGAAAGAACAGGGATCGTCCTGCCGATGCTGCCGGTGCTGGCATTTTGCGTTCTACCAGGCACCCTGTACGGAAGCCTGTGGTTTACTGCGGGGCTGTTGTACGGCCTGCTGGCTGTTCGCAAACGGTCATTCGCCTTTGCCATCACAGCAGCGATTGCCGCCAACATCGGCTTGTGGGTCTGGCTGCATCATCTCGACGTCCACTTCTGGAAACATCCCCAGATTTGGCTGATTCCACCGGCATTGGTCGCTTTGGCCGCTGGTCATTTTAATCGTGACCGGCTGTCCCCGTCGCAAGCCAACTGGATCCGCTATCTGGCGCTGTTGACGATTTATTTGTCGTCGTCGGCGGACATGTTCCTTGCCGGCATCGGCAATTCGTGGACACTGCCAATAGTGCTGGCACTCTTGTCCGTGGTGGGCATCTTGACAGGCATGATGGTCCGCATCCGAGCCTTTCTCGTTCTCGGAACGACTTTCCTCTTTCTAGTCGTTTTCAGCATCATCTGGCATGCGGGCATCGACCAGCAGCAGACGTGGATTCTCTACGCGTTCGGCATTGCCCTGGGGGCCGCCATCCTGGCATTCTTCGGCGTTTTTGAAAAACGCCGCAACGATGTCTTAAAAGTTCTCGACGACTTCAAGCGTTGGCAGTAAGGCGAGCAACGAAGCCGTTCTTTCCAGTTTCTTCAGTCATAACGGCCGCTGGCCTCGATGGGCCAGATGGCTTCGACTTGCTCTTGGCGCACGGCCACGCAGTTTCGGTGCAGGTTCATCGTTGCGCAGCAGTGCGCCGGGATGACACGCACGCGGTCGCCGATGCGCAGGTCGATTCGGTCGCTTTCAACGACGGTATGTTCTTCCGCCAAACGGGCAACTTTGTCGTGCGGCCGACCGAGAATCGCAGGACTGCCGAAGTCTTTCGAGATCGCTTTGCTGCCGGCATCGAGCACGTAACGGCCAGGTGCCTTGCTGATCACTGCCGCCATGATCGACAAAGCACAAGCAAACTCGGGGCGAACCTGGTGATAAATGCTATCCATCAGCACGAAAGACCCTGGCTGAATTTCCGTTATTCCATCATAAAAACCTACGAATTCCCACGTTCCGGTTCCCGCGCCAGTCACAACCTTCACGGGAATACCCGCTTTTTCTATCAAACGACGTGTGGCGATGAGTTTTTCCAGCGACTGATGGCACTTGCGTTTTCGTTCGTCTGCGTCGGCAACCAATTGCAAATGGCCATCATAACCCTGCAAGCCGTCAAAGCGCAACCCTGGCAGCGATCGAACCAGGCGGGCAAGTTCCAAAGCCGGTTCGCCGGGTTCGACGCCGCAGCGATTCATGCCAATGTTTACTTCGACCAAAACCCCGATCGTCGCTCCAGCCTCGGTCGCTGCGCGCGACATTTCTCGAACATTATCCGCGTCGTCCACACAAACGCGAACATCAGCACGTCTGGCCAATTCCGCCAGCCGCCTCAGCTTGATCGGGCCGACAATTTGATTGGCGATAAAAATATCGGTTAGACCGGCATCGGCGAGAACTTCAGCCTCATTGAGCTTGGCGCATAAAAACTTGTCGCCGCCGTGGCAGGCAATATACCGGGCCAGACCGGCGCATTTCAGCGATTTGAAGTGAACGCGAACGTCCACCTCGCGATTTTGAAACGCCCCGAACATTCTTTGCAAGTTGGCATCAACCACATCCAGATCGATCACCAGTTGCGGCGCGTCCAAATCAGCCAACGTTCGCGGAGTCGGCATGGCGAACCCCTGAGCAAAATTGTGAAACGATTTAAGAATGTTGTATGAACGCTGCATCGGCTGACGGCCAATTTACCCGACGTCGCCTGGCCGAATCAAAGAGCTGCCGGCAGCCTCAACCGGCTGAGCACGCAACCGAGTTTTGTATGACAATAATACTAGCCAGAAGGCAGCCGGGATGGTAGGATCGAAGCACGGTTAGCATTCGGCAGAGGGTTTCGAACCGGAGTGAAAACATGATTACGGTTCACGACAGCAACACCCCCCTTTGCGACGGCTTGACCCGGCGGGAATGGCTCCATCTTGGCGGCCTGGGCATATTCGGCCTGTCGATGGTGCCGCAATGGTCGGTCGCACTAACTGACAAGCCCAAGACGTTCAAGAAGTGCATCGTGCTCTTTTTCTTGGGCGGTCCTCCGCAACACGAAACGTGGGATCCGAAGCCGAACGCTCCTTCGGAAGTACGGGGCGAGGCCAGGCCCATCGCGACGAGTGTGCCGGGCATCCAGGTCGGCGAATGGATGCCAAAGACGGCCCGCCTCGCTCACCATCTGTGTATTGTTCGTGCCATGCGCACGCGGGACAACGCCCATACGGCAAGCGGCTATTACATGTGCACGGGCGTGCCACACCAGCCCATGAACGTCGAAAATGCCCTCCCTGGCGCACCGAACGATCATCCCTGCCTGGCTGCCGTCATCCGCCATCTTCGTCGTGGTTCCGCTCTGCCTTCCTCGATCATGTTGCCGGAAGTTTTGCATAACGATTCCACGCCAAAATGGCCGGGTCAGGACGCGGGTTGGCTGGGAAGGTCAGCGGACCCTTGGCTTTTAACCTGCGATCCATCGTCACCTCGCTTCAATGTCAAGGAACTGCAACTGCCCGCCGAAGTCACCCCCGGACGTTTTCGCCAGCGCTATGAGCTGTTGCAACAGCTGAACAGCCAACTCGACAAGTTACAACAGAGTCCCGCGATCGAACGGTACGATATCCACAGCCGACAAGTGCTTGACCTGCTGCGGTCTCCTCAATGTCGGCGTGCCTTTGCTATCGATCGGGAGCCGCCGGCATTACGCGATCGCTACACGCGCACGAAATTCGGCCAAAGCGTGCTGCTGGCCCGACGACTACTCGAAGCGGGTGTGTCGCTGGTGCAAGTCAACTGGACCCGTCTTCCAGGCGCTCCCAACAACGGACATTGGGATACCCATAGCAAGAACGCTGAAGCCCTGAAGAATCATCTTATGCCGCTTATGGACCAGGTGTATTCAACGCTCCTGGAAGACTTAGCGGACCGGGGCTTACTGGACGAAACACTTGTGGTTTGGATGGGGGAATTCGGGCGGAGCCCCAAAATCAATGGCCGGGGCGGTCGAGACCATTGGGGGAGAGTCTTCTCGGTCGCCTTGGCCGGTGCAGGCGTTCGCGCCGGTTCAGTTTACGGTGCCTCAGACAAGCTCGGCGCTGAGCCGAAAGATGGCGTCGTGAATCCGGAAGACCTGACGGCCACCGTCTTTCACTTGCTCGGCCATTCGCCGCATACCGAAATTCGTGATACGCAAAATCGGCCGGTGCCAATTAGCCGCGGACGCATCGTCAAAGGGCTGTTGGCTTGATGTGCCGGACCTATTCGCCGATGCCACCGCCGACGATGCGTACTTTCTCCAGCGTTACCAGGCCTTTCGTCACATGACTCTGCACGTATTCCAGAAAGCTTCGAATCTGGTCCGGCTCGTCAATGATTTCAATCACGACCGGCAGGTCTTCGGAAAGGCGGAGGATTTTGGCGGTATGAATCCGGTGATGGCTGCCGAATCCCATCGTGCAGCGCATGGCCGTCGCCCCAGCCAGGCCACGATTGCGGGCCTCTTCCACGATGACTTCATACATCGGCCGATGTCCCAGTTTCGCCTCTTCGCCGATATAGATTGTCAGTCGTTCCGCTTCGCTTCCCGGTTTCATGGTGCTGATCCCCCGACGTTGGAACCGCGCAGGCGCCGAACCTCCTCCTCCAATGACGCGACACGCTTTTGCAAGTCGCAAATGATCGCGCACAAACGATCTTTTTCTTCCGCCTCGGCAACGAGCCGATCGTATTCTGCTGCAGCCTCTTTGATTGCCGCTACCAACTCATCGGGTTGCCACGGCTTGCGCAGAAATTGGTAAATGTGCCCCTGATTGATCGCTGCAATCACTGCCTCCATGTCAGCATAGCCTGTAAACAGCATGCGGATGGCTTTGGGATGTTTTGCCCGCACGTTGCTTAAAAGCTCCACGCCGCTCATTCGCGGCATACGCTGATCGGTCAGGATGATGTGCACCTCGTTTTCCTGCATGAGCCTGGTTCCTTCCTCGGCGCTGGATGCTTTCAGCACGGTAAATTCGCGCCGCAGCAAGTCGTGAATGGAATCACAGACGTCAGGCTCATCATCTACGACCAACAGACAATGTTTCTTCAGCGGCATAAACGTCGCTCCTGCTCTTGCTGGGAAACGTCTCCCAGGATTGAACTAGGGCAGTCGGCGCCTGTCGGCCATGTGAAAACGATGCGCAAAACAAAACCCCGGCTTCGGGCCGGGGTTCCTCGCGCCTCGAGAAATTACGTGCCGTTTCCGAGCGGCAACTCTTTTTCGAACTGAATTTCCTTCGGCTTGCCGTCTCCGTTTTTCACTTTCGGCATGACCGGCAGAGGCTCGGGTGTGATAATCCCGCCAGGGTGGTAACCGCAGGAATGACAGCTGTCGCCACAATCACAGACCCCTGCTGTGTGCCGGCAGCCCAGCACTGCACTCAGCAATCCCAGCGCTACAAACATTGTCCATAGCCGACGCATGGTATCCTTCCCTTTCTTTAGAAGTTCCTGTTGGGTCCTCGAAGAATCGCGTTCGGGTGGAACGTGCTGCGCTCCGGAGCCGGCTTAAGAATTGCTCCCGCAGGCGCAGGACTTCGCGAAACAGTATTTGGTTCGTCTTTGCCGATGCCATATCTTCACCGTTTTCCGAAAGCTGCAAGCCGACCCTGCTCCGCCGCAACGCTACAACCTGTGCAGCTTCCGAAGGACTTCTGATTGCTGTCAAACTGGGTAAACCTGAAGGTGAGGCCCTACATGTTCTCCAAAGCAAATGCTCATTTGCCGCGTTTGCTTCCGTAAAATGAAACCGTACATGTTCCTGCGTCTGCTTAGCTGCTGGGATGGCTTGTCGCGATGGGTCAGGTTGGTTGCCCAAGACGGTGAAGGTGCCGGTTCGCCGGTCGATCTGAGCGAATTGCGCGACATAACTGCGATCGAGACGGTACCGCCTGCCCCTCCTTCTCATTGGTGGTTGTTCTGGGCCGGTATCGGAGGCTGCCTTTTGGCGTGCGTTCTTTTTTGGTTTGGGAAGAAAGCGATTCGCCGGTATCAGAAAAAGTCACCGTCATTGCCACCAGATCGCTGGGCTTTGGCCGAGCTGGATCGCCTCGAACGTCTTCAATACGAACCCCAACAAATATCGGAGCAATTGTACACGCTAATATCGGATGTCGTTCGTCAGTTTTTGGAAATCCAACTGCGGGTTCAGGTCAGCAGACAAACAACCCCAGAGTTTTTGCAGACCTTGGCCGAGGAATCCCTGTTGAACGGTCAGCACCGGGAGTTGTTGCGGAATTTCCTCGAACGCTGCGATCTTGCCAAGTTCGCTCCGGTCAGGATGACGGAAGCCGACTGGAAAGAGTCGCTGGCATTGGCTCGGCAAATCGTCGAAGAAGTCAGCAGGCACCAGTCCTCATCCATGCCCGCGGCCGTTTGTTCCCCAGATCGATCGTGGCGACAAACAACCTCTTGATCATTTTGGCATTTTCGGACGCAGTGCCGTCTTTCGATCTTTGGCCAAGGGGTATTGCGCCTGGTACTCATTCAGGCTCTTGACCAAACCTTGCATCATACGCCGAAGCTGCTCCGGCTCTTTTGTGCTCAGATCGGTGGATTCGAAGGGATCCTGGGAAAGATTGAAAAGTTCGTAATGCGACTTTCTGCCGTTTTCGGCAGGGTAATAGTGATAGATGACTTTCCAGTCTCGTTCGCGGTAACAAGTAAAGTAGTTGCTGCGGTGCGGCGCATGCGGATAATGCATCAAAAAGCGTTGCGAACGCGAATCATCCGGTCTGCCGGCCAGCAGCGTATCGAGCCGTTCCCCATCAATGGGATGACTCTTTGGTGCTTCTGCGCCGGCCAACGCCAATAGGGTGGGGAAAAGATCGTAGACGGCGCCCATTTGGCTTTGGATGGCACCGGCGGCAATGGGCAGTTTTTTTTGGCTGGGATGGCTGCCGTTCGCTTTGACCCAAGCGGCGATAAACGGGACACGCATGCCGCCTTCGTAATGGGCTCCTTTCTTGCCTCGCAACGGCGCCGCACATGCCACCGCATGTTGATGACCCAAGGGGGCATCGCTGCCGTTGTCTCCCAGGAAAAACACGATCGTGTTCTCGGCGACTCCCAACTTTTCGAAGTGGTCGAGCATATCCCCTAGCGACTTGTCCATCCCCTCGATCAAGGTCGCAAAGGCTTGGGCGTTTTTCGGCTTGCCACTGTTTTTATAGTGCTTGGCAAAACGGGGATCCGATTCGAAGGGGGCATGGACGGCATAATGGGCGAAGTAAAGGAAAAAGGGTTTTCCCGCCTCCACTGCCTCTGTAACGCGTGCCTTGGCTTCGATCGTCAAAGCTTCCGTAAGAAAGGTCTTGGTGCCGTGATATTTTTCGAGGTGTGGGACGGCATGCGACTGCCGCTTGGTCCCGCGCCCATAATTTCGTTCGCCGTAGTAACTGCCCGGCGCACCGATGGAACAGCCAGCCACGTTGACATCGAAGCCCAGGTTCTTTGGTTCGGCGCCGGCAAATTGCCGGGGACCAAAATGCCCCTTGCCGACATGAATTGTGTGGTAGCCAGCGCTTTGCAACAGCCTCGGCAGGGTGACGTCGTCCTTTTTCAACCCTTGCCAATTCCACGCTGGCGGTCCGAAGGTGCCGCCGTTGTTTCGATCGGGATGAATCCAATTCGTCGTGTGATGTCTGGCTGCATTCTGCCCCGTCAAGATGCAGACACGTGTCGGCGAACACACGCTCATGGCATAAAAGTTATTCAAGCGGATGCCTCGCTTCGCCAGTCTTTCCATATTCGGCGTACGATAATACTCGTTAAGCGGGTAGCGCTTAGGCCTGCCCTGCTCGTCGGTGAGAAAGGGGACTGAAGTATCCATGACACCCATGTCGTCGACGAGAAAGACCACAATGTTCGGCCTTTCGGCGGCGCTCTGCCCGGCGACCCGGGCGACAAATCCCAGACAGCAAAGCGATAACCCAGTGGCAAGCCAAACGTATCGACTGATCATGACAGCTCCACAGAAAGACACAACCGTACGCACACGAAACCGGGTCTGATTCTCTCGCAAGTTCGCACGCCATGCAACTGGTGATCGCGAGCGCCACGGACGTTTTGTTGTTTGTCGCGTTTTCTCACTTGCCGCCAGAAGAAACAGGCGACGCACATGACGGGCTTTCTACTGAATTCGCCTGGCCATCAGGTAGCCGCTCATTTCACGGATGATCTGATCGCTCCATGCGTTCCAATCAGCCGGCAACGAATTGCCAAGTGGGCGGATAACGGCCTGGATCGAGAGTTGGTTCGGTTTGTCTGCTTCGACGTTCTTCATGTGAACTTCCATTTCGACGGTATCGAGTTCGTTGGCGGTTTGAGAAGGCTTGCCCAATCCGAGCCAGGAAAGGAAGCCTCTCGTTGCTGGCTTGTCGGCAGGGCGTGGTCGTTGGAAATAGACACGTACCAGTCCCGGTTCACTGGCTGTCACTTCCCCACCGATGTCGCTTACAAAGCCTTTGAGCTTCATCGCGGCAATCTGTGCCGGCATCCATGCTTCCATCTCGACGACGATGTCGTTCGCTCCCACTGCTGCCGTCGTCTGGTCGGGCGAAGGGGATTCCTGGTCTGCGGACGGTACGGGAAGCATCTCGCGAAATACGGCTTCGTCCCATAATTGGCAGCCCAGCGCCTGGCCGAAACGCTGCACAACTTCGCGGATGCTTTGCGGCCTTCGTTCGCGATCTTTGGCTAAACAGGCATGGACGACCTCTTGCACTGCTGCAGGCACCTGCACTCCGAACCGATTGAACGTCGGCGGCGGTTGCTTTTGGTGTGCAGCAATCAATGCTTCCACCGTGCGATGTTCCTCGAATGGACGATGCCCTGTCAGCAACTCGTAAAGAACAATTCCCAAGCTGTAGATATCGGAGCGATGGTCCAGTTGCTCGCCGTTGAGCTGTTCGGGACTCATGTACTCGGGAGTCCCACCCAAGTAGTCGCTGATGTCTTCGAGGCGAATATGGGGGGAAGTCGTTTGTTCGGCGACTTTTCGTGCCAGACCAAAATCAAACAGCTTGACGCTTTCTTCTTCGGTGCCAGCGCCGACGATCATGATGTTGCCGCACTTGAGGTCTCGATGGACATAGCCGAGGGAATGAGCCGCTTGCAAAGCCATTCCAATCTGACTGAGCCAGTAGCCGACGCGGACCGGTTCAAAGCGTTTTTCTTTTTCCAAGAGTTCGTCGAGTGGTTCCCCTGGAATAAACTCCATGACAATGCAGGGGCCGTGCGGCGATTGCAACTCGGCTTCAAACAAGCCGACTGCGTAGGGATGGCGAAACTGCTTCATGAAAGCGATTTCGCTGCGAAAAGCCTCCCGGCACTTGGCATCATGGGCGAATTCAGGCCGGGTGACTTTGACGACCACTTTCAAGGGGGAGTTGAGCCTGTGGGCAAGCCACACATCGGACATGCCGCCCCGACCAAGATGATGCAACGGCTGGTAGCGATCCAGAAATGGTCGGTCGGGTAACGGCGGCGGTTTCTCGGCCATGTTCGATCTCGACTAAAGGGAAGACCTAACAGAGTCTAAGCCGAGCTAGTGGGCCATGTCAAAAACAAAGGATGGCGCGAAATTCCTGCGTCCCTGGTCTTTCTCCTGCTGCGGCGAGCGTTTTGAGTATTCGTTATCATTACTGCCTTGCCTGTTGCTGCACATGGTTTTGGTGCGGCTGAACCGCGGCGGATTCCGCGCGAAATTCGCGGATCCTCCTTGGGATGCCTTCCGTGGCCAGATGCCACGCCATGACGAGCAAAAGAAGGAAGCCGCACGTGCCAAGCACGTTGGCCAAAATGCCATTCTTGCGTTCTCCCATGATATCGCGGCGATTCGTCAGCCAAAGCAACGTGCCCGCCATCAGTGGAGAGGCGATCACCGTGACAGCTTGAGCGGCGACGATGGCCGGCACGGGATTCACTCCCGCTTTGATCACCAACAAGGCGACCCCCATGCCGGTCAACAGTGCCAGCGTGGTCAAAAGCTTGGGCCAGCGATCGGTGGGTCGGCTACCCAAGCCCAGCCCGTCGGCGAGGATAAAGCCGCCAATCATGGAGTTCACCAGAAACGACGAGTAGGCCGCGGAAAACAATCCCAGACAAAATAGTGCCTGCCCTGCCGGTCCAAACAAGGGTTCCAATTGCCTGGCCACGTCCTTGACGTCTTTCAGCCTGGTTTTGGCAGCGATCTCATCGCTGCTCGCTTGGGACATCAGCGAACGCAGTGTGCCTTGATGGACCGCCGTTTCTCGGTTAAGCCGTTCGGTCACTTTTTCGCCAGCAGCGACGATCTGTGAGCCGTGCAGTTCGAATTGCACCTTGGCTTTCTTGGCTTCTTTGATGAACTCGATGAATTCCCGGTCACTGATGGGTGCCTTTTTTGCCAGGTCCGCGGCAGACCAGCGAGTCATGTAATCGTAAAGTTTTTTTTGCTGGCTTTGTAAGGAATGAGCAAGATTTTCCGGGAGAGGCTCATTACCGGGAAGTCGAACGAAAACTTTATCTTGTTGCAGAACGAAATGCCCGCCGGCGACTTTGACGTCCTTGAGCAACTGTTGCAACGTGCCGTTGTAGAAAACGGCTCCCGAAGTCGACATGATCATGAGGGTAATGAGAGCCATGATGACCGCGCCGACGCGTGCATCGACGAGGCCGTCTTCAAGATCCGCTTCCGTCCATCCCTTTTGCTTGACCAGGTACGCCTGGTAGTAGGCAGCGGTGATGACGAATGTCGTGCCGACCAGTCCTAAGAGAGACAAGTCGGGTTCCCTGGAAACCAGCTCGCCGATAGGCGGAATGAAGCCTCGCAGGAATTCTCCAAAAGCTGGCCTCTTGGCAAAGGCAAAGGCCAGGTTGGCCGCGAACGACAAGAGCATCAGGCCAACAAAGATCATCATCAAGCGTTCGACGGCCTGGTACAGATTGCGAAAAAAGTAAAGGAAGCCGATGGCCAGAAGGTTGAAAAAGACGACGGTATAATCGAAGCGCCAGTAGACGGCAAAAGCGGAGTCGACGCCGAGGTTGTTGCCGAACTGAAACGCGGCCGAAATGAAGAAAACACCGAAACCGATCAAGGCAGCCAACCAGCGCCCTGCCCGCCCGGCAACCAAGTCGCCAGGCGATTCGGCGGCAACGACGCCGAGTTTAGCTCCCAAGGTCGTGAAGGTCAGCATGAAGACCACCGCTGCCACGACGACCCAGGACATCGCGAAACCATTGGCCGCACCGACATTGGAACTGGTGAGGATGCTGCCCGGACCAATAACAACGCAAGCAGTGATCAAACCTGGGCCAATGCGTTGATACCAGCGGTATTTGGTTTCTGTGTTGGCCATATCTTCCTCGAACACCTGATTTTCCTGGCCATGATAGCGGTGCAATGCAGTAAAGGCGAGCATTTGCCGCCAGGAAGGCGCTTGGCGCTCGCGAACTACCGATCGGCGAGAGATCACATCGTTCAAGAAGTTCTGCGAAACTTTTTGCTGCGAGCGTGGTTTCATAGACAGAGGATTTGTTCGTCCAATTTGCTGGAGACCAAAAACATGCCCAAACCGCTACCTTCCTACCTTTCGTTGGCGGCATGCCTGGCTGCATCCACGCTGACATTCGCTGCTGACGACCGGGGCGGAATTGAGTTTTTCGAACGAAAAATCCGGCCCGTTCTTGTGCAAAAGTGTTACAAATGCCATTCGGCTGACACAAAGAAGCCCAAGGGGGGCTTGCTTCTGGATACCCGCGAAGGCATCCGTCGCGGGGGCGAGTCGGGACATGGTGTGGTTCCAGGCAACCTGGAAGAAAGCCTGGTAATCCGGGCTTTGCGGCACGAAAAAGGCCTGGAGATGCCGCCTAACGAAAAACTATCCGACCAGATCATTGCCGATTTCGAGCGCTGGGTCCGAGACGGTGCCGTCGATCCTCGAGACGGCAAGTCGGCGCCCGTGCTCGCGAAAATCGATTTCGAACGAGCGAAAAACTTCTGGTCTTTCCAGCCGATTCAGAACCCCCAGCCGCCGAAAGTCAGAGGCAGCTGGGCCCAAAGCGACATCGACCGTTTCATCCAGGCAAAACTGGAAGAGAACGGTCTGGCGCCAGTAGCCGACGCGGAACCTCGCGTTTTCATCCGTCGGCTCTACTTCGACCTGATCGGCTTGCCGCCAACTCCAGAAGAAGTGGAGGCGTTCGTTGCTGATCCGTCGCCCCAAGCAACCCAGAAGATCGTCGACAAACTATTGGCATCGCCGCAGTTCGGAGAACGTTGGGGACGCCATTGGCTCGACGTCGTTCGCTATGGTGAATCCACTGGAATGGAGCGCAATTACACTTATCCTTACGCCTGGCGTTACCGCGATTATGTGATCGCATCGTTCAATGCTGACAAACCGTTCAATGAGTTTATCGTGGAGCAGGTTGCGGGAGATCTGCTACCGGCCAAGACCAAAGAAGAGCGATACGAACACTACGTGGCGACAGGCCTTCTGGCAATCGGTCCGAAATCGCTCAATGAACGCAATAACGAGAAATTCTTGATGGACGTGGTCGATGACCAAATCGACGTCACGACACGAGCGTTTCTGGGTTTGACCGCCAGTTGTGCCCGTTGCCATGACCACAAGTTCGATCCCATTCCCACTCGGGAATACTACAGTCTGGCTGGTATTTTCCGCAGCACCGATACCTATTACGGCACAGGAGGTGGTCGAGGCAATCGCCAGGCGGGTCGCGTGCTTGCCTTGGCTGGCGACAGCGTTCAGCCTGTGTCCGCAACCGGAAGCCAGACCCAAAACAAATCAGATCGCAAACGGCTGGTCGCCCAGCTGCAAAAAGCCGAAGCACGTCTGGCAAAACTTAAAAAGAGCGGCACTCAACAACAGGTCGCCAAGTTGCAGCGTCAAATCGACGAGCTGAAGAAGCAGCTGCAAGGCAAAAACAAAAAACAAGCCCCAGTCGCTGGCCAGAGCGGGAATAACGCCTTGAAATTCATGGGTGTGCTCGACAGTGCACAACCCCAGGACACCCAAATCCGCATCCGGGGTGAAGCGGACGATAGGGGAGACACCGTGCCCCGCGGATTTTTGACGATCGCCTCGTCGGGCAGAGAATACCCCATCGAAGGAAGTGGCCGATTGCAATACGCCCAATGGCTGGTGGACCCAGCCAATCCTTTGACCGCCCGTGTCGCTGTCAACCGAATCTGGCAGCATTTGTTCGGCCAGGGAATTGTTCCCAGTGTCAACAATTTTGGAGCCAACGGGGATCGTCCTTCCCATCCCGAGTTGCTTGACTATCTGGCCACGCAATTTGTCAAGAATAACTGGTCCGTCAAGAAAATGATTCGCTCGATCGTCCTGAGTCGCGTCTACCGCCTTAGTTGCGCCGAAAACCCGAACGCTAAGGAGGTTGACCCGCAAAACCGGCTGCTGTCGCGAATGAACCATCGTCGTCTCGAAGCCGAGGCCATTCGTGATGCCATGCTGGCAGTGAGCGGCCAGCTCGATCTCGAACCGGCGAAAGGTTCGATCGTCGAATCCATCGGCAACGGCGACGTCGGCCGAACCATCCAGCCCAGCCGTTTTGAAATCGAGAGTAACAAGCGGAGCGTCTATCTGCCGATCGTGCGAAGTGCCGTGCCGGAAATGCTGCGGACCTTCGACTTTCCGGAACCCAGCATCGTTTTTGGTCAGCGTGATGTGACCACCGTTCCGACGCAAGCGCTTTACATGATGAACAGTCCCTTCGTTATCGAGCAAAGCAAACACTTTGCCCAGCGATTATTGAACAAAGAGGGCCTGCAAGATGACGAGCGGGTCGACCTCGCCTATCGTCTGGCATTCAGTCGGCCCGCTTCGGCAGCGGAAAAAGCCAAGTCGCTGGCTTTTGTCGCAGAGGCGACGAAGTCGGCAGACCGCAACAAAGCTTGGACGGGTTTTTGCCAGGCATTGCTGGCTTCGGCCGAGTTCCGCTACATCGAATGACTGCGAGACCAACCCGCGAACAACATAACCGCTACCAACCCTCCCAAATAGAAAGGAACCCCACCTATGTTCGAACTATCACGACGTGCGCTTTTGAAAACGATGTCGTGCGGTTTTGGATACATGGCCTTCGCTGGTCTGGCAACCGAGGCCGCACAAAAGGAAAAAAAAGCTGCTGATTACGAGAATCCGTTAGCCCCAAAAGCACCCCATTTCCCACCGCGGGCGAAACGGGTGATCTTCCTGTGCATGCGCGGCGGACCGTCGCATGTCGACACCTTCGACTACAAGCCGATGCTGGCCAAGCATGAAGGCAAGACGCCCGACGGTGCGAATCAGCGAGGCCGAAAGCTCATGCCTTCTCCATGGAAATTCATCCCTAGCGGCGAGAGCGGCCTGTTGATTTCCGAACTCTATCCACAC
Source organism: Gemmatales bacterium (assembly GCA_026004675.1). Taxonomy (GTDB): domain Bacteria; phylum Planctomycetota; class Planctomycetia; order Gemmatales; family Gemmataceae; genus BPJP01. The sequence goes on from BPJP01000006.1 coordinate 346,307, forward strand.
CTTCGGCAACACGCCGATGATCTTTGTCTGATTAATAGCTGCCACACCGATCTGCCGAACCACCCGCAAGCTCTTGTCCAGTTACATACCGGTCAATTCCGGTTTGTGCGACCATCAATAGGCTCATGGGTGCTATACGGTCTTGGCACGGAAAACCAGGATTTGCCCGGCTTCATTACGATCAAGCCGCCGGCGCGATTGGGCGGCGCGCAGAACTATGGCAGTGCCTTTTTGCCCGCCGTCTATCAAGGAACGAAGATCGGCGACCCCGGCCAGGCTCTCAGGGATATCCGTGTCGAGAACATCGCCAATCCCTTGTATTCGAGCGATGTCCAGCGTAAACAGCTCAATCTGCTGCAAATGCTGAATCGCAATTTGGCCCAGCGAAGCGACAATGCGGAACTCGAAGGCGTCATCGAATCCTACGAGCTGGCGTTCAAGATGCAAACCGCTTTACCGAAATTGCTCGACTTGAGCAAAGAAACGACTGCCACGCACAAGCTTTATGGCATCGGTGAAAAAGAGACGGACGACTTCGGCCGTCAATGTCTGATCGCCCGTCGTTGCGCCGAAGCCGGCGTTCGGTTTATCGAATTGACACACGAAGGCTGGGACCAGCACAACGGCCTGCGTGCTCGGTTAAGCGCCAACGCGCGAGCCACCGACAAGCCGATGGCTGCCCTGATAACCGACCTGAAACGGCTAGATATGTTGAAGGACACGCTCATTATTTGGGGCGGCGAATTTGGACGAACGCCCGCAGTCCGGAACAAAGATGGCCGGGATCACAATGCCACGGGCTTCACGATGTGGATGGCGGGCGGCGGCGTCCGAGGTGGCATGCGCTATGGTGCGACCGACGACTATGGCATCAATGCGGAAATCAAGAAGTTCCATATTCATGATTTCCATGCCACGACCCTCCACCTCTTGGGCTTGGACCATACCAGATTGACTTACCGCTATGCCGGCCGTGACTTCCGGCTCACGGACGTGTATGGCAACGTCGCCACGGAGATTATTTCCTGAAACGCTGCCGATTTCGAAGAAAGCCGGCCTGCCAGTCTCGCCCCGGGCCGGCTTTTCTACTGTAACTATCTCAACGCGATCAGGCCTCGTAGGTTACCAGCAGATCGCCAACTTCGACTTGCATCCCAGGCTTGACCAACACTTCAGCGATTCGGCCTTCACGGTCGGCGGCAATGGTGGTCTGCATCTTCATCGACTCCAAAAGCATGAGTTTCTGTCCGGCGGCGACCGAATCGCCCGGTTGGACGGCAACGCTGACAACCATTCCTGGAATACTGGCTCCGACATGACAGGGATTAGCCGGGTCCGCTTTAGGCCGACGCGGTTTTTCGGGTTCGAGTGCCCGATCGGTCACCGTTACATCTCGCGGCTGGCCGTTCAGTTCAAAGAAGACCGTGCGCGTGCCGTCCGCGTGTGGATCGCTCACCGTGAGAAAACGAATGATCAACGTCTTCCCCACCTCGATGTCCACTTCGATTTCTTCGCCAGGTTCGAGTCCATACAGGAAGACGGGTGTCGGCAAGATGCTGGTGTCAGCGTAGTTCTGCTGATGGCGCACGAATTCCGCGAATACTTTCGGATAAAGAAGGGACGAAACGACTTCGCGCCGCGACGGCTCACGCTGGAGTAGGCTTTGCAACTCCCTGGCCGTTTTTTTCGAAGTCCGCAGGCGGCAAAATACTTCCCGGCCTGACACGGATCGGCTTTTCGCCCTGCAAGATGCGCTCGCGAACCTTGCGGGGAAAACCGCCCGGCGTTTGCCCCATCCTGCCGCTTAGCAAATCGATGACCGATTGCGGATAGGCAAGAGTTCGCTCTGTCTTCAGGATGTCTTCTGCCGACATGTCGTTGGCGATCAGAAACAGGGCGAGGTCGCCGACTGCTTTCGAAGTAGGGGTTACCTTGACGATATCGCCCAGCAGGCGGTTGACATCGGCGTAGACTCGGCAGACTTCGTCCCAACGATCGGCAAGCCCCAGCGATCGGGCCTGCTGGAACAGATTGGTGTATTGCCCGCCCGGCATCTCGTGCTGGTATAGCAAAGCTCCCGACGGAAAAACCGGGCTTTCAAACGGCGTGTAAAACTCGCGGGCGTTTCGCCAATATTCGGCGATCGCGTCGAAGTTGGCTGCTGGCAGGCCGGTGTCTCGGCTCGTGAAGCGCAGGGCTTCCACGACATTGTTGAGGTTGGGCTGCGACGTCCCGCCCGAAAAAGGAGCAATGGCACCATCCGCGATATCGAGGCCGACCTCGGCAGCTTTGATTATTGCTCCAGCCTGGATGCCAGCGGTGTCATGCGTATGAAAATGAACCGGAATGCCGATTTCTTGTTTCAGGGTTTTCACCAGCAAATGGGCGGCATAAGGCTTGCACAGACCGGCCATATCTTTGATTGCCAGGAAATGGGCGCCCATACGTTCCAGCTCTTTGGCCATGTTGACGTAGTATTTCAGGTCGTACTTCGGCCGGGATGGGTCGAGGATGTCGCCTGTGTAGCAGATGGCGGCCTCGCAAATGGCCCCGGTATGGAGCACCGCTTCCATGGCAACGCGCATGTTGGGTACCCAGTTGAGCGCGTCGAAGACGCGAAAAAGATCGATGCCGGCCTGGGCCGCTTCTTCGACAAATGCCTTGACGACGTTGTCGGGGTAGTTGGTGTAGCCGACCGCATTGGACGCCCGCAGCAGCATTTGAAAGAGAATATTGGGAATGCGCTCGCGGAGATCGGCTAATCGTTGCCAGGGGCATTCTTTGAGGAAGCGCATCGACGTATCGAAGGTTGCACCTCCCCACATTTCGATAGAGAAAAGGCCAGCACCGAGCCTGGCGTAGGCGTCCGCAATGCGCAGCATGTCGTAGGTTCGCAGACGTGTCGCCAGCAGCGACTGATGGGCATCGCGAAACGTGGTGTCGGTCATGAGCAAAGGTTTGTGGCGACGAACCCATTGGGCCAGTTTTTCCGGTCCGAGTTCGCGTAACTTTTGTCGCATACCGGCTGGGATTGGCGTCGAATTATCGACCGCCGGCACCGGCGCCGGGTGGCGGCGTGTCGCCTTGGGCCGGTCTTTCACCAGCGGGTTGCCATTGACGATCACCTCCGCCAGATAGCGCAGCAGTTTGGTCGCACGGTCGCGGCGCGGCGGAAATTCGAATAATTCCGGCGTTTCGTCGATAAAACTGGTGACGCAGCCCCCTGCCATAAATGTGGGATGCATGACCAGCTTGAGGAGGAAGGGAATGTTGGTTTTGACGCCACGGATGCGAAACTCCTGGAGACAGCGTTCCATGCGCCGGGCAGCGTCTTGGAAATGCCTGGCCCATGCCGTTACTTTCACCAATAACGAATCGTAAAACGGATGAACAACCGCACCGGAAAAAGCCGTTCCAGCGTCGAGCCGAATCCCCATGCCGCTGGCGGAGCGATAATGCGTAATCCTTCCGTAATCGGGCATGAAACGGTTGGACGGGTCCTCCGTGGTGACTCGGCATTGAATGGCGTAACCGTGCGTGGTGACTGCCTCTTGCGACGGCAGACCGATGGCGGGATCATCGAGCGGCACGTCTTGAGCGATCAGAATTTGTGATTTGACCAGGTCAACGCCAGTCACTTCTTCAGTGACAGTGTGTTCCACCTGGATACGGGGATTGACTTCGATGAAATAGAACTTTCCAGTGTCGGCGTCGACCAGAAATTCGACGGTGCCGGCGTTTTCATAACGTACCATTTTGCCTATCGCGATCGCCGCATCGCACAGTTGATTACGAAGTTGGGGATCGAGATTGGGAGCAGGAGCGATTTCGACAACTTTTTGATGCCGTCGCTGCACAGAGCAATCGCGTTCGAACAGATGAACCAGCCGACCATGACGGTCACCCAAGATTTGCACTTCGACATGGCGGGCACGCTGGATGAACTTTTCGATAAACAGATCGCCGCTGCCGAATGCGGTAAGGGCTTCACGTTGGGCTTGTTCAAAGGCATCCTCGAATTCTTGCGGATTACGGACGATGCGCATACCCCGGCCGCCGCCGCCGTGGGCAGCCTTAAGGATGATCGGGTAGCCGATTTTCTCGGCAAGCCGTTTTCCCTGGGAGGCGTCACGCAGCACACTGCCGCTTCCACCCAGAACGGGCACGCCAGCCTGTTCGGCAATGCGCCGGGCGGAAACCTTGTCTCCCAACTGTTTCAGCGTTTCGATTCTCGGGCCAACGAAAATGATGCCAGCCGCGGCACAAGCCTCGGCCAGCCGTGGGTTCTCTGACAGAAATCCATACCCCGGATGAATGGCATCGACCTCGTGTTTTTTCGCCAGGGAGATCAACTCATCGATTTGCAGGTAGGCCTGAATCGGCTCGCCAGGTTTGCCTATCTTGTAGGCTTCGTCCGCCTTGAATCGGTGCAGCGCATAACGATCTTCATGCGAATAGATTGCCACCGTCCGTATCCCCAATTCGTGGGCACTACGGAAAATGCGAATGGCAATTTCGCTCCGATTGGCGGCTAACAGTTTCTTGATCGTTGGCATATCGTGGAGTGCCTTTCGCCTGATGTTCTCTCGGATCAACTGCACGATCATTTAGTACGAGAATCGAACGAGGCGGCAATAAGGATGCTGTCTTTGTTGCTTCGACAGACGAATCGATTTGAAGCAGCGAATCCTCCTTCTTCCCGTATGATAGTCTTGAGTTGGGACTTTGATCGGCTGTCGTTGGAAAGGATACTCGTGAACGTATTATTGACAGGTGGTTACGGCTGCATCGGCAGTTGGATCGTTCGCAACTTGTTGGAACGAGATGCCCAAGTCTGGATTTACGATCTGAAAGAAGACCTGCGCCGCCTGCGTCTCCTTCTCGATGACCACCAATTGAAGCAAGTCAAGTTCATTTGCGGCGACGTCACGGACCTTGAAGCCTTGCACACAGCGATCCTGCACAATGGCATCAGCCATATCATCCATCTTGCTGGTTTGCAGGTGCCTGTTTGTCGCGCCGATCCGATTCTCGGCGGCAAGGTCAACGTTCTGGGGACCCTGGCAGTGTTCGAAGCAGTCAGGCGGACCGAAGGAGCGATCAAGCGTCTGGTTTACGCCAGTTCGGCGGCGGTCTTCAGTCCGCCCCAAGCCTACCCGCCGGGGCAAGTCGGCAACGACGTTCTTTTGACGCCGACGACTCACTACGGCGTCTTCAAATGTTGCAATGAAGGCAATGCCCGAATCTATTGGCAGGATCATGGCATTTCCAGCATCGGACTGAGGCCATGGACCGTTTATGGCGTAGGTCGTGATTTCGGCATGACCAGCGAACCAACCAAGGCGATCAAAGCGCTGGCGCTGGGCCGACAATACCACATCAGTTACGGCGGCTGGCAGGATTTGCAGTTCGTGGACGATGTCGCCAAAACGTTCATCCGCTGCCTCACTGTTCCCTACCAGGGAGCGCGATCTTATAACTTGCGCGGCACGGTGATCGACCTCCCTGGATTCTGCAAGGCTTTGGCAGCGGTCGATCCGCGTGCCGCATCGCTGATCACGCATGGCGACACGCAGATTCCGATTGCCTACGATCTGGATGATTCCGCTTTGCAAAATGATGTCGGTCCGTTGCCGAAAACGCCGCTCGAAGATGGCATTCGGCAAACATTGGAACTCTTCCGGAAACTGAAAGAAGAAGGCAAGCTGGACACCGCCGATCTGGACTGCTGAACTTTTTGGGGAGTGGCGTCATGCGCGTTGCCATCGCCGGCATCATGCACGAATCCAACACGTTTTTGAAGATTCCCACCGGCCGTCGCGAATTCGAAGCAGGAAGTTTCACGCAAGGACAGGCTCTGATCGACGTCTGGCGCGACGCTCATCACGAAATGGGAGGCTTCATCGAGGGGGCTGGCCGGTTTCGATTTGAAGCGGTTCCCGTCGTCATGGCTTGGGCGACGCCCGGCGGGCCGGTAGAGGACTCCGTCATGGACGAAGTCGTCGCTGCGATTGTCCATGCTTGCCGAAGCGAAGCTATCGATGGACTTTTGCTTGCCTTGCACGGCGCCATGGTCACCTCGCGCCATGCCAGTGGCGATACCGAAGTGCTGCGGCGGTTGAGAACCGCTTTGGGAAATGACTTTCCGATCATTGCCACTGTCGATTTTCACGGCAACATCACCGCCGAGATGGGAAGACTTGCCCAGGCGCTGGTTGGCTACCAGACGTATCCGCACGTGGATCAGCGGGAGCGAGGCATATTGGCGGCCGAACTGATGGCGCGAACCTTGAAAAAAGAAATCGATCCGGTCACAGCCGTGGCGAAACCCCCTATGATCCTCAACCTGCTTGGCCAGGATACGAACCGGGAACCGATGATCTCTCTGATGCAGCAAGCGCGAGAAAGAGAAAAGGAGCCGCCCCTTTTGTCCACCAGCGTCATGGCAGGGTTCCCTTATGCCGACGTTGATGCCATGGGGCCGTCGGTTATTGTGGTCGCTGATGGCGACCGGAAGGCGGCACAAACGGCGGCGGAACAGTTGGCAAAGGCTATGTGGGACTGCCGACATCAGCTCTACGTTCCGTGTCCCGAGCCGGCCGAGGCGGTTCGCATGGCGATGCAGTCGAATCGCTTTCCGGTCGTGCTGGTCGACCTTGGCGACAACGTTGGGGGCGGCTCGGCTGGCGATGGCACCGTTTTGCTTGCGGAGCTTCTGAAACAACATGCGACGGGTGCCGTCGTCACAATCTTTTCGCCGGACAATGTCGAGAAAGCTTTTTCGATCGGCGTAGGCGGAAAGTTCGAGGGCAAAGTCGGCGGCGCGATCGACGAACTGCACGGCGAACCGGTGGAAGTCTGCGGCCGGGTGCGCAGCTTGCACGAAGGCAAATGGATTGAAACGGAAGCACGACACGGCGGCCGTCGCCACAATGACCAGGGCAAAACCGCCGTGATCGAGCTTCCCGGGCCCAACACGTTGGTCTTGAACTCGCTGCGTACGCCGCCTTTCAGCCTGGGACAACTCACCAGCCTCGGAATCGAGCCAGAGCAAGAGCGTTTCCTCGTCGTCAAGGCGGCGGTGGCATACAAGGCGGCCTACGCTCCGATCGCTGGGCGTATCATCGAAGTGGACACACCCGGCCTGACGGCCATCAACCCAGCGCGATTTCCCTATCGCCATATCCGCCGACCGATGTTTCCACTGGACGACTGAGCCGATCGGCTGCCCGCCTCACGTCAACGGCGGACAGCAACTTCCTCGTTTTCACGCAACTGGCCTTGCGAAGTGAAGTGCCTTTTCAGGGCTTCGATGCTGTCGTCCGCATTGGCCAGCGTTTCGGTCCATTTCGCCACTTCTTCCAGCAAACCGGAGTGTTCGCCGATGCCCACCGAATGGTTGAAATAGATGTCGAGGGTGGCAATGGCCTCGTTTCGCTTCGCTTCGAAATGGGCCAGAGCAGCTTGATAAAGCTTGTTCATGGGTTGTTCCTCCTTTATTCGAAAGGAAAACTGTCCGTAACATCGCTACCATCTTAGACCGTGAATGGTTTATTGTCAATATAAAAGAGTTGAAAATTATCTTATTGAGACATAGACTCAGTGCTTGCGAGCTGCTATGCCAATCAAGACAAAGTCTCAGTTTTTCGTTTCTTGAATCCGGCGCAAGGCTTCGGTGGCGGCTTTCTGCACGAAAGGATCGGGATCGGTTTGGAGTTTGCGCAGTTCGTGAACGACCTTCGCCGCCGGTGCGCCGATGGAGCCAAGCGCTATGGCCGCCTGCCGGCGCACGTTCCAATGAGGATCGGACAAGAGCCTGGCCAGAGCGGGGACGGCATCTTTGGCAGCCGGGCCAATCTCCCCAAGTGCCAGAGCCGCCGTCTGCCGAACGCGCGGCTCATCGTTGTTGAGAATCTGTATCAGATCGGGAACCGCAGCGCTCGCCTTTGGACCCAGCCGGCTCAAGGCAAAGGCGCCCTGGATCCGCGTTGTCGGCGCATCATCGTGAAGCATCGCCACCAGCTCGTCAACCGATTTGCCTTCGTAGGGAGGCTCGCGGCTTGAACAGCTAAGCAAGCAAACCACCGATGCCAGGATGAACCAGTGCAAGGATGCCAGCTTTGTCATGTCCGGTTTTTTCGCTTTTTCGGAATAAAACAATGCTGTCCGGCACTGTTGGGGCGACGGATGGCCATGCCGCGTACGGTGCCCCAGCTACTTGTGGCAGACTTGTCTGGTGTAAGCTATTGTTGTTATAAATAAGCGTCCGGCAAACCGGCTTGTTTTTTGAAGTCTGGACAGACTATGCGGACTCTTCTGGTTCCCCTTGATGGGGGCGAGCCGATTGAACTGGTCAAAGACCTGACTTTGGTCGGCCGAAAAGAGAATTGCGACCTGCGGATCGATCACAAGAGCGTGTCCAAGCTTCACTGTGTCATCGTGAAGACCGAAGGCATGTTGCTCTTGCGGGATTTGGGGAGTACGAACAGCTCCCGGGTCAACGGGCAACGCGTCCGGCGCGCCGCTTTGTTGCCGAACGATCGTCTCAGCATCGCGCATTTCCATTTTCGCGTGGAATTTCGTGATGACGATCGGCCTGTGTCGCCCGATGAATACACGCAGCAACTCGAGGCCAAGGAGGTTGTGCGGTTGCTTAATCGGAGTCATTCGCCCCTCGAGTCGGAAGACGACGATAACGGCGACGAGCACCAGCCAGTTTACCACAATCCGCTGCCGGACGTGTATCCGGAAGAGGATCAGCGCAACAAACGCCGCGACAAGTAGGTCCGGCGAGGGAGAAGAGCAGTGAGTCACCGTTCCAAACGGCTGACCGGCAGTCATTTCGTCAAGATACACGACAACGAAACCTACCAGGAAGACAGCCGGCTGGTCGATGGCATTCAGGATCTTGTCACGCAGATCAAGGAAACCGCGGACAAGCTGATTCGCGACGGCGCCAACCGTGGCGACGTCAAATTGCTAAGCACCGCCCTCAAGGAATTGCGCTATGCGTTCAAGGTGTTTGCGCCTTTTCGCTCGCGCCGGAAGGTGACGATATTCGGCTCAGCGCGGCTTCCGCCAGAGCATCCGGCATACAAACAGGCGGTGGAATTCGGCCGACGCATGGCTGCCGAAGACTTCATGGTCATCACCGGCGCTGCCAGCGGCATCATGGAAGCTGGGCACGTCGGCGCCGGCAGGGAAAACTCGATCGGCGTCAACATCCTTCTCCCCTTCGAGCAGGAAGCCAACGAGGTGATCGCTGGCGACGCCAAACTGATGCATCTCAAATATTTCTTCACCCGCAAATTGCTCTTCGTCAAAGAGTCCGATGCCGTCGCCCTCTTCCCCGGCGGCTTTGGCACCCTGGACGAAGGCTTCGAAGTCCTGACCCTCATCCAGACCGGCAAAAGCCACATGTTTCCCATCGTCATGGTCGACGAACCGAATGGCGACTACTGGAAACGCCTGGACGGGTTTATTCGCGACGTCCTGGTCAAACGTCATTTGATTTCCCCAGCCGACCTGGCCTTGTTCAAAATCACCGATTCCGTCGATGAAGCAGTGGCGGAAATCCTTAACTTCTATCAGGTCTATCACAGCATGCGCTATGTCGACGGCGACCTCGTGCTTCGGCTTCAGCGCAAGCTGTCCCCGGCCACTTTGAAACGCATCCGAAATGAATTCAAAGACATTCTCGACGGCGGCACGTTCGAGCAGGTTCCAGCTCTGCCCGCTGAAGCCAACGACGCCCATCTGATCGATCTGCCACGCCTGTTGTTCCGCTTCGATCGCAAGAGTCTCGGTCGGTTGCGTATGTTGATCGATTTCATCAACCGTGAAGGCTAAACCTGGCGCGGCGGCGGAGCTTCTTTTTCGACGATTACCTCTTCAACCAACGATCGAGCCAGGCATAGGCCACCTTGCGAGCGTCGTCCGGGAAATCATGACCGCAGTCGGGATAGTTGGCAGCCAGCTTGTCGGCGGCACCGAGCAATTCGTAAACCGGCCTGGCAGCCTGAATACATTCCTTGACGCCGGCAACGTCGAAATTGTGATCCTTGAGAGGAGCACTAGCCAGAAAAGCTCTCGGCGCCAAAGCCGCTGTCACCTCAGTGAAATCGAACGGCATCTTTTCGGGCTTCAAGTCGTAAACGGTGCGAATCCTCGGCATGTAGCCATCATGGCTCCAGCCTGCCAGGTTCCCCTTGTAATATCGACGAAAGCTGCAAAAACCGCAATTCGATACGATACATCGAATGCGCTCGTCAAAAGCCGCCACGAACATGCTGTTGTGCCCTCCCAGCGAATGGCCGATCACCCCGATCCGCTCGGCATCCACTTCTGGAAGCGATGCCAGCAAATCGACCGATCGCATGTGATTCCAAATGCCTTTCATCGTGGCGCTTTGGTAGCCGTGCTTGCGCCAATCGAATCGGTATTCGCCCATGTTGACATAATCAGGAGCCAAAGTGACGTAGCCACGTTCCGCGAGGTGGACGGCATAATGGCGGTCCGGTTTTGGTCCGAAGCCGGCAGCAATTCCCTTGCCCAGTTTGCGATCGGTGGGATGCAAGCACAACACAGCCGGCACTTTCCCTTGCCGTTTCAATGGTAGAAACAGATAGGCTGGCAAACGGTCTCCTTTTTCGACGGCAAAGGTCAATTTGCGCCGAATATATCGGTCTGTCTTGACCTCTTCGACAACTTTGACATCCAGCGGCGGAACGGCTTTGTCTTTGGGAAACGGTCCCATGACCAGCTGCATGTTGGCAAGGATATGAGCACGCCGTTTGGCCCAGTCTGCGGGCGTTTTGACAGAATGCTTCTTTCCCTCGCCATCGAGGTAAAATAAGAGGTTCATTTTGTCCGCATAAAACGGCGGATCGGCCAGAACCGGCGCGGCGCTTACCAGTGCCAGGAAGATGAGGAAAAAGTGTCTCATGATGGCTCCTCCGGAGATTCAGTTATCGTCGATCAGGCTGCGCACGCGGGCAACGTCTTTTCGCAGTTGCTGGACGAGTTGTTCGGCGCTGTCGAAAGTTTGAATGTCGCGGAGGCGTTCGATGAAGTCAAGGGCCAGCGGTTGTTCGTAGAGATTGCCATCGAAGTCGAGCAAATGAGCTTCGATCTTTTGTCCCACTTCGTGAAAAGTGGGGTTGGGGCCGATGTTGACGGCCGCCGGGTAGCTTCCCCTCTCCGTCAGAGCGCGAGCGGCATAAACACCATCGCGAGGAACCATCGTCGTGACTTGCTCGAGGTTGGCGGTGGGAAAGCCGAGCTTCTGTCCGCGGCGTTGGCCGGTTCCGACGCGACCGGCGAGCCGATACGGTCGGCCTAGCAAAGTTTTTGCCCAGCTGACATCGCCGCGCTCCAAGGCGGACCTCACTTGGCTGCTGGAAACCGGCTGCTTGTCGACGAGGCAGAATGCCGGCACGACTTCGAATCCGATATTTTTTTCCGCGCACCACTTTTTCAATAGCTCGTTATTCCCTTCGCGCTGGCGGCCAAAACCGAAATCGTGTCCTTCTACAATTGCCACGGCGGCCAGCCGACGCACCAACACTTCGTCAAAGAATTGCCGAGCGCTGAGCTGAAGCAATTCCCGCGTCGTGGCCAGAATGACTACGGCGGTCACGCCGGCTTCGAGCAGTAATCGCGCACGCTCTTGCGCTGTCGTCAACACAGGGCGAAACTGATTGGGCCTCAGGAGCTGAAGCGGGTGAGGATCGAAAAAAACCGCCACTGCCGGGCACGACCGTTGCCTGGCTCGACGGCAAAGCACTTCGATCAGCTGGGCATGGCCTCGATGCACGCCATCGAAGTTGCCAACCGCTACCACACCCCCCTGGATTTCTTCAGGCGGCTTTTCTGTCCAATCGAATCTATAGACCGAACCCGGCAAGCTACTGGCGGGAGGAAAACTTGTCACTCGTGAAAATCCTGATCGGATACGATACTTTTTCGGCTATTTTTCAGGACGATACCGCTATTATCGACGTGAAAGCGGTGGTTGTCCACGGCGGGGATGCCAGCGCCCGTCCTGATCGCAACCTGCCGGACGATGGGCGAAAGAACGGGGTCACTCCGGAGTCAAGCCGAGAGAACGAAACATGACATCCAAGTGGCTGAGCCGATCCTCCAGCCAGGCGACCTTGTGATCGGCGCCGAACTCGTGCGCGAGCCTCAAGGCCCTGTGCAGCAAATCACGCGCTTTGACGAACTGATCATTCGCGTCCCTTGCATTGGTGGCGGCATGCATCAGATTAAAGGCATTCTCGGCCTGCTCGATCGTATTTTGCAGCTCTCGCGACATGCCTTTTGGTCCTCTGGGAAAGGAGGATCGGTTCTAAGCAACCATAGGCCGCAATCGACCGCAGAGCAACTGCTGGCTGGCCTCCCCTCTGTTACCTGCAGCGACAAGCGTATCCTATCACATTGCCAGACAACGCATATCGGTTAATTTTAATTTTTTGGTTAATCGTGTCCCATGCCGCCATTTTCTATATCTCGAGCGGCACCCGTTGACCGGCTTGGAAGTCGCGAACTTCCAGCTGCACGCGGCGCCAGCCGTTGAACTCATTGATGGTCGGCGTAAAGACGAGCGAACACACGCCGTCAGCAGAGAGCAATTCCTCCAGCCGGTCCCCATGTCCGAACGCGATGGCACGCAAGGTGGTCGAATGCTGTCGGACGCGAAAGGCGAGATGCCTGTCTCCCTTACCGACGCGCTTGGGAGTGCCGATGATCTCAACAGGAGAGGAGAGAAAAAGCGGCTTGGGATTGCCGGCACCGTAAGGCTCCAGCTTGGCGAGCGACTTGACGACGTCGAGGGAAAGACTGCTCAAGGGCGTCTCGGCGTCGATGTCGAGCGTGGGAGCAGGCAATCCTTGTGGGAAACATTGGGCAACATAGGCACAGAAGCGCTGGCGGAAGTCGTCGATGCTATCGGGACGAATGCGGAAACCGGCCGCCGCCGCATGACCGCCGTGGCTAAGCAAACCATCGGCACAGGCAGCCAACGCTTCGTGCAGGCTAAATCCAGGAATGGAGCGCGCCGAACCTTGGGCCGCCGTTTCGTCGCCATTGAGGGCGATCAGCAGCGTCGGCCTGTGGTACAACTCCGCCAGTCGCCCAGCGACGATGCCGATCACGCCCGAATGCCAGTCTTTCCTGGCCAGCACGAGTGCGTGGGTTTCGCCCAAAGACACGGTCGCCAACTGTTCTTTCGCCTCCTTGAGAATTCGGCGTTCGATCTGCTGGCGGTTTTCGTTTTGCAGGTTCAAGAAATCGGCGATATCGGCCGCTCGCGACGGAGAATCGGTCGTAAACAATTCGACCACCAACCGGGCACAGCCAAGTCGCCCGGCGGCATTCAATCGCGGTCCCAGCGAAAAGCCGACATCGGTCGCACGCAAGGGCGACTTGTCGCCCAGTCCGCATGCTCGTAACAGCGCCCGCAGACCGACCGATTCCGTCTCGCCAAGCCGCTTTAATCCATGATGCACCAAAATGCGGTTTTCATCCAGCAAGGGCACGACGTCGGCAATGATCCCCAAAGCCGCCAGGGCCACGCTATCCAGTAAAAATTCACGAAACTTCGGCGTCACTTTCGTTGCGCCGCTCGCTCGCTGGCACAATGCCCATGCCAACTTGAACGCCACCCCTGAACCCGACAACGCACTGAACGGATAATGCGAACCAGCCAGCCGTGGATGCACGATCACATCGGCACCGGGTAACCGTTCCTTTGGCTCATGGTGATCGGTGATGATCAATTCCAGACCCAGTCGCTTTGCCTCTTCCGCCTCCTTCACACTGGCGATGCCGCAATCCACCGTCACCACCAGCGATGCGCCGGTCGCTTTGATCTGCTGCAACGCTTCGGCATTCAGCCCATATCCCTCGGACAAACGATGGGGAATGTAGTAGTCCACCGCCGTTCCCAAAAGATGGAGGCATTGCCACAGAATCGCCGTGCCGCTCAGTCCATCGACATCGTAATCCCCATACACGCATACGCGCCGTTTCTGTTGCACGGCGGCGAACAGTCGGTCGGCTGCTTCGCCAATTCCAGGCAATTCCTCAGGCGGCCGCAGCCCCGAAAACGGCGTATACAAGAACCGCGACGCCAGCTCGGGATCGGCCATCCCGCGATTCAACAGCAAACGCGCTACGATCGGCGCCACTCGCAGCGACTCCGCTAGCCGAGCCGTCTCCTTCTCGTCATGCGGCAACAACCGCCATGTCTTCGATGTGCTTCGCAAGGTGATTCCCTTCTCTTTGTTGCATGTTGTTGCATGCTTCCGACCGCCTGCTTCGGCTTGGGCAAGACGATCTCCGTCGCTTCGCCTCGCTTGCCGTCTGCGATGTTAGCGAAGCAGGCAATACCTCGGCAAGCCGCCTTTCCGACGCCCTTTGCTTCACTCCTCAAAGCGTATGCCATCTCGTGCCATGCGAACAGACGTTCGGCTTGCTCGTTGATCCCGCTTCAACCAAACCGCACACGGCCCTTCGTCACCGCCTGCCTCCTGGAAAAGGGGATGGTTGGGTCCCACCAAGACGATCGTCACGTTTCCAAGCTTGAAAGAACAACTGTCCGGCTCGTTCGACTCGGCGGAACTGGCCAGCCGAAACGCATCGCCCAGCAAGGCTTGGTACCGTCGCCGGCTGGTTTCGAGATTCTCCACCGCTACCGCGAGGCGGGCCAAACCGACAGCGCCATTGGCATGCCGACTCGCTTCGCCTGCCGGCACCCGAAGTGAGCGAGGCGTCACATCGGCGCAGAGAAAGGGCAAATCGAATGTCTCCGCAACCGCCAGCTGCCAGGCTACTTCCTCCCCGTCCGGTCGCTTTCTTCCTCCCGGAAACGGTCCGTGCAGCGACAAGCCCCTTCGTTTCGCCTCGCGAATGGCGACCCCCAGGTCTTTGGGCACCAGGGCGAAGTCGACCAGTCCTGCCGTGGCTTCCTCCCACGAGCAGTGCCGGCTCACGGCTATGGGCCGGCCTGCGTCCGCCAGTCGCCTCATCCTCTGTTGTTTCCGTTCGTTCGTCTGCCGGGCCACTGGTCGTGCGAACGCGATCAATTCCAGATACACGCCGTCCGCGAAACACACGAGCGCATTTTCGCTGCCCAAACCAGGATGTCGGCCGCCCGGCGTTACCGTAAAGCCGAGCGCTTCATACGCCCGGCTTGCCTCGGACAAATCGTCAACACGAACTACGATGTGGTCCACTGCCAGTTGTTCGGACATGAGCGTTTCCAAGTGACGCCGTGACACGTATCTCTGATCGGATGCCTGCGGACTTGCTTTTCGACAACGTTGTCACATGGCTTGTTCCCTTCGATAATTCCCTATGAAGAAATCTATTCCCCCAAGTCGCGGGAGGCTCCCTTGGCAACTCACTTTTCCTTGGCGAAACGCACGGCTTTGGTGACGGGCGGTGGACAAGGCATCGGTGCCGCCATTTGCCGAAGGCTGGCCGAGGCTGGCGCCCGCGTGGCCGTCTTCGATCGCAACTTCGACCACGCGAAAAATGTCGCCGACGAAATCGGCGGCCTTCCCATTGCTGGCGATGTCACTTCCGAAAACGACATCGCCGATGCCCTGCAAACCGTCGAAAACAAATTCGCTCCTCTCGATATTCTCGTCAACAACGCTGGCATCGTCGGCAAGACCGCCCGCATTTGGGAACTCGACAAACGCGACATGGAACAGGTGCTGGCGGTTAACCTGGTCGGCCCCTTTTTGTTCTGCCGAGCGGTGATCACCGGCATGCTCGAACGAGGCTACGGCCGGATCGTCAATATCGCCTCCATCGCCGGCAAAGAAGGCAATCCCACGCTCGCCCCCTACTCGGCCAGCAAAGCCGGCTTGATCGCCTTGACCAAATCGCTTGCCAAGGAAGTCGCAGGCAAAGGGGACATCACCATCAATGCGGTCAGCCCGGCTGTCATTGCCACCCCCCATTCTCGATAACGTGCCCCAAGAAACCATCGACTACATGGTCTCTCGTATCCCAATGGGACGGACTGGCCGACCGGAAGAAGTCGCTGCCTTGGTCCATTATCTGGCCAGCTCCGAAGCGAGCTTCAGCACCGGCCAGTGTTTCGACATCAGCGGCGGACGAGCCACCTATTGAACCCGTTGGTCAGAGCGTGGTCTCCCTCGTCACGCTGACCCTGCGACGCTCGCTGAAAAGACCGTTAGTTGACGGTCCGCTCGGCGTGCTGACCCTGCGACGCTCGCTGAAAAGACCGTTAGTTGACGGTCCGCTCGGCGTGCTGACGCCATGACGCTCGCTGGAATTTTGGTGCGCTTAGGGGCGCCGCAGGCATTCTTGCGGTCAGCATCCAGGATGTTTACAATCGCACTGATACCGAGGGGAAGGACGAACGAATGATGCACGATCACATAAGACAGTTGGTTTCGCGACGAACCTTTCTGGGACAGACCGGAGTAGGGATCATGGCCCTGTCTTCGCTTCTGGCACGTGACGCGGAGGCAGAGCCGATACAACGATGGCGTGGTGTGGTCCAGCCTTTGCACCATCCAGCTAAAGCCAGGCGGATCATTCACCTGTACATGGCCGGCGGTCCTTCCCATCTGGAAACGTTCGACTACAAGCCGAAGCTGGCAGCGATGCACGGACAACCCATGCCCGAATCGCTTACGAAGGGGCAACCGATCGCCCAGCTTCAAGGCAGACAGTTGAAATGCTTCGGACCGCAACACCCGTTTCGGCGGTTTGGCAAATCAGGCCAGGAAATTGCCGAAATCTTTCCCAGAATCGGTGAAGTGGCCGACGACATCTGTATCGTCCGTTCGATGCGGACGGTCGCCATCAATCATGACCCGGCACACACTTTTATGAACACCGGGACGACGATCTCCGGTCGACCGGCGATGGGTTCATGGCTGCTTTATGGTCTTGGCAGCGAAAGCGACAACTTGCCTGGATTCGTGGTGTTGACGTCAGTGGGTCGTTTCGGCCAGGCGCAGCCGATCGCCACGCGACAATGGCAGGCAGGGTTTTTGCCCAGTCGATTCCAGGGGGTCGAGTTCCGCTCCAAGGGCGATCCCGTTCTTTATGTCCGCAGTCCGAGCGGAACCGACGACGATCGGCAGCGCGATATTGTTTCCGCCGTGCAGCAGCTGAATCGCTACCACAACCGTCTTGTTGAGGATCCGGAAATCGCCACGCGCATTGCGCAGTACGAAATGGCGTTTCGCATGCAGACGTCGGTCCCGGAACTGATGGACCTTTCGCGCGAGCCGAAACGCATTCTTGACATGTATGGGACCAAAGGGGCGGATGGAACTTTCGCGGCCAATTGCCTTTTGGCCCGTCGCCTCGCCGAACGGGGGGTCCGTTTCATTCAACTCTATCATCGGGCGTGGGACCATCATGGCAACGTCAAGCGCAACATCGCCGGCACCGCGTCAGAGGTCGACCAGCCCTGCGCCGCCTTGATCCGCGATCTGAAACAGCGAGGAATGCTCGACGATACGATCATCCTCTGGGGAGGCGAATTTGGTCGAACGCCGATGGCTCAAGGCAATGGCCGAGATCATCACATCAAAGGCTTTTCTTGCTGGCTTGCTGGCGGAGGCATCCGCGGCGGCATCACCTACGGCGCCACCGACGACCTCGGCTACAACGCCGTCGAAAATATCGTCGAAGTCCACGATTTGCACGCGACTCTTTTGCATTTACTCGGCATCGACCACACCAGGCTGACGTTCAAGTTCCAGGGACGTGACTTCCGATTGACCGACGTTCATGGCAATGTCGTCCATGATATCCTGGCCTGATGTCCCTCGACGTTTCCTCGAACGACTGGACGAACATGAAGATTCTTGTCTTCGGCGCGGGTGCTTTAGGCTCTGCCATCGGCGGGCTTCTTCATCAGGCGGGCCACGACGTCGCTCTCTTGGGCAGGCCCGCTCACCTCCGAGCCATCCAAGAAAATGGCCTCTTCATCGACGGTCTTTGGGGGGACGCACCACGTAACAGGTCTCCGCCTCTTCTCCGATGCCAGCCAGATCCAGGAATCCGATTGGGACGCGATTCTGATCACGGTCAAGACGTACGATACGCAGTCGGCCGTCGATGCCTGTCGTCGACTCGTCGGGCCTCAGACATGGCTTATCAGTATTCAAAACGGGCACGGCAATCTCGAGGCGATGGCCGCCGCTTTCGGAGCGGATCGCATCCTCGGCGCCCGCATCATCACCGGAGCCGAGATGAAACCCGGACATGTCACCATCACCGTACATGCCGACGCGCTCCGACTCGGTCCGCATCACGGCGAGGCGGACTTGATGCCTGCCGCAAGACGTTGGGCCGCCATTCTCGACAGCGCCGGCGTGCCCACCCAAGCGAGCGACCAGTTCCTTCCCTACTTGTGGGCCAAATTGCTTTACAACTGCGCCCTCAATCCGATGGGTGCCTTATTGAGGCTTACCTACGGCGAACTGTGGGAACATCCTCCTTGTCGGCAGGCGATGAGCGACATTTTCAGGGAAGCCTTCGCTGTCTGTCAGGCTCATGGCATCCCGTTATTCTGGCAACGGCCCGAAGACTATGAAAAGGTTTTCGATACCGAGCTGGTTCCCAAAACCCGCAATCACTATCCGTCCATGTTGCGCGACCTCGAACATCGGGGGCGAACCGAGATCGACAGCATGAACGGCGCTGTCGTCGAACTCGGGAAACAACACGGAATCGTCACACCCGTTAACGCGGTCTTGACCGCGATGATCAAACGCAAGGAAAAGGCTGTTTCCAGCGCGCTGGCCGGTGGGAAACACTAAAAACACTCTTTGATCACGCGTCCCCCTGCTGAAACGCGCACGGGGCGGCCGTCGCTGGTCTGCAATTCCCGATCCGGATCGATGCCCAGCAAGGTGAAGATGGTGCGTGCCAGGTCGGTCGGTGTAATGGGTTTGTCATGAGGCGATTCGCCGCGAGCATCGCTCGAGCCGATGACTTGTCCCCCTTGGGTGCCGCCGCCGGCAAGCAGGACGCTGAAAGCCCGTGGCCAGTGATCGCGTCCATCGGACGTGTTGAGTTTGGGGGTTCGGCCAAATTCTCCCATGACGACAACAAGTGTCTGCTCGAGCAATCCTCGGCTGGCGAGGTCTTCGAGCAGAGCCGACAACGCCCGATCCAATTGGGGGATCTTGCCGTTGTAGCCGCCGACGAATCCTTCCTTCAGATTGCGAACGATTTGCTGGTGGGTGTCCCAACCGGCGTCCGTGACAGTGACGAAGGGGCAGCCTGCCTCGATCAACCTGCGTGCCAGGAGGCAGCTTTGGCCCAGCTTTTGCCGACCGTACTTCGCCCGAACCTCCGGCTTTTCCCGGTTCAAATCGAAAGCAAGCCTGGCAGCCGGTGACAGAATCAAGCGGTAGGCCTGTTCGAATTGAACATCGCGTTGGCGGCGAAAGTCATTCTCTTCGATGTATCGGCTCAAAGCGTCGAGACCGGCGAGAAAGTCCCGGCGCCGGTGCAACCTGGATGACGTGATTCCATTAGCTGGCCGCAAGTCTTTTACGCGAAAATCGGGTTTGCTCGGATCACCCAGGACAGCGAAGGGTTGAGCTGATGCGGGCAAATAGCCGGCTCCCCCCTGCCGGGAGACATTCGGCACCGCGATATACGGCGGCAAAGAGGAGTTGACTCCCCGTAAATGGGCGACAACCGAGCCGATGCTCGGATACTCCAAAGCAGGAGACGGTTTGTACCCCGTCAACAGATAATGCCGGCCAAAGTTATGTTCGCCCAATTCCGAGGTCAGCGAGCGAAGGAGACAGACTTTATCCATGTGCCTGGCGAGCGACTGAAAGTGCTCACAGATGCGGATGCCTGGCACGTTCGTCGCGATGGGGCGAAAAGGTCCTCGGACTTCAGCCGGTGCGTCGGGCTTCAAATCGAACGTATCCAAATGACTGGGGCCACCGTCGAGCCAAATGAGGATGCAATTGGTCGGTTTCTTGTTTCCTGCGTCGGCTTGCAAGCGCAACGCATCGGTCAGGCTCAAACCAAGCGCAGATAAGCTGCCGACGCGCAAAAACTCGCGCCGATGAATGCCATCGCAACGTCGCATCGAACATCCCTCCCTTATCGGAGCGCTCCTGCCGCCTAGTGATTGCTGCAGAATTCCGCTGAGTTCAACAAGGCCCAAACGAAATCTTCAAGGGTTTGCACCCGTTCCTGGTGATTGCCGGTTTTCAGTTTCTCCCGCCACCAGGCCGATTCTCGTTCGCT
Organism: Gemmatales bacterium; assembly: GCA_026004675.1. GTDB lineage: Bacteria > Planctomycetota > Planctomycetia > Gemmatales > Gemmataceae > BPJP01. Next base: position 366,581 of record BPJP01000006.1, read on the forward strand.
TGGCGGTCGGCTAAGAGCAAGCCGGTAAAACGTCGAAACGATTTCTCCATCGCTTCTGCCGGCGGCTATCATCTGATGCAATCTTCCCTGCGGAGAGGCGATCTTTTTGTTGAGCCAATCGCCATGAATGGCGTGCAATGTCAATGGCAATCCAGCGGGCGCTGACGACTCGCACGATGAGGTGCGGTCACACCGGCCTAGCAAATCGAGCGGTTCAGAGGAGACGCGAGCGTCCCCCAGGGCGATCGCTCGTGTTCCGGGCGCCACGTTTCCCAGAGGTTCCGCCACGCCGGTCACATATGCGACGGCGTCGACCAGAACGACAGGCGGCAACGGCTTGACCAGCGCCTTTGAATAAAACAGGCCGTCCCCCTCGTTCCCTTCGACCGATCGAGAACTTCGGCGATAGGCCTCGCTGGTCACGATCGTTTTGATCAAGCGTCTGACGTCGAAGCGATGTTCGATGAAATCGCGTGCCAAGGCATCGAGCAGTTCGGGATGCGTGGGCGGATTCGTTGCTCGAAGGTCGTCGACGGGTTCGACCAGCCCTCGGCCCATCAGCTCGCGCCAGATGCGATTGGCAGCGGCGCGGGCGAAATGAGGATTGTGGGGGGATGTCAGCCAATCGGTGAAGCGCTGCCGACCCGGCTCCTTTTCTTCGAGAAAGCGACCGCCGGGAATCTTCCTCCGCGCTGGTTTGGAAGTCTTCGGATGAATGACCTCGCCCGCTGGTTTATTGGAAACGAACCGCCCACGACTGAGCCGGGCGAATATCGCCGACAGCCCATGGTAATCGTTTTGCGTCCACCGATCGAAAGGGTGGTTATGACAATTGGCGCATTGCAGGCGGACACCGAGGAAAACCCGACTGACATATTCGGCTTCAGCACGAGCGTCGCTGGGGACGCGATGAAAATTGGCCGGGCCGTGCTTGTAACCATCACCCACCGACAAAATCAATTCCTTTGCGATTTGGTCATAGGGTGTATTGGCGGCGACTTGTTCGCGAATCCAACGATGAAACGAGGCCGCCCCTTCGGGTTGCAGGCGCTTCGATTCGATCTGCAACAGGTCTCCCCACTTATAGGACCAGAAATCGACGTATTCGGGCCGTTTCAAGAGGCGGTCCACCAAACGAGAAAACTTGTCGGTGTCTTGACTGTTGACAAAAGCGTCGACTTCATCGGCGGTGGGCAAAGTGCCGATGAGGTCGAGATGAAGTCGGCGAATGAGTTCGTGATCGCCGGCCCGAGGGGAATGAGGAAGCCGGAGGTCGGCCATTGTGCGATTGATGTAATCGTCGATGAAGTTGCTGCGTGGCGGCGACGTGGGCGGTTTTTGTTCGTGCAGCGGCACGCGAATCCGCACACAGCCCACCTCGCCCAGAAAGCGAACCATCACCGCGTGTTGTCCCGGGCGCAAAGGCCGGACTCGCCCGCTGTCATCACACGACAACGATCCCTTGTCAAGCGGGGAAAAGATGCTCGAATCGGTGACATCGCGGGATCGGCCATCGTTGAAATGGGCCGTCACTTTGATGGCAACGCTCTCGTTCACACTGGGCAAGGTGATCGAGGTTGGCACAATTTCCAGGCGCTGCAGGTGAATCCCGCCGCCGCGCGGCGCACCGGCTTCGATCCAATCACGGACCAACCGATACCCTTCACTGGTGGTCTTGAGCTTCAAGCCACCGTCGTGAGGTAAGCGCCGGCTCGGCTTGAGCAGCAGCAGGCTCCTTTCGGGGCGCACGAGATTGACACGCCGTCCTTCGAACTCGTCCAGCATGGCTTCGTAATCGGCGTCGGGATCGTAGCCGAGTAGAGACAGACGGAACCCGCCTCGTCCAATAGCCGCCCCGTGGCAGGCACCCGAATTGCATCCAGCTTTGGTCAAAACGGGGATCACTTCCGTGGCGAAATCGGGTGCGCCAGCAAAGGCTGTCGCGGCACTCAAACCGCAGCAGAGAATAGCCGCCATCGCCTGGTTGCGAGTCATGTCCTGGCCCTCGACACAATGCTAGAGGCAAGCGATTACTTTGCATCAATAAGACGTTGCAAAGCCTTTTTGGCGAAGTCGTTGCCATAACCGGCTTTCAGAACCTGCTGGCAGAGCTGCCGAAGCTGACTCTTTCGGCGCGGGTGATTGCCCGCCCACTCGACCAGCTTGTCGGCAATCTCCTGGACCTTTTCCGGGGAATTATCTTTCTGTATCAATTGTCGCATCAGCGAAGTCAGCATCGGGTCCCGTTGGGCGGGTTGACGGCGTGGCGTGAAGGCAGCGATTTCTTGTGGCGAGGGCGTTGGCTTGCCAACCACCTTGGCCAGCGCCGCCAGCACTTTCGGCGCATCGGTCTCATTCGGCTGGACGATGGCGAAGTTGGCGACGACTTTGTCTCCTTTGCCAACGAGGATCGTCACGGTCACTTTGCGATTCAGGCCGTAGTTTCCGGGTCCTTCCAGGCCGTCGAGCGAGATACTGGTCGGTGTTTTCAAATTGAGCGAGCGCTTGGCACGAGCCAGAAATCGATCGGTTTCGGTCCTGTCAGCGGTCAGCATGACGATGTGGGCTTTCAGTCCCGCTTGCGACCATTTGTCGGCGAAGGCATCGACAGGCCGAAGCAGTTGCAGCAATGGCCGGGTCATCTCGTGAACAAAGACCAGCAAAACGGGGCTGTCGCTGGCATTCTCCAAGACGGTGAATTCCTTGCCGGCCATGGGACCATACGCACCGACCACTTTGAAAGGAGTCATCTTTTCTCCAGGCTGCGGGCCAGAGAAGACTGGCTCGTCAGCGAGACCCCAACCGCTTGCCAGCAGTAAAAGCGCCACGCATCCCGGACGCATGGCAGACATGCTTTGTCCAAGGCGACAATCAACCTGGAATGTCATTTCGCTTTCTCCTTTTCAGTGGTTTTGCTGCCGAAATATCCGGCCCGGCGCAAGCGTTCTTTGAGGATTTCAAAGCGTTCTTTGCCGACAATCTTGCGGAGTTCGATGTGCATTCGCTGGTAGTTCTCCAGTTTTTGCCGTTGCAAGTCGACGATTCGGCCAATCAATTCCTGCGCATGCTGTTCGTCGAGATCATACTGCCCGTAGACCTGTGCCAATCGGGATTCGAGATCATCGAGTTGCGTCTGGATTTTGCGGACATTTTGTTGCGTTGTCTGTACCAGGCGGCGCAACCTTGCCACCTGGTCTTCCGACAAGGGGGGCAATGTCGCTTTGGGCTGAGGATTCTGAACGAACACTGTGCAGGCGGCGGCAAGCAATAGTCCTCTCATGGCTTGTCTCCCATCACCATCCGCGTTAGTTCGGAAAGCAACAGATCCTGGCGTTCATCCGTCGCCAAACGGGTCTCTGGCATTTGTGCAACCGCCGTCTGCACTTGGCACAGCACAACGTTTTCCGACTGCGAAGGATCGGTGGTCACGACGTTGACCTCCAGACGCGGCGGACGAAGCAGAAAGCTCGAGACGACGACAAGGATCGAGGCGGCTGCCGCTACCAGAGTGGGGGTCAGCACACGCCTTCTTCGGACGCGCTTTCGCACCCGGTCGCGGATCGTCTTCGGGGTTTCCGGAAACGCCAGCCCTGGCAGGTCGCGTCGCAACTTTTCTTCCCACTTCATCATTTGCTGGCAGTGAAAGCAGGAGGCGAGGTGTGCCTGCCAGGCAGGGTCCGATATCGTTTCAAAGTGCTCGGCCAGTTCAGCCTCGAACCGAGCACAAAGGTTTGCCGAATCATTCATGGTTCGCTTCCAGGATCGCGCGAAGTTTCTGTCTCGCTCGAGCCAGCCGCATTTTCAACGCCTCCCGCCCCACGCCCAGAATCGCTTCGATTTCCGCCAGGCTGTTCCGTTCAAAATAGAACAGGTGGACGAGTGCCTGGTCGGCCACAGGCAATTGGGCGATGGCATCGTGCAAGGAAGATGTTTCTGCCTTCGAATTGGATGCCTCGCACGATGGCGGCAGAGGCAGAAACCGCTTTTGCCGGCGGGATCGGCTGCGATGCGTGTCGAGAATGGTGCGGTAAGCCACACGATAAATCCAGGTGGCCGCCGATGCCTGTCCTTGCCATTGTTCGCATTTCGACCAGATTTTGACAAAGACATCAGCGACGGCTTCCTCGGCAGCAACGGCATCACGCAGCACTCGCCACGCCAGCCGATACACTCCGTCCTGATGCAAATGCACCAAAGCATCCAGCGCCGACTCGTCTCCGCGCTGGCAGCGTCTCAACAGCAGATCGCTTTCTTCCAAACCGGATTTCTCCGATCGCTCCAATGCATTAGACGCCGCCACGGAGCCAAGGGTAACCAGACAGGAAAAAAATTACCGGAAATTGCCAGCGGCAAACTCGTTCGAGAACACGGCTATTTCTTTTCCACTTCCGGTGGATTCGGTTCCAGAACCAGCCGTTTGAAGGCGAATTTGGCTGCCACCCACATGAGAGCCAGCGAAATGGCGACCACCCAGACGCGAATGCCCATCGAGAAGGACGTTCCTTCCTGCCATTGATCGAGCGGATCCCACCAGGACTGTTTTAATCCGAACCAGAAATAATAATCGAAACCGATCAGGCTTAGGACGGCAAGGACACACAAAATGCCGGGCAACAGCCACAAAAAACGATCGGCAGGCGTGATTTCCTCGATCCGCTTGGTTCCTGGCGTCTGCCTGGTCCTGGTGTTGTAGCCACAGTGCAAACAAATGATGGCGTCTTCGCTTGCCATCTCTTTGGCGCAATGCGGACAGCGATAGGTGAATTTTTCGTCGGTGATCCGGTAGGCAGGCGAGTTTTTCACCGGATCATTCTCAGCCTTTTGAGAGTCGGCTTGTGCAGCGGGTACAAAGTCGTCAGCGAACCCGTAGGCACCGCCTCCCGCTTCCTCGTCGTCGATCTTCGGTTGGGGAGCAGGTTTGCTGGCT
>BPJP01000007.1 GCA_026004675.1 Gemmatales bacterium
GAGTCGAGCATGTCCATCGCGTGACCTTCATCCGAGGCCGATCAGGCAGACGAACTCCCGGTGGCCATACAGCACCGCCCAAATGCAGGCGCATTCGCAGATCGTTGTCTTGCCGCTGCCACGGGGCATGGCCATCGCGAACAGGCCGCCACGCAGCACCGCTTCTTCGATCTTGCCGATGACCTTGAGGTGGTCGGCAGACCAGGGGAGATGGAAGGTCAGCGGAAAGTACTGCTCGCAAAAGAACCGGAAATCGGAGGCGGCCTTCGCCTTCCGCTCCGGGTTGACGACCTCCGGCAGTTCTCCGATGTCCCGGCCAGCCAACGACAGGGCGATGTTGCGGGCCCGGGCCCGGGCCTTGAGCGTTTCGTAGGGATCGCCTTCCGGTTCGGGCCTGGGCGCATGCCGGATGTGGACCAGCCAGGCCGTGTAGCGTAGCAGATCGACGTGCCGGGCATCGCCGATCCGCAGCCCGGCCCGCGTGCGATGGCGGTGGAGCTGGCGCTCATTGATCACCTCACCCAGCGGCGTCGAGTTCAAGAGCCGGCACAGCTCGCTCGGCCGCACTCGTCTCGGGTCAATCGCCACGTCCCATTCCCTTCACCAGCCAGGCGGCGTAGTGGACCAGGTTGATCGTGCCGTCGGCGTTGGTCGGCGCCCCAGCGTCGATATCGGCTTCGATCATCTCTTTGGTGATCTCCCAGCCGCCCGCCTTGGCCAGCAGCCGGGCGGCGTCGGCCAGCGTCAAAGCATTCGGATTCAACCTGCCCGGAGTCGCGTTGCCCATTTCGGCCATCATCTCGCCCTGTGAAAAATCTTCAAAAATCTGCTCGAACTTCGCTTGATGCGTTGCCAACCCCGACGTAACTGTCTGAGGGATCGCAGTCGCAACCCATTGTCCCGAAAGGAGAAACAGCGATGCACACGACGAAATACTCCTATGTCCCAAATGGTACTCGCGTGCTCAACATCACCGATGGCGAGCCGGGGTACATCGTAAACGGCTTCGCGTTCGCCCCGGAGATCGGCTGGTTCGAATACGAGGTCGAAACCGAGTACGGCATCGAAGTCTGGAAACGCGACGAGTTCATTCTGTTCTCGGAGTTCGAGAACGAGGTCGACTAGCGAAGCCGAAACGCCCGTTCGGGCGTCGTGGCGGGTGGTTCCCGCCGCCTGATGATGGCAGCCAAACCATCGCAACCTCCAACGAGGAGAAGAACCATGTCGACGAAGAAGATCACCAAGAACCCGCCGGCTACCGCCAAGAAGGCCTCCAAGGCCAAGGCGACCCGGACCGCCAAGACCAAGGCGGCGGCCAGCGCCAAAACGCCGAAGGACGCCACGCCTCCGAAGGCCAAGGCTGACGCCAAGCCGAGGAAGCTCAGCGCCATCGACGCCGCCGCCCAGGTGCTGGCCGAAACCGGCCAGGCGATGACCTGCAAGGAGCTGATCGAGGCGATGGCGAGCAAGGGGCTTTGGGCCAGCCCAGCTGGCAAGACGCCTCACGCCACGCTTTACGCCGCCATCCTTCGCGAGATCACTCACAAAGGCGACCAGGCCCGTTTCCAAAAGACCGAACGCGGCAAATTCGCCTCGGCCAACCTGGGAGGCTAGACCATGCGACGAACACAACGCGAGGTCGAGTTCGAAGTGTTCCGCGGCCGACTGGCCCGCCACGTGCGGTTCCCCGACGGCCGTGGTTACACCCATCATTGCACGCTCGAGGTGCTCGAGCAGGTCGCGTTCGCCGCCGAAGAGCGGGCAGCCGAAGGCGTCACCACGCAAGAGTTGTGGGACATGCTTGCCGATCTGCCGACAACGCAAATCTCCGTCGCCCTCGACTTCCTCAAGGACCGAGGCTGTCTCGAAACGCGCGGCCGGCGGTCGTATCCCGCCACGGCCACGCTCTATGAAGACGCGATGACCGAGTTCCACTACCTGGCCCACGTGGCGAGCGAGAGACCCGATGCGTCGTCGCCGCCACCTGGCTTCTGAGCTAAACGGAGGACCTTCCCATGGACCGCGACCTGTTGAAAATGACTGCCGAAATCGACCAGATGCGAGCCGAGGCCCGCGAGCTCCTCGCCACCATGCCTGGCGGCGACCTGGTCGGGTTCTTCCGCGATTGCGCTGCCGGCCGACCGCCCGAACACGAACATCGCCTGGTCGGCCTGCTGGCGGCTCTGGCCATCTTCGATCTGTGCCGAGCGCGAGACACCGACGCGCCGCCTCATGCCTGTCCACGCTGCGGCGAGGACGACATCGACCGCCTGATCTGGGTCGATGACGACCTGGTCCGCTGCGAGAGCTGCGGCACCATCTACGATCCGAATGCGCCGAAGGACTGACCAGACCCGACAACCGCATCGCCCACGAGACCCGCAGGCCGGGTCTCTTCTCGTTGGTCGCCTCGATTCTCATCGCGACTCCTCGTTTGCGCCCTCGGCCGCCGTGGGTGTCGAAGCCGCCTGGTTTGACGCTCGGTACGCCTCGGCCTCGCCGGACGCGACACGGGCCAACGTGGGCGAAACGTTGGCCAACCCCGAGTCCAGACACCGCACCGGCTTGCCCAGCTCCCGCGCGATCCGAACTTCTTCCCGCACACCGACGCTCTCCTCCCAACCTTCGAGCATCAACACGACCACCTCGTCGCAACGCGCCAGCAACTCGCGGTCGTAGCGCTGCCAGAACGACCAATCCGCCGGGAGGCCGTACCCCACCAGCGGATGGCTGTGGACGATCGGCGAAAAAGCCGGCAGGCCTTGGTGCAAGAGGCCTGCAACCGCCCGGCAGGCGTCGCGATAGCGCTGCTCACAAACGGTCGGATCGTCGTGCGAATATGGACTGGCCAGATAGATCATGTTTTGGCCTCCTCTGGTGCAGGAATGCGTTCGCCCTTCTGACCGGTGAACTTCTCGAAACGCTGGACGATGACGTCGGCATAGAGCGGGTCGAGTTCCATCAGGAACGCCCTGCGGCCGGTCTGCTCGGCCGCGATCAGCGTCGAGCCGCTGCCCCCGAACAGGTCCAGCACGTTCTCTCCCGGCCGCGACGAGTACTGGATGGCCCGCACCGCCAGCTCGACGGGCTTCTCGGTCAGATGGATCATGTTCTGCGGGTTGACCTTCTTGACATGCCACAGGTCGGTGGCGTTGTTGGGACCGAAGAACTGGTGGCCGGCCCCTTCTCGCCAGCCGTAGAAGGCCAGCTCGAAGCAACCCATGTAGTCCTTCCGCGTCAGCACCGGATGCTGCTTGTCCCAGACGATGCCCTGGCTGAAGTACAGGCCGCAGGCTTTCAGCACCGGCGGATAGTTGCCGAGGTTGGCATAGCCGCCCCAGATGTAGAACGACCGGCCGGGTTCGAGCACGCGAGCGATCTGACCGAACCAGGCGTGCAACATCTCGTCGAACGTATCTTCCGAAACGAAGTCGTTGGCCAGCGGCCTGTCCTTGGGCCGCATCTTCTTGCGGGCCTTGGCCGGGTCGGTGACGCCGCGGGCCACGTCGAACGACTGGTGGTGCATCTTTTGCGACAGGTTCGGGTGCGAGCTGAGCCCGGCGGCAATGGCGGTGCTCGACCGCGGCTCGACCTTGACGTTGTAGGGCGGGTCGGTGTTGACCAGGTGGATCGCCGCTCCGTCCAAGAGGCGGTCCACATCTTCGGTCTTGCCGGCGTCGCCGCAGAGCAGGCGATGCTCGCCGAGAATCCACAGGTCGCCAGGCTGCGTGGTCGCTTCGTCGGGCGGCTCGGGCGCCTCGTCGGGGTCGCACAGCCCCTGCTTGACGCCGGGATCGAGCAGTTTGGCCAGCTCGTCCTGGTCGAAGCCGAGCAGGCCGAGATCGTAGTCCAGCGCCTGCAACTCGCCCAGCTCGATCGGCAGAAGATCGTAGTCCCAGTCGGACAGTTCGTTGGTCTTGTTGTCGGCGATGCGGTAGGCCTTGATCTGCTCGGGTGTCAATTCCGTCGCCACATGGACCGGCACCTTTTCGAGGCTGAGCTTCTGTGCCGCCTTGTAGCGGGTGTGGCCGACGATGATGACGCCATCAGTATCGACCACGATGGGCTGGCGAAAGCCGAACTCGCGGATCGACTGCGGCCACGGCGTCCACGGCGTCATCGTTGTGCCGCGGATTGTTGTCGTAGGGCTTGATGTCGGCGAGCTTGCGAAGGGTGATCTTCATGGTTCTCTGCTCCGTGGAAAAATTCGGACAAGCAAAATAAACTCTGCTTCCAATGGCGGCTGTTCCCGCGGCGGTTTTTGCGCCTTTTTTGCGCTGGAAGTACCTAGTTGGGCTGTTGACGTAACCTCTTGGCGTGCAAGATGATAAACAGAAAAAAAAGAATTATTGCATTTATTGCATTTTTGCGCCCCCTCTCGCGCCGGCCCTTTTTCGCCTGCGCGATACACCCCCAGCGCAATAAAGCAATAAATAGGTAACCTCTTGGTCCACGAGAGCTTACGTCAGCGCAATTATTCGGCAATAAATGGCAATAATCGGTCACGATGACTCCTCCTCGCTGTCGACCGAATCGAGCAGGCGATAGGCCAGTCCCGGTCGGCCTCGGCCTCCGTTCAGGACCGTGTGCACCTCGATCAGCCGCTGTTCCACCAACGTCTGCCGTACTTCTTCATGCTCCCGAGTGCTCCACGGCAGCTTGCGGTTGATCCTCCAGAACGGCATCCACGCGTCGCCATTCTGCTCCCGCCATTGCGCCAGCACTTCCAGAAGCCGCTTGCGCTTGGCGTCGAAGTCGTTTTCGCTGGCATAGCGACTGGCCATGAAGAGCATGCGACGGACGTGGTGGTCGATGAAAGCGCCGGCCCAGCTGGCAGCCTCAGCGCTGATTTGCGGCTGCTGGCGGCAAACGCTGCAAGCATAGATGAGCGCCAATCGCCGAGCCTGTTCGTAGGCGCGAGCCCAGATGGCCATTGCCGCCGGGTCGTTCCGGTCCTGTGCCCGGTCGTATTCTGCTTCCGCTCGCAAGCGGAGTTCGCGGAAGGCTCTCTCGGCTTCGGACGTGTGCGACACCAGTCGGGGTTTGGGATGTTCGTCGCCGAGGTTGCCTCCCGGTCGGAAGTCGGCCCACCAGCGGGCGGCGGCGATGATCGATTCGGGAAGCGGCCGTTGCGTGTCGTCCCGGCCGGCACCCCGGCGCCGGCATTCCAGGATCAAGAGCCGCGCCAAAAAGCCGTTGGTCAGCAGGCGTGCCGACAGCGATTCGTAAAAGTGCTTGGGCACGGCCGTACCGAACAGGCACAGGCACGGCTGGTCGATTACCGACCGTTCCCGCCCCGCCTTAGCCCGCATGACATACATCGTCGAGGCGGCGGAGTACATCTGCAGCAGCATGGAGACGATCTGCTCGTGCCGGGCGTCCTTCGCCTGACTGACTCGCAAGAGCAGGCCATCGATCTCATCGACCTGAAAGAGGGTCGCCGGCTGGGCGAAGAGGCGGTCCTCGATCCCTTCGCCGCTGGCGAACGACGTGCCCAGGCCGTCGGCCAAGCCCGCCGCGAGAAGAATACGGGCGTTGACTTTGCGGGCGTGGTCCTTGCCGACACCCGAGTTGGCCAGGCTGAGGATGTACAGGTTGGTGCGGTTGTCCATGGCATCGCGGACCTTGCGGCCGGCCAGAAACGCCTGCAGCGCCAAGGCGCCGGCGAAGGCCAGCACCGGTTCCGGATAAGGCGCTGTGTCCAGGGTGTAGTGCATGACTTCGTCGACAAAGCCGGGCACATGCAATAGTTGGTCCGGTACCGGTCCCGGGTCGGCGTTTTCGGCTGTGTCGTCGTCATCGAGCCTCTCGGCGTACATCTGCCCGAAGTGGTTCTCCACGAGGGCAACCGACACCGAATCGGGTTCGCGCTTAGCGATGCTCGCGGCAATGGTTTCCACTTCACGCATCGGCAGCGGCGGCGCGCAACGGTCGCGGTTGACCTGGAGCAACGCCGCTCCGATCTCGGCAGCGGACATGCCGACACGCCGCATCGACCCCGCCAGACGGGCCAGCGCGGCATTGCGTTGGCCTTGCGGGATCGCATTGCCGATCGTTCGAGGCGTTCCGTTGGCCGACGGGCGAGACGCCGTCGCCAGGGAGTCGAGTTCCTGGACGAGCCATGCCGGCGGCTCGGCAAGCCGGTTGGCGGGCTGATCCAATTCCATTCCTTCGACCCAGCGGTATTCGCCCTGCGCGGTCCGGCTGGGCGGCACGACGATGTAGCCGCCGTCGGTACGGATATCGACGCCTGGAGCCAGCTTGCCCGTCGAGCACTTCCACGCTTTGCCATCAGGTCGGCGAAAGACGACGTGCCGCCCGCCGCGGGGAGTCAACGCGATAGCCCCGGCCGAAGCGAGGTCCGCCGCTTCGTCGGGATCACTCGGCCAGGAGTTCCCTGAGCCGTCAATGTCGAGCACGAGCAGCCCGGCGGTCGGGATGCCGATGTTGGCACTGGGATGCTGCGCCCACCAGCGTTCGATCTGCTCGGCGTCCGTCGTCGCATCGTGGAAGCCATGTTCAGTCAACGGCGATTTGCCGCCCGGCGCGCACGGGAAGACCGGATAGCCCGCCTCGGCATAGCGAAGTGCAGCGGCGGCCAGATGGGTCGGCCTCACCAGGGCACCTCCTCTGCGCTGACAGCATTGGCCCCAAACGGGAAGTCGACATCCTCTTCGGTCCAGCAGCTTTCGTCCGGCACCGGCGGCATCTCGCCCAGCTCGTAGCCGATGATGCGGTCGAACCTCTCGCCGGCGACGCTGCGGACGGTGATCGCTCGCGTCGGTGCCAGATGGCCGACCTCGGCCAGGTCGACGGCCTCCTCGGCTGTCTCCGGCACCGGCACCTGCGACCGCTCTTTCCACCACTGGACAGCCTTGTGCCGCGCGTATCCCGAATGCTCGAAGCAGACCCATTCCGACTTGTAGTCATGCCAGCCGACCCGGTAGTCGACGCGCATCGTCTTGGGCGCATCCGCGCCAGCGCCGCGTTTGCTGTGCACGCTGTAGCACACGTCGTGCACCTGGTAGCGGGTCGTGGTCGCCTGGCCGGAGAGGATGCCGGCGTCGCTCGCCTTGGCCTCATGCTTTTGCCGCTCAGGCGGCGGGAACTCGTAGCCGCAATCGGGGCAGCGGGCATAGCCAGCGGCGATTACCGAGTTGCACTCGGGGCACCGCTTCGCCGGCACCGGACCGTCTCCTTGTCGCTGCTTGCCGGGCGCTGTGATAGCATCCACCGGCCCGTGCCGCAGGACATTGCCGCCGAAGTCGAGCACCAGGCAGTTCTGTTTGCCCGGATGCAGCCGGAAGCCCCGGCCGCAATTGCCGACGATGGCAACCTTCCCGTTGCGCCGCGTGACCAGGGTCCCCTGTTCCGTTGTCAGACACCAAACCCATTCATTGGGCAGGAACGGAACGGGCTGAATCTGACAACGTGTGGCCCCGATAGGTGATGAATCGCTTCGCGTGCCACCAATTGACGCGGTGCGCTGTGGTTTAACTCGGATCAACCATTGCCGCTGGGGAGTTGCATTCCAGTTGCTGGGCGAGGGTTCGGTTGTCGCCACGTTGCAACGGAAGCCCCGTTCGATGGCCAGTTGTTGAATCCGGTTCGCCATCCGTTGTCGGCAACCGACGGAGATCGACATGACCCGCGAACGATAGCCGCGCGCCCTGCGATTCGCGCCGTTCGCTTGATTCATAGCGTGCAGCAAGATGCCGAATTGCCGTGTGCTGAGTGTGTCGAACACCGCTGGAATGTCCTTGTCGAGCCACTCGGCCAACGCGGCCCATCCCCTCAAACCCGCTCGTTCACGACGCGGGGAGCCACGTGAGATGACGAAGTTGACCCCGTGGGCGTGGCCTTGATGCTTGCCAACACGAACCACCTCGTATGCGCAAAACCCAAACCCGCAGCGAAGCAGCAAGGCGCGCACTTCATCGACGTGCTTCGACTGGCTGATCGTGATGGTTTGATTGGAGCGGTTGAGGCAACCATCGGTGAGAAACCATCCGATGAACGCGACCTCGTCGTCCGTCAGCGGTGCATCCGTGTTATGGCAATCGCCGCGACCGGCGACGGGAATCAGAAACGTTTCCCGGCGTGTGGCCGCACTTTGGGCCGTTTGCAAATGCCAATGGAGGCACGTTTTCGCCCGGCCGCGCACGACCAGGTTGTGTTCGTTGGTGATGCGAATATCCAGATGCGGTGCGACGATACCCAGCATCGATTCGTGAGAACGGAGGACACGATGGACTTTGTCGAGGGCCGGAGTGGAAACGATCTCCTCGGTCTGCAGGTCGAAGGCCGCCACGATGTCTCCTTTGCTCACCTCGTGGCATTGTCGCCACCCGTATGGAGTCAGGACTTCTGTCTCCATGTCGAGACACATCTGGTAGTACAGGCCTGGCGACATGGTCGGCCGCAGCAGGACCACGCAGTCGATGTATGGCGCGTCGAAGCCGGTCGTGAGCACGTTGACGTTGCACAGATACTTCAATTCGCCGCGTCGAAAGCGACCAAGAATCATTTCACGCTCCTTGATCGGTGTTCCGCCGGTGACGAAGCCGCACTCGATGCCGTGCTTCTCGCGCAGTACGCGGACGATGTGCCGGCCGTGCTTGATCCCGCTGGCGAAGACCAAGACTGCCTGGCGGTCCTGCGTGTACTGGACGACCTCGCGACAGGCGGCCTCGACGAGTTGGTCGTCGTCCATCAGATCTTCGACTTCGTCGGCCACGAACTCGCCGGCCCGCACATGCAGCCGGTCGAAGTCGGCCCTGCTTGCCCCCGCCTTGGTCACCAATGGGCACAAGTAACCCTGGACGATCAGCTCGCGCACGCCGACCTCGTAGCAGATGTGGTTGAGAAACCCGTCCGGCGTGCAGATCGGCCCGCTCTTCAACCGGAACGGCGTGGCCGTGAAGCCGATGATCCGCACGTTGGGGTTGACCGCCTTGGCATCGGCCAGGAAGCGGCGGTACATGCCGTCGCCCTCAGGCGCGATCATGTGCGCTTCGTCGATGATGACAAGATCGAAAGCGTCCAGCTCGCAAGCTCTCTTGTAGACCGATTGGATGCCGGCGATGATCACGGCGTGCTCGGTGTCGCGCCGCTTGAGACCGGCCGAGTAGATGCCGAAGCGGACGTCGGGGCAGACCTTCTTCAGCTTGTCGGCGGCCTGCTCGAGCAGTTCCTTGACATGCGCCAAAATCAGCACGCGGCCCTGCCACAGCCCGACGGCGTCCTTGCAGATCGACGCCATCACCGGCGTCTTGCCCCCGGCGGTCGGGATGACGACGCAGGGGTTGTCGTCGCGCTGGCGCAGATGCTCATAGACAGCTGCGATCGCTTCGTGCTGGTACGGGCGAAGTTGCATCATCCCTCCGAGCTTCACCTCGTGTCGACATCGCCATCCGATGCCATCGGTTCGCCATTGCGGCGTTTGCCGCCGCGCTGGCTCCGCAACTCCTTTTCGGTGATGCGGATGCCTGCGTTGATCCGGGCGCAGGGGCGGCAGATGCGGTTGCCCGGTCCGCTCGAATCGAACCACTGGCCGCACTTGAGACACTTTCGCTTTTTCCGTTTTGGGTCCGCGGTCAGAGGTGCCACGGTCGCCGCTTCGCTGATGCGGACCACGGTCTTGCCACCAGGCACGGTATGGCACTTGGCGATGGCGAGCCGGACCACCTGGCAATCGTCGTGGTAGGCGCCAGCGGTTTCGAGGGCGTCGAGCACGCTCTTGAGGCAGTTATCGACGTCGCGCCGGCGCCGGTCGGGCGGATAAAGCTCGATGTCGACAGCCAGCGGTCCGGCCAGCGGCTCGACCCCTTCGCCGGCCAGGATCGCCATGACCTGGCGACGAAAGCGTCTTCCCGTGCGGCTGATCAGCGTCCGCGTCCCGACCCGCCGCCAATAGTGATTGATCGACGGCGGATAGGGGAGTTCGACTGTGAGCATCAGGTGCGTCTCCAGGGAGGTGCCGCAGGGGCCGGTGCCGTCGGCGTCGGCGACTCCTTCTTCGAGTAGCCCTTGATCTCGTTGACGATGTCGCCGGTGTCCGGCCGCTTCTTGCACCCCACACGAATGACCAAAGGCAAGTTGTGCAACTCGACCGAATCGTTGGGTGCCAGAACGCCGACCGCCCGACAGATGGCGGAAAGCTCCGCACGCGCGATCTGCACCGCCGTGGCGTTCGGGTTGTCGAGGTTGAGCCGAGCCCAGAGGAAGCGGTTCTTGTACGGCCCTTCGATGATCTGGAAGGCCAGTTGCAGGTAGTGGCCGGTGCCGGCCTTGGTCGGCTTCATCTCGCTGTCGGTGATGACGGCGACGTACTTGCCGGCCGGGATCGGCTCGAAGTCGGTGGTCGGTTCGACCTGGTTGGCATCAAAACCATGCAGATCAGCCATGTTCGATTACTCCTTGGATGGGTGGTGATGGGATAAAGCGTTCACGAAAGCTTGCCATGAGAGCGGCAGTTCCTCGGCGATGCCGTAACGGTTTTTCGCTACGCAGCCGGGCCCGCCGACACAGCGGAGGAGGCGCTCGCCGCCTTCGGGGCCGATCGGCTGGGCGATCGTCCGCTTGCGGCCGAAACCGGCGTCCTCGCTCTGGGTGCGGAACTTCCGCGTGGCGAACAGGACCGCGTCGCACCATTCGCTCACCAGTGCCGCCGCATGCTTGTGCAGCCGGGGCGAGTAGCGGTCGTAGGGGGAGGATTCGGGGTCTTCAAAGCGCTCGACTTTGCAATGGGCGATCAGCACCACGACCATGCCGCGGGTGTTGCGCAGAACATTGAGTTGCTCGATGACCTCGCGCCACAAAGTCAGCGCGTGCGTGTAGCCGCGAGCATAGCCGCCATCGACCTTCTCGATGGAGCTGACGCCGTATTGGGCACAAAGCTTGTCCCAAATAAGCCGCTCCAGCCAATCGAGCGAATCGATGACGACCGTTCCGTAGCTATGCTGCTCAGTGCCCAGCTCGCTTAGGGCGGCGGCCACCTCGTCGTAGCCTCTGGCCAGTGGGAACTTGTCGCAGTCGATCTCGTCCAGACCGTCTTCAGTCTGGATGAAGATCGGTTTGGGCGTCTGTGAGGCGAAGGTAGACTTCCCTACTCCCTCGGTGCCGTACACCAGAATCCGTGGCGGTTTCGGGGTCCGGCCTCGCTCGATGCGGGACAATAGGCTCATGCGTGGACCTCCTCTGGTTGTTGGATTGGTTGTTCGGTGACGTGCTCGATAGAGATGGCGTCTTCGCCGAACTCTCGAAAAAGGAGCCCGGCGAAGACGCAAGCGATCATCTGGCCAACGCGCGTGCTGCCGTCAATGCGGATGGCGTGATTCGCCGGGTCGACCTGATAGTTCGCGTCCATCCGGACGCGCACGCGGCCAACCAGTCCTTCGACGGCGAACATAGCCAGATGCAAGGACATCTCGGCTTCCGCCAGCAGCACCGGCAGTCCAAACTTGAAAAGAAACGAGCCGGTCATGACCAGTGTCCCACGTAGTCGCCCTGAGTGATTGCCTCATCTGTTACGTATGCCGTCGCGAGCCGAGATGTCCGGCATTCTTTACGAATCGAACCCAGCCTGCTCCAAAAACGGCCTGGCCTCGGACATGGCCTTACGCACCTGGCGGCGGGAAATGCCCATCTCGCGGGCCACCGACGTGATCGTGCCACCCATGAGTCGGCGGCACAGATCGCGCAGCTCGTGGGGCATTTGGGCTAGGGCAAACTCGACCGCTTCGGCATCTTCGCGGTCAAGGGTCTCGTTGCGAGGCACGGCTCCAGTACGACGCGACAAGTCGTCAACAGAAATGACCGCCGCAAGCGTCTCCGAAGCCCCGCTGGCCGGTGCCAGTTCCTCGTCCAGCGATCGCTCGGCCAAGCCATTGCCGCGCTGCTGCCGTTGGCGTGCCCGTACCAGCATGGCCACGGCGGTGTTCACGACTCGGTCGATAAAGGTGTCGAGCGACGCCTTTGCTGGGTCGAACTGCTCGGCAACTTTGATGAGAGCAAGCCAGAGTTCCTGCTGCAGGTCCTCCGGTTCGACCGGCTGGAAATCGCGGCGCCGACTAAGCTGACGGGCTTTGAGCTTGATGAGGGACTTGGCGTAGTCGGTGAGGACGAACTCTTTTGCATGCGCACGATTCATGACAACCTCCGAGACCGGAGGCTGCGAACCGCGGCCATCGCCCCACGAGGAGCGAAAGCGCTGTGCTGCGGTGCGCCACCGCATGACCAACACAAGCGCGACTGGTGACTGCCGGGTTATGAGCCTCTCGGTCGAGAGGCGGGCGTCACAACCCGTGTGGCAATGCCACAAAGCGTGTGGCATCTGAAAAGTGAAGATCTGGATTAGATCAGCCAATCGATAGGTCGCTCAGGGGTGTAGCGGAACGTGAAGCCGGAACTGATGGAAGCGTTCAAATGATGACCGAGGGCGGCATGCTCGCCCGCGATCCGCGCAATATCGCGTGAGACTGCCATCGACACCGATTTGCGCACCTTGTCGGCGTCCGTCTTTTCCCGACTGCGGCCGCCCAGGCCGGTCGCGCGGGCGATCTCAGTGGCGAGGGCATCCATTTGTGTCTGCAACTTCTCGATCCGGCCGAGGTCATTGTTTCTTTTCGCTTCTTCAAGCTCTTCCGTGTATTCGCGGTAGAGATTCTGGTACTTCTCGCGGTCTGCCTCTTCGAGCAGCTTGCCCGACGAACCCGACGCAATGCGCGGGTCGATCCCGGCGCGGGCGCCGAGCAGCGAGACGGCGGGAATGTCACGATTGGGCTCATTGAGCAGGCGGGCAATATAGGCGAGGCCCACGGAATCCTTCAGGTAGACCGTCTGGCCAGCGAAGGTGAGCCGCCAGAACTCGCCATAGCGGCG
The DNA here is from genome assembly GCA_026004675.1 of Gemmatales bacterium. Lineage (GTDB taxonomy): Bacteria > Planctomycetota > Planctomycetia > Gemmatales > Gemmataceae > BPJP01. The sequence goes on from BPJP01000007.1 coordinate 12,883, forward strand.
AAACACGAAGGCGGCAGTCGCGTCCGTCTCCTCGGCCTGGCAGATCAGAGCGGTCAAGACGGCTTCGTTGATGACCATCGCGCTGTCATTCAACGTCGTGATTCGGGAAAGCTGAATGACGGTCGGCGTGGCATCGCCCCAGAAGTCGGCCGGCGGCATCTCCAACGGAACGAACACGAGCGGATGGAGCATGGTCTGGAGGGCAAACGCCGAGCGGAAGCCAGCGGCATCCTTGCGAACCAAGCCGCGCCCGAACAACACATCCCGTAGGCTGCCGTGCCAGGCAAGACGGCCGCAGTGCCAGACGCGATCCGACGCCAGCGCCTTGCCTGGATCGGACAGGGACAGGGACGCGGAAATGCTCCGGGCCAACAGGGGAACATCGACGGCGAACTGTTGCAATTCGTCTGGCCGGACCTCCGCGCGCATCACCTCCGGGCACGAAACGTAGTACCGCACCTGCCCCTCGGCCACTTCACGCGCAACGACCTCCTCGATGTGATTGCGCTCGCAGGCGGGACACCGAACGCGCTTGGCCGTGCCCGCGGACTTCAAGAGGCCAGCCGCAAGCAGGCGCTCGCGCGAGTCCCTCGGCCAGCGGCTCATGCCGCTTGCCGGCACCACGCCGGTGACAGACTCCACAATGGGCCAGAAGTAGGTCAGCGGATCAACCATGATCGATCCCCCATGCACGAAGACATTTTTCGCCGAGGACGCGCAGGTCGTCGTCGTCCTGGCTCTTCAGGTCGCACGACCGGGGTGTCACGTTGATAGTCAGCACCCGGCCGCGCCGTTCGCCGTCCCCCATGAGTTGCACGCGGATGCGCACCTCTTCGACGCCGACCTGGGACCGGCTCAGATCGCGGCTGGCCAGCAGGGCGTCGAGGTTTTCGAGGGCCTGGGCCCAGGGCAAGCCAAGCCGCAGATGCAGACCCAGCCCATCCAGATCGTGGCCTTCGACGGTCGGCACGACCAGCAGCCGTGAAACGTGCACTTCCTCGATCCGATCCACCGGTTCCCAGGTGAACCTGAATCCGGGATCGAGCAAATGGTCGAGGAGATATGCTGGCCGTTCTGGTTCGGCGTCCGCCACATCGCTTATGCCGAGCATCCCCTGGCAGAAGAGACGCCGCAGTTCCTTCTGGGCAGGCTTGCCGCCGGCCGCGATCATCTCCAGCATGCCGGTCGCAGCCGTGTAGACGAACAGGATGGTGAAGGCGGTCGGCACGTCGAGCGATTGCAACTCGCCATCGTCATTGAAGACCATGAAGTTGTCGGGCCAGTCGGGCAGGTAGGCGAACAAGTATTCCGCCCCGTTGCGCCGGGTGTAGTGGTGGATTTCGCAGTGTTCGCCGCGCAGCTCTTTCTCCTTGTAGTATGCGAACAGCGCCGCCTTGAGCGCTGCAATGTTCTCCTCGGTCACGGCGAAGTTTTCGCATGGCACGGCGGGCCAACGCTGCCAGTATCGTGTGGAGGTGAGTGAGTCAGCGCGGGCGAACACCACAGCTTCCTCGAAGGCATCCCGTGCATGCAGGTAGGTCCAGACAACCTTGTCCAGCCGGCGCTTCAGCGCGTCCCAATGCCCCACTTTCTTCGGATACCGCGCTTTGAGTTCCTCGAGAAGCACCTTGAGGCCTGCGTTATCGGACAGCCGCGTGAAGCTCTTGAACAGAATCTGCACCTGCCGGCGCTTGGCGGGCGGCAGCGCCTGGATCGCCTCAACGATGGGTGCGATCTTGTGCTCCTTGAGTCCGTCCCAGGGCACGTCGAGCAATTCACCGCGCTTGGCAAAAAAATGCTGAAGATGAACGTTGGAAATCTGCTTGAGCACCTTACGCAAATCGAACGTAGCGGCCATGCATGGCCCTCCCATGTTTGGGGCGCCTCCGTACAGTGACGGCACACACCGTTCCCTCCCGCTGCTCAGAGAACAAAAGATTCCAGCCGGCGCTTCCGTTGTTCCCAATCCGGCATGCAGCGGGCAAGGAGCCGGTAGAACTGCGGGCTGTGGTTGTGGACCTTCAGGTGACAGAGTTCGTGCATTATGACGTACTCGATGCAGTACAGCGGCGTCTTCACGAGTTCGATGTTGAGCAGGATTCGGCCGGCCTTCGTGCAACTGCCCCAGCGCTTGGCCATCTTCCGCACTATGATCGACGGGGCCGACAGCCCCAGTGAGCGGGCTGATTCAAGGCAGGCATCGAGACGGCGGTCGAAGATGTCTCGAGCGTGATCTAGATACCAGCCATCGAGCAGTCGCCGTACGTGCTCCGAGTCTGCGCGAGCGGGCAAATGCACCTGGAAGAACCGGCCGACGAGTTTCACAGCGGAGATTTCATCTTCGATCAATTTGAGCCGGTACTGCCGGCCCAGATACAGGTGAGTTTCGCCAGCGACGTAGCGCCGTGGTGGAGTTAGCGGTTGAAATTGGTCGAAATAGGCGCGCTGTTTGACGATCCAAGCAGCACGCTTTTGGACCCGCTCGAGCACCTCTTCAACTGGTCGCCCTGTCGGGGCCACCACCTTCACCGTCTGGTCGGGATCGACGCTGATCGCCAACCGCTTGCGATCCCGAAACTCGAGGTCGAACGAGATGCGCTGCTTCCCGAACCTGACCTCGTGGGTCTGACTGTTGTTGCTGGTCGTCATGACGCATACCTCAGCCGTGCGATTTCCAGGCACTGCTCCATGATGCTGTCCATATCCTCGAAGGTCAGATCAAACCCGTACTCTTCCTTCAGTTCGAAGAGGTAGTCTTCGATATCTGTTTTCATTTGGTTCTGGACGTCGCTATTGTTCGTCCAATTGACGATCCGTCGTCTTTGGATGATGTCGTCAATCTTCGCTCCAGCCTCGGCGCCGGCCGACTGGGGATCAAGCCCGTTATCAGCGTAGCGGGAGAAGACCTCGCGTGCGACGCCGTAAAATGCCTGCGCCACTGGTCTGCCTTTGAGCTGCTCAGGTAATTCGTCGCCCGTCCGCGTTCGCACGGAATCCCTGATTTCCGAGACTTTCCGCAGGTACTCCGCGTCCGAAAGTCGCTGTTCGCGGAACGCGCGGATGGCGTCTTCCAGCATCTCCGAAAACCGCCGATAGAACGCCGGGTCCTCCTGCATTCTCTCCTCAATGGTTCGTCTGGTGCGGAACGCGATGGTGTCTGCCTTCGACGCCGTGCCACCCAGCTTCTCAACTTCCTCGGCGAACGCGTCGGTGTCGAAGATGTTCACCAAATCGGTAATCTTCTCCACCTCACCAGTGCCGACGTAGGTGTCCACCAGCTTTTGGATCTTCGGCTCATACTCCTTGAAGTCGACGGCATCTGCGTACCGTTTGCGAACTGATGCGCGGAGCTTCATGAAGAATTTCAGGTCGGCCTTGTACCTCTCCACCTTGCTGGCCGGCGTCTCTTCAAGGAACTTCGCTGACGCCAAGGCGATGCCGAGGCACCGCGCATACGCCGATAGCCACTCGTAAAACTGAGTGCGGACCTCCTCGTCTGCCAGCAGACGCTCGTAAGCCTCCTCGTCCTTCTTGTTCCGTACCGATTTGAACAGGTCCCAGAGCTGCGAGTACTTTTCCGGCAGCTTTCGAATCTCTTCGCTGACGTCCGTGAGCGTTCCTGCCAGGTCTTCCTTCTCGAACTCCGGCAGACTGCTGTAAAGATCGAGCGCGCTGTCCAGCTCCTCAAGAACCCCACGGTAGTCGATGATGTAGCCGAACTCCTTCCCCTCGTAGAGCCGGTTCACACGGGCAATCGCCTGCAGCAACGTGTGGTCCTTGAGCTTTCGCGTCAGGTACAGCACCGTGTTCCGCGGCGCGTCGAACCCGGTCAGCAGCTTGTCGACGACGATGATGATCTCCGGTTCGTCGGCGTGCTTGAACGCATTGATGATCTGCTTGTTGTAGGTTTCCTCGTTGCCGAAGCGGGTCATCATCTTTTTCCAGAAAGCTTGCACGCCCTCCGGATTGATCTCTTCGACCTCCTCATTCCCTTCCCGCGTGTCCGGGCCGGAGATCAGGACTTCCGATGTCACCATGCCGAACTCGTCGAGGAACTTCTTGTAAAGCAGCGCTGTCGACTTGTCCTGCGTAACGAGCTGCGCTTTGAAGCCAGTTCCCTGCCAGTTGTCGCGGTAGTGCACGCTGATGTCCCACGCGACCCGCATGACCTTCTGTTGAGCCCTGTTAAGCTGGTCCGTCGTGGCAAACTTCTTCTTCAAATCTGCCACCTGTTCCCTAGATAGGCGATCCGTGAGCCGCTCGAACCATTCGTCGATGGATTCCCTTTCAACCTTTTGTTCCACATGCCGCCCCTCGTACAGCAGCGGCACCACGGCCTGGTCCTCGACCGCCTGGCGAATCGTGTACACCGGTTGGATCAGGCCGCCGAATCTCTGGACCGTATGTTTCTCCTTCTTCATCACTGGCGTCCCTGTGAACGCGATGAAACAGGCGTTCGGCAGCACCTTTCGCATTCTGGCGTGCATCTCACCGTACTGGCCCCGGTGCCCTTCATCGACCAATGCGAAGATGTTTGGGTTCTCGTTCCGCACCGCGTGCTTACCCACGGCTGCCTCGAACTTGTCGATCACCGTGGTGATGATCCGCGATTTGTGGCCGGCGATCAGTTCTGCCAGATGCTTGCCCGTCTTGGCTTGAACAGGCTCGGTCCCGCAATGGCGGAAGGTTTTGTAAATCTGATCGTCCAGGTCCACGCGGTCGGTGACGAGCACAACCTTGTAATCGTTGATGTCCGGGTCCGTGGCAATTGCATTGGCCAGCATCACCATTGTCAGCGACTTGCCGCTCCCCTGCGTATGCCAGACAACCCCGCCCTGTCGGCGTCCATCAGGTCCCAGGCGGCGGATGCGGTCCAGAATGTTGCGCACGGTGAAGTACTGCTGGTAACGCGCGATCTTCTTTTCGCCTGCGTCGTAGAGAATGAACCGCTGCATGAGTTCCAGGAGCCGCTCGGGCCGGCACAGGCAGTACAAGGCCCGGTCCTGCTCAGTTACCTCGCGGCTGTCCCGCTGGATCGCTTCGAAGTACTCGCGGACGTAGCGGAACCGCCCTGAGAACAGCCGGCCCTTCGCCTCCGCCGGCAGCGGCTGATTGACCAGCTTCGAGATCTCGCCATCGATGTCCGTCCGTTCCTTCCAGACCGCCCAGAACTTGAGCGGCGTGCCGGTCGTGCCGTACTTGGCCTCGTTCTTCGAGATCGCCAGCAGGAGTTGCGAATACAGGAACAGTTTCGGAATGTACTCATCCCGCTGGTTTCGGAGATGCTGCGAGATGGCTTGTTCGATAGGTTCTTTGATATCGGGCCGCTTACACTCGATCACGCACAGCGGAATCCCGTTGACGAATAGCACGATGTCCGGCCGGCAGGTCTCGTGGCTGCCGGTTCGCTCGACCACGTACTCCTCGGTGACGTGAAAGACGTTGTTCGCGAGGTCGTTCCAGTCGATGTACTGGAGCGGAAAGCTCTTCGTGTCGCCGCGAATCGACTGCTGCAGGCTCTTGCCCCAGAGCAGCAGCTCGTAAATCTTCTCGTTCGTGCGGATCAGCCCGTCGAACGGCAGTTCCTTCAGCGCTTCGATGGCCGCCTGGATGTTCGCCTCGGAGAATTCGAACTCCTCACCCTTGTAGCGGATTGTGTTGATCTTCCGCAGTTGCTCCTCCAGAATGCCGTCCAGTAGCACGGAACTCAGCCGGCCGCCGCGCAGCCGCACCGCTTCGTCCTCGGTCACGTATCGGTATCCCAGGTGCTGCAGCAGTTGCAGCGCCGGCACCTGGGAAATGTGGTCTTCTTTAAAGGATGGCAGTTCGTGTGTTGTAGGAGCATGCATTGCATCTCCCTCCTACGTCATTCGGTTGGAGAGATGACTTGGGAGCCAGCCGACGACGACTTGCTGAGTCGCCGGGTCCCAAAAGAAGTAAATAGCCAGGCAATGTCGATTGTCCTTCGTGGACCCCTTGCGCAGATGCCATTCGAGGAAGTGCTTAGGACCTGAAGGCGTTGGGAAACGAACAAAGTATTGGTCCCCCTCCTCACCGGCGCGCTCTTTGGTGATTGCCCGACCGAAGCGCAGCCCCAGCACCTTACACTTTCTTTTGAATGCCTCTTTTGCCTCCTTTCTGCCCAAACATTGGTTTCGGTATTCGTTGGCGAGAAGCAGCAGTGATTTGTAGACCAGACCAACATCCTCGTAGAGGGCGTTCTTTAACCCGCGAAAAGCCCTAGGATGCAACACAACTCGTCCGAGCAAATGCCGGTTCGCCCAGTTCTCCATCTCGTCATATTGGTCAGGAATCGGAATCTCGGACTCGCTCGTTCCGCCAGTGCGTTCGATCAACGCTTGACGGAGCGAATCAACCTGAAACCGCAACTGACGATTCTCTTCTTTCAATGAGTCCCGTTCCTGAGCCGTGCGCGTCGCGTCGTCACAGTATTCCTGGGCCAAAGCCTCGGCTTCCTTAACCTTCGCCTGGAGTGCGGCGATCTCCTCCTCGTACAGTGCTTTCCAATCTTCTCCCTCAAGCGCCTTTGAACGAGCAATCTCTGTGGCTTTGATGCGGGCTTCGGACACAAACACGACGTTACCCCAATCGGGACGCTTGGCCGAGGCTGTCATGAAAAGCCGCTCGACAAGAAAATCGGTGAAAGGTGCCTCGCCGATCCGATCGTCGCCGGGTTGCTTCCAAAAAACGATACGATCGGCATACGTCGATGGATGCATCGACGGCAGGTCGTTTTCAAAGTCAAGACCGGGCATATACGTGCGCACGGCACCCAGGTAAGCCGACCACTGCTTTCCAACACGCTCCGTCCATTTGTAACCGAGTTCCCACGGCAGGGTGACGACATGCGCCACACCCAGCAGCCGTTTCGCAAGATCGCGAGGTTGAAGCACGAACGGTGCGACGTTGCCACGCAACTGCTGTCTGTCAGGTTGCGTCAGCATGACCACCGGAAGCCGGCGTACTGGATTGCAGAGCAGCGCGTACAGTTCTTCGATGTCGTTATCGGTTTGGAGCATCCACGGCTCACGTGACAGCGCTCGCACATCAGCCAATCCGACGCGTCCAGCAAGTTCCACGACCACTCGCGGACGGGTCATCACAACATCGGCATCCCCATAGGGCAGCGAAGCACAGTATGTTCGAATACCAACTTCCACACCGTTGCCGCGCTTCGCAAACCCGATGTCGTTAGTCCACGTTCGCCCTGCGACAGCCGCCCGGTTGCCATGCGGGGTATCCGGATGCTCCAAACGCACACACCAGATTCCTTCTTCGGGGATCGATATGGCTTCCGCCTTTTGTCCTGGCCATTCCAATCGGAACGAGTTGCCATCCCATGCATCCTGTGGTAGCGCACTTGGCACACGGTATTTCAGCCAGTAGATGGCACATTTCACGGCCGCAACAAATTTATCATTAACACGCTTTTCGCCGGCGGGAATGAATGACGCCAAGTTATAGGTCGTTCGAATCCGGGGTCGACCAGGAGATACCATTGGGGCGAGGGCAGTTGGTTGCGAATGGAATGTGTTGCTGCTCACGATGTCTTCTCCTGAGAATGGCGGTTATTGAATTTGCGCGGCTGGCGTTGATCGGCCGCGACGAACACATTGAACAGGAACACGTGAACTGCCACGTGTCGTTCCTCATCGTCAGTAGACCGGAATAAGAATCGCCATTTACCCGCTTGCTCTGCGTCGAGCTGTCGGATGCATTTCGGGTGCTGGCTAAGAACTTGCGGGGCCTTTCCCTGAATGGCAGAGAAACCAGCCACATCTTTGTTGAAAACGATCAGTGCTGCCTTACAGTCTCTCCATGTCAGATAGCTCAACAGTTGCTCCACGGCCTTCGTCAGTTCCTTCGGACCTCGCCATACTTTACATTCGGCGACGAAGGCCGCCCGGTTCTTGTCCTCGATCCGAATATCCGTCTTGCCGTGCCGTCGAAATGCCTCGCCGGTCGCATCCCCTTCAAAATGGCCGTTCAGATGAGCGAGAATGATGTCCCGCAACTCCTCTTCGTCGTGGACGGCAAACGTCTGCGGCGTCGCCTCGAATGTCCGGCCCTCATGGCGGATCACGTTGAGAATCAACTCATAGTCTTCGTTGCGAATCCCCGGTTCCGGCTCGCGGTTGGCTGCTGCGGGCAAGGATTTCACCAGTCGGCGTTTGACCGGCAGCGGGCTGATGTCCGGCGAACCCGGTTTTCGTTTCAGTGGGATGTTCAGAACGGAGGCGATCTGCGCATGTTTTCCCAGTCGCTCACGACGCTGAGCTACGCACTGCTGAATGTGGCCGCGCAACTTCTCATTGTGCGCCTCCACGTCGCGTTTGATGTTTTCGATGTAGCTGCGAATGCTGGAGAGCGTGTTCTCGATCTCCCGTTTCAGTTCGTCGCCGCTGACATTGTCCGCCGGTCGGGACTGCACGAGTTCGATTTCGCCGCTTTCATCTCCGGGATGACTTCGCACATGCACCCGCGGTGGATTGAGGCCGAACCTACTCGGTTGGCACTTCCAAAGTGTCGCATGGCCCGAAAACGGGACGGTCACCCGAACCTTGACAGCGGGAACAAGTGCTGGACGGCTTCGGTCGAAGACGACTCGAAGCGGGTCGTGCCGCACATCAATCTTGGATTCCTCGGTCGCCATCTCCATGCGGCCCTCGTGGAGTTCGAGGGGCAACACCTCACACTTCGAGTAGACGTGTTCAACGATTTCGTCATCGCTGGAAGCAACGAACTGTACTTCGGCGATCGAGCCGACTTCCTGGCGCGCACGCTTCAGGTTATTCTCCAGCGTCCCGCGCAAGTTTTGTTCGGAAAAAAGCGAATCCGGCAAATCCCTCATGACACACCCGTCCTTTCCTCGACCTTGACCCGCACCTGACCCGTCAGCAGCTTCTGCATCAGGCCGCGCTTTTGTGCCCGCAGATGGTCCGCTAACTGCGACAGTTCGGTAACGTGCTTATCAATCTCGTCAAAGACTCCAGCGATTCGAAATTGTTCCGATTTTTGTGGCACCGGAATTACGATCTTTTTGAATTGGTTCCAGCGCAGACTCCCACGCCGATTCACGGACCCGTTTGTGTTGGCCTCAAAGATGTACCGAAACAATTCCGTCTTGAAGAGCAGGTACAGATACGGCGCGTGAATTGATGAGTCGGTTTCGAACACCGTGTACATCGGGCTGATCAATCCGGCTTCGAGATCACGTAGCAAACCGATCGATCCTTCTTCGATGTGATTCGTTGCGTAGGCGAACTGTCCGCGGCGCACGATCTTATAATTGGAAAGATCCTCACTGAAGACTCGGCGACCGAAGTATTTGAGCGATTCAACAAGGCCATCGTGCTTTGTGCAGGAAAGCACAGGTATGTTGTTCCCAATGCCGTTTCGTTCCGTGACTTCGCTCGCCACGTCTTCAACGTGCACAACTTCCCAGTCGGCTGGCACTGAAAAATAATGTGTTCGCTTCTGGTCGGTGGACCGCACAAACTCCCGAAATCGGCGGCGGCCGGTGAGGAGTTGCTGCATGAGGCCCTGCTTGAGCCGCCGCTTCGCCGCAATCAGCTTCTCGGTCTGCTCAATCGCCCGGTCCCAGGTCGAAAGAACCTCCACAATCCGCCGCTGTTCGGTGAGAGGCGGCAACGCCACGATTAGGTCACCAATCAGATCTGTGTTTAGGTTCGGCTGACCGTTTCCTGGCGCGACGGATTCACGCAAGTATTCGGTTTTGCTTGTAAAGAAGTAATAGAGGAACTCCCGCAAAACGTCGCGCAAATCGAGTAGCGCTGCAATTCCGTCATTAGCTCCTGCACGAATCAGTGTGATCTTGGGTACTCCGAGAGTGGCACCGCTATTCGTCAGAAGCAACGTACCTGGCTCGATGATGCGAGTTCGTTTCGCGCCTTCCTCGGTGAGAAATGATGCCGTACTTCGCAGGTACATTTCCGAATTGCACGTAACGTCTCTCACGGTAATCCAAGGAATATAATCGCCATTAAAGAAACGAGGGTCTCGCGCAGGGCGAGGAGAACTTCCGCGCACTACGCGTGCGATTGCCGAAACAGGAATTCTCTTCCACCCTTCAGGCACCATACCCCAACTCCTTCAAGTACCCCGCCATCTGCTTGCGCGTCTCGGCCAGTTCGGCTTCCAATTGTTCAATCTCGCGCTGCACCGCCTCGATGTCGATCTCCTCTTCCTCCTCGAAGGTGTCGACGTAGCGGGGGATGTTCAAGTTGAAGTCGTTTTCCTTGATCTCGTCCGGCGTCGCGCGGTAGGCGTACTTGTCGACGGTCTTGAACGCGCGGAACGTCTTGACGATCTTCTCGATGTCCTGCTCCCGCAGCCGGTTCTGGTTCTTGCCGTCCTCGAACTCGCGGCTGGCGTCGATGAACAGCACGTCCCGCTCCGCGCGGCCCTTGCGGAACAGCAGGATCGCCGCCGGAATGCCCGTGCCGAAAAAGAGATTGGGCGGCAGGCCGATGACGGCCTCCAGCAGGTTCTCCTCGATCAGCTTCTGCCGGATCGCCCCTTCGAAACCACCGCGAAACAATACGCCGTGCGGCACGATCACTCCGACCTTGCCGCCATCTTCCAGCGCCGTTTCGATCATGTGCGTGATGAAGGCATAGTCCCCCTTGCTCTTGGGCGGCACGCCGCGCCAAAAACGGTTGAACTTGTCGGTGGCCGCGTTTTCCTGACCCCATTTGTCCAGCGAGAAGGGAGGATTGGCGACCACCACGTCGAACTTCATCAGCTTGTCGCCTTCCACCAGCCGGGGATTGCCGATCGTATCACACCACTCGATGCGAGCGGCGTCCATCTCGTGCAGGAACATGTTCATGCGGCACAAGGCCCACGTGCTGCCGTTGGACTCTTGCCCGAACAGCGAAAAGTTGTTGCTGGGTGATCCGTCCGGCTCTCGAACCTCGCGGGCCACCTTGATCAACAGCGATCCCGATCCGCAGGCCGGGTCGCAAATGCGATCGCCCGGTTTCGGTGCAACCAGCTTCGCCAGCAGCGTGGAGACCTCCGGCGGCGTGTAGAACTCGCCGGCCTTTTTGCCGGCCCCGGCGGCAAACTTGCCGATGAGGTATTCGTACACGTCGCCGATGATGTCGCGGTCGCCCAATCGGGAGGGGCGCAGGTCGAGCTTGGGGTCGTTGAAATCTTCCAAAAGATTCTTCAGGCGGCGGTTCCGCTCCCTGGTCTGGCCCAGGGCCGGCTCGGAGTTGAAATCGACGTTGCGGAAGACGTTTTCGAGCTTGGCCTTGTTGGCGTCTTCGATCTTCTCCAAGGCAATGTTGATCAGCTCGCCGATGTTGGCCTCATCGCGGTGGGCGTACAGGTAGTCGAAGTCACACTCCGGCGGGACGACGAACCGCTCCCGGCCCAGCGCCCGCTCGACACGCTTCTTATCGCCTTTATACTTCTTTTCGTAGGCAGCCCGCTTGTCCTTCCACAGATCACTCAAGTATTTGATGAACAACATCGTCAGGATGTAGTTCTTGTATTCGGACGGATCGACGGCCCCACGGAAGGTGTCGCAGGCCTTCCAGACGATATTGAAGATCTCTCTTCGCGAGGTGTTTTGGTTCTCTGGCATGGGTTATCCTTTCTATTGGTGACCGCCGCGCACAGCCTGCATGCTGATGGCCGATAGGAGCGCAGACCGCTTTTGCCGCAGTGAGGCCAGGAGATGCTGCTCACGGAGCCGCAGGTCCTCCAGGGCGACGATGGTTGCCTGAGTCTCCAGCGGCGGGACTTCCACGCGCAGGTTTTCGATGTCCTTGCGCGACACCAACGGCTGGTGCGTTCCCTTCATATAGGTCCGCAGCTCGGCCTGGAACGGCGGCTGATTGATGTACCACGCCAGGTAGCCCGGCAGGATCGTGCCGGACATCGGTCGCAGGATGAAGAAGTAACCGGTGGCCACGGCGTCTCGAATCGGCTCGGTGATTGCCGTGGCGAACAGCCGGTGACCACGGACCAGGAAGAGCACGTCACCCTGACGAGCCTCGTATTTTTCAGGGGCGGCATCGATCCGCACGGGCGTCAGGTCTCCTGCGTGCAATCGCCGGTCCTCATCAATGTCCTTGATCTGGATCACACGGACCACGCCTGGCGGCAGGGGCGCGGCGGCACCGTCGCCCGTGACAAGGTCGAAGGGCTCAATCTTGCCTCGGAACTGATAGCCGTTCCTGATGTGGGTGATCTGTTTCAATTTGGCTTTCACGTTGGTTTCCGATCCCTATTGGAAAACGGCGGGCCGCCGCCGAAGCGACGGCACCGCCATCGTGACGGGACTATTCGCGCGTCGCTCGGGTGATGCGGTAGGCGTAGACGTAACGAGTCGTTCCATCACCACCCCCACCGCTTCCCTTGCAGCCGAGCGAGTGAAGGTGTGCCTCCACTTCGCGGGCAACAGCGTTGGTCCCCGCGTCGCGGAAAATCCACGCACCATTGTCCTCGTCCACATTGTGATCATTGAACAGGCGGGCGCGGGGGTCACTGGCGTACCAGCCAGAATAATTGCCGCCACACTTGTCAACATGGGCCTGGATTTCACTCGCGACCCGGCGAGCTTCGATGCTGATAAACATCCTTGAACTCCGATCAAAACTTTCGGTCATTACCACGAGGTGCGGCGCCGGCGTGATCAGGTTTCCGATAATCAATCGGTGTCGGAGTCATCGCCTTGGCCGCAAAGCGCCTCGGTGATGGCAACGTCGGCCCCGTGTTGCGCCACGGGGCTTTTTTCGCGGCCGGGAGACGCCTCCCAAACGAATCGCTGTATTGCCGATACCGTAATGCTATTGTGACGGCGACCGCTCGTCAATGCCATTGTTGAAGTATTTCGCATGCAGAAATGTTTCTGGGATTGGGCTGTGTTGGCGTGATCATACGTAACATATTGGCAAGAAACTACTTATAACTATAAACGGGGATAGCAGTCGTTGCGGGAGTTCTTTCTCGTTTTTCCTGTTTTCAAAACCAATCCCTCCCACATTTTCCTCTGCGTCCTCCAGCTAACCTGAGCGCAGAGCCGCCGCAGCTGCTTCTCGTTGATCGGGTCGCGGCCCTCGGTGACCAGCGGCAGGAACAGCAGCTCTTCCTGGATATCGGGCGCCAGATGCAGCAGGTTCAACACCTGGGTGATCCGGGGCTGGGTGACCTTGGCCAGGCGGGCCAGTTCGATGGTGTTGGCGACGATGCCCTCCCGCAGCAATCGGTCGAACTCGATGGCCAGGGCCATGACCCGCGAGATGCGGGGCACGCGGCCCGGTGGGACCATTTGGGATGCCGATGGCTTATCCTCGATTCGTCGCCGCCCACGCTGGCTGCGGTTGAAAACGACTCGCTTTTTCACGGTGATCATGCCGCACCTCCTAGCTTCTGACGCGCCAATGCCTTGATAGCCGTGGGGTGGAAGGAGATCGCGACGGTGCTCTCCGCCACGTCATATTCCACCCGCGCTATCAGCAGGGCCAGCACTTGGGCCTGCTCGCGCGGGCTAAGGATGTTCCAGACGTTGTCGAAATCGTCGAAAGCCGCGTCGATGTCGCCGGCCACCAAGCGGTCACGCTGGTGCTCTTTAATCCGAAGGTGAAGTTCCGCCAGGCGAGTTTCGGCTTGGGCAACGCGGTCGTGCAGTTCCGCGAGGCGGCCCCCGGCTGGTCCAGTCGCCGGCCCTTCGCCACAAAGCTTACGGATTTCGGCATGGTGCCAGGCCAGTTCCCGTTCCAAGCCCCGCTGCTCTGTCACCAGTTCGGCCAACTCGGTCTCGAACTGTTCCTGGGCCTGGTGCAGGACTTCGGCACGCAAGCCGGGATCGACGGCGATGCCCCGAATCTGGTCCACGACCACCCGTTCGATCTCGGCAGCGGGCAGCGAGCCGGACGGGCACGCCTTGCGCCCATTCTTGACCGCCCGCGTGCAAGTGTAGTAGCGGTAGCGGCGCTGCCCCTTGCAGGTGAATGAATGGGTCATGACCCGGCCGCAGGCTTTGCAGAACAACAGACCCTTGAGCAAGGCCCCATGGCGATTGCGCACCATGACGCCGCCTGAACGGCCGTTGCGTTGCAGCGCGGCCTGGACTTGCTGGAAGACTTCGACCTCGACGATCGGTTCGTGCTCACCGGGATAAAACTCTCCCTTGTACCGGACCTGCCCAACATAGAGGGGGTTGGTGAGCAGAGCATAGACGCTGCCCTTGTCGAAAGGCCGGCCGCCTTGGGTCTTGCCCTTCTTGGTTTGCCGTATCTTGGTTCGCCAGCCTCGGCGTGTCAGTTCGTCTGCCACGGCCAGTAGTGAACCAAGCGATAGGTAGATCTGGAATATCTCGCGAACCTGTGCGGCTTCCTTGGCATTGACGACCAGCCTCGAGCTGCCGTTGGAATGGTCCACATCATAGCCGAGCACGGGGAGTCCGCCGGCCCACTTGCCTTTGCGGCGCATGGCGGCGAGCTTGTCGCGGATACGTTCACCGATGATCTCACGCTCGAACTGGGCGAACGACAAGAGCACGTTGAGTACCAGCCGGCCCATGCTTGTAGCGGTGTTGAACTGCTGTGTCACGGAAACGAACGACACGTGGTGCTTCTCGAAGATTTCGACCAGCCGGGCGAAGTCGAGTAAGCTGCGGCTCAGGCGATCCACCTTATACACGACCACGCAGTCGATCTTGCCCGCCTCGATGTCGGCCAGCAACCGCCGCAGAGCGGGTCTGTCGAGGTTGCCGCCCGTGAAGCCGCCGTCGTCGTAGCGGTCAGGCAAGAGCGTCCATCCTTCACCGGCTTGACTCTTCACGAACGCCTCACCGGCTTCGCGTTGGGCGTCGAGCGAATTGAACTCCTGCTCCAGCCCCTCGTCGGTAGACTTGCGGGTGTAGATGGCGCAGCGAACCGTTCCGGTCACAGGCTTGGCAGGACTTTTCCGGCGTTTCATCGCTTGCCCTCCAACCCGAAGAAGCGGTAGCCGTTGACATGCGAGCCGGTGATCTTCTTGGCCACTGCCGAAAGCGACTTGTAGCGCTGGCCTTCGAACTCGAAACAACCGTCGGACAGCACCAATACCTGAAGCGTCCGGCCCTTGTAGTGGCGGATAATGGCCGTGCCAGGCGCGGGTAGGCGAGCGTCGGTTGGCATGGCTCCGTGTGCCACGACCGCCGCTTGTGTCGTCTCGTCGGCCTTCGGCGGCATAACTCGCAACTCCGTGCCGTGGGCCAGTTCTTCGGCCCGCCGTCGCGCCCGTTCGCTCAGGTCGCCTTCGACCAGGGCCTGGAGCTTCCAGGCGATCTTGCGGACCAGGTACGTGCGATGCCGTGTCCGCGTTGGTTCGCGGAACAACTCGGCGTAGCGCTCGCAGAGTTGCCCCGTGGACATCCGCTGAAGCGCAGCAACTTCTTTCTCGATGTCGAGTTTCATGGGTAGACCTTTCTGGTTCTCGGTTTGCTAAACCCCGAAACGCCGAGACACACTGAGCCTCGGATTGCCGGGAACCTCAAGGCCAGCCGGCGAGGATTCTGAAACTTCTTTTTCGGGGCGGGATTCGCTGCGCCGCAGACGGCGATGGTAGCGCCGGACGCCGCGAGCGAGAATGGCGGCAAGTCGCTTGAGACGCTGCTCCGGCGTCATGTCGGTGGGAATCTTGAGCATCGACAGGCTCCTTTTTTGGTGACCTGTCGGTTATGTATGCCGCGATGGTCGAGCGCGTCCGGTCGATGGCAGATTCGACGAAGCGAAGATAGAACATTCCCAAGCCCATAACCCGCGGGGGGCTTTTCCCAACCGGCAGCGGTTTTCGTCCGGCTCGCCTGGCGAGCCGAAGGTCTATCTAACCCGGAGGGACGGGAAATCGAGAGACACTGAGACTTTTGCGGTCAGGAGTGGTCGGTCGCTGAGCAGCCGTTGTCGCGCCGCTGTCTCTGCCGTCGAGGCCGAGACTTCAGGCCAACAACGTAGATGGCGCAAGTCGTTGCGACCGATGGCGTTTCTTCGCGTTGTGTGAGAGGCGACTGGCTGGCAACCGCGGCTTTGGAAGGTCTAACCCTAGAGGATCGCCGTTCGCAATAAGGAGGGGAAGGTACCCCCGGCAGGATTCGAACCTGCGACCCTCGGTTTAGGAAACCGATGCTCTATCCCCTGAGCTACGGGGGCGACTTGCGTTAGTTTCATCCAATGGTAGCGGTCAGGCACCGCACTGACAACCGGCAAAACGCCCAACCATCCCGATGCCGTCATATTTTCGGCGGAACATTGTCTTTAGAGCAAGCGAACGTCGCGGCTTTCAGTCGGCAGTGCCATGACGACGGGCGCGGTCGTTTGGCACTTCTGATCGCTGCAGTCTGCCAACAGCATACATCGGCATTCGTGAGATTCGAGCGTTGGCCAAAACGGACTCCCTAGCTGTCCAGACCAATAGAATGATTTCATGCCGCCCCTCACGAATCTTCATCAGAGGCAGGATGAGATGGAATGGATCGAATGGTATCACAGTCTAGCCAAGCCGAATTGGACGCCGGCGCCGGCCACAATTGGTTTGATCTGGAGGATTTTGTATCCAATCATTGCCGTCACATTCGGCTTCGTATTCTTTCAGACGATTCGCAAAAACGTGCCGTGGTCTGTCGCGGTCCCGTTTGTCGTCAACCTGGCTGCTAACTTGATCTTCACCCCCCTCTTCTTCGGGCTGCGGAGCATTCCTCTGGCGACAGTCGACATCATTATCGTGTGGCTGACGATTCTATGGATGTGCGTAGCCGTCTGGAAATATTATTACTGGGTCGCTTTGGCGCAGGTCCCCTATTTCACTTGGGTGTCGATTGCCACAGTGCTTCAGTTATCGATTTTTTGGACGAATTAGGAGAAAGGATTGAACCGGAAAAGAACGGAAGAGAGTGAAGCGGGCTCGATACGCCTTGGCCTTTGCTGCGCGTTTCGGAAACAGCCGATCAAGTTTCGCACGACAACTGCCGCCGCCGTTTCTCGCATGAGCAAGCTAAACCGGTTGCAGAAGTTAGCGGAATTGTGTCTTTACAATGCTGATTCTCTGTTTATGGCGCTACGCTTCTGCGCGGAAAACGGCATCGGCTGTTTCCGAATAAACAGTCAGATTCTGCCTTTGAGAACACATCCGGCTTACGGCTACGAATTGAGAGAGTTACCTGACGGCGACGAAATTATCAGTCGATTCAAGAACTGCGGTCAATTCGCCCGGCAACACGGATTGCGAATTTCTTTTCATCCAGACCAATTTGTGGTGTTGAATTCCCAAAACCCGAAGGTAGTAGCGTCATCTCTTGCGGAATTGGAATACCAGGCTGAAGTCGCTGAGTGGGTGGGCGCCGACGTGATCAACATCCACGGCGGAGGAGCGTACGGCAACAAGGCAAAGGCCCTTGCCGAGTTTGCCCGAAACCTCGATCGACTTTCCCTCCGGGCACGCCGGCGTTTGGCGATCGAAAATGACGATCGCATCTTCGCGCCTGCCCAACTGCTTCCCCTGTGCCGTCATCACCAAATTCCCCTGGTATATGACGTTCATCATCACCGTTGCAATCCCGATGGTCTAAGCGAAGCAGCAGCGACCGAACAAGCTCTGGAAACTTGGAACCGGGAACCCCTTTTTCACATTTCGAGCCCACTCGAAGGCTGGAGAGGACCCAAACCACAGCGCCATCACAATTACATCAACGTTCGTGATTTCCCAGAATGCTGGCATGGATTAGACGTAACCATCGAGGTGGAAGCCAAAGCGAAAGAGTTGGCGGTGCTTCGCCTTGCTCGGTGGTTAAAGCATCGCCGGAATCGCCAAACCAACGAATAACTAGGTCTGTTGCAGGGCTTTGGCAATTGCATCACTTATGCCGATCGGTCTGACGGAAAACACTTCGGCTGCGGAGTGGTCGGTCACAACGGTTGGGTTTTTTAGTCCTTCGATCAAATGGCGTCCAACTTCGGCGGAAGCAGGCGTCACTAAGGCAAGCCACAAACTCGAAAGGTACGGCGTCAAAACGGGCACCGGGATCAACCAGCGGCGGAGTTTCCGCTGTCGGGCGTATTCGCGAATGATTTCGCCATAGCTGACCACATCGCGGCCGCCAATCTCAAAGATTCGGTTTAGTCCCGTTGGCAGATCAAGGGCTTCAACCAAATACGCCAGGAGGTCATCAATGGCAATGGGCTGAGTCGGTGTCGCCAGCCAGCGCGGGCAGATCATGATCGGTAAACGATCCGTCAGTGCTCGTACGAGATCGAACGACAGACTTCCAATTCCAATAACGATCGAAGTGCGGAATTCAATGCACTCTACTCCGGATTCTCGAAGAATTTTTCCGACTTCCTGTCGGCTGCGAAGGTGGGGTGAAAGACTGCCATCGTCCACGCCCAGACCGCCGAGATAGATCAGGCGGCGCACGCCAGCCGACTTTGCCGCTTCGGCGAAATTCTTGGCCGCTTGGCGATCCTGTGTCTCGAAGTCCGCTCGTGTTCCCATCAGATGAACAAGGTAATAGGCAACGGTCACCCCCTCCATGGCCGATGCCAGCGACGACGGATCGAGCACATCGCCGGATACAACTTCGCACGACGTGGCAAGACGGAAATCCAATTTGGCTGGTGTTCTGGCCAGGCAGCGGATCGCAAGACCCTTCTTTTGAAGAAGCGGGATCAGCCGTCCGCCGATGTAGCCCGATGCACCGGTCACAAGCACCAGCGGTTCGCTCGAATTCATCAATTCGTTCACCGGCAAGAAAGAATCAACCTACTCCCCATCTCGGATCGGCACCGGGCGTCGCTGTTCGCCGGCAAGTTCGACAGCAACGTACGTCACCTGGGCTTCGGTCAAACGAACCGCCTGGCCAGCGCGTTCGCCTTCGACCATCACGTGCATAGTGATCGACGTTCGACCGAGACGTTCGACTTGCGTCCAGAAGCTGACGGTTTCGCCGACGAAGACGGGTTCGTGAAACTCGACCTGATTCATGGCGACGGTGACAAGGGGCTTATCGGACCAGCCGGCGCGGCGGATGGCGTAGCGCGCTCCGACCGCGGCAGCCTGGTCGATATAGCTGAGAATGACGCCGCCGAAAATTGTGCCGTAGACGTTGGTGTCTCGCGGCATCATGACCGCCTTCAGGGCGAGATAGCGCTCGTTTGCGAGGTCGCTCGTCACGGCATCGATCTCTCTGGGACGGTGAAACACTCGCTATGGCGTTTTGCCGAGCGATTAGCGGCAGTAAAGAAGGTTAAGGTTCTTGCTCCAAGCGTTCGGCCAATCGGTCGAGAGCGATCTGCCACTTTTCGGGTGTCTCATAGGTTCCCTCAGCGATCTCCCGGCGAACGCGTTCGACAAGGTCAACGCGAATCTCCGGATCGTTGCGCCAATCTTGGGAAGGGGATTCGGCCATCGCTCGTTTCATTGGCGACGTTATGTCGCGCTTTCGGGGCCACCAATCGCAAGAACGGGTAATGGGGCCGCGCAACGTAGTCGGGCAGTGAGTGATCATTGCTCTTCTCCTCCTGTCGCCGGCGGTCCTTGCTGACGACAGTTCCATGTTAGGATTGGGATCAGGCAGAATCAACCCTGTGGCCGATTTTGTGAAGTGAACCGTCGGCCGGAATAGATGGGATTCTGCAAACGCCGCCAAATCCGAGTTGGCAGCTAGAAGGAGCGCCACTGTTCAGTTGCTCACTCCTTGCATCTAATTCTTCTATCGTCGTAGGTGGCGGTTTTATTTCGATGATTCTTGGCTCCAAAAGCAGCGTTTTCGATGTCGATGATTCGTTGAAAACCGTTCAGACGGTCAGGGGGATTGGAACGAAAAATCTTTTAAGCAGTTTGAGATAGATTTGAAGTAAGGGGAGAATTTCGCTTGACGAAAAGAGATGCTGCGGTTGCCGCACAATCGCGAGAGTTGGCAAGAAAGCAGGGAGTTGCAAGTCTGGGAAAAACAGGAAAATTCGCAGCCGGTCCGCTGGGCCTTCACATTCCCACGAATGGCATGGGTAGTAAGAAAGCGTGCTGTTCGTAAAGGCTCCAGACTCCACCCCAAGAAAGGTACTGAGTGAAGAAGACGATAAGGACGTAGATGGCTGCGACCGGCAGCATCCACAACCGGCCGGTCCAGCGAAAGAACCAATGTCTGGGGCGATCACACCTGCTGGCGCGGGCATACGCCCACCCAGTGAGCAACCGAGCTGGAAAAATAAACACGATGAACACCAGACTGGGAAGCCAGGCTGTCTCGCGCGGTATCATTTCGATTTTCAACAGATACAAAGGGACGGCGAAGAGTAACGTGATGAAAAAAGCAAAGGCAAATGCCCAGGGAGCTCGGCGATACAGGTCGCGGACAGGGCGGATTTGCCAAAAGGAGGAGAAGCGGTTTTCGACGGCAAAACGCATTTGCAGAAACGGGACATAGAGCAAGACAATTGCCAGCATAGCGCCGCCGATAAAACCGACAACGGGGGCGAATCGACCCAATGCCAGCACGGTGATCGGCACGGCAAGCCAGACAAAAGCGCCGCAAAACCCGCGCAACCCCAGCCAAAAAAAATAAGGTAAGCGCATCCCCCGCAGAAATTCCCAAACGGCATCCCGAGCCTGGGAGAAGTAACCTCCCTGTCGCAGGCGGCGGACCAGCCAGATCAAATTGAAAGGCCAAAAGAAATAGCGCAGCTTTCCTCCACGCGAACAGGCAGCCACAATGTGGATCACGACCAAGATCGTCGCCAACGTCAAGCCAAGACGCCACCGCTCGGCAGTCACACCCCCTGGATCGATCAATTCCGCATCCACGGCCATCGAGGAAAGCAATCGCAAGGGGAGTAGCATGATCCAAGCGCCAGCGATCATGCTGCCGGCTCGCGCTGCTGGGCGGATGCCGATAAAGCCTGTGCGCAGTTTGCCGCTCGTTGCCACACGGCGGGCAGCTTCAAGAAGATAGCCGAGGCTCAAAAACCAAGCGATCGGCACAGCGGCCACGACGGCCAGTCCGACGATTAGCGAAATCGCACCGAAAATCCATTCGCCAATCGAGCAACAACGCAGCCAAAACCGCCGCAACAAGCCAGGTGTTTCGCCTGGCTCGCCCCCTGCCCCGACACCGGACGCTTCTTTAGCAATTTCGGGTAACGTGCCCACCGGCAAGACAAGCGGTATCTCGACATCGGCATTGGCGGGCGATCCAGGTTCGCGAAAATGGCCGCTCATATTAGTTTGTACCCAAGGTCTTCTCGTGAGTTTCAACTTGTTCGCCACTCGCCAACGGGAAGGACACGCCCCGTCCTGCCCGCCAGGAAAGACCCCCGCTGCCGGAATCGGACCAGTGATCTTTTTCGAAAATAACCGTGCCGTTGCCGTGGGTAAAGGGACTATTCCTATGAATCGAATCGCGGTGCACGATCGTGACTCACCCGCTGCAGAACTGTTTTTGAGGAATGCCAGGACACGGAGATCGATTATGAAGTGCAAACGAAACATGGTTGCGTTGTTGTTTGTCGGCGTCTTCTCTGCTTGCGCTGCCGGTGCGTCGCCGGCTCCTTCCGAGAAAGCAGAACGACCGAACACGAGACATGGCTACGGCACGCAGTGGTACACGAGTGTGGGAGACGCGCTTGTTGAAGCTCAAAAGCAAGGGAAGCCGGTATTTGTGTTTCACACTTTGGGAGACCTGTTCGACAAGCTTTGAAGCGCTGGCCACAGTATGAGGGCCGTGTCGCTCTCCGACAACCATGTGCAAAAAATCTTGGCAAAAGAATTCATTTGCGCGACGGTTAACCTGAAAGGAAATCCACAAGCAGGCCTCTCTTTCGACCATGGACCGAATGAACCAGCCCGCCCGGTACCAGTCGGGTTGGGAGAGCATAATAACCAGATGCTCGTTTTGACCCCCCAGGGAGAAATCATCAATGCTCGTGCCGGGTACATCGGACCAAAGGAGCTGCTTGCTGAACTGGACTTTAGTCTCGATTTGCTTCGGCAACTGAAGAAAGCGAAAAACCGAACGGATGCTGTGCGAAAGGCGCACCAGGAATTCTTGCGTAAGTCGATACCCGGAGCAGCGCCAAGGGTGCAGGTACGCGTTGCCGGCGCCAAAAACGTCATTGTCAAGGGAGCGGGCCGGACAACACTGGACCACCAGTTCGTAATGGCTAATCCCCTTATGCCATTCAAGGATTTCTCAATTGAGAAAATGATTGGCAAGGCTCCCCGTACCCGGTTTTTCTTCGGCCAGGAAGTCATTCCTGCTCGAAAGAAGAACCGTTGAAACAAAACAGCCTAAAGTCGGCGTCGGGCTGCCTCCCGGCGCCAGCGGCAAACCGGGTCCGTGTCGTCTTCGGCGATTGGACGACGACGGCCGGTTTGCCTTTTTCAGGCATGTGAAGTCGTCCAAGAGAAAGTGCAAGATTCCGTTCGGGAAATACGTCACCCTCGTGGACGGGCCGGTCATCGGCAACAAGGTCGGCCACCTTGATGGCCGGACTCTGCGGACTGCTCAACATCCCTTCGGTTCTGTAACGTCCCTGGCTGCGATCATCGAAGCACCTCACCAGCCCGGCAGCCACACGAACAACATGAGAAATCGTCTTCGCAACGCGATCGGGTCGAATCCCAGCTTTGTTTGGCTCAGTCACATGGCCGAAGTACGCATTTCCATCGGCTGCTTGAGCAGCCACAGACTGAAAACACTGAACAGAATCATGGCGACAAGCATCGGAATTTGACTGCGAACCGCTGATTGCCGATTGCCAAACAGATTCACCGAAGTACGCTGTGCCACCCACAGGCTAAAGAGGTGCCCCACCAAGACCAGGACGATTTGCACAATCCAGAGCACGTCGAGCGAAATTAGCGGCGGCACCGACCATTGAGCCGTACCAAAGAGGTTCCAATTCCAGCCGAACGGGTCGGAAAATAGCGCAACCACTTTTGGCCCTTCCATCAGCAGGTGTTCCATATTGTGGGCCAGGTGATAAAAGAGAGCGATCGGCAATAGCGCGTACGCATAGCGGATGAAGTAATCGTGGTAGGAAAGGTTCGTACCGGATCGAGTCGCGAAACGGTACGAACACCAGATGAGCAGAGCATAAATGGCGATCGGCGCAAGCATCAAGGCGGTCATGCCAATGGAGAACGCCAGCATCCGGCCGAAGGAAAAGGTCTCGTTCAGCCAGTCGATGATCTGATGCCAATTGGCCGTCATGGTCAAACCGTGAAAGCCGGTGATGGAAAGCATCAGCAAGGCAAGATAGGCTTCGTCGGTCCGCGGCCGCTTTTGTGTGACGAGATCGGCGCCCCATGGCCGAAGGTAAAGCGAAAGATTGTCCGACGGGCACGCCTGAATGCACTCACTGCATTGAATGCAGTAGGTGTTTGCTTCCAAATAGCCTGGATAGAGGAAAGTCGGGCAACCGTAAGCTTTTTCACTTCCCTGGACGCATTCCTTTCCGGGGCACGATCGGCATTTGCTTCTGTCTTTGGCACGCACTTCGATGCCGGAAAAAAGCGCGTATAGTCCACTGACCCGGCCAACAAGGCAGGCATACCGGCAAAACGCCTTGCGTTCGAACAGAAAGGCACTAACGATGGCCATCAGCAGCATGGCGATGGCGAGCCATGCCGTGACGCGCGGCTTCATCGTTACGCCGAAGCCCAATTCGATCCAGGTCAGTCCGACGAAAAGCACCGTGGCCAGAACGATGTTTCGCAGCGCTTTCGGCCACTTGAGATCGAGGCTCAGGCCGTCGTCTGTTTTTTTCCAGAAGCGCCATTTCTCCATCCACCCGGCCACGGCATCCCACGGACAGACGTAACACCAGGCTTTGCCGGCGAACATGATCAAGATCACCAGTCCGCCCCACCACACGGTCCATGTCAGAATCGGCGCGATGTTCAACGCAGGATTCTGATTGCCGTACAAACCGGCTGCAATGATCAAACAGAACAACGCCACGATCACCGCCTGGCATACAAAGCGAAAAACCCGCGATGTCACCGCCGAGCGAATCAGCCCGATCCGCAATAAGTCGATGCGATCGGAACGAAGTTCATCGCTGCCAGAACCGATACGATCGAACCACTCGATCAACCCGAAACTCACCAACAAAACCAGAGCGATAGAAATGTAATAAAGCCAGCTTGGAATCCCCCACATGGTGTGCATGAAGTACGAAGCAGGATCGGCTTTGAATTGCTGGCGGTGTTCCTCGCTGCAGAGGCGATACGTTTTTCCCATGTAGGTTGCCGTAACAACATGGCGCGGATCATTGAGTTGTTTGCAGACGATGCAACGGTCTCCCAAAAAATCTTCGGGAGAACGCTTAAAGCGATCGCGGCATTGCGACGTGCAAAAATAATAGTTCTTATCGTCGTAGCGAACGTGAAAACCCCACGCGGGAGACACTTCCATATGGCAAACGGGATCGATGTAGGTTTTTCCTTTCATCCCTATAGGGACTGATTTCCCATTGCAGTGCGGGCACGCGTCGGCAGTTTCTTTCGTCGCAGGCGCTTCGACGCCACGCACGTTGGAAAACCAGATGGCCAAACCAAGGCCGAGAAAAAAGGTGTACGGCAAAAAAATTTTGCAAAACGTTCGCATGGCTAAACTGCTTCCATACTGACAGCGGTTTGCTGAGACTGTCGGCGCCTTTGGCGTTTGATCTTGATGGCTCGAACAGCAATGATAAAAACCACCAGACTGGCCGCCAGCAGGACGACGATGGACGTCCCAGCGCTAGGCTCGCCGGCTACCATCAAAAACGGAATCACCTCCTCGCGTCCTTCGACCTGCATGGTCAATTCGACGATGTATTCGGCATCGCTTGGAAACGTAATGGTGAATTTGTGCTGGTTATCAAAAGGAGGATGCGTTTCCGGACCGTAGACGACTGTGTTGGCGCCGAAGGTGGCTGTCTGCAACACACGAACCGTCACTGGTTTGGCGTAGACTTCGTTCGTATTTCGATTCTTGATGTAGAAAGTGATCGTTGCCGGCTCGCCGGGGACCGGCTTGCCCGGGTACGACGTCATGAGAACATCATAAGGGCCTGTCTTGGCTGGGTATTCCAGGGTTGGCGCTTGCGGATAGTTTTCTTTGTACGAATAGTGAGGCAAGCCGAGGATATGGTGAGCGTATACCGCCGAACAACCTGCCAGGGCGACGATACCGGCAAGCAGCATGACAACGAACTGCTTGGGAGCGTCGGCATTTTTGGGCAGCGCGGCTGGTTTGGCGATGACAGGTAACGGCAAAACGAAGCGGTAACTCAGAGCGTCGCTGTCACAGCCGCGAATACACGAGCCGCAATTGGTGCACTCCATCCCGGTTGTTTCCACCAGCATCGGCCTGAGATCGAACTGGCAGATTTTCACGCAATCGCCGCAGCGAACGCACTTTTGCGTATCACGGCGAACGCGGATCAGGCGAAAACGGCCAAGCAGCGAATACAAGGCGCCGCCGGGGCAAACGTATCGGCACCACCAGCGCCGGCTGACGAATAACTCGAAAGCCGCGATCAGCAAGATCAAATACACTCCCAGGCCAAACGCGCCGCCGAAAATCCACAAATGAACTTCCCGGCTAATAACTGCCGGCGGGTAAACCAGCGCCAAAAACGGCATACCTGCGACAGCGACAATGAGCAGACTCAGGCCAAGGACGACATATTTGTTCCGCAACGAAAACCGCACGTCGCGATCCCGGATTTCCAACCAGCGCAAGACGCGCCGGCCTTTATCAACAACTTCCAAAAGTGTGTTCATCGGGCAGAACCAGCCGCAAAAAACCCGGCCTAAAAGTACCGTGGCCGCAACCGGTATCAGTAGCGACCAGAGCATCGGCTGATATAAGGATCGGCTGCTGACGATCGCCTCGACACCTGCCAGCGGATCGGACAGGCTGACACCGCCGATCCGCGCCGACCACAATGTTCCCTGAGTTTCCTGGACCCATTTGGCTCGCTGTGGATCATCCGCCACGGTCTTGTCAATTTCGCGGATGGCCTTGGTGCGCCATTGGTTGTCTGGCAGATCGGCGATAGCATGGGCTTGCTTGTAATGCGAATACAAAGCCAACAAAGGTAGAAGCACGACGAGTGCCAATGTGGTCATTTGCGTCAAGCGGCGCAACGGAGCAATCACCCAGCGATTCATCATGCCGTCTCCTTCGCTGCTTTCGGCAGCGGATAAACGCGAATCGCCCGATAGGGAACGATGCACACTTCTTCGCACAGCCCGCACCCCGTGCAGAAGTCGGGATGGACAGTGGGGGCGTTGAACAAACCTTGCGTAATGGCTTTACCTCGCATCGGGCAAATCGTATAGCACGCGCCGCAGACGCCGGTCCGCAAATGGGAAACGCAAAGCTGTTCGTCGACGCGTGCGACTCCCATCCGTACTTGCGATTTATTGTCGAGCGGTCGCAGTGCTCCCGTGGGACAGACCTGCCCGCACTTGAGACAAAGCGTGCACGCTTTAACTCGAGGCAGAATGTGGGGCGTGTGCCGATCCGGCTCGGTAACGGGTTTCATCTGAATACAGCCGGGGGGACAAACGTCCTGGCACAAAAAGCAGTGGATACAGCGGGATAAGAACTCCGGTTCGGGCAAAGCACCCGGCGGGCGAAAGGAAAAGTCGGCCAGCTCATCGATTCTCGTTTTTTGCGTATGCGGTTGTCGCGGCCGGGCATGAAAGAGCCCCGCGACAGCAGCCAGAAAGCTGCCCGTAACGACCACGCGCAGGCCGCGGCCCAACCAGCGAAGCCATTTTCGCCGTTCGACATTCATGCCCGTCCCTCCTCTGCGCCGCGTTGGTTGGGACGTTCGATCGCTTCGATTCGCACGGCTTGCGGATAGCGGATGCAGGCACGCTCGCATAACCCGCAGCCGATGCAGCGGTCTTCGATGACGCTCGGCTTTTCCCACAGCCCAATCTTGATGGCCCCGACTGGGCAGGCATGATAACAAGTGCCGCAGGTGTAATGGTTGTATGAGTAGCACAAGTTGAAATCGATCCTGGCAACTCCCATGCGGACTTTGTCCAAGACATCAGAAAGCGTTTTCTGAATCGGTTGCAAAGCGCCGCTTGGGCAGACGGCCGTGCAGCGTAGATAGTCGGTCTCGACCCTGCTGCAGAGCATACATGCTTGTTCCCTCGGTTTGAGGAACGGCGTACCGGCCTGCAAGGGACCGGCGGAAGCGGGCATCGACTTGATCGCGTGATTGGGGCAGGCATCGACACAACGCATGCAGCGGATACAAGTCGAAAGGAAATCCGCTTCGGGAAGGGCACCGGGCGGACGAATACAGGCATGGGCGGCGTCGGCTTCGGGATCCAGCCACATGCCGGTTGCGATCGCAGCCGCCGACGCCGGTGCCAACACCGTCAAAGATTTCAGAAAACTCCGCCGATCCAAGCTCATGTGCGTCTCGCTCTTCATGCCTACAGTTTCTCGACCCGTGCCGCGAGTTTCTTGTAATCTGCCTGGCCGCTCACCGGATCCCAGGCACGATGGCTGACGGCATTGACCAGCCAGCGGTTCTTCGTCGGATCGGCACTATCGGCGACAGACAGATTCCACGGACTGAACAGGTAGCCTTCGGGAACCTCGCTCCTCGATGGCCGAAGCTCGCTTTGCAGACCGATGGTTACCCGGCATTCATAGCTGCCGCGGCGGGTAACGATACGGACCGGATCACCATCTTTCAGGCCGAAGCGCTCGGCGTCCTTGGCGTGCATTTCGACATATTGTTCGGGAACGAGTTTTTGCGTCGTCGCCCCGCGAATCGTCTTGGCCGTGTGGAAATGCTCGTAGACAATGCCCAAGCCAAGCCAGAAGGGGTACTTGTCCTCTTTCTTATGATCGTCCAAGCCTTTGTTGCGGTCTTCATAAACCTCGAGATCGGGCAACTCAGGCGTAAGAGCGGCGTCGCGGGCCAAAACAAGCAAGTTTTTGCGTCCTTCTTTTTTGGCCTGTGCCAATTCGTCGATCAGGAAAGGCCCTTCGCCCGGCCGGTCGCGATGGCCATATTCCATCAGCTTTGCGGTGATTTCCTTGACATTCGAGTAGTCCTGTTCGCAAAGCTTCATGCGGGCCTTGCCGTCCGGATGACGGAAGGCACCGTATGGTTTGCCGGCCCAGCCTTCCTGGCCGAGATAGCGACGCGGCGTCCCGCCAGCGCTGGCGATCTTGTAATTCGGCGCCGGCCATTGGATTCCCCGCAACGCGCGAATCTGATCGTACAAACCGGTGCCGTCGATCTTCTCCACCTCCAGCATGCCGGTCAGGTCGGCGTCGCTGCCTTTACTCGCCTTGACGATATCGCGAAAAACTTCCTCAGGATCGTAAAACATCAGGCCATTGCCCGATTTGATCTTCTTCTCGTAAGGAAAGATCTTGTCGGCATCGAGACCCAGTCGTTTGGCAAGTGCCTTTCCCTTGTCAATCGCCATATCCATGTCAGGCCGGCAATTGGGGGGCGGGTTATTGGCGCCGTCGCAGACATACACACGCCGTTCCGATTGGATGTAGGTCCCACCGTACCACTCCCCCCACGTGGCCGCCGGAAAGACAACGTCGGCATAGAGCAAATTCGGCGCGTGCCGATAAATGTCCTGGACGACGCAAAAGAGCTTGGTCAATGCTGGGCGAACAAGCGTGTTCAAATCCGGCAAATGGATATGTGTCGTATACATCCAGAACATCGCCAGCAAGTCGTCTTTGAGAGCGCGTTCCATCAAGCCGACGAGCATGCCTGGATTGGCCAGAACGGACGTTTGTTTGAGCCGGTCGCGCGGAATTCGCCAGGCGTCGGCAATGTGATTACGCCAGGCTTCATTCGTCAAAGGCTGATTGAACGGCAACCGACCAGTCAACCCTCCCATCAGGCGTTCGCTCATGGCATTGGGCTGTCCGGTCTGGGAGTGGCTGCCGCAGCCAGGCCGACCGACGTTGCCGGTCAAAAGATGCAAGTTGATGATACTGATCGTGTTGTGTTGGCCGTGCAGCATCTGGTTGTAGCCGATGCCCCAAAAACTGAGAACACCGCCGCGGCCACGGCGCCGGCCTTTTAGCGATGCTTCCGCCCAATACCGCGCCGCCTGCTTGATCTGCTCGACTGTCACCCGGCCGCGGTCGAACAATTTCAATCGCTCTACGACCTGTTCTGGCGAATATCGCTTCAAACCGGCAACATATTCTTTCCAGCCGTTGACGTTGTTGTTCAACCAGTCTTCGCTCATGCACGCTTCGCGATGGTCATTCCAAAGCACATGGCCGATCGCGTTGAGATAACTGATGTCGCCGTTCAAGGTGGCAAAGTGCAGGCTGTTGCGGGGATTGATGTCTTCCAAACCAATGACGGTTCCGGTACGGCGAGGGTCGGAAACGAGAGTCGGAATGCCGGTCTTTTGCTTGTGGTCGGCGACCCGCCAAAAGAGAATGGGGTGAGCCTCGCGGGCGTTGTGTCCCCAGAAGGTAATGAAATCCGCTTCTTCGATGTCTTCATAACTGGTTGGCGGTGCGTCGCTGCCGTAACTATGGAAATAACCGGTGACAGCCGAGGTCATGCACATGCGGGCATTGGCTTCGATCGAATTACTGCCGATAACCCCCTTCATCAGAATGTTTTCGATCCACTGGGCTTCCATGGTCAGCTGGCCGCTGCCGTTGAGGCCGATGTAGTTCCCCCCTTTTTTCTTGACGATTTCGGCAATGCGGTCGGCGACCAGTTCTTCCGCTTCCTCGTAACTGACTTCGCGAAAGACGTCGTCGTCGAAGCGTCCTTTGGTTGTCGAAACGTGCCCGCGCAGCGGATCGCTCATATCTTTGCGAACCAGGACTTTTGTTAAACGATCCTTGTAAATCGGTTCATGGGCGTTCAAACCTTTGATGCACTGGATGCCTTTGTTGGTGGGGTGTTTCTTGTCGGGAACCATGCCGACGACTTTACCGTTTTCGACTTTGATGAGGGTGCCACAGCCGACGCCGCAATAGGGGCATGCCGCCTGGAGCAGTTTGATGCCCGCAGGCGTTTGACTGGGTGCGGCATTAAGAGCTTGCACAAACTCGGTGGGGAAACACGACGTTGCCGCGACGCTGATTCCGGTTGTGCTAGCCATCTGCAAAAACTGGCGACGGTCGAAGTGTATTGGGCCTCGTTGTTTTGGCATGTCAAACCTCTTGTGCTGATCAGTCGGAATCGACATCTCCGTTCATTCGCTACAGGTTTGCAAAGACTGTGCCGGATCGTGGCCTGTGTCTTTTTGTCGTCCGATACTTTCACGTTTTGTTTAAAAAGCACGGAAACCGCGTCAGATCGCGGTTCAACGATGGTGTGAAACGGTCAAGACGGGATGCACGATCCAATTTTGAAAGCGGAACCGCACAAGTGTGGTTCCAATCCGCACAGTTACTCTTTCAAGGAAGCGGCAAAAGGTTCGGTTCGCTTCAGAGGCCGGGTATCCGGACTCCATTGGCGGATGAAGGCGACGATGTCATTGATCTGGCTTTGTGTAAGGTTGGCCAAACCGTGGCCGCCACGGGCGAAGGAACGCATGGCGGTCCCGCGCCGACCGCGGATGATCGTCGCTTGCAGGTAGCCATCGGTCGCTGCCCGCAAAAAGCCGGCGTTGTTGAGTTCGGGCGCGAATCCGCCTTTTCCATTAGGACCATGGCAGCCAGCGCAAAAACTTCCGTACAGTTGCTTTCCCCGCTCGAGGTCGCCAGTGACGACAAACCGATGCGGAATCGGCGTTCGGTCTTCGGAACTACGGAGAAATGCGATCAGATCGTCGATTTGGTCTGCGCTTAATTCAACGATACCGGAACCACGATGAGCCATCGAGCGCATTTGTGTTCCTTCGCGGCCCAGGATGATGGTGGCGCGCAAGTATCCGTCCGACGCCGCGCGGAGGAAGTCGGGATTGCGAACTGCCGGTCCACTGGCCCCTTCGCCGTTGGGACCATGGCACGCCTGGCACGTGCGCTGGTAAAGTTCGGCCCCTCGCGGAGCGAAACCGATGCCGATGCGCTCGCCAGAGGCCGCATCCTGGCCTCGGAGATACCGAAGATAAGTGACGATGTCGATGATTTGCGATTCGGACAAGCCCGCCGTGCCTTGCTGGCCACGCAAAAACGGCCTCATCGGAGTCCCCTTTCGGCCAAAACTAATCCAGTGAACCAGCGTTTCATTGGGGACGGTATCGAGAAAAACGGGGTTGGCGAGCTGCGGACCGATGGCGCCTTCGGCATTGGGCCCATGACAACTGGCGCAAAGTCCGTTGAAAAGCAGTCGGCCATTCTGCCAGTCACCCGTCACGTGCAACTTCTTCAATTCGTTGGGCGGTTCTTTTTGCCAGGTGCGAATGAAGGAAACCAGATCCGCAACGTCTTCGCTGCTGAGTTGCCGCCAAGCGGGCATCGCCGTGTCCGGTCGGCCACGCATGATCGTGTCGACCAGGAATTCGTCCGATACCACCGTCAACACGGATTGGTTGTTCAGCGACGGTCCGATCTTGCCTTCGCCGTTTTCGCCGTGGCAAACCGTGCAGCGGCTTCGATACAGGGTTCGACCCATCGTCGGCGACGGCTTGTACTCGGGACCATCGCCTTCGGTAGCCGCTGCGTCGTTCCTGTTCAGATAGGCCAAAGCCGTTTCCCGGTCGGACTGGAGCGGCTGCCAACTGCGCAGAAACGCCAGCAAGTCGCTGAGTTCTCGGTTGCTGAATTGCCGCCATGCTGGCATGGCCGTGTTCGATCGGCCGTTGACGATGGTATGAGCCAGGAATTGATCACTGGCCACAGCCAGGAAGGTCGGCGAACGCAGCGAGACGCCGATCGCGCCTCCCTTGCCGTCCAGTCCGTGGCAGCCGGCGCAATTCATGCGATACAGTGCTGCTCCGTAGCGTGCCTCGCCGTAACTGGCAGAGACGGTTTGGATATCGCTTTTGTAAGGCTCCCAGCGGCGAATGAAAGCCACCAACAGATCGATTTCCGCATCAGAAAGTCCCTCTTTACGCCATGCTGGCATGCTGGTATTGGGGCGGCCATGGGCGATAATCTCGCGCAAGTAGGCATCGCTGGCAACAGCCAAGGTGTCGATGTTGCGCAATGATGGCGTGATCAATTCGCGCGGCCGATCGATCAGTTTGGCGGCTTCCGCATCTCGAACGATGGCGCTAACTCCATCCTTGCCGTGGCACGCTGAGCAGTACATGCGATACAGCGTTTCGCCGCGGACCGGAGTCGGATCGGTAAAGGCAGGTTGAGGGGTATAGGACGTCGGCGCTGACTTCTTTTTCAAACTCAACATATAAGCTGTCAGGTCTCTGGCTTCGTCATCGGTCAATCCCATCTCGGGCATCAGGGTGTTGGGAATGACGGCCTGAGGCGACTTGAAGTGGGCGAACATCCAGTCTTCAACGGTCCGCTTGAAGTGTTTCGGAATGTTCTTGAAATCGAAATCGTGTACCGTCTTGTCGCCGACATGGGTGAGATCCGGTCCGATGATACCTCCTCGACCACGGTATTTGTGGCAACCCAAACATCCGTGTTCGACCACCAGCTGTTTGCCGCGGAAGATGTTGTCGGCGCCCGGTAGCCGGGCATGGAGTTCCTGTTGCGAAATTTGCTCGATCGGTCTGACTTGTCCGTACAAATCGAGATAGCCCCCATAGAGATCGTTTTCGTAGTGGCAGCGACCGCAAGTAGTGTAGACCATCTTGCCGGACAAAAGGGGTTTGGGCCAGTGGGCCGCATTGTGGCCGTGCTCGTCAAGTACAATGGCGTGCGCATCGAATTTCGTGGTCGCTCTTCCCTGTCCGTCGTGGCAAATGGTGCAGCCGAACTTTTCTGAAGGGTGATATTTCAGGAAATCTCCCGGATGTGCCGTGAGCGGTTGTGCTTCGTCCCGGAACTTCGGATTGTCGATGCCGACATGGCAGGTCACGCAGCGATCCACGCGCCCCAGGCTCTCCAGGTAGATTTGCCGGATTTCAACAGGGTAGGAAACAGGTTGGCGGCCTTCGGCGCGGGCCAATTCCGCGAGCTTTTTGCCGTAAGCGATTTGATAATCGCGCCATTCCGGTTCGAAGTTTTCTTCATAAGCGGCCAGTAGCAAGAATGTCAAGAACACGAGACTGCTGACCAACAGCACGATTTTCATTCGGCGAACGCGAAACGGCTCCATCGCTGTGACCTTTCCCGTTTCTTTGTTTCGTAAACCAGCAGGAACAAACTTTCGGCCGCCCTCAATGCACGGGCCAATCACTCTGGGACCAGTAGAAATTCCAATTCGGACCGCGGTGTACCGAGGCGAAATAGGTAAGAATCACAAAAGCGACCAAAAAACAAGTGAACACAGCCAGCGCTCCCATTCGTGTGGAGTTCGTGTACTTCGTGATGAACAGGGACCAGGCCGCAAAAGCAACAACCATTACAGTGCCGGGATTAACAAAGGTGATGATGATTTGCGGGATGCGCGGATACCAATTGCGCAGCCAGCCGTATTGCACCGTGAAGATCAGCATGCT
Source organism: Gemmatales bacterium (assembly GCA_026004675.1). GTDB lineage: Bacteria > Planctomycetota > Planctomycetia > Gemmatales > Gemmataceae > BPJP01. The sequence continues at coordinate 46,450 of BPJP01000007.1, forward strand.
GATAACCACGACGGCGGCAAAAAACGCTGTTAACAACGTCACCCGCTTGCCGCGTCGGCCTCCGAACCAGACACCGACATCCTCCGGGTCTCGATCGAGATAGGGAACGAGCATCAAACCAAGAACCACGATGAAGGGGATGCCGACGCCGCCCATGAAGGCGGAGTAGCTGACCAGTTCCTGCAAGCCGAGAAAGTACCAAGGTGCTTTGGCAGGGTTTTCCGGCACAGCCGGATTCGCTTCTTCTTTCAGCGGAGCATCGAAGAAGTAACCCAATGCCAGCATGACGGCCAACGTCAGCATCGACAGAGCGGCAATCGAGTAAAGGACGTTGGGAAACGTAGGAATCGTGTTGGCCATGCTGCGGTCGACAGCCGGCGTCCGGCCTGGCACGATAGCCATCAAGCCGTAAGTCCGCGACGGTCTCGATTCGGGCGCATCCCCTTTGCCGTTCGACTGCGCGCATTCATCTGGAATCGCGTCCGCATCTGCAGGCCGAGTCAGCCCGCCATCTTTGCGAATACGCCAAAAGTGAACGGCCAGAAAAATCCCCATCAACAAAGGCAGCACCATGACGTGCAAAACATAAAAGCGGATCAAACCCTCCTGCCCGACCTGGTTGGCACCCAACAACAACCGTTTCTGAAAGCCGCCAATGTCGAACCACGCCGTGATACCCAGCGCATCGGTCAACTCGCGTGGCGACTGGGCAATTTCCGAGCCGATGGTCACCGCCCAGAAGGCGAGTTGATCCCACGGAAGCAGATAGCCCGTGAAACTGAGACCGAGCGTCAACACAAAGAGAATCATGCCAACCACCCAGTTGAATTTGCGTTCCCCCTTGTAGGCAGCCGTGTAAAAGGCGCGGGCCATGTGCAGAATGACGCACACCACCATGCCGTGTGCTGCCCAGCGGTGTACGTTGCGGACAAACCGGCCTGTCGGCACGATGAATTGGATCTCCTTCATCGAATCGTAGGCCTGATCCACGGACGGCTTGTAATAGACCATCAAGGGAATGCCGGTGGCAACCAGAAGCAAGAACAGCACGAGCGAAATGATTCCCAGGCCAAGTGTCGCACGGATGCGGAGAGAATAGCGATGAATCCGCGTCGGCAATAAATGCAGGAAGAGGTTGGAAAAGACCGCCTGCGAGCGCGTTCGATCCGACGTGGGTCGGCCGTGGCGGAATACCGAATCGCGAAAGTCCCGGGGGTACGTCGCGCAAGTTGCGAAAATAACGCTTCAAGGCACCGGGTTGGGCCGGCGCCGACGTTTGTCGATCGTTGTCTTTTGACATGGCAGCAGTCCCTCTTGGCTACACCTGCAAGCGAGTCTCCGCGCTGACTTCCGTTTCTTTATCCACTACAAGTTGTCCGTCGGGCGAAACCGTCAGCTGCAGATATGCCAGCGGTTTCGGTGCTGGTCCGCCGATGACGTTGCCCTGGGCATCGAACCGGCTGCCGTGGCAGGGACAATGGAATCCCTCCTCGCTTCGAGCCACGATGCAACCCAGATGCGTGCACACGGCCGAGATCGCATACAGTCCCGCTTGATCGGCGAATACCCACAGACGATGCTCAGGCACCGCCGTCACGGGGACGCCGACGAATTGACCGAGCGGTCCGAGTTTGACCCGGCTATTGGATTCCGGGAACACCGAAGGCATGGGTAAACGCAAGGCCCCCAAGATCGCCACTCCCAAGGCCACGCACGCCGACCAGATCGACGCCAGCCCCAGCACATCACGCCGCGTGGGGGGTGTCTCAAAACGCGGACTCCTTTGCAAATCACTGCTCATGGCTCGTCACTTTTCGCAATCCAGGTACACGAAATATGGGCGCGCTCCATGGTGATGGCGCCCACCGGACATCGTTCCGCACACAACGCGCAACGAATACACTTGGCTTCGTCTTTGATGATCGCCGAAAACCCTGTCGGCTTGGCCTCGCCTGTTCGCTGCTCCAAAACACGCTGCAAATCCTCCCCACCTGCCAGCCTCTCAAGTGAAACCAGCTCCAGGCACAATTCCGGGCACACATCGGCACAACCGCCGCAGAGAATGCACTTGTCCGAATCGAAAATCGTGTTGACGCCGCAATCGAGGCATCGGCACCCTTCTCTCACCGCTTCCTTTTCGCCATAACCCAGCTCAACGATCCTCTGCGGACTGGCACATCGTTTCTTGCGGACTGAGAACCGGAATCGGCGTACGCTTTAGTTTCTCGTAATCTTTCTCCCGTCTGTAGCCGACGATCTCGCTGTGAGTGACCTCCGCCTGCTCGACGAATTTGACACCTCTGAGAAACTCCGTCACCTTTCGCGCCACCTTCTTCCCGCTGGCGACGGCATGAATCAGCAGTTTGGGGGCCATGGGGCAATATCCCCTGCCAGAAAAACATCCGGTGCTGTTGTTCGCAGCGTTTCAGGATCGACCTTGATCAGCCCTCGTTCATCCCGTTCGATGTCGTCGGCATCAACGAAAGACAAATCGGGACGCTGCCCAATCCCCCAAATGACAGTGTCCGCCCTTGATCGTCGTACGATCACTTTCATCGAATTGGGGAGCGAATTTCCCCCTCCTCATCGAAAACTCGAAGGCAGCGCTGAAAGACCACGCCGCGGACTCGTCCTTCGTCGTTGAGCAGAATCTCGACAGGACCAAGTCGATGATGTCGAACGATGCCTTCTTCTTCTCCTTCGATAATTTCCTCATCGTCGGCTGGTAATTCTTCGAGGCTTTCCAGACTGCAAAGATGCACGGACGTGACGCCGGCTTGGCGCAGGGCCGTTCGCGAAATATCGATGCCCGTTTGCCGAACCACGGTCCGGGCGATGTCGTAGGCAACGTTTGCCGCCGCCAATCACAACGACGTCCCCCTTGAGATCGACGGGCCGACCCATGGGAGACATCGCGCAGGAATTCGACGCCGCCCCAAGACACCTTGCCCATTCGCTCCGGGAATCGGCAAGGATCGTGATTTCTTCAACCCGATCGCGATGATCGTCGCCCGGTGCTGTTGGCGAATTTCGGCCAGCGTAATATCTTTGCCGACCTGAGTGTTGCAAATGAACTCGACGCCAAGCGAGCGAATGAACTCCACTTCCGCCTGGATCAAATCGCGAGGCAGCCGATACTGCGGGATGCCGACAGCAAGCATGCCGGCAGGGACCGGTTCCATTTCGTACACGCGGGGCTTGAATCCCAGCAAGGCGAGGTCATGTGCCGCAGCCAAACCAGCCGGCCCCGAACCGATGATTCGCAATCGGTTCGCCGTCTTTATTCTTCGCCCAATCCTGTTTTTCCAAGAATTGCACAAAGCTGGCCAGTTCCTCGCCGCGCGACGACTTCCGCCGAGTCGCATGGGAAAGGAGCCTCTTGATCAAATCAAACGGCGACTTCATTTCGCCGCCGCCGTGTTCGATGGCGAATCGCTTTAAAGCGCGGATCGAAATGGCTTCATCGACATCTTTGCGCCGGCACGATGCTTCACACGGAGCCCCACAAACCCGGCCACAAATCGACGCCAGCGGATTCGGGCCGCGGGCAATCAAGTACGCATCTTCGAATCGGCCCTCGGCAATGGCGCGGACATAACCCCGTGCATCGGTGTGCACAGGGACATGCTTCCTGACATTTGATCTGCCGCATCCAATATTCCGCGGTCGGAACTTCGACTCGGAAACTGCTGCATAGCGTCTTCCCTTCGCTCCAACATCGCTCGATCCCTCCCGCAAACGATGTGCCGACCGATTGCCAGCCCGGTTTTTGTGCGACAAGCAATCAAAACGCAGAAGAATTCGTCAGCCACAACGTTGCTGCCACATGGTTTTCTTCACGCTCACCTGGCATGCTGTGCGATCTGCGAAAACGGGTGTGCGGAATGGTGACAAACAGATCGGGCCACTCTGCGTCTGACCTGAATCCTGGCTCCCAGGCTCTGTCTCGGTAGGTCCGTAGCAACCGTCAGTTGACGGTCCGCTCGTCGCGAAACACCGTTAGTTGACGGTCCACTCGTCACGCTGACGCCGTGATGCTCGCTGGAAACACCGTCAGTTGACGGTAAACCCGATAAACTAGTAAGGTAGTTGGCTATTTCCTCAACAATCCCGGCCGCGCCCTCGCGCGCACCAAAACGACCTTTGGAGCCCCGCCTCGACGGATGTTGCTTCGAACCGAAAACGCCCGAACTCAAACTGGCATTCGACTTGCACATCCGCGTTGTCGCGCATCCTGCTCAGCACAACCGGAAGCCCAGTAGGAGCCGGAAATGGCACCAACGACTACATTTGCCAGCGAGACTCTCGCCACGCCCCACGCGAAATCCGCTCGAGAAGTCCTGAACGAACTAGGCGTGTCCGAAAAAGGGCTTGGCAACGACGAAATTCGCCTGCGGCGACAAAAATTCGGCTGGAATGAACTCGCGGAAACCCCACCGCCGCCACGCTGGCTCAGATTTCTCGCTCAGTTCAACCAACCGATCGTCTGGCTTCTACTGTCGGCGGTGGTTATCTGCGCTGTGCTCGCCGAATGGACCGATGCAGGTGCGATACTCGCAATTGTGTTTTTGAACGGGGGTGATCGGGTTTTTGCAGGAGGAGCGTGCGGCTCAGGCGCTGGCGGCATTACAGAAGCTGTCTGCCCCGCTGGCAAAGGTCGTTCGCGACGGAGTCATTCGATCTGTTCCCGCTCGAGAGCTTGTGCCCGGAGACATTTTGGAGATCGAAGCCGGGGATAACGTTCCTGCGGACGCGAGGCTTTTGTCGGCATTCGGCTTGAGGTTACAAGAGGCTGCCTTGACGGGCGAGTCAACACCGGTGGACAAGGATGCCGACGCGATCTTAAGCGAGAGAACGGCGTTGGGCGACCGTAAGAACATGATTTACATGGGAACGGTCGTTGCGAGCGGAAAAGGCCGAGCCGTCGTTACAGGCACGGGCATGAATACCGAATTGGGCCGCATCGCCGGACTGCTTCAACGACATGAGCCGGAACCAACGCCGTTACAACGTCGGCTATCCGAGTTGGGACGCATCCTCATCGCTGCCTGCCTCGTTATAGTCGTCGTCGTCTTTGTTTTGCAGTTTCTTCGCGGCGGCGATCCGTTGGAGGTCTTCCTGCTCTCGGTTAGCCTGGCAGTCGCCGCCGTTCCCGAGGGGACTGCCTGCCGTCGTGACCATTGCCTTGGCGCTCGGCTTGCAGCGCATGGTCAAGCGCAACGCTCTCATTCGAAAGTTGCCCAGCGTGGAAACACTCGGAGCGGTAACCGTGATTTGTTCCGACAAAACCGGCACATTGACGCGCAACGAAATGACCGTGCGCGAGATCAAGACCGCCTCCGCAACATACGAGGTTACCGGAGTGGGCTACTCGCCGCGCGGCGATTTTTCTACTCGGCTCGGAAAAAAATCGATCCAACCACCCATCCCGACCTCCTCCAGGTCCTCAACATCGGCAGCCATTGTCACCACGCACAGGTTAGTCCGAGCGGCGATGATCCAGACCGATGGGAAGTGATCGGCGATCCAACCGAAGGGGGCACTCGTCGTGGCTGGCTTGAAAGCAGGGATCGACGCCGCCTCGCATCCCCATGAGGTTCTGTACGAAATCCCGTTCGACTCGGAACGGAAGGCCATGTCGATAGTCTTCCGTGAGCCGGACGGCCACGTGTGGATGTATACGAAGGGGGCGCCGGAAGTGATTCTGGCAAAATGCACGAGAGAGTTGCACGAAGGGAGAGAAATCGAGTTGACTTCGGATAGACGGCGTGTCATTACCGAGGCAGCGGCTGCTATGGCGGATCGCGCTCTCAGGGTCTTGGGGCTGGCCTATCGCCGAGACCACGCCGGCCCTGACGGCGTTTACCGCGAAGAGGCAATGGTGTTCGCCGGACTCGCTGGCATGATCGACCCGCCGCGCGAGGAAGCACGGGACGCGGTGCAACGCTGTTGCGAAGCCGGTATTCGCCCTGTCATGATTACCGGCGACCATCCCGCCACCGCGCGGGCCATCGCCCGGGAACTAGGCATTCTTCGCCCCAACGATCGGTTGCTTACTGGGCAAGAGCTGGACGCACTATCGGACGACGACCTGGCCGATCGCGTTGAAGAAATCTCCGTCTATGCACGCGTGGCAGCGGAACACAAACTGCGCGTCGTCAAAGCGTGGAAGCGACAAGGCCACGTCGTCGCCATGACCGGAGATGGTGTCAACGATGCCCCTGCCGTGCGCTCGGCGGATATCGGCATTGCCATGGGCAAAACCGGAACCGATGTCACTCGCGACGCTTCCGCCATGGTTTTGACGGATGACAATTTCGCATCCATCGTCAACGCTGTCGAAGAGGGGCGCTGCGTTTATGACAATATTCAAAAAGTTCTTCGCTTTCTGCTTTCGTGCAATCTCGGCGAAATTCTCATCATCTTTTTAGCAAGCTTATTTGCCTGGCCCACGCCATTGATCGCCATCCAGCTACTCTGGATCAATCTCGTTACGGACGGGCTGCCGGCCTTGGCTCTTTCCATGGAGAAGCCCGAACCCGGTATCATGCGGCGCAAGCCCCGTTCACCTAAAGAGTCGATTCTGTCTGCTGGCGCTGGATTTTGGATTCTCCTGCAGGGGCTTCTTCAGGGTGGCGTCGTTCTCGCTGCTTTTGCGCTGATGCGAGCACTGTATCCTGAAGAATTGGGGCGTGCTCGAACGATCGCTTTCTGCGTCCTTGTCTACACCGAACTGTTCCGCGCCTTGGCGGCGCGCAGCCCCACGCTGACCCTGTTCCAGCTGGGAGTTTTCACCAACCCGCCATTGCTCGGAGCTATCGTCGTTTCGGGCTTGCTGCAGTTTAGCGTCGTCACGATGCCGTTCGCCAGGCCGGTGTTTGAATCGGCAACCCATTTTGTCTGGGAATGGGCGCTGATTCTCGTCTTTTCCCTCATCCCGGTGACGATGATCGAGATGGTGAAATGGGTGAAGATGGCCTTCTCTCGAAGCTTACGTGATAGGATACCCTCAACCTTTTGACGAGGAATAACGAACCGGTACCCGAATAAGGAGTTGGCAATGTTTCAAACGATTTTAGTTCCTCTCGATGGCTCACCGTTTTCGGAGCATGCCTTGCCGCTGGCGGTCAGCGTTGCCCGAAAAGCGCAAGCGAGATTGCACCTTGTTTGCGTGCATGTGCCGCTGTCCGAAGCCCATCCGGAATTTTTGCCGTACCTCGGAACGGATGAATTGCTCAACACCAAGCTGAAGGCACAGCATCGAGAATATCTGGAACGAGTAAGCGAGCGATTGAGGAAAGAGAGCGATGTGCCTGTCAGCTGGGCTTTAAGCGAAGGCGCCGTTGCCGACACGATCGAAGCCCATGTCGCCAAAGACAAGATCGACCTGGTGGTCATGACGACACACGGCAGGGGACCCATCGCGCGTTTCTGGCTGGGCAGCGTGGCTGACGAACTGGTTCGGCGCTTAACCGTACCCATGTTGCTGGTCCGACCTCAGGAAGGAGAAGTCACCTTTCAATCGTTGCCAGAATGGAAGCGGATTCTCATTCCACTTGACGGCAGCGATTTCGCCGAACAGATCTCGAATCCGGCCGTCGATTTGGGAAAACTATTCGGAGCGGAATACGTTCTGCTTCGCGTGGTGAAACCGATTTTGCCGTCGCAATTCGCGTTTCAAGGCTCGTTCGCCGGCGAAGCGGTGCAACTCTCCATGGATCGCATCGAACAATATCAAAAGGAAGCTGCCGAAGCGGCCAGGCAATACCTCAAAAACGTTGCGGAGCAGATCGAAAAACAAGCGGTCAAGGTCGAAATGGTGGTCGCCTTCGGGGAGCACCCTGCCACAGTGATTTTGGAGGAGTGCAAGGATCGAAACTGCGATCTGATCGCCATCCAAACACATGGTCGGCGAGGACTGTCGCGACTGTTTCTGGGCAGTGTTGCCGACAAAGTGATTCGCGGCGCCAGTGTTCCTGTGCTGGTCCGTCGACCAAAGCCGGAATAACGAATGCCCTTGGCCGCAATCATACGAACTCCACGCCAGGCGGTCCTTCGATGACTTCGCCAATCCAAAACGTGGGGATGCGCTGCTCCTGCAATTGTCGTTGGATGCTTTCCGCGTAGTAGGGGCTGGTAATAACCACGAAGCCGATGCCTTGGTTGAAGACACGATCCATCTCGGCGGTGTCGATATTTCCCAGCTCCTGCAACCAAGTGAAGACTGGTGGGATCGGCCAGCTGCCCCGGTGAAGGCGAACGCGCCGACCAGCAGGAAGAACACGCGGGATATTGTCGACCAGTCCGCCGCCGGTGATATTCGCCAGTCCGCGGATCACCCGATGTTTGACCGGATAATGCCGAAGCAACTCTTTTATGGCTTGAACATAAATACGGGTTGGTTCGAGCAACTCTTCACCCACGGTTCGGCCGAGTGCCGGCACAAAGTCATTGACGTTTAATCGGGCATGGTCGAAAACGATCTTGCGGACCAGTGTGTAACCGTTGGAATGCAGACCCGTACTGCTCAAGCCCAAAACCGCATCCCCTGGGCGAATGGTCTTGCCGCTGATGATGCGGTCGCGCTCGACGACACCGACACAAAAGCCGGCCAGGTCGTAATCTCCCGGCTGATAAAAGTCGGGCAGGATCGCTGTTTCTCCTCCCACCAAGGCGCAATCTGCTTCAAGACATCCGTCGCTGATGCCTTTGACGATCGCCTTTGTCAATTCGGGGTCGTCTCGTGGCATGGCCAGGTAGTCGAGAAAAAAGAGAGGTTCGCCGCCGGTACACAGGCAATCGTTGACGGACATGGCGACGAGATCCACGCCGACGGTGTCATGCTTGTTCATCAAACTCGCAATTTTGAGCTTGCTGCCCACGCCGTCGGCACACGAAACGAGAACCGGGTGGCGATAATTCTTGGCGAAAAGCCTGCTGTTGTAATCGAGGCTGAAGAGACTGGCGAAGAAACCGCCTTTTCGGCCACCGCCGGTGATCTTCGGATCGAAAACGCGCGGACCGTGAGTTCGCCGCATCAAAGGCGCCAGACCGGCCAAAGTCTTTTCGTATGTTTCCAGATCGAGCCCGGCATCGTGGTAAGAAAATTTCGACATGGTAGTTAGCGGTCGGATAAGGCGGCCTTGACATCATTATATGAAACACAGTCGAGCTGCCCGATCGGTAGGTAACCAAGGCCGCTGCGTTACAGCAGGCGGCAAAACCGCTCGTAGTGCTCGTCCCATCGGTTGGAATCACGCGGCTCGTAGGTCTTGAGCGCAAATGACCGACGAACTACTTCGCGGGCATCGGCCAGCGACTGCAAAAGCCCCAATCCCATCGCCTGAACCAGGAGATTGCCGATCGCGGTGGCTTCGACAGGTCCGGCAAAGACAGGGCGATTGCAGGCGTCAGCCGTCAATTGGCATAGCAAATCGTTCTGGCTGCCACCGCCCACGATGTGAATCGCTTCGATCTTGTGTTCCGTCAGTTCTTCGAGACGTTGCAGAACCCAGCGGTAACGCAAGGCCAGACTTTCAAGTGCGCAGCGCACGAACTCGCCCGGGCTTTGCGGCACCGGTTGGTTTGTTCGGCGACAGAATTCCGCCAAAGCTGCTGGCATGTCTGCTGGCAACAAAAACGACTCATCATCAGGATTGACAATCGACGCAAAAGGCGGAGCCTCTTCGGCCAGCCGCGCCAATTGGGCATATTCATAACTTTGGCCTTGTTTTTCCCATATCCGCCTGCATTCCTGCACCAGCCATAAGCCCATGATGTTTTTTAGCAAGCGAATCGTACCGCCGACTCCTCCTTCGTTCGTGAAGTTGAATGCGAGTGTTTTTTCATTGATGATGGGTTGAGGGATCTCCACTCCCATCAACGACCAGGTTCCGGAACTGATGTAGGCCCACGTTCGTGCATTGGCAGGAACGGCGGCGACGGCCGAGCCGGTATCATGTGTCGCCGGCGCGATCACTGGAACTGGTGACAAACCGGTTTCCGATGCCAGGTGCGCTCGCAAGGGGCCGATCACAGTGCCAGGCTGCACGATCGAACCGAAAATTTCGACCGGCAACCCGAAGCGATTGAGCAGATCGAATGCCCAGTTCCGTGACCTCGGGTCGAGCATTTGCGTTGTAGTGGCATCGGAGAACTCGTTCACCTTGACGCCCGTGAACCAAAAGTTGAAGAGATCGGGAATCAGCAACAGAGATTGGGCAACTTCCAGGATCGGTGAACGATCCCGCTGCATGGCCAGCAATTGGAAGAGGGTATTGATGCGCATGAACTGGATGCCCGTTTGCCGAAAGATTTCCCACTTGTCGACGCGCTCCAGAGCGGTCTCCAGAATGGTTTCCGTATGTGGATCGCGATAATGGCGTGGGTTGCCGAGCAGATGATCATGCCGGCCGAGCAAGGCGAAATCGACGCCCCAAGTGTCGATGCCGATCGAGTCGGCGCCGCCGAATTCGCTGGCGCAGCGGCGCATGCCATGGATCATTTCCTGGTAAAGCCGAAGCACATCCCAATGTAGGGTATCGAGCGTGCGGACCGGTCCGTTGGCGAAGCGATGTACGATATCGAGACTGATGGTGTTGCCGTCAAAACGCCCGAGAATGGCTCGGCCGCTCTCCGCGCCAAGGTCGAATGCCAGGATTCTTTTTTGCATGAAATGTCTTGCCTTTCACCAGTGTGAACAATTACATGCTGCGCACCGAGTATAGGAAAGCCGATTCAGAAAGCAAGAAAGATGAAAGAAGAAGGCTGCGGACAAGATCCGAAGATCGCGCTCACCTTCGCCGGCGGTCCAGAGCGAGCAGGATGGTGCGTCTGCCGTTGCTGACAAACATGAGCATACCCCAGCATTTATCGCCGTTTCGAGGCGAGAAACACGAACGTTTGCTGACGGCCGAACCGGGCAAACGCCACATCTTTCCGGTTGATTTCGCTTTCCATCTGCTCGACAATTCCTTGCGACTCGGGATGAGGTGCAGAGGGAACAAACGATGCGTAGATTCATCGCAGTGATGGTCATGATATCGGCGCCTGCTTGGGGTGGGGCGGACGAACAAATCGGCAAGCTGATCAAAGAAATCCAACACCTCGCCGTCCGCAAGAAGCCGGGTTCCGACGACGCACGTGCCGCCTGGAAAAAGCTGGTGGCCATAGGGCCGGCTGCACTGCCTGCCTTGATCGACGCCATGGATACGCCCGACACGGTAACAGCCAACTGGTTCCGCACCGCTTTTGATCGCATCGTGCAAAACGAACTCAAGAAAAACAGAGGGAAAAACCTCGACGTGGGTCTCCTTTTGGCCGTGGTCCAAGACCGTACACGGCAAGGGAGGGTTCGTCGTCTCGCTTTGGAGATCGTCGAAGAGCTTCGCCCTGGGACGACGAAATCGTTCCTCTCCGGCTGGCTCGACGATCCGGAGTTTCGCTATGAAGCCGTCGAGAACCTCGTCGATCAAGGCAAGGCATTGCAAAAAGAAGGCCATCAGGAAAAAGCCAATCAAGCATTCCAGAAGGCGTTTGCCGCCTCGCGCGATGTGAAACAAGCCATGACGATCGCCCAACACCTGCACCAAGCGAACATCCAAGTCAGCCTTGCTGAACATTTCGGCTTCTTGACCGACTGGTACCTGATCGGTCCGTTCGACGGCAAGATGCAGACTGGTTTCAAGAATTCTTATCCGCCGGAGCAGAAAGTCGATTTGCGGGCGGAATGGATGGGGAAAGGGAAACGGCTCAAGTGGGTTCGATACCGAGCCAAAGAACAGTTTACCGGTCCGCCTCATCGGGCGGTGCTGGTCAATCTGACCGACGCATTAGGGCAATCCGAGGACGCGGTCGGCTACGCCTATACGCGCATCCGTGTGCCACGGGAGATGGAAGTGGAATTTCGCGGTGCTGCCGATGACAATCTTACCGTCTGGGTCAACGGCCAGCGTGTCTTCGGCTTTGAGGAATACCGCAATGGGGTTCGTGTCGATCGCCATCGTTTTCGTGTTCGTCTGCGTCAGGGCATCAATGAAATCCTTGTAAAAGTGTGCCAGGCGCCTTACGAAGAATCGAGTCCCGAACCTAATTGGGAATTTCTATTGCGGATCGTCGATCTTCAAGGAGAAGGGTTGCGATTCGAGTCGGTTCCGGACTGACGGAAAAACGACTGCCGCGATTGGGACGACGGGTTCGCAGAGATGAGGACGAAGGCAGCGTGCTTATATGAACGTTTTTGTTTTCCTCGACTGAAGAAACGAAATCATGACGACGACTCGCCGAAGCGACTGGGTTGAACGCCTGAGTCAACTTTACACCGCCGTGGTAGCGGATGTATTGGATCGCTTGGGTTATCGGAACCAGATTCTCCGCGAAGACATTCGCCCGCTGTTTCCGGAAGCGAAAATAGCAGGATATGCGTTGACGGTGCATGTCGTACCTGCGGCGGAAATCGCGCCAGCGGAGCCGTACAAGGGGGAATTGGCTGCCGTCGACGCATTGCAAAAAGACGATGTCATGGTTGTCTCGCATTGTTCGGGAAGTTTTTGGGGAGAACTTCTGTCGACAGCGGCGCGTTACCGTGGTTGCCGGGGCGTTGTCATCGATGGTTTCACTCGCGACACACAAAAGATCATTGGCATGGGATTTCCTGTTTTTTGTCGGGGCATTCACTGCGCCGACAGCCTTGGTCGCTTGGATGTTACCGGCCACAATCTTCCCATCGTTTGTGGCGATGTAGCCGTGATGCCTGGGGACCTTATCTTGGCGGATTACGACGGTGTCGTGGTGGTGCCGTCAAGCGTTGCTGAGAAGACACTCGAAGCCGCGGAAGAAAAGGTCCGCGGTGAAAACCTCGTGCGGCAGAAACTCGCCGAAGGGATGTCGGCTACGGAAGCCTTCAAGAGATACGGCATCCTGTAAGCTCGCGAGCGGACAGACAGACCGCTTGCCGCTCGGCTGTTGCCTTCTTAGCAAACCAATATGCGAATACTTGTCACCGGTGGCGCCGGTTATATCGGCAGTCATGCCGTCCGTTTCTTTCTCGAACGTGGCCATCAGGTATGGGTGTACGACAACCTTTGCCGCGGCCATCATCAGGCCGTACCGGCAGAGTGTCTGATTGTCGGCGACCTCGAAGAAATGGCCAGGCTCGATCAGGCCATCATCGCCAACCGCATCGAGGCCTGCGTCCATTTCGCTGGCTTCGCGGCGGTAGCCGAGTCGGTTCGCGAGCCAGCGAAGTACTACCGCAATAACGTTGTCAATACTCTGCACTTGTTGGAATGCCTGCGCCATAACGGCGTCAAGCGTTTCGTGTTTTCAAGCACGGCTGCAGTCTATGGCGTGCCCGATCGTTCCCCCATCACCGAAGATGCGCCGTTGGCGCCGATCAATCCCTATGGCCGATCCAAACTGGCCGTGGAACGAATCCTGGAGGATTACACGTCGGCTTACCAATGGGGATGTGCGGCACTCCGCTACTTCAATGCCGCTGGCGCCCATCCGGACGGAACCATTGGGGAAGACCACAACCCTGAAACGCACTTGATTCCCCTGGTTCTACAGGTCGCTTTGGGGTTGCGTCGCGAAGTGGAGATCTTCGGCACCGATTACCCGACGCCGGACGGTACCTGTATCCGAGATTATGTTCATGTCAACGATCTGGCGGAAGCCCATCTCCTCGTGCTGGAGCATTTGCAACCAGGCCAGATGCTGCGTTACAACCTGGGCATCGGGCGAGGCTACAGCGTGCGCGAAGTCATCGAGACGGCAAAGGAAGTGACCGGGCGCACCATTGCCGTCAAGGAAGCGCCTCGTCGCCCAGGCGATCCACCCATTCTTGTTGCCTCTGCCGACAAAATCCAGAAAGAACTCGGCTGGCGACCTCGTTTCGACGATCTCAAAAAAATCATCGAGACAGCCTGGAATTGGCAGCATGCCAGGCCGCGAGGATTCCGTTCATGACCCCCCGTATCGACGAATTGCGGAGCTATCTTCGAGAACCGCTTCCTCATCCCGACCGTGCCGCCATGGCAGACCTGGGCCAAAAGGCACTCGATTATGTGGTGAATCATTTCGCCACTTTGCCTGAACAGAAAGTCGGCCAGGCCTTGTCTCGCAAGGAAATGGAAGCGCTTTTGTACCAGCCTCTGCCCGAAGAAGGAGTCGGCTTCGGCGAAATCCTGCGCGACTTTCACACGAATGTCGCCCCCTATGCCATGCGCGTCAACCATCCACGTTTTTTCGCGTTTATACCAAGTTCCCCCTCTTTTTATTCTGTTATCGGCGACTTCATTTGCGGCGGGATGAATTTTTTCAACGCCGTCTGGATCGAAGCCTGTGGACCGGCCCAAGTGGAGCTGGTCGTGTTGGATTGGTTTCGGCAAATACTCGGCTATCCGTCCGAAGCCAGGGGCTTGTTGACCAGCGGAGGTTCGGAAGCGAACATGACGGCCCTCGTCGCAGCCCGGCAGCGACTCGCTTTCGCCGACCGTTCGCGCGCCGTTCTTTATATGAGCCAGCAACGCCATTTGTCGATCGACCGCGCCGCACGCATCATCGGACTGCATCCTGAGCAATTGCGCTCGATTCCAGTTGATGCGGATTATCGACTCATCGTCAGGGAGTTCGTGTCCGCGATCAAGTCAGACCGTGCACAAGGCAGGGTTCCCTGGCTCGTTGTCGCCAACGCGGGGGCGACCAACACCGGTGTCGTCGATCCACTCGAAGAACTTGCCGATGTTTGCCTGCGTGAGGGTTTGTGGATGCACGTCGATGCGGCGTACGGGTGGGCCGCCGCGCTTCATCCGTCGGACAAAAACGAACTGGCAGGCATCGACCGTGCCGATTCCATCACCTTCGACCCTCACAAATGGTTCAGCCAGACCTATGAAGCCGGCTGCGTTTTGGTTCGCGATGGCAAGCAGCTTGTCGATGCTTTCGCCTTGCAGCCCGACTACATGCAAGACGTGGCTCCGACCGAAGAAGAAATCAACTTCTCCGACCTGAGCGTGGCATTGACACGGCGCTTCCGCGCTTTGAAAATCTGGATGTCAGTGCGAGCACTCGGCCTCGGCTGGTTTCGCAACCTGATCGAACACACTTGCCGGCTGGCCGAATATGCCCAGCTGCTTCTGGAACAGTCCGACGATTTCGAAGTCGTTTCGCCCCGCCGCTTGAGCATCGTTTGTTTCCGTTATCATCCCCGAAACATTGACGAGGGGGAAATTTTGGACCGCCTCAATTCCGACTTGACCGAAGCGGTCCGCCTGACAGGCAGAGCGTTTCTTTCGTCGACCCGATTGCAAGGAAGAGTCGTTCTGAGGTTCTGCTTCGTCAATTGGCGGACGACAGCTCGAGACGTCGATGAGGTCCTGCGGCTTATGAGCGAAACAGCCCGAGAGACTTTGGCGACGCGTTTTCCGGAGATGCTGACATGAAGCTGGAACATCCCCAAGGCCGATGCCGATTCGGATTCGCCCGCGCCGACATCACTCCCAGTCCGGGCATCTACCACCGCATGTGGGGTGCCGCCAAACATGAACAGGCAACCGGCGTGCATCGGCCGCTTCTCGCCGGCGCCCTTTTTTTTCAAAGCCTCGATCAAAACGAGGAATTTGTCCTGGTTACCCTCGACCACTGCCTGTTGTGGGCCAACGACATGGCCGAGATGAACAAGACCGTCAGTTCGGAAGCGGGCGTAGACCAAAACCGGCTTGTGGTGGCCTTCTCGCATACCCACGCTGCCGGCTTGATGGACACGACGCGGGCACATCTTCCCGGAGGTGACCGCATCGCACCCTATCTGAAGGAAGTTGCCCGGACAGTCGCTCGGATCATCAAAGACGCACGCTCGAATGCCCAAAACGCCCGCTTGACTTATGGCAGCGGCAAATGTTCGCTTGCTCGACATCGTGATTTTTGGGATGAACAAAGCGAGCAATTCGTCTGTGGTTTCAATCCTGACGGTCCCGCCGACGACACCGTCACCATTGTTCGTATCGAGGACGACGCGGGAACGTTGTTGGCCACGGTGGTGAATTATGCCTGCCACCCGACGACCTTGGCGTGGGACAACACGCTCATCAGTCCCGATTTCGTTGGTGCTATGCGTGAGGTCGTTGAAATGGCGACCGGAGCGCCCTGCTTTTTTCTGCAAGGGGCTTCTGGCGACCTGGGACCGAAAGTCGGTTTCGTTGGCGATGTCGACGTTGCGGACCGGAATGGCCGGCAGCTAGGGTTCGCCGTCTTGTCCGCATTCGAAGGTTTGCCTCCTTCCAACACACTTTATGAATACACCGGCCCCGTGGTGTCCGGCGCCACCATTGGCACCTGGTCGTACCGCTCTCTTGACGAAGAGAGTCTTCGAAAGAAAGCCGACTGGCGCTTCGTCCGCACGGTTGTCGAATTGCCCTATAAACCCGACTTGCCGAAACGCAGCGAAGTAGAAGCGGACAAGAAACGGTGGCGCGAGGAGGAAGAAGCGGCTCGGCGTGAAGGTGACTGGCGCAAAGCCGGCGCTGCTCGCGCGATGGTCGAGCGCATGGACCGTAGTCTGGCACGGATGGAAGGGTTGCCAGCCGGCCCGAATTTTCCGATGCCAGTGTTCCTTACCAAAATCGGCGACGGCATCTGGCTCGCGGTCGAGGGGGAGCACTACCAGGCTTTCCAGAAAGGTTTAAGAGAACGATTTCCACGGACACCGATTGTTGTGATGACCCTGGCGAACGGTTCAAGGCCGTCGTACTTGCCGACGGCCGAAACGTACGGCAAGGGAATCTACCAGGAAACGGTGGCGATGCTGGCGCCGGGTTCCCTGGAAAAACTGACCGAGGCAGTGACGGCGAGCATAGCATCCCTGTTGAACACGGAGGATTGAGAAACCGAACGTTTTTCAGGTCACGCGGGCGAAGATTTGCGCAGGCCGAACCGTGCGTGCATTCAAGGCGGGAATCAGTCCTCCCAGGATTGCGGTCAACACTCCCAGAAGCGGCCCCCACCAGAAAATGTGCCACGGCATGTAGAGAACGGGGAACTCCGGTAAACGAATGCCATCCAGCCAAAGGTTGACGATCCCAAAGGTCACGACGGAACCGCCGAAGCCGGCAAGAAAGCCGACTAGGGCGGCTTCGCCAAGGGTGATGGCGAGGATCTGCCCGACTGAGAATCCCAACACCTTCAACAAAGCCATTTCTCCCTGCCGTTCACGAATCGTAATGCTGAAGGTATTGGCCAGGATCACCGTCATGACGATGAGGATCGCAGGCACAAGGAAATACTTGATGCCTGCGAGGATATCTCTGAGCGGCTCCAGGAAACGACTATATGCGGTGGCCTCCGTTTCGCACTTCACCGTCGGGTAGTAGTTTTCGATCAGCACGCCACCCTTAAGGGCACTCTCGCGATCGTCGAAGCGGAGCCAAAGGTAGGTAATTTTCCCCTGTTTTTCGTTGTAATGCTGTTCAAGAAGACGATCCCAGGTTTCGTAGTCGAGGAAGGCGACTTCGCTCCAGCGGTTGTCTTCTGGGATTTCGCCGACGATTTCGAACGGCACCTGGATGGGCGTTCGCAAGACGCCGGCGCGATGCGAAGTCGACCACGCCGTGAAAACGCTGCCGACCTCTTTTTTGAGGCGTTTCATGCGCACCCGGCCCATCACGATCGGCACATTGCCCCCGGGTCCTCTTAGCCGATCCACGTATTGCTGTGGAAAATCCTGCAAATCTTCGGTCATCTGGGCGATCTTTTCGGGGTAGCACGCGACGGTGAAAAAAATCTGGTCCGGGTCTTTCAATTCCTTGTCGAGCGTGAAGATGGCGAAATGCCAGATGTTGAAATGTTCGGGCTGATAGCCTCGGATCTTCCGGAGTGCCTGGTTCAGTTGGCTTCCTCGCGCCGTGATATTGTCAGCGATTCGGCGATCGAAAGGGCGAAGCAGGCCGTAACGTTCCGTAATGAGTAGGCGAACGTCCCGGTTTTTTTCCGTGACCAGTTCATCGAGAAACATCAAGACCGTCACGATCATGCTGAAGACAGCCACCAGAGCGACGACCGCCAATGACGTCAAGACCGTTCGCAAGCGATTGCGCCGCAGGTTCTTCAAAGCCAGGAGAAAAATGGACATGGTCACCTGTATGAAATCCTTTTTCGAGACGGCAACGGCCAATCGATCAACGGCAGCCGTTGCCGATCGTGCGGTTTCGCCTTAAACTGCCACTCTTATGAAGATCACCGAAATCAAAACCGTTCCCCTTCGTGGTGGCACGCATGATCATGGCTGGCCCGGCGGGACCGACCCCAACGCCCAGCACAATACTATTCTAGAGGTCCGAACGGACGAAGGGATAACGGGAATCGGCAGTTGCTACACGACTCAGGCGCTGGTCGAGGGAGCACTGGATCTCCTTCGCCCTCACCTCATCGGCGAACACGCACTGGAACCCGAACGCGTTACGGAAAAACTTCGCCAAACGATGTTCTGGTTCGGTCGTGGCGGCGCGGTCGAACATGCCATCAGTGGCATCGATATCGCTTTATGGGATCTGTGTGGCAAAGCGCTTGGCCAGCCGGTTGCTCGCCTGCTGGGCGGCATCTACCGCGACCGCATCAAGCCGTACGCGTCGATCTTGTTCGACGAACCCGCCAGGCTCCGCGATAAATTGCAGGAGCAAGTTGCTCGCGGCTTTCGTGCCATCAAGATGGGATGGAGACCGTTCGGCAGAGTCAGCAGCAAATTCGATGAGGAATTGATGCAAGTGGCCCGCGATGCGGTCGGGGCAGACGTTGAGCTGATGGTCGATGCCGGGGGAAGCGAACAATTCTGGCCGCACGGCGTTCGCTGGGCTGTGAACACCGCCCGCATGCTGGCTAATTACGATGTTTCCTGGTTCGAAGAAGCTCTCGTTCCGGATGATGTGGAAGGCTTTCTGGAATTGCGGCAAAACTCTCCCGTGCCAATCGCGACCGGCGAATGCCTGACGAGGCGGCAAACCTTCCAGCCTTTCTTAGAGCGACGCGCGGTTGACATTATCCAACCCGACGTGACCAAGTGCGGCGGCCTTACCGAAGCCAAACGCATCGGCTGGACGGCCTACGATCATGGCATCCTGCTGGTGCCGCATGGCTGGAATACCGCGATCGGCGTGGCTGCCGACCTGGCACTGACGGCGGCTATGCCCGTCGCCCGCTGGATCGAATACCAAACCGGCGTACCGTACATCGAAGAATTGATCGAGCCGCCTTTTCGGCTAGACGACGACGGCATGCTCCGCGTTCCCGAAGGTCCAGGGTTGGGCATCCAACTCAACCCGGAAGTTATCGCCAGAATGTCGTAGCCGTCCTCGTCGGCCAGCGAGTTGGTGTCACTTTTTCTTCAGTGACGCCAAGCCACCAGGATGGTCTCGTAGCCAGCATACCTCATCGGCATTCAACATGCGATTGAAGATCGCCAACTCGTCGAGCAGCCCGATATAGCTGACCGCGACATAGATGCCCGTTTTGTCAAGTTCCCATTCCATCGCCAGTTCGCGACCCGCGATTTCCCCCATGAGCTGGCCGTCGATATAGAGAGCAGCACGTGCATCCGGTTGGCCGGTATCGAAATTCTCCCAGGCGCAAACAAGATGGTGCCAGTCCCCTTCTTTGAAATCGACCTGTCTGACCCAGATCATCGGAGCGTCGGGATCGGCATTGCCATATCGTCTTCCCCCTGGTCTGACAACGGGAATGGTACCCATACGCATGTCACGCGGTTGGTTGTCATTGAAATCGATCCAAATACCACCATCGAGAGCATTTTTTTGTGTTATTTGAACGGGATCGCAGAACGGAGTCTTCAAAAGCTCGTTCGGATCCGTGTTCAGCCAAAAGGAAAGGGTGCCCGCCCAACCACCGGTTCGGAAAGGCAGGTTTCCCAGGCCAGGAAAGTAGATTCGACCGTAGTTTTCGAGGACGTCGACAGCTTCGAGACAGCCGCCATGGACACCTTCGTCTTTGACGATGCGAAAAACGTTCGGGTCGTAGCCTTCGGTATGGACCTGGTGGTCGGGTTCGGCAGGTGGACCGATTCGGGTTTTGGGAGTCAATGTGCCATGGCCAACGTCGCCGCTAATGTCGTCGTCGAACGACGCATAAAACGTAACAGCATCGAGAATCGACTTCATTGCCTGGCTCCGTCGTCGGGGCGATCCATGAAACCGCAAGGGGAATGCTGCCAACATTGGCCGTTGGCGAAACCATAACACAACACGAACGACTTGTCACATGGCTATCAGAAGCTTCGCACGAAATGGTATCCGTTCCGCCAAGTGCCGGTGCGAAGGAGCCGTGCGCAACGGTGTCATCGTGCTCGATCCGCCGGGCCAGATGCGGGAGGGAACGAGGGTGCAGATTCTGCCCGAATCGCCATCCCAGGCTGCATTCCAGATTGCCAAGGAATCGCTCATGCGATAGGCACCCGGGCATTGTTGACACAGCTTTGTTTTCCCGGCAAGATCATGGCATGGACGTCGTTGAAGCACCTGAGATTACGGGCATTTCTCCTGCGACCCTCGTGCAGTGGTTGATGTGCGCCCGGCAGCGTACCTTAGCGTCGATTGAGGACCTCAGCGATGAGCAGCTGATCGGGCCACAACTGGAGATTGTCAATCCGCTGCTTTGGGAGATCGGCCATCTGGCGTGGTTTTACGAAAAGTGGTTGTTGCGGGAGGGGGGAAAACTGCCCTCGTTGCGTGCTGACGCCGATGCGCTTTACGATTCGATTTCTGTCCACCACGACAGCCGTTGGCGATTGCCTCTGCCGAGCCGACGCGAGACGCTGGCGTACATGCAGCAGGTGTTGGATCGCGTTGTGGACATCGTCGACGCTGGTCCGACGCCTCGACAAACATATTTTGTTCTTTTGAGTCTTTTTCATGAGGATATGCATGTCGAGGCGTTCGCCTATTCCCGTCAGACTTTGGGATATCCGCCGCCATCCTATTTGCCCGCTCAGCCAATAGAAGAAGGCAGTCCATGGCCGGGCGATGTGGAAATTGCTGGAGGAACTTATGTTTTGGGGGCGCGTCGAGGGACGGGGTTTGTATTCGACAATGAGAAGTGGGCGCACGAAGTAGAGTTGAAGCCATTCAAGATCGCTCGTGCTGCGGTGACGCAAGCCGAGTTTGCAGCGTTCGTCGACGACGGCGGCTACCTGGAACGCCGCTGGTGGGACGACGAAGGCTGGAACTGGCGAACACAGCAGCAAGCGGAACATCCAGTTTATTGGCGAAAGGAAGGGGGCTGCTGGCAGAGACGGCACTTTGATCAGTGGGTCGGCCTGGAACCGCACTGTCCGATGTTGCACGTGAACTGGTACGAAGCCCAGGCGTATTGCCGCTGGGCGAAAAGGAGGCTGCCCACTGAGGCGGAATGGGAGTGTGCTGCTCGGGGATTCGGAGAGAACCGACGTTTTCCGTGGGGTGACGACCTGCCCACGAAACGCCATGCGAACGTCGATGCCTTCCAACCTTTTTGTGTTGCCGTCTCCTCGTGCCCGGCAGGAGATAGTTGGGCAGGATGTCGCCAGATGATTGGAAACGTTTGGGAATGGACTGCGAGTCCATTTTTGCCTTATCCCGGTTTTTCGCCCGATCCCTACCGAGAATATTCCGTTCCCTGGTTCAAGACGCACAAGGTTCTGCGGGGGGGCTGCTGGCTGACGCCTGCGCGGACGCTGCGCAACACGTGGCGGAATTACTATCTTCCCCATCGGCGAGATGTTTGGGCCGGCTTTCGCACCTGTTCGCTCGAATCATGAGAATCGTCATTGTTACTCCCGCGCCGCCCGGCTCCAGAGCAGGGAACCGCGTGACGGCGTTGCGCTGGGCGAAACTGTTGCGATCGTTGGGGCATCGAGTCACGGTGTGCAGCGAATATCATGGCCGCCGCTACGACCTCCTGATTGCGTTGCATGCGTCGAAGAGCTTTGCCGCCATGAAAGCGGCACGGGAAAAAGCACCCGACATGCCGATCGTCCTTGCTTTGACCGGGACCGATCTTTACGGCGCGATCCACACGGATGCCAATGCCCAAAAAGCCCTGCATTGGGCGAAGCGTTTGATATTGCTGCAACCCAAAGGCATCGACGAACTGCCGCGACCGCTGCGCCGCCGTGCGCGTGTCATCTACCAGTCAGTCGACCCGCCCCGTGTCAAGGGAAAGCCGAAAAACGACGATTTCAGAGTCTGCGTCATCGGCCATCTGCGCCCTGTGAAAGACCCGATGCGCACGGCGTGGGCGGCCCGCTTGTTGCCCGAGGAATCGCGTATCCGTGTTCTCCATATCGGCTCTGCCCTGACGGAAGAACTGGCCGATGCCGCCCGCCACGAACAGGAGACCAATCCTCGCTATCGCTGGCTCGGTGAGCTTCCCCGCACCAAGGCTCTGCAGATTCTGGCGACATGCCATCTTTTGTCGCTTACTTCCAAATCCGAGGGAGGCGCTAATGTGATCTCCGAGGCGTTGATGGTCGATGTCCCCGTGGTCTCGTCACGCATCGACGGTTCCATCGGTCTGCTGGGAAAAAGCTATCCCGGCTATTTCCCCTACGCCGACACACAGGCCCTTGCTGATTTGATGTACCGGGCGGAAAAGGATTCTCGGTTTTACAAGCGGTTGCAAAACGCATGTCGGCGCAAGCGGCATCTGTTCGAGCCTGAAGAAGAACGCCGACGTTGGAAGGAAGTGCTGGCCGAACTGTTGCCAGACGTGAAATGAAAGAAAAGGGGCCAATGTTCTGGCTATTTCTTTGGCCTGTCCAAATAGACTTCGATCAACGACCGGCGGCGTTCGCGTTCGAGCAGTTTTTGCATCAGTTCCGCGGCAGCCATTTCACGGACTTCATGACGCACATCTTCGAAGCGTGATGGAACGCCCGGCTTTTGGTCGGTGACCATCAGCAGATGAAAACCCAGATCGGTTTCGATGACGTCGCTGATTTGTCCAGGTTGCAGGGAAAAGGCGGTTTTGGCGATGGTCTCGTGGACGGCAAATTTGCGCGGAAAATAGCCCAGATCGCCGCCACGTTCCCCTGTCGGGCAATGCGAGAATTTCCTGGCAGCCTCGGCAAAGTCGATCTTCCCAGCCAGAATATCCGCACGCAGAGCTTGCAACCTGGAGCGGATCGCCTCCTTTTGCTTCTTTGACGCAGTCGCCGAAACCCGGATCAAGATATGGCTCGCTCGCACGTTCACCTGATCAAAGTAATCCCGGTTTTCCTCGTAATAACGCCGCAATTCTTCTTCCGGCAGTTTCGAGTCCACGTAGCCTACCCACTGCAACATGCGCACCACGCTCGCGCGCAGCTGTTTTTCCGTCATGCCCTGGCTGCGGCAAAATTGCTCCAGCGTCTGGTTTTTCGACCGCAGACTTTCCTCCAGTCGTTGCAGCCAGCGATCGACCTGAGCACGAGAGACACGAGGCCCATGGATTTGCAAGTACTGGCGCAGCAAGGCGTCATCGATCAGCATGTCCAGAACTTCGCTTTGCACTTCGTGACGCTCGGCCGCTGACAGATCAGCTGGGATGAGACGCTCGCGCAACACAGCATCGACATCCGCCTGGGTGATGACTTCGCCATTGACCTTGGCAGCCGGTTTGATCTTGTCCGCGGGCGCGTCGGCGAGGATTGCCGAACCAGCCAGCATTCCCAGGCCAACCCAGACCCAACTCCCCTTTCGTCTCATGTATCGCTCCTTCGCGTCTAGCCCACGCCAACGCCTTATACCCTGGCACGAAATGCAGTGCAATATGGAGCGAATTGGTCCGCGGCTGGTCACCACGTCGAGGATTGTCTTGCATGTATCGGCGAATGCTTTTGTCGGGCAGCAAGCAAGAAACAGCGACGGCACGGCAGGGAAACGCCTGTCGTGCCGTCGCTTTGTCGATCATGAATTGATCGGCGAATCATTCGCGGTTTTGGTTGGTGATCTTGGCGTCGTCACTGGGTTTGACAATCGCCTTGTCTTGTTCCTTGCCAGCGGTGGGAGATGGCTTCTTGTCTTTGACGACCTTGATTTCCGCTTGCGTTTGCGTCGGAACCGGAATGACGTTTGCCGGCTTCTTCTGATCGACCAGTTTGACGTTGGTGGCCGGTTTGGCCGGCGCCAGTGACGCGGGCGCAGGGTAAATTCTGGCAATATTCGTCAGAGTCGCCTGGTAGTCAGTCGGAATATCTTCGAAACCAGTCAAGTTCCAGAGCATCAGCATGCGCTTGCCGAGCACATGATCTCGCGCTTTGAGCATGCCTTGGCGGAACTTGGCGAGCAATTCATCGTTGAGAATGGCCGGGTTGTATACCACCACTCCGGCGGGAAAGATTTCGGAAGTGGCAATCTTCTTCAGACGCGAAGCGCGAACACGCTTTTGTTCGCGGTAGGATTCGAAAGCCACATCATCTACCACAGCGGCTTGAACGACATCGTCGACGACATCATCAAGGGCGTCCTCGACACAGAACGACTTGGTGATGCGGTCGAAGAATTGTTTGGGCGTTTTGCCTTGTTGTTGGCAGAGCCGGTCGAGGAACATGCGGCAATGTTCGCGGGTGCCGCGGGGCATGGCAATGATCTGATCTTGAAGATCGGCAAACGTTTGGAATTCGCTGGCTGCCGACACGACGATGTGGGCGCGGAGGTGGGGTGTCCAATTGACAGCCACCATAAGGGGTTTGAGCTGCGGGTATTTCTGCTGGACCCAGGCGTATTCGACGCCGTGGAAAATAGCGAGCTGCACTTCGTTGTCGGCGAGTTGTTTGGCGAGTTCGCCCGCTTCGCCGCCAATGGTTAGTTCGCCATGCACGCCTGTCATGGAATACATGATCGAACTGAAGGGCTTGAGTACGACCATGGCCATCCGCGGACTGGTGTCGCGAAACAGCGTTTTGACCAAACCGATTTTAATTGGTTTGGTGGGTTCTTCAGCCTGGGCGTTTGCAGTTGCCAACATGCCGATCAGACCGAGTATCAGCGCCCCAGGAATATGTTTTGATCGGTACATACCACCGCTCCTGATGTATGTAGGTTGAAGTTATGGAGTGGATGGTGGATGAGGAAAACTCCACAAACGCCGATCCACAGTCTCGAGAAAAAACAGGTGATTTCGTTGTCATGGTCTTGGCAGGGAGCAAGCACCGTCCCGGATGGGGCTGTACAAGCCTGCCGAGAAGCCGCCACCGGTGGCCCGTTCCAGACCTGCCAGAGCGATAATCAATTTGAAGCGGGCTTCGTTGTACTGTGCCTCGGCTTGAGCAGCGACGACGTAATTTCGCAACAGCTCTTCCGTAGCTCCCGCGCCTGGACGTTTTCGTCTGGTGGGATAGTCTTTTTCGAGGCGCGGAATCAGGATACGAGCTTGTTCGACGGCGGCGCGTGTCAGAGCAACCTGCTTCAATGCCGCTTCAACTTTCAAAAACGCATCTTCCGCATCCAACGCGATTAGATTGGCGGTCTTCTCCGCCACGGCGGTCGCTCGCGTATAGAAATGCTCGGCACGCTCGACTCGCATGCGCCGCGAACCGACGAGAGTCGTGGGCATCTCCGGACCAAGTGCTCCGGGCCGGTATTCCCCGTTGCTTTCGCCCTGGGGAATGGGCCGAGCATGGATATCAGCCACGGCGGCAAATGTATGAAAGCGGGGCCGAAACGTAGTCTTTTGCGCCTCGACTTCCAACCCCATGACTTCGGCAACCGTGTCCGCCTGAATCATCTCTCCGCGGTTGGCTAAGGCCATGTTGATGATGTCTTGCAAGCAAATTTTCAAGGTCAATTCGGGAAACCCTTCGTCCGCCACTTCGACGCAGCCGCACGCTCCCAAACCGATTGCTTCTTGCAAAGCTGCCCGGGCTCGCCGGATTCCCGTTTCCGCTTCAGCAACCTTGGCTTCTGCCAGCTTCAAGTACATGTTCACTTTGTTCAGGTCCGATTCTCGAACCTCTTTTTCCCCCTGACTCAAACCCAATTTCACCGTCAAGGCTGTCCGCTGGATTTCCCCAACCACCTTTTGCGCTACCTTGCGCTGCTCGCGAGCGAAAATGACCGAATAGTAAAGGCGCGTTACAGCATAAATCGTCTCCAACTCAGCCTGCTTCAATCCTGCCGATGCCACCGTCACGCCCATCGCCGCTTGTTTCCGGCGAATTGGCAGCTCGCGTGCAATCAAAGACGGGATCAAGAGGTTCTCAACCGCTCGGCGATTCGTCTCCGCAGCCATCAAACTGGATTGATGAGCCTGCAACGCCGGCTGCTGCTTCAAGGCCAGAGCGATGCACTGATCCAGGTTCAGAACCTGGCATTCAGCTTCGTGTCCAGCGTTGGCCGCGGGAGCCTCACCCCCTTCCTGGGCGTTGGCTAACGATACAGCCCGGGTGAAGACCACGCCGGTCACCAGTACAAACATCCAGATTCCGTTCTTTGTACTGCGCATGGGAAGCGCTCCTTCATTTCCGGGTACGCCAGGCTTGTTGACCCGACATTTCGAACACTATCGAATGGGGCCGCATCTCTTGCATTATTTGATCGGCGAAACTCGCAGACTTCTGAAAAGAGAGGAAGCGCGGGCAAGGAAATCGTGAAAAAAAATTGGACTTGCGCAACGGCTGTGCCGCTTCTGGATTGTAAACAAGTAAAAAAAGGAAGAAAAATTGGGTAGAATAGATCGAATGCGCCAGGCGCACTGCGTTCTTCAACGCAACCCTTCCCGTTTCAAATGGCCCAGCCTATTTCTGCTTCGGAGCGGCTTCCTGCCAGGGCCATTGTTCTTCGAGCAGCAATCCGGAGATGGTGCTGGCGGCCATCCAAGCGTCTCCGAGGGCTTGTACATATTCCAGTTTTGCTTGGGCCAGCGATCTCTGTGCTTCGAGCACGCGCAGGTAGGCGAATTGCCCGCCTTTATATGCCTTTAACGCGAGTTCATAGGTCTCTTGGGCTTTGGGAAGAATGGCTTGCCGAAAACGCTCGGCTCGGCGGCGAGATGACATGTAATTGCGGAAGGCTTGTGCCAGACGATCCACCAGATCATTTTGAACCCTGTTGATTTCCTGCAACGCGACAGCGACGGCAGCTTCGGCCGCCCGGATGTTTCCCTGGTTACGATTCCAGACAGGGATGGGGATACTCGCGCCAATGACCCAGTCGTCGGAGCCGTTCTGGTTTTGTCGGACATAGCCGCTGCCGACCGTAATGTTGGGAATCGGTTCCACCTGCGCGCGGCGGAGGAGCAGTTGGGCACGCTCGACCCCGGCATGAGCGAGTTGGATGGCTGGGTGCTGCCGCGCCACGAA
Organism: Gemmatales bacterium; assembly: GCA_026004675.1. GTDB lineage: Bacteria > Planctomycetota > Planctomycetia > Gemmatales > Gemmataceae > BPJP01. Next base: position 73,769 of record BPJP01000007.1, read on the forward strand.
CGCCTGGGCTGCCTGAAAATCATAATCCGGCAAAGGATCGTCAACCGATCCTTGCAAACGGGCCAGCGGCAGGTCATACACGCCAACCGTTGCGGCCAACCGGCGAAAGGCGCCAGGCAACTCTTGCTCGGCAGCTTCTTTGTTCGCTCGGAATCGCTCCAAGTCGACTTCCAGCTGAACCAGATCCAAGCGTGCTACTTGTTTCGCTTGCAGCAATTGTTTGGTGGTGGCAACCGATTGCTCAGCCAGTTTTACCAGTTCGTCCAGTATTTCAATTCGCCGTTGCAAGGTGAGGACTTCGAAATAGCGCTGCCTGACGCCCGCCAACAGATCGTAGCGACGCACCAGTAACATCAAGGTCGCCTGATCGACCGCGCGTTGGGCGACTGCTCGGCTCAAGCGAAGTTTCCCTGCGGTAACCACTTCCTGACTCACCAGCGGAACGGTGTTGATCCCTCCCGCACCAGTGCGGTCGCCCAGTTCATCGAAGGTCGCACTGACGGTTGGATTGGGATAGAGGCCGGCCTGCCATGCCAAACCGCGAGCCTGGTCGATTTGCCATGACGCCTGGGCTAACGACGGGTTCCGCTGCAATCCTAACGCAACGACTTCGTCAAGCGAGAGCGTGTTCTGGGGCTGGACAAAGGAACTGGCGTGGGCGGGAACAGGTGCGGAAAGGTTGGTCACGGAGTGAGTCGGCTGCGCAAGGGAGTCGCTGCAGCAGGCCAAAAAAAGCCAAAGCGGCACGTAGATTCGGCCCGTTGGTTCACCCCAAACCATTATCGTTCCCATTCTTCCTGGATTGAGAACTGCGGTGTTGAGAGCGTCTTCGCAGATTTGCCAGCCGGTTTCGACGAACGGAAGAGCTGTCGGTGCATATCGCCTCATGTCGAATCGGCTAAAGAATACGTCGGCATCTGGAAATGCGATCTTCAACAAGAAACTTCATCTCGCGCTTGCTTGCAGCAGCCAGACCAACCACGACAAGAATCAAGGCTAAAACGCCGGGCAAGACAGGACTATTCACACAATAGTAGGCGCAACGCACAAACTGCTTGAAAAACCGCTACATCAAGTGTGCTTTCTCCGGCAGACAAGCAAATGGACACGTTTGTAAGACTTCAGCGACGGATCGGCGTTTGCAAGGTACGTCCCGCGAGTTATAATCACGAAACAGATGGAATTGTTGGCGGGCCGCGGGCTTGGGCCATCGATCCAGTTTCATAAACGGGGGAAACGATCATGCCATATTCGAGCCATCACTCCGGCGAGGACTCGCTAACCGAAAACCAACCGAGGGTTCAACCATCGGAGCAGAGCCAACTTGATTTCGAGCTGGATTTTTTTGGCGGCATCCTGGAACGTAGCCCGGATTACGTCGATGTCCTTCGTGTGATGAGCAACAATCTGGCATTAAAAGGCCGTTATGCTCAAGGGTTGGCCATCGACAAACGAATCGTCGCTCTTCGCCCGCATGATCCTCTCGCCCATTACAACCTGGCATGTAGTTACGCCTTGACCAAACGCGCCGAGCTTTCTCTGATCACGTTGCGGCGGGCCATCGAACTGGGCTATCGCGATTTTCGCTATATGCGAGAAGATCGCGACCTCGATTTGATTCGCAATGATCCGCGATTTCGGCAACTTTTGTGCGAATATGAAAACCAGGAAAAATAGGGGCGTTTCGTCGACCTATCCATGTCGAAAGCGTCAGCCAGCATGTTCGGCTGAGCTTTCACAAAAAGTCCGCGGCCATTAGTGATTTCGTTGCCGTCCTAATAGGGCGATTGCTCCATGCACACCGGAGCGCAGGGAAAAGGGCGACTTTTCACCGATCCGTCAGCCGATCAAGCGCGGTCGTTTTTCGCCAGTAAACGCCGAGCTTTGGTTGACAAGTTAACCAACGTGCAGGATGCTGTCGCCCGCCTCGTCGCTAATGGCGATTACCTCGCTATTGGCGGCTTCGGCAGCGACCGCATTCCAACGGCTCTGTTGCACGAGATTCTCAGACAAGAAAAGCAAGACCTGGGTCTCGCCGGCCATACCGCTACCCACGACTTCGAAATCCTCTGCGCCGGCAATCTCATGGGCCGAGGCCAAACCCTCAATCGAGTCGACATCGCATACGTCGTCGGTTTGGAAGCGCGCGGCCTGTCCCCCCACGCCCGCCGGGTGATGCAGTCCGGCACCGTTCAATGCACCGAATGGACGAACTATGCCCTGGCCGTTCGCTTCAAGGCGGCAGCCATGGGCGTGCCGTTCCTGCCATTGCGTTCCATGTTGGGCACCGATACTTTTCACTATAGTGCCGCCAAAACGATCGATTGTCCCTTCACCAATGAAAAGCTTGTCGCCGTGCCCGCGCTCTATCCTGACTGTGCGCTGATCCACGTGCACGAAGCAGACCGTTACGGCAATTGCCGAATTCGAGGCACATCGGTCGCCGATTTCGATGTCGCCCGCGCTGCGAAAAAACTCATCATTACTTGCGAACGTCTCATTCCGCACGAAGAATTTCGCCGCGATCCGACGCGCACGGTGATCCCGTTTTACTGCGTCGATGCCGTCTGCGAAGTGCCGTTCGGCAGCTATCCCGGCAATATGCCCTATGAGTATTTCTCCGATGAAAGCCATCTTCGCCAGTGGCTGAACGCAGAGAAGGACGTCGAGACGTTTCGGCAATTTCTCGACAAGTACATTTACGGCACACGCGATTTTGCCGAGTATTTGCAGATGTGCGGAGGTTTGCCCCGCATGCAGGAATTGCGCCGCCAGGAACTCCTTCTGTGAAGCCTGAACGATCTTTGTCTATGCTTACATTTGCGACGGCTGGTAGGCAGGAACGGCATCGAGATCGCCGGGCGCCCACATTTGTCGACGCCATTTTTCCACAGCCATTGCTGCCATTGCCGCATTGTCGGTGCAATAAGAAAGCGGCGCTAGAATCAATTCGAAATGGTGTTCCGAAGCGGCGCGCTCCAGCGCCGCACGCAGACAGCGGTTGGCAGCCACGCCCCCGCCCACAGCCAGACGGCTTAGCCCCGTTTGCTCGAGCGCTTGCAGCGATTTGCGAACCAGAACGTCGACCACTGCCTGTTGAAAACTCGCAGCCAAATCAGCCCGCATCTTTTCGGAAAGGGTATGTCGGCGCTGGCTCATGTCCTGGCCGAAAGCCGTATAAAGCACGGCCGTCTTCAAGCCACTAAAACTAAAATCCAGCCTTTCATCCTTGTAAAAGGAACGGGGAAAGGAGAACGCTTTCGCATCTCCCTTTCGAGCTTCACGTTCGACGGCCGGCCCACCGGGAAAACCCAGCCCCAAAATACTTGCGACTTTGTCGAAGGCTTCGCCCGCGGCATCATCGATGGTGGCACCGAGAAGTTTGAATTCGAGCGGACTCTGGCATTCGAACAAAGAAGTGTGACCGCCGCTGATGACTAGGCCGACGCACGGAAAAATGTCGCGTTGTGCAGCCAGCCGACACGCAAAGACGTGTGCTTCAATATGATTCGCGTTCACCAGGGGAACGTCGAGCGCCACCGCCAGCATCTTGGCGGCACTGACGCCGATCAGCAAGGCGCCAACCAGTCCTGGTGAGTTGAGCACAGCAATGCAGCCAATCTGCTGAAGAGTAATCCCGGCGTGTTTCAATGATTCGTCGATCACGGGCAACAAGCGCTGCAAATGAGCGCGGGCGGCCACTTCGGGTACGACTCCGCCGAACCGCGAATGCAGTTCAGTCTGCGAAGCGACGACGTTGGACAGTATTTGCAGTTCGTCGGTAAACACCGCCGCCGCCGTTTCGTCGCAAGACGTTTCGATGCCCAGGAAATATACGCTCATGACTCCTGTTCCTATTCTTGCAGCTAAACCCGCTTTACTTGAATCCCGCCAAACATGACAACTGATTTTCAGCGAGCAACGGGCGATCGAGTCACTCAGCGTGCTTCACTTGCAAGTACGCTGACATCAGAAAATCAGATAGATGGCGATTTGAATGAGCAGCGCAAGGCTGGCCCACACTTTAAGGTTTTCGTCGAGTCGGCCGGTGGGCTGAGGCGGCAATGCCGCTTCAGCTGGCAAGCGCCATACCCAAATCAAGACCGCGATCGGAACGGCCACGAACACGGCCCGCACCACCGGCAGCGGAATTTGCGACAAGAGCTGGCGAATCCATTCGCCGAGCACGTGCAGCGGTGTTGTCATTTCATGCCTCCGGAAATGTCGCCTTTAACGTTCTTTTTTCGTCGGCATCGGGGCATTGACCGATTTCCGCCAGGCGGTCAACATCTTATAAAGCCGCTCTGCATCTTCCGGCCTCTTGTCAACAAGGTTGTTTTTCTCACCGATGTCGGCGTTCAAGTCATACAGTTCGCGGCGACCATCTTCGAAAAACTCGATGAGCTTGAGATTGCCGGCGCGAATGGCTCCTGCCGGCGTCGTCCGCCAGGTTCCCAGACGAACGTTGGCCTGCAAATAGCCGGGAAAATGCCAGTAGATGGCGTCGCGTCGGATCCGGCTGCGACTGTTTTTCAACAGAGGAACGAAACTGACGCCGTCGATAGGATTCTTCGGTTCGGCTGAAACGCCGGCCAACTCGGCAAGAGTAGGCAGGAAATCGACGCTGATGATCGGCTCGTCGCACGTCGTTCCTGCGCCAACGACGCCAGGCCAGCGCAGGATCATCGGTACGCGGATGCCCCCTTCGTAAAGCATTCCTTTACCGCCGCGCAAGGGAGCGTTGGACGTGATATTGCGAATCTGCAAACCGTCGTAGCCGCCCAGCCCGCCGTTGTCGCTGTAAAAAAGAACAATCGTATTTTTCGCGAGGTTCAGCTCGTCGAGTTTGTTCAGAATTCGACCGACGCTTTCGTCAAGGCTGTCGATCATGCCGGCGTAAACGGGATTGTTGTGGCCCCCGATCGGCTTTTTCTTTTCGTACTTGGTGATCCGGTCCTTCTTGGCTTGAAAGGGAGAATGCACGGAAAAGTGCGGCAAGTAAAGAAAGAACGTTTCATTTTTGTTTTTTTCAATGAAACGGACAGCCTGATCGGTCAGGAAGTCGGCGAGGTAAGTGCCTGGTGCGATTTTCATGCGCGGGTCGGTAACGAAATTGAAATGGCGACCGGCGGAGACGATGGCTTCGTCGAAGCCGCGACGTGACGGGTGGTATTCGTCGGCGTTACCCAGATGCCATTTGCCGAACATGCCCGTTTTGTAACCGGCTTCTTTGAGGACATTGGCGATTGTGACTTCACTGAGAGGCAAGCTGGTGCGGTTGGGAACGGGAACGAGCTTGCGAAATTTTTCCAGGCCGCGTGCGCCGGTAGAGACGGTATAAATGCCGTGTCGGGGAGTGTAGCGGCCGGTCATCAAACAAGCACGCGTCGGTGCACAATTGGGGCCGCACGTGTAAGCGGCAGAAAATTGCATTCCCTCTTTCCGCAGCCGATCAATATGGGGCGTCTCGTAGTATCGGCTACCGAAGCAACCGACGTCGGTCCAGCCCAAATCATCCGCAACAATAAGAACAATGTTGGGTTTGCCTTTGTCGACAGCATGAACGTCGGCAAGAAATACAGAACAGCAAAACAGCGAAATCAGCAAGTGACGCATCATCAATCCTCTTGTGGTCGGGTGGGTGTGGATTCCTAAAGTTTATTCGTAAAGGAGACAGCGGAAAACACTAAAGCCGCCGGGCTCTCTGATCCGTATCAGAAACCAAGTCGGCGGCTGCGCCCTGGTTGACGGCTTGCAAACCATGCTCTATGCAATAGCGTGGAGGCAGGTTTTCGTCGACAAGTCGGCTAAAGCGATGCAGCAACGCATTGTCGGACGTCTGGCACCTTCGCCGACCGGCGCACAGCACGTCGGCAACGCTCGCACGTACATGATCGCCTGGTTGTCCGCCCGCAGCCAAAATGGCCAAATCGTCTTGCGCATCGAAGATATCGATTCGCCTCGAGTCAAACTCGGCGCCGTCGAACAAATCTACGAAGACCTCCGCTGGTTGGGACTGGACTGGGACGGCGAAGTGCTGGTGCAGACGCGCCGACTGTTCGCTTACGAAGCAGCTTTGAACAAGTTGAAGGAACAGAACCTGGTCTATCCTTGTACGTGCACGCGAAGCGATATCGAACGCGCAGCGAGTGCACCGCATGGGGAACACGAAGGACCGACCTACCCTGGTACTTGCACGTTTAGAACCATTCAGGAGGCGGAATCGCTAACCATTCCGTATGCCTGGCGTTTTCGCACCGAGGGGCGCCACTGCGAATTTTCCGATCGCTTTCATGGAAAGGTAGCCTTGAACCTGGCTGACATCGGCGGTGATTTCGTCGTTTGGAAATCGGCGGGGACGCCTGCCTACCAGCTTGCGGTCGTGGTCGACGATGCCGCTCAAGGCGTGACCGAAATCGTTCGCGGCGACGATTTGATCCCATCGACCCCCAGACAATTGCTGCTTTACGAAGCCCTAACTTGGTCTCCGCCTTCCTTTGTCCATGTGCCACTGGTAGTCGGTCCAGACGGTCGACGCCTGGCCAAACGGCATGGCGACACTCGACTTTGCGCCTTGCGGGATCGAGGAGTTCGTGCCGAAGCCTTGCTCGGTCTATTGGCACATTCGTGCGGCTGGCTCGATCGCCCTGAACCCGTTCGACTACGCGACTTGTTGCCGGTGTTCCAACTGGACACGATTCCCAAACATCCGTTCGTACTGACCGCTGCCGCCCTCGAAGCGATCGGTTACAACGTGTGAATTCGTAACCGCGATCGACAAACTTGGGCTATCCTGGTCAGGCTAAATTGTCGATCGGCTGCCAGGATAGTAAAAACGTCTTTGTCGAAAATAAAAACATCATCCAGCGATTTCGGAGAGGCGATGATAGCCAGCAATTGTCTTCTATGTATATCGGCGTTCGTACTGGCGCAGCAGGAGCGGCCGGAACAACCAAAGGCGCCTGTTTCAAAGACCGAAATGATCCGACTCTGGAATGGTAAGGCGCCGCTCGGCAACGGCCAGTTCGAAAAAGCCGACGTGCCGCTCACAGTCTACAAACCGCAAAAGCCGAACGGCACGGCCATCGTCATCTGTCCCGGCGGCGGCTACGCCATGCGCGCCGTCGAACCAGAAGGGCACGGCATCGCCCGCTGGCTCAACCGGCACGGCATTACCGGCGCGGTCCTCGAATACCGTTTACCGAGGGGCAGATCGTTTGTTCCTCTTCTCGATGCCCAACGCGCTATTCGCATCGTTCGAGCCAACGCCAAAAAATGGAACCTCGACCCCCAACGCATCGGTATCATGGGTTTCTCCGCCGGCGGGCACCTCGCTTCGACCGCTGGTACCCACTTCGATTCGGGCAAACCCGACGCAGATGATCCGATCGAACGGTTCAGTTGCCGACCCGACTTCATGATTCTCATCTATCCCGTCATTACCATGGGCGATAAGACTCACAAAGGATCGAGGCGAAACTTGCTTGGCCAGATGCCTGATGAGAAAATGATCGAACTTTTTTCCAATGAAAAACAGGTTACATCGAAAACGCCTCCCGCCTTTCTCGCCCACGCCAAAGATGACCGCGCTGTTGTTCCGGACAACAGCAAGGCGTTCTATGAGGCGTTGCGGAACAGAAAGATACCGTGCGAATACCTCGAACTGCCCTCGGGCGGCCACGGTCTGAACGGGTACAAAGGGCCCATGTGGGAAGCGTGGCAAAAGACGTCGCTGCGCTGGCTTCGCGGTCTTGACTTGATTCCGAATTAGGTCCTTGAAACGATCAGCCTCCCGGAAGTCACTTCTTTTTCGGCGGCACGCGATACTTGACCGTGTTGCTGGTTGTGTCGGGGGGCAATTCATAAGGCAACGACTTCAGGAAAGCCACGAGATCGTCGATTTGTTGTGGCGACAGATGGCTGGTTTTGCCGTGCCTGTCGCGTTTGTTGAAGGTTGTCAATACATCCTTGAGCGTTTTGGCCTTGCCGTGGTGCAAGTAGGGAGCGGTCCGATAGCAGGCGAGCAGCGTTGGCGTATCGTACTTGCTGCCAATTTTTTCGGTAGGATCGAGATCGCCTGTGCCCACGTCGTGCAGATTGAATGGCTGTTTGAGCGTGCTGTCGGTGTAGTACGGACCGCTGTGGCAGGAGGAACAGCCCACTTCTTTGCTGAAGAAAAGCTTTTTTCCACGCTCGGCGGCAGCGCTTAATTTGCCCGGCGCTGGAATATGCGGCGACAGAATAAACTCGAACGAGTTCGTATAAACGGCGAGGGCGTCGAGCTCTTTGGATCGGCCTGACAGTTTTTCTTCCAATTCCGTCGGTTCGAAACCCTTCTTCGGTTTGATATTCCCTTTGAGCAGGCCGCGCCCCTGCATCAGCCTGCCACGGATCGTGTACTCGAAGTCCTGAACTTCATCGCGGTCCGCAGACCAGTGGAGCGGATGGGTGTGGGCCAGCCCGAAGAGGTGGGGCGTTTTTCGCAAACCTTCCGGATTTTGCCACACGCGGCCATCGCTATGGCCGTCCGGATGGCATGACGAGCAAGCGATCCACCGCCGGCTTGTCAACGGCGGATTGGCGGTGTTGAATAGGATCTTCCCTAGCACCCACTCTGGCGTTTTGGGCGGATCGCAGACCCTGATTGTGGCTCGCCGCCGCATCGTGTCGGCATCATGTACACTGACAGCAAAATCAAGCGAGTTGTAGACATAGACTGTCTTGTCGTCAGGACTGATGCGTATGGCCCTGGGATTCTTGCCCAGATTGATAGCATTGCCGATGCGTTCAATTTCTTGGTAATCATCGTTCAGAAGTTTGGAGATGTTCATGTCGTCCGTACCGGCATAGATGGTGTAAATTCTTTTGCCATCACTGGAAATGGCGGCTTCCCACGGATTGGTCACGACGCGGACATTGTTATAGGTGTCCATGTCGATGCGAACGCGGCGGCGGCCTTCTTTCGGTCGTAAGTCGCAGATCGACAAGGCCGGAAAAATCGAACCGCTTCCGTCGGCCACTTCGACTTTGGCCCGCAAGTGGGATAAATATGCCTTCGGATAGGAGGGACTTGGATGAATGACAACATGGCGACAGAGGTTGTCGCGCGGCTGGCCCTGCCAGGTGTCGACAACCTTCCCTGATGCCAAATCGAGGGCATGCAGCGTCGCCGTGTAAAATTCCGCAACATATAGCCGTTTCTCATCGGGCGGCAACGCAATACCACGCAAAAACTTCCCTGCTTTCATCTCTCGTACGATCTGCATGGTTTTGGTATCGATTTCGCTGACAAGCCCCGGATAATCGTGCGTCACCCAGGCTCGCGTTCCTGCCGTGTTGGCCACGATGCCGTACGGCTCAAACGGTACTTTGAGCGTCTTGATGATCTTTCCCGATCGAGGATTGAAGAAAACGACTTTGTGCTCGCGATTGACCGTCACTGCGGCGAGTGGGCCGTTGCCGATCCAGGTGACTCCTTCAGGTTTATCTCCAACTGCAATCTCATGGATAGCTTTTTGCGCCTTGGTATCGACGACCGTTACCGTGCCGTTATCGGAGTTCGTCACCAACAACAGGCTGCCATCGGGAGACACGTCCAGAAGGCTGTTAGAGGTTCCGGCCCATCCAGCCTGGTAGACGACCACACTAACAACAAGGCTCAAGGCGATTGTCAATCGCGACGACATTGGTAAGGCTCCCCTGGTTGAGAAAGGTCGAATCGGCAGGTTTACAAGCTTAGACGCCGAAGAAGGTGGAACATTCAGAGATTATTTCACGTGCGCATGGGGGTTGCAATCAAAATGCCGAGGCGGACAACTCCATTGCGATTTCGCATCAACGAGAAGCTGGTTTTGGCATTGGCAGCAGATCGATCGATCGCACTGCGGAACCCAACCTGCCATCGGGAGTATAACCATTGAGCAGGACGCGGTAACGGCCTGCTCGAAGCGGTAAGAGCGCGGTTACCTGTCCGTCATGCGTCACCAGGACAGGGTGCCAGAAAAGAACATCAGAAGCAAGATCCTGTGGACTGCGATCAACCGAATCCTGCCTCTGCGGGCGTTTGTGCTCTGCTCGTTCGGTCACTTTTTTATCCGCGGAGTTGCCAGCGAGCTTGCCTGTATCCGCAATGCCAGGTAGGGGAAGGAAATACGAACGCACTGGACCAGAGCCTCGCCCCTTGGCGGCGGCGAAACGCCTCCTATCTGATTGAATCTCAGCAATGGCCTCTTTGCCGGGTGCCGGTCTAGCCATGTTTTTCAGTGGTAGATCGAGATGCGCAACTACGACCTTGTCGTCGCCCGGTTCTTCTGGGACGATCGGGAAGGGCCCCCATCGCAATCTAACAAAAGGATCGTCCAACTGAACCATTTCGACAGCATCTTGAAGCGACGCGGTCGGCGACAAAGCCAGCACGCCCACTGCCAACAAAGCACAACATGCCGTCGCAAAGTAAGGGACAGTATCCGGCAGGCTGCGTCGGGTGATTCCGACAACCAGGCAGCCAAAGACACCGAGCAACGCAACTAAGCCCAGAAGAGGGAGCAGAATCTGTCGCATCTCGGCCATCCAATGATGATATCGGTGCCACTCCGCCAGCGCCGCCTCATACGCGGCTTCGGCTTGACTGAACTCATTTTGCAACTTCTCTCGCTCGGCCATAAACTGAAGACGCCGTCGTGCGACTTGCTCTTCAAGTTGTTGTTTTTGTTTGGAGAGTTGCTCTAGTTGCGTCTGCTGCTGACCCCGAAAGCGCTTCAGATGGAACTCCAATTCCTCGATTCGCTTGAGTCGACTGGCCAAATGGGTCGCATAGCGATCCAAGAGTTGTCGTCTTGCAGATGACAACGATGCCCGATCGGCAGCAGCATCGACGATGCCGGCGTACGTGTCGTCCGGATGGACAAAACGCCGCCAGCCCTTGGTTCCCAGAAACAGGTCCAGTGGTTCCGCCCAGCGTGGATCGTTAACAAGAAAATCGGCATACTCGAATTCTTCGGGATGAAGCCAACTCGTTGTCAGCCAAAAGTAAGCGGGCAACTGGCACAACTGGCGATCGCCGGCTCGATCGTAAACGAACTGCTCCACGACGGACAGCATCAGGATGGCATCGCTGGGGCGGTTGCTTTCGTCCGTGGCCTCACAAATCAACCTGGTTTGGCGCGCCTCCATTTCCGTTCGCATCGACAGGTTCAACCGTCTCGACGGGGTTCGGTAGACGAGTCGTTCGGCAACGGGTTGCCAGCCAGTTGCGGTCTTTTCATATACAGTGATTCGGAAGATGCCGCCGATGCCATCGGCAGGCTGCAATTCGACCGACGCCAGACTGCCGGCCTTCACGTAGACCGACTTTTTAACAAGTACAACGCCGCGACAAAAAGCCGTCACGAGCAAGTGTCGGTCTCGCTGGATGCTGCGAAGCTGTAGCGAGAACGGCTCGTTGTCAGCGACAACGCCTTTGTCGGCATGCAAGACGACGCCATCGCTGCGTGCCGGCGGCAATTTGACTTGCAGGTTAGGGTTGTTACTGAGCCGGTTCTTCGATGCTGCCAATTTGAGGAAATACGCTCGCCCCGGTTCTGGCGTGAACTGGAATGTGCCCATGCCAGAAGTAAATTCAGGCTCTGGCGACCGCCACGTGACAGCGTCCGCTACAATGCGACCGACATCATCAACGATCTTGCCCGTGATGTGGACAGGCTGGCCGAGGTTATTGGAAACGCGGAAATAGACCTGGTTGGGCACGCCTTGTAGCAAATCGCCTCCTTCAGGATAGAAGTCCACAAATAGTTCAGACGAAACGACAGGAATCGTTTGGACAAGTTCAGCACCCTGACCCAAATCGAGGCGGAGTGTGCTTGCGCCGGAAATCGCCGCCGGGACAACAGCGCTGATTTTCAGGGTACCCGCCTGATCCGTCCTGGCCGATTGGTTGAAGCGCCGATTGCCGAACTGCCACTCGACTTGGACGGCGCGATCGGAAAGCGGTTCTCGCGTATCGCCACCATACAGCGTGCACATGGCGGTTACCTTGTCGCCTGGTGAATAATTCGGTTTGTCGAAGTGGACGACCTTGTCGAAGCGGGAACGCTCGTACTGGCTCACCGAGAACGAACGTTCGACTGGCGAAAAGCGGTTGTCGGCGTCAAAAACGCGAAGCACGTATTCGCCCTCCGGCGCTTGTTTGTCCAGTTGAAAGGTGCCGACGCTGAGGCCACGGATCGGCTTGCCATTCGGTCCAAGAACGTCATTGCCTTCGGCGTCCACAAACCAGTCGATCGCTGGTACGACCATTTGCTTGCCGTCTGGGCACAAGATCGTGAACACGAGGTCGAGTTTCTCGTCAATGGCCCGGAAATCGAAACGGTCGAGCGTCAGCGAGCAGCAATGGACCGTTTCCCCAGGTCGATAGACGGGTTTGTCTGTCGTAACATAGGTGTGCCAGCGAGGAGTTTCGATCGTGAAGGTATCCAGCAAGGTTTCCTCTTTCTTGTCCGTTCCTGTACTCGTCAGTTCGACAGTCAACTTCGCCCCTGGTTCGACGGGGAGATCGGGAGGAAGGGCAATCTGGCTGTTTGCCCTATGGTCGGTTTGCTTTTCAAGCAGAAGTTCCCGGTTCGAGTCGTAGACACGAAGCTTCAATGCGCCGGCTGCCTCCTTTTTCCGCTTGAGGCGCTCGAGGTCAAGCCGCAAGACACTTGGAGCACCGTCACTCGATGGGCGCTCGATAAGGTATCGTTCCCCTCGGCCGGTGTTCGTGGCCAAAGCTTTTTGCTGGCTCTTGTGCTCCTCGACCAGCATCTTGATGGCGTTCTGGATCGCTTCGATATCTTGTTGTGTTTGATTTGTTCGATCATTGATGCTCTGTATGATCTTGTTCGCTTTGGTCTGAATTTGTTCGATTTGATGCTTTACGTTGTTGGCATCGCGGTTATAAGTGGCTGCCAGTTGTTCAGAGCGTTCATGCAATCGGTCCAATTGCGCTTGCCTGGAGAGAACCTCGTCGCGCTGCATCGAATACAGGCCGCCGGGGATACCGAGCATGGTGATGACAAAAAGGACGATGGCAGCAGCCAACCAACGGACCCAGACGTTGGCATCTCGACCAGCGGGAATGTCGTCAACTGGATCGATGCGTGTGAAGACCGGCGGCTGAAAGCGAACGTCGGGAAACTCGCGGCGCGCAGCCTCTGCCAATCGGCGGCTCATATCTTGAGCCTGGAGCAAGGCCAGCTGGCAACTCACGCACTGGCCGACATGGTCATCGATTTCTTTGGCGTCTTCTGGATCGAGAAGGCCGTAGACGAATTCCAGAAGTTGTTTTTGAATGTGGGAGCAATACATCATCCGCTCCTGGAAACGGGCGCAATCCCAGCGTCGCGAACCGGAATCGGCCAGCTTTAGGACAGTTTTTGCCTGAGTTTCTGGAGAGCGCTGCGCATTTGCGTCTTCACGGTCCCCAACGGACAGCGGCGGATTTCGGCGATCTGTTCAAAGGTCAAATCGCCGTTCTGGCGTAACAGGAATACTTCCTTCTCATCCTGCCGCAATTGCATGATGGCGTGGCGCAGTTGGTCTTGCATTTCTTTCTGTTCCGCGACCCGCTCGGGGTTGGAATTGTCGGCAGAGACGGGCGCTTCTTCGCCAGACAATTGCCGGGATTTGCGATACCAGGCGCTGCGCTGCTGGTCGCGGGCGACGTTCAGGGCGACTCGAAAAATCCAGGCGCGCAAGTTGCGGACATCCTTTAGGCTGTCCTGGGCTCGCCAGCATTTCAAAAAAGTGTCCTGGGCAGCGTCCTGGGCATCCTGCTGGTTGCCGAGCAGATACCACAGCGTGCTGACCAACTCGTCGCGCATTTCGTTGAATGCCGCCACGAGCGTTTCCGCTGGACTGGCCTTCGCGTCGAGAGCGACAGTAGGTCGCAGCGACGCGTTCGTGCCAAGTTTGCTCATGCTCTCACCCTGAAGACGAACTCGCAAGCGAGTTGGATTGCCAAAATCACCCGCTATTAGATAAGACGTTAAAGGTTCCTCGATATCACCGGCGAAAATATCGGAATGTTTGCGTGCCGCAGGGATGACATCACGCGATCCGATCCAATTCTTGGCGAGCGTCAACCTGCCGCCCCGATATTCGCCTCCCCCGCCCCTTTGATCGTAACCGGAATGAACGGCCTTGCAAGCAGGAATTCCTCGACCTACGATGTTCGTGTCCGGACAAAAAACATCCGGAAGCGGGCTTTCCCAGGGGGGCCGGGGAAGATGCGCCGCTTCCGGAAAAGATCACCATAACATTTCACATTTTCAACGCGCGGTCGTTTCGCTTCTCATACCGACGTGCATAAAGTCACTGGACAACAGAACGTCGACGACAGGCCGAGGACATGAAACCCGTGTTTGAATCTGCATCGATCATATGCCTGGCCAAAGCCAGGTGTCAAGCGCGAAGTCGATGATGCAGGCAGCCGAATCGGCGACGAAAACGAAACCTCGATTGGAACCTGGTCGCTAGCGGTTTCTCGTTAAGCCTTGTGCCTTTATCCTTCGACGCGGTTTCGGCCCGCGTTTTTCGCCTGAAAGAGTTTTTCATCGGCCCGGCGAATAAGCTCGTTAGGCGTCATGGATGCATCACCCTTAGTGGTGGCCACGCCCAAGCTGATGGTGACATGAAAACGGTTTTCGTCGAACTGAAAAGGATGGGCCTCGATCAATTGACGCAACCGCTCGGCCATGCTCATAGCGCCTTCGTGGTCGGTTTCGGGGAGGATGATAGCGAATTCCTCACCGCCATACCGCGCGAATAATTCTTCGCGGCGAACCGCGTTTTTCAGAACGCTGGCAACTTCGCGCAACGTATAGTCGCCTCCTAAATGGCCGAACCTGCCATTGATCGATTTGAAATGGTCCAGATCGAGCATGACCAGAGACAGATACCGGTCGTATCGCGCTGACCGCGCTAGCTCCCGTTCGAGATATTCCAGGAAATAGCGTTTGTTGTGGACGCCAGTCAGGGCGTCAATGATGGTCAACCGATAGATTTCCTCGTGGTACTGGGCTTCAACGTTGCTACCGCTCAAGTAACGAAAGATGAAATCGCCGATACGGAGATTATCACCGTCCTTGAGCGTACGGATCGTGGCCTTGTTGTCATTGATGTAAGTGCCGTTGGTGCTTTTCAGATCCACCACATAATGTTTACCGGTGCTCCCCGTGCGGATTTCCGCGTGACGTCGCGACACAGAAGCGTGGTCCAGTTGGATATCACAACCCGGATCGCGACCGATGACAATGATCTTTTCGTCCAGCGTGTACCGGGTTCCCATGAGAGGGCCTGTGGGATAAATATGAACCAGGCTGGCTTCGCCGGACTGGCACGTTATCTGCTTCGGCACCGTTAACAAGGTGTCGATGTCGTCGCCATCAAGGACGGTATTTCCTTCCTGGGACGACGAGATCAGGTCGGTCTTCTTATGTTCGCTATCGCCCATATTTCGCCAACCTTGGCAAAATCCACAAAGTCACGGTACTTGGAGGGAAAAGTTTACTCGCGGCGAAGCGGCAATTCAAGGGCGTTCAGAAATAAAATCGAGAAATCGTTTTGTACTACGAAACGAATACGAACCTGCTATCCGTTGCCTTGGGGGGACGGGCCGGTGTCGCCCGGCGAAGAAGGAAGCATTGGAAGCGAACCGGGATGTTCAAAACCCACGCCAGTGACAGAAATCAAGGCCGTTCACATTGTCTATCCCGTCGTCATGCTCATTTTTATGCTGTCTCGACGCTTCAACTTGGCGCTCCAAGCCTGTCAAAGAGGAGCGAAATAGTGGTTGCCGGATCTGGTAGCGGGATCAGATGCGTCTTCGAAACGCTCAACAAATTATCATTGCATAAGCGAATTCATTAAGGTATTCCGTTGTTTGCCCAGCCAGATGATCGATTCACGCAAACGGCCCTTACAGAATGAGTGGCCCAGATAGAGCGGAGCCTTCGATAGAGCGACACGTCGCGTACGTGTTGGAGGAACGCGCTCCGTCGCGTGCGTTGGGTCTTCGGTCTTGTACCAGGAGCATCACCCATGAGTTCAAGTCATTTTGCTGATCAACCTCAACCCCACTCGGACGCGATTCGTATGGTGCCGGCACGTCCCACGTCCGCTACTGTCTTTGGCGTTTTGAACATTCTGTTTGGCGTCCTGGGTTTTTGTGGAATTGGAGCGGCCCTTATCTCCTTGGTCATCCCACCTGGCCGACCTACTAATAGTCCGGTCATCGGAATTATCGAGCGTAACCCGCTCTATCATGCTTATACGCTTATTAGCAGCCTTGTGAGCATTCCGTTTGTCATAGCGCTTGTCGCTGGCGGTATCGGTTTATTAATGGGTCGTATGTGGGGACGAACGTTATCAATCGTCTATGCCATCTACGCCATGATCTCGACCGTGATCGGATTGATCTTCAATTGGATCTTGGTATGGGAACCGCTGATGGAGATCATTAACACGGGACCTGCGGGTCCGCAAAAGGCGGCGGCGCTGGGGGGCATTGCGGGAGGCGTTTTCGGTACCTGTTTAGCTTTTATTTACCCCGTGGTTTTGCTCATTTTCATGTCGGCTTCCAGTTTCAAGTCGGCCCTTCGAGCGTATCAGGCTGCCATCGATAAGGGTACCTATTGACCGACTGCGACAAGCACGCATCCACTATAGTTCGGCGACGGTAGCGCCTTCTTCGACGAGATGCAAGGAAAGCAGATGTTCCGGTGCATGATTGTGGCCGTGACTGATGGCACGCACTAGGACGGCGACCGCTTGTTTGCCGGTCTCGTACCAGTCGGCCTGGTGACACGTCAGGCCGGGAACGACTTCTCCTCCGCCTCCCATGACGCTGATGTCCTCGGGAACCCGTACCCCTCGGCGGCGAAATTCGTCGATGACGAGCCGGGCTAAAGTGTTATTGAAGCAGAGGACAGCAGTCGGCCGGGGCGAAAAGGCCAGAAGGGACTCGACGATGTGGCGAGCGCCGGTCTCGGTCAGTTCCGCCTGCACTTCCCAGGTTCGTTTCCGCATAAGGCGCGCGTCACGCAGTCCCTGGCGATAGCCGCGAATTCGCCAAGGGTTCAAATCGGCGCGGTGCCAGTTGGCGAAAGCGATTCGGCGATGTCCCTTCGACGCCAAATAGGCGACCGCCTGCCTGGCGCCTGCGAACGAATCGTCACGGACCGAGTTGATTTGGGGTAAGTGGAGATCGTGATCGAGCAGCACGATGGGCAAGCCGAGGCCGGCGGCTCGTCGTAGCAGTTTCTCTTCGCCATAGGAAGCGAAAATGATGCCGCGAAGCCGACAATGGGCTTGCATTTGCTGGAACGCCTGAGCCATTTTCGTATGGGGCGCTCGACGGACTACGAGTTCGAAGCCGGCGTTGCCCGCCTGTTCCAAAGCCCCCTGCAGCATCAAGCCGCTAATCGTTTGAGTGGCGGCTTCCTCTCGCCCTCGAGAATGGTAATCGGCCTGAAGATAGCCGATCAGAGTCGATCGCGGCACGAGTTGTTGCGGCAAGCCAGGCGGCGGCTGAGTAAAAGTACCCCGGCGGCGGAACTTCACCAGCAGTCCTTCACGCTGCAACGCCTCAGCGGCACGGCGCACCGTTTCTCGGCTGACGCCCAACTGCTCCGCCAATTCCACCTCGGTCGGCAGACGGTCGCCGGCGAAGGTGCCATCCGCAATGGCCTGCCTCAATAGCTGCTCGACCTGGGTCACCAGAGTCGGCGGTCGATCCAGGCGCGGGAGTTTGTCCTCTCGGTTGGTCGTGGTTGGTTTGCGTTTGGCCATCACGAACGTTTTTCCAAGCCGATCTTGATTCGTCCAGGCCAGTATAGCAGGAAGAAAGCGACGCGAAACCAACAGAAAAAAGCCAGGGACAAGAGCCGGGAGAAGACTCTTGACCCTGGCAGTACAGGAGGAACAGAGCCGGCGGGTTATTTGAGATATTTGGCGATTTCGTCTTCGAGAGTGCCGACTTGCAAGGATCGGCTGATGACCCGGCCGTCTTTGCCAACCAGGAACATCGTCGGCGTCGACATGATGCCGTATTGTGTGGCCAACGGTCCTTCCAGTCCTTCCGGCTGCAAGACGGCAATCCCAGGAGGCTGGGTGCTGCCAATCGCCGGCGGCTGCGAATCCAGGTTGATGCAGACGACTTCCAGCCCTTTGCTCTTGTAGTTGTTCAGCAACAGCCGCAACCGAGCAAAGTCGCCAACGTACTGCTGATTCCAGCTCGCCCAGTAGTAGACCACCACTAGTTTGCCTCGCAAACGGGCAATATCGAAAGAACCGTCGCGGAGCTCGATCGGCGAGCCTTCGATGTCGAGCCGGCGGACCGCACCGGCCGCGCGACGGGCATACGGGTGATCGGGGAAATCACGCACCAGCCGAGCGTACCAGTTCTTGGCCTCGGTTTCTTTGTTGATGAATTCGTTGACCATCCCCAGTTGCATTAGCGCTTCGGGAGTTTCTTCGGTCTTCGGGTACTCTTTGACGAATTGGGTTAGCCGGGTGATCCAGTTGCTTTGAACCGTGGGATAGTCTTTCGGATCCTTGACCTGACTGAGAGCACGGGCGTAGTCCGCCTGCATTTCACGGAAAGTCACGAACGCTGCCAGCGATGAACCAGGATGTTCGCTGACCACGAGCTTTTCGAGTTTGACAAGGCGATCCAAAGCACGGGTGTCGTTGGCCGGGCTGCTCTGGACAGCGGCGTTGAGGCACTCGGCGATTTGTCGATACCACAATTCGCGACGCTGCGGCTTGTCTACCGGGATGATCCGCTCGATCAAAGCGACACGGGCAAGGTTGTGCTCCACGACTTTGGGATCGACCTCGTCGCTGGGAGCCGGGGCGGAGGCGTCGAGTTCCCGGAGCTGATCGAGCAGTTTTTGCAATTCCGGATTCACCGTCGGGATGTCCTGCTCGTCTCCCGGAGCATCGATGATCCGCCAGGCGAGTCCAACCTGAATCATTTCGCCCAATTGCAGAAAATCATGTTTGCCTTTGTGTTCATACAGGATGGCGGCGTGGACGTACTTGATCAGGTCGCGCGTGGTGCCGGCCTGATCGGCAGGAATGCACTGGGGGGTGCTTCCTTCAAAACGGACCCATTTGGTCTGGTGGTCGAAATCGGCGTGTTTGGCGATCAGTTTCTGGAATTTGGCCGGGATGTTGGCACGCAGTCGGCGAAGCCTGTTGGCTTCGGCAGTGGTCAAGTTGAGCATGCTGATTTCGGCATCGCTGACCACCAGGGCTTGCAGCCGTTTGAGGTCTTTGTGGATCAAGGCTTGAAGCACTTCCTGGCTGACCTCCTCGGCGGAGATGATCTTCCAGCCGTCGATGATGCCGTCTTCATTCGCGTCGACACCCCATTTCATACCGGCGGTGTTGAACCAACGGTACTGGTCGACCTTTTCGTTGTGGTCGGAATCGATTTCGCGATAGACTTCGAGACCATCTCGGTAATACGACCAGATGTTGACTTTCTTGTTGCCGTTGGAGTCGAAGTAGCGGCGCAGGGGCAATCCCTTCGGATCGCGAAGGAGCCAGCCATTGGCGCCTGTTTTACTGCCTGAAACCAGTTCCACTTTGCACGAGCGCTGCTCTTCGGCCGTGGGAGTGGAGTAGACTACGTCTTTTTGTTTGGGTTGAAAGCTGAGCATTTGTGCGACCGTGGGCGCAGCCTGGACCAGATGGGTGTTGAAACCGAGCAGGCAACCGGCCATGAGTCCAAAACCCACGCGTGCCTTCACCATGGGGTCTCTCCTTTCCTGGGGAAACGTCGAACCGACGAGAGCGACTTCGTCGCCGGCAGATCGCCAGCGCAAGCAAACAGATTTTTGAAGCCGCTACATGCAGCCATTCTTTGGTATGTTCGGCAAAAAGCGGTCTGCCAGTTCAATCTGAAGTTTCGTTAAACTCAGCAAGGCGGATGGCCGCCACCTGCAGACCGGCGGCGGCTCGAGCAGCTTGGGAAATAGTTTGCAAAATCTACCTTTTTCGACGTAATTGCCTGTCTTGACCGGTTTTCGTTCGCGACCTATAATCCACCCTGAGCCTCTTTAGTTGTGGCTAACCTTCCCTTAACGCCCGAGTGGAGCATTGGCTCTCTGCTTTTTTCCTGCATTGGGTGGCCCTTGGTGGACGACTGGGAAGCCCTGGTTCGACAGGTTAAAGAAGCCAACGACATCGTCGAAGTCGTCGGTATGTATGTGACGTTGCGCCCGGCGGGGAACACGTTCAAGGGCCTTTGTCCTTTTCACGATGACAGGCGTCCATCCTTCGATGTCGATCCGCGCCGCCAGCGCTATCGGTGCTGGTCGTGCGGAAAACACGGGGATGTCATAAGTTTCATCCAAGAACAAGATCGTGTCAATTTTCGTGAAGCGCTGGAAATACTGGCGCGGCGGGCGTCGATTTCTTTAGAAAAAACTCGCGCTTTCCGACCTAATTCGGAACGCGCCGCTATGATTGAACTGATGCGATGGGCGGACGAACGATACCAGCGCTGCCTGCACGCATCACCTCTGGCTGCCCGAGCGAGAGCTTATCTGGCTGAGCGCGGCCTGGCCGATGCGACGATCCAGCGTTTCGGTCTGGGATTCGCCCCCAACAGTTGGGATTGGCTGGTGGCTCAAGCCCGGCGCGAAGGCCGATCCCTGGACATGCTTGTACAGCTCGGCCTGTGCGCCCCGCGCAGCGAAGGCGAAGGATTCTATGACCGCTTTCGCGATCGGATCATGTTTCCTATCCGGAACGCTCAGGGGCAAACCGTGGGCTTCGGAGGCAGAATTCTGCCCGATTCCCCTGCCTCGGAACGCGGTCCGAAATACTATAATTCGTCGGAAACACCGCTTTTTTCCAAAAGCGAGTTGTTGTTCGGTCTCGACCAGGCCAGGCAATCCGCCGCCCAACAGGGATGCCTGGTGATCGTCGAAGGCTACACCGACGTCATGATGGCGCACCAGATGGGGATCAATCATGTGGTGGCCACGATGGGAACGGCGCTCAATGCCAGGCATATTCGGCAATTGCGCCGCTATGTGCCTCGAGTCGTGCTGGTCTTCGACGCCGACGCTGGCGGCATGACGGGTGTGGATCGCGCCTTGGAACTGTTCGTCAGCCACGACCTCGAGCTGGCGATCGCGACATTGCCGGCAGGCTTGGACCCGTGCGATCTCCTGTTAGCTCAGGGTGCTGATGCGTTTCGCGAGGTGCTGGCCAAAGCAACGGACGCCCTCGAATTCAAACTGGAACAGGTTCTCTCACAAGAGGACCTGGTCACGGTGGAGTCGCGGCGACGGGCGATTGACAACGTGCTTCGCGTGCTGGCACAAGCACCCGAAATGGCTGGCCACGAAGGAGCAGTCAAGCGAGAGTTGATCATCAACCGGATCGCCCAACGGCTGGGCATGACGAATCAGGAGAAAGTTCTATGGGATCGTTTACGTGAATTAAGAAGCCGCTCCCGGGCGCCGGTGGAAAAACCAGCGCAACAACAAACCGAGACGCGCGCTGCCCCGGCAGCCGAGCACGAAAAACAACTCGTCCAAATACTCCTGGCCAGCCCAGAGTTGGTCGGTGTCGCCCAGGCGAACCTCGCGCTCGAAGAGATTGAACATCCGGGTTTACGCCGCCTTGTGCAGATACTATTCGATCTGCACAAGGCGGGAGAACCAGTTGGCCTTGATCGATTACGCGAGCGCGTTGAAAATCAACGGCTGGGTGAAATCGCCCTTCAGTTCGCCGAACTGGGGCGGATGCATCCTGATTGTTCGAACTGGCTGAGGCAGATCCTCGGCGTGTTTGAGCAGCGACGCTATCAGCGGCGCAAGCAACAACTGCAGAGCCAACTGTTGGTTGCCAACGACCACACGGAGGCGGTCGAACTATTAAGGCAACTGCAAAATAAATAAAGGGATTCTCGTTTGGAGTATCCGGACTTCGGTGCGGGCCTGGCTCGATTCGACAACCTGTTCCCGCTGCCGAATGTCAAAACCAAAACAGGGGGTGCGATGGATCTGAAGATGGACGAAGGCCTGAAAGCCTTGATCGAGTCGGGCAAAAGAAAAGGCTATTTGACCTTTAGCCAGGTGAACGATTACCTGCCCGATGAAGAGCTGAATGCCGAACGGTTGGACCAGATGCTAGCCGTTCTCGAAGAGCAAGGCATTGAGCTGATCGACGAGTCCGAGGCCGAAGAACGCGAGGCAGGTCCTGAGGCGGCAGGCAACGACGATGCGCGTGCCGATTTGGACCTCAGTTTCATGGACGAAGAGGACAGTCGTCGCATCGACGATCCGGTGCGAATGTATCTGACGCAAATGGGCGAGATTCCCCTATTGAAACGTGAAGAGGAAATCTCGCTGGCGAAGAAAATCGAAGTAACGCGCAAACGTTTCCGCCAAAAAGTACTCGAATGCGACTATGCCCTTCGCAACGTCGTCGAGACGCTCAAACGCGTCTTTTCCGGCGAACTTCCTTTCGATCGCACGGTCAAGGTCTCGCTGACGGAAAACCTCGAAAAAGACAAGATCATCCAGCGAATGCCGCACAATTTGCGGACGCTGGAACGCCTCATCGAACAGAACTACGAAGATTTTCTGCGCATCAAGGATCCGACCATCAGCGAAGAGGAACGGCAAGCCTACCGGCGCAGTCTGCGCACGCGAAGGCGGAAAGCGGTCACCCTCGTCGAGGAATTGAGCATTCGCACGCAGAAGGTGCAGCCGTTGATGCGCAAGCTCGAGCAAATTTCGCAACGCATGACGGAACTCGAGCAACAAATCGAAGCACTGAAAGACCAGCGAAGCGCCAAGGAAGATCGGGCGAATCTGGAAAAGGAATTGCGCGATCTGGAAGAAATGACTCTGGAAGAACCGAGTTCGCTTCGCAAGCGCGTCGAGATCATCAAGAAACGATTTACCGAGTATGAGGAAGCCAAACGGGCGTTGTCAGGAGGCAACCTTCGCCTGGTGGTCAGCATCGCCAAGAAATACCGCAATCGCGGCCTGAGCTTTCTCGATCTCATCCAGGAAGGCAACACGGGGCTGATGCGAGCAGTCGATAAATATGAATACCGTCGGGGCTACAAATTCAGCACCTATGCTACGTGGTGGATTCGCCAGGCCATCACCCGGGCCATCGCAGACCAGGCCCGAACGATTCGCATCCCGGTCCACATGATCGAGACGATGAGCAAACTGCGCAACGTCTCCAAGAAATTGCTGCAGGAGATGGGGCGGGAGCCGACCATCGAGGAGACGGCGAAAGCCGCCGGCATCAGCGTCGAAGAAACCCGCCGCGTACTCAAGATCAGCCGCCATCCCATCAGTCTCGATCGCCCGGTCGGCGAAGGCGAAGACAGTTACTTCGGCGATTTCATCGAAGACGACGGTGCCGAATCGCCGGTCAGCGCTGCCACCCAGGAGATGCTCAAAGACAAGATCGACCAGGTGCTGAAGACCCTTACTTACCGCGAGCGTGAAATCATCAAGCTGCGTTACGGCCTCGGCGACGGCTACACCTACACATTAGAGGAGGTTGGACGCATCTTCAAAGTGACACGCGAACGGGTCAGGCAAATCGAGGCGAAAGCCGTGCGCAAGCTACAGCATCCTGTTCGGAGCCGCCAGCTCGAGGGCTTCCTCGACGGGGCGGCGAGACGATGACACACCACACCGCCGGTTCTCAAAAGCCGGCGGTTTTTGTTTGTTGGTCTACCTGGAGCACGCATCATGCCCGGACCAGCTGCCATCATTCGTGAAATCCATCGGCTGAAAAAACATATCGTCGACTTGCGCAACGAACTGGACCGCGGTCCAATACGGCTCAAAAAACACCACGACCGCGTCGCCAGACTGGAAGACATGGCGAAAGAAGCAGAAGATGCGCTGCGCAAGCTCAAAGTGGCCGTCCAGGAAAAAGAACTCGCCCTCAAAAGCACCCATCAGCTCATCGAAAAACACAAACGCCAACTCAACGAAGCGGCCAGCACCAAGGAATATGAGGCCCTCCTGGCTGAGATCGAAAACGAAAAAAAGACCTGCCAACAACTAGAAGATGAAATTATCGCCGGCTTGGAAGAGGTGGAAGTCCGCGCTGCCAAACTTCCTGAACTCGCCGCTGAAGCCGACAAATTGAAACAGCAAACACCGAAAATTCAAGAAGAACTTCAAACCAGAAGGAACGAAATCACCGAGCTTCTCAGCCAGGCCCACAAACAACTCGAAGCCGTCGAGGCTACGTTGCCCGCCGACTTCCGCGACCAGTACAACCGCCTGGTCAAACTTCAGAATGAAAACGCTTTCGCCGAGGTCCACGGCAGAACCTGCTCCGCCTGCTATACCGAAATCACCATGCAATGCTACAACGATCTGCTGCAGGAACAATTTCGTTTGTGCGAAAGCTGCGGGCGGATGATCTACCTCCCCCAGTCGAGTCGAGCCTCCGTTGAAGAAAGCTGACGGCGAAGCAATCAACATTACCATTTTCTGCGCACTGCAAGCCGCTTGGTTGCCCGCTGAGCCGGTCCGACGTATGATGGTCGTCGGCAACCAACTTGATCGCAAATACGCATCTGCGAACAGACGGAAAAGCATATGAAAGTGACCCTTGATTATGGCCGAACCGGTTTGGAAGTCGAACTGCCCGATGAACGCGTCGTCGGGCCGCTGTCCATTCGCGATGTTCCGCCGCTGGCGGATCCGCACGCAGCCGTTCGGGAGGCCCTGGCCAACCCGATCGGCACCCCGCCCCTGGCGGAACTGGCACGTGGCCGAAAAAATGCCTGCATTCTCTTTTGCGATATCACGCGCCCCGTGCCGAACAAGATCATTCTGCCGCCGATTCTGCAAATCCTGGAAGAACAGGGCATCGCTCGGCAAGACATTCTTTTGTTGAACGCCACCGGACTTCACCGGCCCAATGAGGGTGCCGAACTGGAAGAGATGCTTGGCGCTGAGATCGTGGCGAACTACCGCATTGAAAATCACCACGGCAAAATCCTCGAAGAACACGACTACCTGGGCGAAACCCCCAACGGTGTCCCGGTTTATCTCGATAGCCGGTACGTTCGAGCCGATCTGAAAATCACCACGGGGCTGATCGAGCCGCATCTCATGGCGGGTTATTCCGGCGGCCGAAAGGTGATTTGTCCCGGCATCGCTGCCTTGGAAACCGTCAAGGTCTGGCATGGACCCCGTTTTTTGGAACATCCCCGAGCCGATTGCGGCATCCTCGAAGGCAATCCCGTCCATGAAGAAAACACGCGGATCGCCCAAATGGCGGGCTGTGATTTCATCGTTAACGTGTGCATCGACGGACAGCGCAGAATGACTTGGGTCGGCGCCGGCGACATGATCGAAGCCTGGCAAGCTGGCGTCCGCTTCGTTGAAAACGTCGTCAAGGTCCCTGTCCCGGAACCGATGGACATCGTCGTCACCAGCTGTGCAGGTTATCCACTCGATACCACCTGGTACCAGGCCGTCAAAGGACTGACCGGTGCCCTGCCCATCGTTAAACAAGGAGGGACGATCATCCTGGCCGCCAGCTTGAGCGAAGGGCTTGGCAGCCCAGAGTTCCAAAAGCTCATCGCCGAAAATCAGAACTTGAAACTTTTCAAAGAACGGATCATGGGCAAAGACTACTTCGTTATGGATCAATGGCAGCTGGAAGAGTTGGCCAAAGTAGTCGAACGTTGCAAAGTGAAAGTGGTCAGTGACGGCATCGACGCCGACACCCTGAAAACCTGCTTCGTCGAGCCGGCGCCGTCGGTCGAAAAAGCCCTGGCCGACTCGCTCGCTGAATATGGTCCCAACGCCAGAGTCGCCGTGATTCCCAAAGGGCCATATGTTTTGCCCTATGTTTCCGCTTGACGCGTCCGGGCTGTTTTCTTGCTGCTGGCGTTTTCGGCTTTTGAGGCTCCTCCGCCGTATCTCATATTGGTCTGGCGTTCCTGACCCCCCTTTGACTATCTTCCCAGATGGGTGCCGATCGGCGTTGCGTTCGCCAGAATCGAGTCAAGGTGGGGGACATGACCGCAAGACCGATAGCGACGACCGAAGAAAAGCTCGAGAAACCGATCGCCGATTTGGCACAGCCGCCACAATCGCGGGTTTTCGCGGCGGCCATCCTTTTTGCCTGTCTTTTGTGGTTTTGCTTTTATCCGCTGAATTGGGGATGGCTGGGTTGGGTGGCACTCGTCCCATATTTCGTTCTGGTCCGCTCGCCGGATCGACCGCGACGCATCTATTTCGCCGTCTGGCTGGGAGCGTTCGCTTTCTTCCTGCTCGCTTTGAAATGGATGCGTCTGGCCGACCCCAGGATGTATGCCACCTGGTTTATGCTCGCTTCTTGGTGCTCTGTTTTTTTTCTACCGGCGCATTGGGTTCTCCGCCGCCTGGTGCGCCGCTGGAACCTGCCCATTGTCATCGCCGCGCCGGTCGTGTGGCTTTCGTTGGAATTCGTCCGCGCCAATTTTCCGGGCGGCTTTGTCACCGAGTGGCTCGGACACTGGCAGCATGATTTCCCGGTCGGCTTCGCCTGGTATTTTCTCGGCCATACTCAACATGCTTTTACGCCGGTCATTCAAATTGCCGATATCGGCGGCGCTTATGCGGTCACCTTCGTCGTCGTCGCTGTCAACGCCATCATTTTTGAATGGCTGTGCCGATCCGCCCGATTCCGCAACTTCTTTGGCTTGCCAAAAGAAGACACGATCTCCTTGCCTGGATTGACCTCGCAGACCATCGGTGTCGGCCTTCTGGTTGTTTCGGTTGTGGGTTACGGCTGCTACCGCTTGAGTCAAACTGCGCTCGCCCCCGGACCGAAACTCTCCCTTTTGCAGGGCAACCTCGATCAGCGCATTCGCAACACGGCCGATTCCGACGAGACAGCACGCGAAACAATGAGGCAGCATTATGCTCGGCTATGCCGCATCGCGGCCAAACAGGATGCCGACCTCACCGTCTGGCCGGAAACCAGCTACGACGAAGAATGGTTCGAGCTTTCCGAAAAGTTTACCCCAGACAAACTGCCCGACGATTGGAAAAAAGCTATCGCCAAGTCAGCCAAACCTGCCGGCGTCGTGAGAGAATGGGTCGCTTGGACTCTCAACCATCGGTTGCTTCGAGACATGCAAAAACACCGGCGGAGCATGCTGGTCGGATTGAACGCCCGCGTGCTGGATGACCCGGAGCACGGTCGGCGTTTCAATTCCGCCGTCCTGATCCGCTATGCCAACAACCCTCCGCTTTTCCTGCCTAAGAAGCCGCCGTTTCATTTGCGTTATGACAAAATGCATCGCGTTCCCTTTGGCGAGTTCATCCCGCTCGCCACATTCTTGCCTTGGCTGAATCGCTTCGCACCCTACGACTACGACTACGTCGTCGACGCTGGCGAAACGTTCACGCGCTTCCCGCTGCGACATTATCGATTTGGTGTTGTGATCTGTTTCGAAGACACCGATCCTCGTCTGGCTCGGGCGTACGTCCGCGACGACACGGAAGCTGTCGATTTCTTGATAAACATTTCGAATGACGGCTGGTTTATCGGTTCGGAGGAGCACGACGAACATTTGGCGATTTGCCGATTTCGCGCGGTCGAGTGCCGACGCAGCATCGCTCGTGCCGTCAACATGGGCATCTCGGCGTTGATTGACGGCAACGGCCGAATCGTTCAGGCGTTGCCCAAAAAATCCGCCGGCGTACTTACGGTAGCCGTGCCGCTGGATAGGCGAACAAGCCTCTATGCACGCTGGGGAGACTGGTTGCCTTGGTCATGCGCGGCACTGATTCTCATCGGACTTGCCGCTGACCTGCTCGTCTGTCGTTTCCGGTCGCTCACCGTCAGTTGACGGTCCGCTCGTCGCGCTGACACCACGACGCTCGCTGGAATCACCGTTAGTTGACGGTGAACCAGATAAGTTAGATAAACCTGTCGGCTTTTTCCTCAATGATTCCAACCGCCCCTCGCGCGCACCGATACAACCTTTGAAAACCCGCATCGTGCGACGCCTCGCTTGCATCGCCTCGGTCGCACTACTGCTCCAGAATCTTACGAAGTCGATCGTCCGCAAGGACACGGGGAAGACTGTAAGGACTACTTGCGTCGCCTGGCGGAAGGGATCAGATCGTAAATGGCGTCGTGAGCCGACTTGGCAAGCGGTCATCAATTCTGTTTGTTTGGAATGACCGCGAGTTGGGTCGAAGAATGGATCGACATCAGTCGTTCGTTCTTTGCCCATTCCAAGCGATCGATGAACGACATTATCTCAGACTCCCTATCCACCCACATTTCAAGAACAATACTGTCACCGCCGATCGATTGGATGTGCAGGCGGTATTTTCGCCCTACGAAGTACCATATGATGAGCGCGACGCCTGCACCGAATAAAATCGGACATATGCATAAAAATAAAACGCGAGGGGCTTTAACGAAGGGGTCGTTATCGTTTCCAGCAACTAAGAGGGCAATACAAGATACTAGTAGAATACAACCAACCACTAAAACCCACAGCGCAATCTTCTTCCTTACAACGAAACATGCAGACACATACTCCAACATCATACTTGCACGTAAAAGTTGATAGACTGCTTCGTTATTAAAAATTACCTCTGTCCGTCCTTCATTAAAAGTTACCTCTGTCCGTCCTTCGAACCGAATGCGGTGCGTGGTGAGAGTAATAGTCTCGAAATTACCACCAAGAGTAGCGATTTGCTGCTCGCCTGGCAGGACTGAATAGTCGGGCGGTCTCCGCGTCGCGTCGGCATCGGCAACGTTTTGTTGTGCAACTGGGTTCACTTGATGGGCCGCAGACGGCCCGGCAGGTGCGAGTGCATCGTCCTGCCTGGTCCACGATTGGAAGTCAAACGATTGGAAGTCATTCTCGCTTGCCTCGTCGGCGGCTCGAGCCTCCGTCTCGTCCAGACGGAGTCCATGCGGTTCGACAACAAGTCCCACCAGGCACTTGTTGCAAGAAAAGCGCTTGCCAATGTCACTCGGCTTGACGACATACCGGCTTCCACAACTGGGGCATAAATTGTTCATCGTCGGATACGAATATAGTCCCGCCGACGTGCTGTTTGCCATATCGGCGTTACATACTACAGCCCGGCAGGTTTCAAATCAAGAAGGGCAAGGGAACAAGGAGGTTTGCTGTCAGGCGCGTGCGATTCTCGCTCGCCATCGTCACCAACCTGCAATCCACCAAGACACCATCAGGTGCTTCCTGCCGGCAAAAGACGGCTATGTCGGCAGATGTTCATCTCACTCTAATCCTTTTTGAACCTTGAAGGCGCTCGTGCCGTTGAACATCACGTTCCCCCATTCGTCGAAAAAGATGGTGATCTCCTTATTGCCCTCCCGCCACCTCCACATTCGCATGCCCAACTCTTCTGATTCCTCCTTCTCGGTTGGCTGGCCGAGGATGAGCGTGACTTCCTGGTGGTTCATGCCCGCTTTGATCTTTAAAAAGTTCTCCACAGTGAGCTTGGTGGCGCTTCCCCGTCCGCTGACATCACAGCCAAGCGAAAAAAGTGGCACGACGACCATCATCCATTGGAGGATCTTCATGGCACGAACCTTTCAAACCTCAAAGGGCCCAAGATAATAAAACGTGCGGGCGGCGGAAAGCATCCGCCCGCATCAAGAGAGAGTCTGCCAACGAGTACAAATCACTGCTTGGGAATCATTGTCACCCGCCAGATTCTTCCTCCCCCTATTTTTCGCACTTCGATAGCTTTCCAACCGGGATACTTCTTTTCCGCCTTAGCAATGGCCTCGGCAGCATTGTCAGCAAACACTGTGACCGTTTTTCGCGATGCAACCGCGGCCGACACTTCACTGGCCGCCTCGACAACGCCGACCGGAACGAATGCTAAAGTCCAGGCGACAAGAAGATTACGCAACATATTACTCTCCTTTGTTAATGAGGATGCAGTTCGATGCTTTCAGTTCTTCCGTTGAATCAGATTGAGTGCCCGGCTGGCAGCCTGGCGTACCTGAGGAAAGCGGTCGCGGCTATAGATTGCGGCAAGTGGTTGGATCGCCGCTTTAGCATCGGGACCGATCCGGCCTAATGCCAGGGCAGCAGCATAGCGTGTTCGTGGGCTGGGATTTTGCAGTGCGAAAATCAGATGCGACACGGCAGGTTTTCCAATCCGCGCCACGGCATCGACGGCAGGCTCCAGGGTTTCCACTTCCTCAAATGCCAGGATCAAGGAAGGAACAGCGACGGCGGCTTCCGGCCCAATCTTTCCCAACGTAGTTATGGCGGCGAGCCGCGTTTCTTTCTTGTTGGTCTGGAGAATGTTGTCGAGAATCGGAACCGCATCTTTTGCCCTGCTTCCGACCATACCCAAGGTTGTCATCGCCTTGACTTGAAGATCGGCATCTTCTTCTCGCAAACAGGAGATCAGATCGGGAACGCAATCAACGACCTTTTCCGGACCTGCCCTTCTCCAGGATGCGGATGGCGCTGAGTTTGACATGCCTGTCACGATTCGCTAGGGCTTGGCGCAACCCCGGCAATAGTTTGGGCCAGCAGTTGACAAGCTCTGCCGATTTCAGGGCCGCGATTGCCTTCAGTGCGAATTCACGTAGAGCTTCATCCTTGTCCGACAAGGCATCGACGAGAGTGCCGACGTTTTCCGTATCGCCCAAACGAAGGAGAAGCGCCGCCACCTGGACACGGGTGCGCAGCCGAGAGGAGGTGAACATCCTCTTCAGTGCAGGTATGTCTTGTTTCGTCGGATTGCCGTAGGCGCGTAAGACTTCTGCAGCCAGTTGGGCGATGCCTCGATCCTCATCGTCCAGCCGTTTCAAGACGGGAACGAAGGCAGTCCTGGCTGCAGAACCGATCTGCTGAATGGCCCGCAGGCTATTCTTTCTCACTTGGGAATCGGCATCTTCCAGCGATTGGATCAAATCGGCCAGAGCGGGCTCAGCGTCAGGTCCGAGGCGTGCCAGCATGGCGGACGCGTACCGCCTGGATTCAAGGTTGCCGGTCGAAAGGGCCTGGCGCAATACAGGGACTTCGGCGGCTGTCAGCTTGCCGATCTTTTCCAGCGTCACCGCTGCCACGTTTCGCAAATCTGCATCCGATCCGTTCAAGAGTTTCAAAAGCGAATTGACACCGAGGCGCGCCTGCGAACCCATCTCCGATAGCGCCACCATCGCTTTGATCTTTGTGGATTTGTCGCCGCTTTCGAGATGGCCCACCAGAGTGAGAACGTCCGCCGCCTCCTGCGTTGAGGGTGCCGGCACAATGTCCCGCCACTTCGAACCGATCGATGTAAAATAGTCCTCGACAAATCGGCGAACTTCCCGGATGTCGACCGCGGCATTCACGTTCTGTTCCTTTAGACTTATCCATGAATTGACCCCGACCAATTCGCATTTGTCATTGACAACAGGCCCTCCACTGTCACCTGGATTCGTAGCCATCTGTGACTCGACAATATGCGTATTCAACGATTGTGAACTGATATCTCCCCTGTATTCACGAATTTGCCGCACGGTACCGGTCGTATAGCGCCATAGGACGCCGAAGGTTTTCTCGCTAGAATCAAAAATCTTGACACCAGAGGAACCAATGGTGTGGAGTTTTTCGCCGGGTTTGACACTTTGATGAGTTAAAGGAAGCGGGGCAACATTGTCGGGCAAAGACTCCAGTTCGATCAGGGCGAGATCGTGTTGTGAAGCCTGGGCAAACGACTTTCCCCCGGATCTTCAGCTTGTCGAAATTGTTCGCGTAGTATTTGACGTCCGCTATCGGCACTCCCTCATCGCCGAACACGGGAAAGACCACAAAAACAGAGGACGCATCATCGATAACGTGGTAGGCGGTCAGAACCAGTTTTCGTTTTTCTTGAATGAGTGCGCCAGTTCCAAATCCAGCGAGTTGTTCAAATGAATCATAAGCCAGAATCCATACCGCGGAGCGTGCCAGTCGGCGATAGATTTCGTCGCCGGAAAGCGGCCTGTGTGCTACCTGGATCGGCGGCGTTGGTTGCCCGTTCGAACCTTGCGGTGGGGTTGCTGGCTGCGTTGGTTGCCCGTTCGAACCTTGCGGCTGGGTTGCTGGTTGCGTTGGTTGCCCGTTCGAACCTTGCGGTGGGGTTGCTGGCTGCGTTGGTTGTCCATTCGAACCTTGCGGTGGGGTTATTGGCTGCGTTGGTTGCCCGTTCGAACCTTGCGGCTGGGTTGCTGGTTGCGTCACAGGCTCCGCCGAGGGTGACTCGCTCTCCGCTTGTAGATGATCAGCAGCTGGATTCGATTCCGACTGAATGACGAAGAAAGCCAATCCAAGACCGATGCCCACAATGACCAACGCGGCGATTCCCACGATGCCCGCAACAAAAAGTTTCGATCGCGGCTTGTCAGCGACACTTGCACCCTGGAGCGCTGCCGTGGGCGATGGTTGGGTGGGGCTGGTTTTCAAAGAGGTCGTTGTGCGTTTGACGTTGCCGTTTTGCCTCCGCAGGCGGGCGCCGCAATGGGAACAACTGAACCGTTCTCCGACCTGCTCAGGTGAAACGAAAAAGCTCTGGCACTGGGGACACTTGATGAGCGGCATACGAGCTTCTCCGAAGGAAAAACCATCGATGACGAAAATAAGATTTTCACGTTTCTAAAGAATACAGCGTTCTTCGTAGCGAAAAAGTGCCAAAAATTTTCGTGCAAAGTCAGCAAATCACGACTAAACTCTTAAGATCTTTAGAATTTCTTGCGATTACAGGATCGTTGTTCCGATATGCCCGAAGTTAAGACCACTGCTCACCTCGACTCTCTGCTGGGCCGGTTACGGTCGGGGGACGGCAAGGCTCGCGAGGAACTCATCGAAGCAAGTTTGGAACGCTTGCGTTTTTTGGCTCGCCAGATGCTGAATCGGCAAATCGATTTGCGCCAGCTTTGCGACACGGACGATATTTTGCAACAATCGATGCTCCGCCTTTATCAGGCTTTGCAACAAATTCATCCTGCCTCCGTCCGGGAATATATCGGTTTGGCAGCACGTCAAATCCGCTGGGTCTTGTTGGACTTGGGTCGGCGAGCAGCCAACGTCCGATCCCAATTCTGTCCGCCGAATGATGGTGCCGCACTGGAAAACAGGCCCCCTGCCGATCAGGATGAACCAAGCAGCATTGCGGAGTGGACCGAATTCCACGAGATCATCGATAAACTTCCGGAAGAAGACCGTGAGATGTTCAACTTGCTTTTCTACCAAGGTTTAAGCCAGGAAGAAGCCGCCGCCATTCTCGGTTTGTCCGTGCGGACAGTGAAAAGACGCTGGCAGCAGGCCCGCTTGCATTTGCGCGAGCGCTTGCGGGGCGATTCTCCCTTGGGTTGAAAGAAAAGTTGGCACCAAAACGGTTTCGATTACGCTATTTTCCTTAGACGAAGCCATGGTCGACGGAAACGGTGCCACGGGCGTGGCCAACTGCTTGTTCTATGGGCGACCCGCATCGCGAAGAAGAATTAGCTGAGTTGTTGCTTCGCTGGGAAGAAAGCGAAGACGACGGCCAGCCAACCAGCATCGCGGACTTGTGTTCCGGTAGGGCTGATTTGTTGCCCGACCTGGAGAAACGAATACAAGCACTTCGCGCAACTCGTTGGCTCAACCGACTGGCCGGCGGCGGACCATTCGTACCAGCGGCAGGACGAATCATTCACGGCTTCCAGCTTGTGGAGATTGTGGGCCAGGGAGGTTTCAGCCAGGTCTGGCGCGCCGTGTTCCAGGGAAAAGACGTCGCTGTCAAGCTTGTTCCCATCAACAGGCATGCCGAACCGGTTGATTGGCAAACTTTGCAGATGCTCAAGGAAATCCGGCATCCCCACATCATCCAAATCCTCGGCGTCTGGAAAACTCCAGACTATCTGGTTATCGGAATGGAGCTGGCGGAGGAGACGTTGTTTGATCGTTGGCGGGAGGCTCGGCAACATGGCGAACCGGGAATAGCCGCTCCGGAGTTGTTCGAATACTTTCGACAGGCTGCAGACGCCATTGACTTCTTGCATTCCCGTAATATCCATCATCGCGACATCAAACCGCAAAACCTCCTCCTTGTCGGCGGCCAGCTCAAAATCAGCGATTTTGGCCTGGCCCGTGTGCTCGAAAGCAGCGTCACCGGCCATACCGGAAGCCTTACACTGGCCTATTCCGCACCGGAATTCTTCGATGGCAAGACGACGCGGCATTCGGATCAGTATTGCCTCGCCGTCACCTACTGCCAAATGCGAGGCGGAAGATTGCCTTTTATCGGCACGCCCGCACAAATCGTCGCCGGGCACCTGCACCGCGCTCCCAACCTGACGATGCTGCCAGCGGAGGAACGATCGATTGTCGCCCGTGCCTTGGCAAAGAACCCCCAACAACGCTGGGCCAGCTGCAAAGAGTTCGTCGAGCGGTTGGCAACCGCATCTCTTCGAAACCGAAAACGCCGTTTCGTCAGTACGGCGAAGTGGCTGCGCCGCCTCGCTGCCTGCGTCAGCGGCTGCGCTCTCCTCCTGCTTTTTTTGATCATCTACCAACCATGGCGCGTTTCTGGCCTCACCGACAGGCAGTCTTCCCCTCCCAACATCGACCTGCATCCCGTTTTTTCGCTTCGATGGCCGAACACAAATCATCACCCCAGTGGACCGGTTCGCTCCCGTCACCCTCGAAGCCTGGGTCAAACCCGAAGTTCCTGGACCTGGCAGGGAAATGCGTTACTTCATCGGCAGCGATATCCCCGAAAAATCCGGCATCAGTATCGGCATGTGGTATCCGGGTTTCGATTACATCGACTGGTCGGCCGAACCAATGTTCATTGCCCAACTCCTGCCTGAAAACGGCTCCCGCTGGGTGGTATCGAACACAAGAATACCCGTTGGCACCTGGTCCCACGTGGCAGGAGTTTTTGGTTCCGAGAAATCGGTCTTGTTTCTGAACGGACGACCCGTCGCACGCGGTCTCGCCACCGGGAACTCGCCCGATACGCCCTTCGTGATCGGACATGCTGGCCGGGACAATCCTTCCAACCATTTCTTTGTCGGCAAGATGTACACGATCCGCATTTCGCGAGGCGAGCGTTACCACGACGCATTTACGCCTTCCACCACCTTCGAAAAGGATGACGCAACCCTGCTCTTGTATGATCCGTCTCACGTCGAAGGAAACCGCGTCACCGATCTGAGCGGCAAGGGCAACCATGGCGTCATCAAAAAAAGGGAAGCACCTGGCGATTCGAACTCCCTGGTCGACGACGAAACAGCCAAGAAATGACAATCGTCACAAACCTCGCCACGCTCCCTCATCGAAACCAGGAACGAACGACACGCGAGAAGTCTCGTCGAAAGAAGCCGCCTCCATGGTGCGGATGCAGGCTTTCAGCTTCTCAAACACCGTGTCCCCTAGCAGCCCTCTGTCTCGCTAATGATTTGTGAGAGGAGAATCGACGAGCAAATGCAAGCCAGGCACTAGTGAAATCGAGTTTCGTGTTGAGCAAAAGAGGGGAGACTATGACAAACCGTCGCGGGTTCACACTGATCGAATTGCTTGTGGTTATCGCAATCATAGGGGCGTTGATTGGACTCCTTTTGCCAGCAGTGCAAAAAGCCCGTGAGGCTGCCGCTCGAATCAAGTGCGTTAATAATCTGAAGCAGCTTGGTCTCGCCTTTCATTCTCATCACGATGCCCACGGCTTTTTCCCGTCTGGGGGAGAAAGCCCGAACCAGCCTCCAACCTACTTGACACCTGGCGCGCCGGCTGTCGGGGAGGCACAAGCGGCAGGCTGGGGATTTCAAATCCTGCCATTTATCGAAGCTGAAAACGTTTGGCGCGGTGGAGGAGCATCGACGATAACCGAGTGCCGTCGCAACGCGGTGGGCGCGCCGGTTCCGGTCTTTTTCTGTCCCTCGCGCCGCAGTCCCGGAGTCGTTGAAACCGGGTGGTTCCCGCCCAATTTTTTGACCAACAGGAGCCTGCCTCCTCCCGTCCGGACGGCCATGTCCGACTATGCCGCAAGCAACTCGGAAGGCACCGGTGTTTTACGGCGACTTCAAGTATTACGAATCAATGATATTTTGGACGGGTCCTCCAACACGCTTTTGCTGGGCGACAAGCACATGCATCTGCCGTATATGGGTCGCTGGCACGATCGGGATAACGAAGGCTACACGGCCGGTTGGAACCATGACACCATTCGGACGACACTGGCTCCTCCGATCAGAGATACGAAGGGCGCCAGTCCACCGCCTGATATCTACATTCCTGGAAGTATTGTTGGTCCAGGGCAGTTCGGTTCATCCCACCTTGGCGGAATCAATGCAACTTTCGCGGATGGTTCTGTCCGGTCCATCGGTTACAATATCGATCGCACGACATTCAGACTGCTGGGGCATATTTCCGATGGTCAAGCTCTGCCGCCTTTTTGAAAGGTGGCTGTCTTGCCGGATCCACGGTCGGAGAAGCCGCAGCCTGTGCGCTATTCGGACTCCATGTCCCCCCTTGACCTTCGTCCGACGCTGATTCGCGAGTCGATGGCATCAGCGTTGGGGAATCAGTTCAAGACAAACGAGCCGATCGGCTCCGCGAACGTAGAGCAAGCCATGAGCAAGAATGGGTGCTTCCCAGCAGGGGGGACGAAGCAACAGGTCGCCTTCATCATCGGAAGAATCGGGGGTCTCGCGGCGCAGAACCAGATGAGACACTTCCTCGTATTTCTTCGGATTGATCTTGAGAAGGCGAAGATGGCCGTTTTCGCTCATGCAGACAAAATGGCCGTCGACTTTCAGCAGGGAACTTCGCGTCAAGTTCGGCTCTGACCACATGATTTTCCCGGTGGCCAGCTCGATGCAGCGCAAGACGGCGTTGTGGGAATGTCGCCCACTGCAGCCGTACAAATAGCCTTCATGATAAATCGGCGTATTCCAGTGGCATTCCATAATCTTGTTGCGGAAGCCATTGTTCGCATCTGACCAGACCACCTTGTAGCTGTCTCCGACGATCTTCAAGAGGGCACTGCCGGCGCCATAGGTTTCCGAAATAAAGACGTGGTCGCCAACAACCACGGGACAGGAGGCATTGACGCTCTCAAAGATTTTCGCACGCCAGGGAAAATGAAAACGAATCTTGCCGGTCGCAGGCTCCATGCCAATCAGCCCGCCACGTGCCAAAACGAAGCACCAGCGCTTTTTGCCGATCGTCGCGATCACCGGGCTCGAGTAGCTGGCCAGGTCGTCACCGACGGCATACTTTACTTTGCCCGTGTATTTGTCAAATGCCACGACGGCCGTATGGTTGCTCTTTTGGTTGAGGCGGCGAACCTCCCCTTTGGGAGAGCCGCCAACCTGGGCGATGAGCAAATCCCCTTCGATGATCGGCGTACTGCCGACCCCGAAGAAGTTTTTCACGACGTTGAAACGTTTGACCGTGTCGATTTGCCAGAGTTTTTTGCCGGTGACGGCATTGAGACAGACCAGCATTCCGTCGACGCCGTAGATGTAGACTCGATCGCCATCGACAACAGGGGAACAGCGCGGTCCGTTGTTGTAGCCGTAGTCGTCTTCATAGAAAGTCGGGTAGTGAAAATCCCACAGGAACTCGCCGGTTTCGCTTTTCAGGCAAGTCAACCTAGCCGTGTCGACGAGCTGGGAGGGATCGATCGAAAGATAGACCAGGTTGGGCCAAAAGTGCGGCGTCAGCGAGCAGAAGCCGCCAAACTGAGCGAATCCCCACATGGCCCGTTGGCGTCGTCGGTCGACGCGGTCGAAGTGGAACAGCCGACCTTTGGAAATGACGGGCATGCCGTAACCGGTGCCGATCTCCCTTTGCCAGACGATGCGCAAGCCTTTTTTGGGCCAGGGAGCGATGATGCCTGTTTCCGGCGACGTGCTTTGCCGATGCGGGCCCAAAAAAGTTGGCCAGTCGATACCGGTTTTTCGCGTCCGCAAATCGGGGACGTTGGCTGCCTCCGTGTGGAATGCCAACCAGTAAAAGGGTGAGGCGAAGCCTGAAGCTGCGCTAGCCAGCAGCGAAGCTGTTTCCACGTTCCCAGCTGCGTTCGTCAGCAAAGCCTCATTCTCGACACGAATGCTTTGTCGCGCGGCTGCCGATTCGTGACTTTGTTCGACCTGAGTCACGGCAGGCTGACGAGTGCAGCCAGCAAGCAAACCTGTGAGGAGAATCGGCCAACCAAAGCGCATACGGCAACCTCCGTAGAAATATCTGAGGCTTTCTCCCTGTCAGGCGAGAATGTCATGAACCACGTGGCCAAAGACGTCTGTCAAACGGAAATCGCGTCCCTGGTAGCGATAGGTCAGTTTTTCATGGTCGAGGCCGAGCAGGTGGAGGATTGTCGCCTGGAGATCGTGCACGTGGACCTTGTTTTCCGCAACGGTAAAGCCGAGCTCGTCGGAAGCGCCAAAGGTGAAACCTCTTTTGATGCCGCCGCCGGCTAGAAACATCGTGTAACAATCGGGATAGTGGTCGCGTCCCAGAACTTTACTCTTGGCCGTTCGGCCTTCGCGGAACGGGGTGCGGCCGAATTCGCCGCTCCAAATGACCAGCGTTTCATCGAGCAAGCCTCGGGCTTTGAGGTCGGTAAGAAGCGCTGCCACAGGACGATCCATCAGTTGGCAACGCTTGGCCAGCCCGTCACCAATCCCGGTGCTGGGGCTTGTGCCGTGAAAATCCCAGCCCCAGTCGAAAAGTTGCACAAAACGAACTCCTTGCTCGACGAGCCGCCGAGCCAAAAGACAATTGCTGGCAAAGCTGCCATCTCCTGGTTGGGCACCATACATTTCTAATGTTTGCCTGGTTTCACGCGACACGTCCATGACTTCCGGGGCAGAGATTTGCATGCGGTATGCCAGTTCATATTGGGCAATTCGGGTCACCGTCTCCGGATGGCCCAGTTCCCTGGCTTGAAGCTCGTTCAAATCGCGCAGGGCGTCGAGACTGAGGCGGCGAACGTCGCGATCCATGCCCTTGGGATTGGAAAGATACAAAACCGGATCGCCTTTCGATCGGCACTGCACCCCCTGGTAGACGGTGGGCAGGAAGCCACTGCCCCAGGCGCTCTTGCCCGCGGACGGATTCGTCCCACCGGAAATCAGGACGACATAACCCGGCAGATTTTCGTTTTCCGAACCGAGTCCATACGTCACCCACGCTCCCATTGCCGGACGACCCATCCGAGGCGAACCAGTGTACAAGAACATCTGCGCCGGTGCATGGTTGAACTGATCCGTATTCATCGACTTGATGAAGGTGATGTCATCAACGACTTTGGCGATGTTGGGCAGGATGTCAGCCACCCAGGCACCACACTGGCCGTGCTGGGAAAACTTCTGAGGCGTCCCCAACAACTTGGGTCGGGCGCTGGTGAATGCGAACCGCTTCCCTTTGTAAAACTCATCCGGACACAGTTCGCCGTCTCGTTTCACAAGCTCCGGCTTGTAATCGAACAGATCGAGATGCGGCGGAGAGCCGGCCATGTGCAGAAAAATGACGCTCTTGGCGCGGGCGTCAAAGTGCGGTCTTTTCGGTGCCAGAGGATTGAGCGGTTTGTCTGCGATGCCCGCTTTCGTGTCCCTGTGCAACAGTGTCGCCAGCGCCATGCTGCCGATCCCTAATTGGCAGTCGCGCAGAAAATGCCGGCGCGTCATATGACGCGTATACTCGAGATTCACTTCGTTGCCTTTCATCGTCCCACTCCGCGTGACATTCTTACCCACCAAACTAACATCCTGCCGATCGAGCGACAACGAATTTTCAAAAAGGCAAGGGCCTCGGCAGCGCTGTTTTGGATGGAAAACTTCACCCTGCTCGTCGCATGGCTATAGCGTCCTAAGAAGCAGGGACCAGCCAGGTGCAAAAAACGCGCAAGTCGCGTCTGTTCGGCCGTTTCTTCTTGGGGAAGAGGCATCTTTGCCGATGATTCGATCCAAAAAGGAGGACAGAATGAAACGGTTCTCGTTTGTTCTTGGGATCACGGTCGCAAGCATGCTCGTGCTGGCCGTTAGCCCGGCATGGGCACATGATCCCCGCCCCTGCCGCGTCTATCCGCCCGCTTACCGATCCTATTACCGAGTCGTGCAACCGGTCCCTGTTTACCCGCGCGTCGTCTACCAATACCCTGTGCCCGTTCCCTATTATGGTACGGTCGTGCAACCCGCCTATCCTCCGCCGCCGGTTGTCTATTACGATGTTCCCCGGTTTTCGATCGGCTTTCAAGGACGAAACTTCTCATTCTATTACTCCCGTTAGCCAGCCGATCGCCAGCACAAGCGCACTTTCTTCTCGAGCCGGTACCCCCTTGGGCGCCGGCTCTGGAAGAAGCAAGATGCAGATTGCTGATGCCTTACGCTTTGCCCGCCGTCGCTTGAGTGATTGCTGTTTGCAGATGCTGCACGGCGGACGGTATTCGTTTTATGGCTAGTTGCAGGCGTTCGAAGGAAGAGCCACCGGTGGCGGGCCACTGCGCCAGCCAGGTAGCCAGCGGTCCTGAAAGGTGTTGCGACACCAGGGTTTGTTGTCTCAGTCGGGTCTGTTCGCGCTGATGATCGACGTAGCGGGCGCCGAGCACCTCGACGAGTTGCTGCGTAACGGAGGCGGCCAGAGGAACAAGGATCAAGTCGGTCCAATTGATGCCGCCAGCGACGACCGTGCCCAGAATGGCGGCGACATCGAGAGTGAATTTGCTGCCCCGCAAAGTGTTCAAGGCTACAGGGTTTTTTTCAAGGTCTTCGTAGATGGCCCGGGCCGTTCGGTTGACTTCTTCGGCGATGCTGGTCTGGAACGTTTTTACTCCCTGCTGAAAGCGTTCGCGCGCCTGGTTGGCCAATCCGCCGGCAAAACCTTTTTCGATATGAGCCCAAAGAGGGTGAGAGTTGGCTCGCTGAGTCGCCTCCTTTTGCAGCATGTCCAACCAGCTGGCCAAAGCGCCTTCGAGCACGGCCTGTTCGGGCATGGCATGTGCTTCCGGTTGCTTCATCGTTTTGCTGACGAATCCCTTCAGCCAACGATAAGGGGCCCTCACGATGTTCAAAGCGTTTGCAACAGGCCGTCCCACCCCTGGCAGTTCCAGCATGTCAATCAAACGCATCAAGGCTTCGTCGAAATGCTGATATTTTTCACTAGCCAGATATTCCCGGCGATAGCGATCGTCGAATTCCTGCTGCCCGGCTTTGACCAGTGATCTCCAGCTCTCGAGCGCGTCGATGTCGCGTTTGGCGACACTGAGAAGTTTTTCCTGCGAAGTCGCCAGATAATTGGCTGCAGCCCGAACCGTTCGGATGCGTGCTTTCTGGGGAGGGTCTCCCAGAACGTTGATCTGGTTGACCAGAGGGATGCGATACTTGTCAGCCAAACGTGCTGGATCCGCGAGCTGTTCCGGCTTCAAGTTGGGGATGGCGACACAGACAGCGCCGCCTGGCATTTTGCTCAGCACTTCTTTTTGAAAATGAGCCAGGAAGGCAGGCGCATCTGCTTCACGCATTTTGGTCAGGCAGCAAACGACCGGCTTGCCAGCCCTTAAGAGCATGTGCAAGAACTGCGTCGGAATCTCGTCGTTGTAGCGTTCATCGGAAGCGACATAAACGATGACATCTGCCAAGGCGGCTGCTTCGAGCAAACGGGGCACATAGCCACTAGCCGCCCAGGTCGTCATGTCGGGGCAATCCCAGATGACGAACCGCTGCAACAGACTAACGATTTTCGGCTCGTGGGTGACAGTGCGAATCTGGTAGACGTCGGCATCGAGACTGGAGGGTCCGGGGTTGGCAAGTCGCTGCAGTTTGCCGAGAAATCCAACGTGTCCGGTCCACGTGGCGGCAGTATTTGGAGCGACATAGGCAATGGGATGGCGGGTGAAGCCGGCTTGCGGGTTGGCCTCTGCCGAGGGAGCGCCCGTGAGCATGTTGGACACCGTGCTCTTGCCGGTGCCGGCACCACCGACCACCGCGATGTGTAATGGGATCGCTGGCTGGCCATCGAGGAACGGACCGATCACGTTGCGTACCAGTGCCGCTGCCAGGTGAAGTTCGCTCGAATGAGCTGCCAATTGCGGTGATTTTCGGCAATGGTCCTCGAGCCAGCCAAGGTCGCTGGCCAGCTGAGTCGTCAACGTTCGATGATCAGGTTTTTCCATGGAAATTCAATCGTTGCAGGGTTATGCCCCTGTCCGTGTTTGATAGATCGATACTTCCATCGCGTCGCGCTGCACCCACTGAAGGTCCGTGTCGAACCATTCCGTTCGGCTAGGACAGTGTCGGCGCACCCAGTCAAGGTAATCGCTCATTTCAGCGGCACCGATAGCGACATTGTCGGCGATCAACCACGCGCCATTCGCTAACTGTGGCCGGGCACGCTCGAAACAAGGATAGTAGTTGGCGAACCCGCCGTCCAGAAAAAGGACATCGATCGGCCCACGAACCAAAGCGATTTTTTCTCGGGCATCTCCAACCATGATCGTGATCCGATCGGCCAAACCAGCGCGTTCGAAATAGCGTTGCGCTTCGAGCGCACGTTGCTCATCCTGTTCGAGGGTGATGAGCCGACCTTGTGACAAGCGGCGCAACGTGTCCGCGATCCACAGCCCCGAATAGCCGATCGCCGTTCCGACTTCGACGACCAGGTTCGGCCGAGCTTCGCCGATC
This sequence comes from Gemmatales bacterium, assembly GCA_026004675.1. GTDB lineage: Bacteria > Planctomycetota > Planctomycetia > Gemmatales > Gemmataceae > BPJP01. The sequence continues at coordinate 116,450 of BPJP01000007.1, forward strand.
CATTCGGCGAGTTTGCGTGCTTTGTGCGGACCGATCATCGGGATCGAACGGCGCCGACATTCCCAGTCCACTTCTGCCAAAAGATTTTGGAAATCCGGATCAACCATCGTTTGAATTGCCTGGGTTCGGTTGCTTCGACGGCCGCTCAGATGGCGCCAGATGGATTACCATTATAGCAGCATAGAGAGCCACATGGTTAGCGAACCGCCAAAAACGTCTACCTTCCGGCGGTCATGTCCCTTCTTCACGGCAGCATCATGCCCAATGCTTTCAGATGTTCTTGGACCTCCGGCTCACCAAGCAAGTCGCAAAAAGCGACGACGGCTGGTCGATGGCGGCGCGCTTTGGGGCAGACGAAATCATAGTGTTCTTCCTGGACCGGAAGAAAACCAAGTCCCGCTTGCTGGGCGACAATAGAAATGGCCACGCCCCAGTCAGCCCTTTGTTGAGCCACGGCGGCAGCCACCGCGTTATGCGATCGTGCCTCCGTTAAATAGCCCCGAGGCCGTTTGTCTCCCAGCAGTCGATCGATCAAAACTCGCGTGCCGCTGCCTCGATTCCGATTCACCATGATGCAGTCCGGCAGTGTCACCACATCGGCGAGCAGCGCGTCGAGCGACTTGCCGACGAACCGCTGATCATTGGGTCGAAACACAATTCCTTGAAGTCGGCCATAGCCGGGTATCCACTCCAATTCCTCGCTGACAAATGGCCGGTTATAAGTATTGGATTCCGGATCGAGCAAATGAATTCCCGCCAGATCGCACTCGCCCCGCTTGGCTGCCTGCAATCCGCCGCTGCTTCCCACGGCCAGGAAGCGAATGCGAAATCCTTGTTCCTGAATTTTGCCAAGCAAGAAATCCAGACCGATACAATGGCTGCCGATGACCACAAGATCGGCGGGTTCCAAACCGCGGCCCAGCAGGTGCACGGCCACGACATCATCTTCGTCCACATACTCGCGGAATCGGGGAACGACCACGAACCCATCGGCTCGGCTAAAGGTCGTAACCGACCCTGAGCCTTTCCCCATCGGAAAAGCTACGTAGCGAGGTTCCCCGACCGCTGCGGCTGGGCTTTCGACCAGGCCGACAAGCACATACTCCGTTCGTCCGCGTTCCGAATTGAGACGCAGAGGCAGCCGGGCCGAAACAACCTCCCGGGCTTCCGCATGTCTTCCCCCTAGCCGACGGATGATGGGGGCGACGAATTCCTGAAACGTGAAAATGGCTGAGGTCGGAAAACCAGGCAGAATTACAATGGGGAGAGGCCGATGCCCAGGGCGATTCACCGCGGCCAGACAAAGCGGTTTTCCCGGCTTGAGCGCGATGCCATGTGCGACGATACCCGGCTGTCCCAACTTGCTTACGACCCGATAAGAAATATCACCGGCTCCTTTCGACGTCCCTCCCGACAGGAGCACCACATCCACATCCAGGTGCTGGCGCAAGTTGCTTTCCAGGGTGTCGGGATCATCGGGTAAAATGCCGCCGAGGATTGGTTCCGCTCCCAATTCGCGGACGGCGTCGGCCAGGATGACCGCGTTGCTGTCATAGACCATGCCTGGCGTCATGGGAGTGCCTGGCGGGATCAGCTCATCCCCGGTTGAAAAGATAGCGACCCGTGGTTTTCGCACTACGGAAACGCGATCGATACCAATTGCCGCCAGCACACCCGTTTCGCGTGAGGTTAACAATGTATGTCGCCACAAGACGGTCTCCCCCCGGCCAATGTCCGTGCCGGCGAAGGAGATGTTCGCCCCCGGCGCGACCGCTCGGCGAACAATAACTCGGTCTCTTTCGACGTCTGTGAATTCGACCATCACGACAGCATCAGCGCCACGCGGCACGACACCACCCGTGGCGATGAAGGTAGCACTGCCAGGTTCGACCGTTTCCACAGGTTGCATTCCAGGCGTAATCATTTCGCCGTTCATCCGCAGAACGACAAACGACGTGTCGCTGGCGCCGTAGGTGTCCTCGGCGCGTACGGCGAAACCATCGACGTTCGCCCGGTCGAAACCTGGAACGTCGACAGGAGCCGTGATGTTCTCAGCAAGAACCCGGCCCAGCGCCGTCTGCAACGGGATATCTTCGGCAGGCAAAGGGCTTAGATCGAGGACGGCCTGAAACCGCCGCTCCGCTTCATCGCGATCGATGACTTCAAGGAACTGATCTTGCTTCCGCATGGAGATAGAATAGGCACTTAAACGCGATCTTCGCAAGTTTCCGCACTTCTTTCCCCGATGCTTCCGTGAGTGCTGGTCGAGCTGGTAGTTCGTGCGTCAAAGGGATAACGATCGTATACTATCTCTCGCCGAGAGCAGGTTCGACAAAAAGTTGTCCGCTTCGGAACGTCCGCGATGAAAGAGCTGCTCATAATGCGTCATGCCAAGTCGAGCTGGAAGGACCCGGACCTCGACGACCACGATCGTCCATTGAACAAGCGCGGCCAACGGGACGCGCCACGGATGGGAAAGTTGATTCGCGATCGAAATCTCATCCCCGACGCTTTGATCAGCTCTCCGGCGAGGCGTGCCCGAACGACGGCTGAAATGGTCGTCAAGAAGTTCGATTTCGATGGCGTTATCGAATTGAATAAGGAGCTTTATTTCGGGTCGCTGACATCGTGGCTGAGAATGCTGCAAGCCCTCCCCGACGACGTCAAGAGGGCCATGATCGTCGGTCACAATCCCGGACTCGAAGAATTCCTCGAGTTGCTGACCGGGCAACACGAGAGGCTGCCCACCGCCGCTTTAGCACACGTCGCTTTGCCGATCGATTCGTGGAGCGAACTCGATGCCAACACACCCGGCAAACTGGTGCAAATTTGGCGGCCCAAAGAACTAGACGAAAGGAAGTAGATAAATGCAATTTGCCAAAGTAATGCAAACAGACGGCCAGATCGCTGCCGGCATTCTGGAACATGACGTCATCAGGCTGTTTGATTGGAAGCAAGCCGCCGGTATCGACAGCCTAAGCGCCGTCTTGCATGCAACAGACCCGGAGCAAACCGCCCGCCAACTGGCTGGGCACGTTACCGTACCAGTGTGCGAGGCGACGCTACTGGCACCAGTCGATCACCAGGAAATTTGGGCGGCAGGTGTGACTTACAAACGCAGCCAGCAAGCCCGCGAACGGGAATCGGAAGGGGCTGCCCGTTTTTATGATCTCGTCTATTCCGCGGAACGGCCCGAGTTGTTTTTCAAAGCGACCGCACAACGGGCCGTCGGGCCGAACCATCCCGTTCGCATTCGCCGCGATAGTTCGTGGAGCGTCCCAGAGCCGGAATTCGCTTTGGTCGTCAGCCCCGATCTGCGGATCGTTGGCTACACGATCGGCAACGACATGAGTTCTCGCGACATCGAAGGGGAAAACCCTCTTTATTTGCCGCAAGCCAAGGTTTACAAAAATAGTTGCGCCGTTGGCCCGGTCATTACTCTCGCCAGCGCCATGCCGCCGCTCGACGAGGTTCGCATCGAAATGACTATCGAACGGCAAGGTAAGGAGGTCTTTGCAGGAGAGACGGGCCTGAAGGAGATGGCCCGCCGTTGCGACGAGCTAGTGAGTTGGTTGGCGCGGGACAACGAGTTTCCCGACGGCGTTATCCTTTTGACAGGAACGGGCATCGTGCCCCCCGATGACTTTACTCTGTCTGCCGGGGACATTGTCGCCATCACGATCACCGGGATCGGCACGTTGACCAATTCGGTGGAGCAGGCAAAGTAGCATTTGCCTCTCGATTCAATGAAATCGATCGAATGCTGTGAATACAGTGGACCATGGCCTACATCGGAATCGACTTCGGGACGAGCAACTGCGTCGTCGCCAATTTTCAGTTCGGCAAAGCGGAAGTAGTTCCCAATCACGAGGGGCAATTGTGGACGCCATCGGTGGTGACGCTGCGTCGTGACGGCAGCTTGTCATTCGGTCAAGAAGCCAAGGAAAATTTTTCCGAACAGCGGTCGATTCGCTCGATCAAGCGGATACTGGGAACGCCGGAACGAGTGCCTCTGGTCGGGCAAAGCCTGCGCACCGAGCAAATCGCCGTCATGTTGTTCAGCATGTTGAAAAAAGATGCCGAAGAACGGCTCCGAGAACCGATCACCAAAGCAGTGGTAACGATCCCGGCAAACTCGAAAGGCCTGGCCCGCTATGCGACCAAGCTATGTGCCAGCGCAGCGGGAATGCAGATACTGACGCTGATCAACGAGCCGACTGCCGCTGCCATCTGCTATGGATTGAACGCCGACCAGGATCAGAACGTTCTGGTCTTCGATTTTGGCGGCGGCACTCTCGACGTAACTGTCCTGCGGATTCACCATGGCATTTTTGAAGAAATCAGCAGCAAGGGGATCGGCAAACTGGGAGGCGACGACATCGACCTGGCTCTGGCGGAGCTTCTGGCGGAGCGCTTTCAGAAGAAGACCGGCTACGACATCCTCAACTCGCCTTATCGCCAACCGTTTTTGATGGCTGTCGAGCAAGCCAAGATCGACTTGTCGACACACGACGAAACGGTCGTTCGCAAGGCGGAACTGGTGCCGGAACGGCATCTGAGCCTCGAGGACGAGATCGACCGCCCAACTTTCGAACGCGCCATCATGCCATTGATCATCAAAGCGGGAACGGCGATCGACGAAGCCATGCAGCGTTGCCAGCTACGGCCCAAAGATATCGACCGGGTGCTGCTCGTGGGCGGCTCGAGTAAAATCCCCCTCATTCGCCGCTATGTCATGGAAAAAATGGCTGGCCGCGAACCCGAGCCTTTCAACCAGGTCGATCCCATGACTTGCGTGGCTCAAGGGGCGGCCATCGTGTCGGCCATCCTCCAGGGCGCTCCAGGTTTGGACCACTACGCCTATAGCGTCAAGCTGGAGCATTCCCTCAGTGCCAATCCAGTGAACGAAAAACGCCAAGTTTACCTCGATCCGATCATCAAGCGCGGCTCCGATATTCCTTGTTCGTTTACCAAAACGTATTACCCCGTTGCTGACCCCGCCGAAAAAGTCATCATCAGCGTGTACGAGGGAGACGTCTACGACGAACCGGATCATCCCGACAACGTCAAGCTGGCGGAGATTCCGTGGGAGTTCGATCCGCCCCGGCCGCAACGCGATGCCGCCTTGCACGTCACTTACGAATACGGCGACGATGGCATCCTTACAGTCCAGATTCACGATCCGAAAGCCAATCACAAGAAACGCTTTTCAATACAGCACGCTGGTGAAGATCACCTCGACGCTCAGCAGGTCGCCAGGATGAAGCGGATCAACGAGGAATTGGTCAACCGTTCGAAGGCCCTGGAACAGACACCGGAATATCAAGAGGCGATCGAAGTGCTGCAAAAAACGGAACAGGATGTGCTGCCGAAGCTGGACAATGCCGAGGACAAACGAGAGTTGGAGGAGCTGTGCCGGCGAGTCCGCCTGGCCCTGGGTTCGGGCGAGCCGGAGAAGATGCAAGCCGCCGCCGCGGAGCTGAACGACCGATTGCTCAACTACGCCTATTTGCTCTAATTGAGGCGAGTGTTAGAGATTTTCGTCACACCGGGTTTCCATCCCATCACTTGCCTTCTGGTAAATCGCTATATTGACTGAGACAGTTTGCAACCTCACCGGTGTTCGCCACTCGTTGGCGAGGATGGGAAGATGTCGCTGCCAGCCACGCCCCCCGGACGCAGTTATTACCTTCTTGTGACCAGTGTGTCGTTCGGCACGCTCTTCGCCTGTATGGGAGGCATCCTTTTCGGCGTCCAGCTGGAAGTCGTCGCGCCTGCTCGAGGAACGATTACGGCGAGGGATATGCAGGATATCCGTACGCCGGTTGCCGGTCTGGTTCAACCTGGTTGGTACGAGGGCGAACTTGCTCAAGCGTCGTCTGGCCAAAAGGAGCGTTTTCGCGTTGACAGCCAAGGGAATGGCATCGCTGAGGCCCACCGCGGCAAAGGGCTTGCCATTCACGCCTATCAAGTGGAAGACGGACGACGAATCGATCCGAATACATGCCATTTTCACCGTCTGTCAGTGGGAGACATCTTGTGGCCGGGACAGGTTCTGGCAGAAGTATCCAGCCTGGCTGGAAATAAAGAGCCGAAAGTGTTGCTGGTACCCGAGTCAGCGCCATGCTGGGTGACGGTGAAAGTCAAGCGTCAGATGGGACAGGCGGTCGATGCGGGCGGCGCAGTTGCGACGATCGTGCCAGTGGACCGGATCAACCATCAAGTAATCGGTGCCATCGCTCGGCTCGAAGTGGAAGAAAGGCACTTCGGCGCTATCCACCCGGAGCAGCGTGTCCGCTTGCGCAGCCGAATGTTCAATCATCGCGTCTATGGTGAAGCGGAAGCGAAGGTGGAACAGCTCGAACCATTGGGAGAGGAGTGCGAACCTGGCAAGAGGCGATTTTTTGTGGTCGCGCCGATTTTGCGATCACCTTTCCCCCTGGTGCTCGGGTCGAGTTTCGATGCCGAGATCGTGGTAGGACGCAAGTCCGTTTATCGAGTGATTCTCGAACACTAAAAAGCCCATTCCCGAAGTCGAAACGGGAATGGGCCAAAACCATTTGCGCAAGCTGGTTATCAATTATGGGACGCGGGGATAATACTGCTTGACCGAATACCATTGAAGAGGGAATTCGTTCTTCCGTTCGAGCCAGGCGTCGTTTCCTTGTTTTTCGATGACTTTGCTGATGTAGGTGCAGATTTCTTCGCGTGTCTGTTTGTTTGTCAACAGGGCCTTGCCACTGAGTTTGGAAGGTACAGCGCGTTCACGAGTTAATGGATTGTTTTTCAGCCAGCGCATCGCTTCTTGCGCTCCCTTGGCAGCGGTGATGTCTGACTTGCCGTAGAAGAACGCCATGGGGACTCGATCGCGCACCTGATCCATTCGCAGCCAGGAACTTACCTTGATGTTCATCAGATCGTCCGGCATCGACAACCAGACCGCGCATTTGCAATCTTGCCCCACCCAGGGGCGTTTCTGGCTTTGGATAGCTCCGATGCCGAACGGATTGGGTACGAAATTGATCATTGTCCATGCCTTGGCGATGAACAGCGATCCCAGAGCGGCCGATTCCTTGGAACCGATGATGACGAGATTGGAAACATTGCAATTACCAGCGTCATTTTGTTGGTCGAGGAATTGTTTCGCGGCAGCGATATCATTGATGAGCATCGGATAATAGCCTTTGCCGGGAATGTCCTTGTACGTGATTTTGTCGCGAGTCTGATTGGGGCGAAACGTGGCAACGTTCGACGCGACGTTCCAGAAGATGGTGGGATCGACAGTAGTGCTGTCGCCATGGCCGCGAAAATCGAAGGTCAATACGGCAAAACCGCATTGTTGCTGGATGTCGCGAGCCAGCAGGTCCCACTCCGCTTCTTTGCGATTGCCGCCGAACTCGTGCAGGATCATCACCACAGGGGACTTGCCCCGTGTCGCGGGATAAAAACTCCCTTTGATCATGACTTTGTCGATGGTCTCGAATTTGACCTCTTGCGGTTTAACGACTTGAGCCAGCAAGAGCTGGGGCGACATCACCAACCCGAATAGAGGCGCCATCCCCCATAAATAGAACGGAACATATTTTTGCATGATGTGCATCCTCCATCGAAATTCGGGGCACCGAACTCATTTGTTGATCCTAATTGGCCTGCGCTGGCGGGTCAAGAAAATGCCCGCAAAAACCGGGGCTTTTCCCGGAAATTGTGTCAATCCTTTTGGCCCTATTGGCTTACGTCAGGCGACGCTGAACCAGGTCGGCTAATTTTTCCCGAAAGATTTTCGAATTATGCCTGATATCGACCGGAAATTCCGAGAAAAAACATATTTCCTGGATCGCATCCGCCGGCGGGTGGCGGCGAGCCAACTCCAACAGTTCCCGCTTTAGCTGTTCGAGATGGCGCCAGCCGCTTTTCTCCGGCTCTACACATAGAACAGGCTTCTGGGCAAAGCGTTGGCCAATTCCAACCAGAGCGCTTCGGCGTACTTGGGGATGGGTGTTGAAAATTCCTTCGCAGGCGGCTGTGAAAAGGACTCCGTTTTCGGTTATAACACGCTGCGATTTTCGACCACAAAACCAAAGGCGGCCCTGGTTGTCGAAATATCCTACGTCCCCCATCCGGTGATAGAACGAACCGCTTGCGGGATCGGGGATCTTTGCCAGAGTCTCGGCCTCCGGTTGGCCGAAGTAATGGCGTGACACGATTGGCCCCTGAACAACGATCTCGCCGATTTCGCCCGCTGGTTGCAACAACTCGTCCGACCAGCACGCGATCGGTCCATCGTCGATGCGGATAACACCGACTCGATTGGCGGAGATCGGTTTCCCGACGCATGTTCCAGCGCCTTTTTCTGTACCGTACCTCGTTTCGTTCAGAACTTCATTGCTGCTGATGACACAAACAGGCAGCGCTTCCGTGGCACCATAGGGCGTAAAAATCGGCACTCGATCGGCGAGCAGTTGTTGAAACGTCTCGAGAACTTCTACTGGCACGGGAGCGCCTGCCGACAAGACTCGCTTCAACGTCGGCAAACGAATGTGGTGCCGCACGCCGAACTCGCCAACGCGGCGCAGCAGAGCAGGCGAACCAAAAAGGTTATTGGCGCCGAATACCTGAATCGGTGTGATGATGTTTCGCGGATCGACCCTCCCCGGACGGGTGGCATCCATGACGGGAACGACGCCGGTCATGCCCAAAGCTGGGGCAAACAGCGCGAAAAGAGGAAAAGTCGTGACATCGATTTCGCCTTCGGCGATTTGAAAGGTCTGTTTTAACAACTCGACCTGTGCCACGAAAATCGGGTGTGTGTAAACCGCGCCTTTCGGCGGCCCTGTGCTGCCGGACGTAAACAGGATGGCAGCAGGCGTTTCGTCGTCGGGTCGAAACGAAGGAAAAGGGCAACAACGATTATGACGGCGACAAAGGCTGGCCAGGCTGAAACCTCCCCATCCCCATCGCCGACCAACTGTCACGACCAGCCGGAGCGATTTTTTTGCCCAGCCAAACAGGATCCGGGCCAGCTGTGCCTTGGCGATGCCGACGAAGGCAGACGGCTCGACTTCCGCCAGACACCGACCCAAGGAGCGAATCCCCATGCCCGGATCGATGAAGACTGGTACTGCGCCGATTTTGAAAAGGGCGAAAGTCAAGGCAAAAAACTCCAGTCCCGGCTTGACCATTAAAACAGTACGCATGCCCGCTTGGACGCCGACATCTGTCAGGGCGTGGGCGAACTGATCGCAAATGTTGTTGAGTTCGCGGAAGCTGTAACAGGCGTAGTCGGCCAGCCGTCGAGGTCGACGTGTTTTCGGAACATAGAGTGCCGGTGATACCGGCCGCCGCTGGGCTTGAAGAACTAGCGAATCGGCAATGTTGGGAGCGCTCACCGTTTCTTACATCGGCGACTGGGAAGACGAATTCGTGGACCGCAAAAACGCTCGCATATTTCGTTTGTAAGCTTCGACTCCTGGCTGACCATAGGGGTTGATCCCCATCAGTCGGCCTTCGACGACCGTAGCGAGCATGAGCATCTGGAACAGTTGTCCCATGACATGTTCGGACAGGCTGGGCAGGATGAGGTTGGCGGTAGGCCGTGCTGCATCGAAATAGGCCAGGTTCATGCCCCGCCAGGCGGCGTCCAGCAAATCCGGCATACCTTTGCGGGAGAGAGAATTGAGGTCGTCTTCGTTATGGTCGGCCATGCCGATCGTAATGGCCGGGGTTTTCTGGGTTTTGACGACGACATTATTGATGATCTTATCCCTCTGGCCTTCCTGAAATTGCTGGCCGCGCGCATGTAGATCACGGGTGCATACTACCGTCAACGGGGTAGCGCCGCGTCCTTGTTTACCAAGACTTTCCGCCAAAAGCTGGTCATACCACATGCCGAGACTTTCCAGCTTTTTCGACCAGACGGCCATCACGCGAATGGGTTTGCCATATTGTTCGCTCATCAGGTAGTTGACGGCGGCGAATTGCAAAACCGGATTGCGTTCGTACGGTTCCTCAAGAAAACGTCGCGTCATGGCGGCGGCGCCCAGCAACAAAGCGCGAATGTCCAGCCCCATTACCGCAGCGGGAAGCAGCCCGACGGCAGTCAAAACAGAAAAACGACCGCCCACGTTGTCGGGAATCGTGAAAATGTCTTCGTCCGTATAGCCATCGGCACGCGACAACTCGCGGAGTTTCCCCGTCTGCGACGTGATCGGCACGATCACTTGACGCAACAGCTCCGAACTGCTTCCGTAATACTCGGCGGCTTCGCGACGGAAAGCCCGATACGTTGTCGCCGTTTCCAGCGTCTCCCCTGATTTGCTGATGACGATGACGCCCCACCGTTCTTCCCGGCCGGCCTCCGGATCGACGCATGTCGTTTGCAAGAGATCGAGCAAATCCTGCAATGCGTCATTGTCGAAGTTATTGCCAGAAAAATAGATTCTTGGCACTCCCATCCGGGCGTCGGAAGACAACTCATTGTGATAGGTATTGCATAGCGAGTCGAAAAGAACGCGCGGCCCCAAATACGACCCCCCAACTCCCAGAATTACGATACGATCGGTTTCCGCTTTGAGTCGCGAAGCGACAGTTAGAATGCGGCCTAATTCGCTCGCCTCTCCTTTGCGTCGGTGTGCGTCGAGTAGCTGTTGCGGCAAGTCGATAAAGCCTGCTTCCAGCGGTTGCAACTCGGGTGGGATGTCGGTCAATTCCCGCTCGGCGGCAATCTGGCTGCGCACCGTTTGCAGCTGCGGTAGCAAATCGCGCAGTTTGTCGGGAGAGAGAAAATGCCTTGAACGCAGTTCCGCAGCCGGCGTCCATTCCTCCATCTGCGGCGCCAACAATGACTGGTATTCGTAAACAATCGATTCGTCGGGTAGTTGCATGGCGCCTTTCGCTCAATATGACAGTCTGTGCCGGGGCGAAATCCCGGCCGATGGATTTCCGAATACTGTACTCAGAACGTTTGCGTGGGTAAACTCCCTGTATGAACAATCTGCACGAATTGGTTCGAGAACTCCGCCAGCCTTCACAGAGTAAGATCGTCTTGCTCGTTGCCGACGGACTCGGAGGCCTGCCTTTGGAGCCGGGAGGTAAAACGGAGCTGGAAACCGCCAACACTCCCCATCTCGATCAGTGCGCTCGTGAGGGGGTTTGCGGTTTGAGTATCCCCGTGCTTCCGGGAATCACTCCCGGCAGCGGGCCAGGACATCTGGGTCTCTTTGGGTTCGACCCTCTCGAGCACCGTATCGGCAGGGGCATTCTCGAAGCGCTCGGCATCGGCATCGAAGTCGGGCCGAATTCCGTCGCCGCCCGAGGTAATTTCTGCACCGTCGATCGCAACGGCCTGATCACGGATCGTCGCGCCGGCCGTCCCACCACCGAACGCTGCGCTGAAATGTGCCAGCTGTTGCAGCAAATTCGCGTTCCCGGTGTCGAGATTCTCGTCGAACCGGTACGCGAACACCGGCTGGTCGTCGTCTTTACTGGCGAAAACCTCGGCGATGCCGTCAACGACACAGACCCCCAGCAAACCGGCGTCAAGCCTTTGCCGGCTAAAGGTGAAGACGAAGCTTCGCAAAGGACAGCCAATGCCGTCAATGCATTCGTCGAACAGGCGGCCCGCATCCTGCACGACCACGCACCGACGAATATGGTCACGTTGCGAGGTCTTTCTCGTTACCCGAAGATTGACACCTTACAAGAAGTTTATGGACTTCGCGCTGTGGCCATTGCCGTCTATCCCATGTACAAGGGATTGGCCCGCCTCGTGGGCATGGACATCGCCGACGCCGGCTCGACGTTGCAGGATCAGATGCACACTCTGGAACGGCTGTGGGACCGCTATGACTTTTTCTTTATTCACTTCAAGTACACTGACAGCACTGGCGAAGACGGCAACTTCGACGCCAAGGTGGAAATGATCGAAAAACTGGACGCCGTGATCCCCACCATCAGGGCTTTGAAGCCGGATGTCTTGATCGTGACAGGCGACCATAGCACGCCAAGCAAACTGCGCAGCCATAGCTGGCATCCGGTACCCACGTTGTTGCTGGCGTCTTCCTGTCGCACCGACGCTGTCGAGGAATTCGGGGAAAGGGCTTGTTTGTCTGGCGGCTTGGGACAATTCGAGGCCAAACATCTGATGACCTTGGCCATGGCACATGCCGGCAGGCTCGGTAAATTCGGTGCCTAGCCTCGAGCATAGAGACTTTTGCGGAATTCGACCTTTGCACGCATCCAAAGGAACTGCACCATGCCGAACGAAACACGCCGGGAGTTTTTGCGATCGAGTTGTGCTGCCAGTGCGGCCTGGTTGGTGAGCGGGACCTCTTCCGCGATCGAGCCGATACAGCGAAACAGCAAGACCCCGCTGAAAATCAGTATCGCCGCCTACAGCTACCGAAAATATTTGAACCTGCAACAGAAACCCAAGCCGGCCATGGACCTCGACGACTTCATTGAATTGGCGGCCGAACACGGTTTCGATGCGGTCGAGCCGACAGCTTACTATTTCGCCAAGACTTCACCTGAATATCTGGCCCATCTGAAGGCTAAATGCACCAGGCTGGGACTGGATATCAGTGGTTCGGCGGTGGGCAACAACTTTTGCCATCGGGACACCGACCGCCTTCAACAGCAAGTACAGTATGTCAAGAATTGGATCGAGCATTGTGCCCGGCTGGGAGGCAAAACGCTGCGCATCTTTGCCGGTTCGGTACCGAAAGGGGACACCGCTAGCGCCGCCATCAAGCGTTGCATTGCTGCCATCGAAGAAGCCTGCGACTACGCCGCGAAATTCGGTGTGATCCTCGCCTTGGAAAACCATGGCGGCGTTACCAGCACTGCTGAGCAAATGCTTCGAATCGTAAAAGGAGTGAAGCACGACTTCTTCGGGGTCAATCTCGACTCGGGCAATTTCCACAGTGCCGATCCCTATGCCGAACTGGAGCAAATCGCGCCCTATGCCGTCAGCGTGCAGCTGAAGACCGAAATCCAAAGAGCCGGCAAAAAGAAAGAACCAGCCGACTTGCCTCGGTTGATCAAGATGCTGCGCGGCGTCGGCTACCGGGGCTATGTGGTCTTGGAATACGAAGCAGCGGAAGAACCCAAGGAGGCTGTTCCGCGACATCTCGCCACGCTGCGAAAACTGATCAATTAACGAGTGGCTTCACGACAGCGAAAGCACAAAAAAGCCCGCTAGCGGAATGGGACGGCGGGCAGTGCACGCTAGCGGGCCAGCGGATGCGGCTTGTTTCTTACGATAACGAGATCGGTTCGCTCATGGCGAACCTCGACGCGGAGGAGGCAAACCAAGCTCTTCCCGGCGTTTGCGAAACATTTCACGCGCTTGCATCAACTTGTATCGATCCTCCGGCGTTGTGTGGTTCAAAAACACTTTGAAAAACCGCTCGATTTTCTCCGGGTCGCGGAAGCGGCGACGCATTTCGTCCCGGTTCGGATCCGATCCTTGTCCTTGCAGGGAAGCCGATCCAGAGACACCACCCGGGTTGCGATTGGCCTGTCGCTGCTCCCATTGTTGGCGGCGCTTGTCCATATCCAGGATGAATTTGTCCAGAATCTGGTTCTGCATCGACTTGGGAAGCATCTGAAAGGCATCGTAAAGCGCTACCATGTTTTTCGCCATCGACGCGAACAACTCGGCTTGTTCATCGGGAGAGAGGTCTTTCGCCAGATCGCGAAGTTCCATCCCCATCTCGCGCATCTTGCTTTCGTCGCCAAGATCGGCAAGGTTGCCGGAGGCGAGTTTTTCCTTGACTGCTTCGGTCAGCTTTTTGCCTGTCTCCTTCGCCTTCGACAGACGGTCTTCCGGGCGGAAAACGAAGTAAGCCGCAACGCTGCCAATGAACGCAAGTAGAAGCACAACGGCCACCAATTGCCGCTTTCGCATCGAATCCACGGCGGATCTCCTTGTTTTTCGCCTCAAGGAAAACTGTCGGGAAGACGGTATCGAGGATGAGACACCATCCCCCTCTGGTCGCCCTACCCTGCGGATGGAGCGATTGTTTCAACAAATTCGAAAAATGGCGAGAAACAGATGGCGAACGGGTGTCGAAACCGACTATTCGGCCGAATCGAAAGCGTTCTCCTCCCCGCGTCTCTGGTGCAGCACGAGGAGGAGAACATTTTTTCGAACAGGTCGCCGTGTCGGCTGGCAAATTTGAAAGTCTGCCTGCAGTACCGCGGGTTGCGGCTACGAACTTGTCACTTATTCCGGCCGCGATAAATGTCGTTGGTCACTTTGTAAACGCCTTTTTGCAACACGGCCAGGTTCTCCAGTTCTTTGCGGATGTCCGGTTCGGATGCTTGTTCTCCGTTGTAAAACTGCGAATACATCCGCGTTCGGCGATTGACGCGCACCTGCATTGCCCGGATGACCTTCAGTTCCGCCAGTTGGTCGACCAGTTTTGGCTCATTGTTCTTGTCGGATTTGGGCGGCGGTTCAGGATGAGGATGAGGATGGGGAGGATCGTTCAGATCTTTTTGTGCTTTCTTCAGAGCGGCAATCAAGTCTTCGAGAGTAGCGATGATATCGTCTTCGATCGCTTGCGTCACCTGGCCGGTGTCCGCTTTCTCCAGCCGGCGTTGAACGATCTTCATGTCGTCGTGGGCGGCGCGCACGACATGGGGGATGGCCACGGTGCTCCCCTCGGCTTGCAAGAGTTGCAACATTCGGACCGCCTCGACCGCGATCAGCGCTTCTTCCTTCGAAAGCTCAAGGGCTTTTTGGATGTGGCCCCGATTTTCCGGAGCGCCCCGGTCAGGATTTTCCTTAAGCGCCTTGTCGACATCCCCCGTGGCTTCCCGCACTTCCCTCTGCATTTGCAACATGCGTTCACAGCGGGCGATCAGGGAAGCCAGGATGCGTTCGACTTCTTCTTTGCGAAGCTGTTTGAGAATTTCTTCCAGTTGTTTTTTCACATTTTCCAGTTCATCGATCGCATCGCTCTGGTCACCGATAGCGCCCTTTTGGTTTCCTTCCGCGAATTTGTTGGCGGCGCTTCGCTGCTTGTTTCGAGCCTCCTGAACGCGTCGCCTGCCGGGGAGTTCTGGCAAATCGCCGTCGGGCTTCATCTTGTCGGCGATTTCGTCAACGTGGCGGGCATTCTCGTTCTCGGCTTTCCGCAACTCGCTTGGAGGAACCTTTTCACCTTCGGCGCGTGCCCGGTTCAGCTTCTCGCGCCAGATCGCCCGATTCAGAGCACGGACAATGTCGCGGATCCGGGTGATTTCCTTGTTGATCTTTTCCGCTCGGTCGTCGCTTAAAAGAATCTGAATAACCGCACGGATGTCTTTGACAAGTTCCCGGTTGCGGGCAATGATGTCGTTCAGGTCGCCTACCGTCAGGTTTTTCGACGAATGGAGCGAAGCAATCAAATGCTGGAACTGGGTATCGACCCCTTCTTTGCTCGCCAGCTCGATCGCTTTGCGAATGGTAAGCGCTCGTTCGCGGTCAGCCCGTTGCTCGCTCTGTGCCAGACGCTGGGCGACCCGCAAAAGTGCCGCTTTTAATTCTGTGAATTTTCGGCGATCGATTTCCTTCTTCAGTTTCAGCTCGACTTGAAGCTTCTCGACGGGCGCTCCTTGAAGCCTCGCAGCCCAATCGCTCCACATACCAGAAGCCGCCATTGCCAGCGTCATCAAGGAAAGGATTCTGCGGCACATCATTGTCGCCTCCCCGGGCGTTACGGGTATCGTTCGCGCTCGTAATCGTTGACGAGTTAAACTGCCAATCCCAACAACAAAAGTGAAATTGCCCGATATAATGAAGGCCGTGTACGAACCTTTTCAACGATCAGAGCACAACGATATCGGGAGATTCTCATGTCAAACACCGACGATGAATTAGTCAGATTGATGACCGTGCCGAATCCCGCCACCGGCCACATCATTGAACAGGCTTTGCAAGCGGAGGGGATCGAAGCCAAAGTGGTCGGCGACTATCTCGACGCCAGTTTCGGCGATTTACCCGGCACCCTTCCCGAGATTTGGGTCCACCAGAAAGACTTGGAGGCAGCGAAAAAAATCGTTGAACAGCATACCTCGTCGTCCGATCAAGATTCCGACGAGGGCTGACGGATCGCCAATGCTACAATTCTTCGGTCGGCAAGCGCCAGATACGCCTGGTCAGCTAACGGGGTCAGAACGTGACCAACCAACGGAGACTCCGGTCGATAGGTGCCTGATTGCTTTCCGCTACTGGTTCGAAAGTCGAGCGTATGATCCAGCGTTGCAGCGAGAATGGTTGTGCCGTTATAGGCAATTGCCGCCCGTCGGCAGGGACCAGTCACTGCCATTTGGCCGAGCTTTTTCCCGTCGGCGGAGTATCGCTGAATACCTTCGGAAAAACAGGCACAAACGATTTGGCTTCCGTCCCCGGTTACCGCCAGGGACCCGATATAAGCGACCAAACCATCACGCCAGATGATTTTGCCCTTGGCATCGATCCCCCCCACAAGGCCATAATCGGCGGCGCCAATGAGCAAAGGTTTTTCCGGCACGAAAGCCAGATGATGAAGCGACCGCGGAACACCCACGCGAAAGACGACCTCTCCCAACCAGTTGTAAACCTGTACGCTGCTTCGTTGGTCAGCCACCGCTAAATATCGCCCATACGGTTCCAAGGCGATGGCGGTTGGCATGGCTTTCAGCTGGACGTGTCGTTTCACGGAGAAGTCAGGCGCCAGCCAGAATACGTCGCCGTTCCGTCCAGTGGCGATAAAGACGTCGCCCGTGTCGCTTGCACAGGCTGAGAGGATGCTGAACGGCAGACGTGTTTGTCCCTGGATGTCTCCAGAGTGATCGATCAAATACAGCCATGACTCGGCATCCCAAACGAGAAGGCAATTCTTTTCGCGTGCCAGCGCCAAACCGCGCGGAGGATGCGGGATGGTTCGCGACCAGAGAAGGGTGGTCGTAGTTGAGTAGCGAGCAAATCGCTGATTCATCAGCGGGGCATGAGAACTTGTTCACGGGCAAGGTTTTGCGCTTCGAGGAGCTGCTCATCGAAGTCGCCGCCGCGTGGCACAGCGACATCGGGAGAGATACCGATGCCATTGAAGTCATTTTGCAGCGGAGACAGCAACCTGGCCCAAGTGATACGAATACCGCCCGCCTGAACGGTCTTCCATTCGATCAGATGTTGCACGGTTCCTTTGCCATAGGTCGGCTGGCCAACTAGCGTTGCCCGGCGATTTTCCTTCAAGGCTGCGGCCAAGACCTCTGCTGCACTGGAAGTACTTCCATCGACGAGTACGACCAACGGCACGGTCAGTGGTGCTGGATTCTGTGACACGTATCGGGTCTGGCTGTGTTTGCCTTGGGTGTCAACGATAAAGGAACCTTCGGGCAAAAACCGCTCGGCAACTTGGACCGCGGATTGAAATAGCCCTCCGGCATTGCCACGCAAATCGAGCACCAGCGCTTTCATTCCTTGATCGGCCAGATTTTCGATCGCTGTGTTCAACTCGGCCAAAGTGTTTTGGTGAAAGCCGATGAGGTGGATATAGCCGATACCAGCGTTCATGTCGATCATGCGGACCTCGGCAACGCTGGTGTGCACTGGTACGCGCACGAGCGACACGCTGCGTTTTTGTCCTCTCGACTCGACATCGAGTCGAACCATCGAGCCGACTTTTCCGAGAAGTTGTTGCGCCACGTCGTTCAGATGGGCGTTTTTCGCGACGGGCTGTCCATCAATGGCCAAAAGAAGATCGCCTTGGAACAAGCCAGCCTGCGCCGCTGGGCTGCCGGTGAACACCTGGCTTATCACAATCCCCTGGTTTGAAAAGGCCAACTCGACTCCAATACCAACCATTTGTCCCTGTAGCGCAGCGCGGTCGTTCTGGATGTCGCTGGGTGTCAGATAGTAGGTATGTTCGTCAAGCGAATTGCACGCCCCACAAGTCATTTCCAGAATCGCGACTGTGGGCTTCAGGCCGATTTGCTTTTCGAGCATCAACGCAATTCGAAAAACATACCGGCGTGCGTCGGCTAAGGTTTTCACGGGACGAGCATGCCAATCTGACAACCTCCGCAAAACATCTTCAATGCTGGCCTGGCTGGCAGTGCTGACGAACTCCTTGCGAAAGGCTGGATCTCTCAGCGAGAGGCGGATTTCGTCGACACTATTTCGATAAAGCGAGGCGAATTGGGCCGCACTCTCTGTCGCATATTCCCGACGGATTTGTTTGAGAACTTCCTCGTACAAAAGCAGAGCGTCGCGAGCCGAAATCATGAGAACCTGGTCGCGAAAACTGGCGTCCTGGTAGCGCCGAACCCGATGAAAGTGCCTCAGACAGGTCTTGAATTTGCGTTTGATTTCCGGTTGCGTTCGATCTTGCGTTAAAGCGTATGCGTAAAAAGCGCAAGCACGTTCCCAGTCGTTTTGGCGCTCATGTTCGCGAGCCTGGTGGAGAACTTCCTGGAGGCTGACTTCGGCGCGGACACTCGCGGCTAGTCCCAAAAACACAAGCACGAACAGAACAACAAAACGCCGCTTCACAGGGTATCCTCCATTCGCTCCGCCGTTTCCCTGTATAAAGAACGCCCGCCAGTATAAAACGTTGGCGCACCTCCGTCAAATAGACGTTTTAGAAAAAGCAAAAGATTTTTCCACTTCTCAGGCATTTGAGAGAATGGGCCTCGATCGCAAAAATAACGGGGAAAAAAAGTCTCGGCTGGTTGCCGATTTTCGCCTTTATCCGATAATGTCTCTCGACTTGGGTTGCCTTGGAAGCCGGCTTCGGTCGGCCCCTCGCTTCTTATCTTTCGAGAAGATCCGACATGACGATTGCACCAGTGCTTGAAACCAAGATCACCGAGTTTCCCTGCCGACACGGCAAGGTTCGTGACATTTACGACCTTGGCGATCGATTAGTGATTGTCGCCAGCGACCGGATCAGCGCGTTCGACTGGGTGTTGCCGACAGGCATCCCGGACAAAGGCAGAATCCTCACTCATATGACCAAATTCTGGTTCGACTTTTTGAAAGTGCCCAATCATTTTTTGTCGATGGACATCAAAGAGATGGGGCCGCCCTTTGAACGTCATGCTGACATCCTTGCTGGGCGATCGATGCTGGTTCGCAAAGCTGAGGTCGTCCCCGTCGAGTGTGTCGTTCGGGGTTATCTCGCAGGATCGGGGTGGAAGGAATACGTAAAAAGCGGCAGGGTCTGCGGCATCCAGCTGCCTCCCGGGCTGAAAGAAAGTGAACGCTTGCCAGAACCTATCTTCACTCCTGCCACCAAGGAAGACCAGGGGCATGACATCAACATCTCATGGGAGGAGATGGTAAAAATTACCGGCGCCGATTTGGCGGAGGAGCTGCGCCGCCGAAGCCTTGACATCTATTGCCGAGCTACAGACTACGCCCGCTCGAAAGGCATCATCATTGCCGACACGAAGTTCGAATTTGGCAAACTTCCCAATGGCGAAATCATCCTGATCGACGAAGTCTTGACCCCCGATAGTTCCCGCTTCTGGCCGGCTGACCAGTTCCAGCCAGGACGCGGTCAGCCTTCCTATGACAAGCAATTTGTTCGCGACTGGCTCGAACAATCGGGTTGGGACAAAAACAGCGAACCACCTCCATTGCCCGATGATATCGTGCAGCGAACGCGCAGCAAGTATCTCGAAGCCTTTGAACGGCTAACCGGCGAACGGCTTGCCTGACAAAAACGCCGCCTCTCCGGAAGCATCGTTCGTTGAGGGCGCTGTGATTTTCACTGCCCATCGCGTCGCGGTCGCGCCATGCGCCGTGACGTTCGCCCAAAACGCCAGTCGTCTTCAGGAGATGATAGCGTTCCGATTGGCGAATAGCGGAACCAGCAGGTAATATATTCTCATCGTCTGGTCTCGAGTTCAGCTGGCCCGCACCACGGTGGCGGGTTCCACCTACCGGGTGGCGCCAACTGTCTGTCACTGGAGAAAGAATCCATTGACCAAGCCTGATTCGTCACGGAAACGCGAGTTCGCCAGCGACACATGGGCAGGCCTGTGTTCAAGCGCGATGGAGGCCCTTCGGGACGCGAACGTCGGCCACGCCGATTCCTATGGCGCTGATCCATGGACCGAAAAGGCGGTCGATCGGCTACGCCAGGTTTTTGATGCTGATTGTGAAGTTTATTTCGTTTTGACAGGCACGGCAGCCAATTCGCTTGCCTTGGCTGCGATGTGCCAGCCTTACCATGCGGTCATCTGCTATGCCGATGCCCACATTCAGACCGACGAGTGCGGCTGCCCCGAATTTCTCGGCCGGGGGCTTAAGCTCACTACCGTCGCCGGCGCCGAAGGCAAACTGACGCCGACCGGCATTCTCGATGCCGTGCAAAAACATCGCGACGTTCACAGCAATAAACCATCCGCCATCAGCATCAGCCAGGCAACCGAGGTCGGTACGGTTTACAGCGTCGCCGAACTTCAGGCGCTTGCCGAGGTGGCAAGAGAGTTGCGACTTGCGATTCACATGGACGGGGCTCGGCTGGCGAACGCCCTGGCGACATTGCAAGTCGCTCCGAAGGAAATCACCTGGCAGGTTGGTGTCGATGTCTTGTGTCTAGGAGGGACGAAAAATGGCATCGCCGTTGGCGACGCCATCGTCTTTTTCAATCGGGACATGGCTCGAGAGTTCCCCTATCGTGTGAAACAGGCCGGTCATTTGCTGTCCAAGATGCGCTTGATGACGGCACCGTGGGCGGCCCTTCTCGAATCGGGCGTCTGGCTGGAAAACGCCCGCCACGCCAACCGGATGGCACAATATCTTGAGCAGAAGCTGCGTGAGATCCCCGGCATCGAAATCCGATACCCTGTTCAAGCCAACGGCGTATTCGTGCTCATGCCGCCAGCATGGCTGGAAGCCTTGCATGGTAGAGGCTGGCATTTTTACAACATAGCTGGTGCAGAACGGCTTATGTGTTCCTGGGACACGCAACCGGAAGATATCGATGCGCTTCATCACGACTTGCGCGAGATCGTCGCCAGCGTTCCTTCATGACCAAAAAAGGAGAGCCATCGGCTTCAGGGCAACAAGCCTCCTCCTGAAGCTGGCGATGTTTCGCGCAGGTTGACCCATTCGACGGCAAATGTTGCCTGGCGAACCGCCGCCGGAAAATAGGCGTCAACCAGACCGAGGTTAGCAGCTTCCTGCCAGGTTAGTGGTTCCGGTTTGGGACACGATTTGCACAAGTACA
This sequence comes from Gemmatales bacterium, assembly GCA_026004675.1. GTDB lineage: Bacteria > Planctomycetota > Planctomycetia > Gemmatales > Gemmataceae > BPJP01. The sequence goes on from BPJP01000007.1 coordinate 137,656, forward strand.
GACGAGTGGCACCGGCGATGATCGCCGCCCGGGCTGCCACCGAATCGCTCGTCACATTCCAACAATGAGGAAGGGTATCATCACGAGTGCAGAACTCATATGGGTCCAGCACAACGACCCCCTCTGCCGCCGTGTCTCGTGGATCGCTAGCGATTTTTGACCCGGGGATTAACCTGTGCAAAAACAGCGTGTTGACCGACATGGCTCGCAGTGCCAGCCAATGGGAAGCTTCGTTGCCGAGCCGATGCAGACGGTCGAATCGGCGAATGAGATCTGCCAATGGTCCGCCGCCTGGGACAAGCAAGACACGGTCCTTGGAAAAACGATTCAGCCATGCGCTCAAGCGTAAAGCCAAATCAGGCAAGTCGAACAAACTGCCACCGATTTTCGCAGTGATCGGCTGCTTCATCGAGGAACTCAGCGTGCTGGGCGCTCGTCGTTCGAGGTAATCGGCAAAATCGGCCTGCTTTTGATATACTGGCTGGAAAGTCAGGCGGGCAGAATCGAATCGGCACGCGGGATGAATGAAGTACATGTCGACGACGGACTCCATTTTCGAAGCTCCGAATTGGCTCGACCGCGAAGACGAAGTTTTGGCGCCTTACGCGATGAAGACGCGCCATAGTCGAGGACGGCAGCATCCGGAAGCTTTGCATCCGTATCGGACACACTACCAGCGCGACCGCGACCGCATCGTGCACTCGACGGCATTTCGCCGATTGATGTACAAGACGCAGGTTCTGGTGAATCAAACCAGCGACCATCATCGGACGCGGCTGACGCATACGTTGGAAGTAGCACAAATTAGCCGGACCATCGCCAGGCAATTGGGGCTGAATGAAGACCTCACTGAAGCGATCGCCCTGGCACATGATCTGGGTCATCCGCCATTCGGTCATGCGGGGGAAGAAGCACTTGATGAATGCATGCGCCAGCACGGCGGGTTCGAGCATAATCTGCACGGCTTGCGTATCGTGACGCTTCTGGAGTACCGCTACAGCGATTTTCCCGGTTTGAACCTGACCTGGGAAGTGCTGGAATCTCTGGCCCAGCACAGCAAACGGCGTGACGATGCCGAAGTGAAAAAATACTGTGCGGAAGGACAACCTTTTCTCGAAGCGCAAATTGTCGATGCTGCGGATAGTCTGGCCTACGACACGCACGACGTGGACGATGCTTTGAATATCGGTTTGATTACGCTGGAAGACCTGGAGCAAGTGGAGTTTTGGCGGGCGGCGGTGGAGCGTGTCCGCCAACGTCACGCCGGTATTACCCGCGACCAATACCAGACTGCGGTGGTGCGGGCATTGATCGACTGGCAGGTCACGGATTTGCTGGAGCACACGCGGCGTCGGCTGCGGGAACAAAACATCAAGTCGGTGGAAGATGTCCGCAGCGCGCCACAACTGTTGGCCTTGCCCGGCGAGCAGATTCGCGCTTGGAAAGCGGAACTGGAGGCGTTCTTGCACACCCATGTTTACCGCCATCATCGCGTCATGAGGATGGCAGCCAAAGGGAAACGGTTTGTCCGAGCCTTATTTGAGGAATACTGCCGATCTCCCGAGCAATTGCCCAAGCGCTATGCCGAGCGGGCCAGGGAAGGCAACCTCGAACGTAGCGTATGCGATTACCTGGCAGGCATGACCGACCGGTTCGCTCAGGACGAATACCTTCGCCTGTTTCAGCCGTATTCGATCGTCTGAAAAACAAGTTCCATCCGTGGCGCACGTCGTCCGCCTCGTTGGAGCTGCCAAAGCATTCCTGTCGTCAGGATTCCAAGGCGGCATCACGCAGATCGGTGACGAACATGTGCCCCGGCTTGTGCGTGATCAGGAAAGGCAAGCACGCCTTCATTGCCACTGCTTGCGGGGTCACGCCGCAAGCCCAAAAGACGGGTATCTCGTTGGCGCGCAGTTCAACCGGATCGCCAAAATCGGGCTGACGCAAATCCCGGATGCCGATCGATTCCGGATTCCCGAAATGAATGGGGGTGCCGTGTGCCAGAGGGAACCGCGAACAAATGCGCACGGCTTCGATGGCCTGGGACGGAAGCATCGGCCGCATTGAAACCACCATCGGCCCCGCGAAAACTCCCGCCGGCTGGCAGGCAATCGTTGTGCAGTACATGGGAACATTGCAACCCGCTTCGATGTGCCGCAAAGGAAGACCGGCTTCCAAAAGCGCATTCTCAAACGTGAACGAACACCCCAGCAGAAAGGACACGAAGTCGTCGCGCCACCACTGTCGCAAATGAGTCGGTTCGTCAACGAGCCGACCATCTTCGTAAACGCAATACTTGGGCAAATCAGTCCGCAAATCGGCACCGGGTGCAACCGACTGAGGCTCCGCGCTTCCTGGGTCCAATACTTCCAGAAGCGGGCAAGCTTTCGGGTTGCGCTGGCAAAACAGCAGGAACTCGAAAGCCAAATCCCTCGGAACGATGACCAGATTGGCCTGGACGTATCCCAGTGCCAGTCCCGCAGTGGGGCCTGCCCATTTCCCGGCTCGGCATAGGGTTCTGATTCGATGACCGTCCGCGTGGCGTAATTCCGTGTGGTCCATTTTCAGCACGAGCGAGTCGAAGACAGAAATGCTGCACCTGGAGAAAGCACCCTGGCGGTGTCAGCACCAAAACTAAATGTCGCTCTAAAAGAAAACGTAATACAGGAGCATGCCAAAAACCATCGCCACCAACGCGAGGATGGCGGTTTTGGTCAATTCGCTCATTTCCGAATCGGGTGGCGGAGCAACGTTTGGCGGTGACGATGGAGATCGCGAATGGGATGGCGTCCAGCCCCTTGTGGTGGTCGCCGCAGCGCGCGGCACGGTCGCGGTGGATTCGTCGCCAAGAACGTCTCGAAACTCAGGATGCGAACGCAGCGGCGTAAATCGACCGGTTTTGGTTCGACAAATGCGAATGTTGGCAGCATCGCCCAGCAGCCCTTTCGCCAGAGATTCACGAATCGCCGCTGTCGGACCTTTGACTGAATGGGTCGTGCCGAACTCGTCCTTGTAAACCAGATACCAGATATCGTTGCTCGGCTGGGTAACGGCGGGTGGCGCAGTTGGAGGGGGCGACACCTGTTCTCCGGTGAGTTCGGCGATAAACTCCGCGCAGGATCGGTGCCTGTTGGCAGGCTCCTTGTCCATCGACCGCTGGATCACACGTTCGGTGCTTTCGCTGATGTTGGGCACTAGTTTGCGAATAGGCGTCAAATCGTTGTTCATCTTTTTCATCCAGGCATCAAGAGGAGACAACGATTTGAACGGCAACTCTCCGGAAACCATCATGTACAGAGTCGCGCCGAGCGAATAGATGTCGCAGCGCACGTCTGCCCCTTTGGCATTGCGAAATTGTTCCGGCGCCATGAAATGGGGCGTGCCGAGACCACGGCCTGTGTGCGTCAGATTCAGGTCGGCTTGCGTCTCCTTGACCAGCCCCAGGTCGGCGAGTTTAACTTCGCCGTTGGGCGTAACCATGATGTTGTCCGGTTTGACGTCGCGGTGAATCAGGCCGTGCCGGTGGGCCTCTTCCAGCCCTCTGGCGGCCAGTGCGATAACGCGAATCGCCTCGGCTTCCGGCATCTTGCCTTCGCGTTCGAGTTTCTGCCCGACGGACTCCCCCTCGACGAATTCCATGACCAGGTACGGTCGACCTGCCACAAGCCCATAATCGAGTGCCCGTACGACATTGGGATGGTTGAGCTTGCTGGCAGCGCGAAACTCGTTCTCGAAACGTTTGATCAGGGTTTGATTGTTGGCGAGATGTTGCGGAACGATTTTAATGGCTACAACCTGACCTGTGGTTTTGTGCCTCCCCCGGTAAACCGTCCCCATGCCCCCTTCGGCAATCTGCTGGAGCAGGTCGTAATCGCCGACACTTTTTAGAGCCGACTTGAAGATCATCGTCGCACGCTCCTGGCGAGAAATCGGCGAACAAGCGCGATTCCGCCTTTTTCCGCGGAACTGTGACCTTTGCCCGAACGGATGGACAAGGGACCACGCAACGCTTACGCGCTCTCTCTTTTTTTATTCTACATGTTCACTCGCTTGATTGCGCGTCAAAACCGAGAAAGTCGACATGGGCGGAAATGATAATCGCGGTATAACCTGCATCGGCCGAATGCGCCAACCTGTCACGAACCACTTTTTCCCCAATTCCCTTGAAGTTGTTTTCCGTTTAGGGATAATGGGAAACATAGAATAACTTCACCTCTTTTGACAGCGGGCGATTCGGCCATGACGCTATTCGGCAAATTCCTGATGATCCTGAATATCTTCGCTGCGACCGCATTCGTCTATATCGCTGCCTTGGATTGGGGAAAGCGCTACGAATGGTCGTATGCCGTTTTTCGCCAGCACCTCGTCATCAACGGTCTACCTCTTGATGACGAAGAAACTGCCGATCAGGAAGGGCTGCACAACGTCCGCCAGGTGGATCGGCTTGGCGACTCCACTTTGAGCAGTTTGTTCGCTCCTGTAGGAGGAAACCCGGTTCGCACGCAGCAAGAAGAACTGGTTCGGCTTCGTGACCAGTTGAAGGCCGAAATCAACGCCTTGCCCAATGAAGCCGAAAAGCGAAAAAAACTGAAAGAACTTCTTGTGCCTCTGGCGCGTTCCAGTCTCGACCGCTCCGAAGTACGTATTTGGCTCGACACAACCAAGCCGTTCAGCAAAGTCATGGAGGGGTTTGATGCGATCTTCGCTGCCGCCATCGGAGCGCAAGCCGTCGACGACTCTGATTCCCAAACGCAAACAACGCAACAAACCTCGCTCGCGTATCGCTTGGTTCCGCGCGACAAACGTCGAGCTATGACCCATCTTCTTTTCACACTGCATCCGGACTTGCAGCGGGTAACCGTTGTGGTCGGTCTGAAAGCACTGGTTGACGAAATGAACGACCAGGCTGATGCCTTGATGCCGATTTCCGACTCGGTCGAGTTCGCCATGCTTGGTGATTTGTCGAGCTTCGAGGTGGAATACGAACAGCTGTTGAGCGATCTGAAAGATCTGGCATTCCATCTCGACGAACGCTCGCGAATGCTTGCCAGTCAGCAGGAGCTGAAAAAGAAACACGAAGGTCTCGTGGAGTTGCGCAAGCAAGATATCGTCAAATTCAAAGAAGCGATCAATGTGGCACGCAAGACCATCAAGGAATTGCTCCACGCCCAGCAAGAAGAAGAACGACTGTTATTCGAATCACAAAGCGTGCTGCGCGACATCCGCTCCACCAACGAGCGACTGGAACGGGAGATTCGCCGGCTGGAAGGATTGACCCGTTGACCGTGGAAGGGAACGTCGTTTTCAGGGGGAGCGAGGTCTCATAAAGGCAAGAAACATGACAACACGCATCGGCAAAATCCTGGTGTTTCTCAACCTTATCTTGAGTCTGGGCATGGCCACCATAGCGGTCGGCATCTACATGAACCGGATCGACTGGGTGGGGACGGACTCATCAGAGGAACGCCAAGGGCAATACGAGCGGCTTCGGGAAGAAATAGACAGTTTGCGTGCGTCGCTGGCACGGGCCTATGGTCGCTGGCAAGAGCAAGTCACGCATCTTGCCAAACTCGAAACGACACGCCGCCAACGCCGAGAATGGTACGATGTTCGCCTGCAAGAATTGAAAACAGGAAACCAGCCGATCAAACAGCTAGTTTATGAGAACCTGATGCTGAAAACGGACCGCAACGGGTTGCCTGTGCTCGTGGTCCATCCTGACAAACGACTGAAAGCCAAACAATCCTTGCTTCAAGAGCTGGAAGCCCGAGATAAAGAGATTTCCGATGAAATCGCGGCAATAAACATGTTGATCGAGGAGGAAGTTCGGTTAACATTTATCATTGAAGGAAAACCGGGGGAAAAAAAAGGACTGCGTGGTTTGCTGAGCGAATTAGAGGAAGCACAGAAACGGTCGCTGGCAGAAGCAGAGTTCGTCAAGCCGTTGCGAATCAACCGAGGCATAGAGGTGCAATCGCTGCAGGAAAGGCAAAAGGCGTTGCGTGCTCGCGTGGAAGAATTGAAGAAAATCGGGGTGGCAGCCGGGAAGCCCTAAAGTTGTGCTTGACATCGACCGGGGTCAACGGCATACTCCCCGCCCTCAGGTTCGGGGGAACTTGAGTATCCTTTTCAGGTCGGATCGATCGTAATGGGTGCCAGGCCACGGTGCCGTTTCGGCCTGCGTGTCGCAGTGGGGAGCGACCATGACTACGTTGGGTAAAATTCTTGTCGTTGTCAATTTCCTGTTCGCACTGATCACCGGCGCGTTCATCATCATGGTGTTTACCGTCGGCACGAACTGGAAGGATAGTTACGACAAACTTCACGAGTATTACAAAGTTTCGCAAGCGAACGTGAAGACGTATGCCGAAGAACTGGCCGACATCAAAAACACGACGGAAAAAGAGCTGGCCAAACGAGATCAAGAGCTGGCCCGTCTGCGGGAAGAAAACGATACTTTGAAAAAGGATAAAGACCAGCTCAAAGGCGAATTGGCGGAAGCGAGAAAACAAGCCAAACTGTCGAGTATCGCTGCCATGTCCGCCACCGAAGAACTGGCGCGGAGCCGGCAGGAAGTCAAAGTGCTTACCGAGGCCATTGCCGAACGCAACAAGTCTTTGTTGGCTCTAGAAAAGAAGAACAAGGAACTCCTCGATCAGGCAACCCAGGATCAAATCGCTCGACAGACCGTCCAAGAGCAGGCCAAGAGCCTGGCTGAGCGCCTCGATAACTTGCAGCGCGAATACCAGCGTCTGCAATCGGGAGGCACGGCAGGGGGTATCCTGGCCAAACGCGACATCGTCAAACCGCCTCCTGAGGACGTTGAAGGGATTGTCAAAGCAATCGATGCCAAGAGTGGGTTGATTACCATCTCCATAGGCAGTGATGCTGGCCTCAGCCGGGGCAACACTTTGGAAGTTTACCGCCTGCGTCCCGAACCGAAATATCTCGGCAAGATTCGCATACTCGACGTCACCCCGCACAATGCCGTGGGCCGACTGCTCCAAGAAAACCGGTTGCGCTCTATCCGTGAAGGAGATACGGTGGCCAGTTCGATTCTCCGTCGGCCATAGTATCGGGATAAAGAAGAGGCATTTCCTGCTGAAGGGTTCTGGCTATGGCGAAACCAAATGAGGCTCCGCCGCGGAACGATGCCTACGTGGGCATGCTCGTCATTTCGCTGGGAGCGATGATTCTCGGCTGCGTGCTTTTGTTTATTGATTATAACCAATACGGCGAAAGCAAGCCGGTACTGCCTCCACGTCCCCTGACGGCAAAACAACTCGCTGAGCAAGCGAAAAAGCAACCCCCTGCTCCCAAAGATGCCGCCAAGGCTCCACCCAAAAACAAATAACCGAGAATTCGCCTTCGTTGTTGGCGGGAAGGGCCTTCCGATGGTGATCGGCGGGCTTAGTGGATGCCTTCTACCGAAAGGCCAAGCCCGGCAAGGATGTCGTTTAGTTGTGGCTCGCTCAAGGGACGGTAGAACTTGCCTTCAAGCAAGGTTCGCCCATCGCGATAAATGCTGGTAGCTGTCACCTTTAACCACAGACGCCGGAAAAATCGGTTGCCATCATTCATGACGACCGTCACCAGGGTGTTGTTTTCGAAGCCGTGAGCGGTCAACAATGAGATAGTAGTGGCATCGAGATGCACCATCTCGGCAGGCCAACTATCAAGCACGCCTTTTTGTTCTTCCTGACCGACCGGCCGAACCGATATGTTGCAGGCGCTGCTGCCGCCAGAAACCGCCATCAGTTTTCCGGCGTTCTTGACAAAGCGAGTAAAACGGCCCATCGCTACGACCTCATGATATTCTCACTCTATTTCTCTATCGCAGTTGGCGCGGACATCGGACACAATTTCTATAGTTTTTCGTATTATCCACCTCGCCAGAAATTTGTATCGGAAGTCGACTGAAAACGTTGTCGGAAAAATTCCCATGACGACTCCCTTTCTGGAATTCGTCGGTGTTCACAAAAGCTTTGGCGCAACTGTCGCGCTGCACGAGGTCGCTCTGAGTGTCGGCGAGGGAGAGTTGCTCGGACTGTTGGGCCCCAATGGGGCGGGCAAGACGACTTTGCTTTCGATTGCAGGCTGCCTGCTGTCGGCCACACGAGGAGAAGTTCGCCTTGCGGGCCAGCGCCTCGATCGCCACAACCGTGACCTTCGCCGACTGATAGGCGTCGTCCCCCAGGAAATCGCGCTTTACGGTGAACTGACAGCGTGGGAGAACCTCGAATTTTTCGCCACGCTGTACCAATTGGATCGGTCCGTCCGCAAACGGCGTATCGAGGAGACACTCCATGTGGTTGGTCTGACCGAACGGGCCTTCGACCGTGTACGGACTTTCTCTGGCGGCATGAAGAGACGGCTGAACCTCGGAGCAGCTCTGCTCCATCAGCCTCGCCTGCTTTTGCTGGACGAGCCGACAACCGGCGTCGATCCGCATTCGCGTAACCATATTTTCGAAGAGGTCCGACGCCTCCACGCCAGTGGCATCACGATCGTCTACACGAGTCATTATCTCAAGGAAGTCGAAGCATTATGCCAGCGCGTGGCCATCTTGAATGAAGGGCACATCGTGGCCTGCGATACCGTGCCGGGACTCAGGCAGCAGGCCACTGGCATGATCCGCTTTCGAGTACCAGAGGTCACCGAACCGTTGCGTCAGCGGCTCGACAGTCTCCCCGCCACGCGATTCTTGGAAAGAGAAGGACGGCCTTTGGAACTGATCTGCAACGATCCACGCTCCACGGTGATCCGTCTTTTCGGTTTACTCAAAGAACTCGGAGTCGAACTGCTTAGCCTGGAAACGTTCGCGCCAGACCTGGAACAAGTATTTCTTGAACTGACCGGCAGTCAGCTCACATGACCGGCACGTCGATCATTTTTCGTTCAATGGCTGAGAACTCTGCAAATAGCTGAAAAGGTCGCGGATCTCCTGGGGCGAATAATCTTTCAAAAGCTGTTCGGGCATAAGAGATTTGTTTTTCTTCGACATCTCGTCGATCGATTTCTGCGGTATTGTCACGTTCTGGCCATCTGCACCGCGGAGAACGACAACCTGGTTGTCACGATCGACAAGGAACCCCTCGATCACCCGCCCATCGACAGTAATGACAACATAGGTTTCGAAGCCTTCCCGAATTTCGGCACTCGGGTTGACGATGTTCGCAAGCAGATTGTCGAGGTCGTTGCGCTGAAAGGGGGTCAAGTCCGGTCCGATCTGCCCCCCCTCGTTGAAAAGTTTGTGGCATTTGCCGCAGTTTTTCAGAAACAATTTCCGACCATTGGACCGGTTGGCCTGTCTGGTCTGAGCCAGCAAAGCGCGGTATTTGACAATATCCTTTTGCATCTGTTCCGAGGTCGCACCTTCGATGTTGCCCCACGTTTTCTTGATGATGTCGGCGATACGGGGGTCGCGGTGCAACGTCATTCGGCGAACCACATCGGTCGGAACCGAAAGACGGTCGATCTTGCCTTGGGAAACAGCTTCGAGAAACTGTCTGGCCCAAACAGCGCGGCTAGCGAGGAGTGAATGAGCGACCGCGCGAACATCGTCGCTGAGTTGGCCGTAAATCTCCACCACTCGTTTGCCTATCATTGCATCTGGATACGGTTGCAGAGAGGACAAGGCTGCCATGCGCAAACGATCGTCCCTCGATTTGACGACGATGTCGAGCAGGATCGGGACGCATGCCGGCTGGTTGATTTCGCCGAAAACCTGTATGTAGTCGAACCGCTTTTGGATGTCCGCTTTGTCGTCGGCGATCAGCGCCAAAGCTTTCTGGATCGCCTCGGCATCGCCTCGCCTCAACTGCAGGACCAGAGAAACGGCACCAGTCGTGGCGATGGCTTTGATCAATTCGTCCGGCAGTTCAGCCAGCGACCGTCCCTTGAAAGCGGTTTCGAATCCATTCATGAGAAGGGAGGCGTGTTCCCGTGTTGGCGCCAGGTTAAGCAATTCCGCACACGTTTTCAAATCCTTCCTGGTTCCCGCCTGGGCATAGCGACGCATGATCCTCTCGAGGATGTGACGTTTGACGATGGGCAGATTCCAAAGCTTCGGATCGCGGAAGAGGGCAATAACAGCATCGCGATTCGATTCGGCTTTCTTCTCGATAGCCCACCACAACAAAAGAGGCAGATGGATGTCGTCAGCATCTTCGCTTCGGTCCAGAAGCGCCCGCACGAGAGGAACCGCGAATGCCGCATCGAGCCGTTGGGCCGAAGACGCCAGCTGGCTGCGGACATGAATGTGCGGCTCCTTGGCGGCCAGCGCCGGCAACTTGCTGGCGAACTCTTTATCGATCTCCACTCGGTCGCACATGAGGCGAACAGTCCATTGCCGGACGTATGGGTCGGCATGTTCGAGACATTTCAGAGCGGTTTTTCGATCCAGTCCGCCACACCGATTCAAAGCCCATAAGGCTTCGAGAGCCAGCTGGCCTTTCTCCTCTTTCAGCAGTTTTTGCAACGTCGGAATCAACTGGGCGCGATCCTGGCGATCAGCGATCAATTGCTGCGCCGTTTGCCGATGCCATTTGTCCGGATGGCGAAGCAAGTCGACCAGTTTCCGAGTTGGCCAATCGTAATAGTTGAAATGGGGGAGCGGTTTCCAGTTTTTGCCTCGAATACGATAAATCCTGCCGTCGGTCTTGTCGATATTGCCCGCGAAATGATCGCGATGGGCGATTAAATGTTCGTACATATCGGCGAAGTAAATGCCGCCGTCCGGCCCGGCCTTGATTTCGACCGGCCGAACGCGAGGATCGCCGCTAATCATCGCGTAGCCGACGTCTGTCGTCTGGAACGAGGAGCCGTCAGGCGTGATACGAGACATTACGACGCGGCGTTGCAGAGGCTCGACGCCGAAAAGCCTGCCGCGATATCGTTCCGGCAAGCCAGTCCCCTCGTAGATGATGAAGTTGTGGGTAAAGCGTGGCACTTTTTCGTGCTTCATTGCCGGGAAGTAGCCGAAGGCGAACGGATTGGAAAGCGGTCCATGTTTGCTGAACCCCTTTTGAAAATAACCACCTTGAACATAGGCAAAGCCCCTCGTATTGCCGCCGTTATGTCCCGAGAAGATGCGTCCTTTCGAGTCGATCTCCACGCCGAAAGCGTTGCCGCCACCTTCAGCGAAAGTCTCATAACGCCTGGTTTCGGGATGGTAGCGCCAGATTTGCTGGCCCATCGAGTGCCGTTCGTCTTTCTCATCCTGGTCGGGCCGACGTACCCTGCCGCTAACGGTGCTCCCCTGGGCTGCGTAGAGCCAGCCGTCCGGACCAAACCGCAGGCTGTTGACCACGGAATGTGTGTCCTCCAGGCCGAATCCCTGCAGATGCACTTCGGGGTCTCCGTCTGGTACATCGTCGCGATTCCGATCGGGATAGAACAGCAAATAAGGAGGATTCAACACCCACACTCCGCCGTGGCCGAAGGCAAACGAAGTGGCGATATTCAGTCCGTCAACAAATGTCTTGTGCTTGTCATAGATACCATCGCCGTCGGTGTCTTCGTGGATGGTGATCTTATCCGCTCCTTTGGTTCCTTTAGGCGGAGGAAGAGGAATTTTATCGTAAACGGCCCGCCAATATTGATCCCGGCTAATCATCTTCAAACCAGCCGGATAAGGGTACTGGATGTAATTCATGACCCAAAGCCGGCCTCGGGCATCGAAGTTGATGAAGATCGGCTGGCGAATCTCAGGCTCGGCCAGGACCAAATCGACAACCAAGTCGTCAGGTGTTTGCAATGTTTCATGGGAAGCTCGAGGGGATAAAACGGGGGGAGGCGTCGAGGCTTTTTTCTGGTCAGCTGGCTGGGCTGTTCTTGGTACGAGCATGAAGCAGACCAACGCCAGCAAGGCGCCTGCGAAGCCGAAGCGAATCGTGCAAGTCATATGGCTCTCTCCTGCCTGAGAATCTCTAGTCGATTATCGCACCAGAATCAGGCAGGTCAAGCTGGCGACCAAAGCCGGTTGCGATTGCCGCACGCTCGCCGATTTCCGCGTCCGCTGACGGTTTCAACCAGCTTTGCGAAGCCGACGACGTAGTGGGCGAAACGTAATTCTGTCCAGGAATTCGTTGCGCTGGCGTGGCCGTTTTTGCCCTTCGTGGCGATACTTCTTCCGCCAGCGATAAACCACAAGCATGAAGGCGGGTACAAGAAATGGCCTGACAACGAATGTGTCGATCAGGACGCCAAAAGCCAAGGCAAAGCCGATCTGCACCAGGGTGCCCAACCCGCCGAGCATGAGTGTGGCAAAGGTGCCGGCCATGATCAAGCCGCACGAGGTGATCGTGCCGCCAGTAAATGCGAGCGCTCGCCGCGTCCCTTCGACATCGCCGTGTCGTTTACGTTCCTGCAACAGACGGGTAACGAGGAAGATGTTATAGTCTTCTCCGACAGCGACCAGAATGGTGAACAAAAAGAACGGCACGCGCCAATCCACAAGGTCGATAGGTCGGTTCGACCAGAGATGCCCAATCAATGCCGTCGCCCCGAGGGTGGCATAGTAGCTGAATAAGACAGTCATCAAAAGGTAAGCCGCCAGCCACGGTTTACGAACAAGCACCAGCAAGATTAGAAAGATACCAGTTAGAACCAGAGCATTGACACGTTGGCGATCCGATTCGGTGACCTCCGCGAGATCGCCGGCACTGACAGTGACGCCAAAGCATTCCGACTCGACATCGCCGGGATTGTAGAGCGAATCGGGCAAAAACTCATGCAGCCAAAGTTGAATCTGATTGAGCGTCTTCTTGCTGATCGGATCGAAGGGATCCGATTTCAGTACGACATGAAGCCTCGTCACATAGCGTGGATCGTCCCCGGGCAGGCGCGAACAATAGTGTTTTTGCGCTTGTTGGTCGGCGTGCTCGAAGACCTTTTTGTAAAAAGTTGCCAGCAGCCCCGACTGGGGCGATTCAAAACGTAGCGGCTCTCCGAGTGGCTGCGTCAGGCTGCGGACCTCGGCAACGTTGTCCAAATTGAGGAAGCCCCGGCTCAGGTGAGCAATGAGCTGGCGACCTTTTTCTGAAGCGAAATCGTGTTTGGAGGTCAACAGGACCGTTAGCGGTCCGATCTCGCCCGCGGTGAAGTGGCGCTGGATGACTTTGATGCCGCGAACGCTGTCGCTTTTCGGGTGGAGTTCTCCGGTCGGCCGGTAATTCGGTCGGACGCCCAGACCCACGAGTGCCAGCGGCAACAAAGCGACAAAGGCCACACTCCAGACGAGAACGGGACGGGCAATAACTCCGTGGCTGACGCGTTCCCAGAACGACTCTTTCTGGTGGTTGTGCTGGGGTGCGTTTTCCGGTCCTGGTTTTTGTCGGGGCCAGAAAGCGATCGCGCCCGCCAGCCGCAAAAGCGCCGGTGCGAGCGTCAGCGACGCCAACAAAGCGACGGCAAGACTCAAGGCAATCGCCGGGCCGGCACAACGAACCTTGGCGAACTCCGCAAAACCCATCAAGCCCAGACCACAGATCACCGTGCCTGCACTCGCCGACAAGGCCCCGCCAACATGCATGACGCTTCGGCTAATCGCTCCGAAGATGTCCTGCCCTTCGTACAGTTCCTCCTGATACCGGCTGATCAAAAAAAGACAGTAGTCGGTACCGGCGCCATAGAGAATCACGATCGCGAAAACCTTCGCAACGTTCACCAGATGAACGCCTGGAATCAACGTGAGAAGGGCAAGCAGTTTCAACGCCACCCAGACCGAAATACCGATCGTCATCAACGGGATCAGAGCCAGCAGGGGCGCTCGATAAACGAGCAATAACACGACGACCACCAAGAGGACGGTAGCCACTGTGGTGCCGTCGAGGCTATCCGCACTGGCATTGATCAAATCCCGGCCGATTCCCGCAGGGCCAGTGATCAAAAATGTCGGCGGGTCCTTTTCCCCAGCCAATAAACTGTCAAGCTCATCGCTAAGGCGATTCAAAGTGTCGCGCGTTTTGAGGGCGAGAAAAGGAGAATCCAACGCGACCTGGATCAACGTGCAATGCTTATCCTTGCTCGTCAGCCTCTCCCCGATGAGCGGGTCGCGATACGATGAAACCTTGACGATTTGAAAGGCCCCGGCTTCTTTTTTCGCCAGCAACTGGCTGACCACCCGATCGACGAGTTGGAAGTCGCTCGAATCCAGCGGACGATCTTCCCTTTCGACGACGAGAATGGCCTTGCTCTGGTTGACATCGTCCGGGAAGGCTTGCTTGAGCAGGTTGTAGCCCCGAACACTCGGTTTTCGAGCCGGCAAAAAATGGATGTCATCGTCTTGCGTCTTGGTTTCCCACTCCGGCGCGCACAACGACAACCCGATCCCGGACAGAATCCAAGCCGCCAAGAGAATCCAGGGATAAGCTGCAGAGAATCGGCCGATGACCTTGAACATTCCAGCGGTCTCTCGCCTGTTTGATTTTCTACCAAGCGACGCCGTCCCTCCGATTTTGAGGGTCGCTTGTGATAACATCGTCTTGTGGAAGAATCAACCCAAGCGAAAACCCAGGCCATCGGCACAATCATGGCAAAAAGACCAGTCCAAGTTGACTTAATCGTTAGACCTTGCGCCAAAGGTTCGTCAAAAAAGCGAAATGAGAAAAAGGAGTGAAAAATCACGAATCCGCTGGCACGCGCCGAGGTCCGAGCGCGCGCCGACGGATTCGGTCCGAAGTGCATCTCAAGGAAGTTCCTTGATGTAGATGTTCTTGAAATAGAGCTTGTTGCCGTGATGCTGCAGTTCGATCGGGCCTTTTTCGGGCAATGGCTTGCCTCGTTCCCAGTAATTCTCCAGCGGCACATTATCGACCACTAGCACGTCGTTCAAATAAACGGTGACTCGGTCACCTTTCATGATGATGTGAAAGCGGTTCCACTCGCCAGGAGGATTGTCGGCCTTTTTCAAGGGTTTGCTGGGGTGTTCTTTGTTGTTATACAGCCCGCCCGAGCCGACGGGATTATCCCAAATCTGCACCTGAGGGTTGCCACGAAGATAGATGCCGCTGTCACCCCCTTTATGGATTTTCCAGTCGACGTAAAGCTCGAAATTGCCATAGTCCTTCACAGTGGCAAGACTGCCTCCGCTACCGGAATAGATCAGAATCCCGTCTTTAACTGTCCAGTTGGGCAGGACCTTCTTGTTGACGGCTTTCTGTCGCTCGGCGAGTTGTTCGGGAGTCAATTTCGCGCGTTCGCGCATGCTGATGGCTCCCTGCCAGTTGGTCAGGTCTTTGCCGTTGAACAAGAGTTTGAATCCTTTGGGAGGGATGTTGTCGTTGGGGCCGGCCTTGTCGTCAGCCCAGGCGACGACTGGAAAAAGGGCAGCCAGCAAGATCGCTGTCGGTCGGATCATAGAAGTTCTCCTCGGCAACTCTTGGATATACGGGAGGGCAGAGTATCAGCTTCCCGGAGCCGGTTCGATTCGGCAACCCACCGGTCCGAGTTTCAAGCCGTCGTCGCGGGTTTCATGGTAGGTACGAATCTGCTCCACTTTCAACTCGGCAACTTCCTTGGGGCCAGTCCAGACCACCGCCTGACCGGTTCGATGGGCCAACAGGGTCAACTGGTAGGCACGTTCTTGAGAATAGCCCAATGACTTGCGCAACACGCCAACGACGAATTCGAATGTATGCACGTCGTCATTTTCCAGAATCACGTGATACGGTGGTACCCGGCGGACCTTGTTTCGCTCATGCGTTTTGGGGTTCTCGGATACCGCTGGCTTGTCCGCACTCACGGCTATACTCGTCTAGGGAGCGCCACGTTGAAAACGAAACCATACCGTGTCATTGTACGCCGTCGAATGGCCCACTGCAACGCTGCAAAACGATGGGTTTTCGGAGTCAGGCGACTTTTTCCCCTTTGGCCAGGTGGAGAGCGATCTCTTTGGCGCGTTTCAGATCGAGTTTGCCCGTGCCCAGAATGGGGAGTTCGGCGACTTCGAAGAAATCGCGTTCGGCGGGGATCCACAGATTGGGCAGCCCCCGGTTGTTCAGCTGTTCCCAAACCTCGTGTTTATCCATGCCCTGAAAGGGAGTATGCAAGACGACAAGACGTTCTCCCTTTCGTTCATCCGGAACGCCGACGACGACACAAACGCGTTCGCTGGTTTGCAGAATGTCATGCAGTTCGTCCTCGACTTTTTGGTGGGGGACCATTTCGCCGCCAATTTTGCTGAAACGAGAGAGGCGGTCGGTGAGAAAGATGAAGCCGTCTTCATCGAAGCGGGCGATATCGCCAGTGATGTACCACCCGTCGCGTAGCACTTGTCTGGTCAGGTCGTCACGACCGAGGTAGCCGCGCATGACGTTGGCGCCGTAGATGAGGAGGAGGCCTTCTTGTCCAGGGGGAAGGGGCTCCATGGTTTCTGGATCGACGATTTTGGCGGCGATACCTGGCAACGGTCGGCCAATGCTGCCGGGTTTATTGCCGATCTGTCTGGCTCCTCCTTCCTCCCAGTCGGGAACGTTGGCGGTGGCGACAGGAGCGAGTTCGGTGCAGCCATAGCCTTCCAACGGAGTTATGCCGAATTTTTCCTTGAATTCGTTGGCGAGGCTTTGTGGAAGCTTTTCGGCGCCGCACATGAGGATGCGCAAGGTCTTGAAATCGTCAGGCTGGCAGCGGCGCAGGCTGAAGCGCAAAAACGTTGGCGTCGTAAGGTAGATCGTACAGGCGTACTTCTTGCAGATTTCGCCGATTTCTTTTCCTTGGCGCGGATCGGGGAAGTAGACCACGGAAGCTCCTACTTGCAACGGCACCCAGAGTGTGACCGTAAAGCCGAAACTGTGGAAGAAAGGCAGAATGCCAAGGATACGATCGCCAGGCCGGGGGTCAATCGCTTGAATGATGGATTCGGCATTGGCAGCGATATTCTGGTGGGCGAGCATGACGCCTTTGGGATCGCCGGTACTGCCGCTGGAGAAAATAATGGTGGCAAGGTCATCGACCCGGTGGCGATGCAAACCTAGCCGACGTTCGGTGACGAAGGCTGGTGCGAGCAACACGGCCAGAAAGGCGCGCAGTCGCTGCCAGGGTGTAATCTCTTTGCGGAATTCTTCCAGATAAACCAACTCGACGTTGGGACCGGGATCGATTGGGACTTTGGCGGTAAAGAGTTTAGAGGTCAAAATGTAGCGGATATTGCATTGTTTGATGGCGGACTGGACAACGGGTGGCGAAGCGGTGTAGTTGAGATTAACGGGGATTTTGCCAAGCAGCGTGACAGCGATATTGGCGAAAGCGCCGCCGACGCTCGGGGGCAGCCAAAGTCCAACCATTTGTTGGTTATCGAGGATAGGCCGGAGCTTCGACGCCAAGAGGATCGTCCCAGCGAGGACCTCGCCATACCGATACACTTTGCCGCCATTGATGTGATCGATAAAGCAGCTGCGGAACGGATGCCGGACAGCCATCCTGACAAACTGGCGATGGATGGGAATTCTGTCGCTGTTTCGTGCAACGGCTCGTTCGGCTGACAAGCGCTGGATTTCCTGCCGGATTTCGACAGCGGTTGAGGTCGGTGGCATTGGCGGGCCAAAGGCGACTCCCACAGGATAGGGGAGTTTCTGGGGCCATTTCCACAAAAACCGCCCCCCCTTTGTAGCTGAAGATGCTGCCCCAAACATGGTCCAGGCAAACGGGTATCACCGGTACAGGAGTTCGTTTCAAGATGACTTCAAGGCCGCGGTGAAACGGCATGATAAAACCAGTCCGCGTGATACCTCCCTCGGCAAAGATGCAAACGACATCGCCGTTGGCAAGAGCATCGGAGGCAGCATGCAACGATTTCAAGATGGCTCGCGGACCGGATCGGCTGTCAATCGGAATGACTCGTGCCATGCGCAGCAAGATGCGCAAAAAAGGAACTTTGGTATAAGGCGCCCAGACGACAAAGCGGACAAGGCGATGTTGAGCGGTGAACAATAAGAGGGCGTCGATAAAGCTGACGTGGTTGCAGACCATCAGGGCCGGGCCGGTTTTGGGAATGTGCCGCCGGCCGGTGATGCGCATGCGATAGACAGTGTGGGCAATAACCCAGAAGATGCCACGCAGCACAAGATCGGGACGCAAGAAAAGCAAGAACAGGATGGCGAGCGCTAACAAGACGAGCAACGCCGACCCGACGCCGTCAAGTGGCCAGCCAGTCCAGGCAAAAGGACTGTCGGTCAACGAGATAGAGAGGCTGTTGAACATAATTGCTTGGGCACCACTGGCGCGAATTCCTCACGCTCGCGGTTGCACCCATCCTCGGGAAGCCCTGATGGAAACAAACTGGCAAAAACTGGCTGTTGGGCGGATGGTATCGGGAATCGTGCTCGTCCGTCAAGGTGCTGTTGCCTGCGACAGGCAGAGAGGTTATAAGCAGCCACTTCCCGCAACGAATCGAAACGAATCGACATCGAGCGAGGACGCTCGATCGAGGCATTGCCCGGGGGAATGCGATGCTGGGGCGCGCGCTACTGCGGCATATTCTGGACAACGACAGACTGACACGGGGTCTGGCCGACCCCGAAGCGCGGATTCTGATCGAGTGGCTCGTCGAACAGGCGGAACTGATCGCGGACGAGACTTTGTCGGAAAAAGGGGCAGAAGAACAGGTTCGGCAACGGTGTCGCCGGGCGCGAGGGATTGCTCAATTTGTTCGCCTTTGGTGCCACGAAAAAGAAAGAGGGGCGGCGTGCCAACTCGCCGCCGCCGAACGCTTCTCCTGGCCTTTGCCAACGACCGATGTCACGGATCCCTGCGAATTGATGCATTCCATACTGGAAAAGGAGTCTGAGGTTGCTGCCGATTCGTGGCCGAGGTTGGAGCCTCCACGTCGTCGGGCTGCTTAGGCGGGGCGTTTCAGACTAGTTTACAGCTCGGCCCTTCACTTGGAAAACAACTTCCGGCTCGTCGGCCAGGTCGGTGTGAACGCGAATGACCCACTCCGGTTCCGCTGGTCCAGTCGCGTGGTAGCGCAACGTGAGGACGTGGAGTTTTTTCGGCTTCATGTCCTGGGCGAATACTTCGAGTTCGCCGTTTGTCCCGCCCACCGAAACAATACGAAAAGGTTTTTCGCCACGGACGATCACTTTGCGTTCAACCGTCTGGCCTACTTTGACAGTGTCCAGAACGGCAACAGCGGGAGTCACCGTCAAGGCGGACTGCACTTCAACCGTCAGCGGCACCCGGATTTTTGAAATCGTTGGATGGTTCGTGGTCAACCAGATGTCGGAGTACCATTTGCCGACGGGAATATCGCTGCGCAAGGAAGCCGAAACTTCGTAGGCGATTTCATAGCCATCGCGTTTGATTTCCCGAAATTTCGGGAGCACGTAGTTGCTGTCCGCCGCGATTTTGGTGACTTGCCACGAGCCTCCACCGAAAAATGAGACCGTCACGCTCTTGGTAACATTCGAGCCTCGCCGAATCTGGCCGAAGTGCATGGTTTGCGGCGTGATGGTAACGTCATGCCGGCTATTGGCGCGCACGGCAAGACGGACTTCCTCGAACTGTGGTCGGTCGAAGCTGACGTAGATGCTCACCTGCTTTTCGCCGGAAAACCGGCTCGTGTTCATGGTGGCAACGATGTGCGTTTTTTCGCCTGGTTTAACTAGAGGGTTGACCGCGGCGGCTGTCACGCAGCCACACGAGACGCGCACATTCGCAATGTGGAGGGGTGTGTTGCGTGTTGTTGGTCAGGGTGAAATAGTGCGTCAAGACCTGCCCATGAGGCACGGTCCCGAAATCACGATAGCGTTGGCTGAACAGGGCTTCGGCCCAGGAAGCCCGAATACTCTGGCCTAGCAAAAGGCCCGCAAACAGGACGAACAGGAAACGGCGCATGTTGGAATTCCCCGGAGCCCCAGATGTCATCCCCCTAGAGACGATTCACGGCCAAAAGGCTAGGTTCAATCATAATTATATTCTTTATGACCCGGCACGGGGCTGCTGTCAACGCAGCCGCGACGACATCAACCTTTTTTCTAGCGCCGTTAATCCGCCTTCGCCTTATTTCCGTTAATTTTTGTCCCGAAAGGTTGCCGTAGCTTTGCCAGCCCGCATGGCCGACACAACCGTATCGGGAAATCTCGTCGAGCGGATCATCGCCGCGTTCGTGTGTCTGTAATGTGAACAGAAATGGCGACAAGTGCGTATCTCTCGTATGACGGCATGGTATGATGGTAAAGAGTGAGTGGATCGGTTGGCAGAGAGGTTTGGTCGCAGAACCCAACAAAAGCCTGGATCGAGGTGCCGCGTGAGCGTTGCCGAACCAAGCGAATTCACCCGCATGATCGAGCGGGCAGGAAAGCATATCAAGCGCTACGTCGATGAGATTACGCGCCTGGTGGAGTCCAATATCGAGTTGGGGGAATTCTTTCGCGAGTATCTGACCAATGTCAACAAGCTGTTGGCTGCTGCTGCCGGCGCGGTCTGGCTGGTCAACGACGGCCAACCGACTCTGCAATTCGACTTGAACTTGAAGGAAATCGGTTTGGAGAGCGAATCGGCATTCGCCACACATCAAGGAGTACTCCGGCAGGCGATCGGCAAATGCAGTTTGATTGTGGCCCAGCCGCGCAGCGGACAATTGGCCGGTGACGCCGCAAACATTACCAATCCCACAGAGTACATCAACCTCATCGCTCCGATCGTGGTTGACAATGACGTAGCCGGGCTTGTCGATGTCTGGCTCGACCCACGCCGGGCCAAAGCTCTCTCAGGAGCTGCCGAATTGTTGACAGGCGTGGCCTTTTTGGCGTCGTCGTTTCTTCGCAACCATCGGTTGCGCGAGCTTGGTTCGCGCGAATCCCACTGGCGAAAAGTCGAAATCTTTCAGCGGACCATCCATGAAAGCCTGGACCCGGGCGAAGTCGCCATGTTGGTGGCCAACCAAGGACGGGCCCTTATCGAATGCGATCGGCTGAGTGTCGCCCAGCGTGATGGTCGCAGGGTCGTCGTCCTGGCAGTGAGCGGCGCCGATGTTGTCGAAAAACGTTCGCGCATCATCCAACTGATGTGTCGCTTAGTGGAAACCGTATTGAACTGGAACGAAGGGACGCTCGTCTACAAGGGAGTACGCGACGATAGCCTGCCTCCACCAGTGGTCACCGCCTTGGACGATTTTCTCGAAGAGTCCAATTGCAAGTTGCTGGCTGTGGTACCGGTTCGCGATGCGAGAGAGAAGGACACGTCGGTGCCGCCGCGGTCAGCGCTGGTGATGGAATGCCACGAACCGACTCTACCTGCCGAACAACTGGCGGAAAGAGCGGAAGTCATTGGCCGCCAGTCGGCTGCCGCTTTGTACAACGCCTTTGAATACCGCCGCATCCCCCTGCGCTGGTTTTGGTCTCCGCTGATCAAACTCCAAGACGGTCTGGGAGGCAAGAACCAGGCGATAGTAGCCTCGATCGTCGCTGGCGTACTGCTATTTCTGCTCGCCATGGTTCTCATTCCCTACCCGTTGAAACTGGACGCCACCGGCCAACTTTTGCCGGAAAACCGTGCTTGGATTTTCCCGCCCCGAGAAGGACATGTCGTCCGTTTCGATGTCGAACCCGGCGCCTTCGTGCATCGCGATCAGAATCTGGTGTTGATGCACGATATCGACCTGGAACTGAAACTGGTGCAATTGAACAAAGAGATCGACGCTGCCGAAAAAGCGGTCGAAGCAGCGCAAGCTCGTCTGCGTGCCGCTGGCAACAACCTCACCGAACGCCTGAACATCGAAATCGAAAGACAAAAACAAGAAGCCATACTTCGCCTCAAAATCCAAGAACGCGATCGGCTCCGGCAACGAGCCAATGCGGAGGAAGAAGAACCCGGCAACTTTTGGATGCGATCCCCGATCGCCGGTACCATTCTTAACGCCGACTTTCGCGAAAAGTTCAAAGGAAAATATGTCACCCCTGCCGACCCGATCTTGCGCATCGGCGATACCGATGGCTCCTGGCAAGTCGAATTGAAAATCCCGCAGAAGCATGTCGGCCAGGTGCTCAGTGCTTTCAAACCCGACGATCCCCGGCAACAGCTCGATGTCGATCTACTCTTGCTCTCCGAGCCGACCCGAAGTTATCGCGGCAAGCTATCACGAGCTGAGCTGGGACGAGAAGCTGTTCCCGATCCCGATCCCGAAGCGGGCGCCGAACCAGTCGTTATCGCTTTTGTTCGCATCGAAGGCGACGACATACCCACCGACCTCCGCGTGCCGCGCTCGAAACTTGTCACCGGTACCGAAGTCCATGCCAAGATCCGCTGCGGAAACCATGCCATGGGGTATTCGTTGTTTTACGGCTTGTGGGAATTCATCTACGAAAAAATCATCTATTTCTTTTGAGGACCGTTTCAATCGCGACTTCTTTGAAACGAAATGACGACGATGACGTTTGACCATCGACTTCACGAGGCGGATTCATGATTGGGCGTATTCTTTTGATTCTGGGGATCGTGGCTATCTCCATCGCCGGTCTGTGGTTGGGCGGCGTTTTCGAAGCACCTGCCACAGATTCGGGCACAACTGCCATCGACGTGAACGCAAGCGGCGGGCCGGGTGCCGAAATCGGCAGTCGGCTGTACTCGACGAAACCCCGATATCCGGCGCCAGAAGCAAGAGCGTTGCCTGCCGATCCGATCGTCATCGCCAATTGCCGACTCAGTGTGACGGAGAAAGAGGAGGTTCCTGCCCAGCGCGACAGCGTGATCTTGTTCATCGGCACGGAAATCCAACCCGGTGAAGAAGTGCCTGCTGATCGCTTGATCCGCGTCCACATCGATGGTCAGGAAAGGCAATTCAAAAGACTGCGCGAGGGCGATTTCGTCAAGAAAGGGCAGCTGCTCGCCATGCTTGACGATAAGGTGGCCCGCGACGAGTACAACATTCAAAAGGGCAAAATCACGGTGGCCGAGGCGGAATTGGCCGCCGCCGAAAAAACGCGCGACGAAGCCAAGGCGCGTTACGATACGGCCTTGCGATTGCGCGGCAAAGTCCGGACCGCCATCTCCGAAGAAGACGTCCGCGCTGCCAAACTCAATTGGGACCGCTACCACTTCGAAGCCATTGTCAAACGCAAAGCCATCGAACTGGCGAAACTAGAATGCAATAAAGCCAAAACCATATTGGAAATGCACGAGATTCGCAGCTCCATCGATGGCGTGATCAAGGCGATTTACAAACAGCCCGGTGAAGCGGTGCAGAGCGCGCCGGCCTATGAACCGGTGTTTGAAATCCACAATCTCAATGAGTTGCGGGCCGAAGGGCTGGTCGATGTGCAGTTCGCAACGGATTTGCGCCCCGGGATGAAAGTCGTCGTGGAACCGGCAACAACACACGGACCGCTTGTGACTTTCAACGGGCACCTGAAAGAGGTGACGGGAGTTGCCGTGTCCGCCCACGCGCAGCCTCGCATCGTCTCCTGCAGCCTTGACGGCACGCTTCGTGTATGGGATCGAACAACGCGACGTGAAATCAGGATGTTCCGTCACGACACACCGTTTTTGGCGGTCGCATGTGCACCGCTGGAAAAACACGCCCATCTGTGCCTGACAGGCAGTTCGGATGGTTCCGCGCAATTGTGGAACCTCGACGAACCATCACCCAAGCCGATACGAATCATGGAGGAGAAACACAAAGGCTCGGTCAACTGCGTCGCGTTCAGCCCGGATGCCGCCTATTGTGCGACCGCGGGAGACGACCGCGTGATTCGAATATGGGAGACAGCGACGGGGGAATTGAAATACCGGCTCAGCGGCCATTCGGGGGCAGTCACTTCGATCGTCTTCACGCCGAAGTCGCAATTGCTCTCGGCGGGCCGAGACAACACATTAAGGCTATGGACGCTCGGAAAGCAAGGAGGTCGACTCGAATCAACGATCGACGGCCGATCAGGCAATGTGTCCGTCCTTGGGGTGGGACCAGAGGGGAAATACGTGCTTTTCGATCCCATGCACAGCAAATCGCTGCGAGTGTTGGTCTTGCCCGACGGATTGACGGCAGGTCAGCTTCAAGAGCCTTTCGGGGCTTCGCGGTTTACGACCGTGGCCAGGTTTTCGCCGGACGGCCAACTCGTGGTGACGGCGGGCAGCAGCGGCCTGCTATTGTGGCGGGCGCCGTTTGCCACGGGACGAGGATACGTGCTGCGCCGGTTGGTTCCTGCCGATAGTTCGCAACCAACTTGTGCTGCGTTTGCCAGAGATGGTTCTGTTCTGGTCAGCGGAACCCGCGACCGCCGGGTCTTGCTCTGGGAGATCCCCACAAAAGAGGAAATCGAGCAGCAACGCGAAGCGGAAATCGTTTTTTTGGACCGCGCTTTGGATGCCAGTTCCAGCCAATTGCGCATCTGGGCGCGTGTCGACAACAGCCAGGGCGATTTGCTTCCAGGTGCTTCCGTGACGCTCGTTCGTTATCCGCGAATGAAGTAGGGCAATGGATCATTTGGCACCGGCTCTAGGACTCGACCGACGCAAACACCTGAAACTGAGGATGCGTCCCGATCTCGTGGTGACCACGCAGCGCTACGAGGGCAAAACGTGGTACATCGTCAAAGACCCGATCAGCATGCGCTATTGGCGCTATAGCGAACAGGAACATTTCTTGATCGAGTTGCTCGACGGTCGGACTACCCTGGAGGAGGCGAGGCGAGAGTACGAGCGGCGCTTTCGGCCGCATCGCCTTTCGCTCGAAGACATCGAGACGTTCGGCTACCAGTTGCTCAAAGCAGGGTTGGCATACTACGATTCGCCGGAGTTCGGCAAACGTCTTTTCGAACAGGGGAAAAAATGCCGTCGCCGCGAAATCCTCGAGAAATTTACGAATATACTCTACATTCGTATTCCCATTTTGGATCCGGATAAGCTCCTCGAACGCATGGTGCCTTGGCTTCGTTGGGTGTTCACACGCTGGTTTATGGCGCTTAGCGTGTGCCTGATGCTTGCCGCTTTGTATGTCGTCGCCAGTCGCTTCAACCAGTTCCGCGCCATGCTGCCCTCCGCCGACCAGTTTTTCAGTTTCAAAAATCTCGTATACCTCTGGGCAGCGCTGGGTCTGGTGAAAGTGATCCACGAATTCGGCCATGGGCTGACATGCAAGGCTTTCGGCGGAGAAGTGCACGAAATGGGTTTTCTTCTGTTGTGTTTTGCTCCCTGCCTTTACTGCAACGTTTCCGATTCGTGGACCCTGGCCAACAAATGGAAACGCATTTTGATCAGCTTTGCCGGCATCTACGTCGAATTGATCATCGCCACGCTGGCCACGTTCGTCTGGTTGCATTCGTCCTCCATCCCGTTTGTGCACAATCTTTCCCTGAGCCTGATGATCGTTTGCAGTATCAGCACGATTCTTTTCAACGCCAACCCGTTGATGCGTTTCGACGGTTACTATGTGCTCGCGGACTTGATCGAGATTCCGAATCTGCGGCAGCGTTCAAACCAATACCTGAAGCGTTTCGTGCAGGAAAAGTGCCTGGGGATGGAATTGCCCCCCGAGGCGTACATGTCCAGGCAAAGGCGCTTCTGGTTCATCGTTTATGCTGTAGTCAGTTATGTCTATCGCTGGGTGATCACTTTCGCGATTCTGTGGTTTTTGTTTAATTTTTTGCGCCCTTACAAATTGGGAGCGGTCGGCGGCCTGCTCGCGCTGGCAGCACTGGCATCGATGGTTGGTTGGCCTTTGTATCACCTGATTCATGGCATTCGCCAACGCGGGAGATTGCCCGATATGAAATGGAAACCGGTGATGACCAGCAGCAGCGTCGTTATCGCCTTGCTGCTGGCATTCTTTTTCTTGCCTTTGCCCGTCAGTCGGATCTACGAAACCGGTCTGGTGCAGATCGAACCCGATGCCATCCATCCGGTTTACGTTCCGGCGGAAGGCATCCTGAAGCGTGTCGATGTTCGTGATGGCCAGCAAGTTCCCGCCGGCTTCGTGCTGGCGCAATTCACGAACCAGGAGCTGGAAAACCAGCTCGAGGAAGCACGGACGCGGCTCGAAATCAAGGAAACAGAGATTCGCATTTATGAAAAGTCGCTGGCGGATGTGCGAGACCGGCAGCAACGCGCCTTGATTGCGGAAAAAATCGCCATCGGCAAAGGGGACCGCGACCTCCTTGCCGCACAGGTTCGCGAATACGAGTCGTTGTTCGACCAGCTTACATTGCGGTCCCCGTGTGCCGGCGTCGTGTTGGGGGCACCTCGACGCGATCAATTGGGGCAACGTTGGAAAAAGGACGAGTCGAAGCCGTTCTGCTCGATCGGCGACCCCACGAAACTGCGCGTCCTGGTGCCTTTATCTCCCGCCGACTACCGGCTCTTGACCGAGGAATTCGCGTCGGTTCAGAGGCAGGGAAAACCGCTGCCGGCATCAGTCCGTGTTTCAGGGTTGGGAATGACGACTTTTCGAGGTCGGGTCACGGAGCTTCCTTCGTCCGAGGCCAAGGAAGTACCGCTGGCTTTAACCGTTGAAGCTGGGGGACCGGTCGCGGCGAAACCGAGTCCGGACTCGGAGAAACGGATCCCACAAAGCCAGCAGTTCCTGGTTAGCGTAGCCATCGACAAGCCCAGCCACGCTGTTTGCCCTGGGACGTTCGCGCAGGTGAAGATTCCCTGTCGTTGGCGTTCGGCTGCCTGGTGGCTGTGGCGAAAGCTGTGTCTGCTTTTCGACCTTGGCTTGTTTTGACCGGCAACTTTGCTATTCACCACTCCAGGCGTGGGACATGAAAATGAAACGCAAAGCGATAGCTCTCGACCTCCTTCGCCGGTGACGATATCTTAGACCCGTTGAAATTTCGAGGACCGGTTTCCATGGCAGAGTATATCGCGATCGCGACGTGGTCGTTTGGCCGCACGGCCGTCAAGGCAGCAGCGGCACTGCTTGAACGAGGGAAAGCCGCTTTGGACGCTGCCATCGCTGGCGCCCAGGCCGTTGAAGATGATCCGGAAGTGAATTCCGTGGGAATCGGCGGCATTCCGAATGCTGTTGGCACAGTGCAACTCGACGCCTGCGTGATGGACGGCAAGTCTCTTCGCTGTGGCGGGGTAGCCGCTCTGGAAAATGTCAAGCATGCCGCTGCAGTTGCTCGGCTCGTCATGGAAAAGACCCCGCACGTTCTGCTTGTCGGCGAGGGGGCGAGGCTTTTTGCTGTCGAGAACGGTTTTCCGCTGGAAAATCTCAATACTCCAAAGAGCCTGAGCGAATGGGACAAGCGTCGGCAGAAACAGCGGCAGCCGATGCTGAAGGAATCGCACGATACCGTTACCGTCCTGGTTCGCGACAAGAAGGGATCGCTGGCCGGGGCATGCACGACATCCGGTCTGGCGTTGAAGTTGCCCGGACGCGTCGGAGATTCGCCGCTCATCGGTGCCGGGCTTTATGTCGATGACGAAGCCGGTGCAGCCGGTGCCACTGGTGTCGGAGAAGAAATCATTCGCATCCATGGCAGTTCCCTGATCGTGGAGTTGATGCGCAGCGGCAAAACGAGCCAGCAAGCATGCGAGATCGCCGTTAGCCGAGTCAACGCCGCCGCTATGCGACAGGGCGTCCACCCCGCGCGGGTCGCCTTTCTTGCTCTGGATGCCAGGGGAAATCCCGGTGCCGCCTGCACCAAGGGAACCAACTTCCCCTATGCCATCGCCCGTCCCGGCAAAATTACGCTGGTGAAAGCCAAGGAAATCGGCATCGAAAATAAATAGGGGGCGGCATCGTCCGGTTTCGCCGACGCGACTCCGCTCGGACTTCAGGAACGTTCTTTCCGCACGGATGCTTGGATCGTAACGAGCAAAATCATGTCTGCAACATTCTGGAGGCAGATCGACTGGCGATTGTGGCGTCAATCGTATTTAGCCCATACCCCGGATACCGAGCGCCTGGCCTGGATCCGTCCCTATCGTCCGAACGCTGACACGACCACCGGCGTACCAGCTCGGTCCGTGGCTTTTGTCAGAGACATTTCTCTTGGCGGAATCACGCTCGAATCGAGCCATGAATTCCCTTCCGGCATGCTGTTGCATGTCGATGTGCAAAGTTTCGCGCGACCTGTTCCCGTGACGCTGCTGGCGAGGGTGATCTTCGTCAGCAAACACCGCGGCCCCAATTGGCTGCTGAGTTGCTGCTTCGCTCGCGAACTCAGTGATGACGATTTGCGTGACTACGGAGCGGGCCGCATCGCCAGCGAAGCGAATGACGGCCGGGTCTGGGTCCGGTTTCCCGTCCAGGCGGAAGCCTCCTTCCACTCCGTTATGTCCGAACAGCACAACAAGTGGAAAGCGCGCATCGCCAACATCTCCGCCGGCGGCATCGGACTTTTCGTCGATCGATCTTTCGAGGTTGGTTCGCTCTTGAATCTCGAACTGCTCGGCAGCAAAAGTGGTATTGCTCGCCAGGTCAAAGCTCGCGTCGTACATTGCCGCCAACAGAACGACGGCCAATTCCTTCTCGGTTGTACGTATGTCGGTGAACTCAGCGACGAGGAGTTGCAATCGTTGCTCCCCGGCAACACCGACGAAAAAGCAGACGAAGAATAGCTTGTCGTTCTCCAGTCTTCACTGCCGATAGAGTTCGCCCAAGTCGTCGAAAAAAACCGGGGTAGGTCTTGACGACGCATCCCGGATCGTTGATCACGATGCCTGGAACCTTCAGGCCGACAAGAGCCAGACTCATGGCCATGCGATGGTCGTTGTAAGTGTCGATCGTGGCACCGTGCAATTTGCCGGGTCGAATCCGCAAACCGTCCGGCAGTTCGTCCACGCCAGCGCCGACTTTGCGCAGCTCTTTCGCGAGTGCGGCGAGGCGGTCGGTTTCTTTATAACGGATGTGGGCGACATTGCGGATGGTTGTCGGCCCATCGGCGAAACAAGCAGCGGCAGCCAGCGTCATGACGCAATCGCTGATATCGTTCATGTCGACTTCGATGCCTTTGAGCGACCTTCCCTGAACCGTGATTCCCGCGTCGTTGCGTAGGACTTGCGCTCCCATTTGCTCGAGGACGTCGACGAAACGAACGTCTCCTTGCAGGCTGCGTTGCAATCCTTCTACAGTGATTCGGCCTCCGCAGATCGCCGCGGCAGCGAAAAAATAGCTCGCTGCCGACGCGTCCGGCTCGATGGCATACTCGCTGCACCGATAGGAACTGTTGCCAATCTGGAACCAAGTGAGTGACGAACAATCGACGCTGGCACCGAAATGGCGCATCATTTCCATCGTCATGGCAACATAGGGTTTCGACACCAGCGGTCCTTCTATCGTGATCGTGATGGGAGCCTGCGCCAGGGGGGCAACCATGAGTAATCCCGAAAGGAATTGGCTGCTGGTGTCCCCTTTCATCACTACGTCGCCACCTGCTATTCCAGCCGCGCGGACGAGAATCGGGGGGCAGCCGTCGCCGTTTTCACTGTGGACATCGACTTTCAGTTGACGCAGCGCCGCGATCAAATCCCCAATGGGCCGCTGGCGCATCCGGGCAACACCGTCCAGCCGGTACTCGCCTTTGCCCAGGGCGACCATAGCGGTCAGAAAGCGCATGCTTGTGCCAGAATTGGCGACGAACAAATCGGCGGAGGGTGACGGAATGACGGCGGCGCTAACAGGCCGGCAGATATGAACGATGTTTTTCGACCATTTAGCGTCGACATCGAAGCCCAGTTGTTTGAGGGCTCCGATCATGACTTCCGTGTCTTCACTGCGTAGCGCGCCAATCAAGTTGGTACCGCCCTCCGAGAGGGCGGCCAGCACCATGGCCCGATTGGTGATGCTCTTCGAGCCGGGAACGTTCACGACAGCCCTGGGCTCTCGCGCCAGCGGCTGGATCTCCAGTTGTCGTGGATAAGTGCGCGTGCTGGTCATGAGCGAATCAGCCCGAGTCTATTCTTCTGACAACACGCGCATTGTAGCGTGGTCGAGCGTGGAATCATTTCTTTTTGAGTTGCGAAAGGAGAATGCCCCAGATGTCCAGTCCCCCTTTGCCTCCGGGTCGGTCCGAAGCAAAGTAAAGCACGGTGCCATTGCGATCGAGGCAAGGAGCTTTCGAGCCGATCTTGCCTTCCGGATGATTCAACTCGGCGACCGCTTCGGGTTTCGTCCAGCTATTGCCCTTCAAAACGCTGTGAAAGATACCCCAGCGACCGTCTTCGAGTTTGCCCTGCATATACATTTGCCTGGCGTCTGGAGTCAGGGTGACATGGTGGAAACCGACCGGAAGATCGACCGCTTCGGCGTCGCCGAATTGGCCGCCGCCGCGCGGTTTTTTCGTGAAGAAGACGCGCCAGCCTTCTTTCGTTTTTCGGCTGAAGAAAAGAGCCTGGCCATCGGCGGTCACCCAGGGATGCATTTCGTCGGCGGCAGTGCAGACTCGCAGGGCGACCGGGGTCGTAAAGTCAGCGTTCGGAAATTGTTTGATAAGGAAGTAAATGTCAAAATTATCCCCTTTGGCATTCGTCAGAGGGTCTTTGTTGGTGGCATAGAAAAGGTTTTGCGGATAGCGCCCGTCGAGCGTGAGGCTGGCGCTGATGAAATCGGCTTTGCCGCTCAGTTGAGGCACGGGCTTGCCAGCGGGCCAGGAAACGCGAGGCGAAGGCCGCACAGAAGCTCGGATTTCCGACTTGCCGCCGTCCGTGTACGTATACAACAACAGCCGCGACGAACTCGAAACGTGTGGTTCGTCTTCATCTTTCTCGGTATTCAGTTTCTGCAAGTTGATGGGTACGGCTTTGTCGTTTTTCTCCTGCGCGGGCACGCTGACCAGAAAACCCAACAAAGCAGCCACAGCGAACCAGGGCACAAATCGCTTCATTAGTTTTTTCACTCCTGCAAGTCGAGGATGCCTGACGACAAAAACGGAAGCAAATACGATGCCGGAGGGAGTCGAGCAGCGTAATACAAGCAAAACCTACACTAGCGGACAAATCGGACGGAAAGCAAGCTTGAAAGCGGCGAGATTTTAGCCGCCAGCGGTCAATCCGTGCGCAGCTTCCGAACATGCCGCTGCATCCCACCAATCCGCCTCTTCGTCCTGGCCAACCCGCATCGGTCCCTGAGCGAAGTGGCGAAACGGCAGGACGATTTCCTGAAATGCCGACCGTGACAGGTTGACGGTTTTCCATTTGGGACTGCGCACACGCATATGGCGGCGATAATCCTGCACCGTAACGGCACGGAATAGATAGCGCTTTTCCTTCCAATACCAGAGGTCTTCTGTATCCGAAAACATCGGTATCTCGGGCAGGACATGGTAGGCGAACACGAGCAACCCGCAATAACCCGTGCCGAACAATTCGCACCAACGGGACAACCCGCGGAGATCATCTTCGTGGCACCAGTTTTCCCAGACCCTTCGTTGCCGTCCTGGAGAACCGGAAGGGAAACGCCTGCCTTTGATATCGACGAGGAGTCGCGAACCGCCTCCCCCATACACGATGAAATCCAAGTTTTTCAATGTGACATTTCCGAATGGCGATCGCGCTGACTCATTCACAGCGACATAGCAATAGCCTGCCGACTGCAGGTAGGCTCGAAACGCTTGTTCGTAATGGTTCTTGTGGTCCATGGATAACCCCTGTCCGGATATCCGACATTAACGGATCGGGCCGCTGATTGCAAACCCCTAGAAATCCATTAACCGCCGTCCGATCCGTTTTCGCCGAGGGCTTTCTTAACCACTGCTACCAGTTCGTCTGCGGCAACCACCTCTTCCTGACCGGTGGCGAGGTTCTTCACTTTCACCTGGTTGGCCGCCAACTCGTCCGGGCCGGCCAGAACCGCCAGTCGGAAGCCCCGCCGGTCGGCATACTTCAATTGCTGGCCAATCTTTTTCGCTTCCGGAAAAACCTCAGCGCCGATCCCCGCCGCGCGCAGTGTTCTCCCCAGCCGCTGGTATTCGCCAAGCTTTTCCTCGATAAATTGGATGATGAGAACCGGCGCGGTCGCGCCTGTTTTGGCGTTGAGATGCAATCCATCCATAGCAGCCAGCAAACGGTCAAGCCCAAGCGAGGCACCGACACCCGGCAAAACTTGTTTGGTGAACAAGCTGGCGAGATTGTCGTAGCGACCGCCCGAACAGACACTGCCGATCTGCGGCAAATCGTCGAGAAAGGTTTCGTAGATCGTGCCGGTATAATAATCCAAACCACGGGCGATGGACACATCGATCTGCAAACGGTCTTGGTGAATGCCGGCGGCCGAGGCAGCAGCCAGAAGCTCGCGCAACCGACGGATCCCTTCCATCGCTTTGTCGCTGCTGCCAAACTCTTTTGCCAGCCGCATTAGGATGTCATCGTTGCTTCCCTCGATCGTGGCCATGTCAAGCACGCGCTGGGCCTGTTCGGCAGGCACACCTTTCTCAGCCATTTCGGCGATAACTCCCTCGCGGCCAATCTTGCCCAGCTTGTCCAGCGCGCGGAGAACATTGGTTGTTTGTTCCGCCAGATCGATCTCTTCCAAAAGCCCGTTGAGCACAAGACGGTTGTTGATGCGTATCGAAAAGCGTTCGAATCCCAGGGTCGTCATCAAATCGTGGATGACCAGAACCGTTTCCAGATCGGCGGCGTTGGAAGTGGTGCCGATGATGTCGAAATCGCATTGCCAAAACTCGCGAAAGCGGCCATGGGCCGTGTTTTCACCCCGCCACACCGGGCCCATGTGATAGCGCTTGAACGGCGTCCCAAGCTGGTTGATATGTTGGGCGGCGAAACGCGCGAAAGGAACCGTCAAGTCGAAGCGCAGCGCCACATCCCTGCCGCCGTGGTCCCGGAAGCGATAGATCAACCGATCGGACTCTTCTCCACCTTTTCCGAGGAGTATTTCCGTATATTCCAGCGCCGGCGTATCGATCGGCACGAAACCATAGGATCGGTAGACGTGGCGTACTTTGTCCAACAATCTCTCGCGGAGGATCTGATCCTCGGGCAAGTAATCGCGAAAACCTTTCAGGGTGCGCGGCTCGATCATGCAGGCCCTTTCAAGAAAACGTCCCTTTCGCCCCTCCATTTTGGCAGCGAAATTCTGTCTGCGCCAGCTTTTCAATAGTGCCAAATGTGAATGTATCAAATGAGGAGGCGATCACGTAGACCAGCGAGCCGCAAGCGAAAGACCGTTCGTTTCAGCGACCTCACCGCCCCTTCCCTCTCACGAGCCGATGCACCAGCGCCGAGCCCTGAATTCACGGCGAAGATGCTTCGGTGACCGCCAGTCGGCGTGGCAGGTAAGTGTGCAGAAAATGCCGAATGTCCTTGTCATTCTCGATCGTGGTGTAGCCGCAATAACACATTTCTCGCAAAGCGCGTTCCAAGTCCCAACCACAATACTCCATACGGAAAATGGCACAGTAGGCGCCCGTGCGGTGTTCTCCAGCGAAGCAATGAATCAACACCGGGTGGTGTTTCGGATCGTCCATGATGTCTAAAAACTCTTGCCAGCCGTACCGATCGTTTTGCATTTGGTTGGGCCAGGGGGGCAGGCGAAAATGATGCAATCCCAATTCCGCACAAATCTGCTCTTCAATAGCATCGGGGGGAGGATCGGCAGGATTCTCGGGAAACCGAAAAGACACGATCGTACGAATCCCTCGTTCGCGAACGACCTGTCTCAGACGATCCGGTCGCAATTGCCCGCAACGATAGAGGACACCGCTCTCGACGACGCGGAAATTGCGGAACTCGCGCTTCAGCCACCGTGCGTACAAAAGCGGGACGCCGACAATGAGGCCGACGATGAACCAGGCGAAGACAGCGCGTAATCGTGTTTTCATGCGAACCTTCCGTGATCGCGAAGAATCGACGTTTAATCGGTGTCCAATGCCGCAGGTGCGGCCGGGGAGCGAAGCGGCGTGGCACGTTGCTCCTCCGACCAGAAGTCGCTGTCGATCTCGCTTTGTGTCGGCTCGGCCGGCCCCGCGAGAAAAGCAGCCCGTGCCGATACGGGTTTTTTGGCAACGAGAAGCGCCTGCCCCGGACCAGGCCGCAATTGCACCCCCCCATAGCCAATCGACGAGCATACGTCTAACAGGTAGCGCTTTTCATATGCCACCGCCGCTTCCGGATAGCGCTGGCTCTGCAGATAGGCTGCCCCCTGCCGATAGGGGAAACTCCAGCGCTGCCGCAGTCGTTCGTCGAGAAAGTCGATGCAAAAGACGGACATCGTCATGACTGCTCCTGGCTTGAGCACCCGCCAGGTTTCGCGCAAGTATTGCTCCAGATCGGACGGCAGCAAATGGGTCAACAGCGATATCGCGAAGACGAAATCCTGGCTGTCGTCTTCGACAGGAAAAATGACAGGGGCGCCCCGTTCGCCGGTTGGGTTGTAGACCCGGCTGTAATGATTCAGGCAAACGAAGTCGAAACGCTGGTCGAAATGCCGCCGGCACCAGTCGATCATTTCCCGATCGAGGTCCAGTCCGGTGTAGCGTCCGGTGAAACGAGAATCATAAAGGTCATAATCCCTCAGGGGCATGGCGAAACGGCCGCAGCCACAGCCGATGTCCAGAATCTGGGAATCGAACGACGCATAACCGCGGGAAAACACGTGAAACCAGAAATTGATCGGCAGAAGGAGATGATGAAACTGGTTGAAAAGCACGCGGTTGCCTACGCCGACACGGATGCGGAAGCGGTTTGGAGGCAGGCGACGTGCCTCCCGAAATGGCGACGACAACAAGCGATCGATCCAATCGAGCGGCGCCATCAGCCAACGGCAATGTGACAAGGCTGCTACGGACGGGACCAACCGACGCAGTATCGTATCCAGGTTTCTCAATTCTTTCTCCCAACAACAAAGACCAACGAGATGGCTCCGACGTTGCCGAAGGAAGGCGTTATTCAGCGCGGCGCCAGATGCTGACTGTGCAGCCATACTTCGGAAAGTTTTTCGCCGCTGTCCGCTTGAAGACTTTCTGTTCCAAAAGAAAATCGCGCAAACGAGCAAGGGATTCATTCTCGATTGCCGGTTCGTCGAAATACGAACCGGGTAAAACGTCGATGAAAACGATCGTATCGCAGCGCGTCGTCGCCAGCCAGGACGAGAAGGCCCGGCGATTCTCTTCTTCGGTCATGCCGTAACGACGAATCTCCTCCAGGCGGTCGCGACGGCCGAAGCGTTCAAGAGCGCTCCAGCGAATGAAGTGTTTCATTTCCACGGTCGCCAGGATGGCAACCCGCTTGGATTCTTCGACCAACGGCAGGTAATAATCGCTCAAGTCGCGCATGCTAAACTGGTGTTTCGGTTCCTGAGCCAGCGTGGACTGGAGCAAATGCGGTGCCATGAAACCGAAAGCGGCTAGAAGTGCCAAGCCCGAGCAGAACCGGCTCGCCATTCGGCTGTTTCTTCCAAAGGCTGCCGCTGACAGCATCGCGCTCGATGCGACCCACAACATCGGCAACCACGTGTGCAGAAAGCGGCTCTTATGGTTGGTATGCGTCACTGTCAAGAACAACGACAAACACACGCAAACCATCACGGCTGCGAATCCCGGTCGCAATGATGCTCGTACCCCAGGCATGAAGTAAAGAAGCAGCGATGCCAGCGCGACCACGGCGGCCACCACTCCCACGTGATAGTCGTGAATCGCATACTGCCAGTAACTCACGGCGTTTGCCCAAAGGGTGCGTTCCTTCTCCATTCCCGGCACGATTCCCGTATTGGTCAGCGGATTCATGTACCAGATCCAATAACCCAGACGCTTGGGCAGCAGGAACCAGACGGCAACCGGGATACCATGCCAGTAAAACAACTGTCGGTAACGTGGTTCAATGAATGGCAATCGTTGCCTGTTGGCCAAAAACCAGCGACAAAAGCGATAGCACACAACCACCCAGGACAAGTGCAGCAGGTTGTGCTCGGAGCGAATCGAAATCTCCCTGCCGCCCAATGACAATACCAGTTCGCCGCCGGCATAGACATACATGATCAACGCCAACAAGACGCCGAGCAGGCAGCTTGAAGGCCAACGCAATTGGTTTCGGCACCAGCTTCGCCAGTCCCATCTGCGGACGCTGGCGACCAGCCCCAGCCAGTGCTCGCGACGCACCATGAGAATCTCGACGACGACCAGCGTGGCAAAGACCAAGAACCAATAATTGTATTTGTGAATAAACAATATTGATAAAGTCAGTCCAAGCAACGACCAAAGCCAGCGTCGTTCGATCTGAACGGCGGTAACATAAAGATACATCGCCACAATCGACAAACAGGCACCCAGGCTTTCGAGCATCGTGTCATTGGCATAGATTCGATGAGCCGGGCTGACGGCGACAAAGAGAAAAGCCAACAACCCGGCGACTGCGCTGCCCTGATGCACCAGCCGACCCGCCAGCAAAAAACTGAAAACCATCGTGCCCACCCAGGCGATCGAGCTGGGTAAAACGGCCAGACGATCGTCGATGCCTCCGGTCAATAGCGTCGCGGCGACAAGAATGCCATGCAGCGGCGGCCAGGTCCGGGCTCCATCCAAGTCCGAAAGAACCTGCTTGATGTCAACATGGCGAATGGCTTGCGCCAGGCTCAAGCCCAGGAGATAATGGGCATTGCGGTCATGGTTCGCGTCGCACCAGCGCTGGCGGGCAATCTGACAATAGTGCGCGTATTCGCGACATGCCAGAAAGATCGCCGCCACGACCACAATAGTCGCAATCAGGACTCTCCAAACCGATGGCGTCTTCATCCAATTTGACTGATTTGCGTGATTTGTCATGGGGTCGTCGGGTGGAAACCAGAAACCCATTGACCCGGCAGGCCAATGCGCAGGACCTATCCATACTCGAATTTCCCAGACAAGGAAAGGTCGGTTCGCTCCGCCCGACTTTTGGTCCAACGGAAGGAAATCGTTGCTGAATGTACAAATGCTCCAAAGACTGCCAACGGCCCGTACGAAGCAGTGCGACGCGGTCGGCGAAGAGTGGCGAAAGCACGCACTTTTTGGTAAAATAAGAGTAGTCAATCGCACAGGATCGCCGAGCCATTGATGGTGCTCGAGGCCAATTCTTGAGGAAACGACCTTGTCCGACGAAAACCTTCCACAAGAACCGCCGCCGGAGGACCCAACCACCGACGCTGGTAATGGGGATCAATACGAACCGCTGAATATCGAGGATGAGCTCAAGGAAAGTTATCTCAACTACGCCATGAGCGTCATCATCAGCCGGGCCTTGCCCGATGTCCGCGATGGCTTGAAGCCGTCACAACGCCGCATTTTGCTGGCAATGAACGACTTGGGATTGGGGCCGACCAGCGGTACCAGCAAATGCGCCGGCATCGTTGGCGAAACGATGAAGCGCTACCACCCGCATGGCGACGCGTCGATCTACCCGACATTGACGCGCATGGCGCAGGACTGGGTGATGCGGCATCGGCTGGTGCATGGGCAGGGGAATTTCGGCTCGATTGCCGGTTTGCCCCCCGCCCAGATGCGTTACACCGAGGCTCGTTTGTCGCCGGTCGCGGCAGAGATGCTCGAAGACCTGAACCGCGACACCGTCGACTTCATCGACAACTACGACGGCAAGTATCGCGAACCTCTCGTGTTGCCGGCCAAATTCCCGAACCTGCTGGTAAACGGTTCGGACGGGATTGCCGTCGGCATGGCGACCGAGATCCCCCCTCATAACCTCCGCGAAGTCTGCGACGCGCTGATCAAGTTGATCGACGAGCCGGAAGTCTCCATCAACGAATTGATGAAGATCATTCCTGGGCCGGATTTTCCCACTGGTGGCATCATTTGCGGGCGGGAAGGAATCGTCGAAGGCTATCAGACAGGGCCGTGGCCGCATCACACTCCGCGCCCGTGCAGACATCCGGGAAGAAGGCAACCGAACACAGATCATCATTTTCTGAAGTCCCTTACCAGCAGACGCGCAATCGGCTTGCCGAGGCCATCGGCGCCCTGATCAAGGACGAACGCATCAAAGGCATCGCTGCCCTGCGTGATGAGTCGAGCGCCCGCAGCGGCGAACCCGTGCGACTGGTACTCGACCTCAAACGCGACGCAGACCCCCATCCTGGTGCTTAACCAGCTATATCAGTTTTCACCTCTGCAAAAGACGGTCAGCATCATTCTTCTCGCCCTTGTTGATGGTCGGCCGAGGACCCTGACCCTCAAGCAAATCCTCGAAGAGTACCTCCGCCATCGGGTGATGGTCATCCGTCGGCGAACGGAATACCTGCTGCGCGAAGCGAAGAAGCGGGCACACGTTTTGGAAGGGCAATTGATCGCCATTTCGTCGCTGGACGAAGTGATCGATTTGTGCCGTCGGTCTCCCAGCCGGGCCGAGGCTAAAGTCCGCCTGCAACAACTCGAGGTGGCCGCTGCCGTCCTCGAACGGGCTTTAGGGACGGAACACTTTGCCGCCTTGCAGCGCGAAATCGGCACCTACGACACTTACCATATGACCGAACAGCAAGCGGAAGCCGTCGTCCGCCTGCAATTGGGGCAGTTGGCGGCTTTGGAACGCGACGAAATCCTCAAAGAATACAACGATCTTCGCGGCCAGATCCGCTCCTATGAGGAATTGCTAAGCTCGGAACGGAATATCCTCAACGTTATCCGGGCGGATCTGATCGAAATGCGCGACAAGTACGGCGATGAACGGCGGACGCAAATCATCGATGCCGTCGGCAAAATCGACCTGGCTGATCTCATCGCCGAAGAAATGAATGCGGTGACCATCAGTCATCACGGCTACATCAAAAGGCTGCCGATCAATACCTATCGCAGCCAGCACCGAGGCGGCAAAGGCGTTTCCGGAGGACAGGCACGAGAAGACGACTTTATCGAGCACTTCTTCGTCGCCTCGACGCACGCCTACCTCCTCTGCTTTACCAACCGGGGTCAAGTTTACTGGCTCAAAGTTTACGACATCCCGCAAATGAGCCGAACCAGTGCCGGCCGCGCTATCGCCAATGTTCTCTCGCTGCGCAATGAAGAAAAGATTTCCAGCGTCATCCCCGTTCGCGAATTCGTCGACGACGCCTATTTGCTGATGGCGACTCGTCGAGGTCTGGTCAAGAAAACCGCTCTCCAGGAATACAGCCGGCCGCGCAGCGGCGGTATTATCGGCATCCATCTCGAAGAAGGCGATTCGCTCATCGACGTCGTTCTCGCCAGGCCGGGAGATCATGTCGTCTTGAGCACCAAACATGGAATGGCCATCCGCTTCGATGAGGCCGACGTGAGGGCGATGGGACGAAATACCCGCGGCGTCAAAGGAATCACCCTGCAAGATGGCGACGAAGTCGTCGGCATGGTCGTCGCCGATCCGGAAGGTTATTTGCTGACCGTTTGCGAACACGGCTACGGCAAACGGACTCCGTTCGGTCCCAACGTCGTCAGCGAAGCGGAAAACGACGCCGACCAGGAAGACGACGAATCGCCGGACGCCGATGCGGACTCTGCCGACAGCGACGAGATCCGAGACCGTTCCAACATGCGCTACCGGGTGCAACGCCGAGGCGGCAAAGGGGTCCGTGACATCCGTACCACCGAACGCAACGGCTATGTCGTCGGCATCGTCTCTGTTCGCGACGGCGACGACATCATGCTCATTACCGAGCAGGGAATGGTGAACCGTACCCATGTCGACGAGGTTCGCACCATCGGCCGGAACACGCAAGGCGTCCGGATCATGGAACTCCGTGAAGGCGACAAGGTCGCTTCCATCGCCAAGATTGCCAAGGAAGACGAGGAAGAAGACGAATCGGCGTCTCCCGCGGAAACAGATCATCCAACGCCACCCACAGACAGCGCCCCGGAAAACTGATCCTCCAGCAAAGCCGACGAAGCCATGAAGGCACGCGACCCGCCTGCACAGGGAAATGGATTTTCACGATCGACAGGCCGAACTGCGCCGGATGACGTTCGTGCGCCATCCCCAAAGGCTGCTCGTCGATGCGGAGCGCTATCTCGACCACGAAACCTGGATTCGGCCAGCTTTTGCCAGGCTCGGCAATGTGGCGGGCAAATCGATCCTCGATTTAGGTTGTGGTCATGGCATGGCGTCGGTCGTGTTGGCCGCAAGGGGAGCGAACGTCGTCGCCTGCGATCTCTCTGCCGGCTATCTTGCGGAAGCCAGGCAGCGGGCCATCGCAAATCACGTTTCTGTGAAATTCGTGCAGGCCGACGCCCATCGGCTTCCTTTCGCCGATGCCACCTTCGACCGCATTTGGGGCAACGCCATCGTGCACCATCTCGTGGCCGACGAAGCGGCCCGTGAAATCCACCGCGTTTTGAAGCCGACCGGCCAGGCCATCTTTTGCGAACCTTGGGGCGAGAACCCGCTTCTCAACTGGTCGCGAAAGCGCCTTCATTATCACGGCAAGGAACGCACGTCGGACGAGAAACCTCTCGGTCGGCCTGAACTTCTTGCCTTTGAAAAAGTCTTTTCCCACATCGAAGTGCAAGGATTCCAATTGCTGGCGATGCTGCGCCGGCTGATGCCAGGCGGGTTGCCGATCCCCTTCCTGGAGGCATGCGACAACTTTCTTTTGCATGCTTTCCCGGCGATGCAACGTCTTTGCCGCTATGTTGTCATCGTGCTCAAACGCGACTCTCAAGTGCCATCTTGAGACCAGGTTTTGTTTCTGCCATTCCTTTCCGCCGCTGTCGCCAAAAGGTGATTTTCCCAAACGTCGGGAGGGGCAACCCGGCGCCGTCATCGCTTGCTCTGTCGCCTTGAATCCGCATAATAAGCACTATACAAATCTGCGCAGACGACTCAGTCCAAGCTAAAGGGATCACCGATGCCAATTCGGGTGAAATGTACCAATCGCGAATGCGGCAAAGTCCTGACGGTGAAAGATGAGTTGGCTGGCAAGCGCGGCAAGTGTCCTGCCTGTGGAAAAATCCTTTCGATCCCTGCGCCCGTCGAGGAAGACCCTGGATTCGGGCCGCCTGAACCTGTTCCAGACGACAATCCTTTCAATTTCGAGGACTTTTCGCCGGCTTCGGAGACGCAAACGGAAGGCAAAACCAAACCCAAAAGCAAACCGGCCCTCGACGGCGAAGACGAGGAGACGCCGACGAAAAAATCTCCTCAACGCGACGACAAAGGGAAACGGGCCGCCAAAAAAGGCACTGAAGACGCCGACGAACTCGAAGACGATGAAGAGGAAGAACGGCCCAAACGGAAGAAGAAAAAGAAGAGATCGAAAAGCGCCCTGGGTTCGGATGCAGTTATGCCGGTGGCACTTGGGCTAGGTGCCGGTATGTTGCTTTGCCTGGGGATTTCGGCGACCGTGCTCGATTGGATCACTTTGCCGACACAAGCAGACATAAAAGCCATCCAAGAAAAAGTCAAGAACGGCAATGCCGGTTCGGAGACTTCGCTCAAAAACGCCTCCAGCCCAACTCATCAAGACATGGGAAGGCAAGGCGATTCTTGGTTTTTCACTCACCGTTGCCGTCTTGTTGCTGGTGAGCATCGGTCTGAGCTACCTGCTTGACGAGGACTCCGCCGATACGCTCGTCGATGCCAGCTGTTCCGTAGCCGAGGGGTGGAGCGTCACGGTCCCTCGTCTGGTTGTTGGGGTTTGTCGTGTGGTCGATCTTTATTCGGCGTAAATTCGAAAATGCAGCACAGACATTGCCCGATGTGAAAATCAATGTCTTTCCGTCGATGGGGATATTTCTGGGATTGCTGCTGTCCGCCGGCATCGCTTTGCTTTTCAGTTATTTCGTCTCAGCGCGTGACCGCAAAGGATGGATTTATACGGCCCAGGGAGCAGGTATCTTATTGGGCGGTTTGCTGGCGGCGGCTTTGCAGCCGTGGGACCCGCGCTGACTCGTGTTGCAAGACCTAAAATCGTCGATGGCTGTCGACTTCCAACCCGATGAATCGTGCGCCAGTCGACTGGACGATGCCGATCCTCTGGCCTCCTTTCGCGACGAATTCCATTTGCCTGTAGACGCCAGTGGTTCGCCGCTGATCTATTTGTGCGGCCATTCCCTGGGCTTGCAACCGAAGTCGGTCAAAAAATGCGTCGAAGAGGAGCTGGAGGACTGGGCTACTCTCGGAGTCGAAGGGCATTTTGCCGGGCGACACCCGTGGTATCGCTACCATGAACCATTTCGCGAGAGTGTCGCCCGCCTGGTGGGCGCCAAACCCGATGAAGTCGTGTTGATGAACAGCCTCACAGTCAACTTGCACTTGATGCTTGTCACCTTTTATCGCCCGCGGGGAAGACGAACGAAAATCCTCACGGATGGGCCGTCGTTTCCGTCAGATCGCTATGCTCTACAAAGCCAGATTCGCTGGCATGATCTCGATCCGGCCATCGAGTTGATCACCATCGAACCACGAGGCAGCTGCTCTTTTCTCAGCCAAGACGACATCGATTCCGCTTTTCGACGATGGGGAGACGAGATCGCCCTGGTGCTTTTCAACGGTGTCAATTTCGTGACCGGTCAGTGGTACGACCTGCCGAAGGTGGTCGAGCAAGCGAAAGCCTGCGGTTGTGCCATCGGCTTGGATTTAGCGCATGCGGTTGGGAATGTGCCTTTAAGGCTGCATGATTGGAATGTCGATTTTGCTGTCTGGTGCAGCTACAAGTACTTGAACGGTGGTCCTGGCGCGGTCGCTGG
Organism: Gemmatales bacterium; assembly: GCA_026004675.1. Taxonomy (GTDB): domain Bacteria; phylum Planctomycetota; class Planctomycetia; order Gemmatales; family Gemmataceae; genus BPJP01. Next base: position 180,192 of record BPJP01000007.1, read on the forward strand.
CTGTTTCGTTCATGAAATCCATGGCAGCAATATCGACTTGCCTCGGCTGGCCGGTTGGTGGGGAAATGATCCCGCCACACGCTTCGACATGCCCGAGAAATTCGTGCCACGCCAGTGTGCTGATGGCTGGCAGCTGAGTAATCCTCCCATTCTCTCTCTGGCACCGCTCCGGGCTTCGTTCGAATTGTTCGACCGGGCCGGTACGGCCGCACTCCGAGCCAAATCGGAACTTCTTACCAGTTACCTGCTTTTTCTCCTGGATCGCCTGCCGAGGGCGATCGAAGTTGTCACGCCACGACCTCCCGAACATCACGGCTGCCAGATTTCGCTTCGATTCCCTGCCCGAGCGCAGCAGATCGTTCGCAAGTTGCGTGCCCATGGGGTCGTCTGTGACGAACGTCCCCCCGACATCGTTCGTTTGGCGCCGGTCCCGTTATACAACAGCTTTCGCGACGTGTATCAATTCGCTGAGCGCCTGCGACAAATCGATTTGGACCTGGCATGATTGCTTTTCCGGTGCCCTGCCGATATCTAAACGAGATACCTGAAACGTCAGCCCGGAGATGGACAATGGCCAACAAGCACACGTATCGTTTTACCTTCGGACCGTGGAACATCAGTACGGGAACGGACCCCTTCGGACCGGCGGTACGCAAAGAAGTCGCTTTCGCGACAAAAATCAAAGAGTACAAAAAAAACGGCTTCGACGGCGTCCAGTTTCACGATGACGATGTGGTCGAAGCGGACCTCGATTCCATCGCTACCGAACGTGGCGCCCGCAAAGTTCGCAAGATGCTCGACAACGAGGGGTTGTTCTGCGAGATCATCGCTCCTCGTCTTTGGGAACATCCCAAGACCATCGACGGTGCTTTCACCTCGAACAATGCGTCGGACCGCAGATACGCCCTGGAGCGTTCCAAACGCTGCATCGACATTGGCAACATCCTCGGTTGCAAGAATGTCGTTCTGTGGCTGGCCCGCGAAGGGACTTACATCCGCGAAGCGAAAGACCCGATGACGGCAGCCGGGCGTATCCTCGACGCCGTCAATGCCCTTCTCGAATACGACAAGACGATCCGTATCCTCGGCGAAATGAAACCAAACGAACCCATGGACCAGGCATATCTGCCCACACCTGGCCATTTTCTTGCCTTGTGCTACCGCACCATCGATCCGGAACGATGCGGCGTGCTGATCGAATCGGCTCATTCCATCCTTGCGGGACTGGACCCCTCCGACGACATGGCCTACGCGTTGTGGCACAAAAAACTCTGGAGCGTCCACCTCAACGATCAGAACGGTTTGAAATATGACCAGGATAAGACCTTCGGCTCCGTCGATTTGCGGCGGGCTTTCAATACTGTCTGGGTGCTGGAACGCGGCGGCTACGATGGCTGCATCGGACTTGACGTCAAGGCCATGCGAACGACCAAACCCGCCAATCAAGTGAGGCACCTGGTAAACAGTCGCAAGATGTTCCTCCATCTGCTCGATCTGGTGCGAAGCCTGGACGAGAAAAAAGTCGAAGCCTTTCGAGCGGAACGAGATTACGAAGGATTGGAGTTGTATATTTTGGAGTTTCTTATGGGGAAGGCGAAGTGAGGTTCACGATCGACAAGGATCGACAGCAAAACTCGGTCGGGCGACCTTCGATTGACAGGTTTGCGCCAGCATTGCTAGGTTGAATTGGGTTGCTGCAGTTTGATCGGCCTTCAGGTGCAGAAAAGAGCAAGCACGATCGAGCACACGATTCGCCCGAGTGGTTGCCCCTGCGTGTGTACAGGCCGAGGTGGAGGGACTTTTCGAATATGTCGCTGACGCTGGAACAATATGCCAGCTATTTGGATACGCGTGATGATCTGACCTGGCCGGCCCCACCCGAGCCGAAACCAGCCAAGGCAAAACCTTTTTTGAAAAAGTTGCCCGGTATCCGCGCTGTCACATGGAACGTTTATGGTACGCTGTTGTCGATTTCCGGCGGCGAGTTCTATTACGAACACCCGCAGCCTTTCGTGATGAATCTGGCTCTTGACAAGGTGATTCAAGAGTTCAATATGTGGAGTTCCATGACGCGAAAGGCGGGGCAGCCGGCGGACTACCTCAAAGAAATCTACGAAGAATTTCTCGAGAACCAGCGGATGGCCCCTGGCCTGAGCAAATACCCGGAAATTTGTGTCGAAAAGATTTGGGAAGCGATTCTCAAGCGGCTATTACAGAAAGACTATGAATTCGATGCTGGCTTCTATGGCGCTTTGAATGAATTCAGCGTCAAGTTGGCGTATTTCTATCATTCGAGCCTGCAAGGAACGTGCTGCAATCCTGGGGCGGCCCAGGTCTTGAAAGCCGTTCACGAAGCCGGCTTGGAGCAGGGGCTGCTCGCCGACGGTCAGTGTTTCACAATGGTGCAATTGCAGCGTGGTCTGGCGGTTCAGGACGCTGACCTTGAAATCGACAAGGTATTGCCCAAAGAGCATCGCGTCTTGTCGCATAGAGTCGGAGCGCGGAAGCCTTCGGAAAAACTATTTCACGAAGCCATGGAGGTGTTTCGTGAACGGGGCATCACGGCCGATCGTATCCTGCATATCGGGTCGCGAATCGAAGAAGATATCATGCCGGCCAAACGCCTCGGTCTGAAGACAGCGCTTTTTGCCGGCGATAGTGCCTCGCTGAAAGCGACGCCGGAACAACTGAAGACACCGCATGGCCGGCCCGATTTGTTGATCACCAGGCTAGATCAACTCATCAAGGTAGTACAACATTCTTTGGAGAATTGATCGATGCCGCCGCAAGTTCATCTCGATCCGGCGACCCTGGATTGCCAAAGCGTCGTTGCCGACCGAGAAGAGATTCGCCGGTTCAACCGACAGCGCTACGAGATGGAGCACCTCGACGCCATTATCTACTTTGATGAGAAAGCCCATCTGGTAGCCGGCTACAAAGATGTGCGTGAGGATGAATTCTGGGTGCGCGGCCATATGCCGGGGTTTCCGCTGCTGCCCGGCGTCATCATGTGCGAGACAGCCGCCCAGCTTTGTTCCTACTACTGTGGAAAAACGAACATCCTGCAAAGCGATTTCATCGGTTTTGGCGGCATGGAAAATGTTCGTTTCCGCAGTCCCGTCTATCCCGGCGACCGACTCGTTGTCATCGGCAAGGCGATGAAAATCCACCGACGACAAACCGTTTTCAATGTGCAGGGCTTCGTGGGATCCACCATGGTCTTTCACGCGGACGTGATCGGCGTGCCGATGAAGCAAAGCGAGAGAAATCAAACCCCGTCGCCATGACTGGTTCCGCCAAGGTTCGCGCTGCGAGGAAAGAAGCACTTGTCTATAATCCCATTAGACCGCAGGGTAGCGACCGAATGCCGGCGATTCAGGGCCGAAAGGGGAATGTCATGAACACGGCGACGCAGCAGCCAGCCAATAATCAGCGCTTGCGCATGGTAACCGTTCCCGACTTTCAGGCCGCCAAAGCATGCGGTACGCGATTGACGATGCTGACGGCCTACGATTATACGATGGCCCGACTTCTCGATGCTGCCGGTGTCGACGGACTGCTTGTCGGCGACTCTTTGGGAATGGTCGTACAAGGGCAACCCAATTCGTTGAGCGTTACGCTGGAAGAGGTGATCTATCATACACGTCTGGTCGCTCGAGGGGTGCGCCGCAGCCTTTTGGTGGCCGACATGCCCTTTATGAGTTTTCAAGTCAGCCCGGAATCGGCCCTGCAAAACGCCGGGCGTCTAATCAAAGAAGGAGGCGCACACGCCGTCAAAGTGGAAGGCGGCGTGCGCAGTGCCGCAGCGATTCAGGCGATCGTCTCGGCAGATATTCCCGTTATGGGCCACATCGGGCTTACGCCGCAATCGGTGCGGCGATTCGGCGGTTTCCGCGTGCAGCGGGACGCACAGCGGCTGTTGGACGATGCTTTAGCGACCCAAGAAGCCGGCGCCTTTGCAGTGGTCGTCGAATGCGTACCTGCTGATCTCGCCGAGAAAATCACATCGACTCTCAAGATTCCCACCATTGGGATCGGTGCCGGCGTCCACTGCGACGGTCAGATCCTGGTGACCAACGACATGCTGGGCTTATACGACGACATCCGTCCTCGGTTCGTGAAACAGTATGCCGACCTCGGCAGTGATATCATGTCTGCCGTTGCCGCCTATTGCCGAGAGGTACGGGAAGGGAGATTCCCTTCGGCGGAACATAGTTTCAGCTGAGGCGAAGCGAAGGAATAACGAAGTGAGCGTTGTTTACTTGTTGAACCAGCGTTTGAAAAGGCCGCTGTCCTTTTTCTCTTCCTGTTGGGCGTTTTTCTTGGCAGCTTCGGCGTCGAGGTCGATAGCCATTTGGGTGGGAGGCTGAGGCTTGGGAGGAGGCGGCATTCCGACTTTTCCTCGCATTGCCTCCAGGTGGCGCTGCCGCAATTCCAACAGACGATCGTTCAAACCACGGTCGCGTTCGATCCGCTCCAGTTCGTGACGGATTTCTTCGTTGATACGCTGGATTTCAGCTCGTTGTCTGGCGAGATCGGCCCGTTCCTTGGCCATCTGCATTTCCATTTGCCTCATTTCCTGGTTCATGACTTCGGCGTCCTCGCGCATTTGCCGAAGTTCTTCGTCCAGTTGGCGGCGGTCTTGTTGCAGTTGGGCACGTTCCTTTTCCAGCTCCTGGCTCATCGCCATCAACTCTTCCTCATTCGGGACCGGAGGACGATTGGCGATTTCTTCCAGTTCCTGCAAACGTTCTGCTTGTTGGCGAATGATTTCGGTCTTTTCTTCGAGGGCCGCTTCATATTCTTTCTGTTGCTGCGCCAACAGCGATTCAGCCTCGGCTCTCAATGCCTCTAGTTCTTTTTGATATTCCGCAATGAGGTTGCGCAGCTCTTGGTTCTCTGCTTGAAGCTCCGCCAAACCCGCATTCGATCCCAACGAAGCAAGCTGTTCTCGGGGCATCAACTCATCGGTATTCCATGCGTCCAACCCAGACGACGAGCCATGCGGGGGTTCCGGATTGGGGATCGCTCTTGCCATAATCTCTCCTGCGATCGTGAACCCGTGTGGGAGATCAACGCGGGTCAGTGATGAAACGGAGGGCTGGAGTTCCCTGTTCGTCGACAGTTACGCCTCGTCTATCATCTAGGTTAACCCCACGAAAATGGGAGTCAAGACATTTTCGCAACTCTGCGGGGTGTTCGCCTTGGATCGGCGATTTTTCACTTCGCAATCGATTCTATCGGCTTTGCTGGCCGCACGAACGATTCCGCTCAGGTCGTGTATTCCGCGTTGAGACGAACGTATTCATAGGTCAAATCGCACGTCCAGACCGTTGCCGTTTCGGTGCCGAGGTCGAAGGACAGGTGCAGGTCGATTTCGCGGTTGTTCTTGAGATACGCAGAGGCGTCTTCCTGGCTGAATCGAGCGGGAGTCCCCGTCTTGTACAACTCGAAGTCGCCCAGGCGGAGCGACAGGTTTTTTTCTTCGAAGTCGACGCCAGCGTAACCCGCTGCGGAAACGATTCGTCCCCAGTTGGGATCAGCGCCGAAAATGGCCGTCTTGACCAGTGGGCTGTCCGCCACTGCGATGGCCACACGTCGAGCCTCTTCCTTCGACGGCAGACCCGTGACGCGGATCGTAACGAGGTGGCTGGCCCCTTCTGCGTCAGCGGCGATTTCCCGTGCCAAATCAGCGCAGATCGCCGTCACCGCGGCATCGAATTCCTTCAGTCCCTCGTTCGGCAGGGGAGGGCCAGCGCCGTTTGCCAATAGGATCAACGAATCATTCGTACTGGTGTGACCTTCAACGCGAACACAGTTGAAAGTCTCCTGAGCAGCCTGCCGTGCCAGGTTTTGGAGATGCTGGCAGGGCACGGCCGAGTCCGCCAACACGAAGGCCAGCATCGTCGCCATATTCGGGCCGATCATGGCGGCCCCTTTGGCAAAACCCGTCAGTCGGATTTCGCTCCCGGCAAACGAGATGATCCGTGAGCTGATTTTGGCCCGCGTATCGGTTGTCAAAATGGCCGAGGCCGCGGCGGCAAACGACTGTCGGTCAGATGCCAGGTTTTTTGCTGCCAGGTCTATTCCCGCTTCAATCTTCTCCATGGGCAACCGCTGGCCAATGACGCCCGTCGAGCAGACCAGAATCTGGTCGGGTCGGCAACCAAGTTTGTCGGCGGCGATCTCCGCCATCCGCACGGCGTCCCGCCAGCCTGGTTCGCCCGTGCAAGCATTCGCGTTCCCGGAGCATACGACCAAACCGCGTATGTCGCTTGCTGGCAGGCGCTGTTCGGTCAAGCGAACGGGAGCAGCTCGGACACGGTTTTGAGTGAAGACGCCAGCGCCGGCAGCAGGCAAATCGCTCACCACCAGCGCCAAGTCACTCTTTGTGGAGGGTTTGATACCGCAGTGCAAGCCGGCAAAGCGGAAATGGTTGGGCAGGTGCATGTCTTTCTTACATCCGTCGCGCCGTCCTTAGACCGATGCCAGGCCTAATTCAGCGAGTTTTTCTTTCGTTGGTCTGCCTTCTTCGTCCCAGCCACGTACCCGATAATACACCGGCAGCATCTTGTCGAGCTGCACGACCACACCTTTAGCTGGACCGGAGGTGTGCGGTTCCTGCAAGAGTCGTTTGGGGAGCGTGTCGTCCTTTGCCGACAGCCCGGCTTTCAGATTCCAAAGCCGTTCGAGATTCCAGGTTCTTTCACCGATCTTAACGAAGTCGTCTTCGGTAAAGGGGATACCAGTGGCGGCGGCCGTGCATGCCGCCAGGTCCGCCAGACCAGCTCCCAACGCAGTGAACAGGCAGATGCCAGTGGCATCATGAGCGGTCGTTCGATTCTGTTCCTGGGCGACCCATTCGGCTTTTCCTTCGGGGACGTGCGGGTCCACTTGACCGGTGGTTTCGAAGCCGGGCGTCCAGGCGCGAAGATGACAAGCTCCGCGGTTGCAAGTGGCATAGGCGACGCCCATGCCCTGGAAGCCTCGTGGATCGTAGGCGGGGAATTCCTGCCCCTTGACCCCCATGAAGACTTCCGGGTGTTTGAATTTGTCGCCCAATCGTTTGCTGCCTTCAGCCAGCTCATTGCCAAAGCCTTCGCGGTAGGCCGTCGCTTCGGTCATGCGCACCAATGCCTCCGCCGAGCCGAAACGCAATGGCATCTCCACGTCGTTGTCGGTGATCGCTCCTTTTTCATAAAGTTCCATGGCCGCGGCAAGGGTCGCGCCCATGGAGATCGGATCGAGTCCCAAATCGTTGCACAACCAGTTGGCCTTGATGATGGCATCGAGGTCTCCGACGCCAACATCGGCACCCAGCGCCCAGGCGGCTTCGTATTCGGGTCCTTCGCCAGCCATCTTCCAATTGCGCGGGTGCATGTTGACCAGATACTTGTCGGCGGCTTCGCCAGGCAATCGCGTCACGCGACCGCAAGCAATCGTGCACGCAAAGCAAGCCTTGTTGGCAACCATTCGGCGGTCCTTGATGGCGTTGCCATTGATGTCTTCTGCGTGCTCGAACTGGCCGGTCTGGAAATTCCGCGTTGGACAACCCCCGAACGCATTCGTCAGGTCGATGGTGGCAGCTGTGCCCAATTCCGTCATCCCTTGCCGCGCTGGCGAATCCGCCAGCTTCTTTCGCATCGACCAGAACGCTTTCATGAATTCGTCCGGTTTGGCGATCTTGATCCCTTTCGTACCGCGAACGGCAATGGCTTTCAGGTTCTTGGAACCCATGACAGCACCGACTCCCGAACGTCCAGCGGCGCGGTGCTTGTCGTTGATAATGCAGGCGAAACGCACCAGGTTTTCGCCGGCGGGACCGATGTTGGCCACCCTCACGCCGGGAATCCCCAGCTCTTCGCGTATGCCGTCCTCCGTTTCGCTGGTCGTTTTGCCCCAATAGGCACGAGCGTCGCGAATGTGGACTTCATCATCGTAAATGAAAAGATATACGGGCTTGTCGGCTTTTCCCTCGACGATCAGAAGGTCGTAACCGGCGAAACGAAGTTCCGGCCCCCAATGCCCGCCTGAATTGGAAGTCGTAATCGCTCCGGTCAATGCCCCTTTGGTCACGACCATATATCGCGCTCCGCACGACACCGGCGTACCGGTCAAGGGACCAGTGGCGAAGATGAGCTTGTTTTCAGGCGAAAACGGATCGACGGTCGGGTCCATTTCTTCCCAGAGATAACGGTCGGCGACGCCCCGGCCGCCGATGTAATCGCGCAACCACGACTCGGGGATGTCTTCGACTTTGGAAGTACCGTCTGTCAAGTTGACGCGCAACAATCTCCCGGTCCAACCGTTCATGAATCGCCTCCGTTTTCCTGGCATTGGGAAGCACGTTTGTTCTCGCCACCCGGCGCAGGCTTTCCAACAGGATGCTTGTATGTCGCGGCTAGTTTACAGGAAAGCGGCCGGCGACGCAATTTCCCCGCAGTCGATTTCGAGGCAAGTTTTCTTTGTCTGATGCACGACGAAAGAGTACACTGAAAAGAGATCGAATCAAGCAGCTCCGCCTTCGCCAATAGAAAGGGGGCACGGATGAGCAAGGCAGCAACCGACAGGCGGAGATTCGTCCGTCACGCTCGGATTCTGGATGCCTCCTGGGGCGGAGAAAGCCAGCCAATCGATCACCTGGTCGCCGTCTGGGACATCTCCCGTGGAGGGGTTTTGCTCCACGATCATAGCCCTTTCGATGTAGGCGCCCTGCTTACCATCCGCATCTACAACGCCAGCGGCAAATCGCTCGACCGCAAACTGCGCGTCGTTCGTCTGCAAGAACACGGTCACGGGGCATGGCACATAGGGGGCAAGTTCGAACTTCCCCTTACGGAAGAAGAGCTGAAGTTCCTCCTCTACGATGCCAGGCCGCCATCGAATCTCGCCCGCTCGACTTGCTGACCGACTGGCCCATTTCCTCGCCGACCTGGCTTCTCAAGTTTCGCGACTCAACCGGGCTTCGATGTTGTTCCAAATGTCATTGATGACCTTGTCGGCAGTAGCTTGAATGAGTCCTTTGGGGACGGCTTTCAAAAGACCTCCGAGTTGGGTAATTCTCGCTTCCCAAGCAAGGCGCGTCGACTGCTCGCCGATCGGCTCGAAAGTGATGGTGGCCTCGACATCGTTGTGGCTGCCGATCGCTTTGCCATGGGCGTGGTAGTGAATGGTTTTGCCCGGCAGAGAATCGGTAATCCGCAAGGTGACAGTCAACGTGCCTCGTAGAAACGAAAACCCAGGTCGCAGCGTAAAGGTCACTTGGGTTGGCTGCCGGTCAGAAACGTTCTCGACGCCCGGGATCGATTCGACCAGGAACGCCGGGTCGCTGAAGCGATCGAAAAGCCGATCTGCCGGCAAGGCGACATTCTTCTCGCCGTTGAATTGCAGCATGACGATGCCAACCCTTCGTGCAGCGTAAAGCTATCGATCCACGAGCGTGAACGTAAAGCGATTGTCCCCGTCTTTGACGGTTGCCCGTAAAGGCGATGTGTCGGCGGAGGCGAACTTCGACGGGATCGCAATCTTGTCGTTCCCCTGAACGACCACGACGTATTCTCCTTTGGGGGCACCATCGAAGGCAGTGTAGGTGGATAACTGGAACGACCCATCTCCTTCCACTACCCCATCGGAAGTGCGTGTCTTTTTCTTCCCTTCGATGCGATAGAACGTGATGTTGGCGTCGGCGGCGGGAACACCATCGACGTAAACGGTTCCCGTCACGGGATACGTTCGCGACATGTTTCGAGGCACGCCCGGCTCATCGGAAGGGATGATTTGCATGTTTTCGGGATAGATGCCATCCAAGAGAACATGGGCGATTTTCGGACCGGATTTTTTCATCGTGACCCAGGCGATCTGGTCGAATTCGCCATAGCGGACGCCGCGCAGTTTGCTGACGCCGCCGGTGGTGGCCAATTGGTAGTGGTTTCGACCATTGCGAACGAACTTGCGGAAGCGGTGGTGGTGTCCGCAAAAACACGTGTAGGGTCGGTCCCCCAAAGCCTTTTCGATAGCGAGCCAGCCGTTCTTGGCGATGTCGGCATACGACCACAATGGTTTATGCAGAGCCACGATGGTCCAGCGGACGTGCTGGTTTTCAGCAAGGACTTTGGCGGCGTAATCGATCTGGTTTTTCGATAAATGAGACGACGTGCCCGGCGGATCATCCGAATTGAGAATCAAAAAGAGGACGTTCTTATACACGAAGTGGTAATACGCCGGTCCGAATTTCTCTTTCCACAGCCTGCCCATCACGGAATTGGAGACATCGTGGTTGCCGGGGACATAGAAGAATGGCATTTCCAACTGGGCAGCATAACTTTGGAATTCGTGCCACTGAGTATCCAGTTGTTTGCGATCCTCGGTGTACCCTTCGATGAGGTCGCCGACGGAAAGGACGAATTCGGGTTGCAAGAGATTGAGCTGCTGAACAGCACGGGAGAAGATTTTCGCCCGATGCCCGCCGGTGCGGTCGCTGATGATGGCGAATTGGAATTGCTCGGAATGGTTGTTGAGGCGAAGATGGGTCCAGGGATTGCGCGGTCCCTTTTCAACGACCAACTCGGTTACGGCGACGTCGAGTTTTTCCTGTCGCGCATTGGAAATGGCGATCGCCGAAACCAAAAAAACGACCGTTAACGTACCGATCAGCAAACGATTCATCGTCGAAGTCTCCTCCCAATTGCTCGTGAAGCCGTCATTATTGGCGAAGAAGAAGGCAGTGTCAATCGGCTGGACGCTGGACGAGCTGGACGATTGCGTCCTCCCCGTGAGACCGCTTGGCTGGGAAGAAACACAATGCTTACAGCCATTTCTGCTCGAGGTCTTTCCCGGCGATGGGAGCGAAGCAACTTTTTGCTCGCTATTCGGGCGCTGCAAACTCTTTCTTCGGTCCTGGCACCAACTGATGAGGGGCGGAAGAAAGTTCTCTTCGAATTATTCGGAGGCGGTTTCTTTCATAGCAAAAACGACGGGCAGGGCAGTCGCTCGCCGCATGGACAAGCGGGCTGTTCCACGGTATGGTTTCTGGAAAAGGAGCGGCTATGTCGCATGACGAAAACTGGCTGTCCCTGACTTGCCCTTTTTGTCAGGTGCGATTCCGCATCAAGTCAGCCTATGCGAACCTGGCTGGCCGGTGTCCGGAGTGCGGCAAACGCATCGAAGCGCCGAACCCCCAAGCGCATGCCCCGCCGACGATCGAATCGGCTCTCGTTCCTCTGGAAGACGAGTGGCCCGAGCCAGCCCAAGTCGAGGGCGACTCCACCTACCAATTGCGTGAAGAAGAAGGCCCCGCATCGAGCGACGCTCCGCAGGCCGCGGCGCCTATGTCAATCGATGCCGACACCAGGCCGTATGTCGTCGGCCAGGCTGGCGAAAAAGGTCCGGTCCCAGATAATGCCATCACTTACACTCTCAGTCGAGCCGAGACAGATCCTGAGAGGAAGCCGCGTCCCCCGGCAAAACCTGCCATGGAAGGCATCTACACCTACCCCTGGCGGCGAGAAAACTTTCGCTACTGGTTGTACCTTGGCATCGGATTCAGTTTGATCCTGCTCGGCATCGCGCTTTTCCCCATCCTGATGGGAAACACGGATCTCAGTGTGGCTGGCCGAGCCTTCGGGATGTTGTTGATTCTCAATATCGCCGCGATTGGCATCTTTCTTCTCTCGTTCGGCGGCTATGGGGCGATGGTTTTTCTGGCGATCGTCGAAGAGACAGCAGCCGGCAGCGACTATCGCGACGCTCGCCTCGAATGGTATCCGTGGGAAGGCATCGCCAGGCTTTTCTATCTTTTATGGATCGGCAGTTGGTGCTGGATGCCGGCGTTTTTCGTCTCGATGCTGGTGGGCGGGAGAAAGCCAGACGCATCGGTGCTGTGCGTCCTTGGGATCATCTTGTCCACGACTTGTTTCCCCGTCTTGCTATTGTCGTCTCTGGCCGCCAACGAATTCTGGATGGTGCTTTCCTTGCCGTTGCTTCGCCGAATGCTGGGTCGGCTGCGAACGGTTAGGAGCATCTACTTCCCGATAGTGATCATTCCCTTTCTTGCTGCCGGGCTGGTTGGCCTGACGACTTGGAATATTAGCCTGGTACCGGTGGCAGGATTCGCGTTGTCGGCACTGTGGTTGATTTATGCCCGCCTTTTAGGTCGGCTCGGCTGGCTTGTTTCGGTCCAAGCCCCCACCAGGCGCAAGGGGAGAAAGCGGGCAGCAACAGCCAAAAATGACGTGCCTCGTGACACGACGATCCAAGAACCCACGCCTCAGTAGCGGCAAACGGAACAGGACTGGCGTAGCGCGGGTGTTCTTTCCAGGCAGATTGTTGCAACAGAACATGGCGTTCTCTTTGAGCGAATCCGGAATTAGCCTGGGCAATGCCGTCGCTCTTCTGTGCTTTTCGTGAGAGGGCATGTCATTGCTTTTGCAAGCCGGCGATCACCACTTCGAGAAATTCGCGGGCGCGCCGAGCCAAGGCATCGACTCCTTCCGGTCGGGTGGGGCGGTCGATGACCGGGGCAAAAATGTTTTCGCAGCAAAGAGGCATGTCCAGCCCGGTAAAGGCGACGGGCGCCAATAGCCGATAGTGGTCGATTTCACCGAAGCCTGGGCCGCAATCTTCGTCGCGGGGAAAATTACGGTGGTCCTTGATGCAGAAACTGCGCACTTCGTCGGCGCACTTCTTGATGTCGGGAATGGGATCGACGTTGAGATAGTCCATAACGTTGCCGGCATCGTAATTGACTTTGATATTCGGGTGGTTGACTTCGCGCGTGATCTCGGCGCAGGCTTCTCCGGTGCCGGTTTTGCCTCCATGCTGTTTGACGACGAGCAGGACGTTATGGTCTTTGGCAATGGGGCCAAGGATTTTGAAGCGTTTGATCCAGATTTCGCGGTTGCCTCCTTTCGTGTGGCCGAAGGTCAGCACCTGAGGGATGCCCGCGGCCGACGCCTGTTTGATCCGATTCGTGAGGACTTCCAAAGCCCCATCCCGTTCCGGATAGATGCCGGAAAACATCATCAGAGGTTCGAGGCCGAGGTCTCGGCAGCGTTTGCCCAGTTCTTTGGCGGCAGAAGGAGGTGCGTCGGCGGCAAGAACCGGCGTCCGCTTCTTGGCGTTGGCATCCTCGTAATGAGAGGTTCCCCAGGCGACGTAGCGGTACCCGGCCGCCTTGATCCCCGTCAACGCTCGCTGCAAAGGGAATCGGCTATAAGGCAACGTCATGCAGGCGATCTGAAAATGGGTCGGCTTGCCTTTGGGTTTCTTCTCCTGCGCCAAGACCGATTGGCCAGTCAGGACAAGTCCCGCTGCGCTGAAACCGCTCGCTTTTAGAAACAGGCGTCGGCTCATCGTGTCGTCACGCTTCATCGCCTTTCTCCTCTATGCTTTCGACTCTCTTCTGGTTGGCGGCCAGGCCGCTTTCCAGTGTAATGACTGGCAAGTGAAGAATGAAACGGATTCCGCCGAATTCGTCCCGCCGGGCTGTCGAATCGTTGTGCGATCAGCAGGGAACATGGCGGGTCATCCGGCATGTCGTTCGGGTGCGAGAAAAAGCATGAATCTCCTCGTTGTCAATTGCGGCAGTTCCACCTTGAAAGTCGAACTCTTTGCCGTCGTGGATCGCCAGCCTGGCAAGAGCCTGGCTCGCGGCACCGTCGATCGCATCGGAGGCGATTCGCGTTTGCACTTCACTTCGAACAGCAGCACGGAACCGGATTTTTGCCAGAGTGAAGAGATTGGCAGCCACGCACAGGCGATGGAACGGGTCTGGCAACTGCTGACCACGGTCGCGGACCTGTCTGAACTTGTCGCCGTCGGTCACCGCGTGGTTCACGGCGGCAATACTTTTGCGACGCCGGTCGTGGTGGACCGAGAAGTGCTCGAAGCCATGGAGCCGCTCAACGCTCTCGCACCGTTGCACAACCCGCCGGCTTTGGAAACGCTCCGGCGTACGAGGGAACTGGCCGGTGCGAACGTGCCAATGGTCGCCGTTTTCGACACTGCTTTCCACATGGGCATGCCGCCGGCTGCCGCCCACTATGCGATTCCGCGGCAATGGGAAGAGAAATACGGCATTCGGCGATTCGGCTTTCACGGGCTGGCACATCAATACATGGCGGTGCATGCCAGTGAATGCATGGGTCGGTCTCTGGACGACCTCAAGTTGGTTACTCTGCAATTGGGGAACGGCTGCTCGGCGACCGCCGTTTCCGGCGGCAGGTCGATCGATACCTCTATGGGATTCACTCCGCTGGAAGGTTTGATCATGGGGACGCGCTCAGGCGACCTCGACCCTGGCATCCTCGCCTTCGTGGCGGCGAAAGAAAAGGCTTCGCCGGCGCAGGTCGAAGACTGGCTAAACCATCGTTGCGGCCTTTTGGGAATCTCCGAAGCAAGCAGCGACATGCGCGAACTTTTGCAGCTGGAGGAAAACGGCGTTGAGCGAGCAGCACTGGCTATTGCCATGTTCGTCTATCGCGTCCGCAAATACATCGGCGCTTACCTGGCCGTGCTGCAAGGAGCCGATGCCATCGTCTTCGGCGGCGGCATCGGCGAGCATTCCCCCGTCATTCGCCAACGCATTTGTGCCGGTCTGCGCTGGGCCGGCTTGGAACTCGATGACGCCGCCAATCGTGCCGCCGTCGGACGCGAAGGACGGATTTCGTCAGCCGATTCCAGACTCGCTGCCTATGTCGTGCCCGTCGACGAAGCCGTCATCATTGCTCGCGAAACGTTACGGCTCGTTGCCGGTCGCTGACCATCACCTGATCGTGTTCGCGCTGAAATTCGCTTTCCACGCTGTATCGGCAGGCATATGATGCAGGCAAGTATTGTCGGATCATTTGCGCAGTTCATCTGGTCGGCCCATGGATCATTTCGTTTCGACATTCAACCAGATCATGGAAGTGATCAATGGCGTACTTTGGCACGATGCTGCCCTGTACGCTATTCTGGGCATCGGCATCCTTTTCACCTTTTGGAGCGGTTTCTGCCAGTACCGGGCGTTGACGCACGGCGTTGCCATCACGTTAGGCAAATACGACGATCCTGACGATCCCGGTGCGATCAACCACTTTCAAGCCCTCTCGACGGCGTTGTCAGCCACGGTCGGCATCGGCAACATCGGCGGCGTCGCCACTGCCGTGGCGCTCGGCGGCCCCGGCGCGGTCTTTTGGATGTGGATCGTCGGCCTGATCGGCATGGCCCTGAAGACCACCGAAGTGACCCTCGCCATGCTCTACCGCAATACCGATGATCCGGACAATCCGCACGGCGGAGCGATGTGGGTCGCCGATAAAGGTTTTCGCCAAATGGGCCCAAAGTGGGCCCCCGTCGGAAAAGCCATCGCTTCCCTTTTCTGTGTCACTCTGCTCATTGCCACCATCACCGGCGGCAATATGTTCCAGGCATTCAACGTCGCCGAAGTCACTTCCAAAGATGTCCCGCAAATCCAGTACCTCATCAATTCCTGGACCGGCGGTAGCCAGCTCGTCAACGCCAGACTCTTGACCGGCGTCCTCCTTGCCGTTCTCGCCGCCCTGGTGATCATCGGCGGCATCAAAAGAATCGGCCAAGTCGCCGGCGCCCTCGTTCCTTTCATGTGCGGCCTGTACCTTTTGCTTGCCTGTTATGTGCTCTTCGTGCACTTCAACGACATTCCAACGATCTTTGCTTCGATCGTTCGTTCCGCCTTCGCCTCCACCGAAGCCCAGGGGGCCTTTCTGGGAGGCACCATCGGCAGCGCGTTTTCTTACGGCATGCAACGGGCCTTGTTTTCCAACGAAGCGGGCCAGGGATCGGCGCCGATCGCCCATTCCGCTGCCAAAACCGACGAGCCGGTTCGCGAAGGTCTGGTCGCTGGCCTGGAGCCGTTCATCGATACGCTCGTTGTCTGCACCATGACCGCCCTGGTCATCCTTGCCAGCGGCGCCTGGAATCGCGAGCCGATCGCCTCCTTTGCCAGCACACCCGATCTGAAGTCAGCGGGCGATGGCAAATGGATCCCCGATACCATCGAACTCCCGCAAAAAACCTCGAAGGAAGCTTGGCAGGAGGGGGAAAGCATCTTCGTCATCGTCGAATCGACCAGCCACGGCGAACGGCGACGGCTGACCGGCACGGTGCACCGCCGGGATCAAAACCGACTGGCTATCGACTGGGATGTTTTCGACAGTGCCGACAAGCCGAGGCTCGTGTCGGCCGATGTGTTCAACAATTACCTTGGTGCGGCACTGACAAGCCATGCGTTCAACCGCGTCGTTCCCGGCATGGGAAGCTGGATCGTTCTCCTGGCAGTCTGGCTTTTTGCTTTTTCTACCGTGATTTCCTGGAACTACTACGGTGAGCAGGGAATCCTCTATCTGTTCGGGGAACGCTCGATTCTCCCTTATCGAGTGTTCTATTGCGTGTGCATCGTCGTGGCGTGTACCGGCTTGATCCGAACCGAGCGCGAATTGAACAACCTGACCAATATCGGCACGGGCGTGATGCTGTTTGCCAACTTGCCGATTTGCCTGATTTTCGGCAAGCAGACCATGAACGCTTACCACGACTACCTTCGCCGGTTGAAAGCGGGCGAAGTGACGGATCGGCGCGGGTCGTAGCTGCGTGAGCGACCGCTGGCCATCGAGGAGAAACCATGGGCTTTTTTTCGTGGCTGAAAAAGCTTTTTGGAATGGAGGAGCGACCAGCTCCTGGGAGGCAAAAGCCGGCCGTCCACCGGACCTTCGACCTCGATCCGGGGGATTTCGCTCCCATTTCGCGAAGCGAATTCAAACGCGGCTTGCAAGCGACCGCCGACCAGGAATCCTGGTTTGATCGTGGCAACATCATTCCACCTGCCGACGACCCGCGCACCAGACTCATCGATCGGGCATTGGTGACGCATGGCCTTTTGAGCCCCGAACAGCTTGCGGAGATTCACCAGGCCGGCGCGGAAATGGAACGTGTCCGGGCTGTGCTGAGCCAAATAGAAGAGCAGGCGGTGCTCGCGGGAGAGGCCGAGGTCGAAAAAGAACGCGAACGCAAGCGGCTCCTCAAGGAACAGAAAAAGGCCGACGCCGAACGCCGCAAACAACAACGGGCGGAAGCCGTCGCGAAACGCCGAGCTACGGACATCATCTATCTGGGCAGAGGCGTGAGCCATCGCTTGAACGATCGGCACAGTGACGTCGATCGTCTGCGACGATCCCATCTTCCGATGCTGTCGACGCCGGCCGATCTGGCGAGCGCTCTGGAGTTGACTGTGCCGAGACTGCGCTGGCTCGCCTTTCATACCGAAGCGGCTACCCGCATCCACTACGTTCAATTCCGCGTTCCGAAAAAGAGCGGAGGCCAACGTACCCTCAGCGCCCCGCACAAAACCCTGGCTCGAGTGCAACGCTGGATCCTCGACAACATCCTGTGCCGGCTCGAAATCGAGTCGTCGGCCCATGGTTTCGTCCGCGGCCGAAGCATCCTTACCAACGCCTACGCACACGCTGGCCGCGATGTGGTCATCAATGCCGACTTAGAGGATTTCTTTCCAAGTATTTCTTTCTTTCGCGTCCGCAACGTTTTTCAGCGTACCGGTTATTCCGGCGCCGTCGCCACGATTCTGGCTCTTCTCTGCACCGAGTGTCCGCGACGAATCGTTCAATACGAGGGCCAGACTTATTACGTCGCCACCGGACCGCGCGGCTTGCCCCAGGGAGCCTGTACCAGCCCCACTCTTTCCAACATCGTCTCGCGACGCCTCGATCGCCGACTGGCTGGGCTGGCAAGAAAGTTCAATCTCCAATACTCGCGCTACGCCGATGACTTGACCTGGTCCGGCTCGTTGCCTCTGCCCGTCACGAACGGCAATCCTGCCCCGCAGAAGGCACCGCACAAGAAAGGCGTCGGCTACTTTCTCGCTCGCGTTCGCCATATTGCCGAGGAGGAAGGCTTCCACATCCATCCAGCGAAGACACGCGTTCTCCGGCGACATGCCGCCCAACTGGTGACGGGACTCGTCGTCAACGTTCGGCCAAATGTGCCGCGAAAAGAAATCCGACGCATTCGCGCCATTTTGCATCACGCTCGGCACGAAGGGCTGGAAGCACAGAACCGCGAACAACACCCGAACTTTCGGTCCTGGCTAGCAGGCAAAATCGCCTATATTTCCATGGTCCGCCCCGATGTGGGGGCCAAACTGGCAGCCCAATTCCGCCAGCTGTCTTGATGCTTCCCCGACGCCAAATCGCGAATCCTCCTGCGTTGTCGGCCGGGAACACGCGCTAATATCTGGCCATATCTTATTTTCCACCAATATCTTGCAGACAATTTCGGAGCCAGACCGGCTTTTTTGTGGAGTTTGGCTTGAAACGTGTGTATACTATTGGACAGATAAACACTACTACCTTCAGTTCAAGGAGCACGCCCATGAATCCGCAAAGCGAGTCGGGTCGGAACGAAAATGGCCAGTTCGCCAAAGGCAACCGCTTCGGCAAAGGCAATCCTTTCGCCAGGCAAGTAGCTCAGCTGCGCAAAGCACTGGTCGATGCGTTTTCTGAAGAGGATATCGCAGAAATTGCTGAGAAGCTGAAGCAAATGTGCCTGGAAGGGAACCTGGCAGCGATCAAGATCGTCTTTTCCTATCTGTTGGGCAAGCCGGATGCGCCGGTCGATCCGGACACGTTGGACTTGCAGGAATGGCAAATCCGCGAGCAGGAGCCGACCATAGCGGAGTTGCACGCCTTGTCGCAAAGCTATTTGCCGGCTGGGTTTGCGAACATCATCGCTCATGGCCGGGCAATGGTGAACATGAAGCAGATCATGTCCAACGTGGACGAGATCAACCAGGAAAAAGAACGCCAACGTGCCAAGCGCGAAGCTCGACGAAAGAAAGAAGAAGAGCGTCGCAGCGAGCGTCGTGGCGTCAGCGCGACGTGTAACGAGCGTCGTGGCGTGAGCGCGACGAGCAACGAGCGTCGCAGCGTGAGCGCGACGAGCAACGAGCGTCGCAGCGTCAGCGCGACGTGCGAACCGTCAACCAACGGTGAATTTCGCGATCGCTGGCGAGATAAATCAGATGCGTAAAGTCTCTACTTAGACCTATAGCGGACTGTCGAGGTCGGAAAATCGGCCTCGCGGGACGCTCTGGCGGAATTTTTTGAAAAAGCGAGAGCTTTTCTGCGGAGACGGTGCGCGCAACACGTCGCGAAACACGTCGCGCTCACGCTGCGACGCTCGCAATTGGTCGCGCTAACGCTGCGACGCTCGCAATTGGTCGCGCTGACGCTGCGACGCTCGCGTAGTTATCTCTTTCGTTAGTATACAACTTGACAGAGTATTATAAAACACATTCATACCATCAACATCGAGGAGCCTGCCGATGCGTTTTCGACTGACCAAGGATTTTGAGAAGCAGGTGACGGATTATGTGCGAGCGGGTGGTTTCGACTGGGTGGCGGCGGAGGCGGCTGGGGTGCCGTGGAGCGTCTACATGCGTTGGCTTGGCCGGGGCCGACGTCGTGATGCGAGAAACCCGTATCGGTCGTTTTACCTCTCGGTGATGCAGGCCAAGGCGCAGGCGCGGTTGAAAGCGGAGATCGTTTGCCGGGAGGAACGGCCTTTGGAATGGCTGCGGTACGGGCCAGGGCGGGAAGACAATCGGCCCGGGTGGACGTCGGCGGCCAAGCCGACGAGCGAGAACACGCTCGACCACGCGTTGGTCTACGACCTGGCGGCGATCGTGCAAGACATGGCCGAGCAGGTCCCGGCGATGCAGAAGCGGATCGACGATTTTCTCCACGCTTTCGATCCGGATTGGTAGTCTTTTTGGCGAGTGGGTGAAGATGGAATCGCCCGACGACCGTCGCCGGGCGTTCCATATGGGGAAGAGTCGGTACCCAAGTTTGCTGTCGGAGCGGGAGGGTTGCGGAAATGTTCCCGGTATTCCCGCAACTCCCCGTTCCCAGGCTCTTCCCTGTTCCCAAAGCGAACGGTCGGCCAATCGAAACTTGCGCCGGCAACCGGGAATTTTTGCGATGTCTCGACTGCGAATAGTGGCGTGGCGACCGTTGCGAAAACGGGCGAGGAATTTCTTTTCTTTCTGCCGGCGGTATGGGATTCTCTGGAAGGTATTGATTTGTTTTGGCGCCAAGGTCGCATGATGTCTGCCGACAACGAACGATCGCCGACTTTCGTTCGCTATATGGTTTTGGCGTGGTTATGCGCGGCGGCGGCAATCGCTTATATCTGCCGAAACTCGATTGCCGTTGCCGAGAATACGATCCGCACCGCGCTGGGGTTGTCCGACTTCGAGATTGTCGGCATCACGTTGACGCCCAAAGACCAAATGGGCTATGCGATGAGCGCGTTCTTCGTCACCTATGCGATTTTTCAATTGCCTACGGGTTGGCTGGGCCATCGCCTTGGAACCAGAAAGGCGTTGCCGATCTTCGCGGTGTTGTGGTCTGTGTTCACGGCATGGCTGGGACTGGCGAGCGGCTTTGTCTCGCTGATGTTGGCCCGACTTGGCGGCGGGATGGCCCAGGCAGGCATTTTCCCTTGTTGTACCAACACGACGGCGAAATGGTTCCCCACGACGGGAAGGGGATTTGCCAGTGGAGCACTGGGCAGTTTCATGTCTGTAGGCGGAGCGCTTGGCGCGGTGCTGACCGGCTATTTGCTGTGGTTGTTCGAGCAACAAGAGTTCCTCGACTTCTGTCAGCGCGTCGGCGTCGTCAGGATGGTCGGTGTTCCAGATTGGCGATGGGTTTTTCTGTTGTTTAGCATTCCAGGAATGGCGTGGGCCATTTGGTTTTATGTCTGGTTTCGTGATTATCCGGACGAGCATCGGTCGGTTAATGTCGAGGAGTTGGCCATCATATACGAGAACGCGGCGCCGCCGGCGCGGAGCGAACACGAGCCGACGCCTTGGCGGCAAATCCTCACGAGCCGGGCGATGTGGTGGATTTGCGGGCAGCAGTTTTGCCGCGCCGCCGGTTACATTTTTTTTGCCAGTTGGTTTGCCACGTATCTTCAGGAGACACGGCACGTCAATACAGCGGAATCTGGAGTCTTGACAAGCCTGCCGTTATTGGCGGTGGTGGTCGGCAGCCTGCTGGGCGGCCGGGTTTCCGATCTCATCATGGAGCGAACGGGGAGTGTCCGTTTAAGTCGCCAGGTTCTTGCGGCGGTGACCCAGGCGATTTGCGGATTGTTGGTGCTGGTTTCGTACCCGATCAGCCAAGCCTGGCTGGCCGTGATGGTGATCAGCATGGGCGCGTTCTTCTCGGCGGTAGCCGGGCCGTGCGGCTATACCATTACGATCGATTTGGGAGGCAGGCACGTGACGACGGTATTCAGCATGATGAACATGTCGGGGAATATCGGGGCGATTGTTTTCCCGGCGATGGCGCCGCGGCTGGTCGCGCTGACAGGGGATTGGGATCTGGTGTTGCTCGCCTTTGCTGGCTTCTATTTCGCGGCGGCGATTTGCTGGGCCTGTCTCGACCCTCGGGAAAAAGTCGCCGACTGAGATTTCGCCGGCGATGAAAGCTCGAGAGGATTACTGCAATTGCAGTGCCTGTTCCGCGGCAGCCCGGCCAGGAGTCGTCAGCCGCAGCATGCCTTCTTCTTCCAGGCGGATCAGTCCTCGCCGCTCCGCACGACGCACGACTCGCCGAGCGAACCGGGGATCCCAATTGAGGTGCTCCTGGAGATGGTCGATGCGATTTTCGCGTTCCGCGTCGGCCGTCTTCTCATGATTGAAGAGATGGATGGCGAGCATGAGCTGCGCGAAATCCCAGCGCTGCTGTTGCCGCCGGCGAAGGACGGCAAGGACGCCTCGCTGGGGAGCGAACAGCAAGACGAGGCTGAACATGGCGCCGGCAACGGTCGCCATCGAACCGGAGATGCAGGTGTCGAGCATCCGGGGGTGCGCCAGCCAATAGCCCAACACGCCGCACAAAGCCGCCAAAAGCGCGCTGAAACCGATCATCCACGCCAACCGGTCGGTGAGCAGATAAGCCGTGGCCGGGGGCACAATCATCAAGGCGACCACGAGGATCGAACCAACGGTTTCGAAAGCGCCGACTGCCGTGATCGAAACCAGGACCATCAACCCGTAATGCAAGAGCCAGGGAGCGAACCCCAGCGCTGCCGCCAGGCTGGCATCGAAAGTGGCCAGCTTCAATTCTTTGTAAAATAAAAGTATAAAAGTTAAATTTATAATCAAGATGATTCCCATTACCCAAAGCGACTTCGGTCCCAGGTCGATGCCGCCTCGAGTCGGCATGACATGTCCATGGTCGGCGTGTTCGGCGCTGGCCGTCGCTTCGCCGCCAATCACGAGCCGATTGAACGGAGCGAATTCGGGTTTTCCCAGCAGGACGCAGTTTTCATCGAGGTGGACGCCGCGCAGAAAACCGGAGATCAGCAATACGCCGATGCAGAAAAGGACAGGAAACACCAGGCCAATGGCGGCGTCTTCCTTGACCAGTCGGGTACGATGCAGCCCTTCGACAAGGAGGACGGTGACGATGCCAGCGAGGGCGGCCCCGCCGATGAGCAAGGGTGAAGACAGATCGCGTGTGATGAAGAAAGCCAGGACGATGCCGAACAGAATCGAATGGCTGATGGCGTCACTCATCAGCGCCAGCCGCCTGAGAACGAGGAAGACGCCCGGCAACGCACAGGCGCTGGCGGTGACCACGAGGATGGCCTGAACTTCCAGGTCCAAAAGGGACATATGTTTGGCCCCGGCGCAAGAGGGTCGTAGGCAAAGCCGAACCCTTTTATTATTACGATGAAGAAGCTGGCAGCAAAGCGGCGTTTTTGTCGAAATCCGGCGACGTTGTCGGAAGGGGATCAGCTACAGCCGCTGGTTGCGCCGCAGGTATCGCATTTGCAGCAGGCGCCGGAACGCACCAACGTTAGCTGGCCGCATTCGCTGCAAGGATCGCCTTCGTAGCCTTTCATGCGGGCGACGCGGATTGCCTGCTCCATGGGGTCGAGTGTCGCCGTGACGCTTTCTTTGTCAGCGACGTGATGTTTGCCGTTCTTCGGTTGAAGATGGACATGATCGCTGCGCGGCACATGGATGCGTTCGCTGCGTGCGACTGGATCGATGAGGCGTTCGGAGACGATCTCTTCGGCTTCGTAGTCGGGTTCGGTTTCCTGCTGGTGGAGGGCGTCGCCGCGCAGATCCTCGGGCCGGACATGTGCCAGGTCGTGCCGCCCCAAATAGGTAATGGCCAATTCCCGAAAGATATAGTCGATGATGGACGTTGTCATTTTGATATGCGGGTTTCCGGTGACGACGCCGTTGGGTTCGAAGCGCGTGAATAAGAAGGCGTCGACGAACTCTTCGAGGGGGACGCCGTGTTGCAGACCTAACGAGACGGCGATGGCGAAGCAGTTGGTCATGCTGCGGAAGGCCGCTCCTTCGCGGTGCATGTCGATGAAGATTTCGCCGAGGGTGCCGTCTTCGTATTCTCCCGTGCGCAAATAGACTTTGTGGTTGCCGATGCGGGCTTTTTGCGTGTAGCCGGCCCGGCGGTCGGGGAGTCGGCGTCGGCGAGCCAGATAGCGGTGTACGATTCTCTCGGCGATTTTGACCGGTTCCGCTTTCAATTCGGTCGCGACAGGCTCGATGACATCGCTGACCGTGTTGAGCGGCTGGCTGAGTTTCGAGCCGTCGCGGTACAAGGCATTGGCTTTGAGCATCAGTTGCCAGCTCAAGCGGTAGGCACGTTTGACATCGTCGATGGTGGCGGAGTGGGGCATGTTGATGGTTTTGGAGATGGCTCCGGAGATGAAGGGTTGGGCCGCCGCCATCATGCGGATATGGGCTTCGACGGACAGATAGCGCTGGCCTTTCTTGCCGCACTTGTTGGCACAATCGAAAACCGGATAGTGCTCGGGTTTCAGATGCGGCGCGCCTTCGATGGTCATCGTGCCACAGACGACTTCGTTGGCGTCGTTGATTTGTTCGCGGGTGAAGCCCAAGGCGGTCAAAAGATCGAAGTCCGGGGCATTCAGTTGTTCTTTATCGAAGCCGAGCTTCTTGGTGCAGAACTCGTCGCCGAGGGTCCAGCGGTTGAAGACGAAGGAGAGATCAAAGGTACTGGGCAATTGGCTTTCGACGCGAGCGAGGACGTCGTCGGTAAAGCCTTTGGCTTTGAGGGTGTCGAAGTTGACGTGGGGACAGCCTTGAAGGGTGCCGGTACCACGGCAATAGCGGACGATGTCGTCGATTTGTTGCTGCGAATAGCCGAGGCGAGCCAGGGCCGGAGGTACTGAAGCGTTGATGATCTTGAAGTAGCCGCCGCCCGCCAGCTTTTTGAACTTGACCAGCGCGAAATCCGGCTCGACGCCGGTGGTATCGCAATCCATCACCAGAGCGATGGTGCCGGTGGGAGCGATGACGGTGACTTGGGCGTTGCGGTAGCCGAACTTTTCGCCCAGTTCCAGCATTCGGTCGCATTCCTGCCTAGCCGCCTGCAAGAGATAAGGAGGACAAGCGGATTCGTCGATGCCGACAGGCGTGATCGATAGACCTTCATATTCGTGAGGTGGCGCGTTGTAAGCGGCCCGGCGATGGTTGCGGATGACGCGGAGCATGGCGTCGCGATTGGCGTGGTAACGGGGAAAGGGTCCGAGTTCGGCAGCGAGTTCGGCTGACATCGTGTAAGCGGCGGCATGCATCAGCGCCGTCAAGGCGGCGCATTGCGCCCGGCCTTCTTTCGAATCATAAGGAATGCCTTGGACCATCAAAAGAGAGCCAAGATTGGCGTAGCCCAAACCCAACGTGCGGAAGTCATGCGACTTCTGAGCCACTGCTTCGCTGGGGAATTGGGCCATGTAAACCGAAATTTCCAGGACGATCGTCCACAGCCGACACGCGTGGCGGAAACGGTCGACATCGAACAGGCCTGTTTCAGGGTCGTAGAACTTCAGCAGGTTCAACGATGCGAGGTTGCAGGCGGTATCGTCAAGGAACATGTATTCGGAGCAGGGATTGCTGGCGTTGATCCGGCCATCGGCGGGACAGGTATGCCATTCGTTGATGGTTGTGTCGAACTGGACGCCCGGGTCCGCGCACGACCAGGCGGCATAGGCGATCTGGTCCCAGAGATCGGTTGCCGCCAGCGTTTTGCACGGTTTGGGAGGACGGTTCTCCCTGCGGGCTTTTTCCTTTTCGGTTCGCCAGTACAGATGCCAATCGCGATTCTGTTCGACCGCCTCCATGAATTCGTTGGTGATGCGCACGGAGTTGTTGCTGTTCTGGCCGGAGACGGTAGCGTAGGCTTGCGAATTCCAATCGGTATTGTACTCTTCAAACTCGATGTGGGTGATACCCTGGCGGGCGAGTTGGACGACCCGTTCGATGTAATTGGCAGGGACCATGGCGGCGCGGGCTTCTGCGACGGCGCGGCGCAGGTCGCTGTTTTGAGCGGGATCGAAGCGTTGTTCGGCGGCCCATGGGAAACTGTCGGATGGTTTGGCGCAGGCTTTCAGGATGGCGTTGAGATGTTTTTTGAGCATCTTCGAGCCAGCGACAAGGGCGGCGACCTTTTGCTCTTCGACGACTTTCCAATTGATGAATTCCTCGATATCGGGATGGTCGAGATCGAGGACGACCATTTTGGCGGCCCGGCGCGTGGTGCCGCCGGACTTGATAGCGCCGGCAGCACGGTCGCCGATTTTGAGGAAGCTCATCAGACCGCTCGATTTGCCTCCACCCGACAGAGGTTCCCCTTCGCCGCGGAGAACCGAGAAGTTGGTGCCGGTCCCGGAGCCATATTTGAAGATGCGGGCTTCCCGGACCCACAAATCCATGATGCCGTTTGGATTCACCAGATCGTCGGTGATCGACTGGATGAAGCAGGCATGCGGGGCTGGGTGCTCGTAGGCGTTGGTGGAGCGCTTCAGCTGGCGGGTTTCCGGATCGATGTAGAAATGTCCCTGTGGCGGTCCTTCGATGCCATAGGCCCAATGCAAGCCGGTATTGAACCATTGCGGGCTGTTCGGAGCGGCCGCCTGGGCTGCCAGCATGTAGCAGATTTCATCGAAGAAGGCGCGAGCGTCGGCTTCGGTGGAAAAGAATTTTCCTTTCCAACCCCAATACGTCCAGCAACCGGCCAGACGGCGAAACACCTGCCGGGCATCGGTCTCCTGAGTGGTTGCGGTCGATGCTGGCTTGCTGCGCTGCAACCATTCGGGGACCCCTTCTTCGGCTACGCGCTCGGTTTTTTCGGGAACCCCCGCTTTGCGGAAATATTTTTGGGCCAGCACGTCGACGGCCACCTGCGACCAGTTCTGCGGCGCCAGCACGTCTTTCATCTCGAAGACGACCGTGCCGTCTGGATTGGTGATGCGCGACGTACGGGGAGTAAACGTGAAACTGGCGAAGGGGTCCTGGCCTTCGGTGGTATAAACTCGCGGAATATGCATTGATTTCCTCCGTGGCACCAGAGGGACTCCATTCCGCAGTGGCTGTCACTGCATCCTGAACCGCTCCGGTCTTGCGAATTGTCCGAACCCGTCACCTGCCCGCGAGATCGAGCCGACGATGGTATTGGTTTGTGCCCGTGTGCGGGCTGGCACGCAAATGTTTCGTTAACGCCGCTTTCGAATGATCAAAGCCACGTTATTGACCCGCCGCCGCATGGTGCACTGGGCGTCCAAATCTGGTTCCGGTGGTTTGCGCGTTTGCGGCACTGACCGCGATTTCGCCGACGAGCTAGCCTCTTTTTCTTGTGAACGCTGCTGAAGTTCGAGGTCCGTTCTAGTCATGATCGAGCATCCCCATGCGCTTATTGGCCCTGAACGACGAAGGGCAGGGTCAAGCCCTTCTGGTCCTGGTACTTGCCGTTCTTGTCGGCATAACTGCGGTGGCAGACTTTCTCGCCGCGAAGAAAAATGATCTGGGCGATCCCCTCGTTGGCATAGATTTTCGCAGGCAGCGGCGTCGTGTTGCTGATTTCGAGAGTGATCTTGCCGCGCCATTCCGGCTCCAGCGGCGTCACATTGACGATGATTCCGCAGCGGGCATAGGTGCTCTTGCCCACGCAAATGGCGATGATGTCGCGGGGAATCTCCAGGTATTCGACCGTCTCCGCCAAGGCGAAGCTGTTTGGCGGAATCAAACAATAATCCCCTTCGATGTTGACAAAGGAGCGGTCGTCGAAGTTCTTGGGGTCGACGATAGCCGAATGCACATTGGTAAACACCTTGAACCGGCGCCCCACACGCACATCGTAGCCGTAGCTCGATACGCCATAGGAAATCGTTCCCTTGACGTGGGTCGACTCGAACGGGCGGATCACAATGTGGCGTTCGATTTCCCAATCTGGCAAAGCAGCCATGTCAACCTCCGTGGCAGGAAGCGCCCTAGCGTCACTGTACTATGAACAAGTGAATAGATCAAGACCCAAAATCTTGATTCGAAACGGCACCGTAACACAAGATATGGGTTTGTCAACGGGGTGTTGCCCGTCTGTGGCTTTGCAAGGCGCGTTCTGTGGTGAAAAACCGCGGCAATTACTGGCCGACAACTTCATCACTTTTTTTTCAAAAAATTTTCCGAGAGAAGAAGAATGGCAGCTGCATCACGAATGCGACATCGAGGATTGGGAGCAACCGACTCCGGCGGGTTTCGCGACGTTGCCGGTCAGCTGGCAGGATCGTCGAAAGCGAACGTGCGTTCGCCGACACTTGTCGGCTGGAAAACCCGAGGGGTAGAATGATTGAGGCTCTGAGTACCCGTCGGAAATGGAAGCGACCGTCACGGGGGCGGATCGAACATCTTCCTGTCCGGCCGGGGAAGGATCAACAGAGTGAAAGGAGCAAGAAATGTTGCAGGACAAGCTGGCACTGAAGGAGCTGAAGCGGCGCTCGAAAATGCAGTGGAAAGAGCAAAAGCTTCAGCAGAAACTGGCACGCAAGGAAGCCAAACGATCGCGACGGCAAGCGAAAAAGCAGCAACGCGTCGTCGTCGCATACAAAGCGCTCGTGGAGCGAAACCAGGCCGTGGAGCTTCTCGAGCAAATACTTGCCGGGTTGAAGGAAGGCAAGGCTGCGGTGACAAGCGGCGACAACCAGCTGACGCTCGAGGTTCCGGGCGTCGTCCATCTCAGCGTTCGCGGGCGACAAAACGCCAAGACGGAATCCGTCACTTGGCGCATCCGCTG
Organism: Gemmatales bacterium; assembly: GCA_026004675.1. Taxonomy (GTDB): domain Bacteria; phylum Planctomycetota; class Planctomycetia; order Gemmatales; family Gemmataceae; genus BPJP01. The sequence continues at coordinate 208,355 of BPJP01000007.1, forward strand.
GCCCCGGCGGCAAGCTGGTCCGATCCAGAGTTGATGCTGTTTCACCAGCATGATCCCAGTCGCTATCGCTTCCTGGCCCGGAGAACGTTTCTCCGGGCCGTAACCTGCTCTCATCGAAAACGGGACCGACATGCCGTTGCTGGCGACGGGAGAAATAGCGCCGGCGCTGAAGCTGGTCCTTGGTCCGGTCGATCCGAAAATCAACCCTATGCCGCTTCAGTCTGGTCCGACGGTGTCTCGGTATGGGGCGGCTGGTCGTCCGAGAGTGGCGGCCAGAGCCGATCGAGGCCTTCGCGTTCGATTTGTTGAACTTGGCGCAGGTTGATACCGAATTGATCCGCCACATAACGGCGTGACTGGGGAACCGACATGTTGGCGTCTTGCGCTGCAACCAGTTTTTCGAAGATTTCTTTTCGTGCCGATTCCGGTAGATCGTTCACTTCCATGCCTTTCTCCTATGCCACAATGCTCCATTCTGGCGGTTGCCGTATTTATCGGCAAACCGAAGGGTCGCATTCTAGTCAACTCGCCATAAAATGTCATGCCGATTTGCTCGAAGCGCGATTTCTTCTACCATGATCGCGACGGCAACGAAGAGGGCCAAGGGGCTGACGCGGAAAAGGCCATGCAACAAGGCCACCAAAAAGATGGCAGGCTTGTTTTCCGATGCCGATCTCCGGGATTTCTCCGGTCGAAACGGCACATTTACCTTGACAGGAAAGCCCTGTTGCGATTTGGATGAAACGGTGAGGAAGAAAGGAAAGTAACGGAGGGCAGAAGAAGCATGTCCATGGATCGCATTCCCATGTCGCGTGAAGGGTACGAGAAGTTGAAGGCGGATTTGGACCGCATGCAGAATGCGGAAATGATGGCGGTAGCGCAGCGGATTGCCGAGGCTCGTGCCCTTGGTGATCTTCGCGAAAACGCCGAATACCATGCTGCTCGCGAAGAACAGGGACTCTTGCAAGCGCGCATCGATGCCCTCAAGGACAAGCTCAGCCGAGCCTATATCGTCGATACCTCCCAGCTTTCAGGAGACGAAGTCACCTACGGATCGCGTGTTCGCGTGAAAGACCTGGATGCCGGGGAAGAAGAGACGTTTGAACTGGTCGGACCGGGGGACGAGGATTACGACAACAACAAGATTCTCGTCAACAGCCCGATCGCACAAGGATTGCTGGGCAAGAAGCGAGGCGAAATCGCGGAGATTTCCGTGCCAGCGGGAATTTTGCGCTTCGAGATACTGGAAATCTCCATTCCCTGAGAAGAGCAGGAACCGGGCGTTGACAATCGCCTCTGGTATGTTAGGATTGGGAGGTCGTACCCGTCGCGCGCACAAAGCCGGGGTGTGCTCCCATGTCGGACCCGCGTCTAAACAGCATCCACCTCGACGACGTTCGTCGCGAGGAATTTCGCCGGGCGCGGGAAGTGGTTCTTGGCACGATCGGAGAACAGACCGCTTCCTTTCCGCAACGTCCTGTTCCATGCGAACAGGTTCCTGGCGCCAGGACGCTGTTCGACGGCGAAGACATCGCTTTTTCCGGACCAAGCGATTATGTCATTCGTGACAAAGATCAGGTGTACCGGCTCAAGATCGGTTTGAACACGATCGGTCGGCTTTCCGATAACGATGTGGTAGTGGCGGATCCGTACCTATCGCGTCGGCATTGCGCGATCATCATTCATGCCGACAACCGTTGCGAGATTGCCGATGTCGCCTCGAAAAACGGGACGTTCGTCAATGGCCGAAGGGTGAGCGGGCCAACTCCCTTGTCGTCTGGCGACGAAATCCGTATGTGCAATCGGCATTTTCTGTTCCTGCACCGAGACCACGCAGAACCAGGTGCGTCCGACGACAAAACGCTCCTCGAATAGTGTCTGGCTCTATATATAAAGACACAGAGAGAGCCGACGAAGCCGTCGGTGATCGCTGCCCCTGCCTGTGTTTACGGGAGAGATGCCATGAAAAGCAGCCGTTTGGTTTGGTCGCTCGCTTCGGTGCTGCTGCTCGCAGGACTGGCATATGTGGCCCAAAAGACGCTGTCGTCGGGCGTCGACATGACCACTGCCGCCGAGCGGTTCTTGGCTTCGCTGGACGACGCACAGAAGAAAAAAGCGAGCTTTGGCTTCGATGATCCAGAACGGACCAATTGGCATTTCATTCCGATGCAGGACAAGATGCGGCGACCGACGCGCAAGGGTCTTGGGCTTTTTGAAATGAACCCCAAGCAGCGGGAAGCCGCCTTGGCGCTCGTTCGTGCCGGTACCAGCATGTCGGGCTACAAGCAGGCGACAACGATCATGAGCCTGGAAGCGATCCTGCGCGAACTGGAAAAGAATGGCCGAAGCGTCCGCGATCCCGAATGGTACTTTTTCAGCGTTTTTGGCACGCCATCGAAAACCGGCAAATGGGGCTGGCGCGTTGAAGGCCATCATCTCTCGCTCAACTTCGTCATCGACAACGGCAAGGTTAAAGCGTCGACGCCTGCCTTTTTCGGGGCCAACCCGGCGATCGTGAAGACCGGTCCCAAAAAAGGTCAACGCACCCTCGAACGGGAAGAGGTCCTGGCGAAAAAGCTGTTCCGTTCGCTCGACGAAAAACAAAGGGCCCTTGCTTACCGCAAAAAGAACTTCCCTGAAATCGAACAAGGCAAACCCAAGCCCAACGTCGGCAAACCAGAGGGGGTGCCGGCTTCCCTGATGAATGACGAGCAGAAAGCGACGCTGCTCGAGTTGCTCGAAACTTATACCAACCGCATGCCCGCCGACGTAGCCGCCCAAGAAATGGCAGAACTGAAAAAAGCGGGCGTCGATCGCATCCATTTCGCCTATGCTGGGGGCATCGATGACGGCAAACCCTACACCTATCGCATTCAGGGGCCGACTTTTATCGTCGAATTCCTCAATACCCAGCCCGATTCACTGGGCAATCCGGCAAACCATATCCACAGCGTCTGGCGAAAACCGGCAGGGGATTTCGGACTGTAAGTAATCGACAGTCGCTCATGCCAGGCAAACAATAACTTGCAACCGCCGGGAAACATGTTTCTAATCTTAATTTAATCATGCCGCGTTCGGAGTCGTGTGGAACACTGTTGTACCGGCGTGGCCCGGAGGAATGGGAAGTTTTGCTTGTGCATCCCTCCGGGAACTATAATCGACATGCTCCGTGGAGCATCCCGAAAGGGGTTCCGGACGGCAACGAAGACCGGGAAGCGGCAGCACGGCGGGAAACCTGGGAGGAAACGGGTATCCAACCAGAAGAGTGCATACCGCTCGGCTATGCCGACTATAGCACGAAGCGCAAGCGCATTTGGTGCTTTGCCAGTCCGGCACCGCAGGGGGTCGAGCCTCGACCTGCTTCCTGGGAAGTCGACCAGGCGTGCTTTCTGCCTTTGTCCGCGGCGAGAAGAATCATCCACCCGGATCAGGCTGTTTTTCTCGACCGTTTGCTGGAATATTTAGAGCGAAATTCACGGGCGTGATCGTTTGCGAGGCTGAAACGGAAACCGATCTTCGGGTTAGACCATGTCGGAAACACCACAAAGTGGCAATGTCGATCCGCCAGCGGGGCGCGAACGCCGCGCTTGGGTTCGTTACCATTCGACTCCGGAAACGCCAGATGTCGCCATCACGGAGGAAGACGACATTATTACATGGAAAGCCAGAATCCGGGACATTTCCCGCGGCGGCGTTGGCCTCGTGGTCAACGCCGAGTTCATCAAAGATGCCGTCGTCGAAATCGAATTGCCCAACACCGACAACGAAGTGATGCTGGTGCAGTTGGCCCGAGTCGTTCGCTGCCTTCCTCTTGATGATGGTGTCACGTGGATAGTGGCATGCGAGTTTCTCGAGGAGCTAACGGAAGAAGAATTGCGTTCGGTGTTATAGGCCGTGGCGCGGCGCTGGGAAACGGTATTTGAAATGGCGTTAACCAGTTCTTGTCCTAAATGCCAAAAGGCATTATCGATCCGTGAAGATTTCATCGGCAAGATGATGCGCTGCCCCTATTGCCAGGGGACGTTCGTCGCCGGCGCATCAGCCTCTCCAACGGTGCCGCCTTCGGTGCCGGCCGGTGAGAACCTGTTCGCCTTTTCATCGGCACCAGGCTCGCCGGAACTTGGAGAATTGCCGACTGTACCCGCACCAGGCGGTCCTCCAGTCCATTTCGATTGGGAGTCGGCGCAAGTCGCGCCTGGGGAGGTTCTCGGTGCCCGCCCGGCAGGCAGTAAAGGCGGCATTCACGAAGCTCCTGTGGCGTCGTTGGGAGTCGATATGGCGTGGCAAAACGTCAGTTTCGGTTTGCTCGCCATTATTGCCAGCGTCTTCGTGTTCCTGGCAGCTGCCGCGTATCTTTCCCTGATGTCGCTCGTCGTCGGCGTCGGTGCCAAGGGGGCCTTTGCTCGACTTTTGACTTCTGGAGCATTGATCGTCATACCAGCCGGTTTCCTCGCTTTACTCGCCTCGTTGACGGGGGTCTGGGTCTGCACGCTGGTCCCGACGCACTCGCGACTTAAACCGCTGGCAGTGGCCTCGGCGAGTTGTGTTTCCGTTGCCGTGCCCATCTTGATCATCGCTTTCGCCTCGACCCAGCAACGAGGTACCTCCTTGTATTCGATGGCGTCGAACTGTTTCGGCTTGACAGGTCTCGGATTGCTCGCCGCCGGCGGTGTCCTGTGGATTCTATTTATGCGTGGCGTAGCCGTGTTCTTCGGTGTGTCGATCATCGCCGAGAATCTCAAACGCTTCGTCCTTTTCGCTGCCGGTATTCCGATCGGATTGATGTTCGTCGGCATGATTACCCGTCCGGAAAGTGACGAAGGCCAGGCGTTCATTCAATTGATCGCCATGATCGTTTCCATCGTCTTCTTCCTGTGGTTCCTCAACTTGATTCGCGACCTGCGTAAAACGGTCGACGCTGCCTTGCAGAAAGCCCGGCTCGAACAAGGGCAAGCAACGGCGCCAGCGGCTTACGGGCAGTAGGCACGGGGTCGGGCTGTTTTGTTTCCTTTTGCATGCTAGAATTGAGACGATAGAAATCGTCGGGTTCGATGGTCTTCGCATATGCCGCCAATCAGCTCCAGCACGGAATTTGTCCAAGCTCTCCGAGAGCACGGCATCCTCAAACCTGCCCAACTTGACGGCATCGATGAGTTGCAGACGACCGTGCGCGACTCCCAGGCGATAGCCGAGGAGCTGACGAAACGCCGATGGCTCACCGATTTCCAGGCCAGGGCGATCCTCGAAGGCCATGCTGAAGACCTGGTGTTGGGCCAATACGTCATACTGGATCGGCTCGGCGAAGGCGGCATGGGAGAAGTTTTCAAAGCGTACCACCGCCTGATGGATCGCATTGTGGCCTTGAAGGTGATTCGCCGGGAACGCTTGACCAAGCCGGCAGTGATCAATCGCTTTCATCAAGAGATTCGTGCTGCTGCCAAGCTGGCCCATCCGAATATCGTCATTGCCCACGACGCAGCCCAAGTCGGCGATGTCCACTTCCTGGTGATGGAATACGTCGAAGGGCTGGATCTGTCGAAGTTGGTGCAGAAACGCGGCCCGCTACCCGTTTCCTTGGCCTGCGACTATATTCGACAAGCAGCTCTGGGGTTGCAGCATGCTCATGAACGCGGCCTGGTCCATCGCGACATCAAACCGAGCAACCTGCTTCTTGCCGCACCCACCAATGGAGCAACAGGCGGAATTGTCAAAATACTCGACATGGGCCTGGCTCGGCTCAACCAGATCGAGGACGCCGACGCCCCCACGGCGCTAACGCAAGACGGCGCCATCATGGGCACGCCGGACTATATGTCCCCCGAACAGGCGAGCAATTCTCGGCAAGTCGACATCCGCAGCGACCTGTACAGTCTGGGTTGCACGTTCTATTTTCTTCTGACCGGCAAACCCCCTTTTCCGGAAGGCTCTGTGATCGACAAGCTGATGGCTCACCGTTTGGACACGCCACAGCCGGTGGAGATCAAATGCCCCGACGCCAAAGGTCCCGTCGCCGACATTATTCGAAAGCTGATGGCCAAAAAGCCAGAGGATCGCTTCCAGACTCCGGCGGAGCTGGCAGAGGCTTTGGCCCCGTTTTGCGGCTTGGAAAATGTCGCGTCGAACCGAGTCGTTGCCGACCATCTTCCTCATGCGCCGTCATCGGCTACTTCCCCTCTCGAAGAAACCCGGTCCCCGGAAAGCGTACAGCATTTCAGCACGGTCGATCCGCATTTGCCGCTTGCGGGCGGTTTGCAGGAAACGAAGGAATGGAGCGAGGCGACCTCTGGAACCGAGCCGGTACCTCCATGCAGCGAGGACGTGGCGCAGCCAGCCGGTCGCCGTCGTCTTGTCCTGCCTGTCATGGTGGTTTGCCTGGGACTGTTGGCTGGAGTGGGACTGGCCGCCTTCGGGCTGATCGACAGGAAAGCTCCTGAAAAAAAGCCGGTTCCACCGCCCGGCAACGATCTGGCCCAGAAGACCCAACAACAAACCACCGGCAAAACTCCGCCTCCAGTGAAGGATCGCGTTAAGGACAAGGACAAGAACAAGGGGCCGATTGCAAAGCCAAAAAAAGATGAAATCCTGAAGGACCTCATCCCCCTGGCATCAGGACTGTTCGGCGTGGGTGTTGGACCGACCCGGATGTCGTGTCATTGCTGGCTTGTGGTCGGCAGCCTCGAGGGACTTGGAGTTTCATTGCAGTATCCTCGGCCAAGGCAACTCGGCGAAATCGCGCAAATGAGTTTTGCTGGTTCCAGGATAAACAGCGTCGATCTATCTGCTGATGGCAGCCTGTTCGCGGTCGGAGGCGACACCCTTCGCGCCTTTCGGCTGGATCAGGATGATGAACTCCAGCGGAAGGACCTGCCTTCGACCAACGTATATGACGAAATCTGCTGGAGCGTGGACGTATCTCCGGATGGCAATGCCCTTTTAGCTGGTTTCGGCGGCTATTACCAGAACGGTTCCCTGAACGTTGGCAGGCAACGTCATGTTGCCGAGTGGGATCTAACGAGCAGTCGCCCGCCGAAAATTTACTTTTTCACTAGTAATGCTATCGTTGGCCCGATCTCGCACGAAGGAATTGTTCGATGCGTCGCCTATTCTCCGGACGGCAAATGGGTCGCGTCGGGAGGAAGCAAGAACAGGCTTCACATCTGGCGAAGGAATGCAGGGGCGGACGAGAAACCGCAACAGATCGTTTTGAAAGAGTATCCTACGAGTCTGGCATTTTCGCCGTCCGGCGAGCGCATTGCCGCCGCCTGCGGAAACGCCGTGATGATCCTGAATCGCAGTGAACCAAATAAACCTCTTTACTGGAACGAGCATAACGGAACTGTCACGGGAATCGATTTCACCAGCGATGGCCGATTCGTCGTTTCGTCCAGTCTCGACGGCACCGTTCGCGTGTGGGACTCCGCTACGGGCAAGACCATTTTGGTCTACTCTGGGCATGGCAAGCACGGCGTTTGGTGTGTCGACGTGTCGGCGAAGTGGAGTCGCGTTGCGTCGGCTGATGATGCGGGCCAAATCCACATCTGGAGACTTGAAACCGGAGAATTGATTACGAAATTGCAAGGCCACAACAAGGCGGTGAAATCGGTCCGACTGTCGGCCGATGCTTTCCGTCTTGCGTCCGGCGGCGACGATGGCACCTTCCGCGTGTGGAATTTACGGTAGCAACGCGAGGCAACGAAGGCTCAAACATCAAGCTGTCGCGGTGCTGGCTGAAGGACTGTCGGCCAGCAATTCGGCGCCATCGACGATGGTATAGCTGTATCCTTGTTCCGTTAAAAACAATTGGCGATGGTGGGCGAAGTCAAGTTCGCGGGTGTCGCGCGTAACGAGGGTGTAAAAGTGGGCCACTTCGCCATTGGCTTTGGGGCGCAGAATCCGGCCCAACCGCTGAGCTTCCTCCTGCCGCGAACCGAAAGTCCCCGAAATCTGAATCAACACGTTTGCGTCAGGCAAATCCAATGCAAAATTGCCGACTTTTGAGAGGATCAATTGCCGAATCGTTCCCTCTCGAAACTGCTGATACAATTGTTCGCGTTCCGAGTTGGGTGTCTGGCCCGTGATCAACGGGATGCCAAAGCGTTTGTGTAGCTGGCGCAGTTGCTTGAGATACTGGCCAATGATCAACAGGCGACTGTCGGGATAGCGTTCAATGAGACGGGCGACGATCGCTTCTTTATTGGGGTTTTCGCTGGCGATGCGGAACTTGTTGCGCCATTCGGCCACGGCATAGGCCATGCGCAATGGTTCGGGAAGGGAGACACGAATCTCCGTACAGTCGGCTTCGGCGATCCAGCCTCGCGATTCCAGTTCGCGCCACGGAACATCGTACTTTTTCGGGCCGATCAAACTGAAGACATCCTCTTCGCGGCCATCCTCGCGGACCAGCGTTGCTGTCAGTCCCAATCGTCGGCGTGCTTGAATCTGCGCCGTCACGCGAAAGACCGGGGCCGGCAACAAGTGGACTTCGTCGTAGATGACCAGTCCCCAATCGCGCTGTTCGAATAGTTTAAAGTGAGGAAACTCTTCTTTCTTGCTGGGACGATGGGTTACGATCTGGTATGTCGCCAAGGTGACAGGTTTGATGTCCTTGGATTCGCCGGTATACTCGCCGATCTGGGTGTCGTCGATGTCGGTCTTGTCGAGCAGTTCGCGATGCCATTGCTTGACGGCGGTGATGCTCGTGGTAAGAACGAGCGTCGACCGTTGCATCAAGGCCATGGCGACGATGCCGACGATCGTCTTGCCGGCGCCGCACGGAAGCACGACCACTCCGGAGCCGCCGCGCACGTCGCCACCGGCGTAAAAGATGTCGGCCGCATCGCGCTGATAATCGCGAACGTGAAACGGCAAGCCAGCGCGGGTCACCGTTCTCAGCGCCAAAGGAAAAGGCGCGCCATCGGTATAGCCCGCCAGGTCTTCGGCCGGATAGCCGACCGCGATCAACGCCTGCTTGATCACCCCGCGATGGGCAGCATCAACGACGAAACTGACGTTATCGAGCCGTTCCTTTAGATACTCGCGAATCTTGGGCTGTCGGGCCAGTTCTTCGAGAATGGGACGATCTTCGCATACCAACCGCAGCGCCTCGCCGTGCCTTTCCAAGCGGACCCGGCCAAACCGGCTGACAATCTCGGCGATGTCCGTGGGCAGATTGCTGGGGAGAGGGAACTTACTGTATTCCTCCAGCGTAGCGATCATCTCGTCCGCTGTGATTCCCGCAGCCGCCGCGTTCCAAAGCGATAATGGAGTCAGACGATAGGTATGAATGTGCTCGGGAGACTTCTCCAGCTCGGCGAATGGCGCCAATGCGTCCCGCGCCTCCGCATAGCGAGGGTTATCCACTTCGAGCAAGACGGTGCGGTCGCCTTGAACAATTAATGGATTCTTCGGATCGTAATGCATTGGCCGGTATCTAGTGGATGGGTCTCTGGTCCACAAGCGAACGAGTTTAGTGGTTGTCGGCGCAGGACGCAAGCCGGAGTCGACCGTCTGAACGGATGCGCTGCTTCTGCCGTTGTGCTTGACGCCGGCGGGCTTGAACCCGCCGGTAACGGAGACAGCGTGGCGGGGATCAGGTCCCTGCTAGGTTGTGGCGGAGGCATTCGCATCGGTAGCCTGCAACCTGCCGCCTGAGTCGAGGTAGATTTTATCCTGGAGGATTTCTTCGATGACGATGGCGAGTTTGTCCTTTCCTTGCGTTTCCACAAGCGGCCTGGCTCCGCTGTTGAGGGCGATCATGCGTTTCTGAATCAACGTGGACAACTTGAACCGGCCGCCGACTTTGTTGACGATGGCTTCTTCTTTCAGTGCGTCAAGCATGGTTTCTCCTTTCAAAGCCCTGTTGAACCATTTCAGCTAGTCGATCAACGGTCGCCTGCAAGTCGTCGTTGATGACTTGATAGTCGTATTCGCTGGCACATTGCAGTTCAGTCTGGATGCGTGCTAGTCTGCGTTGGATGGTTTCTTCGTTTTCAGTTCCCCGCGCTTCAAGGCGTTCCTTGTAGGTTTCCAAGGACGGGGCGCGGAGGAAGATCGAGACGGCGTCCGGGCAGCGTTGCCGGACCTGCCTGGCGCCGTTGACATCGATTTCGAGAATGACGCCCTGGCCTTGTTCGCGTGCCGGTTCGACCTCGGACCGGAGGGTGCCGTAATAGTTGCCAAACACTTCAGCCCATTCGAGAAACGAATCCTTGGCCAATTCGCGTTCAAAACGATCTCGACTCCAAAAATAGTAGTCCACGCCGTCCAACTCGCCGGGGCGGGGAGGGCGAGTGGTCGCCGACACCGCCAATTTCAGCGGCAGGTTGGTCTGGCTGAGAAGCCGGCGAAGCGCAGTCGACTTCCCGCTGCCACTGGGGCCTGACACGATAAACAGGGGTCCTTTGCGGCCGGCCATGTTCACTCGATGTTTTGCACAAGTTCCCGGATTTTCTCGAGCGCGCCCTTTATCTCGACCGTTTGTCTGGTGATTTCAATATCGCTCGCTTTGGAACCGATTGTATTGGCTTCGCGGAGAATCTCCTGAGTAACGAATTCCAGTTTACGCCCGGGACTTTCACGCGAACTCGCCTCGATCAATTCCTTGAATTGTTCCAGGTGGCTCGCCAGTCGAACCACTTCCTCGGCGATGTCGCAGCGCTCTGCGAAGACGGCTACTTCCCGAATCAGATCGTTCTGATCGAGGGCGATGTCATGGTCTCGCAACAGTTGGCTGACCCGCTCATACAGGCGATCGCGAAAACTTTCGACCACCCGTGGAATCTGCTCGCGTATGACCTGCAGGCGGTTGGCGATTTCCTCGCGATGTTGCAACAACTCGTCGGCCATGGCCCGGCCTTCTTCTCGCCTCATCGATTGCAGCTTGTCGATTGCTTCCCTCACGACTTGTTCCAGAACAGGCCAGTCGTCGGTAACATCGACCGCTGGATCGGCGAATTCCGGCACCACTCCGGGAAGCGAGAGCAACCCAGGCAAAAGTACCTCGTCCGGTATCGACAACTTCCTTTCCACACACAGCCCCCGAACCTGATCGAGGTAGCTCTCCAATGCCGTGATGTTCATTGGAAAATCTTGCGCCGACAGTTGTCGCTGGGCGTGGATCACCACTTGAACGGTGCCTCGGCGCAGGCAGCGGCGAACCAACTTCTCGATTTCTGGTTCGAAACGATTGTAAGGTTCGGTGGCGCGTACGGTGACTTTGAGGTAACGGTTGTTGACGGCCCGCAGTTCAACGTTCAGGTTCAACGTTTCGCTTTGATAGCGTGCCGAGCCGTAACCGGTCATGCTCAAGAGCACGTCTTGCCTCACTGATTCTGGCTCGGGAACGATTGGAACGATCCAAGCTGGCTTGCCCTGGCGTCAGTCGCTAAAGGGTTGCACCTGCTGTTGTTGAGTTTGGGAACTCGCTTCGTGCTGGATGACGACGACAAGAATCATGGTCAAGACGATCCAGGCAGCGGCGACACCGATCGTAATACGCGTGAAGAGGTCGCCAGCTCTGGAACCAAAAGCACTGGAACCGCCGACGCCGCCGAAGGCACCCGATAAACCACCGCCTTTGCCTCTTTGGATCAAGACGATCAGGATCAAGAAGATGCCCAGAAGCAAGACGAACAGATTCAACGTCCACGGCACCCACGACCACCAACTCGAAAATATCATCGCCTATCCCTTTTCGAATAGCCGTCTTGGTTCAAACCGTTAGTATAGAAAACCCGGCAGCCGGCGCAAAGGCTAGTTTATCGACGACGAATCCCCGCGACATGAACACACGTACCCATCATCCCCTCTCACCGGGCGGCGTCGGCGACAAGCCATGGTTAGAAAAAGCTGTGGCTTTGTTCGTGTAGTGAAAAAAATCCGATTTGTTGCGTATCTATTACAGACGCAGAGCTGCGTGTTCGGGGTGGAATGCTCGCTGGCTAATCGTTTTCGTTTTGCAAGGAGAAGTGCATGAGTATTGCCATTGCGGGAGTAACGATCGGCGACCCGATGTCTTATCGGGCGATAACCGTGTTTCCGTTGTACACGACGGAAAGCCGGCCCGTGGATTATGACTATGCCGAAGATGCGGTAAAACGGGGAAACGTGTTGATCGAAGAGGTGGGTGAGTCCGGCACTGTGCCGAACATTATCGTCGACAATGCAGGGGAAACGCGCGTGCTTTTTCTTGAAGGAGAGGAACTGCGGGGTGCGAAACAGAACCGCGTGTTGAATACCACCGTTCTCGTCGCGGCCCGAACCAAAACGCTCGTGCCCGTCAGCTGCGTGGAGCGTGGCCGGTGGCGCTACACCAGCAAACACTTCGAACCGAGCATGTCCATGTCGCCTTCGAAATTACGAAAGACACTGAAGACGACCGTGACGAAATCTCTCCTCATGCATGCAGGCCACCGTTCCGATCAACACGCCATTTGGGATGAAGTGGAAAAAACGCATGCTCTTTTCCATTTGGAGTCGCCGACGGAGGCACTGTCGGATACGTTTGAACACCTAAAAGATGTGCTGGCCGACTGTTGCAGCCGGTTTGCCTATGCTGACGGCGCGACGGGTCTGGCCATCGGCGTGGGCAGTCGCATTGTGAGCTTCGACTTGTTCGACAAGCCGGAAACGTGTCGGCGATTTTGGCAGCGGATCATAGCGAGCTGCGCCTTGGACGCTTTAGACGTGCCCCCTGAGAAAACCGCAGTGCAAAAGAGCGACGTGGAAAAGCTGGTGCAAAGGATCAACGCGGCTAAATGGCTCAAAAGCGAAGCCGTCGGCGAAGGAGAAGAATACCGTTTCGACGACAACGGCACGCAGGGGTCGGCTCTCTGTTTAGGTGATTGCCCGGTGCATGTTACCGTCATCCATTAATCAGAGTGGTTGTCCGCGATGTCTTCGCCTTGCAGTCGGGCGACTTCGAAGCAGTCCTTGTCGCCTCGACCCGAGAAACAGACGACGACGGCGTCGGTGGGCGGACGCTGGGCGGCCAGCCTCATCGCTTCAACGATAGCATGCGACGTCTCCAAAGCTGGCAAGATGCCTTCAAGTCGCGAGCAGAGCCGAAAGGCTTCCAAGGCGTCGGCGTCGGAAACATGTCCATAACGAACACGGCCCGATTCTTTCCAAAAGGCATGTTCCGGTCCGACGCCCGGATAGTCCAAACCGGCCGAAACGGAGTGCACCGGCGCCGTCTGGCCGTCCTCGTCCTGCAGAACGAAGCTGAAAGCACCGTGGAGGACGCCCGGCTGGCCATAGTTCAACGTAGCAGCATGATCGCCTCGATTCAGTCCGCGCCCGCCTGCTTCGATGCCCACGAGTTCCACAGCTTCGTCGCTGATGAAGGGATAGAACATACCAGCCGAGTTGCTTCCTCCCCCCACACAAGCAACGACGACGTCGGGCAGCCTGCCGATTTGTTCGAGGCATTGTTTTTTGGTTTCCCGTCCGATGACCGATTGGAAATCGCGGACGATCATGGGAAAGGGATGGGGGCCGACGACGCTCCCAATGATGTAATGGGTGTTTTGAACGCTGGCCATCCAGTCGCGAAGAGCTTCATTGATGGCGTCGCGGAGTGTCTGGCTGCCGCTTTGCACGGCGATGACCTCGCTGCCCAGCGCCTTCATCTTGAAAACGTTTAGCCGTTGACGGCGAACGTCTTCCTGGCCCATGTAGACCTGACATTCCAAGCCGAAGAGGGCAGCCGCTGTGGCGGTCGCAACGCCATGCTGGCCAGCGCCGGTCTCGGCAATCACCCGCGGCTTGTTCATGCGCTTCGCCAGCAGAGCCTGGCCGATGCAATTATTGATTTTGTGCGCACCGGTATGGTTGAGGTCTTCCCGCTTGAGGAAAATCCGCGCTCCACCAGCCTCCCGCGTTAGCCGAGCTGCGAAATAGAGCGGGGTGGGCCTTCCTACGTAGGATTCCAGATAGCGGTTCCATTCTTCCTGAAATGTCGGATCGGAGCATGCCTTGCGGTATTCGCTTTCCAATTGGTTGAGCGCATACATGAGTGTTTCCGGTACGTAGCGCCCGCCGAAAGGACCGAATCGCCCTTCATCGGTTGGAACCTGCATCAAGGAATCGCTGACTGCCATCGTTCTTTACCGGCTTTCAGATAACATGAGGATACAGCATGGACGACGTGCCTTTGCGGCCGACATCCGCTAGCCAACATGGTTCAGTTTAGCAAAATACATAGACACTGTTGCTGTTGCCTGACTGCGAACCGCATTCCGGCCGCAAGCTTTCTTTCTCGATTTATCGAACTATGCTATACCTCGGCCAACGTGCCGAATAAAGCGAGGATCAACACCTTGGTAAAGAAGGATTCATCGCGGCGACGCGACAGGCCGAAGCCGTACGCACGTGGCGAATCGATCGTAGCAAGCGCGGCTTCAGGGGGAAAAGGATGAGTCGTGAACCGTTGCATATCGCTTTTCTTTACAACATGTTTGGAGACGCCACTTGCGAAGACGAGATGGATCGCGGCAGTACGGCCGACCTGCTTGAAATGGTGGACAACAACATCAAAACGCTCGAAAAACTCGGTCATCGCGTCAGTCGCTTGCCATTAGCGGAAGACCTCGATGGCTTTATCCGCCGGCTGCGGCAGCTGAATCCCGACGTGGTTTTCAACCAGTATGACGAGGCGATCTACGGCGGTCTCAACGAAATGCGAGTGATTTCGTTAATCAAAATGTTTGGTTATCCGGTAACCGGTTCGTCCGATCTCGCTTTGGGTCTCTGCAAATACAAGCACCTCACCTGCCATCTGCTGGCTGGCGCCGGCATTCCTATTCCGCCGTGTACCGTGCTGATCGAGCATCCCAAAGAACTCGATCGTCATGACTGGCTGTTTCCGTTGATCGTTCAACCGAGCCGCGAGCACGGGGGAGAAGGCATCGAGCGTGATTCAGTCGTCGATGATTTCAAGGGGTTGCGGCGGCAAGTTGGGCATGTCTTGAAGACCTACCAACAACCCGCACTGGTACAACATTTTCTCTCAGGTCGAGAATTCAACGTGAGTATCATCGGTGGCAACCGCTTGCGTGTGCTCCCTTTGGCCGAAGTCAATTACGCTCAGCTGCCCGCTCACGTGCCGCCAATCATGTCTTATGCTGCCAAATGCCTCGAGGGGTCCATCGAATACGAAGTGATTCACATCGACTGCCCAGCCAAGGTAGAAAAGAAGTTGGCGGCATCGATTCGTGATGTGGCTCTACGCGCCTTTCGTGCCGTCGGCGGACGTGGTTATGGGCGAATCGACATCCGCCTCGACCAGAACAATGTTCCCCGTGTATTGGATGTCAATTGCAACCCTTGTCTCGATGAAGGCATGGGGCTGGCGCGGTCTGCTAGCCGGGCGCGCATTTCCTATCCTCGCTTACTGCAAATGATCCTGGACATTGCCCTTGAAAAACCGACCTTTGCCGCCGACACAGTCGCCTTCGCCGTCAAGGGAGGCTAGTCGTCGCGTTTTTGCATGCCAGACACGCCGCCACGACGCCGCCGATCGTCGACTGCGTGTTTTCGACGGTTATCGCGGGACGGCGAATCACGACCGCGTTGATCCCCAGTTTCAAAGCGGCTTCGACCTTGGCCGGCGTGCCACCTTCCTGTCCCGACTCTTTAGCCACCACCGTATCGACCCGATAATGCTGGAACATGGCGAGATTGAAGTCACGCGAAAACGGAGGCTGCAAGCAACAGATATTTTGCAGGGGAAACCCCGCCTGGATCGCCTGGGCCAACGATAAGGGAGACGGAAGAATTCGAGCAAACATCGTTACTTTCTTATGAAGTCCAGAAAAGTGTTTTAGTTGCCTGGCTCCGATCGTCAGCATGGCCCGCTCGGATAATTCCGGCAAGAGCCGCGCCGCTTCAACGAAATCGTCGACAAGCTGCACGTCGTCGGGAGGCGTCCAGGCTGGCCGTTCAAATCGAACCAGCGGCACGCGAAGTCGCTGGCATACTCGTTGGGCGATGCAAGTGATCCGGGCAGCGAAGGGATGAGTCGCATCGACCACGATGTCCGCCTGTCCGGAATCGAGAAAATCGTAAAGAGCGGATTCGGTAAATCCGCCGATCAGCACACGGAGGCGGGAACGCAGCGGGCCAAAAAGGCGTTCGCTGGCAGTTTCCTGCGTAACAGTGGCGATGACATGAAAACCAGTGTCGAGGAGAGCGGCCGCCAACTCCCTCCCTTCCGACGTGCCACTTAACAGCAGAATTGTCGGTTTCATTCTTCGCTTTGCAGCACCACTTGCCGAACCACCGGGTCCAAAGCCCACTGATTATGGCTGGCGCGCCTGACGTAGGAGAGGAGGTTTGCCCAACGCAGCACGGCATCGACGCGTTCGCGGGAGATGCCATTCGCCCGACTGAAGATCGCCTGGTAGTCAACCGGTTGCGTGAGTTGGGCCATGGCTCGCAAGACGGGATGGGCCTGGGCCACCAGACCGAGCCGGTCCTCCCATTCGGCGCGGCTGGTAATCTCCCGCTCGATTTCGGCCAAATGTTCTTGCCAGTGTTCCGGACTATCCTGGCAGCGGATTCCCACCTGGTGAATCAATTCACCCCAGTTGCCTGTGATCCGTGTAAATCGCTCCCGAATGTAAGGGTCGAGGTCGCTCAATTTGGCGTCGTCGAGCCACGCTTTGAGGGCGCTATTGGTCCACGGCTTCAGGGTACACTCGACCAGACCGCCTTTCAGCAGAGACTTTCGCAAGTCTTCGTCCATCCTCACCCATGTCCATGCTGCTTCCGGGTCCGCTACGAAAATCACACGGGTAACTTTTTTGTCCACTGCTTTTTTCTTGATCAGCTCGAGCGAACGAAGAATCCAGTCCTCGCTCCAGGGACAAAGAGCCGGTACGATCAACACGATCATTCCGTCCGGCCGATCGATCAGTAACGACTCGAGTTCGCGGAGGAAACCACTGCGATCGGTGGCGACATCAACCGTGATCAGTCTTGCCTGGTCACACGCGAATTCCAGAAATCGTTCCAGTTCGTCGAGTCCGGCGAGACGCGAACCGAACAAGACGCAGACGCCGCTGCTGTCGGCAAGCAGTTCTTTTTCCTGTTCGGCAGTCAAAGGACTCCGGTGCCAGAGGTTATCGGGAGCCGGTCGACGATACGATTCGGCCTCATCTTCCGGCGAAACTTGCTCCGTTGCCGGCACGACGATCACTTCAGTGGTGGCATCCGCTGGAGAGTTGGCTGGCGGCGTTTCGGCTGGTGGCGAGGTTGGCACTGTCAACAACAGTTTGCCTCGCGTGCAGGCGGTG
Organism: Gemmatales bacterium; assembly: GCA_026004675.1. Classification (GTDB taxonomy): domain Bacteria; phylum Planctomycetota; class Planctomycetia; order Gemmatales; family Gemmataceae; genus BPJP01. The sequence goes on from BPJP01000007.1 coordinate 225,649, forward strand.
GCTATCGGCTTGCCGAACTTTTCGATAATTTCGCTCTCCATTTTTTCGAACTCTTCATCGTTTAGATCGTCGCGTTTTTCGATGAAGGTCAACAGTTCGCAAAAAGGGTGTGTCGATTCTGCGAGCGCTTGGAATTCGCCGAGGTCTTCGAGTTGGTCCGGGTCGCGTTTGGTATCGTCCAAGAGGGCGCGAGCTTTCTGCTGGCATTCCGCCAGGGGAGCGTAATCGGCGGTATCGCGGTGCACAATCGCCAGCACACGTTCAAGCACAACGGCCGCCTGGTTGAGCATGTCGCGGATTTTGGCCTTACGCTCCCGCTCCGCGATAGCGTTTTTGATTTCACATACCAGTTTTTCCAAATCGGCCAGGGAAGCCAATCCGTCTTCGTCCGGTATGTTCGACAAGTGTTCCTGGTTGGCTGTTTGGATTGCCGCGTCGCGGAGCGTGTAAAAGCGTTGCCGAGCCGCCTGGAGAGCGAAGATGGTTGCTTCATCGGGCGGAATTCCGCCGTTTTCGAGGTTTTTCGCCGCCTCGGCAACTTTAGGTGCCAACTCGCGAAACGTTGACGATAGCGACTCTAATTCTGTTGCAAGTTCCACTGAGACAACCATCGGCTTCGCCTCGTAGCATCTGATTTCGACGTGTTTTTTTTATCTTGCATGCGCTGGTTGCCGATGGCAAGCAAAATGTGGGCTTCCTTCGCCACCAAGGCTAACGTGAAATATCCGGTACCGTTCGTGATTTCGCCAGCGAGCCACACTGGGCTTGCCAGCGCAACCAGTGGTCGACAAGAACCAACGCCATCATGGCTTCTCCCATGGGAACGAAGCGTGGCAACAGGCACGGGTCGTGACGTCCCTTGGTAGCGATTTCGGTTGGCGAACCGGTTCGGGTTACGGTTTTCTGGGGTTTTGACAGACTGCTGGTCGGTTTGACGGCGACTCGGCAGACAATCGGCTCACCGCTACTGATGCCGCCTAGCATACCGCCATGGCGATTGGTCAGGGTACCGATACCTTTAACGGCTTCTGGTTTCGGAACGAAGAGGTCGTTGTTTTGGCTGCCGCGAGCTTCCGCCACGCCGAAGCCGGCGCCGTATTCGAAGCCGACGACGGCCGGCAACGACAGCAATGCCTTTGCCAGATCGGCTTTCAGTTTGTCGAAAACCGGCTCTCCAAGTCCAGGAGGCACGCCGGTCGCCACCAATTCGCTGACACCGCCAATCGAATCCTGATCCCGGCGCACTTCGTCGATCAAAGCAATCATCCTGTCGGCAGCGCTTGCATCCGGGCACCGAACGATGTTGGCTTCTACTTGTTCCAGTGTCACGCTTGCGGGTTCAGGAATGTGTGCCTGAATGGAACCGATCTGTTTGACGTAGCCGACGACGCGAATGCCGTGCTCGGCAAGAATTTTCTTGGCGATCGCACCAGCAGCCACGCGACAGATCGTTTCGCGAGCACTGGATCGACCGCTTCCCCGGTAATCGCGAAAGCCATATTTGGCATCGAAGGTGAAATCCGCGTGCCCCGGCCTGTATTTGTCTTTGATATCGTTATAGTCCTGGCTTCGTGCGTCCCGGTTGCGAAACAAAATACCGATGGACGTGCCATCGGTCTTGCCTTCGAACACGCCGGACCAGATTTCGGGAAGGTCTTCCTCCTTGCGTTGCGAGACGACCTGGGATTGGCCTGGACGCCGACGGCGCAGATCAGGGAGAAGGTCCTCTTCACTTAACGGTATTCCGGGGGGGCAACCATCGACAATAAGCAAGTACCCCGGCCCGTGACTGACGCCGGCTGTGGTGATGCGAAAAAGTTGACCAAACGAATTCCCTGGCATAATGCTAATATACACAAACAGGCAGGAAAACGCAGCCGTCGCAGCCAGGCTAACACCGACAAAACAGCAATCGCCGGAGAGAACTGCGCCCCTTGAGTGGATAATGTTGTCTGGTTGAACGTGTTCCGTTTCCATGTTGCAATCCTTTTGTTAAAACAACTGGCAATGTGCTGGTGAGTTGCCCAGTCAATCACTTCTTTTGAGAGGGTGTCGATGGAGGTCAAGGATGGTCAGGTGCGCGTGGTGATCGAGCGCGTCACGCCACAGATCGATTGCGGCCGATTTCCTGTTAAACGTTCCGTTGATGAGCTAGTCGTCGTTGAGGCGGATATTTTCGCCGACGGTCATGATGCGCTTGCCGCCGTGTTGCGCTATCGCCATGGCTCGGCAGCCGAGTGGACCGAAATTCCCATGGAATTTGTGGTAAACGACCGTTGGCGTGCCGTTTTTGCCGTGCCGCAACTCGGCGACTATTTCTACACGATCCAGGCCTGGGTGGATCGTTTTGAAAGCTGGCGCCAAGACCTGAGGAAACGTGTCGATGCCGGCCAGGAAGTCGATGTTCCGCTCGCGGTCGGTGCGAAATTGATCGTCGAGACGGCAAACAAAACCAGGGGGACCGAAGCGAAGGAACTCCATGAAGCTGCCAACAAACTAGTCGCGACGACGACGCCGCCAACCGAACGGATTGCTGCCGCCCTGGACGAGAACCTCTCCCAGATGATGAGGAAGTTGTCACCGCGGTTGCACGCAGCACAATTCGAGCGGGAGCTTCGGGTTGTCGTCGAGCCGGTTAAAGCGCGTTTCAGCACCTGGTACGAGATGTTTCCGCGGTCTTGCGCCGGCGAACCTGGCAAGCACGGCACCTTCCGCGATTGCGAAAACCGATTGCCATATATTGCCGAGATGGGTTTCGACGTCCTGTATTTTCCTCCGATTCATCCAATCGGTCGAAGTTTCCGCAAAGGCAAGAACAATAGCCTGACTTGCACGCCGGATGATGTCGGCAGTCCATGGGGCATCGGCAGTGAGGAGGGGGGGCACAAGGCTATTCATCCGCAACTCGGCACCTTGGCTGACTTTCAACATCTGGTTGCCAAAGCCAAAGAGTTCGGCATCGATATCGCTCTCGACATCGCCTTTCAGTGCTCGCCTGATCATCCGTATGTTAAGGAGCATCCCCAATGGTTTCGGCATCGCCCGGATGGCACTATCCAGTATGCCGAAAATCCGCCCAAGAAATATCAAGACATTTACCCTCTGGATTTTGAAACGGAAGACTGGCGGTCCCTTTGGGACGAGTTGAAAAGCGTGTTTCTTTTCTGGATTGAACAAGGCATCCGCATTTTTCGGGTCGATAACCCGCACACCAAACCGTTCCGCTTCTGGGAATGGGTTATCGCTGAAATCAAGAGGCAATACCCGGACGTCATTTTTCTTTCGGAAGCTTTCACCCGACCCAAAGTGATGTACCGTCTGGCAAAACTAGGCTATTCGCAATCCTACACCTATTTCGCCTGGCGAAACACCAAGCGCGAGCTGACGGAGTATTTCACCGAGCTGACACAGACAGAGGTGCGGGAGTTTTTCCGGCCGAACTTGTGGCCGAACACACCGGACATTTTGAACGAGTATCTGCAGCACGGAGGGAGGCCGGCATTCATGATCCGCCTGGTTCTGGCGGCAACGTTGGGAGCCAGCTATGGCATCTACGGACCGGCCTACGAATTGTGCATCAATACGCCATTTGCACCCGGCAGCGAAGAGTACCTCGATTCCGAGAAATATGAAATCAAGTCCTGGGACCTTCACGCTCCCCATAGCTTGAAAGACTTTATCGCCCGGGTGAATCGCATTCGCAAAGACAACCGTGCTTTACAACACAACTTTTCCTTGCAGTTTCATCCGGTCAGCAATGATGAGCTGATTTGTTACAGCAAAAGAGACACGGGACAACGTCATTCTGGTCGTCGTGAATCTGAATCCATACTACACGCATTCAGGATGGGTCGATTTGCCTCTGGAGCAACTCGGTCTCGATCCAGCGCAGCCTTTTCAGGTTCATGATTTGCTGAGCGACGCCCGGTACGCCTGGCATGGACCGCACAACTATGTGGAATTGAATCCGCACATTGCCCCGGCGCACATCTTCGCGATCCGCAAACGGCTGCGGTCCGAGCGAGATTTTGAGTATTACCTCTAGCTGATTCATGACCATGCTCGACAACGATCCCTATTGGTACAAAGACGCGATTCTGTACGAACTCCATGTTCGCGCTTTTCAGGATTCCGACAGCGATGGTTTTGGCGACTTTCGCGGCTTGACCGATCGCTTGGACTACCTGCAAGACCTCGGCGTGACGGCGATCTGGCTCTTGCCGTTCTATCCGTCGCCGCTCAAAGACGATGGGTACGATATCGCCGACTACACCAATATTCATCCCGACTACGGCACCTTGCGTGACTTCAAACGTTTTCTCAATGAAGCACACGAGCGTGGCTTGCGCGTCGTGACCGAGTTGGTGATCAACCACACGTCGGATCAGCATCCGTGGTTTCAACGAGCCCGCAAAGCTCCCAAAGGGAGCGTCTACCGCGATTTTTACGTGTGGTCTGACGACCCGAAGAAATACAAAGAAGCACGCATCATCTTCCAAGATTTCGAAACCTCGAACTGGACATGGGATCATGTCGCCAAGAGCTATTATTGGCATCGGTTTTACTCACATCAGCCCGATCTGAACTTTGAAAACCCCGAAGTCTGGAAAGCTATCTTCCCCGTTCTCGATTTCTGGCTGGAAATGGGGGTCGATGGCATGCGGCTGGATGCAGTTCCCTACTTGTACGAAGCCGAAGGAACCAACTGCGAAAACCTGCCAGAAACGCACGCTTTCCTTCGCGCTTTGCGGAAACATGTTGACGAGAAGTTTGAAAACCGCATGCTGCTCGCCGAGGCCAACCAGTGGCCAGAGGATGCCGTCGCCTATTTCGGTACCGGCGACGAATGTCATATGTGCTTTCATTTTCCAGTCATGCCACGGATGTTCATGGCGATCCACATGGAGGACCGTTTCCCGATTATCGACATTCTCGACCAGACGCCGGAAATCCCCCCCTCTTGCCAATGGGCCATGTTCTTGCGCAACCACGACGAATTGACGCTCGAAATGGTCACGGATGAAGAACGCGATTATATGTATCGGGCGTATGCCAGCGAACTAAAAGCACGTATCAATCTGGGAATTCGCCGGCGCCTGGCGCCGCTTCTTGGCAATAACCGCCGGCGGATCGAATTGATGAATGGCCTGCTGTTGTCGATGCCTGGGACGCCCATCATTTATTACGGCGACGAGATCGGCATGGGGGATAACATCTATCTCGGCGATCGCAATGGCGTGCGCACCCCAATGCAGTGGAGTGCCGACCGCAATGCCGGCTTTTCCCGCGCCAATCCTCAAAAGCTTTACCTTCCCGTCATTATCGATCCGGAATACCACTTTGAAGCCGTCAATGTCGAGGCGCAGCAAAACAACCCCAACTCGTTGTTGTGGTGGATGAAACGGGTAATCGCATTACGCAAGCGGCACAAAGCCTTTGGCCGGGGTTCGATCGAATTCCTCAAGCCGGAAAACCGGAAAATCCTCGCCTTTTTGCGCCGCTATGAGGACGAGACATTGTTGGTAACGGCGAATTTGTCCCGTTTCGTGCAATATGTCGAATTGGATTTGTCCGAGTTCAATGGTGTGGTACCAGTCGAGTTGTTTGGCAACAATCCTTTTCCTCGAATCGGCGAATTGCCTTATTTGCTGACGCTCGGCCCTCATTCGTTCTACTGGTTTTCACTGCCCAAAGAACCGACGAAAGGCGAATCCTTGACCTCTGACTCACAACTGCTGACGGTGGCAACGGCTGATTGGCATGAACTGTTTGGTCCCCGTGCTCGTAGTCGTCTCGAACAGCTTCTGCCCAGTTACATGAAGCCCCGCCGGTGGTTTGGCAGTAAAGCCCGGATTATCAAGTCGGCAACCATTCGTGAGGCAGTTCGTTTTCGCTTCGATGATTCGGAAGCGTTTGTCACTTTGATCCGTGTCGAATTCAACGAAGGTTCGCCCGAGACCTATGTGCTCCCCTTTTCTTATGCCAAAGCGGAGACGGCGACGACGATTCTGGAAGATTCGCCTCACGCCGCCGTCTTGCGCGTGCAGTCGGCTGAAAGCGGCATCATTTACGATGCCCTTTACGATAAACGCTTTTGCCGTGCTCTGCTGTCCGCCCTGTCGCAAAACAAAACCTACGAATCGGATTCCGGCGAAATCACGGCGACAACTTTCCCCCATTTCGATCGCTTTCGTGATCTGAGCGAAGACGACTTGGAGCCTTCTCTCAGTAAAGCGGAGCAAAGCAATACCTCGATCGTCTACGGCAAGCACCTGATTCTTAAAGTGTTTCGCCGTGTCGATGAAGGGGTCAATCCGGATCTGGAAATCGGGCGGTACCTGACTCAAAAGGGATTCGCAGCCACTGCGGCGGTGGTCGGGGCGATCGAATCGCGGCGTCGGGGCTCGCAGCCTATGACGTTGGCCATTCTGCAGGAATTCGTTGCCAATGAAGGCGACGCCTGGCGTTACACGCTCGACGCTTTGGGTCGATATTACGAACGTGTGGCTGCCGAGTCAGCCGACGGCCATAAGGCCAGCCCTTCGGGCAAATCGTTGCTGGCTCTGGCTGAGGCCGATGCTGCCCCCGCTCTCGCCCAGGAAATGATCAGCACCTATTTGGAAACAGCGCGTCTATTGGGACAGCGTACCGCGGAACTCCACCTTACCCTTGCCGACGAAACGGAAGACCCCAATTTCGTGCCGGAAGAATTCAGCAAACTGTATCGCCGTTCCGTTTACCAGTCGATGCGCAATCTGGTTGGACGTGTCTTCTTGCAGTTTCGCCGTGAAGTCTCACGCTTGCCGGAGCAGGTTCAAGACCAGGCCCGCCGTGTTCTGAACATGGAAGGGGACATCTTGCGGCGGTTCCAAACAACCTTCGAGCACAACATTACCGCTTTGCGGACGCGCTGCCACGGCGATTACCACCTCGGTCAGGTTCTCTATACCGGCCGTGATTTTGTCATCATCGATTTCGAGGGCGAACCAGCACGGTCCATCACAGAACGCCGCTTGAAACGTTCGCCTCTGTGCGACGTGGCAGGCATGGTACGTTCTTTTCATTATGCCGCCTATAGCGGATTGATCGGCGATCTGGGAATCATCCGTTCCGAAGATATCGCCAACGTCGAACCCTGGGCGCGCTTCTGGTACGAATGGGTCAGCGCCGCTTTCTTGAAGTCTTATCTCGAACACGCCGGAAAAGGCGGATTTCTGCCAGCCAACAAAAACGAACTGAGGCTCCTCTTTGATGCTTTTCTCATGGAAAAGGCCATCTACGAGTTGGGCTACGAAATCAATCATCGCCCCGATTGGGTTCGCATTCCGCTCATGGGCATCTTGCAACTACTCGATGAACACAGGTAATGGGCGATTCCCACCCCTCTGGAGACACTCAAGCCATCGGAGACGAATCAGGGTTGACGCGCACGACCGTCAAACCTATAGTCCCGCCCACTATGAAAACGACACATTACGTTATCGCTCTTGCCGCGGGGCTTCTGGCGGCCGGCACTATCTGCGCCGGCGACGACAACTTGCACAGCCGGGGCAAGGTGCTCTTGCTCAAAAATCGCCGACTTCTGGAAGGGGACATCACCCGAGACGGCGACCGTTTCCGTATTCGGAGGCGGACCGGCGAAAGCGTCATTCCCGGCTCCCAGGTGCTTCGCTTGTGCCAGAACCGCGCCGAAGCATTTCAGGCGTTACGCAAGGAAGCCAACCTCGACGACCCCGACGAACGATTACGCCTGGCTCACTGGTGTCGTCTGCATGGTCTGGATCGAGAAGGACTGGCGGAACTGAAAGCCGCTTTGGCCATCCGACCCGAACATGCCGAGACGATCCGTCTCATTCGTGCTTTTGAAAACCGCTTGAATGAAAAAGATACCGAATCCAGTGTTTCCGAACCGACGCCTGCTGTCGAATCGAATGCCATTGAAGGCACGTTGACCCTCGATGCCTTGACCACTTTCGTTCATCAGGTTCAGCCGGTTTTGATGAACGCCTGTGCCCGCTGCCACGTCGGCAATAAAACCCCTGGCTTCAACCTCGAACGCGCTTTTGGCGAACGATCGATTCACAGCAGAAAAAGCCGTGCGAACCTGGCGGCGGCGGTAGGGCTGGTCAATATCGCTGATTGGGAACGCAGCCCGCTGTTGACCAAAGCGATCGGCGTGCACGGCGGCATCAGCAGGCCGCCGCTCGAAGGCAGGCAAACCGTAGCGTATGACAAACTCAAACATTGGGTACGGATGCTGGCGAACAACGCCCGCAAGAACGCTCCAGCTGCCGTGAGCCAAACCCCGCTCTCAAAGCCAGCGCGCAATCTCTCCGCGCTCAAGTCGTCCTATCGTTCGCTGTGGGCCGTCGATCGCCATTCCGACACCACCGGCGTGGCGCAACGGGAAGACAT
>BPJP01000008.1 GCA_026004675.1 Gemmatales bacterium
GCGAATGTTTATGGCACGCTGACCGAGTTGAATCACTTTTGCGATCCCGCCGTACAATTCAGCGCGGAGTACGGCAGCGAAGGAACGCGTGTCGTCGAAGAAGGCTCGCCCTATCAGCATGTGTATCTCTTGCGACTTGCCAATCGTACGCCTGAGGCATTTCGCGATGCCACCGCCCATTTGGGAAGTTATCTCTTCCATGAACTGGTGACGCGCCGCTCGGCTTGCATCTGGAAAAAGCCCGTAAACAGCGTTCGCCAGAACGGGATAGCACACCATTTCGCAGTTTCGGGACGCACGCAGTATGGTTTCCAAGAGGGCTTTTGTTGCGCCGAGCCGCCCGCCAGGCGCTAGCCAAACTTGTCCGACGCTGGCAATCCAAAGAACCATCAGAAGCCCAGGCCGATATCGATGCCACTTGTGCCAGAACCCTGGCAGACCCCGCCTTGCAGTTTGAGGCTGTCTGCGGCCAAATCGAGGAAATGGCTGCCGCCTTTTTCGACGGCAACTTATCGGGGGCCTTGACCGCCTTCCTTGCTGGTTTAGAAGAACAATCACAGCAGTCCGTGGCTTTGGAAGATGCGGGGAACTGGGCCAGTCAAGCTCTCTTGAAAGTGCAGGAGTGGGTCGGCGCTGGTGGTACGTTGCAACAAGAAAGCCAAATCAACAAAAGTCGCTTGAGCCGAGCTCTTCTGAACGCCACCGAAAAACTTGCCAGCAAATGGGCGAAAAAGCTTGCCGAAACGGCGTTTGGCCTGATGGAACACGCTGGCCGGCGCATCTCCGCCTCAGCGGCCGCCTCGAACGCTTCATGCAATTTTGCGAAGATACGGCCAACGCACATTTCGACCGGCTCCAGCAACAAGCGCAAAAAACCCGGCAGGCAAGCCACTCGCTGCAAAAGGCACTCGAACGATTGCATCTCCGGCGGCGGCGGTTTCAGTTTCTTTGGCAGTCGCAGCAAACGTTCGCTCCGTATTTTTATGGACCACCTCTCCGCCTTCGCTCGCCAATGCCTTGCCGAAGGTCTTGTTATGGCCGGTGTCGAGTTCTACACCATCTTGCGAAGCAAACTCAATGACGACACCACTCAGCTCTCTTTTTGCCGGCAGAGGTTGCGGGCTCTTCAAGACACACTCGTTGCCAGCCTGCAAAGCGATCCGGTATTTACGACCTGGAGAATCAGTCGGCCATTACCTCGTCCGCCGAAGCTTATTGGGAGTCGATTCGCGAATCCAAGACCGTCCGCCTCGTCTTGCCCGGAGGTGAACGCGACCTCGAAGTCGCAAGCGATTCGTTTTGAAGTCACTAAAACAAGAGGATTGGACCAAACTCGACGAGCAACTGGGAGAGCAAGTGCTGAACCCCTTGGGAGGGTTGCACCATATTTGCACCACCAACAACGATCTGTCGCGTGCTTTGGCAGCACCGCTGTTGGCCCAATTGTCGAAAGATCTGGGCAACCTTTACCCCGTCACCGACGTGGCCCAGGTCGAGTTTTCGGCAGCCGAGGCTCAGGGCACCGATTTGACATCGGCTATTCAATCGTATTACAAGAAGGCCCAGCCTCTCTTTTACAGCAAGAATGAGGCGAAGGAATCGGCCTTTCTGCTGATGCCGGCTAGCGACGCGGTAAAATGTTCGGCGATGCCGCCAAACAAGCAGTACCTGCCATCCAGTTGGTGCTGGTGCCTGGTCAATCCGATTTAATGTTCTGTCGGGAACAGGGCAACTCAACCTCGACGAATTACGATCGGGGCTTGCGACCAGCCGAGCTGCGTTCGAGGATGCTGTTGTCTCCGTACAAAGCTCTCCCATCAGCCGATTTGACATCACCGATTGGCTGCCGCTGGATCCTTGAGCCGCAAAGGAAACCAGCATAAATAAAAAAAACAGCCCGGTACGTGTCCGGGCTGCTGCTGAAAAGTTTCAAATGATCGAGCAGGCTTAGTTGTTGTTCTTCTTTTTCTTCTTGCCTGCCCCCGTTCGAATTGTCAGGGCGTTGCCTTCTTCGTCCGCGACGACACTCACCCGAGCGCCCACTTTGAAGGCGGGATCTTTCAGCCCCTCCTTCCCTTTCAATTTCTTCGTGTCGTTTTCGGCCAACACTAAAATCGCCGTCCTGTCACTGACCTTGAACTCCTTGTCCTACTTTGGTCTTGTTCTTCTTGTCGACTACCGTGACCGTGATTTACCACCGTCGGCGTCAACGTTCTTAATGACGCCAGTTGCTGCATTGCCCTTTTTCTTTTTCTTCTTCGCATCATCGTCCGCAGCGAAAACGATGCCAACACACAGAACGAGCAACAGGGCCGACTTGACGAATCTCCGCATGGGAGTCACTCCATAAAACGAGGGTACCATTAGATTCAACCGCCTGCCAAACGACGGCAATCTATTAAACCCCGCTGATTGGTAGAAGTTCCGCGTACCACGAAAATTGTTGAATCGTGATTGCTCAATGCGATCAACGGAGCAGGCCGTATGCCCGAAGCGTTTGGCCTGATTTTGTCTTCCGCCGCGGCATCGAGCGGGAAAAGGGGCAAGCGCAGCTCGCCAGTACCTCGTCCGAGCAGTTTCATCGCGGGTTTTGACAGGTATCGGGTTGGTCGCCACTCCGAGCAGATCGCGGCACAGCGGAAATAGTTTGTAGTGCAATTTCCGGGCCTCTTCGATGCGGCCCTGATCGAGGAAGCGACCAGTGCTTTCATGTCGCGCGGAACGAGATTGCCGACGACGGAAACGACTCCCCGCCCGCCAAGACTCATCAAGGGCAAGGTCAGGCTGTCGTCGCCGCTTAATACCGTGAGGTTGCAGCCCGAAATGATCTGTGATGCCTGGTCCATCGAGGCCGGTGGACTCTTTGATGCCCACGATATTCGGCAACTCGGCCAGGCGGATAATGGTCTCCGGTAGGATATTCGATGCCGTACGGCCGGGGATGTTATAGAGGAAGATCGGCAGGTCCACAGCGTCGGCGACGGGCGGGCAAAATGCTGGGTAGTAGCCTTCCTGGGTCGGCTTGTTGTAATAGGGTCCGACCATTAAAGCAGCATCGGCCCCAACCCGTTGGGCGAAACGCGTGAGCCGAATCGCTTCCCGTGTGCCTGTTCGAGCCGGTTCCGGCCATCACTTTAATCCGGCCTGAGGCGTGCTTCTACTACCGTGGCGATTACGCGCTCGTGTTCCTCGTGGTCCAAGGTCGGCGATTCGCCCGTCGTGCCCACTGGAGAGACACAATCCGTACCTTGTTCTACGTGCCAGTCAACCAACTCCTTGATGCCTTCATAGTCGACGTCGCCGTTCTTGAAAGGCGTCACCAGGGCGACCGTCAAACCGGCAAATCGTTCTCCCTTCGTGGTCATATCAGGCTCCGAAGTGGCCAAGGAAACTGAACGTAGAAAATGTACAGAAATCGAGGACTGGTCGCAAACGAATCTCGGCAAGTGGATTTCCTGCTTTTTCGCTTGCAATTCTTGGACGCAACCAGCGATAATTTGAAAGTCGAATTCATTTCCGTATATTCTGGCGTGGGGGTACTCAATGTCTTGTTTCATTTATCAAAGGGCAGCTGGTCAACAGCCGTCCCAATGGCGTTGCCGTAAAGGCTTTACGCTTATTGAATTGCTGGTCGTTATCGCCATCATCGGCGTGCTGGTAGGATTGCTGCTTCCCGCCGTGCAAAAGGTGCGCGAGGCGGCCAACCGCATTCGCTGCACGAATCACTTGAAGCAAATCGGTCTGGCCTTTCATAGCTATGTCGACAGTTTAGGCACGTTTCCGACTGGCGGAATGAACGGTCCAACGAGTTGTTGTTCCGCGGATACGCGCGATCGTTGGACGTGGGCCTACCAGATCATGCCTTATGCAGAATTGGATAATATCTATAAAGCGTCTACTGCCGTGGTGAATGGCACCCCAGTGCCGATTTTATTATTGCCCGACTCGGCGTCCCCCAAAACGCTATGGAGCTAGTGCTCGCATTGACTATGCCACCAATGCCGGCACCGATAATGGATCGGGCCGCAATGGCGTTGTACGCCGAACGGATCAATTACATATCTCGGTTGCGGACATTCCTGACGGTTCGTCCAAACACCCTTATGGTGGGAGAAAAGAATCTCTGGCTCGAAGGGTTGGGCGGAACCAGTTCCGCACCGTGGGACGACAATGAACCGCCAACCAACACTGGTTGGGAAAATGATACGCATCGAATCGGCTCCGTCCCTCCACAGCCCGATATCTGGCGCAGACAGCAATAAGACAGATGTCTTACGATTTGGCTCTTCCCATCCAGCGGGTTTCAACGCTGTGTTCTGTGATGGCTCCGTTCATCACATTGCCTACTCAGTCAATCCAACAACGTTCCGGTATCTCTGCCAGATAAACGATTCGCAATCGTTTACCCCTGAATGGTAGGTTGACCCTAAGTGGCAGGCGAGAAAAGGTGGTGTGATGAAGCGGCTGTTTTTGTCTGCATTTGCGCTGTTCACTTTGATTGGTTGCAGTGAATCAAAACCGGTACCCGGTTGAAGACACGGAAGAACTTCGTCGCCAGCAGGAAGCTGAACGCTTGAAAGTCGAACAAGGCGAAGGGGCCGGTTCCGAGACGAAGAACGAACAGCCATAAGAGATACGCAGCAACGCCTGTGTGTCAAAAGAAGACGCAAGGTTAATGGTGGCTTTTGGTTTTGGTCGAACGATTCGTTCGCAGGTTCGCCTTTTTCGGACTAGGCCCATGTTCAAGAACGTGTCGTTTTTGTCGTGCGTCATTTCGCTAGGAATGCTACTGCCAGGCTGCTCGTCCGAACCGGTTGCTGACGAAGACAAAAGCAGACAACCTGGAGAAAATTGGCCAAGCGTACCGCGATGCGACAATGAAGCTGGGTCGCCCACCGCGGAATGCCGGAGAATTGAGGCCGTTTCTTGCTGGGATCGAAGATGTAGAAAGTCTTTTTCGTCTCCCCCAATGACGGCGAGCCGTATGTCATCATCTGGGGGGCGGATCCGAACACTCCGCCTCCTTCGATGGATTCGGTAGTCGTGATAGCGTATGAAAAGAAAGGTAGTCGGGGTAAACGAGTCTGCTTTACGGGCATGACCGGAATCCGCGAGCTGACCGACGAAGAGTTCAAGAAGGCGACCTTCCCTAACGGCCATCGGCCATTGGAGGATGGAACATGAATCGGCACTCCCCAAAACCGGGCTTTACGCTCATCGAATTGTTGGTGGTCATCGCTATTATCGGCGTTCTGGTCGGGTTATTGCTGCCAGGCGGTCCAAAAGGTACGCGAGGCTGCCAATCGGATGAAATGTGCCAATCACTTGAAACAAATCGGGCTTGCTTTCCATTCGCACCATGACACACTCAATCTGTTTCCTGACGGGGGCGAGGGCTACTACTCGAGCCGAACCATGAGCGGCGGTACACCGGCAACAGCGCCCGACCAGCACTGGGGCTGGATGTACCAGATTCTACCCTACATCGAGCAGGACAATTTGTACAAGCATCCCGACCAGAATTACATTCGCCGTACTCCCTTGCCCATTTATTTCTGCCCGTCCCGGCGCCAGCCCATGGTGCTCGGCGGATCGCGTGCCATGAACGACTATGCGGGCAATGGCGGCATTTACACCTCCTGGGGCTGGGCGTGGGGGGAAGGAGTCTCCGGCGTTGTCGTTCGAAGAAATCGCTACGCACCGGTCACCCTTCAAAGCCTGACCAACTCCGACGGTACGGCAAACACGATCGTCGCCGGCGAAAAACGCCTCGATCTTCTTTCGATGGGGAGTTTTCAATGCGATGACAACGAAGGCTGGACATCGGGTTGGGATTGGGACATCATCCGTTGGGGAAACAACCCGCCGCAGCCTGACCGCAATGCTACGGACCAATGCGAAGTGCTTTTTGGTTCATCGCATGCTGGTGGCGTCAACTTCGTTTATGCCGACGGTTCGGTTCATTTTCTTGCTTTTTCGATCAGTCAACCGGCTTTCTATTCTCTTTGCCATATTCGCGATGGGCAGTGAAGGATGTGCCGTCAGGCACCGATGAGCTGGATGATCCGAACCAGGAAGACGTTTGAAACTGCGACCAGGAAGATGGAAACGACGACGCCGCGAGTGGCGGCCCGGCCAACGCCTTCCGTGCCGCCATCAGCGTGCACTCCGAAATAGCAGCCCGTCACACCGACGAGAAAGCCGAATACCGATGTTTTCAAGATCGCTGGGATGACGTCGGCGAGACGTAAATCGCGCAGTAACTCGTTCTGGTAACCTTGCCACGACATGGACCCGCCAAGGACTTCAGCGAGAAAACTGCCGGCGACGGCCAGCGCGGTGATGACTACAGTCAACAAGGGCAGAGCCAAAATGCAGGCCAGCACGCGCGGGCCAACCAGTAGCTTCATCGGCGAGATGCCTAGGACTTCAATGGCATCGATTTGCTCGGAAAGTTTCATCGATCCCAGTTCCGCGCCAAGGCTGGCGCCAGACCTGCCAGCCACAATCAAGCCGGCTCCAATCGGTGCGAATTCGAGAGTGACGGCCAACCCCAGCGCCCGCGGCAAAAGATCGACGTAACCCGTGCCGAGGTTGAGCAAGACCTGATGCAAATGCATCCAAATGACCAGCCCAAGAGCCAGACCTGTAACGCCAGCCAAGGGCAAGGCGCCAACGTAGATTCGATAAAACTGACGGCAGCACTCACGTGGCCGGTGCAGACTTGCCAGCGCTGCCCAGAACGCACGTAAGGCAAAATGGCTGAAACGGCCTATCGTTTCCATGCTCTATCTGGACTGCGATGCCAGCGAAACGTCTACTTGGCGGCAATCGCCAAAGCCAACGGACGAAGTACCGCAGGGGTCACATACTCGTCGACCAATTCCTGGCACGTTCGCCTCTGTTCTCGATAGGATTCGACGAAGTTCTGATGGTTCAAGCGGCCCCAGTATTGCCGAACCGTGAAGTATACGCTGATCGGCGCCTCTGGAAACTGCCCCGTGCGAATTTGGAAAGCGTTGGTCCGGGTTTCAATCGCCAGCCGACATTGCCGACGGCAGTTCTCATCAAGGGCCAGCATCAATGAAGGCTCGTAATTGACAACTTTGGCTCCCGGCAAGTGCAGCATCGGCTCCATCGTGCTTAAGCCCAGCGCCTCGGCCACCAGAGCGTCGTGATTCCCCGCGTAGAGGAAATCGAACGCGAAAAGCACATCGAGCGCTTCACAATCCAAGTGGTTAAAATCAAGATGAAACGGTGCAATCTCCAGGATGCGCTCGTGGTGGGCGTCTGCTTCCTCGAGAGTCGGCGGGTTCATGTATCCGGAGCGAACCGTTTTCGGCTCGAGCACCAGCCAGCGATAGCTTCCTTTTTCCCGGTCTTCTTCAAGCAGGAACTCCCCACTGTCTCGGCAGTCGAAATCCGTCATCTGTGGAAACGATTTCTGGACAGCGTCGAAAAAGTGCAGTATCGTCTCCCGGTTGGAGGGCAAATCCATCTTGGTATTGAGATATACATAAAGACCGAATTCATCAGCCAATGTGTTGTAGGGAGTCATGCACACCTCGTGGCTATGAGAGAGGAAATCATCCGCCGCGACGGTTTTCTTTCATTGTTCGGGGTTTGGCCCGCAATTGCAAGAGCGCGGCCGGCATTTGGCCAGAACCGCTCAGTTTTAGCCATTTTCCGGCAACCCCAGCGCATGATACTCGGGGGCGCTTGCGCTGCCACAATCCCTAAAATGCCGGAAAAACCGGTGAAACCCTTTAGCGAGTCTGCCATGAAACTCGGTCTCATCAACTCCGCCTGGGTGCAAGCGGGACAAGGCACGGCCTTTGGCATCCGCCAGACCAAAGAGATCGGCTTCGACACGATCGATATCTTTGCCGATCCTCTCGACCTGGACGTCAAGGAACGTTTGCTCATCCGACGCGAATGCGACAAAGCGGGGCTGCCCATCATCAGTGTCGCCTGCGTCGCGGTCGGTTTGATCGATTTCAATCCTTCTGTGCAACGCGTTCCATCTGGAGCGCTGTCGCAAGTATCTCGACCTTGTCTATGAGTTCGAGGCGCGGAATCTCCTTCTGGTCGTCGGGGAATATATCTGGGAAAAACAGGTGATTCCACCATTGGAGCAGTGGCGAACCGGAGTCAAGAACGTCCGCGAGTTAGGCAAATATGCCGCTGACCTGGGTGTCGAAATTGCAGCTGGAATTGGAACCATTCAAATTGTCACTGATTAACAATGTCGATTCGATGGTGCGTTTTCTCGACGACGTCGACCACCCGGCAGTGCGGGCCAATATCGACATTTCGCATTTGCAACTTTCAAACACGAAACCAGAAGAGCTTCGACGGCTTAAAGGCAAAGCGATCCATGTCCATATCAGCGACTGCGACGGCAAGGTGCACGGCGATCTGCCGCCTGGCCGCGGCGTCGTCGACTTTGAACCGTATTTGCGCGAGATAAAGAATCTAGGCATGGATGGGGCTATCAGCGTCGAGCTTGAGTATTCGCCCGAGCCGGACAAGATCGTCGATTGGGTGCGCGAAGCGTATGAAGCCACGGACCGCTTGATGAAAAAGGTGGGGTTACGAAGTTGATCTCTCGCGAATCGTTTTAACAAACTGATAGAGTTCGGCGAATTGTCGCGTCAAATCCGGCAACTGAAAATGGGCGTTCAGGCCGCTTGGATTAGGTAAGACCCAGACGCGGGCATCGGCGATCGAGTGAGGCTGAGGACCGACGACGGCGTCCGGTCGATCGAACGCTGTCCGGTAGGCGGTGATACCCAAAAAAGCAACAAGACGCGGTCGGAAAAGACGCGTTTTTCTCGCCAGAGCGATACGCCCGCGGCGTAATTCCTCGGCGGTCAACTCACTCGCTCTGGCCGTCGCTCGCGCGACGAGATTGGTGATGCCAAAGCCGACTTGGAGAAGTTGGCGTTGTTCCGAGGGAGAAAGCAGGCGATCCGTAATGCCGGCGTGAAACAAAGCGGGCCAGAAGCGGTTGCCCGGTCGGGCGAAATGGCAGCCCACGGCAGCCGAGTAAAGGCTTGGGTTGATGCCGCACAGAAGCACGTCGAGGCCCGGAGCGATCACATCAGCAATACGTTTGCCGGCGGCAGCCGACAGATCACGTTGAGTCGGTTTGGCCACCATCAGGTTTTCTGGTTTTTTGGCGGTTGAGACTGTTCCTTTACTTCTGGTTTTTTGCTGACCTGATCGCTGCCGACCTTGATTGGATATTTGCACAACAGGCAAGCGATGGTCTTGTTGCGGTCCCGCTCTTCGACGAGCATGAACTTTCGGCATTTCGGATTGGGGCATTGAACGGCGAAAACCATGGAACAATCGAATTCTGTTTGCAGTCAAGGGAGCTTTTTCACGATCCAACTCTGGTCCGACTGGGCGCCCTCGAAGGTGCCGTCGCCGATCACCCAGACCTTGGGCATCTGCAGTGCCGCTTCCGTGACTTTGCCATAGTAAATCGTATCAAAGCGGAGGTCCGGATCGACGTGCAGTGTCAGGAACTTGCCCTGGTCGAAGCCAAAGGAAAACCGCCCGTCTTCCGTCTTGTCAGCTGAAATCGCCAGCGTCAAATCGACCGGGACCCAGCCAGCAAAGCGATCGAAAAATTCCGATTTGACATGCCATTGGTAAAAGAAGACACCGTTGGTTGGTTTGGCAGATTCGGCCCAGCGGCCAAAGAGCAAGCGTGCCGGGACGCCATTGGCTCTAAGCACTGCCGCGTACAATACTGCCAGCCCGCCACAATCGGTTTTGCCTGCATCGCAGATTACGGACGCCTTCCGTTCTTTTTGAAAGTCGTAGACGTAGCCATACTTCGCGCGAATCACCTGAAACACTCGGCGGGCGAAGTCGACTGCCCCTTCGTTCTGTTTGCGCTGCAAACCGTTTTGTTTGATCCAGTCCTGCACTTTCGCGGACTTCCAGTCGATGCTGTCGGTTGGGGACAGATAGTAACGGCGTTCCGTTTCGGTCAACTTGTATCCCTTGCCAACAGCCTGATTCGCCGGAACAAGCACCAGCCGCCGCGAATGAAGCGTCGCGCGATAGGCAATTTCGATCGCAGCCTTCTGCTGTTTTTCCGGGTTTGTTGCCGGAATGCGAAAGCGCATCAGCGGTCTTTTCAAAGGCGAAAGGTCCGCAATGATTTCACTCGTCGGTTTGGATATCGACTGGATGTCGGTTTGGGCAGCCGACTTGCCCGGTACCGGCATCACGAAGACCCATTCCTTGGCTTTGAGCTTCGGTCCGTGAACGGCGTAGCGAAGTATCGCTTCGATCCGCTGGACCGGTCTGCTCTCTATCCGGTACTGTGCGGCTGGAGGAGCCGCGATCATGACGACGACGAAAGAATGCATGACAGAGCTGGCAAGCATGGTTTTTTCCAATGGTACCTATGCTGGAACGAAAATCCGTTTCATCGATTTTGCGGCAAATGGGCGAGGTAGTTCAAGGTCTCCTCCAAGCTGACAACATCGGCGAAGCGCGCTTGAATGTCAAAAAGGGTCCATTCGTGGCAGATTTCCGAGCGGTCCTGAACGCCTTCGCGAACGATAATCGGCCTGAGAAAATTGCTTTTGGCGTCCGTGGCGGTTGCGCGGACGCAAGCACTCGTGGAACATCCAGTAATCAAGAGGGTATCGATTCGATCACGGAGAAGATACCCCGTCAGAGGCGTGCCCGCGAAGGCACTTGCGTGTTGCTTGTAAAGGATACATTCGTCGGACAAGGGCTGGACGCGATCGTCAATTTCGCAAGCCCGTCGGTCCCACTTGCGGAATTTGGGCGAAAAATCGCTGGCTGATTTCTTCGGTGGATTGTCTTGGTACGGAGACGTAGTGAAATAGACGGGGACTTTTTTGGCCCGAGCCGCGGGCAGCAATTTCTGAATGGCGGCAATCGCGCTGTCGAGTCGCTTCGATCCTGCCGCGTAGGCCGGGTCCGTCCACCCGTATGCCATATCAATGACAATCAATGCCGGCGATGCGCCAAAGCCAAACTTTCCCTGGAAAATGCCTCGATCCTTGTAGTAGGCATCGACGCTCGCCATCGCGGCTTTCAAGCTTTCGAGCAGGTCCATGGATGAATCCCATGTGTTTCTGTTTACACGACCATTGCCAGGCTCTTGTGAGCATCAGGCACGAAAACGCATCCGGACGACTGATCGACCAGCTTCTGAACCTGGTGAACGTCGTCGAGCGGTGTAGCGAAAAGATCTTCGGCGACATCGGCGTCAAGCCGGCTCAACAAGTAGACGCTGGCATGGTCCACGGCCTGGGCCCATTGGAACGCTGCCGCGAAATCGCCAGGCTGTTGTCGCCTGAGTGCTGCCAGGGCATCCTCCGGCGAATCCGCCTGACGGATCAAATCGGCGCCCGAGTCCAATTCGGGAAAACTCTCCGTGAGCAAAACGATGCGTCCACCACGTTGCACGATGCGAATGCAATTTGCGAGGGCTTCGGCCAGGGACGAAAAACCATGCTGAACCGGGTCGCCAGCAAGACTCGCCACAACGGTATCCGCATGGCGATCTATTTGCAAACGCCAGCTTTCGTCGAGCAGACGCCGAACGTGCGCCAACGCTTCCGCAGGACCGCCGACGATGTGGGCAATGTCGTCACCACTTCCTTCGATAACTTGCAGGAAAAACGGCACTCCGAGCAGCCACGCCACTTCGCTCGCTTCGCTGCGGGCGTTCCCCGAAAGATCCTCCGCATGTTCTGAAAACTTCCGTTGTGCAAAGTCGTTGCGCGTCTTTTGGTCGCTTAACGCTGGAAAAATGTTTTCTTCGCCGCCTATGAATTCTGCCTGCGAATCATAACGTGCCCGCGTCAAGACGACCGCCTGGTCGGCGTCCACAATGTCTCGACTAAGGTAAATCCGTTTGCCTCTTTTCGTTGTCGCTAAATACGCCAAATCGTGGCGATTGGCTGGATTGTGTACTTTGACGCGAACCCCCTTGAACCGTTTCGGCATTTCGTCGATCCATTGTTGCTGGCTTGTCGACGGTGCACGCACCAGCGTGATGCATTCCGGTTCGATCTTCGCTCCGACCAGGTATTCCAGCAAAGTCGCCAAAACCTCAACCAGTTGCGGAATCTGCTCGTCTACAACCACAGCGACACGATCATCAGGCGTCAACGCTTGCCTGAGGGGAGGAAAGCCGATCGGCTGTTCGAGGGCACTTCGCACGGCTTCGGTCACATCCGTCAACGGCTCGGCGATTTTCGCCCGCTGAATGGGAATCAGGCTTTCACGCCGCACGACAAACGTGGTCGACTTCTTTCCGTATTGGATGCTTATTTCCATGACTCTAGATCCCTGCATGACTGCGCTGATTGTAGCGCGCCGGGCTTCGATTGCAATTGCCATTCAGCTCCTTATGGCCGAGATTCCTCGTTGCTCTACCATTTCGCTTCGGAGCATCCAAGCGACGGATCGAACGCGTTCGTTTGTGGCCGCTATCATCAATTGCTTGCCAGGGGTATTTCCACGTCCAGACCCGACAAAGTTCGACCGGTTGGGTCGCGACTTTGTCGGGGAAACCGCTGGCAAATGGCAAACCGATGGCCTAGAATCTGATTTTGCCGAACACTTTTTGCAATTGCCGCGTAGCGGATGTGATGTATTGTGTCTCCGGCGGCCCGCCGGCAAGGTGACATGTTTTTACACAAGTCGCACTTCGGTATTACGTTATGGCCAACGACGTGATTGTAGAAACCCGCAACCTGACAAAGATATATCGCGATTTTTGGGGCCGCCAGAAAAAAGTCGCTCTCCGTGCCCTCAACTTGGAGATCTACCGAGGCGAAATCTTCGGGTTGCTCGGTCCGAACGGCTCCGGCAAAACGACGACGATCAAGCTGCTGCTTGGCTTGCTCTTTCCCAACGAAGGCGAAGCTCTCGTTTTCGGTGAACCAGCCACCCAAGTCAAAAAGAACGAACGCATCGGCTACCTGCCCGAAGAATCGTACTTGTACCGCTTTCTCAATGCCGAGGAGACGCTGGATTTCTATGGCCGGCTTTTCGACCTCCCGGCCGACCAGCGCCGACAGCGAGCGCAAAAACTGATCGACATGGTCGGCCTGTCGCAGGACAAACGCCGAATCCTCAAAGAATACTCCAAAGGCATGCGCCAGCGTATCGGCCTGGCCCAGGCTCTCATCAACGATCCCGACCTGGTCATTCTCGACGAACCGACTTCCGGTCTCGATCCGATCGGGACACGCTGGATGAAAGACCTCATTCTCGACCTTCGCAAAGAAGGCAAAACGGTGATCATGTGCAGTCATCGGTTGGAAGACGTGCAAGATGTCTGCGACCGGATTGCCATTCTCAACGAGGGGGAACTTCAGGAACTCGGAAAGGTGGATGTCCTGCTCGAGGACGCCAACCGGGTCGAGATGCGGGCTTCCGGTTTGCGTTTGAACGACGAGTTGCGCCGCGACCTGGATGAAGTGCTTCAACGGTACGGCGGAAAGCTGGAATTCATCGGGCATCCGACAACCACGCTGGAAGACCTGTTTCTGCGGATCGTCAAAGAGAGCAAGGAGCATCCAGGCAGGCGCTATCTGCCACCGAAAGAAGGAGAAGACAAGAAAACGGATGACGGTGAAAAACCAATCGGCTCGCCGTTCGCGAAAGAGGGAGCCGATGCTGAAGGTTAACGACGACCATTTCGTTGGCGCAATAGGCTTTTTATCGACTGTCGTCACCTGGCCGGTTGTCGGGTAGTGTTCCTGGCGAGGTGGGAGAGAAGATTCACATTGAACCGAAGTTCTGAATGACTTTGTCCATGTTTGCCGTCTTGGTGATCGAACGCGAGCCGTTGACTTGGGCGCAGTTGCCCGGCATGGTGCAGTTATGGATTGAAGGGACCGGCGTCTATGCGATGGCTGGATTGGTGCTCGTTGTCCTGTTCCGAGCGCTTCGGCCGGCGAACGCCCCTCTTTGCAGTGCTCCGATCTGGAAAGCCACTCTGTTTCTCGGCAGTGTGTCGCTTCTGCTGTTGGCTGCTGCTGGTGTGTTGTATGCAGCTGACAGCACATCGGAAAATCGCTCCTGGGTTTTCCGGAGCGGGTGTATCGGGGCGATAACCGCCGTTCTGTTGCCGATTCTGGAAAACCTCTTCTCGCTCCGTTGGCGACGCATCTGGGCGCTGGCGATTATCAGTTTCAAAGAAGCGATTCGCCGAAAAGTTCTATGGGTGTTTAGTGCTTTGGCGTTGGTGTTTTTGTTCGCCAGTTGGTATCTGCCCTACACGCCGCAATACCAATTGCGCAGCTATGTCAACACGGTTTATCGCGCTATGACGCCGTTGTTGATCGTGGTCGCCGGTTTGCTGGCCGCCTTCAGCATCCCCGCCGATCTGCGCCATCAGACGATGCATACGATCGTCACCAAGCCAGTGGAACGCTTCGAAATCGTACTCGGTCGTTGTCTGGGTTACATCCTGCTGATGACTCTTGTGCAGTTCGTCATTACCGCTTTCAGCCTGGTTTATGTTGCTCGGGGAGTCGACCCGGCAGCCGCTGAGGAAAGTTACAAAGCTCGCGTACCGGTGTTTGGCGAGTTGACCGTCGAAAGGGCGAAATCGGTCGGGCGGGAATGGGGGTACCGCAAGTACATCACGGCGGAAACAGGCAACCGCGCTTTTTGGGTTTTCCACGAACTCCCCGACTTCAGCAAGCGGAACAGCGTCCGCTGCGAATTCGAGTTTGATATTTTCCGCACTACTAAAGGGGTGCAAGGGCGTGGCATTTATTGCACCTTCGTCTTCGAAACGCCGCGCTGGAACAGCAAGCGACTCAACGACTACAACATCGATCGCGAATGGCTATCCGCCAATCTCTCAGCTCGCGAAGCAGACGTGCGCGCCCAAAGTGAACGCGAACGCTGGTTTCCCGAAACTCTGCAGCGCCGTTTGCGGTTGATTCAGACGATTCAGGCATTTCGCGCCCAAACCGAAAAGCGAGAAACCAGCGACCGCGACCAGCTGGCACTGGCAAATGCCCTGGCTGACGAGTATGGCCGTTACGAACTTCGATCCAAAGAGGTCCGTGATTACCACACGCTGTTTATCGACGCACCTGGGCGTCTCTTCGCCAAGAAAGGCGATGAGACAAGCGATCGCCCGCCGTTGTTCGTCATCGTCCGCTGCGAAAGCCCGACGCAGTATCTGGGAGTCGCCGAGCATGATCTGTACTTGCTGGCCGACGAACGCTCTTTTGAAGTCAACTTCTTCAAAGGAGCAATAGGACTCTGGCTTCGCATCTGTCTGGTTATTACTGTCGCCATCGCCCTGAGCACATATCTCACTGGCGTCATCAGTTTTCTGGTAACGATGATGCTTTATCTCGCTGGTTTGACAGCCAATTTCATCCAATCGGTCGCGGAAGGGACGATCCAAGGCGGCGGTCCACTGGAATCCGCATTGCGACTTGCCAAGCAGGTCAATCCCCTCGTGCCGCTCGATCAAACCCCGACCACTCGGCTTTTTTTGGGCGTCGACGAGGTCTTCCGTTTCGTCATGAGGCTGTTTCTCAACGTCATTCCGGATGTCGAACGGCACGATTTGACCAACTATGTCGCCAACGGCTTTGATATTCCCGTCGGCCAGCTAGTCGTTGATAACGTCATGCCTTTAGTCGGCTATTTGATCGGATGGATGGTTGTGGGATTCTATCTTTTGAAGTCGCGGGAAATCGCCGCTTGATGCCTTTGGAGACAAACGATGGCAGTCTCGTTCCAGCAGCAGTCTCGCATACGCAAGCTCGCTTACACCGGCTGCATCCTGGTGTTGATTACGCTCACAATAATCCTCAGAACGCGTGTCATCGAACCACAGGCTGCTAAGCTCAACCTGCGCGAAGAGCAGCTGGGAGAGGTCGATCTGACCGGTTCGGTCGTCAATTTGTCGCTGAGCGGTTCTCGGGGTCTGGTGACGTGTTATCTGTGGGTGCTGGCAGCGGAAAAGAAGAAAAAACACGAATGGGACGACGTGTTGTTGATTACGCAGTCCTTGGCCAAGTTGCAGACCCACTACGAGACTCCCTGGAAATTCATGAGTTGGGACATCGCTTACAACATCTCGGTCGAACTCGACCGCATTCTGGACAAATACTTTTACATCGCCAGGGGAGTGAACCTGCTTTACGAAGGGGTTATGAAGAATCGTGACAACCCCAATCTGCGCTTCAGCATGGGAGAGTACTACCAGCACAAGATCGGTATCGCCGACGAGAACCATACTTTTCGAGCGTTGTTCAAATTGAGCTGCGTCGATCCGCGCCGCTGGGACCCCAGACGCTTTCACCGGCTGGTTCGCGGCCATGCTGTCATCGACTTCGCCGAATTGGAACAATTCTGCCGACAACATCCACACCTGGTTCGCCTGTTGCGGACGATTCCGGGCAATCCCTGCGACACGCCGCAAAAACTGATCTCATTCTTGGAAGACCATCGCCGGATTCCCAGCCTTTATGACGAAAAAGCCCTGAGTGATCTCGAAGCACAACAGACTCCGCTCAAGCCGCCGGCGGAGCGGTTTCCGATTTTTCCCGGTCCCTCTCGTTTTGACCCGACCGAGTTGACGTTGCACAGCACGTTGCGCGACGACATTGGCAATTTCGACGCGGCGAGGGCATGGTATAGTTTCGCTCAGGATCCTGTGATCGAGAAGAAACGCAAGCCTCGTTTGTCGCTGGTGATTTTCCAGGTGTATCCCGCCCGAGCCCAGTTTTATCGCGCCGAACGATTGCAAGAGGCGGGCTGGTTCGACGAAGAAGGTTGGACGATAGGTGATTGGTTTCCGGCCGATCCTGCGAAACCTCACGGACCCAAAAGAGCGGTGACCGTGGGAGGAGCAACGCCTGACGAACTGGCTTCTGGCAGCATTGCCCGCTGGCAGAATTGGTCCGGAGAAGCTTGGAAAAAAGCCTTCGACATGTATGAGCGTCATGGTCGAACCTTCGGCCTGATTCGAACATCCCCGGAACAAGAAGCATTGATGAGTGCCGACACCAAGAGCAACCGCCGGGTCGTCAACTTCGATTATTTCTACTTCCGTAGCATGGTTGAACAGAAGCGCGCGGCGGTTTCGGCGCGCAAGCATTTCTACCGTGGCGAAGAGCATCGCAAGAAAGGAGACCAGCGACTGGCCCTGGCGGAGTATGAGCATCCGCAGGCTTTTGGTCCACCCGCATCGTGGTTCAGTCAACCTACGGGATGGAAGAAACTGTATCTCGAGCACCCTGATTTTCGCGCGCAAAGCGAGATCCAGCGAGATACCTATGAAATCCAGCATCGGTACCTGCAGCTTGTCGAAGACGTCCGTGGAGCGACCTTTCGCTGGCTGGCGTTTTTAACCCCACAGATGTTTCCCTCTCCCGCTCCACGGATGTTGTCTGTAGCTCTTGTGCCGTCCTCCGCCAACTTACGGCGAGCAATCAAACTGAATTTACGAGGGCCGTTCGACGGCTTGGACCCTCAGGGAAGACCGCTCGTAGATCCTGAAGTGAAGAAGCGCGTGCTGGGAATGGCCCGACTGCAGGGTAAACCATAAAGGTGACGAATATGGCCGATATCATCCTCTCCGTCCTGGCCCATCCTGACGACGCCGAGTTCCTGTGTGCCGGTACGATGATTCGGTTGGTTCGCGAGCACGGCTGGGAGGCCCACATCGCGACGATGACCCCAGGAGATTGCGGTTCAGTGGAGCACAAACCCGAGGAAATCAGCCGCATTCGTCGCGAAGAAGCCAGACGGGCTGCCTCCATCATCGGCGCGACTTACCATTGCCTGGAAGAACGGGATCTGCGCGTGTTTCACAACGAACGCACGCTGGAAAAAGTAACCAGGCTCTTGCGCGAGGTGCGTCCGCGGATCGTTATTACGCACAGCCCGAGTGATTACATGCTCGACCACGAAGCCACGAGCACGATCACGCGCGGCGCCACCTTTGGAGCGCCTGCACCGAATTTCCTCTGCGACAAAGGCTATCCACCCGCCATCGACGCCATCCCGCATTTGTACTATTGCGATCCTCTCGAAGGAAAGGATCTGTTTGGCCGCGAAATTCCCCCTGGCTTCTGTATCGACATCAGCAGCGTGATAGAAACCAAAGCGGAGATGCTGGCGGCCCACGCCAGCCAGCGGGAATGGTTGCTCAAACACCACGGCGTCGATCATTACATTTCGGCCATGCGGGAATGGGGAGCCGAGCGAGGCAAACTAATCGGAAAGGACTTTGCCGAAGGCTTCCGCCAACACCTCGGACACAGCTATCCCCAGAACAATCTTCTTGCCGAACTTCTTCGTTAAGGCTGCACAACTCGCAGGCGAACACGCCCTGGCCTTGGGCACGACCGGATCACTAATTAGGTGGCCCGGTCAATTACCAATTTCATATCCGGTTACAACATCAGCATTTATGCGCACGAACAAGGTCTTTGCTAAACCGGCACAAAAATTGCGACCATGCCAACGCGACTTGGATTCGTTTTCGAAACCCAGAAGGCGAGCAAACCATGAACCGGAAGACCTTCGTTCAAGCGGTAGCAATTGTTGGTATGTTGGTTTTGTGCAGCTTCGTTGCCAACCAATTGCACGCAACTTTCGGTATCGGTCAATGGGCGACGGCATCTATGTTCATTGCCGTCATCGTTACGGCGGAGTTGTTCAAGCAATTAGGTGCCGCCTTTGCCCAACAACACGGGCAGGATTTCGTTTTGAGCGCTGCGTTGACCGGACTTGGGGTAACCGTTCTGGACCTCGCCACGCAACCGCCATTGATGTGGCAAATCCCTCTATTGCTCCTGATTGGGGCTTTTCTTGGCAGTGTGAGAGGCGCCTTGAGCCACGACGCCCCAAGAGAAGGTGTCGGCTTGCCGAGCGGTGTCGTGGCGGTGTCTTGCATGGCGGTGCTGTTGGCAACCGTTTCTTTTGCATCTGGCCATAGTGTTATCGGCTGTCTTTTGTTAAGCATCTTGTCGTTTGCTGCTGCTTTGGTTCTGCGAAGCGACAGCGAACTGGGACGGAGTGCCGGTGAGCGATCGCCCCTTGAAGCGGAGGCATCATGAGCAGTGTTGCTGACGACGATCGGTTGGGAGACACGCACTCGGATGTCGTCGAGGTGCCAATCGCCATGACGAAAGAACATTTGAACGCGCTCTTGGTCGAAGCCAGCAAACGAGGTTTGACGGTAGGACAATTACTTCGAACTCTAGTTGCCGAGTGTGTTTATCATTCGAGTGTTGCGGTGACCTTGAACTGAGGTGGGAGCATTGAGCAAAGAACGGATCAAGGCGGTGCTCTGGGCCTCGTTGGTAACAGGGGTCTTGACACGGCTCATCGTGCTTGGGTCGAAGAACCTGACACACTTTGATGCGGTCTTGATGCCGTATACGGTAGCCACTTTGGTTTGCCGCGTTCGGAGTCACATTCCGATACGTACTGTGGCTGCAACGCCCGGCGACTGCGATGTATTGGAACCGAGGCTGGCGGCTGTTGGGTCGGATGTGCCGTCCAAAGTATTGGCTGTCGCATGGTCGACTGATTGCCAGACAACTCATCGCCGCCTTCGTGTTCAACCGCTTTATCTGGAGGCGAGGGCAGACAACGCTGGGCTGCTCATTGGCTTTCGATGTGGGGATGTCTGATCGCCGCGGCGATAACATTTCCTCTGGTGTTCGGCTGGGTTTACTTCGCGACCGTGCCGGATCGGCTCGATCATTACCGCGTATACGTTTTCGATTATCCGACGATTACGTTTCCAGTGGACTCCCTGTTCGCTTTTATGGTGTTTCATGGCCTGGTGTGGTCATCGTTGATGGTGGTGGCGGGAGTTTTGTTGGCTTTACATCGTCGATTGCGGGATGAAGGGGCGGCGGCGTTGCAGCAATTTCACGACGACATGTTGCCATTATTGCTTCTTTTTGCTGTCGCCGCCACCGGTTTGATGTTGACGGCCAGCTATACCTGGCTAAAGGGATACGCTTACGATTTCCTTGCGATCCTGCACGCTGTCGCTGTGATCATCACTTTGTTGTGGTTGCCATTTGGCAAGTTGTTTCACGTGTTCCAGCGTTCCGCCCAGGTCGGTGTGTTGGTATATCGCGAAGCTGGACGGCTCGGAGATCAGGCCCGCTGCCGCCGCTGCCAGGAGGAATTCGCATCCCAGATGCATGTCGACGATTTGATCGAGGTCGAAAGGCAGCTGGGCTATCGTTACGAAGTAGACCATCCCGATTGTGATCATTACCAACGGATTTGTCCGCGTTGCCGGCGTTTGCTCCTTGCCCTTGCCCAGGGGGCACGCTGGCAACTTTTCCCCCAACCAAGGCGCGAGGAGCACAGAGAGGCAGCTGTGGGGGGCGCGGCAAGAAGAATTTTTGGCTCTCGGTTCCTCTTCCCCCCTGCGGCTTTAATCTCTGTGTTCCTCGTGCTTTGGTTATCGGCGGGAATCAATCGACTAGCTCTTAATTCTCGCCTCTCGTCGCCATCGCCGCTTAACCTGTTGGCTGTCCTTTTGCGCCTGACGTGAACGTTACGAATCAGTACCAATGAAAAACGCATCCGTTGCCTTGAACGCTCCCAGCATCGCCGTCAACCATGCTGACGATCCCTTTGGACCACACCCGGCCTATCCGTCTTCGGCACACCAAAGCATTCCTCTTGCCGAGGAAAAACTCGTTCCGACTCACTGCTGCTTTTGCGGCATGCAGTGCGGCATTCAACTCAGAGTTCAAGGAAACCGCGTTGTTGGTTTCGAACCGTGGGAAGAATTTCCCTTTAATCGAGGCATGCTTTGCCCCAAGGGTGTGAAGCGCTACCTGCAGGGCGGACACCCCGACCGCCTGCTCTCTGCCTACGAACGTGACGACCAGGCACCCGGCGGTTTTCGCCCGCTGCCAGTGGAAAAAGCATTGGACCGCGTTGCCGAAGAAATTCGTCGGATTCAAAGCCGATATGGCAACGAAGCCTTCGCTGTGCTTTCCGGCGCCAGTTTGACGACGGAGAAAGCTTACCTCATGGGCAAGTTCGCGCGTGTTTGCTTGAAGACCCCCAACATCGACTACAATGGCAGGCTATGCATGGTCAGCGCTGCTGCCGCCAACAAAAAAGCTTTTGGCATCGACCGCTGTGCCAATCCTTTCAGCGATATTCTCGATGCTGAAGTCATTTGGATCAGCGGGTCGAACATTGCTGAATGTTCGCCTATTTTGACGAACTATATCTGGCAGGCGCGGGAACATGGCGCTCGCGTCATTGTGGTCGACCCGCGCATTACGCCGATCGCTCGCACTTGCGACCTTTTTTTGCCGGTCAAACCAGGACGTGATGTGGCGCTTTTTAACGGTATTTTGCACCTGATGATCGCCAGCGATCATCTCGATCACGATTTCATCCGTAACCATACGGTGGGATTCGAGGAGGTGGCGCGATCGGTGGCGGAATGGACTCCACGACGTACCGCCGAGGTAACGGGCATTTCCGAGCGAGGGATTCGGCAAGCCGCCGAATGGTGGGGCCAGGCCAAGACCAGTTTTCTTCTGCACGCGCGTGGCATCGAACATCACAGTCATGGGGTCGAAAACTGCCTCGGTGCGATTAACATCGTACTCGCCTCGGGGCGCATTGGGCGGAAGGGTTGTGGCTACGGAACGATTACTGGCCAGGGAAACGGCCAGGGCGGACGCGAGCATGGTCAGAAATGCGACCAGCTACCCGGAGCACGCGATATCAGCCATCCGGAACATCGCCAACACGTCGCCCGCATCTGGGGCGTACCTGTCGATGATATCCCTGGGCCAGGCGTCGATGCTTACGAGATATTCCGCAAAATCGACCGCGGTGAGATTCGTGGGCTTTTGAGTCTTTGTTTCAATCCAGTCGTCTCCTTGCCCAACAACCACTTCATCCAGAAGATGCTCAGGCGACTGGAGTTTTATGTTGCGATCGACTTTTTCATGAGCGAGACGGCGCGTTTCGCCCATATCGTCCTGCCCGGTTCGCTGCACGAAGAAGACGAAGGCACCGTGACAAGTGCCGAGGGAAGGGTGATTCGCATCCGCAAGGCGGTCGATTGTCCGGGAGAAGCGAGGCAGGACTGGCGGCTGATCCAGGGAATCGCCCATCGCCTGGGATGCCGTAAAGGATTCAGCTTCGAACACCCGCGCGAGATCTTCGACGAGCTGCGCCGAGCCTCAGCAGGTGGGATCGCGGACTACTCCGGGATCACCTACGAAAAAATCGACGAACAGATGGGCGTCTTTTGGCCTTGCCCGAACGAAAACCACCGAGGTACGCCTCGTTTGTTCGAGCCGGGATCGTATAATCCCGTCGCCCAAGGCAAAGGGCCGTTTTATTTTCCCGACGGCAAGGCGCGGTTCAACGTCGCCACCTATCGCCCGCCTGCCGAGGACGTCGATGAAGACTATCCGATCATCCTGACATCCGGCCGGGTCGTCAGCCAATTTTTATCC
Source organism: Gemmatales bacterium (assembly GCA_026004675.1). GTDB lineage: Bacteria > Planctomycetota > Planctomycetia > Gemmatales > Gemmataceae > BPJP01. Next base: position 22,515 of record BPJP01000008.1, read on the forward strand.
GGCACGCAAACCCGCCGCATCGGACCACTGCTGGACCAATATCCATACCCGCGAATTGAAATCCACCCCATCCTTGCCAAAAAGCTGAATTTGCAGGAAGGAGACTGGGCAACGGTCGAATCACGTCGCGGGCAATGCACCCTCCCTGTGCAGATCGTCCAAACGATTCGACCGGACACCGTTTTCATTCCCTATCATTGGGGAGGCCAACTCAGTGTCAACCAATTGACCATCGATGCCCAGGATCCGGTTTCGAAAATCCCGGAATTCAAAGTGTGCGCGGTACGCCTGCGCAAAGCCGACAAACCGTCGAGGTAAACGTGGAAGCAGAATTCTTTATTGATCCGAATCGTTGCATCGGCTGCCAGGCATGCGTGCAAGCGTGCAGCGAATGTGATACCCACAAAGGCTATGCGATGATCCACTTGGAATTCGTCGATCGTTCGCGCTCGACCCAGACGACACCCGTCGTTTGCATGCACTGCGAGCAACCCACTTGCGCTGAGGTCTGTCCCGCGGATGCCATCAAGAAAACCGAAGAGGGGATTGTTCGTTCAGCGCGCAAGCCTCGCTGTGTCGCCTGCAACAATTGCGTGCTGGCATGCCCGTTCGGCGTTCCCAAGATGATGGCTGAATTCGAATTGATGATGAAATGCGACATGTGCTACGACCGGACTTCAGTTGGTAAAAAGCCGATGTGCGCCACGGTTTGTCCGAGCGGAGCCCTTTACTTCGGTCCGCGTTCCGAGATCGAACGCCTCCGCCCGGCGAGTGCCGCCGTTAACGAGTTCCGCTTTGGTCGGCAAACGGTCGCCACCAAGGTCAATATGATGGTCCCCAAAACTGCGGGGCGAGCAGAGTATATCGACGTAGCCGATGCCCTTCAGGACAACAGCAACGGCAAGGCGATCATGCTGGAGATGATTCACCAGTAGCAGAAAAAAGAAAGCAGCGACCATGGCAGATTCTCCCCAAAACCGGCAATCGTGCGAATGGCGATCCGCATTTCCAATCGAATTGCCGCAGGAACAAGCTGTAGCTCGACGTGATTTCATGAAGTTTTTGAGCCTTACCAGTTTGATGCTGGTCGCCGGCCAGCTATGGTTGATCGCCAAAAGCTGGCTGCGCCGTCCAGGCGAGCAGAAGCAAAAAGCCATCGCCTCCTTGCGACCAGGTGTGGGCGACTTGCCGTTTTTGCCAATCGGCAAGGCCCTCCCTTTTTCCTATCCCGAAGAGCACGACCGTTGCCTGGTCGTTCGGCTGTCAGAAAAGGATGTCGTCGCCTATGATCAGCGCTGCACTCATCTGAGTTGTGCCGTCGTGCCAAAACCCACCGGCTTTCACTGTCCTTGTCATCATGCATGCTTCGATCTGGCCCAGGGCCGACCGATTTCGGGTCCTCCGCGAAGACCGTTGCCCAAGATTCAGCTCGAGATTCGCGAGGGAGTCATTTACGCCGTGGGTGTGGAGCTCCGAAACACATGAACCGACTGACCTCTCGATCCCGGCGAACGGTGGTGCTAAATGCCGTCTTGTCGCTGGTTCTCATTCTCGTCGTACTCCAGCTTTGGCTGTTGGCAGCGACCATCGATGCATCACTGGGGGGCGATGATTCGGTGGTTTGGCCCGCCGCGATCGCCAGCGGAGCCTGTTTTGCTTTGAATGGTTTCCTTCTTCGCTACGCCCGCCGGCTATGGTAACGGAGCCATGTTCACCCATCGGGTTGGCTGGCCTCGGCAAATGCTATGCGATAGACCCGGCTTTCCAAGGAACAACTCAAGACGACCGTCAAGCTGATGGCCGTTGCCGGCAACCATGGCGAATACGCGAGCCAATCCCAATGCCACCTCAGCACGTAAAGCCAGCCCGCCGTCAAAGCGATTCCCCAAAGAAAAGCAGCCTGTTGTTCGGATGAATTCCAAGCCGACCACGGAATGCAGATCGCGGTCACTGTCAGAGCGAACGGGAAGGAAACGACAATATCGAACAAGTAATGGAAGCCGAATCCAATCGTCGACAGAAGCGTGAACACCAGCCAGAAGCCGGCGATGGCGCGCGCCCAGATCGGCAGCCGGCGTGCGTGCCACCAGCTCAGCAAGGCAATCACTGTATGCAAGGAAGGCATGCTCGTACTGGCTTCGCCTCGTTCAGGCTCGTAACCATACCAGACATATGCTTTTCTGCTGGCGGTCGGCGCTTGCAGGACCTGTTCGACGGGCGGGGGATGATGCGGATAGAAATCTGGCCGGTTGCCATCCGGGTCTGCGCCCCAGATCGCCTCCGGCCCACAAACCGGGAACAAAATGTACAACGGCGTTGCCAATGCTGTTGCCAACACAACACTCGGCACGACATCCATCGCGGGTATCGGCCGCAAACGTAGTTGCATGACGTAGACGAACATATAGATGAACGCGGATGTGTGATACACCAGCAAACCGACGAAATAAAGGGGCAAGCAGGTGTCAAACCATTGGCCAACAAGGAAGCTCGGCTGAAAACCCAACGTGCTGTCGGCAGCATATACGTAGCCGTCGAAAGTCGTGCGATTGAAATAAGTCGTCAGCGCCATGCCGTAGGGGCCAAGCACGGTGAAGCCGACAATGAGGCTGGCAGGGAGAAGAAAAGCGAGTACATACGTGCGTTCCTCGTTTCGCTTTCGGAGGGCGCGGCTGACCAACTCCAAAATGCTGGCCAGAGCCAGAGACTGGCAGGCCGACACTACGAGGGGAGAGGGAATGTCCAGATCGCGAACGCCTTCCTTGATCCATGGGAATTGCAACTTGAGAAAATGCAGCACCACCGCCAGACCGGCAGCCACGCCGATCATGGTCGCTAATTCCCGCCGATTCGGTGATGAAGCCAGCTGCAAGACGGTCAGCCCAAGCAACGGGCCAACAAAGAAAAAGTTGTTGCGGACTGCCTCTTTGAGCGGGCTGTAGAATAAACCCAAACCAGCTAACGACTCTGCCCCGACCCACAAAAGAACCACGCCTCCCATGATCCACTTCAGTCGCTGGACCAGGGCGTCCAATCGCGGGTCGAGACCGGGTATCTCATTGCTGGTCTTAACGTCGGTTGGCATCGGGTAGCCTTTTAATCAATCGTCATCGCCGAGACGTTATTGCCTTGCCGATAAACCGCCCGGCGGAGTTGCTCGTCTCCACGGAGTGAACTAACCTAGTTATAGTCGCTTTGAATGCGGAACCGCTTCGCTGTGCTGATAAATGACGAACGACCTTTCATCTCTCACCGAGGACCATGAAGCGCTGGACTCGACGGCTTCACTCTCCTGGCGGACATGGCTTTGGCAGCTCTTCACCTGCCTCACGCCACTGATCGTCTTCACCATTTCGTTTTACATCGTTGTTCTAGCCATCATTTGGAGCCATGGACTGAAGTTTGTGCTTTTTCCGGTCGGCGAACTTCGATTAGCAGCGGTGCTGCTCATCGTCTGCGTGATGATTGGCCCAATGGGTCTGCTGGCTATCCGTATCGCCCGCGACATGATTCTACAGATTCGGGGGGGCGAACCTCCTCCTCTCCGAGAGCGGACGCGCGACTTGCCCAGGTTTTTCGGGCAGGGATTCTTGCTGACTGCGATCTACCTGATTGGTTCCGTTCCGTATGTTAATCTGAAACCGGCCATTCCCTTGATCAATTCAGCCAATTACGATGCGGAGACAGAGGCGTTGGAACGATCCCTTTTCGCTGGCACGCTGCCCAGCGAATGGCTGATCGAACGGACTCCCGCTTGGGGCGTTTGGTTTTGGGACAGCGTGTATGGCATCTTCACGTTGTTCATGTTCATCTCCCTGACAATCGCCTTGCATCACGAAGGGTTCAAAGGAGGAGCTCGGCTGGTGCTGGCTTATCAGATCGGCTTGATGATCGATGTCTTGTTTACATTAGCCATCCCGACGCGTGGGCCTTTGTTCGTTCATCCGGAATGGTTTCATGCACTCGATGGCTTGCCGAGCGGGGAACTGTCGGCGTTTTTGCTCGAAACCATCGCGGAATACCAGCAAAGCAACAGGGTCTACGCTTGTGCCGGGATTTCCGCCATGCCTTCGTATCATGTCTATGCTTGGATCTGCGGTTTCTTGTGCTGGCGGCATTTATCAAGGCCGTTGATTGTAGTCGGCGTGATCTTATCGATTTTGAACTGGCTCAGCACCATCGTGCTTGGCTGGCATTATGCGTTGGACGGGCTGGCAGGAATAGTGCTTGCCTTGCTGGTCTGCCGCTTTACAGCCTGGCTCATGCCCCTGCCGCAACCTTCGCCATGCCCTGAATGATCGACATCTTTTTATCGATGTTTCCTCTGCCTGGTCGTGCCAAAGAATCTATGGGGCTTTGGCCACGCGGTTATCGGCCCGTTCCTTTCGGCACTGCGGTGCATGCTCTTCCGCTTGTTTGAACACTCGGGCTATGACCTGGTCTAGTGGTGGATCGTGGATACTCAGGTCGACCAGAGCATAGGAATCAAGGATGCCTCCCAGCAGTTCGGCGACTCGCGTGCGATCTACTTTCAAGTCGGCGGTCGGCCCCTCGCGATGGACGACTTCCCCGAAGCGATGCAAGTCAGCAGGGACCTGATCTTTGAACCGCAATTTCAGCAGTTTTGAACTGCCGAACTTTTCCGTGATGCCGGCCAACGCACCGTCGTAAACCACTTTGCCGTGCGATATCACCAAGACTCGCGAGCACAGGGCTTCGACATCACGCATGTAATGGCTGGTCAGCAGCATGGTGACGCCGCGGGTCGCATTGTACTCCTTTAGGCACTTTTGAATGGTGACTTGAGCAACGACGTCGAGACCAATGGTAGGCTCGTCCAGCAAGAGAAGTCTGGGCCGATGCAAGAGCGCCGCGATGATCTCCATTTTCATCCGTTCGCCAAGGGACAATTCGCGGACCGGCTGGCGTGTCAAGTCGGCGACCCCGAATAACTCCGTCAATTCACCGAGGGTGCGTTGGAATTCGGCCTGCGGGATCGAATAGATTTCGCGGTGCAGGTTGAAACTGTCGGCGGCAGGGAGGTCCCACCAGAGTTGGTTCTTCTGCCCCATGATCAGCGAAAACTGCCGGCGAAACGCATTGGCACGTTGCCAGGGAATGTAGCCGAGTACCTTCGCCTGGCCGCTGGTCGGAAAGATGATGCCCGATAGCATCTTCAGAGTCGTCGTCTTGCCAGCGCCGTTTGGACCGAGAAAGGCTACCATTTCGCCCGGTTCGATTCGAAAGCTGACGCCGTCTACAGCCCGAACTTCCTTGTATTGGCGATAGAACAGGCTTTTGACGGCACCGAGCAGGCCGGCACGCTTTTGGGAAACCCGATAGACCTTGGTCAGCCCCTCGACTTGGATGATGGGCATACAAATCAACCTTCAAAAAGTTTCCTCATGGCCTTCAACCCGCGCACGACCCGTTCGATGTGTTCCATCGTGTTGTACAGATGCGGGCAGAAGCGCAAGCCTCCAGTAGGAGCGGCAGCGATTCCGAACTCATTGTACATCCGCTCGAAAAGTTGTCGCCGACGTGCCGGTGGGGCTTGAATGGTACAGACGCCAGCACTCAATTGCGGGGCAAAAGGCGTGACCAGGTCAAGTCCCAGCTCTTTGCACGAGGCTTTCAACGCTGCCACCAATTCGTAGATGCGCGTTTCGATGAGGTCAGGCCCGATCCTGTTGTGAAATTCGATTGCCATTGCCAGTGCGGCCAAAGCGGCGTCGTTGCGCTGGCCGAGCGTCTCGAACTTGCGAGCGCCTCTGCTTGCCGGTTGCACCTTCTCGCCCCATCCCGAGCCAACAATCAAAGGCCAAACCTTGTCGATTCGGCTTTCCCGGATGTAAAGGATTCCAACCTCCTTCGGACCAACCAGCCATTTGTGGGCGCTGGCACTGTACGAGTCGCAATCCAGGTCATGCAAATCAACCCGGAGGGCACCACACGTTTGCGCACCGTCGACATGAACGAAAATATCACGCTTGTGTGCCTGCCGGCAGATTTCTTTGATCGGCAACTGGATGCCGCTCACATTCGAAACATGCGTCAGTGCCAGCACTCGTGTCTTCGGTCCCAATGCCTTGACAAAGACATCGATAAGTTCATCCTCACTCGCAGGGGCAGTCGGCGTCCTCACACGCTTCACGCTAAAACCGATGCGGGCGGCGCGAACGCTCCAGGCGACATGGTTCGTGGGATGGTTCTGATCCCACACGACTACCTCGTCGCCTGGCTTGAGTGCCACCCCCTGCACGATGACGTTGTTGGCTTCGCTCGTATTGCGGACCAGAGCGATCTCATCCGTCGACGCGCCGAGGTAGCCTGCCACGCTCGCTCGGGATTCATCACGATATTTGGCGAATTTCTCGCGGTTTTGAAAAGAGCAATCGGCATCGATGTCCCGGGTCAAGGACATCACCCGTTCGAAAACGCTTCTGGGCGAAGGGCACAAATTGGCCGCGTTCATCGGCACTTTGCGTTCATCGAAAATAAATGCCTGGCGGATTTTTCGCCAGAACGATTCGTCTCGAATGGGAGTCGACGCATTGGCCGCCAGCCAACTCGCTACTGGCGGCAGCGCAGCCGCCGCTGCTGTCGCTCCACGCAGAAAATCGCGCCGCGAGCCTGTCATCGGTCATCCTTCTTCGACGAGTTTTCGTTCGCTCGATCCTTTCCTACCATCTTAGCCCCTTCTCACTTTGTCGAAAATGCCCAGCTTCCCGGAGTGGATCGTCAACTGCTCTGGCAACCGACAGCTTTTGGCGATATAAACCCGCCGCGCCGACGTGCTGCGCGTCGGCGACGAAGCCGGCATTCGAACCCTTACGCAAAAAGGAGCAAGAGAGGGATGCGTAAACTGTTTTGGTTCGGGGTTCTGACCATCATTGCTGCCGCCTGGTGCCTTTACCTGGCGGCTGGTTACCTGGTCAGTTCGCCACAACGGAAGTTTTCCCAAACAGCACCGACTGTCTCCACATCGGCGTCAATCGAAGTTGCCACCAGCAGTGGCCAAAGCGGAAGCTCGTTTGCGCCGCCTGCCAGCGCTGTTGCCGGTCACGCGGACAATAGCCATCGGCTCGACCTGGCCATCATCCAAGTTCCTCAAGCTGGCGTGGAAGAACAAGAAGTCTATGACGACCAGGCGGAAGACGTCGCGGAATTCGATCCAGGTGTCGACGTTGGCCCACCGGATGTCATGCCGCCGTGTCAGGACGCCTCGTTTGAGCAGCCGCCGACCGTCATGCCTTACATCGACGAGACAGAAAAGGAAGTCAACACTCGGCCGCGAATTCTCGAACACATTCTCGAATGGATGATCAACGCTCCCTGGCAAAACGATGAAAAAGACGCCTCGCCCGAGGCCGAAACCATTCCTCCGCCTCGAGCACTCGAGCAGATACCCGTTGCTCCTCGCCCGGGCGAAGGAAGCCAACCATTGGCTGAGCCGAAGAATGCCGAAGTCCTTCCCGTCCTGCCGGACGACGGCGATGAACCTCTCGAATTCGATCCCTCTTCGGATGCGGAAGATTCGGAGATTCCCAATTGCCAGGAGGATCCGAACCATCCATATCACTATCCGGCTTGCCCCCACAATGGTTGCCCCGATCGCGGAACGTACTGCCCCTACACCGGCAAATACTATCCGCCGGAAAAGCCGACACCGCCTGCCGAACCGCAGGAAGCCCCGGACCCATCGGATGCAGACCCCGACACGATGGAAGCGCGCCCGGAAGATCTGGGAGAGCAAAACCCCGAACCCATGTAAACCAGCCAGTCTGTTGCGAACACAGCAAGGCTCAGGGCGTCTTACCCTCTCGCTCTCGCAAATAACGGAAGCGAGAGGGTTCTTTTTTCCTATCGGCGACCGAACTCGTCGTCCGGTCGGAGGGACAGTGTGATGCCTTCGCCGGAGATGCGAAGATAAAGTCCGTGATGACCGTCCTTTCGAACGAGTTTGACCAAAAGGCGATTCCAGCCGGCATTGAGTTGCACCGGAATTTTGATCCCGTCGGGAATGGCTTTGGTTGTTTCCGTTTGCCGATGAACGACAGCGTCGTTGATCCAGACTTTCGCCTGTCCGCCGATGCCCAGAGCCATGGTAGCGCGTTGGGGCGCAGGCGAATAGACGTAGGTCAAAGCATAGGCGGAACAACGATCGGTTTTGAAAACATTGCCCAAGTCGAGCAAACCGACGGGACTGGAAGATAACCGGAACCACGCAATCTCTTTGCCATCGACCGAGTATTTGGCCTTTGGCGACGGATTCTTCTCGGGTGGGAACGGCGAATCGAGGTCAGCAGGGAAGGGACCCGCGACCCAGAAAGAGAATGCGGTGCCGCGCAGTGATTCCTGTGCCTGTCGATCTTTCAGGAAGGCGACAAGATCGAGGAATTGCTGGAACTCGAGCTGCGCGAGAACATTATCGGGCATCAGCGACGTTTTCGTCTGGGAAAGTCGGGCGAGGTTTTCTTTAGCGATGAAAATATCGCGCCCGTTCAGGTCGCGAAGGACCACCCCTCTTGGGGACTCGGAAATCTTCAAGCCAGAAAACGCCTGGCCTTTCTTGGTCGTAGCGACGTATGTTTGGAAACCTTCCTTGATCTCCTTGCTGGGATCGATCATGGATTCCATGATTTTTTCGGTCGAATGAGTATCCCAGATTCGGGTGAGGTCGGGACCGACATTGTCGCCAACTCCTTCGAGCCTGTGGCAGTTGGCACAAGCCAGTGTCTTGCCATTGAGGTAAAGCAGTTTGCCTCGGTTGGGGTCTCCCTGTTCGCGAACAAGTTTTTCAATGCGTTCTAGTTCTTTTTTGTCGAGCGAGACGAGCAGACCGCCTTTCATGACTTCGGTAAGCATTTGTTTGAGGTAGGGGCTTTTGGTGGCGTGGCGGCGGAGGGCGTCGACCACTTGGGGAAGAAGTTCGCGAGGCAACTTCTTCTGCAGGAAACGTTCGCCGACGATGCGAGCCCCCGACATAGTGGTGCCAAGAACGACGACGGCTTCTTTGAGGATGTCGCCCTTGGCGGAATCGAGAAAGTCTTTAGCGGCAGAAGTCGCCGCACGCGGATCGAGGGTGGCCAGGGCTTGGAGCGCTTCGAGCCGAATGGGATCAGAAACTTTGTCAGAAAAAAGAAGTTGATTCAATACGTGCGAAGTGTCAGGGTCATTCAGAGTGCGCAAAGCCCGAACGAGGGCCAACTGTTCGTCTTCGGAGCGAGACGAGTCGGCGAGCATTTTGGCCAAAAAGGGAGCGAAAAGCTTCAGTCCGGCCGATTCGACCACGCCAATAGCCTCGCGACGCACATCGGGATGGTTATCCTCGAGCAATTGCATCAAGAGCGCGATGCCCCGGTCTCGGCTCTTGGGATTGTCGAAAAGCCAGGCGTTCATGGACTGAATGCCAGCCAGCTTGACGGCGGGTGCCAAGTCCCGCTTTCGCAGCATGTAGTCGACAAGCGGCGTCAGGTCGACAGGGGGCTGAAGAAGGTAGTTGTTGTAGGATCGCAGCAAGGAGGATTGTTGCTCGATGTCAAGATGGGGATAGGAGAGCAATTGAGGCAAAGCATTGGCTGCGGGACGGGTTCGGAACGACAAGAACGCCAGAACGACTTTGTCGTGCTCTTTCTGCACGCCCCCCTGAGCGAGAGCGATGAGCCGATCAATGCCTGGTTGGCCAAGTCGTTCGATGCCGCGAATCAAACCGTCGAACAAATAGCGATCCTTGGTATCTTCGGAGCGGAAAGCGTTGATCAGGGCGTCTTCCGCTCCTGGCGCGCCGATCCGTCCCAATGCCAGGTACAATGCCCGTCGAACGGCGGGATGCGTCTCTTCCAGGTTGCGAATGAGCACTTCGCTGACTCGGCGGTCCTTCGGTTTGCAGTTCAAAGCCAGTGCTTCGACCGCCAGCCGCCTGATCGCTGTTTCCTTGTCGTTGAGCAGATTCAAGACAAGGTCTTCGACCGATGGGCACCAGAACGCTTGCACGACACCCAACGCGGCGATGCGTGCATTGACAGCACCGTCACGGTCATCGAGTATTTGCAACAGGGAAAAAAGGTTGCGAGGCCCTCGACGAACAAGCTCCCGCTGGGCGACCTGGCGGTCGGTGGCATTTTCGCTCTTGAGCGCCTTCAGGAGATCGTCATCCGAGGAGCGAACAATGGCATCCCAACTAGCGCGATTACGCAGTGGGATCGCCGGGTGGTCTTCGGTACCTGCCCAACGGATCCGGTAAATTCGGCCATGTTTGCCATCGCCAAACAACTGCCCGGCGCCACCTGAATCGGTTCTCCAGTCGCAGACGTACATGGCGCCATCTGGACCGACGATCATCTGACAGGGACGAAACAGAGGATCATCGGAACGGAGGAACTCGAACTCGTTGACGATTTCGAAAGTCGCTCCTTTCGGACGAACGACATAGGCGCGGATGACCTTGCGATAGACATCGGGATAGTAAATGAGACCGCGATAGTGTTTCGGGAAGAAAGTATCGTTGTAAATCAGGAGTCCGGCCGGCGCCCCTCGCCCAGTTTTCAACAAGCCGGGCATTTTGCCGGGCAATTCACCGAATGCAGCCCCCCGCACGAAATCAGGCCGGCAGCAACGTGCCCCTTGCTGCAAGCGCCAGCCGTAGTCCGCCCCTTCCGCGACGTGCATCAAGCGGCACCCCATGAACTTGGTGCCGTCTTCGTTATCGTTGTCCGCGTGAAACATGTTGCCTTCCGCATCGAAGACGACTTCGCGGTAAGGATTGCGAAAGCCGATAGCAAACACGTGCAGATCGGAGCCGTCCGGTCGGCAGCGGAAAACGGCTCCTGTACGCCAGACCGTCGCTCGCGATCCGTCGGAACCTTCGACGTCGTTGTCGTCGTCACCCGTGGTGATATAAAGCCAGCCGTCGTTACCGAGCGCGATGCCCGAAACCTGGTAATGGTGGTAGCCGCAAAAACCTTTCGCGATGATCTGCATCGTGTCGAAAGGGCCATCGGGTCGGCTGCGTTTGTAACGGCGGACACTGCCTCGCCCGCTGACGTAAAGCCAATCGTCGTGCAACAGAATGCTCGATGGCAGTTGCTCTTCCAGGACGACGCGAGAATCGGTGTAGATTCCGTCTCCGTTGAAGTCGATGAGCGTCTTGACCACATCTTTCACTTCCTTGGCCATGGTGGCCACCGTTCGTTTGGTCCCGTCCTGGAAGGTGAAGGTAACGGAGGTCTCTTTGCCGGGGCCGGTTGGATCGCGACGCCATTCAATGACATACAGCGTGCCGTCGTCGGCGAAGCGGATGCCGACCGGGTTGACAACGGTGGGGAACTCGGCCACGATCTCGACCTTGATCCCTTCGGGTGTGATGTAGCCTTTCAGCCGCTTGTCATGCTTTCCCTGATCCACATACTGCTTCAACCATTTGGGCTGCGGCAGCCTTTGGGATTGCGGTTGCAGGTAGTCGGTCTTGGCAAAGAGCAGTTGGCTAAGAACGAGCAAGACCCCGACAGTACAATAAGACTTCACGGAAATTCTCCTATGTGGTTGCTATCCAGAACCCTGAAGGGGAAATATCAGTGGCTCGATTATGGCACATCCACTCCCATCGGGAAAGTGATCAGTTCTTCGACGCGAATATGCAACGGGAAGTTCCAGCGAATCGAGGCCGGAAAAGGTCGAAGAATCGCCTTCGTTCGAAACGCCTCCTTTTTTCAGGCTTGTACTCGATGTTTGGGTGACGAATGCCCGAGATTCTGCTAAAAGGACAAAGACACCGAAGCTTCGAAAACCGACATGTCGTTGGCAACGCTCGCCCGTGGTATGGTGAAAGACGATGACGCGGCATTCGAGAACCGTCCGTTGCGTGTGTCCTCACGACTGTCCCGATACCTGTGCGATGCTGGTGCGGGTCGAAGCGGGCCGAGCCGTTTCGCTGCGCGGCGACCCCGAACATCCGTTTACCCGCGGCTTTCTCTGCCAGAAAGTAAGCCGCTATCTCGAGAGGGTCTATCATAAAGATCGGCTGCGTTGGCCCATGAAACGCGTCGGTCCGAAGGGCAAAGGGGAGTTCGTACGCATCTCCTGGGACGAAGCCATCGACACGATCGCACAGAAGTTTCTGGAGATAGCCGCGTCGAGCGACGGCCCGCAGGCCATTTTGCCTTTCAGCTACTGTGGCACGATGGGGAAGATCCAAGGAAGCAGCCTGGATCGCCGTTTCTTTCACCGATTGGGAGCCTCGCTCCTGGACCGCACGATTTGTGCGACGGCGGGCGCCGCAGGGTCCGACATTACTCTCGGGACGCGGGCGGTCACCGATCCTTATGCCATCAACCATTGCCGATACATCATCAACTGGGGTTCCAACACCAGCGTAACGAACATGCACTTGTGGGCACGGATGCATGAAGCTCGGCGAAACGGCGCTCGAATCGTCACCATCGACCCCTACTGCTCGAAAACCGCCGAGCGCAGCGATTGGTGGGTTCCCGTTCGTCCCGGAACGGACGCTGCCCTGGCCCTGGGAATGATGCACATCATCTTTCGTGAAGGATGGGAGGATACGGACTATCTTCGACAATACTGTTTGGGAGGTGACCAACTTCGGGAGCGAGTCCTTCGCGACTATCCGCCTGAGCGAGTGGCGGAGATCACCTCCTTGCCGGTTCGAGACATCGAGAGGCTGGCATACGAATACGCCCACACAAAGCCGAGCGTGATTCGTGTGAATTACGGTTTGCAACGCCATTTCGGCGGCGGCATGGCGGTTCGTACGATCACCTGTCTGCCCGCGGTGGTCGGCGCCTGGCGTGATCCGGGCGGCGGTGCTTTGCTCAGCACCAGTAAATTGTATCCGTTCAACAACGACAAACTGGAACGCCCCGACCTGATCCCGCCTGGAACACGAACATTGAATATGACGCAACTGGCGGAGATTCTGAACGGAGAAATCGAACCGCCGCCGATCCGTGCCTTGTATGTCTACAATTCCAATCCTGCCGCGGTGTGCCCCAACCAGCGCAAGGTCATTCAAGGTTTGTTGCGTGAAGACTTGTTTACAGTGGTTCATGAACAGTTCCCCACCGACACAGTCGATTATGCCGACGTGGTGCTGCCGGCGACAACGCAATTGGAGCATTTTGACCTGCACGGCTCCTACGGGCATTTGCATGTTCAAGTCAACGAACCTGCGATCCGTCCCCTTTATGAAGCGAAACCCAACACCGAGGTGTTTCGGCTGCTGGCTCGACGCATGGGATGGGAACTTGAATTGTTCGAGGTCAGCGACGAAGAATTGGCTGAGGAAGCACTGTCGGGCAACGGCGACCAGACGAGGTTCCCACCCGCGCACGCTTTCGCGGGGATCACGCTGAAGGAGTTGCGCCAAAACGGCCCTAGGCGCCTGAGGATCGCAGAGGACTTCGCTCCCTTTGCTGAGGGGGGCTTTGCGACGCCAAGCGGCAAATGTGAACTGTTCAGCCCGGCGCTGGAAGCGCAAGGGTTGGATCCGTTGCCCAACTACACTCCCCCTCGAGAAGACCCGCAAACGCAGCCTGAGCTGGCCTCCCCGTTTCCCTTTGCAATTGATCAGCCCGCCGGCACCCGAGTTTTTGAATTCGACATTTGTCAACGTGGAGTCGCTGCGCCGTGGAGCAGGCGAACCCGTCGTGGAAATGTCGCAGGAAGATGCCCAAAAACGAGGAATCGCCAGTGGCGATCGGGTTCGCGTCTTCAACGAGCGTGGCGAATTTCGCGCTCGGGCAAGCGTCAGCCAGCGGGTCAAAGCCGGCGTCGCTGTGGCCCCCAGCGTATGGTGGAACAAGTATTCGCCTGACGGGAACAATTGCAACAGTACGACCAGCAGCAAGTTGACCGATTTCGGCGCCGCTGCGACGTTCTTCGATAACCTGGTTGAAATCGCTCGCGAGATGTCATGAGCTTTCGAATGGAACGCTTCTTTTCTCAGTCTAAAAACAAAGATGCCTGCGAAATGCAACAGGCAAGACGAAAGCGGAAGCTGCCGTCCACGCCAGGAAATGTGTCTGGAGAATAAATGATGAGTCGTTTGCATGCCAGAGGACTGGTTCTTTGCGCCGCGGTCTTGTTCGTCATGGCAGTCGACGCCAAAAGCGCTGACGGCGATGTGACGGCGCTTTTAGCCACGATCAAGGCGGTGGGAAAAGAGGGGGAAGGCAACGTGGCGGCGGCCAAGGCGTGGCAGAAACTGGTCGAACATGGCCCCCAGGTATTGGTTCCCGTCCTCGCTGGCTTGGACGGAGCCAACGTTCGCGCCGCCAACTGGATTCGCCTGGCAGTCGATGCCATCGCCGAAAAAGCACTCGAAACAAAACAAGTCGATGCCAAACAACTCGAGGCGTTTATCAGAGATAAAAGCCACTCCGGCCGAGGAAGACGCTTGGCGTTCGAAATCCTGCGCCAAGTCGATGCCACCTCCCCCGACCGGCTCTTGCCCGACATGCTCGACGACCCCAGCAGCGAATTGCGCCGCGAAGCTATTGCACGCGTGATCACAAAAATCGAGAAATTGCTGGAAAGCGCGAACAAGGCCGCTGCTCTCGACCTCCTCAAAAAAATCTTCCCGCACACTCGTGACCGGGACCAGGTCGATCTGGTCGCCGACCACCTCGCCAAACTGGGCGTTCAAGTCGATCTCCAGAAACACTATGGCATCGTCAATCGCTGGTATATCGCCACTCCCTTCGACAACAGCGGGCAAAAGGGATTCGATATCGCGTATCCGCCGGAAAAAAGGGTCGATCTGAACGCCACTTACGAAGGCAAGAATGGCACCAAAGTTCAATGGAAAATGGTCAGCACGGATGACCCTCGCGGCCCTTGTTGACCTCAACACGGCGATCGGAAAAATCAAAGGGGCCGTCGCTTATGCCTATACCGTTGTCGAATCCCCCCAGGGAACAAAATGTCCAATTGCGCATGGGTAGCAACAACGCCGTCAAAATCTTCGTCAACGGGAAATTGATCTTCTTCCGTGAGGAATATCATCACGGCATGGTGATGGATCAGTATATCGCTCCCTGCCAGCTGAAAGCGGGCAAAAACGAAATCCTGCTCAAAGTCTGCCAGAATGAGCAAGACCAACCGTGGGCGCAAAAGTGGTCGTTTCAGGTCCGCCTCTGCGACGAGCTTGGCGGTGCCGTTGCGTTCAAGGTTGTGCCAGCGCAGGACAAGACGCCGCGATAACTCTGCTTTTCTCGTCGTGTTGGTAAACGGAGAAACCAGGTCATCGGCTAATAGCTCCCAAAAACTACGAGGATGCGGTTATGAACAACTCGGTCAGATGGTTCGGGCTGATTGTCAATACGGTCCTGGTCACGTCGGCGTCCGCCGGTGATTGGATGCAGTTTCGCGGTCCTGGCGGGCTGGGCATTTCCGACGAAAAGTCGCCTCCTCTTACCTGGAGCGAAAAAGAAAACCTGCGTTGGAAAGTGGCTTTG
This sequence comes from Gemmatales bacterium, assembly GCA_026004675.1. Lineage (GTDB taxonomy): Bacteria > Planctomycetota > Planctomycetia > Gemmatales > Gemmataceae > BPJP01. The sequence continues at coordinate 37,991 of BPJP01000008.1, forward strand.
CCAGGGCGAGGAGTCGCCAGTCCCGTCATCGCTAAGGGAAGGGTCTATGTCACCGCCTGCACCGACTATCAGCAGAACGCGCTTGCACGTCCTCTGTTTCGATGTCAAGACCGGCAAAAAACTCTGGGCAACGCCAAATCTGGGCGACCGGCAGCACCCAATGCCATCGCGTTACCAACATGGCGGCACCGACCCCCGTCACGGACGGTGACCATGTCTACGCCCTTTTCGCAAGCTGGGACCTCGTCGCCTTCGACAAAGAAGGACATTTGCTCTGGTATCGCTCGCTTTCCAAAGACTACCCCACTCTCAGCAATAATCTTGGCATGGCCTCCTCGCCCGTCCTTTACAAAAACGTGCTCATTCTTCATCTCGAAAAACGCTGGCGAATCGTTCGGACTGGGCGTTGACAAAATGACGGGGGAAAACCTCTGGAAAACTCCCAGGCATCGAGACATCAACTGGGTTTCCCCGATCATCATCGAACAGCATGGCCGGCCGGAAGTCCTCCTCCAGGGACGAACCGACATCTCCGCCTATGATCCCATCACAGGCAAAAAGTACTGGACTTACAAAGCGGGACTGGCCTCTGCTCCTTCCCCGGTCGCGGGCATGGGATTGATCTTCTGTCCCGGTGGCGGCGTGCAGGCCATCCGCGTTCCCCCCAGGCAAAAGCGAAGCCGAACTCGTCTGGCAATCGAACAAACTGGCCAGCGGCTATTCGTCGCCGATCTACTACCGTGGCAGAGTGTATGCGATCAATAAAGTCGGCGTCGTCACCTGTGCCGACGCCAAGACGGGCGATGTCGTTTGGCGTTCACCTCGCTTGAAAGGCCCCTTTTCCAGCTCCCCTATCGCTTGCGACGGCAAGCTTTATTTCGTCAGTGAAAAAGGAGTCACCTCCGTGCTCCAGGTCGGCGATCCTCCCAAGGTTTTGGCGGTCAACAACACGCCCGGCAACACTTTGTCCTCGCCTGCCATCGCCGACGGTGCCCTCTTCATTCGCTCCGATGAATATCTTTACTGCATCGAGGAAAAGAAATAACGCCACCTGCTGGCTGATCGCTGACTGATGGACAACCATGACGTAATCGCAAAGATCGCCGATTGGCTTGCCGAGGCCAAATGCGCCATCGCCTTTAACCGGTGCCGGCATCAGCACCGAGAGCGGCATTCCCGCGTTTTCGAACGCCGGGGGGAGTCTGGTCGAAATACCAACCCGTATACTACGACGCATTCATGGCAAGCGAGGAAGCGCGCCATGAATACTGGCGGCAAAAGTGCGAAGCTCATCCCGACATCGCCAACGCCAGGCCCAATCAGGGACACCGCATTCTGGCAAAATGGGAACAGAACGGCTTGATTCAAGCGCTCATTACCCAGAACATCGACGGCCTGCACCAACTCGCAGGAAGCCAAAACGTCCTCGAGTTGCACGGCACCGCGCGAGCGATTGCCTGCCAGGATTGTGGTGCCCGCTTCGATGCGGAACCGATGGTCCGCGAATTCCTCGAGACCAAGCGCGTGCCATCTTGTCCAAATTGCCGAGCAGGTCGGCTAAAACATGCCACCATCTCTTTCGGGCAAGCGTTGCCGCGAGAGGTCCTGGCCAGCGCGATGGACTTACGCCCAGCATTGTGACCTGTTTTTCGCACTAGGCTCTTCACTGGTTGTGGAGCCTGCTGCCAGTCTACCCCGACTGGCTCGGCAATCGGGAGCTCGCCTTGTCATCATCAACCGCGAACCGACCGACCAGGATTCGTCCGCTAATGCCGTCATCCATGCCGGGCTCGGCGAAACCCTGCAACAGATCGATGCCCGCTTGAATGCAGAAAGACGTTCGTAAACCCTTACCGACGTGTTTCGTGCTTGTTACGTTGCAGAGCAACAAGGGAAAGAAACTCGAAAGCGACTTGCGCCGCCAGATGAGCCGTGATCTGCGAATGATCCTGGGCAGGCAGGACCTCCACGACATCCCCACCAATCCAATTGATGCCGGTACAGGCTCGCAAGAAGGCAAGGCCTTGAAACGCCGATGGGCCGGCCACCTCAGGTGTGCCCGTTCCAGGGGCGCAGGACGGATCGAAGAAATCGATATCGAACGACAAGAATGCCTTGTGTTTGCCGACGCGATGCCGAACCAATTCGCCGATTTCGTCGGGCGAGCAGGCCAGAAGTTGTGTCGTGGTCAGAACATGGAATCCCAGGTCGCGTGCCATTTGCAGGTCTTGAGGTCCATAGAGCGGTCCGCGCATTCCGAGCTGCACGGAATGTTCCGGATCTAAGAGATTTTCTTCGACAGCCCGGCGAAACGGCGTGCCGTGCGTGTATTTATGCCCTCCATAATAACTGTCCCAAAGATCGCCGTGGGCGTCGAATTGGACGAGGGCCAACGGTCCATGCACTTTGGCAAGAGCACGCAGCTCCGCCAACGCCACGCTATGGTCGCCACCTAACCCGAGCGTGATGATCCCAGCTTCAGCGAGGGGTTGAAGGAAACTGCTGATGGCCTGATGACTGTCTTCGATAAATCCAGGTACGACCGGCGCATCACCGTAGTCGACAGCCGACAGGGTGCCAAACACGTCGATATCGAGCTCCGGGTGATAGGGTCGAAGCATGACTGACGCCGACCGGATGGCCTCTGGACCGAAGCGAGCGCCGACCTTGAAGGTCGCTCCCGTGTCAAACGGCAAGCCGACTATGGCAACGTCGACGTCCGTGGTGGTCTGCACGTTAGGCAAACGAGCGAACGTTCGCACGCCAGTGAAGCGAGGCGAAGCCAACGAATCGGCGGGTCGGTAGCGTGGCGAAGGTCCGGTGTTCATGGCAGGCAGTTCGGCTCTCTTCAATCATGACGCGATCGGCTGGCTTACGATTGTTGCTGCCGCCGCCGACCATATTCGAAAACGGCTTGCTCTTGTTCGCTTGTTTCGACGGAATCAGGCCTCATTGTTCGAATGCGTGCCAGAGCCTGCTGCGGCGACATCCCTTTGGCGACGAAATAGCACGCGATAATCGTGCCCGTTCGGCCAGCACCACCGTGGCAGTGGACCGTAACTCCCATGGAGTTCTCGTGGGCCTTGTCGATGGTTGAAATACATTGATCGATTTGCTCCTGTGTGGGCGCATGCCAGTCTTCGACCGGAACATGTACCAGCATCAAACCCGCTTCGTCGATCCACCGATGGAAGGGAGGCGTCTCCGTCAAAGAAAGGAGTATGTCGATTCCCTGTTCGCGAAGCCACTGCAATTCTTCGAGTTCGCGCGGACGACCACACGCTGCCAAAAGCGGTTTTTCTATCCAGGAAAAATTCTGTGGAGGCCCCATGATGCTCATCCAGTTTTGAGCGGTTTGTGGCCGTGCCGGGCACGTAACCGATTCGCTTGTTGCCATACCTTACTATCGACGCTGAGGAAATCGACAAGATTCGCGGTCGAAACGCCCAAAGCCTCGGCAGCATCTCGAAGCCGACCTTGAACCGCTTCCAGCACGTCGAGGACGACACCAACCGCTGGCCAAAACCGCGAATCCTTGCGACCGATCGCCAGCCTTGACTTTTCCCTTAGCACCGCTGCCAGTTCCGGTCTTCTGGATAAAACCTTCGGAGATAGCTCGGCTGGCGACAATTCCTCCCGAATATTCAAATAAAGAGCTTGCCGCAACCGCTTTAATGCTCGGGCGCGGTTTTCGTGCTGCGAACGCGACTCCTCTGCGATGACGATCGTGCCACTGGGAAGATGGCGAAGACGGACTGCTGAACTGGTTTTGTTCCTTTTTTGCCCGCCAGGGCCACTCGCGCGATACGTGTCAACCTCGCATTCGGCAAGCAATTGATCATCGCTCAAATCTGTCCACTGCCGTCGGTTCAATGCTGTTCACTCCACCTGCCGATGTGCGATCGCCCGATTCTCCTCACTTTATCCAAGTCGCCAGGAATGCGAAAGCGAAACTGAAAGCTTCTAAAGCGGTTTCCGCAGGCAGCTGTAAACGTCAAAATGCAGTCGCTTGACCGCTTTCGCGGCGAAACCCTATAATGCGCTTGCAGATTTGATTATTGCCGACGTGGTTTCTGAAAGGGCCGCTGCTGTGCCAGTCCAGATGGATTTGAAACGCATTATCATCAGCGAAACCCACGAACAGCAGATTATTATGCTGAAAGAAACGGAAGGGGACCGTAGCTTTCCGATTGTCATTGGCATTTACGAAGCCAGCAGCATTGATCGCCGAGTCAAAGGGTTGCAGTCGCCACGACCATTGACGCATGATCTGGTGGCCAGCGTGATCGAAGCCATGGGCGGCGAACTTCAGGACATATTCATCAGTGAGTTGCGAGAACACACCTATTTCGCGAAACTGCGGATTCGCAATAACGGGGAACTGGTCGAAGTGGATTGTCGGCCAAGCGATGCTATTGCCTTGGCGGTCACAGCCAGGGTTCCCATTTATGTTGCTGAAGATGTTCTCAACGAAGTCTGTGGCGAGTGAGGCGAGCGTCAAGGCAGGGGCGAATCCATCATTTCTTCAGCCTGCTGAAGGAGGATGTCAACAATCAAATTGTCGGTCCAAGGGTAGAGTGGGGTTGCCGATCCCCTGTCGGGATCAGGGATTTTGGCCGACTTCTTTTTCCACTCACGTGCCCGGTCGAGCCACTCGCGGGCAGACTCGTGCAACTCGAGTTTATGGTGGGCCATAGCGAGGAATAGATAGGCCGCCGCCGGGGGCAAAGGCTCGGCGGCGAGAGCTTGGATCAACCTGTCAATGGCTTCCTTGTGGCGACCGGCACGGAAGGCCACCGCACCTTGAAGCACCAGGAATCTTGCCGGCTTTTTCGGATGGGCGGCCATCAGCTTGGCCGTTGCAGCCGTCAATTCTTGAGGATCGACTGTTTCAGGCCACAATGTTGCCAGCCAAAGCGCATCGTATGCAGTCTCCGGATCGAGGGAACGGGCGAAGTGTTCGAACTGGAATCGGGCGATTTGCTTATATTGTTCGGTTTTACCCTGGGCAAGAAACAGCAAGGCCAAGCGTGGAGCGATGTCCGCATCCCCCTGGGCTTTCAACAGCCATTTTTCGTGCTCGCGCAAGGCTGCCCGTTGAAGATCAAAAGCACGTTGCAGCCGGGCAAGCGCCTGGGCTGTTTCCTCATCCACTTGCTTCACTGGCGGCGGGACGTCGCCGTTGCCGGACGACTCCTTTCCTTTTCCCCAGCCAACGAAACGAATAGCCAAAAAGAGCAACAAACACGCCACGGCGGCAATGCCGATTGTCGGCACGATCCAGTAGCGCTGGTCCACGCGCGCGACAATGCTGGCGCGCGAAGAGATCGGTTTTTCAAACAAAAAACATCGCAAGTCGCTGGCAAGCTCGCTGGCTTCCTCGTACCTCTTGCCCGGTTCGTTTTCGAAGCATTTCAGGCAGATATAGTCCAGGTCGCGGGGCACATTCGGCCGAATCTGCGATGGTGGCGTAGGAAACAAGTCCGCTGATGATTTGGTTCGGAATGGCTCGATGCCTGTCAGGAGCCGATAAAGGATCATGCCGCACGCCCGGATGTCGGCGTGGTCCTCCATCCGCTCGATGTCCATCAGACCATCGCGAAGCCGAAACCCAGTAAGTTTCGGCAACCAGCGGCCAGATGGTCGTTCGCCATCTTCGCCTGCTTTTGGCGGCGGGACCAGGAGAATCGTCTCGCAGGTCAGGTTGCGATGGGCGATGTCATGCCGGTGCACTTCAGCCAAACCGTCGGCGACTGCCTCCATCACCTCCGCAGCTTGTCGATACGTAACCTCATCAGCCAATGACGCCAGCGTCCTTCCCTCGATCCATTCGAATGCACAATAGGCGATGTCATCGTGCTGGCCCAAATCCACAACGCTGATTACGTTCGGGTGCAGGACGCGCTCCAGAGCGCGGGCCGCTTCCAGAAATCGCTCTCTTTGACGCACGTCTCCTTGGCAGACCTCGATCGCTAGCGACCGCTCCGGCTTCAGTTGTTTCGCTTTGAACAAGCCAGCGTCGTTCTGTTTTTCCAACAACACAAAGCCGGGCACGACAGGGAAAGACGGATCCTGGGCTTGCTCCCCCTCCCCGGTTTCTTCCGGACGCAGGCGACGACTTATTTCTTCCGCGAACTGCGGGAAACGGCGACAGTATTCGTCTTCCGACACATCGTGATTGTTTTTCTTGCGGCAGTTAAACTCGGCAGCAATCAGGTCGGCTGCGGTGGCTGCCTTCTGGGTGAGTTCCGGATAACGGGCGAAATACGTCGCGATCTCGATGGGTTCTCCGCTGTTGAGTCGGCATTCTATGTCGATGCGGACCATATCTGGCAGGACATCGCCGCGGATGTTGGCATCAGGCGGCAGGTAGTCGTCGAGCTCCGGGCGTTTGCCGCCTAGCCAGGCGGATTCGAAACGAGAAATGATTTGGCTGCGGTCCGTCAAGTTCAGCGGAGGCAGAACCGAAGACGAGGGAACTGGCTTGGACCCAGTGGCGACATCCGTAGCCGAGGCGGACGTGTCGGACCTAGAGGATGAGGACTCTGAACGGCTCGTCGAAGCCGCCGTGAGCGACGTTTCGGCGAGTGGTTTCGTGTCGGCGACGGCTTCCGTGGGGGACGGCGACGGCGCAGGCGGTTCCGTCGCGGCCGGAGATGGTTCTCCTTTGGACGGCGCGGTTGTTTCGGCAACAACTTGCGGAATCGGCGGCGAAGCGGAGGGCGACTGGCTGACAGACACCTCCTCTTGTTGTTTCGGCAACGTCTCGACAGTCGGTGCTGGCGAACTGGCGGACTCTGGCCGACTTGTCGCTGGTTCCGGTTTTCTGTTGTCGATGGCTGCCGATTGTGCCGGGCAAAGATCGGGGACAGCTGAGGCAGGCTGCCATTTGTGACTGCCTTGCTGCAACACCATGTCCGTCGGCTTGACCGCACCCATTCGCACTAACTCTTGGAGTTGCTCGAAAGGGATCGGTCCGATTTTCAATTTGTTTTGGGTATAAAACCACCCTGTCACGGGGATCGCGGCTGGCAGCGCATCCTCTGAGGTGTCGTCTTCGGGTGGCACAGAAACCGTTTGCGAGGAGGAGACCTTGTCGCCGGCGAACGAACCAGCGGCGGGAAAAAGACCGTCGATGCTGTCCGCCGACTGCCATCTGGTTGTCCCTTCACGCAGGACCATATCCGTGGCAGTCAGTCGGCCCTCGGCGGCCAGTTTTTTCAGTTCGAACTCGGAAACTGGCCCCTGTTTCTTCTTGTCGCGAACGTAGAACCAGCGAGGTGAGGTCGGGATGGCAGAAAACGCCTTTCCACAAGACGGGCACTCCGAACAATCGCCGGTCGTCAGGGACATGGTTTGGCAATGGGGACAGGTCACCCATTGAGAAGTCATAGTCGTCGGCTCCGCAGCAAGATGACCAGAAAACGATGAGGCAAGTATTAGCCTACAGCAGCGATACCTGCCTGCAAGTGGATTCTTGGTCGCTGGCATGGGATCGATACCAGCGCGTATTTTTAGCAGGAAATTCCAGGCGATTTTGCGAGGCGATCATCCGCTTGACACGAATAGCAAAACTTACTACCAAGAAATTACGATCCCCATTTGCCAATAATTTGTTCGGTTGATCCATCGTACCAACGCCGTTTTTTCTTCTGTTTGAAACTGATCGATAAAGACGTTGCCGTTCGGCATTTCGTTCATATGTCGATGAAAAGGGTGCTTCAGGAACGCACCATTTGTGAATCATGTTTAGAGAGGACACGCTGATGTTCGGCGGTACAATGTTGCGGCGTTCCCTATGCTTCGCGACGCGCTCATGGCCATGGCTAGGGGTGGTTCCTTTTGACGTCGGTCTTGACGAGCACCTCGGCCGCCGGCTCCGCATTGTTGCCCGGGATGACGATGACGACGAAGACTACGACGACGACGACTACGACGATGAAGACGAGGACCTCGACGAAGACGATCTGGACGAGGATTTCGACGACGAGTTTGACGAGGATTTCGAAGACGAAGACGAAGATTTCGACGACCTCGACGAAGACGAAGACTTCGACGACTTAGACGAAGATTTCGATGAGGATGATGTAGACGAAGACGAAGACGAAGATTATGACGAAGACGAGGATTTCGATGACTGAGAGCAGTAATGAAGTCGGAATCTCGTCTGTTTCCTTACGGGGCAGGTTCGCCATGTCGAACGGTCGGGCGACCATCTTGCATGCCGATCCTCGTTGGCTGCGAATCCGTTCTTGAATCGAATTGATGGAACTAGACAAAATCTCCCAGAAGGAGTTCTCTGCCGGATGACTCCTTCTGGGGGTTTCTTTTCGCTTGCCTTGGCCGACCGGAATTCGCTAGACAGGTGACGAGATTAGTTGGCCTTTTTGCATTCAGGGCCTTCTTTCGGATCCTGTTTGGCGGTAATTTTGGCGTCGGGATTTTCCTTGAGTGCTGCCGAACGTTCCGCGTTGGTTTGCGTCCATTCCGCCCACTGCGAGGGAACGTTGGCCTCGGCGAAAATGGCTTCGACGGGGCATTCCGGCACACACGCTTCGCAGTCGATGCAGTCCACGGGGTCGATGTAGAGCATCATTTCGTCCTGATAAAAACACTCGACAGGACAAACGACGCAACAATCCGTGTACTTGCAATCGTAACAGGGCTGGCAAACAACGTGTGTCATGAGCTTTTTCCTTTCCTCCACAACCACTGGGGCGGAGCGGGACATGTCCATCAGCAGAACGACGGCCGCCGTCGGCGTCCGACAACCGCCCGCTTGTTTTCAGTATCCCTATCAACTCGAAGGAATGCTGTCCAGGGTTTTCCGCGGAGAATCAGGAAAGCGTGTTCGGCGCAAAAACGGCAAACATCAACGATGACGCAGTCGCCCGATCGGCACGTTGGCAACCTTTCGCTCAAGTTCCGTCGCCAAAGCGCCGATAGATCGACGGGGGAACGCAGAACCGGCCACGGGGGATGGCAGACATGTTTGAATCTCATTTCGGCTTTGGGACTCGGCCGTTTCGGCCAATGCCCGACACTTCGCTGTATTACCCGGCCACCAGTCATGAACTCGCCCTGCGAAGAATCGCACAAGCTTTAGCAGACGGCGAGGGCTTCGTGCTCCTGACTGGAGAACCCGGATCAGGCAAAACGCTCCTGTGTCTGCGTCTCTTGCAACAACTCGGCGAATCCGCTGCCACGGTTTTTTTGACGAACAGCCATTTGCGACAACCCGCCGAACTGTTGCAGGCGATTCTCTACGATTCGAACGAACCTTACCGCGATCGATCGGAGCAAGAATTACGGCTGGCGGTTACGGACCTGTTTTTAAGTCGCTTTCAATCCGGTGGCACCACCGTGGTTGTCATCGATGAAGCGCAAAACTTGAGCCAGGCCGTTCTGGAAGAGATCCGTCTTTTAGGCAACCTGGAAGGACAGCGCAAGGCGGTGCAATTCGTTTTTGCCGCCCTGCCCGCCATGGTAACCAAACTGCGCCGTGTGGAGTTAGCCGCCTTGGCGCAACGGCTGGCAGTTCGCGTTCAACTTGAACCTTTGAGCCGGGATGAAGCGGTCGATTACCTGAGACATCAGGTACAGGCTGTTGGTGGCCGAGCCGATCGTGTTTTCACCGGGGAAAGCCTCGAAATCCTGGCCGAGGGAACCAAAGGCAATCCTCGTCTGTTGAATCAGGCGGCGGCTCTAGCGCTCGAATTCGCCTGTCAGGCAGAGGCGAAGCAAGTCGACGCGGAAGCCGCCATCGAGGCCCTTGCCGCCCTGGGACTCAACGACGAAGTCGACGACGATCCGCCGATCCGCGTCACCCCTGCCTCGGATGCCGGCGTCGATCCCCCGCCTCCTTCCAATGGTGATGCCCGAAAGTCAGCTTGAATCACCCAGAATGGGAGCAAAGATGGCGAGAATTTTCGAAGCGCTTTGGAAAACGAGCTGCACCACAACGTCCATTCCCGGCGAGACAGCGATGCCAGTGTCCGCCCCACTGGTACTGCCAGCCGACACGGAGGAAATTCCGTTTGTCGAGGTCGGAGGCGATGAGTTCGAAGCTTCGACAGCAGTCTTGAGCGAATCCCAGGCAAAACACCAGGCTCGTTCTGTCGAAACAACGAACCGAACAGTAATGTTCCGGCCATTGCCTGGCGCTCTCGGCCCAGCTGACCCAGGTGGGGAAATCGCCGCGTCGCTCGTCGCGCTTCATTCCCCCGACCATCCGCTAGCCGCTCAATACCAGCAGTTGCTTGTCGACATCTGTCAGGCTGCCGGTGTCGATAACGAAGATGGGGCTGCGAAAGTTTTGTTATTCAGCGGCATCCAGGCGGAAGTAGGAACGACGACGGCTGTTCTCAATCTGGCTGCGACCTCCGCTGCGGTCGACAGAAAACGGGTCGTGGTTGTCGATGCTGCTGCCTGTCGACCCGCCGTCGCGCAAAACCTGCAGTTGTCCGGCGTGCCTGGTTTGCGAGAAGTCTTGACGGGTGCAGTTCCTCTAAGCCGCGCGTTGCAGCGAACCAGGCAACCCAATCTATGGGTTTTGACCGCGGGACAATCGCTGCGTTCGTGCCTGGCTGTCAAGTCTCTGCCTGCTACCTTGCAGCAACTCGGCAAGCGTTTCGACCTGGTTTTTGTCGATGCGACGACGTGGCATGGCGGCCCCGAAATGTCCGCGCTGGCCTCGGCGTGTGATGCCCTCTTTCTGGTCGTGCCAAAGGCGGCAGCGGACCTCGCCGAAACGCTCGAATTGTTGCATACGATCCGCAGCACGGGCATCGCGCTGAAAGGCTCGGTGGTGATCGACACTGCCGCGTGATGGAAAAGACGCCTCTATTTCAGCACGATATCTTTTTTTGTGCTGTTGACGATCGCTTCCAGTTCTTCGCGCTCTTTGCGGGGGATGCCGAATTTATCGAATGTCTGGCGCAGATCGTCCAGGAATGCCTGCCATTCCGCTTCGGTGATATCGAGGTGGGCGTGGGAATCGTACATCGACTTGCCGGTATAGGTCTGCGGCCCGCCGGTCGCCCAGCATACCATCTCCGTCACGAGGTATTTGAACCCAGCCCGCGGGACTCTGTGATGCGCTTCATCGACTTTGGGGTTGGCGTTGAGTCGAGGATCCTCCATGATGCGGTCGATGAAATCATCGACAACCGTGGCAATGGCATAGACGCCACCCAAACGCTCGTAAAGGGAAGGGCCATCTGCAGAACACGTCATGGTCGTCTACCTGAGGATGGAATCGAGAGCGCCTGATTTGGATTCCGTCTTGGGGAGTTTCCAAACTCGGAAGGTCTTATCCTGGCTGCACGACAACATATTGGTTTTGTGGCCGGATATCGCCAGCGAGGTTATCGGGCCATTGTGCCCGGTCAGACAAACGGTTTGTTTCTTCTTGGCGAGGTCCCACAGACGAATCGTCGCATCCGCGCCGCCGGAGGCGAGCAGTTGGCCATCCCGACTGATAGCCAAGGCGGTCACTGGACCTTGGTGCCCTTCCAAAGTGCCGATCTGTTCTGCGCGTTCGACATGAAAGATGCCGATCTTACCATTGCTCAAGCCGACGATCGCCGTGTCGGTGAACGCGTCCCAGGCAGCGCACAATGCTTCATCGGGATAAACTTCGAAACGCCGATAATTGCTTCGGCTTTCATATCCCCACACCAGGAAAGTGTGATCGGCCCCGCAGGAAATCAATCGCCTGAGACTGGGATGCATGGCAATCGCCACGACTGGCGCGCGGTGTTTGTTAGACAGCTGCTTGAGTTCTTTGGCGGTCTCAAAATCCCAAACGTGGAGGGTTTTGCCGCGCGTTCCGGCTAAAACAAACTGTTCATCATGGGAAAAAGCGACGCAGGTCATTTCGCCAGTGAACGCCGTGAAGCGCCGAATCTCCCTGCTTGTTTCGCTGCCGACTTCCCAAAGCCGGATCGACTTTCCCGTTGCCAGGACATATTTCCCATCGCTGGAGACGGCCACCCCTTTGACTGCGATCCCCGAGCTTTGCAGGGTTTGGGTCGTTTCGCCAGTCTTCAAATCCCAGATACGGACGCTCTGATCGGCGCCCCCGCTCAAGATGTACTTTGTCTTGGGAATGAAGACGGCGCTTAGGATGACGTGTTTGGCATCGTATGTTCGGCAAGTGATTTCTTCGGTCGCTTCCGGTTCCGCAGCGAAAGCGGCAGCTGGCGGAGATTGTTTCTGTTCGGCTGTCTCGATCTTGGGCGCTGCTGCCGCCTCCATTGTCACCGCACGTTTCTTGGCCGGCGCCACTTCGTCCAGGTATTGTTTCGCTTCCAGTGCGTCGCTGTCTGCCGGTTCAAGTTTCAATATCCGCTCGACGACCTCACGTGCCTCTTCGAAGGCGTTTCGTTCCAGCAGATCGGCAAGGGAATCGCGCAGTTTGCGCACTTCCTCTTGAACCAGGTTTTGCAATCGCGGGACTTGGATCGTCGACCGCCCAAGACGCAAAGAACTGACTGGCTGATGCAGGCGTTCTTCGCTGGCCCGCGCTTCCTGAAGGTGGGTGGCGTGCGACATGGGCAAAGTGTCGACTTCGCTCGCCGATTTTGGTGGTGGTGGCGGCGGCGTCACTCGATTGCCTCTCACCAGATGCCGAACGCGCAGTTGCCGCTGCAGCGACATGGCGTATTCCGGAAAGCGTTGGGCATATTCGGCGAGGTCCGGCTTTTCTCCCAGTTCCTCGCGCAGCAAATACTCGCAATAGACAAGTTCGAGGGACCGATAACTCAGCATCTGCCGATCCGACAGCAGCTTCAAATAACTTTCGGCAAGAACGCGCTCGCCTCGACGCCAGCGCTCCCGTTGGTCTTGCCGCAATCGATTCAGGATTTCGTCCGGCGGTAGATGTGCAATCTCGCGCATCACGTCCGCCAACGGCTGCTGAGCTGTTTCGGCATCGTACCGCGGCGTCGTCATAGTCTTTTCTTGAGAAAACAGCGAACCGGAAATCACCCTTAGTAGGATACACCGTAATTTGCAATCTTGCAGGACGATTTTGGTTTTTATAGTGCTGCCTTAACAACTACTTGACAAACCTGCCCGGCGAAGCGCCTCGTCATAAGCTTCCGGCGTGTTGACGTTCTGCAGCGAAAGGAGGTCGGGGTCCGCGCTTGCGACTTCCGCCGCGGTCACGACTCTCGTCGGCAGTTCGTCGAAAAGGAATGCTGGTCGCAGCCGATGTTCTGCCAGCAATTTCCGTACGCTGTCCTTGACTTCGAGTCGGTAGACGGCAGCTAGTGGATGGAAGAGGTTTTCCGTCTTGATAACGCAGATTTGATTCGCGCCGAGAAGGTCGATCATTCGGCGAACGAAGGCGGGTTTCAAAAAGGGGACGTCGCACGAGGACACAAATGCGGCATCCGCATGACCGGTCAGTTCCTCCAGGCCAGCTGCCAGACCTTGCAATGGCCCGCGACCTTTTTCTTCATCGTAAACAAGGCGAACGCTCGGCGGCAAAGGCGGGACCTGCTGGCTCGGCGCCGCAACGACCACGATTGGAGAGACGACATCGCCGAGGATCCGGCAGACACGCACCAACATGGTTTCGTTGCCGAACGGGAGCCAGGCTTTCGGCCGACCCATTCGCTTGCTTTCGCCCCCGCACAACACAATGCCGCCCACGCGCATCGGCCACCGCCTCTTCAACCATTTTTCGGATTCGCAGCTGGCAATCGACCGCCGTTTACTTAACGATAAAAGACACAGCTTCCGATCGCACGTGGAAAAGGCAACCGACGACTGGTAAACGTCCTGGTCTCTTCAGCGCAGCATCTCGCGCTCGATCCTTTCGACGATTTCCCGCACGCGCCAGCGGTGCCGGGCAAAGGTGCACTCGCTATCTTCGTCGAGCCAGGTACGGACTTTCTTTTCAGCGGCAACAACGGTGCTGTGGATGCGACCGCCGAAGTATTTGCCGATCTCTGCATACGTGGCCCGCGTGTGCTTGCGCGCCAAGAACATGGCAATCATCCGAGGGTGGCTCACCGCCCACGATCGGTCTTTGCTTCGCAAAGACTTCTCGTCAAGCCCCAATGCACGACAAACTGCACGGTGCACGTCCTCCACCTCGAGCACGCGGACCGAATGTCTCAGCAGATCGGCCACGGCTTCCCGCGCCAGGGCCAAATCGATGGGCCGGTTGGCCACTCGGCTGAAGTGTCGAATACTGTGCAAGGCACCTTCAAGCTCGCGAACGTGGCCGTCCAGATGCGACGCCAAATAGTCCACGACATCTTCTGGCAGGTGCGTCCCTGCCAGCACTGCCTTGAGACGGAGGATGCCTTTGCGCGTCTCCAGTTCCGGCGGCAACAAACTGCACACCGGTCCTCCCAACAAACGATCCGTGAGTTCGGGAGAAAAAGTATCGGCCAGTTTCGGATGACACGCACAGGTGACGACGATCTGCCGGTTTTGGGCAATCATCGCGTCGAATGTATAGAGAAACTCTTCTTGAGTCGCTTTTTTCCGCGACAGAAAATCGAGGTCATCGAGCAAGAGCGCATCGCAATCCCGATAGAAGCGACGGAAACTGCCGATCTTTCCGCTCCGCATCGCCTGGATAAACCGTTGCGTGAACTCCTCAGCGCGGACAAAGCGAACCTGAAAAGCAGGGTATCGCTGACGCAAGCCGGCGTAGATGCCTTCCAACAAATGCGTCTTTCCCGTACCGACTCCGCCGTGCAACACCAGCGGATTGACTCCTTGTCCGGGGTGCTCAACGACACTCAGTGCGGAGGCGTGGGCCATGCGGTTTCCAGGACCAACGACAAAATCGCGCAGCTGCCGCCAATGCCGCGCCGTCCGGACGGTCTTTTGGAAATCGGTCGCCAGATCCTCGCCTTCCCGCCGAAGGGAACTTGCTGGCGGGTCGTTCTTGTTTCGTGGTTGGAACGATGGAGCGACGGCTGCCTCCTTTTGCCGAGCCATCTGAAAGAGCTGGGGATCGATGGTGAAGATGACGTGCACTGCACGCCCGAGAAATTGTTGAGCTGCTTGTCGGATGTCCTCTGCGAAAGTATTTTCCAACCATTCTTGAACGAACCGATTGGGAACGCCAACGATCAGCTGGCCATCGTTCCAGGTGAATTTCGTTTTGCCTGTGAAAAACAAATCATAGCGTGGCTCGCCGATACGCTGGGCGATCAAATGCCCCAAGGCCGCCACGACTTCGCAATTACTGGCCGTCGTCAAAGGATCCTCCTTCCGGGCGCAGCCTGCTTACGTCGTTCAGCTTGGAAAGCAAGAGAGGATGATGCGATCCGCAGCCTTGGGAAGTGGGCTGTGGGATCCACTCGGAGAGGTGAAATTCTAGCAAGCCGCCCAGTGGCGCCTACTGTAAATCTGTCGCTCGAGATCTCTCCCGACGACGCAACCAATGAATAGATGGCACATTAAGCGTTGGCAAAAAGTGAAAAGGTCGGCGACCGCCGTTTGCCCTTCATTTCGCGTAAAAGCGAAAAACCGCACAGCTGCATCATTTCAATGATGAATTGCTGGCAGCTGGTTTTGCTCGTGCAGAAAACGATGGTGCCAATGTGTAGAATCACCAATGAGGGTGCCTCAGATGGGCCGTTTGTGGAGAAGAACATGCCAACGAAAAAAGAGACCAGGCCCGCGAGCGACCAGGAAGACTTGAATCCTTATCATATCGCGGACCAGCAATTCCAGCGTGCGGTAGCTTTCCTGCCTGATTTGGACCGAGGTTTGATCGATTTCCTCAAGCGACCGGCGCGAACAACGATCGTCGAATTCCCGATCCAACGGGATAACGGCGCCATCGAGATGTTTGTCGGATATCGGGTTTTGCACAACTACGTTCGCGGGCCAGGCAAAGGCGGCATTCGCTATCATCCCAAAGTCGACATGGACGAAGTCCGCGCCTTGGCGACGTGGATGACGTGGAAATGTGCGATCATCGACGTTCCTTTTGGCGGTGCCAAAGGAGGCGTGGCCTGCGACACCAAAGTCCTCAGCGAAAACGAACGCCGGCGCATCACGCGCCGCTTTATCTCGGAATTGGGCGAGTTGATCGGGCCGCATACGGATATCCCGGCGCCGGACATGTACACCGATGCCTTGACGATGGCTTGGATTTACGACACGTATGCGATGATGCATCCGGGGCGCAACAATTTGCCGGTCGTGACCGGCAAGCCTCTGGACATCGGAGGTTCGCAGGGTCGGCGTGAGGCGACAGCACGAGGCTGCCTGTACGCGGTCCAACGCGCTCTGGCGAGGGGCGCCGTCCCGGGATTGGTGAAGCTGGATGGAGCGTCGGTCGTGGTGCAGGGTTATGGCAACGCCGGCGCCAACGCTGCCGCACTTTTCGCTAAAGCTGGGGCACGCGTCATCGCGGTGAGTGATTCCCAAGGAGGAGTCCTCCGCGAGGAGGGGCTGGACCTCGACGCCGTCAACGAACAAAAAGCCAACACGCGCTCGGTGATCAAGACACCCGGTTGCCGAACCATCAGCAACGACGAATTGCTCGCCTTGTCGTGCGATGTGCTGATCCCGGCGGCGATGGAAAACCAGATCCACCGTGGAAATGCCGCTCAAGTCAAAGCTCGGCTGGTTGCGGAAGCTGCCAACGGCCCAGTGACACCGTCAGCGGACAAGATTCTTTTCGACCGTAACATCCCCGTCTTGCCGGATATTCTCGCCAACTCCGGCGGCGTCTGTGTCAGCTACTTCGAGTGGGTGCAGAACCTGGAAAACCAGCAATGGGACGAAGACGAAGTCAACCGCAAACTTCGAGTCAAAATGGAGCGGGCGACCGACGCGGTGATCGACAAACAGGCGGAATTGAACAAGAAGAGGCGCGGCACTGCCGACCTGAGAACAGCCGCGCTGGTCCTTGCCATCCAGCGCATCGCCCATGTCGCCATGGAACGAGGCATTTGGCCGTAGTGAAAAACGATCATCCGACGGGCCAACATCGACGAAAAGCCACGCGAGCGACGATAGAATCTGCAATCTTTGCCCGCGCCTCAAAAACGCTATACAATAAAAGCAAGGAGCAGAAAAAAGCGGCAAGGGCGGATTTGCGTCTTTCATTTTACCAACCGCTCGAGAACAATGAGTAACAGCTATGGGTAAACAACTTGTTGAATTGGTGTTGCCGCGTCTGGCGCGGCCCTTGAACCGCCAGCTGAAACGTTTTCGCTCCGGTCAGATCAGCGAAGAAGAATTCACAAACGACTTCGACTGTCTGCTGCGACAACAACATGCCTGGTTGGCGCAGCGAGGAGTCTCCGAGTCGCGTGCTGCCGTCGCCATTCACGGTGCCGTTCTCGTCCTCAGTAGTGAAGGTCTTCGCGCGGAAGCAGAAGAAAACGGGCAACCCCTGGAAATCGTGGAATATGAAGCCGTTCGTGAAGCGGCTGCGGACGTTGCCGAGAATTTCGGCATCGACGAAAGAAAAGCTTATCGCGCCATCGCTCGCATCGTCGCTCGCTACACCGACTGAACCGACAGGCTGCTTGCTCTATCACCAATACGCAACTCCCTCCACCCGACTCGGGTATCCTCGCCAAGGAGGAAGGTGCGGTTTTTCTCTTCATTTCCATCCGATGTCATCCAAGACGCGACGCCGGTAGCAAACTTCGTCCCTTGGCTCCTGAATTTCATGCTTTCCTCTTGGCGTATGTTTTTTATTTGCCCCAGCCAGCAGAACCGCTAAACTTTAACACTTTCCCAGCTTTTTCCAGATTTACAGCGAGATGAGGGAAATCATGCGTACCGAGTTGGTTGCTGCCGTCGTGGCCGTCTCTCTGGCGAGTGGGGTACAGAAGGTGCAGGCGGCTGGCTGCTGCGTTCCCGTCTGTTGCACGGCGGTCAAATGGGTTGAGAAAAAAGTCGTTTGCTACAAGCCGGTCTGGCGCGAAAAAGAAGTCACCTGCACAGTGATGCAGAAGACCTGGCGGGAAGTCGTGGAAAAAAAGAAAGTCACCGTCATGGTGCCGGAAGTCCACCACGAAAAACGCCAAATCTGTGTCATGAAAGCAGTCCCCAAAGAAATCGAACAAGACGTTGTTTGTCGGCACCTGGTTGCGGAAAAAGTCAAGGACGCCTGCACCGGCTGCGTCTACACGGTGTGCAAGCCCGTTTGCACGGTGAAAAAAGTCAAAATGACCGTTTTCGAGTACGTCCCGGAAAAACGCGAAGTGACCGTGGCGGTCTGCCGAATGAAGCCGGTCGAAAAGGAGATCGAATGCCGACGTTATGTGCCGGAGTGCAAACCCGTTACAGTCGTCCAGAAGCAGCGTTATTGCGAGATGGTGCCTGTCGAATCGACGATCCGAATTCCGGTTTGTTGCCCGTAAAGGAGAGCCGGTTTTAGCCTCCGTTTCGGTACGATCAAACGTCCGTCGCGATGGACGCGGTATGGGGGTTCGTTACGCCATAGACAGGTTGCTGCTGGGTCAGGCAGTGAAGCGTGCCGAATCCCCAAACTAGATCGACCGAATGAATGCCGATGACCTGGCGATCGGGAAACACTTCCGACAAAGTCCCCAAAGCGATCCGATCGTTGGGATCGTTGAAGGTGGGGACCAGGACGCACTCATTGGCGATATAGAAATTGGCATAGCTGGCCGGGAGCCGCTGGCCTGCGAAGACCACGGGTGCTGGCATGGGGAGAGCGACCGTGTCCACTTTCTCACCTGCCGGTGTGCGAAGATCTTGAAGCCGGTCCCAGTTTTCCTTCAACGCCTCATAGTTTTCATCCGAAGCGTTGTGTTCGACCACAGCGACGACGGTCTTCCTGTTGACAAATCTGGCCAGATCATCGACATGACCATGCGTGTCATCGCCAACAATGCCTTTTCCAAGCCAGAAAACGCGTTGCACGCCCAGGTAACGCGCGAAGACCTGTTCATAATCGTGGCGGCTCATCGCGGGGTTTCGCGGCTGGATGTCGCTTAACAGGCATTCTTCCGTTGCCAGGAGCAGCCCCTCGCCGTTGACATCGATGGCTCCTCCCTCCAAAACGACGTGCCTTTTCCCCAGGCGCGGCACGATATGCGGCAAATGGAGTTGTCGAGCAATGCGGCTGGGAATGCGATTGTCGCGTTTCCAGTCCGAGTACTTGGCCCAGGCAGTGAACTTCCAGTCGGTGACGGCAACCGTTCCAGAATCGTCCTTGACGAAAATCGGACCGTAATCGCGCGTCCAAACGCGATTGGTGGCAAAGGAATAAAACGAGATGTTGCGCCAGTTCACATCGCAAAGCTCCAGTATCTCGCGAGCCTGGTTTTCGCCTTTGGCATTGTTGACGAGAATGAAAACGTTTTCGAAACGCGACAGAACACGGACGATCTCTGCGTAAATCCACGGGATCGGGGCGAATTTGCCCGGCCAGTCACGGCGGTTGTGAGGCCAGGCAATCCAGGTCGCCTCATGACGTTCCCATTCGGCTGGCATGCGCCATTGTCTCGGGCCATTCACGTCGATTCCTGTTGTGCATTGCGGTCGGGAAACTTATCATCGTATGAAAGTCCCGTCCACTGTCAAAACGCGCAACCATGTCTTCCTTGACGACAGTTTTATTGATTGATGACGACGAAGAGATTCTCAGCGCGATGCAAACCGTGCTGGAAAGGGAGGGATTTCGCGTCCTGACAGCCACGGATGGCAATCGTGGTCTGGCCCTGGCCGAGACCGAAGCGCCAGCTGTGATCGTCTGCGATATGATGATGCCCCAGAAAAGCGGCTTGTTGGTCGTGGAGAAGCTGAAGGCGCGGCGCCGACCTCCTGCTGTCGTCATGATTACGGCCAATGAGGTTGATCGCCACCGATTGTATGCAGAATCGCTTGGTGTGGATGAGTATCTCCACAAGCCTTTCGACATGGCCGTTCTGGTCGACGTTGTCAACCGCCATAGCAGGCGAAAGAGTTGAAAAAGATCCGTTCAGCCGGCGTGTAGGGACGGCTGCGCCGGCTGGTCGGATCAGCGGCGAGGCTTCCCACACCTCGCTCGACGGTCGTGCTGGTTGCGATCTCCGAGTGACCTCTCTTGTCCCTCGATGGAACAGAACCGTCACCAACAGCCAGCGACAACCGTTGGAGAGTAACTCTCCGGGAGTCCCTTGAGCAGAAGGTTGAGCCTTGCTTATCGTCCGTCCCAAGCGAGGCTCCGACTCCCTGCTGACACCGTTTACTTCACACCTTCTCCTTTCGGAACTCAGTGCTGGAAACACCCCGGCACATCATGCCGCCGGACCCGCGCCTCATGCATGGGCCGAGCGTCCTGCGACAGGTGCCACCACACGGTTGGTATTATGCCAAGCGGTCGCTCCGTTGCCAGAAAATTATTGCGAATCTGCCGCAACTTCCAAAACCTTCTTGCACTTGCGTCATCGACCATTCTTTCCAGCTCGAACCGTTGTTGGCGTGCGACACCTCCTATCGGCAGCTGACAACCGAGCGTTCGTCATTATTCCAGTCAACACGATGGCTGAAGCAGTCTCCTGCCATTCGCAGCGAGCGCATCATCAACGCCATAGCCAAGTTCACGCATCATATCGCCGTACAGTTGCCAGAACCGTTCGTGCAGATAGTCAGGCATTTCGTCCCGCCAACTTCCGACCACACCTCGACGAAAGAACTTCGGGCGGAGCTGCTGCAACTCCGCAAAGGAAGGCGACTCGATCGCATCGTCGACAAAGGACAGGCCAAATTGTTTGCCGACTTCTGCCATGACGGCCTTCGGTCGCGCTACGAGGTCTTCGTAACGGACGATCACCGTTTTCGGCCGCCATAGCCAGGATCGGACATTGTCGCTCCAGGTTCCGAATGGCTCGCGTTCGCCAATCACATCGGCCAGGGCTTTTTCAAACACGCTTGCGTCCACTTTTGTGAAATCGACACCACGGTAGTCGAGGGCGAACCAGGCATAAGAGACGACGGCATCCCGTCCGTCCCGCACGATGTAAACCGCCGGATAGTCGTCCGTTCCCGCCAGGTAATGGGTCTTTTGCCAGTGCATGTCGGCGTCTTGAGCCATTTCCTCGACGGTTTGGTCCGCTACTTTTGAAAACCGAAGATAATCAGGCCACTTGTTGAGCGAGCGCGATCGCTCCATCGAATAGGATTGGATGCCAAAGAAACGGTACAGCAAGATACGGAAAAAGGTATTCCCCGAACGGGGATACGAAGCTATCCAAATGAACATGTTTCGCTCCTCGGATCGATTCCGGTTTGCACACGATGGATATGCCCGACCTGCCCAATTGGAACAAGCCGAATCGTGGACGGCGTCAAGATCGAACAAACCAATTCGGTCAAACCCTGGCGGGTGCGGTTGTGCGGCGATCCGCCAAAAAATTTTTAAAGTTTTGCGGAAATGCAACCATCTTGCCTGGACTCGTCGTATATACTTTGATGCCGGTCTTAAAGTCCGTTTTTGACACCTCGATCTGTAGGAAAACGATGCATTCGTCCGAGAAGAGGTGGGGCTAGACGGGCTTGACATTTTGCAACTTGTTGCTGATTAAGAGCTTGCAAAAACGAGCGGCGACAGTAAAAACCGGCATAGCATTTGCGTATTATTAGTAATGAGTAGTGCGGCAGAGGCGATTGATCAACTCTGCTCGCCAATTGCCAATTGCGACAGAGAAGACACTTGCAAAGGGGAACTAGCCATGGCGAGACGAGATGCAATTCTGCGGCTGCACAAGTCTCTTCTTGCGCGTGCTGAGGCCTTGAGAAAGGCACTGGCCAGCGAGTTGGAAGACTTGGGCACGTCGAAACGACGTCATCTTGCGGGGGGAGATCCGGCTGACGCCGCTTTTGATGCCGGAAATGATGAGGTTTCTTCCCAACTGGCCCAGCTTGAAGCGAGGGAACTGCACCAGATCGAAAGGGCTTTGGCACGGATTGAACAGGGAGTTTACGGCCTCTGTGAGATTTGCCAGAAACGGATACCTGTGGCCCGACTCAACGCCCTTCCGTACAGCACGACCTGCGTCAATTGCCAGCGCGAAATGGAGCAGAATCCCGACTGGGAATACCGGAATGAAGCGGACTGGGAAAAAGTCTCCGACGACTTGGAAGACCGCGAGGTCAATTTATCCGATTTAGAAATGGATTTATCGCGGCGTTGACAGGAATGATCGTTTTCTCCGCAGCCCGCGGGCCGAGTCCGCGGGCTTTTGTTCGCGCAAGGCCAATGACCGTCTGTTCTTCTGCTACGGTTGTCCACACTGCATTCCGACAAATCGCGTTCGCATCCGCATTGACAGGTTGAATCGCTTTTAGCACCATAGCGTCAGTGTTGGAATCAGATGCGGAATTTCACTTCGAAGTTGACGCAACTCTCACGGTTTGCGGGAAATTCCCAGGTGATCCGAAGAGCATGCAAGGAGGCGTGTGGGTGTGACTGCCTACGTCACGGATGTCTGGCAACACCGTCATTTTTGGCTGTCGCTGGTGCAAATGGATTTGCGGGCACGTTATCGCCGGTCGGTTCTCGGAGTCGGCTGGTCTTTGCTCCATCCTATCTGCACGACCGCTGTCTTGTGCGTCGCCTTTTACAAAATTTTCAACGTCCCGGTCCGTACCTACTTGCCGTTTTTGATGTGCGGCTTGTCGTGGTGGGGATTCATTACGGGAACCGTCGGGCGAGGCTGCCAATGCTTTGTCGAAGCTGAAGGCTACATTCGCCAGCACCCGGCGCCAATCGCCATCTATCCGCTGCGAGCTGTCTTGGGCGGGTTGATCCATCTCCTCATCGCTTTGGCAGTCGTTCTGGTGCTGACCTGGAGTTTACAAGGCTTTCATAATCTGGCGACGTTGCCGATGGTCGCCATCGGTCTGTCGATCCTGTTGGTCTTTGGCTGGTCCATGGCAGTTTTGGCCGGCTATATCAATACGATCTTTCGGGATGTACAACATATCACTGACATTGCCTTTCAGATCCTCTTCTACTTGACGCCTATCCTTTATCCCTCTGAAATTCTGGTGCGGTCGCATCTCGCTGTTTTCGTCAAATACAATCCGCTGACGTACTTTTTGCGAATCCTTCGCGAGCCGCTGTTAGGCGCCTTGCCCTCGTGGCGGGCGTACGCGATAGCATTGGGCTGTACCGTTGCGGTTACAGCCGTCGCCGTTCCCCTTTTGGGACGTTTGCAGCGCAAGGTCATCCTTTATCTGTAAGCGAAAACGCCCAGCCAGGCCTATCCCGTCCGGTAAGGAGAGTTGCCAATGTGTCGCATCGAGCTGGATCATGTCAGCCTGACTTTTCGAGTTCGTGAGCAGTATCAAATCACTTTGAAGGAGTACTTGTTGCGCGGCATGTTTCGGCAATCGCGCAATCCCCTTCTCAAAGTCCGGGCGCTACGTGACGTTAGCCTCCGCTTCGAAGAGGGGCAACGTGTCGGCATCATCGGCGGCAATGGCGCCGGCAAGAGCACGCTGCTTCGCCTGATTGCAGGCGTCTACTGGCCGAATCGAGGACGCCGCGTCGTCCACGGCAAGATCAGCTCCCTTTTCGAACTCAACCTGGGCTTCGAAATGGAAGCTTCTGGTCGGCAGAACATCATTTATCGGGGTTACTTGCAAGGCGAAACGCCCAAGAGCATCCGCCAGAAACTGCCGGAAATCGCCGAGTTCAGCGAACTCGGTCGTTTCCTGGACATTCCCGTCCGCTATTATTCCGCTGGCATGCTTGTCCGCTTGGGGTTCTCCATCGCCACCGCCGTCGATCCTGACATCCTGCTTATCGACGAAGTGCTTGGCGCCGGCGATTTGGCCTTTCGTCGAAAAGCCGAAGAACGAATGAAAAGCCTGATGTCACGGGCAAAAATCATCGTGATCGTCAGCCATGATCTCGGCACCCTTGCCGAATTGTGCGAAACCGGCGTGTGGTTATCCCAAGGCAGAGTGCAAATGGTAGGACCGATGCACGAGGTCATCGATGCCTATCGCCAATATGCTGAAAGCCCCTCTACCGGCGCCGGCGGCGTCATCGACTCGCCAGATCCGCTGCCTGCTGACTTCGCCGAATTGACCGCATGTTAGCCCAGCTGGCGGAAAAAGTCGCTGGCGGCGGCATACGACTCGGGGGTGCCAATATCGAGAAAGCAGCCGCCGCAGCGAAAGCCTGCAACGACCTTGCCGCCGGCCAGCCAGCCGGGAAGCAAATCCTTTTCCAGCGATAATCGCGTCTGAGGCAAACGTTCCAGGAGTCGACGCCGAATCAAGTAGATACCTGCGTTGATCCATCCGGGGCCGGCGTCGCGTCGTTTTTCGTCGAAACGAAGGATGGTTTCATCTGCGCCAATGTCAACCCGTCCGTAACGCGAAGTGTCGTCCACATGGGTCAAAACCAGCGAAAGATCCGCACCGCGACTCTGATGCCAGGCGAAAAACGCGTCGAGGTCCACATGACAATACGAGTCCCCGTTCAAGAGGAGGACATGTTCCTCGGTGAAATGAGCCAAGGCATGGACGACAGCGCCGCCGGTTCCGAGCGCTTCGGGTTCTGGCGAATGGATCAGCCGTAAGCTACGGTACGCCTCCCCAATCACGAAGTGAACCTGGTCAGCCTGGTAGCCAGTCAAAAGGATTGCCTGGGAAAACCCCGCATCAATCAGCTGGTCCAACAAAAAAGTCAAGAACGGTCTGCCCTCGACAGTGGCCAGCACCTTGGGTCGGTCGGCAACGACGGAACGCAAACGCATTCCCCTGCCACCGGCGAGGATGGCTGGAACGGCCTGTTTTCGGTCGACAACGGGTTTGCTCACGACACCGTCCCTGGTTCGAGTCATTGGCTGCATCTCCCTTCGTTCATCCGACCGCGACAGGATTGCGTTATGCCAATTGTTCTTTGACTTCGTTGAGAATCTGTGCCAGGACCGAGTCAGGAGAGATATTCTCGGCCTGAGCTTCGAAGTTGAGAAGGATGCGATGCCGCATCGCAGGCAGGTAGACGCGGCGAATATCTTCGAAGCTGACGTTGTATCTCCCTTCGAGGAGAGCACGGACTTTGCCGCCGAGGATCAACGCTTGGGCGCCGCGCGGGCTGGAACCGAAACGAATATAACGGTTCGTTTCGGGTGTGGCGAATTCTCCCTCTGGATGAGTCGCGAGGACCAGGCGAATGGCGTAATCCTGGACCGGCGCCGCGACGATGACCTCTCGAACCAGTTGTTGCCAGGTCTGGATGGCCGATCCGTCCATGACTTTCGCCGCGTGCGGGGATTCGCCGCGTGTCGTTCTTTCGAGAATGGTGGCCAACTCTTCCCGGCCGGAGTAGTTGACGATGAGTTTGAACAAGAAACGGTCGAGCTGGGCTTCTGGCAATGGATAGGTTCCTTCCTGCTCGATCGGATTTTGCGTGGCCATGACAAAGAATGGCTCCTCCAGGCGGTGGATTTGACCGCCGACAGTGACGCTATGTTCCTGCATGGCTTCGAGCAGAGCCGACTGGGTTTTCGGCGTGGCCCGGTTGATTTCGTCGGCGAGCACGATCTGTGCGAAAAGCGGGCCTTTCTGGAAGCTGAAGACGCGCTTGCCGTCCGGAGTTTCGGTAATGATGTTCGTGCCCATGATGTCGGCAGGCATCAAATCCGGAGTGAACTGGATGCGATTGAACTTCAGATCGAGCGCTTCACTGAGGGTCCGGACCAGCAAGGTCTTGCCCAGTCCAGGGACGCCTTCGAGCAAGGCGTGGCCGCCGACAAACAAACAAGTCAAGACTCCGTGGATGATGTCACTATGACCGACAATGACCTTGGCGATTTCATCGTAAACTCGCTGATAGGCCTGCCGAAACTGTTCGGCCCGCTGCTTGATATCATCGGCTGACATAGGCTTCCCGTAAGCTCCAACTTTGAAAGCGTGCCCTGGTCATCGTGGGGAGAGCAACGGCGCCCGCTAGTCCTGGGTGCTTTCTATTTGCGGCAAAACCGCCACGAACGGCAAGTGCCGGTACTCGTCGTTGTAATCCAAACCATAGCCCACCACGAATTCATTTGGAATCTCAAAACCTTGATAGTCGGGTTCAAGAGGAACTTCTTGGCGGCCGATTTTCCGGCAGAGCACAGCAATCCGCAACGAGGCTACTTCCAGGCTGCGCAAGTGTTCCGCAAGACGCGATAACGTTCGACCCGTATCCAGAATGTCATCGAGCAAAAGCACGTGCCGGTTGCGAACATCAGGCAGCAATTCCGGATGGATTCGCAGCTCCCCGGGCGTTGTCGCTGCGCCACGATAACTCGATGCTTGCACCAGGCCAATGCGAATCGGCAGATCGAGATGCCGAACCAGGTCCGCGAGAAACATCAGGCTGCCGGTCAAAACACCAAGGATCGTCAGCGGGCGATCGCGGTAGTCTGCAGATATTTCCGCCGCCATCGTCCGCACGCGTTCTTGAATGCGCTCCGCGGAAATCAAGATATTCATAACGGAAGGTATATCGCGGTTGAGCGGAAGTTCCAAGCGGGAATCGCTGAATCACCAATTGGCGGCATTGTTCGTTGCAGGCCAGGAAATTTTCGCTTACATTGTCACCTTGGTTGATAATCGATTGCCGCGATCAGGGTATGCGCGTGCCCGCGTTTTCGACTGATTCTTGGCCTCCGTTTGTTTTTGACACCCTTTCGGGAGGAACAAGCCGTTGCCGAGATCACTACCACTCGTCACTTCGTCAACACTGTTACCTTCACTTTAGTCCGCCGGTCGATCTGAAAGAATAACCAGTCGATCCCGTTGCCGGCTGAAAAGCGGTGTTTTCCTTCGAGATGAATGCGCACATCGGCTTCGCGCACGGCTTGCTGGTTCTGGTCGTAAAGGATCGTCCCCGTGCCGTAGGAGTGGCGAGGCGGGCGAGACAAAAGAAGCTCTCTTTTTCGCATATCCTTTTCGATTTCTTCCACATTGACGCGGATGTGAGCAAGATGATCGGTCGCTTTTTCGACGTGGAATTTCACTGTTAAGGAGCAATCTCCAAGAAGCGCTCCGAAGTAACTTTTGGAGGCGAGAGCACGGGTTTCCTTTGCTTTCAGTCTGCCGGCGCGGACAAATGAAAATGCGGGCCGGCATACATCGCGCAACACGGCTTGAGAAACAAGCTCTTTTCCGCACGCTCGCAAAAACTCTTTCTCGCGGTCGATCGCCTCGAGAAACTCCTCCCGGCCCTGGACAGAAGCGAGTTTTAGATCTGGGTCGAACTCGAGAATAAGCTCAAACTGCGTCAATTGAGCGAGAAGTGCAGAGAGACCAGGCCGTTTGTCGGTGTCGGCGGAATCAAACACTTGGAAACACCCGCCAATGCCGTAGGACAAACGTAGGCGTTCAATTGTCTGCCTCACTCTCCAAACGCCTTTGATATGATTGAAGCCGAGCGGCTGCCAACGAATGACCATAAGTTGCGCCAGTTGGGTTTCGATTCTCTCACCGCCAACGGTGGTCGTTTGCTTCCAGTTGCTTTCCAGAACCTGGCGGATTTCTTTTTGGCCTGAGAAAAAGTTCTCGAAGCCGAGAAACGGCCAGCCAATTGTGTGTGCGCACGCGGGGCTGGCGTTGAAGACTGCAAGAAGGAACAAACAGTTTGCCGCGAAATGTTTGTGATTCATTGGCCCGACCTCGTTGTGCGCCCTATGGCAAGCCGCCTGGAGCATTCCGAAAGCCGCCGGCATACCTGAAATTGCTCCCCGGGCGAACCGTTATCCCTTGGTTTTCAAAAAACACTTCGATTACCGTTCGCCCGGCGCCGGCGGTTTTTTTGACAGTCCCAACATTAAAGAACTTCGACCCAAATCGTCCACGGCGACCGTTGTTTACAATTGTCTGATTATTTTTTATATCAACGATTCCTCTATTAAACAGGAGCGACTCGGTGCCAAGAGAATTATCAAAGATGAGGTCTCCGGTTCCCGTCCATCTAATCGTTCCAATAGGAAAGTTGAATAGTACCGAACTGTCCACGGTCTTCACAGGCGCTCCCGTCAACAAGACTTCGTTCAAGTTTTCAAAGAGTAATCCCTGGATCGTGCCGCCGCTCCACAGAAAAACGCCACTATTCTGAAATACCCCTCGGAAGAGGCCAGCAGTTCCGGATAAAACCGATTTTTGCCCTCCAACATTAAGGTTCGACAATTCGAAGTTGACGGCATTTTTCACCGTGACATTATCTGGAATTAACACCCTTTGCTGGACGAACACTGAACCAGCACCAAGGAATTCCGTTCCGTCGCGCCATGTTTGGGTAACAACGATGGGAATAGGGAGCAGGAGGAAAGGAATCGGCTGAATGAAACGTATCTGAGTGTCAGCGAAAGTTGTAAATGGGGCCGATTGGTCGCCATTCCCCTGGAATTCCAATACGCCAGAGTGGACTTCAACTACACCATTCGCACCTGGCATCCCGCGATTGTTGAAGCTCACTTTCACAAAGGTGGTTCCAAACGACCCTGCTTTTCGGAATGTTCCTTCGTTTTCAAACAGGCCAAACGGCCCACCTTCAAGGGACTTATCACTCAGGGCAAGGAATAGCGAATCAATCCCATTCCGAATTACCGCATTATTCTTCAATACGATATTACCATCATTCCACACGGTCAAAGTTGTATTGTTTTCTGAACTGAAAAGCTCGAGTGTTCGCCGATCGAGGACTTTATCGTCAGCCCCGACAAAACTCAACGTCGCGCCCGGCATAAATCGTGTCGAACCCGCTCCGACCATCGTGCCGCCGGTCCAGTTCAACTCCTTGTCAATAGACAAGGTTCCTGCACCGTCAACCGTACCACCTTTCTTCAGATTCCACTTATGTTTTGTCTCGACGCTACCCGCCGGAATTGTAATGCTGCCGGCCTCGTTGGGCTGACCACCGCCAACATTCACTTCGCCAAGACCATCGAAGGTAATCCCGTCGTTCAAAACAAACTGGCCGTTTACAAAACTCAGAACACCAGCAAGTGACGTATTCACCTCACCCGCAAATTCGCCCCCCTCCCTCAACTCCATTGCCCCGCCCGCGGTTACGTTCAACGTCCCCGTCAAATTGAACGGGTCGTCCACGGTGACGCCGGACATCGTGGCCGTGGCGTTGGTGATCTCAACGCCGGTCTGGTTGTTGGCGATCTGGCTGTTGGTCAAGGTGAAGGCACTGCCGTCGAGAGCCAGGATGCCGAAGCCTCCCGCCGCATCCCCCGCGCCGTCGATAGTCAGCGAATCGAGGACAATGTTGCCGCCGGCGGCAATCTTGGGGCTGAGGAAGACGCCCAGGCCGTTGTTGTTGAAAGCGGTGTTCGACACGCTGGCACTGATCGAGTTGCTCTGCGCTGCAAACGGGCCGAAGGCGATGCCGACCTGGGTGTTGGCGATCGTGTTGCCAGAAACAGCGATACCCGTGACTTCCTGCGTCGCCGAGGCGACGTCGCCTACTTGAATCCCGGCGCCCCGCCCTTGGCCGTCGAGAACGTTGTTGGTGATCGAGACGTTAGCCAACGGCGTCGCATCGTTTCGCGCCCGGAGCGCGATCAGCGGGAAGAAGGAACCGACGCTGCCGGTGCGTTGCAGCACGTTGCCGTCGATGGCCGCTTCGCCGTTACTGTCGATAATGATGGCTGAACCGAGCAAGTTACCGGTGAACGTGTTCCCGGCAATGGTGACGTTGGCCGAATTGCCCGGATTGAGAAAGATGCCGGTCGAGGCATCGCTGAATTGGGCCGGGTCGCCGGCTTGGGCGATGAAGGTGTTGCCGATGATCGTCAGGCCGGTCCGGTCGGTGCCGAAAAACGCTCTGGTAGCCGGCCGAGCGCTGCCCGCCGACGCTTTTGCCGATTTCGATGACATTATTGCTGAGGGTCAGGCCGGCGGCGCGGGAGAAGATGCCACCACTCGATCGGCTGCCACCATCTCCGATCAGGCCGTCGAAGACGAATTGCAGCCCGTCGATGGTGACACCGAAATCGCGAACATCCACGTCCTGAATGACGTTGCTGCCCGGCGTCTGCGGCACAAAAACGGAAGGGGTCAAAAGCGGGTCGCGGGTTTGAAAGGCCGCATCGAAGCCGCCGAGAATGGCGAGGGCGTCAATGTTCGGACTGTCCGGGACGGAAATGCCGAGATCGACGCCGGGCTGATTATACAACCCCGCCTGGACGTTGATGACATCGGCGCCGTCCTGGGCAAGATCGGCCAAGTCGACGGCTCGCTGAATCGTACGCACCGGATCACCCGGATTCAGACCGCTGGCAGTATCGTCTCCCAACGAGGCAGAGACGTAAAAGACGGAGGGGCAGTCACGGGGTTCGAGGGCTTCAATTTTCAACGGAGGAGCATGCCGCTTCGGCCCCGCTGCCGCACGCTGCGTGTTACCCCCCCCCCTAAATAACTCTTAAAAGACACAAAAAGGCGGCGAATGAGCGACATGGCGGCGTTCCTTTCCTGGAAACGGACGTGGACGATTTGCCGAAGCGTATGTGACGCCGAAGAAGGTGTCAAGGAAAATCGCACATCCCTCTTTTTCCTGTCTGTCGCTTTCCGCCCCGACAAACCAACACCCAGGTAGCGTGACACGGCAATAAGCGCTTATTGCATTTTTGGTTGCCGACGAGTTTAATGTCAAAATCAATGTCGATTCCGCCTTCGACACTTTTGCGAATCTGTCATCTGCATTAAATTGGTTTCTCATTGCAACCCCGGCGTTGTGGCTTTGTTCGTTGCAGGCCAGGAAATTTTTGCTTACATTGTCACCTTGGATTTCATACGGGCTTCTGCTCCTGGTTCTGGCCTCGTTTCGCCCCGACGAGCGACCATTCCGGGCGCCATTGGGAGGAACATATGCGCATACAATCGAGTTTCACCGCCTTGGTTTTGGCCTGCCTGGCAACTCTGGCAGCGGCACCGAATCTTGTCGCCCAGGAAAAGAAATCCCCGGTCAAATACGCACGGTTTCGCGTCGGAAAAAAAGTCTCGTATGGCATCGTCGAAGGAGATAACGTTCGCCGGATCGAGGGCAATTTGTTCGGGAAGTGGACCAAGACCGAAGAAGTTTTTCCCCTTGGCAAAGTGAAATTGCTGCCGCCCACGCAACCCACGCAAGTCCTGGCCATGGCAGGCAACTACAAAAGCCATCTCAAAGACGCAAAAATACCCGAAAAATTCAAAATTCCCCAGCCTTTTTTCAAAACCCCTTCCTGTTTGATCGCCAGCGGCGAAGACATCGTCATTCCGAAAGGCACGAACGAAGTCCACTATGAAGCAGAAATGGTGATCGTCATCGGCAAGCGGGCCAAAAACGTTCCCAAATCGAAAGCGCTGGAATATGTCTTCGGCGTTACCTGCGGCAACGACGTTAGTGCCCGCGACTGGCAGAAAAACGATATCCAGTGGTGGCGCGCCAAAGGCTCCGATACTTTCGGACCTTGTGGTCCCTTTATCGTTTCCGGCATCGACTACGACAACCTCCTTTTGCAACTCCGACTCAACGGTAAAGTCGTGCAAAAACAGAGCACCAAAGACTTGATTCACGATGTCGCTACCACCGTGAGCTTTATCAGCCAGCACATTACTCTCAATCCCGGCGATTTGATCTTCACCGGAACGCCGGGCGAAACTGCCGCCATCAAACCGGGCGACATTGTGGAAGTGGAACTCGAGGGCGTCGGAATATTGAAAAACGGCGTCAAGGCAGCGAAGTGAACAACCAACGCATCCGTTTCCCAACAGCCCGGTCCGGGGACCGGGCTGTTGGATTGCTTACGATGCCAGGTGACGTTCAAACGGCCCAATGATCTGTTTGTTGGAGCTGCGGTCCAGGATGGCAAACACCACCCGCTCGAACACGCCGCTGAACTCGTTGTGAAAAGCACGAGCGAATAGCTCTGCAATCGTTTCCGGGTCGTTGCCGAAAACTCCGCAACCCCAGGCACCCAAAACGAGGGCGACATGGCCGTGTTTGGCGGCGATGGCAAGCACTTTGTCAATTCGGCGTTTCATTTCCGCCGCGATCATTTCCTGATCGGCCGTGCCTTGGCGGAACACTTCAGTTGCATTAACCGCGGGGGCCGTCAAAAAGGCAACGCAATAAGGTTCGCTCAAAAGTTGCCCCTCATCATCCCGAAACACCGGCACATCCGGAGAATAAATGACGTAGTTCGTGTACATCGGATCCCGCTGACGTCGGTGATAGTCGTACATCTCGTTGCCGACGAGGCAAGCATATAGCGCAGACGCCCGTGCCAGCGATTCTTCCTGGGCTTGGGCGCCACTCAGGAAACCACCTCCAGGATGCTTCGCCGAAGCGAAATTCAACACCGCTGGGACGAATCCTTCCTCGACCACACGCCTCGCCGCTGACAGCGTGGTCGTGTTGACGACTTCGATCGGCGTCTTTCGTTTCGTCGGCGTTGGCATGGGAACATCGCAATCAGGTGGATAAGAGACAGTCCCCTGCCTGGCCCGCTCGATCAGATCGCAAATTGCGACATTCTTGCCTGAGGCGGTCTGGTAGCGGCCAGCTTCCAGAATTTGCACGGTTTCTTGAGCAATTTGAGCACGTCGCGATCGGTCCATGGGTCTTCCGGTGGAAAAGAACCTTGTTTGGTCGGCCTGCTGTTCAATGAAAAAGACGCTACCTCGGGTCTGCCGCGGTCACGCAGACTGTGCCCCCGTCGAAGGCATTGTCACACCTGGCTGGCACCTGTCAATCGCTAAACATGCCCGCGGCCACATCTGTCTCTGCCCTGTTGATCGTCGTATCAAATAAACGCCTGGGAGGTCGGCTTGATAACCAATTCCGGAATCGAAACGTGCGCTGGCATGGTGACGACGAAAAGCACAGCTTGGGCGACGTCTTCGGAGCGAAGAATTCGGCGGCGATGTTCTTCGCTGACCGGATTGGGTCGGTTTTCCAGGATCGGCGTATCGACCTCGCCAGGAAAGATCGTACTGACACGGATGCCGGCGTCGCGGACTTCTTCGGCGAGGCAAATGGCCATGGCGCGCATGCCGAACTTCGAAGCGTTATAGGCGATCCCTCCCAACGGGCCAGAGCGCAGACCGGAAACCGAATTGATGTTGACGATGATCCCTTCGGAGCGAGCCAGCATGCCGGGAAGCACCTCGTGGACGCAATAAAAAGCGCCATTGAGGTTGGTATCGATTTGTTGCCGCCAACTGTCGGGTGTCAAATCGCGCACAGCGCGGTTCTTGACGTTGATGCCCGCGTTGTTGACAAGTATGTGAATGTCGCCCAGCCTGCTTTGCACTTGTTTCACTAGCTGGCGGACCTGTTCGACGTCGGCTACGTCGGCCGGATGGTACATGAGTCGATCGCCGGCGGCGAGCGAATCGGCGGCTTGCTTCAAGCGGTCGGGATTTCTGCCGGAAATGGCGACGCGTGCCCCTTGTTCGAGAAATAGCCGGGCCGTCGCCAGACCGATTCCGCTGCCGCCACCAGTGATCAATGCCGTCTTGCCTTCCAGTTTCATCGCATCTCCCGCAAAAACGTCAACAAATGTCTGTGGCGAATGGTGTGATTCGCTCGCTGTTAAAGTCCCACAAAACGGAATGAGGCTCAGGGTTCAAGTTTGTGCAAGAACCTGCGCCAAGTGGAGGGCCCGGATTGGGCTGCCTCGACGCCTGAGGCAGCCGGCGATATTCATCAGGCAACCGGCGTCGGTCGCCACCACGGCGTCGGCACCTGTCTGTTCGATCAAAGCCGTCTTGTCGCGCACCATCGCTCCAGAGATCTGAGGATAGCGTACGGAAAAGGATCCCCCGAATCCGCAACATTCATCATGTCGTTCCAGAGGAACGTATTCCAAATCGCGAACACGCTGCAAGAGTTGCACCGGTTCGGAACCGATGCCAAGACCTCGCAAATGGCAAGCCATGTGGTAGGTCACTCTGCCAGGGAAACGGGCGCCCACGTCGTCGACTTTGAGTTGGTGCACTAGAAACTCGGACAGCTCGAAAGTTTTGTGGGCGAGATCCTCGGCCCGGCCATGCCAGATCAAGTCGTCGGAAAAAAGTTCCGGATATTCGAGTTTGACCATGGCGGCACAAGAACCAGAGGGGACGACGACGCAATCCGAATGCATGAATGTCTGGATCGTGTGCCTGGCAAGCTGGCGGGCATCGCCATGAAACCCGCTGTTGAAATGAGGCTGGCCGCAACAGGTTTGAGCTTGCGGGAAATCGACCTCCACTCCGAGTCGGCGGAGCAACTTCACAGTTGCCACCCCCACATCGGGAAACAAGGCGTCCCCCAGGCATGTGACCATCAACGAAACTTTCACCCTTGTGCTCCACTTGAAACTATCGCTGCCGCTGTCTTTGTCTTTTGGTCAGGTAGATGCCCAAGGCGCGGTCGACCGGTTCGTCGGTGCGCAACAAGTGGTAGTCGATTTGCATCTGGCCGACCTTTTGCCGCAACTCCGCGCAATAGGCATTGAAGTTTTTCAAGTATTCTTTGCGCAATTGCTGCGGATCGACAAGGAGTTTGTGGTCGCTGTTTTCGAGGTTGCGGAATTGCGTCCATTTGCGAAAGGGGAATTCGATTTCTTCGGGCGCGAGGATGTGAAAAAGGATCACCTCATGGCGGCGGAAGCGGAAATGCCTGAGTGCTCGCAATAAAGCCGGAAGATTGTCGAAACAGTCGGACAGAATGATAATCAGGCCTCGGCGTTTGATCTGACCAGCGAGCTCGTGCCAGATGGGGGCCATGCTCGTTTCACCGCCTGGCTCGGTCTGTTCCAGCAAATGCAGCAGGTTCATGAGATGTTTGGCGTTGGCGCGTGGCCGCACCATTTGCCGCACTTTAGTGTCATGCGTGATCAAACCGACGGCATCCAGTTGGTGAAGCATCAAATAAGCCAGTGAGCCGGCGATGTACTGGGCGTATTGAAATTTGCTGATGTGCTGGCCTCGATAGGCCATGCTGCCGGAAGCATCCACCAATAAATGCGCCTTCAGGTTGGTTTCTTCCTCGAACTCTTTGATGTAGTAGCGATCGGTCTTGCCATAAACGCGCCAGTCGATGTGGCGAATCTCGTCTCCAGGGTAATACTGGCGATGTTCGGCAAATTCGACACTGAATCCCTTGTATGGACTCTTATGTACGCCCGTCAAAAACCCTTCGACCACCGAACGAGCCACCATTGTCAGCCTGCCGTATTTGGCCAGTGCGGATGGATCGAACTGAAACGTTGTTGTTGCCATGAAGGTCTCCACAGTGCGGGAACACGGACGCGTCGAGAACGAACAAGCTACGCGAAACCCTCTTCGTTCGCAGCCTTATGCTGCTTGCCGGAGGATTTTCGGAAAGGCTGTAATTCTCCAGAAGTCATTCCTTTGAAATAGTCTCATCCAGGTTAAGGATCAAACTGGCGATAGCAGTGTAAGAGGCCAGGTCGACCACGTTGCTGTTTGCCGGAACGGGCGCCTCACCGACACGGACGAACTTTTCGGCGGCCTTCACGTTCTGGGCGTATTCTTCACGATGCCGCTGCCAGCCGGCCGCAAGAATCTTCAGTTCCACAGCATTCGGCTTGCGTGCTGTCGCCAGTCGAAACATTCGGGTGATGCATTCTTCAGGCGATGCCCCGGCCTCTTTCATGGCACGTTGAGCCAACACCCGCGCCGCTTCCAAGTAGGTAACGTCATTGAGCAAGCCAAGGGCCTGCAACGCGGTATTGGTACGAGCCTCGCGGACGCAACACATTTCCCGCCCGGCAGCATCGAACATCATCATGGACGGCGGCGGTACGGTTCGTTTCCAGAACGTGTATAGGCTTCGGCGGTACAGATTTGGTCCGCGATCATGCTGGTATTCTCCGAGCGTGGCGATTTCTCTCCACAGGCCTTCCGGCTGATACGGCTTGACCGACGGCCCGCCGATCCGTTCGAAGAGCAAACCGGAGGCGAACAAGGCCTGATCGCGGATCATCTCCGCCGGCAGGCGAAACCGCGGGCCGCGTGCCAGCAACCGATTGTCCGGGTCTTTCTGCAACAACTCTTTGCTGACCCGAGAACTTTGCCTGTAAGTCGCGCTGGTCACGATCAACCGATGGATGGCCTTGATGTCCCAGCCGGTGCGGATAAATTCGGTCGCCAGCCAATCGAGCAAATCCGGATGGCTAGGCCACTCTCCCTGCGAGCCGAAATCTTCAGCTGTCTTGACCAGTCCGATTCCAAATATCGACTGCCAAAAGCGGTTGACGGTCACGCGCGCTGGGAGCGGGTTGGAGGGATGCACGAGCCAATAGGCGAAGCCGAGTCGATTGTTCGGAACGTTGTCGGGCAACGGCGGCAAGGCAGCCGGAACGCCGGGACTGACGCGTTCGCCTGGTTTGTCGTATTGCCCGCGGATGAGGATGTGCGTTTCCCGCGGCTTTTCCATTTCCTGCATGATCATCGTGGACGGGAAACTTTCGATCAGTCTCTCCCGCTGTTCGCGCAATCTCTGCCAATCGAAATAAGCGGACCGGATCGAAAGGGGAGCCTGCTCGGCAAGGAAATAGCGGCGCAGTTTTTCCCGCTGAGGCTGGCTTCTTTTCGCCGGCGGCAAGTCGAGCAGTTCGCTGATCGATTCCGGCGTGCGAATGACATCGACTTCTGCCGGCTCGAGAACGCGGTTGTAAATGCGGACGTCGTCGATCGCACCGTGAAATCGACTGTCAGGGCTGCCTCCAGAACCGATTCGCAAGGGATCGTCATTGGCGAAGTCTTGGTTCAGTTCATCGACGTGAATGTTGACTTTCTGTACCTCGCCGTCGACATACACTTTGATACCAGCCGCGACGCGCGAGCCGTCATACGTGACAGCGATGTGGTGCCAGCAATTGGGGGACAGGGGTTGCGCCGTTTCGAGACGGATGCTGTCGTCGAGCCAGCGTTTGACGAGATTGACTTCGACTTTGCCATCGCGAAGGAAGAGGCTATAGCCGCTGGCGCGATCGGTCTCGTTCATTTTGGAAAGGATGGCTCCGTTTCGATTGGCAACAGGATACACCCAGGCAGCCAGCGTGAATTTGTCGAGATAACTGAAGTCAGCGACGTTGCCGGCATCGACAAAGCGTTTGCCGTCGAATGTTGCTGCCTGGTTGAGTCTGCCCGCCACATAGGCAGGCTCGCCGTCGCGGATTCGTGCTTCGATTTTCTTTTCCGCTGTCGGCGTCAAAGTATTGTCAAAAGAGAACCTCAGTGAAAGCCCCTTGGTAATCGTCCAGTCGCCAGGTGGAGCATGCCTGGCTTTCCTTTCCCACTCGAGTTGCTCCCTGGCTAATTCAGGCAGCAAAGACTGAAAGCGCCGGTGAGCGGCAGCGAGCCTGGCATCCAGCTCGCGCAGAAGTCTTTGCTGATGACGGGTCGGCGCTTTGATCATCGGTGGCGAATTGCCGAACTTGACCGCCTTGCCTTTCTCCGGCACGTTGTTGAAATAGGCAAAAAGCCGGTAAAAATCTTTTTGCGTGAAAGGATCGAATTTGTGTTCGTGACAACGGGCACAGCCCATCGTCAACCCCAACCATACGGTCGAGGTGGTCTCGACCCGATCAACGACATATTCGACCGCGTACTCTTCGGGAATGATGCCTCCTTCCGCGTTGCCACGATGATTCCGGTTGAAGCCGGTGGCGATCAGCTGATCGAGCGTGGGATTGGGAAGCATATCCCCCGCAATTTGCTCGATGGTGAACTGGTCGAAAGGCATGTTCTGATTGAAGGCGTCGATGACCCAGTCCCGCCAGCGCCACATGCTGCGGTCGCCGTCGCTCTGGTAGCCGTTGGTGTCGGCATAGCGAGCGGCGTCGAGCCAGTCGGCTGCCAGCCTTTCGCCGAACCTCGGTGACTGGAGCAGGCGGTTGACTTGTTTTTCGTAAGCATCGGGAGACTTGTCCGCGAGGAAGGCATCGACCTCTTCGGGCGTGGGGGGCAGGCCGGTCAAATCGAGGCTCACTCGTCGTAACAAAGTGACTTTGTCCGCAGGCGGGGATGGCTTGAGTTTTTCCCGATCGAGCCTGGCAAGAATGAAATAATCGATGGGGTTGAGCGGCCAGTTCGGATCGCTGACTTTAGGCAGAGAACGACGCTTGGGAGGAATCAAGGCCCAATGTTTTTGCCAACGCGCCCCTTGCTCGATCCAACGACGGATCAACTGTATTTGCCGATCCGTCAATTTTTCCCCTGCCCGTTTCGGAGGCATGCGGCCTTTATCGCTGGTGATCCGCCGAAACAATTCGCTCTTGTCAGGATGGCCCCTCACCAGGGCATACCGGCCGCTTTGCAGCCGGGCAAATGCCCCCGCTTCCGTATCCAGCCTCAGCCCCGCTTTGCGGTTCTTGCCGTCCGGACCATGACAATTGAAACATTTGTCCGAAAAAATCGGGCGAATGTCGCGGTTGAACTCGACGACCGGTGGAATGTCCGCGTCGCTTCGCACCACCGCCGCGGGCATAGTGAGCGAGGCGATCGCCGCGAACACATACCAGCCGGTTCGCTGATCGTTTCTCTCGGTCATTGCTGAGACTTTCTGTCGAAGGTTGTTTCGGCGAGCATCGCGGTGAGTTTTCTTACAATTCTAATGGCGCCCTCATGGCATGCAAGCGCCTTCCACTGCGGAAATCAGCCTGTGTCGGAAAAATACAATTCCCCATTGTCTCCCGCTCGATACGACCGTCAGTTGACGGTCTGGCTGCTCGATACGACCGTCAGTTGACGGTGACTGCGTTAGGATCGTCGCCGTCAACGCCGTTTGCTGACGGTGTTGGCAGTGGGATGAGAGCAGAATTTCAAAAAAACAGAGAAAAAAAGCTTGACGGACGCGGCAGGCGCAATAAGATCAATGACATTGAGACTCAATCTCAATTTTCTGCAGAAAGGAGGTTGAGCATGCACGATGGGAAGCGGGATCCGCCTTCGTCCCAAAACAGCACGAAGGACCAGCCCCCCGTGTTAAACGCGAAAGAATTATTCCGCGGCACCAGGGAAGTCCTTATCGATCACGACGGCGTGACGTACCGACTTCGTATAACCAAGCATAATAAGCTGATTCTGCAACGCTAACAGCGATCCTTTCCAGCTAGCCAGCCAGTCTCCCTATCGAGTCCTTCGACTCGCTTCGATGGAGCAGCCAGCCACGACTGGAAGTACCAGCGAAGTTTCGCCAAGGGGAACTTTCAAGACCCACGATTCCCTGATCGGGTTTCGATTGTTTCAGCGCAGACACTAAGCGCGGAGCGGGGCTTATCTGTCCCTCGCGCTCCGCGACTGCATTGATAACGGGAGAATTCGGTGGCACAACCTTCCGCAGACGATCGGACTGAACAGGACAACGCCTTAGGGGCGAAATCCAACAGCCCGCACCGAATGATCGAAGAGGAATGCAAACGGCACCTCGAAGCTGCGTTGCAAGGTTTCTTGCAAGCCATTGTCGACGAATGGCGGTTGGCGTTCGCCCAGGCGGTCCGCTCGTTCTCTCAGCGTGTGGAAAGTCTTCCGTTCCCTCAACTCGACTGGAAGACGCGAGGATGTCAGTCGGACGGAACGCCTTTGGCCGGCAACGAGGCGGCGAACATCGATGCTCAAGCGCCCGTTGCGAACGTGGACGAGGGCAAAGGTCAAAATCACGACGACCAGGCGACCATGGTCGCTAGATCGTCCTCTCCGAAGACGGCGGTGGTGCCGAAAG
The DNA here is from genome assembly GCA_026004675.1 of Gemmatales bacterium. Classification (GTDB taxonomy): domain Bacteria; phylum Planctomycetota; class Planctomycetia; order Gemmatales; family Gemmataceae; genus BPJP01. Next base: position 77,664 of record BPJP01000008.1, read on the forward strand.
CGCGGGCGACAATGCTTTCGACTGCTGCTCCAACGCAATCCGAGTGGAAACTCGCCAGCGAGGCTGGCTCGGTCGGGGGAAAAGAACCGCGAAGTCGTCTTGCGGACGATCTGATGGTTCGAGCCGAGGAGCATCGACGCCGAGGCGAGCATGCCCAGGCGTTGGCGCGATACGACGACGTCATCAAACTGGCCCCCTTCTGTCAACGGGCATATGTCCGACGCGGTCAACTGCTGCGATCTCTGGGCAGGCGGAAGCAGGCCTTGGCTGATCTGACTCGAGCCTGTGAATTGGCTCCGGATGATGCGGAGGCTGCCCTCGGTCGAGGCAACATTTTGTTCGACCTAGGCAACTACGACGAGGCTATCGCCTGCTATAGCCGAGCGATCGAACTGGACAGCGGCCAACCACTTTTCTACCTGAATCGTGCGTTGGCTTATGCTCGCAAACGTGCCTTCATCCCAGCGATCGAGGACGCCGGCCACGCTTTGCGTCTCGATGGGGAGCTTGGCGACGCCTATTACCTGCGTGGCTTTGCACTGCACCGGTGCCGGAGGTTCGATGAAGCGTTGGCTGACTTTGATCGTTTGCTCGCAATTCGGCCTGGAGATGCCCTGGCGTGGAATGAGCGGGGTCTGGTCTACGCATCGCGGCGGCAATATGCCGAGGCGATTCGGGATTACGGCCAGGCGTTGAAGCGCGATCCTCAGCTGGTCCTGAGCCGTTACAACCGGGGCATCGCCTACCGTTTGAGTGGCGAATACGCCATGGCACGTGCTGATTTCGAGGAAGTGCTGCGGCGGAAACCCGATTTCTATCCCGCCTATCTGCAGAGGGGGCTTTGTTTCGCCGCTGAAAAGGATTTCGACAACGCTTTGGCCGACCTGCACCGTGCCGCCGAGCTAGCTCCCGGTCATCAAGAAATCATCGCTCAAATCGAGGAAGTCCGGGCGGCGAGCAAAACACACCAGCAGTCGACGACGAGTTCCTGGGCCACGGGGCTTTTGGAAAAAAGCGATTCCTCCGCCAAACTGGTGGCGGTCACCTGTCCCGAATGTGGCGCCCCTGGCAAAATTCCCTGGGAAAAATTGCAGGCGAAATTCGAATGCAAGCACTGCCGGTCGGTCTACAGCGTCGAGCCGAACGGAAAACTGGCTCGAATCGGCCGCATCGAAAACAACGTCCTCAAACCGGCGCCAACCCGTGCGTTTGACATCCGTGCGATTCGTCTTCGCTATTGGGCAGCGGGCGCGGTGCTGCTGGCGTTGCTCTATCCGATCTCGACTGTTTGTGGAACGAAGCCCCCCGCTGTCTGGCGGTCATTCGATATCTCTCAGCTTTGCGCTCTCTGGCGAGAGCAGCCTGCCTCCGTTCGCGATTTGCCGGTGGAAGTCAGCGGCACCGTCCAGCGCTGCGAGCCACTCGCCGAAGAACCAACTCTAGTCCTGGGGCTGCCCGACGGCAGCCGACAAATCGTCTGCCAGCTCGATAGCTATGCCCTCGCAAACAAGAAAGCGCTTCCCGACGTCCAGGCCGGCACCTACGTCATCGTCCAGGGCAAACTCGGCAAAGCCGAAGATGGCCAGATCAAGGTCCTCAATGCCTGGATCGCCATGATCGACAAAAACCCACTTCGCAGTCCAGGCATCGCGCTTGGACCGCTCTTTGTCAAAAAGTGACTGTGCCGGAAACCTTGTTGCCGAATTTCCGGCACGAAACGAAAAGGCAACCACCAGGCAACTTCACCATCTATGAAAGGAGAAAATGCCCATGCGAAACCAGGCCTCTGCAAAACGTCACGGCTTTACGCTGGTTGAATTGCTTGTGGTCATCGCGATCATCGCAACCCTTGTCGGCTTGCTTTTGCCAGCCGTGCAAAAAGCCCGTGCCGCTGCCGCACGCATCAAGTGCGTCAACAACATGAAGCAAATCGCCCTCGCTACGCACAATTACCATGACACCTATCGCAAATTCCCTTATGCGACGCTCGATTACCAGCCGGGCAGTGCGACCGCCACCTGGGTGACTGGCTTTATTCTCATCCTGCCATTCCTCGAACAGGACCCGATCGCTACGCGCTGGGACCCCAATCAGCCACGCAATAGTACGGTGGATACCGACGGCGACGGCTGGACCAATGCCATGATCCAGCAAATGGAGATTCCCACCTATAAATGCCCTGCGATGAATCCTCCGAACGGTCCACTCCGCGGTGCGGAAAACCGAGCGCCGAGTAGCTATCTCTTCAATGCCGGCACACCGGATGTGGCGCTCTTTCATTACTGGTCGTTTTACGGCTTGTCCGCCGAACCCCAATACGACGGCGTCGTGGTGCCCCTCAAAAATACGTCTGTCACTCCCGATTCTCCAAACCGCAAGGCGGTGACCATGGACCAGGTTTCGGATGGCACCGCCTACACCTATTTGCTGGGTGAAACCGATTTCCGTCCCCGAGGCGTGCCCTCCACCGAAATGGGCGGTGTCTGGGCGTTCGGCTACATCGGCTACACCTGGGGAACCACTTTTCATCCCTTCAATAACCACGCCAATACGACAACCGTCTATGGCGCTTTTCGCAGCGAGCATCCTTACGGCGCTCACTTTGCCATGACCGACGGCTCGGTGCACTTTTTCAGCAACTCGCTCGATCCGGTCACCTACCGTGCCCTTTCCACGCGAGCGGGGAACGAACTGGTGCCCACGAACGAATATTTCGAGTAACGGGCCGGTACGGCGGTCCTCTCCGCCTGTCCCAGCGGCTTGCACGAGGACCGCCCTCTTTTCACCTGAGGTCAGACCGTCATGAAACCGACATCCGCCAGGTGGCTGTTCTTGTTCGCCGCGTTGATCGCATGGGGTTGTCAGAGCGGCGTGCCGGATGCCGCATCCCAGGAGCAAGCACTTTCCATCGGCGAGTGGAAGAGCATGCCGATCGACGAGAAATACACTCCCGAAACCCTCGAACGGCTCAAACGCAGCCACCCGACGCTGGAAACGCCGGAAGGGTGGAAAGCCTTCGAGCGGTCCACCCTGAAACCGGAACGGAAAGAGGACTTCGGCAACTAAAACCCCCTTGCTCTGAATTGCCAAAAGGCAGCAACCATGCGAACGTTTGAAATCATCCGCCTTCATCTGACCATCTTTATGGGCGTTTCGCTGGTCGTCAGCTCGCTGCTTGGTCTGCGTTCTCTCGCGAGACGTTTTCGCCAAAAGACGCATGATTTGGCCAGCTTCGATGCCCCCAGGAGCATGGCACACGCCAGACGACCGGCGACGGCGCTGCCGCCCGGATTCGCGGAAGACAACCTTCTTCGTGCGTTCGACCGTTGAACCCCTTTTGTTGTGTGAGGCAGGGAAGGGAGTCCCTCGTCCTCACATCATTTGCGGAGTACAGAACATGCCGATTTGTCAGGATCAGTTTTACAGGCGCATCGTACAGCTTTATCAGCAAGGTCGAATCGACGTTGCAGCCCAGACACTCGAAGCCGCTCTTGACGACGACAACACGAACGGCCCGCTTTGGGAACTCATGGGCGTCTTGCATGCGGCACGACGGCGATTCCCACAAGCCATCGGCGCGTTGGAAACGGCAACCACGCTCGTTCCGTTGACTCCCCTAGGCCAATGCGTCCTGGCCAATTGCTATGCTCGGACAGGTCACCCCGACATCGCGCACCAGATCTATACGTATTTGCTGTCGCATTCCGACTTGCCCGGCGAATTGTTCCCAGCCATCGCCAAAGGATTCGGCCACCTGGGCGATCCAGCCATGGCATTGGAGGCGTGCCGCCGTGCAGCCGAGAGAGAAATCGACCGAGGCGAATCGCTTTTCGGTATGGCCTATTACATGAGCCGTCTCCATTATCCCGCGGAATGGATCATCTCCGTCCTGCGCCAAGCAGTTCAACTCGACCCGAACTGCTTTCAGTATCGCATCGCTTTGGCGGCGCTGCTGCAAAAACAAAACCAATTGCTGGAAGCTTATGAGGTGCTCGCCCGGCTTTCATGCGACGACCTGAGGGCGGTCGACTGCGTTCCTTGCCTCGCACGCATGCGCACGGTTTTCGAAACGTTCGGCGATCGCCAGCGTGCCGATGTCTGCCAGGAACAACTGGAAAAAACGCCAGTTTTAACACTGCAATTTCGTTTGTTTCGAAGCCATTTCGTGGCTGGAAAATGAAAGGAGACCGATGATGAGAACGATCGTCTTGTTGACCATGATGTTGGCCGTCCCATCTGTCCAGGCCCATTTCATCTGGGTCGTCCCGGGCGCCGACTCACGGCATCTCGCCGTGATATTCAGCGAACGCCCGGATATCCAAAAAGCAGAGTTTGCGGACAAGATCGCCAACGTCGAAGTGCACGACACCGCGGCAACGGCGGAAACGGCCAGCCTGGCCAAAACGAAGTCCGGTCAGGCGTGGCTTGTCGAAATACCGTCTCCCGATGCCACCCTGAGTGCATCGTTAACCTATGGCGTCTTGAAGCGAGGGGAACAACCGGCCTTTCTCCTCAAATACTACGCAAGAACCGGTCTCACTTCCAAGCGCGACGCAAGGCTAGCGCTCGACATCGTCGCCACGAACAAGGAAGGAGAGTTCCGCGTGCTGTGGCAGGGAAAACCGCTGGCCAACGCACAAGTCAACGCTTATGTTCCCGCACAGCGCACGCCAGAGCGCCGAATCACGGATGAACGCGGCATGTTCGCGCTCGATACGTCGCCGGCTGGGCTTTATGGCATTCGCGTCCGCCACGTGGAAGAGAATCAAGGAACCTTTTCAGGCGAAGCATACAAGCACATTCGCCATTACACGACGCTGACCTTCTCGCAGGGCAAAGCCGAAAAGGGGGAGGCGAAACGGACCGAAGACCCCGCCGCGAGCAAACTCCTGGCCGAAGCGCGCTCGGCTCGAGCCGTCTGGGAAAAATTTCCGGGCTTCTCCGCCGATATCGAAGTCAACTTCGACGGCGTCATCAGCCGGGGCCGCGCCTTCGTTCATGCCAACGGCGACGTCGAAATCCGAGACCTCGATCCTGACAAAGCGCGATGGGCCAGGAGGATCGTAGGCTCTCTGGCCGGTCATCGTTTGAGCCGGCCCGCTTCCCGCAACACTCCCTGCGCCTTTGCCGACGAACAGCAAGACCACCCGCTCGGCCGGGCGATCGTCGTGCTCAACGATGAACTGCATTCCAGTTACCGCATCAAGGATCGTCAGATCGTCGAAGTCAACCGCACCATGGGAAATCGCCGCTTCACGATTACCGTCTTGGAAAACAAGAAGAACGACGAAGGCCGATTCCTGCCGGCGCACTATATCGTCAGCTACTGGGATGCCAAAACGGGACAATTGATCTCGACGAGCGCTTCGACACAAACATGGCGTCGGCTAAGCGGCTTCGATTTGCCCCTGTCTTGCCGGGTCGTGACTGCCGACGAAAAAATCATGACCCGGACCCTGACCTTTTCCAATCACCAACTGTTGGGTGAACCAGCAGGCAAATAAGTTCGCAACCGACCACACCACCTCTCCCTCGCCAACGTGGGGGAGAGGTTCGACATAGAACAAGCTGTTCGTCCCCTCCACGTCTTGGTACCCGTTCCCACGTCTCGATCCACGACGACGCTCCTGCCCGACCGCTCCGGTTTGCTGACGGCAAGACACTAAAGAAGTCGAAGATCATAGCCTGCCAAAAGATAGATCGTGAGCCGGCGGCGATTCGCACACACACAGCACGCGCTGCGAGTCTGTTGTTAACATTGTCTTAACATTTTTTAAAAAAACGTGCCGAAGTGCCAGCGCCTGAGATATAATTCTTATAATTGAGATAAGCCTACAGCCTCCTATTTGCTGCGAAATACTAATGTCCACCCGCCAGGTTCCCCCGTTTCGCTGGGCCATTGGCAAGTTCGCCACTTTTTTACTGGTCGGAACCCTGTTCCTTCTGATTACGACTGCCATCCTCTCTCTATCATTGTTTCACGCATTTGACCAGCGCATTCGTTCGATGCTGCGATCGTACGCCACCGTGTCCCAGCTGAATGAACTCCGCTCTTTGCTAGTGGACATCGAAACGGGGACGCGCGGCTACCTGATTACCGGCGACAAGTCGTATTTGGAGCCGTTTCGCACCGGGGACAAGCTGACTGGCGATGCCATTGCCCAGTTGCGGCATATCGGTGATGAGCGTCCCGCTCAGAAAGATCAGCTCGTTGCGTTAGAGAACCTGACGGCGAAGAAACTGGCGATCGCGAAAAAGCTCATCGAGGAGCGAGAAAAAAAGTGGGACCAAAGTCGATCCTCAGTTGAAGAAACAACTGGATGAATCCAAGCTGACAATGGACGAGCTGAGAAACATCATCAGGAAACTGAAGGAAGATCGACTGGAACTGGTGCTGCAACAGGAAGTAGACACAACCAGAATCCAGCAAAGGACGATGTTAGGCATGATCGCAACGGGATTGTTGTCGTGCCTGGCGTTCGTGGCGGCAATCGTTCCCGTGAATCGGAACATCGTCATGCGCATGCTGGCGGAGGAGGAGCTGCTGAAGGCCAAAGAAACGCTCGAAGCACGCGTTCAACAGCGCACCACGGAGTTGAGGACGGCCGTCGAACAGCTTCGCAACGTCCTGGCCGAGCGAGAGAATGCACTTAAAAGCCTTCAAAAAAAGCGAGGAACGTTTTTCGCCTCCTTGTCGAGGGAGTCAAGGAACATGCGATCTTTATGCTCGATGCAGATGGAACGATCATCTCGTGGAACCGAGCGGCAGCAGAAATGACGGGATTCGAAGAACACGAAGCCATTGGTCGTCATTATGACCTTCTCTTTTCTGCTGAAGACGTAGCTGCAGGAAAACCGCAACAAGAGCTCAACATCGCTGCGCAAAAAGGAAACCTCGACGTCGAAGGTTGGCGAGTACGCAAGGACGGTTCCCGTTTCTGGGCCAACGGCGTTCTGACGGCTTTGTACGACAAGGGCAAGCTGACCGGTTTCGTCAAGGTAACTCGAGATTTGACCGAACGTCGCAGGCTCGAGCATCAACTCCAGCAGGCCCAGAAAATGGAAGTCATCGGCCAGCTCGCTGGAGGCATCGCACACGATTTCAACAATGTCCTTACAATCATACTCGGCTATGCTGAATTGCTTTTCAGTCAAGTGGCGGATGACGACCAGAAGAAAACGCTTGTAACAGAGATTAGCGATGCGGCACATCGGGCCGCCGCACTAACTGGCCAATTGCTCGCCTTTAGCCGAAAGCAGATTCTCGAGCCTAACAGCCCGTTGTTTTAGTCGGTTTTGTGGTGAAACGGCGGCGAGGCGGCGGGAATATCCTTCCTCAATGAACATCGACCCAGCAAGGTCGCGGACGTCTCCAATACATCACTATGGAAAAATAGAACATCATAATGTAAAAATAGAGAAGCCTAAAAGCATACATAAGGCCCTGTAGGCTCCGCGGCGTGCCCACTCCGAACAACTTCCGCAGGATCAGACTCAGGTTCCGCGCCGCCACCTGGATCAAATATCGCTTGGTCACCTTCTCCAGTCCGCGTAACCAACATCTACGCGCCCCGCCGGTCTCACACACATGGGCAAAACTTCGTTCCGTCAACTCGCTCCGCAGTCGTTGCAGCCGTTTGCCCCGCGCGCCACGCACGCGACGACGGTTCCCGTACACCGCCGCCCGATACTCCGGCGGCTTGTCGGTCCAGCGATGACGATGTCTCCTTTTCGGCTCCGGAATGTACGTCCGCCACTTCATGAACGCGCCACATCTCCAGCGTGCTCGCCTTGTGATACCCCTTGTCGGCCACCGCCTCCTCGATCTCCACCTTCTCGCCAACGTTGATTTGCGCCTGCATCACACTGTCGCACAGCGTCTGCGCGTCACTATGATCGGCCGGCGAGATCGTCGCCGCCAGCACCAGATCGCTCTGCATATCGACCACATGCTCGGCCTTGTACGCCAAGCGCGTCGTGCCGTCCTTCATCCGCGCAATCCGGCTATCGGCGTCGGTTTTCGACTCCCATTCCTCGTTGCTCACCTTCTTGTCCTTGCGGCTTTGGTCGAAGCGACGCAGGTCCTCATCATTGGCTTCTTTGATCCCTTCCGCTTCCGCCAAACGACGCAAGTACTCCTTATAGTCTTCCCCCCGTCTCCTTGCGGACGATCGACTTCATTGCCGCGTTCGCCTCCAGCATGGTCGAGTCCACAGCCACCGTCTTGCCGTGGAGAAGCTTCTTGTCGGCGGCCAGACGCAACACAAACGCGAAGACTTGCTCGTGCACCTCCAGCGGCAACCGTTGCTGCGTCCGACTCATCGAAGAATGATCCGGCGTCCTCTCTTGCGGACCGTAGCCCAGAAATTCCGCCAGCGATCGGCTATCGCTGCACCGCCAGGCAATGCCACGCTGCGACGACACCCCCTCGAAATAGCCCACCAGGATCATGCGAAAGTAGACGCCCGGCGGAATCGACGGCCGACCCATCACCGCATGATAGAACGGAGCACACAGCCGTTCGACCCAGTCATCGAAACCGGCTTCCGCCAGCAACTGGTTCAGTTTTCTGTAAAAGGGGTGACCCGGCGATTTCGGCAAGTCCGTGGTCGCCACCCACATCTCTTGTTGTTCGCGCTTGCGTTTACCCAGCGCCATTGCGACTCCTGTCGTTCGTCCCTGAAATCAGTGAATAACACCCGCCAATATACCACGCCTGTCAAGCCCCCGAACCGACTTTTTCAACGGGCTGCTAAGGTGGTGGATCTCAACGGCATCATTCGTGAAACCGAAAAAATGCTCCGCCGCTTGATCGGCGAAGACATCGAGCTGACTCTGACACTCGCGGACAATCTGAAGCCGGTTTACGTCGATCGCACGCAGATCGAGCAGGTGATCATCAATCTTGCCGTCAACGCGCGGGATGCCATGCCTCAAGGGGGGCGTCTGACGATCGAAACAAGAAATGTTCAAATCGACGAAGAGTACGCGCGGTCTCACCGTGACTTGTCGGCGGGACCCCATGTTCTCTTATCCGTTACCGACAGCGGAGAGGGGATTCGCGAAGAGGACCTTGACAAACTATTTGAGCCTTTTTTCACCACCAAACCCGCCGGAAAGGGGACAGGACTTGGCCTGGCGGTGGTGGATGGGATCGTGCGGCAAAGCGGAGGTGCGATCGAGGTTTACAGCGAAGTCGGGGTGGGCACGACGTTCAAAATCTACTTCCCGGCCACCGAGGAAAAAGCGGCCGGGGCCACGAATGAGAGGGAGAAACCAAGAGCCTTGCCGAGAGGCACCGAGACCATTTTGCTCGCGGAAGACGAAGCGAAGGTCCGTGCCTACGCGTCTTTGATTCTCAAGCAGCACGGATATACGGTCCTCGAAGCGGCAAGCGGCAAGAAGGCGCTTGAGTTTGCCGACGCCTATTCAGGAAAGATCGACCTGCTCCTCACCGACGTCGTCATGCCCGAAATGAGCGGAAGGGAATTGGCCGACGCTCTGAAACAGAAACACCCGCATTTGAAGGTTCTTTACATTAGCGGCTTCCCGGCCGATGCGATCGTTCGTCACGGAATCATCGAGCGGGAAGTGTCATTTCTTTCAAAGCCATTCAACTCACAAACGCTCCTTACGAAGATTCGGGAACTGCTAGACTAGGTTGTTTTCTTCGCCGAACGGAAGCAGTGCTTCAATCGAGCCAGCTGTACGGGTAGTTGGGATCGTCCAGTTCGAGCGCCTGCCTGGTGACCGATAGAGGCCGAACGGTATCCACCATGACAGCAAGCTCGTCGGTTCGGGTCATGTTTCTGCTGGCGGCGATCGTGCCCGGATGGGGTCCGTGAGGGATTCCGCGTGGATGCAGTGTTATCGACGACTCTTCCACGCCGCGGCGGCTGCCGAATTGGCCGCGCACGTAGTACAACACTTCATCGGCTTGAACATTGGAATGGGCATAGGGCACCTTGATCGCCTCGGGATGCGTGTCCAGCATGCGTGGCGCGAACGTACAAAGGACGAACCCCTTGGCACAAAATGTCAAATGGATCGGGGGAGGCTGGTGCACCGTACCCGTAATCGGCTCAAAATCGTCGGCATTGAAGGTGAAGGGATAAACCCAACCATCCCAGCCGACAACATCAAACGGATGGCTGGCCAAAACGTAACGGCTCAACCGTGTGCCGTGCTTGATCAGTACCGGCGTCTCGTCCTCCCGGTCGATGGTTTGCAACTCTTCTGGTCCATGGAGGTCCCGTTCGTAATACGGTGCACCGAGTTTGATCTGACCATCCGGTTGCGGTAGTGGGGCGGAATGGTGATCGACTCGGAAGCTTCGATAACCAACAAATTCGGCTGCATGGCCGCTTCGAATTCGAGCCGATAGGTCGTGCATCGTGGAATGACGACGTAATCGCAGGGTTTGAAGGGGAGCTGGCCGAATGGCGTATGCAAAATCCCTTTGCCTTGATGCACAAAAAGAACTTCATCGGCTACTGCGTTGCGGTAAAGCTCGGTTTGCCGTTGGGCCGGCACACAACGCGAAATGGCAACGTCCGCATTGACCAGAAGCGGCACTCTCCCCAGGATCGGATCGCCGTGCGGTTTCAGTTGAGCGGTTTTGAAATGGTGATGACGGAGCACAGGCTCCTGGGCGATGTCAACGGAAACTTCTCCTGCCGGCTCTACTTTCTTGACACGAGTCGGCGGACGTAGATGGTAGCAGATGCTGTAAGCGTGATCGAATCCCCCTGTGCTGACGACCTCTTCGTAATAAATTCCTTCGCCGCGATAGCCTGGTTCATGGCGGTGTGCGATGTGTCTTTTTCGCGGCACTGAGCCGACTTTGCGATAGAATGGCATGAGATCACCTCTATGACTGGCCTTTTCGATAACGAACCGGACGGCAGGGCGTTTGCCGATCTATGACGACCGACGCTCATGCTGCAAACATCCGCATGGCGGAGTTTCTTTTTTCGCTCAAATTATGCTGTCGTTCGGTTGATTTCCTTCAATGGTCCCAGGGCCAGGGTCGTGACCTGGTCCAATGGATAACGATCCAAAACAGAACGGATGTCGTCCAGGCTCACCGCATCAAAGGCCGCCAGTTCCTCATCGACGGTATGGTACTCGCCGAGATAGGTCCAGTCGCGACCGATCGACCGCATCCGGCCCATGGGGCGTTCGTTGCCGCGTACCACACGTGACAGGATTTTGCTTTTTGCCTGCTGCAATTCCTCGGCCGTGATGTTGTCGCGTTGAACGGTTTTGAGGACTGCATAGACGATGTCCAAGTTGGCGGCGGTGCGTGCTGGTTCGTTGCTGAACATGGTGCAAAAGTACCCAGCACCTTGGTGGTCGTGAAAGCTTGTATCGGCGGAATCCGCGTAGCCAGGATCGACAAGCTGCCAATACAGACGGCTGCCGGAATCATCCCCGAGCACCAGAGCGAGAGTATCGGCAGCGAAACGCAACGGAGATTCGGCTGCGGGGGCAGGAGACATCAAGACGACGTGTTCCTGGAAAACATTGTCTTTGCTCCGCACCTCGAAACCATTCGTGCCATTGGTTTGGCCAGCGACTTCGCGACCGCTCGGTCCCGATTGCCAGGCACTGCAACGCCGGCCGACTTCCTCCACGAGTTGTTGCCAGTCGAAGTTGCCAGCAGCGGCAACAGTGATGTTCGGGGCCACGTAGCGGCGTTCGAAATAGGCACGCATTTGTTCCGGCGTGAGTGCCGAGATCGACTCCGGCGTTCCCAGGATGCTGTTGCCCAGCGGGTGCTGCCCGAAAAACAACCGCTTGGCATGATCGTATGCCGACCACATCGGCTGGTCTTCGTACATGCCGATTTCTTCGATAATGACTTTCTTTTCCATTTCAAAGTCGTCGCTGCGCAGACTCGGGCGAAGAATGTCCGCAAGGATATCGACCGCCTGCGACAAATATTCTGGCAAGATCGCCGCATAAAACACGGTGTTCTCTTCGCTGGTGAAAGCGTTGTAATGAGCGCCGATGCGATCGAAATCGCGATTGACATCCAACGCCGACCGCCGGGGCGTTCCTTTGAACACCATATGTTCCAGAAAATGGGTGACCCCGGAAACATCGGCGGTCTCGTCGCGGGCGCCTGTCCGCACGAAAAATCCCAGGGCCATCGACCGCGCCGACGGGTTGACTTCGCCGATGATTTGCAAACCGTTGTCCAACCGGTGTTGATGAAATTTCACCGCGTTCTCCTTTCCAGCGAAACGACCATTGCCGCCAATAATATTTTATCGGATTCGTTCGGGTACGTTGACAACAACGACTCGTCGGCGAATCTTCCCGCAGCCCGTCGCGGAGATATACTGCCAACAAGGAGAGTTCCCGTCGTATCATGGAGCTTTAACGCCTCATAATGCTGTTTTCGGTTCCCGAATTCGTTGATGTCATCCGTGAAAACCGATTGTTGACGGAAGAACAGGCGCAACAACTTACGAGTTCGCTGGCGCCGCGTTACTCTGATGCCAACCAATTGGCGCGGGAATTGATCGAACGGGGCTGGATCACGCCCTACCAGGCCAATCAGATTTTCCTTGGCCGGGGCGGCGATCTGCTGCTCGGTTCGTATGTTCTGCTCGAACGGCTCGGCAAAGGGGGCATGGCCAACGTCTACAAAGCCAGGCACCGGACGCTTGGACGCATCGTCGCCTTGAAACTCATTCGCAAGGAATTGCTTGATAATCCGGCCGCATTGATGTACTTTCATCGTGAAATTCGCATGGCAGCTCAGCTCGACCATGCCAACATCGTCCGCGCTTATGACGCTGATGCCGTGGACGGCGTCCATTTCTACACCATGGAATTCGTCGAAGGGACGACGCTGTCGCAGCTGGTGGAATCTTCCGGACCTTTACCGATGGCGCTGGCCTGTGAAGTCGTTCGGCAAACCGCTGTCGGTCTGCATTATGCTTTCAAGCGGAATATCGTTCATCGCGACATCAAGCCAGCCAACTTGATGTTGACCTGGACTTCCGATGCCGGAACGAGCGTCTCCTCCATCGAGGCCGAGTCGCTCCACCGCGCCTCGTGGGGGATGCTCTCCCCTTTAGTCAAGATTCTCGATATGGGACTTGCCCGAATACCCCGACCAGCCTCCAGTTCTTCCGACGTGAAACCAGCGAGTGGCTTTCTTGGCACGCCCGATTTCATTGCTCCAGAACAAGGCGTGGATGTGCGCAACGCCGACATCCGCTCCGATTTGTACAGCCTCGGTTGCACTTTTTATTATTTGCTAACCGGAAACGTCCCTTTTCCCGGCGGCAACCGCCTTGAAAAAGTCTACCGCCATCAGGTCGAGGAGCCAAAAGCGGTGGAACGGTTCCGCCCTGAAGTTCCCTTCGAAATCAGCCAAATTCTGAGGAAATTAATGGCCAAAAAACCGGACGATCGCTTTCAAACTCCGAAAGAGCTCGTGGCGGAGATCGAAAAGCACCTCCCCACGTGACGAACCGCTACCACCAGCCTTGCCCCTCTTCTACGATCAGGGTTTTCATTGCTGAAATCCAGGCCGGATGATCGTTCAGGCAGCGGCACTGATGCAGCAATTCCCCGCCGGCTTGTCGAAATGTCTCTTTGGCTTCGAAGCCGATCTCATCAATGGTTTCAAGACAATCAGTGGTGAAACCAGGGGTAGCCACAAACACTCGTTTGACTCCTGCCCGTGCAAGATTTTGCAGGGTTTCGTCCGTATAAGGTTGCAGCCATACGTCTCGGCCGAACCGCGATTGGTACGTCAACGTCCAACGATCTTCCGGCCAGCCCAGCTTGGGCGCCAAAGCCTCGGCTGTCGCCCGAACCTGGTCCGGGTACGGATCCCCCCGTTCGACATAGGCAACCGGAATCCCATGAAAACTGAGCAGAAAATGTTCCGGTTCCCAGCCGAGTTTGTCTTGTTCATGGCGTATGATCTGGGCAACAGCATCGAGGTAGGAGGGATGGGCGTAGTAGGGTGGGATAATGCGCAAGGCGGGAACGCGCCGCTCTCGCAAAAGCGCGGAAAAAAGGGCATCGGTGGCCGAGGCCGTCGTCGTCGCCGAATATTGTGGATACATCGGCAAGACGATAAGGCGATCGACCCCCGCTGCGATCATGTCGCGCACGACCGACCGCACACTGGGTTGGCCGACCTGCATGCCGAAACGGACCAGCGCCTGAGGAAACTCGCGCTGTAACGTTTCGGTTTGCTTTTGGGTGAAGTAAAGAAGGGGCGATCCGGTTTCCTCGTTCCAGATTCGCCGGTATTTTTCAGCCGATTCACGCGGCCGAGTCCGAAGGATGCGAAAATGAAGAATCAACCACCACAGCCAGCGCGGCGCCTCGATCACTCGCGGGTCGCTAAGGAATTGGCGCAAATATTCTCTCACCGCCGGCACAGTCGGTGCCTCCGGCGTACCGAGCTGAATGAGTAAGACGCCTACCATCACCTGCCCGATGGTCTGAAAACGCAGATGGCGGTGGCCGTGAAGGGCGACGGAATTAATTCGCTTCCTTCTTCATCAATTCCTGATAGCGGCCTGCCAGTTCATCCGTGTTGAGGAGTTTGTCACGAACCTGAGATGCCTTCTCGAGGTCGTTGAGGCCCTTGAACACCTTGTAGAGATTGTACAAGGCACGGGCCTGCTGCGTCTTGTCCTGGTTGTAGATGACATCGACCGAGAGATGGTTCCACATGGCCCGTCGCAATTTCGCCGGGTCGTTCGATCCGGATTTATAAAGGAGTTCGCCGAGCGTATTCAGTGCGTCGGCTTTGATTTCGGCCGGTGCTTTTTTGATAACTTCCTGAAGCACCTTTTCGGCCTCAGCGAGTTTGTTGTTTTCCGCCCGGCACTTCGCCAGATCGATCTCCAGCTTGGTCCGCTCGAGGGAATTGGGTGCGAGAGGTTTGATCATGGCCAGCAGCCGGTTTTCCACTTCGTCGTACTTCTTGTTTTCGACGAGTATTTGCAATTCGAGCCGCTTGCATTCCGCCTTCAATGCCGGCGGTGCATTCGGCGTGTTCATCAACTTGTTCAGCGTCGCCTGGGCCGCATCCAGGTTGCCCGACCTGAGTTGCAGGGGAACCAGGTATTTAGGGATGGTCGCCAATTCCCAGCAATCGGGATTGGCCTTTTGGAATTTGTCCCATTCGGCCATCGCGGTCTTGAGATACCCGTCGTCGGCGTCCGCACGCGCTGTATGGACGAGCAGAATGCGAAAGCTAATGTAGCGCCGCAGATAGGGACTTTTCAAAGACTTCTGTTCGAGAACCTGATTGTAAATCTTGATGGCATCATCGTATTTTTTTTCACGTTCCGCATTGCGCGCTTTGTGATAGACGATCGACACTGTCGAGGAAGGCATCTCGTAGTCGACGTCGACGACATCGATGGATGGGATCGACAGATTTCCTTTGCTGGTTTTCAGTTCGATGCCGGCCAGGGACTCCTTGGCGACGACTCCTTTCATGGACACTTCTTTGTTGGATTGGCGATCGAAATAGCGCACCTTGGCTTCCTGCGATGTTTGCGCCTGTACCGAGGCGGCGGCAAACAGACCCGCGAATACCAGGAACCACAACCTCCTGAGACGACGATTCATCGTGGCAACCTCTCGAAATGATTTCTATGTCGATCGAAAACGAATTCTCAAAACACCCTTTATTTTGCAGCGGCTTCCGCCTTTTTCAATTCCTCATAGGCTTTCTTCAGGTCTGGTTCTCGTTCCAAAAGTTGCATGTATTTGTCGCGCAACCCGCCCATTTCTTTGTCGTTCTTCTCGATCGCAACGATCAGGTTGGCGGCCCGGCGAATGAAATTCTGTTTGTCTGCTTCGGTCTTCACGCTCTTGGAAGTGGAAGCATATTTGTAAACGCAATAAACATAGTTATACAGGCAGGCGTGGTATTCATCCATGCGGTTGGCTGCCTTCACCATCTCCATCAGTTTTTTCCATTTGTTGGCGGAATATCCATAGAGGTTCTGATCCATCGACAGAAAGATCTCTTCCTTGAGGGCGTCGAGGTTGCTCTTGCCGAAGGTGGCCATGATTTCTTTCATGAGTTTTTCGGCTTTGTCGAAGTCTTTTTTCAATCGGTGGCAGCGCACCTTCAGCACCATGACGCTGTGGTAGAATTTTTGTTCTTTGCCTGCTGCTTCGGGGACCTTGTCAAGGAGGGCCAAGGCCTCGTCGTACATCTCGACACCGATGTACGCAAGAGCCAGAAAACGGATCGTGGTTTGCGACATTTTTTCGAAAGGCTGTTCGGCCAGGATGGCGAGAAAATTGGCGATTTGTTTTCGAGCGGCATCATACCCGGCCTTGTCTCCCGACTCTTTCATGTTGTCCAGTTCGCGGGTGATGTCCGCGACGAGTTTGGTCAAAATCGCCGCCGTGGATTCGAACCCCCCTGACGAACCGAGTATATTCAAGATCGTGGTGGCACGTTTCGAGTTGCCGGTCAACAAATTGGCGCTGAGAGCCATCCCCAGGATCGAATGGGACAAACGCGGATCGAGCGTCATGATTTTCTTTTCTTCCGCAGCCAGTTTGGCGAGTTCCTCCCGCGCCGGCGCCATCATCTTCTCATATCTGGCAGTGATGTCTTGAATCCGCTTTTCGATGGCTTTTTTCTCGTTGGGATCGGTGGCGGCATTCAATTTCTGGATCAGTGGCTCTTTTTCCCTGTTGGCCTGTTCGGTAAGCGTGCGGATTTGTTGCGTGGGCGCTTCCCGTTTCTTCCTCAGTTCATTGTTCCTTCTCTGGTTGTCCGCGATAAGCTGCACGACGCTTGGTTGTTTCGTCGCGGGATCGGGACGATCGAGAATCTGCAAAACTTGCTGGTAGCGCTTCGGTTTGTTGGAATTGAACAAATCGAACGCCTTGCCGTACTTCGCATAAAACGAAAACGTGTTCAGTTGCGATTCCAGTTGTGCTTTCAACTCGGCGGCACGGGGCGACTTGCCGACCTTGTCCAGGCGGGCGTAAAGGTCTTTGAGCAGCGCCTCCATCTGGTCGTATTGTTTCTTGGCATACTGGACTTTGAGCAATTCGACTTTGGCACCGATGAAGTAACGAAGGTCGTCGACATTGTCGGGATTGTCAGGCGCCTTGATCCGGGCCAAAGCGGCAGAGGCGATATCTTCCCACGATTTGCCTTTGGGTGGAGCAACTTTATTCTTCGCCGCTTGTTGTGCGGCATAGGCGAGCTGCATCTGCACCTGGTTATAGTTCCCGTAACTCGGTGAAATTCTGCTGAACTCGTTGGCCGCCGTGCCGAAATCCTGTTTTTGCAAGGCCAGCATGCCTAGCTGCTGGTGAGCGGTATCGCCAGCGACTTTGTTGGGGAATTTCTCCGCCAGGTAGTGCGCCAATTCTTTCATTCGCTCCATGTCGATCTGGACGACCGCACTATTGGCGCCATACGTGCGAATCTGTTCGTCCAGAACCTGGCCATAGGCATGCAAGGCGTACGCTCCCGCCAGTCCGCCGAACGCCGAATGCGGAAAATTCCTGGCCAGGTACTCACCATGCAAAGCGGCTTCCAGCGGCCTTTGCAACAGCATCAACGAATACATCAACATGTAGCGGGCGTTGACAAGGTCTTCCGTGCCGACCGATGAATCGGCAAAGGCCAGCCCCCGGTCAAGCAATTTGACAATCTGCTCGTGGTCTTTCTTGATCTCTTCGGGCTTGGCCTTCTTTTCCACTTTCTTGTTCAAGAGGCGCACGACGATCTGGGCGCGGACATAGCAATCGTCGAAATTATCCAGACTGGTGATATTGGCTTCCGCAATTCCCGGATTCAGCTTCAGGAGAATTTCAATTCGCCAGTCGCGCGCCTCGCGGCTGAAATCAGATTCGGTTCGGCTCAACAGCGTATAGTAATCCAATGCCTGCTTGAGATACTGTTTTCCAAGCACAACATTCTTTTTTTGCAGGTCCGTGCCCAAATTGCGGTAAGTGTCGGCGAGAATCTTGAGGACGCCGTGCCCTTCCGGCGTATTGAGAAATGGCGAGTAGCGCCTGCGCCAGGTTTCGCCGACCTCGATAATTTCTTTTCTTTCTTCAGGGGTATTGGCCCCTTTGCGGTTGAGAAGACTGAGGTAGAAGTAATTGGCCAGTCGCCGTCCTGGTTCTGCCGCGGGGCCTTCCAAGCCACGAATCTTCTTGTAGGCTTCGATGCCCTCGTTGAATTCGTCGCGTGCCTCGCGAACTCGGATGATCCATGCTTTCGCGACCCAGCAGATCGGATTGTTTTCATCCTGAATCGACAGATTCTGCAACTGTTTCAGGCATCGCTCGCTCAGATCGGTCCGTTTTTCGACTGTTGTCAGGTCAAATGCGTCATAGGTCTCCATCTGCCGAAACAGATTGAGTGCCATTTCCAGTTCAGAACTCAACTTGGCTCGACTGAGTTTGGCAGACTCTTCGAAGAGGAGATGTTGGACAATACTGTCGTGTGCTTTTTTGATCTGAGCGCCGGCCTGCTCGAGTCGTTTGCGGGCCCGAATCAGGGCCTCCTTGCGGGCTTTCTCGTCATTCAATTGTTTGGCGGCGCGCAACTCGTCGTCCGCTTCCCGCACCTCGATGCGGGCCAATTCGAAGTTCGCTTCGGCCGCATCCGGCGATTTGCCCGCCACCTTCAAAAACGCCTGCAAATTCTTCTTGGCCTCGTTGTACAAGCGGTTGCGAATGGCACCGTCTTGTTGTTGCGACGCCTGTTCCAGTTGGATCCGTGCCAGTTCCAAAGGCAAAGAGGCCCGGATTTTTTTCGGCAGGTTCTTGTTGCTGCGCAAAAGTTCCAGGTATTCCAGCGCCTGGTCGGTGTAATTCATGTCGCGGAGGCGCTGCACGAATTCCAAATGCGGAAAATCCGGAGGAAAATCTTGTTGCGCAACCGTCGGCGCGCACACAAACAACCCCAAACCTAATGCCAAGATCGGGTAAGCCACTCTCATAGCGCTCTCTCTATCGACAAAAACATTTCGGCACACGCCGAAAACAGATATGCCCACACGTTCGACTCGCTTGTCTATCCATTCTGAACGCAATGGCAGCGATGTCAAGCGTTTTCACCGAACCGAAGCGAAGCACGGATCGGCTCGTCGCCTCCACACAGCGCAAGCCCTGTCCTCTTAAGAATTGTCGTAACGACTTGAACGTTCGTTACCTGGGAAAACGGAGACGACTTCTGCGCGAGGGAATGCGTGAGAAAGGTGGTGTTGTCCCTTGACGAAAAATTTCAAAATGGAATCGACTTAATACAATTCTGGCAGAACGTAGGTACGAAGAAACGAAGCCTGGTTGACGCCAAAATGGCCGCCGGCGTAGCCCACTTTTTTCATCTCGGGATGCCAGCAGTGCTGGCGAAGGTTGCAGTAGTCGGCGGCGGCTGCCGGGTCGTCAGGGATGCGGAATCCAACCCGACCGGCGGGAGGAGAGAGCCAACAGCGATCGGAGGTGCCGAACATGTTCGTCAAGACGCCGAGGATAAAGGTGTCTTCGGGACTGTAGTAGACATCGACCTGGCGAGCACAGGGAAGAGCAGGGCGAAGATCGTAATCGGCACATACCGTCGGTGCCAGGAGAAAAACGCGGTCGACCATCTGGCAAGGGAGGGCTTTCATGGCTTCCAGCACGACGGCACAGCCGGCACTTTGTCCGACGATATGGATGGGCACGTCCGGACCGACTTCAGCGCGCGTTTGCATAACGCGTTCCGCCAGCTCCTTCCCCGCCCGGCGAAAACGAAAGTTATCCACGTGGTCGACAAGAATATGGTAAACGCCGTGCTGCCACTCCACGGTGCGGACGCAGACCGGAGCGTTCTCCGCCCTGACAGCAGCGCGCAGGTTCTGCGACGTTCCCTGGAAGTTGCCTGCACCATCGACAACATAAACGATGCTTCGAGTCGCCGTCGAAAAAGGATCCGCATGGAAATCGCAGACCTGTTTGCGCAAAGCCGCGCATCCAGAGGTAAACGTCAGCGCCAGACAGGCTATGGCGACGATACGCGCCATCCGACCCTTCCTTGAAACATCGGGACACAATCGCATATTCCTATATATCAGTTTTCCCTGGCGGGAAAGGCGACCCTGCTTCCCCGCAAAATGGGAAATCTGCCCCGCTCACCGCTGTGTATTTGTTATCTGACACAAAGTTTGACCAGCCTCTTTGCTTTCACGGGATCCACACGACTGCCTTACCCAGTCGGGTCATCTTCGCTGTGTTCCACACGAAGGGCCGCTCCCTGTGCAAAACCTCGCGCCCGGCGAGATGAGTGAAGTCCGGCAAAACGGTAAGAATTTCCGCGTTGCGAAAGAGCCGACCGAACGAAAAGACGCGTGCACAGCATCCGCGAGCGTGGAGAACCCCCAGAAGGACGACCATCCGTTCAATCGTCGGCCCGGCTCAGCCGCCACGTCCCTGTCGGCGGCGGTTGCATCAAAGGCTGGAGGCTGTGATCCTTTTGTTTCAGCAATTCACGGTACTGTTTTCTTTCGGGAGGAAACGAAACGACTCCAAATGGCTTAGCACGCCGGCCGAAAATGTATTCGCTGTTATGGGCACGCCAATAATGAAAAAAAAGCATATTCTTGTCCACAATCGCCTGGCGAAGCCGTTCGCTCTGATCATGAGCCGGTGAGGAGAGAACCGTCACCCCTTTTGCCCAGTCGGCTGCTGTCGCTCGCGCCGCGACCTTGCCCTCGATCACCAGTTGATAGGTTCCTTTTTTCAGGTTGGTAATGATCAAGAGCGGCTGTTTTTCCATCAGCGATCGATGGATGCTTCGATCTGGCGGAGGCGGGCGCCGGCAAACGCTGCTCGCGAATCTGGAGTTCGAGGTCGTCGCCTTTCACCTCGAGGCTGACCACCTCCGTCCCTTCGGCGCGGATAAGGGACCCGGCGCGGCCATCGACCGCCACGCGCCAGAGCGGTGCCGGCGCCAGTTGCTCCGCGATGAGTTGGCTGGCCACCCAGTAGCCGTAACGGTTCAGGTGAATGCCATTGTCGGTAAAGTGCAGCGACGGCTTTTCCCCGCTGCAATCGGAGCAGTCCGTGGTACAAATCGACAAATGGAATCTTGTGCTTTTGGGCAATGTCGCGCTCGGCTTCGACGTAGAGCTGAAGCGCTTTGTTATGCTCGTCCGGATCGGGCAAGCCCGGTACTTTTTCATGAAGAATGGGCGAGATCATCACCAGGCGCGGAGGCTCTTTGCCGTTGTAGCGCTGCGAACGAAGGTGTTGGATCAACGTTTTCCCAATCTCGGCGAAAATCCTGCAGATCGTCTTCGCCGGCAAAGGATTCGTTCATGCCGAAACAGGCGACGATGACATCTGCTTTTTGCTCTGTCAGATGGTCGTCGAGAGAACCGAAATTCAATGGCCTGGGTCGCAGCGTAAGCGTGTCTCCGGACCAGCCGAGATTGCGAAAAGTCAGTCCGTAGTCGGGATGCCGTGCCGCGAGCATCGTCTCGATATAGCCGTACAGCCGGAGCTGGTCGGCGAAGGTATTGCCGATAAAGACAACACGATCCCCTTTCTTGAAAAGGGTGGTCGGCTCGGCGACCGCCATGCCCCCGCTCGCCAACGCGAGACAAATAGCAATGATCCGCTTCATCTTGTCACCTGGTCTGATTCGGCGTGTCGCAACTCCTATTGGTTTTTGAAGTATTTTTCGACGATCCAGGCTGGCTGGTGCTGGTCCGGTTTACGTGGGGGCGACCGGTCAGGTCGATCTCGGCGGGCATCGGTTTTTCGCTCGACAAAGGCTGGCCGATCGCCTACCCGCTTCTGCCACGCTACTAGCGACCTGAGCAAACGATCCGCGATGGCAACGTAACGGTGATCCCTGATCACGTCTCGGGTTTCATCCGGATCTTTTTGCAAATCAAACAACTGCCATCGGTTGATCTGCGGATAACCGATAAGTTTATAGCGTTCATCGCGGACAGCCCGCATATCGTCGGAGAAAGCCAGAAAGAGCGAGTCGCGAATGGCGTCTTTTTGTCCGCGCCAAATAGGTGCCAGACTCTGGCCGTCCACTCCCTTGGGGACTGGCACGCCCCGCAAGTTCGCAAATCGTCGGAAAAATATCCAGTAAATAAACCAATGCATTGGAAGATTTGTTTCGCGGGATACCAGGACCGGCAAAGACGAGCGGCGATTTCATACTGTGTTCATAAAGGCTTTGCTTGCCCAACAGGCCGTGGCTTCCCAGAGCCAGACCGTGGTCGGCACTATAAATGACGACCGTATTGTTGCCGAATTTCGAATCGCGCAGCACTTTGAGCAGCCGACCGATTTCGTGATCGAGATGGCTGATCAAGCCATAATACTCGGCGATTTGATCGCGAATGACCTTTTCCGTTCGTGGCCAGGGAGCCAAGTTTTCATCGCGGAGGACCAGCCAACCATTGTTGAACGGGTGTTGGGGCAGGAAGTTCTTCGGCAACGGTACCTCTTTGGCCGAGTAGCGGTCGATATATCCTTTTGGCGCTTGCCGGGGGATCGTGCGGCGCTGTGAACGGAACGTAAAGATAAAACGGCTTCTTGCCATCGTGGTTTTGCAAGAACTCGATGGCAGCGTCGACAAACAAGGTGCTGGAAAACTTGGCGCCGATCCGTTTGTTGACGACCTTGCCATCGACCCACATCGACCACTGGCACTTTGGTATGGTCGGACATGCCGCCGAAGAAGACGGCTTTGCCCTGGCGGAACCCGCGCAAGAATGAAGCCGTCCCGTTGTGCCATTTGCCGGTGGCAAAGGTGACATAGCCATTTTGTCGCAGTACTTCAGGCAGAAGGGGGGCGTTCGACAAGTTCGTTTTTACGTTGAAAAAGATAACGCCCGCTGTTGAGCATCGCCCGGCTGGGCACGCACACGGCGCCCCCCATCGATCCCATGCAATAGGCCTGGGAAAAGCGGAAGCCGGTCTCGAAAAGACTGTCGATATTCGGCGTTTTGATGACTGAATTGCCAAGAGCTGAAATGGAATCGGCTCTTTGGTCGTCAGCCAAAAGAACGATGAAGTTGGGTTTGTCCGCGGCCGGCGCCGCTTGCCAGACGCCGCTTACGAACAATCCGGCGAAGACCAGAAACCATGTTCGCATCGTTTTCTTCTCGCAAAAGGTCCGGGGCTCATCTCGACCGACCCGAGCCGGTCACTGTCATTGATTCTAGGACAATGCCATCTCCGAAGCGACAACTCCTTTTTTCCAGCGACGTTTTTCACAGCAAATCGATGTAACTTGTTTCGACCAGATCAGCGTTGCTAATGCCGAGTTGGCCCATCAACGCTTCCGCGATGTTCTTTCCTTCAAGAAGGCTCTGGTCGGGACGCAGAACCACCTCCAATTCAACGAACTCACCAAGCTGGTCGACCCGATCGAGATGCACGCGTGTCTGGCCGATGAGATGCAATTGCCGCTGTTTCACCACTTCACCACGTTTGCCTAGCGCCATGGTCAAGAGCCGTTCCGCCTGCTCGATGTCTTCGACGGGCAAGCGAAGGTAACGTGATTCGCGTGCCTCGCGAGCGAGAGCACGTTCGTAGTAGATCAATTCACCCCGTTGGCCGTCGGTGATTCGGAGTTTGAGCCGACCGTTTGGAACGAAAAAGTACACGTCCCGCTGGCGGCAAACAACTGGATCGCTCTGGGCCAGGACCTTGGCCTTTTGTTCCACTTCGGTGAAGCGGGAAAGACGCGCCTTGATTTCGACATTGCGATTCATCGGACAAGCATTTCTTTGCCCTACCGCTTTTAGCCCTGGCCATCGCCAATGGAAGCGAGTTTGCCCAAGCGACGGCGCTCAAACGGTCATACATTTCCGAGGAATACGTGCCGGCCTGAGCGTCCCCACAAACTGGCAAGCAATGAAATCACGAATGGTTGGATCCTTCAGTTCCTTCCCGAGCAGCCAGTTTGCAGGCGAATGCAACGCTCGCTCTTATAGTTCTGCAATGGTCTGGTCGCCGCAATTATCACGTCGTATCCGGCTGTTCGCCGCCTGTCAAGGAATAGCTTAGCGTTTCTCCTTCGCGGGTGGGTGCAACAACCAGTACACGTTTTCGACCATGAAAAAGGGTACCGTGTAGAGCTTGTCATACCGATAATATGTGAGGATGCGGTCTAGGTCGCGGCGCACCGATTCGATTTTGTCGGAGTCGCCGGACAAAGCGACGATCCAGGCAGCGAATAATGGGGCGGCCATGAACTCTGTTTCCATTCGATGACGTGGCCTCCGTCGCGCGATCAATCGGCTTTGCTGGCGAGCCACTGCGATGGCGTCCGCGACGTTAGATTGCGGCTTCCAAGCTTCTAACAAAAAGTGCCAGTCGATTTCGAACGACAGCGTGTTCTGGTTATCGTACTTGCGCAATGCGGCGACGTGCGGCGCGGCGCTGGCAGCATTGGCGACCAACCCTCGCCGGTAGGCTGTTTGAATCTCGGAATCGGTTTCTAACTGGCTCAAAGCTCGTAAAGCAGCCTGCGAGCTGGCCGACGTCAAAATGCGTGGGCTTTTGGGGTATTTGGCCGGAACTCCCGGTGGAACATAATTCACTCCGTCGGCGCAAATTTGCAGCCGCGTGCGAGAGGAACCTCGCGGCTTCTCTTGGAGCATTTTTTTGTAGGTCCGCATCCAGCGGTCCTTGTTTGTTAATTGGTAGAGAGTCCGTGTTACGAACAATGGTCGGACGGATGAATCGAACTGAGGCTCTTCTCCGGTAAGTGCTGCTCGGGTACCGTCACTGTTCTCAGGCCAGCCGCCAGTCCAGTCGCCGAAGACGCCGAACTCCTTCGGGTCTCCGTGAATTTTCCAGCCGTTCGCTTCAAGCCCTAGCGCTACCCGCTCCATGGCTGCCACGACTTGCTGACGTTCCTCCTCTGACGGGATCCCGCTGGTCGCATAGCACCACAGACCGTAAAACCACGGAAAGGTCTGATCACTGGAGCTTGCTTTGTAGTGCGCGCGACCATCGGTCGCCAACCCACGGGCCACGAAGGCAGGGTGCTGACCTACCCCGGCCAGTTTGACCAGACCGCGAGCAACCTTTCGGGCTTTCTCGGCATCCACCGCGGCCCGGGTGGCGCGCCAACGGTTGCAGAGCCCTTCGAGATATAATCCCGTATAGAAGGCCCCATCTTCAATCGGTGTGAAATACCCAAGCGCATTCGGCTTGTTTTCAGCACATTCTCGGGGTGTGGGCACGAAAACGCGGCCGGTCGAATCAGTGTACTTGAACAGCCAACCATCGGGGCTGACGAAGCGTCGCCAGATTTCGCGGTGAGCGCGTTCCACCGATTCTCGCAGTTGCTTACGAGAAGGCGGCGTGTCTTTTCCCTCGATCGACTGGGCAATCAGTGAACCCGAGCTAAGCCCTATCGCCAGCGTAATGATCCAGAAACGGTTCATGTTAAGCTTCCTTTTACCAATAATTCGCCTTGGTCAGCCGCATTGTACGCGATATTCGGCCGACCGGCGATCGCTAAGTTGCAAGAACCGACCTGTAGGGCGCGCGTTTTAGCAGTCCATTTTACGACACCGCGTTTGCACGAATGGCAAGCACGCGGCAAGAAACGCGAGCGAAAGCACCCTGCCTTCGTGGCCCGTGGGTTGGCGACCGATGGTGCTGACCTACCCCGGCCAGTTTGACCAGGCCGCGAACAACCTTTCGGGCTTTCTCGGCATCCACCGCGGCCCGGTCAAGTTGTGCACGCTTTTGGCCGACTGATGCGTCGTGCATGCCGACGAGACATGTTGGAGTCTGAACACTTGACGCTATCCGGCCAAACCCTCCCTGTTGCTCAGAGCGTGCCACCCAGGGCGAGCGCGGTGGTACTGCAGGCGCATGACGGGATCAAACTCGCGGCCGGTGAAGCGATACCGGCCAGAGGGAACCGCCAACGCAGGCAGGGCGTCCTATACGCCATCCGCGTCTGTGTCCCCAAGGACGTTGTTCTTTAGCTGCTATAGGCCATGCGCGTCTGGGTCCTTTGGATGTGCTTGGCGAGTTGTCAAAGAGCTGAAGGTTTGATTTCGGCTAATTCACGGGCGATGCCTTTCCTCTGCCGTTATCGCTCTCGCCACCTGCTGCAACCGGCTCGATTCATGGGTATTGGTTGACTGGATTGAGTTTTTGGTAGGGACAACGGACAGGGACAATTAACCCATTGGCCAGCCCTCTGCAAAAGCGCGCTCAATCAGCGGATCGTTGGGGTCCTTGGGAAGCCAGCCATTCGGCGGGCTGGCCGCCTCAAGTCGGTCGAATACCGTTTTTAACCGCCTTTCGATCTGTTCATCATTTGGAACGTTTCCTTTAATTGTTGTTGCCCATGCAGCGTACGCAGATGCCGAGCGATCCAAAAAGTACCGACCAACTCCCCATCCGCGCTTAACGTATTCATTTATAAATCGAACGAGGCAGTCCTTGGCTGCGGATCGTAAATCTCCGCGAGCAGCAGCAGATCGAATCTGCTCGCCGTAGATTTGGCTGGCTGCAACATTGGCGTCACCTAGCGATTTGGCGAGTTCCACGTACCCTTTGCCAGGATTGTTAGCGAGGAAATCATCGAGCCCGCGAAACCCAAGAGATTCGAGCTTCGATCGTAGTCTTTCTTGCCAATCACCATCCCACGGCGTAGTCAATTGTTCGTTCATATTGTCACTCTCGAAATGGAGTTATTTTAATATGAGAAAGGCCAGCTTCACGACGCATCTGAGCGCCTATCCGCAGGATTTCCCGTTTGTTGAGCAATCTACCAAGTTCTGCCTCCTTGTCGAGAATCCGAGTTCTCATGACTTCGTTCCAAGGTCCGGAGCCCATCCATTTGTGAATCGCCTACAACTACGGCGCTCCGCTTGGCCGGATCGAAGGCTCGGCTTGCTGGGCGGTAAACAAGAAAACCGGCAAGGCCATTCGCCTGGGCCAAAACGGTCAAGTGAAGGCCAAAGAACTGATCAAACTCTTTGAAACCAACATGGCCCCTGTTACGACCGACGCCAGGCAAAAAGACACTCTCTGGGCGTGCCTCAGAATTGCCCAGGAAGCTTTTACCGAACACCATTTCATGTCGATGACCTTGAACGAGCGTTCGCTTGTGGTCGGCAACGCCACCGCGATGGGCAAATCGACCGTGGTCCCCAAAGGGGGCAACAGCGGCGAGTTGATCGTCTACCTGACTCGTGCCGACGCCAACAAGGCGGTCGTGCGGATTGAAAACAAGATTCGCCGCGGCCCCAAACCGATCTGCCAGGCGACCCGGCTTGTCGATGCCGATCCGGTTTTGCGCAAAATGGCCGAGCAACAGATTTTGCTGATGGGCGTCCATGCCAAAGAGTACCTCGCCGACCGCCGGTCAAAAGCGAAGTCAGCCGAACTCCGCGGCGCCATCGATCGGATTTGGCAGCGGATTATTGCCAGCGAAAAGCCGGGAGACCTCATTCGGCCGCCGAAGCGACTCTTTCGTCACCCTGATTCGGTCGTCCGCAAAATGACCGCCATGCAAAAGCGGATGTTGCCGAGTCGCTGAGAGCGAAGAAAACCCGGCAACATCGCCTTGAATGCAATGTTTGATACAGCCCAACGTGAAAATGTCTCGGTGATCTCACTAACCACCCAAACCAAGGTCATAGAACAACTCATATCGCACCGGTTCGTCGGGCAGCGTCCAGTGAAACCCTTCTTGGCAGAAGACACTGACAGCATTGGCGACAATCACCGCAGCAAACAAGCCGATGACTGCTTTCGAGGGCCAGCCAAAGACCACCTGCCTGGGCAGTAACTCGCGAATGAAGATCAGGTTCAAACCGCTATCGACCAGCACGACGACGAAGACGACGAGCGCCCATGTATAAAGATGCAGGCCGAGCACCGGCGTGCCGTAACCCGGATCCGGCGGCACGATGTGAAGTAGAATCTGCCGCGCTGAAATGCTGGCTCCGAGCGCAGCAGCGAGGATACTCAAGCCGTAGCCCGTCGCGAAATCCACTGCCTGCACTTCGCCCATCTTGGCCTGCAGGATGATGTAGGCCGGCCCGAGCGCGCACATCATCATCGCCATGCGTTGAAGGATGCACAGCGGGCAGGGCATCTCTCCTTCGATGAACTGGACGCCAAATGCTCCCAGCAGCACAAGACAAACGGCTGCAACGTTGAAGTGGGCAATCCAGAATCCCAGGTTCATGAATCGTACACCCTGAATCTAGAAGTTGAGGTTCAGCGAATTTGAAGCGTGACTCAAAAACAGCAGTGACGTTGCCAGCAGGGAGACCAAGCTGAGAAGCAGGACGAGCCCGCGCTTGCCGGTCTTCATCGCCAACAACGTGCCAAAAATAAAAAGGAAGATCAGTGTGTCCAAACCAGATTCCCTTCTCCTGCCGCTCAGTTTCCCTTCGCAATCTGAGCGTTGACCTTGCTAGTCTCAACTCTCTTTCGTCCTTCGTCCATCCCGTTCCTCAATCTTGCGGGACGATTGACAAGTCGGACGGCCTGAACCGAATCCAAGGTGAAAAAAAACAATCCAGGCTGCAGAGTGTCCCATTGCGAAAACATATGCGTTTTCGGGTAAACATAGGGTCCCTCGCTCGCAGCTATCCACAAATTCTTTTGCGACATCGGTCAAACCGATCATTGAATCATAGAACACATCAACATCCGCCATTAATCGGCCCGCACTTTTCCCGAATTTGCGGAGAAAAACCAAATAGGAACCAGGAAGCCGCTTGCCTGCGTTTTCCTCAACGTGGGCGATTTCCGTGTCGCTGCAACCAATGAGGTCACTAGAACTCGCTAGACCGGCATTCACCAACGCAAGCCGATCGGCTCTTTCTTCGCAAGAAGTCATAACACCACCGACTCCTATGCTATGGGATTGTAATCTTTCCGCCAGTGCTATCGATTATTTCGATCGAAAAACCGTGCCGTTGTTTGAAAAAGTCACGGGCAACCCTCCGGGGGGGCGTTGGTGACGCTGGATGCTGGCGGCTGCCACAAGGAGATCGCCGAGAAGATTCGCAGCCAGGGAGGCCACTATGTTTTGACCGTCAAGGGGAATCAGCCACAGCTGCTCGAGGATATCAAAGAGATGTTTGCGCGAGCGTTTGCCAGCGACTTTGCCGGGCTGGATGCCGATTTTCATGCCGACGAGGACAAGGGGCATGGCCGTGAAGAGGAACGCGCCTGTGCCATCATTCGCAATCCGAAGGGATTGCGGAACCAGGAGGCATGGAAGGATCTGTGTGTGGTCGGCATGGTGCAAAGCGAGCGGCGTGTGCAGGGCAAGGTTCAGAGGGAGGTGAGATATTTTATAGGAAGCAAGAAGGCGTGTGCGGGTTTCTATGCGAGGGCAATGAGACATCATTGGAGAATAGAGAATAACCTCCATTGGCAGATGGATGTTACATTTGCCGAGGACAAAGATCGCACGAAGGAGCGGACGGCGGCACAAAACATCAGCCTGCTGCGCCGCGTGGCTTTGACCTTGTTAAAGCATCATCCGGATAAGCAGAGCATTGCCTGCAAACGGTTGCAAGCCGCCTGGAATACGGACTTCCTTGAAGAAGTCCTCCTCGGCTCTGCCAAACTGGCTAAAATGTGATGCGCCGGCCCTGCGCCCACCCCCGACTTCGATAGGTTGAATCGAAGTGGCCCGACCTTCAGCGCCTTTCTGATGTAAATGCCCATCGTTCTCTTTACTCTTCTGCCGTCTAACGGTCAGGCTAAGTTGCCGGGCCGGCCTGGGTGAACTGCACGTCTCGACTTTCGCTGAGGGCCGGCCCCGTCAACTTCAGCCGGTTGTTAGCCGTGAAAACGTGCACTTCTACTTTTGTCAAAATGACCGACCTTTGCGCAGATCGTCGAAAATAGCCTGCAATGCCGTGATCATCTCATTCGCGGCTTTCTTGACTACCACGAAGATGGCGCAGAGAACGATAAGAATGCCACCAAGAAGCAACGCGACAACTACAAGGAGGAACAAGAGCGTATTGCCATCCATATCCGCACCTTCTTTGTCTCAGCGGAAAAGCCAAGTCTTCCGGCTAACGGATTGCGCTTCAGTCGCCCGCGTAGCGGAGCGAAGCGAAGCGGGTCGGCTGCAAGCGCTTGTTAGCCTGCCGTGTCTGGTCAAAGTGCATCACCTGTAAACATCACCCTTTCCAAAGCGCAATATATACCCAACTCGGAAAGTCGCTAGGGCTCGTTACAGGTATCCAATGTTTCAATGGGCTTGGCAATGACTTTACAGCGTTGCTCCACTCCCTTGAATTAGGGGCAGGATAGACAAAGGCAATCAACCACTTGTTTGGATTGGCAAGCTCATCCAACTTCTTGAAATCTTTTATCAACCCCACGTCATTATCGCGAAAGTAAAAGTGTAGATTGCGTGGCGTTCCTGCGGCTTGGCTTATAGACAATGCTTTCAGTTCGCAAAGATGTTCTTGCCCTTGAATCTGAAGCCTAAAATCAACCTGCTTTCGCTTGCCATCTTTCGGTGATGCAACATTAGCTTCACGTTCAAACTTTTCAATGACCCGACTCGCTACCAGGCGGTTGAACAGGACAATCAACTCCGCTTTGAACCAACTCTCAACGCGGCTATCTGCTTGTGCAAAGGCCGCGAAATGCTCCTGCTTATCCAAAAAACCACTTTGAAATGTGAGGAAACAGAACTTCCACTCTGGCTCTCCGATGATTCATACGAAAGGCACGCTAATCACGGTAGGCTTCCTTCAGCTGGTCTTGCTCGGCAGGAGACGTGCGGTAGTGGATCTCTATCCAGCTCTCTTCATCGTCCACATCGAACTTCGGGAAGTCGACGTCCTTTGAATACTTTGCTCCTCCCTCTTCGTAGAACATCCGTAGTGCCGTGAGAACACTTGTCTTTCCTGCGTTGTTCTGGCCGACAAGAAGGCCAAAGTCATTCATGTCAATGCTGATGTCCTTGATGGATCGGAAGTTGTGCAAAGTGATTCTTACGATCTTCATGTTCCACCTTCTGGCATATGCTTGCGTCTGCCGAACGCTCAGCATCAGCGGCGGGCCGCGCAGCGGACCGTCCGCTGCATGCTGTTGTTATGCGTAGTCTCAGAACGGGATCTCATCGTCGGCTGCCTCTTGGCCCGCTGGGGTAGTAACGGCGTGCTCGGCTCGTGCCTCAAGTGCCTTGATGAAGCGGACCGCACTGCAGACATGGTTGAAGATGAGAAGACTCTCGTCGTAGTTGAGGGTGGGGTTGTCGTGAGCAAGGCTCTCCTCGTTGCGGACCCTGTTGAACGCTTCCATGGTGCTGATGCTGGACTTCAGAATGCGCTCGGTCATTTCCGATTCGATGAGTCCAGCGTTGTGGAGCGCTTTGACATACTCCCCGAAAATGCTGTGGAGCGGTTTGGCCCTGTTGACGGTGATGCCTCGCTTCTTCGCGAGGGTGCGGATCAGCTTCGTGACGAAGGTGTGTAGCCGGTCAAGACCTGCCTCTGGTTCGTTCCTCTCGATAGAGTCGCGTACGGCCCTCGCGAGCACCTCGAAACCTCGCTCGGTTGCTTCTGCCGTGATCGCGTCGAGCGCTTCAACTGGGGCACTCTGCTGTAGGCGGCGTACAATGCGCTCGCATTCCTCAAACAGGCGGTCCTGGTCGGGATCGCTGGCTGCTGGCCGACAGTATTGGAGTAGGTCGTGGAGCAGCTTGCCCACGAGGTGGTTCGGCTCCTGCGTCCAGAACGCGCGGAGCCGGTTTGCCTTGGAGCCGCTGGCATAGTCGTACTTCGCGTCGTAGATGTCCCGACCGGTGCTCTCAGCGACGAACTCGGCCAAGGTCCGGTTCGAGAAGTCCAAGACGTAGCCACCGCCCATCTGGAAGAGCTTCTCGAGCTTCATCTTCTCGATGAAAGTCAGGTCAGACATCGCTACGTCCCTGCCCGTTTCTACGCATAACTCATTATTAGCTCGCGCCGTCCGGCAAGCCAACCTTGCGCGGCAGCGCTAGTTAACACCGGATGGACCGCCCATCCAGATCTTCTTCAAACCTATACCTGGTCGCGACGTCCGGCGACCAAACAACACTTTGCCGCTCAGTGTTGTCTAGCAATCCCGCGCTAGATAACAAAATAATGACACCTTGCGCCGGCATCTACCTGCGATCCACCGGGCTGGTGACGCCCCGGCCGGATTATCGTTCTAAGGCCATTATACGCAAGCCCGTGCTGTACCGTGGCGATGTCCTGCCCCTCACCCCGGCCCTCTCCCCGAGGGAGAGGGAGTGGCGGAACTTATTGGCCGTGACGCGATCCCAAGGATCGCTCTTTCGCACAACGGCGCGGTTTGCCTTCGTAAGCATCGTGCCGCGCCTGTCGTGTCCGCGTCATCTACATTGTCGTGAGATAGGCCGCGCGAATTCCCTTCGGGAGCATCGTGCCGCACTGGTAATGGCGGACGTGCAGTCCGTTCGTACAACCTCCGCGTCGGGCTGTCCGGGAACAAACCCAACGGAATTCGGCGCTGGTTGCTGATCGCGGACATCAGGCGATTCCGTCGAACTGTACTAAGTTTAATTCGATACTAGTCACGTCGATATTGACCTGCAACAAAAAATTTTTCGCCAACCCAAAGGCCATGCGATGGACATGCTTGATTCGATCGAGATGGAACTCGACGCTCGGGTGGTTCGCCCTGAAAGGGGGGGCGACGAGACCTGCTGCGATGATGGGCATCGCGTCGAGCAGGACACACTTCAAGTGGCCTGGTTTCCGCCCGCCCTTCCCGCTGGTCAAGGCGTGCCACCCGGCGTCTACTGCAGCGGATGGTTCGGCCAAGCCTAAGAGTGCAACAAAACGGCCAATCAGTCTAGCGCAGCAGCCAGGCTGGCGACCCTTGTGTATGGTATTATCTCGGTTGCTGTTCCCATCGCAGAAAATGAACTGCTGCCGTTAGATGAAAGGATCGTGATGTTTCCTCGTTTCAAACTTGCGTCCCTGGCGATGGCTGCACTGGTTTGGCCATTGGCAGCTGCCGACCCGAAGCCGACCCATGATATCACAGTGGAGGACTACTTTTCGCAGGCAACGATAATGCAGAACGCGATCTCTCCGGACGGCAAGTACGTCGCCTATACGCTTGGCCGCTGGCGCCAGTCGAGCGACGATCGGAAAGCGGATCTGTGGCTGGTCGAAACGGCGTCGCGTCAAGTTCGGCAATTGACAGCCGACCGCGCCTCGGATCGCAATCCTCAGTGGAGCCCGAACAGTGATTGGATCTACTTCGCCGGCAATCGCCGTCGTCAAGAAGGCTCGCTGCCCTTTGACGGCTCGGCCCAGGTTTGGCGCGTCGCGCCGGGAGGCGGCAAGGTGGAAGCGGTGACCCGGGTCGAAGGCGGAATCAACGATTTCAAGCTCTCTCCCGATGGTCTGGCGCTTTACTACACGACTTCTTACCGGTTCGTGGACAGCGACTGGAAAGCCCTGCAAACACGTTTCGCACACATCGAGTACGGCCATGGCATTTATGATTTTTCCCGTCTTTGGAGGCTCGATCTCAAATCAGGAAAGACAGAACGAGTCGCCGAGTTGAAACGGGTCATCAAAGAATTCGCCGTCTCGCCGGACGGTCGACGCATCGCCATGGTAACAGCCCCGGATGATTCGGTTCTTAGTTTCGAAGGCCGATCGCGCGTCGATGTGCTGGAGTTGGAAACCAAAAAGCTGATGACGTTGCCCGACCGACTCTACCGGGCCGACGCGCCGTCTCCGTACGGCTGGATCGAAAGCCTGGCCTGGTCGAGCGACGGCAAACAATTGGCTTTTTGCATCATCTTCGATGCCTACCCGTCCGAGATCATCGTGGCCGAGTGGCAAGGCAAGAAGGTTTCCCTCCGCAGAGTCCAACGTCCCAAGACGGTATCGCTGCA
Source organism: Gemmatales bacterium (assembly GCA_026004675.1). Lineage (GTDB taxonomy): Bacteria > Planctomycetota > Planctomycetia > Gemmatales > Gemmataceae > BPJP01. The sequence goes on from BPJP01000008.1 coordinate 111,589, forward strand.
CGGGTACGGCAGCGCCTTGGCCTGGCGCAGCGGCAGCGAACTCTGTTTTCTCGGCGATGAAAAAGCCCGCGTGCGCCTTTATGGCGTTAGCGGCATCAAAGACGGCAAACAAGGCGAAGTGCAGCCGTTGACTCCAGGCGACGTCGTTGTCTACGGTTTCAGTTTCAGTGCCGATGGCAAAAAGGTGGTCGTGGATATGAACGATCCGCATTCGCTCCCCGACTTGTATTTGTTCGAAGGCAAGAAACGCGAACGACTAACCGAGACGAATCCACAAGCCCGCACCTGGAAACTTCCCAAACTGTCGATCGTGCAATGGAAGGGAGCGGATGGCGTTCCGGTGGAAGGGATCCTCGAATTGCCTTTTGATTACGAAGAAGGGGAACGGCTGCCGATGGTCGTGGTCATTCATGGCGGCCCGACGACGGCCAACAGTTTCGCCATTCGCTTTTGGATTTACGGCCGAACGTTGCTCCCCGCCACCGGCTACGCCGTCTTGACGCCCAACTACCGAGGCTCGACCGGTTATGGCGACAAGTTCCTGACCGACCTCGTTGGCCGTGAGAACGATCTCGATGTTCGGGACATCCTTGCCGGCGTCGACGCCATGATCGAGCGGGGCATCGCCGACCCGGATCGCTTGGGAATCATGGGCTGGAGCAATGGCGGCTACCTCACCAACTGCATTCTCACCAAGACCACGCGGTTCAAAGCGGCAAGCAGCGGCGCCAGTATCGTTGATACGGTGATGGAGTTCGGCACCAACGACGAGCCGGCCTATGCCATTTCCTTCAAAACGGGTTTTCCCTGGAACCGTCCCGACATCTATCATCGTACTTCGCCCACGTACCAGCTCGACAAAATTCGCACACCGACGTTGATCCACGTCGGCAGCCGGGACGAACGTTGTCCCCCTGGGCATAGCCGAATGCTCTATCGCGCTCTCAAGGAATATAATCGCGTGCCGACGCAGCTATTGGTCTATCCCGGCGAGCCGCATGGGCTGACCAAATACAAAAACCGCGAAGCCAAGATGCGCTGGGACCTTGCCTGGTTCGAGCGTTATCTGAAAAAGAGCAACGACAGATAACGAAATTTTGTTGGGGATTCACCCGGCATTCAAAGCACACAGTTCTTCTTCACTGGGAAAGCTTTCGACCGCGTACCGCTCCGGCACCAGACCCAGAGGTTGCATGCGGTCCGGCAGGATGCGGCTGGCGTCCTCCCAGGAGGTGACCGCCACGATATCGCCTTCTTTTTCGCTCGTCGGTTGGAAGAAGTAGATGTAATCCGTCTTGGGCAGGTAGCTGATGATGCCGTTCGACCAGACGCAATAGCTGCGGAGTTCGCCAGTCTCTTCCGACTGTCCGACGAAAAAACTGGCGACGAACACCGGTTGCTCGGTTCGTTCGTAGATCTCGTTCAACAACTCCTGCTGATCGGCATAGTCCCCTGCCCAACGATTCGAGTTGCAACAGGCGAAAAGTATTCGAATGAGGATGATTAGCGTCGGGAATGAATGCCTGCCATCGGTCGTTGGCGTCGAGGCGATAGACCATTCCGCACAAGTAACGGGGATGATCGACGGCGGATTCGGCAATCTCGGCCATTATGCCCAATCCCTTATCGTCCTCCGATCCAGTCAACAAGAGCATGTCGCGATTGGGAACCATAACGACCGGGTCCCCCTTGACGTCGTGCTGCCGAACATAGTCGGTGAGCAACATGCGGGAGGCATCGTAGTTGTCTTTCCAGGGCGACGCCCACACCCCTGGAACTACCTGGCTTAACCTTTGCTGAGTGATGCCGGCGAGATTCTGTCGGGCGACAGCAAACGCCACCTCGAAAGTGGTTTGCCATGACGCCAGCGTGTGCTTTTGAACGTACGTCATCGCCGATGGCAGGTCATAAACGAGTGCCACCCCCAGGCTGTCCGTGAGAATGGTAAAGGACCAATCAAACCGGTCACGCTGGCTCTCGTCCAACGTCTGGGGATAGAGTTCGAACATGATTCGACTGCGGACAACGGGTAACAGATTCTCTTTAGCTTGTTCGAACTCGTCTGGGATCGTCAGCCGGCTGGAAAACCAGGCGCGCGCCAAGTTCGCGATGTAAGCCTCCCTTTCTTCGATGGGGCAACGGCAATACTCCTCGTAGAGGTTGCCCAAATTGATGTGATGCTCGTCTTCGCCTTCCACATGAAGCCGAAATTGTTCCGCATCATAGCGAATCGGGCTGGTCTCGCCGACGTTTTTGATGGCCGTTCGAAGGGCTTCGGCGAATTTTTCCCTGGTCGGAGGTCCAAACACGGCGTCAAACGAACCCATGGTCAATGTCCTTTCTCCGTCATAGATGGGATTGTCCTGAGAGGTTCGGGTCAGGGGGCCATGGCCTTCACGCAGCGAAAACCGACGGTGTCGTTCTTCGTGTTGGCCGGGACGCCCAGCCGATATGCCGATCGACAATGTTCGGCCGGGTACGACCAGGCGCCGCCGCGAATCACCCTTTTGGCCGCGTCTTTCTTGTCCCACGCGGAACCATCGTTGGGAGCACCTTGGTAATTGGGATGCCAGGCGTCGAGGCACCATTCCCACACATAGCCATGCATGTCGTAAAAGCCCCAGGGGTTCGGTTTTTTCATTCCCACCGGCGGGTCTTCGCCTTTGGAATTGGCCTTGAACCAGGCATAATCCTTGAGTTGGTTCGGGTCATCCCCGAATGAAAAGGCGCTCTTCGTACCCGCCCGGCAGACGTATTCCCATTCCGCTTCCGAAGGCAGCCGAATGATCTCGTCTTCGCCCAACAGTTTTCGCTTTCGCAGTTCGAGAGTGGCTTTTCGGCAAAACTCGTTGGCCTCGTTCCAATCCACCATCTCGACAGAGTTACGGGGTCCTTTCCATTTGCTGGGATTGTTTCCCATGACCGCATGATAAAGTTCTTGCGTCACTTCGTATTTGGCCATGGCAAATGGTGCTTTGAATGCCACTTTGTGCGCTGGTTTCTCGGCATCGGGAAAGTCGCCTTTGGATCCCATTTCGAAAGAAGCCGGGAATTTTCCCTGGCCCGGCGTCACGTTGATGAACTCGGCGGCGAACAACTTGAGAATCCGAGCGGTTTCGCTGCTGTTTTTCGCGGGCGGGGCCGACGCACTCAGCATGAAGGCGCCGCTGGCGAGAACCACCGAGCCGACAAGCGGGAAAAGCAATCGTGCGGACATAAGAATCTCCCGAAAGGATCGTCGTTGACGTCTGACGATGAACTAGAATCGTAACACGATAGCCCGAACGAAAACAGGGGCGAGTTGTCTTCGGCCAAAATCGTCGGCAGCTTTGTCGTTAGCGTTGGGATTTTCGAATGTTATAATGCTGACAGTCGTCCACACATGGGAGGTCCAAATTTCTTCTCAACCGAGGGAGAGAAACATGTTCCGAATCCTTGCTCTCGCCAGCTTGACGGTTGGCTTGGTGCTGGCCGATGCGGCACAAGCCGAAGTGAAAGTGGTCGTCAAAGGAGTGCATCTTTGCTGTGGCGCCTGTGCCAAGGGCAGTCGGCAAAGCTTTGGGAGGCATTGCTGGGGTCAAACCAGCGTGCGACACCAAAGCCAAGACGGTGACCATCACCGCGAAGGACGAAGAAGCTGCCCAAAAGGCGTTGAACGCACTGGCAGCAGCCGGTTTCCACGGCACGACCGACAATGACAAACTGGCTATCAAAGACGACAGTGGCGCCAAAAAAGGCAAAGTGAAACGCATCACTGTTTCAGGCGTTCATAACTGCTGCGGTGCCTGCTGCAAGGCTCTGAAGGCCGCGGTTTAAAAAAGTGGACGGCGTTTCAGGCGACACTGCCAAGCCGAAAGCACGCACTTTTGTCGTCGAAGGTAATTTCGATGCCGCCGAACTTGTGAAGGCTTTGAACGCGGCCGGCTTCCCATGCCAAAGTCAAGTAAGTTCGCAATGACGACCGGCCAGGCCCTGTTCGCGGGCACGGCCGGTTTTTTTACGCGCCTTCTTCCGTACCATCGGCTCGACAACCATGCGGATTCTTCCGGTACTCGACATCAAAGATCGCATCGTGGTTCATGGCATCGCTGGCCAGCGCGACCAATACCGCCCCATCACCAGCCGACTGACATCCTCCTGCCAGCCCATCGAAGTCGCCCGTGCGTTCCACAAACAATTCGGGCTTACCGAGATTTACATCGCGGATTTGGACGCCATCATGTATGGTCAGCCTAACCTGTCCGTTTATGACGAACTGCAATCGCAGGGATTTCGCCTTTGGCTCGATGCCGGTATCAAGACGGCGAACGATGCCCGCCGTCTCCCCGGCTGCCATCGTCTCGTCGCTGGTCTGGAAACCATCTCTGGCCCGGAAGTGCTGCATGATCTCGTACAGCAGCGGGGCGGCGAAAACGTTGCTTTCTCATTGGATTTGCACCGCGGACAACCGCTGGGAAATCGGCAGGCATGGAACGATGCCGACGCCCTGGCGATTGCCGAGCAAGCTCGATCGGCCAGCGTGCAAGCGATCATCGTTCTCGACCTGAGCCGGGTCGGGGTCGGTGACGGTATTGGCACCGAGGAGCTTTGTCGCCAGCTTGTCGCGCGTCATCCGGATATCGAATGGGTAGCGGGAGGCGGCGTTCGAAATATGGATGACCTGCACCGTCTGCAACGTCTCGGTTTGACCGCCGTCCTGGTGGCGTCCGCGCTGCACGACGGCCGAATTACGCCGCAATCGGTCGCCTCTCTTGAATAACGCCCGTTCATGCCCTGTCATTTTGCCGCTTCGGCAGTGGTAGTCGGCGTTTGGGGCGCTGGCAATCGTCATAGCCGTAGAGCCGAATGAATTTTCCCCAGCGTTTGTTGATTTCAGCGCGTAATTCGGGTGTGATTTGATACTGGTTCGTCGTGTAATCCTTGATGGATTCGAGATATTCCTCGAGTTTCGGCTGGTATTCGTCGAACCCCGCCGAGTTCGAGTTGCTCGTAGATACGGCGCATGGTTTCAACCGGGTTGCGCACCAGCTCTTCGTAGCGGACTTCGCAAAAGCGGTTTGGCTTCAACAAGGGCCGGCTTTCTTCCAGCTTTTCGTACAAGCGGAGAAAATTGGTGTAAACGTATTCCTCGATACCAGCGTAGTTCGGCGGCTGCAATCCGTGCGCTCGCCACAGAGACTTCCACAATCGCACCGTTGAAGGAAAGACGATGTACGGATTTCGCACGATATGGACGAAGCGGGCGTCAGGGAACATGTCGAGAAGAACTTTGATTCGACAGGTATGGGGAGGCGACTTGAGAACAAGACGGCGAGGGTCCTTGAATGTCAACTGTTTGAGAAAACGCAAAAAACAACGTTTCCACGATTCGACCGCTGATTGCGGAATACCTTCCAGACTGAAATACTCATCGAAAGGAGCGGGGTGATCGGGGAAGGCGATTTTCAAATAAGGGGAAGGCTGTCCCATCATGCATAGGGCGAATTCGTCTTCCTGCGGTCGGTCGAAACCGGCGGCCATGTTGTCCATGGGCCGATGCGTCGGCGCCAAAAAACCCAGATAACGCTTGATGAAGTTCTCGGTAAGCAAGAAATGATTCGGCTCCATGCACTCGTACGTATTCGGGTAGGTGTGGCGCGGATCGAGAACGAAAAACTCGTGCAACAGCGTTGTGCCAGTACGCCAGTGGCCGATGATGAAAACCGGCTGATGCCGGATTTCCGTTCGAGCGACCCTCCGGCCATAAATCAACCATTGCACCCATTTCAAGATCGTGTGGCCGAAACTGACGAAGGTCACGATGATCGCGATGTACCAATACTTCCAATGGACGGCGAAGCGATTTCGCACCAGCAAGCGAAGCCAGGCAAAAAAATCGCAACCTTCCCAGATTCGCGGATGCCACTCCCGTTTTTTCGCAGGAGGATGGGAAGTGGTCGCCGATGGTTTGTCCGGTGAAGAGGTTTCGCTTTTCATGTCCAGGTTCGAATCACTCGCAAACAGCACCAAGGGAACGGTTTAACAGTATAGGGAAGATGGCGCGGGCGGCGACGAAATTCTGCCGATCTGTCGACTCCTCCCGAAATTCCGCTCTCGCTGCCAAACTTTTTGAACCGCGGCTTCGTCTTTCTTGCAGAAGAGCAAGTTCCCATTCCTCTTGATTGTGGAGTGATCCATGAAAGGCATGCAACGCTTGGTATGGTCGACGGTAATGACAGGGCTGATTTTGTTGTGTCTGGGGCCTTCTGTAGCCGCAGTCGAAGCCAAACCGGCCGCACCTAAAGTCGAAGTGGTGTTCTGCCTGGATACGACGGGCAGCATGCGAGGACTGATCGAAGGAGCCAAGCAGAAAATCTGGTCGATCTGCAATCAAATCGCCGGTGGAAAGCCGGCTCCCGACCTGAAGATCGGTCTGGTGGCCTATCGCGATAAAGGAGACGCGTATGTCACCAAGGTTTTCGACCTGACCGACGACCTGGATGCCATTCACGGGCACCTGGGGACATTTCAAGCTCAGGGTGGCGGCGACAATCCGGAAAGCGTCAACCAGGCCCTCTTTGAAGCGGTCAACAAAATCAAATGGAGCACGGACGACAAGACGCTTCGCATTATCTTTCTCGTCGGCGATGCACCGCCTCACATGGATTATGACGAAGTCAAATATCCGGAAATCTGCGTCCAGGCGTGCAAGAAAGGGATCATCATCAATACGATCCAGTGCGGCAACCAGGCGTCGGCTACGGAACATTGGCAGCAAATCGCCCAGAAGGCCGAAGGCTCGTATGCCAAGATCGCCCAATCGGGGGGAGTGGTCACGGTTCGCACTCCGTTCGATGACGAGTTGAGCAAGTTGAATAGTGAACTGGCCAAGACGACGGTGGTTTACGGCGACAGAGAATTGAGACAGAGGAATCTGGAGCGCAAAGAGGTTGCTACAGGGTTCGGCAAGGCGTCCGCCGACGCACCAGCCGCGGCTGATCGGGTCGCGGCCCTGGCCAAAATGCGCGGCGGCCGAGTCGCGGCTTATGACCTCATCGACAATATCCGCGAGGGCAAGGTCAAACTCGCCGATCTCAAGGATGACCAGCTTCCTGAAGAAATGCGCAAGATGACCCTCAAAGAACGCGAGGAGTACCTGAAAAAACTGGCCGAAAAACGTGAAGAAATTCGGGCCAAGGTTCTGGAGCTGGACAAGAAACGCCGCGAGTTCATCGCCAAGAAACTGGAAGAAACCAAGGGCAAAGACGGTTTCGACCAGCAGGTCCTCGAGATGCTGCGAAAACAGGCCAAAAAACACAAGATCGATTACTGATCCGCGCTCACCGATCTTGTGTGAACCCGGGGCCGACCTCGTGTCGGCCCCTTCTTTGTTGTGTCCCGCGCATGTTGCACATCGTGATGCAAGTCCTCCGCAGGCCGATCCATCCTCCGCCGTTCCCTCAGAACAAGACCGTTGTCAGGCGGACAATGACTCGTTTCAGGCTCGAGCTGTGGTGAATTCCTTGGATTGGCATTCAGAGTTGTCTCCAGTGGTCCCTCCTGCCCGATATTCGGAATCGAGCTTGCGGTTCGGCCGTGCTCAGGACAACTTGCCGTTCGTGTGGCGAAAGCGTTACAAATAACAGGAACCGATTCAACGACCACTACAGGCAGAACGAAAAAAACGATGATTCCAATTTCCAAAGTCGCTGCGGAAGTCAAACCATCGGCAACATTGGCAGCCGGCGCCAAAGCGAAACAAATGAAGGCCGATGGTATTCACGTCTATGATTTCAGCTTGGGGGAGCCTGATTTCCCCACGCCCGAACATATCTGTCAGGCAGCAACAGAAGCGATGAAACAAGGGCACACCCATTACACGCCCGCAGCAGGCACGATGGAATTGCGACGAACCATCGCGGATTGGTACCAGAAAACGTACGGCTTGCCCTGTGGTGCTGAAAACGTGCTCGTGTCCAACGGTGCGAAGCATTCCATCCATAACGCGCTTTTCGCGACTGTTGGCCCGGGCGATGAAGTCATCATTCCCAGTCCCTATTGGGTCAGTTACAGCGATCTGGTGCAGATGACCGGTGCCCGGTATGTGCTGATACCGGCAACGCACGAAACCGGGTTCAAAATATCGCCCGAGCAGCTTCGGCAAGCGCTGACGCCGAAAACACGACTGGTGATGTTGAATTCGCCGTCCAATCCGACGGGTGCTGTCTATTCTCGCCAGGAATTACAGGCTCTGGCTGACGTGATCCTCGATTCCCGCGCAGCCGTCCTTAGTGACGAGATTTACGAGCGACTGGTGTATGGAGATGAACAGGCGACTTGTTTTGCCACGTTGCGACCGGAACTGACGGAACGGACGATCACCATCAGCGGGGTCAGCAAAACCTACGCCATGACGGGTTGGCGCATCGGCTGGGCGGGTCGGTCCAGCAGCGGTGATCAAAGTGATGGCGACAGTGCAAAGCCAGCAAACGGGATGTCCGTCGAGCGTGGCTCAACAGGCGACGATCGCGGCGCTTACGGGGGATCAGTCGTGTGTCGAAGAAATGCGTCGGGAATTTGCCTGTCGACGCGATCTCGTATGCGAGCGTCTGTCGGCGATGCCTGGGATCATCTGCGCGAAACCCGGCGGCGCGTTTTACGCATTTTTCAGCGTCGCCAGCCATTTCGGTCGAACCCTGGGAGGAAGAACAATCCGCGATTCTGCCGATTTTTGCGCAGCAGCCCTGGAATCGGCACACGTCAATCTCGTACCGGGGTCGGCTTTCGGGAGCGAGGGCTACGTGCGCCTGTCGTTCGCTACGAGTCGAGACGAACTGACTGGCGGCCTCGACCAACTGGAAAAGCTGATTTCGTGACCAGGATGACCAGCAATCATGGCTGTTCTGTTCCTGAAGGAAGATGATGTTCGCCAGCTCTTGACGATGGACGTGGCGCTTGCCGCCGTCGAGGAAGGATTGCGCCACTTCGCACTCGAAGAAATGCAGAACACGCCCCGAGCGAGAACGCAAACCGGCCAGGCGATGTTGCACATCATGTCCGCGTCGGCAAGAACGCTCGGCTTCATGGGCTACAAGGCCTACGCTACAAGTAAACACGGGGCCTTCTTCCATGTCGGTTTGTTCGATGGTACCACCGGCGAACTGCTGGCGTTGATGCAGGCCGATTTTTTGGGGCAAATGCGCACCGGAGCTGCGAGTGGCGTGGCGACGAAGTACATGGCCCGCCAAGACGCCCGCGACGTTGGGATTTTCGGAAGCGGCAGGCAAGCACGCACGCAGTTACAGGCGGTCTGCCTGGTTCGTGCCGTCCGCAAAGTCCACGTCTATAGCCGACATCCAGAGAATCGCCGCCGTTTTGCCGACGAGATGTCGAAGCTATGTCAAACTTCCGTCGAGCCGGTCGACCGTCCTGAGCTAGCCGCCCAAAACATGGACATCGTGATTACGGCCACGACAAGTCGGGAACCCGTCCTCTTTGGAACGTGGCTTGCCGAGGGCGCGCATATCAACGCCATCGGCGCCAATTTCATTCACAAGACTGAGCTTGATCCGGTGGTATTGCGCCGTTGCAAAACGATCGTTGTCGACAGCAAAGAACAGGCCCGTATCGAAGCGGGCGAATTCGTTCAGGCCATCGAAGAAGGCACGCTCAAATGGTCGGACGTTTGCGAACTGGGACAAGTCGTTGTCGGTCGTAACGCCGGCCGGGTCAGCCAACAGGATATTACTCTCTTCAAATCGCTCGGCATCGCGGTCGAGGACGTCGCTGTCGCGGCGAAGGTCTACCGCATGGCACTGGAAAGAAACGCCGGTCGCATGATCGAATGGTGATCGAGCCTCCGAACCGCTGCCATTCGTGATTGACAGCACATGCCGGTTTCATTCGGGTATAATGGCAGCACGGAATCGTAATCCCAGAAGTACAGCGTCTGCCATGGCCAAATTACTTGTGATCGACGACGAAGAAAGCGTGCGCTACTCGTTTCGCTACGTTTTCGAGGCGGACGGGATGGAGGTCGTCACGGCAGGGACCGCGGCTGAAGCCGTCGAACAGATGACGGCTGAAAACCCCGATGTCGTCGTCCTCGATCTGCAATTACCCGATCGAAATGGCCTGGACCTCTTTCATGAGATTCATGCCATGGATCCGAAGCGGCCGATCATTTTCATCACGGCGCACGGCACCACCGAGACCGCCATCGAAGCCATGAAGAACGGCGCTTTCGATTACATGAACAAGCCGGTCGATCTCGACCGCTTGAGTCAGATCCTCGAACGCGCCTTCGAAGCGGTCCGGCTCATGCGCGTCCCGGCGGTTCTTCCGGTCAACGATCGTCATGACCGCATAATCGGCCGAAGCCCGGTCATGCAAGAAATGTGCAAGAAAATCGGCCGAATCGCTCCACAGGACGTCAACGTTCTCATTCTCGGCGAGAGCGGCACGGGCAAGGAACTTGTCGCTCGGGCCTTATATCAGCACAGCCGACGCGCCAACCGCCCCTTCCTGGCCATCAACTGTGCCGCCATTCCGGAAACTCTTTTGGAAAGCGAACTGTTCGGCCACGAACAAGGAGCCTTTACCGGTGCCAATCGCCGGCACATCGGCAAGTTCGAACAGTGCGACGGCGGCACCCTCTTTCTCGACGAAATCGGCGACATGTCGGCTGCGCTGCAAGCCAAGATGCTCCGCGTCATTCAGGAGCAGCGTTTCGAACGCGTTGGCGGACATGAAACGCTGCAAACCTGCGTTCGCATCCTCGCCGCCACCAACCACAACCTGGAACAACTCGTCCAGCAAGGCAAGTTCCGTAAAGACCTTTACTACCGCTTGAAAGTGGTCACGGTCGAAGTCCCCCCCTTGCGCGACCGCTTGAGCGACGTGGCCGAATTGGCCCACTATTTTCTCTTCCGATTCAATCACGAGCTGAACCTTGACATCCGCGCCTTCGCCCCCGAAACGCTGGAAATCCTGCAGCGATTCGACTGGCCAGGCAATGTCCGCGAATTGCAAAGCGCCATCAAACAGGCCATGCTCCATGCCACGGGGCCTATTCTCTTTCCGGAGTTTTTGCCCGATTATCTCGTCAAATCCGGTGACACGCTGCCCCAGGGTGAAGCCCGCGCCGACCATGGCCGGTCCCCTTGGCTGAATGCGGAACTGTTGCTTGACGAACTCCTCAAGAATAACGATGGTAACCTCTATAACCGCGCGTTGGAGGCATTCGAACGCAAACTGTTGCCCCTCGTGTTGAAGCACACGCAAGGCCACCAGACCCAGGCGAGCGAACTTCTCGGTATCAGCCGAAGCACGTTGAGGCAGAAACTTCGTCATCTCGGCCTGAATATCGACCGCATCGTCACCAGCGACCTCGCCGAACCACATGGCCAGGAATAAGTGTCATCGACGGTGTTGAAAATGATTAGAAAAATCGTTCTCTTTCTTGTGGTGTTTCTCTTCGTTCACGGTTGCAACCGATCCACGCCACCCCCACCATTAAAGAATCAAGAGTTCAAAACATCTGGCAAAGTGGGGTTGCAAGTCGGCGACTTCGCACCGGAAATCACCGGCACCGATTTGGACGGCAAAACCTTCAAGCTCAGCGATTACCGCGGTAAAATCGTCCTCCTCGATTTCTGGGGACAATGGTGTCGTCCGTGCCGGGCGATGTATCCGCACAATCGCGACCTAGTCGCCCGCTTCAAAACTAAACCCTTCGCTCTTTTGGGGGTCAATCTAAACGACCGCAAGGAAGACCTCGCCGCTCTCGTTGACGAAGGCATTATTACTTGGAGGTTTTGGATTCCTGGTGCCGACATCGCCAGAGAATGGAACGTCGACAGCGTACCGTTTCTTGTGCTGATCGATTCGAATGGGGTCATCCGCCGCTATGGATCGTTTGGCGATGCCGAGTTTTTGGAAAAAGAGATCGAGCGGCTTCTCGATGAACTGGACAAAACGTAAAGCAAAAGCCGACCTCGCCTTACCTACCATTGTTCCTGGGACAATAGCATCATAAGCTAGAAGAGAGCGTCCGGCAGCCCTGAATGGCCACTGTTCGAGAGCTATGCTACCAATGTCTTCGCACTACGTTCCCAACACCCGCATCCCAACACTGGTTTTTCCGACAAGTGCCCAGGCGACCAGGCACGTTGCGTTGATCATCGAGAGTTTGATTCGGCAGAACAACTCGGCTGGCAAAAAAACGGTACTCGGGCTGGCCACCGGCTCGACACCGGTCGGTTTGTATCGCGAGTTGATCCGCCTGCACCACGAAGCCAACCTCGATTTTTCGCAGGTGGTCACGTTCAACCTCGATGAATACTATCCCATGTCGCCCGATGATCCGCACAGCTACAACTATTGGATGCGGGAAACGTTTTTCAAACATATCAATATTCCGCCGGAGAACGTCCATATACCGGACGGCACCGTCCCGCTGGAGCGGATCGAAGATTATTGTGCCGACTACGAGCAGCAGATTCGCCGGGCGGGAGGAATCGATATCCAGATTCTGGGAATTGGCCGAACCGGCCACATCGGCTTCAACGAGCCTGGATCAACCCGGCATAGCCGAACTCGGCTGGTGACTCTTGATCCGGTCACACGGCGTGACGCGGCCAGCAGCTTCTTCGGCGAAGAAAACGTACCGCACCAGGCGATCACCATGGGTGTGGGTACCATTCTGGATGCGAGACAAATCCTGCTGATGGCCTTTGGCGAGCACAAAGCACCTGTGGTTCGCCGAGCCGTCGAAGATGAAATGACCGATGCCATCGCCGCCAGCTATTTGCAACAGCATCCTGATGCCTGTTTCATTCTCGACCAGGCGGCGGCCGGCGAGCTGACGGCGATCAAGCATCCCTGGCACGTCGGCCCGGTCAAATGGACGGACGATTTGATCCGTCGCGCGGTGATCGACCTCAGTCAAAAAGTCGATAAGGCTTTGCTCAAACTCGAAGACGATGATTTCCGCGAACACGGCCTCTTCGAGCTGTTGCGCGAACATGGTCCCGCCGAGCGGCTTGGTCGCCGGGTCTTTGACCATCTTATGAATACCATTTGCGAAAAGCCGGGAGGCGATACGCCTATCACGGTCATTGTGTTCAGTCCGCATCCGGACGACGACGTGATCAGCATGGGAGGAACGCTTATCCGACTGGCGGAGCAGCAGCATAATGTTCACATCGCCTACATGACGAGCGGCAACATCGCGGTATTCGACCACGATGCCTGCCGTTACACGGATTTCGTCGTCGAGTTCAACCGCCTTTTCGAAATCGATCGCGAGCACACCGAAAGGGTTGAAAGGGCTGTTCATGAGTTTTTGCGTCGGAAAAAACCCGGGCAACCCGATTCGCCCGATTTGTTGAAGATCAAGGGATTGATTCGGCAAACGGAAGCACGTGCGGCAGCGTTGGCATGCGGCGTGCCCGCGGAAAAGTGCCACTTCATGGACCTGCGCTTCTATCGCACGGGGACAGTCGCCAAGGCGCCTTTGCATCCGGATGATATCAACGACATCGTCAAGCTTTTGGAAGACTTGCAGCCCGCACAAATCTACGTCGCGGGCGAATTGTCGGATCCCCACGGCACGCATCGGATGTGTGCCGAAGCCATCTTCGAAGCCGTTCGGCGTGTTCGCGGCAAAGGCCAGGAATTCGAGGTCTGGCTTTATCGAGGCGCCTGGCAGGAATGGGAGGCTCATGAACTTCACCGAGTCGTGCCTCTCAGTCCGGAAGACCTGGAACTGAAGAAACTGGCGATCTTTCGGCACCAATCGCAAAAAGATCGCGCCATGTTTCCGGGAGGCAGCGATCGTCGAGAATTCTGGCAGAGGGCGGAAGACCGTAACCGCGGCACGGCCAAGGTGTACGATCGCCTCGGTCTGCCCGAGTTCTATGCTCTCGAAGGATTTGTGCAGTGGCACGAAAATCAGCCAACCTGCCTGGGAAAATGACGAAACGGTTTTCGAATCGCGACGAGTTGTCCCCCTGTGGCCTGCTGGTTTCTAGGAGATGCGAGTGAGCCAATACATTATCAACGTCGGCGACCATGATTTCGACCATCAAGTCATCGATCGATCTCGGCAGCAGCCGGTGATTGTCGATTTCTGGGCGCCGTGGTGTGGTCCTTGTCGAGCGCTGGCTCCCATTCTGGAAAAAGCAGTGAACGAGCGCCAGGGAGCGGTCCTTCTCGCCAAGGTCAACGTCGACAACGCACCGCATACTGCCGATCGTTTCAACATCACCGGCATTCCCGCCGTCAAGGCGTTTCGTAATGGCCGAGTCGTTCTCGAATTCACTGGCTTGATTCCCGAAGAAAGCCTCCAGGAATTCATCGCTCGACTATTGCCATCGGAGGCGGATGAACTTGCTGCCCAAGCGCAGAAGCTAGAAGCAAGCGATCCGGAAAAAGCAGAAACTCTTTACCGGCAGGCGCTGGAAAAAGAATCGAGTCACGAAGCCTCCGTCGTCGGTTTGGCGCGTCTGCTGCTTGGAAAAAACGATTTAGACGGGGCCTCGAAGTTGCTTGTCCGCGTCGGCACCAAAGGAGAATACGGTGCCGAGGTCGAAAAGCTCAATGCCCAGATCAGCCTCAAGGACCTGGCGAGCGAGGTCGAAGATGCCGAGCACCTGGCCGAACGGCAAGCTGCCGATCCCGAGAACGCCCAGTTGCGTTACCAGATGGGGTGCGTGTTGGCGGCGCATGGCAAATACGACGAAGCGCTCGATATGCTGTTGTCGGCAGCCGAACGCGACCGTAAGCTTGGCGGCGGCGAAGTCCGTGATGCCATGGTGAAGATTTTCCATATCCTCGGCGTCCGCAGCCCCAAGGCAGATGAATATCGTGACCGACTCGTCAAACTCCTGTACTGAACCGTGATCGGTCCCCGCGCGGGTCGAGTGAGCCAATCCTTGATTCCGTTGCACGAGATGACCGACTACGATGAAAAAGGCGCGTCTACCTGGCTTTCTGGACGTGCAGGCCATTCTTGGAGAACGCCATGTCGCTGGGTGATGAAAACACCGTCTTCGAAGATGTCGGCATGTTCGAAGCGGCCGTTCATGCGCAAGCAGTCGAATTGGAAAGCCCGGAACTCAAACGCCTCGTTTTGTCGCTCGACGGCTCCAATCAAGACGAAACGGCGAAATTATTCGCTGCTCAACTGTCTTCGACAGCCGGCGCCGAAGTGTTCGAACAGACTGGCGCCCAGAATGCCAGGGAAATCCTCGAATTCGCTGCACAAAAACAGGCGCAACTGCTGATCGTTCCGGTTCCGTTCGGCCAGGATATCGACGAGTTGCAAAATGAAAGTTTAGGCAGCGTGGTCGATGTGTTGATGCTGGAATCGGCATGTCCGGTTTTCTGTGTTCGTCAGCCAATGGCGGCCGAGGCTGTGGCCCAAGCACTCAGCGATGCCATCGTCCCGGTCAATGTCAACGAGGCATCGACGCCTCGAGCGGCGGCCTGGTCGTTTCGCTTCGTCAAATCGGGTGGAAGGATCGAACTGCTTGCGGTTCCCGATCGTGATGTCATTGAGGAGGCCCGCAAGCTGTTGGGAAGTGCTATCGATCCCTTAGCTTTGCAACGGGAAGCACTCGATCGTGCAGTGACGCACGACATTGCTGGATTGATCGCGGCTGTGCAAAAACGCGGTGCCGAAGAAGGATTCAATGTGCACGTCGAATTGCAACTCGGGCGGCCAGTGCAGGTCGTTCTCGAACGTGCCAACAAGGGACCTCATCTCATCGTCGTCGGAACCCCGAAAGACCACACCACTTTGGCCTTCCACCGTGCTCTCGATTTGATCCTCGGAGCTGTTGGGCCGGTCGTCGTCGTGTGATAAAAAATTGACAGAGCAAAAGAGCGTTCCATTTTTCAGTAACTCAGCTATTCGAAATGAGGCATTCCATGAAAACCCCGCATCTGGCTTTCGCAATGCTGGCAACACTGGGGGGCGTCGTGCCGACGCCGGCAGTGGCCCAAGCTCAGCCGCCGTACAAAGTAAGCCGAGACGTCGAATACGGCAAAGCAGGCGAACGCAGCCTCAGACTCGATATTTACGAGCCACGGAAACGATCCAGCGACATCCTTCCGGTCGTCGTGTGGATTCATGGCGGCGGCTGGCGGCATGGCAACAAATCCAGCGGCGCGGGCGTGCTGGCACCTTTCGTTTCCACCGGCAATTACGTGGGCATCTCGGTCGAGTACCGCCTCAGTGGCGAAGCCATCTGGCCGGCGCAAATCCACGATTGCAAGGCCGCCATCCGCTGGATTCGTGCCAACGCCAAAAAGCTGCGCGTCGACCCGGATCGCATCGGTGTCGGCGGACATTCCGCCGGCGGACACCTCGTCAGTCTGCTCGGCACCTCCGGCGATACGGCCGATTTGGAAGGCAATAACGGCTCGCCGAACGTCTCCAGTAAGGTCCGCTGCGTGGTCGATCTATCCGGCCCCTCAGACCTCACTGTCTTCCGACATGTTCGCGTCGACCAACTCTTCAACAAACCATTCGACGAACGCAAAGAACTGGCCAAAGCCGCGTCTCCGGTCACATATATCAGCAAAGATGATCCACCTTTTTTAATCATTCATGGAACCAAAGACAGCATTGTTCCCATTTCTCAGGCGGAATTGCTCCATGACCGACTCGAAAAAGCCGGCGTGGAAAGTAACTTTGTGAAGATCGAAGGCGGGGGCCACAGCATCAATGAACCTGAAGTCTTGAAGCGAGTGATGGCGTTTTTTGAAAAGCACCTGCGTAACAAACCGGTCGAGGTCTCGTCTGACCCGATCAAGTCGTCGGCCAAATGAGCGAATGACAGACCGACCGAAGCACTCGGCCGGTCTTCTTGATCGTAGTGAACAGGAGAAGATGCGATGCCACAGAAAGCGCTTGGTTTTGCTTGCCAGCAGGAATACGGTTTGCTGCAGGCCATCATCGAAGACCCCGACGACGATATGCCTCGCCTCATCTATGCCGACTGGCTCGAGGAACGAGGGGATGCTCGGGGCGAATTCATCCGTGTGCAATGTAGCTTGGCGCGTTTGTCAGGGGACGATCCCGAAATCTCGAGCTTACGGCAGCGCGAGCAAGAATTGCACGACGAATATGCCGATACCTGGCGTCGACGGCTCCCACCGCCACTGCGCTCGCAACGGTTTGTACGAGGATTCGTGGAAACCGCTCAACTCGACTTCGAATCGTTCCTCCGCTACCACGATGTCATTTCGCAGACCAGCCCGATCCGAACGTTGAACCTTAGTCCGCCCGACGACGTTTTCGCGACGAATGTCTTGCCCTACGCAACGCAGATAGGCCGATGCTGTTTTCCCAAGTCTCTGCGAAAACTCAAGTTGCATGGCTGGTATCTGGGCGATTCGGAGTTGACCGTGCTCTTGACGGGTGAAAACTTTCCCGATCATCTGGAGACGTTGTCGTTGAGGCGGAACGTGATCCACGACCGGGGTGCTGCCGCGCTTGCCAATTGTTCCCGGTTGCGATCGTTGCGCGTCTTGGATCTGGTTGGCAATCAAATAACCTGGCTTGGCGCGGAAGCCATGCTTCGTTCGAAAAGCCTCGCCGGCGTCCGTTCGTTTTGCCTCGATCGCAATCTGCTTTCCATGAGAGAGATCAATGAGATTCGCGAACGCTTCGGGCGGGTTGATTTCGGTATCTCCGGAATGATCTAAACGACGGGCAATGTACGGGAAACAGGGGGAGTGAAACGGACCTCTCGTTCCTCGTCGATCAATTCATAAAAGACATTTCGTTGTCTGGGAATGTAGCCGGCTTCGCGGATGGCATTTTTGATTTGTTCCAGCGTCAGGTAATGGACGGTCCCAGCTGAAGCGACGACGTTCTCCTCGATCATCAAGCTGCCCATATCGTTGGCTCCGAAAAAGAGTGCCAGCTGGCCGACCTTAAGGCCCTGTGTCACCCATGACGATTGGATGTTGGCGATGTTATCGAGGTAAAGCCGGGCAATCGCCTGCGTTCGCAAATATTCAAACGCTCCAGCGGGGGGAAGGTGCGCCATGTCAGTATGTTCGGGTTGGAACGTCCAGCAGATGAACGCCGTAAAGCCGCCGGTTTCGTCCTGTAAGCGGCGCAGACGCTCGAGTGTTTCGATCCGCTCGGCCAGGGTTTCGATGTGGCCAAACATCATGGTGCAAGTAGACCGGCCGCCTAGTTCGTGCCACACGCGGTGGACTTCGAGCCATTCGTCGGTCAGGCATTTGTTGACGGTGATCGCTTTTCTCACGCGATCTACCAGGATTTCGCCCCCTCCTCCCGGCAGGCTGCCCAAGCCGGCATCCTTGAGACGCGACAAGACTTCACGCAAGGGGATTCGGTTGATCTTGTGAAAATGCCAGATCTCCGGAGGGCTGAAGGCGTGCAAATTGATCTGCGGATAACGGGCTTTGAGATCGCGTAACAAGTCCTCGTACCATTCCAACTTCAACGTCGGATGCATCCCGCCCTGCATGAGAATCTGGTCGCCCCCCAAAGCGATCGTCTCTTCGATTTTCCGGTAAAGCTCCTCGCGAGGCAAAACATAGGCGTCAGGATCGGTGCTCTTGCGGTAAAAGGCGCAGAAGTCGCAGACAGCGGCGCAAATATTCGTGTAATTGACGTTGCGGTCGATATTGTAAGTACGGTATGGCTCCGGATGAAGACGGCGAGTGACGGCGTCGGCTGCCCGACCAAGCTTGTTCAAATCCCTGCACTCGAATAAAGCGCATCCTTCATCGAACGTCAATCGTTCACCGGCTACAGCCTTGGCCAGGATCGAATCAACCTTCATCGTTCACCATTCCCGATAGGAACTGCAAGATAACGCACGTACTATCCCCTATCGAACCGGCGCCAGTCGTCGAGGACGGTAGAATTCCAGCTCCACGCCATCTGGTGCCAGATTCAATTCCGTTGCCAGTTGGTAAAAGCGTCGCAAACCGGCCAATTCGTCTTTGCCCAATTCGAAGTCGATAATATTTTGCAGGTATCGACGGCAGAAACCGGCATCGAGACCGAGCAAAGGCGCTTCGCGCTCGGCGATTTCTCCACAACGCAACAACCCAAGACGCTTCGACTCCTGCAGGGCATCGAACACGGGGCCCAAATCGACGCCGCGACGCACCGACCAGAAAGCATAGACAAATGGCAGACCGGTCCATTCGTGCCATTCGCGACCCAAATCGTACGCGTGGGCAAAGCCAGCCAGACAGGCACGCATGGCGCGATCACCTATCAACAACACGGCGTCCGTGTCGGTATCCTCGGCGCGCTGATCGAGGGGAAGAGACAGGATTTCCGGGGTCACGCCGTAACGTTTTCGCAAGAGAATTTGCACCAGAGCCGCACTTGTCCGCGAGCCGGCGTCGAGGGCAATTCGGCGAATGTCCGGCCAAGGTGCTTTGCTGAATAAGGTCACGCT
This sequence comes from Gemmatales bacterium, assembly GCA_026004675.1. GTDB lineage: Bacteria > Planctomycetota > Planctomycetia > Gemmatales > Gemmataceae > BPJP01. Next base: position 131,028 of record BPJP01000008.1, read on the forward strand.
CAAAACCGGACCGCGTGAAGCGATGGCGATCCCTGGCACCACCGTATAACACCCAGCGCGGAAATGCTCGATCACGGGAATCAAGCCAACGTCGAGCCTGGCGGCAGCGAGATCGTCGGCCAATCGGCTCGGCACTTCCAAACTCAGTTGCGCCTCCGGTGCCAACCTTTCGAGATCATAGATAAGAGGCTTGGTATTGAGATAATTAACGGCACCAATGCGTATTGCCATGTTCTCGAATCCTGCCCGGGTCCCGTGCCAGCACGCCGTCTATGAGGTGCTATTATATGAATCGATGGAAGGCCTTCGGCGTTTGCCGGCGAGATTTTCATCTGGCATTTGTCGCGCCGCAGCCAACTCGAGAAATTCCATACCGGGCAAAGTCTTTGCAGATTAAAGTAACAAACCGCGAGCGATTGCATTGTTTCTCCCTGGTATCGAAAAGGACCAGCCATGCCAGCGATGACCGGTTCCCGCTATTTTGCCGAAGCACTACAAGCGTATGGTGTGACGCATTTCTTTTTTGTACCGACGATATTGACGCCGGCGTTGGCGGAGATGGAAGGCAAGCCGATTACGCGTGTGATGGCGCATAGCGAAAAAGCGGCAGCGTATATGGCGGATGGTTATGCCCGTTTGAGCCATCGGCCTGGTTTGTGCGGCGCGCAAACGATCGGTGCTGCCAACCTTGCAGCTGGTCTGCGCGATCCGTTTTTGGCTTGTTCGCCGGTGATCGCTTTGACCGGCGGCCGATCCCCCGAACACAAATACCGTCACGTTTATCAGGAGATCGACGATTTCGCCTTGTTTACACCTCTGTGCAAATGGAATGTGATCGTCGATTCGCCGAGACGGCTGCCGGATTTGCTTCGCCAGGCGTTTCGCTCGGCCACGACTGGTTGCCCGCAGCCTGTGCATTTGGAAATCGCCGGCAATTTCGGCCAAGCCGTCGAAGCAGAGGACGAACTCGATGTTCGATTCGAACCACAGTTTGGGCAATATCCGGCCTTTCGCCCGCTGGCCGATTCGCGCCACGTCGAGCAGGCGGCTCGTCTATTGCATGAATGCCAGCGGCCGATCCTTGTCGCCGGCGGCGGGGTGACGGCCTCATCGGCCCAAAGCGAGCTTGTCGCCCTGGCAGAAAAACTCCAGATTCCCGTAGCGACGTCGCTGAACGCCAAGGGAGCGATCGCCGAAAACCACCCGCTCTCCGTAGGCGTGGTGGGTTCCTATTCGCGTCGTTGTGCGAACCAGGCGGTGGCGGAAGCGGACCTGGTATTTTACGTCGGCAGCCGAACCGGCAGCCAAGTCACCAACTCGTGGAAAGTTCCTCCCTTGCAGGCGGCACGAGTCATCCAGCTCGACATCGAAGGCCAGGAACTCGGTCGCAATTACCCGAACGAAGTTTCCCTTTGCGGCGACGCCAAAGCCGTTTTGCGACAATTGCTGGAGGTGGTCCCTCGAAAACCAGGCGATTCTCCCTGGTGCCAGCGAGTTGTCGATCTCGTCAACGAGTGGCGGCGTTTTGTTGCACCGCTCCGCAACTCGGACGCTATCCCGATTCGTCCGGAACGCATTTGCAAAGAGATCGAAGCCATCCTTCCTGAAAACGCCGTCCTGGTTTCCGATACGGGGCACGCGGGAATCTGGACAGGGACGCATATCGAATTGCGGTCGCCGAAACAAAGCTATCTGCGGGCGGCGGGGTCGCTGGGATGGGGGGTTCCCGCTGCCATCGGTGCCAAATGTGCGGCACCCGATCGCCCGGTGATTTGTTTCACAGGCGACGGCGGTTTCTATTACCATTTCGCCGAATTGGAGACGGCGCTGCGCTATGGCATCAAGATCGTTGTGGTAATCAACAACAATCGCTCGCTGAACCAGGAAACGGAGATTTTTGCCGAGGCATACGGCGGCAAGCAGACGGCTGGTTTCGAAATGTGGCAATTCCGCGACGTGAATCTGGCCGAGGTGGCGCGGGCGATGGGCTGCTGGAGCGAACGAATCGAAACACCAGGAGAGATTCGACCGGCTCTGGAACGTGCTTTGGCTGCTGACCAGCCCGCCGTTCTCGACGTGGTAAGCGACTTGGGCATCCTCGCGCCGCCCCCCTGGGAAGGATAGGACGCGTCGCTCGGCGGCGTAACAGCTTAAAGTTGTGTTTCTGCGATCTCCAAGGCACGGAGCAAGGCGGTCGCTTTGTTAAGCGTTTCCAGACGTTCGGTTCGGGGCACGCTGTCGGCAACAATTCCTGCGCCTGCTTGCAGGTACACCGTCTGTCCTTTCAAAACAAGCGTCCGCAAGGCGATGCACGTATCCATGTTGCCGGTGAAGTCGATGTAACCGACCGCGCCGCCGTAAGGTCCGCGCCGACATGGTTCCAACTCGTCGATGATTTCCATGGCGCGGATTTTCGGAGCACCGCTGAGCGTCCCCGCCGGCAAGCACGCCCGCAAGGCATCGAACGCCGTCTTCCCTTCCTTTAAATTCCCTGTGACGTTGCTGCAAATGTGCATGACATGGCTGTATCGCTCGATGGTCATCACGTCACTCAGTCGAACGGTATTGTAACGCGCCACTCTCCCTACGTCGTTTCGTCCCAGGTCGACAAGCATGATGTGTTCGGCTCGCTCTTTGGGATCGGCAAGCAGCTCCTGGGCGAGGCGGTTGTCTTCTTCTTCCGTTTGGCCTCGCGGTCGGGTACCCGCCAATGGCCGGATCGTTACCTGGTCCCCTTCGACCCTCACCATGATCTCAGGTGAAGCACCTACCAGGCAATTCGGCCCCGATTTCAAGTAAAACATGAACGGGCTTGGATTAACGACTCGCAGAGTGCGGTAAATATCGAACGGCCTCGCCTTCGTCTCTGTCTCCAGTCGCTGACTCAGCACCACCTGGAAAATGTCACCGGCACGAATGTATTCCTTGCACTTCTCCACTGCCGCTTCGAATGCCTCTGGCTCGAAATTCGAGCGGTACGAACGTGTCGCTTTCCCAATGGGAGAAATGTCGGTCAATTGCAAGTCGGCCACTCCCTGCTGCAATCGTTCGACCAGGCGATCCACCCGCTCACACGCCGCCTGATAGCTCTTTTCTGGCGACTTGGGATCCACGTGGGCGTGCGCCACCGCCGACACCGTTTTCGTCAGATGATCAAAAATAACCATGCGGTCGTAAAAAGCGAAACACAGGTCGGGCAGTTGGCGATCATCGGGAGGGGGATTGGGCAGGTTCTCGACGTATCGCACCGTATCGTAACCGGCATAACCAACCGCGCCGCCACAGAAACGGGGCAGGCCGGCAACGTGCGGAGCACGATAATCACCGAGTTTTTCTTCGAGCAATTTCAGCGGATCCGGATGGTTGATCTCGGTAACGTCGGGTTTGCCTCCTCCTTTTTTCAGTGCTTCGATCACCACTCGATGGCCGAACGCTTGAAACGTCAAGAATGGCCCGGAGCCGAGAAAACTATATCGGCCAACACGCTCGCCGCCGACGACGCTCTCCAGCAGAAAACCCCACGCTCCCTCTTGAATCTTGCAAAACGCGCTGACCGGCGTCAGGGTATCACCGATCAGCTGGCGATAAACCGGCACCACGCTGCCTTGACGCGACAGCTCAATGAATTCGTCCAAACTCGGGCGGTGGCTCATTCCCCCACTCCAACCGATCGACTGGTTGACAATGCCATTACCTTAGACTTTAGCGGACGCCTGCTTCGTTTTCATCACCGCCTCGTCTTTTCACGTTTTTTCCCGTGGCAAGCGTTTTGGCATTTTGAAAAAGGCAACGACGCAGGGCCAAGGGGCGTTGCAGGGAACGGGAAGATGCGCCGGAGAGGATCTCGGTACGCAGAGGGGCGCCGTGGGGATGATCGAGGAAATCGTTAGCTATTTCGCCTGGTTTACCTCCACCGTCAACAAACGGTGTTTTCATCGAGCGTCGCGGTGTAAACGCGACGAGCGGACCGTCAACAAACGGTGTTTTCAGCGCGCGTCGCGGTGTCAGCGCGACGAGCGGACCGTCAACTAACGGTGTTTTCAGCGAGCGTCGTGGTGTAAACGCGACGAGCGAACCGTCAACTAACGGTGTTTCCAGCGAGCGTCGCGGTGTCAGCCGATCATTCGATCACGTTAAGGATCGAGCAGTTGGCGGAGCAAATTTCCGATGTTGCGCGGCCGTGTCAAGTCCCAGGCTGTGATCCATTCGACTTTGTCGCGTTTGAGGCCATACTCATCGCGCAGGCGTTTTTCGAAGTCCGGCATGTGAGCGGCTCCGTAAAAAATGCCTAGCTTTTTCTTGCCAGCGACGAGTTCCTTTTGCATTACTTTGAGGGCGGCTTTGTTGCGGTCATCGATCAGGATCGTGTTCAAGGTTTTGCCCAAGCCCCCCTCATTCAACTGGTCGAATTGTTTGGCGAGCATCAGTTTCAGTTGGCGCGGCCCGTCGGGATTGACCAGCAGTTGCAGCGGATCGAGCGCCGGTGTTTCGTCGTCGTCATCGTTCTGGTTAGCGCGTTGCTGCATCACGTTCTGTTGACGGAGCAGATCGGCAGTGATACTGAGAGCCAGTGTCAAGCCGTTGTCGCCGCGCTTGCGGATGGCTTCGGCCATTTGTTGCGGGGTCAAATCGGCGTGTACGAAGTTCTTGCGCCGATAGTCGATCTGTTCGATTTGAAGTTCGAGATCGAGCACCATCTTGGCGATATCTTGAATCACAGCCAGGGGGCTGTCGCCGTTTTTTCTTGGCAGTTTGATGCCTTCCGGCGCGACTAGTTCATAGAGCACCGCGTCGTAGTTGCGAAAGCGATCGTTCAGGTTCTGGTAATAGGATCGGTCGCCGAGATGGACGGCTGAGATCAAATCGACGGAGATGCCGCTTTTCCCCTCCGCCGGCACATAACGAACGATTGCCGTCTCCAAGGCCACAGGCTTGCCTTGTTGATCGCGCTTCAATCGCAAAAATTTGGTGGGTTGCGGCTTTTTGATTTTTAACGGAAGGTTCTGCTCGTCGGCCCAGACCAGGCCGCTGCTGATGACGAGTAAGACTGCTGCAACTTTTCGATACCACGACATGACGGCACCTCTTGGTTCTTGAGGATCGTTTTTGGCCGGTTCGAGACCGCGAAATAGCATGTTCCTGTATAGTTATTCTGGCACAAGCAATCGGGATTTGACTGCCAGGGGAAAAGTTTGTCGCTGTTTTTGAACTTTGCATAATAATTCTTCGCCCGTACCGACCGGGGCTGGGATACGACGCCGGCTGATTTTCTAACCTCTTTCCGTCGGGTAGACTCGTGGACGCGACAACGACAACGCTGGCCATTCTTGCGCTGGGCATTCTTCTCGTCGTCGGCGGCATCTTGTTGTTCCGGCTGCATGCGTTTCTCGCCTTGATCCTGGGTGCCTGCACCGTCAGTGCCTTGACGCCGAGTTCGTCGATCCGTGAATACGTCCTGCGCCGTGACGGATTCAAGATTGTCATGCCGAGCACGTACCAGAGATTGTACTCCCCGGGTGATGATGCGGTTTCACCCGGCGTGCAGCCCGGCGAAGTGCTGGTACGTTTGCGTTCACGCAACGATGTGGAGGAAGGGCAAATTTGCCGACTTTTTCGCGATCATGAGGGAAATCTAGTAGAAGAAACAACGGTAACATTGCGTGTCAAGCAATCGCTGTCGGGACGACTGCCCAGCGGCAAGGTCGAGCCGGTGGCGTTGGCGGAAGTTGTGGCGGGGCCAACGTCTGCCGATGTAAAAGCGGGTGACCTGGTACTGACAGTGTCGGCGGTCCGCGCGGCGGACAATCTTGCCGGCCAGCCGTTCCCTGCGCGTGTTACCGCAGCTTTTGGCAGCACCTGCGGCAAGATCGGCGTCCTTATCGCCCTGGCCTCCATCGTCGGCATGTGCCTTTTGGAAAGCGGCGCTGCCGATCGTGTCGTGCGCACGACGCTTCGATTCTTTGGCGAAAAAGGAGCGCCGCTCTCGTTTCTCAGCAGCGGTTTCTTGCTAGGCATCCCGGTTTTTTTCGATACCGTGTTCTATCTGATGATCCCGTTGGGCAAGGCGATGCGGCTGCGCACCGGTCGGAATTACTTGCTTTACGTCCTGACGATCGTTGCTGGTGCTGCGATGGCCCATTCGCTCGTTCCACCGACGCCCGGTCCCCTCTTCGTGGCCGAGCAACTCGGCGTCGATATCGGCATCATGATTCTCGGCGGCTGCATTGTCGGCTTTTTCGCTGCTTTGTTCGGCTATATCTATGCGAGTTTGGCGGCGCGGGTATGGGACCTGCCGCTTCGAGAATCACCCGACTTTTCTCTCGAAGAAATGAAAACGATCACCGAAAGGGACGAATCGGCGTTGCCTCCGTTCTGGCTGTCGCTGGCTCCGATTCTGTTGCCGGTACTGCTCATTGGCGGCAATACGGTGCTGAAACGAATGGCCGGCGTGCCGGCGGAGATCAAGAATGCTGGCGACATCCTGGGTGATAAGAACGTGGCCCTGGGCATTTCCGCCGCCATCGCTCTATGGACTCTTATTCGTCAGAAACAATCGAATCTCAAGGAATTGGCCGGTTCGGTGCAATCGTCGTTGGCGAGCGGCGGCGTCATCATTCTCATCACCGCTGCCGGTGGCGCTTTTGGTGCCGTCTTGCAACAGACCGGCGTTGCCGGACTCATCCGCGATTTGCCTGCCGCTTCGCCGTGGACGATCATCGTGCTGGCCTTTCTCATCACCACGGCTATCCGCACAGCACAAGGTTCGGCTACCGTCGCCATGATCACTGCCGTCGGCATCCTTTCGGGCGTCGTCGCCGGAGGCAATTTGCCTTTTCACCCGGTCTATCTCGCCTTGGCGATCGGCTGCGGTTCCAAGCCGATCGCCTGGATGAACGACAGCGGCTTTTGGGTCATCACCAAAATGAGCGGCATGACCGAAGCAGAAGGGCTGAAATACGTCACGCCCATGACGGCTTCGATGGGTGTCATTGGTCTGATCGTAACGCTGGTCGGCGTGACCTTTTTACCGATGGTATAGCGGCGTTACGGCTTGGGCTGGGCTTTGCGCCTCAGACGTTGTAAAGCGCGGTCGAAATCCGCCGGCAAAGGCGCGGTCCATTCCATGCGCTGGCCCGTTTCTGGATGGTCGATGGCCAGGTAGGTCGCATGCAAGGCCAGCCTCGGAAAACCGCTGTCGTCAGGCAAGGGGCGGCCATGCCTGGGCCGGTCATACACGCGTTCGCCGCACAAAGGTGTTCCCTGTTCGCCCAGGTGGATGCGCACCTGATGGGTGCGACCTGTTTCCAGCCGGCATTCGACAAGGGTGTAGTCGCCGAGGTTTTCGAGAACGCGAACATGGGTGACAGCCCATTTGCCCAGTTTGGGATTGAGTGCACTGCCACGCCGTCCGTCCCCCCGATCGCGAACAATTCGTGATGCGATCCGTTGGGATTTAGCCCTTCCTCGAACGACCGCCAGATAGAGTCGGCCCACGCTGTGCAAACGGAACTGGTGGCCGAGATGGCGTTCGGCGTCTTTCGTTCGGGCAAACACCACAAGACCGCTCGTTTCTTTGTCGAGCCGATGGACGGCATAGAGTCGGGGCTTTGTCAGACCGCGCCGACGGTAATAAGCGAGGACTTCATCCGCCAGGGTGCGTGGCAAAAAGCGCTGCGCTCGGCTGCCGAACTCGGCCGCTTCATACGCATGCCGCATCGTCGTTATTCCGGCCGGTTTATTCACCACGACAATGTGCTTGTCTTCGTAGACGATAAGTGGCCGCTTAGCGCGATCTTTTTCGTCTCGACGTTCGGCAATGATTCGAATTTCCTGACCGGCATGGACGCGGCGGCGAGGGTTTCGGCACACTTTGCCTTCGACATGAATACGCTGCTCCGCGAACCAACGGCGCAGCGAGCGAGGCGATCTCGATAAACGGGCGCTTGTCACCATCGCGACCGTCTTGCCCGACTCGGCCCGGGATACGATGAACGACTGGGATTTCATGAGGCAGACCGCCGATAAAGACGATGGGTTTCGATATAGCATTCCACGGCTCGCGGCGTGAGAAAACGGATCGTTCTGCCCGAAGCCACGCGGGCCCGAATGTCCGTTCCGGAAATGCCGATCTCCGGAATCCTCAGTACGGTCTGGCGTATCGCAATATGCTTGGGCAGCCGCAATACGTCGGCCAGTTTCTCGCTCGTCCAGGTCGGCAAAGAGCCTCGGTTGGCAATGACCAGTTCCGCGCGTTCGATGATCCTCGCCGGTTCGTACCAGTGGGGAAAATCGGGCAGGCAGTCCGAACCGAGGATCAAGGCCAATTCAGCATCGGGAAAATCAGCTTGGAGACAGGCCAAAGTGTCCCGCCGTATAGCTGGGACCTGGCCGGTCTTTCTCTATTTCGCTGACACGAAAGACGGGCACGCCAGCCACTGCCAGCCGGATCATCTCGCAGCGATGTTTAAAAGGAGCGATGGCCTCGCTCATTTTATGGGGCGGTCGGGCTGCCGGGATAAACAAAACCTCGTCCAACCGTGCTTCTTTCTCGAGCGTTTTCCGCAATGATCAAATGGCCGAAGTGGATGGGGTCGAAGGTTCCGCCGAAGACGCCGATCCGCCGTTTTTTCGTTCTTCTGCCATGAACCAATCCACGCTTGATGAAGTGGTTTGTCCGCCAGAATATCATACGGTTCTTCGTAGCCGAAGGGAGAGCGGTGCCTGTCGGCAGACTGCGGTGGACGCGCCGCGGAGGTTTCTGGTACGTTTTTGCCATGAGCTTTCACCACCTGTTTGCCATTCTGCAATATCAATCGCGGCGGCTGCATCGCCGGCCGGCGATGCGCTTCAAGCAATACGGCCTCTATCATGATATCACCTGGCACGATTACCACGAAGCCGCCTGGGCGTGTGCATCGGCCCTCGTCCACTTGGGCATCCAGCCCGGAGACCGCGTTGGCCTGGTGGCGGAAAACCCGCCACGAATGGCTGGTTGCCGACATGGGCATCCTGGCGGCTGCTGCTGTCAATGTGCCGCCTCATGCGCCCTTGACAGCGAAACAAATCGCCTTCCAACTCGATGACGCCGGCGTCCGCTTTCTCTTCGTTTCCAATGCTCAACAGCTCGACAAAATCAAGGCCATCCTTCACGGATTGCCGCAGATTCAGGGAATCGTCCACCTTCGATCCGTTGCCTGAAGATTCGTTGCCGGTGCCAATCTATTCCTGGCCAGCCTTTCTACAGATGGGCCGCCACGCTTTGCGGCAAACCGAAGAAGAGTTGCACCGTCGTCTTGGCCGACTCGGAACCGATGACCTTGCCACGATCATGTATACCTCAGGAACGACCGGCAACCCCAAGGGAGTCATGCTCACCCATGGCAACTTGATCAGCAATGCGTCGGCCATCCACGAGCTGTCTCCGCAAAGACCCGGCGACTGCCTGCTGAGTTGGCTCCCCTACAGCCATATCTATGCTCGCACCGTCGATCACTACCGTTCGCTTGTCGATGGCGTCGTCCTTTGCCTTGCCGAGTCCGCAGAAACGGTGATCCAAAACCTGGAAGATATCCAACCGACGCACATGTCGTGCGTGCCTCGGTTCTATGAAAAGGTGCTCGCGGCCGTGCGCCGACGGCAATAAGGACCAAACCAATCGTCGCCTGCGAAACATCTTCGGGTCCCGCATCGATTGGCTCACGTCCGGCGGCGCTCCTTTGCCGCTGGCGATCGCCCAAGCCTATTTCGACGCCGGTTTGCTGATCCTTCAAGGCTATGGACTGACCGAAACGTCGCCCGTCATTTCTTTCAACCGCAAAGATTGCTACAAACTCGACAGCGTTGGCCAGCCTTTGCCCAATGTCGAAGTGAAAATCGCCGACGATGGCGAAGTCCTCACCCGTGGCCCCCACGTCATGAAAGGCTATTGGAACAATCCCCAGGCCACTGCCGACGCCATCCAGGAGGGATGGTTTCATACCGGCGATCTGGGCCGACTCGACGATGATGGTTTCCTCTACATCACTGGCCGAAAAAAAGAACTGCTTGTTCTTTCCAACGGCAAAAAAGTCGTGCCCACTTGCATCGAAGGTCTCCTCGTTGCGGATGAGTGCATCGACCAGGCGGTTGTCTACGGCGAAGGGAAGAATTTCTTGACGGCCCTGATCGTGCCGCACTGGGACAATCTGCGCCGCGAACTCGATGTTGCGAAAAAGGACAAGCCGGCCGAAGAGCTGGCCAATGATCCCGACGTGCATGCCGTCCTTCACCGCCGAATCGACAATGCATTGGCCGACGTTTCCAGTTGGGAACACGTGCGTCGGTTCATTGTTCTGCCAACTCCGTTCAGCGTAGCAGCCGACGAGTTGACGGTCAGTCTGAAAATTCGCCGAAACGTGATTCTGCAAAAATATGCCGACCGACTGGAGGCTTTGTATCACGCGACCGGAAGCCAATAACAGACCGGCGACTCTTTTTTCCGTTGTATACGCAATCCCAAAACCAACCGATTCGACTTGGTAAATCGCCGGTCGCTTTCTGATTGCCCCTTGTCAATTGGAATCCCATAATAGCACCATCACCAAACCGTGCCGTCGACGGCTTTCAACCATGATGACCGGCTTGTGGTTCGACTGGAGGGCGACGCCCAAATACAATGAAGGACATTGCCAAAAATCTTGTGCTTTTTTCCACTCCTCTCGGTCCGATGGTCGAGCAGGGGAATGGGTGGTTGAAACGATAGTGACAATCCCTTGACGAATCGAACTGTGGAAGCAACATGAGCCAAAAGGAACTCAGCCCTGGTCTTGAAGGTGTGCCGGTTGCGGAATCGGCGATCAGCTTTATCGATGGGCAGAACGCCCGATTGGAATACCGAGGCATCGCGGTCGAAACGCTGGCCCGCGAGAGCTGTTTCGAAGAAACCGCCTGGCTTTTGTTGAAAGGGGACCTGCCGACACAAAAGGAGTTGGCTGAGTTCGACGACCAGCTGCGACATCATCGGCGGATCAAATACAAGCTCAAAGATATCTTGAAATGCCTGCCGGAAAACGGCCACCCCATGAACGCCATGCAAGCAGGCGTGGCGGCGATCGGCATGTTTTATCCCGCCCGCGACGTCAGCGATCCGAAGAAGAACTGGGAGTCGGTTGTCCGGATCATCGCCAAGCTGCCGACCATCGTGGCGGCGTTTCATCGCCTTCGCTATGGCGACGAAGCGATCCAGCCGCGCGATGACCTCGACCATGCGGCCAACTTCTATTACATGCTGTTCGAACGCGAGCCGTCCCCGGCGGTACGCAAAGCCCTTGACGCCTGCTTGATCTTGCATGCTGAACATACGATGAATGCTTCGACGTTTTGTGGCCGCGTAACAGGCTCGACATTGGCCGACCCCTACACCGTAGTTAGTGCAGCGATCGGCACCCTGACGGGGCCATTGCACGGCGGCGCCAACGAACGCGTTCTCGAAATGTTGAAAGAGATCGGCACCAAGGAAAACGTCCGCCCCTGGCTTGAACAGGCCATAGCAGAGAAACGCAAGATCATGGGGCTGGGTCACCGCGTCTACAAGGTCAAGGACCCCAGAGCTACCGTGCTCCAGGAACTGGCCGAGCGGGTCTTCGCTGAAACATCCCGGCCAGCTCTCTATGATATCGCCGTCGAACTTGAAAAAGTCGCCGCGGATAAACTCGGTGCCAAAGGAATCTATCCCAACGTCGACTTCTACTCCGGCATCGTCTACCAGGCACTGGGCATTCCCTCCGACCTGTTCACGCCGATCTTTGCCATCGCTCGTGTCGCCGGTTGGCTGGCCCACTGGCTGGAGCAACTAAAGAACAACCGCATTTATCGGCCTTCGCAAATCTACGTCGGGCAGCGCAACCGCGACTATGTCCCACTTGAACAGCGGCCATGACACAGCAACCATCAACAGACCAAACCCGAATGGTCGGAAAACGAGTCCCAACAATCTCGTAGTGTTGTCTTATGAAATCCCGTTCAAAAGCCGCCAACGTGCTGCATGACGTAACGCTTCTCACTGATGACGATTTGTATCTGTTCAATGAAGGAAGCCATTTCCGGCTGTACGACAAGCTGGGAGCCCACCCGACAGCAGTTGCTGGCGAAGAAGGGGTCTGCTTCGCGGTCTGGGCGCCAAACGCCCGGCAAGTAACGGTCATGGGGCAATTCAACGACTGGAACAAATCCAGTCATCCGCTGGCGCCCCTCAAAAGCTCAGGGATTTGGACCGGTTTTGTGCCCGGGTTGCCCAAAGGAACCCCTTACAAATTCCACATCGTATCACACCATCAGAACTACGAAGTCGATAAAGCGGACCCCTTTGCCGTCTTCAATGAAGTGCCGCCCAGGACAGCATCGGTTGTGTGGGACCTGGATTACGAGTGGCAGGATCACGCTTGGATGGCAGAACGCCACCGAGCCAATCACTTGCAGGCGCCGATCAGCATTTATGAGGTCCATCTCGGCTCATGGCGACGGCATGTCGAGGAGGGCAACCGACCGTTGAATTATCGCGAAGTCGCCCCACTCCTGGCCGAATACGTCAAGACGACAGGCTTCACGCACGTCGAATTCCTCCCCATTATGGAACATCCGTTTTATGGTTCGTGGGGTTACCAGGTAACCGGCTATTTCGCCCCGACTAGCCGATATGGCACGCCGCAGGACTTCATGTATCTGATCGATTACCTGCATCGAAACGGCATCGGCGTCATCCTCGATTGGGTGCCATCGCATTTTCCAACCGATGAACACGGCTTGATCTTCTTCGATGGCACGCATTTGTTCGAACATTCCGATCCCCGACAGGGAATGCACAAGGATTGGAACACGGCCATCTTCAACTACGGGCGAAACGAAGTTCGTAGTTTCCTGATCAGCAGCGCCTTCTACTGGCTGGACAAGTACCACATCGACGGCTTGCGGGTCGATGCCGTCGCTTCGATGCTGTATCTCGACTATTCTCGACGTGAAGGGGAATGGATACCGAACAAATATGGCGGCCGGGAAAATCTCGAAGCCATCGACTTTTTGCGACGCATGAACGCGGAAATCTACGCCTCTTTCCCAGACGTGCAAACCATCGCTGAAGAATCGACCGCTTGGCCCATGGTGTCCAGGCCCACCTATTTGGGCGGACTTGGCTTCGGTTTCAAATGGGATATGGGCTGGATGCATGACACTCTCGACTATTTCCGCCGCGATCCCATCCACCGCGCTTACCACCACAACCAACTCACCTTTCGCATGATTTACGCGTTTACGGAGAACTTCTGCTTGGCGCTGTCGCACGACGAAGTCGTCTACGGCAAAGGTTCACTGCTGGCGAAGATGCCAGGTGACGAATGGCAAAAATTCGCCAACCTGCGTCTGCTTCTGGCATACATGTTCGTCCAGCCCGGCAAAAAACTGCTGTTCATGGGAGGAGAGTTCGGCCAATACAACGAGTGGAACCACGAAAGCTCGCTGGACTGGCACCTCTTGCAATACCCGCGGCATCTCGGAGTTCGGCGACTGGTTGAAGATCTGAACCGTCTTTATCGCACCGAGCCGGCCCTGCATGAACTCGATTGTGACTCCGCCGGTTTCCAGTGGGTCGATGCCAACGACTCGGCCAACAGCGTTTTGACCTTTCTGAGGCAAAGCCAGCAACAACGCGAGATCATCCTGGCAGCCTGTAACTTCACACCCATTCCCAGACACAACTACCGCGTGGGCGTTCCCAGGCCCGGATTCTGGAAAGAAATCTTCAACAGCGACGCCCGCGAATACGGTGGCAGCGGACAGGGGAACCTCGGCGGCGTTCATTCGACACCATTGCCCATGCATGGCCGATTGGCGTCGCTTAATCTTACCCTGCCTCCTCTCTCTGTAACGCTTTTCAAACACCAAACTCCTTAAGTCGTGGCAACAACTGGCCAAATGGACACTTCCGCCCAAAGCGGCGGTGGTGGCTGCGTCGCAGGCGGCAGCTGCGCAGACTGAATCAACCACGACCACGCGATTCAGCGGGGGCGCCTTCAATACTCTGTTGGTCAGTCATGCCAAGGATTTGGTCAGGCGTCGTGAGTCTTAGATTCACGACTCGCATTCAATTTGCGCAACTTGCGCCGAAAAGTCGGCGCTCAGCGCCGAAATGGTGCGCCAAAAAAGCGGCGCACCAGCGTCGGCTTTTGCTTAATGTGCTAGTTTGATTGAACTTAGAAAAACAAGTCAAGTCGGAATGATTTGTGCATCAGGAAACGACAGAAGGAACGAACTAACGAGATGGAAGGCACTGCAGGAGGGCCAAAGATTGCGGAGCGTCGAGTGAAGCTTTCGAATGTTTGGAGGAATTTGAGGTGGGGTGAATTTAGCGCTAGCGAAGGGCGGTCTGGATTGGCTCACCTCGAAAGTTATACAACGCAATACCGGGAATGGGGCAATGGTCCAACGATCGTGTTGGTGCATGGCTTGGCCGGCGGGATGGAGTTGTTGGGACCGTTGGCACGCTGTTTGGCCCAACGCTTTCGGGTGATTTGTTACCAATTGCGCGGGGACGAAAAGTGCTTTGCTTTGCGGCAACGATTTGGCATGTCGGACCTGGTTGAGGATCTGGCCCAGTTTCTTGACTGGCGTGCCTTGGAGAAGCCGATCCTCTTGGGTGTTTCCTTTGGAGGCGTTTTGGCATTGGAGTTCGCCGCACGCTATCCGTGGCGCTTGCACAACCTGATCGTTCAAGGGGTGGGTGCCCGATTGGAAAAAGGACTATTGCAGTCGGTGCGCGCGGGTGGTGTTATCGCGCTATCCGTTGCCGCACGACAACGCTTTCGTCAATCAGTTTTTCAATTTGCTTTTTGGTGGGCGAGAAGAAAGTCCGTTGTTTGAATTCGTGACGCATCACTGCTGGCAGACGGATCAGTCGGTGATGGTTCATCGTTTGCGGCTAGTGGAAAAGTCGGATCTGGAGCGTCGGCTGCCTTGTATCGAAACTCCTACTTTGGTGCTGGCCGGCGAGCGGGATTTGCTCGTATCGAAGCGCAGCATCAAGCAGTTGTGCGAAAGGGTGGCACACTCGCAGTTTCAGACGTTGCCGGGTTGCGGCCATCTTGCCTTCGTTAGCGACCCGCAGCGTGTCGCCCAGGCGGTTATTCGCTTTGTAACACAGTGCAATTAGCGGTGTAAGGGAAAAGAGAGAAGGAAACTCAGCAAAGTCGAGAGGGAACCTCGTTGAAGCCCTTGCCCCATGAAAAGGAGTGCGTTCCGATTTATGCAAGAGGAGCGCACTCTTTATTTTTTATCCATGCAACGGCCGAGTTTTCAAAAGAAACGCATCTGTCCCGACGCGGGAAGCGGTGGCCGAAAGTCTGCCGTGTTGAAGGCGGAAGATTTCCATCCAGGCCATACTTGCGCTGGAACAACCGAAACATGTTCTTGATCTGTTTTGCCAGCTCACCTGAACCGACCATCCGTTCGCCCCCCAAGCTGAACTGTTCAGCTTGCCGTTACGGGTTTCACGAATTCTTTGCAACACGCGCGCAGCTTTCAAAGGCTGAGTGCGCTCCAGCCATTCGATGAAGACCGACTCCACATCGAGCGGCAGCCGAAGGAGAATGTAATTGGCCGTCATCGCGCCGGCCTTCTGGGCTGCTTCCAGAATCGAGGGAATTTCCGCGTCGTTCAGCCCCGGAATGACAGGTGCGACCATTACACCGACAGGAACACCGGCCTCGGCCAGCATAGCCACGGCACGAAGTCTCGCCGACGGAATGCTCGTCCGCGGCTCCATATCCCGGGCCAGCCGTGGATCCAGCGTGGTGATCGAAACGAATACGTGCACCAGGTGCAAGGAAGCCATTTGCATCAGAATCGGCAGATCACGTACGACAAGGGCATTCTTCGTGACAATGCTGACGGGTTGGCGACACTCCAACGCTACTTCGAGACACTGCCTCGTTAGCCGAAACTGACGCTCTGCGGGTTGAAAACAGTCCGTGACACCTGAAAATGTGATCGGCTCCGGTTTCCATGAATCCCTCGCCAGAAACTCGCGAAACAACTTCGGAGCGTCGTGCTTGACAATGATCTTTGTCTCGAAATCCAAGCCCGCACTGAAGCCCAGGTAGTTGTGGCCAGGACGTGCGTAACAATAAGAACACCCGTGACCACAGCCCCGATAAGGGTGAGGCTATACCGAAAGGGAAGATCCGGCGAGTCGTTTTCAGAGATGATGCTTCTCGATGTATCACAAAGGTATTCAATCTTCCGATCTGAGATCGCTCGCAGATACTCCTGATCCCATTCCAAATGCTCCAGGTCAGGTTCCTGATGCACCGACTCCAATCGATTCGGCGGATTGATTCGCGAGCCGTGACGCATGAAGGAAATCCCACTAGTGGAGCTACCGTTTGCCAAATCTCACGATTTATTATAGTCTCAGCTCCCTGGGAGACGCTCGATTTTGGTCGCATTGTGGCCCACACTGGCAGGCGACACGGAGGTTCTGCGTTTTTCCTGCAGTTCGTGACTTTCCACCGAGCGTCATGGCGTCAACGCGATGAGGAAACCGCCACCAAACGATGATTTGGACCATCTGAGGCAATGCCTCGAACCAGTTGATTAGATACGAATACTACAGCGCCAGTTAGTTTCTCCCCGGTGAAATTGATGAAAGGAACGAACCGATGCGAACTTGTCTGACCGCAGTTTTGGCTGTTTGGCTCAGCCTCACCGTTCGTCTCGCTGAGGCCGCACCGCGAAATGTTGTCCTCTTCGTCACTGACGACCAGGGGCAGGACGCGGGTTGTTACGGCAATCCGGTCATCAAGACGCCGCATCTCGACGCTCTCGCCAAGGACGGCACCCTGTTCCCCTTTGCGTTTTTGCACCACCGCAAGTTGCAGCGCCAGCCGTTCCGTTATCCTCAGCGGCTTGTTCAACCACTACAACGGGCAATACGGCCACCAGCATTCCTATCACCACTTCGCCAGTTTTGACTACGTGCAAAGTCTGCCGGTCCTGATGAAAAAAGCAGGTTATCGAACTGCCCGCATCGGCAAATACCATGTTGCCCCCGAATCGGTCTACCACTTCGACGAAGTCCTGAAAATGGGCGTCGGCGGTTCGCGGAATCCGGTCGCCATGGCAGAGCGCTGCGGCGAATTCATTCGCGGCAAAAGCGACAAACCCTTCTTTCTTTACTTTTGCACCAGCGATCCGCACCGAAGCGGCGGCACGGTTAAAAACGCCAAACACAACCCCAACCCGTTCGGCAACCGCGAACAGGGCTATCCGGGAGTGAAGGAGGTGACGTACGATCCCGACCAAAGTAATCGTCCCGCCGTTCTTGCCCGATACGCCCGTTTGCCGCGCCGAACTCGCGCAATACTACCAATCCGTTTCGCGAATCGACCAAGGGCTGGGCAAACTGGTGCAGCTTCTTAAAGACGCTGGCCATTACGACGATACGTTAATCATCTACATTTCCGACCACGGCATCGCCTTTCCGGGGGCCAAGACCACCGTCTATGAACCGGGTTTGCGCTCCCCCTGCGTCGTGCGGAACCCTTATCAAAGGAAACGGGGGCAACATTTGCCGAGCCATGATCAGTTGGGTCGACCTGACACCGACGATCCTCGATTTTGCCGGCGCGTACGACGCCAAGACTCAGGCCGTCAAACCAGAAATCAGCGGCAGCAAATCGAAACCGTACCGCTTCCACGGTCGCTCGTTTTTGTCCATCACCGAACAAACCGACCCGAAAGGATGGGATGAGATTTACGCGTCGCACACCTTTCACGAAATCACGATGTATTACCCCATGCGCGTCGTACGCACTCGAAAATATAAACTGATCTGGAATATCGCCCACCCATTGCCGTACCCCTTCGCATCGGACCTTTGGGCAGCGCCGACGTTTCAGGACGTTTACAAGAGGGAAGGACTCAAGGGGATGTACGGCAAACGCACCATCGGGCGCGTATATCCACCGCCCCAAATACGAGCTGTTCGATTTGGAGTCGGACCCCGACGAAACCAAGAACCTGGCGAATGACGATCAATTCGCGGACGTGTTGAAGGAATTGCAAGGAAAATTGCGCGCTTTTCAAAAGCGGACACAAGACCCCTGGATCCTGAAGTGGAATTACGAGTAATCGAACATGAAACCGATTTATCTGGACTACAATGCGACGACACCGATTGATCCGTTGGTGGTGGAGGAGATGTTGCCGTATCTCCGCGAACATTTCGGCAACCCCTCGAGCAGCCACGCCTACGGCACGGTGACAAAGAAGGCAGTGGAGCGTGCGCGGCAGCAGGTGGCCGATTTCCTGGGAGCTTCTGCAGACGAAATCGTCTTTACGAGCGGCGGCACGGAAGCCAACAACCATGCACTAAAGGGGACTGTCTGCGGTCGGGCAGCCCACATTATCACCAGCGCTGTCGAGCACCCTGCGACTATGCAGACCTGCCGATTTCTCGAACGGCAAGGCTGCCAGATCAGCGTGGTCGGCGTAGACGGCTTCGGACAAGTCAGCGTCGATGCTGTGGTTGAGTGCATTCGGCCAGAGACCGTTCTTATCAGCATTATGCACTCGAATAACGAGGTCGGCACGTTTCAGCCGATTCGCGAGATTGCCGAACAGGCCCGTACGAAAGGAGTGCTCGTCCACACGGATGCCGCCCAGTCGCTGGGAAAAGTACCGATCAATGTTCGCGAATTGGGAGTGGATTTTTTTGTCGCTGGCGGGACACAAGCTGTATGCACCGAAAGGGGTCGGAGTGCTCTACATTCGCCGAGGCGTGCCACTGGAATCACTCATCCACGGCGCCGGTCACGAACAGGGGCCGCCGTGCCGGCACGGAGAACGTGCCTTATCTTGTCGCTCTGGGAAAAGCCTGCGAATTGGCCGGCGCCTCCTTGCCCGCTGCCACGACCAAATTGCGCAACATGCGCGACCGTCTATGGGATCGCTTGCAAAAGGGCCTGGGCGGCCGCGTGTCATTGAATGGTCACCCCGATCAGCGACTGCCGAACACGCTGAACGTCAACTTCCTTGGCCACATCGGTGCGGAGTTGCTGCGAGCCGTGCCCGGCGTGGCTGCCTCGACGGGTTCGGCCTGTCACGAGGGCGAAGTGCAATTGTCGCCGGTGCTGAAAGCAATGGGCGTTGCCCCGGAAATTGGCCGGGGTGCTGTGCGGCTCAGTGTGGGCCGGTTCACGACCGACGAAGAAATCGATCACGCCGCCGATTTGCTGATCAAAGAGGCTCTGCGACGCTCGGCCTAGTGCACAGTAGCGACGCTAGTCATCTTCTTCGAGCATTCGCAATCGTTCGGCCAGGTCGTCGAGAGCCGCTCTTTGCGCCTGTGCGGTTGGCGGAATCGGTGTGCGATCCGAAACAGATACCGGTCGCTCCAACGAAAGCGGGTAGACGGTGCGTGCCATTATGTCGGTGCGTGCCACTATGTTTTGACTGTTTTCGCGACGCTGAAAGCGAGAAGCGTTCCGGATCCAACGAAGGCATGAGTCGCAATGTTGCGCCTCCAAATGAGCTTCTACCCGCTTTCGGTCACTAGCGCCGATCCGTCCCAGGCCGAAGTTAATCAAGTCGGACACCGGAGGACATTTTGCCGTCTCCGTCATTTTGTCGGAGAAGACGAGTTGCCGATCAGCCATAGTTTTTCCCTGTCTGTTTGCACGGACGACACTATGCCGTACCGTTCGGAAAACGTTCCCAGTTGCCAAAAGGCGTCATTCGTCTGCAAGGGTTTCACCCAAATCTTCGATTGCCTCATTGTAAAGCGTTGAAACATATGCTTGACTGATATTCAATTCCTCGGCAATTTCTCTACCTTTTTTTCCTGCTAGTTTCAAGCGGACCACCGTTCGTTGCAACTTTGGCAAGGCGTCGATTGCCCCTTCGAGTTTTTCTCTTTTCTCTCGTTTCTCCAACTCAGCGAACGGCGGCTCGGAATCGTCGACTATCTGATCCAGTTGGGCGGTGCTGGAATCGTCTTCCAAGGAACCAGTGGACGAGGTCTTTTTAGCCTTCTTCAGAATGTCACAATACTTGTTGCGAGCAATCGTGAACAACCACCCCCAAAACGACCGCTTCGGGTCGAATGTTTCCGCCCGCAAATACAACCGGATCAACGTCTCTTGTACGACATCTTCGGCAAGATTTCGATCCTGACATTGGCAATTCCGGTCCAAATATGTGCGCAACCGCTGACTGGCGCGTCGGACGATTTCCTCGAATGCTTCTGTAGCCGCTTGTTTGAGACGAAACTCGTCGACCCCCGGCGCACGGTAGTCGTTCGCCCAAACGAATACTTGCATTAACTGTCTTTCGCTTGCGGTGGGTAACCATCGGAGTAATTCATCCCAATCGTCGAAGCGAAGCGATTCTGCGGGCTCAAGGGACATCGACTTCCTCCACCGCGGGACCGAAAAGCCCGCACGGTGAAATCTCCTCTTATTTATTTTACGTAATAAACGGGCTGATTTTCGCAGAAACCGCTGTCTACTTCCACCATTTTTTGGAAAATCTACCGAAAACAAAGGTCGTGTCGATCCTGTCCATCGTGCCGGAGCAAAAGGGCCGACTCGTCCGCTTGCGTGCCGTTGGGCGGGTCCCATAAGATAGGCAATATGTTGCCTCTGCTAACGAACCGGTTGCCCGCGTTTCTCGACCAATCCGCCCAGCGGATGACGGATTGGCTGCGCACTCACGGCGAATCAGCGATGCGATTTCGGCAAATCCGCCATTGGCTGTTTGTTGGCCGGGCAACGAATTTTGCCGAAATGACCGATTTGCCAAAAAAACTTCGGGTGCAGTTGGCCGATGAATTCCGCTTGTTCCAGAGCGAAATCGCCAGCCGGCAGCAGTCGTGTGACGGAACGCAAAAACTTTTGTTGCGTCTTTTTGACGGTCATCACATCGAGTGTGTGATGATTCCGGAAAAAACCAGACGCACAGCCTGCATCAGCACACAAGTGGGCTGCGGCATGGGTTGCGTCTTTTGTGCCAGCGGTTTGAATGGCGTCGTTCGTAATTTGAGCCAAGGAGAGATTCTCGAACAGCTACTTCATTTGCGAAACCTTCTGCCCAGACAGGAGCGCCTCACGAACATTGTCGTGATGGGCATGGGCGAACCTTTGGCGAACCTGGACGCGTTAGCCGACGCTCTCGACATCGCTTGCAGCCGAGACGGCTTGGGCATTGGAGCCAGGCATGTGACGATTTCGACGGTCGGCCTTCCTGCGAAAATGCGCCGCCTGGCAGAGTTGGGCAAACCGTATCATTTGGCAGTCTCTTTGCACGCGCCGAATGACGCGTTGCGCGCCCGCATCGTGCCGACCAATTCGGCGACCGGCATTCGTGCCATTCTCGAAGCGGCCGATTTAATCTTTTCCAAAACAGGTCGGCGCGTGACGTATGAATATGTTCTGCTGGGAGGGATCAACGATTCAAAACGAGAAGCACGCGAACTGGCCCGCCTTTTGGCGGGTCGCTGCGCTCATGTGAATTTAATTCCGTTTAATGAAGTGGCAGGTCTTCCCTATCGCCCGCCGACTCAGCGTTCCCAAACCGACTTTGTTGCGGAACTTCGGCGAGCCGGGATCAACGTGAAAGTACGCAAGCGCAAAGGAGCCGACATCGACGCGGCGTGCGGTCAGCTGCGGCGAAAAATCATCGAAAAAACAGGCGGTGTCCACCCTGACAATCCAGTACAATTGGCACGGCGGGTAATCCTCGCCTTCTGGGAAAGCCGTCTCGGCACATGACACTTTTCGATTTCGCAACCTCTTTTGGCGGAACCTTCCCCGGCGAGAGTGGTTTAATCAAGTAGGAAGGCAAAGAAGTCCGTTGAGGATTCGGTGGCGACCATCGGTGAAACGACTGGTCAACTTTCCCTTCGTGACCCGGACGTCCGGTTGATGGCACGGGTGCGCGAGGATGATCCCAGTGCTTTCCAGGAACTGGTCGAAAAATACCATCATCGTCTAATCAACGTTCTTTGCCATCTTGTTGGCAACCAGGAGGAAGCGGAGGACTTGGCTCAAGAAGTATTTCTCCGCGTTTATCGCTCGCGGAAAAAATATCGCGCACGCGCCAAGTTCTCGACGTGGTTGTTTACGATTGCCAACAACCTGGCGTTGAATTCCCTTCGGCAGCGAAAGCGCAAGCCGGTAGTGCCTTTGAATGTGCGCGATTCCGGGCCATTGGGTCCGCGACCGGCCGAACAACTGGTACGCGACCCTGATTATCATCCGGGCGGCCGACTGGCTCGCGAGGAATTAGCCGACGTTATTCAGCGTGCCCTAGACACGCTCAACGAGAGACAAAGGCTGGCTGTGTTGTTGAACAAGTTCGAGGAAATGAATTATGCCGAGATTGCCAAAGTAATGAACTTGTCGACCAAGGCCATCAAATCTCTTTTGAGCCGAGCCCGAATGAACCTGCGGGCAGCATTGAAGGATTACATTTTTATGGACGGCGAAATCGTTCCGGATGTCCCAGAAGGGCAAGACTGAATCATGAAGCCTCAACCGCTGAACGAAAAAGAACGTGAAAACCTGATCGCTTATCTGGACGGCGAACTGACAGGTAAAGCGGCACGGCAGGTCGAAGCGAAGTTGGCAACCGACCCGTCGGTCCGTCGGGAAGCGGAATCGTTGCGCAAAGCGTGGGAATTGCTCGATTATCTGCCAAAAGTTCAGGCGTCCGCGGAATTCACCACCAAGACGATGGACCGATTGGCCGTGCAAAAATCCGCTGCAACCAAATCCTGGCTGCGTTGGAAACCCTGGGTCTGGGCTGGCGGTTGGGCAGCGGCCATGCTCTTCCTCTCATTTGTCGGCTACAGCAGCATGGTTCGCTTTCTGACACCACCGAACGCCAACCCACCACAATTAGTGCAAGAAACGAAACCACTCGAATTGCACGCGCTGGACGTTTCTGATGATATCGACTTCCTGCATCGGCTCGCCAACCCCGATGACATGGAATTGTTCTTGAAAGACAACAGAATGTGATCCCACCACCGCTACATCAGCCCAACAAAAACCGCGTCGGCACGACGCGGTTTTTGCTGCGCTTTACGACTCTTCAATCTCCAGGCGGAAGTTCTTTGACTTCGATTTTTCGGATCTGAATCACGCTCTTGGGGTCATGTTGCTGAATGGCAAAATGTCCTTTCTTGTAACGATGGTTCTTGTCCACAAAATCAGTTGTCACTTTGCCGTTCACCTTGATGATGATGTGATTTCCTTTGGCGATGACTTCCTGAGTGAACCATTCGTCAGGTTTGTGAGGCGCTTTGAGCACCTTGACCAGTCCGTAAAGCCCGCCGGTTCTCTGAGGATCGCGATGGGTAGCGTTGATCTGTGCTTCATAGCCTTTGGGAAATCCTGGGCCAAATTGGGTGCGGAAATACTGCCCGCTGTTGCCTCCGTCGTTGATCTTCGCTTCGATACGGAAATGAAAGTTCTCGTAGTCGCCTCGCTCGCTGAACAGATGGCTGACGGGCCCACTGCCGATCAGGATTCCGTCCTTGACTTTCCAGTTCCCCGTGCCTTTGGGATAAACTTTCCAGCCGGTCAGGTCTTTACCATTGAACAGCTGGACCCAGCCATCTTTTTTCTCGTCGGCGCGGGAGGTCACTGCGACCATGGTCACGAACAAAGTAGTCAAACCGATAGCAAAGCGGTTCATAGCCGTTCTCCGTATTTTTTTGAAGTGACAAAATGCCGACCGACGCTAGTCGAACTTTCCGGTTTGTAGGTTGTAGATAAAATCGTCGAGCAATTTGGCCTGCTCGCTCGTGGGAGGATTCTTTTTCGCAAGAACCCCCGTTTCCTCGAGGATATAGAATACAACGGGTTGTGGCGACTCGTCCGTGAACAAATCGATGATACCAATGGTGGCGACGGACTTCTTATCCTTGCCCAGTAACTCCTTGGCAAAATACTTGACGTCTTCAAGTTCCTCTTTGGACCAGCGGTCGAGGTCAAACCCCCAGCTGTGCGTATCGTAGACGCGGTTCTGTTTGCAGACGCGCCAGTCATTTTCGTCGCGCAGAAACCCGACAATGATATAGGTCTTGTTTCGATCGAGTCCCTGGCGAAGCGTATGCCATTGATGGCGTTCTTCCTCCGTGAGTCGATCATTGTTCCTGGCAGGCTTGAGGAAGCTCAAGTCGATGCCGAAGGTATAACCTTTGTAAGCTGCCCAAACCAAGCCGCCGGCGGTTGCAAAAATAAGCAGAAAAAACAGCAGGAACAAAAACGTACGAGGCTTGACACGGCGAACGCGCGCCGGAGGCGTGACAATCGGTGCTGTTGCTGGGGCACCCATCGCGGGTTTGACAGCCGGCGCGGGCTTGGAAACTGGAGGAGGTGCGGCGACGCCTGGAGGCGGTCCGGCAATGGGCAAAGCTCCTACGCCACTGGCTGCCTTGTGCCGTGCCGCTTTTTCCGCTTTTCGTTGTTTTTTGTCGGCACTGACGCTCGAGGTTCGCGGTATCTCCAACCCCTGACCACAACGTGGGCAATGGATGATGACTCCTCCACGTTCCGGCGGAGCTTTCAACACTTTTTCGCAAGTTGGACACAAAAAGCGAATCATCGACCTGCTCCTGGTTGCGCTTCCGTTCCCCTTTTCCCTGGAGGAGCGACGAAAAACGCGAATTCCCTTATGCGCATTCTGGAAAACTTTGTCCGTGCCAGCAAGAGAAAAAGGCGCTATCCATGCAGTTGGCCAAGTTTTCTTTCTCCGGATGTTTTGAGCTGCTGAGGTCGCACGTCAGATCGAATGAGGCAGAGTGGCACATCCAGGACGCAGCAGAATCATTCAATACGTCGATGCGCTCGCGCAACGAAACTGAAGAAGCCGGGCGTCTTCGCGTTGCATCGCTTTTTCAAGGATGGTTTTGTAAAATGAAATTTCTTCGAGCTTGAGCCGAGGCGGATTGACATGATTTCTGTCGTCGTTCCAGTTTACAACGAGCACGAGAGCTTGCAGGAATTGTACCGGGAGATCTCCACCGTTGCCGAGCGCGAGAAGCTCGACGTGGAGATCATCTTTGTTGACGACGGCAGCAATGACGGTTCATGGGAGATTATCGCCGATCTGGTATCAAAGGACTCGCGCGTCCAGGGCATCCGTTTCCGAAGAAACTTTGGCAAGGCTGCTGCATTAAGCGCGGGTTTTCGGACTGCCCAAGGCGAAATCGTCATGACGATGGATGCCGATTTGCAAGACGACCCCAACGAGATTCCGCGTTTTCTGGCAAAATTAGGGGATCACTTCGACGTCGTCAGCGGCTGGAAACGCCGGCGCCGCGATCCGTGGCATAAAGTCGGGCCGAGCCGGATTTTCAATATCATGGTGAGCTGGCTGACCGGAGTGCGCCTTCACGACCACAACTGCGGCATGAAGTGCTACCGTGCCGAAGTCTTCCGGGAAGTCAAGTTATATGGTGAACTGCATCGGTTCATTCCTGTCCTGGCAGCGGCCCGTGGTTTTCGGGTCGGAGAAATTGAAATCAACCATCGGCCACGCCGCTTCGGCTATTCCAAGTACGGAGTTCGCCGCTTTATCAAAGGATTCCTCGACTTGATGACCGTCAAGTTCTTGACCGGCTTTGGTCAGAGGCCGCAGCACCTGCTCGGCAGTATTGGTTTGATCAGCTTTTTGCTTGGAAATTTGGGAATGGCTTACCTGGCGGTCACTTGGGTCATTCGGCTTTGGGACGAGCAGGCCTATCCGCCATTGCACCAGCGTCCCTTGCTGTTGTATGCCGTCGCGGCCCTGCTCATGGGAGCCTTGATGATGAGCATCGGGTTTCTAGCTGAATTGATCACCGCGTACCAGAGCCGCGACGAAGACAGTTACAGTATCGCCGAAACCCTGCATAATAAAAAAGCCCTCCCCAAAAACCGAGAACCAGTCCAGCACGACAGAGAAAGGCTTGAACAACCATCATGACGAACGGCGAATCGTATCGACTCAGGCGATTTGTCTACGCTCTGCTCATAACGATCGCGGCATCGTCGGCGGCGGGTCGCATCCTCTATGCCCAATTGGTTTATGAACCAGCGATTCATCGCAGCGCCGATGAGCCGCGCGAAGGCAATCGACGCTGGCCGAATCAACGCCCCACGCCCATGCCGACCTTCAGCTCCAACGACCGCTCACGCTGGTGCACTGTTCGTGCCCTCGTCGAAAACGGCACGTATGCCATCGGCAAACGGGAAACCGTTAGCCCCGCGTCGCCGGAAGGCAAATCCTATCGCGATACCGGCATCGTATTCGAGGACGGTTGGACAACGGTCGATAAGGTTTTGCACCCGGAAAGGCAGCTCTTTTATTCGAGCAAGCCGCCGTTGTTGCCCACCCTTGTCGCCGGTGAATATTGGCTCTTGCATCACCTTTTCGGCATGTCCATGGTCGGGGAAAAACGTCCCGACCTCCTCGTTCGCGAACCAGCCATGTCGGTCATCCGAATCTGCCTTTTTACCTGGAACCTGATTCCTTTCGTCATCTATCTCGTATTACTGGCCCGTCTCGTCGATCGCTACGGGCAAACGGATTGGGGCCGGTTCTACGTGGTGTCGGCCGCTTGTTTCGGCACTTTGGTGCTGCCGTTCCTCATTACTTTCAACAATCACACTTTGGCGACATGCTGCGCTTTGTTCGCCCTTTATCCGGTCTTCGGTTTGCTTGGCAGTCCGTCTCAGCCGACACCAGATCCGGTTGCCAGCGACGACCAGGCAGAAAAAGCCGCCGAGGCGAACGAATTGCAATTGGCTCACACGAGCGAACAGGTATCCTCGTCACAATGGCGTCGGAACGGGGCAATGCCGTTCCTGCTCGCCGGTTTTTTCGCCAGTCTGGCCGCTGCCATCGAATTGCCCGCCGCCGCATTCGCCGCTGCGTTATTCCTCATCCTGCTCAGACAACATCCTGGCCGAACGTTGAAATACTTCGTCCCCGCCGCGCTCATCCCCGCCATCGCCTTCTTCGTGACCAATTATCTCGCCATCGGCGAATGGAAACCTGCTTATGCCTTCTTCAACACGCCGTGGTACCAATATGAGGGCAGTCATTGGAAGCCGGACCCGGCGAAAACCGGCATCGACTTCCTCGAAGAACCGAAAACCGTCTATGCTTTTCACCTGCTTTTTGGACATCACGGCTTGTTTTCCTTGACCCCTGTCTTCTTGTTGTCTCTGGGAGGCTTGTTTCTGTTGCTCAAAACCGGGCAACCCGCTGGCACGAACGCGATTCCCCGTTCATTCGCTCTCCTGACGGCTCTGCTGCTCGTGGTCGTTGTGGGCTTCTACATCTGGCGTACGAACAATTACGGCGGTTGGACTTGCGGACCACGATGGTTGATGTGGTTGACTCCTTTCCTTTTGATTTCGCTGATCCCCGCCGCTGATAAACTGTCAGCATGCCGCTGGGGCCGCACCTTGGCCTATCTTTGTCTCGGCGTCTCCATCGTTTCGGCTACCTATCCCTCGGTCAATCCCTGGCGGCATCCCTGGCTCTACGATTGGATGGCTTCGTTAGGCTGGATACAGTATTGACATGAAGTGAACTGGCCGGTTTCTCTCGCAGACACACAAACGTCTCATGGGTCGTTGGCGGCAAACTCAAGTGTTGGTCGCTACGTGCCTGTTCGTCTCTGTTAGTGGTGCACCAGGAAGGAGGCCGATCATGTCCGCCGAACAGCGCCGCCGGCTCATCTCCTTTGTTGGCCTCGCCTTGTTCTTTTTCTGTGCTTTCGCCATCATCGGGCACAACATCGACGGCAAGCATTTCCTGTCCCGCCTGGATCAACAACTTTTAAAGAGCTTGAACCACCATCGTTTTTTCGCCCCGGCACTTGGTTCCTTTTTCGCCGTGATTACGGAATTAGGCTCCCGTTGGATTATTCTCGCAGTGACGATTGTCGTGGCGGTCGTGCTAGTCGTTCGCCGAGCGTATTGGCAAGCGGGGATCTGGTTTATTTGCGTCACGGCAGCGATGCTGGCCAACGTGATGTTGAAGACGTATTTTTCTCGACCTCGTCCTCCGCAATCCGGACTCGACAGTTGGAGTTTTCCGAGCGGCCACACCACAGCCGCCGGTGTGATGTTCGGTCTCTTGGCTTTTCTTTTGGCCGGCAAGGTCTCCAAGCTCTCGCTGCGGCTTATAGCCGTCGCCGTCCTGACTGCCCTCGCCTTTCTCGTCGCCTTTAGCCGAATGTACCTGGGCGTCCATTATTTCAGCGATGTCGTCGGCTCCCTGATCTTCTCGACTGGCTGGATTCTCCTGTGGATTCCCCTTTTCGAATGGGCCGATCGTAGAAACACTTCCGCGACAAAAGAGCGGTCTTTTACCCATTGGCCAGAAGAATACCGCTCACGCGCACGGCATCGTATCTTCTGAAACACTCCCAGGCTGCAGGAAAGATCATGGCTGCTTGAACCAGATCATTGCATTCCCTGGTCGAAGAGCGTTATGATGGCACGCTGACGTACGGCACGACAACGATGATCTTTGTATTTGGAACCACGACATGAAAAAACGTCTGCTATTTGCCTCGGCCCTCCTTGGCATGTTCACCTTGGTTCTCGCGATTGGCCGAAGCCGCTCCGACGATGACGACGTCATCCACCTGTTCAATGGCAAAGACCTGACGAATTTCTACACTTTTTTAAAGGGCTACGGAAAGAACAATGATCCCAAGAAGGTCTTCACGGTAAAAGACGGCATGATCCATGTTTCCGGCGAAGTGTACGGCGGGCTGATCACCGAAAAAGAATACGAGAATTATCACCTGATCGTGGAATTCAAGTGGGGCGAAAAGACCTATCCGCCACGCAAGGACAAGGCGCGGGACAGTGGTATTCTCCTTCACTGCGTTGGAGAAGACGGCGCCCGCGGCGGGGTGTGGATGGAATCGATCGAGTGCCAGATCATCGAAGGCGGCACCGGCGACTTTATCCTGGTTGCCGGAAAAAATAAACCATCGTTGACCGTCGAAGCCGAAAAACGCGACGGCGGACTTTATTACAAGAAAGGGGCCAAGCCAATAACATTGCGCGGCGGCCGATGCAATTGGTTCGGCCGCGATCCAAAATGGAAGGATGTCGTCGGCTTTCGCGGTGCCAACGACGTGGAAAAACCTGTCGGCGAATGGAATCGCGTCGAATGCATTTGCAAAGGAGATTCGATCACCAATATCGTCAACGGCACGGTCGTCAATCACGGAACCAAAGCGAGCCCCAGCAAAGGAAAGATACTGTTTCAGTCCGAAGGCGCGGAACTGTTTTTCCGCAAGATTGACCTGAAACCATTGAAATAGCGGTCGTCAAACGCATAATGACCTGCCCCATGTGCAAAAAGACGGTGGCAGATGACTGCCGGCAATGCCCTCGCTGCCAAACCGATCTGTCGCTTTTGGTGGACTACGCGACGTGCTTGGAAGAGGGTATCCGTCGGGCAGAGTACTTCACGCGACAAGGGCAGTTGGCCGAAGCGGTATGGGCCTATTTGGAAGTGCTGGAAGTAGACCCGGCGCATCCTCGCGCTTGCGAACAAATCGGACGGATCGCCACCGCCGTCCGCGCCTTCGACCAGGTAGCCTCCGGGCCGCGCTGGCTGGCGCGACTGCGGTGCCGCGAGCGATTTCGCCATTGGCTGCATGGCTGGAACGCGTCGCCAAGAAAATTTTGGAATTCGGCAATTCTTGCCGCTGCGCTTCTTGCCATCGGGTTTGCTATCGGCTATTATCTGCGTTAGACAGTTGAGAAAACGAAGCAAAAAAACGGTGCAAATCGAGTTGACAGTAGTTCGGCTCGACCTATAATGAGCAATGCACCGAATTTACCAAGGAGAGTATCAGCGAGTCCTATCAAAGGCTGCGTACTTCATGGTGAAGCAGATTGCTTACAAGCAGACTGGTTGACGCTCTATCTTTTCGGAGATAGAGCCAAACCCATCGGGTTTGGCTTTTTTGTTTGACAAGCGGGCGTATAGCTCAGTTGGCTAGAGCGCAGCTCTGATAAAGCTGAGGTCCTTGGTTCGAGCCCAAGTACGCCCAAAAGATGGGGATGTATCGCCTGACGGGGGTGTAGCTCAGCTGGGAGAGCGCGTGGTTTGCAACCACGAGGTCACGGGTTCGAGCCCCGTCATCTCCAGAAGTTGTTTGATCACGAGTCGCGGCATTTGTCCGAGTGGTCAGATGCCTCGACTCCTGCTCAAGAGGCAGGCGAAAGCGGCGTCTCGTCGCTGAAGTTCTTTGACAACTCGGTAGCGGTAAAGTTGCAAAATCACACACGGCTGGGTAGCGTGAGCTGCTTGGTCGGTGTGGTGATCTCTGCAGCCCTTAGAGAGAAAAGGATCGTTACCAACGGTAGCTTAGCTGCTCCGTCTTGGGGTGCGAAATCGTGCCGGAGGACGGGATGAACGCGGTCAAGCTACTAAGGGCGTGTGGGGGATGTCTTGGCGCCAGGAGGCGATGAAGGGCGTGGAAGACTGCGATAAGCCCGGGGGAGCTGTCAAACGAGCGTTGATCCCGGGATTCCCGAATGAGCGTGCGCTGAATCCATAGGCGTACGTGGCGAACGGAGGGAACTGAAACATCTCAGTACCTCCAGGAAAGGAAAGCAACAGCGACTCCCTCAGTAGCGGCGAGCGAAAGCGGACCTAGCCCAAACCGGTGGGACTTGTCCTGCCGGGGTTGTAGGACCGGGCTGCCTTCAATGGCGAGAAGTTACCAAAGTTTTTCTTAGCAGAACACTTCTGGAAAGGGTGACCACAGAGGGTGATAGTCCCGTACGCGAAAGGAAAGACTCTTCTGCCCGGCACCTGAGTAGGGCCCATCACGTGAAAGTGGGTCTGAATCTGCGAGGCCCATCTCGCAAGGCTAAGTACTCCCTGGCGACCGATAGTGAACCAAGTAGGGCGACTGAAAGATGAAAAGAACCCCGATAAGGGGAGGGAAATGAACCTGAAACCACATGCCTACAAGCGGTCGGAGCCCATCTGGAGCAGCTTCTCACTGCGCTCTTTCGGCAAGAAAGGGTGGAGTGAGAAGCTGTTCGAGGGGTGACGGCGTGCCTTTTGCATAATGATCCGGCGACTTACGGTCGACAGCAAGGTTAAGCGGTTCTGCCGCGGAGCCGAAGCGAAAGCGAGTCTGAAATGGGCGTCAAGTTGTCGGCCGTAGACGCGAAACCACGTGATCTACCCATGGGCAGGATGAAGTGAGGGTAATACCTCATGGAGGTCCGAACCCACCAGTGTTGAAAAACTGGGGGATGACCTGTGGGGAGGAGTAAAAGTCTAATCAAACGTGGAGATAGCTCGTTCTCTCCGAAATAACTTTAGGGTTAGCGTTTTGGTAGTTGGCAACGGGGGTAGAGCGACTGAATTCGACAGGGGGCCCACCAGGCTACCCTCCGAAACCAAACTCCGAATACCGTTGTACCAAGCCAAGGCAGCTAGACGGCGAGGGATAAGCTTCGTCGTCGAGAGGGGAACAACCCAGACCGCCCGCTAAGGTCCCCAAGCCATGCTGAGTGCGAAAGGAAGTTGGATTCCTGAGACAGCCAGGATGTTGGCTTAGAAGCAGCCACCATTTAAAAAGTGCGTAATAGCTTACTGGTCGAGGAATCCTGCGCCGATAATGAACGGGACTAAGTATGGCACCGAAGCGGCGGGTGTCTTCGGACGCGGTAGGAGAGCGTTGCACGATAGGGTGAAGGTGGACGGACGACGACCACTGGACGAAGTGCAAGTGATAATGCCGGAACGAGTAACGATAAAACGGGTGAGAATCCCGTTCGCCGTAAGCCTAAGGTTTCCTGGGGAAGGCAAATCCGCCCAGGGTTAGTCGGACCCTAAGACGAGGCCGAAAGGCGTAGTCGATGGACAGCAGGTTAATATTCCTGCACCAACCGTGGCGGTTGAAGGCGTAGTGCGCTGTGTGGAAGGGGAGCGCCCAGCTAGTGCGGCGTCCCGCAAGGGCGAGGGCATTTACGATCCCAAAGTCCTCGGAAGCACAGCCAAGAAAAGCTACTGCCGGACAAAACGGTTGCCCGTACTAAAACTGACACAGGTAGGCGAGATGAATATTCTAAGGCGCTCGAGAGAACGCTCGTGAAGGAACTCGGCAAATTAACCCCGTAACTTCGGGATAAGGGGTGCCTCCTGGGGTGAATAGCTCCGGGGGGCCGCAGTGAAAGGGGTCTGGCGACTGTTTACTAAAAACACAGGACTCTGCGAACTCGTAAGAGGATGTATAGAGTCTGACGCCTGCCCGGTGCCGGTAAGTTAAGGAAGAGGGTTAGCCGCAAGGCGAAGCTCGCAACCGAAGCTCCGGTAAACGGCGGCCGTAACTATGACGGTCCTAAGGTAGATGTGCTGCCTGCTCACAGGGCAACCTGTGAGGCAATTCTTGGCTATATGCGGGAAACCCCTGAAGCCTTTTCTACGTTTTCGATGGCGCTTTTACGCAATCGACGTAAAAATGAAAAGGATTGGGCAATCCGCAGGAAACCCTTCGTGGGGATCCTCAGAGGCCATACGCCAAGTATCCGTAAACGAGCAAGAACGTGGAACTCGATCCTCAATGGGTGGTCGGATTCGTTGACGGCGAAGGTTGTTTTCACGTCAACATCCAAAAACACCCGGAAATGTCGGCTGGATTCCAGGTCGTACCCGAATTCGTCGTCGTGCAACCCGAACGCGACTTGCAAATCCTTTATGCCTTAAAGCGTTTCTTTGGATTTGGTGTCGTGCGTCGATGTCACACCGACAGATATGCACTGCGAATTCGGAAACTGAAAGGTCTCGAGCATGTTTGCGACTTCTTTCTCAAGCATTCCTTGAAGACCAGAAAACACAGCGACTTTCAAAAGTTCCGAAAAATCGTTCTGCTCATGCTCCAACAAAAGCATCTTGATCGGGAAGGAGTGTTGCGCATCGTCGATATTGCCATGCAAATGAAGACGACGAAGGACTCAGCCCTCCAGAAGATCAAGGCCGAATTGGAGAGCGGATAAAGAGATGGTCCACGCCTGCTGGAAACAGCAGGGTTCGCGTGAGCGAAGTTCCTTGTCGGGTAAGTTCCGACCTGCATGAAAGGCGTAACGACCGGACCACTGTCTCCACGAGCGACTCGGTGAAACTGTAGTTGTTGTGAAGATGCAACATACCCGCAGCTAGACGGAAAGACCCCGTGAACCTTTACTGCAGCTTAGTATTGGGTTTAGGCCCAGCATGCGTAGTGTAGGTGGGAGGCTATGAACTGGGTACTCCGGTACTCAGGGAGCCGCAAGATGAAACACCACCCTTGTTGTGCTTGAATTCTAACCCCGTCCCGTGAATCCGGGCGGAGGACAGTGCTAAGTGGGCAGTTTGACTGGGGCGGTCTCCTCCAAAAAAGTAACGGAGGAGCCCAAAGGTACCCTCAGCCTGGTTGGCAATCAGGCAAAGAGCGCAAAGGTACAAGGGTGCTTGACTGCGAGACCCATAAGTCGAGCAGAGACGAAAGTCGGGCTTAGTGATCCGGCGGTGCTGGATGGAAAGGCCGTCGCTCAACAGATAAAAGGTACTCCGGGGATAACAGGCTTATCTCCTCTGAGCGTTCACAGCGGCGAGGAGGTTTGGCACCTCGATGTCGGCTCATCGCATCCTGGGGGTGGAGAAGCTCCCAAGGGTTTGGCTGTTCGCCAATGAAAGCGGTACGTGAGCTGGGTTTAGACCGTCGTGAGACAGGTCGGTCCCTATCTGCTGCGGGCGCAGGAGACTTGAGAAGATTTCTCCCTAGTACGAGAGGATTGGGAGGGACGTACCTCTGGTGTGCCAGTTGTCGCGCTAGCGGCACCGCTGGGTAGCTACGTACGGAAAGGATAAACGCTGAAGGCATATAAGCGTGAAGCCCCCTTCAAGATTAGGTCTCCTTTTCCATCGGAATGAAGGCTCCTGGAAGACCACCAGGTCGATAGGCCGGGTGTGTAAGCACAGTAATGTGTTTAGCTAACCGGTACTAATAGCCGAACGCTTGGCCGCGTTCATCCTTTTCTCCGGACGCAGATTTCCTCTTTACCGCTACCTGTTGATATACCACGCCGGTCGAGCCGGTTCGCTCCCGGCGAAGCAGCTTCCGGTGACGTTACCTGGATGGCCACACCCGTTCCCATTCCGAACACGGCCGTTAAGCATCCAGGGCCGATGGTAGTGCCTACAGGCGCGAGAGTAGGTTATCGCCGGATTTATTTGAAAAGCCCGACGGCTTCCGCCGCCGGGCTTTTCCATGCGCTTACCTCTCACCCCGCATTTCTTGCGACCGTTTACATTCAGGCAAATCCTCCGATCCGACAGGTTCTTGTCGATGGTCAAACTCCTCCGTTCCGTTCTTATGCCCGTTTCGCTTTGCGATCCGAGAACGCCGGTTTCGCTTTTTTCTTGTTTGCTTTCGCTGCCTGAATGTAGTACTCTAAATGGCAGGTAACCTGCCTGCCCGCCCGTTCATCCCTTCGCCCGCCTGCCTGACAAAGGATGAGCCATGACAATGCGACTTTGGTTCCTGCCTTGCATGCTTCTGGTTTCTGTCTCGACTCTCCGAGCACAATCTCTGCACGAGCGGATCGATCAGATGATCGAGTCGACGCCTGGCTTCGGGAATATCGCGGCACCGATGTCTTCCGATGCCGAATTCCTCCGCCGGGTTTACCTCGATTTGACTGGCTCGATTCCTCCGTTCGAGGTTGCCCAGCAGTTTCTTGCCGACAAGTCGCCGAACAAAAGGCAAACGCTGATCGACCGACTTTTGCGTTCGCCGGAGTACGCCCGGCGCATGCAACAGTTTTTCGATGTGATGCTGATGGAACGGCGACCCACAAAGCGCGTGCCCGAAGCCGATTTCCAAGAATACTTGAGGCAATCGTTCGCCGATAACAAGCCGTGGGATCAATTGGTTCGGGAGATACTGTCCGCAGATGGTGATGATCCGAAACTTCGTCCTGCCTCCCGTTTTATGCTGGACCGCGATGCGGAACCGAACCAGCTGACTCGTGATATCAGCCGATTGTTTCTGGGCATGAACTTGCATTGTGCCCAATGCCACGACCACCCTGTCGTCCGCAGCTATAAGCAGGAGGATTATTACGGAATTTACGCGTTCTTGAGTCGAACGTTTATTTTCACCGATAAAAAGCGCAAGAACCTGGCGGTCTTGGCGGAGAAAGCGGAAGGGGACGTTACGTTCGTGTCGGTCTTCGACCCGACCAAGACGCAGAAGACGACCATGCCGCGCATGCCCGGTTTGCCGCCCATCAAAGTTCCCAACTTCAAGAAAGGAGAGGAATACCAGGTCAAGCCGGCCAAGGGGGTCAGGCCGGTTCCGAAATTCAGTTGGCGTGCCCAGTTGGCAAAGGAGATTACATCACCTGAAAATGTTCGTTTTCGTCGCAACATTGCCAATCGACTCTGGCAGATGATGATGGGACGCGGCTTGGTCGACCCGGTCGATTTCGACCATCCCGACAATCCGCCGTCGCATCCCGACTTGCTGGCGCTATTAGCCGACGAATTCGCCAGCCACCGCTACGATATCCGCTGGTTCGTGCGGGAATTAGCGCTGACACGGACGTATCAGCGGTCGAGCATGCTTTCTGCCGGCGCGACGGAGGTCCCGCCGGATCGTTTCGCCGTCGCCAACCTGAAGCCGCTAAGCCCGGAACAACTGGCACAAAGCATGATGGAGGCGACCGGATCGACTGCGAATATACGGCGTGCCTTGGGGAGCAAACTGACAGAACAGGCTCTTTATGCTCGCTTGAAACCGGCCATTGCCCAATTCGTCCGCACGTTCGGCGCTCAGCCTGGCGAGCCAGAGGGTGATGATTTCGAAGTCACGATCGACCAGACGTTGTTTATCACCAATGGCCCCTTGATCCGAAGCTGGCTGAAACCATCAGGCGAGAACTTGCTTGCCCGCCTCGAAAAAGTCGAGGATGCGAAGCAAATTGCGGCCATCCTCTTTTTGAGCATTTTCACCCGCCAGCCCAGCGACGAGGAAACGAAGGATGTCGCTGACTATTTGCGGGGACGAACCGACCGGACCCAAGCTTTGCAGGAAATCGCCTGGGCTCTGCTTGCTTCCAACGAATTTCGTTTCAATCATTGATCGAACTTTCGCCCTGACCACCAGAGATGGGGGATGGATGATGAAATGCACTTATGCATGCAACTCGGCTGAGCACGAGGTATCGCGTCGGCAGTTTCTGGCCGGCTCGGCGTCTGCAGCTTTGGGCGCCATGGGTTTCAGCGGCATGGTGACGCCCGCGGCAGCCAAACAGTTGGAAAAATCCCAAAAGCGAGTGTTGTTGATCTGGCTTGCTGGCGGCGTCAGCCAACTGGAAACTTGGGATCCCAAACCGGGAACGCCTACCGGCGGGCCGTTCCAGGCGATCCCGACATCCGTCCCCGGCGTGCACATCAGTGAATTGCTGCCGCACACCGCCAAACAGATGCATCGGATGGCATTGATTCGTGGTATCAACACCCGCGAAAACAACCACGCCAAAGGCGCCATCATCATGCATACCGGCAGGCCAGAAGACCCGCGAACCAATTATCCTCATCTCGGCTCAGCGATGGCCAAACTGCTTGGCCCCGAAGATTCTCCCTTGCCGGGCTACATCCATGTCACTCCGCGCGGTGCTGCCGGCTTCAACAAGAAAGATGCAGGTTTCCTTGGCCCGAAATATGCTTCGATCACCCTTGCGGACGGCAAGCCTCCGGAGAACCTGCTGCGGCCCAAGGAACTCTCCGTTCAGTCGGACCTCAAACGCAACCAGTTAAGAGAAAAACTGAACCGCCGCTTCGGCCAGCGACGCCGAACCGCTGACACCGAAATCTACACACAGTCATACGAGCAGGCGTTGCAGTTGATGGCACGCCATCGCATCTTCGACAATACCCACGAATCACCCAAATATCTCGATCTGTACGGTCGGCACGACTTCGGGCAACACTGTCTGCTCGCTCGTCGAATGCTGGAAGCCGGTGTCACCTTCGTCAAGGTGACGCACTCCAACTACGATACTCACCACGAAAACTTCAATTTCCACATCGAACAGATGGGAGAATTCGACAAGACATTCGCCACGCTACTGGATGATCTCGCTGATCGCGGCATGCTGGATAGTACGCTGGTGATCGTGATGTCCGAATTCGGTCGCACACCGAGGATCAACCAGCGCTTCGGTCGCGATCACTGGGGAACGGCGTGGTCGATCGCATTGGCCGGCTGCGGCATTAAGGGGGGCGCTGTAGCCGGCAAAACCAACGCCCACGGGACTGCCGTCGTGGATCGCCAGGTCAACGGCGGGCACCTCTTCCACACCTACTTCCGCGCCCTCGGCCTCAACAGCAAACGCAACTACTACATCAACCAGCAACCCATCCCCATGGCCGACCCGAAAGCTGAGGCCATCGAGGAAATCCTGGCGTAAACGCCAACCAGCACAACCAATGGCGAAACCCGGCTTCTTCCCGAACCGGGTTTCGCCTCTCGTCAACGTCAGGCGTTGAGCGCCGAACCAAATTGGAGAACCGTCCCATGGCGAATCCCAAATCGACCAGGCTGGTCCAGACGTACAAGCACACCAGTCCAGGCATCGCTTGTCGATTCGATCCGACAGGAAACTACCTTTTCGTCAGTTCCCAGGACAACGCCATTCAGCGCTGGAACCTTGGCGATGGCAAGATGGTGCTGTTCCAAGGGCACAAAAGCTGGGTACGCGGCATCGCATTCCATCCTGCAGCCAAAACCATGTACAGCGGCGATTACGCAGGCAAAATCCTCGCCTGGCCGATCGATGCTGCCAAACCGCAACCTGCCAAAATCATCGATGCCCATCAGGGATGGGTACGCGCGGTTGCTGTCAGTCCGGACGGTTCGCTCCTGGCCAGTGCTGGCAACGACCACCTGGTCAAGCTCTGGTCCCTTCCCGAAGGCAAACTGAGTCGCGAATTCGCTGGCCATGATTGCCATGTTTACAACGTCTGTTTTCATCCTGACGGCAAAACGCTCGTCTCTGCGGACCATAAAGGCGCTGTCCACGCCTGGGATCTCGCCTCCGGCAAAATCGTCAAGTCATTCGACGCCAGCGTCCTGGCCAAATACGACACCACCTTTCGTGCCACGATCGGCGGCATCCGCAGCATGACATTCAATGCCGACGGCTCCCTCCTTGCCTGTGCCGGCATCACTGGTGTGACCAACGCCTTTGCGGGTATAGGCAATCCGATCGTTCTGCTTTTCGATTACCAGTCGGGCAAGAAAATCCAGTCCCTTGTTCCAAGCGCCAGCTTTCGTGGCACGGCATGGGGCGTCGAGTTTCATCCCGAAGGCTTCATCATTGGCGTCGGCGGCGGACAGGGAGGAGCCTTGTGGTACTGGAAAGCCAACCAAAACAAAGCGTTTCACACCGTCAAACTTCCCAACGTGGCCAGAGACTTGAGCCTGCATCGCGACGGCAAACGGCTGGCCATCCCGTTTTACGATAATTGTGCCCGTGTCTATGCGATGTCGTGAACACCTGTCCGATGTCTGGGCTTTTTGACGCACTTGTTGCCAGATCTGGCAGCAAAGTCGTCGTCGCACGACAATTCTCGCGACTTTTTCCGTCTTTTCTTCCCGCCGCAACCGCTTACGTCAGCGAAACTTAGAAAATTTACCGTTTCTATGTGAAAAGTTGGCACAGTGCTTGCGTACAATATTCAGTGGAAGTGCACGATAAACAGTTAGGTACTTCCAGATCGCTCAACACCAAGAGAGGGGGCTGACCATGAGCAGCGAATTTCTTGTGCAGAAGGCGGGCTTGCAAGGAGATAACTGGAAAACCGTTTGCCGGGGCAGTGAGGAGAAAGCCCGCGAGGTTTTGCGCCGGCAGCTCAAGTACCATTCCATCGGCCGGTTCCGCCTGCTCGACCCCGAAGGAAAGGTGATTGAGGAACACAAGGCACGACCCATTTTCAGCAGAAACTAACTTGCTATTCGCTCGACGATCATACTGCACCCGCCGCTTGCGGCGGGTGTTTTCGTTAACGAAGGTGGCTGGCTGACTATTCGCCCATCAACTCCTCAACCAGTCGATCCGTCTTGTACAGTTTCTTCAACGCTTCAAGGATGCCGAGTCCGTGAACGGAAATATGGCGAGCCTGGTAATCCGTGTAGACGAAATTACGGACCAAACCATGGCGATTGCGGTCGAAATTCACGCCAACCAGTTCTCCTCGTCGGTTCAAAACGGGGCTGCCCGAGTTGCCGCCGATCGTATCCGCGGTAGAAACGAAATTAAAGGGAGTCGACAGATCGAGTCGGCTTTTGCCTTTCAACCAGCGCGAAGGCAGATCGAAAGGCTCCCTGTGGCCATGGGCAGCCGCATGCTCGTACAACCCGGCAAAGGTCGTAGCGAACGGAATCTTTTTCCCTTCTTCCTCGTAGCCTCGAACGACGCCGAAGGCCAGTCGCAGTGTGAATGTGGCGTCCGGAGCGACTGATTTGCCCATTGCTTCGAACCGCAGCTCGGCAATCTGGGCGAAGGCCTGGCGTTCTACCTCGTCGACCTCGCTTTCGAACTTCGAGCGCAGCCGCCTTGCAACCGGATCGACCTGCCGCGCTAACACAATCATGGGATCGTCCGATCTGGAAATGGCGTTTCTTCCGCCGTCCGCCAATTTTTTGCGCACCGCTGGATCGAATAGTTTGCTGCCATTGACCAGTTCGCTGGCCCGATCGCTGGGAGACTTGCCGGCGTAAACTTTCTGCACGAAATCGTCGCCTCCGCCCATAATCTCCGCGAGAAAGCTGAGCGAAAGAGAAAGCTTGGCGCGTTCCAGTTCGGCGGGAATGGGAGCTGGCGAAAACAGCCGAAGTTTCAACGATTCGAGATTGGAATCGCGATATTCGCGAAGCCTGTTGGCACTCGGTTTTTCCAGTTCCTCCGCCATTCGCACCAGATGCCTGGCGATGCCGAACAACTCCGAGTAGAAGCCATACCCTCGTTCGATGAGCAGGTATTCGTTTTCGAATGTGGCAAGAGCCTTTTGTGCCTCGGCGATCCGCTGGTAAGCGTTCTTGAAATTCTTCAGGCTCTTTGAATGTGCTTGGAGCTTGCTGACCAGGGCTTTCTCCTCGACACGTTTGCGCTTCAGCGTCGCCGGATCGAGCAAGCCGTGGTACATCCCCGTGTAGGCTTTGCGGGCGTTGGCAGTTCGGTGCAAATCGGTTCGGGCCATGCGGGCCAGATTCGGCCCCCGCTCGGAAAACTGCCGGAGCCTGGCTTCCCGCGCCCGGAGCAAATTCAACAAGAACGGGAAGGTGTGATCGCGACGGTGGATCAACTTGGGCACTGTTTCGAGCCGGTTGGTCGTGCCGGGATGGCCGCTGACGAACACAAGGTCGCCTTCCTTGGGTCCTTCTCGGCTCCACTTGAAATAGTGCTTTACCCTGGCCGGTTTGCCATTTTCGTAGGCACGAAAGAAACAAATATCGAGATTGTAGCGCGGGAATTCGAAGTTGTCGGTATCGCCACCGAAAAAAGCAATACCCTGTTCCGGAGCGAAAACCAAGCGCACATCGGTGTATTTTTTGTACCGGTAAAGATGGTAAAGACCGCCTTGGTACAGGGTGACGACATCGCTTCGCAGCCCGGTTTTTTTCAGCGACTCGTTTTCGATTTCAGCCATCATGGCTCTTCGGGCGGCGAAAGCCTCGGCTGGGGACATGCCCGGTTTGACGGCACTTTTGATTCGATCCGTAACGTCTTCGATCGACATGAGCACGTTCAGCTCGGTCCCCGGACAACGTTTCTCGTCTTCAAGAGTCGGCGCATAAAAACCGTCGCGAAGGTAATCGTGGTTTTGATCGCTCAGCTTTTGCAAACAATCGGCACCTATATGGTGGTTTGTCAGAATCAAGCCGTTGGGAGAAACGAAACTCCCCGACCCGCCGCTGTTAAAGCGCACCGATGCTTTCTGCAAGCGCTGCAGCCAATCCTCGGTCAATTCGAACTGGTACTTCTTCTTCAGCAATTCTCGTGGCGGATCATTGATCAGCCACATGCCTTCATCGGCATGGCTGGAATGGACAAGCAAAAGATACCCAAGCGCCAGGACAAATCGTCGGCACATCACGGCGACCCCTCGCAAAAAAGTTGTCGGTTGGGCTTAAGTCTATCGGGGCTTCGCAGGGATCGCAACCATTCGACGGTTTCGGCAAATCGGCATGTGAGAAAGGTCACGTCTTCGTAGTAAAATACCCTCATGGAGTGGAAGGAACTGCGTTCGTCGTTTCCAGTAACCGGAAAGTGGGCTTTTTTCGACCACGCAGCCGTGGCGCCGATCAGCGGTCCAGCCCGTCAGGCCATGATCGAATGGGCCGACGATTTGGCTCAAAACGGCGACGTCAACGAACGTCGCTGGCTGGCACGCATCGAGGAAGTCCGGCGGCTGTTCGGCCAGCTTCTCCACACGGAACCGCAAAATATCGCCTTTGTCAAGAATACGACCGAAGGCATCGGCTTCGTGGCCCAGGGCTATCCGTGGCGGCCAGGCGACAACGTCATCACCGCGGCCGAGGAATATCCCTCCAACATCTATCCCTGGCTCAACCTCGCAAGTCGCGGCGTCGAGGTTCGGCGGATCGAAAGCCGATACAACCGGATCGAGGTGGACGACATTCGCCAGGCAGCGGACGACCGAACCCGACTGGTCAGCCTGAGTTTTGTCGAATTTGCCAGCGGTTTTCGAAACAACCTCGATCAGATCGGCGAATGGTGCCGATCGAGAGGTATCCACTTTTTCGTCGACGCCATCCAGGGATTGGGCGTTCTTCCCTTGGATGTTTCGAGAACGCCGATCGATTTCCTCGCTGCCGACGGACACAAATGGTTGCTTGGGCCAGAGGGAGCAGGCATCTTTTACATCCGACCGGAATTGCTGGATCTGCTCCATCCGGTCGGCGTCGGTTGGAACAGCGTCGTTGGAGCCCGCGATTTTTCCAAAATCGATTTTCATCTCAAGCCGCATGCTGGTCGCTGGGAGGGGGGATCGCTCAATGTCGCTGGCATTACTGCCCTTGGCGGCAGCCTGGAACTGCTTCTGCGGATCGGCACGGACGCCATCGCTCGCCGACTGAAGGAATTGACCGATCTTATTTGCGAAGAAGCCCGGCGGCGGGGCCACACGGTTTTCAGCAGCCGGCAGGAAAACGAATGGTCTGGGATCGTATCGCTGATTCCGAAAGACGGTGAACCTCGGGCCATTGTCAAACGTTGCTTCGAGAAAAACTTCGTCATCAACCACCGCGCCGGGCGCTTACGTCTCAGTCCTCATTGCTACAATACGACGGACGAGATCGTGGCTTTGTTCGAAATCCTCTAGGTTGGGGTGACCACATGGCCGGCGACCACCAGCAGCCATTTGCCGTCTACACGGGTATGTTCGATCCGGTGCACCTGGGGCACCTGGATGTGATTCGCCGCGGCAGCCGACTGTTTCCCAAACTGGTTGTCGGAGTGGGGACGAACCCGGAAAAAGCGCCTCTGCTGCCGATCGAGCAACGAGTGGCATTGGTGCGCGAAACCACCCGGGATTGTCCCAATGTCGAGGTGCAGGCCTTTTCCAACCTGGCGGTCCAGTTCGTACGTGATGTTGGTGCCCGCATCATGCTGCGCGGCCTACGAACGCTAAGCGATATGGAATATGAATTCACCATGTCATTAACCAACCTGGCTCTCGACCCGGGCATCGAAACCGTATTTTTGATGGCC
Organism: Gemmatales bacterium; assembly: GCA_026004675.1. Classification (GTDB taxonomy): domain Bacteria; phylum Planctomycetota; class Planctomycetia; order Gemmatales; family Gemmataceae; genus BPJP01. The sequence goes on from BPJP01000008.1 coordinate 173,879, forward strand.
AAGGAAGAGTATTCGCATGTCAGCAGCACCTTGATCAAACAAATTGCTTCCTTTGGTGGGGACCTGAGCAAATTCGTGCCGCCGCCTGTTCGGGATGCCTTGATCGCGCGGTTCAAGAAAGAAAAAGCCGCGGGTTCCTAGCCGACGAGGACCAGCGGCTTTTTACCGACCACGATTCGATGACGTTTGCTTAGCGGCGGCCAGCAAACGGGTCGATTTTTTTGTTGGCCAGCTCAGCGAAAAACTTGACTACTGGCGTTTTGATACTTGCTCGGGCCTTCAAACTGTTGCCGCCGCCGACTTCCACGCGAATCAGATCATCGCCACTGGCAACAAACGACCGCTTCGCCAAAGCTTCGATCTGTTTTCGGGCTTCGGGATTCATCGACGGTACCAGCTTGCGGATCGACAGATCGAATCGAAACAGCGGCGCCGTCACCGGTTTCGACTTCAATGCTCGTTTGATCCGGGCCAGCCCATCCGGCCCGCCCGACAACCAGATCACGTCTTCCTGCAATGCCAGGTAAATCGGATTGTCTCCCAGAACCTGGCGAGTGGGGGCGTCAAAGCGCTTGTGCGCATCCAACCGGTGGATGCCCACGCCCTCCGCTTTAACAGCATCGAAATGAATCATTTTCTGTTCGCGTTCTGGCAACACCTTGACCAATTCACGGAAGACGGCGTCGAGAGCGTTTCCGTTTTTCACCTTCACACCACCCAAAAACGTGTATTGGTCCTTTTTTGTGGGACCATCGACACGGAAACCGAGATCCAGTTCCGCGGCCTTTAGCGACGGTGCCAAAGCATCGAAGAGCTTTTTCCCCAACTCGCGTTTCTTTTCGTCCTTGCTTCGTTCGAGCGTTTTGCTGATGTCTTCGTCGATAGCCGGCGCCAACGCCTGCCGAACAGCCTCGGGAAGTGTCACGTGGAGCAGGAAAGTCATGGCGCTTTGGCCGGTGGCAATCTCCGACAAACGGGTTTTGCTTTCTCCCAAGGCGCCGATCGACGACGATAAATCGGAACCGTCTTTGCCGCTAAGGCTCAGCTCCGCGACCATTTCTTCTTTGGCGGTATCGACATCGATCCGCAGGGCGACTCGTTGCCCATCACGAATGACGCTGGCGAGGATTCGCGCCGTTTCGTCGATCGTTTTGAGCCGAAGTCGATGCTCCGCCTCGCTTTCGCCAGGCCGCCGCTCGCCTTTTTCCGACGCTACGTACTGCTCCATCTGTTCGATGGCGATCTTCTTGAAATCTTCAGGCACCTGGTCGAGATTCCAGCTGGCGGAAAGAAGACTGCCGTCGCTGGCATCGAAGACTTTTTTCGGATCGATCAGGTTTTTCTTCGCCAAGGCATCCTTGTCCGGCGCGGTGGCGTAGACATAGCCGTTCGCAAACCGGAAATAGATGGCGACAGGCAGCGGATCGGGCTGAATGGAATAGAAGCCGTCGTCTTGTTTCTTGACTACCTGCCCCAGACTGGCCAGCAATTCGAGGAAGGCTTTCTCGTCTTTGATTGGCACAAGCAGGATGTTGGCCGACTTTTCGATTTCCGTGGCAATGATGGAGTAGGCTCCCATGGGTCGGTCGACGTCGATTCCGCCCAACCCGGTCTTTTCCTGCATCATTACTTTAACGAGTGCCTCGGCCTGTTTACCCTCTTCGCTGCGGCCAACAAGGTCGGCGAGAAAGCGAAGGTCTTTGAGGACGCGATTGACCGACGCCAGTTTGACCACCGCAGTCGGCGCTTCGGCTGCCGCGACGAGCGGCGCCCAGCCGAAACACAACGCCACCGTCGCCATCAACATCGTGCGTTTCATGTATTTCTCCCTTGAATATCGTCCCGTTCGGGGAAATGGCGGTTTCTTCAGGTCGGGTTTCCCTTTACCACAAATCCCACTCGCCCTGGTCTGTTTTTGTTGCGTTCAGCAGAAATACCCACTATCCTCGCTTCAAGTGTCATCCAGTGCGGAAATTGGCAACTTTCCTGCCTCGAGTGCTGTTCCCCGAATCGACCATGCGGTTTCGGCGAAACGAAACAAGATAATTGGCAAGAGAATCTGCTCGGGGTCCGTGCACCATAGTCCGGGTGAGTTTAACCAAAATCCAGGTCGAAAAAAAGGAGACTATCCCATGTTCCGATACCTGTGCTGGGCATCCGCTTCGCTGCTTTTGGCCCTGCCTGTCGAAGCGCAACAGGTGTCCATCGAGGTCAAAAAAGAGTCCGTTGATTTTCTGATCGATGGCAAGCTTGCTGCCCGCTATAACAAGGGGCCGAACGTGGCCAAGCCGTATTTCTGGCCGGTCTATGCCCCGAACGGTGAACCGATCACGCGTGGCTGGCCCATGATCCAACCTGAAGATGGCGGGTCCACCGACCACATCCATCAGAAATCACTTTGGTTCTGCCACGGCGAAGTCATTTACGGCGGCAAGAAAGTCGATTTCTGGTCCGAGCATAAGGGGCATGGCAAGATCGTGTGCACCAAAGTCGCCGAACCTGTCAGCGACAAAAACCATGCCTATGTCGCCACGCAGAACGAATGGCGTACCAGCGACGGCAAAAAGATACTCGACGAAACCCGAACCATCCATCTCTTTGCATTCGGCAAGCATCGCCTGCTGGTTTTCGATATCGACCTCTATGCCAACGACGGCGACATCACTTTCGGCGACACCAAGGAAGGTTCCTTCGGCGTTCGCGTCAACGACCGGATTCGCGAAGTCAAAGGCGGCAAAATCGAAAACGCTCTAGGCAAGACCACGGCCAAAGCGTGCTGGGGGAGAAAAGCCGACTGGTGCGATTACTCTGGTCGCCTTGGAGACGACACGGTTGGGGTGGCGATTTTCGACCACCCGAAAAATCCCGCCCGTGCTTGTTTCCACGTCCGCAACTACGGCTTGATGGCTGCCAATCCTTTTGGAAGGAAAGCCTTCCCCGACACCAACAAAGATACCAAGCTGGTGATGCTTCCCAACGGCAAGCATCTGCGTTTTCGCTATGGTGTGCTGATCCATCCAGGTGACGCAAAAGAGGGAAAAGTTGCCGCTTTCTACAAAAAGTTCCTGGACTTGACCAAATAAGCGTGGCCAACATCGTTCTCCCTCGTCCTCTGGGCAATCCGGGCGGGGGAGAACCTGTTTTCCACCAAAACGAACAGTGCCTTATTGGGAAATCCTTTTCATGACGGCCAGGCGAAAGTGCCACGTTCGTGGAAACGTGCCGCGTCGAGTATCTGTTTGAGCAGCCGCAATGCTTGCAAACGCGATGCTGGCCGAACTCCCAACGCATTCATCTTCTTCAAGTCCAACGCCACCCAGCGCTTGCTTTCCTGCCGAAACACATACGCCTCCCACGACTCGGACTGTTCCATGAATGCGGGGGAAATGTACAGGCAACGGCCATCTTCATAAACGTAAAGAAAGCCCTCGGCGCTGCCATCCGCCAGGATCCTGGCGACTTCGGCAATGTCCTCCCGCGATGGTTTTTTGACGAAGAAGGGATGATCGACAATCGGCGCTTCGTGATCGACAAAGTAAAATGCATAGATCAGCCAGCCCGCAAACGCAAGCCCACTCAATAAGACTCCTGAGACGAGAATAACGAGGAAGGGACGCCAGGGAAAACGCAGGCGCCAGCGCCGGCCCGATCGGGTTTGGTGTTGTTGTTGCTTGGCGTCGGCATCCTTGGCGATGATGTCGAAAAAGTCGAATGCCTGATTCGGCGCTTGGACCGGCTTGGCGAGAGACTTCGACCTGGCAGCGGGGACGCGAACCGTGCCAGCACATTTGGGGCAACGCACGGTGGTATCTGGTTTGGCCTCGGGCGAGTGGATCGTCGTGCCGCAAAAAGGACAGGCGAATGAAACCATGAGGCACTCCGAAAAAAAAGGCGGCCCGAAATGAGCCGCCCTCACCGTCAGCTTGCATCCGTCTAAAGCGACCAGCCTTTGCGGTACGGCCGTTTGATGTATTGGGCGACTTCCGGCACGTCGGGCGACTTGAGATTCGGCCCATCCCATTGGAACCTCTTGCCGACGCGCATCGCGACGTTCCCGAGAAGAATGGCTTCGGTAAGCAGGCTGGCATAATCGAAATTGGACATGGCGATGTGGGGTTTGTTGTTCTTGATCGCTTCAACCCATTCCCGTTTCATGCCCAAATCGCCGCCGCCGTTTCGTGGCAAGGATTCGGGAATCTTGCTCAGGTCGACGTCTTTGAACTTTTCTTCCGGCAGCAACACATACGATCCGCCGTAATCGTTCGGCGAATACAGTACGCCTTTTTCGCCGACGAGCAACGAACCACTCCCGGGCGGCTTCTTGCCATAAAAATACTTCGCCGGTGGCAGGTTTTTCTCGCCGTTCTTTCTACCTTCGTACCAGTAAAACTTGACGGGAGGCATGTCGCCACGCGAGGGGAATTCAAGAGTAACTGTCGCCCAGCCTGGGTAGGTCTCCGGATTCAGCGGCTCATTCTCGGCGGAAACCGCGATCGGGTATTCCAGCTTGAGGGCCATAAACGCCATGTTGGCCGTATGGCATCCCATGTCCCCCAACGCCCCGGTACCGAAATCCCACCAGCCACGCCATTTGAACGGATGGTAGGCATTGCTGTAGGGACGCATCGGGGCCGGTCCGATCCACTCGTCCCAGTGGACATGCTTGGGCACGGGAGAAGGTTTGGGACGCGAACGAATTTGCGGCGATTGTGGCCAGACCGGGCGGTTCGTCCAAACATGCACCTCGTGCACCGGACCAATGACACCTCCTCGAATCAATTCGACGGCGCGGCGAAGACCGTTGTGAGCCGTTCCTTGGTTTCCCATCTGCGTACAGACTTTGTTCTGCCGTGCGACCTCCCGCATCATTCGCGCTTCGAATACGGAATGCGTCAGGGGTTTCTGGCAATACACATGTTTGCCCATTTTCATCGCCATGATGCTGGCGACCGCATGAGTGTGATCGGGCGTGCTCACGGTCACGGCGTCGATCTTCTTCCCCAACTTGTCCAGCATCTCGCGGAAATCGTTAAACTTCTGGGCATTGGGAAACTTTTTGGCCTTGGCTTCGAGACGTTGGTCATCGATGTCGCAAATGGCGACCACGTCTCCCAGACTCCCCGCCTGATCGATGTCGCTCGAACCTTTGCCACCGACACCGATGCCGGCGAAACTCAGTTTTTCCAGAGCGGATCGACTTTCGGAAGGAGTTAATCCCGCCGCCACCCAAAAACCGACACCGGCTGCGGCTGTCTGTTGCAAAAACTCACGGCGCGTTCTTTTCTGGCCCATGTCGTTCTCTCCTTTGCTAGCGCAAGAATTAGCTTGTCGGAATCTTAACATGGTCCAGCTGCCCCGGCAAGCGGCCACTTGCCACTTCGGCGTTCGCTGCGAAGCAGGTATTTTCTTGTCCTATCTAAACTCTCATCCCATTCGATGGCAAGTTTGACAGCGGTGAGCCTGGCGCTGAAAATGACGAAGTTACCAGGAAATTTTGCTTCCAAGTTCGCGCGAACCGGGGAATCGGTTTGGCCACGGGCCAATCTGAAGGCAAGAATCTGGAGAACGTGAAACAGCGAGGTATGCATCATGCGTGTTCCAAGATCTCGATCTTTGTTCGGGTCCATGCTCGCCTTGGCGATTTGCCATCTGTCGGCTCTACCGCTCTGCGCGCAACAGACGGAGCTACAAAGGGTCACGTTTCGCGTTTTTGTGCCCCAAGCGGATGCCAAGCTGTATGTTTTCGACAAACTTGTCAGCTCGACCGGCGAAGAGCGCGAACTGCAAACACCGCTACTCGACCCGACGAAAACCTATTTCTACGAATTCAAAGTCTTTTGGGAGCCGAACAACTACACCAAGATCACTCGCCGGAAACGCGTCGAGTTCACGGTGGGCAAGGAAGTGACGGTGGATTTGCGCCAAGCCAATCCCAAACAGCCGGACGATATCAAGATTCGTTACGTCCCGACGCCTTACCCAGTCGTGAACGAAATGCTGCGTTTGGGCGAATGTCGGCAAGGATGATGTCGTGTTCGACCTGGGGTGTGGCGATGGGCGGATCGTGGTGGAGGCGGTTCGCAGCTTCGGTGCCAAACGGGGAGTGGGAGTCGATATCGATCCGCAGCGTATCAAAGAATCCCGTATGACGGCGGCCAAGGCAGGCGTCTCGGATCGAGTCGAGTTCCGCCAGGGGGACGTATTGAAGGAAATCGACGATTTGCAGGAAGCTTCAGTCGTGATGCTTTACATGGGCCAGCATATGAATCTGCGATTGAAGCCGATCTTGAAAAAAAGCGTTGAAGCCGGGAGCGCGCGTGGTCTCCCACCGTTTCACGATGGGAGACGACTGGAAGCCGGAAAAAAACCCATCACGGTGACAGACTCGAGCGGCGAGGAATATAAGTTGCATTTGTGGACCATCAAGTAGATCGATTGCTTCGTCTTACCACTTGGCCTCAGCCAGGTTGACGGCGGCAGGCAGCGATCCTGCCGCCGTCTTGTTTTTGCATGCCGTTTTCGCGACGTTGAATTTGCCCGGCGATCTTCGTATATTCGCTTTGGGATCTGAGAATGAACGGCACAGGACGGCATCCCGCCTCTCACCTCCCACGACAAGAGAATCCGGTTTTTCCAACCGCTCGTATCTGGAATGAACGCAACGGAAGCCAGGTCGGCTTCATCTGCGAAGCCGCAAAACGTTTACAATTCAGTGTTTTGGCTGGCATATTTGGCGAACGTCTCGTTGATGACAGCCAACGCCCTCACCTTTCGTTTCGCCGAACTGGTCGCTTATTTGGGGGGATCGGAGAAGACCGCTGGCACCATTGTCAGCGTTGGCGTCATCGGGGCGTTGTTGACCAGACTTCAACTCGGACAAGCCATTGATCGTTTCGGCACACGACCGGCTATGGGTGCTCAGTTCTTTGTTGTTTCTTTCCGGTTGCGGGATGTTCCTCGTTTGTCGCCACCTTTCCTGGGAACTGTATGCCGCGCGTATCGCCTTCGCAGCGGGCCTCGCCGGCATGTTCACTTGCTCCATTGTGCACATCCAGAACCAGGTGCCGTTTCATCGCCGAACGGAGTTGATCGGCAGTCTGGGCAGCAGCGGTTTTATTGGCATGATGCTTGGTACCTTGGCTGGCGACGCGATCTTCCACGCCCTGCCGGAAGGAAGCGCTCGCTTCACCGCGCTTTTCGGCGGAGCCTTGGGGCTGGGCGTCGTCTACGTCGGCATCGTCGCTTGCCTGACCCGCCACGATGTGCACGTGCCGCCGGTTCAGATGCCGCCGGCGTTCAAATTGTTGTTGCAACACTGGCCCGGTTATGTCGTTTTTGGCCGCCCTGATGATGGGTGTCGGCGTGACCGTCACCACCGTGTTCTTGACTCGCTTCTCGACGTACTTGCAGTCAGCCGGTCATGGTATCCAGGGGATCGGAACGTTCTTCACCATTTACGCTTCGTCGGCATTCGTGTTTCGTATTCTCACCCGACAGTGGAGCCGAACCGTTGGTCGACATCGCATGATCTTGAGTGGTCTGGTGGGACAGGCATTGGGCTACTGTCTGCTGCCGTTTGTCGCAAGCGATTGGCATTTCATTCTGCCTGCGATTTGTTGCGGTTGGGGACACGCCCTGTTATTTCCGGCCGTCGTCTCCCTCGGGTCCGGCGCTTTCCCCGGATGAATATCGAGGAATCGGCACCACCTTGATGCTTGGATTTACAGAAATCGGCGCGATGCTGTCTGCTCCTTTATTGGGTGCAATCATCGACTATTGGAGTGCCCATGATGGTGGCGGGACTGGTTTCGCTGTCATGTTTTATTCCTCGGCGGGCATGGCGTTCGCGACGGCCATCATCTATGCGTTAACCTCTGGCCGAACACCAGACGATGATGGAGCCGGTCGCGTTTGTGAACCTTGTGCGGTCCGACGGTTTACCCGAAACCGTCGCGGACAGCATCGACAAATGTCACCAGTGCCAAAAACCATAAAAACCGATCCCTTCGAGCAATTCGCTAAAGTCCGCGCAGAGCGGCATCCGATACTAGCGAATAATCTTCCAAACTACTTGTAGACGACGGCTCCCGGTGAGCGCTGCGCGCGGCGTCAGATGGAAAGGATGAAGAGGATGGGCAAGTTCCGCTGGTTTTTTGTTTGCCCTCGCCTTGGCAGTTCCCACCACGTTGACGGGCTGTTTCGGTTTTCTCAACAGCCTCGCTTATCATGGGCTGTCACCGTTGGGATCGACCGGCTCTTCAATGGGATTGTACACGCCTATTCCCGTCTTTCCCTGGGTCACCGAGCGCATGGAAGACAAGTATTGCCATAAAAATGATTTCCGCCACAGTGATCATGCCGCCGATCCAGGAAGGCTTTTCCGCTGCCCCACATGCGAAGACCCACCCGACCAGGCGGCCATCTTGAGAGCGTTGCCGCGCGTCACGCGGGGTATCCCCCTACGTCTATGAAGAATTCCGCGATGATATTCAAATTGTGACTGAGCTGTTGGTCGACAAGATCGATCCGCCACGATTCTTCCCGTTGGTTGGACCCGCCCAATTGCATCACTGCCATTGGAAATGCACCGTTTATTACACCGAGACGATTGAAAGCGGTTATCCGTTTTCCGTTCCGGTGCCGCCGGCCCAGGGTCGAAGTGGTTTACATCGACAAAGACCACCTTCACTTGTATCCGCATTCCAACGTTCAGTCCAATCAATCGGTCTTTCGCGATTTAGCCGGGCCGTAAGCTGCCAGAGCCCGCAAACCTCTGGCAGGGGGAAGCGGCCCGCAACCATCCGATGGAGTAAACAATGTGGTTGACGACCCAGACCATTACCATTCTCTTAGCGATGGATGCGCTTTTGCCGGCGCCACCCCGCATACCGAGTACCTATCTGCCGATGGGACCGGTTTCGTTTTCGACACCGCTGCGTTCTCCTTACATGCCGCGTTTCTCGAGCAAGGAAGTCCACGCGGCGGAACTCGGACGCATCGCGGAGGAACGGGTCCGGCAAGCATGGCGAAGCGATCCCCTTGTGGCTCCCTTCCCGCTACAAGCCCGGGCGGTCGGAACTCGTTTGGAAGTTAGCGGCATCGTCTGGAACGAACGCATCAAGCAATGGGCTTTGCACCTCGCCCAGACTCGAAGTCCCATAAGAGTCGTTGATGCCATCCGCGTAGGCAATGTAGCCGTCTCGCGGATGCCAGCAACCCATTTGCACTATCGCCCTTATTCTCCGTACATGCCGATCGTGGAACCGGCGAAGACCCCGTATGCTGCCCCTGCTGAGACGAAAACCATCAAACCTTTGCCGCAGCGAGCGGCGCCGCCGAAGCAGGTTCCGTCACGACCGATTTCTCGAGCCGACCCTGACCGCGGACCGGTCAGCCGACAACTGGCGATGACGAGTTCGCCATCGTCGACGCCGGAGCGGCCTCATTCGCCCGTAAAGCGTTTCTGGACGTGGTTGACAGGATCACGATCAAGCGAGTCGAACTGCTACTCCACGTTGAAGCCTGTTTCGTATGCACGATCAAAACCGAACGTCGTGGGAAAGAACGAGATTGTTGCCGCGCCGCAGACAACTCCTCAACACAAAAACGAACTTCGTGCCGCATCATCGCCTGCACTGCTCCCTTGTTGTTACCCGGCGACTTCCTCCGACAGCACAAACGACCAACCGCCAGCCATCCGATCGAAAACGAAATACTCGATGATTAGCGGATACAGCCCGCCCAGCGTCAGTGCGTCCGCTGAAAACTCATCCCGACACGACAAGAACATGACAGTTTCGTGTCACGAAAATCGGCACAGGGTAAACGCAGACCAGGCATCAGCCAAAGCAATCGTGTCGGCAGGAACCGCCGCGCCGATCGGTGCAAAGGCAACAGACAAAGCGACTCGATCCGCTGCCACAAGGCAACAGTCGAACCAACAACGCGCGCCGGGTTGGTTCTGGCGGCGTCTACGGAGCCAATTCCAACGACCTACTTCTGCTGCGAAAAGTTCTGTCAGCCGCTCGGCGACCTGCCGAGCCGACACGAGCAGGGCGGACTCTGACAACAAAGCATTGCGCGTCGGCATGGTCGCGGAAGCAATTCGCAAACCGGACGGACGGCAGACGGTGGCTCCGACTTCAGGTTCCCGAAAAAACCAGTCGGAAGTCGTTTCCGCCCATTATGTTCCCGATCCGAATGAGAAACATCCCATCGTGCCTGTCAGTCGTGTTGGTAAACAGCCGAACCACTCCGGTCCGGCGATCGACCCGGAATGGCTTCGGCTGCGGATTCTAAGCGCGTGCGGCGACGATGTCGATCGAGTGGCGGTCTACTCGTGTACCAGCTCGACCGCTTTGGTCGGCGTTCGGCTGCGCGATCCGAATCGCGCGGCTGCGGTCGCCCACACCGTTGCCCGCATTCCGGAGATACAGCATCTACGTGTCCATTTGCGAATCCAGACGCCTCGCTAATCATTCGCGAAACTTCAGACAAACCCGCGCCGTTGGGCCGCCTCTTGGCGTCTCGACAAGAGTCATCCGCTACGAAAGATACAACGTGAACGACCAACGCCTGCGGCTCATTTCTAAAAAATCCTGCATCGCACAAAAGGCGATCCATTTTTGGCCGCAAGTCGCCGAGCAGCCACTATCCTGGCCGTCTTCTCCCCATTTTGTGGGTTACACTCCATTTTGTCAGCGATGGAGAATCCGCTTGAAGGAGAAGTGGCATGCTGGTGTTAACTCGAAAACTCGGCGAGAAAATTCGCATCGGAGACGATATCTGCATCACGGTGGTGGAGGTCGAGCGAGGCAAAATCCGCTTGGGCATTGACGCACCTCGTGACATTCCCATTTTCCGCCAGGAACTGCTGACGAACCCTCGACCAAAAGAAACGTCCTCAACGCCAACCAATCCCGAGAGTTAGTGCCGATTTTCGGCTGGTTCGCCCACGCGGGAAAACAGCACACGCATCGGCGCCTCGCTAGCCAACAGGCGGCGGCGGTGCTACATTACACGGAACTTGTTCCCGTCGCCAGGAGGGCATGCCATGGTGAGAAACTTGTCGGGCAAACGGATTCTCATCACAGGGGCGTCGAGCGGTATCGGTTACGAATTAGGCTTGCGTGCTGCCCGGCGCGGAGCGCGTGTCGCCCTGACGGCGCGTTCTGCCGATAAACTTGAAGAGTTGGCCAAACAGATTCGTGATGAGGGTGGGGAAGCATTCGTCGTGCCGGGCGACCTCGTTTCAGAAGCCGACCGGGCCCATATCGTTGATGCAACGGTCGCCCATTATGGCGGATTGGACGTGCTCGTCAACAATGCTGGCGTCGCCAGCTTCGGCCACTTCGCCGATTCCAGCGAGGAAATCCTGCGTACGGTCATGGAGGTCAACTTTTTCGCTCCAATCGAATTGACTCGTCTGGCCATCCCGCATCTGCAACAGGGAATCCAGCCTGCGGTCGTCAACGTGGCTTCCATGTGCGGTCGGCGCGGCATGCCTGCCTGGTCGGAGTACTCCGCCAGCAAGTTCGGTTTGTGCGGCATGAGCGAAGCGCTGCGAGGCGAGCTGGCACGCTTCGACATCGACGTCCTGCTCATCATTCCAGGACTGACGAGCAGCAGGCTGTCCGAGCATCTTCTGCGCAATACTGGCCGGATGAACATCGAACATCAAAAGGGAATGTCCCCCGAATTCGTCGCTGACGCCATTCTCGACGCGATCGAGAAGAACCGCGCCGAAACGATACTCGGCTCGGAAGCCAGGTGGATTCTGCGCATGCACAAATTCTTTCCTCGACTTCTGGATCGCCTCATCATCCGCCGAGTAAAAAAGCTGTACCAAGAGCCTGCATCATAGGACAACCGGCGAAAATCCCTACATTAAACGTTGGCGCTTGGACAACACGATTGGCCAGATACGCCGAGCGCGGCGACGGTCCTGTTGTGTGCCGTCTCTGTTGGAACATTGGCGGGACGAAGCCCTCTTCGCCGCTGCTGGAGGCGCTAACTTGAAGGATATCCATGTGCGGAATTGCCGGCATTGTCGATTTGACTGACGAGCGACCTGTGCCTCAGAAAAGCCTGCGCGATATGGCCCAGGCATTGTTTCATCGTGGACCCGACGAAGACGGTTTTTTTGACAGAGGCAATCCTGGTCTGGCATCGCGACGTCTCAGCATCGTCGGGCTGATGGACGGCCGACAGCCTATCTCCAACGAAGACGGCTCCATCCACGTCGTCTATAACGGCGAATTGTTCGACTACCCTGAAAAACGAACCCAACTGGAAGCTCAGGGGCATATCTTCAAGACCCATTGCGACACTGAGATCATCCCCCATCTGTGGGAACAATACGGCGAGCGAATGTTCGACCACCTGCGGGGCCAATTCGCTTTGGCTCTGTGGGATGAACGTCGCCGCTGCCTCATCCTGGCGCGCGACCGCTTCGGAATCTGTCCGCTGTTTTGGAGCCGACAGGGTGATTGGTTCCTTTTCGCCTCGGAAGTCAAAGCCTTGCTTGCTTCAGGCTTTGTTGCTCCCCGGCCAGACCGAAAAGGGATCAATCAGGTTTTCACTTTTTTCGCTCTGCCGGGTCCTGCGACCTGTTTCGAAGGCGTCCGCCTCTTGTTGCCGGGACGTTACCTGAAATTGCAGTTTGGCAATCGCGGCCAGGCCGCCAATCTGTCCCAACACATCTATTTCGACATAGATTTTCCAGACGCTGGCGACGAGGACCCAGGGAGGGACGCGAAAAAAGTAATCGATGGCTTTGAGGAGGTGTTTCGATCGGCCGTCGAGCTGAGGCTGCGTGCGGATGTGCCGGTGGTCTCCTATCTTAGCGGAGGCGTCGATTCCAGTATCGTCGTGGCTATGGCGTGTCAGGTTCGCAAACCGGCCATTCCCACGTTCACGATCCAAATTCGGGATCCGAAATTCGACGAGCGACGTGAGGCCGAGGTCGTCGCCGGGCACGTCGGTGCGGATCCGGTCGTGGTGCCGTTCGGCAATGATGACGTCCTGAGCCATTATCCGAGCCTGATCCGAGCGGCGGAGTGCCCGGTAGTGGATACGTCGTGCGCGGCCCTGCTCCGATTGGCCGCCAAGGTGAACGAACTGGGCTATAAAGTCGCCCTGACCGGCGAAGGCGCCGACGAATGGCTTGCCGGTTATCCCTGGTACAAGGTCGATCGTCTGCTCGGATTTTTCGATTTGCTGCCCGGCCTCAAAGGAAGCCAGCAAGTTCGGCGATTGTTCTTGAAAGTGACGCGGGCTCCGCAGTTTCCGTGGCACTTTGTCCGCCGGGTGCAAGACGCCGTGGGCGGTCACAACGCCTGGTTGGACATATATGGCCTGATGAGCATGTCGAAATTGCGGTTTTACAGTCCCAGCATGCTCGAACTGGCCCTGGAACATTTGCCTTATCATGATCTCGAATTCGATCCCGCCCGCCTGCGCCGCTGGCATCCGCTCAACCGGGCGCTTTACCTCGGAGCACGGGTCATGCTTCCCGGCTTGCTTCTAAGCTGTAAAGGTGATCGTGTCGCCATGCATTCGTCGGTGGAAACCCGTTATCCGTTTCTGGATGAACGGGTTTATGCCTATCTGGCACGTTTGCATCCACGCTGGAAAATGCGTGGTTTTTGCGACAAATACATCCTGCGGCGCATGTCCGAACGTTGGCTTCCCAAATCGATCGCCTGGCGCCGCAAGGCGATGTTTCGGGCGCCGCTGGATAGTTTCCATCTCGATCCGTTGCCGGTTTTCGTCGAGCAGCTGTTGAGCGACGAATCTCTGCGAAAGACGGGTTATTTCAATGCCGACAACGTCCGCTTTTGGCGCGAGCGATATCGGCACATGCGCGCTGGCTCACCCCAGCGAACGTCTGTGGAAATGGGACTGGTCGGCGTCGTTGCGACACAGCTTTGGCATCATATTTTTATCGATTCGACCCTTGCGGATCTGCCCGCTGGCCGAATCGCGCGACCGACAAGCCGGCACATGGGCAAAGCACCGGCAGCACAATAAAAACCGCAATGCCGATCGCAGTTTGGCACGACCCGAAGCCACCGCCGACACCTGCGAAGCAGGGACTTGTCGAATCGTGCTCGCCCATGCCGATCGCTGTCACTGTGAGCGAGCGGCCGCGAGGATACCGGCCAGTTCGCTTTGTGGAGCCAAAAACCACAAACGAGGGCACGCCGCCTTCGGCAGATTCTTGGGCTCGAAAGCAGTGGCCGGCACGTTCTGCGACGCGGTCAACAGATCGATCAAGGTCGGCGGCCGGGTGTAGTGAAACGCCTCGTAGTCGGAGATGCCGGCTAATTTGGCAGCTTCGGCAATGGCGTCGTCCAGATAGCCGATCTGATCGATCAGCCCGAATTGCAACGCCTGCTCGGCGGTGAAGATGCCGCCGTCAGCACGGCGCCGAGTATAAACGAATTCGATTTCTGCACCTTTGTCGTTCTTGGTTTTCATCGGCTTTTCGATGACGACTTCGCGCAGTTGTTCTTTGGTCAGATTCGGCCTGCCTTCGGCGACGACGCTGAGAAACTGATCGAAAGCCTGGTCCACCATGTCCTGCCAGACTTGTTGTTCTTCGGGGGTCATTTTTTTGAAGATCGAACCGCTGGCTTTCACCTCTCCTGCCTTGATGATATTCATCCCGAAGCCGTGTTTTTCGGCGAACTCCGCAATGGTGGGAAAGGCGGCGTAAACACCGATGGAACCGGTGATGGTGGAACGCTCAGCAAAGAGTTTTTGTGCCGGCATCGAAATATAGTATCCGCCCGAAGCAGCGAGCGATCCCATCGACACGACGATAGGCTTTTTGAAGGATCGATGCCCCGGCGTCGTGCCGTCCCGCAATTGTTGCAGCCGACGATGAAGATCGTCGCTGGCCGTAATGCTGCCTCCCGGACTGTTGATCCGCAAGACGACCGCCTTGACCGAATCATCGGCGGCGGCGTTCTTGATTTGCTTGTGTACAAAATCGAGCATGCCTTCCATAATGACGCCGTCCATGGTAATGATGGCGATGCGGTCTTTGGCGTTTTCGTTGCCTGAGTAATGCTGCTCGCGAAGGGAAATGCCGCCACCAGCGCCCCCGCCAAGGCTGACCAGAAACAGAAAGACATTCAGGCCGAGGGATAAAAAGAGCACCATCAGCAAAAACCCGAATGCCAAAGGCAAAATCCCGGACGAACGCGCAGGTGCCGGCGGCAGCGGTGCCGATTTGATGGGGATGACGGTCAAAGCAGGCTTCTGTTCCGGTCCCGGAGCTTCGGGTGAATTTTCCGTGGGATGGTTGAAATCACTCATGCTGTCGGTCCTTTTCCAGAGGGTTGCTTTCCGTCGCCTGCTCTATGACTCCGTTTTGTTGCCATGGAATCGAAGTTATCGCAAACGAGGCACGGAGAGAACAGCTTTCCGTCTTCGTTAGCCGATTTTATTGTGCAACATAATGTCCGGCGCGCCAAGTAATGCGAATGCGCCACGGGTAGCAGTTGCAACAAGCATGCGGGAAAAACAAGTGGTTTACGTCCGTGCCCATAGTCGGTTGCATTTCGGTCTAATCAACCCGTCGAAGTTGACGGGGGAGACAGGTTGGCGACTTTATGGTGGCGTCGGCTTGATGGTGAACGCCCCCGGAGTCGAGCTGTCGGTCGAAGCGAACAAGTCGTGGCTTGGTGAAGGTCCGGCCGCGCCACGAGCGGTCGAGTTCGCCAGACTATTTGCCGCCTCCGTCGGGGCTGCCGATTTGCCTCCCCATCGCATTGTTGTTCACCGTTGCGCTCCTTTTCACGTCGGTTTAGGGAGTGGCACGCAACTTGCCCTCTCCGTGGCCCGCGCGCTGGAAAGGTCCTGGCAATTGCCGCCCATGTCGGCTTGCCAACTGGCCAGACGAGTTGGCAGGGGAAAGCGATCCGCGGTGGGTATCCACGGTTTCGAGCACGGCGGCTTCCTGGTTGACGGTGGCAAAGCCTCGGCGGAACGCCTTGGACCGCTGGTTGCCCGCTGCGAATTTCCCCAGCCATGGCGGGTGCTTCTCGTGACCGCTGGCAGGACGGGCCTTCATGGCGCCGGCGAAGCCGAAGCCATGGCCCGCTTGCACGATGAGCCGCAAATGCCGATGCGGGTCAATGCGTTATGCCGACTCGTTTTGACCGGCATGTTGCCCGCCTTGGCAGAACAGGATATACGTCAGTTCGGCGAAGCACTGTTTGAATTCAATCGCCTGGTCGGTGAATCGTTCGCGCCGGTCCAGGGAGCCATTTATTCGACGCCGAAAGTCGCGGAGACGATTCGGTTTCTCCGCGAACAAAAAATCGCTGGCGTCGCTCAGAGTTCATGGGGGCCGACGGTCGCTGCCATTGTCGAAGACGCAGACCGAGCCGATTATGTGCGAAAATCCCTTCAGAAACGATTAGGGTTGTCAGCGTCTGATATGGTCGTGACGGCGGCAGCCAACCACGGTGCGGTGGTGACATAAGCCAAACGGTTTCCGTTGTCGTTGCTGGGTGCAGCTTAAATTTTGTGGCGGAAGCAGGAATGGAGGGCCTCGCTCCGTCGAAGCCGTTCGGGCGCGACCAGGTGCGGACGCTGCTTGATCCGGCAGGCTGGGTAGCGTAAGATTAGTTCGTTGCCCCTGCCAGATCGATTCCTGCCAGAATGCGAGATTGAGGAGCCTGCCGCAATGCCTCACCGAAAAGCCGATCATACTTGTTACGATTTTCGTTTGACGCGCCGCAGCCTTCTTTTCGCCGGCTTGGGAACGCTGGGGCTTTCCCTGTCCGAGATTTTGGCATTGCGATCTCTGCGGGCGGCAAGCGCGGTTCGAGGCTTTGGCCGGGCCAAATCGTGCATCGTCTTTTTTGCCTGGGGCGGCATGAGCCAACTGGAAACCTGGGACCCGAAGCCAGATGCGCCCATTGAAGTTCGTGGCAACTACCGGCCGATTTCTACTCGAGTCCCCGGGATTCTCCTCGGTGAGTACATGCCGGGGCTGGCTGGCCAAACGCATCGGCTGGCCATTGTACGTTCCGTCCATCACAAGGAAACCGGACATCGTAACGCCGCCTATTGGAACCTGACCGGACATGCTCCGCACAACCCGGGAAACGACGCTCCTTTACCTCCGTCGCGAAGGGATTGGCCTTGCCTGGGATCGATGGTGGCCAGGTTCCGTAAGCCGGCGAAAGGCTTTCCTGCCTGCGTAGCCGTGCCGTACCCTATCGCCGACCGTGGCCTGCTCAACGGTCAGTTTGGCGGCTTTTTAGGGATGCACTACGATCCTCTGATTGTGAAACCCAAAGGTGCAACTCCCTATGGTGGTGTTTCTCCAACCACGGGTGAAGCCCATTTGCGCTTGCCTGCGGATGTCGATAACCGTCGCTTGACAGATCGAATGGAGCTGCTGAACAACGTTGGCCGGCAAATCGGATCTCGTGATAGCGCCTTTGATCACTATCAACAAATGGCAGCCGATCTGCTGTTGAGTCCAAAGGTACGCTCTGCTTTCGACCTGGAACGGGAGCCGCCAAAGGTGCGCGACCAGTATGGTTCGCACATGTGCGGCCAAAGTGCCTTGCTTGCACGCAGGCTTACCGAAGCCGGTGTTCCCATCGTGACCATTTACGCTTCGGCTGGTGATCTGAACGGCAGCAAGGGGGATAATTGGGATACGCACGGAAAGAATTTCCAGCGTTTGAAGAACGCGTTGCTTCCTCCTCTGGAACGCGCCAGCATCGCATTGCTGAACGATCTGGCGGCGTGCGGCCGACTCGACGAAACGCTGGTCGTATTCCTCACCGAGTTTGGCCGAACTCCTAAACTGAACCGCAACAGCGGTCGGGATCATTTCCCCAACTGCTATTCAGTGGCGTTTGCTGGGGGAGGCATTGTCGGTGGGCAGGTCTTGGGCAAGTCCGACCGCATCGCGTCCCAGCCGATCGAAGCGCCTTGCGGTCCCGCTGACATCCATGCGACGATCTTCCATGCGCTCGGCATCCCCGCTGACGCCCACATCGTCGACAATCTTGGCCGACCATTGGCCCTGTGCGATGGCGAGCCTCTCCCATTGTTCGGTTAAGCAACGCATCGGTTGAGCCGCTACGGAGGCACGATCTCCTCGTTGGTGTTGACAAACGGATTGAAGAGTGCAAACCCGGCTAGCTTCCACTGCCCGTCTTCCCGGTGGAATTGTGCCCGGCAACGGTAAAACTCTCCCCGGCTCCAGTCCGCTCGGACTTTGACGCTGAATGCGATTTCGCCGCGACCCGCCTCTGGATCGATGTGGCATTTTTCAAAATCCCAGACCGCCATTTTTTGAATAGGCCATGAAGAAGCATACCGGTCGCACAATGCTCGGAAAGCGACAGCATCCATGCGGCGATAGCGGAAGTCGCTGGACAGGCGGCGGAAGATTTTGTCCAGGTCGCCGCTTTCGGCGAAGCGAGCATGATGCCGAATCTCGAGTTCCATCTGCTCGAAATCCGTGACGACGAGGAAATCGATGAGCCAGATGAGGACGCCGGCAAAGACGATGGCAAAGGCTGCGTAAAGAAAGCGAACGTCGCGCTTGTGCCACAGGCAAGCCATCACGCCCAAAAATGCCATCCCGAGAACGAGGTACGCCGGCGTCGGATTCTCAGTCAACCATTCCATCTTTGCATCTTCAACGATACCAATGCGGCGAGGCAAGAGGGAAGGAGCGAGCTGAATAACGATGTCCCGGATCATTTCGGGAACGCGCGTCCCAAACGGGCGTCAAGAACGAGCAGCTTGGACTTTTATGCTCGGCTTGAAAGGTGTTGGTGGTGCGCACGCGGACATAGCTGGGATTCTTGAGGAAATAGTTAGCTGTTTTGTGCAGTTTATCTCCACCGTCAACTGACGGTGTTTTCAGCGACCGTCGTAGCGTCAGCGCGACGAGCGAACCGTCAACAAACGGTGATTTCGGCGAGCGTCGCGGTGTTAGCGCGACG
The DNA here is from genome assembly GCA_026004675.1 of Gemmatales bacterium. Classification (GTDB taxonomy): domain Bacteria; phylum Planctomycetota; class Planctomycetia; order Gemmatales; family Gemmataceae; genus BPJP01. Next base: position 192,868 of record BPJP01000008.1, read on the forward strand.
AGCGGGACCGTCAACTAACGGTGTGATTTCCCGTCAAAGGCAGGTGACGATCGAAGCAGGCACGAGGTACAATGAGGGAGAGAAGCTGGGCGATCGCATTTTCCGCTGGGGCAACATGGATCTCGACGACAAAATCTGCTACTGCTTCCACGTCACGCGGCGCAAGCTCGAGAACTTTGTCCGGATCGAGAAACCCAAAGTGGCCAGCCAGCTGTCGCAGTGCGGCGGAGCCGGTACGGGGTGCGGCTGGTGCATTCCTTTCTTGAAACAGATTTTTCAGAGAAACGCGGAACGAAGCACGCTGGAAAACATCACGGCCGACGATTACGCCCGGCTTCGGGGGGAGTATATTCGTTCCGGCAAAGGGAAACCACCTCCTGGGGCCACTCCCTTGCCCGAAAACTAAAGGCTTTTTCATTGCATCCCATCGCCGCCGCGACATAATGATCCTTCGTCCATTGCTTGCGAGTTTTGTGTCTCGGATTTCGTGTCGAGGTGGCGATGCACCGACTGCTCTGGATTCCAATCGTATTTGTCACGACAACGACTATTGGTTTCGCTCAGGAAGTTCGCATCACGCACGGCCCGATTCTGGGTCGGTTGAGTTCGCACGGCGTCGGCGTGTGGGCACGGACTTCCAAGCCAGGCGTGTTTCATGTTTTGTATGGCACCGAACCCGGCAAACTCGACACGCTTTCACCTGGCGTCAAGACGAAACTGGAAGACGACAACACGGGTTGGGTGCTGTTGACCGGCCTCCAAGCCAACACGAACTATTGGTATCGCATCGCCAATGCTGACGGAAAACCGATCGGTCTCGGTGGCTCCTTCAAAACGCTTCCCGATCCCAAGGAACTGATCGACCCCGAGCTGAATCCGCGCGGGTTGTTCAATTTCCGTTTCGAATTCGCCTGCGGCAACAATCAGACTCCCAAACAGGGAGGCGGTCCTGACGCACCGGCGTTCAAGACGATGCTCAAACATTTGCATGGCAAGATCGATTTCGCCATCCAGAACGGCGATTGGCTCTACGAGGATCGGCGGGAGTACTCCGCGAAGCAGTGGATGAAGGCGCAAGGCATCGAGCTGGAACAAGCGCCCTCCGTGATTCGCTATGCGCCGACGATAGCCGGTGTTTGGGAGAATTACAAAATCTACCTGGAACGAGGCAAGAACCTCTCGGCCTGGCATCGCAACATTCCTTCGTTTTTCACTTTCGACGATCACGAAATTCTGAACGATGTGTGGGGAGCCGGCACAGTCGGCCTGCGTGACCGCCGGGCTGTTTTTCGTGATATTGGCGTCGCCGCCTGGTACGACTATCTCGGCTGGAGCAACCCGGTTCCGTTCAAGCAGGGCATCTTCTTCGGCCAGGCACAACTGAAGAAAGGAAGCGACATCTTGACCGATCCCAAGGCCGACTTCACGAAATTGAATCTCAAGGAAGCTTCGAACCTGCACGTCCATTGGGGCGGACCGACGGCAGGCGTCAACGACAACAAACTCGATGGCGTCGGCGGCGATCCCAATGCCGGGGTCTACGGCATCGTCAAGGTTCTCGGCAAGACACGCCTGCAGATCGAGCCGGCGGCAAAGGCCGACGGCAAAGCCAATTATTCCATCGGTCGCCGCTCTTATTACCGGCTACGCGTCAGCAACTGCGATTTTTTCGTCCTCGACACGCGCAGTCACCGCGAGATGCACGACACCAGACACCCTGACAAGCCAGGATTGTCGATGATCGGCAAAGAACAAAAGCAATGGCTGCTCGACGGCATGAAAGACAGCGACGCCGACTTTTTCTTTGTCGTGTCGTCCGTCAACTTCATGGTGCCGCACGTCGGGGGAGGAGCCATCCGCGCTGAAAACAAAGACGACGCCTGGACTGTTTTCCTAGATGAACGCGAACAGCTGATCAAGTTCTGGGACGGTCTCGGCAAACCCGTCTTCGTTCTTACTGGCGATCTGCACAACAGCTTCGTCATCAAGATCACCGATCGCGTCTGGGAATTCGCCTCCGGGCCGCATAATTCCAACAACCATTGGAACACGGACGAAGGCAATCGGCCGGCAACCGGTGAATTTCAATATGGACCGAGAAAATGCCTCATTCGCTGGTCGAGCTATTTCCGCAATGACATTCCCCGCGAAAATCTGCAACATCCGTTTTACTGCGTGGTGCAGATCAACAACGTCTTCAATAATCCCAAGAAGCTGGGAGAAACGCGCTGGGTGGCATTTGAAAAGCCGCAGGTGATCTTTCAATATTACGACGGCAAGACGGGCGACCTCCGCTATGCCGAGGCCATCACGGCAACGAAATGAGCGAATGAGGCTCGAATCGTGTTATCGGCTGGCGGCAATCAACCCTTCCATGGGACTGGAGGCCTGGGCGTAAAGTTTCTTGGGGATTCGGCCTGACAGATAGGCCAGCCGACCCGCTTCACAGGCGTAGCGCATCGCGTAGGCCATGCGAATCGGGTCTTTGGCATGGGCGATGCCCGTGTTCAGCAAGACGCCATCGCAGCCAAGTTCCATGGCGATGGTGACGTCGCTGGCGGTGCCGACTCCCGCATCGACGATGACCGGATAGTCGGGATCATCTTGCTTGAGATATTCGAGAATGATGCGAATATTATTGGGATTGAGAACTCCTTGGCCGCTGCCGATGGGACTGCCGGCCGGCATGACGCTGGCTGCCCCCGCTTCTTTCAGCCGGCGAGCCATGATCGGATCATCGCTGGTGTAAACCAGAACTTCGAACCCCTCTTTGACGAGTTGTTCGGTCGCTTCGAGCGTGGCGACGGGATCGGGTAATAGCGTCTTGGGATCGCCGAGGCATTCGAGTTTGACCCAGTCGGCGCCCGGATTGTCAAGGTTGGCGAGCAACTCGCGGGCCAGCCGGGCGTGGCGGATGGCATCCTCGGCACTGAAGCAGCCAGCGGTGTTGGGCAGGATCGTGTACTTCTTCAAATCGAGATAGTCAAGGATATTCCTACCTTGCTTGTCAAAGAGGCGTTCCCTGCGAACGGCGACCGTGGTGACTTCGCAGCCACTGGCTTCCAAGGCTTCGCGCATGACCTCGTAACTGGAGTATTTTCCCGTTCCGGTTATCAGCCGGCTGCGAAAGGAATGCTTGCCGATCACCAGCGGCTTTGGTTCCAAATCGGGCTGCGCTCCCCCGCCGACGAGAGTAACGATTTCGATGGCGTCGCCGGCGGACAACTTATGGTTTTCGTGTTCCGCTTTCGGTACGACCCGTTCGTTGACCTCGACAGCGACGCGTCCGTCGGCATGGCCAAGCTCGCGCAACAGATCGGCTACCGTCATCTCTTTGGGAAGCGTTCGTTCTTCACCGTTGATTTTTACCTGAATCATGGACAAAAGCTCCGCCGGGTTCTCCAGTCGATTGCAGTACGACGATCAACCCTCCATTTCATTTTATGAATCGTGGTCGTGGTCGCCGCATACGGAAAGAGGTGAAGTGCTGGTGGCATTTTCCGAAACGATCGAGTACTTTGAGAGCAGTACGGCACCCCGGTCGTTTTCGAAGAGAAAGGCAACTGCTATGAAAACACAAAAAGTGACTCGCCGCACAGCGTTAAAAGGCATGGTCGCCGCCAGTTTTTCCGCGCCATTCGTATTTCGCAAACACGTCGGCGCCGCCCCCAGCCAGACCCTGAGGCATGTCAGCTTCGGCGGAAATGGCATGGCCTGGGCCGATATCCGGTCCCTGACTTCTAACAAAAATGTCCGACTGGTTGCCGTCGTCGAAGTCGATCTCAATCGCTTGGACAAAGTTAAAAAAGAATTCCCCGACGTCAAGGTTTACCAGGATTATCGCGAACTGTTCGATAAGGAGAAGAACCTCGATACCGCCAACATCTCCACACCGGACCACATGCATGCACCGATCACGATGCGCGCCATGCAAGCCGGGTTACACGTCTATACGCAAAAACCATTGACCCAGACGATTTATGAAGCGAGACAACTGGCTCGGGTTGCCGCCGAGAAGAAACTCGTTACGCAGATGGGCATCCAGATTCACTCGCATCCTGTCCACCGGACCGTCGTGGCAACGATTCAAGCCGGGCGCCATCGGCAAGGTAAAAGAAGTGCACAGCTGGAGCGGCAAACAGTGGGGAGACAACAAACCTCGACCCGATCGAAAAGACCCGGTTCCCCAGAGTCTCGACTGGGACTCGTGGCTCGGCGTTGCTGCCGAACGGCCATTCATCGCCGGTTACTATCATCCCAGTGTCTGGCGTAAGCGGCTCGACTTCGGCACCGGCACTTTTGGCGATATGGGTTGCCACATCCTCGACCCGGTTTTTACTTCACTGGCTCTCACCTCACCAGTTTCGGTTCGTTCCGAAGGCGAAGCCCCCAATGCCGATAGTTGGAGTCTGAATGTCTATGTCCGGTTCGTCTTTCCACAGACCAAATACACGAGCGAGACACTGACGTTGCACTGGTACAACGGCAATAATCGCCCGCCGGCTGACGTACAAAAGCTGCTCGGCAATCGCAAGCTCCATGGTCAAGGATCGATCTACATCGGAACCAAAGGGGTGCTTTATTCGCCGTATATCGCCCGCCCCTGTCTTGCTTCCGGAAAAGCAATTTGCCGATTACAAGTTCCCTGCGCCAGGCGGCGAGAATCATTATGGTCAGTTTGTCGATGCGTGCCTTGGCGAAGGCAAAACCTCCGCGCCGTTTTCCTACTCCGGCCCGCTAACCGAAGCCGTTTTGCTCGGTTGCCTGGCTACTCGCTTCCCAATGACCACGCTCGAATGGAATGCCGACAAGCTTCTCATCACCAATGTCAAGAAAGCCAACGACTTCGTTCGCAGAGAGTATCGTAAAGGCTGGGAGGTAGAAGGGTTGTAAACTGAATGGTCATCGACCGACCGTGGGCGACGAGGCGCTCGAGCCGTGTTTCGTCTTGGTCGCGGCATCCTTGCTGAGAAAAGCGACGCGGGCACGCATGCCAGGGCGGATCAGTTCGACCTTTGTCGGCATGTCGATCCGAACCCGAACCGACACACTGGCTTTGCTCCGGTCTGCTTCGGGCATGACGCGCGAAAACCGTGCCGGTGTCAATCTGGTCGGGGGAAAGCTTCGGTGCGGATTTCGCACTTTTGCCCTTTGAAAACACGCAGCAGATCGCGCTCGGCGACATCGACATCGACTTCGAGTTGGCTGACGTCGGCCATTTCACAAAGGCTGGCGGACAAGCCATTGGAAAACGCCTCGGGGACGAACGGTGTCGCCGACTTCGGCCTTCTTCGTCAGGATTCGTCCCGAAATGGGAGCCAGGACCGTGGTGTTTTCAAGGTCGTATTTAGCTGCTTCCATCTGGGCCAAAGCGTGCTCATAAGCTGCGCGGGCTTTGGCGATCTCCTCTGGCCGAGGACCGATTTCGACCAGGCGATACGCTTCCGTCAACTGTTTCACCTTGTATTGTGCCTGCCTTAACCTGCTTTCGATGCGAACCAGTTCTTCGCGCGGAACGGCGGCCCGCGACTGCCTGATCCGCAGCAACTCGTCCTGAAGCTGGTCCCGTTGGGCAATCGCCTCGTTGAGAGCGGCCTTCGCCTGGCGGATTTCTTCTTCTCGGCTGCCATTTTCGAGCTTTTCCAACTCGGCCTTCGCCTGGTCGACCAACGCCTTGGCCTGCCGGTACTCGAACTCGAACTTCGTCGGATCGAGCCTGGCCAGTTTCTGATGTTTTTTCACCTCCTGACCTTCTTCGATGTAAAGTTCGATGACCTCGCCGCCTACCTTGGGACTGACCTCCACGCGGTGGACAGGGACGATGAAGCCGCCAGCTTCGAGCACAACGCGGCTGGAGCGGGGAACGATCGCCGGTATCTCTTCTTCTGCCTTTTCGCGCGAAGGCGCCTCTTCGACGTTGGCAAGTTTCCAGCCTAGCAGGGCGCTCAAAGCAGCAAATAGCAAACAAAGAAACCAGGGCAACTTGGGATTGCGCGGCTTAGGAGCTTCGGCCAGATACTTCGATAATTGCAAGGATTTGACCCGATCGCTCAAGGTCGTCGGTCCGGCCAGATGGTCGTCAGATTGGTTGTTGCTGTCTGGATGATTCATAATTCGTTGCCTTTTCTCTGCGAAAGGGCCTCGCGAGTTTCAAAGGACTATACCCGACAACGGCTCGCTGAGATGCACGCGAAGCGGATTTCTTCCATCACTCTATTATAGGCTGGCATGAACCGCCGTTCGTCGAGAAGCGATCGGCTGGCGACAGTCGCCACCAATGCCTCGAATTTTCGCCTGGACCAGATAAAATGGATAGAGTTGCTACCCCGGCAGCGAGCAGGAATCCAAATGTTGGTTCCCTATGGGAAAGATTTACGAAGGCAGTTTGACGCCCGCCGACCGGCCGTTTTGCCGTGATTGCGGCAAGGTTCAATCAGAACATCGTCGGGCAATTGGTCCACGGTGCGCTGGATGGATTCACACGCCATGGCGTCTCCCGGGATGCCGTCGATCTCGTGTGGGCGCCTGGGTCCTTCGAGATTTCCTTGCTGGCCAAGCGGTTGGCGGAAAGCGGCGAATATGAAGCCATCATCTGCCTTGGTGCGGTGATCCGGGGAGAAACCGACCACTATGATTACGTTGCCGGTGAGGCTGCAAGGGGAGTCGCGCAGGCGGCAGTAGCGACTGGCGTGCCGGTCATCTTTGGCATCTTGACCTGTGATACGGTGGAGCAGGCTATCAATCGGGCAGGAGGTAAAGCCGGGAATAAGGGTTTTGACGCTGCTATGACAGCCATCGAAATGGTGAATCTCCTCAAGCAACTGCCAGCTGGCAAAAAACTCGATTAAGCTTCAAATCGGGCCGCTAGGCTGCCAGATCGAGCCGGCAGCAGTCGGTTGGCACGGACAGAAGGAGCGTGTGGAACATGCCTTTGCCGTTGTTTACCCTGGTACGCCAACGTGACTCGCATCCCGCGGTCGAGGATGTCGCTGGGGAGGTGCGTCGTCAATGGGAACAATCGGGGGTGCTAAAGAAGTTACCCGCCAAGGCAAGGGTCGCCGTTGCCGTCGGCAGCAGAGGGGATTCGCAATCTTGAGACGATCGTTCGCACGACGCTCGAGGTGTTGCGTCAAGCGGGTGCCGAGCCGTTCATTGTGGCAGCGATGGGAAGTCACGGCGGGGCGACCGCCCAGGGTCAACGCGAATTGCTCGCGGAATACGGTATCACCGAGGATAATCTGGGGGTTCCCGTCAAAACCGATATGGATTCGGTGCCGATTGGTGTCAATCGCTGGAACGAACCTGTTTATTGGGACAAGAACGCTCTTGCCGCAGACGCCGTCTTGACGATTTCGCGCATCAAGCCGCACACCGATTTTCGTGGTCGAATCGAAAGCGGCATCGTCAAAATGATCACCATCGGCCTGGGCAAGCGGGAAGGCGCCGCCCAGCACCATCGCTGGGGAGTGCGTGGGCTGCGCGACATGATCCCCGAATCGGCACAAGTGATCGTCGCCAAGACACCTTTCCTGGCAGGGTTGGCTATTCTCGAAAACGCAAAGGAAGAAACCGCGTTGCTCAAGGTCGTTCCCAAAGAGTCGCTTTTCGATGAAGAACCCCATTTGCTTGAACAAGCCAGGCAGATGATGGGCCGCATCCCTTTCGATCAGCTCGACGTCCTGGTTATCGGTGAGATTGGCAAAAACTATTCCGGAGCTGGCATCGATCCCAATGTTGTCGGTCGCCTGCTGGTGGAAGGAGAGCCTGAATTTGATCGTCCGCGGATTACCCGCATTTGTGCCTTGGATGTTTCGCCCGAGAGTCACGGGAACGCTGTCGGAATTGGTATCGCCGATTTGACGACGGATCGGCTCATCCGGAAGATCGACCCGATCCCTTTCCGCATGAATACCTTGACTTCTTGTTTTCTGTGGCGGGCCAAGATCCCGATCAGTTTCCCGACCGATCGCGAATGCATCGAAGCGGGACTGCAAACCTGCTGGCAACCAGTCGAGGACGAACGTCGCGTTGCCATTATTCCCAACACCCTGGAAGTCGAGTATTTATGGATTTCGGAAGCGCTAGTCGACGAGGCAAAAAAGAACGAGGCGCTTGAAGTGTGCGGCGAGTTGCAACCTTTATCTTTTGATTCTTCGGGTAATCTCGATCAGCGAAAGCTTTTTCCGCATTCGGTGCAAGGGCGGAGGTTGTCATGAACCGGGAACACGAAGCAGCGCTGCTGTTGGAAAGCATTTTCTCCGAAGCCGTCGATATGGGAGCGGATGCGATCGAATTCCAGCCCTTGCCGGGGGAAGGACTGGAGTTCACTTTTCTCGCTGGCAAGACGGAAAAGAGTCGCATTTTGCGCGATGAAGCCCTTGAGAAACTGATACTCGACAGGATCATCAACGAAGCCGGTCTGCAGAAAAACAAGGAAGGCCAGTTCGCCATCGAGACAGAGCGGGGGCCGGATTTCCGCCTCGGCAAAAACGTACAAGAATCTCGAGGTCCCTTGCTATTTGCTGGAGCTGACGGAGGTCAAGCAAAAAGCGGCTGGGGACCATGGGGGCGGCTAGGTCTTACGGCCGGTTGATCCCCATTTTCTTTGCCCAGGCGTCGTATTTCGCCGCCAGACGATTCGTTAATTCGGGCTCTTTCTCGGACAGGTCGTTCAACTCGGTCCGATCCGCCTCCAGATCATAAAGTTCCCAGCGGCGGACCAGTTTGTCCCAGACGGCTTTCCATTTGCCTTCGCGAACGGCTCGATTGCCCGCCCACTCCCAGCAGAGGGTGTCGTGCGGCCGTCTTGTTTTGCCTTCAAGGATTGGAACAAGGCTGATGCCTTCGACCGGCACGATTTCTTTGCCCTCATAATTCTTGGGATAGTCGACGCCGGCCAACTCCGCGAACGTCGGCATGATATCAATGATGTGCCCGGGCTGGTGAGTCATGGTATTCGCCTTGACGACGCCAGGCCATCGTACAATAAACGGTGTGCTGATGCCGCCTTCGTGGACCCATGATTTGTATCGGCGGAAAGGGGTGTTTTGTGCCCAGCCCCAGGCCGGACCGACAGCGACGTAATCGTCTTTCGGTCCTGGCCGCCGTTTGGCCGGGTCGCGCCCACCTGGTTCCTCGGCGCAACCGCCATTGTCCGACAAAAACATCACTACCGTGTTTTCTTCCACCCCCAATGCTTTCAGCTCGCCAAGCAGGCGACCGATGTTCTGATCCATGCAGTCGACCATGGCGGCATAGACAGCCATGCGTAAATCCTCGAAATCATGATTCGCGGTTTTCCAGTCGTACGCTCTGGAATCGGTAGGCGACAACTTCCACTTTGGATCGAGCAGGCCCATTTTCACTTGTCGAGCATGACGCTGACGCCGCAAAACATCCCAACCTTGTCGATACTTGCCGCGATACTTCGCTATGTCCTGCGGCTTGGCATGCAACGGATAATGCGGCGCCGTGTAGCAAACGTGGAGGAAGAACGGCTTCTTCGTCTTGGCGAATCGACGCATCGTTTCAAGCGCGTGATCGGTGAAGGCATCGGTGGTGTAAAAATCCTTCGGGAATTTCGTCAGGCGCTCGGTGTTATGGGCGAAGAAGCGGACCCGGCCGCCTTTATACGGCGGATCGGGAATGGAGGGATCGAAGTAGTTGCAGCAACCGTCGAGCAAGCCGTAGAATTCATCGAAGCCGCGATACACCGGATGCGTCGTATTGGTTCGTCCGAGGTGCCACTTGCCGATCAGCGCAGTCTGGTATCCGGTCCGTTCAAGAAGTTCTCCGAGCGTGATCATGTTGGTTTGCAGCAGACCGCCGCGTCGGCGAGGATGAAGACCTGTCAGGATCGCTGCCCGTGTCGTCGTGCATTTGGCGCAGTTGTAAAACTGCGTAAAGCGCAACCCTTCGCGGGCCAGGCGGTCGATATTCGGCGTGTCGATTTCGCCACCGTAACAGCCAACGTCGGAAAACCCCATATCGTCGCACATGATCAAAATGATGTTGGGGCGCCGTCCGTTCCCTTTCTGCTGGTCGGCAAACAGGGGTGATACAAAAACCAGGCCAAACACGACGCTGGCCACGAGAAAGTTAGCGATGTTTTTCATTGGTCGATCGCAGCAGAAAATCTGGGTTGAAACGCATTCCTTGAGCAATAGACGCAGACGGCATTTTAGCGTTGGCTGTCGATCTTTCCCATGATCTTTTTGCAGCGGACAGCGAAAGGGCCAGGACGTGTGACGAATCCGGCCATCTTTGGCGATTCTGCTTGCTCCGATCCTGCTTCCTTGACAAACTGGTCGCAGTGTTCGGCCTGATTGAGAGGTATTTATGCAGATGCACCGACGAGACTGGCTTCGCCTGGCAGCGAGCGCGGCGATGGGGGCGGTTTCTTCGCCAGCGGGATTCGCTGCTGAGAAAAACTCAGCGCTCACCATAACCCGCGTGAAGATTACACCCATAGCTTTGCCTGATCCTCCTTTGCTGGCAGCAAGTGGCTGCCACGGCCCCTATTTTTTGCGCAACATCGTCGAGCTGCACACCGATGCTGGCATCGTGGGAATCGGCGAAACCAAAGGTGGGCAACGGCGGACCGAAGCATTGGAAAAAGCCAAGAAACTGGTGATCGGGCAGAATGCTTTCGCCTACCGTAGTTTTGCAAACGCAGTCACGGCGATCGATCCCGCCGCCTATGCCGGTCTGGAATTGGCCTGTCTCGATGCTTGCGGCAAAGCGACCGGCCGGCGACTCTGCGAACTGCTGGGCGGACCCGTTCGCGAGTCCGTGGAATTCGCCGCCTATCTCTTTTACCGCTACGCCGCGGACCATCCCACGTTACTCGCTGACAAACGCATCGTCGACCAGCGAGGCAAAGGGGATCGCGCTTTGGACGACTGGGGGGAAGTCCGTTCTCCCGAAGCAATGGTCAAAATGGCGGACCGCTTCCGCAAGCAATGGGGCTTCAGGGTGATGAAGCTCAAAGCGGGCGTCTTGCCGCCCGATGTCGAATGGGAAACCCTCAAAGCGATGAATGACCATTTCAAGGGGCAGCTGCCTTTACGCATCGACCCCAACGCACGTTGGACATTGGCAACGGCTTTACGAATCGGCAAGAAACTCAGAAACGTCAATCTCGAATATTACGAAGACCCGGTTCGCGGGCAGGAAACCATGGCCCAGGTGCGGAAAACGCTCCGCCTCCCCATGAGCACGAACATGTGCGTCACCCGTTTCAGCCATGTCCCTTCGGCTCTGAAAATCGAACCCATCGATGTGGTGCTCGGGGATCATCACGGCTGGGGAGGCATCACGGCTTTTCAAGAATTGGGCAGGATATGCCAGACGGTCGGCTGGAAGCTCGGACAACACAGCAATAATCACGCGGGTATCACCATGGCGGCCATGATTCATGTCGGTGCCGTCACACCCCACCTGACCTTGGCGAGCGATACCCATTATCCCTGGCTGATCCAGGGGGCCGACATTATCGAAGGCGACAATCTGCCCATCAAGGACGGACACATGCAGGTTCCGAAAGGAGCCGGCATCGGCGTCAAACTGGACAAGGAAAAGCTCGCCAGGGCGCACGAAACTTACCAGAAATGCGGCATGCGCGAGCGCGACGATGCCCGTACCATGCGCATGCTTGTGCCGGACTGGAAGCGAACGCTCTATTGAGTTTTTGGCTGTTCACCGGCCAATGGCTGGCCGGGAAAAAGCCAGGCGTTGACGACTCGTGGCGAAATCCCCAGCCGGCGCCAGCGATATACTTATAGAGACCGCAGACTCGGTCAGCTTTCTCGATAGCAAAGGAGCAACATGCTTGGTTTGGAGCCGATTACCTGGCTCGCGATCGTCGGCGCGCTTGCCTTGGGAGCCATTTTCGCCATGGTGGGGCAGCTCCGGGAGTCTTTGGCGTTGCGGCTGGAAATCGAGCCGGAGGATGCTGGTAAACTCCTCGCCGCCGTCAATCTCTCTCTGATCCCGGCCATATTTGTTGCTGGGATCCTTGTCGATACCTGGGGCATCAAGCATGTGTTGTGTCTGGGAGCGGTCCTGACGGCAGTCTCCTTCGTTGCCATGGCGCTGAGCCGATCGTATTCCGCCTATTTAGGCTCGATCCTGATGACGGGAGCGGGTCTCGCTTGCTTCAACGTCAGCGTGTGCGTGCTCATGCCTTATGCCTTTTTTCCGAATGCCCAAAGCGCCTCGGTCAACCTCGGTTTCGTTTTCGTCGGACTAGGCGCCTTGTTGGCACCTCGCTTGTATGCTCCTCTTGAACGGGCCATCCAATATCGACGGGCGCTGACACTCACTGCTTTGGCGTTTTTGTTGCCCGCCTTTTTCGCCGCCCTCGTCGCTGTTCCAGCGGCAGCGCCCGCGCCGATGCTCGATATCGTTTACGTGATCGAAAACCCGCTGCTGTGGGTGGCCGCTTTGGTTTTTCTCCTCTACAGCGCTCTGGAAGGCATGCTCGGCATTTCCGCAACGCAATATTTGCAGGAGCAAAGGTTTTCGAAGGCCAAAGCGGAAGCTGTCTTGACCGGAGTGTGGATTGCTTTTCTTTTGTCTCGCCTTCTTGCCGCTTATTTGCAGCACCAGCAGATCGCGCTCAGCACCGATTCCGATCCCTGGTTGATCCTGATCCTCGCCGTCTTGGCCGCCGTCGCTCTGGGCAACCTTGTCGGCGCGCATGACCCTTTTCCTGCTGCTTTCGGCGTCATCGCCGTCGGCTTCCTGCTGGGGCCCGTGTTGCCAACGCTGATCGGGTTTCTCTTCAAGAATTATTCTTTTCCTGGGACCAGCTACGGCACCGTGTTCGCCTGCGGCGCCCTTCGGGAATTTGCTCTTCGCTCCCTTGCATCGCACGGCACAAAAATCGTCTTTGATCGTGTTGACCGGCGCAGCACTATTACTGGCCCTCTTTGCGGTTGGGCTTGCCGCACTCGGATAAGTCCATGCTTTTCTTTTGTTCTGGTTTTCGCGGGAGTCTTTGCAGCCTGGGGTTTGCTTCGAGTCCCGCGCTGCTCCGCAGTGTCGTGCCTACTCATATTGTTTCAACAGGAGATATTCGATGAGCCAGACTAGTGTGGCAAGGCTGCGGTCTTTGTCATCGCAGGCGGGATCGAATTCCGAAATGGCCAGGCCAACCACGTTTTGACACCAGCACACCTCGAGAAAGCGGAGCAAAAGCGCGGGACTGAGTCCGAAGGGAGCAGGATGACTCACAGCGGGGAAATAAGCCGGGTCGAAAACATCGCAATCCAGATCGATAAATACCCGTTGTGCCGATCGGCTTGCTTGCTGGACGGCACGGATTGCCGGCGCGGGATCGACGGCGAGTTGGCTGTTGGAATAGATCGTCTGGTAGTATTGCCCAACGTAATCCGGCCGAAGCAACAATTCGCGGTGTCCAACGTTGATGATTGGCGGCAGCCGGCCGTCAACGTGCAATAGGAAATTGCCATGAGAAAGTTCGCTCGTGCAATCGGTCAAGTTATAGACATCGAGATGGGCATCGAATTGAATCACGGCCGAGTCGGAAGACTGGGCCAATGCGTCGTAGACGGGCAACGTGCCGAGATGGTTGCCAGTGATCCAAATGACACGATCTCCGCGTTTCCACGTTTTTTCGATGAATCGCCGGGATCGTTGCCGCCAATTCTGGTAAGAAGCCAACGTGTCGAAAGACTCTTCGCGGACTTGCACTTTGCCGGCGTATGCCAAAGCGCGGGTTGGGACTTTTTCGCGCCGGTTGTCCGCTAGCATTTCCCGAATCGCGTCCGCCAGCAGTTTGGCGCCATTGCCAGCGCCGGCACTGCCGAACAAATCGAACGGAAAACAAACGATGATGGTTTTCACAACACGAATTGGTAGAATTCGAGCCAGTCAGACGATCGGTCTAACACAAGCCAAGTCTTTCGAGAAACGGTCATGCAAGCGATTCACGATTTTTATATTGCGCCGGGCGCACAGGTGACCGGCGATGTCGTCATCGGTGCTGGGGTCAACATCTGGTATGGTTGCGTGATCCGTGGCGACGTAGCGATGATCACGCTTGGTCCCCGCGTCAATTTGCAGGATGGCGTCATCGTCCACGCCGATTATGGCATGCCTCAGGTCATCGAGGAAGGTGTCGTGGCGGGGCATGCTGCCGTACTTCACGGTCGGTTGATCGGCAGGGACACGTTAGTCGGTATCGGCGCCAAGCTTCTGGCCGGCTCGGAAGTTGGTGCGGAAAGCCTGATCGCCGCGGGCGCCATTGTGACCGAAGGCCTGCGCATTCCGCCGCGTTCCGTCGTCATGGGCGTACCTGGCCGCGTCGTCCGCGAAATTCGCGAAGAGGAACTCGAACGAACACGCCGGATCAACGCTCATTACCTCGAACTGGCTCAGCGTTATGCTCGTGGCGAGTTTTCGCTGTCATGGTCGCACATTCAAGCCACCGATAAAAAGTGACAGCAAGCGCATTGTAGTCGCATCGCCGAGGGCTTGATACTCTGACTGGACAGGCTTCCGAATGCGAGGGCATATCGATGCAAGAGAGCTGGATCGCCGAACGGATGCGGCACATCGATTCATCGGGAATCCGCAAGGTCTTTGAACTGGCACGTAGTTTGAAAGACCCGGTAAACCTGAGTATCGGTCAACCTCATTTCGACGTGCCCGAACCGATCAAACAGGCGGCCCACGCAGCCATTGACCGAGGTGACAACGCCTACACCGTCACGCAGGGAATTGCCGAACTTCGTGAGAAAATCCAGGCGAGTGTTGATGCTCGATATGGCCACAAGGACCGCCAGGTTTTCATCACCAGCGGCACGAGCGGCGGACTGGTGCTGGCCCTTTGTTGCACCGTCAACCCCGGCGACGAAGTGGTTGTCTTCGATCCCTTCTTTGTGATGTATCCTCACCTCGTGACGCTGGCCGGCGGCAAGACCGTTTACGTCGATACCTATCCCGACTTCACCATCGACTTGGACAAAGTCAAAGCCGTTTTGACTCCCAAGACAAAGGCGATCCTGGTCAACAGTCCGGCCAATCCCACCGGTGCAGTCATCCCGCGGGACCAATTGCGCGAGCTGGCTTTGCTGGCCCATGAACGCAATATCGTGTTGATGAGCGACGAAGTCTACCGCGTATTCTGTTACGACGAGCCATTCTCCAGTCCGGCTGAATTCAACGAAGAAACGCTGGTTTTCGATGGCTTCAGCAAGGCATACGGGATGACCGGTTGGCGTTTGGGATTTGCCCACGGCCCTAAACGTCTCATCGACGAGATGGTGAAGTTGCAGCAGTTTTCTTTTGTTTGTGCTCCCAGTATCGTGCAGCATGCCGGTGTGGCGGCGTGGGATTACGACACCAGTCGAATCGTCTCCGACTATCGCCGCAAACGCGATCTTTTGTACGACGGCTTGAAGGATCGCTTCGACATCGTCAAGCCTAAAGGGGCGTTCTATATGTTTCCGCGCGCTCCCTGGGGAACGGCAACGGAGTTTGTCGCCGAAGCTATCCGTAACAACCTGCTCATTATTCCGGGTAGAACCTTCAGCAGGACAGATACTCACTTTCGAATCAGTTATGCCGCCGAGGACAAAACCATCGAACGCGGCATCGAGATTCTCAACCGTCTGGCAAAGAGGTGATGCTGATGGATGAAACGACGGATGCCGGGTTGCGGTCGTTCGTAGAAGTTCCCCCTGATTCGCATTTTCCGATTCAGAATTTGCCGTTCGGCATCTTTCATCGGCCTGGCGAGGCGGCCCGAGTCGGTGTTGCCATCGGCGACTGGATTCTCGACCTGGCAGTGCTCGACGAAGCAGGGCTTTTCGATCGGACTGCCGTCGCCGGACTCAAGGTCTTCCACGAGAAAAGGTTGAATCGTCTGATGGCTTTAGGGCGACAAGCGTGGCGCGAGGTTCGCGCGACGGTCAGCCGACTTCTGCGTAGTGACGAAGCCGTTTTGCGCGACAATCGGGCTTTGCGGCAGAAATCTTTCGTACCGATGGCAGACGCTCTTTTGGAGTTGCCGGCTGACATTGGAGATTACACCGACTTCTATTCTTCGCGCGAGCATGCTCACAACGTCGGCACGATGCTTCGTGGTCCGGACAAGGCGCTGATGCCCAACTGGCTTCATTTGCCGGTCGCCTATCACGGCCGTGCCAGCTCGATTATCGTTTCGGGACAGGACATCATTCGCCCCAAAGGGCAAACCAAAAGTGACGAAGAGCCAATGCCACGGTTTGGCCCAAGCCGAAATCTCGACTTCGAACTCGAAATGGGTTTCTTCGTCGGTCGCGGCAACGAACTGGGGCATCCTATCCCTGTGCAGGAGGCGGACGAACATATTTTCGGCATGGTCCTTGTCAATGACTGGAGTGCCCGCGACATCCAGAAATGGGAGTACGTTCCTTTAGGACCATTCTTGGCTAAGAATTTCGCGACAAGCATCTCCCCCTGGGTCGTCACTCTCGACGCCCTCGAACCGTTCCGCACGACAGGCCCGATCCAGGATCCCCAACCCTTGCCTTATCTGCAAATCAGTGGTCCGCAGGCTTACGACATCCAGTTGGAAGTCTATCTGCAAGGCGACAAGATGGCCGAGCCGCACCGCATTTGTCTTTCCAACTTCAAATATCTTTATTGGAACATGAGGCAACAACTGGCGCACCATACGTGCAACGGGTGCAACGTTCGGCCGGGCGACCTGATGGCCTCGGGCACGATCAGCGGACCGGACCCAGGCTCTTTTGGCAGCATGCTCGAACTAGCCTGGCGGGGCACCAAGCCGATCTCGTTTCCCAACGGCGAAACACGGGTCTTCTTGCAGGACGGCGACCGAGTGACCATGACCGGATTCTGTCAGGGTCCAGGCTATCGAGTCGGTTTTGGCGAAGTGACGGCCAGAGTGTTGCCGGCCCTGGCCGATTAGTCGTTGTTTGGGGCAAGGGTGAAGTAGAAGGTCGCACCTTTTTCTGGTTCGGCTTCAGCCCAGATGCGGCCCCCATGGCGCTGGATGATCCGCTGGCACGTCGCCAGTCCCACCCCTGTGCCTTCGAATTCTTCCGCACTATGAAGACGTTGAAACACTCCAAACAAGCGACCAGCTCGGCTCATATCGAAGCCGACGCCATTGTCACGCACGTAGTAGATGGGCTTTGCCGAATCCTGAGCAAACTGGTAGCCGATTTCGATTCTGCCACAAGAACGAGGCCGCGTGTACTTCAAGGCATTACTGATGAGATTGATGAATACTTGCCTGAGCAGGGCAGCGTCCGCTTCGCAGTCGGGCAGTTCGGCAATGGTGATTTCCAGACAGCGGCCTTCGCGCTCGCTTCTAAGGTTGTCGAGCGCCTCGCGAACCAGGCTGGTCGTGTGGATCGGTCGTTTCTCGATCACTTGTCGGCCCAAACGGGAAAACGTCAACAGGTCGGAAATCAGCTTCGACATCTGCGCCCCGTTGTCGCGGATGCGCGTAATGTAATGCCGAACCTGTGGCGACATCTGGGCGCCGAAATCATCCAACAAAATTCTCGCGAAGCCATCGATGGCGCGGAGCGGAGC
Source organism: Gemmatales bacterium (assembly GCA_026004675.1). Classification (GTDB taxonomy): domain Bacteria; phylum Planctomycetota; class Planctomycetia; order Gemmatales; family Gemmataceae; genus BPJP01. Next base: position 210,442 of record BPJP01000008.1, read on the forward strand.
ACGCAGGTCGTGCGAAACGCTATAAGTGAATGCTTCCAGCTCTTTGTTAGCTTCCTGCAATTCTTGTGTTCGTTGCTCGACCCGCCATTCCAGTTCGCGGTTCAGCTTTTCAACCTCCTGGAAATAGTGCACGCGGTCGGTCACATCGTTGAGGACGGCAATCAAACGTTCCGCCTTACCGGAGGCATCGCGGACGCACGTTACGCTGACATCGCACCAAATCAGTCCGTCGGGACGTCGATACCGTTTCTGCGTGGCGTATTCGCTGATGTCACCCCCCGCCAGTTTCTGCAGGGCCTCTTCGTCCTTTTTCCAATCGTCAGGATGAGAGACATCGGCAACCGTTAGCCGACGCAACTCTTCTTCTGGCCTGCCCAGGATATCGCACCCCTTGGCGTTGATTGCCAGAATCCTGCCAGTCTCAGGCTCGACATGAACCATGCCGGCGCCGGCATTCTCGAACGTGGCCCGGAAGAGTTGTTCGCTTTCACGGCGAGCCTTTTCGGCACGTTTCAGCTCAGTGATATCCATGCAAGCGACGGCCACGCCCAGGATATGACCGTCCGTCCGAACTGCATAATAATTCGTCAACCAGGTATGGTCTTCCCGGTCGGCTGCCATCTGTCCAGTGATCTCATGGTTCAGGACCGGCTGGCCTGTTTCGAGGACCCGGCGAAGGATGTCCTGCACATCATCGGCCCACTCGTCAGGAAGAACATCGTGAACGGTCTTGCCGATGATCTGATCTGCCGACATGCCGATGATGTTTGCCAAGCATTCGTTGATGCGCACATACCGCAGACCGCGATCGACGAAGGCATAGCCGACGGGGCCGGTGAAAAAAATGCCGTCTAGCAGAGCGTGAGATTCCATCAGTGCCTGCTCGGCGCGCTTGCGTTCAGTGATGTCAAGTGCAACACCGATGGCGCCGATGATATTTCCCAATTCATCTTTGAATGGTTCGACGCGAACTTGGAACTGTCGGCCAAGCCATTCGGTGTCGTACGAGACGCAGATGCCGTCCAAGGCACGGCGATGGGCGGCTATATTCGGATGATCCGGATCATTGGTGTGAAAATAGGTGTAAAGGGATGTGCCCAACATCTGCATCTGTCCGGGTTGCAGACCGAGATGCAGAAGTCCGGCCCCCATGCTGGAAGTGAAATTCAACTCGCGATCCGTCGTCCACACGACAAGTGGAATCTGTTCCAGAATGAGCCGGGACCGTGCTTCCGACTCCTTGAGCGTCAGCCTGGCTCGTTCCTGCTCTGTGATGTCGATGCCCGTGCAGACGATGTATTCGTCTGATTCGTCGGCAAAGCGCTTGTTCTGCCATTCGATCAAGCGAGCGGTGCCGTCTTTGCATCGCCAATGATCCACAAAGCCGTTCGGAAATTCGTAAAGGCTTTTTTGGAATGCCGCCTGGACCAATTTTTTCTCGTCATCGGAGGCGATCATCTCCCAAAGGTGCTTGCCGCGAACTTCATCTGCTGTGAAGCCTGTGACACGTTCGCACGATTTGCTGAAATGTTTGATGCGTCCCTGCCGATCGGCAGCGACGACCAAAATGCGAGCGGAATCCTGGATCGCCGACATGAAATCCCGCTCTGCCTGCAATTCCAGCTGCGTTTTTCGCAGTTCGGTGATGTCTACGGCGACACCGCCGATCAGGTTCCGGTCGTCTTCCGGGATGGGGAATTTGTGTATCAGCCAATGCCTGGTGCCGTCGCGATGCTCGATCGTCTCGATACTGCGCACGGCACGATTCTCCGCCAGGACCACATCGTCGCCGGCTTGGAACGGAGCCTTGTCGCGCAGTCGGTTTAAATCGTCGATGCCGCAACCGAACGTTGCAGTAAACGTCTCGTTGACGAAAAGGAATCGCGAACTGGCATCTTTGATGAAGGCCGCGCCTGGCCAGTGCTTCATGAAAGCGGAAAAGCGATTTTCAATCAGTCGGTGTGCTTGCTCGGCGAGGTGATGTTGCGTAACGTCCCAGAAAATTCCCTGGGTGCCGATGATCCTGCCCCCGTGGTCCCGTACAGGCGATTTGATCACCTCGACAAACAGGCGGTTCCCCTGGCCGTCGAAATGTTCCTCGATGTCGTGAAAAACTTCGCCGGTCTCCAAGACATGCCGATCGTCGGCGGCGTATTTCTCGGCCAATGCTTCCGGATGGAAATCGTACGACGTCTTGCCGAGCAATTCTTCTCTTGTCTTGCCCGCCATCTCGCAAAAGCGATCGTTGACGTAGACGAAGGCACCGCTTCGGTCCTTGCGGTACAGTTGGATCGGCAACGCTTCGACCAGCGACTGGTACAAGGCGTGGGAATCCTTCAAAGCCTCTTCGATGCGAAGCCGATCGCTGAGGTCCTGGACGAAATACACTCCTTGGCCGCTCGCTTCATCGAGCCTGGCGGCGCCTTGCAGCACGCGAACCGAGCACCCGTCCTTGCGTCTGATTTCTTTTTCCTGGGGGGCTAATACGCCTGTCGATGAGAAAGACACAGTCGGCGATTGCGGCGTGGCAGCAGATGCCGTCAACTCCTGCCAGCGGATCCGCTGTTGTTTCAGTTCCTCACTGGAAAATCCTGTCAATTCGCAAAAAACCGGATTGGCCTCTTTCAGCGAACCGTCCGCTTCGAACGCCGCCAGACCGATGCGGTTGGATTCCGCCAATTGCCAGAACGACGACAGCAGGACTTGGTATTTGTTTTCGACCTCCTCTTTGCGGTAGAGGGCGAAGGCCCAACAGGCGGCGCCGCCCAGAAGAAGAACGGCTACTGCGCCGCCAGCGGCATACCAAAGGTTGCCCCCATTGCGTGCCGATCCCACCATCATTCCGACCACGAAGCCGAAAACCGTGACAATCAGGCAGATCGATGCCAACGGAGTCATACGTTGCCAATCGATTTTTTTCATCCGTCTCTCCCGCGAGCGCAGAAAAAGGACGGCGCCACTGAGGATTCCCTCTCGGCGCAACCGCCCGGCGGCTGTCGAATATAGCGGAAAACGGGGCGGCACTACAAGCTGGGAAGGCAACGGTTGGCGCTGACCAAGCCGGCAGCGAACATTGGACGGGACATTTCTCGCCCAGCGAGAGCGAACCTACTGCGACGGCGGTTCCAGACTCCACAAGCGAACGGTTCGATCTGCACCGACTGAAGCCAGAAGGGTTCCTCGACGGGCGAACACCAGCCCTTGTACCCACGCTTCATGCCCCGTGAGGGACTTTAGCATTTGGCCGTTCGCGGGATTCCACAAGCGAACAGTCCGATCCTTGCTTGCAGAAGCCAACACGATCCCTCCCGGATGAAACGCCAGACCGGTAACCGAACTGGTGTGGCCCGTCAACGTGCGAATTGTTTTGCCATCCGCAGAGTTGATCAAGAGAATCTGCCCCAGACTGGTTCCGGCGGCAAGAACTTTGCCATCCGGGCTGAAGGCGATGGCCAGCACGTGGTTGTCCGGCGGCGGCGGCTGGTTCGGTTTGACGGGAGGCTTGGTGGAGATGTCACGAATCTTTCGGCCACCGGCATCCCACAAACGAATGCTGCTGTCCAGGCCCCCCCGATGCGAGAAGTTTTCCATCGGGGCTGAAGCACAAAGCGGTGACCCAATCGGTATGGGCAGTCAATTTGGCCCTGGGCTTTCCCGAAGCCACGTCATAAAGGTCGATGCTGTTGTCATCGTTGGAGGCGGCCAGGGTTTTGCCGTCCGGACTCATCGCCAGCGCCCGTACGACTGTCGGAACGGGAATGGTCTTGGCTGGCTTGCCGTCAGGCATCGACCAGAGAATGATCTTTTTGTCAGCACCAGCCGATGCCAGGAACGGGCCTCCGTTCCAAGCCACTTCCAATACCGGTCCTTGGTGTCCTTTCAAGACGTTGGGGGTGTGCCCACCCTGGCGCACTCCCTCTAGCACATCTTCCTCCCAGTACTGGACAGTGCCGAATTCGCAGCCAGCAGCCAAAATGTTGGTCTGCGGATGGTAGGCAACATCGAAGCCTGGCCCATCTAAACCGCCTAGCGTCGCCGTCAGCCGAGCTTGCCCAGGATCGATCTTGGGCAACGGGGGAGGCTTGGATTTTTCCTGCCCGGCAACGCTCGCCACCAGGTACAGACCAAAGACCATCGGCACAACAAACGCGTTCCGCCAGTAGCGCATCGACCACCTCCAAACAACCGGAAAACCAACTCGTTCTGGCAGCGTTTGTGTTGCTTCATTCGGGCATTATTTGAGCCTTCGCACCGACTTGATGATCACGTCCTCGACCGGTACCGAGCCGCGCGTTTTGACCGCACGAATCTTGTCGACCACGTTCATGCCGTCAATCACCCTGCCGAAGACGCAATATCCCGGTTCGACAGCGGATCGGCGATCAAGATTCTTATTGTCTTTGACATTGATATAGAATTGCGAAGTCGCGCTATCCGGGTCGCTGGTCCGTGCCATGGCAATGGTGCCGCGCACGTTGGACAAGTTGTTGGCCGCTTCGTTCTTGATGGGAGGATGGGTTTTTTTTCGCTTCATGCCGGGTTCGTAGCCCCCTCCCTGGATAACGAAGTCGGCAATGACACGATGAAAAATTGTGCCATCATAAAACTTTTCATCGGTGTAGCGCAAAAAGTTTTTCACCGTGATCGGTGCCTTGTCCTCGAATAGCTCGATTTTGATCGTTCCCAGCGAGGTTTCCATAATCACAATCGGATTCTCGCCGGCGAAGAGCGGCGCGGCAAAAAAGACTACTCCTAAGATCGCCAAAAGAACGGACTTCACGGCTCGACTCCTTAATGTAGACGCCACGATTCTGCCAACGCTGTTAGCAGACTGCATTTACTTCCTGATTTCAAGTCGGAAACCAGAATTGTTTCCAAACGACCGGAAGGAGCCTGGCGACAAGGCGGCGTCGAAGACCATTAAATCTCGTCGTTCTCTCGGCTGCACGATGAGTTGCCGTGGTTATCGGCACTCTCATCGTGGCAGGCAGCAATCGAAGGCGGCAGTTTACGCCAGAACATCGCACAACTGTTTGACCGTCTCGGCACCGATTCGCCTTGTCAAATCCCGAACCGCCTCGATATCAGCGATCGATAACCCCGCAGCTTGGGCGGGTTGGCTGGAGTGACTTTTCGCTTTGATCTGGTAGACAAGTTGGGCGCTGATGTTATAACCGAGTTTCTTCGCTTCGCGCTGGATGTCGGCGACGGAGGCCTTTGGCCCCAATTGCCTTAGCAAATGACGCACAACTTCCGATTTTTTGTGCTTCCCAGAGCCGGGCGCGACTTCCAAAACGCCACTTGCGCCAGCCTCCTCAGCCTTGATAATTCCCTTGTAATTTGAAATCAGGTTGGTTTTTAACGTCTCACCAAACACTCGTTTTATGTGTTCTTGAATCTTTGTCGGCGTCGCATCGCCCAGTTCTTGCTGTGCTCTGCGAACCATTTCGATTTTTGTAATGTTGCCGTTCTTTTTTGCCATCGATCCAATGTCCTTTCTCTAAGTCCAACTGATCGAGTCGTACCCCTATTGTTATTATACGTGAGGTTAAAATAACCAAAAGGCGAGTCGAGGTCTATTGGCACGCGACGAACATGGTTATCCGCCGGATCTCAGGTCGGAACTTTCCAGGTTCAGTCGTGCAGGGCGAGAGTTTGTTCGCTGTATATATTCTATGTATTTCTAAGAGGCGAACAATTCAATGTCCAGAACCGGCCGCGATTCCTGTTTGATGGTATCCGTTCTGCCAAATTGCAGGTGCGGATGGTGGCGTGGCAAGGCGATGGGTCAATCGGTGTCGCGGTGAGCGACCTTGTCCTGCAGCTTCGCGGTCTCGCATCGCGAATCCGCCTTCGTCGGGAGGTTCAGGATCGAAGGATACCACTGGACAGTTTGTTAAGGTTCCTGGAAAGGACTTGGATAATTATCCCCTGTATCAGTGAAGGAGGAGGTACAGGTGCGAGTGTTCGTGAAGTTGATTCTGCCGATAATCGAGGAGCAGCCACTGCTACAGAAAATTTATCCAAGCCGCCCGATGGTACAAAGGTTCGGATAACAGCAGGAGAATAGTATGACATCTACGATGTATGTATCCTATTCACAAATTGCCGTGTTCGACGGATTGGAAACACCGATTCAACTTTTGGAAAAAGGCACAGGTTCGACAAGGGTTCACATGGCGAGAGGGTTCGGTGTCTTTCGGCACGTTGGCAGATGCCGGCCAGGTTGCCGGTTAAATCGAAAATCTTCCTGAAGTGCAGATTGATCCGGGGTGCATACGAGCGATTTCTGTTCCTTTGAGTTGGCGAGATGCGTTGAATTGGGCGCGTCTAGTGTTGGTGCCGCGCGGATCGCAGGATCCGGCGATTCTGATTAGATTCGAGGCGAGGAACTCGATGCGATTCCGCCGGTTGTTTTGTGTGCTGCAAACCGTCAACAAGCGGTAATTGTCCCGCTCATTCTTCGGGGCCGACAAGAGCAGCGGCGGAGAGCCAGAAGCTGGCCAATTCAAACGTATGTCGTTTACGAGGGACCATGCCTCCGACCAGGTTGCTCGCTTCCTTTGCTGCCTGGGCGACAATCTCATATTCATCGGTTGTGAAGAGAAAACCTTCCGTCCTGGCTATCTGTACGACTCTTTGAACCCGCTCGGCTCGGCTCAGGTCCTGGAATTCTTGCAGTCGGCGACGAAGCTGGTCGTCGCGTTCAACGCGGTCGAGAAACAGCTGTACCATTTCAACGGACATGTTTCACCTCGTTCTTTGGGGTGCGTTATGTTTGGTAGCATTTTTCGTGCCGGAGGGGCTCATAGTGCAAATGGCCCGTAAAACCGCGAATGCGTCCTTGTTGCCCCGGAGAAAAATTCATCACTGCGGTGAAAATTTCCGCAATACGAGAAATCGCTTCTGGTCCGCCGAGGTAGCGGCATGATACAATCGGCGTAGCGAAATCGTACCATGCTCACGATCACCGCGTTTTTTCCGTTACGTTGCTCGAGGTCGCCTATGAGTCGCAGGGTTGATCTGGCCATTTTGTGCTGGCAGCCGATACCAGTGGATCGCTCATCCTTGTTATCGAAGGTCGGGGCATTGGCTTGCGTGCTCGTCTGTCTAATTGGATCGAAACGTGGGTGGGGCGAAGAGAAGCAGTCCGCGGCCCAGCTGTTTCTGAACGAAGTGCAGCCGATGTTGAAGAGCAAATGTTTTGGCTGCCATGGAGAGGGAGAGAGGCTGCGTGGCGGCCTCGACCTGCGTTCGCGTGCAGCAATGCTGAAGGGCGGAGATAGCGGACCGGCGCTCGTTCCTGGTTCGGCGGAGAAAAGCCTGTTGTATCAGGCCGTACTTCGCACCGGCGATGTGGTGATGCCCCCTAAGGAATCGGCCCGCTTGAGTGAAAACGAGGTGCGGGCCTTGAAGAGGTGGATCGATGAGGGAGCTGTGTGGCCTGCGGCGCAATTCGCGGGCAACAAACAGTATGACCCGAAAGACGTGTGGGCTTATCAACCGATCACCAGGCCGCGTGTCCCCAGCATTGCCGGGGAGGTGAAGACGCCGATAGACGCGTTCATTCTGCGAAAGCTGAAGCAGCATGATCTGGAACCAGCAGTCCGGGCCGACAGGGTGACTCTGATTCGCCGGGCCTATTTCGATTTGATTGGTCTGCCTCCGACACCTCAGGAGATCGAAGCGTTTGTCGCTGACGATTCCCCCCTGGCATTCGACAAGGTGATCGATCGCCTGTTAGCCAGCCCTCACTACGGCGAACGGATGGCGCAGCATTGGCTCGACGTCGTTCGTTATGCCGACACAAGCGGATTCGCCAACGATTTCGAACGCCCCCACGCGTGGCGCTATCGCGACTATGTCATCAAGAGTTTCAATGATGACAAGCCCTACGATCGCTTCGTGATCGAGCAGCTTGCCGGCGACGAGCTGGACGCATCGAACGCAGAGAACCTGATTGCAACCGGTTTTTTGCGGATGGGGCCTTGGGAGCATACGGCGATGAGCGTGGCCGCCATCACCCGGCAATTCTACCTGGACGATATCACGAACAACGTCGGGGTGACGTTTTTGGCGCAGGCCTTGCGGTGCGCGCGCTGCCACGACCACAAATTCGACCCGGTACCGACGCGAGACTATTACCGGATTCAGGCTGTATTCGCCGCTACGCAGTTCGCCGAACGCGAGGTTCCTTTCCAGCGTTGGGAGAATACTGCGGACTTTGCCAACGTGGCAGCTGATGTGGACAGGCAACTCGGCACGAAGATCCGGCCGTTGACGAAAGAGAATACCGCCAACACCCAACGCATGGTGTCGGTCAAACGAGACGCCTACTACAAACTGGCACGACAGCGGACGAAGCCATTGTGTTTCAGCGTGCGAAGCGGCAAGCCGCAAACGGTAGCGATTTTGGAACGCGGCTCGCTGCAAAGTCCTGGCGAAGTTGTCACGCCCTGGCGTCTTGAGTGCGGTATATCAGTCCAATGACGCTGTCGAGCCGAGTCGCTGGAACACGATTCCCACGGACGGAGTGGGAAGGCGTTTGGCCTTTGCTCGTTGGGTCGCCAGCCCGCGGAATACGCTGACCGCACGCGTCATGGTGAATCGTGTCTGGCAGATGCACTTTGGAACCGGATTGGTAGCGACGCCGAATAATTTCGGCAAGACCGGAGCTCGCCCGAGCCACCCTGACCTGCTTGACTGGCTGGCGACGTGGTTTATCGAACACGGCTGGTCGATTAAGCAATTGCACGCGTTGATCATGAAATCGGCGGTTTACCAGCGAGCGAGCACACACCCTGACATGGCCAATGTGCGCAAGCTCGACGCGCGGAACGCAGGGTTGAGTTATTTTCCGCCTCGTCGTTTGTCGGCGGAAGAGATACGCGACACGATGCTGGCCGTCACAGGGGAATTGAGTCAGGCGATGGGAGGGCCTGGCATTTTCCCCGTGATCAACGAAGACGTCGCGGTACAGCCTCGCCACATTATGGGTGGCATCGCGCCGATCTACCAGCCGTCGCCGCGACCCGAACAGCGCAATCGGCGGACGATTTATGCCTTTCGTTATCGTGGTCTGGCCGATCCCATGCTGGAGGTCTTCAACAAGCCTGGGAGCGAGAGTTCGTGCGAACGCCGAGAAGAAAACAACCGTCACGCCACAGGTCTTTGCCTTGTTCAACAGCCAATTCGTGCACGATCGAGCGCTGGCATTTGCGGCCCGGCTATTCCGCGAGGAGAACACGGATGCCCGCACGAATCGATCGCGCCTTTGCCCTGGCCTTTGGCCGGTCGCCGACAGCAGAAGAACGGCAACGTTGCTTGGCTCATGTCCAGCAGATGATCGAGCACCATCGCCGCCATCCTCCGAAAAAGGTCGAACGCCCCAAGAAACTCGTGCGGACCATGGTGGCCGAAATGACCGGCGAAACGTTCAGCTGGGAAGAGACGTTCGACCCCAGCTTACCAGCCCGACTTGAAGCCATGGGATGTATCGGCGGAAATCAGGGGGCTGGCCGAATTGTGCCTGGTTCTGTTGAATGCCAATGAGTTTATTTACGTTTACTAGTCGGTCACCGTGCGAATCCTGCTTACCAACGACGATGGCATCTATGCTCCCGGTCTGCGTGCGTTACGCCATGAATTGCTGAAACTGGGTGAAGTTACCGTCGGTGGCGCCCGCCACCGAACAAAGTGCCGTCGGACATTCGATCACATTGACAACACCGTTTGATCATCCAGGAAGTTCTGGACGACGACCAGAAACGTTTTGGGTTGGGCGGTGGAAGGCAAACCGGCGGACTGCGTCAAACTGGCGTTGTTGGAGCTTCTGCCGGAACCTCCCGATCTCGTAGTGAGCGGATTGAATGCCGGCCACAATACGGGTATCAACGTGTTGTATTCGGGCACAGTGGCGGCAGCGATCGAAGGGGCGTTTTTTCCGGCGGACCAGCATTGCGGTATCGCTGGAATATATCAAACCGGCGCCGCTCGACTTTCCGCGCGGGTGCCGCCGTCGCCCGGCGCGTGATCGAGCAGATCATGGCTCATCAGCCTGAGGCTGGAACGCTGTTCAACGTCAATATTCCCAGTTTCGAACGCGGTCCGGTGCGAGGTGTCCCGCGTCGTGCCGCAAAAACACCGCTTCTTTCCGTGAAACCGTTCGACCGCCGCGTCGATCCACGCGGCCGAACCTATTTCTGGATCGGTCCGGTGTACGAATGCGATGAACCGCATCCCGATAGCGACGTCAGCTGCCTCTACGAGGGATTCGTCACGGTCACGCCGCTTCGTTTCAATCTGACCAACGCCGACATGCTGAAAAACATGCGAAATTGGCAGTGGACCTTGTGACCGTGCAGGAAGCTCGGGTCAATCCTTCAATTGCTTGAGCGTTTCGATCAGTTGCGCGGGATTGTCACTGGAAAGAGAATCAGGCCGAAAACGCAACAGGCGCACCACTTCGTCTCTTTTGCCGGTCGAGCCATTCAGGTGCAGCATGCAATTTTGTCGGCGCACCTTTTCCGCCAGCGACTGGTCCTTGAGCCAATGAGGCCACAATCGGATCGTCTCGACGCCCGCAGAGGCGAAGTCGTCGATCCCTTCTGGCCGAGGGATCAAACCCGAGTTGTTTCGCTTTGGGCAACAGCCGGCGAAACGTGCGGGCCTGCTCGACGCTGCGGACGCCGACGATGACGTTTTCCGGAAGCACTGAATCGTTTCACTTCTGCCGCAACTCGCCGATCATAGTCGGAACCTGTCTCCTTCAGGTTCAAGCAATACGAGGCATTTCCCTCGGCACAATGCCAAAACCTCACGCATCATCGGGATGCGTTCCTGCTTGTAGTCGAGATCGAACCAACTTCCCGCATCGAGCATTTTGATTTCTGCCAGGGTGAAGTCGGCGACTTTGCCCCGGCCGTTGGTCGTGCGGTCGACTGTCGCATCGTGCAGACAAACGAGTTGGCCGTCTTTGGTGGAACGGACATCGATCTCGACGACCGTGGCGCCGACTTCGATGGCCCGGTCGATAGGCAGCCAAAGTACCTTCGGGGCGATCGGCGCTCGACCCTCGATGGGCGATGATGTACTTGACATGAGCCCGCCGCCTGCCGCAAAAAGGCACGTTCCATTTCGTCGGAGGGCTGTGCGACCAGGGTGGTCCAAACGAATGCCAAGATCGTCATATCGAACCGTCCCTCCTCTTGGGAAATCGCCCTTGGTCGCAGCTGCAGCGTCCACTGTCGCCATCCGGTTCGGCAGCGAATTCGTTCACAGGAAAGGGCGAAACGCAAACAACCGGCATACAAATATCTTACGACCGATTCCGTCGTCGGCGTCTTGATTCGTGCTCAAAGTCTGCCTGGCGATTTGTTACAATGCTAGCGAATCCATCTTGTTAGCTTTACGGAAGAAGGTCACCCCAATGGCGGAGAAACCGTTCGTCCCATCTTCATTGCCATACGCATTATAGTCTGCTCGACGGCGCCAGCCCGAATTCCTGAATTGGTTGCCCATGTAAAAAAAACTGGGCATGAATGCCGTGGCCATGACCGACCATGGCAACTTGTACGGCGCGATCGAGTTCTACCGCGAATGCAAGAAAGCCGGTCTGAATCCGATCATCGGATATGAGGCCTATGTGGCGACCGGCAAACGGACCGAAAAAGCAGGCTCGGCGGCGGGGTGAAGCCGCCTTTCACCTTACTTTGCTGGCCCGCAACCGAACTGGTTTCAAGAACCTCATCAAAATGGCGTCAGCCGCCTTCCTTGACGGCTACTACTATGTCCCACGTATCGACAAAGAACTGCTCGAACAGCACTCCGAAGGGATCATTTGCCTGAGTGGTTGTGCTTCCAGCGAGTTCAGCGAATTCATTCTCAAGGATCAATTGGACGAGGCAAGGCAGCTAGCAGAGTGGTACTTGCGCCTATTCGGCAGGAACTTCTACATTGAAATTCAAAATAAACGGCCTGGACATCCAGAAACAGTGCGCCGAGGGGGCCATCGCGATCGCCGACAAACTCGGCGTACCGTTGGTGGCGACGTGCGACGCTCATTATTTGACGCAAGCCGACAGCGCTGCCCATGATGTTTTGCTGTGCATCAACACTGGGCCGCTTGCGCAGCGATGAAAACCGTTTGCGTTACGGCAGCGATCAGTTTTACGTTCGAGCGCCGCAGGAAATGTACGCGTTGTTCGGCGACACGAAGACGCGGTTCGTCGGACGCAGGAAATCGCCGACGGTGTGGATATCGACCTGGATTTCAGCCAGCGTCATTTTCCGGTTGTTTACACCGCCGGGTCGCAAATCAAGCCGAAGGACTACTTGCGAGAACTCTGCGAGCAGGGACTTCGCGAGAGATACGGGGAGAATCCTCCAGCCGAAGCTCGCCAGCGGCTCGAACACGAACTCGGCATCATTTGCCGAATGGGATTCGCCAGCTATTTCCTGATCGTCTGGGATTTCGTGCGTTACGCCCGGAGAGCGCGGCATCGCCGCTAATGCCCGTGGTTTCGGCCTGCGGCGCACTGGTCAGTTACGTCTTGCATCTGAGCAACGTCTGTCCCTTGGAATACGGGCTTCTTTTCGAGCGCTTTCTCGATCCAAACCGGAGCGAAGCACCGGACATCGATATCGATTTCTGCCAGGAACGCCGGGACGAGGTCATTGCCTATGTCCGGGAAAAATATGGCGAACATAGCGTCGCGCAGATCGGAACCTTCGGAACGCTGGCAGCTCGAGCAAGCTGTTCGCGACGTGGGCCGCGTTCTCAATGTCCCGCTGGCACGCGTCGACCAGATCGCCAAGATGGATCCCGACAGTGCTGTGGCATTACGCTCGATGATGCGCATCGCACAAAATGCCGACCTGAAGCGTGAATACGACAATGATCCGCAAATTCGCGAGCTGATCGGACATCGCCCGCAAACTGGAAGGAACGAATCGAAACGCGGGGACTCATGCCGCCGGTGTGGTCATTGCCAATGGTCCCTTGACCGATTATGTGCCGCTTCAGCGCGTCATGCGCAAAAGCGATTCGGGGGTCGCGCCGCGAAGGCGATTCCTCGGCTGACGAATCGGGACAGCGACGATCGCAATCCTTCAGCGAAGCGGCCCATCACCACAACAGTGGGTGATGGGGGATCTCGAGAAGGTCGGCATGTTGAAGATGGATTTTCTCGGCTTGCGAACGCTGACCGTGCTCGATCATGCGGTGAAGCTGATCGAAAAAAACGCGTGGTATCCGAGTGGAACTCGACAAGATTCCCCTCGACGATCCGGAAACTTTCGCTCTTTTGCAGCGCGGCGATGCCAAAGGTGTGTTTCAGTTCGAATCGGACGGGATACGCGAATTGCTTCAAGCGCATGAAGCCCGACAACATTCGCGATCTGATTGCCACCAATGCCCTGTATCGCCCCGGACCACTCGGGGGAGGCATGGTCGACGCGTATGTCAACCGCAAGCATGGCCGGGAAGAAAACCGCATTTTCATCACCCGGTCATGGAGGAAAATCCTTGGCGAGACCTACGGCGTCATGGTCTTCCAGGAACAGGTCATGCAAATTCTCAACCGCCTTGGCGGTATCGAGTTGTCGAGTGCATACGCCTGCATTAAAGCCATCAGCAGAAGAGAAGAAGCAGGAAATCATCGACCAGCGTCGAGGAGGAGTTCATCGCCGGTGCCCAAAAGCGCGGTCTCGACGAGACGACAGCACGCGAAATCTTCGACCTGATCGTTCATTTCGGCGGCTATGGCTTCAACAAATCGCATAGTGCTGCTTATGCCCGTATTGGCTATCAGACGGCCTATCTCAAAGCTCATTACACCGCTGAATTCATGGCCGCCCTTTTGTCGAGTGAAATCGAAGACGGCAACAAGCGCGACATCATGGTTCAACACATCGACGACGCTCGCCGGCTTGGTATCGAGGTCAAGCCGCCGAACGTCAATGCCGGCGAAGCCGATTTCACTGTCGCCGACGGTGCGATTCTCTTTGTTTGCGGGCCATCAAAGGTTTGGGGCGGAGCGCTGCCGAGGAAATCGTTCGTGCCCGCAACGAAAAAGGGCCTTTCCGCGACTTTTACGATTTCTGCGAACGCGTTGACGTCAAAATGGTGACATCGGCGGCAATCGAAAAGCTCATCAAGGCCGGCGCTTT
>BPJP01000009.1 GCA_026004675.1 Gemmatales bacterium
CGACACATTACGTTATCGCTCTTGCCGCGGGGCTTCTGGCGGCCGGCACTATCTGCGCCGGCGACGACAACTTGCACAGCCGGGGCAAGGTGCTCTTGCTCAAAAATCGCCGACTTCTGGAAGGGGACATCACCCGAGACGGCGACCGTTTCCGTATTCGGAGGCGGACCGGCGAAAGCGTCATTCCCGGCTCCCAGGTGCTTCGCTTGTGCCAGAACCGCGCCGAAGCATTTCAGGCGTTACGCAAGGAAGCCAACCTCGACGACCCCGACGAACGATTACGCCTGGCTCACTGGTGTCGTCTGCATGGTCTGGATCGAGAAGGACTGGCGGAACTGAAAGCCGCTTTGGCCATCCGACCCGAACATGCCGAGACGATCCGTCTCATTCGTGCTTTTGAAAACCGCTTGAATGAAAAAGATACCGAATCCAGTGTTTCCGAACCGACGCCTGCTGTCGAATCGAATGCCATTGAAGGCACGTTGACCCTCGATGCCTTGACCACTTTCGTTCATCAGGTTCAGCCGGTTTTGATGAACGCCTGTGCCCGCTGCCACGTCGGCAATAAAACCCCTGGCTTCAACCTCGAACGCGCTTTTGGCGAACGATCGATTCACAGCAGAAAAAGCCGTGCGAACCTGGCGGCGGCGGTAGGGCTGGTCAATATCGCTGATTGGGAACGCAGCCCGCTGTTGACCAAAGCGATCGGCGTGCACGGCGGCATCAGCAGGCCGCCGCTCGAAGGCAGGCAAACCGTAGCGTATGACAAACTCAAACATTGGGTACGGATGCTGGCGAACAACGCCCGCAAGAACGCTCCAGCTGCCGTGAGCCAAACCCCGCTCTCAAAGCCAGCGCGCAATCTCTCCGCGCTCAAGTCGTCCTATCGTTCGCTGTGGGCCGTCGATCGCCATTCCGACACCACCGGCGTGGCGCAACGGGAAGACATCTTCTCGACATCCCCGAACGTCGCCAGGAAACCCACGCCAGCGCAGGTCGGCGATTTCGCAACGCCAGGAAAACCCCCACAGCCCATGGTCACTAAAGAAAACGACCCTGGCAGCGTTCGCAAACCAATCGAACTGAGATTACCAACTCCTTCCGTTTCCAAAAGCGAAAGCGCACCGCTCGAACAACAAGTCCCCCTCGATCCCTTCGATCCGTTGATTTTCAATCGGCAACTGCATCCGGATAAAATCGACAAGCGCTAGCTGCGGCAACGGCATACCAACGGTCGGTTTCAACTTCAATCCCGCGCAACTCCTTTCAATTCTCCTCTTGCCCAATAAAACGGTCCACAGGGACCACAAGCTCGGCATCTTCTTTCCGCCATGATTACCGTTCAAACCATCATCGATCATCTCGAAGAGATCATCCCATTACGTTTGGCGTCGGAAGGCGATAACGTCGGCCTTCTGCTCGGCGATTCCAGAGCGAAGGTCAAACGCATAATGACGTGCCTGACGGTCACCCCCGAAAGTGTCGCCGAAGCAGTCGAACAGAAAGCCGACCTGATCGTCTCGCACCATCCGATTCTGTTTCGTCCGGTGCAACGGCTAACGACCGGAAGCACCGAGGGCAAGATGCTCTTGTCCCTGGCCCGCGCTGGTGTCTCGGTCTACAGTCCGCATACGGCTTTCGATAACGCCGACGGTGGCATCAATGATCTCATCGTTCGAAAGCTTGGTTTATCCGACGTGGTTCCCTTGCGTCGTCGGCCAGGCGACAGGAACTGCAAAGTCGTAACCTTCGTCCCTGACGACGACCTCGGCAAGGTGAGCGATGCCCTCTTTGCCGCGGGAGCGGGAAACATCGGCGAATACAGTCAGTGCAGCTTTCGTCTGGCCGGCGTCGGCACGTTCTTCGGCTCCGATGCCGCCAACCCTACTATTGGTAAAAAGGGACAGCGGGAGGAAGTCAATGAATGGCGTCTGGAAGTCGTCTGTCCCGAAAAGATGGTCGATGCTGTCGTGTCAGCTCTTCGCCAGGCCCATTCATATGAAGAACCCGCCTATGACGTGTATCCGCTGAGGCCCGAAAACAAGACGGGCGAAGGACGAGTCGGCTGCCTCGAACGCCCGACATCGCTGGCTGAGCTGGCTCGTAAAACGAAAAAGGCTCTTCGTGCCCAGCAAGTTCAGATCGTCGGTTCCCCCGAACGACAGATCAAACGAGTCGCCGTCGTTTGCGGCTCCGGTGCGAGTTTTCTTTCGACGGCGTTGTCCTCTGGGGCCGACGTCCTCGTCACCGGAGAAGCGAAGTTCCACGACTTCCTTGCCGCCCAAGCGAACGAATTCTCTTTGATCCTTCCTGGGCACTATGCCACCGAACGTTGCGGAGTGGAAGAATTGGCCAGCCGCTTGCAACAGCGATTTCCGGCTGTCGCTGTGTGGGCCAGCGCCAAGGAAAAGGATCCGGTTACCACCTTGTAAGCTCCTTCCTTTGCCACGGGTAGTATTGTCATGCCGAAAACCAACGTCAAAGTCGTGATTCCAGCGGATCACCCGCCGCAACTTCAAGGTTCACCGCATTTGTCCCGATTGAAGGAATATGCCGAGGTCGAGCTTTACAGTGATCGGCCGTTATCCGATGAAGAGAAGGTTCGACGGGCCAGAGATGCCGAGGTGCTGCTGAATTCGCGAGGGAATGTCCGTTGGCCTGCGGACGTGCTGAAGCAATTGCCCAAATTGAAGATGATCACCACTTGTGGCATCGGCACAGACGCCTTCGATCTGGAATACTGCCAACAACGGGGCATCATTGTTTGCAACATTCCCGGCGCAACGGCAGGTATCGTCGCCGAGCACAGTCTGGCTCTGATGCTGGCCGTGGCTCGTCAGGCCTGGTTCCAGACGAACGAATTGAAAGCCGGACGCTGGACAGTCCGCCCGAATCTGTATTTGCGTGGCAGGACGATTGGCCTCGTCGGGGCGGGAAGCATCGCTGTCGAGAAAGCTCGCCTGGCCAGAGCCATCGGTATGCACGCCATTGCCTGGACATTTCATCCCACGGAACTACGTGCCCGCGAAATGGGTGTCCATTTCGTCTCACTTGAAGAACTCCTCAAAACTTCGGATGTCGTCAGTGTTCACGTCAAGCTGACGGAACAATCGCGCGGCCTGATCGGCAAAAAAGAAATCGCTATGATGAAACCCAACGCCATCCTGGTCAACACGGCTCGTGGCGCCGTCGTCGATTATCAGGCATTGGCGGATGCCATCAATGAGGGGCGCATCGCCGGTGCCGGTGTCGATGTTTACGAAGTCGAGCCGATCGATGACAACCATCCTCTTTTGTCTTGTTCGCAAGTCGTTTTGACTCCGCACAACGCGGATGACACCGTGGAAGGACGTGATTTGCTCAACCAAGGTGCGGTGGACAACGTCATCGCCTACTTGGAAGGTCGGCCGCGAAACCGGGTCGTCTAGCTCGAAGCCACTATCAAGCAGCCAGTCGGCACGGTTCAATGTCACCGGAAGCGTAGCGTTCAGCTAATTCCGAGGCATGGTGCATGGCTTGTTCAACCTGTCGGCGATAATGCTCAAGCTGCTCACCGGTCAGGTCGGGTGGGATGGGGATGGGATCCAGGGTGACGACCGCAGCGGTTGTCCACGGCTTGGGAACAGCAAAGCGATCCCAGCTGTTGAGTCGCCACGCTTTTCGATAAGCCATGCCAGCAGCAATGATCGGCAGCCCTGTCTTCGACGCGACATAGATCAAGCCAGGCTGAACCGTTCGCCGCGGGCCGCGCGGCCCGTCTGGCGTGATGGCCAAATGAGCGTCTTTGCCTGCCTCGAGCATATGTCGAACCGCTTTAGCGCCTCCCCTGGTCGTCGATCCACGGATCAAGCGGAAACGCAGATGGCGACAGATTTCCGCGATCAACTCGCCATCAGCATGTTGACTGATCAAGATATAGATATCGGGGCGGCCGTAGCAATAAGCAGGCAACAGCATGTTTTCATGCCAAAACGCGTACAGATAGCGCTGTTTGGGTTCGAGACGCGGATCCACGTTGATCCCCAAGGGCCAATAGCGATAGCGCAACGTCCTCATCCATAAGCGAATGATCCAAGCGCCGAAGAAAGCCACGATTTTGATCAAGACAGGATGGCGGAGCTTCATAGCAGGCGTCCTTGCCCAATGAACCACGAAACCAGACCGTGGAAATTGTCACGTATTCGAATCCGGCCATTCTCCGGTAAAGACTTCGACGGCCGGTCCGGTCATCATAACGTGATGGTCGTCCTCGCGCCAATGCAGTTCGAGGTCGCCCCCCGGCAAATGGGCGAGAACACGCCGATCTGTTCTACCGCTCAGCACGCCGGCGACAACGACGGCACACGCCCCCGTACCACATGCCAACGTTTCACCGGAACCTCGCTCCCACACCCGTAAACGGACTTCGTTCCGCGATAAAACCTGGACGAACTCCACGTTGGTTCGGCGAGGAAACGCCTCGTGGCGCTCGATTTGCGGACCGATCACGAGGACCCGTTCATCCGTCGGTTCATCAACGAAAACGACGCAATGAGGATTGCCCATCGAAATGCACGTCGCCTCGAGCTGGTGATCCGCAACCTTCAGGGGAACATCGACTGGCGGGTTACCCGTTAAGGCAGTTGGGATGCGGTCGGCTTCGAGGATCGGTTCTCCCATGTCAACCGAAACTCGTTCCACGCGGCCTTCGCGAATGTGCAAGTGCAGCGTCAAGAGTCCCCGCCCTGTTTCGATCGTAAGTTCCGGTTTTCGAGCTATGCCGTGCTCGTAAACGTATTTGGCGACGCAGCGAATGCCGTTGCCGCACATTTCCGCTTCACTGCCGTCGGCGTTGAACATTCTCATGCGGGCATCGGCCCTGTCTGAGGGGCAAATGAGAATCAGGCCATCCGCGCCGACGCCAAAATGCCGATCGCTTATGGCTCGACTAAGAGCAGGTGCATCGTTGGGAACCGGCTGGATAAAGCAATCGACATAAACGTAATCGTTGCCGGCGCCTTGCATTTTTGTGAAGCGCATCGAAACTGTTCCGTTGCAGCAATTGGGTTTTGCGTACTTCTCGTGAAAGCAACCGATGGAGGCAGCCGCTGCTATATCAATTCTTTGGCTGCACGGACGATATCGGCGGCGGTCAGGCCGTATTTTTGCAACAGCCCTTCCGGAGGTCCAGATTCCGCAAAGCAGTCGTTCAGGCCGACAAAGCGCATTGGCACGGGTTTCTGCTTGACGACAGCCATGGCGACAGCACTGCCCAGACCGCCGTGTAATAAATGCTCTTCGGCGACAACGATTTTGCCGGTGTCGGCAGCGGCAGAGGCGATGGCCGCTTCATCGATCGGCTTGACAGTATGCATATCCAGAACCCGAGCTTGGATACCTTCGCTCGCGAGCTGGTCAGCAGCGGCCAGCGCTGCCGACACCATCAACCCATTGGCGATGATGGTCACGTCCTTGCCGTCGCGGAGCTGGTTGGCCTTGCCGATCTGGATGTCGCAGCCATTTTCATAAACGATCGGCACGTTGGGACGGCCAGCGCGCAGATACGCGGGAGTTTTCAACTTGGCGATCGCGCGCACGGCACACGTCATCGATGGCTCGTCCGCAGGCACAACCACTGTGAAATTCGGAAGAGAACAAGCCAGGGAAACATCTTCAATGCCCATTTGCGATGGGCCGTCTTCCCCAATGCTGATGCCCGCATGCGTGCCCACGACTTTTACATCCAGGCAGGGAAAAGCAACGGACATCCGGAGTTGATCATAAGCATTGCACATCACAAAACAGGCAAAACTTGCCAGCCAGGCACGCTTACCCGAACTGGCCAACCCTGCCGCGACTCCCACCATGTTCGATTCCGCGATCCCCACGTTGAAAAACCGATCAGGGAATCTTTTGGCGAAATGCTCCGTGCGCGTCGAATTGTGCACATCGCCATCGACGACGACGATGTCGTTCAGCTCGGCTCCCAATTCGGCCAGGGCCAGCCCGAATGCTTCGCGGGTCGATTTGCCGGTTGCCACGTCATGATCCTCGAAAAGGAATAAGAAACGCAGAACGCACCGAGTTCATCCTAGCGATTCCCCTTGCCGCGTCGAGGGGCGTCTGCCCTTGAGAGTGGCGGCAGAATAAAGCTTAACCTTTTGTCATCCCAATAGTTATGGTGGAAACGATCCTGCCGCTACTGCATTTCTGTCGACATCACACGGTGAGGAATTTGTTGCATCTCGACGCTTTTCTCCTTGCCTGTCGCCTGATGATCAGGTAGTCAAGAACTTTATCATACCTTCGTAAATTGGCAGACGTGGCAGGCTGCCACGGACGCACAGTTATCAACGATGGCGCCTTGGGAAATCGAAACGGAGTAATCACGAATGGCCAAAAAAGTGGCGACCCCCAAAGCAAAAAAAGGATCTTCCAAATCTGCGGCGAAATCCGCTACCCGAAAACCATCCGGAAAAACTGCAAGTGCCAGGTCGGCTGCCGCTCCAAGAACGCAAAGTTCGCCGCGCGGTCTTGCGTCGCTGGTTCGCCAAGTCATCGAGGCCAGTGCCGGTATTCTCCGTTTAGCGCCGACCTGGGTTCCCCGATCGTTCCTGATGCCAGGCAAACGTTTGAAATTGGCGCCGCAAGATCTCTACGCTCTGGGCGCCCATCGTGGCGGAATCGACGAACGCTGGTTCGGTTCCACAACACCCGCTGCCAATGAGGGGGCTCCCGAAGATGAAGGTCTGAGCTATGTCGTTCACGAAGGCAAACGCGTTTTCACACTGCGCGAGGCCATCGCACTGGAAGGACCGACGATCATTGGTCCTTCCCTATGGGAACGCTATCATCGTTGGCCCGTTTACAGCAAGTTCTTCGACAACCTTGGGCCGATTCCGCATCACATGCACCAGAACAATGCTCAAGCCGCCCTGGTCGGCCAACAAGGCAAACCCGAATCGTATTATTTTCCCCCGCAATTGAATGCAGTCGGCAATAATTTTCCCTACACATTTTTCGGCCTGGAGCCGGGAACCACCAAGCAAGACATCATCGACTGTCTCGCCCGCTGGAATCAGGGAGATAATGGCATCCTCAATTACAGCAAAGCTTACCGCCTCCAGCCTGGAACCGGCTGGCTGGTGCCTCCCTGTATCCTTCATGCTCCTGGCTCCCTGGTCACCTACGAACCGCAATGGGGGTCGGACGTCTTTGCCATGTATCAGTCCATGGTCGAAGGGCGCGAAGTTCCCTGGAGCCTCCTCGTCAAAGATGTGCCACCCGACAAACACCACGATCTGGAATACCTGGTCGACCAACTTGACTGGGAAGGCAACGTCGATCCGAATTTCAAAGATCACCACTATCTCGAACCGATCGACGTCGCCGATACCCGCAGCGAAGGCTGGGTCGACCGCTGGGTTGTTTACGGCAAAATCAACGGAGAAGAACTGTTTTCGGCAAAGGAATTGACCATCCAGCCAGGCGTCAAAACCGTCATCCGTGACAATGGCGCGTACGGGTTGATCACCGTTCAAGGAAGCGGCTGGATCGGCAAGACCCGTTTGCAGACGCCCGCCATGATTCGTTTCGGCGAATTGACCGAAGACGAAGTTTTTGTCACGTACGAGGCGGCGCGACAAGGAATCGTCTTCGACAATACCGGGAGCGAGCCTCTGGTTACGCTCCGCTATTTCGGACCGGACACCAATCCCAATGCGCCCGAAGTCGGTGATCACAAGCGGTTTGCGGTCCACGTCATAAGCGACCTGGTCAAAAGGATCGGCAATTCAGACACTGCTACTGCGAGGCAGCTTGAAAACTGCCTCCATGAACATGAGCCTACGATAAAGCCAACCGGTCGTTTCGCGGTCGCGCTGGCCAACCGCAAGGTCGATCGCATCGACGAGAGCCTCGCGTGCTTGGGCGTAAAGCATCTGTCGGGCGGCAGAACCGTGCCTGGTCGCCAACATCCGCAAGTAGCATTGGTCCGCTTTGGCAATCGCATTTTCCAGTTTTTTCGCATTCAATCAGCGATTTCGTCACGGTATCCTCGGGGTCGTTCTTGGAAGCCTTATACGTTTAGGAGTGCAGATTTGCCGGGCGGGATTAAAGCACACGTCGACATCGGCACGGCATCGAAACAACTGAATTCTTCCCCCATCATCGGCGTTGGTTTCGGAAAAATTGAGCCTAGTGGCTGGTTCAAAAACAGGAAACGCGGCGGGCCGGCTTTTTCGCCGCCACGATGAAAACAAGTGGCAGAAATCGTTCGACCGGAGGTCGTCGTCATGGAGCATAGAATGCAGTTTTCAACACGCGCTATTCATGTTGGCCAGCAGGCAGATCCCGCTACGGGAGCCACTGTGGTGCCGATCTATGCTACTTCCACCTTCACGCAGGAAGCGCCAGGAAAACACAAAGGTTACGAGTATTCGCGCACGGGGAATCCAACACGGACGGCATTGGAAACTTGTCTGGCATCGCTGGAAGAAGGGGAGAGGGGACTGGCATTTGCCTCGGGTTCCGCCGCGACGACGGCTGTTTTGGCAACGCTCCAACCAGGCGACGAAGTAGCTGCCTCCGCCGACTTGTACGGCGGAACCTATCGCCTGTTGGAACGTGTGTTTCGCCAATGGGGTTTGAATGCCCACTACACGGAAGACCCGAGTCCGGACGGCTTCAAAAAGATTCTCACGCCGAAAACCAGGCTCGTCTGGATCGAAACGCCGACCAATCCATTGTTGCAGATCGTGGACATCGCCGCTATCGCTGAACTGGCACACGAACATGGGGCCATATTGGCGGTGGACAACACGTTCGCTTCCCCCTATTTGCAACGGCCAATTCGCCTTGGTGCCGACATCGTCGTTCACAGCACGACCAAGTATTTGGGAGGACACTCCGACGTCGTGGGCGGCGCCGTGATCGGTTCGAAACGATTGCTGGAACCAATCGCCTTTTACCAGAACGCCGCCGGTGCCATCCCCGGACCATTCGATGCCTGGTTGACGCTGCGCGGTTTGAAAACGCTGACGGTGCGAATGGAACGCCATTGCCAGAACGCGGAACAGCTGGCTCGCTGGCTGTCGGGGCATCCGGCAGTCGAACACGTCTATTACCCCCGGCTTGAAAGACCATCCCGGACATGACGTTGCCCGGCGTCAGATGAAGGGCTTCGGCGGAATGATCAGCGTTCGGATCAAAGGGGGAAAAGAAGCCGCATTACGAGTAGTAAGTCGAACTCGCTTGTTCAGCCTCGCAGAAAGCCTTGGCGGGGTGGAATCGCTGATAGGCCATCCGGCGACCATGACCCACGCGAGCATCCCGGCAGAAATCCGAGAAAAGCGCGGGATTGATGATGCCCTGCTCCGATTGAGTGTGGGCATCGAGGACGTTGCCGACTTGCAGGAGGATTTGCGACAGGCACTCGAGTCGTAAGCGAGTTGCAAGACAAGCATCAGACTTTATTGCCCTGGAGCGACGTCGACGATGATCCCCTTTGGTTTAGCAAGGTCGACAATGATCGATTGCGTCGTTTCGGCGACGCCGATGTTCCCAGCACGGTCGGCGGCTTCGACACGCACATAGAAGCGATAGGGCACATCGACAGGCATGCGCCACACATATCGGCCTGTGTTTTCGAGATTCTCGGCGATCAGTTTCCAATTATTGTCGTCCGGTTTTTCAGCATAAGTGAGGCGAATCGGGCGTTCTGCCAGGTTTTTATCGCTGGCACTCCAGTTGATCGTCAGATTTCCGGCGTCATAGCCTCGCCCCACTTCAATTCCTTTCAGGCGAACGTCGGGCTTCGTCAGATCGACCTCAACCCACACTTGCGGTTTATCGCCGACCTGTGGCGGGCTGTCGCTCAAACCGACGCCACTTTGGACCACGAGGGTGAAGCCATAAAGCCCTTCACCAGGAACGTCGATCACATAAGGTGACTTGGCCGACCTGTCTTCGCTGAATTTTTGCCAGTTTCGGCCGTCGCGCGTGAGCCAAAGTTCGACAACGGAAATCCCCGAACGGCCGACCTCTTCAACCTTGTAATCGAGCTTGATCCGTTTGCTGTTAACCAGACGAACGTTGGCGGGGCCATCGGTCCTTGGCCTGGGTTGTGCAGTAGTCACCTCGGCTTGATCGGCGACGACGATGGTGGCCTCGTCCAGATTGCCGGCGCGGTCGGCTGCACTCAAGCGAACTTCTATCGGTCCAGCGAACTGGGGACGCCAGCGATGCCGACCGAAAGCCTGCGGCGGAATACTGAGAGGAAGCCACTGCCCCCCCTCGTTGACTGCGGTAATCCACCCGTATGCTTGACTCGTCTAGATTCGCATCGCGAACATCCCATTCGATTTCCGCCGCATCCGCGTTTCGTCCCAGTGAGCGAATCTGAATGTCGGGAGCCCGAGTATCGACAATCACTTTCAGCCCGGGAGGGGAGTTATCGATCGACAGTGGAAAGACACGATTATCGACATCGATGGTGCGCACAGTGAACCAATACAAGCCGTCATTGGGGGCGGAAAAAGTGAAAAACCCTTTATCCGGTTTGGCGCTGGCGTGGAAACGCCAGGTCGCGCCCTGGTCGATCGATACGTACAGTTGCACTTCTTTGAGACGGGCGCGCACCATTTTCCGTTTGGAACGGGATGCGAAACATTCTTTGTCTGGTAAAAGTCGTGTCGTCGGGAGTCTGAGCGCGGAGGGAGGATGCGGCCAGGAGAACCGCTGCGAGAAGAATCCAACAGTTGCCGGGGCATCGTAGCCAACGAAACATGGGTAACTACCCTCCACGTCGACGTTCGTTCTCGGCGCGCACCGTGCCTGCTGCGGGGCTCGGCAACAACAATAACCTGTCATCTCCCTTTATCGTCCGGTAAACTCCGCCGACTTGACGTATTTTTGAAAATATTTGGCGGCTTGAAGGATCGACGACACATCGACCGCGAATCTGCTAAAGTATATCCACATGAATGCCATTGATGCACGATTCGATGACCTCCGCCGAAGAGGACGAAAGGCTTTCATTCCGTTCGTCACGGCTGGCGACCCTGATTCCGATGCCACGAAACAGTTCGTGGCGTCGCTGGTAGACCATGGCGCGGATTTGATTGAAGTCGGCTTCCCTTACAGCGATCCGATCGCCGACGGCGCCGTGATTCAAGCATCCTATGCCCGTGCGCTGTCGCACGGGTTGCGCATTGATGATGTTTTCGCCTGCATCTCGCACCTTGCCGAGCTGCCCAATGTTCAAGCGAACCGCATTCCTCTTATCGGGATGGTTTCTTATACCCTTGTCTATCGCCGGGGAATTGCCAGTTTCGTCGAACAGGCACAAAAAAGCGGTCTCAGCGGCGCGATCGTGCCTGACCTTCCCGTGGAAGAGTCGGACGAACTTTGCCGTCAGGCACGCAAGCGGGATTTCAAAATCATCCAACTCGTGACGCCGACGACCCCTCGTGAGCGGGCCCGGCGTATCGCCCAAGCCTCCAGCGGTTTCCTTTATTGCGTCAGTGTGACTGGCATCACCGGCGCACGAGCGACTCTCCCCACCGAGTTGGTAGAGCAACTTGCCTGGCTGCGACAACAAACCGATTTGCCGCTCTGTGTGGGATTCGGTATCAGCAAACCGGAACACGCCGAGCAATTGCGCAGTATTGCCGATGGTATCATTGTTGGCAGCGCCATCGTTCGGTTGATCGAACAAGCTGCGACGTGTCCTGTTGAACAAGTCGCCCAGGCAATCGGTTCGTTCGCTCGCTCGCTTGCGGACGCGTTGAACCCAGCGGTCGATTCGCCCGCTGGTTGAAAGAATGAAGATCGTTACAGCGGCTCGAATCGGCTTATTGGCCCTGTTCATGCTATAATTCAAAAGACCCGTCTTGAGCAGGGGGTGAGGCATGGGCAAGTTTCTGGCGGCAATAGTCGGTCTCGCTCTAGGACTTATGGGCGGTGCGATGGGGTCGATTTACGTAGCCCAGTCTGCGACCCCATCGAACCAGGTTGTGATGGGCGTCATCGCCGGCGCTATCTTGGGGCTGATTGGCGGCAGCATTATCGGGGAGGTCGGCAAGTCATCGGGGACTCCCGGTGAAGCGACTGGCGCCAAGATCGGAGGACTGGCGGGCGGAATCGGCGGCTTCATCGGCGCAACCCAATCTGGAATCGTCCTTGATCTGCTTCGCACATTGAACATCGCTCCATTATGAAGTCTCCCGATCGTTTACGCCGCGACGCCCGGTCCATCTTCGAGGCGGCTTTAACCGCCGTTCGGGCGGACGATCTCATTCTCAAGGCACTGGCCGATCCGGAGTTAGCCTGGCAAGAGACTTTGCAAGCCGCCAGTCGTATTCTTGTCGTCGGTGCCGGCAAAGCTGGCGCCGCCATGAGTTCTGCCTTCGAATGGGGCGCTTCCCGGCGACTTGTTGTCTCGCGTCGAAGGGGTCGTCAACGTTCCCAATGAATTGGTTCGTCCTTTACGGCGGATCGAACTGCATGGGGCTCGGCCGGCGGCCAGCAACCAACCAACCGTCGACGGTGTCGCTGGGGTCGAGAGGATGCTGGGCCTTGTCCGAAGCGCCGGAAGCGACGATGTGGTTGTCTGTCTCTTGTCCGGCGGCGGCTCGGGGCCTTGATGCCGGCACCAGTGGACGGCGTGACACTTGAGGAAAAGCAAGAAATCTCCCGCCTGCTGCATCGCTGTGGTGCGACCATCAACGAGATGAACGCCGTCCGCAAAACATCTTTCACGTGTCAAGGGAGGTCAGTTCGTTCGTGGTTTTCAGGGACGTTCCCTGGTTGAGCTTGATTATTTCCGACGTAATCGGCGATCCGCTCGACGTGATTGCTTCCGGTCCGACTGCGGCTGATCCAACCACGTTCGCCGACGCAATGGCGGTTTTGGAAAAATACGATTTGCTTGAACAGGCACCAGATTCCGTTATCAGGTATTTGCAGCTAGGCATCGCTGGCCAGGTCCCCAGAAACGCTCAAATCGTTGCCTGCCAACGTTAGGAATCACATTATCGCCAACAACGGCACGGCCCTTTGTGCGGCTGAGGCCAAGGCCAAAGAATTGGGCTATGCCGTTGTCAACCTCGGGTCGTTCGTCGAAGGAGAAACTCGCCAGGTAGCCGTCGCCATGGCGGGAGTGGCACGCAGCATCCAAGCGACTCACACCCCGATTCCTCCCCCAGCGTGCCTTTTGATAGGCGGCGAAACCACCGTAACGCTGGCCAGGGATCATGGACTGGGAGGCCGAAACCAGGAGTTCGTCCTTGCTGCATTGCACTATCTTAAACAAGGCCATTTCGAAAACATTGCGATTTTGTCGGCTGGCACTGATGGCGAAGATGGCCCGACAGATGCTGCCGGCGCCTGTGCCGATGCGCGCACACTCCAGACCGCTGCTTCGCTTCGCCTCGAGCCACAGGCTTTCCTCGACCGTAACGACGCCTACCATTTTTTCCAAGCTACCGGCGATCTGATCAGGACCGGGCTGACTGAGACCAATGTGATGGATGTCCGGCTCTTTCTGGTCGCGGAAAAAATGCAATGAATTGTAACAATTACTTCAAAGTTATCTTGTCGTACCGCGTCGCAACGGCTCCCAATCCGCAAAAAACCGCGGAATTCGCGATGTCGGCAACTTCTAATTCCTTGGCACGTGCTTTGCTCCATGAAGAGTGGTGCTCCGTCAAGCATCCATTGCCTTCGGGGCCGGAACAGAAGAGGCTCGGGTTGCGTCCCGAAGCAGCGGCGTTTTCCAAATCGCAGTCGATTTGGCAGACGCCGTTTTTTTTTGGACACGTCATCAACAGCCGTCTGCCGCTTTTCAAAGCGTTCGTAGCTTTCTCAACTCACGCGTAACACGGTTTGGCAAATCCGGCAAATTGGTCCGTTTCTGCAGAGCGGTACCTGCCTTTTCATGTTCGCCAAAGCCGGCAGTTTTGAATAAACGGGCCAGTTTGCTCGATAACTGTTCTACGGACAGCGCCACCCGACAGGTCTTTGTCCAGAATGATAACGTTTACAGTCGTGGGAGGAAAAAATGAAGACCCAGTGCGTACGTTGGGTGGTCGGCCTCTGCGCCGTGGCGCTTTTGGCAGGCTTTGCCAGCAGTCAAGAGAAAGACAAGAAAGGAGTGGACGTAACCGCACCGCCGATCGACAAAAAAGGGGTCGATGTGACCGCTCCGCCGATCGACCAGCCGCCTCCATTTCCGCCACCACCGCCGACACCAAATTACCTGACGCCCACAACCGGCGCTTCCCCATTCGACTACCAAGGGTCGCCGTTCAATCAGTTTAACTACGTTACGCCGACCGTCACGGGTGCTCCGGTCGATGGATTTTATACGCCTCGCTCGTTGACGGAAATCGACCAAACCCGCATCAACGAGCGGACGGCAGGCACCACGCCTTTTCTGTTCCAGGGCATCCCTGGTTTGTTGATCCAGCGAACGAACGCTGGCGGCGGTTCGGTCATCCTGCGTGGCCGAAACGGCAACCAGAACCTGATCATGGTCGATGGCATTCCCATCAATGACGCCGGCTGGCGGTTTGGCAACGTCCAATACCTGAACACGATCGATCCCGGCATCATCGAACGGATCGAAGTGATTCGTGGTCCGGCGAGCGTTTTGTACGGCTCTGGCGCAGTCGGCGGCGTCGTCAACATCATCACCAAAAGCCGCAAAGACTTCAGCCAAACGATGGATTTTGGCGGCAACATCATCACCAATTTCAGCACGGCTTTGGAAAGTCCCTATAACCGTGTCGATTTTCAGGGTAATTTCTTGAACTTCGGCTGGTACGGTGGAGGCAGCTATTTCAATCTCGGTGCCGTCCATGCCGGACAGGGAATCGATTTCGCCAACGATATCGTCAGCTACAGCCAACGAGCCGCTGACGTTCGCCTCGACTGGCTGGCGACCGACATCTGGACCGTCACCTTCGATTACCAGCACCTGCTTCAGCCCAGCGTGCCACGAACCGACCGCTTTCCGACGCCTCTTATCGATCCGACACGTTTCACGAATCGGCCGACGTTCTTCCATCAAAACCGCGACTTCGGCTACGTTCGGCTTCAAGGTTTCGACGATACCCCTGGGTTGATCAACGCCATCACCGTCACCCTGGCTTTGCAACAGCGCCGCGAAGGTCGCACTGAATTCGATAACCGACGTGCCGATCGGATGCGTTTGACGGACCGCTTCGAACGCGTCATCAATGGCTATGTCGACATCCGGGGTTATACCTTCGTGACGCCGTACAACACACTGGCCTATGGCACGACCTTTATCCATGATTCGGTGTACGCATCGCGGTTTCGCAACACCAACGGCGGCCCGGTCTCGTTTATTACGCCGAGTTTGCCACCCAATGGCATCTACGATCAGTTCGGTATCTTCGTTACGGACCGCCAGGAAGTTACCGATTGGTGGTTTCTCAACGGTGGTATCCGTTACACGAACATCAATGCCGAAGGCTTTGTCGGTGTTGGTACCGATACCCCCTTCCTCCTCGATCGCAATTTCCAGGATTGGTCAGCGGAATTCGGCTCAGTCGTCGTGTTGACCGACAACATCAACTGGGTAGCCAGCATCAGCGAAGGTTTCCGCGCTCCGAATCTGGACGACCTGGCGACGAGCGACCGTGCTACCAGCCAGGGGCAGGATTTTGGCGCCGTCACCCTTTCGCCGGAACGTACCATCAACTATGAAACGGGATTGAAATTCCGCGGTCGGCGTTTTGTCGGGTCCGCCGTTTGGTTCTATTCGGAAAACCCCGTGCAGATCGTCCGTGTTCCCACCAACGGATCCAATGTCCGCGCGAACACGAAAGGCTATCTTCGCGGTACTGAAATCGAAGGCGCGTGGTTTGTGACCGACAACTTCTCGCTGTTCACCGCGGGTAGCCACACCTATGGCAATGACACGACACTCGGGTCCCCGCTTACCCGTGTCAACCCTGCTTACCTCGCCGTAGGCGGCCGCTGGGCTGGTCAAACACCTCGCATCGGCCTGTATATCGAAGGTTGGACCGAAATGATGGGCAAACAAACCCGGCTTAGCCCCGGCGACCGGAACGATATCCGGATCCCTGTCGGCGGCACGCCGGCCTGGCAAACGGTCAATCTGCGTTGCGGTATCGATGCCCGCCAGTACGGCCAGTTGACGCTCGGCCTGTACAACATTTTCGACCAGCATTATCGAATCCACGGCAGCGGCGTCGATTCACCCGGCATCGACTTTCGGGTGAACTACCAGCTGTCTTATTGATTCCCCAATGGCAACCGCGAGGCGGAAGTCCGCTTTCGCCTCGCTGCTTGCGGTTCTCATTCCAGACCGGCCGATAGGGTTTCCTGTCGCCGGTTTTTCGTTTATGGCCGCCAAGGCTGTCCCTGACTCACAGTCACATGATATTGCTGGGGCAATTCGTTCTTGCTGACGACACCGTCGCCGTTTTCGTCCCAGGCGGCAAGGACCGTCCACGCCCCGCTCAGTTCCTGCGTGCTCAGCAGAGAATCGCGATCCCGATCGAGAAGTTGAAACAGGCCTCGTTGCAAATCGAGTATGGTCAACACGACATGGCCACGAACCGCCTCGCGTTGCAAGGCGACAAAGGAATCGAACTCTGCTATGCTGACTTTTCCATCCCAGTTCTTGTCCAGAATCGGGGCCAGGGCAGCAAAATTCTTTGACGAACGGATGTCACGGCGATCCAAAACGCCGTCACTGTCCGCATCCGTTTCCAAAAACGTGGCAACGGCAAGCCGGTTGCTTGCCTCGAAAACCGCTTGCAATCGGCCATGCATCGCCTTCAAATCAACCAGACAGGTGGGGGTACGCAGGGTCGGAATCCCGGCAAGCCCAGTCGATACTGCGAATTCTCTTGTTTCTGTCTTCTTCGACGGCCGCATCCTTGTCGTCAGCTTCTTCCACGGATCAGTGCGAAGTTCGACCTCGACCACGTAATCGGGCTGCTGCCATTGCCGAAGTTCACCGGCACTCCATTCGCCATTGCGGTCGGCATCCAAGGAATCGAAAAGCTCCGCCGGCAGACCCACTTCGCCTCTTGACAGACGATCGTTTCGGTTCTTGTCATACCGATGCATGAGCTGCTCGATCATCTGCTCGTTTATGCTTCCTGAAGGCAGAAAGGCGAAGCGAGACGTCTGCGCGAATTCGCGATTGCCCAGTGGGTATAACGGACCCGTCTGCCCAGCCACTTCTTCAGGAGAAAGCAAACCATCTTGATTGTGATTGCATCGTGCCAGCCCGGCCGTTAGTCGAACGCAATCGGCTTGCGACAAATTGCCATCCTGGTCTTGATCCAAAAGCTCGAAGAGTGCAGCGCTGAGCTGCTCCGACCATTCGGGTGATCGGCCAGCGAGAACTTGGACTGGAAAGGTGCCCCCTTTCAGCGAATGAAGGAGCAATTCTTCGCGCGAAACTCGACCGTCACGTGGAGCACGATCGATCGCGTCGAAATCGCAGAACTGGCTGGAGTCGGTGAACACGAACGCCCAGACGGGACGACTCAACAGCGACGCTGGAACGCGTGATATTTCTTTCCTGTCCAGCGCGCGATTTCCGTCCAAATCGAGGCAGGCCAGCAGTCGGTCGAAGTATGCGTTCCAGATATCGCGGACGGGTATGCCGTCGATGGTAACATGAAAACCCAACCGAACAGGCCGTCGGTGGTCGAAAAACATCAACTCGAACGCGGGTGTGGAGGAGACGAGACGGTGCCCTGCCTGTTGAATCATTCGAGCCGGTTGCGGCGTTGGCTCGAACTGATCGATCGATACGACATCGTGGACGTAGATGGCGGCCGCGATGTACAGCAGAAGGATTTGTCCCGCCAGGCAAAGAAGCCACGGCGGCAGGATAGTGGTCTTTGAACCACTGGCGAACGAACGCGCGCGCACCCTTCTCGCAGCCCCACTTCGTGTGCGATCAGCAGTCATCGGAATTCCTATCGTTGCGTCAACTCTTTGTCTTCGGAGATTCGTTGATAGAGCGGCAAGTGGCGATAGTACACTTCCAAGGCGAAAAGAGATAAAGACGTTTGCATGACGCGTCCCCCTTTCCCGCTCGAGATATGGTCGCTGGGGTCATACCAGCTGCCTGCCTGGTGGGGGTTTTTCTCTCCTTTGTCCTGGGCGGCGATCAGACCGTCGCGCATTTTCGGGTTCCATTCCTTCCAGTACGCGCCACCGATATTGTGCATGACCTGGCAAGCGTAATAGCTGTAATACATGTTGTTCGTTCTCGGACCGTAACTGCGGAGATACCTGAGTCCGCTGAGCAATCCGGGATTGCGCGGTCCCCAGCCCAGGTAGAGCCGACACATCAGGCCCCCGGCGGTCGTGCCAGGTCGAAAACCGTTTTCCGGGTGTCGGCTGCGGTAGCCGTAGCGGCCTCCGTCCGAGGTGGCTGCTTCATCCAGAGCTTTCATCGCCCGCTTCAGGGTTTCGATGGGGACGGTCAGGCCGGCCATCTGCCCGCTTTTCAGCGCCATCAACTGCCAGGCCGTGATCGAACCATCGTAGATCGGCTTCTTTTGCGGGCGGTAATCCCACCCGCCGATCGGCGTCTGCGCCTGAACGATATAGTTGAGTGCCCGCTGCGCTGAATAACGCAAAGCCGGATCGGATGTCATGCCATAGGCTTCACACACAGCAATGGTCGCCAATCCGTGGGCATACATTTCGTGGTGGTGGTTCGGATCGAAGGCACCATTACGTGCCTGCTGTAGCAGAAGAAATTTCAGGCCGTTTTCTACCGTCTTGGTGTAGAGGTTTCCTTTGTCCGCGCCGCCTTTGTGGGTCTGGCCTGCACCGAGCATCGGCAACAAGCCGAAGGCAGTGGCGGCAACGTCGCAGTGCGAGCTCCCCGGGCCCGTGCAATTGCAACGGCCGTGCTGGGCAAAATCGTTCAACGACCATCTCCCATCAGGTGCCTGGTGCCTCGCCAGCCATTTCAGACCACGTGCGACTGCTGCTTCCGACGCCGCGTTCCCTCCTCCTTCAATAAGCATCTTTTGCCTTGTGGCTCCACTACGCCCCGAGAACGCTCCCTGAAACCCATGTCCCCCCATAACCTCCTGGGCCACCAATCAAGCCGCCTCGTCCGACGCGGTTGGGGTCATCCACCCCTCCGCCTGAACCGCCTGATAGCCCAGGTGGCGGCGGCAGCGTCTTCGGCATGCCAGGGTCCGCTCCAACAATACCAACGTCTTCCATCGCGTTGACCGGTCCCGGCACGCTGATCTCCTCGATGCGGTCCACGTTATAGTTCGTCTGCACATCGGGATCGAGGCCGATCTCATCGTTCTCCAGGTTTGGCGGCTTGCTGTTGTCTTCGACGACAGTCTCAAAAATGGCGACTTCGGTTTCCGCGTCTTCCGCCTGAGAAAAGTTGATCAAGAACAGCGAGGCGATGACGGCACAATTGATACAGCAGCTGATGATCCACGCTGGAATGACCCGCCTCAGTCGTTTGTTCTCGTCTTCGCTATAAATACGGTCGACATCCACCACAACAATCGGACGTTGGTTTCGCATGTTAGACTCCCACGGGGTCGATCGCCGTCGCCAACAAAAAAAGCCTGAACACAGCATGAGAGACTGCGTCCAGGCTCCGTTTTTCGTGATGCTCTGGAGGAACAGGTTGATGGTATTTGTTTATTTCTTATTCAGGTCTTTGATGGTCGTCGTGTCGCTGATCTCCACCAACTTGAGGTTGCCATTCTCCCAGAATAAGCGAAGGGAAACCTGCCCCCAGGCAGCCGAGCGTTGTTTCTTGTGCGCCAACTGGAGCAGCGTTTCCGCTGCCAGTTTCACCTTGCGCGTCGTTTCGTCTTCCTGATGTGGAATGTCGGTCAAGGGCTTTCCCCTCCTTATCTCCTTTCCTTCGCTGAAATCGCATGAGCAAAGGGCGTGCCAGAATCCGCTGCGCAAAAAGCCTGCGATTTTCGCTGGTTTTCGCGGGCCGTCGCAGCCTTGTGGCTATTTTGTTTCCAGACGCGGTTACGGTTTCGCCATCAGAAGGTTGGGATGACGATTCGTTCGCCCCCTTTCATGGCCGATTCGTGGGCGCAGATGCCGACCATGGTCCAATTGGCGGAAGTTTCGGCGTCGGGCATGGGAGGTTTTTCGCCCAGAATGGCCAGCAGCCAATTGTGGGCCAGGTGTGGATGAGAGCCGCCATGACCTCCGCCTTGGACAAACGAAAGGTGCTCCGGATCCTGAACCGACCCGGTGAATTTGCGGATAGGCTCGGGAAGCAAATGGGCGTAGTCCGGAACCTTGACGCGCTTGGGAATCTCCGGCTCGGGTAGCCCGCGCGTGTGGATAACCGGGTCTTCGTCGGCAATCTGTTGCCATTCGAAAGACTTTTTGCTGCCGTAAACGTCAAAGCTCTCGCGGTATTGGCGGGCCGTGTCGAACAGGCTGCGCGTCACTTCCGCCACCACGTCGGAATCCTTGATTTTGAAAGTGGCTGTCTCAACGGCGAACGGGCTGTTGTAGCGCGACATCAATTCATCGCGTATTCTCCCTGAGCCATGACAGACGACGCTCTCAGCATGTTTTTCAAGCAGCGCCAAACACGGACTGACGCAATGCGTGGCGTAATGCATGGGAGGCAAGCCCGGCCAGTAATCCGGCCAGCCTTCCATGTCCTGCTGATGGCTGCCGCGAAGGAACTGGATCCGGCCCAATTCCCCTCTATCTGCCAGTTCTTTGACGTAGAGGAACTCCCGGCTGTAAACGACCGTCTCCATCATCATGTAGACCTTGCCGCTGCGGCGCTGCTCTTCGACGATCGCTTTGCATTCTTCGATGGTCGTGGCCATCGGTACCGTGCAAGCGACATGTTTGCCCGCGCGCAAGGCAGCCAAGGATTGCGCTGCATGATCGGGAATCGGCGAATTGATGTGCACCGCATCCACGTTCGGGTCCTTGATCAGTTCGTTGAAATCAGTGTAGCGGACCTTGACCCCGAATTTCTCGCCGCATTCATCCAGTTCCTTCCTGGAACGTCGGCAAATCGCGTACATCTCCGCGTTGGGATGATTCTGGTAGATCGGAATGAATTCGGCACCGAAACCCAATCCGACGATGGCAACTCGAATTTTCTTGTCGCTGGCCATGATCGCTCCTCACTGGATAGCCTTACAGACGGTGCGCTTGCAGGATAGGCAGAGACCCCGGCGTTGGCAAGAAGCAATCACCTTGCCCCAGCGTGAAATCGCCTGGCGGAAAAGAGTCCGCTTGCGACGCGCTCGTCCACGAGCACGCCCCAAGCGGTCGACTCAGGGTGGGCTCTATCACAGCCGGACGCCCCAAAACGTTCAACTGGCGCTGCCGCTGTCTTTCTTGGTGGTTTGTTTGTCGGCGGCGCGTTTGGCCAGTCGCTCTTGTTCGCGGCGTCGGCGTTTGGCTTTTTGCCTGGCACGAATGCCGGCTCGATTCGCTCCCATGTTTGCTCCTTAAAGCGAGACTAATCATCATCAAGTAGGCACGGTCGCCATCTTGGTATCGGCGTCGCTTCCCACTCCGTTTTGCTGTCGAAGGGCGATGCGATTGATCACTTGAAGAAAAGCCAAGGCGCTGGCCTCGATGATATCCGTGCTGACGCCTCGACCATGAAGTGTTTTGCCCTGGTAGCGTACTTCCACCTGCGCTTCCCCCTGGGCGTCTTCACCCGTGCTCACGCTGCGGACGCGATAGTCGCGCAGCTCGACATCGATCCCCGTTATCCTTTCGATGGTCTGGAAAACGGCATCGATCGGTCCGTCACCACAAGCTGCTTCCTGGAGTTTTCGACCATCGTTATGTTTCAAGCAGACGGCAGCGGCGGGAATGGTTCCGGTGCCAGCGCTGGTATGAAAGCTTTCCAGCGTCCACAAGGCAGGACCACTATTGATCTCGGCTTCCGCCAGGGCTTCGATATCCGCATCGTAGATCTCCTTCTTGCGGTCAGCCAACGCTTTGAATCCTTCGAAAACCCGTTGCAATTGTTCGTCGTTGAGATGAAACCCTAAAGCCTGGACACGTTCGCGCAAGGCGTGCCTGCCGCTATGCTTGCCCAGAACCAATTCGGTCGAGGTGAAGCCGACGTCTTCTGGACGCATGATCTCATAAGTGGTGCGCTCTTTGAGGATGCCGTCCTGGTGGATTCCTGCTTCATGGGCGAAGGCATTTCGGCCAACGATCGCCTTGTTACGCTGGACCTGAATACCGGTGATGCGCGACACCAGTCGGCTAGTGGGATGGAGACGCCTGGTATTGATGGTGGTCTCCAGACCGAAATAATCGCCGCGGGTTTTGACGGCCATGACCACTTCTTCAAGCGCGCAATTGCCTGCGCGTTCGCCCAAGCCGTTGATGGTGCACTCCACCTGCCTGGCTCCCTCTTTGAGAGCCGCCAGGCTGTTGGCAACCGCCAGCCCCAGGTCGTTATGGCAATGGACGCTGAGAACGATTTTATCGATGCCGCGTACCGTGGACCTCAAATGGCGAATGGCGGCGGCATATTGCTCCGGGACGGCATAGCCGACGGTATCAGGTATGTTGACCGTCGTGGCGCCGGCCTCGACAACCTTTTCCACGACCTCCGCCAAAAAGTCCAACTCCGTGCGGGCGGCGTCTTCCGGCGAAAACTCCACGTCCTCGCAATAGTCCTTTGCCCGCTTGACTCCCTCGACGGCCCGGCGAACGATTTCTTCCTTGGCCATCTTCAGCTTGAATTCCCGATGGATCGCACTGGTCGCCAAAAAGACGTGAATCCTCGGCTTGGCGGCGTCCCTCACTGCTTCCCACGCCCGATCGATGTCGGCCGCGTTGCACCGAGCCAATCCACAAATCGTCGGCCCTTCCACTTGCCGGGCGATCGCCTGAACCGCTTCGAAATCACCTGGCGAGGCAATCGGAAAACCGGCTTCGATAATGTCGACTCCCAACTCCTTCAACGCATGAGCGATTTCGAGTTTTTCCGGCAAATTCATGCTGGCGCCGGGGGATTGCTCGCCATCTCGCAAAGTCGTGTCGAAAATAATCAGGCGGTCGCTCATTTTGCACTCCACTCAATCGCGCACGACAAAAGAAAAAACCCTGGAACCTTGTCGTCCCAGGGCCGATGTCTTTTCTCGTTGCTTCTCGCTGACAGCAAACCTGGGACCACCCTACCCGAGGGTAAGCAAAAGGCCCAAAAGTAGCAGCAGGTTCGCCATCTAGTTCTCCGCAATTTTCGTTTCTCCTACTCTACGCGGCAGCTGCGATCTTTGCAAGGGCTGACTCCGATTTTCTTTTCCCACGATCGGCTTGAAACGCCGACGACTGCTATCGTCGCGCCTCTCTTCGAGAACGCGAGAATAGACCATGGGTTCTCAAAGGCAAACACAACTTGCCTGCCTTCTATCATCCGGTCTAAAATGCCCGCGTGGACCGGCCAGCGGACGGCTGGACGACGGACGCCGGCAAACTTCTACCGGCGTTTGTGTCTTTTACAGGGAGCATGCCGTGAACGACCAACTTGCCGAGCGCCGTCGCGTTGTGGTGCTGGGATCGACTGGTTCGATCGGGCAAAGTTGTCTCGACGTGATCGCCCATTTGCCCGACCGGTTGCAAGCTGTCGGCTTGAGCGCCCATAGTCGATGGCGTGACTTGTTCGATCAGGCAAGACGGCATCAACCCCGCTGGGTCGCCGTTACCGATCCGAAAGTGGCCGACCAGGTCGATCGTCGCCAACTGGACCCGGCCACCGAGTTCCTGATCGGCGAAGATGGCATCGCTAAAATGGTCACCGATCCTGACGTGGACGTGGTGGTGACGGCGATCGTGGGGTCGGCCGGCTTGCGGGGAACGTGGTTGGCGTTGGAAAGCGGCAAAACCGTCGCCGTCGCCAATAAGGAGACTCTCGTCATGGCGGGACCGTTGGTGATGGCCTTGGCCGACCAACGAGGCGCTACCGTCTTGCCCGTGGATAGCGAACACAGCGCCATCTTCCAAGCGATGCGAAGCGGCCACCGGCACGAAGTCGAACGCGTCGTCCTCACTGCCAGCGGCGGGCCTTTCCGGGGAAAATCGAAAAAAAATCTTGTCCACGTCGGACCGGAAGAGGCGTTACGGCATCCGACATGGCGGATGGGACCAAAGATCACGGTCGACTCGGCTACGCTCATGAACAAGGCGCTGGAAGTGGTCGAAGCCCGATGGCTTTTCGGATTGGAACCGGAACAGATCGAAGTCGTCATCCACCCGGAGTCGGTGGTGCATTCGTTCGTGGAATTCAAGGATGGCTCGGTCCTGGCCCAGCTTTCTCCACCGGATATGCGCCTGCCAATCCAGTATGCCCTGACGTATCCCGAACGCCTGCCTGGACCGGCTCGAAGGATCGACTGGCGGCAGCTGGGAACCTGGCATTTTGAAGAACCGGACCATGAGACGTTTCCTGCTTTACAATTAGGATATGAGGTAGCGCGGCACGGCGGGACGTGCGGTGCGGTGCTGAACGCGGCCAACGAGGCTGCTGTCAGCCGATTCCTCGCGGGGGAGTTGCCCTTCCTCGACATCCCTCGTGTTTGCCGTGCCGTTTTGGAAAATCATCACTATAGTCCTCGGCCCACTTTGAGAGAACTGATCGAAGTTGATCGCCGGGCGCGGAGGGAGGTAGCCCGTTGGCAGACCACGTTAATCGAAACGACAACATAGATCCTGACCACAGGTTTTCCGGAAGCGAACATCTTCCCGATCGGTCCTGGCTCGTTCGCAACGGACCGATCCTGCTCATTTTCGTCGCTCTGTTCGCTTATTTACAGGCGCAAGGATGGGACCTTTACGATTATTGGAACCTGTTTAAGGCCATTGCCGGGCTAGGGTTCATCATCTTCGTTCACGAACTGGGGCACTTCGCCGTCGCCAAGTGGTGCGATGTCGAGGTCACCGCTTTCAGCATCGGCTTCGGTCCACCTATCCCCGGCTGCGTGTTCCAGAAAGGCGAAACACGCTACATGATTGCCGTCATTCCTCTGGGGGGCTACGTCAAGATGGTGGGCGAAGGAGAGGAGGACGAAGAAAACCCGGAAGCTGATGACAACCCTCGCTCCTTCAAGAACAAGCCGGTGGGACAGAGAATGTGGATCATTTCCGCCGGCGTCATCATGAACATCATTTTCGGCCTGCTCTGCTTCGTCTTCGTCTACATGACGAGGGGAGCACAGCGGATGCCGGCTGTCATCGATATCATCGATCCCGGCTCGGTTGCCTGGGAAATCCCGTTGCGCAGCGGCAGCGTCATCCATCAGATCGGCACGGAGAAAAGCCCATACTTTAACGACCTGCGCAGCGAAGTGATGACCTCGCGCGAGGGGGAAAAACTCATCTTCGTTTACAGCGAGCCGGAAACCCCCGAAGAGAACTGGAGCCGCGTCGAAGTCGAACCGAGAAAAGACCCGGACGAGTCTCGACCTTTGATCGGCATCGCACCGCCGCCAATGCTGAAACTTTTACCGAAACGCGAACAGCGCAGTCGCGAACTCCCCGTCCTTTACCAGAGCGCAGCCGCCCGTGCCGAGCCGCCTTTTGAATTCGACGACCGTATCGTCGCCACGTCCGACCCAGAAAAAGTCGGCACTGCCGAAGACGCCGCCCGGCCCGAATTCGTCACCACGCTCCCCATCGATCCGCGCGATCCGGAAGGAAAGAAGTACGACTATTTCGCCTTTCGCCGCCGTATGATCCAACTCGCCGGCAAAAAAGTCATCATCCGCGTCGAACGCGGCGACGACGCCCGACAGGTCGACATCACCGTGCCGCCTGCTTTCCGCTGGCGTTATGGCTTGCGCATGCAAATGGGTGCCGTCCAGGCAATCCGCCAACCTGCTCGAAAGGCGGGCGTTCAGATCGGCGATCGAATCGAAGAAGTCAGCGTCTCGACCGATGAAGGCCGAACCATACGTTGGCTCCTCGATCCAGGAAATGACACCGACGCCAAAGTGCTCGACCCCGAACGCCTGCCATTCGAACTCGAACAGTGGGCGCTGAACAATCGCCAGTCACGGGAAGTAACGATCCGCGTACGTCGGGATGATGAAAAGGAGTTGGTCGCGATCACGATCCCGTGGGATGATCGCTGGCGATTCGACCACCAAAGACCAATACGCGCTCAATCGCCTCAGCCAATCCCAGGATTGGGGCTTGCCTATGCCATCAAAACGACGATCGCAGCCGTCGAACCTGGATCGCAGGCGGCAAAGCAGGGACTGAAAGCAGGCGATATCGTCACGGAAATCCAGTATTTCGTTCCAGAAAAAAATGCTGCCGATCCGCCCAAGCCAGGACGATGGCGGACATTGAAAGAAAACTCCTGGGCTCGCGTCAGCTCGGTCATCTCCAACGACCTCGATTTCCACAAGATTGGCATTCGTGTCAACGGTGAAGAGAAGGCCTACATACTCGAGGGCGAGGAAGATCGAACCTGGCCTGTCCCAGAGCGTGGCTTCCTCCTGATCCCCGATTACCGCCTCGAAAAAGCAGAGAATTTCGGCCAGGCCTTAAGCATGGGCATCGAAAGTACCGTCGGCTTCATCGTGCAGATCTATCAGGTCATTTACAACCTCTTTACTGGACGGCTGGCCGTTGACAACCTCGGCGGACCGGGTACGATCGGCGCCGCCGCCTTCAGTCTCGCCGGCGAAAACATATACCAGTTCATCCTCTTCTTGGGCATCATCAGCGTCAATCTCGCTGTGGTCAACTTCTTGCCCATTCCTGTTCTCGATGGCGGGCATATGGTATTTCTGATTTATGAAAAAATCCGTGGCAAACCGGCTTCCGCTGAAGTCCGCGTCGCCGCTACCTATCTCGGACTCGCCTTCATTGTCTGTTTGATGCTCTTCGTCCTCTATCTCGATTGGGACCGCTTCTTCGGTTGAGGCCAAGAATGAGAGAGTCGCTCCTCCTCGTTCTCCGCGGTGAGGAATTCGGCGCCGACACAGCCACAGCGAACCTCGCAGCGCCAGCGCGACGCTCGCTGCTTGCACTGATGCTGCGGCGCTCGCTGCTTTAATTGTCGTTCAATTCCTGGCAGCACATTTTTTCATATAGCGGATGCTATCGCGTGCCAGCCGTTCGGGCCCTGGGCTATAGTCAAAGACCTCGACTGAAATCCAGCCCTGGTAGCGGATGTCGCGCAAGGCCCGGAAAATCGGCACAAAGTCGAGTTCGCCCATGCCAGGTCCCCGGCTGTTGGGATCGTTGGCGTGAAAATGCACCAGGTAATGGCGATAGGTGCGAATCAATTCGGGGATCGGCGTCTTTTCCGACGACATGGCCAGACAATCCAGAATCAGCCGACACCGCGGCGCATCGACGATCTTGATCAGTTCGACGGCTTCTTTGGCGGTGCGCAGAAAATTCGTCGTTCGCGGCGACAGCGGTTCGAACGCCAAAGTCACGTCCGTTTTTTCCAGAACGGGAAGCACTTCGCGGACGACTTCGGCAGCATACTGCAATCCTTTTTCGCGTGTCACATCTTTCGGCAGGTTTCTTTGTTTCGGCGAACCGAAGACGAGCAATTTGCCGCCAAGATCGGCATTGAATCGGGCTAGTTCCGCGAGGTATCTGGCAGTCGCTTGACGCACGGCTTTGTCAGGGCTGGTGAGATGAAGCCCTTTGGTACGCGCAAGCAACCAATGCAGCCCGACAATTTCCAGCCCTTCTTTTTCCGCTAATCGGCGGATTCCAGCCCGCTTCTTGGCTGGAACGTCGGTCACGTAATCCGCGACGGTAAAGGGAGCGATTTCGATTCCTTTGTAGCCTTCTTTGGCGGCGAAAGCGAAGGCTTTCTCGAACTCCCATTTGCCGAAGGTTTCGTTGCAGATAGCAAACTTGAATGGCACAGCATCCCCGGCGGCACCAAGCCCCCTCAAAGGCTGACTGGCAAGGGCTGTCGCGGCACAGGTTCGGAAAAACGTACGGCGATCCATGATGGTCTCAGCGTTAGTGAAGTCCCGATAGCCGCAGAGCGCCGACTCTGTCGCGGGCAATCGTGCTTCGGGCTTGTCGGACCGGCGAGTAATCTATTGCTATCTATTCTTGTTGAATAACTCGTCTGGCTGCTGGCCCATCTTTTCGACCAGCTGTTTGACGACGTTGATCCATTTTTTCCACGTTTCTACGCGCTCTATGCGGGAAGGGTCGGCGCGGTCATCAATACTCCGGCGAACAAGCAATCTCCCATTACTATCGAGAATGAGCAACTCGTAGCCGCTTTCGTCGCGAATCCTGGTTTGTCGTCCACGGAGTTTCACTATCGGCGATTCCTGTCTGCCCCCTTCGAAATCGACGAGAATATCAGACGTAGCGAAATCGACAGGCACGCCATTGCGTTGTCGTTTCATGACGCCCAGCTTGGACCGATAGAATTCTTCCGGTGCTGTGGCGAAGCGGAAGGAATTGAGCTTCGGCCACCAGATCGGCAACGGGACATCGACCAGGCTGCCAATATATTCGCCGCGCACCACCGGTACCTGTTCGGCGACCGACCAATCGCCGACTGGATAACGAACCCCTTGCAAGTCGACATTCTCGACCCAGCGATGAATCTGCACCCAGGTCCGATCGGGATTAACCGCTAGTCTGAGCGTTTTATCGATAGGATCGCCGAGCGCATAATACTTCAATTCGTCGCCGACGTTGACACGTTGGGGAACCACTGCCCAGTCGCTGGCAATCTCTTTGTTGACGGTCAAATTTTTCGAAATCGCTTTGTCTTCGCGTTTGTATAGAGGGTTGTACATGCGAATGCGGATGCGGTATTCGTAGGTAAAGCCCGGAGGAACATTGATATCGAGAAACCGGACGAGGCATTTTTCGGGAACGATTCGCTGGTTCTGGCCGAGGTTTCCCTGGCGAGGTCCTTCGCCCTGTGGCGGAATGGCAGGCTGTCCGATTTCGCCTTGGCGGTTCTGGCCGCCGAGTTGGAAAATGTCAAAATCGCCGTCGAAACGCGTTTTGACCGATTTGACTGGTTTGAATTGGCCCTCCCCCAACCTTTTTTGCATATCGAGAATGGAATCATGGATGCTCTTGAGGCGAACAGGATCTGGTTCTGGGTACTTATCGGCGAGACCGGCTTGTGCCAATTCGGGCCGGTCACGCGCCAACAGCGGGCGAGGCACAACCAGGCGATCCTGATCCCAGATGATGCCGTATTGTTTGAGTGTCGGGTTTTCTTCGTGGACACCGAAAGTCAGAAGACTGCGAACGCTGTTGACGATGTCGACCGGCTTCCACTCGCTGGCTGAGCCATTGCCGCGAATCGTCCGGCGTTCCACGTCGAGTCCCGCAAATTCAAAAATCGCATCCCGCTCCATCTCCTCGACGGTTTCATAACGCAGAGCTTTCCGGAATGCTTCCAGCTCGCGTCGGAAGGGAAAGGCAGCTTGTATCAGGACAACGCGAGAGGGGATAACGGTTTCTGCGGGAATTCCCTGTATGCTTTCTCCTTTTGCAAGCAGTTCCACCGGCACAAAGCGGGAGTTGTATTCGGGGATTTCTTGTTTGGGTTGTCCAGGTTGGCCCGGTTGTCCGGGTTGACCGGGTTGACCGATTGGGGGTTGGCCGCCATCACCGCGC
This sequence comes from Gemmatales bacterium, assembly GCA_026004675.1. GTDB lineage: Bacteria > Planctomycetota > Planctomycetia > Gemmatales > Gemmataceae > BPJP01. The sequence continues at coordinate 29,638 of BPJP01000009.1, forward strand.
CCAGGAATGCCGAACAGGGTGCTCGGACCGGGACGCAAGAGGCCTCGCTGCATCAACATGTTGATGTATGCCTGCCGTTGCTTCATCAACAACTGCATTTGGGGGTTGTTGGCGGAGTTGTTGCTGGTTTGGCCGGATTTGGGTTCAAGGTACATCACATGCAGTTTGCCATTTTGTTCCGAAAAGATGTAGCTGCGGAACAGCACACGCATCAAGTCGACCTGGAATTCATCCGGCACGAGGATTTCAGGAACCCGCCATTTGTTGTCATCCAAAGCACTGAGCGAAAACAGGGGCCTGACAAAGGCGAATGCGACAGGGTCGAGCGGGGGAAGCGTGCCGGCTTTCTTGTATTTTTCGTCGATGATTTTCAGCCCGGGATCAGGACGGCTGGTCTGGTAGTACTGTTCGCCCTGGTCGGTCATCCGCATCAATTCCGAAGCGGTGGCAGAGGCGCTGTAGCCCCCTAGTCCTTTCAACACGACGCCAAAGACGACCAAAAAAATCGCGAACGCGCCGCCGGCCACCAATGCCAGCCTTTCGCCTTTTTCGAAGAGAAACTTTCGGAAGTCGAAGTCTTTCAGCGCCATTGGTCTTCCCCTTTATGCCGGCTTATCGTTTTCGGTTGACGGTGGAACCAGACCGATTCTGTTCATTCGCGTCTGGGGGTTTTTGGTACAGGGACACAATACCATAAACAGAAAGTTCTACCAGGTTATAAGCAGGAGCGCCACCGGCGGAGGCGTCCCCGCTTCCTGGTTGTTCGACTGGCAGGTTTTGCCCTCGCACTGGCGGCGGTGGCGGAGGAGGTTGAGCACCCACGGGCGGACCTTTGGGTTGTTCGGGTTTGGTTTCGGCAACGGATGGCTGGATCGAGCCACGATACAGTCGCCAATGCACCTGGGCGATTTGCATCCTCATTGGCGAATTGGCCAGAGCCGTCAGGACATCCTGCACGTGTGCCTGGTCCACAATCAGCACCATGCCGACAGCCATCTGCCGAACCTGATCGTTCACGGTGATGTACCGGTTTCGCAGAATGTCCTTGGCCTGGGCGCTGGACGTGGGCTGGCCGCCGACTCCGGTTTCTTGCTCATCCATCGGGACTTTGCCGCCCAAGGGGGGTTGCGTCCCCGGTTGAACAGGTTGCCCTTGTGGAAAACCTGGGCCGACGGGCTGCATGGGCTGCGCGCCTGTCGTCGTCCCGTCATCGGTGCCACTCAACCCTTGGAACGCCATCGTTGCACAGCGATTCGAATTGACTGCGAGATGGATCGTGTCGATCCGCTTGACCGGTGCGTCGCGCCAAGTCAAGACTTGTTCGACCGCCTTGAAGCGCGCCAGGGCGACGGGTGCTTTCTCTTTTCCTTCCGTCGAACTGTAAGGCGCTAGAGGTTCTCCGTCGACGAACAAGTTATGCACACTGTTGTCGAAGTGGATGGCGAAATGGATGCCGAGCAACTGCTGGCGATTGCTCCGATTCGTGATCTTCCAACGAAGTTCCTTGGGAGTGAGGACCAATTCGAGTTTCCAACGAGCATTGTAGAAAATCTGGTGATCGGTTTCGCCCGGTTGCTTGGGCGGTTCGGGAGCTTTTTTTAACTCAGCAGTAAAATCGTTCGCCTCGCGTACTGCTCGAAGCAATTCGCGCTGGACCCACAGGTCCTCCTGAGCGAGCCAAACCTCTTCCGTTGTGGGAGCCGTGGTGCCCGCTTTCGGGTTGTACCATCGGCTGACGTATCGGATGACTTGATCCCAACCTCCACGGAATTGCACGACGCCCTCGCCCTTTTCGTCAACTGGTTGGACGATCTTGACGAGCTCATCGACTTGTTTGCGGTAGCAAGCGTCACGATTGACATAGGCATCGCGGAAGTCGACCGATAGTTGCTCTCCGAAGCGCTTCATGTCCAAGTCGCGGAACCTGTCTTTCAGCTCCGCAGGCCAAGTCATCACATCCTTTTGGCCCTCGTACATGGTGCGCCAGGCTTTCAGTTTTTGCTCCGTCAGCTCCCGCTGTTTTTCTTTAAGGACATTCACCCAATGGGGGTTCTTGACCTGGGGATGGGCATTTCTTTTCAAGGTGCCCTTTATCTCATCGAGCTTGTTCTTCTTGCTGGCAACTTCACCGGCAACGGTGGTCCACATGACAAGAAGCATCACCAGAGCCAATGGCATGAAAAGGGCAGTGAGAATCCAGAAATGATTTTTGATCAGGGTTTCCTTGTCGATCTTCATGCTGATACCTGCATCGTAGGTGTTATGCCATGTCTTCTTTCACGTCTTTCAGGTCAAGAGACACCGTTCATCGCGTACCGGGATTTCTCGGCACGGGCGGCGGCGGTTGACCCGGGAACGGCGGCTGGTTCGGTCCGACCGGCTGTTGCCCAAACTCGCTGGGGACTTGCGGGCCGAACTGGCTGGGTTGCCGAACGGTCGTCCCGGCGTCCGCGTTGTTCTTGCCGTAGCCGAATTGCACCGGTTCATCCCAAATAAAATGGATCACAAATTCCGTTCGAGGAATCCCTTTTGTTTCTTGAGCAGGCTGAGGGGTGTTCTGCCCGTTGTCGTTGTTATTGTTGGTTCCAGTCCTGGGTGCCGTTATTTCATTCTGATCATTCTTGTCGCCCACGACGTTGCCGACGCTGCCCAAAGGCGTCCATGGGGACGGAGTCGTGTTGCCAAGCAACTCCGGCAGATAGGTGTTGTTGATCAGGAAAAACTTGCTCCGATCAGGATCGGCAGCGACGATGTACCTGTAAAGAGTAACGTGGCTGATTCGGTCGGCGATCACCTTCTGAAAATCGCGCTCTTCCTGCGATTGTGTCGGCTTCTCTTTGTTGTTGTTGTTCTTGGCGTCGTTGTTGGGTTTTGGTTGGGGTTGTGGCTGCGGAGAAGGCACGGCCCCGGGCGCGGCCGGCTGCTGCGGGACTGTCCCTTGGCTCCCAGCCGACGCTGGCAACCTGGTCCGCGCTTTACTCGCCAGATTCTCGACAAGTGTGGCCATGACAAACCGATAACCGTCGCGGTGGTAAGTGTAGCCGCGCAACTCCACCACCCAGCCGCTCTTTGCTTTCGGCGGCGTCGTCAGATCGGGATTCGCAACGGCTTTGCCGTCGATGTAGATGGTCTTCGGCATCCATACCTCATCCTTTTGCCTTTGCTTCAAGTTGTTCAGATAAGTGGCCAGATCGTTGCAGAAGAGGGGCAACATCGCTGTGATATTGACCTGGATGCGATCTTGAATGCCTTCTTCGTCGCCGCTGGTTTTCGCTGACTGCCCGCTTTGCTTTTCCCAATAGCTCAGGTAAGCCTGCTTCGCCTCTGGTTTTTTCCAGTAACCGAGCGTGCCCGGATCCGTTTGATAGACGATGGCGATATGGGTTCCGGGCTTCAATTGTCTCGCGTCCACGAAGCGATTGTTCACCAGGACATGGGTCGAAGCATCGAGCGCCTTCTGACGTTCTTTGCCGTCGATGTCGACGAGCTTGACGATATTGCCTTCCAAGCCTTGAAACGTGCCGTCGATCCGCAAAGCGGGAACAGGCAGGCAGTCATCGATATATTTGTTGAGCAAAATCCAGTTCAACCGTTCGTACTGCCCGGCGGTCAACCACTCGATGGCTTCCTGGTTTGCTTGCACTTTGCGGTTTTCAGCCTGAAAGTTGGTTTCTTGCGTTTTGACTTTTTGGTTGAAGGCCTTAGCTTTGTTGGCGGCGTCTTCGACAGCACTACCCGCAACGGCGTTGTATTGGATCGCGTAGCCGGCGAGGGTGCCGACGCAACCGAAGAGGATCGCTGCCGCGGTAGCAGCGACCCACGGTTTTTTCGCCCGGATCATGCGTTCGGTCTTGATTTCTTCGGGCAACAGATTGGTCGTCAAAAGGGAGACGCCAAGCCCCTGCAAAGCCAGACCGTAGACGGTACCAAAGCCCATGACATTGTTCACAAACGTCGGAGCATTGACGACGCCGTCACCCTCAAGCCCTTCGATTTTGGTCAGTCGGCGAACATCGAGCTTGAGCTTTTCCGACAGGTATTTCTGCAAACCCGGCAGGCGGAACGCGTTCCCCAGACCCACCATGTATTCAACATGAGCGTCGCGATGCGTATTGGCAAAATAACCCAATGAACGCTGGACTTCGGTGACGAACTCGTTCAATTCCGGTCGCAGGGCCATCAAAATGCGCCGAAGGTCGGGTGATTTGGTCGCGTTTTTCTTGACGTGCTCGGCCTTGGCGAATGTCAGCTTCAGTTCCTTTGTCAGAGCGCGGGTGAAATGGTTGCCGCCTTTGGGAATCGCACGCTGCCAGATAATCCCTTCCCCATCAGTGATGACCAGATTGGAATTGTCGGTGCCGATATCGAGTGCCACGACGCAGCGTTTTTTGTCGGATTTCCCGGGGGAACTCTTAATGGCCGTCGACTTCTCGTTCGGTTCCCCAGAGGCGCCGTTCCTCTTGCCGAGACAAGAATAGGCAATGAAATTGCACAATGCCAGCGGCGCCATCTGCACGATATGCACCTCGGCATCGACTTCGTTGAATTGTTGCAGAAAGCGCTGGATCATGTCGCGCTTCATGGCGAACAAACCGATTTCGGTCTCCATGGCAAAGCCGTCTTCGGTCACCACCCCGGAGCCGATCTTCTGGTAATCCCAGATCACCTCATCGAGCGGAAACGGGATCTGTTGTTTGGCTTCAAAGCGGATGATATCGGCAATCTTCTTCTCCTCGACGGGAGGCAACTTGACGAACCGGGCGAGGCCGCTTTGTCCCGGAACACCCAAAACAACCGTGTCGCCGCGTATGTTGTTGCGTTCGAGGAACTTCAGCAGCGCTTCGCGAGTGAGTTGGTCCGGATCGGCGTCCGGCTGGTTCAAAATCTTGGGGTATTCGATGTAATCAAAAGCGGTGGCGGTGATGCGGTCTTCGACTTTCTCCAGGCGCAATGCCTTAAAAGCGCATTGTCCGACTTCGATCCCCCATGCGCCGATCGCTTTGGGTTGTTTTTTCTTTGCCATTCTTTCTCCCCGTTTTCCCGCCGGCCGACGTTGCTAATGGACGTGTCAGGCAAAGTGCCGGTTGAAATGCGCTTTTTGGCATTTTCGGCGGCACAGCAAAAGCGCCAGAGTTTCCTGGCAAAGCTTATCGTCAACGTAACATCGGCTGGAACCGACTGTCAAGGGCCGGGGAGAGCCGGCCCTTCAAGGTTCGCTAACAATAATACGGCCGAGACGGCCGGTCCGTTTGCGCCGGATGGAAGAAAAAGACAGGAAAGAACAGAAGGGAAAAAGGACCGGCTCACGTGGTCTCTTTCTTCGCTGCGGTTTCGCTGGCTTGGAAGCCAACGGTCTTGTGGGAGCCATCGCAAAACGGCTTGTTTTTCGAGTGCCCACATCGACAGAGGGCGACAGCGTCTTTCCCAGCCGGGATTTCAAAGGCATTGCCCAAATGGTCGAGAATCTCGACGGGAGTTTGCACAACAAAGGGACCGTTTTCACGGCAGCGAATCTTAAGCGTATCGGACATTGCACGCATCTCCTGCTACAAGTTGACCAACAAGCCAAGCCAGCCACCGATACCAATACGAAACCCACAGGTTTTTGGCCTGTGGGTTTCGCGCGAAACGGCTGTTTTTCTAGCAAACTTCGATGTCGTTCGACACGACAGGCAGTCCTGAGATCTCCATGGCTGCATGTTGTGCAAGCTGCTTGGCATGATAGGTGAATGCCCGCCCTTGCAAGGTGATGCCGTGGTCCGTGACGACCACGCGCAAATCCCGAACACGCCCTCCAAGGCGGCGCAGCATCAAAGCTTCAAGGGACTCTGCATAGCCTTCGTTGGATGTACGTTTTCTTGGGATGACCTGTGCGTTCATGGTACCCTGCCTTTATCCATACGGTCCTTGGCGAAAATTCCCGACGCCGCGCCGAGAAACCAAACTCCATCTACCATGACCTGGGAAGACCGCTGCCGTCGTGAACACGAGAAACCGATATTTGCGATTGGCAGCAAAGACTTTGACAAGAAACCATCCGATTGCAATTTCCTGGATCTCCTTCCCAGGCGGAAATCGAACCTAGCAGCCCGGAAAACCGCTGTCAACGAAAAAACCGATATTTTCTTAACAAAGCAGAAGATGGTACGATCGACTTGCCGAAACATGCACCAACCTTCCGGAGTATAATCATACGCAGCTCGCCATTAGCCGCAAACAGGTGACTCATGAAAATATCGAGAATTTTCGCGATAGCGACAGCCACCACTTGCCTCTTGCTGTTCTCGGCCGCTCGCTGCTTCGTGGCAGCCGACGAAAGCCGAACCGTCGAAAAAGAGCTGACGCACGAGGGCAGGAAGCGGACCTACCGTTTGTACTTGCCAGCCGGTGCTAAAAAACCCCTGCCTCTGGTCTTGTCATTGCATGGTGCTGGCGTTAACGGTGCAGCCCAGGAATGGTTGACCAACATGAATGAAATCGCCGACAAAGAGCAATTCGCAATCGTTTATCCCGATGCTTTGAACTCCTTCTGGCGTTTTTTCGAACCGGCCGAAAACGATGTTCTCCGGCTCAAGCCCGTCGATGATCTTGGATTTCTCGAATCGTTGATCGACGAGATGGTCAAGGAAGGGATTGCCGATCCGAGGCGTGTTTATGTGACCGGGATGTCGAACGGCGGCTATATGGCCAATTTCATCGGCCGCAAACTGTCCAACAAGGTGGCGGCCATTGCTCCGGTTGCTGGCACAATGCCTCGCATGCTGGCCGACAAAGTGGCCCCCAAGCGACCTGTGCCCGTGCTCTACATTCATGGCACCGACGACACTTTTGTTTATTACAACGGAAAGGACTTCATTACCAGGCAAAAACTGTCCCTCGGGGCGGAGGAAATGGTCCAATGGTGGGTCAAGCACAACAAATGCAAGACCAAACCCGTTATTGAAAAACTTCCGGACAAGGCTGACGATGGAGCCACTGTCGAGCGCTTCGTTTATCCTGCCGGCAAGAGCAAGGCGCCGGTGGTGTTTTACAAGGTTCACAACGGCGGCCACACCTGGCCAGGTGGGTCCCTCTTCCAACCCAAAAAGTTGCTCGGGCTGACATGCCGCGATTTCAATGCTTCGAAGGAAATTTGGGAGTTCTTCAAGCAGTATCAGTTGCCAGCTCGACCGTAATACCCGCCGCTCGCTTTGCTCCTTCCCGTGCTATAATACTGGCAACTCTGTGCGCGAGGCGTGCAGGCCATCCTTGCCGCATGTTGTCGGGGCAAGTTGCGCTGGTCAATTTGGCAGCAAGCGGCGAAACAAGACTGCTCTCGATCCGACGAGCCTGAGGCGTTGGTGATGCCGGAACAGCTAAAAACCGAAGCTGCCAAACCGCTTCGTTCACTTTCCCACCCGTTGTACAATTTGCCAAACCAACTGACGGCGGCACGTCTGGTGCTCGGTGTCGCCCTTTTCGTGCTGATCGCCGTCGAACAATGGATGTGGTGCATTCTCGTCTTCGCCCTGGCGGCCGTGACCGATTATCTCGACGGCTATTTCGCACGCAAACAGGGCATTGCCAGTTCCCTTGGACGGGTTTTTGACCCTCTCGTCGACAAAGTACTTATCTGCGGCGCCTACATATTCGTACTCGGACAGCCTTTTGTGCGCACGGGATTGGCCGCCTGGATGGTTACCATCGTCGTCGCTCGCGAACTGATCATCAATGGTTTGCGCAGTTTCTTCGAAAGCCGGGGCGTATCGTTTGGTGCGGACTGGCTGGGCAAGATCAAGATGGCGTTGCAGTGTGCCGCTTTGTTCGGGGTGTTCAGCGTCCTGCAATGTGAAAAGACCGGCCAAAGCGACGGCGTCGTTGCGACACTCGCTTTCCTCCGTAACTGGCTGATCTACTTGATGCTGCTGGCCACTGCGTTGAGTGGCTTGCAGTATCTCTGGCGCGCCGCTTTAATCTTCCAGCGGGAAACGGAAGATTGACACGCCAAGCCGATTGGCAATCGTCCATGGCCAAATTCGCCAGATTATTTTACTGCCAGCCGGAATCTGCGCGGTTATAATTTCCGACAGAATCATGCCGTCCAATTGACCTATACGAGGGAACCATGTCCAAACAGAACCGCCGTGACTTCTTGCTGAATTCGAGCGCGTTAGCTGCCGCCATGGCCAGCGCCGGTCTGCTCGATGAACCGATCGCGTGGTCAGCCCCACAATCCAACGCCAAGCGTTCGGCGAATGAAACCCTGCGCGTCGCTTGTATCGGTGTGCGCAGCCGCGGTCGAGACCATGTGCATAATTTCGCCGGCAAACACAACTGCATCATCACCCATATCTGCGATGCCGACGAAGCCGTCATCGGTCCCGCCATGAAACATGTCGAAAAGGTCCAGGGAAAAGCGCCGCAATATGTCAAGGACCTGCGCCGGATCATGGAAGACAAGTCGATCGATATCGTCGCCACAGCCACCCCGAACCACTGGCACGCCTTGATTGCCATTTGGGCCATGCAGAATGGCAAGGACGTGTACGTCGAAAAACCCGTCAGCCACAACGTAAGCGAAGGTCGACGCATTGTCGAAGCGGCACGCAAATACAACCGCATCTGTCAGACCGGCACCCAAAGCCGAAGCCAGGCAGGCATGCGTGCGGCAATCGATTTCGTCCTTTCCGGAAAACTCGGCAAAGTCCAGATCGCCCGAGGACTCTGCTACAAGCGGCGAGGCAGCATCGGCAAGGTCGACGGGCCTCAACCCATTCCCAAGACCGTGGACTATGACTTGTGGTGTGGTCCCGCCCCCAAAAAACCGCTTCTCCGCAAAAACCTGCATTACGACTGGCATTGGATCTGGGATTACGGCAATGGAGACCTCGGCAACCAGGGCATCCATGAAATGGATAAAGCCCGCTGGGGGATCAACAAAAATACCCTTCCCAAAGCCGTCTTGAGCCTGGGAGGCCGCTTCGGCTACGTCGACGACGGCCAAACCGCCAATACCCAACTCTGTTTCTTCGATTATGACGACGTGCAACTCATCTTCGAGGTCCGCGGACTCAATACCGACCCCCTGAAAAACTGCAAGATCGGCAACATCTTCCACTGCGAGAAAGGTTATCTCGTCTGTCCGAACTATTACGGCGGCGCCGCCTTCACCCATGATGGCCAGCTTATTGAAAAATTCACCGGCCGCGGCGATCACTATGCCAACTTCGTCGAAGCCGTCCGCAGCAGGAATGCTTCCAGGTTGAATGCCGACATCCTCGAAGGCCACCTGTCCAGCGCCCTCTGCCATCTCGGCAACATCAGCTATCGCCTGGGCACACTCGAGCCTTTCAACAAAGAATCAAAGGCTTTTGGCGATAACAAAGATGCCTATGAGGCGTTCGAACGCATGTGCGAGCACCTCAAGGCCAACATGATTCCGCTGGACAAAACCCAATATCGGCTCGGTCGTCGGCTCCAAATCAATGCCGACACCGAAACCTTTGTCGGCGACAAGGAGGCCAACCAGATGTTATCACGCGACTATCGCAAAGGATTCGAAGTACCCGACAAAGTCTGATTCAGGGCTGTTCGACAAGCTCCCCTCGTCCTGTTGCTGGGTGCGGGGGGAGTTTTTTATTCGATGCCCGGCCCACCGTCGCAAAAAAGGAGAACCCCGGCGAGATACCTACCGGGGTCCTCTACGTAGGGATTGCGGCTGCTTCCGACGGCAGCCCGTCGGCTGCCCTAAAGCAGCCGCACCTGGTTACCACTACACACGGGACCACCTCCTTTCGCTAGAACCACCCTGGCAGGCGGCTTGGCAACACCGACCGCCCCCAGGCTCTAGCCCACGCGCCACGTTAGCGCGACCGACGGTCTGATTATCCATTTTCTCGTCTTGCTGACAAGCCAAAAAACCAATCATTCGCCGCTCGTCGCCGGCCTCGTCTCGATACGGATCCGACTTCACGTTCTTGCCTTCAGCAATCTGATGAATTGTTTCAATAATTCGGTGTTGTCGTGCCAGGTGCGGGCGCTGACCAGGTGCCCGTCGACGACGCACGGCCGATCGACGTATTTTCCGCCGACCTGCGTGATATCGAGAGCGCATTTGGCGACCGTGGTCAAGGTTCGGCCTTGCAAGACGCCGGCGGCAGCGGCGATTTCCACCCCGTGGCAAACGATCGCCACCGGCTTTTTTGCTTCGAAAAAATGCCGGGTGATGCGTAACAAATCCTGATCGTAACGAAGATACTCCGGAGCCCGGCCGCCGCTGAGAAATAGTCCTGCATAGTCTGCCGGTTCAACATCGCGAAAGGCGACCGTCGCCTTGACGTAATAAGCGGGTTGCTCGCGAGTGATGTCCCAGGGGATCGGCTCGTTCGGCGGTATTTCATGCATGACGCCGTGGTAATAGCGAGCCTCCGGCCCCGCGACCACGACTTCGAAGCCGTCTTCGGGCAAGCGGAAAATCGGGTACATCGTATCGAGCACTTCCGTGCCGTCGCCGATGGGAAGCAAAACTTTTGGCATGGCGGTCTCGTTGGTTCTTGACGATTGCTACCTCAGTTTACGATACCGTTGGATCAGGGTGTTGGTCGAGCTGTCGTGGTTCAGTTTCGGCTCGTCCTTGGCTTGCAGTTCGGGGATGATGCGGTTCGCCAGGACCTTGCCGAGTTCGACCCCCCACTGGTCGAATGAGTTGATGTGCCAGATCGTTCCCTGAACGAACACCTTGTGTTCGTAGAGTGCGATGAGCTTGCCCAGCGCTTCGGGCGTAAGGCGATCCAGGAGAATCGTATTGGTGGGGTGGTTGCCTTCGAAGGTGCGGTGCGGCACCTGAAAGTCGGGGACACCGTCGGCTCTGACTTCGTCGGCCGTCTTGCCAAATGCCAGCGCCTCGGTCTGGGCGAAGAAATTCGCCATCAGCAGATCGTGATGGGGCGGGATCGGGTTCAACGTCTGGCAGAAGCCGATAAAGTCGCAGGGGATGAGCTTGGTTCCCTGGTGAATAAGTTGATAATAGGCGTGCTGGCCGTTGGTGCCGGGCGTGCCCCAGACGATGGGACCGGTTTGATAGTCGACGACGTTGCCGTCGAGGTCGACGTGTTTGCCATTGCTTTCCATGTCCAGCTGTTGCAAATAGGCACTGAGTCGGCCGAGATAGTGGTCGTACGGAAGAATCGCCACGGTTTCCGCGCCGAAGAAATTGTTGTACCAGATGCCGATCAGGCCAAGCAGGACGGGAAGATTCTTGTCAAATGGTGCCGTGCGGAAATGCTCATCCATTGCGTGGAAACCGGCGAGCATTTCGCGAAAATGTTCGGGGCCGATGGCGATCATCAACGACAGGCCGATGGCGGAATCGTAGGAGTAACGCCCGCCGACCCAGTCCCAGAACTCGAACATATTGGCCGTGTCGATGCCGAATTTCGCAACTTCGCTGGCATTGGTGGAGACCGCGACGAAATGTTTGGCGACGGCATTATCGTCTTTGAGTTTTTTCAAGCACCAGTCGCGTGCCGTTCGAGCATTCGTCAGAGTTTCCAGCGTCGTGAATGTTTTCGACGACACGATAAACAATGTTTCTTCCGGATCAAGGTCGCGGGTAGCCTCAGCTATATCGGTGCCGTCGATATTCGAGACGAAACGAAAAACCATGTCGCGTTTGGAATAGTGCCGGAGGGCTTCGTAGGCCATGACCGGACCGAGATCCGAGCCGCCGATACCGATATTGACGACATTGCGGATGCGCTTGCCGGTGTGGCCTTTCCAGTCGCCGTTACGGACGCGGTCAGCAAATTGCGACATCTTGTCGAGCACGGCATGCACCTTGGGCACGACGTTTTCGCCGTCGACGAAAATCTGCTGGTCCTTCGGAGCGCGCAAGGCGACGTGCAAAACAGCCCGGTTTTCGGTGATGTTGATTTTTTCTCCCTTGAACATGCTGTCGATTCGGGAGCGAAGATCGGCTTCCTCCGCCAGGTTCAAAAGCAGCTTGATCGTCTCGGCGGTGACTCGATTCTTGGAATAGTCGAAATAAATACCCAGCGCTTCGACGGCCATTTCCTGGCCGCGTTTTGGATTCTCAGCAAATAGCTGACGCAAATGGATATTCTTGATTTTTGCGTAATGGTCCTCGAGAGCTTTCCAGGAAGCGCGTTGACGAAGGGGAGTCATGAGGAATCTCCTGCCAGTGAGAATGAACAGCACGTTCCCGTTTGACGGAAACGCCCGTCAGGAAAGGCCAGGCGAACCGTTGCGACTATTGTATGGAGCGAAGCCGGTTTTTTTGCGATGATTATCCGGTCGATCTCTTTCCTTGTTCGTTGGGTGCCCAATGCTGATTCCAAGATGGTTTGTCGTTTCGTTCGTTTTTGGCATCTTGCCCAACCTGGCACCGGTATTCGCCGGCGCTGCTTCCCGGCCGAACATCGTGCTCATCTTCGTCGATGACCTCGGCTATGGCGAACTCGGCTGCCAGGGCAATCCGCAAATCCCGACGCCTAATATCGACTCGATCGCGAAAAACGGCGTCCGTTTTACCGCCGGCTACGTATCCGCGCCGTACTGCTGCCCGTCACGCGCTGGCTTGCTCACAGGGCGCTACCAGACTCGTTTCGGCCATGAACTGAATGCCGTCGGCAAACAAAACCTGTTGCCCGACGTCGGCCTTCCCCTTGGAGAACATACCATTGCCGACTATTTGAAGAAAGCGGGTTATGTCACCGGCATCATCGGCAAATGGCATCTTGGCGCCACCGAAAAATACCATCCTCTCAAACGCGGCTTCGACGAATTTTTCGGCTTCACGCACGAAGGGCACTTTTACGTGCCGCCCCCCTACCAGGGGGTTGTCTCCCATTTGCGATCCAGAGAACCCAAGTACGACGAAGACAACCCCATTCGCCGCAACCAAAAAACAGTGCAGGAACCGCACTATCTCACTCACGCTCTGACACGCGAAGCGGTCGCGTTTATCGACAGGCACCGCCGCAAGCCGTTCTTTCTTTACCTCGCCTACAATGCCGTCCACAGTCCGATGCAGGCCGCCCTCGACGACGTCAAAAAGTTCGAACACATCAAAGACGAACACCGCCGAGTCTTTGCCGGCATGCTGGCCGCCTTGGACGACGGCGTCGGCAAAGTGCTGCGAAAACTTCGCGCTTGTTCGCTGGAAGAAAAAACATTGATTTTCTTTATCAGCGACAACGGCGGACCGACAGCAGAATTGACGTCCAGCAATCGGCCGCTACGCGGCGGCAAAGGCCAACTCTGGGAAGGCGGAATCCGCATTCCCTTCCTGGTCCAATGGAAAGGACAAATTCCCGCCGGCAAAGTCTACTCTAAGCCGGTGATTTCCCTCGATGTTTTGCCCACCGCTTTGGCTGCTGCCGGCGTCGGTTTGCCCAAAGACCGCATCATCGACGGTGTCGATCTGCTGCCGTACTTGACCGGCAAGACGAATCAGCTGCCCCACGATACTCTGTTTTGGCGTTACGGCCACAACATGGCTGTACGCCAGGGAGATTGGAAACTTGTTCGCCAAAACGAGCGCGGTGGCCGACCAAAAGCCCAATTCCAACTCTATAATTTGGCGAAAGATATCAGCGAAACCGAGGATCTCGCTTCGACCGAGCCGGTCATAAGACGCCGCTTGCTCGAGGTTCTGGACCGCTTCAACGCTCAAATGGTCGAACCGCGCTGGGGCAGACGCTCGAACAAGTAAGAGGATTCGTGCTGTGAAACCAGAAGAATTCTCCCAGTCCTTGCGTAAGGCGTATGACACCGCGGACGCAGTCTATCAATCGGCCACCCGTGCCGATCGGCCTCTTGAAGCGCAGCCGCACAAAAAACCATGGCTAGCGGCACTCATGTCTTTCCTGATTGTCGGTTCCGGCCAGCTGTACAACCAGCAATATGTCCGTGCATTCCTCCTGTTCGTGTTCTTTTATGTTGGCGGCGCTGTCGTGACAGCTGTCTTTTTTTTGTTTCACTGGCTGCTGGCGAATGAAGCAGTGGTGTGGTCGTGGGCGGTGGTTGTGGCACGCTATGGTTTCATGCTTCGTGACAGCTTCATTCTTATTTGGGCGACAATCTGGGTGACAGGCATCCTCCATGCCTACCTGACGGCCAAGGCACTGCGAGACGGGAAATTATTCATCCGTTACGGCTTGGGTCGCCAGTTGGTTTTCGCGATATGCCAACTCGTCCCGGTGGCCAGTGCCTTGGTTCCTTCCGAAACGGTTCCCGACAATGGCGACCCATCGTTGGCCGCTGCCGCCACCGACGCGGTGCGCGAGCATGCAGTCAAACGCCTGTTGTGGTTTCCGCTGAAAGCAACGAGCTTCTTGTTCGGAATCCTGTTGATCGCTGTGGGTATGGCGCTTGAGATCGCCTGGCTGGTAACTGTCGGTGGTTTGTTGTGTGCACTTGCCTTCGCGTTCATTCTTATTTGATGCAGATCGCCACGGTGTCATTCGGCAACTAACGGTGATTCCGGTGACGGTCGCACCGTCAGCGCGACGAGCGGACCGTCAACAAACCGGTGGTCATGAAAAGAAGCCGTTGCTTTCAGGGAGTTTTGCCGAATTTGTCGACAATTGCCTGGAGTTTTTTTTGTTTTTTCTGCCAGAGGTCGTAGGCGTCGCGGACATCGCGAAAGGCGAAGACGGTGGCATAGGTGAGGTTGTTCGAACGGGGCAGATGGCGAGTGGCATGTTCGTCCGGATTGGGAACGCTTCTGGCCTTGTCAAGCACTTTTTTGGCACGACCAGGGAGGTCGGCTGCCTGGCTGTTTTTCAGAACTCGGTCGGCATCGGCGCACAATGCTTCGTATTGTTGTTGTGTTTTTTCGATGGTTTCCTTCAAAGTCGACAACTCTTCGAGCCAAAGCCGGCGACGGCGTACACCCTGAGAATCTTCCCAGCTGGCGGCAAATTCTCGCGGAGGGTGCAGTTCTTGCAGACGTTTTCGGACGCGAGCAAGTTGATCGATGCCGCGAATTTGCTGGGGCGGGGTGATCCGGTCCAGTTCGCGTTCGAATTGCAAATAAGCCTGCAAAGCTTCGAGCCGTTTCCGCATCTGCTCTCTCGTCTCGTCGGGGAGCTGAGCGAAGTCGTCGGCAGCCGAAAATGTTTCGATTTCCTTGATTTGTTCGGCTGCGTCGCTGGCGTCGGTCACGGGTTTGTCAAGAAGGACGGCAGCGCGCTCCTCCAGCGTCACCGCTCCTGGCCGATACAGCGAAATGGAGACGGCAACGACAGCGAAAATACCAGCGATGATTCCGGCAATCGGTCCAGCTTTTCCGTTCCCCATCGGGCCGTTCCTTATGACGGAAGCAAACTGGCGGCTAATTCGAGCGGCTCTTTCAACTCGGTTTGCCATTCCTTCAGCAAACGTCGGACATCATCGAATTCGAAGAGGACCCCGTAGCGAATTCGTTGCGAGCCTTGGATGGTTTTATTGTAATCCGTTTCGAAGCTCGGCAGGGTCTTGGCGTAGTCGACCACTTTCTTGGCGCGGGCTGGGAGCATCGGTTTTTTCGATTCGTCCAGAACCTTCCTGCCGTCTCGTACGAGCTTGTCGTAGCCAAGGATGATGCGTGCTAATTCCGACTTCATCGCTTCGATCTCTTTCAGCATGGTTTGTTTGAATTCCATCGCCTGGCTCTGGCTCCATAGCTCTGCGTACTCCGAGGGCGGTGTGATCGCATCGAGTTTCTGGCGGATCGCATCGAGTTCCCGTTCGGTTCGCGCTTCGGCCGGGTCCGGCACCTGATTCAACTTGTCAGCGAAGATTCGGTACGCTTCCAGTTCTTTGATTCGGTCGCGAATGTAGTCGCGGTATTCGTCGTGGATGTTGGGGAAGTCCTTGTGCTCGGCGAAGGCACGGAGTTGGGACAGTTTGTCGAGCGGTCTTTGGTTTCTGGCTCGGGGCGATAGTTCCTCCTCATGGAGTTTGAAGCGGCGAATATCTTGTTCTAATTTCGTGGTCGTTGGGGCCGGTCTGGAAAGCAGCAGAGCGACTGCCAGACCGGCCAGGGCAGCGATGAAAAGGAATGAGCCGGCAGCCGTCACTAGCAGGCGTCGGCCGGCGATTCTGGCCCGTCGACGAAACCGTTCCGCTGAGGCGAAACACTGCTGAAACAGCTCGGCCACGCCGTACGGCTCCCTGGTGTCGCTCGCCTGCTCTGCCAGTGCGGGACGCTTGATCGCCGTCGCCCACAACTGCAAGCGAATACTGCCAAAAGGCACACCCCTTGCGGAGGAATGCTGCAAAAACTCGTTAAAGCGTTTGCCGACCCGGCTTTTGCATTCTTCTATTCGATCCAGCCAGGCGGCCCGGCTATCCCCTGGCCTGGCGAGCAGATCGCATTTGGTCAGGACGAGAAAGACGGGCAGGCCGCCGACGGCAATTTGCTTTCCCCGACTATGTTCGAAACATTTCAGGAACTGATCAAACTCCCTGAATTCCGACTCGATCTGGTGCGGGCCGGCCGACGCATCGACCGCGAGAATAACGGCATCGGCTCCCAGGATGGCTTTGCCCAGGGCACCGTTGTCTCGACCATCAAGCTGCCGTTTTTGCCTGAGCAACTCGTTAGCAGCGCGGCCATCACAGTCGAATAGCACGACACCGGCTCGCATCGAGGAGTGGGGCTGGAACACGACGTGGTACGGCACGATTTCGTCGCTGGTCTCGAGCAGCGTACCGTTCGCCAGACGGTGCTTCAGTTCGAGGAGATCATCGTCGAGAGCGTGGAATCGCCCTGCGAGGGCTTGGGATTGGGTATCGGCAACCAAGGCCAGTGCGGCCAGCAAAGACGTTTTGCCGGCCTGGGGAGGGCCGAACAGCACGATTCGCAACGAGGACCGCGAACCAGCCGATTTTTTCTTGCGAGTTGCTGTTGCTTCCGCCATGGCCAAATCCACCCCATTGCCAGGCATCCTGCGACCAACGCTTGGAAGCGAACCGTCCGCACCGTTCGCCTCCTGGATTGCTTCTGTCCATCTTAGCCGATTGCCGACTGTCTAGTCGAACTTCGGTGCCAGGGTTTTTCGGCGTGTTTCTTTGATTTCAAACCCCTGCCGGTCCGCCCAGTCGCGCAGTTTGCCGACCACTTCGCTTTCGCTGGTGACACTATCGTCGTAAAGGATGATGTCGATGGTTTTGAAATTTGGCTGCTCCTCTTTGAGTTTGAGGACTTCCCGTTTGAGCGTCTCGAGATTGCAAGGCTTGCCATTGCCGAGCACGTAGTTGCGGTCTTCGACGACTCGTTCGCCGCCGAGAATGTGGATGGGGACGATCTCGTCGGGTTGCTTTTTTTGGTTCTTAGCGTCTGTTTGGTTCTTGTCTTTCGAGTTGTCAGTGCTGGCGTTTTGCCCGCTCGAAGAGCCGAAGAACCAGCCATTCCCTCCCATGCCTGGTCCAAGACCGAGGCCAAACAACAAAAGAAAGACGAGAACCCCAGCGACGAGAGCTCCGATCGTCCGGCTAAGAGTTTTGACAGGGTCGTGGACGTCGTTGCGTCCCAGTCCACGATAGGCGAACAACACGACATAATTGGCGAAAATGGCACCCAAAACCGCTGCGCCAACGACGATGCCGAGATTGATGATCACTGTCTGGATGTCGGGCAGGCCAAGAAAGGCCATCAATTGGATTATGCCGATCATTCTGGTCATTGCATTCTCCCGGCGAATTGGCCGTTTTGTTTATCTCCAGAGGAACGCGATCAATTCACCTCGTAGCCGTGTGCCTCGTTCGCCAGCCAGCGATCGTACGTTTCCTTTTGTACGGTCGTTGGGTATCGTCGCCTGGCCTCCGGGTCGCGCGGATAGAGGATCAGGAAATAGATTTCCTGCCCGCCGGCACGCAGGCGTTGCTGGCGGATGATCTCTTTGACGTTATCTTCCGTTATTTCGATCTGGCGCTGGTTCGGTTTCGTTGAATCGTAATGATAGAGTTTGCCTTTTGGACCGATTTCCAGAACATGGATGGCGAGGCGTTCCTGCAAGGTGCGAATTTTTTGCCGTTGCAGTTCGTCCAATTCTTTCAGCAGTTTGGCACGACTGTCGGCGAGGAGGCGAAGTTGTTTCCAATCCCCACTTTGCGCGCGAAGCCGTTCCAATTCCGCGCGTTCGCTGGAGGACAAAGGCGAGTTGGCGAATCCCGAGCCGTCTTCCGGCTCGACGACGGGCATGAGCAAGTAGACGCAGAACATGAGCGTCAGGACGTCGACGAGCGGGATAAAAAACCGCGTCACGCTTCTGCGCGGCATGTGAATCATGAGTGCACCTCAACGGAAGACGACGCGCCGCCTCCAAGTGCCAGGATGAGGTCCCGGCCTATCAGCACGACCCAAGCAGGCAGAATGTTAAACAGTGCCATCAACAAACCACTGCCCGTGGCGGTGATCGCGGGGGTAAACAGAGTGATGACTTCGCGCGGGCTGACTGGGCCGGTGATCGAGCCGAACGTCTGCAGGATGCCGGCCACCGTACCGATCAAGCCGAGCATGGGGAACCATTCCGCCGCTTGTGCCAGGTTGGTCAACCAGCGGTCCGGTCCTTCATCGAACGAGGCGCCCCGCCATTGCAAGGACCGCCACGCCAGCAGCATCTGGACGCAAAATAAAAACAGGCCGACGCCAAGAATCAGCCAATCCAATTGCGAATGCCTGAGATGATCGAGATAGTAGGATTGCGCCTTTTGCGGAATGGCAGCAACGACCAGCACCATTGCCAAAAGCGGAACGAGGCAAAAGCAGAAAGGCAACAGTTTTTGAATCAGCGTTCGGCGCACAGTTCCGTCTCCCTTCGCTTACGCATCGTCTGGCCGATTGGCGGCGTCTTTAGCCTGCAAGACAGTCGGCAACGCTTGGACGCGCCCTTGCCGATCGACACAAGCCAACGTCGAGGTGCCGTCTGCCAAGAGCAGCCCGTCGCGAAACAGCTCGTAATGATGATCGATGCGCACGCTGGTCGTGCGTACCACCGTCGTGCGTAGTGTCAAAAGATCGTCATAGCGAGCCGGGTTGCGATAACGAACTTCGATCTTCGTCAGCACCAAAAAATAACCCTGGTCTTCCAGGTCCTTATAAGCCAGGCCAAGACTGCGAAGCAGTTCGGTCCGGCCTTGCTCGAAATAGACAAGATAATTGGCGTGATGCAAAAGACCCATTCGGTCCGTTTCGGCGTAACGAACACGAATCTGAATTTCACCCGTGACCATTGACAAATGGCACTTATCTCGCGGAGGAGAAAGAACGGCTGGTTTTCTGGACGAGGAGATGCATTGCGTACGAAACCAGACGACGTTTGCTCCTCCCGACTCGGTTCAACGAATTGGCCCCGCCCGATAAAGAGGCCAATAGACCAGCAAAGCCCGGCCAAGTATCAAGCGACGAGGGACCAGGCCCCATTTTCGGCTATCGGAACTCGCCGGGCTGTTGTCTCCCAGACAGAAATAGTGGTCCGGCTGAACATAGAATAACTTCGGCTGCAATTCTCCCAGTTCCCGCCATTCGCTCGGGTTCGACCAGTCAACCGGTCGGCCAAAATCCGAAGGCGAAAGCGTGGTGGTGTAATACGTGTCGCGCCACAATTTGATGTGTTCGACGATGACGTTCGCTTCACGGACGCCGATCGACGCGGGCTGCAAATCGTTGATCGTCGGACCACGCTGTTTCGGAGGCTGGTACACGACGCCTTCGCCAAACGGCAGGTCGCGATCCACCCACAATGTCAAGCGTTCGTCGAAATTGGCAAAACGCAAGCGGTAAGTTCCCGAACTTTTCAACGACGTTTCCGCCGTCTTGAGAATGGTGTCTTCTTTGTCGTTGACGCGCACGAGCTGGCACGTACCGTCAGCCAAATCGAAGCGCGCCTGGAAGCGATCGACCCCTTTGGCTAGTTCGAGGATCAGTTGACCGCCGGGGCGATCGACGGAGACATCGCATTCGAGCATCAAATCTCCAACCCAGTTCAAGCCGCCACTGTCTCGCGAGTTGTAAGCGAGAAAATCCGTGATGAGCTGTGGCTTGGGCGAATCCCGCAGAATATGGCGGTAGTGCAACCAGTCTGTGTCCTCGCCCGTGTTGGCGTGCTCGAAACGGGTTGGCAGCTGATCGTTGTCGAGTTTCCAGGATGTCTTCGGCTTGGGTTGCCAGCGCAATAAACCCGGGCGGTCGCGTGCCGGAAAATCGTTGTCATAGACGATCCGCCTTACTGCCAGCATTACTTCGGGGCTTTTGCGCAAAATTTGAAACCGGTGCGACACATCTCTCTGGTCGATCACCTGGTCGCGAAACGCTTGAACCAGAGCAGGATCATCGACGTGCATGTACCGTTCCATAAAGATTTCGTGCTGATCGCCGGTGGGGAGTTGGGACCAGTCGGGCACTTTGTCTTCGAAGACAAAGGCGTCGGACTTGTACAAATCGCCGAAGTAGATACCGACGGTTTCCCCGGGCAAGCCGACGAGGCGCTTGATGTAGTTGAGCGGCACCTTGTCGCGGAGCGGTTGCTGCGGGAATTTGAAGACCAGGACGTCGAAACGTTTGGGAGAAGCAACCAGGTCGTAGATGAGCTTGCCGACCAGCACACGATCGCCGGTGGCATACTTGACTTCCTCGCCGAACTCGAGCGGGTATCGACAATTGGGACAGGTAGCGGAATTGACAACCTGGTAATGGATATCATCGGGGCGATGTTCCACTTCGCTGCTGCAATTGACAGGAAAGTGGAAACCACATTCCGGACATTCCAGGTTCTTCTGGTATCCATAAAGCGTGGTCGCCATCGAGCCGGTGGGGATGACGAAGGCCTCGGCGACAAACGATTTGAGGAGCAGAACGAGAACGATGACGAAGACGATGGTTTCGACGATTTCGCGGAGCGAGTCTTTTTGTTCAAACGCCTTGTCGCCTGGTGCTGGCCGGACGTCGGCCGCCGACTTTGTCGAGCCATCGTGGGCACCGACAGGCGCACTGGACGAGGCTGGGCTGCCCATGGTAGGTGGCGGCGCTTGAATATGTTCGTCGTCCATGCTTCACCTTCCGTTTTGATCGGAACAAGCTCTCTGCAAGTTAATTCGCTGTTGCGATATCGGCATTTGCCGGTATTCGATTTTAGGCGGAGCGGCGGGCGATTTCAGCATGAATCTGTCAACCATTTCACTGGTCGGCTTCGAGTACGGCCAGGAATGCTTGCTGGGGAATTTCGACCTGGCCGACCTGCTTCATGCGTTTTTTGCCGGCAGCCTGCTTGGCCCACAACTTCCGCTTGCGTGTGATATCGCCGCCGTAGCATTTGGCAGTGACGTTCTTTTTCAAGGGTGCGATCGTCTCGCGAGCGATCACTCGACTGCCAATGGCCGCCTGGATCGCAATTTCGAATAGATGTCGATCGATTTCATTGCGCAACTTTTTGACCAGTTTTCGGCCGCGGCGCTCGGCCACGCTCCGGTGGACGATGATCGACAACGCATCAACGCGTTTGCCGGCCACCAGCACGTCGAGGCGAACCAGGTCCGCCGGGCGGTAGCCGATCATCTCATAATCCATCGTACCATAACCACGCGTCACCGATTTGAGTTTATCGTAAAGATCATAAATCACTTCCGCCAACGGCAATTCATAAACGAGAATAGCCCGACTGGGGCTCAGGTATTCGGTTCGTTGGTAAATCCCCCGTCGTTCGCTGCACAGCTTCATCAGATCGCCTATGTTTTCCGACGGGACGAGCAAATTGAGGCGCACGACGGGTTCGCGAAACTCTTGAATCTGTCCCATGTCGGGCACTTTTTGCGGGCTGTCGATAGCGAGAACTTCCCCTCTCTTCGTCAGGATTTCGTACGTCACGTTGGGCGCGGTCTGCACCAACTCGATGTCGCTGTCACGTTCCAAACGTTGCTGGATGATCTCGCGGTGCAACATTCCCAGGAACCCGCAGCGAAAACCGAAGCCCAATCCTTCGCTGTTTTCTGGCTGGTAGACGAAGCTGGCATCATTGAGGCGCAGCTTCGCTAAAGCCGCACGCAGGGTTTCAAAATCGCGGTTGTCCACCGGGTACAACCCGCTAAAGACCATAGGTTTGGGTTCCTTATAGCCTGGCAAAGGCGTCTCGGCGGGTTGCAATGCATCCGTCACGGTATCGCCAATGTGCACATCTTCAAGCGTCTTGATTTGCGCGATGACGTAGCCGACCTGCCCTGCTGCGAGCCTATCGCAAGGGACGGGGGAGGGACGAAACTGCCCCAACTCGCTGATTTCGTATTCCGTCCCGCGTTTCATCAGCCGAATCCTTTGCCCTTTGTGGAGGCTGCCGTCTTTGACGCGAACGTAGATCACCACTCCCTTGTACGGATCGAAATGGCTGTTGTAGATCAACGCTCGGGTGGGTCGATCTCTCGTGTCCGCTGGTGGCGGAATACGCGCTACGACTGCTTGCAGCAGCTCGTCCACGCCGACACCGGTGCGAGCGCTAACCGCCAAAACCTCGTCGCGACGCACACCCACTGCCTGTTCCATTTCGGCAATGACGTCGTCCGGGCGTGCTGTGGGCAGATCGATCTTGTTCAACACCGGGACGATGGTCAAATCGTGCTCCAGCGCCAGATAGGCATTGGCCACGGTCTGCGCCTGAACGCCTTGTGAAGCGTCGACCAGCAGCACCGCCCCTTCGCATGCCGCCAGGCTGCGCGAAACTTCGTAATTGAAATCAACATGCCCAGGCGTATCGATCAAATTCAGCTCGTAAGTCGTTGCCGATCCCGGCGGCCTGTATTCGATCGTCACCGGATGCATACGGATGGTGATGCCCCGCTCCCGTTCCAGGTCCATTCCATCCAGTAGTTGTTCGCGGAATTCGCGCTGCGACACCGACTGCGTCTTGAGCAGGAATTGATCGGCAAGGGTGCTTTTTCCGTGGTCAATATGGGCAATAATGGAAAAATTGCGAATCTGTTTCGTAGGAACCATCGGCAAGAAAATTGGCAATCAAATTTAATTTCACAATTGATTACGTCCCAAGCAGCTTCCGCTCCAACCGCGGTTCAATGTAGCAGTTTCCGCGAAAAGAGAATAGAGGAGACTGGCGAGGTTCGACGCCGCCGCCGAAAAGTGAGCAGTTTCGCCGAAAGAAAAGACCGCTTCAAGCAGGATCTGGTTCACGATGGGAGCGCAGAGCCTGTGCCAAAAGGCGATGGAACTGAAAGACCGCCGTCTCGCGCCGGACACTGTAGCGCCCAAAAGCGTAAGCTCGACTGGCGACGCCCCGCTGCACTTCCTCAGAAATCCAAATGTCTTCCTGCTGGATGCGGTCGGCCAGGGCAATGCTCTGTTCGATAAACTCGCGGTCTTCGGGATCGGCAAAAAAGAAATCGAAAACCACCCGACAGCGATCCGGGCCGAGCGGGATCACCAGATTCGTGTCCATCAGGGTTTCGTAGACATTGAGCATGAAATTGGGAAATACCCAGATGTAATAGGCATCTCTCCCGGGGCGCAACCTGGCCGTTTCGCCAGAGGAATGGCTCGATGTCAGCGGGCTTTTCTGAATACTGACGTAATGCGACAGCTCGGTGCGGTATTGCGGATAGTGAATGACGTCGGCAAGCGCTGGATGAACATAGTTGATGTGGTAGCCTCCATCGAGATAGTTATCGACGAAGATTTTCCAATTGCAGTTGAGGAGATAATCCCGGCGCTCCACGAAATACAATCGGTCCAGGCGAAGCTGTTTCGCCAGGTCGGGAAGGGGTTGGAGGAATTCACTCAACGACGGAGGCTGACGGCCGGCGTGGACCCAAACATAGTTCGCTTCGCAGGCTACGTTCAGCTCGACAAGACCGTGATCTTCACGAGCGAAACCGCATACTCCTTCGAATTCAGGCATGCCCCTCAGCTGTCCGAAAAGGTCATAGGTCCAGCCATGGTAAGGACAGCGAAAGCGATCGACGCGACCCGTCTCCGACGCAAGGAGCCTGGCGCCTCGATGCCGGCACACGTTGTAGAAGGCCCGTAACCGGGTATCGTCGCTCCTGACAACAACCAGGGGGTCGTTCGCCAATTGAAAGGTCAAATAGTCTCCCGGCTGCTGAACCTGCTCGATTCGTCCCACGGCATGCCAATAACGGGCGAACACCGATTGGCATTCGGCTCGATAAAGGGTCTGGTCGGTGTACCAGCTTCCTGGGATCGACTTCGCCTGCTCGATTGGCAGGTCCGGGTCGAACAGATCCAGAAGTTCACCGAGGTGCATGGTTGCCAAAAGATCAGACGGAACGAGGGACATGTTGCCGTTGCCCTATTATCGTTGGTCCGTGGCAAAGAACAAGTGCCGACTCGGGCCTCTTTCGTTGTGCAAGTTGGATGAGTCAGATGATGATACGGTTGTGCACAGGCGGTAGGTAAGCTACGATAGGAATGTCAACTGCAAGGGGGTAAGAATACCCATGGACAGGTCTGGCCGGAACGGCGTCAGGCAGGTTTGCGGGGCGTCCGCTATCTGCGACAGCCATTTCCCGGCTCGACTCGACCGGAGAGGAAGCCATGGCGCATGTCATTCAAGTCGGCGCTGGTAGCGGCGGGATGCCGGTGCTCGACATGATTTGCCGAGATGAACGCATCACCCAAGTAACCCTGATCGAACCCGACCTATACAAGCCACATAATTTACAAAGGCATCTATTTCCTGCATCGGCGATTGGCGAAGCGAAAGCGGAGTGGGCACAAAGATGGTTGCAGGAACGCCGGTCCGACATCGAGATTCGCGTATTGACGTGCGATGTCATGGAACCGAAGCAGCAAGCAGCCATCGAACGAGCAGCGGCCGACGCTGACATTGGCATTTGTGCTGCCGACAATGAACCGGCGAAGTACCACTGGGATGCGATCATGCGCCGGCATCGCCTGCCTTGGACGCTTGGCGAAGTGCTGAGCGGCGGTATCGGCGGCTTCGTGCACTGGTTCGTACCCGGCGGTCCTTGCTATGGTTGCGTCGCCAGTTTTCTGCAGCGGTCCGTTAAAGAAGAACAGGACAAGCCCCCCGATTACTCCCAGCCCGGCGGCACCCAAGAGACTGCCATTCCTGCTTCCATGGCATCCATCCATGTCATCGCCTCCCTGCATGCTTTGATCACCCTCGAGTTGCTCGACGATCCGGAGCATTACAACCCTGGATTCACGAGCTTATTGTTTACTTTAAAGCGAGTGGAAGGCGTTTTTGCGGAAGCCCTTCGGCCTCACCGATTTCGAATTCCAAGAGCGGAAAACTGTTTGCTGTGCGGTCCGGGATCGGGCAAGGGTGACGACTTGCCGGCAGATTTGGATGCGGCTTTGAACGATGCTCTGGCACGATTGAATGATGCGTAGCTTGTGGTCCTTAACTCGATTGGGTCGTCCCCAGCCCCATACTGTGTACTACCAGTTCGAAAAAGCGGGCTGGTTGGTGCCGAACGAGCCTATTCCCTGGAACGCGGAAGCGGTTTATGTCGAGGCCTTTTTCCGCATGCCTCGGGGCACGCCGCGGCGCAAGACCGATTTCGTCTTGTATGTTCCGTGCCAGGAAGCTGTCGTACCGGAGTCGATGCGCTTTTTGGCGGAAGAACAACTGACGTGCCTGCAATTCCGGGTTCGTCCTCCAACCCTGAGCACAACAGCGGAAATCCACTGGCAACACCACCGCGTCGCCGAACTGACCTTGCCGGTGCTCGGCCGTGAACAATTCATCGAAGGGTTGCGACTGCAACTGATGTCTCTTTTTGTCCGTCTGGGCGAAGAACAGGTCGCCTGCAAGACGATCGTGTCATCAGAGTGTCAAGGACTAGCCGCCAGCGCCGTTCTGTCAAGCGAAACCAGCCTTTTACCTATTGTGGATTTGCCTCTGGAGGTGGAATTCCGTTCCGAGCCTGGAACGGTAAAAACGATTCCCGCCCGCTTGACGAGTGCCCAACTTGCGGAGCGGCAAGCCCTTGTGGTTGTCGGGCCGAAACGTTTTCCCCGGCGAATCGGCACCTGGACCGCGACGTGGCTTCTGGATGGCAGGCCCCTCGCCAGCCAACACGTGCGGGCTATTTCTCGCAGACAATTTCAACGGTCTTTGCGTGTGACCGATACTCGTTTCGTCGTTCAGGCAGACGATGGCGACGTGCAATTGGTGCGCAAACCTCCGGAGTTGCACAACGTTGCACGAGTCGGTCCGTGTTTCATTGTTGAAAGCAGGGAAACGGGCATGGCCGCCACCTGCTCGATGCGCGTCGTAGCATCTTTTACTGACGGACGCCCCCCTTTGGTCCTGCAGGAGCAGTCGGTCCTGATTACCGATGGTCCGACCGTCGTTGCCCCCGGAATCGTCGAGGCCAGAGACGCCACGAAAATCAGCTCGTTTGAACTTTTTCTGAACCAGCAGCATCTAGGACTCTTGCCTCTGAAGCCGGCACCCACGGCCGTCTTCAATAGCGAGGGAGGCTTCCTACCCCCACCAGATTTCGTCTGGTCTCTCGCTTATGAAGATGAATTGAACGACCGCCTCAATAAGCTAATCGAAAACTCAGACAAGAGCTGATTCTCCAAGGCGGGCCGGTGTGCCGCGGCAATGGCATCATGCTCTCCACTCAAAGAGGCAGTAACAAAGGATTCGAGCAATGGACCGGGAAACGGCATTCGAGTTCGTGACTTCGAGCATTCGTTTTGGCAAGGGAGCCACACGGGAAATTGGTCCAACCCTTGCCGATTGGAAAATCCGCAGAGTCATGGTGCTGACCGACAAGAACCTGGTACGCATGCCGCCTGTGCACACCGTCCTGCAATCGCTGGACGATGCCAAGATCGCATACGAATTGTTCGACCGCGTTCGTGTGGAGCCGACGGACGAATCGTTTCAAGAGGCAATCGCTTTTGCCAGCCAAGGCCAATTCGATGCGTTCGTCGCGGTTGGCGGTGGCTCGACACTGGACACGGCCAAGGCCGCAAATCTGTACTCCACCTATCCGCCGGCCGACTTTCTCGACTACGTCAACCCTCCGATCGGCAAGGGTGTCCCCGTTCCCGGACCGCTAAAACCGATGATTGGCGTTCCGACGACAGCGGGAACGGGCAGCGAAACGACTGGCGTCGCTATTTTCGATCTGGTGCACATGCATGCCAAGACCGGAATTGCCCATCGCATGCTCAAACCCACTTTGGGGATTCTCGACCCGGACAACACGCGTACGATGCCGCCGCAAGTTGCCGCCTCGACCGGTCTGGATGTCCTCAGCCACGCCATCGAGTCGTACACTGCTTTGCCTTTTGATCAAAGAACTCGACCGCCACACCCGTCGCTGCGTCCCACGTACCAAGGGGCCAATCCGATTAGCGATTTCTGGTCGTTGCAAGCGCTGCGCATGGTGGCCGAATACCTGCCCCGTGCTGTGGAAGACCCGGATGACGATGAAGCACGGTCGCAGATGATCCTGGCTTCGGCCTATGCGGGCATCGGCTTCGGCAACGCTGGCGTCCATTTGCCGCACGGCATGTCATATCCCGTTTCCGGCATGGTTCGCGACTTTCATCCTCCAGGCTACAGGACCGATTATCCATTGGTGCCGCACGGCATATCAGTGATCCTCAACGCACCGGCGGTGTTTCGGTTTACCGCGTCGGCATGCCCCAGGCGGCATCTCGAAGCGGCGCAGATTCTAGGCGCTGACGTCCGGAAAGTTTCCGACGCTGACGCAGGCAACGTGCTTGCCGACCGCATTATCCACTACATGAAACGCTTGAAAGTGCCCAATGGCCTGCAGGCGGTTGGATATTCGAACGCGGATATCGACAAACTAGTCCAAGGTACGATGCCGCAGCATCGCGTCACGAAACTTTCGCCAAGACCGGCGTCAGCGGAGGATTTGGCTCGCCTCTTCGAAGACGCGATGAGCTATTGGTAAACGGCGATCTTGCTTGCCGGAGCATTCCCTCCTAAAATTGGGACAGATACCAATAGAATGGCGGCGTAGCTCAGCGGTTAGAGCAGTGGCTTCATAAGCCATGTGTCGGTGGTTCGATCCCACCCGCCGCTAGTCTTTTCGCAAACCAAATCTAGAGAAGCTGGCAGCAGAACGACCGACTGCTTCGGCTCGCGCTTTCTCTTCTGCATCGACCGTCGTCTCGCTGACGTATTTTGCAACAATCATGGATAATAACGACGCGCTTCCGCAGCCCGAGTCTTCATCCTCGTTTAGTTCTTAATCTAGAAATCTTGCGAACGCAAAGGCTTGCTGCCACGATTGTTGCACCGCAATCGGAAATATTTTCGATCGAAACAGCGACCGCGGCGCGAGCCTTGCACTTCCGCTTCATATCGTTCAAAACATGTCGGAGTCCTGAGTCGACACCCTGCCATCATAGTCCTCCCGCGTTGGGCACGGGGCGGCTGATTGCGAGTCTCAGCCATGCGCCCCGTGCCTACACCTCTTTTTTCGTTAGGGGAGGGTTTCGAACAGCGGACGCGACCGGCAGATGAAAATGGCGACACCTTGCTCCATTCAAACAGGCGTGGAATAATCTGGTTGATCGGGATGAAGCTTTCTAGTCACAAATCGGCCAGCGATGTGAAAACCACCGAGTAGGGGCGAGTGGGATTGGGGGATGATATCGTTTCAGTGCAGGCAGTGCCGGCGGCGCTTAAAGGTCGAAGCGGAATCGGCAGGCAAAAAAGTCCGCTGTCCGCGCTGCCAGCATGTCCAACCAGTGCCAGATCCGAATACGATCGCAACCATCGGCATGCCGCCAGCCGAATCGGATGAGTCGAAGGTCGTTTCAGAACTCGGCGACTCGTGCAACGATTTCGATTTCCTGTCACCTCCCCAAGAAAGAGATGAAATCGGTCGGCTCGGCGGGTATCGCATTTTGAAGCAGCTGGGCGCAGGCGGCATGGGTGTGGTGTTTCTGGCCGAGGACCGTCGACTGAAGCGCCGTGTGGCGGTCAAGGTGATGCTGCCAAAACTCGCGTCCAAGCGCGCTTCGCATTTGAGATTCCGGCGCGAGGCCCAGGCGGCGGCCAAAATCAATCACGATCACATCGTCACCATCTATCATGTCGGTAATGAAAACGGCGTTCCCTATTTGGCCATGCAGTTTCTCCAAGGCATGTCCTTGGAGGAGCGACTGCATCGCGATGGTAAATTGCCCGTTTGCGAGGTCGTGCGAATCGCACGCGAAACCGCCGAGGGACTGGCGGCGGCGCATGAAGCAGGCTTGATCCATCGCGACATCAAACCAGGCAATATCTGGCTTGAGGCACCTCGGGGACGGGTCAAACTCCTCGACTTCGGTCTGGCCCGTATCGACGACGAAGTCGCCTTGACACATGCTGGTACGATCGTGGGCACGCCCGCGTATATGGCGCCGGAACAGGCACGCGGACAAGACGTCGATTGCCGATGCGACCTCTTCAGTCTCGGCTGTGTGATTTACCATATGGCAACGGGCGATGTCCCTTTCAAAGGCAACGACCCAATGAGCACCGTCGTGGCCGTGACCGTCAACCGGGCCACGCCCCTTTGCGAAAAAGATGCGACCATGCCGCCCGCCTTGTCGCAGCTCGTCGACGAACTCCTGGAAAAACAACCGCAACGCCGTCCGGAAAGTGCGCGGGAAGTGGCCGAACGGCTAGCCCTGCTCCAATCCGAGTTGTCTCACGTTGCCAACACTGTCCCTTTGACTCCAGCGACAAACGAGTCACGCCTGGCACGTTCGTCCACCGGATGGTACAGGCAGCTTGCGACCCAAGCGATGTGGTTGCTTGTCGGCATCGGAGCCTTGCTTGGTCTGGGTGCTCTTTTAGGCCAACGCGACGGAGAACTTCACCTCGAGGCGGGCGGACGAAACGTCGCCGTTTTCGTGATGCGTGATGGCCAGCAGGTTGCCGTACTCGATCCCGCCAATCCGAATATCCGTCTCGCCGCCGGGACATATGAACTCAAAATCAAGGATGCCCCGAACAGTGGGCTGGCACTTGTTCCCGATGTCATCACGCTGGCGGAAGACAGCAAAGCCACCGTGGAAGTCGTCGCTTCTTCCGAACCTCCATCCCCGAATCTGCCGGGAAAAGGTTGGAGGAAGCTTTTCAATGGCAAAAACCTTGCCGGCTGGAAGGTCCTCGGGTCCATGTGGTCGGTCGACAAAGGCGTTCTTTCCATTACGCCGGAAAGCGACAGTTGGCTGCTGACTCCGGAAAGTTATCGCGATTACGAACTCTACCTCGAGTTCAAACTTGCCGAGGGCGCCGCTGCCAGCGTCGCTTTGCGTGTGGTTCGACCGACACCAGTTCGATTGTTTGCTCCGATTGCATTGAATCTGAACGACGGCAGCCTTTTTGGACTACCTCCCCTCAATCGTGTCAATCTGGCACCCGAAACCTGGCATCGTCTGCACGTTCGCTTTGTTGGTTTCTCACTCGAAATTCGAATCGACGATCAGGTGGTCCATTCGATTTCGCCGCGCATTCTTAAGGATAAACTGGGAGGCCGTCCAGGGCTGGTGGCCTGTCCCATCGGATTTCGTTGCCAAAGCGGAGAACGGATCGCATTTCGCAACATTTACCTACGCATCCCCGAAAAACAGGGCGATTAGTTTTTCCCTTTTCACTCGGTGCAACGGAGCCATTCATTCAAGGCAGCTACGACCGCGGCTTGCTGGCCTGGCGTTTGAGCACTCGTCTCGACACGAAACCTGACGGTATACGTGCCATTGGAATAAACCCCCTCGATGCCATTAGCTCCAAGCCGGAAGCGGGTACGTTGCGGTAGGTCCGGGTTGAAATAAAAGGTCGCGCAACGCCTGACCTGGGGCACTTCTCTAGTTACACGCTCCAGAAAGTGTTCAACCTCCCGGTGCCTGCCGCACCAGCCTGCGTCCTCCAGATGCGGATCACGTTTTTGTGCTGCCGGTACGGGGGGTGGCAAGACTTGGTCTCGGGCCGTGCGAAAGCGGTCGCGGAAGGTCTCGTGGAATATTTGCCCAGTGGGAGACAATTCCAGGTAGTCCTGGCCATCGATTGGGACCCGTTCGACCAGACTTTCGTATCTCTCCTCCCATTCTTCGTCATAGGTGGTAGCGGGGATGGGATCCGCGCTGCATTCCATATCCATGAGCATCCCGCTGGCCTTCATCCACACCTCGAAATCGAGGGCGACAGGCATCGGAGGAAACGCTATGATCTCGGTGAACAACTCGTGTTTGTAATAAACCGGAACGCCGATAGCCTGTCCGAGCAGAACTGCGATCGCGATCTGCGCTTTGTAGCCTCCGGTAGCGTTGATGGCGCAAGCCGCCGGGGTGTAATCGCGGATTACGCGGCAGATGTTGCGTGCCAGGTTTCGCAGCCCTTTCGTGCGGAACCGTTTGGAGTCCTGGTCCTGCAGATCAGGCACCTCGATGGTTTCGACAGGAGCATGCCGTTTAACCTCGTAATAGCTCTTGAGAATCGCGGCAATGTTACGCCCGTCGTCGGTGTCGGAGTGCAGGAAGAACAGGCCGCAATTGGCAGGGACGTAGTTTCTGTCGATCATGCTGGCGATGGAATTGATTTCAGCGCCACAATGGCGCTCGCTGGGTGAAAGCTTGGCCAGTTCGTCAGCGACAGCGAGCCAGTCCTGCTCCCGGTAGGCTTGAGCCAGCCCCATTAAGTCGTCCCGGATTGTGCCATCCGTCAGCGCTTCCAGGTTCGGCCGGAACAAACTGGTGCCTACGGTGCAAATGAGAATCTGGGGCATCGTCATTCTCCTCGTGGCAGTCGCTCGCCGCGCGATGCGCCACGTGGCGCCTAAGGACGGTCCCAACGGTACTGTGGATTTTGGGCGTCTTGTTTGTTGGGATAGACATTTATCTCATCGCCCACTTGGGATGTAAGCATCTCTTGCGTTGATGCAGCAGATGTTCAGTTGGCTGCTACTTGACGCTGCGTTTCCAGAAGCTCTGCCATTTGTTCGGTATTATCACCGGTTGCGTCCAAGAATTTCAAGCGATAAAGCAGGAAATCCACTTGCCATTTTTCCCGGCTTTATTGGTTTCGAGAACTGCTTGTCCTCCGATCGACCTTTGTCTGCCTCTGTTTGTTCCTTAACATAAACGGTAAGTGCTTGATGACGAACATTCACGGCGAGGAACGAGTCGGTGAATTCCGGGTATGGCGGCTTGGAAAAGGCAGTATCTCTGGAGGGGATGCTCGGCTATCTGAACTTCTCCGAGGGGAAGCCCGATCCCCGTTTCCAAAAGCAGATCGATGCTGCGTTCCGTTTTCTAGCCGAAAGACAAGACCCGAAGCCATGGCTGACCTTGGCGGCGGCGCTGCGCGACAAACTGGCGCAGTTGCGCCGCGAAGGTTCGAGTCCTTTCCGCGATTCCCAACAGGCGGAGGCTGCGATTCGGTTGGTCGCTGAGCACGTCTTGCCTGCTTACCGAACGTTCCATGCCGACCTTCTCTTTCACCAGACCGACGCGGATTTGTTTCAGCCGTTCTTCGTGGCTCGCGTCTTCGAAGCCGTCCTGTCCCTGGGCGCGCCGTGGGAAGACCAAGAGCGGATCGTGGTCGGAGCGCTGAAACAGTTGAATGATTATGTTGGTCACCGACCCGTAGCGATACTGGAGACCCGCCCGAAGGGGGAACCCTACGACCACGAAAAATTCCGACCGATTCCGCTGTACATCCAGGGGGCGGGGGCGGCCTTTGGCCGGTACGAGAGCATGGTCAACCTCGCGTTGGAGATACTGAGCAAGACCGACCCGGCCATCCTTGCGGACGCTTGTTTCGATCTCGACTTGTTGGACGAGTTGGCGTTCGATCCGCGCGCCTACGACCACGCCCACCCGGCGAACCGCCGACCGACTTACGTTTTCGGGGAGTGGGATCCTCATCATCTCGATCTGGAGGGACGGTATCGTCGTTTTATCGTTCGGCAGATCAATCTCGATGCGCTGCTTCATCGCGTGGAAAATACCCCCGATCTCGACCGTGAGGAACTTCTTTTCGAATCATCGGCGGTATTGGCGGGCACCATCCTTATGGCCAGCGGACTGAGCGGCAGCAGTCCCAACACGCACGATTCGTTTACGACGCTGGACGCCTTGATGCCGCGTATCGCCCAATTTCGTGATCGTTTTTATGGTTCGCTTCTCGACTCGCTGGGCGGCGCTCACGGCAAGCGCTTGCGGGCCGAACAGGAAGCGACACAGCAGGCTTTTGGCGGTACCCGACAATACCTGAACCAATTCCTGTCGAGGCACCGTGCAGCGCAGTTGCAGCAGCGCCACCTTTCGATTCTTTTTGCAGACATGGGTTATCCGGCAGCAAGCCGCCGACAAGCGAGCCAGATTCCCGTCGCGTCGTTGCGAATTTTAAGTGAAATGGAAATCCGCCTGACTTCGGGCCAACAAGCGATCGATCGGGGACAACTTGAAGAAGCGGCTGCGTATTTGCCTGAAATCGAAGATTTGTTGCATCGAGGGATCGCCTGCGGCGCCCTGGCCGACCCATGGAACATCCTTGGTTTCCAGGCGCTTTACCCCATTTTTCAGTCCCAGCAGGACAGCGTTCCAGACCAGCGAATCGACGAATTGATCGATCTGGTTGCCGATATTTTCAGTCTGTACGCTCGGATCATGAGCGATGCAGCGGGGACGGGACAAACGAGCCTGGTCGAACGCTTGACGCCGGCGTTGAAGAAGTTTGCCGACTGGTGGGACCAATTCGCCAGCATCGAGGTAAGCGATGTGCGACGGTTGCACGGCGGAGAATCAGCCGAGTCCGCCCTTCACGTTGCCGATGCCTTGGCGCGGTGGCACGAGCGGGATGAAGCCAGCGCTGACCTGATTTTCTGGAAAGAGCAACAAAGCCGATTCCACTCTCCCAAATCGTTCGCTTTGGTGGTCGACGCTTTGCTCAAGCGGCAGGATTACCGCGCCAGTATGGCACTTTTGATGACCTGGGTGGGCCAGGTAGAGCAGGTGCCGCTCGAAGATGAGGAATACTCGTTTCATGACGTGGCCATGCGCTGGATGCTCGGCATCACGACCGAGGAGCACACGAGCGAAGCGAACGGCGCCTTGGTGAAAAAGTTCTTCGATTATCTCGAAGCGAACGCCGAGGACTACTGGCTGGTCCCGGAATTCGAGTTGGCCGAATCGCTGCCGTCGCCTCGCAACACGGACGACGAAGGTGCCGACGACGAAGACGACCTTTACGGTGCTGCCTACGAAAACGTCACCTTTCGCGATAGTGCCGCCGACAATCAGGAAGGTGCACTGGCCGAAGGGGACGGCGGGTTTGCGCGCGAACCTTTCGATCTCGAAATCGAGGGAGAACGACTCAGCAAACGCCTTCGGTTTCTGGGAACGACGGCTCGGCTATGGCAAATCGCCGCCCAGCGCCATCCCGTCCCGGACGATTTGACCCCCTGGCTGCAGACGGCACGGACCAATCTCGACAAGCTCGTCGGCTTGCTCGACGCGATCCACGCCTATCCCATCCCGGAACCAGACGGCTCTTTTGATTCGTTGATGGAATACGACCGCCGGCGCATGGTCAAAGAACAACTGCTTCAGCAAACCCTGTCAACCTGCCTCGACACCTATTTGGCGGTAGGTTCGATCGAGGGGAGTTTGGGCGTCTCTACCCCGAGTCCAGGCGACGGGGCAGGAGGCTTGCAGGCAGAGTGGGGACCGATCGTCAATCAGATCGAGCGCGCCTTGCTGACCGGAGACAGCGAACGAGTACGGCAGCTGTTGCCGGCCTTCATGGAATCGTTCAAAGACGAGCCGATGCTTTTTACTCCCCTGGCGGAAGGGGGGCATCCGAAAAAGATTTTGCGCGTTCGCCTGGCCCAGCACGTATTGCGTGCTCTCTTGGCCTCTCTACCTCGGCTGGGGCTGTTGCGCGAAACCTTCCACATGCTGCGCATGGCACGCGACATGGAACAGACTTTCCCCGTAGAAGGAAGGGGAATTACCCAATTCAATGAATTATTTCAGACCGCCTACCAGGCCGTGCTCGAAACCGTCGTCGATTCGGTACCGACATGGAACCAGTTCGTGACGCCGACGCAAACTTCCGAAGACGAATCCGAAAACGACGTCGACTCCCAACTGGCCGACCAGCTCGAAAAAGTTACAACGCCATTCATCCGCCTGTGGCTCGATCATAGCCGAACCCTTCAACTCTCGAGCTTGGAAGTCGTTCGTGATGACGTCGAATTTGCGAAGTTGAAGAATTTTATCGAACGTTACGGCAGGGACCTGTTCCATCCACGGTTTATGAGTTTCGGCAACCTGCGTGGAGTGCTGCACAGCGGCATCGACAACTATTTGGATCACCTTGCTGAAAACCCGGATCCGTTGCACCCGATTGCTTTGATTGAAGACCTGGATCGTGACATCGCTCGCGACGATGCCGAAGACCACCTCGAAACCATTCTTCTGGCGATATTGGAGAACTACGAAGAATACAAAGACTACAACGCGACAACGCCGCAATCGGATTACGGCGAAAACCTCCATACCTTGCTCGATTTTCTGCGGCTCAAGGTCAGCTACGAGCGCCACGCCTGGAACTTGCGACCCCTTGTGCTGGCCTATGACGTGCTTGTCCGCAAGGGAGAATTCGGCATCGCCGAACGATGGTATCACGCCTTCCAGCAGTACAATGCCGAGCCAGCCCAGTCCCATCGGGCATGGCTGGAGCGATTGGAGGCGAAATACGGCTTCCGCCTGGCGACGATCGCCGATCGCATCCGAGGAGGATTTGTGGAGGACCTCGACCTGGCTCGGCTCTGCGCCCTTGTCGAGCCGGCCATGTCCCAGGCACAGGAAGATGAGCACCCTGCCTTCGAAGCATTCGAAAAAGAGTTGCAATCCTATTGCGAAAACCCCAGCGGCGTGGGCCTGGATGTGCCTTACTGGATCGATCGGCTGGAACAGGAAGTTCATCGCGTTTGGACGTCGCGCAGCTCGATCGCCCTCTTGGCTGAAAGCTGGATCCGACTGCCGAAAACGACCCTGACCTTCGAGGGCTTGCAAGAGCAAATCGACCACTGGGATGAGCCATTGCTGTAACCTCCGCTTTGTATTCTCTCAGGAAAGCAAGCCGCCTATATAATGGATGCATGCACGCACTAACCACCCAACCCATCGACTATGACGCATTGACCCAACAGGTTCGGCGACCGGGGTGCGGTGCCGTTGTGACCTTCCTCGGTACGGTTCGGGACCTCACCGAAGGTGTCGAAACGACATCGATCGATTACGACGCCTATCCTGCCATGGCTGAGAAGAAATTAGGTCAGATCGAGGATGAAGTGAGGGAGCGTTGGCCCGTCGGCGATTTCGCCATCGTTCATCGCTTGGGAAACTTGCAGCCAGGAGAAGTGAGCGTGGCCGTGGCGGTCAGCTGTCCCCATCGCGCCCAGGCTTTCGACGCTTGCCGATATGCCATCGAACGCCTCAAGGTCATTGTGCCGATCTGGAAAAAAGAAAATCGGCCGGATGGCACTGGTGAATGGGTTCATCCGCAACCAGAAGCCGGCGCACCGCGAAGCGGCTGAGCGGCGCTGGCAGTGGCCACGGTTGGCTTCTCCATCAGCGGTCTATACAACATTCGCCAAAGGACGCACTCACCAAGGTCATTTTCTGGCAGGAGACGCATGACGGAAATCAAAGCTACTAACATCACCTGGCATGAGGGACATGTCGGACGCGAAGAACGAGCCGCTCTGTTAAAACAAAAAGGTGCTACCCTGTGGTTCACCGGTTTGAGTGGTTCGGGCAAAAGCACGCTTGCATTTACCCTGGAACACGCATTGGTGCAGTCGGGTCGGCTGGCCTACGTTCTGGACGGCGACAACATTCGGCATGGCTTGAATAAGAACCTCGGGTTTTCCGCTGAAGATCGGGAGGAAAACATCCGCCGCATCGGCGAAGTCGCCAAATTGTTCGCCGACTGCAACGTCATCACCATGACCAGTTTCATCAGCCCATACCGCAAAGACCGGGATGCCGTCCGTGCCTTGCACGAAGCAGCCCAACTGCCATTTATCGAAATCTATCTCGCCACGCCGATCGAAACTTGCGAACAGCGCGATCCAAAA
The DNA here is from genome assembly GCA_026004675.1 of Gemmatales bacterium. Lineage (GTDB taxonomy): Bacteria > Planctomycetota > Planctomycetia > Gemmatales > Gemmataceae > BPJP01. The sequence continues at coordinate 66,742 of BPJP01000009.1, forward strand.
GGCTTGTACAAAAAGGCGCGAGCCGGGGAAATCAAGAACTTCACCGGCATCGACGACCCCTACGAAATACCCCTCAAGCCGGAATTGACGATCGACACGACGAACACGACGCCTCAACAGGCCACTGTGCAAATCCTTGAGTTTCTGGAAAAACATAAGATCATCTATTGACGACTTCTCCTTGCTTTTGACCGGGCCGCGCCGTTCGCCCAGCATGCCCGGACCACATTGACCTGCCGCCCCCGCCCTCGCTATCGGCCTCTCATTTTCTGGCGGTAGACCAGGTGTTCGTGAATCCAACTGGGCACGAAACGAAAGCGGAGCTGCTTCATATCGTAGGGATAGAGATAGGTCAGGCCGGAATGAGCCAGGATTTCGGCACAGCGATACCGGCAACGCACCGGCTGTCCGTCGTTGTTCGTTGCTTCGATCTCAACGACATCTTCGTCGCCGACGACAAAGTAGCCATCGCGTGAGACCCGGTTGGCATATTTGCAGGCGACAAGCTCCAAAAGACGCACGTAGCCGCCATTCTTATCGAAAAAGCGGTGCACCTTGCTGTTCCGTTCCAGCAAGCGCGTGAACAACTTTTCTTTGATGTCGCGTTCCGATGCTGACTCTTTTTCCAGCGACGGGGCAAGTTGCACCACGTAGCCCAGCGCCGCAAGGATATGGGCGCTTTCACAGACGAAGGGATGTTTGGCAGCCAGGCGAAGCGAAGCGGTCCGATGTTCTTCGGACAACTTGAAGTACCGCCGGCTTGACTCGATAGCGACTTCCAAGTCGGCCATGCTTCGGTACCGAGGAGGATGCAGTTCATACATTTGCGCCAGACGAACGATCTTCGGATCGCGGTAATAGTCGATGAAACCTTCGGGGCGACCGACGATAAAGACATGCAGAAAGCCTTGCGGGTTGCGATCTTTTTCACGGCGAACAAAAGCATCCACCTCGATGAGAAGTGCTTTGGCACTGAGGGGATGGATTTCACCGATGCTGTCGAGGATCACAAAGGATGGAGATCGACGATAGCCGAACGCACGCAGCAGTTGGGGAATATCAGGCGCGGAGGCCGGTTTTTCGAACGCAGGCAACTTGGAGAGAGGAGGCAAGCCACGGTCGTCGATCTCATCCAGGTCCCCACGAAGAGGCATAGGGATCTTGTCAGGTAGTTTTTCCAGCGGGATGACGTAAATTGCCGAGGGGGCATATTTGGACAAGTGGCGGCACAAGAACGATTTTCCCACCCCCGGCATGCCCGCGACGTGCGTCACGCCGAAATGACTCTCGCCAGACGAGACCTTGCGGTGCAAGCCGTCGATCCACTTGAACAGGATTGGATTCGCATCGCGAAAGAAGGCAGCAAGATCGGTGCAACGAGGCTGGTTGCCTGGCTCCCGGCAAGATGCGCCGATCGGCGCAATCTTGTCCAGAGGAACGGCTACGGCTAGTGGCGGGTTCTCGGCCGCCAAGACGGAAGAAAAACAACCAAGCAAAGCGACTACGACGATCATTTGCAATCTCATTTTCTTCATCCGAATCGATCAGGCTGTGTTGTTGCCATCGTGGAGCGACTCTTGCGGAGAGTCTATCGGCAGACGTGCGAAGATTCGAGACAACAGACTGTTAAGTTTCGATGACGAAAGCAGAATGGCCGCAACATGAGGTCTGCGACGTGCCAACTGCAAGCCGGCTCACGGGTTGCTTCTTTCGGATGAAACGACTCGAAGCTGTCGCTTTCGCGATCCTGCAATATCGCCAGAATCGATGCATTAGGCCAAATCTTCATAATTCTTGCGACCTGTGCAATCCGATGTAACAGAACAGTCATCCACAAAAACTGGTCACATCGCACTCAAGTCTGGTGGAGGTGGTACGATGTCCTTTCGTGTGTGCATTTCGCTGGTTTGCGCAGCTTTTTTGTTTGTGCAGTCCTTGGTCGGGCAGGAGACCGATGGACTGTCGGCTGTTTCGTTGCCGGTTGAGGAACGTTCCTGGGAAGGAGCGAGCGGAGCCCAGGAGTCGATCGACCAGACGATGCCGAAAGACAAAGATTCGATTGCCGATCAGATCGGCGAACTTCGCAAGCAGTGGGAAGAGTTCAAGAAAGCGAACGCGAAGAAGAAGTCTCCGGTTACGGTCAAGGTGATCGGGCGAATTCATGCGGATTACTGGGGATTTCCGAATTCGACGGGTGGCGTGAATTTCTTCGAGAATCCGACAACGGGTGTCGATCCGGAAGATCGGATTCTATTCCGACGGCTTCGTATTGGCGTGCAAGGGGATATTTTCGAGACGATGCTTTACAAGCTGGAGATGGAGTTTGCCAATCCGAACAATCCGACGATCAAGGACGCTTATCTAGGGTTCAAGGAATTGCCGATCCTGCAGACAGTGTTGATCGGCAATCAGAAACGGCCTCTGGGCTTGGATCACTGGAACAGCAGCCGCTACAACGTGTTCATGGAACGTCCACTGGTGGTGGAGGCTTTCAACCAGGACGCTCGCCGTCTGGGGATCGCGTCATACGGGTACAACGAAGCCGAAACCATGAACTGGCAGTTCGGCATCTACGCGTTGGAAGACACGCAAGGCAACGGCTCTTATATCGGTGACGCTTTGCAGCTGAGTTTCAACAATCGACTTGTGGTGATCCCGTGGTACGACGAGACGTCGGGAGGCCGGGGGTACCTTCACCTCGCCATTGCCAACATGGTCGCGGATCCGAATGGCAATCCCGATCCTGGCGATGCCGACGCGAACGAAGCCCGCTTTCGCACTCGGCCGGAACTGCGAACCACGAACCGATGGCTCAACACAGGCCGGATCGCTAATGCCGACTGGTTCGATGTCCTTGCCTTTGAGTATATGCTCAATATCGGCGCGTTTTCGGTAGTGGCCGAGTACCAGAATGCGTGGGTAACGCGAAAAGGAGCGGCCAATCCCAGTCTGTTCTTCCCCGGCTGGTATGTTTATGTCGCTTATTTCCTGACAGGCGAACACCAGCCCTATGATCGGCGAAAGGGAGCCTTGGCACGGTTGAAACCGTTCGAAGACTTCTTCCTCGTTCGTTGCTGTGATGGCAGCCGGGGAACCGGTTGGGGTGCATGGCAGATCGCCGTCCGCTTCTCCAATCTGAACCTCAGCGACAACGACATTCTTGGCGGCCGCGAAAACAATGTAACCTTCGCCGTCAACTGGTGGTGGAACGACCACGCCCGACTGCAGTTCAACTACGTCCTTGGCGACATCCGCAACCATGCCCCCGTCGGCGGTTTCACCGCGGGAAGCTTTTCCGGCTTGGGTTTCCGCGCCATGGTTGATTTCTGATCGTTCGGTCTTTTCACAAACAACGAAGCGGGCCGGTGTGCTCGCTGTTTCTCTGGCCTAGGAGGTTTGTTATGTCGAGACCTATCTGTGCTGCCCTCATGGCATGTGGCTTGATGATCTCGCTATCCCAGTCGGCAACCGCTGTCGGCAAGCGGCAATGCCCGTGCAAGACCTGCTGCCCAAAGGTCGAACATAAAAAAGTTAAAAAAAGTTGCTGGGAAGTCGAATGCCAGGAAATTTGCATCCCGCGCATTTGCTTTCCGTGGATGAAGACTCGATCGTGCTGCGATGGCGTCTGCTTCCAGCCCCGCTGTGGCCGGGTGATCAAGGTTCACAAGCTCAAAAAGAAAGAATACGAGTGCGGCGAAAAATGCGAATACAAATGGGAAATTCACAACCGCTGTATCCCGAGCCTGCCTGTTTGTTTCCCTGCCTGTGACCAGCCAACATGCCAACCTCAAGCACGCGAACCATTTCCGGGCCAGATTATCACGGTCGCTCCGCAACGTTGACAGGCGGTCGAGCAAGACGACTTCAGCGTGCAGCTCCCTGGCTCTTCTGGCAGCGGGGAGCTTTTTATTTGCCTGCCCGTCCCTTTCCTGGTTTTTGGCAAGTTTCAGCAAAAGTTGTCTACTTTTGGCTGGGGACTTGATATAATCAAGCGTAGCCTACCCCCGATTGTCCGTATGACCGAATCATCCAGCCTCTACGGAATTCTGTACCATGAGCCAAAAACACACGGTCGTCTTCAGCCGGTTTTTGTTGACAGCGCTGGTCTGCCTGGTTCCCTTTGGCGCAAGCAACGCAGCGGAAGACCTTCCCGAAAAGATCAAGTTCAACCGGGATATACGACCCATTCTGTCAAACAAATGTTTCACTTGCCATGGTCCGTCGGCTAAAGATCGCAAGGGTGATTTACGTCTTGACCTGAGAGAAGGTGCTATCGACCAGAGCAAGGCGATTATCCCTGGTGACAGCTCGAAAAGCCCGGTGTATTTGCGGATCATTGAAGAAGATCCGCGCCGGCGAATGCCTCCCCGAAAAACGGAAAAAACGCTTACCAAGAAAGAAATCGCTTTGATCAAACGTTGGATCGATCAAGGCGCTGAATACGAAGGGCATTGGGCCTATCTGCCGATCAAGAAGCCACCAGTGCCCCAGGTCAAGGACGAAAGCTGGCCGAAAAACCCGATTGATTATTTCATCCTGGCTCGCCTGGAGAAAGAAGGTCTTCGACCAAGCCCCGAAGCGGACCGGCGGACGTTGATCCGTCGGGTGACCCTGGATTTGACAGGGCTGCCACCGACTCCCGAGGAAGTCAAGGCATTCCTCGAAGACGCGTCCGCCAAAGCTTACGAAAAACTGGTGGACCGCCTGCTGGCTTCACCGCGTTACGGCGAACACATGGCGCATTACTGGCTCGACGCGGTCCGCTACGGCGATACGCACGGCTTGCACCTCGACAACTATCGAGAAATGTGGCCTTATCGCGATTGGGTGATTCACGCTTTCAATAGCAATATGCCCTATGACCAATTCACCATTGAACAATTGGCGGGCGATCTTTTGCCGAACGCCACAACCAGCCAGAAAGTTGCCAGCGGCTACAATCGCAACCATGTCACCACCAACGAAGGAGGATCGATTGCCGAGGAGGTCTACGTCCGCAATGTCGTGGATCGGGTCGAAACGACGGCGATCGTTTGGATGGGTTTGACCGCTGGCTGTGCCGTTTGCCACGAGCACAAATACGACCCCCTGTCGCAAAAAGAGTTCTACCAGATGTTCGCGTTTTTCAACAATCTGGACGGCAATGCGATGGACGGCAACAAGAAAGACCCGCCCCCGATCATTCGCGTGCCCACTCCGGAACAGGAAAAGCAGCTGGCACAATTACAGGCAAGCATCGCTCGCACCCAGCAGCAGTTAAACCAGAGAAGCGAAGCAATTGAGCAAGATTTCGCCCGCTGGCTCGAGCAAGCCGCCGCCGATAAGGTCAGCAGCAATCTGCGGATCGACAACGGGCTGGTCGCCCTGATTTCACTGGATGAACGGAAAGGAGACAAAGTTGCCAATCATGTGGCTGGTGGAATGGGCGGCACCGTCCACGGCAAACCCACTTGGAAACCGGGCAAACTCGGCAACGCTTTCGAATTCAACGGCAAGAGCCATATTCGGCTGGGCAGCATCGGAGATTTCGAACGCGACCAGCCTTTCAGCTATGGTGCCTGGATCAACTGGAAGGGTGGTCCGGGAGGTATGGCCCCCGTCTCTCGAATGAACGATCGCAACGGCTATCGGGGCTACGATATCTTCATCGCTGGTGGTTCGGTCGCCGTTCACATTTTGCATCAGTGGCCCAATAACGGAATCAAGGTCACATCAGTCGGCAAGATCAAGCCGAACCAATGGCACCATGTTTTCGTTACCTACGATGGATCGAGCAAGGCAGCTGGCGTCAAACTCTACATCGACGGCAAACCGCAAAAATTGACCGTGAATGCCGACAGCTTGAAGGCAACGATCCGCTGCAACGTCGATCTGCGTCTGGGACAGCGCTACGGCAGTGCGGGGTTCCGGGGATTGATCGACGACGTACGCCTCTATAATCGCCAGCTGAGCGATGCCGAAGTTGCCGTGCTCGCTGGGGCGGATCCGATCGCACCGATACTGGCCATTCCCGAGGCGAAACGTACTCCAGCCCAAGTGAAAACGTTGAAGACATACTATTTGCAAAATGTAGACGGGAAGTACAAGGCACTGCAAAACCAGCTAAATCAGCTTGAATCCAGCCTGAAAAAGCTCGAGAACGCTTTGCCAACGACGTTGGTGATGAAAGAACGTGCCACGCCGAGGCAAGCCTATGTTCTGATCCGCGGTGAATACGACAAGAAAGGAGAGCCGGTCGAAAGAGCAACACCTGCTTTTCTGCCACCGATGCCCAAGGATGCACCGAAAAACCGTCTCGGCTTCGCCAAATGGCTGGTCGACCCGTCCCATCCGCTTACCTCGCGGGTAGCCGTCAACCGCCTGTGGCAGCAAGTTTTCGGCACCGGCATTGTGAAAACCGCGGAAGATTTTGGCGCACAAGGTGAATGGCCGAGCCACCCCGAACTGCTCGATTGGCTCGCCCGCCAATACATCGAAGACGGCTGGGACACCAAGAAAATGGTGAAGCGGCTGGTGATGTCTGCCACCTACAGGCAAACGTCGCGAGTGACGCCGGAGCGGCTGGCCAGGGATCCGGAAAACCGGTTGCTGTCGCGCGGACCGCGTTTCCGTCTCGATGCCGAAATGTTGCGTGACCAGGCCTTATTCGTAAGCGGTTTGCTCGTGCACAAAATGGGTGGTCCGAGCGTCAAACCGCCACAACCGGATGGGCTTTGGCGCGCAGTCGGTTACACCGGCTCGAACACCGTACGCTTCGTGGCGGACACTGGTTCGAAAATCTACCGGCGCAGCGTTTATACCTTCTGGAAACGGACCTCGCCGCCGCCTCAGATGGCCATTTTCGATGCTCCGTCGCGCGAAGCCTGCGTGCTGCGGCGCGAGCGAACCAACACGCCGCTACAAGCGCTGTTGCTGATGAACGAACAACAGTACTTCGAATGTGCTCGCCATCTGGCCCAGCGGATGATGAGAGAAGGAGGCAAGCAACCGCACGAGCGTCTTGCCTTCGCCTACGAGACGGTACTCGCTCGGCCTCCCGAGCCTTCGGAACTAGCTGAGTTGGCGACCGCCTACCGCGATTTCCTGGCATCTTTTCGTAAAGAACCCGAACAAGCCAGGAAGGTCATTCACGTCGGCAATTCCAAGCCCGACCCGACTTTCGACCCGGTGGAACTGGCAGCCTGGACCATGGTTGCCAACTTGATCCTGAACCTGGATGAAACCGTGACCAAGGAATAGCAAGACAACTGGGAGGAACGATCGATGGGTCCCATTGAAGAATACATCCAACTGGAAACAAGGCGTCAGTTCTTTGGCCGGTGTGCTCTCGGATTGGGAACGGCAGCCCTATTGAGTCTGTTGCAGGAGGAATATCTGCGGGCGGCCACCGGCAACGCAGCCCGTGGCGGTCTGCCCGACCTGCCGCATTTTACTCCCAAAGCCAAGCGGGTCATCTATCTCTTCATGTCCGGCGCCCCCTCGCAGATGGACCTGTTTGATTACAAACCGAAAATGAAGGACTGGTTCGACAAGGACCTGCCTGATTCGGTTCGACAGGGACAACGGCTGACAACGATGACCTCCGGGCAAAAGCGGTTTCCAATCGCCCCGTCGATCTACAAATTCAAAAAGCACGGGCAATGCGGTGCCGAAGTAAGCGAGCTGCTGCCACACTTGGCGACGGTCGTCGATGATCTCGCGATTATTCGCAGTGTGCACACCGAAGCCATCAACCACGACCCGGCGATCACCTACATTCAGACGGGCAATCAGATACCCGGTCGTCCCAGTCTCGGTGCCTGGTTGAGCTATGGCCTGGGAAGCGAAAATCGGAATTTGCCGGCGTTCATCGTAATGAATTCGACCTGGTCAGCCAAACGACCGGCACAAGCGCTTTACAACCGCCTATGGGGATCGGGGTTTTTGCCGTCGAAACACCAGGGGGTCTTGCTGCGCTCGCAAGGAGATCCGGTACTTTTCCTGAATAATCCTTCGGGAGTCGATGCGGCCGTTCGCCGGCGGATGCTCGATTCGCTTAGCCGCCTGAATCAGAAACATTTCGACGAAGTGGGAGACCCGGAGACCCATGCTCGGATCGCCCAGTACGAAATGGCGTTTCGCATGCAGAAGTCGGTGCCGGAATTGACCGACTTGTCGAACGAGCCAAAAAACGTGCTCGAGATGTATGGTCCTGACGTCGAGAAACCGGGTACCTTCGCCTATCATTGCCTCCTGGCTCGTCGTTTGGCCGAGCGGGACGTTCGTTGCGTGCAGATTTTCCACCGTGGTTGGGACCACCACGGCGCTTTGCCCCGTGATCTGCCGCTACAGTGCCGCGATATCGATCAGCCGGCCGCAGCGTTGATCAAAGACCTCAAGCAGCGAGGCTTGCTGAATGATACGCTGGTCATTTGGGGCGGCGAATTCGGCAGGACCATCTACTGCCAGGGAACTTTGACGCGAACGAACTATGGTCGAGACCATCATCCGCGTTGCTTCACGATGTGGATGGCTGGTGCTGGGATCAAAGGGGGCGTCACTTTCGGCGAAACCGACGACTTCTCCTACAACATCGTCAAAGACCCCGTCCATATCCGCGATATCAACGCCACCATTTTGCACCTGATGGGCATCGACCACAAACGTTTCAGTGTGCAACATCGCGGACTGGACCAGCGTCTGACCGGAGTGGAACCCGCGGCGCCGATCGAAGGGATTCTGACCTGATCATGCCTGCAAAAAGACGGCTTCGTCATGCCGGCCGGTGACGTTGATCCCCGGCCGGTAGTTTTTTGCTTGCGCGTCCTCTTCCATGCCAGTCGTGCTCCAAAAACCCCTTCGCCTGCGTCAGCAACAATTACAATAACAAGACTGGTATGGGAGAATCGGCCGCCGGCAACGTTATGTCCGTTTTCGAAGAAATCTTCGCTCTTTTGACACCCGAACGGCTGCTCCACGATCCAGCAGCCACGGGGGAAGGGATAAAAGTATGCGTCGTCGACAGCGGCGTCGATCGGGCCACGCTCGAAGCAAAACACAATCGGGAAGGCCGAACCATTCTGCCTGTCGAAGGCGGCATTTTTCAGCCAGGCAAAGCGGAACCATTACCCTATGAAGGCCGGCAAAGCACGCCGCACGGCACGACCGTAGCCGATATTATTTTGACGCTCGCCCCACGGGTGAAGATTTTCTCGGCCGATGTTTTCGGGCCACAAGGGAGTTGCGACGTCGACGTGGTCATTCAGGCCCTTCGCTGGGCGACGGACCATTGGCAATGCAAGATCATCAATTTGTCGTTGGGCGTTCCGGAAAGCCGGCTGCAAACCTTGCCTCGGAGACAGAACCTGCAGCGAGCCATCGAAGAATGCTACTTCAAAGACGTGGTGGTGATCGCCGCCGCAGACAATGACCATCCCCTCTGCCGTTCGTATCCCGCATTGTTTGCGCCGCCGTTATTATCGGTCGATAAAGGGATATTCGACGATCCGCTGCAAGTGGTTTATCACCTGCGCGATCAAGTAGAATTCAAGGCGCACAGCCGAGGTTATCTCGGTCCGTTCGCGCAGGAGCCGGCGACAAGTTGGGCGGCCCCCCATGTGACTGGCATTGCCGCTCGCATCCTCTCTTTGCGACCGAACCTCAAACCTTTCGAAGTGAAAACCATCTTGTACTGGTTGTTTCAAGGACAGTCCACATAGGTTCAAATTTGGCCGAAAAACGGATTGAGTCAGTTGGTCAGCGTCTGGCAGCGCAGGTGCCAGGCGAAAGACGAAGAATCGGCGAACAGTCACAGACACGGCGCCGATATTGAAAGCATGGACCCCATTCAATCATGCTGCACCTTGGGAGAAGGGGAATGATGCGACAGGGATTGTCTCTCGCTTTGGCCGTCGGTCTCACCGCTGTAGGGTTGCTTCGTTCGGAAACGCCGCCGACTGGCCCGGCCATGCCACGCTTTCTGCCCACCCGTTTTACACCAATCCATCCGCTTCACCGAAGCGATGAGAAGAAACTGCAAACCTGGTCCGGCAAATTCGGTCACGGCGAAAACTACGAGTGGCTTGTTGGCCGACTTTATTATCTGCACGTTCGCCAATGCTGGACGCTTCGTTACGCACCCATCGATGTTGCCGACAGGTACGGCGGCAGCGTCACGCTTGTGGGCGCGGGGAATATGGAACATTTCAAGGAAGGCCAACGGGTTTATGTGACCGGCTATTTGTTGAATCCCGAATCGAAGTCGCCGGCACCCCGCTTTCGCGTGGCCAGTATCCGCCTTTTGAACTATTGAGCGGCATCTGCTCCCGTCACTTCTGCTGGCGGGAGCGTTGAAGAATCCATGAACCACCGAGTTCCGCGAACATCACCGCTCCGAACCAGCGGATACCGCCAGCGCCGAAGACGACAGTAGCACTGAAAATGATGAAGGCCAGAAAACTGTGCACGAGGAAGCCGATCCAGGCACGCCGTTCGTCGTATCGCGACGGTGCGAGCCACCAGTAGAGGGCGTCGCCTGCCCAAACGAGCAGAAACAGATAATTGACGAAAACACCGGCACCGAATCCGCTCTCGCGTTCGGTGTGCTCGAACGCTTTCTGGTGCGACCAGTCATGGTAGAAATGAAAAGCGCAGACCACGTGTGCTCCACAAGCGAGCACGCCGACACTCCACAAACAGCGAGACCAACGCCAATGCCTGCGTCTGAGGTTGATCGCCCCCGCATAGCAGAGAAGCGACGCGATGATCGTCGCGAACGTCAAGTTCGCCCCAGCTTGTGAAACTGTGTTGGTGCAAGCTTCCATAAATCAAGCAGGGAACCCGTTGCACCTCGACAACGGGTTCCCTTGCTGCGGGCATGGCGGACAGGGGATGTTCTTAACCTTTTCGCCGAGAACGCCTCGGCTTCGGATCAACCCAATTGGCCGGGATTTTTCGCAAGGTGTTATCATCGGCGTAATGCCATTCGATCAAAGTGTCTTGCTCTGGCGTCCAGCTGAAATAGGCTTTTCGGCTATTGACGCGTGTGGGAAAGCCGACCCGGCCCGTTTCTTCATCAAGCAGGGTCACTCCCAGCGATTCGAGTTCTGCGATGGCAACTTGGATATTCTTTTCGCAGGCATCGATGTCATCTTGCAATTGGTATCGGCGGGCGCGCTCGGCCCAGGGCAGATTGCGCCGGCAGCGCTCGAGCCGAATCTGTTCCGGCAACAGTTTTGTCAGTTCCTGCCTGGCACTGAGAATGCTCTCGACGATGTGTCGAACCAGGGGCAGCATTTTTCGCGCTGTCGTTAAAGTCAACACCGTGCCGAACCGACCCGGCTTCTCCGACGCACTCGATGTCGTATCACCAAGATATTCGCTCATCCTCCCCTCCCCGAGCAATAGCTGAGTGTTCTCCCTCTATGTCTATGATAGTTCGGAGATCAAGGGGGGAATCTTCCCTAAAACCCCAAGCACATTCCTGTCTCTGGCCCGGTTCACGATAAGAAATAACTCTCGGTAAAACCATGCCGTGCAGTTCGATCTCGAAGAAGGTCATCCAGAAGCGGTAACATCGATCGTGACGGCGACACGCGATGTGACGGATGAGCGTTTACAGAACGGTTGCGAAAGCATCGAAGAAGTGTTTCATCGAGCGTCACTATCGTTCAACGACACGGGTTTTCCGGTAGCGGCCGATTTCACAGCGGCGGCCACAACTTCGACCGCTCGTCTCGCTTCGACAGGGCGGACGACATCCGGCTTTTTTCCAGTGGCGATACATTCCGCGAAATAGCGCATTTCTTCGCGCAAGGCTCCAACCGTTTCTCCGTGCATGGTGGGCCAATAAGTCGTATCAGGGCAGGAGACGCCGTTTTTGCCGTGAACGACGACGTTCATATCTGCGCCATGAACGTAAACGGCTCCCTGCGTGCCAATGATTTCAAGTTGTTCGTGAATTCGAAACGGTGTCGATGCGGGCAAGAACCAGACGTTTTCGATCACGCCGATGGCACCCGAATCGAAGCGGTACATCGCCCAGCCAACGTCCGGGTTCTTGAGTTGGCGAACGCTGTGAGTCTGGGCAAAAACGGATCGGACATTGGCACCCGACAGCCATAACATCAAGTCTGTATCGTGGATGCCATCGCCCAGCAACGGGTCGATTTTTTCCAATACCGATCGGCTGCGTTCGGCGGGGATGTTCCGCCTGGCGTACATCGAAACGATTTGGCCGATCTCCCCTTTTCGTATCTGCTCGCGAATCACAGCGTAACGAGGATTGAACCGGCAAATGTGCCCGACCATGAGAATCCGTCCGGCTTTGTCGGCCATCTTGATCATGCGATCGCAATCCGCAACGGTCCGAGCCATTGGCTTTTCCAAAAGCACGTGTTTACCGGCACGAAGAGCGGCCAGCGTCGGTGCCGTATGGTCGTCCACATGCGTCACGATACTGACGGCTTCGATCTCTGAATCAGCCAACAAGTCGTGGTAATCGGCATAGGATTTGGGGACATTCAAACGGCGCTGGATTTCTTTGCGTCGGCGATCCTGTCGCGTGCAGACGGCGCGGAGGTCGACATTCGGCAAAGAGGAGGCGACTTCGGCATGTTTTTCGCCAAAGAACCCCAGACCGATCACACCGTAGCCGATGGTCCTCATGTTACAACCCCAGCACGTCGTCCATGGTATAGCGTCGTGCCGGCCGGTTGGCGAGGAACTTGGCAGCCTGTAACGCGCCGCGTGCGTAGCAGTCTCGGCTATGAGCGCGATGGACCAGCTCCATGGTTTCGCCGAGGGTACTGAAGATGATGGTATGCTCGCCCACATTGTCGCCGACGCGTACTGCGTGGATGCCGATTTCGTGGGGTGGCCTGGCGCCGACGTCGCCTTCCCGGCCATGGCGAAGCTCAGTCTGTCCCATGGCTTGCTGGATCAGTCGGGCAAAGTGTAATGCCGTACCGCTTGGCGAGTCTTTTTTGAAGCGATGATGCCTTTCGATGATTTCGACGTCGAAATCTCTATCTTTGAGGATCGTGCCGGCCATTTGTGCCAGTTTCATGAGCACGTTGACGGCAAGGCTCATGTTGGGCGCCATGAGCAAGGCGATATGGTGGGCGGCCGCCTCAATCTCCTGTTTCTGCTCCGCAGTATGTCCGGTTGTTGCGACGACCAACGGAATCTTGCGGTCCAGACAAATGGGAAGAACAGCCATGGTTCCCGAAGGCAGGGAGAAGTCGACCATGACATCCGGTCGTTTGTCGATAGCGGGTTCGGTGGCGACACAAATTCCCAAAGGGCCAGTTCCGCAAACCTCCCCGATATCGCGTCCCTGGGCAGGATGATCGGGTGCCTCGAGGACGGCGCCAAGCTCGAAATCCGGATCGTCCTTGGCCAGATGAACCAGACGTTGTCCCATTCGACCACAAGCACCGTTGATGCCAAGTATGACTTTCATAGCGCACTCCCACCTGGCGACTTGCTCTTTTCAATCCTGGTTTATCTTGCGAGCCTGGCGGGACTTTTCAACGGTCGAAACATGACGGCCTGCCATTACTTTTGCCTGGCGCTGCGCACAGCGGTCAAGGTGTGCATGCCGTGCAGCATTATGAGACCAGCAACCAGCCACAACAGCCAGCGTCCGGTCTGCAACAAACGCAGCGTGCTCGATTCATAAACAGGAATCGCTTCGGCAAAATCGTCGATACTGTGCTCCAGCTCGGCCAATCCCTTGTGCTGGTCCTCGATTTGCGTTTCGAATTGTTTGGTGAGCAGCGGGGGCAATTCGCCAAACAATTCAGCCAGAGATGCTGTCGTTTTCAGCGCCGATTCGTATGTTTGCCGGTTTTTTAAAGTTCCGTCGAGTTGCCGATGCATGGCTTGCAACAAATCCGCCGATCGCATCAATGTCTTTTGCAACTTCGGCCAGCGTTTTGTGGTTTCGTTGATCTCTGCTTCTAATTGGCGCAGTGATCGCGCCACGGACCTCAACCTGGCGGTGTGGCGCAAAACCTCCGCCAACCGGTGGGTTAGACCAGGCAATTGTTCTGCCAGGCGGACGGTATTGTTGGGCAAACTCTTGAGCAACGGCTCGATCTTCTGTTGTTTTTCCAGACCCGCTGCCAGGGCGATGCGCGTGCGGCGCAGCACGGTTCGGCTTTCGTCAAACGATTTGTGCAGAGCGGGCAAGGTTTTTGCGACCTGTGCCAGTTCTTCCCGAGCCGCCTTGGCACCGTCGGCGGCTTTTTTCATTCCCTCGACAATCGTTTCTCCGTCAGGCCAGAACGGCTTCTTGGTCACGACGGGTTTCAAACCGTCGAACGTGATGACCGGATACGTGTAATCGGCGAGGCGGCTTACCTGTTCAGCGCCGGTGGTCAGAGCGGTTTGCAATCCTTCAAAGCCGGCTTGCATCTGGGCGACGCGGCCGACGTCAAAAAGTGCCTGCGTCGCCCTTAACCCCTCCTCGAAACGAAGCAAGCTGTCGTGGACTTCCTTGGCCGCCTTCAGGTCGATCGATGTATTGGTCGAAAACGTCTTGAGTTTATCGGCGTAGTCACGCAGCTGTTTGCCGAGCAACTCGGTTTCGTCGGCAGTTTGTTCTGCAGCCGGAATGAGGTCTTTCTCGATAAGTTCCGCAACGGTCCGCAACCCGGCACCCAGCTGGCCGATTCCTTCCGGTGAAAAGCTCTCCGCGATGCCTCGCAGACCGATCGATACGTCCTTTAACGCGTCGCGCATCGTTTGGACCGTATCGTAATCGATTTGCTGTTCGCGCAAAGTTTCCGCGACCCGACGCGATTGCTGCTGCAATTGCTCGGCGACCGCGTGCAGTTCGGGCCGGCGTAAGTCATTGAGCTGTTGCCGCATCAAGCGCACTTGACGGCTCGACTCGACCGTGACTCGCCTGGCACGCCGAAAAGAGTCTGCTACTTCTTGGTCGGCGGGCAGTTGGCAACTCAAATGAAAAATCAAACTGGCCGCGACCAATTCGAGCAAACCGAATCCCAGGAGCAACAGCCGGTTCATGGTACTCTCTCGCTTGTGCAGAAGCGTCTTGTGACGTGGACGAACCCTTTTCCATTATACGCCCGCTGCCTTTGGCTTTTGCGTCGATCTCGCGAAGGTAGCGTCGTTCGCCTGGGTTGTTGTCAAATCCCGGCAGCGGTGGTAGCCTTAGAGCATGTCATTGTCTCGATGGATAACATGGGGTTCACCCCGGCGTGTCCTTGTATTCCTGGCCGTCGTAGTGTCCGGCTGCGATGCTGCCGATCGGCAACCGGTTGATGTCTGGGGCGAACGGGGAGTCAATGACGGACAACTCATTCGCCCCCGGGCTATCGCCATCGACGCGGAAAACAGATTGTATATCGTCGACTTTACGGCTCGCATTCAGGTGTTCGACGCGAACGGCACCTTTCTCAACCGCTGCTGGACGACACCCGACTACCGCAAAGGCAGACCGAGCGGGTTGAGTATCGACCGGCAAGGAAATCTGATCGTCTGCGATTCGCATTATTGTTGTTTGCGCATCTACTCGCCTGATGGTCGACCGCTGCGCCAGATCGGCGGCAAAGCGGGCAAAGGGCCTGGCGAATTCGGCTATATCTGCGATGCCATCCAAGATGACGAAGGCAACTTTTATATTGCCGAGACCGGCGAGAACGATCGGATCACAAAATTGAACGAAGCGGGCGAGTTTCTGCAACATTGGGGCAGCGCCGGGAAAGAGCCTGGCCAGTTTCGCCGACCTCGCGCCTTGGCTTTCGGCCCCGAAGGCAATGTCTATGTCGCCGATGCCTGCAACCACCGCATCCAAGTCTTTTCTCGCGACGGCACCTTGCTGCGCGTTTGGGGACAGGAAGGGCAGGAACCAGGCCAATTGCGCTATCCATATGACCTGGCTTTTTCTCCTTCAGGCGAACTTTACGTCGTCGAGTACGGCAACAATCGCGTCCAGAAATTCACTACGGAAGGCGTGTCGCTTGGCGTGTGGGGAAAGGCAGGGCGGGCGCCAGGAGAGCTCGCCAATCCTTGGGCTTTAGCCATTGACCGACGGGGTTCTATCTTCGTGGTGGACACTGATAACCATCGCATCCAGCAAATACAATTTTGAATCCATGGGGCATTTCCTCGCCAAACATTGGTTGAGTGCGGCGTTGATCGTGCTGGCGGTCGTGTTGGCCGGCCTCGCCTACAGGCAGCGTCAGCAGCAAAAAAGCCGGTCCTTCTTGCTTTTCCACCTGGCTGGCGGCTTGAGTCTTCTGGTCCTTGGCGACTGGCTCGGTCTCGCCTTGGCCCAAAATCGAACCGGGCCCTCTTCTTGGGGGCTGTGGCTGGCCGGGACGGCGTCCGTCATTTTCTTCATCCAAACTCTCGTCCTATTGGTGTCGAGCAACTGGTGGGCGCCGTTGGCGTACGCCACTCTGGGGTTATTCCTGATCGGTTCAGGAAACCTTTGTCTGCCGGCGCTTACCGAATGGACGGCCGACGTCTGGGACACTCTTTGGCGGCTGGAGTTTCGCCAGCCGTTGTGGTTGCTGTTGCTGGCCTTGTTGCCCGCCGTCGTCTTGATCAGTCGTCGCAGCCTGGTAGCCTTGGGGCCAGCCAGGCGTTGGCTGGTGATCGCGCTTCGTTGCCTTATTTTTCTGCTGCTGATCCTGGCTTTGGCTGAAGTCATGCTACGCCAGCCCAATGACGACTTGACCGTTCTTTTTGTGGTTGACCGCTCCTTGAGCGTGCCCGAAGAGCATGATCCCGATGCTGATCCGAAGTCGCCTCGTGCCCGTGTCGATTTACGGTGGAACAGGATAAAGAAATTTATCAACGAGTCCGTGGAGCATCGCCGACACAAATCGGACCAAGCCGGACTGATCGTGTTTGGCCGACGGCCACGCCTTGAATTGCCTCCCAGTGCCGTTCCCCGTTTCAATTTCGAAGAAGTCACCAGCACCATCGATAACAATTACACCGACATCGCTGCCGCCATCAAACTGGCTTTGGCCTCGTTCCCCGAAGGGACGGCCCGGCGAATCGTCTTGATAAGCGATGGCAACGAAAACATCGGCAACGTTCTCGAACAGGCTCGACTCGCCAAACTGAACGATATTCCCATCGATGTCATTCCACTTGCTGCCGGTTATCGGAAAGACAACGAAGTGCTGGTTGAGCGCGTCGAAGCGCCGCCGATCACGGAGCAGAGTTCGCAGATCACCGTGCGCGTGCTGATCCGCAACACGAATCCGAATATCGTCGAAGGATTGTTGAGCCTTCGGCAAGTCGTCGTTGAGATGGTCGACGAGCGAGGCAAACCAGTGCCGCTGCAACGCTCGTTCCACGTGCCTGGCTCGCCAGTTCGCGTTCGGCTACGACCAGGTCTCAATACCATTCCTTTCAAACTTGCCGTTGGCAACAGACAACAATCTTATTCCTACGAAGCTGTTTTTGAACCGGAACGTGTCATCGACGAAAAAGGCGAAGTCGTTCATCGCAAACTCCTGGGCGACCGAGTGCAGAACAACCGGGCGACGACACACGTCATCGCCTTGGGACAACGACGCGTTCTTCTCGTTGAACCGATTGCCGGCGACCACCGCCTGCTGGTCGACCACTTGAATCGCGTGGGAGAGTCGAGGTTTCAGGTGTTTACGGTGACGGCGGACCAGTTGCCGAAAAACAAAGCTGAACTCGCTGTTTTTCTGAGCAATTACGATTGCATCATTCTCGCCAATGTGCCGGCGAGCGATATCGCCGAAGGGGCGGTCGGCGAAGAATTGGCAGGCGCCATCAGCGAAGAACAGCAGGAAGTGATTCGCAGCAACACCTACGATCAGGGATGCGGTTTGATCATGATCGGCGGTCCGAATGGTTTCGGGGCCGGCGGCTGGCAGGGAACCCCGATCGAAAAAGCGTTGCCCGTCGACTGCGACATCAAGTCCCTCAAGATAAAAGGTAAAGGGGGACTGGTGCTGATCATGCACGCTTCGGAAATGGCCGAAGGCAATCGCTGGCAAAAGGAAATTGCCAAGCTCGCCATCCGCAAGCTCTCCCCCGTCGACATGTTCGGCATGATTTATTACGACCTGGGGAAACATCGCTGGTATATCGACTTCCAGACGGTTGGCGCTAACCGCGACGCGATGATCTCCAAAGTCGACAGGATGTCACCGGGCGATATGCCGGATGTCGATCCAGCGTTTGTCAAAGCCCGGACCGAATTGACTCGCCCAGCCTACGATCTGGCCACGCGACACATCATCTTTATCAGTGACGGCGACCATTGGACTGCCGACAAGAAATTGCTGGCCAGGATGCAAGCTGACAAGATCACCTGCACAACGGTATGCGTCACGTCGCATGGCGTCCTGGAGGAACGGAAGATGAGCGAGATCGCTCGACTGACAGGAGGCCGCTTTTACAGTGTCAAGAGCGGCCGCGCTTTGCCCGCCATTTATACCAAGGAAACGCGTCTCGTCAGCCGTTCCTTTGTCTATGAAAAACGGTTTGTACCGAGACTCGAAGAGGATGCATTCGGCCCAGCGCAAGGCTTGCCCCGCCCGCTTTTGCCGCTGTACGGCTTCGTCCGCACCACTCCCAAGCCATCGGTTCTGGTGCATACACCGATTCTTGGCCCGCCTTCCGGTGAGCAACAGTTTCCCATTCTGGCGTACTGGCATTATGGTTTGGGTAAGGTGGCGGCGTTTACCAGCGATGCCCGCAGCCAACTCAATCGGAGAACGTGGGATCGCGAGTGGGCCGATTCGCCGTTGTACAGCAAATTCTGGGAACAACTGGTCGGTTGGGCCATTCGTGCCGTGGAAAGCGGCAATTTGCGCATCACCACCGACGTCCGTGACGGCATGGTGCGCGTCACCGTCGACGCACGTGACAAGGCGAACAAGCCACTTGTCGATTTGAACATCCGAGGCGGCGTGACGACGCCGAACCCGCGCGAACAGAAAAAGCCGCTTCGCTTCGAGCAGGTCAACAGCGGCATCTACGTTGCCGAGTTCAAAGCGGAGGAAGCGGGTTCCTATTTCATCGTCGCCCAGCCGACCCGAATCGTCAAAACCATGAAAGATGGCAAAGAAGTCATCGTAGAAGAAGGAATCGACAGCGTTCGCACAGGGATCACGATCCCGTATTCGCCGGAATATTCCGACATGGAGAGCAATTCGCAGCTCCTGGAGCAAGTGGCACGAATGACGGGTGGTCGGGTTTTTGCCGACTCAGAGGAAGTATTAGCAGCGGCAGGGCGCGAGGCGATTGTTTTTCGGCATGAGGATTTGCCCCGTTCCCGCCGCTTGAAACCGATCTGGTATTGGTTATTGACGTTGGCGGCTGTGTTCCTGGTGTTCGATGTCGCCGTCCGCCGCATCGCCATCGAGCCGAGCGAGTTTGCCCAGGCGATGGCCAGGATTTGGGGGCGTTTGCGCGGACAAACTGCCAAAGACGAGGCGACACCAGAGTTTTTCGACCGCCTCAAAACCCGCAAAGACCGGCTCGAAGAGGAGATCCGGCGCACACGAGCCGCTCGGCGCTTCGAAGGAGACACAGCGCCGACGCCGCCGGTCCCCGAAGCAGCACCGGAGACGCCTCCCCCATCCCGACCGGCTTCTACCCCCTCGCCTCCAACGCCGCAAATGGCACCGGAACAGCCTCAAGATGAACCAGCGGATTTCGCCACTCGGTTGATGCGTGCCAAAAAACGCGTCTGGGAAGAACGAGGCAAAGACAAAAGTCCTTAAGCTAAACGGTTGGTAGCGATTCTAACCGTTCTGAAGAGAGACATTTCCTTAGCGAGCCTGTCGATCATCCCGAGCGACATCGGACAGCCTCCTTTCTTTCTGCAAGCAACGATCAACAGTGCGGTGATTCGTTTGACGATGTAGGAACGGCAGGGAACCCACTACCGTTCGGATGCAGTCCGCCATGCAAGTCGTCTCTGTGCCGCAGTTGCAAGAACTAAGGGATTTTGTGCTGAAGCGTTTGTGCTCTCTCGACAATCTGGACCCGGAACAGACGCCGATGTTCGAGGGCAAGATCTATCGCCGAGGCGATTGGTGTGGCTTGTTTTTTCATGTGCAGGGACCACGCTTGTTGAAATCCTACGCGCTCTGGTCGGCAGCAGACCACCGGATCTACTTTTACGACTCAACCGGTGCACGGGTTGACGTGGTTCACCTGAGCGAATCCCCAGCCCTCGAACGACCGGCTGCCTGAACGAAGAGCCTTTTCCTGCCGAACACTACCAGCTGGCGAAGTACCAGCAGGCTGAATCGGATAGATGGCATTCGCATTAGAAGGGGAGGTTGTATTCGCGGATTTTTCGCTGCAGCGTGCGGACGCTGAGGTCGAGAAGGCTGGCCGCCTTGCCGCGATGGCCACCGGTTTGTTCCAAAGCTCGCCGAATGGCCTCTTTTTCAATTTCTGCCATGGTCATCCCGGAACGAATGACTGCCTGGCTTTGGGATTGTTGCCGAATGTGTGGGGGCAAATCGGCCGGCTCGATCTTATCGCGCACCGACAACACGACGATCCCTTCCAGGACATTCCGCAGTTCGCGGACGTTGCCGGGCCAGTTGTAGGCCATCAACAAGTCCATCGCTTCGGGAGTGATTTCCATGACGGGGCGGTTGTTTTCTTTAGCGAGCTGTTCGAGAAAGAAGCGGCACAACAGGGGAATATCTTCGGTGCGTTCACGCAAAGGGGGCAATTTCAGCTCGACGACATTCAGCCGGTAATACAGGTCTTCGCGGAACTTGCCTGCCTTCACTTCGTCGGCCAGCGAGCGGTTGGTGGCCGCGAGGACGCGGACATCGATTTCGACTTCCTGGGTACTTCCGACCGGCAGGATGCGACGCATTTCGATCGCGCGAAGGAGTTTGCTCTGGAGGCTGAGATTCATTTCGCCGATTTCGTCCATGAACAACGTGCCCCCTTCCGCTGCCCGAAACAGACCGACTTTCCGTTGCGAAGCGCCGGTGAAAGCGCCTTTCTCGTAGCCGAACAATTCGCTTTCCAGGAGGGTCTCCGGAATGGCGGCAATATTGATGGGAACGAATGGTTTGTGAGCCCGGGGGCTGTGGTGATGGATGGCGCGGGCGATCAATTCCTTGCCGGTTCCGCTTTCCCCGGTGATCAGAACCGTCGTGCGGGCGTTGGCGATCAAGCGGACCTTTTCGAAGACGGCGCGCATCGCAGGGCTGTTGCCGATGATATTGTCAAACCCGTACTGCTGGTTCAGCTGGGCGTGCAAGCTGGCGATTTCGGCGGCCATCCGCGACTGCTCGATGGCCTTGCGAACGCGATGCGTCAATTCCTCCGGTTTGAAAGGCTTGGTGAGATAGTCGAATGCCCCTTCCTTGAGCGCCTCGACAGCACTTTCGACTGTACCATACGCGGTGACGACGATGACAGCGGCATGCGGGGCCTTCTCCTTGGCCAGCCGAAGTAGTTGCATGCCATCCGTTCTGGGCATTTTCAAATCGGTCACGATGACGGCAATCCCGTCCTGGATATGTTGCATTGCGGAGGTTCCATCCGGAACCGCAATCACGTCGAACCCTTCGCTCTCCAGCCAGTCGGCCATCGCCTGGCGGTTGGAACGGTCATCATCGACCAGCAGGATTTTCCATTGCTTGTCCGTCATAGTTTCTTGCCTGTTGTTGCCGGTCAGCTAGCGCCCCGGCGGCGCAGCCTCATACGATAACGATGCGCCGAGGGAAGACGCAACTGGAAGGTCGTTCCCTCCCCCACTTTGGAAGTAAACGAAACGGTGCCGCCGAAGTCCTCGACCGTTCGTTTGACGATCGCCAAACCCAGTCCGGTACCTTCGCTTTTGGTCGAATAGAACGTTTGAAATATTTTATCGTGATGTTCTGGGGGGATGCCGCAACCGGTGTCACTGATTTCGAGAATGATCCAGCCACGGTAGTGGCGAGCGCGAATAGCCAAGGTGCCGCCGTTTTCCATGGCCTGCCGGGCATTAACGATAAGATTCAGCAACACGTGCTTGAGTTTTGCCGTGTCTACGAAGAGTTTGGGCAAATCTGGCGGAACATCGACGACCACGTCGATGCCGGCCTGGGCCATGTCGAGGGCCAAAAACTGCAGCACCTCGTCCACCAGTTGGGACAGGTCGACTTCTTCGAGCCGATCGAGGGAGGGACGGGCGAAGATCAGGAATTCGCTGACGAGTTTCTCCAGGTCGTCGAGTTCACGTTGGATCATGTGGATTCGTTGCATGGCCTTGTGGTTGTCCGTGCCGTCGAGCTGTTTGTTGAGGAGGGCCAGGTGCGTGCCGATCGCGTTGAGGGAGTTGCGCAGCTCGTGGCTCAAGCCGCCAGCGAGCAAACCGAGTTCGGCAAGCTGGGCGGTGCGAGCCTGTTCCTGGTCGCGTCGCCGTGTTCGCCTCATCAAATCGAAGAGGGCCAGCACGGAAACGACGAAAACCACAGCCATCAACAACGAGTTGCCGACAAGGATCGACAGCAGGCGGGGGCGAAAATCGACTGGCGATTCCGACCATACCCACCACGCCGCGATCACGCTAGCGGCAGCAAAGGCGGTCGCAATCGCCAGGACGATAAGTAGAGAATGGCGTTGCACTAACTTTCCACTTCGTCTGAAGAGATGGAAACGTTTCGCGTCAGTCGTTCCACGGCATGCAGCAGGATATCACCACTGATGGGCTTGCGCAGAAACGAGTTGGCGCCTTCCGCTTGGGCTTGGGATACGATACCCGCTCGGTCCTCGCCGCTGACCATGAGAACGGGTATCTGTCGGCTTTGGCTGCGGAGCTGGCGCAGGACCTCGATTCCTCCGATCCGCGGCAATTGCACATCGAGGATCACCAGAAAAGGGGTGGTCTCCTCGAGCAAGGCCAGGCCTTCTGCTCCGTCCGCCGCCCATTGCACCTCGTAACCCTGCTCGCGAAGGAGTTCCAATGCAGCCTTTGCCCATTGACGGTCATCATCGATCAGGACGATCACCCGGCTGTTTCGCGACATCTCACCTCGCGAGCATCGGTGGCTCTGTATTGGCTCCGCAACCAGCGCCATTTTGCCCGCCCTCCGTCATCGCCCCACCAAGCGGCACCCCCGCTCGAGGCGGGGTGTGCGTCGTGAAAGGAGGTTAGGCCTTCACCGTGATTCGCTTGGTCTGGGCCTGTTCGGTTTTGGGAAGGTGAACCTGCAAAATTCCGTTGTGATAATTGGCCTTCACGTCATCCGTTGCCACACTCGTCGGCAAGGCGAACGACCGGTGATAACTCTTTCGGAAAGCATGATAGCCATTGCCGTCGCGGCTTTCCTTCCTTTTTTCGGCAGAAATCGTCAGATAATTTCGCGTCACGCTGACATCGATCTCATCCGGCTCGAAGCCCGGCAACTCGGCATGGACGACCAATTCGTTCTCGCGGTCCTCGACATCGAATCCCCAGAAAGGCTCCGGGTTCCAATTGCCAAAGTCGCCAAAGCCAAACGCGGGCCAGCGACCGAAAAATCGATCCGTCAGCGCTTTGAACTCGTTGCGGAATTCAGCAAACGGATCCCAGGTTTCTTCTTTATGGACTTGTACCTCGTGTTTCTTCTTTTTCCAAGGCAGCAGACTAAACATATGCCCCTCCTTTCCGTTTCAGCGGCGGCCCTCCGTCGGTCGGCCGCCGCTTTCCTTGCCATCAACTTGCCTTTACCGAGATGCGTTTCGGCTTCACCGCGTCGCTCTTCGGCAAATGCACCGTCAACACACCATTCTTCAGCTCCGCGGAAATCCGATCCGCATCCACTTCCTCATAGATCGAAAACGCCCGATAAAAGTCGCCAACTTCGAACTCGTTCAAAAGATGCGTCCCCTGATGGCGCGGTTTGCATTTGCCGTATATCGACAACTCGCCACGTTCGAAACGAATGTCGATATCTTCCGGTTCGACGCCAGGCAGGTCCGCATAAAGCACGAGTTCTTCGTCATTCTCGCAGATATCGACCCTTGGCGAAAAGGTCGGTGCGTTGCGCATCCGTTCCGGAGTCAATTCCTCCTTCCGTTCTTTCTGGACCAAAGCGTTTTGGCTCATCGTCAACCTCCTTTCTTTCTCACACGCAGACCACAGGAAACCGCGGGCGCTCGACCCGCATGCCTCAATTGGCGGTTACCGTGATCTTGCGCGGCTTGGCTGCCTCCGTCTTGGGCATGCGAATCGTCAGAACCCCGTTCTTGAACTTCGCTTCGATCTTGTCAGCATCGACCGGCAGCGGCAGCGTGACGACTCGGGTGAACGAACCAAAGCCCCGCTCCTGGCGATGCCACGTCCAGTTGTTATCCGTCGAGCGCTTCCGTTCGCCTTTGATCGTCAGCTGGTCATTGCCCGTGACGTAGATTTCCAGTTCATCCAGCTCCATCCCGGGCAATTCCGCTTCGGCATACAAGGCCTCTTCGTCCTCCCAGATGTTCAACGCCGGGTATGCAGCAGCCAGCGTTGGCCATCCCTGAGCAAAGGTGTCAAACAGACGATTCATTTCCCTGCGGAATTGGGCCATTTCCTCCCACGGTGACACGGGAAGCCATCGCGACATCAGCATAGTCCACCTCCTTTCTATTTGCTTGCCATTTGCCTCCCGCCATCGGCGGGTGTTTCAAACTCACTTGTCGCTTGCTATAATTGCAAAATGCGTGCCGATTTTTTTCCGCCCGAAAAACGGCATATTGCGTGAAAAATTGCCGACCAAGGGCCAACGCAAGCTGCCATTTTGTCGGCAGCATTTCTCTGCGTCTGGACATTTTGTCCTGAGATCGTCGTGTTGGACTTCCGGGAGAAAGTCGGCACGAATCTTGCGGCAAGCGAAAATCGGGTTCGACGCACGACCTCGATGTTCGTTTTGCAGAGGGAGTGGCGAAATGAGTGCTAAGGAACGAATCGACATCGTCGATGAAGCTCTTGAAGAGAGCTTTCCGGCGAGCGATCCGCCAGGTTGGACGCCTGTGACAGGCGCGCGTGCCGCGGCGGTGACGCCTCATCCGCTGGCAATGGAAACGCGAACGGATTATGACACATTGCTGAAGGCGATGGAAAAGCTGCAGGCGGCGCTTTCCGCAGCAGCTTCGGGCCGCGAAGCACAATGGGCCAAACGGGTCGAAAAGGAATTGCGTGCCGTCCATGACCTCTTGCGCGCCCATGTCCAACAGGCCGAACGAACGGACGGACTCCTGGCGACGATCGATTTGACGCGGCCGACCCTGATGCGGCGCGTCGAAGCCCTGAAAGCCGCTCACCAGGAAATGACGAAAGAAGCGGCCGAACTACTGCAGGAAATCGGCAAGGACCGTCAGCAGGATGTCGCCTACCTGCGTCAGCGCATCGCCGGTTTGTTGCAAAAAATCCACCACCACCATGCCGACGAAGCCGACATCATCTTTGAAACCTTCCAGACAGACATTGGTGCCGGCGATTAGAGAAAAAAACAGCCGGCACATTCTGCAAACGTCGGATGTCGGCTCGAAGCACAGATCGGCACCGGTTTGGCAACGTAGACGGCGTTCGTATTATTTTCCCTTCTTCGTCTTGGTATCTTTTTTGGGTTCGGGCTTTTGTGGAGGCGACTTGGCTGGCGCGGTGTCGAATCCACGGATCACTTCGACGCCGGGCAGGGCTTTCTTCAATTGCTCGACCCCTTTGTCGGTGACTTTTGTCTGCCACAGGTAGAGTTTTTTCAGCTTCTTCATCCCGGCAAGGTGCTTCAAGCCGGCATCGCTGACCGCTGTGCCATACAAGTTGAGGTACTCGAGGTTGGTCAGTCCGCGCAGGTGCTCCAGCGCTTTGTCGGTGATCTTGGTTTTTTCCAGATGCAACCGGGTCAGGCTTTTCAGGTCCTTGAGATGAACCGCCAGTTCATCGGTAACGTTCAGTCCGCGCAGGTTGAGATGCACTAGTTCCTTCAATTCTTTGAGCGGCTTCAGATGTTCGGCGGTGATCTTTCCTTCGGCGTCCCGGTAGGTGACTTCAATTCGGCTATCGTTCTGGGCCAGCTCGAGCGCCAGCCCCCCCAGTTTCCGAATCTGTTCGAGGGCCATCTTCTCCGCTTCGCTGCGCGGTTTCTTTTGCTGCGCGATCGCTACCGGCCAGGCTAATCGTGGGAAAAACGAGAACGGCGAAGCAAAGAATTCTTCGCATAATCGTTTCCTCCGTATAGGGTAGACTGCGGAAAGCAGAGGACCTGTCGCTTGCAGGCGTTTCTGCAATAGGTTGTATCAAGTCATTCAGGCGGCATGAAGGAAAATCCACATGAGCGAAACGGCCAGTCTGTCGTCCACCAGCCGGTTCCTTCTTACCTTCGCGGCAATCGTTGTCGTTTGTGCCGGCATCCAGGCGGCGGCCACCCTTCTGATTCCCTTTATGGTCTCGATTTTTCTAGCCATCATCACGGCGCCGACCGTTACGCGTCTGCAAGCTGTCGGCGTGCCGACGCTCGTCGCCTTGGCAGCCGTGCTCCTCGCCATGCTGCTCGTCGGCAGTGGTGTTATTTTACTGGCCGGTGCTTCGATCGTAGACTTTCTACAGGATATGCCCCTCTACCAATATCGGCTGGAAACCGAATTGCACGATCTCCAGGTCTGGCTTCGAGAAAAAGGCTGGATCGAATCGGATGAAGCATTGGGCAGCTACCTCGATTCGAAAACCGCCGTCGCCTATTTCGGGCAAATGCTGGCCAGTTTGAGCAACCTTTTCAATCAGGCCATCCTGATCTTTCTCACCACCATGTTCATCATCCTGGAAATGTCCGGGTTCCCGGCGAAGGTGGAGGCCATTGGTGCCGCTGACAGTAAAGCCTATCACAGCGTGCAGCGAATCATCGCCGACGTTCGCCAATATATGCTCATCAAGTCAGGCACGAGCCTGTTGACAGCCGTTCTGGTGGTGCTTCTGCTCTGGAGAATCGGCGTCAACTACTGTCTTCTGTGGGGGCTGCTCGCTTTTCTTTTGAACTTCATTCCCAACATCGGTTCGATCATCGCAGGTGTGCCAGTCGTGCTGCTGGCCTGGATTCAACTGGGAATCGGGTCCGCTGTGTGGACGACGATCGGATATGTCGCCATCAATTTTGGCATCGGTTATTTCCTCGAACCGAGAGTGATGGGGCGAGGTCTGGGTCTTTCCACACTCGTGGTTTTCGTCTCGCTGGTGTTTTGGGGCTGGCTGTTGGGACCGATCGGCATGTTTCTGTCGGTTCCGTTGACCATGATCCTGAAAACAGCTCTCGAAGCCGGCGAAACCACGAAATGGATCGCCGTTCTGATAGGTCCGGAAGTAACCGGCAGCGAGCACATCAAACAGAGTGCGGAGGAGACGAGCGAAGCGGTGCGAGATTCTGCCGCTCCAGAAGGCGCCAGCGAGCAAACGACGTAGCATCGTAAGCGCAAAAAGAAGCCGGCGAACAAGTCGCCGGCGTGTTCGGGAGGCACGGGGGAATTGGGTCGTGGCAGGTGGTCGCCGGGGGGTAGCGACCTAGGGGGTTAAAAGGGGAGAGGTTTAATGGGTATATTGCAAGTTCGCTCGCTGCCGCATCGACTCGCAGAGCCGCCGACAGTTTTCCAGGTCGCGAATGATACTTTCGGTTAACAGATTCACGGATTCGGCATCTTGGGCCCATTCCAGTTGCTTTTGGCAATCGGTCATGTGCTCAAGCGTGTCCTTGAGCCAAAGCAGAGTCGCTTCACGTTGGCTCATTTTCCACCACCTTTCCATTGTTGAACGATCGCGGGAACGCCCGCTTTGAGTGCAAGGCCCGTGCCAAACCTGTTGATCCTGATGCCTGTAAACGCAACTGGTCTGTGAGGAACACGTTAGGAAGTCGGCGATTGCCTGTGTCAAGAACGCTTTGCGAGAAAATTGCAATTTATTCCAATTCCAAGGTTGGTTTTTGTAACCTTGACCAAAACGGCGGCGGTGGGTTTGTAACTTTTGGAATTTCCCCGTTTCGCTGGTAGACCTGTTTTCCGACACCGGCAAAACTGCTTCTTCTTCACGACTTTGCCACTTGCGGAGCTTGAATAATGAAAATAGTCAAGATGGAGGCTTTTGGTGTTCGCGTACCCCTGGTGCCTGAAAGGCATATGATCACCAGCCTCGGCCAGCACACCGTATCGGAGTATGTACTCGTCCGCGTGTTGACCGACGACGGCATTGAAGGAGCAGGCGAAGCCACGGTTTCTCCGCGGTGGAGCGGCGAAACGGTCTGGGGATGCCTGGCCTTGATCGACCGCATTCTGGCTCCTGCAGTCATCGGCTGCGACCCGCACAATATCGCGGAGATCGACTCGCGCATGGACAAGAGTTGCCAAATGAACTGGTTTGCCAAGTCGGCCATCGAGATGGCCTGCTGGGACATCCAGGGCAAAGCGGCTGGCAAGCCTGTCTACGAACTGCTTGGAGGGCCACACCGCCACCTCACCATTCGCAGCCGCTATTCGATGGGCGCCTACGATGTCGACCGGGCCAAACGACGGGCTGCCGAGTTAATCCACGAAGGCTTTCGCACGATCAAAGTCAAAGTCGGCCTCGATCCGAAAACCGACGTCGAGCGCGTCCGCGGTGTGCGGGAAACCATCGGTCCGGAGGTCGATCTCATGATCGACGCCAACTGCGGTTGGACTGCCGACGTGGCCATCGACTGTTTAAGGCAACTGGCCGACTGCCGACTGACGTTTGTCGAACAGCCGACACCTGACGGCGACTACGCAGCCATGGCCCGCGTCCGCCGCGAGACCGGCTGCAAGATTCTCGCTGACGACATCTGTTTCGATCTTGTCCACGCTCAGGAACTGATCCGCAATGAGTGTTGCGATGCCATCAGCCTGTATCCGGGCAAAAACGGCGGCATTCGCAAAGCCTGTTTGATCGCAGATTACGCCGAAAAGCACGGCATCCCGTGTTCGATCGGATCGAATCTGGAATTGGACGTTGGCACGGCAGCCATGGGGCACTTCGTTCTTGGATCGCGCAACATGAAAGTCGAAGACATCCCTGGCGACCTGCTTGGCCCCGCCTACCATGAGTTTTCCATCGTCAAAAACCCCCTTGATATAAAAGGGCCACTGACGACCGTTCCCGATCGTCCTGGCTTGGGAATCGAGGTCGACTGGGATTTGGTGCGCAAGCATCCGGTTCCGTAAATTACATCCGTTCGATAGTCTGGATACCCAGCAGATCGAGAGCGCATTCGATGACGCGCGAAGTGAGGTCGCAAAGCAGCAGTCTGCTTTCCCGCAAGACGGGTGTTTCGGCCTTCAGGACGTGGCAGTTCTCGAAGAACACGTTATAGGCTCTGGCCAGATCCCACAAATAAGCGGTGATGATATTGGGCTTATACTCGGCGGCAGCAGCTTGGAGCGTTTCGGCAAAGCGGAGCAACTGCATTGCCAGCCGACGTTCGTGCTCTGTCTCCAAGTGGGGTTGGATCGGAGTCGTCCGAAACCTGGCCGGGTCCTCCTCCGCTTTGCGAAAGATGCCTCGAACCCGAACGAAAGCATACTGCATATAGGTTGCCGTGTTACCGTCCATGGCGAGCATCTTTTCCCAGTTGAACTTGTAATCGGAAGTGCGGTTCTGCGACAGGTCGGCATACTTGACGGCACCGATGCCGACGACTTCGGCGATGCGCTGTTCTTCGTCGGGAGTCAACTGGGGTACGGCTTCGCCGCGGGCCGCCCGTTCGGCGCGGATTGTTTCGTATACTTGTCGGCCGCGCGCCACTGCCTCGTCGAGCAAACTTTCCAACTCGACATTGCCCCCCTTCGCGGGTCTTCAATGGTTTGCCGTCAGCACCCAGAACCGAGCCGAAAGAGATATGCTGCAGCTCCACCTTGTCGTAACCCCAGCGCCGCGCCTGCTTCAAACAGATTCTTGAAATGCAGTGCCTGCCGAAAATCGACCACATACAAGATGGTGTCGGCATGCCATTCTCGTACACGGTACTGGATCGTCGCCAGATCGGAAGTCGTGTAAGTGTAGGCTCCGTCTTTTTTGCGAATCAACGCCGGCGGTTCGTCCGGGTTCAAGAAGATGGCGATGGCCCCTTCGCTTTCTTTTGCGATTCCCTTGCGGAGCAAATCCTCGACCACTTCCGCCAGCATGGGCTGGTAAAAACTTTCACCGTGGGTGAAGTCGAAGCGCACATTCAAGCGACGGTAGATGCGGTCGATTTCTTCGAGGCACCAGGGCATGAATTGTTGCCACAAGCCGACGTTTTCGGGATTGCCCGCGTGCAATTCCGCTGTTTCGCGACGAACTGCCGACAGAACCTCACGCGACTTCGCGAGTTCTTCCGCCGAATACTTCGCTTGCTGGCGCGGATCGTCCTCGACTTCCTCCGCTGCCTTGATCTGCTGTCGAACGATCACGTAGAGACGAGCCATCTCCCGCACCGGGTCGCGGGCGAGCGCGGCTTCGTCGCGAAAATGCTTGTAGCCGTAAAGCAGCATGCCCGAATTGCGTTCCCCAGTCGCCGAGGTGGTTGTCGGCGATCACCTTGTGTCCCAGGAAACGCAGCAAGCGGGCGAGAGCATCGCCGATAATGGTGCTCCGCAAGTGGCCGACGTGCATTGGTTTGGCAACGTTGGGAGAACTATAATCAATGACGATCGTCCGTGCCGGCTCGCAGCGAGGCACCCCAAGCCGCTCGTCTTTGGCCATCCGCTGAATCTGCGTAGCGAGCCACTGGCTGCGAAACCGCAGATTGATGAAGCCCGGACCGGCGACCGTGGGCGTTTCGAACATCTCGCTGGTTTCGAGTTTGCCGATGATCTGTTGGGCCACCTCGCGCGGTGGTTTCTTGAGTTCCTTCCCCAGGCCCATGGCACAGTTCGCCTGGTAATCCCCATGACGAGGGTCCTGCGTCGGCTTGACCATCGCGGCATATTTTTCGGGATCGGAAGCGATGCCAGTCAGCGCCCGGCGAAAAAGGTCTTGTATGGTTTTCAACAGGTTCATGGGAAATGGCGCTCCGCCGCACGAGAAACCCGGAGTTAGACCGATCCGCGAATCGCGACCCCGATCGGTCGATCGACTTCGCTTTCGAATGGGGATTACCGCCGATCTTTGCCGTGACGGAAAGGTTCAACCCCTTCTAATCGGCAAAGTCCAGGCGGCGTCATTGCGCCGCCCGGACCTGGCCAACTTTTCGTATTGTAAGAAAACCGGCAAGGATGTTGAAAGTCGGAAGGAGTCTTGCAGCGGACCACGGATGGAATGCGTCGTGTGCTTCAGGTTTCGCATGCTTGCCGTTCCTCCGGACGGCACTGGGACCCATACCACAACGAGCAAGTGGAGGGTAGCGATATGCAGCTACAGCATGTGTTTGCGTTTGCGCAAGCACCACTCGCATCCCAAAAGGCCGAGGATGAAGAAGAACGTCAAGAAATGATTCCACAACAAGCGAGGCGGTTGGGGGGGAGTTGAGTGCCACTCTCGTTCCGGAAGGGAGATGGTCCAATAACTGGTCGGCATCGACGAGTGTGTAGAAGCCGCCGTGGGTTTCCTGGGCAGCGCGTTCCATCTCCTTTCGGTTCATGCGCAGCCGATCCATTTCTCCAGGCGGGGACCAGTACCCTGCATTCGGCATGAGGTTTGGGCCCTTCGACGGTCGGAGCACTCAGCCAGAAACGATAGTGTCCTTCGGGAGTGCGTGTCAAAATGGCTTCGTAAGTTGCCCGTGTTCCCGGAACTTTGGCGAGCTGGAGCGTCTGACCTTCGGTACCTCCGCCGGGAAGCGTCCGCTCGACGAAAACATGGACCTTGGTCTTCTCATCAGGTGGGGGCCGGTCGTCGGGAAAACGCACATGAACTTTGATCGGCTCCCCTCGCCGATAAGGCGTTTGCCGATCCAAACGCAACTCGATGCGTCCCAGTCGACTGCGGGCGAGGTAGCGGACTGTTTGGATCCAGAACTGGTTGAAGCGCAACTCCTGTTCGCGCCAGCGCCACCGCCAGGTTTCGTGGATGCCGAAGAACATACATCGGCCCGAGCCGACGAAATGCTGGACGATCAAGGGATGGGGCCGTTTCTTTCCTTCAGCGTTGTCGCCGCGGACGGCCGCATCGCTTTCCACGTCAGGGTGTTCCGCCAGCACTTCGGCGGCAGGCTTGAGGCGAAAACCTTCCGACCACCAGTACAACTCGCGCAGTTCCTCCCAGATGCGTTGGTTCTCGGCTTCGTCGGGGCTGAAACGAAAGATGGGATGAAATCGGCCCTGAGGCGTCCATTGGGGCCGGAAACCCGTCTTGCGGGCGAATTCGACCGGTTTCGGTCCGTTGATTTCCAGCGGCAAAACATCCATAAGGGGTGTTTCTTTGAACGCATGCGGGTTGTGATGTTCGCCGGCAATGCAAAGCAGACCGCCGCCTCGCTCGCTTACGAAATCCGCCAACAGCGACAGGTTTTTCGGTCCGAGTTTCGGATGGTTCGGATCGACGTCTCCCAGTATCACGACATCGAATTGCTCCAGCTCGACTTTGTCGGGAAACTCGACGAGGGCGCTTTTGTCCTGGCTGGCCCAATTGTCATCCGCGTCGAGCAAAAGCACGCGCAAGTCGATGGTCTTGTTGTTCTTCTGGGCTTCGCTTTCGCGCTCCAGCAAATTTTTCACATAGCGGAATTCGTAGCGTGCCCGGTCTTCGATCATGAGCACTTTGAAAAGTTTGGCTTCCCGGACCAGCACGCTATGTTCCAGACGAACGATATCGGAAGGTTGCGGCTTTTCGTCGGGCGGGAGCTTGACTTTGATGACGTAAGTGGTTTCGCCAGGAATATGGGGACGGTGCACGAGTCGGAATTTCACCGGGGCTCCGTCGGCTCCCGCCGAAACGGTCTTAGCGTCCAGTTCCTGCCCGTCGGCTTCCTTGCCTTTCAAGAATAATTGCACGCGAAACTTTCGCTCCGGATAGCCTTGAGCCAGCAGCTTCGCTTCGAAAACGATGCGGTCGCCGACGAAAACACTGTCCTCTGCCCGCAGATCATGGAGTTGCAAACTGCGCAGGGCGTGGGCGTCGCCGATGCCGACAAAGAAGAGCGGCACACCGACTTGGCGCGCATACCGTGCCGCCCGCGCGAGGTTTTCTCCTTCTGTCGTGACGCCGTCCGTCAGCATAATGATGGCAGAAAGCGAGGAGCCGCGAAAATCGTTGAGCACTTGCCGTACAGCGGTCCCCAGTTGGCTCGAGTCTCCTTCTGCTTGCAAGTTCTTGATTTTGCCCAAGAGCGCCTTTTGCTGCTCGACATTCGTGGGATCGGTGAGGTCGCCTAGCCGGGCAGCACGCCCCGAACAGTGGTAGACATGGATTTTCACTTGTTTTTCCAAAAGCAGCGTGCGCAGCCAGTCCGACTGGCGATGGGCAAGAAGAGCTTTGGCCAATTCCAGGCGTGTCGGTGCATCCATTCCTGCCTGTTTCGCCAGGCGTTCCGCCGCCTGATGAATCGCATCGTCCCGATAATTGTCGCGGGCACTCATGCTCCGCGAATCGTCGATCATCAATGCGACATCCGGCCAGCTTTGACGTTCGAACCACAACTTGAGCTGCGGCAAGAGCACGGCCAGGACGAGGAGGATGAGGACGAAACGCATGCCAGCCAGCAACAGTTTATAGGTCGTCCGAGCGAAGTCGCCTTCGCGAAGGTAAATGGCGACAAGCAAAATGAGCGCGACCAGAGCGAGAGCGCCTGCGTACCACGGATCGTTTTTGCCGCCAGTCAGATAGGGGGAGAATTCGAGGCGCCATCGGCTACCTTCACCTGGGGCAGGCGGAGGAATGCCCAGCGTGATCTCGACGCCTCGGCGGAATCGCTCGGGAAGAAAACCGAGAAAATCACCGGTGATCGCCGCGTGGATCAAGACGAACGCCCCCAGGGAGGCGAGAGCGAACACCAATAGACCAAGCGCATAAACCCACCCATCTCTCTGCAAGCGGGCCGACTCATCGACGGGCGAGCCACTGTAGTGGCCAAACACCCAGGCGAGAACGCTTTCGACCAACAGCAGGACGAAGACGGCCAAAAGCGCCAGCCGGGCGATCTCCGTTCCAAAACCGCGAACCAGTTCGCGGCGAGTCGCGACGGCATCGCCGCTCGCTGGCACCACGTCCCTGGCATCCAAAACGAGTTGGAAATCCCATCCCGGATAAATCGCTTTCAACTCCGCTGGCGACGTCCTCTGCAAATCGCTCTCGGACGAGTGCCGATCGAAATACGTCGTCGGCACGTTGACCGCGAAGAGACGAGTTTGCGGATCGCCCAGAACTTTCGCCTGGTAAATGCCGCTTTGCTGTGTTTCCGCCCAGGCCAGCAGACTGTTTTCTTCCTGATCTCGAACACGAGTGGTTTCGACTTTGCCGTCCGGCAGGCGAATTTCCGCGTCAGCCCCTGCATCTTTGAGAGGCAAATAAGCTTCCAGTACGTCCCCGACGGCGTTCGATTGTTCGCCCAGCTTGCCGCTCATGGCGTAGCGAAGCAGTTCCTGCATCATTGGCACGAAACTCGGCGAGATGGGCCAGCTCGTCCAATCCATGTTGACGGTGGAAGTCAACAAGACGACGCGGCCTCGGCTGGGAAACGATCGGTCCTGGCCACGTCGGATGATCGGCGGATTCCACGCGATGATCGCCGGATCGCCATGTGGGAGCTGCTCCGCGACAGGGATATTGTCAGCCGTCGTTTCCGGGGAGAATTTGAGGATCGTCCATGCCGGACTCGTTGCCGGAACCTCCACTCGCATGTACTCGTGAAAGCGAGCCGATGTCAGGGTGGCGCGATCCCGCTCGTCGGCGAACGCCGCAAGCGGCGGCTCCTTGAAGTGCTCTTCATCGGCAAACAAATGGAAGGCGCGGTCTTTGCTGCCGCGCTGCCTGCCGATCAACTTTGCGGGCAAAATCCCTTTGCCTTCCCGAAATAAGAGCCGATTGTACGCCTCCGTATCGACGTTCGGCCCCAGACAAAAAACCACGCCGCCGCCATTTCGCAAATGCGTTTCCAGCCGGCGGACCTCAGCGACGCTCAGCCGGGGAACGTCGCACAGGAAAACGCAATCATAGTCGGCCAGGTTTCCCAATCCGGCATCGGCAAACTGCGTCGTGCTCAGAACCTTGGGTCGCACCGGCACGTTCTTCGGTACCGGCGTTTCTTGATAGGGATTCAAACTATCCAGCAAAAATTCCGTCGCCCGCTCGTAAATCTCAACGGCAGGTTTGCCATTGACCAGCATGACTGGAACGGTCTCTTTCACGGTAACGACAACGGTCCGCGAGTCATCCAAGGTCAAATCGTCGCTGCTGATGCGCACTTGCACAGCATAGTCGCCCGGCGTTGTGAACTTGTAGGGAAAGCTCACCGTGGCCGTCTCGCTCGGCGAGACGTTGATCTCCGCTTGATTGGCCGGTTCAAGGGCGAATTTTCCTTCGCGATCACTGGCGGGCGCTTTGCCGATCAAAAGCTCGACACGGACTTTGCGACGGGGAGCAGCACCGTAATTGCGAATGGTGGCGGTAAAGGGAGTGACCGCCGACGTTGACGCCAGCGGCGCTGCCAGTTTCACGCCGGTGACGGCAAGGTTATCGACTCGCTCCCTGCCGACATCGAGCAGGACGATCTGTGCTTTGCTTTGAATTTTCTGCAGAGTAGACAGGGGGTTGACGGCGAGCCTTGCCGTCCACGTGGCTCGTTGCAGGTCGGTAATAAAATAGACCTGTCGCGAGTCGAATTTGTCGGGGGAGCGTGCGAGCATCGCCTCGACCGTGCTGAAGGTGGCGGCGACGTCGGCGTTGCCGTGGGGCAGGACAAGAGACTCGATTTCTTCGATGACTTTATCGGCATCGACCGCTGGTTCGGGCACGATGGTGCGTGGCGGCGAGCCCATCAAGACGACACTGAAGCCGTCACCGCCTTTGCCGGCGTCAACGATTTCGCGAGCGGCAGCACAGGCGCGTTCGAACGAAGTTTTTCCCCCCTGCCGCAACGCCATGCTGAACGAACCATCGATGACGAGAATCCTGTGAGTCCGTTGCTGGGCGATCGTGGCATGGGTTGCGTGTCCGGGGAAGTAGCGAGCCCACAGCGTCTCTTCCGCCCAATCCATTACGCTGGCCATTGCCAGCACAATGAGCAATACGATCAGCGTTCGCAGGGCGAGGAGGATGAGTTGCTCGAAACGGAGTTTGCGGGTGTTTTTGCGTTGGGCGGCGAGCAAGAAGCGCATGGCAGCCCAATGGACGATGCGAAAACGTCTGCGATTGAGCAAGTGGATAATGATGGGAACGGAAGCAGCCGCAACCGCCGCCGCCAAAGCACTAGTGGGCGTCGTAAAGAGAAACGCCAAGGCAACAGATGGCACGATGCCGCCTCCTTAGCAAAACCTCGCAGGCATGCGGAACTTCTATCAGGATAAAGCACGGAGTTGACGGCCGCTAGTGTTTGAATGGGAACTCCCGCGCCAAGGGAGCCACACCCGTCTTTTCTCGCACCCTCGCCATCCTGATGGTTCAACCGCCACCTGTGAAGCGAATTCCTGGTTGCGGCGGCGAACTGGCTTGCAATCGCCCTGAGTGGCCGGTATTCGTAGAGTTTTCGCTGATCACTTTTTGTGTTGGAGTTGCCCATGGTT
This sequence comes from Gemmatales bacterium, assembly GCA_026004675.1. Classification (GTDB taxonomy): domain Bacteria; phylum Planctomycetota; class Planctomycetia; order Gemmatales; family Gemmataceae; genus BPJP01. The sequence continues at coordinate 103,363 of BPJP01000009.1, forward strand.
CGCACGACACTGACGGTATGGTTGTTCGCTGCCGCTTTCGCAACCGCTGCCGAAAAGAGTTTGCCCAACATCATCTTTCTCATGGCGGACGACTTGGGGAGCGGCGATCTCGGCTGTTACAACAAGGATTCGAAAATCCCCACTCCGAATATGGATCGCCTGGCCGCTCAAGGCATGCGCTTCACCGATGCCCATACTCCCTCCGCCGTGTGTACGCCCACCCGCTACGGCGTTTTGACGGGAAGATACGCGTGGCGGACACGGCTGAAGAAGGGGGTCTTGCACGGCTACGATCCGCTCTTGATTGAACCGGACCGCATGACCGTGGCCTCGCTTCTGAAAAAACATGGCTATAGCACCGGCTGCGTCGGCAAATGGCACTTGGGGCTTGGCAAGGAAAAACCAACCGACTACACCAAATCCTTGCGCCCCGGACCGAACGCGGTCGGTTTCGATTATTTCTTCGGCATTCCCGCTTCACTCGACATGCCCCCGTATGTTTTCGTCGAAAACGAAAAAGTCGTGGCACAACCGACAGAAGAAATCGCCGGCAGCCAGATGCGACGACGTGGTGGCGGTGGCTTTTGGCGGGGCGGCGCCATTGCTCCCGGTTTCCGTCATGTCGACGTGCTTCCCAAGATCACCGAGAAAGCCGTCGCCTTTATCGATCGGCAGACGAAAGAAAAGCCGTTCTTTTTGTATTTCCCGCTTTCGGCGCCACATACTCCCTGGATGCCCACGGAGCCGTTTCTGGGACGAAGTAAAGCAGGACCATACGGTGATTTCACCGTACAAGTCGATGCGACTGTCGGCGCGGTGATGGAGGCATTGGACAAGAAAGGCTTTACCGAGAATACGTTGTTCATCGTCACGAGCGACAATGGCGCCCATTGGCTTCCCAGCGATAAAGAAAAATACAAGCACCTTGCCAACTGGCATTATCGCGGGCAGAAGGCAGATATCTGGGAAGGGGGACACCGGGTAGCTTTTATCGCGCGCTGGCCGGGAAAGATCAAACCCGGGACGGTCAATGACGCGACGATCTGCCTGGTGGACTTTTTGGCAACCTGTGCCGAGATCGTCGGCGAAAAACTCCCCGAAAACGCCGGTGAAGATAGCTTCAGTATTCTCCCTCATCTTCTCGGCAAGAAGCCCGAAACGGAACGTCCGCCTGTGGTGCATCATTCTGGGAGCGGTCTTTTCGCCATCCGCAAAGGGGATTGGAAACTGATCGAGGGCTTGGGTTCGGGTGGTTTCAGTTCTCCGAAGAGCGTTAAACCCAAGCCCGGCGATCCCGCGGGACAATTGTACAATCTGAAAGAGGATTTGGCAGAATCCAAAAATTTGTATTTAGAGAAGCCCGACATTGTAAAAGAATTGCAGGCGGATTTGGCAGCGATCCGGAAGAAGGGTCGCAGCCGCTGAACGTTTGCTTGCAACTTGCCGCGAAAGTCGGCAAAAAAATAACAACTAGCCTCTTGCGAAATGCCGGCAAGATTGGCACACTCTACCCTTTAAGTGGAAGGAGTTTGGAGTTAAAATCGAATGGTCGCAAGTGCGTGACCTATACTTCTAAAAGAAGAGCGCTGGCTTGTCCGTTCTTTAGCGCGGAGATCAACTGTTTTATCCATGGCTGCACCGGCTAATCCTGCTGAGTTTCTCGAATTGGTGCGCAAAAGCGGCGTCGTCGATATCAGCCGCTTAGATAACTATGTTGCCGCCAACAAAGGGAAACTGCCTAGCGAACTAGGAAAGCTCGCCGGCGTCCTCGTACGCGACGGCATCCTGACTCATTTTCAGGCCGAGCAGTTCTTGCTCGGCAAATGGCGCCGCTTCACCATCGGCAAATACAAAGTCTTGGAAAGACTCGGCTCCGGTGGCATGGGGAGCGTCTATTTGTGCGAACACCGCTTCATGCGCCGACGCGTGGCTGTCAAAGTCCTGCCAGCTGCCAAAGCGGACGACCCGGCAGCCCTGGAACGGTTCTACCGTGAAGCCCGCGCGGTCGCCGCGCTTGACCATCCGAACATCGTTCGTGCTTACGACATCGACCAGGACGACAAGCTGCACTTCCTGGTCATGGAATACGTCGACGGCGCCAGCTTGCAAGAGATCGTCAAGAAGCACGGACCGATGGACATCAACCGCGCCGCCCACTATATCCAGCAGGCTGCGGTCGGGTTGCAGCACGCCTACCAAACGGCCGGTATTGTGCACCGCGACATTAAACCGGGCAACCTTCTCGTGGACCGCACGGGTGTGGTCAAGATCCTGGACATGGGGTTGGCACGTTTCTTCCACGACGAAGAAGACTTGCTGACCAAAAAATATGACGAAAACGTGCTAGGGACCGCCGACTATTTGGCGCCCGAACAAGCACTCGACAGCCACAGCGTCGATATCCGCGCAGACATCTACAGTCTGGGAGCGACCTTCTATTTCCTGCTGACTGGCAACACGCCTTTCACGGAGGGTACCGTTGCCCAAAAGCTTATCTGGCACCAGACGAAGAATCCCAAACCGATCAAATCGCTACGACCCGAGGTCCCAGAGAAGCTTGTTGCCGTCGTAGAGAAGATGATGGCCAAAAAGCCGGAGGATCGCTACCAGACTCCGGCCGAAGTGGTGCAGGCGCTAAGCCCGTGGACGCAGAAACCGATTCCGCCGCCCCCGGAAAAAGAGATGCCGCGACTAAGCCCCGCGGCGTTGGGCGACACGAGCCTGGGAATTTCATCCCCTGAGCATCCGACGGCGCCCATGCCGGCACCCACTCCGACTCCGACCGGCGGTGCCGCGGTTGCTGCCGTCGCGCCTCGTCCGACTACAACCAGGCCCACGCCAGCCCCGGCAATCAGCGCAGGCAACGGCAAGACCGCCATCCAGGAAGCGCCCAACTGGAGCGACATCGCTCCCGACTCACAGCGCGACTCCAGTCTCCCTTTGCCGCAGCTCGTTATCAAATACCCGTTTCTGAAAACCTTTTATGACCACCGGCCGTTTTGGCTGATCGTCAGCGCTGCCGGCAGCGTCTTTTTCATGTCCCTTTTCATGGTCTGGTGGGCGCTCTCGGGTACCAGGCCGCCTGAACCGAACCGACCGCCATCGCCCAACCGCGTCCTGCGCGTCAACGATTCGGGGGACGAAGGGACGTTCCGGACTCTTCATGAAGCTCTGGCGAAAGCGGCCCCCAAGACGCGGATTCTCATCGAAAAAGACTTCCTCGAAGAAACACTGGTCGTGCCAGCGATTCCCGCCGACCGGCTCCAGGGAATTTCTATCGAGTCCGGACTTGAAAAAGGCAAACGCGTCGTTTGGGCCTGCCCAAGCAAAGCCAAAGACTTTATCAAAATCAGCAACGTCGAAGACGGTCTCGTCATCAAAGGGTTCGAGATCGACGGCAAAGACCAGATCGACAATCTCATCGTTTTGACGCAACGATGCCAGAATATCGTCCTGGAAGACCTGCATCTTACAGGCTTCAAAGAAGCTGGCATTCAACTGTTCAATTGTTATGGAACGAAAGAACAGCCCAATGTCATTCACAACGTGCGCATCACGGCCAACTCCAGCTCCTCGGTAGCGAACAATAAAAACAAAGTCGCGGTCTCGCTGCGATCCATTTCGTCCATGCCAGCGAATGACTCATTCACCTTCGAAAATTGTCGCTTCGAAGGGCCGTTCGCCGCCGCGGTGGAGGTCAATGGCAATACTAGAAACGGCACTTTTCGGCATTGCCGGATCTTCGACGCCAAATACGGCTTCCATTACAAACGCGCCATTCCTTACCATCAAGTGCAGTTGAACGTCGAATCCAGTACGTTCTGCAAAAACGAGACGGGGTTTTTCTTCGAGGTCAATCCGCCGAAGGAAAGTAAACTCACCATCAAAAATAATCTATTCTACAAAGTGGGTGTTCTTGCCCAAGCCGAAGAGCGACCAGGAAACCACCAACCAGGCAAGGTTGATGCCCAGTGGATCTGGTTCAATGAGCCTGGCGACTTGTTGAAGAATGCTCCCAAAGAGACACGATTTTTTCGCAAAACGTTCAAGATCGCATCAAGCAAACCAATTGCCAATGCGAATTTGAATTTCGCGGTTTCCGATAACGACGAAATCAGTGTCTGGGTCAACGGAAAGGCGATCGCCACGAATCTTCGGGGGACGAAGCACGTCTATTTCGCTGATGTCGCGCCATGGTTGAAGTCCAATGCCGATAATGTCATCGCCATTCGGGCGAAAAATGCATGGAATGGCGCTGGAGTGTTATGTCAACTGGACTGCACCTTTGCCGGCGACAAGCCTTTGCACCTCCACAGCGATGGCAGTTGGAAAGCGACAAAGAATGCCAACGGCGTCGACTGGACGAAGGTCGACTTCAAGGAGGACGGCTGGCAGGGCGCGAAAACCCTTAAACCATACAACGACGGCAAAGTTCCGTGGAAGAATCTGACATGGGACATTGTCGTCCAAGGTGAATTCGGCAAAATCTATAAAGACATTCTTACGACCGAGGGGAACGTCCGCGGACCACTTTCAATTGAAGGCGGCTTGTCGTTGGCCTCGCGGTTCGTCGAGTTTCCCGATTTGCCAACGAACCCGAACAAGCCCGACTTTCTCGTCTATCCAGCCAACGGGCCATTGGGCAAGCTCAACGCAGGCTTCGTTCCCTGACCTCATCCACCATTCGATGACGCACGCTGTAAAGTTGTTGCAGCCGTCGATCGTCTAGTCGAGTCGAAAATTTGGGGGGCAGGCTTTCGACCCACCCCCCGGCAGGCGCTGCGCGCCCGCCCCACCCGACAGGTGGCTTGCGATCATCACATCAGTGGCCGTTGACGTGGAGTACGCAATAACAGGAATGTCCAACCGCTAGCAAAAGTAATGCCAGCTGAAAGATGTTAGAAAATGTGGGAAACGTCATCGTCGTAAGGAAATGGATGCGCATCCAATGCCCAGCAGTGGCATTCGATTCGCCACGCTGCGTCGCAAACCAACAAGAAAGACGTGATTTCACGTTTCTGGTGATGTACAATCAGGCGTTCTTTCGTGTGCCAACCCGGGGTTGTTGTCATGCATGAAGATCACTTTTTCGCACCGCCTCATCCCATTTATCCGAGCCGACGCGAGTTTCTTCGTCGGGCTGGAAATGGTTTTGGCTTGATTGCCTTGGCTGGACTGCTTCAAGAAGAAGGGTTGCTTGGCGGTCCGGCGAACGCGAAATCACCCGATCCACTGGCGGCCAAAGCGGGGCATTTCCCGGCAAAAGCGAAGTCGGTCATCTGGTTGTTCATGAATGGCGGCCCCAGCCACGTCGATACCTGGGACTACAAACCGGAATTGAACAAGCGGGACGGCCAGGAACTGAAAGGTTTCGACAAGAATACCGGCTTCTTCACGGATCAAGTCGGACCGATCATGAAATCGCCGTTCAAGTTCAAACGCCACGGACAATCGGGCGCCTGGGTGTCGGAGTTATTTCCGAACATAGCCCGGCACGTGGACAAAATGGCGTTCATCTATTCCTGCTGGACCGATTCGAACAACCATTCGCCGGCATTGTTGAAAATCAACACGGGTATGACGCGGATGGGCTTTCCGTGCGTCGGCGCGTGGGTGACCTATGGGCTGGGAAGCGAAAGCCGCAATCTGCCGGCATTTGTGACGATGTATGATACATTGGGCCGAGGTCTCCCCAAGGGCTACGCCCAGAACTGGGGTGCCGGGTTTCTACCCAGCATCTACCAGGGAACAGCGCTAAAAGCCCAGGGGGATCCGATCGAAAACCTCAGTCCAAGCCCGGAAATGAGCAGGAAACAGCAGCGTGCCCAACTGGACTTGCTCGCCAGGTTCAATCGCCGTCACTTGAAACCCAGCCCCGAAGAGACGGAATTGTCTGCCCGCATCGAGACGTTCGAGCTGGCCTACCGTATGCAACTGGCGGCACCGGAAGCCCTCGACGTGAACCGGGAAACGGAAGCGGTTCAGAAACTCTATGGCTTGGACAATCCCAAGTGTCGGCATTTCGGTAAACAATGCCTGATGGCCCGGCGTCTCGTTGAACGCGGGGTTCGCTTCGTGCAGATTTATAGCGGCGGCGAAGAAAACGAAAAAAGCTGGGACGGCCATCGCGACATTGTCAAGAACCACGGTGGCTTCGCCGCCGAAACGGACATCCCGATCGCCGGCTTGTTGACCGACCTGGAAAGCAGGGGATTGCTCGAATCGACACTGGTGATCTGGGGAGGCGAATTCGGCCGGCTGCCGATCGTGCAAAAAGGCGGCACCGGCCGCGATCACAACCCCCATGCTTTCACGGTTTGGCTGGCTGGCGGCGGCGTCAAAGCGGGTACGCTCTTCGGCCAGACCGACGAGATCGGCCATAAAGCGATCGTCGACCGCGTCAGCATCCACGATCTCCACGCCACCATCCTGCATCTTCTCGGACTGGATCACAAACGCTTGACGTACCGCTTCAATGGGCGCGATTTCCGCCTGACGGACGTGTACGGCAATCCCGTGATGGGGATCATCGCGTGACCATCTACTTTTTGGATGGTGTTTTCGGCGGTTGGATGTCGTCGGCGACGGCGAAAAATCTCGGCCCTGCTTTTAGCATCTTCTCGAACGAAAGCGACGGCACCAAAAAGACGTCGCCCGGCAACGTGTTGCTCTGAGCGTAGTAAGATTTCCCAGCCAATTCCGGATCGTCCTCCTTGCTGCACAAGGCGCCGACCGTCAGCCGGAGCGGTTCCTTCGACCCTTTGAGCAGAATTTCCATTTGGAACGCTTCGCCTGCCTCCAGCTTGAAGCGCGACCGAGGTGAAAGTTTGCTGATGAATTTTTCCGCCTTCATGTCGCCGCGCAAACCGACGAAAGCGTTGAGTTGCTCGGCATCCAGCTTGAAGTCGGGCGGTTCTTTGACTTCCCAGGCGTCGTCGTCTTTCCGAACGACGTGCAGGACTTTCGGCTGACCGGCCACATTCCAACCTGAAAACTTCACCTCTTTAACGTCGCGCAATTCGAAGCGAAACACTGTGCGGTCGCGCAACGGTGCCTTTCGCACCGATTCGATATCCTGTGGCAAAACCAGAAAGACCCAATCGCGCTCTCCTTGTTTGGCATAAACGCCCCCTTGGATATCGTTGCCAAACAAGTATGTCCGTTGTTCCGTTTTGCCGGCTTTGTCGATGGTCACCACCGCTTTGACAGCTGGTTTGTCCAACCCGTAGGAGGACAAATCATCCGCTTTCTCGGCGACAACCTTGCTTTCCTTCAACTGGCTGAGTTGCCGAAGTACTTGAAACACCGCCAGCGAATCCGCGGCTTTTCCCGCGAGTTCCTTGGGTGTTTCGAACTTCCATTTACTTTTGTCTTTGTCGTCGCGGGCGATGGTGTAGCGTATGCCCCCTCGCTCGATTTCCAAACGAACGGCATCCTTGTCGACGAACGACAGGAGTTCCGGATCGACGAAACTCAAAGGGTTGGCGGTGATCGCATAGTAGAGGGTGTCGGCGATGACGACCGTGATGGGTTTTTTGCCGCGCTCGATCTTTTTGACGTAGACGGCATCTTCCCTGGTTTTGCCGAACAGAAAGCGATAGTTCGGCTCGTCGTTGACAAGTTTCGGCAAAAAGATGTTGTTGCCCGCTTTCGCACGGGCGTCTTCCTCGGCTTTGCGGTCGATTCCGTCGGTCCAGACTTCGAGCGCCACCTCGCTTTTGTCCAGTCCGTATTCGGCATCCGGTCCGGTCGGGAATTCTCTGATCAAGCGGGGCACGACCATATCGCGGATCAAGTCATCGACGACGGCTTGCTTGGCTTTGACCGGCTTGGAGACGGCATCGAAGACGTACCAGCGGCGGAGTTCGCCGGTTTTCCGCAACTTGATCGTGGTCCCCTTGTTCTTGATATTGATGGCGTCGACTTGGGCCTGGACAAAACTGACGAGATTGCGGTTGCGGAGTTGTGCCGGATCGGCGACGAGTTTCAATAGTCGCTCAACCTCTTTTCCGGGAACACGTACCACGGGGCGTTGGGCATCCTCTTTTTCCAAAAGAAACCGCGCATAGTAGAGTTCTTCTTGCTGCGTGTCTGCTTTTTCTTTCTTGTCTTCGGCCTTCTTGTCTGCGGGCTTTTTGCCCAGTTCGACTTTTTTGCCGACCAGCAACAGCAGATCAACGGGCGTTTCATTGCCGCCGACGAGCCGATCGGAAGTCCGCGTCACCTTCACAAAAAGCGTTGCGGGTTTTTCGCGTGTCAGGCCATAGTTTTCCAGTTCGTCGTCGGTGGCAGACAACTTGATATAATCGTCGCGGTTGCGTGGATGGATTCTGCCGATCGCTTCGAGCAGGAACTTGACGCCAGTGATCGCGTCGTCTTTGGAGCGCGGGCCTCCTTCGTAATCGGCGTCACCATAGGAAGCAGGTCTGGTGAATTGCCAGTTGTTTTCAGCGGTCTTTTTGACGGCGAAGCCCTGGTCATTGCTTTTCAACTCGGCGAAACTGGTGTTCAGGGCACTGATCGAAAGGGGATTCACCGCGAGGAATTCCTGGAGCGGTTGGAACGCCAGGTCGATGTCCTTTTTCTTGACTGCCAGGACTTTATCGGTTTCGGACGTGGTGACGTAGACGACGGCGTCTTCGGTTGTGCTGCTTGCCCTGCCGATGTTGAGCACGATCTCGTCCTCCTTGCCGGCGCGGTGCAGCCGAATGCGTTGCCCGGGCGGATCGAGTTCGTATTCGCTTGGATGTTGAGAAATGTCGGCTTTTTGCCTCTTGGCCCTGGTCACCTGGCCAATCAGGCGGTCGACAATGTCGTTGTCCACGAGAACGTGATGGGGGCTGGTCATTTTCCATCCTTGTTCATAGCGGACAAAGATGATCTGCTCTTTCTTCGGCTTGTCCCGCTCGATGACGACGCTGTCGAAATCGGTGGCCAGCGGCGCTGCCGTCTCGTTAAGGGCAGCAAAGACGAATTGGCTTTCCTCTTTGGGTTTCTTCAAGTGGAAAAATTGGGTCAAGCCGAACACGATCAGCTGCACAAAGAGCAGCGCGAACAAGATATAGGTAGATCGAAAGCTCATCATTGTGCTCGAATCAACTCAGACACAGGTTACCGTCGTCGCACGACCCACACCCCGGCCCCCAATCCCAAGATGCTGATGAACATTAACAGGAAAGGGAGCCAGATGAGCCTGGCCAGATTGGTGTTTTCCTTCATCACGTAGATATCGCGTTGCTTGGGTGCGATCCCAAGTTCTTCCTGCGGTCTTTCCCGCAGCCAGGCAAGACAACTGGCAAAGAGGGACGCGAAAGCGCCGCTCGGATTTTGCTCGAGAACACGGTTGCAGACGAAAGTCGCATCGCCGATGACCACCATGCGCGGTTTGGGTTCGCGGCTGGCATGGGGATCGTTGGGATTGAAAGGGGGAGGTTCCGATACGGCCACCGCCACGGGAACCGGACGGTTGCTCAAGCGACTTTGCAACTCGATCTGGTTCAGCTTCAACAGCGACTGCGCCACCAGGGCTGGTTCCGCTCGCAGATTCGATTCCAGGAAAATGCCTTGATGGACGGCAAAGGCGACCATCAAGGTTTCCGAACGCAAGTCGACGGTCAAAGCCGACAAAGGGTCGCGCTCCGTCAGCGGGCGGATTGGCCTGGCGTCGAAAAACATGAACAGATCGCGTTCGAAAACTTTTGCCACAGGATTGTTGCGCAAATTCGTCGCCACCACCTTGATCCGTTGGTGAATGCGATCCCCCAAAGTCAGGATGCGCTCGTTGCCGGGACGAACGCGATAGTCCGTAAAAAGCGGTTCCAGTCCCGTCGGCTGCATCTTGCCGGTCTGATCCGCCACGACATCCAGCAACGCGACGATCTTCCCCTTCTTCGCTTTGGGGTCTTTCGGCTGCATGTAACGGCGCAACGCTTCCAGGGCTTCCTTGGAAAACGGAATTCGCGGACCGGCAATGATGACGACTTCCGCATCCGCTGGCACTTCGTTTGCGTAAACCATGGTATCGTCATCGTCATCGGCTGCCACTTTCAACCCGAGTTTCAATCCTTTGACCACGTAATTCCTTCGCTCCAACGCCTCGCGCAAGGCGAACGCCCCGCGGTCGAGCCGATCCGAAAACCGATCGGTGATATCGAGTTCGCCATTGCCCTGGGTGAAATAGACGACCGGCTTGATTTTGTTCTCGTCGAGCAGCTTGATCGCCGAGATGAGGGCATCTTCGCCACGGAACGCGAGGCGTGCCCGACCGTCCTGGGCTGGTTGATCCCGTTCGACGTATAACTCATCCGTGCTGATGAAATGGTGGTTGTCGTCCAGCACGACAAGGATGCCGATATCGCGGGGCAAGAGATACTTCTTGACCAGCTCCCTGACCTCGGGATCGCGGTCACGAAACAGATAGCGGACTTTGATGTCGTTATTGACGGCCTGGAAATTTTCCAACAGCGTGATGACCGGCTCGAACGACAGCCGATCTGATAACAAGACATAAATGGTCAGATTTCGATCCCGTTCTTTGAGCCCGCGAAGAATGTTTTTGGACAGATCGCTCAAAGTGAAGATGCCTTTTTCCGTCCAGTCGGATTGGGCCGGCAAATAGGTTGCCGTCAGGATATTGAGGATGATGAGGTTTCCTGCGACCAACAGCGTTCCCAGGACGGCGTTGTAGCCGAAGATGATACGGCGAACGATGGGGTTGGTGTAGATTTCCGTCCGGGCCGGGAGCATGCTGACAAACATGATGGCCAATCCGCCGACGAGCATGGCCAAAAAGACCCACAATCGCCACCATTCTTCGCCTTGCCAGGCGTCGATTCCGCCCGTGACGGTGGCCCACCACTTGTTGGGAATTCCCTGGCCGGGAGGAAACAACAATAAGACCAGCGACGCAAACCAGAGCAAGAATCCGCACGAGGCGCCGACGATCAGAATGCCGATCCGAAGCGATGTCATCGTCGGCTTGGAGGTTTCGGAAACGATCAGGGCGATGCCGGCGGCGACAAGGATCGACGCGATCAAACCGCCGAAAACGGCCACGACGGAAGCATCCCACGTCCGCTGTTGCGATAATAACAGCACAAGCAGCGCCCCGATCAATAGCGCCACGCCGAACAGGGCATAGGCGAAAGGACGGCGCTTGTTGCTCAGTTTTTCCAGAAATGGCGAGGATGGGCTGTTTTCGTTCGTTGCGTTGGTCATTTTTCTAATCCCTTAACGCCACTTGCGCGATTCCAGAACCTTTACCGTCAAAAACAGCCAGAAGACGGCGGCCGACACGTGGAAGATCAAATCCCTCAGCGCCATTTTCCCTTCGATCGCATTGATCCATAAGTCGATATAAGAGATGTGTGTGAGCACGGTGCGCCAGACGCTTCCTTCGGCGAATTCGTTCTTGCCCCAGAAGATGAAGGTCCAGCCCAGCATGCCGACGAAAGTCATGATGGCGGCAGCGATCTGGTTCTTTGTCAGGCTGGAAAAAAACAATCCCATGCTCAAGAAGCCGCATGACATAAAGGCCAAAGCGACATAAAAGGCGAGCATGGGTCGGTAATCGAACGGCTGCCCTCCTTCGATGCGCAGGGCGACAAGGAAAAGCCCCCAAGGAATCCACAACAGGTTGAAGAAAAGGAACGAGGCGAAAAATTTGCTCAACACTACCGTCGCTTCGCCCACTGGAGCCGTCAGCAGAACCTCCAGGGTTCCGGTCCGATGCTCTTCGCTCAACGATCGCATGGTAATGATCGGCACCAAAAACAACACGCAGATGATGGGGAACCAGGCAATGATGTAGCGGGCGATCATCGGTTCTACCTGCGGGTTCGGGAAACCGCTTCCCAACGGGCCGAAGGAACGCCACAATTCTGTGAACACGAAAGACCGGAACAACCACCACGCGAGGAATGTGATGCCCAGAACAATGATGTAGCCCAAAGGGGAGTAGAAGTAGCTGGCGAGTTCTCGGCGGGTCATGACGAACAACGGATGATCGGAGCAAACCCCCAGGGAGATCGCCACATACGTTGCACTAATTGCGAAGAGAGTCAAGCCATATGGCATGAAATAGCCGCGCATGTCCAAAGCGGATTGGATCAGGGCAACGAGAAAGACGATGCCCCCCATCCAGCCAAGCGCCTGGCCGGCACGAAAGCCTAGCGAGTCTTCGGAGCCTCGCAAGCCGATGAACATCCAGATGTAAGCCAGTCCGGTAATGGTGAAAAGGTCCCCTCTTGTCAAAAGCAAATTGGGGGACCAAAAACTGAGCAGGAAACCGGCCAGGGCTGTCAAGAAGCCGACCGCGACCAATGTTTGGGTATGGATGGAGAACCATTTCGGGTCGTCCTCGTGTCGGCTGGCTGCGGCCAGAAAAAACAGGCCGAACCAGTAGCCGATCAAACCGTAGGGAAGAAACAAAGCGCCGAATTCTCCCCGAAACGGGACCACGGCGAAGAGGACGCCGAGTGCCATCCACACATAGCCGGCAAAGGCGTAGGTGCGCCGCCATTGCAAGTCGCTATCGGAAACGGCATGGAAGAGCAAGCCGCATATGCCGATCACGGCGAAGAAAACGCCCCAGCCAGAACCGAAGATCGTGATCCGACCCATGGCCCGCGCCACGAGAATGGCGCAGCCCAATGTCAAAAACATCAGCCCGACCGCACCGGCGATCCGAGGCCATAAAGGCTCGTCTGCCCGCATCGTCGACGGTGCCCATTCGGGCAAAAAACTGGGCGGCTTCTCGTCCCAAGGTTCCGGCTTTTTTTCCGTGATCGCACTACTCGTCGACATCGTTCGACTCTTCGTCTGTGGTTGGCGTTGGTTGCGATTCCAGCGGGTTCATTTGGCGAACCACCTGGAAAAACACATCTTCCAGTTTCTTCGGCCGGAGGGTCAACTGGCGAATAATCACGTTCTTCTCGGCTAAACGGCGGGAAATCTCCTCGCGAATATCCCGGCCGCCATCAGACTGAATTTCAAAACCAGCGACCCCGTCTCCCACCGGCACAGGCGTAATCTCCTCCACTTCCTTGATTTCCGCCAGCACTCGGCGAATCTCTTCCGCCGGTCCTTTTGCTTCCAGGCGTATCGTCCTTCCTTCTAATGCCGATATCGGTTGGTCGAAGCTGACTCTCCCCGAGGCAATGATGATCACCCGGCGACAAATCGCCTCCACTTCGGAAAGAATGTGCGTCGATAGCAAAATCGTCCGTTTCGTGCCCAACTCCTTGATCAGTGCCAGCGTCTCGCGAATCTGTACCGGATCCAGACCGACCGTCGGCTCGTCGAGGATCAGGATTTCTGGATCGTGGACCATGGCGTCGGCGAGTCCGACGCGCTGGCGGTAGCCTTTCGACAACGTGCCGATCAGCCTTCGCCGAACTTCGCGGATTCGGCACCGCTCCAAACAATACTCGATACGCTGGCGGCGGACTCGGCGTTCGATCCCTTTCAATTTGGCCCGATACGAAAGGTATTCTTCGACCCGCATTTCGGGATAAAGCGGCACGCTTTCGGGCAGATAGCCGATATGCCGGCGTACCTCCAGGGAATGGTTCATCACATCGAATCCAGCGACCTTCGCCTTGCCGCTGGTGGCCGGCAAATAGCTGGTCAGGATGCGAAGAGTGGTCGTCTTGCCAGCGCCGTTGGGGCCGAGAAAGCCCACAATCTCGCCTTCGTCCACCTCGAAACTGACGTGATCGACAGCGAGAATCGGACCGAAATACTTGGTCACATTGTCTACTTGGATCATCGTGGGCATAGGTGCCGGCAATCCATGATCATGGTTTTTGCTACCGCGAGTTCCCGTAATTCAGAACCCACGTGTTACGGACATGGCAACGGGCTATCAGTCATTTTCAAAAGGAACGAGGCAGTTGGCAAGGACTTCGGGGTTGGCGTCGATGCCTCTCTGGAAAACGGCTGTTTCGAAAAGACGTGTCAAGGCTGCTGCTTGTTCCACCATGCCCCGCAGCCGCACGCAGGTCGGCTTGGGGCGCGCTGGGGCGCGGCGGGAATTCCAGGTGACAAACTTAAGCAAGTTGCCCAGTTTGCCAACTCCGCCGTCAACTAACGGTGTTTCCGGCGAGCGTCGTAGCGGCAGCGCGACGAGGGCACCGTCAACTGACGGTGGTTCCTTCACCAACCGCTTGTTGTTCGCCCGTGCTCTCCTCATAATAAAAGCAGTAGTGCTTTGGCTTGCCATCAGCCGCACCTGCCTGTTTACGACCAGCGATGTCTGTTTTTCCCTTGCTTCCTCGAAACGTTGAGGAGATTGAACATGCTTCGAAACATCTGGCTCTCGGTTTTGGCCGTGGGATTTCTTGCTTACAATGCATCGGCGGCTGCTTATTCGATCAAACGGATCAAAGCCGACCCACCGAAGGAGCTTGACAAAAAGATCGCCGACCTGCTCGGCGACCAGGCTGTCCAGTTGGTCGATCCGAAGGGGAAAGTCTTTGCTGAAGTGTGGATGCTCAAAGAGTTGCCCGTCAAAGCCACGGAAGCGCAATTGCAAAAAGGACTTACTTATGACAATGTGCCGCAGACTTCCCTCTTGGCGGTGATCCGCTTTCCGGAAGAGTTTCGTGATTATCGCCAGCAGCGAATCCGCCCGGGCGTCTATACCCTTCGGCTTGGGAATCAGCCCATGGACGGCGATCATATGGGGACGGCGCTGTACAATCAGTTCGGCGTGCTCATTCCTGCTCGCGTCGATCGCTCGCCAGCGCCGCTCAAAGATGCTGAGCAATTGCACGCTCTGAGCACCAAAGCCTCGAATACCTCGCACCCGGCGATCATGATGTTGTTTCCGAACAAGACCCCGGAAAAGGAACCCAAAGTCGTCGCCAAGGGGCTTGGCCATCAGGTTCTATACTTCCAAGAAGAGGCAGTGGCGGACGGCAAAAAGGCGCCACTGGGAATCGGATTGACGGTCGTGGGCCACGCGGATGAATAGACATGCGAACGGTCGGCACACGCATTTGCGTCATGGAGTACCGCAGTATGCCCTCGTCCACTCCGCTTCGAGTTGCTGATAGTCTGTGTAGCCGTAGTGCTTGCGCAACGACGATCGGAAATCCCCTTTGAGTCCGTCGGTGATAAAGAGAGTGAATTCCCGGCTTCCTTTTTTGTGGACCAGGAATTCGACGAGAGCGACGCTCTGGGCATAGAAGGCATCGATGAACCGGGGATCGGGGTAATCAGGCATTTCGATCAACTGCCCGATTCGAAACAGCTTGCCGCTTCGTTTCAGATCGGGCAGTTTTCGCAAATGGCCGTCGATCAATTCGCGTGGTTCGGATAAGACCGCGATCCCTTCGTCAGCCCAGCGAGGCGGGGTGTCGCCGTCGAGGTTGCCTGTCAAGACGGCATGCGTCGTTTCGTGCGGCAAGACAGCGATGAGCAGGTTGGCGTTGTCGCAACGCAAGTCGATGCGACGTCCCAGAATGCGGCCGTTGTCGATGTAGAAGGACGAATGTCCAGGCGATTCCTGAGGGACGCCCGTGGCTCGGCTATAAGCTTGTGCATCGGCATGGAGGTAGATTTCGCATTTCCGTTTCCAGGGTGTCGGTTCGCGGTCGAGCCATTTCTTGAACATTCTGGTTCGGGTCCGTTCCGCGTGCCTGGCAGCCATGCCGGCGATATCGCGCGGTTGATTGTGATAGACGACAAAGTTTTCGCTTTCCGCGATCAACCAGCCGTTTTCATCGGGACCGGAATGTTGGACTGGGATGGGGGCGGCCTTCTTGCGTTTTTTCAATTCGGCCAGCACTTTGTCGGCATAGGTTAGCCGAGGCGCGAGTTTTTTGACGTCATTTAACTCCTGCTGCAATTTCAGGAACGTGGCCTCGTCGAGGGCAGCCTGGTTGAGCACCTCGACGACACGAAACATCTTGCAATACGCCCACCGCTCTTTATCGAGTTGCGATAAAGCGCCGCCGGACTGGCTGGCTTTTTCATAGAACTGGCCGGCGGCCAGGTACTGGCGTTTGTGGAAGAGTTCCTCGGCTCGCTTTAGAAACGATTCCTTTTCCTGTTGATCAAACGACGCTTGCTGAATGGCAGGATCGACAATGGCACGGGCTTGTGGCGAAGCTGTTTCCCGGCGATTCGAATCGGCGGCTCGATTCGCCCCTTCGCCCAGAAGTAATTCTGGCGGCAATTCCGCTGGTGCAAGCGATGAGTCGAGTGGTTTTGCCTCGTTCGGCATCGCTTTGCCTTCCAGGATACGCAGGTGTTCTTCGTAGACTCGGGCTTTGGCGTGATCGTTCTTCAGATGCAACCGCTTGATGTAGGCACGGTAGGCGTCGCGGAGCAAAGTCAGGTATTTGGCGTTGCCATCGATTCGGCTCAAATGCTTTTCCAGCACGGCAACGGCTTCTGCCGGCCTGTCGTGCAAGAGATGTTCACGCGCCATGTGCATTGCGGTTTGCACGGCAAGCGTATCGGCTACCGCTTGCAAACGGTCTCGAGGTGGTTCCCCGCGCAACACCGTAGTCGCCACCAGAATCCATGACACGCTCCAGAATCGTCCGACCATTGGCTTCCCTGCCTAAGAGATGGCGCAGAACCAAGCCGTTGCATCAACCGATTTCACTTTTGCACCGGCTGCACCTTTGAAGATCGGAAAGGCACCCAAGCAAAGATGAGCAAAGTTCTGTTCCGGACGGTTTTGCCGGGCGGGCCAGATTGCCTCGTTTCTCTAGTTCCGCCGTTGTCGGCAGGAAGCAATCCGATGCCGAAAAGTAGGGCACGCTAGGGAAAAAATCAAGCCGAATGCCAAGGAGCGCGATTCCCGATCGCCGCAGCTTTTTGGTCGAACTGACGGGCGATCGGCTGCGAAGCGGACCTTGCCGGCGGCCTGGTCACTGGTTCAGTTCGGCCAGCGACCGCACAGCAAACGCTACATGCAATGCCGACCCGATGGGAAGGGCATCTTCATCCACCTTGAAACGCGGATGGTGGACGTTGTAGGTGGCGCCGATCTTTTCGTTGCGAACACCCAAGCCGACGAAACAGCCCGGCACTTGCTGCAAATAATAGGCGAAATCTTCGCCCCCCATGATGGGCGGCGATTCATGAACACGATCGCCTCCCAGCAGTTCCTCGGCGAGGTTTTTCGCCACTTTCCAGCAGTGGGCGTCGTTGACAGTTGGAGGATAGTCGTGTCCGGGAAAATCGACCGTCGCTTCGCAACGATTGGCCTTGGCGATATGCTCAGCGATTTCGCGAACCCGACCCTGCAGGAAACGCAATTCCTCGAAGGTCAGTGAGCGGATAGTGCCGCGAATCTCGGCCGATTCAGGAATCACGTTGTGTGCCTGACCGGCGTGGATGGCGGTCAGACTGATGACGCCGGGTCGGAGAGGATCCCATTCTCTGGAAATAATGGTTTGCAGTTCGACGACGATTTTGGCGGCGGTGGCGACGGGATCGACGCAAAGCTGAGGGACGGCGGCATGCCCGCCCACGCCGTGGACCTTGATTTCGATGGTCGAAGTGGCTGCGAGGAAGGTCCCAGCGCGTGCCGTGACACTGCCGGTCAAAGCCCAGGGCCAGACATGCAAACCAAAAATGCGTTGCACACGCGGATTGTCGAGTGCGCCTTCCTGGCACATTCGGTTGCCGCCGGCTCCGCCTTCCTCGGCTGGTTGGAAAAGGAGTTTGACTGTTCCCGGCAGCGAGGTTTCCCGTTGTTTCAGCAGCCTTGCGGCGCCGAGGAGCATGGCGGTGTGGCAATCGTGACCGCACGCGTGCATTTTGCCTGCGATTTCACTGCGAAATGGTACGTCCGCTTCTTCGTGGA
Organism: Gemmatales bacterium; assembly: GCA_026004675.1. Taxonomy (GTDB): domain Bacteria; phylum Planctomycetota; class Planctomycetia; order Gemmatales; family Gemmataceae; genus BPJP01. The sequence goes on from BPJP01000009.1 coordinate 121,187, forward strand.
TCGGCAATGCGTCCATGTCCGCCCGCAACGCAACACAGGGCCCGTCGCTTTTGCCCAGCGTGGCTAACACTCCCGTTTCCGCAATCGGCGACCGGTATCGTATTCCCAATTCATCAAGGGTCTGGCATACCAGTCGGTTCGTCTCGATTTCCTCGTACATCAACTCCGGACGGCGATGTAGCCGTCGGCGAATATCCACGATCCAATCTTTGATGGCACGAGCTTCGTGGACGAGAGAGTGTGAACTCATCGCTGGCTCCCAGAACCAAAAGTCGGCATGTTCCTGAAGAGTAAATCAAGCGGTGCGACGATGCAACTTTCTTTGCGGGGTTCTGAGATTTGGTCCAGACATTTGAAGCGATAGAATAAAGTCATGAGCGAAGCGAGGTTTGAACCGTCGTACCTTCGGCTGTTCCGATCGGGGGAGTTCGCCGAGCGAGTAGGGCAAGCGCTAGCGTCGCTGGAGGAATGCACGGTCTGCCCGCGCGATTGTCGGGTCGATCGCTTGCACGATGAGGCGGGCAAGGCGGTTTGCCGAACGGGACGCTATGCACGGGTCGCCAGTTACTTCCCGCATTTCGGCGAGGAAGATTGCCTGCGAGGGTGGAACGGCTCCGGGACGATTTTCTTCAGCTATTGCAATTTGCGCTGTGTCTTTTGTCAGAATTTCGAGCTGAGCTGGCAAGGAGAAGGTACGGAGGCGAAACCGAACGACCTCGCCCGCATGATGTTGGAGTTGCAAGATTCAGGCTGCCACAACATCAACTTCGTCACTCCCGAACATGTCGTGCCGCAAATGCTGGAAGGGCTTTATCTGGCCGTGGAACAAGGGTTGCGGCTTCCAGTCGTCTACAACACCAGTGCCTACGACAGCATGGAAAGTCTACGCCTGCTCGACGGCATCGTTGATATTTACATGCCCGACTTCAAGTTTTTCGACAGCGACACCAGCAAATGGATCGTCAAAGCCAAGGATTATCCCGACGTCGCCAAACGCGCGATCAAAGAGATGCACCGGCAAGTCGGCGACCTCGTTTTCGATGACAAGGGACTGGCGCGGCGAGGACTGCTGGTACGTCATCTCGTCATGCCCCACGGGCTGGCCAATACCCGAGAAATCATGCGTTTCCTGGCCCGAGAGATTTCGCCCAACACCTACGTCAATATCATGGCCCAATACCGGCCGGAAGGTCGTGCGTTCGACTATCCCCAACTCCGCCGGGGAGTGACGCGCAGCGAATACGAAGAAGCGGTGCACATGGCGCGGGAGGAAGGGTTGCATCGGTTCGACACGAGGCGGCGTGGACGACGCATTTCATTGATTTAGAGCTAGACAGACAATCCGCCAGCGGCACGCAGGCGAGACAACTGCTGGCGACGCGGGCTTCGCTGATGGAACGACTCGAGGTGCGAGTTAGTGGTCATGCCAAACCGAATCTGCCTGAATACCAGCACGATTCTGCCGTTGCCTCTGCTCGACAAGATTCGACTGACGGCGGAAACGGGCTACGACGGGATCGAGTTGTGGACACGAGACATCCTTGAACATATCAGTCAGGGCGGCGAAGTGCGCGATGTCGAAAAGGCCATCGGCGACAACGGTTTGATCGTTCCTTGCTGGATATCGATTCGGCGCTGGGCGGAAGCGGACGACGATGAATACCCGGCGGTAATCGAGGAAGCAAGGCGGCAGATGGAGTTGGCAGCTCGTTTCCATTCCCCTTTTATCATTGCCAGTCCTCCCCGGCGGCCGTGCCCGGTCGAACGCATCATCTCGCGTTATCGGCAGCTGCTTGAATTGGGCCGCCAGGTCGGCATTCGTCCGACGTTCGAGTATGTCAGTTGTTTTCGGGGCGTCCCGTCACCGGCATTGGCATGGCGGATTCTGCAGCAGATCGACGACGTCGATGCGACTATGGTCATCGACGCGTTTCACAATTGGAATAGCGGCGCCACCTGCGCCGACCTGGAAGCGATCCCGGTGGCCCGCATCAGCCACTATCACATCGATGACGCTTGCCGAGGCAAGCCGGCGGGAACGCAAACGGATGCCGACCGAGTGCTGCCTGGCGACGGCGTGATTGATTTGCATGAGGAAATCCGTTTACTGAGGAAAAAAGGCTACGAGGGCGCGATTAGCCTGGAACTTTTCAACCGCGAATTGTGGGAAAGGGACCCGCGTGAAGTGCTCGGCATCGGACTGGAGAGGATACGCGAGTTGCTCACGTGAAAGCCCGACTGAAAACGGAAAGCTGAGGCACGGCCCTTTAATCGCTGATGCTGCAAGGACGAGCGACCGGACGTGAAAAATATTGGACCGACCATGACGCACCCACTTGTCGAAGAACTTCGGCGGCAGGAACGGCAGATCAAGGAAGGCGGAGGCACGCAAGCCGCACAGAGACAGCATGCCAAAGGCCGGCTGACGGCCCGCGAACGGATTGCCAAACTGATCGATTCGCCGGATGCCTTTTTTGAACTTGGTTTGTGGGCTGCGTGGGGCATGTACGAGGAATGGGGCGGAGCGCCGTCGGCGGGCGTCCTAACCGGCATTGGCACGATTTGCGGCCGGCGTGTGATGGTCATCGCCAACGATGCCACCGTCAAAGCGGGAGCCTTTTTCCCGATGACGTGCAAGAAGGTTCTTCGCGCCCAGCGCATCGCCCTCATGAATCGTTTGCCTCTCGTTTACCTTGTCGACAGTGCCGGCGTGTTTCTTCCGTTGCAGGAGGAGGTGTTTCCTGACGAGGATGATTTCGGCCGAATCTTTCGCAACAACGCAGTGTTGTCGGCGCGAGGAATCCCGCAATTGGCCGCCATTATGGGCAACTGCGTGGCTGGCGGAGGCTACCTTCCGGTCCTGTGCGACAAGCTGCTCATGACCGAGGGAAGCGGGTTGTACCTGGCCGGGCCAGCCCTGGTAAAAGCAGCCATCGGCCAGACGGTCAGTCACGAAGAACTTGGCGGCGCCCAAATGCACGCTGCCATCAGCGGCACGATCGACTTTCGCGAAGCCAACGACGAGGCTTGTATCGAGCGATTACGACGACTGATCGCGACCCTGCCAGAGGACAGCCACCATGTCGATGTCCATCTACCCAACCAGCCCAAAGGCCCCCTGGATCGCTTTGTCCCATCGGAAAACGAACGGTGGCGAGAGTACGATGTGCGTGAATTGATTGCAGACATCCTCGACGACGGCCCGTTTGACGAATACAAGGCAGAATACGGCCAGTCGCTCGTGTGCGGCTACGGTCGCATGGGAGGGGCGGCGGTCGGTGTCGTTGCCAATCAGCATTGTCGCATCAAACTGGCCAACGGCGCTTTGCAGTACGGCGGCGTGATTTATGTCGACAGCGCCAACAAAGCGGCCCGCTTCGTGATGGATTGCAACCAATCGCGTGTGCCGATCCTCTTTTTGCAAGACGTGAACGGTTTCATGGTGGGCCGAGAGTCGGAACAAGCGGGTATCATCCGCGCTGGCGCCAAACTCGTCAACACGATCGCCAACAGTGTCGTGCCAAAGATCACCTTGATTCTTGGCGGTTCATTCGGCGCCGGCAACTACGCGCTGTGCGGCAAAGCGTTCGATCCACGTTTCATTTTCGCCTGGCCTTGTGCTCGTTACGCCGTCATGGGCGGCGAACAAGCAGCCAGCACGCTGCTCGAGATCACCATTTCCGCTTTGAAACGTTCCGGGCACGAACCAGATGCAGCCGAACTGCTACAACTGCGAAAAAAAATCGAAGACAGCTACAATGAGAAAATGGACATACGCTACGGCGCCGCCAGGCTGTGGGTGGACAAGATCGTCATGCCCGAGGAAACGCGACAAGCCTTGCTTCTGGCTCTCGACGTAGCCAAACGATATGATGACGGTCGTCCCTTTTGCACAGGAGTTTTACAAGTATAGGCAGCGCCCACTGCCGGGATGTTGGGCGACAATGAGCGCACAGGTAAAAAACATCAAATAAAGGAACTGGCATGCCGGCTCTATTCGCGACGACGCTGTTCGTCAGTGCCACCTTGTTGTTTCTGGTGCAGCCGATGATCGCCAAGATGATTCTGCCGAAATTCGGTGGAACACCGGCGGTTTGGAATACCTGTATGGTCTTTTTTCAGGCCGTTTTATTAGCCGGCTACAGCTATGCTCATTACATCACGACGCGATTTGACATTCGCCGGCAAACTACGATTCAAGTGACGTTGCTGGCAGTCGCCGCCGCTACGCTTTTGGGTGCCTACCTCTACGACGGTCAACCTCCCGTCGCTATTCGCCAGGACCCGCCCGGCGAAGACAACCCTGTTCCGTGGCTGTTATTTATGCTGCTGGTAGCCATCGGCATTCCTTTCTTCATGCTTTCGACCGGTGCGCCGCTTCTGCAGAAATGGTTTGCCGCCACTGGCCATCCTTCCGCCAAGGATCCCTACTTTCTGTACGCCGCCAGCAACGCCGGCAGTATGCTCGCACTTGTCTTTTACCCGCAGTTTCTGGAGCGAGAATTCCGTCTCCCCGTGCAAAGCTGGATCTGGACTACGGGCTTTCTCGTGTTGGTTGGACTGACAGCAACCTGCGCGTATAAGCTGCGCCACCCCGACAGCAAAGGCGAACGCAAGTCGAAACACAAAAAACAGCCGATAGCAACCGATACGGAAACAGATGCCGAGGATGCTGGTCCCCCACCAGGCGGCTGGCAGAAACTCCACTGGGTCGCGCTTGCTTTCGTGCCTTCCAGCCTTATGCTCGGCGCGACGACCTACATGTCCACGGATATTGCACCGATCCCCTTGATTTGGGTCATTCCGCTGGCTCTTTATTTGTTGTCTTTCATCCTGGTTTTCGCCCGCTTGCCGGTAGCGGTGCACAATTTCATGATCCTGACTCTGCCGGTGCTGGTTCTCTTGCAGATGTTCATGACGCTCTCCGAGACCAACGGTCCATTGACGATGATCATCTGCCTTCACTTGTTGACCTTGTTCGCGGTAGCCATGGTCTGCCATGGCGAGTTGGCCAGGCAGCGTCCTGCTACCAGGTATTTGACTACCTTCTACTTGTTGATGTCGTTGGGGGGCGTACTGGGCGGCATGTTCAACGCTTTGATCGCGCCACTGGTCTTTAACACGATCGTTGAATACCCCTTGGTGCTGGTCCTCGCGTGTTTGTTGATGCCGCCATTGGAGGAAATCAGCCAGACCCGGGTTCAAAAGGTGCTCGACTACGTCTTGCCAGTCGTGTTGGCGGGCTTGAGTTACGGTCTCTTGGTAAAACTCAGCGGCGCTGAAGGCATGGCCCAATTGAAGAGAGTGTATTCCTATATTGGCAGCGTTCTCGATGATTACACGCCCGACGAAGAACGATTCCAGAATCTGGTGTTGTTCGGCATTCCGGCGTTGTTGTGCTATTCGTTCGTTGCCCGACCGATCCGTTTCGCCTTGGGTGTCGGTGGCATCTTCCTGGCTAGCGCTCTGTATACCGTTTACGTCGAAGATACGGGGGTCATTCTTCGCGACCGCAGTTTCTTCGGTCTTTTGAAAGTGGAACAAACGCAGTTTCAGAGCATACCCAACTATCGTCGGCTCGTGCACGGAACGACGTTGCACGGCAAACAGTGCATCGACCATCCGGATATCGTCAAACTCGGCGCGTTCATGGCGCCTTTTTGTGCCAAGGGCGCCGATGGCGTTCTGCTCATGGCTGCCGGACGCGATAAATGGGATCGAAAGGGACCACGACCTCTCACCTATTACGCTCTCGATGGGCCGATCGGTCAGGTCATCGGCAGTTTCAATTGGGAACGAATCACCAAGAAACGGCTTGGTTTGATCGGCCTGGGCACTGGTTCGTTGGCGGCCTACGGCAAACCAGGAATGAAGATCACTTTTTTCGAAATCGATCCCACGGTTGTGCACATCGCCAACAACTACTTCGATTATTTGCGCACCTGTGAGGCGGAAACCGAGATCGTTCTGGGAGACGCCCGACTCTCCTTGAAAAACCGAATCGAAGACGGCACCTTTGACATCCTGGTTGTCGATGCTTTCAGCTCCGATGCCATCCCGTTTCATTTGATCACCAAAGAAGCGCTGGAGTTGTACCTGAAACGGTTGAAGCCGGACGGCATCGTCGCGTTTCACATTTCCAATCGCTACCTCAATCTGCGACCGGTTGTCGCGAACCTCGCAGCAGCGGTCGACCCGCCGGTGGTCGGCCTCGTCGCCAATGACGAGGAGAATTGGTTTACGGGCAAAGCGGGTTCGACGTGGGTGATCGTAGCGCGGCGGCAGGAAGACTTCGGCAGGCTGGTACGTGATAGCCGATGGGAGCCGCTCGAACCTCACCGCGATGAGCGGGTTGGCGTATGGACAGATGATTTTTCCAATTTGTTGAGCGTATTCGACTGGGGTTTTTGAACGCCTGTCGCGTTTTGCACGTTATTGTTGCATGAGCATGCCGACCTCGCTTTTGGATAAACGAGAAGCTCGCATTCGCCGAATGTTTGGTGCGATTGCACCGACGTATGACCTGCTCAACCACCTGCTGAGCCTGAACATTGATCACTATTGGCGCTGGCGGACGACGCGACTGGTGCCGCCGAGGGGCTGCGCTCCGATTTTAGACTTGTGCACAGGGACGGGGGATTTGTCCCTCGCCTATGACAAGGCGGCCGGCAAGAAGGTGCCGATCGTCGGCGCGGATTTTTGCCATGAGATGTTAGTTCGGGCGGTGCGCAAAGCGGAGCGGCGTCGGGCCAGTGGACGGATTCGCTTCGTGGAGGCCGACGCCCAAGCCTTGCCGTTCCCCGACAATCATTTCCAAATCACTGCCGTCGCTTTCGGATTGCGCAATGTAACCGATCCCGATCGTGGCCTGGAAGAGATGGTCCGCGTGACGAGGCCGGGGGGAAGGGTTGCGATCCTCGAATTCTCCCAACCGCGGGCACCTTTGCTGGGGCGACTTTATCGTTTCTATTTCCACCGTGTTCTGCCTTTTGTCGGGCAAGCGATTTCGCGAAGCCAGGACCAGGCCTATCGTTATCTCCCCGAAAGTGTGCAGGAATTTCCCGACGGCGAGCGACTGGCTGCGAAATTGCAACAGCACGGCTTGCGCCAAATCTGCTGGCGATCCTTCACCGCCGGCATCGCCACGCTGTACTGGGGAGAAAAGCCTTAGACCAGCTGGTTTTCTTGCGTCATTTGCTTTTCCAATGCCGACAAACGGCGGACGATGTCGACATACTGCGGAATACGGTCGATTCGGTTTCCCAGCACTTGCTGAGCGGGACTCGACCAATTGACCAGGCTCAGGTGGTCGCCCTGCCAGATCTCAGTATGTTCCCCATAACTGGCAGACGCCACCGAGACGACGCCATCGTTGGGCCCTTCGGACCTGAACACGACGTCGTGTGGCAACTTCCATTCCGGGTGCAACCAGGTCGGCTCGAAAACGCCAGCCACGGAAAAATAGCGCACGTTGTCCGCGTCCAGCACCGTCTCATTAAAGTACAGGCAACTTTCCGTGGTCAGGTCGAAAAAGGCCTGATACGGAATTCCCAAGCGATCAAGCAACGGTTGCAAAACACGGGAAAAGCGTTCCAGGCACCAGTCGGCAAAGCTGCTTCCTCGGTGCGGCGTGCCGATCGTCGTCAATGAGCGGACGCGCCGCTCCATTCCTAAACACGAAATCAGATACCGGCAATCCAATCCCCCCATTGAATGTGCGATCAGATGCACGGTTCCGCCGGGCACTTCGCGCTGCAAAAAGTCGCGCAATTCGTTCGCCCGATCCCGGATGCCGGATGTCGGGCTTAGTCGAGGCACCAAAACCTTGTTTCCCGCCGAGCGCAAAACTTCGGGAATTCCCGGAAAGTAATGCTTGAGCGTCAGTCCGAAAAGCTTCAATTCGTCATAGCCCAACAGGCCATGAACCAGAACGACAGGAGACTCCAGTTTCGGTACAGTCTGCCCATTTGCTGCCGGTAGCGTCAAGCTGGTGGTCCCTTCGACGGATCGGAATTGTGGATTCCTTGGTTGGGGTACGTCGTTATTCTGCTATGTGTTGGCTGGAATCGCAATGCTAAACGGATACTTTCCAATCATCGCTAAGCGGTTGTCGCATTTGCTGGGAACCCGAGATTGGAAAGCCCCGACAGCGATCAGGGGCGAGAATGGCCGGGGCTTCCCTTGATCTTACTTCGTCCGCGGTCGCATCGAATCTTTAGGGCCAAAGAAATTTTCAATTTGTCCTACGCGCTGTTTTTCGTATTCTCCAGCACTGGTCCGTACCGCAGGATTGCCTTCATCTGTTCCACTGTAACGGCGCCATCGGGATAGAGAATTTTAGCCAGCCGCGTAAAATTGCGAATTTGCCTGCCGTTGAGTTCCACGGCGGCCAGGTCGTCGAGCGCGCCATCTGTCAACTTCAACTTGGCCGAGGTCAACATTGTGTTCCAGATCGCTTTGCGCGCTTGGTAGTCGAGGTCGGGATACTCGAGGGCAAGCATAACTCGGCTCAAGACTGCGTGGTCGAGTACTTCGGGGCGGTTGGTCGTCAAGAACAGAATGCCCTGGTAATAGTCCAATAACCTGAGAAAAATGCCGACGATCGCCGAGCGCTCGAGGTCTTCGCCTCGCTGAGTGAGAAAGATTTCGCACTCGTCGAATTGCAACACGGCATTCCAGCGTGCGACGCGGGTGAAGACCTTGTGCAGTTTTTCCTCGACCTCCGCAACGCTCGTCCCCAGTTCGCCGAGTTCCAGGACATACAGAGGTCGTTCCGTCTGTTCGGCATATACCTCGGCGGTCAAGGTTTTGCCGACTCCCGGGTTGCCGCTCGCCAGAATCACCACCCCGCCATGCTTGCCTTGGATCAAGTCGCCGAACAGACTTTCCACCGGGGTGTTGAACACGCGCGTCAGGATCGACAGCATTTCGGCGGGGAGGTGCAATTTGCTCATCGCGTTTTTGTCGAATTCGTACGGTGCAATATCGTCGATGTCGGCATAGACATACGTCTTCAAATCGAGGCTGAAGACTCGTACCAATGGCAAGCGGCTGACGAATTCCTCGCTTTGGCTGAACTGCGAAAAGTAGTGCCTTTGGTCTTCCGCCACTTCGAGTTCCGACTCGACCACGGCTTTCCTCGGCAGCTCCTCCGTCCCCAAAGCACGCGACTCCAAATGCGACCACCACCATTGGTCGGCGAGGTTCAAAACCGGACCTTTCACCAGCACCAGCCGGCCATTCTCCCGCGCGGCACGTTCGGCGCGGACCAGCTTCAAGTTGAATGCAGCAGAGGAGGTCTGCATGCGCCGCAACCCGAATTCATGCAGAATATCCACCACTTTCCGCTCGCGGCGGCGACCACTTTCGTCAAAAAACAAATCCGAGTAAACGCAAAAATTCACATTGTGAGTGCATTCGCAAAACGATAGCGTCCCCTGCAGCAAAACCGTTTTGCTGATATGCGCGCGGTCGTGCAGAAACTGGACCGTCAACGTGATGGGATACCACCGCCCGTTCAGGAAAATCTCGCAGTTGGGGGCATTGCCTCCCAGCAGCACGAAAGTCGAAGCGAATTCGATGGGAGAACTGACCTCCGTTTCATAGACGGCCTGGCGATTCACGTCGCGGAAGCCCGTCATGCCGTAAACCTGCATGGCCACGACCGCACGCTGGTTCGCCGTCAACCTCGCATCGTCGAGGAGAGCACGCAGAAACGCTAACGGCAATTCGGATACCTGAGCCGACACCGATCCCCGGCCGTTGCTACGCGCCAGGATCGCTTCGACAATGGATTGCTCGTCATCCGTCAACACACTTCGTTCACGAGCACATTCGAGCACTTCCCGTTTGATGTTCAATTTTGCCATGACTTGCTCCGCACAATCTGTCCCGAAAGCGTCCTGTCGAGGTGACACATCACTGACGCTTGAGGTTCGATATTGGTCCATTCTAAATCTAGAACGCGATTGGCCTTGTTGCACGGAATTAAAAAAGTGTGACCGCAGTGGGCGATCCAACCCACGGCAATCAGCGGATTTTCGCCGGAGGCAGAGCGAAAAAGGGGAAAAGCGGCGAGGCGGTTTCTCCGCCTGCTTTGATCTGCGTTGGCCGAGACTTTTGGGTTACCCATTGACGGGCAGGGGCAAATTCGAAACGATGATACAAGCAGCCTATCACGCCATTGGAAGGAGGCCCTGCCATGTTGCGCACCGTTTTTTCTACCCTCTTAGCCGCCGCTTTTATTGCCGTTGTTGCACATTCGCAGACGGACCAGAACCAGATCAAGGTCAAGGGGACCATCAAACTAGTTGACCAGACCACTGGCAAGTTTCTTCTCCGCGTGCCGTCCGGCACTGGCTACAAATTCGTCGAGTACCGACTCGACAACAAGACGAAGTTCCTGGACAAGAACGGCAAGAAAATCGAAGGTGGTTTCAAGAATAAAGTCTTTGCCAGTCCGAATAACAGGCCCTCGGTCAACGTCGAGCTGATCCTCGAAAAGGTGAACGGCAAAGAGGTACTCAAGGCCATCAGGGTCAAGTGACAAAGCGCAGAAAATCAAGTCACTCCGAACCACGGCCAGCCGACTGCGCATCACAGAGGGCAGGTGGTTCGGACAAGGTAGCCGACTTGGAGCACCTCGCCCTGAGGATTTGTGCGTGTCGGCGTTGTCCTCGGCTCGTCGCATGGCGAGAAAAGGTCGCGAGAGAAAAACGGGCTGCCTTCGCCCAGGAAACCTACTGGGGGAAGCCGGTCCCAGGATTTGGCGATCCAAGGGCGAGTGTTTTGGTGTGTGGACTGGCTCCCGCTGCCCATGGCGCAAATCGTACGGGTCGCATCTTTACTGGCGATCGCTCTGGTGATTGGCTCTTCGAAGCGCTTTTCCAAACCGGCTTCGCCAACCAACCGCATTCGACCCACCGCGACGACGGGTTGAAACTTTCGGGCTGCTACGTCACTGCTTGCGTCCGCTGTGCTCCACCGGCCAATCGTCCCACGACCGCTGAACGCGACAATTGCCTCCCTTTCCTTGCCGAAGAACTGTCTTTACTAAAGAATGTGAAAGTGATCGTGTGTCTGGGTGCCTATGCCTGGGAGGGGATGCTTCGCGTCCTGCGCATGTCAGGCCACGAACGAAAACCCAAAGTGCGTTTCGCTCATGGTGCCCAGACGATGATCGGGCCGTATCATCTGCTCGGCTGTTACCACCCCAGCCAGCAGAATACCTTCACAGGTCGACTTACCAAACCGATGCTCGTCGGTATGTTGGAACGGGCACGCCAGCTTGCGGGATCGTGACCGCGATCGGCAGCGATGACAGCGTAGCGGCACCAGCATTGGAGGTATCTCGAAAATTCCAGCAAGCCGGTCGGCAAAATGGTGGCATGAAATATTGACAAATTTGTCACCATTCACTATCAGTGATCCGAAGCGGAACTCTGTAAAGAGGTACCATTTGGACAATGGAGTGGCTGGCAGATGCAAAACAGGCTGCGATTCCCCGTGCATCGGTTGGCGGTAGCTTGCCTTGTTTTCGCTTTCGCCGTCCCCAGTGGCAGCGTCCGTGCTAGTTTATCTGGTTGGGGCGCGGCAGGCTGGGTTCAAGACAGCGAGGTCGAAGAGAAGACGTCTCAACAGGAGACGCTACTGCATTCTGCCCGCAAGCAACGTGTCCGGAACACATCGCGTTCACGGATCTCACTTCCGAGTTCTCGCCGGGAATCTGAACGTTCTCATTTCCCACGTCCCCATCGTACCTTTGGCAGTTCTCACTGTTACCCGCTGCGTTGTTAGCAACGCAAACGTCCTTGAAACACGCAAATGGCCGGCTGGACGGTATGGCTGGTCGGCACTTTGCATCGGCAGTGATGGCTGGGTTCTCTGGAATAACGCAGGTCCGGAGAAACAAGCCGGGTCGTAAGCTCTACGGCTACATCTCGGCTCCCTTGGTACGGATGGTAGATTCAGCGATGAAGAAACTGCATGCAGAGGCCGACAAGCAGTCGGTCCCCCAAGAAAAACTTCGCCCGCAAACACAAGGAGAAGCGGAAACCGCCATCAGCCGTCGGTTTATCCACTTTGAAAAAGTGAATACGGGGCGAGGTCCGCTCGAAACCCGAACTTACATCATGGACGACCTGGTGGTCGTGCGTCTCAAAGGAGTCCTGACACCCAGTGAGCAGCGGTTAGCTCAGGCTGCTGAGCGGGGAGTTTACCTCGTCAAGCAGGCGCGACTCGAATTGCTCAACAGTCAGCGCGCCGATGTGGAGCAAATCATTCGCGAAACTCTCGATGTCGGTGTCCGCAGCCTGTACACCGACATTTGCACGACCTGGGGCGAAAAGATCGTTGTCATCAGTCTCGACCAGCGACCTCAGTGGACGAAAGGAGAATACAAGCCGAAGTAATTGGGAAAAAAAAGCGGGGTTGCCTGGCGGAAGCGCAGGGGAGAGCAACGCAACGTTGCTGGCTCGTGCGACTGCCTGGCCAACCGTAGCCGGCAAGCCCGGCAGGAGATCGAGCCTGCTGGGATGAGGCCGGAAGATCTTTTGTTCGAGGTCTTCCGGCCTTTTTTTCTCTGACGTGGACCAAGACTATGGCAGATCAATTCCAAGGAATCGTTTCGGGAGCAACCCGAGACGACCATTGCAACGCGAACGACTCTGACGTGCCTGTCCGCGGCTGGATGTTGACTTGTACGGAAGATTGTTTCGCGCCTCGTTATTTGGCGGACAAACTCCGGCCGGGGTATTGGACGATCAAGCGAATCGAAGGGTATGGTCTGGTTCCTTACGGTGCCGGCGATCTTTTGTTGCAGGAGGAAATCGACAATGCGATTGATTGTCTGGGTGTCCGCCAGCTAGTGGTTTGCGGACACTGGCCTTGCCACCATGTGGCACACCTGGCAGTCGAGGCAAACGAATGGGACCGGAGAGTGGAGTTCGAGGCCACCGGGCGCATTGCCGAGTGCATGCCTGGCAAGCAAATGAGGATTTACGTCGAACACCATCTGTGTCATCAACTGGTTCACCTGCAGACGTATCCGTCGGTAGCTTCGGCTCTCGCTCGCGGCTCGCTGGTATTGCAAGCGTGGCTTTATGACGGAATCGAGAATGAGTTCTTTTTTCCGGTTCAAGGTCCAGGGACCTTTCGCGGCCGGGTAGCGCTCCATCCGGATTACAACACGGGTTTGCGGTCAAAGGTACGCCGGTATCCCTCATCGGCGCTGCCCTGTTTGGATCCGCGAGACCTCTATCTGGCATGATCGGATCAGCGAAACAAGTGCGGAGATGTGAACATGACTGAACAGAACCATGCAAGGCGCGAAAATCGCTGGGAGACTTTGCGTGCCGACGTGCTCGCCTCGTTCGTTGTTTTTCTGGTCGCTCTGCCTCTTTGTATGGGAATCGCCATCGCATCCGGTGCACCGCCTGCCGCCGGCATCTTGAGCGGGGTGATCGGAGGGCTTGTGGTTGCTTCGCTGGGCGGCTCCCCAATGCAGGTCAGCGGGCCGGCGAACAGCCTGATCGTTGTGGTGGCCATCGTGAACCAGCAATTCGGCCCCGAGGTATTGGCTGTGACCGTTTTCGCTGCCGGTGCTTTGCAGTTGCTTGCTGGCGCGCTCCGGCTTGGTCAATGGTTTCGGGCAGTTTCTCCGGCCGTGATCCATGGTCTGATGACCGGCTTCGCGATCATCATCTTCGCCAGTCAGTTCCATGTCATGCTGGATGACGCACCGCGGAGCACGGCTGTCGAGAATTTGTTGGCCATTCCGGTTGCACTGTATGACGGGTTCTTCCCCATCGATGGTTCGCCCCATCACTGGGCAGCGGCCATGGGAATGCTGACCGTATCTCTGTTGATCATCTGGCGCTGGCTGCCTGCACGTGTTCGTGCTGTTCCGGGTTCTTTGGTTGCGGTCGCCGCCGCGACTACCCTGGCGACTCTCTTGAATCTGCCGATCGCTCGCGTGCAGCTCCCGGACAGCCTGGATGGCATGGTTCGCCTGTTCGATCCCGCTTCTTTGACGCGCCTGGCTGAATGGCCAGTACTCGAGATCGCCCTGACAATCGCCTTTTTGGCCAGCATCGAAACGCTGCTTAGTGCCACGGCAGTCGATCAACTACATCAGGGACCGCGCACTCGTTACGATCGTGAGCTGGCGGCGCAAGGGGTCGGCAATATGTGTTGCGGTCTGCTTGGCGCGGTTCCCCTTACAGGCGTGATCATCCGCAGTGCTGCGAATGTGGCTGCTGGCGCACGCACACGTCTGTCCAGCATCTTGCACGGCGTTTGGCTTCTAGCTTTCGTGAGTTTGGCTCCGGGCGTCCTCGCTCTCATCCCCACGGCGTCTCTGGCGGCTGTTCTCGTCGTCGCAGTCGTCAAGCTCATCAACGTCAACGCCATAAGACATTGGTGGGCGAACGACCGCCTGAACCTGATCATTTACATGGCCACCGCCGGCGTGATCGTCTTCTGGGGAGTTTTGATCGGTGTGGCAGTGGGCATCGGTCTGTCGCTCTTCAAGTTGTTGTACATTTTCTCGCATCTGACGATTCACCAGCACACGGAAAATGGTCGGACGATTCTTCGACTTGAGGGGGCGGCCACCTTCATCCGCCTGCCAAAACTCGCCGCCGCCCTGGAAGCGGTTCCTCCCAATAGCGAATTGCATGTGCAAATCGATCAGATGACGTTCATCGACGATGCCTGCCTCGAACTGCTGAAAAGCTGGCACAAACAGCACGAGGCAACCGGCGGACGGCTGGTCATCGACTGGGATTCCTTGACTGCCAAAATCAACACCAGCACGAACGGCACGCGGCGTCGCACGCAGATCGCAAGGGAGCCTTCGCGGGCGGCTTGTGCGTGATGGCCGCCTGGCGGGTTGGTCGGCAGAAACGGTTCAGCGTGGCTCGGAGGCGGCGAAAGATTCTTTATACCAGGAGATCGTCTTTTTCATGCCTTCGTCGAAGCCGACTGCCGGCTGGTAGCCAAGTTCACGTTTGGCTTTTTCGATGCTGAAATCGAGGTTGAGTTGCAGGAACTTGAATTGGGCGGGAGAAATCCACGGGTCTTTGCCTTTGGCGGTAAACCGGCGAATATGCCGATGAATCAAAGCGACGATGATCGCCGCCAGCCAGCGTGGCAGTATTTGCTTGGACGTCGGCAGCCCCATCTCGCTGGCGATGGTATTGAAAAAATGTTCTTTGGTGATCCGTTCGCCGTCGGTGAGGTTATATATTTGGCCGACTGCTTTTGGATTTTCCGCGGCCAGGAAAACCGCGTCGACGAGATTACCGACGTAGATCGTGTTTTGCAGCCGTTTGTCCGCGCCGAGAAAGTGAATTTTGCCCCGCGTCATCCGCTGGATGATTCTGGGCAAAACCGCTCGGTCGCGTGGTCCGTAAACAAAGCCAGGGCGCAGGATGACGATCGGCAACTTGCCTGCCTTGATGTAGTCCAGAACCAGTTTGTCGGCTTCGACTTTGGATTGGGTGTAGCCATCCATATGCCGATCGGGAAGCGGCTCGGTTTCGTCGGTGCCATAATGATGCCTTGCTTCGTAGACACCAAGCGAACTCATATGGATAAAGCGATGCAATGGGCGGACCTGGTGCCGACGAACGCACGAGTCGAGAAAACGTTGCAGCGCCTCTACGTTGACTTTTCGGTATTCATCGGCGGGACCTCGGTCGCCCACTTTGGCTGCACAATGAACCACAACGTCGGCATCGGCTAAAGCCCGATCGTCGGTCTCTTTATCGCCGAATTGGCCTCGTACCAGCGACGCGCCGATCTGCTCCAGGAAGGCGACATCGCTGGTCGGTCGTACGAAGGCGCAAACGTCATGCCCGCGCGTCCGGCAGGCCTCGGCCACGTGTCCGCCGATGAATCCGCTGGCACCGGTAATTAGATAACGCATGCTCGGAGAAAAGGCGAAATTGGACGACGCAGTCGCCTTATGAACTACCTGTCTTATGGTTATTTGATGATTGCTGTTTTGTCCGCCGTTGGGAAGTTTTCGGGAATCGGAATGGTTACCTTGCCCGTGGCGGCCCATTCGCATGCCCGGCGAAAGATGGTGGCGAAGCCGACACAGCGCATGGCGACCATTTCTTTCGAATCATTCTTGCCGACGTGACCCAGCACGGTGGTGACGACCCGGCCTTTGCCGTAGGGTATCCACCACAGCATCGGCTCATAGTAGCCGGTTCCGCGTTTCGTTTGATCGGAGAAAGCTATCGCCAAAACGTGCATGTCATTGGCTGGGCCACGCTGGCCGTGATACAGCTCGTCCCTGGTATGCATCCAGCGCGAGGGCATGCCTTTGGTAATGGGATGTTCCTGGTCGATGACCACAACCTGGAACCCATGCTGCGGGCCGTGACCGGCGCCAGGACCTTTTCCGGGCGGCAGCTTGACTTCTTTTTGGTTCTTGTCAAAAGCCAATCGCCAACCGTCGCCGGGGCCTCGCCACAGCAAACCAGTCATCTTTTCGAATTCTTTCCAGCCGCGGTGGGCATTGTTGGCCGCGTGGACATTGACCAGGCCGCCCCCCTCGCGAATGAATCGCTCAAACGACTTCTGCACGGGTTCCGGCCAGGCAGGGCCATTGTAATTGCTTACAACGACATCGTATTTCGAGAAGTCAGGGTGCCATTTGGCCCACTCATCCTTCGCTGCCTTGCTGGCCGGGGTGGTCGAAACATCGACCGTGAACTTCCCCGTTTCTTCGAGATATTTCCGCAAAAGGGGCGTGGTGTCTTTCCAATTGTGGTTATTGATGCCGTCGATGATCAAAACTTTGATCTTTTCCGCAGCCAACGCATTGGCGGCAAACAGGATGGCGGCAGCCAAAGTCGCAAACAGAAAACGCCATGTTGCTTTCATCGCTTCTCCTTCACAGCTTCACGGGCAAACGTATCCTGGTGCTTCGGAGATGATCTACTCGGCTCCTAGTTCGACACAAACGATTTCTTTATCGTTGCGGGCAAACGCGGCCCGGTTGGCAAAGGCAGGGTGCGACCAGATGACAGGCCGCCCAGGCATCGTATCGGTCGGTTGAAGGATTTTAGCCCGGCTGAGTTCTTTATACCCTTTGGGAGTCAATTCGGCGATGATCAATTCGCCGTGTTCATTGAACAAGAAAAAGCGGTTTTCATTTCGCACGAGAAACGCGTTTCCCCCAGCGCAGGGTTTTGCCGCCGGTAGCTTCGAGCGAACTCCATACCCGGTCGCCGTTGGCCGCTTTGATGCAACGAAGTTGTCCGTAACTGCAGATACCATAAATATAGTCGCCCACAAAAAACGGCGTTGCCATGATAGCATGCAGGTCGGCGGTCTGCCTTTCGTTGCGACCTTTGCCACGCCAAAGAACGTCTGCTTTCGGCTCCTTCTTGTCCAGTTTCAGCATTAACGATCCATTGTAAAACGACGTCACAAACAACAAATCATCATGCAGCCTCGGCGTGGGAATCGTCAGTGCAGCCCGGACGACGAAAGGAACGCGCCAGTAGGGTTCTCCTGTTTCCGGGTTCAAACCGTTGACGGAAGTCGGCTCCCAAATGATGAGTTGTCTTGTCGCCCCTACTTGATAGATCATCGGTGGACAATAGCCTTGCTGAGGCGCCGACAAGGCTTTCCAGACTTCCTTGCCGGTGTCCTTGTCGAAGGCGACCACCAGGCTGCCTTTTCCTCCGACCAGGCAAATCAAGCGCTTGCCGTCAAGAAGTGGGTGGGCGGCAAATCCCCATAAGGGGACCTCGGCCCCATACTCTTTGGGAAAATTCTTCGACCAGATCACTTTGCCGGTTCGCGCTTCCAGACAGAAAAGGTCCCCCATGGTGCCGAGAGTGTAGACCTTACCGTCGGCAACGAGGGGCGTGGTCCTCGGTCCAAGCGGATAGCTGACGTCGTAAACGCAATCGTATTCGTGCCGCCACAGGATTTTGCCGGTCTTTTCATCCAGACACAAAATGCGTTCGCTACCCGGCACATTGCCTCGGCGAAATGGATTAGCCGGATTCTTCGCAGACGGAGCAAGAACACGATCCGTTATATAGACACAGCCCTCTGCGACAGCGGGGCCAGAGTAACCCGCCCGGATCGGCGTGCGCCAGCGAACTTTCGGACCTCCTTTGGGAAATTGCTTGATGATGCCGGTTTCACGCCAGACACCATCGCGCTGCGGCCCGAGCCATTGCGGCCAGTCGTCCCCACGGACCAGACCAGCGATGAGTAATCCCGCCGTTATGGCACCAAGTCTGCTCCACCTCGTCATTGGCCACCTCATCACGAAAACGCCCATCGCCCCTCACCGAAGCGGCAAGGCTATCTTACAAAACAGTTCGCCGAAAAAGTCGCCCCTTTTTCGACGGCCAAAGTACAGGATCCATTCATTTTGTGACCATTCTCACATCCGTTTTCCCAAACGTTTCGTAAGATAAACTCTGAAAGGAGGAAAAACTATGCATCGCATCATGTTCATGGTCGCGCACTGCCTGATCGGCATGTTCGGCTTGCTGCTATTGGGTTGCGGCGAGGCTGACAAGAAAGCCGATCCAGCCAAGCTCGAAGGCACGAAGAAAGTGGTCGTATCCATCAGCGGCATGAGCTGACGGTATTCCTGAACAGGACGCGCCGAAAAGGCGCTGACGTCTTTACCGTGGGTAAAGCAGGCTGAAGTGGACTTCAACAAGAAACAAGCCACCGTCTACGTCGATCCAACCAAATTCGACGAAAAGAAACTGCTGGCTGCGTTGAGCGAAAAAGGGTTCGAAGCGGAAATCGTCAACAAATGACGATTTCGGCTACAACGGCATCGGCGGCACACAATCCCGTATGAAAGGTCGTGCTGACGGCGCCGACTGCCCCATGAGCACCATCGACAGGATTGCCCCTACAAAACGTCCGCAGGCGCGCCTTGCTGGCTACCAGCGATGGCGTGACCTGCTGTTTTTGCACTGGCGTGTCCCTGCCGACGTGGTACGTCATTTGGTGCCACAGCCCTTAGCGCTTGATCTGTGGGAAGACCAGGCGTACGTCGGCGTCGTACCCTTCCGCATGGAAGGAGTTCGTCCCCATTGGTGGCCCTCTTTCTTGGCGTTCAACTTTCTGGAAACCAATTTACGCACCTACGTCCATTACGAGGGGCGGCCGGGAGTCTATTTCTTCTCGCTCGATGCCAATGCCCGTTTGCCCGTTTATGCGGCCCGCCTGACTTGGGGTTTGCCGTACCATTTTGCCCGCATGCGGATGACACTCGATGGCGACATCGTGTCATACGACACTCGCCGCGCTGGTTTCTCAAGCGCAAGCCATCGCGTCCGCTACCGGATCGGCGCGCCACTACCGCCATCCATTCCGGGATCGATCGAGTTTTTCCTGCTGGAGCGCTATTTGCTGTTTGTTGAAAGAAAGGGTCGGATTTACGTCGGCCAGGTACACCACGCTCCTTACCCCGCACAAGCGGCGACCGTTTTGGAGGTCGAAGACAACTTGATGGCAGCGGCTGGATTGCCCAGAGTCGCCGAACCACCAGTGTGCGCTCATTACGCTGCCGGCGTCGACGTTGAAGTTTTCGGCTTGAGACAAGTATAAGCGAAAAGGTTGACCGGCCGGCATTCTTACTTGCTGAGAACGTCGGCCAGGATGAAATAAATCGTCCCCGCAAAACAAAGAAACACCAAACCGAATCCGCCGATCACGGCAGCCAGGACCAGCGCCTGGTTCTCGTTCTTCTTGCGTTTCTTTTTTCGTTTAGCGAGTCGTTCGTCGTCGTCTTCATCATCTTCATCTTCATCTGCATCTTCGACGGGGCGTTTCTTGCTTGCTTTTGCGGTCACCGGCTGGTCGTCTTCCTCTTTGGCAGCAGGTTTGGCCTTGCTGGTCGCTGCGGATGGGGTTTGTTCCTGCGGGGAAGCAGCGCTGGTTTCACCTTCAACGGCTTCATAGCCATCGTCCGGCACCGGCTCATAACCGCTGTCGTCCACAGGCTCGTAGTCGTCATCGATGCTGACGGAGGGTTTCGTCTTCGGTTTGGACTGGGAAGCTGGTTTGGGCGTCGGCTTTTCTTCAGGAACGGCAAAAACCTTGCTGCATTTGGGACATTTCACTTTCTTCCCTGGTGGCAAAGCACTGGCTGCTTTGAGGCTAGCACCGCAATGGGGACACTTCAGGACAGCTGCCATCGCATCATTCCCAACAAGCCGAGACGAAATCCAACGAAGAACGCGGTGGCGTCGTGCCGGGAACCCAACGAAGCCGCCAGTCGCCACAAAAAGCTTGCTCCCCGCATTTGTCTTTTATATTCTCAGGACACCCTGCCTGTTCCTTTTGATTTAACGAGACATGCGATGAAAAAACAACTGGCTTTCGGTTTGATTGGCTTGGCTGCGTTGTGTTCTTCCGTTTGCGCCGACGAAGGCGTGCACCGCTATCTCTACGTCAGTTCGCGCGACGGTGCTGGCGGATTCGGTGATAAGGGCATTTACGTTTACGATATCGATGCCGGCCACAAACTTGTCAAGTTCATCAGCCTGCCTCAACTCGGCGGCACGCGCGGCGCGACGGCTTGCGCCAAAACAGGGCGTTTCTATATCGCCCACAGCCAATCCAAACTTCTTTGCCTCGACCTCAAGACGGAAAAGGTCCTTTGGGAAAACGATTATCCAACGGAAGAAGGCGGCTGCGATCGCATCGGCATCACTCCCGACGGCAAAAAACTGTACGTCCCCAGCGGTTTTTGGAGCAACAACCCTTTTATCAAGGTCGTTGATGGTGAAACCGGAAAACTGATCTCCAAAATCCGCGTATCGCAGAAAGGAGGCCTGCACAACCTGATCGTCAGCCTGGATGGCAAACGCGTTTACAGCGGTTCGACTCGCTATGACATGCTTTCGGTCATCGACACCAACACCGATAAGGTTATTCGCCGGGTTGGCCCCATTATCGGCGTCATCCAGCCATTTACGATCAACGGCGCGCAGACGCTGGCCTACATCAACACCCATCTCTACCGCAAAGATGGTTACGGCGTCGGCTTCGAGATCGGCGACTTGCGCACCGGCAAGATCATTCACATTGTCAATGTTCCTGGACTGGAAAAGGAAACAGGCCGATGCCACGGCATCGGCCTGACGCCCGATGAAAAAGAAGTCTGGCTGGTAGACCAGAACCGCAAACAGCTTCATGTATTCGACAACCGCACGCTGCCGCCAAAGTTTGTCCAGACGATTCCGGTCGCCCGCAAGAGTCACGGCTGGATCTGTTTCAGTCGAGACGGCAGATTCGCCTGGCCCGACACGGGCGAAGTTTTCGATGCCCGGACCAAGAAAGTCGTCACGACGCTATCCGACGGCAAAGGGGGCCTCGTCGCCAGCAGCAAATTCATCGAAATCCATTTTCGCGACGGCAAACCCGTGTGGGCAGGCAGGCAAATGGGGGTCGGCTACGTTGTGCCCGCCGAATCGATCCCATAGTCAGATGATGGCCCAGTCGGCGCCGCGGTAATGGTCCCTTTCCAGCCACCAGCCACGCACTTCGGGTGGGTGGTCCTTGAGCGAAACGATCAATGCGACGGCGGTCGGCCAGCCATGGGAACGCAAGTCGGTAAGGCTGGGAAACGGTGCGGTGGTCGGATGCGAATGGTAGATCGCCAGCACTTCGGTGCTGTTCGCTCGCATATCCTTTACCGCCTGCAAAAGCGCCTTTTCGTCAGCGAAGAATCGCGTCGGACTTTGCTCGGCGTTTCGCAGCGGATAGCGTTTCGTGACGACGCCGAGTTTTCCGTCGATGGTGCCAGCCAACAGGCCGCAACATTCCAACGGGAATTCGGCCTGGGCATGCCGAATGATTTCTTCCATAAGTTGCCGCGGGACTTGCAAACAAAATTCGGTTGACAATTCGAATCTTCCCTATAATGCTGAACAACTCGCCACTGAGCGGCGGTGATGGGTTTGGTACGGATGCAAGGTGGCGACGCCGGCCCTCCTCGATCCAACACGAATATTGTAGTTCAGGGCGTGAGCATTTGGTGGCCCCCGCGTTTTCAACGCGGCGTGGCGGAAGTGGTATTTCTACCTGCAAACGAGCAAGCAAGAGGTAAGCCGTGGCTGACAGCAAAGGCAAACGTGACCGAGTGATCTTGGCCTATAGCGGCGGTCTCGACACCTCTGTCATGGTCCCTTGGATCGGCGAAAAATACAACCTCGACGTGGTCGCCTTCACAGTCGATCTGGGGCAGGGAGAAGACATCGAGAAGATTCGGGCGAAAGCCTTGAAGACGGGTGCCGTCGATGCGGTCGCCATTGACGCCCGCAATCTATTCGTCGATTGTTTCGTCTTTCCAGCCCTGATGGCAGGGGCCCTCTATGAGGGCAAATACCCTCTGGCGACCGCACTGGGTCGGCCGCTGATCGCCAAGCTCATGGTCGATTGCGCTCGGGAGCATCAGGCCAAAGCCGTTGCCCATGGCTGTACGGGAAAGGGCAACGATCAAGTTCGGTTCGATGTCACCTTCCAGACGCTGGCGCCGGATTTGAAGATCATCGCTCCGGTGCGCGAATGGAAAATGAGCCGGGACGAAGCCCTCGAATATGCAGCCCGCCACGGTATTGAAGTCGAAGCCACCAAGAAAAGCCCGTACAGCATCGACGTCAATTTATGGGGCCGAAGTTGCGAAGCCGGCGTCCTCGAAGACCCGTGGGAAGAACCTCCGGAAGACGCTTACGCGTGGACGACCAGCCCGCTCAAAGCACCGGACGAACCAGAATATGTCGAAATCGAATTCGAACAGGGGCGCCCCGTCGCCCTCAACGGCGAGCGGCTCGACGGCGTTCCTTTGATCGAGAAACTCAATGCTTTAGGTGGCAAACATGGCGTCGGTCGCATCGACCACGTCGAAAACCGGCTCGTCGGCATCAAGTCACGAGAGATTTACGAAGCACCCGCTGCTGTCATCCTGCACCAGGCGCACCAGGAACTCGAAACGCTCTGCCTCAGCAAGCAAGCACAGCGATTCAAGACGATCGTTGCCCAGGAATATGCCGATATCATTTATAACGGTTTGTGGTTTAGTGCCTTCCACCAGGATTTATTTCAGTTTGTTTTGAGCAACCAACGTTTTGTTTCCGGCCTTGTGCGTGTAAAATTGTATAAAGGGCAAGCGATCGTCGTTGGGCGCCAAAGCGAACATAGTCTTTACAGCAAGAAACTCGCCACCTACGAAGCCGGAGACCAGTTCGATCACGAAGCAGCCCAAGGTTTCATTCGGCTTTGGGGACTCAGCCAGCAAACCCAGGCACAATTGCAACTGCTCAAGGGAGGCAAAGGGTTCGACCTTCCCGGCTTGGCTGGCCCGAAAAGTGGTCAATAGCATGGATTCGTCGCGACGCCGAGGCGGCGACCGGAACGGGAATCAAGAAGTAACAACAAGGAAAAGCAACTGCCATGCCACACGATAACATGGACCTGAACCAACTCGCGACTTATCTGCAACGGGATGTTCGCGAGATCAGCAAACTCGTCAACCGAGGGCGTTTGCCAGGACGCAAGGTGTCCGGGCAGTGGCGGTTTGCTCGAGCTGAGATCAACCATTGGCTGGAAACGCAACTCCCGGAGTTCGATGAACGGGAATTGTCCGCATTGGAAACACGGGGCCAGACGCCACATGCCGAGCCGCTCGTCGCTTCTCTTTTGCCAGTCGAATGCGTCGCAGTTCCCCTGGCGGCACGTACGAAAGCGTCCGTTCTGAAGGAACTGGTGGCGCTGGCGGAAAAATCATGGCAGGTTTATGACCCCGATGCCATTCTCGAGGCGCTCAAGCAACGGGAAGAAATGGGCAGCACCGCTTTTTCCAATGGCGTGGCCATTCCGCATCCCCACCGTCCGCTGCCCGGTGCCATCGGCGATTCGATCCTGGCCTTTGGCCGAACGCCGAGCGGCATTCCTTTCGGCGCCGAACGAGGCTGCTTGACGGACATGTTCTTTCTTGTGTGCTGCGAAAACGATCACACCCACTTGCAAGTGCTGGCTCGACTGGCCCGCCTGTTGCGCCGGCCTCAACTTCTCGAACGACTTCGCGAGGAGCCGACCGCAAACGGCGTTTGGCAATTGTTGCGGGACGCGGAGGAAGCCCTTCTGGCCGAACGGAATCATGGTTAACTCGGCACCTTTTTGCGAAACCGGCTCAAATCGAAGCTGTCGTGCCCTTCGGCTGGTTCGCCAAGAAGCGTTTGCTGGGTCAACTCCAATAACAAGTTCCATTTCCCGATGACCCGCTGCAACCGGGCAATGGGAGCAATAATTTGTGTTCCGCCTTTTGGGCGAACCCGTCGCTTTTGCAGCAGGTTCCCCGCCGTTTTGTTGAGCTGGATGTTCTTTTCCTTGAATCCGTCGACCATTTCCTTATCGGAAGTCCACGCTTTGGAACGCTTTTCGAAAGTCTCGAACAAACGCATTAGCCTATCGACTTCACTCAACCAGAAATCGAACTGGGCCAAAAAACTCAGGAGGCGCTCGTTACGAATGGCGGCCGGCACGTTGACCGCCAAAAACGTGTCGAATGCCTTTTCCAGGGCTTCGCACGAGTCTTCCAAATACAGCGCAGGGCGCTCTTTCATAGCCGAGATCCTCTTTGCAGCATATACCAACCAACGATAGCGCCGGCAGCACCAATCCTATCCGGAATGGGTCCCGAACTGGAGAAAATAATCATGGGATATCAAGTGAGGCGGGAGTCGAGGGCTGCAACCAATGGCCTCGACGGTACCGTGGTGGTTTTGGCTGGCGATCGCTGCCAGGCCGAAATCTGGCCGGCGCTGGGCTGCAACTGCTACCACTGGCATGTCCGCGACAAGGATACCCAAATCAACCTGCTATATGCGGCCGACGATCTCTTCCATGATGACAGACCTACGCGCAGCGGCATCCCCATCCTCTTCCCTTTTCCGAATCGCATTCGTGGCTGCGTCTATCATTGGCAGGGAAAAGAATACCGGCTGCCTCATAATGACTCCTCTGGTTACAACTCCATTCACGGTTTCGCCTGCCGAACCCCATGGCGGTGTCTCGACGAGGGTGCGGACGCTGATTCCGCCTGGCTGACCGCGGAATTTCATTGCAGCCAGGATGCAGCCGATTGCCTAAGCCTCTGGCCCGCAGATCATCGCCTGAGGGTCACGTTCAGGCTTTTCGAGAACCGCCTGAGGCTGGACGCTTGTGTCGAGAATCCCGGCACCTCGCCGCTGCCATTCGGCCTCGGCTTCCATCCCTATTTTGGCACTCCGATGGCCCCCGGCGGCACGGAGCGCGATTGTTTCGTCGAAGCCCCCGCCCGCGAGTTCTGGCAACTGGATCAATGCCTCCCCACCGGCGAACGCAAACCAGTCGACGAGCCACGCAACTTGACCCAGCCGCGCTGTTGCTCCGACTTGAAACTCGATGACGTGCTTGTACTCGATCGCGACGGTCGCACGCCAAGGCGCGATGGTCTGCTTTCCTGCGGACGATTACGTCAGGGACCGTGGACGCTTCAACTCTGGGCTTCGCCGGCCTTTCGTGAACTGGTCGTCTTTACCCCTGTCCACCGTCGGGCTTTTTGTCTCGAACCTTATACCTGCGTTACCGATGCCATCAATCTGCAGCAAAAGGGAATCGACGCCGGTTTGCTTATTCTACAGCCCAACGAAACGTGGCAAGCCGTTTTTGAAATGGAACTGGTGAAAAGCTGATTCCATGCCGGCAAAAAGTCATCACTTCCGCCGATGTTCTGTTCGCCAATCAGTCTCCAGCGTGTGAATCTCGAAGCTGCCTCGCCAATAACTCAGCATTCTTTTTTGCTTCGCGTCTCATTATACTGGCGAAAAAGTCCATCGAAACAACCAGAAAGTACGCGGCTCATGCGGTGCCGGTCTGATCGAAGTGGTTGGAGGTTAAGCAATGCGGACCATTACCACCCATGTCATCGTGGCGATCACGGCAGCGGCGACAACCTATGCTGTCGCCCAGGTGATACAGCCGCCGCGCGATCCGTTTGTCCCAGCTCGTCCGCAGTCGAAAGTCGAAAGACCAGAAGACAATCCCCCACCGACTGCGGGGCAGGAACAGCAGCCAAGTCCCGGAGTCTCTCTCCCGGTCGAACCTGCTCCCGAGTGGGAATTGTCCGCCGAGGAACGAGCCAACATTTATGTTTATGAAAAGGTCAACCGCAGCGTTGTGAACATCACGACCCGCAGTGTCCAGATTGATGATTTCTTTTTACTGGCTCGACCGACCCAGGGAGCGGGTTCCGGCTGCGTTCTCGACAAACAAGGGCATATCTTGACCAATTTTCACGTAGTGGAAAATGCCCGCCGTGTGCTGATCACTCTCTACGACAGCAGTTCCTATGAGGCCAGGCCTGTGGGAATCGATCCCAACAATGACCTCGCCGTTGTCAAAATCGATGCGCCGCCAGAGAAGCTGCATCCCATCCAATGGGGCAATTCCAACAACCTGAAGGTCGGCATGAAAGTTTACGCGATCGGCAACCCATTCGGCTATGAACGTACCCTGACGATCGGCATCGTCAGCAGCCTCAATCGTTCCATCCGAACGGAAAACAATCGCATCATTCGCGGCGTGATCCAGACCGACGCGGCGATCAATCCAGGCAACTCAGGGGGGCCATTGCTGAATCGTCGCGGCGAGATGATCGGCATCACCACCGCCATTGTCGCCAATGCAGGGCAGAGCTCAGGAGTCGGTCTGGCGATCCCGGCGTCGGCCTCGCGGCGGATCGTGCAGGATTTGATTCGTTTCGGCCGCGTGCGCCGGCCCCATTGCGGCATCGATCGCGTGATCGAAACGGAAAATGGCCTCTTGATCGCCCGATTGATGCCTGGCGGACCGGCGGAAAAAGCCGGCTTGCGCGGCCCCAAACTCGAAATCGTACGGCGGGGAGGCTTCGAGTTTCGCCGACTCGATCATTCCGCGGCGGATTTGATCATTGCCGTCGACGGCCAACCCGTCCGCTCTGCCGACGAGTTTCTCACCTACATCGAAAACAAAAAGCCGGGAGAAACCGTCACCTTTACAATCGTGCGCGATGGAAAACAGGCGAAGTTTGTTGTTGCTTTGGAGGAAAAGCCGCGTTAACGTTTGACCACGGAAGGACTTTGATGGAGAGATTCACGTCGAGATTCAATCGGCGTGGCCAACTCTGTCAATCTGCGATGCCCCTCGTACCGTCGTTTGCCAACTCGGTTTGAGGCTCTTATGATCTCCTTTCAATGCCCAAGCTGCAAAAAGCAACTGTCGGTCAAAGACGAGTTGGCTGGCCGGCGCGGCAGCTGCCCGCAGTGCAAGAAGCCGATCGTTGTGCCGGTGCCCGAGACAATTGGCGTCGATGCCGGTGACGCGCCATCATCGCCTCAAGTCAAAGGCTCCAAGCTTGATTTTCTGTCGCCGGCGAAAGAGCCCGATGAGTTAGGCAGGCTCGGTAATTACCGTGTGCTGAAGATTCTTGGTTCGGGCGGCATGGGCATGGTCTTGCAAGCCGAAGACCCGCTTCTCAAACGGTCGATTGCTCTCAAAGTCATGCGGCCGGAAGTCGCTGCCAACGAAACCAGCCGCAAACGGTTTCTGCGTGAAGCCCGGGCGACGGCAGCCATCGAATCCGATTACATTGTTCAGA
Organism: Gemmatales bacterium; assembly: GCA_026004675.1. Lineage (GTDB taxonomy): Bacteria > Planctomycetota > Planctomycetia > Gemmatales > Gemmataceae > BPJP01. The sequence continues at coordinate 148,866 of BPJP01000009.1, forward strand.
TTCACCAGGTCGGCGTCGAACGTAATGTTCCCTTTATCGCCATGCAGTTTCTCAAAGGTGAGCCGCTCGACCAGCGATTGAAACGAGTAGGGAAGCTGCCGATCGAGGATAGCATCCGTATCGCCAAACAAACGGCTCTCGGCCTAGCGGCCGCGCACGAACACGGGCTGATTCATCGCGATATCAAGCCGGCGAATATCTGGCTCGAAGCAAAAACCGATCGTGTCAAGATCGTCGATTTCGGTTTAGCCCGTGCGGCCGAGGGCGACGATGTGCAGATCACCAAAACCGGCACCATCCTCGGTACGCCGGCATATATGGCACCCGAACAAGCACGAAGCGAAGCAGTCGATCATCGCAGCGATTTGTTCAGCTTAGGTGCCGTGCTTTATCGCATGCTAACAGGTCAACTGCCCTTTAAAGGGCGCGATACGATGTCGACGCTCTTGGCAGTGACAACAGAGACGCCCAAGCCTGTTGTTGAGTTAAGTGGCGACGTACCGCTTGCTTTGAGTGATCTTGTAACGCAACTCTTGGCGAAAGAGCCGACGGACAGGCCTGAGTCGGCTCAGGTCGTGGCGGATCGTCTTGCGGCACTTGAAGACGACCAAACGGAGGCGATCCCGGCGGCAAGGTCGGAAGTGCGGCCTGCAATTGCTTCGGCTGGCCAAGCTGCGCCCAAGAAATCGGCGTCGGCTGGGATGTCAGTCGTCGGCTATCTGCTCCGGCAAATCGTCAAGCTTTACCGGATACCGGGCAAACCGGGTTGGATCATCAAGGGCACGACGGCGATTGTCTTGCTCGTCGGCTTGCTCATCGCCATGAGCAGTTCGACAAAAGACCGCAAACAGCCCGAGCCGAAGGAGGTCCCGCCACTTGCGGTTGCACCCTTTGATGCCGTGAAGGCGAAAGAATACCAGGAACGCTGGGCTAAGTATCTTGGAGTGCAGGTGGAAATCGAAAACTCCATCGGCATGAAGTTAAGGCTGATTCCGCCGGGCCGGTTCATGATGGGATCAACGAAAGAGGAAATCGCCGATGCGTTGATGGCATCGAACTACAACAAGAAAATTGAAACCGAACTCCCGCAGCACGAAGTTGAGATCACGAAGCCGTTCTACCTTGGCGTCTATGAAGTGACGCAAGAACAGTACCAGGAAGTGATGGGCAAGAACGATTCGCAGATCAAAGATCCGAAGAATCCAGCAGAGCTAGTTATCTGGCCCGAAGCGATGGAGTTCTGCAAGAGACTCTCGGGGCGGCCAGAAGAAAAGAAAGCGGGACGAACATATCGCCTGCCCTCGGAAGCTGAGTGGGAATACGCCTGTCGCGCCGGGACAAGCACGGCATTTCACTATGGCAATTCGCTGTCCTCGAAGCAGGCGAATTTCAACGGTGATTTTCCTTATGGTGGGGCCGAAAAAGGGCCATATCTGAGAAAGACCGTAAACGTCGGCTTGTACGAACCGAATGCGTTTGGGCTTTATGACATGCACGGCAACGTGTGTGAGTGGTGCCTCGATGGAGCAAGAAAATACCAGCCAACAAACCAACCGGTAAAAGATCCAAGAGGTCCGGAAAATGCCAGCGGCAAGCGCTTGTTGCGCGGCGGTTCTAGGGACAGTGAAGGATGGCGTTGCCGTTCCGCGAACCGCGAGCCGAGCGAGCCTTCCAACCGCGTCAACAATATCGGCTTTCGCGTGTTGAGTGTCTTGCCGAGTGCGGCGGGTGGTCCTTGAACTGTGACGCAATCGGTTTGTGAAGCAGGGCATGTCATCTTTGCGAATCAAAATTTGCGGCATCACGAATCGAGCCGATGCCGTTGAAGCTGCTGAGTCGGGGGCTGACGCCATCGGTTTGAATTTCTATGCGCCTTCGCCTCGAAGCATCCAACCGAAAGCCGCGGCAGAAGTATTGCGTAGCCTGCCCCCTTTTGTCGAGCCGGTCGGTGTTTTCGTCAACGAACCATTATCTGAAGCGTGCCGGCAAGCCCGCAATATCGGCATGTTGCGCACGATCCAATGGCACGGCGACCACCATCAGGTTTACGACACGTTCCCATTTCGGTATATCCCGGCTTTTGGAGTTCAAAGCAAGGATGATCTGGTCCGCATCCAGGCTCATGTTGCCGCCTGCAAAGAACTGGGGCATCCGCCAGCGGCTGTGCTGATCGATGCCCGCGTCGAGGGGCAATATGGAGGCACGGGAGTCCAGGCTCCCTGGGCTTTACTCGCGGACTTCGATCCGGGGGTACCGATCGTCTTGGCCGGAGGGCTGACGGCTGAAAACGTGGCCGAGGCCGTGCAATTGGTTCGCCCCTACGCCGTCGATGTCGCCAGCGGCGTGGAAAGCTCACCGGGCAAAAAGGACGCCGAGAAAATGCGTCGATTCATCGCCAACGCCCGCTCCGCAGCAGCGGCCGTCCTGTCTTGACGGCAACGGACTGGACATTTGGTGCGCGCTGGGACACCGTAAGGATTCTGAATCAAATTCTTGCCCATTTTTCCTGGTTTGTCTCGTCCACCGTCAACTAACGGTATTTTCAGCGAGCGACGCGGCGTCAGCGCGACGAGCGGACCGTCAACTAACGGTGTTTCCGGCGAGCGACGCGGCGTCAGCGCGACGAGCGAACCGTCAACTAACGGTGTTTCCGGCGAGCGTCGTGGCGTCAGCGCGACGAGCAGACCGTCAACTGACGGGGTGATGGTATGACTGGTCGAGATCGGTCGGTGGGCGTTCTGGAGGTCGAGGGAGGGAAGCCGGTCTTCGGAGACGGTCGGCCTGTTTTTGCAGCCTTTTGATTTCGTGAAAGAGATCGGACCGCAGTTTCTCCCGTGACAAATGGATGAGACGGGTTGGCGGAATGGGCGATCCAACGACTACGGCGATGGTACGATGAGTGTCGGGTAGAAACAGGGGGGCAGGAATGGGAAAGCGACGCCAGCGTGGCCAGGCATCATAAGCGCCGGAAATGGCGACTGGAATGACCGGAGCCATCGCGCGTTTCACGAGGAAATGGACTCCCGGTTGGAAAGGCATCATTTCTCCGGTAGGAGTTCGTTGTCCTTCGGGAAAGACCAGGACGCCCTGTTCTTCTTTCAACAGTTTCAGCACCAGGCGCAGTCCTTCGATGCCGATGCCTTCCTGGTCCACGGGAACGGCGTTGATCATGCTGATCCATTTGCCGAACCAGCGGTTGCTAAAGAGCGTCTTGCGTGCCAGGAACCAGATTCGGCGATGGATGGCAAGGCCGGTGACGAGGGGGTCGAGGAAACTCTGGTGGTTTGCGATAAAGAGGGCACGGCCGCGTTTGGGAACGTGATGGACGCCTTTGACGCGCAGGCTCCAGCCGAAGGTCAAGGCTGCCGCGGAAAAAAAATACGTCGTGTCGTAGGCCAGCGAGGTCAGCCAATTGCGCGTGGCACTGAGACTGGAATCGCTATGTTCCGCGGGTTGGGCCGACATCGGGCTGTGTCAGAATTCTCGATCGAATCAGAGAGGGCGCCCGCCACGTGGGGCGGCGCGTCCAGCCTTTCAGGATTCGTTCTCTTTTGGTTCTGATGGCTCTTTGGCTTCGTTGCCCTGTTCAGCTTGTGGTTCTTGCTGTTCTGCCTGCAGTTCGGCCGGTCGTTCTTCAGAAGGTTCGGCTTGCTCCTGTACTTTGGGTTCCGATTCGACGCGCGGTGCCGGCTGGTGCTTAGGCTTGGGCGCTTTCATTTCGCCCGCTTTGAGAAGTTCGAGAATAGCCGTTTCGCCGGCATCCCCCAGGCGGCGCTTGTGCCTCTTGATGATGCGGGTATAGCCTCCTGGTCGATCGGCAAAGCGCGGCGCGATTTTATCGAAGATGATGCTGACGATCTTGCGATCAGGCAGCCTGGCCAGAGCCAGGCGCCGGGCGTGCAGCGTCCCTTTTTTGCCCAAGGTAATCAGTTTCTCGGCAAAACGGCGCGCTTCTTTGGCTTTCGGAACAGTCGTAATAATGCGCTCGTTTTTGATCAGTGCCTTTGTCAAATTGCGCATCAAAGCCAGGCGGTGGGAGGCGTTGCGACCAAGTTTTCTGCCCGCTTTCAGATGTCTCATGATGCCAACCCTTCTTGTATTCGTATGCCCGTTTGTGCGACCGTTAAGGACGGCAGCTTAACGTCGCACAGTTGGAAGTTTCATACCCAGTTGCAAGCCTTTTTCCGCCAGCTTGCTTTTCACCTCTTTCAACGTAGTTTCGCCGAAATTTCGCACTTCCAGCAATTCTTCATCGGTGCGGATAACCAGGTCACGGACCGTGGTAATGCCTTCTGATTCGAGGCAGTTGGTAGCCCGCACCGACAGGTCCAACTCAGCCAGGCTGAGGTTGAGTTTGCGTTCCAATTCCTGGTCGACCGACGAAGCGGCGCCCATTTCGATTTTGTCTTCGACCGGCAACTCCGGTCCGGGTTCGGCATACTGGATGAACGGATTGAGATGCTTGCGGAGAATTTTGGCGCCTTCGACAAGGGCGAGCTGCGGCGTAATCGTGCCGTTCGTCCAGATTTCCAACGTAAGTTTATCGTAATTAGTGCGATGGCCGACACGGGTTTCTTCGATCTCATATTTCACCCGCACGACGGGCGAAAAACTGGAATCGACCGGAATCACGCCGATTTCCCGTTCTTTGCCGGCATTTTCTTCCGCCGTGCGATAACCCCGGCCATTTTCCACAGTCATCTCCATTGAAAACGGTACGTCATCGGTCAACGTGGCGATAATGTGCTCGGGATTGATGATTTGGATCGGCTCGTCGGCGATGATGTCGGCGGCGGTAACGACGCCTCGTTCGTGGCGTTCGATGCGGAGCGTCTGCGGTTGCTCGCTGGAGTTTTTGACAACAAGACTTTTGATGTTGAGAATGATGTCGGTGACATCTTCGACGACGCCCGGGATGGTGGTGATTTCGTGCTGTACGCCTTGGATTTTGACGCGGGTAACAGCGCTTCCTTCAAGGCTGGAGATCAGGATGCGACGCAGGCTGTTACCGACGGTAACGCCAAAACCACGTTCGAATGGTTCGACGACGAATTTGCCGTAGGTGTCAGTCAGCGTTTCGCGCTCGCAGACCACGCGGTTGGGAAGTTCCAAGCCACGCCATCGGATACGCATGAGGGAAACCTCCTGTCACGTTGAAGGAGAGAAAGAGTCCGGCACGGAATTCCGGGCCGGTGACAGTCAAACCGATGCTCAACGAGTGGAGACCTCGATAATCAGTTGTTCGCGAATATCTTCGATGTGCGGGTCCACGTCGGAGCGAGTCGGCAAACGCAACAACCTCCCCGAGGGGGGATCGTCGCTGGAACGTTCCAAGAAGTCGGGCACGGGATTGCTGGCCGACTGCAAGTTGAGCTTCACCAGTTGCAAACTGCGAGGCCGGTTCGCCTTGACGGCGACAACATCGTTGGGGCGCAAAAGCCGGCTGGGGATGTCACAGGCGATCCCATTGACGGTAAAATGCCCGTGCGATACGAGCTGTCGGGCACTCGCCCTCGATGGTGCAAAACCCAGCCGATAGACAACGTTGTCCAGCCGCCTTTCCATGATGCTCAGAAGAGCCTCGCCCGTGTTTTGCGGCGAACGCGACGCAATGGCGAAATAGCGGCGGAACTGTTTCTCGAACACCCCGTAGAATCGCTTGAGTCGTTGTTTCTCCCTCAAGCGCATGCCGTACTCACTCAGTTTGCCACGGCGATGTCCGTGCATGCCAGGCGGAGTGTTGCGCCGATCGATGGCACACTTGGGGCTTTCGCAACGACTCCCCTTGAGATAGAGTTTCACGCCTTCCCGGCGACACAACTTGCAGACAGCATCAAGATATCGACCCATTTTCCACAACCATCATCGAATCTGTTTCACAAATCTGCTGGTAATTAGACGCGGCGTTTCTTGGGCGGTCGGCAACCGTTGTGAGGCAATGGGGTCACGTCTTCAATGGCTTTGATATTCAATCCGCCGGCTTGCAAAGCGGTGATAGCGGACTCTCGGCCGGACCCCGGCCCCTTCACACGAACTTCAATCTCTTTCACACCAAACTTGGCCGCTTTTTCAGCAGCAACCTCGGCGGCACGCTGGGCAGCGAACGGCGTACTTTTTCGGCTGCCCTTGAATCCAACCGTTCCCGCCGACGCATAGCACAGCACATCCCCGTTGGTGTCGGTTATGGTCACGATCGTATTGTTGAACGTTGCATTGATGTGTGCAATGCCGCGACTAACATTGCGGCGTGCCTTGCGTTTCTTGCTTTTGGCCACGGCTGCGACTCCAAAAAAACCTTGCTTCCGAAACCAGCACGGTTAACCACGAAGTTCCTTGACGCCTTTCTTCCCAGCGACGGTTTTCCGCGGTCCTTTCCGCGTCCTGGCATTCGTTCTCGTCCGCTGGCCGCGTACCGGCAATCCCCGCCGATGTCGCAATCCACGATAACAGCCAATATCCTTCAGCCGAGCAATGTTCTGCTGCACCTGCCGACGCAACTGACCTTCAACTGTATATTGGTCCCTTTCCAGGATGTTCGCCAAACGGGCAATCTCGTCGTCGGCGAGTTCCTTGGCTCGACGCTGCGGATCGATGTTTGCCTGTTCACATAACTTCAAAGCTAACGTCGGTCCAATGCCGTACAAATAACGCAACGCGATATGTGTCGGCTTGTCATTAGGAATATCAACACCCAGGATACGCGGCATGGTGATCCACCTCAAATTCCGAACACGGACCAAGTCGTCGGCATCGCCCCGTAGGCATCATCCCTGGCGCTGCTTGTGGCGTGGATTGCTGCAAATCACGTAGAGCCGGCCTCGGCGACGCACCAGTTTACAGTTTTCGCAGATACGTTTGACGCTGGCCCGAACTTTCATGGCACACCCCAACCCATCAGCAGTACACAATTGGAGAAATCTTCAATCTAGCGACAAGACAGAAGTCAGGCAAGAGCGCTTTTCTTTTTGCAAAAACGTTGAGGAGGACACGCTGCCATTCGTTACAACGCCCTGCCCCCTGAACTTTGCAACCCTGCTCCGCATATCATTCTTGCGAACCTTGTCTGGTTCCGTTATACCAAACATTATCGCCATATCATGTCCCAATGGGTCAGTTGCCGTGGAATTGGAGGAACTCAAACAACTGATTCAGCAGACGGACCCAGCAGTCGTGCTGGTGCCAGCGCGGATCATACGGCGTCTGTTGCAAGCGGAATTCAAGGTTCCATCTTTTCTGCTGCATGCACCCCATGAAGATTGCTTCACGTTCGAGCGGCAGTTGATTTTTCGGCATGTCGAGCAGGATGAACTCGAATTGGAGCCGGACCGACTCCTGCCGGCGCGAGTGACATTATTGTCCCGGCCATCGGCGGAGTTTCTCCAATCCTGCAGCAGGGAAGAAATCCTGTTGAGCTACTGGCGGATGCTTTTTCACGCCCACATTCACCTGGCCCTCGAAGACAAAGTAGCCAAAGGCGAATTGAACGCCGAGATCGTACGCCAGCGCATTGAAAGAATCGGACAAACGGAGTTCGATGAAATCCGTAGCGTATTGCAGGAGGAGAACTACCTGTTTCCGCCCATGGACGACGTGGGCGTTTACGTGGAGTTCGCGGCGGTCTATCTGGAGCTGTACTTCTTTCGAACGAATCTGCGTCCCACCTATTTTCCCGGTCTTCGGAACCTGGACGAGATCGATCGCCTGCTCTTGCAGGAGTGCAACGCTCAGGAAATCTTCGAGAAAACACGACTGCCTGGTGCTCCCGATCCCATCATCCGTGCCGACACGAGTTCGGATGAATCGCACGATTATTATTGGCGTTTGATGCGGGCTGCGCGACGCGCCAGCCGGGAGGGCGATCTGGTGCGAGCCGCGATCTTGTGCACAAAGGCGGCTCGAGTGGCTCCCGCCGATTTGAGCGAATCGACCCGCAACGAGGCCTTGCAGAAACTCAACATTCTTACCTTTCGCCTGCAAGATATTTTGAAATTCAACGACAGCGAAGCCCAGGAATGGGTCATCGTGCTGCCCGAACTTTTGGACAAGGCTGACCAGGGCAAACGGCCTGTGGAAGCCCGACTGCTGTATGATCTTCAAAATGCCTGCCGGGAACACGAGAAGAAACTTTACAGCCTCGATGTTTTTGAATGGATACAGTCGCTAGGCAAACGGCCAATCAAAAGGCAGTTGACCAGCGTGCAACTGGTTCGCACGACGCAGCATTTGCGAAACGCGGCCAAAAGGCTGACGATGGCCCGCGTGTCCACGGAAGATCGCCGCCGGCTGGCCCGTTTGCTCCGGAATGCGGAAAGCCTGAGCGAGCAGCGTTTGCGCGAGCGATTTCGCCCCATCCTGCAGTCGGCGTTCCAGGATGTCGGGTTGACGGCTACCAGTCCTCCTGGCCAGGTCGCGCTCGACAAAATGATCGAGGAGTTGCTCGACCGGTTGACGGAGTATGGCTTCATCACCTTTGCCGATCTGCGCGACACGTTATCCCGCAACCAACTCAAACTCGCCGATATTTCCGATGCCTACTCGTACTGGCGGGGCGATCCGCTGCAACGCCTTGATAAACGCCTCAGTGCCCTTATGGAAGGTGTCTACCGCCGGGGCGAATTCTATATGCGTTGGTTGGAAAGCATCAGTTCCTTGTTTTTCGGCACCGTGCTCGGCCGCTTTTTAACCCTCAACCTCATCATTCCATTCGGCGGCGCCTTTGCACTCGTCCATGCGATCCGGATTTTCTGGAACGAATATCAGAGCAGTGAATGGCAATTCGAAGCTTCGCCGGTTTTGTATGGACCCCTCGGACTTTTGTTCCTCGGCTTGATTCACGTGCGCATGTTGAGGCGGTTGGTCGCCTATGCTGGCACGGGCCTTTTTCAGGTGTTCCGTTTCCTCGTCTACGATGGCCCGTTGATGCTCTGGAAATTGCAAGCAGTTCGTACGGTGTTGCAGAGCTGGCCCGCCGTGATGTGCCGGCTTTATCTCCTCAAACCACTCGTCTGTTGGGGGATTCTCTATTGGGTTTGGCCCGAGACTTTCGGGCAATGGCCCACAGGAATACTGGCCTTTCTGCTGGCGGCCACTCTGCTCAATTCGCGCTTCGGCAGAGAACTTTCCGAAGCCTATATCGAAGCGATGCTCTTGCTGTACAGCAAGCTGCGCTTCGATTTTTTGCAAGGGCTCTATCGTCTGGTCACGCGCTTCTTTAAACGCGCCACCGAAGCCCTGGAATATGTGCTGTACACAGTGGACGAAAACCTCCGCTTCCGCGATGACGATCCGCGCATCATCATGGCGATCCGGGCCACGCTCGGCGTTCTCTGGTTCCCCTTCCGGTACATCATTCGGCTATACTTCGTCCTGCTCATCGAACCGAGCGTCAATCCGTTCAAGTTGCCGATTTCTTCGGTCGTCTTCAAATTCATGCTGTTGATGCCGTGGTATGCGAAATGGATGATCACCTTCTCGGCGCAAAACGATTTGATCGCGCGGTTGCAGCCACGCTTGGGATTCGGCGTTTCTGACCTTCTGGTTTGGGCGGTTTTCAGTCCAACGCTCTGGTTATTACCCAGTGCTGTCACATTCTTCATCTGGGAGATGCAAGAGAACTGGCGGCTGTTTCGGGCTAATCGCGCTGCTGGCTTGAAACCGGTGGTCATCGGCAAACATGGCGAGACTTTGCCACAACTCTTGAAACCTGGTTTTCATTCCGGCACGATTCCGCGGTTGTATGCTCAGCTGCGGCAAGCCGAGAAGACCGCCTACATCACCAACAATTGGCGGAACGCACGGACATTTCGCCAGGCTCTCGACGAAGTGGCACGCTGCGTCCAACTCTTTGTCGAGCGGGAGTTCATCGCCTTGTTGAACTATAGCCGAAACTGGCAACGAGGATCGGTCAAGTGTGGTCAAGTGGAGCTTTCGTGCAATCGCATTCGTGTGGAATTGCAGCACGCCGATCATCCTGACGAGCCGATGTGGTTGGCATTCGAACAACGTTCCGGTTGGGTCATCGCGTCGATCAGCGAAACCGGATGGCTGGTTCATTTGTCGTCAGAAGAGGCGGACATCATTCAGACGGCACTAGCGGGACTCTACAAGATTGCCGGTGTGGACCTGGTGCGCGAACAGGTCGTCGCAGCCTTGCCCGTTGACGCCCCCACTTACGACTTCACGGAAAAGCATCTGCTGGTCTGGACAGAAGAGAAAAAGGGCGAACCATTCCGATATAATCTGCGCGCCAATGACTTCTTGCTGCGCCCCCAGCCAATGAACGGCGCAACCAGGAATCTTCCCCCGTTGGACGCCCGCCGCCTCTGTTTTTCCCGCTTTCCTTTGACCTGGCAGCAATGGGAAAATTATTGGGCCAACAACAGTCCGGGCACGAGTAATGATCGCATCTGGCATCATGATTTCCCTGCTGTTTTGATCCCTCGTGCCAACGGGGAAGCCCGCTATCTCTCTTGAGCGATTGCCTCTCGCCGCGACACTCGCCAAAAGCTGTCCCGTTCAGGTGGTTCCGTTCTTGCCCAAGAGTGTTCCGCGACAAGGAAAATGGTTTCGCGTCACGCGAACTTGTCGCATAATCGCCTTGACTGGTATCCGACTTCTCCATACTTGCCGGGAGGCTGTTTCATGGACGCCCTACAATACGCCAAGGATCTGATCGCCTTCGATTCCGTCAGTCGGCAGTCGAACGCCTCGGTCAGCGACTATGTCGAACGGCGGCTGAAAGAACAGGGGTTCGATACGGAACGCATCGAATATGACGATCACAACGGCGTTCGCAAGGTGAATGTGATCGCCAAGAAGGGCAAGGGAACCGGCGGCCTGGCTTATTTCGGACATACGGACGTTGTGCCGGCCGACGACTGGCGCTTCGCGGAACACGGACCGTTTTCCGCCGACCGTCAAAGACAACAAGTTGTTCGGTCGGGGCAGCTGCGACATGAAAGGCTCGATTGCCTGCATGCTGTCGGCCGCTAGCTCGTTCCGGGCAAGCGACCTGAGGCAGCCTCTTTATTTCACTTGTACCGCCGATGAAGAAGTCGGCTACGTCGGCGCACGTGAAGTTGCCAAACGCTCACAACTCTACAAGGAAATGCTCGACTCGGATACGCGGGGCATCATCGGCGAGCCAACTCGACTGCAAGTCGTTTACGCCCACAAGGGGACCTTCGGCTTCCGCGCTATTTCCGAAGGTCAGGCCGCCCACTCCAGCACTCGCCAAGGAAAAAATGCCAACCTCGCCATGATCCCTTTCCTGGTTGAAATGAAAGCCATCCATGACGAAACGGAATCGGACCCGCGCTGGCAAAACAGCGAATTCGATCCGCCGACGTTGAGTTGGAACATCGGCATCAATGATCATACCCACGCGATCAATATCAAGCCGCCCCAGAGTATTTGCACCGTCTATTTTCGCCCCATGCCCGGCCAGGATCCTCAAATATGGATCGACCGCTCTCGCGCTGCTGCGGAAAAACATGGCCTGAAATTCGAAATCCTGCACACCGGCAACCCGTTCTATACCGATCCCCATTCCGATTTCGTGCAAACCATGCTGAAATTGACCGGCAATCGGACGGCGACGACAGTAGCCTATGGCACGGATGGCGGCGTTTTCGGCGAAATGAAACACCTGGTCGTTTTCGGTCCCGGCGACATCGCCCAGGCCCATACCTGGGATGAATGGATCGACCTGGACCAACTCCGACGCGGCACCGAACTGTACGCCCGGTTGATCCAGCGGTGGTGTCTCGAAAGCGACAACTAACGTATCTGTTGAAACACCTGTAAATCCGGAAAGAAAACCATGTCCCAACCCGAGGTACTCTGTTGCGGCATCGTGGTCGCCGACCACGTTTGCAGTCCGATTTCTCATGTGCCGCGCCCCGGCGAACTCGTAATGAGTGAGCGCATGCTGTTGACCATAGGCGGCTGCGCTTCCAACACCGCCGTCGATCTAGCCAAGATGGACGTGCCGGTTGCGGTGGTTGGCAAGATCGGCGACGACGTTTTTGGCGGAATCGTGGCGGATTCGCTCAGGCAACAAGGAGTCGACGTTTCTCTCTTGCAAATCGCTCCCGGTGTCGACACCAGCCAGACCCTCATCGTGAATGTCAAAGGCGAAGACCGCCGCTTTATTCACACCTTTGGCGCCAATTCGCTCTTCCGCGCTGCCGACATCCCTCTTGAGGCTGTCCGCCGCTGCAAGGTCATCTACCTTGGCGGCTATCTGCTCATGGAAAACATTGTCCAAGAAGAACTCGTCGCCACGTTCGAAGCCGCTCGCGCCGCCGGTGCCAGGACGGTGCTCGACGTGGCGACCCCTGGTCGGGACGACTACCTGCCGCGCCTGGAAAAGATTCTTCCCGTCACGGACGTTTTTCTGCCCAATAGGGATGAGGCCGAATGCATTACCGGCGAAACCGATCCGCTCTCCCAGGCCGAAACACTGCGCAAACTGGGAGCCAACACGGTCGTCATCACCTGCGGGGGAGAAGGTTCGGTTCTTGTGAATGACCGTGTTCGCTTGCGGGCGGGAACCTTCCCGGTCGAATTCGTCGATGGGAGCGGAGGTGGTGACGCCTTCGATGCGGGCTTTATCTTCGGGTTGCTTCACCGAATGGAAGTCGAAGACTGCTTGCGTGTCGCCAGTGCCTTGGGAGCCAGTTGTGTCCGGGCGATCGGCACGACACCAGGAGTCTTCACGCGTCAAGAATGCGAGGAATTTTTGCGCCGGCATGATCTCGAGATCGCAAGATTGTAGAACGAATCGCACCCCTATTTCGTCTGTTTTTTGATTGTGTGGGAAGAAAGTCCAAGCTAAACTTTAGGTACTCGTGCTCGAGTCTGTTTTCTTTTTAGGGGGGTAAACAATGTTGACACTGTGGGGCGAACAGCAGAAGTTCTGCGATGGCGTAACGCGTCGTGGATTTCTCAAGATTGGCGCCCTGGGGGCGGCCGGCTTGACCTTGGCCGACTTGCTCCGTCTACGGGCCCAAGCAGGCAACGCCTCTTCCAACAAAGCCTGCATCATGATTTATCTGCCGGGCGGTCCATCCCACATGGACATGTATGACCTCAAGCCCGATGCCCCGTCTGAGTTTCGCGGACAGTTCAAGCCAATTCAAACCAACGTGCCTGGCGTGCAAATTTGCGAGCACTTCCCGATGCAAGCCAGGATGTGGGACAAGCTCGCCTGCATTCGCTCGCTCGTAACCGTCAACGAGCATTCAGACACGATGGTCATGACCGGTTACCCCGATCGGGTCAACCGCATGGCGAATCACCCGTCGTTTGGCGCGGTCGTTTCCAAGGTTCGCAGCACCTCCGGTGATCAGGGCGTGCCTGCTTTCGTCAGTTTGCGAGGATCGACGCGAGGCACAGAGCCGGGATTCCTGGGAATTGCACATCGACCGTTCACGCCAAGTGGCCCTGGCTTGAACAACCTGCGACTTAATCGCAGCATGGCCGTCAATCTCGAAGATCGGCGCAAACTCCTTTCCGAGTTCGACACCATTCGCCGAGATATCGATGCCAGTGGTTCCATGGCGGGGATGGATGACATTACCGCCCGTGCCTTCGAAATGGTCACCTCCGGCAAGATTCTCAAGGCTCTCGATCTGAGCCGGGAAGACCCGCGCGTGCGCGACCGCTACAAAGGAGTCGAAAGATTCCTTACCGCTCGCAGACTGATCGAAGCTGGTTGCGGCGTCGTCACCCTGGCGATCGGCGGATGGGACACGCACAGCAACAACTTCAAAACCCTGGAAAAACAGCTTCCGCAGGTCGACCGTGCCGTCGCCAACCTCGTGCAGGACCTGCACGACCGCGGCATGGACAAAGACGTATCGGTCGTTATGTGGGGTGAATTCGGCCGGACTCCGCGAATCAACAAGAATTCCGGCCGCGACCACTGGCCGCAAGTCATGTCCGCTCTCATTGCGGGCGGCGGCCTTAAAATGGGACAAGCCATCGGCGAAAGCACCTCGCGAGGCGAACGCCCCAAGGATCGGCCCATCTCACCTTCCAATGTGCTCAGCACCCTCTATCGAGCCATGGGCATCGATCCGTCGCGGACATTCAACGATCCATCCGGGCGGCCGATCTATATCCTCGATGAACGCGAACCGGTGCACGAACTCCTTTAGCCGGTTTGCTCGCTCGACCAACGATATGCCGGGAGTTTTCACTCCCGGCTTTTTGTTTTTTGGTAGCCCGAAAAAACAGCCATCCCCTGTAAACATTCGCCAGTGCCTCTTTTTTCTCTTCTGAAATCGGCTTGTCTCAGTCGGCCAATGGCTCTTTCTGCTTTATCCTTGCCTCGAGCACGGACAGGGATAATACTACATTCGTTATTGGACTTCTAATCGACTCCGAATGCGACGGCACTGATGTCCTCGCCCGCGCTTGGATTTTACGATCTTCTGACCTACCTGGACCGGCAACAATCGAGCCGTCTTCGGGGTTGTCCCAACGTGACGGTCTTGCAGGGACCGTTGGGACTGGCTCGCCACGTCTGGGAATCGTGGTGCCAGCGAACCGGTCGGCCCGTTGCTTCATGTGACCCAGCCGAACCCATCTCTCCTGAATCCATCGGAAAAAAGTGGTTCGAGACTTTGGCAAGCGTCGACGATCTTTATGGGCGTGCGGTCGCCTGCCTTGCCCGTGCCAGCGGACTGGATGCAGGCGAAATCGAAACCAAGCTCGCCATTTCCACTGGCTTCGACCTCGATGCGTTCTATCGACGCTGCCGGTTTGCCGAAGATGACCCAGCGGTGGCCTTGGCCCGCCTCATCATCGAAAAACGGCGCGCCGGTCAGGTTATATCGGCCGAGGACGTAGTACGCCTCGAATGGAGGACAACCAACGGCCGGCCGCCCTGGCTTAAGGTTTTCCAATCGGCGACTGGGCTGGTGTCTGTCGAACGTCTCCCCGCACTTTTCCTGACGGCTCGAGCGCCCGCCGAACTGAGCCAGGCGGCGTCTTGGTTGGAGATCGTCTGCGAAGAAATACCATCGATGCCCGTGGCGATCAGCGCCCAAGGAAAGACCGTCCGCGATTTCCTGAAACACGAGGCGCCCAGTCGTCTCACCGCCATAGTACGAGAAGGGGCCGTTGTTTTACGTGCCTGGGAGCATGAAGAAGTCCGTCACCGACTCGAAAAGGCGGGGATCGACGGCGGCAAACTATGCCGAGCTTCTGCGCAACTGGGAGGCGATGCCCTGTGGGACGATGTCGCTGAATCATTCGTTGAATTGGGGCAGCACCGGCATGGCAAAGTTGTCGCCGGTATCGCACGCAGTAGCGCCGAACAGTTCCTTTTCGATTTTCTCGAATCCCATCCTGCGACGACAGGACTGTTTCGTTTGAATTCGTCGCTCGATTTTTCCTTCGGCCCCGGGGTGGCGGAAGTCGATCTTTTCTGTCCGGAACTTCGATTGGTTATTGAAATCGACGGTTATTTCCACTTCCAGGATCCGGAACATTACCGCCGAGACCGCCGCAAGGATTTTCTATTGCAGAAGCAAGGTTATGTCGTTTTGCGTTTTCTGGCCGACGATATCGCCTGTCGCTTGGAAGAAATCGCCGAGACCATCATGGAAGCGATTGTCCATTGCCGATCCCTCCGCGGAACAAGGAGAACCCATGGTGATTGATACGCTGACCATTTCGCGACTGGGGCAATTCGTGCTCGCCTACCTGTTGGCGAACAAAGGGAGAGCCACTCGATCGAAATTGCAAAAGGCGGTCGCGCCGTTCCTTGAACGCCGCCTGGAAAAACGCGAGTTAGAGGAACATTTGGAGAAGGCCAAGAACGCGTTAGCCGACGCTGGCCTGGTTGCCTGGCTACCGAGGGGAAATGTTGTACTGACGGAGCGAGGACAAGCCGAGGTGCTTGATTTTTTGGGACTCGAGGCGCCGCCGAAACCCTGCGATTGGCGCACCATCAAGAATCGTTTTCTGGTTGCCAAAGCGATGGGCATTCCTGCTCGATCAGCCGAAACCACGTCGCTTGGCAAGAAAGAAGGATTGCAGGCCTCGATCCTGAAAAAACACTTCGCATTGAAGCCGGAAGCGAAAACGCTCGCACAAGTGCTCGACCTATTGGTTGCACAGGAGCTGGGTCTGGAGCTTCGCCCTGGTGAGAATCTTCTCCATCCCGA
Organism: Gemmatales bacterium; assembly: GCA_026004675.1. Classification (GTDB taxonomy): domain Bacteria; phylum Planctomycetota; class Planctomycetia; order Gemmatales; family Gemmataceae; genus BPJP01. The sequence continues at coordinate 165,044 of BPJP01000009.1, forward strand.
TCGATTGCGTGAGAGTTTATTGACGAAATGGTTGAGCGAAGACGACAACGGCCGGGCTACGACAGCCGCTATGCCTTCGGTAGCGCCTCCGCCAGCAGAGCAGCCGCTCGATCTTGAAACGTTTGCCCAGCGTGTATGGGACGCTGTCCACCAATGCAGCACGGGTTGGTTTGGCGATAACAAGGTGTTCATTTCGCACGTTTGGCGGCAGATTCAAGATGCTGGCTCCCTATCAGGCATGACCATCGATCAGTTCAAAAACATGCTTGCCAAGGCGAACCAGGCGGGATTGGTCCCCCTGAGTCGTGCCGACCTGGTGCAGGTCATGGACCCGAACGATGTCCGCGAATCCGAAACGAAGTATTTGAATGCTATATTTCACTTTATCGAAGTTATGAGGTAAGCCATGCGCGACGTGTCCACATTGCCCGGCACAGTCTCTCGCAAGGAGGAATTGGCCGAGCGAAAACGACAGGTCTTTTGTTCCGGCAATTATCCGGAGATTTTTCACGCCATTGTCCACAAGCACGAAATCTGGAAGCACGATCCTTTCGATGTGGAGTCGATCCACGAGGAAGCACGGGCGGTTTTCAATGGTCTGCTGATGCGTGCCACCAGCGATCATCCCAGCGCCGGACGGATTTTCACCCTGCTCGGCGAATCGGGTTGCGGCAAGACACACTTGATGCGTGCCTTTCGCAATGAAGTCCACGAACGAGAACTCGGTTATGTGGGCTACATGACGATGACGTCGACGGCGGAACATTACGACCGCTACATCCTCAGCAATCTCATCGACTCTCTGGACCAACCTTTTCTGCATCCGGAGATTCCGGCGTCAGGGTTGGCTCGGCTATCCAAAAAACTGTTCGATGCCTTGCCCATCGCGTTCAACGAGCAACGGCAAAAACTTCGCGAAGAGGAGATTGATTCCGCTCAACTTGGCCGCCTCGTACGGGACATGACGCTCGAGCTGGAACGAAGCGATCCCCGCTTCAGCGACATCGGCGAGCCGGACGTTCTCAGTGCTTTGCTCTACTTGCAACGCGACGACCCGCCCATCAAAAGCCGCGTTTTGAAGTATCTTCGCTGTGAAGACCTTAATGCTTTCGACCGCCAAATGCTCGGCGACCTGGTGCCGAGGTGTCGGCCTGAAGACCCGCTTCGCATGATCCGCACGCTGGGCAAGCTGATCCACGTACTCGAAAGAAGCGCTCTCGTCCTTCTCGTCGATCAAATGGAAGACATGACCGACCAGGAAACGCGGGACTTGCAAGCAGCAGCGCGCTTCCGCCGGGCTATTGACACGTTGTGTGCCGTCATCGACGAAGTGCCATCCGCAGTGGTGGTCATCGCCTGCCTCGAAGATTACTTCAAAAATCAGCAACCAAATCTTGCAAAATCGAAGCTCGACCGGCTTGTAAACGATCCCAAACAAACGAAATTGAATGCGCGCCGTTCGTTGGAAGAAATCAAGCAACTGCTTGCGCGCCGGCTGCGATACTTGTTCGACGAGTCGGGATTGGTTCCGAATCGTGGCGACGACATTTTCCCCTATCGCGATGAAGACCTGATTCCTCTGACCAACCTGCGCATCCGCGACATTCTGGATGGTTTCCGCAGGCATCGCGAAGAATGCATCTTCGCTCGCGCCTGGAAGGCACCCATTTGGCAACAGCAGCCGAAACCTCCGTCTCCGCCAACCAGAAATATCGAAAGAATAGAACAAGAATGGAACGATTTTCGGGCGCGGACTTCTGCCTCTCCACCCGACGCCGAAAAAGATTTGGCCGAGTTGCTCGGTTGGGCGATCAGCCAAAGCGGCGCCGAATTAGCCGGGTATCATTTCGAAATTGAACTTTGCCACGATTACTGCATTCGCGTGCTGATCCATGAACCTGATAATGACGCGCGAAAGCTGTTCGTCGCGGTTTGCAACAAGAAGCCGCAAGGGAAATGGCTGATGGAACAGATCGAGAATGCCGAGGGATTCGCTCACGAGGACCCCTTGGCCATTGTGCGTTCGACCCCATTTCCCCAGAGTCCAAACGCCAAGGTCATGAAAAAAGTGGCAGCGATTATCACTCGGGGCGGACGCCGTGTCGTCATCGAAGACAGCGACTGGCGAACGATGTTGGCGTTGCGGGCGTTTCTGATTCAGCACAAAAAAGACGACGGCGTTGCGGACTGGTTGCGGGAAAGTCGGCCTCTCACCACTCTCCCCTCGCTGCAAACTCTCCTCGATCTCGACAACGGCCCGGCAACGCCGGCAGTCCCTCCAACCGCCGCCAATCCCCCATCGTCCTCTTCAGACGACCAACCCACTGCCGCAAAGCCAGCGGAGCAAAGGAATATTCGTCCTCCAGTTCCAACCGGAAGCCTCCTGGTGGGCACGACGACGGGAATCGCCCCGCAGGAAATGACGTTGAACCTGTCGGATTTGACGCAACACATCGCCTTTCTCGGTACGACGGGAAGCGGCAAAACAACGGCGGCCCTGAATCTGATCGAACAACTTTTGCTGCAAGGCGTTCCCGCTGTGCTGGTCGACCGCAAGGGGGACCTGTGCGGCTACGCGGATCCGTCGGTGTGGAACCAAACGATGCTGCCCGACGAATCGGACGACCGCAAAAATCAGTTGCGGGAAAAAGTGGATGTGGCCATTTTTACTCCGGGGCATAGCGATGGAAGGCCGCTCGATATTTCCCTCGTTCCGGATGGCACGTCGCAGATGACAGCTCATGAACAGGATCAAATCGCCGGTTTTGCTGCTACCGCTCTCGGCAGCATGATGAGATATCGGACGCGGACCGACCAAAAATGCCACGCTGTCTTGCGTCAAGCGATCACCCTTCTGATCGAACAGGGATTACCAGTCACGCTCCCACAACTGATCGATATGGTTACGCATGAGGACCCGTCACTGATTACCAGGGTCGGATCGTTGGGGAACCACTTCCGCAAGCTGGCTCAGGACTTGCAAACGTTGCAGATCAACCAAAACCGGCTACTCCAGAATCACGGCGAGAAACTCAGCATCGACTTGCTGCTTGGGCGAGGACCATTCGCCATTCCCGGCAAAACGCGCCTCAGTATCATCAGCACGAAATTCCTCGGAGACAATATCGACATTCAGTTCTGGATCACGCAGTTGCTATTGGAAATCACACGTTGGGGCAACCAGAATCCGCATCCCGAGTTGCAAGCAGTTTTCATGTTCGACGAAGCCGACTTGTACCTTCCAGCACAGAGGCAGCCGGCGACAAAAGCTCCGATGGAAAACCTGTTGAAACGCATTCGCTCGGCTGGCGTCGGCATCATGTTGGCGACGCAAAGCCCCGGCGATCTCGATTATCGTTGCCGGGAAATGATCGGTACCTGGCTGGCTGGCCGTATCACCCAGAATACTGCCCTGGAAAAACTCAAACCAATGTTCGCTCAATACGGAGCCGAGCAGATCGCCAGTAAGCTCCCAGCCCAACCAACCGGCCACTTCTATCTCATCCGCAGCCAGGGAGTGACACCCCTCAAAGCCAAGCCGTCGTTTTTGCGAACCAGACAGCTGGCAGAAGAGGAAATCCTTGCACTTGCTGCTAACGCAGCCAATCGCTGCCACAAGGCATGAACGAAAGGAGTGTTTCCTCCTACTTATCGCTCGACTGAATGCGGTAAAGATGCTTCTCGGTGCGGATGATAAGCGCGCCATCCATGACGGCGAACGAGGCGAATGTCCGTTCTGGGAGCGTGTTACGGGCGAGCCGAACGAACTTTTTGCCGGGACGAATGACGGTGCATACGCCATTTTCGGCAGGGAAGAAGATTTTACCGTCGGCATAAAGAGGCGAAGCGGAAAAGCCGCCGCCCAGTCGTTCGCGCCAAAGGAGTCGGCCGCTCTTGGCGTCGAGGCATTGGGCGACGCCGAAATCGGAAACCATATATAACTCGTTTTCAAAAAGCAGAAGGGACGAAGTACGGGGAATGCCGGTGTCGTAAGACCAGGCCACGTGCGAATCGGTGACATCGCCTTTTCCCGTTGGCCGAATGGCCAGCAATTTGGCAGTGTCGAAACCGGTGCAGACGTAAACAAGCCCGTGGCCGAAGACCGGTCGAGGCACGACCGAGTAGCCATTGCCATAACGAACACGCCAGATTTCCTTGCCGCTTCGAGGGTCGTAGGCGGCGACCAGGCCGGCGCCTGGGCTGACGATTTGTTTTCGGCCGTCAACCGTAATGACCAAAGGCGTACAGAAAGCGAATTTCTTCAACGCCGAGGTTTCGCGGTTGGTTTGCCATTCGATCTGGCCGGTGTCCTTGGCCAGCGCGACGACGAACTGTTTATCGGAGCCATCGCAGCTGAAGACGAGCAAATCGTTTACCAAAACCGGCGTACCGCCGTTGCCGTGAACCGGCGCGTAGCGGATGCGATTGTTTCGCCAAACGATGTTGCCTTCGAAATCGAGACAGGCAGTGCCTTGGTGGCCGAAATGCACAAAGAGCTTGTCGCCGTCGGTGATAGGCGTAGGGTTGGCGTGGCTGGCTTTGCGGTGGATGCGGGGTGCAGTTCGGGCATCCTGGCGAAACACCTCTTTTTGCCAGAGGATTTTGCCTGTTTTCAAGTCGACGGCGAGGGCTGCTAGCGACTGGTCGCGGTTGGGTTGTTCGATCGCCGTCGTCAAATAGACTCGTCCTTGAAAAAGGATGGGCGAGGACCAGCCCGAGCCTGGAATAGGGGTCTTCCAGGCGACGTTTTCCGTGTCGCTCCATGTGGCGGGGATTTTTGTCGCGCTCGAAATACCCTGGCCGGTGGGGCCGCGAAAATCGGGCCATTCTTCCGTTCGTCCAGGCCCAACCCAAAACCAGACGACCAGGCAAGCGACAAAATGAGAGCGCACTCGGAAATCCTCCGTTGAGAGTCGTTCGATGGGCATCGGCGACGATGCCAGCCTTGCGATTATGCTTAGTGAATCGGGACGGAACAGCAAAGTATGCGGGCGAACGATGTCTTATCGCTTTCGCCAGATTCGGTTTTTGGTGATGCCGAGCTTTTCGCACAAGGGTTCGATCTCCGCGAAAAAACGCCTGGCATCGACAGGATAGCCGGCGGTCGCTTTCAAGCGGGGAATATGCCGTCGCCAAAAGCCGTTGAATTCATTCATCCATATTTCGCGGACGTATTTGCTGACCATGCTTGCCAGGGCGACGCAAAAATGGTCGGCATCCGCACGGGGCTGAAAATGGATCGTCCATTCGCGCTGGCCGCCGACAAGCTGATAGGTGCTGCGTTTGCTACTCTCTTCACGAACCATGATGACGCCGTCGCTGATCGCCTCCTGCAGCAAAGCGGCGTAATAGTTCCGCCCACCATGTTTGTCCACGAAAAAGGTCAGCGCTTCGCTGGTTGTTTGGTCGTTGGCGAAGTGCTTCAATAGCCGTATGAGCGCATGACCGAGGACGGCCGACTTGGTGCCGGTCTCGTCGACGAGGAAGTTGAATTCCTCCGCACCGATTAACACACTGCGGATGGTGACCCACCTGAGTTCGTTCCGTTCGCAAGCCGAGTGAAAGTCGCTGGCTGCCCTTGCGACGACCTCGACCGGGCAAGCGACAGGCAGGCGGGTCGTTCCTCGATACCAGATTTCATCTGCCTGACGGGCATCGGGGGAAAGTGTTTTTAACAGATCAGCGAACGTCGTGGGACCGGCTTCCAAAAGAGCGAGAACACTGCACTCCAAATTCGCCAGGCCTCGCTGCGGATTATAGACCTGCTTGGAGTCGGCGATCACCATTCGCGCATCGGAACGTTGTTGGGAACGGACGGCGTTCTGCAAGATATGCCACCAATCGGCAGCCAGCCGCGCTGCCGGCACCTGACAAGCGACGGCCGTCATGACCAATGGACCAAGGTTCGGTCCATAACCGGCTTCATCGATCCCCACCAGCCAGGGCATGATCCGTTTCAGAAAGTCGTTCGGTGTTTGCCAACAAGGAGATGCCTCTGTGTTCGCCAAACAAAGATTAGAAACGACGGGCGCTGATGGCAAAAGAAAAAATGGGGATCGGTTCGCTGTCACGACCCGCTTTATCATTGCACATCGTGTCCCGGGTAGTAGTGTCGGAGAAAAGACATTCTTTCTTTTGGAGATTGCCTCATGAGTCGTGGTCCATTTGATGGTGTGATGGTTGTGGACGTGACGCGGGTTCTGGCCGGACCGTTTTGCACCATGCTGCTGGCAGAATTGGGGGCTCGAGTCATAAAGGTGGAAAACCCTGATGGCGGTGATGACTCGCGCCACTTCGAACCGTTTTTTCAAGACACGTCTGCCTATTTTTCATCCCTGAATCGCGGCAAAGAAAGCATTGCCTTGAACCTTAAGGACGAGCAGGATTGCGACATTTTCCTGTCCCTGATCCGACGGGCCGATGTTCTCGTCGAGAATTACCGCCCCGGCACCCTTGACCGTTTGGGTTTGGGGTATCACCGATTGCAACAGGAGAATGGCCGGTTGATTTATGCTGCCATTTCCGGCTTCGGGCAGACCGGGCCGTGGAAACACAAGCCGGCTTACGACCTGATTGTGCAAGCGTTGAGCGGGTTGATGAGCATTACTGGTCTTCCGAGCGGCCCGCCGACCAAGACCGGCACTTCAATCGGCGACATTACCGGTGGGTTGTTCGCTGCCATCGGAATCAGCGCTGCCTTGTATCATCGCCAGTCGACGGGACGGGGAATGCTGGTCGATGTGAGCATGCTGGACGGACAAATCGCCATCCTCGAATCGGCCGTGATGCGCTATGCGGCGACAGGGCAAATCCCGGGACCGATCGGGAACCGGCATCCGTCGATTGCCCCATTTGAACTATACCAGACCAGCGATCAGCCTATCGTCATCGCTGCAGGCAATGACACGTTGTTTTCGCGTCTTTGCGAGGTATTGGGACGTGAGAGATGGGCGAATGATCCACGATTCGCCACCAACCGCGACCGGGTGCAAAACGCCGACGCATTGAAAACCGAATTGGAAAGCGTCTTGCGCAGCAGGTCTTGCAGCGAATGGTTGTCGTTGTTGGAATCGGCGGGGATACCGTGCAGTCCGGTGCATAATGTCGCGCAGGCGTGCGAGCATCCCCAAGTGCAAGCACGGAACATGATCGTCCGGGCCGGCGACCTGCGGATCGCTGGCAATCCGATCAAGTTCAGTGCCTTCGACGATCCACCCACGAGGAAACCAGCGCCGAAATTGGACGAAGATGGTCCCCGAATACGCGCGGAATTGTCAGGCGATGGCGTTTGACACGCTAAAACCGGGCTAGGTTCCCAAGAAGGCAGCGACAGGATAGCCGTATACAATGAGCAACAGGTGAATCAGGGGGAGCACCACCTTGACAGAAAAGGTTGGACGATGACAGTAAAAGCGATGGTGTTGCGCTCACCCGGGGCCAATTGCGACGTTGAGACTGCTTATGCGCTCGAGTGTGCTGGTGCGGTCGCCGACCGTATTCACATCAACCGCCTGCGCGAGCGACCTCAAATGCTGCATGATTATCACATTCTAGTCGTACCCGGCGGCTTCACCTACGGTGACGACGTCGCTGCTGGCAAGATTCTGGCCAATCAATTGTCCAGTTTCTTAAGTGATGCGTTGCAATCCTTTCGCGATCGCGAACGGCTCATACTCGGCATCTGCAACGGTTTTCAAGCCCTTCTCAAAGCCGGCTTGCTGGTGCCGCCCGACGAAGATGGCCCCTTGGCCACCCTGACGCACAACGATTCGGGCAGGTTCGAAGACCGCTGGACCTATTTGCAAGCGACCTCGTCACGGTGCCCCATGCTGAAGGGTTGCAGGCATCTCTATCTCCCCGTAGCGCATGGCGAAGGCAAGTTCATTTGTCGGGAACCGTGGATTCTCCATGGCTTGCAAGAGTCGGGGCAGGTGGTACTACGTTACACCGGTCTGGCACTCCGGGACGAGGAGGTTGGCTATCCCGCGAACCCCAATGGTTCCGAAGGGAATGTGGCCGGCATCTGCGACGCCACCGGTCGCGTTCTCGGCCTGATGCCCCATCCCGAACGCCATATTCTGCCAACGCAACACCCCAGGTGGACACGGGAAGAATTGGCAACGGAGGGAGACGGCATGCGAATTTTTCGCAACATAGTGGAGTATTTCTTGTAATGGGCTTTTCCGCTTTAGAAGCCAATGCCTGTCGGCATCTTGTCGAGTTGGCCTTAGAAGAAGACGTTGGCCCTGGAGACGTCACGACGGAATCGCTGGTGGCCGCCAATAAACGCGGCCAGGCTCGCTATGTTGTGCGCACAGCGGGAGTCGTTTGTGGCCTGCCTGCCGCCGCGATGGTGTTTGAACGGCTCGACACCAACGTTGCCTTCACTCCCCTGAAAGCAGACGGCGACCGTGTCGAAGCCGGTGACACGATCGCTCGCGTAGATGGACCGCTGCGTTCAATCCTGACCGGTGAGCGCATCAGTCTCAATTTTCTGCAACGTCTAAGTGGCGTCGCCAGCTTGACCCGGCGTTTCGTCGACGCGGTGGGTGATCTGCCTTGCAAAATACTGGACACCCGCAAGACCCTGCCGGGCTGGCGCTTACTAGAGAAATATGCCGTCCGCGCTGGTGGCGGCCAAAACCATCGGCTCGGACTGTACGACGCCGTTCTTATCAAAGATAACCACTTGGCCATCCTGGAAAAAACGGGCAACGTCATATGGAACGCTGTCGCTCAGGTCCGGAAGCGTTTGAGCCGACCGTTGCCCGTGGAAGTGGAAGTCGATTCGCTGGCGCAACTGGAAGCGGCCCTGGTTGCGAAACCGGAACGCATTCTTTTGGACAACATGTCAGTAGACGAGATTCGGCAAGCGGTGGAGCGGCGGAACCAGATCGCGCCGGAGGTGCTACTTGAAGCCTCGGGAGGAATCGCAATCGAATCCGTTCGTGCGCTGGCGGAAACGGGTGTCGACTGGATCAGCGTCGGGGCGCTGACCCATTCGGCGCCGGCACTGGATATAGGTTTAGACGACATTCGTGAAACCCACTAAGTTTTTTGAGCGTCGAGGCGCTCCTGTCGTTTTCATTTATCGTGACGATGCATGCCACTGGCGAGATGAAAGCTGATCCGCCACTGCGAGCGAGCCAACCTGCCCTGTTTCACTGGTTGCGTGGCCGATTGTTGCGTAACAGTGTTGCGGTTGTCCTGGAGAATTCGTTCATCCGCGTCATCGGCATCGGCGTGCTCAGCCTGCTGATTTGGGGGTTCGTCTTCGCTATTAGCGTCGAAGGGTTCGCATTTCTCGCCAGGCAGCGTGTGCCTTTGACCGGCGCTATCGTTTCGGTGCTGTTCGATTTCATGTTTTTGGTGTTCTTCGTGATGCTGATTTTTTCCAACGGCATCATTCTTTACAGCAGTCTATTTTCGTCTGCAGAGACCACTTTTTTGCTTACCACGCCTGCGAGGGCGGATCAGATTTTCGCCTACAAGTTCGAGGGGGCGTTAGGTTTCAGCAGTTACGCCTTCGTTCTATTAGGCAGTCCGGTGCTGATCGCGCATGGGCTGGCGGTAGGAGTCGACTGGCACTTTTACGTTTTACTGGTGATGTTTATCAGCGGCTTCGTGCTTTTGCCTGGCTCGCTCGGAGCTTTGGCATGCCTGCTTTTGGTCAAGTTTTTGCCGCGGAGACGCAAGCAGTTTTTGGTCCTCGTTCTGACCGCGCTCGTGGCGACGGCCGCAATCTGGTTGTATCTGAAGTGGCCGCGAGGCTGGTGGTATCGGGCAACGAATACCGACTTTGTCGAGAATCTGCTCGCCGATTTGACATTCGCTCGCGGCCCACTGGCCCCGAACCATTGGTTGACGCGCGGATTGCTGGCGAGTGCCCGGCGCGATTTGTCGACGACAACGTACAGCCTCGCTCTGATCTGGAGCAACGGTCTGGTTGTTTACCTGGCAGCTGCCTGGTGTGCCCGCCGCTGGTATCGTCGGGCTTATGACGAATTGGCTGGCAGCGCCCTGTTCCAACGCCGACGCCGACTTTATTGGCTCGACCACCTCCTCAGCGGCACTCTGCGTTTTCTGGATCCGCAGACACGTCTACTGGTAGTCAAAGATTTCCGGACCTTCCGGCGCGATCCTGCCCAGTGGGCGCAGATTCTGATCTTCGCTCTCCTGGTCGTGTTGCTGTTTACGAACATGCACCGCTTTTACCAGAGCGACCTGGGTAAACTGTATCAAAATGCGGTGAGCATCATCTACCTGACGGCAACATCGCTGTTGTTATGTGCCTATACCGGACGTTTCGTCTTCCCCATGCTTAGCCTGGAGGGGAAGAAATTCTGGATTCTTGGTTTGTTGCCGATGCAACGCGAGCGGCTGATCTGGGGCAAATTCGCTTTCGCCGCCACTGGAGGACTGCTCATATCCGAATTTCTCATTCTGTTCGGCGATTGGATGCTGAACATGCCGGTTCATATCCTCTTGGTTCACGGGTCGGCCATGACTTGGATCGTGTTAGGTTTGAGCGGGCTTAGCGTCGGACTCGGCGCTTGCATGCCCAATTTTGGCGAAACCGATCCTTCGAAAATCGCGGTCGGCTTCGGCGGCACGATGAATCTGGTCGCTTGTCTCATTTTCCTTGTCGTTGAAATCCTGTTGTCGGTACTCCCCTGGCATTTGCAGTTGGCCTACGCTGAGACATTCGCGTCATGGAATTTGCTGGTGTTGGCGAGCACTGCCGTCGGCATCGTGCTTGCCGGCGCAGCGGTCATTATTCCTCTCCGGTTAGGCTGCCGGGCACTCCGGAAAGTCGAATTCTGACGACGCCATTCGCTGACGTTCACGACCTTGGCAGCAAGGAAACGCCCGGCTTTTTGCGGCAGATCAGGGCATTTTTGCTTACAATATGTCGAAGATGTTGAAGGTTCCGCGTCGTACTCTCTGCTAACTCGCCGCTGTATGATCCAGGTCGAGCAACTCTGTGTCCGCTCCGGTATGTTTTCATTGGAGGATATTTCCTTCAAGGTTCAAACCGGAAACTATGCCGTTCTGATGGGAAAAACCGGGGCCGGCAAGACGACCATCCTGGAAGCGATCTGCGGTTTTCGGCCAGTTGTGAAAGGGTCGATTCGTTTGCTCGATCGGGAAGTTTCCGGTTTGGCGCCGTCCGATCGGGGGATCGGTTATGTGCCACAAGACCTGGCGTTGTTCCAAACGATGACGGTGCGAGAGCATCTTGCATTCGCCCAGAGGATTCGGCGGTGGAATCCCTTGGCGATCCAAAGACGGGTTGAAGAATTGGCCGAGCTGCTCGGCATCACAGGGCTGCTGGACAGAAAACCTGCCGGTTTAAGCGGTGGCGAGTCGCAAAGGGTGGCGTTGGGCCGTGCTCTAGCGTTCCATCCTCGTGTGCTGCTTTTGGATGAACCGCTTAGTGCTCTGGATGAGAACACCCGCGAGGACATGTACTCGCTGTTGCAATCGGTGCAAAAGCACACCGGCGTCACTGTATTGCATGTGACCCATAACCTGTCCGAAGCCCGAAAATTGGCCGATCAATTGTTCCAATTGCTCGATGGAAAGATCATCGAACGTAAGGCGGACGACGCAGGAGCGGTCGGGGGTAACGGCTGGACGGCGCCTGTGCCAGAAGAGGAAAACAGTAAAGTGGCGGATCGTTAGGGCGGCGAGTGGGTTTTGCAGGTGTCTTTTGCCGAGATCGTTGAGGACGGAATGAACTGGTTGTACTTGCTGCCGATCCCGCTTTTGGCGATCTTGTTTTTGGCGTGGCGGCCACTACGCTTGTTCGGAAGGGAAGTCCAGTTTGAGCGAGCGCGGGAATTGTTTCGACTGCAGCGCGAGCAACTCGAGAAGAACTTTTTGCAGGCAGCATCGACAAGTGGCAGGCCGCGCGGCCTGATCTGGAAGAACTGCGAATGGGATCGGCAAGTCGTGTTCGCTCGCGAACGCCAAAGCGGGAACCTGGCGGCCTTGATTGCCGTCACCATCCAATTCGAGGCAGTTCCCGGCAGTGATATGGAAGATGTGCCGGCAGTAGGGAATCTGCGTAACGCTTCGGCAGTTTTCTTTTTTCATCGCGGCCGGTGGCACACCGTAGGCAAAGCCATCTTCAACATGAACCCAGACGAGGCCATCGACCATTTCAAAAGCCAGTACGAGCGTGTCGGCGAATTATAGCCGATACTGCTATCGCAACATCGGACAGCTTTTTTATAATTCGCGAAGCCTTGCAACTGCCGGAGCGGGATCGCACCGGCTTTTCTAAACTCACCAGATTGCATGGAAGGCTTATGTTTCACGGATGGAACCATCGCGGCGGACACTATCTTTTGCTCATTTTCACAGCCGGACTGTTGTTTATGCCCAACCTCGGTGGCCCGACTCTTTGGGACATCGACGAAGGCAACAATGCCGAAGCAGCACGTGAAATGCTGCGCTCGGCTAATTGGCGTGTGCCTACGTTCAATTACCAACTCCGTGTGGATAAGCCGGCGCTTTTGTACTGGTTTCAGATATTGGCCTATCGCCTGTTCGGCGTCGGCGAATTCGCCGCCCGGCTGCCGTCGGCCTTGGCTGGAATTCTGACGATTCTGCTGACTTATGAACTGGGCCGTCTGATGTTTGGCCCCGCTACCGGACTACTCGCTGGTGTGGTTCTCGCCAGCAGTATTCTTTTCTGTGCTTCGGCGCATTTTGCCAATCCCGACATGCTATTGGTCTGTTCCATTGTCGCGGCCTTTCTGTTTTTCTGGCAAGGTTTCACGAACGAACGCTACGCTTTCGTCCGCGTGTCGTTGGCGATGGGGTTAGCGGTTTTAGCCAAAGGTCCAGTTGGTCTCGTGCTCCCCGCGGCCATCATCGTGGCATTTCTCTACTGGGTCGGTAAACTCAGGCTGCTGTGGAAACCTGGTCTGGTGGCTGGCGCCTTGGCGTTCGCCGCCGTTGCCGCACCGTGGTATATTTGGGTGGGAGTCGAAACCAAAGGTGCCTTTCTGCTGCAATTCTGGCAAAAACACAACGTCAATCGTTTTCTCGGTGCGATGGAAAACCACTCCGGACCCGTTTACTACTACTTCATTATTCTTCTCGTTGGTCTGGCTCCGTGGTCCGCGTTTCTGGCACCGACGTCCTGGCATGCGATTCGGTCGATTCGGCCGATAGGAAGTGCCGAATCCGCTGCCGAGCCGTTCGTTGCCTTCCGCTTTCTCGTCTGTTGGTTTGCGATGTTCTTCATTTTCTTTACGATATCGCAAACGAAATTGCCCAATTACATTTTGCCACTGTACCCCGCCGCAGCGATCATGACGGCGCGTTTTCTCGTTCGCTGGCAGGAAGACAAAACCAACACGCCCGCCTGGCTGATGCCCCTGTGCTTCGGATGCGTCATCCTTAGCGGCATCCTCTTTATCGGTGGCGTTCTCATTGTCTCCGGCGGCTGGAAGCTCGGCATTCTGCGCGGCCAGACGTTTCCCGAGCTGACCAAGTGGGCGGTATGCGGCGTGATTCCGATTGCCGGCGGCATCCTGGCATGGTGGCTACACGGCCAACATCGCCAAAAGGCATTGGTCGTGCTGTCGGCCACTGCCGTCGTCTTCCTCGCACCACTGGCCGCCGGCGGCGGCGCCAGTTTGAATCGACATAAAGCACCGAAGTATCTGGCCGAAAGCATTCTGTCGGCACAGCGCGAAAAGGAAATACGGATCGGCTGTTTGTATTATTTCCAGCCCAGCCTGGTCTTCTATGCCCAACGCCAGGTTCAGGCGTTTGCCGATCCGGCCGCGGCCAACGAGTTCCTGCGCCTCCCCAGACAGGTCTTCCTCATTCTGCCAGCCTCCACCTGGGAGCGTTTCGAGAAACGACCGGATATACGCTATCGCTTCGTAGACCGTCGCCGCGATATGTATCGCAATATGGATGTCGTCCTCATCACCAATCGTTGAGACGACCCAAGGCGGCTGGGCGCTGAGGAAACGGATTACGCAGATTTCTTGAAGAGATCCAAGAACCGGTCTTCGTATTCACGGAAAACTTTGAGTCGATCCAAAACATTTTTCAATTCGTAGGCCTTCGAGCGGTCCTTTTCGGCTTCCTTGAAGAGCCTTTCGATTTCTGCTTCGTCCTCGGAGCTTAATTTCTTGGCTTCCGGCTCCGGCTGCGGTTCCTCATCTTCGGTGGATAGAGCTTCCCCCTGCAACGAACGCTCCACCTTTTCCATGAGGTCGACGAGCATGTTTTCCACGTTTTGCGCTTGTTCCTGAAGTTCGGTGAAGTCGAGGTCGATCCGCGCCATGGTCGTGAACACCTCGAGCACGGCCAGCGATGCCTTTGGAAAAGGCAGCTGCACGAACAAGTGAGGCATTTCACCCAACAAGCAAACACCTTTCATGCCCATTTCCGCGGCAGCTCCCAGCAGTACGCCATTGAGGCCGCTGATCGTGCTGTCCTCGAGAATCTCGAGGTCGAGGTTTTTCAACTCCTCAAGACTTTCCGGATCGGTCGCCGCCCCGAAAACCCGGCTGCTGCCGGTGGGGTGCATTTGCGTGGCCATCGCCGCAAAGGTGAAAATCCGCTCGACCCCAAGTTCCTTCGCATAATCAACCAGCCGCCGACAAAAAGCGTACTTGCCGGCTGGAGGCTGGGCCTCGCCGATGAAGACGACGATGTCATGGCGCCCGTTCGGATCGTTCCACAGGAAGAATCGGCTACGCGGCCGCCGACCTGGTTGGATCAGCCCCCCTTTGACTTCCACGAAATCGACATCGAATAATTCGTTTGCGGACAATTCGGCGACCGCGTACATTCCCAGTTTCGACATCAAATAATAACCGGCACTCAAGGCTACGTGCCCCATGCCGGGCCAAACAGCAACAAGCCACGGATGGTTGAGCTTTGCTTCCGGCATCTTTCTTTCCTCCCTTGTTCCAGCATCTTCTCAGCAGCCAATCTATTCGCAAATTCTATGCCGACTGCTTCAAAAAAGAGCTGCTTCTGCCGGCATGCCCGAGCGCAAGCGCTATTTTCCAGTTTTCGTCTCATCCTTGAATAATTTATATTCGAAGCTATCAACCAGCGCCAGCCAACTGGCTTCGATGATGTTTTCGCTGACGCCCACTGTACCCCAGACATCGTTGCGGTCCCGGCTTTCGATGACGACGCGCACCTTGGCGGCGGTACCCGCACGGGCATTGACAACGCGAACTTTGTAATCCACCAAGGCCATCTCAGCCAAACTCGGATAGACCTGCTGCAACGCCTTGCGTAAAGCGCCGTCCAGCGCGTTCACTGGCCCGTCGCCTTCGCTGACCGTATGGATGATTTCACCGTTGGCGCGCAGTTTGACCGTCGCTTCGGTGACTGGCAAACCGTCTTTGCCGGCTTCCACATTGACACGGTAGGCCAGTCGTTCGAATTTGGGTTGGTATTTGCCGGCCAGCTTTTTGACCAGCAGGTGGAAAGAAGCCTCGGCGGCTTCAAATTCGTAACCAGCGTGCTCCAAGTCCTGGATTTCGTTGAGGATTCGGTTCATCAGGGTCGGGTCTTCGCTCAGGTCCAGCTCGGTCGTTTTGGCGAGAATGCTCGATTTGCCGGACAACTCGCTCAACAGGATTCGGCGTTGGTTGCCGACCGCTGCCGGGTCGATGTGTTCGTAGCTCGCCGTATTGCGAGCCACGCCATGAGCATGCATGCCTCCCTTGTGGGCGAAAGCACTGGCTCCCACAAAAGGCTGGTTCGAGCGGAAGTTCATATTGGCAATCTCGTAGACATAACGCGACACTTCGGTCAGGTGGGCCAGGCTGCCATTCCGCAACACTTCGTATCCCAACTTGAGGGATAGATTGGCAATGATACTGACCAAATCCGCATTGCCGCACCGCTCACCAATGCCGTTGATCGTTCCTTGCACGTGGACGCACCCCTTGGCCACTGCTGCCAGGGTATTGGCGACGGCCACATCGCAATCGTTGTGGCAGTGGATGCCCAAGGCTCCGTCCACCTGGCGTCGCACGCGCTCCACGACCGACCCGACTTCATCCGGCAACGTGCCTCCATTGGTATCGCAAAGAATGATGCAGTCGGCACCTGCTTCGCGGGCGGCTTGGATGGTTTTTATCGCGTACTCAGGATTATGCCGGTAACCGTCGAAGAAATGCTCCGCGTCATAGTACACTTCCCGACCGGCTTGCTTGCAATGCCGAACCGAATCGGCAATCATCGCCAGGTTCTCATCCAGGCTGGCCCCTAGTACGTCCCGTACGTGCAAGTCCCAAGTTTTGCCGACGATCGTAACGATGGGAGTTTCCGCTCCCAGAAGCGCTTTCAAGCAGGCGTCTTCTTCCGGTTTGGTATGCTTTTTCCGCGTCATTCCGAACGCGGCGACGCGGGCGTGCTTTAACGGCAAGTTGCGGACCTCCCGAAAATACTCCATATCTTTCGGGTTCGACAGCGGATAACCACCTTCGATGACATCCACGCCCAGTTGGTCCAGCCGTTCGGTGACCAGCAGTTTGTCCTGAAGGGAAAAGTGGACGCCCTCCCCTTGCGAACCATCACGCAAGGTCGTGTCGTAAATCAGGATTCGTGTCATTTTCATTCCATCCAAAAGAAAAACCCTGAAGCCGATCAGCTCCAGGGCTGTTGCGAACGTTCAGGAATACCCCGGAGTCACGTCTGACCATCGATGCCGATTATTTCAACCGTAAGGCGCACTCCCTGCGCCGCGGTAATGGAAATCGGCATCAACTCCGGAACCGAAAACATCAAAACACTCCCATTCTTTTACCCTAGAGAGTTTAGTTCGCTGGCCATATCAACGTCAAGCACAATGACGCATTTTCGCCAATCGGCCGTCATCGACCGGGCATCACGACGACGCTGATGCCGTGGTCGCAAGGTCAGCTTTAGAACCAATATCAATGAAATTCCGCAACAATTGCGGACCAGCCAGGCACAGAAAACTCTCCGGGTGGAACTGGACCCCATGAAGTGGAAACACACGATGGCGGATGCCCATGATCTCTCCTTGATCGGTCCAAGCAGTGATTTCGAAATCCGGATTCTGGAAGCTGCTCCGCCGAATGACCAGACTATGGTAGCGTGTGGCCTCGAAGGGGTTGGGGAGATCGCGAAAAACGCCCTTGCCATCGTGATAAATCATCGACGTTTTTCCGTGCATGATCCGATCGTTGCGAACGATCTCGCCTCCGAAGCAATATCCAATGCACTGATGGCCCAGACAAACGCCCAGGATGGGGATCGACGATGCGAAGTGGCGGATGACATCGTTCGAGACACCGGCGTCGAGCGGCGTACCCGGTCCCGGTGAAATGATGATGTGGCTTGGGCGAAGTTCCTCGATCTCGGCCACAGTGATCTTGTCGTTTCGAAAAACTTGCAGATCGATAGCGGGGTCGAGCTCACCCAGCCGTTGCACCAGGTTGTAGGTAAACGAATCGTAATTGTCGATGAGCAGGATCATTTTTGCTTCTGACGGCTCGTTTTTGCATGGGCAAGGTTGGCGAATTTTTTCAGGAGTACGAATTGGAGTTTAGCGGGCGGCAAAGAGACAGGCAATTGCAGCCGAGCCGCAGGACGAAGTCGCGAGTCAACTCAAACCGAACTTTTTCAGGCGGCTAACCAGGGTGCTTCGGGCCAGGCCGAGCAGGCGAGCCGCTTCCGCCTTGTTGCCATTGGTTGCCGCCAAGGCACGCACCAGCCGTTCGCGTTCGCGGCGATGGCGTTCTTCGCGTTCGGCAGCGATGCCGCACGGCCCGAACGGCAAAAAACCGTCGCCCTCTGCCCCATTATTGGTATACAAATCGATCGGCAGTTCATTGGGAGTGATCCAATCCCCTTCAGCGACGACGACCGCCCGCTCGATGACGTTTTCCAGTTCGCGGATATTGCCAGGCCAGTGATAACTTTTGAGCAAGATCATGGCATCATCGCTGATTTGCAGTTGCGACCGGCCACTCCGCCTGGCGAAAGACTCGAGAAAATACAGCGCCAGTTCCGGAATGTCTTCACGCCGTTCGCGCAGCGGAGGCACGACGATGTCGATCACTTTCAAGCGATAATACAGGTCTCGGCGGAACCGCCCTTCCTCGATCAGCGCTTCGAGATTCTGGTGTGTGGCAGCGATAATGCGAACGTCGACTTTGATCGGCTCGCTGGAACCCACCCGTTCGAAGGTCTTTTCCTGCAGAACACGCAGCAGTTTGGTCTGGACGTCCAGCGAAACGTCGCCGATTTCGTCGAGAAACAAAGTGCCCTGATCGGCGAGTTCGAAGCGACCGATTTTGTCCCGATGGGCGCCCGTGAAGGCGCCTTTGACGTGGCCAAATAATTCGCTTTCCAGTACGCCGGGCGAAAGGGCGGCACAATGCACTTTGACGAATGGCTTGTCGGCTCGTTCGCTGTGATCGTGGATGGCCTGGGCCAAGAGTTCTTTGCCCGTGCCGCTTTCGCCACGAAGCAGCACTGCCGATGACGTAGCCGACACTTTGCGCACCAGATCAAGGACATGGCGGATAGCAGCACTGGAGCCTACAATCGCTTTGGTGCTGGTCGGCAGCGCCGCGGACAAATTCTCAGCAGAGCTGGTTTTCACCTGAGAGCGAGCCGGTGTCGGACGCGACGACAACCTCATCAGTTGGCTTTGCAAGGCGAGAATACGACGTTGCTGTTCGGATATCTTTTGCACTTTGGCATTCAACTCGCGGTTGAGCAATTCAATGGTACGATGCCCTTCCGCGCTGGCGAGTGCCAGTGCCGTCAGTTGGGCGAAACTGGACAGCAGCTCGAAGTCTTCCTTCGCATACTGCCCTCGGGTTTTGGGGCCGAGAATCAAGATCGCCAACAGCTTGTTTTCATGGACAAGCGGTTGGGCGACCTCCCCTCCCAAAAAAGCGAGCTGTCCCGCCGCCGATGCCGTCCCCGCCTCGGCAGCCCCCATTATCACCTGACCGCCAGCAAGAGCTTCGAGCAAAGGGCAGCCCGACGTAAGTTCGGACAATGCCGGCGCAGTCCCAATGTGGCCCGCCAGTTGGAAGATAGGTGGCTGGCCATCACGCAAATACACTGCTCCCCCGGACACCTGCAGCAAATCGACCGACGCCCGTAACATCCGGCGAGCCAGTGTCGGCGGATCGACCAGTTGCTCGATCGCTTCTCCCATTCGGCGAATGGTCCGTTCGAGTTGATGTTTTTCCCGATCGAATCGGCGATCGAGTGCTTTCTTGAATCGACTTCTGGCGAAATCGAGCAGGAACAACAAAACGAGAAAACTGGTGCCCACCCACAACGTTTGATCGAACGAGGGACCGGTGCCGCCGCTACTGCCAAAAACGTCCGCCGCCACCATACCTGCAAGGACCAGCGTGTAATAGACGAGACTGGCGACAAAACTAAGCAAAAAATAAACAACGCCTGAACTGACCAGTTGATCCAATTGCATCAATCGATACCGGGTGATGCTCACCGCAAACGCAATCGTCAGCAGTGCCGACGCCGCGAACATCGGCCACGTGCCGGCACCGGAACCAAAGTCGTCCGGCTGCATCGTCACCAGATACATCGTGTAGCCAATGGGCACCAAGGCCAAGAGCGACCCCACCATGATCCACTCGACTTGCTTGCGTTCCGTGGGGTCGGAGGCGCTGCGAAACGTGCTCACCAGACAAACAACACTGGCCAAATAAAACGACATTGCAACCACGAGATAGGCTTTGACCACAGTGACCAAAACCGACCAGCCGGCCGCCATCGCTTCCGCGGAAAAACCGCCCCTGACCAATGTGCGAATGTGGACATAACTTACGATCAATGCTGCCAGAAAGAGCAAAGGAGGCAGGTAGATCGCCGCCAGCAACTTGAGCCTTTGGCGAATAAAGATTTCCTTCGGCCGGGGAAACAACATAAAAAAGTGCAAAGACACCGCCGGCAACAGCACGGAACAAGCCATAAAAACAAGCAGAAACAGGGGATACGTGGAGATTCGAACCCAATGATATCCGCCCATGTACGCACCGACAGTGACGATGCACAAAGTGAAAAACTGGGCTGCCGTTACATCGTGCGGCCGATTCCAATAAACCAAGGCGCCGACGACAAAGAGTCCAAGTTTTAGCACGAACCAAAGGATCGAAGGCAACAAGACCGCAAAGGGCAACGTGCCCAGTCGGCACCAGATCTCGTGCACTTGCCCACTTGATCGGCTGCGAAACTGCACGCGAACCACCTTCTCGCCGTCGAGCAGGCGAACGTTTTCGCCGTCAACGTCCACCTCATCGCGAAGTGATAACAGCGTCCGCAATAACAAAACCTGGCTCCAGATTTTGCTTTGAGCGTCGAGTTCATAATCCGCCACACGCACGAGTTGGTCGCCTGGAACCGGCTGAGGGCCATCACCGCGCAAGAAGCATCGCGGTTCTACTTGCCGGATCGTGGGGGAAAAAGCGCACTGGATTCCAATGTCGGGAGATGCCGACACGAACCACAAAATGCCCGCTGAGTAGAGGCAGACAGACAGGCCCGCAAGAAAGAGCAAGCTGCGCTTTTGAACCAGGGACTGGAAGATGGAATACATTTTTGCCCCTCAGCAAGGCTCGCTTGTCAATGTAAAAGTTGGTTCGCGAAAGTCAAACATTTTGATCCGACGGTCCCCCGTCGGGCTGAGGCCGTGAGGCATCCCGATAACACCGTTTGCTGACGGTGCCATCACCGTTGGTTGACGGTATTCTCTCTTCTCGGCCTCCGCTTCATGCCCATTGCTTTTCAAAAAAGACCGTCAGTTGACGGTGGAGAAAAACGGCGCAAGATAGGCAACTACTTTCTCTAGAATTCCGATCGCGCCCCCGCGCGCACCAAGAGTCGCATGGCGCACCGGCTTCATGGTAGCAACTCCCTTTCCTGCCAGTATGGCATCGCTCCTCGAAAGAACAGTCAACAAAACCGCCTCGATAGAGGAAAATCCTTGCAACCTGATTTTGAAGCTTGCGGAAGCTGCGAGACCACGATAGGCTAGCGATACTCCAACACTCCTGACAACCTCCTTATACCCGCCCGGAGGCAAGCCCATGTTCACGTTCTTCGATCACGCCAGAGGGTGCAATCGCCGCGAGTTTCTACGGATTGGCAGCCTTAGCCTGGGTGGCTTGAGTTTGCCTCACCTGCTCGCCGCCAAGGCAGCGGCCCCAGCAAACCGGCACACCCATTCACGATAAGTCGGTGATCTTTTTGTTTCTTCACGGCGGTCCGACACAGATCGAAACTTTCGATCCGAAAATGTCCGCCCCTGTCGAATACCGCAGTGCCACCGGAGAAGTTCAAACCAAAGTACCTGGCATGACCTTCGGCGGTACGTTCGAAAGGCTTGCCAGACACGCTGACAAGGTCTCCATCGTGCGTTCTTACCGGACCGGCAACGGCAACCACGACATCAAGCCGATCGTCCATGCCGACACGATGAACGCCAATCTGGGGTCGCTCTACTCGCGCATTGCTGGTGTGAATAACCCCGTTAACGGCATGCCGACGAACGTCGCCTTGTTCCCTCGAGCCGTGGACAAGGATACGCAAGAAGCGAACATGCGATTCGGCAAATTCAACGCCACCGGGTCGCTGGGGACGGCCTATGCGCCGTTTATGCCCGGCGAAGGGGGAGAATTGCAGTCGGACATGAAATTGAAGATGCCGATGGAGCGTTTGCATGATCGCCGTGCTTTGCTCCGCAGCCTGGATCGTGTCAAGTACGCATTCGACACATCAGGCCTTCTCGAAGACCTCGACCGATTGCAGCAGCAGGCGTTTGAAACCATCCTTGGAGGAGTCGCTGATGCATTCGATCTTTCCAAGGAAGACCCCCGCGTCGTCGCTCGTTATGACACCGCCCCGTTAGTCCGCCCGGAAAACATCTCCAAGAAGTGGAACAACTACAAAAACTACTGCGACAACTCCAAAACGCTGGGCAAATTGCTGCTGTTGGCCCGACGGCTCTGCGAGGCAGGATGCGGATTTGTGACCGTGACGACCAACTTCGTTTGGGACATGCATGCCGACAAGAATAATGCCACCCTTACCGAAGGCATGAACTACATGGGCTTGCCCCTGGACCATGCCTTGTCGGCGTTTCTGGAAGATGTGCACGCCCGCGGCCTCAGCGACAAGATTCTCCTCGTCGTCACCGGAGAGATGGGGCGAACTCCTCGCATCAATAAAAAAGGCGGACGGGATCATTGGGGGAATATCACCCCGTTGCTGCTCGCCGGCGGTGGGCTGGAAATGGGCAAGGTGATCGGCCGCTCCACCCGCAATGGCGGCGAACCGGCTACCGAGCCGATCACGATTCGCCACCTCATCTCCACGATCATGCACACCTTCTTCGATATGGGCCAGGTACGCGTCCAGCGAGGGATCCCCAAAAAGATCGCGGAAATCTCGGAATGGGAGCCTATTCCCGGATTGATGGGATAAAACAGAAATCCCAAGAATCCGGCACGAGGGCTGTCCACGTCCGCCCCTATTACCAGGCATTCGGCGCTGACCGTCTAGCTGCGGTGCCGTTGCGAGGCGTCGCGACGGCCCCCTTCTTTCTTGTTTTCGCGGTTCCGGTCACCAAGGACCCCAGAGGATTGGCACCTCCAGAATGCATTCCATGCCTGGCACCCAACAATCAAAAATAAACGGCGATTGGCCCGCCGTTTGCTCAATTTAACGACCGCGCCTGACGGCAACCTGCTTGCGATGCCACAAGTCGCTTTTGGTGAGTCGGTTACGACGGTCGTGAGCGGGGAATTCCTTCCCGAATTGGGAATTGCCGCTAGGGAACTCTTTCCCAAGGGGACTGCATCATGACGACGACCGCTGATTGGGTTCGGCTTTGTGAAAAACGGCTCGACGATGATGAAGCTGGCATCACCGACCTGTTGGTGGCGTTGAAACGGTTGCACGCTTCTTTGCGATCTGCCGACGTGGAGAGTTTGTCTGCAGCGATGCTCGAGCACGAAGTCGTCGGACAAAACCTCGAGTCGCTCCGGAGAGACAGGCAGGCATTCATCGAAAGGATGAGCAGCGAATTGGGCATTCCTGAAAGCGACTTTTGCATGTCGCGTTTGCTGGAGCGCTTGCCTCCGGCAGAAAGCGAGCGCTTGTCCGATCGCTGCCGGCAGCTCCGACGGCAGGGGATCGAAGTTGTTTGTCTGTACAAGAGCACGCAAGAACTGCTTCAGCTTTGGTCGGATTGGCTCGACCAGACGCTAGTTCCGGCGCAGTCCCCGTCTCGGTACAGCCGAACCGGCACTTGCACTCATGATATGGTGGGGGCGATCCTGGAAGTCGAGGGATAAATCATGTCTTCATTTTCGATCGGCATTTCAGGGATCAGGGCCAGCCGACAGGCGCTTGATGTCATCGCCAACAATGTCACCAATGCGAACACGCCCGGCTACCATCGGCAGGTGACCAACCTGGCGGTGCGAACGCTGGGAAGTACTACCATCGGCAACGGCGTCGTCATCAAGGGAATCGGCCGCCTGCGAAGCAGTGTGTTGGAAAATGCCATCATTCGCAACAACGGCGATGTCAGTTACTCCTCCGCCCTGCTGGAGAGCCTGCGGCAAATCGAATCCTTTATCACACCTGGCCAGGGCGCTTTGGCTGATAATCTGGAGAAGATGTTTAACGGCTTGCAGGAACTGGCCGCCCGGCCTGACGATCTCACGCAACGTCGCGTCGTTCTCGCCTCGGCAGCAAGCCTGGCCAGGAATTTCAACACCCTGGCGGATCAACTCGATAACATGACCACGGAGCTGGACGCCCAACTGGCCCAGCATGTCGATGATGTCAATCGCTTGTCATCCGAGATCGCCAGGCTGAACCAACAGATCGCTGAAGCCGACGCCCAGGGGCTGAACACCAACGCGGTGCGGGACCAGCGCGACCAGTTCATCACGGAATTATCGCAACTCATCGACATTCGCACGTTCGATCAGGACCGTGGACTAGTCAACGTCGTCGCTGCTCGTGTCCCTCTGGTGGTTGCCAACCAATCGACGCCACTCGAATTCAACATCGGCGCCGGCAATACCGCGGAGATCCGCCCAGTTGGTTCCGTGACACCGATGATTCCGAGCGGCGGGGCTATCGGTGGCTTGCTGGCAGCACGAAATGCTGAAATCGTCGATCTGCGAAACCGCAGCGACCAGCTTGCCCAAGAGCTTATCCGGCAAATCGACGGTTTGCAAACAACGGGTCTGCCGCTGTCCGGGCCAATGACTTCCCTGACAAGCCAAAGACTCGTCAGCGATACCAACCTGCCGCTCGACCAGGCAGGCCTCGCTTTTCCGCCCCAGGCTGGAACCCTGACGGTTTCGGTCACTGATCTCACGACCGGAGACCGTGTTGTGACAAGAATCGCTATCGATCCTGCCGTCGACTCGTTGCAGGATGTGGCGACCGCGTTGAATGGAATCGCCAATCTGCAAGCCACGGTCGACCCTGCCGAAGGAAGCCTGACGATCACGGGCCAGCCCGGATACGCCTTCGATTTTGCCGGTCGCCTTCCCAGCGATCCGACGACCGTGAGTGCAGCGCCCACATCGACCTCTGCGCCGGTCGTGTCGGGCAGCTATCAGGGAAGTTCGGATGACAACCTTACTCTCACGGTCCTTGGTTCCGGCAGCGATTTACAGGTTGGTGTCGATTCGGGATTGTCCCTCGAAGTGCGTGACGGCAGCGGTAGTATCATTGGCACATTCAACATCGGTCAGGGTTACGAAGCGAACTCGGCGCTGGAACTTGCCAACGGACTCGCCATTCGGATTCCTGCCGGCGTCGTCAATCCGGGCGACACTTATTCGGTACCGGTCACTTCCTCCCCTGATTCAGCGGGGATTTTAACGGCATTGGGTCTGAACTCCTTTTTTGTGGGCAGCAGCAGCGCCGACATCCGCTTGCACCCGAATCTCGAAGCCGACCCGGCCAGCCTGGCGGCAGGCACCTCGGCTGCTAGCGGCGATGCTTCGAACCTTCTCGAAATGGTGTCGCTTCGTGATCAACCCCTGCTTAACGGCAACGAAACGTTTCGGGAGTTTCTAGCCAGCGCCATCGGCGGGGTCGGCAGCGAGGTCAGGGAACTGGATGACCGCAAGGCCGCCCAGTCCGCCATCGGCGAAAGACTACTGACCGAACAACAAAGCGTGTCCGGCGTCGATCCGAACGAAGAACTGGTCTATATGCTCGAATTTCAACGGCAATTTCAAATGTCCTCCGAATTTCTGGCCGTCGTCAACCGTACCCTCGATTCGCTGTTCCGCATCCTGCAGTAACTGGCGGAGAATCAACCATGGAACTCCGTGTAACGAATCAAACCACCATCTCGCGAATGATTTCCAGCATTCGACAGGCAAGTGATCGGCTGGCCGTCTTTCAGCAGCAAGCCGCTACGGGCAAACGCCTTCTCAGACCATCCGATTCGCCCATCGATGTAAGCCGAGTGCTGGCGAACCGTGCCGCTGATCAGAGGTTCGAGGCCTCGAAAAGCACTCTTCAGGCGGCGCGTTCGACGTTGCAAGCGAGTTCTTCGGCGTTGCAGGAAGTCAGCGCGATTTTCATCAAAGCACGCGAAATCCTCGTCTCTGCGAAACCAGCGCCTACTACCGATCGAAACGCGTTGGCTGGTGAAGTCGATGTCCTTCTGGATCGGCTGCTCCACCAGGCCAATGCCCAGAACGAAGGCCGATTCCTCTTCGCTGGCATGGCCACCGACACCCAACCCTTTGTGACGAACGCGTCTGGCGAGATCGTCTACCAAGGCTCCGATCAACGCACCGAAGTGCCGTTGACACGTTTCCACAACACCACCCCGAATTTCAGCGGCCGTGAAGTTTTTCAAGCGCGAACACGGGGAGCCACCCTCTACTCGGGCACAACCGGTGCTGCTGCCGGCACCGGAACGGATAGCGTAACGGGGCAGGCTTTTCTCACGGTCAGTCATACCGCCACAACCTATGCTGCCGGCTCGGGAATCCAGCCTGGCGCGAGTTCCGCCAATGGCGATACCGTCATCGGCCCCATGGGAAGCCACCAATTGACGATCGTGGATTCCAGCGGAACAGGGGCGTCTGGGACGGTTTCGTTGAACGGGGGGCCGCCCGTTCCGTTCACGAGCAGCGATACCGACTTGCAAGTGACGGGTCCCAACGGCGAGATCGTTTTTGTCGACACGACCGGCATCACCCCCGGCTTCAATGGCAACGTCGCTTTGTCGGCAAGCGGAACGTTATCGCTCGACGGCGGCACAACATCGATCCCGATCAATTTCTCCAGCAACCAGGTGGTCAGCGACCCGTCGGGCAACATTGTCAATGTGGATAGCAGTGCGATTCGCTTCGCTGGCATGGATGCTTTGAGCTTCAGCGGTACCTATGACGCATTCCAATTGTTGCAGAGCCTGCGAGATACGCTCAACAACACCATGGGGCTTTCCGCCGACCAGCAAGACATCGCGCTCGACCAGCTTCTCGGCGAGATCGATCGGGTCCACGACAACATCCGAGCGAGTCTCGGCGAACAGGGAACCCTGCTTGAAGACCTGGATCATCTCGAAAACCGGCTGGGTGATTTGCAGCTTACGACCCGGGAAACGCTGAGTCATCTCGAAGATGCCGATCTGACAGAAGTGCTTTTGAATCTTCGCGCCCAGGAAAACAGCTTGCAGTTGGCGTTGGCTACGGCGGCCCGCTCATTCGAGCAAAACCTCCTCGATTTTTTGCGCTGATCGATCATTTCCCGAACCCGGCCTTGGCGATGGCGAAATAACAAAAGAAAAAACCGGGGGGGGTTGTAAAACCCACTCCCGGTTCGGTTGGCAGAGAGAAACGGGGCCGGTATTACGACCCCGAATCGCGGGGGCCGTTATTTCCCGCAGGCGCCGCCCTGGCAGCTACCGCTTTGGCAGCCGGTGTCGCAGCACGGATCGCAGCAGGGGTCGCAGCAAGCCATGCGACGGCGGAACAGCCTCTTCAAGAAGCTCTCCCGTTTGCAGCAGCACGAATCGCAGCAGGGGTCGCACGGAACTTTGCAGCAGCGAGTCACCCATACGTCTTGAGGGACGCAGCATTTGACCCGTTTGCACACCGTGGTCGGCACACACATCGTGACCTTAACCGGAACGCGGCACTTGACGGTGTAGGGGACCATCTTGCACACGCGATAAGGAACCTTGCAGTGCACGACGCATTTTTCCATGTGGCAGGTGGTCACCGGGACTTTCTTGACACATTCCTGCTGCACGGTACGCCAGACGGTGTAAGGAACTTTCTTGACGCACTTTTCCTGCACCATTCGGCAGGTCGTGTGGCAGACTTCCTTCACGATTTCGGCGCCTTCTTTGAATGTCCGGCCTTCGCCTTCGCATTCATAGGTCTTGCCTTCGGCATCGACGTAAGCGCCGAGCACGTTGCGGACCACCGTGTAAGGAACCTTTTTCTTGACTTCAACCTGCTGCATTTCGCACACGGTATAGGGAACCTTCTTGCATTCCTTGACCATGCGGCAGCAGTTGACGGTTTCCTTCTTGCAAACCGTGTAAGGGACCTTCTTGCAAACCGTGTAAGGAACTTTGACGGCGACGCACTTGCGCACGTAGGTCTTGCACGGCACTTTGCAGCAGACGTAGTCGTCTTTCCAGACCTTGCGGTAGCAGATGCGGTCAGGCTCTTTGCAGATCTTCAGATGACGGCGACCGGGTTTGCAGCAGGTCTGGCCGGTGCATGGATCGCAGCAGCAGTCGCAGGAGCGTTCCCAGGTCAGGCGGCAGCGACCGCGTTTGCAGTAAGGAACGCACTCGTAATGACCGCCACATTTCTTCCGCACGGTCTTGTAGGTGCAAACCGGTTCGCACACTGTCTTGTAGCAGGTCTTGTAGCAGGTGGTCATGACGTTCTTGTAGCAGGTGTACTTGACGTCACGGGTAACCTGTTCCATGACCGGCTTGTAGCAGACGACTTCGCGATAGTAGGTCTTCTGCACGGGTTTGCATTCGATATAGCAGCATTCGCGGGTGCGCTGTTCACAGACCTGTTTGCAGATCTGGTAGCGTTCCTTGCGGCACTGCTTTTCGTAAACCGGTTTGCAAACGGTGTAGCAGCACTCTCTGTAGCAGGTGTGCGGCACGCGTTTGCAGACGACATAGCGGCATTCCTTGTAGGTCGTCTTGTAAACCGGCTTGCAGACGACGCGTGGGCAGTCTTTATAGCAGATCGTGTAGCATGGTTTGTAGCAGGTCTTGCAGACTTCCTTGTAGCAGGTTTTGGTGCACGGCTTCATGACCGTGCATTTAACAGTACGGTAGCATGTATGCCAGCGTCGTTCGAGTACCTTGTTGTAGCAAAGCTTGTAACAGGGCTGACAACACTGGTTACAGCTGGTGAAGCAGCACTGGTTATCGCAACACGCCGTCGAACACGCGGCGCCGCAATGGCCAGCGGCTGCGGTTTGGACAGCGCCGAGCAGGCCGGCGATAGCGGCCAGCAGCGGTACTCCCAAGCGCATCCTCATGATCTCGCCTCCTCATCGGCACAAGGGCCAGTTGTGTGGATTCGTCCTACGCGGGTCCGTCTTGTGGCGTGACCCCCCATTTGATATCGGACAGACCCCTTTCCAGGTTTAACCCAGATTTCCCCGTCACAGGGTTTTTCACTAGATTCACCGGAATGGCGAAACATACTGAGTCCATCCAATCTTGTTTATCGGCGAGAAGTTCTCACCGAATCACCCATGCCCCGCCGACCTCGCGTGCCCAAACATGCAAGGGTAACGATCATGCCGACCATACCAAAAACTCCGCCTCCCCCATGTCGCGAACATGCCGCCTGCCAGCAAGAAACGTCCCTTCGCGCGCTTATCGGCTTGCTGCTCGATGGCTATAATTTCCGCTGGAATCGGCGAAACAGGAAAAAAGGAGACGTGCTATGGCGACGCGAGTCTGTTGGCTGGGACATGCAAGTTTGCTTGTGGAGACAGACGGCACGAACATTCTCATTGACCCATTTTTGAACGGCAATCCCAAGGCCGCCAAAAAACCAGGCGACGTTCCAGCGGATTTTATTCTCGTTTCGCACGGCCATCCCGATCACGTCGGCGATACGATCGACATCGCCAAGCGGACAGGCGCCACGGTCATCAGCAATTACGAAATCTCGGAGTGGCTAGGGAAAAAAGGTTTGACCAAGGTGCACCCTCTCCAACATGGCGGCGGCAGGGAGTTCGCCTTCGGTCGGGTCAAATTCACCCTCGCATTCCATGGTTCGGTGCTCCCCGACGGCTCTTATGGCGGCAACCCAGGAGGCTTCCATCTTTTTCTCAAGGATGGCAAGAAGATTTACGACGCCGCCGACACCGGTTTGTTTGGCGACATGAAACTGATCGGCGAAGAAGGTATTGACCTCGCCATTTTGCCCATCGGTGACAATTTCACCATGGGACCCGACGACGCCCTTCGAGCCGTCAAACTGTTGGCACCGAAAAAAGTTCTTCCCATTCATTACAACACCTGGGACCTCATCGCGCAGGATGCCAGCGCATGGGCTGATCGCGTGCGCAAAGAAACGTCGTGCCAGCCTGTCGTGCTCAATCCTGGCGATTGGCTCGACATCTAGACCGAAACATCTGTCGCCTGTGTCCGGCAGGTCGCCTTGCACCGCAGCTGCAAAGGATGTTAATGCTAACTGCGCTTGGATGGCAGAACGGGCTGCGAGTGAGAAGCGAAATGGAATGGACGCACAAACCAGGGTCGCGGCAAACGCCAGGCTGGTCCTGTTCCGAACGGATGTGGAGTGGACTGATTGTTATCGCAGCCCTTGTGGGCGCGGGTCTTCGCTGTTTCCACTATTTTGCCGATCCGTCGGTCTGGCACGACGAAGCCGCGTTGATTTTGAACGTCATCGACAAAGGATGGCTCGACCTGCTCGGACCTCTCTATTTTGCCGAGGCAGCCCCTCCGCTCTTCTTGTGGCTGGAGCACGCCGTCTATCTTGTGCTCGGAGACGGCACGTACATGCTTCGGCTGCTGCCTTTCCTGGCAAGCGTCGGCAGTCTGTTGCTGATGGTTCGATTGGCCCGGCATCTGTTATCCCCCCGCGGCGCCTTTTTTGCCGTATTGTTATTCGCCTTCTCGGATCGGCTGCTTTGGCATTCGTGCGAGGCGAAGCCGTATGCCCTCGACGTTTTCTTTGCCGTCCTCCTTCCATTGTTGTTTGTCGAAACGCTGCACTGGCGAATCAGCCGGCAGATTTACCTTTTCGCTCTCTTGGCGCCGCTGACGATTTTCACGATTTATCCGGGCTGTTTCTTGATGGGAGGTGCGGCTCTTGCTTTAGGCCGCCGCCTGTGGGAAGCGCATGAAGATGGCAAACGGTCTTGGCGGGCGTTTGCCCTCCTTGGCATCTCGATCGTCGTTTCGTTTGCTCTGTTATACGTCGGTCCGGTCCAGGCTCAGCGCTGCGATGCGATGGATTCTTGCTGGGTACGGACCTTCCCGGATTGGGGTCGGCCCTGGTCGTGGCCAGGCTGGGCGCTGCTTTCGTCGATTCACGTTGTCGACTACTGCTTTCGTCCCGTCGGCGGTGCCTGGATCGTTTTGGCCGTCGTCGGCATGAGCCGGTGGCGCAGAGATGCTGCTATTTGGTGGCTGTTCCTGACGCCCATCGGTCTGGCCATGGTCGCCGGATTGTTGCACGCCTACCCCTACACGGGAGCGCGGGTGATGGTCTTCGCCCTGCCGGCGCTGGCATTGTTTATCGCTGTCGGAACAGAAGTTGTGTTGACGTGGCTGGACGCGAGGCTTTCGCAGTCCGTCCCTTCCACAAAGTTGGCACGGATGGCGACCGCCTTCTTGGTGGTGTGGCTGGCAGTTCCGGTTGGTTGGTCGTTTTATCGAGTGGTGAAGCCATGGCGCCGCGCCGACTGTGCTTCTGCCGCACGCTTTATCCTGGCCGAACGTCGACCGCAGGACTTCGTCATCGGCAGTTCCTGGGAGTCGCAATACTATTTTCGCAGACTTTCCGAAAGCATAGCGGAAACGAAGGAGCCACCACCGGATCGCCGTGTCTGGTATCTCTACAGTGCGGAGATGCCGAAGCGCGAATTGCTCCAGTCAGCCCTTCGTTCGGTGCCGGAAGATCGCCGCGTGTTGGCAACTCGTTTCTTCGAGCACATCGTCGTGCTTCTTCTCGATCGAGCCGAACGTCGCTGACAGGGTAATCAGAAATCACTTCTCGGTTCGTTCGCAGAAGGCGGAGGCGCCTGGCGCGATGCCGATGGCTCGGACCAATTCGAATTGAGCCTTATTGTAGGCGATCAGGGCGTCGAGGTATTGGTTCCGCGCATCGGCGAGGGCAGTGATTGCTTGTTGCGCTTCGATGGCTCGCAGTTGTCCGCCGAGGATGCCTTTGAAGTTGAGGGGGACAGCCTCGGCAGCAGCGCGGACTTGGGCTTCGGTGGCTTGGATTTGACGGCGCCGCAGCTGGACGCGGTAGTAAGCCTGGGCGATTTCCGCGGCGATGCGATCCTGGATTTGCACAGCCATGAGGGCGGCCTGCGCATTCTGGCTGGCTCGTTCGCGACGCAGGGCCATGTTGCCGAATCCCAGATTGCGCATCTCCCACACGAGGAGGGCATCGAAATCCACGCGACCGTTGAATCGGCCAAAGAACGAATCGCGCCCCCCGCCGAAGCCGCCGCCATCCACTCCCAACTGGACAGTCGGAATGAATGGCCTCCAACGCTCATGACGCAATCGTTCAAGCGTAGCACCCACCAGCGCTTGGTGCTGGGCCAATTCGGGCCGATTGGTCAAGCCGTGAGCAATCAAATCGGGCAACGGCTCGCGCTCGCTGACGATCTCGATCGGAACTGGCTGGTTTTCCAGTGGGATCAACACCGTATTTGGATCGAGTCGCAAGAGTCGCACCAACTCGGCAGAAACGAAATGGACGTTTTCCTGCGCTCGGTAGTACTCGCGTCGGCGCTGCGAAAGGTCCGCACGAGCGCGGCGATCGTCGGCTGGCAAAGCATTACCGGCCCGAACGCGGCTATCAATGAGGTGCACTAGTTTTTCGGCGTTTTCGACGGCCTCTCGGGCGATGGCCGCCTGGCCTTGGGCCTGTACAAGATCGAAATAGGTCTGGGCGACTTGCAAGAGGGTGTCATTGAAGACAGCACTGCTGGCAGCGTTAGTGGCGCGTACGAGTTGCCTTTCGGCAAGCGGCCGAAAGATGGCATCAGCGATCGGCAGACCCACAAAAAATCGCGCCGGACCATTGGCACCGCCCGTCAGAGGCGCGCCCCCGAGGTTGGCGCCGCCGCCGGCAAACAGCGAACTGCGACGCACATCGACAATCGCACCCTGCGTATCCTGGATTCGGCCGTCGTGAACGTTGTATCCCACGCCTCCCTGCAAATCAGGCAGCCACAATGCCCGTGCGCCGGCCAGTCGCGCCTGAGCCTGCTCGATCCGTTCCAGCGCCAGGGCGATTTGCAGGTTATTGGCTCCTGCCAGCCGAAACGCCGTCCCCAAGTCGATCGGAAATCGATCGCTTTCAACCGGCGTTGGCTCCAATTTCTTTTCCGATGTGGCAGCGATAACCTCCCCTGATGCCATGTCTTCACTCGTTTGCCCAACCTCTGGCGACGGAGTGCCATGCGCTGACTCAGTTGGTTGCGGCACGGCGATCGGCCGCCTTTGGTCCTCGATTTCTTCCGCTGACAACGGCAACGACGTCGATGGCTGCGCCGCGCCGTCGGCGGAAGGAGCCAAATCTAGCGGCGAAGCACCCACCAAAGGAATGGGGCCAGGCTGGGCGGTCTGCTGAACCGAGGGCGGAGCCGCTGATTGCGATGGTTGCCAACTTTCCAGGCTTGCTTGCCGAATTGCTGGGTCAACCATCGGCGCGGATGGTTTTGCGGCGGCCAACCTGGTCGGCTCCTCAGACGGAAAAGCGGAGGGCGATGACTGGCGCGGAGGGGTACTGGCGATGACGGGTCGGCCTAACCCGACTTTACCCGCGTCGGATTGCCGGTTTCTCGCAACGGTCGGTTGGGGGGATGGTGCCGAAACATTGACCAGCGCTGAAGGGGGCATAGCCATTCCGGGCGGCGTCCAAGTCGGCACCAGAATCGCGTGCATAGGGTCGTGTTGCGGCCCAACCTGAGGATAAGCGCAGCCGCCAACCACCATCAGAAAAGAAACCCAGCCACTGATGCTCAGCCGCCGAGCGGCCATCTCGTTTTCGCATCGGCAAGACATAGAGGTATCGCTCCGGCTTGAGAAAGCGGACTCTCCCGTTTTGTATCGGACGTAACGGTTATGCAACATGAATCAAATGCGCAATCGGACAAGTCAGGCCGATCGCCGTTTGTGCAGGCTGGAGATTTCCAAGGCGATGAGTTGTTGGATGAGGGCGCCGGCTCGCGGCCTCTTTTGGGGATCGCGCGACAACATCCGTTGAACCAAAGAGCACAGAGTAGAGGGAAGATCGGGTCGATACTGTCGGAGGTTTTCCGGTTCTTCCTCTGCATGGCGCAGCAGCGTTTGCCGGATCGAACCGGCGCGATAGGGAAGCCTGCCAGCCAGCATCTCGAAAAAGGTGATGCCCAAGCTGAAGATATCGCTGTTGGGGCCGGCCTGGTTGTCGAACAGACAACATTCGGGGGCCAGGTAATTGGCCGTGCCGAGAATATAGCCTTTGTCCAGAATGGCGGCGTTTTCACCAGGTCGATGGGCAAACCCCAAGTCGATCAACTTCGCGGAACCATTATCAAGAAGGCGAATGTTTTCAGGTTTAACGTCAGCGTGCACGAAACCGTGTCGGTGGAGCGCTAACAACGCATCAGTGATTTGTCGAATGATCCATAAAGCTGTTGCGAGATCGAGCTGGAAGTCCCGCTGAAGTCGGCGCCGCAACGATTCACCGGCCAAAAGCTCCATTACCAGGAAGCACGGCGGCCGGGTGACACTCGCTTTCAGGATGCGTACCAGGTTTGGATGTCGCACTTTCAAGCCGACCCGCGCTTCGCGCTGTAACAACTTTAGTGCCAGCGCTTTGTCTTCCCAGTCGTCACGCATGAGCTTGATCGCGCAGTTTTCCCCTGTTTGCGAATCGAACGCCTGGTAGACAACCGTCATGGGGCCACCCCCCAGACGGCGGACAATCTGGTATCCTGGTACGTAAGGCAACCGATTCATTTCTTCGAAACGGACCGCTAAAAAGAAAGGCTGAAAATCCTATCGGTCATGTCGGCGACAGGAATGAGACGATTTCGTCAAGAAGCCAGAAGCGAACTATAAGCGGGAACCAAGACGGCATCTATACAAATGAATATAGGGAATTTTCCTACTTGGCGGCCAGCAAAGTCCATCTACAATATCGTAAATTATTTCTGCATTTTCGTTCTGAGACAGGAGTCTTGGTTTCGAGACAGTACAAGAGGCACAAAACCAGAGTATCAGACAGATGATTCAAAACTACCCCCCCACGGATTTCTCCAGGGAAATCCTGTCAGGAGTTCCGCGTGTCGAGATCAACAACGACGAACAACTCGGCAACGAGGTTCTCCAGACCACTCCGGTATTTCTCCTGTTTGTTGGTACAGATGAGCGCATTCGCTACATCAACCGCACGCGGCCAGGCTATGCGCTTGACAAGGTGGTCGGGTCAAGCATCTTTTCCTATCTTCCGGAAGAAGAGCATGTCGATTGCCGGATTGCCATGGACCACATTCGTAAAACCGGTCAACCCTACGATTACGAAGTTTCAGCTTACGATGCGGATGGCAAGTTGATCCGCTACCGCTGCCGAACGGCTCCCGTGTGGAAGGGTAACGAGTTCGTGGGATACTCGATCGCGGCGGTTGATATGCGGAAGCCCCAAGCTGGCGATGTTGGTTCGTCCGTCAGCAACGGTTCGTTGCCGCCGTTGGAACACCTCGGCATCCGCATCGACTTCGTTCGTTACAAGGCCTATTATGGCAACTGCGAGCTTGGGCTGACGCCGACGGAATTCCGCCTGTTGACCATGTTTGTGCGTCAACCGGGCAAAGTCTTTTCGCGCAAGGAACTTCTCCAAGCCGTGGTCGGTGATTCTGTCCGTTCGCGCACGATCGACGTGCATATTCGCTCACTGCGAAAGAAGTTGAAAAAAGGTCGCTATTTGGTTCAAACGGTTCACGGCGTCGGATATCGGCTGCG
Organism: Gemmatales bacterium; assembly: GCA_026004675.1. Classification (GTDB taxonomy): domain Bacteria; phylum Planctomycetota; class Planctomycetia; order Gemmatales; family Gemmataceae; genus BPJP01. Next base: position 200,310 of record BPJP01000009.1, read on the forward strand.
CGAATCCGAGTAATCGGCGTCCTTTTCATTGCTCCGGCTTCGAGGCTGAGGTATGATACTTGCAACTTGGATGCCCCCTCATTGCCAGAGGCGCCGATGTCCGGAGAGACGCATCGAACGCAATCGGAAACAAGCGCTGAGGAAGCATATAAAGCCGAATATGAAAGGCTCATGGAGACGCTGATCTCTCAGATCGAGCGGGAAGCCTTTCTGGACGCGCGAAAGACCGTCCAATCCGTGTTGCGTTTGCGGCCAGCCGATCAGGCTGCCCTCGACGCCAATGCGTTTCTGGCGGAACACCTGAGCCAACAGTCGGACGAAGGGAAAGCGTTGCGCGGTCACGCCGCTTGGGTCAACTCGGTTGCTTTTACTTCGGACAGTCAGTTTGCCATCTCCGGTGCGGGCGGCGCGATCAGCAATGGTCAGCTCGCTGATGGCGATGATCGGACGATCCGCCTGTGGGACCTGGCCGACCTCGAAGAAATCCACCGGTTCGAAGGGCATACTGGTCTGGTCACATGTGTCGCCTGGTCGCCGGTTCGGCCCCAGATCGCCTCGACCAGTCGCGACGGCAGTATCGCGTTGTGGGATGTCAGCGAACTCCGCCGCATCCGCCTGTTTCAGCGCAATAAACCTGCGGAATTGTCGGTAGCCTTTTCTGAAGATGGTGAGCGCTTGCTTACGACCGGCGATGACGGCGTGATACGACTGTGGGATGTATCGAGCGGTAATTGCATTCGCCGGTGTTCCGGGCACGAGGGAGCCGCCACCTGCGTGACGTTCTTTGCCGACGATCGGCATGCGCTCTCGGCCGGTCTCGACGGCACGATACGCCTCTGGGACCTGGAAAACACGGTCTTGGTGACACAATTCAAAAAGGCGGGTGCCGAATGGCTCGCTTTAGCATGCACGCCGGATGCTCTGACCGTTTTCGCCGCCGGCAGCGACGGCGCTATCCACCGCTGGAACGTCACCGACGGCGTCGAATCGCCGCCTCTCGTTGGGCATGAAGGTACGATCAATAGCATCGCCGTTTCTCCCGACGGTGCCCGTGTCGTTTCGGGCGGAAGCGACAAGACCGTCCGCGTGTGGGATATCCGCAGCGGCACGCTGGTACACACCTTTGCTGGCCATCGCGACGCGGTCAATTCCGTCGCGGTGGCACCCGACAATCGCTCCATTCTCTCGGGCAGTTCGGATACGACGATCCGGTTGTGGCCCATGCCTCTGTGACGCGATCGTTGCTGGCTGCCAGTCCGTTTCCCTCCCTGACATCGCCGCGCCACGGACTGGTACCGAACAGGCGAAACGATTAACATAGAATAGCGATTCCGTGCCGCTTTGCAGGCATAGGGATCGGTCGTTTTTGATTCCGGCGCACGCCCGCCGACAAATCGCGGCAGCAGTCAAGGATTCGATCATGCCAATCGAACGCGTGACGACATTATGCTTCGCAGCGAGTTACGCGGTAGCGATGATCTTCGAGCTGGTTCACCAGTATCGCCCGCGTCCGATCATGCGACTTTTTTCGACCATAGCGGGCGGAGCGGGTTTGTTCGCGCACTCGGTATTTTTGCTGGTGCAAAGGCCTGGCTTGTCGACGCAGTTTGGCTCGTTGTTATTGCTGGCCTGGATCGTGGCGGTGTTTTATTGGTTCGGGTCGTTGCACCGCAGCCGATCGAGTTGGAGCTTGTTCGCCCTGCCGCTCGTTTTGGGTCTGGTGTTGTTGGCTGTCGTTTGGACACCGATGGGAACCGCGACAACGATCCCCGTGGTACAAAACTGGGAGCAGTTCTGGGGCATTTTGCACGGCAGCCTGTTGTTGTTGGCGGGCGTCGGCATTTGCGTCGGCTTTATGGCCAGCGTCATGTACCTGGTGCAGGCGCAAAGATTGAAAGTCAAGACACCGCCGGGCAAGGGGATTCCTTTGTTGAGCCTGGAACGTCTGGAAGTCATGAACCGGCGAGCGTTGAACCTGGCGTTTCCCTTGTTGACGGCGGGGGTCCTCGTCGGAGCGATCTTGATGCTTCAGGAAGGGGTGTTGGAGCGCGGCTGGTTGGATGCCAAGGTCATCGGTTCTTTGGTGCTCTGGGGAGTTTTCGTTTTGCTTTTATACTTGAGATACGGAGCCCACTTGCCGGGAAAGCGGCTGGCCATCCTGACAATCGTCGCCTTCGCCTTACTATTAATTACTTTGGTGTCGCCATCGACGCACTTTGCCCCCTGAAGAAGGCGATCCGACCGCAGTAACCTCACGAACTTTGCGATACACAAGTTGCCATGATGCTCCTCGTCGTCGGCACCAGTTTCAACAAGATGGATGTTTCCCTGCGGGAGCGTCTGTCGTTCAATGAAGCGTCGTTGCCGCGCGCCTTGGACGAGATCAACGCACGTTACGATTGCGAGACCGTCATACTGAGCACCTGCAATCGAGTGGAGCTGTACGTCGGGCGGTCGACCGTCGACTCTGGCGGTTGGCCTCTTTCCGAAGCGGAAACCGGAGCAAGGCTATTTGCCGAGTTTCTCGCCGAATTCCACAATTTGCCGCTGGTGGAGATCGAGCCGTATCTCTATTCGCACCACGATGCGGAAGCCGTTCGGCATTTGTTTCGAGTGGTATCCAGTCTGGACAGCCTGGTCGTTGGCGAAGGGCAGATCGCAGGTCAGGTGAAGCGGGCTTATGAGCTTGCCGTGGAACGAGCGTGCGTGGGACCACTTTTGCATGCGCTGTTTCAGCACGCGCGTACGGTGGGGGGGCGCGTCCGCAGCGAAACCGGCATCGCCCAGGGGCACGTTTCCATATCGAGTCTGGCCGTGGATTACGCCTGCCAGGTATTCGACCGCTTCGACGACAAGACGGTCCTGGTCATCGGTGCCGGGAAAATGGGAGCGCTGACGCTGCGGCATCTGCGTAGTTTGCAACCCAGACGAATTCTGGTCACCAATCGGAGTTATGCCAAGGCGGAGGAAGTAGCCAAAGAATGCGGTGGCAAGCCCTTGCCCTGGGACCAACTCGACGAAGCATTGGTGCAGGCGGATATTGTTTTGAGCACGACCGGAGCGCGAGAACCGATCGTCGATCGAGCGCGATACGCGAATGTTTTGCCGAAGCGAAACGGACGGGCAATCGTCATCCTCGATATTGCCGTCCCTCGTGATTTCGACCCTGCCATTCATGACGGCGATCGCACGTGTCTTTTCAATATCGACGACCTCAAGCGTATCCGCGAGCGAACCCTGGCCGACCGCAGGCAGCATATCGCTGCCGCCGAGCACATCGTCGAACAAGAAAAGATCCGCTTTCTCAAGGAGTGGAATCGCCGAAAAAATGGAGCGATCATCACCCGATTGACCGAGGATGTGACCAGCAAACGGCTGGCCATTCTCGATCGGCTGCGACGGCAACTAGACGACGAGATTTCCCCCGAAGCCTGGCAGCGCATCGAGGCGGCATTAAGGCTGTTCCAGAATCAGATTCTCCACGGCCCCATCTCGGCCCTTGCGGAAAACGCTCGCGAACACGGCTCGCACGATCATTACCTTCTTGACGCGCTGCGGAAACTCTTTCGGCTTCAAGACTGACAGCAAGGACGCAACGCAAACCGCAGCTCGTCATTGGCTGTCGTTCCCTGCGATTGCTACAATCACCAACACTCTTGTTCCTTGCGGTTTAGCTGCCATGCAAAGTATCGACGAAGCCCGAAGTCTCGTCATGCAGCAGGCTCGGCCATTGCCGCCTGCGGTTTTTCCCCTCATGTCCTCCGTTTTGGGATGCGTCCTCGCGGAAGACGTTGTCGCTGACATCGACATGCCGCCATTTGACAAGGCGATGATGGACGGCTATGCCGTTCGCGCAGACGACATCCAAGACGGCAAAGCGATTCTCGCTGTCGCGGCCGAAATCACCGCCGGCGACACGGCGGAACGCCCGCTGCAAAAGGGACAAGCTGCCCGCATCATGACCGGTGCTCCCATTCCTGCGGGCAGCGACGCTGTCGTAATGATGGAACGCACGCGGCCAGCTGAGCCAGGTCTGGTCGCTATCGACGATCCTTCTTTTCGCCCGGGACAAAATATCCTGCCGCGCGGGCAGGAAATGCGCAGGGGCGAAGTCGTGGTGGCCTCTGGCACCGTGCTGCGACCTCAAGAATTCGGCTTGCTTGCCGGGGTGGGCCGAACGGCCGTTCGAATCCACCCCCAACCAACGGTAGCCATCCTGGCAACCGGCAACGAACTCGTCGATGTCTCGAGCCGACCTGGCCCCGGCCAGATTCGCAACAGCAATGGTACGATGCTCGTCGCTCAGGTTAGCCGAGGCGGCGGTATTCCCCGTCATCTGGGCATTGCGCGCGATGATCCCGGCCAACTGCGCAGCCTGATCCGGGATGGGCTGGCTTCGGACATGTTGGTCCTCTCCGGAGGCGTGTCCGCGGGAGATCTCGATTTGGTGCCGGGCATTTTGCAGGAATTGGGAGTGACCACCCACTTTCACAAAGTCAAGATGAAGCCAGGCAAGCCGGTTTTTTTCGGCACCGCTGACCGACGACTCGTTTTCGGTTTGCCGGGCAATCCCGTCAGTTGCTTTGTCTGTTTCGAGCTGTTCGTTCGCCCCGCCATCCGGGCATTGGCTGGCCACAAAAATGCCGGACCCAGACTGGTGCGCGCCACGCTGACGGAAGATTTTTCCTACCAGAGCGATCGACCGACTTTCCATCCTGCCAGGGTGACTGTCGAGGAGAACGGTTTTTCGGTCCGTGTTTGCCCTTGGTTCGGTTCCGCCGACCTTCGCGGCATCCTGTCCGCGAACGCTTTCATCGTGTTGCCCGAAGGCGTGGCCGAACATCGTGCGGGCGCCGTCTTTGACGTTTTGCTGAGCGACGACCTGCTGTTCTGATCCTGCCCTCGTCCTGAAAACGGTGCGTGTTCATGCCGACCGACGAGTGGGCTGCCGCTGGGCAAAAGGGCATTTTGAAGATTTCATTGTGTTCGTATTGTTTTCGAACTAAACTCCCGATAGGGTAAAACCGCGAGCATGCGAAAGTGCGAACTCGGCGAAAACCAAAATCGTGAACGAAAGACGTCCCATGCAGATTCCGGAAACCAAGAGCATCGACCCCAACAAGAGCTGGGAATTGGTTTGGAATGAGCTGGCTCACGCAGGCATCAAGCCGGGAGCGAAAGGGCCGTGCGAGGGGAGTTTTGCCTGGGGGCAGAACGCCGAGAGGGCCATTCGTAGCCTGCAAGCAGCAGGGTTGCCCGCAATGGTCGTGTCACAGATCGGGCTGCTGGTGCAAGCGGCGATTCGCGCCACTGAACTGACACACGATGCCCACCTGGCCCGTAAGCAAGTCGCCACCTCGATCGAAGAATAACGCATCGTCGTTTCTCTTACCCGTTGATTGCCTATGCGATACCGAATCGGCCGATTGTTGCAGATGATCGGTCTGGTCATTCCGTTGCTCGGGGTTTCCGGCAATCTCGCCCGCCCCGATCAGATCAACGTTTGGGATTCGTTAAGCATTGCCGCGATCGGCATTGCCGTTTTCACGCTGGGCTGGCTGATTCAGGGGCCGGCGTCGACTTGACCCCTTTTTTTGCTGGGGCAGAAGAACGAATCGACTTTTAACGGCGGTTCGACAATTTGGACAGCGAGCCGGTATTTTGTCCAGGTGGTGGAACGTGGTAAAATAACGTCGATACGCGATTGATTTTTTCAGGACTTCGAAGACAAGGATGTGGACCGATGTTGGACATTGCCATTCTCGAAGGCGCCCGCACTCCGTTCGCCAAGGCCTTTGGCGTGTTGGCCGACACCCCGGCACAGGAACTCGGCAAATATGCTGCCGTAGCTGCTCTTGAACGAGCCGAAGTCAAACCGGATCAGATCGACCAGGTTGTGTTCGGCAACGTTGCCAGCCCGCCGGAAGCTGCCAATGTCTCCCGTGTCATTGCCTTGATGTCGGGAATACCCCAATCGAAGCCGGCGCACACGGTGCATCGCAATTGTGCTTCGGGAATGGAAGCGATCGCATCGGCGGCGCAATTGATTCGCCTGAACGAAGCTGAGACCGTGCTCGCCGGCGGTGTGGAATCCATGAGCCGGATTCCCCTCCTCTATAGTGAAGAAGCTACGCGCCGCTTTCTCGAATTGGCCCGATCGAAGACGATGTGGCAAAGGCTGAAGGCACTATTGAAGTTTCGTCTTCGGCATTTCAAGCCAATACCCGCCATTCAGCTTGGACTGACAGACCCGGTTTCCGGGCTTATGATGGGTGGTACGGCCGAGGTCCTGGCTGCCGACTTCGATATTACCCGAGAAGAACAAGACCGCTTCGCCCTGGAAAGCCATCGCCGCGCGACCGAAGCCCAAAAGCGGTGCGTCCTCAGCGAGGAAATTGTCCCGGTAACGGCTCATGGCGATGTGATCAAGGAAGATGTCGGCCCGCGTGCCAACCAAACGCTTGAAGCCCTGGCCAGGTTGAAACCGTATTTCAAGGAAGGGGGTACGGTCACCGTCGGCAATTCGTGCTCGATCACCGACGGCGCTGTCGCCCTGGTACTGATGCCTGGGGAAAAAGCCCGTGCCGAAGGGCGTGAGCCGCTTGGGTATATTCGAGCCTACGCCAGCGCTGGCTGCGAACCGGAACGCATGGGGCTAGGTCCCGTCTTCGCTACCCACAAACTTCTCAAGCAGACTGGTTTGGGCTTGAAAGACATCGATTTGATCGAACTCAATGAAGCTTTCGCCGCCCAGGTCCTCGCCTGTGAAAAGGCTTTTGCCTCCGATTCATTCTGCCAGCAGCATTTCAGCACGGGCGCCATAGGAGAATTGGATCGTGCGATTCTGAACGTCAACGGCGGCGCCATTGCTCTTGGGCATCCAGTGGGGGCGACTGGCGCTCGCCTGGTGCTGACGCTTCTTAAAGAAATGAAACGTCGAAACCTCAAGCGCGGCCTGGCCACCTTGTGTGTCGGCGGCGGGCAGGGCGAAGCGATGCTCCTCGAACGAAACGGTAGCTGAAACGCACCAGCCGGTTTCCGGGCACGGTTATGAACGAGTTCATCCTGGCCGAGCAGACGCATGCTTCGATTCGGGCACAGCGATGGGAAGTTGCCGTGCTTCCCTTCGGCGCTACCGAACCGCACAATTTGCACATGCCCTATGGCACCGACAATTTCCAGGTCGAAGAGATCGGCAAACGAGCCTGTGCCAAAGCCTATGCGGCTGGCGCCAAAGTCCTGCTTCTGCCTACGGTGCCATTCGGCGTCAACACCAATTACTTCAAAATCCCCGGCGCTGTCGCGTGCAGCCTGAAACCCACTACTCTGTTGCATATCATCGCGGACATCGTCGACTCCCTTGAACGCCAGGGTATCCGCAAGCTTTTGCTCCTCAATGGCCATGGCGGCAACGAACTCAAACCTTTTCTTCGGGAGCTTCATCACACCTCTTCGCTGTTCATCTGCCTGTGCGATTGGTACCGCCTGGCTGCCGACCGCTACGGCGACATCTTCGCAGCGCCCGGCGAACATGCCGACGAAGTGGAAACCAGTCTGGGACTGGCATTTTTCGGGCATCTGGTTCACCTCGAGCAGGCAGACGATGGCGCGACAACACCCACGCCGTTCGAAGCGATCAACCGTGGTTGGGTCAGCATCACACGCCCATGGCATTTGGCGACCACCAACACCGGCTTGGGCAACCCTCATGCCGCCTCGGCGGAAAAAGGACGGCGCTTGATGGATGTGGTCGTCGAACGTCTCGGGCAGTTCCTCGTCGAGCTGGCTCAGGCTCCTTTGACCGAACGCTTCCCGTACGCGTAGAGCAGCGAGCACCTGGCGATTGGCGAAGAACAAAGAAAACTTTCGCATCGCTGGCAGAATCGTGCTATGTTGGCTTGCGGATTGCGATCGCGTGATGTCCGTCGGCAGGGCACAAAGGAGAGCGACATGAGGCAGCGGATCAACCGCCGACAGTTTGGGCAAATCGCCGCCGCAAGTGCAGCGGGCTTCTTCTCGGGCCGAAGTTCGGCGGAGAAACAACCGGGGCCCAATGACCGCCTACAGGTAGGTGTGATCGGGGGTCGCCGGCAAAGGTGGCAGCGACATGAATGCCGTTGCCGCTGCCGGCGCGGAAATCGTCGCCTTGTGCGATGTCCATGAATCGCGGACGGGCAAAGCCCGCATGCGCTATCCGAAAGCCCCCTTCTATGTCGACTTTCGCAGGCTGATCGATCAAAAAGGATTGGATGCCGTCGTGATCGGAACGCCGGACCACAACCACGCGATCGCCACGATGGCTGCCTTGAAAGCCGGCTTGCACGTCTTTTGCGAGAAGCCGCTGACGCACACGGTCCACGAAGCGCGTGTGGTCACGGAAATGGCGCGCAAGCAGAAGCGCGTCACGCAAATGGGGACCCAGATCCACGCCGGTGAGAATTATCGCCGCGTAGTTGAGCTGATCCAAACGAAAGCGATCGGAGACGTAGACGAGGTCCACGTCTGGTGCCGGGTTTCCTATGGCGGAGTGGATCGGCCTAAGGAAAAACCACCGGTGCCGAAAGACTTGCACTGGGATATCTGGCTTGGGCCAGCGCCCGAGCGGCCCTACCATCCGGCCTATGTGCCGTTTTTTTTGGCGGCGGTGGTGGGATTTCGGCGGCGGCGGGCTGGCCGACATGGGATGCCATTATATCGATCTTCCCTTTTGGGCCTTGAAGCTGAGTCATCCGACACGCGTCGAAGCCCACGGCACCAAAGTCCATCCTGAATCAGCCGCTCGTTCGCTAACCGTCCATTACGAGTTCCCGGCTCGGGGCCAGCTGCCTCCAGTGAAACTGACCTGGTATGACGGCGGCAGACGACCACCTCACTTCGAGCAAGGCAAATTGCCCAAATGGGGGGATGGCGTCTTGTTCGTCGGCAGCAAGGGGATGCTGATCGCCGACTACACCAAACACAAGTTGCTGCCGGAAAAAGACTTTGCCGATTTCGTACCCCCAAAACCTTTCATTCCGCGCTCCATCGGGCATTATCGGGAATGGGTCGAAGCGTGCAAGACTGGCGGCCCGACCACTTGCCATTTCGATTATGCCGGAGTCCTTACGGAAACGGTCCTGCTCGGCAACGTCGCCTACCGCACGGGTAAACCGCTCGAATGGGATGCCGCTAATCTGCGGGCGAAAAACGCGCCAGAAGCAGACAAATACATTCGCAAGGAATACCGCAAGCCGTGGACGCTATAGCCGCCAGCGTATCGGACGCCGCTAGTTGGCGCCGCCGATGAACTCCTTCAGGTGGGTGCCCATCGTATCGCCATCCGGCCCGACCGCGCCGACGAATACCGCCTTTTCGCCCGGTTCCTTGGAAGTGGCAAACACCACCACAAAGCGATTGTAGAACCGCCCTGGATCGGTGTCCTGGTGGATCGGTGCATCACGCATCAAGCCCGTCTTGCCGTTGCAGATCGTGCAGCGCGGCCCGACGCCGAACACGACATAAGTCGACAAAGCATCCGAGCCATCGCCAGAAGGACCCAGCACATCATCCGGTGTTTGCCGCCATTCATCGAGCAGGACTTTTTGCACCTCCAGGTTGGTAACGTCGAATTTCATGACCGGCGTGGAAGTGGTCAGCACCACAGGGGGAAGGACGGCAGAATCATTGACGGGCACATCCGCAGACTCGTCGTGGCGAAGCACTTGCTCTATCCCCGCCAGGATCAGCGAATCCACTTCGTTTTGTGTGAGCGTTGCCGGCACGTATTTCTGTTTCGCACCCGGCAACAAATGCTCATAAGGCGTGCCCGACGCGTTGAGCATGGAATCGTAGATATCCGGATAGCGGCCATGAATGGCACGGTACGAATCCATTAGCCGCATCAATTCACCGATCACCGACGCGCCTTGCGCCGAATGACCTTTGCTCAAAATCCCGTCCAGATTGGCGATGATCATGCCCGCCAGGATGACCAGAATCGCCAACACAACGACCAGTTCCATCAGAGTGAGAGCAAGTCGTTTCCCGTCTCTTTGCCGTGGCCATCGGTTCGGACGCATGGGAATCTCCTTGTGCCCGTGATAATAAAATTGCCAAAAACGTATTATCGTGTTACGAATTCCACGATCGTGTGACAAGGGTGCCTGTTTTTTTGGGGCGGGAACTTCGGGATCGACTCACGGTGTGCCGGGTGTCCGGGCGACAACCAGTTGGCTGGTATGGACTCCTTTCAAGCCCCGGAGCTGGTCCGCGAAATCACGTAGTTGGTGGGCAGGTCCCCGCAGGAAAATGACTTCGAGGCAGTGATCGTGGTCGAGGTGCACGTGACTGGTAGCCACCACCATATCGGTGTGGCGATGTTGCAATTCCAGCAGGCGATCGGTCAGGCGGGTGCGGTGATGATCGTAAACGATGGTCAAAGTGGCGGCGGCTTCGCCCGTGTCTTTTTCCCAGGCATGAGCCGTCAAAGCGCTTCGGAGCAATTGCCGAATCGCTTCGCTTCGCGTCGAAAAGTGAGTTTCGGCGCAATAGCGGTCGAACTCTTCGAGCAAATCGGCTTCAAGGGAAACACTGAAGCGAACGATCTCAGCCAAACCCATTCTCCCATACCAAGCAATCGGCCGACGCCCAGGCGAAGCGGTTTCCTAAAAGGAGGATACAGCATACTCTCCTCGAATTGCCATCACAATAACCTTCTCGAACGGCAGGAGATACCGTGCTCGGGGTGCCGGTCGGAGTTTCACCCAGGGACGACGCACTATGGCACGGGAAGCTGGTTGAAGATCGTTTCCAGAAGCGATTCCGAGGTGATGTCTTCGGCTTCGGCCTCGTAGCTGACGATGATCCGGTGGCGAAGAACATCGTATCCGATTGTTTTGATATCGTTGGGCGTGACGAAGCCACGTCCTTGCAACAGTGCCTGGCCTTTGGCGGCGCGGGTCAAATAGATGGTGGCACGCGGACTGGCGCCGTATTGGATGTATGGGCCGATATCCAGGCCGTACTCGCCTGGCCTCCTTGTCGCCGACACGATATCGACGATGTATCGCTTGATTTTTTCGTCGACGTAGATCGCATCGATCGCCTTGCGCAATTCGAAGATCTCCTGCGGTCCCATGACGGGTTCCACGGTCAAGTCGGGTTCCACGGCTGACATGCGATTGAGAATCTCCAGTTCTTCCTCTTTGTTCGGGTAGGTGATGCGAAGCTTGAGCATGAAGCGGTCGACTTGGGCTTCCGGCAGGAGATACGTTCCTTCTTGTTCGATAGGGTTTTGCGTGGCCAGAACGAGGAAAGGCTGCTGTAAAGGATAGCTGTCATCGCCGATGGTAACTTGCTTCTCTTGCATGGCTTCGAGAAGAGCGCTTTGCACTTTGGCCGGGGCACGGTTGATCTCGTCGGCCAGCACGAGGTTCGCAAAGATCGGTCCCTTTTTGACGCTGAATTCGCCAGTGCGCGGGTTGTAAATTTGCGTGCCGATCAGGTCGGCAGGGAGCAGGTCGGGGTGTGAATTGGATGCGATGAAACGACATTCGCAGGCAGCGTGCCAGCGTGCTGACGGCGAGGGTTTTTGCCAGTCCCGGCACGCCTTCGATGAGGACGTGGCCACCGGTCAACAACCCCAGTAGCAGCCGATCGAGCATCAACTTCTGGCCGACAATGATCTTGGCAATGGCCTGATATAAGGGATCGAGTCGGCTGCGAACTTGACGTGCTTTTTCGTTGATTTGTTCTACATCCACGGTGAATCCCATCATGCGCCGTCCCGCTTCGAATTTGGCACGGCCGACAGAAAGCGGCGCCTGGCTGTACGGATTCTCGGCGGGGGAACTTTCAGGTTGTTAAGGTCCTGGCGATTTGAAACTTTTATACATCCAGCCGAAGCAGGCGCCCAGATTGTGCTAGCCGGCCCGGCGATACGGCCGCCAGGTCATCCACGGCCTGGAGGAAGCAGAGCTGGCTGTCGGCTGGGCCGCTGGCACTGTCTCGGCCTCTTCACGACGACGCCGACGGCGATCGATCCACACTTGAAGACCGACCCCCCCGATGATGCCCCCGTAGCAAATACCAGTCAACAAGGCTCCTTTGGCGCTGGCAAAATCGGCAGCTTGGATCTTCCCCACGTAATCCAGCAAACTTAGCGCGGAATACCCGGCCAGGAGCGTACCGGCACAGCTGGTCAGCACCATCATCCAGAGTCGAAACAGGACGATCCCAAGCAGTCCGCCAGCCAGAAACCAAGGCAAGGGGGCATCCCACGACACAGGTGCTTGAAAATGCACAAGCAAATAAACCGCCGATCCGCACATCACAAAAGCCACGACACGGATCAGCGCCAGCGACATCATGCCGACCGCCAGAGCCAACAGCAGCGAAACGACCAATGGCTTGGTGGCGTACCACTGGCTCGCCCACAACCCGATAAAGCCGCCCATTGCGGTGGAAAACGACACGATCCAGAACCGATGCCACCACCAGCCGGTTGCCCAAAGTGCCAAACCGATAACGAGGCCGATGGCACACACGCCCCACGACAAGCCGTGACACGCCTGCAGGATTTTTGGATCGAGAAGCTGCATGATTTCGTCTTCCATGACGCCGCGGTAAACATGCCTACGCAATAGATAACCTAAACTGCCGATCCATGCAAGCCAGGCAGACCGTGGCGCTAGCTTGCAGCCGATCCGGTGGCGGAATCACGACCACGGCACCATTGCCGCCTGATGCTGGCGCGGGCCAACTCGGCCTGTGACAGGAATCCGCTCCGTCACGAGCCATCACGGCATGAGTTTGGCGAACTCCTCGTATGCTTTTTTCAGTTTTCCGACAAGCGCGTTTCTCTCCTGTACCCCTAGATGCCTTGTCTGCACACCGGTCTTTTTTTCGTATGGATGCGCCACAGGCAGTCTGTTTCGCCGGTTGTTCATCTCGCGAAAACCGTCAGCAATCTCAGGATATTGCCGTGAGAATGGGCCGGATTTGTCCAACATTACGCCCAAGTCCACGAGTTCACCATTGCAGTTTTTATAGGTTCACGCGTCTCCCTCGCCACTAGCGAGTCGTGGATGATACCACATAAACGATTTCTGGCGGCGCGACCTCGCACGACGTGATCAGGAAGCACCACATCGAATCTTCGCCCATTGATTTCGCTCGTCGCATTAAGACCGCGTCGCTCGCTGGCAATCACCGTTAGTTGACGGTTCGCTCGTCGCGCTGACGCCACGTCGCTCGCCGGAAACACCGTTAGTTGACGGTTCGCTCGTCGCACTGACACCGCGTCGCTCGCTTGCAATCACCGTTAGTTGACGGTCGACGAGGAATTCTGCGAAAGATAGAGAAATATCTGATCCCCCAATCCCTTCCTGACCTCCCCCGCGCACCGGTTGGCATTGCAACAAACCGCAGCTTGCTTTAGAGGATAGAGCCGCTAACAGGCGGCCCAGCGTCGGTCCGAAAAGAGGGAAAAGCCCATGTCACCCCAAACGGAAAGGCAAGACGTTTCGCATGTAACGGGCTTCCTTCGTTTTCATTGTGTCCTGGTCGCTTTCCTTGCCCTTTTTCTGGTTACTCCGAGAAGCGGAATCGCTCGGCCTGAAACGAAACATGCCGATGTGGGTCGTCGATGCCATTCCGCCGGCTCTTTCGGAAACCTGCAAGCCGGACTCGAAGCGCTATACGACGCTCGTCACGATCCAGCGAGCGTTCCAAAACATCGGCCATTCGGCACAACAGCTGAACGCTGCCATCGCCAAGGTCCGAACTTTCGATCTGTCCAGCGATAACGGCGACTATGTCCTGCTGGGCAGCGACGACAAAGGGATCGTCGACTTCGTCCGGATCGCGTTTCAGCTGTTCGGCTACCGGGTTCAGAGTGTCTGTCTACCTTTACTTCACCCTGCTATTCGTTTCGCTCGTCTTGTTGATGTTGGCGTACGGCGACTCTCCGCGAACGGTCGCAGCCGCTACGTCGATTCTGGTCATGACGACACTCATCATGCCGATGATCGCCTACTACGGCCAGCTCACCTCGCTCTTGGCGCTGCGGGTCTTCCCTGTTTTAACTCTGCTTGCATGCTTTCATTGTTTGTTATTCGTTCTGCGCGGCGAATGGAGTTGGCGCGGTTTTGCCGGGGTTCCTCGCTCAGCTTGCGCTGATTACTTTTGTCGTGCATATTCGCTCGACAACCGTCTGGCAATTCGTTGTCATCCTCCTCGCCATCTTCTCATCCATTGCGGTGGCTTTCTGGAAGAAGCGAACGCGGTCGGATGCGACGACCAGTTTGCAGGCCATTTCCTGTGCCGCCGCGGCGCTATTTGGCCTTATGGCAGGATATCTCGGCCTTTGCCTTTACCGATCCACTGCTTTTCCAGAAGAATACAAGCGCGGCGAGCAGATCATGACCCGCGTCACCTGGCACAATATCTTTTCCGGCTTGGCGTTTCATCCGCGGCTTGCCCGAGATTTCCAGATTCAGCTCGACGATGCGAGTATTATTCGCGCCACCGGAAAATATCTGGTGGCGCATGGGGAAGAGATGCAGACTGGGAGGCGATGGGGCGGAAAAAGTCCCCGTTTCACCGGCATGCGCTGGACACCATATGATCGAGCCGTTCGCGATCTGCTGATCGATACATTCTGTCGGCGTCCGTGGGACTGCATCGTTGCGATGGCATACTACAAACCTGTCGCACTCGTGAAGAATCTTGCATGGCTCTATGGCGTGCGCCGTTCCCCATCCAGCCTGGACTTGCTCACATCGCCCACTGTTGGAAATATCGTAAAGAGCCAAGTCATCCAGGCGACAGAAAGACTGGACGCCCAGGGATTGCGCCAAGGACCGTGGACGCCGATGGCCTTGGTGATGATGGGACTCTTTGCGTTTCCGATCAGATTGGTACCGGAGAGTCGACACGTTGGGTTTGCTGTCTTGTTTCTCTTGTTCGGAAGCTTGATCCCGGTATTGGTCGGCTACCCGGTACCGCACACGATCGCGGAAATAGGGATCATGGCGGGCGTCACTTTTCATTTTTTACTCATTACTCAATTCTTGCATCGCCGACAATGAACAGCGTTGCCTTTGATAACAAACTCTAAGGATGTGCGAAGCTATCGACTCTGCATGTCAAAGAAGACAGCGGCTATTCTTTAAATCGGGGCGAATATGGGATTACCAGTTGTTTCCACTCGTCATTTCCAGTTGAACATTAGGTCGCAAGAGACTCCGTTGTTGTCGGATATCGAGTATTTTATTTATCTGTCCGCCACCACAGCCGCACTCGCCGTCTATCATTTCTTTAACATATCAGTGACAATTGGACATTCGAAAACGCATGACTTACTTGCATATTGCGGCCTCTTCTCGATTGTCCCTGTCCTTCTCTCTAGTTGGTATTGTTACCTCAAAAAACAAGACCTAGTAGTTCGGGAATTTGTCCTCCTGATCCAATTTATCTTGTTGGGAATCGCTGCTGCAATCCTGCTTGAGCCTCACGCGAGAAGCGCTGCCTCGGTACGTTTCATCGTGACAGTTCTCCATGTAGCGGCCCATTCTGTGCCTTTTGTCGTCGACGGCGCAACGATGGAGCAAAAAATGGGCGCCCTACTCTATTGCTCGAATCAATCGAGTATTGGCGATACTGTTTCCAGCCTCCTTTTTGGTCGCGACGTTATGCATTGACGAGACGGCGTCCTCACTCTTGACTGATTACTGGTCCCAGCGTTCTTTCCGCTTTGGTTGTTTCGCCGGGATGGCCATCAGTGTAATTAGTTGTGTGTCGCTATTTTTACGAAATTGGTTTCAACACCGTTTCGCGGAGAGAATCTGCATCTGCTTAATCGGCGCTGTTCTCGCCGTTTCGAACTTCGCAATTGACCAGCATTTCTGCTGGCTTCACTACAGTACGTACCTTGGGCCGGCGAATGCGGTTCTCCACGGGAGAGTGCCGCTGGTTACGGTTCATTGTCAGTACGGGCTTAACTACCTTTTATTCACCCTACTTCCGGGTCTTCAGGTTGCCAACCTGACCTACACCTCTGCGGCGACGCTTGTTTCGATTTTAACGATTGCCACCTACCTTTCGGCCTTGCTAGTCGTCGTCTGTTCGGTACGGCGAAGAGTTCTTTTTGCCGCGTTGGCGGCGCTCGTTTTTATCGCGATTCATCACTTATTCCCGTCGAGCGTAAATAGTTGGCCATCGATGGGAGGCTTCCGTTTCTTTCCACCGATGGTCGTGTTGCTTGTCGCTTGCTCTTCTACCCGCCAACCGGTCTCGCTCACCGTTGACGATCGGCATGTTATTCTTTGCGAGTGTGTGGAGCCTAGAGACGGCAATCTGGGCAACTACTACGCATGTCGCGTACTCGGTCGCGCATGCGCTTGCAGAAGGCCATCGAAAACTGCGGGCAATTCGCGAAGGTCTATTGGTTGGTCTTACTCCGGTGTTTGCATTAGGAGCGGTTGCGCTGATCATTCGATTGCTCTCAGGGAGTTGGCCGCGCTTCGATATTTATGCACAGCAGGTCCTCTGTATGTCACAGGCAACTGATTGGATCAAAAGCTACGATCGGCTCCTCGTTCTCTGGCTTCCTCTCGCGTTGCCCGCCGTTGGCGTTTTGACGCTTGCGGTCACGATTGCGACTCGGTCGGACCCGCCTCTTAAGCTCAACAAAACAATCCTAATAGCGATTGCCTCGTCCGTATTAGGAGTTGGGCAGCTTGTCTATTTTGTAGGTCGCACAATTCCTTGTAATTTGACAGCAGTCTCACTCCCCTTGGTTGTTCTTGCAATCATCTTACTGGATGCCGCCTGGACCGAGACTGGGCGTCGGTTTTCGGCACCTGTCCCGGCCTGGGGCGCAGTCGGCCTTCTCGTTGTGTCGTGCACCGTTTTGGCGGGAGTTACTGGAGTTCATTTGAGTAAAGCAGGACAGATCGTACAAGCGAACCCATCGTTTCTTTGCCGATGCGTTCGAGGACAGCCGTTAACCCTGCGCGCCTTCGGAAAAAACGACGTTCGCTGCCGACATGATGCTTGACACAGCACCGCCTTGGAGATTAGCGCGTATGAACGAAACCCTTGCGATGATCAATCGATGGTGTTTCGAAGCGCAAGAAGTTGCGGTTTTTACTCCTGAGGCTCCTGCGGCTCTCATCCATTCGCGAAAACTCCCGCGATTCAATCTCCATTTTGCAATGAGTGAGCAATATACACCGGCGTTGGTCGCGTCGGTTATTTCGAAGTCTGAGGTTCGTGCCTCCGAAAAAATCATCGTATGCAAAGCCTTACTCGATCTCCAGCCTGTTGAGTTGGCCATTCTCGAACGATTATTGGCGAGGTGGGACTTCGACCTGGTCGAATCCGGACATGAGGTGGATGTCTGGGAAGTCGTTCAAAAGAGGTCCGCTAAGCGACCGTTTCGTCTTTCGTCCAGCCATCGAGGCGACTGACTTGAACCGGCTATAGGTCCATCAGTCCACCACCGCACATGCCTGCGCGCGGATCCCCCCTTCTCGAATCACCCACGACCAGTGCCGGGGTGATGCCGCCAGATATTTTCCAACCTGCGGCTATTGTTCGCTTAATGGTTTGAAGTCCGCGCGGGCAAACCGAACACAGGGTCCGGACAATGGCGCTGTCAGCTGCAAACGGCATTACTTTTGACTGTCCACCTTCAAAACAAGGACAGCGGCGGCGCTCGAATTGTCGCTTCCTTTCGCGACAATGACAATCGGCTGGTGGCTTCGCGGCGCCCTTTCGATCGGCGCGAAACACAAGTGTTCGCTCGTACTCGTTTTGTGGAATCCGAATTCCGGCTGGTCCGACTTCAGGCAGGTTGACGCCCGGGTGGCAACCCATGCACTTCGATTTGGACTTCGCCACTGAGCCCATTAGGACGCTGCACGTTTACCCTGATCGAATCGCGACCTTCAGGTAGCAGTTGAAGTCGGGTCCGGTCGATCGTCAAGGATAACCTGCTGGCCGGTGGCGCTTGAGGCGGCGAAAGAGTGCAGCTTCGTTCGACGGTTTGACCGGAGATGGTGGCTCGGCCGACTATGGTCCAATCGTGGCCGCTGCCGAACGGTGAACAACCAGGCGTGGTCTTTTACTGGCGGCCCAGTCACGACGACGATGGCGTGGTCATCATGAGCAGCGATCGACGTGCCGAAGACGTTTACCCCAGGGCAACCACCTGTGACGTTGATTTCAATCGGGCCATAGAATTCGTCTTGGCGAATGGCCTGAACCTTGAATGCAAAGACCGGACCTTGCGGGCCGTTGGAGAGGACGACGGTATCGCGCGCTTGCAGAGCAAAGTCAGGTTTTTGCCGGTCGAAACGTCAATCGATATGCGTATGCGTCTCCGAAACGGCGGCAGGCATCACAAATGCTCACCTTATAAACGCCGTCACGCGGCGGGGTCGAAGACAATTCGTGAATCCTGCCCAAAGCCGGGACCGCCATCATCGTTGTAATAGAAAACCGGAAAGTGAGGGAAAGCCGGTCGGCTCCAATTGTTTGTCAGGAGGTTCGA
Organism: Gemmatales bacterium; assembly: GCA_026004675.1. GTDB lineage: Bacteria > Planctomycetota > Planctomycetia > Gemmatales > Gemmataceae > BPJP01. Next base: position 218,845 of record BPJP01000009.1, read on the forward strand.
TCAAGACCTTGTAGACGGGAACACCCGTTCGGGCGTGATGGGTCGGGGTCGTTCCCAGGTATGCCGTGCGCTTGCCATCCGTGGCGTATAAGCGGCAGCGATCGTTCGGGTGGTTGGGCAAAGAACGAATGCGAACCAATTCCGACCCGACGTAAACGAAATCGTTGAATTCGAAACCGGTGTAATCCTCGAAGCAAACGTTTTCGGTATACGAATCGAATTGCCCTTCCATGTCCACCTCAAGACTGGTCTGAGCGACCGCACGCAGCATCGCACGCCGTATCGGCTGCCCCGCTTCATCCAACACTTCAAGGGTCGAATCGAGCGGCGAGCCTAGCCGACGTGCCTCGACTTCGACAACAATCGGTTTTCCCTTGGAAGCTCTGAAACACCATTGATCGCCTTCTGGCTCGGTGATTTTACCGTTGATCGTGCAAGGAATCGGTACG
>BPJP01000010.1 GCA_026004675.1 Gemmatales bacterium
GTTTGCGTGCTGTCTTTTCTGTTGATTGCGTCATGCGCTTGGGGAAACGACGAAACCATTCGCCGGCTTTCTTCGCGTGTGGTGGAAGAAGAAACCAAAGCGAAAGCTTTGCGCGAGATGCTGGCGGAGGATGTCTTGCGCCGCCTGCGGGCGGCCAATCGTCAGCACTTGAAAATATGGCGGCAAATCCGATCGCGAAGCGACTGGGAGGCTTTTCGCGATCGCCGACTCGCGGCCTTGCGACAGTCCCTCGGCTCTTTTCCCGCCAGAAATGCCCTCCATCCCCGTGTGACCGGGTCCATCGAAGGCGATGGGTTCCGGATCAGGAATGTGGTCTTTGAAAGCCGTCCGGGGTTGCTGGTCTCGGCCAATTTGTATGAACCGGCTAAAAGATTTGACCAGGGAGAAACCAAACGGCCCGGTATTCTGATCTGCCATAGTCATCACAATCCGAAGACGCATCCCGAACTCCAGGATATGGGCATGAACTGGGCACGCCAGGGATGTGTCGTTTTAATCATGGACCAATTGGGCCACGGCGAACGCCGACAGCATCCCTTCCGCGACAAAACGTCTTATCCCAAAACGTTTCGCGTCAGCCGACAGGATTACTATTTCCGTTATAACGTCGGCATGCAGTTGCATGTCCTGGGCGAAAGTTTGATCGGCTGGATGGTCTGGGACCTGATGAGGGGAATCGATCTGTTAGCTCAGCGTGACGATGTTGACAAGTCGAAACTGATCCTGTTGGGAGCGGTGGCAGGCGGCGCTGATCCGGCAGCTGTCACAGCCGCTCTCGATTCACGTATCAGTTGCCTCGTTCCTTTCAATTTCGGCCGGGCGACCCGCGACGCCTTGCAGCCCCCAGCGAAGGATCCGTTGGAGCGATTCTTTTATTCTGGGATCGGCAGTTGGGAGTCGACACGAAACCTCCGGCTTTCTGCCCGCGACGGTTTCTTTCCCTGGGTGATCGACGCAGCCAGCGCACCGCGAAAACTGATCTACGCTCATGAATTCGCCTGGGACAAGGACAACGACCCTGTGTGGCGATTCTTTCAACGGGTATACAACGATTTCTACCGGGTGCCGGACCATCTCGCTGCTGTGCATGGCAAGGGGAACGTGCGTCTGCGTCCGCCTGCGGCCACGCACTGCAATCAGATCGGTCCCATTCATCGCAAGGCCATCTACCCGATTTTCGAGAAATGGTTCGGCATCAAGATGCCAGCGGAAGAATACCGTGGCCGACGTCCTGAGGCGGAACTGCTTTGCTTCAACGAGCAGGTCCAACCCCAACCGATTCACCGATTGGCGGCACAATTGGCGCAGAAGCAGCACAACCGTATTCGCCTCAAGCTCGATCTCCTGGAAAATGCTCAGGCTCGCCGCAGGCAGCTACAAGACGACTGGCGGCAACTGCTGGGCGAGATCGCACCTGTCGGTTTGCAGACCGTGATGGCAACGACCGAAAAACATCAAGGCTTCCATAACGAAAGGCTACTGCTAAAGTCGGACCGCAACATCTTCCTGCCCGTGTTGCTTCTGAAACCGACCAGCGTCGAAAGACCGCCGGTGGTGGTCGCTTTTGCACAAGACGGCAAGGAAGCATTTTTGCAAAAACGATCCAAGGAAATCGCCGGATTGCTTGCCGCCGGTGTGGCTGTTTGCCTGCCCGACTTGCGTGGAACCGGCGAGACGAGTCCCGGGGAAAAACGCGGGCGACGCAGCGAGGCTACCTGGATTTCTTCCACCGAATGGATGCTCGGACAAACGCTGGTTGGCTCGCGTTTGCAGGACCTTCGTTCGCTCTTGCGTTTTCTTCGCCATCGCCCGGACATCGACGCCAAGAGAATGGCCTTGTGGGGTGATTCTTTTTCACCTCCCAATTCCGCCGATACCGAATTCGCTGTGCCTCTCGACTTGGAGCTCCCCAGGCAATCGGAACCGTTGGGTGGCCTCGTCGCTCTTTTGGCTGCCCTCTACGAAGACGATATCCGGGCAGTGCATGTTCACGGTGGGTTGAGCGGTTTCGAGTCCCTGCTGCACAGCCCGTTCTGCTATCTGCCCCACGACGTGATCGTACCGGGGGCATTAACCGCGGGCACTCTGAGCGACGTTGTCGCCGAGCTGGCCCCAACCCCCGTGCTCTTGTCCGGCACCATTGATGCACTCAATCGCCTGGTAGCGGACAAAGAACTGCGTTCTCTCTATCGGGAGGCATGGCAAGCCTATCGTCGAAAGCAACACGCCGATCGGCTTCGAATCCAACAAGGTTTTCCGGCTGATTCGGTCGGCTGGTTCGCCAGTCACCTGCGCTAAGTTTTGAGCAACGTTCCAAGTTCGGCAAGTGGTTGCAGCGAGCACGGGGAAGCCATTAAAATATCGTGACAGAGCCGCTTGCCTTCTCGAGGTCGACCATGCGAGCCAATCAGGATTGCGGGAATTATGGCCCACCGCTTCTTACCCGCCGAGAAATGCTGCAACGAGCGGGTTTGGGTTTCGGTAGCTTGGCTTTGATGGGAATTCTTGCCGACGAAGGCAGACTTTTCGCCGAAACCGAAGACGGGAAGCTGGACCCCGCCCGATTAGATGGCAAGACCAAGAGCGTCATCCTGCTCTTTATGGGAGGGGGGACCTAGCCAGGTCGACACGTTTGATCCCAAGCCTCTGCTCGCCAGGTTGAACGGCAAGGATGTTCCCGAAAGCATCGCCAAAGATATACCTCGTATTGCCAGGGCGCCGCTTACGAACCTTTACGCATCGCCGTACCAATTCAAACGGCACGGCCAAAGTGGGATTCCGGTTTCCGAGATTTTCCCGGAGATCGGCCAATGCATCGACGATATCTGCGTGCTCCGAAGTTGCCGGCACAACAGTCCCATTCATGCGCCGGCCGAATATATGGCGTTGACCGGAACCCCAATCGGCGATCGACCCAGCCTCGGATCATGGATTTATTACGGGCTCGGCAGCGACAACAAAAACCTGCCTGGATTCGTGGTGTTGCTGGCGGGACGAAGTAATCGAAGAGCCGGTTGGTCCTCTGGTTTTTTGCCAGCGCAATACCAGGCAACCGTTGCCCAAGCCACTGGCATTCCCAATCTCACGATGCCAACTAGCACGACTGCGAACCGCAGACTGGCTCAGCTCGAGTTCATCGCCGAATTGAACCGGCGTCACCACGACACTTACCTTGGTGGTTCCGATCTGGAAGCCCGCATCCAATCGTACGAACTGGCTTATCGCATGCAGTCCGCGGCACCCGAAGCTTTCGACTTGAGCAAGGAAACCAGAGAGACGAAGCAACTCTACGGCATCGGTGACAAGGACACCAACGAGTTTGGAACCTACTGCCTCCTGGCACGACGTCTGGTGGAGCGGGGCGTACGCTTTGTGCAGATTCGTTCAGGCGGGTGGGACGCGCATGGCAACCTCCGCAAAAACCACGATCCGCAAGCGAAAAAAACCGACAAACCGATCGCCGGCCTGCTGCGCGATCTGAAACGCACCGGTCTTCTCGAAAGGACGCTTGTCGTATGGGGAGGCGAATTCGGCCGGACTCCCACTGCGGAAAATCCTGGCCCGACCCCAGGGCGAAATCATTCGCCTTCGGGTTATTCCATGTGGCTGGCCGGCGGAGGCGTAAAGGGCGGCCAGGTGATCGGTGCCACCGATCCTGTCGGCTACGCAGCGATCGAACGCCCTATTCATCCTAATGATCTTCATGCCACGATCTTGCACGCCTTCGGCATCCATCAGAAGCGGCTCTTTTTCAGCCATAACAACCGCAGAGAACTGGTCACCGTAAATGGCGGGCAAATCATTCATGAAGTTTTCGGCTCGTGACCTGCGAGAGGTTTGGCGGCTCGCCTCTTGCCAGCGGCGCCTCATCCGGGCAGGTGCTCTCTGTCGATCAAACGATTTTTCGAAGTTCCGCCAACAGGCGGTCGCACTCATCGTCGGTACCCACCGTGATCCGTAATCCGTCGCCATAACCTTCGAAATGCATATAGCGAACGAGAATCAATCGGCGTTTCAATTCTTCATAAAGCGGTTTGACAGGCTGTTTTCTTGATCGGCACCAAAGGAAATTCGCCTGGCTCGGCAAGACTTCGAAGCCGAGATGAACAAGTTCTTGGAAGAGTCTCTCTCGCGTGGCGATGATCTTTCGTCGGATTTCCCGCATGTAAGCCTGGTCTTCGATGGCAGCGGTCGCAGCGGCCAGGCTTATCATGTCGCAATTGTAGGAATCTTTGACTTTGGTGAATTCGCGGACCAGGGCCGGATCAGCGATCGCGAAACCAAAGCGAATGCCGGCCAGTGCGTACGACTTGCTTAGAGTACGTGTGATGACGACGTTCTTGTGCTCAGCCAGTAGCGTCAGGGCGTTGTATTCCGCGAAGTCAGCATAAGCTTCGTCGATAATCAAAGGACCGTTGCACTCGCAAGCCAGCCGTTTCAGGTTGGAAAGGGAGACCATCGTTCCAGTGGGTGAGTTCGGGTTTGGCAGCACGGATAGATTCGCATCTGCCGCTGGCCACGGAGAGGGGGGTTGCCATGTATCCGAAAAAGGGATTTCCTCGAGCGATGCTCCCTGAATCTGAGCCAGAGTCCGATAAAGGATATAGCTTGGCGTCGGGGCGGCCATTGTACCGCCTTCCGGCACGAAAGCTCGGGTCGTGATCGTGAGAATATCGTCCGAGCCGTTGCCGATCAGGATCGCATCCGGATCGACGTCAAGGACGCGACTCGCGGCCTGACGAAAGGCGGTCCCCAGCGGGTCGGGATAGCGGCGCAGCCGATCATCGGCAGCACATTCGCGAATGGCAGCCAAGGCCCGAGGCGACGGCGGATAAGGGTTCTCATTCGTGTTCAGCTTGATATAGTTTCCGTCGCGTGGCTGTTCGCCAGGCGTGTAGCCCGCCATGGCCTGAATCGATGGTCGAATATATTTCGTCACGTCAGCGGCACTTTCGATCAGCGACGGGGCATTGGTTTGCGCTGGAATCGGGCTTTGGGCGGCGTCGGTTTATCCAGCAGCTTGATGGCCTTGGCCGTGTTCGACACCTTGAAAATGCCATAGGTTCGGCCGTTTCGGCCACCGGCACTGGCGTAACAATGGTCGATATTGATGTGGTCAGCGGCAAGGATCTCGCACACGTGGGCCAACGCTCCTGGTTGATTCCGCAACTCGACGAGCAGCACATCCGACTCCGTGAAGGGAGCGTTCAACGATTTGAGCACTTTCCTGGCTCCGTCCACGTCGCTGGGAACCATGCGCAGCACGCTGTGCTCGTGACTGTCCATTACCGTCAAGCCGGTAATGTTGACTTTCTCTTTCTCCATCGCAGACAAGACATTGGCCAAGCGACCCGGCTTGTTCTCCAGAAACACCGAAATCTGTTTGGCGGTTTCGACCATGATTTCTCCTACTCCCACTTTCTCCGGGACAGCACCAATACCGTGTCAAGCTTTCAAGATATTGTAATGCGGAGCAGCCAGAGATGCCACGAGACCAGGAAGGGTTTTATGGAACGCGGAGGCGATTCCGACTAGCGGGTGGCGGTCGATTCAGCCGTCGGTGAAAGAGTATGCTTTCACCGACGGCAGGGAAGGATGCTCGTTATTCTTCTTTTTTGACTTTGATCGGCGCTGTCCAGCGGTAGATCATGTGTTCGATTCCGTTCGACTTCATGGTGATGGGGAATCCTTCGTCTGGTTCGACTCCGGCCATGTCAAAATCGTGGGATACGATTCGTGATCCGGGTTTCAGCTTTTTCAGCTGAGGAATCAGTTTCACATTCAAGCTGGGCAAAAGGTACAAGGTAACAACGCTGGCCTTGCTGAGATCGAGCGTGAAAATGTCTTGCTGTTTGATCGTGACCAGTTGTTCGACCCGGTTTTTCTTGACATTATCCAAAGACTCTTTGATGCGCTTCGGATCGACGTCGAAGCCATAGGCTTTGCAGCCGAATTTCTTGGCAGCGGTAACGACGATGCGGCCATCGCCGCAGCCCAGGTCGTAGACGATGTCGTTTTTGGTGACCTTGGCAACTTCGAGCATTTTGTCGACGACATCCTGCGGCGTGGGGGACGTAGATGACGTCCGGTTCCTTGATTTTCTTTTGCGCGTCCGCGGACGGCACACTGACAAGCATGGCCGTGGCGAACACCAGCAAGGCGGCAACACCCATACGAACGGGACTCAGGCTGCACAACATGGTGGCAACTCCTTGAAACAAAGGGGGCATCCGGCTACAGCCGGATCGACATATTCGGCTTTTTTAATGGATTGCCGACCGCTTTGCAATCACCTGCTGCGTGCCGGAACGATTTTTGTCATGCCCGACGTTGGGCCCCTCCGCCTACTTTCCCCAGTTTGATCCGGTTGTCACTTCATCTTGACCCGTGCCGCCATCCTCGACAGAATCCAGGCGCTTGCACCGGGTCTCGCCTCGAAAGTCTTCGTGCTACACTAATAATGGATGGATTATGGCAAGTGTGACCTTGAACGAATGGGAACAGTTGATCGATCGCGTGTCGGAATCTCCGGAAGATCGTTTCGAAGTGCTGCGTCGGTTGCTTGGACCGGCGGCGTGCCGGCAACTTGGTATCTATCCCCTGCCCAAAGGGTTCAAGTTATCGGTGGTCATACCCGTCTATAACGAGAAGCCCTGGATTCGCGAAATCCTGCGCCGCGTGCAGGAAGTCCCCATTCCGAAGGAAATCATCTTTGTGGACGACTGCAGCACCGATGGGACCAGGGAGATTTTGCAAGAAATCGAAAAAAAGAACGAAGGCATCCGAGTCCTTTACCAGCCCTACAACCAAGGCAAAGGAGCCGCACTTCGCGAAGGCTTCAAACATGTGACCGGCGATATCGTGATCGTGCAGGATGCGGACCTCGAATACGATCCGGGCGAATACCCTCGTTTGATTCAACCGATCGTCGACAATCGTGCCGACGTTGTCTTTGGTTCGCGATTCATCGGCGACAGCCATCGCGTGCTCTACTTCTGGCACTATGTCGCCAACAAGGTGCTGACGACTCTGTCGAACATGTTCACCAATCTCAACCTGACCGATATGGAGACCTGCTATAAGGTCTTTCGCCGGGAGGTTCTCCAGGACATTCAGCTGAAGTCCAACCGCTTTGGTTTTGAGCCGGAAATCACCGCCAAAGTGGCCAAGCATCGCAATCCCACCTGGCGAATCTATGAGATTCCGATCAGCTACTCCGGGAGAACCTACGAAGAAGGCAAGAAGATCGGTTTTCGCGATGCGATCACTGCATTCTTCTGTATCGTGCGGTTTTGGTTGTTTGATTGAATGCACCCATTCTTCAGCCGGGTTCCCCCTAGTCGGCAGGCATTTACCTGGCCGACGGAGATGGCCTGGTTTTCCAATTGGAACAAGCAAGAGGCCAACGATGCGAATCCTTTCTCTCTCCATAGCGCTCAGTTTGTCGCTGTCCAGTCTCGGGTATGCAAGCGAACAGCGACATTTCAACGACGCTACCATCCATGCCATCCAGTTTGTCGACAAGTCGGAAGGATGGGCGGTAGGCGATGAGGGGGTCATCTGGCACACGATCGATGGCGGCAAGAATTGGGAACGCCAGCCGACGGGAGTCCGCGCATCGCTGCGGTCGGTGCACTTTCTGACACCCTATACCGGATGGGTCGTGGGACGTGTCGAGTTGCCCTACGACGCGGGCAGTCGCGGTGTCGTGCTTTTCACCAACGACGGCGGCATCAAATGGAAACAGCTTCATATCAATTCGTTTCCCGGACTGAACGCGGTCCGCATGGTGGACGATCGCGTGGGCTATTTGCTGGGAGACGGAAGCGAGCGATTTCCGTCGGGCATTTTTCGCACGGACGACGGCGGCCAAACCTGGAGGCCAGTGCCTGGACCTCGTTCCGCGGGCTGGCTGGCCGGACAATTCACGGACAAGGAAACCGGGGCCTTGGTCGGGCGCTGGAGCCAGCTGGCGACGATACGCCGGGGACTGGTTGGTGCCGCCGACGTGGATGAACTGGGAGGCAGGTCGTTATGCGGCTTGCATGTACAAGGCAAGGACGCGATCGCCGTCGGACAGGGAGGTTTGGTGCTCCTCAGTGACACGGGCGGTTCGCGCTGGGGATACGCGGACTTGAAACTCCCGGAAAACTGGCGCACCAACCTGGACTTTCATGCGGTGCATGGACACGGTCGGCATCTGTGGATTGCTGGTCGGCCTGGGTCGGTCCTATTTCACAGCAGCGATTTCGGCCGCACCTGGCAAGTGCGGAAAACCGGCCAGCCATTGCCTCTGCACTGCATTTATTTTCACGACGAAAAGACCGGTTGGGCGGCCGGTGCCATGGGAGTGATCCTGGCCACACGCGACGGCGGCCAAACCTGGCAAGTGCAACGGCGCGGCGGAATGAAAGCAGCTTTGCTCTTCGTTCACGCAAAACCAGAAACCGCCCCGCTCGAGACGGTCGCCCATCTGGGCGGCGATCAAGGATACCTGGCCGTTGGTCTGTGCATGCATGCTCCCGATCCCTCCTCCGCGCGACTCGACCAGGCTCGAGCCGGTGAACGATGGTCTGCGGCTTTCGTCGCCTCCGGGGCCACCACGGCGGAAATGCTTTGGCAGTTTCCATTGCCTTTGTACCTGGAAAAATCAGACAAGTCGACTCTGATGCGTGCCTGGGATCGCTCGCATGCCGACCGAGCGGCAGAAGAATACCTGCGACAGATCGTCCTCGCTCTGAGGATGTGGCAACCCTCTGTCATCGTTACGGATCATCCCGATCCAGCCCAAAGTCGTTCTTCGACAGCAGCCCTGGTTGCGGAAGCTCTTCATAGCGCTTTCAGCAAGGCTGCCGACCCCAATGTGTTTCCCGAACAAATAGACGGCTTGCAGTTGCCCCTCTGCAAGCCGACCAAACTCTACGGCTTGTGGCATCAAGCCGACGGTGCTCATGTTTCGCTCGATCCCGAACAGATTTCTCTTCGCCTCGGAGCGACGTACCGAGATTACACGGCGGAGGCTTTCAGCTTGTCAGGCGGATCAGTGCCGAAGCGAATACGTTATTTCCGCTTGCTCGACAGCAGGCTGGCTGGGGCGGACAAACACCGTGATCTGATGGAAGGAACGCGTTTGGCACCGGGCGGAACCGCTCGACGTGACATCGCGCCTCTGACGGAACTATCGCAAGGGATCGCCAAAAGCATTCGCCAGCGCCGGAATCTGCAAGCACTGGCGGACCACCCGGTTGCCCAACTCGCCGATCCGCAAAAGATGTTGGCCCAACTGGGGCCGGCCTTTGAACAGCTTCCCGACCAGCAAGCGAGCGAAGCCGCCTTCGCCATCGGCAAACGCTATGTCGAACTGGGCCAATGGACACTGGCGCGGGAAGTCTTCTTGTTACTAGTCGATAAATATCCGGGTCACCCCCGGGCGGCTGACGCCTACCGCTGGTTGGTGCGCTACAACAGCAGCAGCGAAGCACGCCGCCGCCATGAGCTTGGCCAGTTCGTCATGGTGACGAATTTCGGTTTTCGGTCCAAGGAGCCGACGCGAATCACGACAAATCAGTTGAAAATTGAAAGCAAAGGCGGTGTGGCCGAGGGCGTTGGCGTCCAGCAATTAACGCTTCTGGGCAACCGCGCGGAAACGCGCCGATGGTACGAAGGTTGCCTCGAAATCGGCGCTCGACTGGCAGCATTTGGTCCGCTCGAGGCAGGCGATCCCTCGATCCATTTTTGTATGAACGCTGCTCGACGACATTTGGGCAAATTCGAGGAAGCTCGCGAATGGAACGCTCGATTCATGAAAGAATATCGCGGCCCTTGGCGAGCAGCCGCCAGAGCGGAAGAATGGCTTCGACAACGACATGGTCGGCCGCCAAAACCGGTCGCCTTTTGCCGGCAGACGGCAACCCGTCCTTTCCTCGATGGCAAATTCGACGATCCTTGCTGGAAAGACCTGCCTGCGATCGAATTTCGTCATGCCGCCGGAGCCACGCCCGACAAGTATCGCACGGACGCCTGGCTGGCCTATGATGACGATTTTCTCTACCTGGCGTTACGATGTCAGCATCCCGCGCAGGCTTTCGTGCCGCCGGTGAAACCCCGCCAACACGACCAGGACCTGAGCGACTTCGACCGCGTCAGCTTCTTCATCGACGTCGACAGGGATTATTCGACCTACTTCCATCTGGCGGTCGACCAGCGAGGCTGCGTTTTCGAAGACTGCTGGGGCGACCGCAACTGGAACCCACGCTGGTTTGTGGCCGTCGACAGCCAACCAGGACGATGGCAAATCGAAGCTGCCATCCCTCTGGTCTCGCTCACCGGCGACAAAATCACGATCGGCAAGGCATGGTGCTGCAACCTGGTGCGGATCGTACCGCGGCACGGCGTGCAGGCTATGTCGCTTCCGGCGGACGTCGAACCGCGACCCGAAGGAATGGGATTGTTGTTGTTCGCACCCGGCGGTGCCAAAAGAGGGCATCCGCTATCGGCCAAAGAATGACGAGCCAGGTTCCGCATTTTCTCCGCTGACGCTTACGACGATGCCACCAGGGCCGCTGGCGGTTCGTCTTCTCGATTCTTTTCTCGAACTGGGGGGCATGTCGGGTTAGAATAATCCCTGGCTCCCGGGACAGGATGATATCATGCGATTCTTCGTGAGCACATCGACCGTGGTGATCGTCATCGGCTCATTGAGCTGGTTTTTGTGGTCGCTGCACCACGGCAAAAGTGCCTCTTCGCCGAAAGAAAACGCAGCCCAGGCGGAAGAGCAGGAACAGGGCGGTTTCGCTGTCGACCGCGTTCGAGACTTTGATGCCGACCGGGCCATGAACTATCTGAAGCAGATTTGCGCCATCGGGCCGCGGATCAGCGGCAGCGATGGCATGAAAAAACAACAACAACTTCTCAAGCGCCATTTCGAAAAATTCGGCGCCAGCGTCACGTTGCAACCATTCACCGCTGTCCAGACGAGTCGGCCCAAAGACCGGATTCCGATGGCCAACATGGTCATCACCTGGCATCCACGCGCCACAAAACGCGTCATTGTTTGTTGCCATTATGACACGCGTCCCATCGCCGACCAGGAACCGGAGCGGCGCGACTGGTTCAAGCCTTTTGTCAGCGCCAATGATGGCGGTTCGGGCGTCGCACTGCTCATGGAATTCGCCCATCACATCAAGAACTGGAAGTTGAACGTCGGCGTCGATTTCGTGATCTTCGACGGCGAAGAAATGATCTTCGACCCAGAAACCGACAAATATTTCTTCGGGTCGCAGCACTTTGCTCGGGAATACAGGAAGAATCGTCCGCGGCACCGCTATCAGGCCGCCGTTCTGCTCGACATGATCGCCGGCAAGAATCCCAATTTCGCCGTCGAAATGAATTCCTGGATTCAGGCCGGCCAACTCGTGCAGGAGCTGTGGCAGATCGCCCAACGAGAAGGCTGCCGATCGTTTCGCGCGGTTCAGGGCGGACAAATCAACGACGACCATCTGGCGCTGAATGCCGCGGGCATTCCGACAGTCGACATCATCGATTTCAACTACATGAACACGCATTGGCACCGGCTCAGCGATACTCCTGAAAATTGCAGCAGCGCGACCCTGGCGGAAGTGGCGCGTGTGCTGGAAGTCTGGTTGAAGTCGCTGCGCTGAACGCATGCAGAGGTTGTCGTGATCCATCTGGAAAGCATCGTTGCTTCGGCGATTATCCTCTTTGTCGTTGTGTTCGGCGGGTATTTCGGCTGGAAACAGTGGAAGAACCTGCGACGGTTGCGGGTGCCAGCTGGTCTCGATGCCGACGAAAGGCGCTATCAAATCAGGCAATCCGCTCGCCGCCTGGCAACCTGCGTTCTGATGGTGGCATTGGGCGCCATGATTGCAGGTTCGTACTTGACAGGTCTGAATAATCGTGCGTCGACATTGCGGCAAGCGGAAGAAGATGCCGCCAACGACGCCGAGGCTACCGCTGCCCGTGCCGCCCAAAGACGTTATCTTAATTTCCTCAGCATTTATTGGATTTGCGCACTCATCATGATTTTCGCCATGATGTGCCTGGCGTTGTTTGATCTTTTGGAAATACGCCGGTTCGGTCTGCGTCGGCTGTCGCAAATGAGGACCGAGCAACACGAAGCCATCATCAAGGAAGCAGCCAACTGGCGCAAACGCCAGGAGGAACAGAATGGCGAACAAAATGGCAGCCAATGAGCAACCGTCGTCGGTTGGGGAATTTCCACCGTATTCTGGCTTCCAGGCGGCCGAAATTAGTGAAAGCAAGTCGATTCGTGAAATTGAGTTCTTTAAGAAAAACTCGAAGGTTTGGGAAAAGTTGCAAGTTAGGAAAAAATCAACATCGCGCAAAAAAGTTTGCTCGCTCGCAGAAAGCCTTGTCAGCTCAACGAGTTACAACTTTGGCTGCCATTCGATTCGCGTTGACACGTTCCGCAAGGTAGTTATAATCCACCTAGATGGACAGGATTGGCAATCCTTTAACCATCCGCGACTGCGGAAATAAAGGAGAAGTCAGGGAGGGACACCCACCCGCGACGTAAAACTCGACGCCACAAGCCTGATAACCTGGCTTGGGTGTTTGCCAAGGAATAGGCGAGAGGCAAGTCATGGAGGATTTCGGTTCCCCTCAACGCCTTACGGAGAGGCGTGGCCGGAACCACAACCAAACAACTGGCCCAGACCAGTAAGGGGTGGACGAAAGCATGAAAACTGTATTTACCACAGGCGAGGCTGCCAAAATCTGCAAAGTCAGCCAACAAACCATCATTCGCTGCTTCGACAACGGCCAGCTGAAGGGCTTTCGCGTGCCCGGCTCGAGATTTCGAAGAATCCCGCGTGAATCCCTCTATCGCTTCATGAAAGAAAATGGGATTCCGACTGACTCTTTGGAAAGCGGCAAACGCAAAGTCCTGCTTGTCGACGACGACCTGGAACTGGTTGAGCTGATGTCCAAAGTCCTCGAAGAGGATGGTCGCTTCGAAGTCCGTGTCGCTCACAACGGTTTCGACGCGGGCATGATGGTCAAAGAATACCAGCCTGATCTGATCGTCCTCGACGTCATGCTCCCCGACATCAACGGAAAAGAAGTCTGCCATCGCGTTCGTTCCGATCCGGCGCTTGAAGACGTTCGTATCTTGTGCATTTCGGGCATGATCGAGGAAGACAAGATTCACGAATTGAAACTGGCCGGTGCGGACGACTTCATGCACAAGCCCTTCGTCATCGAAGAACTGATCGAACGGATGTGTGCTCAGCTCGAAATGGAAGTTGCGGTAACGCCCACATCGGCCTGATGGCTCGTTGAAACACCATGGCGAAAAGGTGAGGTGTACCAGCTTGCCTTTTCGCCTTTTGCATATCTCTGTGCACCGGCATGCAGGATTTCCCTGTTTGCCTCCAAAGGAGCTAACGTGAGGACACCGGCCCTTGCATTGGCAGCCGCTCAGGTGCCTGGGCTTTCTCCCGGCGCTGCGTCGCTGATCGCGCTGGCGCGATCCTTTTCCGCCGATGCCTGGCCGTTGCTTCGTCTCGATCCGGGAGCACTTCTTCTTCTCACCGAAGATGCCCCAGCCGGTACGAATTACGTTCAATGGCTTCAGCAAGTAGCGGTCCTCGAGCGAGCCTGCCTCGCACATCGCCTGCCTTTTGTCGACTGGCGGCAACACGGTTTGGAACCGATCTACCGCCATTTTGTTCGCCTGGCGCGATTGGCGGAATGGCTGGCCAGCCGGTCCGGATATTCCCAACCGTCGGCCGCTTGGGCAGCAGGTCTGCTTGCGCCTCTCGGCTGGTGGGCCTTGTTAGCGCTCGAACCGGACCACGTCGTCTCGTCTCTGCAATCACCGGAGTTTCGCACGAAGCCGCTCGACTACCAGGTAAAGCAGTGGGGGATCGATGTTCAAAGCCTGACGCGCCGTCTCTGCCGACGCTGGCGTTTGCCCGATTGGCTGGTTGCGGTCGTCAGCCAACTCGACCTCGATTTTGCCGAAGCTTATAGTGACGGCTTGGACGAACGGCTTTTTCGCATCGTACAACTGGCGATCGCCGGTGTGGAACAACGAGAGCGAATCGTTTGCTGGTCGGTCGGGGGCTCGATCGGTGACAACCTCCGCCAATTGGGTTTAAGCCGGTCGGACATGGCGGAGCTGGTGGAGAAGGTTTTCTCCTGCGAGATCGCATTGGTCGAGTTCCAACCGCCCACGAGTGTCGGCTTGTTGCCGAGCTTGTTGGAATTGGCACTGGAAAACCGCAGGTTGCAACGACAGGCGATCGTCGAAAAACTCGAAGCGGAACTCGACGCCTTGCACGCGGCGTTTCGGGAACGAAAGAAAACCAACGAAGAGCGGCTTCGGGCCATGAAGTTGCATGCTTTGGCGGAGTTTGCCGCCGGCGCCGGCCATGAAATCAACAACCCGCTTGCGGTGATTTCCGGGCAGGCTCAATACTTGCTGCATCGGGAGGCCGACGCGGACAAGCGTGCGGCTTTGCAAAAAATCATCGGCCAGGCCGAGCGCATTCATGCCGTCCTGACGGAATTGCGACAATTCGCACGGCCGCCGCAGCCGGTCAAAGCCCGATTGGAAGCAGGCGAACTGATCCGCGACGTCGTGAGCGGCTTTGCCGAACAAGCCGGTCAAAAACGGATCGCAATACAAACGGCGGGCGTGTCGGCACCCGTGTGGTGCCATGCCGATGGCAAGATACTCCGAACCGCTTTGGCTTGTCTCGTCCGCAACGCCATCGAGGCAGCACCCGAAGGAGGCTGGGTGAGCGTTCGCCTCAATAGCTGCAAGCCGGACGTGCTCGAGTTCGTTGTCGAAGACAACGGCATTTCACCGACCCTCGCCCAAGCCGAGCATCTTTTCGATCCGTTCTACTCCGGTCGATCGGCCGGGCGAGGCAGAGGCTTGGGTCTTTCGACGGCGTGGCAGTTGGCACGAGTGCACGACGGCGATGTTCGCTATGAACCTCGCCCTGGTTGTCCGACACGGTTTGTGCTTTCGATCCCGCGCAAACAAACCGAGGCTCCCCCAACTTCAGATTCGCTCCCTGCCAATGGCCGACAAACCACTCCACCCGCCACTCGCTCCGCTTCCCTCCCGATCCTTTAGCAACCCCTGCTCTCAGCCACATCGCCTCACGTTGACAAACGGCATTTGACCGGACAGAGAACGCAGCGATGGTTCGCTGTCGTTCGACGAACCCCCTAAACCAACTTTGCCAGCGCCTCGCGAAAAATCTCGCACAAGTTTTGACGTTGCCGATCAGTGGGACAACGGGCTTCGCTTTGTGCCCATCCCAGCAATGCTTCGAGTTCGGAGCGCAGTTTGGCGACGGCATGTCGATCAGGGACAAATGGGCCGTCTTGAACTTGCACATAGATCGGCGAGGTGTGCGCAAACCCCCGAGTGAAAGAATCGACAGCAGAAGACGTGCAACGTGCAGCAAGCCAGGCAGAGGAAGTCGGTCTCCAGTCGAAAGTCAACTCGGCCGAGCATGGCGAATCGCCGGCGCTCGCCGAGGCGATAACTTCAGCGTTGGCGACTGCTTCCACCCGATCGAAGGGAATCGGACTTTCGACACGTACGCGGATGGCGACGGTTTCTCCCTGCTGGACACAAAGTTCACTGCCCGGATCGAGGCCGTTGGCGGTGAAATCGATAAACGGCCCGTTGCTGATAAACGTTCTGCCGGCCCGGACGGCTTCGATCCAGTGGCGGTAGTTGAATTCCTGATCGGGTAACAACCTTGCCCAGGTACGCAGGCTGCCAAGCAAGGTTTGGTTATTCTGCTTGCCGCTGGCGCCGGCCAGCGGAACGCGCAGACCAGCCTGAAGGAGGTGTTGCCAGGTTTCCAGAGCAGCCAGAGACGAAGGACTCAAGCCGGCGATTTCAAAAGCGTCGACTTTACCAAGCGCGAGGTCGGCAAGCGGTTCGCCGAACCGAAACCGGGAGGGATCGTGTTCCGCGGGAGTCCAGACAACGAGCCCTCCTTTGCGATGGCATTGGTCGCACCAGTCGGCAAGGCTCCAGTCATCGGCGCCGTCGGGACCGCCGAATTCAAGCGGATAGACGGCACGATGGCAATTCAGCAGTGCGAGCGCCCCGAGAAAAGGATGCCGATTGAGCGTATTGACGACGACAAGGTGGCCATCAGCATCGAGCAAAGGCGATTGCCCACTGAAGGCGATGATGTTGGGAATCGCCCGGCAACCGTTCAATGGAATGGGTCGGGCAAGGAGGTTGGCGACGGCCAGATCTTCGGCAGCCGCTTCGAGCCAGGCGGCATGAGGCGTCAAAGCGTGAGCGCGAGCATCGCCGGCATACCAGCCCTCGTCGCGCCGATGACTAAAGCGTTCGATGTTGAAACGCAAAGCCAGCTTGCCGGCGGGCAGCGATACGTCTTCAACGATCGGTTTATATTCCGGTCCTTTGCTGATCTGCACAAGCAGGCGACCCGCCGGCAGGCGAATCTCGCAGGTTCCGTCGATGTAGGCGAACTTCTTGTTATCCCAGAGAACGTTGCCGCCCACGTCGATGTGATCTTTGGTGGAGAAGTTCGCCAGTCTGCCGAACGGTGCGTAGTAGTTTCCTTCGGAATCGTAAAAAGCGATGCGGACGGGAGTCGGCTTGCCCGTGTCGGCGTCGTTGACCCGGATGTGGACGGTATGCAGGTCTTTCACTGGAATTGTGCCCCGGCTTGGGTCAAAACCTTCTTGAACGCTTCGACTGCTTTGGGAAAGAGTTCCGGTCCGGTGACGCCGCCCGTGGGTCCGCCGCCGAGCAAATGGGGTTCAAGTGTGGCAAAGCCATCGTAGCCGTCGGCGACAGCGTCTTTGATGATTTCGGGAATTTTGCCGTGCCCTTCGCCCGCCACCCGCGCCGTCTTTTCGCCTTTGATCCAATCCTTGATATGGAAATGGACCGTCCATTGTTTGGTCAGGCGCCAGCCTTCGAGCGGATCGTAGCCGCAGAAAACGTAATTGGCCGGATCATAGATGGCAGCGAAGTGTTCGAGTTTGCTTTGCTCGAGAACGGTTTGCATGACGTCCACAACCCGCTTGGGGTCGTCGCCGTAGATGCCGTGTTCGTTTTCGTGCAACAGCCTGACCCCTTCCTGCTCGGCGATTTCGGCTTTGGTCTGCATCCTTTGCATGACTTCATCGCGCCATTTGTCCCAGGTGTCGTTTTCCGGCAAATAGTAGCTGAAAATGCGGATGTTTCGCGTGCCGAATACCTTGCACAATTCGATGGCCCGGCGAAAGCGTTTCAAGTGAGGCTCGAACGGTTCGTTGATCTTGATCTTGCCGATCGGCGAGCCGATGGCACTCAAGCCGATGCCGTTTTTGTCCAACAGCGACTTGAAGTCCTTGATCTGATCGTCGCTGAGGTCGAGGACGTTCGTGTTCAGGATCGAGCGGAACTCGATGAACTTGACCCCGCATTGTTTTAAGATGTCGATTTGTTTTTCGGGATCGGGACTGATTTCGTCGGCAAAGGCACTGAGGGTGAACATGGTGAGCCGCCTTCGATGTTGGATACCAGCAACAGCGTCTTTTGCAGGCAGGATAGGCGCTGGGCCTCGGCTCGGCAATGCCGGGAGGATGACGACGGCGTCAAGTCCCAGTCGACGCCTGCTGAAAAAACGCAGGCCGGATGCCAGGCAACCTTTGCCGATTTCGCTTTCGGTCCGTATTTTTTCTCCGGTTACAACCGGGAGGTGATATGGCCGACATCTCGATTGCAGATTTGAAAACCAAGGCGAAAATCATTCGCAAGGAAATCATTACGAGCACCACGGCGGCCGGCTCCGGTCACCCGACCAGTTCGTTGTCGGCGGTCGAAATCGCCACGGCCCTCTTTTTTGGCGGCATGATGCGCTACGACGCCAAGAAACCCGATTGGCCCGACCGTGACCGCTTTATTCTCAGCAAGGGGCATGCTGCGCCGCTGCTGTATGCGGTTCTGGCGGAGGCAGGCTACTTTTCCGCCGATCAGTTGCCGACGTTGCGAAAGCTGGGGAGTCCGCTCGAGGGGCACCCCAACATGCGGCGCTTGCCAGGCGTAGAAGCATCGACCGGTTCTTTAGGGCAGGGATTATCTATCGGCATCGGCCATGCCTTGGCAGCCAAGATGGACAAAAAGG
The DNA here is from genome assembly GCA_026004675.1 of Gemmatales bacterium. Classification (GTDB taxonomy): domain Bacteria; phylum Planctomycetota; class Planctomycetia; order Gemmatales; family Gemmataceae; genus BPJP01. Next base: position 18,183 of record BPJP01000010.1, read on the forward strand.
ACTATCGCGTTTATGTCCTGCTCGGCGACGGCGAAACCGACGAAGGCCAGGTATGGGAAGCAGCCATGTCGGCGAAAAAATACCAACTCGACAACCTCGTCGCCATCGTCGATCAGAACGGCTACCAGCAAACGGGACCGACAGCCGAAGTTCTCGATCTCCGGCCTCAGGGACCGCGCTGGGAAGCGTTTGGCTGGTTCGCTCAGGAAATCAACGGCCACGATCTCGAAGCCGTCCTCAACGCATTCGAGAAAGCCGCCCAGACCAAAGGCAGACCGAGTGTCATTTTGGCGAACACCGTCAAGGGGTATCCCTTGCAAGACTTGCTGAAAGCCGATCCCAACCATCACGGCAAACCCTTGAAAGCAGACGAAGCCGAGAAGGCACTGGCCTTGTTGGACCAGATGGTGACATGATGCTGCTGTAAACGAGATAGAGTTGGGATGGCGGGTGCGGTCGTCGGGCTAGACGAGGCCGACAAGTTTTTCGGCGTATCTGGAGAAAGTTCCGGTGGGAACCCGGTGAATCGAAGGCATTTTGGTCGAGCGGCAAAAGCTTTTTAGGCAGTTCAATTGGCTTTATCGGGCGTATCACCGGCAACCTCGAGACCGTCGGGATCGAAAGTAATTCTGCGAATGCTTCGTTTGTCGTCGACAGGGACGAGGAGATCTTTCTGGATTACATCAAGTTCTTTCGTCGCTTCTCCCTCCCAAAAAACTTCTTCGTGAACCTGGTTAACAGTTCCGCGAAAACGGACATAGGCGCCGTAATCAATAGTGAATAAATCGTGCAGGATGCCGGGGCGGTCTGCGTGCGAATAGGTACCGTTCAAACGATGGAGCACGCGTTCGTTTAACAGACGGCCCAGCAAGGGATGCTCTGCTTTACTCGACTCGACCAGGAAGGTTCGTGACTTATAGTTCTTGAGAATGCTGTTCAACAGGAATTCGAGAGTTTTTTTGGCCTCCGGCTCGGTATTGATGGTTGCAGCTTTTTCCGTGTCGTACCAGGATGCGGCAGCTCGGACGATATTGGGAATGCTGATTGAACGCGAATCAGACGAGTGGCGGAATTCGTCCCAATAGGCCCTTCCGAAAATACACAAGAAATCCCGACAGTTGCCTTCCGCAGCACGCACCAGTTCGATGAAGGTACGCTGTTGCGTAAAAAGGGATTCAACCGTCCGACGTTTTTCCTCTCGCGAGGCGGAAAGCTTCCAGCCTAATTCGACACCGAGGTGGTTGTACAGCAGCTGGGCAAAGAAATCGACGACGAAATCTCGTTTTTCGTCGTAAATGAGATAACGATCCATGTCGATCACATCCGGGATATCAGCACCGCGCTCGAGACCGATAATGTCGCTGTTTTGCCGAACGGAAAACTGGCATTGGTAGTTGACAGCGAGAATCTTTACGGAAATCTGCGGCACCGCCAGGATCGAACGTTTCAAATACTCGGCGAAATGGGGTTGACTGGAAAAAGGCACCTGTGCCCATTCATCAAGTACGATGTAAAGCCGATGCCCGCCGATCCCGGCGATGACATCTTCGAGAATTGTTCCAATTTGCCGATAATTGAAACGCGACTCGCCGCCATTGGCGTTTTCGAGTAAAGGAACAAGACCGTCGACCAACCGGCTAATAAGCGAGTGCTCCTTCCCAGCGGGAGGTAATTCCAAACGGACAACCTTGTCGAGCAGTTCTGTGCCGATCTGGTTTAAAAAGGAAACGAAGTATTTCTTTGCGATGATTTCGGGAGCCAAACCCAATCCGCTGTAGCCGCTGGCTAGGCGGGTGCAATCGACGTAAAACACAAGCTCCCCATGCTCGGCGGCATCGTTTTCGAACACGCGCAGCAAATGCGTCTTTCCCGTTCCGCGCCGTCCAAGGACGAGTTGCGAGTTGGAAGTACGCACGCGGTCGAACAGATCGGTGCGAACAAACACGTCGCCAAGACGCTGCCAGTCGGCCTGCTTTTCCGCGCGTAACTCTATCCGTGCAACGGCCTGGCGAAACTGCGGTGTGGAAAGGAGATGCGACATGGCCCATGCTGCCATACGATGAATCCATCGCTTTGATAGAACTAATACTACCGCTTGCGAGCAAGGAAGACAATTGATCTGGCAGCACACCCGCCGCCACGGCTTCTCCACTGAACATCTTCATACAGCTTTAATGCCCCCCGTTGCACAGAAGAAACAACAACGTTTTCGACCAGGCAGCATTGCCAGTATTTCAGCAGAAGTGCCTTTTGGAAAATCGAAGCGTCGTTTTGGTGCGCGCTGGGGCGCAGTTGGCATGGTTGCGGTAATCATCAGCTATCTTGTGCAGCTTATCTCCACCGTCAACTGACGGTGATTTCAACGAGCAGCGAGGCGTCAGCGCGATCAGCGGACCGTCAACTGACGGTGATTTTGAAGTGGTGAGGAGGAGCCTCGAAGCAATGGGTTCGGAGGCAGAGTCTGGGGACCAGCCTCACCGTGGCTTCTTCTGCGATCCTGCAGTTCGCCTTGCGTAAATTTCGTCAATCCTTACAATCCCTCTAAATTTCCAGTCTCGAACTCGCGACCCAAGGGAGGGCCTTTCGATGGCGTTTCCACAACCTTTTCGCGGCAAAATCTACGACGATATTACGCAAACGATCGGCAATACACCCCTCGTCCGGTTGCGTCGCGTGACGGCCGGCGCCAAAGCCGACGTCGTCGCCAAGCTGGAAAGTTTCAATCCCGTATGGTCGGTCAAAGACCGTATCGGTGTGGCCATGATCGACGCCGCCGAAAAGGAAGGCAAAATCAACAAGGACACGACCATCATCGAACCGACAAGCGGTAACACGGGCATTGGCCTGGCCTTCACGTGCGCCGCTCGCGGTTACAAGCTCATTGTGACGATGCCCGAGACCATGAGCCTCGAGCGCCGCAGGCTTCTCAAGGCGTTTGGCGCCGAGATCGTTCTCACACCGGGTGACAAGGGGATGTCCGGTGCGGTGGCCAAAGCGGAGGAATTGGCGAAATCGACGCCCAACTCGTTTATGCCACAGCAATTCAAGAACCCGGCCAACCCTGAGATCCACCGACGAACGACCGCGGAGGAAATCTGGAACGACACCAGTGGTAAAGTGGACATCCTGGTCTCTGGCGTCGGCACGGGCGGCACCATAACCGGCGTCAGCGAAGTGATCAAGAAGCGCAAGCCGGAATTCAAGGCCATCGCCGTCGAACCGGTGAACAGTCCGGTCATTACGCAAAAGATGCAAGGACAGGAATTGAAGCCTGGGAAGCACAAGATTCAGGGCATCGGTGCTGGTTTCATTCCAGATGTCCTCAATATCGAGGTCATCGATGAGGTGTTCAAAGTGTCCGACGACGATGCGTTCGAGATGGCCCGGCGGATGGTTCGCGAGGAGGGGCTATTGTGCGGCATCAGTTCCGGTGCGGCCGCCCATGCCGCTGTCGAGATTGCCAAACGCCCGGAAAATGAAGGCAAGCTGATCGTCGTTGTCCTCCCGGATTTGGGAGAGCGCTACCTGAGCACTGCCCTCTATCCTGAATAAATCAACCTTGTCGAAGCGCGCGAGCGGGTGCAAGAGGCCGCTGGGTCTGTTCGCGCTCACCTTTCGGATTTCCTGCCGCCATGAATCATTTTGCCGAACGCCAACGCCGGCTGTTGCAGAAACTCAAGAAGCAACAAGTCGACGTGCTGCTGGTCACGAACCCGGTAAACGTGACGTATTTGACTGGATTCAGCGGCGATAGCAGTTACCTGTTCGTTGGCGCGAAGAAGACGATCCTGGTTAGCGATTTTCGCTTCACGCAACAGCTGGCGGAAGAATGTCCGGACCTGGAGACCTACATTCGGCCGCACAATCAAACGCTGTTGCAGGCCACAGCCGCCACGCTGAAAAAGCTCAAGTGTCAGACAGTCGGGTTTGAAAGCGATCATCTAACCGTAGCTGATTTCGAAAGCCTTCGCGAGCAAGCGCCGCCGGTCGATTGGAAAGGGTGTCCCGGGCTAGTGCGCGATTTGCGAACGATCAAAGACGCCGATGAAATTCGGCAGATTCGCCAGGCGGTGCACGTTGCCGAGCGTGCGTTCCGCATGTTTCATGCTATGGTCCGTCTGGGTGACAGCGAGAAGGAATTGTGCGACGCGCTGGAAACCTACATACGTCGAGCCGGGGGGAGATGTTCGAGCTTTCCCATCATTGTGGCAGCTGGGCATCGTGCGGCCCTGGCGCACGCGCCGCCGACCGGCCAGCGACTCGAGGAAGCAGGGTTGCTTCTGGTGGACTGGGGTGCCGATGTCGGGATGTACAAGAGCGACTTGACGCGTGTTTTTGCCGTCCATAAAATCTCGCCGAAACTCAGGGATGTGCATAGAGTTGTGGTGGAAGCCCAGCACCGGGCCATCCGGTCCATTCGCGCCGGTGTCCGTGCGAGAGATGTCGATGCCGAAGCTCGGTCGTACATTGCCGATCAGGGCTTCGGCAAGTTTTTTGGTCACGGGCTGGGGCATGGCATTGGGCTGGAAATTCATGAAGCGCCCAGTATTCGGCAAAACTCCGACGACATCTTGCAACCCGGAATGGTCATCACCATCGAGCCGGGCATTTATCTGCCGGGATGGGGCGGCGTTCGGATCGAGGACGACGTGCTTGTTACGAAGGATGGCTGCGAGATTCTCACTCAAGTGAATAAAGAGCTGGAGATTCTTTGCTAGGTTGATCGTGCAACAAAGACTCGGGCTTTCCTGCGGACAAGGTGAGCCTGATCCAAGCGATAAAGTCATAGTTTGAAGGAAAATGCGGTGGCCGAGAAAAATTCCAGACCGTTCGATGTCTCAACGATCAAAGCCCTGGTTTCCCTCATGCACCGCCACGAATTGACGGAAATCGATTTGCGGGAGGGGGAAATGCGAATTCGATTGCGGCGTGGCCCGACCGGCGCTTTGCAGGTCGCCACCGCAGCGCCTGCATTGCCAGCGCCGGTGCCGGTCCCGGAGTCGGCGACGGTTTCGACGCCGCCGCCCAAGACGGAGGAAGCCCCGAAAAAAGAGCTACTTACGATCAAAAGCCCGACACCCGGCACGTTTTATGCTTCACCGAATCCCGATGCGGAACCGTTCGTTCGCGTCGGCTCGCGGGTGGAGCCGAACACCGTCGTCTGCATCATCGAAGCGATGAAAATTTTCAACGAAATCACTGCTGATTGCAGCGGTGTTATCAAGGAAGTACTGGTCGAAAACCAGCAACCCGTCGAGTTTGGCCAGGTTCTGTTCACTGTGGATCCCAACGGATGAGAAAGTTGTTTGTCGCTGGGAACTGGAAGATGTTTACGACCCTGTCGTCGGCTCGGCAGCTGGCGCAGGGCATCGTAGACGGCTTCGGCGAAAATGAAAAAGTCCTTGTAGGCGTGTTCCCGCCTTTCCCGTACTTGCTTGCCGTCGCGGAGATTGTGCGCGGCAAAACCATCGTTCTCGGCGGGCAGAATCTCTATCCTGCCGCTGAAGGCGCTTTCACGGGCGAAGTCAGTCCCACCATGCTTCTCGATTGCGGTTGCCAATATGTCATCCTGGGGCATAGCGAACGAAGGCACAAGATCGGCGAATCCGATGCGTTCATCAATCAGAAAGTTCACACCGCTTTAAATGCCGGTCTCAAGGTCATTTTTTGCATCGGTGAGAAACTTGAAGAACGAGATGCCCAAAAAACCAATCAGGTTTTGGAACGCCAGCTCACGACTGGTTTGGCCGGTTTGACCCAGGAACAAGTGGCGAGCGTGGTTATTGCCTATGAACCGGTCTGGGCCATCGGCACCGGCAAGAATGCGACTCCCGAAGAAGCGGAACAGGCTCACACGTTCATTCGCGGCCAGATCGGCCAGATGTTTGGATCAGCCAACGCCGAGTCCGTCGTGATCCAGTACGGCGGCAGCGTCAACCCAAACAATGCCGAGTCCCTCCTGGCCCAGCCGAATGTCGATGGCGTGCTTGTGGGCGGCGCCAGCCTGAAGGTCGATCAGTTCTCGGCCATCATTGAAGCCGGCATGCGAGTCGCCTCCGCATCGTGAGAACGAGTACCCATAGCCAAACCGGATGCCCGTCCAGTCGGCATCAACCCTCAAGCACCTTGAGAATATTGGCTGCTTGAACAGGTCGAATGATGCCTTTTTCGGTGATGATGGCAGTGATCAGTTCTGCTGGGGTCACATCGAAGGCGGGATTGTAAACCTTGATGTTGGTGGGCGCGGTCTGCTTGCCGAAGCCGAACGTGATTTCTTCGGGCATGCGCTCTTCGATCGGAATATCGACACCCGATGCCCGTGAGAGGTCGAAGGTGCTGGAAGGCGCAGCGACGTAGAAAGGAATGCCATGCGCTTTCGCCAAAAGGGCGACACCATAGGTGCCGATTTTGTTGGCGGTGTCGCCATTGGCAGCGATGCGGTCGGCGCCGACGATCACGAGATCGACTTTTTTTTCTTTCATGACCTGGGCTGCCATGTTGTCGCAAATCACAGTGACATCGATGTTGTGCTGTGCCAGTTCCCAGGCTGTCAGCCTCGCGCCTTGCAGGAGCGGTCTGGTTTCGTCGGCAAAAACGCGAAAATGTCGGCCTTTTTCCGCTGCCACGTAAAGGATGGAAAGTGCCGTACCATAGCCGCTCGTCGCCAGGGCGCCGGCGTTGCAATGCGTCAAAACGCCGCTCCCTTCAGCGACGAGGTCCGCTCCAAACAGGCCGATGCGACGGCACATCTCTTGGTCTTCTTTCTGGATGGCCAGTGCTTCCTGCCAGAGGCGTTCGAGGCTCTGGTTGTCGGGCTGCGACGCGCATTTTTCCATGCGTTCCAGCGCCCAAAACAAGTTGACGGCAGTCGGCCGGCTGGTACGCAAGTAATCCGTCACTTCGTGCAACCGCTCCGAAAACCTCTCTGGCGGCGTATTCTGCAAACCCAAGACCACTCCCATCGCCGCCGCCACCCCGATCGCGGGAGCGCCACGAACGCGAAGTACGCGAATCGCTTCCCAAATGTCTTGCACGGTGCGGCAATCGCGATACACCAATTCGATCGGCAACCTGGTTTGATCGAGAAGACGCACAAAACCGTTGGCGTCTCCGATCCAAGTAATCGTCGCCGGCGTCATTGCATTGTCGGACATCGATTTTTCCAGCCAAAAGCCTGCGAGTAAACGTGCTTGACGTCTTGTAAAGGAGTATCACCTTGTCCCGTTCAATCCGCGACGGGGTAGTACGCGATCGTTTCGCGAAGGAACGGCAGATCGGCCAGATCAGCGACAGCGGCGCGAAAATCGGCCGTCGATGCTGTGTGGGTCATGATGACCAATGGCACGATATCCCCCTCGTGATCTTCCAAGGCTTCGTGCTGGATCAGCGAGGTGATGCTGATTCGATAGTTCGCCAGCACCGTGCAAATCTGTGCCAATACGCCGGGGCGATCCTCGACGAACATGCGCAGATAGAAGCGACTACGTACAGTCGACGACGGCTGCAATTCGATATTGCCCCCGTTGCCACACCATAGCCGCAAGGAACGAAAGGTATTATGGGCGCGGCCGACAGCCATGTCGATCAAATCCGCTACGACTGCGGAAGCGGTCGGCATTTGGCCGGCACCGCGACCATAAAACAGCGTGTCTCCAACGACATCGCCAACCAGATGGATGGCATTATACGGTCCCCGCACCAGAGCCAGCGGATCGTGTTTACGCAGCAAAACAGGCGAGACATGCAGTGCCAACTTTCGGCCGCTGAGCCAGGCTTCGGCTAGAAGCTTGATGGTATAGCCCAGTTCCCGAGCGTACTGGATGTCGATCGAATCGATTTCCGCGATGCCTCGACGTTCAAAGCTGTCGAGCCGGGCATTCACGCCGAAGGCGATTTGCGCCAAGATGGCAAGTTTCTGTGCGGCGTCCGTGCCGTCGACATCGAGAGTGGGGTCAGCTTCGGCATAGCCCAGTCGTTGGGCTTCGGCGAGAGCGTCCCGATACGGCAAATTCTCTTCGCTCATGCCGGTGAGAATGAAATTGCTGGTTCCGTTCAAAATAGCCTGGACGGCAGTGATCTGATTGGCAGCCAGGCTTTGCGTCAAAGCGGTGATGATTGGAACACCGCCGGCGACACTGGCCTCGAAGGCGATGGCTCGTCCGAAGCGGCGACCGGCGTCGAAAAGCTCGGCACCGTGTTCGGCTAACAGGGCCTTATTGGCGGTGACGATGTCTTTGCCGGCTTCGAGCAGTTCCAGCACCGCTCGGCGGGGCCAATCGACGCCCCCTGCCAATTCCGCAACAACCTGAATGTTCGGGTCGGTCTTCAAATCTTCCAGACGGGTGGTAACGAGGCCGGGAGGTAATTCGACTTGACGCCGTTTCGCCGGATCCCGTACCAGGACGCGTCTCAATTGCAATTTCTTTCCAGTGCGCGCGGTCAAGCGCTCCGTATGTTCGAGCAAAATGCGTGCGACGCCGCTGCCGACGGTGCCGCAGCCGATCAAACCGATGCCGTAGGTTTCCATAACTATCAGAATAGCGACCAGCGCCCAAGCGTCACGATGTTTGCCGGAGATGGGAGGCGATCGCTGCGAGGATGCCGGACTGGGTGATTCTTCCAGAACGCTATTCGTCAACGCCCTCGGCGGCAGATATGATGATGAATGAGGTGCGAAAAAGTTCGTCTACATGAATAGGAAAGCGGCATTCGCTCAACCATTGCGACCAATTAGCTATGGATCAGAATTCGGCCCCCCTACCGGCATTTGATTTTCAGCCACAAACCCGCGTCGTATTCGGCGCAGGCCAATTGTCTCGCGTCGGTGAACTGGCGAGGGGGCTTGGCGGCAAGCGGGTCCTTCTCGTCACCGATCCAGGTCTGGAAGCAGTGGGCCACCCGTATCGGGCGCTCGAATTCCTGAAAGACGCAGGTTTGGAAGTGGTTGTTTTCAACAAGGTGGACGAAAACCCCACCACCAAACACGTCGAACTCGGCCGGGACTTCGCCCGCGAACACCAAATCGACCTGATCGTCTCGGTTGGCGGCGGCAGCTCGATGGACTGCGCCAAGGGAATCAACTTCTTGCTGACCAACGGTGGGACGATGGCGGATTATAAAGGATTCGGCAAAGCCACCAAGCCCATGCTGCCTTCGATCAGTGTTCCCACGACCTCGGGAACCGGCAGCGAAGCACAGTCGTATGCCTTGATCGCGGACGATAGTTCCCACATGAAAATGGCCTGCGGCGACAAGAAGGCTGCGTTCCGAGTGGCCATCCTCGATCCGGAATTAACCGTGACCCAGCCGGAAACCGTCACCGCCGTCACCGGCATCGACGCGATGGCCCATGCCATCGAATCGTTTGTTTGTACCCGTCGCAATCCCCTCTCGCAGACATACTCGCGAGCGGCCTGGCAGTTGTTGGCACCGAACTTCGAACGTGTGCTGCGCGACCCGAACGATCTGGAAGCTCGGGCGGCGATGCAATTGGGGGCCAACTTTGCTGGGACGGCCATCGAAAACTCCATGCTCGGCGCTACGCATGCCTGCGCGAATCCCTTGACAGCTCATTACGGGATCACACACGGCATTGCGATCGGCATCATGCTGCCTCATGTCATCCGCTTCAACGCTTCAGTTGCGGGCAGCCTTTATGCCGAATTGGTCCAGCTGGCCGGTATCCCGATCGAAAATGGTTCGCCGGCGGACGCCCTGGCCGACCGCGTTGCTCGGTTCGTGCGAGCAACAAAACTTCCCAACACGCTGTCCGCTGCGGGAGTCAGCAAACATATATTGCCGATCCTGGCTGAAGAAGCCGCCCAGCAATGGACCGGAAAATTCAATCCCCGTCCAGTGAGCGAAAAAGAATTGCTGCAACTCTACGAACAGGCGTTTTGACCGTCGGGTGTTCGGGGTTTTCTGCATTTGTCGCCAAAGTGGATTTGCCATCGCCCTTGAAAATGCCGTAGAATTCAGGTGCCGTCAGTCAAAACCTGGGGGAACGGGCATGAACCCAACTAAAGGCGACCCTTCGACCAAAGACGCCGAGGCACTGCCGCGAGATTTGACCGGCAAAAAGCTTGGCGACTTCGTCATTCTTCGGCGTCTGGGACAAGGGGGGATGGGACAGGTCTACCTCGCCGAACAACAATCATTGAAACGCAAGGTGGCTTTGAAGGTTCTCAGGCCCGATTTGGCTGGCAGTGAGATTTCCCTCAAGCGGTTCCAGGTCGAAGCGACCTCCGCAGCCAGGCTGACCCATGCCAATATCGTGCAAATCTACTTCATCGGCGAGGAAGACGGCATCCACTACATGGCCTTGGAATACGTCGAGGGGATCAACCTGCGCGAATACATCGCCAAAAAAGGCGTGCCCGATCTGGCTCAGTCGTTGAGCATCATGAAACAAGTGGCGGCCGCGCTTGCCCGTGCTGGTGAGGCCGGCATCGTCCACCGCGACATCAAGCCAGAAAACATCCTGCTCAATCGCAAAGGGGAGGCCAAAGTCGCCGACTTCGGCCTGTCACGTTGCTTCGCCGATGAACAAGCCGTGAACCTTACCGCCTCTGGGGTGACGATGGGCACTCCCCTGTACATGAGCCCCGAACAGGTTCAAGGCAAGCCTGTCGATCCTCGATCGGATATCTATTCGTTCGGCGTAACCTGTTACCATTTGCTGGCCGGCGAGCCGCCGTTCCGTGGGGAAGGGCCGTTCGAAGTAGCCTTGAAACACGTCGAAGCCACCGCAACGCCTTTGCAAGAAATTCGCCCCGATCTCCCAGCGGAATTATGCGCTATCGTGGAAAAAATGATGGCCAAAAACCCTGACGACCGCTTCCAAACGGCGCGGGATGTTTTGTCGGCGATCAACCGGGTCCGCAACCAGTTGAGCATGACGCAACCAATGCCTGCCACTTCGCCCGTCAAAAAGAAGCCGACCAAACTAAAACGAAAGCGCAAGCCAAAATGGCTCTGGTGGGCCGTTCCTGCCAGTTTTCTCCTTGCCCTGATCGGCGGCGCCGGTTTGGCCTGGAAACTGCACCGTCCCGAACCCGCTCCTCAGACTCAGAGCGAAACTCCCGGACCAGTGGATATCAAGGATCCCGAGGTCGTGACGCCTCCCCCGATCGCGGAACTGGAAGAACAACTCATCGAGGCGTTGGCCAAAGCGGACCCATCGTCACGCCCAGAGATGAAAGAGTTTCTTTCACCCTTGGTGCAGCTGCTGCAGCATTACGTCCGGGAACCAAACGAATGGGAGAAAGGCGAAGAATTTTTTGACCGTTTGGAGAAGACGACCAATAGCCCTCTCGTTGGCGAATTCATTCATCTCGGCAAAGCCATCCTGTATGCCCGCCAGGATAAGACGCTGGAATCACTTGAAATGTTCGCCTACGTATTCCGAGGTCTGGAAACAAAACCGCTGATAAAAAAGATCGTTTTCAGCGAAACGTCCCGCCTAAGACCCATGGTGTTTTTGGCCATGAGGCAAAACCTCAGAAATTGTCGAGAAAAGGACATCCCCGTCCCCGATGACATCAAGCCGTTCTTGCGGCAAATTGCGCCTGACGGACCGCGATTTCCTCGGCCAAGATTTGGCAACGACTGACCACGAACGCTTTCTGTTGTGACCGTTTCCCGCCTGTCTGTAGGCGAAAGATGTGGGGAAATTTTCACCAAATGGGGAATGAATCCCCTATTTTCATCTCAACATTCTGTTCACCATACATCGCAACCTATTGTGTCGTAGCGAGTTGTGATTTAGCCAAAATTGGCACGCCTTTCGCGTTCAAATTTCTCCCGTACGTTCGATAAGACTGCTAATCAAACACAAAACTCTGCACGGGGGATCATAAGCATGCGACTTGGAAAGAAGAGCCGGTATTGTCTCTTGACCGCCATGGTGGCCCTTGCCCTTTTGCTATTCGGCATCGAGAAAGGGTTTTCGAGCAGGTTGCCGGAAAGCTTATCAGAGGGTTCGCCTCCGCAGCCAACGAAGGAAGTTGCGACGACAATCTCCAAGCCCCAAGGCCAGTCGGGCAAATCGGAGCACTTCTGGCCTTGGATGCAGCCGCTCGAGTCGGACGCTCAGGATTCACAAGGTGTGAACGAAGGGATTTGACGAACGTAGCCCCGAGCCAGCGGTGTGGGAGTGGCGCGATCATGTCGAATTCTGTTTCGCTGTTGGCCAAAGCGAAGCTGCCTTGCTTGCCGGGATTCGAAATCCAGGACGTGTTGGGAAAAGGCGGCATGGGGATCGTCTACAAGGCCGTCGATCTCGAAAGCAATCGGTTGGTGGCAATCAAACTTTTTTCCGGTTTGGAGGAAGAAGATTGCCAGCGGCGTTTTCAGCGCGAATCCGAGGCGGCGTTGAAATTATCCCATCCCAACATCGTCAGGGTTTTGAAAGCCAACAGTTTCGCGGGTGCGAATTATCTCGTGATGGAACTTGTCGATGGCATCGATTTGAGTCGCCTGCTTAAAGAAGCCGGACCGCTTCCGATTTGGCTGGCAACGAATTTCTTGCGTCAAGCGGCGAACGGTTTACAGCACGCATTTGAAAATGGGCTAGTGCACCGCGATATCAAACCGGCGAACCTGATGGTGACGCCGGTTCCAAAGATTCCCTACGAGGAAACGGGCCATGCATTCGGCACCATCAAAATCATGGATTTCGGTTTGGCGCGCATCTTCGACACGGAAGACCATTCCGTCAGTCGGTTGACCATGGACAACCTGATTATGGGGACGCCTGATTATATCGCGCCCGAGCAGACGGAAGACTCGCATGAAGTCGATATCCGTGCGGACCTCTATAGTTTGGGATGCACGTTTTACCATTTATTGACTGGCCAGGTTCCATTCCCAGGAAGCAGCACGTTTGAAAAGATCGATCGGCATCGATGGTCGCGTCCGCGGCCGATTCAGCTTTTGCGTCGTGATGTACCCCGTCCCTTGGCAGACATCTTTCGCAAGCTGTTGGCGAAGCATCCCAACGATCGATTTCAAACGCCAGCCGATCTCGCTGCCGCCCTCGACGCGCTGCAAGCAGATAGCGATACGATCGAAGACCTGTCGGTTCCCACCCAAACGACTTGTGCGATTTCGCGAATCGAAAATGATCTGTCGCAACGAATCGAAAGCATGCAGAACCAGCTGGCGGAGTTGATCGAACAAGACAGGATCGACGAAGCAGAGGGTCTGGCCGATGCCATTTTGCAAGTTCGCCCCAACATTTCCGCGGTGGTGGCAGCCAAGCAGTTTTTGCGCATGCAGAAGAACCGGCTGCTTCCCGTCGGGGAATGTTATCGCTTTGAAGTCGAAGGGAATGGCGTTGCAGCCGTTGCGGTTTCCCCGGACGGCAAACATTTGGCGGCGGCCAGTAACGACCGGATATGGGTGTGGAACCTTGACCGCCGCGAATTGCGGCAGCGAATTGACGGCCATACCTCTCCGATCAACGCACTGGCATTTCATGTCGACGGGGACCAGATTCTTTCAACCAGCCAGGCCGGCCGGCTGATGGTGCATACGCTGGATGGTCGGCTGATTTCCCGGCAACGGATCCGAGAGGTCCAAGCGATCGCGCTCCACCGGGATGGCGAATCCATCTTCACCGCCAACGCCGACGGCAGCGTTCGACAAATACTTCTTCGCGATGGCAGTCGGTTGCGACGCTTCGACGGCCATGAAAAGCGCGTCACTTCGTTGGCTGTTTCGGCCGACGGTCGATGGCTCCTGTCGGGTAGTTGGGACCATACGGTGAGGTTATGGGACATCGACAAATGCGGCGAAGTGCATCGTTTCGAATCGTCCCTGACTTTTTTCGAGGATGTGGCATTGTCTGGCGACGGCAAGACCGCCGTCGCCGTGGGTACCGATTACCTGTTGCATGTGTGGGATTTGACAACAGGCCAGCGCCGCCAGCCTTTGGAAGGGCATGGCAACCGGATTGCCGCTGTCGCCCTCTCTCGCGATGGACAACGAGCAGTCACAGCCGGAGCAGACGCTACTGTCCGGCTTTGGGACCTGGCCAGCGGCGTCCCCTTGTATCTGTTCTCCGGGCACACGGATGCGGTCACCTGTGTGGCTTTTTCACCGGATAATGACTTCGCGTTTTCTGGTTCCGCTGATGGTACGGTTCGCTGCTGGAAACTGATCGAATCGTTCCCGGCGGAGAATTCTTGAGTGGGCAGGAAGGGATCATGCAAGGACTCGACGAACGCAACTATAACGAACTGGAAACTGATATGGGTTTTTCTTTGCTGACAGACGCGGTGCCGGGTGGCGCCGACTATCCGATTGGTTCTCCCAATGACGAATACCTCGATCAGCTTCTGGAGGCGTATATCGTTCACTACGAAGATTGGGATAACCTTCCTTCGGACACGAGTCGATGGATTCTTCAACAGCCGACAAAGGAAGAATTCATTGATGCCTTGTTGGCCCACGAACTCTTGACGCCTTACCAGGCGCGACGTTTGCGGGCCAATCACCACTACCATTTGACAATCGGCAACTACCGAATACTGGACCAGATCGGCACCGGCGGCATGGGGAGGGTGTATAAAGCCGAACATGTGCAGTTGCGCCGGCCAGTGGCATTGAAAGTGCTGGAACAGCATCATGGCGATCAGCCGCGGGCTTTGTTACGCTTCAGTTCCGAGTTGCGTGCCCTGGCCAGGCTCAACCATCCGAATATCGTGTCCATCTTCGACGCGGGCAGCGTCGCGGACACCGATTTCGATCTGCACTATTACGTCATGGAATTGGTTGACGGTGTCGACCTGGAGGAAATGGTCGAGAAGAACGGTCCGTTGCCGATCGAGAAGTCATGCGGGATCGCGCATCAAATCGCGGCGGCGCTTGCCGAAGCCAATCGCCACCAACTGATCCATCGTGACATCAAGCCATCCAACGTGATCGTTACCCCCGATGGGGTTGCCAAGCTTTTGGATTTCGGGTTGGTCCGGCAATTCAATCAGCGTTTGACCGAGCCGAATATGGCGATGGGAACGCTTGAATTCATGTCGCCCGAGCAAGCCCGTGACGCGGCAGCCGTGGACATACGTACCGACATCTACGGTCTGGGTGCCACGTTATACTGGTGTCTGGCCGGTCAAAGTCCATTCCCCTCAGCAGTTAATTTCCCTGACGATTTGCTTCAACGTCTCACTGCCGAACCCCCTCTCATTCGTGCAGTTCGCCCGGATATCCCCGAGGCGCTGGAACGCATCATCACAACGATGATGGCGAATAACCCGGACGACCGTTACGACACGCCCGAAGCAGTAATGCGTGCTCTTGAACCGTATTGCCTGAAGCCGAAGATGGAACGCGCCATCGGACCGTCGCCGTTGCCCACTCCGGCCCCCGCAGGACGCATCCTCGTCGTGGACGACGACGACCGTCTCAGGCAAATGTGCCGGCTGGCCTTGGAAAACGATGGTTATGTATGTGACGAGGCGACGAATGCCGCCGAGGCTGTCCTGGCACACAGCAAAACGGCGTACGATCTCATCCAGCTCGATGTCGATTTGCCCGACCAGAAGGGAGACGAGCTTCTACAGCAATTGCGCGACAACCCATCGTCGCCAAATCAGAAAATCATGATGGTCTCGGGGAAAAACGCGGATGAACTGGCACAATTGATGATACATGGCGCGGACGATTTTCTGCATAAGCCGTTTTCCATTGCGGAATATATGGCACGTGTCAAATGTTCGCTGCGTCTCAAGAATGCCCAGGACCGGTCGGCTCGGCTGCACCAACGCCTCTTGGCGATCAATACGGAATTGGAGCAGAGTCTGCAAGCGAAAAACAGCGACTTCAATCATGCTCGAAACGCATTGATTCTCGCGCTGGCAAAACTTGTCGAGCTGCGCGGGGTGGATCCGGGCGCACATTTGACACGAATGCGATCTTATTGCCGGGTTCTGGCCGCTGAAGCTGCCCGTCTTCCCAATTTCGCGAACCAAATCAACGATGACTTCATCGAAACCTTGTCGTGTTGTGCTCCGCTGCATGATATTGGCAACATCGCCTTGCCTGACGACATCCTCTTGAAAACGGGCAGCTACACTCCAGAAGAACGCAAAATCATGGAATCGCACACCACCCTCGGCGCTTTCGCGCTGGGTGAAGTTGCCAAATTCCATGGCCTTGCCCTTGGCTTTTTACAGATGGCCATCGATATCGCCCGACATCACCATGAGCGATTCGACGGCCAGGGCTATCCGGATCGGCTGAGCGGATTGGACATCCCCTTGTCAGCGCGCATCGTGTCCATTGCGGACACTTATGACAGCTTGCGAATGCGCCGCCCGGGCCGGCCTCCCCTTCGTCACGCTGCTGCCGTGCAGATCATACACGAATCCCCCGGCCAATTCGACCCGCTATTGTTGCAGGCTTTTGACCGTTGCGCTGATCAATTTCGGCTGATTTTCGAGTCGTCGCAATCCTGAAAACGTCGAACCATTTTAGCCCGGTCGGCGGCTGACCAGGGGAGTGTTCTTTCGCCAACCTGACGAATCCGTTCTTCGTGTCACTGTCGGCCAGGCTATGCCGGGATGCCTTGGCAACAGTATCTCCATTTCCACCTCGAATCCGAAGCGCAGGTTGTGATGCTGCACGCGTGCGTCGAGTCTTGGCAGACGGCCCAATTCGCCGAGCGCCCCTTTGGCGAATAGGAAGGAACAGAATTGATTTCGCGGGCACCGTTGCTATGATGCTCGAATCTCCAGCATAAAAGTCATTGAGAGGGGGGCTGATGTCCGACCTGGGCAACAACACTGGGGATCGCTATCAGGAAGACCCGCGTTTCTTGAATGCACGCCGCGAGGCATGGATGATTCTCGGGCTGTGGCTGGTCGCTTTTGTGTGGACGGTCAGCTATTGTTATTTGTTTGGTTATCTTTCGCATCCGCCGTCCGCTAATGCCACTGGCGGCGACATCGCCAGGGTGGTTGGCGAGTTGGAATCGTTCAATCGTGAGCCGACGTCATTGAGGATGTATTTCGGCATTCCCGATTGGGTTTTCTGGGGGATCGCCGTGCCTTGGGTTTTGTGCATCGCAGCGTCCTTTGCCTTTTGTCTTTTGATCTATCGAGAAGACGAGTTGGGAGACGGCGCGGACGAAGACGAAATCTGAGGCAAGCATCAGGAACCACGCCAGCGAGACAAGCATCGGTCGAAATGAGCGAAACGCATCCAGCCACGATTGCGACGTTTTTGTTGTATATAGTTGGCGTCTTCATCCTGGCGGCAATCTCGCACAAAATCCTCGCCAAGAAGTCGTTCATGGGCGAATATTTTCTTGGCAGCCGGGGTCTGGGAAGCTGGGCTTTGGCGTTCACCTTCGCCGCCACCAGCGCTTCGGGAGGCAGTTTTACCGGGTTTCCAGCGTTGATTTATACCCACGGCTGGATCCTTGCCCTGTGGATCGCCAGTTACATGGTCGTGCCGATCTGCACCATGGGCGTCATGGGAAAACGCCTCAACAATGTCGCCAGAAAAACCGGCGCCATCACCATTCCCGACGTTCTTCGCGACCGTTTCGAGTCGACCGCTCTGGGGTTGTTCGCCACGAGCACCATTATTTTTTTCACGGTGTGCAATCTGGTAGCACAATTCAAAGCGGGTGCGATCGCCGTCGAGACCATCTTGAATCTGCCTCCCAGTTGGAAAACGGTCGGCGATTGGATAAGCCTGCCGTCCGCTTTCGATTCCATCAGCAACCAGACCGTGGCCTATCTTGTGGGGCTGGTGATCTTCGCAGCAGTCGTCGTGATCTACACGGCGTATGGCGGTTTTCGCGCCGTCGTTTGGACGGATGTCATGCAGGGGGTGATTATGGGATTGGGCGTCGTGATCCTGCTTCCCATCATCCTCAATCGAGCGGGCGGCTTGGAAGAAGTGAACCGAAAGATTCAAAACCATCCGCCGTTGATCGTCACCTCCGTCCCCCAAACGAACAACGACCTGGCATTTTTGCGCAAGAGTCGTTCGCGCGGCGAAGGAATACCCGACGGCGTGGAATACGTTATCCCCGAACCAGGCAGCAAACCATCTGTCGCTCTGGTACAGCACGGACAAAAGACCTATATCCAGGTCCGACTCGGAACCAACAGAGATGGGGAACCGGTGACGACAGCGGAGGAAATCAAAAAGCTCGTCACCCGGGATCCGCTGGTCGGTCCCTTGCTTGCCGGCGTCGAAGCGAACGAAGAAGGGGTGCAATATGCCTATAACAACGATGGAACGGGGGTGGTGGTTTTACCGGCCGGCAAAAAGAGCCAGCGCTGGGACTTCATTGTCGGCGACGAATTCCTCTTCGGACCCGGGCGCAAGGCGGACGGCACCCCGTTTCATCCTCTAGGCATGGCCATCTCCTTCTTCTTCATGTGGGCCATCTCCGGAATGGGTCAACCGGGAACCATGGTTCGACTGATCGCTTTCAAAGAGAGCCGAACTCTGAAACGCGCCATCCTAACGGTGACGATTTACTTCGGTCTGATCTATCTTTCGTTGGTGATGATCTTCGTGGCGGCGCGGACGCTTTTGCCTTATCTCGCCATTCCCGAAGACGCCGACAAATCGATGGCTCTGGTGGCGACCCGGGTCGTCGGTGACATGGGAATAGGCTACGCCATGCTGGCAGCGATCTTCATCGCTGCCCCTTTTGCCGCCATCATGTCCACCGTCGACAGCTTCTTGCTGATGATAAGTTCCAGCTTCGTCCGCGACATTTACCAGAGAACGATCAATCCGGACGTAAGCGAACGAGCCGTCAAGTACGGCAGTTATGCCACGACAACTCTCGTCGGCGTCATTGTCACGCTGTTGGCCACGCAACGAATCGACTTCTTGCAGTACATCATCGTTTTTACCGGCGGGGGTTTTGCCGCCACGTTCCTTTGTCCCGTTTTTCTGGGCATCTATTGGAAAGGCATGACCCGGCAAGGTGCGCTAGCCTCCATGGTCGGCGGCTTTTCGATCGTCGTTGGCATGTTCGCGCCGACGATGTTGGGAGGAAGTCGCATCGACCTCTTCGGACTCCATCCGATCTTTTGGGGCTTGTTCGGTTCACTCATGCTTGGCATCGTCGTCAGCAAGCTGACCGGACCACCACCCGAACATCTGGTTGTTCGCTATTTCTACCAGCTGAAAGCGGATGCCGACGGGTCATAACAGCGAAAGGACGTTTTGCGGCGGTAGAAGTCAAGAGGCGACGCCAAAGGAAACTGGGGATCCATCATGGCATCGGAACCAAGCCGTGACAACGCATCCAATTTCGTGAACGACTTGTTCCAAACGCGATATCGGGAAGTGACGGCCAGCGCCGTTCTTTTCGGCGTGATCGTCGGCGCCATCATGAACATGGCCATTACGTACGCCGGCTTGAAAATCGGCTTTACGATCGGTGGCAGTGCCATCGCCGCCGTCCTTGGCTTCGGCGTACTGCGCGGGATTCTGCGCCGTGGTTCGATACTGGAAACCAACATCAGCCAGACGATTGCTTCCTCGATCAATATCCCCTGCTCCGGGATTATCTTCACCGTGCCCGTGCTCTTTCTTTTAGGGATCGAATTGTCGAGAAGCCAATTCTGGCTGTTCACCCTGGCTGGGGTGGTCGGTGCCGTCCTGGGCGTCGCTTTCATCATTCCCCTGAGAAAGCAAATGATCGACATCGACCGCCTGCGCTTTCCGTCGGCGCTTGCCGTCGCGGCGATTTTGAAATCGCCCGGGGCGGGACCGAAAAAGTCGCTGGTGCTTCTGCTCGGCGCCCTGGTGGCGGTCATCGTTTTTCTCCCAGCGGCATTGCCAGGCATCACCACGAAAGCCCCGCTCGATGAACTCGACGATCTTGTGCGCCGAGAAAAAATCTCTCCTGCGCAAGCCCAACGCACCCGCGACATCGCCAGGTGGATCGAAGAACGAAAGCTTCCTGACGAACTGGTCGAACGCGGCAGCAAACTCCAACAGCGCATCAATGCGGGTGAACTGAAGCGCGGCAAATTGGCCGACGCTGACGTGCTTGCCATCACTGCCTACCGCATCACCAAAGGTGAACTTGACTGGTCGGCGCTGGAAAGCTTTTCGGCCAAGAAACCCTTGTTGTTCGGCTACAGCGACTTGAACTGGCGGCTCGAGGCGGACGGCGAGACATTGACCCGGCGGGTCGATCGTGATGGCAATGGGCAACCCGACCTGATATTGCACGATACCGAAATCGACGTTGGCCGATGGCTCGGTTTGCCCGATTACATGCTGTTCGTTTTTGCCATCACGCCGCTTTCCTTCGGAGCGGGCTACCTGACGGGGCGAGCCGGCTTGATGGTCCTGGCAGGCGGTGTTTTAGCGTTTTTCGTGCTGAACCCGGTGGCTTATTCCGCTGGCTGGC
This sequence comes from Gemmatales bacterium, assembly GCA_026004675.1. Taxonomy (GTDB): domain Bacteria; phylum Planctomycetota; class Planctomycetia; order Gemmatales; family Gemmataceae; genus BPJP01. Next base: position 38,587 of record BPJP01000010.1, read on the forward strand.
TGCCCGCCACCACTTTGCCCGACGAGGCGCCGATCGCCGGCTACAAGCTGTTCAACAGGCCGCTGGGGATCGGCATGCTCTTGGGAGGCGCTTTGATGGGGGTCGTCGCTTCGCTGCCGGCCATTCGCGAGGCGCTCAAAAGTATTTCCCGCGCCGGACAGGCCAAAGAGAGCGCGGACGAACTCGGCTTTAATGTCCTCGTTAGCGCGTTCGTCCTGTCGGTCATCCTGCTCTTCGTCGCGTCGTTCCTCGTCAGTGGAACGGCTCGTGAGGAAGGGCTGTTGGGAAATATGAATCCCGTATTGCGAAACATGCTGATTGCGTTGATCAGTGCCGCCTGGATCTGGTTCGCCGGCATCATCATCGCCCAGTGCACCGGCATGACCGATTGGTCGCCGATTTCCGGGATGGCGTTGATCACGATCGTTTTGATACTACTGCTTGCCGGTCCGAGCGACGTGCTCGGCGCGGTTCTGATCGGTGTGGCGTTGTGCGTAGCCATCACCTCGGCGTCCGATATGATGCAGGACCTGAAAACCGGTTACGTGGTGGGCGCCCAACCAAAACGCCAACAACTTGTCGAGCTGGTCAGTGTTGTTCTGGGTCCCATCGTGGCCATGTCGGCTTTATGGCTGATCGTGGAAGTCAACATGCGTTCGGTGGGCAAGCCGATTGGACCGGGAACGCCAACGCCGGCGCCACAAGCTCAAGCATTGGAGGCAGTCATCACTGGCGTGCAAGGGGGCCAGATGCCCTATATGCTCTATACGTTAGGCGCGGTGCTGGGAGTGTTGCTGGGCCTCGGCGCTTTCCCTGGGTTGGGCGTGCTCGTCGGTTTGTCCATGTATCTGCCGATCGACTACATCTTGCCCTATGGGCTTGGCTGCCTGGCCAATATGTTCGTTGCCAAAATAAAAGGCAGAGCGTGGGCCGAAGAATGGGGAGTGCCTTTCTGCGCTGGCCTCATTGTCGGTGAAGCCATCCTGGCCATGGTCATCAACCTGATCATCCTCGCGGTGAGTTGAGCATGAGATTCCTGGCGAACGTGTTGGTGGCTGTATCGATTTGCGTCGGAGCTCTGGGGGCGGCAACGGCCTATCATGCGCCGCTCGACTTGCCAGACAGCGAACTCGTCGGTTTGCAACTGGCCGCCGATGCCGGACTGATCAAACTGGACTCGGAGCAGACGTTCCTGAAGGCCAAAGCGGCGGAGAAATCCCAAATGCATTCGCTTCGGGAACCAGCTGTCCGTTATGGTTTTCAGCGCTTGATCGGCTTGCCGAAAGAACAACGAGACAGGCTGGTGTTCGATCGTGAGAGCAAAGTCGTAACGTTGAACGGGCATCCTTTGCCGTTAGTGCCGGCGACAACCGACGGCGAACCAACGCGTTTGAACACCGAGATGTTATTGGCATTGCGAGATAACAAAGTATCGTACGTCCGCGTCAGAGCATTCGAGTTTTCGCGTTGGCCAGGAAAGTTGTTGTTTTTCAAGGGGGTGGCGGGTCTGTTGATTGCGGCTCTTTGCCTGCGCTGGCTGGGGAAAAGGGAATTGCAGTCGCGAAAAACGTCTGGGGACGGCCAGGCGCCCGAAGAGCTGCTGGAAAAAATCCGCGACAGCCTGCAACAACTTCGCAGCAAGCTGGACGATTCGCCGCAGGCGTCGCTGGGAGAAATCCGTTCCCGGCTGTCGGAGCTGCAAACAATGGAATTGCAAAGCTTTATCGAAGCGCGGACCGTGCTCGTAGCGCGGCTGGGAATGGCTGGCTTTGCCGAAGTCATGGATCGGTTCGCGGCAGCGGAGAGGCAGATCAATCGCGCCTGGTCCGCCGCCGCCGATGGTGTGGCAGAAGAAACATCCGCCTGTCTGCAACGCGCTGAACAGCTGGTGGGCGAAGCGTTGCAGACGTTGCAAATGCCGACGAGTCGATGAATTGGATCAACCACTCAAATCGAGAAGTTTTTGCCAAAGCGGATCGGTAAGTTGATAGGAATCATGGACCGATTCGGTCGAATCCAGCTCGTCGTCGCCCGGCAAGTTGATCGCGTCCGTGTTTTCGGGCCAGTCTTCTTCCAACCAGATTGCATAACTCGGTTCCGACATGCCACCTTCCCTCTGGCGAACATGGCGCCGGTTCCGGGAAGCACTGGTGCAATCACAAGAGAAGTCCGGAAGCCGGCGCCTGAAAAAGATGTGATGGACGGCACCGCCAAGAAACCAACGGCCTGCACCTCGACTGCGGCATTCTCCTTTGCTTTTGCCGTGCCACTCAATTCTACGCGGTTGGGCCGTGAAGATGACGAAAGACGACACAGAATCGGAAGATTTTCTGCATCTTCACGTTCAAACCTTAGCGAAAACAGCGACTTTTCGGTCTGGGTCGATTGGTGAATGGGACAAGTTGCCGGCTCAGGGTTGTCGCGGGAGTTTACTGGGTCGCGTCGGGACGAAGACGATGCGGCCGGGGCCACTCAAACGAATCGAGAAAAACTGATTGGCCGCTCCGCAATTGACCTTGCCTTGATAGATCGGTCGTTGTGGGGCGCGTGGATCGTAAACCGACAATAATCGCGTTCCAGGACGAATGATCGCGTCCCATGCGACATCACCAGGATAGAGGATGGTCGGCCTGCCGGGGAGAACCTGGATGAGGAGCGGTGTTTTCGTGTCATTCCGCAAGCCGAACCAGGCAGCATCGGCATCGGCCGGCAATGCGGCCACAACCGCAACGACCGCAAGTAAACGGCAAATCCATCGCGCAAGCGTTTTCATTTCGTATCCGTCGGCGACCTGCTTCCCGAATCGATCTGTTCAACGAACGAACCGCCGGACACCCGAAACTTGCGCGCTTTTTTACCAGAATTTTTTGAACGAGAAGCGAAGATGGGGTTCGGGTGAAATGATGAGGGGACTCGATGGAGCCCCCTTTCTGGCTATAAACGCATGTCCAGATTTCAACTCGACGACTCTTGCTTTTGACCGACAAGATCGACGCGCAACCAAAGAAGGATGAGGGCGTTGACGGCCAGCAAGCCCACGATCATGATTTTCAGAATCAGATCGGTCCAGTTCATGTTATAGCCGACGACAAAGACGAGTTGTGCCTGGTTGCCGCTCGCGTCCCTGACGATGGTTGGTCGTGGCTCATCTTTGGTGCCGCCTTTGACCTCGGTTTTTGCCGGAGCTTTGCCGTCATCCTGCGCAGGCAAAGCGGCGACAGGAAGTAGAAGAAGGAGACCGACAAACAACACCTTGCGCATTTTTCACCTCTTTCTTTGACTTGACAGTGACAAGCAGTTGCCGACGCGCGAAAGTCTAGCTTATTCTGAAGTCATCGGCAAAAGAAAAGCATGAAACCGAGCCGGGATGATGATTGGATATGGATTCGCCTTCGAAAAACAAGAAGACAGCCCTGGCATTCGCAAAACAATGATTTACCTGGATAACAACGCAACCACGCCGATGCTGCCCGAAGTCGAAGACGCTATGCTTCGCTGCCAGCGCGACGCCTTCGGGAATCCGGCCAGTGCCCACACGATCGGCAGAAAAGCCCGGCAAAAATTCGAAGAGGCACGCGAAAAAATCGCCGACTTGCTGGGGGCTGCCGCTGATGAAGTCGTCTTTACCAGTGGCGCCACCGAAGCGAACAACCTTGCTCTTTTCGGCTTGTCGGCGTCGGCTTCCAGCCATCTTCTCGCCAGTCCCATCGAACACCCTTCCGTTGCGGAACCGCTGAAACAGCTACAGCATCAAGGTCACGCGGTGGATTACCTGACCGTTGACAGCCAAGGCATCCTCGATAGCGCTTCTTTTCGTGATAAACTGCGACCAGACACGCAACTCGTCACCGCCATGCTGGTCAACCATGAGATTGGAGCGATCCAGCCTGTCCAGCAACTGACGGCCCAATGCCCTGCTTCGGTGTCGTTTCATTGCGATGCCGTCCAGGCCGTCGGCAAACTTCCCGTTCACTTTCAACGGTTGGGAGTAACCACGCTCTCGCTGAGTGCCCACAAATTTCACGGGCCAAAGGGGATCGGGGCGCTTCTGGTGCGGCGAGGCACGCGCCTGAAGCCTTGCCTATTCGGCGGACACCAGCAGCAGAGCCGGCGGCCGGGCACCGAACCTGTCCCGCTCGCCGTTGGCATGGCGACAGCTCTCGAAATCGCCTGTGCCAACCTCGACGATCGGCTCGATCATGTCCGCCGACTTCGTCACTCCTTTCTGACTTCCCTTGCTCCAGTCGGACCGATCGTCCACGGCGCGAGTGAAGATTGCCGACAATCCCCCTACACGGCCAACGTTTCTTTTCCTGGCTGCCTGGCGGAATCCCTGTTGATGAATCTCGATTTGATCGGAGTCGCGTGCTCGACGGGGTCGGCGTGTTCAAGTGGTTCGCTGTTGCCATCGCCTGTGCTCAAGGCGATGGGGGTCGAGGGCGACATATTGCGCTCGGCGATGCGCTTCAGTTTCAGCCATTTGTTGACGGAACGCGAAGTCATCGAGGCAGGCCGGCGAATCGTCGAAGTGGTCACCCGGTTGCGGTCGATGGAGGAAAAGGTCGGCTGAGCGTCTTTTTGTTGAATCAACTTGTAAACTCGTTGTTATCCACGGGCGAGCAGTTGCCCCACACCGTGACGTAAGTGAAGAAACTGATGCCGGTAGCCCCGATTCCCGTGGAAAGTCCAGCAAGAGCAAAAGCATCAGGCACGTCCAGAAGCGAATGCACGATCCAAACGGCAGGTCCGGCGATCATCGCCGCGATGGCAGGCGCTTGTCCCCGCAAAGGCAAGAACAAGCCGCAAGTCAACGGTACAAACAATCCGACCAGCGTCAGTTCGTACGCTCCCTCCAACAGTTCGTAAGCGCCTTCTCCCGAATAGGCCAAAGCCAGGCTGGCCATGGAAACGAGCAGAACGGAGATGCGGTTCAGCCACAGGGGTGAGATTCTGCCTCGGTTCCACTTTTCAAACAGATTCTGGCTCAAGACGGTCGCCGGGGACAGGATCGCACTGTCGATGGTCGAGAGCACGACGGAAATCAAGCCGAGCATGAACACGACCAGAAGCAACGGAGTGGGTGCCAGGAAACGTTTTGCCAACTCGATGGTGACGTTGCTGTCGCTGTCGGCGAACAACATCCTGCCGACCAGGCCGAGCAAGAGAGGCATAGTGCCCAAAAGAAGGTATAGCACGCCGGCCAGCAAACAAGCGTTTCGCGCGGTTTGGGCCGATTTGGCGGCGAACACACGTTGCATCAGGTCTTGTCCCGGCAGGTTTCCCAAAGCGCCGGCGGTGAACGCTCCCAACCAGGCACCCAGCAAAGGCAGCGTCTCAACGGGCACCGGTTGCAGCAATTCCGTTTTGTCGCTCAGGATTTTCAGACCGCCAAGGATGCTGCCGCCGCCAAGCCCCATCAAGGAGGAAATCGTGAGGATGATCAAACCGAGAATCACAAGAACGATCTGGACGGCGTCGGTCAGGGTGACGGACCACATCCCGCCCATCAAGGTATAGGACATGCCCACCAAGGCGACGTAAAGCATGCCGACGTTTTGGGGGATGCCGAAAAAAGCTTCGAGGATGGCAGCCAGCGCTACGAACTGGGCCGCGATCCAGCCGAAATAACTCGGGACAAGGATAAAAACAGAAAGGACTTCAGCGGTGGAGCCGAATTGGCGGTGGAAGAAGTCTGAAACGGTCGTAATCCCCATTTGCCACATCGGCCGTGCGTAAAACAAGCCGGCCAACAGCAGACAGCAGCCGGCACCGAACGGATCCAACGCCGCCTGCTTGAGGCCTTCGTTCTTGACCTCATTTGCCTGGATGATCATGGTGCCGGCACCAAACCAGGTGGCGAGCAGCGTCGCCCAGGCAAGCGACAAGGGAAGTCGGCGTCCCGCGACGATGAAGTCTTCCGCCGTGTGGATGCGACCCTGCGCCCAGATGCTGAGGGCGAAAATCACCAGCAAATAGATGGCGATCGCTATTGCCAATGAGAGAGTGACGGAGTCAGGGAGGGAAGCGGACGCGGGCATTTCGAATCGCCTCTACAAGGATGAACTGGCCTCCTGTCAGCCACCAGTTGCAAGACGGCATGAAGCCAATTATCGCGGCGACCCTGCTTTGCCTTCAAGGGGTCCTTTTCTGTCTGCCGCTCGTTTTTCTCATCTTGCCCCAATGGCAGAAAGCAATGTTGTTTACCAGGCTTCTGCCATGCGGCTTTGATTCGGCTATTGAAACCGGACTAGTCCCCAGCAGTGGTTTTTGGCAAGATTGCCCGTGCGAAAGGATGCGCACTAACCACGCCAAAGGGTCACGGACTCGGCCTGATGCTTCTGTTCCTTCCAAGAAAGCGAACTACCTGGTGGCGAAAGCTGGCATGGGGTTGCCTCGTTGCAGGCGTTTTATCTTTCGCCGCCGAAGCGTTTCACGTTCTGTTAGGTTCGAACTTTCATGTTGTGGTACCCGGCAAAGTGTACCGTTGTGCTCAGCAGACGCCTGATGATCTGGAACAACTCATCAAAGCGTACGGCATACGTACGGTGTTGAACCTGCGCGGCTGCTGCCCCGATTGCTCGTGGTATCTGGAAGAATGCAGAGTCACTCATCGGCTCAATGTCTCTCAGGAGGACATCATCCTGTCAGCGGGGCGTTTTCCTTCAACGACCGAGATGCGCCGCCTGGTGGAAGTGCTGGACCACACCGAATATCCGATCCTCATTCACTGTCGGCGCGGAGCCGACCGCACGGGCCTGGTTTCCGCTGTCATTCTTCTTTTGCAGAAAGAAACGACGCTGGAACGGGCCCGCAAGCAACTGTCGTTGCGTTTTGGCCATATCCCGATAGGCCGTCCGAAGAATCTCGATCGTTATCTCGACTTATATGAAAACTGGCTAATCAGCCAAAAGCGTTCTCATTCGAGCGAAACTTTCCGTGAGTGGTTGCAGCTCGATCACTGCCCGGGCCATTGCATAGCCCGAATCGAAGCGCTCGATTTCCCTGAACGGATCAAAGTCGGCAGGCCACAGGCATTCTCGGTTCGCGTCTGCAACCTCGGCCGGGAAACATGGCGATTTCAGCGCGAGTCGAACGCTGGCGTTCATGCCGTTTTGTCTGTCTGGGATGCCAATGGGTGCTGCCTGGCAATGGATTGGGCTGGGCTTTTTGACGCTGTCGTGTTGCCGGGGCAGAGCATCGATTTGACATTTGCCGTGCCCTCTATCAATGTCCCGGGCCACCACCGCGTCGTGGTGAACATGATCGATGCGGCTCATTGTCTCTTCTTTCAAGTCGGCTCGGAACCTCTCGAACGCGACTTGATTGTGGAACCATAACCAAAGCGAGGCGAATCGCGCCAAAGTTAGAAATGACGAGGAAAGCATGGATCTGTCTGTCATCATTCCGATCAAGGACGAACGTGATAATTTGCAGCCCCTTTACGGCAAATTACTGGCAGCCTTGGAACCGCTCGACCTCGAATTCGAATTGGTCTTTGTCGACGACGGCAGTACGGATGGCTCTTACCACGTTCTCGCCGACTTGGCACAACGGGACCGGCGCGTGAAGGTCGTTCGGCTGATGCGGAATTTCGGTCAAACTCCTGCCTTGCGCGCCGGTATCGACTGGTCGAGGGGCAAGCTGATCGTCACCATGGACGGCGATCTGCAGAACGATCCGGCGGACATTCCTCGGCTGCTCGACAAGCTCAGGGAAGGGTACGACGCGGTCCTGGGGTTGCGTGCCCGCCGTCAGGATAATTTTCTTCTGCGCAAATTGCCCAGCCTGGTTGCCAACTGGATCATTCGCAAGGTGACAGGCGTGCCGATCAAGGACCTGGGATGCACCTTGCGCGTGTTGACGAGGCCGCTGGCGGAAGCTCTTCCTCTTTACGGCGAGATGCATCGCTTCATCCCTGTCCTGGCTCAGCAAGCCGGCGCCAAGCTGGCGCAAATCCCCGTCAAGCATCATCCGCGTATCGCCGGAAAAACCAAATACAACCTTTCGCGAACGATCCGCGTCGTGCTGGACTTGATGACAGTGAAATTTCTTCACCAATATCTGACGAGGCCGATGCACGTTATGGGAGTAGCTGGGCTTGCGACGCTTGGGTTGGGCTTTCTCGCTTTAGCGGCGACCATCTACATGAAATGGGGCCACGGGATCGACATGACCGGCAATCCGTTCCTGTTACTCTCAGCGATACTAAGCTTGGGTGCTTTGCACTTCTTCTCGCTAGGGTTGATCGGCGAAGTCCTAACCCGCACCTACTTCGAAAGCCAGGGCAAACCAGCCTACACTGTGCAGGCGACATTGAATTTCGATGCCGAGCCGCGGCGCGAAGCCGCCTGAACCGACAAACCAACCATCGCTCGCCGTCAGCGTTCCTGGATGCCCAGGGCTACTCCGATGTAACCGAGTGGTTTGAGGTGTTCTGGTTCCCACGTTCGGATCTGACCCAACACCGTGGAATCGCTGCCGAAACGGGCATTATGCCGGGCGAACAACGCCAGCAAAATGGCATCCGCCTGGTCGCCTTTTTCGGCTTCCGTCTGCATCAGTTCGTAATCGGGATTTTCGCGGGAGCGCAGCATCGACCGATAGTGTTCGAAGCGCGCTCTGCTTTTTAGCGGGGGCGGAAACCTCTCCGCGAGAGAGAGCATCTCCTCGCTCAATTCAGTTCGGCTGCCCAGGGCGATCAGATCGGTAAGTGCCGATGGTGCGACAGGTTGTCGGCGGATGAGAATCGATTCTGCAAGGGCCGCAGTCCCCTCCAGAAGGTCTCGCAGCACCTCCGGCTCGTTGGCCGCGACGCGAGCAACAGCAACAATGGCTTCCAGCTGGTGGGGAGGATAGGCAGGTTGGAGAAGGGCGACCTGCCTGGCTTGAGGCCATTCGCCCCGCAAAGCATGACCAAAGGCATACCCAAGTCGGGCTTCGGCCGACGGATTGCTTCCTTGTCTTGGATAAGGAGCGATTTCAACTGCCTTCTTTGGCACCCCAAGAAAATGCCAAAGCGCGATCAACATGGCTGGTGGCTTGGCTCGAATCTTCCGAGTTGCCAAATATGATTTATGGGCCAGGTCGGCAAAGCGCTGCCTGTCATCTTCGTTAACAGACGCGAGCCCGACGATGGCAAGGTAGTCCGCTTCTTCTTCCTGTCCCGGTCTGAGCAACCTGGCGAGCGCTTCGGCACGCGCCGGCTGATCTTTTTGATATAGTCTTCGGCAAACGTCTAGCGTGGTCCACAAACGGCGCTGCGGCCTCTTGATCAAATTCAGCGATTGCCGGATTTCTTCCTGCGTCACGTTCCAATCCAGCCGATTGCCATTGATGACCTGCTCCCTGTCGGCACTGCCGAGATCGATTTGTGCCAGAGCCAGCTCGGCAAGAAAGGCGTCGCGTTGAACGAGGTTATCCGCGACGGCGGCTGCCTGTGCTCGGGCGCTGCGAAAATGAGAGCGCGACCCTTCAGCGTCTTGCTCGCGCAAGGCCAGCAGACCGGCTCCGAAATACACCTCTGCGGCCAGGATCGGCGGCAGCTTCGTTTCGCTTTTTGCGTCCACGTACCGAAGTGCCAGCTCGAGCGCGCTGGCTTGCTTTTGCTGCGTGCGAAAGTCCAAAATTGCCAGCACGCCCCATACCAGCAACAAGACCACCGCCAGACCACCGCCAACGCGAACCAACCAGTCGCGCAAAGTCCATTCGTCGCGGTATTCCGGAGCGGCTTCGGTCTCGATGAGGGTTTCCCGGCTGACGGTGGTTGTTTCGATGCTCCCCCACGCTCCTTCGATTTGAGGCTGGGCTGTCTGCTTTGCCAGCGAGGGACCCAGCGGTTGGCGCCAATCCTTCGGTTCTTCCTTGACCGGTTTGGGAATCTTGATGATGCGGCGACATTGCGGACACGGTGCCTGTTTGCCCCCTTCCGAAACAGGAAAGGAAATCTGTTCGTCGCAATAAAAGCAGTTGAAAACAATCCGGTCTTCCGGTGGCTTCGGCTTTTCTTGTTTTCGCTCCGCCTTCGGTGTCGCTGGACTTTCGAACAACTCCGCCGCCAGATCAGCATCGGAAGTGGAAGCACCCTTGCGAGCAACACCGGGCCGCTTCGGCGAACCATCTTTGGATTCAGCTGGAGCGACAGCTTTTCCCTTGGTGCTGGGCGGCACGGGCTTGACCGCGGATTTGGCCGGATTGCGTGTACCGGTATCACCGCCTTTGGCTGGCTGCCTGGCCGCCGGTTTCGCAGCAGCTTGGACTTGTCGGGCAGCAGACGCTGGATTCGGCTTGTTCGCGGGCTTGGTAGCGTTTGGCGGCTTTGTCGGCGGCGTTTGACCGGCTTGCCGCGGTTCCTTGGTTACGGGAGAAGCGGTTGCGGGCTTGGACGGCGGAGCACTGGGTGATCCAGGAGCAGCGGGTTTGGCCGTCGGCGTGGCCGCTTGGGGCACATTCGGTACAAGCAATATGTTCGCACAGCCCGGACATTTGACACGCTTGCCGACGTGTTCGTCCCGGACTTGCAGGACTTTCTTACAATGCCCACAACTGAGTCGTATGCTCATGCGCCTGTTTGGAGTTAACGTGCACCAGGGACATGTCGCTCTTGCATCTTAAACCGAGCAGGCTGTCAGGGGAACCACGAAAATTGCCGAGCTGCCTGAATCGAGGAACTCTCCAGTCGTTGACCCGCCCGATGCCATATCATAAGCCCAAGATGACAGGTCACCAACGTTTTCGTGCCTCGCAGCCGGGGAGACATGAGCATGGTTGTTCAAACGGAATTCCTGATCCGCACGCACGGTGAGCGTGACATGCAAGATATCACTGACAACGTTCAGCAGGCGGTCAAGGAATCTGGAATTCGCCACGGCATCGCCCACATTTTTCATCTGGGCAGCACGGCAGCGGTCGGGTTGATCGAGTTCGAACCGGGGCTGCGCCAAGACTTGCCCGAGTTGCTTCATCGGTTGATCCCACCGAGCCGAAGCTATGGCCATGAGAGGACATGGCACGACGGCAACGGTCATTCGCATTTGCAAGCGACTTGGCTTGGCCAGTCGCTATCCGTTCCTGTCCGTGATGGCCGGCCGTATCTGGGTACCTGGCAGCAAGTCTTTCTCCTCGAATGCGACATCCGGCCGAGGAACCGCACGGTGGTCGTGACCGTAATTGGAGAATGAAGCACGCTTTATCTCTCATTTCCAGGTTCCGACTGGAAACGTGCTGGAGGCATTCAATCCCCATTAATCACCGATTTACCATCGCCCATGTCGTGCCTCACCGATCCACTGATTCGCCTGCGTTCTCTGAGGTGACGATCCGAGGAATACCAGTCCGCATCTTCTTTTCCACGAGCCACTTCCAGTGAAAAACGGAGTTAAGCGAAATTTTTTCTAGCCGTCATAAGTGTTCAATTGTATACTATCAAATAGTGTCGATTCGATGAGCGTAGCGGCATCAGGGCGAGGCTTCCACCGTCAGCTAACGGTCGTTCGGACGATCCGAGGTAGAGCCTGGAGGGGACTGGCCCTCAGGCGGAACCCGCCAACCAGCAGTTAGCGCAGCCTAAGCGACCGTCAACTAACGGTGGTTTCAGCGAGCGTCGGGGTGTCAGCTCGACGAGCGGACCGTCAACTAACGGTGGTTTCGGCGAACGGCGGCGTCAGCGCGACGAGCGAACCGTCAACAAACGGTGGTTTCAGCGAACGGCAGTGTCAGCGCATAGCGGCATCAGGGCGAGGCTCCCACCGTCAGCTAACGGTTTTTTAGCACGGTTCGTCAGCGCGCTGCTTCTGCGACGTAGTTCTGAAGAAGAAAAAAACTGACAGGTAAATAAGTTTCGACTATATTCGTATAACTAGTATCAGTGTTTCAACCGCGAGAGAGTGATGCCTTATTCCGCCGAGATAAGCCGAACGAACCCGACATGTTTTCTTTTCCTGGTCGACCAGTCTGGTTCGATGGTCAAGCCCTTTGGAGGAGAGCATGGCAAGATCAAGGCTCAGGGTGTGGCCGACGCCATCAATCGCCTGTTGCAGAATTTGTGCCTGAAGTGCGCAAAATCGGACGGGGTACGCAATTACTTTCATGTCGGCGTGATCGGCTATGGTGGCAACAATTGCCGACCAGCACTGGGAGGCGAACTGGCCGGCCGGGCCTTGGTTCCGATCGGCGACATTGCCAACAAGCCGTTGCGTGTGGAGAATCGGCTCAAGAAGGTGGACGATGGAGCCGGCGGTTTGATCGACAAGAAATTCAAGTTTCCAATATGGTTCGAGCCGACGGGAGCCGGCAAGACGCCGATGTGCCAGGCCTTTACGATGGCGCACCAGGTGCTGGACGACTTCATCAACAAGTTTCCGAATTGTTATCCGCCACTGGTAATCAATATCACCGACGGCGTTGCGACCGACGGAAATCCGGAGATGCCGGCAGCCCGCGTCAAGCAGCTGCAATCGAGCGACGGTGCGGTTCTGGTGTTCAATGTCCATTTGTCGTCCCGCCAGGATCGACCCGTCGAGTTTCCCGACAACGAGCGTATTCTGCCCAGCGACTATGCGCAGATGCTTTTTCGCATGTCGAGCGTCTTGCCGCCGAAGATACGTGCGGCAGCCAAGGCGGAAGGCTATCACGTCAGCGAAAACACGCGCGGTTTCGTCTTTAATGCCGACCTCGTTTCAGTGATCCGATTCTTGGACATCGGCACCAAAGTCGGCGGTCGTTGATCGCTGGCCTGGCCGCACCAGTGCCTGCGGTCTCGAGTCTTATTGAAATAAGAATCTCCGGGATTCCCTGACTTGTGCGACCGGCCAAGACTTGTCACAATCGGAGAATTCGACCTTCTGATCGCCTAGCCCAAGGAGAACGCCCATGTCCTGGCCTCTTTCTCAAGACTATAACGAAGCCGTTCAGGATCCCGCTTCTTGTTTTGCCGACCCCGATTTGAAACAGGGCGAAACGGTCTGCAACGCGATGGGCATTCCGCAGCCCTGTTCGGGAAATTTCGCCGACGTTTACGCTGTCAATACGCCGAAAGGCAAGTGGGCGGTGAAATGCTTCACCCGGCAAATCCCCGGTTTGAAGGAACGCTATAAGGAGATCAGCGCTTATTTGAAGGAACAAAACCTTCCCTTCATGGTGCAATTCGAATTCCAGGAACAAGGGGTGAAAGTCAATGGTTCGTGGTACCCCATTCTGAAGATGGAATGGGTTGAAGGCTTCGCCCTCAATACGTTCATCAAAGACAACCTCAATAAGACGAACGTGCTAATCATGATGTGCCAGATCTGGCAGAGGATGGCGGACCGTCTCCGCGAGGCGGAATTGGCGCATTGTGATTTGCAGCACGGTAACGTCATGCTGGTCCCTGGTACGCGTGCCGGCACTCTCGGCGTCAAACTGGTCGATTACGATGGCATGTGCGTACCGGCGTTGAGCCTGCTCAAACCGATCGAAGTAGGTCATCCCAATTACCAGCATCCCGAGCGCCTGAAAGCGGGAAAATATGGCTTGGAAATCGACCGCTTCTGCCATCTGGTGATCTATACGGCATTCCGGGCGCTGATCGCCGACCGGACTTTGTGGCAAAAATACGACAACGGGGACAATCTGCTGTTCAAGCAGCAGGACTTCGTCGCGCCCAACAAATCCCCCCTGTTTCGCGACCTGCTGCAAAGCAAAGATGCAGCAGTGCCGATGTTGGCCCGAGCGATTCTTGACGCGTTGAAAAAGCCCCTGGAGGAAGCACCGCTCTTGTCTGAATTGGTGCCCGCCTTGCCACCTCTGCCGACCGCCAAGAAGGTCTCCACGTTGGTGAAACCGGCGGGAAACGATGCATTCGCCGGTGTGGGCGAAGCAACCATTGCTTCTCGGAGCGCTCGCCGACGGCAAGGGTCGAAACGAAACCTTCTGACGATCTCCATTGCCGCCGGCGCGGCGTGCTTCCTCATCGTGGCGGCCATGTTGATGTATGCTTTCAACAAAGGTGGGGACTCAAAAGATCAGCACGCCAAGGTAGACCAGATTGATCATTCCTCAAAAACGCGACCGCGAACGCCTCCGGAAAAGAAGACCGACGAGAACAACAAAACGTCGAAGACCAAAACCGATAACGGAAAGCCGCCCTCCGTGCTCCCTGAACCGAAACCGGGCCCCGATCCTGAACCGAAGCCGCGTCCAAAACCTCGAGGCGAAGAAGCATTTCTCGTGGAGTTGACCTCGCCGGCGTCGCAAGTCGACATCAGCGACGATGGCCGCCGGGCCCTGGTCGCGCATGGCAATCAAGTCGAAGTCTGGGACATCGCCACCAGGAAAAAGCTCGCGGATATTCGTTCGCCAAATCAAGAAATGGCAATGGCAGCCACCTTTTTGCCTGGCGGCAAGGAGGCTTTATTGAGTTTTCGCGGCTTGCCGACCGCTCTGGTCAAAGTGGACTCTGGAACAACGATGGGCCAGTTGAAAAACTCCGGGGCTGGGACGGAAGCCCGTCAGATTCGCGTCAGCCACGATGGCAGGCGGGCCGTGACGGCTCACGGCACCGGCAAAGGTGATGGAATGGCCCGGGTGTGGGACGTCACCACCGGAAACCTGTTGGCCGAAACGGACAAACAAATCCTCGATGTAATCGACGTGGCGATCTCCGCGGATGCCAAACGCGTCCTCTTGAAAATGCAGAACGTTCTGGCCATTTGGGATGTCGACAAAGGAAAGCAGATTCGCCGACTCTCGATCCCCGCCAGCATCCGCTCGTCGGCAACCGTGCAGGCGATGCTGACGTTTGATGGCCGGCGCGTCCTTTTCCCTCTCAACGGCGGCATCTGCCATTGGGACGCAGAAGCCGATCGGCAAATCAAGCTGGTCAACACGGTCACGAACGCCGATTTCGTAGCCATTACCCGCGATGGCCGGCATGCCCTGATCCGCAACGACACGATGCTTAATCAGTTCGTTCTTGTCGATGCCGAAAGCGGGCAGACCTTAAAAACGTTCTCTGGCCATACGGAAGCCATTCTCTATCTGGGCTTTGCTCAGTTTGGCCAGTATGCCGTCTCCACGAGCCAGGATAAATCGCTGCGACTCTGGTCATTGCCTCAAACGGTGGCCTTCAATGTCCCCGTGTTGCCACAGGCAAAACCACAAGTCGAAATCGTCGATAAGGAATTCGCCCGCGTCGACTGCAATGCCAGCGTCGGCAAATTCGACGTCAGCCCCGATGGCCGACTGGCGGCAATCATCGTCAATTCGCAAGTCGAGATATGGGACTTCGCTTCGGGAAAACTTCTCCGCACGATTCGCGATCCCAAGAAATATCCCCCGTATTCCGCAGTGTTTTTGCCCGATAGTCGCCATTTGCTCGTCGGCTTCCGGTTGTCGCGCATTTCTGTTGTCGACGTTAAGACGGGGCAGATTGCCCGCCAATTCGCCATGCCCAAAGACAACCCAACCGCCATCGCACTGGTGCTTTCCTATGATGGGCGTCGTCTGGCCGCTTTACATTATGAGGCGAAGCAGGATACCATCCGCCTCTGGGATGTGCCGTCAGGTCGGCTCCTCAAGGAAACTACAACATCCGATCGACATGTGACGTTCCTTTCCTTATCCGGGAAGGGACAATGTCTCGCCTGGCGTGATCGCCAGGGCTGGTGGTTCTGGGACACCGACGGTAACGATCCCCCGCGTCAAATACAGTTCAGCCAATCTGTCGTGACCCACTGCGAGTTAAGCCCCGACGGCGACAAACTCTTTTTCCTGGAACGCTCGAAGAACCCCAGGCTCGTCGACTTCGTCTGCTGGGATACGAAAACCGAACGAGAAATCAGCAGGGTTACGCTCGAGGGGTTCTGCGTGGGTCTCGTTCTTTCACGCGACGGACGTTACGGTTTGACCACACGCACAATCGATAATCAGAACACGCTCGTCATGTTCGATCCACGGACCGGCAAAGATATTCGCCATTATCGAGGCCTGTTGCCGAACCCTGCCACACCGAGAATTATCGGCGCTGATCAGTTCGTCGCCTGCAACCTGACCAAAACGGTGTGCCTTTGGAAACTGGACGGATCGAAGACGATCGATCCCCAGCCGACTCCTGAGCCGATGCCGCAAAAAGAGATCGCCCGCATCAACTTCGGTGACACAGTGCGAGGGATGTTGGTCAGCAACGATATGATCTTTGTTTACACTTTGTCCCGATTCGAAGCCTATGCGCTAAAAACGGGCAGACAGGTAAAAACATATCAACAAGGCGACTTAAAGATCGTCCGCGCAGCTCTCTTGCCCAACCAATCCCTGGCAGTGGTCGCTACACCGTCGCAAATAGGAGTGCTTGATTTGGAGACGGGACGCATCGATCGCCGCTTCGAGGATGTGTCTCCAGGATCGGTGTACGTTCTCACTGTTTCCCAGGACGGCAAAAGGGCGGTGGTGGTGCAGCCAAATCTGCGTGCGGCCCCACAGGATCGAACTAGAAAGCGATACCTGCTCACTGCGTGGGACATTCCCAGCGGCCGTCGAATTGCAAGTTATGACGAAATGCAGTGGTACAGTGGAAACCTTATCGTCGCGGAGGACGGCAAATGTGCGGTCTTTTTTGGCGGCGCAGCCGGCATGCCTAGAACAGTCGTTCGGTGGGAAATCAACGGCGACGGAAAGCTCATTCAATCGACCCTGCGAACCGAGATACGATCAGGTATGATTCTTCCTGGCGGAAAAGCGGCCCTATTGACGATGACGGACGGCCAGACCGTTCTTTGGGATTTCGCGACCGGCGAGGAAAAGAGTCTGCCGCGCCTCGACTGGCAAGGAAAACAATGGATTATCTCGCAACTTGCTCCTTGCCCGGACCGAAAGACCATCATTGCCAGTGGCGCTTCCGGCGGCAATCAATTCGCGGTTTTGTTGATTGACTTTGCCAATTGGCGTGTATTGCAGAGTTTTGACTGCGCGAATTGCCGATCGGTTGGCGTGTCGCCGGACGGCCGCTATGCGGTGGCCGCCACGATCGATAACACGATTTCGGTCTATCGGTTGCCCGAACAGATCGCTAAAGCGACGCGCCTGCCTGATCCTGTCTCCCCGTCCAAACCGGAGCCGAAGCCCGCTCCCGTCGATTCGCGATTGGCGATACCGGATACGGACGAGCAAAAGAAAGCGCTTGGGCAACTCCGGGATTTGTTCGCCCAGGATTACGCGAAGAGTGATGCCAATAGCGTCTTGGCGCTGGCCCAAAAACTTCTGGCTGTGGGGTTGGATAAAACCAATTCCATCGCGGAACGTTTCGTGTCCTTCAGCGAAGCGTGCAATCTTGCCTTGAAGGCAGCGGAAATCGAATTGGCTTTTTCAATCATCGATGCGCAGGCCAGGGAATTCCGAATAGATGCTCAAGCCGAGAAAAAGAAACACCTCGAAGAGGCTGCCAAGACAGTGCCCTTCAAACAAGCACCGGCGGTCGTCGAGGGTTTTATCGCGCTGAGCAGCAAAGCAGCCGAAGCCGACGACTACGACTCGGCCTTGGCCTGTCTGCAAAGCGGTGAAGCGCTGGCCAACAAATACCAACTCGTCAACTCCAGCGTCGAAGTCCGCCGGCGAATGAATGCCCTCAAAGAACTACAAAAAGCGTTCGCCAACGTCCGAAAAGCTCTGGCTAAATTGAAAAGCGAACCGGATGATGCCGACGCCAACAGGACGGTCGGTGAGTATCTCGGCTTCGACAAGTTCGACTGGGAAAAGGCCTTGCCTTACCTCGCCAAAGGTGCAGATGACGACCTCAAGAAGCTCGTCGAGCAAGAACGTGCCGGAGTGGAGAAGGCGGAGGAACAGGTGTCGCTTGCCGACGCTTATTACCAATTAGCGACCAAGAAAACCGGCAACCAGCGCAGGGCGTTGTACCGTCGTGCCTACCACTGGTACCAAATAGCTTACGAGAAGCTCGAAGGCATCAGCCAGGATCGCGTTGCCAAACGGCTTGGCGATATCGAAAAAATGAAATCCGTTCTTCCGCCTGGCCTGGCACGAACGATTAAGGCGCCCAGCAAAGCGATGCGGCTTCTCCTCTCTCCCGCTTCCAAGAACGTTGTCATCGCTTGCTTGCCAAATGCGTTATGTACGATCGATGTCCGGAGTAGCGAGCTAAAGGTGATATCACGAATATCCACCTTTCGAATGAAGGACATTCAGTTATCGCCAAACGGTAAACGGTTACTGGTGAATTTCGGTGGTCAGACGAATCTCTATGACCTCGATGCCGATCCGAACCGTGCTTTGAGCCTTGCGGCCGACCTGCGCTTTTTTTTGAACGAGACTACGCTCTTTTACTTAAGCTCCAACGGCCTGCGACTGAGCAGACTGACGAATACTAATTCCCTTTTGACACAAACAGCTTTTCAGGGACAAGTGCTGGGGTCGTCACACCAACTGACCGTTTCTGCCGATCGTCGCTACGCCTATATAAGTTCCGATTTGGAGCTGATTCAAGTTTACAGCGTCCTTGAGAGGCGCGAAGTCACACGGCTCAAGTCGCCCGCGGGCAAGATTCATGCATTAGCTTCCGCTCCCAACGGACGCTACCTGGCTGTTGTCGGGGACAAAGACAACGGCATTTATTTGATCGACGTTGCCAAGAAACAAGTGCTCCGGCAATATCGGGGGCACATCGGCAAGGTCAACCGCCTGGCCTTTTCACCAGATGGTCTTTTCGTCTTGTCTGCTGGCAGCGACGGCACGATTCGTTTGTGGTCGCTCAAATCGAATAGCGAATTGCACCGCTTCGTGGGGCACGAAGGAGCGGTCAACGATGTGGCATTTTTGCCGGACGGACGCCGCTTCGCCTCCGCCGGCGAAGACCAGACGGTACGCCTCTGGCGGCTTCCTTGAGGATCTTATCCTCACAGGATTTCGCGAATCATCAAGACGCCCGTGATCATAGCCAACAGGGCCAAGACGTTTTGCATGCCGGAAAAGGCCAGAAAGCGAACAGGAACAAGGTTGAGGAATCCAAGCGAGACAAGAGCGATGCCCAAGATGAGCATGGTCAGTTTCTTCGATCGTTTCATCGACGCGACTCTCTCTGGCGGACAGGTATGAACACGTCTACGGTCGTTCCAACGTTTCGCTGACTGTCAATGTGCACAGCACCACGATGGCTGCGTACGATACCAAGAACTGCCGCCAAACCCAAGCCGCGACCGGGAAATTTGGTGGTAAAAAACGGATCGAAAACCTTGGGAAGCATCTCGGGGGCCATGCCGAGGCCGTTGTCTTTGATTTCCAGCAGGAAGTATTCTTCTTCAAACAATTCATCAGGACTAAGGGCCGTAGAGGGGATTTGGTTCCGTGCAACGATGGCGGTTCGGATCGCGATTTCACCACCACCTTTCGCTTCCATGCATGCTTCCGACGCATTGGCGCAAAGATTGATGAGAATCTGCCGAATCTGCTCAGGATCGGCCTGCATTTCCGGGAGACCGCCAGCCAATTCGGTGTGAATGGCTACTTTGTCCGAAACGACAAAAGATTTCAAAAGATCGATGGAATCCTCGACCAGTTCTGACAGGTTGAAGGAGGTCGTCTGCAGGATCCCTTTGCCGGAGAAGGAAAGCATCTGGCTGGTAAGCTCCGCGGCACGGTTAGCCGCGATTTCCACTTGTCGCAAGTTCTCGTAAAGACTGCTGTCGGGGTGCAACTCGGCCAGCGCCAGGCTGACATTACCAATGATGACGGTAAGAAGATTGTTGAATTCATGAGCCACTCCGCCAGCAAGAATGCCCAGGCTTTCCAGTTTCTGGGCGTATTGCTGTCGCGCTTCGAGCCGGCGGCGGTTCTCTTCCGCTTTTTGCCTGCTGAGCTGAAGAGCACGTTCGGCGTCCCGCTTTTCGATCGCTTGTGTCACCGCCGAGCCTAGGCGGGTCAAGCGGTCTTTCATCAGATAATCGGTCGCTCCATGCTTGAGACATTCCCAAACCGTCTCTTCCCCGACGACGCCCGACAAAACGATAACCGGCACGTCCAGGCTGTGCTCTTTCACCAGCTGCAAAACGCGAGGCGCTTCGAGACCTGGAACCTTATAGTCGGCAAGAATAACGTCCCATTCCTGCTGAAGCCGCTGCACAAAGGCAGGCTCACTTTGCACGCTGTCCCACTCCGGCGCAAAATCGCTGCGACGCAGTTCGTCGAGCAACAGCTCGACATCGTCGGGGCGGTCTTCAACGATCAAGATTCGTACGGCGCGGGACATTAGGTCGTATATGAGACATTATTTCTCTTTGCATTCGACATATCGCTGCGATTATACAGAAGGAGGCAGCGACCGTCGATGCGAAAACCGGCAACTTACTGCTTCAAACTGACTGCTTCATAACAGGCTCGCGTTCCTTGTCCAGCAAGCGAATGGCGTCGGTCGGACAAAGCAGGGCGCACAAACCACAGCTAGTGCAGTCGGTCGGACGGGGCAACCACGGCAACGAACCCATCCTTTCCAGACAATCTTCCGGACAGCCATCGACGCAGTCGCCGCATCCGATGCATTTGGTTTCATCCAGTTCTGGCAGGATCAGCACGACTCGATCTCCTCGGCAGCACGCCGCGGACGCAGACATTCCAAAGCCGAATGCATCATTTTTGCCACAAGGTCCGGCAACGATTCGCGCTCTTCGCTGGACTGCACCACGTAATCGGCACCCAAATGGCCACATAGCCCGGCGAGCAAGGAGTTTTCGACATCGAGAACCACCAACAGGCGCGGTTCGGCCGGTGAAAGGCTGGCGCGCTCCAAAAGCGATATCTCTCGGGGCACGTCCGTACCGCCCTTGATCACCAGAACCGTGGGATGTGGCTGGCCCAGCGCACGCAGAACAGCCTCGATACTCCGGTAGGCGCGAAGAACCCAGCGGCGCTCGGAAGCCATCGGCTTCAGTTTGCGCAGCAACCGCGTCCCGTTTTCAAAGACGAGTACTTGCGGATGTTTCATCGTTCCGGCTGTCTTCCTGCTAAATCTTTTCCCCTTTGAGGTGTCGGGCGAAAAACTCTTTGGTTCGTTGCCACATTTTTTCGGAGAGCACGTGCCCCGTGTTTTTCTCGATGAACCAGGTGAAGTTTTTCTCCGCGTGCATGCTTTCATAGGCGGCGGCAATGGTTCGCACAGAATCGGCTACGTCGGCGATCGGCGTGCCGCGGTCGTTTTCACCGAAGTTCAGATGCAAGGGGCGCGGCGCGATCAAGGCGACGATATCGGGCGTATCCCCATATTGATAGAGGCCGGGGATGAAGTTCGGAAAACAATGCAGCAGTTTTTCGCGGTGGATGCCTTTGTATGTTGGCAAACAGCAGTTGCCTACGAGGCATTTGATTCGCGGCTCCCATGGTCCCACCAGCCAGGTGTGGGTCGATCCCATCGAGTGCCCGTAACAACCGATTCGGGAAGCGTCCACTTCGGGCCGGCTGCAAAGAAAATCGATGCCTCGTTTCATGTCGAATATATTTTTCCAAGCGAGGCATTTACCCGCGACCGTGTAGCGCAAGAACTCGTAGCGCTCATAATTGCCTCCTTTGAGTTTCTTATCGGGGTCCTGCCGCTCTTCAAAACAGAGCGCATCGGGGCAAAGGACGACATAGCCCTCACGAGCCAGGGAGGCACCGGTGTGGTGCATCGGGTCACCCGCCAGTCCGGCAGGCTCGCTTTTGCCGAGGTGCCATTGCCCGGCGTGCTGATGCCAGACAGCGATCGCCGGCGCCGGTTTCCTCTTCGTGACCCCATCCGGAATCAACAGCAGAGCCGGGATTCGTTGCCCCGGTTTGGCGTCGTAATAGACCGATTCGATAATGAAGCCTTTTTGCGGGATCTTCTTCCGCAGGCGGACGTTCAGTCTTCCCGGCTTCGGCCAGTCTCCCCCCAGGCACTCAAGCAAGCGCTCACGAAAATCTGCCGTCGCCATGATTTGTTTCCTCGAAAGTCAGTCTGTTGTGCGATGCTAGCCGGCCGCTTGCGGTCCGCTTTCAATGCAATTCCTGGATGATTTGATACATGAGCAAGATGGCACGTTCTGCGGTCCGTCGTCCCTTCGTATCGGCTTTTTGCAAATCGTTTTGGAGCTTCTGCCAAACTCGCTGCAACAGTCCATCGCCGAGCGACTGGCGAATCTCTTCGCTGTCGGGTTGCAAATAAAGAGAGGATCGATCCAGCTCCGCAAAGACGTAGCGGTTGAATATCTCGTGCAGTTCGTCGAGGCGAAGCATCGCTTTGGCATCGAGGATGCCCGTCAGTTGCAAACGCAAAAGTCGGCGTTCGGGATTATCGCGTCTGGCGATATCATTGATCAAACCGGCCAAATCCTGTTCCGATCGCAGACAATGTTTTTCATCCTGCCAGATCAGCCGGCCGATTTCCACCGGCTCGATGCGGGGAATGGCCTTTGGCCGATCGATAGTCACATGCAGTGCTTCGCCTTTGCCGCTGTCCAGAAACTCGTCTCGAGTTCCGGAGTAAGGTTGCCAACCGGTTCTCTCAGCGCTGTCTGGAAACCGCATCGGTTCGCTGACCCCCGAATAGGCTGTCCGCGCCACACCTTGACCATCAGGAAACGTTTGCCGGCGATGCCAATGGCCCAATGCCAAATAATCGAGGTCGCGAACCGTGACGGCATCCGCGGCGATCAAGTGATCATCTTCAGGCAGGTTGGGACGAATGTTGAGACTGCCATGAGCGATGCCTATTCGAATGGTCGTGCGGTTGGTTTCTTCCGGCTTGATCCAGGATGTCGGGTCGGAACGTGACTTCGCTTGAAAAAGGGGACAAGGAAACAGCACGACGCCGGTTTTCGGCTGGACAGGTTGACGTTGAACGAGGAGGTGGAGATTGCCTCGGTTCGGGTCGTTCCAGGGTTGGCGATCCCACACCGAACCGGCGAGATACGGGTCGTGATTGCCTGGTATGACATAGACCGGGACCGGCGATTCCGAAAGAATTTCAAACGCTCGGCGTGCCGTCAGATGGTCGACCGCATGGTCATCGAAGAGATCGCCCGCAAGAACGACGAAATCGACGTGCAACCTTTGCGCGTGGCGCAGGAGTTCGTCGAGCGACTGGAACCGGGCTTCGCGGATGCGTCGAGCGATGTCCGGACCGAATCGCGGCATATGGATGCCGAGGTGCACGTCGGCGGCGTGCAAAAAGGATACCATCGTCTTCATCCGTGACCAAGGGTCTTGTCAGAACGTTCTGGCATTATTCTAGCTCATGGATGGTCGATTTCGCTGTTCTTCTTGGGCTGTCCCCGTGGAGGTTCTGTTTTCTAGGTTTTCGAGGCAGTTTCCAGGGAACCGGAAAATCAGCCAACGAAGCCAAATTGGAAAAGCTGGTGTCGGATATGCGATCGTTCGTTCCAGCCCTTTCTGTCAAAGGTCTGGCAGATAATCGGTTGTGAGGTTCGAGCGTTCGAGCGTTCGAGCGGGCTTTGGCAGAGCTGGCTTGACGTGGATTTGTAGACAAATTATGATTTCCCCCCAGAGTTTGCACCCTGGGATGAGACCCGCGACAAGCGGAGCCATACCCGCAGAAAAGGACTTTCACGGGATGACTGCCACCGATAGCACGGCCCACGGACGGGAAGCCAATCTTCTCTTATGTTTCCATGTCCATGTCATCGACCGGCGCTGTGGTGCTGCAGGCACCCGCCAAGGTGAATCTGTTTTTGGAAGTACTGGGCAAGCGAGGCGACGGTTATCACGAGATCGAAACGTTGATGCTGTCGCTCGACCTTTGCGACCGACTTGAGTTTCGTGCCAACACCACGGGTGGGATTGCGCTTGTTTGCGATCAACCCGGGTTATCGACGGGTCCGGACAATCTGGTATATCGGGCCGCGTCGTTGTTAAAAGAGCGATCGGGGACCAGGTTTGGAGCCGAGATTCAGCTGGCCAAGGCCATCCCGATTCAGGCGGGGCTTGGTGGCGGTTCCAGCGATGCGGCAGCGACGCTGCGAGGGCTGAACCGTTTATGGAATCTCGGTTGGTCGGAAGAACGGTTGGCTCGACTTGGGCAAGAGATCGGCAGTGATGTGCCGTTCTTCTTCCACACGCCAGCGGCATGGTGTACCGGTCGCGGCGAACAGGCGAAACGAGTGGCAGTAGCAGGCCCGCTGTGGCTGGTACTCGTTTGCCCGCCGGTAGGGATTGCGACCGCGGAAGTCTATCGCCGAGTCCGAATACCCGACAAACCGGTATCCGGCGTGGCGATCCGACAGGCGCTGGCAGACGGTGACGTGCAAGCGATAGGGAGATTGCTGCACAACCGACTGCAGAGGCCGGCTGAAGAACTCTGCCCCCTGGTTGCGGCGTTGCGTCGTCAACTGGAAGAGCTGCACCCTGCTGGGTGCTTGATGACAGGCAGCGGTTCTGCTCTCTTCGCGTTGGGACGCGACCGAAAAGATGCAGAGCGGCTGGCGAATGAATTCACCGCTGGATTAGGGCAAGAGGCGCGTCCACGGGTGTTATTGGTTCAAGGTAGCTCTTGAGAGTACCACAGAAAAAAGGAGATCGACTGTGGTCATCACCGAAGTTCGTATCAAGCTCATGGAGGACAACAACGAACGCCTGTTGGCCTTCTGCTCCGTCACCTTCGACGATGCCTTCGTGGTGCGGGACCTGAAGATCATCGAGGGGACGAAAGGCTCGTTTGTGGCGATGCCGAGCCGAAAATTGACAGACCGCTGTCCGTCATGCGGTTACAAGAACCACTTGCGGGCCCGCTACTGCAACCAGTGCGGGCAAAAACTCGATGAGGAACGAGCCGTTCGCGACGCAGACGGACGAGCCAAACTCCATGCCGACATTGCTCATCCGATCAATTCGGCTTGCCGCGAAGTGATTCAAAATGCCGTCCTCAAAGCTTACTACGAGGAACGCGAACGGGCTAAACAGCCGGGCTACGTTTGCACCTACGACGACTACGATGCCGACTACGACGACAGCTACACGCAAATTGTCGGCGAATTGAACGGTGGCAATGGCAACAAGGGCAACGACCGCTACAGCAAACATCCGCCCCATGAGCCGAGCGGCACCCATGCATCGACTGCCGATTCCGGCCAGCAAGCGGAAAATCGTTCCGAGGGATTTGGAGCGGGCATCCTCTAGTTGCCGTCTGGATCGATCGCGATCAAAATGGCCCGGGGGTCGGCCTGCGCCGCCGGGCCTTTTCTTTAGACGCTGAAAACGCCTTTCACTTCAAGCCATACTCCATCAAAAGCATGAGACACGACAGGGAATTGAAAATGGCATGGCAGGCGAATGCGCTCACGATGCTCTGCGTGCGATAAGCAATAAAGCCAAGTCCCAGTCCCAAGGGGAAAAGCGCGATCGGGGTCGGCCAAACTTCCGTATGCACGGCGGCGAACAACAGCGATGTTGCATAGATGCCTCCAGCAGCATCGACGTCCGGAAGCCAGCGCCGAAACCATGGCCAGAAAAACGGAAAAACAGCAAGACATACCATGACGAATAGGGCGGGAAAAAGAGCGAGCGCCATCTCTTGAGCCTCCCAGCCGTGCCGATAAAGCCTGGCGAAGTTTTCCGATCGGCTGATCAGGGAGAGCAACAAGGTCACCAGGCAAAGCGGAGGCTGAGCTCGCGCGTTTTGGCAGACGTAAGGTTGGATCACTCCTCGAAACATGATTTCTTCGAACAACGGCGCCGCGACAACGGCTGCAAAAACAGCCAGTACCCATTCACTCAAGAATGGCTGATTTTGGGGATGGAGCACTTTCATGAGCAGATGCTCATCGACAGGCAACTGCAAAACGTGGTGCACGACGACCACGACGAAATTGATGAGGAAAACGACAGGGGTCAAGACAAGCCATGCCACCAGGCCGACAGCCAGGTCACGGCCAACCCGATCGCAGCGCAACCCCATCTGATAAAGCCGGGCCCCGCTTGACACATTCAAAAAGGCAAGAACGACGCCAGCTGAAACAGGCAGGCTCAACGCCATGACCCAGAGAGCTTCCCGATGTTGCCGAATGTTTTCCGATTCGCCGATTGCTCCGTACATGAAATCGAAGAAACCGACGTGTCGGAGAAGGACAAAACAGATTCCCGGGACGAAGAAATAGCCGATAAACGGCACAACAATGATTTCCAACCATCCCCAAACGACAGCCCGTCGACGTTGCGGCGGCAGCCAATGCGCTGGCGAAACGGAAAAACCGTAGCGCATCACGATAAGGATCGAGACCACGATTGTCGCCATGCCGACAAAAAGAAGACACTGCACCGCCAATTCTGATAATGGTTCCACGCTGCCCTCCTCCCGACCAGCCATTCTCTGCGGTAGCGCCAATGTACGGAGACCCGCGAAGCCGGCTACTCATTTTGCTTGATTTGCCGCTTACCGCCTCTTATCCGTATCGTCATGCCATCAAGTTGGTTCTCATGCCGGAGGAAATCATGCTTGCGCCGGGTTCGATCCAGAGCGGCAGTTTTCAATGGGTTGTGTTCTTCTACCTGGGCATGGTCGCGACGCTGCAAGCGCAGGCACCGGTGAATGTCCCGGAAAATCCGTTGACGGGGGTGATCGATTTTCACGTTCATTCCGGGCCGGATAGCTTTACCCGGTCGGTGACGGACCTGGAAATCGCCCGCATGGCGAAGGATCGCGGGATGGCAGCGCTAGTGCTGAAGAACCACTTCACGATGACAGCCGACCGCGCATTGCTCGCGGAGCGGGCCACCGGCATGCGTTGCTTTGGCGGCATCGTGTTGAATCGCGCCGTCGGCGGCTTGAATGCCGAAGCCATCAAGCGCATGGTCTCCTTTACGGGAGAGAAGGGGAAAGTCGTTTGGCTGCCAACTTTCGACGCAGAGAACCACGTCAAGCGGTTCAAGGAGAAGCGGCCTTATGTACGCGTGGTCGAGGATGGCCGACCGGTTGCCGAATTGAAGGAAATCTTTCGACTGATTGCCAAACATGATCTGGTTTTGGAAACGGGGCATGCGTCGGCGGAAGAATGCTTGATCTTGATCCGCGCTGCGAAAAAGGCCGGCGTCAAAAAGATCCTCGTTACCCATGCGATGGCCGATCCTGTTGGTATGGATATCGAGCGACTCAAGGAGGCGGCGGAACTCGGCGCGCTGCTCGAATGCGTCTGGCTCAGCAATCTGCAGGGGCCGAAAGCGCGGCTGGAAAGCATGCGCCATTGGCGCACTGTGACGACGAGCCAATATGCACGAGCCATGCGAGCGGTCGGAGTGAAGCATTTCGTGCTCGCATCGGACCTGGGACAATACCTGAACCCCATCCACACCGACGGCATGAAAGCCTTTATTTTGGAACTGCGCAAGGAAGGGATGACAGAGAAAGAAATCTCGATCATGTGCCGGGACAATCCTGCCAAGTTGTTGGGCTTGAAGTGAGCAACTCCTCTTTACACGTCCCTTGAGTCTCGCTATAAGCCGCTGGCTTCCAGACCGAAAAACAGAAAGGGGAGTCATGTTCCGCGGAACAGCGAAAGCCTGCGCCGTGTTGGCGGCGTGGTTGGGGCTGATTGCCGGTTGTGCCTCGCAAGGCTCACGGCTCACCTGAGGGGGAAAGCGACGGTGCGGCAGTTCGCTCGCAGCTTGCCGAAATCAAGTCAAACCCCTTGCCTGCAAAGATTCTCGCATCGTTAATCGGCAGATTGCCGAGGATCACTTGCCATTGGTTTCGTCCAGCGACGATCCTGACGTGGCACCGGCTGGGTTCTTTCAGACACAGGACGAAAAGAAAAACAGCGGCAGCGTGAACGTGCCGCCGCTCAGGTAAGGCGGAAGGATTCTTCTTTGGCCGTGAGTTGGGTCGGCCACTCCTTGCAAACTCTTATATCGTCCGCCAGCACCGTCGACTTGACAGAGAATCATCAGCAATCGGCAAAGGACACGGCATCGACGTCTTTCCAAGCAGCGAGTCGAATTCCATGTTTCCCAATTTGCCTAGTCAGGTTTCACCTGCAAGAAAGCTTTATAGGTGGTTTTGGCCTGTCGCGATTTCCGGCCTCGTCCATGCCTTACTGTTTGCCTTGTTATCCCTGACGCCAGGACCGAACAAACAGACGAACCGAAATTCTATTGATACCAGGGTGTCGGGCGCTTTCGACCTTGTCCTGAATCTTGACGCCGCCCTAGCCGATCCTCGAAAGGAAGTGAGGCCTGCTGTTGCCGAGGAGGAAGAATCGTCAGCCCCTGCTACCAACGGCGGGACGTCGGAGAGCAACAAGCCAGCGAGGACGGTGCCTGAAGCGAAAGCCGACAGGGGATACGCTCACTCGAGACGAGGCGGGAACGAATCGGGAACGGGGCGCAACGTAATTCGTTTTTTTACGGTCCCTGCGCGGGGCAGAAGCGTTGTGTACGTGCTCGATCGTTCGGTTAGCATGGGCCTCAATGGTTTGCTCGAAGTTGTCAAAACCGAACTGCTCCACAGCCTGGCCGAGCTTCCTTCCGATGCGCGGTTTCAAGTGATCTTTTACAACCGCCATGCGCGGAAGCTGCATTTCGACAAGGACGACGGCTTGATGCCGGCAACAAAGGACAACAAACGTCGTGCCGCAGAGCAACTACGAGCGCTCGTTGCCGAGGGAAGCACGCGACACCTCGAAGCGATCCGGCAAGCGATTGCCCTGCGTCCCGAGGTGATCTACTTTCTTACAGACGCGGATTCCTTGAGCCCCGCGGACGTGGACGCCATCACGCAACTCAATCAAGGCAAGACATCCATTCATACAATTTCCATTTGCCGTTCGCAGAATTCACAGGCGGAAGCGACCCTGCGGCTCTTGGCCATGCGCAACCGAGGCACGTTTCAGCCGATTCGCGTTCGCTAACAGTCGGTCAGGAGAATCGCTACTTTCGGTCGATCTCCTTGAAACGGATGTTGCGGAACGTGACTTCCATCGGCGGACCCGAGTGGATCTGCCAGGCGATGATGCCTTTGTCTTTCATTTTCGGAAAATCGCCGTCGACAGTGACTTTGCCGTTGAGCTTGATGGTGACGTGCTTGCCGACGCAACGGATGTAGTAGTCATTGAAGTCGTCTGGTTTGAGGACCGACTTGACGACATCTTGTGGGGCGGCTTGCATCATGCCGCCGATGTGTTCGCCGTAGAGGCATCCCCAGAATTTGCTGCCGATGTCGCACTGCGGGCCTTTGACGGCAAACCGTTTCTTGTCGAAAATCTCACTGCGGATTTGCACGCCGCTGTTGCCTTTGCCTCCTTTGAGCCGAACCTGGAATGACAACTCGAAGTCGCCATATTGTTTTTTGCTACACAGGAAGGTATTGAACTTGGCGCCCTTAGGAGCACTGCCAACGATAGCACCGTCTTTCACCTGCCAGAATTCATCGATCAGTCCTTCCCAACCGTCGAGGTTTTTGCCGTTGAAGAAATCGCTGTTTGCGTCATCGCTGCGGGACGTCGGCGAAAGGGCGGAGACCAACACCAAGAGAGCCGAAAAGACATAGGCACGACGCATGGATTCTACTCCCTCTTTGAAACGTAAGACGCCAACTGGTTCTATTGTATGAGACTTTGCCGTCTCGGCGGGATTGCCGACGCTACCCGATCCAGGATTCTGCTTGGGTTCTCACGGCGTCGCTGCCGGCGCCGGACGAACCAAGCCGGCAAGCACCAGTCCCGCGAGGGTCCAGCCGACGAGATCATCAATTATGAAAGCAAATGTATAGTCGGCTGGGAAATGCCCCCAATTCCAGAAGTTGCCATGGCCGAAAAGGCCGACGAGAATTCCCAGGCCGGCGGAAAAGCCCACTCGCTGCCAATAACTCGAACACGAACCAGCGGCGGCGCAGGACAGAAGCCAGGCCGCCAACAGTGCCGAAAGCAAATTGATTATGAAGCCGCCCAGCAAAACCCCGGCATTCATCGGAGCGGCGCCTTCTTTTTGGTAGTAAATCGAATAGAGAGGCCCGGCCAGATGGTTCTTCATCCATGCCGATTCCGGATTGCTCCAATCCGCTTCGTTATCGGACCAGGGAGCGAGATACACTCCGGTTTGCAGGTTTTGATCTTTGAGCAGTTTGGTGATCTCCGCTTCGTTGGGCAGACCCGCAATAGTCGGAGTATGCAGAGGGACAACCATCCACGCCGCCATGCCCCAGATAAACAGCACGATCGCTGCCAGGAAACCGGCGATAAGAATGCGGCTCATGTTTTCCTCGCTTCACTTCGGACCGTTCCCAGCTGACAGTTTCGCTGTCAGAACCCCGTAATTTGTAGGATTTTAGCGCAGTTGTCCGGTGAGCGACACAAAAAACGTCTTACACGGGTCAGGATTTCACGGAGAACCCGTGGGGTCGCCTCCACGAAGGACAAGTTAAAGTACGACCACTCTGCCTTCACGAAATGTAGCGAAGGCACACGGCTAGTCGGCCAAGGAACGGCTCTCGCGACAGCACGAGGACGATAACGATTGGATGTAGCTGTCTGTCTACGCCCGGCTATCGACGGTCGGAAGTGGCAAGTCTTGAAGCTGCGTTTCGTTGTTGGTGCATCGCGTAAAGGTTCTGCGCTTTGGAAAGCATGGCGAAGGCGAAGTCTCTGGCGGTTTTTTCGCCTCGCCATTCGCAAGCGACGAGGGCGTGCGTCAAGCAATCGACAGCCTCGCGGTAGCGTTTCTGCATGAACGCGGCATAGCCGACATGGGCTTTAAGCGGACCAAAACGAGGATAGGAACGTAGTCCCGAGTCGGCATAGGCTCGCGCCCGCTCCCAGTCTCCCATTGTCAAGGCGCCATTGGCGGCGTCGACGGCAATTTCCCCGTTTTTCGGATCGAGACGGAGCGCCTGATCATAGGCAGCAAAGGCAGCGCCTTTATCGGCAGCTCGCATGCGGACCAACTCAGTCCGGATGCGTCCGAGACCGGCGAAATAATAGGCTTGGCTTGGGCAGTGGCGGATAGCTTGGTGGTAGGCATGTTCGCCGATCTGCAAATAATGATGACGTTTTCTTGGTGGCAAAGGCTGCCGAACAAGCCTTTGAACCGCCAACCCCAGACGACCCCAATAAAAAGGATTGGTCGGCTCCATCGCCGTTGCCTGTTGCAGATACCGCAGCGCCTTCTCGGGGTCGTTCGCCAGCAACTCTTGACCGTGCCGACATGCCACATCCGCCTGAAGCGGACGTACCACTAGAACATAACCACCCGCTCCCAATATCAAACAAATCGCCAGCCCCACTCCCATCGCTCGAGGCGTAACGGTTGCATTGAACTTTGCCGTCCTGCCGCCAACATCCAGCGTGATCACGACAAGGGCGGCCATCAGCCCGGCGACGATAAGTATGCCGACCAGCAAAAAAGCCGACCGACGGCTAGCATAGCTCACATTGACCAGGAAGACCGCTATCGCGAACACGAAGCCGACGACCGCAGGCAGCCGAACGCTATTTGGTTTTCCTGGAGCGTTTCGTGGTTCGATCCGAACGAGAGCC
Organism: Gemmatales bacterium; assembly: GCA_026004675.1. GTDB lineage: Bacteria > Planctomycetota > Planctomycetia > Gemmatales > Gemmataceae > BPJP01. Next base: position 70,053 of record BPJP01000010.1, read on the forward strand.
GCGAGTGTCACCACGATGGTGCCAAGACCAACGGAAGTAAACCCGGCGCAACTTTGCACGACAAAACCCGCCATCCCGGCTAACAAAGCTACCAGCCATAGCCGTCCGCCGCGATCGCTGGTGTGCCATCGCAACCAGGCATGCCACAGCCAACCCGAACCGATCAAGAGGACGGCACCGGCACCGAACAAACCTTGTGTTGCCAGCACATGCAACAATTCGTTATGAGCACGTAACGGCGTCGTACCCCATTCACTGCAGGCGTATTCCACGCTCCTGTAGCGACCGAAGTTGACATGGAAAGTGTCGACTCCTTGCCCCAGGATCGGATGATCACAGAACATGGCCCAGGCACATTGCCAGAGATGCCAGCGGCTTGACGCCTCTCCCAGCCGTTCGACCCGTTCAGTCAGGCTTGCCGCCAATCGGCTGTCAGAACAAACGAGCACAATCCCGATGAGAACGACGCAGCACACGAAGCCGATCGTTAATTGAATCACACGCTTTGGTGCTGCAAGATAGCACGAGCCTGCAACGAGGATCAGGCACGCAACCGCGAACGCCAGCCAGGCGGCTCGTGAAAGAGCAGCAATCAATACGCAACCAATCGCGATCGCGAGAACTCCCAGCATGAAAGCAACCCAGCGAATGCCTTTTTGCAGTGCCTCCGCCGCGTAAAAGCCAACCAGAGGAAAAACCACAACCAGATAAGCGCCGAGAAAATTGGCATGTCCCAACGTGGCGATCGGCCGAACATAACCGCCAAAGACGGACATTTTCACCCAGTCGAAAACATCCCAGCCGGCAACCTGCAACAAGGCGTAGGAGCAAATCACGAAGCAAGCAAACAGCGGGGCTAACATGAGTTGCCGGGCTTCCACATCGCTCCGGCAAAAATACTGTGTGTAAAAAAAACAGCAACACGTATGACAACAGCACGAATAACCCGCCGACGCTCTCGTGTTGGCCATGCAACGACACCCACGGCGATGTGGAAAAAATTGTCGACAAAACGACGGACGCACCGAACCAGATGACCCCCATCGCGATGGGGTCTTTCACGATTTGCCGGAAAGAGAAAGAAACCCTACCGGCGAAGCAGTCCACCAACCACAAACCGGTCAAGATCAGGACCGTCGCCAGCAGAGCCGAGGCTTTTATGAATTCGAAGGATTCAAAGTTTAACGTGAAAAAGAGAATCGGTGACAGGGCCAAATGAACGAAAAGAATGCCTCGAGCCGTCGCGTCGAGCACGTCGGAATTGGTGGAAGCGGCACGCATGGCGAGGTGGTATAGCTGTTTCTTCGGGCCGGTTCAATGGGACGTTTCAGAAGCTGACGGCGAGTGCAAGTGACGAACCGGCAAGCCGATGGCACCTACAAGCATCCCGTTTAGATCGGACAGTTTGAGGTTGGCAGTCGATGGAAGAAATCGCGGAAGAATCTCAGCCAGCGCACCAGACGCTCGCCTTTGGCGGTAAGGGTGCGGTGCTTTCCCTCGGTGCGGATCAGATGGGTGGCTTGCAAACGTTCCAATCGTCGCTGGACCATGCCGGCGCCTTCGTATACCGCTTCGAGTTGTTCTGCCGACATCGGTCCTTGCCATAAAAGCCTGAGGGTTTTTGCGGAAATACTGCTGCTGACCATCGTAAACAGGAAGATGTACAACTCGCAAAGAAAAGCGTAAAAGGTGAGGCCGGCCATGACGTCGAGAGCAGAAACGGCGTGACGACAGAGCACGACCAAAAGGGTCAGTCCAGCGACACTTCCAACGACCAGAAATCGCGCGACGGAATTTTGGATCATTCCAAGCCGGCCAGCAATACTATGGCCAAGGACGGCAACGAAAAAGACAACCCCGGAAATCAGCAAGGAAGCGGGCATTCAATTCCCCTCCGAGACGTTGGACAAACTGGTCAACAAGACACAGCACCAGGCGGCCACGCTTCCCCACGGCGTTAGCTGGTACTTGCCATCCCGCAGCCGAACGAATCCCAAGTTCTGGAGATTTTCCAGCCGAGCTGCCCGTTTTTGTTCTCCTATTGTGCTCAGGTTGTCGATCGCGGACGCCGCCGCGTTCCTTTCAATGGCTTCAAGGATGCTGAGCGAATAGCTTCCCTGGGTCAGAGACCAAAGCTCGAGAAACGAAAGACTGTAGATTCCTTGCAAACTGATGACAAAAACAAATACATTCCACTTGTCGTCGTACATTGCGAAGAGCAAATAAAGAATGGCAACGACACAAGCCGGGAAAAAGTGGTAGGCGAAGATCGCTTTTTCGGAACGCAGCCAGGCATTTCGCCGGGCAATGAAAACATAGAAGGCGAAATGTGCGACGAGATAAGAGACGAATACGAGAACCGGCATCGAGAACATGTCTTCCACCAGGCGAGATGACCTGCCAGAGATATCCGGCAGACTCTTACTCTGAAGTCGACAGGCTGTCAATTCCAACAGCCTTGCAGATGCTACACGTCAACGTCTGGTTATGCCTTCATGCTCTGCGCTCATCCGGACGAAGAGGATTCTGTAAAGTGGGTAAATGGCCGGCTTTGATCCAGAGAGCATCGCCGCGGATTTCGAATTCGTAGCGGTACAATCCGCGGGGAGGAGGCCCCGAAGCATGGGCACCGTCTTCGTAGTAGACGCCGCCATGGCAGGGGCACATGAACAATCCGGCTTCAGCGAACCAGGAAACCGGACAGCCCAAATGGGTGCAGTTCACTGACAGGACGTCAAATGTGCCATCCGTTTTATGGCGCACATAGCAGGCGGTCCGCGACGTCATGCCGTCCCAGGTTGGGGCGATTGGGTTTTCCCTGTTCGGCACCGAGTGCGGGTTTACATAGGTCACCAAGCGTGTTTGTCCCACGGGAACGTCCTTGACGCCGCAAAGTTTAAGCCAGACATCGGGGACGCGCCTGGCCGGCCCGAGCAAGTAGCCGAGAATGGGGATGCCTGCGGCTGCCGCTGCGGCACCACTGAAAAGCCAGCTGAACCATGCGAGGAGGCGGCGCCGGCTCGGTGGAGTGTCGTCGTTGGATTCGCGGAGTTCGTTCACTTCAGCCATTCGAGCCACTCCTAATTTTACTTTGCTTTACTTTGCGTTGGCCGACGCGCGCCAACTCGCCAGCAAAGCAACGATGTCGGCAATCTCTTTCGATGTCAAAGGGCGAAAGTGCTCACCCCGTCCCATCTCATCACGGAAGCTCGGCATATTCAAATCGGGCCGACCTGTAATCACAAGCCGCCGTAGAGCCTGATTGCTCATCAAGTTGAGAAAATGCGGGTCATTGACGGCGCCGGCTTTGCCGTCTTTGCCTTTGCCGTCGGCGCCGTGGCAGCCGGCGCACGCACGTTGGAAGACTTCCTGGCCAGCCTTGGCGTCGCCCGGCGGTGCTTGCGAAATCAGATAAGGGGGCAACTCCTTTTTGTCGAAGCTCGGCTTGCCCCACGTGCGGCGCATCCCTTGCACGATCGCCTGCACTTGCTTTGGCGTCAGCGGCCCCCCGCGGACACCGTTCTCGGCAATCGATACTCCAGGCAACGAAAACGCAGGCATCAGCGTTTTTTGAGCTTCCGGATAGAGTCGTTCAGAAACGACGGCCCCCTTCGTGTCTGCGTTCGCATGGACTGGCTTGCGGCCCCGCGCGATCACCCTGGCCAACTCATCATCGGGAACGATTGCCAGAAACAGCGGATCATTCAATGGCGGCGCCGGTCCGTTTTTCCCATCCGGCCCGTGGCAACCCCGGCAATGCTTGTCATACAGTTGGCCAAAGTCCATCACTTGATCGCTGGGGATGTAGCGGTCGGAAAGTTTGGGTTTGCCCGGCGGCGTCCAGCCGCAACCCGCAGCGAAAATAAAAGCACTTGCCACGATCGCTAACGGTTGGCAGAGCGAACGCCGAACCCGAAACTTCCTTGCCCGCGAGACGGACATCCTCGTTTGCTGCTTACGGATTCGTGCGGTTTGGCTCATTGCTTGACGTAGACCTCTTCCGTACGAACGACGACGACCCCGACCACCAGTCCGAAAACCACCTGGGAGGCGACGAACGCCGGCCAATAAATGAGGTCTTGCAACTGCGGATCGAGCAGGCCCATGGTGGCATGCAACGCTCCGGTCCACAACAACGGTGCGACAAGGCCTCCCCAAAAAACGGGATTGGCAGGCAGCATCGGCAAGATGACGCCGTAGATCAAACCTAAACCAGAGGAAATGACGATGTGGACGAACAGCCCGACCAGGAGATAGCCGATGTGGAACTGCCTCAAGGCGGCGACAACCTCCTCCGGCGATCGTTCGCCGGTGGGGATGAACAACTCAGCAAGCAAGTTGACCGGAAACCAGATGCTGCCTTCGCCGATCAAACCGTAAAGAAAAGCAGGGATCGTCATGGCGATGCCGCCGATCAGTCCACCTTTGGCACCAGCGGAGTATGGCCGCATCTTTTCTGGAAAACGCAAACGGTGGCCAGGCAGTCCGGGCCGCATGTGCCGAACTGCCCCCGGCACTTCCTTGATCGGACGAGGTCGTTGCTCCGGAGGCACGAACGGGACAAGCTCATGCCCCACCGCCGGCACGTAGACGTGCCGCGCCCAGCCGAAACCCGCGACCAGTCCGAGGACGACTCCCGTGATCGTAAAGGCGTAATTCGTGATCACGCCCCCTAAGATCAGCGTGACTGCCAAGGCGAGCACGATCGGCCATGCTGTCGGCGCCGGCAGTTCGACGCCTTCTTCGCCATGCTCTTGTTTCTGTTCCATCACGATCGCCCAAAAATGTAGACCACACTGAAGACGACGACCCACACGACGTCAACAAAATGCCAATACCACGAAACCAACTCCACACTTTCCGTCTTGCCGGGCTGGACGCGTCGCAACAGGGCCAGACAAAAGACTGTACTCATCATCAGCACGCCGAGCGTCACGTGGAAAGCGTGAAAACCGACCAGAGTGAAATAGGTCGTGCCGAAAAAAATTCGTCGCAATGGTCAAATCGTGTTCAAAGATCAAGCCGTGCCACTCGATGGCGGTGCCGACAAGAAAGGCCACTCCCAATGCGATGGTCAAAAACCAGAAGCGGACAAAGACGGAATGCTTGCCCTTTTTGAACGCGCCGTCGGCTAGATGAACGGTGATGCTGCTCGACAACAGCAAGACTGTGCTGATGATCGTGACGGAAATGTCTTCGAAGACGTCGGCCGGCTGCGGGCCGGTTTTGCTTTTGCCGATGTAGTAGAGATACGACATGATGAGCGTGGTAAAAAACGCTGCCTCCGTCACCAGAAAGCTGATCATGCCCACCTTCTCGTGCGAGATCGGCAAGGAGGAAGCATGTCCGGCATGGGTTGTGGCTTCCGCGCTCATCGAATCAGCCTCTCTGCTGTCGGGGAAGAAAACGGTCAAAAGTGTTCGAATTTCCAATCCGGATCGTCCGGGTGTTTCAGGTCCCATAGTGGCCGGCGGCTTTTGACTTCCGGTACTGTCTCAAAGTTGTAAACCGGAGGCGGCGATGTGGTTGCCCATTCCAAAGTCCAGGCATCCCATGGATCGTCACCGGCCGGTTCCCCCCACCGCAACGACACATATATGTTCCAGAAGAAGATCGCGAAAGCAATTGCTTGTACGAGAACGCCCAGAGTCGACAACAGGTTCCAAATCTCCCATTCCGGGCGAAACATGTGGTAGGTATAAACTCGCCTCGGCATTCCCAGAATGCCGGAAATGTGCATCGGACCGAAAGTCAGGTTGAACCCCACGAGCAAAAACCAGAAATTCCAGACGCCGAGACTTTCGTTCAGGATTTTGCCGGTCATTTTTGGAAACCAGTAATAGAAGCCCGCCATGATGGCGAAAAGAATACCGCCAAACGCCACATAATGAAAATGGGCTACAACGAAGTAGGAGTCGGTAACGGCTTCAGTAACGGGCTGGGCCGCCAGCATGATGCCGGTCAAACCACCGATCAGGAACATGGACAGAAAGCCGAGGGCGAAGAGCATCGGGGTTTTCAAAATGATTTTGCCGCCGTACATCGTCGCCAGCCAATTGAACATTTTGATGCCGGTGGGGACGGCAATGAGGAAAGTGGCGCCGGAGAAATAGATGTCGAGCGGCCGGCTCATGCCCACTGAAAACATATGGTGCGCCCAGACCCCCAAAGAGATGAAACCGATTCCCGCCGTGGCCATCGCCACCGATTCATAGCCGAAGATCACTTTGCGGGAAAAAACCGGAATCACTTCGGAAATCATGCCGAAAGCCGGCAATGCCAGAATATAAACTTCCGGGTGGCCGAAGAACCAGAACAGATGCTGCCAAAACAGCGCCGACGCTCCGGGTGATTGCGTATCGAAAAAGTGCGAACCGAGATGGCGGTCGAACAGGAGCATGATCTGTGCTGCGGTAAAAGGAGGAAAGGCGACGACGATCAGAAACGCAGTCCACAAGATGATCCACACAAACAACGGAACTTTGGAAAGCTTCATCCCCGGCGCCCGCAAGCAGAGGATGGTGGCGATAAAGTTGACGCCACCGCCGACGGTGCCGATGCCGCTGATCAACAGCCCGAGAATCCAGTAATCGGTGCTGGAGTCGCGGGAAAATGCCTTTTCCGTCAACGGGGCATAGGCGAACCAGCCGATTGACGGTGCACCGCCGGCGATGAAGCTGTAATAAGTAAAGATGGCGCCGAAAAGATAGAGCCAGAAACTGAATGCGTTTAGCCGGGGAAAGGCCATGTCGCGGGCGCCGATCATCAGCGGCACCACATAATTCGCCATGCCGATCAAAAGGGGCATGACCACGAAAAAGATCATGGTCGTGCCGTGCATGGTGAACAACTGATTGAAGGTGTCGGGGCTGAGAATCTCTTCAGCCGGGCGAATGAGTTGCCAGCGCATCAAGGCGGCCTCGATGCCACCAATGACTAAGAAAATGAACGCCGCAATGATATACATGATGCCGAGCTTCTTGTGATCGACCGTCGTTACCCACTCATGCAGGATCGAAGGGAGCGGCCTGGAGACGATGGCGCTTTCCGGTTCAGCAATGGCCATGCTCGTCCTCTATTTCAAACTGTGCAGATAATCCACAACCAGATCGACCTCTTCCCTGCTCAACTTGAAGCTCGGCATCAAGCAGCCTTCCTTGATGGTTTGCGGATTATCCACCCCATCGATGCAGATGTTCCTGGTCATTGGGGACCATGCCTGATGCCAGCGTGCGTCGACTCATCAAGTGCGTCAGATCGGGACCGAAAAGACCGCGGGCAGGCGTGCCTCGCACGGTATGGCAGCCGACACAAGCAAGCGAAAGAAACTTTTCCTTGCCTTTGCGAACGTCGAATCCGTCACGCGCGGGCCGGCGCTCGTTCTCCAACCAGCGCTGGAATGTTTCCGGTTCGTCCACGTAGACGTTGAGCAGCATGTTGGCATGTTGCGTACCGCAGTACTCGGCGCATTGCCCCTGGAACAACCCCGCCTCCTTGGTACGAAACCACATGTGATTCGGATGTCCGGGCACGACGTCGGTCTTGCCAGCCAATCGGGGAATCCAAAAACTGTGGATCACATCGACCGATTCCAAACGCAGAAAGATAGGCCTCCCCGCTGGTACGTGCAACTCGTTCGCTGTCACGGCAAGATCGACCTCGGGATTCTTCGGGTCGGGATAGCGAAACTCCCACCACCATTGATGCCCGACGACGGTAACCGGCAACGAATTAGGCGGTGGTTTGCTAACGCGAATCTCCACCACCGTACGAACCACGACTAGAAAGATAACGAAAACGGTCAATAGGGGGGCCACGGTCCAGGCGACTTCGATCGGCGTACTTCCATAGACCTGCGGTGGCTCGGAATCATCATCGTCTTTTGTCTTACGGAACCGCACCGTGCAATAGACAAGCATCCCTTGGACAACGATGAAGATGACGCCAGTAACGCAACAAATAAGGTAGAAGAGATTGAGAATCCAGTATGCCGGCCCGCCGCCATCACTTGGAGCGGGATCGAGAATGGATACGCTGTCGGCCGTATCGATTACCGCCAAGAGTACGCTGTCGAGAGCCACTGCCGACTCCGCCATTGGTGCACAACTTCGCCCGGCGTCGGCAAAACACACCGACTGTGACGGGACTTCGTCCTTGATTGGTTTTATTGGACTGCCGTCAATCAACCAGTATTTCGGCTCGGATTCGACGACCGAGGAATCCCACGGTTATGGTGGGAATGCCTCTCAGAGATAGCAACTCAATACAGAAGCATATCGTGCCCGCGAGCTGGACCAGTTTTGAACTTGCGCAAGTCGATATTGAAAAACGGGTCGATTTTCATGCCATCGGGACCGATATGCGCCAGTCGGACCCAGAAATTGCTGGAGTAATCCATCGTGCTCAAAAGGGAGTTGGTGATATACATTCGCTTGCCGTCATAGGTTACGTGCATCATGTTCGGCTGCACGCCGGGGACGATCGTGCTGGTCAGTTTCGGCTTTTTCAAATCACTAACATCCCATTGCTGAATCTCGTTGGACATGAAACAACTGACGTAAAGGTATTTATCATCGGGCGACTGGCGGAGATCGACGGGAAGTTTGCCGGTGTCGAACAGCTTGCGTGCCGAGTATTTGCCTTCACCGTTTCCTTCCCAAACCCAGACGGAGTTGTCCAGCGCGCAGTTGGTGAAGCCGTAGTTGGCTTTTTCTTTGAGCGACCAGCGGACTTCCAAGGGAGCGGCACCGGTTTTCAGTTTGGCAATCACTTGCCTTTTGCGATAATCCCAGATCAACAGATCGTTGCCGAAGTTCTTCAAATCCATTTTGGCGAGCGGCTTCTTGTAGTTGTTCATAGGCGTAAAACTCGACGTCACCATGCGGTTGAGTTCGGGTTTGATAGCGACGTCGTACATGTAGGGTGCATCCTTGGGCAACTTCAACTCGCGAATGAGTTTGCCTTCGTTCGTGAATTCTGCCAGGCCGGCGGGCAGGCCGCCGTTTCGATGGCTGAGATAAGAGACCAGCATGCGGCCCGGAAGGGCGTAGGGACTGTGCGGGCCGGCAAAGCCCGTCTTGTTTTCGATGACCGTTTTCAAGACCGGCTTGGCGGGATCGGAGGCCACGTCGATGACAAAAATCCGACTCGAAAACAAACTGCAACCCCATATGTGGGTGCGGTCGTCGGTGAAGCCGAAATGGTGCGTTTCGTTTCCAGAAGAACCGAGGTCGAGTTTGTGTATGATGGTGCCATACTTGGACGAGGCCGGGTCCACATCGACAACGATCAGAAAGTCGTTGTCCTTGGCATCAGCATCGACGCAAAAGACATAGAGGAATTTCTCCGGCCTGGTCAGCTTCTTAACGTATGGAGACAGGCACGTTTCAGCGCGGGCAAAGGCAGCGGTGAAGAAAGCAAGAGCGATCGTTATGACCAAGGAGACACGCATGGCTGGATCCTCTCACTGCGGCTTCCTGTTTACCCCCCTGGTTCAATCTACCGCGCGTTGCCGTAAAGACCAGGAAGTCTGCCGACCGGCAGCCTTCATTTTAGGATAAAGTCGAAAAAGCTTCAGATATAGTTGAACCTTTTCACTGGCCGAGGCGACTGCTATGGTGCAGGACGATTGGGTCCATGGACTGAAAACCGGTTGGACATGACGGCATCGTCCGAAGTCAGCAGACAAGCGGAACGGGAGTGCGTCCTGCGTGCGCAAGCGGGCGACACGGAGGCGTTTCGCCGTCTTGTGACCGCCTATGAACGGAAACTCCTTTATTTCATCCTGCGCTTCATCTCCGATGCCGATCGGGCCTTGGACTTGTTGCAGGATGTTTGGTTGACGGTTTTTCAGCGTTTAGACCAATTGCGGTCGGCGGCAGCGTTTCGCGTCTGGGTTTACCAGATCGCCCATGACAAAGTTGTCAGCTGGATACGCCGACAGCGGCGCGAACGGGAGGTTTACGAAGAATTGCAGGATTCGGCCGAGAAAGCGACGCCCGATGACGGCGAAGCCGAATTCGACAACGCCGAGCTGGTCCACCGGGCCTTGCCCGCTTTAAGCCAAGAGCATCGGGAAGTCATGGTGTTGCGTTTCTTGGAAGACATGAGCCTGGAGGAGATCGCCGAAGCTCTTCGCTGCCGGCCAGGCACGGTCAAGTCTCGGCTGCATTACGCCCGTTTGGCATTGCGGAAGGAAGTGGAAAGGTTGATGCATGGCTGAGCGACACTCGCGAGCGGCATTCGTGCGGCAACTTCTGGCCCAGGAAAAGTCGGTGCCGGAAGAAAAATTTCGCATCTACCGCCGACAACTCGATGCTCGGCTGACCGAAGCGGCTCGCCGAAGCAAAAAGCTGCCGTTCCATTCGGGGAACGCCCGACTTGCCGGCTGGGCATTGGCTGGTGCTGCCGCTGCCTTGTTCGTCCTGTTCTTATTGCGGCCTGAGCCAGGGCCGCAACGCCGTTCCCTCGGACCTTTCGCCAGCGCCGGCAAAAATGCCTCACCGCTTTTCGTCGTTCGTCCGCAAACCAAACGCAATGTGATGGGCGCCGTCTCCGCTCCTAGCATGCTCAAGCCCATGGGGCCATGGCAGATCGAAATACAGGCGGACGTGATCGCCCTTGCGGTCATGAAACAGCCTTTCGAATTCCAGGGCGAAAAACTGATCAAAGTCGAAATCGAAAAAGTGCTGTTTGGTCAATGGACCCTCGATTCGGTGCGAACCAAAGATGACGTTCCTTTCTTCGGCTGCCTGCCGCCCGAACAACCCACCGCTCGCTCGAGCCTGTACCAGCCAGGATCACGAGTGATCGTTTTTCTGGACCGGTCGGAGAAAAATAACTGGTCCCTTCTGGCTCTGCGTCAGATCGACTCCCATTTCGAAGAACATACCCTGCCCGACCTGATGCGTGTCATCGAAGCCCGCAAAGCCCGCGATGCTAACAATCCCCAGGATATCTACAGGCGTCTGCTCGAAAAAAGCCTCGACAGGCCCAATGATCCATTGTACGCCGTCCTGTCGGCGTATCCCGATCCGCAAGCGACAGCACCGCTCGTCGAATATCTCAGCAAACTGCCGTCGAATGCCCGCGGGCAGCGCGAACTGGTCTATGCAGCGTTGAAGTCGCTTTTGCCCAAATCGGACAACAAAAGTCGTCTTCTTGCCCGGGACGTGCTGCTTGCGGAGGCGAAACGTTTTCCGCTCCAAAACGGACTTGCTCAGGCTTTAGGAACTTTAGCCGATGAAAAAGCGATCGGCGCGCTGGCGAAGACGTTGCACAAACAGCCCATCGACGCAGCGAACCACGCAGCGCAGCTCGGCCTGCAAACGGCTTATCACGCAGGCCAAAAGGAGCTTGTCGTTGACGCCTGGATCTCTTTTTTGCAGTCATTCCGACCAGGAATTCCAATCACTCCTGTCGAAAAAGGGCTCGTCTTTTCCGTGGTCCGCTCATTGAAACAACACTCGTTGACCGAAGCCCAGCGCCGGCGACTCGCGAAAATTCGCAACCTGCAAACGAATGCATTTCTTCGCCAGCAAATCGATGACCTTCTGCGAGAATAGGCCGTCCGCCGTCATGATTCCTGGCGGCTGATCCCGCAGGGCTGTATGGTAAGCCCCTTCTAGCATACAACAATCACTTAATACGGTTCGTTTGGGGTTGATCTCTTTTCAACTTGCGAGGATTCATGGAAGACGCCTTTCCACATTTTCTGCTAGTCCTGGTGGTCATCCTGGGATCGGCGCGACTTTTCGGCGGCTTGGCGCGCCTCATCGGTCAGCCGGCAGTTCTGGGCGAACTGCTGGCCGGCGTGGTCATTGGGCCTTCGGTTCTTTTCCATATCCTTGGCGTCCATTACCACGGCGGCCCCCTGATCGATCCCAAGGATGAAACGCTGCACTTGCTGGCCGAACTTGGCGTCGTCATCCTTCTGTTCGAAATCGGGCTGGAAACCGACGTTGGGAAGCTGCTCGCGGTCGGCGGAAGCAGTACGGTGGTCGCCGTGGTCGGGGTCGTTTTGCCTTTCGCGATCGGCTATGCAGTCTGTCATTTCTTCGGCTACGAGCCGTTGGTTGGCGTCGTGGCGGGCGCGACTTTGACAGCGACAAGCGTGGGGATCACGGCGCGCGTCCTTGCCGAACTTCGCCGCCTTCAGGATGCCGAAAGCCAAATCATACTTGGTGCTGCCGTTCTCGACGATGTCATTGGCCTGATTATCCTCGCGGTGGTCAGCGCCAGCATTGGCGGTGGCGACATTCGCATCGAGGACATGGCCAAAATCGCCGGTCTGTCCTTTGGTTTCCTGGCGGCAGCTTTGGGCATCGGTTTGTTAGCCTTGCCCGCTTTGCGCTGGTTCATGAATCAGCTGGAGGAAGGGGGACTGGCACATCTATTTGCCTTGCTTTTCGCCCTGGCGATGGCGTTTCTTGCCGATTGGGTGCAGCCGCGTTTGACCATCGTTGGAGCATTCGCCGCCGGTCTCGTTCTCGCCAAATTGCCTCAAGTTCACAAAATCGAAGAGGGCATCGCCCCTATCGGCCATTTCATCGTGCCGATCTTCTTCGTCATGACAGGTGCCGCCGTGGACGTTCGGCTGTTGAATCCATTGGACCCGACCAACCATGCAATCATGCGCGTCGCCGGCTGGTTGCTGGCAGCCGCCTTCCTTGGCAAGTTCCTCGCCGGTTATGCCCCCTTCTGGTTCAAAGGAAAAAAGAGCGCCATCGGCGTTGGCATGGTGCCGCGCGGCGAAGTCGGTTTGATCTTCGCCAATGCCGGCAAAAACGTGGTCGGTCCCTCTCTGTACAGCGCTCTGACGCTGATCATCATGGTCACTACCTTTATCGTTCCTCCCCTTCTCAAATTCCTGCTGGGCGTCAAACGTGGTTCCGCCAGCCCCGAACCTGCTGCAGGCGTGGAAGACCTCACTGTTGAACCGGCTTGATCGCCTTGAAGAAAGAAAGGCAGTTTTGTGCATCCTTGCCGCTTCGACTCGACCAGCTTGCCGACCGATTCCTTTTGTGCCATTGTCTTGTCCTCACCTGGGGTACCGCTTTAACATTGGCTGACATCCGCTTCACGATCCTTTGGCACGAGGTAGCAGGTATATGCGATTCGGCTTGATAATCCTGACGTTGCTCATTGGCATCTGGATGGTGATGGGCTTTGCCTTCTATTTGGGAGAACTTGGAAGCGTCATCAAAACTTCGGATTTCGGCGACATGCACGCCGGCGACGAGGGACGGATTCGCCACGAACCGTTTCTACCGCTCGGCTGGGCTGTCGGCGTCCTGCAAATCTCGATATTCGTTTGCTGCTTGAGTCTGGGTGTCGGCCGAAAGGACGCACCATTTCGCCGAGCCTTAGCCGCCGGCTGGCTGCTCTTTGCCGCTGTCTTCACTTTCCTCGCTGTCTCTTACCAGTGGTATGTCGAACGACCACAAGCCAACTTTTTGGGGCCCTTTCCCACGCCGACGACAATCCTGCTTCTCGGCATGTGGGGAGCGCCCCTTTATTTCGTGGCCCTCTTTGTGCTCATGTTCGATCGCTGGATTCTGCCGCCTGAAAGTCTCGAACGTGCCGAACGCTTGCTCGATGTCTTGAAGGAGGAGGAATCGAACTGATGGATACGTGGATGCACGAACAGCGATCGACCATCATTCTGGTCTGCGTCGGTTTGTACATGCTAATGTGTATCGGCGTCGGCTTTTGGGCGCTGCGCCAAACCAAGACCAGCAAAGACTTTTTCATGGCCGGCCATCGACTGGGCATCTTCGTTACCGGTGTCGCCGTCTTTTCCAGCACCATGAGCGGTTTTGGTTTCGTTGGCGGTCCGGGGCTGGTGTATCGCATGGGCGTCAGTTCCCTGTGGATGGTTATTTGCACACCTATAAGTTTCTGTCTATCTCACTATCTGTTAGCCAAACGATTGCGCTTGTTTGCGGCTGTGCGCGGTACGATTTCTCTGCCCGACGCTGTTGCCAGTCGTTACGACAACCGCGCCAGCGGTTTTTTATCCGCGCTTGCCATTCTGCTCGGCGTCATGGGGTATTTGGGTACGCAGATTCTGGCCATGGCCCACGTGTTGCGCAGCCTGCTGCTCGATTTTGAAGGTCTACGCTTTATGTCCCTCGAATGGTGCGTAGCCGTCTCCTGTGCCGTGCTCGTCTTCTATTGCACCACCGGCGGCATCATCGCTTCGGTCTATACCGATCTTGTCCAAGGGTTTGTGATGATGATTGCAGCCATCTTGGTTTTCTTCGCCGCGATCAACGCCATTGACGGCGGTTTCTATGGCATGGCTAATACGATCGTCAAACACGACCCGGAAGCCATCGGCCCGTGGGGAACATTGGGTATCTTCGGCTGCCTGTCCTGGTTTTTCGTATTCACGCTCGGTGCTTCGGGACAACCTCACGTGGTCACCAAGATGATGATGTACAAGAACTTGCGCGACGCGAAGCACCTGTTGCCCATTTCGGTATTTGGCTATGCGATATGTGCTTTATTGTGGATCAGCATTGGCCTGGTCATGCGGGCGCTGGTGATTCAAGGAGTGCACAGCCCGCTGGCAAACGCCGACGAAGCTGCCCCCCAGTTTCTGCAGCATTATGCCCATCCACTTCTCGCCGGTATCGTGTTCGCCGGGCTGATGGCGGCGATCATGTCTACCGCGGACAGCTTTCTCAACATTGGCGCCGCTGCCATCGTGCACGACATACCACGGGCGCTTCGCGGCCGATCACTGAGCAATGAACTGGCCTGGGCGCGCACGGCGACGGTGGTGATCGCCGTTGCTGCTTCCTTCTTCGCCTTGAAAGCGGGCAAGCTGGTCGCCTTGCTCGGTGCGTTTGGCTGGGGAACGTTCGCGGCCGCTCTGGTGCCCGCCGTCGCGATCGGCTTCAATTGGAAAAGGGCGACCGCCTTGGCGGCCAACGTTGCCATCGCCACAAGCCTCATCGTCAACTTTTCGCTGGAACTCTTTGGCGTTCGAATCCCTTTCGGCATCGACAAAGGAGCCGCCGCCCTGCTCATCTCCCTTACGCTTTTCTTCACCCTCTCATTGGCCGCACCACCCAAACCAATTGCTCGTGACATCGAAACTGCCATGGACGTGTAAGCCTGTCGGCGATAGGGCACGTTCGGGAGAGGAAAACGAGTCTGCTTTGTCCGCCAGCCCTTTCGCGCAAACTCACGTTGACCTGTCTTGCTGGATTTGGTGCAATCACGCTCTCCCTGCGAGATTCCACAAACTGCCAACTGTGTGTGATGGATCGCGCCGGCAATTCGATTAGCTCGATTCATGGAGGAAGCGATGATCATCTCCCGCACCCCGTATCGGATTTCCTTTTTTGGCGGCGGCACCGATTACCCTGCCTGGTATCGCCAGCATGGCGGCGCGGTTCTGGCATGCACGATTGACAAATACTGCTACCTTACATGCCGGTATTTGCCCCCATTTTTCGAGCACCGCTTTCGGGTTGTTTATCGGGAGATCGAAACGTGCCAGACCGTCGCCGAAATACGTCATCCCTCGGTGAGGGCAACTCTGCAGAGCATGGGCTTCGATCGTGGTCTGGAACTGCATCACGACGGCGACTTGCCCGCCCGAAGCGGAATGGGAACGAGTTCGGCGTTCACGGTCGGCCTGCTCCACGCGATCCACGCCCTCAAAGGTGAAATGCCAACCAAAATGCAACTCGCCCTCGAAAGCATCCACATCGAGCAGCATCTGCTGCAAGAAACCGTTGGCTCTCAAGATCAGGTGATGGCGGCTTACGGCGGACTTCGCCATGTTCGCTTCGGCACCGATGGCAGCATCAGTGTCGAACCTGTCATCCTTCCTCCTGAGCGATTGGCCGAACTGCAAAACCACCTGATGCTCTTCTACACCGGCATTCGCCGAACTTCGTCCGACATCGCAAAAAGCTACGTGGAGCAGATCGGCGAACGCGAACGCCAACTCCACGTTCTCGCGGAGCTAGTCGAAGAAAGCCTCGACATTCTCACCAGCGGCACGGACATCCGCGCTTTCGGCGACCTGCTGCATGAAGGCTGGCAGATCAAACGCCAATTAAGTCCCCGAGTCTCCAACAATCGGGTCGACTCCCTCTATGAGCGTGCCCGTGCGGCAGGCGCCTTGGGAGGCAAGCTGACCGGCGCCGGAGGCGGTGGGTTCTTGCTTCTCTTCGTTCCACCCGAAAAACGCACGAGCGTTCTGCAGGCTCTCGATCGCCAAATCCATGTTCCTTTCCACTTCGAAAAAGCCGGCAGCCAGATCATCTGCAACGAACCAGGCGTCGACTACCAGGAAATCGAAGAAATCCGGCGGACACAGACCAACGTCACCTTCGATGAGCTTGATGCCCTGGCTCTTCCTGTTTAATCGTATTGGGCAAATGGCGACTTTGGGAATACGACAATGGCCGATCAACGATCTTCGCTAAATCAAGACGGAAGAAAGGTCCTCGTCACGGGAGGCTTGGGTTATCTTGGCAGCATTCTTTGCGAGCACCTGCTCGATGCTGGTTTCCACGTGACAGCCCTGGACAACCTGATGTACGGCCAGGAACATCGGCTGTTCCATCTCTGCGCTGACGAACATTTCGACTTCATCAAAGGGGACGTTCGCGACGAAAGGTTGATGAAAAAAGCGATCGCTCAGGCGGACGTGATCATTCATCTGGCAGCCATCGTCGGCGCTGGCGCTTGCGACCGCGACCCGCCTTTGGCCAGGTCGGTCAATGTCGATTCGGTGAGACTGCTCGACAGGCTGCGCCGCCCAGGGCAACTCGTCCTTTTTCCCAACACCAACAGTGGCTACGGCACGACGACAGGCGAAGCCCTTTGCACCGAGCAAAGCCCACTGCGACCCATTTCTCTTTATGGTCGAACCAAAGTGGAAGCGGAAACGATCGTGCTGCAAAAGCCCGACTCGATCGTGCTCCGGCTGGCGACGGTGTTCGGCATGTCGCCAAGGATGCGTCTCGACCTGCTCGTCAACCACTTTGTTTACGCCGCCTATAAGGATCGCTACCTCGTCCTGTTCGAAGAGAACTTCAAGCGGAATTTTGTGCACGTCCGCGACGTGGCGGACTGCATGCTGCACTGCATCGCTCACGCGGAGCGGATGAAGGGGGAAGTGTACAACGTCGGGCTGGACTCGGCGAACCTTTCCAAAGGGGAATTGGCTCGCAAGATTCAGCAATACCTTCCTGATTTTTACGTACATTACGCTGCCATTGGACAGGATCCAGACAAGCGCAATTACATCGTAAGCAGTGCCAAGTTGCGCGAGATGGGCTTTGCTGCCCGGAGAACGCTGGACGAGGGCATCCGCGAACTGCTCAAAGGATACGCCATGCGTTGCCGCGCCGAGTTCGCCAATGTGTAGACGCACTCCAAGCTCGATCGCCGAGCGATGCAGGGTTAACGGCTGCAGTCGGACCCAGAAAAGGTGGGGCGTCCGTTCCCCATTGCATGTCGTTCAAATGGGCCGCTGGCCCCAAGGGATCGGCATGGTTGGCGGTTTGCGGTGATGGTCGCGACGGGTATCATTGGGGCGATCCTTGAAATAAGTGACAAATCGAACCAGTTGTTTGACGGCTTCTTCGTAGGCGCGTTTTCCTTTTTCAGCTGTGGCCAGTTCCGGCTCTCCCATCACTCCTTGTTCGGAATACGTACTAGTCCAACTAATCTTGGTGGCCGGGCCGGTGCCATACAGATCGACCCAATTGAAGGGATTGTTTTCGAGATTGAAACTGATGGCGCCGTTCTTGATTTTGTCTTTACGGACATTGTCGCCGTCCAGGTAAAGATAGAGGGAGGTTTCGAGTTCGCAGGCATGGGCGCAGCCGCCGGGGAATTTACTTTCGCGCCAGCTGGGAAGGAATTCCGGGTCGACAAGAAGGAGGCGCCACCAGGCGGCCAGGACGCATTCGGCATCGGTTTCGAGATTGGTTCGTCTGGCGACCAGGTCGAGGTTAGGCATGTTCGATCCGTGGCCGTTGAGCAGGATGATCTTTTTGAAGCCGTGATAGGCAAGCGACTTGGTGATATCAAGCACATGGTGCATGAAATGCTCGAAATCATTATTGATAGTGCCAGGGAAATCCATCACGTGTCCCGTGTAGCCATAGCAGACAGTGGGGAGGACAAGAATTTTGTCCGGCGCCTGCTTGCCTGCACCCAGAGCAATTTGCGTTGGGCAGATGATGTCGACGTCGAGCGGCAAATGAGGGCCATGCTGTTCGACGGCGCCGCAGGGAACGATGCAGACTTTGCCTATTTCGATCGCATCGTTGATTTCCGGCCAGGTTAATTTCTCGTAGCGGTATTCGGTGGCGGCACGACTCATAGCAAGCTCTCCTTTTTTGACGGCGAAACATTTGGTTCATCAGGCCATCGTCGGCAGAATTGGCACTATTGTTACAGCCGGCAGCGAAAAAGGGAAGAAGCCGATGATTTCATTACAGATTCGCGATCGGGATCGCTTGACGTGGCATACTTGATGAGGCCCTTGGCAAGCAGGCTCGCCGATGCGACAATTCAAATGGCGGGTGTCATGCGGCCAAAGTCATGTCAGCGGAGTCGCGCGCTATGTGCCACCGTTTTGCAATTGCAACCGTGCTTGTCTCGTTAGCTTTCGCTACAGTCGGTTTTGCCGATTTTCCCAAGCCGACCCCGCCCGAAAAGTTCGACGTGGAATTGCGATACCGGATCTACGCGGGTCGAAACGAAAGACTGCGGCAATATGACAAGCTGCTGCGTTTTTTCGAGAAGATCGGTTTCGAGAAAGACCCCGGCTCTATGGCCGAGCCATTGGATACCCGCGAAACACGAATGCGGGGAACCATTTCATCGGCCAGAGCTCGGCAGCTTCTTTACAGCCCCTATGTCAAAACGATCCTGTTGAAACCGGCAGGATACGAGCTGCCGCAAGAAGGAATGGTCAAAGTCCACATCGAGATCACGGACGGCTTGCCGCCAAACCGCCAACGCCTGCTCAGCGAACAGTCGGCTGCAAGACTTCGTGCCCTGGGCTTTGTCGAATTCGTCGGCTACGACCACAGGGGATTTACTCGCCTGGTCGGTCTGTTCCCTGCAAGTCGGCTGCCTTTGTTGTTGAAAGACTTGCGTGGTCAGCCGACCGGTTGGCTTCTGCCGGACGTGCTGCGCCGTGAACTTCCCTCGCCTTTGAAGCAGATTTCGCCGTTGCGCGTCGTTGAAATCGTGCCCGAACCAGAAGGCGTAGCCGCCTGGCGACCTCCCCCTGAGGCTCCGAAACCGTTTGAAAAAGGAAAAGAGTTCTATGAGAAAATCGGCTCCGATTTGTTGAAACTTCTTGACCAGAAGGAAGCCGGGCAACCGACACGACTGGAAGTCATCCTGCGCCACGTTCCCGACGACCAAGATATCAGCTGGTTGCGGACGTTGAATCGCGCTGTGCCTGATTTGGTGATCGAGGGCCGACTCGGACCGATGCTGACGGTTTACGTGCCGCCGAACGCCGCTCCCAGTCTGGCCCGATTGCCGATCGTCTCGACGGTTCGCTTACCGATTCCAGCACGCCCTCAGGCCCGTTTTCCGCAGGGCACCCGAGACGGAAACCTCGAAGCTCTGAAAGCCAGCGGCCTGATGCGGTTGCACATGCTGGGCCACCGCGGAGCCCACGTCCGGGTCGCCGTCGTTGACGGAGATTTTCGCGGCTGGGAAGTCATGCAAAAACAGAAACGATTGCCCACTACGGTCCATTATGTCGATCTCACCGCCGAGCGCAACCCGGACCTTCGCCCGGATCCTTTCCCCGGCGATCCGAAACAGGTGGGACATGGCACAGAGATGGCCATGGCCGTGGCGATCGCTGCTCCCAAGGCGGAAATGACTCTCATCCGCATTGACCCACGCTGTCCACATCAACTCGAAGCGGTCGCTCGCTACATCAACGGAGAGGATTTCAAATCGGCAAGTTATTTCCACCGCCAGCAACAGTTGGCTGAGGAGCGGCAAAAGCTGGATGAGCGCAAAGAAAAACTCCTGTTTGAACGAAAAATCGTGCTCGATGATTTCCGACAAACGGCCGAATCCAAAAAACGCAAAGACGCGTATTTCCAGGCTCAAGCGGCTTTTGACAAGGACGTTCAGGAATTCGATGGTCGAATGAGACGGTTTCTGCAACTGCACGAAGATTTCCGCAAGCTGAGGGGCATCCAGATCGTGACATCGCCCTTGGTTTGGAACGTCGGTTACCCCTTGGGCGCCGCCAGTCCACTGACGCGCTATTTTGATGATCGGCCTTTCCGGGCGTCATTGTGGTTCCAGTCAGCCGGCAACACGCGGGGGCAAACGTGGTCAGGGCTTTTCCGCGATGAAGATGGCAATGGTGTCATGGAGTTCTCTCCCCCCCGCACACAACTGCCGCCTCAGCGGTGGACTTCCGAATTGAACTTCCTCGCCTGGAAGCCATGGAACAAACCTGCCGTGCCGGAACTCCCCGAAAAACTCGATCTGCGTCTGTCGTTGCAATGGAAAGAAGTCCACGCTCCGGAATTCTACCAAGACGATCGCGATCCGTACCGCACTCCGTTGGCTATGCTGCGTCTGGTTGTACTTCGGCAGCGCGATCCAAGCGGCCGAAAAGTTCATGCCGACGAAATGGAAGTTGTCGCCTACTCGACGGGATTGCCTCAGCGAATCGATAATCGACCGGGGTATGCCATTTACGAGATGCACGTGGATTTTACAGCTGAGCCATCGGGACGATACGCGGTGCGCATCGAGGGATTCGTACCACAGGGGATCTATCCACCCGACGCCCCGACAATGCCGGCGATGCAGCGAAGTTGGGAGTTGTATCCGCGTTTGTTTGTGGATGTCAAAAGCGATGCCTTCCGAAATTTGGGACGGGCGGTGTTCGAAGATTTTCCGACTGATATCGGCGCTTTGGGTACACCGGCCGACTCTCGCAGCGTGATAACCGTCGGCGCCGCCGATGCGCATGGCCAAGCAGCGGACTACAGTGCTCACGGCCCGCCGCTGAACCTATCTTTGTTGGCCAAACCGGACACCCTCAGCCAAAGCGGATTGCAACTGGGCGGGCAGGAGCAAATCAGTTCTTACGGAACAAGCCAGGCTGCCGCCTTTGCCGCCGGGTTGACGGCTGCGTCATTCGGATACGGCATCGATCGTGCTTACTTTCTGCGTGCCCTGAACGAACGCAAAGGTAAACCTTTGCTGGTTCCTTGAGCCGGCGATCACTTCCTGGGCTTGCCAAAAACCTGAGTCCAATAGACTTTGCCTTTCTCGTTTCGCGCTAAAGCGATGCCGATTTCTTCGAAATCCTTGTGCAAAATGTTCTTGCGATGCCCTTCCGAATTCATCCAACCGTTGACAATCAATTTGGCATCGATGGTCGAAGAATAGGCAACGTTTTCGCCATAGCGGGCAAACTGGTAGCCGGCTTCCTTGATACGGTCGCCAGGAGTTTTGTCGTCGAGAACGTGGGCCAATTTGTCCTGACGTGCCATGTTCTCCGAATGTTTCAAGGCGGCTTCCACCAGACGGGGATTCATTTTCAGAGGGGGTAATTTCATCTGTTTCCGCTCTTGATTCGTCAACTCCAAGACCTGTTCTGCAATCTTCGCGAATGGCACCGTCAAGCCGGAGGGCGTCGGTGTGCTACTTTCGTCTGCCTCCGCACCCAGGATCTGGGTATAGTAAATTTGTCCTCTGCTGTCAGCGGAAACGCCTACGCCAATCTGTTTGAAGTCACCGCTGAGAATTTTCTCCTTCTCCTTTTGGTTACGAAACCAAACAGCGACAGCATTGCGGGGATCGAGACGCACCCCACCCGCGATTTGTTGCCACAAATCCTTGGCGTTGTAGCCGGCTCCAAGGATCCGCTCCGGAGTTTTCTTCCCTTCGAAATCGTGCGCTAACTTTCTCGCCTTTGCCATACGAACCGCGTGTTCTCGCGCCACCTTGAACAAGCGCGGATCGGGAGTCAGGGGTTCGAGCTTTTCTCGCTGCCGAAGCTGATTGACCAAATCCACGACCGCTTTTTCATAGCGTGTCAACTTGAAAGTGGCTTCTTGTGCCGGAGCCACGAAGGTCACGAAACACGCAACCAGGCACGATCCCAACACGATTCGAGGGCGCATGGTTCTTCTCCGCAAACGGGTTGTTCCTACCTGGTAGTTTCACCGTGACGTAGCGATTATGCAAGCAATTTCTCCAGTAGCGGAAAACGTACCCATCCGTTTGATTCGAAGGCCGTTCATGATCGATATCTGCACAGCGTGTCGAATTTCTCTGGCAACGGAACGTGCTTTTCCTCAATGAGATGAACGTGGTGCTCGTCCCGTCCTGTTTGGTGATATGGTCCAAGCGAATGGAAGACGGTTGACGGCATCACGGTACCGCGGAAAATCGGCGTGCGCCGGGACGGAAAGCGCTTCATGGAGGCTACCGCCACGGAATTGAAGTTTTACGAAAAACTCGATGCCGAATTCTTCAAACCGTAGCTGTGCGCTTTTTGGCCAGCTCGCACCGATCCAGTCGGCTCAATAGCTGGGTGAGCCGCCATCGTTGACCACCGCCAGCATCCGCAGAGTCGTCGTATCGAGGTTGTTGTCGATGCTTGCCACATGGCCATCGACAAAGGCGAACTGGCAGACGCCGGGATGGTAACTGCCGAAGCGTCTGCCATAGTCGCCGCTTGTATCTTGCGGACCTTTGGCGAGAGGGTCCGGCCCGCCGACGACGCGAATAGTATAACGCGGCCAGGAGCCTTGATAGAGGCACCCGTCACCATAACTGTATGGCGTGCCGAATTTCTCTGGCAACGGAACGTGCTTTTCCCCAATCATGAACGTGGTGCTCGTCCCGTCTTGGTTGGTGATATGGTCCAAGGTCCGGCGCGACGCGCCGTTGATTGGCTGGACAATCACGCCGCCGTTTTCGACGCGTGACAAATAATAGCGGACGAATGATCCGCCGCAGCCGGCATAGTCGGTGACCGCGCCAGGAGGAGATTCCTTGCTCAAGGCGACAGGATTTTGCCGTCGCGATGGGCACAAGAATGTAGGGACCTGCTTGTTGACCACGTTCGGATTCTGGTTGGCGTAGGTCTTGGAAAGATCAAACCCCTGGTAGATATTCTGTTGTTCCAGATAGGGGAGCACCAGCACGCACCAGCTGGGGCGTGCTGTCGCATCCGAACCACCCACGCTACAAGGCGGCAGTTGCCCGAAATTATCGTGATAGTCGTGCATGGCCAGGGCAAGCTGCTTGAGATTGTTCGTGCAGCGAATCCGCGCAGCAGCTTCGCGTACTTTCTGGACGGCTGGCAGCAACAGCCCGATCAGCACGCCAATGATCGCGATGACCACCAATAACTCGATTAGCGTGAATGCTCGTCTCATACCATACCCCCGAATCAAATTAAATAATCTCGAAAACCTTATTTATAAGTCATTCTGGCGTATGCCCCGGAGGAAACCACGCACTGCGAAAATTTTTCTCATCGAGTTGCTTTGTTTCGCCGAACAGGTAAACGACGGCGCGCTTTCCGTTCGACGCGCTTCTTTCGTAAGCAAGGATGGGTGCCGGGTCGTTGGCTGTCGGCGGCTTGCTTCCCGCCATGACTTCGTATCCCATAGGCGTACAGCTGGTTCCCCACACAACGACAAAAGCCTGCTGGTCGTTCGGAGAGACGAATATCTCTTCGGAGACATTTGGGATCGTTCGCAACAGTTCTTCCTGACTTTTGGGCGGTCGTCCCAGTTTGGCCTCCGCACTTTCATAAAGCTCGTGCAGTTTGCGCAAGCGCTGTTCCGCCTCGCTTGGTTTCTCGATGCTGTTCGAGGCACAACCGACGACAAGCATCAACAGCGCAGCCTGCAAAATGACGGCAGCGTCGTGTCGTCGCAGCATTGGCTGGCACCCGGTCAAAATGTTCCG
This sequence comes from Gemmatales bacterium, assembly GCA_026004675.1. GTDB lineage: Bacteria > Planctomycetota > Planctomycetia > Gemmatales > Gemmataceae > BPJP01. The sequence goes on from BPJP01000010.1 coordinate 94,014, forward strand.
ATTCAAACGGAAAACGGAAATTACCCAAAAAGACCAACTGTCAAAAAGCCTGCATCATTAAGAGTCGTAACACCGGCGAATGCCGCCAGGCTTTTGACCAACAGGGAGAAAGAATCACTGAATAGGGCGACTTGACATTTGGGTCAAATCGTACCGTTTATACCAGGGATTCGCAACCGTTTTTTCATTTTTCCTTGCGAGGTCGGACGGCACAAAGAAGGCAGGCAACCTTTGATGGCACGCCTGCCTCGTCAGTTTCATAACTTTATGAATCGTAAGTTAAGCGCGGTGCGTCCGCCCACAAGTCTTCCAATGCATAGTACGCGCGGGCGTCCGGATCGAAGAGATGAACGACGATGTCGCCGTAGTCCATAACGATCCATCGGCTGGCTTCGTATCCTTCGATACCCAGCCGTTTCTCCCCCTCGGCAGCGAGGGCAGCGTCGATCTCTTCGCAAATGGTATGCAGTTGGCGTCGGCTGGTTCCCGTCGCCAGGACGAAAAAGTCATAAAGAGGTGTGATGCCTCGCATGTCCAAAATCTGGACATCGCTGGCTTTGTTTTCAATGGCCACTCTGGCGCACAGGAATGCGTGATCGGTGGCGATTTGTTCGCGGTTCGTACCTGTGTTCTGCTCTGTTGCGAACTTCAATGGACCTCCTTTCGGCAAAGCCGACCGAACCTGGAGGCCAGCCGCCACGCAGACAGCCATTCGAACTTGTTCGCAGACGTCCTCGTGGGTCACCTCCAGTTGGTTCAGGATTTTGACTATCTCTTCTTATACGAATACCTTGGTTTTTTTCGTTTGACAAGGAAAATTCATTGCGGGAACGAGGCGGTGCCTGGGAAAAAACCAAGGGTGCTTTTCAGCTCAAACCCAGAATGCCATCGATCAGCCAACAGCCCCGATAGTGGTGCTGCCCTTGACGACAGTGCCGCAGGATCATCTCGTCGTTGCATCCCGCGTCCTGGAGGGCATCGCCAAGAATCGGCAGAATGGAAAAATCGCCGTCCTCGTCGATCGATCGGGCGATGCCGACGACAGGGTCGCTGAGCCAGTCCAGGGGAAAAATATGCCAGTCGAGCCGACGCCAGACGCGCTGGATTCGCGGATCGAGTTGCCGATCTTCCTGGCGCTGTCGATAAACGTCGGCTCGAATAACGGGATGCCAGGGATCGCCGAAAAGGTCGCGAAGGATCGCCGGCTGCGAGTTGGCTTCCGAGTGAGCATCGGTCCAGGCTCGCGCCAGGGTTAGCATTCCGCCCATGCGTCTTGCTAGATCGTCGATCTCGACGACGCTTTGGCCGATCTGCTCGCGGCAGGCCGCCACGAATAACTTCAACTTGCGTTCGCTGGCCAACGCGAATTGACGAACAATCAAAAGCATCTCGCTCGGTTTCGCCTCAGCTCCCCACCAGGCATCCGGGCTGAAGTACATGCTCGTCCTCCTCGAACCGCTTGATTCACTGCGATTGGATTCGGACGCCGAGCCGCTTCAGTTCCTCAAGCTGCTCGCTTTTGGCCGTCGCCGTCAGTGGATTGCCAGCCAGATACAGCCGCAAGAACGGTGCGAAATGCTTTTCTCCTTCCGAGTCACGTTGGCACATCGCTACCAGAGGCGCCAGATCTTTGATCTTGTTCCGTTCAAGGATCAAAATCCGCAATTCCTTTTGGCTCGCCAACGGTTTCAAATCGGAAACTTTGTTGTCGCTTAGGTCGAGCGTATTCAGCCCCGAGATGCTTGCCAGCGGGCCAATATCTTCGATCTGGTTGTTCGCCAACGACAAGGAGGACAATTTTTTCAAACTGGCGACGGCCGCCAGATTCTTGATCTTGTTGCCAGAAAGATAAAGAGCCGACAGTTTTTCCAGTCCTTTCAAAGCGTCGATTTGTTCGATCTGGTTATTGGACAATTCGATGAATTGCAGTTTTTTCAGACCAGCCAGCGGGCTGATGTCTTTGATCTTGTTGTTGGCAAGATCGAGCGATTGCAAGTTTTCGAGAGTTTTCAACGGCCCAAGATCGCTGATTTGGTTGTCGGGCAACTTGATCAATTGCAGGTTGGTACATTTTTCCAGGCCGGCGAGGCTGGCGATTTTCATCCCATCGGCTTCTAGGACGAAAAGATTTCTCAGCTGTTCGTCTTTTAGCGCGCCCTTTTCAATCTTCAGGGCTTTGCGTACGGCGGCTTCGAGGTTTTTGTCGGCAAATTGGGCTCGCACCGCATGACCACAGCAAATGACGAGGCAGACGCCCACCAGCCATGCTGAACCGTATCTCATACTTTTTCACTCCTCCGTTGCAAACCAGCGATGTTCAAAACGCGGATGGAATCCAGTTTTCATCCCATGGTAGCAGCGAGGTCGCTGTCCGATCAAACAGGAAGGACGCAGATAAAGAACAAGGCGAGGAGAAAAAGCTCCTCGCCTTGGCTGGTACGGGACTCGGATCGGGGTTTAATACAGATCTTCCGGGCTACCCGCCTTCTTTTCCTCCTTGGGGATTTCCGCGACCAAGGCATCACTCGTCAGCAAGAGAGTGGCGACGCTGGCGGCGTTTTGCAATGCCGACCGCACCACTTTGGTCGGGTCGATGATGCCTTCCTTGACCATATCGCAATAGCGATCGAGTCGGGCATCGTAGCCGTAGGTCTGGGAATCATTTTCGAGAATCTTATTGGCGACAACTTCGCCGTTTTCACCGGCATTTTGCACGATTTGCTGCACGGGAGCCTTGCAGGCGCGGACAACGATGTTGTAGCCCACTTCTTCATCGTGCGCCAACCCTTTCGGTTTCAGTCCGTGGGATGCGCGAAGCAGGGCTACGCCGCCGCCAGGCAGAATGCCTTCCTCGTTGGCAGCCCGGGTCGCGTGCACGGCGTCCTCGACGCGTGCTTTTTTCTCTTTCATTTCGCTTTCCGTGGCGGCACCGACGTTGATCTTGGCGACGCCGCCCGACAGCTTGGCTATGCGTTCGCTGAGCTTTTCCTTATCGTAATCGCTGGTAGACTTGGCCAGCTCGTTCTGGATGAGCTGGATGCGAGCCTGGATATCAGCCTTCTTGCCGGCGCCTTCGATAATCGTGGTATTATCCTTGTCGATGCGGACCTTCTTGCAGCGGCCGAGATCCTTGAGATCGACGTTTTCCAACTGGATGCCGAGGTCTTCAAAGATGGCCCGACCACCGGTGAGGATGGCGATGTCTTCGAGCATGGCTTTGCGGCGATCGCCATAGCCAGGAGCCTTGACTGCTGCCGCCTTGAAGGTGCCACGCAGTTTGTTGATGACCAGTGTCGCCAGGGCCTCGCCTTCGACTTCTTCGCAGATAATCAAGATCGGTTTGCCGGTGTTGAGAACTTTTTCCAGGATCGGAATGAGGTCCTTATTGGAGCTGATTTTCTTTTCGTAGATCAGGATATAGGGGTCTTCCAGTTCGCAGACCATCTTCTGCGGGTCGGTAACAAAGTATGGCGACAAATAGCCTCGATCGAACTGCATGCCTTCCACGAACTCGTTCGTGGTTTCGATGGTCTTGCCTTCTTCGACCGTGATGACGCCATCTTTACCGACTTTTTCCATGCATTCGGCAATAATGCGACCGATTTCCTGGTCGTTGTTCGAAGCGACGGTTGCGATGTTTTCCAGGTCCTTCTTGGTTTTGACTGGAATACTCATCTTTTTGACGCGATCGACGATATCCTCGACGGCTTTTTCGATGCCGCGTTTCATGAGCATCGGGTTGACGCCGGATACCACGGCGCGAAGACCTTCGTTGAAAATGGCTTCGGCGAGCACCGTGGCTGTCGTCGTACCGTCGCCAGCCACATCGCTGGTCTTGGCCGCTACCTCGCGGACCATCCGCGCTCCCATATTCTCATACTTATCTTCCAGTTCGATCTCCTTGGCGACGGTGACGCCGTCCTTGGTAACGGTCGGCGAACCGAAGCTTTTTTGCAAAACCACGTTGCGACCTTTCGGACCCAACGTCACCCGCACCGTGCGAGCCAACTTGCTGACTCCGCGTTTCAGGGCCTCGCGAGCCTGTTGATCAAAAGCGATTTGCTTTGCCATTCTGCCTCCCGTTTCGTTTCCAAAAACGTTAGTGATTTGAGCCAATCATCCGCGCCGCTCGCCGCGGCTGAACCGAACGGACGCCCGCCTGCCGCGCTTGCTTGCCGACATGACGGACGCCTGCGATTTAATCCACCACCGCCAACACGTCCTCTTCATTCATCACCAGAATCTCATCGCCGGAACGTTCCTTGAACTCGTTGCCAGCCCAACTGGTGAAGATCACTGTGTCTCCTTCTTTCACTTGCATTCCCTGGCGCGTGCCGTCCTTCATCAATTTCCCTGGACCGACCGCGATCACCTTGCCCATTTGCGGTTTTTTCTTCGCCGTATCCGGAAGAATGATCCCGCCGTGCGTCTTCTCTTCTGCCTTCAGTCGGCGGACGACAATCCGGCTTCCTAGCGGTTTGAACTTCATACGCCCTCCCTCATCACCGGTAGTGCGATGCGTTGCCACTCTCGCTAGCAACATCCGTGCCCGCCACGACAAGAATCGCAACTGCTTATTCAAACGACCGTTACGAACTGGATGCCGGCCACACGCCTCGAAGATCGCTGCCACTTTGCGAAAACCTGTCGCTTGGACTGTCGATTTGGCAGTCGCGATTTCCAGACCGCTCATGCCTCCAGGTTCGGCGGCGACTAAGCGTTGGTCCCGGCGGCGAATCAATCCGAACTGACCAGGTAGCAAAAGGTTAGCGCGACGTCGGTGCGTAGCGAGTCGGATCGGGAATCCCCGCTTCGATGAATCCCTGGCGCCGCAGCAGACAGCTGTCGCAACGACCACATGCCAGCCCGTCGGCGGTCGGTTCGTAGCAGCTAGAAGTGAGGCTGAAGTCGACCCCAAGGGCAGAGCCGGTTTGGATGATCTGAGCCTTGGTCATGGACAGAACTGGAGCATGAACGCGAAATCTCCCTTTTCCTTCAATGGCCGCTTTGGTCGCCAAGTTGGCAAGTTGTTCGAAGGCTTGGAGAAATGCCGGTCGGCAGTCGGGATAGCCGGAGTAGTCGATGGCGTTAGCCCCGATAAATAGATCGAACGCTTCCACTACCTCGGCATATCCCAGGGCCAGAGAGAGAAAGACGGTATTTCGAGCAGGGACATAGGTGATGGGGATTTCCTGCTGCATTTGTTCCAGCGGTCGATCCTTTGGGACGTCGATTTCGTCGGTGAGAGCGGAGCCGCCGATCCGACGAAGGTCCACTTCGACAACGATGTGCCTGGCGGAGCCTAGCTGATCGGCGATTCGGGCAGCGCAAGTCAATTCGTGACGATGCCTTTGCCCGTAGTCGACGCTCAACGTGTAGACTTCGAAACCTGATTGACGTGCCAATGCCAACGTCGTTGCACTGTCCAAGCCGCCAGAAAGGAGGGCCACAGCACGTTTCATGGTTGACGAAAGCGGAGTTCAGCTTGCTTGCGTAGCCGCCTCGACGATTTTCTTTGCAGCGGCCAACAGATACGGGCCGTTTTTTTGCACGTAATCCTCGGGTCCCCCTTTCTGGGCTACATATTCGTCGACTTTGGCGGTTGGCACCATTTCGATCGCATCCCAGGGGCACCAGCGCTCGCACAGTTTGCAGCCAATGCAGCGTTCCAAATCGATATCGCAAAACGATTGCAGCGACGGCTGATCTTCGCCGGGGACCTTGTAAATGCAGTCCACCGGACAGACCTCGATGCACGCCTCGCAGCCAGTGCAATTATCAGCAAAGATGACCGCCAGTTCCTTTGGCAGTTTTTTTCGTGGTTTTCCTGCAGCTTTTGCCATGATTTTCCTCGCAGTAACCAGCCCGTAGCTGTAGGTATTGTTGGCTGATACCGAGCTTGTACTCTTTCAACGGTCCACTTCGCCCATGACGAAATCCAAACTGCCGACGATCGCCGGGATGTCGGCAATCAGGCAACCTTTGCAGATCTCGTTGGTCACACTGAGATTGCAGAAGCAAGAGGAACGAGCACGAACGCGCAAAGGCACCGGGTCTTTGGATGGCCTGCCTACCACATAGAAGCCCATCTGGCCTCGCGGTGCTTCCGTTTCCATATAGGCTTCGCCGGCAGGAAGGTGACGAGGCGGCTCGATGCGGTGCGATCCTTCGGCGTCGGGATAGCGTTCCAGCCCCTGTAAAACGAGCTTGACGCTCTCGATCACCTCGCGCATGCGAACATAGAACCGATGCCAGGAATCGCCGATGACGGCTTCGGGCGGCGCTTCCGGAAAGGGAGGCACGATCGCTTGAAAGTCATAGGTTTCATAGCCGCAATACGGCTCTACCTTTCTCAAGTCCCAAACTGGATCTCCGGCTTCGCGGTTGAGCGAGCCGCGCAAAACAGGTCCAGTGCAGCCATATTGATACGCCGTCTCCTTGGGGAGAATGCCGATATTCGCCGTCCGCTGAATAAATATCTGGTTTCGCGTCAACAATGTGTGGTACTCTTCCACCCGCGGCTTGAAGTATTCGAGAAACCTGCGGCACTTTTCCACCCAACCTTCGGGCAAATCATCGTGCACGCCGCCAATGGTGATGTAGCTGTACGTCAAACGGGCACCGCAGACTTCTTCGAACAGGTCGAGGATCATTTCCCGTTCGCGGAACGCATACAAGAACGGGCTGAACGTACCGAGATCAAGCCCGTATGCTCCCATACCGACGAGATGGCTGGCAATGCGGTTCAGCTCGCAGATAATGACGCGGATCACCTGGGCCTTTTCCGGAATCTTCATGCCGCATAGCTTTTCAATCGCCATGGAATAGGCCAAGTTCATGTTCATTCCGGCCAGGTAGTCCATGCGGTCGGTGTAGGGGATGAACTGGATCGGCGTGACGTTTTCGCCAACCTTTTCCGCACAGCGATGCAAATAGCCAAGGTGGGGCGTCACTTCGGAAACCACTTCGCCGTCGGTGCGCAGAACCAGCCTCAGAACGCCGTGCGTGCTGGGATGCTGGGGCCCCATGTTGACCAGCATCTCGTCGGTACGCACGTCGATTTCGACGATGTTATCTTCCTGTTTGGGTAACGTTTCGGTAGCCATGGCTATTCCATTTTTTTGTCAGGTTTTCATAAACGAAGGGGCAGCCGAACGCTTTGCCGAGCCGTCCCGCGAATTGTCACCGACCACGAATCCCGTGATATTCGAGCGGAAACTCATAATCCTTGCGCAGCGGATGGCCGACCCAGTCTTCGGATAGCAGGATGCGCGTCAGATTCGGATGATCCGTAAACCAGACGCCGCCAAGGTCATACACTTCCCGTTCGTGCCAGTCGGCGCCGGGCCAAATGCTATGGACCGACGGCAACTCCGGCAACTCGCCCGGCTGATCCGCTTTCCAGCGAGGCAACATCACCTTCAAGACGAAACGGTGGTTCTTGCTCAGGCTGCTCAAATGATAAACGACTTCGAGATGCGGCTCGAAACCGGCTTTGGGGGCTTTCTTCGGATCCGGCTCGAAATAGTCGACCGACGTAATGCAGTTGAGCATTTCAAAACTGAGCTGCTCGTCCTCTTTCATAAAGCGACAGACATCGACCAGATCGATGGGATCGACAACGACGTACGGATCGATGGCGTCGGTATTCTTCTCACGAATGCGGTCGCCGAATTTCTCTTCCAGACGCGCGATGATTTCTGCCGAGGTCATGGTTTTACCAAAATCGAACGTGGATTCGAACGTCAACGGGATCAGGCTTTTGCAGGTGTTGCCTTTTCTTTTTGCTGCTTGTCAAAAGCGTTAGCTTTTTCCAAAGCCTTGACGGGATCGGGATCAGAGATTTCCTCGGGCAACTGCACATATCCTGTCCGGGCGGGTACGGGCAATTCGATTGGTTGCCCTTTCGTGAAGCTCTTCATGGCTCGGACCTTGTCCTGAATGCGCATCAGTCCTTCAAGCAGAGCTTCGGGCCGTGGCGGACAGCCGGGCACGTAAACATCCACGGGTACGACGAGGTCCACGCCTTTGACGACATTGTACCCATACTTGTAGTAGGGACCGCCGCCGCAGGTGCAGGCTCCCATAGCAATAACGAATTTGGGATCGGGCATTTGGTTGTATAGGCGCCGCACTCGGCTAGCCATCTTGAAATTCACCGTTCCCGCCACAATCATGAGGTCCGCCTGTCGCGGCGTCGCACGGAAAGCGCCCGCCCCGAACCGGTCGATGTCGTACCGGGAAGCGCCTGTCGCCATCATTTCGATGGCGCAACATGCCAGCCCAAACGTCATCGGCCACATGCTCGATTCTCGCGCCCAATTGACAGCTTGCTCCAACGTGGTCGTGATGACGCTTTCCTCGAACCGTCCTTCAAGCCAACCCATGCCAACCCCCTTGAATACCTAAGGCGAGTCGAAATCCAGGCGTTCCTGTTCGTTATTCTACCACCGAAAGTACCAGCGCCCCAGCTCGGTTCCTGTCCCAGCCTTCGGCATCCGCAATCTCCGCCCAATCCAGATGGTTTCCCACTTCTATGACGCCAAACCGACGGGTTCTTCCACAGGCTCAGGCTGTTGCGAAGTCGTGGCTCGTACCCAGTTCAAATCCCCATTCTTCCACAAGTAGGCGAAGCCGACTAGAAGCACGCCGAAGAATACCGCCAGATCGAAAAAGGCGATAACGGCCATCTGCCGGGCTGCCTTTTGACTCTGCCTCACCAAGGGCATATCCCCCTCTTGCCCGTCGGTTGCCTTAGCCAGTTTTTGCACCGCCTTGTGCTTTTCTTTGTGTTCCGGATAGTTCGGCATCAACTCACTGATTGTCTGCGCCCTTTGAGCTGGCGGCAAATCCGTTCGGGCAAGCGTATTCGCCTTGCCGAACACCACCGCCCAAGGGAAGAAAAACGCCACTTCGACGTCGAAAATCACGAACAAAAGCGCCACGACATAATACCGAACATCGAATTGGATCCAGGCACTGCCGATCGTCGGTTCGCCACATTCGTAGATCGTCAGTTTTTCCCGTTCGGGTTTAGCGGGGCGGACGATCTTGCCGATGAGCAGATGGACCAGGATAAAGCCGACGCCGACAAGCACGAACAAGAGAAGGTAACCAACAAGCTCCGCATAGGTCATTGCCAGCACGCTCCGACATTCGATCCAAATGGATGGTCAGTTTTGTGGCACCATATCGGATTCGGGCTGAATCCTCTGCCGACCCGCAAAACCGGCTTCGACTTCATGCCAAAACGCCACTGCCGGTTCCCCAAGGCGCCAACACAAATAGACTTCGCGATTGTCCTTCCAACACGGAAAATCAACCAACCCAGTATGGTAATCCTTGAGCAAAACACCCAGGCTGCTCAACTCTTTCTCGTACTCCCGCATGCGTTCCTGGTCGCGCTCGAATTGTTCGAGAACTTGCTGCACTTCTTCGCGATACTCGCTGGAAAGACAGTCTTGTTCCGCTTGAACCCGGACCAAGCGCTGGTACCGATCGCGAAGATCACCGGCCAGGTTCGAGATATCGGTTACGATAGCCCGCACCAACGGCAGCATCTTGTTCGCTTCAGCTACCGTAAAGAACTTCTTGTCTCCGTCGGTCGCCATGGCATCTTCATCCCGGGAGACGAACAAGTCGGATTTACCTCTACATCCTCAGCATTCGCAACCAATGGGCGTTTAGTCCTTTTTCTCGGCGGCATCCTGTTTATCCGCTTCTTTTTTGGGGCCGTCATCCTTTTTCTCGGCAGCCGGCTTGGGCGGCGGCGCCGGGTCCGGGGGTTTCGTCCATACCGGCTCCGTAACCAGCTTGGAGGCGGCGATGGACGTCGGGTTCAGCGTCCCAGGTCCCCAGGCGACTTCCAGCGGCAACTTGGCGAAATCGACGATGCAGCCGTCCCGGCTAAAGCAGCTTTGATCGTATGTCGAGCCCATAAAGATGCAATCGACCGGGCAAGGATCGACGCATAAGGCGCAAAACATGCACTTGGTATAGTCGATTTTGAAACCATTGACGCGGAATCCCTTGCCAACCGGGTTTTTGATTTTGTCGATATAAATGCAATCGACCGGGCAAGCGCGAGCACACTTGTCGCAGCCGATGCACGTCGTCAGGTCGAAGCGATGAAACCCCCGATAGCGAGGCTTGACAGGAACAGGGAATTCCGGATACTCAAAGAAATTTGTGAAGGTACCGCCGCCGCCAAATTTGGGGGTCATGAAAGCGAACAGTCGGTTTTGCCGATAGGACTGGAAGAAGTACCACAACGTGACATACATCCCCTGGGCAACCGATTTCACCGCCACATAAATATTTCGCAGCCAAAGTCGCATAAAGCTCTCGCTGTCACATAGTTGAGCGAAATTCACCCCCGGAAGAAAATTATATGGCTGCTCCACCGAACCGCAAGATTGGCGAATCGCCAGCCTGCGGAAAGGGCGACCGCGTGAAGTCGGCACCTGGCGCTTCCGCTAATGGTTCGCAATCCACTGACGAACCCATTCGACAGATTCGAGTCCCAGATCGCAGATGCAGCTGGCCAGAAAGATGATGCCCTCGATCTGACCGGCGGCAAGCCATTCCAGTGCCAGGGCACTTTGCCGTTCAAGCGTCGCCAGCGGCATCGGCTGTTTGGCTCCATAGTCCCACATATAAATACCCAGCATTTTGCGTTTATCGCCAACGACTTGGCAGAACTCGACAAAGCGATCTTCCAGTTGGGGAACTTCGGCAGCCTGCCACGTCCAGAAGGTGATGACGTCGCACAATTCAAGATAAGGAAGGAACTGTCGCGCCTGCGCTAATTCATGGGCGTACAAGACGATCCAGGATTGCAAAGGCGGCTGACAAGTATCGAGCCGACAGCGCAGCTTCTTCAGGGCTTCAAGCGAATAGGGGCCGTCTTCCTGCACCGTGCCGGCGGAACACAGGTGATAAAAATAGTCATCAAGAATGACGCCGAAGAGATTGGGCAAAGTGGAGCGCAATTCGAGAACGTCGTCGATTTCGCCGCCGCCACCTTCGAGCGACCAGACGACACGTTTCAATGATGCCAGGGTCGGCGCTTGGGCCAAAAAAGGACCTAAGGGTTCCTTTTCATAACGCACCATCAATACATTGGAAATGCCCAACAGCCCGGCCGCCTCGATCGGCGTGATCGTCGAACGTCCGACCAGGCCGTGCTGCTTTGGGCTGCGCGTGTGGCTGCCGGGCGAGTGACACCACAGCCACAACCGATCACGGATCGAGTTCTTTTCCTGATTCATGCGGCTTTTGTGGTTTTCTCTACGTGCCGTTACACGGTTGCGAAACCACCCGGGCGCAAAGGTTAATCCTCTTCGTCCTCAGCCAGCTTCGCCTTGCTGACGATTTGCTGTTGGATATTGGGCGGCACCTGGTCGTAGTGGCTGAACTCCATCGAATAAGATCCCTGTCCCTGGGTGATGCTGCCCAGTTGGGCAGCATAGCGGGTGACTTCAGCAAGCGGAGCCTTGGCATAAATGACCGTCAGGTCGCCGGGCAGGCTGTCCTGGTTTTCGATCCTGGCGCGCTTCGTATTCAAGTCGCCAAGGATGGCACCGGTGTATTTCGACGGGACGGTCACTTCGAGGTTGACGATAGGCTCGAGCAAGACGGGGTGAGCCTGAAGGAAGGCTGCTTTGAAAGCGTTTCGGGCCGCGGTCTTGAACGCTGTTTCCGAACTGTCGACCGGGTGGTCTTTGCCGAAAAACACTTCCACGGCAACGTCCTGAATGCGATAGCCGGCCAAAGCGCCTCGGACGAGAAGTTCCTTGCACCCTTTTTCCACGGCGGGAATGAACTGATTGGGAATGGTGCCGCCGACGATGGTGTCGATGAATGCGAAATTGAATTCCGGGTCGTAATGGGCCATGCGCATTTTTTCGAAGCGGGCCTTGGTGGCGAACTGCTCCAGCAATTGTTGTTCGGTGGTGATTTCCCTGGACAACGGATAAATGCGCAGGTGCACCTCGCCGAACTGCCCGCGACCGCCGGTCTGTTTTTTGTGCCGATAGCTGGCTTCGGCCTGGGTAGTAATCGTCTCGCGGTAAGGGATTTTCGGTTCCTTGGTAATGATTTCCAGATCGAATCGTCGTTTCAGTCGGCTTTGCAACACGTCGAGGTGCAGCTGGCTCATGCCACTGATAACCAGCTCGTTCGTCTGGGGGTCGCGAGTAACGTGAAACGTGGGGTCTTCGTCGGCGATGCGTGCCAAGCCCCCGGAAATCTTCTGTTCATCTCCTCGTGATTTCGGTTCGACGGCCAGCCCGTACATGGGCGTGGGAAACACGAGTCTGGGCAAAGAGGGAGCTTGGGCGGAACTGGCCACGGTGTCACCGATCGCCAGGTCTTCGACTTTGGCGACGGCCACAATATCGCCGGCAATGGCACTGTCGACTGTTTTCTGGGTCTTGCCCTGCATGACCAAAAGGCCGCCGGTTCGGGACGATTTGCCCGTGCGGGTGTTGACGATCGGTTGGTCGGCGCTCAATTTGCCGGAAAAGATGCGGAAGAAGCTCAGATTGCCGACGAATTTGTCGGTCAAAGATTTAAAAACCTGGCCGACGAACTCCGCATCTTCGCTCGGTTCGAGTTCGACTTCTTGTTTTTGTTCGCCTTCTCCTTTGACCGCTTTTCGGCGGACGCCCTGGACCGGCGAGAGGGCGAACTGGCATAGGGCATCGAGCAGTTCGTCGATGCCGATGTCTTTCTTGGCCGACGCGCAGAAGATCGGGATAACCGTACCGGCGGCCAGAGCTTTTGGAATGGCGGCGGCCAACTCCTCAGCACTGACATTTCCTTCAGTGAGATATTTTTCCATCAAAGCGTCATCGCACTCGACGATGGCATCGACGAGTTTCGACCGCATGGCGGGGATGTCGACGGGACATTCGGGCGGGATGGAATCGGGAGGATTCAGGACGCTAACGACCCCTTTCAAGTTCGCACCCAGTCCCACGGGAGCGTTGAAGAGGACACAGCCTTTGCCGAACGTCGCCGTGATATTCTCGAGCAGCCCGTTGAAGTCGATGTTTTCGGTGTCGAGTTTGTTGATGACGAGCATGCGGGCCAGACCGCGCTTGCCCGCTTCGTTGAACATGCGTCGCGTGTTGACCTCGATGCCGTTCGGAGCCGAAATGACGATCAAAGCGTTTTCGACGGCGGCCAGAACCTCGAGAGCCGCACCAATAAAATCGGGATAGCCGGGAGCATCGAGCAAATGGAGTTGCTTCCCTTTCGCCTCACAGTGCAGGAGGCTGGTGTCGATCGAGAATTTGCGTTTCTTTTCTTCGTCGTCGTAGTCGGAGACGCTGGTTCCTTCGTCGACGCTTCCTTTGCGATCGACGGCACCGGCTTTGAACAAGAGCGCATCCGCCAGGGACGTCTTCCCGGAAGCTCCATGCCCGAGGATGCCGATATTGCGAATGTCTTCGACTCGATATTTGGCCATGATTCGATCCGATTTCTGCTAAAAACAACGACAACTAAACAACCTGGTGGCCCGCGATCCGACTTCATCCAGGCCAACCACTTCTTCATCCGACCTGCGGTTCGGCCCGCGTCGTCGCTCCTTCATTTGTCGAGGAACGTACCAGACGTATCGCCTCGGCCAGGGCGATTCGGCCTTCATACAATGCCCGACCGATAATACACCCCGCCAACGGCAATCGGCTCAGTTTCCGAATGTCATCCAGAGTCGTGATTCCTCCCGAAGCGATCACTGGAATCTTCGACGTTTGGCACAAGGCTTCGTACGCTGCAAAATTCGGTCCTTCGAGCATGCCGTCGCGGCTAATATCGGTGTATACAATGGCGGCGAGCGGCCAACCATCGACTCGTTCCACGAACTCGCTCGCCGACTCTTCCGTTTGTTCGCGCCAACCCTCGACTGAAAGCCGACCGTCTCGGGCATCGACGCCAAGGACAATTCGTTTCGGGAAACGCTGGCAGATGCGTTCCAGCCAGTCGGGTTCGCGGATCGCCCGCGAACCAACCACGACGCGTGCAACGCCCAATTGCAGAACACGGGCGATATCCTCTTCGGTTCGCAGCCCACCACCTAACTGGCAAGGGATGTTCGTTTCTTCGACGATCCGGACCACGCAGTCGACGTTGACCGGCTTGCCTTGTCTCGCTCCGTCCAGATCAACAAGATGAAGAAACTCGGCCCCTTGTTGCATCCAGCGTCGAGCCATGGCGGCGGGATCACTGCCAAAGACCGTTTCCTGGTCGTAATCCCCCTGGCGCAGGCGAACGCACTGTCCCCCTCGAATATCAATCGCTGGCAGAATCTGCATTGTGCTTTCCGCCCTGCTCTGTCGCAACAGGCAGGGCATAACCTACATGGTAAAAAGGAAAGTTTATCGTCTTGCGCCGGATTCGGGAAGAACAGAACTGCACGATTCGCATTGGCACTGGTCCGAGCCGTCCGCTTCCAATTCCCAATGCTGCCGTTGGTCCGTATGATAACAACAAGACGATGGAAGGAGCCGATAGCATGTTGCCTGTCAATACCATCCACCAGGGAGACTGCCTGGAGCTACTCAAAGAAATCGATACGGGCAGCGTCGACCTCGCCTTCGCCGATCCCCCGTTCAACATCGGCTATGATTACGACGAGTACGAGGATGATCAGGAATACGAACAATATTTGTCATGGTGCAGGGAGTGGATGGGGGAGGTCAGTCGGGTGTTGAAGCCGACGGGGACATTCTGGCTGGCCATCGGCGATGAATACGCCGCCGAGTTGAAGTTGATTTGCCGCAACGATTTGAAGCTCACATGCCGAAGTTGGGTAGTGTGGTATTACACCTTTGGCGTCAATTGCACGAAGAAATTCAACCGGTCGCACGCGCATCTTTTTCACTTTGTCAAGAACCCGAAACGGTACACGTTCAACAGCGAAGAGCCTGCGGTAAGGGTGCCGTCAGCTCGTCAACTGGTCTATGCCGACGCGCGTGCCAACCCGGCGGGGCGTTTGCCAGATGACACCTGGATTCTCCGGCCGCAGGACGTGCCTGGCGGGTTTTCCGAAAGCGAAGACACCTGGTATTTCCCGCGTGTCGCCGGCACCTTCAAAGAACGGGCTGGCTTCCATGGTTGCCAGATGCCAGAACAACTCCTGGGTCGGATTATTCGCATTTCTTCCAACGAGGGTGATTTGGTACTCGATCCGTTCGCCGGCAGCGGCACCACCCTGGCTGTCGCGAAGAAACTCGGCCGCAAGTGGCTCGGCATCGAATTGTCGAAAAACTATGCCGTCCGAGCCAATGCCCGCCTGGCGAGCATCACCGTGGGAGATCCGTTGAGCGGGTCGCCGAATCCGTTGCTCAGCGCGCCCCCGACCGTGCCCGGCCGACAGCGTCGGCCCCATAAAAACGCCGTTGCGAAACAGTCCGTGCCGGAGTTGTTCGATGGCCTCGAAGAGTGAATCGTTTCCTCAACGAAGCTTCCAATCGCCGGTGCTCTGCGAAATGTCACGTTTTTTTCACGTCGTTTGAGGCAGGATCATGGCGTCACTCTCAGAGCAGATTCCCAATCGCCACGTGCAACGTTGGGTGCACGATTGCGCTGAGAAGTGTTCCCCTGCTTCTGTCCGGGTTCTCGATGGATCGCCCGACGAGAAGCAACAACTTCTAGCAGAAGCCGTCGCCAACAAAGTACTGATTCCGTTGAATCGACAGAAATGGCCCGGCTGTTATCTGCACCGCAGCCATCCGCAAGACGTCGCCCGCACCGAGCACTGCACCTTCATCTGCACTCCCGAGAAACGCGAAGCAGGCCCAACCAACAACTGGCTCGACGACCGCCATGCCTACGCCATGCTTGAAGCCCACTTCCAGGGTTGCATGAAAGGCAAGACCATGTTCGTCGTGCCTTTCATCATGGGACCGGCTGGTTCGCCGCTGGCCAAAGTCGGCATCCAACTCACCGATTCCATCTACGTGGCCATCAGCATGGGCATCATGACACGCATGGGCCGGCAAACCTGGGACCAACTCGGTTCGACTGACGACTTCACCCGCTGCCTGCACAGCGTCGGCGACTGCGATCCCAAACGCCGATACATCTGCCATTTCCCGCACGACAACACGATATGGAGTTATGGCTCGAATTACGGCGGCAATGCCCTTCTAGGAAAAAAGTGCCTGGCACTCCGCATCGCCAGCTTCCTGGGCAGAAAACAGGGATGGATGGCCGAGCATATGCTGCTCGTCGGGGCTACCAACCCGCAGGGGGAAACGACTTATGTCACGGGTGCCTTTCCCAGCGCCTGCGGCAAAACCAACTTCGCCATGATGGTCCCGCCAGCCGATTACCGGAAAGCCGGCTGGAAAATATCCACCGTCGGCGACGATATCGTCTGGATGTACGTCAATCAACGAGACGGCAGGCTGTGGGCGATCAACCCGGAAGCGGGCTATTTCGGCGTCGTGCCCGGAACCAGCGAGAAAACCAACCCCAATGCCATGACGGCCATTCGCCACGACACCATCTTTACCAATGTCGCCCTTCTCCCCGATGGCGATGTCTGGTGGGAGGGCAAAGGCGATCCTCCCAAAGAATGTCTCGATTGGCGTGGGGAAAAGTGGACGCCAGGATGTGGGCGACCCGCCGCCCATCCCAACAGCCGATTCACCGTTTCGATGTGGAACAATCCCATTCTCGATCCAAAAGCCGACGACCCGGTCGGCGTCCCGGTGTCGGGGATCATCTTCGGCGGACGGCGCTCCGACACGATCCCATTATGCGTGCAATCTTTTAATTGGAGCCACGGCGTTTATCTCGGTGCGACGCTGAGTTCCGAGACGACGGCAGCAGCCACGGGACAGGTGGGAGTTGTTCGTCGCGATCCCATGGCGATGCGGCCCTTTTGCGGCTACAACATGGGCGACTACTTCCGGCATTGGCTCGACATGCGCAAGCGGCTGGTCGATCCGCCGCGGATTTTTCTTGTCAACTGGTTTCGGAAAAATGAAAAAGGCCAGTACCTCTGGCCCGGATTTGGCGAAAACCTCCGTGTGTTGGAATGGATGATTGGCCGCTGCCGGGGGCGCGCCAGCGCTCGCGAAACAGCCCTGGGTTGGTCCCCTACCGCCAACGACCTCAACCTCGGTGGTTTGGATCTCGACGCCGAGACCTGGCAACGATTGCAAGCCGTCAACGCCAAGGAGATGCAGCAAGAACTGGCCTCCCAGCAAGAGTTGTACGATCAGCTCGGCGACGACATGCCCAGGGAACTGGTCTGGCAGCGCGAGTTGACTGCTGCCGCCATTTGATCCTGTCATGGTCGTCGATCGCTTTGTACGGGGCAGACATGGTCAACCAAGAATACACGGAACTGGCCGAACTGGCAGGCAGTTTCATCCACGAAATCAAAAACCACCTCAGCACACTGGGTTTGAACTTGCAACTTCTGGCCGAAGACTTCCAAGAGCCGCAATCGCAACGCGAACGCCGGGCCTACGATCGCATTAAAAGACTCCAGAACGAATGCCGGCGACTCATCGACAAATCCAACGACTTTCTTCGCTTCGCCCGCGTCAAAGACCTGGAACTGACTCCGGCAAACCTTCCCGAAGTCCTTGCCGAGATGACCGATTTCTTCGGACCTACCGCCCGAAAAAACAACATCGATCTCAAGGTCTTCGTGCCTGCCAGTTTGCCCCAGGTCATGCTCGACCGGGAAATGTTCAAACAAGCTCTCTTGAACCTGATGCTCAACGCCCAACAAGCCATGCCCGATGGCGGCGAACTGACGCTCCAGGCATTCGCCGACAACGATGGAGTTCACCTGAACTTGATCGACACCGGCAAAGGAATGAACGAAACGGTCGTTACTCGTATCTTTCGGCCCTTCTACACCACACGCCCCGACGGCAGTGGCCTGGGTTTGCCGACCGCAAAAAAAATCATCGAAGCCCACGGCGGCTCCATCGACGTCGAAAGCGAAGTCAGCAAAGGAACCAAATTCACCATCCATCTCCCCTTGGCGAAATGAAACCATTTGTCGAATAACCTGTAGTCTTTGCCATGGAAGAACTCGAACCGACTCCCCCCGAAGTGAAACGTTACCAAAGGCAAAAGCTCACTGCCGGCATCGCCGCTCTTGCCGTCTCGTTTTGCGTTCTCGCCCTGGCCTCCTTTTCTTTCGGACCCGCTATCGACCGGATCGTTCGCGACTGGTTCGGCACGAATGTCTGGCTGCGTCTTTTGGTTCTCGCTCTGCTTTACGGCGGTCTTCTGGAATGGCTGACGCTCCCCTTCGATTTCTACTCCGGCTACATCCTGGAGCACCGCTATGAACTCAGCACGCAAACGCTGGCCGGCTGGCTGTGGAAAAAACTCAAGGCATACCTGGTTGGCGGGCCGATCGCCCTGGCCCTTCTCTTTGGCGTCTACAGCCTGCTTTGGTTTGCCGGCTCGTGGTGGTGGGTCTGGGCAGCAACAGGTTGGCTGCTGTTTGCGGTCCTCCTTGCTCGGGTCGCCCCTGTTTTGATTCTGCCTCTCTTTTACAAGGTGACGCCGTTGGATGACCCCGAGCTGCGCGGCCGACTGCAGCGCCTGGCCGAGCGCGCCGGCCTGGATATCGAAGGCGTCTACCGCCTGCACTTGAGCGAGGAGACGAAAAAAGCCAATGCCGCCCTGGCTGGATTGGGCAAAAGCCGACGCGTCCTCTTGGGTGATACCCTCCTCGACCAGTTTTCACCAGAAGAAATCGACGTCGTTTTCGCCCATGAAGTCGGACACCACTACTACCGTCACATCCCCAAGCTGATCAGCGTGAATACTGTGACGGCGTTCGTTTTCTTCTGGCTCGCCGATGTCCTTCTACGCAGCTTGTCGACCTGGCTTGGCTACGCCGCGTTTAACGATCCCGGCGCTCTCCCTCTCCTGATGCTGATCGGCATGTCCTTCAGCCTGGTTCTAATGCCAATGGGTAATGCCCTCAGCCGGCATTTCGAAAGACAATGCGACCGCTTCGCCCTGGAACAGACCAGCAACCCGTCCGCTTACCGATCGGCATTCATCAAACTGGCGAAAACCAACAAGGCGGATGCCGACCCGAACCGTGTCCTGGTCTGGCTGTTCCACGACCACCCGCCGATCCGTGAACGCCTGGCGCTGGCTGGAGACGGGAGCAGCAAAGAAGACTGATACATTTCTATTTTCTATTTGCGATTCATCAGGTTGCAGAAGCGCGGAATTCCGTGCTACCTCGCATCAAGTGGCACGCCCTGACCAACAGGAAGGCCGTCCTAGCGCCCAGCACCGGCACGCAACCATGTTGCAGCAACTCTCGTGGCTGGCCTCACCACGCCCTTTCAGGGAGCGAGCGCGGACCTTTCCGTTCCTACTTTCATGTAGGACGAAACCTTTCACCAAATCCCGCCAAACACCGCCAGTTGACGGCTGACTAGAACAATTGAGCGGCACAGACATTCCGCCATGTTTGGCGGTAATGGCACGCGCAATCCCTACTCCTTGAGCGGCAATGATCAAAAAGATCGCCTAATGCTCGACAGAACAGCCAGGCAAATTCTTGCGCAACTCCTTCAGACCTGCATTCGTGATCTGAGGACAGTCCTTCAAGCCGAGCCAAGCGAGGTTTCGCAATCTGATGAGCTTTTTAAGCCCCGCATCTGTGATAGCGGAACAGCCGCTCAATAGAAGCCAAGTGAGGTTTTGCAACCTGGCGATCTCCTTCAGCCCGACGTCGGTTATGTTGCGGCAACCGTACAAGTTGAGCGACTTAAGGTTTTGCAACCTGGCGATCTCCTTCAGCCCGACGTCGGTTATGTTGCGGCAACCGTACAAGTTGAGCGACTTAAGGTTTTGCAACCTGGCGATCTCCTTCAGCCCGACGTCGGTTATGTTGCGGCAACCGTACAAGTTGAGCGACTTAAGGTTTTGCAACCTGGCGATCTCCTTCAGCCCGACGTCGGTTATGTTGCGGCAACCGTACAAGTTGAGCGACTTAAGGTTTTGCAACCTGGCGATCTCCTTCAGCCCGACGTCGGTTATGTTGCGGCAACCGTCCAAGTTGAGCGACTTAAGGTTTTGCAACCTGGCGATCTCCTTCAGCCCCGCATCTGTGATTTTGCCGCAGGCCGCTAAGTTAAGCGACGTAAGGTCTTGCAACTTGGCGATCTCCTTCAGCCCGACGTCGGTTATCCTACTTTCTTCAATTCGTCCCGGATTTTGTCCTAGATTTTCAGGCAATCCGAGACAGTCTGAGAGGTCGAGCGACTTGAGGTTTTGCAGCTTAGCCACCTCCTTCAGCGCCGCGTCTGTTATGGTGTCGCATCGCGACAGGTCGAGCGACTTGAGGTTTTTTAGTCTTGAGATCTCCTTCAGCTCCGCCTCGGATATGTGGCATCCCGACAGGTCGAGCGACTCGAGGTTTTGTAGTTTGGCGACCTCCTTCAGACCTGCCTGCGTGATCCTGTAGCACCACTCCAAGCTGAGCGACTTGAGTCGTTGCATCTTGCTGATCTCCTTGAGCCCTGCGTCTGTAATCGGTTTGCGGGCGCCGACGTCGAGCCACTCGAGGTTTTGCAGCTTGGCGACCTCCTTTAACCCCGCGTCTCCTACGCCGCAGTCGTCCAGGTTAAGCCAAGTGAGGTTTTGCAACTTGGCGATCTCCTTCAGCCCTGCCGCTGTCAAACGATAGCAGTTCCGCAAGTCGAGCGACTTGAGGTTTTGCAGCCTTGCGATCTCCTTCAGTCCAGCGTCCGTGATGCTGTAGCACCGCTTCAAGCTGAGCGACTCGAGGTTCTTCAGGCTGGCGATCTCCTTCAACCCTGCGTCTGTGATCTCACAGTGGTTCAGGTTGAGCGACTTGAGGTTCTTCAACTTGGCGATCTCCTTCAGTCCAGCATCTGTGATGTAGTCGCAATACTGCAAGTTGAGCGATTTGAGGCATTGCAACTTGGCGATCTCCTTCAAGCCCGCGTCCGTGATCAGTTGACACTGCGACAGGTCGAGCGACTCAAGCGTTTGCAACTTGGCGAGTTGCCTTAGCCCTGCGTTCGTGATTATGGCCGCGGTTTGGGTCTCCCACGGCTCGTGGTAGAGGAACCCCGACAAGTTGAGCGATTTGAGGCATTGCAACTTGGCGATCTCCTTCAGCCCCGCATCTGTGATTTTGCCGCAGGCCGCTAAGTTAAGCGACGTAAGGTTTTGCAACTTGGCGATCTCCTTCAATCCCGCGTTGGTAAACGCGCGGCAACCCGACAAGTCGAGCGATTGGACGTCCTGCAACCAGGCAATTTCTTTCAAATCTCGGTCGGTCGCGGGTGAAAAGGACAAATCCACCTCCAGCATTGGCTGGCCGGCTCGATTCATTACGAATTGCACCTTCCCCCCCAGCCGAACAATCCTTTTCAAAATTTTCCTCGCGTCCTTGTCATCGTTGTCCGGCAAGGGAGCCGACGCCATCGACCCTCGGCAGCTCGAGATCGCCATCTCGACAAAACCCAGAAACAAAACCAGTACGAGAATGCCATATCTCACGGACATATCCTCCTCAATCTTGCTACAGTTCAAGGACAAGGTCCGGCGTGAAACAGTCCGGTAAGTTCCTCTGCAACCTCAGAAATGCCGGGGGTCAGGGATGTCCGGCGTGAAACAGTCCGGTAAGTTCCTCTGCAACTCCTTCAGCCCGGCTTCCGTGATCTCCCAACAGCCAACGAGATAAAGCTCGGTGAGGTTGGTCAACTTGGCCAACTCCTTCAGCCCGGCGTCCGTGATCTTGGGACAATGGTAGAGCTTAAGCGATGTGAGGTTGCTCAAGCTGGCCAACTCCTTCAGCCCGGCGTCTGTGATCTTCGAACACCCACCGAGGTCAAGCACAGTGAGGTTGGTCAAGCTGGCCAACTCCTTCAGCCCGGCGTCTGTGATGTTGGGACAAGAACTGAGGTCAAGCTCGGTGAGGCTGGTCAAGCTGGCCAACTCCTTCAGCCCGGCGTTCGTGATCTTGTCACAAGAACTGAGGTCAAGCTCGGTGAGGCTGGTCAAGCTGGCCAACTCCTTCAGCCCGGCGTTCGTGATCTTGTCACAAGAACTGAGGTCGAGCGATTCGAGGTTGGTCAACCTGGCCAACTCCTTCAGCCCGGCGTCTGTGATGTTGGGACAAGAACTGAGGTCAAGCTCGGTGAGCTTGGTCAACCTGGCCAACTCCTTCAACCCGGCGTCCGTGATGTTGCGACAAGAACTGAGGTTAAGCACGGTGAGGTTGGTCAAGCTGGCCAACTCCTTCAACCCGGCGTCTGTGATGTTGGCACAAGAACTGAGGTTCAGCGATCTGAGGTTGGAAATCCTGGCCACCTCTTTCAGCCCGGCGTCCGAGATATTGGGACAGTTACTGAGGTCAAGCTCCGTGAGGTTGCAAAACCTGGTCACCTCTTTCAGGCCTGCGTCCGTGATCTTCGAACACCCACTGAGGTCAAGCACGGTACGGTTGGCCAATCGCGCCAACCCTTGCTTCAGCTCTGCGTCCGTCATCTCTGACCACCGATGGAAGCTAGACTCGGTCAAGATTGAGTGGGCTACCTCCTTCAGGCCTGCGTCCTTTAGTCCTGCGCCTGTAACCTTGTCACACCTCCAGAGGCTAAGCGAGCTCAGGTTAGTCAACTTGGCCAACTCCTTCAGCCCGGCGTCTGTGATCCTGGAACAGTCACTGAGGTCAAGCACGGTAAGGTTCGTCAACCTGGCCAACTCCTTCAGCCCGGCGTCCGTGATGTTGGGACACTGAGTGAGGTCAAGCTCGGTGAGGTTGGTCAATCTGCCCAGTTCCTTCAGCCCGGCGTCCGTGATCTTCGAACACAGAGTGAGGTTCAGCGATCTGAGGTTGGTCAATCTGCCCAGTTCCTTCAGCCCGGCGTCCGTGATCTTTTGACACCGAAGGAGGTTCAGCGATGTGAGGTTGGGCAACTTCGCCACCTCCTTCAGCCCGGCGTCCGTGAGGTTCTTACATTCCCAGAGGTTAAGCGATGTGAGGTTGGTCAACTTCGCCACATGCTTCAGCCCAGCGTCCGTGATCTGCGGACACTCGCCGAGATCAAGCACGGTGAGGTTGGTCAACCTGGCTAACTCCTTCAGCCCGGCGTCCGTGATCTTTTCACACCGACGGAGGTTAAGCGATTTGAGGTTGGTCAACCTGGCCAACTCCTTCAGCCCGGCGTCCGTAATGTTGGGACAGTTACTAAGGTCAAGCACGGTAAGGTTGGTCAACCTGGCCGATTCCTTCAGCCCTACGCCCGTGATCTTTTCACAATCCCAGAGGATAAGCGATCTGAGGTTGGTCAACCTGGCCAACTCCTTCAACCCGGCGTCCGTGATCTTGTCACAATCCCAGAGCATAAGCGATTTGAGGTTGGTCAACCTGGCCAACTCCTTCAGCCCGGCGTCCGTGATCCTGCAACACCCCCTGAGGTCAAGCGATTTGAGGTTGGTCAACCTGGCCAACTCCTTCAGCCCGGCGTCCCTGATCCTCCAACACCCCCTGAGGTCAAGCGATGTGAGGTTGGTCAACCTGGCCAACTCCTTCAGCCCAACGTTCGTGATGTACTTACACTGCTGCAAAGCAAGCGATCTGAGGTTGGTCAACCTGGCCAACTCCTTCAGCCCGGCGTTCGTGATCTTGTCACAATGACTGAGGTTAAGCGATTCGAGGTTGGTCAAGCTGGCCAACTCCTTCAGCCCGGCGTCCGTGATCTTGGAACACTCACTGAGGTCAAGCACGGTAAGGTTCGTCAACCTGGCCAACTCCTTCAACCCAACGTTCGTGACGTATTTACATCCACGCAGGTCAAGCTTGGCGAGGTTGGCTAATCTCGTCACCTCCTTCAAATCTCGGTTGGTGACGCCCGAAAAGGACAAATCCACCTCCAGCATTGGCTGGCCGGCTCGATTCATTACGAATTGCACCTTCCCCCCCAGCCGAACAATCCTTTTCAAAATTTTCCTCGCGTCCTTGTCATCGTTGTCCGGCAAGGGAGCCGACGCCATCGACCCTCGGCAGCTCGAGATCGCCATCTCGACAAAACCCAGAAACAAAACCAGTACGAGAATGCCATATCTCACGGACATATCCTCCTCAATCTTTTTCAGTCACGCTCCGGTCTCTTCACCATCCGGCACCTGCACGCAGCCATGTTGCAGGAGGTTTTCTGATTGGCCTTACCAGCCCTTTTCAGGGAGTGCCATCCTACGTATCCCGTGATGTGATAGGCCCTAATTGTGAGACGAAATGTATGCGTCGTCCTTACACGCACTTCGATACCGACACGCCCGAATGGGCGACGTTTCTTGTCGGATAAATGACGAGTGTCTCGCCTTTCAAAAAGCGACTTTGCGGTCTACCCGCCATGCTCACTGATCCATCTTTTCATTTTCCCAGGCGCAAGAGAGCGGCTTTCGCCTCTTGTGCTACCAGTGAGTTCGATTTGTCCTGGGCCAGCATGCGCAAAAGCTGGCTCGCCTGCGGCGTGGCGATTGACTCCAACAGGGCGATGCAGCGAAGAACTCCCTCCGGCCTGGCATAGGCGGCTTGCAACAATTCGTTCCCATCAAGATCAAAACACTTGCCATGGATCACGACTACGGGATGGCCGTCCTTAAAGCGAACGCCTATCGGTGCCAGTCCATCGGCTCCCAGAAGCAGTCGCCTGTTGCGCGGGACAAAGAGCGGTGTAAGGTTGTCTTCGCGCGACAATGTCTTTTCCAGTTGAGGTATCGTCTTGTCTGGAGAACGGGCAAGGGCCAGAACCGCTCGCGCTGCAGACTGCAAATCGCCATGCCACAAATCGTTGCATAGCTCGTCTACCGCGACTTCTTTCTTCTCCCGAGCCAACGCCGCCTTCGCCTGTTTGGTTTGCAGCAACTCAGCATCACCTTTCGCCAATTCTTCCAAATAATCTCGAGCCTCCGGATTGGAGAAATGCTCCAGCAGAACCACAGCACAAATGAGCCGTCGCTCTTGCGGTGTCAAGAAACCCAACTGATCCGCAAAACGGTTTGGCAAAATGTATGCTTCGCCACCCTGATACGTTTCGATGTAAACGTTGCAGTTGTCGGGAACCTTGTCATCTTCCGACGGAGGAGCAGCAATCTTTTTTCCCCGATCAAAGAAATACGCAATACCGCGCGCTTTGATTTTCAAGCCGCGGTCAGTCGTCATCTGCGGGTCGCCGTCCTTACTGAGAAGGTCGATCCCCCTGCCGTTGACAACCACAATCGCCTGAGCTTCTTGATAAACTTCAATTTTTAACGGGGAAGGAGCTTTCTTCTTGGCGGGCGGTTGCCATGCATCAAGAACAACGAAGGCTTGCCCGCCTTGATAAACCTCGATCCCCATCCCATCTTCTACATCGTGTTTTACACCGTTTATTTCAAAATGCTTGCCGCGAACCCTGACAATCCCTCGTCCCCCCTGAAACACATTCACGGTCAGAGCACCATCAGCTTCACGCTCAATTTTCCCTGAACGGATTCCCTTGTTCGGTGTAAAATTCCACGGGACACGTGGCGCCACTTGCTTGTTGAGTTTCGCCAGAAGCCGCTCGAGTCGACGCTGCATTTCCACCGAAGTCTTTTGTTTCAAGGCTCTCTCCATCGGTATTTTGGCGACTTCGCCGAGCGCCTCCAGCTTTTTGGACGCCGAATCGCGAACCGCAAACTCGTCATGATCGAGTTCCCGAATCAGTTTTTCTATCATCGCCGCATCAACACGAATGACAGGCAGGTGCCGTTTTATCAAGGCGGTAGCTTGCTTTGGAGTCGCCGCAAGCTTTAGCAGCGAACGGGCAACCACCGCTGGGTTGTCCGCCCCCAGGTCTCGCCAGCACTGCTCCAATTCATCCTGACCAAGCGCCACCGCCGGTTGCCCCCTCACCGATGCTCTCGAAGGAGGCATCGAGTGCGTCACTGGCAAGGTTACGGCTGTGCAAAAAACCAGAAACGACCAGAATTTCAATGACGTGAGCTTCATCGATTGGGCTACCTCCTGCGAAACCTGCAAGACTTGCGAACAAACCAAATGAGCAATCGGCTCACCTGATGAAAACAATTGCGCTATCCGCACCGTTTGCGAAATCAAGGCGTGCGAGACCCAAACCTGAGCATGCGCCTGCTCGAGCAGCAGCGACAATGCCGCCGGCGCCACTGAAAGACCACGCCGCGCCAAACGCGAGCGGAGCAACTCCCTCGCCCGCGCCAAGCGCCCCGACACCGTCCCCGCAGGACAGGCTAATTGTTTCGCTGCTTCCGTATAGCTGAGACCACGGAAATAACATAATATCACCGCTTCCCGATAATCCTCGGGAAGACGTCCGATCTCCTCATCGATGATTTCACTCAATTCGGTCGTGGCTACGTTTTCGTCCGAACAAGACCGAGACATGAGACCCTCAACGGAAGAATTGCAGCTGCGGCGACGTTTTTGCCGAGTGCGAATCTGTTGGGCCACGCGAATCGCCACCCCATAAAGCCAATTGCCCACGGATTCACGTCGTTTCAAAGTCGCCGCCTTTTGCACGAATACCAAAAACGTCGCCTGAAAGGCATCATCGATATCATGGGCGTCGGTCAGCATTCGACTACAAACACCCTTGACGACGCAGCCATATCTTTGCACTAACTCGGCGAATGCTGTCGAGTCTTTGCCATTCACGTATCGGTCGACCAGGTCCGCGTCCGAAAGCCTGGCGAGGCCGCGCACGGCCGGCGACCGAATCAACCTTTCGATGACTCCAACAACGCTGCGCTTCATATGCTGCTCACACTTGCACGGCCCACACAACTCCTCTCCACAATCAGCTTCCTATTGAAGACTGTTTGCTAGATGCGCGTAACAGGCCAGACATATCCCGTGGCTCACTGTCTTTGAACCAGGTGCAAAAGACACTGCTTTATCCTCCACCCATCGCTTGTCCATTTCAAGCCGCTGGCACCAGGCGCACATTCGCAACGGTTTCTCGATCGTTGCCTCGCCAGCGTCGAGCCGCCGGGCAGGGTAATGCATTTCCGCCTCGGTCGATCGCACTTCCGACGGCGGCACGGCGGTCCCTATCGAATCGAGAGTAGCCTGCACTTCGTTTTGACCAGCGGCTTGATGGTTCATGATATCCTCGCGCTTTGGCGTTTCTGACACTCTGCCTATTACTCTCGCAACAACGCCTCGCGCGTACGGAATTTTTTGTTTTTTGGTCAGTCGGTTAACACTTCCCTTCTTGGATTTCCGATTCTCCCAACTGGCACAAGCATACAGCCGCTCGCCGTGATTCCTTTGTTCTTTTCGATCGGATACTCCTCCGCTCGGACATCCGATCCGATATTCAGGAAGGGCGTCCTTGCGCCCAGCACGCAACCATGTTGCAGCAACTCTCGTGGCTGGCCTTACCAGCCCTTTTCAGGGAGCGAGCGCGGACCTTTCCGTTCCTACTTTCATGTAGGACGAAACCTTACACCAAATCCCGTCAAACACCGCCAGTTGACGGCTGACTAGGAAGGATAGGAAAGATAGGCAACACAATAAACACGACCTGACAAATCTCTATTCCTACAAAGCTGTAGGAAAAAGTCGGATACGATTTGCTTCTGCGTTTCGTGCGACATTCAGGTTCCGTTTAACGCACCGTGATTGACGCCGAGCAGTGCGTGGCATTCACCACATCGGACCGTTGCAAGGTCTGCTTGCGCTGGAACTCGGTTGGTACGATCGCACAGCCAACATCGGCACTGAAATGCTTGACCATCGACGGCGAGGAAGGGATCTTCTCCGACTTCGGGGCGAAAGCGCAGCCCTTCGCTGTGTGCCGAACGTCCTTTCAGGCCAGCGTAAGCCGCGTTCACCGCGGCCATTTTCGCCTGCGCGAGCTCTGCCATATGAGGTGGAAGATGCAAATCGGTCAATCGATCTGGATGGTATTCGAGGGCCAATTGGCGATAAGCCTTTTCAATGTCTTGTGGCGTCGCGGACGGTGGCAATCCCAATTCTTCCAGCCAGAGATTTCGCATGTCCGGGCCGTTTGTGGCGCTCCGATCGTAGAGCGACAAAAGCGACCGATCGGCTATATTGGTCCAGGTAAATAGCGTTTCAATGAAGTTGCGCTTTTCCGCAGCCACCGTTGGACTTGAGTACACAATCCTCATTGCATCGAGAAGAAGACGGCATTGCCAATCGCGAGGGAGTGCCGCGACGAAATTCGGCATGTCAATCGAGGCCGCGCCGGCCTCCGCTTGCGCCAGCAGCAAGGTAACGTCGTTGTCCGCTGTGTAGCCGAGGTTGAGAAAAAGGCGCTTGGCCGCCAGCCACAACTCATTACGTTCCCGCTCCGATGCTCCGGTGCCCGTAGTCGCCAATGAGTGCAGTATTGCGAGATAGGCAACGCGCACGCCAACTTCCAGCTCGAAAGATTCTCCTCCCCAGCCAAGGCGATTCGTGAGCCATTGCCCGCTAAAGATGCCTGCAGCGATGCCTCCGAGAATGCCGAGCAATCCATTGTAGAAATGTTGCCCGATGATGATGCCCGCAATGACAGCGACGAATTCGACGAGAGAGCCTCTGTGGCGAAGGAGAAAGCCTTCGGTGCTGCGTCCAGCAGTCGTCAAATCGATAACAAGGAGGCTCGCCACAAAGGTGAGCAATCCGCCGAGAAAACAGCCGAAGTTCCCTGCGACGGCGTTGCCGGTGAGGAATCCCAGAGTGACGACAATCAAGATGATGACTTGAGCCATAGTTGCACCTGCACGAGATGAAGCCGCAATTGCAGTGGCCGGGAAAGGCAACTCCGTCCTCTTTCGATACCGCTACGATTGGGCCAATGCTATCGTTGACCTGCTTTTCCAGCCGTTTAAGCAGATGCGCGTACCAGCCGCCGTCGGTGAAAAGTCGGGCCGACACCCCGGATTAGCGTAGCTGTCTTCCAACAAATGAAGGGGGAAGCCGTGGCGGAACATGTGAGGCGTCACTCGTTTCCGAATAACGCTTTTTCGCGCCGCGGCGCGAAAGGCCTGCGGCAGCATTAGGTATCCGCTGGGATTGGGCACCAGGAGAAGTTCCCCCGCATGGCTGCAAAAGCGCGCCGGCCATGTTTCAGGAAACAGGCCCAAGGGAATTCGATGCTGATTGTTGGTACAGGACATGGGGCGAACTCCGAAGAGATTGAGAGCAGCCATCACCATGCTTTTCAGATGGTCAGGCAACACATCTTGAGCGCGAACCCGAAGCACGATCGGACCGGATACCTGCGTCAGGAAGCATCTCGCCTGACGTAAAGCAGTGGACTACTGGCCATCCGTGGCGCGGACCTGCCACGCGTGGTCGCGGCGTGCCCCATGAACGCGGAAATCCATTAACTGGCCCTCGCCAGCATCATCGGCGTGTTCGGGTAGCTCCTTAACGCGATTGATAATGCTTCAACAGAAATTGAGCGTACTTTTCCTGTTGCTCCGCATCTTGCAATCGGTAGCGGTTCTCAACTACGCGGCCGGCGAAATGCGCGCCGGCGTACCCGCCACCAACACCGCCCGCGATGGTACCGACGGTTGCGCCGATCCCAGCGCCGATGACACTACCAGCCGGCCCGAAAGCTGAACCTATCGCACCCCCGGTAAGCGCGCCTGCCTTAAATCCTACGAAGCCCCCGACCACGCTGCCAGCTAACCCACCGCCCAAGCTGGCTTGGCCAACCCAGAATTGACGTTGGCTGAGATCGCCACTTAGGTATTGGCTCACCAGAAAGCCTTCGGCCAAGACCGTCCCAGCGAGGCCCAGGCGCCCGCCCCACCTCGCCAAGGAAATGAGCCGAGCACTATTCGCCAGCGCTGGTATTCGCCGCGCGATCTGAGCCGCGCCGGCGCTGGCGAAGCCACTGCCCGCTAACAAGGTCGATCCGTGCTCTCCTATTCGCAACCAATCGCCGTGAGTGCCTGCGAAGCTAGAGACGTCGTCCTTGAGTTGCCGAATGGCCTGGTAAACCAAATACGCGCCCATGCCGGCTTTCAGGCTGCCGGCCCACGCCGTGAGTTTGGCCTGTAAGCGCAGCTCCTTGTCTAAATCGTTCGCGAAGTCTTGGAAACTGCGGTCACCGGGCCGCAAGTTCGTGTTTCCTGTCCGCAGCCTTTCTTCGACTCTTATTCCATGCCGTTCGGCGAAGGCGCGAACTTCTGGCAATACCTTTTGGCGGTTGGCCCACACCTGCATTTCTCCAGTCCGACGGGCGTCTTCGGCCATTTTCAATAATTGCTGTTTGATCTTGTCAAAATTTGCGCGTTGCGATGCCAGGCTCATATTCTTGACTTCCATTCGCACTTGCAGCCCGGTCGGCTTATGGCGGAAGACAATGTCGGCGTCCGTGTTACCTGCGGAGTTGGAACGCGGCTGGTTGAGCCCGATCACAGTGAACCGGCTATCGCTGTTTATGCTCATGGCGTAGCGCAACGTTCGTGCATTCCCGATGACAACGTTCCGGTTGTCGGATGCAAGCAGGCGCACGGTCTTGTCAAGCCCCGCCGTGGTTGAGGACAAATTGAACGACCCCGGCTCGAAGTTTCCGAACATTCGCTTCAGCATGGGCCTGCCGGAATGACGGCCCTGAGCGACGGTTTGCCGGAAAAGATCCAACCGTTGTTCGTTCGTCAATGCCTGGGAGAGGCTTTGATTAAACTGCGTTTTGATTTCTGGATAGCGTGGAAGTGCCGGCGCGGCGACAGGCGCTTGCGCCACTAGCCCCCGTGCGACTCCCAGCACGATCAGCATGCCGATTAGCAAATTCCTTGGACTCATCGAACCACCCTCACTTTGCTACTTACAGCGATACTCAGACGCTACCTCTTCTAGTGTTTTCTTTTTCACCACAGCAGATTGCTGCGCGACGAAAAGCTGATCAGAGATACGGACCCATTTACCCTCCTCGCCCCTCTCGTCCCAGATCCAGCTGCCATTATGTCCTTCGAGCTTTTGCCAACCTTTGGCAAATGCTTGCTGGTATAACTGGTAAACAGGCGGGTCAAGCAAATTAGGCTGGATCGGCAGCAGGAACTTCACCATGCCGTCCCGCGTCGCACGGTACGCAATTTCGATGTCAATGTCGTTTTTCCAACCGAAATAGGACCAGGCTTTGTTGTAGATTTCCTTCTGTTTCTCGGCTGTCAGCTTTGCGCCTTTCAACTCAGAAAGGCCCTTGACTCCAAGTTCGTCTTCAATGAGAGTCTTTGTCGACGGGAAGACCTG
Organism: Gemmatales bacterium; assembly: GCA_026004675.1. GTDB lineage: Bacteria > Planctomycetota > Planctomycetia > Gemmatales > Gemmataceae > BPJP01. The sequence goes on from BPJP01000010.1 coordinate 125,275, forward strand.
AAAGAGCAGCCATTCCTTGTCTTCAGAAGCGTTTTCGAACTTCTTCAACTCCTCCCTGATCCACGGCAGAGTTGCATCATAATACCAGCCATTGGGACTGTCGAACTCGCGAATCTGTTCCAATGCCCACGCTTGGTAGCAGCGGACTTTCTTCGCAATATCTTCCTTCTGCTTGTCGGCAAGCGCGAGCAGTTCCTTGTCGCATGAAGCCAACAGGTCTTCGGCTTTTTTCAGAACACCCTTCGGCGCTGTTTCTTCAAGCTCCAAATCGGCGATCAGTCGAAGCACGCTCTCTTGAATTGTGAGCAGGGAAACCTGGCGAACACGGTCATTAGCAAAGGAGCGAGTTTTTTTCAGATTCTTTCCAAAGCTCTCGATCTGTTGAAGGGCATTTGTTTCGATCACTTTGGCCCGCAGTTCCCGCATTTTCTCATCAACGCGCGGATCCCCCCTGAACTCTTCGAGGCTACTGAACACAGCACTCGCGTCTTCCTTGCCCTCTAGAGCACGGTTGGCCCGTTTCAGCAGTTGCTCAACCTGAAACTTACGAACTTGAGGAGCGATTTCCTTCAATCGGGTTTCGAGTTCCTTCTGGATTTCGGGGGAAAGTGTCCGGCGGATGTCTTTGCAGGAGTTCCTCGATGGCTGCTTGCGCCTGATCGAGCTGTTCAGGGGCAGCGTTGACGTGGCTCCGCAGATTCCATAATGCCTCGATCCCCCAGTTGAGCCGAACGAGTTGCGGCAGGATTCTCTCGGCGGCTACAGGCGAAAGGGCCTGCACGATTTTATCGAGGCGCTGGCGCATTTCCTCAGCGCCGCGTGCATCTTTTGGCCATTTCTTGCGGTCCTTCAGGCTATTTTCCAACTCTGCAAGCTTCTGCTTCGCCTCTGGCGGGAGTCCTTGGCGAAGGGTGTTTAATTCCGCCTCGACACGCTCGAGCGCAGCTTTCACCTCTGCAAGCTGTTTTTCGGTGGCAGTTGGTTCCTTTGAAGAATTGCAACTTGGCAGCGTCGCGCCAGCGAGAAAGAAGGCAGCGGCACACACTAACCAGGGAAACTTCTCGGAACGGAAAAACTCGCTCATCGTCTTTGCTCCGCTTCAGTTAAAGGATGTGTGACTTAGGGGGCCCAAACTCGTGTTTAGAAGCATCTGTGTAACACCTTAGACCGATGCACTTACATCATTTCCCTCCTTTCTTGTCCCTGTTAGGCTGCTTCAGCCCAACGCTTGTGCGAAGAGAGCACCGGGGTAGTGCGACACACCCCCCTGGCCGTATCGATTCGTTTCTCTATCGTCTTTGTGCCTGGCAGTTTTGCGCAATGGATATGTTGCAGCCTTGCCCCTCATCCCGGCCCTCTCCCTCAGACAAAGGGAGCGGCGGAAGTTCCGAGCTGTTACTCGTTTCGAAATATCGCTCCTGCACATTATTCGCCAAGCGGACGAATGAATTGCAGCATCCCGGACATATTCGGTCACGACAACTACTTTTGGTCGAGCGGCGACTTGTTCTCCCGCGGCGCGAATGGCCTGCGGCAGCATTAGGTATCCGCTGGAATTGGGCACCAGGAGAAGTTCCCCCGCATGGCTGCAAAAGCGCGCCGGCCATGTTTCAGGAAACAGGCCCAAGGGAATTCGATGCTGATTGTTGGTACAGGACATGGGGCGAACTCCGAAGAGATACCAACTCTCAAATTCTACGCCGCATGATTTCCCCGGGACAAGTAGGAAAAGGATTTTTTTCAGATCTGTCATCCCTTGAGTTGGTATGTCCGACTGTGAAATATCTAATCAAGTGCCTCGCCCTGAGCCACGGGCGTTGGTTGGCACGCCCTGACCAGCAAGAAGAGCGTGTACAGCCCTGCATATCGTGAAGAACATCACGATGAAAAACCCCATCGCGCACGCATGTGCTTTTCTCGCCATGAGTTGAGCAGTTCCTGCATCTCGTCCGCGGAGATGCCGTAAATGGCCGGGATCATTTCGTGGTATCCCGTAGCGTCGTAAAAGCCGCGCAACTCATCCGTCAAGAGAGGGGAGTCGTCGATCAAGTCGAAGATGACTACTTCCCCGAGCGGACGGCCTTCCTCGTCCCTTGGAACGCGAAAATGGCGCACTTCGTCCCAGGGGAAAAAACGTTTGCGGACCAGATAGCGGATTTCAAAACCATCTTTCTGCAAACGTAGATAGCAGCAACGAGGCAAGACGATCCAAAGAAGAAACAGACAGAGCGCGAATGCTGCCAATGTCGCGACGTTGCCGACTTCGAAGCGAAGCCAATCCTCGAAGTCGAATATCAGGGACACGACCAGCATGAAAATCAAGGGAACGGCAATCATGAACGTCTTGCGAACGTCGAATGCCAAAACCACTACCTCGTCATCTGGCGAATTCATGGAAGGTTATGATCGATGCGGCGAAATTCCGAAATGCTTCGCCTTACGTTTTACGAAATTTCGAAAACTTTGTCGTTCCAAAGGGCGTCTATCATCGGCACGACCTGCGAAACAGACCTGGCTTTTCTGGTTTTCTGGAGGCAACGGCGGTTGGCGGAAGGGATCCCGTGTCCTGTCGCAAGAACTCGGTGAGGCATCTAGTGATCCACTGGAAAATCGATCCCTTGCTGCCGCCGTCTTCGAGCCGTCCGAAAAATGGGGGTGAATTAGTCTAACTTCGAAGTCTATAATTCAGCAAGTCGCCAAAACTGTGGGCAGGAGTCAGGCATGCAGAAAGCAAATCGCCTTGGCAGAACGACGGCACTCTTTGTCGGTGTCGCCATGTTTTCCAGTCTTGCCGGGCTGGTCGCCGTCTTTTGCCTCCAGTGGTTGCATGAAGGCCATGCCGACGCCGATCGGCAGACAAGGGCCAGTGAAGCCGAATTGCCAGCGGAGAAAGCAGCGGCAAACAAAATCGGTGAATGGCCTCAATGGCGAGGGCCGAAACGGGATGGTGTTTCCCCAGAAAAGATTCTGTTGCAATGGCCCCGCGAAGGGCCGCGCGTGTTGTGGAAGCAACGTACTGGCGAAGGGTACTCGAGTTTTGCGATTTCGGGCGGGAAAGTATACACCGTTTGCCAGCGGGGGTCCCAACGAAACTGTTGTATGCTGGGATGCCAGGTCGGGACGAGAGGTTTGGAAGTTTGGCTACCCTGCCAATTACCGCAACGAATTTGGCTCAGGCCCACGCTCGACGCCAACGATCGATGACGGCAAACTGTATGTCGTCGGCGCGGACAGGCATTTTTCACTGTCTCGATGCATCCACAGGCAAGAAAATCTGGCGCCACGATCTGCTGAAGGAATTCCAAGCCCAAAATCTCCCATGGGGGGTTTCTTTTTCCCCGCTTGTCGACGGCGAACTGGTTTACACGAATCCGGGAGGTGGTGATGGCAATTCGCTCGCAGCTTTCAACAAGAAGACTGGCAAGCTGGTGTGGAAAGCACTGAGTGACAAAGCAGGCTACGCCTCACCGATGGCTGCCGACCTCGGCGGTCGAAGACAGATCATTTTTTTCACCGGCCAAGCGTTGGTCGGCGTCACTCCCGACAAGGGCCAACTGTTGTGGCGTTTCCCATGGCAAACCGACTACGACTGCAACATCGCCACGCCCATCATTCTTGGCAACCATGTCTTCATCTCCAGTGGCTATAATCGCGGGGTGTGCGCTGCTCGAAATCAGACGCCAAGGCGATCGCTTCCGCGCTGATCGTGTCTACGAAAATCGCAACATGCGGAACCATTTCTCAACATGCGTTCGCAAGGGGGACTTCCTTTTTGGTTTCGACGAACGCATGCTGACCTGTCTTGAATGGCGAACCGGAAAAGTGCGTTGGAAAGAACGGGGATTTGACAAAGGTTCGCTCATCCTGGCCGATGACCATCTGATCGTTTTGGGGGAGAAAGGCAAACTCGCCCTGGTCGAGGCGTCGCCGGACAAGTGCCGTGTCAAGGCCAGCTGTCAATTGCTCGGCGACAAGTGCTGGAGTGCGCCGGCTCTGGCGGACGGCAGGCTGTACATCCGCGACGAGGAACAAGCAATCTGTCTGGATGTGCGGCGAAAATGATGTTCTCCGAGGTGATGAACGTCGAGGTTTTCCGATTTTTCGATGTCCGGGGTCTGTGATGCGTTGGTTGTACCGAGCCGTTTTATCGCTGGTACTAGTGGCGGCCCTCGTGTTGGCCTTCGAATCGGTAATCGGCACGGTGCTGCGATTGAGCCGGCCAGTCCGTCCCGAATCGCCGACGCCGTTGCCGGTCCCGGCAGGCGATCAGGAAATCGCCTTTCTGTATCCGGCCACTAGCACGGTCAACTGGGAACGATTCGTCACGGCGATCCGCAAACTGACCGCATCCGACGCCACTTCGCAATGGCGTATTGCCGACGAACGCCAGGCCTTTCCGAGCCAAACCGCGGCGGTACCGGAAATCGCCATTGCCCATCGACAAGGCGAAGGACGATTGTGGTTTCGCTGGTACAAATTGACGGGCGATTGGGACACGAAGCAATGGGTCACGGCCCTGACCCGACGATCGACGCCTCCCTTGGCCATCATTGGTGGGGGCAGCAGCGACCGGGCGTACGAGTTAGCCAGGCATTTACGCCAGCTGCCGCAGTCTGACCAGCGACCGCTTCTGCTCATCACCACGGCGACCGCGGATGAGGTGGAATTCGGCTCGCCCTTGATGAATGTCTATCCGCGGCGCAGTTTTCGCTTTTGTTTTACGAATCGTCAAATGGCTGAAGCCGTCACGGATTTCATCTGGACGCAAAAAGATTTGCGGCCGGATCGCGATCCTGTTTATTTCATGAGTTGGCTCGACGATCCCTATTCAGAGGACTTGCGGCAGCGATTTTTGCATGTGTTGAGCCAGCCGCACTATGGTGGAATGCTTCGGCAAAATGGCCTGGCTAGAGACGCAGGCAGGCTTTGGGCCTCGTTGGCCTCGCAAGTTTCGAGCAAGGTGCCGGTTGTCACTTTGGGAGGCATGCACCGCTTTGCCTCTCGCCAAGGGGAGTCGGCTCATACGTTTCTGCACTTGCGCAGCCCGTACAGCGTCGGCTCCTTCGACGAACCGAACAGGCATGAAGCGGAAGCGGCAGAAATGCTGGTCGCCGAACTCAGGGCCCACCCCGAGCAACAACGGCCCCTTCTGATCCTGCCGGCTGTACCCGAACCGGCTCGCCGGTTCCTGCGGACTCTCGTCCGCCTGTCTCCTCAAGACGCGGGCAAACTGGTTGTGGCCACCGGCGATTCCATCGACTTCAACACCGTTTACCGTGACCAGCTGGTAAAATGGCACATCCAAGACCTTCCCTGCGTCCTCGTGTTGTTCTGCCATCACAATCCGGTCGACCGCATCGGCTTTGTGCCGGAACCGGATGCTACTGCCAAACCAGACCTGGAATCCCGTAGTGCTACTGGTACCCAAGATTTGCTTCTATATTTGAATATCGTCCAGACCATAACACAAGCCGTCTGGAAACAAAACTCCATGCTTCAGGATGCAGATGCCTTGCGAGACGAATTGGCCAAAGCCAGGCTTTTTGACGGTCGCAAGCGATTCGATGAGCACGGCAACCAGCGCAGCGGTGCGGGGGAGTACGTCGTCTGCCTCCGACCCATTCGGGAAGACCAGCGCGTTCTTCCCCTGGCTAATCTCCAGGTTTGGAATCGCTCCACGGATGCGGACGGCGTCGAGCGCTGGCGTCAGGTAAGTGAATTGATAGTGAAATATCGTCAGAAATATCGTCACCGCTAACCGTCGCGTCCGCACTTCGTCGCGCCTGCCGTCTTGGATTGCCGCTTGAAAGAACGCTGTTTTCCTTTCGCTGGTGTGATAGCCGACCTCGTTCGCCACGGATAGTGTATGATGGACAAACCAGAAGGAGACCACCGATGGCGACGCGATCTCTTGCTGACGTGGCCGTTCAACTACGACCCAATGACAATACCGCCGTGGCCGCCCGCGATCTGAAGGCCGGTACGGAAATCCGATATAACGGCTGCACCATTCGACTGGCCGATTCGATTCCTCTTGGGCACAAGCTGGCCCTGGCGCCCATCCCTCGAGGCGGAGCGGTTTACAAATACGGGCAGATCATCGGCTTCGCCGCGTGTGATATCGCACCGGGTAGTCACGTCCACGTGCACAACGTCAATGCCTCTGCATTTGAACGTGATTATGCTTTTTGCCGGGACGCGGCCGTCACCGTCGAAACCGGCGAGCCGCGTTACTTTGACGGCTACGATCGGGGCGATGGCCGATATGGCACTCGCAACTACCTTGCCATCATCAGCACGGTCAACTGCTCCGCCAGTACGAGCAAATACATCGTAGAGCGTGTCCGTACGAGCGGCCTTTTGCGACAATATCCCAACGTCGATGGCGTCCTGGCCATCACTCACAAAGGCGGCTGCGCCATGCAGTTCGACGGCGACGACCACCGTCAACTCGAGCGAACGCTGGCAGGTTTCGCCAGACACCCGAACGTGGGAGCTTACCTGCTCGTTGGCCTGGGGTGCGAAACGGGACAGGCCATTCATTTGATCGAGAACCAGGGGTTGCTTCGTCTGGGTGGCGAGCCAGCGCAACCGGAAGTCTTGACGATTCAGGAATGCGGTGGTATTGCCCGCACTGTAGAAGCAGGCGTTGCCAAAGTGGCCCAGATGTTGCCTCGCGTCAACAACGCTAAACGCACGAAGTTGCCTGCTTCTCATCTGATTCTAGGCACCCAATGTGGCGGTTCCGATGGCAATAGCGGCGTGACCGCCAATCCAGCGCTGGGTTTCGCTGCCGATCTGCTCATCGCTCAGGGAGGCACGGCCGTCCTTGCTGAAACCCCTGAAATCTATGGCGCCGAACATCTTCTCACCCGCCGTGCCATCTCCCGACAAGTCGGTGAAAAACTCGTCGAACGGATCAAATGGTGGGAGTGGTACACAAGCGTTTTCGGCGCGGAAATCAACAACAACCCCTCCGTCGGCAATAAAGCGGGCGGACTGACGACCATCTATGAGAAATCGCTCGGAGCCATTGCCAAAGGGGGAACGACGCCCCTGGTCGATGTCGTGCGCTACGCCGAACCGATCCGAACGAAAGGATTCGTCGTCATGGATACGCCCGGCTACGATCCTGTCAGCATGACTGGTCTTGTTGCCGGAGGCGCTAATATTCTCGCCTTCACGACAGGGCGAGGCAGCGTGTTCGGCTGCAAACCAACGCCATGCATTAAAATCGCCAGCAACTCGCCCATGTATCACCACATGGCCGATGACATGGACATCAATGCCGGTGTCATCCTGGAGGGTGCTACCGTCGAAGAAGTGGGAAGACAAATCTTTGAAGAAATCCTGGCTGTGGCCAGCGGCAAAAAAACCAAGAGCGAACTGGCTGGCGTCGGCGAAGAAGAGTTCGCTCCCTGGTCGATCGGTCCGACACTTTAACCGTTTTGCCACGTCCGTGTTCCGCACTGTGCCTCAAAAGTGGTACAAGGCGAAGCGCACCGCGTAATCGGTTTGCGTGCAGCAATCCCATCGCCAGGTCGTTTGAATTCCATTTTGCATTCGTCTTCGTTTCGAAGCGCGGATTGGCCATTCAGTCTGCAAAGGAGATAGACGATGCGAAAACAGAGAGCGATTTCCATACTGTTGGCAGCAGTCGTCACGGCGTTGGCAGGACCTCTGCACGCCGGGCCAAATGAAATTCTGCGAATGGGTAAGCTCCGCGCCGCTTCCCCGGAGCAAGCCAAGACGCAATGCCTGCAATGGATCAAAGCCCAGGGGGTTGACGATCCGGCGCTATGGGCGAAGCTGTCGGCGATCTGGGAAACGGACCGGCCCGTGCTCGAACGCGTCGTACAGTCGTTCCTCCTGGTCAATGCCGACGCCGCAAAACTTTTGGCCGAGGCTGAGTCTGGACCGGCTCCAACAGAGATCCCTCCCCTTTTGCGGGACCAAAAGCAGTCACCATTCTTCCGCGCCAACCTGGGGCTTGCCTACGCCAAACGATTGAGCCAACGGCGGATTTATGAAGAATCCCTCGCCGTTCTCAAAACGATCGAACCAGGACGAGTGGTTGACCCTGCTGCGTACTATTTCCATCGTGCTGTTGCCGAATTCTCCCTGATGGACAAAGAAAGTGCACGAACCTCCATTATTGCCATAAATGAAGACGTGGCAGATGCACCAGATCGTTACCGCCGAGTATCGCTGGTGATGCTATTCGAAATGGAGAACTGGAGCGACAACGATTTGGGCTGGGTGGCTCGGAAGATGAGCAATATTGAACGGCGTTTGGATTTATCGCGAGGCGGCCCCCAGACGAGGCGAATGCAAAAGGAAATCGTAGCCAAACTGGACGAGTTGATCCGATCCCTCGAACGAAAGAGGATAGAACCTCACGTTCGCCAGCCGCAGCCAAGCCCCGAGCCCGATCCAACCGAAGAGCCGTTGCCCATCCCTGCGTGTCCCCGGTGCAAATCACCCGGACCCAAATCACCCGGTCCGATGGACGAGAGCAACATTGCCAAGAACGGAGGGAACGGCGAAGTGGATGAAAAACGCTTGCACGAACTGGCGCAGATCTGGGGCAAACTCCCGCCGCACCAACGGGCGTCGATCATCACTGGCTTGACTGAAGGCATGCCGACTCAATATCGGCAAATTGTTGAAAACTACTTCCGCGATCTGGCACGACGGCAAACCAGCCGTTAAAAAAGAGAACTTCCCTGTGCCACTGGATGCTTTCGGCCAGCGATGGGCACAGGGAAGTTTTTCTTTTCGTTCTCTGCCTCTTTCACCAATCCTGCTCTGCTCGGGCCAGGGTTCTCTTCCTCTTTCCGCCTTGCAAAGTCGGTGTCAACCCTGTGTGATAAAAGAATGCCCACTCGCTAGGGGCGGATGGTATCGAGCAAAGAGCTATGTCGGTAACGATTCCTGAGAAAGAGCTGCCAGTGGATTTGTCGCTGGAGCAAGCAGTCGAGTCGGCCTATGCTGCGGAGTTGGCGGAAGTCGCATCCAAATTGCAGCGAGGCTTGCCGACTCTGGTCGAATGTGACAAGGACTTGGCGCCGCATTTGTACGTCAACATTCGCAATCGGTTGAAGGGTGTCAGCATCAAATGCGTTTATCTTGACGGCAGGCCAAAGCGACCGGAAGAACAGGGAGCGATGCAGCCCGGTTTGATCGGAACCTTGATTTCGCAGTTGCGCGAGGCCGTCCGCGGAGCTGTCGAGCGGCGAGTCGTGGTGCTGCCGCATTTGGATTTGCTGACGACCAGCCAGGGCGGGTTGTCGACCGAAGCCCGCGAAGTCATACCGCTTTTGTATGAAAACCCGGACCTGGTCTGGCTTGGCTTCAAGGACCCATCGTTTCCTTTACCGCGTGTGATCGAGAATCTCTTTCCACATCAACTCAGTTTGCTGGGAATTGCCCGGGATCGGCTGCGCTACTTGATCACTCAGCGTGAAAGCAGAAAGTTCGGTCGCGAATTCAATCCCTGGGCTTTGTACAAATACGTTTCCGGCATCAATGCAGTCCGCTTGCGCAAGCTCTTGTCGACGCTGGAAGGAGAGGATTATCCAGAAAATCCGCGGCATGCCTACGCCCAAGTGCGCCAAGCGACTTTGGTTGGTCATCTGGAAGTTCCCAATGTCGATCTTGACAAGGATATCGGCGGTTATGCCAAAGTGAAAAAGCGGTTGCGCAGCGAGATTCTCGACGTGCTCGCACTCAAAGATCGAACGAAAAGCCCCGAAGAGATCGCCAGGCTGGAGGAGTTGATCCCTCGAGGAATGATTTTCTGGGGGCCTCCGGGAACCGGCAAAACCCTGTTCGCGAAAGCCATGGCATCGGCTTTGGGTGCGGCACTGACGGTCGTGTCGGGCCCGGAGCTTAAGAGTAAATGGGTTGGCGAAAGCGAAGAGAACCTGCGCCGCATTTTTCGCCAGGCTCGGCAATCGGCACCTTCTATCATCGTCTTTGATGAGTTGGATTCGTTCGCGGCAGCACGCGGCATGTATGATGGTTCAGGCGTGCAACACTCGATGGTGAACCAGTTGCTGACGGAAATGGATGGATTTCACAAAGACGAACTGGTGTTTGTAATTGGGACGACAAACTTTGTCGAAGCCTTGGACCCGGCACTGTTGCGGCCCGGACGCTTCGAGTTTCACCTCTACATACCTTACCCCGATGCCGATGATCGCCGGGAAATCCTGAAAATTTACGATGAGAAAATGCAGTTGCGCATGTCCCCTGCAACGCTCGATTATGCTGTTCGGAGGACGTCGGATTTCGTCGAAGGAGCAGCATCCGGCACGCGCTACAGTGGCGACCATCTCAATGCTTTATGCCGAGCCGTCGCGCGAATTCGCCTGCGGGAAAATCGCAGGGACGCCACGACTCCCGCCGACATCGAACGCGCGCTGACCGAATGGCTGGAGCGGCCGAAGATGACGGCTGCTGAAGAACGTGTTGTGGCCACACATGAAGCCGGCCATGCTGTCTGCGCCCTGCTTTGCAAACATGCACCTCCAATCGAGCGAATCTCGATCCTGGGTGATACCGCTGGCGCTCTGGGATTTGTCCGCTATCAAGACCCGGCCCACCGATATGTTGTCACCCGTGGCGAATTACTCGACGATCTGTGTGTTCTCATGGGAGGGCGCGAAGCAGAGATTCTCTTGCTGGAGGATCTGTCGATCGGCTCGGCGGGAGATCTCCACCGCGCCACGCGCATCGCCCGTGCGCTCGTTGAAGAGTTTGGCATGGGAGGAGAGGAAGTCGGCGTCTGTCGCTTCCAGAGTGATCGCGCCGACGCCAGCCGACAAAGCAACCTCTCACCGGCACAACTCGAATTGCTCGATCGCCGTGTTCGCGAGATTCTCGAACAAAGTCGGCAGCGGGCGGCGAACCTCTTGCGGGAAAACCGCGTCCTGGTAGAAACACTCCGCGACCTGCTCCTGGAACGAAAATCCATCGACGCCAAAACCTTGTCGGAAGTGATCGACACAAAGGTTCGCGGCAACCATCAAGACGAAAATTGCTACAAAAACTGAAGGTCCCACATGGCTGAAATGACGATCCAACTGCGATGCGACCCTGCGACCGGCAAAAAGGACATCATCGTTTCCCTGCGTTCCGATGAGGATGCCTTGCCGCAGGAACATGAGCAACTCCACAAAAAGTTAGTCGAAAAGCTGATTGACGGCGGCATCGTTGCCGCCACCGAACTGGGTAAGATCATTGTTGAACGAGAAGAGGAACCAGATACGATCGAACAACAAAGAGCGGAGCAACCTCAAGCGCATTCCCAAGCAGAGACTTCCGACTGATTTGGCAGGTTGCGAAATATCGTTCCTACCCTCGTGAACGTTGCTCTGCCTGCAAGCCGAATCGCCATTGCATGATTATCATGCGTATGGCTCACCAAAAAAACCAGGGGAAATCGATGAAGAAGCTTGTTGCCTTTCTTGCCTTAAGCGGCTGTGTACTGGGAACAGGTTGGCTCGCGGCGGATGAGGAAAAACAGCCCGGCTCCGAGGTTCCGACCTATTGGCAGGACGTGCGGCCGATTTTACGCAAACATTGCACCGTGTGTCACAGCACGAAAAACCTGCGGGAGGTCGATGTTTCGGGAGGGCTGGCGCTCGACTCATACGAAGCGGTGCTCAAGGGGAAAAAATTGCCCATCGTGAAAAAAGGCAACGGCCGCTCGAGCAAGCTGGTGCGGGTTCTGACGACGACCGACGAAGACCGGGTCATGCCGCGCGGGGCCAAACGCCTGCCCGATGCGACGATAGATGTCATTCGCCGCTGGATCGATCATGGCGCCAGAGAAGGCAAAAAGCCGGAGAACGTCGATCTCATCGTCAAAACCGGTCCATCACGACGGCGCAAACTGGACGTAAGTTTGCCGACGACCGCCGTGCCGCCCGCGGGATACTTTGGCAAATTACGCCCCGGACAGCTCGAGTTGGTGCTGAAAGCCGGCCCCCTGGCTCCGGTGACGGCAGTGGTCTTCAGTCCGGACGGGAAATTCCTCGCTACCGGCGCCTATGGCCGAGTCACCGTCTGGGATTTGACCAGCGTTCGACCCGCCAAAGTCCTGACCAATGTGCTCGGTGCTGTCAACGATATTCGCTTCAGCCCTGACGGTAAATTACTTGCTGTTGCCGGCGGGCAACCATCTGCGAAAGGAGATTTGCGCCTCTATGAGACCGGCACTTGGAAACTTCTGGCTACCCTCGATGGCCACGAGGATGTCGTCTTCAGCGTCTCGTTCGATCCAGCCGGTCAGAAACTGGCCTCGGCCAGTTTTGACAAGACCGTGCGATTGTGGGATGTTTCCCGTCGGAAGTTGCTGCACACGTTCACTGGACATTCCGATTTCGTCTATGCCGTCGATTTTAGCGCCGATGGCAAATGGGTGGCATCGGCGAGCAAGGATCGCACGGTGAAGGTGGTCGAAGCAGAAACCGGTCAAAGTCGTTTCACCTTCAGTGGTATGAACGAAGATGTGCTTGCCGTTGCATTTACTCCCGATGGCAAATATGTCGTCTCCTCGGGATTTGAAAGCCGGATGTATTGGTGGAACCTGAAGACCGGGCAGCGCGAGCGTCTGCAAGCAGGGCACGGTGGAGCGGTCCACGAGATTCAATTCAGCAAGGACGGTCAAATAGCTGTTTCCGCGTCGGCCGACAAGACGGTGCGAGTTTGGAATGGCGCGAGTGGCGCCGCCCAGGCCACGATCAACGTCGGTGCCGTTGTCTATGCCGTGGCTCTGCGAAACGACAAATCTTTGATCGCGACGGGCAGTTATGACGGTCTGGTGCGCTTGTGGGATGTCCGATCCCGTCGTCATTTGCTGACGCTGCTGTCGTTGCCTCCTGAAAAAGACGGCTATGAATGGCTCGCCTACACCCCGACAGGCATCCTGGCGGGAACATCCGGATTGGCCAAAGTGGGTCAGTGGCGCATGAACGGCTCGACTGTCGATTTCACCCGGGTTTGGGACGCGCTTGCCCAGCCGCAAGCACTGGTCAAAGCATTGCGCGGAGAGAATATCCCACCTCCCCAGTGGAAATAGCTCGCCCAGTGGTTGGCTTGCTTGTCCCCGCAAAAGCAAAAGAGCGATCGCCTGCTTTGCCCGCAAGTCGTATCGCGGACCCGATTGGGCGAAAAATTGGTTGCTTTCGTCACTCCGACATGCTCAAATGTCGCGTGGGGGTAGTGCGAGGGCAGCCAAATGAGTAACGCGACAGCGAACTCCGTCCGATGTCCAAAGTGCAAAGAATTACTGCGTGTCCGCGAGGACCAGCTAGGTAAACGCGTCAAGTGCTCGAAATGCGGCAACATCTTGCGCTTGGTCGTCGCCGGCAACAAACCTAAAACGCAGCCGAATATCGACCTCGGCAATGGGCCGGGAACCGTTGAAATGAAAGCTCCTGGCTCGACGATGGAAATCGATCTGGCTGCGGAACTGAAGAAGAAAAAACCTGGTTCGAGCGCCGAAATCAAGCTGAAAAAGAAGCCTGGCTCGAATGCCGAAATCAATTTGAAGAAAAACAAAGTCCCCTCCACCGGCGAAATCGATCTGGCCAAACATGGCAACCCGCTCAGGCGAAAAAGGCCGGCTTCCAAACCAAACGTCGCCGTCGGTGCGAAGCCGTCGGCGCTCGCCGATGACGATCTTTCGGAGAGCGGGTTGAGCAAAGGCGTGGCGATCATCTCTACGATTTTCGGCACTATCTTTTTGCTGCTCCTGGCTGTGGGAGGGATCGGACTGCTTTACTGGATCAGCGGCGGCAGTGTGGATGAAATCATCGGCAGCAGCGAGGTACAGGTTGCCAAGGGCGATGAATCGGCCAGCAATACTTCAACCACACCAGCCAATGAACCTTCCTCGTCACCCAATAACAAGCCAGGCTCGAATCGCACTCCTGATTCGCAACCCGAGCCGAAACAAAATGCGGAGTTGATGCCACAACCTCGCCCCTTGCCGCTGCCCATTCCGAAACCAGCCCCGCGACCGAATCCGCAACCAAGACCCGAACCTGGCCCGAAGCCGAAACCCAATCCCAATTCCCTGGCTGTTCGACCGAAAAACTTGCAGCAATTAGTGGGCCATTGGAAAGGCATCGAAACCCAATCAACGGTAGCCATCCGTGCCGATGGCCATGCCGTCGGTGCCTTCGATCTGGACTTTCCCGAAAAGGTCGGATTGGAGCGGTTTGCGTTTTCGAAAATCGACCTTGCCAAAGAGGGGGAAGATTATTTCGCTCAGTTCCAGGTGGGGTCCAATCGAACAAAATGGAAAATCATGATGAATAAGGAAGGAACGAAGATGGAATTCCTGGAGACCACTAAGAACGTGTCGTTGTTTTTCAGCCGGTAATCAGCCTTCCTGATATGGACAGCGAATCTCCTTCGCTGCTGCCTTTTCGGTATCACGAGCTTTTGAGATCGAAGAATGCAAAAGAGTTATTGCGCCGTTACTTTGCTATTCGCTTTTTGTCTGGCCAGTTTCGCGGAGGAAACGAGACAGGCGACAGGGGTGAAAGTCGGTGAAGTGACGCAAACGTCCGCCGTGGTATGGATGCGCTTGACGAAAAACTCCTCGCGCAACCGCGATGGCATTGTGCGCAAGGGTCGGCCAGCCAAGGTTTTGCCCGCAGACATTTCGGTGGACAAGCTGGAAGGCGCATGCCCAGGCGCTCCTGGCTTCGTTCGCCTGCGCTATGGCGTCAACGAGAATTTGCGAGAAGGCGTAACCACCCCTTGGATGAAAGTTTCTGCCAGCGATGATTTTACCCATCAGTTCCAATTGACGGGTTTGCGACCACAGACGGTTTATTACTTTTCAGCGGAAACCGCCGACCTCAACAAGAAAATGCATGCGCCTTTGCGCGGTCGTTTTGAAACGGCACCGTTGGCACAAACCGCCGCTGACATCACCTTTACCGTCATCACCGGACAGGCCTACAAGGACGTGGACCACGCCGACGGCTTCCACATCTACGAAGCGATGGGCAAGTTGAATCCCAAGTTCATCGTTCCAACAGGGGACACCGTTTACTACGACTCGGAGGACCCGCGGGCAACGACGGTTGCTGTCGCTCGCTACCATTGGCACCGCATGTATAGCTTTCCCCGACATATCGCTTTTCATCTCATGGTCCCCGGTTATTGGGAGAAAGACGACCATGACACGTTATCCAATGATTGCTGGCCGACAATGAAGCCCAGATCCATGTTGCCCATGACATTCGAAGACGGCTTGCGTATCTTTCGCGAGCAAACGCCAATGGGCGAAAAAACTTATCGTACTCAGCGCTGGGGCAAGCACTTGCAGGTTTGGATGGTCGAAGGTCGAGACTTTCGTTCGCCTAATCCAATGAAAGACGGTCCCGACAAAACGATATGGGGAAAAGAGCAAAAAGAGTGGCTCAAGAAAACGCTGTTGGCCAGTGACGCCACATGGAAAATCCTCATTAGTCCCACGCCGATCGTTGGTCCCGATCGCCCAAAGGGAAAGAACGATAATCATGCCAATGCCGCTTTCCAGACCGAAGGAGATGAAATCCGGCGTTGGTTTCAAAAGAATCTCGGCGATCGCTTCTTTATTGCCTGTGGCGACCGCCATTGGCAGTATCATTCCATCCATCCGGAAACCAAGGTCCACGAGTTTTCCTGCGGACCCGCAAGCGACAAGCACGCCGGTGGGTCACCTGGTCTGGACAAAGAGTACCACCAATTTCATCGCGTCAAAGGCGGTTTCTTGTCTGTCAACGTCAACCGTGCCGGCAAGATCACGTTTCGCTTCCATGACGTTAAAGGAAAAGTGGAATACGAATATAGTCGGGTGCCCCCCAAGCCGGATTAAAAACCACGTCTCGCCAGGTCTTCGACGATACGGACATAGAACGAAACAGCATCAAAGTCTTCGCCCTCACGCAGGAACACCCCGTCCGGAGTCTGTGCGAAATGGTCGGCGTGGATCGTGCCGAGGAATTCACCCCATCGGCTCGATGCCACGGATACCATACCGTCGTTGGGTCCTTCGACCGGTGTCAGCAAGCACCAGGCGCGTCGAAGTACCGGTGTCAGCCGCTGGCAATTGACGTCGCCAGCGTAAGAAAAATAGGCGACATCGGGGTGGTCGGGCGTTTCTTCGTTGAAACGTTTGCACGGTTCCAAACGGCAGTCGCTGAACCCTTTGACGTTGATGCCGAGTGTTTCCAGCGCAAGGAGCAGGGGTACTCGGCGTCGAAAGTTTTCCTGGAACCAGTCGGCCAGATACGTGCCACGGTGAGGCGTACTGATCGTCGTCAGGCTCTTGACTCGATTTGCGAATCCCAAGTGAGTTATCAAGTAACGCGCGTCCAGCCCTCCCATACTATGAGCTATTAAATTGATCGGCTCATTGGTCCAGGCCAGAATCTGATCGCGCAATTCGACGGCACGGTCGGCAACGCCGCTGGTGGCCGAAACCTGGGGGAAGAGCGCATGAATGCCCCGTTCGCGAAAGAACGGACGCAGTCGCGAAAAACTGTTACGGTCTTCAGGGCGATACATTTTCAGCATGCTGAAAGCGAGCATGCCGTGGCAGAAGACAACGGGAAAACGGGGCACAAGAATCGAACGCGTCGGCCTGGACTGACGCACCGTTGAGCTTTCCGTATGCCATTCGCTGTTCTCGACTTTGACCAGTTCGACTTCCTCGTTTCGTTTGGTTGCCGTGAAAGCAGCGAGGACGTCGTCGAATCTTGGCTCGATGTTGACCAGGTCCAAACGGCAGCGATCGGCGAAAAGCCAACAGAGCCGGTCAATCGCTTTTACGAGGGATTCCGGCTGTCGCGGTACGATTATTTGCATGCCGGCAGGAAACTGGCTCGCGGTGATCGCCAGTGCGAGTTCGGCCTGATTTCGGGTCGAATCGTCATCAGCCTGGCAGGCGAGGTACACGATGGTGCGGTTTTTCGCCGCGTGCTGTTCACGTAGCCAATGCCTCAGAGCGACCAGACCGGTCTCCGGAGACGAGACGAACTCGATTGGCAGCACCACAACAACAACGCGTTCCGTACCTGCGGGAGGCGAGAGAACGACGCTGCAACTTTCCGCGATGCCTTCCTCGAATTCGACTCGGTAACGGGCAAGCCGCCAGCCTCGGCGAATCGGAGGCAGCCTCATTTCTAACAATGCTTCAAAGCTGCCGTCCACTGCGAGAGCTGCTTCTGCTTTGGCTCGGCAACCACTGATCCTGGCGGAAATCTTTAGGGACGGAGGCGTGGACCGGCGGCTCAACCGCCACCAGTTTCGACTATTTCCGTTCTTCAGCAGTTTTCCGCGAAGCCACAAGCGCCGACCGAAATGAATCGCATCGTGCCACTTCACTTCAAAAGGATTGTCTTCGGCACTGGTGGGCACTCCGGTGCGCAAGGTCGTATCGACCAGTCCAGCAGGATTCATCGCTTCGCCTCCGTCTGTTCTCCTATTTCATTATACCACGCAAACAGACGAAGCCTTTGTGGCAAGATAGTCCTGATTTGGCGTTTTCACATGCTGGCATGGCCACCTTTGCCGTCTTTTCTGCCGTCGTCGGCTTGACGCCTCCATCTTTTCGAGAAAGAGTTTCAAGCACATCTCAATTGACAGCGCGACGGGAAACGTCCTGGAGTTGAGGAGCACATCGTGCGACGAACGATTTTATTAGTAGTATTGGTGGCGACGACTGTGCCGGCTGGCTGTCAATCGCTGGGACGAAAACAGAGTTCCGCCACCCCTGCGAAAAACGGACCGGCTCCCCTGCCGTCACCGCCGTCGTGGCCAGCGCCGATTGCAGCGCAACCGCCACCGCCAGCGAATGGTATTCTCGCGGGCCAGGTCATTGATTATGCCAACCGCCGAGTGCCAGCGACTTCGATCCGTGTGGTCGATGGTTCTGGCACTTCGGAATCCATTCAAGTCTCGACCAACAACGAAGGATATTTTCTGGTTCAGGGTCTGCAACCTGGGAAACAATACCGCCTGGTCGCCGAAGTGAACGGTGCCGGCGGAAACACTTTAACGGGAGTCGTGACAGCGGTTGCTCCCAATCCGCGCGTGTTGATCCGCGTTGTGCCTGGCGGGAATCCCGTAACCGATATGCCGTCAGGTCCCGATAATGAGGCCTCGACGCCATCGAGTCGACCGCGCGCTGCGGAGCTCGGCCGCCCGCAGATATCACCTCCTCAAGTGACTCCCTTTTCGCCTCCTCCCCCATCGCCGCCAGTTGACAAGGAGAATATCGCTGACGACCCACTGTCACGCGGCGAGCCGCCTCCGTGCGAAATCAAAAGCCGACCAGCACAAGCACCGAAGTGGTCACCGACCCGACCGACGCCTAAAGAGCCTCGTCCATTGGGGCTGCGCAATCTCGATCCTGGTCCGGCGGAAATCCCGTCTTGCGTGATGGTCGGACACCGCTTGCACAACTTCGCCCTGCGGGACCTGCAAGGCAGACCGTGGGAATTTCGGCATCACCAGGGCCAGCTGGTTCTCTGCGATTTTTGGGGGTCCTGGTGTCCGCCTTGCCTGCGGGCCATCCCTCATCTGATCGAACTGCAACGACGCTACCAAGACCACGGATTGGAAGTGGTGGGGATCGCTTATGAGCAGGGACCAGTTTATGAGCGAGTGAAAAAAGTTGCTCGCATCCGTGATCGTTTAGGCATCAATTACCGCTTGCTTCTGGGCAGCGAGCGTCCCGATTGTCCAGTCAAAACCCAGTTTGCCGTTCGGCATTGGCCCACGCTCGTTCTGCTCGATGACTCCGGGCGCATTTTGTGGCGCAGCGAAGGGCTTGACGCACAACGGCTGCAAGCATTGGAGATCATCATTCGCCAGCAACTTGGGTTGCAATAATTCCGCCGGGCCGACGACCTGTGCGAATTCAAATCCGATGTTTGTTTGGCCATTTCAAGCAAGGTGCATGAACCTGCTCAGGCAGCGCGACGCACTACGCGAGCGCCGACGGCGTGTTGCAAAAGGGCCGCAGGCGACAATTCCGGCAGGGCCAGCGTCTGCGGCGAAATGAAGTAAGAATGCTCGAGAGCGTACCGCCCCCGTAGTGCCGCATGGCAGACGGCATCGGTCATGACCAGCCAGGCCGATCCGGGTGGAAATTGCCAATAGCGCTTGAAGCTTCTTTCCTGGAATTCGTCGTTCGACTTGAGAAAATGATGCAGCTTGAGCATGAATTCATCGTATGGCGTGAAGCTGCGCGAGCGCAAGCCGAACCATTTCAAAAACCAGTTGCGAAGCCACAACCCTGGGTTGGCTGCCGTTTTGGGCAAACCGATTTTATCGCCGAAACGTTCGAGCAATTTGTCGAATCGTTCGCCGGTGATCCACACACGAGGTTCCGTCGGGTTGATATTGACGAACAAGCGCAGCAGCCGATAGCCCCGCGTCGGCCTAGTGGGAAAGGCGTCGATATGCAACAGGTCGTTTCGTGCCGTTTGCCGGACGCATCGTGTTGCCTCTTCGAGTGGCCGAAAGCTGACACGGTCGAGTTTCCAGGCCGAAGCGTATTGCGGCAACACGCCAGCGAGCCAATGAGTTGCGATTCGGGAAAAGTCCGCCAAGAGTTCACGGAGACGATGAGCCTGTTCCTCGTCGCGTCGGCGAAAACCATGTGCTTTATCGCGAATCGGATCGTAGCTTATGTTCTTGTGGCTGAATCGCCCAAGTTTTTGCGATAGCAGGAATTCCAGTTCTTTTCCTTCTGGCAGAGGAAATGGGCAAACAGGGTAATAGACCAGTTCGCCGCTTTCGAGGAGTTCGGCAAGCGCTCGCCCGGTGGGCATGTCGCTGGGCACCATTTGAAGGTTGACGGACATTTCGCTTGGCTCCCTGTTCCGTTCTGTCCCTGCCCCAAGTTCAACAACGTCGACTGGCGGGGCACGGTCGCCTTGCGTACCTCAACAACAGCGAGCTATAGCGGCTACCGGAAAATAGTACAAGGCATTCTTCCGACGGGAGCCGACGGAGGAATCCGCGACCTCTAGAGAAAGTTACCCGCGAGCGAAGTCGGCGATAACTTGGACAAATTCGTCTTCCTTTTCGAACATCGGTAAATGACCGCAATTGGCTAAAAGCTTCAATTCTGATTGCGGAAGTAATCTGCGGTAGGCTTCTCCATATGCCGGCGGCACGACCCGATCGTGATCGCCCCAGAGGAGCAGCACCGGGCAGCGCACGCGATGCAGTCGCCGCGAAAGTTTAGGATCGTAAGGCCTTTCCCACACCAGGCGGGCGAGAACCGTCATCGACTGGTAGGCGGCGATAAGACGGTCATCCGACGGCTTGTCCGAAAGGATCATCCGACTCATATAAGAATCGGGATCGAAGAAAAGGAGTTCGCGCAGTTGCTGCGTATGGTGCATGACGCGAAAAAGATCGCCAAGAGGCACGTCATCGACCCAAAGCCCTGGCGCGCCGCATAACCACAGCTTTCGCACACGTTCCGGCCAGCGGACGGCGAACTCGGCAGCGATCCAGCCACCCAGGCTGACGCCTCCCAGGATCACTTCCTCAAGCCCCAGAGCGTCGAAAAGCTCGAGATAATGAAAAGCCAGGTCTTCGATGGAATCGATGTCTTCGAATCCCGTGCTCTTGCCAAATCCTGGGTGCGTCGGCACCAACACGCGGAATTCTTGCGACCATCGTTGAAAGAAGGGGAACCACATGGTCGACTCGTCCAGCGTGCTGTGCAGGTAGACGAAAGGAAGCCCATCACCGCCGTGTTTGACAACGATCTCTTTGCCGGCGACGTGAACGGTTTCAGGATGCCCGCCGCTGCGAGACAATAAGACGCGGGCACCGTATTGGAGTTTTTTGAATGCTTGCAACATGCCGGTCGCCTTATGACGAGAATGCTCCCTGACGCCAAGTGTCCTAAGGAAAGCATAAGACACTGGCCACAGGGAGCAAAGAGTAGCGTTACGTCAGGTCGCCGCAAGTTGCCATCGCATTAGGGGAAGCAACGCGGCTGGCTGTAGAAACGGTAGTAGGGTTGATAATAATTGCCGCCGTAGTAGCGCGGGTAGTGGTGCGTATACGGCGGATAGGAATACCGGTAGGGCGAAGAAAAGCCGAAAGTGATCGAGAAACCAGGACGATAGTGGTGATGGTGCCCGTAATTGCCGAAATGCCGATGATGATGGTGGTGGTGATGGTAGGACGAATGGTGCCGATAATGCTGGGCATCGACATTTTGCAGGGACGCCACCGTGAGAAGAACGGCCAGGGAGAGACTGCCACTCAAGATGAAACCGCGCATAGAATTCCTCCTCTGTTCACGAAAGCCCAGACCAGACGAGCCGCTCTGGCTCGCCGCTCCAATGGGAAAACGGTTATGAGCGAATAACTTGCGCTGAAAGTGCCTGGTTCGGGAAATTGTGGGCAAAATGCCGGGGCAAACTGCATGTCCGTTGTTGTCCTACAAATAGCCCACTATAATTTGAGATAGAAATGGATGTCGCCGAAAATTATGATAAGGAGTCAACCACGCCAGGGATTCCGGAACCAACCCGTGTCGGACCGACCTCGAATTCTGGTCATCGAGGGAGCGAGAAACTCCGCAGGCGACCTGCTTGAACAAGCGGATTTCGACGTCGTACGCGTCGAGAACCTCGCCAGTGGATTGCCTTTGCTTCGTAGCGAGCATTTTGATGGAGTTTACGCCGACACCCGCGACTCGAGCGTCCGCCAGTGGGCGGGCAACTTGCTGCAGTCAGAGCGAATCCTGGAATCGCTTTCGGACGGCATCTCTGTCGTCAATGCCGACTTGAAAATCGTCTGGGCAAACAGCACCTTTGAAAAATGGTGCGGCGGTCCGGTGAGGCATCGCGGTTTTTATGAAGCACTGGGAGCCCCCGAGATTCTTGGACCTGATTACAGCCCCTTCCATACCGCACTGACAGGCACATCCACTTCGACACGGCTTCATACTCGCGACAACCGGTTTTTGCAATTGCGGATCACGCCGCTTATTGAAAACGACAAAGATTCGATTCGCCAATTCATCTGTCTTGCTCGAGACGCTACCAGCGAAGTTCAGCAGCAACAGAAACTCGACGCTCTTCACCAGGCCGGATTGGAGCTGGCGGCTTTGACCCCGGACCAGCTTGCGGAAATGACGGTGGAAGAACGTATCGAGCTTTTGAAACTCAACATTCGCCGGTTCCTTCATGACCTTTTGCATTATGATGTCATCGAAATTCGGCTGCTCGACCGCAAAACCGGCAAGTTGGAACCGCTGTTGTCGGAAGGAATGACTCCTGCTGCGGCCACACGCGAGTTGCGGCCACACCTTACCGACTACGGAGTCACTGGCTTTGTCGCCGCCACCGGAAAAAGTTATCTTTGTCCGGATACCGCCAATGATCCGCTCTACCTCGAAGGAGCTTCGGGGGCAAGAAGCTCTTTGACCGTGCCGTTGATCGTCTACGACCAGGTGATCGGCACGTTCAACGTGGAAAGCCCCAAACTGAACGCATTCGGCGACGAAGATCTGCAGTTTGCCGAGATTTTCAGCCGGGAAATCGCCGCCTGCCTGCATACCTTTGAACTGCTTTCGGCAGAGAAACGAGGGGCAGCCTCCCAGTCGATTGACGCCATCAGTCGGGCCGTCGCTTTGCCGGTCGATGAGATTCTTTTGGCGGCGACGGCGGTCCTCGACCGGTACATCGGTCACGACGAAGAAATGGCTGCCAAATTGCACGATATTCTTTCCGCTGCCAGGGCGATCAAAGAAAGCATTCAAAAGGTTGGCGAAGACCTTGATTGTGCGCCGTCGAAAAACGAAGAGTGGCATGCACACCCGAAATTGCATGGCTTGCGCGTTCTCGTCGTCGACAGCGACGAGCGTGTCCGTCGTTCGGCACATGCCATTTTAGGACGTTACGGCTGTATCGTTGAAACGGCACGCGACGGTCATGAAGGAGTTGCTATCGCCAAAATCAGCAAGTACGACGCTATGCTTGCGGACATTCGGCTGCCCGATATGGATGGCTATGAGATTTTTCGGCAGTTGCAAAAAGCCCAACCCAACGCCCGCGTTATCTTGATGACGAGCTACGGTTATGATCCCGCACATGGAATCGTTAAAGCCAGGCAAGAAGGGTTGAAAGCCGTCCTGTTCAAGCCGTTCCGCATCGATCAATTGCTCGATGCACTCGAAAAGCCGCTCGATTCCCCCTCATGCCAAACCGTCCCGCAATCGGACAACGTCTCCACCATACCGCGATAAAGATAAGCCCAAACCATTCGCCCATTCATCAGCCGGATTTGTCGCCGTTCGAACAATTCTCCCTCATATTCATCTAGCACCGCCAGCACTTCGTCGCTGACACGCCACAGCTCGCCGTGAACAGCTACGCCATGCGTGCCCACTTCCACCATTCCCGGATAGCGACCGCAGTCGTACAGTCGGTAAACAGGTTGTGTCTGGACTTCTCCCAAAAACTCGCCGTGGAGCAGATGATGATGCGACGCTTGCCGCTTCAGCGTACCATAGACGAACAAGTCGATCATCGTAATGGCATCAAGTAAGCAAGGTCCTCGAGTTCAAATCGTCCTATCGCTCCCTGTAGCCGGTGTCGGTCCTGCTTGGCGACGCCGCACGGCTCCACCAATAATGCTCGCATTCCGGCGCTGCGCGGACCGTCGTAGTCATTGAGGTTTTCATCTCCCACGAATAGTATCCGCCACGGTTCTATTTGGAGGGACCGAATCACTGTCGAGTAAAACATTGGCGAAGGTTTGCGCCAACCGATTTCGGAGCTTATGAAGAGTTCGCCGATGGCTTCTAAATCGAGCTTCCCCTTCCAGATTCGTCGAAGACGAGCATCGAAATTGGATGCCATGGCCAGGCGATAGCCGGCTCCCTTTAATTGTGACAAGAGCCTGACGACGGAAGGCGGGCATCGCCAGGAATCCGGTTTGCCGAAATAGTCAAACAGCCAGGCAAAGCACCCGGAAACGTCGGCAACGTCATCCAAGACCGAAGCGACGATACGCCGCCACCGTTCCCTTTCGAGAGATTCGCTGCTGACAGGATCATCGTGCCGCCATTCCCTGCTCAGAAGCTCGCGGAACCGACGTGCAATTTCCTCCGCTCCAAGTTGGCTGCCGAACTGTCGGGCTGTTTGCGCATAGACCTGACTCACGGGTGGATTCGCGTAAAGCAACGTGCCAACAGCATCGAATACGATTGCTTCGATGTTGGAAAAACTCCAGCCGGTGTTCATCGGTAGCATTCAACTTTCATCGCCCGCTTCTTGCAGCGGGGCAAAAGCAGCATTTTACAGATTTCCAGGAAAGCTAGCAGGTTGCGCTTCCTGCCTCTACGGAAAACGGAAAAACGGTCTTATCGTCTTGCCCGTCGGCGGTTGCCAACGGCAACCGGCCGTGTTACGATGACAAGCGACTCCCCCTTTTTACCTGCCGCCAATGCGAATCTCGTGCTACGCAACAGGAGCGCTCTGTGTCGATCGGATTTCTCAATCTCGCCATGCTTTTGGGTCTGATCGCGGTGGCGATTCCGCCCTTGATCCATTTGCTCAATCGCCGACGTTACGAAGTGGTCGACTGGGGCGCTATGCAGTTCTTGCAGATCAGCGAAACAACGCGGAAACGACTTCTAATCGAAGAGATTCTGCTCATGCTGCTGCGCATGGGGTTGATCGCCTTGTTGGTTTTTGCGCTGGCTGCCCCTTTCCTCGTGGGTCCGTGGCTCGGAAATGTCTTATCGCGTCCGAACCGCGACGTCGTGCTCATCTTTGATGGTTCATACAGCATGGGGTACTCGGGAAACCAAAAAACGCCGCACGAGCGCGCCAAAGAGTGGGCCATGGGATATGTCGCTCAATTGGCTGCCGGCGACAGCGTGACGGTAATGCAAGCGAAGCAGCAGCCGGTGGTCGTTCAAGAGGCGACCCATGACCTGGAAAAAGTGCGAGAAAAGATTCGCGGCTTGCCTGAGCCGCGCGGTGGCAGCGATTGGCCCACCGCTGTTGGTGAGGCTTTACGCCGCCTGCAGGACAGCCATCGTCCCCTGCGCGAAATCGTCGTCTTGACCGATAACCAGCGTTTTGGCTGGGCGGATTCGTCAAGCATGCTGAGTTGGGAGTTTCTGGCTCGCCGACTCGACAAAACCGGGTTGCTCCGGCCCAGAATCTGGGTCGTCAACGTCGCCGATGTCAAGGCGAAGCACATTCGCAACTGGTCATTGGCTCCGATCGAGGCCAGCCGGGCGGTTGCATCCGTCGGGCAGGAAATTCGCTTCCGAACCGCTTTGCAACTCGGAAGCGAACAAGAATACAGCCCCCCTTATCGGCTTCGCCTGGTAATCGATGGCGGCGTGGAAGAAAAGAAACTCGATTTCCCTGAATCGGCCCGGGCGGAAAAAGGAAGAATTCCTCTGAGCTTTCGGCACAAGTTCATCACCCCTGGCTCGCATTTGGTCACGGTGATCGTGGAGCCTGATCCGCCCAAATCGGAGCGTCCGGCGGATGACTCGATCAAGGATGAACTGCCAGGCGACAATCGTCAGGATTTCGCCATCGAAGTCCTGCAGGCTTTGCCGGTTTTACTCGTTGATGGGGATATGCGGCACAAAGTCGGAGAACGCGGTACCGACCCTATGCTCGCTGCCCTCTCGCCAAAGCGCGACCGTACTCCGGTCGTCAAAGCGAAAGTCGTCCCAATTCAGGATTTTTCGGCAACTTCGCTGAAAAGCCCGATCGACCCCGAACGTCCGGATTCGCATCCGCGCGTCGTCATCTTTTGCAACGTGGCTCGATTCAGCCCTTCCCAGCAATCCGCGATTGAAGAATTCCTTAGAGCCGGCGGTGGTGTTCTCGTGACTCTGGGGGAACGCGTCGAAGCAGAGGAATACAATCGCCACCTCCACCGCGGCGGGGAAGGATGGTTTCCCGCTCGCCTCGAAAAAATCGACGGCGACGACGCCGACACGAAAGAGTACGTCAGTCCGGACGCTGCATCGTTCAACAGCCCCGCTTTGGAATTGTTTCGTGAAGCGCAATCGGGGGGATTATCCGACGCCCGTTTTCCCCGCTGGTGGAAAATGCAGACGAGCAGTCGCCATTCTTCTGCCATTGTGACGGCCTTGTTTACCAACAAGGACCCGTTTCTGACGGAATGCCAATATGAAAAGGGCAAAGTCATCGCTTCGGCGGTGCCGCTGGATACTTCATGGCGAACCAACCTGACTGGTCTGATCGCCTTTCCCCCCTTCATTCATGAACTGGTCTATTATTTGGCCGGCGCCAGGGGAGCGGACTTCAACCTCGAAGCTGGCCAACCCATGCGCTTCCATCCCGATCCGGACCAACTTCCAAATCAGATCGAGATACAGCCGCCGGAAGGTGAAGCCGAAACCATCCATGTGCCAGAATGGCTCAAGAAACATGAACTTCCTTCGCTGAAGGATCATCCCTTTATCTACGAAAACACACGGGAAACGGGGGTCTACGAGTTAATTCCCGACAAAGGGAAAAAAGTCTATTTTGTCGTCAAACCGGATCATCGCGAATCGGACTTGACGGAAAACAGCGAAGAAGATCGCACCTTGGTGGCGGAGCAAGTGCCTATGACCTATGAATCGGACCGCGAAACGGTAATCGGTGCCTCCAAGAGCGACGTCAAACGCGAGTTATGGTGGTGGTTCATGCTTGGGGTGGTGGTTCTGTTATGTGCTGAAGTCTGGCTGACCCGGCGAATCGTTGCCAATCGGACATGAGCCAGGACGAACATTGCCGCGACCACGGCGGCGGCGAGCGACAGCACTTCCAGAAACGGCAGCAAACGAGAGGCGTTCCTCTTGGGAGTTGGTAAATATGAACGAAACGAACGAGCGGAGGGATCCCGCAGAGACGCCGTCGGAAGACCACGGTGCGGACGACAACGCTGAACAAAGGGGCGACCAAGAAGCCGTTGCCAGCGAAGCTGGCGGATTCTCTGTTGGTGAGCAAGCCGAAGCAACCTCCGCATCAGAAGATTGTTCGGCAACGCGGCGCGGCTTTCTCACCAAAGTGTCCTCCGCCGCGATGCTGACGGGGCTGGCCGCCAGCTATGGTACGCTGGCAGTCATGGCCGGTAAATTCCTTTATGTGAGTCGCCCGCTGAAAAAAGCGTGGCTGTACGTGACTTCGCTGGACCAGCTTCGACCGGGAGAAGCCATGTCGTTTGTCATGCCCACTGGACAGCGTATCAGCCTGCGCCGGCGCGGGAAGGAAGGAACGGCCGACGACTTTCTGGCATTGTCGAGCGTCTGTCCTCACTTGGGTTGTCGCGTGCATTGGGAGGTGCAGAATAACCGCTACTTTTGCCCTTGCCACAATGGCGTGTTCACTCCCGAGGGCGTTGCTGTCGCGGGGCCGCCAGCAGATGCCGGGCAATCGCTGTTCGCATTTCCGATCAAGGTGGAAAACGGTCTGGTTTTTGTCGAGGCACCAATCGAATGAAGTTCAAGGACTGGCTGTACGAACGGTTTCCCGTGCGCGGCGAGGAATTGCGCGAGTTGACCAATGAGCCGGTTCCCAATCACTTGAAACGTTGGTGGTTCTGTCTGGGAGGAACGCCTGCTTATTTGTTCGTGGTGCAGATCGTTACCGGCATCCTGTTGGCGATCTACTACCAGCCAACCCAGGCCAGCGCCTATGCTTCTGTCCGCCGTATTACCGAGGTGGAAACTTATGGTTGGTATTTCCGCGGGTTGCACAAATGGGGAGCAACCCTGATGATTGCCGCCGTCATTCTCCACCAGATTCGCGTTTTTTTCACGGGGGCGTATCGCAAGCCGCGCGAACTCAACTGGATTGTCGGCATGTGCCTGCTGGTGTGCACTTTGATGCTCGGCTTCACCGGTTATTGTCTCGTGTACGAGCAGCTCAGCTACTGGGGAGCGAAAGTCGGAGCCAACATTGCCGAAACCGTCCCTGCAATCGGGCCGTTCGCCAAGAAAATGCTGCTTGGCGGCGAAGATTACAACGAACGCACCCTGCCACGCTTCTTCATTCTTCATGCTGCCATCCTGCCGGTGACAATGATGGTGCTCCTGGCCCTTCACATCTTGCTGGTTCGGCTGCACGGCGTCACTGAATACCGCTTCCAAGCGGACCCGCCCGATCAACCGGACCACTATCAGTTTTATCCCGATCACCTCTACACCGAACTGGCCATCGGCTTGGTGCTCATGGTGATCTTGAGCGTCTTGGCGACGGTGTTTCCTCCTGTTTTGGGGCCTCCCGCCGATCCGTTGACGACCCCTGAGGTGATCAAGCCCGAGTGGTTTTTTTACGTCGCGTTTCGCTGGTTGAAACTTTTTTCCGGAACGGTGGCAGTCTTGAGCATGGGCTTCATCGTAGCGGCGATGTTCGTTTGGCCGTTCCTCGATGCGATGATCCGGCGCCGGTGGCCGAATAGCGAAGCAAGCGTTTGGATCGGCATCGTCGTTGCTTTGACGATCGTCGCTTTGACGATTTGGGAAGCCTTCGTTCCCCATTGATGTGTTGCTGGATGTCATTCTCCTGTCCAAAGGGCAGATTCAACCAAAAAGCGGAGATCATGCATGAGTTTGGAAATGAAACGTATCATAATTGCCGTCCTTAGTATCATCTTCCTGCTGTCGCTGGTACTTGTGCAGTGGGCGGAAGTCGCACGCAAGCGCGCTGAAGTAGGACTGGCGGAGGCTCCTGTAGTCATTCCGCAAAGCTCGCGAGCATGTGTCGACTGCCACAAACAAAGCACGCCGGGCATCATCGATCACTGGAAAACCAGCACTCATGCCCACAAAGGAATTGGCTGCGTCGAATGCCACCAGGCCGAGCACGGCGACGTGGATGGTTTCATGCACTACGGCGCGCAAATCGCTACCGTGGTGACACCGCGCGATTGTTCCCGCTGCCATCCCACCGAATTCGCGGAATTCAGCCGCAGCCACCACGCCAAAGGAGGTAACATCCTGGCTTCTCTCGATAATTATCTGGCCGAAGTCGTTGAAGGTGCCCGTGTGCCTTTCAATCCGCACGGCGCTACTCCCGGCATGGCGGTCAAAGAAGTCAATGGCATGGCGGCGGCTTTCACAGGCTGCCAGCAATGCCACGGCAGCAAAGTCGCTCTCCAAGCCACCGATGGCGGCATGATCACAGTGACCGACCTCAAACCTGACAAGAATGGCAAACCGACGAATCAAGAGGCGGTCGCTCGTATTCTCAAAGACCAGAACGGCCGCCCCCTTTATCATCCCAGCACATGGCCCAACACTGGCATCGGGCGACTGAACCTCGACGGCTCCAAAGGATCTTGCTCTGCCTGTCACTCGCGGCACGACTTCTCGCCCCGTCGCGCCAGACAGCCTGAGAACTGCGGCAAATGTCACCTCGGACCCGACCACCCGCAAAAAGAAATCTATGAAGAATCCAAACACGGAGTCGCCTATCGCGATCTTCGGGATTCGATGAATCTCGATTCGCCCACTTGGGTGCTTGGTCGAGATTATTCGCAAGCTCCGACCTGCGCTACTTGCCATATGTCGGGCCATACCCGAAACGATGGCAAAGTCACCCACGATCCAGGACAGCGTATTTCGTGGAGCAACCGGCCACCCGTCAGCCTGCTCATGGATACCAACGCCGACCATGAAATCGTCAAGGAAACGGATCCCGCCAAACGCCGAGAGCTGATCGTCGACACCTGGCAGGCGAAACGGTCCCGGATGAAGGAGGTTTGCTCGCACTGCCACACGCCGGACTATGTCAACGCCTTTTACAAGCAATATGACGACTTCGTCATCCTTTATAACGAGAAGTTCGCCAAACCGGGGCAGGCATTGATGCAGGAAATGTACAAACAGAAGCTGCTGACCAAGACGAATTTCGACGAGGAACTGGAGTGGACCTGGTTCTATTTATGGCACCACGAGGGACGACGGGCTCGGCATGGTGCATCGATGATGGCACCCGATTATGCCCATTGGCATGGTACGTACGAAGTTGCTGAGCGGTTTTACATGCACATGATCCCGCAAATCCGCGAGATTTGTGCCCACGCAAAAAAGGATGGCAAAGAAGCGGAACAAGAAGCGGTTCTGAAACTGCTCGACGATATCTTGTCTCGTCCGGAGCATGCGTGGTTCAAGAGCCGAGCGGCAAAGAAATGACGGCCAGGGCTAGGACTGGGTAGCGCCTGCGCTATTCGGGTGAAGTTGTCAACGGGATGTCGATCTGGTTGTTGCCCGACTGGACGGTGTACTTCAATCCTGATTCTTCCTTGCGGGTGTATTTGGCGGGGACGAGCAATTTGCCAACGGCCTCGATCATCGGGTTTTCATTTTGTTCAGGCATGGAGGTGGCGACGACGGTGACGAAATACTCTCCGGCGGGCATCTCGGCGCGATAAGAGCCGTCGTTTTGAATCTGGCCGTAAGCCACCGTTTTGCCGTCAGTGGAAATCCACGTCACGGTCCCCGTGACGAGGGGTTCACCATCAAGCGTCACATTTCCGCTGACCACGGCTCGGCCACCGCCGCAACCTGCAATCAAAGCAACGAAAATCAACAACGTCAACCGCATGGTGATCTGGATCGCTGATGGCGTTATGGGACCGAAACACTTTCGCCACCGGCCTTCGTGCTCAAAGCGCGATAAGTGCTGTAGTTGATCGTTTGGGATATATAGCGAACCGAACCGTCGGCAAGGCAAAAATTAGCACCTCCTGGATGCCGGCTGCGGAAGGACATCACATTCCACCATTGCGTTGGTGTCGGCGGATCGGGCATGTAGTTCAAGGGTGCGTGACAGCTGGCATAATCCCCGTTGGCATAGTAGGCCATCGAATGGTAGTTGTGTTCGGGAATATCTTCGCCGATCATGAACGTGTTGGAGGTTCCGTCAATAATATCATCCAGCCGAATTGGTTCGAGATAAGTAGAGCGGTAAAACAGGCCGTTGTTGCCGGTCGTCCAGTGCCGATCCGGTTCGGTGCCAGGATGGATGCTGCGTGATCCTCCCATACGGGTATCCCCAATGACGCCTTTATAGCTGG
The DNA here is from genome assembly GCA_026004675.1 of Gemmatales bacterium. GTDB lineage: Bacteria > Planctomycetota > Planctomycetia > Gemmatales > Gemmataceae > BPJP01. The sequence goes on from BPJP01000010.1 coordinate 156,385, forward strand.
TCAAGGCGACCGGAATGCCGGACCACTGGAATTGCTGGGTCGAAAGCTGGCGAACCGATTCGTCCGACGGACATTGCAGAATCGGCAGCTGCGTTTTGGCCGCCGCCCGGCAAGAGGGATGATTGATGCCCGCGTACGAGAAAAAAGCACCGTTGAAACCCACTTCGAATTGGCGGTAAAGGTTCTGTTGTTCCAGAAACGGCAGACTGTGCAGAATCCAACCGGCGCCGCTCTTTCCATGCCACGGGTTGTAGCTGATCGGCAGAAAATTAGAGGCATCGTGATAGGCGTGAACCGCCACGCCTAGTTGTTTCAAATTGTTGACGCAGCGCAGCCGGTTGGCGGCTTCACGAACCTTTTGAACCGCTGGCAACAGAAGCCCAACCAGTACGCCAATGATTGCAATGACGACAAGTAACTCGATTAACGTGAAACCGGCTGTCCTTCTCATGGTTCCTCTCCCGGCTTATTGGCGACTTCTTCGAGTCTAATACGACGCGGGCGGCAAGGCAAAGCCTTTTGACAGAAATCACCAGCGTTGCGGTCTGCCGGGAACAGACCGGCCAGCCAGATTTTCCGGTTGTAACACGGCAGAACGGAATTTTTTTCATCTGCCTCGATGTTGGTTATAGCCTCAGAATGTTAAACTGGGTAAATTGGTCAGATAGAAAGATTTAGCTGTGTTGATTGTTTGCCATTTGCCATGAATGCCGCCGCCACTGCGAAAGACTTGAACGATCCTGAATTGCAGCGTCGCATCAACGCTCTGCGCGCTATCGATAACTACACCAACTGGTTCTATCTCTTTCGCGAGTACCTCTTGCTAGGCACGATCATCGGTAGCGCCATTTTTTTCTTTTGGAATCGGGCCGAATGGGGACTGGCGTGGTATTGGGACATTCCCGTTGCCCTGGTCGCTATCGTCCTGGTCGGCGCCGGTCAACATCGCCTGACCAATATCGCCCACGAAGCCAGCCACTATATGCTTTTCCGCAATCGGCTGCTGAACGAATTCGTCTCGGATTGGTTTGCGATGTTTCCCATGCTAAGCTGCACGCACCATTATCGCTTGCAGCATCTGGCCCATCATCAGTTCGTCAACGATCCGGAACGAGACCCGGACGTTTTTCAAATGAGCGAAAGCGGGCACCGCTACGAATTCCCCATGCCTCCGGGGCAGTTCATTTGGGAATGCGTTCTCAAGCAATTTCTCTGGTTCCCGAAACTCATTCGCTATATCCGCGTTCGGGCTAAATATAATGCGACCGGAACGGGCAAAGGGCCTTATCGAATGAACAAACGGCCCAAAGTGTTGATCCTGGTCGGCGTAGCCTATTTGCTTTCTTTAGTGGCGGTGCTGGCTGTCCTGGTGATGATCGGCAATCCCTGGCTGCTCGGGTTGGTGCCGATCGCGATGCTCGCGTCGATTCTCGCCTTTTATGCCCTCGTACCCGACCGGTGGTACTTGCATTGCCTGGTTAAATCAGACATTCCGCCACGTTGGATGAGCCTGTTGCGCGTTACGCATATGACTTTGGCGTTGTCCGCAATCGCCTGGTTGACCTATCTGACCGACAAGCCGTGGTGGCTATACGCGATCGTGCTCTGGCTTGTGCCGATGGTGACATCGTTTTCGTTTTTCATGATCCTGCGCCAAGTGGTGCAACATGGCAACGCCGGTCGTGATCGCCTCACCAACACACGCATCTTCAACGTCAATTGGCTGATCCGCATGGCCGTCTTTCCACTTGGGATGGATTACCATCTGCCTCATCACATGTTTCCCATGGTGCCGCACTATCGGCTCAAGCAGCTGCACCAATTGTTGATGCAGACGGAATCGTACCGTAGCAACGCCGTCGTGGTGGAAGGTTATTTTCGTCACCGCACGAAACCGCCGCAGCATCCAACCGTTGTCGAATTGATGTCGCAACCGGCGAGGCAACCAGTAATGAACACGTCGACATGATATCGCGCTTTTTCATCAACAGACCCATCGGCGCCGCGGTTCTGGCGATTGTCATCGTCATTGTCGGCGGAGTAGCGCTGCGTGCTTTGCCGATCGCCCAGTATCCGGAGATCACGCCACCGACAGTCAAAGTAACAACGAGCTATCCGGGCGCCAACGCCCAGGTCTTGGCCGACACCGTGGCAGCCCCCATCGAGCAGCAGGTCAACGGCGTCGAAGGCATGATCTACATGTCGTCTACCAGTGCCAACGACGGCACCTACAACCTGACGGTGACCTTCGCAGTCGGCACCGATCTCGACATGGCCCAGGTACTTGTTCAAAACCGGGTGTCCATCGCGTTGCCGCAACTTCCCGAAGAAGTCAAACGCCAAGGGGTTATTACGAAGAAACAGTCGACGAGCATCCTGCTTTTCATTGCCTTGTCTTCACCGGATGGGAGTTTCGACAGTCTTCAGCTGACCAACTACGCTTCGCAGAATATCAAAGACGAACTGGCACGGATTCCCGGGGTTGGCGATGTTGCTGTTTTCGGTGCCGCCGACTACAGCATGCGCGTTTGGCTGGACCCCAATAAACTTGAGACGCATCATGTCACCGCCAGCGATGTTATCAATGCCATTTCCGCTCAAAACGTCCAGGTCGCAGCGGGACAGATCGGCCAGCCGCCAGCCGCAAAGGGACAGGCGTTCCAATACACCATCAACGTACGTGGCCGACTAAAAACGCCCGAGGAGTTCGGCGATATTGTCGTCCGCACCGCGCCGGATGCCGGCGGCCAGTACCTCCGCGTTCGCGATCTCGTCGATTCCGTGCGGTTCGAAGTGGCGCCGGGTCGAATCGAATACCGCCCGCGGATCGAATTAGGAGGCAAAGACTACAGCCAATTTTCGGAAAAGAACGGCCGACCGGCGGCCAGCATCGCCGTCTACCAGCTCCCAGGCGCCAACGCCTTGGAAGTCGCCGACAAGGTCCGCGACCGCATGACCGAACTTTCCGAACGCTTTCCCCAGGGCATCACCTACGACATCCCTTTCGATACGACGCGATTCGTGACGGCTTCGATCGACGAAGTCTATGAGACGCTCTATATCGCCGCCGCTCTCGTTTTCCTCGTGGTCTACGTGTTCTTGCAAGACTTGCGTTCCACACTGATACCGGCCATCACCATCCCCGTTTCCTTGATCGGTACCTTTGCCGTCATGGCGGCGCTGGGCTTTTCGCTCAACATGCTTACCCTCTTCGGCTTGGTGCTGGCGATCGGCATCGTTGTCGATGACGCTATCGTCGTCGTCGAAAACACGACTCGTCACATCGAAGAAGGCGGATTGTCTTCCAAGGAGGCGACGATCAAAGCCATGGAAGAAGTCACCGGGCCAGTGATCGCCACCACGCTTGTGCTGATGTCGGTGTTTATCCCATCGTCCTTTCAGCCCGGAATCACAGGGCAATTGTACCGCCAGTTCGCCTTGACGATAGCCGCTTCGACGTTTTTCAGTTCGATCAATGCCTTGACGCTCAGCCCGGCGCTTTGTGCCCTGCTCTTGCGACCGCCGACCGAGAAGCGATTCTGGTTTTTCCGCGGGTTCAATCGAATCTTCATGCACTGTGAAAATTTCTACGAAAAGGTAGTCGGCCATCTCGCTCGGCGGACGATCCTGGTGCTCATTTTGTTTGTGGCGTTGATCGTTGCCGCCGGCTGGGGCTTTATCACTTTGCCTACCGGCTTTTTGCCCGAAGAAGACCAGGGGTACGTCGTAGCCGGTGTTCAGCTTCCCGATGCCGCCTCGCAAGAGCGGACTCGCCAGGTTGTCGACAAGATCAACGAAATGCTGGCGGAACAGCAAAAGTCCGGAGCGGTCGCCGACTGGATCACCATTGGTGGTTATTCGCTCCTCGATTCCGCTAATGCGTCGAACGCAGCAACGGTGTATATAGTGATGAAGCCCTGGGACGAACGCACCGACGAGCGCTTGCAGCAGAAGGCCGTCGTGCAGCGGTTGCGTCAGGAATTCGCCCGCATTCGACAAGGAATCGTTTTCGTGGTTGTGCCACCGGCGATCCAAGGACTTGGAGTCGCGGGGGGCTTTCAGATGCAGATTCAAGACCGCGCGGCTCAGGGCATGGAAGAACTGCAAGTCGTGGTGGACAACCTGATGGATGCCGCTGCGAGGCAGTCGGGACTGGCACCGCCAACGACGACCTTTCGCGCCAACGTGCCGCAAATCTTCGCCGACGTCAATCGCACCAAAGTCATGCGTCTTGGCATCCCATTGAGCGAAGTCTTCGGCACTATGCAAGCATACCTGGGCTCGGCGTATGTGAACGATTTCAATCTCGCCGGACGCACTTATCAAGTACGCGTCCAGGCCGACTACCCCTACCGCGTCAAGGTAGAGGACATCGATCGGCTGTACGTTCGCAACAAGAAAGGGGAGATGGTGCCGCTGAGCACGGTTGTCAGCATCCGGCGAACAGTTGGGCCTCAGATCATCACGCGCTATAACCTTTATCCGTCGGCAGCGATCACGGGAGAAGCCGCTCCTGGCTATAGTTCCGGCGAAGCGTTGTCTCTGATGGAACAGCTGGCGAAGGCCGAGTTGCCCCCAACGATGGGGTTTGAATGGACCGGCATGTCGTATCAAGAGAAGCAGATCGACCCGGCCGTGGTAGCAGGTATTTTCGCCCTGGCAGTTGTTCTGGTTTATCTGGTGCTGGCATTTCAGTACGAAAGCTGGACGATGCCAGCAGCGGTCATTCTATCGGTTCCTCTCGCCCTTTTAGGGGCGGTGGCAGCGGTCGCCGTGCGACAGATGGATAACAATACCTACACTCAAATTGGCATCGTGTTGTTGATCGCCTTGGCCAGCAAGAACGCCATCCTGATTGTGGAATTTGCAAGCGAGATTCGCCACTCCGGCGCGGGAATCATCGAGTCTGCCATTCGTGCGGCCAGATTGCGTTTTCGCCCGATCCTGATGACCTCCTTCGCTTTTATCCTGGGTGTCGTGCCACTGGTCATCGCCCAGGGAGCGGGCGCCGGTAGTCGCCAGGCTTTAGGAACCGCGGTGTTTGGCGGGATGATCGCAGCCACCTTCCTCTCCGTTCTCTTCGTGCCATCGTTCTTCATCCTGTTTCGTCGAATCAGCGAATTCGGCAAGGAAGACGAGCGTTGAATGCGGACGGCAGCAAAATCCGAAAAATCGCTATTCTCTCCCTGTATTTCCCGTTTTTACCCGGCAAGCCAGGCAAACTCGACGCAAACTCCGCCAGCTATCGCGTTATAGTAGTGACAGCGACTTGGCAGTATCCATCGCCTGCCTTGTCAATTGCCGGAGGAGAAGATGAAGCTGGCTCAATTCCTGGCGGAACAACAAGTTCACTTCCAAACGTTGATCCACCCACCAGCATTCAGTGCCCAAAAGCGGGCCAAGTACCTCAACATACCAGGGCACCAGGTGGCCAAAACAGTGTTGCTGGCCGGACCCGAAGACTATTTCCTCGCCATCCTGCCGGCGACGCATCATATCGACACCGAAGCCTTGGCGCGTGCCCTTGGCGGGCCGGTTCGTTTGGCCGATGATAAAGAAATCGCCGATGTCTTCCGCGATTGCGAATGGGGCGTTGTTCCGCCATTCGGCACGCTATATGGATTGTCGGTGGTGCTCGATGATTCCCTGAGACCCGAGGCGATGGTCGTTTTTATCGGCAGCACCCACGTTGAAGCCATCCGCATGCGCTGTCGGGACTTTGAGAGATTGGAGCGACCCGTTCGCTTGCCTTTCGCCCGGCGTGAAGCGTCGTAGTGGCATGGACGTACCAGCCTTTCAAGCCGCGTTCTTTTCGCTTGTCACGCAGCCTTGGCAGTCGATCGATGTTTCGACTGCACCACCTGATCGACATATGCGAACAGTTCGCGAGCGAATCGTTCGGAATTGAAGCGTTCGGCTTGTTGGCGTGCCGCTATCGGGTCGAACAGCGCTTGCTGGTTTTCGAAGTCGAGAATCGCCTGCGCCAGGCAGTCCGGCGTCTGCTCGTCGAACCAAACACCTGTGGGCTGCGACGACTGCTTCGGTGGCACCACGGTTTCCGTGGCACCACCGGCAGCGAAAGCGATGACGGGAGCGCCGCAGGCATGCGCTTCCAGGGGGACGATGCCAAAATCCTCTTCGCCCGGGAATAGCAACGCTTTGCAGCGACGGAAATGGTGCCGCAAAACGTGATCAGGCTGCCAGCCGAGAAAGTGAACGGTTGGTCCCGCCATGGTACGCAAGCGGCGTTCGTCCTGTCCCGTGCCGATGACGACGAGTTGGCGCTGCAACCGGTTGCAGGCAGCAATGGCCAGGTCCAAACGCTTATACGGAGCAAAAGCCGAGACGGCCAGATAGTAGTTTTCCCGCGGCACACGCGAAGGCGTGTAATAGGCGGTATCGACAGGCGGATAGATCACGACGCTCGAACGCTGGTAACATTCGGCAATTCGTCGTTTGACGGCATGGCTGATGGCGACAAAATGTGTTACGCGCGACGCAGTGGCGCGATCCCACTGGCGAAGCCGATCGAGAATCCAGCCAATGAACTTTCCTTTCAATCCGGATCGGCTGAAATAGGCATCCCGCATATGCCAGGCATAACGCATGGGGGTAAAGCAATAGCAGACATGGGGGACGTGTGCCGGCGGGACAGCGGACTTGGCCACACAATGGCTCATGCTGAGAACCAGGTCGCAGTCCTCGATTCGCCAGCTTCGAACCGCCAAGGGCATGAAAGGCAACAAATAGCGATAATAGCGATGCACGGCGGGAAGCCGCTGGAGGAAGCTACAATGGACAGGCCGATTCTCTATTTCAGCAGTGAGGGAGCCGGGTCGATAAAGGAGCGTATAGAGAGGCGCTTCCGGCCAGCGACGACAGGCGACTTCGAGGCATTTTTCGCCGCCACGCATGCCGGTCAACCAGTCGTGTACCAGGGCAATCCGAAGGGATCGATGCGCATCCATGCCAATACTTTCTCGGATAGGTTCAGTTGCAAATATCGAGTCGGGAAAAAACCGATGGTATCATTCCCGGCTGGCGACTTTGGTATCTTCCCACGGCTGGCGTAGAAACTCAGCGAATTCCTGCTCTTTGTTGATTTTGCCTTCGTTGTAAATGCCGAGCACGTTGATTTTGCCGTTGGCCAACGGCTCGAGAATCACATACAGCGGCAATTGCTCCGTGTTGAATGCGTTCTTTTGAAATTCCAGGTTCCCTTCCGTGGCGTCGGTCAGTTGCCGATCAATACTCCCGTCGAACTGGCGGCGCACGCTCGGAGCATAGTATTCATCCGGGATGACGTCAGTGTACAGTTGCACGAGATGGTAAGGCTCGAAGAGTTGCTTGAATTGTGCCTTTCGGAAGACCGTTTCCTCGTTGATCTTGCAGTTGGTGCACGTCTTGCCGGTGAAATCGACGAAGACGAGCTGTTTTTCACCAGTGCGTTTGAGTTTCCGCATGGCTCGGTCGACAGCTTGCTTCAGATCGCTCGACCAGTTCATTTCTTTGGGTTCGGGAAGCAAGAAGGAATCGATCCAGGCATAGACGACGCCGTTTGGCCGTTGGGTTTCGCCGTCGGCATCGAATTTGAACATGGCCGGAACGAGATAAAAGCCGATGCACAGGAAGAAGGCGGCAAAAAGAAGCCGCGGAACACTCAGGTTTTCGACTGGTGAATCATGGGGCAAACGATAGACGCCGAGCAGATACAAGCCGCACAAGACACTGAGAGCGATCCAGATGCCCAAGACGAAGTCATAGGTGAAGTAGGCGGTCTTGTTCAGCAGAACGAGTTCGGCAGCGCGGAAGAACTTGAACGCTGCCGCCAGTTCCAAGAACCCCATGACAACTTTGACGCTGTTCAGCCAGCCGCCGCTTTTCGGCAGCTTCTTCAATAACGCAGGAAAGAGGGCCAACAAGAAAAACGGCGACGCAAACGTCACGGAGAAGGCCAGTCCCCCAAGGATCCTTTCCCCCCATGTCATCGTTGCCGTCGCTGTCGTGCCGCTGAATCCTCCCAGAAACGGCGCTACACAGGCGAAACTGATGATGGTAAACGTCAGCGCCATGAACATCGTGCCGACCAGACCACCCTGGCCTTCCCGGTGCGACGTCCAGCGAGTCAAGAAGCCTGGCAATTCGATCTCGTACATCCCGAAAAGACTGAGCGCAAAGAAGATGAACAGCCCCCCAAGCGCATAATTCATGATCGGGTTGACGCTCAGTGCCCGAAAAACGGATAACAATGCCACGGCGGCGATTGTCAACACAACCACGATGGTCGTGCAATACACGCTGGCCATCGCCAACGGCCGATGATGTTCGCTTTCCGACTGCTTCAAAAAGAAGCTCACCGTAATCGGGATCATCGGGAAGACGCATGGCGTGACCAGGGAAATGGCCCCCCAGAATATGCCAGAAAGAATAAACGCCCAGAGACCTGATTTAGTGGAATGGCTCGAGGCAACATCGCCAACGAATTGCAGTCTCTTTTGTATGTCTTCCAAACTCTTTCTGTATTCTTCTGAAGTCGCTGCCGTGATGCGCGTCGGCTGCTTGTCGTCAGCCTCAGTGGGCGAGGGTTGCGGAGCTGCTTCCACTTTTGGTTTTTCGCTGAGAGATGCCCTTTCCTCGAGGTATCTGTCGACATCTGCCTTGTAAGCCGAGTCGATTGCCACTGCTTCGCCACCGACTTTCAGGGAAACTTCCGGCTGCAACGATTTGGGCAAACATCCCTTTTCGTCGCAAACTTGCACAAAGATCTTTGCCTTGATTTTCTTTTCCCCCGGCTCGGCATCGGGCAAGACGACCATCGGTCGCTGCCAAGTCACCGTTCCTTCCAGTTCGTCCAGGGTTAGCTTGAGCTTTTCTTCGACCACTTTCCGTGGCGTCGGCTCCTTGAACTGCCCAACGGGAACAACATCCTGTACGTCAACAAACTCGATCCTGCTGACGAAAGCCCGGGCTTCGTGCGATGTCTGCCTGAGAGGGTAGGTATGCCATCCTTTTTTGATTTTTATGGTGAATTGCCAAGTCACTGTCTCCCCGGGTTTGGCTTCCGCGGGCACCACCGAAACGTCGAACCCTTCGACAGCGTTTTCGAATGTGCGTTTCGACGCCTGAATACCCCCGAAGAGATCGTCATCGTCGGCGCGAGCAACATTTCCAGCTGCCAAAAGCAGCCCGCACGCCATCGTTGCTTGGGCTATTTGTCGAAGTATACGTTTCATCCTTCCATCCCTTTGTTCGAATGTCAGCCAGAGGAAGGTATTTCGGGTCAACCAAAAGAACAAGGGCAAGGTGTGACAATCAAACAAACTGCGTTTCTAACACAGCGCCTGTCAGTTTGTCTTGGGGGCTTCCACTCCTTTGAGCTTCAGAGTCTCCACCTTCCTGGTTTTCAGATCCACCACTTGGATGCGGTGAGCATTGGTGTCAGCAACATACAGTTTGCCTTTGGCGTAGGTCAAGCCAGCCGGTTCGACAAAAATCGGGTTGCTCATCCAGCCCGCCGTATCCGCATCCACAAACGTACGGCATTCCCGTTTCAGCGGATCGATCACTTTCAGTTTGCTGTTGTAAGTGTCAGCGACATAGAGTTTGCCATCGACATAGCAGACGCCAAGCGCATGTTGCAGGCGAACCTTATCGCCAACGCCGTCGATATCACCGAATTCGAATAAATCCTGCCCAACGATAGTGGTCACGGTATCTTTGCCATCGAGGGAGACGCTGCGGATAGCGCTGACTTCGCTGTCAGCGACATAAAGGTTTTTGCCGTCGGTGGTCAGTCCGCTGGGTTGGGCAAAAGAAGAGCCGGCCAGCGTGCCATCGACAAGAGCTTCGCGTCCGTTGCCTGCAAAAGGTTCAACGAAGTTGCGTTTGAGGTCAAGCCTCCAGATTTGGTGATGCCCGGCCATGGCAATGTAGAGCATGCCTTTGTGGATCAACAAGGCCCACGGGCTGTTGAGGCCGGTCTTCAAAGCGGGGCCGCCTCGATGCCGGTTTTCCCGGTCTTGTTCGCCAATTCCTGCGACGGTCGTGACCGATTTCTCCTTCAAATCGAGCGCCCGAATCATGTGGTTTTTTCGGTCGGCGACGTAAAGGGTTTCGCCGTCGAGCGCCATTCCCTGGGGATCATCGAATTGCGCTTCCGCGAAATCGCCATCCGCGTGCCCCGGTTTGCCTGTGCCGGCGATGGCAATCTTGTTCCCATCGAGATCGCTAATGACCACCCGATGGTGCGTGCTATCTGCGATAAAAAGCCGATTGGACTTCTCGTCTGCCAGCACTTTGCCGGGGAAAAACAGCGGACTATCGCCCTTTTCCTTGAAACGGGCCAGTTCGAAACGTCTCGGCTTGGTGTCGAGCGTTTTCTTTTTCTTGTGAATTTCGATCAACTTGGAAATCACTCGGTCGAGCAGTTCATAGTTGCCTTCGCCGCTGACCTGTCCAAGGTAATTTCCTTCCGGGTCGATAACGGCCAAGGTAGGCCAGGAATTGACGCCGTAGGCTCGCCAGATCTTCATGTCGGCATCGTTGACGACCGGATGTTCTATCTCATAACGAAGAATCGCTTTGCGAATGCTTTCGGTGTTCTTCTCATTTTCGAATTTGGCCGAATGAACACCAATGACGACGACTTCGTTCGCGTACTTTTTCTCTAATTTCGCCAGGTCAGGGATCGTGTGGATGCAGTTGATGCAGCACAGAGTCCAGAAGTCGAGGACAACGATCTTTCCCCTTAGATCCTTGATGCGGAGCGGTCCAGCGGTATTGAGCCAGGCTTTCCCCCCTTCTAGTTCTGGCGCCGGCTTCAATTGGATGTCCTCCTGAGCCGCGGCTAGCAATCGCTGTTCCGGTCGGGAGATGAAAAGGAAGCCAACCAAGAATGCAACGAAAAATGCACATGCGATCCCAGCCGACAGAAGCAAACGGCGGTCATTTCTCATCGATTATCGTCTCCTTAAGGCAATAAAGCGCCGTCATCAGTGGGGGTACGAATCGTCGCGGCTCAGGTGCGCTGCTATTCTACTTTACTAGACGCTCGTGAGAATAGGGAATTCGATTTGTCTTTGCCTCGCTTCTCCAGCTTCACCAAGACTTTCTACGCGCTGCCGTTCGCGGCATTCTTTCATGGTAAAGGGTAGCCGACTGCGCAGAAACTTTCTGTAAAACGTCGCACTGATGGCACGACTTTGACAGGGGCGGGAACGTGTGGGGCTGATAACCTGGCAGCATATGAAATCAAGAGAAAGGCAATACTTAGGAGGCGGTATCGGCCGTATCGAAAAAATATGGCGAATAGCGCAAGCGGTTCGGCCAAAGAGTTGGCACCAGCCTTTCCCCTCCGCGAGGCGAATTGCGCTGAGTCGACCCCGCCGGAGAATCTCTGCCAAATCATGGTTTAAAAGCAGTCGCTGCTACGGTCGAGGCCCACGGCCTCGCCTTTCGGGCAGACCTAGCTGTTTGCGGCGTTCACTTAGCAGCCGGCGGTACTCCGCACGCTGGGCGCGATATTCCGGAGTCGTCTTATTCAGCCATTGTTTACGCCAGTTTTCGCGCTGTTCGGCAGTTGGCGGTTGCCTTTTTGTTTGCGAGTTGCCTTCCGTGTTGCTGCTCCCTTTTGGCGGACCTTTCCCTTGGAAACGGTTTTTGAAATCAGGATTTTTGGCCCACTCAGCACGCATTTTTTCGAATTGTTTACGTCGCTCTTCGTCTCTTTTGATTTCGGCGTCGAGAGCTGCGAGGCGTTCTTGGGGCGACAACTTGAAGAATCGATCCATCCGTTCCATGTCACGCTGGAGCCATTCGTCCATGCGTTCCTGGAAGTATTGGCGTTTCTGGTCCGGATCTAGCTTGCCGAAGGCTTCGCGGAATTCTTGCCAGCGTTCTTTGCGTTCTTCGGGCGTGAGGTTTTCGGCATCAGGACCGCGCAGCTGTTTGGCTATTTGTTTGACACGCGCCAACTCCGGGTCTTCGCCGCCTGTGGCCAACGCCCAGATGCCGAGAACAAGGACCATGATCAACGTTGACGAAACAATGAGCCTTTTTCGCGAGCTCGACATGGCTGAATGCTCCCACTAATGAGCCACGTGGCCATCGGCATAAAGAAAATTCCGAGCGCTCGGGGTCGACTGATCGCCGTGAAAATAACTGAAATCGTACAGCAGCCAAAGCTGATGGCTGCCCCGGCGATGTCGAGCTTCCACCTGTTCGCGCGTTTTGTTGGCCCAAATGATCTCGGGATATTCGTAGCTGAGACCATTGTTTTTGAAATAATAATCCTGCTCCCGCGTATCGGGATGCACATCGGCGGGGCAATGAAACGTTTCCACATTGTTCTCGACATAAACCGACAGGATTTGATTCAACCCGGGTCTGCCTGGTGTCAAGCTGGGCAACATCGACGCATTGGGATAAATCCCCTGGTTGTTATCGAGGTACATCTCCATCGCGACCCCGAGTTGGTGCAACCGGTTACTGCAACGAAGTCGATCGGCAGCACTGCGCACCTTTTGCACAGCGGGCAAAAGCAAACCCACCAAGGCGCCAATAATGGCAATGACCACCAGCAATTCGACCAACGTGAAGGCGTGCCGTTTGCAGTTTTGCATGGCTCATCCAGCGTACTGGTTTCGGAATTTTGCCCTTTGATGAGAAATGGTACCGCGCGGCAGATTAAGAAATGATGAAAGAGGCAATTTTTTTTCGAAATCGTTGATCAGGTAATCGGCATTGAGAGCAGAACGAGGAACCACGATGCGGCGCGTTTCAAATCGTTGTGGCAATGTTGACAGCTTCTTGCTGCCGCAGCCACTCTGCCCAGCGCAGGCAGCCGAATTCACCAGAACGAACAATATTCTTGCCGGTGCGAAAGCCAGTCGCCACTTTCCCGGGCATTGGCACGTGGATGACGCGCTTGCGCTTCCTTTTGATCTCTTTCCATATCTCGACCGCCTCGCCAAGGGTCATTACCTCAGGTCCGCCGAACTCGGTGACCCTGCCGGAAGGGCCTTCCCCTAAAGCGCGAACCAATCGGCCTGCTACCTCCACAGGAGCGACGCTTTGTACCTGAAAATCCGTTGGAAGCGGCATCACCAAAGGGAAGCGTGCCGCGTTGGTCAATAGCTGATCAATCAAGGTGTGGAATTGCGTTGCCCGCACAATCGAAAAAGGCACCCCGCACTGCGCGACGATCTGCTCGGCTTGCAGCTTGCAGCGATAGTAACCAAGTGGAATTTCGTCGATACCGACGATGGACACATAGATCAGATGCTTGATTCCTGCGGCCTGGCAGACTTCGATCAGTCGTCGAGTTCCTGCCACATCGACTTTTTTTGCCTTGCGGACGTCTGTCGCCGCATGGATAACCGCCTCGATACCTTCGACGGCGTTCGTCAATCCGCTCCCATCGACAAGTTGGATTGGCGCCCACTCTTGCTGAGGATCAACAGCGCCAGCCATTCTGCGCCGACTACCGATGCGCACGAGATGCCCGGCTTTGGCAACGGCAATCGTTAGTTCACGGCCAAGGGTGCCGGTTCCACCAGTGATCAGGACTTTCATCGTCAAGCGAATAATGTTCACCAGGACCTGTCCGTCAGGCACGCCATCAGGCACGCACTGCAATGTTATCCTGCAGAATAGTTTACTGCTCGAACCAAATGACATATAGACTCTCGGCTTCAACGTTCATTCGGCGACAACAGGGTTCGCTGAAAAGAGCGGAAAGGCTGGAGAGGATGGGTCAGCGACGGTTCATCGGAGGACTGTTCATGAAATGACTGTTTGCCAAAGTCGGGTTGCCCGATTTCAGCGGGCTGGCTACTATCTGGAAACTGCTTTCAAGGAAGAAAGGGCCATAACATGTCGAGTGTCTCACTGCGGGCGCTGGCGGAGCTAGTGGGGGGCGAGATCGTTGGCGATGCCGATATCGAAATCCGCGCAGCCCGTCCGGTGTTCGAGGCTCGAGCCGGGGACATCACTTTATTCGAGCACGACAAGTATCTGGAGGCCGTGAAGTCAAGTGCGGCATCGGCAGTGGTCGTCGGGAAGAACGTCTGTATCGAAGGAAAGACGGTCTTGCGCGTTCACGATCCGTTGCTGGCGTTTATCGAGATCGTACGGACATTTCGCGGTCGGCAGGAAGCGAAGCCGCTTGGCATCCATCCCCGCGCTTGTGTTCATCCTTCGGCGCAGATCGGTCCGGATCCAAGCATCCATCCCCTGGCCGTAGTTGGAGAGAACTGTGTTATCGGCGCTCGCTGCGTCCTTCACAGCGGTGCTGTGATTGGAGCCAACTGTAAGATCGGCGACGACGTTGTGATCCATGCCAACGCCGTCCTCTACGAAGGCACGGTGCTTGGCCACCGCGTTATCATTCATTCCGGTGCCGTGATCGGCGCCGACGGTTTCGGCTATCGGCAGCAAGCTGGCCGGCACGTCAAAGTGCCCCAGCTCGGATATGTCGAAATTGGCGACGACGTTGAAATTGGCGCCTGCACCACGATCGATCGCGGCACCTTTGGCGCCACACGCATCGGGACCGGCACCAAAATCGATAATCTGGTGCAGGTGGCGCACAACTGTCATATCGGGAAACACAATCTTCTGGTCAGCCAAATGGGCATCGCCGGTTCCAGCACGACAGGGGATTATGTCGTCATCGCGGGACAGGTAGGAATCGTCGATCACGTGCACATTGGCGATCGCGTGATGATCGGCGCTCAAGCCGGCGTAACGAAAGATGTGGCACCGGGACAGCGGATTCTCGGATCGCCGGCGACTCCAGAGCGAGACCAGAAGCGCATGTTGATGAGCCTCGAAAAACTTCCCGAACTGCGCCGTGATGTCAAACGAATCAAGCAGCACCTCGGGTTAGATGAAGACCGAAATCGCAAGGCAGGGTAAGCGAACGGATCGATCGCGACAGCGACACGAAAACGATGATGACACGAACAGACCCAGTTCCATTGGCAGCCAATACCTTCGAAGGCCATTTATCGCGCGTCTTCAGTGTGTCAGAGCCGGTCGGTTTGCTCGCAGGAAGCGGACGCTTTCCTGTCGTCTTTGCGGAAAAAGCGCGTCGGCTCGGAATTTCTGTCGTTTGTGTCGGCATTCGAAACGAAGCGCCGGAGGAACTCATCTCGCTTGTCGATCGTTTCTTGTGGGCAGGGATCGGCAAGCTCGGCAAAGTCATCCGCTACTTCCACCATGAAGGGATTCGCTATGCCGTGATGGCGGGCAAAATACACAAGACGATCATCTTCAGCCCCAGGCGGATCTTTCATTTGCTTCCCGATCTGCGGATGATTCGCTTCTGGTACTCTCGCCGCCGCAAAGACAATCGCGACGATTCGCTATTATTGGGAATCATCGATGAATTCGCCTCGGAGGGGATCGAATTCCGGTCGGCCTTGGAACTTTGTCCGGAGTTGCTCGTGAAAGCTGGTATTTTAACGCAACGACCACCTACCGCACGCGAAGAAGAGGATATCCGCTTCGGTTGGGAACTGGCCAAGGAAATGGGCCGCCTCGATGTGGGGCAGAGTGTGGCGGTGAAGGAGCGTGCTGTGCTCGCCGTCGAAGCCATCGAAGGCACCGATCGAGCTATCGCCCGGGCTGGCGAGCTGTGCTCGAGCGGCGATTTTGTCGTCGTCAAAGTTGCCAAGCCACAACAGGATATGCGCTTCGACGTGCCGACCGTGGGCGTGTCTACGATCCGCACCATGCGACGTGCCGGCGGCCGCGTGCTCGCCGTCGAAGCCGGCAAGACGATCTTCATCGATCAGGAAGAAACAGTCGCCTTGGCCAACCGCTATGGCATTACCATCGTCGCTCTATGATTAACGCGACGGCGAAGGCCTGATGCCATGTCGGCGCAACGAGCGCTCAACCGATCGACAACGCTTGCCGAAAGCTGCTGCGCTGCCGCCATCCTGACCATCCTGCCGCGAGGGCCAGCAAGCAAATCGATACCAGCGTCACGGTTCGACCCAAGCGATAGGAGCGAGGAGAAAACGTGAAGACCGCTTCTTTCGCACCCGCTGGCACTTCCACGGCACGAAACAGATAGTTGGCCCGCAGCACTGTTTTCGGCTTGCCGTCGACCAGACATGTCCAGCCTGGATACCAGACATCGTTCAGAACCAACCAGCTTTTTTGTTTCGTTCCTGGAAGCCGAACCGTGATCCGGTTTGGCGAGTAATGTTCGATCGCTGCCTCGGCAAATGGGGTAGTCGCCGAATTCGCCATTTCGGCATGCGACGTCCAGTTTTCCAGAAGGACCTTCCGCCGAAGGTCCGTTGACAGCAGTTGTTCGTAGGCGTTCGCTTCCTCCAAAGGTTCGGCGCCGAAGACGAGAAAGGCGCGTGGCCAGGCAGCAGTATTCTGATAAATCGCATAGGGGGGCAGCGCCTGCCGACCTGCACCATGAGACGGCATAAAAAAGCTGCCAAACGCCCGGCGGTCTTCGCCAACTTTTGCCCAGGCCACCGAATCCTTTGCGAGGTATTCGTCCACCGGGAGACTCTTAGGGATGAGTAGTGAGCGAACGCCTAGCAGATCGGCAAGTTTCTGGTTCTTGATCGGCGCTTCGATCACTGCCGGCCTGGTCAAGTAACTTCCGACTCGCACCGGTTCAGCATCCGCGGCCATGAATTTCAGGTACTGTTTGTAGCGGAGAACGTCGAGTGGATTGTAGCCTTCGATCGAATCGACCTCCAAGACCTGGGCTAGATTCGGCCAAAGAGGAGTCGCCCAAGTGGGACGCTTTCCATTGCGGTCGGCTGCCGGCGGCACGGAGGAAATCCTTCCGAACCGCCCGGCCGTTCTTTTCGCTTCGATGACGCAATCAGGAACAGCATAGATGTGTTGCCAGGATCGGACCGTCACCAATGGCCTGGCGATGAGCCACAAATCGGCTATGAGAAGGCCGGCGAGTACCAGAGGATAAATCGGCGCGGCATGCAGCCTGGGCAACAGCCAAAAACAAAGAACCAGCGACCCGACCAGAACAGGCCAATAGAAAGCGAAAACCAACGGTAAACCGATCTGCTTCAAGAATAAGACGGACAGAACGACAAGACCGCCCAGAATCAGAGAGATCGCAAAACAGACTTTTGGCACGCGATCCCGTGTCTGGGACGAAGCGGGATCGGCCAGCACCTGGAACAATCGGGACGTGAACAAGCTCACGGGGAAGGCCAGAAACAGCAGCATGCGGGAGGGCAGTCGGAAGAGCGAAAAACCAGGAAGCCAATTCGCAAGAATGCCGCCGCCAAGACCAAAGGCCAACACCCCGACAGAGACATATGCCTGAAAGCGCAGCCGACGGTCGGCAATCGAGAGTGGCGCCGCTATTGCCAAAACCAGCCACAGAAATCCCGCTGCCAAGCGGTCTTCCCATAACCAACCAGGCATGGCATCGGTCCATGGCGGTCCAATCAAACCAGTCAAATTGCGCTGGAAACCACCGAAGATCTCACTCACCGACCAAGGAGGTCCCACGCTTCTGCTCGACAAACGCGCCGCTTCTACGGCTGGCAGTATCTGAATAAAACTCAAACAAATGGCTACGCCTGCTGCCAGGAAGCCATAGCCCGACCAACGTAGCAGACGTTCGCGCCGGTTGGCTCTATCCTCCGCAACAAGAGCCAAAAGCCAAATCGTGACAAACACGCCTGCATAAAGCGTTACTTGCGGATGCGTCGACAAGACAATCAGTGCGAAACTGATGCCTGCGCCAACGGCGGCAAATGCGTCGCGTCGCACGATGGCCCGCTCCAGCAGTAGCAGCACGAGCGGCAGCCAGGCCAATCCAACGAGCACATAATGGCCTCCGATCAGCAGGTGCATTAGCCATTTGCCGGCAAACATGTAACCACAACCGGCTACGACCGCTGGCAGTCGACCGACTCCAGAAGCGCGGGCATACCCGTACATCGACCAACCGGCCAGGACAATGTGGACGACGACCAGCCAACTCAAGAATGCTCCGCAGCCTTCCGGAGGCAGCCAGAGCAGAGGCCAATGCAAAGGATAGAAGATTCCCATCTGGGCGTCATGAACGAACGGCAAACCGCCGAACAGATGCGGATTCCACAAGGGGATTTCGCCCGTCTGCTGAAACGACTGCGCCAGGAAAAACTTGCCGGGAATGTTGTACGATAAGAAGTCGGAATAATCGGAATACAGGATGTGGGTTGGATGCAATAAAAGCGGCGAGAAAAACAGAAGTCCAAGGATGAGGATAGCCGCATGCGGCCACAGCCGAGAGAAGCGACACGTGCTGGCTTGCATCCAACTCATTATACATCGAGCCTTGTATTTGGCACGCGCTTGTTGGCTGGGGCATTCCCATCTGAAACAACAGGCGGTTTGCCCTCGATTAGCCATTCGCGGATTCTTTGACAACAAGGCTGACACCGTTACAATAAATGGCCGACAAAGATTGGCACTCTCAGGAAGCGCGTCTTATGAGGATATTGACGGCGGTACCTGTTTATAACGAGGAGCGCTATGTCGCGGATGTGCTCGAGCGCATCCGTCGATATTGCGCGGAGATCCTTGTCATTGATGACGGCTCAACGGACCATACCGCTGAGATTCTTCGACAGCTGGCTCGGCGGTTTACTTCGCCTGGTAGCCTGCGGATTATTACTCACGAGCGCAATCGGGGTTACGGCGCCGCCTTGATCTCGGCGTTT
Organism: Gemmatales bacterium; assembly: GCA_026004675.1. Classification (GTDB taxonomy): domain Bacteria; phylum Planctomycetota; class Planctomycetia; order Gemmatales; family Gemmataceae; genus BPJP01. The sequence goes on from BPJP01000010.1 coordinate 175,098, forward strand.
CGGTTCGCTGTGTCATCCGATATCGACGTCTTGATCACCATGGATTGCGACGGCCAGCACGAACCGGCACGTATCCCCGTGCTGCTCGAAGCTCTGCACGACGCGGACATCGTATCGGGCAGTCGGTACTTGCGCGATTTCCGCCAGAACACGCTACCTCCGGCGGACCGCTTGCGGATCAACCAACAGATCACTCAAGAGCTCAACGCGCGATTCGGTCTGCATCTCACCGATTCGTTTTGCGGCTTTAAGGCATACCGGGTAGACGCCCTCGCCCGCTTGCATATCACGGAAACGGGATGGGGCATGCCTTTGCAACTTTGGGTGCAGGCTGCCAAACTCGGTTTGCGAATCAAGGAGGTCGGCGTCCCCCGGCTTTATCTCGATCCCAACCGAGCTTTTGGCGGCGTTTTGGATGACGCTGAGGAAAGGCTCGCCTATTATCGTCGGGTCATCGACCAAGCTAGTGCCGGCGATGTCCAGCCCGCCAAACCGCTGCCTTGTTCGTGCTCCGATGTGCTGCCCCGACCGGCTCCCGGTATGGATTAGACCGTGATCAACCGCCAGCGATTGCAAGCACCTCGCGAAAATGGCGCGGTGCTCATCGAACCTCCCTTATCCCAAGCCGCCGGACTGCTTGCGCACAATCGGGCACTGTTCGAAACCGCCTACAACAAGTTCTGGTCGCGCTCCTGGTCCGAATTGCGCCGCGAGGCACGGCAGGGTCTTTTGTCCGGCGACCGTCCTTCTGCCGTGTCGACACCAGGGTCGGGCGCCACTGATCTCATCCTGATGGCTGGACACCAGCCTGAATTGTTTCATCCGGGAGTCTGGCTGAAGAACTTCGTTCTTTTCGGTCTGGCGCGACAACTCGGCGCCACGCCGGTCAATCTTGTCGTCGACAGCGATATTGTGAAAACGACCTCCATACGCGTGCCGATTCCTTCGGAACGAAACCTGGTCGCCAGTCGATTCATCGAATTCGACGAGCCAACAACGGAACGTCCGTTCGAGGAAGCCGAGGTTCGCAACGAAGAATTGTTTCGCACTTTCCCGCGGCGCGTCCAAGAATCACTTGCCGCCTGGTCCATTGAACCTTGCGTGACGACATATTGGAACGAAGTTCTTCGTGCGGCGGAGCACAGCCAATTGCTTGGCGAGCGTTTGGCGGCAGGGCGGCGGAGCCTCGAGGTGCGCTGGGGATGTCATAACCTCGAGATTCCTGTTAGTGATTTGTGCCAAAAAATTTCCTTTGTTCGCTTTGTTTACGAGATACTTGGCAACTTGGCTCGTTTCCGCGAAATTTACAACGACTGTATTCGGGAATATCGGCGGCGCCATCGTGTGCGAAGCCGATCGCATCCGGCACCGGAATTGAGTGCCAGAAACGAGTGGCTGGAAGCTCCATTCTGGGTGTGGCGGAAGCGAGTTGGCCAGCGCCAGGCGGTGTGGACCAGACAGAATGACGACGGCTTCGAGATCCAAGTCGGCGACGACACAGACCTGCGGATTCGCTTTGCCCGACAGGTCTCAGACAAGCAGTTGCTCGGTGAATGGCGTCAGCTGGACGAAAGGGGGATTCGCTTTCGAACGCGAGCGTTAACGACTACCCTCTATGTTCGACTCTTTCTGGCGGATTTGTTCCTTCACGGCATCGGCGGCGCCAAATACGACGAACTGACGGACGACATCATTCGCCGTTTTTGGGAATTGCCAGCGCCCGCTTACCTCGCCGTGAGCGGCACTTTGCGACTCCCTTTGCCTGGTTATGCTGCCAACGAATACGATCGGCAGCGACTGTTGCGTTTGTTGCACGATTTGCGCTGCAATCCCCAGCGCCATTTGCCTTCCGCCATCCCGGAATCGGCGAAACGACTGGCCGCGGAAAAAGCCGCGTGGGTCGCGCGGCAGGCCAAGAACAGAACTCAGAGTCGCGAGCGCTTTCGCAAATTGAAGGAACTCACGAGGGCGCTTGAGCCATTTGTGGCGGACCGGAAGAGTAAGATAAACGAAGAACTAGCGAGCATCGAAGAGCAATTACGAGCCAACCATCTCGTCAACCGTCGGGATTACGCCTTTTGCTTGTTTCCTGAAGCGCAGCTGAAGGAGTTCTGTACGCCGTGGTTGCAACTGGACCAACTGCTGTGTGCGACAGGCACCTGAGACTCACGGCTCTTCTATTTCCACATCATCGAGTTCTTCAAATGAGACCGTAACCATGTTGTTTTTTGGCCTGTCCGACTCTTTGGGTTGGGCAGCATTCGGTGTCTGGGAAGTGCTTTCTATCCTGGCCAAAAGCTCGCGGGCAGGTTCGAATTGCGGGTCGCTCAAGACTGCCAGCCGAAGGTGTTGGGTTCCCAGTTCGGGTTTGTTGACGTGAAACAACATGCGGGCTACATGGTAATGGGCTTTCGCCTCCCCCACTGTTCTCTTGAAGTACTCGTAACCTTCCTCATACTGGCCGGCGCGGAGCATGGTAAAGCCCAGTGTATTGATGTAAGTGGGGTTTTCGCTGTCTGTTTCCAACGCCTTGCGCATGCAGGCGATGGCATCCTGCCATTTGTGTTGCCTGGCGAAACAGATCCCGTAATCGAGCCACAGGTCGCCGTTGTCCGGAAATTTCGCCGTCGCGGTGCGGTACGTCTCTTCGGCGCGGTCATAATCCTTCATGTCCTGGTAAAGTCGTGCCAGACCGAGATAGGCTTTTGCGTAATTGGGATCGATTTTAATAGCCTGTTGGTATGCGCGACGTGCCTGGTCCTGGATGAGTTTCCGTTCCAACTCGCTTTTGGCACTTTTGGCGGACTCGGCCCGCATGTCACCGAAGCCGACGCACGTCGAAGCTTTCGGCAGGCGTTTGCCGTTGTGCTTGCTGAAGATGTTCAAGCTGCGGTTCGTTCCGGAACATCCAGCCAAGCAAAAACAGACCGCAACGAAAGCGAAACATCCCAGCGTGAAGCGCACGTGGCCAGTGTGACGATCCATGTCAAACCTCGAGACAGGCAGGGGTTTCATCCGATCGGCAGAAACAGGCATCCGTTCCCAATCGTTCGGCCGGATGCCCGAACAACGACTTAATCCATCTTTATCTGCTAGCCGAATCGTCCTGGTCTCTCTCGGTTGGCTAAAACTCGCAGATGAAGGATGCGGCCGCTTCGGCGATCAGCTCACGAGTCAATTGGACATGCTGTCTACGAAATCGGCAAATCGACTGGACGATCTCCAGTAAATCCCGGCAATCCGATGCCCGCGGACTTCGCGACGTCGAGTAGTAGCGTTCATACAAGTAGTCGATCGCTTCGGGACATGGGTTCATACCCAGTCGCTTGGCGTTCATATTGAAAATACGTTCGTAGACATCACGGGTTGGGGCGTTCACCTCAACCTTGTGGCGAATTCGGCGAAGGAAGGCGTCGTCGACGAGGTCTCGCGGATCGAGATTGGTCGAGAAGATGATCAGCTGCTCGAAGGGGACTTCGAACTTTTTGCCCGATGCGGTTGTCAAGTAGTCGTGGCGATTTTCCAACGGCAGAATCCAGCGGTTGAGCAGTTCCTTGGGGCTGACGAGCTGTCGTCCGAAGTCGTCGATGAGGAAAACGCCGCCGTTCGCCTTGACGTGGAGCGGTGCTTGATAGAAGTTCGCCTCGGTGTTATGGCGCAAATCCAGCATTCCCAAATGCAATTCACCACCAGTGATCACAACGGGCCGGCGTACCCGAACCCAGCGTTCGTCGACGGTTCCGGTGTTCAAGAGTCGGCGAATCGTTGCTTCGTTGTCCTCGATGCATTCTCCCGCTCCTTCTTCGGAGACTTGATGGATCGACTGATCGAAGACCGTGACGATGCTGTTTTCCGCGAGAAATGCGTAGGGCACGTAGATTTCGCCCCCCGCCGAAGTCATGAAGTCGCCGACCGCGTAGGCGATCGAGGTTTTGCCGTTACCGGGAGGGCCGTAGATAAATACAGACTTGCCGCTGATGACGGCCGGCCCGATGGCATTGAACAACTCATCTTTCAACACGAGATGGGAAAGCGCGGCCCGCAGGGCTTCAGGCGTGCAATTGATTCCCGTAACAGCCTGGCGGTAACATTGCTCGACGTAATCTTCGAGCGGCACCGGGGCCGGGCCGACGTAGCCGCACAACTCCATGGCGTCCTGGGCGCGTTTACGGCCAAGATCGGTCAAATTATAGCGGTAGCTCACTCGGCCGATCAGGTCGCCGCCTGTCACTTCCAAACACTTCTCCTGTTTCAGGAAGTTGAGCGGTTCTTCAATCACCTTGAAGGGGAGTTTCAACAAGCGGGCCAGGTCCATCCCCAGCATCGCTCCCATCGTGTAGAGCGAGCGCAGGATCATATCATTCATGAATCCCAGCGACAGCCCTGCCTCTTGAAGCGTTTCCGGTGCACTGGGAGCTTCGGGCAAATTCGCGCCTTCCCATTCCAAATCGGACTGTTTCGCGGTGCGGATCATGTTGATGAACTCCTTGAACCCGACTGGGTGCTACTTTCTCCACCAGATTATCCAAAGTGCGATAGCCATCATGACAAACCCGAATTGCAGCATTCGGCTTTTGGACCCCATCAATGAATCATGCAGCGACTCATAAAGTCGCTCGAAGAAGCCCGCTGCAACCATAGAAGATGTTTGGATTTCCCAGGAGTGTGCTGGCTGGCAAGCTGTGGCCAAGTCGAAAGATGAAGCAGTGAGATCGGCCCGGACCGGAGAGGCGAGAAAGGCAAGCCCCAAAAGCGAGGCAATGGTGAAGCAAACCAGAAAGTACGAATATCGGCTCATGGGTTGTTTCGCTTTGGCAACGAGGCGCCAGGATCGGCTCCTGACGCCTGTGCTTGGGAAACCAGCATATTGTCGATCTTACGTTCCACCCGCACCCGTAGCCGCCGTCCGAATCGGGATCGTGCCCTGTGGTGTCGGGTTGAACCGTATGGTTCGCATCTGTTGCTGCATAAAGGCGCCGTTCATGTCGGGCGCAGCCGGATCATGCAAAACTACGTTGAAGTTCAGGTTGCGTCCTGCGGAAGCCGCTTCCAGGTAGTTCCGGACGGCTTCAATCCGCTGTCGATCCAGAGTGTTGCGCATTTCGACGAATGCGTCTGGATTCTGTGGATCGTAACGCACGTCCTGGGCAGTTTGCACATAGACGGTCGTGTTGGGCTGAGGGCGTCGGCGGACAATATAGTTGAGGCGTTGCATGCCTGGTCCGGCCAATTCCGCCGTGCCTCGGCGGAAGTCACTATTCCATACTGTTTGATCCAAAATGTGGCCATTCTGAATCTGTCGAGCGAATCCTTCGTTGACTTCTTGGCGAGCCATGTTGTTATACCGTTCTGGATAACATGGATCGACAACGTTGTGGTATTGTGGTCCGCAGCCGGACGCAAACCAGATTGCCCCGGTCGCCGCAGCCATTCCCAGGGCGTTTTTGATGAATCCTTTCATCCCTGTTCTCCATGGTTAAAACAGTGGAGTCGGCCGCTCTGCCCGACTCCGAAATCGAGTTTATTTTTTGAGCATTTCGCGGGCGATCTGAACAGCAGCGGGTCCGACCAGAACGACAAAGATGCCGGGGAAGATAAACAGAATCAGCGGGAACAGCATTTGTACTGCCGTCTTGGCCGCTTTTTCCTCGGCAATCTGACGACGGCGGGTACGCATCGACTCCGACTGCACGCGGAGCGCCTGGGCGACGCTCGAGCCGAATCGGTCGGCTTGAATCAGGATGGCAGCCAGGCTGCGCACATCGTCGACGCCGGTCCTCACACCGAGATCATGCAAGACTTCGCGTTTTGGGCGGCCCATTTGCAGTTGGAAATTGGCCAACTGCAACTCATCGCACAGAACTTTGTGCACATCCTTCATTTCGTCGCAAACTTTTCGCATGGCCGCGTCCAAACCCAAACCCGCCTCGACGCACACCACCATCAGGTCGAGAACGTCGGGCAAGGACAGGAAGATTTCCTGTTGTCTCTTGCTCCGCAGGTACCACAAGCCCAACGTAGGGAGATAAAAACCTACGCCAGTAATGCCCACCAGCCATTGAACCTTCGTCAGCATCGTGCCTTCCATCGGGATGACGACGCCGAGGGCGATCAGGAAGAACACGACCAAAAACAGAAGCCTTAGACCGGAATAAACTGCCGCTGCTGATTCACTTCGGAATCCAGCGTTGGCTAACTTGATTTTTAACTCGGATTGTTCCCCCTCCGATTTGGGCATCATAGGCTCGGAAATGGACTTGGCCATTTCCGTCAGCCCTTGGAAGCGCTCGGTCTTCTTCACGGCTTTGGGGTCTTCGATTTCTACCAGCGATTGCGGTCGGCTGTGACGAGCCAAGCGCTCTTGGATACGGGCGTTGCGCTGCGAAATGAAAGAGAGCAAACCCCATATACCAGCGACCACCGCGAAGAAAACCAGAATTGGAGCAAGATCAGCCACGATGCACCCCCTGAAGTCGGCACATTCGCCAACCGCTTATACTTTAATGTCCACGATCTTCTTGATGAAAATGGCACCGACCAGTTGCATGATCAGTGCTCCGATACTCATCTTGAGGCCCAACTCGGTATTCCACAGCTCACTGATGTAGTCCGGCTTCATATGCAGCATCACCAGAAACATCACAAACGGCAAGGCGATCAGCACGATGCCGCTGAGTCGGCCTTCAGCAGTCAAGGCTTTCACCTGACCGAGAATCTTGTAACGTTCGCGAATCAAATGCCCGATCTTGTCGAGAATCTCGGCGAGGTCGCCGCCCGTTTGCCTCTGAATAGCGACTGCCGTGACAAAGAATTTCAAATCCAGATTCGGCACGCGATCGCACATGCTGCGCATGGCCTCTTCCAGGGGAATACCGAGGTTTTGTTCCTCGTAAACCCGGTTGAATTCGTCAGCAATGGGCGAAGGCATTTCTTCGCCGACAACGTGTATGCCTGCTGCCAGCGAATGCCCGGCACGCAAGGCACGAGCGATCAACTCCAAAGCATCGCACAGTTGAGCCGCAAACATATTCAAGCGGACCCGGCGTTTGTTCCAAAGCCAAATGAACGGCAGGCTGAACAGGACCAACCCCGAAAGGGGGGCAAAGAAAATCGGCACCTGCATCAACCAGCTCATCAACAGGCCGAGGCCGCCCAGGATCGCTCCGATGATGAACAGGTAGGAAGGCGGAATTTTGGCATCGGCTTGTTCGAAAAAGCGCGGGAAATTGGGCATTAGCCCAGTGAATGCTTCGATGATTTTGCTCTTATCCGCCTCGTATGCTTTTTTGAGGAGGATTTCCTGCGTCGAATCGGTGCGCTTTTTGCCAACGAGGATGTCAAGCCGGGTCGCTGCTTGTTTGCTGCCCGACCCGCGCAAAACAAATGCCAGGATTCCCGCAACGGCAATGGCGATGATCAAGGGCAACAGTACGATGATATCCATGACAACACCTGTGGTTAGGCTCGGCGTGGCGAAATGATTTCTCTCCTAGCATAGCACACAGCTGCCCGCTCGAAAAACTAGTCGCGAAGCAGCACGCGTTCCTGGAACAAGTTGGACGGCAGCTTGATGCCAGCCGCTTCGATTCGATTCACGAAGCCAGGTCGTACCCCCGTGGCTTCGAACTGTCCAACCGCCCGGCCATTTTGATCGATACCCATCTGCCGGTAGCGGAAGATTTCCTGCATCACAATAATATCCTGTTCCATGCCCATCACTTCGGTGATGCTGAGAATTTTTCGCGGCCCGCCCTGCAACCGGTTGGCCTGGATGATGACATCGACGGCGGATGCGATTTGTTGCCGCATGGCACGAACCGGCAATTCAAAACCCGCCATCATGATCATCGTTTCCAAACGAGCCTGGGCGTCGCGCGGCGAGTTGGCGTGGAGAGTCGTCATGGAACCGGCATGACCGGTGTTCATGGCCTGCAACATATCCAGTGCTTCCGGACCCCGGCATTCGCCGATGATGATCCGTTCCGGACGCATACGCAAAGCATTGCGCACCAGGTCGCGTGTCGTCACCGCACCTTTGCCTTCGATATTGGGCGGTCGCGTTTCCAGGCGGACCACGTGGTCTTGTTGAAGCTGCAATTCGGCGGCGTCTTCGATGGTGATAATACGCTCGTCATGCGGGATGAAACTCGATAGCGTATTGAGCAGAGTCGTCTTGCCGCTACCGGTGCCGCCGCTGATGACGATGTTCAATCTGGCCTTGATGCAGGCTTCCATCAACATCGCCATTTCGGGGGTGAACGCTTTGTAATTGAGCAGGTCCTCGAGCTTGAGCGGATTGCTGCCGAACCGCCGGATACTTACGGAGGCTCCGTCGAGGGCCAGCGGCGGGATGATGGCGTTGAAACGGGAGCCGTCGGGCAGACGGGCATCGACCATTGGCGAGGTTTCGTCCACGCGCCGCCCCACTTTGGAGACGATGCGGTCGATGATTTGCATGAGGTGATCATTGTCGCGGAATTTGACGTCGCTTTTTTCCATTTTGCCGCGACGTTCGACGTAAATCTTGTTCGGACCGTTGATGAGAATATCGCTGATTGTCGGATCTTTCAGGAGCATCTCCAGCGGGCCGAAGCCGAAGGTTTCGTCGAGCACTTCTTCGACCAGGCGTTCGCGCTCCATGCGGTTCAGGAGCGGATTCTCCGTGTCGCAAAGTCTTTCGACGACCAGTCGGATTTCGCGTCTAAGGGTATCGGCTTCCAAGTCGCTGACCTTGGAGAGGTCGAGCTTGTCGATGAGCTTGCTGTGGATAACGCGTTTGAGTTCTTCGAACGTTTTGTTGGCTTGCATGCGGTCGTTGGCGGCAACGCTTTGGCTAGCGCTGCTGCCGTGTCGACTGATGCTCCCCAGACCAGTTAAACCGCGTGAAAGGCGAGACATGTGTGCTTACCTCGAGTTTGAGACCTTCCCACCCAAATTCAGATGAGAAAATTTATTTTCTCCCCCAGCTGAACCAGCCGCCACTTTTTTCTGATTTTTTTCCGTCCTGATCCGACTTGGCGGTTTTACCGCTCAACGCATTGGCCAATCCCATGATACTTTGCTGCGCCTTGCATTTGGGGGCATACTGGATGAGCGGCTCGCCAGCGTTTCGCGAAGCCATCATCGGTTTAAAATCGTTGGGGATCTGCCAGTAGATCGGTTTGCCGATGGTTTCTTCTGCTTTGGCCAGGTCGATGTCCCCCTCTTCCGACCCGACCCGGTTGAGAATGATCTTGACCTTTTCCGCCAGCCCCTCTTCCGATTCCAAACCCATCAGAATGCGTACCGTGTTGCGCAAACTGGTCAATTCCAACTGAGTAACCAAAAGCAATTCGTCCGCTGCCCGCATTGCAGTGAGGTCGGTTGGCGTAAAGCTCTTGCTCAAGTCGAGAACGAGATGCGTATACGCCGCCCGCATCAACCCCAAAGCTCGCTGCAAATGTTCTTCGTGAATCGCGTACATCTCTTCGATTCGCACCGGGTGAGGCAACACCGACAACCCGGTCGAGTGGACGCACAGCGAGCGCTTCAGAAACTGCATGTCCAGGCGGGTGACGTTTTGTGCGACATCGACGAGTGTGTGGGTCGGCACCAGATCGAGAGCGACATCGGCATCTCCCAGAGCCATGTCGAGATCGAGCAGGACAACGTTATTGTTCTTGTCCGCGGCCAGACTGCAACCGAGATTGACCGCAATACTGGTGCAACCGACGCCCCCTCGGGAGCCAAGGATGGCGATGGTCAACCCGTTCACGCCGCCCCCTGCGCCTTCTTGCGCATCCGGTCGCAGACGACTGAGCGCCTTGAGCATATCTTCGAGAACGACCGGCTGTGTCAGAAACTCACGCGCTCCGGCACGTAAAGCCTGGAGAATCGATTGACCATCACCCCGGCCACTAATCGCCAGGATCGGCATATTGGGATAGTTCACCGATAGTTGCTGGATCAACTGTAGCGCCTTGGACTGATCCGCATCCAACGAAATGATGGCCACGTCCGGATTATTCTGCTGGACGATATCGGGGAAGAAATCATACCGAGTACATTCGGCATCGATCCAGACGGACTCGACACCCAAGAGCAAGTTGCGCAAAGGTTCGCGGGTGACATCAGAAGGATCGACTATGGCAATTCGTTGCATGGATACTACCGTTTCACCAGACGCCCGACACGAACGATGGTCGGCCGCAGTCGTCGCCGCAGCCGACCTGATGGACGTTGTTCTTTCCTACGGTACACGTCCGCAGTTATTCATTCAACCCATCGGGACCGAAAACCGAAGGCAGTGATTCCGGAAACCCGTTTTCCATCGGTTCCGCGCCGGCGGGCGGCATTTCCGGTTCCGAAGCCTCATCCAACTCGACCGGCGGCAAGAGTTGTGCGTTGCGTTTTGGATCATCTTTCTGTTTGCGTTCCGCCGGAGTCCTATTCTCAGGATAAACTATAGTTTTGTCGTTCGCCAGTCCCTTGGGCAAACTTTCGCAGCCGCAACCTGTACCGCTTGTCATCCCCGAAGGATCGCCGCACGGGAAGACCGATGCCGAAGGCCCATTCTTATAGGCGGGGACATAGTGACCGTTCGGCCAAACTTCACGCGGTCCTCGAGGGGCTTCGAGGATGCCTTCCAAGAACAGTTCGAAATCGTCTGGAGTGCGGGTTTCCTGGCCGGGCAATACCTTCGGCACCTGATCGCACGACAGCGGATCAACCAGGTGAGGCGTCACCATGATGATCAATTCCTGCTCGATTTCCTGGTATGATTTCTGGCTGAACAGCGTACCAATATACGGCAAATCTCCGAGCACAGGCCACTTCGCAGTCGACGCGAGAACTTCGTTTTGGATCAGGCCGCCGATGACAAAGGTCTGTCCTGGCTCCATCTCGACCGAGGTGCGGACGCGCTGCGTGACACGTCCCGGCACCACCGTACCGCCGATCGACGTTCCCGAAGCAGCGTCCAGTCGGCTGACTTCCGGTTCGACTTCGAGGTAGATCTTTCCGTTGCCCAACACGATGGGCAGGAAGTTGATCGACGTACCGAACGGCTGGAAGGTGACACTGACGGCCCCCAATCCGCCCGGTGCTGGGACGGCCTGTTCACCGCCAGCCAGGAAATAGGCCTGGCGGCCGCTCATCGTCACCAGACGCGGTTTAGCCAGCAATTTACCCAACTGTTCGTTGCGCAAAAGCTGCAGGAAGGAGAAGAACTCTTGCTCGTTGTTCAGCAAAAACAAGCTGCCGTTGGCGTTGGGCGCCCCTGTGAATTGGTACTGGAACTGGAGAGGCTGATTGGGGTTGCGGGTAAAGCCAACGACTTGAACCGCATTGAACACCGAACTGCCGATGATGTGATTGGCGCCCTGGCTCAAGAAGTCGAATGCCATATTGCGGAATTCCTGGCGGTTCACCGTGGCCACCACCACGTCGAGCTGCACCTGCATCACGCTGCCAACACGCATGGCATTGATCGGCGTGAACCCCGCCGCGGTGGCGATCGAGATCACCTGCTCGATGTCTTCGGAGCGAGCCACCGTTCCCGAGATGACAACGGTCGGCGTCGCGCCGCTCGGCGTGGCGGGGACGATCTCGAGGTTGGCTGTTGGCACGGTGTCGCGCAACAGCGTGCGCAGGTAAGTGACATCCAGCTGAACGATGATCTCCCACACTTCTGGCGGCCGATTCTCGACCGCAGGGGTCAAGGTGAGAAGAACTGTCCCAGCTTGCAAACCGGTCAGGAGCACCGTTCTGGGATCGTTCGGCGCCAGCCGATACGACAGAATCTCAGGATTCGGATTATGCACATCGCGGATTACGGGAGCGGGCGTTCCCGACATCTGGAATGGTAGTGTCGCGCCGACCGAAATCCGTTCCGTCCTGGTAATGCGGCGAGCGCCTCCTTTTTCTGGACGGGGCGGCGGCGCCTTCTCCTGTCCTTGGACCACCTCTGTTGAGCAGAGGTTTCCGATGGCAAACACGAGCGTCATCAGAAACGCACGACAGGGCACTAGATTCTTGCGGTGCATCCTTTCACCTCTCGGCAAGTGTAGAGTGGGCGATCCACCCACAGGCAACATTTTCGTCGGGTATGGGGGCGTCCCCACCACCCTACACGACAACTTTGGCCAGGTCGGAGGGAAGCAGCCTTCCGTCAACTGATTCCCTCCGTTTGAAAGCGTCTCTTTTCCCGAATGGAGTTGGTCGTCGTCCGACCGGCACACATGGCACCGGCGCACAGGTTTTACTGGTCCGCGCCCACAGGCGTGCCTGCTGGCGCTTTTTCGGGTGCCGGTTCTTTGGGTTCAGGCTCTTTCGATTCGGGGCCGCCGGTTTTCGGCTCAGCGCCACCCGTCGTCTTCGGCTGAGGTGTTGCCTTCGGGCGGCTGGCAACGTTGTTCCCCTGTTCCGAAGTCACTGGCTCGTAACGGAGAAACTCACCCGTCTCCTTGTGGAATACCGCATACTGAATGGTCACGTCCTGCCCGTTCGTCAACACCTGCTTCACTTTGAATTCCGGCGGTGGCTTCGGCTTATCCACAACAACCACCGGTTTCGGCTCTACCTTCGGCGGAGGCAACTCCACTTTGGGTTCCGGCTTCTTCTTCGGCTTCTTCCCCAAAACCGAATCGTCTCCAACCGGCCTTAGCGTCATGAGAAGTTGTCCTTTGTTGATGACAGCGCCGACATCTTTGGCTTGTTCCGGCGTCACTTCCAGCGTCACCGTTGACGGAATCATTCCGTTCCTGTCAGGCTTCCGGTTGATTTCCTGGTTGATGCTCAACACCTTCACGTTTTCCAAAACGTATTCCGGTTCGCCTGTGCGATCATTGGGAATGTAGAGCAAGTCGACATGCGAGTTCGGCAGAATCAAACCGCTCGCCGCCGTGTGGGCGCTGGCCTGAACGGCCATGGCACGCTTTCCTTTGGGCACAACGGCGTCCAGACTCTGTTTCTCTTTCTCCACCAGATCCGACCAGGCAATGAACTGCCCCTTGGTAATGCCTCCTGGCTTCTTGATCTGACGATTCTTCAGCTGTTTCAGATAATCCTTCAGCCCATCCGGACCCGCCAACGTGCCGATCACGTCCCCTTGAATCTGGCTCTTGGGAACTTCCATCGGCTCAAACGTCGCCTCCGGTTCTTGGATCGTCCCCCATTGCGGCACGTGCGACTTGGCCGCCAGAACCCAAACCTTCTGCTCCCGTTCGGACATGTAGCGCTTGACCATAAAACTCGCCACCAGACCGCACGCGATGGCTACACCCATCAAGATGATCGTTTTCGGTTTCATGGCTGCCTTTCTCTACTGGAGAGGTGCCTCTCGCTTCGGGCCTAGCGACACACCGGCCTTCAGCTTTTCACCCGGACGCTGCCGGGCGGACCTCGGTGAACAATGACCTGTATGTTATTCGTTGATTCCTTCCGGTTATCGGGTTCGCTCGCCGCTTTTTCCATTCGGCAAACTTTGCCGTTCTTACCAGCGTACCCTCTCAACCCCAACCGGTGTCAAGCCTATTGTCGCTCGATCTGGCAGCTTTTTCCGACACCCTTCCGTTTTCTTCAACGTTCCAGCACAGGACATGATCGCTTCGAGAGGCACGAATTCTTTCTCCGAAGCCTATTTTCGACTTCCAGCCCCCGATAACTTCAACTCTTTTGATTGTAACGAGAGAATCGGCTGTAACGATTTCGCGGGCAACACGCCAACTTGCGCACTTGCCCCATTTTTCCGCCGATGCTGCGACTCGCTCGCAGGTGGCGACGACCGGGCTGCCAATGTTGCTGCCAGAAACAAATACCCGATGAACCCAATACACAGCGGAATCCCATATGGCAGTTTATGCCATCTTGGCCGTCTTTCCTTCGCCGCCTCGGCAATCTTGCTGATCTTCCCCAGCGTCACCAAATCAACAAAGATCACTCGCAAATGTGCTATATTCTCCTGGTACTTGCCACGCACAATCATCATGATCAGCCCGAGCACGCCGCCTATCAGACCGGCAAACAGGAAAGAAAACAAAACGATCCACAGCGTCAGACCGGATTCCAAACTGTAAAATGCCCCGATCCATGAACCGAACGCCATCTGCATCTTCACATCGCCGCCGCCAACCCCCCCGATCATGTACATCGGATACAAAAGGGCCATGCCGAAAAACGTTCCCACCACAGCTGCTCCGATCCCCCCTTTGCCTGCCTCCCCAAGATAGGAGGCCAAACCCAAATCGTGCAGCAAACCCAACAACCAACCACTCAGTATCAACGGAAACGTCAGCACATTGGGAACCTTGAACTTCCACCAATCGACAACGGCACAGACGATCATGCCGGCACAGATAAATAAGATCGGCCAATGGTCCAGCTGCAACAACCGCATGCAATACAATCCTCGGAAACCCACTCCAGACTCGAGGCACCGGCCAGCCGTGCCAGCCGCTCATCGTTATTCTAGAACACAAATCATCGGTATGAAAGAAACGCGACCTGGAATCTCGTCACGCTGACTCCACGTCGCTCGCCGAAAACACCGTTAGTTGACGGTCCGCTCGTCACGCTGTCGCTGCGTCGCTCACCGAAAACACCGTTAGTTGACGGTCCCCTCGTCGCGCTGACACTGCGACGCTCCAGAAATCACCGCGATGGCTTGTGGAGACCCATCTCGTTCTCGCGCTACTCCCTTTTCGCTGTTCGTTGCGTCAGGAGAAACGCAATCAGATCGAAGAATTCTTCTTCTTTGATCTGCTCATCGAAATTGGCCGGCATGGGAGAGATGGGGGCCACGGCGCGTTCATCGACCATATTTTTTTCAACTCGGACCTCACTTCCCTTGGCGTCGGCCAGGACGAAGACTTCGCCTTCGGTACGTAAGAGCAAGCCACTGATAAGCTGGCCGTTTTTGAGTGCTAAAGTCGTGGTGCGAAAGGCCTGGTCGATGTTGCGGTTGGGATCGAGGATGTCTTCGAGAAGGCGGTCGAGGCCGCGTGTGCCGACGCCGTCGAGTTCCGGCCCGATCTTGGCCCCCTTGTTGGCGAGCCGATGGCACACAGCACAATTCTTCTCGAAGACTTTGAAGCCCCGTTTCGGGTCGGGGGTGGCGCTGGCAAACCGTCGGCGGCGTTCTGTCAGCAGAGCCAGCATGCGCTGATCGGGGGCCGGCAACCCTCTGGTCAATTCGGCGAGACGGGCTTTCAAATCAGGTACGCCGGCGTTTTGCAGTCGCACCTCCACGCGCCGCAGTTGCAGCAATCGTGCAGACGCCTTTCCCTCCGCCACCGCCTTCAAGAGTCTTTCGGCTCCGGCTCGCGTGCCTGCCAAGCCGAAGGCGATACTGTTCTGTAATGGTGCCGGCGCCGAAACCAGGGCCTGGATCAATTCCTGCTGGGCCTCCACCTGGCCGGAAGCGGCCAAAAGTTCGGCCGCATGCTCCCGAACTTCAAGGGCCAGAGAAGCATCTTTGACCGCTCTGGCCAGCCTGTTGATCGAGCCTTTCGGGTCGATGGCCGACAGAGCCGACAGAGCCGACTTGTGTCGGGCGGGAGAAATCGGCCGTTTGTCTAACATGCGTTCGATCGGCGTGGCGAATTCCTTGGCTCGGAGCAGCGCCGCTGCCTCGAATCCTCCCAGGACTTCCTTTTCCGTTTTCGAATTCAGGAGTTGCTGCACCAGTTCGGCGGCCCACTTTCGGGCGTCTTCGGACATGGTTCTGCCTTTCGCTTGCAGACCTTGATGGTAGGCCTTGAAAAGCCCCAGCTTGCTCGAGGGGGACGTATTCTGCTGGCGAATGAATTCGAAGATTCGCCCCGATACCTGCTCGTCGCCGTAGCGCGCTGCATGTTGGATGTAGCGAAGTTGATTGGTATGCGGTTCGGCGATGGAGGTCAGATGCCGGGCCAAAAACCGCGCCGCTTCGAGAGATGGGATGGCTGGTGCCACGTCGGCGATGGCTCGGCGATCGCGCTCGGCGCCAAGCGGCAGTCGCTTCCAGTGGTCTGGGGTCAGCAATTGGTTCCGCAAGGCCTGGCGTACTGTGTAGCGCAGATGACTATCCGTCGGCGGCACGCGCGGCAGCAAATCGAGTAAAGGTCGAATATTCTCCGGACGAGGGTGGGTACCGAGAGCGTCGGCGGCGCCGCGCTGTACGAAGGCGTCTTGATCGTTGAGACTCCGCACAACGACTTCGTAGAGTCTTTTCGACCATGTTGACCGTTCGCTCATGACACGCATGGCGTGGATGCGAACGATGGGCGACGTGTCGCTGGCGGCTTGC
Source organism: Gemmatales bacterium (assembly GCA_026004675.1). Taxonomy (GTDB): domain Bacteria; phylum Planctomycetota; class Planctomycetia; order Gemmatales; family Gemmataceae; genus BPJP01. Next base: position 191,362 of record BPJP01000010.1, read on the forward strand.
TCAAGAAGCCGATCCTCTAGCGAATGGGTGCGTTCGAGAATCCAAAGGCCATGGGCTCGTTGGGTTGGCGTCGACTTGGCCTGGAAGAACTTCTGGATCGCCGAGACGGCCTGGTCGCCGCCCCGTTCGACGAGTTGGTTGGTTGCCAAAACACGGACGGTGAGGTTGGGGTGCTGCAAAGCCTCCAGGAGCTTTTGCACGCTGGCACGGGAAAAGTCGGTTCGAGTTGAGCTGGGAATCTCGGCAGAGCGATTCTGGCCACGATAGACGATGCGCCAGATTCGCCCGCGTTCCCGGTCGCGGCCCGGATGCGTCAAAGGGACTTCGTAATGCCCGATGATCCGGTTGTAAAAGTCGGCGACGTACAAGGCGCCGTCCGGACCGAGCTTGATGTCCACCGGGCGAAACCAAGGGTCGTCACTTCGCAAGAAATCGGGCTGAGCGATCGCTTTCAATGTCGACCCATGCCGTTCCAGACGGTCCCAGTTGATGCGATTGGTGACGACGTTGCCGATGAAGATACCGTCCCGGTACTTGGGGGGGAAGTGCTGGGCGGCATAATACGCAATGCCAGCGATGGCGGTCGAACCATGGTTGTGGGTCATCATTTCCGGCGCGAACCCCAGTCCGTCGTGCGGTTTTCCGAAGCTTGGATAGTAGCCGCCGCGGAGCAACTGGTAGATCGGGCGGGAATGGCAATCGCAGGAAAAAAGATTTCCCAAAGGATCGAAAGCCAACCCGAAAGGGTTGACCTGTCCCCAGGTGTACTGCTCGAGTTTGCTGCCATCAGGAAAAAAGCGGTAGGTATTGCCGGAATGCATGCGAAGGACGGTGCCGTCTGGGGCTTTTACCGTCGATGAGTTCGCGAAGCCGTGACAGGCATAGACTCGACCATCGAAGCCCCAGGTGAATTCCCCAGTCAGACCGTGCGTATCGCGAAAGCCATAGCCGCTGAAAAGGATTTCTTTGCGGTCGGCGCGGTCGTCGCCGTCGGTGTCGTCGAAGCGATAGACGTTGGGGATGCTGTGGGCAATGGCGCCGCCGGTGATCGGCAGGACGCCGATGGGAATATTGAGACCGTCGGCAAAGATAGTGATTCGATCCGCTTTGCCGTCGCCGTCTTTGTCTTCCAGAATGCGGATCGTGTCTCTGCCTTTCGTTCCCTCTTTCACTGGGAAAGGATATTCGACGGTACACGTCACCCACAGACGCCCCCTGGCGTCGAAGTGGATGTTGAGGGGTTTCTGGATATCAGGCTCGGCGGCGACGAGCTGGACTTCAAAACCTGGAGGCACATGCAAAAGCTTGCGTTCGTCCTCTGGCGATCTTGGCGGTGTGGGCGCCACGTGCGGATTCGGCTGCGCCAAGACAGATGCGCTAGCGACGAGACAAACGAGCAGGCTGATCACCCAGTGCATCGCACAGCCCCTTGTTTCGATTCGGCAACGATTACCCGGTTGCCGCGCAGTATAACCTCCTGCCAAAGGGGAACCAATGGTCTATGGTCTTTTGCGTTTCGTTTCGCGGCGCCGGATTCGAAAGGGTGTCTTACGCGGCGAGTTCATCCGGTTTGATGATAGCGACCGGTTCGATCTGCATATCGCTGGGCACCTCTTGATAAGCGATGACAGCCAGGTCAGGGAGGGATCGGACCAAGGTTTGGCGCAGAGATCGCCGAATCGTGCTGTCGCACAAAAGGGCGATCTCCTGCCCTTTGGCGCTGGCCAGACGCCATTCGTTGATCAGCCGAACCATCAGCTTTTCCAGACGGGCGGGATCGAAAACGATGTTTTTTTCGTGAACGGACCGGCGCAGTTCGAGTTCCAGGCGAGGGTCGAGAACGAGGACGTGAAGTCTGCCGTTCTCGTCGCGGAAGCGATCGCAAATGGCGCGTCCGAGATCGACGCGGACGCGCTCGGCGAGTTCGACGGGGTCCTTGGTCATCGGCACGTAATGGGCCAGGCTTTCGAGAATGCGTGTCAGGTCGGAAATCGGCACGCGTTCTTCGAGCAATAATGTCAAGACCCGGTGCAGGGTGCCGAGCGTCAACGACGAGGGGATCAGATCTTCGACCAGGGACGGAGAAGTTTCGCGAACTTTCTCGACAAGGGTTTTGACGTCTTCGCGGCCAAGCAGTTCGTGGGCATGCCTGCGAACGACTTCCCCGAGATGGGTGATGAAAACGCTCAAGGCGTCGACGACGGTATAGCCGGCCATTTCCGCGCGTTGGCGGTCGTGTTCAGCGATCCATTTGGCTGGAAGCCCGAATGCCGGCTCGGTGGTGTCCTGGCCTTCGATCGCGGCGTGGACACCACCTGGATTGATCGCCAACCAGCGTTCGGGTTGCAAGGAGCCTCGTGCCACTTCGCGGCCGCTGATGAGAATGCGATACGAATTGGGGTCCATCTGGATGTTGTCGCGCACGCGAATGGGAGGCACCCACAAGCCGCTTTGTTTGCCCAGATCGCGGCGCAATCCCCCGATGCGATCGATCAAGCCAGCCGTCCGCTTGGAATCGACGAAAGGGATCAAGCGGGCACCGATTTCGACGCTGATTCGATCGACCTGCAGGAAATCCTCGAGAGGGGCCTCGGTTGGCGGCCGGGCAGCTGGCACGGTCTCTTCGACGATGACTTTTTCGGCAGCCTGGCCGGTCGGCGACAGACGGCGCGAGGCGACATAGAGAATGCCGGCCAGGAACAAAAAGGGAATCATTGGCAGCCCGGGCAACAGGGCGATACCGACGAGGATCATGGCGCCGATGGCGAGCGGCTGGGGATTGGTCGACACTTGGGAGCCGATTTCCTCGCCCAGGCTGCTCTGCGAAGTCGCTTTGGTCACAAGGATACCGGACGCCGTCGCGATAATCAGAGCCGGAATCTGCGAAACCAGCCCGTCGCCGATGGTCAGGATCGAATAGATGCGGACCGAACGTTCGATGGGCAAGCCGCGCATCATGCCGATAATGATTCCGCCGACGAGGTTGATGGCGGTGATGATCAGACCAGCAATGGCGTCGCCGCGAACGAACTTGCTGGCACCGTCCATAGCGCCGTAGAATTCGGTTTCCTGGACGAGCCGTTCGCGTCGGCGTCGGGCTTCGGCTTCATCGATGGCGCCGGTGTTGAGCTCGGCATCGATGGCCATTTGTTTGCCGGGCAATGAATCGAGCGTAAAGCGAGCAGAGACTTCGGAAATGCGACCGGCGCCTCGAGTGATCACGACGAACTGAATGACAACGAGGATCAGGAAGACCACAAGGCCGACGACCAGGTTGCCTCCCACGACGAAGTTGCCAAACGTCTCGACGATGTGGCCGGCGTCGCCTTGCAAGAGGATGAGCCTGGTGGTCGCGACGTTAAGCGCCAAGCGGTACAGGGTCATGAGCAGCAACAGGGACGGGAAGACGGAAAAATCGAGAGGTTGGGTGGCACTCAGGGTGATGAGCAGAACCAGGATCGTCAAGCCCAGGTTCAAGGCGATGAGCATGTCGAGAACCCAGCTGGGCAGGGGCATCAGCAGGATAGCCAGGATGCCGAGGATGGCCAGCGATAGCACCGACAGGGCACGTTGCGCCTGCAGCGGCATTAGGCGATCTGTCGCTTGTGGAGCTTGGGCCATGCCTCACCACGGGTTCGAATGTCATGCTGTCGCCTGCAGCGATCGGCTCGGCATCGTCCCGATGCCGCGCGAGCGGTAGAGCTGCGCCAGTAGTTCGGCGACTACATAGAACATAGCAGATGGAATCAGCTCATCAACAGGGACCGATTGGTACAGGGCCCGCGCCAGGGTTCGGCGTTCCATCACTGGGACGTTGTTTTTGCGGGCCATCTCGATGATCCGCTGAGCGATCATGCCTTCCCCCTTCGCCACGACCCGAGGGGCCGGCATCTTCCCATGGTCGTATCTCAAGGCGACGGCCAGGTGTCCCGGGTTCGTGACCACCACCGTGGCCTTGGGTACTTCCTGAAGCATGCGTCTCTGGGCGGCTTCGCGTTGCATCCGCCGGAGGCGGGCTTTGTAAAGCGGATCGCCTTCCTCGCGTTTGAGTTCCTCTTTTAGTTCCTGCCTCGTCATGCGCAGCGATCGTTCAAAGCGGAAGCGTTGGTAGATGTAGTCGATGACGCCGAGGATCGCCATGGCCGAGGCCAGCCAGAGGGCAAGCGAAACGAGAACATCCCATGCCTGCGAAGCAGCGACGGGAAGTGCGAGATCCGACAATTCGGCAATCCGCGTGCTGGCAGATCGCAGCGTCCAGTAGGCAATGGCCGCGAGAACCCCGACGCGCAAAAACGACAACAATGCCCGTACCAAGGCACGCACGGAAAAAAGGCGTTTGAACCCTTCGGCCGGCGAGAGCTTTTCCCACTTCGCGCTGAGCAACTCGAAATTCGGGTAGATGCCTACCTGCAAAAGACCGATCCCGACATTGACGAGAAATAACCACACGAAGAGCGGCCCGAGCACTTCCAGCCATTGCCGGAGCAAAACCCAGCTCAGCATCAGCACTTTCTCGAAACCAAAGTCGCCGCCGCAAAATGGCAGAAGGTCGTAGAGATGATAACGAACCGTACGAAGAAGGCTCGAAGAGATGCCTTGCCCCAGCAACCAGAGCGCGATGACCCCGGCCAAGAGAAGAACGCCGCTCGTCAAGTCCTCGCTCACAGCGACTTGTCCCTGGCGACGAGCTTCCTCCCGGCGTCGTGGCGTTGCCGGTTCGGTTTTTTCCTGGCCAAAATCTTCTTCCATGAGAAGTTCTGTCTTCAGCACGAAAACCCGTCAGTCACGGCTGCGACCGGCGGGTTTCTCATGGAAACGAACCAACCAATAGTTCACTCACTTTCCCCATCGTGCCGACCATGCTGGCGACCAGGTTGGGCGCAAAAAGCAACACCGCCGTCAGGCCCACGGCCAACTGAAGAGGAAACCCGATCGAATAGAGATTCAGCTGGGGTGCGGCTCTCGTCATGAGCACCAGGATCAACAGGCTGGTGAACAAACAAAGCATGACGGGCATCGCCAAGGCCAGACCCCATTCCTGTGCCGCTACGGCGCCGAATATCAAACGCTGGACCGGCAACTCGGCGCCGGCACCGCCGATCGGGTAGAAACCAAAACTCGCATGCAATATCGACAGTAAGACATGATGAACGTCGAGGCCGAAAAACAACAGGATGGCCGCACCTTCGAAGATTTGCGACAACGGCCCAGTGGTGCTTTCACCCGTCAACGTTGACAACTCGCCGAACGTCAAACCCAATCCCTGCGAGATGAACTCGCCGGCAATCTGCGCGGGAACGAGAAACAGACCGAAGGCCAGTCCCATCACAGCTCCCAGGAACACTTCCCAACCCAAAACAAAGAGATAGGCCACCACCGAGACGTTGCTATGCTGCAAGAGTTGCGGAACCTGCGCAATCGGAACCAAATGGCCCATGTACATCACGGTCAGGGCCACCGCCAAACCGATCTTCACCAAACGGGGCAGGCTTCTCTGATTGAACAACGGAAAGACTGTGACGAACGTGCCAACACGCGCCAAGACGAGACCGAAATAGAGCACGAGCGGCTCGATCAACGCGTCACCTCCGACATCTTCCAGATCATGCGCAGGGTGAAGTTCGTGGCCAACTGCAACATCCAGCTCATGCTGAAAACCAGGGCGAAGGCCACCGCGACGATGCGCGGGACGAAACTAAGCGTCTGGTCCTGGATACTCATCACCGTTTGGACGATGCTGATGAACAAACCGATCAGAAGGCTGGTACCCAGCGCTGGCAACGCCAAGAGCAGAGCCGAATAAAGCAAATCCCTGCTGATGTCCACTACTTCCGCGACCGACATGGGGGGTTCCTTCCTGTTCATTGCGCGACACCACACACAAACAAGCATCGGCTGGCCGACCTCGCCAACTTTGATGGAAATGCCAGTTCTAACGCTGATGCCATTGCCGGGACGAAAGACGATCGAGGAGAAGCCGAAAGACTAGGGCCGCATACCCGATTTTTCGGAGGACTGGTTCAGGCGTCCTAGCAAAAGGGCGGCGGTCGCCGGTTCGCCCAATTCCGCCAAAACACGTGCGGCTTCCGGCGCGGGCATGGACTTGAGGAGCTGCGCCGCCCCTTCCAGATCGCGCTGATCGACCAGAGCGCGAATCCTTCCCACCTGGTCGTCGTTCGTGTTGTACGTCGTTGTTCTTATGGAGCCGCGATTGGGGACGGCCGACGTGCGCACTCCTTTTAGTTGTTCGAGTCGGGTGATCTCTCGCTGCAAGCGGCCATAATCTCGTTCGAGCTGTTCGCGGAGTTGTTCGATGGTTTTCCGTTCGGCGGCCAGATCATCGAGAACCAGCCGGTAGAACTGTTCGCGTTGCGTCGGCACGGCTTTCTCGATCGGCAAGGTGGTTTTCTTCTTTGCTTGAGCCGACGTGTTTTTGGCAGATCCAGCGACACGATTGGCCGCCTCGCTTCGCGGTCCAGTCATGTAAAGGGAGCGTTCCCGCTCTTGAAGATGCGTCGACAGGAAGGCGGAAATGGCGAACAGGATAGCGGCCAGCCCGCCAAGGAGTAGGACGCCGCGCATCGGTCTTACCTCCGTTCCGATTCACTAGCCGAAAGCCAGCGCTGAAGTCCGACTTCGTCCAGACGTTCTTGTTCGGCTCGGGCCAATTCGCGCGTGTATTCCTGCCACTGTTTTTCCCGCAAGGCAGAAAGGACTTCCACATCGGTTGCCAGCTTTTTGCGTTCGGCTGCTTTTTCGGCAAGACGGTCGGCTGCCATAGCGACAGCGCGTTCGGACTCGTCTAGTTGTTGCCGAATCAGTTCCACCTGGTCCCGGAATTGCAACCACGACAAACCCAGACGTCCTTCTGCCATCAGGCGAGACAACTCCGCCAGGTTTTGTTCGAGCTTGCGCTGTTCGGCTCGAGCCGCAAGAAACGCCGACTGGGCCTTATACTGTTCGACGCTGGCAAGCCATTCCTGGTGGCGTTTCATGCGCAACGCGGGTTGCAGGGAAAACTCGAATGGTTTGGCCAAGGCGATTCACCTCTTTGTTTGTTTCCAAAATAATCTATGACGACCATTTCGCCGTGATCTGCTCCATGCGTGCGCGTGTTTCGGCGAACGGAGTCCGTTCGTTGATATCTTGTCGCAGAAAGGCTTGGACTTCAGGATGCAATTCGATGGCGCGGTCCACGGAAGGGCTGGTTCCTCTGACATAGGCGCCGATGCGAATGAGGTCTTCGACTTCGGCGTAGGTCGCGAGAATCTCGCGCATTTTGCGTGCCGCCTTGCGGTGCCTTTCATCCATGATGTCATTAGCGACTCTGCTGATACTGCTGCCGATATGGATCGCCGGGTATTGTCCTCTCTCCGCCAGCCGTCGGTCGAGCACGAGATGGCCGTCGACAAGCGAGCGCACGGCGTCGGAGATCGGCTCGTCCAGATCGCCACCGTCGACGAGCACGGTGAGGATGCCCGTCATGGTGCCACGGTCGTCGTTTCCCATCCGTTCGACGGTATTGGCCAACAATTGAAAAACAGACGGAGTATAGCCGCGAGCACTTGGTGGTTCTCCCAGCGCCAAGCCCAATTCGCGCTGTGCCATCGCCAATCGGGTGAGGCTGTCCACCATTAACAGCACGTTTTGCCTTTGGGCGCGGAAGAATTCGGCGATGGTCAGCGAGGTGTGGACAGCGCGAATGCGCATGAGCGGAGTCTGATCGGCGGTGGCAACGACGAGTACCGACTTTTTCAGCCCTTCCTCTCCCAGGCAATCTTCGATGAAGGGTCGGACTTCGCGGCCTCGTTCGCCGATCAAAGCGATCACGTTGACGTCTGCGTTGCTGCCTTTGGCGATTTCCCCCAGCAGGGTGCTTTTGCCGACGCCGCTGCCAGCAAAGATGCCGACGCGCTGCCCCAACCCCAGGGTCAACAGGCTGTCAATGGCGCGTTGCCCCGTATGAAACGGCTTTTGGATGCGGGCTCGGGCAAGGGCGGGGGGCGAGGAAGGCGACGAACAAACATACTGGCAGCCGACGATCTCGCCACGGTCGTCGATCGGTCGGCCGATGCCGTCGAGGATACGGCCTCGCAAGCCGTCGCCGACCGGCACGCGGACCGCGACTTTCGATGGCACGACCATCATGCCCGGTCGCAGGAATTCGCCGTGCTCGTATGCCACCAATTGTGCGTTCCCTTCATTGAAGCCGATGACCTCCGCAGCGACAGAGCGACCGTCCGGCGCAATGATCCGGCAGGCATCGCCGATGGCAGCCGACAATTTGCAGCTCAACAAGATCCCTTTGGCACTGCGCAATTCACCTGTGGCAACAAAAGGATCGTGCGCGGCGATTCGGGCCTTCAGCTTGTTTACGTCCAAGCGCAACGGATATCGATTCTCGCTGGCCATGGGGCGATCCGATCATGCAATTTGACGGCGATCCGGAAATGGACGAAGCATACTGGAGTTTTGCCGCCGTTCCGTGACGGCATCGCCGATCCCCTCCAGAAGGTTCGAGCGCATCTCAGCCAGTCGGTTTTGCAGTTGCGACAAGAGCGCGCTGTCCCCCGTTTGAGCACGGAGATCGCCCCGCGCGAGGTTCGGGTCGGCAAACAATTGCAGACCCGGTCGCTCTTCGAGCAAGCGTTCGGCTCCGTTCCTTTGCAGCAACGCCAAATCTTCAGGATGCAACCAGACCGTAAGAGCCGGTTCGGAACCGAACCGCGCAATGGCTTGCCTTACCAACTCCTCGACCCCCAATTCACCCGCGTCCAGGCTTCGCTGCACCAACTCGCTGGCGATCGCGACCGCCAATTCGACCGTAGCCAACTGCATTTCTGCCAGGCGTTGTTGCTGTTGGTGCTGTAAGCGCGACGCCAGGTCCGCCAGGTTCTCCAATAGTTGCGCTGCCGCCAGCGCTCCTTCATCGACCGCTGGCTCGACGGCCATCTCCGCGGACGACGCGGCAGGCTCCGCTACGATTTGCTGGCCGCACGTATCAGACCGGACAACTTCCCGCAGGAAGGCGTGCAAGGGAATTGCAATCTGGTGAATCACTGGCTCCCTCTCTTTCCCTTTTCTTTCCGCGTCGTCGGGATTTCGCTCCTCTTTTCGCTTAGGAATCGATTCCCTATTCGCTGAACCGAGCAGCCTCCAACCCGTTTACACTCAAGACCTTACAGTTGGCTTGCCTCTTTGTCCCCTGTCGATGCTGCATACAGGTGCAACTTGTGAGCCAAACTACAAGAAAATCATTGCATCACGATTTCCCCGGCCTGATCGAGGCGTTGAATAACGGCCACAATCTCCTTCTCGGCTGCCTCGGTCTGGGCTTTTGAAACATTCCCCAAAAATTCGATTTCTTCGAACAACGCTTCGCGGGCTCGAGCTGACAGATTGTTCGCTACTCGATCGCGGATGTTTTCCCCGGCCTCCTTGAGCGCCGTCGCCAGGGTCTTGGTGTCGATTTCGGCCAAAACCTTCTGGATCGAGCGATCATCAAGCGCCTGGATGTCTTCGAACCGATAGAGGAACTCTTTGACGGCAGCAGCAGCCTCCGGATCGTTTTCCTCCAAAGCGGCTACCATTTCCATCCGATCGTTCTTGTCAATCATCCGCAACATGTCCGCGACTTTCCGGTAACGCGCCTCGTCGGTTTCTTCCACGACATCCGGCTCGACAAGTTGGCTCTTGACGAACAACGCCCGAGCGACTCGTTCCACCAGCGGTTTGCCCACGGTGAATTTCTTGCCCAAATAAGGGCACAATGCCTTGCGCAAGTTCGCCGGCAAATGTTTCAAAAGTTCACCTGCCGCTTCGACATCCATCTGCTGCAGAACCAGCACCGCCGTACGCGGATTTTCATCCTTCAAAGCACGCGCCAGTTGTTCCACAGGCAAGGATCGCAACGCTGCCAACGCGTCATCTTCTTCATCGAGTTCCGTGACGGTCGTTTGCTTCTTTTTTTTCTTTTTCCCAGTCGATTCCGCACTTTTTTCCTCCGACTCGCTGGCAGGAGGTTGCGGAGCGGCTGGTGTGGAGGAAGCGGCTGGCGGCGGTGCTGTTTGAGCCTCGATCCTTGCCCGCGACAGAAGCAGCTCGATCTCGTTCAGCACCTCGTCGATTTGCTCCTCGACTTCCGGCGAATCCTTGAGTTTCGTGATTTCAGCGCGGAGATTCTGCGCCAAGTTCGGCGGCAGATGGCCGAGAACCGATTCCGTGATGTCGGGGCCAAGGCTCTTCAACAAGAGAGCGGCCTTTTGTGCTCCGGTAATCATGTTTCGGCGTTTTCACTGGTGTTGGCGTCGAGTCAACTACATTGTAGCACGCCTTCTTCACGAAGCTGGCGTCGGCGGCGTGCCTCCCCCAGGTGGCGCTCCAGGCGGCGGACTTCCGCCTGCTTCTGGTGGTTGCACGAGTGCGGAGAGGACTTGTGCCAAAGCACGCGGGTCTTGCTGAGCAGCAGCAACCAACCGTTCGCGCATCCGTTCGCGTTCGGGGGGCTGAGCCGGCGGTGTCGGCGTCTCGGGTCGCAATCGCCTGAGCAACATCACTCCCAGAATCAGCGCCGTCAATGCCGCAAGTCCCAATGACACGTTGCGAAGTACCGCCACCGTCCGCTGCCAGAATTGAATCCGCTGGTATTCCTCGTCATCCTCGGCCGGCAGCAAAGCCTGCTTCTTGAGCTTGACGTTGCTGACTTTGATCTCATCGCGCGATGTCTTGTACCCCACGGCACGCTCAATGATCGCTTGCACATCCGCCAGCGTAAGATTCTCTGCTTCCGACAAGTCCACCATCGCCGCCACCGTCAGCCTTTCGATCTTGCCAAAACGGTTCTCGAATTCCTGCGTCACTTTCGACACGGCGTAATCGGTCTCGATGGTTTCTTCCTGCGAACTGCTGCTGCCAGCGAATCCCGGCAGAGCGGAAACGCTCGACAGCGACCGACCAGGTACGTTCGACCCCGTGCCAGCTACTCCCTGTGGCGGCGTCGCCTGGTTTTGCGTTTTCACATTGGTGATCTTTTCAGAAGTCACCGCCCGCTGCTCCGGATTGAACGTCTCTCGCCGCTCCCTGAGCTTCTGGAAATTGATATCGGCGGCCACTTGCACGATCGCTTTGCCTGGTCCGAGTACCTGGCTCAGCATTTCTTCCGCCTTGGCCGACAAGTAGCTTTCCAGTCCGCGTTGAAAATCCAATTGCGTCTGCATCACTCCGCTTTCCGGCGTTGGCGGCGCCGACAACACTCGACCATCGGCATCGACCACGGTTACGTTCTCCGGCGCCAGGCCTTCGACCGCTCGCGAGACGAGCGCGACGATCCCGGCCACCATGCTGCGATCCAGGGTGGCGCCGGGCTGCAGGCGGACAACGACGCTTGCCGTCGTCGGCTTCCGCTCGCGGATGAAAGGCGATGGCTCCGAACGGGCGATCAGAACCCGAGCGTATTGCACTGGCTTGAGCTGCATGATGGTCCGGGCCAATTCGGCCTGTAAAGCTCGCACGTAGTTGACGTGCTGCGTAAACGGCGTCGTTCCAAGCGACGTCTCGTCGAACAATTCGAAACCTTTGCCTGTTTGGCCGGGCAGCCCCTGCGCGGCGAGTTCCACGCGCAATTGCCCCACCAACTCGGCCGGCACCAGGATTGTCGAACCGTTGTTGGTCACGCGAAATGGCGTGTTGCGCGATTCGAGGTTCGAGGTGATGGCTCCGGCGTCTTCTGGGCTTAAACCGGAGAACAGCACTTTATATTCGGGCCGCAGCGACCAATAGCCGACAGCCACCAGTAGCCCGACGACGAGCAGCGATGTTACGGACAGCGCAACCTTCCGGGCGAGGCTGAGGCCTTCCCAGAATTGTTGAAACTGCCGGATCACTCGCTGGAAGAATTCCATGATCTGATGGTCGTCGTCCGCTCGAGCCAGTCACAACAACGGCGTAAGTCATTGTTTCGTGATATCGAGTCGCCAATCGGCCCGATCCAAGTCGTTCTTCATGAAAAAGAGGCCGCCACTTCCACCGCGGCTGGCAGCTGTCTCTCCCATTCTTTGCTGCGTCCGCCCCTTTGTTAGACCTGCAAGCGAGTGATCTCCTGGTATGCTTCGATAAGCCTGTTGCGAATTTCCAGAAGCAGGCGGAAACTCAACTCCGCGCGGGCAACAGCCAATGCGACTTCGTGAACGCTGTTCGCCTGGCCGGTGACCAGGCTGCGTACGGCCGCGTCCGCTTGTGCCTGGTCCGCATTGGCTCCACCGATGAACCGTTCCACAACGGCGCCGAAAGGGCTTTCCGCCAGTTCTTTTGCCAGAGGCGGTGCCGCTTGCGGCAAGCCTGCTCGCGTTATCCCTGATACTTCCATGATTAGGATCGCAACAATGCCAGCGCTTGTTCGATCTGATCCCGAAACGCCTGCAACACACGCAAGTTCGCCTCGAAAGCGCGATTGGCCGTAATCAAGTCCACCATCTCCAACGGCAATTGCACGTTAGGAAACAACACAAAACCGTCGGCATCCGCGTCGGGATGCCCCGGACGAAATACCGGTATCAACGGCGACGGGTCTTGAACGACCCCTTGGACCTGCACGCCTCCCAGTCGCAGTTCAGGACGGTTGCGACCCGGCGTCAACCGTTCGTCGAGCACCGAGGCGAAAACCACATCTTGCCGACGATAGGGACCTCCCTGAGGCGTACGGGTCGAAAACGCGTTCGCCAGATTGTTGGCGACGACTTCCATGCGAAAGCGCTCCGCCGACAATCCGGAGGCGCTGATATTCATGGCCGGCAGCAACTGGCTCAAACTCATCGCTTCACCTCTTCTCGGCTCCCCTGGGGTGCGATCCTGCCAGTCAGGGAAACTGTAACGCTCTTTACGTTGATATCGACGATTTCCCCAGCGATGTTTAAGTTACTTCTCCTTATAGCCGTTGCCGTCGAACTTTTTTCTCCAGTTTGCCCGACTGGCAGCCGACGACAACGGCTTCGTTCGCGTGTCGCCGGTGCCTAACTGGTCGAGCTGGGTACCGCTTCCGCCACGCCATTGGCCGCCGCCACCGGTGCGAGTTCCTCGCTGTGTTGTTTTTGTTCTTTTCTCTGCAACGCCCACTTTAACAAGGGAGGCGTCGCCATCGTCGTGATCAACACCATCACGATCGTCGCCGAGTAGGTGTTGGTGTCGACGACCGGCAAACCATTGACCAGCAATTGCCGACCCTGGTCGGCGAAGATCAGACCGACTTCACCGCGGGGGATCATGCCCAAACCGACCGCCGTGGTATTCAGACCGCTTTCACGGACACCAAAGGCGCATGCCTGTTTGCCCAGGATGGCGGCGATGGTGATGGCGATCGCCAAACCCCAAACAGATGGTTCCGCGAAACTGCGCAAATCGACTTGAATCCCCATTTGCACGAAGAAAATCGGCACGAACACGGAGGTCAGTGGCGCCAAGGCTTCCTCCAGTTCGTGATTTTCTTTCTCACCAAGTTCGCGGTAATGGACCTTTTCCAGAATCAAACCGGCTGCGAAGGCACCGACGATCGGAGCCAGTCCCACCAGGCTGGCCAGCCAGGAAAAACCGAAACAGACGACAAGGGCGGCGACGACCAGCAGCCCATGTCCTTTGAGATAGCTGGCCACTTTGAATACGGGTCGCGCCACCAGGCGCGTTCCCAAGAACACCGCTCCCGCCAGGAAACCGAAGGCCAATACGATGATCTTCAGCAACCCCATTACGTCCAGGTTGGCTATTCCCTGTTGGATGATGCCAGCGACGATCGCCAGAACGAGCAATCCCAAAACGTCGTCGATGACGGCGGCACCGAGAATGATCTGTGCTTCGCGACGCTGACTCTGTCCCAAATCCTTGAGCACCCGTGCGGTGATCCCGACGCTCGTCGCACACAAGGTCGCCCCGATGAAAACATGAACCTGCCAGCCGGCATCCGGAATGATGAGCGAACTGACCAGCCACCCGAGACCAAAAGGCGTGATCACCCCGAGGACGGCGACCAGCAAAGAAGACATGCCTACCGACATCATATCCGCTACCGTCGATTCGAGACCGACCTCGAACAAAAGCAAAACGACGCCGATTCCTGCCAGCATTTTCAAAATGGCGCCGGGACTGTAAGGATCGCTGCTCAACGAATCGGTGGGTGCGTGGAGAAACTCGAGAATCGGCGAACCTGTAAGCAGCATGAAGTTTCCCAAGAGAATGCCGACGCTCAATTCTCCGAGCACGGCCGGCATCTGCAATCGTTCGAACAGGTCGCCGGCTAGTTTCGCCAACAACAACACGAGTGCGATCGCCAGCAGAATCTTGGCAATCGGATCGACGTGCCCGGCGCTATGCTGTTCACCGGCAGCGTGTTCGGCAGCGGCGGCAGGAGCCGCCCATGCCGTCGTGTACTGAAAAACCAGGCTAACTCCGATAAGAAGAAGCCACAGCCAGACTCGCGGCAACTTCCTGGTTCTACGTGGTGCTTTGGAAAAACGACTCACAGCAAGTCTCCTTTCGTATTGGGCCTTTGTGCGGCGGGCACGGGAACGAACCCCGCACCGTGGTGTGCCAGGCAACTCGAAATCTTATCGAATGAGACAGGCTGGTTTTGCGACAAGTAGTCGCCATATCGGCAGTTCTCCGCCAAAGACGATGGCTGTGCCGGATTTTTTCAGTCAGGTCAAGAAACCAGGCAAGAGTCACCGCGCCTGCTCGATAACAACTGCACAAGACGACAACCAAGTGAAACCAAAGACCTCATGAAAAAGGAGACCCATCATGCCACTGTCAGTCGTCAACAACGTTGCCGCCCTGAACGCTCAGCACAGCATGTCGCGGACCAACAACATGCTGAACCGTTCGCTCGAACGGTTGTCGACCGGTCTGAAGATCAACCGTGCCGGTGACGGTCCTGCCGGTCTGGTGATCTCCGAATACCAGCGGGCCAACATTTCCAGCCTGCAGGCAGCCATCTCGAACACCGATAAGGCCATTGCCATGGTGCAGACCGGCGAAGCCGCCATGAACGAAATCAGCCGAATTCTCGTCAAGATGAAAGCTCTGGCGGAAGACTCGGCCAACGAAGGCGTCAACGACGCACAATCGCTCGCTGCCAACGATGCCGAATTCCAGGAACTGAAACAGTCCATCGACGATATCGCCGCACGAACCAGATTCGGTCAGACGGCGCTGCTCGACGGCACGGTCGGGACGGCGGGTGTCGTCAACTTCCAGGTCGGCATCAATGCCGGCGATACCTACGCCGCCACCTTCACCGACCTGACTGGTTTGACTGCTGGCATCGGTGACGTTTCCACGTCGGCCAACGCCAGTACTGCACTGACTCAGCTCGATACCCGCCATCCAGACCGTTTCGACCGCACGCGGCACGCTCGGTTCCAATCAGAATTACCTGGAATCCGCCGCCAACAACTTGCGAACAGCTTTGGAAAACGCTGTGGCGACCGAATCGGTCATCCGCGACACCGACTTCGCGGCCGAAACCGCCAACCTCTTCAAGAACCAGGCCCTGCTCCAGGCCGGTGCTTCGGTCATGTCGCAGTCGCTGCAAGCTCCGGGTCTCTTGACTCAGCTTTTGCGAGGGTAATCTTCTTCTGGTTCGCTCGGCGGGACCCGCCGCTCGCCGGGCGAACCTTCCTGGGTTCTGACTCGACTCCTGGACAGCGCGAAGGTGGAGAAGAACGATGTCTTCGATTTCTTCGATTGGCTCCGGCTCGATTCGCGTTGGCGGTCTTGGCAGCGGCATCGATACCGAGCAGCTTATCCAAGGCATGCTCGCCGTCCAGCGCGCCAAAGTTACGTCGCTGCAAAACAACCAGTCCAAGATCAAGGAAGAACAAGAAGCCTTCAAAAAAGTTGAAAGCAAACTCATCGACTTGCAAAACCAGGCTGAAAAACTGGCCAAGTCTTTCAACAGTCTCTTCGATGCCAAGTCCACCTCGTCGACTGATTCGACAGTGGCCACCGCCGTCGCCTCCACTTCCGCTGTGCCCGGAACTTATACATTCACAGTGGACAGCCTGGCCTCGGCCCACCAGCTGGCGACTCAGGGGTTCGCCGATCCAGATGCCGAAATCATGCAAGGAACCATCGATCTGTCCGTGGGGAGCGGCACCTCCACGACGATCACCATCGACAGCACCAACAACACGCTCCAAGGTTTGGTTGACGCCATCAACCGGTCCGATGCACCAGTGATGGCGTCGATCCTCAACACGGGCAGCGGCGCCAATCCCTACAAGATTCTGCTCACCGCTGAAGACACCGGCGCAGCCAACACCATCAATATCGTCAACAACCTGAACCAGG
>BPJP01000011.1 GCA_026004675.1 Gemmatales bacterium
GGTCGTGCGGGAAATGGTACGTGTTCTCAAACGGGGCGGCCAGCTTTTTGTTCGCGATTTGCTTCGACCCCAAGATGAGCAGGCCGTCAGCCGTCTGGTCGAATCATATGCCGGTTCGGCGAATGCCCATCAGCAACAGATGTTTGCCGACTCGTTACGTGCCGCACTGACGCTGGATGAAATGAAATCCCTGGTCCAGTCCATTGGCTTCGCGCCCGACGAGGTGCAACAGACTACGGACCGCCATTGGACCTGGCGGGCTGTCAAGTCCTGGTAACCGAAAAAAGACGGAAATCCGTGGTTTATTCATTTCCCGGCGAACGTTTCGGCGTTCGACTGCTGCCGGCGGCTTGCTCCCTCAGCACGGCTTTTCGCGACAGTTTGACGCGGTCGTGTTCATCGATGGCGATTACCTTGACTTGGATTTGATCACCGACGCGGACGACTGAATCGACCCGATCGACAAATTTGTCGTCGAGTTCACTAATATGGCAGAGGCCGTCGCGGCCGGGCAGAATCTCGATAAAGGCGCCGAAATCCTTGATCGACGTGACGCGACCTTCATAGATTTTTCCGACGCGCACCTCTTCCGTGATGGCTTCGACCTTGAGCCTGGCTGCTTCCACTCCGGCGCGATCCTGGTGCGAGATGTAGACGGTGCCATCCTCTTCGATATCGATTTTTGCGCCGGTGGCTTCCTGGATACCTTTGATCGTTTTGCCTCCCGGGCCGATGAGCATGCCGATTTTTTCAGGATTGATGTGCATGCGAAGCATCTGAGGAGCATAGCCGCTGATTTCATGCCTTGGTTGTCGCAAGGTGGTCAGCATAGCTTTGAGAATTTCCCGTCGTGCTTCGCGAGCTTGTTCCAAGGTCGCACGGATGATTTCCTCGTCGATGCCATCGATCTTCAGGTCGAGTTGGATGCCCGTGATGCCTCGCCCTGTGCCGGCGACTTTGAAATCCATGTCGCCAAAGTGGTCTTCATCGCCAACGATATCGGTCAAGAGGGTGAAACGGTCTCCTTCCTTGACCAGCCCGATGGAAATACCAGCGACGGGGTCGGAGATGGGAACGCCGGCATCCATCAGAGAGAGGGTGCCGCCGCATACGCTGGCCATGCTGCTCGAACCATTCGACTCGAGGATTTCCGAGACGGTGCGAATGGTGTAAGAAAATTTTTCTGGATTAGGGATGACGGCTTTCAGGCTTCTCTCGGCCAAAGCGCCGTGACCGATTTCCCGCCGGCCAGGGCCGCGGATCGGTCGGCATTCGCCCCACACTAAAGGGGGGAAAGTTGTAATCGAGCATGAATTTCTTGCTGTATTCTTCCCCCAGGCCATCGACGCGTTGCTCGTCGCTGACGGTACCCAAAGTGGTTGTGACCAGAGCCTGGGTTTCGCCGCGCTGGAAAAGTGCGGAACCGTGCGTTCGCGGCAAAATACCGACTTCGCAATGAATCGGACGGAGTTCTTTCAAGCCTCGGCCGTCGATCCGTTTGCCCTCCAGGATCAAGTCGCGAACCACCTTGCTTTCCAGCGCTTCAATGGCTTGGAGCACTTTTTCCTTGGGATGCTCTCCTTCACCGTCGGCAGGGACGAATTCATTGATGATGCGTTCTTTCAATTCGCGGACGCGTTCAGCGCGTTCCTGCTTTCCCAGAGTTTGCTTGCGTTCCTTGAATTCCTCGTAAAAGCGTTCCTGGAAAATCTGGACCAGCGGGTTCGGCTCAGGCGCGGGGTATTCCGGTTTGGGATCGAGACCGGCCTGGCGCCGCAATTCCTCGATCGTCTCAGCGACCCGGCGAACATGGTCCTGGGCGAACAGGATCGCTTGAACCATGTTTTCTTCGGAAAACTCGCGGGCGAATCCTTCGATCATTGTAACAGCGTCTTTCGTCCCGGCGACGACGAGATCGAGGTCGCTTTCTTCCAGTTGGCTGGCGGTCGGCATGAGGACGAATTCATTGTCGATTCGGCCAACGCGGACGGCGCCAGTCGGTTTTTGAAACGGAATGTGCGACAGGTACAATGCCGCACTCGCCCCGTTCATCGACAGGACATCAGGATCGTTTTCCTTGTCGGATGACAGGACAACGGCCATGATCTGGACTTCGTTGAAATAGTTGGAAGGAAAGAGGGGCCGAATCGGCCGATCCATCAAACGGGCAGTGAGTATCTCCTTGGTCGTTGGTCTGCCTTCTCGTTTGATGAAACCGCCAGGGAATTTCCCCGCCGCGTATGTGCGTTCGCGATAGTCGACGGTCAAGGGAAAGAAATCGCGACCCGGGTCTACTTCTCCTTCGACAGCGGCTACCAGGGTAACGGTGTCGCCATAACGAACGAGCACGCTTCCGTGTGCCTGTTTAGCGAGTTTTCCAGTTTCGATGATGAGTTTGTGGGCACCAAGCTCCAATTCGACACGACTCTCCTGCACGGCAGATTCCTCACAACAGACCGGCGGAGTAGCTCGCTAGTGCGGGGAAGAGGATCGGCGACCTCAAGAGAGATGCTATCGGCCTGGTCGCCCTGGTGGCCGATTCGACGGTACGCTACTTTCTCAGACCAAGTCGGCTGATCACGTTCAGGTAGCGATCGCGGTCTTTCTTGCGAAGGTAGGCCAACAGCCCGGACCGCTTGCTGACCATCTTCAAAAGGCCACGCCGGCTGGCGTGGTCCTTCTTGTGAATGCGCAAGTGCTCGGTCAGATCGGTAATCCGCGCCGTCAATAATGCAATCTGCACTTCCGGCGAGCCCGTGTCAGAGTCCGCGCGCTTGTACTGGTCAATTATTTCCGACTTGCGGTCCTTCGTAATTGCCATTCCGGTCCTCGTCGCGTTGTACTGCTTACCACTCCAACCTTGACATTCTAATTCTTCCACCCATTTTGTTTTATGAATGTATCAGCCGGCCAGGAGATTTCAAGAGTAAACCGCCGGAAGACGGAAGGGATTTTGGCGATTTTCTTTCATCGTTCGTTGGCGTGACAACTTCGCCATTTCCGCCCCAAGAAACGATCAAGCAACTCCCTCGACGGCGCTACTTTTCGGTTTCTTTTCGGGATTTACCTTCGCAGGTCCTGGAGAAACCGATAGAATTTCACGAAACCTGCTGCCAGGAGCCGCCTACATGGAGGTCATCATGCCGTTCGATCATCTCGCTGATTTAACTCCGGCCCAGCGTGAAGCGGTTACGCATACGGAAGGGCCTCTCCTCGTTCTGGCGGGAGCTGGCAGTGGTAAAACACGGGTTATCACTCGCCGAATCATCCATCTGCTTCACGAGGGAATCCGCCCCGCCAATATCCTGGCTATCACGTTTACCAACAAGGCGGCGGGGGAGATGAGGCAGCGTGTGGAAGCGATGATCCCCCACAGCCGCGTCTGGATCTCCACGTTTCATGCGTTTGGCGTGCGGATCATGCGTCGCTACGCCGAGCGCTTTTCGCTCGATCGCAATTTCACGATCTATGACCAGGATGATCGGCTCCGTGTTGTAAAAGCGGCGATCGAGGCGGCCAACTTCGATCGCATCCGTTTCTCGCCGGATCGCGTCCAGGCAGCCATCAGTCGAGCGAAGAACCAGTTGCTGACGCCGCACGCGTATGCCCGCAAAGCCGGTGACTTTTTCGAGCAGGTCGTCGCGGAAATTTATCCCATCTACCAGAAAAAGCTCCACGATGCCAATGCCGTCGATTTCGACGATCTACTCCTGGTGCCCGCTCTGGCTCTCAAACACGATGCGGAACTGCGAGCCGAACTCGACGCCCAGTTCCAGTACGTTTTGATCGACGAATACCAGGACACCAACCTGGCACAATACGAAATCGCCCGTGGCTTGTCGATCGACCAGCCCAATTTGTGCGTTGTTGGCGACCCCGACCAGTCGATCTACAAATGGCGCGGTTCCGATTTGCGAAACATCCTGGATTTTGAACGGGATTTCCCCAACGCCAGGATCATCGCTTTGGATCGTAACTATCGAAGTACCCAGCGAATCTTGCAGGCGGCCAGTTACTTGATCGCTCACAACCGGCAGCGGAAACGCAAGCAACTGACGACCGATAACGATATTGGTAAACCGGTGCAAGTCACGACTTATGTTACCGGTCTCGATGAAGCGGATGCCGTAGCGCGTCGGATCAAAGAGGCAGTGGTGTCGGGCAGGAGACATTATCGGGATTTCGCCGTCTTCATGCGCATCAACGCGCTGTCGCGTGCTTTCGAAACTGCATTCGTGAAGCACCGCATTCCGTTCCAGATCGTCCGGGGGTTGGCTTTCTTTGATCGGAAGGAGAACAAGGACATCATGGCGTATGTGCGTTTGTTGCTCAATCCGCGCGATGATGTTTCCTTTCTGCGCATCGTCAATGAACCGCCGCGAGGCATCGGCAAGGTGTCGCTGGCACACTTGCAGAGTCATGCCGAAGCTCGTGAACTGTCGCTTTTGGAAGCAGCGGCCGAGGCCGACAAGATATCGGCCATCAAAGGGAAGGCGGCAGCGGGCTTGCGCGACTTCGCGGGCATGATCCGCCAGTTGCACCAGCACGTCGACGATGAACCGGATGCCTTGATTCGCCGCGTGCTCGACATGAGCGGCTACCGCGCTATGCTGTTGGCCAGCAAGGACCAGCAAGACGCGGAACGCTTGGCGAATATCGAGGAATTGGTCACAGCGGCCAGGCTGTTTGCAGCAGAGAACGATGGCGCCACCATTGCCGATTTCGTTGAAAACATTACCCTCGCGGGGGACGTCGACGGTTGGGACGATGCCCAGGACAACGTCGCTATCATGACGCTGCACGCATCGAAGGGATTAGAATTTCCAGTCGTCTTTATCGTTGCCGTCGAACAAGGCATCCTTCCCCATGAACGCAGCCTCGCCAATGACGACGACCTGGAAGAAGAACGTCGGCTGGCTTTTGTCGGCATGACCCGGGCGAAGGAAGAACTCTATCTTTCGTATTCCCGTATGCGCGAATTCCGCGGCCAAACCCTGTACACCCGCCCAAGTCAATTCATCGAAGAACTGCCAAGAGACGAAATCGAACATGAAGATTCGTCCGGAGGCTGGCCGACGGTTTCGCCGGCTATCGATGAATGGCGCGGCGGCAGTCATTACGCCAACGAGGGCTGGCAAGAAGCGGGCATCGAACCGAGACGCCGCCGTCCAAAGTCCCCGGCGGCGGTTGCTGCCAGGGATGGCGATTTTTCCATCGGCATGATTGTCCGCCACGACCGTTATGGCCAAGGCACGATCGTTGCGGTCAGCGGTTCTGGGCGCCAATCGTCGGGTGCGCGTGCGATTCAAGTACGACGATGAGCGAACGTTCGTCGTCGCCAAAGCGAATCTCGAAGTGATTTCCCGTTGATTGTCGTGTTTTCGGTGGACCTCATTGACAGGTGTTATTGCGTGGATTTCTCACCGATGCAATACAGCGCATGCAGGGTGCGCAAATAGATCCGGTTGCCGCAAATCACCGGAGAAGCGAAGCCCCCATCGTTCAAGTCGTTTTGCGCGAGAAGCTCGAATTGTCGTCCGGCTTTGAAAACAAAAAGTTTTCCTGTTTCATCGGGCACGTACAGCTTGTCCTTGACCAGCACGGGTGAAGCGCTAAAAGAGCCACCCAGCCGCTGGCTCCAGAGTTGGTTGCCCGATCGGCCTTCGAAGCAAGTGGCGATGCCATTGTCATTGACGATATAGACCAAACCATTGTGACAGACCGGCGAGGGAACATACGTCACACCATTACGGCTGCGCCAAACGATATGGGAATCAGTGACGTCGCCTCGACCGTCAGCGCGGATGCAGAGGATTTCCTTATCCGGGTAGCCGCCACTGGCGATCACGTAGTCGTCGAAGAACGCGACGGTGTTCGCACAGGTAGCGGTCGGTCCGGAACAGCGCCACAGCTCCTCACCGGTGACCGGATTGTAGCTGGCCACGATGCCGGCGCCGGATATCAACAGCTGATCCCTGCCCGCGACCCGTGCCACAACAGGAGTGGCATAGGTATCCTCATTAGGCCGGCTCTTGCGCCAGACCAACTCTCCCGTCTTGCGGTCCAATGCCGCGATAAAACCAGCTTGATCATTATCACCAGCGACGATGAGCAACGACTGGAACAACACCGGCGACGAGCCGTAGCCGTGTTTGGAACGGAAATTCCCTACCGATTTTCGCCAGGCAAGTTCGCCGTCGTGGTTATAGGCCGTGGCGACGATCGCGCCATCGTTGTTGAAGACGACGTAAACCCGGTCCGCGTCACAGGCCGGCGAGGCTGAAGCTTGTGAGTTCTTGCTGTGCATGCGCATGAAGCCTCCCTCGTGAACCGTCCTGGTCCATTCGATGGTGCCGCTTTGCCGATTGAGGCAGAGAAGTTGTTGTCGTTGCGATTGATCATCGGCGGTGGTCAGGAAAATCCGGTTTGCCCAGATAGCCGGGCTTGAATGCCCCCGCCCAGGCAGGTCCGTTTTCCAGAGAATATTCTTTTCCGTGCTCCAGGTGGTTGGCACATCCTGATCGCTAGCATGACCATCGCGGTTTTTGCCACGCCACCAGGGCCAGTCCGTGTCGGCCACCTCTATGTCAACCATTTCGACCGCGGAGGCAGGAATCTCCGGATTGTTGAATCGCGAGCAGCCTGCGGGGAGTATGAACAAGAGAACGATTGCGACTCGCCAGTACATGATTCGTTTTCCTGGTTTGGAAGAACTCAGTGATTTTCGACGCACGCTATTCTAGACGACGGGAAGGCGAATTTCTTTCGAATTATTGACATACGGAAAGGAGCCGCCAGATGAGCCGAATCCGATCGGCATTCACATTAATCGAATTGCTTGTCGTTATCGCCATCATCGGGGCTTTGCTGCCTTTACTGTTGCCGGCCGTGCAAAAGGTGCGCAACACTGCCGACCGAATGCGTTGTTCTTCCCGGCTACATCAGATCGGTGTTGCCGTTGAAATGTACCTCGACACGAACAATGGCATTTACCCGGATGCGGCCATGTTGCCCAGCCAAACGCCGAACAAACCCGGTTTGCATCGGGCACTGGCGGCTTATTGCGAAAACAACATGGAGGTTTTTCACTGCCCCAGCGACCACGAGCCTGCGACGAAGCAACCTGACTTCTACTTCAAGCGTGAAGGGTTGAGTTACGAATACCCTGCCAGCATATGGGCAAACAAGACGCGCGAACAGGTTGAAGCTCGCTTGCGCCGGGGCAGTCATCAACTCTGGCTGGCCTACGACTATAGCTATTTTCACGGCAGCCAAAGCAATCCGAATTCCCGCAACTTCCTTTATGCCGACGGACACGTCGCTCACTGAGAATCAGGACCGGCTCGGGTCCGGCTCGGCGAGAATCTTTTGCTTTTGAGCTTCACGAAAGCGCTGCAACGCTTCGCGGTATTTCGGCTCGCTCAAAGCCAGGATGGCGACGGCAAAAAGCGCACTGTTGACCGCCCCGGCCCGGCCGATCGCCAACGTTCCCACCGGTATGCCGCCAGGCATCTGCACAATGGACAGAAGCGAATCGAGTCCTTTGAGCGAAGCCGACTCCATCGGTACGCCGAGCACAGGCAAGATCGTCTTTGCCGCCAGAACACCGGGCAAGTGGGCCGCTCCACCGGCGGCGGCAATCAACACCTTCAACCCACGCTCCTCCGCCGTCGCTGCGTACTCCAACGCCTGGTCAGGCGTCCGGTGGGCGGACAGTACCCGTACTTCATAGGGCACCTGCAACTCGTCCAACATGCGTGTGGCGTTGGACATCGTCTCCCAATCGGATTTCGAACCCATGACAATACCGACCAGCGGTTGCATTTTCGTCCTTTCTCTGCCAAGTCCGAAAAACCATTTGCCGACGGTCTGTCTTAGGAATCTTCGGCCAAAAAGAAACCCGTGAGGGCGAAAAAAAGCCGGCCAAAGAGATAAGGAATGAAAGGAATGAATTGAGGCGGCACCTTAGCCCGGCGGCCAATGCATTTCCCGCCCGCCTAGCAAGTGCATGTGCAAATGAGGAACCGTCTGGCCCGCCTGCTCTCGACAATTGATGACCAATCGGTATCCGTCTTTCAATCCCAGTTCGCGAGCCAGCTGTACTGCGACCCAATGCAGCTTGCCTAGCAGCTCGACGTCGCTTTCCTGGATCTCATCGTGTGTGCGAATGACTTTTTTCGGAATGATCAGCACGTGAACGGGAGCTTGTGGATTGATATCCCGAAAGGCAAGACACTGCTCATCTTCATAGACGATATCCGCCTGGATTTGCCGGTCGATGATCTTTTGAAAAATATTTTCCGTCATCATGACTGTGTCTCACCTGAGGATGACCGCCGGTTATTTCTTGGTCGGGTTTTTGTCGGAAACCGGTTCCAGGATCACGAGAACTTTGGTTCCCACTGGAGGTATCAGTTTGGAATTAGGTCCATACTCGAGGCTTTCGTTGTCGCGCGGACTGTTGACCGGTATGTCCATCAGGGCGGTTGGCAAGTTGGCAACACAGATGTAGCCGCCGTCTTCGTCGGCCAGGTAGCGGGGCACCTTGTCGACGGCAGGATCCTGATAAAATCGGCTGCCGCAAAACACCCATCCGTGCACGAGCTTTTTCTTGCTCTTCAAATCCACGACCCAATCCTCCGCGGGAACGCGAACCTTTTTCCCGTCCTTCTCATACTCGATCGTCACTTTGATCCGCGTCCCGGTGGGGGGGATGACCTCGATCTTATCCTTTACTTCCTTGTACTGAACCGGCTTGCCTGGCACGGCACCGGCAGCAAGCAAGGCGGTATGAATCTGGCTTGCTTTCGTTTTCGTCACCAGAATGGACTCGTGCTCCTTGGTGTCGTTCTTGCACAACAGGCATTCCAATAAAAAGCCCTGCTCGCGGAAGCAAACCTTCGCTTCGACGTACACCCGGCGCGTTTTGCCCTCCACCTCGAACCAGATGCCGTCGGCGATTTTGGTCTTTTTCGCTGTCGGCTGGCTGGGTGCGGGCGCGAAACTTGTCTGATATTGCTCTTCGCGCCGGCTGGTTTCACCTGTGTCGCAACCTGCCAGACCCACCATACCGGCAACCAACGCCACAACAGAGATGATTCGTTGCTTATTCATACTGGCAGAATAGCAAGCCGGTGGAGCAATGCCAAGGAGAATCGCGCCGACCCGTGTGCCGATCACTTTGCGATCTTGTCATGAGGCGACTCCATGACGAGGCGTATTTCCGCCACGCAACTGGTCGATAACAGGTTGCAATTCACTCATGATCTGTTTCATGTGATTGGACTTGTTGAGGACATAGAAGTGGATACCCGGAACGCCCCGGAGCAACAGGTCTTTGGCCTGCTGGACGCATTGGCGGATGCCGATCTGTTCGGCCTTGGCATCGTCGTCATCCGCGGCGTCAAGCTGGGCATGCAGTTCCTCCGGAATCCGCGATCCGCATAGCGAGGTGATCCGCCGAATCTGTTTCGCCGAAAGAATCGGCAATAAACCAGGTACGATGGGTTGGCTGACACCGACGCGGCGTGCTTCGTCGACAAAGCGATAATAGTCGCTATTGTCGTAAAAAAGCTGGGTAATCACGATATCCGCCCCGGCATCGACCTTGCGTTTCAAATTGGCGAGGTCGGTAGCCAGATCGGGAGCCTCGATATGCTTTTCCGGATACCCGGCCACGGCGATGCCGAAATCCACGATACCTTGGCGCTGGCAAAAATCGTGGATGTGCTCGACGAGTTGATTGGCATGGGCGTAGCCATCAGCGGGCGGTCGAAACTCGGCTTCGCCTTTCGGAGGATCGCCGCGCAATGCGACGATGTTTTCAATGTTCGCCCCGTAAAAGTCACGAAGGATTTGGTCGAGGTCGGCTCGGCTGGAACCAACGCAAGTCAAATGGCACGCCGTTTCCACCTGGTATTCCCGTTTGATCAGCGATGCGATTTCCAAGGTGCGTTCGCGCGTCGAACCCAAGGCTCCGTAGGTTACCGTCATGAAACTGGGACGCAGCTCGATCAACTCGGGAAGAATCCGATGCAGTTGCGTCAAGGCTGCATCCGTTTTCGGCGGAAACAACTCGAAGGAAATGATCGGTCTCGACTGCGCGGAAAAGAAATCTTTAAATCGCATCATCGCTCCCTATATCGGACCGGATTGAACCAGAAGAGTATGCTAACAAAAATGCCGATGGGTTCGAGGCCAACTGTTTTGGCCCGATATCCTTCCGTAACTTCCTGCTTTACCAGAAAGACTCATCTTTCTCGAGGATCGGCGATTGCATCTGGTTGCCGAGTGCTCGGATGTGAAGTATCTCCTTGTTGCCTTTGGACATTGCATGGTTTGGCCGGTCGTGCTAGCATATCGCATCTTCACGACCAACTCGCCTGTTGTCCAAGGAGGGACGATGCGGGTCTCCATCCTCACGAAGAACGCCTGCTGGGGCGACGCTGTCGGCGCGCAGGTAGCTGCGAAGGTGGCTTTTTTCCTCGATTGCGGAGCGGATATTCGCGTCTTTGCCGAGGATGGCCGTTTTCTTCATCCCGTCGTCGAGCCTTTTTGCCGAACCCTGGATGCCGACAACCCGGGAGGCGACGGCTGGCGGTTTTTACGCTCCTCCGATCTCGTCATCGTCGAATTCACCCAGCATTATTCATTGCTTCAGCTCGTGCCGATTCTTGCCCGGCAAAAGCTGCGGCTTATCATCGACTATCACGGCATCACCCCGCCTGAACTCTGGAACCTGCCCCATGCCGACGCGTTGCGCCAAGGCATCGACGAACTCGGTTTGCTCTGGTGTGCCGATGCGGTGTTGACCCATAGCCGATTCACCAGACAGGAAGTCTTGGACAAAACGGGTTTGCCGGAGAAGCGGGTTTTCACGCTCGGCTATCCTGTGGATCTCTCCTTTTGGAGCGGCCCCGACGGGGAGCAATCGCTGCGCTCGCGGCTCGGTTTGGAGTCCGCAAGGATTCTCCTATTTGTCGGCAGGCTCGCACCCAACAAACGAGTACCGCTACTGGTCGAGGCGCTGGCGGCTTTTCGCGACGAGTATCCGCCGGTTCATGCGGTCATCGTCGGAAACCAGGGGGATGCTTACGCCCAAGAAGCGGAACGATGCCGACAACTGGCTGAGAAATTGGGCGTCTCCGACCGCTTGCATCTCCTTGGCAAGCTTGGCGGCCATCGCCTTCGCGAGGCCTACCGATCGGCAGACGTGTTCGTCATGCCGTCTCTGCATGAGGGATTCTGCCTGCCGGTCATCGAAGCGATGGCGGCCGGGCTGCCGGTAGTCGCAGCGCGGTCGACCGCATTGCCGGGGACTGTCGGCAATGCTGGCCTGACCTTTACTCCCGACGATGTCGATGATCTCGTGCGGCAGCTTCGCCGTATCTGGGAAACAGACCTCGTTAGTCCATCGCAAAAGAAGCAACCAGACAAAAAACCGCTTCGCCTGGCCGTCGTTTCGGCCCGCTTCGGCACCCATTTCGTCGGTGGCGCGGAGACCTCCTTGCGCTTGATCGCGAATACGCTTGCCAATGCTGGCCATCGCGTCGAAGTCTTCACGACCTCTAACTGCGCCGCGACGGATCGCCGCAAACCGATTACCCGCTGTCAGTTCGACTCACGACGGCATCACCATTCACCGGTTTCAGACCGACGAGGAACGAACGCTCCGAACGGGCCAGCCGCTTCAAACAATCACCGAAGCAGGCGGCATCGTACCACCCGAAGTGGAAGAACAATACTTAAATGAGCTTATTCATTCAACGGCCTTAATCGACGAGCTACAGAAGAGGATTGCCGAATTCGACGCCATAGTGGCGGGGCCTTACCTCTCGCGGTTGACCTGCGAAGTCGCCAGAAAATTCCCTGATAAGGCGATCATCCTTCCATGTTTCCACGACGAACCCCTAGCGCGACTGCAAGCTTGGCGCGACGCATATGGCGAAGCGGCGGGTATCTTCTTTCACAGTCCGCAGGAGCAGGAATTCGCACAAGCCGTACTCGGCATCAATGTGCCCGGCTCTCAGGTGATTGGCACCGTCGTTGGCGACGAGCAAGGCGATCCCCAGCGCGGCCGGCAGCTTGTCGGGACGGACCGGCCTTATGTCGTTTATTGCGGCCGGTATCATCCACAAAAACGGTTGCCTGAATTGATCGCTTTTGCCGACCAATACCGCCAGCAGCATCCCGATCGATTCGCATTCGTCTTCATGGGTTGAAGGAAGCGTGGCAATCCCAACCTGGGCGAAGAACCTCGGCTTTGTCGACGAGAAGACCAGGCGTGACGTACTTGCGGGCGCCGCGGCTTTGATTCAGCTTTCGGATGCCGAGTCTTTGTCGCTGGTTACCCTCGAAGCCTGGGCGCAGGGTACCCCCGTGATCGTCAATGACCGGTCGGAAGTGCTCCGCCACCTGGTCGACGATTCCGGAGGCGGCGGCATCGTGAATGCCGTCCACGACTTCTCCCTCATGCTTGACAGTCTTTGGCATCAGCCGCAGGAGTGGGTTCGTCGCGGCAAACGCGGTCAGGCTTACATCCGTCGCCATTTCCAGTCGATCGAGAACTTTGTCCAGCGGTTGGAACAAGCCCTGCACATGATTTCGCTGCCTTTGGCGGAACGAATGCGGCAACAAGGAAGGAACCTCGCCAAGAGCTTTGAGCCGGTAGCGTGGCGAACCGCATTTTCAAGAATCGTGGAAGACGTGCTCGATGCCCCTCCCCCGCATCCTCCGTGAAAGGGTCGAAGCCGTGCCACGCGTGACCGAGCGGCGCCTTAGCGAAGAACAGAAAAACATTCTGGTGCCGATTCGGATCGAAAACCGGGGGACCCAGCCGGCGACGGGAACGGGACCAGCGCGCTGGCATATCGTCGTGGATCTGATCGACTCCGTCGGCGAAGTTTTGAGTCGAACCGAGACGCCGCTTCCGCAATTGGTCATGCCCGGCAGATCGGTCCCCGCTGCCCTGGTCGTGCCAGCACCACGTCTTCCGGGGCAATACCGAATGGTCTTGCGAGTGGTACCAGTCGACGGCAAGGTTGTTGCTCCATTCCCTTACGACGTAGTGGAAGCGACGGTCGCGGTTTCGGTTGGGCGGACAGGCATGCCAGCCACCGTATCGCAAACAGTGCAAGACCTGCTTGCGGACGCTCATCGGTTGCATCGGCTTCCCGACGATTACCAGGATGTTACCACCGGTTGGTTTGCCCGGGCCAAGCGCTGGCTGAAACGCAAAATCCTCAACAATTTCAAGATCGCTTATGTCGACGTTTTGTCCAGGCGACAGTCGGCATTCAACGACAGAGTATTGGCCGTTCTGACAGAATTGGCGGAACGCTGTGCCGCTCTGGAACAGGCGTGGGAACAACAAACCCGGACACCGCCTGGCCAATCGCCGGCCACAAACAACCCCACTCCTGCCAAGAGGACCGTTGTATGAGATGTGTCGTCACGGGCGCCGCCGGCTTCATTGGCTCTCATCTTTGCGAGCGTCTGGTGCGCGACGGCCACGATGTTGTCGGCCTCGATGCCTTCATCCCCTACTATCCCCGACCCATCAAAGAAGCCAATCTCGCCGGCTTGAAAAACGTCCCCTCCTTTCGGCTGGTCGAACTCGACTTGCGCACGGATTCGCTGGCAGAGCATCTCAAAGGGGCGGAGGTCATTTTCCATCTGGCAGCCATGGCGGGCTTGTTGCGGAGCTGGACCGAGTTCGATCTGTATCAAAGTTGCAACATCGTCGGCACGCAGAGGCTGCTCGAAGCTGCCCGCCGTTTGCCTTCGCTCAAGCGATTCGTCTATGCGTCGACGTCGTCGGTCTATGGCCGGTATGCCACGGGCGACGAATCGATGCCGACCCGGCCAATTTCTCCCTATGGCGTCACCAAACTGGCGGCGGAGCATCTATGCCGCGCTTACGCTGAGATTCACCAACTCCCCGTGATCGCTCTGCGGTACTTTTCCGTTTACGGGCCGAGGCAACGCCCCGACATGGGCTACCATCTTTTCATCAACGCACTTTTGCGAGACGAGCCGATCACGGTCTTCGGCGATGGGCTGCAAGTCCGCAGCAACACCTTCGTCGCTGACTGCGTCGAAGCGACCGTCCGCTCATGCGACGCCATCCCCGGCGAAACCTACAATGTCGGCGGCGGCGAAATCGCATCGGTCTGGGATATCATTCACAAACTCGAAAAAATCATTGGCCGAAAAGCCTGCATCCACCGCGAACCCGCTCGCCCTGGCGATCAACGCGCTACCCATGCCGACACCGGCAAACTGCTACGCCACTTGGACTGGAAACCCCAAACCTGCCTGGACGACGGATTGGCTCAACAAGTCGACTGGCAGATCAAGACGTTTGGCCGTTCGTGATCGTCTTTTCGGCTTTTTCGCCGAAAAGTTGCATTCCAGCGGCCGGTTGATATCATAGACTACCACGCCAAAAAACAGCGACCTCGTATGAAGGAGGGCGCTTATGCTGCGCTCCAACGCCACCCCCGCTTTGTGGCTCTTGACGTGTCTCGCCTTGTCGCTCGCTGCCGAAACAAGTTCGTCGGACGAACAACATGCCGGGTCCGAGACCCGACCGGGACCTGTTTTCGAGACCGACGTGCTGCCGATTCTCAAAGCCAAGTGTCTTCGTTGCCATGGCGAAAGCCGCCAGCGTGCCGAATTGAACCTCTCGTCCCGCAGCACGATCATGAAAGGGGGCGAATCGGGGCCGCCGGTCGTTCCAGGTGATCTGGAAAAAAGTTTGCTCTGGGAACTGGTGCACGCCAACAAAATGCCTCCAAGCAAGAAAGATCGTCTTTCGCCCAACGAAGTCGAGACCATCCGCCGATGGATCGCAACTGGTGCGGCTTTCGCCTCCGCGGCGGCACGAGTCCCCGAAGTGACACAGCATGATATCGAGCCGATGATGCTTCTGCATTGTGCCGCATGCCACGGGCTGCGGCGCCAGGAAGCTGGTCTCGATTTGCGCACCAAAGCTTCCATGCTCAAGGGAGGAAAATCGGGGCCGGTCATCGTTCCAGGCAAACCGGAAGCGAGTCTGATTCTCAAACGCATTCACGCTGGCGACATGCCGCCTCGAAAAAAACTGATCGAATTCGGCGTCAAGCCTATGTCCGACGACGAAATCGATCGTTTGACCCGCTGGATCGCGCTGGGTGCACCCGAAGTGGACATTGAACCGGACATCGCTACCACTGAGCCGGACCCGCTCGTGACGGATAAGGATCGTGATTTCTGGGCGTTCCGACCTCCCGTAAAACCCGTCGTGCCAACCGCATCGGCGAATTCGGACCCGGTCGCATGGCAGCGGGTGCGCAACCCGATCGATGCCTTCATCCTGCGCAAACTCGACGAGAAAGGCCTGAGTTTTTCCCCCGAAGCAGACCGTTTGACTCTTCTTCGCCGGGCTTCGTTCGACCTGACCGGTTTGCCTCCCACGCCAAAAGAAGTCCAGGCTTTCTTGGCGGACAAGGACCCGCGAGCCTATGAGAAAATGATCGACCGCCTGCTTGCCTCGCCCCGCTACGGCGAACGCTGGGGACGATTCTGGCTCGATTTGGCAGGCTATGCCGATTCGGAAGGAAAGCGATCAGCCGATCCCATACGACCACACGCTTGGCGCTATCGCGACTATGTCATCCGCGCCTTCAACGACGACAAACCCTACGATCGTTTTCTCCTCGAACAGATCGCCGGCGACGAATTAGTCGATTATGAAAAGGCTTCGGAAATCACCCGGGAGATCATGGATAATTTGATCGCCACTGGGTTTTTGCGCATGGCTCCCGATGGAACGGGTTCCGATGTAGTCAATTATGTGCCCGAACGGCTGGAAGTCGTTGCCGATGAGATTCAAATTTTCGGCGCCGCGATTCTCGGTTTGACCCTGCAATGCGCCCGTTGCCATAGCCACAAGTATGACCCGATCCCGCAACGCGACTACTACCGTCTGATGGCGACATTCAAAGGGGCTTACGATGTTTATGACTGGTTGAAGCCGGCATCGGTCGCCAACCAAACCAAAGGCAACACGCCTCGACGCGAATTGAAAATCATCTCGCCGGAGGAAAAACGCCGCTGGCAGGAATACGTCGCCCAAACGAAACGGGAAATCGCTCGCCTGAAAAAGAAGCTTGAAAAAAACAAAAAACGATCGCGACCTGCAATTGCAAATCCGCGCACTGGAGACGGCGATTGCTGTTGAGCCCTGCGATTCGGGCCTTGTGGGATCGGGGCGACCCGTCGCCGACCTACATCTTTCGCCGAGGCGACACATACTTTGCAGCCCAGTCGCCTGGTAGGTCCGGGCGTGATCTCGGTTCTGACGGACGGCAAGGACGCCGTTTGAAGTCCGGCCTCCCTGGCCTGGAGCGAAAAAGACCGGCCGGCGCCTTGCCCTTGCTCGCTGGCTCATTCGTCCAGACCACCCCTTGACTGCACGAGTTATGGTCAACCGGATCTGGAAGCACCATTTCGGCAACGGCATCGTTCAATCGCTGGCCAACTTTGGCCGAACCGGTACGCCCCCCCACTCATCCCGAACTGCTCGATTGGTTGGCGGTCACTTTCGTCGAAAAGAAGTGGAGCATAAAAGAAATGCACCGCTTAATCATGACCTCCACCACATATCGGCAAAGTTCCCGCGTCAGTGCGGAACTCGATACTCTCGATCCGGAAAACCGCTATCTGGCACGCATGCCCATGCGGCGCATGGATGCCGAAGAAGTCTACGACACGATCCTTTACGTCTCCGGGCTCTTGGATGAAACACGATTCGGGCCTCCCGATCCGGTCGAAGTCCGGCGGGATGGCTTGGTGACGCCGTTGCCTGCTCCGCGCGGTTACCGCCGAAGCGTCTATGTTCGTCAAAGGCGGTCGCAGATGCCGACCCTTTTGGAAACATTCGACTTGCCCCAAATGAACCCGAATTGCGTGGCTCGCCCGACTTCGACGGTGGCAGCCCAGGCATTGCATCTTTTGAACAACGGAAAAGTAAGGGAGCGGGCGGAGGCGTTCGCCAACAAGGTCCGCCAATCCGCAGGAAATGACTCTCTGGCCCAAATCGATTGGATTTACCTGACTGCGTTGAGTCGCCCCCCAACTCAAGAAGAAAGAGAAATCGGCGCCAACGCCCTCAAGGAGTTCCAGGAGATTTGGCTCAACCATGGCACGCTGAGCCGGGAACAAGCCAGCCAAAAAGCGCTGGCAGCCTATTGCCATACGATTTTGAATTCCGCGGCGTTTTTGTACATCGATTAAACCAACGAGGTCTCCCATGGCGAAGGAACACGTCGCTGGTCGAGGTGGTTGCCAGGCGGTAACACGGCGGGGATTTTTTCAGCGCGCCGCCGACGGCTTGTACGGCGCTGCACTGGCTTATCTGTTCAGCCGCGACCTGTTCGGCAGTTCGGGATTGCTGGCTGCCGAGACAAAGAGGAGAGTTTACGACCTGTCTCCCAAGCCGCCCCACTTCGAACCCAAAGCCAAGGCTGTGATCCAACTCTTTCAAAACGGCGGTCCCAGTCAGGTGGATTTGTTCGATCCCAAACCACGCCTCGACCGCGATCATGGCAAATCCATCTTTCAAGAAATCGCTCAGGATGTGTCTTCGCCGCAATCCGCCGGTGGCCTGATGCGTTCCCCGTTCAAGTTCAAACAGCATGGCCAGTCGGGAATCTGGCTTTCCGATGCCATGCCCCATCTCGCCCAATGTGTCGACGACATCGCCGTCATCCGCTCGATGTTCAACGACCATCCGAATCACGAACCGGCTTTGTTCAAAATCCATTCGGGACAATTGCTTCCAGGCCTGCCCGCGTTGGGGGCATGGGTGGTCTACGGCTTGGGAACGGAAAACCAGAGCTTGCCTGCCTATGTCGTCATGGACGATCCACTCGGCTTGCCAGTCAACGGCGTGCAAAGCTGGCAGTCGGGCTATTTGCCTCCCATCTATCAGGGGACTCGGCTGCGCTCGAAAGGATCCCCCGTTTTGAATTTGCACTCCGAGGTCGAACAACCAACACAAGTTACACGATTGCAGCGTGATCTATTGATTCGTCTCGACCGAATTCACCAAAGGAAACGACCCTACCAGCTTCAGCTCGACGCTCGCATCGCCAGTTACGGTTTGGCAGCGCGGATGCAACTGTCGGCCAGCGAAGCACTCGATCTTTCAAAGGAAAATAAAAAAACGCTGGAAGAATACGGGGTCGGCAAAGAACCAACTGATTCCTACGCCCGTCGCTGTCTGATGGCTCGTCGCCTTGTCGAACGGGGCGTTCGTTTCGTCCAGATTTTCATCAACGGCCAAATCTGGGACAACCACAACCGCATCGACCGCACCCTCCGCGCCGCTTGTGCCCGCACCGATCAGCCAGTCGCCGCCTTGTTGCGCGACCTGAAGCGAAGGGGATTGTTGGATAGCACCCTCGTCATATGGGGCGGAGAATTTGGTCGGCTGCCCATCGCCCAGTTTCCACCAAACAAAAACGTCAAGGACGCCGGTCGCGACCACGGGCCGCGCGGCTTCAGCATCTGGATGGCTGGCGGAGGGATCAAAGGCGGAACGACATACGGCGCTACCGACGATATCGGATACGCGGCGGCCGAAAACCCTGTCTCCATCGCCGACTGGCACGCCACCATTCTCCACTTGCTCGGCCTGCACCACGAGGAACTCTTCTTCGAACGCAATGGCTTCAAAGAAAAACTGACAGCGACTTTCCGCCCACGCGTCGTCAAGGAAATCCTGGCCTAGCCGACAGAGCGAAACCTCTGTGCTGGCCGGTTGCTCCGAACGAACGTTGGATGACGGTCTACTCGTCGCCTGGTCGCTCGCTGGAATCACCGTTTGGTGACGGTGTGTCTAGGCACCCAGAGCGTGGGTAGCAGGAATGGGGCAGGGGGGGATTATTTGCTTTTCGATGGCCGGAATGGATATATCCAAGTGAGAAACGGGTAGACGCAGCGGGTTTGGACCCAGACTTTGCCGTGGCCGCTAAATCGGCACACCAATCCTTCGCCTCCAAAGAAAAATGATTTGATCGTGCCGCCCGAACGAAGGCCAGGCAACACGCTTACTTTATAGTTGAGCGTATCCTCGAAGGCGACGATATAGCCGGTGTCGACAATAAATTCGCCGGTGACATCAATAGGCAGGATGGCGCCATAGGAATTAAAAAAGATGTCGCCTTCGCCAGTCGCTTTGAGGAGGATAAGGCCTTCACCGCTGAAGAAGCCTTTGGCTCCTTGCCATTTGCCGGTCAGTTCGACGCCATCGCTATAGGCGAGGAATGCACCGCGTTGCAGCATGAGGGAGCGACCCTGAAGGTGATAGTGGAGGATATCACCAGGTGTACCAGGGGCGAACGTGACTTCGCCGGCACCGCGAGCCGCGGTAAAGGTATTGATGATGATGCTCTCGCCGCCGAGCATTCGGCCGATTGTTTTCGAGAACCCGCCTTTCAAGCCCGCCTTGAGGTCGATGGTGGCGTCCATTGAGACCATGGCGGACGGCTCGGCATAGACTTTTTGCCCCGGATCGAGCTGCACGGTCAACAAGGAGAAGTGAGGGCGCATCGTGATCCGGTGATTCAATGTGGATTGCGTCGGCGTTTGGCTCATAATCGTCCCCGCTCGTTGTCGTTAGCGTGTTGAGAGATGGCGAAGGCCTTTTTCGTTAACGTGGTGCCAACAATGGGCCGAGTTTGTGGCCGAAATTCGGCGGATGGTGCGATTGGCAATAGAGTTTTCCCCGACCGCTGAACTGGCAAACGAGGCCTTCGCCCCCCATGAAACTGCCGATCCAGCTTGGGTTGGCTTTGCGAATGCGGAATTCGAGTGTGTCTTCGAAGGCCACGATATGGCCGGTGTCGACGATGTATTCGCCATCGACATCGATGTGGTAAATGGCGCCGAAGCTGCTGAGGAAGAGGTCGCCGGTGCCGGTGCACTTGACCCAGAACCAACTTTCGCCGCTGAAAAGGGCTTTGCCGAATCCTTGCCAAGTGGCATCGATCTCGATATTGGTCCCGGAGGCGAGCCAGCTTTGCCCTTGGACGATCATGGTTCCGTTCAAGTGATGGTGAACGATATCGCCGATCAGCCCTGGACCGATGATCAAGGTTTGTCCCGGCTGGTTGGCGGTGAAGTGGTTGAGAAAAAAACTTTCGCCGGCAAAGATGCGTTTGATGCCCTTGAGGATGCCACCGCCGCCGCCACGGCTTCGAGACGTGGTTTCCACGGTCAAGCCGGGAGACATGGCGATCATGGCTCCCACTTCGCACGTTACCTCTTCTCCTTGATCGAGCGTCAGTTTCGCCACGGCAGCAGTCGGTCGGGCAAGGATCTCGAAGTTCATCAGGCAAACCCTATCGAAAGCAGGTCACGAAGCAAATGGCATCGGCAAACGCGGCAACACATTCAATGCATAAACAAAAAGCTATCGGTCCAGGCTGCGAGGCCACTGAGGGAACGGGACTGCAAATAGATTCGGCCGGGGCCATAAACCCGTGTCACCAGCCCTTCGCCGCTGAAGAAACTGGAGAAGATGCCGCCTGCCATGCCGACCTTGATGTGAATGGTCGGTTCATAGGCGACCAGATGCCCGGTATCGACGACGTATTCGTCTTCGATTTCCCGGACGAAGATGCCGCCATAGGCACCGAACCAGACGCGGCCTTGACCGCTGACTTTCAAGCGGAACAATCCTTCCCGTCCGATCCAGCTTGAAAAGCCGGCCCAGCCAACGCCGAGGTGGACGGTCGGTTCGCAGGCGATGAAGGCTCCAGGTTGCAAAAACAGCGACGTTCCTTTGAGTTCGATGCATTCGATGTCGCCTGGCAAAGGCTGGGTGAAGACGATTTCGCCTTCGTCCAAAGCAACGAATTCGTTGATAAACATGGATTCGCCGCCGAAGTACCGCTTGGCTAGTGCGGAAAAGAAACCGCCGTTGAAGCGGGCGTGGATTTGCACCGTGGGACTCATGCTCGCCATGGCGTCGGCTTCGCCGAGAATGACGTCTCCCGGAGCCATTTTCACATGAATGTTGGCGAAAGCAGGGCGATTGCGAACGGTTACTTGCATAGGCGTCTCACCTTACCAGCGTGCGAGTCGATTCGTTTGCCGTTTCTTGAACCAGCGTTTGCCATCGTGCCTCACTTTACCGTCTATTCGTCTTCACTGCCTTGATATTGCGAACTCCGACGATAATGTCAGCGAAAATGGCCGATTGCTTTCGGCGGAGGCAGGCGACGAACGCGTTCGACGACCGCGTTCCAGTCTAAATCGAGTGGCCGATAGTCTGTTTTCGGCAATCGGGCAAGCTGCTGCCGAATAGCGGCGATCCGGGCTTCGTGGTTGGGATGGGTGCTGATCCACGTCAACGACGAAGGCAGGTCTCCCTGTTGCTCTTTCAAGCGGCAGAAAAATTCTACCAGCCCCATGGGATCGATGCCGGCAGCATGGAGCATGCGTACGCCCTCGGCATCGGCTTCCGCCTCTTGGTTTCGGCTATAAGCATTAACGGTGGTGGTTTTCAGAACTTCGCCGCCCAGTGCGACAAGTCCGCCAGTATCGCCAAACACGATTTCGGTGGCAATGGTCACGCCCATCGACTGGGCGATTCGTTCCATTCCATGACGCATGGTGACGTGGCTCATTTCGTGGGCGAGGATGCCTGCCAGCTGTTCGGGACTTTTCGCTTGTTCGATCAGACCTGTATAGACGACGATGTTGCCGCCGGGAAGGGCGAAGGCGTTGACGAAGGGAGCATGAACCACTTGAACCCGATATCGCACGTTCGGGACCGCTGAATGCGGCGCCAATCGGTCGACAATTTGCTGGATCGTATCGGTGACGACGGCATCGTCGACAGGTTCGCCCATAAGGTCCATCGATTGGATGGCGGCAGCACCGATCTTTTCGTCGACGGACATGGGGAGCTTGTGGACGACAGCCCGAGCGCCAGCCATAATGCCGTAGTAACCGATGACCAGAGCGACAATCAGCGCGACGACACAGACCAGCAGGATGCTGAGGTGGTGGAAACGTCTCAGGTGATGGCGGCGGAGCAGCGCTCGGCAAATAGCAGCCAACTCCTCTCCGCCTTCTTCCGCCAGAGCGCGAAGAAAGCGGCGGTCTTCGCAGAAGATGGTCAGACTGCGATCGGGGTTCCGGCAAAAGACCATGCGGCCGCTGGCTCCGCCCATTTCGAGGTCGCACTCGTCATAGCGGAGCGTGAACGTTTTTCCTCCTTGGGTGCGGGCAATAATCGCTTCGGGACTGAAAAAGATCTGGGCGCTTTCTCGACCATCTTCGAGCTGTTTGCTGAAAACTCCACCGGTGAAAAAAGACGAATTCATCGCTTTCGCCTGTTCAACCTCGAAACGCCCTGGTAGAAGTCTACACGAGTATCCTTTATTAGGCAAAGAAACAAAACTGGATCGAAGTCCATGCCTCAATTGCTTGTCAGCGTTCGCCAGCCCGGCGAAGTCGAAAACGCCATTGTCGGCGGCGCGGACGTGATCGATGTCAAGGAACCGCTGCGTGGATCCTTGGGCAGGGCCGACGACGAAGTAATCGGCGAGGTCGTTCGCCAGGTAGCGGGGCGGCGCCGGGTCTCGGCGGCTTTGGGAGAACTCATCGACGATCTGCCGATGCCCTCCGAGGAGCTTGCTTTTGTCAAGTGGGGACTGGCCGGTTGTGCGGGCATGGCATGGCAAGACTGGCTAGTGAAACGGGCTGAATCGCTGCCTGCTTCGTGTCGGCCGGTGGCCGTCGCGTATGCCGATTGGCATCGTGCGGGCGCTCCATCGCCAGAAGCGGTTTATGCTTTTGCCCAAGAACATCGTTGGTCCGTGCTCTTGATCGACACCTGGCAAAAGGACGGCACCAGCCTGCTCGATTGGCTCGATCGGGAATACCTGACGACATATTGCCAGTGGTGCCGGGCCGCCTCGATCCGAATTGCTCTCGCCGGTTCGCTTGGGCCGAGGACCATGCAAGAATTATGGGGTGCCCGGCCGGATTGGTTTGCCGTCCGCACGGCCGTCTGCGATCGTGGCGACCGAGTTGGTTGGATTCGTTCCCAGCGAGTGGCCGAACTGAAGAGTCTCTTGTCGGACGCGGAACGAATGGTTCTAATAGACAAGGCACCACTGGAATAATCCGGCCACCATGCGTCCCCCGTTCAACGATTGGGGAGGCATTTCTCACGGAGACAATTTCATGAAGGCAGCATTCCAAACGGCATTTGGCTGGCTGGGTTGCGGACTGATGGTGGCTTTGCATGCCCCGATTTTCGCCAGGGCCGAGGAACCCAAGTTTTCACCCGAAGCAATTCGCTTTTTCGAACAAGAAGTCAAACCGATTCTCGAAAAGCACTGTTTTCGCTGCCATGGTGGAGGGAAGCGTGCTCGCGGCGGGTTATGGCTGACCAGCCGGGCGGGCATCCTCAAGGGGGGCGACCTCGGCCCAAGCGTCTCCTTGACCAGACCCGAAGACAGCCTGCTACTGCGTGCCATTCACTATCGCGACGACAACTTGCAGATGCCTCCTTCGGGAAAACTCCAGGCAAAACAAATCGAAACCCTGACACGCTGGGTGAAACTCGGCCTGCCGTGGACGCCCGGCGACAAACCCGAAGTCGTCGTCAAGGAAGCATTCAAAATAACCGAAGAAGATCGCCAATGGTGGTCTTACCAGAAAGTCGTGCGCCCGCCGATTCCACAAGTCAGCAACCCGGCATGGAGCAAGAATCCGATCGACGCCTTTATTCTTTCTCGCCTGGAGAAAGAAGGCCTGCGGCCAGCGCCGCCCGCCGATAAGGTCGTTCTCGTTCGGCGAGCCTATTACGACCTGCTTGGCCTGCCGCCTACACCGGAACAAGTCGACGCCTTCGTTCGTGACACCTCGCCTGATGCTTACGAAAAGCTGATCGACCGGCTTCTCGAATCGCCCCATTACGGCGAAAAATGGGGGCGGCACTGGCTCGACCTGGTCCGCTATGCGGAAACCAACGGCTACGAACGGGACAGTACCAAACCGTTTGCCTGGCGTTACCGCGATTACGTCGTTCGCGCGTTCAACGAAGACAAGCCGTACAACCGCTTTCTCATGGAACAGCTGGCCGGTGACGAACTCCCTGATGCCAGTGTAGAATCGTTCATTGCCACCGGATACTACCGATTGGGCCTGTGGGATGACGAACCGGCGGATCGTTTGCTGGCGAAGTACGATTATCTCGACGGAGTGTTGAGCACGACAGCACAAGCGATGCTCGCCATCTCGATTGGCTGTGCCCGGTGCCATCACCACAAAGGAGATCCGATTCCGCAGAAAGACTACTACAGCATGCTCGCCTTCTTTGAAAACATCACCTGGAGCATGAAGGATCAGCCGACTCGGCACTTTTCGGAAACAGAACAGCTGGCCCTGAAACAAGGCGCACGTGACGATCAGCAACGGAGCAAGAAGTTGACCGAGGTGATCCGTTCTTTCGAGCGCGATTTGCTTGTGGCCATGAAAAAAGCGCGCTTGCCTCAACCGTCCGCTCAGCCGACCTTGCAGACGCTGGTGGCGGATTCGCGGCAGGTCGGCCAGCCGTGGCGTTTCTCCTTGAAGAAGCCAGCCGACAATTGGGCCGATCCGGGTTTCGATGACAGCCAATGGGAAGAAGGGCAGGGGGGGTTCGGCCGGCGCGGCACCCCCGGCTCCATCGTCCGTACGATTTGGAACACCAGAGACATCTGGCTGCGCAAACGTTTCGGCTTGACCGACATTCCCTCGGCACTTCGCCTCGTTCTACACCACGATGAAGATGCCGAGGTTTTCCTCAATGGCGTCCAGATTGCTTCGTTCAAGGGGTATGTGACGAATTACAAGACCGTCTCTCTCGACGCTTCCGCCTGCAACGCTTTACAGACAGGCCAGAACGTCCTGGCCGTTCATTGTCGGCAAACGATCGGCGGCCAGTATGTCGATGTCGGTCTTCAGGCTGTCGATGATTCCCGGACCGTTGCCGGCGCTGCCCGTCGCCTGGGCGCAAAACTCCTGGGCCAGAAACGCTATGACGAATATCTCTCAGCGAAAAAGCAGCTGGGGAAACTGCAGCAGAAGTTCCAGACTGGCAATGGCGGGGTCACGGTCTTGTGCATCGGTGAGCGGGGCAACGAACGAACCTATGTCCTGAAGCGGGGCAATCCGCACGTTCGCGGCGAGGAAGTAACACCCGGCTTTCCCGCCGTGCTCGGCTTTCCGCCGCCGAAGATTCCCCAGTCGCCCACGCCCAATGGAACCAGCGGGCGACGGCTCGCTCTCGCCAAGTGGATCGTCGATCCGGAGAACCCCTTGACAGCCCGCGTCATGGTCAATCGCATCTGGCAACATCACTTCGGCGCTGGTCTCGTGCCCACGCCGAGCGACTTTGGCCGGTTCGGGCAAAAACCTTCGCATCCAAAATTGCTCGATTGGCTCGCCAGCGAATTCATCCGCCAGGGATGGAGCATTAAGAAGATGCATCGCCTGATGATGACTTCGAATACCTACCGGATGTCATCACGCGACGACCCGCACGGATTGGCCAAGGACCCCCAGAATCGGCTGTTGTGGCGTTTCAATATGCGCCGCCTCAGTGCCGAAGAAATCCGCGATTCCATCCTCGCCGTCAACGGTTCGCTCAATCGCAAAATAGGCGGTCCCAGTATTTACACCAGGATGCCCAAGGCAGTCTTGCAGACGGCGTCAAGACCCGATGCCGCCTGGGGACGATCGCCGCCCGAAGAACAAACCCGCCGTAGCATCTATATCTTCGTCAAACGTTCGCTCCTCGAACCTTTCTTGACGACCTTCGACCTTGCGGAGACCGACAACAGCTGCCCGGTGCGCTTTGCCACAACCGTTCCCACGCAGGCGCTGACGATGTTGAACAGCGATTTCATGAGCGAACAAGCAGCTGTCTTCGCTCAACGTCTGCGCAGAGAAGCAAAAGACAACATCGAGGTGCAAGTCGAACTGGCTCTGCGCTTGGCTCTGGCCCGAAAACCGACTCAGGACGAAATCAAGTCCAACGCCGACCTGATCCGCGCTTTTCACAACGAAGACGGAGTCCCCGTCGAGAAGGCACTCGAATACTTCTGCTTGCTGGTGTTGAATCTGAACGAATTCATCTATTTGGATTAATGTCGGTCCGAAGAATGAATTCACAAGGACTGCGACAGCAGACAGGGACCTCTTCTATTGCTGTTCGGATTCGCCTTCCGAATAGTCTTCAGCGGCTCCTGGTTGCATCCAGCCCGTATAGGGGTAAGGTTCCAAACCAATGTGCCTTCTGGCCGACAAACATGCTTTCATCAGATAGACCCGCGTGGAACGATGGTCGGCGAGGATTTCCGCTGGTAAGACCTCTGGGGAATTGACGCCGACATCGATGCGCCGCCAGAAGTCCATGCGCTTGTTTCTGGTTGGTTTGCCTCCGAAATAAGAAGTAAAGCTGCCCCAGCCCCCTTCGATCCAGCAAACCACGACCGGGGTTTGCGGGCGTTCTTTGAGAATGTGCCAGATGCCTCGGCCAAATTGCTTAAGAGGCTGATCTTCCTGCTTGCGCATTTGCCCTTCGGGAAAGATCAAAAGCGCTTCCCCGCGATCGAGCGTGGCGATTGCTTCTTTCAATTCGGGCGCGTCCCGCCGAAATTGTGCATATTGGACGCGGATCGTATGGGCAATTCGAACCAGGGTCCGCAACACGGGAATGTCGTAAAAGACGCTGGTGAGCATCGGCACCAGCCGGCGCGGCAAGACTTTGGCCAGCCAGATCGGATCGAACCAGGCACTATGATTGGCAATCACAACGATCGGACCACGACGCGGAATCCGGTCGACACCCTCGCCGTGACAGTGAATCCGATAAAAAGGCCATACGAGGATTTCGGTAAGGATCTCTACTGTATCCCGGAGAAGAAAACGCCAAGACACGACGGCAGCGATCGTAGCCGAACCGGAGAACAACCACGCCCGATGAAGTGGCTCTTGGATAGCCCCGCCAGCGAAGACCACTGCCATCGCGACAAGGGCAGCAAGGGCATGAAGCGAAGCCATGCCGCTGACGCGCGAGTCTTCTGGCAGACATTCTTCAAAAGCGGCATACAAAGGCACATGGATCATGCCGGCAAGAAAACCAACTCCCAACCAAATCCATATCGGTTTGGCGGTC
Organism: Gemmatales bacterium; assembly: GCA_026004675.1. Lineage (GTDB taxonomy): Bacteria > Planctomycetota > Planctomycetia > Gemmatales > Gemmataceae > BPJP01. Next base: position 27,227 of record BPJP01000011.1, read on the forward strand.
GAACCAGCCAGCACGAACAACGAAATGGCCAACCCCGTCGTCGCCAGGGGCACAAAGCCGAGTATGCGAGTGGGGTGCCGTTCGATACCGGTCACGATCGCACCAACCGCTGCACCAGACAAAAGGTAAAAAATCGTTGTGGCGCCGAAGCCAGGTGCGGAAACAGTCGAATGCAGAACAAGAGCAGCCACCAGGCACCCGATCGTGCAGCCTGATCCAAGGCCAAAGCCAAGGCTTTCCTTGTCGCGCCACCAGGGCACGGCGTCGGTTGATGCGACGACAGCGCGGCATTCCCCACTCTTGTCCTCGCCAAAACGTAAAGCGAGGGCGAGCATGCCGCTTAACCCGTAAAGAATCAAAGAAGCAAACGCAGCGAGGTCGGCATCGCGGCGGATCAGCGCAACGGACGCATCAACTTGCGCTCCCACTGGCTGCCAGACCAGGAGCAGCCCGCCAGCGATCGCCAAAAACAAACCACAAGCCAGCCAGGCATTAGCTCGTCCTAGTGGCATGCGTATCTGCTGGCTCAAAGAAATGGCGAGGGCAGCACTCGAGGAAAAATACTCGGCGGCACCAAGCGCCGCCAAACCGAAAAGAATACTGTCGGCGGCAAGCGACAATTTCGCTCCGAATGAAGCAAACAAGCAAAGGGCCGAGGAACCTGCCAGCAGCCAGCTCTTGGGCAAGGGACCCGCAGCGATTCCCAGAACCGGCCCGACGAGCACGAACGAAACAAGTCCCGCCAACACCAGTTCCAGGCACGAAGGCACACGAGGGGCGACAGTCAAGAGGAAGACGGTCATCGCCAGCGTGAACGCCGATTGCGACAGCCACAGGCAAAAGAATAGCAAGCGCGCTGCGAACAACTTTGCACTCCGATTCGTGGTCCGACCGATTTCTGTATTTGATGATATGGGCAGACAGAAAAGGCGGCAGGAATCGGAAATCGCCACCTTGTTTGTTGTCGGAATGCCGGACCAACAGCACGAAACGGTTCAGCGGCGTTTCAAAATAGCCCGGGCGGCATTTCGTCCTGCTGCTCCCATGACGCCGCCGCCTGGATGCGCTGCAGCCCCGCATAAGAAAAGGCCCCGAATCGGTGTGCGATAGTCCGCGAAACCCGGAACGGGACGAAAACAGAAAAGCTGATTGAGCGTCATCGCTCCTTGAAAAATGTTGCCGCCGGTCAAGTTGAAGGTTCGCTCCAGATCGAGCGGTGTCAAAACCTGACGATCGATCACGGAGCTTTTGAAATTCGGGGCGTAATCGTTGAGAATGTCGAAACAACGATCGGCAAAGGCGTCGCGCAGCTCGTCCCAGGTCCCCTCGCGCAATCGGTATGGAGCATATTGGATGAACATGGACATCAAATGCTTGCCAGGTGGTGCCACCGAGGGATCGACTGCGGAAGGCAACGTGCACTCCAGGATGGGGAACTGCGAGGGGCGTCCGTATTTGGCATCGTCGTAGCCTCGCTCGATGTAATCCAGGCTCGGGCAGATATGGACGGTACCTCGGTGCTGGGGTCCCGGCTCGGTTCCAGGACAGGCGAGAAAGTCGGGCAATTCGGACAAAGCGACATTGATCTTGAGGGATGCACTGGTGTAGTCGATGCGCCGGATAGCCAGGCGGAATTCGTCGGGAAGCATTTCCGGGTCGAGCAGTCGCTCGAAGGTGACATGAGCGTCAGCATTGCTGACGACGACAGGCGCCCTGAACTCATCGCCTTCGGTCAGGGCGACGCCAACAGCCCAGCCGCCGCGTACCAGAATGCGTTCGACTTCCGCGTTGCAGCGGATTTCGACGCCGAGGTCCTGAGCCGCCCTGGCTAGTGCTTGCGTCAGTCCGCCCATGCCCCCTTTGACATAGGCCCAGACGCCGCGTTTGCCGTTCGTTTCCCCCATGACGTGGTGAAACAAGACGTAAGCGGTGCCGGGCATCGACGGCGCTGCCATCGCCCCGATAACAGCGTCTGTCGCCAAGGCTACCTTCAGTTCTTCCGATTCGAACCAGCGGTCGAGGATGGTACGTGCCGAGCCGGTCAGGATTTCGATAGCTTCGCCGAGTGCCGGTCCCAGGCTGTGAGCGGAACGCCCGAGTTTCAGGAATTTCCAGAAATCGAAAAGCCCCGGGTGACGAACGTTGGGGGGAATCTCGTCGAGCGTCGGTTCGATCAGCCGCGCGACACGTTCGAGCGACTGTTCATAGAGAGGAAAATTCTGGGCATCTCGCTTGCTGAACTTGCTGATTTCAAGATGGTTCTGGTGGCTATCGGACCCGAGCAAAAGATAACGTTTATCCGGGAAAGGGGAAAAAGAGGCTGGTTCGCGCGGCAGCAGTTCGTAGCCGTATTCCTTGAGCTTCAGGTCTCGAACGATCTCTTTGCGGAACAGGCTGTTGACGTAGGCGGCCGTGGAAACCTTGAAACCGGGAAACGTTTCTTCCGTAACGCATGCGCCGCCGACGATATAGCGCCGTTCCAGCACCAGCACTTTCCAACCGGCACGCGCTAGATAACAGGCCGTTACGAGTCCATTATGGCCGGCGCCGATGATGATTGCGTCGAATCGCCCGGCCATCATGCTCCTCCAAGTCCAAAATTCTGTCTACCAACATCCCAAGCAGTGCCTGCGTGGCGGCTGGATTTCACCGTTAGATTCCCTCGCCGCCGCTGAATTCCAATTCGACGTCGAGCGGCACACGGGCGTTCTCCTCGGCGAAGGCGTTCATGTCGTAAAACAGAACGTCTGCCGCCGCCCGGTATTCTTCGCTTCGCTGAGTCTTTTCTATGCGTACCCGGGTCGGCCTGCTGAAATGGATCTTATATCCGCCATGCAACGGATTATGCTGCAGCGGTTGAACCTGTCCGCTGGCGGAAACAGCACGGCTAAGCAGGACATAATCTCCCGGCTCGGCAACTTCCCACAAATACTCCCACATCGTCCAAGAATATGGCGCTTTGAGACCGATCAGGTCGGCAACGGCCCAAGTCCGGCCTCCGTCCGTACTCAACTCGACGCGTTCCACAGCTTCTTCCCCCGCCCAGGCGACCCCAAATATGCGGTTGGTACCGATCCCCAATCTGGCGTCGTGGACGGGGCGAATGATTTCCGATTTGACCGCCATCGGTCCGATGATCACCGTTTGCAATCCGTGAAAACCTCGTTCCTGGTACGTGTATTTCTTGCTCTGGTAATATCCTCGGAACGGCTGGTCGATCGCTTCGATGCGCTCCAGCCATTTAACGGAAGCCACACCGTACCATCCGGGAACAAATAGCCTCACCGGCGCGCCGTGATTGGGCGTCAATAGCTCGCCATTCATTCGCGTGACCAGCAGCGTATCGGGATGAAGTGCTTTGGCAAGTGGCAAACTCCGTTCAAAGTGAATGCGTTCCGGATGGTCCGATTCGACGCCCGCATCGGCGCCGCGAAACAGGATTTCGACAGCCTCTTTTCTCAAGCCGGACTCGTTCAGGACATCGCAAAGCGGGACTCCTGTCCATTCCGCATGGCCGATGGCGCCCGCTCCCCATTGCACTCCGTGCACTTTGGGCGTGAGAAAAGAACGGCCGTTGCCGGCGCATTCGACCGTCGCGAAGATACTGCGTTGAGGCAAACGGTCGAGTTCCTCCCACGTCCACTCTCTCGGCTGCTCCACGCAACCGCAAACTTTCAGGCGCCACTGGTCCCGCTGGATTTCGGGAATTTCGAAATGGTTGCGGACAAAAAACAGGTGGTTGGGAGTCACCCAGCCGTGCATGCTTTCCAACGGCATTTCGCTGTTTTCAGGGGACGAAGTGATGATCTTGCGTTCTTCCCGCCAGACATCGACCCCTCGGCTGCGATCATACAGCGAATAGGTATTCATCTTCCGAAGCGGCGGCGAATAAATGTGCAACGTAACCAGATCGGCTGAGTCCGGCTGCAAATTGGAAATCTGGTGCACGTCTCGATCCTGGCTGGCGACGACTTCCCCCGCGCGAATGTCGTTCGAGCCGATGGCCACGATATGGCCGTTGGCAGCAAACGCGAACGTCGTTTGCGTCGCCACGCCGCGCAGCACGCGCACGGCACAATTGGAACCGATATGATCGTGGATCGGCGAGCGCTGCCCGTTTTTCCAACACAAAAGCCAAACGTTGAAATGTTCGTCGCCGTGAACGAGTTGCCGAGCGTAGTGTTTGTCGTCGAAGCGAATCCAGGCGGCGACATCGTCGCAGCTGATTTCGGTAGCGCGCAGCAAGTCGGTGAGTTGATCGAGTCGGGCTGGTCCATCAAGACGCTTGAGTTCAGCCACTAGCAAATCGAGTCTGGCAGACATGTTCCCCTCGTTTCCCGGTGCTACCAAAAAGACGTGTCCTTGCATGCCGTTATTTTAGGGACCCGACGGGTTTCAGACTGCCAGACACGCTCGGAAAACAGCAAACAAGAGGGCCGGCAAGTTCGACCGCCTCGGCGGCATCAGGCGCCAACAAGGTAGCCGAAACGGTTACGGAACGCTTCCGGCTCCATGTTGGCGGAAGCAGCCAGCTGCCGCAGCGTCTCAGGATTGTCGAAATCCCTCTTTTCCAGGCGAATCATGTAGCGGCGAGCGCACTCGTATGCTTCACCTTGCGGCGAGACCTTTCGCGGCAAGGCTCGTTTGGTTTGTGGATTGAGAAATTCTTCGAAGGCCATCAGATGCATTCGGCCATCGACAAAGGCGATCATGGCATCCGATTGGCTGGCGCGCTCGGACCGGAGGAATTTCACCGCCCCGTAGCCGAGGTTGCGCGTGTATTCGATGTCGAAAGGTATGGGCCTGGCACAGCGGAGTTCGTAACCCAGGTCTTTGTCGATAAAAGTCGTTTGCAGCATGGGGAATTCGTTTTTGAGCTGAACCGACAGGAGGTCTTTCATCATGCGGCCAAATTCGATCTCCCCAAGCCGAAGATGCCCGTGCTCGTCTCGTTTGATGTCGCCATAACGATCCGGCGTGCCGGTTGCTTTCATCGCCTCCACCAGTGCCTGCTCGCCGATGGCTTCGATCAATCCTTCCGCAAGGACGACGACGCCATAATTGCGTTTTTGGCTCCGTTTGATGATAGAGCCGATGATGGTGTCGCAAATGTATTTGATGGGCACGGGATGAAAACCGAACTCTTCAGGGATCAAGGTGAGCGTGGCAGCCGACGCCGTGCCGATTCCCAGGGCAAGGTGGCCGGCCGCCCGTCCCATGCTCACCACGAGGTACCAGCGTCCGGTCGTCCGGGCGTCTTCGGCCAGATTACTGACCAGCATGGTGCCGACATGGCGAGCCGTTTCAAAACCGAATGTCGGCGTCGAACCGGGAAGAGGCAGATCGTTGTCGATGGTCTTGGGAATGTGGGCAACGCGAAGCGCTCCCTTGGCTGCGAGGTAAACCTGGTGCGCCGAATAGGCCGTATCGTCGCCGCCGATCGTCACCAGGGCGTCGATTTCCATTTCCCGAAAAGCCCGCAGCACTTGCTCGAGTTGTTGGGTAGGGTTGGTGCGCGACGTTCCCAAAATCGATCCGCCCCGCAGGTGGATTTGTTTGACGTCGTCGATGGTCAATCTGCGGCAGTAGGGGCATTCCGGATCGCTCCATTCGATGCCGTCACGGACCAGCCATTTGAAACCGTCGAGGAAACCGATGACCTCGATGTTGTGATTATTGGCTTCAATCGCGACGGCACTGATGGCACTGTTGATTCCTGGCGCGGGGCCACCGCCCACCAGGATGCCAAGTCGCTTCAAATTCGTCGAAGCTGACATTCTTCCTCCACAGAAAAATACGCAGAACCAGACGACGTACGTTTCAGAAAGAATTACGAAACTCAGGTTAGCCCTTCTACTGTTTTCGCCAAGGGGTCCTGCCGATCTCAGGTGCGTAACCTGTCCCTGGCGAATAGGGCGACTGCCCGTGCCGTGAACGTCGGCCTTTGAAACGTAAAGAAAGGCGAGCGCCACGCCTATTCCATCACAGAGAACCACCTGAAACACGCAAAGCGCGTGGCGACTGCCAGGCAGGGAATTGGCAAGGATTCGGATGGCCAAAGCGGCGCCGAACGAAGCCACGCCCGGCGACGGCCATGCCGGGCGTGGCCGTTGGCCGCAATCAACCGCGTGCGTTCAGTTTTACCGACGGGTCGTCGGCCACGTTCACCCAAACGTGGACGTGCGGCGCGCCGCGGAAATACCAGACAAACGACGGGCCTTCCAAACGCCAATTATCCCAAACCCCGTCATTACCGAGATCGTCATCTTTGTAGAAGGCCAGGCTGCAGGCATCAAGACCACCTTGCTTTTTCAGGCAGCTCATAGCCTCGTCCTGGTCATCCTGGCGATACGGCTCCAGGATGGCGGCGAGCACCTTCTGGAGTTGCTGCTTCTGTTCGGCATTGAGTTCCTTCACTGCGATGCCTGGGAATTTGCCTTTCGGGCCTTGGAAGCCGACAGCGGACTCGCGCGGACTTTTGGCCACAAGGGCTTCAGCACGCTGGTTCTTGTCGAGCATTTCGAATACCTTGTTGGCCAGCAGAGCCTGATGCCAATAGACGTTTCCAGGGTGGTCGGGCTTTTCGTAGAAACCTCGAGCGGCGTGGCCATAAAAGATGGGACCACCGAACGCGACATGGTTTTCCGTGTTGCCGTCGGCGCGAATCGTCATGTGCCGACCGGTCATCACGAATTCGAACTTGTCTTCGCCCGGCTTGCCGAAGATCGCAATGCTCTGCTGGGCGCCCCAAGGCTGGCCGCGGGTGTCGTCCTTCAATTGTTGCAGAACTCTGTCGTACCACTTCGGATTGTAAATCCCTTTGAAAATGTCGTAAATGATCGCCTGTTGTTTCTTCGTGTAGAAATCACTGCGAACGCGTTGCGGCGTAATCTGCCAGTTATTAGAAACATGCGTCCGCAAAAGACCTCGACGCGGGTCCATGTAATTCCAATCGAAGCAAACGGCTTTTCGTTGTTCCGGCGTCAAAGAGTCGTACAAAGCTTTGACCGCCGTTTCCGCAGGACTCTTGCTGCTCGGAGCAGCTTGCACACGCGGCGTCGCCCAGACGGGGACAGCTAACGCGGCGGCGCCCACGCTCACCTGCTTGATGAATTCTCGTCGATCGATTTCTCCGGCACAATCGGGGCAATGAGGTTCGTTCGGCTGCATGGCTTTCTCCAAGACGAAAGGGGGCTTATGAAACACTTCCGACGCCATACGGTTCGAATTCGCCTGTCTGTGCAGACGTGCCGCCATTATACAGCCACCAGATAGAGGGTTGTCAAATGCCGAAAAACTTTTTCCATGACCTCCGTCCTCGGTGGTCCTGCCCGTGTGGCTCGGATTGTGATTGCTCTGGTTCCGCCTTATAATGAGCGCGGGCTGGCTTCTTTTGCTTCCTCTCTTTCGGTTCGCCCCTGGTCCCGTTCGCATCGTCGACTCGATGAAGGAGAAAGATCATGAACACGGCGGTTGCTTCGAAAACCGAAACCGGTCGTCACTTGATCGCGGGCGAGTGGCTGCAAGCGGACGGAGAAACTTTTGCGAGTCACAGTCCGGCAAACTGGGAGGAGATCATTGGCGTCTTTCCGAAAGCGAACGCGGAGCGGGCCAACCAGGCTGTAGCGGCAGCACGCCTGGCTTTTCCCGGTTGGCGACGCACGAGCCGAATCCACCGCGCTGAACTCTTTGACAACCTCGCCCAGATCGTCAAACGCGAAACCGACGCCTTAGCCCGGTTGATGGCCAGGGAATGCGGCAAAATCTTCAACGAATGCAAGGCCGAAGTGATCGAAGGCTTGCACATGATTCAGTACGTTTTCGGCACGGGACGCATGCCGATCGGGGATGTCATCGCTTCCGAAATCGCCGAGAAAGACGCATTCATGCGCCGCAAGCCATGGGGCGTCGTGGCGGTCATCACACCCTGGAATTTTCCTTTTGCCGTGCCTCTGTGGATGTTGGGGCCAAGTCTGCTCGAGGGGAACACAGCAGTCTTCAAGCCTTCCGAAGATACCCCAGCGGTCGGCCAGCGGCTGGTCGAGTTGTTCGTCGAAGCCGGCTTTCCTCCCGGCGTGATCAACTTGGTACACGGCGACGGCGAAACGGGCGAAATCCTGGTTCGCAACCCGGAAGTCAATGTGGTCTTGTTTACGGGCAGCTACGACGTTGGCCGTCGCATTCAGCAGCTCTCCGCCGAACATTACGACCGCATCACCGCCTGCGAAATGGGGAGCAAAAGCGCCGTGATCGTTTGCGAAGATGCCCGCTTGGACCTGGCGGTCACCTGCAGCCTGCTTAGCGCCTTCAAAACCAGCGGGCAACGCTGCGTCTCGGCCAGCCGATTGTTGATCCACGAAAAAGTGTTCGACACCTTTGCGGACAAGTTCGTCGCAGCCGCTAAACGCATCCGCATCGGCGACCCTCTCGACGAGAAGAACTTTACCGGACCGGTCATTCACAAAGGGTCCGTGGAAAAAGTTCTCTATTACAACGACCTGGCCAGCAAAGAAGGTGCCGACGTGCTGCTCGACGGCGGTCCTCTTACAAATGGCGAACATGCCAAAGGCTGTTACTTGTCGCCTTTCATCTATCGCATGAATCATCGATCGGATGCCCGCTGCCTTCGCGAGGAGGTATTCGGTCCGCATGTGGCCCTGATTCCTTTCCAGAACAATGAAGAAGCCGTTCGCATTTACAACGACACCGAATACGGTTTGTCGATGGCGGTCATCACGGAGGATTACCGGGCCATGCGCTACTTCCGCGAAGAATGCGAATACGGCATGGGCTACGTCAATTTGCCGTGCATCGGCGCCGAAGTCCACTTGCCGTTCGGAGGAGTCAAGAAGAGCGGCAACGGCCATCCGTCCGCTGCCGGCTTGATCGAAACCGTCACGCACAAGACCGCCTGGACGGTCAACCACGCGACCGAAGTCAAGATGGCTCAAGGTTTGAAAGCGGACGTGGAAGGGTGAGCAAGAGAGGCGACGACTTCTCCGCGACCAATCATCACCCAGTACCAACACCGCGGTGCGAGGAAAAAGTATGTGGTTATTCGAGAACGAAAACGTTCCCGCGATCAAAACGGAATTGCCCGGGCCGCGAGCGCAGGAACTGCTCGAACGCGACAAGCGATACATGTCTCCATCCTACACCCGCGTCTATCCGCTGGTGGTGGCGCGAGGCAGCGGCGCCGTTATTGAAGACGTCGACGGCAACTTGTTCCTCGACTTTACGGCGGGCATCGCCGTCACGGCTACGGGGCACTGCCATCCCGAAGTAGTCGCCGCCATACACGACCAGTCCAAGAAACTCCTGCACATGTCCGGCACCGACTTCTACTATGAGCCGCAAATCGCATTGGCACAGCGTCTGGCCGAACTGGCGCCGGGCAACTTTGCCAAACGGGTTTTCTTTACCAATAGCGGCGCCGAGGCTCTGGAAGCAGCCCTGAAACTGGCGCGGTGGCACACCAAACGATCGCGTGCTGTGGCTTTTTTAGGAGCTTTTCATGGCCGAACGTACGGGGCCATGTCCTTGTCCGGTTCCAAAGCGGTGCACCGCCGAGGATTCTCCCCCTTGGTTCCCGATATCCACCATGTGCCGTTTCCCAGGCAGTGCCAGTTGTGCACGGAGTCGGCGTGCCAATGCGTCCGTGAGATCGAAGAAACGTTGTTCAAACGGACGGCGCCGGCCGAAGAAGTTGCTGCTATCTTCGTCGAACCCATCCAGGGAGAAAGCGGCTACCATGTGCCGCCTGATGGATTTCTCCCGGCATTGCGCGAACTGTGCGACCGCTATGACATCCTGCTTGTCGCGGACGAAGTCCAGACCGGCATGGGCCGCACGGGAAAAATGTTCGCCGTCGAACATTGGCATGTCGAGCCGGATATCATCTGCCTGGCAAAGGGAATCGCCAGCGGTATGCCTCTTGGCGCCATCATCGCCCGAGGGGAGATCATGGACTGGCCGCCGGGAAGCCACGCCAGCACGTTTGGCGGCAATCCCGTCAGTTGCCGAGCGGCGCTGGCCACGATCAACTTGCTGGAAAGAGAATACCTGCATAACGCCGACGAGCGCGGCCAGCAATTACGTCAAGGGCTACAGGAACTGCAAGCAAAGTACCCGAATATCGGCAACGTTCGTGGCCTCGGATTGATGACTGCGATCGACCTGGTGCAACCCTTTGGCGAGCGCCGTCCCTCTCCGGAATTGCGTGACGAAATCATCCAGACCGCCTTTCGCAAAGGCCTTTTGCTACTGGGGTGCGGCGAACATTCCATTCGTTTCTGTCCGCCGCTTTGCATCACTGCCGAGCAGGTCGCCGCCGCACTGAACATCCTCGATGAAGTTTTTGCTACCAGCAAACAGACGGTTTTGACAGTGTGATTCGCGCAATCGGATCGTGTTGCCACGCTCGTGTTCATCGCTGGCAAAGACTAATGGCGTAATAACAAGTGCCGCCAATGCCGTGGCTGATTGGCGCGGAATCGGCCAGCGGCATGAGACATCGACGCCTGGTCGATCCTGCCGACATGACTCTTTTCGACCGGCGCGTCGGCCGTCAAGGCCTGGACAAAGCCGAATAGCGAAATCAGCAAAGACAGAGACAAAACTCCCATTATCAATCCGCTCTTCATGGACCACTCCTTGTCCGTCGAGCCAACGCCTCTTGCGCCGGCGAATCCATTACAGCCAATCTGGGGGAAAATCTCTTGAGTCGATTAGCCAAAGCAACTTCGGTGCCAGCTAGCCTTGCTCTCCTTTTTGCTTCCCATCCATCAGGTGGACAACATCTTGCGACAAAGAGTCGTTCAGCCCAGGCTGCGGTGCTTGGGACTTTTTTCCAAAAAATTGTAATCCTGTCTTCGAGTCGGGTAGCGTTCCGGTGGTTCGATTGCTCTATATGATAGGCAGAAACGTAATACAGGTAACGGAACCGAGTCAGTAAAGAGACGGCGAATACAGCGTCGGTCGACCGAGATTTTCACGGAAACGCTGAATGAGCACCGCCAATGCCAGTTTGGCGACAATCTTCATCCCGTTGTGGGGTGTTCATATAGCCGACGGCATCCTTGCTGCCCCATGGCTTTTGGGCGGCTTTATCGTCGCGGCTTTGTTGTTGTACATCGGTGGTCGACAACTCGATGAAGAGGAAATCCCCCAGATCGCCCTGTTGACGGCTGTTTTTTTTATTGTTTCACTCATTCATTTTCGCATCGGCGCGAGCAGCGTCCATCTGCTTTTCAACGGCCTTCTCGGCGTCGTGCTTGGTCGGCGTGCTGCTTTGGCAATTCCTGTCGGCCTGTTTCTTCAAGCTGCACTGATCGGGCATGGCGGCTTTTACACACTTGGCGTCAACACGTGCGTGCTGCTTCTGCCTGCTTTGGCGGCGCGTGCCTCGATGGTGGCTTTGGGGCGGCTTCCCTGGTCGCGTTCCGCCGGCCTGCGTTTCGCCTTCGTGGCATCCAGTTGCCTGTTGTGGCTGGCAAGCGTCCTGAGCAGTGTATTGTTGTTGTTGTACGGCGGCCTGCGGTTTCCGGAATGGGTATGGTTCGCCGCTGTGCCAGGAGCGATAGCCGTTTCGCTCAGCGTGGCCTGGTGCGAACGCCGGTTCGAACATGCTCCGGAATTTCCACTCGGTTTGTTTGTTGGCATGGTCGCCGTTGTAGCGACGATCTTGTTGAATGCATGCGTCTTGCATTGGGGCGGACAGGAAAACTGGTCGACCCTCGCCACTCTCGTTTTTGTCGTGCACACTCCCATCGCCGCCATCGAGGGCATGGTGCTCGGCTTCGTCGTCGGTTTTCTGGCGCGCGTCAAACCCGAAATGCTCGGCTTCCAATCGCCTGCAGCCAATGTAGCGGTCGCTGCTTTGAGAGAGAACCAGCATGAGCGAATTCCAAGTCATTAGCTTCCGCGCCCTGGACCGACCGGTGAGCGATGCCAACTTGAAGTTCATGGCCATGCAATCCACGCGGGCTGACATCACGCCGTGGAGTTTCGATAACGAATACTGGTACGGCGATTTCAGTGGCGACACGATCGGGATGCTACGTCGCGGCTACGACTTCCATGTCCATTATGCCAATTTCGGCATTCGCAAAATCATGATGACATTGCCGGCCGGATTCCCCCATGCTCAAAGGGCAAAACCTTTCCTTATTCCCAATGAGATTCATTTCATCCGAAACGAACGTGGCAAAGGCGGCATTTTGTGCCTCGAACCCCGTGCGGACCTGGTTCGCGCGAACGAATTGCCGTCTCCCTGGCAAATGATCGACCGTTTGCTGCCGCTGCGGCAGGAAATCTCCGCAGGCGACTTGAGGCCTCTTTTTTTGGCGCACCTCGCCACGGTTTTCGAACCAGATGAGGCACTGGCGAAAAAACTTCCGGTTCCACCCGGTCTGAAGCGCTTGACGCGAGCCCAAAAAGCGCTGGTCGAGTTTTTCGGCGTGACCGACGAGCTGCTTGCCTGGGCAGCGGCCCGAAGTGCCTCGTTGCCAGCACCAAAGCGGAGTGAACAAAACAATTAGCGCCTACTGCTGCGATTCGACAATCGGAACGTAGGCGTTGCCGATGCGTTGGACGCGGAAACGGGTCTCTTTGATTTCGTGCTCTTTTCGGCCTCGGTAGGCGAGTTCCTTCCGCAGCAATTCTTCTTCCAGCTTTTGCGGGAAAAACGCCACGATGCGCGGCGGAATATGCCGCAAACCCAAGGCCCGCGCCAGGGACGCGACCGACTGAGGCCGATCGTCTACCCAAAAAATGCGGTCGGACAAAGTCTCGCTGATGTCCTCGATACGTCCCCTGGGAGGAGACTGGGTCAAGTCGCGGTAAACCCGAAAGCGGTTACCGGCTTCGGGGACGGCGATAATGGCCCCCAGATAGGCAAGCTGCCTTCGATAATCGTCACCGTCGCGGGTATTGAACATCATGACCCAGCGAAGGACGCGTTTCTGTCTGACATTCAGCGTTCCCTTTTGTTTGCCCGGGCCGGTCAAATCGCCTTCACCCGGACCTTTGCCTCGGTCTTTACCTCCCCCGCTGCCTGGACCGCCGCTGCCTTTGCCCGGTTGCACGCGGCTCAAAAGATCCCTGGCGCTTTGCCCCAAGCGGGTAATCTTTTCGACGTTTTCCCTGCTCGTTTCGTCGATAAAGCGAGCGTCATCGGGCGTTTGCACGAATTCCTTCACGAAAGGTTTGGGAAGAGTAAGCTCGGGCAGCGGTTCGTCTTTTCTGTCCACTTGCTTGGGATCACCGACGTCTTCGACCCGAGGCAAATTGCCGGCCGCATTTCCGTCGCCTGTTGGATTCCCTCCGCCCCCGGCAATGACGATGGCATCCACAGGCAAAGGACGTTCCCGTTCGCTAAACCCCAATTTTGCCAAAATGTAGCCCATGCCGATGAGCAAGGCCAGGGCCAGTCCGTGCAGAACGAGAGACGATGTCGCCGACAGCGGAAACTCGTGGTTGGCGGAATAGCGTTGCCAGAACTTTTCTTCGGGAGGGATCAGCCCTCTTTGCTCCGCGGTTTCAAGTTGCTCGGTCATCGGTACGCTCTCGCATGAAATGGAAGCTCTATCATTCCTGACGAATGACGATCCTTGCTGGATTGCCCTTTTCGAGCTTAGCTGGTCGTTCGGGAGGGATCAAGTCTGGCCAGCCGCCGCATGGGTGGCTTTTTACCGCGGAGGACAAGCTGAGAAGGGAATTACCACAGTACAATCAGGGGGCATTTCCGGACGCGTTTACAAAAGGAAGTGTTTCTCAATGTAGGCTCGCGACGGCCAGCTGGGCACCGGTAGTACCTGCTGGTGCGCGGCTAGGCGCGATAGGGATTTATTAGAAATAATTTAACCAATTTGTGTATTTTGCCTCCACCGTCAACTGACGGTGTTTTTCGGTGAGCGTCGCGGTGTCAGCACGACGAGCGGACCGTCAACTAACGGTGTTTTCGGTAAGCGTCGCGGTGTCAGCACGACGAACGGACCGTCAACTGACGGTGTTTTCGGTGAGCGTCGCGGTGTCAGCACGACGAGCGGACCGTCAACTAACGGTGTTTTTCGGTAAGCGTCGCGGTGTCAGCACGACAAGCGGACCGTCAACTGACGGTGTTTTCGGTGAGCGTCGCGGTGTCAGCACGACGAGCGGACCGTCAACTGACGGTGTTTTCGGTAAGCGTCGCGGTGTCAGCACGACGAGCGGACCGTCAACTGACGGTGTTTTTCGGTGAGCGTCGCCGTGTCAGGACGACGAGCGGACCGTCAACTAACGGTGTTTTTCGGTGAGCGAGCACCGTGTCGCTTTGGCAATCCAAAATCAGTTGGCAATCGTCTAGTAGAGAGGGAATACCACGCTGAACGTATGCGCTTAGCGATTGTACATTCGTGTTGCATGAACAGAAGACAGGCTGAATTCATGATGCCAGTATGCCGGTGATGTCTGGCATCGGGGAGATCGACACGATGTCCAGGTTGATTGCGATCTTGAAGATTTCGTGCTGCGCTGTTTTTGTTTGCGCGGGTTCAAGCCGCTCTGCCGACAACGAACTGGCGAAACAAGCCGAGCGAGTGTTGAAAACGCATTGTTACCGATGCCACGGCAAAGAAGGGACGTCGAAAGGGGGACTGGATTTCATTCTCGACCGGGACAAGCTCGTCGCCCGCAAGCACATCGTGGCGGGCAAGCCGGAAGCATCGGCGATTTTCGTCCGAGTGCAGAAGGAGGAGATGCCGCCGAGGAAAGTGGCGAAGCGTCCCACGCCAGCGGAACTCGACGTGTTGCGAAGGTGGATCGCAGCGGGAGCACCGTCGCCGTCGGCTCCCGTTGCCAATCGGCGATTCCTCTCCGAAATCGACATTGTGTATCTCATCGCTGCAGATTTGCGCAAGGTTCCCGAACGGCATCGCAAGTTCATGCGTTATCTGACGCTGGCGAATCTTTACAACGCTGGATTGCCCGAAAAAGAGCTGGATGTCTACCGCCAGGCGATTTCCAAACTGGTCAACAGTTTGTCCTGGCACCCGCGGATTACCATCCCGAAAGCGATCGATAAGGAGCGAACGGTTTTCCGTATCGACCTGCGTGACTACCAATGGACGGAAGAAACATGGACGCGAATTTTGATTTTTTACCCGCACTATTTGCCGCAACAGGGGCGAGCGGCCAGGTGGATAGCGACAGCGACTGGCACCGGCTTGCCATATATCCGGGCCGATTGGTTTGTTGCGACGGCGTCGCAACCACCGCTTTACCACGACATCCTGCAATTGCCGCTTACGGAACGAGACCTGGAGCGCAGCCTTCGCGTCGATGCTGTCAAGAACATTCGTGAAGAATCGGTGGTCCGCGCTGGTTTCAACAACTCCGGGATTGCCAGGAACAACCGCATTCTCGAACGGCACGATGCCGCCTATGGAGCGTACTGGCGCAGCTACGACTTCGCCGAGACCATCGAAGAACAGAACATCTTCGAGAGGCCGCTCGGTCCCGAACCTGGCAAAGTCCGCTTTGTCCATTCCGGCGGGGAACTGATTTTCAATTTGCCCAACGGATTGCAGGGTTATCTGATCGTCGACGGCAATGGCCGGCGACTCGATCGCGCTCCGATCGAAATCGTCAGTGATCCGAAACGTCCCGATAAGCTGGTGACAAACGGAATTTCCTGCATGTCGTGCCACGTTCGCGGCTTGCATCCCAAGACGGATCAGGTCCGCGCCCACGTTTTGAAAAATCCGGCGGCATTTTCGAAAGAAGACATCGAAACTGTCAAAGGTCTTTATCCACCGGCGGAGAAGTTCAAGAAGCTGATGGATGAGGATATCGACCGGTTCGTAAGCGCTTTGAAAAAAGCTGGTGTGGAGGTGGAACCCGAGCCGGTGTTGGCCTTGACATTGCGTTACGAGGGGGAACTCGATTTGGCTCTGGCCGCGGCCGAACTCGGCTTTACCCCGGCCGATTTCCAAGCCCGCTTGAAACAGTCGAAGTATTTGGCTCGGGTTTTGGGTGCCGTCAACGCCGGCGGCGGCACGGTCCGTCGAGAAGCTTTTCTCAACGTTCTGCCCGACATCGTGCGCGAATTCGGGCTGGGCGATGGCCTTAGACCTTATCCGTTTTTGACCGGTTCGATTCCCGAGCCTGTTTCGCCGAACGACCGGCCTTTCGCGGGGCATCGCGGTCACATTCTCTGCGTCGATTTTTCGAGTGATGGTCGCTGGGCAGCCAGCGGCAGCGAAGACCATAGCGTGCGCATTTGGGATGTGACGAGCGGACGAGAAGTCCGGCCCATTGCCGGCCACCGCGAAGAAGTCCTGGCGGTAGCCTTCTCCAAAGACAACCGTTATCTGCTTACTGGCAGTGCCGACCGCACCATGCGAATGTGGAGCACGGCCAGCGGACGAGAGGTGCAACGATTTGTTGGTCATACCGAGCGCGTCAGTGCCGTCGCTTTTTCCCCCGATGGTCGATACGCGGTTTCCGGCAGCTGGGATCAAGCCGTCAGCATTTGGGATGTCAAGACCGGCAAGGAACTTCATCGTCTGAACGGGCATACCAGCTATGTCAGTTGTGTCGCGTTTTCGCCCGACGGCAAATACGTCGCCTCGGGAGGCTATGATTACGCCATTCGCTTGTGGGACGCCCAGTCTGGCAAACTGGTCCGCGAGTTCAAGGGACATTCGAGCGAAGTTTACGCTGTGGCATTTTCACCCGACAGCCGACGCCTGGCCTCCGGCGGCAATGACAGAACGGTTCGCATTTGGAACGTCAACACCGGTAAGTTGTGGAAAACTCTGACCGGCCACAAGCACGCCGTCATTCGGGTGGCCTTTTCCGACGACGGCCAGCGCCTGTTTAGCGGCAGCATTCAGTATCAGGCCGGCGAAAATTCGATCCGTATTTGGGAAGCCAATACCGGGCGAATGCTTTACAGTTTTGGCAATCGATCCGATTCCATATGGTGTCTGGCTTTTTCTCGCGATGGGCGGCGAACACTGGCCGGTACTTCCGACAAAACCTTACGGCTTTGGGAACTGCCAAAATAGCCAATCGAAGATGAACCCCGTCGTAATGCGCAAGGGAGCCTTCTGGCCCAAAAATATGAACAGATGTTTCGATCTGGCGTTGTCATCGGGCTTGATCCTGGTTAAAATTTGACAGACAATAGTGCTCGCCACACAGAGAATGCCGATGCAACGCTGCTCTTAAAGGTCAGAGACGACCGGCTGCGAAGCGGATTCGCGGTTTTGGCTCATGGAGGAAAGGGATGGCGAGCTATCTTGGTCACCTTTCGTTTTCGTCGGCGCTGGGTGCTGCATACGGCAGTGTGGCCGTCTTCGCCTGGAATCTCGACTGGGGGCCGGTATTTCTGGGAGCCGGCTTGACGACAATCGGTGGTCTGCTTCCGGATCTGGACAGCGAAAGCGGCGTGCCAGTCCGGGAGTTATTCTCATTGGCGGCGGTTGTCGGTCCCGTTTTGTTGTTGCACCGCCTGGTCGATATGGGCCTGTCCATGGAAGAGATTCTCGTCGTCCTTGGGGGTGCCTACCTGCTGATCCGCTATGGCTTGTCCCGGATTTTCAAGAAAATCACAGTCCATCGCGGCATCTTTCACAGTATCCCGGCTATGCTCATTGCCGGGCTGGCTGTTTTCCACCTTTATCGGAGTCCAAATCTTGGCTTGCGGATCTATCTGGCCTTGGGAACGATGCTTGGATTCCTTTCGCATCTGATTCTGGACGAGCTATGCAGTGTTGGTTTTTCCGGGTTGAAACTCCGCCTCAACAAATACGCTGGCAGTGCCCTCAAGTTTTTCTCTCCATCGTGGCCGGTGAACGTGGTGACCTACACCTTGTTGATTGCGCTAGCGTGGCTGGCCATTCAGGAAACCGGCGACCTCAATCTGGAGAATGCGAACTTTCCCGACCTGATCATGAATGTCCCGTCTCGTACGAAGTGATTGGCGCAACATAATATCAACTCTTACCTTAGGTTTTTTGTACTCCAGGTCGGCACCCTCTGCTCAATCCGAACAACCGCAACAAGAGGAGCGCAATCCGTCCGCAGCCGGTACCGAATCGGGATTTCTATTTTGTATGCGGATGCGTTTATGTATAACGTAAATTGAGTAGACTGCTAAAACTGGGCAATTTTGCCAGCGCGGCCCACGATCGTTTCATCCCAGGCAGCGGTTCGCTCCTGCTGCGAACAGAGTGAATGCCGATGCGCCGAACTGTCGTGACCGGGGTCGGAGTAGTAGCCCCCAATGGCATCGGCAAGGAAGCTTTTTGGACTGCCTGCGTCAACGGGCAGAGCGGAGTTCGTCCAATCGAGTGTTTTGATGCGTCCGCCCATCCCGTCAAAGTGGCAGGCGAGATTCGTCATTTGGACGTGACGCCATTCGTGCCGGCGGAGCATCGCAAGAACATCAAGATCATGAGCCGAGCCATGCGCTTTGCCGTGGCGGCAGCTGGTCTGGCGGTGCAAGACAGTGGTCTGGAACTGGACAAAGAATGTCCCGACACAATTGGCGTCGTCATGGGAACCGGGATGGTGCCGGTCGATCTTCCCGAGCTGATGCCAAGCCTGCTGGCATCGTGCGATGAAAACGGTCAGCTGCGGACGCAACGTCTTGGCGAACGAGGCAGTGAAGCGTTGTTTCCGCTATGGATTCTGAAACACTTGCCGAACATGGTGGCAGCGCACATTTCATTGACCTTGAACGCAACCGGTCCGAATAGCACCATAACGACCGCCTGCTCGGCCGGGACGCAAGCCGTTGGCGAGGCGTTTCGGCTTATTGCTCGTGGTGACGCTGACATCGTATTGGCGGGCGGAGCCGACAGCCGACTCGATCCACTCTTGCTTTTAGCCTATGCCTCACTCGGAGCATTGAGCCGAGGAAAGCGACCCCCCGCAGAGCTATCCCGCCCGTTCGATGCAGAGCGCGACGGTTTTGTCCTGGGGGAAGGAGCAGGAGTTCTTGTTCTCGAGGAAGCCGAACGCGCCAAGAAGCGTGGTGCCAGAATCTATGCGGAAGTTCTCGGAATGGGCAGCAGTTTCGATGCCTACGGGGTGACCAAGCCGGATCCCGACGCGAGAGGCGCCGCCCGGGCGATCCAATGGGCTCTCCGCGAGGCTCGCGTCGATCCGAAGGATGTTGATTACATCAACGCGCACGGCACAAGTACCAGACTGAATGATCTCATGGAAACGACAGCGGTGAAACGAGTCTTTGGTGAAAAAGCACGGAAGCTCCCGCTGTCGTCGATCAAATCGATGGTTGGGCACTTGATCGGAGCTGCCGGTGCTGTCGAAGCGGCGTGCCTGGCTTTGACGCTGCATGAAGGGATTTTGCCTCCGACCATCAACCAAACCCATCCCGACCCGCAGTGCGATCTGGACTATGTCCCGAACTCGGCACGGGAAGTAAAAGTCAAGACGGCGCTGTCGACCAGTTTCGGATTTGGCGGCCAAAATGCCGCCTTGGTCATGCGCCGTTTCTCTGGCTGAACCGCCGTGAATTCAGTCAAGGTGCGAAGGGAGCACATGATGTTTGTGCCGTATTCGCGCTAGCACATGCCGGCCAGCCTTAGGGGTTGGCCAACCACGGTCTTTCATCCGCTGGCACGCACTTCAATAGGTTGCGACCACGAGGGTTTGCAGTGGAACCGGAAATACGTTAAAGTGCGTGCATCGCGTCGTCACATCAGGGTCACGTTTTTTTCGGAGGATGACTATGCGCTTACTCATGGGGCTGGGATGCGCGAGCATTGTGTGCCTGTTTCTGGCAGGTGAAGCGGCAGCACAGTCAGGAACTCGGTATATTCCCCCGCCACCGCCGCAAACCAAAGGCGAAGCACCTGCTTACCTGACCATTCGCGTGCCTGCCGATGCGAAGCTCTGGATCGATTCGGCGCCAACACGCCAGACAGGAACACACCGCCGGTTCGTAACGCCGCCGCTGTCAACTTCCTACCGTTACAGCTATCGGGTGAAAGCGACCTGGAAAGCGAACGGCAAGGAAGTGACGCGCGAAAAGAAAGTCTACGTCCAAGGAGGGCAGCGCGTCTTCGTCGATATGCTCCGAGAACCGCTCAAGCAACCGCCAGAAAAGACGTCATCAAAGGAAAAGCCGAAAGGCTGATGCGATCAACTCGTCGTGTCTGTTTCGTTGGAAATAAACCCGTTTCGACCGCCAGTACCTTGTGCTGAAGGCGGGAGGGGAAACGGGTTTTTTCGTTACTGCTGCCGGTTTCCAGAAAAGGTGCCTGAATCTGTCCAGCAGCGCGGCCGTTGGTCTTCTTGACAGGTAAAGTGCCCCTGTTAGAATGAAGTCGGAAATGGCCCATCCATCCTGGAGTCCCCACGATGAAGTGCCAAAAGTGTCCGAAACCTGCCACTCTTCACATTACGGAAGTGATCAGCGAAGAGCAGTTTGAAGAGTTGCACTTGTGTGAAGAGTGTGCCAATAAATACTTGTATGATCCGCAACCGAAGCCGCAAAAGGGGATCGAATTCGGCATCGAGGAAGCGGACGAGGCTAGCGCGTTGAATCAACGCGCCTGCCCGTCGTGCGGAATTCGTTTCATCGAGTTTCGCAACACCGGACGGCTCGGCTGTCCCAACGACTACCAGGAGTTTCACGAGGAGCTGTTGCCTCTTCTTGAAAATATACACGGTGAAACACAACATTGCGGCAAGACTCCTCGACGCTATCCGCAAACGAAAAAAACGCAAAACGAATTGATCGAATTGCGCAAGCAGCTGCAACAGGCGGTCACCCGCGAAGCTTATGAAGAAGCAGCCCGGTTGCGCGACCGCATTCGGCAACTGGAAGAAACGTGATCGCTGTGAGGGTGCCGTTTTTCGTTTACTTTCCCATTAGCTCCAGGTACCACCGATTCCTGCGCGCTCCATAACGTGCGATCGGTCTCAAAAGGGAACAGAGGGACTATGTCGTCGTTGCTGCGAACAACCCGGCGCGTCCTTCGTGGTAGTTCAAGGAGGAACCGACCATGAAGTGTCAATCCTGTTCCAAGCCGGCAACGGTCCATTTGACCGACATAAGTAACGGCGTCAAGAAGGAACTGCATTTATGCCAGGGGTGCGCGGAAAAGCAGCATTTGCTCCAGCAGCAAGGTCAGCTGAATTTGAAAGCGATTCTCCAGGCGTTGATCGGCCAGCACGTGGGCGAAGCGGACGAGTTGGCTCGATTGACCTGTCCACAATGTGGTATAAAGTATATGGAGTTCCGAGCCGAAGGAAGGCTGGGTTGTCCAAACGACTACGAGGTGTTTCGAACGGGTTTGGGCCCATTATTGAAGCGAATCCATCGCGCCACGCGTCATATCGGCAAAACGCCCCGGCACGGACAGCGCAACGCGGAACTTCTTCGCGAACTGATGGAGCTTCGCCGGCGCTTGCAGCGGGCCGTCGACGCCGAAGCCTATGAAGAAGCAGCGCGGTTGCGCGACGAGATTCGTAAGAAGGAAGCCGTGGATGAATCTTGATGAACTGATTAACCACAACGGTGAATGGCTGCGTGGTGAAGGACCCGAGTCGGACATCGTTATCTCCAGCCGGGTCCGGCTCGCCAGAAACCTTGCCGCCTTCCCATTTACCAACCGGGCGACTCCCCACCAGAAAGGAGAAATCGAAGCCCTATTACGCAATCGCATCGCCAAGCTCGATACCCATTTCACCTACCATAGTGTCCACTTGCTGGACCCGCTGGAAAGGCAACTCCTTGTCGAAAGGCAACTGATCAGTCGCGAACTTGCCGCTGCGGAGGGACCGCGCGGCGTTGCCGTAAGCGACCGGGAGACAGCCAGCATCATGGTCAACGAGGAGGACCATATCCGGTTACAAGTGATTCGCAGCGGATTCGCTCTGGATGAAGTCTGGCAGGAAATCGACACCCTCGACGACAAGCTCGAGGAGTTGGTCAGCTATTCGTTCAGCGAGGAGTTCGGCTACTTGACGGCTTGCCCGACCAACGTCGGCACGGGCATGCGCGCCAGTGTCATGCTGCATTTGCCAGCTCTGGTGCTCACCAAACAAATCGAAAAAGTCTTTCGCGCTTTGCAGAAAATCCACCTCGCCGTTCGCGGACTGTACGGCGAAGGAAGCAGGGCGTCGGGCGACTTCTACCAGATTTCCAACCAGGTGACCCTCGGCAAGAGCGAAACCACTATCCTCAACGAAATTCGTGAGGTCATCCCGCAGATCATCCACTACGAACGACAAGCACGCCAGAAACTCGTCACCGATACCAAGCAAGTGCTGCAGGATCGGGTCTCACGCGCTTTTGGCACCTTGTGTTCGGCAACGATGATGACCTCCGAAGAGACGATGGATTTGTTATCGAGCGTTCGGTTGGGTATCAACCTTGGACTTCTGAACGATATCACAATTCCGACCGTGAACACCCTCTTTCTGCAAACCCAGCCAGCTCACTTGCAGAAGCTTATTGGCGAGCCGCTCGACGGCGAGGACCGAAACGCGGCACGGGCTCGCCATTTACGTAGTCGGCTTCGCGAGAGCCGACCTCATCCAAACTAGGATGCGTCGCGTGTCGGGCCAAGCTGGTGTCAGCCGACCGGGACGAGTGTTGCGTCTCTTGATCTGGCTGATATTCACCTCCTTGTGGACTTATTCGCTTTTGGCGCCTCAGCCCGTACAACCCAGCGACGATCCTGTTTGCCAACGTCGATTCGCCCAGATCGCCAATGGTACGCATGTCGCTGTCTACTTTTTGTATGCCGTCTTGACCGGATGGCTCCGTCTGGCGAAGCCGACGCGCTACTACTTTTTCGCGTTTCTCATGGTTCATGCCGCTCTGATCGAGTATTGCCAGACATTTTTTCCCTGGCGGCATGCATCGTGGGAAGACTTCGGACTGGATGTCGCGGGCATCGCGGTCGGAGTGGTGTTCAACTCGTATTGGTGGCGCGATTGACGAGAAATGTTGCGTACCTGAAGCTGACACCACCTTGCAACTGCATGGGGAGAAGATCAGCGAAGTCCCCGTTCAGTGAACAGGCCGATCTAATCGGAAATGGTATTCGCGCCGTTATCGGCCTCGCGTTGCGCTTTTTTCACCGAACGCCAAAAGATAAAGCCGAACGTTGCGAGGAGCAGGTAGGGCATTCCGCCCATAAGATAAATGCTGGCTGCATAGGCACGAGCCTGGCGGTAAGGATCCTGCCGGTTGTCCGAGGCAGCTTCGGAAATCGAATCGCTGCACAACGGGCACGCCCACACCTTTTCCCCAGGCATTATGAGGAGGACCGCTGTTAGCAGAACGGAACCAATCCACTTCATGACGATTATTCTAGAGAAGCAAGCAGCGAAGTTCCAGAGCCTCGGCAACTTTTTCTTGCCTTCCCGTTTCCGCGAGTTTACGACTAAAAGGTGAAGGCAGCGCCGAGATTCAGACCGTGCAGCCATAAGCTGGATCGACGGAAGAAGTTACCAGGCCGACTGCCCACGAAGTTCGGTTGGAAGGCGGCGTCGGTTGGCACCTGGCGAACATCGACAACGCGATCGAACTGTTCTCCCGGTCGGACCACACTGCTCCAATAAAGAAAGTGGTATCCCACATACAATCGGAAGGAGTTGAATAGGGGATACTCCAGATTGAACGCGAATTCTGGGATGAAAGTGATCTTTTCGCGCTGGACCCGGCCAAAATTGCTGGCAACAGCTTGAATACCGCCGAATTGGGTCTGAGTGATCGACGGACCGACGATAGTCGACCGGCCAGAAATATTGACGACCTGTTCCGTGTACCCGACGGCGATATTGCCTTTGAGCTGGACATTGACGTGCCAGAGCGAGAAGGAGGTTCGGCAACCAAACTGTCCGCCGTAAAAGGCATTGCGAGTGAAGAAGTTATCGCTGGCGAAGATGGTGTGCGGCTGAGTGAAAGAGTTGCCGCCGAAATTAACGAGCGTCTGTGGACTGATGGCCCCGGTGAATTGCAAGACGTCGAGGCTTTCGTTCATCAGGACAAAGCGCGGGCCGAATTGCAGGTCGACGGTCCGTGCATTGGTGTCGAGGGTGTTATAGAGATTGGGCAGGAAGTTGAATTCTGCACTGTAGAAGTTGGTATTGCCGTCGACCGCCCAGCCGCCCGCTGCGAAATCGGGAAAACTGGTCACGAAGACGACCTCAGGAGGCGTGATGGGAGGCTGGATCTGGAAGATGGATCGTGCGACGAGGGGGAAGCCTCCGCCGCCACTATTGCGAGCGTAGGTTTTGCCTGTCTCGACCCAAAAGCCGCTCAATTCGATCGGGTAAAATGTTTCTGGAACGTAGCCCAATGTCACCCGTACTCCATTGAGATGCCCTGTCGAAAATTCGTCGCCGCCAAATTCGCGCACGGTAGCCGACTGGCCCAAAGCGCCGAAATTGGTCGCCGGATTTGTGATGCCGTTGGTGGTAAACAATAGATCGCGATGTTGGTCTTTTTTCATCCACCAGCGCAAGTAGTCGGCACCGAAGAAGAAGCGATTCAACACCCGAGGCGGGGGAGGTATGTCTTCCCATGCAGTCGGAGAATCGCTGGGCAAACTGAGGGGAGCCGGGGGCTGGTTGGCGATCGCGCCAGCCGGGCCGGCCGCATCTGGAGGCACGTACGATGGACTTTGCGGCAGCGGCTCGGGCATCTGTTCCACGGACTGCGCCGGTACCAGGTATTGCGCCAGTGCCAATTTGCACTCCAGCAAAACCGCCAAAAGCGCTACCGCGATCCATCCTCGCTTCATGGCTGTCTCCACTCCGTCTTCCACTCGTGCCCGCGACCATTCGCGCAACGACACACTGAATTGAAATCGACTGCATAACCCGCGGACTTGAAAAAATCGCTGCGACACGAAAAACTTCGCTCTTTCATCCGAATGCGATCAATTTGGAGAAATCGGCCAATCCAGCGAAAACATGGTCGCTTTGCAACATTTATTGGGTGGTTCGATTTTTTCTTTTTCAAACGTGGACGGGCGGCGTATCCTGATACGGGTGAACGACCTTCCCGACGATTGAGATGGAACTCGAGGAATACTCCTGATGGCAAACTTAAAGTTACGGCGAATTTGCCTGGCCGACTCTGACGCCGACCAGCGATTCGCCGATTTACGCAAACAGCTCAGTCCGCAAGGCGATGTCGTGACGCCGAAAGGGAAAGCCCTGACGGAGGCGGTCTTCGGCGCCCCGCTATCGCCGAAGCAAGTCGTGGAACGAATCTGCGAAGACGTGCAAAAGCGCGGTCTGGAAGCGGTCCTGTACTTTACCGAGAAGTTCGACCAGGTGCGTTTGGACCCGCAAACGATGCGCGTCAGCCAGGCGGAACTCGAGGCAGCCCATGTTCGTGCTGACCAGCGGTTTTTGGAAACGATTCGCCGAGTGCGGGCCAATATCCTGGCTTTCCAGACAGGCGTGCTGAATCGCGATGCCGTCTTGACCGTCAGTGGCTCGCACGAATTGCGCTTACGCTATCGTCCTTTGCGCCGAGTCGGCGTTTGCGTCCCCGGCGGTGCCGCTGCCTATCCATCGACCGTTCTGATGACGGTCGTCCCTGCCCAGGCTGCCGGCGTGCCAGAGATCGTTCTGGTCGTTCCCCCTAGCCAATTCGGCGGCTACAATCGTGATCTGTTGGCCGTTTGCCGTGAACTCGGATTGAGGGAAATCTACCGCATCGGCGGGGCCCAGGCGGTTGCCATGCTGGCGTATGGTGTCGATGGAGTGGAACCAGTCGACATGATCGTCGGTCCCGGGAACCTCTTCGTCACCCTGGCCAAACGCCATGTATTCGGCCAGGTCGCCATTGACATGCTGGCGGGGCCGAGCGAGATCGTCGTTCTCGCCGACGACACCGCCCGACCGGATTACGTTGCCGCTGACATGATCGCCCAAGCCGAGCATGCTCCCGGTGCCAGCATTTTGATTTCCTGGCACCCTCCTTTTCTCGATCAGGTGGAGCGGGAAATCAATAAACAATTGCCAGCCTTGCCTCGTGGCGAACTGGCCAGCGAAAGCCTGGAACGGTTCGGGGCCTTGGTCGAAGCCCGCGATGTGGAGGAAGCCGTCGAATGTGCCAATCGCCTGGCTCCCGAACACCTGCACATCCAAGCCCGGCAAGCCGCTTCGCTTGTCGACCGGCTGCCAAACGCCGGTGCCATCTTTTGCGGCAACTACTCGCCGGTCGCACTGGGCGACTATGCTGCCGGGCCGTCACATGTCTTGCCGACAGGTGGCACAGCACGGTTTTCCAGCGGCCTTTGCGCCAATGACTTTCTGCGTCGATCCAGCGTCTTGAGCTTCGAACCCGCAGGTCTTCGAAAACTCGCAGGCGACGTGTGCCTGCTCGCTGAAAAAGAAGGCCTTACAGCACATGCTGCGAGTGTTGCCATCAGACTGCAAACCACTCCAAACGACGGGGCGACCGCGCCAGCTGCGGATGCGGTTGCTTCGGAGAAAACTGTCGCGGATGCAAAAACCAACGGTTAATCCACGGTACTTGCTTGTTGTTGACCGCTGGTCAAGGCAGCAACCCGATGGCCGACGGTGCACAATCCACTCTTTTGCACACGAGAATGAGGCGGAGAATCGAGGCGAGGAAAGAACGCACGCCGAAAGCGCCGTTTGCTGACGGCGTACAAGAGTGCACATAATAGCCAAAGCTTTTCGCAATCATTCCCGCTGTTCCGCCGCGTGCACCAGACCAACCCGATTATGAAAAGTCACGTGAGGCTGAGGCAGAAGACCGAATTGGTTGAAAAAGGAATTTTCTCCTTGATCACCTTCCATTGGCATTTTAAGAACAGGGTAGAACGAAGTTTTGCGGTGATCGTTCGCTGTCGGTAATCAAAACCGCTCATCTTAACCTGGCCGCTTCGCGTATCGACCGAAGCCTGCCCTGTTTACGGGAGGTGCCGCAATGACCGTTTGTCCACGTGAGAACATCTTTGATAATTCCTGGCTTCCGATCGTGTTCTTTCCAGCCGTCGTTCTGTTTGCTGGTTGTGGCCTCGGTGGGACGGGCTATGGAAAAATGATCGAGAAAAACGGGGTCGAGGTCTACTATACGGACAAAGTCACAAAAGATGAGGCTGATAAACTATTGCAATATCTTCTGAAATCAGAATGGGGAGGCGACCGGAAAACGATCCAGCTAAACAAGACCGGAGCCACATACGAATTTCGCATGGTAATCAAGAAGGGCGTCGACCAGGACGACGAATTCGTACAAGTTGCAAAGGCTTTCGCACTCGAACTTTCACGAGAAGTCTTCGGGGGTGCCGATGTGGATATTCACTTTTGCGACGAGCATTTGCGCACGGTGCGAGTCGTTGTGCCGTTGCGTTAATGAACCGCATGGCGTGTTTCGTGGCCGAGACGCCGTTGTCTTTTTGGTTTGAAATTGTGCTTTAATCGTTTAAAATTGCCAACTCACTCAATTGTTGATTATGAGGATAAAACGAATCCCTTGGACGTCGGCAAAACAGCGTTGACGTAGCGAAAGTCGGCGAAGTTATCGTGATCTGCCAAAGTAAGGAATGACACGATGCGATTCTTGGTAGTTGTCGACACGCCAGGCATCAAGCAGTTTGTCTTCGGCACTGACGCCCTGTCTGAGGTTCGCGGTGCCAGTGCCCTGCTCGACCGGCTGAATCGGGAAGACACGGCGCGCAAGCTGAGAGACTATCTGGGAGAGGGGGCCTGCGAAACAATCTTTGCTAACGGCGGCACCGGCCAGTTCATCGTGCAGGCCCCTGATCGCACTCAGGTTCAGAGGGCGGTCGATCAACTCGCGGCCTACTACCACGAGCAGACAGGAGGAGAGATGCGACCTCTTGCGGGCGTGGCCGAGTGGGCAGGCGAGGACGAGACAGGCTATCGCGATGCGGTCCGGGCAGCCTTTGAGTATTTGCATCTGCAGCGTAACCTGGCTTCGCATCGCCCAACCGCGCCTACCTTGCCGTTCGTAGTGGAGTGCCAATCGACTTCACACTTGCCTGCTGTTCCCGGCAGGTACCAGTGGGGCGGCGAACCACTGTTACTTTCCCAGGCCAGTCGGCTCAAACGTGAAGAGAGCAGGCAGGCACGACGGGGCACCCTTTGGTCGGGTTGGATGGAATCGCTTGACCCCGATGGTCGCTTCCTCGACAAGGCGGACCACCTGCGCTACGCGGACGCTGAGGGCATTGGCG
The DNA here is from genome assembly GCA_026004675.1 of Gemmatales bacterium. Taxonomy (GTDB): domain Bacteria; phylum Planctomycetota; class Planctomycetia; order Gemmatales; family Gemmataceae; genus BPJP01. Next base: position 55,441 of record BPJP01000011.1, read on the forward strand.
AGCACTCCTCCGGAAAGCGGAAGGGGTACATCGGCCTGATTTACGCCGATGGCAATGCGATGGGCCGACTCGTGCAGGAACTCGACAGCCCGCAGGTCTGTCAGGCGTTCAGCGACTTGGTAGATAAGAGCGTTCGCGATGCCTGTTACGAGGCATTAACAGAGGTTTGTTCCTCCGAGATTGGCGAAGCGCGAACTGCGCTGGACACAGGTGAAAAGTTCAAACGCCTGCCGGCAGACATTCTTTTGCTCGGCGGTGACGATCTGCTCGTGCTGCTTCCGGCCGACCGTGCACTGAAGTTTGCCCTTTTGGTCACCAAAGCGTTTGAGCGCCTGACGCGCGAGCGGCAGACGCAATTACCGCAACCGGCTCGGCATTTCTTCTCGGAGCGCGGGCTTAGCGGCCGCGGTCTGACCATTTCCTGTGGCGTTGCTCTTGGACCGGCTCGCTACCCCTTTTACCTGCTGCTCGATCTGGCTGAAGACTTGCTTCGCAGCGCCCAAGCAGGGTGGCAGTGAGGATGAAACAAAGACCCAGTACTGGGCGCCGGCCTATGTCGATTTCCACCTCCTTGCCGGGTCTGCCAGCCAGGAACTATCTGTTATCCGCGAAGAGGATTACCTTTGCCAGAGCGATCGCCCGCGCACGCTACGCCCCTACCTGCGTGATCGTTTAGACCACTTGCGGAAGGCGGCCGAACGGCTCCAGCGCGCCAGGCTGCCTCGCAGCAAGATGCAAGACCTGTTCGAGGCAGCCTTGGAGCCACGTCCGCTCCAGGCGCAGCGCCGGGCCCAAGAAGTGTTTGGCCGGCTCCGCGAGGACAAAACCCACCGAGAACGGAGCGGTCTCTGGGATGCCCTCAGCGAGCTTGGAAAACTTGAGCCATATCCGTGGACCCGATGCAATGGTGTAACGGCCACAGCGCTCGCTGATTTGATCGATGCTCATGATTTATTCGCGTCGCCGGAGGAAACATGAACCACCAGCCGCAGCGACTCGATGTCGAGTTTACTTTAACTTGGGAAGCCAGATGGCATGTCGGCAGTGGACTGGGAACTGCCCGAGTTGATCGGCTGCTTCGCCGGCGAGCCTGCGGGCCTAAAGGCGAGCGCGTGCCTTACGTTCCTGGCTCGCAGATCAAAGGTGTGCTACGGCATCAGTGCGAACGTCTGCTCGCTTCGCTCGGTGGAAACGTGGTCTCTCCTCATGTCGTTGGCCGAGTCCCGGATCAAGAAATGTTCGACGCGTTTTGTCCTCTCGCCCGATCGAAATTGCCGATTGACCGCCTTTTTGGTAGCCGTTTTCAGGGAGATTGTCTGTTTGTGGAAGACGCGGTTCCACTCGCGCCAGGTCGACTCTCGCCAATGCTCCACAGCCGCACATCCATTGATCGTGTTAGCGGGACCGCCCGCGATCGCGCTTTGTTCGTTACGGAGGTCGTCCCAGCAGGAGGTTCCGAATTTCACAGCCGCGTGCTGGCTCGTCACCCCGTTGGTGCGCTTACCCAAGACGGCAACAGCTTCCCCTTCGAGTATTCTTTGTTAATCGCCGCCTTGCTCAGCCTGGATACGTTTGGCGGCGACAAGAGCACTGGGCACGGGAAATGTCGAATCACGATTTCGGGTGACAAGGTGCGCTGGAATGACAGGAAAGATTTCCCTGTCGCAGCGGCCTTAGAAAGTTTCGCAGATCTGGGCGAGGATTGGTACGCATTTTTGGAAGACTTTCGCCGAGAGGAATCATGAAGCGCTACCGCGTCAAAGCCCATTTGGAGTCGCCAGTGGTGGTCCGTCGCGAACGCCAGTCCCAGCGTTCCGAAGGAGTACAGTTCATTGCCGGCACGCTCCTGCGCGGGGCTTTGGCCCAGGCTTACCTGCAATATTACGGTCATGCGGACGCGACCTTTCGCCAATTGTTTCTTGACGAGGAAGTGTGCCGCTTCGGTCCGCTCGACCCGGCAGACCGCGTCTTTCCCCTCACGGCCAATTCGTGCAAGCGCGTCCCAGGCTTCAGCGAAGATGGCAAACACGGGATAACCGATTTGTTAACGGTATCGCTAAAGAAGCGCTTAAGCCAACGAACAGTGGCGCAACAGCGTTGTCGTAATTGTGGCCAAGAGTTGAAGTCTCATAGTGGCTTCTGGCATTTGAAAGCGAACAGCACGCCGACCGAGCCGAAGCGACGCTGGCGACGATCTATGGCGGCACACGTCGGTATTGACCGGCCTACACAGACAGCGGCGGAATCGATCTTTTTCACTCTGCCAGCCCTGGAGCCTGAGCCGACCACGGACGGCGAGGCATCGCTGCACGGCTGGGTCGATGCTGAACAGGATGCGCTGCAGGCGTTGAAGCAGCTACTTTCGCAGGAAGACCACATTCTGCGCATTGGCCATGCCCGCACTCGAGGCTATGGGCGAGTCCGGGTCACGATTGGCGAGGAGGTTCCGCTGGCACCGGTGGATTTCAGCGGCTGGAGCAAAGGTATCCTCTCTCGAACTGCTCCCGAATTATCCCCCGACCGCTATTTCCTCTTCACCGTGTCGTTGCCGACCGGCGCCGTCTTGGTAGATGATCTCCTGCGGTACACACTCGATCCAGCGGGCATGGTGCCTTGGCTTCCTCCGTTACCACCCCCTGTTGCTGACACCCGTACCTTCGACACACCGGGGAAAGAGTTCGAGGGTGGCCGATTGTGGTGCGTCACGGCGGTGGCACACCACGAACGGCTGCGGGGCTGGAACGCCGCCCACGGTCTGCCAAGGCAGGACGAGTGGCTGGTCACGCGGGGTTCGGTCTATGCCTATCTCTACGAGGGGAACTCGACCGGACAGGCTGCGCTTCACGAAAAGCTTCGCGACCTGGAAGCTAACGGCATCGGCGCTCGCCGAAACGAGGGCTTTGGCCGGGTCGCGGTCTGCGATGATTTTCACCTTCGCTTTGCTCCGACGGAGGCAATATGATCACGGTGCTTACCCCAGAATTGCTGCGAGAAGCGGACAGCTTTCTCGACACAGATGAACAGCATCAGGCCGCGGAACAACTTGGCCAAGAATTGTTCACCGCATTCGGCACCGACAAGGAAGGCCGGGTTAGCACCCAGGTGCGGAACCTGCAACAGATGGCCGTGTCAGCAACTCGCTTCGCAGACATCGAGGATTTCGTCAAGAACCAGATGGGCAAGAAAACCGGACAATCTCAGAAGTGGCGCCAGGTTGGCCACGAAATTTTGAGGCAACTCGAGAAGTTGCGGGAGAAAGCAAATCAACTGGCGACCGACGAAAAGCAACGGTTGTTGCTTCGCTTGCACCTGGCCCGCGGCTGGGTCCGCGCTGTGGTCGGCGCCTACCTGTACGCCAAGGCCCTCGAAGAAATGGAGAAGAGCAATGCTTGAGACCGACATCGCGGCCGATACGGAGCTGGGGCGGCATGCGATTGATGCGGTGGAGAAGTTCGTGCAGGCTAACGCGGCCGAGTTCTACCAGCGCGAGGACGACTGGCTCATTGCCCGTTCCCAGATCTCCGGTTTGCGTCAAATCGCAGTTTACGAACCGACCAAAGTGGGAGAGTTCGCTCAACATCAACAAAAAAAGTCCGAGGACAAGTTGCAGCGCACCAGGAATGAGGAAAAGCGCCGCGAACTGGAGGCGGAAATCGAATTCTGGGAGTTGGTCAGGCGGCTTTGTGAAGGGAAGCCGCCGAAGTGCCCCTGGTCTCTCATCCAGGCGCGGGATCAGGCTCTGCCCGACGAACTGCGAGAGGAGAAGCAGCCTCCGGGAACCAAGCTGACGAAAGAGCAGCAGGCCGCGCGGAAGGAGAAACGTGAACGCCGAGAACGCTGGCAGCGACAGTGGGAACGTGAGCACTACGCCGCTTTCTTCCAGCGGTTCTGTAGTCACTACCTCTACGAGATGTCTAAGCGAACCAGAGGGGAATGAATATGCCGTTGTCACCCATTGCTGAGCAACTGCGGTTGAAGTGCAAGTTGCAGGTTAGTGGCCGCATCGTCTTCGAGACAGCGTGGCGAATCGGCACCGGGAGGGAAGGGCAGAGCTCCGACCTGGGTGTGCTGCTCGACGCTGCCGGTCAGCCGATCCTGCCAGGCTCCTCGATCAAAGGCAAACTGCGCAACACCTGCGAGGCCCTGGCCTCTGCGCTGAATCTCAGGGCGTGCCTGTTAAATGTTGAGGCCAGCGGCGTGAAATGCACCAGCGATGTGCGCTGGTACAGTGACAGCCGCTCGTCGTATCAAAAGGTCTTGCGGATTGGTGATGTCCAGGAGCAATTACACTGGATTGAACAGAATACCTGTGATGTTTGCAAGCTCTTTGGTTCCCCAGTGCAGGCGGCACGGCTACGGTGTAGCGACGGCACGCTCGACAATCCGTCGGCAGCGGCCGTGCGCGTGCGCGATGGCGTTGTCCTCGACCGCGACAGCCACACCGCCGTCGATGGGCTGAAGTACGACTATGAGACCGTCGCGGCCGGTACTGCCTTCCGGGTGTGTTTTGATCTTGACAACCCGGCGCCGAAAGACGAGGCCCTTTTCGGCGCCGCCCTGTTCGAGTGGGCCGCAGGCAGCAGTCTTGGTGGGTTCACCAGTCGCGGTCTTGGCCGGTTCCGTTTGGAAGACATTGAGATTCGTGGCGTAGACTTCGATAACCCGAAGGAGAGGGTGCAATACCTCACCCGGCCGAAAGCGGAGGAGAAACTCAACGATCGGGGCGACTGGCAATTGTACTTCCAGAAGAAGATCGAGGAAGTCCTTAACGCCGTCTCGGCAGGAGGTCAATGATGTTACGCAAATGGCTCTGTCAAGCCGACGTGACCGTGCGGCTGCACCCGATTGATCCGATCCTGATCAAGAGCGGCTATGCCACGCTTGATGGCCCCGACATGGTGCCAGTGAGTACCCTGCGCGATGGCAAGAAGACCTATTTCTTTCCCGGCTCTTCCTTGAAAGGAGTGCTGCGGAGCCACTTCGAGCGGATCGCCCGCACTCTGCGGCCAGGGAGCGTTTGCCTGCCGTACTATGACCCGAAAAGGGAAGACAAGTTTGAAATCCCCGTTCCCGAGGAGCAGGAGAGTTATGGCTGCGGCTTCCGCAAACCCAGCGATGGGAGGAAGGATTCGTCCGCCACGGCCTACCACGAGTCGTGTGCAGCCTGTCGGCTGTTCGGCTCCTTACGGTTTGCCGGACGGTTCAGCATCGGCGATGCCTACCCGCTGCCGGGTCAGGAACCGAAGGCCGGGCAACGCAATGGTGTCGGTATCGACCGTTTCACGGGCGGCACGGTCCACGGTGTCCTGTTTGACCTCATGGTGGTCGAGGGTGGCGTTTTCGAGACTGCCATCCGTGTTATCAATTTTGAACTATGGCAACTGGCGGCCGTGAACTTCTTGCTTCACGACCTGCGCGACGAAATAATCGCGCTTGGCTCGGGCCGTAGCCGGGGACTGGGAAGGGTCAAGGGCGAGGTGGAACGTTACGTCCTCAGCTACATCCGCCCGCAGACCCACGTGGTCGGATTAACCGAACTGGCCACGGAACAAGAGCAACAACACTACCGTCTGCACCAATGGCAGCCACCTCAGCCGATAAGTCTAACCAACGGCCAAACCCGCGGCTTAAGACATGAATACGACTTGACGACGAACTGGATGGACTCGCTTCGGCCCTTGGACGCGAGTGTGGAAGCGTTCTTGCAATGGCACCTGCCCCTGGGCGCTCCAAACCGGTGATTCTGCCATGACCGTGCTAAGAGCTGCTGACATGACGCCGTCCGATCTCGAACGGCTGCTGCAGGAACTGAATTTGCCCGCGGATGAGAAAGTCCGCTGCTGGCTGGACGGCCCCGATGGGTGGGCTTTAGACTACTGGTCTGGCCTCGACGGAGTGGTTCGCTGGAACGGGGCTGGCCACGATCCCCGCGACCAGACCGTAAAGAACTTGTTCTCTCGTATCACACAGGGACGTATCTTCTCCCCTTCCGGCGAGCTGAAATGGCGAGTGCTGCCGGCGTTGGGCGAATTTCGTTGCCGGGTCGTGTTCCTCGGCAACTGGGCGTTCCCTTCCCTGGAATCGCTGCCTCTGCGGAAGGAACTGGCCGCCCTGTCCCGCCACGAGGCGACTTACCCGCTATGGGGCCAGCAAACGAAGGATACGCCTGGTGAGTGGATCGAGTTACGCATCCCCCACCGCCTTCGCTACCCCGTGCACGCCGAGGCACCTGTTCAAGGTCGGGTGATCGCCAAGGTGAGAGTTGAAATCTGGAAAGACAGTCGCAGCGAACCGCAGTTCATCCGGCTCTGCGACCTGACCGCCGATTGGGAGGAATAGTCATGCCACAGGATGAGAATTTCTGGAACCCGTACCGCTGGGTGCCTGTGAGCAAAGATAAGGTGGCCCGAGAAAGGCCGGCATACCGTCACCAATGGCAGGGACTGTCAGGCCGACTGGCATGTACTCTGGAGGCGTTGACGCCGATTCTGATCGGCAGCAGCAGAGGCGACGGCCGGTTCATCCGCAACTCGAAGGGGCAACCGTTCATTCCCAGCACGTCTCTGAAGGGTCTGATCCGCTCTCTGGCCGAGTTGGTCGGCAACGCCTGCATCCCTTTTCCGAATGGAAACGCCGACGAGAACCATAAGCTGTCCAAAGCCTCAGAAGGCAACGGGGTGAATTGGAAGTTGGACATCGCTGCGCGGATGTTCGGCTACCTTGACCAGGGGCGGGTGTTCGCCGGCCTTGTGCGCTTCTCGGATGGCGAACTGCAGGGAAAGGTAAAGGAGATCGGGCCATTCAAGGTCGTGGTGGGCCAGCCACAACCGGAGCGGCATAGACCCTTCTACCTGGACGACGCGCAGAGGAAGTTCTATCACCACCAGCCTGAAGCGACCGGCTTGGTCCAGGGAACTACTCAGACCAGGACAGTCCAGCCGCTGCCGCCTGGAGTCCAGTTCACCTTTGCCGTCGATTTCGAGAACCTGCGAGAAGACGAGCTGGCCCTGTTGCTCTACTGCCTGGAGCTCGAAGACAACGTCACGGTGACGTTGAGCAAGGAGGCTCTTGGGCCAGATGCCCGTGAGTCTGTGAAGCTTACCGGACCTTTGCGGCATAAGCTCGGCGGCTGCAAGCCGCAGGGGGGCGGCAGTGTCAAGATCCGTATCGACAAGATGACTCTGTACGCCATGTCAGAACGCTATCGCGGCCAGGCGCCGACACATCGTGAGTGGGAGGGGGAGGCGTTGCGTACCGAGGTGGAAAGGCGCATCAAGCCGATCGTCGCTCGTCAAGACGAAACCATGCGTCATTTGCGGGCTATGCTCATTTATTGCAAGGACGACCCGCGCAGGCCGATCCACTATCCGACCTATGATTGGTTCCGACATGACACGGGAAAGCGTTTGAAACCGACATTGTGAATTCGATTTCGGGAATAGCCAGACGAGAACTTGTTTTCTCATCGAGTTTCGGTCCGAATGGTGTGAATGTCGCAGCCAACCGCTTCGTGATCACCTAAACCGACTTCGGTTTGTTCGGCATCTTCGATCTTGATGTCGTCGCACTGGTCTTTCTTTCCTCGAGCCGGCTATGATGGAAATGTCTGTGAACTCGATTTATGGAAGGACTTTATGCCTCAGCCGCGTATCTTGATGTGTCCGCCGGAATACTATGGCATCGAATACGAGATTAATCCATGGATGAGCCGTTCGCGAAACAGTGATCGCGAGCGTGCCAGGCGGCAGTGGCAAAGCTTGCACGACACGCTGGTCGAACTCGGCGTGGTAGTCGAGAAAATGGAGCCGGTTCCTGGTTTACCCGATCTTGTCTTTACCGCCAACGCCGGTCTGATTTTTCACGATCGCTGCTTTTTGTCCCGGTTTCGCTACGAAGTCCGGGCGCGTGAGACACCCTATTTCGAAGCCTGGTTCCGCGACCATGGTTTCCAGGTCGAGCATCTTCCCGAAGGCTACTATTTCGAAGGTGCCGGGGATGCTCTTTTCTGCGGTGCGACCTTGTTCGCCGGTTATCGCATTCGGAGTGATGTTCGGGGACACCAATACTTGGGAGACAAGATTGGTTGTCAGGTTATTCCGCTCGAGCTGGTCGATCCAAGGTTCTACCACCTTGATACCTGTTTTTGCCCGCTGGCGCCAGGGGAAGCGATCTGGTATCCGCCCGCCTTCGACACCTACGGTCAAAAGGCGATCCAGGCTCATATCCAAAGGTTGTTCGAAGTCGACGAGAATGACGCAGTCCGTTTCGGTTGCAATGCTGTCGTGGTGGGCAGGACGGTGGTCGTCAATGCCGGTTGCAATCGGCTTTGCGAGACTTTGCAACGGTCGGGTTATCAGACCCGCATGGTCGAATTGAACGAGTTTCTAAAAGCTGGCGGAAGTGCCAAGTGCTTGACTTTGCGATTGGATGGAGAAGACGCTGCCGCCTGGAGGAGCAGCTGCCAATAAACAGCAGACCGTTTCAGTTGAGGACAAAGCGGCCAACGACCAATCCAGCCGTGAAAGCTAGTGCCAGACAGATTACAAAGACAACGGCAAGCAAAGTCGCCATGCGCGAGGAGATGACGATACCGTCAGGTGCAGCGTTCGGTAAATCGGCAGGCTCAGAGGGCATCGGCAATGGTGCCCGTCGCTCAGCAGGAGGAACTGCCGGAAAGGACGGCGGAACCACAGGTGCTGCTTGCTTGCTTCCAGCCAAAGACTGAAATTGCTCGTCGAAATCGCTTCGTTCAAAAAGCTTGGGAGCGCTTGTCGCCGTCGGCACAGGAGGAGGCGGTGGGGGTGGAGGCAACGGCACCTGTTTCGGCATTTCACCCTTTCCGGGCAAAGCGTGTTGCACTGCCGCTAACGCTTCAGCATCGTTTGCGGCCGCCGTCGGCAAAGGCGGCGGTTCCACCTGGTCCAAGGTTGGCACCACAACCTGTCCCGAACAATTCGGACACCGTACGACCGTACCCGCCTTTCGGCGAGCAATTCCCATGAGTTGGTTACAGTATGCGCAGCGGAATCGGATCGGCATAATGAATCAGTCGCAAACCACTGTTTTATCGCTGGATTGCGTTCTCCGTATGACTTGGCAGCATCTTCGACTCACCTCATTATAAATACAGACTGCTGAGGACTCAAAATAAAATCATGCCATCCCTGCGAGAAAACAAGAACTTCTCGGCACCAGCGTATTCTTTTTCTCTTCAAAGCGAACCATCGCTTGGTGGTCGCCGCAACGATAATGATTTGGGTACCTTCTGCCGATCCGCGGTCTTTCCGTTAGAATAAATGGCTGCGCAAACCATCTTGACAAGTCATGGACTGGATCAGGATATGCCGGAAATCGCGTCTGTTGTCGGTCTGGTCAAGCATTATTACCTCGAATCGGTCGTTGTCGAAGCGCTGCGAGGGGTAAGTGTTGGTTTTGAAGAAGGCGATTTCGTCGCTTTGATGGGACCATCTGGTTCCGGCAAATCCACTCTATTGAACCTGCTCGGCTGCCTCGATCGTCCGACGCGCGGGCAGTATGTTCTCGCCGGTCACGACGTTTCGGATTTGGACGACGACGAATTATCCGAAGTCCGCAGCCGATATTTAGGTTTCATTTTTCAATCGTACAATCTGCTGCCGCAATATACCGTTGTGGAAAACATCGAAATTCCATTGCTGTACCAAGGGCAACCACTGACCGACGAGAAGCGGCGACGCTGTCGTCAGCTGGCGGAGATGGTGGGTCTTGCGAATCGGCTGGACCATCGCCCGATGCAATTGTCTGGCGGCCAGCAACAACGGGTCGCCATCGCTCGCGCTCTTGTCAATGACCCGCACATTATTCTTGCCGACGAGCCGACCGGAAACCTCGACAGCAAGACCAGTGACGAAATCATGCAGCTTTTGAAGGACCTCAACGCCGCCGGCAAAACCATCATTATGGTTACGCACGAAAACGATATAGCTGCTCGGGCCAAGCGAGTCATTCGGCTTCGCGATGGCTTGATCGAGTCGGACCAGCGCCTGCCAGGCTAGGGTCGAGACGGCCCTTTGTAGCCTATAGTTGAACGAATCTCTTGCTGCTCCCTTTCAAAGCGTTCAGCGTCATCGATTCGCCCGCGGCCCCGGGCGATTTCGGCCTCGATCTGCTTCGCGTCGGCAAGCATGATTGGCATGTCATGAGCGCGGGCCAATTGCAAGACGATGGCATTGGCATTCTCAGCGCCATTGTCGTCGCCTAACGACAGCAGGCAGCGTGCCAGGCTCAGGCGGGTCAAGGCACGTTCGAAGGGCAAGCCGCCGGTGTCATACGCTTCCAACAAGGCAGCGTATTCACGGGTCCAATCGACAGCCTGGTCGCCGCCAGTCATGCGCAAATAGTCCAACCGCATGCGCTGGCGGGCCAGATCACTCCACCGATGGCCACCACTATGAGTCGGACGGTAAAGGAAGCTGCGAAGGTCAAGGGCGGACAATTGGCCGGCACGCAAGAGGCATTCAAAAACGTGCGTCCACTCGTAAACGTCCCCAGGGACCAAGGCGCGAGCGATGCCGACAGCTTGTTCGACTTGGCCGGCCAGACAGAGAGCATGGGCCTTGTAGGCTTGCCAGAGCATTTGCCAGGGGTGAGGTGGTCGCCTCTCGTCCAAGAAGGGGCTGAGGCGGCCAGTCGCGATCAACGCGTCACCGCGCAAGACGGCATCCTCTTCGCGATACGCCTCGATGGCGTCGGCAAAGTCGCCAAGCATTTCCAAACACACTGCCAATGCACGATAGCGGCGGAACCCGGACCAGAGTGGCCGACGGCGCCAGTCGCCGTCGGGAAAGAACCGCATCAGCAGGTGGCGTTCGAAGGCCGGCGCGACGAAACGGTAACGGGGCTGGTCCAGGCCCGACAAGGTCTGGTCCGCTTCGGCCCAAAGCCCGGCGTCGCAATAGGCGTGGAACAATTCGACTTCTTCACGGGCTTCTTCGAGCGATTCAGGCCGTTTGCGGTTGGGCCGGCCGCGCAGAAATCCGGCCCGCGCCAAACCGCTCTCTTTTCGTCCTTCCGCGCCCAGGATATGTTCAAAAGACCTTCTTACCAAAGGATGCGCGTCGATGACGAATTCCGTCGCCGCCCCACGAACCATTTCAAGCAACCGTAAAGCAACCAGATGGTCGACTCGATCTCGCAGCCACGATTCGCCCCGTTCCCGAAATGGGCGGTAACCCCGCTGCCAGCGTTGCTGGAGCAAGGTCTGGACCGGCTCGCTCTTCAAGTAGGCGATCAATTCGTCGACGGTGGGAGGCTCATGAAATGCCGTGGCCAACGCCAAAATGTCCTGTTCTTCACGCGGCAGGCGAACGTGAAATGCCGACAGCACTCGGCTGACGCGGGCTTCGTCTTCATCTTCCAATGAGTCGTTGGCCGGGGGCAGAAGCTGACAGCGACTCGCTCTCTTCTCTTCAAAACCAACCAGATAGGTGCCCAGCAATTCGACAGCCTTGGCATGGAAACCGGCGACATCGGCAGCGGCGTCCAGTTCCGCATCGTCACCAATCACACCAAGGCTGCGCAGAAGGAGGCGAGCGCTGTTGGTATCGAGGCGGCCAAGGTTGACGATCCGCGCGTGACGCCTCCTCTCCAGCTCTGGAGTGGCAAAGCGAGAAGTCAGTACGACGACACCTGGCATCGATTCCGATGCCAATTCTTCGAGGAACCTTCCCAAATCAGGATGCACAAAGCGACCGAACCAGCTGCCAGCTTCAAATTGCACCACTTCCGTGCCGTCCAAGACAATTGCCCAGCGTTCGCTTCGCAAACGCGGAATCAAACGATCGACGCAATAACTAGCGGAGACATTGTTGGAGTGATGGCACCCTTCGGCATAAGCGAACAACCGGCGCAAGCATAAGTCAGCATCTTTGCCTCGATAAAAGCTCCAGAGAAAAACGCCGTCGAATGGCTGGTCCGCTGCCGCAAGGCGTTGAAGCCAATGCTGGGCGATGGCGGTTTTTCCCTGCCCGCCGGGACCAATCAAGGCGACGAGGCTAAGCTCGCCGCCTGCGGCGGCCTGATCCAGCAAAGCCAGCTCTCGTTCCCGGCCAAAAAAGCGAAAGGGCTGGGACGTGCAATGCAAAATGCAGGGCGGACGCGGCATCATAACGAAGGTGTAGGCGTTTTCAACTATGCAACAGGAGCAAGTAGAACCCGCCAAAAAGCGGTAAGAGAAACAGAGCGAGGAGGCCCATGCACCCGAAGCCGCTCCCTTGCTCCTTGAGAGGCGGCACCAGCACCGACGAACCACAATGTACGCAGTTGATCAGCTTGCCCGCTGAAGTCACGTCGACTTCGAGGTCCTGGCCGCAATTGTTGCACAAGAAGCTGATCGGCGGCAGATTGGCGCCTGGCGGGGGCATCACACCGCCGCAGGTCGGGCACTGGATCGGCGCCGACGCCTGTTCGTCATCGATCTCCAGTTGCACACCGCAATGCTGGCACCGGACGTCCATTGGGCAGACTCCTTGCGGGGAAGCGATTTTCGAAGGATATCAGGTAATCACACCGATCGTTGGCTGGCGAAACCCATCCAGGCGCTGCATCCTAAACGTCGCAAAGTTTCACCGCTTGGCGGAGTCCTTGGTATGGATCACCGGTCGGGATAAACTCCTGGCCGACGTAGCCTTTGTAGCCGACTTCAACGAGGGCACGCATGATCGGCGGATAGTTGATCTCCTGTTTGTCGTCAAGCTCGCGCCGACCCGGGTTGCCGGCGGTGTGGACGTGGCCGATGTAATCGGCATATTGTCGAATGCGCGTGATGATGTCGCCGTCCATGATCTGCACGTGGTAAATGTCGAAGAGTAGTTTCAATCGTGGGGAACCGACTTTCTTGATGATTTCCATGCAGTAGTCGGTATGGTCGCCCTGGTAGCCGGGATGCCCTTTCATTTTCTCGGCAACGCGACTATTAAGCATCTCCAGGCAGAGATTGACTTTTTTCTTTTCGGCATAGCCCACGATTTTCTTGTAGCCGGCGACGCAGTTTTTGATGCCGTCGTCATCGGAGATGTTTTCGCGGAAGCCGGTGAAGGTGATGACGTTGGGGAAGCCGGCTTCGGCACAGTTGTCGATCGCCTGCCGCATCTTGGCGATGCACATTTCGTGGTATTTTGGGTTGTTCATGCCTTTGTCGAACCAGTGGCTGCCGGCGATCGCGCAGACCAGCCCGTATTTTTTGAGCGTCTTCCAGTGTTTGGGATCGACAAGTTCGATGCTCGGGCAGCCCAATTTCCTGGCGACTTTACAGGTTTCTTCGAGCGACCAGTGTTCTTGGAAACACCAGTAGACGATCGACTGGTGGATGCGGTTGTTGACGGCAGCAGGTTTGTCTTTGTCGTCGGCGAGAGCGGCGTTACCGGTCAGCCAAGCAGCGCCGAAAGCACTGCCCGTTTGCAGCATTTGACGGCGGTTGAGTTTTTCGGTCATCGTGTTTTCCTCGATTCTGAAGCAACAAAGCCCACGAGTATTGTACAAGGAAGCGTGGTATACTCAATTCAGTAGAGTTGACAATGCGGAGCCGACAATGAATTGGCCTGGCAGCCGAGATCAGTTTCCTGAATTGAATCCCGCCTTTGCCGATGAATCGGGGCTGGTATTCATTGGTGGCGACCTGCATCCCCGGCGATTGCTGGCCGCCTACTGCCGGGGTATTTTTCCCTGGTATGACGAATCCCTTCCCATTTGCTGGTGGTCGCCCGATCCGCGTGCTATCTTCGAACTCGACGCCATCCATGTCTCACGCCGACTAAAACGCACGATTCGCAGCGGCAAGTTCCAAGTCACGGTGAATCAGGATTTTTCCGGAGTCATTCGTGGCTGCGCCGACCGTGAAGAAGGGACCTGGCTCGTGCCCGAGATGATCGACGCTTACGAAACCCTGCACCGCCTTGGCTTCGCTCACAGCGTGGAAGCATGGCAAGATGGCGAACTGGCCGGGGGCGTCTACGGCGTCGCCATCGGTGGCTTTTTCGCCGGCGAGTCCATGTTCACCCGCCGGCGGGACGGTTCCAAAGTCGCTTTCGTCGCCCTGGCTGACAGACTCCGTCAGCGGGGCTTCACCCTTTTCGATACCCAATTCCTGACGGAACACACCGCCCGCATGGGTGCCATCGAGATACCCAAAAGCCAATACCTTCGCCGCCTGCGTGACGCCTTGAACGTGAAGACGACGTTTGCCTGAAGGCGAGACGCTGACAACTTCCCAACATAAGGTTTTCATATGTCTACAGTTGCCTACATCGCTTTGGGAAGCAATCTCGGTGACCGGAAGTCGAACCTCGACCGCGCGGTCGAAACACTTGGTCGACATTCCACAATGACTGTCAAATGCGTGTCGTCTTATTACGAGACGGAGCCGGTCGGCGGGCCGCCCGGACAAGAGAAGTACTTCAATGCCGCCCTCGAGTTGGAAACCGATCTCTCTGCCCGTCAGTTGTTGCAAACGCTGTTAGAAACGGAGGCTTCTTTGGGGCGGGTGCGCGGCGAAAAAGATGGACCGCGGGTGATCGATCTCGACCTGCTGCTTTTTGGCGACGAGATTTACGAAGAAGCAGACTTGCAGGTGCCTCATCCACGCATGCACGAACGCGTGTTCGTTTTGGAGCCATTGGCGGAAATCGCAGCCGAGGTCAGGCATCCCATCCTCGAGCGATCCGCCAGCGATTTGCTTTGGGGGTTGAAACACGCCGGCCGGGAATTGTCCGGCATGCGAGCGGTCGTTACTGGTTCGACCAGCGGCATTGGCAAGGCCATTGCTTTCGAGTTGTCCCGCGCTGGGGCCTCCGTCGTTCTTCATGGGCGCAAAGAAAAAACTGCTCGCAGGCTTGCGCATTTGCTTCACGCTGACTACCAGCTGGCCGATTTCGCCAGACCAGACGAACGTCAACGTTTCGTGGAACTGGCGTGGCAGCGGAAACCAATCGACATCTGGATCAATAATGCCGGTGCCGACACCCTTACCGGGCACGCTGCAAGCTGGTCTTTCGACAAGAAGCTCGAAGTCCTTCTTGAGGTAGACGTGAAAGCGACGATCGAGCTTTCCCGGACGGTAGGCGCGCGGATGAAGGAACAAGGAAGCGGCGTCATCCTCAACATGGGGTGGGACCAGGCGGAAACGGGCATGGAAGGAGACAGTGGCGAACTGTTCGCGACCGTTAAATCGGCCGTGATGGCGTTTTCCAAGAGCCTCTCTCGATCGCTGGCGCCTGAAGTTCGCGTCAACTGTATTGCCCCTGGATGGATCAAGACGGCGTGGGGGAAGACGGCATCCGCCAGTTGGCAAGAAAGGGTGCGCCAAGAAACGCCGTTAGAGCGCTGGGGGTTGCCCGAAGATGTGGCCAAAGCAGCTCGTTGGCTGGTCTCCCCTGCCGCATCCTTCATCACCGGTCAAGTCGTCCGCGTGAACGGAGGTGCCGTGCGTTAAAGGCAGTTACCGACCCCTGTTGTTTTGGTGCCACGATTGGCTCGGCATTGTCGATACCGGCCAACGGTGTAAACCATTCCAGAGGCTCGGGACGTTCTGAAAGGGCCTGTTCATGGTGCCATTGATCCAAGCTTGGAAGGAGGAGCCGCTCCACGGCGCTGGCGTCGTCAGTGCCGTGATTACGATTATCCTGGTGGCTTTGCTGATGCCAAAGGGGCAACGACGCCTCATTCGCGGTCCGATCTTGGCATTGGTGCTACACTTTTTATTCTTAGGATT
Source organism: Gemmatales bacterium (assembly GCA_026004675.1). Lineage (GTDB taxonomy): Bacteria > Planctomycetota > Planctomycetia > Gemmatales > Gemmataceae > BPJP01. Next base: position 71,186 of record BPJP01000011.1, read on the forward strand.
TCATGTTCTTTTGCCGCCGGAAGAATCCGACATACCGTTCAAGTTCATTTCCTTATTTTTTCTGCTCTGTGTACTGGCACGTGGTCTCTTCCTCCTGGCGGTCAATTCGGTGATCGCTCGCCATTTCTTCCAGCCCTGGCCGAAGATTTTGCTCGATCTCATTCAGGCAATCGTGTTTGCAATCGTGTTGATTGCGACGTTGAGCGCCGCAGGCGTGGAAAGCACTTCGTTGGTTACCGGCTCGGCGCTGGTGACGGCCGCCATCGGCTTGTCCTTGCGCGATTCATTGGGCAACCTCGTAGCCGGTCTCGCTATTCAAGCAGAGCGGCCCTTTGAAGTCGGCGACTGGATTCAATTCGACCAGCGTCCTGACAACATCGGCAAGGTGCTCGAAATCAACTGGCGGGCGACCAAGGTCTTGACATTGGATCGGATTGTTGTCGTGGTGCCCAACAGCCAATTGGCACAAGCGCCGATCCGCAATTTCGACCAGCCCGAAAAAGTTTCCCGGCGGTCGGTGTTCTTTGTTGCTCCCTACGATGTTCCGACTCGCCGCGTCCAGCAGATCGTTCTCGACGCGATTCGCGATGCATGGGGCGTATTGCGGCAACCGCCAGCGTCGGTCGTGACCAACGATTTCAACGAAAGGGGCGTTGAATACTGGTTGCGCTACTTCATCTCCGACTTGGAACGCCGGGACCTGATCGATGGAGGCGTCCGCGACCGAATCTGGTATGCGCTGCACCGACATGGCATCACCATCCCAGGACCGATCCGGCAGGTCCATTTACAGCACATCAACCGCGAAACGGAAGCACAAGAAGAGGAAAAGCTCTACTTCGAAAGGCGCCGGGCATTGGGTTATGTCGACTTTCTGGCCGACTTGCCAGACGATGCTCTCGATCAATTGGCGGCCGCCGCCCAACGCCGCTTTTACGCCAGTGGCGAGATCATCATCCGCGAAGGAGAAGGAGGCAATGATCTCTTCATTCTCCACTCCGGCGAAGTTTCCGTTTCCGTGCTGGACGAAAACGGCCAGCAGGTGGAGCTTGGCCGCCTCGGTGAGCACGACTTTTTCGGAGAAATGTCCCTCATGACCGGCGCTAAGCGCTCGGCTACCGTGACGGCCACCAAAGACTGCGAGGTTTTTGTCATCGACAAATTCGCCTTGGCACCACTCCTTGAATCCCTGCCCCACTTGGCTGAGCATATCAGCGAAACCCTCGCCGACCGTTTGCGCGATCGCCAAAAAAAGATCGAAGCCCAACAACGCATAGCACCGCCATCCATACCAGATCGCCGCTATTTACTGCAACGAATCAAGGACTTCTTCGCTATTAACCAGGAAACGTGAATCGACAATTTCGCGGATACCATCCCCCAACATTAAATAAATTGATTAACACGTTTTATCCGTATGACCTGATAGGGCATTGGTGTTTCGTCTGCTTCAACTATTTCATCGTTTTACGTGCATTCCCCTACCACTGCACCATCAGTTGCCCGATGCCGGCGTGGGCTGACTGGGCGTTCGACAGGTAGGCGTCATAGTGGACTCCGAAGGAAATCCTCCTGGTCACTTGGGCCGAAAGACCCAGTCCCAACATGGCGAAGTCTTCGCCCAGGTTGATGCCTCGCGTGGCGATCGGATTGTTCAAGATGCCGGCGAACTGAGCGTTCACCAGGCGGTTGTCGTTGAGGTATTCGTGCATCCAGAAGCCGCGGAATTCCGGCACGACCTGCAAGCCGGATTGGGTCTGGATCGGGTAGATGATTCGGCCGCCCAACAGGCTGCGGAGCGAATCGACGTCGGCGGGCGCGACCAGCAGGTTGATCGAGTCGGCGCCGCTCTCGGCGAAGTCGCTGCGCCAAACGTGGATGTACTGCATGCCGGCAATCGGTTGGATGGAGACGCGCGGCAGGTTGAAGGAATACCCCGCTTCCCAAAAGGTCGAGCCTTCGTGGCCGAAGGCCTGCGAATGGGCCGTGCGGTTGATCGTGCCAAAGGCGATCTGCCGGCGGGTGTTGTAGTCGTCGTAGGAGTAGGAGCCGATGCCGGTGATCCAGCCGTTGCCGAGATACTGCCGGCCATAGACAGCGAGGTTGTAGCTGTTGACGTTGGCACGGTCGGTGAAAGCGTTGGCATTGAGGACAAAGTTGGAGTAGCCGACTGCCAGGCCAACGAGGAGATTGTTGGTAAACCAGCGTTCGAAGCCAAATACCAAGCCGTCGATCTCGTAGGTAATTCCGTGGGCGTTCCCGTCCCCCTGGGCATCGGCGCGCAAGCCGTATCGTCCAATCCAGGCTTCGGTGGAAGTCTGCTGTGCTGGATAAAGCAGAAAGAGGTTTTCGTCGTCGGGAGACTGGGTCCGGTAGGCGACCTGTTGAATGCTGCCATTGTTGTTGGCGGATGCCGCCGTGTTTTGTGCCAGGACAGGCATCTGCGCTCCGGTCGTATCGATTGGCGCCCGCAGTCGGCGAGCGACCGTGCGCAGGAAGAGGCTTTCTTTTTCGAGCGTGACGCTGGCGATACTGCCGTGGATTTCGCCGGACATTTGATCGAAGGCCGACCGAGCCTGTGCTGCCGACAGCGGTTGGAAAGCATTGATGACGGTGGCCAGGTCGCCGCTGGCAGTGGCGCCGGTGGAATCGGAAGCGCGGGCCACTTCACGTTGATTAAGCGTCCCAGCAACATCCTGAAAGCTGGTGACGAGTCGTAGGAAAACATTGTTGGAGTCGGTGAAGACGAGGAAGTTGAAAAGGACGAGGTTGTCGGTGACGCCGGAGTAGTTGCCGGTGACGCCGCCAGCTGCCGTCAGGATCGTGTATTGCTGTCCGACCGAATACGTTCCTGGTGCCGCCAGGACATTGACGGTGCCGCCGTTGATGGTGGCGGTGCCGGTGACGTTGATCAAGTCGGATTGGCCGGCGGAGTTGAGTTCGACTTCGTAGACGCCGCCGTTCTGGACGAAGTTGCCGGCGACGTTGATGGCGCCGAAGGCATTGCCTGGGGCGATGGTTCCCGTGACGGTGGTGTTGCCGACGGTGCCGGTGCCGCCGAGGGTCCCATTGGCATTGACGACGAAGGGGACCGAGCCGGTGCCGTTCATGAGGAGTTTGCCGCCGTTGACCGTGACTTGTGCGGAGCCGATGCCGGCGATGTCGTCGTTCACGGTGGCAGTGCCCGGGGTGTCGTAGACGAGGTTGACGTTGTGAAGGAAGATGCCGGAGGCGAGTGCCTGGCCATTTTGGCCGTTGCCGAAGCCGAGACCGGCGGTGACGGAGCCGCCCGTGATGGTGCCGCCGCGGATGACGAGGACGCCTCCTTGGCGAACGAAGATGGCGCCGCCGAGGGCTGCTCCGCCGCCGCCGCCGGTGGTGCCGCCGGTGCCGGCGAATTGTCCGCCGGTGCCGCTGCTGGCCGCGCCAGCGCCGCCACCGCCGCCGAAGCCGCCGTTACCGCCGTCGCCGCTAAGCGCGCCACCGCCGCCGCCACCGCCGCCGAAACCACCGTTACCGCCACGCCTGAAATCGGAGCCGCCACCGCCACCGAAATCGCCGCCGTTGCCGCCGGTACCTTCGTCGGTGCCGCCGCCGCCACCAAAATAGCCGCCGTTGCCACCTGGCCCGTTTAAATCGGCGCCGGACCCGCCTCCACCGCCGTATTGACCTCCATTGCCGCCGCGAGCGAGATAGCCGCCACCGCCGCCGCCGCCGAAGGTGTTGCCGTTCGATCCGGGTCCGATAATATCGCCGCCGTTGCCGCCTTCGGCACCGCCACCGGCACCGCCGTTGGCACCGACGCCTGGGCTGCCGTCCACGTTGAGGCCCCCCGCCGCCGCCGCCACCGCCGGAAGGACTGGCGTCGCCGCCGTTGCCAAAGCGGCCACCACCGCCACCGCCGCCATTGTTCAGGATTAGCCCCGTGCCGTTACCGCCATTGCCGATTTCACCACCGCCACCGCCGCTACCCTCGCCGTTGCCGTTGCCGCCGTTGCCGTAGAGACCGCCGCCGCCGCCAGCGTTGGAACCGCCGTTGCCGCCCAGTCCGCCGCCGCCGGATCCCGGTGGTCCACCATTTCCGCCGATGGCGCTACTGTTCAGAAAATTGACATTGAGCAACGAGACCCCGGCCGAACTGATCGACGAATAACCCCGGCCTTCACTGCTCCCAGGCCGCCACCGCCACCGTCACCCCGCCTTTTGCTCGGGCATTGACGATGGTCAGGTTGTTGATGTCCACTTGCCCTTGATGCACGAAGAAAAGGACGGAATTGGTTTCCCCCCGCCATCAATCGTGAAACCATTGGCCGTTGATGGTCAGGGAAAAGCCGGCATCCTTGGCGATCGATGGCACGACACCGGTCATGGTGAAGCTGCCGGTGATGTTGATCGTGTCGTTTCTGGTTCGGTGTGCCCGCGATGGTGCGCAAGGCGTTGAAAAAAAACTCGTCTGATCGTTGACGTTGAAGTCAGCGGCGATTGCTGCGGAAAAGCGTCAAACCCAGCCAAAGTCCGCTTGCCAGCGTAAACGGACCACAGGATCTTGCGCACCATCGCCACCTCATTGCCGGTCGAACAAACCGTAGAAGTATACGATACGTCATTTGGTTTTGTTTTGTTCACGACGACATGCCTTGCTAAGTCTATCCGCTGGCCGAGATGGTGGCTGCCGTTTCATTCGTCGCTCAATTTGGTGTCCGCCTGGACGGAGAATGTTCGCTGCCTTTCTTTTCGAAACAGATTGGGCGTAGCGCCGAATTCGATGCGGTTCTTCCGCGTCGCCCGTCGCCTTCTTCGATGATCAAGTCGTCTCCTTTTGTGGCCAATTGGTAGACGGAAGTCGCTTGAGGCAAGGCGTCAAAAACGACACTGGCAGAGAGGCAGTGGCACGTGTTGGCCTGTTGCAAGAATTCGACGATTTCCGGATACATCCCTCCCAAAATCGGCTATCGTTCGGATGGCATCTTCGAGCTTGAGGCTGCATTGCTTGCGGCTGACTCCTCGGTGGGTCGAGACGCGAGAAATCGTACATTTGTCATCCCCATCGGTGGCGGTGATGACGTACTCTCCGGCCAGGAAATAAAACGGTGGTTTGAGGTAGACATCTTCGCCGAAAAGGACGATTTCCGCTCGGCGAGTCAGCGACACGTGCACCAGCGGCGGGGACTCCGGAGCGGCGCGGTGCAGCCAAAACGAACCTGCCAGTTCCTGACCGGCCAAAACCGGATGAGTTTCGTCGATAGCTCGCAAAGCGCGGAAGGCGCCATACCGCGTTTCTGCCGATTTCGATGACAAAAGTTCGTGCAATTTCACGTGAGAAACCGCTTCGTTGAGCGACGCGAGGGCGGTCAAGGAGAAGGCCCGCAGCGCGGGCTGCTCTTCCACGAAGCGTGCCAATTCTTTGCCGGACGCCGGACTGCCGAGATAAGCCAGCGCCTCGGCCGAACAAAAACGTACCAGCGGATGCTCGCTTTCAAGGCCGCGTTTCAAGGCATCGATGCTCTTTGGCCCCAATGCTTCGAGTCGCAAGGCCGCCGTCACCGTCAATGACGGGTCAAGCAGGTCTTCCGCCAGACGTCGGCGATATGACGCACCTGGCTCTTTTAACGGGATGAGTCGGACCACACGCAGATACCTTGGCATATTCAGCCGATACTGAGGCGGCACAGTCAAGACGACAAGCTGATCGTTTTTCGGTTCAGCAAGTTCTTTTTCGGCGCCGCCCAACGGTCCTTTGATTGTTTCATTGATGCGGCGGGCAATGCGTATCGCCAGCGAGGCCCGTTTTTGGTCGCTGTTCAACAACAGATAAAAGGGACGCGTCAGCAAACATCGGCCACCGCCCCAAACCTGACCGACACGCAAATCGGCTTTTTTGGGTGATCCGAATCCGACCATGACGGGCCCCCAGCCTTTGGCCAGAACCCGGCCTTTTTTTCAGTCGATTGGGCCCATTGGATCGCGGATTGAGATGGCGCGTGGTATCGTAATTGAACAGCTCGCATTCCTTGAGATAGCCTCCTTTCAGGCTGGTCGTCTTGCTGTGCGGCGGCAAGGTAATCGTCAAGTCGATTGGATCATTTTTGAAAGCACCCGCCGGGATGAGCGCGGAAACGAGAACCAGCGAAGTGTCCGGCGAGGCGAGGATTTGTTTCACTCCTTTGACGCCTCGTTTGCGCATGAAATCTTCAAGCATGTCCCGATAGCCGTCGGGAGTCGGATTGCTTCCTGTACCAGCAAGCCCGACGACCAGACCGACGCCCGCTCACTGCAATTGGCTGGGCGTTGGCCACGGTCGTTACGTCGCCGATGGTTTTGACCGTCAGCTCTTCTTCGCGTGCTTTGTCGTCATCCGATTGCAAACGCGTATGCTGTTGCAAACAGGCGCTTGTCCATAATGACAAGATTGCTGTGCCCACATAGATCACAAAGGGCGCGGAGATTCGCCTCATGGTCCTTGCCTCGAATGGCGCATGACCCGACACGGTCGGGAACCACGCGCGAGCCTGATTTCGGAACGAGAGCCGCGGGACCATAGAAGAGGGCTGCAACGGTGTCAAGGCCAGCCAATCGACGGCGTCCTTCCTGGTTTGCGTGATTCTCCTGACTTATCGCCGCCGGTAGCGCCCCTGCCCGAATTTCTGAACGTTTGCGATTCCCGCGCGGGCCGATATCGACTACATTGCTGGTATGAGCAAAGACTATACGCCATATCAGCAACAGATTATCAAGCGCTACTACGAGAATCAAAGCGCTATTCAAGGCCAGCGGCTTGCGGAACTGGTCACCGAGCTGTACCTGGCCGAGGGCAAAAAACGCGCGCGGATCTGGCAACGCGCCGCCAGCGCTATGAAAACGCTGGGCGTCCCGCAATCACGAATCGATCATCTGCTTGCACAGGACAACCCCGCGTTGCTGGCGGAACTGGTAAAAGAACTCGAACGCAAGTAGCGACGCATGTCCGCCGGAGAACTCGAATACATCCGTTGGCTTCGGCAGCAAACGCCTTCTGACCCGCGCGTTCTGCTGGGTCCGGGAGATGATGCGGCTGCTTTACAGATGTCATCGGAACGCCCGCTTGTCGTTGCCAGCGACATGCTTCTAGAGGGAAGTTGTTTTCTTCTGGCAGAAGCTGGGGCGGAGCTGGTGGGCCGAAAGGCCTTGGCTGTCAACTTAAGCGATGTAGCTGCGATGGCTGCCGAACCTGTCGCTGCTTTCGTCAACATTGGCCTCCCACGTCAATCTGGCCGGCGCCTGGCCGAAGACCTCTACCGCGGCATGCGCAAACTTGCCGACCGCTTTCAAACGGCTATCGCTGGAGGCGATACCAACAGCTGGGACGGCCCCCTGGTCCTTTCCGTGACCATCGTCGGGCAGGCAACCGATCGGGGGCTTGTCCAGCGAAGTGGCGCCCGTCCGGGCGATTGGCTTTTTGTTACGGGGCCGCTTGGAGGAAGCATTCGCGGCAAACATCTCACCTTCGAACCACGAGTCGAAGAGGCCATTCAATTGCATCGGCTGGTCGATCTACATGCCATGATCGACATCAGCGACGGTTTGGCGCGTGATGTTTACCATCTTTGCAGTGAAAGCGGGTGCGGCGCTGTTTTACGCGCCCAAGCGATTCCCGTTTCGTCAGCAGCCAAAGAAATCCACGATCAGCGGTCTCCGCTTGAACACGCCCTCTATGACGGCGAAGATTTCGAGTTGGCATTTGCCGTCGCTCCTTCAGACGGCCAGTGGCTGGTCGAGAACCAACCGATCGAAGGACTTCATCTATTCCACATCGGCCAATTCGAGACGGAAGGTTTTTGGCTGCAACAGGACGAGCGGCGAACACCCCTCGAGCCACTGGGCTATGAGCATCGGTTGGGATGAGTTGCTCTCCGCCCATACAAATGCGTCGCCGCCCGCCATCGGCAGTAAAGCCGCGTTCGTAAACCCACTCTCGGATGTTCAATTTTTATTTTTTATTCGCCAGCGTCATTTACCCTTCACGACGGCAATGGAGCCGGTCTCGGAAATGTAAATCAAATTGCCGTTGTTCTGGTCGACGAAAACTTCGACGCCGTATTTCTTGGTGTCTTTGGTAAAGTCGGGTTCGTCGCTTTTTCGCACGCCAAGCGTCAAGCCGTGCGAGAACTTCGGCGCCTTGGGTGTTTCCTGTGCCAGCACCAGGGGTAATTGGGGCGCCACCAGGCAGCCGAGCAAAAAGCCGAACACTCCAGCCATCACCAACCGGGAACACCTCGACATGGTAGACCTCGTTATTAGAAAGACCTAAGAATACCCGCACGGAGTAGTAATATAGACGACGATCGAACCAACGACTAACGTCCGAGGATCGGCTCCCTCGAAGTAACAAGGGAGGAATGAACCATGAGAGCAATCGTTTCGTCTGCTGCCTTGCTGGCGGTCGTCGCATTCGTTCAGGCGGATAGCCTGGTCGCCGATGGCGCGAAGGTCGTCAAATTGGCTGGCGGCTTCAAGTTCACAGAAGGACCGGCATGCGATGCCAAAGGTAATGTCTACTTCACTGACATTCCCAATGAACGAATTCATGTCTGGTCGGTGGATGGAAAACTTTCCACTTTCCGTGAAAAATCGGGACGGGCCAATGGTTTGTTTTTCGACAAAGAAGGCAACCTCATTGCCTGCGAGGGGGGAAACCGCCGCGTCACCTCGATCAGCCCGGATGGCAAAGTCACGGTGCTGGCGGCAACCTACGGTGGCAAAAAATTCAACAGCCCCAACGACCTTTGGATCGATCCCCAAGGAGGCATCTATTTCACCGATCCGCGCTACGGGTCGATGGACGACCTGGAACTGGATGGCTTTCACGTTTATTACATTTCCCCGGACCGAAAAAAAGTGACGCGTGTCATCGATGATTTGAAAAAACCGAACGGGATTGTCGGAACCGCGGACGGAAAGTTGCTTTACGTCGCCGACCCTGGGGCCAACGCCACCTATGTGTATCGCATCCTCGGGCCAGGAAAGATTTCCGAAAAGAAACTCTTTGCCAAAACCGGATCCGACGGTTTGACTCTCGATGAAATGGGAAATCTGTACGTCACCCGCCGCAACGTTCTTGTCTACAACAAGAACGGCAAGCTGATTGAAACGATCGAAACGCCGGAAGCCCCGGCCAATGTCGTCTTCGGCGGCAAAGACAAGAAGACGTTGTTTATCACTGCTCGCACCTCTTTATATGCAATTAAAATGAAAGTGCGCGGACAATGACGGAGCATCCTGCTGCATGTGGCGAGGCTACGGTTGTTCGTTGAATAACAAACCCGAATAGAGGTATTAGCGTGTCGTATCTTGAACAAGCGGAAGCGGGCATTCGCTCGCTTCCATTCGATGAGACGATCAAGGATCGCGCCCTGCGATACCTGGCGGATTGGTTGACTCTGGAGGAGTTTGCCGCCTATCGACCACAGTTGCACTGGTTGATCGAGACGAAACAGTGGACCGGTTTGCTCGACCGGTTTTGCCAGATACTTCCTTTTGGTACCGGAGGCCGGCGTGGACAGGTTGGTATCGGCCCCAACCGCATGAACCTGTGGACTCTTGGCGCCTCCGTTCAGGGCCATTGTGTTTACCTGCGGGAGCGTTTCCCGAGCGTTTCTCCATTGCGCGTGGTGCTGGCTTATGACGTTCGCCGATTCGAAGACCGGGGGCGGAATTATAATCCAGATCTCCCGAATCCCGTTTTGCATTTATCGTCGAGGCAGTTCGCCGAGCACGCTGCGTGTGTTTACGCGGCCAATGGCATCCACGCCTACATTCTGCCATCCGACAGCCAACGCTTTCTGGCGACACCCGAATTATCGTTCACCATTCGCTTCCTCTCCGCCCACGGTGGTCTGAATATTTCTGCTTCCCACAATCCGCCCGACGACAACGGAGGCAAATTCTACGATGAACGTGGAGGACAACCCGTTCCTCCCGACGACCAGATCATGGCGGACCTGGTTGACCAGGTGCGCGTCGTCAAGACAATGAGCTGGCCGGATGCCATGCGCAGCGGCCGGATTCTGTTTCTCGACGACCAGCCGCACAAGGCCTACATCGATTTGTGCCGCAAACAGAGCCTGGTTGCGCCGCCACGCTTCGACGAAATCCGCATCGTCTTTACGCCTCTGCACGGCGTTGGTTCCATGACGGCGATGGAAGCACTTATCGAACAGGGGTTCCGGGTCAATCCTGTCGATGAGCAGATGACGCCAGACGGCCAGTTTCCCAACGTGACCAAGGCTCCCAACCCGGAAGTGCCGGAATCGATGGACCGTGCGCTGCGAGTCGCCAAGGAAGTCGAAGCCGATTTGATTTTGGCTACCGATCCGGATGCCGACCGCCTGGGAGGCATGGTTCCGTCGTGCGAAGCAGCGGGGGAGTGGCGTTTCTTGACGGGCAATGAGATCGCTGCTTTGCTGACGTATTTCAAATTGTCGCAGCTTGCCAAACAGGGCCAGATGCCGAGTTCGCCGATCGTCGTCAAGACGGAAGTCACCACGTCGCTCGTCACACGGATCGCCCGGCATTTCAAAGCCCAGATTGTCGACGATCTTCTGGTTGGCTTCAAATATATCGCCGACGTTCTCTGGTCTTTGGAACAAACTGGCCGGTACGGCGACGTATCGGGAACGCCTGATGATTTCATCATTGGCGTTGAGGAGAGCCATGGCATTCTGGTAACGCCGAAAATCCGCGACAAAGACGCTGCCGGGGCCGCCGTGCTTCTTGCTGAATTGGCTCTCGACCAGAAACGCCAAGGCTCCTCGGTCCACCGTTGCCTTCTGGATCTCTATCGACAATTCGGTTACGTGCGCAACAGTGTCGTCCCCGTGGTCATGGCTGGGCTTGAAGGCAAACGGGATATGATGCGCATGCTCGACGGTTTGCGCTCCGCCCCCCCCAAAGTGATCGGCGGCTTGGAAGTTACAGCATTTGATGACCTGCAGGACGAAAGCGGGCGGCTGGGGCCGTTCAAAGGCGAAACCGATCGGGCCTCGCGAAACGTCCTGAGTTTTCGGTTGGGAGAAACTGGCCGCATCACCCTACGACCAAGCGGAACGGAACCGAAAGCCAAGGCCTATGTCGAACTGGCATCGCCACCTTGTCCCACCGGCACATCAGACGAGGATTGGCGGCGCGCATGCGACGGTATCGATAAGAAAGCGAAACAAGTGACCGAAGACTTTTTGCAGCTTGCCTTCGGGATGGTTGGTCGAACGCCTTGAGTTCATCCCTTTATTCGCCCCAGAAAAACCGCGGCAGCCTTTCGCGGAGAGATTCGCGATATGACGTGGGTTCGCCAGTTGATCGATGCGGTCAAGAGCCTTACCTGGTTCGAAGCATTCGTGCTGAGTACGGTTCTTTTCGCCGTCGGCGCCGTCGGCAGCCTTGCGATCGTTGTTCTTGTTCTTGTCCGATTGCCCGAAGACTATTTTCTTGTCGACCAGGTGCCGGATTCGTTTCGGTCACGTCATCCTGTGATCCGGCTGCTTGTCCTGGTTCTCAAAAACGTTGTCGGTTGGTCGTTGGTGGGTTTGGGAATCCTATTGACGCTTTTGCCCGGTCAAGGAGTATTGACGATCCTGATTGGAATCATGCTGGTCGATTTTCCCGGTCGCCGACGCTTGGAACGATGGCTGATCAGCAGGCCAAAAGTGTTGCAGGCGATCAACCGATTGCGGCAACGTTTCGGAAAACCCCCTCTGCTCGAAAATCCAGCCGAGAAGAAATGAATACGGCTATCAGTCAAGTTGCGGAGACGACGCGTAATTCGCGGGGCAAAGGAAAACTGACATGCTCCTCGCGAATGGTTCGGCTTTCGACTTCGGCACCGTAACGCTTTCTTGAGGTACTCGACGCATTCGACGACATTTTCTTCGGGAGCACTCGCACCTGCCGTTATCAGAACCGTTTCCGTGCCGGTGAACCAGTCCTCTTCGATCTGATCGGCGCTGTCGATGAGATGCGCAGGTTTGCCGCACGCAGATGCCAGTTCAGCCAGTCGCATGCTGTTCGAACTATTCTGGCTTCCCAGCACCAAGACCACATCTGCCTCTGGTGCCAGCTCTTTGACGGCCTCTTGGCGGTTCTGAGTGGCGTAGCAAATATCGTCGCGTGACGGTCCCTGAATCCGAGGGTAGCGGCGTCGCAAAGCGCGAATGATCACCTCGGCATCATCCACGCTCAACGTCGTTTGCGTGAGAAATGCCAACTTGGATTCCGAAGAAAACGGTAAACGATCCACGTCTTCCACCGTTTGCACAAGGTGAATGTTTTCGGGAGCTTCTCCCATCGTTCCGACAACTTCATCGTGACCTTCATGCCCGATCAGCAGGATGGTGTAGCCTTCGCGGGCGAACCGGACGGCTTCGAGGTGAACCTTGGTCACGAGGGGGCAAGTGGCATCAATGGCTCTGAGATGGCGTTCAGCGGCGAGCTGCCGGATCGCCGGGGCCACACCATGAGCGCTGTACAGCACAACAGACCCCGACGGGATATCACGAATATCATCGACAAAGACAACGCCGAGCTTGCGAAAACGATCCACGACTGGGCGGTTGTGTACGATCTCGTGGTAAACGTAGATCGGCTTGCCGAACAACTCGAGAGCCCGTTCGAGACTTTCAATGGCCATGTTGACGCCGGCACAAAAGCCGCGCGGGTTCGCTAGCAAGATTTTCACGGCAACACCTCCTTGACGCAGTTATGGTAACGGAGAAGGCCGAAATCGCCAACAGCAAGCAAATTCGCAAAGCAGTGAATGTGTTCATGCAAAAAGATTGCAAGCGCAGACGTAAGCGTGGATAATCAGTCAGCATCTTGCCCATACCGGACTTCTCGCCGATTCGCATACGAGGTCTCAATGAAATCGCAAATGACCGGACTGTTGCTTTTATGTGCTGTAATTCCCTGCCAGGCCGATACTATCGGCTGGCGGAAGATCCAGATCGATAAGTCGTTCCGTTCCGAGGGGGTGGCGGCAGCGGATGTCAACAAGGATGGCAAGGTGGATATCCTTGCTGGCGACGTCTGGTATGAGGCCCCCGATTGGAAAAGACACGAAATTCGTCCTGTGGGGAATTACGGCGATGGTTCGCGAGGCTACAGTAACAGTTTCGCGTGCTTCGCCGACGATTTCAACAAGGATGGCTGGCCCGATGTCTTGATCATCGGTTTTCCCGGTGCTCCATGCCATTGGTACGAGAATCCCAAGAACAAACCTGGCCACTGGCCAGCTCATGTCGTTTGGCACAGCGCCTGCAATGAGACGCCTCTGTATGAAGATTTGTTCGGCAACGGACAGAAAGTTCTGATTATGGGATGGCAACCGAAAGGGAGCAAGAAAGGGAACCAGGGCCAGATGGCGTGGTTTTGCCCCGGAAAAGATCCGACTTCTTTGTGGGAAATGCATCCGATCAGTGAGCCGAGTACCAAGAACAAAGAGATTCCCGGCACGAGGCGCTTCTCGCACGGCCTGGGCGTCGGCGATATCAACGGCGATGGCCGGGCCGATGTGATTTGCACCGGCGGCTGGTGGGAGCAACCTGCTAAAGTGACAGACGAACCTTGGTCTTTCCATCCCGCCGACCTCGGTCCTGCTTGTGCTGACATGTTCGCTCTCGACATCGACGGCGATAAGCGGCCCGACGTTATCAGTAGCTCGGCGCACAACTACGGCATCTGGTGGCATCGGCAAATAGCGTCTCGGCCCCATCCCCAATTCCAACGCCGCGACCTTTTCAAAAACCTCTTTTCCCAATCGCATGCCCTTCGCCTGGTTGATCTCGACGGCGACGGGGATCTGGACCTGGTCACCGGCAAGCGGTGGTGGGCTCATGGTCCCAAAGGCGACGTAGCACCGAATGATCCTGCCGTCTTGTACTGGTTCGAGAACCGCCGTGGCAAGGACGGCGTCGTCGCTTTTGTGCCGCACCAAATCGACGACGATTCAGGCATAGGCACCCAGTTCACCGTCGTCGATGTCAACGGCGACAAGCTGCCAGACATCGTTGTGGCCAACAAGAAGGGGGTCTATCTCCATTTGCAAGCGCGCAAGTGAAATCGACCCTTTCTCTCTCGCAACGACCGATAGTCAATTCGTGAAGCCATAATCCAGTTGATAAGGAGGCATTTTGCCTCCTTTGCCTTTTAGATAGTGCTCCATCCAGCGCAACAGGCGAAGGTTATAATCGAGCCGCGATGCGGCGCGGCGATTGCCGTGGCCTTCGCCGGGATACAGAACCAGCCGAACGGGCACCTTGCCGATCACCTTCAACTGACGGTATAGCTCCAACGACTGGCCGGGATGGACGCGGGGATCGCTCTTGCCGTGCAAGATCAGGATCGGCGTTCGTGCCTTTTTCACGTAATAGATGGGACTGCGTTTGAGGAAGTAATCCCAGTCGTCGAACAGCCAGCGGCGATGGTGAACGAGAAACATTTCATACGGTATATCCGTAGTTCCAGACATGGAAACATTGTCCGCCAAACCAACAAACATGACGCTGGCGGCGAAACGATGCGAATAATAGGTCGCTCCCCAGGCAGAAGCATAGCCACCGTAGGAACCTCCCGTGATGCCGACCTTTGACTTGTCGACGAGGCCTGTTTCAATGAGATGGTCAACGGCGTCGATGAGGTCGTCGAATTCCTTGCCGGCCGCGTCTTCCTGGCCGAGTTTGGAAAACTTGACGCCGCGGCCAGTACTTCCGCGATAGTTGGGATAAAAGACGGCGAACCCCCCTGGCTGCGCCAACTTGACCGAGATAGGCGTAGCGCGTCACCCAACCATTGGACACATGCGCTTCCGGGCCGCCATGAACGGTCAAAACGAGCGGATAACGTTGGCCTTTTTGCTCATTAAGCGGCCGAATGAGAATTCCTTCCAAGTCGAGACCGTCGCGTGCTTTGTACTTGACGACTTCTTGAGGTGCGAAGCGGTAATCGAGCCAGCCAGGGATTGCTGTCCGTCAGCCGACGCTCAGTTTCTTCTTCTTTTTGTCCAAAAATAGTAGAAAAACTTCGCCGGGGTGCTGAGGCGTGTGGCCGACGCAAGCCGCGGTCGTGCCATCGCTGGAAAGCGGTCAACCCGCTGAGAATCGCACTGCCCCACTGGGATGATTTCTTTACCGCCACGACCGTCGGCCTGAATCTGTCCGACAACGGTCCATACGCCTTTGGCCGCCTGGTAGACGATACTGTCGTTATCGCGCCCAGGCGATCGATTGCACATGGCCTTCGAAATCGGGGAGCAGGTCTTTCCAACGGCCGCCCGCGGCATCGGGCAACCCAGAGCCTTCCTTCGGCGTGGATCGTGCTGATCAAGGGCGGAAACGATCGCCACTTTCGTACCGTCTGGACTCCAGGCGATTTGGCCGAGCTTGCCGGGATTGTCCAGTCTGCTGACGATCTTTCCGCTTTTCGGATCAACGATACGCACTTTGCGAAACATGATTTCGTCGTCGATCAGTGGCCGAGGACTCAAAGCCAGCCGCCAAGTGCTTTCCGTCCGGGCTCCAATGCAGTTCCGAAGCCGATCCCGGCAATTTCAGCATTTTTGGAGAGGACTTGGAATTCGACATCGGCAATCCAGACCCGGTTCGGACGCCAATCTTCCTCGTAGACTTCCTGGGTAAAGCCTTGGGCACGCTGTTCTTCGATCTTCTTCTCGGGTGTCGGCTCGGCAGCGATAAAGGCGATGCGCTTGCCGTCAGGGCTCCAGGAATACGATTGGGATGCCGGTCGTCATGCTCCAACAGCTTGCGGGCCTCGCCGCCGTCGAGGGGAATCACGTAAAGCGAACGCTGTTTGTCGCCGTCACGTTTCGACAAGAAAGATAGTTTGTTGCCCATCGGGAGTCCAATGAACGGCGGAGACGTTGACTTGGCCCGAAACGAACGGCCGCGAGCGCCCTTTTTTGTCGACAACGTGCAGTTCGGTCCAATCGCCGCCGGTCTTTTTCTTTCGGGATGTTCCTTGGCACGGCCAACACATAAGCGACATGTTTGCCGTCAGGCGAGATTTCAGCCGCCAGGACCGATCGGGAGCCGAGCTACGTCATGAGGTGAAAAGGTCTTTTTCTGCGCCGGGGGCGACGCTTGCCTGCAAAAACATCAGACACAAGCCGACCCACCCAAGAGCGAACCTCACGTTCCAGCACATGATGCACCCCCTCGAAACGTTGTGAAAAGCGACGAGAAACCAGCTGCCTTAATGTTTTCTTAGTGATCCGGCGCGGTCCATTCAGCTGGGAAGGAGAAACCCTCTGGCTGGTGATGATATTCGGCGCAGTACATGCCCGGTCGCAACCAACAGACGCGGCGAAATGGCGAGCCCCCCAGCGCGCTTCGGAGAAGGTCACCTTCGTTTTGTGCCGGTCTTGCGCTACTGGCTTGTCTTTGTCTTTATAGGCCCCCTTCTTTGGCTGGCTGCAGCCAATCAGTGCCGTGATGAAGACGACGGCGGCGACCGCCAGGGCTAAAAGTTTCATGGGTATGGTCTTCCTTTGAGCAAACGTTGCTCGATCATCCGCTTCGCCATCGCGAACCCGGCCAATGAGAGATTTGTGGCGCTCCATCATTATGCGGAATTTCGCCAACATATGTGATAATAGGTCAGGGCGTTCATCGGCCAGATTGTGCATCTCTGCGGGATCATCCTGCAAATCGAAAAGCAGCAACGTACCGGATGAGCGGTCGAAAATCAACTTGTGTCGGAACCGTTCGATTACTCCGTGCATGTCGTAATGAGTGGTGAGAACCATGTCGCGCTGCCAATATTGTTCGCGGTCGGCGGAAGAAGGATTGCCTCGCAATAAAGGAAGAAGGCTGCGGCAAGTCATGGGATAGCGGTTGGGATTCTTCCGTCGAACCCCCGCCAACTCCATCACGGTCGGCAAGATGTCCATTTGCAGGACCGGTTGGTCGCAGGCTCCGCGACCTGGAAGCCCGGGAACCTTGACAATCATGGGGACGAGCAAGGATTGTTCGTACAGATGGCTGACGTAGTAGAGATGTTCGTGTTCCCACCACTGGCAGCCATGATCGCTGACGATCACGATCATGGTGTTGTCGTAAAGATTTTTTTCCTTGAGCTTGTTGAGGACCAGACCGATCTGCGCATCCATTCGGGTGATCGTTTGCAGATAGCAAGCGTATTTATCGGACCAGCCGATGCCCGGCAGGTAAGCGTCTTCTTCGTATCTTTCAAGCCCCGATTCGAAGCCCAGTTCACGAGCGCGCTCGAGAGGGGTGCGTTCCCACGGAAAATGCGTGTCGCTCATGTGTTCACACATGAAGAATTTGTCTCCCGGCTGCAACGAATCCAAAAAGGCGACCATCCTCTGGGCACGCTTGTCGCCGCGCCAGACGCCTCGTCGCCTTTCTTCTGACGTGAGCGAAGTATCGTAGTCGCCGAAGGGATCGTGGCGAAGGTCTTCGGGCACGAACAAGTCGACATAAGGTGGCGTGTTGGGATGACACCAGCGGTTGACCCCGGCTAGTTTCAGGATTTTGTACAAATTGGCATAGCGCGAGTAGCGAGTGCCAAAAGACTTTCGCGAATCCATCTCCTCGATCCGGCGATAGCGTCCGCTATTGACGAAAAACCACGCGTCCCAGGTGCTCGGATAGTAGCAGCGCGCCTGACGAAAGATCATGCCGTCGCGGGCGACGGAGTCGATGTGCGGCGTGGCGACAAGACCACCAGAAAGACGGCGTTCGCCATAGGCGGAAATGGCTCTTGGCGTGACGCCTTCGAGAAAGAAAAGCACCAGGTTGGGAAAGGCTTTGGCCTTCTCGGCGTCAGCGATTTCGAACTCGTCGACAGGAAGGCTGATCGTCTGCGGAGCGGCAACCCCACCCGCACCAACGCCAGGATCGAAATCATCGGTGTCGCCGCCATGTAAAACCGCCGCGTAGCCGTCGCGATCAGCATCGAATAGCCAATGCAGAAACTTCAGTTCGAATACATGCCGATCGTTGAATTCAACAGTGCGAGCGAAGACGTTCAGATGAACCGCGTTCCAACCCCAAAACGGCCAGGTGGCCAGGGCGAAAACGCCCACCGCGCCAACACCTAGCAAACCACGACCGATGTAGATACCGGCTTTTGTGACTGGCATGCGCCATTTGTCAAAAGCCAATTCAAGGCATCGAGCCAAAATGCCGCGCTCAAACGAGATCACAACGTTGGTCAAGATCAGGTAAGCGAAGCACGCCGCGAACAAAGAAAACAACACGAGCAAAAACGGAAACTGTGCCTCGTGCATCATGCCGCGCCAATCGTCAAAGTCGAACAGCTGGTCCGCTTTTTGAACCAGCCAGATCAAACTACCGACGCAAAATGCTGCCAACACCGTCAAGAAAAGGCGATGGATTCGCCGCCATGGCGGACGAAAGGGCCGAACGAAGGGATAGACCGGGAAGAGCAACAGGCTCCAAAAAGCCAGTTCAGAACGCCGCGGACAATCGCTCTTGGTTTCCGGTGACGATTGCGAATCGTATTCGAAGGCTGCCTCGACAGAATCAGCCGGTGCGAGATCCTCTTCCAACATCAGCCGACACACAAAGATTAACGGGAACAGCGACGCCAACACGGTCACCATGGTGACAGCTGGCAGAATCCAGCCGTTTTCCGCTTCGATTTCCCCGAGGATTTTCGCTTGCCAGGGAACGGCAAGGGCGAACGTCCACAAACCAGCATTGGCCAGCGACTGTTGTCGGGAATTGAAGTAACGATAGGTTGCGAAGGCGACGCCGCCGGCGATGGCCGCGATCGAAGCAAACAAAAGCGACGTCGAATACAAAACGAGATTGGCTTCGTTGATCTCGCCTTCGGCAAAGAATCGGCGGTAATCGTACCCTCCGTTTGCGTCGGGATTCCAGAACTTGATATGGTCGAGCACCGAGTTGCTCAAAACAGCGCCGCAGCCGAGCAAATAGACCAATCCCAGGCGTGTCCAAAAGGGAATGCCGCCGGACGCGACGTAACCGCTCCTGTCTTTTGGAACGCCGCGATCAATCAGCCAGCCCAGAGACCAGCTGACGCACAACGCCAAAACCAAGACTAGCCAATCCAACCAGCTTTCACCGTGGACGTGGTATCCCAAAGAGGAATTGTCCTGTACAAATCGGCAAACGATCAGGGCAAGACCAGCATACGCCGTGGCCAGGGGCAACACCCGGGTCAAGATCGCGCGGTCGGCGGACGGTTGACGAAGTGACCGAAGTCCTGTAGCGGCGAGAAATAGCAAAAAGGCTCCGGCCAGACAAAACGAAACGAGATAGATCGCCGGATAGTTGGCTTGATAGAACGCCAACATCGGCACGTCGTCGAATTCGATCATCTGGGCGATGCGGGATGCCTGAAAGGCACGGTAGGCTGCCATCGTGCCGAGAAGCGCGACCACTGCCCCCCACAAAACGCTAAGAAAGTACCAGCCCACCAACGGCGAAAAAATTTCGGCAAGACGTTTTTCTCATAGTTGCAAGGCAAAAAGCACTGATTCAGGGAGTTGTTGCATTATATCTTATCGACGTCGAATCATCGCCATACCGACGCTGCGAGGCGTTTTCCTTCGATTCACCTCTGGTCGGCTGCCCGTTTCGGTCCTAGACTACGAAAATTACTGGGGCGAAAACGAAATGTTGCCAGGGCAAAAATTTTCAGAAAATTGCGGGAATAAAATTTCGGCCAGCGCATCCGATAATGTGAAACCGCTTGGCATGGGGTCCGGCGGACCTAACTTGCTTCGCAACTCGGAAAGGACGGACCACCGTGAGAACGTTACTGGGACTGTTGATGGCGCTGGCACTGGTGCTGCCGCTCGGCTGTGCCAACAAGACGAAGACCGCAAAGACTGGCGACAAAGACAAGACCGCCAAAACGACCGATGGTAAAACTCCGAAAACGACAGACGTAAAGACTGGCAAGACGGACGGTGAAAAAACCGGCAAAACGGGCAACGGCAAGACCGACGGCGGCAAGGAACCATCCAACAAGGATGGGAAAACTGGGACACCGCCAAAGAAAGACAACGACAAACCCAATCCCAAGGATGAAAAGACACCCAAGAAGACGGAACAGCCAAAAAACAACGACTCTTAACGCATTTGACTATGAAAACCTGAATAGCGTTGTTCAGGTTGGTTGTTTATCTGGCACCATGTGTGAAAGGATGGTTCAACTGTGAAGAAGCTGATCGCACTTTTCGTTGGTATCGCTTTGACGCTCCCGATGACGATCGGTTGTGGCAAGACGGAACCTGCCAAGTCTCCCGCGAAGAAAACCGGCGAGGCTGGCAAGACGGACGCTGGAAAAACTGGCGAGGCTGGCAAGACGGACGCTGGAAAAACTGGCGACAAATAGCTGGCTCGTCGCTTTTTTGCGTGCACAAAAAGGTCGGCTGTGCTCCGCATGGCCGGCCTTTTTTGATCGACTGCCAATGACTGCATTCGATTTAACACACCCTTACGCTTCGTCTGGCGCTACACGACAGGTTCTTCGGCAGGGAACATTGTCCCCATGACTCGTCAATTCGTCCGTTTCAAGCTGTATTGACAGGATGCTCAAGGCGAACTACCTTGTCTTGTCACCAGGACGGTCAATCGGCAAGGAGTCAGCCAATGAGCAGCCCGGAAGCACAGATTCCTCTCTGTGATCTTCGCATCCAATACCAGAATCTCAAAACGGAAATCGACGAAGCCATCAGTCGCGTGCTCGCATCGGGGATGTTTATCCTTGGTCCCGATGTTTCCCTGTTGGAGAAAGAAATCGCCGATTACTGCGGCGTCGGCTACGGGATCGGTTGCTCGTCCGGCACCGATGCCTTGTTGTTAGCATTGCAGACACTGGAAATCGGCCCCGGCGACGAGGTGATCATGCCGGCATTCAGTTTCTATGCGACGGCGGAACCCGTCTGCCTTCTCGGCGCTACCCCCGTCTTCGTCGATATTCTTCCCGATACGTTCAATCTCGACCCCGACCAAATCGCAGGCAAAATCAACGGCCGGACAAAAGCGATTATCCCGGTACACTTGTTCGGCCAATGTGCCGACATGGAAC
Organism: Gemmatales bacterium; assembly: GCA_026004675.1. Lineage (GTDB taxonomy): Bacteria > Planctomycetota > Planctomycetia > Gemmatales > Gemmataceae > BPJP01. Next base: position 92,273 of record BPJP01000011.1, read on the forward strand.
CGATCTGGCGACTGGCGGAAAAACATCACTTGGCTATCATCGAAGACGCTGCCCAGGCTATCGGGGCCGACTATCAAGGGAAACGCGCCGGTAGCTTGGGGGCCATGGGCTGTTTCAGCTTCTACCCGACAAAGAACCTTGGTGCTTATGGCGACGGCGGCATGGTCGTTACCAATGACCCCGAATGGGCGCAAGCGCTCGCTTGCTTGCGCATCCACGGAGCGACGAAAAAGTATTACCACGAAAAATTGGGCCGAAATGCCCGACTCGATACGCTGCAAGCGGCGATTCTTCGCGTAAAGCTGCCACACCTCGAGACCTGGATCCAAGCCCGGCAACAGGCAGCGATCCGTTACGATCAGCTTTTCAATGACTTCGGCTTGAAAGGTTTTCTGCACACACCCGTCATTAAAGACCAGCGGCGGCACGTATTCCATCAATATGTCATCCGTGTTCCGAGCGATCTGCGCGATGGTTTGGTGCAGCACTTGAAATCCCATCAGATCGGTTGCGAAGTCTACTATCCCGTTCCACTCCACTTGCAGAAATGTCTTGCTTATCTTGGATACCGCGCCGGCGATTTTCCCGTTGCTGAGGCAGCTTCCCGGTCGGTTCTGGCTCTGCCGATGTTCGCCGAATTGACCGAGGAGCAGCAATTCCGTGTTGTCGAATGCGTAGCTGAATTTGCGGCAGCCAATGCGCGTTTAGCGGCGTAATGCCTTGCCAGCGGCAAAAATCGTGGCGTTCGCTTCGCTCCGCACGGCCGAGATGAATTCTCATTTTCAGGCTCTGCCTTGTCGAAACACCGTCAGTTGACGGTGCCTGGCCACGCCCTTCGCTTCGCTCAGACGTGTCAGCCAAGAAACACCGTTAGTTGACGGTGCCTCCTCTCCAAAAACGACCGTTAGTTGACGGCTGTTTAGTCAGCGCTAAACGTGGCGCTAAGGCTCTGTTTGGGAACCGGTTCGTGTTTGCTTGCCGCAGCGTTCATTTGGGCGTAGGAAATACAAAGATAATCTCACTCGGCAGCAGGCACCCGGCCATGAAAGCACTCCTTTTGAAAGAATATAAGAAGCTCGAAGTTACCGACGTACCTGAGCCTGAAATGGGTGAAAATGACGTCTTAGTTGCGGTTCAGGCGTGTGGTATCTGCGGCAGCGACATTCACGGCTACGATGGCAGTTCCGGTCGGCGCATTCCCCCTTTGATCATGGGGCACGAGGCGGCTGGCATTATCCGAGATGTCGGCCGGAACGTGCGACATCTTGCTCCTGGTATGCGGGTTACTTTTGATTCGATGGTTTCCTGCGGCCAATGCCATTTTTGTAGAAGAGGGCATGCCAATTTGTGCGATCATCGTCGCGTGCTCGGCGTGTCGTGCGATGAATACCGCCAGCACGGCGCATTTGCAGAATATGTCGTGGTGCCCCAGCACATTGTTTATCCAATCCCCGATTCGCTCCGCTTCGATCACGCTGCCCTGGTCGAAGCGGTTTCTGTTGCCATTCACGCTACCAACCGCACACCCATCTCTTTAGGAGACACGGCTGTGGTTGTCGGCAGCGGCATGATCGGTTTGCTGGTCGTCCAAGCCGCCAGGCTGGCGGGTTGTTCCCGAGTTATCGCCGTCGATCTCGATGACGAGAAGCTTCACCTGGCGAAAGAACTTGGCGCAACCGATCTATTCAATCCCAAAAGCGTGGACGTCGCAAACGAAGTGCGACAAATGACAGAGGGAAGAGGAGCGGATGTCGCTTTCGAAGTAGTCGGCGCCTCGGCGACATTGCAAACGGCGATTGCATCGGTCCGCAAAGGGGGAGCCGTCACACTGGTTGGCAACCTGGCGCCGCAAGTTGAGCTTCCCTTGCAATCGGTTGTGACCCGCGAAATCACTTTGTACGGCACTTGTGGCTGCAATGGCGAATACCCGCAATGCATCGATTTTCTGTCGCGTGGCATCATTCGCGTCGACCCGCTCATCACCGCCCGGGCGACGCTTGAAGATGGGCCACAATGGTTCGACCGCCTCTACCGCGGCGAACGCGGAGCGATGAAGGTCATTCTGCAGCCGAACGCCTGATGCCTGCTCTTTGTTGCTTGTCCAATCGAATCAAGGAATTTCCCGGACGATGCGAAAGCCGATGTTGCCGGAAAAGTATTGTGGCCCATACCAGATTCGACATGCTGAGCGGGTCAGCGGAGCCGGCAGGTAGTAGGCGCCGCCACGAATCACGCGCAGCTTTCCTTTGTCGGGGACCGTGTGGATCCTCGATGGGAGAATGCTGGTAGTAGTCGTCTGCGTGGAAATCGTGGCACCATTCCCAGACATTGCCGTGCATGTCGTATAAACCGAACGCGTTCGCCGATTTCTTCCCGGTAGGATGAATGCGGTTCGCGGAATTGTCTCGGAACCAGGCATAAGCACCCAGCCGGTCGATATCATCACCGAAGCACCAGTCACCATTCGAGCCAGCCCGACATGCGAATTCCCATTCCGCCTCGGTGGGAAGCCGAAATGTTTTGGCTTCTTTTTCGCTCAGCCAGCGGCAAAAGGCGACGGCATCGCGGTAGCTGACGTTGACCACGGGCAGATCATCGCTCAAAGGCAGGTCGCCGAGATTCTTCCAGCTATATTCTTTGGCTTGAGTCGTTTTGCCTTTGTGCCAGCCGTAGCCCAGCCCTCTCTGTTCGCTATCCGGTTTGTATCCGGTTGCGTCGACGAATTGGCGAAACTGACCGAGGGTGACCTCGGTGGTACTGAAATAAAGGGGTTTGGTGATGGTAACGCGGTGCTGTGGTGCCTCACTCCGAAAGCCATTGTCCCAGAAATCGGGCAAGCGGTTTTTGCGAAATTCGAGAAGTTCGGCGATTTTCTCCTGTTTGCTGCCCATCTCGAACGTGCCGGGAGGAATGAGCAGCATGCGCATGCCTCCGGAATGGACAACGGTCCGTGGCAGCCCGAGGTATTTCGCCCAAACTTCTTGCAGGGAATGGGCTTTTTCTTCCGGAAAGGGCACTGTTGCTTGTGGCGGGACCGAGGACGCTCCCGGGTCGGATGAGTTTGACGACAACCACGAGGTGATTGTCCGCCATGCTGATGAGTGGTCGAGAAGGGAGCCGCCGACAACAATAAGGAGCAATAGAGTAGCAAATGCCGCGCCCGGCCATGCCAGTCTTTTGAAACGATTGCTGAACGACAGCGCCTGGGTCAACTCGCGGACGAAGTCATCGACGCTGGGATAGCGCTGTTTGGGGTTCCTTGCCAGAGCACGGCGGAAAACTGGGTCAACGGACTTGGGAAGCTTCGGATTCGACCTGGACGCTGGGACGTAGATTCGCCCAGGCAATTTTCCTGTCAACAGTTCGTAGGCCAACACGGCGAGGGAATACAAATCACTGCGACGGTCGACCGGCAGGCCGTGCCGCTGTTCGGGAGAGCAATAATCAATCGTTCCCTGAGGCAGTCCCATATCGGAGAGAGAGGCGAAGTCCAAATCCGGGACGGCGAGGCCGAAGTCGGTGATCTTGACATTGCCGTGCTTGTCGCACATGACATTTTCTGGTTTCAAATCCAGGTGCAAGAATCCCTGTTCGTGGATGTACGAAAGTGCTTTGGCCAACTGTTCAAGAATCGGCAAGGCACGCTCGGCTGGCCAAGGAACATTCGGGGTCATCTGCTGGCGCAGCGATGGGCCTTCGATCAATTCCATCACAAGGAAGAAACGGCCTCCAGCTTCACCACAATCATGGATGGCAACGACGTTCGGGTGGTTCAGCGCAGCCAGCAGCCGACTTTCCTTGTTGAATAGGTGCACGAGCGATTGGCCACCGATGTTCGGATGCAAGAACTTGACAGCGACTGAACGCTGCAAGCTGACTTGGGTGGCGCGATAAACTTCGCCCATGCCTCCGAAACCGATCGGCTCGGCAAGCTCATAACCAGGAATGACAGGACGTTCTGCCATCATGGGAAATCACGTTCGGCGGTTCGGAAACCGGCCGGTTTCGCCTCGACGGAGTTTTTATCTGAAGGGGTGTCGGCCTTTCATGATGAACTTTCCTTAAAGACTAATGCGTTTCACGCGGCGGAGGCGGCCGGCGCACCGTGGCATTGTCAGCGATGTAATCTGCGTCGATCTCTCCATCTCCCACAACGATCGAAACCGTCGGTCTCCTGGGGCTGGTTTTGCGTAACGCCAATCGGCCGCCAAGAACGCCCCCGACAACAAGACCGACTAACCCGCCTGCGGCCAGCGCCAGGTTGTCGCCGGCAAGTTCGACGTTGGCCCCGAAAGAGCGCAGCGAAAGAGCGAGGCGGCTGGTCTCGCTGCCCAAAAACACTCCCAATGCGGTGCAAGCCAGAGTCAGCCACCAGCCTCGCCGCCCGGCCAGGGCGAGGCCAACAAACATGCCGGCGATGCCGCCTCCTACCGCACGCACGTGCACGCTGGGGTGAGTGGCCAGGCCGGTACCCAAAGCAGCTCCCCCCAGAGCACCGATGGACATGCCCGCCAGCGTCCCCAACATCCAACGCCCCAGCCTCTGGACGCGGCGAAAACCATTGCTGAACTGAAATCGGGTTATGCGCGCACGACCGAACAGGCCGACCAGCGCCACCAGACCGCTCATGACGGTTCCGGTGACGATCATGCCGATCCCCGTAAACAGTACCACTCCAAAAATAACATGATACCATTTAACAAACAAAACCTGATTTGTGATTTCCCAGCGATTGGCGGCAGCGAAATACGCAAGCAGAAAATGCAGGATCAAGACGGCGAGCAGGCACACAGTGCCGCAGATGATCAAAGTTCCCGATACGCTCACCTGATTTGTTCCGCTCCGCTCAGGGCTGGTTTCGATATTCTTCAAATCGCGAATGACCTCGTTCATCGATGCGTAACGATCGTCGGGGAGTTTGGCGAGCATCCGCTGCAAAACGGCGTCTAAAGCCAACGGCACATCGGGTCGGCTGCGGCGCAAGGAAGGAATCGGCTGGTCGCGGTGAGCCAACAGTTTTTGCATCGTCGTGTCGCCGCGGTATGGCGGCCGACCGGTCAGCAAAAAATACAACGTGCAACCTAGGCTATAGATATCGGCTCGAAAATCGACGCGTTTGGTGTCGATAGCCTGCTCGGGAGCCATGTAATCGAATGAGCCAAGTATTTCGCCGGTGCGAGTCAGGTTCTCAGCGCCGGTTTCATCGTCTACCGTTTCCGTGTCGATCAGGCGTGCCAGCCCCATGTCGAGAATCTTGACGGTGCCAGCGTTGTCGAGCAAAAGGTTCGATGGTTTGATGTCGCGATGGACGACACCTCGTTCGTGAGCATGCCCCAGACCGCTTGCGGCTTGCAGGATAATCCCGATGGCGTCATCGACAGGGAGGGGTCCGTCTTGCTTGATTTTGCGCGCCAGGTCGATCCCTTCGACCAGTTCCATCACGAAAAAATGACCGGCCGGCGCGCTACCTGCGTCGTATGCCGAAACGATATTAGGATGTTTCAATCGAGTCGCGGCCAGTACCTCGCGTTGGAAGCGCTTGACGGCGTCGGAGGACGCCGTCACCGATTGATGCAAGACTTTGAGAGCGGCGACCTTCCCGGTTTGCCGGTGCCTGGCTTTATAGACCGTTCCCATGCCTCCTTCGCCTATCTTGTCCAGAACGAGATAATCTCCAAAAACGAGGTTTGAAGCATTACCGGCTATGAGTTCTTGCGCTTGGAACGGGGTAAGTTTTTTTTGTCGGATCAAGCGTTCCGCAGCGGAGTTGATGTCGCCGTGCGAATTGATCGAAGCGCGAATTTCTTCTACTTCGGCCGCGGTCATCAGACCACTGGCTTGAAGCCCCGAAACGAATTGTTCCAGCGTTGCCGGCACTTCGTGTCTCCAAACCGGTTTCCCTGGGCGAGGAGTGATTGCAGTGTGTCATGTCGCCTGGGCCATCTATTATGACGGAAGTCTGGAGTCTCGGCCAGTGGCCGACAGGAAATCCGCAGGAGGTGCGGGACGGTTCTTTTTATGGTTTCGCCACACATCGAGTGTTCTCGACATAAAATACGTGATGATGAACGATCTAGCCGATTATTGTTTGAAGTTGGGAGCCAAGGCGCGAACCGCGGCTAGGGCACTGGCGACGGCGGACGGAGATCGGAAAAACCGGTGGCTTCGTCTTTGTGCGGAGGCGCTGTTGCTGCATGCCGATCAGATACTGGAAGCCAATGCTCGTGATCTGGACGCCGCCGAAACAGCTGGCAGCAGCTCCGCGTTGCTCGATCGGTTGCGCCTCACGGAAAGCCGCTTGCAGGCGGCCTCCGACAGTTTGCGCGCCGTTGCTGCGCTGCCCGATCCTGTGGGAAGGGTCATCGAAGGAAACGTTCGGCCGAACGGACTTCAGGTCTTCAAAGTCGGCGTCCCATTAGGGGTGATCTTCTTTATCTACGAATCTCGGCCGAATGTCACTGTGGATGCTGCTGGTTTATGTGTCAAGAGCGGCAATGCTGTTATCTTGCGCGGCGGTAAAGAAGCCCTCCATTCCAACGTCGCATTGTTTCGCATCATCCAGCGGACTTTGCTGGAAGCCGGCCTGCCAGAAAATGCGGTGCAACTTGTCGACAACCCGGACCACGAAGCGGTCGGCTATTTTCTTCGAATGGATGGCGTTATCGATTTGGCGATTCCCAGGGGCGGGGAAGCTCTGATACGCCGGGTCGCCGAGGAAGCTCGCATGCCGGTTTTGAAACATTACCAGGGTAATTGCCACGTTTACGTGGATCGTCAGGCTGACCTCGATCTGGCTGAAAGGATTGTGGTCAACGCGAAGTGCCAGCGTCCCGGTGTCTGCAATGCAGCCGAGAGCCTCCTCGTACATCGAGATGTAGCCGCCGCTTTTCTGCCCCGAATCGGCCAGGTACTTGCGGAAAAAGGGGTGCAATTGCGCGGTTGCGAAGTGACCCGTCAATTCCTCTCTTTTGCCGACCCTGCTACCGACCTCGATTTCGCCGCCGAATACCTCGACCTGATTCTCTCGGTGAAAGTCGTGGAAGATATCGACGAAGCCATCCGTCACATTGAACGCTATGGTTCGCAGCATACCGAAGCCATCATCACGAACGATTTGCGTGCCGCGCGGTACTTCACGGCGCGGGTCGATTCGTCCGCAGTTTTCGTCAATGCCAGCACTCGCTTCAACGATGGTTTCGAGTTGGGGTTAGGCGCCGAGATCGGCATCAGCACCGATCGCTTTCACGCTCGTGGACCGTGCGGCCTGCAAGAGTTGACGACCTACAAATATATCGTTTATGGTGATGGCCAGATTCGGACGTGATACGATAACGAAGACGGCCGGCGTTGGCCGGGCCGGTGAATCTCTTCAAGTGGCAAACAAGTTGGCCGGGTGTTTCGGCCAATTATGTGACGGTAGCTGTCATGGTGGAATGGCTGACATTGGTGGTCGCGCTTCTCGCGCTTGCGGTCGGCATGGCGCTTCTGCTGGTGCGGCGCTTTTATCGCGCCCGCCCAAGTGGCGAACTTTCTGCAGTCAGTCGGCAACACATCGAACTTTTTCAAGGAACCCAACTCAGCGAACCAGCCGTCGAGACTGCCAAAATACGTTTTCGCACCCTGCTCGAGCGCGGCGACATCGAACAAATCGAGCAATCTTTCCGGGCGGGAACCTCTTTCGTGGTTCACGTGCGTGCTCTTTCGGAGATCGGCACCGACGACGCCGGTGCCATTCTCGAGCGTCAACTAAAGCGGGTCATAACCAATGATCCCGTCGAACAGGCCTGGTATTGGATCGACCTGGCCGGCGGCCTGAGACAAATGAACCGGGAACAATGCCTGCCCGATCTATTCGAATGTTTTGTGAAAGTCGGCGACTTGCCGCTTAGTTATTTCCTCGCTTCGGAAATCGCCTGTTTTCTCGGGTTTTGCGGGTTTCTTCGCCAGCCGGAGACGGCCGAAGGACGCGTGGCCCTTCGTATCTTGCACCGGGCTTTGGAGGGACTGCGTTTTGGCGTGCAGCCGCAAGTCGTCGCCGAAGCACGATTGGGTGACGCCGTCGAACAGCTTTGGGACCATCGCCCGGAACGTGTCGACGCCTTGCTTGTGCGCATCTTTCAGGAAGTGCACCGCCTGCTGCGCCGTGTTCCCCATGCGAGAGCGGCACTGGTGGATGAAGCATCGGAACAAGAGGCGTTTCAATGGCAGGTCTCGCGCATGGCAGCCTTGGAAGGAGCCATGCAAGATTATCTCGACGAAGCGCCACGCAGCCTGTGTCAGCAACTCCCCGAAGCCGACTGCGAAGAACAACGTGACATTCTTCTGGCTCTCCTTGATCTCCGCGCCGACGCCGCCTCCGCCATTTTGCCGTTATTGAACAATCCGCATTTCGCCCATCGGGAGTTGGCGGTAGAAGTGCTGACCTGGTCGCGAGACCCGCAAGTCGGTTTATGTTTGCGTGATTGGGCGGTGAAAAACGTTTCGGTGGTGAAACGCGCTCAACGAAGACGTTTGGCATTTCCCCAGCGACGGCGATCGGTACCAGCCAATTTTCCATACCAAGCAGTGTTGCGGGCGTTGCGCGGGCAACCGTCACGTGAAACGGAAATGTTTCTTCTACTGGCGGCCCGAGATTTCGACCCGACCTATCGGGCAGCTGCGGTCAGCAGCCTTGGCTGGTGGGAGCCGGTCCACCGCGTGGAAGTCTTGATGTCGTTGCAGCAAGCTCGACTCGATCCCAATCCCCAGGTTCGGCAAGCGGCGCGAGCGGCACTGGCTCGTCTGGGAGAGAGGCAATCGCTCGCCTGGTTCCGTCATGCTCTCAGCAGTGAAGACCCGATGCGCGTCCACGAAGCGGTTCAGGTGGTGGCTAGCGAGGGGTTGATGCTATTGTGGCCAGACCTCGATTACCTGGCCGATGCCGCCGACGCCGAGGTGGCCTACCACGCGCGAGAAGCTTTGGAGCGCATGTGCGAAGACATGCATGGCCGAAGCCATTGACAGCGATCCCTAACTTTCCTTAGTTTTCTTCGCTTCGAGCCAGCGACGAGACTTCTTCGCACAGGCGAATCGCTTGCGAGTGCTCAGGTGCCTCAGCGATCACACGGGCAATTGGTTCCGTATTGCTTGGCCGAATGTGCAACCAATGCGTTTGCCAGTCCAAACGCAGCCCGTCATCTTCGTTACAGGCGACCTCCGGCCAGCGCTGGCGAACCCGCTGGTAGAGGGCCGGCAAGTCGCTGCTCAACGGTATTTTGGTTTTGACAATGTGATAAGTCGGCAATTCGGCTACTAGTTCGCTGAGCTTTTTGCCATTTGCAGCCAACAAACTCAAAATCAGACCCATGCCGATGAACGGATCGCGCACCAGCCCGACGCGTGGATCGATGACGCCGCCGTTTCCCTCTCCGCCGATACACGCATGGGCGTCGCGGATTTTGGAAGCGACGTGCACTTCGCCCACGGGAGTACGCAGACACGGAACGCCGAATCGGGCCGCAATGTCTTCGACAACGCGGGAGGTCGACATGTTGATGACGACAGGACCCGTCTCTTCCTGCAAGCGCCGCCATACCGCCAGGGCAAGCGTCAGTTCCTCGCCGATATAGCGTCCCCTCTCGTCGAAAATGGCCAGACGATCGGCATCCGGATCGAGGACGAAACCAAGGTCGGCGTTTGCTGCGGAGACTTGTGGCCCTACGTCAACAAGATTGTCGGCGATAGGTTCAGGGGGATGAATGAAATTGCCGTTCGTTTCGCAGCCAAGCGAAGCAACCTCACAACCTAGCGATTCCAAGAGGGTTTTCCCCAAGGGGCCGCCGGCGCCGCCATTGGCATCGAGGACGACTTTGAACCGACGCCGTCGAATCGCCTCAGTGTCGAGTAGAGACATGACGCGCTGGCAATGCCACTCAAGTGCTTCCGGACACGAAAAACACTTTCCTTGATTTTTCCAGTCTGCATACCGGAACGATCGCGCCGCGAAGGCGTCTTTAATGGCTTGGCCTTTGGAGGGACGAACGACCATGCCGTCGGCGCCGAACAATTTCAGTCCGTTCCATTCTGGGGGATTGTGACTGGCGGTGATTTGGATGCCACCGGCGGCGTTCAAACGTCTGATAGCCAATCCGCAGGTTGGCGTGGGTGCGATTCCCAGGTTCCAGACTTCGCAACCGGAACCGAGTAGTCCCGCGAGCACGGCATGCTGGAGCATCAGACCACTGGGTCGGCTATCACGGCTCAAGACGAGTCGTTGTCCATCGCATGTCGCTGCCAGCGCCTGGGCAAACGCCATAGCGGAGTCGGGTGTCAAGCTGCTACCGACGATGCCTCGAATCCCCGAGACACTGACAATCAATGGTTTCTCCATCTTTCCTTCCACTCCCAAGTTGGCTAGTCCGTGCCGGCGCCTGCCAGGCGTGGGCCACGACAACGACAGCGCAATCGCTGAAAAATTTTTCTCATGAGAAAAAATTGACTACGCCGATGATACTAACAAGGCACAATCGACGCACAACGTCAATCGCCCCGCCTTTCTAATTCGAGACGGCGCAGCCCGCTACCCATGTCTTTGCGATGTCTTCAACTTGTTGTGATATTCAGCCCCTGGCTGTCGCTAGGCTGCGCGGCGGAAGCGCCGAATTTCAAACGCGATCTAATGGCCCACAGTGTGCCGCCTCCCACTGCCGCCGCACGGGCTGAAGAGTATCACGTTCGCTGTCCGGACGTCTTGCACGTGTCGGTGCCGGTCAAGGGCTTCGACGAACGACTGGAAATTGCACCTGACGGCCGGATTCGACTGAACGGAGTTGGTCGGCTGCGTGTCGAAGGTCTGACACTCGATGGCGTCCGGAAAAGCGTTGCCGATGCATTGGAAGTGTCGGTCAATAACGTCCACGTACGCGTTGTCGAGTACAAGAGCCAGCATATCTACGTTTTTGGCCAGGTTGCAGGTTTGCAGAGAGCTGTGCCTTACCAGGGACCGGAACCGGTATCGCGCTTCTTGCAGCGCATCGGCGGGATCACGGCTGACGCCGCTTCCGATGAGGTCTACGTTGTTCGGCCGCATATCGGCTCGGGGAAGCCCCCTGAAGTTTTTCATATCAAACTACGCGATATTGTCGCCGGCCGGGACCAAAGTACCAACATTCGACTGCAACCTTTCGACGAAGTTCATATCGGCGAATCACGCAAATGCGCAGTCGACAAATGCGTTCCAACGCTATTGCAGCCCGCGTTCGAAATCGCCTGCAGCGTTTGCCGGTCGTTTTCCACCGCCAAAGAACGCGCTGGCGCCAAGCGACGCCGACAACGGCGCCAATTGAGACAACAAGAACGCGAAGCCCTCGTCCGCGCCAAATGAGGCGCGCTCCGGGACGATGCGCCGTCTGAGCGGCGCCCTGTTTCGTGCTAATTGTTCAAAGCTTTCTGAATGGCCAATCGGAGAAAGTACGCAGCCGCCGCGTCGCGGGGAAAGAGGGACGCCGCCAGGCGAAACTCTGCGACGGCTTTTTCGTACTCCTGTCCCTGCAAGAGCTGCTGGCCGTTTCTCATGTGTTCCGCATAGGACAGGTAAGCCTGAACCCGTTTTCTGGTAGGTTCGTCCGGTGCCAGCTTCACGGCAACGTCGAGCTGATTAAAAGCCGTCGTGTAGTCACGTGTTCGGATAGCTTTCAAACCCGCAAACCAGTGTTTCTCAAAGTCGGGATTCTCCGGCTTGGGTAGCATTTGGTCGATTTTTTCCAACTGCGTCTCGGCAATCTTCTTGTCCAATCCCGACAGCAAAGAATGTGCTTTCTCGTACCAATAGTAGGCTCGCTGCAAAAGTTGCTTTTTCGCCGAGACACGTTTTTCTTTTTCCGCACGTTTGAACCACCCTTCTGCCAGTTTCAATTGTGCCTTTCCTTCCGTTGGCATGGCCAGTTCGCTTTCCGCTAGAGCTTTGAGTTCAGCGTCGCTCCCTTTAGCCAGGAGCGAAAGCCCCTCTTCCCAGTTGCCGAGCAGAAGCGCCGCAAACTGGCCGACGATCGAATTGGCATCCGGGTCATCCGCATCCTGTTTCAGTTGATCACGTGCCTTTTGGACAGCTGGGAATTCGGCAGCCATTTCGTTGACTTCCTGCCACCGGCTGTGAACACGCGCCGCCGTGTTCTTACTCAATGACCGCGCGAATTTCTCGGCAATCGCCAGCAACTCCAACGCATCGCCGAACCTTTCCGCAACAATGTTGTCTTCCGCCAACGCCCGCGCGTGTTCGACGATGGGTTGTAACGTGTCTCGCGTGCTGGAGATCACGCCTCGTTTTTTCGCTACCTGAATCAGCGCCTGCGTTTTCATTGCCAACGCATCGCCAATGGCATACTCCCGGTTCATTTCCTCGATGGCGCGAACCGCTGGTCTGATGACTGCTGAGTCGACCGCCAAATCGCGTGCCAATCGCAGCAAGACAAAACGAACAGCGACGTTGTCGTTGGTGTTTAGAGCTTCCTTGAGAAGCTTTTCAGCAAAAGCAGCTTTCTCATTAGGGCGGCTTTTCCGGAAATCGTCACGAAATACTTCACGGACCTGCATTTCCAGTTTTTTCTGCGTTTCCTTGTCGGGCGGAGGAGCTTTCTTGGGCAGCTCCATCGAAATCTTTGCTTCTGGCATTGGCCGAGGGGGCGGAATCAATTCAGCTGCCAGACGCGGCGCGGGGATCAACTCCGCCTCGATCTTTAGGGGTTCTTCTGGCTTCTTGTCGTCGATTTTTGCTGCACCACTTCCTGTTTTTGCTGGCCCAGACGTCTTCGTCAGGGCTTCTTCATCGAACGGTGCTGGTACATGGGGTTTGGGCAGAAGGAATTTGAAGGCAGCGACCAGCCCAGCGATCAGCAGCATCGCAGCGATGGCGGTGACGATGATCACTCGCCGATTGATTTCATCGCCTTCATTAGACGAAGGTTTTTCCTTGGTTTTGGCCGAACGTTTCGATACCGGCGCGGTCGGCGTGGACGACACCGCAACCGGCCTTGTCACCGGCGTTGCCAATCGAGGCGGACAGAAAGGCACCAATGCGGTGATTAGTTCTTTCGGCGTTTGGTAGCGATCTTCGGGTTTTTTTCGCGAGCAAGCGCAAAATGATCGCTTGGATTTCGGCAGGAACTTCCGGTCGTAGTTCGCGGATGTGCGGAGGCGGCTCTGATCGGTGTTTCACCAGGATGTCCGGAAGCGATTCGCCCTTAAACGGAGCACGCGCTGCCAGCAAATAGAAAAACGTGCAACCAAGACTGTACAAATCGGATCGTATATCCGCATTGTGTGAATTGACCGCTTGTTCAGGAGCAAGATAATCGGGGGGTGCCAACCACGCGCCCCATGCAAGTCAAATCGGACTCGGGCGACGAACCGAGGTCTCGTGCCAGCCCCATGTCCAAAATCTTGACCGTCGGCAATTCTTCCTCATTGTCCGTGCGTGTAATCATCAAATTGGCCGGCTTGATATCTCGGTGCACCATGCCCCGCTCAAAAGCGTGCTGCAATCCCAGCGCTGCCTGGCGAATGAAGTCGCAGGCGCGGTCGATCGGCAAGGCGCCAAACTTCTTCACGATGCGAGACAGGTCGGCACCATCGAGAAATTCCATCGCAATGTAGTACGAGTCTTCCAATTGGCCCGAATCGAACGCCCGCACGATGTTCGGGTGGTCCAATTGCGTCGCGTTTTTGATCTCGCGGAGAAACCGGCGCACAGAGGCAGGGTTTTCCTGTTTTTCCTTGTGCATGATCTTCAGCGCGACGATCTGGCCCGTTTCCCGATGCACAGCCTTGTATACTTTCGCCATCGCTCCCTGGCCGAGCATTTCCAGCAGGATATAAGGGCCGAAGCACAACTCGCGTCCTCGCCCGCTGGCAATCTCGCGGACTTGAAAACGCGTCAACAATCCGCTGCGAACGATCTCCTCGGCTAATGGTCGGTACGAAGTGCCTGTCGCCAACGGATGCTGGCGCAGATGCACCAGTCGCTCTTCGGCGAGCACTCCTGCTGCGGCAACCGCTTGTACAAAACGCTCCGCCTGACTGGGAGACGTTTCCGCCGGCATTCTTGTCTCTGTCGCCGGTTCGTTGGTCGAGCCCGATTGGATCTGCGTTACCCACTCCGGCAATTCGACCGCCTGCCGCTTCTCGTTCTCCACCCGCCGAATCTCCTCCACCCAAGCGGGAATGGAACTCTTTACGGGCTTCGACCCGGGTCGCGGACCAGCGGCTGCTTCTGCTCGACGCACGCCTTCCAGCCATGAGGGGATCGTCCCCGTCGCCGGCTTCGATGCGCTTGTCGAGGGAACCACTTGAGCCGCCCGGCATGTCGGGCAGATCACCGCCTGGCCTGCCGCCTCCGATTCCGCCGTCAACCAATTGCCGCATGAACAGGGAAACGAGATAGACATGGTTCTCCCCAACCGTCGAAATTAGATTCACCCGAAACGGGCAACCGTTGGAGGGAGTTCCAACCTACCACCCGGCAAAATAGAGCACAAGCGAATAATGGGAGGACAAATCGACGAGAACGCGTTTCTATCCTCGACGAAAAGTCTCTTTATTTGTTCCTTATTGGTTTTTTATACCAGCTCGGGGTTCCAAACCACTTGTGCATCTCCGCCTCGAATTGGTCGACGACTTCCTTCGGTTCGGGAATGTGGCCCCTGTCCCCAGTGTCGATGATCCAAACGTCCAGAGCGGCGCGAAGTCGAACCAGCGCCTCTCGATGTTCCGACTTTTGGGAGTGGACCAGGTTGTGGATGTGGAAGGGGTCGGCAACGGCATCGTACAGTTCTTCTTCAGGCAGACGGGGTGCGACGAGTAGTTGAGCCGGTCCCGTCAACTCGCCGGCGGCGTGCAACTGTCGGGCCAGCGGCATCACCAGAAAGCACTTTTCCCGGTAACGGTTGAGCGCGGCGAGAGATTGTTCCGGCTTGAAATTGCGGTTGTAGCGGAAACGAGCATCACGCACCGAGCGGATTCGGTTTACGGTCTCGTCGATTCGGTCCCGAGCGCTGAAGGCGAATTTTCGGGGAGGATCGCTATTGGGCCCGACAAATATCCGGCTCTGCATCAGAGGAGGGCGCTTGATCCCGGCCATGTCCAGCGTCGTGGCTGTCAGGTCGAGCAAACTGACCAGGCGATCGTTCACGGATCCTGGTCGGCAATCAGCAGGCGGGGGAAAGTTTTTCGGCCAACGGATGAGAAGTGGCACATGCAAGCCGCTGTCGTAGCAGAAATGAATGCCTCGCACTTCCAGTCGTCCGTTGTCTGCGAAAAAAACGACGATGGTGTCGTCTTCCAGGCCGTCACGTTTCAATGCTTTCAGGATTTTGCCGACGCGAACATCCAGTCCTGACACGGAGTTCAAGTAACGCGCCCATTCCGCGCGGGCCACCGGATGATCCGGATAATAGGGAGGTAGTTTTATTTCCTCCGGCCTGGCGACCTTCGGATGTTCCGCTTCACCGACCCACGGAACGCGGACCTTCGCCGCCGACTTCCGGTCGTAAATGTCGTATTCGACTTCCGGGGTATTGATCATGGCGAAAAACGGTTGCTTCTTTTTCAGCTCGGCCCACCGATCAGACTGGAAGATCTTCCCTTCATTGACGAAGTTGAGATCGAGTTTGCCCGTACCGACGAGCGAAGACCCGATCGTTTTGATGTTGAACGTAGCATAGCCGGCCTCTTGCAACCAATGAGTTAGCGGTCGCACGCCTGGCGGCAGGCGAAAGTCGTCGTTGCGGTGGGAACGCATGTGGTGCGTGTCTGTTGTGGTTTGGTACATGCCTGTCATGAATGCCGACCGACTCGGCGCGCATACGGGCGAAGTGGCAAAGACGCGGGTAAAGCGAGTGCCTTCTGTTGCGAGGCGATTCAAGTTCGGCGTTTTGACGTGGCTGGCGCCATAGCATTCCAGATCGAGGCTGATGTTTTCAGCGACAATCCAGAGAATATTGGGGCGTTTCGGTTGATCGCCGCAGTAGACCGGCAGGACCATTCCTAGCGCCGTGACAACGGCGAACAAGCCCGCGACTCTCCAAAAACATCTATCTTGCCTTGACATGGTGATGCCTCCTGAGCATCGAGTTCGAGTGAGAATGGGCTTTCTTTTCATGGTTCGATGCCGAGAAGAACAAGCGGGACGGCGGGCACCCCGCGCCCCTGCCGAACGACATTGTAGAGCTCGCTTTCATAGTATGGCACACCAGAACTCATCTGGCTTTGCAGCGACTTCATGGGGAGTATTTCCACACCAACGTCGATATGGTCTCCCACGTAGAACGCGAGGTGCTTGACGAAGAGGTCATAAGCGACGAACGAGTACTTTCCGAATTGAACCTCAACCGCGACCCGTTCCTTGATGAAATCGGTTTGGTTGTAACTATAAATTGCAGTCGCTCCACATGCTATGATTTCCCTTTTCTGTTGTTCGGGTGGTAGGGTCAACGTCTTCCGGTTCAGTTTTTCACTCCGGGTGACCCAGTAGCTTACGCGGTTTTCTTTCCAGGATCGTTGCCGAAATAGACGCTTGAAGGCGGCGTTCATACTAATCGGACTGAACAAGAGTTCGCCCTGCTTGGTCTTTTCTTTTGACACTTTCAAGCGACATTTACTCGCGTCTACGGCGGCAACTACCTCCTGAATTTCGTCCCAAAGATTTCGTTTGTGAACAAGAAGATATTCACGTTCGTTGAGGTGTGAGTAAGTCTCGGCAATCCTCATTGTTCGTTCTCGAAGAGTGTGACCTCATTGGTTTCTTTCTGGCAGGGGGCAACCGTGAGGCTATTCCCTGCTTCGACTGGATCGTAAACGGGTCTGTCCATAGGGCGCGTCCGCAACGTTCCTTGAAGCTCCTGCTGGATCCTCTCTCGTGCCAGCTTCACATATTTTGGGACGATTTCCGCGCCTGCGCCACGACGTTGGTGGCGAATGGCGGCGATAATGGTCGTTCCTGTCCCGACGAACGGATCGAAGACCCAATCTCCTTCATTTGTCAGAGAAAGCACTAATCGTTCAATTAGTTCTACCGGGAATTGGCAGGGATGTTCTGTCTTTTCGACATGGTTCTTGACGTTGGGTATTACCCATAAATCACCGGGGTTTTTGCCCAAGGGATTACAAGAATACTGTCCGGCCTTTGGACCTTTAAAGTACTTCTTACCGGGATATTTTTGGGGAATTCGAACTGGATCGAGATTGAACGTGTAATCGTCGGATTTGGTGAACCAAACAATCGTTTCGTATCGGCCTGAAAAACGACGGTTACAGTGCAGCCCGTGTTCGAAGTGCCAAATGATGCGGTTTCGCATCCTGAGGCCAAGCTTGGCGAAAATGGGATAAAGAACAGCATCCAGCGGTATGATCGCTCCACGGTCGACATAGTTTCCTACTTGCCAGCAAATGCTGCCGCGGGGCGACAACGTGCGCACGCATTCTCCAATAACTTGCTCTTGCTGACGAAGGTAGAGATCAAGATGCAGTCGCTTTTCGTATTCTTTGCCAATGTTGTAAGGCGGAGATGTAACGATCAGTTGCAGTGATTCATCGGGAATCGTCTTGAGAACGGTAAGGCAGTCGCCAGGGTAGACGACGATCGTCTCGGAAAGGCCGAAGGTGTCGGCAATGGATACCTCTTGGTTGAACAACGACTGATTGCGTCCGTTCATTCAGGTTCTCTCAATTCGCGGTTCTTGAGAAACAAATCCTCGCCTTGCGCTATCCGGAATGGGACTTCGGGTCCACGAAACCAACAAGGCAATCTCCCCACAATTGTAGGTTATCTGTCATTATTATTGTCCGGCAGCCGGTTCGGGTCGCACAAGAAAAAACTTCTGTTCTCAAGAAAAGCTGATGTCCGATCGATTTGCAGCCGCAACTGCGACGTTTCCTTGCCGGATCGTTGCAGTAGGGACAATGCCAATACGCCGCCTGTGTCGACAAGGAGAAGTCGGCTACAATATCGACATGCCTCGACTCAGAGAATAGCACCAACGACGGCAGCTGGTTATGATTGATCGCTTTCGACGCCTTTTACAAAACGCTATTATTTCGGCCTTTGTCATTTGGCATCTTTTCGCCATGCTGTTTCGGAATCCGCTCGACCTATGGCCGGATGCAATCAAAAAATCGTATTGGTGGCAAAGACATCAAGCCGCCTGCGAACGTCTCGACCAATGGACGAAACGATATGAAAATTTTTGCGGCAACGAGCAGGGCTGGAACATGTTTTCGCCACCGATGGCCCGCGGCGCTCCCTTTATGACGGCACGGATCCGATTCACTGACGGTTCCACCGCGGAAGTCCGCTCGGAAAACGAGTTGGGAACGACCGGCTTTTTCCGCATCGGCGGGTGGCGGCAACGCAAACTCGAAGACTACATGGTTTTCGAAGAACCAGACGAACTTGCCAGCGATGAGGAATTGCCTTTGTTCGAGGCGTACGCACGCTGGTCGGTCCAGCGCTGGCGTCAACAAGCTCCCCATGATTCGCGGACGCCGCAATCCGTTACCCTTTTTCGCCGTCGGATTCCTTTTCCAAAACAAAGCGATTGGCATCCGCCGACGGAATCAGAGATCGAAACAACTCTTATCGGCGAATTCCGAGCGGATGGCACACTGAGACGCTGACGCTGCCGATTTTCGGATCACAAAATCCTCTGGCTGCTTGGAAATCTCTACGGGGGTTTCATCGCTTGCCGACACGGAAAGGTTTCTCAGCCTTGACCTCCTCGCCAGCCCCCAGCGTGGCAATCATTCATCTGGAAAACTTGCAGTGACGATAACAAATTAGTGCACGGACTCCCATCTTCTGTTCGTCTCTGTCAATGCTGAGACGCTCGTACATCGTCCACTTGCGAGGTCGAGGATGCTGCTAACCGAAAGGAAACGGTCTCTACTGGTTCTTTCTGCCTTCTTCTTTTTCGTGTCGTTTTCGCCTGGTCAAGATTCGGGTTCCAAGATCGCGATCATCCCGCCCGCGGATGCAGCCGTCAGCAATGATGTTTGTCCAGTGTGTCCCTCGGCGGAGGATTCGGTTCCGCAGAACAAGCCGTTCTGGGCGACGAATCCGCCAGTCACTCCCTTGCCGCCGATGGGCAACGGGATCATGTTTCCATCCGGTCCTGGCTACTATTCGCTGCGGGATTTTCTTTCGGGCCAGTATCGAGCGAACCGGCCGAAATATGGCTATCCTCCTATCAGCCCGATTCCGCCGAGTTTCTTCGATGCCGATTTCAGGTACATCGATGATCCCAGCGACACGAATTACGATTTTTTCGATCCCATCAAACGCATGCACCCGAATCCGAGCTGGCTGATCTCGACCGGCGGCGACATTCGGATTCAGCATAAAAACGAATTATCGAGTCGTCTGTCCGGGAACGATAACATTTACCAATTGTTCCGGATGCGGCTGTATGGTGACATCTGGTACTGCGATCTCTTCCGCGTCTACGCGGAGTTCATCAACGCCGACAGCGGCAATCAGGACCTGGCGCCGCTGCCCATCGATATCAACCGTGCCGATTTTCTGAATCTTTTCGGCGATTTGAAGTTGTGGCAATGGCGGAACAAACCGATGTATTTCCGCATTGGCCGGCAGGAACTCCTTTACGGTTCGCAGCGTTTGATTTCGCCCTTGGACTGGGCGAACACCCGCCGGACGTTCGAGGGGATCAAAGGTTTCTGGCACGGAGAGAAATTCAACATCGATCTCTTTTGGGTGAAACCCGTGCTGGTCAGCCGCAACGATTTCGACGTTTCCGATTCGAACCAGGGGTTTGCCGGCTTGTGGACGACCTACAAGCCAAGGCAAGGACATTTGGTTGATGTTTACTACCTGTTTTTGGATCGCGCCCGGCCATTGCCTGCGGTGCCGCCGGGTGGCCGAGGCGGCTTCAACGTCAACACCGTCGGCGCTCGCTATTACGGCCGCTTTCAAAACAACTTCCTCGCCGATTTCGAGGCAATGTATCAATTCGGCGACATCGCCAACTCCTCGATTTTCCGCCGGAGCTGCAACCACCGGCATCGGCTACCACTTCAAGGATTGGATCGCCCAACCCGTTTTCTGGCTGTATTACGACTATGCTTCCGGCGACCGGCTCGGCGGCCTCGGCGGGACGTTCAATCAACTCTTTCCTTTTGGCCACCCCTATTTTGGCTTCATTGATGTGGTGGCCCGAAAAAATATCCACGACATCAATTTGCATCTCAATGCGTATCCTGTGGACTGGATCGCCGTAGTTGTTGAAGGGCATTTTTTCTATTTGGATAGTGCACGGGACGCGTTGTACAACGCTGCCGGTGTTCCCATACGCCGGGATCCGACAGGGATGTCCGGCCATCACGTCGGCGAAGAACTCGATTTCGTCGTCAACTTCCACCTGACGACACACCAGGACATTCTGATTGGCTGGTCGAAGCTGTTTGCCGGTCGCTTTCTCCGCAATACCGGCAGTCGGCGTTGCCGGAATTCTTTTATCTGCAATACAGCTACAAGTGGTGAGTCATCGCGGCTATGCTCACGATGCCCGTCGTTGCGGCTGGCTCAGTTGGTCGTAAAGCTTGACGAGCTTTTTGGCTTCTGTGTCCCAGTTGAAATGGGAGAGAGCAGCTTCCCGGCCGCGGCGACCCATGGCTGCTGCCTCATCCGGATGACTGAGCAGATAATCGATCGCTTCTGCGACGGACCGCGGGTCCAGCGGGTCGACGACCAGGCCGCAACGAAAGTTTTCCAGAATGCGCCGCCACGAAGGGAAGTCGGAGGCGACCACCGCCAGACCGGCGGCCATGTATTCGAACAGCTTGTTGGGCAGGGAATCGACGAAGATCGGCGTGGGATGGAGAATCGCCAGACCGATGCGCGCTCGCTGATAGTGTTGAATGGCTTCGCTCCGTGTTTGCCAGCCGAGATACTCGACCTTGTTCCAACCCGGCTGCTGACGGGTTTCCTCCAGCAGATCAGCCGGTGCGAACTCGCCAATCAGGATCAATCTGGCTTGTGGCACGCGATGGACGGCTTCGATCATTTCACGAATGCCACGAATCGAGGTAATGCTGCCGGCATAAAGCACAGCATGTTCGCGTTGCCCCCAGTCCGGTGAACTGGTGAAATCATCGAGGCAGGGATAATTGTGGACGCAAACCGTCCGCTCCGCGGGAAACTTATCGGCAATAAACGGAGTAGCGGCGACGAAGGCGTCGAAACATCTTCGGGCGGCCCATTCAAAGCAATGCCAGGCCGCCCATTGGCTGTAGCCGCGAACGGGATTCCGGCGATTGAACGCCAGCGCTTCGCGCGGCGAATCTTCGTGGGCATCGTAAACGACCAAGGCTCCCCTTTGTTTCAGACGCAGTCCGACGGGGATCAATTCCGGATCGTGAAAGTGGTAGACGTCGCCATGAAGCGACCAGGCTAGCTGAAATGTTCGAGTCAGCCGCCGCCAGATGCGTTTGGGTCGAAACGAGCAGCGAGGCAGCGGCAATGGGTGAAGATGTACGCCGTCGCGCTCGGCGACCGGCGGATCGGGAATGAGCAAATGGACCTCGTGTCCGGCCGCCGCCAGCGTTCGGCACTCTTTGTGAAAAATGCGAACGTCGAAAGGTTTGTGAATCGTGGAAAAATGGACGACACGCATGAGAGCTTTCCGTGAACAAACCGGAATGGCTGGTTTCCGGGACCAGCACCGGCCATGGTCTTACCATTTCCGACTTATTGTGTCACCGTGTCATTGCGGTTTTGTTTGCGCTCGCGGATTTTGTCGAGGACGCCGTTGACGAAACCTGGGGAATCTTCGGAGCCGAACCGTTTCGCCAGTTCGATGGCTTCATTCAAGACAGCGGGCTGGTGGCGTTTCTTTAGAAAACATGAGTTCATATGCCCCGATGCGCAAAACGTTGCGGTCGATTCCCGACATCCGGCTGAGCCGCCAGTTTTCCGCTACCGACGATAATTCCTCGTCGATCGCGGGCAGGTTTTCGACGACGCCCTGGTAAAGAGCCAGGGCGAATTCTTGCAGGTTCTGCTGGCGTAGCCGACCGCGTACGAACGCTTCGGCTTGCTGTTCCGTCAAAGAGGCATTGAAATCTCGCTGAAACAAGAGTTGCAAAACCACTTCTCTGGCCCGTCTACGTTGTATCATTGCCCTATCCTTTCTTGCTTTCATCCTGATATGGTAATTCGAGTAAAAGAGTCAAGACGAAACTTGCATATCAGGTTCATCGTAACCAAGAACTGTTGGTGCCATGATGCCTGTCCTGATATAGTTGGGCAGCCAAAGGAGCGTTGTTCCCAGGAAGCAGATGGGAGAGTGGACGATGAAGCATTCGGCGAAATTCGCCTGGCTGGCGGCAGGAGTCATCCTCGGTGCGTTGTTCGTCTGGCTTCAGAGCAAACCAGTTCAAGCCTACAACGATCGTTTCAACGACTTCATCATGTGTACCGGACCCGTGAGCGTTACGCCGCAAGCGCAAACCGATGGCGTCTGGTTGCTCGATTATCGCACCGGCAAGCTGCTTGGTACCCGTGATCGACCGCAATATCGGTAAGATTGTTGGCTGGGCCGAGGTCGATCTGGTGAACGAATTCAAACTACAGCCCAGGCAGAACGTCCATTTCCTGATGACCACAGGACAAATCGCCCGTGGCCAGGCCGCCTTGTATCTCGCCGAAACGACCACAGGAAAATTCGGCGTCTATACCATGGGGCCACGGGATGACGGTAAGCCGGGCGTCATCATCCGTCGGCATGACCTTGTTTTGTTCCGCCAGGCCAAGCCGGTGGGCAACTGAAAACTCATGCCTCGACCGTTCGTGGTCTTTCCAGATTTTCGGATCTCAGCAAGTTGACAAACTTTTTTCGCTCCGTGCTTCGGTTTCGTGTTCAAAACAGTTTTTTTGCCGTTTTCCGGCGAGTCTCCCATGGCAAGCATCGGCAGTTCCCTTCGACGCGGTACAGCACGACTAGCTTTCTTTTTTCGTGCGTGCAGCGTATGATCTTTTCATGGCACCTTGGTATGAGAACGGACTGCGTTTTGCATGCACGCGCTGCGGGAATTGTTGCACCGGAGCGCCGGGCTTCGTTTGGGTCAACAACGATGAAGTGAAAGCCATTGCCGACTTTTTGGGACAGCCGCTCGAGGAGACGGAAGGGCTTTATACTCGTCTGGCCAACGGCCGACGCACGCTGCGAGAACGTCCAAACGGCGACTGTATTTTTTATCACCGCGAAAAAGGATGCACGATTTATCCAGTTCGGCCGAGACAATGCCAGACGTGGCCCTTTTGGGAGAGCAATGTCCGGACGCCGGAGTGCTGGCAGAAAGCAGGGGAACATTGTCCGGGCATTGGCCAGGGGCCACTGATTTCGGCAGAGGAAATCACTCGCCGCGTACGCGTCATCCGCCTGTAACAAAATGAAATTCAAGGTGGTTTCGTCATACTGGTCGCCGAAATCGGCAAAGGAATCGCAGACCATGGCCAATTGGCTTTTCAAAGAAGAACCCGATCACTACAGCTTTGACGATTTGCTTCGCGACCGCACGACGCTTTGGGACGGCGTGACGAACAACCTTGCCCGCTTGCATTTGCGGAACGTCAAGAAAGGGGACCGCATCCTCTTCTACCATACGGGAAAGGAAAAGGCCATCGTCGGAGAAATGCGCGCCATCAGCGGACCGATGCCCGATCCCAATCTCGATGATGACAAGGCCGTCGTCGTCAAAGTGAAGCCGGTCAAAAAATGGTCTCGCCCGGTCACGCTCAAAGAGATCAAAGCCAGGCCAGAATTCGCCGACTGGGAACTCTTGCGTATTTCCCGACTCTCTGTCATGCCGGTCAGCGAAGAACACTGGAATCTACTGGAACAAATGCGCGACCAAGGGTAACTAAAGAAGTAATGACCTTCCACCTGTTTCCTGCCTGTTGTTTTGAGGTATCACCATGAAACACACCTTCTACGCCCTTTGCCTCCTTGTCGGCACGGTCGGCAGCGGTCGTACTCAGGAGATCATCGACCCGGACGAAGCCAGGAAGGACCCCGATTTCCTCGTGCAGGGAGAATACTTGGGGACCGGAGCCTGGCCAAAGGGGCGTAACGATGAAACCGTGGGCGCACAGGTCGTCGCCTTGGGCAACCACAAGTTTCACGTCGTGTTCTACCGGGGGGGGCCTTCCCGGTGCCGGCTGGACACGCAAACAACCGAGGCTTTTCATGGACGGCGAGCTCGTCGACGGTACGGTCCGCCTCAAAGGAAAGGAATGGACAGCGGGAGAAATCAAGGACGGCGTCTTGCAGGTCGGCAAAACTCTGTCACTCAAACGCACCGAGCGCAAAAGCCCTACCCTTGGTTTGAAGCCACCGAAAGGGGCGGTCGTTTTGTTCGATGGCACGAACCTCGATCATTTCCCGGGTGCCAAGATGTCGCCATTCAAGACCTTGGAAGCCGGTTGTAATCTCAAAGGCAAGTACAGAATTGCCCGGTTCCACCTCGAATTCCGCCTGTCGTGGAAACCGACCGCCCGAGGCCAGGCTCGCAGTAACAGCGGCATCTACCTCGGCGGGTTGCCCGAAATCCAAATCCTCGACTCGTTCGGATTGGAAGGGAAAAAGAATGAATGTGGTGCCTTTTACGGTCGACGCGAACCCGACGTCAACATGTGCTTCCCTCCTCTCGTCTGGCAAACAATCGACGTCGAAATGCGCCAGCCCAAAGAGGGGGGCAATATTCTGGCTACAGTATTCCATAACGGTGTCGCCGTGCACAAGGACTTCAACACCGGAAAGAAGATGCCGTTCGAAAGCGGCCTGCATCTGCAAAAGCACGGCAATCGGGTGCAATACCGGAATATTTGGCTGGTAGAAGCCAAATAAACAGCCATCCTATTTTTTCTCTTTGTTGTATGGGCCGCCGTAGCGATCGCGCAGTTCGTCGCAGCGTTTGCGCATTTTCTGCAAGACCGCTTGATATCGGGGCTCAGCAGCCAGGTTCTTGAGCTGGTTCGGATCAACTTTGAGATCGTGCAGAAATTCTCCTTCGGGAAGGTGTTCGAAATATCGAGCGTAGACATAGCGCTCGTCGCGTACGCCTTCCCATTTGGGAATCTTTGGATGGTCCATGAGGTGTTCGCAGAAGAAATCGCGACGCCACGATTTCGGCTGCTCGCCACGCACAAAAAGACTTAGGTCGCTTCCTTGATAGGTTGTCGGCATTTTGCCTGTCGCAAGCACGGCAATGGTAGGTGCGATATCGACGTTCAAGGCCATCTCTTTGATGACTCGACCCCGTTTCTCTTCGGGAACCCTCGGGTCGTAGATGACCAGCGGTACGCGGAGCGATTCGTCGTAATGGCTCCATTTGCCAGCGAAGCCCCGCGAACCTTTGTAGTAACCGTTGTCGCCGCTGAAGATCACGACGGTATTCTGGCCAAAACCCAAACGATCCACCTCGCTCAAGACGCGACCTATGACACGGTCAAGTCCAGTGATCATGCGGAAATAAGCACGAGCGTTTTTCTGGTATTTTTCGGGCGTATCCCAGCGCCAGAACCAGCGCTCGCGGTGCAGAGATTTGTGAAAAAGTTCGGGCAGTTGTTGCCAGAAATCAGTGGAAACCTTCGGAGGCGGAATCACCACGTCTTCGTACAGGCCGTCCTCCGACGGTGGCCAGGGGTAGTGGTTTTTCTTGTCGCTGTCTTCGGCGTGAGCAGCGTTGAAGCTGACGGAAAGGCAAAACGGTTTATTTTTATCGCAGCTTTGCAGAAAGGCGACCGCCCGGTCGCCGGTGATGTCGGTCAAGTGTCTGAGGGTGCCGTCTTTTTGTTTTTTGAAATACGGGTTTCGACTCAGCGGTACGAAATAGTCGAACATGTCGGCAGTGGCCCCTTTCGGAACGTTGACGCCGAACTTGCCGACAAAACCGGTGCGGTATCCCGCACGCCGGAGATAAGCAGGATAACTTTCCTTGATCAGATTGGCTGGAATCGGCGGCCGGCGGAAGGTGTAGCGGTGCGTGCGCTCCCAGGTTCCGGTGAGAATGGAGGCTCGACTCGCCGCGCAAATCGAAGTCGTCACGAAGGCGTTCTCAAAGCGAATGCCCCTTTTTGCCAGGCTGTCGATAGTTGGCGTCTTGACAACGGGATGGCCGGCGCAGCTGAGAAAATCGGCCCGCTGGTCATCCGACAGGAAAAAGATGATGTTGGGTGGGGAGCTTTTCTCGGCGGGCATTGCCATTGCCGGACCAAACGCCAAAACGATGGCCGACAACACAGTTTGTTTCCACATGAGAGATATCCTCTGTTAGACTTCGTTCAAAGTGGCATTCGCAACGACGAAAGCACTTTTCCGAGAGTTTTCAATACAAACAGTTTAACGTCAGCCGTTTTTGGGGACGAGAAAAAATGAAACCGCCCAAAAAACGAACAACCTGTTGCAGAGCGATCTGTGTTACAATGGTTGCGCTTTTGCCATTCGTTCCCGACTGACGACTTAGTTGGAGGAATTGCCGATGGGCCTGTGGGACAAATTCACCGGCGAGTTCATTGATATTATCGAATGGACTGAGCCATCTGACAATGAGATTCTCGCCTATCGCTTCCCCCGCTACAACAACGAAATCAAGATGGGGGCCAAGCTCATCGTCCGCGAAGGGCAAACAGCTACCTTCGTCAACGAAGGCCAAATCGCCGATATCTTCCCGCCTGGGACCTACACGCTCGAAACGCAGAACCTGCCCATTCTGTCTACGCTCATGGGCTGGAAATATGGTTTCAGCTCACCATTCAAAGCGGAAGTCTACTTCATCGCGATGCGGCAATGGACCGACCTCAAGTGGGGGGACGGCCAACCCGATTATGGTCCGCGATCCGGAGTTCGGTCCGGTTCGGCTTCGGGCGTATGGCACTTATGCGATGCAGGTGAAAGACCCGGCTACTTTCCTTCGGGAACTGGTGGCAACGGACCCGCAATTCGAAAAATATGAAATCCAAAATCAGTTGCGCAACACGATCGTTTCTCGGTTTGCCGATGTCGTGGGGCAATCGAAAATTCCCGTTTTGGAACTGGCAGGCAATTACGAACGCTTAAGCCAATTAGCCCTGGACCGAATTGCTCCCGATTTGATGAAGATGGGGATCGGCTTGACGGCGTTTTACATCGAGAACATTTCGTTGCCGCCGGAAGTCGAAAAAGCCCTCGACACGCGGACATCCATGGGCGTGATCGGGGATATGAATCAGTTTACCCGGTACAAGACGGCCGAGGCTATCCAGGATGCGGCCAACAATCCCGGCGGCGTCGCCGGTGTGGGAGCAGGGCTGGGTGCGGGATTCGCCGTCGCTGGTCAGATGGCCGGCGCGGTGGCGCAACAAGCCCAGCAACCGACAGCCCAAGCCGTGCCGCCGCCATTGCCGCAGTCGGCCTCATTCTTCGTCGCCTTCAACGGACAACAAACCGGCCCCTTCGACATGAATACCATCCAAGCCAAGGTTCGCGATGGTTCCTTGACCCGGTCGACGCTTGTTTGGAAACAGGGGATGTCGAATTGGGCCGCGGCCGAATCCGTGCCGGAACTGGCGGCTTTGTTCGCCTCGGTGCCGCCTCCGTTGCCTCCGCAATCGTAGGCACTTTTGCGAAATCGAGCGATGACCAACCCTCCGCCATTGCAACCGGTTGATCAGGCCGGCGGTGAAGTCGAGCAACATGCTGCGGTAGCTTCCCGCTTGCCTCCAGCAGGGCGGCGATTCCCTTGCAAGCAATGCGGGGCACGCCTCGAGTTCGACCCCGCTTTGCGCGCTCTCAAATGCCCCTACTGCAACGCCGTCGAAACCATCGATCCGTCTGACAAACGGGTTCAGGAATACGACTGGCATGCCTATTTGAAAAACCAGGCTGCCGATAAGATCACCCTGACAGGACGCTCCTGCGAAACCAAGTGTCCCGGTTGTGGCGCGGTCGTTCTGCTCGAAGACAAGATCGTTACCGAAACTTGCCCCTATTGTGCTTCGTTTTTGACGAACAAACCGGTCGCCGCCGAATCGATGATCAAACCGCAGGCGATTCTCCCATTCGCGGTCACGCGGCGCGAGGCGGTTGCCGCTTTCCAGAAGTGGATCGCCAGCCGATGGTTCGCCCCCAGCACCTTGAAGAAACTCGCTAACATCGGCCAGCTTTTCGGCATCTACGTTCCGTTTTGGACGTACGATTCGATGACTTACACCTACTACTGCGGCCAACGCGGCGACGACTACACGGAAACGGAAACGTATACCACCACCAATGCTCAAGGGCAAACCGAAACGCATACCCGCACCGTAACGAAGACGCGCTGGACTTGGGTCTCAGGGGAAGTCGACCACTTCTTCGATGACGTGTTGGTTTGTGCGTCGAAAAGTCTTCCCGAGAGCCATGTCTCCCAGCTAGAACCCTGGGACTTGCAGAACCTGGAAGGCTTTCGGGAAGAATTCCTGAGCGGCTTCCAGTCCGAACGCTATGCCATCGATCTGGAAGAAGGCTTCGACCGCGCCAAGGAAATAATGGAAGCGGAGATTCGCGATTTGTGCCGACGCGATATTGGCGGCGACCATCAACGTTTGCACACTGTGCAGACCCAATACGTTGGCGTGACTTTCAAACACTTGCTTTTGCCCATATGGGTCGCCCCCTATCGTTTTGGCAAAAGGTCTTATCAGATTCTCGTCAATGCACGCACGGGAGAAGTTGTCGGCTCGAGGCCTTACAGCTGGGTGAAAATCATTGGCTTTATCCTCATGGTCGCCGTGGTCGTTGCCATGCTTGTCGGTCTGTTCCTGCTTTTCCAGGAAGGTACATTCGGATGGATCGTGTCACCGGCGTTGGGATGCGAGGAACCTCGACAGCTGATAAACGTTGGCGACGCACAAGAAAGCCTGAGCGCGTTGACGAACAACTGCGAAATAATAACGCCCTGGTGGAGTTTGGGAGTGTAACCCTGACGATGCGGCACGCAGGCAAGAAGCGGGCGGATTTTCCTCAAACGTGCCAAGGGGTTGGCAGCGAATGGCTCGTCGACGCCGTCGGCTGCCAGCCTGAGTTGTTGAGCGACTTGCCGCATTTGCGCAAGCTGTGCGAGCAGTTGATCATCGACTTGGATTTGCACGTGGTGGGGGAAGGTCATTGGCATCAGTTTGCCGATCCTGGCGGCGTAACAGGTCTTTATCTTTTGACGGAATCGCACCTTGCCTGTCATACGTATCCGGAATCGGGCCAGGCGACGTTCAACTTGTATTGTTGTCGGCCGCGTCCCGAGTGGCCTTGGCAAAGCCGATTGCGAAAACATCTCGGGGCGCAGAAGGTGGATGTGACCAGGATCGAGCGAGGAGAAAGCAATCGATGAGTCCCGTGCAGGCATCGTGTCCGTCCTGCGGCGGGCCGGTCCAGTTCAAGATCGGTTCGGCTATGGTCGTGGTTTGCGATTATTGTCGATCCGTAGTGGCGCGAGGGGATCGCAAGCTGGAAGACCTGGGAAAGGTTGCCGCCGTTACGGAGACCGGAGCGATCTTGGCAACAGGCCTGAAAGGAAAATACGAGGGAGTACCTTTCGAAATAACCGGCCGGGTCCAGCTAGCGCACCCGGCAGGCGGCGTCTGGGACGAGTGGTACGCCGCCTTTGCCGACAACCGGTGGGGCTGGCTGGCGGAAGCACAAGGCCGCTACTATTTGACGTTCGAACAACCGTCTCCTCCACCTGGTTCGATTCCGCGTTTCGAGGACCTGGAAATCGGGCAAGCCATCTCGATTCCGTCGGCCACGATCCCGCTTCTCGTTGCGGAAAAAGGCAAAGCTCGTCCTATCGCTGCCGAAGGCGAAATCCCCTATCGTTTTCGCCCGGGCGAAGAGTATGAATATGCCGACCTGTCGGCGGCTGGAGGCCTGTTCGGCACAATCGACTATAGCGAGGAAACGCCCAAAGTCTTCGGCGGCAGGCAAGTGACCCTTGACGACCTGGGGATCCCGAAATCAGCACGCAAACGCGAGCGCGAAGCCAGACGAATCGAAGCGATCCACGTCAACTGCCCACAATGTGCCGGCCCGCTGGAACTGCACGCCCCAGATGACACGGAACGCGTCGGCTGTCCAAACTGCGGCGCCTTGTTGGACGTTAACGAAGGTCAACTTCGCTACCTGACGTCTCTCGAAGATCGCGTGGAGCCAGTCCTTCCCCTGGGAACCACCGGCCATTTGCCCCAAGGGGAGTTCATCGTCATCGGTTTTATGCAGCGCAGCGTCACTTTCGAGGGCATCGACTACTTCTGGCACGAGTATTTGCTTTACAATCGCGAGATCGGCTTTCGCTGGCTCGTCTACAGCGATAATCATTTTAGTTTTGTCGAACCGATCCCACCTGGTGATGTCATCGTCCAGGCTCAGAAGGCCTATTACAAAAACGAAGTTTATCGCATCTTCCAGAAAGCGGACGCGACCGTTCGCTACGTGGCTGGGGAATTCTATTGGAAAGTACAAATCGGCGAAGTTGTCGAAGCCACCGACTTCATTCATCCGCCTCGCATGCTTTCCCGCGAGATATCGAGAGGGGCGGAAAGCAGCGAAGTCAACTGGTCGCTGGGTACCTACCTCCCCGTTGCCGACGTGGAGAAAGCATTTGGCGTCTCCGGTTTGCCCGCTCCTTACGGAGTCGCTCCCAACCAACCCTTCCTCTACAAAAACATCTACCAGTCGTGGGGTATTTTGTTAGTGGTTGCCTTTCTGGCCGGCGGTCTGAATTACTCATTCACCAGCAGTCGGCAGCTGCTGGCGAAAGCTTATACGTTTCCGCCGGGAAGCAACAAGGCAACTTTCGAAACCGAGGCGTTCGAATTGGAGTCACGAAAAAACGTCATGATTCGTGTCGATGCGAATGTCAACAATTCCTGGCTGTTTGTCAATGGAGATGTCGTCAACCTTGAAACCCAAAAAGCCCATCCGTTTTTGGTACAGGTCTCGTATTATTATGGTTACAGCGGCGGCGAGCACTGGCGCGAAGGTTCGAGGAGCAACTACACCTTCCTTTCCGCTCCCGGCAAAGGAAAATACAAGATTTTGATGGTGGTTGAAAGGGGCGGCGGTACGCTGATCCCGGGAGTCTCGTCCGCTTCTCTTCCCGATAGGCTGCAGCTCTACGTCGAACAAGGCAAGTTCCGCTGGTTGTACTGGATTCTGTTGTTTGTCGCCATTTCGATCCTACCCCTTTGCGTTGCGATCTACCATCTGGTCTTTGAAGGGCAACGTTGGCAGGACAGTGAATTCAACCCGTATTCCGAATAAGATCTTGTCATGTTGAACAAAATATATGTTTATTTGGGGGCTGCTTTGATTGGGCTGTATGTCTTGACTGGGGTCTTCGGCTGGGAATGGTTCGCCCCGAAGGCCGAGAGCGCCGAAGCTGCCGCGACGAGGCGCGCCAGCGGAGGCTATCCTCGTGGTTTTTGGTTCTTTGGCTATCGCGGAGGAAAATAATGTCGCCGTCATCCTGGGCCGTCCTGGCCATCAATGGGGAATGGTCGTGGACCCATTTTTTCGGGCAGATCGGCGCCACGGTCGCTTTTTCGTTGGTCGGATTGGTCTTCTTTGCGTTGGCTTTTTGGCTGATGGAGCGCTTGACCCCATTCTCCATTCATAAAGAGATCGAAGAAGATCAAAACACGGCCCTGGCGATTGTCCTGGCGTCCGTCATTATCGGCATCGCCTTGATAATTTCCGCAGCCATCCACGGATAAGGCCATCACTGGGTTGCGGACCAGTGCTGGCTCGCCTGGCCGAAACCGATGAACCGTACACCCCTTTTGTTTCTGAATGTCCTGATCATTGCCGTCTGCGGTCTCGTCTATGAACTGCTCGCAGGCACGCTGGCCAGCTACGTCCTGGGCGACTCTGTGACCCAGTTTTCCTTTGTCATCGGCATCTACCTGTTTGCCATGGGGGTCGGCGCCTGGGTGTCTCGTTTCGTCGATGCGAGGCTGGCCCGCTGCTTTATCGAAGTTGAGCTTGGCGTGGCCCTGCTCGGCGGCACCTCGGCGCCGCTGCTCTTTCTTGCTTACGCCCATTTAACGTTCTTTCACGTCATTTTGTATGCCACTGTGTTTCTTATCGGGTTGCTGGTCGGGCTGGAATTGCCCCTCCTTATGCGCATCCTCCGCGAACATCTTGACTTCAAGGAGCTTGTCTCGCGTGTCTTGACGTTCGACTATATCGGTGCCCTGGTCGCCTCCATCCTCTTTCCTATTTTCTTCATCCCCAGGCTGGGCTTGATCCGAACTTCGCTTTTCTTCGGACTGCTCAACGCCCTGGTCGGGCTGTGGGGAACCTGGCTTTTGAAACCGTTGTTGGGCAAAAACGTGTTCGGCTTGCGCCTGCGGGCAATGCTGGTTCTTCTCCTTTTAGCCGTCTGTTTCATCAAAGCCCGAAGCCTGACCATCTTGAGCGAGCACGAACTGTACATGGACGAAATCGTCTATGCCCGCGATACGCCTTACCAGCGCATCGTCATTACGCGCAATGCGGCCGGTTTCCAACTGTATCTCAACGGCCATCGCCATTTGCAATTCAACTCGCTGGATGAATACCGCTATCACGAAGCGCTGGTCCATCCAGCCATGGCTGCTGCCGACCGACCTCGGCGGGTTCTCATCCTCGGCGGCGGCGACGGGCTTGCCCTTCGCGAAGTCCTTCGCTATCCAACGGTCCGTGCCGTCACTCTTGTCGACCTGGACCCGGACATGACCCGACTGTCGGAACGCTTCCCGCCGCTGGCTGAGTTGAACCAGCATGCGTTCGAAGACCAGCGCGTGACCGTCATCAACGAAGATGCCATGATCTGGCTCAAGCAAGCGAGCGACGATTTCGATGCCGTCATTATCGATTTTCCCGATCCTGCGACCTATTCGCTGGGCAAACTCTACACGACCTATTTCTATCGGCTGTTAAAACGCCGCATGACCCCGATGGCAGCCGTCGGCATCCAGTGTACCTCTCCTCTCGTCGCCCGCCGGTCCTACTGGTGCATCATTCGGACATTGGAAGCGGCAGGCTTTCATGTTCATCCCTATCATGCTGCCGTTCCTTCGTTCGGCATTTGGGGATTTGCCGTCGCCCGGTTGCACAAATTCCAACCGCCGACCAAAACCTTGCCGGGCTTGCGATTTCTCAACGATCGCGTTCTGGCTTCGCTCTTTGTCTTTCCTCGCGACCTGGCACCGGATGACATCGAAGTGGAAGTCAACCGCCTGGATAACCAGGTCCTCGTTCGGTACCACGACTCGGAATGGCGCTTTAATGAATGAACGACACCGCGTTTGTTTCTACGATTTGCTTCGCGGTCGAGGTGCCGGAATCGACAGGGGGGGCGGCTGGAAATTGGCAAGATCGTAACGCGGAATCAATAATTCCTTCGGAATCAATTCGTCTGAACCATAGACCCGTGCGTAATACATCAGCAGCCCATGCATGGCGTGATAAAGCGAACCGCCTTCAATCGGCGAGTCCTGCATTTGCAGAATCATTAAGGCGAGAGCATTAGCGGCTTCCTGCACCCATGGCTTTTTGATCTCGTCGTCCGGCAAGGCCAACGCCAACCATTCAAGCATATGACCGGTTGTGCTGATGCGAGTTTCGATGTTTTCAGCATGTCCCCGGCCGCGAAAATAATCTGTCGAAAAAGAACCATCCGGGTTCTGATATTTGCGGGCCAGGTCGACGTAGTGAGCGATCTTGGCTTCGGCGTCCTTCCAGACGCCGGTGACTTTGCCTCCTCGTTTGCGATGCCAATGGTAAGCCCAGGTGATTCCAAAGAGACGATGCGTTCCGCCGCAGGCCGCCTGATCGATGCTGGCTTGCAATTCGTAACGGAGGATGTCCTCAAAGGAAATCTGTTCGCCGGCGCTGTTGATCCAGGCGATATCCGTGCCGAGGTACTGCGATAGGACCACGAGTGCCCAACTCAATTCCTGATCGGCCTGGACGCTCGCGCGCATCTTGCAATGCTGAACAAAATCTTTAAAGCTATATTCCTTGCCGTAAACATAGAATTTGCGATCCAGAGGCATCGACCATTGTGCCATTTCCGCGATGAATTGGTCTTGATGTCCCTGGCCAATTCCCATAGGGCCGATTTGAACATCGAGACCGTCTTTGGTCGGGACGAAGCGCAAACCGCGAATTTCCCCGCCATTGCAGATGTAGTCAAGCGCATTGACTACTTTGCCGGTTTCGGGGTCGTGCAGTTCGACATTCGGTCCCAAGCCGAGGATGCCGTGAAGCACCGTCCAGAATCCGTTGGTTGTGAGAAGCTGTCTGTCGCGGACATGACGGATGGTAGCCCGCAACCTTGCTTTCGGACCTTGGGGCAACTCGGTGGGCGCATGCAGGGTTGCTGAATCTTTTGAAGGGGGAGCGTCGATGTTCGCTTCCGGAACGAATCCCGGCGCGCATCCCAGCGAGACCGACAACAAACTAGCCGCGACAGAAAGAGATAATCGGTTGCGGATCATCGTATGCCTCAGCTGGAAACAGTTGCGGTATTTTTCGTGGTGACGGCAGTGGCTGGTCCCGCTATAGTTTGCCTTTTATGGTGCCAAAAGCGGTCGGCCAGCCGGAAAGCGAGTCGGCGAAAATCATCAGCCGGGACAAAGCTCAAGCAGCCAATGAAAATCGCAGGCCCGAATAAAGGCAAACGGTACAAAAAGGCCATGCTGAGCCAGCCAATGACAGCTCCGACAAGCACAACGGGACGCCAACGTGGCCGCCAGGCGAAGAGTGGGAAACCGATTTGCCAGAATAAGGCCGCGTAGGTCCCAATACTCAGCATGCCGAGATAATAGTCGCGGTACGGTACATGCGATCTGGCGTCCGCCAACGTTGTCTCCATGGCCGGATGGAGCGGATACCAGAGCGCATCGCCCGACCACCATTGCGGAAACTGCAATTTGTGCAAGCCACTCGTTACCAGCACGATGGCGATGTGAACTTGCAAGAGGCGCAAGGCCAAATTGGCGGCATAACTCTTTGTGTCTGTGGCATCGGAGGTCCTCTGCCGCCGCGCGAACAACCAGTGGGAACGCGACCCGAGGATGCGCCAAAGGGAGGGGTCGTCCGTATTTTGCCAGCCAACAAGCAGATATCCGACCATCAAGTAGAAAGCGAGGATGCCCAACAAAACGTCGCCGCCGTAGCTCATCACAGGGTTGGACGTGAACGACGCCACGATAAGCCAAGTCAATACCGATGTGATGCGCGTGCAGAATCCCAAAGTAAAAAGAATGAGAATAACGATGGAAACCCAATAGACGGAGGTTACCAGCTGCGGATCGTGATTGACGAGGTAGAGCAGGGACCACCCCGGTTTCTCTACGTCGGGATTCTGCGCTGCCAGTCGGGCCAGATCGATGTACGCCTGGCTGTCGAACCATCCTTGCAAGCTGAAGAAAGCTTCCAGCGACGAAGCAAAAGGGAACAGCCAACCGAGCAACAGAAGACCCGTCAAAACGCGAATCACATGCAGTCCAATCGGATCGACCGGCGTAAACCAAAACCGTGACCAGGCCTCGCCCCAGTCGGCATTTTCCGATGAATTCGTGGCAGAAAGTTTCACCTTGACATCTCTCCAAAGTTGGAAACAGTCTCATCGAAAAACTGTTCTTGTACGTTGTCCATGCTCAACACGATCGGCCCAATCGGGTTGCGCGCCCGGCGTACCAGCTCCGCTTTGGCTGCGTCGTACTTCCGGCACAGATATCGGCAGTAAGACCGGGCCACCAACAGCGACCATGGCGATGGTCCCATTGTCGGTCGATCTCGAGGCAACTGGTTGATGTCCATATTCACCAGTTGACCAACGTTTTTGGCGTCCGGCTGCCACACAAGAACTTTCGGCACCTCCTGACCTTTTGGCATGATTAAATCGCCCATCGGCGGTTCGACGAACTGGTCGAGTGCAAGCCACTGTGCCAAAAGATGGTGGCGATGTTTGACATAAGCATTCACATCGTCTGACGGAATACGGACTGTCTCGACGGGTTCGCCTCGGGCATCTTTCAAAGTGACTTCGAAGACGACGCCTCGGACCATTGGCCGATTGCTGTCGAAATGGTAATTGCCCGGCAACTTTACCAGCTGCAAGTAGTCTCGCGTCACGCGATCTGCCTGTCGGGCAAAGAATGGGCCAAGCACAGGAGGACCATCCCCCCACGGGCCGCTGGGTGCTGCCAAAACCCGTATCGCAATGGAAAAAAAGTGAAAACAGATCGCCACACTTGCGGTGATCTTCAACCACCTTGGCAATGGTGGCTTGTCGTCGGCAACTTGTTTTTTCATCGATCAAGTTCCGGATGGGCCAGGGCGAACACGCTTTGGCGCTTGCCGAAAGCTGTGAAACGAAAGTTTCAACAAACTGCGATATAAACATAACTTTACACAAAGCTGGCGAAAATTCACGCCATTTTGCCAAATTTCGCTGTCTTTGCCTGCTTTACCAAACTCCGTGTCGCTAGAAAACGCGAAACCCGAACCTTCGTTTCCATCGTTTGCCACAGATTTGCCAGAGAGCGAACATTGTGCCGCGACATCGAGGAAGGAAGCTTATCTCGAAAAGGCGCAGAAATCACGATTTGCGTCGGCATTTTTGTACAATCCCATTGAAACTTGGTGTACCGTACTCGTTTGCCTGGGGCATTCCGCGTTAAGTTTGTTGTCTCTGTCGTCTCGCTGCGACGAAGCACTGTCAGGATCGTTTCTGCGGGAGAGGTTTTTATGCACACGATGGATTATGTCGTGTTGATCGGCTACTTCGTGGCCATGATAGCGATTGGAGTCTACTGTTCGCTGAAGATCAAGAAGCAGGAAGACTTCTTTATGGGCGGGCGAGGTTTCGGTCGACTTCTGCAGACGTTTGCCGCCTTCGGCGCCGGCACCGGTGCGCAAGACCCGATCAATGTTGGCCGGACCACTTGGACGAGCGGTCTGAGCGGCGTATGGAGCGCCCTGATGTGGCTCTTCGTCACACCGTTTTATTGGATTTTTGCCGTCTGGTATCGCCGGATGCGGCATATCACTCTCGGCGACTGGTTTGTCGAACGCTATGAAAGTCAGCCGATGGGCGTCGCCTACACGGCATTTGCTTTTTACTTCTACATGTTTTACCTCTCGGCCATGTTCACTGGGGTCGCGAAGGTGGCGGCGCCCGTGCTGGGAGCTGAAACCGTACAATCGCTCGTCGGCATGATCGGTTCGCAAAACCCAGACGACCTCAAATACATCCTCGTCCCTATCATCGCCCTGGTGGTCGTCGCTTATGGGGTGGTTGGTGGTTTGACCGCGGCCTACTGGACCGATTTGATCCAGGGGATGTGCATCATCTTTTTGTCGATCATCCTGATCCCTTACGGACTGAATGCCCTGGTGGAAAAATATGGTAGTGATTATGCCGCCGCCACTGGGCAAGCCGGCCCTCTGACGACGATGGACGGTTTCCGAATTATGCACCAGCGCGTTTCGCCTGACAATTTCCAGCTTTTCGGCGGCCCGAAGTCAGGCGAATTCCCCCTGCATTTCATCGTTTCCTTGTCGGTGCTTGCCCTGGTCGGCATTGTCGTGCAGCCTCACTTTATTGCCACGGGAGGAGGCACAGCCAAGACGGAGAATTCCGCCCGCGTCGGGCTGGTCACGGGCAATTTCCTCAAACGATTTTGCACCATTGGCTGGGCACTGACGGCACTCATTGTGCTCGCCCTGCTGGCGGAAAGCATCGAAATCAACGAAGACCCCGATCGCGCCTGGGGAGTGGCTTCGCGCGACATTCTCGGTAATGTCACTCTGGGTGGGATGCCTCTCGGCCTGGTCGGACTGATGCTCGCTTGCCTGCTTGCCGCGATGATGTCATCCGCCGATTGCTATATGCTCGTGACTTCGGCGCTTTTGGTCCGCAACATCTACGCTCCGTATATCAACCCCAATGCCAGTGAAAAAACCTATGTCATGGCGGGCCGTGTTGCCGGTCTGCTCATCATTGCGGGTGCCGCTTTCGTGGCGATCACCTACGATGATGTCTTTCGACAATATTTTCTCGCTTTGCAAACGCCTCTTATTTTTGCCGCGCCCTTCTGGGTAGGCATGTACTGGCGACGGGCCACAACGGCGGCTGCCTGGCTCACCATCGGCTTTTCCACTGCCGTCTTCTTCTTGCTCCCGTATCTCGTTCCCGTCGTCTGGCCATCCCTGAGGACCCACCCCGATTTCGCTATTACCAACAACGTCATCACCACCATCACCGAAAAACAGGCCTCCCCAGCGGACGTCGCCAAGCGGGATGCGCAGATCACCCTTTGGAACAAGAATGTGGAAGCGGTTGCCGGCGAACTCATCAAGCTCGAAGCTGAAGCCACGAATGCGAACGTCGATCGACTCTCGCCGTCATCGTCGGCCACAATCCTTGCAGCCGATACGATCAAAGACCGTTTCGGCGTCGACGTGCCCCAAAGCCAACTCAAAAAAGGACTTACCATCGAGGCTGTGGCTCGCCTGATCGTCGCAAAGAAGCTTGGCGAAAAACCACAACCACTTTCCATCGGTGACACCTTTAAACAATCAACCACCGTCGGGGGCAAAGCCGTCTTCTGGGCCGATGGTCTCAAACCCATCGGCTCCGGAACGCTGAAAGATCGGCTGGTTGAAATCAAGCGCATCCGCAGCGACGACGGCAAGACTGTCACAATCGTCCAACGCTACCAAGGAGAACTTGAAGGGCAGGGGGCTTTTATTATCGACTATCTTTTGTATCAGTGGCTCGGAGTCGATCTGCGCGACATAGACAGCCCTATGCTGACGCAAACCATGCGCTTGCCTCCTCGGCTGATTACGCCTTTTCTAGTGATGATCCTGCTCAGCCTCGTCACGCGCCCTGGCAGTCAAGAGGCTCTAGACCGTTACTACGTCAAGATGAAGACACCGGTCGATCCGGACCCGGAAAAAGACCGACAGGAACTGGAAGTATCCTATGCCGATCCTTCACGCTTCGACGACAAGAAACTCTTTCCAGGAACGAGCCTCGAGATGCAAAAGCCCAATGCTTCGGATATCATCGGCTTCGTCGTCAGTGTTGGGGTTTGCTTCCTATTCCTGGCTTTGGCTTATTGGGTCGCTAACATCGGCTCGTAGGCAAGTAATCTTTCAGCGAGGTCTCCGTGATGAATCAATCCAAATCCGAACTTAGCCGGCGCGACTTTCACAAGCAGGCAGGGCTGATGGCGATCGCCCCAGGTGCGTTTTTGTCTGAGTCGGCCGCGGACGACACAACCGATGCCCGGGTCGCGTCGGCCCAGGCTCTTGTCTCGCTGGTGAGGGCACGTTTCGGGCAACACATTACTGAACCCGAATTCAAACAGGTTAGCCAGGCCGTTGTCCGTGACTTTTTACGAGGAGAACTACTCAAACGAATTCCCTTGAATAACAGCGATGAACCCGCCTTTGTTTTCGTCCCCGACTTGCCCCAGGAATAACGATGCCAGCAAAAATCGACATCAACGAAGACTTGCTGTTCGCCACGATCCGGGAATTGGGTGGCCATATCCGAGCCCAGAGGCTTTCGCCGGTAGCTCTTACCGAAGCATATCTCGGCCGCCTCGAGAAGATCGGCCCGAAGCTCAACGCCCTGGTGACATCGATGCGGCAGCCCGCCCTGAAAGAAGCTCGTCAGGCGGAGAAAGAGATCAAAACTGGACATTATCGTGGTCCGCTGCACGGCATACCCTACGGTGTGAAAGATTTGCTTGCCACGAAAGGAGTCCCCACCACCTGGGGTGCGCAGCCATATCGCGACCAGATTTTCGACTATGACGCTGCCGTGATCGAGCGATTGCGTGATGCAGGTGCCATCCTGATAGGCAAGCTGGCGATGGTAGAACTGGCCGGCGGTCTCGGCTACAACAGTGCCGATGCCTCTTTCACTGGCCCAGGCAAAACGCCGTGGAATTCGAAATTCTGGTCGGGCGGTTCGTCGTCCGGATCGGGGGCCGCGGTCGCCGCCGGTCTGGTTGCTTTCGCGATTGGCTCGGAGACTTCCGGTTCCATCATCACGCCGGCTGCCTATTGTGGCATTTCTGGTTTAAGGCCGACATATGGACGCGTTAGTCGTTTCGGCGCGATGGCCCTGAGCTGGACGCTCGACAAACTTGGTCCGATGTGCCGGTCCGCGGATGACTGCGGCCTGGTTCTTGCAGCCATCGCCGGTCGCGACAAACGCGATCCCTCTACCTCGACAAGAAAATTCTCCTTCCCGAGTCCGCCTGCGAAGAACGACAAATTCAAGGTCGGCATCATCAAAGATTGTACGGAGCGGACGCAAGACGAGGTAAAGCGCAACTTCGAGGAATCGGTCCGCGTCCTTCGGCAATTCGCCGACATTGACGAAGACGTATCTCTGCCTGACCTGCCTTTCGGTCCGGTGGTCGGTACCATCGTCGATGCCGAAGGTGCGAGCGCTTTTCGTGATTTGATCGAAAGCGGCAAATGCCGCCAACTGAAAAACGCCAAGGACAAGTGGGGCGGCTATCCCGGTTCGGTCATACTGGCTGTGGACTATTTGCAGGCGATGCGGCTGCGAACCCGAATGAAAAAAGAAATGGATAAACTTTATTCCCGCTACGATGCCCTGATCGCACCGTCGCGAGCCACGGTTGCCTATCCGATCGGCGTCGAGTTTTCCAAAGCATATCCTGGAAAATATGGCGGCCCTCCCGTCATCCCCGCTGGCAACGCGGTAGGCCAGCCGGCCATTTCCGTGCCGAATGGTTTTGGCGCGAATGGCTTGCCTACCGGAATCCAATTCACTGGTCGGATCTGGAGCGAGGCTATGCTTCTAGCACTCGCTAATGCCTATCAGCAGCGCACCGACTGGCATAAAAAGCGCCCGCCGTTAAGATGAATAGGGCGCGGTTGCAACCGAACGATTCAACCGATCTTCCGATAAACCGCTCAGAAGGGGAAATTCCGCTGGCCAACTCTGTTACCGATCCATCGGCATGCTGAAGATCAGCGTCAAAAACGACACCCAACAAGAATGCATCGAGCACGACGGCGGGCCGCTCGAAATCGGACGCGGACCGCAACGGGAACACAAACGATTCGTTGTCGACGATGCATTCTTTTCCCGCGACCAACTGCGTCTTGAAGAGCTTCCGACTGGACGAGTCCGGCTCGAGAATCTGAGCCGAAAAAACGCTCTCAACCTTTCGCACGGCAAAATCCTGCCGGTGGGGGCCACTCTCGAGGTCGATCCACCGATCCAGCTGAAGCTGGGCAAAACTACTATTCTCATCGAAGGGATTCAAGAATCAGTCCAGGAAGAACTGGTCGATGAAAAATCACTGATGACCGTGTCGCAGCCGATCCTCCGTCGAGAGCAGACGATTGCACTCAGCGCTCTGACTTCGATGGGGGAACCACTGACTCCAGAACGAATCACACATTGGTTGGAAGCCATTATTTCGTTCCAGAGATCGTCGTCGACTACAGAGGATTTGTGCCGGGAAATCGCCGTCGCCCTGGTGGATCTCGTCGGCCTCGACGAGGGCATGGTCTTGCAGCTGGAAGAAGGCGAATGGAAACTGTTGGCGCACCATGCCGTCAAGGAACCACCAACCGTGCGATTCAGTCGAAGTTTGCTCAAGCACGTCTGTGAGCAGAGGCAAACGTTCTATCAGGACATTGGAAGCTGGAGCCAGAAAACGATCAGCTTGAGCAATGTTGCGGCAGTGGTGGTCTCACCGGTGTTCGGCTTACACGATGAAGTGATCGGCGCGTTATACGGAATACGTAGTGGCCAGACGTTGGTGAGGGTAGGGCCGATCAAGCCATTGGAGGCACAGGTTGTGCAGCTATTGGCGGCCGCCATCGGTGCCAACCTCGCCCGCGCCGTCGCCACCCGAACGCGCATCCAATTCGAACAGTTCTTCAGTCCCCAACTCGTTCAAGAACTGGAGCGCGACCCGGATTTACTTGAAGGGCGAAGCCAGGAGGGTGACGATCCTGGTCAGCGATCTGCGTGGCTTCTCATCCCTGTCGCAGCGATTGGGAGCGAGCAAAACATGCAGCTTGATGCGCGACATGATGGAGCGATTGTCGGAACGGATTGTCGAGGAAGGCGGCGTTATCGTCGATTATGCCGGCGACGGCATTCTGGCGATGTGGAATGCACCGGCCGCCCAGCCGGATCACGCTCTGCGTGCGTGTCGTGCCGCTCTGGCGATGCAGGCGGAAATGCCAGGGTTGAACGAAACCTGGCACGAAACCGTCGGCGTCCCGCTACGCCTTGGTATCGGACTGAATACGGGTGAAGCCCAGGTCGGAAACACCGGCAGCAAACGAAAATTCAAATACGGTCCGCACGGGCACACTGTCAACCTTGCCAGTCGAATTCAGGATACGACGAAAAAACTCGGTATCCCTATCTTGATCACGGAATCGACACGAAGATCATTGCCGCCGGAAATGGCCGTGAGGCGTTTGGGCAAAGTCTACGTTGCCGGGATCAGCGAACCGGTGATGATCTACGAATTGGCCGGCGCGTCTCCTTCAGCCGACTGGCTCAAGCAGAAGGATGTTTATGAAAAAGCACTGGAGGCATACGAAAAAGGCGAGTGGGCCAGGGCATGCCAAACCCTCACGCAAATCCTGGAGCTGAGCGATCCGCACACCCAGAAAAAATTTGATACCCCGACCTTGAAACTAATGCGGCAAGCATGGGGGTGCCTGGAACAGCCGCCGGATCCGTTTGATCCGATTCTGGAACTACCCCAATGAACATCGGCCAGCTGGCAGGTGCCGCTCATTGGCTGTCGGTTTGAAACAGGCGTCGTGCGTTGTCGCGCAGCAACAGCCGGGCCAGTTCGACAGCCTGCTCGGTC
The DNA here is from genome assembly GCA_026004675.1 of Gemmatales bacterium. Lineage (GTDB taxonomy): Bacteria > Planctomycetota > Planctomycetia > Gemmatales > Gemmataceae > BPJP01. The sequence continues at coordinate 135,216 of BPJP01000011.1, forward strand.
GAATACCCTCTCCCGCGGACGAAATCTTCGGCGAGAATTTTGGCCAGAATCTTCCGGTACATGTTGTACTTGGGCAGGCCAAATTCCAGCTTGTACATGTCGCTATAATAGCCGATCTGCTTCGTTTTTGGCACTGCCTGCAAACGGTAGCGGGCGTCCAATTCAATGTAAGCTGGTATGTTGGCGTACCACCAATGACCGCTGGTCATCACGTTCGGGAAAATCCAACTGAAACTTCCCAATTCCTGGTTCTGGTTGGTCGTTAAAACGGAAAGACAAAACGCCACATTGGGAAAAGCGTTGAACAGTTTGCGGTACTGAATCAAGGAAGTTCGTTGATCGAACAGGTCTTGTCCCTGAAAAACACCAGCTTCATAGACCCGACGAATGACACCGATCATCAGATCGAAGGGCATGCGGAGTTCGTGGCAGTATTCGGCAAGCATCCAGAAGGTGCCATTCTGGCAGAGACGCTGTTCATCAGCGGACAAGTCCTGGCCACGTGACGTTTTCGCCAGCACAGCGGACAAGTCGGAGTCGCTGACTTTTTCGGGAGAAAAATCAGGTGGAAGTGAGATGGCACACGCTCTTGCCTGGTGCTGCCTGAAATGGTCAAACAGTTTGCCCACCGCCTTGCGCAAGGCGGAGGCGTCGCCGACTTCAATCCCCGTTGCTTTGGACAGACGCTGTCGAACGTCTAGCTTGGCGAGATGAAAGACCAGATCGTCGGTCCGCAGGCAGGGAACGTAGCGATTGGTGTCAAAGCCTTCCAGGGGATCGTCAAAGTCATTGGTGAGGAAAACCTTTTCGATATTGGATTGCCGGAGCACCTGGTCTTCCCAATCTTTTTGGGCCATTTTTTCCTCGGCGGCGTCGTAAAGCGCGTCGCAATCGGCAGCTTCGACCCGTTCCTTCTGAAATCCCAGAAACGTTTGGGCGATATCGACGAACCACTGGTATTGGACCGTGTTGTCGAAGCGCTCCATATAAGTGAGGATGGCGCGGACCCTTTCGCGAGGAGAGGTTTTTTCAGAAAGCGGCTCTTTACTCATTCCTGCCGAGTGCGCCAATTCCGTGTAATAGTGATAGCCAAGGATATCATCCAAAGTCCGCGACGTTGGGCGATGCGGATTGATATGGGAGTGGGGATCGATCAACGGAATTCGACAGATCTCCGCGTACAATTCATTCACCAGTTTTTCGTCGGCCATGTTCTTGCTCCGTATGGGCACAGTCTTTCTTGTTTTCTGCTGACACTATATCAATCCGTCCTCTCGACCGCGAACTTAAAACGCATGGGCTACGTCGCACTGTTTCCAAACCGCGCATTACTGTGCGGATACATCCTCCCCCAAGGATGGCGACCAGATGCAGAACCGTCTGCTTCGGCGGACTTGAGTGGCATGCCACTTGCAATTGAGCCACCAGGAGGGATAGCCATGTTCAAGCGGATTCTATTGCCGGTGGACACCAAAACCGATCACGAAAAAGCCTTTGCCATGGCAGCCAATTTGGTGGACCGGACAATGGGTCGAGTCATGCTGCTCCACATCATTGACGCCGATCCGCGGCTGGTAGAGATTTCCGCCGAAAGCGATTTTTTCAAGACGCTTCAACAAGAGAGCCAGCAATTGTTGGCCGAGTGGCGCCGCTTTTTCGACGAAAAAAACATACCCTGCGATGTCTACATTCGATTCGGCCAATGTGCCCATGAAATCGCGGAGTTTGCCGAGGACATCAAAGCCGACTTGCTGATCATGTCGGCACCTGCTTTTGATCCGCGAAAGCCACCTGGAAACCGGAAAATCTGGGATGTAACGACACATTGCCAATGTCCTGTGCTGGTGGTTTGATGGCGGCGATCAGCCAGCGGTGCTCCTTATCATTTGTCGCGGACGTGCTTGCGGCAAGAAGCCCCTGGCTTCCGTCGCCGTTTCTGCTGGGCGGCGCTCGGCAAGCAGGCTTCTGACGGCAATTCGGTTTTCATTTCCGCGTGATTTGTCTATGCTTTCATTATTGCGAGTTTAGTCGATTGAGCCGCGCTGAACGCGGCGGGTGAAGGGTTCTTTTTGGCCAAGCGGCATCAGAAAACTTTCTATGATCACTCTCAAACTTCCGGATGGGTCCACCAGACAGGTCGAAGTAGGCAGCCGTCCCCGCGACGTGGCTCAAGCTATTGGCAAACGGCTGGCCAAAGATGCGGTGGCGGCAAAAGTCGACGGTCAGATTCTCGATCTCGACCGCGAAATCCCTGGTAGTGATGGCGCTGAACTGAGCTTTCAAATCCTGACGGAAAAAGACCGCGAGGCTCTCGACGTGCTGCGGCATAGTTGCGCTCACGTGATGGCGCGAGCTGTCATGCGTCTGTTCCCCGGCGTCCAACTGGCTTTTGGCCCCACCATCGAAAACGGCTTTTACTACGACATCGACGTAGACCCGCCCATTCGCGAGGAAGATTTTCCGCGTATCGAAGAAGAGATGTCCCGCATCATCGCCGAGGCCGAGCCCTTCGAACGCTTTGAAAGACCAACTGCCGAAGCGCGTACGCTGGTTGCCGACCTGGGTCAACAATACAAGGTCGAACATATCGACGAAGAGTTGAAACAGTTTCCAACTTTAAGTTTTTATCGCCAAGGGGAGTTTATCGACCTGTGCCGGGGACCGCATATTCCTCACGCCGGCAAGATTGGTGCCTTCAAGTTGCTGAGCATTGCTGGTGCCTACTGGAAAAACGATTCGAGCCGCAAGCAATTGCAACGTCTTTACGGCACGGCATTCTTCCACCGCAAAGACCTCGAGGAATATCTCAAACAGCTCGAGGAGGCGAAAAAGCGCGACCACCGCGTCCTGGGCAAGCAACTGAAGCTATTCACCATCAGCCAGGCAACCGGCAGCGGACTCATACTGTGGATGCCTAAAGGAGCTCTGGTCCGTGGCCTTCTGGAATCCTTCATCAAGGACGAATTGCTGAAACGAGGTTATCAGCCCGTCTATACGCCGCACATCGGTCGACTCGAAATGTACCGCACCAGCGGACATTTTCCTTACTACCGCGACGCCCAATTTCCGCCAATGTATTTTCGACCAGCAGCGGGGGCGCTTGATTTGGCTCAGTACCGCCTCGCTGCCGGCGAGCTTGACGAGAAAAGAGAACGAGAAATCCAGGAATATTTCCGCATGGCTCAATTTCGGCTTCCTGGTTACGACGAAGCCAAAACGACCGAGGAAAAACTGGAAGCGGTGCACCGCCAGGTCTTGCGCTTATTAGACGCGATGGATGTCGACCTGCCCGAATATCATCAGGCCAAGACCTCACAGGAGCGTGCTCAAGCCCTGCTCGCTTGGCTCGAACGCCAGGAAGGCTATTTGCTCAAGCCGATGAATTGTCCGCACCACATCCAGATTTACAAAGCCGAACCGCACAGTTATCGCGACCTGCCCGTCCGCTACGCCGAGTTCGGCACGGTTTACCGCTACGAACAAACGGGCGAGCTTTCCGGCATGACTCGTGTTCGCGGTTTTACCCAGGATGACGCTCACCTGTTCATGACCGCCGAGCAGGTCGAAAGCGAAATGGTCGCGAATCTCGACCTGGTTCTGTTTGTTTTGAAAAGCCTGGGTCTGGATGACTATCGCGTTCGGGTCGGTTTGCGCGATCCGGACAGCGACAAATACGTCGGCAACGCCGACAACTGGAACAAGGCTGAAGCCACCTTGACCGGGATCGTCAGCCAGCTGAATTTGAACTATTCGCTGGAAAAAGGCGAGGCTGCGTTTTACGGGCCTAAGGTAGACTTCGTCGTACGCGACTGTATCGGCCGAGAATGGCAGTTGGGCACAGTCCAACTCGATTACAACCTTCCCGAACGTTTTGACCTGCAATACATCGGTCGGGACAATCAGCCGCATCGCCCAGTGATGATTCACCGCGCCCCGTTCGGATCGATGGAACGGTTTGTGGCCATTTTGATCGAACATTTCGCCGGTGCCTTCCCACTGTGGCTGGCTCCCGAACAAGTACGCATCTGTCCCGTCAGTGAAAAAACCGTCGACTACGCCCGCAAAGTCGGGCAGACGTTCGAGCAACATGGCTTCCGCGTTCGCGTGGATGATCGCCCGGAAAAGATCGGCTTCAAAATTCGCGAAGCCCAATTGGAGAAAATCCCCTACATGCTTGTCGTCGGTGAAAAGGAGGCGGCAAACCAAACGGTGTCGGTTCGAGATCGCGTTGAGGGAGACCTCGGTGCGAAACCGGTCGAAGAAGTGCTCGCCTCGCTTGTCGACGAAGTGAAAGAAAAACGGATTCGACAAGTGAGCAAGGCATCAGCAGGACTGGCGGACTCCAGTGCCAAATTCAGCGGTTAGCAAGCACGGTTGGTGATAGTCAGCGCGTGGATATACCCAGGAATGAAACCATTCTTATCAAGGCGCAATCGGAGTGAACTGTCCGGTCGACGGTTGCCTGCATGTTTCCCACGCGATCACCGTTTGCCCCAGATTTACCGTTTGACAAGCGGAGAGCAGGGCGATGCCAAAGCGCATGGGCCGCTGGCGCGGGAACCGGCTTTGGCTGCCTTGGAAGCGGCGTTTTTCATCGCCGATGAGCCGCTGACCGCCCGCCGTCTGGCGGGAATTGCCGGCCTGAAAGATGGATCCGAAGCCAGGCGACTGATTCGCAAACTGCAATCGTTCTACGAGGCGGACCAGACGGCGTTTCAAATCGTGGAAATCGCCGGTGGTTTCCAATTGTTGACCCGACCCGTGTTCGAGCCGTGGCTGGCACGTCTTCGGCCTCTGGGCGCCGAGTTGCGCTTGTCCCCCGCGGCAAGGGAAACTCTCGCTATCATCGCTTACCGTCAGCCGATTATGCGAGCTGATATCGAGTCGATTCGCGGGGTCCAATGCGGCGAAATCCTTCGACAATTGATGGAAAAGAATTTGATCCGCATTGCGGGGCGCCATGATTCGCTTGGCAGGCCGGTTCTCTACGGAACCACAAAACGGTTTCTTCAAGTCTTTGGCTTGAAAAGCCTGAAAGATTTGCCCACCATCGACGATCTACCCCCGCCGCAGGGCAGCTAGTCGCTCGTGGATCGTCAGTCGCAAATCTTACAAATGGGCACTGAGGGACTCGAACAACCAACAAATTTCCTGGAAAAATCGAGCATTTCTGAACCGGCGACGCAAAATACGACGCAATCGCAAAAAACCCTGGAAAAACTGGCGGATACGCTACGCAGTCTGCCAGATGCGGACCGCGAACGGCTCGCCGACCTGCTAACCGATGATAGGAGCGGCGGCGGATAGCTTTGGGTCCTTCCCAGCACCAGCGAACGCGAGACTGGCCGCGGAACAGTCGCGAAAGTGAGCAGACTTTCTTTCGGGAGAGGGGATCGGGAGCCGCGCCGGTTGGCGATCCTGCGGCGAAAACGGCCAAACATGACCGACGTAACGGAGATCGAAAAACATGGCGTTCCAATGCCCGACGTGCGATAAGCCGATGCGAGTTTTGCGCACGACTCACAGCCGCGATGCGATCCTGCGGCGGCGAATCTGCCCGGCCTGCGGTTTTCGCATGACCACGGCCGAACGACGGCTCGGCGACCGAAAGCCCGCTACATCTGCGCGTGCCGTCATATCTATCGCACAATTGGTCCGCGACCTCGAATTGCAACACCAGCTTCTCAGCCAACTCGGCTACGATTAAGCCAAAGGGGACAAACCATGAGCAAACCCGTTCCAGCCATCCAGCGACCCTCGAAAGAAAAATCGGCGGCGTTCGTCCGGCTTCTCTGCGAGCAAAACGACCAGCACATGCGGGACGAGTTCACGCCCGCCGAAGTCGTCGAGCTGATGACCGCCTGCGAGTACGACTGCGACGCCGACACCATCGCGGAATTCCATCGCAAAGGATACCTGCCCGGCATCCATCCCGACCAACGAACCTGGAACGCCCAGGACGTTTTCCAACTCGTCAAAGCCCTGGAACAACGCCGGCGATGGCTGCCCAACTCGTCAAAGCATCGCCACAAGAAACCCCGGGCCCTGGTCGATTGGGAAAGCGACATGGACCGCCCCGATGCCCGCGAAGCCTACTTCGCCGAGCTGGCCAACTACACCATCGAAGACCTCTTGCTGTGGCTGACCCTCGAAGCCAATCGCGACATCCGCGAGGCGTTCTGGATCGCCGCACGCGAAAAACTGAAACAAGCCGGGGTGTTCTGATGCGACCCGACGCGACCACGATCCCCGACTGCCTGACCTGCCCGGCATTCGCTCGCTTGACCGATTACGTCGGCGTTTGGGCGATCGAGCCGCGCGCCGGCGCAACCCTTTGGCAGCTGGCGCAAAAAAACCGACTTGTCCCGCCATCTCGCCGAGGCCCAGCCGCAGCCGATCCAAGCCCATACGATCAAGCATCGTTCTGGCCAAGCCGGCACCGCGGAGAAAAATATCCGCGTCATCGAACTCGTCGGCACGCTGATGAAATCTCGCCCATCGCTCGGCGGCACCTCCACCGTGGACGCACGCCGGCAAATTCGGCTAGCCGCCAACGATAACTCCGTCGATGCGATCCTGCTGCACATCGACTCGCCTGGCGGCACCGTGGCCGGAACCGACGACCTGGCGAAAGAGGTGCAAGCCGCAGCGAAAAAGAAACCCGTCTTCGCCCAGATCGAAGACCTCGGCGCCTCGGCGGCCTACTGGATCGCCAGCCAGGCCGACAAGGTTTTCGCCAATTCGCCGACGGCTCTGGTCGGCAGCATCGGCACGCTGCTAGTCGTTTACGATTTCAGCCAGCAAGCCGAGAAGGAAGGCATCCGCACGCTGGTCTTCGCCACCGGCGACCTCAAAGGTGCTGGCGTCGCCGGCTCCAAAGTAACCGACCAGCAAGCCGACTATTTCCAAGGTCTGGTCAACGACGCCCAGCGACAATTCGATCTGGCCGTCCAAGCCGGTCGGCGACTGAACGAAAGCCAATTCGCGAAAGCGAAAACCGGTGCCGTGTTCGCGGCGGACGAAGCCCTGCGGCTCGGTTTGCTCGACGGAATCCAAAACCTCGATGCGACCCTGGAACGAATCGCGTCGGGCAGTTTGCAGAGAAGGGGACCACGCATGACCAATGATCTCGACACCATCCGGGCGGAAGAACGCCAACGGCTCGCCGCCATCGACAACGCGACCAGAAACCTGCACCTCGACGGACCATTCGCCGAGCGCGCCGAAGAACTGCGGCAGCAAGCCATCGCCGGCGATCTGACCATCGAACAACTGCAAGCCGGCTTGCTCGACCTGATCCGGCAATCCCGGCCGGCGGCACCGCTTTTGACCGGCGGCGCGAAGTGGATCAGCTCGACCGATCACCTGGCGGCAGCCCTGCTCGCCAAGGCCGGTCTCGAACGCCTGGCCGAGAAAGCATTCGGTCCGCACGTCATGGAACAAAGCCGACCTTTGCATGCCGCTTCCCTCGTGGACATCTGCCGCGAAGCGATCCGGCTCGACGGCAGGGAAATCCCGCGAACCCGAAACCAGATCATCTCGGCGGCATTCAGCGGCGGCTCGATCCCGACGGCTCTCGGCACCGCCAGCGACAAGGTGCTCGTCGCGGCCTACCTGCAAGCCCCGGCGGCCTGGCGTTCCTTCGCTGCCGTTCGCTCGACCAGCAATTTCAAAACCCACAATGCCATTCGGCCAACCTTCGGCGGGAACCTCTCCGAACTCCCCGAAGGCGGCGGCATCGATCATGGCACGCTCGGCGAAGACGTTTACACCTACTCCGTCAGCACCTACGCGAAGCAATACAAGATCGACCGCCGAGCGATCATCAACGACGACGCGAGCATCTTCTCGGATGTCATCCCAGGACTCGCCCGCGCCGCCGCCCGAACCCTCAACGACCTCGTCGCCTTCAAAATCCTCGAAAACGCCAACAGCTTCTGGTCCAACGGCAACAACAATTTCCTCACCGGCGGCGGCTCGGCTCTCGGCTCAGCCGGCTTGTCCGCCGCCATCCAAATGCTACGCGACATGACCGATGCCGAAGGAAACTACCTCGACCTCGAACCGCGCGTCTTGCTGGTCCCCAGCGACCTCGAAGAAACCGCACGCGCCCTTTTGAATTCCGATTTCGTCGAACGTTCGCAAGCACCGAACGACCGCGAGCCGACCGGCAACGTGCATCGCAACATCGCCGAGCTGGTTGTCGAACCCCGGCTCGGCAACGGCGTGACCTTCGGGGACGTCACGCAAGTCGGCTCGACAACCGCATGGTACCTGTTCAGCGACCCAAGCAACGCTGCCGTCATCGTGGCGTTCCTCAACGGCCAACAAACGCCGATCATCGAGCCATTCGGCCTGCGGGACGATCCCGACCACCTGGCTTTGCAGTTTCGCGTCTACCACGATTTCGGCGTCGCTCTGGGCGATAACCGGGCCGCCATCAAGGCCGCAGGAGCGTAAGCAACCTCTACGTGGCACCGCCTGTCTGCACACCGGCAGGCAGACGCGGCAGTCGGAGTTCCCGTCACGTCGGCGCCTCATTCGTGTCAACCCTCGCCCTGATCCCCTCTCCCTCCGGGAGAGGGTAGGGGTGAGGGCTCGGCGTGGCGGGGTTTTTTCCCCGCAAGAGGAATGAACCATGGAGAAGACACACCTCGGCACCTTTCGTCGGCGGCCAGTGTTCGTCGCTCGCTGCACGCTCGACGACCTCGACGCCTTGCAGCAGTTTTCCGACGCGGTGCTGCGCCGAGATTACTTTTTCAAAAAAGGCCATTGGCAATACCTGCTGTCATCGCCTCACTTGAACGCCGTCTGGGCCATCGGCCTGGGCGCCAAAGGCCGCAAGGAAAGCGACGAGCCGCTCGAGCTGGTCGGCCTGTTCGTGCAGCACGCCAAAAGCATCCTGTACAACTTCTTTCTTCGCGACGACGTTCGCGGCCAAGGCCTCGGCGGCATGGTCTTGCAGCATTTCCAGCCGCAAACGATCCGCGCCAAGATGGACATGTCCACGGGCGATCCGACCGGCTTTTACGAAAAACACGGCTACCGCGTGGCGAAGAAGGTCGCCAGCAAAGGGGTGGCAGGCAAACGCGAACAGGATGCCAACATCGCCCTGATGGTGCCAGCGACCACGCATGAACACGACCACGGATGAACACGACCACGAATGAACACGACCACGCATGAACACGGATGAACACGAATGATTCGCGCCTGTCCCCGCTCCCATTGGGAGAGGGATTAGGATGACGGGCTCGACTTCCCCTCTCCTTCCGGGAGAGGGTAGGGGTGAGGGCTCAGCTTCCCCTCTCTCGATGGGAGAGGGTAGGAAAAGGACCACAACTCCATTCGTGTCTATTCGTGTCTATTCGCGGTTTTTAATCAGCGACCTATTGAAAATTCCCATGCGAACATGGTAGGCTTTCTTGTGCCGGTGTCGCGAACCGGCACTGCTGCTGTGGGCGGCATGTCTTGACGGCCAAAAAAAAGGGCCGGGTGCCACCGGCCCAATTCAAAGTGAGTTCTCACTCAGTGAAGGTGAGTATGCCTAAACGCCATTCTACCAGCCAACCATCGGAAAGCAAGTCTAAAAAACGCCGTCTCAATTTTCATCTTTCGGCCAAAAACAAAGAAAAGATTTCCGAGAAACTGCTTCTCGTGAAAGGCTTCGCCGAACATTACGCAGCCTGGCAGAAAGAGTGGGAGAGAACGTACGGGACAAAATTCCCACACGACATGGATGACGTAATCGAATTGGCGGTGTGTGCAGGACTCGATCCAAATCGGATATTTGACGGCAAATGGAAATACGCTGATGTATTTCCAATCATCCAGGGCTACCTGCGCCGCCAGCAGCAGCAGGCGCAGCTGCAAGCCGAACAGGAAAGCCGAAAACCCACCGCCGAGGACGCCAAGAGGCCCATCGAAGCGACGCCAAGCGGATTTATCCTGAACGGCCGGCACTATTCGTTGACCGGCAAACCCCTGGCCGTGCTGAACGTGTTGCTCGCGTCCCAACGACGCGAAGCTAAAGCCGATACCATCTACGAGAAATGCTGGCCGGATGACACCGCCGACAACCCAAGGCAAGTTGTTCTGAATGCCGTCACCCAACTACGCAAGGCATTGCAAAAAGCGATGCGACGCCAAGGGATTAAACAAGACCCGATCACGTCTACGGGTAAAGGTAAAGACTTGACCTACCGGCTCAATCTGCCACAATAGACCTCGCCTGCACCAAGGCTCCCTTTTGGACCTGATGGTAGGAAGCCTGCTGCCGGCGGCGGTGCTGCGAACACCTCCGCCGGTCTTTTTGCGCTTTCGCTCGCCGTCGCATTGGCGTCGTGCGAGGCGGAAACCCTCGTCTACGCGCCGAACCTGCCAAAATAACGCCAGAATAACGCCAAATAATAAATTTGTTATTGTAACGTTATTCTGGTGTTATTCACGTCTGCTACACTTCGCGTTAGTTAAGTCTTCACCTGTTCTAATCGAGGGTAGCAACAATGCACGCCGCCAACGAACGTCTGGCAGTCCGAAGCCGCGAAGCCGCCGTGATGCTCGGCATCTCGACCCGAACCCTTTTCACGCTCACGAAGAACAACAAAATTCCGCACATCCGTCTTGGCGATGGCGAACGACGGGCGGTCTTGTATCCCGTCGAAGCATTACGCGAATGGCTGCGGAAAGAGAGCCAGCAGCAGCCCGTCGTCGATTAGGTCCCAACAAGGAAGAGGCACAAAAAAGAGCCGGCGCGCCCAGCCGGCTCAAACAAAGATGAGTTCCATGAAATCTTATCTCAACCATCCCGAAAAATCAAGCCCGCCGGTGCACGACCCGTTGGTTTGCGGGCTGGGCGACGACCGATACGAGCCATGCCCAGGCTGCCAGGTCCGGCGCGAGCAGGAACGACGGCAACAACGGCACGAGCAACGGCAAAAAACAGGATCGTCGCGAACGTTTTCTATCCGTGCCAGCGGCTCGCCGGCTGCTCGCCAAGGCCGGTCTGCGTAGCCGCGACATCGACGCCAGCGACATCGACGACATCCGAGCCGCCATCGTCGCCCTGATCGCCGATGACATCGCACGCATGGCGATTGCCGCAACGGAGGGAGGCCAATGACCGACTTCGACCCGATCAGCGTTGCCCGCGAGATAGGCCGCCTGTATCGCCAGCAGAAGCCCTCGCGGAACGGGCATGCTTACCATGTACCGCATGAGCCGTCACCCGTCAGCGACCCGGAGCCGGTTGTCGCTACGCTGGCCAGCGTGCACGCCGAGCCTGTCTCATGGCTTTGGCCTGGCTGGATACCTCGCGGCACGCTTACGCTTATGGACGGCGACCCCGGACTTGGCAAGTCGACGCTGACTCTCGACCTGGCCGCCCGCGTATCCCGTGGCTGGGAGATGCCGCCGGCTGCCGGTCCGTGCGTCGGCGCCGAGCCAGGCGGGGTTTTGCTGCTTTCAGCCGAGGATGATTTAGCCCGTGTCATTCGCCCCCGGCTCGATGCTGCCGGTGCGGACGTGTCCCGCATCCATGCTCTGCAAGCCATCGCTGTGGGCGACGAGCGACGCCCGCCGATTCTGCCTGCTGACCTGGTTCGCATCGAGCCGCTGATCGGAGACTACGGCATCGAGCTTGTCATCGTCGATCCGTTCATGGCATTCCTCGATGCGACCATCGATTCGCACCGAGACCACGACGTAAGGCGCTGCTTGCACGCTCTGAAAGAATTGGCGGAACGATCAGGCGTAGCGATTCTGCTGATACGGCATCTGAACAAGTTGAACCATTCCACCGCCATGTATCGCGGCGGCGGAAGCATTGGCATCATCGGTGCCGTGCGGTCTGGTCTGATCGTTGGCCGCGACCCGCACAACGAGCACGTCCGCGTGCTTGCATCGGTCAAGAGCAACCTCGGCCCGGTCCCTCGTTCTCTGGCCTACGCGCTGGAGCCGTGCGGCGACGTAGCCCGCATCGGCTGGATCGGCGAAACCGATCTTGGCCCCGATGACATCCTGGCCCGACCGGAGAAGCCGCGAACCGCCTTCGCCGAGCGTGAGGCCGAGGAATGGTTGCGGTCGCAGCTGGCCGCTGGACCGGTTTCGGCGGCGGAGTTGGTGGACAAGGCCGAGGCGGACGGGATCTCTAAACGGACGCTGGACCGGGCAAAGAAAGCCATCGGCGTCCGGTCATCGAAGAACAGTTTCACGGGGGAATGGCATTGGGAGTTGCCGAATTCAACCGAAGATTGCCACGAAGATTGCCAAGAGAGATGATTTGGCAATCTTCGGAGCAAATGCCCTTTTTTATGCGGTTTCGCCGAAGATTGCCAATTGGCAACCTTCGTGCAAGTGGCTTAAAACACTGGGTTTTCAAACATCGACATGCAGGAAATGCCCTTTTTTATGCGGTTTCGCCGAAGATTGCCAATTGGCAACCTTCGATGAAATGCCGTTATTTAGTTGGTTTCCTTCGAAGATTGCCAAATAACTTTCTTGTTGGCACTCTTGGCAATCTTCGCCAATTCGGGGGTTTTCATGCAGCCAGACCGCTACATCTATCGCTTGACGTTTCAGGCTCAGCCCGACGACGTGCCAGCCGTGGTTCGGCTTCGCCGGCTGTTGAAGCTGGCATTGCGGGTATTCGGCTTTCGGTGCGTTTCAGCCGAAGAAATCGCCTTGCCGAATGGCAAACCGGCAGCTGAGTTGTGGAACAAAACAGAATGGCAATGAATTCAACCGCCAATAGTAGCGTACAATGGCACCGTATCCTTTGCCGCGTCCGGTTGCTCGGACTGCGAACCGGGCAGCCGGCCCGCGGCGATTCGCAGAAAGGAGATTTCCTCATGGCTTCGGTTTCCCTTCAGCCTAGCGGCAGACGCAAGATTCAGTTTCTCGCCCCCGATGGCAAGCGAAAGACTATTTACCTCGGCAAATGCGACAAACGCACCGCAGAGGCCATTTGTCGGCATGTCGAAGGCCTTCTTGCTGCAAAAATCGCTGGCCAGTCGATCCCACGGGAAACGGCGGCATGGCTGGCTGGCGTCGGCGATGGGTTGCGCGAGAAGTTGGCGCGAGTTGGGTTGATCGACCCGGCTTCGACTTCAAGAGCCGTGATGCTTGATTCGTTCATCGCTGAGTTCATGGATTCTCGAACCGACGTGAAGCCCGGCACGACCATTTGTTGGCGAACGGCAAGACGCCGGCTTGCTCGATTTTTCGGCGATCGGCCTATTTCCTCGATCACGCCGGCCGATGCAGACAAATTCGCCGCCTGGCTTCGCACCCATTATGCCCAAGCGACCGCCGGCCGGTGCATCAAGCATGCCAAGACGTTCTTCCGAGCCGCCGTTCGTAGCCGGTTGATCGAAGCGAATCCCTTCGAGGACGTGAAACCGCCAAGTCAGACGAACGATGCTCGCAAGCATTACGTCGATGCCGATACGATTCATCGCATCCTGGAAGCCTGCCCCGATCACGAATGGCGGCTGATTATCGCCTTGTCTCGGTTTGCTGGTTTGCGTTGCCCGTCGGAGGTTCTGGCGTTGCGTTGGGAAGACGTGAACTGGGAGAAGAACCGTTTTCTTGTTCGTTCTGAGAAAACCGAACACCACGCGGGCAAGGGGACGCGATGGGTGCCGATCTTCCCGGAGCTGATGCCATTCTTAGCCGATGCCTTCGACAAAGCCAAGCCAGGCGCCGTCCACGTCATCACGCGTTATCGCGACGCAAAACAAAACCTGCGGACGCAATTCCAACGCATCATCTATCGAGCCGGCGTCGATGCCTGGCCGAAACTCTTTCACAATCTCCGGGCGTCATGCGAAACCGACCTGGCCTCCCGCTTTCCAATTCACGTGGTTTGTTCGTGGATCGGGAATTCAACGTTGATCGCCCAAAAGCACTACCTGCAAGTGACCGAAGCCGACTTCCAAAGCGCGACGCAAAAAACGACGCAGCAACATGCGGAAAACAACGATTTGGTGTTGCAGGGTGTTCCTGGAGAGAATCAGGAAATGGCTTATTTTCCAGGATTTGCAACTAAATACAATACTTTGCGAATTTTAAAAGTGGGCACTGAGGGACTCGAACCCCCGGCCCCCTCGGTGTAAGCGAGGTGCTCTAGCCACTGAGCTAAGTGCCCGGCGAAGACACTATAGCAATTGCGGGGTGCACGGGTCCAGGGGCGTTTCCCTTCTGCCCGGCGCTGGGGTGAGGTCAGTCTGGACCGCCTCGACAAAGCAGGGCCCTCTTTTTGTCATCGCAGAAACGCCGAGGACGCCGAGCGAACGATTGCTTGGTCGGTGAGCCACGTGTTTGTTGTTTGTTGCTTGCCCTTTTTGTTCCATTCTCCTCGGTGATCACCGATTCACAATGGCCCCAACAGAGCGGGGCTTCATCTTCCGCGGTGTGCTCACGAACGCAAGGGGGCAAAGAAGCGGCACGTCTGGCAAATCATAAGCCTGTTTCGAACGAGTCAGGATCGGTAATAGCACGGGTGTATCTGGCTAACAGCATTTGTACCGCCAGGATGCGTTGCCAATCGGCATAGGAGAGTGAGACTTGACTGGCGTCTTCGTTGGCTTCGATGTTTTCGGTGGCGTAAGTCAGGCCTCGGTGAAGGAAATCGAGGATTTCCGCCAGCCGGGCCGCTTGGGCGGGTGATAATTTCTTCGGCAATGCCGGCAACAACTGCGTACCAATGAACAAGTCGCCATCCTTGACACGGATTTGATCGTCGGGCGAGATATTGAACTCGTCCGGTTGTCCAAGAGAACCGAGTTGTCCTTGTAGCGTTGCTTGCGGCTCGTCTGGTGACGTGCCTGGATGGGAAGAGGTGTGGCTCGGTGCCAGTGTGGCCAGGCGGGAGGCGATTTCTTCGTTGGAACCGAACAAGAGAACCGATCGGCCAACAGAAATCCGGTCGCCAATCCGAAGTCTGCGGATTTGCACGACACAACCATTGACCCGTGTGCCGTTCGTGCTCTCCAGGTCCGTTATGATGATGTCGTCGTCGTCTTGTTGGATTTTGGCGTGAAAACGACTCACGCGCTCGTCGTTCAGTCGGAGAAGGTTGCCTTCTTCTCGGCCAATCGTAAGGGGGACAGGCAAATTGCGAAAGATTCTCCCCCGGTCGACCCCTTCCAGGACCTGAATCGTTACATTGGCCATTACACCATGCCCTGTTTGGCAACGGTAAGAATACCTACCCTTTTCTTTGTACTACGCTGTCCTTATTGTCAAGCCCCAGATCGAGATTGTCAATTCCTTCCGAATGGGCTGGCACTCGCTGAGATGGCGAAACCAAGTGAGTTGGCGTTTGGCGAAGTTGCGACTACTGGTCTGAACTCTTGCAATGGTTTCGTCGATGCTTGCCCTTCCTTCCAGATAATCCACGACTTCTTTGTAGCCCAGAGCCTGACTCGCTTCTTTGCTGATCGGTCTGGGCGAGCGATACAACCGCTCTACTTCCGCCACCAGACCAGCATCAAACATCCGCACGACGCGGGCATCGATGTTGGCGTACAGCTGTTTTCGCGGAACATCCAGCCACACACAGCGGGGGTTTGGCCTCGCTGCTTGTCGCCATTGTTGTTGCCAGGAACTGATCGGCCTGCCGGTCAATTCCCAGACTTCCAAAGCTCGCACGATACGGCGAAGATCGTTGGGATGGATGCGCTTGGCCGCCGCCAGATCGACGGCCTTCAGTTTGTCGTGTAGAAACGCTGCACCGAAGCGGTGTGCCTCCTCTTCCAAACGGCGACGGAGCGTCTCGTCGGCTGGCGGACCGGGGAACAGTCCATGCAGGAGTGCTTTGACATACAGGGGAGTGCCGCCAACGAGGAGAACTTGCCGTCCCCGTTCTTGGATATCCCGGCAACATTTTGCCGCTTGCTCCAACCACCAGGCGACACTCGAGGACTCCCACGGGTCAAGCACATCGATCAGATGGTGCGGTACGCGTTGCCTTTGTTCAAGCGTTGGTTTCGCCGTGCCGATGTCCATGCCGCGATAAAGTGCCATCGAATCCATCGAGATGATTTCGGCATGAAGGTGTTCAGCGAGTGCAAGGCTCAATTCGGTTTTGCCGCTTCCAGTCGGGCCGGTAAGCACATAGGCTTGTTCAAACGGGTCGATCATCGTGGATGCCCGAAAACTATCTGGGAAAACGAGTCGGTGGAGAGCCGGTTTCCACGCCGTCGATGAAACAGCGACATGTCGGCAAAGCGTCGAGAAATAGTCTCCCGTACGGTTTCGTCAGTATTCGCGGATCGAGGATCACCACCATTCCTTTGTCCTTTTGCGTGCGTACCAGGCGGCCAAATCCCTGCTTCAGCTTGATGATGGCTTGCGGCACTTGATAGTCGAGAAAGGGATTACCACCCTCCGCGCGGATCGCTTCGATGCGGGCTTCGACGATCGGGCGATCGGGGACGGCAAAAGGCAGTTTGGTGATGATGACGTTGGAGAGAGCCTCTCCCTGGACATCAACCCCCTGCCAAAAGCTATCGACACCAAACAGCACGGCATTGCCGGCTTTTCGAAATTGTTCCAGGAGTTTCGCCCTGGGCCAGCGGTCCCCCTGAGCCAACAGCGGGTAACCCTGCTCTTCGAACCAATCGCTCAAATCCTCTGCCAAACGATGCATGAATTGGTAATTGGTGAAGAGGACGAAAGCTCGACCTTGACTGCGAGCCACGAATTCGCAAACCTTTTTTCCCACTTCTCGTTCGTACAGCTTTGTTTCCGCTGTTGGATCGGGCATGTGGCGAAATAAGTGCAGTTCCACCTGTTGTTCATAGTCGAAGGGACTGCCGAATTGCACGGCGGAACTATCGTCAAGACCCAGTCGTCGTTGAAAATGGCCGAATCCCTGGCTGCCTCCCACGCTCAGCGTCGCGCTGGTCATCACCACCGTGGGAACCTGGGCATAAAGTTGTTTCTGCAAAGCCGGGCCAACTTCGATCGGCGCACTGGCCATTGTCAATTTCTGCTTCTGTCTGCCTGTAAGTTCCAGCCAATAAACCTGATCTTCGAAGTTTTGGTCGAGCCATTGCTCGATGCCGACGGCGAACGCCGTGCTTCGGTTGGCACACGACTCGATTTCCATCGCCATGCCTTCGTCCTCGATTCGATCGCCAAGAGCGTTGAGAGCAGTTGCCAGTTTTCTCAGTTCCTCGCTGAGGGGATTGGCAACTTGCAAGGGATCACGGATGCGGCCGTTTCCTCCGCGCATCGTTTGCCATTCCACCAGATAATCGAAAAACTCTCTGGCGACCAGCCTCGCCCGTTCCGTTTGTTCCAGCGCGTCACGATCTTTCAAGGCGACGAGCAGGCCTCGATCGTAGCGAGGATGCTTCAACCGGTTGAGCAGATACTCCACCTGGGCACTGCTGATCTGCAAGCCGAGGTGGTCGGCTGCTACGTCTTCGAGGGTATGTGCTTCGTCGAAAATAACGATCTGATAATCGGGCAGAATATTCACCCCGTGCTGCCGGAGAGCAAGGTCCGTGAAGAACAGTGCATGATTGACGACCAGGATATTGGCCTCCTGCACCTGCCGGCGTGCCTTGAAGTAGAAACACCGACTGAATTCGGGGCAGCGGCGACCCAAACAATTGCCGCTATCGCTCTGAACCTCGTCCCAGGCTTCGAAACCGGGTTGGAAAGGCAAGTCGCTCCGGCTGCCGTCGGTCGTTGTTTGAACCCATCGGTCCAGCCTCTTGATATCCTCGTACGTATTGGTTCCGAGCGACAGCATGCGTTGCCTGGCACCAGCCAGTCGCCGCAGGCTGATATAGTTTGATCGCCCTTTCACCAACACCGCTCTGAATTCATAGGGAAGCACAGATTGCAGAAATGGCAGGTCTTTTTCGATCAACTGTTCCTGCAAACTGATCGTATGCGTGGAAACGACGACCCGACACTCGTCATCGCGAACGGCAGCTTCGATGGCCGGCACAAGATAGGCGAAGCTTTTACCTACGCCGGTTCCCGCCTCCACCAACAGGTGATGTCGCCCGCAAATCGCCGATTCGATGGCCGACGCCATTTCCAACTGTTGTGGTCGGTGTTCGTAGTTCTGCAAGCGCCGGGCGATCAAGCCGCCTGACCCCAGGATATCTGTAACCGGCATGCATGTATTGTGCGAAGTCGCACGGCCAATGGTAAAGAGCAGTTTCGCTCGGCCAACAACTCTGATGCTGCGACGTACGCTGAAAACACCGTTTGTTGACGGTCTGCTCGTCGCGTTTACACCGCGACGCTCGCTGAAAACACCGTTAGTTGACGGTGGAGGCAAGCTGCACAAAATAGGCAAAATTTTTCTTGATAGTTCCTCTCGCGCCTTCGCGCGCACCGAGAAGGCAGGCATCGTACGGGCTGTGCTTCTATTCGGTAACGGCTTGACAGCTTTTTTGACCGCCTCGCTTTTCACCACTTAGACAACGGCGTAACGAACGAATTACAAGGTATAATGCTTGGGGCGGTCAGCCAGAAGGTTTTTGTCAGAAAGGATGCCCGCGTGACATTCGAGCCGAAACACGAGAGCGGAGACGATCACCCGCCGGTCGATACGCCTGACCTGTGTCCCGAAGATGGCAGCGAATTCGCCGCCTCGGAGTTCTTGCAGAACGAGTTGTCCGAGTTGCGGACAGCGGTGCAGCGTCTGCGGGGAGATCGGGCCTCGGAGGGTCTCAAGACGGCAGCGGAGCTTCAGGCATTGGAAAATCGGCTGCGCGACCTGATTCCCGCCGTCCGTACCGTCGAGCCGCACAGCAATGCTACGGACTCGTTGCTTCCCGACTTGCGTAATTGGGTTGAACTATTGCGCGGGCTTAAACTAACAGCGGCCGCCAGCGAAGGGGAAGCATTGTTACGACAATTGAGTGACGATGGGGCAGAGTTGTGGCGGCAGGCCGTCGAACAACTCGGCGAACAGCCCAATGCGGAAGCATGCTTCGATGCCTTGATGCGAACCACCAGCATGCAGGCCGAAGCCCTCGAAATGTCGAGCAGCCAAGGCGAGGATATTCCGCTCCTCCATAGCGTCCGCAAAGATTTGCAAGGAAAACTTCTTGCCGCCATCGAACGAGAACCGCCCAGCGACGCCACTTACGAACGATGGACAACAGTGCTGATCGATCGCTGCGATTCGCTACTGGCGGCCTTGCCCGACTATTCGCCCGAGCGGGCGTCGGCCTATTTGCAGTTAGTCGCAGATGATGTGCACTGGCATCTGCAAAAAGTCGAGGCCAAGCGCAATTGGCGCCGACGGCGCCTGAAACGCAAGCTGAATCGGCTGCACGCCGAATACCAGGAGCGGGTGTTGCAATCCCGTTTGGAGCGACTTTTCGGCGTCACGCTTGTCGCCTGGTTCGAAAGGCTCATCCTGGTCCTCATCTTCGCGGTCTTGGGTTTGCTGACCTTCGAATGGGTCGCCGGTATCGACCAGGACAGCGACCTGGGGCAAATGCTGATTCTCGTGGATACTGGCATTTGTGCCGTTTTTCTGTGGGAATTCTTCTTCAAGTTCTCGCTGGCACCAGCCCGGTGGCGCTGGTTCTATCGGCATTTCCTGATCGATTTTCTCCCGTCGATCCCCTTCGGCTTTATTGGCATGCACATGGCGGACCCGGCCCGCGCCGGTCGTTTGGCACGCCTTTTGCGCTTGCCACGCTTAGCGCGTTACGTTCGCGTAGCGAGACCTGTGATTCGCATGCTCCGCGTATTCGGCTTTTTAACGCGTGGCTTGGACCGACTGGCCCGACAATATACGATGCTGCTGAATCGCAACATCATCCTGTATCCGACACGTGAGGAAAGGCAACGAGCGCTACGGCTGGCCAACAGTATGACCAGACAGCTGCGCCGCCTGCGCGCCAGCCTCAATGAACGCTGGAAAAACCTCTTGCTGACAACGGACAGGAGCATGCGCGATGAAGTTGCCCGTGCCCGTTACGTCCCGTTGAAACGCATTTATGATCGAGGCGGCGGGCGCCCTGACATTCACCTCGACGAAACCGTTGCCCAGGCCGAGGATCTTCCCGCCGAACTGGTGCTGCGCCAACTGGCATCGATCACGGCACAGGATGTGGAAATCGAGCTGGGCGACGATCTGACGACACGTCTGGCAAGGGTCGTGCGAATGCTGGCCCGACCGCCGATCCGCTGGTTTCCGATTATCCGCAGCGTCGTTCCTCGCCTCAGCTCCAGCAAGACAGATGCGGAGATCGTCGCCGATGCGGCGCGCAAGCTCTCCTCTGTCCTGTCCCATTATCATAACCGCTGGTTTTTTTTCGCCGATCTTTATGGCACGATCACGCCTTCCCAATTCGTCGACCGGTTGGGAACGGTCCTGGCGAGGAGTGCGTTCCGGCCAGCGTATCGCTTGACGCTCTTCGGCATGTTTTTTCTATTCGTCGAAGTGCTGTTGCAGTTCACGCGCTTGCCGATGCTTTTAGAACTCGAAAAAGTTCTCGCCCTGTATTTGGGTCTGCCGATCATCGTCCTGGGAGTGATCTGCTACTTGATCGTTACCCTTGGCGTGTGGTTGCAATGGTTGGCCAGAGAAGCGACAGAGTTTTTCGAACGGGCGGCGGACGCCCAGTTCATC
The DNA here is from genome assembly GCA_026004675.1 of Gemmatales bacterium. GTDB lineage: Bacteria > Planctomycetota > Planctomycetia > Gemmatales > Gemmataceae > BPJP01. The sequence continues at coordinate 155,833 of BPJP01000011.1, forward strand.
GCCTTGACGGAAACGATCCGCAGCCGCTACCTGCTGCGCGACGCCCGCATCTTTTACCGAAATGTCATCCGTGCCGAAAGGCAGTTGCACAATTCCCAATCCGACCGATTTGCCCGACATGACATCGAACAGTTTGAGAATCGCATCAAGCAGTGGTTGATCGGGCAACATATCAATGTCGATGGACATGCCCCGTTCGATCCCATCGAACGCACGGTCCTCTTGTATCGCGATTCCCTCGACGGCGCCTTATTGACCGATTCGGACACGCGGACGACAAACCAGCTGCTGGGCAATCCGGCAATGCATCGCTTTCGCGTGCTGTCCTGGCGTTTTAACCGCGGCGAAGAAAAACAACTGCAACAATTGGACCTGCAAAGGCAGAAATCCTTTGTCGGTCCTTATGTCTGGTTCAACTTGATCACGCGAGTGGTGGCGCATTCCTCGGCTCGACTGATCATCGACTACAACCGCCACGCCATTCCCCTCGCCGAGCTTCCGTTGGCAACCGATTCCGAAAAAACGCTCTATGACGCCTGGCTCAAGGGTGAAACCCGTCTCGATGGCAGCGGCGAAGACCAGCAAAAAATGGAAAAGCATGCCGTTACGACAGCTCTCACCGAATTGCACTTTCTCGACGCCGACCCGGAGCGCGACCGCGAAGTCGAAACCCGGTTCGGGACAGAAGTTCTGAAGCGACTGAAAAAAGACCGTCGCCGGCTGATACGTCGGATTTTCGGCACCTACCCCTTTCATTTGCGCTTGCCCAAAGATATGCGCGTGGTCAACCTGCACACGCTGTATGAAAACTGGCTCGCCCGAGGCAAGGCATTGCTCTTGCCTTTGTTCTTAGCGCTTCACGTGGCGAAACAAGCACGCAAACTGTGGTCGTGGTTGCGGCATGCTTTGTATGAAATCCGCCACCCGGACAAGCGGATCGACCCGATGGACGCGGCGGAGGCGGACTTCGCTACCGCCGTACGCAAGATCGAGCGCATGCGCGGCCCGGTCATATATGCCTGTATGAAGCTACGCGCCCGCCTCGATCCGGAATATCTCGGTATTCCGCTGCCTGGCAACGAGCGATCGACCTTGGAAGGAGCCGACTTCGACGCCGACAGGGGCTTTTTGGACCTTGATCCGGTTTTGCAGGAAGAAATCTTGGCAGAGCGAAAACGCGCTGAAGCCGACATGCGCCGTTTGGGTCGCCTTATCGATGACGGCTTGCTGGGTCGTGCTGCCGAGAGAATTGGACATGCCACCGACAGCCTGTCGTCAGCCGAACACGTTCGCGCTGCCGCTGTTGCCTACCTGGCCGATTTCAATCAAGTGCGACGTCACCTGTCTGCTGAAGATATTCTGCTCGAAGTCTGGGAAAAAGCGACAGTGGACGATCCTCTGCCTATGCGTCCCTGGCCCAGTCTATGGTTGTGGTGGAAATTCCGGCACTTTTGCAAAGTCCATCGTCTGAAAGGTCGAAAAACCCGCAAGACGGCCTGGCGCTACGTCGTCCACAATTTCTGGGATTCCGCTGACGCCCTCAAGGCCTGGGCGAGGCACCGTCAGGCGTGTTGCGATCGAGGCGAAGAAATCCTCGCCGACCTCCTGCGCCATCCGGCACGTATCAGCGAGATCCTCGTCACCCTGCGCACGATCCAAACCCTGGCTCTGATTGACATCCTCAATTATCGGCAACACATCTACCAACTCGGCGAATACGCCGCCGATGGCGACCCGCCAGACAAGTTGATGCAGTGGGGCCAGCAGCTTTCTTCGCCAGAAACCGACGAAGAATCCGATGTCGAGCAGGCGACTTGCCAGAGCACAGAAAGCGCCGCCACCAATCCTGGCCCGTGAGGGGATTCACGGATAGGTGTAGGTCGCCTGCAAACCAAGCGGCAGACCCAGTTGCCAATAAACCAGCAACAACAAAACCCAGGTCATCAGAAACGACATCGAGTACGGCAGCATCAAAGCGATCAGGGTGCCGATGCCGGTGTTTTTGACGTAACGCTGGCAATAAACGACGATAAGGGGGAAATAGGGCATAAGCGGGGTGATAATGTTGGTGCTGGAATCGCCGATGCGGTAAGCCGCCTGTGTCAATTCGGGAGAGAACCCCAGTTGCATGAGCATGGGAACGAAGATAGGACCCAGCAAAGCCCATTTGGCGGATGCCGAACCGACCAAAAGGTTGACCAACGCCGTCAGCAAAATGATTCCCACGATGGTGATTTGATCGGGGAGTCCCAGCTTTTCCAGAAATGCCGCCCCTTTGATGGCCAGAAGGGCACCCAGTCCAGACTGATTGAACGAATAAATAAACTGGGCCGCACAAAAGGCCATCACCAGATAATAGCCCATCGTGCTCATCGCGTTGCTCATCCCCTTGATGATGTCGCGGTGATTCGAGACCGTTCGGGCGACGTAGCCGTAGACAATGCCGGGCACAAGAAAAAACAGAAAGATCAAAGGGACAATCGCCTTCATCAAGGGGGCGTCGGATGTCTCGATATCCCCGCTCGGCGAGCGCAAAAGGGAATCTCTCGGCAAGACTAAAGCGACAAGGAGAAGAATGCCGGCCAGCATGGTGCCGACGCCTGCCCAAAGGCCACGGCGTTCTTCCCGGCTCAATTCTCCCATTCCTGGCGCCTCGGCATCGTCGCCGTCGATCGCGACGCTTTGCAATCTTGGCTCGACTATCCGGTCCGTCAAATACCACCCAACCCCGACGATGATGAGGCAGGAAACGGACATGAAAAACCAATTGCACATCGGGTTGACAGTTCTCTCCGGGTCGATAATCTGTGCTGCCGACTGCGTGAATCCCTGGAGCAGAGGGTCCAGACCGGAAGGAATGAAGTTGGCGCTGAAGCCGCCGGAAACGCCGGCGAACGCACAGACGATGCCGGCAACGGGATGGCGACCCGCCGCAGCGAAAATCACGCCGCCAAGCGGAATCACCAGGACGTAGCCCGTGTCACCCGCCGAATGACTCACGATCGCCACCAGGATCAGCATCGGGGTCAACAACCGCATCGGCGTGATGCTCAACAATCCCTTGATCATCGCATTGATGAATCCGGTATGTTCGGCGACACCGACACCCAAGAGTGCGACCAGCACGACTCCGAGCGGATGAAAGCCCGTGAATGTCGCTACCATCTTCGTAAGAAAAGTAACCAAGGCTTCGCCGCTCAATTGATTCTGGATGCGGATCGGCTGTTGGCTTACCGCTCCTGTCTCGGGGTCGACCTTCCTCGTCCGCGGGTCGATTTCCGTGAACTCGACCGGAGCCAACAGTGCCGAGATGATCCATGTGAAGACGAGCGCCCACACAAAAAGCATGGCGGGATCAGGCAGTTTATTGCCCGCCCATTCCACGAGGTCAAGAAAACGTGCCGTCCAGCCTGCTGATGGGTTCGATGCTGGACCGATGTCCGATGCTGGTTCACTCATCCTGTCCGCTCTCCTTGATTCGTTAGCGATCTGTTTCTTGCGTGCCTTCCGCCAGGTCTTTCATACGTTCCTGAACCAGGCGGCTGACTTGCTTGAACGATGGATGATCGGAACCGCCCAGCCATTCGAAAGCTGCCGCCTCGCATGTCGTCAAAATACAACCGGCTCGTTCCAGTCGGCGAAAAGCGAAGTCCCGGTCGATGGCATATCGGCTGGAAATGGCGTCGGCAGCAAGATAAACCCGGAAATCCAAAGCCAACAAGTCGAGAGCCGTCTGTTGCACGCAGACGTGCGCTTCGATGCCGCACAACAAAATCTTATGGCACCCTGCCTGGCGAAATCGGTCGATTACCTCCGCGACCGCACAACAGCTGAATGCGAGTTTCTCAGGGCGATTCGGCAAACGGCTAGCCAAATCGGCTACCGTCCCACCCAGCCCTTTGGGGTATTGCTCGGTCGCTTGCACGGTCAACCCAACCGCCTGGGCACAGTCGATCAGGAAGGCCATGTTCCGCGTGATCGTGGACGCATCAGGAATCTTCGCCATCAACTTCTCCTGAACGTCGATCACCAGCAACCCCGTATCGCCAGCCGACATTCTTGTTGGATGCAACATGGCCTGATCCTTCCGTTCTAACGAATCAAGGGTTTTGAAAAAGGTATCATACAGGTCTGCCGCGAGCTATTCCTGCCCGAAGCGAAGCAGGCACGTGTAGATGTTGTGAGCGTTGCCGAGGAAATCGGTAACATTTGCAGCCTCGGATTCTCGGTCGGCTTCTTTCCGATGAAGCTGAAACTGTAGAATAAGTGCGAGAAAGGAAAAAGCCGTGAGGCGCCCAACCACCTTTCCGACCCGGCATGGAATCGACTCTGGGAGCTGGCAATGAAGGCAAGACAAGCTTATGACGAACTTATTCAGCGTGTTCGCGAATATAGCATCCTTCAATCGTGTGCTGCCGTTCTTGACTGGGACGAGCGCACGTACATGCCCCGGGCAGGGTCGGCCCACCGGTCTGAGCAGGCTGCTCTTTTGGCTCGAATGGCTCATGAACTGTTCACTTCGCCTCGGATCGGCGAATTGCTTACCGTGGTTGAGGACTCCGACCTGATCCACCACGAAGAGTCGGATGAAGCGGTCAACGTTCGCGAGATTCGCCGGTCGTATCATCGGGCCACCAAACTTCCCAAGGACCTGGTAGAAGAACTGGCTCGCACGACGTGCCGAGCCCAGCAGGTGTGGCAGGAAGCACGGCGCGATAACGACTTCAAGAGTTTCCTGCCGTGGTTGGAAAACATCGTTGCGTTGAAACGTCGTGAAGCCGAAGCGATCGGTTTCGACGATTGCCCGTATGATGCCTTGCTCGACGAATATGAACCGGGCGCCACCACCGCCGAGATCAACGCCAGCTTCTCCGCCCTGCGCAAGGAATTGGTTCCGCTGGTTGGCGCGATTGTCGAATCGGGAAAGAAGCCGAGACGTGAAATATTGGAACGAGAGTATCCTCTTGAACGGCAGCGGATATTCGGGGAAGCGGCGGCGGCGGCGATCGGCTTCGATTTTCGTCGCGGTCGGCTCGACGTGACGACGCATCCTTTTTGCACCGGCTTGGGGCCTGGCGATTGCCGACTGACAACACGCTATAACCTCAATCACTTCAGCGACGCCTTTTTCAGCATTTTGCACGAGGCAGGGCACGGCATCTACGAGCAGGGATTATGCCCCGAACATTTCGGGACGCCGCGAGGCGAAGCGATTTCGCTGGGTATCCATGAATCCCAGTCGCGGATGTGGGAGAATTTCGTCGGCCGAAGTTTTCCATTCTGGGAATACTTTTTCCCGCGAGCGTGCCAGACTTTTCACGACGCTTTGTCCGATGTGTCGCTCGACGAATTCTATTTCGCTGTCAATGATGTACAGCCATCGTTCATCCGCGTGGAAGCCGACGAGGCGACTTACAATCTCCATATCCTCCTTCGTTTTGAGATCGAGCAGGCACTGGTGACCGGCGATTTGAAACCGGCTGATGTCCCCGCCGTCTGGAATGAGAAATTCAAACAGGCCTTCAACCTGACACCGCCGACCGACACGCTCGGTTGCTTGCAGGACGTGCATTGGAGCTCGGGCGGCATCGGCTATTTCCCCACGTACACACTCGGAAATATGTATGCCGCCCAATTCATGGAGGTCGCCCAAGCCGATTTGGGCGGGCTGGAGGAGGATTTCCGCCGCGGCGAATTTGGCCGACTCAAAGGTTGGCTTAACGAAAAGATTCATCGACCTGGCAAGACCTACCGGGCTGCCGACCTGTGCTTCCGTGTGACCGGCGAACGTCTCAGTCACAAGCCGCTGCTCGATTATCTGCGCAACAAGTATAGCGAACTGTACGGCATCTGAGCGATCGGTTGGCTTTCTGCGATGAATTTTCTTTTCGACGAATCTGGCACGTCGTGCCGCATCACCGTCTACGACTCCGAGACTGTCCGTTATCTCGAGCTAGACGGCTGCGAAGAAGGGGCCATGTCGCTGGATTCGGAAGAGCCGGTCTTTCATTACCTCTGGTTTCACCGTTGCAGCCGGCTTCTGCCGCACCCACCGCAGCGTATTCTCGTATTGGGCGCCGGTGCGTTCACCGCTCCGAAATGTCTGGCCCTGGATTATCCTGACGCAACGATCGACGCTGTGGACATTGTTCCCGAACTTGGCGAAATCGGAAAGCGTTTTTTTCGGCTGGATCATTCCGGCTATCGGAGAATTCGCTTTCACCCGGTGTCGGCAGAAACGTTCCTTGCCCAGTGCCAGCCTCGCTTTTACGATTTCATCTTCGACGATCTGTTCGATGGCTATCAGCATGTGCCAGAGCAAAGTCGAACTCGGCAGCATTTTGAACAGCTCGCCCGAGTGCTCTCCCCGGGTGGCATCTGCATCAAAAATGTTATTTGGAACCCCATGCTCGCCAGCACGCGCGCTGCCTGTCAGGAAGCATCGGCTGCATTGTTGGAGGTCTTTTCCCGTGCCGCCGTGCTGGCATTGGGACAATCTCGCCAGGGACACAACCGCTTGCTTCTGGGCACCGACCAGCCGCTCGCGACTCCCTGGCACGATCTCGCGACGCAGCTTGCCGCCAGCGGCATCCCGGCCGACCTGGTCGATGGCATTCGTCTGGCGGCAGCTTCGCCATCCTGATAGACATCGAAGAAAAAACCTGCCTGCTTGCTGGCCCCCTGAATAGAATTCATCTCATGTCCAAGACATTGAAAGTTACACTGAGCGGTACGGGCTTCGCCGCGGACTATACGGCGCGCACATATGGCATGATCCCGCATAAAAACGGCGTGGAGATCGAATTGGCAGGTGTCGTGTCGGGGCGCCTGGAAAATGCGGAGCGCTTTGCGCAAACGCACGGCGTCAAGAAAGCGTATGCCAGCCATGCCGAGATGCTGGCGGCAGTCAAACCCGACATTGACAACATCGCCTGTGCCAATGATGCGCACGGCCCCCTATACGAAAGAGGCTGCCGACGCCGGTGTCGGCGTGATCGTCCTGGAGAAACCGCCTGTGATCTGGCCAGGCTATGCCGAAGGACGAACCGCAGACGCCGCCACACGCAAGGTCGAGTCGATGGACTATCTTGCCGAAGTCCTCGACCAAGTTCGGCGCAAACGCTCTAGGCTTTTATACGCGGAAGATTTCGTCTACTTCGACGGCGTCAAGGGCATCACGGAAATCCTCATCGAAGCCCACAAGGTGAAGAAAGGCAAAATTCTCTACCAGCGTGGCGTCTGTGCTCACCAGGGTTCGCATGCACCAGCTTACGACACCCCTGCCAAATCGGGAGGAGGCGCCCTCTTCAACAAAGCCTGCCATCCACTCGGGCCGTGTCTCTATCTCAAGCAAGTCGAAGGCATTTTGCACGACGGCAAACCGATTCGGCCATGGAAAGTGGCCGCCACCGCTTTGCAGATTCTCAAGCACCAGCGCCCGGAAGCGGGGGAACACTTCCGCGTGATGCAGAATGTCGACGATTTTGGTCGCATCACCGTCCTGTTCGAAGACCATACCATCGCCGAAGTCCTGGGCTACGACTTGAGCATAAGCGGCATCCACAACGAATTGTGCGTGATTGCCGATTTCGGCCAGTACCACCTGCGCGTCAACCCGAACAACGAGAACGAACTGTTTCTGCCCAAACCGGAACCGGCGGGAAATCTTCTCTTCCGCGAAAAACTGCCGACGCCGCAGGGAACCAGCTTCCCCCGACCGAACCAGTTCTACTCTCATGGTTACGTCAACGAAATGAACGACGCCGTCGATTGTGCTTTACAGCCCGGGCGAGCGCCACAATCCGGACCGATGCTCGCTTGGGATACGATGGCGATCTTGATGGCGGGTTACGAGTCGAGCGAAAAAGGGGGCGGTTTCATCGATATCAGCGACCTGGTGCAAGCTCGCGATTTCCCTGCCGATGAATGGCCCGATCCGCACATGTTCGGCCACGTGTTTCAAAGGCTTTAGAGCCAGAGCATCGGGGCGTCTGGCCTCATCCTGACTGGCGATTCGTACCATGAAAATCACCAAAATCGAAACGCACGTTTGCCATGCCCGCATGCGCAATTGGATATTCGTAAAGATTCTCACCGATCAGGACGGCTTGTTCGGCTGGGGTGAAGCGACGCTCGAATGGCATACGCGCAGCGTCGTCGGCGCCATCGAAGACGTCGCCACCCTGCTTATCGGCCAGGACCCGACGCGAATCGAGTATCTGTGGCAAATGATGTACCGGCAGCATTTCTGGCATGGCAACGGCGTCGTGCGAGCGACGGCCATCAGCGGCATCGACATCGCCCTTTGGGACATTCTCGGCAAAATCCACGGCGTGCCTTGCCACAAATTGTGGGGTGGTCCGGTTCGCGATTACATTCGCTTATACTGCCATCTCGGCGGCGGCAAAATGGAAGACTTCTACGAAACCAGGCCAGCCGATGCCGATCGGTTCGCGGATTTGGCTGCCAAAGCCGTCGCTGAGGGATTTACAGCTTTCAAGTCGATGGCCGTGCCCGAAACCATGCCCATCGAAGGACTAAGGCCGATCCGCTATGCCGAAGCCTGCGTCAAAGCCATGCGAGACGCTGTCGGCGAAGAGATCGACATCATGGTCGATTGCCACGCCCGCCCGTCGCCCCGTATGGGTTTGCGCTTCGCCAAGGCTTTGGAACCTTATGGACTCTACTTTTTTGAAGAACCCTGTTGGCCCGAAACCATGGACGACATCGCTTTGATTCAACGAGCGGTGACGACCCCAATCGCCACTGGAGAAAGGCTGATCGGGCAGTTCGCCTTTCGCGAGTTGCTGGAAAAGAGAGCGTGCAGTGTCTTGCAGCCGGACATTACGCATTGCGGCGGGCTGAGCGAAGCACGCCGAATTGCAGCCATGGCCGAAGCGTATCGCGTTGCCTTGGCGCCGCACAATCCGCAAGGACCGGTCAGCACGGCGGCGTCCCTCGAATTCGGCTTCGCCACGCCGTCATATATTATTTGTGAATCAGTACACGGCGACGTCCCCTGGCGGCAAGATGTCGTCCAGGAAGGTTTTACCATCGAAGAAAAGGGCCGACTCGTTCGTCCCAGCAACAAACCTGGACTGGGGATTGAAATCAACGAAGCCGAAGTGAAGAAACATCCCTTTGAACAGGAAATCTTGCAGCGCAGCTTTTACGCCGACGGCGCCGTTGGCGACTGGTAGCGAAAAACCCTTTTGAAAACGCTGGAGTAGCGACAATTGAAAAACCACGATGATGGCGTCGGTCTCGGCGCCGACTGGCTGCCAGACAAAGGCTGCCGATTTCGAGTGTGGGCTCCGAGAGTCGATACGGTTTCTGTTTATCTTCATCCGCCCAGCGACCGCGTCGTCCCGATGGCACCGGTCGGCGACGGGTATTTCGAAGTCACGATCGAAGACGCCGGCCCCGGGACACGCTACAGCTATCGTTTGCCCGGCGACCGCGACCGCCCCGATCCCGCTTCTCGCTATCAGCCCGAAGGCGTCCACGGACCGTCCGAGGTCATCGATCCTGCTTTCGATTGGACGGATGCTGGCTGGTTCGGATTGCCGATCAACCAATACATCATTTACGAGGTGCACGTCGGCACGTTTACCGAAGCGGGAACCCTGGATGCAGCCATCGAGCGTCTGGATGAACTCAAGGCATTGGGCGTCACAGCGGTGGAGTTGATGCCTGTCGCGCAGTTTCCCGGAGCGCGGAACTGGGGCTATGACGGCGTGCAATTATTTGCCGTGCAGAATTCCTATGGCGGTCCCCAGGCGCTCAAACGTTTCGTCAATGCCTGCCATGAACGAGGCCTGGCGGCTATTCTCGACGTCGTCTACAATCATCTTGGTCCGGAAGGCAATTACCTCGGCGAATTCGCCCCGTATTTCACGGACCGTTACAAGACGCCCTGGGGTCCAGCCCTCAATTTCGATGGGCCGGACAGCGACCATGTCCGCCGCTTCTTCCTCGCCAATGCTCTCTACTGGCAGACCGAGTTCCATTTCGATGCCCTTCGGCTGGACGCCATTCATGCCATCCGCGATTTTTCGGCGTTCCCCTTCCTGGAGGAACTGGGCGTCCGCACCCGACAACGTGCGGACGAATTGAATCGCCGATTCTATCTCATATCGGAAAGCGATCTCAACGATACTTGTATCATTCGGTCGCGTGATCTGGGAGGGTTTGGCCACGCTGCCCAATGGAGCGACGATTTCCACCACGCCGTGCACACTCTGTTAACTGGCGAAAACAACGGCTACTACCGGGATTTCGGCAAACTCGAACATCTGATCCGGGCCATCCGGGACGGTTACGCCTATAGCGGCCAGTTTTCGGTTCATCGCCGACGCCGCCATGGCAATCCATCCCGCTCTTTGCCTGCCGAACGCTTCGTCGTGTGCATTCAAAATCATGACCAGGTCGGCAATCGCATGCTCGGCGACCGCCTGTCGACTTTGGTTTCTTTGGAACAGCTTAAACTCGGTGCCGCCGTCTCCCTCCTGTCCCCCTATGTGCCGTTATTGTTCATGGGAGAAGAATACGGCGAGACCGCACCGTTTCTTTATTTCACCAGCCACGGCGACCACGACTTGATTGAAGCTGTCCGCAAAGGCCGGCGCGAGGAATTCGCCTCATTCAGCTGGCAAGGAGAAGCTCCCGATCCGCAGGCGGAAGAAACCTTCCGTCGCTCGAAATTGGATTTCGATCTGAAATCCAAAGAGCCGAATGCAGCGCTGTTTCGTTTCTACCAGGAATTGATCCGTTTGCGTAAGACTTTGCCGGCACTGTCCCGCCTGAGCAAAGATCATTTGGACGTTGGCGGGTCGGAACATGACAAACTGCTCTGGGTGCGGCGCTGGAGCGATGATGACCAGGTCTTTTTGCTTTTCCATTTCGGCTCGGGTACTCTGCAGAAGGCAGTGGAGTTACCGGCTGGAGCGTGGCGAAAAGCGCTCGATTCCGCTGGTGTCGAATGGCGGGGTCCGGGGAGCCAGTTCCCAGCAAGCCTGACCGGCGGAGTCACAGACTTGACCATCCCTCCCTGGTCGGCGGTCGTCTACCAGCACGAAACGGGTACATGACGGAATCGATCCGTGTTCACTGGTTTACCCAACGTCCTTGGGGCAATGTTCGTTCTTCCCGTTGCGCACCAATGGCGAAAACTTTTACCAGGAGCAGGCCGGCAAGGAAACCGCCGATGTGAGCGCCGTAGGCGACTCCTCCGGTTTTCGTACCGAGTGCTCCGAGCCCGTAGATCAGTTGAAAGAGAAACCACATGCCGATCGCGACCAGAGCCGGCACTTCGGTAATCAGACGGAACAGGACCACAAGAACGCGGCGGCGCGGATGCAGCACCAGGTAGCCGCCAAGGACGCCGGAGATCGCGCCGGATGCTCCCAGCGTGGGAATAAGCGGATTACCGTCGAACGCATAAGTTGAGGCGATGTGCGCGATCGACGCCAACAAACCGCACACCAGATAAAAGATCGAATACCGTAAATGGCCCAGCGAGTCTTCAACGTTGTCGCCGAAAATCCACAGAAACAGCATATTGCCGAACAAGTGCATCAGATTAGCGTGCATGAACATCGAAGTAAGCAGGGTAAGGTAGACGGGAATCGGCGTAGGTTGCAGTCCGGGAATTTCGTAGACGCTGCCGGTCTGTCGATCCCGCAGCACTTTGCCGGGAGTTGTCAGGTCTTTGCCAGTGACAATCTCCTTGGGGACGACCGCGAAAGCGTATGTGAATTTGAGATTCTGGCCGAGGTGCTGGAACAACACAAACACGACGACATTGATGGCGATCAACGTGTAGTTGACGTAGGGCGTGAGTCGTCGCCCAGTGTTATCGTCCGCGATGGGGAAGACCATAATGCACCTTCAGCCAAAATGGTTGAGACGATCGAAACTGCTCTGCAAAGCACGCCAGCGTCAGATTTTCGCTATGCGCTGAAATCTACGCGCAATTGGACGAACTCGGATGCCCCTGCTTCGAAGACGGCGGCGTCGTCGTAAACGTGGGCTTCGCCGATCTCTTCGCCGCGGGCATTCACCAGCGTAGCCCGTTTCGGATTGCGTACGCAGCGGAATTCCGCCGATCCGGGATGGGCAGCGCATTCGACGGTGCGGACGTAAATGCTATCAGCGCCGTTTTCGGCAGGACGCATGCTCGTCAAAAGCAAATTGGTGGCATCCAGGTGAAACAACCAACCGCTCGAACCGACGTGCGGCGGCCCTTTGTCTACGCCGATCAGCGGCACGGGCGAAATCGTTCCCAATGCGGTCTGCATCGGGTATTCCCGGTCGAGCCCCAAAGCCAGATCGAACGTATGCCACTTTTCTCCTTCGGTGATCAGGATGACATCCAGCATGCGGGTTTCGGTCCGTTGCTGGAAAGGCAACCCTCCCGTAAACAACACGACGTTATATGGCCCCATTCGCCATTCGAGAAAATCGGGAGAATCCGGTCTCGTATGCGAGGTAATCTGGCTGGTGCCATTGATGCCGCGCAATAAGAGCGTACGTTCGTCTCGCCAGGCGAAGCGAGCACCGTAGTACGCATGCCAGGGATAGCCCGACGGTTCGTGTTCGGGAAAGATTTCGATGCGCATTTCCAGAACGGGGCGTCCGAGCCAGACACGAAACCGCTGACGGAATTTTGCCAGCAGCTGGTCGTGATCGTCGAGAATCCCACCCTCGCTGATGACTTCCCCCAGCGCCGGCCCGTCGGAAAGGACCTTGATTTCCGAAGCCCGCATTTTGCTGCCAGGATTGAAAACGAGTTGCTGGCCGATGCGATTCATGCGTGTGCGGTAGTCCCAAATGCCGCGCAGCCCTCCCGTGGAGGAATCCACCTCCGCTTCGAAGAATTCGTTGCGGAGATGGCGTTGATCAGCAAGTCGGATGCGACGCGGCTGAGGCGGCGTGTCGGCCGATCCTTGTCGGGGAATCCAGGCGAAGCCCAATCCAGGTACTTCGACAACCAGCTTCGCCTTGCCATCTTCATTCACCTGGCAAGCCTTCAGTGGACCTTCGACAGGCAAAGGATGCTTCACTTCCTCCAATTCGAGAGCGACCCGGCGAGTGAAGCTGCATGGATTCAACAACAGGTAGCCCGGCTGCTGGCTGATCGCTCGGGACAGCAACCTCTGGGCCAGTGCACTGCCAATCTCTTCTTCAAGTTCGTTGACTCGTTTGCTGGTCTCCGGGTCGAAAACCGACCCCGGGTTCATCTCGATCGAATCTTCCAATTCGCTCAGTTTGCTGTCGATTTGCAAAGTATCCTTTTTCCCCGTCAGCCCGCGCTGCATGGCGGCAAGCGTCCACAACGTATCGATGCGCCGCCTCATCCGCGCATGGCGGGGAAACCAGGCGATCGGATGCTCGACCTTATCTTCCGTTCTCGCTGTCAGGTAATCGTCGTGATATTCTTCCGACGACACGGACGTGCCGTAGGTGCCGGCCATGGACTCGTTGAAATAGTCGGTCAACGTGGTCCATTGGCCAAAGACAGGGGCCAAATCTGTCAGCGCCAGCCAGTCATCATACCACGAAGGGGGCCTCCTGTTCCCGTGCAGCAGGGCAATCGTGGCAGCTTGATCACGCGAAATGCTCATGTGCAGATGATAGGCGAGGTGGAAGTAGAGCTGCGGCGAGTCGGCAGCGTGCGGTGCCCGCATGAAAGCTTCCACCTGTTTGCCGTCACCGACCGACCAGGTGACAACGGAGTTATCATACGTCGGCATCGCCGCGTCTTCCGAACCAAGGAAAATAGCGCGGTCCAATCCCACAGCAGCAAGAAGAATCGGCATTTGCGGATGCGCGCCGAAGTGCTTTCGCGCGTATATGCGGACCTCCCAACCGAGCAGTTGTTTGGCCAACTCCAGACCTTTGGTGAGATTCCAGAGCTGCGATTCGAAAGGCGTCAACGGTTCTTCACGCTCGCGATAGGAGCCGACACAAATCTCCAGATTGCCTTCAGAACCTCGCCGACGAAATTGTTCGAACCATTCGCGGTGTTCGCGGGACATCTTGTCCAGCGCCAACGCCGAAGTGACAAGATTGACCGGCAATTCTTTGTCGTACGCTGGGGGAGGCAGAATCGTCTGGCAGTCGTCCTCCACCAAGAAGATGTCAATGACATATACGCCAGTGGGATAAAGGGCCTCGCGGCCTCCCATCAATTGCTCGGCCGCTGACTGCAAATGCGACCGGCATTCGTCTATGTTGCCATCGAGCAATGCCAAAGCCGCCTGCTGCATCTCCTTCCAGAAATCGCCGTCCGAAATCAGGTTGTCGTGGTCCATCGCCTCGAACAAGGCGGTCATGTGCATGTAGCCGAATCCCAAACCATAGAACGGCCGCAACTGCTCCACAGGCACATCGAGCAATTGCTTCAAGCGTTCGAGCTTGACTCTCGGCGGCTCGGACGTTTCAGCTCCACTAGACCCATAGCCGTAGTCGTCGTAATCATCCTGATAAACGCTGCCATAATCGCGGTATTCGTTATCATCGGGCAAATCTTGCCCCTCTGCTTCCTCCGTTTCGGCCTCGCTTTCGCTTTCGTCTCGTCGATCGCCTGTTTCCGCTGTTTCGAAGGCGTGATTCGACGTTTCGTCATTCGTGGCGGAAGTATTTTCTGAAGCGTCAGGGGACGGAGATTCCTTGTCGCCATCAGCCCTGGTCGACGTCGATTCGTCTGGCTCATCTTCGTCATCTTCGAGCTTGTCGAGAAACGCCGTCATGGCTGCTTTCCAGTTCTCGAACGTGGCATCGCGATCGTCAGTCACATGGTAGGCGACGGCTCCGACCTGCTCGACCTTTTGCTGCCAGTCGTCGGGCAGGTACATGGGAGGATCGTCGGGACAGGCAAAGATTTGCCGTGCCTTCGGGTCTTCGTGATCGTAAGGGGAAGCGATTCGCGGAGGCCGTTCCGAACGCAGCACAAGCAGCGGATGCCAGAGCGACAGATAGCCGTTCAAATAGGCAGCTACTTCTTCATCGCCCAACATCAGGGCGTCCTTTGCCGGCACGGAATAGGGACTCAAGAAGTAAAGTTCAAATGGCTTTTTCATGTTGTGGGTCTATGCCTGAGCGGCAGGAAGGCAAGCCGAGTTCCATGACTTGTCAGCATTATATCTGATTGCGACGTTCGCACGGATGCCCAATAACTTCAAAAGTGCGTCCCTCATCCGGTCCGTTCCCGTGGCGGGTCCAATTCCGGGGAGGGCCTGGTGCCGGCAAAAAGACGAACATCGACCCGTTGCGCCTTGGACAGATCGACATGTTCGGCAGCGAGATCGAATTGCAGCGTCGGTTGGTGACTCAAATGGAGAGGCAGACGAACGCGAAAAGTGCTGCCTCGCCCCAGTTCGCTTTTCAACGTCACTTCGCCCCCTAGAAGTTTCGACAGCTCGCGAACCACGGACAACCCCAATCCCGTGCCGGCGTGCTCGCGCGTCAACGGCGTGCCCACCTGGCGGAATTTTTCGAACACCGCTTCTTGATCTTCCAGCGCGATGCCAACGCCCGTGTCGCTGACGGTCAGGATGAAAAACGGTTGGTCGGCCTCCGCTTTCAAAAGCACCCTGCCGCCTTCCGGTGTAAACTTGATCGCGTTGGAGAGGAGATTGGACAAAATCTGCTGTAGCTTCCCCACGTCCTGGCGAACGGTGGGAAGCAACGGATCGACCTGGCAGCGCAGGTCGATGTTTTTCTTTTCCGCCAGCGGCTTGAACATGTTCATCATCCCCTCGCAGACATCGGCGACGCTGAACTCCTCCAGGCGGACCTGCATCTTGCCGGCTTCGATCTTCGCGAGATCGAGGATGTCGTTGATCAATGCCAAGAGCTGCTCGCCGCTGGTGCGGATATTCTGAACCCAGCGTTTTTGCTTGTCATTTAGCTGATCGCTGGACAGCAGCACTTCGCTGAAACCGAGAATGCTGTTGAGCGGGGTGCGCAGTTCGTGGCTGATAGTGGCGAGAAAGTCGCTTTTAAGCCGGTTCGATTCGTAAAGGGCCATGTTCGCCCGGGCCAATTCATCGACTTTGCGGTCGAGGTCGGCATTCAGTTTGCGCCATTGGTCCTGCATGCTGACCAGATTGCGCAACATCCGGTTGAAAGCGTGGCTGAGGTCTTCGAACTCGTCACCGGTTTGGATTTCACTGCGCACATTGAGCCTGCCAGCGGAAATCGCGTCACTGACTTCTTTCAGATGTTTGACCGGCTTGACGATAACGTACCGGACGATGAGATAGCTGCCGGTCATGATAAACAACGCCGTGATCAAGGCGGTCGAGATAAGCCAGGCACGGTTCCAGTGGATGCCCGCTTGGATGGTCTGGGTGGGAAGGTTGATTTTCACGACGGCCATCAAATCGCCGGCCTTTAATTCGCCATACATTTCTTTCTCTGCGCCGGCCTGCGGATGGCAAGCCAGGCAACTCCGGCGGGCACGAACGGCGCCATAATAGCGAATGAAAGTCCGGTTATTGAGAGGTCGGCTGTGTTCGCTGAGCGTTTCGTCGCTGGCAAACTGCTCCAGCAGATCTTTTTCGAAATCGTCGGCTGGCCCGTGCGTCGGATGGGCTGGCAGAATCAGATCGTGCTCGTAGTTCCGCACGGATTCGGGCAGGCTGTCCCCTTCCGACAATTGCCGAAGCGATTGCTTCAGCTTCTGCCATTGCTGCTGATCGAGCTTGGCGTCCGCTTGTGCCCAGTCGCCTTGCAAAACATCGACATGATCCAAGTGCCGCTGTACCAGATATTGGTTGACCAGCAACCTCCCGGCGGTTTTGGTTTGTTCATATGCCAGGGATTCCGTTTTGAGGGCATACCACCAGAAGCTGATCGTGATCAGCAGCAAAATGCCAGCGCCGAACAGGAATCGGCATTTCCGTTCGAGGCTCGTTTCTCCCAGAAGATGTTTGAACGCACGGTAAGACATGGAGAGAGTTCTAGCGCTGGTACCATTCCTCCTGCCGGCAGAAACTTGTGCCAAGAAGACTGCCGTGACTCTCTTACCATACCTGGTTTATGCCCAAGTTCCTAGGCGAAACTGCCCGGACAGCCGGCCCGGTCCCCTCGTCGCACTGCCGATCTGGAACTCACCGAAAACACCGTTTGCTGACGGTGTCTGCTTCCCTCTCGCCCCCGCCGGAAAAATCAGATAACACCGTTTGCTGACGGTGGAGATAAGATGTACAAAATAGCTAACGATTTCCTCGAGCATCACGTCTGCGTACTGGCGCGCACCAAAAAGGCCGCGCTGAACTTGCAACGGAGTGCCGACGATCGGTGAAAGCGAACGTGTACTATGGACAAGGAGACGTGAACCGGTTGTTCGGCAAACAGGCGCGCGAGAAGAATCTGGGGAACTAGGATTCGAACCTAGACTAACTGATCCAGAGTCAGTCGTGCTACCGTTACACCATTCCCCAAGTGCTGTCAGTGTAGCAGGCGGAAGAGCAGGGTGCAAGTTCGGCTGGAAAACATCCGAAATCGGTTCACCTCCGGTCTGACCACCGGTCTGCGTGACGCCAACGGCGTCCCTCGAGCCAGCTTCGGGCGGACGATTGGCGCATGTTTCCCGAAAACCGCCACAGCCTGCGGGCAATTTTGCCGAAATGCCCAAGCCGTCCTTCCGCTTTTTGATATGATCAGCGGTGCCCGCAGCGGACTTTTCCGTCCGTGCATGTGTACCTTCTTTTCGACCGTCCAGGAGCCAAAGATGAAAGTCGTTTCTCTTGCCCTGCATCCCGTGGTCGTTTCACGGCGTTACGGCACGGTCATCGCCCAACAAGGAGGTAAAGCGAAAAAAAGCGTGGCCAAATCGTACTTTTATTTTGTGGAGGTGAAAACGGACAACGGCCTGACTGGCTGGGGCGAGATGTCCGATATCGACTTCGACAAGTTGCCGAAGAACGTCGCTGACTATGCCGACGCGCTGGCCGCCTTCATGAAAGGGAGGAACCCGTTCGACCTGCAAAAACTGCATCATGATATCAGCGAGCATTTCGACATAGCTGACGATTCGCTGGCACGTGCCGCGGCCTGCGCGCTCGACATGGCGATGTACGATCTAATCGGCAAATACGCGAAGCGGCCGGTTTACGATCTGCTCGGCGGAGCCGTCCGTAAGGATGTTGTTATCTCCTGGGTTGCCTATATTCGCGAGGAACTCGATTTGCTTCGCGACGAAATCCGCGAACGCGTCAAACAAGGATTTCGTGCCTTCAAGTTGAAGGTAGGAGTCGACATCGACCTGGACGAAAAGCGGCTGGCGTTAACCCGTGAAGTCGCCGGCAGAGATGCGATCATCAAAGTGGATGCCAACGCCGGCTGGTCAGTAAAGGAGGCGCCGCGGAACATTCGCCGCTTGCACAAATACCAGCTGGCGGGCGTTGAGACGCCGGTCCCCAGAGAGGACCCTGCCGACATCGCTGCGGTTCGCAAACAAGTGGACGTACCGATTCTGGAACACGTTGGAAACCTTGAATACGCTTTGGCGTTGATCAAGGCGAAGGCTATCGATGTCATGAATATCTCGCTCAGCGGTGCCGGCGGTTTGTTCCCAGCGAGGCAAATCGTTGCTCTGGCCCAGGCTGCCAGAATCGGCGTTTTGGTGGGAAGCACAGTCGAACTCGGCCCGGGAACACTGGCTCAGCTTCATTTCGCCGCCACGATTCCGAATCTGACTTTGCCCAGCGATCTGATCGGCCCGGGTATGTATACCGACGATGTGCTCGTACGACCTCTGCAATACCAGCGGGGTCGGTTGGCGATTCCCCGCGGCATCGGTCTCGGCGAGAACATGGATCGCCAAAAGATGCGGGAATTGAAGTTCTGAGCCGACGGCGACGACTGTGTCCTTTCTGCAACAGAAATGCAGCCAATCGGCAGAGGGCAGCCAATTCATTCTTCAATCTTGCCTCACTGCGCATTCTGCTCGCTTCTTTTCGAACCAAAAAGCTTAAGGACACAGTCGGCGAGGCGCCGTTGCGGCGAGCTGAGAGGATACTGGTCGAACTCTCCGGGTAAGACCCACTGGTGCGCCGGGTAGAAGGACGAGGAAAACTTTCCGCGAACGCGATCCACCACGAAACAATTCAAGCGGATGCGGTAGTGCATGACGCCATGCGTCAACGAAAAGAACGGCTCGCCAATCCTGCCACGTAAACCAGTCAATTCGCCGAGTAATTGTGCTGCTGCCTGTTCCAATGATTGGCCGTTGTCAACAGAGCCATGCGGGAACTCCCACATGTTCGACCAGCGCCCCTTCGCTGGACGACGGACAAGGAGGAAGCTATCGGCTCGGCGCGCAACGAGCGCAACCTCGTGCACCGGGATGGTCCGTTTCTTCCTGCCGCTCGGAATGCTATTTTGCAGCTTTCGTTGACAGGCCAGACAATAACGGTTCACCGGGCAATGCTGACACGCGGGCTTTTGCGGCTTGCACACCAGTGCTCCCAACTCCATCAACGCTTGATTGAAGTCGCCGCAACGTTCGTGGGGCAACATCGCCTCGGCGAAACGCCATAGCTGCTTTTCAATGGCCTTGTCACGCAAGGGTTGCTCGATCGCGAATAGCCGACAAAGCAAGCGCCGTGTATTGGCTTCTAGAACCGGGTGTCTTTGGTCGAACGCTTGTGAGAGGATGGCGGCCGGCCGTATATCGGCCAATCCCAGGAAGACGGCAGACATCTTCAATCCTGTCCGGAAAACGTCCCTTGTGCTCGCTGACAATCATGTTGGCAGCGCGATGCAAGGCTCTGGCCCGGCGATAGTAGCCCAAACCTTCCCAAACGCGCAGGACCTCGCCTTCGTCGGCAGACGCCAGGTCTTCAATGCTGGCGAATGTCTGTAAAAAACGTGTGAAATAACGGGCTACGGTTGCGACCTGTGTTTGTTGCAGCATCACCTCGCTAACCCAGATCGCATAAGGATCGCGCGTCCGGCGCCATGGCAGATCGCGCTTGTTCGAATCGAACCAGCGAAGCAATCGCCTGGAAAAATCACGTGCGCGAAACGGCAGCAGATCATCCATGAGCAAAAGAACACTGCGACTTTACTGGAAAGGGTCAACGTCGATTCCGGCGCTGGAATCGGGCAAGAATCTCTTCTGCTGCCGCTTGCGTATCCGACTTACCCTTGTTGCGGTCCGACTTCTTGCTGGTCGGTCTGGTCGGCTGCGCTGGCTCGTCTTGATGGGTCAACAGCGCGTCCATGTCGACGATCGTCGTATCCTGGTTGACCGGCTCCTCTTCCTCGTCTTCGGACATCGCGAGGAGCATAGCGGCAATTTCATCTTCCGCTGACTTTGGCGCGGCCGGTTCCGGCAGGGGAGTGGGTTTGTTGACGGGCACTTCCAGCTGCACGGAGAACTCCAGACCGGCGATGCGGATGGCGATCCTCGTTCTTGAGTTGAACTTCGCCCTGGATGCGTTCGCCGTTGACAAATGTGCCATTAGTGCTTTTCAAATCACAGATGTAAGCTTTTCCGTTTTTGACGTAAAGAGCACAGTGTTGTTTGCTTACCATCGTCGAGCTTGGGCGGAGATGGCATTTGGCATCCCGGCCAATAAGAAAACGGGGAACACGGATCGGAATAAGCTTTCCCTGAGCCTTCCCCTCGGAAAGTACAAGTAGGCTGAACTTCATGACGACCCTCTTTCCGGACGAGTGAATTGGGCTGACTGCCACTGCCAGGCGGCGCTAGCAGTGGCTCAGGCGGAGCGTACTGCACGCTTGTACGCGATCCCAATTCGCCGTTTCTCTATTATAGATGCAAATCTGATTCATGTCACAATCTTTGTGCCGAGTTGTTCGATAAAATGGGCGAGCCAACTGGGATGAGCCGGCCAGGCGGGTGCCGTTACGATATTTTCGTCCGCATGCGCCTGGTCGATAAGGGTTTCGATCCATTTGGCACCAGCCTGCTCCAGGTCTGGTTTGAGCGCCGGATAGGCCGTGCAAACTCTTGCCTTGCACAATGCCTGCGGCCGTCAGGATCTGCACACCGTGACAAATTGCGGCAATCGGTTTCGGCGCTTCTGCAAAATCCCCTTACCAGCCTGATCACAGCTGGCTTGAGCCGTAAATATTCCGGTGCTCTCCCCGCCCGGAATCAACAGCCCGTCGTAATCGGTGACTCGTACCCCATCAAAGTCGGCATTCAGCGTAAAAAGGTGTCCC
>BPJP01000012.1 GCA_026004675.1 Gemmatales bacterium
GTCGACTCCCAACTGCCGATCCCAGAATAAAAGAATCGCTCCAACGGATCCTTCGCTGGGGGCTGCAAGGCGTCGCGGGTCGCCCGGCCGAAATTGAAAGGAACGAGGCAACTGATACGTGAATCGAGAGCGGCTGTGACAGCTGCCGGATCAGCGCCGCCTGCCACCGCTCCCAACAGGATCAGTTTCGACTTGTCAACATCGTCACGCTGAGCTAACAGATCGATTCCCCTCATCAGGTCCCAGACCATCCAGCCGATCAAACTTTCGCCCAGGACATGCAACTGCATGCCGACGTTATAACGGAAATAGTAATCCTGTCGGCTGACGCGAAACGTTTTGGGATAAGACGTTTTGTCGCGGAAGGGATGCTGTCGGCGTTCGCCGTGGCCCAATTGGTCCATGATTAAAACGACACATCCCTGGCGTGCCCAGTTCATGCCCATATCCTGGAGTTCGGGATGCGTCTTCGGATTGTGATGACTATGGCAGATCAGAATACCGGGCCGTTTGGTTTCTCCCTGGTCAAATCTTTTAGCCGGTTCATACAAATTGGCCGAGACCAGCAACCCCGGACGGCTTTCAAAGACCACATTCCTGATCCGGAACCCATCGCCTTCGATGGACCCGGTCACACGGGGATGGAGGGCATTTCTGGCGGGAAAAGAGCCGAGGGACTGTCGCAAGGCCGCGAGTCGGCGATCGCGAAAAGCCTCCCAGTCGCTTCGCGATCGGATTTGCCGCCATATTTTCAAGTGCTGACGATTGGCCGCCCGCAGGCGGCGCAAGACATCCTCCGCCAGCATCTCGCGCAAAGCTTTCGCTTTGGTTTCTTCTTCCACCACACGCGAAGAAAGCCGGCGAATGGTTTCGTCGTTTCCCCAAGCGCATGACGCAATCAACAGAAAAGACAGCACGCAAACCGCTCGACGTCGCCTCATGGTAATCCTCGATATGTGATCCTCGATAGCTTTTCGGTGAAAGCAGGAAGCGTCCAGTTGTGGTGGCACAACCGCTGCGATGGGAAATACCGAAAATAGTGCCCCAAAGGGTTGTGTCGGCGGAAAACTTTGCCCCATCGACGAAAACCGCCTCGCGGGTCTTAAACAGACATGGTAAAGTGGAAATCGGTCCGCGCCAACGAATTGGCCAACAAGATGGTTGTCTGGTAGAAGCTCGATTGCCGCGTGCCCCTTGTTCGAGAAAGCGACATGAAACCCTATCGTTTGCCGTTGATCCTGGCGACTCTGGTGAGCAGCACGTCCTTGTTGCGAGCGACAGAGCGAGTCTACACGAATCCGTTGCCGCCATCAGCATTCGCTTTAAGCCGGTTGAACCTGAGAATGGCCTGGCGAGTGTATGTGCCGACGTTCGGCAAGAAAGACGGCATCTTCAGCGTTCAGTTCTTTGGCGATCATGTAGTGGTTCAAACGCGCAGCGGAGCCATCACCGCATTGGAACTAAAAACCGGTCGCGCCCTGTGGCGGACGCGCGTCGGCCAGATGTATCGCGTTACTCACCCGTTGGGTGCCAACAAGAAGTGGTACTTTGCGTTGAGAGGCACGAACCTGTATGCGTTGGACAAAGAAACAGGAGTGGCCGAGTGGGAATTCGACTTGCCGACTCTTCCCTCGGCAAGCGTAGCCGCCGATGAAGAGCGTTTTTTACATCGTTGGCGGTCTGGGTCGGTTGTACGGATTTCAGTTTCCCGGCAAGCCTGCGCCGCGAATTTATGCGACTTCGATCGATTACTCGACCCAACCCCTGCCGCAAAAACCAGAGGAAGGCTATTCTCCCTATGACCGAGCACGCGGCTATGGCGGGAAAGTCTTCGAATCGATCGGCCCGCTGCACGACTTGATGGAACCACGAAAAGAAGCACCGCCGAAGCCGAAGCCGACTTTGATTTGGGATTATCGCGCCAACGCTCGACTCGACCGTCCGCCAATCGTCACAGCGGACAACCTCGTGATCGCCGATAGCGGCGGGCGATTTTTTATCACGTCCAAAACCGAAACAAGAGTGAATGCACAATTCGAAACCGACGCCCCGCTATCAGCTCCACTGGCTCAATACCGTTCCCTCGTCACGCCTGAGGGGCCAAATAAAAAAATGGTCATTGAAGAAATGGTCTATGTCGCGTCTCGCGACTATCACCTGTACGCTCTCAATGTTACGCGCGGCGAAATCGTCTGGCGTTTTACGGGCGGAGCGCCCATTCTCCAACAGCCCGTTGTCAACGACTGGGAGATTTACGTCGTTACGGAAGGAGCCGGCCTGTATCGGATCGATCGCAAAAACGGCGACATCCTCTGGCGGAACCGCGAGGCACAGCGGTTCTTGTCCGCGAACAAGAAATTCGTGTACGCTGCCGACGTGCAAAACAACTTGCTTATTCTCAGTCGAGAAAGCGGTGCCATTCGCGCACGTTACGATGTCAGAGACTTCAACGTCCCCGTTGTCAATGAAGCCACCGATCGGTTCTTTTTGGCAGCCCATAATGGCCTGCTGGTTTGCCTTCACGACCGCGAATACTCGACTCCGCTCATCATGAAAACGCCGCTCGCTGAGCCGAAACCGAAAAAAACCAGGCGAAATGCAGCCACCAGCGAAAAAAACCCAAATAAACAACGAACTCTGTTGCACTCGTTCGCCGTGATAATGTCCTTTGCCAGTTAATGACTGCGTAAATACTGATACGATCGGTGTCACTCTTTCGCGTTCTGGGCAGTTTGCTGCTATTTCTTTTGGCGTTGCCTTTGGCCGCACCATGGTTGGAATTGGCAGCGACTCCGCAAGGATGGCTCGCGTGGCAGGAATTCGGCAGAATCCGATCCCTTGCGTTTAATACGCTGATTTTGTCGCTGGGTACGCTGTCGATCGTTCTTCCTTCGGGCACACTTTTGGGCTTTCTTCTTTTTCGCACCGATCTGCCCGGCGCGCGATTCTACCAGCTACTTGCCTTTGTCACACTCTTTGTGCCTTTACCGTTATACACGGCGGCATGGCAATCAGCATTTGGCAGTGACGGCTTGTTCTTTTTCGATGCCAACACCGCCTGGACGCCATGGGTCGAAGGACTCTCCTCCGCCATTGGCATCCACTCCCTGGCTTCCCTTCCTTGGGTCATCTTGATCACAGGAATGGGGTTTCTTCAAGTGGAAAGCGAACTGGAGGAAGATGCCCTCACCGCTGCCGGGATGTGGCGTGTCTTTGTCTCCACGACTTTGTTGCGAGCACGCGGGCTGATTCTGGCCGCCGCCCTGTTCGTGTGGCTGCAGACGACGGAAGAAATCAGCGCTGCTTATTTCCTTGGTGTTCGAAGTTTTGCCGAGGAAGTGTACTACCAATTTCAGGCTTCTGATCAAACTGGTCTGGTCAGAAGTGTGGCGTTGTCTGTCCCGCAAGTCGTGTTGACCTTCTTGATCCTGGTAGCAGTCGGTTATTTGCTGCGCGGCTGGGACTCGCCCTTGATGTCGGGGCGGTTGAGCCTGGTGTTTCGATTGGGACGATGGCGCTGGCCATTGAGCGTCACGCTAGGCTGCTTTTCGTTGGTGTTGGCTGGTGTTCCTCTTTTGAGTTTGCTCAGGAAAGCTGGTTCAATCGGCTTTCCCCCCGTTTTTTCGCTCGCGACGGCGACGGATTATCTGCACGAGTCCGTCATCGCGAACTTTGGACTGATTTTAAGGAGTGTTTTGACAGCGCTTTGCACGGGAGTTGCGACAGGGACATTGGCATTGAGCCTTTGTTGGTTGTCGTTGCATGCCCGCTGGCTGCGATCTATGCTCGCCCTGGTTATCGCAATGGGACTGGCCTTGCCGGCTCCCATCCTCGGTTTCGGCTTGAAATCCGGGATAGAGTGGCTGATTGGCATCGAAGAGTTTTTGGCCCATGCTGCGGGAATTCATCCGAGCGGCACCTTGCCCCTGGCTCGAATACTCTATTTCGGGCCGTCCTTTGTGCCGAATTGCTGGGCGTGGGCGGTCCGCTTTTTCCCTTACGCTTGTCTGGTATGTTGGCCCGCGGTTCGCAAGTTCCCGCCGGAACTACACGACATCTGCGTCCTCGATGACATTCGGCCAGGGAAGGAGTTCGTCCACCTTGTGTGGCCGGCCTTGACCCCGTTTTGGCTGGCTGCGTCGTTTCTCGTATTCGTCCTGGCTCTTTCTGAAATCGGGGCAAGCAAACTCGTTGCCACTCCCGGTGCCTACAGTTACGTACAGGAATTGTTTATGCGGCTGCATTATGGCGTGACCAACGAGTCCGCAGCGTTGGTGTTGGTTCTGTTGGCCATCGTCTTGCTGGCCTCCGGGATCGCCATAGGCACTGCCATGATCTGGCGGCGGCGAAACCCAATCGGTCGGCTGTCGCAATAACGCCGACGCCGAAGTCCGCCGGAAACCGGAAGCAGACATTAGCAATGTTAACAGGCCAAGCCGTTTAGGTGGCCGTTTGCCAGCGGCCTTTGTGCCGGGGGTCCATTTGTCGTGCATCATCCCCTGCGACGCAACCCGTAATTCGCGTACCAACCCATCTTGACCATTTTCAGATGATTTCATAAGTTTATGCTCTTCAACGGAGAAGGGAAGCGGCCTGTTTGGGAATCCCATCGCTGTGTCGATCTCACCACGCTGGATTCAGCCGAACCCCTAACCTGGGAAAATTTCTCTTTTTTGAAAGTGCACGACCAATCGCGCACGCGGAATGATTGCGGACTTGCTATTATGCTGGCGGAAAAACTGAGAAATATTGGCATCATCGCACACATCGACGCGGGGGAAAACAACGCTCACCGAACGCATTCTCTATTTCGCCGGGTCGAAACACCGCGCGGGGGATGTGGATGAAGGCACCACCACCACGGATTACGACCCGCTGGAAGCCGAGAAAGGCATTACCATCCAAAGTGCTGCCGTCAGCGTCCGCTGGCGCCATGCTCAAATCAATTTGATCGACACGCCAGGCCATGTGGATTTCACCGCCGAGGTTGAACGCAGCTTGCGCGTCCTCGACGGAGCAGTGGGCGTTTTCTGTGCAGTGGGTGGAGTAGAGGTACAAAGCGAAACCGTCTGGCGTCAAGCCGATCGGCACGATGTTCCCCGACTGGCGTTTGTCAACAAGCTCGACCGCACCGGTGCCGATTTCGCCGCTTGCGTGGAAGAGATGCGCTGCAAACTTCACATCCAGCCGGCAGTGTGTGCCATCCCCGCTGGCGAAGGCAGCGAGTTCGCCGGCGTCATCGACCTCGTGCGAATGAAATTCTGGAAACACGACGACACCGACCCGAAACACCTGCAGTTCTCTTTGACTGAAATTCCCGCTGCATACCGGCAAGAGGCGGAGAAATGGCGTTCGCAGTTATTGGAAACGGCGTCTTTGGCTTGTGACTCGCTGCTCCATTCTCTGGTCGAGGGGAACGCCAGTCACCGAAGAAATGCTGCGTTCGGCTTTGCGTCAAGGAACCTTGGCGCGAATTGTGACCCCGGTGTTTTGTGGCTCGGCCAAAGAATTCCACGGCGTACGTCTCTTGTTGGATGCCGTCGTGGATTATCTCCCTTCGCCCCTCGACCGTCCGCCAGTCACGGGCTTCGTTCCTGCGACCAAAGAAAAAGCCAGGCGTCGGCCGGAGGAAGCAACACCCCTGTCGGCTTTGGTTTTCAAGACGATCAGCGAGGCCCATGGCGACCTGGTCTTCGTTCGGGTTTATTCGGGCATACTCGAAGCTGGGACGACGGTACTCAATGCGACTACGGGCGAAAACGAACGCATCAGCCATATCTACCGGCTGATGGGATGCCGTCGCGAACGACTCGACCGTGCCGGGCCGGGAGAAATTGTGGCTGTCATGGGACTGCGACAAACCTGTACCGGCCAGACGCTCTGTGCCGCCGACGCACCAATCTGTCTGGAGGAGATTCGCTTCCCCAAACCGGTGATCTCGCAATCGTTGCTGCCGGCAAAAAACACCGATGAAACCAAACTGGCCGAAGCTTTGGCCAGACTGGTTCGTGATGATCCCACGCTCACCAAGCACGTCGACCGGGAAACCAATGAACTGATCCTTAGCGGTATGGGAGAACTGCACCTCGAAGTGGCCGTGCATAAACTGCAGCGTGATTTCCGCTTGCAAGTCGTGCCTGGCAAACCCATGGTGTCGTACCGACAAACGCTGTCGTCGGCCGTCGAATTGGAATATCGTCTTGTCAAGCAAACAGGCGGCCGGGGCAAGTATGCCGTCGTCGTCATGCGCTTCGAACCCGTGCCGCCGACCCTGACCGATGAGACCCTGTCGGACGTTTCTGGCATCCAACCTGATCCGGACGGTCTCTATTTTGTCGATAGCATTTTTGGTGGCGCTGTGCCCCGCGAATACATTCCCGCTGTCGAGCGGGGTTTTCGCGAGGCTTGCCGAAAGGGAGTCCGCTTTGGCTTTCCGTGCGTTGATATCAAAGCCACGTTGCTGGACGGCAAGGCCCACGTGGTCGATAGTTCGGCTCAGGCCTTCCAGCTTGCGGCCGAGGAATGCTTCAAACAGGCCCAAGTCAAAGCAGGCATCACCTTGCTCGAACCGATCATGAATGTCGTGGTGCATGCTCCGGCGGAATTCCTCGGCGATTTGGCCCGCGATATCGGCAGTCGCCGCGGCGTCATCCGCGACACCTCCATCGACAAGGATCGCTGCGTCGTCGCGGCCCATATTCCCCTGGCGGAGCTGTTCGGCTACACCAGCGAACTGCGCAATTCGACGGGCGGTCGGGCTTCGTTCACCATGGAACCCAGCCATTACGCTCCCGTCAGCGAAGAACTCGCCAACGTCGTTCCCGCACGTTGACGCACGCCATCCGCTGCCGAGTCCTACTCGTCAGCAGAAATCGAGCCAACTTCGTCGGCAGGCGGACGCCGTGGTCGCGTGACGAATCTGGAATCGCGGTGCCTTTTTCGCATAATGTCCCACGGATGTTCAAACTTCCGTTCACTGTGGGATGCGTCATGACTGGCTTGTACGAGCAAATCCAAGTGGCCCGAAAAGCGATTGTGGGCCGGTGGCAGGGAGAACCGAAAATCGGCATCATTCTTGGCACGGGGCTGGGAGGACTTGCCAGGGAAATCGACGTCGAAGCGGCTATTCCATATGAGGAAATCCCTCATTTTTCCGAGGCGACCGTGGTCTCCCACGCCGGCCAGCTTTTGTGCGGCAAACTCGCCGGCAAAACCGTCCTCGCTATGGAGGGACGATTCCACTATTACGAAGGCTATTCGCTCCAGTCGATCACATTCCCCGTCCGCATCATGAAAGCCATGGGCTGCGAAATCCTCATCGCCAGCAATGCCTGCGGCGGATTGAATCCCCAATTCGAAAAAGGCCAGATCATGGTCATCGAAGATCACATCAATCTCATGGGGGACAATCCGTTGATCGGCAAGAATGACGATCGACTCGGCCCGCGCTTTCCTGATATGTGTCGTCCCTATGATCCGGAACTGATCGCTTTGACACAACGTTGCGCCTTGGAGGAAAAAATCCCTCTGCAAAAAGGCGTTTACGTCGCCGTCCCGGGACCCAATCTGGAAACTCGTGCGGAGTACCGTTTCTTGCGATTGATCGGCGCTGATGTGGTCGGCATGTCCACTGTCCCGGAAGTCATCGTCGGTGTCCATTGCGGGTTGCGGAATCTCGGCCTGTCGGTCATCACCGACATGTGCCTCCCCGATGCCTTGGAACCGGTCAAATTAGAAGACATTCTGCAAACGGCAGCCACCGCGGAAAAACAACTGCGAGCACTCGTCCGCCGAATCATTGGAGAATTGCCATGAGCAGCCAGCCAGCGGTAAATCAAAGGCAGCTGGTTTTGGCACTGGTCTTCGCTTCGCTCTTTCCAACATTCACGGCCTGGTTGTACTTTTTGTACCTGGGAGGTGCAGCGAACAGCTGGACGCAGGCCGCCTACACGGCGGGCAAGTTGATTCAATTCGCCTTCCCGGTCGTTTTCTGTTGGGTCGCGCAGAAACAGCTTCCGGTCAATCTTTGTCGGCCACGATCAAGAGGAATCATACTGGGATCGATTTTCGGTCTTGGCGTCGCAGCCGGGATCATGATCCTCTACTTTGTCGGACTGCGTGGTTTTCTGGAACGCATCGGTACACCCGAAGCCGTCCGGCAAAAGGTGGTCGCTTTCGGTGCCGATTCGCCTAGCCGATTTTTCTTGTTGGCCGTTTTTCTCAGCGTTTTCCATTCATTTCTCGAAGAATATTACTGGCGCTGGTTTGTATTCGGTAAGTTGCGTTCGCTGGTCACGATCTGGCCGGCGGTCGTGATATCCAGCTTGGGATTCATGGCGCATCACGTTCTTGTGCTCTATGTCTACTTGCCGGGTCGTTTCGTTTCCGCAGTGTTGCCTTTTTCGCTTTGCATTGCTTTTGGCGGCGGATTTTGGGCCTGGCTCTACGAACACGAAAGAGATCTTTACGGCCCGTGGCTCAGTCACGCTCTTGTCGATGCCGCCATCATGACCGTCGGCTACCACCTGGTTTTTCCATGAACCAGTAAAGCAGTCGGGTGCATGCAACGCAGGCACGTCAAATCGCGAAAGGCTGATGAGCGAAAAGCCCCCAAACGAAGCAACCACGCCGCCGAGGCTGTATAGTCAGGCTTTCGCGGTTTTGCTATGCTAAACAAGTATCGAATTTCAGCTAAAGGGAGCCAACCTGATGCGCAAGTTTCTGGCACTTGTCCGCTGATTGCGTATGCCGGCTTCCGGACCTCGCCGGCTGGAACGTCGAGCGATCGTCGCTGCCTTGCTGCAGTCGAGACCGCGGCAAGGGAGATTCAGGCTGTTGACAGGAAGAAAAAATCGGAACGGCTGATCGCCAGGGATTCCTATGCCTTCACGCCAATCTTCTTCGCAAGGTCGCAGAGCCAAACGCCGTCCCGGACCAGGAATGCCAGGCGGGATGGGACTATGGCTCATCTTGCTCATCCTGGTTATGGTCATGTTCTTCGTCATGAGAAATGACCGGGCGTCGATCCGTTACAGCGACTTTTTCCGACTGGTTCAGGACGACAACGTGGCCGAGGTCGTCTTTCAAGGCGAAGACCGCATCAATGGCCGAATCAAAAGCCCGGACAAACTTCCGGACGATCTGAAGAAACAATTTCGTGGCCGCGACCGCTTTACCACCCTCGTGCCGCAGGTCTTGAAAGACCAGCAGAAAGAACTCGCCCAATTGCTGCAAAAGAACAAAGTTCCTTACACGCAGGAACCGGAGCACGGCGTCTGGATCATGAATTTGATCGTGATCCTGTTGCCGGTTCTCGTCATTCTGGGAATTTTCTTTCTGTTTATTTGGCCTCGACTGCGCGACCCGCTGGGTGGCTCGTTTTTGAGCAGTTATGTCAAAAGCCCGGCACGCCGCTACGACCGCAGCAAAACACGCATTACGTTCGACGACGTTGCCGACATGCAGCATGCGAAGGGGGAATTGCAGGAGATCGTGGACTTTTTGCGCAGTCCGGAAAAGTTCCAGCGTCTCGGCGCCCAGGTTCCCAAGGGAGTCCTGCTGGTCGGTCCCCCGGGAACGGGCAAAACCCTGCTCGCACGAGCGGTCGCTGGCGAAGCAGGCGTTCCATTCTTCAGTATCAACGGATCGGAATTCATCCAGATGTTCGTCGGCGTAGGCGCAAGCCGTGTCCGCGACATGTTCAAGACGGCCAAGGAAAATGCTCCCTGTCTCTTGTTTATCGACGAGATCGATGCTGTTGGCCGTATGCGTGGTGCCGGAGTGGGTGGCGGCTCGGACGAACGCGAACAAACTCTCAACCAGATTCTCAGCGAAATGGACGGTTTTCAGCCGAACGAAATGGTCATCGTGCTGGCGGCAACCAACCGACCCGACGTTCTCGATTCGGCGTTGTTGCGGCCGGGGCGATTCGATCGTCACATCACTATTGACCGCCCAACCTGGCAGGGTCGGCTCGAGATTCTGAAGGTTCATACGCGCAACAAGCCGCTTGCCGACGATGTCAACCTCGAACAGATCGCTCGCAAGATGATCGGCATGACGGGCGCAGACTTGCGGAACCTGGCAAACGAAGCTGCGTTGCTGGCCACCCGTGAAGGAAAAGACAAGATCGAACGGATCGACTTCGAGCGAGCCGCCGACCGTGTCTTGATCGGCCCGCGCCGCGAAGAAGTCTTGACGGTCGACGACAAACGACGAACGGCCTACCATGAAGCAGGGCATGCGCTGGCGGCCTGGTATGAGCCGGCTGCCGACAAACCTGTGAAAGTCTCGATCGTGCCGCGAGGTCAAGCACTGGGCGTCAATCTCAGCATCCCCGACGAAGAACGCTACGATCACGGCTTGGATTACTTCAAGGCTCGATTGGTAACGTTCATGGGAGGCCGGGCCGCGGATCGCCTGATCTACAAGCAACCTTACGCCGGCGCCGAGTCGGACATCAAACAGGCGACGAAACTCGCTCGCTACATGGTGACGCACTGGGGTATGAGCGAACGTCTTGGTCCCATGGCGTTTCGCATCGGCGAAGAGCACGTGTTTTTGGGCAAGGAAATCCAGGAAGCCCGCGATTTCAGCGAAGGAAGCGCCGCCATTATCGACCAGGAAGTCCAGCGCTTCCTCCGTGAAGCCGACGAACGCGCTTACGAGATTCTGCAAACACACCGCCGAGAGCTGGACGCTCTGGCAGAAGAACTCGTGCAGCGCGAAGAAATGCAGCGCGACGAGATCGACGCGCTATTGAAAAAGCTGCAAGCGGCGGCTGCCGATGGCAAACCCGATCAAGGTGATGCTTCCGTTTTGACACCGACAACATCGCCTTCCGCGAACGAATAGGCTCACGCTAACGTCGTTTCGTCAACAAGTCGCGATGCACGCGCGCCACGTCCCACATGTAATGGTGCACTCCCCGGTTGGCTTCGTCGGCAGCGAGTGACAGGTATTTCAAGGCGTTGTCCCGATCCCCTTGCGACTCGTAGAAAAGTCCCAGGTAGAGACGGGCGTAAAACAACCGCCGACGCAACAGGTCTTTGGGAGGATTGCCTGCCTCAGCGGTCCGTATAACATCTTCCGGCTTCGCCCGACCTTTAAACAAGTCGTACACTTTCATCATCGGAATGCGTCGGTCGTTGCCGATTTTCAGCATCTGTTGCCGTGCTTTTTCGACGCCGACAAGCTGAGCATTGCATAAGTAGTGCCAGACGGCATTTTCGACGTCATTGGTATCGACCTTTTCATAGCCGCGAAATTGCTGCCTCCCTTTGGCGAATTCCCTGGCGTAATAATACGAAATGCCCCGCTTCCAGTGGCCTGGTTCCGCTGACGGTTTCCTCTTGATGTATTCGTCAAAATCGGCGATCGAACCGGCGATGTCGCCCACTTTGAAGCGCTCGCTGCCTCGGTGATTCCATGCTTCGACCGCATCTGCCGTCGTCGCGCCCAACTCGATCACTCTGGTAAAATCGGCGATCGCCTTTTTGTGCTCGTCGAGGTCTTCATGGACGATCCCGCGGAGCAAATAAGCCCGCTGGTTTTTGGGTTGGTTTCGGATAAGCCGGTCAAGCAGCTCCAATGCTTGTTTCGCCTTGCCACTTTTGATCAGTTGCACAGCTTGCTTGAGTTGTTCATCGGAGGTTTTGCCCGCACCTGAAACCTGGCCTGCCTGGTGGACCAGAAAAACGAAGCTCAAAAGCAGGGACGCAGTCATGATGGTGCTCTCTCGACCGGGAGAAGATAGAGACGGACGCGGGCCGTCAAGGCCCGCGGTTAAAGACAACCCCCTGTATTATTCTCCGATGCAGTAGAGATGATCGAATGTGCGGATGAATATATTGCCGTCGGAGACGGCCGGTGTGGCGTTGCACTGTTCCCCCAGCGGATTCTGGGCGAGCAATTCGAATTTGTTGGGATTCGGTTTGAAAACGAGGGTCATGCCGTTCTGGCAGGTGACATACATTTTGCCGTCGACAAAAACGATCGACCCCCAGCAACCGGAGGCACCGGCAGTCCTCCAGACGAGTTTGCCGGTCGTGGCCTCGACGCAGTCGACGGTATTTTTGCGATCGGCATTGGCGCGGAAAAGGAACTTGCCGACCAGGATGCCTGTGCCGATGTTTTGCGGGTTTTCGGGTGTACGCCACAAGCGGTTGGTCTTGGTGATGTTGCCGGTGCCGCCCGGTTTGAAGCCGATGGCGGGACCGCGAAAACCTCCGATGGCGACAGCGAGATTTTCTTGCACAACTGGCGAGGAATACGCCAAATCGCCGCGTTGGCCGCTGATGCCTTCGCAGAACCAGAGGATTTTGCCGGTCTGAGGGTCGTAGCTGACAACGCGGGTCGGCATGGAGCAGACGACCTGCGTTTTGCCGTCGATCTTGGCGACAACGGGCGTGGCCCAGGACCCCATATATTTGCCTTCGCTATTGCGTTCGCCGTTTCCTTGCTGCGGTTCGATGGTTTTCCAGATGGTCTTGCCGGTTTCCAGCTCGACGGCGATGACGAAGATTTCCTTGCCTGGGCCGCAGTATTGGATGACGCGATCGCCCAGAATCACCGGCGAAGAAGCGTAGCCCCAGATATGACGAAAAATGCCCAGGTCTTTGCGTGCCCAAAGGGGTTTGCCTTCGAAGTCGTAACAGAAAAGCCCAGCGGAACCATGCCAGACGACGACGCGTTTGCCGTCCGCAGCGGGTGTCGATGCACAATACGGATTCGTGCGGTGAGTGGGCATTTCCTTGTATTCGACGGTGCGAACCCACAGCCTGGTGCCATTCTTGCGGTCGAAACAATAAAGGGATCGTTTCGTCCCCTTCTCATCCTCGGCGCAAGTGACAAAGACCCGCCCGTTGGAAACGATCGGACTGCTATTTCCCGGACGCGGGAGTTTCACCTTCCAGCGAACGTTCGTCTTGGCGTCCCACTTCAAGGGAACATTCTTTTCCTCTGCCACCCCGTTGCCATTGGGCCCACGAAAAGCAGGCCAGTCCCCGGCACTGCCCATCCCATTCAAAAATAGAAAACCGCTTATAAACAGGACTGCTCGTTTCATCGGACACCCTCGCATGGGAAGGCCTTGGGAAGTTTGTCGGTACGAATTGGCCAACAGAATCTTTGCCGCAACTCGTCACGGGCCATCATGTCGCTACTCATAGTGCCTTATTCGCAAGACGAAGCCAAGCCAATTCCGTAATTTATTATCGCACGGACTCCCCGTGACATCGGGGATTCGAGTAAGGAGATGCAGAGGTGACCAGTCTGTTCGAACGACTCGGCGGGGACGATGCGATTCATCTGGCTGTGGACAAGTTTTATGATCACATCCTGGCGGATGAGCGCATCAAACATTTTTTCGTGGGCATCGACATGGTCAAGCAGCGCGGCCACCAGCGGCGCTTCCTGAAGTATGCATTCGGCGGTTCTCCCAACTATCCCGGACGAAGCATGCGTGAAGCTCATCGCCGACTTGTCGAAGAAATGAATCTGTCTGACCAGCATTTCGACGCTGTCGCCGAAAATTTGACTTTGACGCTGAAGGAATTGAACGTCGCCAGCGATTTGATCGATGAAGTGCTGGCGATCGTGGAATCAACCCGCGACGACGTATTGAATCGCTGACAGGAATCGTCATGGCCGACTCGCGTGAGTCCTTCTTGCAACGTGTGCGCAACGCGGTAGCGGCAGGCAATCGTCCGGGTGCTGCCGCTCCGCTACCTTCTCGCGGCTCGATCGGCTACCAGGGCGCCGGTGAAGATCTGCTGCACCGTTTCTGCATGCAATGCCAGGCGGCCGGCGGTATTCCGCACCCAGTCCGATCGGACGACGAAGCGATCGATTGCGTTCTCGCCATCGTGGCCGAGAAAAATGCCAGGAACATCCTGCTAGGCGAAGGTCCGCTTCTAAAGAGGCTGGACCTTGCACGTCGCCTGGAGGGAAACGGAGCCAGCGTCCATCGTGTTGCCGAGCTGCCAACGACAGTGGCTCGGGAGGCCATGTTCGCCGCTGACATCGGCATCTCTGGCGTCGATCGACTCGTCGCCGAGACCGGATCGCTGGTCGACGCGGCGAACCAACGTCAGCCGCGTGGGCTTTCTCTGCTTCCACCGGTCCATATCTGTGTTGCCGATGCCGGGCAACTTGTTCCCGACTTGTTCGATCTCTTCGAAGCCATCCCGCGCGACTCTGGGAAGCCAGTGATGCCTTCTTGTCTGACGCTGATTACCGGTCCCAGCAAGACGGGAGACATCGAATTGCGCCTGGTTACAGGGGTTCACGGTCCAGGTGAAGTTCATGTCGTGCTGATCTCTCGAGCCAAGTTCGCTGAATGAGCGGTCCAAACGATCGGAGATTCCGACGAGCGGATTTGCGAATGTGTTTGAGAATTGCCCCGGTGCTTTTCTTCCTTTGTGAAAGCCATAAGATCAAAGGAGGATGATTGGCAACGATCGGCCCCCGGTTCATGCGAAGCGGGAAACACTTCCGGAGTCGTGCATGCCCTTACAGACGATCGAAGCCGGCGCTCGTGAAGGAACGGATCAGGAATACCTGTGGACGCTCAATTTCGGTCCTCAGCATCCGGCCACGCATACGACGTTGCGGCTGGTTTTGACCCTCGACGGCGAAACCGTCGTGAATGCTGTCCCCGACATCGGCTACCTGCATTCGGGATTCGAAAAGCTCGGCGAAGAACTGGACTTCAACCAATATGTAACGATTGTCGACCGCATGAACTACATTTCGCCGGTCGCCAACGAGATTGCCTGGCATCACGTGGTCGAAAAGTTGCTCGACATCGAGCTGACGCCGCGCTGCAAGTACATTCGCACGATTTTCGCCGAGTTGATGCGTATCCACGATCATCTGCTTTGTGTTGGGGCAGCGGCGCTCGATTTGGGAGCGTTCACGGCATTTCTTTATGCCTTTTATCAGCGCGAATTGATCTACGATATTTCGGAAGTAGCGGCGGGACAGCGTTTCCACCCGAGCTTTACCCGCGTCGGCGGGTTGATGTTCGACGTGACAGACGAATTCATCAGCAAAGTTCGCCATTTCGTTAAACAATTTCCCAAAACGCACGCAGACATTTGCCGCCTGTTGAATCGCAACCGCATCTTCGTAGAGCGGACCAAAGGCATCGGCGTGCTGACGAAAGAGGAAGCGATCAATCTCAGTTGCACCGGACCGATCGCTCGCGCCAGTGGTGTTGTTCGAGACTTGCGCAAGGATGAACCGTATCTGGCATACGGCGATTTCGATTTCAAAGTCGTTTGTGCGACGGGTGGGGACTGCTACGCCCGTTACCTGGTCCGCATGGAAGAGATGATGGAGAGCCTGAAGATCATCGATCAGGCGATCGAGAATTTGCCGCCTGGTCCCGTGAACGTCGACCTGGAAGAGCGGATGACCCTCCCCGACAAACCGGCGACATACCGTAGCATCGAAGGCTTGATCCAGCATTTTGAGATGATCATGTGGAATCGTCGGTGGGAGTCGCCGATCGATGAAGTCTATGGTGCGATCGAGGCGCCGAATGGGGAACTGGGATTCTACATCGTGGCCGATGGTTCCGGTGTGGCTTATCGAGCCCGGACGCGTCCGCCGTCTTTCATCCACTTCTCGATCTTCCCGTATTTGGTAAAAGGTCACCAGATCAGCGACGTGGTCGCCATTCTTGGCAGCTTGAATATCATTGCCGCTGAACTCGACCGTTGAGCGTTCCGTTGGAGCGAGGCATGAGTGTGCTGAGCGAGGATATGAAGCAGAGGATTCTCTCGTACTTGCCGCGTTACCCGAGCAAGCAAGCGGTGACGCTGCCAGCTCTGCACATCGTGCAGGACGAATTACGTTATGTTCCGCTGGAAGCGATCCGCGAGATCGCCGATTTGCTCGATCTAAGCCCGGCAGAAGTTCATGACACGTTGACCTTTTATCGTTTTTTTCGGACGGATGAAAAGAACAAGCTCGGCCGAACGAGATTGTGGGTTTGTCAAGGCCTTGCCTGTCAGTTGCGTGGCTGCGACGCCACGCTGGCCAGGTTGTGCAACACGCTGAAGATCAAGCCGGGGCAAACCACCGCCGACGGCAAAATCACGGTCGAAGCAGCCGAATGCATTGGCGTTTGCGAAGGCGCGCCGGCGGTGCTGATCAATGATGAGGCTCGTCCAAACGTCGCGGAAGAGAAAGTCGAACAGTTGATTGCGGAATTGACACAGTAGGTGACGGCCCCTTGCCGTGGTCTGACGTGGATGGTTCTATGCCTGATTTCGAACCGGTCCTGTTGCGTCGCATAGTGAAACACGCGGACGTTTCGTTGTCGGCGTATCGGGCCGACGGCGGCTACAAAGCCTTCGAGAAAGCTGTCGGGGACATGAGCCGAGAACAGGTCGTCGACGAAGTGAAGGCAGCTGGGTTGCGAGGCCGCGGCGGCGCCCGGCTTTCCCACCGGCGTCAAATGGACTTTTCTTCCCAAGGACCATCCCGGTCCTGTCTACTTGTGCGTCAATGCCGACGAAAGCGAGCCTTGCACCTTCAACAACCGCATTTTGATGGAGCAGGACCCGCACCAGGTGCTCGAAGGCGCGATGATCGCGGCCTACGCTACACGGGCAAGCACGGCATACATCTACTTGCGTTATGAATATGGCCGTTGTTTTCGCGTGCTGCAAAAGGCCATCGACGAACTTTACGAGGCCAACCTGCTCGGCAAAAACATCCTGGGCAAGGGCTTCGATCTCGATATCTACATCCATCGCGGCGCCGCTGCCTACATTTGCGGCGAAGAAACAGGTCTTATCGAAAGCATCGAAGGCAAACGCGCCTGGCCACGGGTCAAACCACCATTCCCCAGCCGTCGAAGGCGTTTTCCGCAAACCCACCGTCGTCAATAATGTCGAAACTCTCGCTTGCGTCGTTCACATCATCGACCGCGGCGCTGAATGGTTCAAGTCGATCGGCGTTCCACCCGATCCGAAAAACCCGCGCGACGTGGGCAGTTATGGACCGAAGCTGTACAACGCTCGCCGGACACGTCAACAAGCCGGGTTGCGTCGAACTTCCCCTCGGCGTCACCGTCCGAGAATTGATCGACAAGCACGGCGGCGGCGTGTGGAAGAATCGCAAGGCCAAGGGCTGCAATCCCGGCGGACTTTCCATGGGGCTGATGACGGAAGCCGAATTCGACACCCCGCTCGATTTCAACGGCCCGGCAAAAGTCGGCTGCCTGGGACTGGGAACCGCTGCCGTCACAGTCTTCGACGAAGAAACAAGTATTGTCGATGTCGTTTTTAACATCTGCCGTTCTCTTCGCCCATGAATCCTGCGGCCAGTGCACGCCTTGCCGAGAAGGAACCGCCTGGATGTTCAAGATCATCGATCGCATTCGGCGGGGCAAAGGACGGCTGGAGGATCTGGACATCCTGCAGGAAGTCGGCAACGCGATCGGCCTGATGCCCGGCACGACGATTTGCGGCCTGGCCGATGGCGCCGGTTGGCCTGTGAAAAATGCCATCGCCAAATTTCGCGGCGAATTCGAGGAATATATCCGCAGCGGGAAGAAATCTGAATCGGCTGTCCTCGCTGCGCACTGAACTTTCCGCCTCTCCTCCGGGAGGACGTCACCATGCGCTCCCTTTACGTCTGTTTCGCTCTGTGGGTCCTGCCGATTCTCGCCGGGTGCGGTACCGAAAGCGTCGAATCAGGGCGGCGTCTTGGCTACACGATCAAAAATAGCCACGAGTTGAGTCAGATCGCCATCTATTACATTCAATACACCGCTCAAGTCGGACAACCTCCCCAGAACTGGGAAGAATTGAAAACGTTTATCGGCGCTGACGGTGCCGGTATCGCTCGGCTGGTGGATGAAGGGAACATCGTTGTCGTTTGTGGCAAGAAGCCGTCCCTCCAAGCTATCATTGCCTATCAAAAAAACGCCAACGAAAACGGGGACGTTCTTGTTGTAAGGGGAAACCGGAGAGTTGAACTTGTCGCAAGGGAACAATTGAAGCAACAACTCGAGCGGTGGTGATTTCGCCCGGCATTTTCGCCCGAAGCGGATTCGAAACGCGAAACATTTCGTTCCCATCGGTGTTCGCGTGGAGGTGCCCATGGCGATCGTTGTTCTTTGTGAATGCGGTGGTTCCTTCCAAGCCCCCGACACTCCCGATCGTGGAAAAGCGAAGTGCCCGAAATGTGGCACGTCGATAGCCGTCTGGCAAACCTTATCGCTGACAAACGACTACCATGCTGCTGCGATTCCCAAATGGGTATGGGTTTCGGGCGTCAGTGTCTTGCTGATTGCTGTGACCGTTTTGATGGTTTCGTGGTTGGTGCTGTCATCGGCATCCAACCCGACGCGGGACGTTCCGCATCAGGTGCAGGAGGTTGCCGTCCTGCAACAGCGCACCTCGAATGAAGTTACGACAGGTCAGCAGCCTGCCAGGGAATCTTCTTCGGTTCCAACGGTTCAACCGCAATATGAGCCGATCGGTGCGCCACGACCGGTAGCCGATCCCCAGCCGCAACCGGCACCCGAAAAACGGCCAGCGCCGAAATTGTTGGCCGAGGCCATTCCCGAGCCACGTCTGCTCCAAGAGCCTGATCCCAAGCAACCCGACTCGCGCCCGCTGACGCTGGCGGCGTCCCAGCAACTCGACAATGCCTTGCTGCAATGGGCCATCCAAAAAGCGGAAGAAACAGTCAAAAAAGCCAACTTGCAGCCGATACGCCCCGTATTCAGCCGGATCGATTCCAAGGCATCGGCACCTTCCGTCGTCGAAGCACGCCTGGCGATCGGTGTCGACTCCGGCGACGGGCTTGGCCAGCCGATGTGCCGCGTACTCCACAATTGGACAGTTGACTATGTCTGGGAGTCGGGCAAACCCGTGCGTACCAGCCGTCCTTGCGTCGGCATGTTTCTCAAACTCGAAGAACCGGCGAAAATCGGCACCGAAATCCTGCCCGGCGGCACCTATTTGTTCCGTCAGAAAAACGTGTGGACGGTCGTCTCGGCAGCGGGAGCAGTTGCGGCCCTGCGGGCACACTCCAAGGCGAAACCGACGCAAGGGAATCTGCTCGTTCGCGATCCCCTGTATAGCTCCGTCGCCGCCTGCGTGATTCTCGGCAAAGACGCCCGGACGTTGCACGAATCATTGAAAAGGCTCCGCGACGATGTCTTTCTCGGCACTGCCAAAAAGAACCTTCTCGAATCCGCCATCCGCGCGACGGCACCATGACTTTTCCCTTCGTTCTCCCGGCCGCGAAACGGGACAGACGCTCGAAGATAAATAGGATTTGTATAACAGACCTTGCTCGGCGGCAGAGAGGTTCTGTCCCCGGCGTCCATTCGAGGGCGGCGCGAATGCCAGTCGGCCACGGCTTCGGCTAGCTGGCATCAAAGTATGTGACTTTGCCATTCAATCGAAAGAACAAGCGCGATGGCCACGGCATATGTGAACGATCAACCGATCGAATTCGGCGATGAAAAGCTCAACCTGATCCAACTGGCCCAGCGAGCAGGAGTCCATGTCCCGCACTATTGCTGGCATCCGGCGTTAAGCGTGGTAGCCAGTTGTCGAATGTGCCTGGTTGAAGTCGGCGAACGCAAAGCGGACGGCAGTAACCAGATGCTCGGCAAAGTCGTCCCCCGCTTGCCAGACGCCGGCGCGCGACGGCACGGTGGTTTATACCAAAAGCGAAAAGGCCGTCTATGCTCAGCAGCAAACCCTGGAATCGCTTTTGTTGAACCATCCGCTCGATTGCCCCGTTTGCGATAAGGCTGGAGAATGCTGGCTGCAGGATTACAGCTTCCATTATGGCCGCCCCTATAGCCGGATGATCGACGAAAAAAACCAACCCCCTAACAAACCCCATATCAGCGACAAAATCACCCTCTTCACCGATCGCTGCATCATGTGCTCGCGATGCGTTCGCTTCACCCGTGAAATCTCCGGGCAGGCCGAGCTGCACATCGTGGATCGCGGGTCACACGCCGAAATCGATATTTTCCCCGGAGTTCCTTTGAACAACAAACTGGCCGGCAATGTCGTCGATCTTTGCCCGGTCGGGGCTTTGTGCAGCAAGGATTTCCTTTACAAGCAACGCGTCTGGTATTTGAAAACCAATAACAGTGTCTGTGCCGATTGCAGCACCGGTTGCAGCATCCATGTCGACCATAACAAGGACATCGTGTACAGGCTCCGACCCCGAGAAAATCCGCAGGCACAAGGCTATTTCATGTGTGACGACGGACGCTTCGGGTATCACTATATCAACGCCCATGATCGGTTGCGACGCCCGACGGTTCGGCTCGACAAGGAACCGGTGTCTTTGCCGTGGCAAAATGTGGTCGGCAGCCTGCAAAACGAGCTTCTTGAATGTGCAGGAAAAAATGGCGATGCCATCGCCGGCGTGTTGTCCCCGTTCATGACCTGCGAAGAAGCCTTCTTGCTCGCCAAATTCCTCAAAGGTCTGTCCGGACAAGTCCGGTTAGCTCTTGGGCCAGTGCCGATCGTCGGCGAGGACGACACGTATCCCAAGGACCGTCGGGGCAATCCGACTGGCGATGTGTTGTTCACCATCCGCAAGGAGAAATGCCCCAATCGGAAAGGCGTCGAAGAGATCCTGCGTCATTTTCAAGGGGAGATCATTCCTTTCGATGACATTTTGCGGGCCGCTTCGGAGGAGAATCTGCAAGCTGTGTATATCGCCGGCGGCTACCCGCCGAGGGAATGGCGTTGGATCACAGAAGAACAAGGCGAGGCCTTGTCAAAGGTGCCACTTTTGGTCGTCCAGGATTTGTTTCCGTCAGCAGCCAGCCAGGTCGCCAGGTATGTTCTTCCGGGTGCGGCCTTCGCTGAAAAAGACGGCACCTATGTCAATCATGCCGGCCTGGCCCAGCATCTCGAACGTTGCGTCGCCCCGCCGCACGATTGCCGAAACGATGCCCAGATTTATTTCGATCTGCTCGACAGGCGCGGCTTGCCTCATGTTCCCACGATCCGCAAGGAACTCGCTGAAGAGATTCCATATTTTGCCGGATTGGGCGACGGAATCGGCGAGCACGGCGTTTTATTAGGGTGAATTCGATTTTGGTATCAAGTGTTACCTGCTGGAAGTCGAACCATGCACGAGTTTCATTGGACACACACGCTCATCACGGTGGTTGTCGTGCTTGCCGTCATCATGGGTGCGTGTGCCTATTTGATTCTGCTGGAGCGCAAGACAGCCGCCTTTATCCAGGACCGGCTCGGGCCAAACCGCGTAGGACCGCATGGGCTTTTGCAGCCCATCGCCGATGGCCTCAAGTTTCTTTTCAAGGAAGAGGTTATCCCACGTCGGGCGGATCGGTTGCTGTTCTTGATGGCCCCCGCAGTCGCGATGGGAACCGCTCTCTTCGCTTTTGCTGTCGTACCCTTCGGACCGACGAGCGTGCCACCTGACCCCCCTCCCCCCGACGCGACGATGCAACAAGTTCGACAGTACGAAATCGCCCTGGCCGAATACAAGGCGTCGTACCAGTTCGTGATCGCACCGGGTTTGGATATCGGCATTCTTTTCGTCTTTGCAATCGGCAGTTTGTCGGTTTACGGCGTGATTCTGGGGGGATGGGCATCCAACAACAAGTACAGTTTTATTGGCGGCCTGCGCTCGAGCGCCCAATTGATCAGTTACGAGATTCCTCTCGGGCTGTCCGTCTTGGGCGTTCTCTTGATGGCTGGGTCGCTCAACCTGGAAAGAATTCTCGACGTGCAAACACGCTATGGCTGGTTTATCCTGTACCAGCCGCTGGCTTTTCTCCTCTTTCTAGTCAGTGCTTTTGCCGAAACCAATCGTCTGCCATTCGACCTGGCGGAAGCGGAGCAGGAACTGGTTGGCGGCTTCCATACCGAGTACAGCGGGCTGAAGTTCGGCATGTTCTTCTTGGGTGAGTACACCCACATGATCACGACGAGCTTTCTCCTTTCGATCCTGTTTCTGGGAGGTTGGCATTGCCCGTTTCTGGCTGAACCGGCGCACACCGGAATGGTCGGAACGATCGTCAAGCTGATGGTGCTGGCTCTCAAAGTGTTTGGTTTCATCATGTTGTACATGATTATTCGCTGGACGATTCCTCGGTTCCGTTTCGATCAGCTAATGGCTTTGGCCTGGAAAGTGTTGATACCGCTGGCCCTGGCCAATTTCGTTTGCGTCGTAATTGTTCAAGAATTTGGTTGGAGCTGGGTCTGGCTGACGCTGGCGTCGATCGCCCTGTTTTTCGGCGCGGGATACTTTGGAACGCGGTCCCAAACCACGCCGCAGCCCGTTTGATCGGCTGGTCCATGTCGGTGAATAACGTGCACAAACGACTCGTTTGGCAGGAGGTGGAACCATTTGTGAAAGCGCCATAGTTTACCGAACAACGATTATTCATGTTTGGAAATGGCGTGAATTTGTCGTTGACAAGGCTCGGTCAGCATGGGTATGATGCCGGTGCGAGGCACGGCAAGGAACACTAATGAAGGCCGTGTCTGGAATCCTGTCCCCATCAGTGAACGACAGGCAATCCATCTGAATGGCGGCTTGCCTTTTTTCGTCCAAAAGGTGGGGTCGGATTACCCGCCTGCCTTCCTTCCCGGCTCGGCACCGGGTCATCCAATAATCCGCTGGAAAGGGAATTCCGGAGGTTTGATCACCCCGTAGGGATGCGTGTCTTGTTTCGGTTTGCTTGGCAGCAGGCAGCCGGGAGTGAGTGCTAATGACGAAGGACCAGTTACGGGGCTTGTCGAAGAAAAAGCTGGAAGAGTTGGCGCGAAAACACGGCGTCGATGGTTGGTATGACTTGCGGAAAGAAGAACTCGTCAACGCCCTCTTTCGCAAGACCGCTGGGAAAAAATCCTCGACGCCTCGTGCCTCGAAAACAACACAGTCGACCCGTAACACCCGGTCGCGGCGAGGCCAGGCAACGAGTGTTCGAACGCAAAAAGCAGCTGCGCGCAACTCCTCTAACGGCGGAGACGATCCGGTCGAACGAAGCAAATTCGAATTGGGTGTTCCGACCCGGGATCTGTCGGCGAAAGTGCCCAAAGATTTGCCCGGCGGCTACGGCAAAGATCGCATCGTCGTCATGGTTCGCGACCCCTACTGGCTCCACGCCTACTGGGAGTTGACTCGCAAGGCAATCCAGCGAGCCGAAGCCGCCTTGGGACAGGACTGGCACCTGGCCAAGCCGATTCTCCGCGTTCTGAAAATTGCCAACAAAGAAACCACTGCCACCGCTGAAGCCATCGTTCGCGATATCCAAATCCATGGCGGGTGCAACAACTGGTATATCGACGTAAGCGATCCGCCCAGTTCGTTTCGGGTCGATATCGGTTATCTGGCACCAAACGGCAGATTCTATGTTCTGGCTCGTTCCAATGTGGTCTCGACGCCGCGCGCTGGCGTCAGCGATCTTATCGATGAAAACTGGGCTGACTTCGACCACAAAAAGGCCGACCGCATTTATGCCATGTCCGGCGGTTTTGATCCGACTGCCAGCAGCCTCGAATTGAAGGAGTTGTTCGAAGAGCGGTTGCGCCGCCCGCTCGGTTCACCCGCGGTAACCAGCTTCGGATCGGGTGCTTATCCTCCCGGCAAGGAGCGCAAATTCTGGTTCCACCTCGATGCGGAACTGATCGTCTATGGTGCGACGGAGCCGAACGCTCGAGTCACGCTTCAAGGTGAGCCGATTAAACTTCGCCCCGACGGCACCTTTACCATGCGCTACAGCCTGCCCGACAGT
The DNA here is from genome assembly GCA_026004675.1 of Gemmatales bacterium. GTDB lineage: Bacteria > Planctomycetota > Planctomycetia > Gemmatales > Gemmataceae > BPJP01. The sequence continues at coordinate 23,771 of BPJP01000012.1, forward strand.
CGGCAGATCATCCCGGCTGTTTCGACCTCGGCTGACGGCGTCGAAGAACGGACGATCGTGCTTGCCGTCGAAAGAAATACAAAACAACTCGAGCCACTGGTTCACGATCTGAATAACGAATAAAGCGCAGATCAGCACCGTTCCGTCGGCACGTGGGTCTGTCGCCTTGGCAAACTTGTGTCTTCCATCCAGCCACGCCGCATGAATCGCCGCGACTTTTTGCATCCCCGACATTGGACGCAATCGGCCGGCCAGGTTCTTGGCGCGCTCGACCTCCTCTCTTCTCCTCCTGCTCTACGCCGCCACGAAAACGTCTGCTTTTTGCGTGCCGAACGGCGGGCCATGGCAACATCCTTTCAGATCTTTCTGCCGACCCGATATCAACTCGGCCTCAAGGCATGCGAAGCAGCTTTCGATCTGATCGATCGAATCGAAAAACAGCTCACCGTTTTTCGTGACGACAGCGAAGTCAGCCGACTCAACCAGCGAGCCGGCCGTGAAGAAGTTCCCGTAAGCAACAGTTTGTTTCAGTTGCTCACCCTGGCGCAAACCCTGTCAGCGGAAACAATGGGCGCCTTCGACATCACGACCGGCGCTTTGACGAAGGCATGGGGTTTTTATCGCCGGGCCGGCAAGGTTCCGCCACCTGAAGAGCGGCAGTCGGCCCTGAGCCGAACCGGCATGTCCTTCGTTCGCCTCGATCCGGCGAAGCGGACCGTGCGTTTCGAGCGTTCTGGTTTGGAGCTGAATTTCGGCAGCATCGGCAAAGGATATGCCTTGGACAAAGCCGCCAGATTGCTTCGCCAGCATTGGAAAATCTCGTCGGGTTTGTTGCACGGAGGCCGTAGCAGCGTGTACGCTATCGGAAATGGCCCAGGCGACCAGCGTGGCTGGGAAGTCGGCATCCAGCACCCATGGCGCCCTGGCGAGCGGTTGGCGGTCGTGCGATTGAGGCAACGAGCCTTGGCGACTTCGTCCGCAACCTATCAACACGTGGAATTCCAGGGCCGAAAACTCGGGCACCTTCTCGACCCTCGAACGGGCTGGCCCGCGGAAGGCATGCAGAGTGCCAGTGCGCTGGCGCCGACGGCTGCCGAAGCCGATGCGCTTGCTACCGCCTTTTTTATCCTTGGCGTGGACGAAACGAAAAAATATTGTGAACAGCATCCGGCAATCGGTGCCGTCTTGCTCCCCGAAGGCGAAACCCGACCCATTTTCGTTGGCAACATCGAATCCTTCAAACGACGTATATCATGAATCCTGCCACTCGCTTTTTTCTCGTGCTCTTGCAGATCGCTATCGGCTGGCACTTTCTCTACGAAGGGTTGACAAAGATCAACGACGACTCCTGGTCGAGCCAGCCGTTCTTGCGCAACGCCAAAGGGTCGGTCGCTTTGGTGATTCGCTGGCTCAGTGGCGACCCCACGGTCGTCAAAACCGAATCCGGTCTTGTCGAAGTGGATGATACGGACGCATTCCTGGCTCGCTTTCAATTGAAGCCATTCGACCCCAATGAAGAGCCGCACCAACGCCGGTGGGACCGTTATCTTCCCGAACCGGTTGAGAAAGAGTGGGACGCTTACTTCCAAACATTCGTCAAACATTATGCATTGGATGACGCCACGCCCATGGATGATGGGGCACCCCCCACGACGCCCGATGGGGACGCCGAGCCGCAGGTTCCTGCCACGCAAAAAGTCCTTGCCGAACGCAAACTGAAGATTCTAAAACAGGAGCTAGCCCAATGGCTCGATCATGGAACCATCGAAATAACACGGCCATATATCGACGACAAACAAAAGACCTTGACGGCTACCGTGCCGCAACGGCTGGCCGAATACCAATCGCTATTGGCGGCTATCAAGGAGGAAAAAGCTGTTGAGGACACGATTGGCGTGCGATCCGAGGCCAGGCTGAAACGACTCGAAGAAGAAGCGGCCGACATCCGAAAGCAACTCGAAGAAGAACTTGAAGGCTGGACCAACAAAATGAAGCGAGGGCTGCGTGAAGTCCTGAACTACTATCAGCACCGCATGTCCTTGCCTCCCGAACCGTCCTCTGCCCAGCCGGAATGGACGTATTTGCCTTGGATCGACCATTCGGTGAAATGGGGACTGACCGCTGTCGGTGGTCTGTTATTTGTGGGTTTGTTTACGCGGACGGCTTGCGTCGCTGGAGCCGCCTTTTTGTTGCTTTTCTACTTGCCGCACCCGCCGTTTCCTGGATTGCCGCCTCCGCCCAAAGCTGAGGGGAGCTACTTGTTCATCAACAAGAACATCATCGAGATGCTGGCCCTGTTGGCGCTAGCGTGCTCGCAACCGGGTTCGCGCTACGGCATCGACGCCTTGCTGAAATCTTTTGTTCGCAGAAAACCAAGGGAGGCAGAAGAACTTTCTCCAGAACCAGGCCCGACCGTCACTGTTCGGCCTGCGGAGGCGCCGAGCGAACATGTACAAGTTCCGGACGCGACAACGGAGCCACAATCCCTCGACCAGTCGGCAGCCGCTGCCGAGCAGGCCGAAAACAACGCTGAAACGGAATCGACCACTTCTTCACAGAGGAGCGACTAAGCGATGGCACTCGACATGACTCCTGAAGAAAAAGAGATTGGCAAAGCGAATTTCGACCACGTGAGCGAGCAATTGTCTCGACGTGGTTTCATGAAAACGGTGGCGGCTGGTGCTGCTGTCGTTCCCGTGAGCGCGGCTGCCTATTTCGGCTACCAATACGAGACGATGCAAAAACGCCCCGTCAAAGCGGCCATTATCGGTACGGGTGACGAGGGGGGCGTATTGGTTGGGGAACACAATCCCGAATACCTCGAATTCATTGCCTGTGCCGACATTCGGCCAACGCAACGCAAGCGCATTTTCGAGGGCGACTCCAAACCGACGAGCCCGCGCAAAGGTTTCAACCGCATCTACGGCAAAGACGCCGCCAGCCGGATCAAAGTCTATGTCGATTACAAAGAAATGCTGGCCAGCGAGCCGGAGATCGAAGCCGTCGTCATCGCCTTGCCTTTGCATTTGCACGCTCCGGTAGCCATCGACTGCCTCAACGCCAAAAAGCATGTCTTGTGCGAAAAGCTCATGGCCTGGAATATCAACCAATGCAAAGAGATGATCAAAGCAGCCGAGCGAAATGACCGCATCTTGACCATCGGCCACCAGAGGCACTACAGTCTCCTTTATGCTCAAGCCGTCGAGGTGATCAAGAGCGGCGTTCTTGGCGACATCAAACACATCCGCGCCTTGTGGCATCGCAATAACACCTGGCCTCGTGTCGACAAGAAAGGCCGAATCATCCCCGGCGAATTGCGTGACAGCTGGAGAAAATCCATTCCTGAAGAAGACGCCAAAGCTCTGGCCAACGAATTGGAAAAATGGGATTACAAGAGCATGGAGGAATTGGTTCGCTGGCGGCTCTACCAGCGAACCGGCGGCGGTCTTATGGCGGAACTCGGCTCGCACCAGCTCGACGCCTGCAGCATCTTTCTCGGCAAAGTCCATCCTTTGGCCGTCACCGGCGTCGGCGGCAAATATTTCTACACCGATGACCGCGAAATCGAAGACCACGTCTTTTGTACCTTTGAGTTCCCCGGACCCGATTATTACGTCAAAGACAAGAACGGCAACAACACCGCCAAGGTCAAAAACAAGGATGACATCGTGGTCGTCACCTATTCGTCGATCAACACCAATTCCTTCGAGAATTACGGCGAATGCGTCATGGGAACGCGGGGCACCTTGATCGTGGAAAGCGAGCAGACGGCTATGCTTTGGACCGAGCGCGATCCCAACAAGAAAGACTCGGGACCAGCGCGGTCGACAGCGGCCACAGTCGTCACCTTGAACAAGAACCAACCGATTCTCGATTCATCGTCGACGACCGGCCCGGCGGAAGTGGCTGCGAGCGGTCAAACCGCACCTGGCCGGACCACCGGCCCTGTTAGCCGGGGCTATCGCGAGGAAATGGAACATTTCGCCTACTGCATTCGCCGTCATCAGGAAGCGCAATCCGACGAAGAGCGTCGCCGCTGGCGTCGTGAACCGCGTTGCAACGGCTATGTAGCCATGGCGGATGCCATCATCGCTTTGACGGCCAACCAGGCCATGCGAAAACAGCAACGCATCGTTTTCCAGGACAGCTGGTTCGATCCCACGTCGAGCGAAGTTCCCGACGGCGACATGATCCCGACCAACGCCAAGGGAAAGAGGCTTGATTTGGCTTCGAGCTGAGAAATAACGGGACTAGAAAATGCCGAGTTGAAGCCGGGCCGCTTCCGACATGCGGTCCGGCGTCCACACCGGGTCCCAAACCAATTCGACTTTTACCGCTGCGACCCCTTGGATGGCCCTGACTTTGTTCTCGACTTCGCCAGGCAAACTCCCTGCCACCGGGCACATCGGCGAAGTCAACGTCATGCGAATCTCGACCGAACCGTCTCCACGCACGTCCACTCCGTAGATCAACCCCATTTCGTAGATATTGATCGGCACCTCTGGATCATAGCAGGTGCGCAAAACGTCGATGATCTTCGCCTGCAAATCCTGGATTTTGGCGGCTTGTGCGATTTGTTCCTCGACCGACGCCGGCGATTCACAAGAAGCCGCCGACGAAGGGGATTGTTGCTGATTCGTGTTGTGTGCCTGCTCGTTCATTCGGTGGATACCGTTTCTTCCTTTCCTTGTAGTGCCGAGTGCAACGTATGCCAGGCCAGCGTGGCACATTTCACTCGTACAGGGAACTCGCGTACGCCAGCGAAAACCGCCAGTTTGCCCAAGCCCGTCGTATCGATTTGCGGGCTGGTCAGCAGTGCATGGAACTTTTGAAACATATCCTCAGCTTCGGCCCTGGTTTTCCCTTTGACACTTTCCGTCATCATGGAGGCGGAGGCTGTCGAAATCGCACAACCGCTTCCTTCGAAGGCGACGTCCTTGACGATGTCGCCTTCCATCTGCAAATAGACGGTGAAGCGATCGCCGCACAGTGGATTGTAACCTTCCACACGACGAACATCCCCTTCGAGTCGACGAAAGTTTCGCGGCTTCTTGTGGTGATCAAGGATAACTTCCTGGTAGAGTTCGCGCAAATCAGACATTCGCTATTCCAAAAACTTGGCGGACCACTTCGAGGCCGCGTACCAGTGCGTCGATATCTTCCGTGTTATTGTACAAACCGAGAGACATCCGAACCGTAGCCGGAATCCCATAACGATCCATAACAGGCTGGCAGCAGTGGTGCCCGGTGCGAACGGCGATTCCCTGTTGGTCAAGGATCGTGCCGACATCGTGCGGATGAACATCATCGAGCACGAAAGAAATGACGGCCGCCTTTTTGGCCGCATTGCCGATGATTTTCACGTTTCCAACTGTTTGCAGCCTGCTGTGGGCGTAACTCAAAAGCTCCTGTTCGTGGCGTCGGATCGATTCCATGCCGATGGAATTGAGATAATCGACCGCGGCACCAAGCCCGATAGCTCCGGCGATGTGGGGCGTACCTGCTTCGAATTTATAGGGCAACGTGTTGTATGTGGTCTTTTCGAATGTGACCGATCGAATCATGTCGCCTCCCCCTTGATAAGGAGGCATCGCTTCGAGCCATTCCGCTTTTCCATACAGGACGCCGATGCCGGTCGGTCCATACATTTTGTGTCCGGAAAAGACGCAGAAATCGCAGTCCAGCGATTGCACGTCGATGGGCATATGCGGCACCGACTGAGCGGCGTCGAGAACGACGCGGGCACCTTCGCGATGGGCCGAGCGAATGATCCGCTCGACCGGATTGACGGTGCCGAGCGAATTGGATACGTGGACAATGGCGACGATCTTTGTTCGGGGCGACAACATTCGTTCGAACGCATCGATCTGCAATTCGCCGGCGTCGTCGATCGGAATGACGCGGAGGTTGGCACCGGTTTGCTCGCAAAGGATCTGCCAGGGGACGATGTTGGAATGGTGCTCCATGTGCGAAACGATGATGTCGTCGCCTGGCTGGAGTCGGGTTCGTCCGAAGGACTGGGCGACCAGATTGATCGCTTCGGTAGCGCCGCGGACGAAGATGATTTCGCGGGCTTCCGCTGCTCCGATGAATCTCTGCAATTTGCCGCGGGCGTCTTCGTACAGGCGGGTCGCCTGCTCACTCAGCCAATGGACGCCGCGATGCACGTTGGCATTGAACTCGGTGTAATAGCGTTCGATCGTTTCCAAAACGGTGCGGGGTTTTTGCGAAGTGGCGGCGCTGTCGAGGTAGACCAGGGGATTGCCGTTGACGGTCTTCGCCAGGATCGGGAAATCGCGGCGGTAGACCTCGACAGGGAACGAGGCATCGGTTTCCCGTGCGTTGGCAAGCGGCGAAATCGGCACGTTCATGTCGTCCTCCCGCCGGTGGGCTGATGGCGATGCAAAAACAAGGCTTCGAGTTGGCGACGCACGAGGTCGACGCGCACGCGCTGGATGATGTCGTTGGCAAAAGCGTAAGTCAGCAGGCTACGTGCTTCCTCTTTGCCAATGCCGCGTGTGCGAAGATAAAAAAGCGCGTCGGCATCGAGTTGGCCGATGGTGGCGCCGTGCGTGCACTTGACATCGTCCGCGAATATTTCCAGCTGGGGTTGCGAATGGATGACTGCATCATCGGACAACAGCAGTGTCATGTTCGTCTGTTTGGCGTCTGTTTTCTGGGCATTGGGATGCACATGGATGCGGCCGTTGAAGACGCCATGACCATGACCATCGAGGATGCCCTTGTATAATTCGTGGCTCGAACAGTGCGGCCTGGCGTGCTCGATGCGCGTGTGGTTATCGATCAATTGATGGCCGCTGGCGAAGTACAAACCGTTCAGGGTGCACGAACACCCTTCGTCGTCAAGGACGGAGTTGATCTCGTTGCGCGCCAGAACCGAGCCGAAGGCAAAAGCATGAGACGAAAAGGTGCTGTCGCGGCTTTGCTGTACTTGCAGCGTATGGACGTGAAATGCTTCCTTGCTTTCATCCTGAATTTTGTAATAGTCGATCGAGGCGTTTGGCCCGCAAACGACTTCCGCCACGGCGTTGGTCAAATAGACATCGTTCGGCCGGCCGAGAAAGACTTCGACGATCGTCGCCTGACTGCTTTCTTCCGCGACGATCAACGTGCGCGGGTGGGTCACGGTCGGCTCGCCGCTCGACTGCGACCAGTAAACAAGGAAAATCGGTTTGGTTACCGTCGTGTTTTTGGGGATATAGACGAAAGCGCCGTCGCCAATAAAAGCAGTATTCAGAGCCGTGAAAGGGTGCGTCTCAAAACTGGCGTAGCGGCCCAAATGGCGTTCGACGAATTCTTGCTTTTCCGAAAGCGCCAGTAACAAGGGCTGAACGCAGGCGTTTTCAGGCAGCCCGGCGGAATTCAGCGGGCGGGCACAACGACCGTTGAGCAGCAGAACCGCATCCGGCGGAGCAATGCCCATTGGCTGCAAACGCTCGGCGACCTCCGACTCGCGTTGGCTGATCCCATTCGGGCTAAGCTGGAACGGGATTTTCGTCAACGGCCCCAGAGGCGTGAACCGCCATTCTTCCTCGCTCGGCGACGGAAACCCCAATTCCTCGAAGCGGGACAGGGCCGATCGGCGCAGGTCGTGCAATCCCTTCGATCCGAAGCGGGAAAGAAACGCTTCCTGTCGCTCGAAGTCATTAAGAAAAGCGGCTTTTCCTTCATTCAGGTCGATCATTGGTGTCCGTTCTCAATCCAACCGTAACCTTCCTTTTCCAGCTTCAACGCCAGTTCCTTGCCTCCCGACTTGACGATCCGTCCGCCGGCCAGGACATGCACTTTGTCGGGTACGATGAAATTCAACAATCGCTGGTAGTGGGTAATGACCAGCATGGCTCGATTGGGGTCGCGCAACGAGTTGACGCCGTCCGCGACGATTTTCAAGGCGTCGATATCCAGACCGGAGTCGGTTTCATCGAGAATCGCCAGCTTCGGTTCCAGGACCGCCATTTGAAAGATTTCGTTGCGTTTTTTCTCTCCGCCAGAAAAACCTTCATTGACCGGGCGTTTCAGAAGTTCTTCATCCATGCGGAGCAATTTCATTTTTTCCCGAACCAGCTCGAGGAACTCCATGGCGTCGAGTTCGGGTTCGCCACGGTGCTTGCGAATGGCGTTGAGAGCCGCTTTGAGGAAATAGGTGTTGCTGACTCCGGGGATTTCGACAGGATACTGGAAGGCCAAAAAGACGCCTTCGCGTGCCCGTTCCTCGGGTTCCATTTCAAGCAGATTCTTGCCGTTGTACAAGACATCGCCTTCGGTGACTTCGTAGATGTCGCGGCCGGCCAGAACTCCAGCGAGGGTGCTCTTGCCCGAACCGTTCGGGCCCATGATCGCGTGGACTTCTCCCGCCTTGACTTTCAGGCTCACGCCGTTGAGGATCGGTTTGTCCTCGACTTTGGCATGCAAATTGAAGATCGTTAACATTGCTTTCCAGTTCGGGTTAATCGTTCCTTCAGACTGCTGATACCGTTTTCGACCCGGTTGCCGCGTATCGCGAACCGTACCGGGCAAAGGGAGGCAATGCGCTGCCTCGATTCACGATGGCCTTTCCATTCGTCGTAAGCGCTGTCGGCGAAGTTGCCGGCCTGGATCAACCGACACTCCCCTCGAGACTGACGCCGAGCAGCTTTTGGGCTTCGACAGCGAATTCCATGGGCAACTCGCGGAAGACTTCCTTGCAGAAGCCGTTCACGATCAGGCCGATGGCGTCCTCGACGGAAATGCCTCGCTGTCGGCAGTAAAAAATCTGGTCTTCACCGATTTTCGACGTGGTCGCCTCGTGCTCGACCTTAGCCGACGCGTTGCGGACCTCCAAATAGGGGAAGGTATGAGCGCCGCACTTGTCGCCCAAAAGCAGCGAGTCGCATTGCGAATAATTCCGGGCGTTTGCCGCGCCTTTCATGATCTTGACCAGCCCTCGATACGTGTTTTGCCCATGGCCTGCAGAAATCCCTTTCGACACGATCGTGCTGCGCGTGTTTTTCCCGATATGGATCATCTTGGTGCCGGTGTCGGCTTGCTGGTAATTGGTTGTCAGGGCGACCGAGTAGAACTCGCCGATCGATTCATCTCCTTGAAGAATGCAGCTGGGATATTTCCAGGTGATCGCCGAACCGGTTTCCACCTGCGTCCAGGAGATTTTGGATCGACGTCCCCGACAAGCGCCGCGCTTGGTGACGAAATTGTAGATTCCCCCCCGGCCTTCTTTGTCTCCCGGATACCAGTTCTGGACGGTGGAATATTTGATCTGGGCGTTATCTCCAGCCGCGATCAGTTCGACGACCGCGGCGTGCAACTGGTTCTCGTCCCGCATGGGCGCGGTGCATCCTTCGAGGTAGCTGACGTAGGAGTCTTCCTCGGCGATGATCAAGGTTCTCTCGAATTGTCCCGTGTTGGCGGCGTTGATACGGAAATACGTCGATAGTTCCATTGGGCAGCGTACGCCGCGAGGGATGTAGCAGAACGAACCATCGCTGAAGACAGCCGAGTTCAAAGCCGCGTAAAAGTTGTCGGTAGGCGGAACGACCGAGCCGAGGTATTGCTGGACGAGGTCGGGATGTTTTTGGACAGCCTCAGAGAAGGAACAAAAGATGATGCCCATCTCCGCCAATTTGTCCTTGAAAGTCGTGGCTACGGAGACGCTGTCGAAGACGGCATCGACAGCCACGCCGGACAGCCGCTTCTGCTCCTCTAGCGAAATCCCCAGTTTTTCGTAGGTGGCGAGCAATTCCGGATCGACTTCTGTCAAACTGTTCAGGCGTTTTTTCGGTTTGGGAGCCGAGTAGTAACTGATGGCATTGAAATCGACAGGCGGATAATGAACATTAGCCCACTTAGGCTCCTTCATCTTGGTCCAATGGCGATAAGCTTTCAAGCGCCATTCAAGCAGGAATTTCGGTTCGTTCTTCTTTTCCGAAATGGCGCGGATGACGTCTTCGTTCAAGCCAGGAGGCAAGGTATCGGCTTCGATCTCGGTGACGAAACCGTGGCGATATTCGCGGTTGGCGAATTCCTGAATGGTGCTCGTAGCAGTTGACATAATTCCTCGTTCCACTCCTTAGCCGACAGATCAATTTGTCAATTTCAGCGACAAGAGCGGCGCGGTTTGGCTGTTGAGGATTTCGCTCAAACGGGTGCGCAAAACCTCGGCGAGATCGTCTTCATTCTGGATCAAATCGGCCAAGGTAATTTGATCGAGCAATTGTCCGATCCAATGTTCGAGCGTCAGCCAAAGAGTCCTTAAGGTACAGCCGCTCAAATGAACGCATTCCCCGTCGGTTTCTGAACCGGCGTGGCGTTCACAAAACGATGGTGCACCATAAAGTGGTTCTCCCAATGCCTTTAGGACTCTGCTCAAGCCGATCTCAGCCGCCGGGGCAGCCAGACGATAGCCTCCCGAACGTCCACGGACGCTATCGATCAAGCCAGCGTGGCGCAGGATCGCCAGCAGTTTGCCGACATATGCTGCCGACAAGCCTTCGCTGGCTGCAATTTCAGGGATGGTGAGCGATTCCCCATTTGCTCGGGCGATTTGCAGCAGACACCGAAGGCCATATTCCTCTTGGGATGTAATCTTCATAGAGCACCATCATGTCACGTCCCATCCTCATTCTATTAATCTTGACTTTTTCGTCAATGATTGGTGACGCGAGAATCTCGAAAAATGAGGGGATTTTTGCCGCTATCCGTTTCTTTCAGCGGCGGTTGGGATTTAAGCGTTCAGCATGGCGATGCTCAGAGGAGGCAAGGGTGGAATGCCCTGGATGGCAGCCTATACAAAAGACACCTTCTTGGGGAGGTATGGAACTGTAATGGTCGCCAGCGTAGGCGTAGAAAGTAGCGCTTTGTCCTTCCGAATCGGCGGCAGGCGTTTGCCAGCGGACAATGCGGCCATCGGCACCGACTCCAGCGAGCACTAGCGGAATCCCCGCTGGAAGCCAACCGCCGAAGGCTCCCTCCTTGACGGGCTGTTCGATGATTTCCCGCCAGATGCCAGGAATACGCGGACGAACGGGATCGTCGAAACGATCGCGGAACGATGCGTAAAAGCGAATTTTCTCGATGCTTCCCACTGGCGGACGATCGAAGATCGGATGTTCACCCTTATCCGTCCACTGGCCGGGAACCTGCCGAACCTCGTTGGCATAAATGTCGGCATTGAAGACCTGGCCGAGCGGTCCCTGGTAAACTTCACCATCGGTCATCTTCAATCTGTTCGGTGCGTCCCGTATCGGTCTGGCTTTGGGTACGTTGCTCCAGTCATCGATAGCCCGAACGTAAACCGCCACAGGCTCGGAGTCGACGTAGTCCGGATCATCGAACAACAGGCGCAGATTGGCGTTTTCGGCAGAGGAAAACGTTTCGGCGCCTTTCGACCAGTCATCGTCGGCGAGGTAAAGGGCATAGTCACCCGGGCGAACGATGTTCTGGTTCTTGACCGGGGCGGCACTCAGCAGCACGAAGTGATCTGGACATGGGCCTGGTGTCACCACACTGAGACGCCTCCCCTCGGAGTCTCGCCGTGGCCCGTAATACAGATTGTTGCTGCGTTGCCGTGGCAACTTTTTTCCTGCCGGGAGCGCACTTGGCACATTCTCGATCAAGCCTGGCGGCGCCTGCATGACCTCATAAACAAGCTGGTTGTCGGATTGGTTCCCTTCATGCGAGGCCGTGGAACACGTCATGAAAGCAATCCGGCCATTGAAAAGAGGCCGAGGCCGCCAGACCGGAACCCGAGCCTTGACCAAGGCACCAAACTGGGAGCCAATCGTTTGGCGAAAGGCAGCCATCCAGATATCCGGTGGCTTAGTGACCGAGGCACCATCCACTTCCGTGACGGGCACGACGCTGCGTTCGTCGGCGGCAATCACGGTCGGATTTCGGCTCCACAAGCTGAAGGCAAGATAGTTGCTGGCCATCAGACAGGGCCAGCGGTCGTTGTTTCGATTGGCTGTTATTGGTTTTTTTTGGCTACCGTCGCCGTTCATGATCCACAGCGTTGTCGCCCGCCTCGAATGGTTTCTGCCGAGATCGGGAATCCGGCTAGAGACAAAGGCGATCGCGTGGCCGCTGGTGTTGAGATAAACCGGATCGACGTCATCGTAGTCGATTCGCCGGCGTTCATCGGGAGGCAGCAGAGACTGGCCGTCTGGCCCGAAGCGCATTGGCGGCAAAGCGGTGCAGCCGGCGTCCTCCGGGCCGCCAGTGAGTTGTTGCAGACCAGAACCGTCGATGCCGATTTCGTAAAGGCGAAAATGACCGTGGTCATCTCCCCCCTTTCGGCCCGCGAAAAGGATTCTCCGTCCGTCGGGCGAAACACACGGGCTCATGACGTCGATGAGCGTCTGGCCGTCCGGCAACTTTTTACCCCAGGTAAGTTCGATAACGTTGCCGTCTTCTGTCAGCAGTCGCAATCTGCCTTCCCGTGCGGCCCAAAGTCTTGTGCCGGGATAGGTGTAACCTGTTGCTTCAGGCGCCGCAGCCAACAGGCTGCACGGCTCGGTTCGCGACGTGAAAACGACGGGGACCGGCGGCAAGTGATAGACAAAGGCCCGCAGGCGCGGATCGCCCGAATCGCGTTTCGCAACCAACCACCAGACGCTAAGACCGAGAGCGATGCCGAAAAGCCCTGAAAGAACTACGGGCCAGCGATTCTTTCGTACGAATGAGAAACACATCAAGGAACTTCAAGGTCCAATTCCTGATTGGCCGTGAACTCATACACCTTCGTCCCGCCTTTTCCCGGCGGTGGAGGAGCTTGCGTCGTTCCGTCCATGACATGGACAATCGAGCGATATTTTCCGGGAGGCAATCTCACCTCATATTGGCTGGTCTTGTGGTCGAAGGTAGCGGCAAAGGATTTTCCCTGCGGTTCCGCCGCAAACATCACAGTGACATAAGTCGATCCGTCGACTTGGATCGGCTTGCCGTCGCGCAATAGTTTGCCTTTTATCGTCACTTCTCCCTTGCCGCAACCCGGCAAGAACAGCGCAACAACGCACAGAAAAGTCGTGCTAATAAGGGAATGTCTCACTTTCATGCCTCCGCGCTTGTCAGGGTAGAACATAGGCGAAGCCGTCGTCGCGGGCGTTCATGAACCACCACGTTTGTTGACTGACATCGTTGCTGATGAAACGAACGCTGCCGTCGCAGAAAGCGGAGTTGACACCAGCAGGATGCCGACTTCGTGCGGTCGCCTGTTGAAACGGGCACGGCTGCCAGGCCCCCATTCCGTCCTGCGGCGCATTGATACATCCCTGACAATCGTCGGCGTTTGGATTGTTGTTATTTGGACCGGTGCAATCCCAAGTCCAACCAGCAGAAGTGACGCTGGCGCCAGGAAAGCCGGCTGCCCACGTTCCGCGTGGATCGGCCGCACTCAGATGAGCGCCAATTCGCAGTTCGTTTAGCAAAATGGTATGAGCCGCCCCATCTTGATTGGTCAAGTCGATCAGGCGGGCACCCCAGTTGATGCACATGACGCCGCCAGCAGGCGTGCTGTTCGGAATACCGACCCAGGATTGTGTGTAGTTACTGGTCGGGCTTCTGCCGTCCCTTGTACTGGTCCAGCCGAGGCTGTCGGGCTGGTGAATGCCACCGGCGTTGCAGCCGTAGTTACCCCTTGCCCAACCCGGACCGGCAGCTCCGTTCCAGGGAGAACCGTGATTCTGGTCCGAGGGGCATTCGAAGATCTTAATCCTTTGGCTTCGAACACTCCGCCAGGCGGAACTCCCTGTGCTCATGTAGCTTTCGACGCTGGAGGCAATCGGCTTGTACAGGTTTTCCTGTTCGATGTACGGGAGGATGATGACGGCCCAATTCGGTCCGAAATTCTGATTGGCGTAGCGAGGGTCGACGCCGCTTCGCATCCAGACAGCAACGGGGAACTGACCGTGCTGATCGTGATAGTTCTGACAACCTGTGGACAATTGCTTGAGATTGTTGGCACAAACGATACGGTTGGACGCTTCGCGTACTTTTTGCACCGCCGGCAGCAGCAACGCGATCAAGACGCCAATAATGGCGATGACCACCAATAATTCGATCAGCGTAAACGCAGACCGGGCACGGATAAGGGGATGATGGTTCATGACACTACCCTTCCGATCGGAACGGAGATAAGACGATGACGGCTCTCGAAAAATCTAACCGAGTATAACTTCTAGAAATGGCGCAGACCAGTTAATTTATTTCGCGGGCGATCGCTCGATCGTTGGCTGGTCGGTGCGGTATCGGGGATGCCTGCCTGGGACTGTCCGGGGAGTTTCAGTGCGCGCGAAACAGCGGCAGGCATTGTCAAGGAAATTTTTAGCTGTTTTGTGCAGCTTATCTCCACCGTCAACTGACGGTGTATGCGAACCGAGGGGACCGTCAGCAAACGGTGTTATCGGCGAACAGTGGGGCGGCAGCGCGTTGAGAAGGACCGTCAACTGACGGTGTTTTGTTGCTGGCGGTCGTGTCAGCGAGAAAAACTGGGCGATTTGTGGTCGCCCATTCGGCCGTTTAAGAAGATACGTCTTTCAAAATTTCAGCGAATTGTGTCCAATCGGCATTTGCTGCTGTGCGCGGAGAGCATGGCGAATGGATTCACGCAAATGTTGCAGGTTGCCAGGATGGCCGAAACCGACCTCCATTCTGCATGTTCGTCGGACTCCACTGCCGTCGTTCGCTTGGAATTAAGGCAAGCTGGGGCCGGTCCTTTCACGTACACCATTTCCCCCGGTGGGTTCCTGATCGGGAGTGTCGTCGGCTGCGATTTGCGTTTGCCTGGACGCGATCTGCCACCCGTGATCTGCCTGATAAGCTGGGCGGACGGGGAAGTCCGGCTGCGGCAGCTGACTAGTTCCTATCCGGTGTTATTGAATGGTCGTCCCACCAAGGAAGCCCGACTGGCCGACGGCGACCGAATCGCCTTCGGCGATTGCCAGGGACAGGTCTTTGTGCCGCCGTTGCCGGTCGGCGGTTTCGTCACAGAAAGGCTGTCGCTGCGTGAGCGGGAACTCAACCAACAGTTGGAAGACGTCTCTCGCCAGCGTCAAGCGCTGGAAGAGCAAGCCGCTCGATTACAGAAGCAACAAGAAGAAGTGGAGGCGTTTCGTCAGGAATTGGCGGATTTGCGGCAGGAACTATTCGAACGATATCGGGAGCGGCGTGATCGTCTGGCGGGGTTTCAAGAAGCTATCAATCGGGCGGCTTTGAAGCTCCAGGAACGGAAAAGGCTCTTCGACGAGGAAGAAAAGAGACGCAAGCAGGTCGATGCAACGAAGGCGGAGGACTCGGCGGAAAAAGTCGATCCAATAACTCGTTTAGACGCCCGTTTGGAAGAACTGGAAAAGCGGGAACGTCGGGTTGCGGAGCAATTGGAGTTGTTGGAGATCAGTCGGGAAGAATGCCGGGCACGGGAATGCCAGATCGCCGAAGAGCGGCAAACGCTTGAAGAACAACAGGCGGAGTATCGGGCTGACCTGGTCCGCTTGGATCGCGCTCGCGGGGAGTTGGAGAAGCGCGAACAACAGCTGCAGCTGCGTCTTGGCGAGGTGGAACGTCGAGAACAAGACCTGGAAGCCCAGAAACGAGACGTCGAGGAGCAGGAAAAGCAATTACACGAATGGCACGGCCGACTGTGTGCCCAGGCGGACGAGTTGGCCCAGCGCGAGCAGGAGTTGCGGCAGGCACGGGCTCGCTGCGAAGAGCAGGAACGCCAGCTTGCCGACCGTTTGCATGCGTTCGAAGGGCAACAGGCGGCCGTGGCCCAGCTGCACAACCGCTTGCAACAAGCTCAACAGGACTTGCAGCGCGAAGAGCAGGAACTGGCCGACCAGCGCCGCCGACAAGACGAAGCGGAGGCCGAGCTCCGTGCCAAAATTGATGAATGCCGGGAGCTGCGCCGCGAACTGGAATTGCAAAAGAGCCAACTCGAAGAGGAACGCAAGGAACTGGAAAGACGGGCAGAAGAAATCGCCAGGATCGTCGCCAACCAACGGCAGACGGAAGAGAAACTGGCCGCGGAAGAACAACGTTTGCAGCGTCGGGCACAGGAACTGGACGCGATCGCCGCCCGGCAATCCGAGGAAGCCAGCCTGCAAGAAATCCGGTCCGCGCAACTTGTCGAGATGCAACAGCGGCTGGCGAGCGAACGGCAAGCCCTGCGCGAACGAGAAGCCGCGTTGGCGCATTCGGAGCAGGCGCGGGCAGCGCTGCAAGAGCAATTGCGCCGTCGTTCGGAGGACCTGGCAGAAAGACAGAAGCAGCTATCCGAACAGGCGCGCAAACAGGCGGAAGAACTCGAAGCCTTTGAAAGGCAACGGGCCGCCATCGCTGAGGAACAGAAATTGGCCGAGCAACGTCTTTCGGAACTGCAACGGCAAATCGAAACCAAAACAAAAGAAGTCGAGGCGTTGCAAGAAGGCCTCGCTCGTCGCGAAGAAGAAGTCTGTCGCCATGTCGAAAGGCTGAAAGAAGCAGGCCAGAAGATCGCTCGCGCCCGCAAGTTCCTCGCCCAGGAACGGTATCAATGGGAGTCGGAACGCCGTGAGCAGGAAGATCGACTGGCCCAAGCACGAAGCGAACTGGAAGCGCTGCGTCACGAGGTGCTCGAATTGCAGGAAACTTTGCCCGAACTGGAACTGACAACCCAAACAGCTGCGGACAAACTAGCTGCCGCTCGCGAACGCCTTAGCGAACACCTTGAAGAATTGCATGCCTACGCCCGCCAGCGACAGGAAGACTTGGAGAATCTTCGCGGACAGGTGCAGGAGGAAGCAAGTCGATTACAGCAACAAGCGGCGACACTTCTCAAGGCCCGTGATGAATACCGGCTGGCGGTGGCCGGTTTCCGGCAACAGGTTATCGCCTGGCAGGGCCAGGTCAGTGATCTAAAGCGTTCGCTGGCAGCGGACGAATCACGCATCGCCGCCACCACGGCTCGACTGGCCGAAAAGGAGCAGGAACTCGAAGTCCAACAACGCGAAGTTGCGGAAAAACGAAGCGAAGTCGATCGCCATTTGAACGACATGCGCGAGTGGTATCGGCAAAAACTGCGCGAACTGGCCAGGGAGTACGAGCCGGAAGTCGGTTCGGCAACCGAACCGCAGGCCAACTCCGCAATCCTCCCGATGACGGAGATCGAGCCTGGCGACAAACGTCTCGGCGAGTTGTTGCAATCGCATGGTTTGATCGACGAGAGGTCTCTGACGGCGCTCCTTGTCGAAGCAAGCCGGCAACGGCGCAGCCTGCGTCAGGTTCTGCTGGCCAGTGGTCATGTCACTTTATATCAACTTGCCCTGATCGAAGCCGGCAATTTGGACGGGCTGATGCTGGGGCCGGTTCGCGTCGTAGATCGGCTACGCGTCACGTCGAAAGAAACGGTCTATCGGGTCTTCGATCCTCGCCGACCGGCTGACAAGGGGCATGTTCTGTTACGGCACTTGGCCGAAGCGGAAGCGGCAGACGCAAACCGAGCCGAAGAATTTCGCCGATGTTTCTCTTTGGCCGCTTCCGTGCAACATCCGCATGTGGCCGCGACCTACGAAGTGTTGGAGATTACCGGCCGGCCAGCTGTGTTGCAGGAATGGCTTACTGGCTTGCCCGCCACGGAATGGGCGGACCGAGCTTCGGCTCCAGGCGTGTGCTATCGGCTGTTGACGCAAGCAGCCCTTGGGCTGCAAGCTCTTCATCAAAGTGGTCAACGTTACGGCCGACTTCACCCTGCCGCTTTGCATCTCAACGGCGATGGCATCTTGAAACTGTCCTGTTTCGGCGATCCCACCTGGCTATTGCCAGATGAATTGCGCGGCGCGGAGCAGTCAACCGCCGACGAGCTTCGGGCACTCGGCATTCTCGCCAGGGAATGGTTGAACTCGGCTTCCCGCTCGCGCCCACGAACCAAGGCGCCGTCGGCGTTGGTCGAGTTGATCGAAAAGCTTGCCGACGAGGAAAACGGCATCTCCTCGGCGAGCGACCTTTTGGACGCTCTCGACAACATCAGCGCCTTGGTGCCGGCCAATGCGGATGCCTGGGAGCGGCTGCTAGAGTTCATTTGCGACCATTCCGACAAGACTCAACTTCGGCAAACAGCATGACCTGCCTGCTGCTCGCCGGCGGAGCAATGCCTTCTGGAGCCGAAAGGCTTCGGAGATTTGCAGACGCCGTTTTCGTCCCGTACAATCGAAAGCCATGAAGTCGCGGCGACACGGCCCTGGCCGCATCCGCTCCTTTGCGACGACGCCTTGGGGACATTTTCGACTTTTGCCTGCGAGGGATGATGAGCGTACTGCAACAGTTTCGACTGGATGGCAAACGAGCATTGATCACGGGGGGAAGCCGGGGACTTGGCCGGGCGATGGCTGGCGCCCTGGCGGAAGCTGGCGCGGACTTGATTCTGGTTGGCCGCGACCAGGGATCGCTCGATCAGGCGGCGGGTGAGCTTCAAGCGTTCGGCCGACGGGTCGATGTCATTCGCGCCGACGTTGGTCAGCCGGCGGAAGCTGAGAAAATGTGCCGCAAGGCGCTTGCCGATTTGGGCCCGATCCACATCTTGATCAACAATGTCGGCGGCCGCCGAATCAACATTCCCACCGAAGAAATGCCCCTGGAAGAGTGGCAACGCATTCTCGACCTCAACCTGACGAGCACATTCATCTGTTGCAAACTGGTCGGCGGCGAAATGGTCAAACGCCGGGCCGGCAGGATTATCAATACCGCGTCGATTTCCGGCTTGATTGTCAACAAGGGCATCTATGGCCGATCCTATGAAACCTCCAAAGCGGCCTTGATCCATTTCACCAAAGCTTTGGCCGTCGATTGGGCTCCTTATAACGTCACCGTCAATTCGATTGCCGCCGGCGGTTTCATGACCGAACCGAACCGGCGCTGGTTTCAGGAAATGCCCGAGTTGAAGAAAACTTTCGAAAGCATGGTGCCGATGGGCCGACTCGGAGAACCCGAAGAAATCGCCGGTCTGGCACTCTATCTCGCCAGCGATGCCTCGAGCTATATGACCGGGGCTGCCGTTGTCATCGACGGCGGCTACACACTTTGGTAACAGCTTGCCTTCGCAATGGCTCTGTCAGCGGAGCAGCTGGGCCCACCAGAACGGAATCAACGCCAGCAAGGTTCGTGGAATGTCGGATAACGACACTTTGCTCCGACCTTTTAGACGCGGTCGATGCCTGACGCCGTGCTGAACGACGGGCAGACCGAGTTTCCTGGCGCGAGCGAACATCTCAGTGTTCACGAAAAACCCGGTCGATTGAGGTAAAATCTGTTGCAGCGTGTTTCGGCGGAATACCTTGAGAGCACAATCGACGTCGCAAACCCGGGTTCCCAGAAGAAGCCGAGCAAGCCAGTTGTAACCGCGCGACAAGAAACAGCGTAAGCGGCTGTCCTGGCGGCCAACCCGATAACCGGCGACAATGGGAAAGCGGTCGGCCAGGGCGATCAAGTTGCTCAGGTCGTCGAGATAGAACTGGCAATCCGCGTCAGTGAAAGCGACCAGATCGAAACGAGCGGCTTGGAAGCCGGTGCGCAACGCGGCGCCGTAGCCTCGATTTTCCGGATGGCGCAAAAGGCGAACGTTTCGGTGCTGCTGCCGCAGGCGTTCGACGATGTCCGCTGTTTTATCCCGACTGCCGTCGTCAACGACGATGATTTCGAATTCGTCCGCGAGCCGGCCCAAAGCATCGTCTGCTTCCCTTATGGCCTGCTCGATGACCTCGGCTTCGTTGTATGCTGGGATAATCAGCGAAAGCCGGCGGGGTTTGGCGCGTTTCGTCGTTTCCATGACAGGATCGCTCTTTGCGAGAAATCGCTTCATGCCGATGTGCCTTCGTAAATGGGCAGGCAATTGCAGTCAAGACGAATCGCAGGCAGCTGCACGAAAGCCGAGACGAATCGAGAGGGACTTGTCAAGATAGGTCGGTAATTTCGTTCTATAATCCAGTTGCAGGCCAAATCGCCTTGACAGGTCACTCGGCCAGATTACGCTAGAAACATGGTGTTCAGTGGCGAGGCTTATCCGATGAGTCAGAACGTGCAACAGGAACGACGCAAACGCAACATTCCCGTAGCCGTGGACCGCCGAAAGGGCAAAGGGAAATCCGGCCCCGAACGGCGTCGCCAGGTCGATCCCACTACTTGCGAACGCGATTACACGGAGGATGAAATCGCCTTCATGAAGGCGATGGACCAGTATAAACGCGACAATCGCCGACCGTTTCCGACCTGGAGCGAGGTACTCGAAGTGCTGAAGGCTTTGGGGTATCGCAAAGTTGCGGCACCAACGGCTCTGCCGGGTCAGTCTGTCCCGCCAAAAGGCTAGGGGAATACAACAGCCTGCGACAGGGAAGTCATGAAAATCTTTCTCAGCGCCGGTGAGCCGAGCGGCGATATTCACGGTGCCAACCTTGTTCGTCAGCTACGTCGGCTTCACCCCGAGGCGGAATTTGTCGGCTTCGGGGGAGAGCGGATGGAACGCGCCGGTTGCCAGCTTCTTTATCCCCTTTGCAACCTCGCCGTGATGTGGTTCGCGCGGGTGCTCGCCAATGCCCCCGTCTTTCTTCGATTGCTTTCTCAAACCGATCGGTTTTTCCGCCACCAGCGGCCGGACGCCGTGGTGCTCATCGATTACCCAGGGTTCAACTGGATCGTGGCCCGGCGAGCACGTTTTCACGGCATTCCAGTTTTTTATTTCGTGCCGCCGCAACTCTGGGGCTGGGCGGGATGGCGAGTCAAGAAAATGAAACGCTGGGTGGACCATGTACTGTGTACGCTGCCGTTCGAACAAGACTGGTACTTTGATCGTGGCGTGCAGGCCCATTATGTAGGCCATCCGTATTTCGACGAGTTGAGCCAGCAACCGTTGGACCGGGAGTTTTTGAATAGGGAGCGGGCAAGAGGCGAGCGTCTGATCGGGCTATTGCCCGGCTCGCGCACGCAGGAAGTCGACAAGAACCTGTCAACGCTGCTTCGCGCTGCGGCTGCCATTCACGAAAAGCATTCTGACGTGCGCTTCTCCTTCGCCTGCTACCGAATTGACCACTGTCGCCGAATCGCAGACAGACTCAGAGGCTGCTCTCTCCCGATCGAGCTGCACCACGGAAAGACGGCGGAAATCATCGCCCATGCGCATGCCTGTATCGCTGTCTCCGGCTCCGTGGGGCTGGAACTTCTTTATCGCCTCAAGCCGACAGTAGTGGTATACCGCATCGGTCGGCTCGACCTGAAACTGTGCAATTTGTTCAAAACAAGTCGATTCATCAGCCTCGTCAATTTGCTCGCCGACGAGGAAATTTTTCCCGAATTCCTGACCGATCGTTGCGAGGCAATGCGGGTGGCAGAACATATCAACAGATGGCTGTCGGATCCTGCCGCCTATCAAGAACAATGTGCGCAACTTCGCCGCTTGCGCGACCGGGTGGCAGTGCCTGGCGCCTGTGCTCGAGCAGCCCGGTTTATTCTGCAAACGCTTGGCCATCGCGAAGCCGACATCGAACCAGCCGCCGCCTGATCTCGAACGGTCATTCGTCGGCTTTGAGCAACACCACCCAATCCCGGGTCGGCTCATGCGGAGGCGAGCCAAGTTGAACGATGCTTCCACCCTTGACGCTCTCGACCGAACCTTTGGAAAAGTCACCGCCTCGGCGAGGATCGAACCACCTGACACGGAATTTCTTGCGGAAACCATCGAGTTTCAGAGAGTCCGTACCGCCAGAGGGCAAATAGATGGCGTAAACTTCGCCTGGCTTGGCCAGGCAAAGGTTTTTCGCATGAACAAGCAACTCTGGATGCGGTTCCATTTCCGCAAACGGAAGGTGGTTTTGGAAAAAGGTCAACGCATGTCGTGTTTGTTCCCACATGCGATGTCGGCTACGCCAGTCTTCACAATTCAAATCGTTATGAGGATTCTTATACCCGAAGTACCATTCCACTCCCGAACCGCCTGACATGAGCGCACCCCACAAGGCAGTTTTTCGGGCGAGATCCTGATTGCCGTCTTTCTTCTGGTCGGGATCGACGCCATAGGCAGCTGTCCCCGGCTCATCGACGAAAACAATCCACGGGCGTCCCGCTCGCGCTGACTGTTTGACCCAGTATTCGACGACCGAGGGAATGCGGTGCCAGTCGTCGCTGAACTGCAACGAGGCGCCATCGAAGCGAGGATAGCCCAGAAGCGGCTTGTACACTTTCTCCTTCTGATTGGGAAACGTATGCACGAGGATGGGATTTTGGTAGGGATCGAGCTTTTTAAAGAAGTCGCAGAATTGTTTGATTTGGGCGGTGGTATTCGTGTTTTCTTCGCCCAGATTCCAGAAAACGCCGTGATGATGAGCGAAGCGGGCGATCAACTCGCGGTAATACAGCTTTCGAGTGGGTCCCAGTTCGCCGGCGTCGAGAAGCTGGTCGTTCTCGGTTTCTTGCGTGACCACGTGGAGACAGATACCGAGTCGGTCCATGTGATCAAAAACGATGTTCCATTGATCGAGTTTCGAGCAATCGAAACGATCGCGGACGTCCGGCTCGATCCAAGGCCAAACGTCGTTGCCGTCCCCGGCGACATTCATGGTGAGGAAATAGACGCTGTTCATACCGGTCGAGGCGAGATAGTTGAGCGCTCCGACGATGACCTTTCCCTTGCCCCCCTTCCAGGTGGGATCGCCTTTCCGCCAGTCTTTTTGGTGTGGCGAATAGTGGTGGAGACGGTCGCCGACTTTTGCTTTGCTTTTGAGTCTGTAAGTGTTGTCGAAATCGACATAGGCCAGGAAGTTTTCGGGGCTGTCAGCCCCTCCTTTAAGAAAGTAGGCGCCGTTTCCCGAATAGCGGAGGTAGCGTTTACCCGCGTACTGCAATCTGCCTCGGTCGCGTGGGTCGCGGGAGTGTGCCGGAGCCGGTGCCACTTTGATCTCGCCTGTTTGTCCATCAGGAAAAAGAGGTCTGCCAGCCTTGGGTGCCAAAGACAATGCAATATCTTTCCCGCTGCGAAAACTGACCGTGTAACGCCAGACGCCCGGGCGATCGGGCATGAAATGAACTCTCCATTGGTTCCCATTTGTCGCGCCGGTTTCGGCGGCGCGCCCATCGGCAGCGAAATAGCCGGGTATCGTCACACTGCGGTCCCCGTGGCGAAACGTCACCATAAGCCGGTAATCCCGAAACGGGTTCGGGTGCGTTTTCTCTCCCGCTTCCGGCCCGTTCCATGTCAGCGTAAGCACTCGCCAGACCTGTGCTTCGCCAGTTACTTGCTGGCCGACGACATTCCTTCCCGGCAAGGCACAGACTGCAAGCACACTTCCCCACAGCATCAATCTGGCTTGGAACCGGATCATATCATGATTCTCCCGAAATGGATGCCGCGCCCCTTGGCGCGATGGCGATGCGATCGGCGTCTACTTTTACGACTTTTCGGGTCGAGAGCAAGGGAATGCAGTGGCTCCTCCCAAGTCGTTTGATGGACAGGAAAACCTGGCAGCAAAAAAGCAGAGAAGGGAATTTTCAGAACGATCAAAGACGTGTTTGAAGGTTCCGATTGCCGAAGAGAGGACTCGAACCTCCACGGGGTTAACCCCCACCAGGTCCTGAACCTGGCGCGTCTGCCAATTCCGCCACTTCGGCTTGATCCTTGATCTCTGTGTTGATTGTACAAAGCGGCTATGGGGGTTCGTCAAGTGCCTGGTTTGGAGAAAGCGATAGCTGTGTCTGGTTGGATGAGTCGATTGGCTTAGCGGTAGTCTTCGCGAATCGGTGTAAAGATGTCAAGGGCTTGTACGGGTTCGTCGAGGGAGACGACTTTATGGCGAACATTTCCGGGAATGCGGTAGAGGTCGCCCTGGTGGAGGATTTTTTCTTCGTCGCCGATGGTGAAGACGGCCTTGCCTTTTAGCAGCATGCCGACTTGTTCGTGGGGATGCGAATGTTCTTCGACGACGGAGTGGGGTTCCATCTCGACAACGGAAAGCATCATTTTATCGCACGAACAAGTACGGATGCGGACGCCGGGGAAAATCGTATGCTGCGAACAATCATCGTGTGTGGGAAAGTACAGGCTCACGGTTTTTCCTCTCTACCAGGCAGTAAGATGAAGGAATGCCAGCTCGCAAGTGGTCGGCTGGTCCACAGGCGAACTGCTTCCAGGCTAGTCGAACGGTTTCGAGAGGGCAAGGCTGACGCGAGGTCGAGACGAAAACGTGGTTGCCGTGCCTTACGAGAAAGAGGTCCAGGCGAACTGGCCCCGTTTGTCCTTTCACGACTCGAAGCCGTGATCCATAATAGTTTTTCGAATAGCCAGAAAAGTCGCGAGGAAACGGCATGGAAGATTCGGCACTATATGCCTACGTGGTCATTTTTTTGTTGATCATAGCGACCGGGCTGGGCGCACCGATACCGGAGGAGTTGCCGATCGTGGCAGCGGGGGTCATGGTGGGCCACGCGTCGGCCGATCCCGACCTGCCGATGTTCGATGGACCGACAGGAGCGACGTTGCGCTGGTGGATCATGCTGCCTTTGTGCATTGTCGCCGTCGTCATTGGCGACACATTCTTGTATTTGATGGGACGGTTCTTTGGGCAGCGACTTCTGGAAAAAAAGTGGGTCAGGAAATTGTTGCCTGACGAAAAGAAAAAACGCATCGAAGAGAATTTCAAACAGTACGGCGTATTGGTGCTCTTGTTTGCCCGATTCTTGCCGACCATACGCAGCCCGATCTTCATCATGGCCGGTGTGTCCAGGATGCCGTATTCCCCGTTTCGTTCTGGCGGACGGCATCTACGCGGTTCCGGGCGTCACGCTGCTTTTCACCTTGTCGTTCTGGTTCGGTGACCAATTTCGGGAATTCATCGTGAGCATAGAGCGAGAAATCGACGCCGTTCGCCCCGCGTTGATTCTGCTCGGCATTCTGCTAGTAGCGGCATATTTGCTGTATCATTTTTTGCGCCACCCGGTAGCCACCGGCGATCCGAAAGAGGAGATGCCTCTTGTGGGTGAAATTGCTGTCAAGTTGCATGAGTCGTCTGCCAGTTTGCGCGCCGCGAAGAGAGATTCTCTCGATCAGAAGGAAGCAGAAAGCGAGCGAAGCGACAACGACGGTTCAAAGCAACTCGACGCCGCTGCCGACAGCAAACTGGGCGACGATTCATCCACAGCAATCCCAACGCCGAAGAAATCCCCCGAACAATTGGATTGATCGATGTCATGGCGGAGCCGATGCTACCCGAACCGGCAATGCTTGTGGTGGCTGTTTTCAGCCGATATGACGAAGCGCTTGCATGGTCGAGGCACAGGCTGAGCACGGAATTCGGGCCGATTGCCCTGGCTGGAGAACCGTTCGCTTTTACGCAGACCGATTATTACCAGGGAACGATGGGGCCGAATTTGCAAAAACAACTTCTGGCTTTCGAGGAACTGGTGCCGCCCGACCACCTCGCAAACATCAAATTGCGTACCAATGATTTGGAAAAGGAATTCGCCGCCAGCGCCGAGTTTCCGGAGGACCGACCGCTTAATCTCGATCCCGGCATCCTGACCCTCGGCAAATTCATGCTGGCGACTACGAAAAACCAGGCACATCGAATCTATTTGTCGCAAGGAATCTATGCTGAAGTGACTTTGCGTTTTCAGGCGAAGTCATTCGCACCTTGGCCCTGGACTTATGCTGATTACCGGGAGCCTTACGTCATCGGGTTTCTCAACGAAGTTCGTGAATACTATCGCCGGAAGATTCGCCCGCGCGGTTGACTTGGAGAGCCAGGCAGGCCGATTTCATTGGCTCATACCTGGTCGTCGCTCAGCCACTTGCTAACCGATCATTTGATGAATAACTCGCTTGTTCGAGCGATCAATAAGATAGGTGTAAAACGACCCGCATGAATGTTTTTCGAGGCAACGATGAAAACCACGTGACTTGTTCTTGATAGCAGCGGTCTTCGCCTGGTGGTCGGCATCGGCATTGGCGGGAGATTGGCCTCAATGGCGCGGACCGGATCGCACCGATGTTTCCAAAGAAACCGGTTTACTCAAAACCTGGCCGAAAAATGGACCTAAGTTGCTTTGGACTTATCAAGAGGCGGGCGTTGGTTATTCCGGCCCGGCCATCGTCGGCGACGTGATGTACACCATGGGTGCGGACGACACGTCTGAATACGTTTTCGCTCTCGACTTGAAAACGCGGAAAAGATTGTGGAGCACAAAAATTGGACCGCGCTTCCGCAATGGCTATGGAGATGGCCCACGTTCCACGCCGACGGTTGCTGGCGACTTGGTTTTCGCTTTGGGGGGCCAGGGGAATCTCGTCTGTGTCAAAAAAGCGGACGGCGCGATCGTTTGGCAAAAGAGCATGCAGCGCGATCTGGGCGGGCGAATGATGTCCGGCTGGGGGTTATTCCGAATCGGTACTCGTCGACGGCGATCATTTGATCTGTTCGCCCGGCGGTAAAGCGGGGACGCTGGCCTGCCTGGACAAGGAAACCGGTTCGGTCGTCTGGCGCAGCCAGGGTCTGACCGACTACGCCACGTATTCCTCGGTTATTCCCGTCGAAATCAACGGCATTCGCCAGTATGTGCAGACAACGTATAGCCCCAAACGAGTCGGTGGCGTGGCAGGCGTTTCTGCGAAAGATGGTTCGCTCCTTTGGTATTACCCGCGCCCTGGCTACCAGACAGCGGTCATCCCGACACCGATTTCCTGGGATCATTTCGTTTTCGTCTCCGCGGGCTACAACGCCGGCTGCGACCTGATCAAAGTAAAGGCCCAGGGCGACAAGTTCGACGCCGAACAGGTCTACCAGAATCGCAACATGATCAATCATCATGGCGGCATGGTTCGTGTCGGCGATCACATCTATGGGTATTCCGATCGCGGCGGCTGGACCTGCCTCGATGCCAGGACGGGCAACGTCGTCTGGTCGGATCGAGGCATTGGCAAAGGATCGGTCACTTGCGCCGATGGCATGCTTTACTGCTATGCGGAACGCGACGGGACGGTCGCCTTGGTACCGGCTACTCCCGATGGCTGGAAAGTTGCTGGTCTGTTTACCATCCCGTCCCAGTCGAAACTGCGACGCAGGGCACGAAGCATCTGGACCCATCCGGTTGTCGCGAACGGCAAACTCTACTTGCGCGACTTCGAATTGATCTATTGCTACGATGTGAAAGCACCCTGACCGGGAGCAGCCAGCCGCGTTGGCTGCGGTGCGGCCGATTCGATGCTGCGGTTCAAATCGTGTTGCAATTCCTTCAGCCGGCGGACCCGATCTGCACCCAGCAAGACATAGGGGAACACGGTTTTGTTGTGCCACAACGGCTCGTCGAGATCGACCAGACCACGACACGCTTCGCCGTCCGGCGTCTTGGGGATGGGAGAAAACTCGGCCAGCATGACCCGAATTCCCAACTCGTTCGCGAAGCGCATCGAGGCTTCCACTTGCTGCTGATCGGAATGGGGGTGTGCTGCGATCAGGTAGGCGGTAATGTTTCGTCGGTCGGCGCCTGCTGACACCAGGTTATCGATCGCACGAACGAGTTCGTGCGAGTAGACCTTGCCCTCCCGTCTTGCGCTGCCATTCGTAGGCGTTGCTTTCAAAGCCCAGGAAAAAAGTGCGAAAACCCGCTGTCACAAGCCGCTCGGCCAGTTCCTTCGTTATGAACCGCGCATTCATGGCATTGGGCGTATGGAACGTCACTTGGAAACCGCGCTTGATGACGGCATCGAGAAACGGCAGCAAAATGCGGTGCGGCTGATATAGCAACGCGTCGTCGTAAAAGGCCACGTGCCGCGCCCCTAATCGGCACAGAAACTCCAATTCGCGAAGTCCTCGCTCGATCGGGAAACCTGCGAACTGCGGATCGACTTGTGGCACCGAACAGTACGTACAGCGAAATGGGCACCCTTTGGTCAGTTTCAAAAACACCCACTTCAAGTTGTTCATACTCCTCCCAGACGGGCAAGCCGTCGGTATCCGGTTCGACATCCAAAAGTCGCCAAACGTTGTCAAGTTCGTTGCCGCGCACGATCGCGAATCGGCCAGTGCCGTTTGATCTTTGGTCAAGACATTGTTGAACCAGCTTGTAGGCATGCTCGGTGCACAACGTCGTATAAACGCCGCCAAGGATCGCTTTCGCTTGAGGGCAAAACGTCCAGATATCCTCGAGAACTTCGCGAACGCCCGGATACCAATACGTCATGCTGGTTTGGACGAAGACCGCATCAAAAGGGGAATGTCTGCTTAGGAAGTCCTGAAAGTCTTTCCGAGGCAAGCCGTAACGTCGATAGTTTCTGGGAACGAAAATCGAAAAAAGCTGGTTTGTCGACTATTCGCGCCGGAAAGCTGCCCCGACCCCAGCAATCGCGGCGAAGGCGCTGCTCCCGGGGATCGGCTCGACTCCGATCGAGATAATCGAAAAGCTTGAACTCCGCATGCCGGCGAAGATAGCCGGCGACGCGCAGCATACCATACGGCTTCAACCAGAAGTCGTAAGCGGAAAAATCGTAAATCGGCGGATTGACCAGCAAGATTTTTATCGGCATGATTTGAACCTACCCCGAAACCTGGCTCGATACAAGCTCCATCGACGCCCTCGCGAACGAAAGCAGGCTGCCGGAATTTGGAACTGAAACAAACGTGGCGATCTTCCCTTCCAATGATGATGCTTCCCCACCGACACGATCGATATTCTTCGTCGGGTTCTGGTTTGAAATGTCCCTGGGTCTGGCGGCTATCGGTGCCGGTTGGCTGTTCGGGTATCCGACACTCAAGCTCATTCGCTGGCAAATGGACGCCGTCGGCTGGGGATTGTTGGCTTGCGCGCCGATGCTCCTCGTCTTTTGCGTGACGGTCGCCTGGCCGATCGGACCTTTTGCCGGACTCGAACGGATTTCCCAGGAAATCATTCGGCCATTATTCGAATCGTGCACGCTTTGGCAGTCTGGCCTTGTTGTCGCTCGCAGCCGGTTGGGGGTGAAGAGTTGCTCTTCCGTGGTTTGCTGCAGCAGGTTTTCGTCGACTGGCTGGGTTGTCGTGCCGGCGTTTTTGATCAGCAATCTTCTTTTCGGGCTGCTGCATCCGCTGACGTTTACCTACTTTGTCCTGGCCACGATCATGGGCTATTTTCTCAGTTACGTTGTCTTTTTGACCGATAATCTGTTGCCAGTGATCCTGGCACATGGCATTTACGATTTCGTGGCCTTAATCTACGTCGTGAAGTTCATGCCCGCGCGACCCGTCGCTGAAGAATTTGGCGGAGAAGTCTGCAGCGATTGAACTGAGCTTTTCATATCCCTCGCTCATTGCTATAGCCCGATCATCGAAAGTTGTTTTGTTGTGCGAGGATGCCATGAACAGGAAATCGGCATGGTTGTGGATAGGGTTGTTGGCCGGTTGCAGTACGGCACCGGTAGCTGATTTTCTGGATTACGTGGCTCCTGGTCGATTGGGACCGGAGAAGACAGTGCCCTATGGGGGGGTGTGCCGTCCAATTCCGGTCGGAGGAGTGGTTGCTCCATCTGGCATTCCGTCGGCGCCGCCGCCACCGAGTGGGGCGATGCCGATGCCGCCCGATCCCTTCGCGCCGGTTGGCCCGAACGATCCCCTCTTGGGGCCAGCAACCGATTCGCCAAGGCTGGCACCGCAGCCCACTCCGCCGCCGCCCAGCACCCCCAGTCCGCCGGCGACGAACCCTGCGCCGCCTCCGCCACCAGCGACGGCACCGCTACCACCGCCGCCGGCGCCGCCGACGGGATCGAGCCTGAAAACGCCTGTTCCCTGACCTGTGCCGGCTGTGCCGCATTTATCGACCAATGCAGAACAGGTGGCCGCGGGTGCGAATGAAAAGCCGACCGTGGGCCAATGCAGGCGTCGCCACGATTTCTTCTCCCAGATCGTTTCTCGCCAGCAATTCGAATTTAGGGCCAGCGCGGATGACTTTGATTTCACCAGCCAGGTTCGTAAAGTAGATTTTCCCATCGGCGGCAATCAGCGATGCCTGATAGCGGCCTCCCATTCGTTCGCGCCATACTTGTTTGCCGGTGTCGGCTTCGAAACACGTGGCGAAGCCGGCGTCTTCGATCGTGTAGTAGTATTTGCCGTAGCACAAGGCTGACGGGATGTTCGGCGCGCCGCGCGTTTCTTTCCAGATCACATCTTTCTCGGTAACCCGTTCGCTCAGACGAATGGCCACGTTTTGGCCCTTGCGGCCGGATACCGCGAAAACTTTGCCCTCATGAACCACAGGAGTGGGAATGCACTGCATCTGTACCCCGCCGACCGACCACAGTTCCTTGCCCGTCTTCGCATCGTAGCCCTGAATCTTGAACGACGCGCTGGTAATGATCTGCGTTTTTCCAGCGACGCCGGCCGCGACGGGGCTGCTCCAGTTGGCGGAAGTATCGCGTGCTGTTCTCCAAAGGTTTTGGCCGGTTCTGGTATCGACGGCAAGCAGGTACGATGGTCCCCAGTGGTCGACAAGCACAACAAGCATGTCACCGATCAAAAGCGGCGACGCGGCCATGCCCCAGCGATTGCGGAAGGGGCCGTATTCGTTGGCCAACGAGCGAATCCAAACCGGTCGCCCCTCGAAATCGAGACAAATCAAGTCGCCTGAACCGAAAAGCGTGTACAATCTTTCGCCATCCGTGGCAGGTGTCGGCACAGCCATCCCGCCCGCTGGAAAATACCACACCGGAATGCTGGACCCGAAAAATTGCGAATGCCACAGCAGCCGGCCATTGTCACGGTGGAAACAATAAACATGCAAACGGTTGTCTTGTCGACCATCCGATGCGGTGATAAAGACCCGTTCACCCCAGACCACAGGCGTACTCACGCCAGCGCCTCGGAGCGGAATCTTCCAGCGAACCTTGTTGTTCGCAGACCATTCGATCGGAGGGTTCTTTTCATTAGAGACGCCGGTCCCGAATGGTCCACGCCATCCAGGCCATTCGTCCGCTGGTGAAGGGAGCGCGTGCAGTGCCAAAAAAACGACGGCTGCGATGTGGGGTTTCATGTCCTTCCTCGCGTTCGCTGTCCATTCTGCTTGCGACCGATCATACCATAAGGCAAGACGCGGCGGGCGAAAATCACGTACTTCTGGGAACCATATGCCGTTTTCGAAACCACCTGTTTCGTTACCATTTGGCGCTTCGCTTTGCCGCCCAGGCTCCGTATCCTATGCATAGATTCTTCACCAACCGCACAAAATGAGGTGACACCATGCGACTGCTCCCGTTTGTACTTGGCAGCCTTGTTGCATCGGCTTTCTGCTCTTTGGCGACGGCCGAGGAAAAAACCTTTCCAGTCGAGGCACACAAAGACATCACCTATTACGAGGGCAAAGATGCCGACAAAGAACGGCACAAACTCGATGTTTACGTTCCCAAAGGATGCAAAAGTTGCCCGGTACTCTTTTTCATTCACGGCGGCGGATGGCGCAAGGGAAGCAAAGACCGTTTCGAAGCCTTCGGACATAATTTCGCCAAGAAAGGCATCGTCGTCGTCAATACGAACTATAGGCTGACGCCTGTGGTCAAACATCCGGGTCATATACAGGATGTCGCCAAGGCTTTTGCCTGGACAGTAAAGAATATCAGCAAATACGGTGGCGACCCCGATGCCATTTTCGTCAGCGGCCATTCTGCTGGTGGACATCTGGCTGCCCTCCTGGCCACCAACGAAAAATTCCTCAAGGCGGAACAGCTAAGCCTGAAGCATATTCGCGGCGCCATACCCATCAGCGGCGTTTACGAGATTCCCGAACGGCTGGCAGTGGTCTTCGGCGACGAAGCCTCCCGCAAAGAGGCGTCGCCAATCCGTTTCGTCAGCGAACGGACGCCGCCGTTCTTGTTCCTGTATGCAGCAAAAGACATCCCCAATTGCGACACGCTGTCCAAGAAAATGACCGAACTCATCAAGGAGAAGAAAGGGACCGCACAGTGGCTGATGATCCCCGATCGCGATCATGGCAGCATTGTTCGTAATATCCCTAATGACGGCGATCCCACGAGCAAAGCAATGCTTGACTTTATTCATAAGCATGCAAAATAACGAAAGAGTGGATACCATACCGATCAAGCCGGGACTGGTTCGGATGCCCCCGGCATGGAGGATAGACGATGTCGGCGGAATTCCTGACCAAACTGTTCGGATTGGATGGGCAGAGTGCGATCGTCATTGGCGGGACGGGCGTCTTGGGAGGCGCTATGTGCGACGGCCTGGCGGCTGCCGGCGCTTTTGTCATCGTGGCCGGTCGTTCGCGAGAACGCGGCGAAAAACGAGTGCAAAAAATCCGCGAAGCCGGCGGAAAAGCCGACTTCATCGAAGTCGATGCCACTTCGCGCGACTCCTTGCTGTCGTTGCGCGACCAGACCGTCAAAATGTGCACCAACATCGACATGCTCATCAACTGCATGGGGGTCAATTCCGCTATCCCGTATGAAGAGATTCCCGACGACGACTGGCATCGCGTCATCGACGGAAACCTGACGGCGACGCATCTTGCTTGCCAGATTTTTGCTCCACAAATGGCCCAACAACCGAACGGAGGCTCGATTCTCAATATCGGCAGTGTGACGGCCCATTTGCCATTGTCTCGGGTATTTGCTTACTCGGCATCCAAAGCAGCAGTCGTCAATCTGACCAAGAATCTGGCTCGCGAATACGCCACGAAAAACGTCCGGGTCAATGTGCTTTGTCCGGGGTTCTTTCCTGCGGAGCAGAACCGAGCTATCCTCGACAAGGAGCGTGTGGAAAACATCATGCGGCAAACGCCCATGGCGCGTTTCGGCGAACCGGAAGAGTTGGTCGGCGCGGTTCTGCTGCTCTTGTCGCGCGAGGCTGGCCGTTTCATCACGGGTTCCGCGGTTTACGTGGACGGTGGGTTTACAGCGATGAGGTTCTGAAGTCGACGTCCGAGGGTCTCGATGGCCAGGGAACCATGGCCGATGCAACGACGAAAAAGATTCTGGACCTGTTAGCGCCGACGCGAGAAGGAGAAGTGCGCTGCGCTGCAGTGCGCGTGTTGGCTGAGATCGGTGCACGAGACAAAACCGTCGATCGTGCATTATGTGAATGTATCGACGACGCCGACGAGCAGGTTCGACTGGCGGCCCTTCGGGCAGCAGGAAAGCTGAGGATCGAAGCGGCGTTGCCGAAATTGCTGCAACGTGTCACCGATGGTGGCCCCGAGTCGGAAGCGGCGGCGCGCTCGGCAGCAGCGTTCGGTGCCAAAGGAACCAAGGCCCTGCGCGAACTGATGCCGAAAACCTCTCCGGGGTTGCGCCGTCGAATCGTTGCGGCCCTGGGGTCGGCCGACTCGACCAGTGGCGAAACCGCCGCCATCGACGCTCTGCTCGATTCCGATCCCGGCGTCGTCGACGCCGCCACTCGTTCGCTCATCGGCAAAGTTCCATCGCTGACCGCACAGCATCGTCGCGCTTTAGTCGACCGCATCCTGGAGTTGCTGAAGAACAAGAAGAAACAAGAGCCGCTGTCGATCGTCTCCGAGACCGCCTTGATGCGTTTGTTGGCAGGGCTCAAGGATCCTCGTGGCGAGGAAGTTTGCTGGGAACGAATTGCTCCGGAGCAGCCGACCGACATTCGCGCCGCAGCCCTGCACGTACTGGGAACGCTGTCCCCGCCTGGCTCCGCCGAGCGCATTCGCAAATTGCTCGTCTGTGCCGCCGACCGCGATTTTCGTGTGGCGGCGCCGGCCTTGATGATCTTGAAAAACGCGAAGGTCAACGCGCGTTCGGCCAAGGACTGGTTGCCTTTGCTCGACGCTCCTGACCCGGCAGCGCGGCGCTTTGCGATCGACAAATTAAGTCAGGTCGATTCCGCCGAAGTGGCCCAGGCACTCGTCAAGCAGCTCGGCCGACATGACCGATCGCTGAGGCAGGAGACCATCGCTCATCTCGCCGATCTGAAGTACGGTCAGGAAGCTTTAGTAGCGTCATTGCTGGAAGCGGATCATGCCGATCTCGCCTGGGGAATTGCCCGAGCCCAGATGTCGATCGCGCCCAGGCTTTCTCCCTCCTTGTTGGAAAAAATCCGGACCGAGGCATGCAACCGACTGGAAGCAGGCGATCGCCGGGGAGAAGCGTTGATCGCCTTGCTGCGCGAGGCGGACGCTCGCAGCTTGCGCGACTTTCTCGAGGAAAAAGCCCGTGCTTATCGCAAGCAGAAAAAATACGAGAAAGCGTTGGCGTATCTCCGTGTGTTGACGCGGGATCCCGGTTGCACCGACGATATTCGTTTTGAACAAGCCGCTTGTTCGCTAAAACTGTCTGCCCACGACCTGGCCGTCGACAGTCGGCAAGCGGATCCCTGCCTGCGCCAGTTTGCCGGCCTGCTCCATCGGCACGAAACGCATCCTTTGGCCTATATCGAAAAAGCCAAATGGCTCGACCCCGACGACCTGTTCTACCTGGGGTTTCACTTCAGCGAACAAAAATCCCCGGAGCGCGAATTCGGCGCCGATGTCCTGCGACTATTGCTCAAGCGATCGCCGAAATCGAAAATCGGTAAAGACGCCAAAGCCAAACTACGCCGGGAAGGCCTCGCTTGACGTCGGCTGTTCGTCCAACGAAGTCGCTATCGAAATACTCCGCTGCTCGACCCCGTCTATACCGTTCAGCCCACCGGTTTCCACGACGTCGCGGTCGTTGACCGCGACGGCAATCGTGCTACTGCTGTTGTCCAATCCGGTTGGTTCGACCTTCGACAGCTCGACGGCGAATTTCGAACCAGAGTCGTCATTGCATCGTTGCATCTCGCAGGCTTTTGGGGCACAATGGCGGTGGTCACCGAAAACCGTGAGGGAAGTCATGAACCAGGAGCAGAATCTGCTATTGCAAACGCGGCGGCATTTTTTTCAGGAGTGTGCCGTTGGGCTGGGGGCGATCGCCTTGACGTCGCTTTTTAATGGCGGCAAACTGCGCGGTGCATCCTCTCCCCTTATCAACCCGCTGGCCCCCAAACCGACGCACTTCGCTCCGAAAGCCAAGCATGTCATTTACTTGTTCATGGCCGGCGGACCGAGCCAGCTCGAGACCTTCGAATACAAACCGGAATTGCAAAAGCTGCATGGTCAGCCGATCCCCGAATCGTTCATCAAAGGCAAACGTTTTGCCTTTATGGCTTCCTTCACGAAAGAGCGACCCAAACTGCTCGGTACGAAGCGAAAGTTCGGACGATATGGGGAGCGCGGCACCTATGTTTCAGAAGTCTTTCCCCA
Organism: Gemmatales bacterium; assembly: GCA_026004675.1. Classification (GTDB taxonomy): domain Bacteria; phylum Planctomycetota; class Planctomycetia; order Gemmatales; family Gemmataceae; genus BPJP01. The sequence goes on from BPJP01000012.1 coordinate 59,009, forward strand.
TATAGCCTCGATCGTCGATGATATCGCGATTGTGCGATCGATGCAGACCAATGTCTTTAACCACGGGCCGGCGAAAGTGTTCATGAATACCGGTTCGCCCCAATTCGGCCGCCCCAGTATGGGAGCCTGGTTGACCTATGGCATCGGCAGTGAGGCCAGCGATTTGCCTGGCTTCGTCGTTCTTCAATCAGGACCGCGCGGCCCGCGAGGCGGCGCGGCCTGCTGGGCGTCTGGATTCCTTCCTTCGACTTACCAGGGAGTGCCATTCCGCACCACGGGCGAGCCGATCCTGAACTTGACCAACCCAAAGGGAATTACCAGCCGACGACAACGGCAGGCCCTCGATACGCTACGCGAGCTGAATACCGTCCGCCTTGCGGATACGGGCGATCCGGAAATCGCGACGCGCATTTCGTCCTACGAAATGGCCTACCGGATGCAAACCAGCGCTCCGGAGCTTATTGACATCTCCCGCGAAGACAAGAAGACCCTTGAACTTTACGGCGCGAAACCGGGGCATGTGTCCTTCGCTAACAACTGTCTATTGGCTCGCCGACTCGTCGAGCGGGGTGTTCGCTTTGTGCAATTGTATCACACCGACTGGGACCACCACGGCTCGGGCGGGATCGATCTTGATGGCGGTCTCGACAAGGTCGCCAAAGAGGTCGATCAACCCGCGGCTGCTTTGGTCAAAGACCTCAAATCGCGTGGCCTGCTCGACGAGACCCTGGTGATCTGGGGTGGGGAATTCGGCCGAACTCCCATGGGTGAAATCCGCGCCAAAGTAGGACGAAACCACCACATCGATGCCTTTACTGTCTGGCTTGCCGGCGGAGGCATCAAGCCTGGCATCGACCTCGGCGTGACGGATGAGTTCGGCTTCGCCGCCGTCGAAGACAAGGTGCATGTACACGATTTGCACGCTACCATTCTTCATTTGCTTGGCCTCGATCACGAAAAGCTGACTTTCCGCTTCCAGGGGCGCGACTTCCGCCTGACTGACGTGCACGGCAAAGTGGTTGAAAAACTTCTGGCCTGATGAAAGCGCTCGGGTTCGGTGCAAGTCGAATGATCATCTTGCCCGGATTCGTTCTGGCCCTCGATTATCAAGTATCAAGGTGGCATCCTGGCTTGCGCGTTCGAGTTTGACCTCAGCCCGACGAAACTCTATCGGAACGCGTTTACCTTGGCACGCCCAACCGCAAAACAGGTCTCTGTGCTCGAGAATGGAGCGACATCGAGCGGTGCCTTGCAAGAAGGCGCGGCAGGACTACAATAATATTTCCCCCCTTTCGGCAATCCCCAAATACGAGGAGTCGATCCCACCCATGTCCGAACAGCAAGCCGCCGCCGATTCGCAGGCAGTCAAGGAACTCGCCGCCGCTTACGAAAAAATGACCGATGAAATCAGCAAAGTCATTGTCGGTCAAAAAAAGGTTGTCGAGCAACTGTTGATGGCTCTCTTCAGCAGAGGGCACTGTTTGCTGATCGGCGTACCTGGATTGGCCAAGACTCTCTTGGTCAGCACGGTGGCACAAATCCTGCATCTATCGTTCAAGCGAATCCAGTTTACGCCGGACCTGATGCCCGCCGACATCACCGGCACGGATATTTTGCAGGATGATCCGGAAACGGGCCGGCGCCGTTTTACCTTTTTGCCCGGTCCGATTTTCGCCAACATCATTCTTGCCGACGAGATCAACCGGACGCCGCCGAAAACGCAGGCGGCATTGCTCGAAGCCATGCAAGAACGCCATGTGACAGCCGGCGCACAAACTTATCGCCTCCCCGAACCATTCTTCGTTCTGGCCACGCAAAACCCCATCGAACAGGAAGGAACCTATCCCCTACCCGAAGCCCAACTCGACCGTTTCATGTTCAATATCCTTGTCGGCTATCCGAGTCGCCAGGAGGAATTGGCGATCATGAAGCAAACGACAAGCACGCGATCGGTCGAGTTGCAGCCGGTCCTGAGCGGGGAACAAATCGAGCGCCTGCAACGAATTGTGCGGCAGGTGGTGGTTGCCGACCATGTTTTCGATTACGCCTGCGACCTGGTTCGGTCGACTCGTCCCAAGGAGCCAACGGCGCCGAAATTCGTGCCCGAGCTGTTGTCGTGGGGAGCGGGTCCGCGTGCCAGCCAATACTTGATTCTGGGTGGCAAGGCGCGAGCCATTCTGCACGGCCGGTTGCATGTCACCACCAAGGACATCCGCGAAGTCGCTCATCCGGTGCTCCGCCATCGCATCGTCACCACCTTCAATGCGGATGCCGAGGGCATCACCAGCGACGACATTATCGACCGCCTGCTGGAGACGATTCCGTTGCCGCAGGAAGAAAAGGCGGCCAACGTTCGCAGTGCCTGATTACAGACCGCCGTCACCAGGAGGTTTGGGCTGCGCGTGCGCCCTGGCCCGCTTTTGGACATCCAGCTCCAACGGACCGAACGCTTCTTCATATCGGCGGACGAAAAAGTGCAACGCATTGAGCAGACGCTTCGCCGTGTAAAAATTCATCACCACCCGATGGGTCAGCTTGACGGGAATTTGCTGGGTCGGCGTCACTTGCGTGTTCAGGCCAAAGTCGAGGATCAATTCCTCAGGCAAAGACGTGACGTGACAGAAATTGGTGTACACTGTCGACAGCGAACTGGTATCCATGCTGAAGGGACTGGACTGCGACCCTGTCTGGCTGGTTGCCGCCGGTTTCGTTTCGTCGGCCATGGTTTGCTCCTCTCGTAATGAAAACTGTCGACCTTGTAGATTTTTTATAAGCTTCGTCGGTGATGGCGAGACTCGCTGGCCCCCCCTGTGACGTTACCGATCGTCAGCAGCTGGCCTGCATTTAAGGACTAGGAATACCGCGAACCTTCAAGAATCCCGAAATCGCGACAACGACTGTTGCCGCGGCGACGAGAACCAGAAGCCACATCTTGCGGTTTTCACGCAGTTTATCGAACATCGACGACCTTCCTACCATTACGGAACCGAGGAAGATCACCCCTAGTCCGAGCAGAATCTTGATCCCCATCATGGCGTGATACAAGCTGTCGCCTTTGTGCTTGGGAATCATCACAAAAATATAATTATACAACCCGCTTATCAGCAAAAGCGAGACACCCGCGTGGACGAATATCTTCCAGGTCCGCAACACGTCGCCGCGAAGTTGCTCATGGGCTTGGGGGTCGAGCTTGTCCGCTTGCGGCATCAATACGAACCGCATGAAAACAGTGCCGCCTAAGAGCACGATGGCACTGCCGACGTGAAGCCAGCGAAAGACGGTATCGACAAGCAAAGCACCCATACAACCACCTTCTTGCGTCAGGAATCGTCAAAGGAACCGGCCATTGTTGTATTGTTTTGATGTTTTATTGGCCGGAATTGCTTGGTCAGGAGTGGATTCTGTGCGGACGGTCAGCAGATGTGAAAGCCGCCGCGTCGCAAGTAAAAAACGAGTTCGCGCAGAAATTGTTTGCCCTCGCCGCTGAACCATTCCAGGGGGTTGTCGGGCAGACCGGAAATTTCAACGTTTTCTTCACGTTCCACGTCCGGAATGTCGTTGAGTGCTTGTTCGATGGCGCTGGCAAGATTGCTGGCATCGTAATCGGTGACCCACTGCGAGTTTTTCAGTTTATAAACGCTTACCGCTTTTTCCGCAGAATCACAGGCATCGGATGGAATCCAGCCGTACCGTTGCGCCAACTGCAAGGCGAAATTCCAGTCCCAGTCGTCGACGCGGTAGTCATCCTGGGGTCGGTGAAAAACGTAAGGCATGGCGACGCCTCTTCGTCAAACAGCGATCACGCGGTCAACTTGGCTAGTTTATGGTTGATGAAGGCGCGGTGGGCGATTTCGTGTTCGATGAGATGAAACAAGACCCCGCCAACTGTTTGTTCGCCCTGTTTGCCATAGAGGCACTTCTCTTTGAGCACTGCCTCGTCGTTGGCTTTCAAAAAGGCGATGACAGCGGCATGCGCCTCGTCAAAGGCTTTCTCCAAGGCGTCGAGATCGGGTGCTGGTTCAGGAGGTCTATCTTCAAGTGGGAGGGGATGTGGCCGTTTCTTGATCCATGCCAACATCCAATCTTCCGCCCAGGCCAGGTGCACGAGGTTCTGCATCACCGACCACGTGCCAGGATAAACCGGATCGTGCAATTTGGCGTCCGGCAGCTGCCGACAGCGTTCCAAGATGCTGGCCCGAGCTTGAGTCATTTCGTCAAGCATCTTGAGGATGTCTGCTCGCGATTCCAGAGTCGGATACATAACGAACGTCTCCGAAGAGAATTCAGATAAGCACAGCGGGTTACGATGCGACAAGGTCTTCGGGCGAGTCCAACGCGCCAGGTTGGATCGTCTCTTGCGAGGCGCCGGCGTCGGCACGCAAAGGGCTTTTCAGGGGCAAGCGAAAGATGAATTTGCTCCCTTTGCCGACACTGCTTTCGACCGTGATGTCGCCGCCGTGTTCGCGGAGGATCTTGCGACTGACGGCCAAACCCAGCCCCGTTCCTTTGGAGCCTTTGGTGCTGATGAAAGGCTTGAAGATTTCCTCGATCTTGTTCGCCGGTATGCCCGTGCCGTTGTCGAGTACTTCGACACGGACCCACCCTGGTTCATTATCGAACATGGTGGAAACCCGAACTTGGGGTTGTTTCTGTTCTTCTACGGCATCGAGCGCGTTGCTCACGACATTCAGCAGGGCCTTGTGCAGTCCTTCGGGATCGAGCGGTACAAGGGGCAAGTCTGGAGCCAAACGCGTTTCCAAAGCCGCGTTCATCTCGCGAGCTCGGCCGCGAACGACATCGACGATCTCGGAGACCAGCGCATTCAGATCGGTATCTTCGATCGCCGGTTCGCGCTCTTTCGAAAAGCTGAGCATGTCCATAACCAGGTTGTAAATTTTGCCCTGGCTCTTGTCGAAGATCGTCCAGCCTCGTTCGAGAAGTTCGTCGTCTTTGTCATTCAATCCCATGCGGATGATTTCCGCGCCGCTGCGCAACCCCTGCAACATGTTCTTGATGGAATGCGACAAGGCGGCGATGGTTTGACCGATGGCGGCAAGACGTTCGGCCTGAACCATGGCTTGATGATAGCGGGTCTCTTCGACGGCCAAAGCGGCCTGGTGGCCGATGGCGATAGCCAGCGCGAGATGGTCCTCAGTGAATTTGCCGTACGCATCCCGCCGGGCCAGAATGTCTCGGGCCGTCGTGCGCGTATCGAGATAAATGACGCCGAGCGTTTCGTGCCGTCCTTTCATCGGCACGCAGATGGCCTCCTGGATACCGAAGCGAACGATGCTCTGGCCGGTATTGAATCGTTCGTCCTGAGCGGCATCCGATACCAATACCCCTTGTTTCTCACGCAGGACATATTCAACGATAGTACGGCTCAGCGCGATTTTCTCCTCATTTCCGACTTGTTCCCGCCAGCGAATGGCTTTTGGCTCGAGGCGTCCATCGCTGGGATTGCGAAGTAGAATGCAGCCACGGTCGGCATCGATCGACCGAAAGATCAAGTCCATGATCCTTTCGAGCAGCTGGTCAAGATCGAGGATATGGCTGACTGCCTGGCTGGCTTCGTACATCACGCTCAGGTTGGCCAGAGCGTTTTTCAGCCAGGGGGTGTGGGCGGCCGCTTCCGGCTGCGAAAGAAATCGAGTGCCTTCTGCTTCGCCGATCGTCTTGACGATTGCCGAGGCGATTTCGACATCGTTCTTGCCCAGCACATGAATCCGATCCGCCAGGTTGACGACGCCTTGCGATTCATTTCGACTTGCCGTATACACCAGGATGCTCTGGCCAATGCGAATGTGGTCGCCGGCACGGAGTTCAACGTCCTTGATCGGCTGGTTATTGACGTAGGTTCCGTTGGCACTGCCGACATCGATCAGACGATAGGCATTCCCCACCCGGCGGAATTCGGCATGCCGCCGCGACACTTCCGTATCGGTTAGCCGAAAACGATTACTCGCATCCCGGCCAACGGTGTGCACCTGGTCGACCAGGTCGAACTGTTTTCCCTCATTCGGGCCTTTGATGACGATTAAACGCGGCACAATGGTTCCTTCGCCAATCGCTTGATCTACACGGTTTCCAGACGCCGATTGTACTATGCGGCGTCAGTTACGGGAACAACCGTTTGCTAAACCAATATCCCGAGGAAGAAGCAGCAAACATCGCATCTTGCCGGACGGCATCTCCAGCCCCGGATCAAAACTCACGATGATGACTGCCTTCTTCTCTTGATGACATTTCCAAAAACAAACGCGCCTCTTGCTCTTCTCGTTCTCCTTCCACTTCCTGGGAAAGTGCCTGTCCCCATACAAGATAATGCAGGTAGCCGAATATCGTCAGTCCTAGAACGATGCCGAAAAAATAAAGTGCAAGCCCGCCGCACAGCAGCATGCTGCCCAGAAACAGGCCAGTGGCGATCAGCCCCGCAAGCGTCATCGTGATGACGTTCGCTCGTGCGTCGGAATCGTTCGGCTCGTCTTGCATCCTTGGTTACCACTGGGCGACTAGTTCGAAAGCGAGTGCCACAGGGCGATTCAGGTCCCGGGCGTCAGACGAAGTCAGTGGAGATAGAAATAGAGGAAGACCGCTCCCACCAACATGGTCAATGTAGCACCCAACCAGGCACCGAGCACGAAAAAGAAAATATCACGCCTGGTGATATGTTGGGTGGTCGTAGCCGAGGCATCAGCGGACATCGGCTGGACCGGAGCGCTCGCGCCAGCTGGTGGGCTGTTCTCCTGTTCGCCTGTTTGGGATTCCACCCATTGCAAGTAGGACTGCATCTGCGGATTCTTTTCCGAGATGCGGTTGCCGGGATCGCGAGGCAAAAACGGCGCCAGAGCCTGGGCCGCCTGCAATGGTGTCTGGTAGCGATCCCCATGATTTTTCGCCATCATCACCGAAACGACTTTCTCCAATCCAGCAGGAATCGAGGGATCGAACTCGCGCAAGGGGCGAGGTGTCGCTTCGGCATGCAGAATGATCTTCCGAAAAGCGCTCTTTTCCGGGAACGGTTCCTGTCCTGCCAGGGCATGGTAGAGGACGCATCCCAGGCTGTAGATATCCGCTCGGATATCCGCCGCATGCGCGTTGCGCGCTTGCTCGGGAGCGAGATAGTCGGGCGAACCGAGAACCGTGCCTTCCGTCGTCAATTGCATGTCGTACTCGGGATTCTCGTTTTCGTCGAACAGTTCACGTCCCAAGCCGATATCGAGAATCTTCACCGTGGCGAACAAAGTGGAATCCGGTGTGTCAGCCCCGACGAGCATCAGATTCGCAGGTTCCAAATCGCGGTGAACCAGTCCTTGCTCGTGAATGTGTTGCAGTCCCAATAGTGCCTGGTGAATGAGGCGAACGGCCTCGGCGGCTGGCAGTTTCCCTCGCCTTTTCAAAACGTCTTCTAATGTTTCCCCTTCCAGGTACTCCATCACCAGATAGTGCAAACTGCTGGTATGGCCCAGGTGGAACGTTCGCACCACATACGGGTGTTTCAAGCGCATGGCCATCCGGGCTTCGCGCTGGAACCGGCTCATGATCTCCGGTTGTTTCGCCTTGGAAGGGGGCAACACCTTGATCGCGACGACATGCCCCAGGTTATGCACCGCCTTGAAAATCCCCGCCATCCTCCCCTTGCCGATGCGGTCGAGGAGTTTGTACTGGTTCAAAAAGAAATGATCCGCATGGCCGCGCAACAGCGATTGCGATTGGTATTCCGTGATATATTGTTTCTGAACCAGCCATTTGGCAAACCGTTCGACATCCGCATATCCGTCACGTGACTCCAGTCGCCAACGCCGGTGCAGCAGTTGCACATCGGACGCTTGAAGCAACCGGCTACGAATCAATAGATTGCAGATCGATTCGACCGTTTGCGTGGCCGCATCCATCAATACTTTCCTCGGAGTCGCTGCAATTTGCGTTTTGTTCCCATAGTATTATGGCGCGAATTTCGGAGGGGCGAAAGCTAATTTACGTCAGGAGCGAAGGGGCGGCATCCATCACAAAGGCTTGAGAAACGTGAGTGATTCGCGATAGATCTCGCCGTCCCCAGGCACCGTCGCCCATTCGCCAACGAGCTTCTTGGACGTAACGATGTGGAAACTGGCAACGCCGCGCATCGCCGATTTTGCCCAACCAACACAAACGCAGTCGTCGCTGCGAATCCCCACGCCTGTGTAAACTTCCTTGCCCACCAGCCATTGGAAGGTGTAAACGTTTTTCTTCCGGTCGATGACCACAATGCCGATGTATTTCTTCCCGCCCACTTCGCCTTCGCAGCGGTAATAGCCGGGAAGAATATCCACGCCTTTGATCTGTGGATCGGGGTAGGATTTCGGTTCGGGGATGGCGAGGGCAACGGTGATGACAAAGAGAGTGCTCATGTTTGCTCCCTTTCATTTGGGGGGGAGAGTAACCATTCATCTTTTATTGTGTCGCATTGCGGAAAATCAGTGAAGGCCAACTGTCCCGGCCCCGCTACGTCCAGACCACTTTCCCGCCTCAAAGGGGCAGGCGTTCGTACACCAGGTAAGGAGCCATCGTCATTCCCTGTCGCTCATAGGTTTGTTGTGCTGATACGTTATTTTTCTCGACATAGAGGCGGATGCCGACAACATCTCCTTGTGCTTTCGCTGTTTCCAGCACGTGTTGGAACAAAGCGGAAAAAACTCCTTGCCGGCGGGCGGCCGGTGCGACGTAGACACTTTGAATCCACCATAGCCAACCGCAGCGCCAATCGCTCCACTCGTACGTGACCATGATCTGGCCGACAACTTCGATGCCGTCGACGGCGACGAAATAACGTCCCTTTTCGGGGTCGCCCAGGAGTTGGGCCACTCCTTTGCAGAGCGTGGCATGATCGAGGTCGAGATGTTCGGTTTCTCGGGCCAGGGCGGCATTGAAGCGAACAATGGTATCGATGTCTTCAAAACGGGCAGCGCGAATGGACAATGCCATAAGGTCTTTCTCCGCATCGGGGGTTTGCTGCGGACTCTATTTTGTCAACAAATCCAACAAAGGTTCGGCCTGGCTGAGATTTTCAAACACCAGGTCAGGGTTTTCTCGAGCCAATTCTGCGGCCGAATGCCAGCCGGTAGCCACAGCGGCGACCCTGGCACCAATGGCCCGGGCGCAACGAACATCGAGTGGCGTGTCGCCGATGACCCAAACGTGTTCGGTGCGGATTTCTTCGCCCAAAAAGGCGTTGGCTGCCGCCAGCGCTTCGCGAGCGACATCATCGCGGTGGAAATGATCATCCCCAAAACCACCAAACGCGAAGTGCCCCGCCAGACCATAGTGAGCCAGTTTGATTCGGGCACCCTCACGAATGTTTCCCGTCAATAGCCCAACGGCGAGACGAGGCAACCGGTTCAGTTCGTTGATGAATTCAACGACCCCAGGAAGGATCACGCCCTCGAATTGATGCAGCGAGGAAGGCAAATCATGGAGGTAGACGTCGCGAAAGCGCTGCCAGTTTTCGGCCGTATCTTCGATGTTGTGCAATGTCAGCAGGTCATGAGCGATGGCCCGATCCGTACGTCCGGTAAAGGACACTCGCTGGTGATGCAACGGCACGTTGAAGGCCCGGCATAAGGCCCCTTCCATGGCGGCACGTCCCGCACCGCCGCTAAGAATCAAAGTTCCGTCGATATCAAAGAAGACGACGCGCATCATTCGAGCAGATCATTCCAAAGTGGATGGTGTCAAGACGTAAGGGGAGGAGGCGGAGGCCAATGGCTTCCACGCTGAAGGGCCAAGTCACGATTGGGCGGCGCCGGCCCAACAGGCGCCGGCAGGCCGACTAGCTGGCCATCGCGAAGCCAGTCCAAGTCGCTGCCGTAGAATTCCGCGACCAGTTGTGCCGTCAAGCGTTCGCGAACGTGGCGATGGTCGGCGGAGTCGATCAAGTCCTGAAGTTCGCAAGGATCGTTTTCCAAATCGAATAATTGCAACCTGTTTCCAGCGGCATAATAGATGAGTTTGTAGCGGCCGTCATGAATCATGCGGGTTGCTTCTTCGGCTTCGCCGTATTCCCCATAGAGGAAGGGCCGTTTGGTTTCACCGACCATCGAGAGGCCATCGACCGAAGGTGGCACGTCGATGCCAGCCAGATCCAGCAAAGTGGGCATGACATCTTGCAATGCCACCAGGCGATGATCGACGCGCCGGCAGCCCACACGCGGACAGCCTTCGATCCCCACCAGGATCATGGGAATGTTCGCCGACCATTCGTAAAAGAGCCGTTTCGCCCACAAACCGTGATTGCCGAGCATGTCGCCATGGTCGGCGAGAAACATCAAGATGGTGTTGGCGAGCAACCTTTCCTCTCGGAGTGTACCGATGATGATGCGCAACTGGTGGTCGATCTGGGTGCATTGGGCATAGAAAGCCCGGCGAGCGTCTCGAATCATTTCTGGTGTGTAGTGATCGCTATCGATCAAGCGGTTGTTCATCCGGCAGGGCATCTGTTCCGGGTGGCGTGGCCAAGTGCCAAAGAATGGCTCGTCAGGAACGACGGAACGATAAAAATCGTAATACTCTTTTGCCGGCACCAAAGGAGGATGAGGGTGGGTGTAAGACAGATACCAGAACGCGGGACGTGTCGGATCGCGGCGTTTGATCGTTCTTGCCATTTGGCGGGTGATCCAGTTGGTTGCGTGGAGTTCTTCAGGGAGGTGCCAGGCACGGTTGACGTAATCGTTGTTGCTCATACCGTGCAAGAACTGCTGGCCGGCGTACCCCTGATCGCCAAGAAAAATCTCATAGTCATCAAGCCCGCCGAGTTGCGGCCTCCCTTCTTCGACGAGTATGACATCATCGAAGCCGACTCGGGCCCGAGGTGGGTAAACGTGCAGCTTGCCGACCGCGTAGGCTTGATAACCATTGTCTCGAAATACGTCGGCGATAGTGGGAAGATTCGGCATCGGCAAAAACACTTGAAACGTACGATCGCCGTGCGTTCGAGGAGTTGTCCCCGTGAGCAAGGTTCGTCGGGCTGGAATGCAAACGGGACATTCGCTGTAAGCTCGCGAGAAGCGTACTCCGTTGCGGGCCAGTTGGTCGAGCGTTGGTGTGCGTACTACTTTGTGGCCGGCTTCGCCCAGCAAAGCACCGGGCCAATGGTCGGCAGTGACAAGCAAAATGTTCGGTCGATCGGTCATCGTTATCCCTGCGAACCCTGGCCCTGCCAGCTTCCCGGGGCACTATGCATCGGTGGGAACTTTCGTGCTAAGATGAAGTCGCCGATGCGATCTCCCAAGAGATGATCCAGCACCAGAAGCGGCCCCGTAAACCAAGGGATCAACGCCTGGCGTTTTCGACGGGCAATCAGCCATACGATTCTATCAACACATTTTTCCACCGGCCAGATACGAAAAGGCGGCGGCGGGGGGTTCGACCACGGCCTGCCGTCCGGACCCAAAACGTTCGTGCGCAAGGGGGTATCCACGAAACCAGGCGAGACAACACCGACGTGGACGCCGTCTTTGCGCAATTCCAAACGCAAAGCGTCGTAGAGTCCCTGGATGGCGTACTTGCTGGCACCGTAGATCGCATACGAGGGGATGCCTCGCTTTCCCGTCAGGCTGCTGATACTTACCAGCGAGCCGCGCTGTTTCTTGACGTGCTCGAGAGCAAAGTGGGTAGCGTACAACGTGCCGAAAAAATTGACGCGAACAACTTGTTCCATTGCCGGCAACTCCGAGTCTTCAAAATAGGCTCGCATGGACAGGCCGGCGGAGCAAATGAGGATGTCGAGTTGCCCAAAACGCTCGACGGTTTTGGCCACCGCGTTTCGGCACTGCTCTGCAATCGTGACATCCGTCTGGATAGCCAGTCCGGTTCCCCCTCGTTCGGCGATTCTCGCGACGGTAGCATCAAGAGCATCCTGGTTGCGTGCCGCCACAGCCACGCGTGCACCAAAGGAAGCCAGACGCAATGCAGTTGCCTGGCCAATGCCCGACGACCCACCGGTGATTAAAACAACTTTATTGTTGAACTGGCGCAAAATCACTCCCAATCAGGGGTGCTGGACCAACCGGCACTTCGCTGCTCACGGGATTATTGTAGTTTAGTGGAAAGGCGGATGGCTCCCCATACGCGGAGTCGTCGACAGATGGGACGTTATCCTATGCCCGACATCATATCGGATATCGACGTTATCCAGCACATCGGCCGCATGCCGTTGCGAAAATCCGACGCCAACAAGGGAAATTTCGGCCGAGTGCTTGTTGTGGCGGGAAGTGTGGGAATGTCCGGAGCAGCTGCTCTTTGTGGCACTGCCGCTTTGCGGAGCGGCGCGGGACTTGTTCGACTGGCAGTTCCGGCCTCGATCCTGCCCATGGTCGCCGCGTTCAATCCGTGCTATACGACGATTCCTCTAGCGGAAACCACCGACGGCTTGCTGGCCGAAGTGGCCGTCGTCAGGGTGGCCGAGTTGCTGGTCGAAAATGATGTCATCGCTGCCGGCCCAGGTTTGGGACGGGCAGCCGGCGTAACCAGCGTCATCCATGCCCTGTTGGCATCCAACAGACCGCTGGTGCTCGACGCGGACGGCCTGAACGCGGTCCAGGACGAGGTCAATCGCCTCAAACGATCCGCACCTGTGGTCATCACGCCTCACCCGGGAGAATTCGCTCGACTCTTGCAGACGACAGCCAGCGACGTACAACACCATCGCATCGAATTCGCTGTCTCGTTTGCCCGCGAACATAATGTCGTCGTCGTCTTGAAAGGACAGGGAACGATCGTCACCGACGGCCGAAGGCTGTACCACAATACGACGGGCAACCCAGGAATGGCGACAGGAGGCACAGGAGATGTGCTGACCGGCGTCATTGCCGGTCTTGTTGGACAGGGGATGGAACCATTCACAGCAGCCGCACTCGGAACACGTGTTCACGGTCTGGCGGGAGATATGGCCCGAAACCAGGTCGGGGAAATATCTTTGATCGCCTCGGATCTGCTCAACTATTTGCCTCGAGCGTTCCGTGAATATTGATTTTTTGTTTTGCCGGAAGAAATTTGGCGGAGTATTTTATCCGAGACTCCTCTAAACAACGGAAAGAATGAACCAGCGATCCTGAAGTAGCCGGGCTTCAACAATCGGGCTACGCTGTCAAACAGATTCGGAAAGAGTACAAGAACAATGAACCTTCTTTGTCCGAGTTGCCAGCAGAAATTGAATGTACCCGATCAGCACGCAGGGCAGTTAATGAAATGCCCGCTGTGTGCCAACACGTTTACCGTCCCATCGCTTCCTTCCGCGCCGGCGGCGCCTCCTGTAACGTCGGCATCGTCTTCGACCAATACGCCGGCACCGCCGCCGTCAGCGCCGGAAATGCCTGCAGGTACATACCACCACATTTATACCATCTGGATCAGTCCTCGCGTGGTCGGCTTTCTTCCCGCTGCCGCGCTGGCGCTTGTGCTGCTGCTGATGTTTCTTCCGTGGTTGACAAGTGCCACCGGTAGCGACTCCGCTAGTGGCTGGTCGGTCTCCTTCAGTAGCGCTCTCGGAATGCTTTATGCTCTTGCGTTTATCGCCACGTTCCTGTTGGCGGCTGTATTTGCCGTTTTGCCTAACCTGCCGCCGGGCAGTCTTCCGAATGCCGTCGAACAATTCCTGCCGTGGCGCTCTGCAGTCGTGGGTGTTGCCGCTTTGGTGATCCTCATTTTCCTGGTCTTGCAGATGGTGGCAGGTTTCGGCTTGGAAAAAGAGCCTCAGTTCTCCTATGCCCAGCGGACGTTTTTCTTCCGGTTAGCCGTTTTTTGCCATGTCATCGCCTTTGTCGGGGCGCTCCTTGACCTCTGGCTGTCACTGCGTGGCCGAAGCGAGCCTATGCCGAAAATCGATATTATGTGGTGAGCGCCGGATTCTTATTGGATCAAGTCTTTTTCCGTATAGATGGTAAAGCCGGCATTTTTCAATGTGGTGACGGCGGTCTCATGGTCATCGACATGCAAGGCCACTGCCGATTTGCCATCGGGATGGGACAGCAACGGATAAGCATAGTGAATATTGATCTCGGCCATCAGAAGATGCTTGGAAATTTCCAACAAGGGCTGGGCGGTTTCCGGCAGACCAACGACTAGCAAGTCGGTTTCGGTCACGGGCAGGTTCGCCTGTCGAAGAATTTCCAAAGCCCGTTCCGGATCGCTCAAAACGATTCGCAGGATCGCACAATCCGACATATCGACGATCATCAAAGAAACGATCCGCATGTTGCTGTTTTCGAAGCGGCGGACAACATTGAGCAATTCGCCGATGCGATTCTCTAGAAAGACGTTGAATTGGCGGACGCTCGGCCAATCGCGACCTCGCTGTGTTGCGAAACCGACGTCGACTGAACCGGATTCTGATTGGCTGCCGTTACTCATGGGACGCGCCTTGCTCTCTTCCTTTGCCGCAAACGGCTGCATCCTGCGACTTCGCAGCCGTGCAAAACCGTCCTGGAATGCTTCGGCCCTTATGACAGATGCTGGGTTCAAAAGCACAGAATAGCTGAATCGACCCGGGCTTGAAAGGCCGATCCTGTCATCTCGGACAGGTTGCTCCGCGTTTTCAGCCGACAAGCGGATGAGTTCGCGAACGACCCATCAAGTTAATTTCGTCGGAAAGAAAGGCTGGACTGTTGACAGGGGCGCTCTTTGCTGCCATGATGATGCTTCCTCAGCGAAAGGTCGCTGGCATCGCGCCAGTGGTTTCAGAAAATACCCACCACGAGAGCCTTTCGACCAAGATTGCAAAGGGAGAACGGTTGATGGTCCAACCCTGCCAGGTTCGCATATTGCTCGTGTCGATATCGACAGCCGCCTTCGTCATGGCTGCTTCATCGGTTGGTTTGGCTCAGGAAAAGGCGCCGGCTATCCCCGGCTTCGTGCGCTTTTACGCCAAAGACGACGCTGACGCCCGACTGGCCGGCAATCTTCTGCTTGGCGAGTTGAACTGCACCTCGTGCCATAAGAGCGACTCCAAGGCAATCGTCACCAAACAGGCACCAATTCTGGATGGAGTCAGTGGCCGGGTCAAACCCGCGTTCTTGAGGAAATTCATCGCTGATCCGGCGAAAACCAAGCCTGGGACGACCATGCCTGATTTGCTCCATGGCGTCGCTCAAGACAAGAAGGCCAAGCAAGTCGAGGCGTTGGTTCATTACCTGGTTTCTTTAGGACCATCCGAACCATTGCAAGAATTCCCAAATGTCGGGGCGGCGGAACGCGGCAAAGAATTGTTTCATCAGGTCGGCTGCCTGGCATGCCATGATGCGCGTTCCCCGAATGCTTCCTCATTGCCGACCTCGGTGCCGTTGGGAGACCCCAAAGCCAAATATACATTGCCCAGCTTGAGCGCGTTCCTGCTCGATCCGCTACATGTCAGGCCCTCCGGGCGGATGCCGAATCTCAAGCTCTCGAGCCAGGAAGCCCGCGCTATTGCCGCTTATCTCCTCGAACTGCCCGCTGTGGCCAACGTCAAATATCACTATTACGAAGGAAACTGGAAGAAACTCCCGGACTTTGGCAAACTGAAACCCATCGTCACAGCGGGCACCAGCAAAATCGACGTCAGCGTCAAGAAACGAGGCGACCGATTCGGTCTGCGCTTTGAAGGATATCTTCGCATCGATCGCCAGGGAAAATATCGCTTCTTTCTCGGCTCGGACGATGGTTCGCGATTGACCATCGATGGAAAGGTGATCATTGACAATGATGGCGTACACGCCTTCCAAGTGAAATCGGGAACCGCCGACCTGACCAAAGGGCTGCATCCGGTGTTCATTGATTTTTTTGAAGCGGGAGGAGAAGAACGGTTGCAAGCGGAAATCGAAGGTCCTGGTCTGAAAAAGCAACCACTTGCTGATTTGATGTCGGCTGTCAAGGAACCACCCAATGTCGAGTCGTTAGCGCTAAAGACCGATGCCGAATTGGTTCGAAAAGGCCGAATTCTCTTCGGCGAACTGGGCTGTGCTTCCTGTCATGCCCTAAACGAAAATGGCAAACCGGTGGCATCGAAACGCCAAGCCAAGCCGCTGGAGAAACTCCGACCTGGTACAGGTTGCGTCAGCAAAATGCCCAGCGCCGACTTGCCGAACTACCGACTCAGTCCTCGCCAGCAAGCCGCCATCAACAGTGCTTTGCAAAAACAGAAACAGACAGCAGATGGCAACGCAATCGCTGCCACCTTGGTACGCTTCAATTGCTACGCCTGCCATGAACGGAATCAAATCGGCGGTCCGGAAGAAGCCCGTGACAGTTTCTTCCAGACAACGATGCAGGAAATGGGTGACGAAGGCCGCATCCCACCTCACCTGAATGGAGTCGGTGCGAAACTGACGCGGCAATGGTTGGATCGTGTCTTGAGCAACGGTGCCAATGACCGACCCTATATGCTCACTCGCATGCCGAATTTCGGTGCGAAAAACGTCGGCCATCTGGCAATGCTTTTCGAGAAAGCGGACCGCCAAAAACCGCTTCCGCAAGTCACTTTCGACGAACCGATCGACACGATGAAAAAAGCAGGCTGGCAGATGGTCGGGGCCAAAGGTTTCGCCTGCATCAAATGCCACGTTTTCGGTCCCTATCCCGCCGAAGGAATCCAGTCGATCGACTTGACCCTGATGACTCAAAGGTTGCGCAAAGACTGGTTCAAACGCTATATGCAGAATCCGACGCTTTACCGTCCCGGAACACGAATGCCAGCCGCCTGGCCAGACGGGCAATCCCTGCTGAATTCGGTTTTGGAGGGAAATGCCCAGAAACAAATGGAAGCGGTGTGGCTCTATCTTTCCGATGGCCGACGTGCACGCACGCCAGAAGGAGTGGTCGTGGCGTCGATGGAATTGATCCCCTTCAACGAAGCCATCATCTACCGCAATTTCATCGCCGGCGGCGGCCCACGGGCCATTGGTGTCGGTTATCCCGAAGGCCGGCATCTCTGCTTCGATGCCAACCGCATGCAACTCGTCCTGCTCTGGCAGGGCGCATTTATCGATGCCAAGAAGCATTGGTCCGGTCGTGGTCAAGGGTACCAGCCACCGGCTGGCCAGAACATCGTTAAACTGCCGGGCGAGGTTCCTTTCGCGCTTTTGGACGACGACAAAACGCCCTGGCCTACTCAAGCAGCCAAAGAACTCGGCTATCGCTTCCGAGGCTACCGGTTGACCAAAGACCAAAGACCGACGTTTTTGTATTCTTTCGGCGAAATCGCTATCGAAGATTTTCCCAACCCGACCCCGGAAAAAAGCACGACCCCGCTTCGGCGACGTTTCACGCTTCTGGCAACCAAACCCGTCGCTAATTTGTGGTATCGAGCTGCTTCGGGAACAAAGATCGAAGCCGCCAAGGACGGCTGGTACGTCGTCGATGACGTCTGGAGAACAAGACTGCACGGCGCCGGCAAGCCCGTCCTGCGCCAGTCAGGCAGCCGACTTGAATTGCTGTTGCCTCTATCCTTCGCCAACGGCAAAGTCACTTTCGAACAAGAAATCCTCTGGTAGCGAGCGCTGCTGGGGCCGTTCCGCGGAGATTCTAATGTTCCCTTAATCTTACCGCCGTATGATCGTTTATAACCGGAGGTGATTTTTTTTTCTCAGTAGGGTGGCCAAAAATCCGCGGAACCTTCGCCAGGCTGGCGCGTTCAATACGTCAACGGTCGCCCGGAAATCCCATCAAGACGATGACTACGCGTCTTGTTTTTTCAACTTTGAACTGGAGGCAACGATGTATCGACTCTTTGGTCTTGCTCTTTTGACTGTTTGTTTTGTCAGCCTGTCACTGGGCATCGCCGATCAGCCGGACAAGAAAAAGAAAGCACCCCGGCAATTCGATCCCGCACAATTTTTTGAAAAACTGGACGCAAACAAGGACGGCAAAATCAGCAAGGATGAATACCTCAAGATTCTTGACCGTGTAAAAGAGAAAATCGGCGCCGACAAGGCGGAAAAAGCACGCGGCTTCTTTGAGAAACGATTCCAACTCCTCGACACGAACAAGGACGGCTCGATCAGCAAAGAGGAGTTCAAAAAAGGAATCGAAGAAAGAATGAAGCAATTAAAAGGTGGTTTTCGCAATAAAGGAAAGTTCAACAAACAAGGGGACTTCAAGAAAAAAGGCGAGTTGCCGAAACGGCGAAGCAAGTAGACAACGTCTTCCCACGTTGAAGTGCAACAGGCGCCGGCGGACCTAGCCAGGCGCCTTTCTTTTTTGCTCTCGAGGCGCTATCTCCGCTTTTTCCCGTTTCGCTTTTTCTCCGTTTTGCCTTGATCGCGCATACTGGCTCTGCCCGCGCTGTTTTCCATCGCGCGAAGGGGCATTGTTCCCGATTCTCGACCAATATATAGTGCCGTTCTGGTGGAAGCTCGGTTCATGGAGGAACCCAGACGGATGTGCGGCATCGTTGGATATGTTGGACAAAAACAGGCTGAGCCTGAGTTGATTGATGGTCTGCGTCGGCTGGAATACCGCGGTTACGATAGTGCCGGGCTGGCTGTGATTTCGGAAAACCGGCTCGAAATTCGCAAACGGGCCGGTCGACTCTCGGAGCTGACTGAATTTCTTCGCCAACATCCGGTCAAAGGAACGATCGGCATCAGCCATACTCGCTGGGCGACGCACGGACCGGCAACTCACAAAAATGCTCATCCCCATCTCGGTGGCAAAACCGGTCGGCCGATGGTGGCCATCGTCCACAATGGCGTCATCGAAAACTACGCCGTTTTGAGGCGCCAACTGCAAGACGACGGAATCGTCTTTCAAAGCGACACCGATTCGGAAGTCATCGCCCAACTGATTGCCTATCACCTGAAGGGCGACCTTGTCGATGCCGTCCGCAAGGCCTTGGCTCTTATCAAAGGTACTTACGGACTGGCGATTATCAGCCCCGACCACCCCCATTTACTCATTGGCGCTCGGCTCGGCAGCCCTTTGGTCCTGGGGATCGGCGACGGCGAAAATTACCTGGCAAGCGATCCGACGGCCTTGATCGGCAAAACGGAAAAGGTGGTCTATATCCAGGATCACCAGTTGTGCATCTTGACGGCGGATAGCTGGCAAGTGCTCGACCAGAATCAAAGCGAAGTCGAGGCGTCGGTCCACTCTTTGGATTGGGATGTCGGCGACACCGACAAAGGGGCATTCGAACATTACATGCTCAAAGAGATTTACGAGCAGCCCGAGGCGCTGGAGAATGCCATGCGCGGCCGGCTCGTCGATGCCGATGCCAGTGCCTTGTTCGGTGGGTTGAATCTCGATCCGCAGCAGCTACGCCGGGCGGAACGCCTGATCCTGACCGGCTGTGGAACCAGCTACCACGCCGCCTTGGTCGGGGAATATCTGTTCGAAGAGTTTGCCCGCATGCCGGTCGAGGTGGAATATGCAAGCGAATTCCGCTATCGCAATCCGCCTATCGAACGAACAACGATCGTGATGGCCATCACGCAATCGGGTGAGACGGCAGACACGCTGGCAGCGTTGCGAGAGTCGAAACGGAAAGGGCATCCTACCCTGGCATTATGCAACGTGGTCGGCAGCAGCGTCGCCCGCGAGTCCGACGGTGGCGTCTATCTGCGGGCTGGTCCGGAGATCGGCGTGGCCAGTACGAAGGCGTTCACATCGCAGGTCATGGTCTTGGCGATGCTGGCGCTTTATTTCGGTCGCATGCGGCATCTGTCAGCCTTGCAAGGAGCACAGATGATCCGCGAACTGCGCCGCATGCCTGACGTTTTGCGGCAAACACTGCACTGCCATGATGCTGTCCGGGAACTCGCCGAGAAGTATTATCAGGCAAACAATTTTCTCTATCTGGGTCGGCAATACCTCTTTCCCGTGGCGCTGGAAGGGGCCTTGAAACTCAAGGAGATCAGCTATATCCACGCCGAAGGCTACCCGGCCGCAGAAATGAAGCATGGCCCCATCGCGCTGGTCGATGCCAATACGCCTTCCGTTTTCTTGATGCCGCGCAGCGCCGTCTTCGACAAAGTGATGAGCAATCTGGAAGAAATCAAAGCGCGTGGCGGCCCGACGATCGCCATCGCCTGCGAAGGGGATGAGGAAGTGGCCACCATTGCTGACGATGTGATCTATGTTCCTGAAGTCCCCGATTATTTGCAGCCCCTCGTGGTCATCCTGCCTTTACAGTTACTCGCTTACCACATTGCGTTGAAGCGCGGCTGCGACGTCGACAAACCAAGAAACCTGGCCAAGAGTGTCACCGTTGAATGATTGCCCGCCGCTGGTCGATGACAGGACACGAACATGACTGCTAAAATGACAAGGGCGCGGCCGGAAGTTTCCAGAATGTTTTGCCAGTCCGCCTTCCTGTCGGAGTACCAAACCACCGACAAGACGCCGAACCGAGGTTGTATGACGACACCGATCCGCTTTCTGCCCTATCTCCGCCCGATGGTGTGGGGTTCCCGTCGGCTCGCGGACATTCTCGGCAAAACATTGCCGAGTGCCTCGGCCTATGGCGAATCCTGGGAAGTCAGCAGCCATCCAGTCCACCAGAGTATCGTTGCCGAAGGATCGTGGGCCGGTCGATCTCTCGGACGCTTGGTCCAAGAGAAAGCCAGCGATTTGTTCGGTTCCATTTCGCTCAACGAGTTCCCTTGGCTCATCAAATTCATTGATGCCGATGATTGGCTTTCGGTCCAGGTGCATCCCGACGATGAGAAAGTGAAAACCTTGTGGCCTGGGGAACGGGGTAAAACGGAAGCGTGGTTTGTCATCGCGGCGGAAGCAGGCAGCCGGATCTATGCCGGCTTGCTTGATGGCGTCGCTGAAAAAGACCTGCGTGCCGCCTTGGCGGATGGGGAGGTGACGAGGTGTCTTCATTCCTTTACGCCCCAAGCCGGTGACTGCTTGTTCCTGCCTGCCGGAACGGTTCATGCAGTCGGTGGCGGAGTCGTCATCGCGGAAGTGCAACAGACCAGCGACGCCACCTTTCGCTTGTTCGACTGGAACCGGCGCGACGCCAACGGACAGTTCCGGCCATTGCACATCGAGCAAGCCTTGGCGTCGATCGATTGGACAAGTGGTCCGGTCGAAGCGGTTCGTGTTCCGGAATTCGCTGCTTGCACGGAAACAGAGGTCGCTCGTCCCCTGGTTCGCTGCCCTTATTTCGACCTTGATTATGTTCACGTGGTCGGAGAATCATGGCGTGCCGAATCGACCGGCTTGCATGCTTTGATTGTGCTGTCAGGCAGCGGACATTTGCTGTCAGCCGACTTGCGAACCTCGGTTACCAGGGGGCAGGTGTGGCTTGTGCCTGCTTTTTCGGACTATGACATTCAGCCGTCAGGTTCATTGAAATTATTGGTTTGCTCCCTCCCTGCGAAATAAACCCTTGCGATGGCGATCAGGTGACGCCGTATTTTGCTGCCGTCCCTTCACAGAAAAAGGATTTGGTGATGCGAGTTGTCTTGAATCAAGTCTCGGCATTGGGTTTGAAGGCCGGTATCGGTCACTACGCACATCAACTGTATTGCGCTTTAAGGAAACACGCGCACGATGTGGACAGCATCGAAAGTTATCCCACGGGATGGGTCAGAAAAGTATGCGATTTTTACTCGCGCAGCCGCCCGAGGCTCGACAGCAGGCGATCACAATACGACGTTCGCCGTTCGCGTTCTGTGGGGAGCTTTATGTTGGGGGGGTTGCATCAGATCGGTTTCCGCGTGGTGGCCAATCGCTTTCGCGCCCAGCATGCAAGGCGGCACTATCAGCTTTATCACGAGCCTAACTTCATTCCATTGCCCTGCGACGTGCCGACGCTGGCCACGATCCACGATCTCAGCCTCTTGCTTCATCCGCAATGGCACACCCCAGAACGCGTCGCCCATTTTCACCGCCATGTCGATCGGGCTTTGAGACAATGCACCTACTTTATCAGTGGCTCCGAGGCGGCTCGGCGCGAAGCGATCAAGACGTTGAGCATCCCGCCCGAGAGAATTACCCGCATCTATCACGGCATCCGCGAGGACCTGGGGCCACAAAGTCCTGCCGTCGTCAAACGCACGCTCGACGAACTGGGCTTGCCACGGCATTACCTCCTGTATGTTGGCACCATCGAGCCGCGAAAGAATCTGCTCAACTTGCTCAAGGCCTACTGTGGTTTGCCGGCCAACTATCGAAGTCGATACCCTCTTTTGCTTATAGGTAAGTGGGGATGGAACGCCAAAGAACTGGTCGACAGCATTTGCCGACTAAAAGAGAAAGGCGTCATCCACGCTGGCTATGTTCCCGATCGGCATCTGGCGGCCGTCTATAGTGGTGCCCGTGCTCTGGTTTATCCCTCCCGGTACGAAGGCTTTGGACTGCCTCCTCTGGAAATGATGGCGTGCGGCGGCGCTGTCTTGGCTTCAACCGCCGATGCGATCGTCGAGACCGTCGGCCGAAAGGCCTGCCTCCTTGATCCCGATGATGTCGATGGCTGGCGAAAGGCCATGGCGAGGGTCATTGCCGATCAGGATTGGTGGCGGTCACTACGTTACGGCACTCTTGACGTCGCTCGCCCGTTTACCTGGGACCGCTGTGCGTTGGAAACGTTGACCGTATACCGCAAACTCTGCGCTCCAGAGAAAAAGCGCGTTGGCAGAGCAGCCTAACCGACCATCCGTTTCGGGGCCTTCCCAAGTGTGCAAGATCGCACACCACGGCATCAAATCCCCACACCAGCCAACTCTGAAGACGCCTAGAAAGGCACGTTCGGCGCTGTCGGCGAACCACTTGCAGTCTTGGCATGAAAATTGCAACCCTTTCAGCAGGATGCAATGTGTGTCGAGAAGGGAGGTGGAACGATGAAGACGCTCGAACGGCACCGCCTACGCTACGAACCTGACACCTATGGCTGGAAGAGCAGGAACCATCGTCCAATCGACGCCGAAAGGGAACCGTGGTTGCCGCTTCAAGACAGCTACCCCGAAGTGGCACGTCCTTTACGACTGACAGGCCTATTGATCCTGGCGATGTTCGTCTTCTTGACCGGGTTTCTGTTCGCCATTTCGGTCGCCTACTGATGCTCGGTGGCCAACGAAAGAGGGGGAGAAAATGACAGATATCGATCTGCTGGATAAGACGGCGGCTGACCTGATGACCGAAGAGCTGGTCGTGCTCAAAGAGCAAACTTCGCTACAAGAGGCTGGGCGAATTCTGCTGCGCCAAAAAGTTTCGGGGGCGCCTGTTGTGGATGAAGAGGGACGCTGTGTCGGGGTATTGTCAGCGAGCGATTTCGTCCGTTGGCTGGAAAAAGAAACACCCCACATCGTCGTGGCTTTCGATCCTTTCTATCGGATCGAACAAACGGCCAACGTGCCAGACGAACCGATCAGCAAGTACATGACCAGAAACGTCGTGACGGTCCCACCGGACAAGAAAATTGCTGACATTGCCCGAATGATGCTCGATGCCCACATCCATCGGGTCATCGTCGTAGATAGCGACAACAAGCCAAGAGGGATCGTATCCAGCACGGACTTGCTGGCAGCGTTGGCTTATGCCAAATAAAGAAATCGAACCCGCACAAGATCAAAAGGATGTGAAAGCAAAAAGCGGCGCCTACTCCGTGAGGATGGAGAGTTCGTGATCCAAAAGTGGTTCGGCAAAATCGGCATCGATAACGAATGTGCCGTTTGCTTGCTCTTCGGCATCCATTACGAGAGCTTGCCGCACTATGCTTTGACGCTCTCTGCCATAGAGTTTTAGTGTCAAGCTGCTCATGGCAGGAAAAGATTCACTGACATGAATTCGGATGCGAGAACAAGTCACGTCGCGAACCCGCAACAGCAGGACCCCAAGCGGTTCGCCGTTACATTGCAACACCCTCCCCGTCCGGCTAGAGAGTGTGGCATTGCGCGATTCGACATCGTGCAAAGTGCTAAAGTGCGATATATCCGCAAACATTGAATGCATCGTCCAAAGGAAACTGATTTTCAGCAGTTTAAGATTTGAAGAAGAACAGTGCCACGATTATTTGGCAAAAGAAGGGGTAAATCCTGCTGAATTTTGTGTAAGCGCATGGACTACATAGAAGACCCCGGGAGATTTTGAATTCCTCCAGAACTCAGCCGGTGCCGCCAATTGCGCAAAGCGTCTCGAATCTCACGCAACCTTTCGATGGCCAGCGGTGAAAAGGCGGACGTTCGGCCGCGTTGCCTTTCTTCGGGATCGCCGAGACCAGCATGGCGATAGCGCTTCAAGAGCGCGTTAATTTGGTCTCGAATAGCCGAAGCGTTATCGACGCCACGCAAAACCGCGCGGCGTCCTACCGGCTGGGCAAGGGCGGACAGCAGCCCCTGCTGATGCGGTTGGACCATCGTCGCCCCGCCGCCTGCTGTTCGCACATAGACATCGGATATTCCTAATAGTTGCTGGATCGGTCCCTGTTTGATCTCCAGATGCTGCACGTTGGCGTAGGTCAGTGTGATCTCTTTGATGACTAGCACCCCTTCCCGAATGCGAAGGCTCCGGTCAGTGATGATGTAATAGCGCATATCGTATTCCAGGCGCGTCAAAAAATAGGCCACCGCGATCCCAATCAGGATCAAGACGCCGATTACGATCAGGAGGTGCGTGAACCATCTGGGAGTCTGGCGATCAAGCAGCGTAGCAATGAGCACGATGAGCCAGAAGCCGACAAAAAAAGCGGCGACGATTCCAAGTTGTACCAATTTGTAGAAAAGATAGTTTTTGGAGGCCCGAAAGACCTTGACCGAATCGGGCGACCCGGCGGGCGGTTCCGGCGGGCCGCTTGGAGCTTTGAACAGGGTCAGCAACAGGGATTTAAGCAGGTTGTAAATCAAGGATGCTGCCCTCCCAGCAAGCGGATTTCGTCACGGATTTCGGTAAGCAAAGAGACGACGGTATCAGCAGGCTCCCCGCTGCCGGCGTGCGGCTCCTGTTCTTCGTCTTGGTCGCCAAAGCGGGCGCCGCGCATTTGCCAATAGAGAAAATCCCGGATTTCTTCGCAGTTCGCCATTCCTTCGATCGTCATCTCAGCGGTCGCGGAGCCTGCTGCCGTCTGCACCTCGATCGTTCCCAACCCCAACCAGCGCTCGATCAGCCCCTTGGAGACGTGCAAGTCTTGAATCCGCGAATACTGCACCAGATCTTCTTGTTTGAAAAACAAACCATACGACTTGTAAATACTATCTTCGTCAAATCGATAGCGTAGCGTCGCGTAGCGAATGGCCAGGGGGATAAACACCAAAGGAAAGAAAATCAAAGCACCAAGCGAACGGATCAGGTAAAGAATCAATAACCCAGATTCCGGGCGGGTGATCGAGTAGATTCTTTGAACATCGAAACTCTTGGCCACCGGCGTTTCCTCCAGTACCTTGGTTCGTCTTTACTATAAGCACGTTTAGAGTATTCGCAAAGCATATTATCAAGCTGGTTCGGCTTGGTTCGAGGCAGGGGTCCTGCGAATAATAGTTTAATGGGGGCTTCGAAAAAGGACTAAGAGGCAACAATGACAATCGACCTCAAACAACTGCCGCGTGGCTTTCTGCCCGCCAGCGATCCGGCGACCGCTTTCAAAACTTACCCTGAATTGTCCATCCTTGACGAACTCGGTCGCGACTTGCCCAGCCTGCTGCATGATGCAGGCTGCCGCGATTATCTCCGCTCGTTTGCCATTCCTCTTTGGCCCGAACGACAGAAAAACGATGCCACTCTTCCAGAGCTGCGGTTGTATTACGTTCGCCTTGGCTTTATCGCCTCGGCCTACGTGAATCAGGTTGGCCAGGAACGAGCCACCTTGTTGCCGCGAAATATCGCCGTCCCGCTCTGTCAGGCTTGCCAGTTGCTCAATCGACCTCCCATTCTCAGCTACGATGGTTATGCCCTGTATAACTGGAAGCGATTTCGCAGGCAGGGCCCCATCGCTCTGGGAAACATCGACACTATTCAGAACTTCGTCCACCTTTACGACGAACATTGGTTTATTCTTGTCCATGTCGAAATCGAGGCCCTTGCTGGCGACATCCTGGTTCAGATCGGCAAAATCCACGATATGCTCAACACGAACGATCTGACCGGTCTCAATCCCGCCTTGCAGCGCATCGCCGACACCGTATGGCGACAGGTGGGCGTCCTCAAGCGCATTCCCGAAAACATGGACCCGAACCTGTATTACCGCACCTTTCGGCCGTACATTCGGTTTTTTGAAAACGTCGTCTACGAAGGCGTCACCGGCAAGCCGATGAACTTTCGCGGCGAAACAGGTGCTCAAAGCAGCATCATTCCAACCCTTGTCGCCTTCTTGAAAATCCCGCACCGCCCCACCGAGTTGACCGATCATCTCACGGATATGCGCCGGTTTATGCCGGCCGAGCACCGGGCCATCATCGAACAGGTGCAGTCAATGCCTTCGGTCCGCGAACTGGCCGATCGGGATGCCTTCAACAACATCCTCGAAGCACTGGCGACTTTTCGCGAAGTCCATTACGGGTGGGCACGCGAATACATTGACAAGCATGTCGATGATCCGCGCGGCACGGGCGGCACTCCCTATATGAAATGGCTCAAGCAGCTCATCGACGAAACCAGGCAATTCATGATCCGCTAAAACGAAAGATCGCTACAGGCGATACATTTGGAACTTGAGAGTATTCCGCATATACGGTGCGGTCGCCATTTCCTGAATTGGCTTGAAAATCTGGACGATACCTTCCACTGAACCATCACAACGACTGCTGGAGAAGGCAGTTCCGGTCCACGCCATAACGATTCCGCAAGGAGGCTTTATGTTGCGCAAGGTTTTTTGGCCAGGAACTTTAGCAGCCGTGCTTGCCTGGGCAACCTCGGAGGCGAAAGCCGCTGACTTCAACGTCAACGATCAGACGAGTTTTTTCAACGCCTTGCAAACCATCGCGGGCACGCCGAACCAGAACGACACGATCAACATCACCGGCAGCTTCACCATGACCGGTGTCGTGCCATCGATCGCCAAGGGTGCCGGCTTTTCCCTGACCATCAACGGCAATGGTTTCACGATTGATGGCGGCAACCAATTCCGTCCTTTCTTCGTGCATCAAGGGCAAGTGGACATCAACAATCTGACCATCGCCAATGCCCGAGCAAAAGGCGGTGACGGTGGCGGCGGTGGCCTGGGAGCAGGAGGCGGGTTATTCGTCGATCAGTTCGGCCAGGTCTCCTTGCTCAATGTCAATTTCCTGAACACTAGCGCCGTTGGCGGAAATGGCGGCGCACTACTATTTGGCGGCGGCGGACTGGGCGGCAACGGCGGCGGCAGCGGCGCCGCCGGCGGCGGCGGCGGCGGCGGCGGTCTCTACGGCAACGGCGGCAGCGGCATCGCGCCCGCCAGCGGCGGCGGCGGCGGCGGCGGTGAAATCGCCAACGGCGGGAATGGCGGCAGCGGCGGCGCCGCCGGCGGCGGCGGCGGCGGCGGGCGCTTTGGTAACGGGGGCGACGGCGCCGCCAACGGCGGCGGCGGCGGCGGTGGAGGGCTCACTGCTAATGGCGGCAATGCTAGCGGCGCAACGGGCGGCGCGGGTGGAGGTCTCGAGGGAGGCAATGGCGGCGACAACGGTACCAACGATGGATTCGACGGTGCCACCTTCGGCGGCGGTGGCGGTGGCGGCAGCTTGGGCAACGGCGGCAACGGCGGTAAATATGGCGGCGGCGGTGGAGGCGGAGGAGGCGGCAACGGCGGCAACGGTGGCTATTTCGGCGGCGGCGGCGGTGGCGGCAACGGCGGCGCCAACGGCCTCAACGGCGGCGATTTCGGCGGCGGTGGAGGCGCCGGCGTAATTGCTGGCGGCAGTGGCGGCTTCGGCGGCGGTGGAGGCGGAGGAGGTGCCAACGGCGGCAATGGCGGCTTCGGCGGCGGCGGTGGCGGCGGCGTGAATGCTGGCGGCACCGGCGGACAATTCGCCGGCAACGGCGGCACCACCGGCGGCGGCGGCGGAGCCGCTCTCGGCGGCGCCATCTTCGTTCGCCAAGGAGGCGTCCTCGTCATCCGCGGCGGCACCATCACGGGCGGCTCCGTCACCGCCGGTCTCGGCGCCGGCAACGGCCAAAATGGCCAGGCACTCGCCTCCGGCATCTTCCTTCACAACGTCAACCTCGTCTACGACACCCCAGGCACTGCCACCATGAACGACGACATCGCCGGCATCGGCTCCGCACAAGTCACCGTCAACGGCGGCAAACTCCTCATGAACGGCACCGGCACGGTCCCCTTCGTCGTCAACCCGAATGGTACCCTCGGCGGCACCGGCACCGTCGGCAACACCACCGTCACGGGAACCATCGCCCCAGGCAACTCCATCGGCACCATCAACGTCGCCGGCAACTTCGTCCAGAACGGCGGCGTCTACGAAGTCGAACTCAACGCCGCCGGCCAATCCGACTTGATCAACGTCACCGGCACCGCCACCATCAACGGCGGCACCGTCAATGTCCTGGCGGCACCAGGAACGTATTCGGTCGGACAGCAATACACGATCCTGACGGCAGCTGGCGGCGTCACCGGCAACTACTCCGGCGTCACCGACAACCTCGCCCTTTTCAACTTCCTCGTCTTCACCGACTCCAACAATGTTTTCCTACGACTCGTCACCAGCTTTCAGGATGTTGCTGGCACGCTTAATCAACGTGAAGTGGCCCGCGCTTTCGATTCCACCGGCACCACTGCCAGCGGCGACCTGGCCACCGTCATCAATGCTTTCCAACCGCTGTCGGCAGCGCAGGCCCGGTCGGCTTTCGATCAAATGTCCGGCGAAATCCACGGCAGTATCGCCAGCGTTACGCTCGAAAAAGAAAGCCTCTTCCTGCGCACGGTCGCCCGCCGACTGCGGGCGCCGATCGATACGACCGGAGCGCAGATGCCTGTCCTGGCACAAAACACTTCGGCACCCGCCAACAACAACAGCAGCATCCAACAGGTCGCCTACCGGACCCAGTCCCCCGACGACGAAAACCTCTTTCTGCTTTATCCAGCACAGCAGACTTCCACCGAAGCCTGGTTTACCCAATACGGCTTGACCGCCGATGCCCAGGGGGACGGCAATGCCCAGCGCATCGGCTACAACATCGGCGGCCTCGCGGTCGGCTTCGACCGCTGGCTCGGCCAAAACACCATCATCGGCCTCGTCGGCGGTTACTCCTACTTCAACGTCAACACCAACATCCTCCAAGACCGTGCCAACGTCAGCAGCTACAACCTCGCTGTTTATGGCCGGCAGTATCTCGGCAACGGCTGGATCACCGGCATCGGCTCCTACTCCTACGACGACTACAACACCCGCCGGCAGATCGCCTTTGGCACCATCAACCGCACGGCCCATTCGCAGGCCTTCGGCCACGAAGGCTCGACCTATTGGGAAGCGGGGTATTCCTTCAACCTGCCGCGCCTCTCCATCCAACCGATTGCCGGCATGCAGTATATCCACGTTTGGCGCAGCGACTTCGCCGAGAGCGGCGCCGACTCGATCAACCTGCTGGTCGCGCCCGCCGACGTCGATTCGCTCCGCACCCTGTTGGGAGGCCGCATCATCTACCCGATCCAGACCCAATCCGGCTTGCAGGTCGTGCCGGAATTCCGCAGCTTCTGGATGCACGAATACCTCAACGACAACCGCCTGGTGAACGCTCAGTTCGCGGGCATCTTGAACAATCCGATCGCCACGCGAGGCATCAACCTGGGCGAAGACTTCGCCATGTTGGGACTGGGTCTTTCGGCCCAAGTGACCAGGAGGATTTCCTTCGGAGTCCACTATGACGCCTACCTGTCGAACGCCCAGTCAGCCCACGCCGGCATCGGGCAACTGATGGTGCAGTGGTAGGGTGATCACCCAGCCGAAAAACCGGATGTGGGAAAAACTTGACATTATCTCCATCGTAGGGGATAGTTATTATTCGAGTTTAGTAGCATTGGGTCCGAATCGATCGAAACATGTGCGGTTCTTTCCAGGCATACCGATTCTGGACGCATCGGGCTGTGTATCTGGCATTGGTCGTTGCCGTCATGATGATGGGGTGTGGTCCGGGTGTGAAACCGCGCGAGCGAACGGAGTCGGAAAAGAACCTCCACGAAATCTATAAAGCATACAAACAGACGGAGATGAGGTTAAATCGCCCACCTCGATCACTTGAAGAAATCGCTGCAGCTTTTCCTGAGGGACAGGCGGACAAATTCCTAACCTCACCGAATGACCAGCAACCTTATGTCATTGTGTGGGGGACAAGCACGATCCTTGGTCCTGCGAACTATGCGCAAACGCAGGGCACAGCTGCCAGCGTGCCGATTTTCGCTTACGAAAAGCGGGGAAACGACGGCAAGCGATACGTCCTCACGATCATGGGACGTGTAGAGGTTCTAAGCGACGAAGAGTTCAGGAACGCGGAATTCCCTGCCGGTCATAAGCCGGACGGCTCGTAATGATACATTCTCTGAGTCATCGCCTGAGAACGGGAGCGCGTCAATGCGAAACTGCAGTCGAAGCGGCAGCCGCGCCTTCACGCTTATAGAGCTGCTTGTGGTCATCGCCATCATCGGGGTTCTCATCGGCCTTCTGCTGCCTGCTGTGCAAAAAGTGCGCGAGGCTGCGAACCGGATAAAGTGCACCAACAACCTCAAGCAAATCGGCTTGGCCTGGCACAATCACGCTGACGCTCTCGGCGCTTTTCCAACGGGTGGCGGTCGGTGTTGTGCGACCATTGGAAATCTCACTGTTATCAGCGGAGTACCGGCCACGCTTCAGGCACAAAACTGGGGGTGGGGTTTTCAGATCTTGCCGTATGTCGAGCAGGAAAACCTATGGCGGAATTGCGGAACCAACCAGAGCAACGCGATCGTTGCCTTGAGCATCTACACCTGCCCAACGCTGCATTCGCCTACCTTGATGTCGCCGAATACGCCGTGGTGGGGTGGCTACCAGCCAAGCCGCGGAAACCAGGATTACGGGGCCTGCGATGGCGTGCGATTCGCGAACGGAGTTCTGCAACCCAACTGGGGCCAGCTCGTTCGGCCAAGCACTGTTCTGGACGGCACTTCTAACACGGTCATGGTTGCAGAGAAAGCCGTCAATATTTTGGCCGCCCGAGCCGGGCAACAAGATTGCAACAACAATGAAGGTTGGATCGACAACTGGGACAACGACAACCAAATCGACGGCGCTTACCCTCCCATGTCGTCTCTCCAGATCAATTACACCTACTGCGGAGTGGCCGCTGGATCCGCACATAGTGCTGGCTTCAACGTCGTGATGGCCGATGGCAGCGTCCATTTTGTCGGCTACTCCGTCAACAGCACGACCTGGCGGCAGATGTGCCAATATAACGATGGCCAATCCGTTCAGTTACCTTGGTAAAGGATCGAAACGGGCGGACCAACCGCTCCCTCGTCTCGTGCCACGCCACTACCTGCGACTCTGAAAGTATTGCTTCCCTGGCTCTACCTCGGGACCAGATGTGTCCTGGCTCTGCCTCGGTTGCTCCCAATCACCGTCAGTTGACGGTCCCCCACGTCGCACTCAACCCGCACCAACCCGTTAGTTGACGGTGCAGATAAATTGGGCAAAACAGCCAAGAATTTTCACCGCAATCCCCTTCACGTCCCAGCGCGCACTCAAAGGCACACGAGTGGTAGCTCTTTCCAGAAAGCACACAACGAAAAGATTGAATGGCTTCGGTTCATCGACCATGTTTGGCCAGGGGCGCATAAATCTGCCTAAGCAATTGGTACATGTGCGGATCGAATTCCTTTAGCTGGTCGTGATCGAATGGGAAAAAGTCGTTGGCCCCAAAAAACGCTTCGGTCGATTCGGCGAAGTACTCCATCGGGTTGGTCATGGCATAAGCCTTGCCTTTTTTGCCGTTTCTGCGTTCGACCCGGTCATACTTGTGACTTTCCGCTGCTCGCACCCACGCGTCACGAATGCGCGGTTCGTCGAATCCCAAGACCTGATCGTGATACGCATGGGCAAGTTCATGCAATAAAAACAACGGCATGCGTCGGGTTTCCTTGTCGAATATAGCGACGTTCGTCAGTTCAACTCCCTTGGCCAAAAGCGGGTTCCGTTGTTGGCGCCGCAGCCACTCGATGCCGGGATGGTATTCCGCTTTGTGGCCGGTGTTTGGATACCTCGGCGACAGCCAAATCGGAACGCGACGCAGCCGATGAACGATGTGCTGGGGCACGATGCGGCCAATGTCGGCAAGCTGCCGGTCCATCAATTCCAACGCCATCCGGGTCGCGTCCTTGCTCTCTCGCAATAGTCGCTGGTCAATGAGCACCGTCCAGCCCTGTACGGTTCGAGTCGTGTACCCTTTTGTTTGCACGCGCGGATCGCGCAAGGCTATCAATTCGGCAACGAGTCGAGTCCCCAAATCGGCCCTGACACCTTTGAACTTCGGCGACAACACCACGTTCTTCAACTGGCTGGGGTCTTGACGTAAATCGTAAAGTTCGATCGGCGATCGCGGGCCGAATGCCAGTTGAAAAAGCGGTCGCACGTCTTCGTCCCCCTGATGCTCCACCAGATATCGTTTGCTCGGGGACGCGTCCGTGTTATTCAGAAAGCTCTTACGGATGTTCTCCAGCGAAGAATCGTTGGCGGCCAAAGGCCCATCTTCCGAACGGTCTGTCTTATCGTTTATATTTTCTATTTCAAAATTTCTTATATACAAAAAATGGGCGGTTCGAAGCGCCCTGCAAGAAGACGTGGAAACATACTTTTCCATGCCGATCACCACATGATCGCGTGTTGGATCGATCCGCCCCTCTTTCGCACAGGAAAGCAACGGCAAGAGCGTTTTGCCGTTCATCTCGGCGGTCGGCTTCAATGCGGCCAACTCGAGCCATGTCGGCGCCAAATCAGCCAGGCTGACGAAATCGGTAATCGTTCGACGGGGCGGAAACTTTCCTTTCCCGAACACGACGAGAGGTACGTGCGTTCCCGCATCATACAAGTTGGCTTTGGCGCGAGGAAAGGGCATGCCGTTGTCGCTTGTCAAGAAGATGATCGTTCTATCCCGAAGTTTTTCTTTCTCTAAAAGGTCGAGGATTTTGCCAACGGCCTGATCGAATCGCTGGATGGTGTGGTAGTAATCGGCCAGATCGGCACGAACGGCCCCCGCATCGGGAAGCCAGGGAGGTACCGAAATCGAATCGGGACGAATCTCTTGTTTGCCGCCGCTTTGGTGCACATAAGGGCGGTGCATTTCTGTCGCGCCAAACCAGAAAAAGAACGGCTTGCTTTTGTCTCGTTTGCCCAAGAACGACTCGAAACTGGAAAACTTCGTGCCCATAAGTCGGCCGGTAGAAGTCGCTGGCAAACCCAAACCTTTCCCGGCATAGGCCGTGACATAGCCGGAACGACGAAGCAATTGGGCTACCGTGGGCACGGAAGGCCGGTCGGTATCGTTTTGTTTGTCGGCTTTTGGCAATAGCCAGGGATATCGGCCCGTCAAAACAGCGAGACGGCTTTCGCTGCCGACGGGAGAAGCAGCGAAAGCGTTGGTGAACACGACGCCGTCGCTTGCCAGTCGATCCAACGCCGGCGTTTTGACGATGGGGTCGCCCGCGAAACCGGCATGCGGCCAGGACCAATCATCCGCCATGATCACGAGAAGATTAGGTCGGTGATCGTTGCTTGCCGCCCATAAGGGACCGGCGGCCAAAACCACCATAAAAACGACGGCGAATTTTTTCATTTGCAACGCTCCACAACTTGAGATCAGGCTCGTCTTGTGCCAAAGCATCCGGCATGAAACAATACGGGCGAACGATATCGCCCGGTCGAGAATTTTCGCAGGGAGGAACCGATGAATCGGACGTTAATAGCCGCTGTTCTGCCAGGCATTTTTTTACTGCCTTCGCTGGCGTTCGCCCAATCCGAGGTACAGGCCATAATCGACAAAGCCATTGCTGCGCACGGCGGCAAAGACCGTTTGAATCGTCTGAAAGCCCGCTATGTCAAATCCAAAGGAGTGCTTCATTTCGCCGGCGGACTCCCCTTTACCCAGGAAATCTATTACGAAGCTCCAAGCCGAATCAAAGAAACCACCGACGTCAATAAAGAACAAGTCATTACCACTGTTTTTAATGGCAAAGAGGGCTGGATCATTCTCAATGGCAAGCAGCAGAAGGTCGACAAGAAAATACTCGAGGAGTTGAAGGAAGCCGCCCATCAAGCCCAGATTACTCGACTCATCGGTCTGACGGATGCCGCACTCAAACTCGCGCCCGTACAAGCCGAGGATGACACTCTAGGGGTGAAGGTCGCCGCGAAAGGCTACCGCGACCTGTTCCTTTTTTTCGACAAGAAGACCGGCCGGCTTGTGCGCACGGAACGGCAGGCATTGGACATGAAATCCGGCGAACTCGTGAAAGAAGTTACCCGTTTCAGCGAATGGAAGACGGTCGATGGCATCACGGTACCGCTGAAAATCGACGTACGCCGGGACGGAAAGCGCTTCATGGAGGCTACCGCTACGGAAGTAAAGTTTTACGAAAAACTCGATGCGGACATCTTCAAACCGTAGGCGTACGCACTCTTTCGGCCAGCGTGCAACGGCTCGACCGCTTCGATAGCCGGGTGAATCGACGACGAGATTCTACCTGGCAAACATCGGTGTGCGCCGAATCACGGCAGGCTACTTGTTTTCGCCGACCGGCATCGGCGAAAACCTCAAGAGGATATTAGGCGTATTGGGCTTGGAAAAGGAAGTGCCAGGCTGCTATGCGGATGGCAAATGGATGAAGGGAATTACGTCGCCGGTGCACGTTATCTTTCGCGAAATCGCCGTCAGCGAGGCTACATCGGCCTGATGGCTCTGGCGGCGGAATGAGGCATCGCTGTGACTATCGATCCCGTCACCAACTACGACTTCCAAACACCAGCCACAAACGACTCGCCTCTTCGCCAGTTGGTATTATTCTGAAAATCGACTTGACCACAGTTCGACTTGTTGGCATAAGGCGCGACTTCCCAATTCCTGGTTTCACGATGCCGACTCTTGCGCCGGCTCATTCCGGCAAGGTGGGTAGTATGCGGCGGTTTTATCAATCGGCGGCAACTTTCGCTCTGTCTCTCATTCTCCCGGGTTGCTATTTCACCTATTCCGGTCCGCTTACGGAAAACCCGGTTTTGGTGCGGCCGCAAACCGGCACCACTGTCGAAAATCCCGTCTACGTGCCGCTCAGCCCGCAGAATTACGGAGCCGTGTTCGAGAAAACCATCGACGTCCTTGATGATTATTTCGAAATTGCCTACACGAACCGCTACGATGGCCGAATTGAAACTTTTCCGCGCATCGCTCCGGGATACGAACAATTTTTCAAACCAGGCAACCCGAATCCGCGCGATCGGTTGCAAGCCACCTTCCAAACCATCCGCAACCGGGCCGTCGTCTTGATCCAGCCAGCCCAAGACGGCGGGTATTTTATCGACGTGAGTGTCTATAAAGAGCTTGAAGACCTCCCTCAGCCGGATCGAGCCACGGCAGGAGCGGCCATCTTTCAAGGCGTCAATTCCGTGGAAAGGCAGTTCGAAGTCGTCGATCCCAGCGTCTTCGAATCCAACTGGATCCCACTCGGCCGAAACCATCATCTCGAGCAACTCATTCTCCACAGGCTGCGTAGCGAATGCATGTGATGACGAGCGCAGACCGCCCGTCGAGCGGTCCAAACGCGATGCGTCCAGGCGGAGCTTGAAATGGGGCAACAAGCATTTGTGCCTGATCTGGAAAACGAGAAAATTCGTCGAATATAGCCTCAGTAGTCGGCGTCCATAAAACATGACTAGCCGATTGGCTACTCGTTCCGTTTGGTAGACTGCGTAATCGTCAATACCTCGTCAAGTGGATGGAGCGGTTGGTTCCACATGGTCGGCTTGCCGTGTTTCACGCCTGATTCTTCCCATCGCCGCACGGCTGGTTGCTTGATGCTTCAAGTCCTTTCCACGACCGGCTTTACGTGAAGTCGTGACTGATCGCGACGGCGTGTCCGGTCCTTCGCAATTCGCATTTGCCTCGCGGATTTCGCACTGACGCTGCATTCCGAATTTTCCGGAATGAACGGCGAGTGGTTTGCGCCGCCCTGGAAAACGAATCGTATTTCGTAACTATGTATTTAGAAGAGGAGGTAACTATGTTTCGTTACGTTCCGGTCATTGTGGCCAGCCTGGCACTTGCGGTGACGGTGCAAGCGGGGAAGTTCAACAAAAAATTGAACATTGGCGACCCCGCTCCGGTTTTCGTCGATCTGGAGGCGACCGATGGCAAGAAATACTCGCTCGATAGTTTTGCAGACAAGGATGTTCTGGTGGTCTGCATCACTTGCAACCATTGTCCGGTCGCTGTCGCCTATGAAGATCGCATCATCGGCTTTGTGAGCAAGTACTGCAAGCCTGGCGGCAGGATCGGCTTCATCGCCATTAATGTGAACAATTTGGAAGCCGACAGGTTGCCTAAGATGAAGGAGCGGGCCAAGGCCAAAGGCTTCAATTTTGTTTACGCCTACGACCCCAGTCAAAAGATTGGTCGGGCATTGGGTGCCAGCGTTACGCCTGAGTTCTTCGTCTTCAACAAAGATCGCAAGCTGGTCTATATGGGGGCGATGGACGACAGCATGAATCAGCCGAAAGTCAACTATCTCGAATCCGCCGTCAAAGCCGCCCTGGCAGGAAAGACAGCGGCACCGGCGGAAACCCGCGCGCGAGGTTGTTCTGTCAAATACGAAAAGAAATAGCTTCGCTCGGCAAACGATTTCGGGTCTTGCCGCGCCGGAAGCGAGGGCGGCCGCTATGGGCGCGGCAAAACCTGTCCCCAATTCCATGCGCCGCCCGAGGGTGAATCATGACGTTTAGAAATGCTGTCGGCGTCGTGTTGCTGTCGAATGTTATTCTGTCGATTTCCTGTGCCCAACGCGAACCTGCCCGGCGGGATGCCAAAACCACCAAAACGGCCTCGACTGAGGGTGCCAAAGAAAGCATCACACTCGAGCCGGTGAAGCACGAAGAATTGCTCGCCTCCATCAAACGCCAGAAAGGGAAGGTGGTGCTTGTCGATGTTTGGGCAAGCTGGTGTCTTCCTTGCAAACAGGGGTTTCCTCATCTAGTTGAGCTGCACAAACGCTACGCCAAACACGGCGTAGTCTGCATGTCGGTCAGTCTCGATGATGCCCGACAACACGACGACGCCTTGTCCTTTCTCAAGGAAAAAGGAGCCACCTTCGTCAACTATCGGCTGACCGAAGGCGAAGTCGGTTGGGACAAACTCGACATCAAAAGCATACCCGTGGTTCTTGTTTATGGCCGGGACGGGAATCTGGTTCGCCGATTCACGAACGACGATCCGGAAAACCAGTTTACCTACGCCGATGTCGAAGATTTGGTGAAACAACTTTTAAAGATGCCCTGACTGCCCTTCATTTTCTCAAATTGATTGGCCATTTCGGTTGTCGCCGGTATTGGTACAGGCCGGTCGAGGGAGCCGGTGCTCCCCACGGGCTGCAAACCCGCCGAGAATGCGGATAAGACGCATTCTGCTCGGTTCAACTCCGAGGCCGGCCTATGGTGGATAGCTGGCGAAACACCCCCCTTGCCAGAAAGAATCCGACGTCGCTTTCCGGCGGAATTACTCGCCTCTAATCGACTTCTAGCGAATTCGCCTCCAGCCTTCCATACAAGTGTGATGCGACTCACAGAGTCCATTCATGCCTTGGCCGATATGACCAACAGCCCACTGCATGACTGGATCACCCTCGTTGATTTGCCAGGTGGTAGCAGTTGTGCCGAGTTGCCCGGAGTATTGTGCGCTCGGATAGAGTCGGTAGCGGCCAGTCAACCAATCACGAAAGGAAGAGAGATGAGTCGAAGGATGACATGCGGAACATTGCTGGCGTTGGCTTTGGCGCTTGCGAGTGGTTGCCGATCGCATGAACGATCGGCGGGTGGTTGCTGCGCGCGTCCGGCCCACACG
Organism: Gemmatales bacterium; assembly: GCA_026004675.1. GTDB lineage: Bacteria > Planctomycetota > Planctomycetia > Gemmatales > Gemmataceae > BPJP01. The sequence goes on from BPJP01000012.1 coordinate 96,956, forward strand.
CTGCCGTACGCAGGCCACGGGGAACCAGCACCGCACCCGGCGCCTGGCCCATACGTTCCTCCGCCGGCGCCGACGTTCGATCCGCCGCGGGGCGGAGGCGGCCAAGGTTCGGGCACCCGATAGGTATGTTCTGGCTAATGCAAGGAATCAGCCATGCGAAGGCTTCTCGCTTGTCGGACTCTCCATGAAGGCAAACCGCTCCTGTTTGCCCTGGTTTTGCTTGTCGGCGCCGTCGCCGTCGGTTTGGTGGAAGCACGAAAACGGTCCCAAGACGTCGTTCGCGTGAACGCGGTTTTCGAGCCTGCTGCTGCCGACGGCTGGCGCCGACTTCTGGTAACCTTGCGAATCCAGCCCGGTTGGCACATCTACGCCAATCCGGTCGGTCCCACTGAGTTGCACGACGTGCAGACTGAGATTTCCCCCGCAACTGCCGATACCATTTTCCTTCGTGTCGATTATCCGCGCGGCAAGGTGCAACAAAGCGAGTTTTTAGGCAGTTACCGTATTTACGAAGGCACCGTGACGATCCCCGTACTTGTGCGCCATAAGGGAGGTTCGACCGGTCCCGCCGGCATCGTCGTCCGATTTCAGGCTTGCTCGGACCGGACTTGTCTTCCCCCGGCGCGTGTTCGCCTGATGGCGTCACCTTCCCGCTAGACCCAAAGGAGAAATCATGCTCCGATTTTCTTTGTTTGTTTCGCTTGCTTGTGCTGTCTCGATGGTGTTGCCTCTTTCCAGCCGAGGCGGCTGAGGCGCCGGTTGCAGTGCTTTTGGGATCGGTCGATCCTACAACTATTCCGGTTACAACGCCTTTCAATCGCCTGGCTACGGATATGGCTATGGCCACCAGGCGGCGCCCGGCTATGGAGGTTACAGAACCTATACCAGCCCGTACTATTACCCAACTTCGCCCAGCCAATACTTGCGGGGTTATTCACCCGATTACAACACAACCTACCCCTATTGGAGTTACCAGCAGTCGCAGCCGTATTACTGGTCCCCCTATTCGCCCATCACGATCGATTGGTCGTACCACGGTCGAAGACGTTGAGACAAAAATGGCAGCCAACTCCGCGAACGCTTCGGCAGTGTGGGTTGGCTTACAGACCCGATCGCCGCGCTGCTTATCCTTACGGATGAATCGCCGCGACGGCGCGGCGCTCGACAAGGAGGAGGCATGAACCGCATCTTGATTGTTGTCATTACGTTTACGAGCACGGCATTGGCTGCTCATGCAGGCAATCCAATGATGTTAGGCCGGCCTTGTTCGCTTTCTCATCGCTCCTCTCTCGAAAAAGTCGACCATTCCGTCTTCGACTATCTCTTGCACAAATACGTTGATGAGCGCTGCCTGGTCAACTACACAGCCTGGCATGCTTCTGCTGCCGATATGCGGGCATTGGACGGATACCTCGCCGCGATCGGCTGCGTCGATTTGCGGGCACCCGCGACGCAAAACGCCAAACTCGCTTACTGGCTCAATGTTTATAACGCCGTCACACTACGTGGCATCCTCCATTTCTACCCGACCACCAGCATCAAGCAGCACGTTTCCAAACTGGGCGGCTTCAACATCTGGAAAGACCTGTTGATCTGGGTGGATGGCCAGCTCTACTCGCTGGACGACATCGAACACAAGATTCTGCGCAAGATGGGAGAGCCGCGCATTCATTTCGGGGCGGTGTGCGCATCGCGCGGCTGTCCGCCTTTGCGAAACGAGGCGTACACAGCTGCCAACGTCATTGCTTCGTTGAATCACAATGCTCAGTTGTTCTTTTCTCAGCCAAGCAACTTCCGCGCCGACGCGGAGCACGGCGTGGTTTACATTTCCGAACTCTTGAAATGGTACGGGACCGATTTCGCACCGACACCGGTGGAACAAATCCGAAAGCTGCGCCCGTTCTTTCCCGACCCGGCTTCACTCGCTTGGATCGACTCGCCCGGACTGAAGGTCAAGTACCTGCGCTACGACTGGAGATTGAATGACCAACATCCGGTACCGCCGACTCTTTTCGAGCGGATGCAGTTCTGGCGGCGTTAGCCTCGTTTCATGGTCATCGATGGCAAAGTCAGGGAGTAACGTATGAAAGCGCTCCAGCGTGACAAAGACCGGCGTAGTTTGGCCGAGTGGCTCTTTCTGTTCTTCTTTTTCCCAGCGGTTGCCGCCTTCTATGTCATCTACAAGTATCCGGAATGGGTGTTGCCCGCTGGCACTGATCCCCGTGTTTTTTATCTGTTCGGCAAAAACCCCGGATTCTGGTATGCCACGGTCTACACCGCATTAGTAGTGGGAACCTGTGCCTGGGTGTTGTGGACGGGGAGAAACCGTTATCAGTGGACACCCAAGAAAAAGCCTTTGTCACGCTACCAGCGCTGGAAATTCACATCGATCCTGTTGTCGCAAGCAATCGCCTTCTATTTGTTGCCGTTCATCGTGCCGGGGTTGGTGCAACCGGGCGGGTTTTGGAATGATTCTCTCAAACCGGCAAATAAAGCGGCTCATGTCTATGTGTGGCCTGCTTTTCAAAGCTGGGGATTGGCGATTTATCTGTTTGTAGCGATCCCGATCGTCGTGTGGTTTTTCGGCAAACGATATTGTTCGTGGTTTTGTTCGTGCGGCAATCTCGCGGAAGCAGTCGGTGTATTGCCTTGGGGCGCGAAATGGGTCCGCCGTTATACGCCGCGAGGCCCGGTTGCGAAAAAGCTCGAGGTCTTGCAACTCTGGCTGCTCGTGTTTGCGATGTTCTTTGGTGTCATGCTTTTTCTTGACGGCATGCACTTGTTCCGGGCACCCAACCTGCTTGCCGCTCTCCGCTCAACACAAGACCTGATTCTTGATTTCGCCTTCGGTGCCATTATCGGCGTCGGTGCCTATCCCGTGCTGGGAACACGCATCTGGTGTCGCTACGGCTGCCCGCTGGCACAAGGGATGAAACTGGTGGGCAGCTTCACTCGTTCGCGATTTGCCGTCGTCCCCAACGAGAAATGCAAAGGGCTTGGGCTGTGTACCCAGGTGTGTCCGATGGGAATCGATGTTGCCAGCTACGCGCATCGTGACAAGAAACCGATCATGGTCAGCTTTGGTCTGGACAAGGAAGCGTGTATTGGTTGTGGCGGTTGTATCGACGTTTGCCCGGTCGGCGCGCTTTCGTTCGCGCCGATTGGGCGGGCTGGTCATGCCGTCGTCGCAAAAATGGACTTTCAGGAAACCATTTCACTTCGGCAACGAGCGTGAATCTCCCTGCCATTGTGGAACAGGTAACAGAACGAAACGCAAGAATCTGGCAGGATGCGACCATTCGCCTGACGAATGTGACAGTTTTCCAAGGAGGAACAGAACATGTGGAAACGGAAAGGGACGTGGCTGGTTGGAGGCGCAGGCGTGCTGGTCGCCGGCTTTGCGTTGGTGGTTCACTTCGCCCGAGCGGGGGTCAAGGTTCAAGTTGGCCGGCCTTGCCCCGAAAACGCGCGAACCACAATCTCTGCCGTCGATCATTCTTCGTACGATGCGTTGCTGCAGCGCTACGTCGACGACCAGGGCATGGTGGCGTATGCCCAGTGGAAACAGAATGCTGCCGACTTGAAGCAATTGGACGACTATCTTGCTCGTTTGGGCTGCGTCGACCTGCAAAGCTCTGCCTCGAAGAACGATCGATTGGCGTTCTGGATCAATGCCTATAACGCTTTGACTTTGAAAGGCATTTTGAAGGAGTATCCAACCTCGAGCATTCGCAATCACACAGCCAAGATTGCCGGCTACAACATCTGGAAAGATCTGTTGCTGTGGGTGGATGGCCAGTATTATTCGCTCGACGACATCGAGCATTCCATTTTGCGGAGGATGGGCGAGCCACGCATTCACTTCGCGATTGTTTGTGCATCCAAGGGATGTCCGCAACTCTGGAATCATGCTTACTCCGGTAAAAACCTCGATGCCGAATTGACGGCAAACGCACGTCGCTTTTTCGCCAAACCGGCCAACTTCCGCGCCGACGCTCAGAACCGTACGGTGTATCTGTCGCAATTGTTGCAATGGTACGGCCGTGACTTCGCTTCAACATCCGCCGGACAACTACAACGGCTGAGACCTTATTTCCCCCATCCGGAACAACTCGGCTGGTTGAATGGCAAGGTGACCGTTCGCTACCTTCCCTATGACTGGAGCCTGAACGATCGGGCGCCAGTTGCCCATTAACTTCGACAAGCGTGCCAACGCCTTGCTGTGCCGTCGCTCTATCGGTAACGATGAGCGCGGTTGACAACTCTCGGCTTCGGCTGGGGGTTGTCTTTTTAGGCACAATGCTGGTTCGAGGATTCACCGCGCAGCTGGTATGCCCAGGCGAAGGCAACCGGCGATGATTGCGGGTCGATGTGGTTTTTCCAATTGAAAAGGCCAAAGGCAAAGTCGGTTTGGCTTTCGCTAAAACGAAGTCCTTGTGAAGAAAGGGGGATGTTCCTATAATCCCTAACGGAAGCCCACTTCCGCTAAGAATGAAGCGAACTGCCGTATGGACGAGCTCCACCACGAATGTGGTATTGCTGCGATTTACCATCTCGAATCTTCAACTACCTCACCCTTGGCACCGGCGGCGGGGCAGGAACACGTTTCTCGTTTGATGCCCAGAATGCTCCTCGATTTGCAAAATCGAGGGCAGCTGGCAGCGGGGTTTACCACCTATCATCCCCACCGTGACCAGATCATCGACACCTACAAACAAGTCGGTACGGTTATCGAAGCGTTTCGCCTGAACCACCAGGCGAAGTACTCGAGCATCATGAACGAGTATTTTGGCCGGGCTGCCATCGGCCACGTCCGTTATGCGACTTGTGGCGCTGATGATCGCAGTTATGCGCAACCATTTGAACGTCATCACGGCTGCAGGTGGAAATGGTTCAGTTTCGCTTTCAACGGACAGCTAGCCAATTTCAACGAACTTCGCAGCCAACTCATGCAGTTGTCCGACTATCACCTGGCACGCAACACCGACACCGAGATCATCATGCACTACCTCAGTTACGAACTGAGGGGGGATGAACAGCCGGATCTGGTCGACGTTTTCCGCTCGTTGAGCGAGAAATTCGATGGTGCTTATAACATCGTGTTTTTAAACGCCAAAGGGGACATGGTCGTCTTGCGCGATCCGATGGGCATTCGTCCTTTGTGTTTCGCCCAGGACGGGCCGTTGTTTGCCGCCGCCAGCGAAAGCGTCCCGCTTTTGAATCTCGGTTTCAAGAACATACGCTCTCTGGAACCCGGCGAGATGATCATCATCCAAAAAGGGCGTCTGCGCCGCGAAAGGTTCGCGCCCCGCCGGCGAACGGCACATTGCTTTTTCGAATGGATTTACTTCGCCAATGTCGCCAGCACGCTCGATGACCGGAGCGTTTATCTGTCGCGTGCGGCATTGGGCCAAGAGCTGGCCATTCAGGAGCGCCAGCTGGGCAAAGTGCCTTTGGACCCGGACACCGTCGTCGTTCCTGTGCCGGATACGGGCAAGGCAGCGGCGGACGCGATGGCTTATGAACTCGGCGTGCGCTCCGTGGAAGGACTCATGCGGAACCGCTACATCGGTCGGACTTTCATTGAAGGGGCCAACCGCGCCGACCGAGCCCGACTGAAATACACGCCCCTTGCGGAAGTCCTGCAGAACAAGCGGGTCTTATTGATCGAAGATACCATCGTTCGCAGCACCACCCTCAAGTCGTTGCTCCGCGAATTGCGCGAGCGAGGCGGTGCAGCCGAGGTGCACGTTAGAATCGCCTGTCCGCCGATCATCGCTCCCTGTTTCTACGGCATCGACATGTCCACGGTCAAGGAACTGTTCGCGCCGCGGTTCATGAAGGGAAAAGTCCCGACTGAAGACGAATTGGATGCCATGGCGCGCGAACTTGGCGCGGACAGCCTCTATTATCTGCCAGTCGAAGCAGTCGCGCGCTGCATCGGACTCGAAGCCAATCGCCTGTGTCAGGCTTGCGTAACAGGTGAATATCCAACCCCGACGGGCGAACGCTTGTATCAGCTCGCCCTCCGCAATCGCCACCGGGCGGACAATGGCAGAACCTACGAACATCCGGCGACGACGGAACCATCTCCGACCGCCTGAGATGCAAGCCGAATACGGTTCCAATGAATTTGCTTGCCGGGTTTGAAATTCAAACCCGGCTACGGAGCAAATGCAAGTGCCGTGAAAATCGTTGTTCGAGATGGTTATGCAGATCGACCAGTCGATCGATGTCGTGGCTGGAGATCACCATGCCGTTGCTCAGCTCCGTTTCTCCATCACCGGTCAATGTCGCGAGGTTGTGGAGCTGGATGTCGAAGCGTTGCAATCTGTCCTCGAGTTCTTCGCCGCGCAACATGTCGTTGATATCCCAGAAGGCACAAGCATCGGCGAAAGTGATTTCGGCTTTTCGACCCTCTTCGTATTTTTCGGTAGCCGTGCTGGAAAACAGCCCAAACAGGAATTTTTCCAGTTCACGCGTCACTTTCGACGGACGCGGACGGGGAGCAGGGGCTGGTTCCTCGTCTCCTCGAAGCAGCCGTTGAGCGATGGCTCGTCCGTCCTGAGTCAGGGCATAGAGCTTTTGTCCTTTCTTGTCCAGCCAGCCGCGCCGCGCCAAGCCGCGTTCCCCCATGATGCTCGTCAAGACTTTATTCGAATCGGGATACTGGTCAGCAAAGCCTTTCAACCCAAAGGTGTTGGGAAACTTTTTCCAGCAGGCGACGACGAGGGCTTCCGCGCTGAATGGCGACTGGCCCTCTTGTTCCAACTGGTGAGATGCCAGGAGGATTTTTTCTGTAACTGTGCAGTCGGCGATGTTCACGTTTCACCTCGCGCTTCCGTGATGGAGTAACATGATCCGTACCTTTCCCGCGCCCCGGTGTTTCGGAACGTGGGACCCTGAGGGCGCCCGGAGGCCATCGCATCGAATCCATTACAAATACGACGCAACCTGGCTGCTTCCAGACGCGAACTCGCTGACGATCAACTCGATAAAGGTTTTGAAGACGAAACCCCAATCGCTACACCCGTTGGAGATTGGACGGGCTGAACAGGGTTTCGACGCCGTGGGAATCGGCTTGAGATTCGCGGTCTGCTCCCCGCGAACGCAATCTGTTTTACACAATTTCTTCCTGGTTGTCATCCCCTTCGGGATTTTTCGTCAGTTCGCGCAGCAATACGGTGGCATAACTTCCCGAAGGCAAGGAAAAAGAGAGACAGACGTTGGTCTGCTCGAATTCGACTTTCAGGTCTTGAAGAAAAACGAGATTATGGCGGCGGGTTCCTTGTGTCAGTTTGCCGAAACCGGCGAAATGCTCCAAAGTAAGTCCGGCCTCGTCGAGAATCTTGGTTTCACGTTGGGCGGCGCTATCGCGAGCGGCGAACATTTTGCGGCCAAAAATAGGACCGGCCGGAACCACTTCGCGATTGTCGAATCGCCTTTGTTCGACCGTGACATCCTCGGCGAGAAAGATGCCACCAGCTGGATATTTGCCCATCACTTCACCAGGGAGAACCTGATGCAGGAGACCGTCGGCCATGCGTTGGGCCAGATAGCGATTGAACAGAACGGACTGGGCGGCGGACAATGCCAATTTGCGCATAAAAGGGCTGAGCCGGCGTTTTTCGCCTCGGAGCAGGGGCAAACCCTTGCAGCGCGGTCTCCCCGTGATTGCCAAAGCGTTGCGGCCCGAAAAAATTCGGCAGCCCCTGTTCCAGGAGCCTGTCGACGATGGGTTGAAGGAGTGCTTCGGCATTCGCCTTCGTCTCGCGAATCACGATGCGAAACCGATTGCCATGCAGATGCCCCGGCTTGAGTTTGTTCGTATGCCGGCTAACGTCGAGGATGCGGATGCCGTCGCCTTCGAGCTGCCCGATACGATCGACGGCTTCTTCGGGAACAGAGACCATTTGACGGACGACGGCACGTCGATCTTTCAAGCCGGCGGTACCGATTTCGGAGACCGGCACTTCGAGCCGCTGAGCGATTTGCCTGGCGAAGAAATCAGCGCTCAATGTCCCGCTTTTCCAGCCACAGATAAAGATAGGCTCCCTGACCCGATGGCTGGTAGGCCGGAATCTCTTCGACTTCAAAGTCTTCGGGAAAAACTTTGATCTTGCCGCCGATGCCCGGAAGGTCGGCAGTCAAGAGAGGCAAAGGCGTCAAGACTTTCGTCCCGTGCGACATTTGGCAATCCCGCCAGATCATTCTCCAACAGCCAAACTCACCCTAGTTTAATCTATGCTCGGGCAAAAGCTGCACAAGAGATAACGGTAACTCCGCCAAACCGATGAGGTCGTTCCGCCATTTGCGAACTCTGAGGACACTTTGAGATATTAAAGGTCGCCATTTTTCCCGATACAGCTGACAGGATCGTCAGTTCAATGAGTCGTGGGAGGTTGGCGAGAAATGAATCTACGCAAGAGTTCGGTGGCCATATTGGCCCATTTGGTTTTCGCGGTAACCCAGATAGTCTCAGGTGCGGAGGCACCCGCCGTCTTCGTCTCGCCACGAACGGGCGAGAAATTGCTGCTTTTACCGCCTCCGCAAATTCCAACTCGAAAACTGGCAGCCCCTGATAGAAACGCAACCAAAACAAGCGATTCGAGCGAATCGAACGGAATTGTCTCGACTCCAGCGGAAGTTTCGGACCGTACACACGAGCGTAGGGGATCGGCCATTCGCGTTTGGCGCACCGCCGAACAGGATGGAACCGTCGAAGTTCGTACCGTCAGCCAAGAGAAACACGCTCCGAACGCCGAAAAGAAGGCCGTCGTGCAGAAAGCCGATTCCGCGCCTGCTGACGACGGCATGATCTATGTCATCGATCCCTATGCCACCTGCACGGATTTCTGGGTGGCTCCGCGTTTCAGTGCACGCAAATCCTTTGGCGACGGCGTCGGTTACGACAACGGCTATACGTACATTGAAGGCTTTTTGCCGTTTCGCCAGGTACCCGGTTCGTCGCTGTGGTTTGCCAATTCACGTGTCGTCAATTACGACCATGGCGAGTTTTGGGAATTCCAGGTGGGGGGTGGCAGGCGCGTTTTGCTGCCCAACCTTGGTGTTGTCACCGGAATGAACGGCTTTTATGACGGCCGAAATTCCGATATCGATTTCTATCACCAACTTGGCTTCGGCTGGGAAGTTCTGGGCGCCATTTGGGAATGGCGCGGCAACGTCTATATTCCCGTCGGGCCACAGCGCTTTTTGGCGTCGGATACTGGCTTTTTTAACCCGCAATTCGTCGGCACGAACATCTCGCTCGATCGCCTGCGCATCTTTGAGTCCTCCATGAACGGCGTCGACACGGAATTGGGACGCACATTGGTCAATCGCGATTGGCTGAACTTGCGTGGCTACGTGGGCTTCTATCACTATTCCAACGATCAGGTGCGGACAGCCAACGGCATCCGAGGACGCCTCGAAGCCTGGGTCAATGAACGAATGTCGTTCAATCTGGCGGTGCAAAACGATGGCGTTTTCGATACCACGGTCACCGGCGGCCTGGCACTTCATTTCGGCGGTCTGCGCCGCGGAGCGCGAAACGCGGCGCCGCTGCAAGCCAAGCTCGGCAACCGCGTCGTCCGCGACCCCAACGTCGTCCTGCAACGTACACAAGAATTCCGCCGTGAGTTGGCCATCGATCCGACGACCGGAAACCCGATTGAAGTCCGCCACGTCAGCAGCAATGCGGCAGCCGGCGGCGACGGCTCCGTCGAACATCCCTTCCAGACGTTGTCTCAATTGCAAAACGGCAGCAGCCCCGGGCAAATCCTCTTTGTCCACGCCAACTCCAACTTCAACGGACAGGCGATTACCCTGCAAGACAACCAGCGATTCCTGGGTGAAGGTCTGACCTATACCTTCGTCAGCCGACAAGGGACCTTCCGGTTGCCTCGCGCGACCACTGGAACCAACCGGCCTGTTATTCAGAATTCAACAGCCGATGCCATTACTCTTGCGAACAACAATGAAGTCGCCAATTTCTCGATCCTGAACAGCGGCAACGACGGCATCCAGGGCGTCGGCATCAACAATTTCAATATCCACGATAACTTGATTAGCGGTTCCGCCCGTCGCGGCATTCGCCTGATCAGCACTACGGGGACCGGTTTCATCCAGAACAACACCATCCAAAACAACATGCGATCGGGTATTCGTATCCGCAACCAAAGCGGCACGTCCCTCAACGTGACGATTGCCAACAATACGGTCACGGGCAACAGCAGCGTCGCAGGCGCGGGTATTTCGATCATCGGCAACGGCAACTCGCAGATCACCGCCGCGCTTTCGAACAACAATGCTTCGTCGAACGTCAACCATGGTCTGCGAATCGCGGCCAACGACTCTGCGCAGGTCAATGCCACAATGTCCGCCAATATGTTTGACAATAACGGCGTGCATGGTGCTAACATCGATACCAATAACAACGCCAACCTCACGATGACGTTCTCGAACAACACGTTCAACGGTAACGGCACGGACGGTGCCAACTTGCGGTCGCGTGACACATCGACGCTGGTGTCCACCTTCTCCAACAATACGTTTAACGGCAACGGTGCTGAAGGCATCGACGCTGTCAGTCGCGATGGTTCGGAGATGACACTTGGTGTTCGCGGCAATACCTTCGTGAACGACTTGTTCTTCGCCAACAGCCGAAACAGCTCGAACCTCTGTCTGCAATTGCTGAACAACAACAGCAATCTCGCCGGCACGGCTTATCAGTTGCAACAGAATGGAGCTTCGGTGTTTCAGTTCGAGCCGGCTGTGGGCAACATCGGAACGATTTCGACGACCGGCACCATCACCAATGTGCCTGCCGGAACCTGCATCTTTCCGTAATCGTGTTTGATTAGCGCCGAGGCGGATCACGGTAGTCGAGCGGCGGTTTCTGGTCTTTCTCCAAAAGAGGTTGGTACCGGTTGCCGCCGACTCGACGCCGATGTTCCGCCTTCGCGTTTTCGATGGTCTTGGCATCGAGAAACAAGTCGTAAGCGCTGGTGGCAAGGACTTTGGCCGCGAGTTGCATGCCTTTGCGAGCGATCGTCGTACCGCCGGCGGCGACCGCTTGCCACGAATGCGCAGGTGTTCCCGGAACCCAGCACGCCGTCGAAAACCCCGCTGTCGGCACGACCCAGGAGACGTCGCCCACGTCGGTCGACCCTTTGCCGAAACCGCCACTGACAAAATCCACTTTGGCGATGCTATCCAATGGCGGCGGCGATGTAAGAGTATTTTGAATGCGAATGGCAAACTGACGTTCTTCGTCGTCATATTTCAGGTCATTCCATTTCGCCAGGTTGCGGTGGATCACTTCGGAGATCGTGTTGTTGGGCAAAAGCGGCATGGTGCCACCGAGGTAGACGGTTTCGAGTTTGGTCTCGGTGGCGATGGCTGCTCCCTGGGCGCATTTGACGAGGCGTGGATAAAGTTGTTTCAAGATGTCCGCTTCAGGGTGTCGGATGTAGTAATAGACTTCGGCGAAATCGGGGACGACATTTGGCGCGCCGCCGCCGTCCGTGATGACGTGGTGGATGCGGGTGAAATCAGGGCAGTGTTCCCGCAACAGTTGGGCGGCATGATTGGTCAACTCGACGGCATCGAGAGCGGATCGGCCTTTTTCCGGAGAGCCAGCGGCGTGGGCACTTTTGCCATGAAAGCGGAATTTGACAGCCATGCGCGCCAGACAACTTCGGCTGCCGGCCGAGTTTCGGCTTCCAGGATGCCAATGCAAGACAACATCACAATCGTCGAATAGACCGGCGCGAACCATGAAGACTTTGGCGGCGCCGCCTTCTTCAGCGGGACAGCCGTAGTAACGCAGCGTCCCTTTGATTTTTCCTCCGCGAATCTGCTCTGCCAAGGCCATACAGGCGGATGCCGAAGCCACGCCGAACAGATGATGTCCACAACCATGGCCATATGTGGCGCCTTGCCTGACCCTGCGGAACGGCACGGCTTCCTGCGACAAACCAGGCAAAGCATCGTATTCGCCCAAAATGCCGATGACCGGTTTGCCCTGGCCGATGGTGGCTGTGAAAGCTGTCGGGATGCCGGCGACTCCCGACTGGATCGTGAAGCCGGCCGACTTCAGCATTTTCGATAGAAGCTGGGCAGATCGTTTTTCCTGGTAGCCTGGTTCGGCCCATTCCCAGATTTGTTTCGCTGCCCGCCACGTTTGCTCGCCACGGCCGTCGATCGACTGGATCAACGCTTCCTTTTGGGCCCAAAGCGACGACACATACAGCAAGGAAACCACAACGGCAATCGCTTTTGCGAGCATCAGACACGACCCCATCAAATGTGATATTCGATATCGTCTTCAGAGCTTTCCAGAACAACGGGTGCTTTTGCAGACCGGCGGCGAGCGACAAGACCGATCAACGCTGCAACCAGCGCCGCCACACCACTTGTCAAGGCTTGTCGCGGCGTCGGTCGCCGTGTCGTCATGATCATCATGAATCCCAGATACAGCAGCACGAGACCGAATAGTGTCCGCAACACATGGACCGGCACGTGAACAACCAGGCTGGCGCCGATATAGGCGCCAACGACAAACCCCAGCGCCACCCAGCCGGCACTAGGCAAATGAACGAAGCCGCGCTTGTAATACACGACAGCAGCAAACAGCAACACTGGCAGGCTGAGAACCGCCAGACTTGTTCCCTGTGCTTCCTTTTGCGTGAATTGAAACAAATAAACCAGCCCCGGCACGAGCACGATCCCGCCGCCGATCCCCAAGAGGCCGCTCGCAATCCCGACGGCAATACCAAACAAGAACAATAAGAAATATGCCATACTGTCTCCGAAACGAGTCGTTCCCCTTCTGGCGTGTCATACGGGCCGGCTGGCGGATGCGGAAACCGGACGCCCTGGCATTGGGACCTCGTTGATCAACCAACGAACCGGTCTCGTCCCTGGACAAGGGCGCGCAGCTTGCGATCAACGATACTCCGCTTCAGCATCCAGAAGCCGCAATCGGGATGCACCCAACGGATTCGATCACTGCCCAGGACATTCACGGCGTGTTCGATGCGCCGAGCAATCTCGTCGGGCGATTCGACTTCGTTGTCTTTGATATCGATCACACCGATACCCAGCGAGATCGACGGCTTCAAATCGCGAAACACCTCGAGTTCGCCGTAACCTCGACGGGCGAATTCCAACACCAGATGATCGCATTCCAGCGCGTTGAAAAACGGCAACAGGTCGCGGAAAAAACCCTTTTGGATGGATTGCCCTCCGTAGTTGCCGAAGCACAGGTGCACACCTTTTTCGCTGCTCGTACCTTTGAAAACATGGTTGATGGCCTCGGCAGCCAAAGGCCCATCTTCGGGAGAACCCGGCAAGTTGGCTTCGTCGATTTGGATGACGGCAGCATCGATCCCTTCAATTTGCTTGCGCAGCACTTCCGCAAGGTCCATGACGAGGGCGCCGCGATCCCCGTAACAAGAGTCCAGAAGCGTTTTCGACAGCATATAAGGGCTGGTTACGGTGAACTTCAAAGGCTGCTTTGTCAGCTCTTTGACGAAGTGGAAGTCGGCAACCAGGTTGAGCATGCCCTCGTCGATGTTCGAATAGACGACGCCCGCAGGCTGCACACGAAACCCCATACCGGGTTGCTGAGCGAATCGTTCCCTTTCTGGCCGGGTTAACGCCGTCCGCACGCCATCGAGCGGCTGCACGAAATAGTCGATCATGCCGTTGGTTTCCGGATGATTGACGTTGAACCGCGACAACTCGCCATCGCTGATGACGTCGATCCCCGCCAGTTCCTGGGTCTTCATGACAACCATGACCGCATCGCGGAGATTCGGAGTCGTGGGCTGCACCAGCAGCCAGTCCGGAACTGGATAGCTGCCAACAACCGTGGTTCTGGGAAGATGTGCTGTCATCATAATAGGCTTAAAAGGTCGGCAGACCGCGTTTCATCATCGTGGTCATTCTATCAACTCATGCTGGCGGTGCCCGCCAGAAGCCAAGAACTGGGGCTGGGACTGGCTGGGAGATGCTATGGGATTGGATGCGAAACGGAAATCACGCTGAAAACCGCGAAAATGGAGCCCGCAACAGGTGGCTGAGAGAGGCTGATCCACTGCACAAGGGTGCATTGCTTATGGCTGCTCCTTCCGGCCTGACCAGGTTCGCAACTTCCCTTTGCGTGGGTCCCCTCCCAACTCCTTATTGCGGGCACATAACACAACCTATTTCGGAATTTCTTTGACCGTCACTGATTGGATCGTAACCGCCTGAAGCGGCTTGTCGTTGGCGTCGGTCTTGACTTCGCCGATGGCCCGGACCGTTGCCAGCGATTCGGCATCCGCACATTTGCCAAAGGCCGTGTATTGGTTATCCAAAAACGAGCACTTCTCCAAACAGATGAAAAACTGCGATCCAGCGGAATTGGGGTCGTTCGTCCGCGCCATGGATAACACGCCGGGATCATGGGGCGTTTTGTTGAATTCGGCATTGATCTGATAACCTGGTCCGCCCATTCCAGTTCCTTCCGGGCAACCTCCCTGAATCATGAACCCCTTGATAACACGATGGAACGTCAAGTTGTTATAGAAGCCGATCTTGGCCAGCCCGATGAAATTCTTGACGTGGCCTGGGGCCACGTCGGGAAAGAATGTCAGCCGGATTGGTCCCTTCGTCGTCGTCATCTCGACCAGGTAATCTTTGGTGGCAAAGTCGAGCGACTTTTGCACCTCTTCAACCTGTTGTTTATAATTTGCCGCCACAATGCCGCTCCTTTCGCGTGCTTCGTCCTCACTGCTATTGTACAGGATATTGGTTGGCTGCGCGGTTGTCTGCCTTGGTTTTTCACGGGGGATCAAAGCCGCCACGATTCCAGGGATGGCAACGACAAATGCGCCACAGCCCTTTGGCGGCCCCACGCAGCGGGCCATATTTCTGAACGGCCTGAATGAAATATTCGCTACAGCTGGGATGAAAGCGACAAACCGCGGGAAGGACCGGCCGCAAAATCGACTGATAGCAGCGGACCAGAAACACCAGAATCCATGTCAAGCAAGTGCGAAGCCAACTCATTGCTCGTTCTCGGTCTTGGCCAATTTCCGAGCCAGACGGCCCACGAGTTTTGGCAACGACGACAGCAATTGGTCCAGCGTCGGCATTTCCCCGCAGCGAGGGATCAAAATCAGATCAAGTCCGTGCGGCATAGTCGTCTTGGTTAGCCGATATGCTTCCCGGTAAAGACGGCGTAAGCGGTTTCGTTTGACGGCCTTGGGAAATAGCCGTCGCGAAACAGAAAGCCCCAGCCGATTATGCGGGAGTCCATTTCGGCACCCATACAGGATCAGCCATTTATCGCTTACCGAGCAACGGTTTTCGTAAACTCGGCGAAAGTCGTTTTGCCGACGCAGTCGTTCCTGTCGCCGAAAACGAAAAGACGCCATGAGCATAAGCCAATCGTTCACGTGTGCTCTGGGGTTTCGTTCGATTTTACCGCAAAAATCGGCAAACGTCGCGGGCTGCACCAATTGCAAAAGAGACGAAAACTTTGCTCGACCAGGCGAAAGAGTCGGTCCGATCACGCCTGAGTGGGCTGACTCGTCTGGCTTTCCGCGAGCTTGCTGGCTATATGTCCCCACCGACAGATGAACGAAGGGAGGAAAAAAGGATGTACCGTGATGTCGTTGTTACCGCCGTTCTGGTGGTCGTGGCTGCGTCATCCGTTCGTAGCGAAGTTTCACCGCGGTTTCATTGGCGAAAAGGGGAAGTGCTCACCTATCGCGTGACGCAGAAGACCTCGGCGTCGGAATCGGTCGACGGCAAGCAGTTCGCGACGCAGACACGGCTGCAACACGTCAAGCAATGGCGCGTCGTCGACGTGGATGCTGCCGGCATTGCCACGTTGGAACTGTCGCTCAAGAGCTTGAAGCTCGAGACGACCACACCGTCGAAAACGGTACTACGTTTCGATTCGCAAGACCCCGAAAAGTCCGATGCCGATCTAGCCCGTCAGCTGTCCCAGTACGTCGGCGTCCCCATTGCTGTGTTGCGTGTCGACAGTCTAGGACAAGTTGTGGAGGTCCAGGAAAGCAAATTCGTGCCTGCCAGCCGATTCGAAAGCGAACCCCCATTCGTTGTGGTGTTGCCGAAAGAAACTCTGAAGAAAGACCGACGATGGGTCCGACGTTACCAGATCACTTTGCCTCCTCCCCAGGGAATCGGCGAGAAATACGACGCGGTACAGCAGTTCGATTGTACTGCGATCCATTCCCCTATGGCGACGATTCATTTCCATTCGACAGTCAAGAACCTCCCCGAAAACCTCACGGAACGTATTCCGCTTTTGCAACATCTGCCGAAAGGCGAAGCCGTTTTCGACACCGAAACGGGCCGGCTGAACAAAGCTCATTCGATCATAGACCAGACCCTCGAAAACTACCGCGGCGAGGGCACGAGCTACCATTTTCAAAGCGATTATGTCGAGGAATTCGTTGGAAAGGAATGAACTGGGCAAAAAGAAACCGGCCTTTTGAGCCGGTTTCTTTTACATTCGGATCGCCCGTCTTGTTTATTCCTTGGGCTTTGAATCTTTGGAAGGTTTTTCTTCCGCCTTGGTCGGATCGGTATCCGACGTCTTGATGATCGTGGTCTGGGTCTGGGACAGTTCGACCTCTGTGTCGGTACCCGCCGACCTTGATCGTCAACTTGCCCTCCAATTTCAGGCTCATGTCGGAGCTTTCCAGCCTGCCTTTTTCTGTGTCGAAGAGGATCGTACCGGTACCGTCTTTACTGGTGAGGTTGGCTTTAACGATTTCGAAGGGCAAACTACCACCTGCTTCGCCGGGGGGCGAGTATTTCAAACTCGACTCGACTTTAATCTTATCGAGTTTGTCGTCTTTCCCTTCGTAGGTGTATTTGTATTCCGTTTCGTAGGTACCGATCGGCCCCATATTGAGCTTGGTGGTTTTGCTCCAGCTATCCCCCTTCTTGACCGGTTTGCCAGGGACGACCGCGAAAGCAGGATCGGCCATTTGTTTCAAAGCGTCTTCGCTGAGGATTTTTTCGAGCATATCCTTCATTTGCGGGTTGGCTTTGATGAGCTTCTTGATGAACTCGTCCCGTCCCTCGACCTTGACGACTTTGTTTTCCGGGCTGAGTGTAATGGTGAACTCGCTGTCTACCAGTTGATTGAAGAAATCGGCGAGAGGATTGCCTGCGTTGTTGTCTTTTTTAAGTGAATCAAAAACGATTTTTTGCCCACCGATATCGATGTCCATCTTCAAGCCGGTGATCTTTTGGGTGAGAATCCAATTGTTGTCCTTGTCCTGGTCTTTGACCGTCCAGCTGAAGTAGAAGGTCTGCTTCTGGTTTTGTTCGATATCCATTCCCTGAACTTTCAGGGTCTGCTTGGTGTTGGTCGTCATCTCCTGGTAGAAGGTTTTGCCTTTTTCGAATTTCCATTTGATTTCGACCGCGTCGCTCTTGTCTTTGCTCTTATCCTTGTCTTTTTTGGCGTCTTTGTCTTTCTTGGAGTCATCCTTTTGGGTCTTCTTGACTTCGGTTTTCTTGTCCTTTTCCTGGGCGAAAGTCACGCCCAGCATGGCAGACATCAAAACCACAAAAACCAGACGGAAATGACGCACGGTTTGCTCCTTCCACAAAAAGCGCTCGGAATGTGATCCCGCATCGGGATACGATATTTTTTACCAGAGCCGGTTCAGCCGACAAGATAACCTGGGCGATTTCGCCAGCGGCCCAGCCTCTTATTGACGAATCACAGGCTTGGGAATCACTGGTGTTCGCTGGGCCCGACTATCTGCCTATGGGAACATTGCCTTCCAGATAGCGCCAATTTTTCAAGAAAGCCAACAGGTCGGCCATCTGTTCGATGCTGATGTTCTTTTCCAGGCCTTCGGGCATCAGCGATTGGCCTGTCGATTCCATTTCTTCGATATCTTTTTTCAAGATCACATCGGTTTTATTTTCGGCCCGACGAAGAGTGATGCTCGAGGCGGTCTCGGCGGCGATGATGCCGGTTACGACTTTGCCCGCTGTGGTGGTAACCAAATAATTGACATAGTTGTTGTCGATGGCCTGGTTGGGATTGAGAATATCGATGAGCAGCGCCTCAGCCGTCTTGGTACGGGTGTCGGAGATGTCCGGAGCGACGTTGACCCCGATGCCGGCGACGTGGTGGCAGACGGCACAGTTTTTTTCGAAAACAGCCCGACCCCGCCTGGCATCCCCCTTCACCTTCAGAGCATCGCGATATTTTTCCAGGACGGCTTTTCTGTCGGCAGGCACATTTTCGCTAAGCAACTTTTTGGCGCGCTCGCGGATCTCCGGACGGCGGTGTCGGAGCAGTTGTCGTACCAGAATGCGATCGAAATCACCTGGCTTGACGCGGCCAGCTTCCAGTTCATCGAAAAGAAACTCGATGCGGTCCACCGAGCGGAGCATGGCTTGAGCTACTTCGCGGCGCAAAGCGGGCGTATAGCGCCGCCAGTCGGCCATGAGGATTTTCGCCACATCTCGCTGGCGATGTGCTGCCAGCGATGAGACGGCAGCCAACCGCAAGCGTTGTTCTTTGGCATCGAGGAGGCGAGTCAATGCAGGTCGGGCTATTTCCCAGGGCGCGTGCGCCAAAAGATCGATCGCGCTTTCCCGTGCGGTTAAAGCCGCCTCCGAATCAGCAGCGATTCGTGCGGCAGCTTGCATCAACGACTCGGTCGTCTTGATCACGGCTGGATTGGTCTGGGCAACGCCCTGTAAAAAATCCTGCCAATCCGTGCCACGTCGTGCCATTCCTTTCACCAGTCCGCCAAGAATGGCAAATGCGACCGGGGATGGCTTTTCCATTATTTGAAGCACGCTTACGATTTCTCCGGCATCGCGCCTGGCGCCGGTAAGCTCCGCCAATTCGGCAAATAATCGCTGCCCCGCAGGCGACTTGTATAATGTTTTGTTCTCGAACAAGGCGGCGATCAGTTTTCCGCTCCGAGTCGGGACGGCTGTTGCCACGGCATAGCGCGTCCACCGATCCGCGACCCCAGCCGTCGCGATTTTGACTAATGCTCCAATGACACGGTCGTCGTCCCACGCACCCAACGCCAAAGCCGTTTCGAAACGAACTTTGGCATCGGGATCATCGGCTAAACGGAGAACGGCCTGCTGCACGCTCTTGGATTTCGTCAGAAGCGGCTCGGCAATTTGCACCGCATTCTCCCGGATTCGTGGATGCTCGTCGTTCAGAAGCTCGACCAGCGCTTTTTCAGAAATCACGTTGAAGCTGGCAAGCAGCCAGGCAGCATGAAGCCGACCGATGGGCTTCGGCGATCGCAGCATCTTGTTCAATGCAGGGAGGGTTTTGCGATCTTGTCTTTCCCAAATGAGCCTCTGGGCCGTGGTTCGCCACCAGGCATTGGGATGGTCGAGCAGTCGAACAAGTTCCTCGCTTCTGGCCCGGCTTAATTGTGGTCGCGGGTACTGTCTTTTTGCTGGCTTTTGCGGCACGATGCGCCAGATTCGGCCTCGGTTCTTGCCGAGCGTCAAGTCGGGGCGTTTCTTTAATTCGGGGGGCATGAACTGAGGATGTTCGATGACTGCGCGATACATATCGACAAGATACATGGCGCCATCGGGGCCGAGTGTCAAATAGACGGGCCGAAACCAGTCTTCGGGAGAAGCGAGGAATTCGATTTTGTCGCGTGCGGGTTTCGAGCGAAAAGTGCCGCCGGCCGGGCGAAGAATTTCATGGTGCACGAGGTTGCCTGTGGGATCGCAGGTAAACGCGCCGCCATGATAGGCTTGTGGCAATGCGTCGCCACGATAAATGAAAACGCCGCACGCGGCCGTGAATCGGCCCGCATGCAGATTCGAGGTCGTCCAGTTTTTGCTTAAAGGATAGATTTTGCCGCCCGAATTCAACGGGCCATCTTGGAGTTCGGAAATATCCTCCAATACGTCCGTCACGGCCAGGTAGGGGTTGCGGCGAATCGCTCGATTGGGCAGCACGATATGACGAAGGTGGTGGCGGTTGTCGCAAACAAATCGCCGGCCCCAGTCGTCAAACGTATTGCCGAATTGTCCCATCCCGGAAACGGCTTCGTAACGTTCGCCGATCAGATCGAAGCGAAAGTCCATGCCGCTGATATTGACTGGTTTTTTGTTCGAGCCGCTGCGTTTGACGACGCCGCCGCGCAGTCCATTCGAGACGTAAATCCAGTTGTCCAGACCGAGGATGGGATGGTTGACGCGCAGCTGGGGATTTTCTGCGGCGAAGCCTTCAAACAGCACTTCTCGGTGATCCGCTTTGCCATCGCCGTCCGTGTCGAGAAGGAACAGAATATGCGGTGCGGCGGTCACAATCACGCCACCGCGCCAGGGCATCAAGCCGTTGGCAAACAAAAGCTGGTCAGCGAAAACCCTGCTTGTTTCGAACTCGCCGTCACCGTCTTTATCTTCAAGCAGACGAATTCGACTTTCGCCCGGCTTGCCTTTGGGTGGCCCATTGGGATAATCCAGCATTTCTACCACCCAAAGTCGGCCGTCTTCATCGAACTCCATCGCTACCGGACTTTGAACTGCTGGTTCGCACGCTACCAACTCCAGGCGCAAGCCTGGATCGATCTTTATCCACGATTTCGATTGTGCGGGAGGTACAGGGCTTTTGATAGCCGGCAACGGCTTGGGGGGAGCAGACAGCAATACGACGGAAGCCAACAAGCTGAAGACGCATGCCGAAATGCGAATCATATGAGCCCCAGGATGGCGAAAATCCTCGCTTTGCCAAATACCATAGCAGCACGTTTCATAACGAACAGTAATGCCCTAGCCTGCCAGCCGATTGTCTTGTTTCGCCGGCGCTGTCGGGACGTTGGGCTAACCCGAGCGAATCATCGCCGGCGAAATCCTGTGCATCACACGAGATCCGATTTGAAGCTGGCGAAGACCCCTTGGCCAGTGACATTGACGCGCTCGATTTGCACCCGGCTCGATCGGCCATCGCTGAGCGTCACTTCATAAACCTCGCCTACTTGGACAAGCGAGTCGCTGGGAAGATTGACGAAGCCCGACCAGAGCTCTTCGCGATTGGGATTGTAATCGATGGTGAGCCGGCCTTTGACGTTGTCGACGATGTCGGCACCGTTACGCGACAATTTACAGGTAATCTCCTCCATTTGCACCTCCCAAAAACGCACCACGAAATCAAGTTCATCAACGGGCGGCCATTGACCTCGGAGTACGAAAGCCTGTATGCAAGTTTATAAGATTCGAAATAGAAGAGCAAACAGAGAATGTCTCAGTGTCAATTCAAACTAGGCTGGGGAATCATCACAGGCAACACGACACTCCACAGATCCTCGACCGGAGTTTCAAAAAGAACCTGGCCGCTGGCCGGCACGATCACCCAAGCGCCGTCCGCGATCTCCCCTTCGAGTTGTCCGGGGCCCCAACCGGCATAGCCAGCAATCATGCGATAGCGCTTGTCATCCGGGGATGCCTGCACTCGTTCGATACAGCTGGCGTCGCCAAGAAAAATGCCAGGTGCCACCTCGCGCCCGGATTCGCTCGACGGATCAACCCACTCGGCATGTCCGTGGAGCATAAGCAACCCCTGCGATTCGCAAGGACCGCCGATAAACACAGGGAACGGCATGTTCTCCACTTTTGCTGGCCGATTCACCACCAGTCCATACGCCCCTTCGAAGCTATGTTGCAGCATCAATACCACCGACTGCCCGAAAATCGGGTCCTTCAGTTTGGGCTTCGCGACCAGAAACGAGCCAGCACTGGATGGCTTCGGCGGTAGTGGGTTGGTTCCAGCCATCTTCGCTACACGATACCTCCTGACTCAATTCTTCGCGTTTACCTCGCGGGATGTCAACAGAGGACGAAAACCAATTTGTCGATGGTCAACTGTTGTCGGCTATCGGTACTCTATTCTCGACCAGTGCTGCGTCTCGGGGAATCCAGCCAACCTGACCGCCCTCCAGTTCGATCAATAGCCAGCCGCCCAACCGATGGCGCAGTCTGGCTTCGACGCCGCGATTCAACGTCGATGCTACCACAGATGGATAGAGGTTGCCATTGCCCAGACGCAGCACTACGTCGTTGCGTTGGATCACCACAATGGGATGTTGTTCGTTATATGCTTCTCGACGTTGCTGGAAAACCAGTCCGATTACGATACTCGCAGCGACAAGCGTACAGGCTGCTGCCAAAATGGCCGCCCCCATTCGCCGTTTGGCGTACCACCAGCAAAAACCTCCTAAACCCAAGACATAGCATGCCAGGGCGCAGAAGAATTGTGTTCGGTACGTTGGACGAGAAAATCCTGCTGGCCAGCCTTCGGTCGGGGCGCGGAACGGACCGCCGACAGGGTAGACGACCTGACGGCGCGCCAGCGACAAATGTTCTTGCAAGCCTTTGTGGCCCGGATCGAATGCCAACCCTTTGCGATAAGCCAGAATCGCCGCCGCCAACTCATTGCCAAGAAAGTGGGCGTTTCCTTGAAAAAGATGAAAGTCCGCGTTCCGGACGCCCCGTTGTTCCAGTTCATCGAGGTACTGTGCCGCTTCGGAAAAAAAATCGACGGCTTCCTCCTTATGGTCTTGAGCCAAACGGACCCCCTGCGCAAAAACCTGCTTCGCTCGTTCGAGAAGCTCTGGTTCGGACATCGGCTTGACGTTTCCAAGCAGCGTCAGCCCTGCGAATAACGTGGGGGCAAATGACACAGCTCCATCTCCAAAGCGTTGATGAGTTGTTCTCCTTCGCTGCGCAGGTTCCCGGCCGGGATCGCGGCTCCAGCGAAGCGGACCTCATCGCAACGGGTCAAGAAAACGCTGAGCCGCTGTGCCACCGGTGTAGAAACTCCGATGGATGTACAGAGTCTTTGTATCTCATCCGGCGCCGGCGTTTTCAGAGAATAATCGGCCCGCTGGGCCAGATAGAACAGTAAGGCTTCTGATGACTGTCGAGCCGCTTCCGATGGATCGGCGGGTATCTTGCGGCTCAGTTTTTTCAGGGCGAGCCGTGCCGCCTGACTTCGACGAAGGCGTCGGCGTTTGAGTTCGTCCGGATGCCTTTGTCGCCAAAACAGCACAAAAACCCCTGTCAAAAGCAACGGCGCAGTCGCTCCGACAATGAGCAAGCCAAACGGTGGGAACTTGTCTGGTTGCACGCGACGCAAAATCGCCTCGCTGGATGGTACCTCGTAGAACTGGGGTGGCGGTTGGATCGGCTTGCCGGAAGCATCGACCAATTTCGCTCTTCGCCTGGGCAGCACTTTCAACGAGATAGCGTCTGCGAATGCCCAGCGATAACCAAGCTCCGGCGGCACACTTCCTGGTTTGTAATAAGCGAATCGAAAAATCGGTACCTTGTCGACGGTAACGTCGAGCGGTTTCAAGCGGTAATGAAATTCCCAAAGTGTGCCTTTGACCGTTTTTACCACCCGATCCCGGTCAGGAATGTCTTCGATGTAGAATCGCTTAGTGAACCAGGCATCGTTTCGGAGATTCGGACGCCGAACTCCCCTGGCATCGGGATCATCCGTCGTCAACACGACAAGGAGGCGAAGCGGTTCGCCGACGCGAACTTTCGTGAGATCGACCTGAGTTTGAACCTTGAACCGCCGGCCAACAGCACCGTTGAATCGTTCTGGTTGATTCTTTAGAGGAGGATCTTCTGCATATGAGTGCGCCGCTCGTGCCAGCGCGACGCAACAGATTACGCAATACGCCCAGACCATTCGTTGCCGGTGCAATGGATGTTTGAAAGACTTTGCAGCCATCACTTGTATCATAGCGGGCTGCCCTTGGTTGGGGAATCGAGGTCATTATTTGACCGGGACACCGCTGGCGCCGAGTACAGCATCGTTTTTATCGACACCTGCAGCCACCTGGTGCCAACGGTTCAAATAGATGTCGTCGTCGGGTTCGAGGATTCGTGTTGTGCGAAATTCGAAGTGGCCGTCGGTGAAAATGACGTTTTGTCCGCGTCCGCCGTGATTGGAACTATTGGCATTGCCCAGCATCACATCAGCAGGAGGTTCGTCGCCAATCAAGGGAATACGAACATTTTGTTCGTAGCGATGTGCGTGGTGTTTGCCAGCTTCCCAGTAGCCGAGCGAATAGGCAAAACAACCACCGATCCGTCTGGCGTGTCTGGCGAAATCGTCCGGCTGCATGGAGCAGAGTTCCTCTATGGAGGGATAGGCATAGGGTTTCTGTTCGTTGCCAGGGCAGTGTGGCCGAAAGCTCTTTTCCAGGAATCCGTTTTCATAAAGTATTGGTACAACCATCCCAGCGACATTGTGTTCTTCGTCAATAGAATCTGCGGGATGGGGGAACGACTTGTCCGGAGAGTGATCGGCGTACGACCTCATTGCCGAGTACAAGACACGGAGATTCTCCTGGCAGCCAGAGCGTTTATGCAGGAATTGTACATAGGTGATGCCAGGCGGGATCAACGCGGCGACGCACAAGAGGATCGCTGCTGCAATGAGAACGTCGGCGCGACGCCAAAAGGATTGGGCGACAATGGACCGATTGGATACCGCCGGCAATCCGGCGGTCCGAACAGGTCGGCATCGCTCCTCGGCGACAAGGCTGAGTGTTCGCCAAATCAGCCCTGTCGGCGGTTCGGGCTGTTCGCGATCGACCTCGAGTGGTTTGAGCGCTCGACGCAAAAGTTCCAGTTGGTTTCGCATCTCCGGTTGCTCGCGCAGACATTTTTCCATTTCTGCTTTTTCGTCGGCCTCCAGCGCGTCGAGCAAATACCCGACCAGGTTCTCTTCCATTGTTAGACTTCCCGCAAAGACAACTCGCGCCATGCTTTTTGGAGTTTCACCAATGCCGCATGCAAACGCGACTTCACTGTTCCCACTGGAATACCAAGTATTTCGGCGATTTCGCGGTATTTCAGCCCCTGATAATATGCCAAAAGGATCACTTGTTTCATCACCTCGGGAAGTGCGTCGACCGATGCCCGAATCTTTTCGCGGAGTTCCTCCCCTTCCAATCTCGACTCCGGTCCTTCCCCTTGTTCCTCGAGCAGATTAAGCAGGCCGCGCACCTCGCCATTGGCGGAAATCTCGCGCTTCTCGTCGAGGCTTACCGCCTGATGCCGACCCTGCCGACGCAAAGCATCGATGGCCTGGTTCGTTGCAATGGTATAAAGCCACGGCCGGACCGGGCGCCCCGGTTCGTATTGTTCGATTTTCTTGTAAAGTTGAAGGAACGTATTTTGGAAGACGTCCTCCGCCAAAGCACCGTTGCCCAAATAACGCCGTAAATAGCCATACAATTCGCGCTCATAACGGCGTACCAACTCCCCGAAAGCCTCGGTCTGGCCTTCACGGAATCGGTCGAGCAGCTCCTCGTCCGTGCAACTCGTTAACGGATCAGCAAAATCCACGGTCCATCTACACCTGATACGCTCGATGAAAGTGAAGGGTTCGCTGCATCCTTGGAAAACGTCCCCTGGCAGGAATTTCGTGCCGGGACTGATAGCAGGCAACACCGCCATTGCGCCTGGCGCAGTCGTTATTGGCAAGTAGCTATTGTACAGGTTGCTTTTAGCTGCTGCAACACTTCGACCAACGCCTCCGGATCAGGAAGGCGATGAGTGGCATTGCTCGGTGCTCGGTCACCAACGCCGATGGAAACCCCACCCAATTCATTGACGGTGGCGAAAGCATCTTCGTCATTGGCTTCGTCCCCGGCATAGAGGAGAGCCGGCTTGTTGCCAATGTGTTGCACAATGGTCGAAACGGCCGAACCTTTGTTCCAGCCGTGGCGCAACGTGACTTCCAAGGCACATGGTCCTTCGAGCACCTTGAGTTGTGGTCGGCGAGCGAGGAAAGCGAAGGCTTGTTCGCGGAGCATTTCAACGCGGTCCGGGGGGACAGCGCGATAGTGCAGCGTCAAACCGAACCCCTTGTTTTCAACCCAGGCTCCGGGATGATCCTTGATGATCTCGTTGAGACCTTCGGCGGCGTCCGAGATCGTTTGCCGATCTTCTTCGGGGAGCTGTTGCACGACACGCTGGCCGCGCAGATCGAGTTCCAGTCCGCTGGTCCCGGCATAAAACAATCCGGGGATTCGCACCACGTTCATCAAGTCTTCCAGTTTGCGCCCACTGATGATGCCCGGAATAACGCGCGGAACGGTCACGAAATAGGTCAATAACGCACGAGTTTGAACGGGCAAAGTGGCTTGCGAGGGGTGATCGGCGAACGGCGCCAAGGTGCCATCGTAATCGAACAGCAACACCAGGTCGCTGCCACGACGATGAGCCTGGCATAACCGTTCGATGTCATCGGAAAGCCGACTCACGTTCTGGTCTCCACGGCGGATGTCTGCTCGGTTCGAAGTTGTTGCACACCGTCCTTGTGCCATTGGCGCCGTTGAACGAGTCGGGCGCCTTCCGCCAAGAGTTCGCCGGCCCAGCGAAAAACGTTATGTTCTTGCACTTGTTGTCTTAGACTCCGCATGCGGGTCTGTTGTTCGCTGGCGGGCATGGTCAGGGCATGGTAAAGAGCATTCGCCAATTCTTCGACATCGTAAGGATTGACGAGAAGGGCATCGGTAAGCTCGTCAGCAGCTCCGGTGAAGCGGGAGAGAACCAGGACTCCTTGTTCGTCAGCGCGTGCAGCGACGAATTCCTTGGCGACCAGATTCATGCCATCGTGAAGCGAAGTGACGACGCAGGCATCGGCGGTACGGTAAATCGCCGCGATTTGTTCCGCCGAGAATTGCTGTGCGACCAGAACGATCGGTTTCCAGTTTTCGGTTGCATGGCGGTCATTGATCTGCTGAGCTAGCTGGCGAATCTCCTCGTTCAAACGTCGATAGGATTCGATGCTTGTGCGACTGGGCGCCCCCACTTGCAAGAACTGAAATTTTTCTTTCAGCTCGGGTTTCTTTCGCAACAGCCAATCAACCCCTTGCAGACGTTCAGGGATGCCTTTCGTGTAGTCGATGCGATCGACTCCCACGAGAAGCTGCCGATCGCCAATTCCAAGTTCCGAGCGAAGTTGTCGTGCCGTTTCCGACAACGTCGCTTCGGGAAACCTCAAATGATTTGGGTCGACGCTGATTGGGTGGGGTTGCACCAGGGTTCGACGCCCCTGATAGAGGACCGCGGCGTGTTGGGAGTCGACGTCGGCGCCGAGGATACGTACTGCACAATCGAGAAAGTTGCTGCAATGGCCGCGAATATGAAAGCCGAGCAAATCATTGCCCAGCATTCCTTCAAGAATCGGTCTGGCCCAGGGGCAGATGCGAAACATCTCGAAATTGGGCCAGGGGATATGCCAAAACTGGATGATGACCAAATCGGGATGCGCCTGGCGTAACAAGCCGGGGAGCAGGGCGAAGTGGTAATCCTGGACAAAAACAAGACAAGGTTCGTCGGTCAATTCGTCAAGGACAGCGTCAGCGAACTTCTGATTGACGGTACGGTAATGATTCCAGTAGTCCGGATCGAAAACGGGACGCGTGTGTGCCAGGTGGCAGAGAGGCCATAGGGTGTCGTTGGAAAAGCCAAGATAGTAACCGTCTTCTTCTTCTTTCGTGAGCCAGACGCGGCGCAGGGAATAAGACGGATTGTCCGGGGGGACGGCAACGCGGTCGTGTTCGTCGACGACAGCGGCGTCCGCCGATCCTGAGCCGTGCGCCACCCACGTGCCGTGGCAGGCTTGCATAACAGGACACAAAGCCACTGTAAGCCCGCCCGCCGGCTTTTTCCACCGGATCTCGTTTCCATCATAGACATGGACGTAGGGTTCGCGATTGGCGACGATGATGAGTTTGACTTTGCCTAGTTCGGTGCGGGCTGCCTCTTCAAGCCGTTGTCGAGTCCAGAGCATATTGCGTCCTCAAGAAGCTCGGCGTGCGTAGCAAGGCGATTTTTCGCAGGGCGGGTGGACGTGGGAACGAGCTAGCCGGTTCAATCCGCTGCCGGCGGCCGAGCAAATACTCCGGCCCGCTACGCCGATAGATCGATACCCATGCCGCGCATTGGCCAGTCATCAAGCACGACATTTTTGGGGCGCTGCTTGTCTGCCGCAACCCATTATCGAGTATCTTAAGGTTTGAGGACAGGTCTGTCTTGCGAAATGTCGAAATTCGGATCGAGGGGTTTATCGGTGAAACCGAGAATGGCGCCATAAACGGCACCGACGAGGGCCAGCGAATACCAGCCATGCAGGGCGCCGTCCAGTCCCAATCCAAAATCACCCCGAGTAGCGCCGTAAAGGCAACCCAGAATCGCTCCCAAGATGATTCCCAAAAGACTCCCCCATATGGCACCGCCGAGACATAGACTGAGTATCGTTCGTGCTCTTTCCATAACGCCTCCCCGGAAACGAGCACTCCTTTGTGTCGCGTACGAGCTTCCTTGAGAACCAATCGAAGTCGTTGAAATGCAACATCAGCTGGCTTCGCGGCACGTCGGCGTCAGCGCCGACGCATATCTTTCCGCAGCTTGCGCCATTTCCAAATGAGATTTCAAAGGCAGCCAATGATTGTGCTGTACGATTTTGCCGATTCGTTCGGCTGTGCTGGCCAGGTCCATCAGAGCCACCAATGTGGGAACGTGTTGTTTGGCACAGTTTCGACAAACGCTCCCTTTGTTGCTCGTCATGACTCGCAAGCCGGCAGGAAACGATACCTGCTGGCCACATAGACTACAGGGCCCTTCCTCCGCTCCTTCTGCCAGTCCGATCGCCAATTCACTCATTTTGGAAACCTCTTGTCATTTCCTTGTCGCAGGCTACGTGTTGCGAACCGGTTCCTTGGCGGCTCGGCTGACAACGTCTTCGACCTCTTCGCCATTGGCTGCCCGGTTCTGCAGAATCCGTGTCCACACCTCCCGGCGATATACCGGAATGTTCGTCGGCGCCGTGATTCCAACCCGCACCTTGTCTCCCCGCACCTCGAGAATTGTGAAAACAATCCCCTGGTCTGGCAGCACGACCTCTTCACCATACTTTCGGCTCAAGACGAGCATGGAAGGCACCTCCTCGTTGCGAAACGATCGCTCTAAATTCCCTCTCTTGTGAAACTGCATTCGGACATTGCCTTCTCTGCTCCGACCCCGCGCCCGCGAGGAATCCTCTCAATCTGCAGATTCCATGCCAAATTCCAAACGAATCGCAAAGATGTCCGTAACCTGGCCTCAACAAGGATGTTGCGGCTTTCGTCAGATAGAGGACCGGATTTCGATTTCTTCTTTTTTCTCGTTCTTCGGCTTGAAATTTACCGCGCTGGTCGAGTTTCGACCGCACAGCCCGACCAGCGTGGCAAAAATCGGGCAAACCGCGAAGAATGCGGGAGCTGGTGCAACAGACCGGTGCAGACCCGCGGTCTCAGTCGGACTTTATTCGCGAGTGAGCCGGTGAAAGGCCTCGCGCAATTGTTTGGTGATGGGACCCGGCTTGCCATTGCCGATCGGTCGCCCATCGCATTTGACGACGGGAATCACTTCGGCGGCAGTGCCGGTCAGGAAGCATTCATCGGCGGCGTATACGTCGTGGCGGGTGAGCGTTGGCTCGGACACCGGAATATTGGCAGCGCGTGCCAGCTCGATCACCGCATCGCGTGTGATACCTACGAGGATGCCGGCGTGCGGCGGGGGCGTCAATAAGCGACCGTCCTTGACGAGAAAAATGTTGTCACCCGTGCATTCGGCGATTTCGCCGTTGTGGTTGAGCATCAACGCTTCGACACAGCCGGCTTGATGTCCTTCCATCTTTGCCATGATGTTGTTGAGGTAATTCAATGATTTGATCCGCGGATTGAGGGCGTTGGGATGGTTGCGGATTGTGGAAACCGTGACAATCTCAAGACCATTCTCGTAGAACTCAGCAGGATAGAGGGCAATCGAATCAACAATGATGATCACTTGCGGATTGGACGTTTTGTCAGGGTCCAGACCAAGGGTGCCGACACCTCGTGTCACGACAAGCCGGATATAACCGTCATTCAAGTCGTTGGCAGCGACAGTATCGAGAACAGCCTGGTTCATTTCGTCGATGGTCAAGGGAATATCGAGGGCAATATGCCGGGCACTCTCGTAAAGCCTTTCGAGATGCTGGCGCAGGCGAAAGACTTTGCGGTTGTAAAGCCGAATCCCTTCGAAGACACCATCGCCGTAAAGAAGGCCATGATCAAACACGCTGATCTTGGCATTCTCTTTGTCGACGAGTTGCCCGCTGACGTAAACTTTGGTCATGGAAGACAAACCCAAAAGAACAATTACTAACTGGAACAGTTTTCCTGCGGTTTGCGCCGATTCGGTCCTGGCTCTCGAACCAGTTCGATCTATCGGTTCGTGGTCGAAACGGATTGCAGCCATTCTAGCGGATTGGTGCCTGCCCGGCAGGAATGGCCCGCTGTTGCTCATTCGCCCTTTTCGGACGAATCAGTCGACACGACGCACCTGGACGTAATAAGCACCATGGACTTTGCCGTCAGAACGGGTTAGCCAGGTTTTGCAACTCGCCACGGTCCTTTGGGAAGGCGAAGCGTCAAGACCGCCTGTTTTGTCTTGTGGGTCGATCCTTTTTTTTCGTCTGCCTGGCCGCCCGCGGCGACACGGGCCTTTGGTACACTGCATAGGCTGGGCTGCATCACCCGGAATTCGCCACAAGGTGAATTCGTAGGTTCCCGGCGCGGTCGACGTAGATGGCCCACGGTCCGTTGCCAATCACTCCGCTTCGAACATGGGACTGGTTCCACGGACATTGCCCGGCGTTTTCGATATGCCAATCGTGGGCGCTTAGCCGTGCCGGATTCTGGGCATCATTTCCGATCGTGATGCGAACGCGTTGCTCGAATGCTGGTTTGAGGCTTTCCCACCAGGCTTCATAATTCGCCGTGAAACGCTTGACAAGATCAGGGTGTTGTGCTGCGACATTTCGACTTTGGCCCTGGGTCGTTCTTCATGTCGTAGAGCTCTTTGCCGTTGATGAAGCGCCAGCGTTTGGTCATTAACGGCGCATTTACGCCATTTCTCAGGGTGTTGGATTCGCTGTGAATGAACGAACAAGGTCCGATTTTCAAGATGATGCTTTTGGCCATAAAGTGCCGCCTTCAAGGAGACGCCATCGATCGGGGGGCCGTCCGGCTTTTTCAGTTGGCAAAGATCGACGAGGGTTGGAAGCATATCAATGTGGGCCGCAAGCACGTCGACATCTTTGCCTTGGTCAAGCCCGCCTTTGGGCCAGTAGAAGAAGCAAGGAACGCGATGCCCTCCGTCGTATTCGGAGCCTTTCTGGCCGCGCATGCCGGCGTTGAATCCCGCCCATTGGGCTTTTTTCTGTTTCGCGACGCCCGCGGCTGTTCCGTTGTCGGTCGTAAAGATCAGCAAAGTGTTGTCGCTCAGCCCGAGGTCGTCGAGCTTTCGCCGCAGCTTGGCCAGGTTTTCGTCGATATTGGTGATCATGCCGTAAAAATTGGCCATCGGGGCAGGCACTCCCTTTTTACGATAAGGCTCGGCGTACTTGTCCGCGACGCGGTACGGTCCGTGCGGAGCGTTGGTTGGGATGTAGGCGAAGAACGGCTTGTCTTTATTCGTTTCGATGAATTTGAGAGCTTCATCGAACCAGACGTCGGTGCAATACCCTTTGAAGGGATGCCATCGGTCTATTTTGAAGTAGGTATCATCAAAGTAGTCGTTGCCCCAGAAGTCTGGGGTCTGACCGACTCCCCCGCCGCCGTGAATGACGACATGCTGGAAGCCTTGGTCCTGCGGCCGGCACGGGTAATTGTCGCCGAGGTGCCATTTGCCGAAGATGCCCGTGGCGTAACCGTTCGCAGCAAAGACTTCCGCCAATGTCAATTCTGTCGTCGCCATCAGGGATCGCCCCATAATCGTGTGCCAAACGCCGGTTCGCGTTGAATAGCGGCCAGTCATGAGCGCCGACCGAGTCGGCGAACAAGTCGGATCGACGTGATAGTCGGTTAGCCGAACGCTCTGCGACCAGAGTTTGTCGATGTTGGGTGTCTGGATCATCTTGTTCCCGTGGGCGGCGATGTCGCCATAGCCCTGGTCGTCGGTCATGATGAGGATGACGTTCGGCCTTTGAAAGTCGGCCAATAGCGGAGAACCAAACAGGCAGACGCACGCAGCAAACAGGCAGCGATTTCTCATAAGAACCATCCTTCTCTTGGACCCAGAATCAAGGCGATCTTATCGGCAAATACTCGGTAGTTCAACATCCGAGACCGGGGAGCTGCTTTGCGATGATATCCCTTGCATGCGAGGAACCAGCCCGACCTCTGCTGGCAAACGGCTGAACTGTTCATACATAAACTAGGTCAGATGGGGATCAACAAGTGGCGAGATAAAGGACTCGACATGAACCAATCGTTGACCGATCATGATAAGCTCATGCGCGAGTGGACCGATCAATACGTGATGGTGAACCCCGAGAAGCCGGAGTTGAAACGTTTCGAAGGGATCGTCGGCCGGGTCGTAACGGTGAATTACAACAACCGTGCTGTCGTCGATTTCTGCGATGGCGGATGGTATGACATTCCCGCGTCGAGTGAATATTTGCGCAAAATCGATCCGGAAGAAGGCAAGAGCAAATATAATCCGAAGGCCAACAGTGCTCAGCCATTTCCCGAGAAACAATCGTAGCCGACTGTTTGTTCTCGCTTTGGTTGCGTTAGCTGCGTCTTTCGGCGAAAAACGTTCTGTGTAAGGCGGCAATATGTTCGGGAGTAGTGCCGCAGCAGCCGCCTATGATCGATGCCCCTCGTTCATACCATTTTCGGGCCGCAGCGGCATACTCTTCCGGCGTCACCGCGTTGGTCAAAGTCCATCCGATTTTTTCGTCAACGTGACCGACGTTCGCGTATGCGCCGATCGGCTTTTCGGTAAGACTTGCCAACGATTGCAAACGCGGTTCAACACTGCGGACTGGAATGCAGTTGAGAAGGATGGCGACGGGTTGGCCAACTGCCACCGCCTGAACGGCCTCGGCAAGCGATTCGCCGCTGAAAAGGGCGGCGCTGTGCCAGTCAGCGTGATCTTCCGGCGACGTTGCCCCTTTACAGACGAAACTAACCACGACGGGAACGCCTGTGGCATTGGCAGCAGAGACCGCAGCGACCGCTTCGCGAATCGTGTTCATGGTCTCTACCAGGATCAGGTCCACGCCGGCATCGGCCAGATTGTGCGCCATCTCCCTGTGTTCTTGCCTCAATTCCTGGTCAGTGGGAACCAGATCGGGGCGGTAGCAATCTTCCAGAGGTGCCAGCGAACCCGCGACGTAAGCGCCGCTTTCCTCGCATGCCTGTCGCGCCAAACTGACCGCTAAACGAGTGAGTTCCCGCGCTTGGAAGCCAAGCCCAGCTTTCGCCAGGCTTCGTCGATGTGTTCGAAAAGTGTTTGCGGTGATAATGGCGGCCCCAGCTGCAACATAATCCTTGTGAATGGCGAACACGGTTTCGGGAGCTTCGATGAGTGCTTTGGCAGACCAGAGCGGCAGCCCGGTGTCGACACCGCGGCGCATCAGCTCCGTCCCGGTAGCGCCATCCAATAGCAGAAGACGGCTTGTCGCAACCTCTTTGCGAAACTCGTCGGGGCTGGACATCGGCATTCGCCTCCCGTTCGCTCAACGGCACACGCTTTGTGGATGAGTTCATTGTAACTGCCCCGCTAGCCGCCGCAGACGTTGCTGTCCGCAACTTGACATTCGCATTGCTGACTGGCATGCTGCATCCATAGCGTACAGCTCCGCTTCATCGCCTTCACATTCACGGGAGCCTGATGATGTCCAAATGCAAATGGCTGGCAAGCATGATTGTTTTCGCCTGGTTGGTATCGGCCGATGCTGTTTATGCGGAAAAAGTTTTTCGTGCCGGGGCTTATGCCCAGGATATTACGCCTCACTTCCCCATTTCGATGAATGGCGGCATGCGTGACCGCACGGCCAAGGGATCGCACGACCCGTTGCACGCCCGGTGTCTGGTGCTCGATGACGGCGACATGCGCATCGCTATTGCGGTCGTGGACAGCTGCATGATCCCCCGTGACATTCTCGACCGTGCCAAAAAGCTTGCCAGCGCCACGACCAAAATCCCGACCGATCGTATGCTCATTTCTGCGACACACACGCACACGGCGCCAACGGTTGGAGGCGTCTTTCAAAGCGAACCCGACAAGAAATACCAGAAGGCTCTCGCTGAGTTGATCGCTCGCGGTATTGCGGTGGCGAATTCCCGACTCAAGCCAGCACGCGTCGGCTGGGGAGTCGGCAAGAATCCCAATCAAGTCTTCAACAGACGCTGGTTCGTAAAAAACCGGGAATTGATCCTCAATCCCTTCGGCGAGTTGACCGACTTGGTGCGCATGAATCCTCCTGCAGGCAACGAACAGCTCGATCGGCCTGCCGGTCCCATCGACCCCGATGTGTCGGTTCTGGCCGTCCAGTCGAAGGAGGGCAAACCTTTGGCCCTCCTCGCGAATTACTCGTTGCATTATGTCGGCGGTATTCCGCCCAACCAGGTCTCGGCTGATTATTTCGGGGAATTCGCCAGGGTCATTGCCAAAAAACTGAACGCGGACGAAGACTTTGTCGGCATCATGTCCAACGGGACCAGCGGCGATATCAACAACATCAATTTCCGGGAACGACGGAAACGCCAGGACCCCTTCGTTCAAGTGCGGATCGTCGCTGAGGACGTTGCCAAGACGGCTTTCGATGTCTACCAAAAAATTCCGTTCCGCGACCACGTCAAGCTGGACATGGTCGAACGAGAAATCGAACTGGGAGTGCGCAAGGGAACCGAAGCCGAGTTGAAACGCGCCCGCGACATCCTCGAAAAAGCCGGCGCACGCGTTCTCGAGGAGATTTATGCCCGCGAGACAGTCTTGCTCGACAAATATCCCGACAACGTGAAACTCAAGTTGCAAGCGATTCGTATCGGCGACCTCGCTATTACCGCCATCCCCTGCGAAGTATTCGTCGAAATCGGCCTCGAACTGAAAAAGAAAAGCCCTTTCAAACACACATTCACCATCGAGTTGGCCAACGGCTACAACGGCTACCTGCCGACTCCCGAACAGCATAAACTCAAAGGTTATGAAACATGGAGGGCACGCTCGAGCTATCTCAAAGAAGATTCGTCCCCAAAAATCGTCGCCAACCTTTTGGAAATGCTGAACGAACTGCACCGCCGGTAGGATATGTGGTCATGGCACACGTGTGAAGCTCGTGAGATCGGCTCAAAGCCGCGCTAGGCCGCCAGGCGGACGTTGCCCCAAATCTGGGCGAAATCACGGATGAGTTGCTCCCCGGTTTCCGGCTTCACGGTAAACCATTGCCACGGCCTGGCAAAGCGAAAACGCAACACTCCGTCCCCTTCGATGATATCGCGATACAGGTCCGGTTTGATGTCGGAATTGGTGATGAGATAAGGTTGCTCATTGAACCAGGCGACCGTTCCCGGCCCGGACGAAGCTCCCATGTGAATGGCCGAGCTTTCCACCAGAGCCAGGTCCTGCTCGACGGTCGTGGCGTAATCCTTGGCAATGAGGACGTTGTCATGCTCGCGCAGGTTGTCGTCGACTTCCGAGCGGGCACAGATGACGACGAATTTCACCGGATACCGTCCCCGGCAATGACGAAAAAACTCGCACCACGCTTCAAAACGAGTATTGCGGTGATGGTGAAAACGCGGATTGTTGCGCACCTGCACCGTGACCATGGCATGCGGCTGCACATACTGGCGCTGGAACTCCTCGGCCCAGCGACGCAACAAAGGCCGGCAACCGAGTCGCGGAATGGAACCGTAGCGCTCGAAATGATCGTGGATCAAATGGTTGAAGATGACATAGTACAGATAGCGCCGGTTGCGGAATTCGCGGCCATGGGGCCAGAAATGATAAAAGTCGGCATTCTGTTGCACGAACCGCTGCAGTTTTTCTCGGGAATCAAAGACAAACAGCGAGCCGTGATACGGATTGAATTGTGCGGCCGGGATCAACATATTCATATGTGTTAAAAGATTGTCGGCATCGATGAAGGAAAAAGCTGGGTCGGGACATGCTGGGCGATCGACGTCATAGTGCAGGGCGAAATCGATTCGATCTACTTCGAGTTGTTGCCGCAGGATCAACGAAGCCTCCTGAAACATCAGGATGTCGCCGATGCTGAAAGGTTGGATGGAGAGATCGTAGATCATCAGCAGGCGGGACTTGCGACCGACGGCGGCATTCAAATCGGCATATACGTCGGCTTCCTTTTCCAGCGTTGCCAGACGGTTTTCCAAAGCATCGAGTCGGTGCCGAAGTTCTTGAATCGGCTCAAAGGCGCTCGAGCGCGGAAAGTACCACTGCTGCAAGCGGGCCTTGAGGCTTCGCAGAAAGGGAACGATCATATGCGTCATCCTTCCTTGGATTACTTCTGCGGCACGAATTGTCGAAGCACTGGTTTCCACTTTTGGGCAAAGTGAATGCGAAACGGCACCAGCGGATGCCTGACGGCCTTCGTCAATCCCACGAGCGGGTGGTAAGCGATGGAGCCGAGCAAGTGCTTGTAGTAACCGAAGAAAGAAGCGTTGCAACGTGTGGCGGCGTCGAAATGCGCCGAGGCGAGTGCCCGGCGGCGTAGTCGGCGAATGTCATCTGGTAAACCGGGCCGGTCGAAAAACTCATGCGCTAAAGCGACCAGTTCACGGGCGATTCTCGCTGCTTGAGCGACACCGGCGGAATCGCCGTGATGCCGATGCGTGGCCAATACCTTCGGCAAACGGGCGAACGGGCCGTGCAATCCCAAACGCAGCCAGTATTCGAAATCGGCGACATACCGGTAGCGGATGTCGCGGCTCGGTTCCAATTCAATAGCCCGGCGGCGCATCAAGGCACCGGGGCCTGGCACGCAGCCCCAGATTTTGATCATCTCCTGATAGTCGTAGTCGAGTGCCTGCACTGTTTGGATCGGCTTCGACTTGGCATCGATGACGATCCAATCTGGATAGACCATCAGCAACTCGGGATGCCGCTCCATGAATTCGACCGCGGTCGGCAATAGTCCGGGAAGAATCGGGTCGTCGGAATTCACCACCATGATGAAATCGCCACGTGCCTTGCTCCAGCCCTTATTGACTGTCCGTGTTTCGCCTTGGTTTTCATGGCGTTCGTAGCGAAGACGATGCCGATAAGGCCGAACGACGGCCAGCGTGTCGTCGGTCGATCCGTCGTCCAAAACGATGTATTCCAGGTTGGGATAATTCTGAGCCAAGACGCTTTCGATGGTTTCGGCCAGGAACGGCCCCCGATTGTAAGTAGGGGTGATGACGGTCACGAGCGGATAAGTCGAATCTGACATGGCACAAGCACCTGATAATCTGGAAGAAAAATGACAACCGATACGGGACACATTTGATCAGGCTGCAGCGCGCTTAAGGCGAACACCCCTGTAAAAACTCCGAATTTTCTCGGCAATGATGCGTTCGTCGAGGCGCTGTCGTGCCGTACGCAAATTGATTTCGGCAGCACGATCGACAAGGCCATCATCGGTCAAAGCGCGTCGCAACGCGCGGGCGACTGGCTCGGGGTCTTCCGGCGGCACGACCAGGCCCGATATCCCATCTTCGATCCATTCGTCGGTGCAGGCGGTATCGGATTGGATCGGAAAGGCACCGGTAACAATCGCATCGAGCATCGACGTGCAGATGCCGTCCGAGATACTGAGTCCGAGATAGACGCGAGCCTGGGCAAACCAGCCGAGCATTTCTTCATGTGGACAAGGAGGCACGAATTCGACGGGGATGCCGGTGTTGCTTTCGAACAATTCGGCACGCAACCGGACATCGGGAAATGGAGTGTAGATCGCCATGCGGTAGCCTCTGAGTTCGTCCGCACACAACTCCAAGGCGCGCAAACCGGTCAAAGCCCGCCCGGCCCAATGCTGATACCCTTTCAACAAGATCAGCCGTCGCTCTGACGTCTTCATCGCGCCGCGCAATCGAGACAGCCGTTCCAAATCGTAGCCG
Organism: Gemmatales bacterium; assembly: GCA_026004675.1. Classification (GTDB taxonomy): domain Bacteria; phylum Planctomycetota; class Planctomycetia; order Gemmatales; family Gemmataceae; genus BPJP01. The sequence goes on from BPJP01000012.1 coordinate 134,953, forward strand.
CCGGCATTGGGGAAGACGGGCAACGGTTGGCCCCGCAAGCCGAATTGCCTGGCCAGTTTCACGTCTCGACAACATTCGCAGGAATAATAATCGCACTGCTGGAGAATAGCGCGAACCCGGTTGGCATGGCTTTTCAACCGGCCGAACAGATAAATGTCGCTTCCCCAATTGGTAGCGATCCAGGTCGGGAACCGATTGCCGAGCCGTTCCTTCGCTTTAAGTGTCAGGTAGCCGGCGTGTTGGAACTCCATCGAGTGGACGACGTCGGGTTGAACGCGTTGGATCACATCGGCTAGAAGTTTGGCCCGGTCTTCGATCGACGGTTGGTTAGCCGACTCGGCTGGAGCACACAAGGCGCGGCCGGCGGCTCGCAACCGCGGGGGCATCATCCGCTTCAACGCCTGCTTCGCCCTTCGACGGGCACGGTGCCAGAACCCCGCCTGGTGTTGTCCCACCAACGGCGCCGGCATGCCATAGATCGGAACGTGAAGCAGCTTCGGATGCACTGTATCTACGAAAGCGGGAAAAAGGTGGACTTCTGCTTCCGCCTCGATCTGATTGATCCACCTTGCCGCGTGGATGCTATCGCACATAGCAACGAACAAAATGCGCATGCGGTATTTGGCTCTCCTGTTCATCGGCCTTCAGGCGGCCTGTGCCAGCGCTGTCGGCGGAACCCATTTCTCAAAAACCCGTTGAAATCGTTCGCGAGCCTGCTCTAGTCCAAAATCCTTCAGGGCACACTGACGGGCATTTGCCGTTACTTGTTCACAAAGCGCAGCATCTTCCGATAGCCTGGCTAGAGCCTGGGCCAAAAGCCGCGGCTCCTCGCGATCGACGACGATGCCGCACTGGTTGCGACGAAAGTACCAGGATACGAACGAATCGGCCGGCGCGTGCACCAGGATCGGCGTACCGCTGGCGAGGTATTCTCCCATCTTTCCGGGTGCGGAAGTCTGAATGATCCGCGGAAACGGGGAGTGAAAGGCCAGCGGCAAAAAAAGGACATCGGCTTCACGCTGCAGCCGACCGGCTTCCGCATGCGGCACGTGCGGGTGGATCGTCACCGGACCGCAGATGCCGTGGTTGCGAAGGTTTTCAGCAGAACATGCCGTGTAAATGTCCAACTTCGCCGGCGGACCAATTAGCTTCAATGCTTCAACGAGGTTGACGACCGCATCATAGTGGGCGTCATAAAGCGCACCGGTGTAAACGACGCGAAGGCCGGTCGAGCGGTTGGCAAACGCCTTCTTTTCCGCCGGCATTTCCCCCAGCGGATTGGCAATGACCACGGGATCGAGATGATATTGCCGAACATATCGGCGGCGAAGAAACTCGTTAGGCACAATCACTACCGGTTGCGACAGGGCAATCCGGTTCCAGACCGCTTTGGCAAACCGGCGTTGGATCGGTTCCTGGTAAACACGGGCATAATCATCGAACATGTAGACGACAAAAGGAATGCCAAGCCGTTTTGCGGCCAGATAGCCAGCGGGAATGTCGATCAAGTCTCCGGAGCAGGCCGCCAGGCAAAGGCAATTCTCCTCAGTAACAACAGCTTGAATGCTGTTTGCTCGCCGCAGCGTTTCGCGAACCAGGTTGACGGGATTCTTGACGAGCCGGACAAAAAGGTTGCGGCCGTATCGGAAAAGGTGCTTTTCACCGACGCAATGGTAATTGGCCGGTAATTTCGCACAAGCCAAGCCATCGGGATTCGGTTCGGCATCATCACGGTTATAATCGCGAATCGACAAAAGGCAGTAGCGATCGGCAGGCCAATCCGCAAGCAGACGGAACAGCACCATCGACTGACCAGACCACGACGGCGGCAACACATGCGACAAAATCGCGATCTTCGACGGCATCATCCGCTTCCTTGCGACATGGCTGGCCGGATAACGGCACTGCTCCACACCAAACTGGCTTACTACAGAGCGCGAGTCTTTTAGCACATCATCGTGGATCGGACAAGCGGAAGCGAAAACTGATTGTTCAGCCAAAAAGGGGAACGTGGGAGATCGACATAGAATGAGCAACCTGTCCCTGCGGCGAACAGAGCGGCAGAGAAGCAGAACTGTTGACAAAACGATTGTTTTGCCGACATGGTTGGGGAAAGCACATCCAGCACCGCGACAGCAGCCATTCAAGAAAGAACAAAAGACAGGGACGGCTCAATCCAGAAAGACTGCACCGTTGGCATAAAGATCGTCTCCCACCGGCAGGGACCAAAGCACCGACGCGGACAACGCCATGAATTCGTCGCCGTCGGGGATCTCGACGGTAATAATCTGTCCAACCAGGTCACGATTGCCCAGCAAGCGAATACCGTTGATAGACATGTCCTGGCTGACGAAGCGGCTTTTTCGGCCGTCTTCCGTGGTGACGCGCACCGCTTGCAATACGGAAATGCGTTTCGCCTGTCGGCGTTCCTTTTCGCTGGCCGGTCGTTTCAGTTTCCGTAGAAGTTTTTCTGCTTTTTTTTCGTGTTTTTTGTTCATCGATATCTGCCCTGAATCCGCAGGTTGAAGCTATGGTCGGCGATCGGCAAAATCTATTTTAGGAATCGCTAGCCCGACCGGAGGGGGGTGCCTTGCTGCTTCAGGCGTCCTCTTCGTCGTGAGAGCGATCGATATCGGCCAGGTTGTAGAGAGCGAGTTTTTTTCGCACGGTTGCCCGATTCAGCCCCAGCCACTGGGCAGCCACCCAGCGGTTTCCTTCCACGCGGCGAATAATATCTTCGAACAAAACGGCTTCGATCTCGCGCAACAAATCGGCGTAAAGATTGCTTGGTGCCTCCGGAGCGCTTTTTTGAATGCGTTCAGCGATCCAAGCACGCAACGACGAGGCCAGCGCGCTGCCGCTGGCATTTTCCGATGATGGGGCCAGCGCTGGCGGAAAATGTTCCGGAGAAATGGCCTGGTCACGGGCGACGATGGCGGCATGCTCCAAGGCATTTTGCAGTTCGCGAACATTGCCGAACCAAGGCAATGACTTCAGGTAGTCAACAGTCGTCTGGGCCAGCGGCAGTGCTTGCGGAGCGAAACGCCGCAAGAATTGCTCGGCCAGCAGAGGAATATCGTCCTTGCGTTCACGTAAGGGCGGCAGATGAATCTGAAACACGTTAAGCCGATAGTACAGGTCATGGCGAAAGGTGCCTTCCGCCACGCACTTCGACAAATCGCGATGTGTTGCTGAAAGAATGCGAATGTTCAAAGGTTGTGGCTGGTTGCCGCCTACCGGGAGGACTTCGTTATGCTCTAAAACACGGAGCAGCTTCACCTGCACAGGTAACGGAATGTCGGCGAGTTCATCGAGAAAGACGGTACCGCCGTCGGCAAGTTGCAGCAAGCCGGGGCGGCTTTCCGCTGCTCCCGTAAACGCCCCTTTCACATGTCCGAACAATTCGCTTTCGACCAGGTTCGGGCTTAGCGAAGCGATGTGGATGGGCAAAAACGGCTTGTCTCGGCGGGGGGCTGTGGCGATGGACCGCTCTTGCGACCAATTCTTTTCCTGTTCCGCTTTCGCCGGTAATCAAGACACAAGTGTCGTCGCGCGGCGCCACCAGGGCGATTCGCTTGAAAATCGCTTGCATCGCGGGAGTTCGGCCAACGATTTCATCGCGGATGAATTCCTCGTCGACAGCAGGTGAGGGTGGCGGCTTTCGACCGAGTGCCAGCGCCTGGTGGACCAATTCGAGAGCCTGATTCAGATCGAATGGTTTGGTCAGGTATTCGAACGCGCCGCCTTGGACGGCTTCGACGGCGGTCGACAAGTTGCCAAACGCTGTCATGATGATAATCGGCGCTTCTTTGGTGAGCTTGCGGAATTGCGCCATGGCACTGATGCCGTCCATGCCCGGCAACCTTACATCGAGCAGCACCACGTCGGGGCGCTGTTTTTTGCACAACGCCATGGCTTCCTCGGCCGTGGCGGCCACCTCGACTGTATGTCCTTCGCCAGTAAAGGCTCGTCGCAACGCCCAGCAGACAGCTTCTTCGTCATCGACGACCAGGATGTGACTCATCGAGTGGCTCTAATCGACTGCACCTAAAGTAGGTTTCGGAGGCGGTGGCGGCGGCAAGAGATTGCTCCCGAACAATCCTCCCAAAGCCCCCAACACCGGTACCCCGATTACCATGAGAGGTAAAAAAGACGATAAATCCGATTGCGTATGCAACGGCACGACAACTGCCAGGGAAGCGATGCCCACGGCCAATCCTTGACGCAAACCGACACGAGTGCCCGCTCCCGCAATCGTTCCGCCAACGAAAATCGACAACACGAAAATGGCACCCAAGGTCGCTTCGTTCTGTTGGGTTGTCCGAATCCTCAGTTCGCCGCCGCTGAACGTCACCAGAAAATCCCGGATATCAGCAGGCGCGAAACCAGCACCGTAAACGGCCACCGCGATACCAAAGAGAATGCGCCCCCAGGACAACGGCTCTCTCTGCACCTGGACCTGCGTCCCAAACAGCGACGCGGCCGCCGCTGTTTCCAAATTCATTTTCGGTTCATTGTCTTTCTTCGGTTCGACAAGAACCGGCATGGCCAAATTCGGCGGCGGTTGCCAGAGAAGGCCTCCCACGAATCCACCTATCAAGCCGAACACGACATGGATCAATGGCACAAGAAATAACCGCCATTGCCCCGCGATCGTCAATTCGCCATTGTTGGCCTGGCCCAGCAAATCGGACGAAAACGGTCCGATCAGGGCGGCAAACTGGCCGCTGGAAAAGGCCAAAAACGTCAACAATCCGCAACAACAACCGATCCCCAAGCCAAACCAAATCCCTGACCGGTGACCGATGCCACCAAGAACCCCGCCCGTCATGATGGCGATGGTTTGCAGTCCATAGAAGACACTCAGCCGCACGTTTGGGCTTAACTGCGGGAACAGCTGGGAGATGGAAGCAAAAATCTGAAGCAAGCCGAATACCAGACCGATACCGACTACCGACCCGTAGATCAGCCGGCTAACCGGCGTTTGCAGAAACTGGGCAGACGAAGGCGACACTTCCACCTTCGCCTTCTCCGCGGAACGCCTGGCGCGAAATATCAATCCGACCCGGCAGTTCGGGCATTCGAGGTTGTTCTCGAAAACCCCCTGGCATTTCGGACAAACCATTGGCATGGCCGAATCTCGCAAGAACCCGCATCTCAACCTCAAGTATAAAAGGTCCGGCGCCGGTTGTCGACACATGCATATCTGCTCGGGGCAGGCAGAAGCCCTTGCGTACCGCCGACGGCGGACGATCGCATTTCGACTATTGCTTGAAAGGAAATGGAGGATGCCGAAAAGCTCTGGGGAAAACGCTATTCTCTGGTGATGTAATAACGGACCGGAAATTCGTAGTCGCGGACTGGCTCGTTGACAAGCATGACAAATGGAACTTTGTACACATCACGCACAGCAGCTCTATCGAGGATGTCGACGCCGGAGCTTCTGTGGATTTTCGCTTCCACAACTTTTCCGGTAGCTGAAATGTGCAGGTGCAAGATCACGGTTCCTTCGATCTGATGGATGCGAGCGTATTCGGGGTAATGGAAATAACGGCGGATATCATCGGGTTGGCGCAGTTTGGTGCGCACTCCCTGGTCATCAGGCACGGTTTGAATCGCTCCTGTTGCGATCGGCGGCACCTTTACCGGTTTCCGTTTGAAGGGCCGGCGCTCTTTAGGGGGGCGTTGGTCGTGGGGTTTCAGTTTTTCCTTGGGAGGCTGAGCCGTCAATTTGGGTTTTTCCGTGATTTTTTCAGGCAACGGTTTGTCGGGTGTCGGCAGCTTTCCTGTCGGTTGTTTCTCCAGGGGGATGTCGATGAGGGCAAGTTCTTCAAGTTTCGGTTCTGGCTGTGGCTCGACATGAGGGGAAGGGGTGGGCACAGGGATACCCGCTTTCAGCGGCTGCTGCTGCACAGCATGCTTGCCGGTGTGCAGTCGAACGAGACAGCTTCGCTGAGGACGCGGCATTTGCTCGGCGGGTACCAGCAAAAGGAAAACCGCCAGATGGATACCCCAGGAGAAAACCAGACACACACCGAAACGCATGTTTCACGTCACGCTAAGAAGCAAACTACTCAGGCTCGTAGGCGAGATGAACTTCCTGACAGCCGGCGCGCTGGATCGCCAAGAGCACGTCGAGGATTTTTTCATATTCTAACGAGCGGTCAGCACGCAGAACCACTTCCGGTTTGTCCCGAAGGGCGATTTCCTGGCGTAAACGCGCCGCCAGTTCCTGCCGCGTAATCTTGGACTTATTGATAAACAATTCTTGCTTTTTGCTCAGAGTCACAATAATGCCGGGCAGCGGCTTCTGGCTGTCCGCCTGGGCACGGGGCAGCGACAATCGAGTGGATGGCGACAAAAAGGATGAACTCAGCAAGAAAAAAATCAACAACAGAAAGACGCAGTCGATCATCGGCGTCATGTCCAAATCGGCTTCTTTCGTTTTTCGTTTGAAGGTCAACATCGCATTCGCTCGTCAGGATATCGCGCATTCAGGCGACGCGGATCAAATCGGATACCTGCCCTTCGGTCAAAGGCTGTAGAAAACGTGCACAAAAAAGCCATTGTCCTTCGCAGCTATCTTGAACGTCGATGATGCGAATCCACAACCGTCGGCCTTTCCGAGAAGTCGCGTTCCAGAGTTCGAGTGCCAATAGCGAACCAACATCCAAGCGGTCGCTCAACGTGAACTCGATTTCGTCGGTATTGAAATGGCGGATTTGCGCCGGCAGGGTATCGAGATGGTCGACCAGACCACGTGTCGTAATTCGCAGGATACAGGCCGACGTTCGGTCCGAAGGGGAATGGGCCGCGCCAAAGAAAGATGCCGCTGGTTCCATGTTGGCCTCCAGATTGTCGACTCCAGCTGCTGAAGGAGCATGTCCATTCAGGAGATTTCCGTGGGCTGTTCCCGACCTCGGCGGCGCTTCTTGTTACCAAAGCGAAGCTTCTGATCGCGTTCCGCAAACCATTGGTCCAGGTAGGACACAAGCATGGCGAATTGGCCGGCAAGCCGTTCGAGCCGGCTTTCAAAAAGATGATGGACGGCCAAGCAGGGGATTGCGATGACGAGCCCGAAAACTGTCGTCAAAAGCGCCTGCCAGATTCCTGCGGCAAGATCGGCAGGCTGTACTTGACCGCCCATCTGTTGCACCTGATGAAATGCCGTTACCATGCCGGTCACCGTGCCGAGCAAACCGACCATGGGGGAGAGTTTGCCGATCATCGCCAACCAACGTAAGCGAGTTTCCAGCGAGCCGAGTTGGATCGTGCCTTCCCGCTGAAGGATGTCACGGCGTATTCTCGAGGGCAAGTCGCGGCAGGACAGATAGGCAAGCACCATCTGATTCAATGGCCGGCGGCGGGAACACAGGTCTTCGACCCCGCCAAGGTCGTTCGCCTGGATGAGCGGCCGGAGTTGTTCGATCAGCCTTTGAAATCGCTGATAAGAAAACAGGAACGCCAACCCACGGTCGAGGATCAAAGCCAAAGCCAAGACCGATGCGGCCAACAACGCCCACATCACCGGTCCGCCGAGTTCAAGCAACTGCCAGGCTGACTTTTCCCACATAATCTTGGCCTATACCAAAAATCAAATGCCATGGCAGCCTCCTTGCAAATAGGATGCCGCCATCACGCTATTATCAACTCGTCTAATATAAGCCACTTGCGCCGAGGAAGCACCCAACTATTGAGCACGGCTTTATCAGCAGTGATTATTTCGTTGCCAGCCGATGCGTCTGTTCTCCAGGTTCAGAACGCCGTCGCGTTTGTCATTTTTGAGCTTTTTCCTCAATTGCGTTGTTCTTGAGAATCGATTCGGCAGCCTTGCCGAGTTCGACCGCCGACACCTTGCCGCCCACAGCCGTGCCCAGGTCTGCCATCACGTTGCCGACGACGACGATGCGACGACAACGATCGTCAGCATGGACGGCATGGTGTGTTAATCCGGTGAAGCCGTTGCCGGTGATGGCAATGTCCGAAGCACCTTCGAGGATAATACCAGTCGCTTCATCCTTTTGGCCGCGGCGGAGTTTACCGCCAATGTAACTGTTCGAGAAGCTGTTTCCGGTGATGGTAATTCGGCCGCTGTTCGGCCCGACAAAGACGCCTCGTTCGGCGACGATCGTGAATGTGTTGGCGGAGACGGCACAACCCCAGGCGTCAAGCAGGGCGACGCCGCCGCCGAAGTTATGGGCGATCACGTTCGCGCTGATGGTAATACCGTAGCAGTCGCGGTCCAGAATGATGGCCGTCCCCTGGCATTCTTCGATCATGTTGCCGGCGATCACCGAGCCATAGGTGTTTTCCACGACAACTCCATGCCGCAGGTGATCGTCGAGGTTGTTGCCGTTCATGCAAAGGTTGAAACTGTCGATGCAGCGAACAGCATCCTGGTTTTCCTCGAACTGGTTGGCGTTGACGACAATATCGTGTCCACCGACGATATTCAGCCCGGCGAGGCGATTGTAGGTCAGGATTGAATCTGAGATGCGAGGGTCTTCGTAGCAATCGATCAGGTTGATGCCGTGGCCACCGTTATGGTCGATCGCTAACCCGCTGATGTAGAGTTCGTTGACGCCTTCAACGCGCAAACCGTCGCCGCTTTTGGGATTGCCGCTGATCCGAAAGTCGGCGAGCTGCACTCGCCATATTCGTGTTCGTTTCTTTGTCGGACTGTCTTTGGCTCGGATAATCAACGCCGGCTGGCCCTCCTCGTTTTCATTGATCAAATGCGTGGCTGTGCCCGAGCCTTCGATGCGGACATCTTCCCTTGCAAGCAGCAACGGCTTTTTCAACTTGAAAATCCCTGGAGGCAATTTCACAAGGCCGCCCGAATCGGGAACGGCATCGAAGGCGGCTTGCAGGTCTGGAAATCGCGCAGCATCGATGATCTGCGATTTGCCCGCTTCGGCGGGCGGTTGCGCCGGACCTCGGTGAAGAAAATAGCCTCCACCAAGCAACAGCCCCGCCAACGCAAGACCCAGGAAAACCATATTGTTACGCATGGTAAGGCTCCCGAACGACATCTCTGGTTCAGATTGACTGGCCGAGCATAACATAGCTGGTCGTTCGCGAAAAAAGAAAAGCTGATGAACGATTCCGTGGGAAGCGGCAATGCTCGGGTGCCGACAAGCCAGCTTTTCGTTGTCGTTAGACTCCGCTCGGCCGTCAAATCTGGCAGGAAGCTTCCCGTCAGCGAGTGCCGCATAACCGTCAGCTCGATGCTCTCGACTCGCCTTCCATCAGCGTTGTGTCTGGAGAACCGGTTTTCCTGTGACGATGATGCTTGCAGGCACGTTGTCGAAAACCGTAGGAAGCGGAAAGAGCGATATGAAGCGCAATTTGAGAATCATTGCCTTTTTGTCCGTCGTTTTGGTTGCACCAACGAACGTCGGAGCTGGCGAACCAGGGCCAAATGGCGAGTTATTCCTGTTTACCGGTTCCACACTCCCCGCCAGTGGCTTGGGGGATAACTTCTTCACGACTGGGCTTGGCGCCAACGTCGGCAAGCGTTTCTTGCTGAAAGAGAAAGCGACGTGCGACTGCGGCTGGCTTGGCTTCTTTGGAGAGTTGGGTTTCAACTACAATCACTGGTTGTCGCAACGCAACCAGGCGACAACGCCGTTCGGCAACTTCCTCATCGAAGATGCCAATTCCTACCTGGGCGAATTCGGCTTTGGACTGGCCAAGGCGTCGCCTTTGAACGAAAACGGCACCGGCTGGATTGCGGGTGTCAGCGTGGTCTCTCAAGTGGGAGCATTTCTGGCCAATGTAGACGGTCAGCCATTCAATATCGGCAGGCCAACCACGGTGATGTTTGGCATCCCGCGAGAGAACGGCTTCGCGCTGGGTTATCGTGCCAAAGCGTGGGCTGGCGTCCGCTTGCCGCGCGGCGGCGAAGTCGGCATCGAGGGGGGGGGTCGGTCATTTTTGGACCGATGCTATCCTGGGAGAGTACCATAGCACCGGAGCCGCGAATATCGGCCTGTTTTTCGCCAAACCGATCGGCGGCAGGTAGCCGACGACAGCGACAGCGCCGGCCATGGATATCCGACCTCCAGTCTCAAGAATATGCGGACGCCTTCTCATCGCCGAAACGGAGCGACGATGGCGAGAATACCGCTCCATCGAGACGAATCATCGCTGTCGTTCCAGAGCACGACGGCGCCAAGCCAGTCATCGGGCCTCAGGCAGCAGAGAGGATCGGTCTTGACGCCATCCGCGAAAAATGCCCTCATTTCGACGGTTGGCTATCCAGGTTGGAATCGTTGGCACCCGCATGAAGGATATCCACCTCATCACCGGAGGGGCCGGCTTTATCGGCTCGCATCTCGCTGATGCCTTGTCGGCATTGGACTGCAACGTTCGCGTCCTCGATGACCTCAGCACTGGCCGACTTGACAATCTTCACGGCGTGGCCGACCGTATCGAGTTGATCACCGGTTCGGTTGCCGATTCGTCCATCGTCGAGCGGGCCATGTCCGGTGTGGGTGTCGTCTATCATCTGGCAGCCCGCGCTTCGGTGCAGCTGAGCGTGGAGCAGCCCATGACGACGCATGCCATCAACGTTGGCGGCTCGCTGCACGTTCTCGATGCGGCGCGGCGCCTGGGCGTTCGACGGGTCGTCGTAGCTGCAAGCAGCAGTGCCTACGGGGCTTCCAATAAAGAGGTGCAATCCGAAGACGATCCGCTCGAGCCGTTGTCGCCTTATGCCGCCGACAAACTGTCCGTCGAGATGTATGCCAAAGCGTACGCTCGTACCTACGGACTGGAAACGGTATGTTTGCGGTTTTTCAACGTTTTCGGGCCCAGGCAGCGAGATGACAGTCCCTATTCCGGCGTGATCGCTTTATTCAGCGCGGCGCTCAAGGCTGGTCAAAGGCCGACGATCTATGGTGACGGGCTGCAATCTCGCGACTTCGTGTTCGTTGCCGACGCAGTTCAAGCCCTTATCAAGGCGGGATCGGCTACCCATGTCTCTGGTAGAATTTTCAACATCGGCACGGGAAAGCGAACCACGATTGTTGACTTGCTGGCCGCCCTGAATCACCGCTACCAAACCAACATCGAGCCTGTTTATGCTCCGGCTCGTGCTGGCGAAGTTCGCCATTCCTGTGCTGATATTCGTCGGGCACGGAAGGAACTCGGCTATGAACCCTCATTCACGCTGGCAGAAGGTCTGGCTCGACTTCCATGATCCGCAACCCTCGCCGCCGCTTTATGCAAACGCCTGGCCCCCCCTTCGATGATCTGTCTTTCGATGTCCAATCCCACATCCTCGCTCCAGGCTTTCATCAATTCGCGATAGATCGGTCCTATCCGACCGCTGCCGATGGGCTGACGATTGATTCGTGTAACGGGCATCAGGCAGAAAGGAGTGCTTGTCAGAAATGCTTCCTCGGCATCGGCAAGCCAGTCGACTGGCAGAGGCTGTTCGCGGTAGCCGATCCCCAGTTTCGCTGCCAAACGTCGCACGGAATCCCGGCTGACACCGGAAAGAATCCTATCGCTCGGCGGCGAATAGACCACGCTCTGGCGCACCAGCAGAATATTGGCTGTGCTCGTTTCCGTGATGTTGCCCTCCAGATCGAGAAGCAAAGCGATTGCCTGCGGATCGATGTCGTGCGCTTCTTGCTCGGCAAGATAGAAATGAATTCGGCTGCGGTGTTTGATTTTAGGACTGATGCATTCAGGAGGAATATGCCGAGTCGAAACGGTGACCAGATGTGCTCCCGCCCGCATTTTGTCGGCCCAGCGTTCGAAGGGCAACGGAAAGGTATAAATGCAAACGGTAGGCGATTGTTTCGGCGGCCTGTCGACCAACGACGCATAGGTCGCATAGGCACCCGGCGTAACAAACTGGATCAGGCCCAAATCATCCTGTGGATCGACCAGTCTGGCATTGTGGGCCAGTAATTCGAGGCTGATACGTTTCCATTCCTCGCGTGGCATGCCGGCTTCGATCCGTGCCGCTTGCATGGATTGGCAAAACCGATCCAGGTGATCGTCCAATCGGTAAGGTCGATGGCCAAAAGTACGGGTAAATTCGGCGACACTAGCTCCGAGGACAACGCCAGCGTCGAAGATCGGCAAGGACGCTTCGCTGGCCGGAACCATTCTTCCGTCGAGAAATACCAGTGCTTCTCCCATCGCCTGCTCTAGAAAACCAACAAGTGGTCCGGTTGTTCTATTGGAATTTGCGGGCGGCGCGCTCGACTAGTTCATTCCCCCACGGCTGTCCTGATGAACCAGCAGGCGGCGGCGCGTCGCCGTCGTAAACCGGCAATCCCTTCGTTTCCGCGGTCGGCGGCAGCAGGATGCCATGGCGATCGACCGCTCGCATCGTCCCGTTCACTTTGACCGCAAGGACCGGTCGACGAAAAACGAGGGACGCCCGAATGGAGGGCGTCGCATCTACGATCACTTTCGCCTCTTCCACCCAAGGATGACGGCAAAAAGCCTTTTCGAGTTTCCGCGCCAGGTCGTCATCGAGAACGTGCAAAATGTCCGGCAATTCGGCGAGATACTGCACTTCGGTCAAGAACTGATGCCTGTTCATCTTGGGCGGCGGCGTGCATTGTATGTCGAGAAAACGAACCTGGTAACGCTCGCAATCTTGCAGTTGGTCCTTGGTGGCGCGATGCACCCATACCACTCCGCCAAGGAAAACGCCGACGCCGACTGCGACCACGAAGACCGCAGCCAGCCAACTTCGCATCCACGAAAAACGAATTCCAACCATCGGCCATTCCGTTACCAGATGGTGATTTCCTGTTCGAGTTCGACGTTGAAACGCTCGCGAACTCGACTGCGCACCAGGTCGATCAGCCTCAAGACATCCCGAGCGGTGGCATTTTCGCGAGTCACGATAAAGTTCGCGTCGCGTTCGCTGATTTCAGCGCCGCCGACCTGGGTTTTGGCCAAGCCGGTTTGTTCGATCATCTCCGATGCCACCAGGCCTTTGGGATTCTTGAAAATGCGTGCCGCAGCTTGAAACGTCAGCGGTTGACGCGATTTGCGATGAATCCAAGCTTTGCGCATCCGTTTGACGATTGCCGATGGCTCGTCGGCATCGAGTTCGAATTCCGCGGTCAACAGAACCGGATCATCGAGGCTGCTTGAACTGTGGCCGAACTGAAGTTCGTCCTTTTCACGCACTTGAATCTCCCCGCGGGCATCAATCACTTCCACGCGTCGAACGAATCGTCCGATCTCTCCGGAGCAATTGCAACGAATGGCACCGCCGACGGTCCCTTGAATGCCGACGAGCGTTTCCAGCCCGGCCAAAGCATGCGTCGATGCTTCGGAAATGAGCGAAGCAAGGGAGGCTCCGCAACCGGCTCGCACACGTTTCCCGTCCACCTCGATCGTGGTAAAGGCTGGCGCCGTCAGTCGGATCACGGCTCCACGCACCCCTTCGTCTGGGATCAACACGTTGGACCCGCCGCCCAGAACGTGCAAGGGAATCTTTTGCTCGAAACACTGGCGAACGACTTCGGCAAGCTCCTCCCGCGTACGTGGCTGGATGAGCATTTCGGCAGGACCGCCCACCTTCAAATGGACGTATGGCGCAAGTGGTTCATTCCGCCTGATGATTTCTTCGAACTCTTCCAACGCTGGCATCGCTTTCCTCCGTAAGAATGTCGCCTCATCATAGAGTTGGCGACATGCTGGAGTCAACGTGAACGGTCGGCTACGTTGACCACATCGACCTGCTTTTTATTTTGGAAGATGCGGAGGAAAGCAATAGTGCGACTCGCCGATTTCAATTCGGCTATCGATGCTGCGGCACGAATACCACCACTTCAACACGTCGAGCAGGCAATGGTTCGCTTTCTTGAACGGGTGTCGGCTGGTTGCCCATTCCCAACGCCACCACACGCCTCGGCCAGGAAAACCACCCCATCTTGTGGACTTCATGTTTGCTTTTGAGGTATTCCGCCACGGTCTCGCTTTGCTTTTGGGTCAAGTTGCGCGAGAAATCCGCATCACTATGAGGATCGGCGAAGGAGGCGATGACCACTTCCGAACCTTTGTGCTTCAGACCGTTGATCTTTGGAGCGATGGCGTCGAGCCTGGCTCGCCCGCCAGCTGTCAGGACGGCGTGCCCACGCTCGAACAAGTCTTCCTCCCGGAACCACCACCGATTTCGGGAGCAGTCGGGTCGAATCAACTCTTCGTAAACATCGCGAACATAACTGCGTACCAGAGGCATCCGCTTGATGGCATCGGAATTCTGTTTCAACGACTGAATCGTTCTCTGGCCGTCACGGAAAAAGCGGACCAGTTCGTCATATGCTTGTGGATCCCGCAGCAATTTGCCGATCGTTCCTTTGCCGTCGCGGATTTCGCGGAGCGTGCGATTCGCTTCGGCAACCGTGGAATGCACGCCGAGCAAAACGTCCGTGACGTCATTCGATTTCCGCGAAGCGATGAGCTGGCCGTCGGCTACCACTTCGGCGTCGCTGGTTCCCGGATCGATCTCGATCACTTTGCCTCCGACCATACCCTCGGCCACGATTCGGGCGCTGGCATCGCTGCGTACCAGCGGGCGAAGTTTTTCATCGATCTTCAACGTCAAGACGACCTGCTCGCCGGGCCTGGAAGGCAATGCAATCGCCGTCACCTCACCCGCGTACCGCCCAAGGACGCGCACTCGGGTTCCGACTTCGACGCCGTGAATCGTATCGAATCCAACCAGCAAGTGAAATGAACGACCCCACAGCCATTGCTGGTTGCCGACCGCGAACAACCCGACCGCCAACAACCCAAGGCCCAAAACGACCGCGATACCCAAAAGCAATGCCTGCAAGCGTGTAAGAGACCGAGTCACGGCAACCTCACTGTTTCAGGCAACCATTTTCCGCTGCGCAATTATAACCAACAGGTGCACAGCGTACGACACCGATGCAATCGACACCGACCCACTGGTTATTCGTCTGTCCGGCAGGGATATTTGCACAAAAAGCGCCGAGGCCATACGGGACTTGGCGCCTTCTGCTTTCCAAACGCCCTGAAATTCTTGCGATTACAGCGTTCCGCGGCGGGCTTGTTCCCGTTCGATCGCTTCGAACAGGGCCTTGAAATTCCCCTTGCCGAAACTTCGCGAACCATGCCGTTCGATGATCTCGAAAAACAACGTCGGACGATCTGCGACCGGCTTGGTGAAAATCTGCAGCAGGTAACCTTCGTCGTCCCGATCGACGAGGATGCCCAACTCGGCGAGGTCTTCGATATTCTCGTCGATCTTGCCCACACGTTCCGGCAATGCCTCGTAGTATTCGCGTGGCACGCGGAGAAACGACACGTCGTTGTTGCGCATGGCCCGCACGGTCTGGATGATGTTGGTGGTGGTCATGGCGATGTGCTGGACGCCGGGGCCGCCGTAAAAGTCGAGAAATTCCTGAATCTGCGATCGCCTCCTGCCCTTCGCCGGTTCATTGATCGGGAACTTGATGCGCCCGGTGCCGTTTTGCACCACCTTTGACATCAGCGCGGAATATTCGGTGCTGATATCTTTATCGTCGAAATGGACGAGTTGCTCGAAACCCATGACGTTGCGGTAGAAATCGACCCATTCGTTCATCTTGCCTTCTTCGACGTTGCAGACGATGTGATCGATCGAAACCAAACCGGTCGGGTCGAGACGACGTGGACCGTAGCGGTCGGGATCAATAGGCAAATAACCCGGTGCGAAGACGCCACGATAGCGGTCGCGATTGATGAAACTGTGGGTCGTGTCGCCGTAGGCTTTGATCGTGGCGTATTCGTATACACCGAACTCGTCTTCCAACAAGGTGGGCGGCACAGCACCGACGGCACCGCGACTTGTGGCCATGTCGTAGGCCTTCTGCACGTCGTCCACCTCCAGAGCGATATCCTGTACGCCGTCGCCGTGAAGGACCACACGCTGGCTCTCCGGATGATCGGGACGCAGTGCCGACGCAAGGACAAACGTGATCTTTCCCTGGCGCAAGACGTAGCCCGCTTCGTGTTTGAGTTTGGTTTCCAAGCCGGCATAGGCGATGACGTCGAAGCCGAAAGCGTTGCGATAGAAATACGCCGACTGCCTGGCATTGCCGACGAAAAACCGCACGTGGTCAACTCCCCGAACTGGAAACTCTTCCCTTGCCATGAACGATCACCTCCGAATGGATTGAGAGAAATGGTTTCCGGCAAAAGGCGCGAGAGGCGGTTGCCGGAATCTAGGCTCTCAACACGAAGAACTGCTAACGCCTTCTCTCATTCATTATATTTGACGTCGCAAAAGCAGGCACCCGTTTCCTGGTTAGCGTAGCCGATCGTTGCTTAGGGTTTGGTCTTTACCGAAGCCAATGCCGATCTCTAACGGCATCCTTGGACGGAACGGCAAAATTTCCCCAATCGACGCACCTTGCCGGTGTGCCTGTATGAATTCTCCTTGCCGAAGGGGTTATGATTGCAGAGAAGGCGAAGAAGATCATCGCCAGCCGGAGTTTTGGGCGATAATTTTCGCTGTTTTGCCGTCTAATCGTAGTCGAACCGTTTCCGGTACGAGGAATCTGCCCATGCATCGCCAATTTCTCATTGTCACGCTGGTCATGGCATGCTGGCTAGTGCACGTGAACGTGACATGCGGGCAGAACCTCGATCCGCAGGCGACTCTTTTCGGGGGCCAATCCCTCAACGCCCTGGCCGGTTCGTTTCGAGGCTTTCTCGTCGAGGCACTGCCGACGACGCTTCTAGTCGAAGAACAAGACTGGGGCCAGACGAAAATGGTGGCCAATGGTCTCAAGTGGCATGGGCTGCGACCGCAAGTGATTCATAAAGCCAAGAACCATGGCGTTTGGCAGCGCATTACCATCACCACGTTGAATCTTCGCGACTCGCTGGTCTTTGACCTGCGGCACTGGCGCAAACACCCATCCGGCGCTTATCGCTTTGACGTTTTCCTGTCGTTCGATGCACGCATTCGCTACGATCGGCAAAGATGGAGACGAGGCGTTCGGCTTTACGCCGGCAGTACCTGGGCGCGATTGCGGCTCAAAGTGAATCTTCAATGCGAAGTGACTTCGCGGCTGGAGAAGAAGAAATCGGTTGCTCCTGACGTTGTCTTTCGACTGCGTGTGGCGCAGGCCAACCTCTACTATGACAATTTGGTTTTTGAACACGTTGCCGGCATCGGCGGCGAGGCGGCCAAAATACTGGGCGATGCTTTGAAAGGGAGTTTGAATCGGCTTCACCCCTCCCTCGAGCAAAAACTTCTTGCCAAAGCCAACGCCGCGATCGTCAAGGCTGGCGACACCAAAGAGGTCCGCATCAGCCTGAGCCAGCTTCTCGGACAATGAGACCAGCCTTGCCCCGATTCCTTTCAAACCCACCGGGCGACACTCAACCCCAGCAGAATCAGGGCAACGCCGAAGATGTTGTTGGCGGCCAGATTGGCCAGAGCGATCGACCATTCGGCGTCCTGCAACATCTCGTTCGTTTCGAAGGCAAAGGTAGAAAACGTCGTGAAGGCTCCCATGAACCCGGTCAGAATGTACACGCGGAGGCCGGGATCGAGCAGGTATTGCCGTTCGCTCAAACCCCAGACGAAGCCGAACAGCAAACAGCCGCACAAGTTCACCGCCAACGTTCCCCAGGGGAAACCTTCTCCCAGGATGCGTTGGGCCAGGCCGGAAAGCAGGTACCGACTGATCGTTCCCACAGCGCCCGCGAGGGCTATCCACGCCAGTTTCACAGTACATCTCCAACTGTTTGTGGTGCTGTTCTCGCGTTCCGACAATCGGATAAAAAGAGACTCTTTCCCGATGCCGGTCGCAAGTTATGATGGAAAGCCGACTTGTTTGTTTTAGTCCTGAGATGAAAGGCAAGCCATTCCGTTCGCCCGGACGCGACGGCATGAGTCTTTTTGACCGCAGAAAGGGACCGGGCAGATATGAACGAGCCAGCGCCCGCACGGGTTCGATTGTCGCGTGAGAACTACATACCGGTATCAAAACACCGGCTGACGCGAAAGTTGATCGAACAGCTCCCGGACGAGAGCAGTTCACGGCAATGGTTTGGCGACTTCTGCCGGCTGATCGAGGCGATCTATCATTTCGAGTACCATCGGACTTCCGAGGAGTTGAAGGAAGACTTTCACCTTTTCAATAGCGAAATGGGGCAGCGAGAATTGGACCAGGCGGCGCCAGAACAAGTCGCCAAGAGCGAAAGCCGGTTCTTGTCCCATTTCATCGACATGATGCGCAAAGCGAACTTTCAACCGTTGACGCAAGCCGACGTCGATATGGCCGAAGCCGAAGACTATCTTTTCAACCTGCCGGTAATCATTGATTGGGAGAAACTCGACGCGGAGATGCTGCCGCGGTTTTTCGCCAGCCATCCTTATTCCTTGGAAGGGGAGCCTCCCGAATTCGCCAAGCGCATCTTGATTTTTCGTCGCGGCGTCGGCATCGATCAGGCGGTTGGCTTTCATTTGCTGGCCAAAATAGACCTGCTGGTGACCTTTTTTCTGGAATGGCTTTTTTCTCTGCCTCGGCGTTTGTTCGGGAAACAGCCTCCGGCCAAAGCCGCCCCCCCGGCAGATTGTGAGCCGCCACCAAAAGAGAACAAGACCAGCATCTTCGAAGAGGAATACGTCGAGCGCGTCACCCTGCGCCATTCGATGACCGGGATTGGAGCGTTGTTTCGACGCACACGTCTTCAGGAACCAACCTTCCGCGAACTTGTCATTCTGTTCCGCTTTGCTTCTCTCCCGAAAAACGGTGCCAACAAAAAAGATTGGGCCGTCCATGTCAAGGCGTTCCGTGACATTCCTATGGCCGATCTCGAAGTCGTCTTTCCTGAAAAACGCATCTCCATGCAAGCCATCGATCTGGTCAAACTCGTCATTACCGGTGCGATCGGTTTTGTCGTCGTTCTCGTCAAGTTCGTGTTTTCCGCCGCCTTGAATCCGCTTGTCGCCCTGGCCGCCTTGTCCACGATCGGCGGCTATGTCGCCAAAATCTTTGTCGGTTTCAAAGCCAGCAAGGACCGCTACCAATACCTCGTTACTCATTCGCTTTATCACAAGAACCTGGACAACGACTTGGGGGTGGTTTTTTATCTGATGGACTCTTTGGAAGAGCAGGAGTTCAAAGAGGCAGTGCTGGCCTACTACATGTTGTTGCGTAAAGGCGCGTGCAGCGAAAAGGAACTCGACGCCCACTGCGAAGAGTTCTTGCACGAACATTTCGGTGTGAAAGTCGATTTCGAGGCTGACGATGCCCTGGCGAAACTCGAACGCGACCATCTGGTCGAGTTTGCTGACAGCCAGTACCGGGCCATCGGCCTGGAAGAAGCGCTGCGCCGACTCGACGAAAAATGGGACAACTATTTTGCCTACAACAATGGCTGAATGGCTCGGACGAGCAGCCGACGCGCGGCCTTCGGCGATCGTCCGTCGTAATGGAACAGCAAAGGCGCCCCGACCGGCATTTTCGGCGGATTTGCGATACCATCTCCGCTGGCGGTAAGGTAAACTAAAGCAAGCCTTTCAACTTGAGCATCAGGACTCGAAATCGGGAGTCGACGATGTCTGCAATACGTCAACTTGCCGTTTTGGCGATCTGCCTGTGGCTGGCGCCCGGATCGGTGCACGCCGACGCCGCTGCCAAACCGATGGCCAAGCCCGACTCGGTGCAGCCGGCAAAAAGCAGCATCCACGTGCACCATTTCAAGGAAGAACGCAATGGTTGGAAAGTCGCCGAATCGAAGAATTTCCGCATCTTTCATCGGCATCCTTTGGAGACGGTCGAGAAAGTTGCGCAGGTCGCAGAAGAAACGCGTGCCAGGATGCACCGGAAATGGTTCGGCGACGAACCGCGAGACGCTGTGCTCAAATGCGACATCTACTTGCACCAGGATCAGAAAGTCTATTTCAAGGAAACCGGTGTGCGGGCTCGCGGTCATTTCAAATTTGCAACCGACAACGGCCGAGTGATCGTGAAACGGATCGATTTGCCCAGCAACGACCCGGAACTGCTGACAACGATCGTGCCCCATGAAGCCACCCACGCATTGATGTACGATCATTTCGGTCAGAAACTGCCTCGCTGGGCAAACGAAGGCATGGCTATGTTGTCGGAGCCGCTCCGCCATCGCTACTTGCGCTATTTGCCCAAGGACGCCGACGAAGTCTTTCATATCCCTCTGTTGATGGAGATGAAGGATTATCCCCGGCAAAAGGACATGGCTCTCTACTACGCCCAGAGCTACACGCTGGTCGATTTTCTGGTTCGGCAAAAAGGGCCGCGCGAATTCACCAGGTTTCTCAGCGATAGCATCAAAACCAGTTACACCAAGTCGCTAAAGGACCATTACGGCTGGACTCCTGAAGAAGCACATGCACGCTGGCAGCAGTTCGCCTACAGTAAAAAATAATCGGCGCCACATCCTGACTATGCGACAACAGGCCAGTGCGCTCGAGGGCCAATGATGACATGCTATTCGGGGCGAGTACTCTTGGCTGGGTTGCCAATGCTACTGTTGACGGCGGCATTGGACGCTCAGACCAACACCAGCCTGTTCGACGGAACCAGCCTCCGAGGCTGGCATTATAGCAGTGGGAAATCCGCCCAGCGCTTTAGCGGCAAGGAAACGAGCGACGGCCGATTCTTCGTCTCCAATGGCATTCTCGTCCTCGCCGACAAGAACAAAGAAGGCAAACGTCCCTCTACCACTTTGTGGTGCGACCGTTCCGTTTCCAAGAACTACACTCTGGAACTTGAGTTTCGTGCTGCCCCGGAAGCCATAGGCTATGTCGTTTTGCACAACCGCGCTATTCCTGTAGGCGACTACCTGCGCCGGAACGAAAATAAACACCTGAAGAAATTCAAGTCCGATGGCTGGAACCTGCTTCAGTTTTCGGTTCGCGAAGTGGCCGTCGCCAATGGTCGCCGACTGACCAATCAGGATCGGCTTCAACTGACTTTTCGAAACGGCGAAGCCAAAGCCACCCTGAATGGCAAACCCATCGATCCCAACGGTATCTCCATGTACTTCCAATTAACGTGCCGCTGTAACGGCGAATCGATCGCACCTGGTAGTGCGAGCGTGCCGCGTCGAGGAACGATTGGTTTGCGTTCAGGCAGCGGCAAAATCGAATTTCGCAACATTCGTCTCCGCGAAACGCCGTAGTGCTTTATCGCCGCTTTCGCTTGGCGTTGACGGGCAGCGGTTCCTTCGCAAAAGGCAGGACCAGGTTCCGTCGGCCAAAAAACGAACAGTGCTGGACATGGCTTAACCAACGGTTCTTCTGGTCCGGTTTGCGATAGCCGCGAAATCCGCCTGTCAGCGGCTTTTCTAGGGGACTATTCGACTGGGTGGAAGTGGCACGTTCTTTGCACATCACGGAACGCTGATGTTTGATTTTGCCCGTCCATGGTGGTTGGTGCTCGTTATCGTCGCGGCAGGGGCGGTCTGGCTTTGGCGTCGGCGGCGACCGGGTGCGATCTCCTTTTCACTGGCAGCTCGACTCCAAACCGCAGGTGACGCTCGCGGGTATCGCGGCGGCGGAAGTTTGCTTCGGTTTCTTATCCTGCTGCTTTTGGTCTGCACCATCGCTGGCCCGCGCCTGGCCGATGTTGGCAGTCGAATTCCCACTCAAGGAATTGCTATCGCCGTCGTTCTCGACGTCAGCGGCAGCATGGGGGAGACCGATTTCATCTGGAGCAGTGAACCCATCACTCGGCTTGAAGCTGCCAAACGGACCTTGCGTCTGTTCGTTGCGGGCGGGGAAGGACCCAATGGCGAAACCTTCGCCGGCCGGCCCAATGATCTGGTTGCTCTGGTCACCTTCGCCACCTGGCCTGAAAGCCGTTGCCCGCTGACGCTCAGCCACTCCGTCTGGCTCAAGATGCTGGAGGACGAAAAACCTCGCTCGGTGCCGGGTGAATCGGAGTCGAATCTAAGCGATGCATTGGCGCTGGCTCTCTACCGTCTGGAGAAAGCACCCGTGGAACGCAAGGTCATTCTGCTCATCAGCGACGGCGAGCATAACGTCGAGAAGCCGCAATCGGGTTGGACGCCAAGGCAGGCAGCCCAAGTCGCGGCGGCCTTGGGCGTGCCGATTTATGCGATCGACACCGGCGGGGACTTCCAGGCAAGCGATTCCCCAGAGGAAAAACCAAAGAATCCCGAACTTCGGGCCAAGATTCGGGAAAACGCCAAACAGACGTTGAAAGCGATCAGCCAACGGACAAGCGGGCGTTATTTCGAAGGCCGAAATGTGTCGTCTTTGGTCGGCATTTACCAGCAGATCGACCGGCTGGAGAAAAACCAAATCGAAAGCTATCACTACTTGCGTTATCACGAAGCGTACGCCTGGTTCGGCATGGCGGCGCTGGGACTGTTGATTACCTTGCACGTACTCGAGGCGACGTATTGGCGGAAGCTGCCCTGAACTAGCGATGACAAAGATCGAACGCATGCTATCGCTGTATTTCGCCCACCCGGAAATCCTGTGGTGGCTGTTGGTTTTACCGGGATTGTGGCTGTTGTCTTGGTACGCGCGGCGTCAGAAGAGAAAAACGCTGTCGCTATTGGGAGACCGGGCGGCATTGGCCGGGCTGACGCTCGGCCAGGCATGGCGTCGCCGTGTTCGGCATGTTTGTCTTTCCCTTTGTTGCGCGGTTGCGATTATAGCCAGTGCCGGACCGCAATGGGGCCTGGCCGAGCCGCGCGTGGCGGCTGGCCGTGACATTGTCGTCGTTCTTGACATGAGCCGAAGTATGTTGGCGAGCGATGTGCTGCCAAGCCGGCTGGGACATTGCCAAAAAGCCCTGCACGAACTGGTTCGGGCCGTTGAACGCCGGGGAGGGCACCGACTTGGATTGATCGTTTTCGCAGGCCAAGCCCGTGTCGTTTGTCCGTTGACTCCCGATTATCACCATTTTCAGAGTGCAGCCGACGAGTTGCAGGCACCCGATCCGAGGCTGGTGCCTTCGGCACAGCCCGGCCAAATGCCTTCGGGAACCCGAATCGGAACCGCCTTGCAGTTGGCGGTCAGCATTCACGACCCACGCTATCAAGGGCATCAAGACATTCTCCTTTTGTCCGACGGCGACGATCCAGCGGGCGACCAGGAATGGCAAGTGGGCGTTGACGCCGCTCGCACAGCGAGAATCCCTGTCTACACAGTAGGCGTCGGCGACCCTGATGACGACAGCCAGATACTCGATAATGAAGGGCGACCGCTGGTTTATGATGGCCAGCCGATCGCGACTCGATTACGCGAAGCCGTCCTTGAGGAAATCGCAGCGGCGACCGGCGGCATCTACACTCCAGCACGCACCAATTTGATCCCGTTGGAAGAGCTATTCCACGTTTACATCGAACCCGGTCCGGGGCGTGAGCTGGAAGGCGATAGGCTGCCAGCCTTTCAGCAGCGCTATGCCTGGTTTTTTGCCGTCGCCCTGGCCTTCTTTCTCATGTCGGTGCTCATCGCCGATCGGGGCAAGCCGAAAAAGAGCAAAGACAACAAAACATCGGGAATAAGTGATTTGCCCCAACGGTTGCAGCGTGTGACGCGCGTCGGAGCGGTTTGGTTAGCGATCGCGTTGTTGTTCCTCGTGTCGGCGGCTGCACCGAAAAGCGACTGGCTCGATTTGGTTCGTGCCGGCAACCAGGCCTTCTCCAGGGGCGAATTCGCTCGTGCGGTTGCTTTTTATTCTCAAGCCGAACCAGTCGCTCTGGACCCGGGACTTGTGTCGTTCAACAAAGCAGCGGCTTTGTATCGCCTTGGCAAATACTTCGACGCCGAACGCCATTATTTACGCTGCCTCGAAGAAGCCCCACGCGTGCGCCGCCGACGCATCCTGTTCAATGTCGGCAATTGCATTCTCAAACAGCTTCCCGATGAGATACAAAGAATCGACGAAGCGATCGCCTGCTACGAAGAATGCATCCGCCTGAGCAACGACGACCAGGACTTGCAATCGTCGGCGATCCATAATCTGAAGCTGGCCAGACAACTTCGCAAAGAAATCGAGTCCCGCCCTCCCGACAAGCCGCCCGACAAGGAAAAACCGCCGGGTCCGAATCATACGCCGAAAGAAAAGAGCGGCAAAGACGGGACAACAACAAAGAAGACCGGCAACAAACGATCCGATCCGAAAGAGACGAACAAACAACCGGTCAAGGACAAAAACGAGAAAGACGGCATCGAGTCGCAAACGGACCAGCCGACACCCGGCAGCGGCGACCTGCCTCCGATAGCCGACACCGACGAGCCGCTCGATCTCAGCCGACGCGATGCCCTCGCTCACCTGGAGCGGGTCAACGAGTTGATCCGACGACAGCAGCGCGAGTTTTACAAGCGAACGCTGAAACTTCCAGCGGGCGTCAAGGATTGGTAGGACGGTCGTTGCTCCTGGCAGTTGGGTGGTTGCGCTCGGCATCGAGCAACCTCTCCTTTTGAGCCAGCCCCCAGCGGTAACCGCCAAGTTTGCCGTCCGAACGAATCACGCGGTGGCACGGGACGAACAAGGCGATCGGATTGCGGGCACAGGCTTGTGCCACGGCTCGGACAGCACGTGGCCTGCCAATCGCCCGAGCCACTTCCCGATACGAGCGGGTGGTACCGGGTGGAATGGTCTGCAAATATCGCCATACTGTTTTCTGAAATGGTGTGCCTTTCACGTCAAATATCAAGCGGACGTCCGAATGCCGACCTTCGAGAATGGCCAAAGCGTGATTGAGTATCGGCTGCAAAGCAAGATGATCTTCCACCAGGTCGGCGTGGGGAAAATGTCGGCGAAGTTCGGCCAAGGCACAAGAAAGCTGCTCTTGGGTCGGCAGCTTCAAAGCACAGACCCCTTTTGCCGATGCCGCTGCCACGATGCAGCCGAACCGGCTCGGCAACACGCCATAACGGATGATCGGTTTCTCTCGTTTCATGAGCAGAGCCGCCTTCTCAACCCAAATTCTGGCCACTATTTTCGTGCCAGGGCAGCGCCGACCGAATTGCAATACCAGGCCGCTGCCGATAGCATAAGGCGACCGCCGACTTATTGAGCAACAGTTTACGAGGATACCATGCCGAGTGAAATGCCCTTAACCGAAGAAGAGCGTGCGACGTATGAATGGCAGATGTGGGTTTCCGATTTCGGCGAACAGGGGCAGCGGAAGTTGAAAAATGCCTCGGTGCTTGTATCTCGTTGCGGCGGGGTCGGCGGCACGGTCGCGTATTACCTGGCGGCGGCAGGAATTGGCCGGCTCATTCTGGCTCATGCCGGCAATGTTAAACACAGCGACCTGAACCGCCAGCTGCTGATGACTCATGCCGGGCTGGGCCAATCCAGGATCGAATCAGCGAAACGCCGGCTAAAGGAATTGAATCCCCGTCTCGAGGTCGTGGCGGTCGCGGAAAACATCACCCCCGCGAACGCCCCTCGTCTTGTCGCTCAGGCTGACCTGATTGTCGACTGCGCTCCGCTTTTCGACGAACGCTTTGCCATGAACGAGCAGGCGGTCAAGCAAAAAAAGCCGATGGTCGATTGTGCCATGTTCGAATTGGAAGCGCAATTGACGACGTTGGTTCCCGGCAAGACGCCGTGCTTGCGCTGCATCTATCCCCAAAATCCGCCGGCGTGGAAACGCCAGTTCCCCGTCTTCGGCGCCGTTTCTGGTGCAGTGGCTTGCCTGGCGGCCATGGAAGCGATCAAACTCCTTGCGGAATTCGGGAAGCCATTGCTCAACGAGATGCTGCTCGCCAACCTGCGCGACATGACATTTCGGCGGGTGAAGCTGGCCAAGAAACCGGATTGCCCCGTTTGTGGCAAACGATGAAAATGTACAGATGTTTATTAGAGACTCGTCAAAAACCGCTCACATCGCGCCAGCAGCCGACCGAAAACAGCTTCAGGTGTTAACGTAACCTATTTGTCGAAAATATGTTGCGTCAGATTGGATCCGCCGCATTTTTTTTCAATTTTTTTGCGTGCGCTTGGGTCTGTTCGTGGCACTATTTAGTAAGGGATTTCCTTCGTGAATCCTCCCACCCCACTTAGGCCCACCTGATCGAGGATGGACAGATGATTCGACCCGCCGTCCGGTTTGGCATGGCTTTGTTTGTTGTCGGTTTTTTGTGGTCTTCGACCCGAGCGGCTCCTCCGCTGTCGGAACGGATCGACGCTTTGGTGATGGCGAAAGCGAACGGACGTGCGGCAAGTCCGCTGGCCGATGACGCCGAGTTTCTGCGACGTGCCTACCTCGATCTGGCCGGAGTGATCCCCTCCGTGCAGGAAGCACGCGCTTTTCTCGACGACACCGATCCTGGCAAACGTGCCAAGATGATCGACAAGCTGTTGAGCGGTCCGGACTATCCTCGGCGCATGGCCGAATTCTTTCATGTCATGTTGATGGAACGACGCGGCGATCATGCCCAATGGCAGGAGTATTTGCATTCGTCGTTCGCCCAGAACAAGCCGTGGGACCAAATGGCACGGGAAATCCTGTGCGGTTTCTCCGACAGTAAAGAAACACGTGGGGCGCCTTTTTTCTACTCCAAACGTTTGGAACGTTATGGACAGAATCCGGCGGATTATCCGGGACTGACGCGGGACGTGGGCCGAATGTTTCTGGGTATCGATTTGCAATGTGCCCAGTGCCATAATCACGTCCACATCAAGGATTACAAACAAGCCGACTACCAGGGGCTGTTCGCATTTTTCACCAATGTCTATTTGAATGACCCCAAGATGCCGTCGATTGGCGAAAGGCCTTTCACCAAGAAAGTCGAATTCGTTTCGGTGTTTGGTTTTACGAAGAAGCAAACCGGTCCGCGTGTGCCGGGGATGAAGGAGATCGAGGTTCCGAATTATAAACAGGGTGAAGAGTACGCACGCAAGCCGGACAACAAAAAGAAAGATCCCGGCCGTTTGAAATTCAGCCCGTTATCAAAGCTGGCTGAACAGGTGCCTCAAAGCGACGCTTTTGCCCGTAACGCGGTGAACCGTCTTTGGTTTCTGATGATGGGACGAGGGATCGTTCATCCGCTCGACCTGCACCATTCCAAGAATCCACCTTCACATCCTGAGTTGCTGGATTTGCTCGCCAAGGAATTCGTAGCTCACAAGTACGACATCAAATGGCTATTGGGCGAGATAGCCAGAAGCCAGACGTACCAGCGTTCGAGCATGCTGCCTGAAAACCAGAAGGTTTTCCAGCCGGAATCGTTTCTGACGGCCCATGAGAAATTGATTGGGGCGGAGCAGTTGATGTGGAGTGTCTTGCAGGCGACAGGCGAACTGGAGCGAACCCGGCAATTTGCCGCCGGCATCGATTCGCTGCGGAGCTTGTTTGTCAAGGCGTTTGCCAATCCGCCGAAGGAACCAGAGATCGAGTTCAATCCATCGTTAAAAGGGGCATTATTCATATTGAACAATAATGCCGTTCAGCAGTTGTTGGTGCCGAGGCCCGGCAACCTCGTCGATCGTTTGTCGAAGTTGCCTGACGACAAGGTTGCGGAGGAGTTGTATTTGAGCGTGTTGACTCGGTTGCCGACGGCCGATGAAAAGTCGGAAGTGGAAGATTATCTGGCCCAAAAGACAGACAGGGTCAAGGCTCTTCAGCAGTTGGCGTGGGCGCTACTCGCATCAACGGAGTTTTGCGTCAACCATTGATTGCGAAAGTGGCAGCATTAGAGACAGGGAGTACCAGACGTGAAGCTTTGCAAACCATGGGAACATAATCTCTCCCGCCGCCAATGGCTGGGAAGTGTGGCTGCTGGTCTGGGTGGATTGTCGTTCGGGAATCTGCTGCAGCCCGCGGTAGCCGACCAGCTCAAAAAAAAGAACAAGCAGGTGCTTTTCATCTGGCTGGACGGCGGCATCAGCCAACTGGAGAGCTGGGATCCGAAACCGGGCACGCAGTTCGGCGGTCCGCTGCGGGCGATTCCGACTTCGGTTCCTGGCATTCATATCAGCGAAGTCCTGCCCAAAACAGCCAGACAAATGCACCACCTCGCCCTGGTGCGCAGCCTGTGCACGAAGGACAACTCCCATTCGGCGGGAGTCGCTCGCATCCAAAGGGGGGATCCGAAAAACCGAGGTGTGACCTATCCCTTCTTCGGATCAGCGGTGGCCAAACTGCTTGGTCCTGGAGACAGCGGGCTGCCTCCTTACATCTGGATCAAGCCGGGCAGCGGCGGCTTCAAACACCAGGACGCTGGTTTTCTCGGGCCGAAATATGGCTGTCTGGCTTTTGGGGACGGCAAGCCTCCGGAAAACCTTGTGCTGCCGAACTCCATTTCGGAAGAAGATAACCAGGCGAGGTTGTTGCTGCGGAAAAAACTGGATCAGCGCTATGCCGCCAGACGTCCCAAGCGATCCGTCGAGGCGACCGGTTTCGTTTTCGATATGGCGGAACAGCTGCGGAAACGTCTGGACCTTTTTGATTTGAATAAGCTGCCGGAAAAGGACCGAGAGCGTTATGGCAACCATGATTTTGGCCGGCATATGTTGCTCGCCCGCCGTTTTCTCGAGGCGGGCGTCACTTTCGTCAAAGTCAACTCCTATGGCTGGGACACGCACGGCGACAACTTCAATGCCCACATGAACATGGTGCCCAAATTCGATCAGGCCTTTGCTGCCATGATCGAAGACCTTGTCGCCCGCGGCATGCTCGACAACGTGTTGGTTATTTGCATGTCGGAATTCGGCAGGACGCCGCGTATCAACGGGCACGTGGGCCGCGACCATTGGCCCGAAGCCTGGTCGCTGGTTATGGCGGGTTGCGGTGCCAAGCGGGGCGTCGTCGTCGGCAAGACGAACGACAAAGGAACATTCGTCACGACGGAAGAATATGACATCGGGCACATGTTCCACACCTGGTTCACTTTGTTGGGCATCGATCCCAACAAGACGGAATACGACAACGACGGCCAGCCGCTCCCCATCGCCCACCCTGATTGCCACGTCGTCAAAGAGTTGATCGCGTAACAACGACACAGGAGTTGAGCAAACCGCTTTCGCCGCCCGGTAGCAATTGAAGGTGAAAGGGAAGGTTGATATGAACGCCGACGCGAAGACACTGGCGAAACAATTTCAGCCCAAGCAGACAAAGGTTCTTAAACCGGATCGGCAACTGGTTACGATCCGCTTTAGCCCGTGCGGCAAATACCTGGCAGGCGGCGGATTCGACAGCATCATTCGCCGATGGGATGTGGCCGCCACCGAGCCAGTGGAACTGCCCCCTCTCAAAGGTCACGGAGGTTGGGTGCAAGCAATCGTCTTTCACCCCGACAAACGGCGTCTGTTTTCCGTGGACTCTTGGGGACAGCTTTTCGCCTGGCCTTATGCGGACAAAAACCCCCAACGGCTCTGGTCGGTCGACAAAGCCCACGACGGTTGGATTCGCGACGTGGCCATTAGTGCCGATGGGAAATGGCTCGCCACTTGCGGTTTCGATCAGATGGTGCGCATCTGGTCAACCGACAACGGCAAAAAGTTGGGCGAATTGGCTGGACACGGCTGCGACGTTTTCTCCGTCGCCTTTCATCCCAGCGGCCAATCCGTCGTCTCCGGCGATCTCAAAGGCGTTGTCAAGCAGTGGGACCTCAAAACCAACAAAGTCGTCAAGGAATTCGACGCCCGGATCATGTACAAGTTGTCCAGGTTGCAAGATGTTGGCGGCGTACGCAGGCTCGCATTCGATCCGTTGGGCGCCACCCTCGGTTGTGCTGGCACCCAGCCTACCGTCGGAGCCAACGTCCAGGGCACACCAACCATCCTGTTGTTCGATTGGCAAACTGGGAAGGTCAAGCACAAGATGACGATTGGCGGCAACGGTGATGGCTTTGTTTTCGATTTTCACTTTCATCCGGCTGGGTTCGTCATGGCCGTTACGAGCGGCAACCCGGGCACTGGAAAATTCTTCTTCCAAAAACCAGGCGACGCAAAGCCCTTCTTCCTGGCGACCAATTTGCCCAATTGCCACGCCCTGGCAGTTCATCCCGACGGCAAACACCTTGCCGTATCGGCCACGAATCCCGGCAGCAACGGCAACGGCAGGCAACTCAAGAACAACCAATATGTCGGCAACTTTTCGCCGGTGCATCTGTTCGAGATGGCCGGCGCTTGAGCCAGCTCAATCGCAAACGTCCGAAGCGAGGAGATGAAGCGTGGCCTCCGCCGCGGGGCGAGGACAGGACCATACCAAAAAAAAGAGGGCCTGTCTCGCCCAGCGCTGGGCTGGATGCCCTTTGAGAAAGGCAGCCCCTTTTCCCGCAGCCAACGCCGCTTGCGTGGCACGCAGCACCAGCGAATTCGCTCGCGCACGCAAAGCAAGGGCGGCTTCCGCTTCTCCTCCTCCTTCTGCGAGCCGATAAAGCTCATCCCGAACTGTCTGCCTGGCTTTTTGCAGTCGACCGGCGACGTCCTGCAAATCCGGCCGCATCTCGGCTTGTTGCAACAAATAGTCGACTGCTGCACCGGCCAACCCCAATGCCAGGCAAGACGTCTCGAGGCCGCCTCCCATGCCCCTTTTGGCAAGCACCTTTTCCACCGGACCGGCCAACAACCAGCGCTTAGAAACGACCACATTTTCACAGCGGACCTCAGCCGTCATCGAACTCTGTAAAGCCATCAGGTCGAGCGCCGGTTGGACGTCCACGCCCGGCAAGTTCCGGGGCAAAGCGGCAAGAATCTGACGGCCATCTTCAAGTACCGCGCCGGTGACGAAGTGATCGGCACGCGCGGCTCCCGTTACCCACGGCATGAAACCGTCAAGAACAAAATGGTCCTCTTTGGCCCGAGCGGTCAAAGCCGGCCGAACATGCTGCCTCGACGTCGTCAGCTGCGACAAACCGACTGTCGCGAAAGTGTCGCCACGAGCCAATGGAGGCAAAAGTTCCCG
This sequence comes from Gemmatales bacterium, assembly GCA_026004675.1. Classification (GTDB taxonomy): domain Bacteria; phylum Planctomycetota; class Planctomycetia; order Gemmatales; family Gemmataceae; genus BPJP01. The sequence continues at coordinate 165,838 of BPJP01000012.1, forward strand.
GCACAACTCTTCGTTGCCGCTGCCAACGATCCGGCGGCACGCAGCATCGCGCTGGCTGAGAATGAAACAGGACGTCAGGCAGGCTGACGCCAATCGTTCGTAGCGGGCGAGAAGCTCCACGCCTTCCAAATTTTGTCCACCATAGGCGGACGGAATGCTCCACGCCAGCGCGCCACTTTCGCGCAGCGCTTGCCACGAAGCCTCCGGCCATGCCTTTACTTCATCAGCATGGTTTGCTTGCTGTGCCAGGCGTTCGAACGCACTTTCCAAAGGATCGGGCATGTCACTCACCTGCGATTGGCCGCGTGGATCGTTCTCGACTGAACTGTCATTTTAGTCAATCCCACCAGCCGAATATCGCAAACAAACGTTCAACGGCCCGGATCGCGCTCGTGTCGACTGCCTTGACAGCATCATCGAGGCGGACACAATAACCTGAACACCGGGCATTCGGTCGAGCCGGTGGCTTGGAAAACAGCATACCGGTCCATCCCCTGAAGAAAGTTCCACATATATGCCACAACTTCGGCGAATTCGTGTCATTGATTCGCACACAGGCGGAGAACCAACCCGTGTCGTCGTCGACGGCGGGCCACCGTTGGGCAACGGTACGCTTGCCGAACGCAGGGACGTTTTTCGCGCGTCTTTCGACGATTTCCGCTCGGCCGTCGTCAACGAGCCACGCGGTTCCGACGTGCTGGTCGGTGCACTCTTGTGCGAACCGGTCGATCCAAGTTGCCTTGCCGGCGTCATCTATTTCAACAACGTCGGTTACTTGAACATGTGCGGTCACGGTACGATCGGGCTGGCGGTGACGCTGGGGCATCTCGGCAAGATCGGCGCTGGCAGCTATCGGCTTGAAACGCCGGTCGGTGTCGTGGTTTTCGAGTACGACGGTAAAAACCACGTTACCATTGAAAACGTTCCCAGTTACCGGCTCGCCAAGGATGTTCAAGTGAAACTTGAAGACGGCAGCACCGTGACAGGAGACATTGCCTGGGGAGGGAACTGGTTTTTCCTGGTGAACGAGCACGGCCAACAACTCGAGCTGTCCAACGTGGCGAAACTCACGGATTTTTCCTGGCGAATCCGGCGAGGTCTGGAACGCGCCGGCATCACTGGCGCGAACGGACAGCCGATCGATCACATCGAATTGTACGGGCCGCCCAAAAGTCCTTCGTGCCATAGCCGAAACTTCGTTCTCTGCCCTGGCGGCGCCTATGATCGCTCCCCTTGCGGAACCGGCACCAGTGCCAAACTGGCTTGCCTGTTTGCGGACGGAAAAATACGCGAAGGTGACGTTTGGCGGCAGGAAAGCATCCTCGGCTCCGTGTTCGAAGCCACGGGCAAACGGCAAGGCGACCGGGTGATCCCACGGATCACCGGTTCCGCCTATGTTTACGCCGAAGCCACGCTGATCCTCGATCCTGATGATCCCTTCGCCATGGGCATTCGCCAATGAGCCATATCGTCATTGTCGGTGGCGGCGTGATTGGAGCGGCGTGTGCGTATTACCTCTCCGTCGCCGGCTGCAAAGTCACCATTGTTGAACAAGGGGAATTCGGCAAGGGCTGCTCCCACGGCAACTGCGGCTTCATTTGTCCCAGTCACGTTTTGCCGTTGACCATGCCCGGTGCGGTCAAGGCTGCGCTGAAATCCTTGTTCCTCAAAGACTCCCCATTTCGCATCAAGCCCCGGCTTGATTTGGCGTTGTGGAGCTGGCTATGGAACTTCGCTCGCCGCTGCAACGAACGCGACATGATGCTGGCTGCTGCCGCCATCCAACCCCTACTGAATTCTTCCCGCGACCTGTACGACGAACTGATGCAGCTGGCAGGCATGGATTGCGAATGGCAGACGCGGGGGATGCTTTTCGTTTTGCAGACCCGATCGGCGTTCATTCATTACGAAAAGACAACGGACCTTCTTCGCGACCAATTCCAGCTTCGCTTTCGCAAACTGGTCGGTGAGGAACTGACAGCATTCGAGCCGGCGCTAAAAGCTGGATTGGCCGGCGGCTGGCATTTCGACACCGACGCCCATCTTCGACCCGACAAGCTCTTGTCTTCGTGGAAGCGGATTCTGCAAAGCAGGGGAGTCGCCATTCGGGAAAACTGTCGGGTCATCGGATTTGCGGGCCAACTGGCCACTGCCCGAACGGCCCGGACAACCGAAGGTGACATAGCAGGCGATGGGTTCGTGGTGGCGGCCGGAGCGCTGACGCCGTTTCTCAATCAGGCACTTGGTTGCCGGATTCCTATCCAGCCGGGGAAAGGATACTCCATCACCATGCCCCGTCCGCAACGCTGTCCGCAGGTGCCGATGGTCTTTGAAGAGCACCGCGTCGCCGTCACGCCGATGCTTTCCGGTTATCGACTCGGATCGACGATGGAATTCGCCGGTTACGACGCCACCCTCGATCGAAGGCGATTGGCGATTCTGACCAACGGTGCCAGGCACTATCTGCACGAACCGACATGCGAACCCGTTGAAGAAGAGTGGTTCGGATGGCGGCCGATGACTTACGACAGTGTCCCGATCATCGATGCCAGCCCAGCGTGGCGAAACGTCTGGATTGCGGCAGGACATAACATGTTGGGCCTGTCCATGGCGCCGGCGACGGGAAGACTGATCTGCGAGTTGATCACCGGCGTTACGCCCCACATCGATCCGAAGCCTTATTCATTGCAGCGATTTGTTCGATGAGTCGGCTACGGCGCCTTCAAGTGGTTCACGATGTGCTTCATGGCAGGGACCAGGTAGAGGATAGCGGTATAATGTCCGCAATCGTACCAGACGATTTTCTGTTTTCCGGCTGCTTGCCAAAGAGCCTCTGCCATTTTGGGCGGAACGATTTCGTCTTTCTTGCCGGCGATAATGAGCAATTTGCGGTCTTTCAAATTGGCGGCACAGGTGATTGGGTCGGCGGGAGCGATGAGCTTGATCAAGTCCGCTTTGGAAAATCCTAGTGCTTGCAAGCTGACTTTGATCAGTTCGAAGCGAGGATCGTCGTAATAAGCCTCGACGAAGCCGCCGCCACCCAGCAAGACGACGACACGCTTGAGGCGAGGTTCCATTTCGGCGGTCAAAGCAGCCATAAAACTGCCGAGGCTTGTACCCAGAATTCCGAGCCGCTGGCGGTCGATCTCCGGGCGCGATTCGAGCCAGGCAGCAGCGCGGCGCAGATCGAGAACCGTTTGCCGAACCGCAGCCATGGTGTGGTTGTAATCCGCGGACAACAGACGGACCCGCTTGCCGGCTGGACGGCGCGGACCGTAATAGGCCATTTGCACAAAAAGGGCAGCGATGCCGTTTTTCGCCAGGATCGTCGAAATGGTTCGCGACAAGCTTTGGTCGCCGCCGGTAATGTGCAAGACGATGACGCCGGGCATCTTGCCCTGGATGACGGGACGATAGTATTCGGCATGAACGGTGTTGTTTTCCGGATAGGGCGATGTCACCGGCGAAGGGAAACGGAGTTTATATAACTCGATTTTGTTTTCGGGCAGTCGCCGGTAAAATTCCAGTTCGTAGGGGAACTTGTGTTCGGCGAGGCGGTATCGCTGGGGCACTTCCTTTTGATCGCCGACCGGTTTGAAAGGAATGATGCCCTTTTCGATCCGGTTGTCGGCGAAAACGCAAGAGACGAGCGCGACGGCTGCGCCGCAAGCCCAGAAGAAACGGGTCATTTTCCACCTCCCCATCCGGGTTCAAACGCCGGCCAGTTTCTCCGCCTGGCGGATACGTAATTGTAACGGAGGATGGGAAGAAAAGTAGCCGAGAAGGGATGCGTTGCCGCCGAGTTGCTGTTGAAGTCGCTGGAAAAACCAGCAAGAAGCGGCAGGTTGGAAACCGGCTTGGCGTATGAGCTGGATGCCAAAGCGATCAGCTTCGAGTTCCTGGTCCTGGGAATAACCTTGTTGCAACAGGGTACCGGCCAGGCTGACGATGGAAGGTTTGATGATGCCTCGAGCCATGGGCAGCGACGTGGCAGCGCGAATGACCGATTCGGCCATCAGGCGATCGATGGCATGGCGCAAGGTGACATGTGCCATTTCGTGGGCCAGAACGAAGGCGACTTCGTCGGCCTTGCCCTGGCATAGCTGCAGCAAGGGGGCGGTGACGAAAATATATCCCCCCGGCAGGGCAAAGGCGTTGACCTCGGCGGTTTTGACAAGTTCGAAAGAGAAAGAGTGCTCTGATGGAGCCGAACCTGCTAAAAGGGCGCCCAGCGACTTCAACCATTCCGAGGTTTCCGAGCGATCGAGTTCCATTTGCTGCGTGAAAGCGCGAGCCAGGTCCCGGCCGACCTCAGCTTCCGCGCGGACAGCATCGGCTTCGGTCCCAGTCAGGGAACGGACGACCCACTTGGCCTTGCGCACGTGAGGGCCGATCATTTTGCCGAGATTGTAGAAGAAACTTCCCATGATTTTTATTGTGCCCGAGGAAACGCCCCTTTTGGTGCGTCTTTACTAAAAAGGCAGTCGCCAGACACGGACTGTCTTGTCGGAACTGGCCGAGGCGGCGAACCTGCTGTCGGGAGAGACAGCGACACTGGTTACCACGTCGCTATGCCCCTGCAAATTCATCACGAGTTTACCTCGGGCGAGGGTCCCAGACCCGGACCGTTGCGTCCTCGCCTCCCGAGACGGCAAAACGTCCTTCCGCCGCGAAAGCGACGCTGGAAACCACCGACTGATGCCCACGCAGGCGCCGCTTTTCATAACCGCTTTCCAGGTCCCAAAGCCGGACTGTTTTGTCCTCGCCTCCGGTCAAAGCGCGCCGGCCGTTCGGCGACAGGGCGATGCCCCAAAAATTATCCCCACCGTCGAACCGGCACAGCTCCCGCCCACTTTCCAAGGCCCACAGACGCACCGTTCCCGAAGTGGACGCACCGATGCCGCTCAACACGTCCCGCGACCAGCTCAGGCTTAGAAACTCTGATTGGCTGTCAATCATGAACATCTGGTTGAAAGCCGGATGCCAGAG
>BPJP01000013.1 GCA_026004675.1 Gemmatales bacterium
CATAAACATTCGCTTGTTCAGCCTTGGGTGTAGCGGGATCCTCCGGTGCACCGCAGAAGATCATGGCCGTCACATCCTCTTTGTACCGCGCTTGGCGCAAAACACGCCGAAGCGCATAGCCGAGATCGACGAGCATACCACTGCTGCCGCCGCCGGCGGCACAAATCACATAGACACGCGGCTTGTTGTTGCGCAAGGCAAGACCGGTTCGACTGACGGATTCATAGAGCGTGTCGGGGTGCGTAACGACTTGCAACGCTCGGCGGATTTTTGCCAAAACGCGCAAATGATGATCAACGAACGCCAGCCGACCCAAGGCGCGGTTTCCTTGAGTTTGGAGGGAGCGGGGCAACATATAGAGTTTTTCGTGCGGCAACCATTCGCTCAGCTGGTCCAGCATGCGTCGCCGGTAATTACTGATCTGCTGCAAGCCGAGATGGTAGACCTCGTCACTTTGGAAAGCGAACTCTTCACCTCGTGTTATTTCTTTGATGACTTCGGCGTCGGTTTCGAAATAGAGAAAATGCAGCAAGGGAATGCGGTTGAGATCACCGAACCGGTCGATCAAGCGGAAGCGCAAATCCATCATGCACCGGCGGGCGAAATCGCCCAGACCGATGATCAACGTTGGCCGAAGCGCGCCGCTCTCAGGCTGGACCATCGTCAAGCCCAGCTGCGACACCGACTCTTCCTCGACCGCTACCGATTCCCCGAGGTCAACGTCGGATTCCTGCTCGCCCAGAAAGATATCGTCCATGGTTTCGGCCATCGACTTGGGCCGCCGGGCCGTGGGCAACAGGGTCTCGGGCGTCTTGGGACGCGCGTTGTAAAGTGCCCTCACCAGGGCCAGACAGTTGGGAAATCGTTTGGCAGGGTCTTTGGACAAAGCCCGCGCAATAATCGGCCGATCGCATTCGGGCAAGCTTCGCAACTCCGGTTCTTGTTGCGTATGCTGCATCAGCAATTGCCTGGCGTTCTTGCCGTTGAACGGTCGCTGCCCCGTCAACATCTCCTGGTAGACAATCGCCAGACTGTATTGATCGCTATGCTCGCTGATCTTGCCCAGAAACGTCTCCGGCGCCGCGTACATCGGTGTGGCGTTGGTCAAGGTTCCCGATTGCTGTTCGAGGTGCTTGACCAACCCGAAATCGGCCACCTTGACCCGATCGCTGATCAAGAACAAATTGCGCGGCTTGATGTCAAGATGCTGCAAGTTGTGCTTTTGGATCATGTGGTCGAGTGCTTCGGCGGCGTCACGCATGTAGCGCATGAGGTCGTCGCGAGGAATGCCGACCATGCCCGCTGCTTTGCATTCTTCAAACAAATCATGCAGGTTCTTGTCCGCCAATTCCATCACGATGACCAGCTCGCCTTCGACGATCTCGATGCGCTCCATCGACAGAACGAACGGGTGGCGGACTTCCTTCACGCAGTTGAGAGGCGGACAGTTCTTGCTCGGCACGAGCACCTTCGACATCGACCGAGTTGAGGTTGCCGAACACGAACTTGATGGCCTTGTACAAACCACCAGGGGCTTCGCATTTCCAGACTTCGCCAAATCCCCCTTCGCCAAGGGGCTCAATCAGGCGATAGCCTGGTAAAGGTTCGGCATTGGGCTCCCGAATGAAGCTCATGGATTGGACCCTGCCGGCGTTGGCATCCCAGCGACGCGATAAATTATTATATCTCGATAGGGGTCAATGTTGAGGAGAGCGCCTAACCCTACACATCGTAACACTGTCGTTCCTGACAGTAGGTTAGGTTGGAACTTGGAAGTTGTCCAACGGAAATTGGCAAATGCAGCCAGGCGAAATGCTGCATTTATCCGCTTTTAACCAACCGGTGAAGCCGGCAGACGAGCACGACGCCTGCCGGCCGGGTAGCCAGTTTCGTTCCGTGCCGCAAAACCGCTCGCAAAGCCGGAAAAAGGCTGATCTGCTCTGGACAAAATCCGGGCGAGAACGTATGAGGCCGTCCTCTTTGCCGAATTCCTAGTTCGAATGGAACGGATGAGGTTCCCAGCTGCCAGCGAAACGGGGAATTGGGGAAATTCCGCGCGATGAGCAGGCTGGACAGTCGGGAAGAGCCGATCGGCGAAGGGGAAACGGCAGCTTTTTTTGCAGGTTGATGGGGGGAAGCAGCCGATAACAGCAACGAAGGCGGCCACTGGCCGTTCTGAAGTCGGGTTCGGCAGGTGGGAAGTCGGAAAACGCCTTCCCTAGGGGAAACCTGGGGGGATGCGAGCAGCCAGGGGGCTGTGCTGCTCGAACCAAACAAATCGGCAGTCGTTGCATCGCTTTGCAACGCCGTGCCGACATCCCTCGTTACATTCTTTCCTCGGATTGATCCCGCTTCTTTGATCTGGCACCTCGATAGGTTTGGGACTCGAATCCGGCATCACCGCTTGCCATACAACGGGGGGGAGTCCATGCTGACGCACGAGGATGTGGATATCCAGCAGGTCTGGCGGGAATACCGGGCGCGACCAACAGTCGAATTACGCAACCAACTGGTCGAACATTATCTGCCACTAGTCAAATACAATGCCGAACGTATCTGGTCGCGTTTGCCTGATGGCGTCGAACTCGACGACTTGATTAGCGCCGGCGTTTTCGGCCTGATGGATGCGATCGATGCCTTCGACTTGGACCGTGGCGTCAAATTCGAAACGTATTGCGTGCCCCGCATCCGTGGTGCCATGCTCGACGAGTTGCGGACGATGGACTGGGTGCCGCGCCTTGTTCGCAGCAAGGCCAGCAAACTCGAAGAAACGCGCAAAGCACTCGAAGTGGAACTGGGCAGGCCACCAAATGCCGATGAAATGGCGGAACGGCTCGGCGTTTCCATCGACGAATTCGAAAAAATGGTCGGCGACGCCACCGCCGTCAGCCTCGTGAGCCTGAACAAGAAATGGTACGAAACCGACAGCTACAAGGATGTCCGCGAAATCGACATTCTCGAAGACAAAAAAGCCGAGGATCCGACCGATCGGTTGCAGAATCGGGATTTGATGCGCCTCGTGACCCGAGGTCTGAATCGCAATGAGCGTCTGATCATTATTCTCTACTACTACGAAGATATGACGATGAAAGAAATCGGCGCCACGCTCGACCTCAGCGAATCCCGAGTCAGCCAAATGCACTCGAGCATCGTTTCCCGGTTGCAAGCACAGCTCGGCAAACGCCGACTCGAGTTTGGCAACTGACTGCACTTCGCGCTGATCATCGCATGAAGCTTCAAGGCGGCTGGAATCTCGTTAGAGCATTCCCGCCGCCTTTTTTGTCGGTTCTTCGACGGTAGCCGACGGAGAATTTCGCTAACAGCTCCGAAACGTTAAAGTAGACAACGGATTGGACGACACGGCAAACGAAACAGTTATAACGAACCTCGACGCGAGAAAGACACCATGACGCCGATACCAGTGATCTTCGCTGTCCAACTCGATTACGTCATAGACGCGCCCAATTGGCGGCAATTTGGCGTCGTCGCCGCACGCCTGCTGATCGCCGCTTTGTTTGGAGGCTTGTTGGGTTTCGACCGGGAACGACTCGGCAAAGGGGCGGGTCTGCGAACCCATATGCTCGTCTGTGTCGGGTCGGCACTTTTCGTGTTGACTGCCGCTTCCACGGGAATGCAAGAAGGGGACCTCAGTCGCGTCATTCAGGGAACCGCCACCGGAATCGGGTTTATCGGAGCCGGCGTCATTCTGAAGCGGGTCGAAGCTGGCGCGATTCATGGGGTGACGACGGCGGCCAACGTCTGGCTCGTCGCCGCCGTGGGCATGGCGATCGGTATTGGCCAAATCTCCCTCGCCGTCTGCGGCTCCGTGTTGGGATTCCTGATCCTGACCCTGGTATCGCCTATAGAAGATCGCATCGGCAAGAAACAACGCTGAAAGACCCTTCCCATATCGTTGCCTGGCGGGCTGACGAGGCATGCCGCATCGGTTACCATAAACATGGGAATTCCTCTGACTTGTTCCGGCGCGTAGATCGACGCCGCCACTGGCGAAGGCGACCGGCAGGAAACCTCAAAGGAATTTTCCACAAAATCGTATTCTTCCAGTCACCCTCCTTTCATTCGGACGACTCGCAACGGCATGGTAGTCTGGACGCTTGCAAAGAAAGACCTGAAACTGCTGATGCGTGATCGCCGCGCGCTGGTCATTCTCCTGGCCATGCCGCTGCTTTTCATCGTCGTTCTGGGCTTCGCTCTCGGCGAACTGTTCGAAACTCCCGATGATCGCTTGCGGATCACGATTGTCGATCTCGATCGCGGTGAGTTCGAGCCGGCTGGAGGATTCCCCGAAAAACCGTGGTCGGAAATCGTCCGCCAGGATCTCGAACAAACCGCCGGAATCCGCGTCGAAGTGCTCAACAGCTACGAAGAGGCGAATCGCTTGGTCCGCAACGGCCAGCGTGCGGCGGTGCTGGTCTTCGGTCCAGACTTCAGCGCTCGGGTAACACGTTGTTCGTTCCTCGACGAAGTTGAATTCCAAAACAAGAGAGTGAAGGGGATCAATCCGCTGTACGGTAACGGCATCAACCTCGAGGTACTCGATGCGCAGTTGCTGCGCGATCCGACCCAGGCGACGGCGGCGTCCATCATCGAACAGGTGGCCCAAGTCACCTTGCTTCGCGTGGTCTTGCCATGGATGATCGGCCGGGCCTTCGAAAAAATCGGCGAAGTCGAGTTCATCGACAAGCTGGGCAAAACGGTGATGGTGCCGACTCCTCTTGGCGAAGTCCGACTGGACACGTTGCTGCGTACCTATCGGCAAAAGCAGGCCGTCGGTCAGGGGGTGCAAAAAGCACTGCAAGAGCAGTTTTCCAAATACAATTTGACCGGCAAGACCTGGGAACAGTTGACGCGATCGACTTCGACCGTTGCCGAACCTCGCTCACAATCGAGCCGCCGAGAAATTCGTTACCAGGTGTTGGTGCCGTCTTACACGGTCATGTTCGCTTTCTTCCTCGTGTTGACGGTTGGCTGGTTGTTTGTGGCGGAACGCCGAGAAGGAACCATGAAACGCTTGCAAGCGGCACCGCTGTCGCGCGGCCAGATTCTCGCGGGTAAGATGATCCCCTGCTTCTTGTTGTCCCTCGTTCAAGGCGTCATCCTGCTTGGTGCAGGCAAATTGGTATTCGGCATGAGTTGGGGCCCTCCTTCATGGCCCGTGTGGCAACAGGTTTCTTGGCTGCTGGTTGTCGTGGTGGCAACCTCCCTGGCAGCCATGGGATTGGCCTTGTTCGTCGCCAGTATCGCCCGCACCGAGACGCAGGTTGCCATTTACGGCACGCTGCTTGTTCTTTTGCTTGCCGGCATCAGCGGTTGCCTGATGCCGCGCGAACTGATGCCCGAACAAATGAAACGGATCAGCCGGGTTACGCCCCATGCCTGGGCACTGGACGCCTACCAGCAACTCCTGATTCATCCCGAACCGAATCTGCTGCTCGTGGTGCAAGCCATCGGCGTTTTGCTGTTGTTCGGAGTCGCTTTCGTGGTCCTGGCGTGGACCTTATTGAAACTGGAATGAACCTTGCGTCGTGTCGTGAATAAGCTGTTGTCCGTTTTGCGACATCCAGGCAATACAGAGTTCGATGAAGACGTATGATTTGAATCGCTATGAGGAGGTTTTAGACTTCGTTTCGGCGAGCCTTTGGTTGCAGCGACTGGTATCGCCTCAGGAAGCCGACACCATGCGAATCCTGACGTGGCACCTCGAGATTGTCGCTGCCGGACAGGCATTGCCGCCGCCCGGATTCGTTGCCGATCTCGGCCATATGACGTTTCTCACGAACCTGAGCGTCAGGGCGAATAACGACGTGCAGCTTCCTGGCATCGATGCCAGCTTGCTGCGAGCTTACGACGATTACGTCCTTGGCAAAATCGACGCCGACTGGACCTTCGAACGCGGCAGCGATGCTGTCAGGCAGTATCAGGGACGCGACCAAGCCCGGGCGTTAGCCTACCTTCTGGAGCAATTCCAGAGAAAGGCCGACTTCGATGGTGTCATGTTGAATCCGGCGGCGATCAAACGACTGTTCGATTTGCCTCCGGAAGAACTAATCGCACACGGTTGGCGAACCCTGACCGCGCGTGGTCCAGCTACTCCTCTGATCGAATTGTACCAATCTCTCATTGCCGCCTGTCGTCGCTGTGCCGAGCTGTTGGCCAACGAAGACTTGTTCGAACTAGAGCGGGGTACCGCACTATCGCAAATGGGACAGCGCGTGGCTCTTCGCCAAATCCTGCAACTTGCCAGCCGATTCGAAAACGCGCTGCCTGCGCATCCCCTCCGACCCGTTCGTTCCTTCGGCCAGGTCGCGACCCAAATGCTCGATGAAGATACCTACCCCGTGGGAGGCTTTTCGTCGATTTCGACCAAAGGCACCATCGAAAGCTTGCTCCACTCCCAATTGGCCTACATGGAAAAAGACGAACGCCCAGATCTCTTCGATATCAAATTCCTGCGCGACGAACTCTTGTATTATTCCCGTGACGAAAACCAATTCTTTCGTCGCCGGCGGTCGTTCGTTTTCGTCCTTGATTCCAGCCTCGAATCGGCGCGCTTCAAGGATGCCGATCTTCCCTTCCAGAGAATCATCTTCCTGTTAGCCTTTTTACTCACTGTGGTACGCACTTTGATCGAATGGCTCAGTGACGACGCTTTGCTTTTCGAATTCGTCTTCACCGGTGGGCAGTTGGCAGACGAGCGTGAGCTGATCTCTCTGTTGCTTCGCGACCAGATCGCCAACCAGACGGTGCGCGTTATCGAAACCAGCCAAGCCGAACTACCACAACACGTCGCCCTCTTGTCACGCCGCAGCTGGTGCCATGCGGTGATGGTTTCGGCCGGCCCCTGCGATTTCGACCTGGAGGACGTGATCGAAACGAAGTTAGTGGTCGATGGACCCAAGCCGTCGGCCATTGTGGCAGGGGAACCCGTCGCCGTCGACAAAGCAAACAACGCCTTCGAACACTGGTTGGTTCTGCTGACAGAACTACTGCGACAATGGCTGTAATCCAGCCTGTGTCCCTTCCGAACTGAGCCAGCGGGGTGAGGAAGGTTTGGCCGTTCCGATGCACCGTTAGGTGACGGTCCGCCACGTCGCGCTGGCGCCGGAACCCTCGCTGAAAACCCCGTCAGTTGACGGTGGAGATAAACTACACAAATTAGCTAAAATTTTTCCCACAACTCCCCGTCGCGTCCCCACGCCCACCAAAAAGGACTTTTGAAGACCCCTTCGTTGAACTCGTCGCTTCCAACGCGTGTCTCTCGCGGCGTCTCGATTTTCAGCCATATGAACGAAACAAAAGAAAACTTCCACCTTTCACCGACACGCGCTGTCGCATTGGCATTCCGCAACAACACGGTGGCTTGATTCAAGGTGGAATACTGCGCTGGGGCAAATCCACCTTATCTCATGACACACGATTCCGGGCATACATGCCTAACCGATTTCGCGATTACGGCGGGAATGACTAACGCCCGTCGGGTGATCGGCCAGCGTCGATCGACAGGTTCAGTTCGCGTTTGCCTTCGCTTAGTTCCACGATAAACGGCGTCGTCCTTGCGTCCCAGTAGTGTGGCGGAACGCGCGAAGGCTGTTTGGAAGCGCCACTGGGTCGAAATAATGGCCCCGGATCGTCGACACCTTCGGGCAGGCTTGGAGAAATGGCAATATGATATTTTCCAGCCCTGCAATTGAGAGCGAAAAACCCGTCCCCATCGACATGGGCGATTATGGGTTGTTGGTCCGGTTTGTTGTGATTGTCGGCTGGCCAGAAGAGAACATAGCAATCGTTCACAGGCTTGTTCTCCATGGTAATTCGCCCGTAAACGACCGCTATCGGCTCGGACGGTCGGCCACATCCACTGACGAGCAGCACCGCCACGAAGATCGCAGCACAACGAAGGTGCCGCATTGGCTCTCTCTCCTGGCGAAGGGCAAACGGCTAATAATCCGGCTGGTTGCCGTCACGTGGCAGCATCAAGTAATTCCAGGCCTGCTGCGAGATGTTTCGGTCGATCGTGCGCACAGTTCCATCCGCCAGGGCGACTTGCATAGCTGTATGAGGCGTCTGCGCTGTGAACATGTTGCAGCATTCCTGGCCGCTCGGACATTGGTAAAAACGCAACGGCAAAGGTTGAACCTGGAACATGAACGTATTAGGCAAGCCATTGTTCATGTCCTGCGGCGGGTCAATACCTGGACCATTGCCCACATCGAGCGCTCCCTGCTTCATGGACTGCGTCAACCCGAAATTATGGTAATGCCAGGAATAAAGCGCGATGCGCGGAAGCGAATCGCAATAGTTGTACCCTTCGCCGAACAAGATAGTGTTCGACAAGCCATCCGAAATCTCGGAAAAACTGTGAGCGCGGGCTTTGTAGCCTTGGGTACTCCAGTTTCCGAAGATCGTGGAACCGTCACCGTTGCTGTCTGAAAGAGCGTTCCAGTTTGCCAGATAGTTGGTCGCTCCCCAGCCGCTGACGATCCGCGTCTGGTTGGCGGAGGGATCGGATGGGCACATCAAAACCTTGTACGTGTGACTGCGAACGAGGTCGATCCTTCCCTTTGGCTTGGGTGCCCCATCAGGCGGGTCCCAATAGCCGGGTTTGTAAGGAGAGATCAATTTCGGGGGCGGCTCCCACCGACCAGGCTGGGCAGGTTCGCCGCCGACTTCTACATACTTCCAGATTTTGAAGCCGTTGTAATCGATGGTCTCGACCCATTTCCATTCTCCAGGCACCTTCGGCTTTGGAGGAATCCAGACGCTTTCGGAATAATCATACTGGGCTGGTTGCGGTGGCACCCACGTTGCTGTGCCAGGTTGTGCATCCTGGTAGATCGTGTTGTAGGTATTCTGCAACTCCAAAAACGGCATGAGCGGGATAAACCAGCAGGTTCCTCGACGCGAATCATAGTTGAAGTATTGGGGCATCAGGTTGGTCGCATCGTGGTGGCTGTGGACTGCTGTTATCAACTGGCGCAGGTTGTTCTGGCAGACCGACCGATTGGCAGCTTCCCGCACCTTCTGGACTGCTGGCAACAGCAGCCCGACTAGGGCAGCGATGATGGCAATCACGACGAGAAGCTCGACAAGGGTAAAGGCACGACGCTGAGTTGAATGGTGACGCCGCATCCCTTCCTCCTTAAACACAAGCTGCGGAATCATCTTCCGCTTTGTAGAGGTGAATAGTTGTTGAAAAAAACTTAACATCGAAAACGGTGACTTGCAAGCAAAATCCGCGGAATCAAATAAGCTGTTAAAAGTCGCCTGTCCTGAAAGGGATTGCGGGATGGTTCAATAACCTACCGCGCAGCCATCTTTGCGAAACTCCGACCCCCCGTGGAGCATGTTCGTTTGCGGGTCGATCAGGATTCCCTGGTAGCCGCCGCTGTTGCGGGCGGTTCGACGCACTTGATGCCCGCGACGAAGCAGTTCCTTGACGATGGCATCCGAAATGCCTGGTTCGCAAACAGCAATGCCTCCCTTTCGGTCCGCAGGTCTGCCAGTGGGAGTCGAGGAGCCGAGGTGTTCGAATCGGGGCGCTTCTCCGGCCGCTTGCACGTCCATGCCGAAGTCGAGCAGATTGACGAGAACTTGGACCTGCCCTTGCGGCTGCATGTCCCCTCCCATGACGCCAAAAACAAAAAACGGCTTGCCGTCTTTGGTGACCATCGAAGGAATGATCGTATGAAACGGCCGTTTGTGAGGTTCGAGTCGATTGGGATGATTCTCCTCGAGGGCGAATAGGCTGCCCCGGTTCTGTAGCGCGAAGCCTAGGTTGCCTGGCACCATTCCCGAACCGAAACCGAAGTAGATGCTTTGGATCAGCGATACGCAATTGCGGTCCTTGTCGACGACCGTGAGGTAGACGGTATCCGATTTGCCAAGTCGGGGGTCGCCGGGTTCCAGGTCTGTCATCGCTTTTTCCATGTTGATGAGTTTGCGCCGCCGCTCGGCATATTTCTTGGAAATCAATTCCTTGATCGGCACCTTGGCAAACTCCGGGTCAGCGTAATATCTGGCTCGGTCTTCATAAACCAGCTTCTTGGCTTCCAAAAACAGGTGCCAGTAATCAGGCGAAGTCGGTCCCAGTTTTTTCAGGTCATAATGCTCGAGAATGTTGAGCATTTGCAGCACGGCAATTCCCTGGCCGGGAGGCGGTATTTCCCACACTTCATAGCCTCGGTAGGTGGTGCTCACCGGTTCGACCCACGTCGACGAATGGTCGGCAAAGTCCTTGAGCGTAAACAGCCCGCCGTGCTTCTCCGAAAAGGCGACGATTTCTTTGGCGATGCTGCCCTTGTAGAAGGCATCACGCCCCTCTTTAGCGATGGTGCGGTACGTTTTTGCCAGGAACGAATTCTTGAAGACCTGGCCGCGCTTGGGTGCTCGACCGTCGATCAGGTAAGTCTTGGCGAAATCCGGCCGGTCGCCGTAGCGTTCACCGCCGCGCCAGCTATCGGCGATCACTTCGCTTACGGGAAAGCCATTTTCCGCATAACGGATCGTCGGCTCGAGAATCTGCTTAAACGACATGGTCCCGAAACGCTGCCTCAGCTGATCCCAACCGTCCGCGCATCCTGGCACGGACCAGGCCAGCGGGCCAGTCGCGGGGATGAATCTAAGTTTCTTGTCAAGAAAGAATCGGCGTGTGGCTTGATACGGCGCCCGGCCGCTGGCGTTGAGGCCATACAGCTTTTTCGTCTTGGCATCCCAGACGATGGCGTAAAGGTCTCCCCCGAGGCCGCACGACATCGGCTCGACCAGCCCCAAAGCGGCATTGACCGCAATGGCGGCGTCGACGGCGTTGCCCCCTTTCTGGAGAATGTCGAGACCGATCTGGGCGGCCAATGGCTGACTCGTCGCCACCATCCCGTTGGGTGCCATAACGACCGATCGCCCAGAGCGGAACGGCACACTTGGCGGCCGATCTCCCGCCATGGCCATCGCGGCGCTCATCCCCAATACCATTGCTGCAAGCAAAATTGTTTTGCACATGGTTCGACCTGCTAAACGTGGTGGACAAAGACCGCATCATACCAGGGGCGAATGGCGAAGGAAAGCGTGCAGCCATCACAGCGAATGGTGATGCCAACTATCTGCAGAATGAGCTACGAAACGTTGGCAACGATCATTCGTGCCTCAGCGCTTCGATGGGATCGAGCCGAGCGGCGCGGCGGGCCGGATACCAACCGAACAAAATGCCGACACCGACGGACACTCCCAATGACAAGAAAACGGAAGGGACATGCAACTTGGCGGGCAGGTTTCGGCCGCCGAAATACCAGACGAGTGGGGGCAGGGCGAATACCACCAGAAGGCCGACAGCGACTCCTACCAAACCGCCCAGCGATGTCTGGGCGACAGCCTCGAGCAGGAATTGGCTGGTGATGTCGCGGCGTTTGGCCCCCAAGGCTCGGCGAATGCCGATTTCTCGAACGCGTTCGCTAACGGTTGCGAGCATGATGTTCATGATGCCGATGCCGCCAACCACCAGAGAAATACTGGCGATCAAGACCAGAAGCATCTGGTAGCGATCCTTGGCGTTCTGTGCCTGGCGAAGTCGATCCAGCGGGATTGCCAATTCCCAATCCTGGCGTTCGTGTTTTTCCGCAAGGAGTTGACGGATCACTTCGGCAGTGGGGCGGACACGGTCCATATCCGCAACGGTCAAAGTAATCTGGCTGATTTCCACTTGTTCGCCGCGGCGCGATCCGGATTGGCGGATATAGATCACCTCGCCGAAGCGGGCATTGCACGTCGTCAGAGGGATGTAGAAATCTTTGTTGAAATCCTCAGCGGCCACGCTTCCGCCGGCACTTCCGACAGGCAGGCGTTCGCGGCAAACGCCGATGACCTTGAAAAGCTGTTCGCCGATGCGGATGGTCTTGCCGATTGGATCATCAAACGGAAAGAAATGGCGGGCAACAGCATGCCCCAGGACGGCCACGTTGTTGCAGTATTTGTAGTCTTTGGCGTCGAAGAAACGGCCGCGTGCCATTTCGAGTTGGTTGACCTCGACATATTCGGGCGTTGTGCCCACGACCCGGCCATTGTACATCTCGGCCAGATAGCGCAATTCCTGAGGGAAAACGCGCATCGGTACCATGCGCGTGATAATGCCGCTCTGCATCATCGTCGCGATCCGCTCATAGTCGGTGCGCGTCAGTCCGAACGTGGCCACAAAATTGCGACGTTGTGACGACGCGTCATCGGGAGGTTTGACGCTGCGAACGATGACATTGGTCGCGCCCATCCGTTCGATTTCGTCCAGCGCATCCTGCATGCTTCCTTCGCCGAAGGCCATCAGGGCGATGACGGCAGCGGTTCCGATGATGATGCCGAGCACCGATAAAAACGACCGCAACTTGTGCAGCCACAGGCTTCGCAACGCCAGGAGCAGCATGCGGCGGCTTTTTTCCCACAGCAGGATGCGCGCTGCCGGCGCTGCGACCAGACCGACGATCAGGATGAGCAGAAACCAGTACATCTTGCCTTGCCCTGCACAACAAGTCTCAAGAATGATTCTACCATGGGAGTTGGCTGGAAGCGAAACGATCCGAGGACATTCGTCGGACGCGGCGCCAATCCAGGGCATGGCTCCAGTCCAAACATTGCCAAGCCTGGGGATTTCTCTATCTATGGAAAAAACAACCAGGCCACTAATGCAATAGACGCCAATATGTTCCGACGCATTTTGATAGCGAATCGCGGCGAGATCGCCCTTCGAGTCATTCGCGCGTGCCACGATTTGGGAATCGAGGCGGTCGTTGTCTACAGCGAGGCGGATCGGGACGCTCCCTATTTGGAACTGGCCGACCGGAAGATTTGCATCGGTCCGGCGCCCGCGGTGGAAAGTTACCTGAAAATCGCCAACATCATCAGTGCCGCGGAGCTGGCGGACGTGGAAGCGATCCATCCGGGGTACGGGTTTTTATCCGAGAATCCGCACTTTGCGGAGGTCTGCCGGGAATGCAAGATCGAATTCATCGGACCGCCCCAAGAAGCGATGAGGCGTCTGGGGAACAAGAGTGAAGCGCGTAAAATCGCTCAAAGTGCCGGTGTACCGGTGGTCCCCGGCAGCGAGGACGTCATCAAGGACGACGAAGAGGCGCTTCGTCTGGCACATGAGATGGGTTTTCCGGTCTTGATCAAGGCGGCAGCAGGGGGAGGCGGTCGCGGGATGCGGATCGCCAGCAACGATATCAGTTTGCGCACCGGGCTTAATGCCGCTCGCCAGGAAGCAGAGAATGCCTTCAAAGACGGTAGCGTTTATCTCGAAAAGTATCTGGAAAATCCTCGACATATCGAGGTGCAAATCCTGGCCGACCAGCATGGCAACGCGGTTCACCTGTTTGAGCGCGAGTGTTCGATTCAGCGACGGCACCAAAAACTGGTGGAAGAAGCTCCGGCGCCCCGCCTGCCGCCGGACGTTCGTGAGCAAATGTGCCAGGCAGCTGTGCGATTGGTCCAGGCCGCCGGCTACCAGAATGCCGGCACCTGCGAATTCCTCGTCGACAAGGACAATCGCTTCTATTTCATCGAAGTCAATGCACGTATCCAGGTCGAGCATCCCGTAACGGAACTGGTTACTGGCGTGGACCTGGTGCAGGAACAGATTCGCGTTGCCGCCGGCGAGCCGCTCCGTTTCAAACAGACCGACATCACGCTTCATGGATCGGCCATTGAATGTCGGATCAATGCCGAGGATCCGTATGCCGGCTTTCGTCCGTCCCCTGGCCTCGTCACACGCTGGGATGTTCCCGGAGGTCCTGGCGTTCGCCTCGATTCCCATGTTACAGCTGGCTACCGTGTTCCACCCAATTATGATTCGCTTGTTGCCAAACTCTTGGCCCACCGCTCGAGCCGCCCGGAAACGCTCGCGGTCATGCGGCGGGCCTTGAAGGAGTTTCGCGTCGAAGGAATCAAAACCACCATTCCCCTCCACCGCGAAATCATGAACCAGTCGAGTTTCATCGAAGGAACGGTCGATACGGGCTTTATCGAACGCTATTGGAAGCATTGATTCCGTCCGTGAGGGTTTTCAGCTTCGATTAGCTTCTCTGTTGGCGCATCCGGTACGCCTCGTGTTGCCGGTATCGTTCCCATCCGCCTGTGCTTGCGAGTCTATGGTACCCTGATTATGATGAGCGCATCGGATATCCTGTCATCTCATTGTCGAGGACCTGATGCGGCGATTATGCGTCTTTTGCGGTTCAAAAACAGGCAACCAGATCTATGCCTCCGCAGCGCTGCATTTTGCCCGTTTGATGTATGAGCACGGCTGGGGATTGGTTTTCGGTGGCGGCCATGTGGGGTTGATGGGTGTCATTGCTGACGCCATGCTCGACCTCGGCGGCGAAGTCATCGGCGTCATTCCCCAGGCTCTTGTCGAACGCGAACTGGCCCATGAACGCGTCAAACAAATGCACATCGTCGCCGGGATGCACGAACGCAAGGCCCTGATGGCGGAATTGAGCGACGGCTTTGTGGCCTTGCCGGGAGGCTATGGCACGCTCGAAGAATTGTTCGAGATCGTCTCGTGGGCGCAACTCGGTCTGCACCAGAAACCCATCGGTCTGCTCAATGTCGCCGGGTTTTTTGACCCTCTTTTGGAAATGCTACAGAGAATGGTCGACACGGGCTTTCTCAAAGAAAAGCATCGCCGCCTGCTACTTGACGCCAACGAATCGCACGAGTTGTTGGTTTTGTTGGAAAAGGCGCATGCGCTTCGCTCTGACGCCAGGCATGTCCGCTCCGATTTTCGCTAGCCCAACGAGACACACGATCATGACGCAAACGATTACCATGACGTCTCTTCCCAATGACGGCCAACCGGCAAGGAACCTTAGCGAGACGCAACGTCAAGCAGTCCGCGACGTCGTGGAACTTGCCAGGCAGCGTGCCATTGCTGAGGTCGAAATCGAATCGGCCTATCGGCAGGAGATGGACACGATCCTGCAAACGTTCGAGAAAAGGCAACAGGAATTGCAGCAGACGTTTGATAGCCGTCGTGTTGCGATCCAACAGGAATATCAGCAGGTGCGTAAAGAGGCGATCGCCCGTTTCGATGCCGAGTATGGCGCCTTGGAAGCGGAGTACAAACAAACTCGCGACGACTTCGTTTTGCAATACGAAGCCGAACGGGAAGCCCTCGACCATGCGGCCCAGGAAGGGAGTTGGGAAGCGACTACGCTTTTTGACGCCGATCGCATCCGTATCGAAGAACGCCACAAAGAAACGATTAAGGTTACCACTGAAGCGCTAGAGCAGATCGATGTTTTGCAGAAGCAGGCGAAAGTTTTGCTGCAAGACTGGGTCGATGAGAACAGGGTGCCAGTCAAGCGGCGCCGCAAGACCGAGGAAGCCCATCTGGAACGTCTCCAACAAACCGTGCAAGATGCCGCTGCCCATCTTGAACAGTTGGAGGGGTTGACCATTCCGCGTTTGCTCAAGGGAGAGAAAATCGTCTGGCTATTCGTACTGTTTTGGCTGGTGGCGTGTGCCGTTTTTGCCTTCGTCATGAAATTGCTGTTGGTGCTGGATGCCGTCGAAGTCAATGCCGCCGGCTGGCCGAAGCACTGGTACATCTGGTTCGGCATCATGACGGTGACGATCGGCTTCGCGTGCACCATCACTCGTTTTTGGCTGGCGGCTGTAGGCCGCCAACAAATCGACGCGATCTATCCCTCTTTTTGCGGCGCCCTGGCAGAAGCCCGCGCTTTGTGCAAACGCTGCCAGGAAGAAGATGCCGACTCTTATCAGCGCTTGAAAAAGGAATACAGCGACCGGCATCAAAAGGAATTGGCCCGCATCAAACAACAACACCAGCAGAAAAGAGCCGCTTTGGAACGCCGGTACCAGCAGGACGTGCACGATACCGACCGGGACTATCGCCAGCGGCTGGCCGACATGAAAGAAGCACATGACGCCAATCTTGCCCGCATCGATGAGCATTATCGCCGCCTGATGGCCGATGCGTTGCGTGAGTTCAAAGCAGCCAGCCAGCAAGCGGAAACGGACAAGCAAACCGCCACTGCGAAGAGCCAAAATCGCTACGAACAGGCCTGGAAAGAATTGATCCAGCGCTGGACAGAAGGACAGAAAAAACTCCAAGGCGTCGCTCGCAAGGTCAACACTTTGGGGCATAAACTTTTTCCGTCCTGGTCGGAGGTCGACTGGGATCAGTGGCATCCGCCTGTGGACCTGCCGCCAGGCATTCGCTTTGGACAGTTCACCTTCGATCTGAGCAAGATCAGCCACGGCGTTTCCGCGGATCCGCGTTTGCCGTTACTGGAACCATACCGCTTCGATTTGCCGGCCTTGTTGCCGTTTCCGCATCAGAGTTCGCTGTTGTTGCGGGCGGAAGGAGCGGGCCGCGACAAAGCCGTCCAGACCTTGCGCGCTGTGATGCTCCGTTTTCTGACGACTCTTCCTCCTGGCAAAGTCCGTTTTACGATCATCGATCCGGTGGGCCTGGGTGAAAACTTCGCCGCCTTCATGCATCTGGCGGATTACAACGACGCTCTGGTCACCAACCGTATCTGGACGGAACCGACGCATATCGAACAGCGTCTGGCCGATTTGACCGAGCACATGGAAACGGTGATTCAGAAATACCTTCGCAATCAATTCCGGACGATTGCGGATTACAACCGGATTGCAGGAGAGGTAGCCGAACCGTACCGTGTTTTGGTGGTGGCGAATTTTCCTGCCAACTTCACGGAACTGGCTGCCCGCCGACTGCTGAGCATCGCCGCCAGCGGTTCCAGTTGCGGGGTCTTTACGCTGATTTCGACCGATGGCAAACTTCCGTTGCCCCAGGATTTCGACATAAGGGACATCGAACAAAACAGCGTGACATTGATTTGGAACGGCGAGCAATTCAACTGGAAAGATAACGATTTCGGCCAGTGTCCTCTCGAGTTGGAGCAACCGCCCGGCGATCATACGTGCCTGCAAATCATGCATACGGTTGGCGCGAAGGCCAAAGAAGCCAGCCGGGTGGAGGTGCCATTCGAAGTGATCGCGCCGCCCGACGATCGCTGGTGGAGCAGCGACAGCCGGGGCGGAATCAAAGTTCCTCTTGGCAAAGCCGGCGCCACGAAGCTGCAAAATCTCGAGCTGGGGCAAGGCACATCGCAGCACGTTCTCGTCGCCGGCAAGACCGGTTCCGGCAAATCGACGTTGCTGCACGCCCTTATCACCAACCTGGCTTTGCATTACAGCCCCGATGAAGTCGAGGTCTATTTGATCGACTTCAAAAAAGGGGTCGAATTCAAGACCTATGCCGTCCATCAGTTGCCTCATGCTCGTGTCGTCGCCATCGAAAGCGAACGCGAATTCGGCTTGAGCGTGTTGCAACGGCTCGACGCCGAACTGAAAGCGCGTGGCGAATTGTTCCGCTCGATGCGTGTCCAGGACATCCATGCCTACCGCAATGCCAATCCCGACGCGGTCATGCCGCGCATCCTGCTCATCGTTGATGAGTTTCAGGAGTTTTTTGTCGAGGACGACAAGATTGCCCAGGACGTCGCCTTGCTGCTGGATCGACTCGTTCGGCAAGGGCGGGCGTTCGGCATCCACGTCCTGCTCGGCTCCCAGACTCTTAGCGGCGCCTATTCGCTGGCCCGCAGCACCATCGGGCAGATGGCCGTCCGCATCGCCTTGCAATGCAGCGAGGCCGATGCCGGCGTCATCCTGAGCGAAGACAACACCGCCGCTCGCCTCCTCTCTCGACCCGGCGAGGCCATCTACAACGACGCCAACGGCATGATGGAAGGCAATGATTTTTTTCCAGGTCGTCTGGCTCGACGACGGACAGCGCGAACGCTACCTCCAACGCATTCGCGAACTAGCCGCGCAAAAGCAAATCCAACGACGCACCATGATCGTTTTCGAAGGCAATGTCCCTGCCGATGTCCGCAACAACGACCTGCTGCACGAAACATTGACATCGGCGCCCCGCAACGGACGGCGCTCACGAAGCGACCGGGCCTGGCTCGGCGAAGCGATTGCCATCAAGGAGCCGACAGCCGCCGACTTCCGCCCCCAAACCGGTTCAAACCTCCTTTTGGTCGGCCAACAGGACGAAGCCGCTTTGTCGATCACGGCGATTTCCATGCTGAGCATCGCCGCACAACATTCTCGCAGCGATCCGCTTCGGTTCTACGTTCTGGATGGCACGCCGACCGATCACCCGCACGCCGGTTACCTTCGTCGCGTGCTGGAAAAAATGCCAGCAGAGTTCCTCCCTCCGCTTCTGGCTGAGCGGTACATCGGCGGCGTCCGCGAATTGCCGGAAATCATTGGGGAAATCAAAGCGGAAGTCGAGCGTCGTCATCAGGAGCACGACGCGGACGCCGGTCCCATTTACCTCGTTATTTACAACTTGCAGCGTTTCCGCGACCTGCGCAAAGCGGAAGATGATTTCGGCTTCGGCATGGACGACAAGCCGGCCAACCCGGCACAACAATTCAGCGAAATTTTGCGTGACGGCTCCACGGTCGGTATCCACACCATCGCCTGGTGCGACTCGCTCAACAATGTTCAACGGACTCTGGACCGCCAAAGCCTGCGCGAGTTCGAAATGCGCGTGCTGTTTCAAATGAGCGCCGCCGATTCCAGCATCCTGATCGATACCCCGGCAGCCAGCAAGCTCGGCCTGTATCGCGCTCTTTTCTACCATGAAGAAACAGGCCAGATAGAGAAATTCCGCCCCTACTCGCTTCCTTCGGAAAGCTGGCTCGCCGAGGCAGCGCGGGCGCTTTCGCAAAAGTAAGGGTGTCAGCTATCGTTGAGCGAGGCGATAGCGAGTTTCTGCCTCCTGCCAGTTGATGTGGTTGAAGAATTTCTTGACGTAATCGGCCTTACGGTTCTGGTAATCGATGTAAAAAGCGTGTTCATAGACGTCGATGACCACGAGAGGAACGGCCATCCACAAAGGGCCGTGAGCGTGTTCATCGCTGACGACGTTGTAGAGTTTGCCGTTTACCGGATGGCGCACGAGCATGGCCCAGCCTGCCGCAGCCAGGGCGCTGTTCTGAAAATCATCCGCCCATTTTTCCACCGAGCCGAAACGCTTTTTCAAGGCCGCCGCCAAGGCTTTGCCAGGATCGGAGCCTCGCGGCGCCATGCCATCGAAGTACAGTTCGTGCAGGATCACGCTGTTTCCTTTGCTGGTCCGCGAACGCTGCAGGGCGCCGTAAGCGGCAGCATCGATAGCGGTTCCCGTCAGAACGCTTTGTTCCAGTTTCTTGTCGGCAGCCGAATATCCGCGCAAAGCCCCGCCGTAATGGGCCTGGTGGTGCGGTGCCATCTGCTCGGCGCTTAGAAAACCAGGTATGGCCCGGTGGCGCAGAGGCTTCAGCTTTCCGGTGACCAGACCGCTTTGCGAAAAATATCCCCCTTCCTCATCGGCGCCAGCCAGACCATTCGCGAAAAACGAACCGGCGATGGCACCTGACGATCTGAACAGAAATCGGCGACGTGTAGGCTCACTCATCTTGCTTCCTTTCGCGTTGTTGAAAACTCTGTTGTTTCCGGTTGACAGGATGCATACATGACGGAATTCTTGCCGTTGTTTTTCACGGAATACATGAGTTTGTCGGCCTCGTGGAGCATTGCGGCCAATGACTTCGGAGGTGTCGTAAATGTCACGACTCCGGCACTGATTGTAATCGGCCATCGTTCGCGCTCCATCCGCGAGAGGATAGCATTACGGAGACGAGCCATCATCGCACGCGAGTCGTCGCTGGATGTTTGCGGTAAAACGATGGCAAACTCATCCCCTCCCAACCGAGCAGCGAAATCTGTTTTGCGCAGATTGGCCTGCACGATTTCGCCAATGGTTCGAAGTACCCGATCGCCCTCGAGATGGCCACACGAATCATTCACCGCCTTGAAGTTGTCACAATCGAAGACAACAATCGTTAGCTGCCCGCCAAAGCGCTGTCCTCGCGCCAATTCCACCTCGGCGAATTCCGCCAAGGCTCGTGGCGTGGCGAGACCGGTAAGATAATCGATTCGTGAACGTTCTTTTTCCCTAGCGGCATAAGCCAGCAAACGGGACACAAAAAAAACGGCCAAGAGGAAGTAGCCAAGCCTGACAAGCAAATTCCACACGGCGATCATATTCACGCCCCAATGGTGAAAGACACCGCTATTCACCGCGCCCCAGACGAGCGCGCACAGGATGGCTGTCAGCGTTCCCCAACCCACCGATCCCTTTACTGTCGCGAGAACAACGAGGGGAAGATAGAAAATGGAAAAGGATAATTGTTCCCCGCTCCAGTAGTCGAAATATCCGACCACAGGAATCGAGAGAAGAACGCCGGTCAGCGCGACGCTGCGAGGAACATCTGGCAGACGGTTGCTGATCATCGGGAACTGGTCCATTTTCAGAAGCGCTGAAGACACCATTGGTGGTAAACCGTCAGTCGATGAAATGGTCCTCGTTCGCAGGCAATAACCAAACAGTCTCAAGGACTTAACTGATCCACCCAGTCGAGAACCTTGTCAAGCTTCTCGACCGCTTCGTTGATGTGTTCCTCCTCGATGATGAGCGGCGGTGCGAGCATGAGGAGACTGGCACGGGCCAGAGCGAACAGTCCCTCTTCCCACAGCCGGCGGCGCAGTTGCATCGGGATGGGAGAATCGGTATTGGCCGGCACCAACGGTCGAGGATCGTCTTTGCCCTGAACCAGTTCCAGGCACGCAAGCAATCCTTTGCCGCGAACGTCGCCGACTCGTGGATGGTGTTCGGCCAGCTCGCGAAGCTTTTTGAAGAGCACCTCGCCCATCCGTTTGGCGTGCGGAATGAGGTTTTGCCTTTCGTATTCTTCGATGCATGCCTGGGCGGCAGCGCAAGCCAGGGGATGGGCGGCATAGGTACTGCCGATCGGCAGCATCCTGCTTTCGAAATAATCAGCGATATGGTCGCGAACGACGACTGCTCCCATGGGGACGTAGCCCGACGTCAGCCCCTTGGCCAAGACCATGATGTCGGGCACGACTTTCTCGTGATCGACGCCGAACCAGGCGCCCGTTCGGCCGAAGCCGGTGATCACCTCGTCGGCGATGAGAAGGATGCCGTATCTGTCGCAGATGTCGCGAAGCCTGGTGAGGTATCCGTCTGGGAGAGGGAAGCCACCGGCAGCGCCGGTGACGGGTTCGACGACGATGGCTGCGACCGTAGCCGGGTTCTCCAATTCCAGTTGTCGTTCGAGCGCATCGATGCAGTGAAGTTGGCAGTCGGGATAAGTCATGCCGAAGTCGCAGCGATAGCAGTAAGGCCCGAAAAAGCGGACCGTGCCGGGTGGACCGGGATCGACGGCCATGCGACGCGGGTCGCCACCGACACCGAGCGTACCGTAGGTCGTGCCATGGTAGCTGCGGTATTTCGACATGATTTTTTTTCGTCCCGTGACCATGCGGGCGATAATGAAAGCCTGGTCATCGGCTTCGCTGCCACTGTTGACGAAAAAGCAGGTGTTGAGATCGCCCGGCGTTTTATCGACGAGAGCCTGGGCCATTTCGGCGCGTTCTTTGGTGAGGACGGATGGCGAGACGCAACAGGCCTTTTCAGCCTGGCGATGGATGGCTTCGATCACGTGGCGATTGCCGTGACCGAGATTGCAATTGAAGATTTGTGCCAAAAGGTCGAGATAACGTTTGCCTTCGTGGTCGAAGAAGTAGACCCCCTCCCCGCGTTCGAAGACAAGCACGGGGTCTTCTCGTTCCTGCACGGTCCAGGGAAGCAGGAAATGTTCGCGACTGATTGTCGTGTCGGTGGCCATCAGCACCCCACAAGTAAGAGCCAAAGAACCGGGAACAATGGTGAGATTATGCGGATACTCAGAGACCAGCAACAAAAAACGTGCGCCCTCGAACCAGGGCGCGTTAACTCGATTCCTTTCCGGGCGATGGTTCCCGGCCGATTTGAACGACGTGGCGCCGGCTACGAGCGCGCACGCCGCCCGGCAAGTCAAGCGCTGTGCCATTTGCCCGAATCAGTTCCATCAGACGATTCCAGGCATCGAACGACATTTGCCCTCTTGGCCAACCTTCGCGGTACCAGAGATAGCGCAACGCTTCCCGGCACAAATTCTCCCGTGCTCGTTGCAGCGGTTCGCGTTTCAATATGACCAGCGGACCGGCTCGAGGCAGTTCGGATCGGACAAGAAGCTCTCGAGCTTCGGCTTCCAACCCTTCAAAGACGACGGCCGCCTGCTCCGCCAACCGAGTCAAAACGCCAACGATGTCGGGATTGTATTCCTCCGCAAGCATTGGCAACAGTTCGTGGCGAATGCGGTTTCGCGTTCGCCGGCGATCGAAGTTGCTTTCATCGGTCCGAAAATCCTGGCCACGCTCGGCGAGAAACTGGAGCACCTGATGGCGGCGAAGGAACAGCATCGGCCGAATAAGAAAGACGTCAGGTGAAATCGGACGCTTCCGGGCGATGCCGCGTAACCCACGCAGGCCGGTTCCCCGTAATAACCGATGCACAACTGTCTCTGCCTGATCGTCGGCTGTATGTGCTGTCGCTATCCAACGCGCGTGATGTCGGCTCGCGACCTGGCATAGCCAGTCGTAACGCCATTCTCGAGCGGTTTGCTCGAGATTCTTTTTCTGCGACGCCGCCAGTCGGCCAACGTCTGCACGATGCACTTCGATCGGCAAGGAAAGTTGTTGGCATAATAGTCGGACGAACGTTTCGTCGCCGTCACTTGCCGAACCACGAAGTTGATGGTTGAAATGGGCAGCTACCACACGCAGCGGCGCGATCTGTTGGAGCGACAACAAGAGCGCGGTGCTGTCGGCACCGCCTGAAACCGCGCAGACGATAACCCCTTCGTCGGCTCCTGATTCTCTTAACGCCTCGGCAATGCGATCAACGACCGGGCTGCGACTGACGTCTTTCAAGGGATCGATCCGCTTTTCGACGGAGTCATTGGTTGATTCTTTCGTTCATTATAACCTGGTGACGGCGAACACGGCTGCATCGGGCAAGCCACGACGTGAGGCTTGTTTTCCGCCAGTCTTACTCCTGGCTCGCGATCACCGCCACGGTACCCTTGCTGCCATCGACGCGCAGTCGCTGGCCGGTGCGAATGCGACGGTGAACGTCGGCGATCCCCGCGACCGCAGGCAAACCGTACTCCCGTGCCACAATCGCACCGTGCGACAACATGCCGCCGGTTTCCAGCACCAAGCCTTTCGCTCGAGAAAATAAAGGAGCCCAGGCGGGATCCGTCGAAGGACAAACGAGGATGTAACCCGATTTTTCAACGGCAATAGGAGTGCTCACGACAAGTGCCTCCCCCTCGGCAACGCCCGCCGACAAGGGCAGCCCTTGGTAGATTTGCGCATCTTGCGGCTCGAAAGCTCGGCCGATGGCGTCGAGATCGTCACTGAAGAGAACCGGGGGCACTTCGATACGCAGAGCCAGCTCGCGCCGACGTCGACGCCTGGCTATCGTCTCAGAGAAATCCTGGCCCCGCAACAAGGCCGGCAATTCCATTGGCGTCAAAAAAAAGATGCCACCGTCGAGGTGGAATCGTCGATCCAGCTCGACAAGTATTCGTCGAATCAAAGCATAGCCCTTCAGCAAATAATGCTTGCCCGTTTCCCGAAGGGCCAGAAACGTTCTTAGCCTGGTGACCTCGTTCGAAAAAATGGTCGACAATGAACCGGATAGATTCGCTTCGCGAGCGATCTTGTCCACATCGCAATCGGTCGGCTTTTCAGAGTTCGCAAAGGCTGTCAACTCGGCAACAGCGATACCGGTTTCCGACCAGCGAGGCTGGGCCAATTCCATCTCGTTGGGACCGCGATGGCCGAACCGTTCGAGAAACGTACAGGTATCGATTCTGCCAGCCGACAACGCCTCCCAGGCCGAGGCGAAATCCACGTCCTCATCCAGCCGGATACCCATCGTCAATTCGCCGACAGCGGACCTCACCCGGTCAGGCGGAAGGGAGCGGGCCAAAAGACGTTCGATTTTCGCCAAGGCCAAACCCGCCAGAGCCGTCGGCTTCAAACTGTCGCGGGCAAAATCGAACAGCGTCCGTTTCTTCCAATACTCGAACCGACTCAGAAGCTGCTCATCGGAAAGCGAGTGCAACTCTTCTTTCTCGGCTTGAGCGACTTCGGCACAAAAAGCGGGGATGATTTCGTCGCGAAAGCTCGCTGCGAAATGCCTGGCAAGCCCGCGCAGTTTGACCGCTGCCCAAACCATTTTGATGGTGAGCCACGGAAGCCAAAACCAAAACCCTATGGTCGCCCGTGCTGGATTAAAAGTCGGTTGCGGATAGAGTGCTTTGTGCGGCGCTTGTTTGAGTGCGGCAAACGAATGCTCCCACGGCAGGCGTCGGTATTGCATTCTCGGTTCCCGGCTGAGATTGACATAAGGCCGGCCGCAGATCAGGTCCAAAATCCCTTCCTCCCCCAGACTCGGATCGGGATCGAAGCCTAAATCGCGATACATCTGGCCGTAGCCTCCGTGCACGGACATGAACCAGCGAACGATGTGCCAGGTCATCGGCGTCGGCTCGGGAAGAACTTCGGCGAGATTATATCGGCTCCAAACGGTGCCGCCCGGCTCCGCCCGTTCGCGAAGGGCTGCGATTTCTTCCTGGCGGATGCGTTCGATCTCCTCAGCAGCATCGGCAGTGGGTTTGATCGGCCGCGCCTGCAACAAATAGAATCTCCCTGCCGACTTCGCCCATTCGATGTCGCAAGGATGGCCGAAATGGGCTTCGACACGCTTGCCTAATTCGGTCAGAGCACGAACGTCTTCGTCATCAAGAGACGGGCGCTCCGCCTCATTCGCGGCATCGACGGGACTTCCTGCTGCTTGATCCTTCCGGGCGATCGTCTTTTCGATGATCGCGAACGATTCTTTGTCCACGACAAAGCGGTCTGGAGTGACTTTCCCCAATACGATCGCTTCTCCCAGTCCGAACGAAGACTCGATCACCATTCGAGGCTCTTGTGGCTGCACCGGATTGATCGTGAACAGAACGCCGGCAACATCGGCAGGACACATCGCCTGTACCGTGACCGCGGTACCAGGTGAATCAGGGATGTTGTGGTGGCGCCGATAGGCGACGGCGCGATCGTTGTTCCAGGAATGAAAGACCGCATTGATCGCACTACAAAGCATTTCCCAGGGATCGACAGGCAAACGAGTATTGTGCCGGCTAAAAGCATCACGCAGTCGATGGCACAAGCGTTCCATCTCGGCGGCATCCAATTCTGTCTCCGATGCTTTGCCTTTCTCGGCAAGGCTGCGAGAGATGATAGCTGTGAACTCACGGTCATCGATCCCGGCGACCGTTTCGCCAAACGCGACAATGAATCGGCGATACGCCTGCCAGACGGTGCGAGGATTGGCACAGGCCTCAGCCATCGCCCGGACGCATTTGGGGTTCAGACCGACGTTGAGGAGGGTATCCATCATGCCGGGCATGGAGATTTCGGCACCGGATCGGACCGCCAGCAAAAGGGGATCGGCGCCGTCGCCGAAGCGTTTTTGCGTAAGTTCTTCCAGTCGTGCGAGATTGTCGCGCACCGCTTGCTCCAAGCCCTGAGGCCATTGCTTGTTTTGAAGGTGGCAATCACAGCAGGCGGTGGTGATGGTAAAGCCAGGCGGTACGGGAAAACCCGCTCTGGAGAGTTCCGCGAGGCTGGCCCCTTTGCCTCCCACCAAATGTCTGAGGTCATTGCCGGCTTCGGCTTGCCCATTGCCGAAAAAATAGACCAGTTTGTTCGGCTCGCTGCTCATGGCGACCTCATGCAAAGGCGAAAGGACCTGCCTGCTTCGCCGTCGGCTGTCCGAAAAAGGTGGCTGCACGGAGAACGGCGTCACAAGGTTTTGACGAGAATCTGCGATTTTCGCCCGCTCCGCTCATACCGTTCGCGTCGAGCTGGTGGCAGGTCGTCGACGCTGCCCTGTTTGAAGCCGGCTTTGTGGACGAAATAGTTGTACGCCTGCGTGGACAGGCAGAAGAACTTCGAAGCCTTGCGATTGCGTGCGTGGTTTTCAGCGAACTGCACCAGCCGCGAGCCGATCCCTTGATTCTCGTAGGCCGGATCGACACAGACGCAGGCTAACTCCGCTTCTTTGCCCTCCTCGTAGAAGTGCACAGCCGCACATGCCACCAGCGTGCGGTCCACTTCGAATACGAAGAAATCGTTGATCTGCTCTTCGATATCGGATCGTGTTCGCCGTAACAACTCTTCGCTATCCATGGCCGCTCGCAGCAACGACAGGATCGGGCCGACGTCTTTTTTCATTGCCTTGCGAATGGCCTGGTACTCATTGGCATAAATCAGCGTGCCGATCCCTTCGTTCGAAAACACCTCCGCCAGCAGCCCCTCTTCCACAGTGCCATTGATGATGTGCACCCTGGGTATGCCCTGGCGAGCAGCGCGAACGGCGTAGTCCAACTTGGAAGCGACTGTGCCCGGCAAATCTCGCCGTGTCTTGGCGATCTTTTCCGCTTCGTCGACCGACAATTGACGAATCAGCGAGCCGCTAGCTTCGTCCTCGTTGTCCGAACGATCAAACAGACGGATGCCGTCGTAATCCGTTAGAAAAATCAACTTCACGGCAGTCATCGCCCGAGCTACTTCATAGGCGACGGCATCCGAGTTGATCCGGTATGTCGTACCTTCGCCGTCCCAGCCAAGCGGCGGAATCACTGGAATGATGTTCCGGTCAAGCAACGCCTGGAGCATGTCCACTTCGATCCGTTCGACCCGGCCGGTGAACTGGTGCGGTACGCCGTGCAGAATGCCGGCTGGGTGAGCAACGACCGCATTGCCGACGACGCCGAGCAAATCGGTCGCTGACAAACCGGCCAGAATGTTGTGGCTGACTTGGTTGGCGGCCGTCAAACTCAATTCCATGGTGGCTGCATCCGTGACACCGGTGCCGTCCAGACTGCTGACGGCGATGTTATTCTTTTCCGCCAGCAAACGGATCTGATGCCCAGCACCATGAACCAGCACGACATGAATGCGTAAACTCCGCAAAAGGGCGATATCCAAAAGCAGGTTGCCGAAGTTCTCGTGCGCGACCACGGAACCGTCCAAGGCGATCACGAACAGTTTGTCGCGGAAGCGCGGAACATAGCGCAGGATTTCGCGTAGATCGGTGAGGCGGAGCATAGTATCGTTTGTGCAGGCAGCAGAGGAAACGCGCCTGTTGGAGGCGTCATCTGTCGTTTCAAATAATGCAATACCCCCACGTCAGCTAATGTTTAGAAAGTATCATAGCCGCCGGCCGTTGGTGTTGCCAACTATCTCGCCGACAGGTACGCCGTCCGGCTTGGGCTGCCGCTCCCTGATGAATCCTGTGACCGGCAGCGAGCCGCGGCGCTATCGCGCCTGCGGTCCGTAAAACAGGTTGGCACTTTTCCTAGCCGATGGGCCAGCAAACGTCTTTTGGCAGCCTAACTTCCGCCCCGAAATTCCGGCTCCACTCGCAATCGGGAACCCTCGGCTTGTTCCCCCAATTCAGGCTTCTTTGCTGCTTCGCGGAAGAAAACCACAAAGACCAACAGCGATAACGTCACCCCGATCGCTGGTACGATCCAGAAAGACGTCCAATTGATCACGCCATTGGTGGTAAACATCTTTGCCACGTAACCCGAGAGGACACTGCCCAGATACATGCCGGCACCGTAGGTCAGAAAGCCGAAAAGCGCCTGGGCACTCGCCCGGATGTCCTTGGGCGATTCGTTATCGACATAGATGAAGCCAGCGGCCAGGAAGAAGTCGAAGCAGATGCCGTGCAATGCGATGCCGAGCAGGATCAGCACGAACGGTTCGCCCAAAGCGAAGATGCCGTAGCGAACGCCCCATGCAGCCATGCCGAGAGCCAGCACCCATTTCATTCCCAGCCAGCGCAAGAACAGAGGCAATAGCACGAGAAAGAAGATCTCGGCGCCCTGGCCGATAGCCATGATGGAACTGACGTTAGCGCCTTCCACTTTGGGAGGCCCGTTTTGCAGAAACGGTCCCGTCCACGTGTAATAAAAAGACAAGGCGATGGTGATAATGAAGGACACACCATAAAAGACGCCGAATGACGGCTCGCGCATCAGGCTGACGGCACGTAAAAAGGGGAGAGCGTCGCCGGCTTTTCCCGTGGGAGGCGTGTGCGGCAGAAAAAAGCTCCACACGCCGAGAACCAGGGACAGACCTGCTGCAAACAGCAACGGCAGCGTCAATCGCGTTCCGCCCAAGGTGACAGACCAGCCAGCCAGCGTTTGGGGATCAGCCGAATCAGCGAATACCCGCAATAGCACCGTCAGCACCAGGCCGGCGATGATCCAGCCGATCGTGCCGAGCACACGTACTCCCGGAAAATCGCGCGTCGCATCGGGTACGTGCGTGAACGCCACAGAATTCGATAACGCCAAAGTCGGCGAATAGGCCAAGGCATAAACGAGCGCCGCCCAGTAATACACGGTGGGATCGCTAAGCGTGGCCATCCAGTACAACGCCCCCGCTCCAAGGATGTGCAATAGCGCCATCAGCTTTTCACTGGCGAAATAGCGATCGGCAATCTGGCCGATAAAGATCGGCGATAACATGGCGCCCAGGTACATCGTCGCATAGATGTTCCCGATCTGTGGCTCGCTGAAGTTCATCGCCCCCAAGAAGTTGGCTTGAACCACAAACCATGCCCCCCAGACCGCGAACTGTAAAAACATCATTCCCGACAGATTCAGACGCAATCCCAAAGCCAACGGCGGAGGTGCGCTTGACGGTGAAGTTTCTGGCGATGCCATCGCGAACTCCATCGATCGTTAAAAACAGACTCACGCTAGGATGTTGAGAATCTACGAGCGATCCCCTTGCCGAGCAATTGAAAAACCTCGTTTTTCTTCCTTCCTCTGCCAAAGGCCGCCGCTTTAGAGATGACCAAAACCAACACAGCGATGATCAAACAGGAATTGTGCTATTTATAACTACCGATCCCAGCAGGCACTTGCGGACGGAAGCGGACAAAAGACGAATCGAATCGCGACTGGGCCCGGCAGGATTCGAACCTGCAACCAAGGGATTATGAGTCCCCTGCTCTGCCGTTGAGCTACGGGCCCGACGCCAAACATCAACTTATCCCGACGATCTCGAAACAGCAATAGATCGCTCGCCGCGCCTACCCGGTCTTTCTCTGGATCGATAAAAGACTCGGCCGTCGACGGGCATTCTCGAGCTGGCCGTTGGTTGACGGCCTCGGAACGAAGACGGGGAAAAGCCGGCAGAAGGAGTGTTCCGACTCCACTGGAAAGAAGACGAAAAGGAAGGGCTTCCGGCGATGCGACTGCCGACCCGTGTGCCTTTGCGATGTTTCAGCCAACGCAGAAAATGGCGCAAACGAAAACAGGAAACAGGATGGGCGGTTTCCTGTTTCCTGTCGAGTTGGGAGGATCACTTTTTGGCTTCAAAGAGTTTGTTGATTTCGTCGTCGGCAAGTTCTTCTTTGCCGTCATTGGCATCGACGACAAGGGCGGTGCCATTCGGAGCGATCCAAACGACAAAGTTGCCAAGCCGGAACACGTCTTTCATTTCGGGATGAAGTTCGAGCATACGGAAATAGGCATTGCTCTGTGCTTTGATAGTGAGAGTGGGCGTTTGCGGACGGAAGTCTTCGTCGATCCAGACGCCGCCGTACTCGACACAATTGCGTCCTTGGACATTGCGCATCGCGGTCCAAGAGAGCTGTTTTTGCGTTTTCAGGGTGTTGGAATATTGCGAGAGGGCGACACCAACCCACCCTTGCTGAGCGGCACGCAGGTTGTGCTGGTTCAATTCACGGCGGCTGCGATCGAAGGCCTCTTTTTGCTCTTTGAGACGTCCGATCATCTGGCCCACCTTGTCGGAGGGGGGCGCCGCGGTGGGGGCGTCGGCAAGTTTCTGATCCTCGAGGGCGCCGCGGTTTTGGGCCACTCCTTCCCCTTTGGCAGCTTTGTTCTTGGCGAGATCGACGACCCTTCCGCCGGGTGCCAAAGCCTCAGGCACGGCCACGTTATTGGGAGCGAAGCGAACATTGGGCAAGAGCCGACGTTCTCCTTGCCGAGCGACCACGGGTGCCGTCCCATCAGGGACGATCAAGTAGCTTGTGTAAGGGGTAGCAATGCCGAATTTTTTCGCCAGCGCAACCACTTCCTCGACCAGTTCCTTCTTTTCGCCATTGGCGCGGATTTGATCGAGCAGATAACCGACCTTCCGCCGAGCCCAAAGATGAGCGACAAAATCGCGCTCATTGCCAGTCTTGGCGGGGAAGTCGATCTCGTAGACGAACTCTTTCTTGGTGTCGCCAACGGTGCCGGTCAATTTGATGGCAGCGTTGCCTTTGCCATCGTAACGACCGAGAACCACCAGCTGTCCCCCGTGGAACAAATCAGGCAACCGAGGGGGATAGACTTCACTGATCTGGAAGTTGCCATCTGCCGACCCGGCCACGCTCAGCTTCAGGTTCGCCAGCACAGGATGGCTGATCTTGTTGTACAGGCTGGCGACTTTGTCCGAAATATCTTCAGCTGGCCGGACATAGGTGCTCAATGCCCGCGAGTTGTCCGCGATCTGGTCGAGCAGGGTGGCGTTGACATCATTGCCCACACCGAAAGTGAAGATGCGCGTGTTGGCCGTGTTCTTGTTCGCGACATTCTTTAGAATCGTCTCGATCTTCGTTTCGCCAATGGTAGGCAGACCATCAGTAAAGAAGAGCACGGTGAAGGTGCGGTTTTTGTCGTTGGTCCGCATAGCTAAAGCGGCTTCCAGCGCCGCGTTGATGGCCGTGCCACCCGTGGCGGTCAGGCCGTCCACCCATTTGCCGGCCTGGTCGAGATACTCACGGCTAGCAGGAACCAGTTCATCACGATAAGGATTGACTGTGGTAGCGAATTGAATGAGACCGAAGCGGTCTTTGTCCCGCAAGTTTTGCAGGCAATACTTGAGCGCCTTGCGTGCCTGACTAATCTTGGCACCGCGCATGCTTCCCGAGGTGTCGAGGACGAAAACCATGTCGCGGGCAACGGAATAATCCTCAGGCAGTTCCACGCGCGGCGAAAGCAGCATCATGACATGTCCTTTTTCGCTGCTGATTGGCCGGTAGTGCATCACTGTCAGACCGACGTCGTCGCCACCTCCAACCGAGTAGAAGACTTGGAAATCGCGATCGAGCAGCCCTTGTTCCCGTTCGAACTCGACATCGACATGATGGTCGTTTTGCCGTTTGATGCTGATGGCATGGGTGGGACTGTAGACGTTGTAAATCGCATGCCGAGACTTGATCGTTGCCTTGATGCTGAATTTCTCCAACGTCCTGGTCGCTTTGCCGTCCGTTTTCAGAGGATAAATGTATTCGACGACATTCCTGTCCCGCGGCGCAACAGACGTGTAGGTTAACGACACTTTCTGGTCGCTGTTGGGCGCGATAGGAAAGACGCGAAGACGGAAAAGGTTATTGCCGACGTAATCGAGCAACCCGGGGTCCTGGGTACGGCGAACAATTTCGGTATAGATTTTCCTTGCCTGGTCGGCTGGCAGCAATTCGCCCCGAACTTCCTTGCCATTCACCCACATGCTGAAATCCCGGACGCTGGCACCTTTGGGAACCGGAAAAACATAGGTGGCTTCCAGGTTTCGGCTCGTGTGATTGCGAAACGTCTGTTCGACTCGCGTCGTCGTCACCTGATCCTCCATGCTGATTTGGACCTGATGGTTCAGCATGGCCAACGGCGGAACTTTCTTGTCCGCAGGGATAAGCAACCCGTGGCTTCGTGCGAAACCGGGCAAAAGCACAAAAAGCGTCAACACTGATAAATAACGACGCATCGGTGTGTTCCTTTCATAAGAACGCACAAAGAACCGCTCGCTACTATTAAGACGAACAACGAAACCGATTCGATTGCCGGTGACCGGAATTGTTACAAAAGCGTTACGTCGAGATGGGAAATGACGCGTCGGACGAGGCAGGTCTGGCCAATTCGGCAAGCATCAAATAAACGGCACGATCGATTCGCGCTTCGTCCGAAGACGCCGACAGCGCTTCGTCGTCTCGAAGCAGGAAATACCTGGCGTCTCCGTTTTCGAGCAAGACGCACAGCGTTGTCGGGGGAGGCTCGAGCGGAATCCGAATCGAGAGTGCAGGCCCTTTTTGACCTTGAACGACATCGATGGCCACCCTTGCCTGCTGGCGAAACAGCCTGCTGATTTGATCCGTTCGTTGCTCGATTTCGTCCCAGACCGCATGCAGTGGTTTGGCTAAATCGGGACCCAGGGTGATGTGATAGGGTAAGGGGCGATAGCGGCGATCCTGATGTTTGAGTGAATACCATGACAGCCTTAGACCATGCAGGCATTGGACGTTGGGCAAAGGCTGGCGAGCATACAAGTCGTCGACGTCGTCCGCGTCCGCGGTTCCGATGCCAAATACGCCTTCCTGGCCGCGCAGGCATCGAACCCATTGGATATCGCCCCGATAATCGGCTTCGCTGGGATGACGCAACGAACCGGGGTGGGTATGGACTACGCCCAAATGCAACAATTTCCGGTCCCGTTGGCGGACGATCTGACTGGCAAGCGCCTGGGCTTCGCTGTTGAACCGGACGTGGGCAACGCCCGAATCACGAAGGGCACCGGCAGGCAACGTCGCCAAAGCGACGGCTTCGTCCCCTTCGCGCCGGCCAAGAAGGAACCAACCCGTTTCTTCTCGACCACGGGCGCTTCGACGATGCATGGCGAATTCTTCGAATAGAGTTCGACACACTTCATCGGTAAGCACGAGACGCCGGAGCGGTCGATCCAAAACCGAAGGTGTTTCAGAGCGGCAGGGCTGGAGCGATCGTTCCGGCTCGCGCTGCCAGACCCGGCACCACTCCTCCCACCACCGACCTGCTGTTTGGATGCAGCGTTCCCAGAATCGACGCTGTCCTTGGCGCGAGAATACCTTTCGCAACATGGCGCTCGCCTGAGTTTTTCTAAACAACTTCGTTGCAAATTCGTCGTTATTATAGGTAGCACAGAGCCGGACTTGCACGGAAGCACCGCCAGGGTTGCCTAAACTGTGACGGCAGCCCATAATGGAGGCATCCGTAAGAGGAAAGAACATGCAGACTTGCCTCATTGCAATGGTTTTAATCGCCGCCAAGCCCATGATCATGGTGGAAGATGATGTCGACCGCGCGCCCGCGCATTCTCACCGCGATGTTCCCGTCGGCAAAGTCGATCGCCGGGAATTGCTTCGCCGCCTCCGACAGTCGAAAACGATCCAGCAGCGCCAGCAGAACGAATTCGCCCAATACTTGAAAAAGCTGCTTAAGAAGGAAGGCAAACAACCCCTTGACACGCAAGAACTCAAGAACATCCTCAATGGGTTGGGAGCGAAGGACGAAGACATACTTTTTCGCGAACTCGACAAGTTTTTGCAAGAACTTCGGCTCGATCCTGGCGATCGCAATCGGATTCTGCAAAAACTGCAACAATTCCTCGACGGAACGTCGCCGACCGTACCGGAGACGCCGCCCGACACTTCCACCATCGTGCCTCCGCTGAAACTGCCGGTCCGACCGATCGATCCCCCAGAGCACCCGCCGCTGCCGGGTTCGGACCCGCCAGATGTGCCAGTCGAGCCGCCAACAGTCGATAACAAGGAGGACGATGACACCTCGAGAAAGCTAGCCGACTGGCTTCTGAAGCAAACAAAAAAGATAAAAGGGCGACCGTTGGAGGATTCAAGCGTCCTGGATTCGATTCGCCGGGATATGATGGCCTTAGCGCGGGATTTGCGCACAGGAAAACTTCAGCTAGGCAACAACGGTGATTCGTTCGCGATGCCTGGTTGGCTGCGAACGCTCGGGCTGGAAACGAAATTGAAGAACTTCCGCTTGCCGAAGATGGACAAGATTCACTTGCCCGGAATGGGTTCCTGGAAGCTGCCGAAAATTAACTGGCCGCAAGTCGACGCTCCTCAGTTGCCGAACGTTCCCAGTTCGCCGGTTTCAGCACCACGCGTGGGCGGGATGTCCCCGTGGCTGTTCCTGGCAGTTGGTGCCTGCCTTCTTGCGGCTTTGGTTCTCAAAAGGTTGATGCAAAAGGGAAACGAAACGCCTCTGTCGGCGGCTGATTATCGCAGGAAGTTGCCACGAGTGAAAAGCTGGGCAGATATCGTCGTTGCATTCGAAGTGCTTTCGCTTTGCCAGTTGGGTCCGCGCTCCCGAACGTGGAATCATTTGGAAATCGCGGCGGCATTAGGCCGAGACGAGCACCAGCGCCAAGCCGCTGCCAATCGGCTCGCGGAGCTTTACGAACGAGCACGTTATGCGCCGGATGCCAGAGCGATTTCCGACGAGGACCTGGCCTTTGCCCAGGGAGCTATCTTGTCGCTGGCAGGAAACCCGAACTCATGACGCGTCATTGCATAATCGTTCTCTTCTTCGCGGCTTTGTTGTCGCCGGTGGTCGTTGCCCAAGAAGAGAGGACTTCCGATGCCGTCCGTTTTGGCAACCACGCCTTTCGCTTCATCTTGAATGAGTTTGAATTGTCGCCGATCGAGGATGCCGATCGTTTCCATGAGGATCCCAAGAATACCGTTGTCATCGTCTTTGGTGACACTTCGGTCCTGCACCAGAGAAGAGGGCAAATGCTTTCCTATCTGCGAAACGGCGGTTCGCTATTGCTGGCGACCGATCGGCCTTTGCATCCGTTTCTGGCGGCGGTTTTGGGGGTTCGTATTTCTGGAAAGATCGTAGAAACAAATGATCCGAGGCGTGATGCCTACAAGGGATTGGAGGAACTGGCCGACTGCCCCCTGGTTCGCGATTACAATGTAAGCCATCCGGTCTTCAAGGGGTTAACGCTCCCTATCGCTTGCAACCGGCCGAGTTCTTTGCAACCGACTATCCGTTTTGGCGCCAGCAGCGTGGCCACGTTTCCGCCAAGCTGCTGGCAGGAAAACCGATCGCCCAGCTTTGCCGTCGTGAGTCGATTGTTTCACCCGCGCAGCCGGCTTCTCATTCTCTCGGACCACAGCGTTTTTATCAATGCAATGATGATGCAGGACGATAACGCCAACTTTACTTTCGCCTTCAACTGCATTCATTGGCTATCGGAAGGGGGCAAACGCAAAAAGGTTCTGTTCGTGGATGAGGGAACGGTCTGGACTGACTTCGAGGTGGCATCGACTGAGATTCCCGATTTACCTGCCGACCCCGTTGCCATGGCCAATCTGGTGGTGACGTTGTTGGATCGTTGGCAAAAGCAGCAATTGCACAACCGAATCATCTATGAGCTGTTTGGCCAAAGCAACAACCGCGTTTGGACCTTCGCTGCCATCGTCATGACTGGCCTGATGCTCGGCTATATGGGTTATCGCATGGTGCGTGCCCGAAGTCGATCGCCTCTCTTCCAGTGAGTTAGCTGCCATCACGGTGCTGCTTCAGGAGATGCTGCAGTCGCGGGCACACCGAACCGGGCACGATGCCACCGAATTGGCCAGATTCACTCGCATCATTTTCGAAATGGTTCCACCAGTTTGGTCCTTCTCGAAACAAGGTCACGGAGCCAACCAGGGGAAGGTAGGCGACACCAAGGCGGCGGGCTTGTCCGGTATGACCGATCTCGTGCGCCAAAATCTCGCTTGCAGACGCCACACTGCTGGCTCCCGACGCAAGGCGGAGGGTGAGATCGCGAAGTCGGCCTCCGGCGACGACCACAGGATGCTCTCGCGATGCCGGATTCTCGATTTGTTCGCGTAACAAATCCTCGGCAAAATCCCAACCGACCGAGACTACGCAATCGGACCAGGTTGTGCATGAGCCAGACAGAAAAGGCCAACGACTGTCCATATCCCGACGATGGGTCGCATAGACTTCGATTTCACGCCACGAGGCTTCGCTGTGGGTCTTGCCGTAGACGCGAAAACAGGGGGTTCCTCCGAATCGTCGCAGCCATGCAGTAACCAGCCAGTTCATGGCACTGACTCGCTCGCTTGACAAGTTGCCGAGAAAACTGCCACCGATGCTACGTCTATGTTACCACGAAGCGTATCAACTCGCCTTACGCTGTAGCTGGCCTCGCAATATCAGCAACTGTTGTTTCCGCTCCACCTCCGGGGCATACGGATCAAACACGATCTCTTCCTGGACTACCATTTGCAGGACGGCCAAAGCCTGCCGTCTCAATTCCACGTCCCGGCGTTCAAGAGCGTCAAGCAATACCGGAACGGTGGCCGGCCCGCGATTAACCAGTTCCGCTGCCGCTTCCTCCGGTTCCGATTTCAGCCTTTCCACCAATCGATGCAACCGTTCCTTTTCCAAAACCGAATGAACCGAGACCTCCGGCTCCGGCGCCGGACTCCCAGCCAGACCCGCAACATCTTCGGTAAAACCTGCCCCCAAGTATTCCGATATCGCGATCGGATCGCGAATGATTTGGGCAGGCGTACCGTGCGTGCGAACCTGGCCATCCTTGATCAGGTAGCTCCGATCGGTGATCTTCAATGCTTCCCTTACGTTGTGGTCGGTCAGCAGGATACCGATGTTCTGTTCGCGCAGGTCGCGCACAATCTGTTGGATGTCGGCAATGGTTTTCGGGTCGATACCGGTGAATGGCTCGTCAAGGAGAATCAACAAAGGCTCGCAAACAAGGCAACGGGCGATTTCGAGGCGGCGTTTTTCTCCGCCAGACAACCTGGCGGCATTGTTCTTGCGCACCCGGTTGAGGCCGAATTGCTCGAGCACAGCATCCGTCCGTTCCCAGCGTTCCCGACGGGTCAATCGGCGTCCCAGACTCCGGCACGTGGGCATCGCCTCCAGAATGGCCAGAATGTTCTGCTCCACGGTCAGCTTGCGAAAGACACTGGTTTCCTGAGAAAGGTAGCCCATTCCCAAACGGGCTCGGCGATACATCGGCAGTTGCGTCACATCCTGCCCATTGAAGACAACCATGCCGTCGTTCGGCGTCAGCTGCCCCGTTGTCATGCGGAAGCTCGTCGTTTTTCCCGCACCGTTCGGGCCAAGCAGGCCAACCACTTCGCCCGCATCGACATTAAAGCAGACGCCATCCACGACCTTGCGCCGGCCGTAGTATTTCACCAGTCCCGTCACTTCCAAAAGCGCCATGCCGACCCATCCTCCCTAAATTCGGCAGTCCTCTTGCGCCATCCTTTATATCGACCGGTTGTATCCAAGGCGTCAAAGCCGAACAAGAGCAGTCCGCTCGCTGTAGGCCTCGTTTCCGCTGGGTGCCTTAAGACATTTTGTTACCAGGCCTACGCGAGGCGTTCTGGTGCGCCCGGAACCATGGCGGGCATGATTGAGGACAATCTTAGCAATTTTGCGCAACTTATCTCCACCGTCAACTAACGGAGTTGTCGACGGTTATTGCGGCGTGATCTGGATCGGCTCGCCGTCAACTGACGGAGTTCAGGAACTCTTGAGACAAGTCGTTCGGACCGCGATGGTTTACACCTATGTTTTGAACCGAGGCAGTGGCGGTATGCGGAGGCTGGCCGACAGTCCGGCCCGTGGTCGCGGTGAGCGCCAGGCTGAAACATGATACCGCCCAAAATAAACCGTGGAATTCAAGTAACCAGCAGTTATGATTGAAGTCAACGCAAATGAATGACTGCGCGATCGGCTGACGACTCGAGAGCCTGTTGAGAAAAGAACGGTTGTTCTACAAACAAGTTCGGCTGCGGAGGCGGAGGCGGAAAACAGATGGGAGCGGTCGAGCAAATCGTGGAGCGGCTTGAGCGGCACCCCGAATTGGTGTACCGCGTGTCCAGTGGGACGGTTACTGTCGAGCCGCCGACCGCAGAGGGCTTCTCCGTCTCTTTGACCGAGGGAGCCGGCGCTTGGGTGGTGGCTTTCGACGGCTGGCACGAGCACTTCACTTCCGCAGACGAGGCCCTGCGCTGTTTCGCCTTCGGACTGAGCGACCGCTGCCGACTTCGAGTGCACTTACGCGGCTCCTTCGCTTATCGCTGGGCCGTGGAGGAGAGGACTGAGGCAGGTTGGCGGGAGGTCAGCGTGACCGGGCTGCTCTTTTTCCCCTTTTGGCGACGGCCGCGGGTGGTGTACCGCCAAAACGCCGTCCTCAGCAGCGCGGTGCCGGACCGTGGTTCCGATGAGCAATAGGCTCGAAAGCTGACGGCGTGGGGATGCCGCGAGATATCGCCCAGGCGCGGAGGTACGATTCGCAAATGCTCCTGAAAGATGGCGCGGAGAACTGGGCGGCGATTCGCAGCTAGGTTTCCCAGATCGCCGAGGCCCTGGAAAGTGTGCCGACCGACCCGGTCAAATAGGCTGTCTAACTAACTAGCCGTTGCAATTGACGATGCTTCGGCACACGTAACCAAAACGCGGAGGACTGATCTTGTCCTCCGCGTCGCGTTGAAAAATGGTTCAGGTTATTCATCGGCGGGAGCGATATGCACCGCCAGAGGATCGACCCAGTATTTGTGGTCGGGATCATAGTAGAGATAGGCTCGGCTGGCCGGTCCACGGAACTGGCCAGGGATGCGGCAAATCAGGTCGAGGGTGACCTCGATCTTTTTGGCTCCCTTGCAATCGGGAGCGAGATCTCGCCAGTAAAGCACCAGTTCACGACCGCGAATTTCCCAGAAGCTGATCAAGCCTGGTTTGGTGCCATTGTCTCGCAAGCGTGCCATATCCTTGAGTTGTGTCATGTCTTCGGGGAGAGTGAGGCCGCCGGGCAAACCGATGATCGCCACGGTCATACCTTGCCCTTTGCCT
The DNA here is from genome assembly GCA_026004675.1 of Gemmatales bacterium. Lineage (GTDB taxonomy): Bacteria > Planctomycetota > Planctomycetia > Gemmatales > Gemmataceae > BPJP01. Next base: position 38,793 of record BPJP01000013.1, read on the forward strand.
GTGAGATTTTCAACGGTCGCGGTCAATTGCACCGTCTCGCCTTCGTTGGCTCGGTTTTTGTTCAACCGGGTCGTCAGTTTGACTGGAGCTTTGTCGGAGGTAACGGGTTTGAGTGTGCGGTAAGACCACGTCGAGGTGTAGGGGAAATTGCTCTTGGAAGTGATTTCGACGCGGACTTTGTTTTTGCCGGGTTTGAGGTGCTTGTCAGCATCCTTGAGTTCAAGCGTGATGGCCTCTTCGGCGCCGGCGGGAAAATGCTGCCTGGCGACTTCCTTATCGTCGACAAAGAGGATGAGGTCGCCCTCTTCGGCTGTCTTTTTATTAGCCTTGGCGTAGGCAATCAAAGCTTTCAAGGCGAGGATGGTCGACTGCGTGGCACCGAAGCCGCCGTAGCCGCCACGCTGCTTGCTGATCCATTGCACCGCTTTTTGGATGCAGACATTGTAGAGGTCTGGGCGTTTGGCCTTGAGCCATCCCAACAGGGCCAGCGACGTGGTCTCGATTTGCAGGCTGCGGCCACGCGAACCGGTGATGCTGGTTCGGGCGGCGTCGAGATGACCGTCGGCTTGTTGCATGTTCTTCAGCTTGTTGAGCAGAGAGATGCCCTCCTTCGTTCGACCGCGGTTGATGGCGGCGTTGGCGGCCAGCGCGATCAAGTAGGCGTCCTTCGACCGTTGGGCATTTTCAATTGTCTTGGTCAATTCCAGTTCGATATCGTCCTCCTGACTGCTTTCGGTCAACGCCCATACGATGTAGGCATTGGTAATGTCTTCGGGGGCACGCCCAAACGTATCCAGAGCTTTGGGATTTCTCCGGAAACCGCCTTTGCCGTCCCTCCGTGACAGGAGATAGCGGACCGTGCGCTCGACCATTTTCCCGTCCACATCATAGACGCGGGCCATGTCGCGGAACTGCATCAGTCCATATGCCGTAAGCGCCTCATGAGGCGGGGCCGTCCCGCCAAACCATTCATAACCTTCGCGGTCGTTGTTGGTCGGCTTCCGACATTCGAAAGAGACCAACTTTCGATAGCCTTGATCGAGAAGGTTCAACGCCCGGCGAGTGATTTCCGGTTTGGCCTGGTCGGTCGTGTTGAGGTAGTCAAGGATCAACAGGTTAGGATAGTTGCTGGTGGAAGTCTGCTCGAAGCATCCATGCGGCGTTCGCAGCAGGGCTTCGAGTCCTTTCTGCAGGTCGGCAAGTGTGGACGGATAAACCGCGACCTGGTATTTCAAGGTGCCTTTGATCCAAGTGTCGGGCAGGACGATCTCGTGTTCGGCCACCTGTTCGAGGATGTCGCTTTTCGCGCCGACCACGGGGAAACCGTCGGGCACGATGCGGAAAGCCCGCTCGATCAAGTCGCCGGGCACCTTCTGGCTTCGAGCTTCCAGTCTCAGCGTCGCATTGCCTTCCACGACAGCAGGCTGGAACCGATAGGTCCATCGCTGCCTTTGCTCGGCAGCAAGGGTGATGGAACGCTGGAGTCGGCCGCCCAACAGGTTTAATTTGTCCGCGTGAACCGACAGATTGACCGTCACTGGTTGCTCGGTGTTGTTTGTCAGCAGCACGGGAATATCGATCTTGTCAGTAGCGGTAACCTCGATCGGCGTTTTCGGTTCGACGGACAACGGCAACCTGGACTCGATAGCGGTTGTAGCGGCACCAAGCCGTCCGTCGGTGGTATGTCCGGCCACCAGCACTTGGAAGGTAGTCACCGAATCGCTTAGGTCGAAGGCCACTTCGACTTTGCCGTCTGGCATGACCAGAGCGGGATGCCAGTAGATCGTTTCGGTGAAATCCTGGCGAACACCGGCGCTCGAATGGTTGACGTGGGCATATTCCCGCACATAGAAAGGCTCTTTCCACTCCCTTCTCAGACGCTCGGCCTGCATAACCCGACCCGGAGCTTGAATTTCTCGAATTTCTTCTGCCTGCTTGGCATCGGCTTTATCGGCTAGCCTGGCTCGGTTCTTCCGGAGGTCGTTGCCGAAGCGGCCGGCGAATCCGGCAAGCCCCCGCCGAGCATTCTGATCCGCTGCTCGGGCGGCTCCCTCTGGGGCGGCTGGCGGCACGCCAGCCTTAGCCTCGTCTTGCAGCTTTTTCAGCTTTTCCTGTCGGGGCTGTTCCCCTTTTCCTTCACCCTTTCCGCCGATTAATCGTGCCCCTGCATCCAGCTGAGGTTGGAGTGCGAGCATGTCATCCTTCTCGTTTTGGCCCAATGCGGGTTGCTGCATTATTTGGTTCTCGAATTCCTTGGCTCGATCTGCTTTGGCATCCGGAGTTGCCCACGCAACGCGATCGAGGCGATTCGTGTCACGCTGATTCCATTCCACGGAAATGACCAAGGCACACAAGACAATGGAGCAGACCGCCGTTGCGAAGTACGGCATCACTTTGGTTTCGTGTGCTCGCAAGGCGCCGCGAACCAGGCAGAAAATCGCCACGAGCAGCAGAGCCAGGGCGGCCAACGGAGGCAGCACGGACCGCACCTTGTCGTAGATCCGGTCATACGACATCAATGTTGCGAGCGCTTCTTCATATTCTTTTTCGGCACGTGCCAACAGGGCATCTGTTTCCGCAACATAGCGTTCTTGATCGGCACGGGCCAACTCAAGCCGCCGTTCCGCCACCATACGCTTGTCGCTGAGACTGTTCCATTTCGCCGCGAAGGTGGACTCCACTCTTTGTCTCGCGATCTCTTGCAACCGTCTTTTCTCCTCCGACAAGCCGCTGAGCACGAGGAGTCTCCTGGTATCTTCGTCAGGTGCTTGCCTTTGGTTATTGCGGAAGAATTGGCTGGGTTTTTGTTCCAGAAAGCGGCGCCAGCCTTGAGTGCCGAGCAGAAGGTCGAGAGCGGTGCGGGCGCTGGTCGTATCCGCCAGCAAGAAGTCCGCATGCTCGAGGTCCTCGGGTTTTCTGACCTCGGTGGTCAAGAGGAAGTGGGTCGGCATGGTGCGGTACGTCTTTTCGTCAGCGAGGTTGAGGACTCCCTTATCGACCACGGCCACCATCACAATGGCTGGTTGGGCAATGTTATGCTCGTTGGTAGCGGAGAAACTGAGCTTCACGCGGTCGCCGGGGAAGTAGCGTTGTTTGTGGGGCTGGATGCCTAAATGGAGACGTTTAACGGGTTCACGGTAGACCAGGCGTTCGGCCCGTTCTTCCAGACGAACGTGGTCGTTGTCGTCGATTTCTTCGAAGACAGTGACCCGACAGACGCCGCCGACATCGAGATTCGATTCGAGCGCGACCTCTACCATTTCGCCTTTCTTGACCACGGTTCGCTTATGGTCCAAGAGGCGGCCTCGACAATAGGCGCCGACAAGCAGGGAGCGGTCGCGCTTCGCGCTTCGCACGAATGCGCGGATCGGTTCGTGGTTCTTGAAGACGCCTTTGGGAATGTGCAGGACGACGCCGTCTTCTTTCACTTCGGGAAGTTGGTACGTTTCGGTAATGCCTGATGGCTCGTCGATTCTCAATCGATACGTCTGGCCGGCTTTTGGCGAAAACCGGAAGACGCCCATGCCGTGATTCGCTTTGGGTTGCTTTGGATCGTTGAAGGTTTCGACGTTTGCCAGCACTTGTCCGTCTTTGTCGAGGACGCTCCCTTTGATCTCGGCGGGCTTGCCGATCGTAGTCTGTGCCTGGAAATAGACGCGGTTGGGCACGCCGGCCACGAGATCGCCCCCTTCGGGGAAGAACTGGATGGACAGCTTTTTCAGAACGATTGGAATGGGGCGGGAAAGCGTTTCCACAACTCCGTCGTGGAAGGCGACGGATAAGGTGCCCCGGCCATTGATCATGTTCTTGGGCAGGCGGAATTGGATGGCAACCTCGCCCCTGTCGTTGGTCTTCAATTCGATCGGCTTGTTGCTTCGATTGCCATGGGCATCATAAGAGTGGCCGTCGATCAGGACTTGAGCTTCGACTTTGATGTTGGCTGACGGTTTCCCTCCTTCGATGTGGGCCACTTTGCAAGCAGCGATCACCCTTTCTCCAGGTCCATACGACTTACGCGTGAATTCGAGTTCTTTGTGCAGTCGGGGTTTCTGGTATTCGTTGACAATAAACTTTCGCTCTTGGGGCAGAAAGCGGTTCGCCAGTTCCTTAACGCGAAGGGTGTATTCGCCGCCGACAGCGTCAAGTGGAATGGCATAGCTTCCGGCACCGATACCTCGCACCGGTTTGTTGTCTGGCCCCAGAATAAAACCGACTTCCCGATTGCGCTGCTGCACCAGGCGACTGATGCCCTGCCCCAACGGAATCGTGTTCCCGTTTGGCTCGACGAGTTCGTACACCAGAACGAAATCCTCGTCCGCGGGCTGCAAGCTGAATCGTTCCAGGGTCAGGGAACGGAAATGGACCGTTTCGCCTGGCCGATACATAGGCTTGTCCGTGGCTAAATGGGTCAGGTAGACCGGCTGCCCGAGATCAAGAGTCTCCTGAAGGGTAATCGCATTACCCTTGCCCGTCTCCGCTTGCAAAACCATTGCCAGCTTTTCGCCCGGTCGCTGCGGCAAGTCCTTCGGCAAGGAGAATTCGAGTTCGCCGTTCTTGTTCGTTGGCGCGTTTTTCAATACCCCGATCGAATTCCCCTGGCGATCGCGCAACTCGACGCTGATGCGTGCGACTGCTGGCTGGCCATTCCGCTTTTGCAGTTTCAAGCGGTAGTGGTTTTCGGCTCCCGGTTCCGGCTTCTTGGGGCCGGTCAAGGTGATCTGAACCGGTTTTTTTCAACGCTTCGTCGATTGCCTTTTGCGTTTCTTGCTCTTGTTCCTGTCGCAGTTTTCGAATCTCGTTCAAAATAGCCTGAAGTTCGCGGTCGGCTGCGTTGGCTTCCTCCGCCCGCGCGACGCGTTGTTTCGTAATGTCGTCGATCTTGGCCTTTGCCTGATACATGCGGTCACGCTGTTGCGAATACAACCCCGCAGGCAGGGTCAGGCCACCGATCATGATCAATATGCCAGCTGCCACGCTCCAGCGGAGCCAGCCACGGGACAGCATGCCTTGCTTTTCCGGCAAGCCAGAAGGCATCAGCAACGTTTCTGCCGCCGGCGCCTCGAAGCGAATCTCCGGAAACGAGAGTTTCGCCGCTCGAGCCAGCTGCTCCCGTTGCTCTTGTGCTTGCCTCAGCGCCTCCTGGCACTCAGCGCACTCCGCTACGTGCTGCTCGATTTCCCGATGGTCTTCGCCTTCGAGCAGACCATAGACGAATTCGAACATGTCTTGTTGAAATAATTTGCAAGGCTTCATGGCTGATCTCCTCAAGCCCCCGGCACAACGACCGGCGAGCGCTGGCTCTTCTCTATCCCGAGCGGCTCAGTGCCGATGCCGCCAACGGTTTATCCACTCATCTTTATAGACGAGAGACGGTTGGGGATGGTTTGGAATTTAGCACAGAATTTGGCCCAAGATTTCCCGTTTCTGTCGTCACCTGCTTTTGCGGACTCGCTGGCGAAAAACGGTCTCGACAAAAAGGGACGATGGAGATCGCGGACCTACGAAGAAGGTTGCCCTTCCGGCGTTACTTTTTTCCCCGGAATTGCTCGCAGCAATCCATCTACGATGATGCGGTCCTCGAGGGAAATGCCGCTGAAAATGACGCGCATGCCGTCCTGTTCAAGCGGTCCTGTTTTGACGGCACGCTGTTCGACAATGTCGTCCTTGTTGACAACGAGGACGTACAACCCCTTGGGGCCTGTGCCGATGGCCCGCTCGGGCACCAGGATCGCTTTGGGGATCTTGCCAATGGGAGCACGAATGCGAACCGACATGCCGGGAGTCAGGTCGGCAATCACGGGTTTCGAACGGTTGGACGAACCGCCAGAGTCGTTTCCAGGCAGCACACTGGAAAAAATTCCGCGCAGTGCCAGCGTTCCTGTGCCGGTTTGGATCTTGTTGTCCGCAAAATCCAGGTGGCCGTGGAAAAGATAAGTCTCATCGCCCTCGCGTTTGAGTTGCAGTGGTATTTTGCCGCTCTCCGGCGCCTGCCGCAGTTTGGGGTTGCTCAGAATGCGTTCGAACAAATCCCGTTCACTCAGGCTGAAATCGGCGTATATCCAGGGACGATATTGATTGACGGTTGTCAAAATGGTGATATCGGCACTGATAAGATTCTCGACATCTACGTAGCGCTTGCTGATCCGACCGTCGAAGGGAGCCTTGATGACGGTAAAGCTGAGGTTGAGTTCCGCCTGGGTCAGATTGGCCTCGGCCACTTTAATATTCGCCTCTGCCACCTTGATTTCTGCTTTGGCCAGGTCCACATTGGCTTTGGCAATCTCGTACTGACCTTTGGTATTGTCGCGGTCGGCTTCCGATCCCGCTTTTTTCCGAAACAACGCCTCGGCCCGCTCATAGTTGATCTTCGCTGTTCGTTCCTCCGCCTGCACGGCTTCCAGTTTCTTCTTTGCCGCCTTCAGTCGTTCCTTCGCTGCCAGGAGCTGAGCTTCAGCAGCTTCTTTCTTTGTCAGAAATGGCCGCTGGTCAATGACGAACAACTCCTGACCTTTTTTCACAACGGCGCCGTCCTGGAATTTGATTTCTTTCAGATAGCCGGTCACCCGGGCGCGGATATCCACTGTTTGCATGGCCGAGGTCGTCCCCGGAAACTCCATGTATTCCGTCACGTCTCGCGTCAATGGATGGCGGACGGTAACTTTCGGAGGTGGCGGCGGCTGGTAGACATTCTTTTGACAACCGGCCAAAAGAAAAATGCTCCCCAACAGTCCGACCGGCAGACGCCCTGTCATGAACGAGTTCCCTTGTTTACCTTCATCATCTGCTAGCGAAGTGATGCCAGCAAAATCGCGAACTTATAAACACCTGGCCGCGGCCGACGAAACTCAATGATAGAGAGGTCGATTGCCGTTGGTCCATCAAAAGATAGCGAAAAGTCACAAAATTTGCGGATGCTGTTGGTAAATCCCGCATTGTCGATTTTAGCGGAAGAACTGGTTCATCTTTGCCGATGATGGGAAAGGAGGCCGTCCGAACCACACTTTGCCCATGTCGAGATCGTGCATGCGTCGGCATTTGCGAGTTTCATTATGCTGTTGCCTGTTGTTGGCTGGCTGTACCAGTTTTCGGGAATGGTTTGGCAACGGCTTCAAGGTGGGACCCGATTATACGCCTCCGCCCGCTCCCGTGGCGTACAATTGGATCGACGCCAACGATTCGCGGGTACTGACCACGCCGACCGATTCGAGCCATTGGTGGACCGTTTTCGAAGACCCCACCTTAAATTCTCTCATTGAAAGGGCTTACGCTCAGAACTTGGATGTGCGAAGTGCCGGTGCCCGGGTACTCCAGGCACGAGCGGAATTGGGAATTGCTCGAGGGGCATTCTTTCCACAAAGGCAGCAGGCCAGCGGCAGTTTTTCGCGCAATCAAATCAGCCGAAGTGTCGCCTTCGTCGCACCGGATGCTTATTTCGATTTGTGGACTACCGGTTTCAACGTTGCGTGGGAAGTCGATGTTTGGGGGCGATTTCGGCGCTCGATTGCATCAGCCAACGCCAACTTGGATGCCTCCCAATTCGACTACGACGACGTGATCCGAACGCTGGTTGCCGACGTAGCGACCAACTACGTGCTGATCCGCATCTTCCAGGAGCGTATCGCTTTTGCCCGCCAAAGCGCCGACCTGCAGGAGCGGCTCTATCGAAAATACTTCACCAAGGAAAAGGAAGGCAGCATCGACGTTCGCATCGTCAAATACATCGAGGCGAATTTGGAACGGACTCGGTCGTTGATTCCGCCCTTGGAGGCTGCCGCTCGCCGGGCCAACAACCAGCTTTGCATCCTCTTAGGCATTCCGCCACAAGACCTGCTCTCGATCCTTGGTGAAAGCAAGATTCCCACCGTTCCGGCCGACGTTGTGGTGGGCATCCCTGCCGATTTGGTCCGCCGTCGGCCTGATATTCGCCGGGCGGAACGCCAACTGGCCGCCCAAAGCGAGTTGATCGGTGTTGCCGAGGCGGAGTTGTATCCTGCTTTCTTCATATCCGGCACGTACAACTATCAAGCCAAGTTTTTCCCCAAGCTTTTCGGGCCGCAAAGCGTTACCGCCTCCGTGGGACCGTCGTTTCAATGGAATATCCTCAATTATGGCCGTATCCTGAACAACGTTCGTTTGCAGGACGCGCGCTTCCAGGAACTCGTCGCCAATTATCAAAACACCGTACTCAAGGCAGCACGCGAAGTGGAAGACGCGATCATCGGCTTCCTTAAAGCGCAGGAAGAAGCGCGCGACCTCGAGAATGCTGTCAAAGCCTGGCAGGTCGTGCGCGAAAAAGAAGCCATTCGTATCAACGAAGGGAAAGACGATCCCACCGAGATTCTCGTCGTCGAAAGATTCAAAGTCGACGACGAGCAGCGGTATGCTGTTGCCCGGGGCGATATCGCCCTCAATTTGATCCAGACGTACCGCGCGCTGGGGGGTGGTTGGCAAATCCGTCTGGCTGGCGACGTTGCTCCTGTTGGTGGCCCGATTCCCTGGTGCGAAGGGGAAATGCCCGCGGAACCGTCACCACATCCCACGACAGCGGAAATTCCGTTGCCGCCGCCGCAAAAAGTCGAAAAACGCTGAGCGTGGACCAATTCTTCGATCCGCGCTGTCGCCGTCAAACAGGTAAGACGTGCCGGCAACATTGGCTCAGGCGCCGTTCGACATCGACGCAGCTGCCGGTTGACCGTTTCCTGGCTGATCATCTTCCGGCCAGTCTTCGAAACGAATAGCAACTCGTTTCGAAATGCCGGACTCCTGCATGGTGATACCGTACAGGACGTCAGCGGCGGCCATCGTCTTTTTCGAATGCGTAATGATAATGAACTGCGACCGATCGAGAAACTCGCGAAGCACTCCCGTATAGCGGCCGATATTGGTTTCATCCAGTGCGGCGTCTACCTCGTCCAGAATGCAGAACGGACTGGGTTTGCTCCGAAAGATTGCCAGGAGCAAAGCCACAGCGGTTAGTGTCTTTTCCCCACCGCTCAAAAGCGAAATACTGCTTAATTCCTTCCCAGGAGGTTTGGCGATGATTTCGATTCCACTTTCCAGGACGTCGTTTTCGTCTTCGAGGACGATGTCGGCCATGCCACCGCCAAATAGCTTCCGAAACAGCTCTTGAAAATGCGTGCGGACCGAATGGTAAGTTTCCGTAAACAAGCGTCGGCTGTCGCGGTTGATGTTGTCGATGATCTCCTGCAACGCGCGCTGCGAGGCGATCAGGTCAGCGTACTGCGATTGCAGTGTTTGCGCCCGGTTTTCCAGCTCGGCGAGTTCGTCCAATGCTTCGAGGTTCACATTGCCGAGCCGGCCCAATTTGCGACGCAGTTCCGCGATCTGTTCGTTGACGGTAGCGGTGTCCAGATCCAATATGGCCTGAGGCGAATCGAGAAGCGAAACCGTTTGGGGCACATCCTCCTTTTCGGCTGTTTCGGCGGTCGAACCTTCGTCGCCTTCGGAGCGGTGTCGATCGGTTACTTCCTCCGGGCTTGGTTCGGTTTCGGGGGTTGGCTGAGAAGGTGCCGTTTCTTCCAGCACGCGCCCAATTCTTTCCGCGTACAATTCGCCAAGGTCGATTTGATAGTCTTCGAGGATGCGGCTAACCAGCGTATCGCGCTGGTGACGAAGATCGTTGACTTGCAGTTCGTGTGCGTGAGCTTGTTCCTGTTGCGCCTGCCAGTCATGGCGGGCACTTTGCGACCGATCGACCAGAAGCTGTCTTTCCTGTCGACGCAAATCCCTTTCTCTGGCGAGTTCGGCCAGACGGCGTTCGGCAGCTTCTTTTTCGAGATAGGCGGTCGCCAGGTTTGCTGAGGCCTGCAACATCGTAAACTGGCTGAACTGCCAGCGTCTTTGCTCGGCCAGAAGTTGCTGTTGGGCTTGCTCGAACTCACGGCGTCGCGATTCGAGCTCGCCGCTGATTTGCCGATGTCGCGAACGCAGCCCGGCCAGGCGCTCTTCCACCTGGGCCTGAGCTACTTTGGCCGTCGTCACTTGTGCCTGCTGCTGATGGCGTGACTGTTCAATGGCACGTATCTCCTGCTCCGTTCGTTCCATTCGCTCATGCAATTGGTGCACCATCTGTTCGGCTTGCTCGGCTCGCACCTGCGCCTGTTGCCATGATGCTCTTAGTTCGGCGATTTCTCGTTCGATGTCACTGAGTTCGCCTCGGCTTAATTCAACCTCTTCATGCAAATCGGCACGCCGTTCCTGATGCTGGTTGATACGTTGACGCAGGTCGGCGGATTGGATACCGAGCCGTTTCAGCTCTTCCTGTCGGACAGAAAGCTCGTGCTCGATGGTGCTGATCTCTTCGCGCAATTCGCGCAACTGTTTTTCCGACTCGGCGATCAATTGGTCGAGTTCGACGACGGATTGCCGCAGCTCGCGCAGCTCGCTTTTGCGAAAGAGAATACCGTCTTCGGCATGCCGTGGCCCGATTGTCAAACTGCCATTAGGTTCGAGCAACTCCCCCTGTAGCGTGACGAAGCGATATCCCGGATGCTGCCGTCCCAGCCGCAGGGCGGCGGCGAGATCACGGACAATCACAACGTTTCCCAGCAAGCGGGCGGGTAATTCATCGTATCCTTCGCGAGTTGAACTGACGAGTTCGCTCGCATACGCCACGAAATCGTCATCGTAACGGATGTCCGCATCGGTCAGAGGTGCGCTGAACTGCTCGAGAAAGCTAACCCGTCCGCTTGGCGTTCGCCCTTCAGCGGCGAGGGCTTCCATCACTTGTGCACTGTCCGTAACCAGAAAATGTTGTTCCAAATCGCCGAGAACAAGATCGACCAACGACGCGTATTCATGGCGAACCTCGAGGAAATCGGCAACCATTCCGTGGATCACACGGGCTAACGAAGGAGAGGCTTCGAGCCAATCCATGATTTCGCGCACGCCGGCACTCAAGCCTTCCCGGCTGCGTTCCAGTCCCTCCAGGACTTCGATCCGGCTAAGCAAAGCGCTGCGCTGTTCACGCCGGTCGCGAACATTCTGATTCGCATTCTCCACCAACTCGTGCAATCGTTGCCGCTGTTGGCGTCGTTCCTCGTAGTTTGCCTGGCATGCACGCAGCTTTTCCTGCAATTCCGAGTCCGCTCGGTGCAGCGATTCGAGTTCCGAGTCCAGATGAGCGAGGCTTTCAGCCACGTGTTGCGAACGCGCCTGCAAACGCTGCCTCTCGCGCTCCAGGTTATCGACTTGAGCTTTAAAGCTGACTGCGTCGTTGTGCAGTCTCGCTGCTTCACGCATCTTTTCCAGATGCTGGCTCTGGTCCTGCTGGAGCTGTTGCTGCAATTCTGCCAGGCGGCGATCCAATTCACCCAGAGCCTTTTCCAATTCATCCACAACCCTCTGTTTTTCTTGTCCCAGAGCTTCGCCCTGTTCGAGTTCTTGTTGCGAATGACGTGCCGATTCCGCCAGGCTGGCAACACGCGTGCTCAGATCCGTCAAGTGCCGGCGCATCCGCATCATGTCGGCTTCAAGTTTCGACGACAGCCCCCATTCGTGGGTCCATGTGGTTTCTTCGCTCGCAATTCGCTCCCTGGCCCCCGCCAGCAACGATTCCTGCTCGTGGGCGAGTTGTTCAATCTCCAATAGGGATTCATCGAGCCGACGCGATTCGCTTTCCCAGTTTTGTGCTTGCAAGGACCGATCGTTCAGCTCGGCGCGCAAAGCCTCCAACACAGCCGTTTGCGCATCGAGCTGCTTGGTAAGGAAATGAAAATCGCGCAGGCCAAGAGCCAGGCGAAGTTCTTTCAATTCGTTCGAGTATTCCTGATAGCGCTGGGCTTTTGCAGCCTGCAATTTTACGCTGCGCAGCTGTTTTTCCACTTCGTCCACGATGTCGCGCAGACGCTGAACGTTTTGGTCGACCCTTTCCAGCTTGCGCAGGGTCTCGGTTTTCTTTGCTTTGAAGCGACTGATGCCAGCGGCCTCTTCGAGAATCGTCCGCCGTTCTTTGGTGGAGGACTGCAGCAAAACGTCTACTTTTCCTTGTTCAATGATGCAGTAGGCGTCTCCACCGGCACCCGAACCAAGGAGCAGCTGTTTGATGTCTTTTAGGCGACTGGGTTGCTGGTTGATCAGGTATTCACCGGTGCCGTCTCGGTACACGCGGCGGGTAATTTGGATTTCTTCGGAGTCGATTTCGAAAAGCCGTTTCGAATTGTCGAAAACCAGGGTAACTTCCGCCATCCCTAGACTGCGGCGAGAAGCGGAACCATTGAAAATGACGTCCGCCATTTCGCCGCCACGGAGGCTCTTGGCACTCTGCTCACCGAGCGTCCAGCGGACGGCATCGACGATGTTGCTCTTGCCGCTGCCGTTCGGTCCCACGATGGCTGTAATACCGTCACCGAATTCGAATTGCGTTTTGTCCGCAAAACTTTTGAATCCGACTAACTCAAGTCGTTTGAGCATTCTGTCACCGACATGGTTCAGGTTGCGTCTTGCAGACCAATCATTTTAGAACGGCCGACAAGAACCAGCAACGCGGTCAGCTGAGACGGGTTGTGATGCCCAGGCCAGCGAAGCAAAGAAGCCATGATATGCCACTTCTGATCATCGTCGATGGCGACGCCGGACTTGAGGCGAAAGTCTTTGAAAAAACAAGAACCAGTTTCCATCGCCTGGTTTTCAGAAAGCAATGTTTTTGCTTGCAGCAGGTTGCGTCGTTGCTTAACCTATGATTAAAGCCCAATCTGTGTCGAAAACCGTTCTATTTTCTCATAGGAACCGCGATTATCGAGTGGAGTGAAATTTATGGGAAAGATGCGCGGTGATTTCACCGACATTCTTATCCGGCGACAGATTCTCGGACCCGACCAACTCGAAGAGGCTTGCCAGTTGCAGCGGCAAACTGGCGCCAAAAGCTTGCAAGATGTCATCGTCAAACTGCGTTACGCAACCATCGAGGAAGTGACGCAAGCGGTAGCCGAATTTCACGGCCTGCAATACGTCGATCTGACGGACCTTACGATCCCGCCATCGGTCATCGAGCTGGTCCCCGAATCGGTCGCTCGCGAAAACGTGGTTCTGCCCCTGGAGCAGGACAATGGGGCTCTGAAGATCATCATGTCAGAGCCGAACGATTTCGACACCATCCAGAAATTGCAGTTCATTTTGAACAAGGACATCACTCCCGTCATCGCCCCACGGGAACACATCGTCGAGGCCATCAATCGGCATTATGGCCAGACCGAAACCGAATCGGTGGACTCGATGCTTCAGGAATTCACCGACACTGCCATCGACTTCACCGAAACGGCCGCCGACACCCAAGCGGTGGACGAGGACGCCGACGCCCCCGTCATCAAGCTGTGCAACCTGATGATCCAGGAAGCGATCAACCTGCGCGCCAGCGATATTCATGTCGAACCATTCGCCGACCGGGTACGCATTCGTTACCGCATCGATGGCGTACTCGTGGAGCGGGACAGCCCACCTCGTCGACTGCTTGCTCCCATCGTCGCCCGCCTGAAGGTCATGGCTGGCATCGATATAGCAGAAAAACGTCGGCCCCAGGACGGCCGCATCAAAATGAACGTCCAGGGCAAACACTTTGACCTGCGGGTCAGCGTCCTGCCGACAGTGCACGGCCAATCAGTAGTCATGCGTATATTGGATCGTGGCAACATTTCCATCGGTATTCGCGACCTGGGCTTTAGCGAAGACGACTATCAGAAGTTCCATAACATCATCAAACGACCGAATGGCATTTTCCTGGTCACTGGCCCGACCGGATCGGGCAAGACGACCACGCTGTATGCGGCACTGAACGAATTGAACCGACCTGATCGGAAGATCATCACAGCCGAGGACCCGGTTGAATATTACCTGCCAGGAATCAATCAAGTCGAAGTAAAACACCAAATCGGTCTGGATTTCGCGCGGATCATTCGAGCTATGTTGCGTCAGGCACCGAACATCATTCTCGTCGGCGAAATCCGCGATTACGAGACAGCAGAGATTGCGATACAGGCATCTTTGACTGGACACTTAGTTTTCAGTACACTCCATACGAACGATGCGCCTAGTGCTATCACACGGATGATTGATATTGGCGTTCAGCCGTTCTTGGTGGCGTCAAGCGTGATTGCCATCATGGCGCAGCGGTTAGTTCGCGTGGTTTGCAGCCGTTGCAAGGAGCCTTACAAACCACCTATTGCAGAGCTGCGTGCGGCCGGGCTGTCGCCAGAAAAGGCTTTAGCCAAGGCTAATTTTCAGCGTGGACGAGGATGTAACCACTGCAACCAAACAGGGTTCCGTGGACGACTGGGCATCTTCGAATTGATGAAAATGAATGCCACCTTGCGCGAAATGACCTTTCAGCGGGCACCTGCACAGGAAATCAGAAAAAAAGCCAGAGCTCAGGGGATGCGGACCCTTTTGGAAGACGGCGTCCTAAAAGCAGTGAAAGGCATTACTACCTTGGAAGAAGTGCTCAGCATTTGCCACCACGAAGGATACTGATAGCCAAAACTAATCATACGTATATGTGATCCAGGGAATTTTATTGAAATTCGTCTTTTGTTTGGCTTGTGGACCATTGGGCTGGGAATAATGTACCAGACCGGCAACCGGGGGAACATTGGTAATGGCTGGTGGACAAGTTCTCATTGATCGACTTTTGAGCACGGTGATTCAGATCAAGGCCAGCGATCTGCACATCACTGTCGGTCAGCCTCCTGTGGTTCGTCATCATGGGCGGATGCGCCGCTTGGATACCAAGTCGTTGGATAGTGACGATACCATGGGGTTGATGAAGGCCATTACACCCGACCGTTGTCAGCAGGAATTGCAGGAAAAAGGTGGAGCCGACTTCGCCATTTCCTTCGGAGACACCCGGTTTCGTGTGGCCATCTTCAAGCAGAAGGGGAATGTTGGCATGGTGCTGCGCCGCATTCCCAGCCAGTTCTTCACATTTGAAGAATTGCGGATGCCTGAGGCCATACGCCGCCTGATCGTGCGTCCGCGTGGGCTGTTGCTGGTAACCGGTCCCACTGGTTCAGGCAAGACGACCAGTCTGGCCAGTATGATCAACTTCTTGAACGAGAACTACGATCGCCACATCATTACGATGGAAGATCCGATCGAATACTACCACACCCACAAAAAATCCACCGTCAACCAACGGGAAATCGGGGTGGACGTTCCGAACTTCGCGGAAGGGATTCGTCGGGCTTTGCGCATGGACCCGGATATCATGCTGGTGGGCGAAATGCGCGACTTGGAGACGATCCACGCGGCAATCGAGGCGGCCGAAACCGGTCACGTCGTTTTCGGCACTCTGCACACAAGCGGGGCGGCAAGCACCATCAACCGCATCATCGACGTTTTCCCGAAGGAGCAACAGGACCAAATCCGCACGCAATTATCGACGGCGTTGATTGGCGTGCTTTCGCAAAGCCTGATGCCCAAAAAACCGGAGGGAGTCATTGCCGCCTATGAAATGATGGTCGTCACTCCCGCCATTCAGAACTTGATTCGTGAGAACAAGGTTTACCGCATCGATTCGACGCTGCAAACAGGCAAGAAAGAAGGGATGTTTCTCTTGGATGAAAGCCTGTTCAACTTGTGGAAAGAAGGCCTGGTGGAAAAAGAGGAAGTGCTTTTACGAGCGGCCAGACCAGCGGAATTGGCGGCACGTATCGCCCGGGCCGAACGTGGCGAGGAAGAGGACGAAGAGGAATTTGAAGACGAAGAGGATGAGGAATTCGAGGACGACGAAGACTAACCCGGAGCTGATATGACGACGCCGAACGAGCCTCAGAAGCCGGGAGCGGCAAACCAGCCGAACCCCAATCCCCAGCAGCCGCAACAACCAACGCAGGGGAACCAGCCGGCTGGCTCGCCGCCACGACCGTCGCAACCACAATCAAGTGGTCCGGCGCCGGCTCGGCCGGTCCAAGGGACTCCGCCGCCAAGACAGGCCCAACCTCCCGCACGTCCGGCAGGGGCGCCGCAGCCGCCGCCAGCCAAGCCCACATCACAGCCCACTCCCAGTGCCCGCACACCTCGCCCGACGCTGCCGGCCACTCGTTCGCCTGTGCCACCGCCCGCAAAGCCGGCTGGCCAGCAGCCGGCTGCTGCACCTCGGCCGACAACTGGTCAACAGCCACCGGCCAGGCCGCAACCGTCCTCGAGTTCGCCCCCATCTTCCCCTCCGTCGCCACCCGCCCAGGCGGCACGACCGCAAAGTACCCAGCCGCCAGGCAAGCCGGTGTCGCCGCAACCGAATCGGCCAGCCGTCGCGGGCCAGGCTGCTCGCCCCGGCCAAGGAAACACTCCGAGACCTGCCCCTGCGCAAAAACCGCCGCTCCGCGCGAATCGACCCGCGCCGCCCGTTTCCAAACGGCCCGAACAGCCGACCTCCGAAGGGAAAAAATCGCCCTCTCCTTCCCGGGTCACCAAGCCGGCCATGCCAGCGCCCAAAGTAGAGAGCAAGGCAAAACAGGCAGAAGCCCGACCGCCGGCCCAACGGGTTTCGCCAACCACGCGCAGCGGCCGTCGGCGCTTCGGCGAGGTTCTCGTCGACCTGGGGTTCATCACGAACGAACAACTCGAAGAGGTTCTCGCCGAAGTCGAAGAAACCAACCTGCAAACCGGTCAGGTCGCCCTTAATCGTGGTTTGATTACTGAAGATCAGCTTGTCCAAGCCATAGCCGAGCAGCGCGGCCTGAAAGTCGTCAATCTGGACGAAACCAAGCCTCATCCCGACGCCATCGCGGCTGTGCCGGAAACCATGGCATCCGTCTACAAAGTGCTGCCTCTCCTTTACAAGGACAACATCCTGACCGTGGCCGTCGGCGATCCGAGCAACATGTCGGCCATGGACGATCTTCGCAATTTTCTCGGCGTCAAAGATGTCCACTGCGTCGTCGCGTCGCCGAAAGCTATCGAAAGCGCCATCAACAAGTACTACGCTGGCAAGGAAGAAAGCATCCTCGATTTGATCCAGCAGCTGGAGTCGGACGAGGAATTGAGCGAGCGGTTGAATGCCCGCCGCCAGGAAACCAGTATCGACATGGATAGCCTGATGGAGATTCAGGACGCTGCCCCGGTACGGAAGCTCCTGAATATGGTGCTCCTGATGGCGATTAAGGACCGCGCCAGCGATATTCATTTCGAGCCGTTCGAAGACGAATACAAGATGCGCTATCGCTGCGACGGCGTCCTTTACGAAATGGTTCCTCCCCCCAGACACCTGGCGGTGGCCATCTCCAGCCGGATCAAGGTCATGGCCAATCTGGACATCGCTGAGCGCCGTTTGCCTCAGGATGGGCGCATCGAACTGAACGTTGGCGGCAATCCCGTTGATCTCCGTGTCAGCGTGTTGCCGACCATGTTCGGCGAGAGCGTCGTCATTCGCGTGCTCGATCGCACGGTGGTCAACCTCGACCTCGACAATCTGGGCATGGACCCGAAAACGTTGGCTGATTTCCGCCGACTCATCCACAAACCGAACGGGATCGCTCTGGTCACTGGGCCAACCGGTGCAGGAAAAACCACGACCCTCTACTCGGCTCTCAACGAGCTGAACGTCATCACCGACAAGCTGATCACCACAGAAGACCCTGTGGAATACGAAATCGACGGCATTTGCCAGGTGCCGATCAATCCCGATATCGGCCTGACATTCGCATCGGCTTTGCGTGCCATTCTGCGACAAGATCCGGACATAATCCTGGTGGGTGAAATCCGCGATCTGGAAACCGCCCAGATCGCCATCCAGGCGTCCTTGACAGGCCATATGGTGTTCAGCACCCTGCACACCAACGACGCTCCGAGCACCATCACTCGGCTGCGCGACATGGGCGTTGAACCCTACTTGATCATCGCCACACTGGAAGGCGTCATGGCACAGCGTCTGGTGCGGAAGATCTGCCCCAATTGCCGAACCGAGTTCGAGCCGGCCAACGAAATCCTGATGGAGTTGAACCTGACTCCCGAACAGATCAAAGGCAAGAAATTCTACTATGGCCGGGGCTGCGAGATGTGCAACAACACCGGCCACAAAGGCCGCTGCGGACTCTATGAACTCGTACTGATGAACGACGACTTGCGCGACTTGATCGCCTCGGGAGCGTCGACCGACCAACTTCGCGCCGCCTGCCGACAGCAAGGCATGACCACCCTGCGAGAAGCAGGTTTGCGCGCTATCTTCAACGGCATTACCACGGTCGATGAAGTCATTCGCGAGACGGTCCTCGAAGATGAGTGATCCTTGTCGATCCGGTCGCCCAAAGAAAACAGTTTCTTGCTTAGGCTTGTCGCCCAAAGTATTCGAGGTTGTCCCATGCCACTGTATCGATTCGAAGCGATGGATACCTCCGGCTCGGAGGTCAAGGATACGATCGAAGCGCCCAACGAAGAAGAAGCCCAACTCCGCATCAAACAAATGGGCTATTTCGTCACCAAGATCAGCGAGCAGAGCGGAGGGAAGAAGCCGCAAAGACCGCGGCAAACAGGGACAGAATCGCAAGCGGCAAAAAACCATGACCATCGGCGGCGTGTCGAACAAGCAACTATGCACTTTTACGCGCCAGTTCTCGACACTGCAAGACGCCGGTCTGCCCGTCCTCCGCAGCTTGAAGATTCTCGAAGGCCAATGCAAACCGGGCGTGCTGAAAAACTCTCTCATCGACGTCCGTCGACGACGTCGAATCCGGCTCCAGTCTGAGCGAAGCCTTTGGCAAACATCCCAAATGTTTCGACCGCCTCTACGTCAACATGGTCAAGGCGGGCGAAGCCGGCGGGCGCCCTCGAAGTCATCCTCCAGCGCCTCGCCGACTTCAAGGAAAAAGCCCAGTCTCTTAAACGCCGGATCACCGGTGCCATGGTCTACCCAACCGTCGTCATCACCGTCGCCGTGCTGATCCTCACCTTCATCATGGTGTTCATCATCCCCAAGTTTCAAAAAATCTTCGACGAATTCGAAATGAAACTGCCCTGGGCGACGCAAGTCCTCATGGATGTCGCTGACTGGTTCGTCAATTACTGGTATCTGATCCCTCTCTTTCCGGTCGTTTTCTTCGTGTTGATCAAACTGATTCGGCTGCACAAGACCGGTGCCTATTGCATCGACTGGATCACGTTGCAAATCCCCATCCTGGGCGGCATCGTCGAAAAAACCATCGTCGCCCGCACCACGCGAACGCTGGCCACGCTGATCAGTTCCGGCGTGCCGATCCTCGAAAGCCTGAGCATCGTCCGGGAAACTTGCAACAACATGGTCTTCGAACGCTGCTACCAGCGCGTTTACGAATCCATCCGCGAAGGCGACACCATCGCCCAGCCAATGCGGGAAAGCAAACTGGTCGACGACATGGTCGTCAACATGATCGATGTCGGCGAGGAAACCGGCGACCTCGACACCATGCTGACCAAGATCGCCGACGTTTACGAAGAAGAGGTCGACGTGCTGGTCGAGTCGCTGATCAGCATTCTGGAACCGTTGATGATCGTGGTCCTGGGCTTGATCATCGGTTCGATCGTCATCGCTTTGTTTTTGCCGATGATCAAACTTCTGGAAGGGGCTGAGTAAAGCCGGCTAGAGACCGGCCACTGAAAGGCTAACAGGAGCCAAAAGACCGGCTTTGTACATGGGAGGCACCACAATGACATTTCGCCGGAATTGCACCAGGAGAGACAGGGGGAAAGCTCTCGCCCCGACTCGCCGAGCCGCCTTCACGTTGATCGAGTTGCTGGTCGTCATCGCCATTATCGCGGTGCTCGCCGGCCTCACCATGTCGGGTGTGATGCGCGTGTACGCCACCTTGGACGAGGCCAACAACCGCAACGGCATCACCCAGCTGGACGTTGCCCTCAAACAACTCGTCATGAAGTACGGTCCGCCGCCGGACATGATGCGGCTGGGCGAAAGGGAAGGGGATTGCGATCCAGTCACGAGGAATTATTTAGCGAAAATGTTCCCCAATATCACGCGCAACGGCATTTGGCAAAGCGGCATTGATTGGAATCGCAATGGCGCAATCGATGGTCCAGTCACTCTCAACGACGGGCAAACCTTGTTCTTTCTCCTCGCCGGCTTTCAAAATCAGGGCTTCGTCTTCAAGACCAACAATCCCGTCGCCGGCACAGGTGCCGTGCCTGAATGGAAAGACAGTCAAATCGACCGTTCCAGCCCCTACTGGCGCTACACGGACATCTATGGAACGCCGATTCGCTTTGTCAGTTCGCTGAGTTACAGCCCTGCAAAAGGGGCATACTATTCGGCGACGGGCGTGCCGTTTAACCCGAAGACGTTTCAGATCATTTCGGCGGGAAGAGATCGGCAATTCGGTCCCGGAGGTCCAGTGCCAACGTCTGGTCCGGGAGCGGATAACCAGACCAACTTCACGCCGGGACTTTTGAGGGGTGCCCGATGAACCTTTCCGCGGGAGACTTCGCGATGAGGTTCGATTTAGCGCAACAAGGAACTTGAACAGGAACGCCATCATGTACCTGACGTATTCCGAGAAAAGGCACGGGTTCACTTTGATCGAACTACTGGTGGTGATTGCCATCATGGCAGCAGTGGCGGCCCTGACCTTCGGCGCTGCCCAGCGCGTCATCTCCGCCCAAAAATATTCGGCCACAGAGACTACCATCCGCAAATTGAATCGTCTTTTGATTCAAGCGACGAAACGGGTCGTGGACGACGCCCGCGACGAGGCCATCCCGGATTGGGTCAGGAAGGAAGCTGGCAATAACCCCGACCGAGCGCGCGTTCTCTGGGTCAAATACCGGGTCAAACAGGAGTTTCCGGAGAACTTTAGCGAGGCCCTCAACCCGGTTCCACTCGGACCTGACCCTGCTTACCAGACATACCTGACCGGCGTCAGCATCACCAACTCGGCTGATGAATCGTCGGCTTGCCTGTTGATGGCCTTGACGGCGAAAAACCGCCGAGGGGGAGAAGCGAACGCCGACCTCCTCAACTCGATCGAAAGTTTCATCGTCGATGCCAATGGCGTCAAAGCCGTTTTTGATGCCTGGGGAAATCCACTCTATTTCTTCCGTTGGCCCTATGGCAATGACGACCTCGACCGGTCCTACACGGCGACCGGCCCATCAAGGGATCCGCTCGACCCGACCGGTTCGCTTCAGGCGCCCAACTGGAATCGCAATGCGTTCACAGGGAGATGCCATCCCATCGTCAATCGCTACTTTGTGCCGGTCATCGTTTCCGCCGGGCCGGACGGGAAACTAGGGCTGGCGCCGGGTTCGATGGCTGTGACCGACCCGATCGCGGCTGCCGACAACCTGTATAGCTATCAGCTTTTGGAGTGATCCGAGACGGAAAGAAACGAGCAGAACCATGAACAAGCGACCTGCAAACGTTGGTCCGACGTCAAGACACGATCGTGTCGGTTTTACGCTCATAGAAATGCTCGTGGTTCTGGGCATTTTTCTGGCGCTGTCCGGCATGATGTTCTACCTCGCCAGTGTGGTGCGGAATAAGGACAAAGCCACGCAAGGTGCGTCGGAACTGCAAAGCTGGTTGAAGATCGCTCAAATGTGGGCCTTGCGCGACCAGCGGGCGACGGGATTGCGTCTGATTCTCGATCCCGGTCGACAATATGTCACGCAATGCGTCTATATCGCCCAGCCGGACCCGTATGTGGGGGCACCCGGCGCCACCCTGACAACGACGCAGGTTAGCCCGACGTTGGTTACAGTGACAGGCAGCGGTATCGATTTTTCCGGTGGCTTTGGCGGTTCTCCTTCGCCGCAATGGCCAGTGCAGACAGGCGATTACCTTGAACTGGGTAGCGGTGCTACTGCCAGGCTATATCGGTTAACACCTGTCAGCCCGACGCAGTTGCAGATTCAGATCGACCCTGCCGAACCGTGGACCGACTTTACGACCAGCGATTTCCGCATCATCCGCCGGCCTCGACCAAGGCAAGGGGAACCAGCGCTCAACTTGCCTTACCATGTGGTCGTCGATCTTTCCACCAACGGAACTTTTGGCGGTGGTTTGCCCTTCAACGCTGGCACGCCGTATGTCGACATCGTTTTCGGTCCTTCAGGCCGATTGGTTGGTGAAGGTCTGCCTGCATCGGACATCATGCTCTGGGTCCGTGATACGTCGGAAGACAATGAGCCGGGTCTTGCCGGACCGAATGAATTTCGCCTGTCGCCCATGCTGGTGGTCGTATCGGTGCGAACGGGGATGGTGTCGGTTCAGCCTGTCAGCCATCCGCCCTACAACGATCCGTACGCCTTGACCAGAGACGGGAGAGCCAGTGGTTCGAATTGACGCCTGGATTGCAAGCCGAAGAAAACGAGGGTTCGCCATGAACAGGAAAAATCATCCGAGTGGCGTCACGTTGACCGAAGTGCTCGTGTCGATTTTCGTGATGGGCATTGGGCTGATGTCGCTTCTGGTGCTGTTTCCACTGGGAGCCATGAACATGGCCCAGGCGATCAAGGACGATCGAGCGGCTCATGCGGGCGCGAATGCGGCTGCGATCGCCCGGATCCTCAACATTCGCGATGACGCGATGGTTTTTCCGGCGTATACGAACCCGCCGCCGGGCGCCGCCGCGTTGACGCCGGGCGGCTCGAGCTATCCCGTTTACGTCGATCCGATCGGCGTTCAAATCAGCGGTGGAGCTCGCCTGGGAGGGATCACACGTGTGAGCCATAGCGCTATCACGACGCCCACCTCCACGAAACGATGGCTGTCGTTGCCGGATGACATCAACTTTGGGACGAACGGCAGGCCGGCCAATAATCCCCTGGAACGCGAAGTCCGCTATTCCTGGGCCTATCTCTGCCGGCAGGTCGAGTGGCAAGCGCCTGTCGGCCCAGGGCCGTGGACTTCGCCCCAGGGAGTCGAATTGACCGTCGTTGTGTATGATGGCAGGCCCTGGTTAAGCGATGGAGGCGTTCCGGCAGGTGAGAGGACCTATGCCGCGACCTTCACCAAAGGCCAAAAAACAGTCACTTTGACGTTTGGCGGCGCGAAACCAAACATCCGAAAAGGCATGTGGATTCTCGATGCCACACTGAATCCGACCATCAACGGCTACTTCTACCGCATCGCCAGCGCGGAACAAATCGGGCCGACAACGATGCAACTGGTCCTGACGAAAAACGCTCGCGAAAACGGCAACGTTGGCGTCGTGATGGACTATGTCGTGGAAGTTTTTGAAAAAGGGGCGAACTAAAGAACAGCGTCAGGCGATGCTGTCGAGCGGCCGGTTCGAAGCAGTGAGGAACGATCCATGAAACGCAAGGGTTTGACGATCACCGAAATGCTCGTGAGCCTGGCTTTGATTCTCTTCATCATGGCCATACTCTCGGAAGCTTTCGTTTCTGGGCTGGGATCGTTTCGGCAACTAAGAGCGATCGGCGACATGGACCAGAAACTGCGCGCCGCTGCCGTCATCCTGCGCAACGATCTCCGCGCCGATCACTTCAACGCACCACCATTGAAACTAAGCACCATCTCCATTTCTCCTCCTCCGACGAATGGCTTTTTCTGGATTGCCGCGCCACCAGTCGCACCGGATGGAGTCGACAGCGAAGGCATTCCCTCTTATATCGCCAACAACCATGCTCTGCACTTCAGCGTCAATCTTGGTGCTGGTGAGCACATCGACACGGCCAGGCTGAAGCGGCCCGAAAACTATTTCGTGGCAGTGGTGCCAGGTAATCTTGCTGCCAGGTCGCCTATCCAATTCCGGGACGGCTCGACCTACCGTTCGCAACACGCGGAAGTCGCCTACTTCCTGCGCCCTAACGGATGGAATGCCAACGGCACCCCGCTTTATGCTCTGTACCGCAAACAAGCCGTTCTGCTCGAGGAAGAAGACGCCAAGTTTATGAACAGCCTAGGGCTGCCGGGAGGTGCCTGGCCACAATACTTCGATGTGTCCTGCAAAGATGAAGGCGGCACGCTGCATTTTCACACCATCGAAGACGTAGCCAACCCGAACGAACGGTCCTTAACGTGGCCGACCCCGTTTCGCATTTTCTCCGAACGAGGTGAAAACCCGAACCTGCGCGGTGCCGATATTCTCTTGACCGACGTAATCGGGTTTACCGTGCGTGTCTTTCCGGACAAAGGAAGCGATTTCCAGTTCATCCCCAATTACGACACGGGAAACAGCCCCCCATTTCCGATTCGTGCGATCGAGATCACGTTGAGGGTTTGGGACATGATTACCGAGCAATCGCGGCAAATAACCATCATTCAAGATATGTAGGAAACGAGGCGCAAGTTGGTTGTGGCATTGGCTTGAACACGAATGCGTTAACGAAGAAACCTTGAGGAGTCCGATCATGAACCGGCTTTGTCTTGCACCGCGGCGCGGCGTCATCCTGTTGGTGGTGCTAGCCCTTCTTGCGCTGTTCGCGGTAGTCGGTATCGCTTTCGTGATGTACGCCCAGTCCAAGGCGGATGCTGCCCGCATATTCCGCGAAGCAGAGACTAAGACCGATTCGCCCACCATGGCAGCAGACATCCCCCCCGACATCTTGCTAGCGGAATTCCTCCGCCAATTCATTTATGACCTTCCTGATGACCAGCGAGGCTCGCAATCGGCGTTGCGCGGCCATAGCCTGGCCCGAACCATGTTCGGCTACAACGACGCAGGCAACAACACGGCCGCATTTAACGGCGTTGGTCGGCGTCATGCTGCGTGGTGGGGCGGCCAGGACGAATACAACCTCGTCAACTACGTTTATTTCCAGACGGACGGGCAGATGCACGATCCTGAGCGGGAAGGCTGGCGTGCTCCCGGCGGGGCACGCGGCCCGTTCGCTGGCGGCTTCAACCCCTCGTATACCTATCCGGATTTGAACATGATGTGCCTGGCGGCCGTCGACGCCAACGGCAATGTTTTGATTCCGTCGTATCATCGCAGCTACACAGGCATCGGCCCGCTTGACCCTGCCAATCCCAACTGGGGCATGGGAGTCAATGATCCGTCGCTCAAATACAAATCACTGCGTTTTCGTCAATTCGAGATGAGTCCGAGCTTTCCGTTGCCGGGCAACGGCGGCGATGTCAAGAACCTGGTCGGCGGCCCTGGCGGCAACGACAGTGTCTGGCTTTCGCTCGGCTATCCCGTGCAGACCCTTCCCGATGGCCGAAAGTTCGTGCCCCTCTTCGCTCCTCTCGTGATCGACCTGGATAACCGAATCAACATCAACATTCATGGCAATCACCGCGGCCAAGGGCTGACGCATCGTTCCAACCAGGGATTCGGTCCCTGGTCGGTCAGCGTGAGCCAAATCCTGAACGCCAATGGCAGCGAGTGGCGCAACATTTTCAACGGGAATGGCACGGTCCGAGGACGCTACGGAAATGACAACCAACCCGGCAGCGCTGGCAGTTCCGCTCCTGCCGATCGGCCCGCCTGGTTCTTTGGCCAATTCGATTTCGACGGAGTCGATGAGACTGGAGGCAATTCGCCCACTCAGGCCTTGCAGCTGCCTGGCAATGGCAATTTCTCTGCTTTCCCCACCTATCCTGGCGGCTGGGGCAATGCCAGTGCCGCGGAACGAAGCAACCACCCCATGCTCTTCGATATCTTTTCACCGGCTGGTGACGACCGCGTTTTCGATGACTCCAACATGATGGGCCTTTTGCGCGACGCCTCGTCTACTACAGACCTTCTCAAGTCCGATTTGGGCAAATTGTGTCCCACCAATTTCACCGCGGCCGGCGGCCGGCGCCGACGCCTGGTGACCACCCGGAGTTTCGATCTGGATCACCCGGCCATTACGCCTTGGATCTGGGATCCGACCTCTGCGCCTTACCAGTTGGCGGCCTTTAACCCGAACGATCCGCTCACCTGGGCGCCCCGAGGGGGAACGTTCAACTTCCCGACCAACTATACTGCCCCACCGCCGAATAGCGAATTCGATTCCGGCTGGCGGGCAGCGAGCGCGTCGCGAGGACGAATCGATTTGAATCGCGATCTTGCCCCTTATCCACCTCGCAATGCCACTGGACGAATCACCGATATGGCGGCATACGACACGGCTACAAAAGATCGCCAAAGCCTGGCAAGAGAAATCTTCGACCGCCTTCGCCAGGTCACAGGGGCCGCGGACCCTGCTTCCGCCGTTGGTCCAGAAAAGGACGCCGTTCGCTGGCTGGCCCAACTCGCTGTCAATATCGTCGATTTCCGCGACGAAGACGATTATATGACCCCCTTCCAGTGGAATCCTGCCGGCAACGAGTGGGTCTTCGGCGTCGAAGTTCCCCGGCTCGTCCTCAACGAAGCTTATTGCGAAATCACCAACGATCCAACGGACCCCGGCTTGCCGATGGGACCGGCCCAGAACGATTACTTTGTGAACTTCTGGGTCGAATTGCACAATCCGATGAACAACCCCTGCCGAACCGATAGCTCGGATGACGGTTCGGCCCGCTTGCAAGTGGACCCAGGCAACCCCAATAAATACGCTGCCTATACCGTGGTCGTCGCCAAGGGATCGCTGCCCAACATGCGCGACCACTCGAATTCCTTGGGCGATCCCGATCCAACCGCCGTCAAGCTCGAGGTCGCCGACTACGATTTCGACATGATGAAGCCACCCAAGATGGGGGTCGACATCAACGTGGTGCGTGCGTCCAATGGCGCCTTCAGTGGTCCCGACGGCGACAACCAGGGGTTCTACCTGCTGGGTCCTGTCGATGTCGATTTTCCAATCGACGACATGAATCCCCCGATGACGTCGCCGACGCCAACGCTCCGAGTCAAGGAAACGACAATCGGCGGTCGTCGGAGTGCGATGATGTATAAAGAGGTGAAAAACGCCATCGACTTCAACAACTTGCCCAAGCATACCATCCTGCTCCGACGTTTGGCCTGCCCCGGCTTGCCGCCGCAAAACGATCCAACCCAGCCAAATTACAATCCGTATGTGACCATCGATTACATCGAGGATGTACCTTCTTTCGATGGAATCAAGGCCGATGACATGGGTATGCACATGCCCAAGATTCCCGTCGATCAGCGGCGTTCGGTCGGTCGGCGACAACCCTATTCCGCTCACAGATCGGAACAGCGCGACCAGGCGCCGAATCCACCTCTACCCGGCCAGCCGCAACATACCTTCTTCCGGCACAACTCCATTGAAGGTTCTCCCCCTGTTAACCCAACAGCCGCAGGACAGACCCTGATTCGGCCGTTCGATTGGCTGGTGCATCTGAATCGCCAGCTGGTCAGCCCAATGGAATTGCTCGAAGTATGCGGCTTCAAACCGCATGAACTGACCCAGCAATTCATGGTCGATGTCAACAACGACAAAACCCTCCAACCGAACGAACGATTCTTGCACCGGGTGCCGTGGTTCGATGAACAGCGCCGTGTGTACCGCGTGTTCGAGTTTCTTGAATGCAAGACGCGTTCCGCGAGTGTCGAGGTGGGAGGCCGCATTCCGGGGAAGATCAACATCAATACCATCTGGGATGCGGAAACATTCCGGGCTTTGTGCGACCCGCAGCAGGCGAACTCGCCAAGCTTCGATATGACCGCTGTTAATAACATTTTCAACCGCTTGCGGCAGTTGCGCAATGGCACCGACAACGCGCCCGGGACGGCGGACGATCGCCCGTTCCGCGGCCTGGCCTCAGCCTTCGTCCCGCCAGGGGATCCGCAGTATCCCGTCGGCAGCGGACTGGACGACACCTTCCTGCGCCCCAACTCGCCAGGAGGAGGGCTGAGTTCGCCACGCTTGTTCGAAAACCAGTCTCTGCCACCAGGCACTCATCCCTATATCCGCAACCAGTTGCTCAACAAAATCTATGGCAATGTCACAACACGCAGCAACGTCTTCGCGGTCTGGGTGACGGTCGGCTTCTTCGAAGTGATCGACGATTCAACGTTGCCGGTCCGTCTGGGAGCTGAAATCGGTGCAGCCACGGGACAGAACATTCGTCACCACATGTTCGCCATCGTTGACCGCTCGGCACTGACGATTGCCAACACAGCGCCCTTGACAACCGCAACCAATGGCGTGCCTTCCAGAGGGTTTGCCACCGTAACGCCTGCGTCCATGAGCAACATCGACGTGGGGACGATTCTCACCGTTGATAGTGGCGCCAATGCCGAGACGATTATCGTGCTGGCTGTCAACGGTGGTTCCTTCACGGCAAAATTCGAAAAAACTCATTCGCCAGGCTTTCCCATCTATGCGACCATGCCTGGCAACCCCGGCCCACAGCCGACGTGGGAGCCTCGAGACAATAATGTCGTGGTTCCCTATTACATGATTGTCGACTAAGCCACGAGCAGTCGTTCTGAAAGAGTGCCGCGAGTATTTTGCCTCAGGGCGCCTCGGCAAAGACGCGCGGCACTTTCAGTTTTTCCAGCAGCCGATTGAAGGATGGAATCTCCTTGCTTGTAATCTTGTCAAACCTGGCCAATTCGGCATCGATCTGCTGAACCAATTCCTCTTTGACCCGGATAGCCTGGTCCGTGGGACGGTTGTCGCCCATCCCCACGACGCTGGCCAGTCCGCCTAGTTTGTTCATGAGCCGGACTGGAAAATTCAACGGGTCCTGGGGACTCTCGTTCTTTGTCTGGTAGAGCGCTTCTTCGATCGACGTCAAGTTTTCGATCAGTTTCTTGCAGGGGGCCACGGCGTCGCTGTACCTTTCATTGTCTTGCAAACGCTCGGCAAGAGCTGAGAGCTGGACGCGGAGGCGGCGAATGCGCTTGATAGCCCGCGTCATGTCGTTCAATTTGTTCCGTACCTGCCAGAGGAATTCGAATTGCGCCTGAAAATCATCGGGACTGGCACTGGAGCGAGGATCGGGCAGAATTTGAAATGAAACCTGCTGTTGTTCCGCACCTGCCGTCAATCTTGCCTGATAGGTACCGGGCACCGCTTTCGGACCCTGCAAAGTGCCGGCCCAAAAAACGAGGCCATCGAACGACTCGGCTTTGGGATAGCGCATATCCCAAACAAACCGGTTCATTCCCTTCTTGACGTCGACGCGGGAGTCTTCCTCCTTAGCCTTGGAGGAGAATCTGCGGACAGGTTTACCTCTGGCATCGAGGATTTCGATGATGACTTCCTGATCTTTGTCGGGTAGTTCCTTGAGATAAAACCAGATCAAAACGCCCGGTGGCGGGTTTTGGCCTTCCGTGAGGGAAGGGGTTTTGGTCCAGCCGCCACGCAACCGATAGGTCGGGCGGGGACGGAACAAATGCACCTCTTTTTTGCGTACCTCCGGCGTTAGTTGATGAAGCGGCGTCAAATCATCAAGAATCCAGAAGGAACGTCCTTGCGTAGCAACGATCAGGTCATTGTTTTTTACAGCCAAATCGGTGACCGGAACGATCGGGAGATTCTGCTGGAACGGTTGCCAGTTCGCGCCGTCGTCGAATGAGATATAGATGCCGCTTTCGGTGCCGGCATATAGCAGTCCTTTGCGTTTGGGGTCGGCACGGATGACGCGCGTAAAGTGATCGTCAGCGATGCCTTTGGTAATTTTCTTCCAGGTTTTGCCGTAGTCCGTTGTCTTGTACAAGAACGGGCGGAAGTCGTCGAGTTTGTAGCGGGTGGCAGCGAGATAAAGTCCTCCTTTTTCGGTGGGATGGGCTTCGATACTGTTGATCTGAGACCATTCGGGGAGATCGGGAGGAGTAACCAGTCGCCAGTTCTTGCCGCCGTCTCGGGTAAGATGCAGGAGTCCGTCGTCAGAACCGCACCAGATGGTGCCCTG
Source organism: Gemmatales bacterium (assembly GCA_026004675.1). Taxonomy (GTDB): domain Bacteria; phylum Planctomycetota; class Planctomycetia; order Gemmatales; family Gemmataceae; genus BPJP01. Next base: position 68,506 of record BPJP01000013.1, read on the forward strand.
CTCGTGGGGCGATTCCAATGCGGCAAAGATCGTGCAATAGTATTCGACGGTGGTATTGTCTTTGGTGATCGGTCCGCCGGATGATCCGAGCTTGGATTTGTCGTTGCGTGTCAGGTCAGGGCTGATTCGCTCCCATGATTGTCCTTCGTTGGTGGACTTGAAAAGAACGTTGCCTGCGGCATACAGCGTTTTCGGATCGTGCGGCGAGATAAAAAGGGGGAAGTTCCAATTAAATCGGTACTTCAAGTCTTTAGCCCCGTGGCCAAGCGGATCATCAGGCCAGATCGTGATGTTGCGCACTTCTTTGGTTCGGTGGTTTACCCTTGTCAGGTAACCAGCGTACGAGCCGCCGAAAACGATGTCCGGATCGTCGGGTTTGGGGGCCAGGTGGCCGCTTTCTCCCCCCGCGGAAGGTTCCCAATCCCGTTCCGTAATGGTTGAGCGGTCGCTCCGGTGCAGGATGCGCACGGTGGAATTGTCTTGCTGGGCTCCCAAAACGCGATAAGGGAAATGGTTGTCGGTAGTGACGCGATAAAATTGTGCCGTCGGCTGGTTGTGGTACGTCGACCAGGTTTTGCCTCCATCGAAAGTCACTTGCGCCCCGCCATCGTCAGCGATAATCATTCGTCGGGGATCTTCTGGTGCGATCCACAGATCATGATGATCGACATGCGGGGTTGGTATGTGCTGAAAGGTTTTGCCTCCATCTCGCGAACGCCAGAAGCGAACATTCAGCACGTAAACTTCATCGACGTTCTTGGGTCCGGCGTAAATCCGGCTGTAATACCAGGCACGTTGGCGAAGTTTCCGCTCCTTGTTGACACGTTCCCACGTTTCGCCAGCATCGTTGGAACGAAAAACGCCTCCATCCTCGGCTTCGACGATGGCCCAGACACGGTTCGGATCGACCGGAGAGACCGTGACGCCAATGATGCCAAGCGTCCCCTCTGGCAATCCCTTATTGCGAGAGATTTCGGTCCAATGGTCGCCACCATCGACGCTTTTATAGAGGCCACATCCGGGACCGCCACTGGAGAAACTGTACGGCGTCCGTTTGACGCGCCAAGTGGATGCGTAAAGAATGCGAGGATTATTGGGATCAAGGATGAGATCGACAGCGCCGACTTCTTCGTTGACGAAAAGAATTTTCTGCCAGGTCTTTCCCCCGTTCTTGCTGCGAAACACGCCTCGCTCTTTATTCGGTCCGAAAAGGTGTCCGATGACGGCGGCATAGACGATATCGGGATTCTGCGGATGGACACGAACGCGGGCGATATGACGAGAATCTTTGAGACCGATCGATTTCCAGGTCTTGCCTGCATCGGTGGATTTCCACATGCCGTAACCGTGGGACACATTGCCGCGTAGTGTCTCTTCACCGCCTCCGACATAGATGACATTGGCATCCGACGGCGCGACTGCAACGGCGCCGATGGAACCGCCAAAGAAACCATCGGAAATATTTTCCCAGGTGGCTCCTCCGTTGGTCGATTTCCAGACCCCGCCACCAGTGCTGCCGAGATAGTACAAGAGCGGATTGTTCGCCACACCGCAGACGGCACACGAACGCCCACCGCGAAACGGTCCGATGCAGCGATAATTCATATCCTGAAAAAACGGTTCCCGGCGGGCGGTCGGTTGATGATTTTGAGACCAGACCGGCCAGCCGATTAGCAGAACTCCGAAGAATGCGAGTGGAGCGCGCATGCCATGATCTCCTCAACAAAACCCAAAGGAAGGTGCGAAGGGGGACCGGTCCTGGTTGGAGAACCGGTCCATGGGTTGGCCAGAAGACGCTTCGCAATCAGCGGTCGAGTGCTTTGAAAGGGAATACTTTCGACGGTGTATGTTCTCGTCGCATCAATTCGCTGAGCCTGGCGACGATTTGTGGATGCTTGTCGGCGACGTTCTTCGATTCGCCGACATCCTCTTCCAGGTTGTAAAGCTCGATCGGAGCGTTCGGGTTTTTCAAGAGGTTCCGACGAATGGCTTTCCATTTGCCAACACGAATGGATTGCTGTCCGCCATAACTGGGGAACTCGCGATAGAGGAATTCTCGGGGTGGCTGCTTCTTGCCTAACAAAGTCGGAACGAAGCTGATGCCATCGATGTTCCTGGGGACGCGTTTGCTGGCGCCAGCGATTTCAGCCAGCGTTGGCAAAATGTCCTCAAATCCGACAATCCGATCAGAGACAGTGCCTGGTTTCACTTTTCCCGGCCAGCGCACGATCAACGGCACGCGAATGCCTCCTTCATATAGCGAGCCTTTCAAACCGCGCAAGGGGCCGACGCTTTCGAAGAATTCGTAATCCACTTCTTGTTTCAGGGTCGTGGTGCCATTGTCAGAGCTGAAGAACACGACGGTGTTGTCGGCAAGTTGGAGTTCATCCAGGAGTTTAAGGACATTGCCAACATATCGGTCGAGTCGCGAGATCATTGCCGCATAAGCGGCCCGCGGCGTGAAATGCGGCGTATAGCCGTATCCTTTCGCGCGAGTAAACGGGGGGTCGTGCCACTTCAAAGCCAGATACGGTTTGAGGTCTTCGTCGGGGACATGCAAGGCAACGTGCGGAATGATAGAAGGATAATAAAGGAAGAATGGTTCCTCCTTGTGGGTACGAATGAAGTCGAGAACCTGCTTGTTGATGCGGTCGGGAGCGTAGTCTTTTCCCTTAAAACGCTCGTAGCTTTTCGGATCGTTGGGGTCGGCCCCTTTAGGGAGAGAGGCATGACCAGGGACGGGCGGATCGTTGTTGAGCTTGATGCGTTTGTCATTGCTCCAGAGATACGACGGATAGTAGCTATGGGCATGCCCCTGGCAGTTATAGCCGAAGAAGCGATCGAATCCCTGGTTAAGCGGATCCCCCATCGACGCCGGAGGGCCAAGTCCCCATTTGCCAAAGGCGCCGGTTTTATAACCATGATCGCGCAGAATCTCGGCAATCGTAATTTCTTCCGGGGGAATCGGTTCCTGCCCTTCGGGTTTGGCGCTGCGATTGGTTCGGACCCAGGCATGTCCCGGGTGTTTTCCGGTCATCAACACACAGCGTGAAGGAGCGCAGACAGCATTGCCCGAGTAGGCCTGCGTAAAGCGCATCCCCTGCGAGGCCAGGCGATCGAGATTGGGCGTGCGAATCTTTTTTTGTCCATAGCAACCGAGTTCGGCGTAACCCAAATCGTCGGCAAGGATGAATACGATATTCGGTGGCCTCGAGCGATCCTCAGCCCTGGTCACTGCCGGCATCAGGACTAGCACGGCCAAAAAGAAAAGCGATAAGTGCACTCGAAAACGATTCATGGCTTGTTCCCTCAGTCGAAAAAATCAACGTTCCAGTCTGCCTTAGTATCTCGCCATCAACCAACGGCGTCAAACCTCGGTTTTGATTTGTCTTGCCGAATGAATGGAACGCTAATGTATGGTTCGATGCACATCGACATGCGGCCAACTTTCAAGAGGATTCGATGGTTACGGACTTTTTCGCCGAGGGTTCAGCGCGATTTTTGGACGTCGGCCACCTTTGGCAGTTGGGACAAAATTAAAAAAACCAGTTGCTTTCTGGGAAGGACTCCGCCACAATAGCCTATACTTACCTTAGCAGCCTACCATTTTTCGGTCCTACCTTAACCTTGTAGGGGGGAACTCCTATGTCTTGGAAACACACTACCAAGCCGGTCCTGTTGGCCTTGGCGGCCCTCGTCTTCGCAGGACAGGCGAACGCTGATCTGTACGACACGGGCAAAAAGCCGACACAAGAAGTCAAGTTGCCAGCGCCGGCCGAGATTCAAGAATTGTCGGTCAGCCCCAAGGAAATCAGCCTGATCGGGCGAGATGACGCCAAGCAGCTGATCCTGACTGCCAAACTGACCAGTGGCCGGCTGCAGGATTTGACCACGAATGCCAAATATGAGCCAGCGAATGATAAGATCGTTCGGGTGACCAGCACTGGACGTGTGATCCCGCTTGCCAACGGCAGCACTACGGTGACGGCCGAATTCGGCGGCAAAAAAGTGTCGATCAACGTCAAGGTCGAAAAAGCGGACGTCGATCTGCCGATCAATTTTGGCAACCAGATTGTGCCGATCTTCACCAAGCTCGGTTGCAATTCCGGCGGTTGCCATGGCAAGGCGAGCGGCCAAAACGGGTTCAAGCTTTCGTTGCTTGGATTCGAGCCGGATTTCGATTACGCAGCTCTGGTCAAAGAAGGGCGTGGCCGTCGTCTGTTCCCTGCTTCTCCAGAAAACAGCCTGTTGCTTCTCAAAGCGGTGGGTGCCGTCGCTCACGCTGGTGGAAAACGAATGGAAGTCGGATCAGACGAATATCGGCTTATTCGGCGTTGGATCGCGTCTGGTATGCCGTTTGGCAGCCCCGATGATCCGGTGGTAGAAAAAATCAGCATTTATCCCCAGCACCGGATCATGACATTCAACAATAAACAGCAGTTTGCGGTCTATGCGCACTACACGGATGGCACAGTCGAAGACATCACCCGCCGTGCCCAGTACGAAAGCAACGATACGGAGGTTGCTGTCGTCGACGAAGAAGGCCTGGTGCACACGCTGAACATGAGTGGTGAAGCCGCCATCATGGCACGCTACCAGGGTCATGTCACGGTTTTCCGTGCCACCGTTCCCACAGGGCTGAAGGTGCCAAATTATGAATTTCCTTACCAGACGCTCGTTGACAGGCATACCCACAACAAATGGCAGCAGCTGGGATTGATGCCTTCTCCTCTTTGCAGCGATGAAGAATTTATTCGCCGAGTGTATCTGGACATCACGGGAACCCTGCCGACGCCCGACGAAGTGCATCAATTCGTTGCTGATAAAGATCCGCATAAACGGGATAAGCTGGTTGACGAGTTGCTTGAAACCCGAGAATACAGTTACTACTTCGCGAAAAAATGGGCGGATATTCTGCATGTTCGTCGCCCGCAGAATGAGGCGAACGCCGCAAGTGGCACGTTCGCTTTCCACTCGTGGATTCGCAATGCCATTGCCAGCGACATGCCATATGACGAATTCGTTCGGGGCATCTTGACAGCCACGGGCGACGAGACTCGGCACGCGCCAGTGGTTTGGTACAAGACGATCACACGCCCGGAACAGTTCGTCGACGACATGGCCCAGGTATTCCTCGGGCAGAGATTGGCTTGCGCTCAATGCCACCACCATCCCTATGAAAAATGGAGCCAGGATGATTACTGGGGACTGGCCGCGTTTTATGGACGTGTCGGGCGCAAGACGATTCCGCGTCCTGGCAGCGTCCAGAATAATCGGGTACAACAGGATCTAACCATCTACACGATGGCGAGTGGCAGTGTCCGCAACAAGAAGAACAACGAAGTCGCCCCGTTGAAACCCCTTGACGATGACCCCATCGAGGTGCCAAGCGGTGAAGACCCGAGGCAAAGACTGGTTGACTGGATGGCCAATCCAAACAATCCGTTCTTTGCACGTGCGGTTGTCAATCGCTACTGGGCTCACTTCTTCGGTCGTGGAATTGTCGATCCCCTGGATGACATGCGCGTGACCAATCCGCCATCGAATCCGGAACTGTTAGATGCCTTGGCCGAGGACCTGATTAAGAACAAGTTCAGCCTCAAACATCTGATCCGGACGATTTGCAAGAGCCGGACCTACCAGTTAAGTTCGACGCCTAACGAGTTTAACAAACACGACAAACAGGCATACGCTCGGTATTATCCGAAGCGAATGACAGCTGAAGTGCTCTTTGATGCCGTTTGCCAGGTCACCAACAGTTTCACAACCTTCAACGGCTTGCCGCAGGATCGCTACGCTCCCAACCGCGCGATCATGTTGCCGGATTCGTCCTACCAGTCCTACTTCTTGGACGTATTCGGTCGACCACAGGGCATCAGTGCGTGCGAATGCGAACGAGTAAGCGAAGCGAACCTGGCCCAGGCACTGCATCTTTTGAATTCGGATGAAGTGCAGAACAAGATCGCCCGTGCGGGTGGCCGGGCCGACCTGCTTGCCAAAGACAAGCGACCTGATGCCGAAAAGGTCGAAGAACTGTTCTATTGGGCCTTTGCTCACAAACCGACCAAAGAACAACTCGACAAAGCCTTGGCCCACATCGAAAAACATGCGTCCAACAAGAAGTTGGCGTACGAAAACATTATTTGGGCTCTGTTGAACACCAAGGAGTTCATCTTCAACAAGTAAGCCCGCCTGGTTGAATGTCGCCGAACCAGAAACTAGAATCGAGCCGAGGTCTCGCGTTCTAGTTTCTGGTTTTTTTGTTTCCGCTTCTCTCAATTACCTTTGAGGTCTCTTCCATGAAAAACCGCATCCTGAAAACAGGTGTCGTCGTCCTCCTTTGTGCTGTCGCCCAATCCTATGCAGATGACGACAAGGGGTTCGAGCTCTTGTTTAACGGCAAGAATTTCGAAGGTTGGCAAGATCGAAATGGCAAAGCACCCGGCAAAGGCTGGGTGGTGAAAGATGGTGCCATGGTACGTGCCGAACGTGCCGGCGACATTTGGACGAAAGAACGCTTTGCCAATTTCATTCTTGATCTCGAATTCAAGACCACCGGCAACAGCGGTGTTTTCATTCGCACTGACAACCCTAAAGACAACGTCCAGACTGGCATCGAAATCCAAATCGACAATCCCCCGTCTGGAAAACCCGGCAAGCACAGCGTCGGCGCCATTTATGATCTCGTCGCCCCAACCAAAAACGTCGCCAAACGAAACGACTGGAATCGCCTGGTCATCACCTGCATCGATAACCGGATCAAAGTTGCCATGAACGGCACGGAAATCGTGGACATGGATTTGGATAAATGGACAACACCGCGAATGAACCCCGACGGCAGCAAAAACAAATTCAGGACGGCTCTCAAGGATTTCAAAAGGGAAGGGCACATCGGCTTTCAGGATCACGGCGCGGTGGTGATGTACCGAAACATCAAGATCAAACGCCTGAAATAGTGCAGGCTGGGGCACAATGGATTGCCTTTGCTCACCTCGGCCGTCATTCTAAAATGTGCCAGGTGCATTGGTACGCAGGTCGAGGTGACAATGGCAACCAAACGCTTTTTGATGAATGCAGGTCGAACCAGCAAACAAGGACAGCAAATCAATATAGGGAAGGAAAGCGACGAATACCGAGCGATCGTCCAAACCGTGACGATGAACCCCGATGATATGCGGGAATTAGGAATCGCGGAGGGGCAGAGTGTCCGAGCGCGATCGGCATTTGGCGAAGCGATCTTCCAGTGCAAACAAGGCAACGTGCCGCAGGGGATGCTGTTCGTGCCGTATGGGCCGCCCACGTGCCGATTGATGGGCGGCGGAACAGATGGCACGGGAATGCCTCTTTCAAAGGGATGGGAAGTGGAAATCGAGCCTTTACCACCGCAGGACCGGCAGTGAGAGGATGACCATGTCGACACAAAGCGCATTCGAAAAAGCAAACGCCGAGGGTGAAGCCACCCCGCCGGCGCGCCCGGCAGCGTGGGAAGAAATCGAGCCTGGCCGGTTTCAACCGCGGCGAATCCGTGGAAGTCATCATGGCCGGGCGTTGGGCTGAACGTTCATTTTGCCGTCCAGTTCGGGCGAAACTTTATCCACCCAAAGCGAGCAGCAAGCAGGAGAGAAGCATGGAACTTAACGTCGTGAAGAACGCGACGTGCACCTTTTGCGGCTGCGTGTGCGACGATATCGAGTTGCACGCCAACCACGAGCGCATCGTCAAGACGAAACGGGCCTGCATTCTGGGAGAGGCCTGGTTCAAACATCATACTGCTGAGCGTCTTTATCCCGATGCGTTGATCGATGGCAAGCCGGCGAGCGTCGACGAAGCGATTGAAAAGGCAGCCGAGTTTCTTTATCGCGCGGACATGCCGCTGGTCTATGGTTTGAGCAACGTGACCTGCGAAACGCAACGCGAGGCAGTGCACCTTGCGGAAATCATTGGCGGCGTCATCGACAGCCATACGTCGTTGTGACACGGGCCAACGGAAATTGCCGCCCAGTTGGGCGGAAAGGTGTCGTGTACGCTCGGCGAAGTCAAGAACCGGGCAGATTTGATCATTTATTGGGGGGGCAACCCGGCGGAGTGTCATCCCAGGCATTTCACCAAATACAGCCTCATGCCAAAGGGCAAGTTTGTCCCCAACGGGCGAAAAGACCGAACGATGGTACTCGTCGATATCCGGGAAACGCCAAGTGTCAAGGCCGCCGACCTGTTTTTGCAGGTTCGCCCGGGCAAGGATTTTGAAGTCGTCACCGCTCTTCGCGCCTTGATCAAAAACCAGCGCGTCGACAAAGACCGCCTCGTGGAAACCGGACTTACTTTCGAACAGCTGCAAGATTTCGCCGGCATTTTGAAAAAGGCTCGCTTCGGCGTACTGTTTTTCGGCATGGGGCTGTCGATGACACGCGGCAAACATATGAATTCTGCCTCGGTATTGACACTCGTTGCCGAACTCAACGCTTTCACGAAGTTCGTGGCCATGCCGATGCGCGGGCACGGCAACGTTACCGGTTCCGATATGGTTATTCGTTGGACAACCGGCTATCCATTCGGCGTCAATCTTTGCCGGGGATATCCGAGGTTCAATCCGGGCGAGTTCTCTACGGTTGACCTGTTGTTGCGCGGCGACAATGATGCCGCTCTGATTTTGGGCGCCGATCCGGGTGCGACCATGCCGCAGCCGGCTATCGACCATCTCGCTCGGATTCCGACGATCGTTCTCGACCCGAAGGTGACGCACACCAGCCAACTCGCTCGCGTTCACATTACGACAGCAGCGACAGGTATTAGTGCGCCGGGAACGGCCTACCGCATGGATGAGGTCCCATTGCCGCTGCGCCCGCCCCTCAAGTCGCCCTATCCGACTGACGAGGAAATCGTCCGGCGCATTCGCCAGGCCGTGCAAGGCAAACCGCCCTGGCTGCCGAATTCGAATGGGAAGCGCAGGCTGGTCTGATTGATTTTTTGACGATACAATCAATGGGCAGGATTTCTCGTGCAGATGGCAAGCGAACTCGACCTGCTCTTTCTTGGTGAGATGCAAATGCAGACGCAGTCGATTGAAGAGCAATTTGATGCGGCAATGCTCGAAATCTACCGCCGCGCAAAGTCGGAAGCGAATTATAACGCAACTCGGTTTTTTCAGATGCTCGCCGAGCACCGCGGTCTTGAAACCGCTCGCCGTGTTCTGCATGCCGAGGGGGTTTCAGAGGGATATACGGCAATGTGGGAATGCGGCCGACTGGACCTGACAGCGGAAGCGCTCATTTACGATCATCCGGAATTCCATTCCTTCTTCACCGAGGAAGAATTAGAGATTGCTCGGAGCAGACTCGCTGCCTACAAATACCAACCGATAGTCGAAGACGAGCTTGAACAGTCGGCAGTTCTCCGGTACTCGCAGAAGCAGGCTTCCAAGGTCGCCAAAGACAACCCCTACTAGCCATGAATCCAGGTGAGGTTTATATGGCTGACCTTGGCGAGGCGAATCGTCGTCCCATCATTATCGTATCTCGAGAGGCACTCAATCGCGGTGACCGTGCCGTCTCGGTCTTGTGCACATCGCAGAGGTTGGCTGTCCGTTCGACGCTAGCACTCCGTGTCCGGTTTCGTGCTGGAGAATTCGGCTTTACGAAGGACTGTGTGGCGCAATGCGAGAATATTTTCATTGTTGGCAAGGATGTCCTCGATGCAAAACCGATCGGCACTCTTGATGACTCGGCTTTGCGCAGCGTCATCAAGGCGATCGGAAATGTCATCGATGCCGATTGCGAACCCAATTGAAAAGCAGAGAAGGAAGTCCTTAGCCATGCTTCGCATCGCGGGCGGAAAAGTTTACGATCCAGCTAATGGCATCGATGGTGTCGTCAAGGATATTTGCATTGCCGATGGCAAGATTGTTGCGAATGTCGACGGCGGCAAGACGATCGACGCCACCGGCATGATCGTATTTCCCGGCGGGGTGGACGTGCATACGCACGTTGCGGGTGCCGCACTGAATTTCGCCCGCGCCATGACGCCGGAAAACCAGCGGGCCGCCTCGGCTTTCATGCACTCCGTCGAACGCCGCGCCGGCATCGGCGGGCCGACTCCAACCACGTTCGCCACCGGCTACCTCTATGCCGGCATGGGCTTCACAACCGTCAACGAAGCCGCCGTTCCGGTCATCTCCGCCAAGCATACCCATGAAGAACTTCGCGATACACCCATCGTCGACAAGACTTCCTGCCTTTTGATGGCAAACAATGAGATTCTCCTGGACTTGCTGGAAACGGGCGAAACGGAACGGGCCAAACAAGTGGTCGCCTGGCTGATCTGGGCCGCCAAAGCGTACGGCATCAAAGCCGTCAACCCGGGAGGCGTCGCCGCTTGGAAGTGGGGCAAAGACGCCAAAAACCTCCACGAACCAGTCGAAGGTTACAGCAAAGTGACCCCGGCGACGATCATCGCCAACCTGGCAAGAATCGCCGACGAGTTGCAGTTGCCTCATCCTGTCCACCTCCATTGCAACAACCTCGGCGCTCCCGGCAACGTCGCCACGACGATCGAAACGATGAATGTGCTTAATGGTCATCGCGGCCATCTGGCCCATTTGCAGTTCCACGCCTACGGCGGTGACGACTGGCATACCATGCGTTCAGAAGCTGCCCGACTCGCCGAACATTTCAACCGCCAGAAAAACCTTACAACCGACGCGGGTGCGGTTTTGTTCGGCAACGCGGTTACCATCACCGCGGACGGCCCGTGGCAGCATTTGCTTTACCAATTAACGGGTCAAAAATGGGGCAATCTCGACGTCGAAAATGAAACAGGCTGCGGTATCGTCCCTTACACATACAAAGGAAACAACCTGGTCAATGCCGTCCAATGGGCGGTCGGTTTGGAACTGCTTCTGCTTATCGACGACCCTTGGCGCGTCCACCTGACGACCGACCATCCCAACGGTGCCTGTTTCTGGCGTTATCCGGAAATCATCCACTTGTTGATGAATGCGGATTTTCGTCGGGACTGCATCAAGAAGCTGCCCGCCAAAGCCCAGAAACGCATCGTGCTTCAAGACATCGATCGCGAATATACGCTTTACGAAATTGCCATCATTACCTCGGCAGGTCCGGCGCGGGCACTGGGACTTGCCAACAAGGGGCATCTGGGCGTCGGGGCCGATGCCGACGTGGCGATTTACCAGGAAAAACCGGACGGCGAACTTCTGTTTCGCTACCCCCGTTATGTCATCAAGGGGGGAGAAATCGTTGTGGAGGAAGGGGACGTCCGCAGTGTGGTGGACGGCCGAGAGTTTGTCATTCGTCCGCGGTTCGATATCGCGATTGAAGATTACCTTCGGCCGTTTTTCCAGCAATATTACACGATGTCATTCGAAAATTATCCGGTTGAATTGGACCGCCTGGAACACGCCGAAGTCCTTGAATGTGAGCAGGCATGATTCGTTTCACGTTAAAGAGACAGCCGACAGTCCCGCTCGAAGCCGAGTGTTTGTCTCCCGACGTAGTGTGCGCGCTGTCGCATGGCGAGATTCGTTCGCTGCCTGTTTATCATGGGAAGCGGCGATTGCGACTCGACGAATTCTTCGACGTTGACGGTGAAGCGAGTGCCGACCTGGAGATTCACGGCGATCTTTCACGGGTAAAATGGATCGGCCGAGAAATGACGCAAGGCAAAATCCGCATCGTCGGCGATGCCGGTATGCATCTCGGCGCCTACATGAAAGGGGGCGAAATCGAAGTGACCGGCAACGCATCGGATTGGATCGGCGGCGAGATGAAGGGCGGTTTGATTCGTATTGGCGGCAACGCAGGCGGGCAAATTGGCGCTGCTTACCGCGGCAGCCGAGCCGGCATGAACGGCGGCACCATCCTCGTTCGCGGATCAGCAGGGGTCGAAATCGGCATGCGCATGAAGCGAGGCATCATTGCCGTCCAGGGGCCAGTCCGCGATTTCGCCGGACTGCAAATGCTTGGCGGCACCATCGTCTTGCTCGGAGGAGCCGAAATCCGCACCGGCGCCTGGATGAAACGGGGCACGATCATCTCGTTGGCTTCCATTCCGTTGATGCCGACCTTCTGCTTCGCCTGCGCCTATGTTCCTACGTTTCTCCGCGTTTATGCCAGGTTTCTTGCTTCCTTCGGACTGTCGCTGCCGATCGACGACAGCCAAGGCGTCTATCATCGGTACAGCGGCGATACCGCGGTACCGGGGAAAGGGGAAATTCTCGTTTGGCATCCCAGTGCCGGTTGATTCTGACAGTTCCCCTACTTTCCTCTGCCGTAGATGAGCGCCGTTAGTTCCGCACGCGTCTTCGGATTGTCGCGGAAAATACCCAACATAGCGCTGGTCGTGCACATGCTCCCAGGTTTGCGAACGCCGCGAATCGTCATGCAGGTGTGTTCGGCTTCGATGACGACGCCGACTCCCTTGGGCTGCAACTCGGTCATGATGATCTCGGCGAGTTGGGATGTTAAACGTTCCTGGACTTGCGGCCGGCGTGCCAGCGCTTCGACTACCCGAGCCAGCTTGCTCAGACCGACAATCTTGCCGTCGGGCAAATAGGCGACATGAGCTTTGCCCAAAAACGGCAACAGGTGATGTTCGCAAAGGCTTTGAAATTCGATGTCCTTGACCAGGACGATTTCATCATATTTCTCGCGAAAGGTCTTTTGCAGCAAGACGCGCGGATCCTGCCGCAATCCGGAAAACAATTCGACGTACATGCGGGCCACACGCTCGGGCGTTTCACGCAAGCCGTCACGTTGTGGGTCTTCGCCTACCGCAAGCAGAATCTCTTTGACGGCGGCAGCGATCCGTGCCTGGTCGATAGGCTCGGCGCCGTGCGTTCGGTTCGCGTTCGATGGAGTCCGCGACATTTCGTTGGGTCTCGCGCAACAAGATTTTTAGGCGTCAGGCCATTGCGTTAGTTGTCTTATGGCTTCATTTCCGGCTCGTCCCGCGTTTTGAGCAGGCTATTTTCGCCGTCGCCTTTCCTTTGTACTCTAGCAACATGAGCGAGACGAAAAACGAAAAGCGGTTTTTGAGCGGTGTGCAACCCACAGGCAAATTGCACTTGGGCAACTATTTCGGCGCGATCAAACAGCACATCGAGCTGCAAAATGAAGGAACTTGTTTCTATTTTATCGCCGACTATCACGCCTTGACCACCATTCGCGATCCGAAACAATTGAGCGAAAACACGCGTGACGTAGCTTTGGACTACCTGGCCCTAGGCCTCGATCCAACGAAAGCGATCTTCTTTCGCCAGTCGGACGTGCCCGAAGTCACAGAACTGGCTTGGATCCTCTCGACCGTCACCAACATGGGGTTGTTGGAACGGGCGGTTTCCTACAAAGACAAAGTTGAACGCGGCATCGAGGCGAGCGTGGGGCTGTTTATGTACCCCGTGCTGATGGCAGCGGATATCCTCATCTACTTATCCCACGTGGTCCCGGTGGGACATGACCAGATTCAGCATATCGAAATGACGGCGGACATGGCCGGCAAATTCAACCGAGCCTATGGCGACATCTTTCCCATTCCCACGTACCGGCTCGACAAGGAAGCCAAGGTTCCCGGCATCGACGGGCAGAAAATGAGCAAGTCGTACAACAACACTATCGAGATCTTTGCCGAAGGCAACACCCTCAAGAAAAAAGTCATGGGGATTGTCACTGACAGTACGCCGGTGGAAGCGCCGAAAGACCCAGCCAAATGCAATGTCTTTGCGTTGTATAGCCTTTTCGCTACCGACGACGAAAAGGCCGAATTGGCGGAGCGCTATCGAGCCGGCGGCATGGGTTACGGCGAAGCCAAAAAAATGCTCCTGGCGAAAATGGACGAATATTTCGCCCCGGCGCGGGAAAAACGGAAACAACTCGCCAAAGATCCCAGTACCGTCGAAGACATCTTGAAGGAGGGAGCGAAACGGGCCCGAAGCGTCGCACGCAAAACCATGGACCGCGTGCGCAAGGCCGTCGGAATGAAACCACCCGTTATCCCTCTCGCGTTCGACCGAGTTTGATCATTTCGGCAGGTCATCTACCGACGACGTCGGTATTTCCGTGGACCAGGGTTTGGCGTGCAACCTGGGCGAGCAGTCCTGCATTCGCAAGGGAAGTTTTCGCGGCACTCTCGTTGCCATGAGGACCGCATCGTGCCATAATGGTTGGCGCCGCCACGACTCGAGTCTTGACCAAAGGAGCCTATCCATGCTCATGATGCGTCTGGGAGTTGTCGTTCTTGTCTTGCTGGCATGCCTGCATATCGTGGTCCGCGGCGACGAAGCGACTACCGCGGAGGCACGCAAGGTGGTGGCCGACTTCGAAGCCAAATTCAAGCCTTTGGAAACCGCGGCCAACCTGGCCTGGTGGCAAGCCAACATCACTGGCCGCGAAGAAGATTTCAAGAAAAAAGTCGAAGCGCAAAACAAAATCGACGACATGCTCGCCGATCCCAAGGCTTTTGCGAAAATTAAAGCCCTGAAGCAAAGTAAAAAAATCGATGATCCTATCATCGCCCGCGCCATCGACGTCATCTACCTCAAATACCTCGAAAAACAAGTGCCCGCCGACTTGCTGCGAAAGATCGTCGAAAAAATGAACGAGGTCGAGAAGAAATTCAACGTCTTCCGGGCTAACGTCGATGGCAAGGAATTGACCGACAACCAGGTGCGCAATGTGTTGCGCGGCTCGCGCAGCTCGAAGGATCGGCAACGCGTCTGGGAGGCGAGCAAGAAAGTCGGCGAAATTGTCGAAGCCGACTTGAAAGAACTCGTTCGGTTACGCAACCAGGCAGCCCAGAAACTCGGTTTCAAGAACTTCCACGATCTGCAGCTTTTCTTGAACGAACAAGACAGCGACGAATTGATGAAGCTGTTCGACGAGCTTGACGAGTTGACGCGCGAGCCGTTCATTGCTGCCAAAAAGGACATCGACAAGCGGCTGGCCCTGCAATGCCGGGTCCGGGTCGATGACTTGATGCCCTGGCATTACCACGACCCGTTCTTCCAGCAGACGCCTGCCGTCTTCGAGGGGAACATCGACGCTCCCTACCAGAAGATCGACCTCGTGAAGATCACTCAGGACTTCTATAACGGCATCAACTTGCCAGTCGATTCTGTCGTTGCTCGCAGCGACCTGTTCGAAAAGCGGGGCAAAAGCCCGCATGCGTTTTGCATCGACATCGACCGCGACGGGGACGTTCGCGTTTTGTGCAACGTCGTCGGCAACGAACAATGGATGTCAACCTTGCTGCACGAGTTCGGCCACGCCGTCTACAGCAGCAAGTACATTCCCGACTCGCTCCCCTATGTCTTGCGGGCCGAGTCCCACATTCTGACGACCGAAGGCATTGCCATGATGTTCGAACGGCTGGCCAAAAAACGTGCCTGGATCGAAAAGATGGGGGGAGTGGTCGTCAATCCCAAAGCGTTCGATGAGGCTGCCGACAAAATGCAACGCTACCAGCTGCTCATCTTTTCCCGCTGGTGCCAGGTGATGCTTCGCTTTGAAAAAGCCATGTACGAAAACCCCGAACAGGATTTGAGCGATCTGTGGTGGGGACTGGTGGAAAAGTATCAAATGTTGAAGCGGCCCGAAGGGCGCAAAGCTCCGGACTATGCCAGCAAAATCCACATCGTCGTCGCCCCCGTCTACTACCACAACTACATGATGGGAGAATTGTTCGCTTCGCAATTGCACCACGCAATAGCCAAAGAAGTCTATAAAGGCGCGGACCCCAAAACCGTGATTTACGTCAAGAACGAGCAAGTCGGACGCTTCCTTCGCGCCAAGGTTTTCAATCCGGGCAAGACCATGACCTGGAACGTGCTGACGAAGTTCGCTACCGGTGAGCCGTTGAGTGCCAAGGCCTTCGCAGCGGACTTCAAGGGGGAATAGGAACAAGGGAACCGAGCAACGCATCGTTGAAACGAAAACGGCCATGATCAATCAACATCTCAAAGAAGCGGTCCACAAGGTGTTGCCGAGAGTGCAGATGCCTGCCCAATATATTGGCGGCGAGTTGAACAGTGTCGTCAAGGATCATCGTGGCGTCCGCGGCAAGCTCTGCCTCGCTTTTCCCGATACGTACAGCCTTGGCATGAGCCATCATGGCCTGCAAGTGCTGTACTCCATCATGAACAACGACGAACAATGGGCCTGCGAACGGGCTTTCGCCCCATGGTTCGATTTCGAAAAGGAACTCCGCCGCCAGGATTTGCCTCTTTACAGCCTGGAGACCTTTACGCCGTTGCGCGACTTCGACCTGGTCGGTTTCAGCCTGCAATATGAAGTCTGTTACACCAATCTTTTGACCATGCTCGATCTCGGCGGGATTCCCCTACATAGCAGGGACCGAACCCTGGCGGACCCGCTGGTCATCGCCGGCGGACCTGGGGCGCAGAATCCCGAAGTCCTGGCGCCGTTTATCGACGTGTTCGTCATCGGCGACGGTGAAGAGAGTTTGCCCTGGTTGATGGACAAGTGGATGTCGCTCAAGGAGGCCTGCGGGCCGGCGAGATCGGCCAATCACCGGGATTCCGGACGCCAGCGGCAGGAATTGATCGCCCGCCTCGTCTCCGAAGCACCGTGGGCCTACGCACCTGCTTTTTATGAGCCTGAATACCATGCCGACGGCACCATTGCCGCTTTGCACCGCACACGCAGCGACGTGCCGCGCGAAATCGTCGCCTGTACGCTGCAAAAAGATTTCGACTCCGTTCCCTTGCCCACCAGGCCGATTGTGCCATTCGTTGATGTAACCCACGATCGCATTTCGATCGAAATCATGCGAGGCTGTCCCTGGCAGTGCCGATTCTGCCAGTCGACGGTGATCAAGCGTCCGTTGCGCATTCGCTCGGTGGAGAATATCGTCCAGTCCGCGCTGGAAAGCTACCGCAATACTGGCTTCAACGAAATCAGCCTGCTGAGCCTCAGCTCGAGCGATTATCCGTATTTCGAGGAGCTAGTGAAGCGGATGCACGAAGTGTTTACGCCGCTGGGAGTCAACATCAGTTTGCCCAGCTTGCGGATCAACCACCAGTTGCGGACGCTGCCGAAACTCATGCGAGGCGTTCGTCGAGGCGGCTTGACGCTGGCACCCGAAGTCGCCCGCGACGACATGCGTGAACAGATTCGCAAAAAGATCAAGAACGAAGACCTTTACGTTGGTTGCCGGGAAGCGTTCAAGAACGGCTGGCAGCGCGTGAAGCTTTATTTCATGTGCGGCCTTCCAGGCGAGCGCGTCGCCGACCTCGACGGTATCGTGGAAATGGCGGAGACGATCGCCCGCATTGGCAAAGAAGTTCGCGGCCGCTTCGTCGACGTGACGGCCTCCGTCTCCAACTTCGTTCCCAAGCCGCACACCCCGTATCAGTGGAATGGTATGCAGACGCGCGAATACCTTCGCTGGGCAGGCCAGTACATGAAACAGCGAACCAGGATTCGGTCGGTCGTCGTCAAACAACACGATATCGAGCGGAGCCTGCTCGAAGGCATCCTGACCCGAGGCGATCGCCGAATCGCGCCCGCACTGGAAGAAGCGTGGCGTCGCGGCTGCCGATTCGACGGCTGGAGCGAAGGTTTTCGACCGAAGGTCTGGTGGCAGACTTTCGCCGACCTCGGCATCGACACTGCCTGGTACGCACACCGGAGTCGACCACTCGATGAAATCCTCCCCTGGGACCATATCAACGTCAAGAAAGGACCGCGGGAGTTCCTCGAAAAGGAACAGCACCGCAGTCTGATTCAGCTCAACGTCATGGCCCAGGCAACGTAGCAACAGTCTGGTCGCGAAAAACGAACCAGTCGTATGCCATAAGCCTTAAAGGATGAATTTGCTCAAGTCTTCTTTCTGCAGGATGTCCGACAGTCGATCGCGGACGTATTTGTCGTCGATGCGGACGGTTTTCTTCTTCAGATCGGGACCTTCAAAGCTGACATCTTCGATGACTCGTTCGAGGATGGTTTGCAGCCGGCGGGCCCCGATATTCTGAGTGGTCTGGTTGACTTCGTAAGCGATCTCGGCCAGGGCGCTGATGCCTTCCTTCGTGAAATCGAGTTTGATTCCTTCCGTGGCCAGCAGTTCGGTGTATTGTCTGGTCAAAGAATGTTTCGGCTCGGTCAGGATGCGGAGAAAGTCTTCCTGGGTCAAGTCGGTGAGTTCCACGCGAATCGGGAAGCGGCCTTGCAATTCCGGCATCAGATCGGCCGGTTTGGATAAATGGAACGCCCCCGCCGCGATGAACAGAATGTGATCGGTCCGAACCGGGCCATACCTGGTGTTCACCGTGGTGCCTTCCACTATGGGCAACAAATCGCGCTGCACGCCCTGTCGCGACACGTCCGGTCCATGCGTCGACTGGGGGCCGCAGATCTTGTCAAGTTCGTCGATAAAAACGATCCCCTCGTTTTCGGTCAATTCAATGGCCTTTTCCGTAACGACCTGACGATCGATCAAGGCATCGGTTTCCTGCTCGAGGAGAACACGGCGGGCTTCTTTGACCGGCATTTGTCGTTGCTGGTTCTGCCTGGGCATGATGCGTTCGAACATGTTCTGGAAATCGACGTCCATTTGCTCCATGCCGAGGTTGGAAAAAATCTGCACGGGGACGATCTTTTGTTCGACGCTGAGTTCGACCATGCGGTCTTCGAGTTCGCCGGCTTCGAGTTTTTTGCGTAGCTTTTGTCTGGTTCGCTGATGGCGTTCATCTTCCTCGGGATCGTCGGAATCCCACGAAGGGGACGTGGGCAGGAGCAGGTCGAGGAGCCGTTCGGTGACATGTTCCTTGGCTTCGGTTTCGACTAATTGGCGTTGTTCCTGGCGGACCATGCCGACGGCGATCTCGGTCAGATCGCGAATCATGCTTTCGACGTCCCTGCCGTGGTAGCCGACTTCGGTGTATTTGGTGGCTTCGACCTTGAGGAAAGGGGCGCCGATGAGTTGAGCGAGTCGGCGAGCGATTTCCGTTTTGCCGACACCCGTCGAGCCGATCATGATGATGTTCTTGGGCATGACATCCTTGCGCAGTTCGGGATCGAGTTGCTGGCGGCGCCAACGGTTTCGGATGGCGATGGCTACGGCGCGTTTGGCGGCGTTCTGCCCGACGATGTAACGATCCAACTCTGCGACAATTTGCCTGGGGGTAAGATCAGCCATGTTAACTCTCGTTGCCGTCGTGTCTGATCCGAACTGGACTAGCCGATGTTCTCCTGGCCGCTCAGGCTGCCATGTTTCAGCCTGAAAGTTCTTCGATTTCGATGTTGTGGTTGGTGTAGATGCACAAGTCGGCGGCGATTTCCAGAGCATGGCGGACGATGTCGGCTGCGGACAACTTGCTATGGGAGACCAGTGCCCGCGCTGCCGCCAGGGCATATGCCGCCCCTGAGCCGATGGCGGCGATGCCGTCACTTGGCTGAATGACGTCGCCGGTTCCGCTCAACAACAAAAGATGATCTTTATCCATGGTAATGATCATCGCTTCCAGCCGACGAAGGCTGCGGTCCATCCGCCAGTCTTTGGCCAGCTCCGTGGCAGCGCGAGGAACGCTCCCTTGAAAGTCTTTCAACTTCGCCTCGAATCGTTCGAGAAGAGCGAACGCGTCGGCACTGGCGCCGGCGAACCCCACCAGCACTTTGCCGTCCGCCAGTCGGCGGATTTTGTGCGCGTCGCTTTTCATGACGACGTTGCCGAAGGTCACCTGGCCGTCGCCACCGATGGCCGACTTCCGGTTTTTCGTGACGGCAAGAATGGTCGTCGAACGCAAGTTCTTCATGTCCCCAATGCACCTGCCAGAATCCTATGGCCGAAAGCCGCTTCTCCGCCAGGCGGTCGTCCATTTTACCTGCCCGAGATGCAGGAGGGAAAATTAGTCCGCCTGTGAAGGAACGGCAAGTCGACAAACGGAACAGCGTGGACCGAGCCTCTTCCCTGCACGGGGCGGACTCGACGCTGTTTATGATATCGATTCGGGGCCAGGAGTCGTCGTCAATGATGCGGAAATCGATCGCGGAATTGGGCGTCGAACAAGAGGACGACTTCGTCCCATGTCGCGGGTTTTTCGGCGAACAGGCGCCGGCAAAAGCGGCGTACCAGTTCGCGTTTCGATTCTTCGGGCAAATAGTCGACGGGGCTGGTGCCGTCAATGCGGGCGAGCATGCAGACGGCCAAATGCTCGATCCCGCGCTGTTGCAGTTCCGCCAGCGGGCGGAACCGAACTTCAGCGCCATAGTCGCTCCAGAAATTTCGTGTCAGATCGAGAAACTCCTGCCGCCTCGACGACCACTTTACCCCTTTTAGCAACAGGTGACTCAAAAAGAAGCCAAGGTCCATTGCAGGATCGCCGAAATGGGCCGTCTCATAATCGACCAGCGTAAACCCTTGCGCATGCGTCAGGATGTTCTTGGGACTGAAGTCGGCATGACACAATGCCTCCTTCGTAGCCAGCATGCGTTCGACAATTTCGCCGACCGAGTCAGCGACTTCGGGTCGGCGTTCCTGGATCCGTCGATAAAACGGGTCCACACGAAGTTGCACGAACACGGTGTGGTCGCCAAAAGATTCTACCAGCCGCGTGTCCGCTGCCGTCAACTGGTGGATGCGCCCAAGGATCATGCCGCAGCGATTCGCCACTTCTTGGTCGATTTCCCCTCGCAGCAACGATTCCTTCCACACCTTCGACTCTTCTGGAGCATGTTCCATGGCAAAAACGAAACGTTCGCGATCGGAGAACAGAACCTTGGGTACGGTCAACGGGGGCAGCAAAGGTTGCAGACGTTCCATGACCTCCTGCTCGCGGTAAACGCGTTCCAAGTCGCTGAACCAGGCGTCACGCGTTCTTAATTGCGGTCGCGACTGCTTGAGGACGAATCTGCCCCTGCCCGTCGTTACACGCAACACAACATTGGAAACGCCCCAGCCCAGAGATTCGATTTCGGCAGGCTCGTCCGGACCAAGCCAGCCCTGCTCGCGCAGATAAGACAGCGCGTTTTCCGGAGAAAGCTCCAGCATCGGCATGTTCACCTGCCCCTTCAGGTCGTTTGCGAAAATCGCCCCCTGATCCCCCTCGGCTGCGCCGCCAGGTCGCTGGGCACAGGATCCTGCTTCGACGTCGGCAGCATTCCCGGCGCAACCAGGGGATCATGTTCGCATTCCCAACACCGATTGGCCTGGTCCCGCCTGCTGCTCACGTCGCACCGAAATTCGGCCGTCAAATCTAAATGTATCATGTCAAATAGCACCAATTGAAAAAAACAGAAAAACACCGTTAGTTGACGGTGAACCAGATAAGTTAGATAAATTCGCTGGATATATCCTCAAGAATCCCAACCGCGACCCTGCACGCACCAGGAAGACCTTCCTGTCCCGGCAAGCGGGCCAGCTGGCGCTAACGTCGATGTTCCGTCGGTTGGATTGGCGACAGTTGAAAAACTCGGCCCTCGGCTTTTCAGGACCTGGGCCGTCATTCGGCCTGGCGTCGGAACCACACCAGTCGTTCTCGGCATCGAACGTCAGACCGCGTTGGTTGGCGATGCCAGCCGCGTTGCCGACGATCCTGCTGAAACTGGCACGTCAAGCACTACGCCCAAACGACAGCAGACCATTTTGCCCGCGCCGCCGGTGCACCAAGCGCGACGCAAAAAACGACGCAGCAAAATGCGGAAAACAACGGTTTGGAGTTGCAGACGATTTCGGGCGAGAATCAGGAAATGGCTTATTTTCCAGGATTTGCGACTGATTGCAACACTTTGCAAATCCAAAAGCGGAGAGGGCGGGATTCGAACCCGCGGTGAGGTTGCCCCCACACAGCATTTCCAGTGCTGCACCTTCGGCCGCTCGGTCACCTCTCCAAGGCATGGTAGCCTGTCTTCTTGTCGCTTGGCACGATCACCTCGACATTATTCGTTTTCACCGAGCTTCATGCGGACAAACTTGACCAGCTTGGCACCAACCGAGTCGAGCAACTGGCCGACTGTTTTCGAATCGTCCTTGACGAACGGCTGTTCGAGCAGGACGTGTTCGGCAAACCACGTTTTCATTTTGCCCTCGGCAATCTTTTCGACGATGTTATCGGGTTTGCCAGTGGAGGCTGCCTGCGTTTTCGCGATCTCTTTCTCGCGTTCCAGACGCTCAGGGGGAATGTCGTCACGGGTGGCGGCAACAGGATTCTTCGCCGTTATGTGCATGCAGATGTCGCGGAGCATTTGCTCATTAGCGTTTCCCCCTTCGACCTGCACCAGCACCCCGATCGAACCGTCATGATGGACGTAACTTCCCAAGGTTCCTTCCAGGCGGACAAAACGCGCCGGCTTCATGTTCTCGCGTATCAAGCCGATGACTTCGCTGATCCGGTCGTTGACAGTTTTGGACTCGTCTTCGACAAAGGGCTGTTGCAACAACTCCTCGACAGTCGCCGGATTCTTGAAAGCCACATGTTTGGCCAGTTGGTTGGCCAGCTTAACGAAGTCCTCCCCTTTGGCGACAGGGGCGCTTTCGCAGCGCATTTCCACAAGTGCGCCGACTTTTTTCTCTGGATCGATGAAAGCAGCAATACGCCCCTCGGCGGTTTCGCGGCCCCCCTTCTTATCCTGGATTGCCTTGTTCTGCTTGAGCAGGATCTCGACAGCCTTCTCCATGTCGCCTCCTGCTTCCGTCAGTGCTTTCTTGCAATCCATCATCGGGGCATTCGTTCGCTCCCGCAGGATTTTCACGTCGCTAGCAGCAATAGCCATGACTCCTCCTGTTTGTTTGGTATGCCGGCCTGGCAGGCCAGGCTGCGTAAAACCAGATCAAACAAACCCCGGCGGCACCGAATCGACAGGCGAAGGTCGAAATTCCAGCCCTTTGCCGCGGCACCCTGCATGGATGGGTCGATAGCGACTATCACGAAACGCTATCGCACCCATCCTCTTGTTGCACTTATTCTATGATAGCGGAAGCCGGCGATGGGTTCGATGGGCCGGTGCCAGCAAGGGGGCGTGGCCGAGGTGCAACCTGTTCCGGCATCAACGCCTTGCCTTCCAGGACGGCATCCGCCAGTTTGCCGAGAATCAACTCGATCGAACGAATGCTGTCGTCGTTGCCCGGGATTGGCAAGTCGACCATGTCGGGATCGCTGTCCGTGTCAATCAACGTAACGGTAGTGATGCCCATGCGCTGTGCTTCCCGGACCGCGATAACTTCACGTTTGGGGTCGACGATCACAAGGGCGTTCGGCAGGCGATTCATGTCACGGATGCCCTGGAGGTTCCGTGTAATTTTGATCAGTTCGCGGTTCAACGTTGCCACCATCTTTTTGCTGTAGCTGCGGATGGGGGCCGTCTCGGGTGCTTTGCTCAACTCGGGCTTGCCAGCTTCATTGAGCATATTGCGCATATAGGCTTTCATATCGATTCTGGCCGGATTTTCGCCCGCCGGCAGCCAAAGCGATTCCAACTCGTTCAAACGCTTGAGGCGATCGCGAATCGTGCGGAAGTTCGTCAGCGTGCCCCCCAGCCAGCGCTCACTGACATAGGGCATACCGCATCGCTGCGCTTCGCGTTCGATCGCTTCTTTGGCTTGGCGTTTGGTACCGACGAAGAGAACCAGTTGTCCCTGGCCGGCGATCTGCACCAGGTAGCGGTAGGCGCGTAGCAACCCGCGAACCGTTTCGCGCAGATCAATGATGTGGATCAGATTACGTTTGCCGTAAATGTACGGCCTCATCTTTGGATTCCAGCGGCTGGCACGATGTCCGAAGTGAACCCCAGCCTCGATCAAGTCCTTTACTTGGACGATGGCCACGCACGTCCCTCCTGTCTTTCTTGTACCATTGGAAAGCTTTCTCCTTTACAAAAGCCGATCCTTAAAACGGAGCAACTCCGCCGGCGAGCCGCCCGTAGTTGCAAAGAGCCTATTATATGGGAGCCAAACCCATTTGGCGCGTAGTGGAGAAGGAGTTCATCCTAACATTCGCCGCCCCACTGGTCAAATAAGAATTCGCAAATCCATCTATCGGGGCGCACGACAGGGTTTGCAGCTGGCGGACGTACGCGTTGGCAACTTGACCGTCCGCGACAACCATACCTTCGCGATGGGCGAGGCTAGCTTACTGGTGCACAATGTCGGCTGGTGTTCGGCCCTGGACTAGATCCCCGCGAGGAAGACGATGCGCCAGAACCTTGCCACTAAACTGGGAGTGGCATTGAAGAAGATTCACGGCCACCACATCGTACAAAAGAGGATTCCTGCAAAGTTCTTCAACAAGAAGATCAACGGTATAAAGATTAAGGACTATGCCGCGCCGGCCGTGAATTGGTCCGTCTCCGACAAGGCGGCCTGGTATATCGGCAAATCCAATGAGATACTCCAGAAAGCAAAAATCCCGATCTACGGCATTGCCGACTTTGGCGACAATGCCAAGGCGCTGAAGGCCCTGACCAAAGTCATCGCCGAGACGAAGAAAGTGCCCGCCAATCTAACCTACGCCTACAATGGAGGAGGCGTGCATTCGCTGGCGTCGCAAAAGGCGGTGTATGAACGCATTGCGAAGGCAGCGAAAGGCAACCCGTTGGCAAACGCTGCGGAAATCGAGGAAGAATTGCGCCGCATCGGCCGCATCTTCCAGCGAGGTAAGCTACCCACCTTCCCATGAGCGAAGGAGTATGCCAAATGGCGGAAATTGAACTCGAAGACGAAATCAAACAAGCGATTTCCCAACATGATGTCGCTCGAGTGCGTAAATTGTTCAGCGAACATCCTGAGTATGTCCACCGGTGCTGGAACGAATTCTTGCCCTGGCTCGATCTCGCCGTTACCAGACAAGACATCGACATGGTAAAAACGCTGCTAGAACTTGGTTGCGACATCAATCAAGGAAAATCCGGATCCACAACGACTTTTGAAACGCCCTTGTGGGTCGCCTTGACGAAGGATGACCCTGCAATGACAAAATTGCTGCTCGAACGAGGCGCCGATGCAAGTCGAGAGCATTATGTTATAGACGCCATTGTCGGCGACAATCAACATTCCCTTGAACTGGTCAAACTTCTCGAAGAACACGGAGCAGACTTGCATGCTGTCTACATGAACGAAATCACGAACGAACCGATGAACGCCCTGAGCGCCGCGATCGATTGGGGCAAGGACGACGTAGCCGAATACCTTCGTTCGAAAGGCGCCGTGCTGCCAACCGTCGAGAAATAGGAGATCGCCATGAAACATGCGTGCCGGCTGCAGGCGCGTGCAGGATGCCAACCAGACTTATGCTTACAATGGCAGAGGCGTGCATTCGCTGGCATCGCAAAAGGCGGTGTATGAAAGGTTAGCCAAAGTAGCAGGTGACAACCCGCTGTCAAACGCTGCGGAAATCGAAGCGGAACTTCGCAGAATTGGCCGCATTTATCAACAGGGCAAGCTTCCAAAGTCCCCATAAACGGTACAGAACAATGAGCGTTGAAGAAGATATCAAGCAAGCGATATCGAACGGTGACGAGGCTAGAATGCGTGAGCTTTTCGGCAGGCATCCCGACTATCTCCATCGTCGTTGGCATGATTATGTCCCTTGGCTGGACCTTGCCGTGATGCGCAAGAACGAGCGTTTGGTGAGAGCGTTGCTAGAATTGGGTTGCAACGTTAATCAATCGAAGGGGTCTTCTTCGTTTGAAACCCCTCTATTCTCTGCGTTGTGTGAAGACGATCCTGGGATGGCTAGGCTTCTTTTGGAACATGGCGCTGATCCGCATCTCGAAAGACTGGTGATTACCGCCATTGTCGGTGACAATCAACATTCTCTCGAACTGGTCAAACTTCTCGAAGAACACGGAGCAGACTTGCATGCTGTCTACACGAACGAAATCACGAACGAACCCATGAACGCCCTGAGCGCCGCGATCGATTGGGGCAAGGACGACGTAGCCGAATACTT
Organism: Gemmatales bacterium; assembly: GCA_026004675.1. Taxonomy (GTDB): domain Bacteria; phylum Planctomycetota; class Planctomycetia; order Gemmatales; family Gemmataceae; genus BPJP01. The sequence goes on from BPJP01000013.1 coordinate 94,415, forward strand.
GCGTTCGAAAGGCGCCGTGCTGCCAACCGTCGAGAAATAGGAGATCGCCATGAAACATGCGTGCTGGCTCCAGGCGCGTGCAGGATGCCAACCTGACTTATGCTTAAAATGGAGGAGGCGTGCATTCGCTGGCGTCGCAAAAGGCGGTGTATGAACGCATTGCGAAAGTTGCAGATGGTAACCCCCTGGCTAATGCGGCGAAGATCGAGGACGAACTCCGAGAAATTGGACGAATCTTCCAAAGAGGCAAACTCCCTTAAATCTCCATAAGGATGATGTTATGGCGGATCCTATTGAAACTGAAATCGACCAGGCAATTTCCTCGAGTGACGTAAATCGCGTGCGTGAGTTGTTCGGTCAGCATCCGGATTACATACATCGTCGCTGGAACGACTACTTGCCATGGCTGGATCTTGCCGTGTCGCAAAAAAACCCTCAAATTGTGAAGACGTTGCTTGAGTGTGGCTGCGACGTCAATCAATCAAAGGGAAAGTCCGATTTTGAGACGCCGTTATTCTCCGCACTCTGCGAAGACGATCCCGCAATGGTCAAGCTGCTCCTGGAGCATGGCGCCGACCCGAATCGTCACAAAACGGTGATAACCGCAATTGTAGGCATGAACGAACATTCCCTTGAACTGGTCAAACTTCTCGAAGAACACGGAGCAGACTTGCATGCTGTCTACATGAACGAAATCACGAACGAACCGATGAACGCCCTGAGCGCCGCGATCGATTGGGGCAAGGACGACGTAGCCGAATACTTGCGTTCGAAAGGCGCCGTGCTGCCAACCGTCGAGAAATTGGGCAATAACTCAGCAGGAGATGATTCGGTGCCCGATCAAACGAACCTACTGGCTGATGAGGTTAAGGCCTACTTCAAAGAGAACTTCGGCCCCGTCAACCCGCTGGCGTTGGTCGAGATCGTGCCGACGACCTGGCCGCCAATCTCTATCCACGTCATCCCTGCGTCCGAAGAGCGGAAGCACATCACGCTTTTCACCACGGGCATGTCCGACGAGCCTATGACCGTGCCGGAACCCGGAGGCGAGGACGACCGCTGGATGTTGGACTATCGCTGGGCGGAAATCTACATTCAGCTTCCTGCCGATTGGGATTTGTCAAATCTCGGCGATCCGAAATGGCGTTGGCCGATCGACTGGTTGCGTTCGACGGCCGCTTACCCGCACGCCAACGAAACCTGGCTCGGCGGCCCGGTGACCATCATCGCCAATGGCGATCCGCCCGAGCCGCTGTCTCCGAACACGAACTTCACCTCGTTGCTGCTTTTGGCGGACAAATGGTTCACCAGCCGAGATGGCCGCACCGTGCAACTCTACCGCATGGCGCCGATTTACACGGAGGAGCGCGAACTGGAGATTTCCCAGGGGATCGACGAATTGCTCCGCCGCTTCGATTCAAGCAACATAAACTTCGTGGTTGATCTCGACCGCCCCAACGTCGGAAAACGGTGAGGGATGAGCTTGAGAGGTCAAGTCGCAAAAGTCGCTGAAGACTCGACATCTGTGGGTTGTCCCTACCAAAAACCCAATCCAGTAAACGAATCCCATGAATCGAGCCGGTTGCAGCAGGTTGGGAGAGCGATAACGGGAGAGGAAAGGGTTCGCCGGTGAATTAGCCGAAAGCGAACCTTCAGCTCTTTGACAATTCGCCAAGCACATCCAAAGGACCCAGATGCGGATGGCGTATAGCAGCTAAAGAACAACGGGCTTGGGCACCCAGACGCGGATGGCGTATAGGACGCCCTGCCTGCGTTGGCGGTTCCCTCTGGCCGGTATCGCTTCACCGGCCGCGAGTTCGAATCCATCACCGGCTTTCAATACCACCGCGCTCGCTATTACGATCCAGGCACCGGCCGGTGGATTTCGCCAGACCCGGCCGAGGCCGACATCAATCCCTACCGCTACGCCGGCAACAGCCCGACGAATTTTGTGGATCGCAACGGGATGTTCTTGCAGAGCATCATCGGCACGGCCGCCGAGGTGGGCTCGTCTCTTGCCACTTCCATCGCCCGGCTTCCATTCGTTCCGTCGTTGGGCGTGGGCCGGCTACTGACCGGGCAGTCGACTACCCGCGATCTCGCGACTCTGCCGTTGGATTTCGTGTTCCCGTTTGGAGCGTTTGGACTCAATGATTTTGCCCTATCCGTGGCGGAATCGGCGTTCCAGGCATTGGCTGAGGCGTGGGAGCAAGACCCGTATGCGGTCATCAGCGAAATCGGTCATACCATACTCGACATTGCTGGTTTGTTTCCGGTTGTTGGCAATATCGCCGACCTGGCCAATGCTGTTTGGTATGGGATTGAAGGCAATTGGGAATATGCGGCGCTCAGTTTCGCGGCCGCGATTCCGGGTCTTGGCTATCTGGCCCTGGCCGGGCAGGCGGGCAAATACGGCGCCAAGGGCACGAAGCTGGCCAACGCCTTTCTGCGGGCAACCCGGCTTTCGAAGCTGTCGACAAGGCAATTCCGCATCGCCACCCGCAGCCTTGACGTCGCTTCCAATGTCGGCATCTCGGGTTACAATGTTGTCCAGGGCGTTCGCAACGAGAATCCGCTGCAGGTGGCGCTGGGCGCCTTTGGTTTCACGGTCAACGCCGCGGCGGTGGCGCGGTGGAGCCGGAAAACCAGCGATGCGTTGGTTCCCGCTGGCCCGCTTCAAGAGCGGTTCGGCCCGTTCGATGGCTTGTATTTCAATAGTAGGGCGGAGCTGGATGCTTACGTCCGGGCAAGAAAAGGCCGGTTGCTGGGGGCAGATGTTGCTCCAGGGGCAAACAATGGCGCACGCATTTGGTTTCCTGGTCAGCAAACAGGGCCAACTGTGACGCCACCAGTCATTCCGCAGGCGCAGACAACCAGGGTCTTCACAACAACTTCGCAGCCTGTTAATTTGGGACGTGTTGGCACTGGCGCAACAAATGCTCAGACGGGTACTCTTACGTCTCCTGGTGCTGGTGGCACATTTGTGACACGAACCGATCTGACTGATCCAGTGGCGTTGCAAAGGCATATATTTGATAATGTTCCGCCAGGCTCAACTCCCAGATATGTGACAGAAATTGAAGTGCCAACTCCAGGGTTGAGAGTTGATCCCACGGAGTTAAGTCCCGCTCCGACAAATGCGTGGGTTGCGCCAAACACGTCAGGGGCTAGAATTAGAAGAGTGTGGGAGATTCGCTGGGTGAATGATCCAGCAGTTGGCTACGAAAGACCCGTTCTAGTTCCTGTTACTGGAGAATCGTAACATGCTTACTGATAAAGCAAGAGAACAATACAATTCTGGCGACGTATACTGGCCTGCTAAATTGGTTTTGGAATTAGAGGACAAAGCGCCTGGCAAGGCGTTACATTGGGCCATTGAGTGTGCCAAAGCGTTGGTGGAAAACACTTCTCCAGACAAAAAAGAGCACTTTTTTGAATGGCTTTCCGAATTATCCTTAGCACAAAACAACCCTGACAGCAATGCTCTAATGGAGAAGGCTCAACAGATTTGGCATGAAGAGCGAACCCGTCTGAATACGGCAATTTCACATTTGTACGCAGCGCTTTCCTACTTTGCTCAAGAAAATGGCAACAAGTATCGGCAATCACTTTCGGGCAGTTTATATGTGATGGGTGAACACGACTTTTATCGGCAGACGTCCCTGGAGATTCCATTGGCATTGTTTGAGAAATTTTCAAGTGATGTCCGTACCGAAAACTCAATCCAATGAACGAACGCCCATGAATCGAGCCGGTCGCAGCAGGCCGCGAGAGCGGTAACGGGAGACAAACTGCACGAAGCTGGCCAACGCCTTTCTGCGGGCAACCCGGCTTTCGAAGCTGTCGACTAGGCAATTACGCATCGCCACCCGCAGTCTTGATGTCGCTTCCAATGTCGGCATCTCGGGTTACAATGTTGTCCAGGGCGTTCGCAATGAGAATCCGCTGCAGGTGGCGCTGGGCGCCTTTGGCTTCACGGTCAACGCCGCAGCGGTGGCGCGGTGGAGCCGGAAAACCAGCGATGCGTTGGTTCCCGCCGGCCCGCTTCAAGAGCGGTTCGGCCCGTTCGATGGCTTGTATTTCAATAGCAGGGCGGAGCTGGATGCTTACGTCCGAGCAAGAAAAGGCCGGTTGCTGGCGGGAGAGGTTGGGCCAGGAAAACTTCCTCGCAATGCACCTGAGTTTGGTGGGTTCGCTCAGGGCATAATGCCTGAAGAGATTTCGTCGATCAACCGAAATCTGGGTGGCGTCGTTAACTTGACCGGAGACGTGTCAACGTCGTTGGCCAATGCTGCCCGACGTGAAGGCTTCTGGAACAAATCAGCGACATTGGTTCGTGACATTGCTGGCAGGCACATGTTCAACGATGCGAATAAGCGTACCGCTCAGGCTGTCGTTGAAGAATTGATGCGTCGAAACGCTGTCACTTCCGGGATTACTTCTGACCAGATGCGAAAGGTGATTCAGCGAGTCGCTACTGGAGAACTTCGGGAGATTGACGATATAGCTCGTGCTTTGAGAGGCTTCTGAAATGGAAGAAGCATTGGCTTTGAAGGTAGCCGTTGCTGATATTGCAAAGCGACTTGGCTTACCACTGGTTCCAATTGATTGGTCCGGCTGCGATGCCGTGTGGCCCATTCTTGAGCAGATGGCAAATGAAGGGGCGGTCGTCGTTGTCAAAATCGACGGGCAGCGGACAAGTGAAGACGACAACGGTAAGTACACCGTTATCTTGTCAGGTGGACCGCTAAAAGACGATTTCTTTCACACTGATACGGCAACCCTCGAAGAAGGTATCGCAAAGGCAATTTTGTTCTATGCGGCACGCTGCTGGGAATGACCCTTCGGTGTCCCTCACCAAACTCTGATCAGACTTTCAGCCGCGAGCTGATTCGACTTCGTCGGGTGTCCAGGGCGTTCGCAATGAGAATCCGCTGCAGGTGGCGCTGGGCGTCTTTGGCTTCACGGTCAACGCCGCAGCGGTGGCGCGGTGGAGCTGGCCGCAGCGATTGGCAGCGGTCAACCGTGGCGGGATTCAAACACCCGTTGCTCGTGGTGGAATCCAGACACCCGTAAGAAGAGGAGGAATTCAAAGCCCGGTAGCCTGGCGCGGCGGCCCGGTGGCGGTGTCGAGAACGGGTGGGCCAGGGCGAGCTCCTTTCCCACGTCTGGGGCCTCGTGGTGTCGATCCCGCCCACCACAACGCCAACATCATGGTCAGAGACGCTTCGGGCCGACTTCGGCATCACGAGCGTATTGTCAGCGGGAATATGACGCCGGAAGAAAAGGGCCTTGGCTTCCCAAGAGGTTCGCTTGCAAGTCACACTGAGGCCAGAGCTATCAGGAACATCCCGCTGCGACGTGGGGAGACAATGATTATTACTGGCCAATATCCACCATGTAAACCCTGCAAGGGAGTTATGAATCAGACTGCCAGAGAAGCGGGGGCAACGATCATCTACCGATGGCGTGAAAACGGGGTGACACGCACCTGGACGGCTGGCAACTGAAGGGAGATTGCCAATGAGGTTCACCGCGACCTGCGTTACCTGCCAAACCCAGGATGATGTAGCAATGCTTGGGTTTGCTGACGACGAGTTCAACACATCTCAGTATGTCTTGTTGCAGAAGGACCTTGAGCCTTCCCAGGAGGACTTGGAATTGGGACACGACAGGCCGTACATTGAGATTGACGATCAAAGGTATTCTCGCTACGGCGGCGTGGTGAAAGCACAGTTGAAGGAGAACCAACTTGTACTGAAACTTGATCCCCAAGCAGCTGCCGATATGTCTGTCGATGACACAATCGAAATCTCCTTCCGTGTGCCAATGGAAAGGCTCAAGGAGATTAGCAGCCAGCTTCGCTTGCTGCTTGGCAATGACATCGTGCAAGTCGATGCCAGCATATAAAAAAAGCGAAGTGCGTCTGCTACAAGAGCGGTAGGCTAACATCCATAGGCGTGCAGGAATGTCAAAATAATTTTGGAATTGAAGCCGGTGAAGCGATACCCTTGAATCGAGCCGGTCGCAGCAGGGCGCGAGAGCCATAACGGGAGAGGAAAGGGTTCGCCGGTGAATTAGCCGAAAGCGAACCTTCAGCTCTTTGACAATTCGCCAAGCACATCCAAAGGACCCAGACGCGGATGGCGTATAGGAACTAAAGAACAACGGCCTTGGGCACCCAGACGCGGATGGGGTATAGGACACCCTGCCCGTATTGGCGGTTCCCTCTGGCCGGTATCGCTTCACCGGCCGCGAGTTCGAATCGATCACCGGCTTCCAATATCACCGCGCTCGCTATTACGATCCCGCCACCGGCAGATGGACAAGCCAGGACCCGCTTGGCCTACTGATCGACACCAATCCTTATCGTTACGCAGCAAACAGCCCGGTGAATGCGGTGGACCCGTGGGGATTGGAGGCAATTCGCTACCGCGACCCGCGTGCCGCCGACATCGTGTTGACGTCGGAGGAAAAAAGGCGAATCGCGTGTTTACAGAAGATTGGCAATGGTGGCGCCGGGAGTTCTTTTCTGGAAACGCATGGCGACAGGCTGCGCCAGCGATCAAACAGCTGTCGATCGACACGGGCGATTTTGCGCTTTCGCTGATTCCGCTGGCTGGAGACGTTCGCGATGTTGCGGAGGTAGGGCTTGGCGTCGATCTCGTCACCGACAAACCGTTATCGCTCAACGAAAGACTGATAACCGCAGCTGCGGCTTTTATACCAACTGTTGGTGGGAAAGCGCTGCGGGGGTTGGTCCCACGGGCGACACCGAAGTTCTTTACTTCGCGGACGATCTGAAAAGCTCCAACGGGACAAACATATAAGGTGTTCCGCCAGGACATCGACTGGACTCTCAAGGTGAAGGGAAAAACAAATGCGCAGTGGGCGAGCGAGGGCAAGGCACCTTATGTCATGAAAAATGGCCGAGCGGAGCAGCTTCAACTCCACCATTCACGACAGAATGCCCAAGGACCATTGTTTGAGTTGTCTCAGTCTACGCATCTGAGAACAAAGAGCGGTGTCGGTCGTGAAGCACTCCATCCGTTCGGAAGGAGTCAGCACCCCGATTTTCCAGTTGATCGTCCGAAGTTCGGTGTAGATCGTAGACAATACTGGATTGACAGAGTGACGGAAGCAGGTAGGTTCGTACAATGATCCCACTGCACATTCAACAATTGCTCGATGAGCGGGGCTATTCGCAACGCACCGACGACAAGGAAGCAATTCGCAGGACGCTCGTTGCGCTCGGCATTGACCCTGCCAGTGAATTGGGGGAGTTCTATCTGGCATACGATCCGTCACTTTTGCAAAGTGACACTTCCTACGAACAGCTACTAGATGTCGTCATTCCCGTTGTTGATGGTGCTGCTCCAGTGGAAGCCGATCCATCAGAGACACCTGTTGGAATGGCGACCGCTTTCGCTCGAGATGTCTGGGAAGTTCCAGAAAGAATGATCTGCCTCACGACAACCGAAGGCGAGGGCGCATTTCTCTATGATTTGTCTTCTGGAGCGATTTACGATTTCAGCTTGAGCGAGCAAGCCGAACTTTGCAATGGCAGTCTCTCGCCACGTTGGAACAGCTTCTTTGAGTTCATTGCATGGTATTTGAGCTGATCTGCTATTAGTCAGCTGAGGGATAGTCTCCTGTCCATACCGAAAACTCAATCCCGTGAACCGATACCCCTGAACCAAGCCGGTTGCCGCAGGTTGGGAGAGCGATAACGGGAGAGGAAAGGGTTCGCCCGTGAATTAGCCGAAAGCGAACCTTCAGCTCTTTGACAACTCGCCAAGCACATCCAAAGGACCCAGACGCGGATGGCGTATAGGAGCTAAAAAACAACGTCCGTGGGGACCCAGACGCGGATGGCGTATAGAACGCCCTGCCTGCGTTGGCGGTTCCCTCTGGCCGGTATCGCTTCACCGGCCGCGAGTTCGAATCCATCACCGGCTTTCAATACCACCGCGCTCGCTATTACGATCCGGGCACGGGCAGATGGACAAGCCAGGACCCGCTTGGCTTGCTGATCGACACCAATCCTTATCGTTACGCAGCAAACAGCCCAACCAACTTCATCGATCCGGATGGGCAACTCTTTCTCCCAATACCTTTGTTGTTCGGAGCGGCGGTCTTGGCCGTCCTTTTGCAACCGCAAATCGCCAACGCGCCAAGCCAGACGGATGTACCGACTGGACGAAATGACTTCGGGCTCGCACTCCTCGGATCGGTTGAAGCGACCGCCTTGTTGGCACCGGCGTCCATTGGCTTGCGTGGTACGGCGGCTGCCGTCGCGAGTGCGCCCACGCGACGATTGGCGCTGTTGGCGCTGAGCGAACGCGTGATAGGCGGCGGCGCCGGGGCTGTTGAAGGCGTCTTGCAAGCGCAAGCAGCCGGCGGCTCGGCGGCGGATCAGTTGATTGCCGGCGTGCTCGGTTTCGGCTTTGGGCTCATCTCGCCAAGAGCCGCGTTTTCGAGCTTCGCCACGGCATCGGCAGCGGGCGCTGTCGGTGGCATCATCGGCGGACGGCCAGGTGCCCGTGTCGGCTTCCAGGTCGGCGGCCTGATCGGCGCTTTTGGACACACCTTAACCAGCGCGGCCGTCGCGGCGCGCGGCCAAGGTGCCACGCGCGCCCTTCTCACTGGTCTGCGTGGCGTGGCGCCGGAAGCGGCCAGCGCCGGTTTGGGCGCTGTCGTCTTTCCGGAACTGCTCGGCGTCGATCCGCTGACGGGCGCCGAGCTCGGTCTCTTCGGCGGTGCCGTCTTACGCGGCGCTGGCGGCTTCAGCATCCAGGCGTTCCGGAAGGCCCGGACTGCGCTCCGGAGAATGCCCAGGGGGATGGCGATTGAACTGCCGGACGGGCATATCATAAGCCGACAGGGAACGCTGTATTGCCGAATCGGGAGCTTTGACTGTAATGACGCTGCCGAGTATATTCGCAAGCTGGAAAAAGATTTCTCTGAAAGATTCGAAAGGGAGATACACGCCGATTTCCTCGAGCAGATTGGCGCAAGCGAAATAACTCTCGGCAAGTCGGCAGTCCGTATCGGTAACCCGTGGGGACCATTAGGAAAGCCGTCTACAAGAGAGCACGTCGCACTAGTTTCACAGGAATTAGTAAGGAGAGGGTGGACGATAACAGCCGGAGGAGGAGAGTTCTCTAAAGCGAAACGACTACCAGAGGAACATCTCCCGTTACCAGGGGGTGGCTTTGCGAAGCCGGATATCACTGCAAAGAGGGGTGCCAGAATACTGAGAATCAACACTGTTACGACATTAGCCGACGGTAAAACGCCAACGCGAGATGAATTCATTCGGGCTGCTCGCCTACGTACTGGGCTAAAACCCGGCGAGCACTTACTCCTCATACCGAAACCGAAAACATAGGTGACAGACTATGACCCTAGGAGTCAACTTTTTTGCTACGCGCGAAGATATCTTGCCAGGATTACGACATATTGAACAGCAACTTAGTGTCGTCTTTTATGATGGTGATTTACTCGACACAAACGATATTGTACCGATCTTGTCGCTAAGTGACATAGAAACGGTTGGGATTTCTCAATTTGGTAATCATTGCTTAGACAAGGTGTATGAGATCGTACCGACAGAGTCGAAGATGACAGTGAGAGAAGTAATCCAATACAAGGGCTGGGGCCGAGGCCGAAGGACGCCGGAGAATCAGATCATCAAATATCAACTCGTTCACGCAGAAGAGCCGTTCTCATCCGTTGGTTTCAGGCCAGGGGGATTGTATAAAGATGAATGTTTGATTGATGGCGCCGTCTGGAACGGCGGAGAGGGGAGAGAATCGTTGGCATTTTATCGGCAAATTAGAAAAATATTATTGAAGGGTTTTAAGCACGTTAATGAATATTGGCTAGGCCCAGAAGCCTTTCAATTACTGAAACAGGGATTCCGTCTTTGTAGCTTCCATGATGGGCGACGTGAATGTGATTTTCGGTTATAGGTCTATCGGTTGGTAGTTGTCCGTTCTCTGCACGGCGTGAAACAGAGTGAAGCAAGGTCGGTTGAGCACACAGGTCCGCACGGAATCTACAATGCGTTTGTCTACAAACGCCTGAGTAGGGCAGTGAAGACACTGAAGGCGGGGACTGTCGAGTACCAGGAGCGCTTCATCCGCGAGCTAATCCGACTTCGTCGGGAGGTTGTGGATCCGACTACGCCTTTGGGACGACTCTTACAGGAACGGGCCACTGGGTTCGAAAGTCTAGTCACAAGACCGAGGTAGCTATACGCTAATGAAATACTATGAAATCTCATTTGATGTTGAATACGAGGGTCGATGTTTTCTGGAAGAGCCGCGGCCGAGCGATGGAGAAGTGCCATGGTGGGAGTTTGTAACATGTAAACCGTACTCCGGTAGTAGCAGACTGATTATTCCGATAGATGAGCCCGGCGAGATACTGGATTTCAACTTTGTTATTCCCACTGGGACTCTAATTGTACGCAAGCACATAGGGCGAGCGCTCAAGGATGTGGCAGCAGGGTCGGCGCATCACAGATCGCCTGAATTATTGCGGCCGGGTTGATTTCGTCAAGGGGCGGCGCCTACGATTCTCCAGGAACACATCCGTTTTTTGGAGAAGAGACATGGCCGTATCTTCCTTAACAGCCCGTTGAAAAAGTCGGTTCGGGGGCTTGACAGGCGTGGTATATTGGCGGGTGTTATTCACTGATTTCAGGGACGAACGACAGGAGTCGCAATGGCGCTGGGTAAACGCAAGCGCGAACAACAAGAGATGTGGGTGGCGACCACGGACTTGCCGAAATCGCCGGGTCACCCCTTTTACAGAAAACTGAACCAGTTGCTGGCGGAAGCCGGTTTCGATGACTGGGTCGAACGGCTGTGTGCTCCGTTCTATCATGCGGTGATGGGTCGGCCGTCGATTCCGCCGGGCGTCTACTTTCGCATGATCCTGGTGGGCTATTTCGAGGGGGTGTCGTCGCAGCGTGGCATTGCCTGGCGGTGCAGCGATAGCCGATCGCTGGCGGAATTTCTGGGCTACGGTCCGCAAGAGAGGACGCCGGATCATTCTTCGATGAGTCGGACGCAGCAACGGTTGCCGCTGGAGGTGCACGAGCAAGTCTTCGCGTTTGTGTTGCGTCTGGCCGCCGACAAGAAGCTTCTCCACGGCAAGACGGTGGCTGTGGACTCGACCATGCTGGAGGCGAACGCGGCAATGAAGTCGATCGTCCGCAAGGAGACGGGGGAAGACTATAAGGAGTACTTGCGTCGTTTGGCGGAAGCGGAAGGGATCAAAGAAGCCAATGATGAGGACCTGCGTCGCTTCGACCAAAGCCGCAAGGACAAGAAGGTGAGCAACGAGGAATGGGAGTCGAAAACCGACGCCGATAGCCGGATTGCGCGGATGAAGGACGGCACGACGCGCTTGGCGTACAAGGCCGAGCATGTGGTCGATATGCAGAGCGATCTGGTGCTGGCGGCGACGATCTCGCCGGCCGATCATAGTGACGCGCAGACGCTGTGCGACAGTGTGATGCAGGCGCAAATCAACGTTGGCGAGAAGGTGGAGATCGAGGAGGCGGTGGCCGACAAGGGGTATCACAAGGCGAGCACGCTGGAGATGTGCGCGTTCATGAAGTGGCGGACGTACATTCCGGAGCCGAAAAGGAGACATCGTCATCGCTGGACCGACAAGCCGCCGGAGTATCGGGCGGCGGTGTACGGGAACCGTCGTCGCGTGCGTGGCGCGCGGGGCAAACGGCTGCAACGACTGCGGAGCGAGTTGACGGAACGAAGTTTTGCCCATGTGTGTGAGACCGGCGGGGCGCGTAGATGTTGGTTACGCGGACTGGAGAAGGTGACCAAGCGATATTTGATCCAGGTGGCGGCGCGGAACCTGAGTCTGATCCTGCGGAAGTTGTTCGGAGTGGGCACGCCGCGGAGCCTACAGGGCCTTATGTATGCTTTTAGGCTTCTCTATTTTTACATTATGATGTTCTATTTTTCCATAGTGATGTATTGGAGACGTCCGCGACCTTGCTGGGTCGATGTTCATTGAGGAAGGATATTCCCGCCGCCTCGCCGCCGTTTCACCACAAAACCGACTAAAACAACGGGCTGTTAACCATCAAAAAACACTTTCGCAAACTTCGTGACCCGCGCCGCCGGCATCGCCGACTCCACCACCTCATGGATATCATCACCATCGCCATCTGTGCCGTCATCGCCGGTGCTTCCAACTGGAAACAGATCGAGGCCTTTGGCCGGCAACGCGAGCGTTGGCTCCGCCGCTTTCTGGCTCTGGCCAACGGTATCCCTGCGCACGACACCTTCCAACGCGTCTTTGCCCGACTCGATCCGGTCGCTTTTCAGGTTTGCTTCCGTGATTGGCTGATCAACCTGGCCGACGCTGTCGACATCAAACAGATTGCCATCGACGGCAAGACCGTGCGTGCCTCGCGGACCGAGCCTCTTGGGCCGCTGCACCTGGTCAGTGCCTGGGCGACCGAGAACCACTTGAGTCTGGGGCAGGTGGCCGTCGATGCCGAATCCAACGAAATACCGGCCATTCCCAAGCTGTTGGAGTTGCTGGAACTGAAGGGGGCGTTGGTGACGCTGGATGCTGGCGGCTGCCACAAGGAGATCGCCGAGAAGATTCGCAGCCAGGGGGGTCACTATGTTTTGACCGTCAAGGGGAATCAGCCGCAGTTGCTCGAGGATATCAAAGAGATGTTTGCGCGAGCGTTTGCCAGCGACTTTGCCGGGCTGGATGCCGATTTTCATGCCGACGAGGACAAGAGGCATGGCCGTGAAGAGGAACGCGCCTGTGCCATCATTCGCAATGCGAAGGGATTGCGGAACCAGGAGGCATGGAAGGATCTGTGTGTGGTCGGCATGGTGCAAAGCGAGCGGCGTGTGCAGGGCAAGGTTCAGAGGGAGGTGAGATATTTTATAGGAAGCAAGAAGGCGTGTGCGGGTTTCTATGCGAGGGCAATGAGACATCATTGGAGAATAGAGAATAACCTCCATTGGCAGATGGATGTTACATTTGCCGAGGACAAAGATCGCACGAAGGAGCGGACGGCGGCACAAAACATCAGCCTGCTGCGCCGCGTGGCTTTGACCTTGTTAAAGCATCATCCGGATAAGCAGAGCATTGCCTGCAAACGGTTGCAAGCCGCCTGGAATACGGACTTCCTTGAAGAAGTCCTCCTCGGCTCTGCCAAACTGGCTAAAATGTGATGCGCCGGCCCTGAGGAGTTGGTACAGGCGCAGGAGCAGTTATTTACTTGAATCGGGATCTATTAAAATGACCAGTACTGCGTTACTTCTTATCATAGTTTGGTTTTTCTGGCTGCTTTTTACAGTCGGTTTGATCCGGGCAGGTGTGTCTTGGTGTCCGATGACCATTGTGGCACCTGTCGTTTTGTCAGTTATTGGAACAGTCTTGGACTATTTTTTTTCTCCGTGGGGATTAATCGTTATTGTGGTGATCCATAGCGGACTTTGGTTGTTGTTAATCTGGATGTGGACAAAAGATAGAATTGCATCCGCTCGTGCTGTTGATAAAGACTCCTGATTCACCTCTCCGTTGTCCATACCGAAAACCCAATCCGGTGAACGAATGCCCCTGAATCGAGCCGGTTGCAGCAGGTGGCGAGAGCGGTAACGGGAGACAAACTGCACGAAGCTGGCCAACGCCTTTCTGCGGGCAACCCGGCTTTCGAAGCTGTCGACAAGGCAATTACACATCGGCACTCGCAGCCTTGACGTCGCTTCCAATGTCGGCATCTCGGGTTACAATGTTGTCCAGGGCGTTCGCAACGAGAATCCGCTGCAGGTGGCGCTGGGCGTCTTTGGTTTCACGGTCAACGCCGCGGCGGTGGCGCGGTGGAGCCGGAAAACCAGCGATGCGTTGGTTCCCGCCGGCCCGCTTCAAGAGCGGTTCGGCCCGTTCGATGGCTTGTATTTCAATAGCAGGGCGGAGCTGGATGCTTACGTTCGCGCAAGAAGAGGCCAACTGCTGGCGGGAGAGGTTGGGCCAGGAAAACTTCCTCGCAATGCACCTGAGTTTCGTGGGTTCGCTCAGGGCATAATGCCTGAAGAGATTTCGTCGATCAACCGAAATCTGGGTGGCGTCGTTAACTTGACCGGAGACGTGTCAACGTCGTTGGCCAATGCTGCCCGACGTGAAGGCTTCTGGAACAAATCAGCGACATTGGTTCGTGACATTGCTGGCAGGCACATGTTCAACGATGCGAATAAGCGTACCGCTCAGGCTGTCGTTGAAGAATTGATGCGTCGAAACGCTGTCACTTCCGGGATTACTTCTGACCAGATGCGAAAGGTGATTCAGCGAGTCGCTACTGGAGAACTTCGGGAGATTGACGATATAGCTCGTGCTTTGAGAGGCTTCTGAAATGGAAGAAGCATTGGCTTTGAAGGTAGCCGTTGCTGATATTGCAAAGCGACTTGGCTTACCACTGGTTCCAATTGATTGGTCCGGCTGCGATGCCGTGTGGCCCATTCTTGAGCAGATGGCAAATGAAGGGGCGGTCGTCGTTGTCAAAATCGACGGGCAGCGGACAAGTGAAGACGACAACGGTAAGTACACCGTTATCTTGTCAGGTGGACCGCTAAAAGACGATTTCTTTCACACTGATACGGCAACCCTCGAAGAAGGTATCGCAAAGGCAATTTTGTTCTATGCGGCACGCTGCTGGGAATGACCCTTCGGTGTCCCTCACCAAACTCTGATCAGACTTTCAGCCGCGAGCTGATTCGACTTCGTCGGGTGTCCAGGGCGTTCGCAATGAGAATCCGCTGCAGGTGGCGCTGGGCGCCTTTGGCTTCACGGTCAACGCCGCGGCGGTGGCGCGGTGGAGCCGGCCGCAGCGATTGGCAGCGGTCAACCGGGGCGGCATTCAAACTCCTGTCGCTCGTGGTGGCATCCAAACGCCCGTCGCACGCGGCGGGATTCAAACGCCCATTGCTCGTGGTGGAATCCAGACACCCGTAAGAAGAGGAGGAATTCAAAGCCCGGTAGCCTGGCGCGGCGGCCCGGTGGCGGTGCCGAGAAGGGGTGGGCCAGGGAATGCCCCAAATTTTCTCGCCCCAAAGGTTGAATTCCGTAATCCGAACAGTATTCGGTTCAGTCAAGATAGCGTTAGGGGAACGTTTAGTGACGGTCGATCAATCCGCGAACTGACCGAAGGCTTGCGTATAGGCAGAATCAAACCAGGAGATGTTCCCGCCGTACGGTTGGTTGAACGACAGGGCAAGCTCATTTCAATTGACAATCGCCGATTGCAGGCGTTTCGCGATGCTGGAGTCGATATTCCTACTCGAATGGCGACACCACAGGAAATTCAACAGGCCATTCGCCAAGGCAAATTCAGTGCTGGTGAACTTGGTGGCGAAACGATCCGAATTCGAGGAGGTGGATAATGGCACGCTTGACAATCCTGCGCGAACTCACCGAGTTGAATGCCGTTCCGATCGCAAGGACGTTCGTAGAAGGCGCGAAGGTAATCATCGAATTGGATGATGGGAACCGTAAAATACGACTCGCGTTTTCGCCGTATCAGGCTCTGCGTGTAACGACGGCAGACTGTTTCGCAGTGCCTGAAGGCATGATGATAACTCCCCGAACGATTATGGAAGTGGAAGAGTCTGATTGGATCGCGGAGTTGAAGAAATCGCTCGCGGAAGTCGATGCAATGGCAGACTTCATGGATAAGTCGCGTCACTTCCTGGTGCCAGCGTACGATCACTTCATCGAAATAGCTGCTTGGAGTGTAAAACACGAAAATTGACGACGATCTTGACCTATCCATACCGAAAACCCAATCCCGTGAACCGATACCCCTGAACCAAGCCGGTTGCAGCAGGTGGCGAGAGCGATAACGGGAGAGGAAAGGCTTCGCCGGTGAATTAGCCGAAAGCGAACCTTCAGCTCTTTGACAATTCGCAAAGCACATCCAAAACCCAGGCGTGGATGGCGTATAGGAACTAAAGAACAACGGCCTTGGGGACACAGACGCGGATGGCGTATAGGAGCTAAAGAACAACGGCCTTGGGGACCCAGACGCGGATGGCGTAGAGGACACCCTGCCCGTATTGGCGGTTCCCTCTGGCCGGTATCGCTTCACCGGCCGCGAGTTTGAATCCATCACCGGCTTTCAATACCACCGCGCTCGCTATTACGACCCAGGCACCGGCCGGTGGATTTCGCAAGATCCGGCCGAGGCCGACATCAATCCCTACCGCTACGCCGGCAATAGCCCGGTGAATGCGGTCGATCGAAATGGGATGTTCTTCCATGGTGTCGTCGGCGATTTCTTCGAGGACATCTACCAAAAAGCAGTCGGCATTTCACGTGGCGAATTCAATCCCAATTTCGTTCGTGGGTTGCAGGTGATTGGCGGCCGCGCAGAAGACATCCGTCAGAAAGCAGTCGGCATCTCGCGTGGCGAATTCAATCCGGACTTCATCCGCGGTTTGCAGGTCATCAACAAGCGCGTCGTCCAGCCTGTTGTCGAAACGGCGTCGATTTACGCACAAGCTATTCAGGAAGTCGACTATCCCGAAGCGCTTCGTGAAGGATTCATCCTCGAGGCGGACATCTTCATGTTTGGCCAACACGAAGGCGTGCATCGTGAAGCGCAAAGGATCATTGCCGCCAATCCCGAACGCGTCTATTCGCAACACTTGGCCGCGTTCGCACGGGAAGTGTTTATTGCCTATGCTGCTTACGGCTTGAGTAAGTACCTGCAAAACTTGCGTGAGCCGTTCTTGCTTGGTGGACTCAGCCGCAAGGGACTGTTTGGCTATCGCGCGGCTCAGACCGCACTGGTAGGCTTGCAATTCGGCGAGGCGTGGCAGGCGGGCGAGTCGTTTGGCCAGGCCTATGTCGACGTGCGTCAAGGCAATTATGGCATGGCCGCGCTCAACCTCACCCTTGGCGGCCTTGGCGTTTTTGGAGCGGGATCGGGCATTCGGCCGACGGCCAGTTTTGTCGAGGATGTGGGCCGGTCGCTTGGCGGCGCCTTTCGGCGAACCGGTCAACTGGCTGGCCAGCTTCGCCGCGGCTTCACACAACGCGCCAGGGCTGCTATAGATAGATTGAGGAGCTGGCGGCAGGGGCCGCGGGGTGGTGGTCCAGCAAGGGGTGGCCTCAGACAAGAAGCCTTCGACAGATCAGGACGCTTGCCGAACAAGGTACGTTGAACGTCTCGCAAGAGACGCTCGACATGCTCCGGGTCTTGCGGCAGAACGGAAGCAGATTAGAAGTGGTGGCGGCAGACCTGCCAGCCACGCTGCCGAGGATGGCTGAACTTCAAAGAGCAGCCCAAGTTGAGTTTGCGCTTGTGCAGCAGGAAGGCAGGTTCTTCCTCATTCGGGGATTGCCGGATGAAGTGGCGTTCGGGAGGAATGCTGAGTGGCTGCTTGCCCACACGCATCCTGGGCCTTCTGGGTTCATGGCGCTACGCCCAAGCCTAATGGACCGACTAGCGCTCCCAGCAGGGCAGGACGCATCCATGATTATCGGTGCAGATGGTCGTTGGATCATCTTTTCGAGGACCGGGCGACCGAGAATCCTTGCGGGAGGACAATTCCCATGACCATGACCGAACAGGAGTGGCTGGCCTGTAACGACCCCAGACGAATGATGGACTTCGTGCGGGGGAAGTCCAGCGACAGGAAACTGCGGTTATTTGTATGCGGATATCTTCGCACGTTCTTGCCTCGTCACAACGACGAGTTGAGCCAGGAAGCGCTGGAAATGTCTGAACGCTTTGCTGATGGGTTGGCCGCTGCGGAAGATTTGGAAGCGTGCAGAAGCAAGGCAAGGGCCACTGCGAGGACGGGCAACAAAGCCGCCCAACTTGCCGTTGATGCAGCATTCTTGAATCTGCCGCGGGCGATTGAACAGGTTTTTGGTGATCTCACGACTCATGCGGACAAGAGGAACAAAGTACAGCTGCTGCACGACCTTTGGGGGCCGGTCCTGTTCCGGCGCTTGCCCATCGAGCCGTCGTGGCTGACACCGAGGGTGGTCGAGTTAGCCCGGAGCATCTACGCCGACCGGTCATTCGACCGCTTGCCGGCCTTGGCTGACGCCCTCGAAGAGGCTGGGTGCCATGACGCCGACATCCTCGGTCACTGCCGGGGGCCGGGGCTGCACGTCCGGGGCTGTTGGGTGCTTGACCTGATCTTGGGCAAGGCGTGATTTCACTGTCCCTACCAAAAACCCAATCCAATGACCGAATGCCTTGATTCGAGCCGGTTGCAGCAGGTTGCCAGACCGATAACGGGAGAGGAAAGCGTTCGCCCGTGAATTAGCCGAAAGCGAACCTTCAGCTCTTTGACAACTCGCCAAGCACATCCAAAGGACCCAGACGCGGATGGCCTATAGCAGCTAAAGAACAACGTCCTTGGGGACACAGACGCGGATAGCGTATAGGACGCCCTGCCTGCGTTGATGGTTCCCTCTGGCCGGTATCGCTTCACCGGCCGCGAGTTCGAATCCATCACCGGCTTTCAATACCACCGCGCTCGCTATTACGATCCCGCCACCGGCAGATGGACAAGCCAGGACCCGCTTGGCTTGCTGGCCGATGTCAATCCCTACCGCTACGCCGGCAACAGCCCGGTGAATGCGGTCGATCCGTTTGGAATGCAATCGAGCACGGAGCGCAACCTCGATCGGCTGTTTGGCAGCCGAAGATACCTTGAGGAGCAGGAGCGGAATTGGGAGCGGCGCGAAGAAAACAAAGAACTCGTGAAAAGGAGATGGGATAGGGCCGTCGATACCCTCGAGCATGCGGCGCGTGTCGTCTGGAACCATACGGGCGAGTTGGCCTATGATGTCGTCAGGCACTCGATCGACGACCCGCGGAACATCCTCGAATTGGCGGCGGCGTGGCGGGAAGGAAGAGCCCACGGCAACGCGATCGTCGGCAACGCCTTCACGTTTGGACAGATCGATCCGCTGAACCGCTACGTTGAGCGCATTGTTGCGGAGAACAACTACCAATTGGCACAAGCGGCGTCGGTGATCGGGCGCGAGGCGGCCATCACGGCCTTAACGATGGGGTTGGGCAACAGCGTCCAAGGCCTGCGGGTGGCGCGTTCGGCGGGCAACCTCGGCCGATTCGGCATGGTGGGATTGCGCGGCGGGCAAGCGGCGCTGCTCGGTCTGCAAGGCCGCGAGGCATGGTTGGCAGGCGAGTCGTTTGGCCAGGCCTATCTCGACATTCGCCAAGGCAATAGTGGCATGGCTGCGCTCAATCTCACCCTTGGCGGCCTTGGCGTTTTTGGTGCGGGATCGGGCATTCGGCCAACGGCCAGTTTTGTCGAGGATGTGGGCCGGTCGCTTGGCGGCGCCTTTCGGCGAACTGGTCAACTCGCCGGCCAGCTTCGCCGCGGCTTCACACAACGCGCCAGGGCTGCTATAGATAAATTGAGGAGTGTTAGGTTGGGCCACGCGGCGGCCCGATTCGCGTCGATTCCAAAACATTTAAGGAGAATATTTCAAGAGGGACGTGGCGTACCTACAACGCCGGGGCGAAAAGTTCTTAGGTTCTTTTTTGATACACGACAAACTTTTCGACAATCGGCAGATTTTTTGGGAAACCAAGCACAGAGAACCGGTGGACGGCTTTTGGGTCGGTTTTTGCGACGACTAGGGCCCGTCGATCTAGATCATATGTTTATTCAGCAATGGATGGTTCGAGCCGTATCACGTCGATTTCCACGATTTGGGGAGCATCTAAGACGTTTTGCGAATGGAGGATGGAATTTAGTACCGCTTCCACGTTGGGTTAATCAAGTTATCCTAAATAAGAGAGTGCTCGGTCTACCTGTATTTCGAATAACAACAACGGCAGGTACGGCCTACGTGACATATAAAACCGTCAGTTTCTTTACCGATCAAATGGCAAAGGCTTATGCTGAGTTGTTGAAATGGCACGAACTTGTCGAGAACAAATAAGGAATGTCATTATGATGTCTTTGAGTATGGCGCTTATGGGCGTGGTGATCGTAGATGCCATCGTCGATTTACCCTGTCTTTATTTTGTGTTGCTGATTGCAGTCCTCGCTGGTGCCATGTTTGCGGTAGGCAGGACTTATCGATTCCACGACTTTGATCGACTCCGCAGTTGTCAGTCGTTATCATTTGAGCTTCGTTCGGGCAGGATTTGTTTCACCGGTGACTTTAACTTTAGGCAAACACAAACTCTAGACGCTCCCCAAGAACGATGCACCGTCGGGATATCATTAAGTGAAGAGGCGGAAGCAATCTCATTAATTCGAATTTGGTTTGAGTTGAGTCGACTTGAGGAAAAAGAGGTTGTGGTGCCAGTCGACTACGGTCTTATATACATCACAGATGGTCTCGTAATTCACGATACGCGGCGACAGGAAATTGTGCGCAATTTAATCTCCAGTCGCTTGCCAGCCCCCATTTTCGAAGAACTCAAAGATGAGAATGAAACGTTCGGTGTAGTTGTTGAGCCTGGTGCCGGAAATGGGACTTACGTGTTTAAAGCAACTAATGGGTTTTTGGAATGCGACAGCATGTCTATCCGTACCAAAAACTGAATCCAATGACCGAATGCCTTGAATCGAGCAGGTCGCAGCAGGTGGCGAGAGCGATAACGGGAGACGAAAGGCGTCGCCGGTGAATTAGCCGAAAGCGAACCTTCAGCTCTTTGACAATTCGCAAAGCACATCCAAAACCCAGGCGTGGATGGCGTATAGGAACTAAAGAACAACGGCCTTGGGGACCCAGACGCGGATGGCGTATAGGACGCCCTGCCTGCGTTGGCGGTTCCCTCTGGCCGGTATCGCTTCACCGGCCGCGAGTTCGAATCGATCACCGGCTTTCAATACCACCGCGCCCGCTATTACGATCCCGCCACCGGCAGATGGACAAGCCAGGACCCGCTTGGCTTGCTGGCCGACATCAATCCCTACCGCTACGCCGGCAACAGCCCAACCAACTTCATCGATCCGGATGGGCAACTCTTTCTCCCAATACCTTTGTTGTTCGGAGCGGCGGTCTTGGCCGTCCTTTTGCAACCGCAAATCGCCAACGCACCAAGCCAGACGGATGTACCGACTGGACGAAATGACTTCGGGCTCGCACTTCTCGGATCGGTTGAAGCGACCGCCTTGTTGACGCCGGCGTCCATTGGCTTGCGTGGTACGACGGCTGCCGTCGCGAGTGCGCCCACGCGACGATGGGCGCTGTTGGCGCTGAGCGAACGCGTGATAGGCGGCGGCGCCGGGGCTGTTGAAGGCGTTTTGCAAGCGCAAGCGGGCGGCGGCTCGGCAGCGGATCAGTTGATTGCCGGCGTGCTCGGTTTCGGCTTTGGGCTCATCTCGCCAAGAGCCGCGTTTTCGAGCTTCGCCACGGCATCGGCAGCAGGCGCTGTCGGTGGCATCATCGGCGGACGGCCAGGTGCCCGTGTCGGCTTCCAGGTCGGCGGCCTGATCGGCGCTTTTGGACACACCTTAACCAGCGCAGCCGTCGCGGCGCGCGGCCAAGGTGCCACGCGCGCCCTTCTCACTGGTCTGCGTGGCGTAGCGCCGGAAGCGGCCAGCGCCGGTTTGGGCGCTGTCGTCTTTCCGGAACTGCTCGGCGTCGATCCGCTGACGGGCCGCGTTCATCGGCGTAACGGGATTGGCTGGCGTTCGCGGCGCGACACGAGCCGGAATCGCTGGCTTGCGTCGTGCCCGACAAGTTTTACGCCGCATGCCGAGAGCGATCGCGCTGGATGCCCCCGGCGGTCATACCATAACGCGCCGTGGCAGCCTGTTCTGTATCAATAGTAGGATAAGATGCGGGACGATCGACGATGCGGCCGAGGCGTTAGCTGGTCGACCACCAGGTGGCCACAAAACTGTTGATATTACGATCTCTCGGTCGCGGTTTCCCGAAACTGCGAAGCATATCGAGGACGCCCAGCGCGTCGGAAAACCCGCAGTCTTGACAATTGATCGAGGCGGAGTAGCCGTTCGAAGAGCCCAAGCTCTGGCCGGGCGGCCAAAGGTTCCTGGTAAGGACTTGGATGAGTATCCGCCCGCTATCTTTAAAGAAGGAGGCACAGGTGCGAGTGTTCGTGAAGTTGAGCCTTCCGATAATCGAGGAGCAGGAGCTGCTATAGGAAATTTACTCCGAAAGCTACCCGATGGTGCAAAGGTTCGGATAACAGTAGGAGAATAGTATGATATTTACGATGTTATGTATCATATTCACAAATTGCAGTGTTCGACGGACGACTGGAAACACCATTCAATTCTTGGACAAAGGCGCATGTTCGACAAGGGTTTACATGGCGGGAGGGTTCGGTGTCTTTCGCTACCTTGGTAGATGCCGGCCTGGTTAGCGTTGAAATCGAGATTCTTCCTGAGGTGCAGATTGCTCCAGGGTGTGTGCGAGCGATTTCTGTTCCTTTTAATGTTGAGCCTGAGGCAACAGTCGAAGTTTGCAACGATTACAGAATCGCGAGTCGTGGATCTGAAACAAGGTCATTACCAAATCGTTTACGAAACAGGCTGGCGAGATTCGATGAATTGGGTGCGTCTAGTGTTTGTACCGCATGGATCGCAAGATCCGGCGATTCTGGTTAGAGACGAGGAACTCGATGCGATGCCGCCGTTTGTTATGTGCGCTGCGCCCGCTTGATTGCCCGTTGTCCATACCGAAAACTCAATCCCGTGAACCGATACCCATGAATCGAGCCGGTTGCAGCAGGGGCGCGAGAGCGGTAACGGGAGACGAAAGGGTTCGCCGGTGAATTAGCCGAAAGCGAACCTTCAGCTCTTTGACAATTCGCCAAGCACATCCAAAGGACCCAGACGCGGATGGCCTATAGCAGCTAGAGAACAACGTCCGTGGGGACACAGACGCGGATGGCGTATAGGAGCTAAAGAACAACGGCCTTGGGGACCCAGACGCGGATAGCGTATAGGACGCCCTGCCTGCGTTGGCGGTTCCCTCTGGCCGGTATCGCTTCACCGGCCGGGAGTTCGATGAAGAGGTTGGCTTGCAATATCATCGTGCCCCGCTATTACGATCCATTTGTCGGCCTATGGATAAGCGAGAGTCCTCTCGGCGCTGAAAGTGGTGCGAATCCGTACAGTTATAATGGCAATAATCCTGCAAATATCATTGATCGCAGCGGCACCGGTTCGATTGGCTATGTCAGCGGCCTGGTGGCTGCCGCCGGATTCGCATTCGAGAGTGTAAAAGAACTGATTGTACCGCAAATCAGTCAAGTCCACTGCAGGACTGTCAGGGTTCATTACGCCGATTCTGGGACCGTCCGCACCTGTTGTGGCTGGCGGTCTTCTGAATGCCGCTGCGACTCAGCTTGCGCCTATTGCCAACAGCGTTGGCGGCTTTTTGGATCGGAATGCGGGTACGTTGATTGCGGCAACCGCCAACATTGTTGCCGGGCCAATTGGCGGCGTACTGACGCGCAATCTCTGGGGCGCCGATCTCAAAACAGTCGGCCAGCTTTCCCTCAGCTCAAGCGACAAACTTGCGTCGCTGCTGATTGACGACTGGCGCGTGATTCAGCGCGGCCTGGGTTTGCTGCGCATGGTCGGCGGCGGGGTGGAGATGTTCCTTGGCGCCGATCTGGCTGCTCTCGGCGTCCTTGGCGCGCCAGAAACCTACGGGATCAGTCTTTTGGGCACTCTTCTCGGCGGCGCCGTGTTCCTTCACGGTGCCGACGAGGTCTACGCCGGCTTTAACGAGGTATGGACAGGCCAGGCGCAGCAATCGTACACTGAAAAATGGATTCAGCGAAAGCTGGTTGATCGCGGTATGCCGGCTAGCGAGGCCAAGGAATGGGCCAACTGGATTAACGTCGGGATTAGCGTGGTTGGTTCGTTCGGTGTCGGCTCGATCCGCGCAGTGTTGGCCAAGGCGGCGCCCCAAAGCCGCGCTCACGATGCGCGGCTTTTATGGGGCGTTGCATGGTGGCGTTGCCAATCGGTTCGCAAGGTGGCGGCAGGGGGCGCGGGTTGGTGCTCCAAGGGGAACAGTCGTTGGCAACGGCTTTGACGCAAACGGAATTCTTATCCGTAATGGCAACCGCACGGTTCTGAATCAAGGACTACACCCAACGTGTGGGCCAACTTCCTGCGGGATGATATTAGATGATCTCTTTCCGAACCGTAGTTTGACGGACATCGTTGGATACCCTGGCGTCACGGCGAAGGGAATTGCGATCGACGGCCTTGTTCCAATCCTCACGAGAAACGGACTGCGAGCGCAATTCCGATCGTCACTCACAATTGATGCGTTAAGGACAGCGACTTCAAAAGGCAATCCTGCAATCGTGGCGATTCGGACGCCCGGCGGCGGCCATGCAGTGATTGTGGACGGCATAACCACGCGCCTTGGAAAAGAGGTTGTAGCGATCAGGGATCCGCGGGGCATCCAGTACTTCCAGACCCTTGATGAATTCAAAAAGGTGTTCTTACGCCAAGGCATCGTAACGGGGAGTTAATCATGAATGTTCACGCGATTTTGGAATCGTCCACAGCCCGGCAAGAACAAGCAACCGTACATGCATTTCTCCGTGTGACTGGGGAAGGTCAATGCTTCCTCAGCGATGCGGAATTGGATGATTGCGGCAAGAAATTAGTGATTCAAGACGCACGGTTGTATGAGAAGCTCCTCGATGCCGTTCCATGCTTAGTCGGTGGATCCTACTTGTACGACGACCGTGCCGTGGTAGAAGGCGACTTAGGGTACGACGGCGAAACGGTCGTGTTCGCGTCGGTCAAGAAGGTCACAATTGATCGCAATGGAAAGCGATTCGAGATAGCCTTGGATGATTGAAACCTGTCCGAACCAAAAACTCAATCCCGCGAACGCTTGGCCACGAAACGGACAGATTGTCCCTCACCGAATTCTGATCAGACTTTTTCCCAGATTCGGGCAGTAAAGATTTTGGCCCTTTCGAGGCGGTTTTGCCGAATGGCTGAAAATTTTGAAGAAGCGCTGCGACGTGGTCGGTGGAAGCCAAGCATCGAATGAAGAGGGCTTCAAAGGTCGTTTTGGTGCGCGTGAGGGCGCAGTTGGAATTATTGAGGAAATAGCCAACTAGTTTATCTAACTTATCTGGTTCACCGTCAACTAACGGTGTTTCCGGCGAGCGTCGCGGTGTAAACGCGACGAGCGGACCGTCAACTAACGGTGTTTCCAGCGAGCGTCGTGGTGTCAGCGCGACGAGGGGACCGTCAACTAACGGTGTTTCCAGCGAGCGTCGTGGTGTCAGCGCGACGAGCGGACCGTCAACTAACGGTGTTTCCAGCGAGCGTCGTGGTGTCAGCGGGACGAGCGAACCGTCAACTAACGGTGTTTCTTGGGTGGCACGCTCTGAGCGAAGCGAAGGGCGTGGCCAGGCTGAGTAAACGTCGTCCAGATCAAACTTCAGGCAACACGTCCGCTCAATCTCACGCTTGGCGGCCTTGGCGTTTTTGGTGCGGGGTCGGGCATTCGGCCAACGGCCAGTTTCGTCGAAGACGTGGGCCGGTCGCCAAAGCGACAGCCTCGTCAATGAGTTTAGCCGCGAGCGTTTCGTTTACGACGCCATGGGACGCCTGGAGAAGGCGTTCGAGCGGCGCTGGAACATTTCCAACGATCCGGAGCGTCCATCGGCGCTTGGGCCACAAATCGAAATTCCCTACCAGCCCGTTGAAAAAGTGCGTTTAGGGTCTTGACAGGCGTGGTATATTGGCGGGTGTTATTCAGTGATTTCAGGGACGAACGACAGGAGTCGCAATGGCGTTGGGAAAACGCAAGCGCGAACAACAAGAGATGTGGGTGGCGACCACGGACTTGCCGAAATCGCCGAGTCACCCCTTCTACAGGAAACGGAATCAAGAATCTCACGAAGTCGACCGTCCGAAACCATTGAGGCGTGGATTCCTGCTCGCCGGCGCGGCGCAAAATCCGGCGGGAGATCATGATTTGGAGTCACATGTTGTTCCAAGCGATGGTTCAGGAATGGCGTATTTTCCGGCATTTGTGGCCGCATGCGATCCTTTGCTAGTAAACAATGTGCCCCTTGTAGGACTCGAACCTACAACCCGCTGATTAAGAGTCAGCTGCTCTGCCAAATTGAGCTAAAGGGGCTTGAACTTTCTTCAGATTACTTCATTCTAACGAGATCGGCAAGACTTAGCCGAAGAGACTCGTTATCGGTTTGCCCGTGACAACCGGATAGGGGCGCCCGGATTGGTCGTGGATTTCGCTATCGGAAGTCAATCCGAAGCCGTGGTAGATCGTCGCGAGAAAATCTTCCGGAGAGACGGGATTGTCTTTTGGGTAGGCGGCATGGTGGTCGCTGCTGCCATAGACTTGCCCGCCCCGAATGCCGCCGCCGGCGAAAAGTGCGGATTGGCATGCTCCCCAATGATCGCGGCCGCCCGTCTTGTTGATCTTCGGCGTTCGTCCGAACTCGCCCACCGCGACGACCATGGTTTCGTCCAGCAGGCCGCGGTCGGCAAGGTCGGTCAAAAGGGCAGAATACGCCTGATCGAAACTGGGAAGACACGCAGGGGACTTCAACAAATCATATCCTGTTTTGGCTCCGAAGATGCCGTAGCCGGCATGGTTATCCCAGACATTGCTGACCTGCCCGTCCTTCTTGATGAACATCCAGATAATGGAAACGATTCGGACGCCCGCCTCGATCAGTCGTCGGGCGAGCAGAAAGCTGTCGCCGTACTCATTCCGGCCGTACCAGTCGCGCATGGGCACCGGTTCCAAATCGAGTTGAAAAGCGCGTTTGACGTACGGCGATGAGATCATTCGGAAAGCTTGTTCATAGAAGTCGTCCAATTCCCGCACTGGTTTTTTGCCATTCAGGAGGCGGTCTTGCCTTTCGAGGAGCTGGACCAAACCTCGCCGAGCCTGCAAACGTGTGCGGTCGATATCAGGGGGCAAAACCATCGGATGTGCTGCCTGCCCTTTCGACTCCGGCGCCTTGGCTGGCTCGAACGGATCGTGGCGCGGCCCGAGAAATCCAGCATAAGTTCCTGCATAGGTGACGCCGTCATGGCCGATGGGACGCGGGACCGTCACCGCGGTCGGCATCGGGCCAGGTTCGCAAAAACTGCTGATTACCGAAGGGAAACCAGGGAAGTCGCTCCGCCGGCGGTTGTTCTTGGGGACGCGCAACGACGGGTTGATCTTGCCCGTGAGCATGTGATACACAGACGGTTCGTGAACGTTGCTGCGGTGCGTCAACGAACGGACGATCGCCACTTTGTCCATCACCTTTGCCAGTCGAGGCAACTGTTCGCTGATGCGGATGCCCGCTACGTTGGTAGCGATTGGCTTGAACAAGCTGCGGATCCCTTCCGGTGCATCGGGTTTTAGATCCCACAGGTCTTGCTGCGGCGGCCCGCCCCAAAGAAAAATAAAGATGCATGACCGGGTTTTGCTGTTGAGCCTGACTCCCTTGGCTTGTGCATGCTGGCCACTCAGCAGTTGAGGCAAGGACAATGCGCCCAGTCCCAGTTGCCCTAAACGCAACATGGCGTCGCGGCGGTTGATCATGGCGGGAACCTCCAAGGGTGAGGCTAGAGTGGAAGGATAGTATCACCATACCTTTTTTCTTTCACGCTAGCAAGCGGCGGACTGTATTCCGCTGGCGCGGGAATGAGTCGAATCCCAGCTTGAACAGCATCCTATTCATGAGGGGTTCGAAATGTGTTTTCCGCGGAAGCGCTGCTTGCTGATTGCCAAAGCCTGGTTTACGCTAAAGTGAAACCGCCGAATCGAAGAGATCGTCGCTATGAGCATTACGTTTTCCTGCAGCAAATGCGGCAAGGGTTTTCGCGTTCCCAATGAAATGGCCGGCAAGAAGGGGAAATGTCCCCGCTGCAACACGGTCTTCCGCATTCCATCAAAAAGTACCAAGAAAAAGAGGACTTTGCCTGCTGTCGATATGGCGCAGGAAGAGGACACGTTTGGGTTCGCTTCGGGAGGTGCTGCGGTGGAGGACTTCCTGGAAGCGACTGCGGAGGAGGGCGCCGGTCGTCCCGGCGGCAGAAGCAGCCAGCCGGCAAAAGGCCCAAGCAGGATCATGCTTGGCATGTTGTTTTTGTTGCTCGTGGGGGGAGGGGCCGCCGCTTTCTTCCTGCGCGATCGTTTTCTGGTACCCCCCTACTTTGAAGCAGATTTCAAATACCTGCCCGATAACTGCCAGGTGGTCGCCACGCTCAATGTCGTCAACATCGTCAACAGCGATTCTTACGAAGAAATCACTGCCAGACCGGAAGTGCGACAGCTGGGACTCGAGGAACAATTCAGCAAACTGGCGGGACTGAAACTGGACGACATTCACCGCATCACGATTGGGGCGTCGCTGGCCGGCGAGAAACCCATCTTTGTCTTTATCTTGCGAACGCTCCGCCCCATTACTCACGATGACGCGAAGAAAATCATGTCCATGCAGCAAGGGCAATCGTTTGCCTCCAAAAAGTACGACGGGTTCACCATCTATGAAGGGGATAAGACTTCTTTTTACGTATCTGGTGAAAAAACGATTGTGGCTGCCGACGATTCGCAAACCCTGTTGGCGATCCTGACTCGCCAACAGACGCCTAAGCTGTCACTTAACATCCGGTCGGCGCTGCGCCGAATGAACGTCGATCGCTCTGCGTTGGCGATCGTCGTCGATGCGACGGCGGTTACAGCCGGCACGCGAACCATACCCCTTGTACCTGCCGTGCCGTCTCTCCCCACGAACGTCGACAACATGCGGGCGTTTGCCTTGCAATTGAACATGACGGATACCATCGACCTGAAAGTGTTCGCGATCGCTGACAACGAGAAGACTGCCCAGGCGGTCAAGAATGCCATCGACAAAGTCCGGAGTGTCTCAGGCAACGTAGCGAATGCGTCAGCGGACCTCCCCGAAGAACTCAAGTCGATGGTGAATTCGATTCGAACCAGCCGACAAGGGGAAACGGTCACGATCGTCATGGGTACGAGCGTGGCTAAGATCGCGAACCTGGTCAAAGGCCTCGAGCCTTTCCTCCAGTTCTTGCCGCCGAACTGGGGTGGCGACAGTAAAGAAGACAGGAAAAAAGACGAAGAAGATAAAAAAGAAGAGAAACCGGACGCCAAACCCGAAGAAAAAGCAAATAAAGATAACAAATAAGTGCGGAGGCGCTGTGGGAAAATACTACTACACGCACAAAGATCGCACCTTTGGTCCCGTTTCGGCCAGCAAACTCCGCGAACTGGCCGCCGCCGGACAAATTGACCCCAAAGACGTTGTTTTCAAGGTGGGTGGTGCCAGGCCTATGGTGGCTGGTGGCATCGAAGGTCTATTTCCCCAACAAACCGCCGACCACAGACCTTCGTCCGCTTCCCGTTTCGACGACACCTATTTCTATTGCACCCGTGGCGATCAGCAATTCGGTCCGTTCCGCGCCAATGAACTGAAAGAGGTCGCGCTGAATGGCCGACTGAAGCAAACCGACGTTGTTTGGACGACCAAGGCCCTCGATTGGATCGAGGTTGGCGAAGTATTGCGGGCACTCTGCAATCCAGGAGAACTGGCCCGGGCACCCGAATGGGTTCGTTCGCTATGCAACGCTTTGGCAGCCGAATCCGAAGCCCCCCTGCCTGCCTGGATCGACGATGCCCGAGCTCTGGAGAACATCGAACTCCGGTTGCCTAAACAAAAGCTCTCGAGCGTGCCCGCTATGCAGCCCGAGGAGCCAGCCGTTGCCGATGTTCCTCCTCCGCCTGACAAAGTCGAGGTCCGGCAATGGTATTATTTCAAAGACGGCAAGCAATTCGGGCCAGTGCCCCATGACCACTTGAAACAACTCATTCGCCAACGCTTGTTGTCCGAGACGGACAAAATCTGGTGCCAAGGCATGCTCGAATGGAAGGCTGTTGCGGATTGTGCCGACGAATGGCAGTAGGATCTGGATGGCGACATGAGCTACAGGCTCCATGCGTCCGCGCTGTAAAACCTCGACGATTTGCTAGACGATATTGCAAAAGTTTCTTCGGGTGTTTACCGTGTAGCGTCGGCGAACGAAAAGCGGAAGCCTGCGGCAACGGGGAAATGAACCAAATCCAACAAACACGATCGGGAAAAAGCATTGCTTTGGCTGTTGTTGCCGTGGCATTGCTGGGGGTCGTTGCCGCGGCCAGCTTCTTTTATTTCGCGAATTCCCCGCAAGCCGCTTCCCCAGCAAAGACCGGGCCGAAACCAATGGTGCAAGCCAAAGGTATTGTCGCGCTCGGTCGGCTCGAACCGGAGGCGGGCATCGTCAACGTCAGTGCGCCGATGGGTGATCGCCTGGCCCAGCTATTCGTCAAGGAAGGAGACCAGATTTCAGCGGGACAAAAGCTCGCCGAGTTGCACAGCAAGCCGCTGTACGAGGCCCAGCGAGCGTTGGCATTGGCCAATCTTGAAGAGGCAAAACGCCGGCTGGCCGCCGTTCGGCGCGTCGGTGAAGCAATGGTTCGCGAAGCCGAATTACAACTTGAGACCGCGGAAAAAGTCGAACCGCTCGACCTCAAAGCCCAAGAAGCCAAAGTCCGTTTGCTCGAGAATCAGCTGGCCACCGCCCGCAAGAATCTGCAAAGGCTTGAAGACCTGGAATTGAAAAGCGTTTCTGAACAACAATTCGATGCCCAACGCCTGGCCGTTCAGCAGTCGCTCGAAGAATTAACCGCTGCCCAAGCTATACTGGAAAAACTCAAAGCCGGCCAAAAATCGAAGGTGGCTGTCGCCCGGGCCAGGCTCGCATCCGCCCAAGCGCAATTGGAGCGTGCCACGGCGGAAATCCCTATCGCTTCGCTGCAACGAACGCTCGCCCAGGCAGAGGAGCGGCTTAAGACGGCCACCATCGTGGCGCCGTCCGCTGGCCGAATCCTCGAAGTCCGCACGCGACCGGGAGAAGCGACAGGACACCAACCCATTGTTCGCCTCGCTGATACCAGCAAGATGGTCGCCATCGCCGAGGTGTATGAGACCGATGTCCAGTTTGTCAAAATGGGAGCGACCGCCAAGATCGAAAGCCCAGCCTTGCCGCAGCCCCTGACCGGCCAGGTCACCTACATTGGCAACATTGTGAAAAAGAACACCTTATTCGAACTCGACCCGACCGCCGCCGCCGATCACCGCGTCGTCGAAGTCCGGATAAGCATCGCTCAACCTCAGACTGCAGCGCGGTTCGTCAACCTGCAGGTCAAAGTCACCATCGCCAAGTAGCGCGTAGCCAGTGTTCGTCTAAATCCATCCTTCCCGTAACTGCCGAGGGTCTGGTGCAATCACATTGCTCGAGATAGCCTGCCGCTTTTTGCCAACAAGCCCATCTTGCAACCAACGATTAGGGTCGGTAGTTTAATTATTTGCCGGAAACGTGGTAAGACGATCCGTTTAGCGAAGGAGCAGTTCATGGCACGTCCTGTCAATCGTCGTGAAAAACGAGACGAATACGATGCAGCCGAGCGTCGACAAAGAGACGATGACGAATTCGACGACGAAGACGAAGAAATCGACGATGAACTTGATGAAGAGGACGGAGAGGAAGAAGACGACGAAGGGGACGAAGAAAACACTGACGAAGATAGCGACGAGGATGCGGACGAAGGGATCAAAAAGAAAAAAGCCGCGGCTAAAGCAAAGACGGGCCGGAAGACCCGCTCGAAAAGCTCCAAGTCCGCTCGCATGAAAATGGTTTGGGGGGTATTCAACAATTCGAATGTTCGTGTTGCCGTCTTCGACTATCCCAAGCGAAAAGAAGCGCAAGAATTGGCGACAAAGCTGACGGCGGACAAAAAGTCGACGCATTTCGTGCAACCCGTTCGAGAGCCGATGGAAGAGCAAAAAGAAAAGGAAGCAGAAAAGGAGGCCAAGACGCCCAAACCTCGAGCCAAGAAAAAATAAATGGCGCGATTTTTTTCTAGAAGCCAGTTTGCCTGGTAGCTTTTTTCGGTGCTTTGCTGAACAACCGGATCACCGGAGCAATATTTCAACTTTAACCGCGATAGAAACCTATTCAGCCGGTAGAATAGAGGAAGGTTGCTGCCTCCTCTCTTTTCGTTTCTCGGAGACCCACTGAACAGGAAGCCAACAGAGAGGGGGTGCTTTCCTGAGGGGCACCCAACGGGACAGGTTGCTCCATCGGCCAGCGAAGACGTTGGGTGTACAAGTGGATCGACACACGGAAAACGCAGATGGGTCGTTCGCGCCGCAAAAAGACCGATCCGGTACAGTCGCCGCTGGACACGTATCTGAACGAGATTTACCGTACGCCGTTGTTGAGTGCGGCAGAAGAGAAAGAACTGGCTCGGCGGATCGCGAACGGTGACATCGAAGCACGCGACCACATGGTGCGAGCGAATCTGCGTCTCGTCGTCAACATCGCCCGCACCTATACGGGGAAAGGCTTAAGCCTGCAAGATCTAATCGAAGAGGGCAACCTCGGACTGATGCGAGCGGTCGAAGGGTTCGATGCGAACATGAACACTCGCTTCAGCACTTATGCCGTTTACTGGATCAAGCAGTCGATCAAGCGGGCGCTGGTGAACTCGGCGAAGTCGATCCGCATTCCGGCTTACATGGTGCAGCTGTTGTCGAAATGGAGGCAGGCATCGGCCAAATTGCAAGTCGACCTGGGCCGAACGCCCACGCACGAGGAAATCGCCAAATATATCCAGCTCCCCAAGAAAAAACTTGCCATTATCCAACAGGCTATCCATATTTTTGATACCAACCCCCAGACGGATCAGACGGAAGGGAATCGCCCGCTTGAAGAAATGGTCATGGATGATAATGTCAGGCCGCCCGACGCACAATTGATCGATGCCGACGACCTCAAACGGTTGCGTCAGCTACTCGATACGTTGGAGCCGCGAGAGGCGGCTGTCTTGCGGATGCGTTTCGGCCTTGACGACAATGAACCGAAAACGTTGCAGGAGATCGGCACTCGCCTGGGATTGACACGCGAACGCGTCAGACAAATAGGCACTGAAGCATTGAAAAAATTGACACAAAACATGAATCAAACATGACAAACATGCCAGAAAGTCGAACGAAGCCACCTGACTTGCGTGTCGTTTCGTCGAGTTCCCCCCTGATGCCTTGACGTCGGAACGCCACAACCGACTTGTCTTCTCCCCCGGTAAACCGCTGCCTGGAACGGTTGCGAACATGTTTCGAATTGCTTTGCCTTTTCCGGACAGTTTTCTTCTGTTGACCCTGCGCTGGCAGGAACTGTCGATGGGGGGGCGGATCGTTTCGTTTCTTTTCTGCCTTTTCGTGCCTGTTCTGTTGGTGATGCTGTATCGCTATGAGATGAAACTGGTGCCTCGTAAAACGGCAGCTTTCTTGCTCTCTTTGCGTCTCGGCGTCGTCGCGATTCTGCTATTCGTCATCTTTCTTCAACCGATCATCGCCCACGATGTCACGGAGACCGTTGCCAGCCAGGTGCTGGTGGCTGTCGACCGCTCCGAAAGTATGAAAGTCGTCGACCCGCAAAGAACCAACCTGGAAAAGCTGCAACTGGCCAAGGCGCTTCGGCTATTCGACGGCGATAACCGACTGATCGACCATTGGATCGAATCGTACCGGGCGAAAAAACCGATCGAGTGGGTGAAGAAAGACGAATCTTTCGAAAGCGACGCGGCTCGTGCCAACGCCGAAAAAGCGCGACGGCATCTGCATGATGCCTTGTGTCGCCGCATCGATGAATTGACCCGCGTGGGAGTGGTGGACCGTTTGTTCGCTAAGGATGGGGCCGGCTTTTTGGATGCGATCGCCGACAAACACAACATCGAGCTTCTGGCATTCCACCGCTCGGCATTCGAGTTGCAGCGGGAAGATCTGGGCGAGGTGCTGCAACCGGTATCGAAGAATCGCAAAGAAACGAACAAAAAACAAACCGAGAACAAAGAGACGTCGCCGACTGCTTCGCGCGCCGACACTGGTACGAATCTGGCGGCCCCATTGCTTTATGCGCAGAAACAAGCCAGCGTCGCTTCGGGGCGCAAGGGCAAGACCATCGGAGTCGTATTGCTTACCGATGGGCAACACAACGTTTTCGAAGAGGGGCCGCCTGTGGCCCATGCCCTGAAGATGGCGGAACACCAGATACCGATCTATCCGGTGGCCATTGGTGCGAAATCCCCCCCGCCAGATACCTCGATTGTCTGGGTTCGGACGCCTTCTGCTGTTTTCAAAAATGTCGATGTCCTGGTGCGCGTTCGAGTGAAAATCAGCGGTCTGCCTGATCAAGATGTTACAGTAGAATTGCAACCTCCAGGAGGGAAGCAGCCGCTCAAGGAGACCATTCGGCACGAAGGCGGAACACGTTTTTACGATGTACCGTTCGACTTGCGGCTGGCGGAAGTCGGAACGCAGACTCTTCGCGTTTCCATTAAACCTGTCGACGGCGAAATCGATACCGGCAACAACGAGCGAAGTGCGGCCATCAACGTAGCCGACGATAAGGCCAAAGTTCTGCTGGTGGACGGCGAGGCTCGCTGGGAATTCCACTACCTGGCCAACGCCCTGTTACGGGACCAGACGATGCAGGTCAGTCAAATCGTCTTTAACCAACCGAGACTTGGTCGCGTGCCAGAAGAGGAGTTGCAGAAGATCGGCTATCCGCGTTTGCATTGGCCCGCCGACCCAGATGCCCTGGCCGATTACGCCTGCATCGTCTTGGGCGACGTGTCGCCGGCACATTTACCTTTGTCGCAAAGACTGCGTCTGGAAAAATACGTGTCGGAGACGGGGGGAACGCTCGTCATCGTTGCGGGGAAACGCCACATGCCATCGGCCTATGTCAGACAAGCCACGAACTTCGTCGGCGGCAACGGCGAGGCTGATCCGATCGCGCGCATGCTGCCCATCGAATCCTTTCAAGTCGTCAATCCGATGCAGGGATTTCATGTGACCCTGACTCAAGACGGCTTGATTTCGCCGTTTCTGCGATTGGAGGCCACCGAAGAAGAGAGCACGACGCGATGGCAAAAACTGCCTCGCCACTATTGGGGCATCGTCGGCAAAGTCAAGCCCGGAGCAATACCGCTCGCATACCTTCGCGATGCGGCAAACCAGGTCGAGGCTGTCAAGCCAGGCGATGTCAGCGATGATCCAGCCCGACGAAGTGGTTTGATTGTTCGACAAAATTACGGCTTTGGCAGGGTTTTGTTCATCGGATTGGATAGCACCTGGCGCTGGCGTTACAAAGTCGGAGACCGCTATCATCATCGCTTCTGGGGGCAGTTGATTCGCTGGGCCGCGTCGGATAAACCGCTGGTGGCCGGCAACGATTTTGTTCGCTTCGGCACGCCGCAACCCGTCTACCATCAGGGGGACAAAATCGACGTGGTCGTCCGCCTCGGCGAGAACGAAAAACCGCTGGGGACAAAATCTGTGGCAGGCGCACGGATCTTGCTTCAAGAGAAACCGGGCAAAGAAGTACGTGCTGCATTGGTCGAGTTGAAGCCACGACCGGCTCAGCCCCGCGTGTTGGCAGGGGAAATCGCCGGCTTGCCTGCGGGGAACTATGCCGTCGAACTGGTCATCCCTGAAATGGCCGGCAAACTTACCGGCACGGACGAAGAAGGCAAGCCGGGTCCGCTCCGTGCCCGCTTCACGGTTTTGCCCGATGAAAACGCCGAAATGATCGACCTGGCCACCAATTGGGATTTGCTTGCAGAACTGGCGGCGAAATCGAAAGGCAAGGTCTACACTCCCGAAACCGCCGCCGACCTCATCGAGTTGTTGCGTCAGAAAACCGAAACCCGTACGCGCCAGGTGGAAACCCGTTTATGGGAATCCTGGTGGGCGCTGTTGTTGTTCCTGGCATTTCTTAGTACCGAGTGGCTGGTGCGCAAGCTGGTTGGTCTACCCTGATCACAACAGCCAGGCAATTCGAGATCTCACGAACTGGCGATCCTCGCTTACCGACCGGCGATTCTGCTTATTTCGTTGCGAATATGTTCGACGGCCTTTTGCAGAACGCGGTCGACAAAAGGCTTGGCTTTCTCTTTCTCCTTCGCGTTCGGCGGCTGATCGTCCTGCTTTTGGTTGTCTTGTTTGGGTGGTTGGGTTTTGTGGTTGCCGCTATTTTTGCCGTGGATGATGTCCCGCTCCCGGCGATAAATGAGATAATCCAGTCGTTCCTGCGGAGTCAACTTGATTTCAAATCCCTCGTTCGGCTTGACGCCCCACTCGTCGGTTTCTTTGGCATCAGGAAAGCGATGGATGTTTTTGCCGGACGGCCTCCAGAAACTGGCAGTGGTAAGTTTGAGCGCGCCAGACTTGAGGGGGATGACGTTCTGAACGCTCCCTTTGCCGTAACTCCGTTCACCGATGATAACCGCACGTTTGTGGTCCTGCAGGGCGGCAGCGACGATTTCGCTGGCACTGGCGCTGTAGCGGTTTATCAGCACCGCCATCGGGTATTTCTCGCTGGGTTGCAGGAGCGTTCCCGGTGCTTTGGCGACGTAGGTTTTTTCATCGTGATTTCGTCCACGTGTGCTGACGATCCGTCCGCCGGATAAAAAGAGGTCCGCTACATCGCAGGCGGTTTCCAGCATGCCGCCAGGATTGTTGCGGAGGTCCAGAATCAAGCCGCGAACGCCCTGCTTTTCCAGCTCCACAATCGTGTCTTTGAGTTCCTGGGCTGTAGGCTCATTGAATGCGACCAGGCGGATGTAGCCGATCTTGTTTTCCTTGTCATACATGAAATCCCAGGTGTTGTCCGGCTTGCGAAAGTCGCCGAGACAACTGGGTACGCGAACGATGGCGCGCTTCATCTTCAAGTCCACAGGCTCCTTGGCGCCGGGGTGGAGTACCGTCAAGACGACCGGTTCGCCTGGATCACCCGTGATGCGATCGACGGCTTCTTCGAGGGGCATATTCTCGGTCGATTTGCCGTCGATTTTGACGATGATGTCGTCCGCCATCACGCCGGCATTGTAGGCCGGGGTGCCGACGATCGGGCTGATAACGATGAGCTGGTTGGTCTGGCGATCCACCGTGATCTGGATGCCAACACCGCCGAATTTACCCTTGCTCTCTTTGCGAAACTGTTGCAACCTCTTGGGATTGATGTAACTGGAATGCGGATCGAGCCGAGAGAGTCCGCCGTTGATCATATCTTCTACCAGCTTGCGCTTGGCGTCAGCGTCGAGATCGCGAACATAACGGCTATCCACTTCGTCGAGGACCTCGACGAACAGCGAAACCATCTCGTAATCGACGTCTTTTTCGCGACTGGGAGCGCTCAAAGAAACCGTGATTCCCAACAACGACACGCCGATAATGCCAAGCAACCAGCCAAGGTTGGAACGAGACATGAGCCTTTTTCCTCCGCGGTAAATGCTCCTGCCGCTAAGCGACGACAGCATTATAACGCCACGCTGCCAGGCAATCGAGGCGGAAAAATCGCACCCAAAAGGGCCTGGCATCAGGAGCCGGGCGCTAAATTAAAGAGTTTAGATAGACGAATCACGGAAATTTTTTGAAAAAGGGCAAACCGGGGAAGAATCTGTTCTATACTAGAATTGCGATATGCTTTCGAATGGAGGGAGCATATCCCGTTTTGCCCCGAAAAAATGGAAAAATTGTGGAACCGAGGAAATTCTGGCACCAACCAAGAAAGAGAAACGCTTTTGCGATAAAACGGATGTTTCGATTCTGTTCCCCCTTCGCTTGCAGAGGTCAAGATGTCCCGAACGTGGGTCCCTTTTCCCGTCCCAGTCTCGTCCCCTTTATCCAAACCATTTGGCGGCAACAAGTTTACGCCAATCCCGCCGGACGACCCGATGATGAATCGTTTCGTTTAAGCCCAAGAGGCAGGGGGGCCTTTTTCCATTGCTTTGGGAAAAGGTTGCAGGAGAACTCCAATGGCGAGTCGTTTTTGCTCAATGATTCGGATTTACGACGGCTGAATGCCGTGGGAGCAGGTCGGTAACATGTACAATGATCGCCCGAATCGTGTTCTGTTACTGCACGGTGGCGACTTGACCGACACCGGCAACGTGGAATCTCTGTTGAAAGCAGAGACGTCTGTCCATCCTGTAGTCGTCTCTTTTCAATCCATCATCGATGGCCTGGATGCGGAAGAGTTCGCTTGTACGATCTGGTGTGTCGACCAAATCGGTGCGAAAGAATTAGGCCGTTTGAAAATCCTGCGGACGGTCTTGCCGCAGATGCCAATTATCGTCGTAGCCAGGCATGCTGAAGCGGAACAGGCTGCATCTGCGGTGGCCCTTGGCGTTCAAGAGATTCTTGCCCTTGAGTCGACGGATCGACAAACCCTGCTTCGGGCGATCCATTGCGCCATCAAGCGGAAGTGCCTGCAAGACCGGGGCGACGAGCATTTGGCGCAATTGCAAGGCATATTCGAATCCGCCTTGTCGGCGCTTGTCTCCATAGACGAGGAACAGCGTATCTTGCTCGCCAATCCCGCAGCAGAGAAGGTGTTCGGCAAAGCGGCATCGGAATTGGTCGGCCTGTCGCTTTACGACCTGATGCCGAAACGACTACACGAAGCGCATGCCAAACGCATGCGTACTTTTTTCGACTCGGGCGAACAGGAGCTGCGGATCGGCAAGACCGCCAAGGCGACGTG
Source organism: Gemmatales bacterium (assembly GCA_026004675.1). Taxonomy (GTDB): domain Bacteria; phylum Planctomycetota; class Planctomycetia; order Gemmatales; family Gemmataceae; genus BPJP01. The sequence goes on from BPJP01000013.1 coordinate 133,066, forward strand.
CTTGCGCGCCGATGGTCAGGAATTTCCCGCCGAGATGTTCATCACGGCGAATCGCACGGGAAGCCGAAGACTCTTTACGGTCGTCATCCGCGACTTGACCGATGAGATGCGGATGGACGAAACGGCCCGACAATCGCAAAAGCTGGAGGCCATCGGCCGGTTGGCCGGGGGCGTCGCCCACGATTTCAACAACCTCTTGACCGTCATCATCGGCTATTCCGACATGCTCTTTCGCAACCAGGAGTTGCCGGAATCCGCCCGCCACATGATCAAGGAAATTCGCGAAGCCAGCAATCGAGCCGCCACTTTGACGCGCCAACTGCTCGCGTTTAGCCGGTCCGACTTGCAGAAATTCGAAACAATCGATCTCAACGCAGTCGTCCGGGACGTGCACAAAATGCTTTCCCGTTTGATCGGCGAAGATATTCAACTGATCGTCGCTCTCGAGGAAGGCGTCAAACCGATTAAAGCCGATCGGGGACAAATCGAGCAGGTGCTGGTGAATCTCGCCGTCAATTCCCGCGATGCCATGCCTGACGGAGGCAAACTGACCATCGAGACGAAGAACGTTGTTCTAAGTGGCGATTCGCCTATAGATGGCCTGGCACCTGGAAACTATGTCCTGCTCTCGATCAGTGACACGGGCGTGGGCATGGACGCCGAGACGCAAGAACGGATCTTTGAACCGTTCTTCACGACTAAAGAACCCGGGCGAGGCACCGGACTCGGACTGTCGACGGTGTATGGCATCGTCAAACAATCTGGCGGGGCGATCAAAGTTCACAGCGAACCGAACCGTGGTACGACCTTCGAGATTTATTTCCCGCCTCAAAGGTCAGTAACGAGGACGTTGCGCCGCGATTCTTCCATTTTCCCAAGCCCCAATAAAGCCGAGACCATCTTGCTGGTTGAAGATGAAGAACAGCTGCGTCGCATTGGCCGGGTGGTCTTGGAATCGCAGGGCTACCAGGTTCTCGAAGCCTCTTGTGGAGAGGAAGCCCTGCGAATCAGCGAAGAATTCAGCCGGCCAATCGATCTCTTGTTGACCGACGTGGTCATGCCGCACATGAGCGGACGGGTCGTCGCCGACAAGATCACGAAGCAACGCCCCGGCATCAAGGTGCTCTTTGTTTCGGGTTATACCGATGACGCGATTATTCGCCACGGAGTGCTGCAGCAGGAAATGCCGTTGTTGAGCAAGCCCTATACGCCAAGTGCTTTGACCCGGAAAGTGCGCGAGGTTCTTGAGTCGGCTTCTGAATCCGCACAATAGCGCACGAATGGCGGTCCAAACCGACCGTTTGTTGCCAGTCGTTTGTCGCCCCAATCCTGCCTGAAACCGGTCTTGGCTGCCGGCGGCAATCGGCCAGACGGCGGCTATTTCTTGCGGGGCAGATAGATTCCCGTGTAGCCAAGTTTTTTTGGGGGGTCGAACGATCTGGCCAGTTTCATCAACTCCGCTACCACCTCAGGATGTTTCTTGGCGACGTTCTGCTTCTCCCCGATGTCGGCATCGAGGTCGTAAAGCTCGGTCTCCTTCGAGCCTTTGTCGTCGACATAGCCGTAAAACTTCTTGAGGTTCGGAAGCCTGAGTTTCCATTTGCCTTTGCGGACGGCGTGCAGTTCGTTCTGGCAGAAGTAGAAATAGTGGTCCCTGGCGCCGTTTTCGTTTTTGCCAAGCAGCAAATCGGTCTGGTCGACGCCGTCGATGATACGATCCTTGGGCGTCTGGCAGCCGGCCAGGTGGGCAAAGGTCGGCAAGAAGTCGATGGTCGCGAAGATGGCGTCGCTGACTCGGCCGGCGGGAACTTTGCCAGGCCAGCGAACAATGCACGGCACGCGGATACCGCCTTCGTAAGTGGACCCCTTGCCTTCGCGAAGCGGGCCGGACGAACCCCAGGCGACGGCGCCGTTATGCCGCTTGCGCAGCACTTCCTGGAGATTATTCCAGGGACCGTTGTCGGTGGTAAAAATCACGAGTGTGTTCCGCCTCAAACCGAGTTCGTCCAGGACATCGAGCAGTCGGCCGGTATGGTAATCGAGTTCTTCGACGGCATCGCCGTAAAGCCCGCCTTTCGACTTGCCTTTAAACTGGGGAGAGGCATCGATGATGGAATGCACCATGGTGTGGGCGACATAGAGGAAGAACGGTTTGTCTTTGTTTTCTTTGAGAAAAGCGATGGCCCTGTCGGTATAGGTTCGGGTGAGAGAGGCCATGTCGCGTGTCCGGCCGATTTCCTTGTTGTTATGATGCAGAACGACGCTGCCATCGTCGTTGGCACCGAGGGTGCCCCAGAAATAATCGAAGCCCTGGGCGTTGGGCATGCGATTGGGAATGGCGGCGCGGTTGGAGACATCCCATTTGCCGATGCAGGCGGTGGCGTAACCGGCCGTTTTCAAAAGCTCGGCGATGGTGATTTCTTCAGCGGGCATACTCCATCCCCAGCTGCGGATGGGATAGCGGCCGGTCAGCAACGCGGAGCGCGACGGGCCGCAGACGATCTGGGCATAGAAACTGGTAAACCGTGTTCCTTCCTTGGCAAGTTGATCGAGCCTGGGGGAGCGAATGGTTTGCGAACCGTAACAGCCGAGATCGCCGTAGCCCTGGTCGTCCGTAAAGATGACCAGGAAATTGGGTCGATCCTTTTCGGCGCTGGCGGCAGGGATTGCCAGCCAGACTGCCAACAAAACAGCCAGACAGCGGGTTCGAATCATCAGCCAAACTCCCATCAAGCGTGTGCAGCGATTGACGATCAACTTACTTTCTTCAGCAGGGTAACGCGTCCGGTGGCGACCCATTCGACGACGAAGATGTTGCCATCCTTGTCGAAGCAGGCGTCGTGCGGGTGCACGAATTTGCCGGCGGGCCAGCGTTTCGGGTCATTACGGATTTTAAGTTTCTTGACTTCTTTGATCCAGTCGGCGTCGTCGCCCAAGTGGACGATGGGCTTGTTGTTTCGATCGAAGAGAGAGACGCGGGCGTGCAGGTCAGGAACGAGAAGAACGTCGTCGCGAATGTCGAAATGGGCGGGGAAGAGAACGTCGTTGACGAAGCCGATGTGTTTGCCGTCGAGCGTGAAGTATTGTAGTCGGGCGTTGGCGCGATCGGCAACAACGAGAGAGGGCTTGCGGCCAGGCCGATCGTCGAGCCAAAGCCCGTGGGGCGTGCGCATCTTTCCCGGTTGGGTGCCAGCCCCTCCCCAGGTTCGCACCCAGTTGGCGTCCTTGTCATACTGGTGGATGTAATGCGAGCCGTAGCCGTCGCCGACATAGAACCCACCGTCAGGAGCGAAAGCGACGTTGGTGGGCCGATATTGTTTGATGTTTTTGTAAACTTTTGCTTCCTGCGGAAATGACCGCTTCCACACCACTTCGCCTTTGAGGTCGGTTTTGACGACCTGGCGATTGAAGATGTCGCAAAGGTAGAGGAATTCGGTGCCATTTTCCTTGCGAATATCGATGCCGTGCCCTCCTTTGTGGTATTCTTTGCCGAAGGAGCGAACGTATTTCCCTTTCGGATCGAAGACGACGATCGTATCGAGCGCTTTGTTGCCGGCGCCGAGATGTTTGATGTAGATGAAACCCGCCTCGTCGATGCAGACGCCGTGCGTGGTCTGCCAGGCGAGGTGTTTGGGGAGCTGGCCCCAATCGTGTATGCATTCGTAGCGGAATTCCCCCTTGCCGATAATGGGTCTTTTGGTGCCGGCTTTGTTTTGGGCACCGATAACGTTGGGCGCCTGGCCGGTGGCCAAGACGGATGCGGTGGCTGCCGATGTTTTCAGAAACTCTCTGCGTTGCATGAATGCACCTCACCCAAAAAACTCGAGGGGGGCGAACTTTCGCCAAGCGTAACCTATAGCGAGGGCAAGAGCAACGATGTGTTTCGCTGGGCGAAAGTCGATGCCTGGCCGATCGGTTGGCGCCGGCGTGATTTGACGACTGTGGCACCGCTCGTTACGATGCGTCAACCTGAGATAGACAACCATGAAGTGTTTTTGGCTAGGGGAGAAGAAAGAATGGCCCGAGACGATGCCAGCCGATGGTCGAATGCTGTAGCGGTATATCCAGTCACATTGCTCGCCGTCTTGGTAGCTTTGTTGTCGGCGGCGCCCTGCCACGGCCAGAAGACAGAACGTCCCAATATCCTCATCATTCTGGCTGATGACCAGGGATGGGGAGATCTGAGCGTGCATGGCAACAAGAACTTGAGCACGCCGAACATCGATTCCCTCGCTCGGGACGGCGCCCTGTTTGAACGGTTTTTTGTCTGCCCGGTTTGTTCGCCGACCCGCGCGGAGTTCTTGACAGGCCGTTATCATCCGCGAGGAGGCGTTTACAGCACATCGACCGGCGGCGAACGCCTGGACCTGGATGAAAAGACGATTGCCCAGTGGTTCAAAGAGGCCGGTTATGCCACAGCGGCCTTCGGCAAATGGCATAACGGCATGCAGCATCCTTACCACCCCAACGCCCGTGGCTTCGACGAATACTACGGCTTCTGCTCGGGTCACTGGGGGAATTATTTCGATCCGGTGCTGGAACACAACGGCAAGCTGGTTCGTGGCAAAGGCTACATCACGGATGATTTCACCAACCATGCCATCGAATTCATCACCCGCCACAAAGACCAGCCCTTTTTCTGCTATGTGCCGTTCAACACGCCCCATTCGCCGATGCAGGTTCCCGATCGTTTCTACAAGAAGTTCGCCAACCTGGAATTGCAGTGTCGGCATCGCGAACCGGAAAAAGAAGACGTGGCCTTTACTCGGGCTGCCCTCGCCATGTGCGAGAATATCGACTGGAACGTCGGTCGTCTGCTGAAGACACTGGAGGAGTTGCATCTCGCCGAGAACACGATCGTGATTTATTTCAGCGATAATGGCCCCAACAGCTGGCGTTTCAACGGCGGCATGCGGGGCCGAAAAGGCTCGACGGACGAAGGTGGCGTACGCGTTCCGTTTCTGATCCGCTGGCCGGGAAAAATACGTGCCGGCCGCCGCATCCCTCAGATCGCCGCCGCTATCGACTTGCTTCCCACCCTTGCTGATCTGGCTGGCATCGAGATCAAAGGGGGCAAACCGCTGGATGGAATCAGCCTGAAGCCGCTCTTGCTAGGCAATGCCAGAAGCTGGCCCGACCGCATGATCTTTTCCCATTGGAATGGCCGAGTCAGTGTTCGAACGCAGCGGTATCGGCTCGATCATACAGGCAAGCTTTATGACATGCTCAACGATCCAGGCCAGGATCGCGACATCAGCCAGCAGGAAAAAGAAACGGCGGCGCGTCTGGCGAAAGCAGTCGCGAAATGGAAAAAGGAGTTGCTTACCGGCAGGCGTAAAGATCGGCCTTTTCCGGTCGGTTATGCTCCGGTCACTCATTTGCCGGCCCGTGACGGCGTGCCTCACGGAAACATTCGCCGCAGCGGTCGTGCTCCCAATTGTTCGTTTTTCACCAATTGGCGTTCGCCTCAGGACAAGATCACCTGGGACATTGAAGTCGCCCAGGCGGGAACCTACGAGGTCACGATCTACTATACCTGTCCGGCTAGTGACGTTGGCGCACAGTTCGAGGTCGCATTCGGAGAGAGCCAGCTTCGCGGCAAGGTGACGGAAGCCCACGATCCGCCACTGCGCGGCAAAGAGCACGATCGCGTCGACCGTGGCAGCGAATCGTACGTCAAGGATTTCAAACCGATGCGTGTCGGCGTCATGGAGTTGCCCAAGGCTCGAGGAATGTTGACTCTGAAGGCGCTCGAAGTTCCCGGCAAGCAAGTGATGGAAGTGCGATACGTCGTGCTGACGCGTCGCTGAGGCCGGTAAAATCGACACACAATCGTTGCTGTAACCGGTATACTCCATTCATGGCGAGGTTGTCCTCTGTAAGGGTTAGGGGAGCGTATCGTTGTCGTTTGCTTTCATCGAGGAGTTATGGCAAAACCGCTTCGAATCGGCTTGATCGGCGCCGGCGCCAACATGCGAGCGCGTCATATTCCTGGATTTCGTCGTTGTGAGGCAGTGGAGATCGTAGCTGTCTGCAATCGCCGGCCGGCTTCGACTCAGGCGGCGGCCAGGGAGTTCGGCATCCCCAAGACATATGAACGCTGGCAGGACGTGGTTGCGGATCCGGACATCGATGCTGTCGTCATCGGGACATGGCCCTATCTGCATTGTCCGATCACGCTGGCCGCTCTCGAAGCCGGCAAGCATGTCTTAACCGAAGCCCGCATGTGCATGAACGCCGCCGAAGCTCACCAGATGTACGAGGCGGCCAGAAAACATCCAGAACTGGTGACCCAGATCGTTCCCAGTCCCTTCGGGCTGAAAGGGCACCAGGTGATGTTGGATTTGATCGAAAGCGGTTTTCTCGGCGAACTGCGCGAAGCCCACGTTTACGGCATGAATGCCGCGCTGGCGGACCAGGCAGCGCCGTTGCATTGGCGCCAGGACGCATCCCTTTCGGGCTTCAATATGCTGACGCTGGGTATTGTGCACGAAACGTTGATGCGCTGGTTGCCTCCGCCGGTGCGTGTCATGGCTCAAGCACACGCTTTTATCCCCACCCGTATCGACCCGCAGAGCGGCGTGCGACGACCGGTTGGCACGCCGGACAGCGTCCAGGTCTTGGCCGTACTGACGAACGGCGTGCGCGCCACGTATAGTTTCAGCGGCACGACGGAGTTCGGCCAGTATTCCGGTATTCATCTTTTCGGCACGGAAGGAGTGGTGACATACGACTTCACCAGCGACCGCATTGCCGGCGCCAGTCGAAAGCAGAACTTGTCGTCCAGTCGCATCGGCGAGTTGGCTGAAATCCCCATCCCGCCGGAAAACGCCGGCGGCTGGCGCGTGGAAGAAGAGTTCGTCGAGGCCATCCGAGAAGGCAAACCTGTCCGGTTCACGGATTTCAAGAGTGGAGTGGAATATATGGAGTTCACCGAAGCCGTCGCCCGCAGCGCCCAAAGCGGTGTCGCTATCGACTTGCCCCTGGAAGAATTTCGGGAGACGAGCGACTAAAACCTCAAAGGAAAGAACGAATGAGCGGTTCCAGCGAACTCCATGATTCAAGGCCAAAAAGAATGACCCGAAACTCGAAAACCAGTTTTTCTTTCGTCAGCCTCGGATGCCCGAAGAATCTGGTCGATTCCGAACGAATGCTGGGCAAACTGGCGCAAGACGGCTACGTTCTCAGTCCGGATGCCGACGGCGCCGACGTCGTCGTGATCAACACCTGTGGGTTTATCGAAGCGGCCAGACAAGAGTCGCTGGCTGTCATTCGTGAGATGGTGGACCTCAAACAGCAGGGACGAGTGGGTCGTGTGGTCGTAGCCGGTTGCCTGGCGGAACGAGCTCGGGAAGAATTATTCGAGCAGGTACCAGGCATCGACCAGATCGTGGGAGTCTTTGGCCGGGAAGAAATCGGTCTTGTTGTGGATCGTGCCCTGGCCCAACAACACGAACAAAGGGAGCTGTTTCGACCAGCTCCGGTGCGCAGCCTCGACGACACGGCCAGGCTGCGGATCACTCCCAGGCATTACGCCTATTTAAAAATTTCTGAGGGCTGCGATCGCCTTTGCACCTTTTGTGCCATTCCGCAAATGCGCGGCAAACACGTCACCAAACCGATCGAAGAAGTCGTCCGCGAAGCCAGGGAACTGGTCGCTGACGGCGTCCGCGAGTTGATCATCGTCGCCCAGGATACGACTTACTACGGGATGGACTTATACGGGCGAGTGCGACTCGTTGACTTGTTGCAAGAACTGGAGCGAATCGACGGCCTCGATTGGATCCGCATTCTCTATGCCTATCCGATTCATTTCACCGACGAGTTGCTCGAAACCGTCGCCAACAGCGGCAAGATTCTCCCCTATATCGACCTGCCGTTGCAGCATATCAACGACCGTGTCTTGCGACGTATGCAGCGAAAGGTCGACCGCCGACAAATCGAAGCATTGCTGGGCAAATTGAGAACGGCGATACCCGGCCTGGTTATCCGCACGACATTCATTGCCGGCTTCCCGGGCGAAACCGAGGAAGAATTCCAGGAATTGGTCGACTTCGTCAAGACCGCTCGTTTCGAACGAGCAGGCGTCTTTCCCTATTCGTATGAAGCGGTCACCCCTTCCGCGCGACTGGATGGGCATTGGCCGGAAGAAGTCAAACAACATCGTGCCAACCAACTGATGGAAGCCCAACAGGAAGTGGCGTTCAGCTGGAGCAGACAGCAGGTCGGGCGGGTTTTGCCCACCATCATCGATGGTCCCGATCCGGAATTACCCAGCCATTTTATCGGCAGAAGCTATGCCGATGCCCCGGACATCGATGGAATCGTACGCGTCAAAGGGAAATCCCTCAGACCGGGTGACATCGTCCGGGTGAAGATCACCGGTGCCGATGGCTACGATCTTGCCGGACGAGCACTGAAAGACTAGCTGCCAAATTGACAGTTTCCTGCCGCGATTGGCAGCCAGCGGTTGGTATTTCGACTCGGATGATTGCCGGAAACGACGATGCCGGTGGTGGTTGTGGCAAAGCCGCTCGTTTTGGAATTGTGGTACGATGTTTGCTAAATATCAAGCCATTCAAAGTGCTGTGCTCCTGGTCTGTGGCTTGCGGCGGCCCCCAGGTTGCTTGTTCCCATGCCGATTGGATTGGAGCCTGACTACAATGAAAGTTGTCCCCCTTAACGACAAGATCGTCGTCAAACGCTTGGAAGCCGAAGAAAAGACCGCCGGCGGCATCGTCCTCCCTGACACCGCCAAAGAGAAGCCCAAACAGGGAAAAGTCTTGAGCCTGGGTGATGGCAAGCTGCTCGACAACGGCGAACGGGCACCGTTCCAAGTCAAAGAAGGTGACCGGGTCCTCTTCACTTCCTATGCCGGCACGGAAGTGGAAGTCGACGGCGAAGAACTGCTCATCATGACCGAAGACGACATCCTCGCAGTCGTCGAATAAGACAAAACCAATCGGTCAAAGAAATCTCGCACGATCGGCGGTCGCTCTCAGATTGACAGTGGCTCGAGCAAAAAGGATGGCGAATTCGCGAGCGGCTGCCGATCTTGTTTTTGCCCGTACTTGTTGTTTACGGAAGTTTTGGTGGTTCGATTTCCGGCATCGGTCCGGTAAGCGATTCGAGAAAAGCCACTAAAGGTGCCACGTCGTTGAGGCTCTGCCCCATCAGGGGAAGGATGTGCATCTCCAAACCCAGAGGCGCTTTGGTTGGTACATCCCGATAATAAAATGTCACAACACTGTGCAGTGATCGCGCCGAACCATCGTGCATATACGGGGGCGTAAGGGCGATGTTGCGCAATGTCGGCGTTCGAAAGGCGAAGCGGTCCTCTTTCTTGCCTGTGATATTTTCCCGCCCTGGATCACGAAACGAAGCACCAACCCGATAGAACTGCTGATCCGTAAAAAACGGACCGCTGTGGCAGCGGGAGCACTCCGCTGGCCCAAAGAAGATTCTCATCCCTTCCAATGCAAGCGGCGAAAGAGCTTTTTTGTCCCCTTCCAGGTAACGATCGAAAGGAGACTTTCCAGTGACGAGGGTCCGCTGGAATGCAGCCAGTGCCTGAGCGATGCCTGTTCGGGTGACCTTCGTGCCGAAAACCTTTTGAAATTGGTTGACGTATCCTGGGACCGCGTTCAGTTCGGCTTCCAATTCGTCCAGGTTTTGCCCCATTTCATCAGGGTGTTGGATGGGAAGCAAAGCTTGTTCTTCGAGCGAGCGAACTTTGCCATCCCAATGGAGGGTTTTGTAGAAACCGACATTAAGCAGACTCGGCGTATTCCGTGGCAGGGGTTTTCCTGAAATACCTTTGCCTCGGGACAAGCCGTCGGCAAAAGCCTTCTTCGGATCATGGCAAGTGGCGCAGCTTATTTTGTTGTTGCCAGACAACCGCGGGTCGAAGAAAAGCTGTTTGCCAAGTTCAACCTTCTCGGCGGTGGCGGGATTTTCTTTTGGCGAGGGTGCCGGGCCAGTCGTTCGCCAGAGGAAATCTTTCGGCGCAACGGACTCCCGAGCAGCCAACCCAAGGCTCGTGGCGACCACGAGACAGCCGAAAAGCAAAAGTTGTCTGACACACATTGCCCACGTTGCCCAAATCGTTTATAGGTGCCAAAATAAACACAACCATGAACCGACGTCCGCGGAAGGGACGGAAGCGATTCTGGCTTGGCAGGACTTTGCTGGCAAGTCCTATTGGCATCGCAGCCAGTTTCTTTATCATAGGGCATCAGTCCTCTCGCCGGACATGTACTGGAATACAGCACCAATAATCCGGTACTTTACCGACGAAATAGAACAACGAATGGAGGAAGCAGATGGCGGCTCCGCCGGTGCGTACGTTTACTGTCTTGCCACGCTTGCCCGAACGATTACAAGCGCTGCACAAACTGGCCTACAACATGGCGTGGTGTTGGAATCACGAAGCCATCGCATTGTTTCGACGTATTGACACGCAGCTGTTCGCGGAACTGGCCAACAGCCCCGTGAAACTTTTGGGTGTCGTCGATCAGGCACGGCTTGAAGAACTGGCGCGGGACGAAGGCTTTCTGGCCCACCTGGATCGCGTGGAAGAAACTTTCGACCGCTATATGCAGTCGACGAGTTGGTTCCAGGAAACGTACCCCGGATCGAATGCGTTGATCGCCTATTTCTCGGCGGAATTCGGGATTCATGAAAGCGTGCCGGTCTATTCCGGTGGTTTAGGCGTTTTGGCGGGAGACCATTTGAAGGCTGCCAGCGACCTGGGCATACCGTTGGTAGGCGTCAGCCTGATGTACCGCGAGGGGTATTTCCGACAGTATCTCAACGTCGACGGCTGGCAGCAAGAACGCTACCCCGAAAACGACTTCTTCAATTTGCCATTGGTGCCGGAAACAGCGCCGGATGGCCAGCCCATCCTGGTCAGTGTGCCGTTCCCAGGACGCGAAGTCTGGCTGCGCATTTGGCGCATCCAGGTCGGAAGGGTTCCCCTCTATCTCCTCGATACGAATATTCCGCAGAACAACGCTGAGGATCGCGAAATCACAGCGCGGCTTTATGGCGGCGACAGCGATATGCGCATCCGCCAGGAAATGATCCTTGGAATCGGCGGCATCCGCGCTCTCCGCGCGCTCGGCAAAGAACCAACGGTATGTCATATGAACGAGGGGCATTCCGCCTTTCTCGGACTCGAACGCATCCGCCTGTTAATCGAAGAACACAATATCGACTTCGAAACGGCACGCGAAGCGGTGATAGCAGGCACCTGTTTCACCACACACACGCCTGTGCCGGCAGGAAACGACGTATTTCCTCCCCAACTCGTTGAACACTATTTTGCCGGTTATATTCCGCAACTGAAAATCGATCGCGATCAGTTTCTCGCGCTTGGCAGACAGAATCCCAATGACCAGACGGAAGGATTTTGCATGACTGTCCTGGCCATCCGCCTGGCTCGAACCACCAATGGCGTAAGCAAACTGCACGGCGAGGTGTCGCGGCGCATGTGGCGAAATATCTGGCCCGACCTTTCCGAAGCCGAAATCCCCATCATTTCCATCACCAACGGCGTCCATACGCGCAGCTGGGTATCGGCGGACATGAAGCAATTGTACGACCGCTATCTCGGCGTACAGTGGGAAAACAAACCGGAAGATCATTCGGTCTGGGAACGGGTCGATAGCATTCCGGACGCGGAGCTTTGGCGGACGCACGAGCGGCGTCGAGAACGCCTGGTGGCATTCGCCCGCCGCAGGTTGCACGAGCAGTTGCAACGGCGTGGCGCCCCACCCGCGGAGATCGCCCGCGCCGACGAGGTTCTCGACCCCGAGGCCCTCACCATCGGTTTCGCACGCCGCTTCGCCGTCTACAAACGGGGAACCCTGATCCTGCGCGACCTGGATCGGCTCAGCGCCATCCTCAACAACAAGGACCGTCCGGTGCAGATTATCTTCTCCGGCAAAGCCCATCCTCGCGACCACGGTGGCAAGGAACTCATTGCCGAAATCCTGCACATTACTCGCAGACCGGAATTTCGGCGACGCATCGTTTTCTTGGAAGATTACGATATGAACGTCGCCCGCTATCTGGTGCAGGGAGTCGATGTCTGGCTGAACAATCCTCGGCGGCCTTTGGAAGCCTCCGGCACCAGCGGCATGAAAGTTTGCGCCAACGGCGGCATCAACCTCAGCGTGCTCGACGGCTGGTGGGTCGAAGCCTATCAGCTCGGCAATGGCTGGGCCATTGGCGCCGGTGAAGAATATACCGACCTCCATTACCAGGACGATGTCGAAAGCCGGGCCATTTATGACCTCTTGGAAGAAGAGATCGTGCCTTTGTTCTATACGCGCTCCAGCGATGGCTTGCCCCGCGGCTGGCTGAAGGTCATGAAACAGTCGATGAAAACCGTTTGCCCCTTCTTCAACACTTATCGCATGCTTCAGGAATATACCGAGAAATGCTATTGGCCGTCGGCACAGCGCTTTGCCCGGTTGTCCGAAAACAACATGAAACGGGCAATCGAACTCGCCAATTGGCGCCGCAGCGTGGCGCAGGTCTGGCCGCAAGTAAATATCGAATCCGTCGAATCCAACGGCAGCGATACCATGCGCGTCGGTTCCGAACTCGAAGTCAAAGCACGCGTCAATCTCGGCAGCCTCACGCCCGACGACGTGCAAGTGCAATTATTTCATGGGGCCGTCGGCAACATGGGGCAAATCGCCGAACCTCATACCGTCGCCATGAGTCATAACGGTTACCACGATGGAAATACCTGGGTATTCCGAGGAAAAATCCCGTGCCGAGCGACGGGACAACACGGTTTCGCCGTTCGCGTCCTGCCCCATCACCAGGACCTCGACAACCCCTTCGAGCCTGGCTTGGTCTGCTGGGGCTGAGAAACACCATGACGTTTGGGTCGACTGCCATGACACCCGAAGCCGCCATGGAACAGATCAACACCGTCTGCGCCCATGCGTGGATGGTCCGCACATTCTTGAAGCATGCCGATGAAATTCAGGATGATGCCGACATGCTGGCAGTGCCCCGGATGATCTTCGATTTCGTCCGCGCTCTCGAACCAAGCTACCAACGAAAAGATGCCGACGAATACTTGCGACGGGCGCGCGGCAAGCTTGGCAAGCTGAAACGAGTCGCGGACTATTTTGCATCCGAATACGCCAACGTGTCGAGCCACACCAATTTCGAGATGGCAGCACGATCACTCGCAGCTTGTGTGGCAGAAATCGAAGAAGTCTTGGCTGCGGCCACGAAAAACATGCAGCGACCATTCGAGTGACAGCATGATCGCTTTTTTCGCTGCATTGCAGTTTCTTACCGTGTTCCCGCCCATCGTGCGCCGCCCATTCACGGCCAGAGAACTGGGGCTTTCCACTGCTTTCTTTCCGCTTGTCGGTCTGTTATTGGGCGGTTTGCTCGTCGCCTCCGACCGACTCATGTCTCATTTGGCGTTGCCGACTGCTGTGCGTGCTTCGCTTTTGCTCGCTGTTTGGCTGGGGACGACAGGAGCTTTGCACTTCGATGGATTCCTGGACTCATGCGATGGAATCTTCGGTGGACGAACGGTGGAAGATCGCCTGCGGATTATGCGTGATGAGCACGTGGGAGCTTTTGCCGTGAGCGGCGGCGCCCTCTTGCTGCTCACGAAATATGCCTCGCTGGCAAGTATGGCAGAGCGAACGACCGTCTTGTTGTTAGCGCCGGTTTTGGGACGTTTGATCGTGACCGTATGCGTCGTTCTATTTCCCTACGCGCGGGTTGACGGACTGGGAAGCCAGATGAAATCGGAAGCAGGATTGGCCCAATTGGCCATCGCCGCGGCGGTGACGCTCATTAGTTGCTGGTATGTGGCCTCCTGGCGGGGAGTGATTGCCACGGCGACGGCACTCGGTTTGGCGATTTTGTTTGGCTCGTTGGTGGTTCGACGTCTCGGAGGCTTTACCGGTGATGTTTACGGCGCCAGCTGCGAGACGACCGAAGCCCTCGTTTTGGTAGCTGGTTTCTGGATAAGCACTTAATTTCGCCTGGCAATGCGCAACTGGGCACGGGCTCGTTCCTGGGCACGGAAGTTCGCTTCCTGCTCTTCGGGTGTTTTGGCGATGCCTAGAGTTTGGCGCAAGACAGCCTCGGCAGCGCTCACGTCGATCTCTTCTTTTTTGATCGCCCTCGCTGTCAAGATCGTCACGACATTGTCCCGCACTTGTGCGAAACCACTATCGACGAAAAAGCGACGCACTTGCTCGCCCGTGCGCAAACGCAATTCCCCATAACCTAACCGACCTATCAGCGGTCCCCGCCCCGGCAAAACGCCTAACTCGCCGTCATACATCGGCAGGGCGACGAAGTCCGCCGTTTCATCCAGCACAGCCCGCTCTGGAGTGACGACAACGCAGTGGATTTTTCTTTCTGATGCCATGGACGCATTCCGTCAAGAATCAAGCAACCGTTGCCCTTCGAATGCCAAGCCTCTGCCTACTTCTGTTCCTCGGAACGCTCTTGCATCTTCTTGGCTTGTTCGGCGGCTTCCTCGATAGCTCCGACATAGAGAAAAGCACTCTCGGGGAGGTGGTCCCATTTGCCGTCGCAAAGTTCTTTGAAGCTGCGAATCGTATCGGCCAAGGGGGTGACTTTTCCCGGTTTGCCCGTGAACGCTTCGGCCACAATGAATGGCTGCGACAAAAACCGTTCGATTCGCCTCGCCCGGGCAACGACTTGTTTGTCTTCTTCACTAAGCTCATCGACGCCCAAAATTGCGATGATGTCCTGCAATTCGCGATAACGCTGCAAGATCTGCTGCACACGACGCGCGACGGTATAGTGCTCCTCGCCCAGGTATTGCGGGTCGAGAATTCGGCTATTCGAGGCCAACGGGTCAATTGCCGGATAAATCCCTTTTTCCGAAATACTACGTTCCAAGTAGATGAAAGCGTCGAGGTGCTGGAAGGCGTTCGCCGGAGCCGGGTCGGTCGGGTCGTCAGCGGGGACGTAAACCGCCTGCACGCTGGTGATGGCCCCTGACGAAGTACTGGTAATGCGTTCTTGCAACTCGCCCATTTCCGTTGCCAGCGTCGGCTGATATCCGACCGCGCTCGGCATCCGGCCCAGCAACGCGGATACTTCCGAGCCAGCTTGCGAAAAGCGAAAGATATTGTCAATGAACAACAGGGTGTCGGCACCCGTCGAATCCCGAAACCATTCGCACATGGTCAAGGCGGATAGGGCGACCCGAAGGCGAGCGCCCGGCGGCTCGTTCATCTGGCCGAAGACCATGGCTGTCTGCGTGATAACCGACCGATCGGTGTTGCCGATCTTGGTCTCCTGCATTTCCAGCCAGAGGTCGTTGCCTTCGCGAGTGCGTTCGCCCACGCCGGCAAAGACGGAATAGCCGCCGTGCTGGCTGGCAATACGGGCGATTAGCTCGGTGAGAATAACCGTCTTGCCAAGACCAGCGCCCCCGAACAAGCCCGCCTTGCCGCCGCGAACCAGAGGGGTCAACAAGTCGATCACTTTGATTCCAGTCTCGAAAATCTCCGTTTTGGGCGACAGGTCGGCAAAGTCGGGTGGCGGCCGATGAATCGGTCTCTTCTCCTTGGCATGGACCGGACCGCGACCGTCGATCGGCTCTCCGAGGAGATTGAAGACACGGCCAAGCGTTTCTTTACCAACCGGCACTTGCACCGGCGCCCCAGTATCGACCACCTTCATACCTCGACGCAGCCCGTCTGTCGAACCGAGCGCCACGCAACGCACGCGGTTGCCTCCCAATTGCTGCTGGACCTCCCCGACTAGATGAATCTCCACGCCCTTGTACGAATCGTCGATGCGTAAGGCGTTGTAGATCTCAGGCAACTCATCCTGGGCAAACTCGGCGTCAAACGTTGAACCGATTACCTGAACAATCTTGCCAACTCGGGTTTTGGTTTCGCCGTTCGTGGTTACCGTCGCCATTTTCGCTCCGAAAATCGATCGATTGAAACTTCACCGTCTTCCCCTCGTCGGCGCTGCCGACACAGGGCTGTCGCCTACGGCCAATGTTTCAGTCAAGATATAGCGAATTTCCGAACCGGCTAGCACCTGTTTCAACGTCGCTTGTTCCACCATCGCAAAGTCGCGATCGTGGCCGTCGGTTGTCAGGGTTGTCGGGGCTTGCTGGCTGTCTTTTTTCTCGCTAGACTTCTTAAACAGAATCGCCGACGTGACAACCAATCAGTTGAACGACTCTTCGGGGAGTGTTTGCACCTCTGGTGGGGGCCCTGGTCTTCAAAACCAGCGGGCGGCTTGAAGAAAGTCGCCAGTGGGTTCGATTCCCATACACTCCCGTGAATTTCGGCACGTCGACTGCGACATACAGCGACCGATTTCGGTATGCAAGAGGCCTCATTCAAACCAAGAAATTGAAACACAACGAAAAAAGCGTGCCACCCAAGAAACACCGTTTGTTGACGGTTCGCTCGTCCCGCTGACACCGCGACGCTCACTGGAAACACCGTTTGTTGACGGTTCGCTCGTCCCGCTGACACCGCGACGCTCGCTGGAAACACCGTCAGTTGACGGTCCGCTCGTCGCGTTTACACCGCGACGCTCGCTGGAAACACCGTTAGTTGACGGTACCCTCGTCGCGCTGACACCGCGACGCTCGCTGGAAACACCGTTAGTTGACGGTTCGCTCGTCGCGCTGACACCGCGACGCTCGTTGGAATCACCGTTAGTTGACGGTCCGCTCGTCGCGCTGACACCGCGACGCTCGCCGAAAACACCGCGTGCACCAAAACGACCTTTGAAGCCCCGCCTCGCTCGACGCGTCGCTTACACCGACCGCGTCGCAGTGCTTCTCCAGAAATTTCGTCTCCGTTCCGCCAAGTCCAGGTGCGGACGGTTGTCTGGGAAGGGGGTGGGTCAATCGCCTTGGGGTTGAGCGACCTTGCCCCGCTGCTTCGAGGTCGCGCAACGTGATCGGCTCGACGCTTTTGCGCGGTCAGTTTGGCAACTGCTCTTCCATGAAACCGCCAAGCGCTCACGTGTGTGCCGCCGCTGAAACAATCGTCGAACGAGGCGAAAGAAAGCGCTGCCGCGCACGGGCTGCCGCGTCGGGTTTCGGTTGGCTCGCCTCGTTCATCATTTATCGTTTCGCCTTGCCGGCAGCGGACTTCAGCCGCGTTTCCAGGAACCGTTTGAGAACCACGGCACTATTGTGCTGCGTGTCGGACGCCGCATACACCAGCGTGACGGTGCCTTTCTGGATGAGGTCCATCAGTTGAGAGACGCCATCGGCATTGTCGGCGAGTTCCGCCTCGTAGCGCCGCTGGAACTCGTCCCACTTGGCTGGATCGTGGGCGAACCACTTGCGCAATTCCGTCGAGGGCGCGATCTGTTTCAGCCAAACGTCGATCCGTGCCTTTTCCTTGCTCAAGCCGCGCGGCCAGAGTCGTTCGACCAACACGCGACATCCGTCTCCGGGGTCGGGCGGCTCATATACTCGTTTCAGCTGAATGGAACCGCGCGACCGTGCCATGGCGTCCTCCGCTGTCCTCAGCGCTAACCGCTCTGCCTCTGTCTCAAAACGTCCACTCTCAACAGGCACTCACGCTTCCAACGCGAGCGCCCGCGGGAAAAGAATGTTGTTCTCCTTGTGAATGTGCTGGTGCAAATCGGATTCCAGATTCTTGAATGCGTCCAGCATCGCACGGTAAGAGTTGCACGCATCCTCTGGGGCGGCGAAGTCGCCCGTGAGTGTCCGCAATTGTTTTAGCGCATCGCCCGCGACGTCGTGCTCGTCCATCATCACACGAATCGGATTGCCAATGCTACCGAAGGGGAAGGCCATGGCCCGGCGAGATTGTTCCAATTGCCGAATCGCCGGGAACAAGACCCGCTCTTCCTTCATCATATGCGGTTCCAGCTCGGCACGCAGTGCGGCGAACGTACGACGGACCTCGGTCAGTTCCGGATGCCGTTCGGCATGGGCAGCGACCACTTTTTCGATCAATTCACCCAGTCGCGGCAGCTCGCTCTTGAGATACACATGGTGCGTCTGCTCGATATGGTCACACATTTCGGTAAGCGAGCGGTCGAGCCAATTGACGTGCTGGCCCTGGTCGCGCAGTTTGGCCTGCTCCTCTTCGGCTGCGATCTCGGCGAGCAACTGCTGCGCGTCGATTCCCTTGTCTCGACAGGCGTCAGCCAGCGTTCGCTTACCGCTGCAGCAGTAATCGATGCCTGCCCGCTCCAACACGGCGGCGGCCGCCGGACGCTCGGCCACCAATTGCCCCACCGGTACTTGCGATTCGGTTGTCGTCATCGTTCGGTCCTCCGCTAAGAAAAGCCGTGACGGGGAAGCCTCATGCGCCAACTTCCACATGTCGTTCCGCTGTGTCTTCGAGATGGAACGATTCCACCTGGTGCTGGTCGAGTGACCAGCCAGTCTTTAGCCCGGCGACAAACCAGCCCAATGCCAGCACTCCCCACGGCGAAAATCGTATCGCCGACAACACGCAGCCAGCGTAAGACGTTCATCAGATTGGTCTGCAAAAACTCTGCCGAACGCGCATACCACAGGCCATGCTCGACGCTGGCCCAAGTCTGCATCAATCCAACCGGCAGCAACGACAGCAGCACCATCAAAGCCAGCCCAATGTTGATGGCCCAGAAGGCGAAGGCCAGCGGTCCGGTGCGCCAGCGGTTGCGGCTGGCCAGCCCTTTGAGGCAAAACAGCGTCAAGCCAAGCCCCAGCATGCCGTACACGCCGAACAGCGCGGTGTGACCATGGACGGGTGTCGTATTGAGCCCCTGCATGTAGTACAGAGCAATCGGCGGATTGATGAGGAACCCGAATAACCCTGCTCCAACCAGATTCCAAAAGGCAACAGCCACAAAGAAGTAGATGGGCCACTTGTAGGCTTGCACCCAGGGGCGGACGCGCGTCAGCGTGAGGTTCTCGTACGCCTCGAAGCCGATGAGTACCAGCGGCACAACTTCCAGCGCGCTGAACGTGGCGCCCAGCGCGAGGATCGGCGTGGGTGTGCCAGTGAAGTACAAATGGTGAAACGTGCCAATGATGCCGCCGAACAGGAAGACCGTGCATGAAAACAACACGGCCGAAGTTGCCATCGCCGTCCGCAACAATCCCATCCGCGTGAACAGAAACGCAATGACGACGGTCGCGAAGACTTCAAAAAATCCTTCGACCCAAAGATGCACGACCCACCAACGCCAGTATTCGGCGATGGCCAGGTGAGTTTGGCGTCCCCACATCAATCCGGCCCCATAGAACGATGCGATGGCCGCCGATGCAATGACGAACAGCACCAGTAGATGACGTTGCTCGCCGGGCTGCCGCAGTGCCGGCCACAATGCTCGCAGCATCAAACCGAGCCACAGAAAGAGGCCCACAAGCAGGAACAGTTGCCAGAAGCGGCCAAGATCGACGTACTCGTAGCCTTGATGGCCGAACCAGAAGTTGGTCGTCAGGTCCATCTGTTGTCGAGTCGCCTTCCAGGTGCCGAAGAGCGCCCCGACCACAATCACCACCAGGCAGCCGAACAGCACGTTAACGCCCAACACCTGCCCCTTTGGCTCGTGACCCGACACAGCAGGCGCGATGAACAGGCCCGTCGCCAGCCATGCCGTCGCGATCCAGAAGATGCCGAGTTGTGTGTGCCAGGTGCGCGTCACCGAGTAGGGCAGCCACTTGGCCAGCGGGATGCCGTAAAACCCCTTCGCCTTCGACGCCGTAGTGCGCGGTCACGGCGCCCAGACCGATTTGCACCAGGAGCAACGCGATCACGACCCAGAAGTACTTCAGCGTGGCCTGCATCGAAGGCGTCGGCTGCAAAGCCAGCAACGGATCGCGCGCCGGCAGGGACTGATCGTTGTGATCGTCGTGCGGAAGCGCGGCGTGGTGCCAGGCCAACGCGCCGATTCCCGCCAAGAGCAACACGAAACTGATCACTGACCAGACGACGATAGGACCGGATGGTGCATTGCCAACGAGGGATTCGGCGGGCCAATTGTTGGTATAGGTCACTTGGGATTGTTTCCGCCCGTTGGCCAAACCTTCCCCAGATGCTGCTGAAGAACGCTCGGTCGCGCACGCCCAACTCGCCCAGAAAAAGAAGGCGTTCAACTTACGCATCCGCTCGTGGTCGCGAATGGTGTTGGCCGGCATGGCGTAAGCCTCGCGCAGCTCGCGCGGCGACTTGCCACCGTCGGCCAGATGGGCAACTTCGTCGGGAAATTCCTGTGCGTCGCCGAACAGAGCCGCATAGTAGTTGCTGATCGCGCGCACCGCTGAGGCTCGATCGCGGGAAAGCTTTAACGTTCGGCTCGCCGGATCGTACGTGTTGGTGCGCATTTCCCGCTTCAGGCGGGCGGCGAGCACCGCCTTCTGCTCATCCGACAGGCCTTCGTAAGGCGATTGGAAATCACGTCGGGCCCACCGCTCCAACAGCCACAGGCACTCTCGGTGCAGCCAATCAGCCGACCAGTCGGGGGCCACGTACGCCCCGTGACCCCATACGCTGCCCAATTGCTGGCCGCCGATCGATTGCCAGACGTTCTGTCCATCGCGGATGTCCTGACCGCTAAACAGACTTTCGCCCGAAACCGAAACAACCGCATCGGGAATCGGCGGGGCTTGGCGATAAATCTCGCCGCCGTAATACCCGAGCACGGCAAATGAGCCGACGATCACCGCAGCAAAGGCAATCCACAGACGTCTGAATCCCATCCGACTCGCTCCTTCGACACATTGCCTGATTGACTGATACCCCGCGCAAGAGACTCAAGCGGCACAACGCAAAAAATGTGTACCTGAAGGTATATTATTATTGGCGTGGAAATCGTGTATGTCAAGGTGTAGGATGGTGACGTGGAAGACATCTCGCTTTTACCGCAGACCGCCGAGTATGCGTTGCGTGTCGTGGTGTGGCTGGCGGCACACGCTCCGGCCAAAGCAACCAGCCGCAGCCTGGCAAAGGCAACCGGCATTCCGCTTCGCTACCAGTATCGCGTCTTGCAAGCGCTGGGGCGAGAAGGCATTGTGCAGTCGCGGTCAGGACCGGGTGGAGGCTACGAGCTGGCTCGTCCGGCCAACCAGATCACAATGCTCGACGTGATCAACGCCGTCGGGCGAATCCGGCGAATCCGCACCTGTCCCCTGGCACGCGGAGCAGAGGGCTCCCATCTCTGTCCCCTGCATCGGGAGCTGGACGCGGCATTCGCCCAAATCGAACAAGCATTCGCACGCGTTTCCATCGGACAATTGGTGCGACGTGCTTCCCGCCCTCTGTGCGAAGCGTAGGACGACTGGCCAAGCTGGACGCATTCAGGATAGGGCAACGTTACGACGCCTGAAGTTCATTCGGACGGCACAAGTCATGACGAGGGTCGATGATTCCGTCCGCTAGAACCACGGGAGCCGAGGTGGATGGGTACCGGGGACACATGCATATCGGCTGAAGTCCTCGATCCCTTCGGAACGCAGAAAATCTTCGTCCAACAGAGCGTGGCCAGAAAACTCTTTCGGCTCTTTCGCCAATAGCCGCATCACGCAGTCGACGAGAATATCAGGCCGGCGCCAGCTTTCGGGAGAACCGAGTTGCCAATGGATCGCGGCCTGGCTCTCGATGATGGTGACGGGCCAAAGCGAATTCACACCGACGTTCGTCCCTCGAAGTTCTTCGGCAAGACCATGCGTCAACAACGTCATGCCGAATTTCGAAATGCAATAAGCAACTTTGCCCGGTACGAGGGCCAGGTTGAATGGAGGCGACATGTTGATGATGTGGCCCCAGTTTTGTTCAAGCATGGCCGGCAGAACGGCTCGGCTCAGCAAAAAAGCCGCCCGGGCGTTAACCGACATCACCAGATCGAATCGCTTCGG
>BPJP01000014.1 GCA_026004675.1 Gemmatales bacterium
AGTGGCCAACTACCGTTTCGCCGCCATCAAAAAACTCAGCGAGCGCATCCGTGCCGCCGGCTTGAATCCCGATGTGTTCCCGGAACTCACTCCGCACCAGGAGGACGAACCGGCCGGCTAAGCGAATCCTGGTCGTTATATGGCAAAAATGGGTAAGAAAAAAATTGTTATGCACGAAGTTACTCGTGAGCAACTGAATTGCTATCTGGATGACGCCCTGAGCGAAGAGGAGACGGCGCGTGTCGAACAGGGCGCTCCGCGCTTCGGAAGCCTTGCGCCGGCTGCTCGATGTCATCATCCAGGAACGCGACCGGGGCGAACATTCGCTGGGAGCCATCTGGCGGCGTGAACGTTTGACTTGCCCGACGCGAGAGCAACTAGGGAGCTATCTGTTGCAAGCCCTGGATGAAACGACCCAGGACTACATCGAATTCCATTTGACAGTCGTGTCCTGTCCCTATTGCCGGGCCAACCTGGAAGACCTGCAGAACCTGCGCAAGGAACCGGCAGCCGAAATGCAAGCCCGACATCGTCGCTTTTTCCAATCCAGCGCCGGCTACCTGCACGCCAATCGCGGCACGAGGAAGTAAGACAGTATTTGTCGCTCGATCGCGGCAAATGATGGGCAGGTTCCTGACGATCCGGAACGAACCAAGATGGCCAGGATACTAGTCGTTGAAGATAACGAGTTGAACCAGGACATGTTGTGTCGTCGGCTGCGCCGGCGAGGATTCGATGTCGAACGGGCAGCAGACGGGCAACAGGGCATTGTGCTGGCAAGAAGCTGGCGCCCCGACTTGATTCTGATGGACATGGGCTTGCCCGTCGTCGACGGCTGGGAAGCGACCAGACGCCTCAAGGATGACTCCCGGCAACCGCAGCTCGATCCCGGTTCTCGGCCTGAGTGCCCATGCCATGGCAGGCGACAAGGAGAAAGCCTTGCAAGCAGGCTGCGCCGATTACGATACCAAGCCGATCGACTTTCAAAGGCTGCTTGAAAAAATCGACCGACTCCTTGGCGACAACACCTGAGGCATGCCGGTTGTTTTGACAGGGGATGATTCCACCAGCGTTTTACGATCGAACATCGCTTATGCCGCGTTTTGCGATCCTCGAGCACGACCATCCGCATCGGCATTGGGATTTGATGCTTGAAGCGAAGGGCATGTTGCGGACGTGGCGGTTGGAGGCGCCGCCAGAAGAGCGACGACCTTTTGTCGCCGAGCCGATCGCCGACCATCGCCTGGTGTATCTCGAGTATGAGGGTCCCGTATCCGGCAATCGCGGCACGGTCTCTCGGTGGGATGGCGGCGCGATGGAGTGGCTGGTCGACGAACCAACCCGATTGGTCGTCCGCGTAAGCGGGGCGCGGATCGGCGGTATCGTCGAGCTGCAACGACGCCCGGACGATCGCTGGGAGGGCGTGTGGCGACCTTCTGTTTGCGATGAATAGTACACGCGCCATGGGGAGCGTCAGTCGTCGATGAAGCTGCCTACGATTCGCTTGAAGACGGTTCGGCGTACGTCGCATCCGTGGATTTTCCAAAAGATGGTGGAAAAGCCAGGGCGTCTTCCTCCTGGCAGCGTGGTCGATATTGTCGATCGGGAAGGGACGTGGGTAGGCCGTGGCTTTTACAACGGGCATTCGCGTATTGCCTTGCGCGTCCTGACCAGCGACGCGGCAGAAGACATCGACGCTCAGTTTTTCGCTCGGCGATTGCAACAAGCCGTGTCGCTGCGGCGCGACTGTTTGCAACTCGATTCGGTCAGCAACGCCTATCGGCTGGTCCATTCGGAAGGGGACGGCTTGAGCGGGCTGGTGGTGGACCGGTTCGGCTCGTTGCTGGTGCTGGAGTTTTTCTCGGCAGGGATGTATCGATTTCGCGAAGCCATCCAGGAGGCGTTATTGCATCATTATCCGGGCAGCCGATTCTACTGGTTTGCCGAAGAGCACGTGCAAAAGCAAGAATCCTTCGATTGTCGCGAGCCGGACTTGCCCCCGCCTGAGAACATAGTGGAGAACGGCGTTCGCTTCCGAGTGGCTGCCGGCGGCAAACACAAGACAGGTTTTTTTCTCGATCAACGCGACAACCGTCGGCGGCTGGCGGATTTCTGTTCTGGCCGGCGCGTACTGGATTTGTGCTGCAACAGCGGCGGCTTCGCTGTTTACGCAAAAACGCTAGGAAAAGCCGAGGAGGTGGTCGGCCTCGATGTCGACGAACAAGCCATCGACATGGCCAGGCAGAACGCCAACTTGAATCAGGTTCGTATTCGCTTCGTGCAAGCGGATTTGTTTTCGTGGTTGCGCTCGGCCATAGCCGGCGGCCAGCACTTCGATGTTGTCGTCCTCGATCCGTCTAAACAGACCCGCGACCGGGACGCCGTCAACTATGCCTTAAAACGCTATCTCGACATGAATCGGTTGGCGATGCAGATAACCCGTCCTGGCGGCGTGCTGTTGAGCTGTTCCTGCACGGGGCTGGTCGGCGAGACGGATTTTTTGGAAATGCTGCGGCGGTCCGCCTGGCAGGTGGGAAGGACGTTGCAAGTGCTGCAAATCAGCGGCGCCGCTCCCGATCATCCTTTTATGATCCACGTTCCCGAAGGACGTTATCTGAAGGCGGTTTTTGCGCTCGTCTGGTAGGGTGAAAAGGCGAGCGCAAGGGGGTTCGAGCGATTGTCTAGTCGAATTTCGGCAGCCGACCTGAATTGACTTCTTGTTCCCATTCTTCAAGCAAAGGCCAACTGACAGCGCACGTGCCGAAGTCGGCCATGTACTGATATTGTTCGAGGCGGTCGATCGCTTTTTGGACGATGCGGTTGTCTCGGCGGAAGATCGGGCCGTGACTGGGGAGGAAGAATTCGGCATCGTCCTGGATCAAGCGTTTGAGGGATTTGATGAAATCGGGGATGTTGGAGCCGTGGTGGGCGTCGATGACGCCGACGCAACTATCGCGGTAGATGTTATCGCCGCTGAAAAGCAGGTTGCCCATCTTGAAGCTCAAATGGCCCGGGGTGTGTCCCGGGGTATGCCACACTTCGAGTTTGTGTTTGCCGACCTCGATCGTGTCTCCTTCGTTGATGGTGATGTCGATTTTGCACGGTGGCATAGGGATGACAATGCCCTGGGCTTCGATCGAGGCGTAGGTCTGGATTTCGTCGCCGCTTTCCAATGGTCGAACACTAAGGGGATGGGCTGCCACTTTGGTTTGCAGCAAGTCCTTGGCACGGGCGATTCCCTGGACATGATCGGCGTCGGCATGCGTGGCGATGATCATCTTGCACTTGGACAAATTGAAGTCCATTTGTCGGATCAATTCGATGATCTCGTCGACCGTGTCGAGAAAGCCGATATCGATGAGGAGAAATTCGCTGCCGCCGTCAATGAGATAGACGTTGACTCCCAGACGGTGCCCCGCCTGGTAATTCATCTCGATGACATCGGGAAAGATGTATTTCCGTTGGAGCATGCGCGCATCCCTCGCCATGAAAGCCCAAACACATGGTAGGCATCTGTGGGGTACTTTTCAACGGTCGCCGGTCAGAGCGACTGTCCCCGCGGGCAGTTGGGGTTTTCTGGTGCGCGCTGGTCCGCCGCTGGCATGCTTGCGGACAGGTTTGTCTATTCTTTTTGAATTGCCAACTCCGCCGACAACAAACGGTGTTTTCGGCACAGTTGCCGCAACCAAGCGAATGGGAGCACCGTCAACTGACGGTGGTTCGACGCGAAAACGGACCAGAAGGCTGGCTTTCAGGGGGAAGAGGGAGCTTATCACCGTCAACAAACGGTGATTTCGTAGCGCCCGAGTTGCATCGTTTTCGACTGAGACCGTCAACTAACGGTTGCGAGTTGCCCGAGCTGCCGACTGCCAACGATTGGTTGGTGACGCCGCCGTCAACAAACGGTCGTTCCGATGGAGAGGACGGGACGAACCAGCTTGGCGAACGATGGGGTTGGCGGTCTAGGTCGATGGGGTTGGGCGACGCATTGCGTCAACGTTAGAGGGTCGTGGCAGGTCCATTTGCAGAACTGCCAGACCGAGGGCTTTGCCCTGCGAATCGATGTTCGGCGACAGACTAGCGCCGCCGTCGAGGAAGTCATACAAGACGAAGTTCAAGGCCCTTACGTTGTCTGCGACATACCGTACAACGCGGCCAGGTAAGGCTTTGGGGCGAAGGAATTCGGCGATTCGCTCGGCGGTGAGATTATCCCGCAACCACGCGTAACCGGCATCCGTGTAAGCCAGGACGGCAATGTTTGCGTGGTTGCCTTTATCTCCGCTGCGGGCATGGGCAATGTCGGCCAGCTTGATCGTTGAATCGTTCATCTCTTCTTCGATTCGGATAGCTACTCTTGTCAGCTTTCGAGCAGTTGGACGATCGGCACCACTGCCGATTTGACCACGGTGCTGGGCCAGTAGGCCAATACCTCGCGCACCGGAGCTCGTCCGCCGGTGTAACCGGTGACGCCGGGTGGACCGGATGTCACAAGGGGAGCGACTTCCTTGGTAAAGCGTTCAACGGCATAACGATCGGTATCAAAAACAGTCATACGCAACACGACTTCCATTTGGCCTGTCGGCAAGGGAAATACCCCCGGCACGACGGCGTTGGCACCGAGCAGTTCGTGGTGAAAACGATTGAGCTGGACGCCGGCACGGCGAAGCCGATCGGCAATGATTCCGGCACAAGCCTCCGCCTTCAATGCCGCATCCTCGCCGAATATCGTCAGCATGGCGCTGGCAGAAAAGCCGGCACGATAAGCGGCCGAGACCTTGTAGCGCTCGGGCGGCGGCTTGCCTTGTCCGCCTCGTATCTCGACTACGTCTTTGGCTACCTCGGCGACTTGGAGAGTCGTGAAATCGGCTATCACATCCGGCGTGACATAGGCAGCGGGATCGCCGACTTCATACAAGAGTTGTTCGACAACCGTTTCGAAGTTGACAGCGCCGCCGCTTCCTTCGGGCTTGGTGATGCGGACGACGCCCGATTCTTCGATCTCTGCGATGGGATAGCCCACATTGGCCAAATCGGGAGCTTGGCGCCAGTTGCACCATAAACCACCTGTGACCTGGGCACCGCATTCAATGAGGTGGCCGGCGACAACTCCAGCATTGAGTCGCTGCCAGTCGTCCCATTGCCAGCCGAGTTCGAACACTGCCGGTGCCAGCGTCAAGGCGGCATCGACAACGCGACCGGTGACGACGAGGTCGGCACCCAGCCGTAATGCCTCGACGATGGGAGCAGCACCGAGGTAAGCGTTGGCGCTGACCAGTTCGCCGATGGTGCCCTCCTGGCGGGCCAAGTGCAGAGGTTGGCCCGTGTCGAAATGGGCGAGCGACTCGCCTGCCGCCAGCAATTCGTCCAGGCGAGGCATCAGATCGTCGCCGGCGACGATAGCAATTTTTCGGTCTGTCAGCCCGGCTGCGTCGAGTACGGCGCGTGCCTGTCGGGCACAGCTTAAGGGATTCATGCCGCCGGCATTGGTGATGATTCGCAAGCCGGGTTGTTGCCGCCAGAGAGGTGCCAGCCGGCCAAGGACGTCGATGAAATCCCGGGCGTAGCCTGCATCCTCATGCTTCTGCTTTTGCAGAGCCAGGATGGACATCGTCAATTCGGCCAGGTACTCGAGGGTCAGATAATCGAGTTGACCGCGCTCCGCGAGAAGAACGGGAGCATCCAGGTTATCGCCCCAGAAACCACAGCCGTTGCCGACCCGTATGCTTTTCATGTTCGCAGCTCCATCGCGGTCCATGTTGTCTTTGAAAGGGCTGCGGCGTGCCGCTGCCCTGATCGAGCCAGAACATGGTAACGGACGAGGGGGAGCAGCGTCGTGTTTGGCTCTGGCCGGATTTTCCGAGCGGCCAGGAAGAAACGCTCCTATGAATCCCTTCCCCCGCGGGAGAGGGGGGAAGGGTCGGCACCGGTCATTTATTTCTTAGCGGCACTGTAGCGATTGGCGACTTCGCTCCAGTTGACGACGTTCCACCAGGCATCGACATAATCACCGCGTTTGTTCTGGTATTTGAGATAGTAGGCATGTTCCCAGACATCGATGCCAAGGATGGGGATTTGCCCGTCGGTGTAGGGGGAATCCTGGTTGGGGGTGCTGCAAATGGCGAGTTTGCCGTCGGCAACGACAAGCCAGGCCCAGCCGCTGCCAAAGCGCCCCATGGCCGCCTCTTTGAACTTTTGCCGAAACGTAGCCACGTCCCCGAAAGTGGCTTTGATGTCATCGGCCAGAGGGCCAGACGGATCGCCCCCTGCTTTGGGAGCCATGATCTGCCAGAACATGCTGTGGTTGCAATGGCCGCCGCCGTTGTTGCGCACTGCGGTCCGAATGGCTTCCGGTACCTTGTTCAGTTCGCGCATCAGGTCTTCGATGGCTTTATTTTGCAGATCAGCATGTCCTTCGATGGCTTTGTTCAGATTATCCACATAGGCCTTATGATGACGATCGTGATGAATCTCCATCGTCAAGGCGTCGATATGCGGCTCCAGCGCATCGTTGGGATAGGGAAGGGGCGGAAGAGTAAATGCCATCGTTTCCTCCTTCAACAAAAGATGTCTCATCGAATGGGTTGGGTAGTAGTATATCCTCCCAGGGGACGAAGGGCGAGTGGCGAACCAACCTCGCACGCTGCCCGACGTACTTTCCATGTTAGTCCGATTCGCGTAGCCCGTCTTCAATAGTATAATGTGAAGAGGATCAAGGCAGAAAACTTGGAGTTGCGTCATGTGTCGAATTGCCTCCGCCCTCATTCTTGTCGTCGCTTTGCCTCTTCCCGGCGTGTTCGGCCAGTCGACTGGCGAATCCGTCGATATCGACAAGTTGATCGAACAGCTCTCCGATCAAGATTTCCACAAGCGACAGGCGGCGGCCAAGGCGCTGCAAAACGCTGGCATCCGTGCCCTCGACAAGCTGAAAAAAGCCGAAAACCATCCGGATCCCGAAGTCCGGCGTTGGATTCGCCAGAACCTGCCCGAATTGGAAAAACGCGCCATTCTTCAGCCCACACGGGTAACGCTCCAATGCAAGAACAAGCCATTTGCAGAGGTCATCAAGAGCATCGAAAAGCAGACTGGGTTCTCCATTGGAGCTTATCCCGATGAAGAAGCTCGGCGACTCGTTTATGATTTCGACCTGAAGGATGTTCCTTTTTGGCAAGCAATCGATGCGGTCTGCTCCAAGACCGGGCTTATGCTGCAAAACGGTTATGGTTATGGCGATGGTCGCATCCGCTTATCGGCTCGAAGGGGGGTCGCACCCTTTGTTCACTATCACGGTCCGTTTCGCATATCCGCCGAAACCTTCCGTTTGTCCAAGACATTGCGGCTGAACCTACTGCCGGTCGATCCCAAAGGGTTGCAATCCAACTTATCGCAACAACTCAGCTTGGACATCATCGTCAGTTCGGAGCCGCGTTTGCCGCTGCTCGGAAGTTTTTCCGTCCGTCTGGAAAAAGCGGTGGACGAGCGGGACAATTCGCTTTTGCCTCCCCGTCAGCAGAGCACACCGCTCCACGACGAATTGATCGCCTATAACATGGGGGGCAGCGACAACTACTCGCTTCCTTGCAATGTCCAACTGGTACCCCCACCGGACAATGCCACCAAACTCAAATACATCAAAGGGATCGTCCCGGTTACCCTCCTGACGAAAAACACCCCGATCGTGCTGGCCGAGCCACTTCCCAAAGCCGACGGGAAACGGGCCACGGTTGGGGACTTTTCCTTCGACATCAAGAACATTTCCAAAGGCGCAAACGGCCTGATTCAGGTCGACTTGGCCATTCAAAGAAACAGTAATTCGAACCGTGATTTGCTTTTCCATCTCTATCGGCGAATCGAGTTGCACGATAAAGACGGCAAGAAATACGGCATTCGCGGCAGTTCCATAACCCATAATGGCAATCTTCTGCGCTGTCGACTCGACTTCGGCCCTCGAGGCAACGCGGGCAAACCTCGGCGACTGGTCTTCCAGGATTGGACGACCATGCCCTACGAGATTCCCTTCGTTTTTCGCGATTTGCCTTTGCCCTGATTCCTGCCCAAACCTATCGGCCTTCAGTCGATCGAACACACCCTCGCACAGGGTGGGCTCGCATCGGAGATCAGGTGCGGCCTTCAAGTGTGCTTGATCGAATCGGCCCGCAATGGCATGCTATCGGTCGGCAGGTCCGCGGCAAAAAAGCGAGAACGGTTGATGGCTGGAATATTCAATGACCGCCAGCGTTGCGTTGGCGAACGAGGGCAAGCGCCATGGTCTGGCCGTTTCGTCCGTCTCGTTGACACGCTTCGCAAATGGTGGCACGGCATCCCGTTTCCAACTGAACCGCGCTATGCCCAATGGGTCGAAGAAAACGAGCCGGATTTCGCTGATTGGCACCGACAACGCCGCCAAAATGCCACATCGGCCATTCGGTTTGCCCTGTTTCTCTTTCCCAGGCAATCGGACAGCAAGCGCCTCAGACTGACAATACGAAGCATTCTCCGGCAGACGTTCCCTTATTGGACATTGTTCATCGTTGGTTCCCCTGCGCGCCGTTTGAAATGGAAGGACAAAGAACGCCGAGTCGCGTATATCGCGTCCGACCGTCTCAACGAATGTCTCGGAAGCTGCCAGGCGGATTTCGTGGCCCTCATCGACGGAGGCGACATACTGGCCCCGTCAGCACTCCATGAAGTCGCGAGTTTTCTGTCACAGAGACCGGCGGATCTGGTCTATACCGATGAGGATCGGCTTTCGTTCGACGGTCGGCATCGCCAATACCCTGTCTTCAAGCCCGGTTGGTCACCCGAGATGCTACTTGGCCAGAACTACGTCGGCCGGCTGGCAGCCGTGCGAACTTCCCTGCTTCGATCGCTCGGCGGCTTCCGGGTCGACTACGGTTCAGAACTCGATTGGGATCTGTATCTTCGCTGTTACGAAGCCAAGTGCCGAATAACCCATCTGCCCCGGTGTTTGTACCATCGGTCGTCCGCGAATGCGCCAATCGATGCCGCCAGCGGGCGGGCGGTCTGCGCTTATCTGCGCCGGCGGGGCATCGAAGCAACCGCCTCGGTTCAGGACAACGGCATGCTCCGGCTTCATTGGCCATTGAGATCCATGCCGCTCGTTTCCATCATCATTCCCACCAAGGACAAGCCGAAACTGATCAAACGCTGTCTTGAAGGCATTCGCCGGCGAACGTCTTACCAGAATCTGGAAATCATCCTTGTCGATAACGCCAGCAGCGATCCAGAAGTCTTGCGTTATTATGAGCAGTTGAAGCTCGAAGGGGCGGCCAAAATCGTACTGTCGGGCGATCCGTTCAATTACTCGGCAGCATGCAATGCCGGCGCTCGCGCTGCCCAGGGTGAAATGCTTTTGTTCTTGAATAACGACACCGATGTCCTGGTCCCCGATTGGATCGAGGAACTGGTCCGCTGGGCGCAACTTCCGGATGTCGGCGTCGTGGGAACCAAACTGCTTTACCCGAATGGCCGAATCCAAAGTGCTGGCATGCTCATCGGTTTAACCGCCACGATGGGATCGGCGTATGCCGGTTTGCCCGATGGCTATAGCGATTGTTTCGGCGGCGCGGACAGCTATCGCAATTACCCGGCTGTCACCGGTGCCTGTCAGATGATTCCGCGACAGGTGTTCGACACTTTAGGAGGTTATGACGAAAGTTACGGCCTGACACATAGCGACGTCGAATTTTGCTTCAAAGCCTGGGAAAAAGGCTATCGCGTCGTCTACACTCCTTATGCACGTTTGGTTCACGACGAGTCGGCGACGCGCGGCCCAGCTGACGCCATCGACGATGGCAGGATGTTCTTGCGCCGCGCCTTGAAGCGAAATCTTACGGACATCTTTTTCCATCACTCTGCTTGGAACGCTCATTCCGTTGTGTACGAACCGCGGATCGGCGGGGAACTATCCGTGCAGCAATTTTTTGTTTCCGAAGCCCGGCGTCACGTCCGAGCCGACGGCATCGACGAGCCGTTGGATTTCAGCGATGCGGCAACTCGGACACGACTTAAAACGGAATTTCATTTGTTTGTTAATGCCAATGCGACTGCGGCAGAACGAGACGTTGACGGTGCTGCCGAGTTCATTTTGGCGGTCCTCGTTTATCAAGCAGAACGTTTTCATCGCCCGCTGACCGAGGGACTCGAAGGGGAATTCTGCCAATGGTTGGTTTCCCAGAGAGAACGATTCGGTTTCAGCAACCAGGCGATCCAGCACATTCGAAAGGCATTCGCGGAACAACCTGGCGACCGCATCCGCCGAATCTATGCAAGTGAAATGGCTGTCCGCGATGCCTTTCCGATGGCGTTGACTCCGTGTGGACACCGTGCGTTTCTTGCCTGGCTTGCCGGTCCCGGACGAGAGCGATACCGATTGACCAATGCGGAGATTCTGTGGTTTTTCCAGTCGGCGGCGGAAGTTGCCGAGTCGGAGATGCTGCGTACCTATCTGCTGCAGCCGCGCTGGCGAAACCGATTTCCCCAGGCGCTGACGCCTGCAGGCTGGCGAGAATTTCTCGACTGGGTGCGCATGCGGTTCGACATCGACTATCCGTGGTTGTACTCGGCGTTGCCAGCGCTGGAGGAGCAAAGCGGCGGACGTGCTGCCTGAAAGGATTGCCGAAGGTGGGACTTGAACCCACACCCCCCGAAGGGGACCGGATTTTGAATCCGGCGCGTCTGCCATTCCGCCACTTCGGCTTGGGCGTCACAGTCATCAAGATAGCCGACACTTCTGCGGGGGGCAAGACTTATCGAAGAACTACCCCGGATTCAGTGCTACTGGGATATAGGATCGTGAACGAGGACTTGTGGCTCGGTGGAGTGCCTGGCAGGTTGCTGTTCCCTCCAAGCCCGCCAGGCACTCATGATTTCATGAATGCGATGCGCTTGCTCGGCATTTCAAATATAACTCACGTCTGATGCGATGGCAAAAATCTTCAGCATATTTTTCTGTTTTCCTGCAGCGGCTGTTCGCCGGAAACCAGCTTAAAACTCGATACCCGGTTGGGGTTTGATGCCCTCACGATAGGGGTGCTTGACGAGCTTCATTTCCGTGACCAGGTCGGCAGCCGCCACCAACTCTTTCTTGGCATTTCGGCCGGTGACGACGACATGAAGATCGGCGCGCCGCGATTGCAGTTCATGCAGCACTTCCTGGATGGGCAGGTAATCGTAGTGGAGGACGACATTCAGTTCGTCGAGGATGACGAGGTGAACGGTGGGGTCGTGCAACAAGGCGACAGCTTGTTCCCAAGCACGGCGAGCGCTGGCGATGTCTTTGTCGCGGTTTTGCGTATTCCAGGTGAAACCATCGCCCATGGTGAAGAATGCCAGCCGTTCGGGGAACTCTTTGGCCAGCAGCGCCTCGCCCGTGACGATGGCCCCCTTGATGAACTGGACGATGCCGACTTTCATGCCCTGGCCCAAAGCCCGAAAAGCCATGCCGAGTGCGGCCGTGGTTTTGCCTTTGCCAGCACCCGTATGGACGATGAGCAATCCTTTCTCGCGCGTGGCTCGCGCTCGTCGCGCCTCGAATGCCTCCTTGCGACGTTGCATGCGTTGTCGATGAGAATCGTTGTCGGTATCCATGGCTGGACCTTGGCATCCAGAATCGGTTATTCGAAGTATGGATTTGCCGTGCTTGATTTTGAAAAACGCGTTCTCAAATCAGGGCTCAGACGCTTTTTCGGAAGTCGGCCGCCGACTAACTCTTGTGTATTATTTTATTCACCATCGAGGATGCTTTTTTTTCGCGCATCGGGGAAAACTGCATCTTCTGACCACATCACTGGCGCCGAGCCGAATAAAAGCCAGATGACCACAAACGCGTAAATGCCGCATGCCAGCAAAAAGGGTAATAACAGTTCTGGCATTGCCGACAGCAATTCATGAGCAAGATAGGCTTGAACCCAGCACAAGGGGGCCATTCCCAGCATCGTGCCCATCATGACCTGCCATACAGGCATCCTCGTGAATCCCGCCGCGAACGAAACCAGGTCGCTCGAAGTCAGGGGATTAAGCCGCAACAAAAAGATGCACCAAACCCCTCGGTCGTGAAGCATCTGTTCCATTTGCGGATGGCGTGTTTGGAAAAAGCGGTTGAGTTTGTCAGCGCCGAAAAGACGTACAAAGGAGCAAGCCAGACCGGCGCCGAGGGTATTGCCGATCAAAGAAAGCAGGCCACCCCAAAAGCCGCCGAATAGAAACCCGCCGGGAGCATACAGGAGAGCACCGGGAATTGGCGCGAAAAAGACTTCGAAAGTGACGAGGGCTATGTAAACTACTGGCGCCCAATAGCCGAACCCGTGAAAATATTCGCGGAGACTTTCGACTTTTGTTTCCGCATCGACGGTGCCATCGAAGGCAACGGCCAGAATGCCGTCGCCCAAGTACGACGACATCCCCCATCCTATCGCAAGGAGCAGGAGCAACAGAGCAATAAGACGATGTCTATTCATGCCGTGATTCGACTGCGCACTTGCAGGCAAACGCGCCGAGACAAAGGTCATTGGATTTTATAGAAACGAGCGGGCCATGTGCTCGCCGAGGTCGTTGTTCGTGCTGGCTTCGCTGGCGGTCGCTCGAGCAATGGAGCTGGCTGGCATGAACAAAGCCGTGCCAAGCCTTCGGATTACCAGCCGCAAGTTGCCGAGGCGGTCCCAGGAAAATGGCAAAGGAGAAATAAAGTCTTGCAACCGAACAGCGGAGCGGTTAGGTTGAGAGTGAACCTACCGTTTGGCTGAGGGTGGGGGGACTCTCAGCTGTCAGAGTGAAAGGGCGAGCGTGCCCTGCCCTACCGCTTGGCCCGTTGGGCCTCAAATCGAAATACAGGAGCTGAACATGGAAAAAGCACGCATCCTCATCTGGAGCCGGTGGTTGCTGGCATTGGCGGTAACGTTCGTTTTCTTGATGCCGGCACGATCCCAATACCCGAGTACCAGATTATACACGCTGACACCCAATGGAGGGAAAGCCGGTGCCACCGTCGAAGTCATTATCGGTGGTGAAGATTTGGAAGAGGCCAAGAATCTGCAGTTCTCGCATCCAGGCATTCGAGCGGAGCGCATCCCTGATCCGCCGCCTCCCAAACCGGATCCGAAGAAAAAGAACCAAAAAGCGCCTCCTCCACCGCCTCTCAAATTCAAGGTGACGATCGCTGCCAATGTGCCGCCCGGAATCTATGACGCACGGATCACAAGCAAATACGGCATCAGCAATCCACGCGCCTTTGTCGTAGGCCAGCTCAATGAAATCCTGGAAAAAGAAAGTAACGACGACGTGCCCCAAGCGCAGAAAGTCGAGCTGAACACGACCATCAACGGTGTGATTAATCGGAATGTGGATGTCGATTATTACACGTTCACCGGAAAAAAAGGCCAACGAATCCTGGTCCATTGTGCGGCGACATCGATCGACAGTCGACTGAATCCGCAGATTCAGATGTTCAATACCAGAGACCGTCGCTTGGGAGGCAGTTGGCGTTATTCGGATGGCGACGCGGTTTTTGATGTCGTTCTGCCAGCGGACGGCGACTATTTCGTGCGTGTCAATGAGCATGCATATTTGGGTGGTGGTGCGGAATACTTCTATCGGCTGACGATTTCCCAGCTGCCCTGGATCGATGCCGTGTTTCCGGCGGTTATCGAGGCTGGGAAATCGGCCCAGGTGACGCTTTATGGCCGGAACTTGCCGAACGGAAAACCCGATCCCTCAAGTTATGTCGATGGCCGACCACTCGAAACAGCGACCGTGCAAATCACCGCACCACCTAATCCCGGTGCCGGTGCTTTGGTGTTGACCGGCACCTACCCGCCCAGCGTCGCCAGTACAGAAGTTTTCGAATACCGCGTTCAAAACAGCGTGGGGCTATCCAACCCCGTGCTACTTGGATTCGCGACCAAGCCAGTCGTTCTTGAAAGCGCGGACAACAATTCGCTGGAGAAAGCACAGGCAGTCCAATTGCCATGCGAGTTCTGCGGCCGCATCGAAACCATTCGCGACTCGGATTGGATCAAGTTCCAGGCCAAGGCCAACGAAGTCTATAGCATCGAAGGATATGCTGATCGACTCGGTTCGCCGATGGACATGTATTTCGAGATCTGGCAATTAGGCGAAAAACCTCGTCGGCTCGGCGAATATGACGACCATCCGGGAATCCCGGCTCAGGCAAATCGCGTCTTCACCCGCTCGGACGATCCGTATTACCAATGGCGGGTGCCGGCGGATGGAGAATATGCCATCAAGATCAGTAGCCGCGTCGCTGGCAACCTGGCCGGTCCACGTCATGTTTATCGCCTGCGAATCAGCAAAGATGAACCCGACTTCCGTCTTCTCGCCGTGGGTAACAATCGTTTCAGTGCCGCGGGTTGCCTCGTTTTTCGGGGTGGAGCAAAGGATTTCGAAGTCGTTTGCTATCGCCAGGACGGTTTTGACGGTGAAGTTGTTCTGACGATGGAAGGTTTGCCGAACGGCGTAACGTGTCGCCCTCAGGTGCTGGCGAGCGGGCAAAGCTTCACTCGTCTCGTCGTCGAAGCCGCCAACAACGCTCCCAATTGGGAAGGTACCGTCAAAATCAAAGGCACGGCTACGATCAATGGTAAACAAGTCGTACGGGAAGCCCGCGCCGGCTGCCTGGTCTGGTCCGTGCCCTCGCAGCAGACGAACATCCCGGCAATGACCAGGCTGGCCAACTCGCTGGCGCTCGCAGTGCGAGACAAAGGGGCTTTCGTCGTCGGCACCACAACCAAGGACATCCTTGTGCCAGTTGGTGGCAATGTCGCGTTCAAGCTGACGATCGACCGCCGTGAGCCGGCAGTGTCGAAGGCCCAGATTCAAATTCGGCCGGCGATCGGCATCCAAAATCTGCAGCTTCCCAATAACATCAACGTCCCCAATAACCGAAATGACGTGGAAATCAAATTCCAGGTACGCAATAACGTTCGCCCGGGTACCTACAACCTGGTTTTCCGGGCTTTTTCCCAGTTCCAGTTCAACAAAGACCCCAAATCGAAACAAAAAAAGAACATTCAGGAAGTGCAAGTGTCGCCACCCATTCAGCTGACCATTTATGACAAAGTAGCCGATGCCACGATCTCTCCAGAAAAAGTCACCCTGAAACCCGGCATGGCGACCCCGATCGTCGTTCGCGTCAAACGGCTTTACGATTACAAAGGGCCGCTTGAATTACAACTCGTTTTGCCACGAGGTTACAACGGCGTGACGGCTGGCAAAGTGACGATTCCGCCCAATGCCAACGAAGGCAAGATCATGCTGACCGCTCAACAGAACGCCAAAGCCGGCAGTCGCAACGACTTCGTCGTGCGCGTTTCGGGCAAGGTCGGCAACTTGACCCTCAACACCGATGCGACTTTTGGCGTGACCGTCGAGCCGCCACCCAAGCCCAAAAAGTAAGCCAGACGGATCATTCACCTCGGACAGCCTGGTAGCTTTGACGCCAGGCTGTCTTTTTTTGTCTCCGGCGGTATTGTGAAACATTATGCCAACTGATTCGAGGCACCGGAGATTCATCGAATGCAAATCGACGTGTACGGGCTGGGATTTCTTACCAGCCGGGTGACTTTCTACCTTTGGTCGCCGTGGCGTGCCTCTGCCCTGGAGCATCGTTTGTTCGAGGCAGTCGGCAAATTGCCTAAGACCAAACAAGAGAAGAACCCCGACGAGTGCCGCTTGCATATCGAAGATGCAGAGACGTTCCGATCGGCACTGTTGGCTACTTCTCGCGTTTTGATGGGTTGGCAGGAAGAAGCCGATCATACGGAACGGCGAACGTGGTGTTGGCTGATTGAAGGCGATGTCGATCACAATGGCTACGAGCATACAGGCGATCCTGCCAGTCTGTGGGCGATAGTACGCGTCAGTATCGAACGTGGCGGGCCAGGCGAAACCGATAAAGGAGAAGACGTTGATCTCGAAGGATTCGGCTTTCGCATCTGGCCAATCAGCCGACCATAGAGGCGACTCGATTGGATCATGAGCCGAGCGAAATGACGGCTTGAACAAGTTGGCGCCAGCGTTGCCGTTTTCGGCTTCTCCGGTCCTCCGGCCAGTGGGGTTCGAACCGTCGGCCTGGTCGTTCCAGCCGCTCGATCTGCTCCAGATCGGACCAGACGCCTGCCTGCCAGCCGGCAAGAATCGCAGCGCCGAACGCTGTCGCTTCGTTTTGTGAAGCCTGCAAAACGGGAATGCCAAGGATGTCGGCTTGTCGTTGCAAGAACCAGGCGTTGGCTGCCATGCCCCCGTCGGCGCGCAGGTTTTCCAGAGAACACCCCATATCCTGGGCGGCGGCTTCAACCAGGTCGGCGACCTGAAACGCCACCCCTTCCAAGGCAGCTCGAGCCAACTCGGCCGACGTGGCAGCACGGGTCAGGCCGAAGACCGCACCGCGTGCGTCGGGTGACCAATAGGGGGCACCCAAACCGACGAAAGCAGGAACCAAGTAGACTTCTTGCTCCGAATCCCCACTGGCCGCCAGCCGTTCGATGTCAGCCGATTTGTCGATGAGGTGCAATCCGTCGCGGAGCCATTGCACGGCGGCTCCCGCCACGAAAATGCTCCCTTCGAGGACATATTGTTTCGCTCCCGCCTTGCTGGCTGCCAAACTACTGACGAGGCGGTGTTGCGACAGGATGGGACGCTCTCCGGTGTGAACAAGAAAAAACGCCCCCGTTCCATAGGTACACTTCGCGGAGCCTTCCGTGAACCCGAATTGGCCAACCAGCGCTGCCTGTTGATCTCCGGCCACACCACAAATCGGCACCCCATCGGGCAGAAAATCAAGCCCCGCTGTCGTCCCGAAATCGGCAGCACTGAAACGCACTTCAGGCAAGAGTCGTTCGGGGACGCCAAAGTAGCGGCACAATTC
Source organism: Gemmatales bacterium (assembly GCA_026004675.1). GTDB lineage: Bacteria > Planctomycetota > Planctomycetia > Gemmatales > Gemmataceae > BPJP01. The sequence continues at coordinate 16,901 of BPJP01000014.1, forward strand.
GGCATCCCATTCTCCCGTCTTGAGGTTCAACAGCAACGTACGCGACGCGTTGGTCAGGTCAGTGGCATGGACTTTTCCACCTGTCAGCCGCCAGATCAGAAACGAATCAACGGTACCAAATGCCAGATCGCCGTTAACGGCTTTTCCCTTGAGTTCGGCATCATTCTCCAGCAGCCAGGAGAGTTTCGTCGCGGAAAAATAGGGATCGAGAACCAAACCGGAACGCTCTTGCAACCACGCTTCTTCGTGCCGATGTCGTTTGCAGAACTCGGCCGTGCGCCGGTCCTGCCAGACGATCGCTCGCGCTGCCGGCGCCCCGGTCTTTCGATCCCAGAGAAGCGTCGTTTCGCGCTGGTTGGTTACGCCGATCGCACGGATTTCTTCGGCAGCAATGGCGGAATTAGCAAGGGCCTCTTTGACGACGGAAACGACACTTTGCCAGATTTCATCGGCATCGTGCTCGACCCAACCCGGCTTCGGGTAATATTGTTTGATTTCCACAGCGGCATTCGACCGCACTTGACCAGTCGGATCGAAAACGAAAGCGCGCGTGCTTGTCGTGCCCTGGTCAATGGCAAGCACATAATCGTTGGTCATGTCGCACCTGCTCGAACGCAAAGACGTACTAGTCTATTTGCCGGGTAATTGCCAAACCGGATCGAACGGTTCCGGAGGTTCGATGAGAGCATTGACGACGCGAGAAAGCAGCACAAGTGCGGGTCCGTCTTCACGATAGTCTGTCACCAGGCCGCCCAGAATTCGCGCGGCCGCCCGAAACTCCTGTCCCTCGAAAAAAGCCAAGGCTTCCTCATAATCCGTTTTGCGTTGTTTCCAGCCTTCTTCTCCTTGAGGAACCACTTCGAATAGTTCGACCGGCTCGACGATGTTGACCACACGCACGGTTGTGAGTCGGCGCGTCGCGAACTCAGGACCAAGAAGTTTCTGCGTGGCGCCGGAAACAAGCAGTCTGGTTTTGAGGTACTTGGTGGCACCCTGCAAGCGGCTGGCGAGATTGACATTGTTGCCGAGCGGACCGTACTTGAACTTCCGCTGGGTGCCCGTGTTTCCGACGCGTGCCATTCCTGAATTGATGCCGATGCCGATTTCCATCGGTTCCCCGATTCGTTTTTGCCAGCGTTCGCGCAGGGCGGGTAATTGATCAATCATCGACAGGGCGGCCAAAGTCGCACGTCGGGCGTGGTCCTCGACAGCAATGGGCGCTCCCCACATGGCCATCAATTCATCGCCAATATAGTCGACCAGGACGCCCGAATGTTTCAGAACGCATTCCGAGAAAACAGTCATCACGTCGTTGAGCCAATCCACCGTACCCGCTGGACCGAGGATTTCACTGATGCGGCTAAAGCCGCGAATGTCGCAGAACAAGACCGAGATGGTGGCGTCTCGCCCCTTGAGCAGGTCAGGATTGGCGGTCAACTCGTGCGACAATTCGGGAGTAAAAAACTGTTCGAATTGGACACGGGCACGCATGGCCGCTTCTTCCTGCTGCATCCGCGCCAAACCAACCGCGACGCCGCGAGCCAGAACTTCGACCAGCATCGCCTCGAGTTTCGTAATCGGCCCCTTGGTGCTCAGGCGACTTCCGCCAGGCGATGTCCATACAGGACGCCGATGACGTCGCCAGTGGAGTTGAGGATTGGTGCCGCAACGACAGCGGTGATGTCGGCGAGGCTGCCACTTGCTGATAACGGCGGCACTTGCCAAAGTGGCCGTTTTTCGCTTCGGATGCGACTGAGAATGTGACGGCTGGGGATGGGATCACCGTGATCTTTGATATCCGGTGCTTTCTCGACCGCCTTGGTCACCCAGTCATCGTCTTCGAAAAGAAGCACCTCTCCGCAATCCAGGCCAACCAGTTCGACCGCGGCTCGGGCGGCACAGCTGAAAAACTCGTGCGACGTGGCGGCACTCTGCAAAACATCGGTCGTCGCCTGAAACCAACGCACCAGTTCTTCGGCACTAAGTTCGTCGTGCCTTTTGTCGGGCAACGCCAGGGAAGCCAAACGCGTATGAAGCGCGGCCCGACCGGAACTGGGCGGTGGCAGCGAAACGTCAAGACTATGGACACTGCCGCTTCCTGGTTCTTCAACTTCCTCGCGCCCGCGGCCTAGAAGCCGAATCGTCTTTTTGCCCACGATCATTTCGACCGGCAACTTCAGTTGCACCGACGTTTGCGCCGCCAGCGGTCCTTGTGGCAACGTGACTGGCTGCATCGTGCTTTTGTTTTCGATCTGAATAGCCCCGTCTTCGGTCTCGGTGATGTGAACGTGAGCACGCGACACGTTGACTTCATCGAGTTTGGCAATGACCAGGCGATTCCAGCCGTCCGAAGTGGGCTTGACCACGAAAAGCTCTTCATCGACGCTGCGTTGGCGGCCAATTTCCAACGGAAACGCAACCTCTCCGGCGAAAATCAGCCGGTGTGCTTCGTAAACGCGAATCTGCCAATTCGCTTTCATCAACGGGAACCCTTTTGGAAGTCGGCGCCTGCCGTCGCTATCTGCCGCCCGTTTGGGAAAGAGTACCTCTTGGGTCTCGTTTTCACCGGGCACGCCGCGACAACCGCCTTGACAAGTAACTCGACAGCACGATGCCAAGATTCTTATCCGTGCTTAGCTGCACATAGTCGATATTGTGCTGCAAACAGCCACGCTTCACCTGGCGAATAAAAGACTGAATCTCATCGAGATAGCTCTGTCGCAGCGAGCGGGGGTCCGTCAACAAGTCCGGATGATGCTCCATGCCTTTGAACAAGGTTGCCTCTTGAAACGGGAACTCGAGTTCCGCACGGTCCGAGAACGTGGAATACGACGACATCATGGCGGCGGTGGCGAAGATGCTTCAAAGCAGCCACGAAATCGCCTGGTGCGTTTTCCGAGTCGTCAAACAAATCGCTGAAGACCATTACCAGTCCGCGGCGGTTGAAACGCTCGGCAAGCTCGTGAAGGATTCCCGCCAGTTTCGTCTTCTGCCTCTCGGCACCCTGGTTCATCACCTGGACGATCTCTTTCAAATGCGAAGGCTGACTTGACGGTTTGATCAGCCGGCGTACTTGATCGTCAAAGGTGACCAGCCCGACGCTGTCTTGTTGTTGCAGAACCAGATGCGCCAACGCCGCCGATGCCATGCACGCGTAGTCGTATTTGCTTACTTCCGTCGATCCGTAACGCATCGATTCGCTGATGTCCAGAAGCAACCAGCAAATCAGGTTGGTTTCTTCCTCATACTGTTTCAAAAAATAGCGTTCGGTGCGACCGTACACTTTCCAGTCGACATGACGGATATCGTCGCCGGGAACGTATTCGCGATGCTGCGCGAATTCGACGGAAAACCCATGGTAGGGGCTTTTGTGCATCCCCGATAAATAGCCTTCGACGATCATGCGAGCCTGCAATTCCAGGCTCCGCACTTTCGCCAAAACCAACGGATCGAGGTAACGTTGCGGATCATTCGGGTTCATGACTGCATTGTAGTAAATGGCTGTTGGTAATTGTTAGCAGGAAACAACGCCAGCAAAAACTTTCCGCTGTTCGCATGCCTTCAATTGCTGCCGCGTTGCCCGCAACCTGGGCAATCACAACACATCGAGGAAAGGAAGCCATGTACACGTTTCGTCGTAACATCCGTTGCGATAGCTAGTTCGGTTTTCTGGATATTATCGTGATGCCTCGGCACGTACTTTGCGAACTCCCAACCAACTTGCCTTCGGAACACTTTCCAGGGAACGCGAGAGCAGAAAGAAACGATGGATGCGCGGCCGGAAACGGCATGCGCCGTGGCAGCTTTGTTGTTCGAGGGGAACGCTGGCGATGTCGATGGAGAATCGTGCGGTTCGGATCAGGTTGTTTGACTTTTCGTCGGTGCCCATGCGCGCCTTTCACATGTCGTGGTTTGCCTTCTTCCTGTGCTTCTTTGCCTGGTTTGGCATCGCGCCCTTGATGAAGGTCGTTCGCGAAGAAATGCAATTGTCCCGGGAGCAAATTGGCTGGTGCATCATTGGGTCCGTCTCGATGACCATCTTTGCCCGTCTGGCCATCGGTTGGCTTTGCGACCGAATCGGTCCCAGATTGGCCTATACCTGGCTGCTTGCTATCGGATCGATTCCCGTGATGATGATCGGCCTCGCTCGATCATTCGAGACGTTCCTGATTTGCCGGTTGCTCATCGGTGTGATCGGGGCCTCTTTCGTGATTACCCAGTACCATACGTCGGTAATGTTTGCGCCGAATTGCGTCGGAACAGCGAACGCAACGACAGCCGGCTGGGGCAATCTCGGCGGAGGCGTCACTCAGTTAGTCATGCCGCTTGTGTTCGCCTTTTTCGTCAGCGTTTTAGGTCTGAGCGACTATTGGAGCTGGCGTGCCGCCATGGTCGTGGCAGGGTTGCTATGTCTCGGTACGGGAATCGCTTATTATTTTTTGACTCAGGACTGTCCTGAAGGCAATTACTGCGATCTTCGCAGAGGACGACGTCGCCGCCGTGCCAAATCCGATGGAACCTTCTGGGACGCTTGCCGCGACATCCGGGTCTGGGCGCTGTTTGTCCTCTATGGTGCTTGTTTCGGGATCGAGTTGACCATCAACAACATAGCCGCCCTGTACTTCAGCGATTACTTCGGCCTGGGACTGCAGACCGCGGGCGTCGCCGCTGCCCTTTTTGGCCTGATGAATCTTTTCACCCGAACCTTGGGAGGCATGATCGGCGACCGTTTCGGTGGACGCTGGGGACTGCGCGGTCGAGCCTGGTGGCTTTTTATGGCATTGTTCTGCGAAGGTCTGTGTTTGATCCTCTTTTCGCAAATGACCGTGCTGATGTTTGCTCTGCCGGCCCTAGTGCTGTTCAGTCTGTTCGTGCAGATGTCCTCGGGGGCAACGTTTTCGGTGGTTCCCTTCATCAATCGCAAAGCACTCGGCTCGGTAGCAGGGATCGTCGGTGCGGGCGGCAATGCCGGGGCCGTAGCGGCGGGTTTCTTGTTCAAAAGCTCTTTGCCCTGGCCCACGGCGTTGCTCGTCTTGGGGGTTCTCGTGACGATTTGTTCGTCGCTCGCCTTGACCGTCCGATTCTCTAATGAAGCGGAAGGCGAAGCTCGTACCGCTTTCGCAGCAGCTGAGGCATCCCGAGCTCAGCCAGCTTTCGCGACCTTTCAGACTTAAAACTATTTGGCCGGCCGAAACTTCAGGTTGCGAAACTCGATGACGAAATACTCGGCCTGAACGCCAACGAGGCCACTGGCGATTTGGCATTGCCTCCAGTCAGTGGCCTTTTTGCCATTGACCCAGACGGTGATGTTTTTGCCCTGACAGACGATCTCATACGTGTTCCACTCTCCCGGAGGGCGGACGAATTTGGCGCCGTCGCCGGTTTTCAGGAATTTTTCCAGCTTGTCGCCGACTTTCGTGACGCCAAACAAGTCGGCGTAGTGCGGTGGTTTCTGCGTTTGAGCCACCTGTGCCTGGTGCCAGATTGTCCCATCGGCGGCACAACGTACATAAATGCCACTATTGTAATCGTTCTTGCCTTCGACCTTGTGAAACCGCCACTCGACATGGTAGATACCGTCGCCGAATTCCTTCTTGTGCAGAAGCATTTCGAAAAAGCCTGGTTTGCTGCAAGTCAGGGTTTTCTTGGCTGCGTCATATTTCCACGGATTTTCCGCATTCAGCTTCGTTCCCAAGGGAAGCGCGATCCGTTTCCAGTCATCAAGGCCGTTCTTTAACAAGTCGATCCAGCCATCCTTTGGTTCGGTCGCTGGGGGCTCTGGATGTGAACTGGCCACGAAAAGGAGAGCGGCGAACAAGGCCATCGAATTTCGCATTGGTTTCTCCCGGTTAGTGCAAGCTCCGGACAGACAAGGACTTTGCCGGCTGGTCCGAGGCATCACCAGCCGAGCAGAGTTGTTATACCGCCCTGCACATAACCTGTTCAGTCCAGCTGTGCCCTGTCATCGCGGACTCAGGCTGACATTGCTTGTGCGTGTTTTGCCGATGTCGCTATTTTTTCATGGCTTTTTGCACGGACACGCCAAGCTCGGCAGGAGTGTCCGCGACAACGATACCGGCAGCGCGGAGGGCGGCGATTTTTTCTTTGGCCGTTCCACTACCGCCCGAAATGATCGCGCCGGCGTGTCCCATGCGTTTGCCCGGAGGTGCGGTCTGACCGGCAATGAACGCCGCTACGGGTTTGGAAACGTGTTGTTTGATGTATTCGGCCGCCTGCTCCTCGGCATTGCCGCCGATTTCACCCATGAGCAAGATGGCTTCCGTTTGGGAATCCTGCTCGAACATCCTCAAAAGATCGATGAACGAGGTACCAACAATCGGGTCGCCTCCCAGGCCGACACAAGTGGATTGGCCCAGTCCCAGGTTAGTGAGCTGCCAGACGGCTTCGTAAGTAAGCGTGCCGCTTCGGCTCATAACGCCGACAGGTCCCGGTTTGTGGATGTAGCCCGGCATGATGCCGATCTTGCACTGCCCTGGCGTAATGACGCCGGGGCAGTTTGGCCCCACCAGTCGGCAGGACTTGCCAGCAAGGAATCTCATGGCCCGCGCCATGTCCAGAACAGGAATGCCTTCGGTTATGGCGACGATGAGTTGAACCCCGGCGTCAGCTGCCTCCATGATGGCATCAGCAGCGGCGGGGGGAGGCACGAAAACCATCGTCGCATTCGCTCCCGTTTTTTTCACCGCCTCGGCAACCGTGTTGAAGAGGGGGATGCCCTCTTTGTTCGTCCCGCCTTTTCCCGGCACAACCCCTCCGACTACCTGTGTGCCATACTCACGGCATTGCACAGCGTGAAAGGTACCGGCTTTCCCCATTCCCTGACATAGAACACGAGTGTTTTTGTCAACCAGGATACTCATGATGTTTCCGCCAAAACGTCAGGTTCAACACGCACCAGCCGCGGCTGGCATGCAACCTATTCCCTCCTCCGCCTCAAATCTAAGAGGCGGTACCACGAAGGCGAAAGGCTGCGATCCGTTACTTCTTTTCTCTTGGCTCGAATTTCAATGCAGCCGAATTGATGCAATAGCGTAGTCCCGTCTTGTCGCGAGGACCATCATCGAAAACATGGCCGAGATGCGCGTCACAGCGGATGCAGTGCACTTCCGTGCGAATCATCCCGAAGCTGCGGTCCGTCGTCGTGCCGATGTGGGCCTGATCAAAAGGCTCCCAGAAACTCGGCCAACCCGTACCGGAATCATATTTCGCGCGAGAATCGAACAACTCCAGGCCGCAGCAGACGCATCGATAGATGCCGTCCTTCTTGTTGTTCCAATACTCATTGCGGAAGGCAGGTTCCGTCCCGTGCTGTCGCGTGACGCGGTATTGCTCTTCGGTCAGGATTTTTCGCCATTCTTCGTCCGTCTTCTTGATTTTCTCAATCACTTTCGCTCCCTTCTTCTTGGGAACCGAAACGCGCTGATCGACTCCGTAGGCGGCAAGAGCAGCCAGGCCAAGGCCGATGCCCAAAAAAATGACATACTTGCTCATCTTTCAAGCCTCATCTTTTGACAAGGGGAGGATGGTGAAGTCATTTTAAGAGGCGGCGACGACAAGGGAAAGCCGCTTGCAGGAATCAGGGGTGCGGCCAGTGGAGGGACACGCTCCATCACGTCCGCACGCTGGCTGCACTCGGAGTCAGGCTGCCGAATGCATCGCCGACCTGGCCGACGAAACCCTGGCAACCGACTGCAACAGCCGATTCATCTGTTCGTTGTGCGCGTAAATCTCCTCAAATAGATTGAACGGCGTGTGATCAATAAGTTGCTTCATGGCGAACTGGATATCGGCCGCATCAAGTGGCGCATCCGACGGCAGAGGCTGGCACAGGCTAACCTCGGTCGCGCTCGTGGGAGAAGTTCCCGCCAAAACCAGGAGCGAACCACTGGCGATCTGAAAGCGAACCGCTCCGCGCTGAAACCGTTTCCACAGGTCCCAGCCGATTTGAAAAACACGCGTCGAGATCAACAACCGCTCGGTCCAAGAATAGCCCAACAGCCCAGCCAACTGGCGCGATCGTTGCCGGGCTCGAACGATATCACGCTTGCAATTCAATTCGATGCCGAGAAGTAGTCTGTCGTCCATGACAAAACCTTTTCCTTGAAAGTGGTGAGAGGTAACTCGATAACGTCGATTATTCTACCATGTTCGCGGAACTTTGGCCCACCCTTTTTCATGCCCCCCGGCGTTCCATCTCCTCCACGATGCCGCCTTCGGCAGCCAAAACGGCCAGACTATATGCACATGCCGACCGACTGATGGCCTCTCCCAGTTCCTTGCTGAGGTAGATGAACCGATTCAGGCCGACGGCTTTGCAGGCGCGGCGTGCGAGAAATTCGCCCGAGCCCGACAAGATAGCGAGAGGCGGCTCGTTCAGGTCTCTCGACAGGTTCCGTATGGCGTCCGCGATTCGAGCGAGTTGCCTTTGGATGATTTGCTTCGCCAGCCGCTGGGCATCAGCCAGCGAAAGCGTTTCGGCATCGGCTCCGACCATGCGTGCCAGGCGGGCATGAGCAAACCCCTTTGTCGCCGGCCGTCCGTCGGGCGTGTCCGTATCCGATTCGTCCTCCTCGATCCATCCGAGAAGAAGAAACGCATCGTGAGTCGTGGCGAACCATTCCGCGGCGACCCGGTCGAGCAGCGCGCAAACGGGAGTTCGGCGAATACCGGTGTAGACCAGTTCGCGCGTTCGTAAACGTTCGAAATCGGTCCGGCCGATCGGCACGGGCTTGCCTCGGCGCAGACGAACGATATCCGTGGTGGTGGAACCGACGTCGACAACGAAAGCGTGCGAACTGTCGGCCGCGAACCGGCCGGCAAACGTCGCCAAGGCGTGCCAGTTAGCGGCAGCTGTGGTCATTGGATTGAGCCGGGCTTCTTCGACGCTCAGCCAGTGACCGGTCGTTTGCCACACCACGACTGGACGCCCCTGGACCGCCTGCTCCAGGGCGTCGAGAATCGCGTTGACACCGGCTCGTTTGCTGGCAAAACAATCGCAAATCTCCCCTGTCATCGAGACGGCGACGAGATCGAACGGCGGCATTTCAGCGAGAACGTCGCGCAATACAGCCGACAAGGCTTCGGGTTGTTTCCACAGGGCGAACTTCCGGCACAAAGCCGTTTGGTCGCTATGAGCCGCCTTGATATGTGCACCACCGATATCGAGACCGACAATGCCACCGCGCATGACAAGTCTTCTCCCCGATCATCCCACATCTGCTGGCGAGTGCCTCGCCTGCCTGCCATGCAATCGTTCCAGTTGAATTTCCAGGACCCAATACAAGGTTATCATCAACGGCACCACGAGTTGCCGTAACCAAAACCATTTCCCCTCGCCAACTTCGATCAAATAGTCATACAGACCGTGCACGAATGCCGATACGATCAGCCCGGTGGCCACAAGAGGAATGCCTTTTTTCCACGAGAGGAATTTGGCCTCTCCCAAAGCGCCGGCCCAGAAGCACGAAAACCAGGGATGAGCCACTACGCTAACGACTCGCGGCCAGGGGGATTGATCAGGACGAGACAGATAAGACAAGAAGTCTTCGGCAAAGGTGAAACCCAAGGCGGCCGCTGTGCCATAGATCAATCCGTCTACTGGTTCGTCGAAATCGCTCCGCCAAAAAACCAACACGACCACGACGAGCATCTTCACTGTTTCTTCGGGGATGCCGACTTGCAAAAAGAAGAACAGGAACGGATCCTGCTGGCATGAAAACCCGTTGAAGCCTTCGAGCCAGCGTTCGACAACAAGCGCCAAAAAGGCAGACAAGGCGCCGGCGATAAAGACGATAGCCACCCACCCCCACGGTTCGGGATGGCGGTCCCGCTCGTAGTAGTAATAGAGGACGGCCAACGCTGGTACGAGAGCCAGCAGCAAAATCGACATCGGTGTTTTCCTGGAGGGATCGCAGCACGGTCCCAAAAACCGGTTCTACATTTCGCAAAGTTATTCGGCGGCAGGAACGTGTGTTCGGCGCATCAATGCAGCTGCTTATAGGTGCGGCCAAAATCCACCTTTTGAAATCCGACTTTCTTCAACAGTTCGACTGCTCCCTGGTTGCGTTCCATCGTTTGCACTTCCACCAACCCGAAATACTGCTCCTGAAGATGCTTGAGGATCTGAACGAGCAGGAACTTGCCAATGCCTTTGCGACGCAGGTCTTCGCGTACAAGGAAATTGATGATGCCAGCGACGGGTATTCCCCATCGCCAACTGAATCCTTCCATTTCCCAAACTTGGGCACGAGCCACCACTCGTCCGCCGATGATCTCTTCGAGTCGAAATTCATGAGGTTCGATCGGTCCCCAAACACACTCGTGCCACCACGTGCCGACCGACGGCGGCGGCATGACGCGCACGTGGTAGCGTTGGCGCAGCTTGGAAAAGCGGGCGTCGGCAATGTTGATGGGCTGGTCCAAGTATCTTTGAAAAACCAGACAGGTGCTCGATGGGCTGTAGCCATGATATTCGAGAAATGGGGCGGCTGCCTCGTCGGTGGCCAGGAACCCCGGCAGGTCGCTGCCGCCGTATAGTCCAAAATAAAAAGGAGCGAGCGGCCGCACCGGCCCGGCATAGATGGTTTTCGCGCCCTTTTGCATCAAGTATTCTTCGCAACGGCCCAAAAGTTCCGAACCAATGCCGCGGCGCTGGCACTCAGGCCGTACAGCGATCATACACGTAATTCCGGTCGAATAAGAGATGCCGTTCTCCTTGCGGTTGGGGCCGAAGCCAGCATGGGCGAACCCAACCGGCGTGCCGCTATTGTCCACAGCGACAATCAACCCGGCAGGATCGAAATAGGGTTTCGACAAGGCATGCCATTCCAGCGGTGTCGGACTTCGCAACGGAGCGGCGCTGCGGCCGGTCAAAGCCGAATTCCAAATCTCAACCAAAGCAGGCGGATCATCGTTTCGAAACGTACGGTAGTGCACAGTCACAGCGTCCGATGTCTTGAATACCCTTTGGTGCATTATAGTTTGCCCCTTGGGCTTCGCAAGTCACCGAAGCTGGTTGGCCGATCGCCGGTTTTCCGCATCTCGCTGGCGGCCCGACCGGAAAAAAGGAACGGATGAACGACCGCCCAGCAGACGCGGCGTTCATCCGTCATGCGTATTCTTTCGACAATCAACGGTTGCACCTAGTAGCCGTATGAATAGTTTCCCTGGTAGCCATTGAACGGATGATAAACGGTCGGCTGAACCGGTGGCGGAACGTAGTGAGTATGTTCCGCGGGAGGCGTCAGCGGAACGCGGTACTGATTGACGGCTGACAAGGGAACGTGGTGAGCCGGCGGATAGCCAAACCATAGCGGATTCACAGGAGGAGGGAAACACGGACAACAGGGACAATAGATCGGGTCATCGCAGCTCAAATAAAACCCGATCCGAAAGCCGCTTGCCTCGGCGTGGTCGGCACCGCATGTGACCAATGCAAACGCAAACAGACCTGCAATCGCTAGCTTTTTCATGATGGGAGTTCTTTTCGAGCAAGACAGGAAAAGCCGGCGTCTCACATTGAGAACGCGAACTCGGGCTTCAATATCATTGCCCCTTTCCGGGGGATTGGCGAGCGAAAGCGGTGAAGTTCGGCCTTTTGGCAGGCATGCAAGAGCGGACAACTCCGACTTTTCCGTAAACTCGATACGCTTGCGCCTTTGTCCTGCGCCGCGTCGGAATCCGAAAATCCTTCCGCGTCCATGTCCTGCCGTCTTTTGTCGACCCAGGAAAGAGCGAACGATGGTCGGCTAGGGGGAAGACCGGGGATTCGCGCCAGCCGTCAAGAGCAAATCGACAAGGCGCCGGGCTGCGTCGTTCAAATCGACCTCGCCTGCTTTCCAGTCGGCCACCAGTTGTTGCAAGGCGGCATCCTCCTCCAACTGGACGAATCGTGCTGACAGAAACTCCTGCACCTGGCGAAGCAATTCGCGGCCCGCATCCCGGCGAACGTGCTCCGAATCCGCAGCACGTTCGATAGCTTGCCACAATTCTTCCATGCCGCTGCCGGTTTTTGAACTGACCCGCAAGATCACCGGTATCGGCCCGCTTGACAGTTCCAACATCGACCGCAGCTGGGCTTCGGCATGCTCAGCTCCGGGCAAATCCGATTTGTGAATGACAACGATATCGCACACTTCCAACAAGCCGGCCTTTTCCCACTGCAGATCGTCGCCCGTCTCAGGCTGCACCAAAAAGACGACGACATCAGCGATATCACGAACAACCGTATCCCCCTGGCCGGCCCCGACCGTTTCCAAAAGAATGACGTCGAAGCCGAAGCCTGCCAACAATTTCAACAGGACGGGCAAATGCTCGGCAATGGCCCCTCGCCCCCCTGCGCTTGACAGACTGCGAATGAAAACCCCTTCATCAGGCGTGGTCGGCATACGAAAACGATCGCCTAACAACGCACCACCCGAAAGCGGGCTTTGCGGATCGCAAGCCAGCACAGCCACTCGTTTGTCTTTCCGCCGCAATAACTCGATGAGTTTTCCGGTCAACGTGCTCTTTCCGACACCCGCACTGCCGGTCAGCGTCACCACGGGGATCCTCTTCGACTGGGGCACCGACGCCGCAGCAAGGATCTCTGAAAGGTGCTCGCCCCGCGCTGCCAGCGTCAAAAGACGGGACAACGCACGACGATCTTTGTTGCGATAACGGTCTATTAGCTGCAAAAGTGAGTCGCTCACCACAAACTCCTCATTCCTTGCCCGCACCCTCGGCAGAGGAATGGGAACGCGGATGCTGACGCAAAAACCTGACAATCTCGTCCATTGGCGTTCCCGGACCGAATACCCGTGCCACTCCCAGCTCCTTCAATTTCGGGTAATCCGACTCCGGTATGATCCCCCCAACGATGACGCCGACATCTTCAAGCCCCGCTTCACGTAACAATGTCATTATTCTCGGCACCAGCGTCATGTGGGCGCCGCTCAAAATGCTCAAACCAAGCCAGTCCGCGTCTTCGTCCGCCACCGTTCGAACGACCGACTCCGGCGTCTGCCATAATCCAGCATAGATCACTTCCATGCCAGCATCGCGCAGAGCGCGGGCGACGACCTTGATGCCCCGATCATGGCCATCAAGCCCGACTTTCGCCAAGACGATTCGCAGACGCTTCGACATGTTTGTGCTTCTCATTTTCACCGCCAGCCGGTCGTTATTTTGGCAATTGTGCTGTTTCATCACAACCGCATTTCCCGCTTCCCATCTCTTTTACAACAGGACAAAGCCAGGGCGACGAAAATAACCCCTGCTCTGCCTGGAAACGCCAGTCGAGATCCGCGGCCATGGCATTTCGATTGCGAAACGTCGGGCGTGTTCCTAAAGTGAACAGCGGGCATTGTTTTCGGCGCGCGAGGCAGCCATGAAGTTCCCTTTTCGGACTGCTTTAGTAACCATTTTAGTGGTTCTTGTCACCTCAACTGCGCTGATCATCGGCATATCTTCGTATGAAAACGGCCAAGCCATCGTGGCCAACTTGTTGGATCAAGTCATCGAGCAAACGAACTCCCGGATCGACCAGCAGATATCCGGCTTGTTCCAAGACGCAGCCGAGCACACCAATCTGATCGCCCAACTCATCAAGTCCGGAGAGATCGATCGTCAGAGCGACGAACAACTCGTGCGGTTCTTCTTGCCTGCCATGGCTGCACATCGCTCGCTGATGTCGTGTTTTGCTGTCAGGGAAGCGGACGGCACTGGCATCGGCATATGGCGAGACGGTCAAACGTTTCATATCTGGCAAGTGGTTCGCGATCCGGAAACGAAGCAATTCCACATGCGGGATTATTTGGCCCAAGATTTTCCCAAGAAGCCGACGGCGATCGAGCGCGACATTCCCGATCCTCGGACCCGACCCTGGTATCGAGCAGCACGCCAAAGCAAACAAGCGGTCTGGACCGAAACGTACCATTTCCTGCCCGCCTTTGTCGAGCAGGCGACACTCGGCCTGACATTCGCCATGCCATTGTTCAACAGCGAGGGAAAGTTATTAGCCGTTGTCGAGTCGGATTTGGATGTCGGGCAAGTCAGCGACTTTTTGAAGCATCTGAAAATTGGGCAAAACGGCATTGCCTTTATTGTCGAATTCCGGCGCGACGGGAAACGCCGGGTCATTGCCGTTCCCGACCGCCGAAAAGTCCAGGACATGTTCGATTCTCTTCGTGGTGATGCCGGTAATCCGCATGCGAGTTTGCAAAACCTCGGCGATTCGCGCATCGACGGCTTCATGAATCAGCTCCCTGGCGAACTCGTCAACGAGAAAGGACAATTCCTGTTCGTCGTTGACGGGGTTCGTTACGTGGGGAGTTACGATCGTTTGGATGATCCGGCGGCACCAGAGTGGCTTATCGGCGTGGTCATCCCTGAAGAAGACATCATGGGACAGGTTGATGCGGGAATCCGGCGGCATGTGTTGTTCGCGTGGGTGATTCTACTCATTGCCATCGGCATCAGCTTGTATGTGTCGGCACAAGTGGCCCGGCCGCTGGAATATTTGTCGCGGGAGACCGAAGCCATTGCCCAACTGCAAATCGAGCCTCGCCCCGTGATGCACTCTGTCATTCGCGAGGTCGACCAGCTGTCGCTGGCTATCGAAGAAATGAAAACAGGGTTGCGTTCGTTTCAGAAATATGTCCCGGCCGAACTTGTGCGATCGATCGTCCGTTCGGGGCAAGAAGCCAACCTTGGAGGCGAAGCGCGCGAGGTAACGATTTTTTTCGCCGACATTCAGGGCTTCACGACCATTGCCGAGACCATGTCGCCCGAAGAACTCGTGAGCCAGCTGCGTGAATATCTGACAGCTTTGAGCGGCATCATCGCGGCCACGCAAGGCACGGTGGACAAGTACATCGGCGATGCCATCATGGCTTTCTGGGGAGCGCCTTCGCTCGATGCTCAACACGCCCTGCATGCCTGCGTGGCGGCATGGCGCGGCCAGCAGAAACTGGCGGAATTACGATCGGCGTGGGAGTCATCCGGCAAACCCCCTTTCCACACCCGCATGGGCTTGAATACCGGCAACGTTGTCGTTGGCAACATCGGCAGCGAGTCTCGCCTCAATTACACTGTCATGGGCGATGCCGTCAATCTGGCCAACCGAATCGAGGGGTTGAATAAATTCTATGGAACCAAGATCTTGATCACCGAAACGACTTTTGCTGCCGCCGGCGAAACGATCGTTGCCAGACCTCTTGATCGTGTTTCGGTGAAAGGAAAAACCCAGGGGGTTTTCGTTTATGAATTGCTCGGACTGCGCTCGGAAGTCAGTCGAGACGTGATCGATCTGGCCGAACGTTTTGCGACGGGTGTGCAGCATTACCAGAATCGTGCATGGGATGATGCTTTGACCGTTTTCCACGCCGTGTTACGGGAACGTCCTGATGATGTTCCCTCCAAGTTGATGGTTGAACGATGTCAGTCGTACAAAGAGTCCCCCCCTGGTCCGGACTGGACCGGCATTTATCACATGGAGACCAAATAAGTCCATGACGTATGGGCTGGTAGTCATTTGGAGGAATGGATCATGCGAATCTGGCTGTCGTTAGCGTTGGCAGCGGTCGTTGTCGTGCCGGCATGGGGACAGAATCTGACCGCGGAGCCGCAAGTCGAAGCCTACAAGAAGATCGGCGATGTCGAATTGAAAATGTACCTTTTCAAGCCCGCAGGACACCAGGCGAGCGACAAGCGTGCAGCGGTGGTGTTCTTCTTCGGCGGCGGCTGGCGTGGCGGCACGCCCAAACAGTTTTTCAACCAGTGCCGTTACCTGGCGTCGCGCGGCATGGTGGCCATGTCAGCGGAATATCGAGTACACAGTCGGCATCAAGCGACTGTCGCCCAATGCGTTGCCGACGCCAAATCGGCGATTCGTTGGGTCCGCGCCAACGCCGACAAGCTCGGCATCGATCCGAATCGCATTGCTTCCGGTGGCGGCTCGGCGGGAGGTCATCTCGCTGCTGCCGTCGCTTTGTTGCCTGGGTTTGATGAAAAAGGGGAAGACCAGTCGATCAGTTCCCGGCCAAACGCCATGATTCTCTTCAACCCGGCCATTGATTTGCGCAAGGAGGCTTTCCGGGAGGACTTCCGCGCCCAACGTTATGCCGAACTCGCCAGGCGATTTGGCGCGGATGCCAAGGCTTTATCGCCGGCCGCACACATCAGACCGAAGCTGCCGCCAGCAATCGTGTTTCATGGCACCGCCGACGCCACCATCCCGTTCGCCCAGGTTGAAGCGTTTGCCAACGCGATGAAAAAAGCAGGCAACCGTTGTGAACTGAAAGGCTACGACGGCATGGGGCACGGCTTCTTCAACTACCGCGCCAACGACACAAGCAACTTTGTGAAGACGATGCGGCAGGCTGACGAGTTCTTGGTGTCGCTCGGCTACCTGAAAGGAAAACCGACGATCGAGGAGTTTGTCGGCAAATAGGCAGCGGACCTGTGGGTTGGCCGGCAAGGCGCACCCGAACCTGCCGGCAACCAACCAAAGACGCTAGCGGTTATTCGATCTCGTTGGCGGCCACCCACAACATATAAGCAACCCGTTCGCGCAAAATGCGCCTGCGGTGAGCCAAATAATTCTGGTAGTAGCCGTAGATCAGATAGATGGTGGCGATGGCGGTGGCAGAAATCGTGTTTGCCAGGATTTCCATAACCTCCTCCTTCGAACCGTTGCCTTTCGTGTTGTTAAAAGATAGTTCACGCCACAACCCAGGTCAACTGCCGGAGAGAAAAAACTTTGATATTGCAACTTCCCATAGCCAATCATGTTGTGGAGCGCATTCTCAGCAGGTTTACCCATTTTCCGTTCTCTGGCAGCCTGAAAGGTTCCCGTTGTAACGGCGGACGAAAACGTTATCCTATGGGCCGCACCTGGGACGTTCGACTTCGACGACAGAGATGAGGCGAAGCCGATGGGTTACCTCCGGGAATGTTGGGACTTTTTTCGGGAGTTTCGCCGGGAGTATCGCAACACCGGTTCGTTGTTACCCAGCAGTCGGTTTCTGGGGCGCGAGATGGCGTCGCGTTTGGCGCAACCGGGCGATGGCCGACGGATTCTCGAAGCCGGTCCCGGAACAGGAGCTGTCACCCGTTGGTTATTATCCAATCTGCGGCCCCATGATCACGTCGATATCGTCGAGATCAACGATCGCTTCATTTCTGTTTTGGAAAACCGTTTCACGGCAGAACCGGCGTTTCGTCGCTATCGTTCCCAAGTGGAATTGAAGCACGCCGCCGTGCAGGAGTTGCCTGGCGACAATGTGTACGATTTCATCATTTCGTCGCTGCCTTTGAACAACTTTCCCGTGGATTTGGTGAAGACGATCTTTCGCGCTTTCGAGCGCCTGTTGAAACCGGAAGGAACGTTAAGCTATTTCGAATACGCTTACATTCGACAGATGAAGATGCCTTTCGTATCGAGGGAGGAGCGGCGGCGACTGGCAACGATCGGCCTGTTGGCCAAACGGTATTTTCGCCGCGGTTTGCTGGGCCGGCGGCTGGTGTTATGCAACTTTCCGCCGGCTTTTGTGCAGCATTTGCATCTGAAGAAACCAATCTCTCCGGTTCGTTGATGGCCGGAAAGATAACAAAGTCGGATCTCGAAGCCCCGAATCGCTGGTCTGAGCAGGGCTTCGCCATTTACTGAAAACGGATGGCAAACGTTGGACCCGTCTTGGATGCCATTCGTACCTTACGGAACGGAGGGAGTCGTTCATGTCGCATCGTTTTCTGACCCTGTTGTTTGCGGCGCTGGTGGTCTCGGCCGGGACAACCCTGGCCAAACCGCCGGATTTGCCCACCAATGAACAAGTCGACTGTCAAATCGTCGTGCCGCCTTTCAACGGCGGTTACATCCCTGGTGGCTGCATTCAGCTCGAGAATGAAGCCATCCTCGAAGCGGAGCAGCCGGTGGAACCATGCGAACCGTCGGCTGAGAGTCCGGCGCCATGCGTGAGCGAAGCGCTATGTTCGTGGCTGAGTGCAGTGCAATTCTGGTTTGCCGCCGAGCCGATTATTGGTTGTGGCTGCCCCTGCTGTGCGATCAGCGAAGACTGTTATGGACAACAAACCGCGGAAGCCTGCCAATGCTATCCCGATGGCTGCCGCCCCTGCTCTTGCGAACCGTGCGAATGCCATAAGAAAAAAAACGGCGGCAAAAAAACGACATGCTGTGGTCGCTGTGATTGTCAGCCTTGCTCGTGCAAGCCGTGCGGCTGTTGTGCGTGCAAGACAAAACCCGGCAAGAACTGCAGCTGCAACCCTTGCCAATGTTGCGAAAAACCAGCTCCTGTTCAGGACATCGACTTGCCCGCTATCGACGTGTCTGGCTGCCAGATCAAAATCCATGTCACCATCAGCGTCGATCCCAAGGCGGAAGGAGTCGCGGCCACTTCGAAGCGTCGCCCCGTGACGAAGTCATGCCCGGTCACCGACCAGCAGGCATTTCTTGAAGCCTGGAAGGCGTTCCTTCGCCAACTCCATGCGGAGACGGCGAAAACCTGGCAAGAATTGCAAAAAACCAATGATTCTCTCCAGGACAGCGAGCCGGCGGAACCCTGCGACCCGCGCGAAGCTGGCAGTTACGATTCGTGCGAGGATCACCCTCAGTCCGACGCCGCCACGACGCAGGAAGAGAAATGCGAGCCATCCTGCACGTGTCCCTACCTGAAGGAGAAGCAGAGCCGGCAGACTAAAGAACGTGCTGTGGAAGCGGATAGCACGGCGGTCTTTGGCGGCGTGATCGAAAACCTCAAAAAACTGGAACATGCCCGCAAGCTGTTCCGCGTTGCCGAGTTCTATTGGCTGACCGGCATGGTCGAGCAAGCGGAACACTGCTACCGGGAAATCCAAAAGATCGTTCCTGGCAGCCATATCGCCGGTCAAGCCGGAGAACGCCTGCAGCAAATGAAAGTCGACATCCAGGAAAACAGCGGCGATGAAGCGGATTCATCGTATGAAGAACAAGATGCGCCGCAGTCGCGCTGGAACAAGAAGGAAGCCGACAGGCAGCAGGTCGCTCGGCTGATCGAGAAATGCCTCGAAGCGGTCGCGGCCGATCGGCTCCGCGCTGCCGAAGCGATCGCTCATCACTTGACGCGAACACTGAGCCAGATGAATCAGCCGAAGCCGGTCGCGCCATACTGGTGGAGACAATTCGTGCGTCACAAGCTGCAACAGCAAAAAGAGGCTCGCATTCACCAATTGCTCGAAGCCTGCCACCAGGCTCTCAAAGAGGGACGCTATGACGACGCCGAACGACTGGCGGATAAGGCCAAGGCGATCGATCCGGAATGCGTGGCGGCCCATGCTTTGGTGTACAAAACGCACTTGCTCGCCCAAATCGAGGCGAAGCAAAGGCAACGACGCCTGCGCCGAGCCGAAGCGGTAAACCGACGTTTGCACTTGCCCCCTCTCGATCCGGTCACGGTCGACGCCCTCAACAAGATGCTGGATCAATTGAAAGAAGCCGTTTTTCCTGTCGAGGAGGCCGAGCAAACCGAAGATCCCTGCGAACAATCCTTGCGTCAGGACCTCGAACAAGCCGACGCGATCGAAGAGGAAACAGACGAATGTGAAGACGAAGACGTCTTTCCTCCCGACGACATCGATTGTCCGGATGAAGTCGAGGATGAAGATGACCCCTGCGAGATGTATCTCAACCAAGACATCACAGGCTTCATTCATCACATTGACGGCCCGGCCGGGAGCGATGAAGAATGCGAATCGGAATGGACCGATCTCATCGACGAAAACGCCTGCATCGAAATCGACGGTTCCAATCCTCAGGGAATCCGATTCCGCTGCCAGATTCACGTCGGCGGCAACACGTTCCGCATCGTCATCGATGAAAAGGGGCAGGTCGAATGGCACATGACGGCTGATGACGAGGAGGAGCGCTAGTCCAACTGCGGTCTTGAAGCAGGACAAACGAAGCCCGAACACTGGAAACGCTCCGGTGTTCGGGCTTTTCCTTTCAGGAACAGGCGACGTTTTTGCTTTTGAGTGGCAGCTCAACCAGCGGTTCGGCTGGCCGTATCGTCCTCGTTGTCATCGTCGTCGAGCTGCCGTTCCGATGTCAGGAGTTTGTAGAAGCAATAAGCTGCGCAGCCGATGACGATAGCCCAGACGGTCAGCATGAAAACCCACGCTGAGAGGGTCATGTGGTTCATGTTGCCAGCCTCCCCTCGGCTGCACGGCGCTTCCAGGCGAAGTACACGAGAACCGAAAAGAACAAAAACACGCCGACCAGGACGAGACGGTCGATGGTGCGGACCAGTTTCAAGTCTTCGTTAAAGGCTTGCTTTTGCGGATCGCTGCTGTCTTCGATGTCTTTGTGAAGGATCTTGCCGATGACGCCGCTGCCAGACCATTCCCACGCCGGCATTTCTTCGCCTTTGAACAGGGCATTGCTATAGGCGTCCCAGCCCGCCTTGGGTTGGAAGATCGAACCGGCGAGAATGAAGAACAGGAAAACGGGTGTAAGGTACTTGATGAAGTAATAAAAGATTGAAGGAATCTTCAATTCTGCTCCGCGGTTCATTTCGGCCCATGCCTTGTCCATGCCGAACACCCACCCGAACAGGATGCTTTCGCCGAAGGCGAAGACGACCAGGGCGAAAGTACCGCCCCAGAAATCGAATTCATCGAAGAAGCTTTTTTGCTCGAAGATGGCGACGGGAACGGCCAGCAGCAAGAGCATGCCGCCAAACGCCAGGGCACTGCGTTTCCGATCGAAGCCGTATTCGTCCTGCAGAAAGGCCATGATCGGCTGGCCCATGGCGAGCGAGCTGGTGATGGCGGCGACGAAGAGGAGGCCGAACCACAAGAAGCCAGCCGGCGCAGCCAGCCAGCCCCACTTCTGAAACAAAGTCGGAAACGATAGAAAACCAAGTGCAAAACCGGAAGTCTCTGGATCGGCGACGTGGCTCAAGCCGAGATAAGCGACCGCAATGGGAATCAGAACGGTGCCCCCGAGTACGACTTCGCAGAACTCGTTTGTCCAGGCAGTGGTCGCACCGGTCAAAGCGATATCATCCTTGGCCCGCAGGTAGGACGAATAGCAATGAATGGACCCGATGCCGATGGAGAGGGTGAAGAAGATTTGGCCGGCAGCCGCCAGCCACACAGCAGGGTTGGCCAGCGAATCGAGTTTCGGTTCCCAGACGAAGTTCAGCCCGACGAAGGGGCTTTCGACAACTCCTTCATCGCCGACCTGGGACATCAAGCCGCGGACGGCCAGGATGGCGGCAAAGAGAATCAGGATCGGCATGCCGATCTTGGCGACCGTTTCGATGCCGCGGGCCAGACCGCGCGACAAAATGAAGACATTCAGGACGATGCAAACAGCGAAAACACCCATCCCCCATATGCTGATCGAGAAAATGTTGTTTTCGCTGGCACCGATGAGGTTGTTGTAGAACTCTTTGGCCGGAGTATCACGGAACCCGCCGATGGCGGAGAAACCCGCATAGGCGAGACACCACGATTCGATGTAGACGTAGAACGCAGCGATGATGAGGTTGGCCCAGATGCCGAAGACGCCGAAGTATTTCCATCCCCGTCCGCGGGCAGTCGATTGCAGAATGCCCGGTGCGGAATGGTGTCCGAATTGGCCTCCGTATCGTCCGAGCGTCCATTCCACCCACATCAGCGGCAAGCCCATGACGATCAATGCCACGATGTAAGGAATCATGAACGCGCCGCCGCCGTTTTTGGCTGCTTGCGCGGGAAAACGGAGAAAGTTTCCCAAACCGACCGCATTGCCCGCCATTGCCAGAACCAGGCCAAGGCGGGTGCCCCAACGCTCTTTGGTCGCCATGGTCCTCCTCGTTGCTCGCCTCAAAAACGCCAAATCCTACCAAAAGGCCAGTGCCTTGACAACACGACGGGCAAGAAGGAAAGACGAGCGGGCGCTATCGACCTTCAAAAGCGGAGACGACCGGCGCTTGCGATGGAAGGGAATCCAGTTCGTTCAGAGCGGCGAGGAGTCGTTCGCGGACTTGCTGGTAATCATAGCGCTGGCAGACGTAGTCGCGGCCAAGCACTCCCCGTCTGCGCCATTCTTCGGGCTGATCCAGAAGGTCGCTCACTGCCGAGGCGAAAGAAGCATAATCGTCGTAGGCCTGTCCCGCCTGGCTCAAGGCCACATGCTCGGCCAGAACTTCGCATGCGCCATTCACGATGACCGGCGTTCCCTGGGCCATGGCTTCGAGCGTGGCGATGCTGAAACTTTCCCACGGCGACGGCATGACAAACGCCGAGGCACCCGCCATCAACGCATACTTTTCCTCATCGGGTACCAGACCGCGGTATTCGATTTCCTTACTCTGCGGAATCTCGATTTTGCTCGGGCCGGTGAGCACCAAACGAAGCGCCGAGGGACGCTCGCGTTTGAACCGGCAAAAGTCTTCGATCAAGCGAACGCAGCCCTTGGGCTGATCGATGCGGCCGCAATAGAGCAAATACGGTGTACTCAGATTGGCGGGTTCGACTGGCTCAGAGGCAACTGCCATGCCCACGCTGGTACCGGGAACCTCTCCCCAGATTCGCCTCCCAAGACGTTTCTCTGCCTCGGTCAGCCAGATGATGCCACGCATCGACCGCGCCATGCGCCGCACACAATCGAGACCGGCGATCGGCTCGTCATGCAACGTCGGCACCAGAAAACGGCGGTCGGGCGGCGCTTGCTCGGCGGCAAAATAAGTCGTCGGATACTGATAGGTGACGAAAATCCAGGCTGCGTAGGCACTGCCATGAGCCGCGACGAACTCGTTCAACTCCATGCAATAAGGCCCCTGATGCCTCAATAGTTCCTCTTGCATGGCGATGGTCCATCGACCTCGGCAAACAGCGTCGGCCTTCGAATTCGCGCCGGCAGGGCTTTGGCTGAGCAAGCGCGCGTGCAGTTCATGCCAGTATCGGCTGCGCGTTACCGTGATCGGAAAACGCCGGACCAAAATGCCATCTCGTCTTTCGCATCCGGCAGGCAGCACCTCGCGCCAATCCACATAGTCCACCGCCGTCGTCGTCAAAATCTCGACATCGAACCGCTCACGGAGCATGCCGGCGTACTGCCATGCCAACGCTTCCGAGCCGCCCACAATGCTCGGATGGCAGCGCTGTACGACGATGGCAATCTTGCTCATTGGGCTACCTCCACAGAATGCAGCAAGCGGCCATGGGTTTTCCGGCGGCGGAAAAAGCCCTGCGCCCGCTGCCAGCCCATTTGCCCCAGCTGGCATCGAAGTTCTTCGTCGCAGGCGAGGCGGTGCAGGCAGGCAGCCAACGACTCCGGGTCGCTGTCCTCCCAGACCAGGCCGCTAGCGCCTACCGTCGCACGAACGCCTGGGCTGTCCACCGCAAGGACGGGAATCTTCCAAGACATCGCTTCCAACAGCGGCAGAGAGATGCCCGCCGGACGAGACGTGTCGAAAAAAAGGTCCGCGCAGAGATAGTACGATTTCCAGACTTCATCCGACACGTTACTGGCAAGGGACACCGCCTCCGCAAGCCCCCATCGGCGAATCCGGTGCCGAACGGCGCGCAAGTACATGATGCAGTCGCGGCGATGCCTACCGACGATGAGCAGTCGGCTGTGACGGTTATAGGTGCAATGGTAGATCGCGAAAGCGTCGAGCAATCGCTCATGATTCTTATGGGGAGCTATCTCGCCGGCTGCCAGCACATTGAGGCTGCCGTCAAGAAAGCGATCCAGGCAGCTCAGATTTGCAGGCCGCGTTTGCATTTCCCTGATACGAGGAGTCATGGCTTGCAACCAACGACGGCGACATCCGTTTTTTCAGGCAAGCCGCATGCCTGACGCCAATCATTGTCGGCCGAATGAAGACGATGTTTTTGGACCCTGCGAAAGCCTCGGCTTTCCAAAAGAAAGGCCACGAAATCGCCGGTCAATGACAGCGGCTCATCCGGATGGCGGATGACGCTCGGAACAGGCACGTGCGTTTCCCCATCATCCTCCAGATGAATGAGCACGACGCCTTTCGGTCTGAGGACACGCAGAACGGCGTCGAGAAGCGTGACGAATTCGCCGAGCGTGAATTGCCGACGGCAGTCGAAACACGTGGCCGCGCCCAGCGAGTCGGGGGGCAACGACGCCAAATAGTCGAGCGGCTCTGCTTCCGCGATCTGCAAGCCGCGTCGCCGGGCACAGGATGCCAGAATGCCATTGCTTTCGATGCCGTAAGCATTCAATCCTTCCGTTGCCAGCGCCAGCAGACCACCTGCCGTCGCCGAGTAGATATCCGCGACGGCAGCTTCGTCAGCGGGCAACGCGTTCTTCAACAGCCGAGCACAAAGGGTGTAGCTCGATTCATCCGCACGCACGGAAGACTTTTGCGCCAGAACGGCAACGACACCCTCCAGATGGCGGCGATGATCCGCCCGCAACGGAGTCGGTACATCGCCTTCTGCCACTCCTGCCAGACGCTTGCGGACCTCGTCAGCCAGATCGGCCACTCTGCGTTCGAGGAAGACGACCTGTTCTCGAAGCAGAAAGATTTGTTCTTCGCTTTGGCGCAATTTGTCTCGCAGTATTTGGATAGTCGTCTCCGCCTCTCCTAGACGCTGACCTTGATTGTGGGAAAGCTGCGTGAGAGTTTCCAGAACCGAAAACGCCGTGCGATTGAAATCTCGCTGTTGGTCGGTGAGGAAGCGGGAAACGAAAGACACGAGACGCGTTACCCACCGCGCGAGAAGGCGAAACGGTCCGCGGAAGCTCCGGCAAGGCGGCGGTTTCGTGCCGATGTCTGCGTGCAGGACAAGACGACGCAGCGTTCGAGAAAGCAAGTCGTACGCAAACGGCTGGCCGAGCGGCGAACGAGAACGATCAGCCGAAAGCTGCGTGCCCGGATGTTCCGCGACAATCTGCTGGATTTGTTTCTGTAGCGTCGTTGCGACCATGCGTTGGTTGCCGAATCGGCTTGAAAAAGAATGCCTCTTTTCTGGCAGATCGGCATGGAAAGTCGGTGATCTTGAGGAAAAGTCCGAATGTGCCGGTCAAATAAGACAGGCAATCAGCGATAGGCCTGGTACTCCTTTCCCAGAAGGGCGGCAGCGATCTTCAATTTGAGAATTTCGTCGGTGCCTTCATAGATTCGGCAAACGCGGACATCTTGCAAATGCCGTCCCGGCCGATACAAGGTCGACCAGCCCCGGCCGCCAAATGCTTGGACGGCACGATCAGCAGCCTCCCAGGCGGCGTTGGCGGCAAAAAGTTTCGCTTGGGCCGCGAGCAGTTCGGCTTCCGCCTTCAATTGCGAATCGGCAGGATGGGCACTGCTGCGGTTCTTCGCCTCTGCTGCTCGCAGCACCAGGGCCTCCGTCGCCAGACGCGCCATTTCGATGGCCGCTATGTGCTCCTGAATCAACTGGTGTTTGGCGATCGGCTTGCCGTGCTGGATACGCTCTTTGGTGTAGTGGATCACTTCCGCCAGGCAGTCTTCGATGACTCCCAAACAACCGGCGGCGACACTGAGTCGGCCGCTCACGAGCGTCCCCATCGCGATGCGAAATCCTTCGCCCTCGGCACCGAGCATGTTTTCCGCTGGCACCGGGCAATCAGTCATTTCGAACATGGCGGTATTGGCCGTCGGCATCCCCATTTTTGCCGTCAAGTCTTCACTGGCAAATCCCGGAGCGCCGGTGTCGATAATGAAGGCACTGATACGTTTGGCTGCCCCGTCCTTGGGATAGGCGAAGCCGACGATGGCGTGGGCGATGCCGCCGTTGGAAATCAAATACTTGACGCCGTTCAATATGTATCGATCGCCTCGTTTTTCATACGTCGAGGTCATCTCGAGCGGGTTGCTTCCTGCGTCTGGTTCGGTCAGACCGAAAGCCAGAATCTTTTCCCCCCGGCAGGACGCAGGCAAGTAGCGATTCTTCTGCTCTTCCGTACCCCACGTAAAAATGGGATACTGCCCGATCGATGAATGGCCAGAAAAAAAAGTGCGCACGCCCGTTCCTTCGCGACCGATCCGTGCC
Organism: Gemmatales bacterium; assembly: GCA_026004675.1. Classification (GTDB taxonomy): domain Bacteria; phylum Planctomycetota; class Planctomycetia; order Gemmatales; family Gemmataceae; genus BPJP01. Next base: position 42,926 of record BPJP01000014.1, read on the forward strand.
AACGCACGGGCATAGGTGACGGCATCGGCACCCCGACCGCCGTACTCAACCGGCACCGGCATTCCCAGCAGATCGTATTTCCGCGCCTGCTCGATCAGCTGGTCGTTGTAGCGGTGTTCGAGGTAACAAAGTTCCTCGTAGGGGCGAAGCTCTTCGCAGAAGGCATCGACGTCAGCGAGCAACTTTTCCCGATCGGCAGCATTCATATCGGCTCTCCGCAAAAGACATGTCGCAAGGGGATCGACCGCGGCACTACAGATCGCGCCAGCTTGGGTCATTCTATCGAACGCCAGACCGTCCCAACAATTTATTCGCCGACAGGGCAACACCAGAACACGATTACTGCTTACAATCGGCAGCGCGTGGAGATGACGCATCCTGATCGAAATTGCGATTGGATAAAACTGTCAGAACATGACATGCGTCAACTGTTCGAAGCAATGTCCGATGCTGGTAACGTGCGGATGGAAGTTCGCGCAGCGTACTACGGCTGATTTGCCCTTTTTCGAGGATGTTAGGCCCGTTTCTTTTATTCGTCTTAACAGTGATCCAATTCGTAGACATGCGCCCCATAGTCACAGCGCGGAGACAGTCGATATGGTTCAAGCAATCGTACTCTTTGGCATGGTGATGGTACCTGGAGCTGAAGCCCCACCCAGAGATCAGACGGGAGTCCATTGGGTGCTGCCGTTTACCAAAGCTCATAAAAAGGCCAAAGAAGAGAAGCGCTTGCTGGCGATCAAGCCGATTGCCTTCGGCACGTCGGCTGATGGTGGCTGGTGACCGGCGGCGGAAATCTTCAGAGCGGGTCCGCTCTGCGACGAACGCATCATTCGACTGCTGAACCGCCGATTTGTGCCGCTTTACTTCGATCTGTCCGACCGAGGTGCCGCTGCCGATCCCGAAGCCCGCAAATTCGTCGTCGCTCAACGAAAAGAACTGGCCGGGGGCGCCGTCCCCACACCGCCCTTTCTGCTCATGAATGCCGACGGAAAAGTGCTGGCTGCTGTCAATGCGTATGCCTCGCCCGACCAGATTTACGAGGCCATGCGCAAGGTATTGCGAAACCATCCTGAGTATGACCAACCCAGCGAAGAGGAAAAGAAGCTGCGATCCCCGATCGAGCGGGCACAAGTTCAGATCGACTTGGGAAATTATGACGAAGCCCGCAAAATTCTTAAATCCGTCGACACAGATGAGGCGCATTACCTGCTCGGTCGTTTAGCTCGTTTCGGACGCAATTGGCAGGAAATGGAAAAGCAGTTCGCTTGTGTCAAGAATGACGCTTTTTCCAATGACATATTGATGGAACGGGCCTACCCGTTGTGGTTCGGCAAAAAGTTCGCCGAACTTCGCGATCACCTGAAAGGGTTTCCAAAGTCGAGCCGCCGCTATACGGAGGCGCGCTACTACGAAGGTTTGGCCTGGTACCACCTGGGCAAAAAAGACAAAGCATTAGAAATCTGGAAAAGCACCATAACCGGTTGCACGCAGGATCCGTGGATCTATCGAGCGGACTGGGCCTACACGACGACAAAGGACAGTGCGCGAGGAATCTTCACCACCGCTGGCAAAAGAACATCCCTCTTGAACCGCATCGGCTACATGGGGCGGCGCAATCCCGACCTGCAAGGACCATGAACCGTGAGCGCTTGGGAGCAGCAGAAATGACGACGGCAACTCTTTCGCAGCGGTTTCACGATTGGTTGGCCCGATTTCAGTCGCACGGGTCGGACGCCGAGCTTGTCGAGCGATTTGTTCGCGATCGAGACGAAAATGCGTTTGCCACCTTGATGGCTCGCCATGGTGCCATGGTGCGAGGTGTGTGCCAGCGTTTGCTGCACCAGGCACAGGATGTGGAAGACGTGTATCAAGCGACGTTTTTAGTGTTCCTTCAACGTGCGAACCGCATCCGTCGACCGGAAGCGGTCGCGTCGTGGCTGCATGGTGTAGCCCGGCGTTTGGCCTGGAAAAAGCGCCGCCGGCAGCAGACCGCTGCTGGCGAACCTTTGCCCGAGTCCGCCAGGCAAACGACCGATGAGCTTTCAGTGCGGGAATTCAAAGAAACCATCGATGCCGAGATTAGCCGGTTGCCGGAACGCTACCGCAATGTGCTGATTCTCTGCTGCATGGAGGGAAAAACTCGTGATGAAGCGGCCCATCTTTTGGGATGGTCGGTCCAGTCGGTAAAAGGTCGGTTGGAACGTGCTCGACAAATGCTGCGCTGTCGACTGGAACGCAAAGGAATAGCCTTGGCGATCGCCATGTTCTTGCTGAAGGAAAGCACGGTTGTCGCCGCTTCGCAAAAGACGCAACATGCCCTCCGTCAAGCGGCGCATGCGTGGCGGAACGGTCAGAATCTGCCTGCCTCGCTTTCGCCACAAGTTATCGAACTGGCGCATTCCCTTTCTGCTCGTTCTCTTTCGTCTGTTTTGACACGTCTCATGGCGTTGGCAATGGTTTCCGCCACGCTCGGACTCGGTGCGGCAAACGGGATAGCCGATTTAACCAGAGAAGACAAGGACGACAAGCCGACTGTATTGGCGGTTCGAAGTGACAGGCCAGTTCCTCAAGAAAGCGCGGCAGCGGCGGTCCCTCAGTCCGCTGCCGAGAAACCAGCGCCTGTGGTTCGAGTGAAGATGGCGATGAGGCAACCGCTTAAACGGCTCCACGTTGCCGCCACGATACATCGGACGAAAGGGCAGGACCAACGCTTGCCGATCCATGTCCAGTCTGTGCGGGCGCACGTGGTGGGACCGGAATAGGTTAGTCGTCCTTGCAAGCGTCTTCGGTGAAACCTTCTAGTCGTCGGCTTCGCAAAGGCTGGCGCAGCTTGAACAGCCCGCGAGCCTCGATCTGCCGAATCCTTTCCCGCGTGATGCCGTAAACCTTGGCAACTTCGTCGAGCGTACGCGGATTCCCGTCGTTCAGACCGAAGCGAAGCTCGATCACTTCCCGTTCGCGTGGCGCCAGCGAGCGCAGCACTTCGTTAATGCGTTCACGCAAGAGATTCTGATCGACCATTTGCCCGGGGTTGCTGGCTGAGCTATCCCGCAAGAACTCCTCGAGAACTCGCTCGCCTTCGGTCCCGAGAGGTTCGTTCAAGCTGATAGGGTGTCGACCGACGGCCCGCAGAGAACGCATCTCTTCGACGGATATGTTCATCAGCTTGGCGATCTCTTCATTGGTTGGTTCACGGCCGGTTTTGCCGAAAAACTCCGCTCGTATCCGCTCGATATTCGCCAACGCTGCCACCTGATGGCAAGGAACCCGAACGGTACGGGCATGATCCGCCAGTGCACGGGTAATCCCCTGGCGAATCCACCAGGTTGCATACGTGCCGAACTTGAAGCCAAGGCGGTGTTCGAACTTGTCGACAGCCCGCATCAAACCGCGATTGCCTTCCTGGATCAGGTCGGCAAAAGCCAATCCGCGATTGCGATAGCGTTTGGCAATGGAAACAACCAGCCGGAGATTCGCCTCGGCCAACTCGCTGCGAATTTGCTGGTATTCGGCCTGTCGCCGCTTGATCACAGCCGCCAAGGCCTGCAACTCATCCGGAAACGCTCGCAATTCGGCAAGATTATCGCGCAGTTCCTTGACGGCGCGAGCCCTCTGTTCGCGATCGGCACGCGACAAAGCGCGTTGTTCCGCTCGTTCGTTCAGTTGCCCGACGGATTGGACACGTTTGACGAATGCTTCTGCCCAGCGTTCCAGCAGGTCGGTGCGCGGCGACAGCTCATCCGCCAGCCTGGCGGCCTTGCGCAGTTGTCGCCACAGAACCCGGCTCCAGCGGGCCTTGGCCGCCGCCTTCGTAGTCCGCATCCGCGACCGAAAACCGCTTCGCGATTGCTCCAGGATGCGACGCAAGGTACGCAGGTTATGAGGCAACCGCGCCTGAATCTGATCCCGGCTACGGTTCATGCTGGTGACGATGTCCACCATCGGATCCAAGGCGAGCTCCCCTGCCTGGATCTGGGTGAAAACCTCCACCACTTTTTCAAGCACAGCCCAGCTGCAAAGAGCGGCATGGCGAAATCGGTTCCGTGCTCGTTCCAAGCGATAGGCAAGGTCCAGTTCTTGCGGACGCGTCAAGAGAGGAATCGACCCCATTTGCCGCAAGTACAATCCCAGTGCATCGTCAAGGGACCGGCTTGTGCTCTCCTCTGTCGCTGGAGCCGCTGCCTCGTCCCAATCGGTTTCGTATGCACCGTCCATGCCCTTTTTCATCTTCGCTTCCTTACGATCAGGGGTAGAGGTCGTCTCATGCGATGAAGTAGACTTTCGTGTGCTCTCCGTTTTATCTATGCGCGATTTCATCATTCGCCCAGTCTGTTCCGATACTTCTGCCAACAAGGCTACCTAAAGGACGACGCCCATCGCGCGGAGTGTATTCAATGCACGGCGCATGGGACAGTCTTTCTACGCACGCCTGGTCCAAATCGTTCATTGGTGCCGGCGCTGCTTCGATCGCTGCGGAGACGAACGATAACCAATCGAAAGTATCGCTCCTACTTAATCTTACGTAATTGTTTGCCCATTTTCCAGCGCTTGCGAGAAATTCAGCGAGATTTCTTGCGGAAACGATAGAAATGTTTCATGAACTGAAGACCAGGGCTTGTCGTGGTCATTCGGCGCGCGAAATGTCCCCGCCATCGTTTTTTGTCAGCAGGACGGTAAGGCGGGCAGGTCGAATGAGAAGGCTTGTCAGCATCGAGCCGTGCTTTGGCTTGTCGCCTTGGCAATTCTGCCTGTACAAGCTTCGACTGCTTTGGCCAGTCGCCGGACAGCCTCGCCGATTTGTTCCAAGGGCACGACGCCGAAGCTCAGACGTGCTTCATTCGTCCGCACGCCATTCTCATCATCGACATAGCAGAACTGGCCAGGCACATACAGCACACCTTCTTCAAGTGCTGCCTTCATCAACGGGCTGTCAGGGCCTGTTTCCAGTCCAGGCGGGAATGTGACCCACACATAGAGCCCGCCATCGGGATGCGTCCACTGGATGTCGCTGCCGCCGAATTCGTTTTCCAAAGCCTCCAGCAAAGCGTCGAGCTTCTTGCGATAGACTTTACGCAGTTGTTCGACATGGCTATCGTAGGCGCCGGTTTCCAGAAGGTGGTCGAGCAAATGCTGCGTAAGGTTGTTGGAGCCGAAGTCGTGGTTGCCTTTGAGTCGAAGCAGCGGGCCGACCAATTCGTGGGGCAGAAAGCCGTAGCCCGTCTTTAATCCCGGTGCGCACGGCTTGGAAAAAGTCATAGCCAGGATGACGAATTCATTGGTCTTATCCAGACTTTTGATGCTGGGAATGTCCTCGCCAGCGTAACGCAATTCCCGGTATGCCGAGTCCTCGAGAATCAAGATGCGATGGTCTCGGCTATAGCGTTTCACCAGTTCGAGCAGATGCTGCCGTCGTTCCAGCGACAGGTTCAGCCCTGTCGGATTCTGGAAATAATCGCACACATAGATCAACCGCAGTTTGCCGATTTCCCCCGTATGCTCCAGCCGATCGAGCAATTCCTCGAGCAGATCGGTCTGCATGCCGTTTTCATCCATGGGGACGCTCAATGTCCGCGCTCCCATGCTGTCGAGCGTGCCCTGATAGACGAAATAAGCCGGAGCTTCGGTAATCACCAGATCGCCGGGATCGAGAAGCAGCTCGCTGACAAGATAAAGAAGCTGCTGCGAACCGGTTGTCACCACCACGTCGAGAGGGGTCAGCGAAATGTCAGCCGGGTCCGCTATGCCGTCCAGCTTGCAGAGTCGATCCAGCAGTTTTTGCCGCAGCGGCGCATACCCTTTGGTTGTTCCGTATTGCAAAGCGGCATAGGCCCGTTCCGGTTCCGAGAGAATCTGGGCGAAGGCACCCCGGACTTCTTCCGCGGGGAGCGACCAGGGATCGACGAGGCCGGCAGCCAGACTGATCAAATCCGGATTCTCGATCGCTTGCTGCATGAAATAGGTAATCGGCTGATCGTGCGTTCGCAACGCTTTTTCGGAATAATGCACCGGCACAGGCATCGTGTTCGCTCCCAGATCAAGAATTTCATCGAATTTTACTTTAGCTGCCGCAGGCCGTTGGGGAAAGGGCGTACCCTCTCCCTCGTTGCGATTTGCTCCTCTTCCAGCCGTCGTAACCGCTAAGATTCGCCTCGAACAGGCTGACAGAAAATGCTTTACCTCTTCGGCGAAACAAACTCGAAGAATCCGTCTCCCGCCGCTTGTCAAATTTGCTTTTTTCGACAAAACTGACAGAGATGGCACGAACAGTTGTTCGGGTCCTCACCCAGTAATGGCCTCGGCAATTAGGAGGACAAGCCTGGCACGCTGTCGGCTTCATGCGCCAGAAGTCGCGCGGCCGACACGTTTGAAGTGGGAAATGTGCGCCCGTAGCTCAATTGGACAGAGCAACGGACTTCTAATCCGTAGGTTGCTGGTTCGAGTCCAGCCGGGCGTGCTTTAGGATCCGCTATGTTGTTTGTTTTCGCAAGCCGCAACTGGCAACGAGAAACGTCGCCGCCCCGTGTCCGTTCCCGACCCAAAGCGAATGTGAACTCGCCACATCATGCAACCAAGGACTACCAGTATTACGCGGCCGAAATCGGGGCATTAAAGCCTTGGATAAACAAAATCAGGTCCTTACCGCTTGCGCGGGTGCGCGCTGGAACTTGGAACGGACTAGTGTGCAAAAACCTCACTATTCTGCGCAGAACACCAAGTCGACCGTCAACTAACGGTGTTTTTAGCGAGCGTCGCGGTGTCAGCGCGACAAGTCGACCGTCAACTAACGGTGTTTTTAGCGAGCGTCGCGGTGTCAGCGCGACGAGTCGACCGTCAACTAACGGTGATCTCGGCGAGCGTCGCGGTGTCAGCGCGACAAGTCGACCGTCAACAAACGGAGCTGTCGGCTGATGGCAATCGTGTCAGCGTCGGCGGTTGTAGTTGACGGGCCGGGTGGGGTTGCCCCGGATCTGGTCGAGACGTATCTGGGCGGCGTCTGCCTGTCGCGTTCCGGGAAACGTGACGATGACTTTTTCGAGACAAAGCATAGCCTCGTGGGGTTGCCCTTTGGCAAGCCAGGTTTCCGCCAGGGAAAGATACAGCCCGCCGAGCCGATTGCTCAGCGTGTCGCACGCCTGACGAAGCCATTCGGGATTGGCTTTGATTTCGTTGGCCAAACGGATGGCTTCCATCCCCTCGGACAGATCGGTGTAATTTTGGGCAAGTTGCTCGCAGTGCTCGAGGCAGATGAGGAACTGTTTGTTGTCGTAGGCTTCGCGTGCTTGGGCGAGCAATTCGCGAGCGCGCTGGCTTCGTTGATCGACTTTCGGTGGGGCAGCTGCCTGAATGGCCCAGGCTTTGACGAGTGGTCCTGCTTCGACGGCGGCTTGGGTGCCGGCAAACGATTTGAGAACGTCGGTGGCCAATTCGATAGCCTGTTTGGTTTGGCCAGTGGAATGCAACAGTTTGGCCTGGTCGAGTTTTTGAGTTCCCTTGCTTTCGAGTTGGGCAAGCAGTTCTTTCGCTTTGATCTGGACAGGACGTTGTTTGCCGTCCTCCACCAGTCCGCGAAGCAGAGCGATGGCGCGAGCGAAATCCGATTCACTGATGGCTTTTTTGGCTTCGGCAAAATCTCGGGTCATCCATTCGGGATTGCTGAGGCTGGCGAGCGCTCTGTTGAGGTGCCCCTGAAAACGGGTGGCATCCATATAGCCTTCGAGCGTGGCGAGGATTTTGCCATCGGGAGCGGCCAGGACGACGGTAGGATAGGCCTGTATTTGCAGAGCATCGACCAGACTAGGATTACTCGGTGCATGGATTTTAAGAGGGATGAACTCTTTATTGACGATTTCGACGATGGTGGGGTGGCGCATGGTGGTTTTGTCCAGACGGACGCAGTAGTAGCAGTTGTTGGTGCCGATATCCAGGAGGAGAGGGAGGTTTTTCTTCTGGGCCAGACTGCGTGCGAGGTTGTAGTCGTAGTACCAATGGATTTCCTCGGCGCGAAGTGGTGCGGCTTGCACGAGCAGGACAGCGGCAAGCCAAAGCCATTGCATGTGGCGAAAAGGGCTCCTGCCCCTCATTGACGACTTCATGATAAACTCCTTTGTTTTCCCTTTTCACCAGGGTGGAGAACCAAGCACGCCGGCATGAACCGCCTTGTCCCGTGTTTACTGGGCACGGGGATGAGCTTTGTGATAGCTGTCGCGTAGCCGATGCGTGGTCACATGCGTGTAAATCTGCGTCGTGCCGAGACTTCGATGGCCGAGCAGTTCCTGAACGCTGCGGATGTCGGCGCCACGGTCCAGCAAATGCGTGGCGAAACTGTGTCGCAACGAATGGGGACTGCTGCGAGGATCAAGTCCGGCCACGGCCAGGTGCTTGGCCAACAATCGGCCAACGCTTCTTGGCGTTAGCCGGGTCCCGTTCTTGTTCAAAAACAACGCGCCTTGCTGTTTTCCCAATCGTTCGAGGAGCAGCGAACGCTGCTCGAGCCAGAGTTTGAGCGCTTTTAGTGCGGGCGGTCCGAAAAGTGCCAGTCGTTCTCGTTTGCCCTTGCCGCGAACCGTAGCGATGCCGCTGTCTAGGTCGACGTCAGCGACATTCAGGCCCGTCAACTCGCTGACGCGCAAGCCCGCGGAGTAAAGGGTTTCAAGGATCGCCCGATCCCGGATGCCCAAGGGAGTAGCATCGTCGGGAGTCGACAGCAGTCGGCGCAAATCCTCTTCTCCCAGGAAATGGGGGAGTTGGCGACCATGCCTGGGACCACGAATTCCCTCGGCCGGGTTCGCATCCAACTGGCCACGCCGACACAAAAACCGAAACCAGGAACGCACCGCTGCTAACCGCCGGGCCACCGTGCTCTTGGCGTATCCTTGTTCGTTCAACCAGGCGACATAAGCTCGAACTAGCCGCGTCGTCAGCCGACTTATATTGATTTCTCCGCCTGCTCGCTCGCGGAAAAACTGAACCGCCTGGGTCAAGTCCTCGCGATACGATTTCACCGTGTGCTCGGAGGCGTTTTTCTCCAAAGCCAGAAACTGCAAAAACTCTGTGAGTGCTTCATCCATTGCATTATTGCACGCGATACCGTTTGCCCCTTTGGTCTTTTCGTGGCACCGAGTTATCTAGCTCGATGCCGTTGCCCTATAAGCGCGGTTGCGACATCTGGTCGGTCCGCACAACTGCTTGTTCACGCGTTTTCTCCGTCAAGACGGCGGCATCGAACCAGCTGAAACTGAGGTCAGGGTTGGCCGCATGGTCGCGAAAAACGTCGATCAATTGTTGCCGGCTGGAGTCGTTGAAAACGTACACGAAACGCTCGTTTCCTTTGACCAAAGCCAGGATGTTAAACTCCTTGCGCACCAGTAGGACCCTCATGGAGAAATCGGTTTCGTGTATTTGCCGCCGGAAATTGGTATCGTCTGAAAAAGGAAAAGGGCTTTGGTTGCAGTTGGGAGTCGGTGTTGCCGAGGCTTCCTGGGCTTCAGCATAATCGCTACATTCGCTTGCTTCCGGCGAGAGCAAGCCTGAAGATAGACTGGGCAGAAAGTGCGAACTGTTGCGGAAGTGCGGGTGGTGACGAAAGAAGTGGGCTTCTGACATCCTCTCGAAAGAGGGCATCTTGATTCATTTGTTTCTTGCGTATGATGGACTGAAAGAGGAGCAGGCGAAACCTCGTGCCAATCGCCCCATTCTCGAAACCGTCGAAGCAATCGAGCAGCGGCTGAAAGGCTTGCCCGCCCGGCAACCATAATGGGAGTTGTCTTTGATGCCCGGACCCTACCGCGCCACGCGACGCATCGAATTCGTCGATACGGACACGGCCAACATCGTCCACTTTTCTAATTATTTTCGCTTCATGGAGTCAGCCGAGCAGGAAATGCTGCGCTCCATCGGACTCAGTGTTTCAATGACCTGGCAGGGAGAAAAGATCGGTTTCCCCCCGCGTGTCGGCAGCCTGCGACTATTTCAAACCCGTTCGTTTCGACGAGGTTATTCACATCGATGTGTTGATCGAAGAGATTGGCCGCAAGTCGGTCAACCTCTCCTATCATTTCTACAAGGACGAGGAACTTATCGCTCGCGGTCGTATCAGCACAGTCTGCTGCCGGGTGCTCGATGAAAACCGCCTGGAATCGATTCCTATTCCGGAGGAAATCCGGCAGCGCCTGCAACAATTTACCCGAGTGGAGCCGACAAGTTGAACCCCGATTGGCGAAACCGATACGAAGAGGCTGTCCGAGCGGCGCGCGACGCCGGCATGATCGGCATGAAATACTTCCCTGATGCCCACAGCGCTGATTTCGCCAGCCAGGTCGAACAGAAATCGGACAGCAGCCCGGTAACGCGGGCGGACCGCGAGGCAGAAGCACTGTTACGCGAACGATTGCTCGGTACCTTCCCCGACGACGGCTTTTTGGGAGAGGAATTTGGCGCTTCACCTGGTTCGTCGGGATTCCGTTGGATCATCGATCCGATCGACGGGACGCGCAATTTTGTTCGCGGCATCCCTATTTGGGGTACTCTAGTCGGTCTGGAATACCGAGGCGAAGCCATCGCCGGTGCTATCTTCATCCCTCCCCTCGGACAACTTTTCCACGCCCTTCGAGGCAATGGTGCATTCCGGGACGAACAACGCATTCGCGTTTCGACGATCGACCAACTCCACAAGGCCCAGGTTTTCTATTCGAGCATCCAATGGTTTCAGAAAGCGGGTTGCCAAGACGTTTTTCTCGAGTTGGCGAATTACGTTGAGCGAATGCGAGGCTTCGGCGACGTGTATGGCCATGTCCTCGTCGCCCAAGGTTCGGGCGAGCTGATGGTCGAACACGGCGTACATATTTGGGATGTGGCGGCGGTCAAGCCGATCATCGAAGAGGCCGGCGGCCGATATAGTACCTGGGACGGCTCCCCAGCGATCGACCGCCCTAATGTCCTCGTCAGCAATGGATTGTTGCACGAAGCGGCCCTGCGCATCCTGCGACAAGCAGGCAGCTCAGAAAAACCGGCGTGAACTGGTTTCTCGCAGCGGCAAGATCGTCCTTTTTCCCCATCGTCTCGCCAGCGAGAAACCATTATTTGACCAATAAAACAGGACAGGGCGCCAAAATACTCAGCTTATAGCTCAGGCTCCCCCAGCCATCCGACGAATTAAGGTCGATCTTGGGGGCGGTCAGGATGATCACATCGAATTTTTCCTCATCGGCATGTTGCACGATCGTCGCGCAACGATGGCCGATCCGGATTTCGCGTCGGTAGCGAACTTCCGCCTGCTTCAGTTTTTCCGCAAGCTTGTTCATATGCTTTTCAGCTTTGACCTTCAGTTTGTCGTAAAAGTCGCGTTCTTCTTCGATGGGAACGTCGGAAATTTTCTCGATTACGTGAAACAATTCGACTTCCCCGCCGCTTTGCCTGGCATGCTCGATGGCGATACGCAAAGCGGCATCGTGACGATTCGACAGATCAACGGGCAAAAGGATTTTCTTGAACACATTCCGCTCCTTTCTCGATTCCGTTGATGTCTTAACGTTTGTCGGGAATCTTGACGGTCAACACAGGACATTTCGCTTTGCGGACAATGGCCTCGGCAATACTGCCCATCAACAAACGTGCCAATCCCGTCCGCCCATGGGTTCCCAGCACAATCAAGTCGCAATGAATGCGATCGGCCAGGCTTAATACAGCCGGAGCGGCTTCCCCGTCTTCGACATGGATGGTAACGGATAAAGGCGCCGCTTCGGCTTTCAAGCTTTCCAGCATCTGCTCAACTTCACGCCGGCGCACATCCGGGTCGGGTGGAACCACGCCATGACCATAGCCGACCACGATTGGCGGAATGACGTGGGCTAAATGCAATTCCGCTTTGTTATCACGCGCCAACGAACAGGCTACCTCGAACGCGGGACGCGAATACTCCGAAAAATCAGTCGGGTGAAGAATGGATTTGCACTTCAGCATAGGACGTTCTCCTTTCCAAGTTCGCCAGCAAGCCAAGGCTGAGGGATGCAATCCGCGTGCCAGAACCAATCAAGGAGAACCCGTCGTTCAATCGTCATACCAAACCTTTTCAGCCGCACATTTGTCTGTGCGAAATCGCCCCCTATTCGCCCCCGACCGAGATCAGGTGCCCAAAAGTGCGGAGATACATGCGACCACCTGCGATCGCCGGTGTTGCATGGCTTCCTTCAGGAAGTCGGTTTTTCGCCAGTAACGAAAACTTCTTGCTTGCCGACAGAACCACCACCATTCCATCTCGCGAAACGCAGTAGAGTCGTCCATCGACCCAAACGGGAGAACCGTAGTACGAGCCGCCTACGCGCTCGCGCCAGTGGATTTTGCCGGTCTGAACGTCGGCACAGCTGACGATTCCTGTATCTGTCCAAATGAACAAGAGGTCGTCTTTGGCTAGAGGCGTCAAGACGAGAGGAGCGGAGCGGTTAATGGTATAAACTTTCTGGCCCGGCTTCGATCGGCTCGTCGGGACAGCACGGACAGCGATAATCTCGTAATTGACCGACAACCAGCCGGCACTGCCGAGAACGAGGTCGCCGGCGACAATGGGCGAACCGATCGAGGTTTCCGTGTGTTTCTTGTAAAACACGTCGCTTTCCCAGAAAACCTTGCCTGTTTTCGGGTCGAGACTGGTGATTCCGGGAATCCAGTTCGTGAGGATCAATTGGTCTGGTCCGTTTGCCCCCTGGAAAACACATGGTGTGGCGAAGCTGGTCTTGCCTTTGCGTGGCACCTGCCAGCGGATTTTGCCGGTCATTTTGTCCAAAGCCACGATGGAACTGTCGCCGTCCTGGTCGTTGGGCACAATGAGAAGATCACGGTAGATGATCGGGGGAAACACCGAAGCCATGGCCTGACTGGTAAGGGCCTAAGTCTCGGCGCCAGACTTCCTTACCCTCATGCGTATAGGCCATGACAAGATAGTCGGTTGGTCCTCCCCAAGTGACGTAAACGTGGTATTGGTCAGCGGTCGGCGTGGCCGACGCGAAGCTGTTGTCTCGGTGTTTGCGGTGCTGTTTTCCCTCGTGAACTTTCCGCCAGAGAATCTTTCCGGAATGGGCGTCGATGCAAAACAGCAGGCGCTGTCCCGTTTGTTCGTCTCCTGAGGTGGTAAAAATCTTCGCTCCCCACAGAATCGGGGACGAGTGGCCGATGCCAGGAAGCTTGATCTTCCAGTTATAATCCGCTTCGCTAAACCGGATAGGAATGGCGGAGCCTTTACCGATGCCCGAACCGTTCGGACCGCGAAAACGCGTCCACTCCTGAGCGGCCAGTGGAGACAGCGCGCTCGTTTCGACAAACAGTACGACAGCAAAAAGAATGTTTCTCATGGTCTTCTTCTTCGGTCTCAGGGAATGCCGGTGAGCGAACTGGTTGGTTTCAGGGAGATCGTTTTTTCAACTCATCGAGCAAGTCGTCGATCCGTTTCTGCTCCACTGCTGGTGCCAGTTTTTTTGCCCGTTCGAGGGCATTGATAGCTGCGCTTCGGTCCTTTTGAACGTCTTTCTTACCAATCATGCGCAGGCGAAGTTGCTGCGCCAATTCGTAATTCCAAAGCCAGCGATCGGGCGCTCCGGATGTCATTGCCGTGGCCAGCGACAGGAAGCTGATCGCTTTATCACGGTAACGGTTGACGGTTTCTGGGTCGAGCTGATCCCGCAATTTTTCAAGTGCAAAGCAATAGGCAAGGCCAGCGACGGCATGGGCCTCGGGTGCAAATGCCTGCGGCACCTCGCCCCGTTGCACCATGGCGACGGCATGTTCCGCACTTTTCAGCACGGCTTTTTCAATGATCGACGCTTCATGCATTCCCAGGGTATGGCGATATTCATCCCACGCCGGTTTCGGGTCGATATGCCAACGTATTTTAGCCAGCAACAGGGCCATCTGATCGGGACGAGCTTTGCTCCCCTCGGGCAAACCGGCAAAGTAGTTTGCGAAGGCCGTTTGCGCGTCTCCTTTCATTTCATGGATTCGACCAGCGATTAGAAAAGCATCAGGCGCTTCGTGGGAACCGTACAAATCCTTGATTTCTTCTGCAGCCTTCAATGCTTTGTCGTACTCGCGTTTCCGGAATTTTTGCCAGGCCATTTTCAGCAATCGCGCTTTCACTCGTTGATAAAGCGACAGGATTTTCTGCTCCGTTCCCAAACGGCTCAGAGCCTCTTTCGACGACTCGACGACCGCGCGGTGGTCTCCTTGTCGTTCGAGCGACTCCAAATGTTGAATCCAACTGTCTACCAGATGGTTTACTAATGCCGTATGAAATGTTGCATCGCCTTCCGCTTTGATCGCTTTGAGCAGGTCGGCGGCTTCGGCGAAGTTTCGATCCTGAGTCAATTTGTCAAATTGTGTTGCCATTTGCGCTTGGCGGCGCAGTTTAACTGCTTCGGCGTTGTTTGGAAACCGTGCGAGGATTTCATCCGCATCTTTTTCCGCTGCCGCAAACTGGCGTCGCGATAACAAGTTCGCCCTGGCACGGGTCAGCCAAGCGTCCAGAAGCCGACGACGCAATTTGTCACGCGTTGCCTGATCGACTTTTGCTTGCTGAATGAGCGTGTCGGTTTCAGCTGGATCGCCGGTCGTCCCCAGCATCAAGTTGGCAGCGGCAACGAAAGCATTCGCTGCAATGTCGTCGGGAAATGCCGACAACAACTTTCGGGCCTGCCGACGCGCTTGCTCGTAGTTACCGATTTCGAAGTCTTTCTCGATTTGACGTTGCCATGCCTGGACGATTCGCTCGCGCCATTGCGTCTTTTTCTCATCCTCGAGATTCGCATCCGAAACTTTGGCCAACGCCTCGGAAAAACGACCATCCCTGACAAATGCTTCGATTTTATCCAGTTCGACAATTCGCTCCTTCGTGAACCAGTGATAGACGGCGCGATCCCAACGGTAGCGGATGGCTGTCGCGGCAACAGTGCCACAAAGAAACACCATCGCCGCTGCAAAATAAACAAGCCACGATCGTTGCTCATTCTTCTTGGGCTGATATTTCTCGATCCATGTCTTCACTGGTTCCCTTTGTCGGGTTGCCCTTGATCGGCGAATGCTACCCGCCGCCGAACGAAACGCTTCCTCCTCGCGATCGATTTCATCCGGTTCTTTCTCGTTAATTTGATTGGGCATTTCTTCCGGCAAGGAAAGCGACCGGGCGGCGGAAAACTCAACCGCCTCGTTTCCTATCGAGGACGAAGGCGAAGTCTGTTTTGCTGTGATCGGTGTTACCACCGTTTTCAGAGTGGAATCCGATGCGTCTTGCGGCAAAAACGTCGCGGTCGGAAGACCCTTCAAGTTGGTTACGTGGGACGTCGGCAGCTTGCTGCCCGATGACGCTTTCTCGGGCTCTCCTTCCGCCTGCGCCGCTGACGGCATTTTCATATCGGAGACGGTTGCTGTTTCGGATTCGATGGGATTTGGCTGCGCCACGACTTCCGAGATCACCGATGGTTTTCCCGTAGTCGGTTCATCGGGCGCGGTTTTGGGGTGTCGCATCGGAGGAACCGGATGGGGTTTGTTTCTCTGAAGACGTTTGGCCCAATCGAGTCAACGGTGAAAATTCAACACTCGAATCTTCCTGTTGAAGTGCCTTATACAGCTCGGCGACCATCATCAGGCAACTCGGAAAACGCTCTTCCGGATTCCATGCCGTGGCGCGAGCGATCACTCGCCTTTCCGACTCGGGCAACCGCCCCAATTCCAAAGTGCCTTGCATATGACAGCGAATGATATCGTTGGGTCTGGCTCCTGGTGGAAAAGGCCACTCGCCGGTTCGCAGCTTGTAATAGGTCAGTGCCAGGGAGTATTGATCGGACGTGTGTGTGACGCGATTGGTGAACAATTCCGGAGCGGCGTAGCTAAGTGTGAGTCCGGCACTGTCGCCGTGGATCACTGCGGAGGATCCCTCGAGGACTTTCGCCAAGCCGAAGTCGCCAACTTTGACGACGCCGGCAGCGAGAAGGATATTTTCCGGCTTGATGTCCCGGTGCTGGATCGCGACTTCCCGATTTCCCCAGCGATGTCGGGGAGAATTGAGATAATCGACCGCCTCGGCGGCTTGTTTCATGTAGCGGATCAATTCGCGAGGCGGAATACCGGCCAGACCATCTTTCTGGCATTCCGCCAGCCTCTGCAACAAATTCTTGCTTGCCAGCCGACTGGCGATAACGAGGGTGCTCGGCTGAGGTGCATCGGGTTCATGACGAATATCGTCGGAAATAATGTTGCCTTCGGCGTCGATCAGCCAATAGGCATAGAGTTCGATCAGATGGTTGTGTTCAACGCTCTTGATCAGTTCCAGGGCTTTGAATTCCTGCCGTCCATGTGAGCCTTCCAGATTGCGAATGATTTTCAAAGCGGTGCGCATGCCGCCCGGCGCCATGGCTTCCCATACCTGTCCATAGCCGCCTTGTCCGAGCAAGCGGAGCAGGCGATAGCCGGGAACGATCTCCATTCCTTCCTTGACGACCTCATTGGCTTTCAGGGCGCGAAACGTCTGGCTCGGTTCGTGCACCCCCTCGATGGCTTGCCGAAGAGCCCGCGCCATCTCTAAAGCGGAGGAAAAGCGCTGGTGAGGATCGATGGCGGTAGCCTTTCTGATGACCTCTCGTTCGGCAGGTGGTAAATGCTCGAGTTTCAACTTGCCTTCGATGTGGGACCAGATGGCGGCGGCCGGTGACGACAAATCGACTGGTACCTTCCCTGTCCGCAGTTCGACATAGGTGATGGCGAGCGAGTACTGATCGGTCGCGTGGCTCGGTTTGTTCTGGGACAGCAATTCGGGTGCGATATAGGCAGCGCTCCCCTTTGCCGACGTGACGCGAGAGTCCCCCAGCACTCGGGCCAGGCCAAAATCACAGACCTGAACGGCACCGCCGACGATCAGAATGTTTTGCGGCTTGATATCACAGTGCTGGATAGCGCGGCCGCCGTCGCCTAAATCGTGGACCGGCTGGTTGAGGTAATCGATCGCCCGTGCTGCATCTTCGATATAGTTAATCAGCTCTTCAGCAGGGATGCCCGATCGTCCCGCCGCACGACATTCGTTCAGCCGATCGAGAAGATTCTTGTCCCCCAGCCCCATCGCGATCACCAGATCGAGTTCCTGGCCGCGACACATTATCTGAGAGTCGCCGACTTCATCGAGAACTTCGCCGTCTTCCGTAACAAGCCAGTAGGCAACAATAGGGACGAGATGAGGATGACGGATCTGCTTGACGATGCGAATGGCCTGGAGTTCTTTGTGACCGAGTTGCTGGCCGAGATTAATCAGTTTGATGGCGGCTTCCGTCCCCCCTGGAGCAGTGGCTCGCCAAACTTCTCCGAATCCTCCACGCCCCAGCAACTTTACCAGCCGAAAGCCGGGTACAATTTCAGTTCCCTCTGTCAACAGGCGAGCCATAAAAATCTCGCAGTGTGAGGTCGACCGGCTCCACTAGCCATCGTGGAGACACAACATTAAAGTATTCTACCTAATGTCTGGTATTAATTCCATGAGCAGAAACGCTTCTTTTACCCGTTGACGCGTTGAGCGGTCCTTCATTCAACAAGCCCAATGTGCCAGCCATTGAAACTTTCATCTGCCGATGGCTGCCCGATTGCCCGCCGCCGCGTTGATCAGAGGGACAAGCCGATTGGCGGCAGTAAAATACGCCTGCACAGAAGCGCTTTTCGCCGGCGTGCGAACGTATCATCTATCGACAAAAAGGTTGTGGCGATGAATCTCTTTGCCGAATATCAAAAGGGACTGGTTTACGCCGATTTTTTGGCCCGCTATGCCAACGACAACCAGAAAAGAAGGTGGCAGGAGGTATTCGAACAAGTCACCTTGACAGAAGCCCAGACGGCGCTGTTGAGTTCGTTCACCCGTGAAATGCCGGTCTTGTGTCTGGCGGGTGCCTGGTGCGGCGATTGTATTAACCAATGTCCCATCTTCGAACGCTTCGCCGAAAAAACGCCATGTCTGAAAGTGCGTTACCTCGATCGCGACGACCATCCACAGGTGCAACGCGAATTGCAGATAAATGGAGGCAACCGCGTCCCTGTCGTTGTCTTCTTCAGCGAAGATGGTTTCGAAACCGCCCGTTACGGTGAACGCACCCTAAGCCAATACCGGAAAATGGTTCGTGATCAAGTCGGCGCCATGTGCCCGACGGGTATCAATAACCCTGCCGATCCGCTCATCGCACAGGTCACCCAAGACTGGCTGAACGAATTTGAACGGGTACAGTGGCTCTTACGTTTATCCCCGAGACTCAGGCAGAAGCACGGCGACTAAGTTTCAAATGCGAAACAGTTCACCGAATGCGAACGCCGCTTCTCGTCGAGGCAAAAATCGTTGAAGGAAATCAGCCCGTCAATCGTCGTTATTCTGAAGCCCAGGTCCATGCCTGGCCGATGCTTTCTTTGACGAATGGGTCTATTGGCGATGGAGTCACAAGATGCCTCGAGGCCTTTGCGCTTCCTATCGTTTTTGGCACCGAAAATGTTCCCGGTGTATCACAGCATCGTCGAGTGCCTTGGTCGACGACTGGGTTGTACCGTGCAGCTTGAAAATGGGGCGAGAGTTACGATCGGCTTGACGATGCGGATGTGGCATTCATCTGCGGACTGGCATATGGTCGAATTATCTCAACGAAGCGATTGTCTAGAACCTATCGCGGCACCAGTCCTCAAAGGTGGACCGCTATCAAGGCAAGCCGATCTACTTTTCGGATGTCATTGTTCGCCGCGGACAGCTCGTTTCAATGTTTCGATGATCTGGCAGGTTGCACGTGGTCGTACAACGAACCTCTCTCGCAATCGGGTTACGGGATCACACGATATCATCTTGTTTGCCGCCGGCAAACCGATGGGGTTCTTCCGCCAGGTCGTCGAAGCTGGATGGCACGAACGCTCGATCGAACTCGTCCGGAGCGGAGCGGTCGACGCGTCTGCTATCGGATTCCCACGTACTTGAGCTCCACCTCCGCGACGACCCCTCTTTGGGCAGCGAAATTCGCATTATTGGGCAGCTGGGACCGTCCACCATTCAGCCGGTGGTTGTCAAGCGCCATCTTCCCGAGTCGGCTGAAGGGAAGCGTTGCAGCATTGGCTGATCGGACTGGCGGAGCAGCCGGGAATGGGAATGGTTCTGGACCAGGGGCTGATGGACGGCTATGTCGCCATCGGTGACCGGGATTACGACAACCTGCGCCGGATGAGCCGAATTTGTCATCGAGCGGGTTTTCCGACGCTGCGTTAGGTCGACGACAGACCCGAATTACTCCTCCTTTTTCCACGTGATCCACATGGGCGATGCCCAGGCCAGGCTGCCGTCGTCCTGTTCAACACGAACGTAGTAATAACTGGTCGTGCCGGGTTGAGCGTCCATGTCGGCATAGCGGATGGTCCATTCGCTTTTCTTCGGCTCAGCCGAGTAAACGTATTTGTTGTTGCGAATGATGTGGAGTTTGGCAATCGGCCTTGGTGCACGAACAGCGATTTCAAATGCAGGCCGCTTCGTGGTTGAAAAGGACATCGCCCATCAGCTGGTCTTTGTGTCGGGACGATGAGAATGATGTTGTCGTTAGCGCCGTAGCAATGCCGAGAGCGAAAAGCGTCGATAATGTTTTGTCTGGAATTTTCCGGAGCCAAGACGGGGCGTGGCGTAACTGATGTGCGTGCTGAAATGATCGCTCGAAGCCTGAAAACCGAGTCGGTAGCCTTTAGCCAAGGCGTTCCAGACGTAACCGGCGTCGTACTTCGTTTCTGCCGGGTTGGCTCTGGGAGCGCCGCGGTGCTCATAGCTTTGCTAACGCTGCCGACAGCCTTGAAAGATCTCGACAACGGGTTCGACGGCAGGATCGTTGTCGCGCCAATCGGTTCCCATGCCAGTGGCGCTGGTGTGCGACGCACAAATGCCACCGAAGTGTTTCAAGCATTGGTAGAGCAGTTTGGTATCGGGAGTGCCGGTCTTGGGCGATCCTTCAAGGCTGCCTCGCGGCAAAGGCCGAATACCTCGCTTCGGCATGATGACGTTTCTGTGCCCGTTCGGATAGACGTTGCTGCGCTCGTAGCAATGAACAGCGACAAAATGTGGCGGATTATGGAAAAGGGTCAGTGGATTTTTGGATCAGCCACCAGATGTATTCATAGTGATAGCCGCTGTCGTGATCGCCGTTGCCCATCCAATCGAGGGCAGCGGCGTCGAGTGCATAGCGCCAGCTGTCTTCGAGTGTGCCGTCGCCGTCGCGGTGGGCACTGATTTCCGTATGACGATGAAAATCACCGCGGAGAATGCGTAGTCGCTTGCCGCCGACTTCCACGCGCTTGCCGCGAATGGCCGCCAGGTCTTGCCTTTCATTGGGGTGCACCGGTGCCCGTTTCGGGTTTTCCTGCCGGTTTGTCGGCGACCAACTTCGGGCCGGCATTGTTAGCATCCGGTTTCAAGACAAAGGTAAAAAGATCGCTTTGCTGCCGGCTGCGGGCATTCTTTCGGCGGTCGGTACTTGTAGACCGCCAAAAGGTTGGTCCTGCCAGGCAACCAGTGCCGGGCGATTGTCGAGCAAATTGGTGGAAGAAGGCAGAAGAACCGGTTTGGACCAGGAATCGTCCTGGATAGCGCAAGGCATAACTGACCCAGGCCTCTCCCTGGCCGTTGACCCGAGCGTGATGCCGGAACGACAACCAAATTCCCCCTTGGTTGTCGATTGCCAATCGCGGAAGACTTTTATTCCGGTCAATGATTCCCCGACAGTGCAGCATCC
This sequence comes from Gemmatales bacterium, assembly GCA_026004675.1. Classification (GTDB taxonomy): domain Bacteria; phylum Planctomycetota; class Planctomycetia; order Gemmatales; family Gemmataceae; genus BPJP01. Next base: position 63,688 of record BPJP01000014.1, read on the forward strand.
GGCTGTTGGGCAGGCTGCTTCAGCGTGCTTCCCTCCAGGCATTTGACGCGAACTGTGCGGCGATAATACAGCCCGAACCCTCGATAGCCGAGCGGCTTCAGTTTGTAAATATTGAGCCAGTCGGGCGGAAACGAGGAGTCTTTTGCCCCATTGCTCGTCCCCTTCTTCGTAAGCAATCCAAACGCGATTCTTGTCGTCACAGACGATACTCGGCCGGGCTTCGAATTTTGCCGACTCGGCAATGGCAATCGGCTCCGCTTTTTCGGTGAGTGCACGCAAACGAACATCGTAGTTGCCCTGGTCGTAGGTATCCCAGGCGACATAGACGGTGCCTTTCGAGTCGGCGGCCAACGCAGGGCTCCAATCGTTGGCGGAACTGTTCGAAACGACGCGCGGCTTTTGCCAGGGATGCTGGTCGGCCAGAGCCATCGCCATGATGTCGAAGTTGTCTTTCTGCCAGGATTGCCATGCCAGCCAGACGACCCCCTTGGAATCGGTAGCACTGACAACGTGGAAGTCGGTGCCCGGCTGAGTGGAATGACGAACCACCTTGGACCAGCGCTTCCCCGGCTGATAGCGTCGCGAAAAAATATCCCAGTTGCCTTTGACTTGCTGGCTCCAGGCGACAACGACATTGTTTTTGCCATCGATCGCAACCGTTGGCCGCCAAACGTCGATGCCGGGCTGGGTGACGGCGATGGGAGAATGCCAGGTCTTGCCATCAAACCGCATCAAGAGGATTTGGTCGCCGTTTTCCTTCGCGACCAGTTCATCGAATTGGCCATTGAGGATGCGTTCGCGAACGATGGGCCGACCCGGTTTGTAGGCAGCGAAGGCCAGCCAAATCGTACCGTCAGCAGCGCGGGCGGCGGCAGGAAAGTCGTCTTCGGTTGATGTTTTCGTGATTTGCAGAGCCTTGTTGGCCAGGTCGTTGGGCATGGCGATTGGCGGCTGTTTTTCAAGAGGTGAATCGCGTCTGGCTGCGGGTTGTCGAGTCTCGCTTCGAAAAGAGACAGCGCCGCCGATCAGCGCGGCGGCGAGTAAAAAAAGCACGCTGCGAAACGAAGTCATGGACATTTTTCCCTTTTACCTGAGTGAGTAATAGAAACCACAGGCTCAGGTGATTCCTTTTGTGTTCGCGATTATTCCCATGGCATTTTGGTTTGTCTGGCTTCCTCGCCGGCGGTGAGAGAGACCTGAAGGCCGCTAGCCTGCGATGTGTAGAAAAGCCGACCATTCGAAACGGAGGAACCGACGCACTCGCGCGAATCGATGCAGGGGCCGGTGGAAACGAGGTCGCCAGTGCGCAGGTCGATCATGTCCATGTTAGCGCCCATGACGAAGTTTCCGGAGCAGGTAAAGCGAGTACAGGCATAACCTTTATTGAAGCGGCGAACGATCTTGCCGGTTTTCATGTCGAAGACGTGGCCGTCCTGGCCGGAAGCATTGGAAAAAATGTAATCCTTGCCGACGCTGATCACGTTGACGGCTGAACGTACCGGGTCTGATTTCCATATGAGTGATCCATCTCTGGCGTCGAGGCAAAAGACATAACGGTCGTTGGTACTCTCATCGGGTTGGTTGTAGCCTCCGAGGTAGAGCCGACCGTCTTTGCCGGAAATGGTGCAGCCCGCGGTCACACTGTATTTGTCTGTCAGCCAGATCTCTTTGCCGGTGAGCGGATCGAGACAAGCAGTGATACCGTTCGGACCAGGGGGCAATCCTCGTCGTTTTCGTTGGCTGGCGGAATAGCCGAAGAACGTCGAGTAGTAGATGCGATCGCCCATGAGACACAGCCCACAGTCGTTGCCTCCTCGCCCGTATTTGGAATAGTCCTTTTGCCAGACGATTTTGCCAGTATCGACATCCCAGGCCCAGATAAGCGGCTTGTTATCTTTCGGATAGAACGGATTGTTGTGGGTATAAATCCACGACATGATTTCCTCGCCTGTTTTCACCTGACGGGGCGTTCCGGTCATGATGAACGGTTTTTCCGTGCCTTGAGCGGCATATTTCCCTGAACCGGACGCATAGACGGCGACATTCTTATAGACGATCGGCGGCGCCTGTCGGCTCCAGCTCGGCGAGCCCGTGAACGGTGCTTCCCAGATCAGCTCGCCCGTCGCAGCGTCGAGGCAACGCATGCGCGACCGGTTCATGCCGGCTTGCGGCAATAATAGCCGTTCCTGCCCGTTTCGACGAAAGTAAATCGGAGAAGTAAACGACAAGTAGACTCCTGGCCAATAGCGTCGCCACAATAAGCGCCCCGTTTCCTGCTCGACGGCATAAATTTGCCCCTCCGCAGTATGCGTATACATTCTGCCGCCACCGCAAACAGGAATATGCTTGAACGTTCCTTTGTATCGACGTAGCCACTTGATCTTCAGCGGCGGGTCGACAACCTGATCGTTGGAATTGGTATTGGCCTGGTTGCCGTAGTTGGTGTACCAGTCGTATTTGGGGTCGGTGAACTTGCCCGTAAGCGGGCTGCGGATTCGTTCCAGGTGGAGATTTTTTTCAGGCAAGGGAGCCTTGCCATCTGGCCCTAGAACATACAGATAGCCGTCTTCGCAACCGAAGTAAATGCGCCCATTGGCGACGGCAGCCGGCGCAGTGATCGCCTTGCCGAACGCTGTTTGAAAAGACCACGCTTTTTCGTTGCCGGTCAGGGGCACGACGTAGAGCCGACCATCGAGACCACCAACGATGCCGTGGTTCTTTGTGAGAATCGGTGCCGCGATCGACGGCGCACCGCCCAGGTAATGGACCTCTTTGCTGTGGAGATTATGCCGGCAAAAGCCAAAACCTTCCTGCGGACGACAACGGTAGATGTCTTTTCCACGTATGCTCACGGAACAAAAACTCAACAACCCGAACAAGTTGATTGCCGTTTGCGTCCCGGGAACGTAGTCGGTGATAAGCTTGTTGTCGTCGGAGAGTTTGAGAATTTCCACCCGACCAGCATTATCACGGCGATGCCATTGCACGTACACTTCTCCTTCTTCGCCGATGCTCTGACCGAAGGCCGCCGGGTACTCGCGCCCCGCAAAACTCGGTATCACTCCCACTGCCCGAAGTTTGGCTTGTTCCCCTTCGTCCTGGAGAAAAACCGTGCGACCACCCGCTGGCATCACGACTGTCTTGCCATCGACCGATAAATTGCGCGAGCAACAGAAATGATCGCGCCAATCGACGCGCCCCTTTTTGTATTTCTGCCAATCCACTCCGTTCCAGCGGTCTCCGGTGAAACCCATCACTTCCTTGACAAAATCCCACATCCAACAAACCTTGCCGGCGGGTTCGACAGCAAAAACTTTGGCACCGACGGTGCAGAAGTAAACGCGACCAGCGCTCACGACGGGAGCGGTGAAGATCGGACCGCCGCACTTGATCTCTCGCACCACGCTTCCGTCTTTGCGATTCAATACATAATAACGACCAGCCATTGTGCCAAAATGCAAATAGGGTCCGACGACGGCAGGAGAGGAAACGTTGTTGCAGTTGGCTTTCCCTCCTTGCGATTGGAATTTCCAGACCACTTTGAAGTTGTTGCCGTCGATACAAAAAACGGCGCCGCTGCCATCGACGACGTAGATCATGCCGTCCGCAATTGCAGGCGAAGTGAAAATCGCATCGGTAAGGGGAACGGCGGCGACCAAACCTAACGGTGATGCCACTCGTCGGTCAGCAGCATTTCCCGAATGCCTACTGTCGTATTTGAACTGCAGCCAATCTTCCGCCCCGACGACGATGGACGTGTTGGTCGCCAAAGTGAAAAAACCGAAAACAAGAAGTCGCAATTGGCTCTCCATGGTCCGCCTCGCGGATAGTCTTGCACAAGTGGGGGATTCGCTTCTCATAGGTTACGCAACATGATAAGGGCACGCAAGCAAGTGAGGGGAATAGCAACCGTTGTGAGCATTTCTTGCGTTGCCGCAGATGATGTTCAGATGGGTGCGAACCGACGCTGTGTTTCATTCCACAAAAATGGCCCGTCGCAATGTCTGCATAGTAATAGCTGCGCTCCGCCGAACTCGGCTCGGAAGGGGGATGGTGGCCTGGATCGTTGGAAGCCGTTTTTTTTCCGCCCATCGCGTTTCCAAAGCACGCTGACTGAAGCGAGACAACCGGAATTTCGTTGCCTCCGACGATAATTTGCTTACAGTGATGACTGCTCGCCTGCCAAGTGAGCGGGACATGTTTTCCGCTCGTCTTACTGGAATCTGCGATTTACTCTTGAACACGACTATGGGAGAGAATCGATTGCGAACGCAAATGGTTGTAACGTTGTGCATTCTTTGTTTCGCTTCGTCGGTGCCAGCCGCGGATGACTTCACGCGCGAAGCGCAGAAGTTCGGCAAAACCCGCCCGGTGGTTTCTTCCCAGCCCGATGGGCTGCTCATTTGCGAGGGGGAAGAATTCCAAGTGCGCTCTCCGGGATGGCAAGCGAAACCGTTCGGAACGAATTATTATGCTGCCACGTTTGCCAATTCATTTCTTAGCCGACAAGCATTTCTCGGTGCACCGGAACAATGTGAGGAAAGCGCCGCTACGATTCAGGTCGACGTGCCGAAAGCCGGCAAATACCTGGTGCTGGTCCGCTACGAAGCAGCCTTCCGCTTTGAGACGCAATTTCGGGTTCGCATCGAACAGCAGGGACAGCGCGTCTTGGATCGTCTTTATGGCGCTCGCGACAATGTCAAAATCTGGGCGTTTCGACAAAAACTCAAAAAGGAAGTCGGCTGGAGTTGGGGTGCCGTCGAAAATATCGTTTGGGAAGGTCACGATGCCTTCGCCAACTTGCAAAAAGGCCCGGCTGAGATCACCTTGCTGGCCGGCAAACAGCCTGAACCGGCTGCACGCCGAAACATTGACCTCGTCATGCTTACCACCGATGTCGAGCAAGTTCGCATGCGCATCGAAAAAGAAAACTATCTCCCTCTCGATGGCATGCTCACTCAAGCCGGCGATGTGTGGTTGCGTGTCACCAACCGAGGCAGCAAGCCATTGACCTTTCGAGGAAAGAAGGCGATGGGAGGGGGCAACTGGCAGGAACATTCTCCCTATTGGGTTCACCTCCGCAAATGGCCCCAGGTCAAGATCGACGTCCAGCCCGGCCAGACGAGCGCCTGGACCGAAGTCGGCAGTACCATGGACTCGCTGAGCGATGGCCAATGGTTCTGGACGGGCAACGGCCCCTACCGTGCTGAATTCGGCCTCAAAGGTCCGAATGGGAAGATTGAAAGTATCGCACGCTTCGACGGCGAAGGCGATCTGGTACTAGCCGCCGACGGCGATACCAGGTATTCGCGACGACTGCGAAGGTTGGATCAGGTGCTGTACGATCTCTTGGACGAGATCAAAAAAGCGAATCCGGCGCCGCACGGCAAGACTCCTTCGCTGACGACCATCTATGCAACGACGTTTACACCCTTAGACAACGGCAAGCACGCCTCGGCGGTAGCCGAATTCAAAAAACTCTTTGCCCTGACCGACCCAGTCGCTGACGCTCCCAACGGGCGAGGCTACATCGATGTTCGTGGCGTTCCGACGCCTAAACTGGCCGACTATTGCCAAAAGCTCAACGGCAAGAACATTGCCGTCGTCAGCTTGGGTGACGAGATCAGTTTGCCCAAGCCAGGCGGCGCCAAAGTGCATGAAGGCTTTCGTGACTGGCTGAAAACACAAGGCGTCAAACCCGCGGATGTCGATCCGGCGGCTGGTGGCGATTTCAGCAAAATCCATTACGATCTCAACCCCAGCCTGCAAAAAACCAAGCCCGGGGTGTATTACTGGTCGCGTCGCTATCTTTATGACTTCGGGATTCGCGCCATTAAACAGCGTACCGATATCCTGCGAAAGCACCTGCCCAATGCCGGCATCGGTGCCAATTACTCGCCGCATTACCCGACCGAACATATGTTCCTCGGCGAAACATACAAATGGATCAGCACCTTTCGCCGAGACGGTATGACGATGCCTTGGAGCGAGGATTATATCTGGCAGGTTGCTGTCGGCACGGCGCAGATGAACAACATCAACCTCGATCAATTCCGTGCTGCTTTGAAGGGTAAACCGATTCGAAAGATTCATTATTATGTGATGCCGCACGCGCCCAACAACACGCCTGCCACATGGCGACGTCTTTTTTTCAGTGCGTTGGGACACGGCATGAAGATCATCAATTTGTTCGAGTTTCGGCCTGTCCACGTCGCCTACACCGAAAACCATGTGGATCATCCGGAAATGTATGTGATGATTCTAAAGAGTTTTCGTGAATATGGCTTGTTCGAGGACATTGTCCAAACGGGTCGTGTTCGCCCAGCAGAGGCGGCATTGTGGTTCAGCGAAACCGGGGACATCTGGGGAGATAGCCACGGATCGTTTGCCGCTGCCAAACGCAGCCTCTATACCGCCATTCGCCATCAGCAAATCCCTCTCGACTTTGTCGTGGAACCCGACTGCTACGATGGCACGCTCGACCGATATAAGGTTCTCTATTTGACCGATGCGCATGTTTCCCGGCGAGCTTCTGAAGCCATAGCTCGCTGGGTGCAGAAAGGCGGCGTCGTTTTCGCGACGGCCGGCGCTGGTATGTTCGACGAACGAAACCGGCCGAACGATGTCCTGCGAAAACTTTTCGGCATCGACCAAACGACCTTGGAGGCTCCTCCCGAAGCCCAGATTACATGGATCAAACAAGACTTGCCTTTTGCCAAGCCCATTGACAAGGTAGTGTGGGGCCATCATCCGCCGTCAGCAGTCATCGCAGTTCGAAGCCGAATCAAGACAACCTCGGCGAAGGTGTCGGCAACGTTTGCTGATGGCAACCCGGCAGTCGTGACCAATACACCGGGCAAAGGCAAAACGGTTTATTGCGCTTTCTTGCCCGGTTTGAGCTATTACAAACCCGCTGTTCCAAAACGTCCCGTCGATCGTGGTGCCACGGATGATGCCATGGTTCACTTTTTGCCGACGGCATTCGATTCCGCCGTCGGTCAGCTCATCGGTTCCGCCGCCGTCAGGCTTGTGCCTCCGGTTCGCTGCACCCAGCCGCTGGTCGAAACGACAGTCATCGAATCCAAGGTCGGCGTCGTGATCCCTCTCGTGAATTGGACGCCGAATCCGGTGAAAGGCCTGCGCGTCGAGATTAACGTTCCGGCGCCTCAAAAAGCCACTCTCGCGAGCGGCAAACCGCTGAAGGTTGAGTCGACCGAAGAGAAACGCGTCTATACGTTCGATCTCGATATCGCTGACGCCCTCATTCTCCGCTGAACGGCGGCAAACTTAGCCAAGCGTTCGTTCATACACTGGGAACGAGCCTTGTTTTTGAAAAAAGGCGTCGTAAAAAGCGACGAGATGAGGCGCATCGGATGGAACCTGGCCAGCAAGGACCGTCAGATTGCGTTCTTCGGCTTTGCTGGCAGCGGTCTCCAAAAGGGCAAGCCCCCGCGGCATCAAATGCTCGTCATCGGGCGCGAGAAAACTGAATAGCCCTCGAATCCGTTTGGTGTTCATGCCTTCCGTTCCGAATGCGCCGAGGCGATAACACGGCGCTTGCGGATCAACCTGCCGGGGATCCGCATAGTCGGCATTTTGAATCAGAATACCGATCGAGTTGGGTGTGCCATCCGAATTTCGCCGAACGAAACAACATTCCGCAGAGAAATAGGGGTTGCGGAATAAGTGATTTTCCAACTCGGCGGCGGTCGCAGCCCGTAATGCGTGCGGCGCGAGCTGGTAAATTGCCGGCACATCCTCGCGGCGAAGCGGCGTCACTGCCGGCGGCTGCTTGGTTCGTGTCGGCATGCTCGCCAGCTCCAGCACGTAATTGAGCATGTCACGCTTTTTGGCAAAGCCCTGGCTTTGAAAAAATTCCCACTGTTCCGTCCAATCGGACCGATAAGCGGCAAAAACTGTCTGCACGCCGCGATCTTTCAGCGCCTGAATGACTTTGTCAAACAGCGGCTGCCTGGCATGTTCGAAACCGGGCCGGCACCAAGGAAAATTGACCCTGCCGTTGGCGTTGAACATCGCATAGGCGACGATCCGTCCATTTTCGACAGCATAAAAACGAGATGCCGGATCGAAACCGCGTGCCTGGCAGCGGCGTTCTACCTCGGCCACCGTCGCAGGCTTGAAGCCAGGCAGATCAGCAGCCGCTTCGTTGTATACCTCCGCTTGATGTTTTTCGTCGCCAGCTTGATAATTCCGAATTTCCACTATTGGCTCCCTGTTCGCGTTAACGCCTCTTTCGCAAACGCTCTGTCTCCCCTTTCGACCTCGGGTTCTAATCCAGTAGCTGCCTCAAGACGAAATGCAGGATGCCGCCATGCTGATAGTAAAGCACCTCGTTGGGCGTGTCGATGCGGATGATAGCGGGAAATTCGACGACTGCTCCGTTCGCTTTCTTCGCCTTCACGGTGATGTCGCGTCCTGCTGTATAGCCTTCCGGCTTCAGCACACCGGCCAATCCTTCGATGTCAAAGACCTCGTCCCCTTCAAGTCCCAGCACAGAGGCATTCTTCCCCTCAGGGAATTGCAGCGGCAGAATGCCCATACCGACGAGGTTGCTGCGGTGGATACGTTCGAAGCTCTCAGCAATGACAGCGCGAACGCCTAACAGCCGAGGTCCCTTTGCGGCCCAGTCACGAGACGAACCGGAACCGTATTCTTTGCCAGCCACTACCACCAGAGGCACCCCTTCTTCGCGATATTTCATGGCAGCGTCGAAGATCGACATGAGCTGACCATCTGGAAAGTGCCGCGTCACCCCTCCCTCGGTCCCGGGAGCAAGCAGGTTCTTGAGGCGGACGTTAGCGAATGTGCCGCGCATCATCACTTCGTGATTTCCTCGGCGCGAACCATAAGAATTGAAGTCCTCGACAGCGACGCCATGCTCGATCAGATAGCGTCCGGCAGGACTGTCGGCCTTGATCGCCCCTGCTGGAGAAATATGGTCGGTCGTGATGCTGTCGCCAAGCAGTGCGAGTACGCGGGCGCCCTTGATATCCTCAATCGGCCCCGGCTCGCGTTGCATCCCTTCGAAGTAGGGAGGGTGTTTTACATAAGTCGACTTCTCGTCCCACTGATACAACTCGCTCTGCGGCACCTGCAGGCTGCGCCAACGGTCATCGCCGAGAAAGACTTCGCTATATTCCTTAATGAACATCCCGGAATGGATCGACTTTTCGATAGCCTGTTGGATTTCCTGCTGGCTGGGCCAGATGTCGCGCAAGAAAACTGGCTTGCCGTCGTTGTCCCGCCCCAGCGGTTCGTTGTACAGGTCGATATCGACGGTGCCTGCCAGTGCGTAGGCAACGACCAGGGGAGGTGACGCAAGATAATTGGCTCGGACTTCCGATTGGACCCGTCCTTCAAAATTCCGGTTGCCGCTTAAAACCGCCGCAACAACAAGGTTCTTGTCGGCGATTTCCTTGGACACGTCAGCGGGCAAGGGGCCACTGTTGCCTATGCAAGTCGTGCACCCGTAGCCGACGAGGTAAAAACCGAGCTGTTCCAGATAGCGCATTAGACCGGCTTCAATCAGATAATCGGTGACGACCTTCGAGCCGGGTGCCAGACTGGTTTTAACCCACGGTTTGGAACGCAAACCGTGCTCGACGGCTTTCTTGGCCAAAAGGCCGGCAGCGATCAACACGGACGGATTCGAGGTGTTGGTGCAGCTGGTAATGGCCGCAATGACCACCGAGCCATGCTGCAGTCGGCCGCCCCCTGTGCCATTGCTGCCGGGTTTCTTCAATTTGGGCAGCACTTCCTGAAAGGCGCGTTTGGCGTCGCAAAGGGGGATACGGTCTTGCGGGCGGCTCGGTCCGGCGATGCACGGCTCGACGGTGGACAAGTCCAACTCCAACGTGTCGCTATAAACCGCTTCCGGCGCATTCGTGTCGCGGAACATTCCTTGTTCCTTCGTGTAGGCTTCGACCAGTTTGATTTGTTCTTCGGACCGGCCCGTCAACCGAAGGTAACGGAGGGTCTCGTTGTCGACGGGAAAAATGCCGCAGGTGGCGCCATACTCCGGCGCCATGTTGGCGATGGTGGCGCGGTCGGCTAAAGGCAAATCGGCAAGCCCGTCACCGAAGAATTCGACGAACTTGCCCACCACTCCTTTTTGCCGAAGCATCTGAACCACGGTTAACACCAGGTCCGTAGCGGTGGCTCCTTCGGTAAGTTTGCCAGTAAGTTTGAAACCAACGACTTGAGGGATGAGCATCGAAACCGGCTGGCCGAGCATGGCGGCTTCCGCTTCGATTCCGCCGACTCCCCACCCCAGAACACCAAGCCCGTTGATCATCGTCGTGTGCGAATCGGTGCCGACGAGGGTATCGGGATAGGCGAAAAGTTTTCCCTCGGCTTCTTTGACGAAAACGACTCGGGCGAGATATTCCAGGTTCACCTGATGAACAATGCCGGTGTCGGGCGGCACGACTTTGAAGTTGTGAAAGGCTGTCTGGCCCCAGCGAAGGAACAGATAACGTTCGCGGTTGCGTTGAAACTCCAGTTCGGCGTTGCGCAAAAACGAATCGGGCGAGCCGAAACTGTCGACTTGTACCGAGTGATCAATGACGAGTTCGGCGGGTTGCAAGGGATTGATGCGCCGCGGATCGCCTCCCATGCGTTTCATGGCGTCGCGCATAGCGGCCAGGTCAACAACAGCCGGTACGCCGGTGAAATCCTGCATCAAGACCCGGCTTGGGGTGAAAGCTATTTCGTGACTGGGGATCGCTTTCGCATCCCAACATGCCAATTTTTCAATTTCGCCAGCGGTGACGACAACGCCGTCTTCTGTGCGCAACAAATTCTCCAGCAGAATCTTCAATGAATAGGGCAAACGGTGGACTTGGGGAAACTTTTTGGCAACAGCATCGATGCGGTGAATCTGGTATGTTTTGCCGTCGACAGTCAAAGTGGATGCACTAGCAAAACTGTTTTTCATCGTTTAGCCTCGAAACTTTGTCAGTTTGGATGGTTGACCAATGTTATTGTGCCCACCGGCCGAAAATCGTCGAGTTCGCGCGTCAGACCAGACAAAGCGCGTTCCCCTCGTGTACCCCGTCCCGATGCTATTCGATCCGTCATCCCGCGTGTCCTGATGACTCGGTTCCCCAAGGATAATGTATCATGCAAACGACCGGCTTCGCTCGCCTTGTGCGAAATTCGTTTTCAAGACGCCGTCAACTTTATAGACTTTTGTGAGATGAGGTCTGCATTCCGTTTCCCTACCTGTGATCAGCGATGACCAAGAACAGAATTTCCGTGAGACTCGCACTGGCCGTCTTTGTCATTTGTGTCCTTTCTCCCTCGATCCTTGCCGCTGACAGGACCGGAATTTTGAAGCCGGACGAAATCGCCGACGGCTGGATTCTTCTTTTCGATGGCGAAACGACGTTTGGCTGGAAAATCGATGGCGAGGCCAAAGTCCAAGACGGCACCCTGGTCCTGGGCGGCAACAAGGCAACCAAAGCGCAAACGACAACGCGTTTTCCCTGGCGCGCAGGCAACGCCTACGCGTTTTCCATGGAAGTAAAGTGGGGCGGCAAACAACCACCCAAAGTCTGGGCGCCGAAAGGCTGGACCACGCTCGACGAAACCGCCGAGAATAAATTTCTTACGATTCGTTGGAACAATGATGGCCGAACGGACAAGCCCGAGCCCGTCCGGCCTTTGGCGTTCGAAGTTCCGGACGGCAGCCTCCTTTTTGTCCGCAACGTCAGATTCCGACCGCTTGGCATGACGCCGCTTTTTAACGGGAAAGATCTCGACGGCTGGAAAATCTTTCCCAATCGCAAGTCCGTTTTCAGCGTGACGAAAAAAGGCGAGCTGAACATCAAAAATGGACCAGGCGATATCCAGACAGTGGGCCAATGGGACAATTTTTTGTTGCAGTTGCAAATTCGCACCAACGGCAAGCATCTGAACAGTGGGGTGTTCTTCCGTTGCCTCCCTGGTCAATTCTGGGCCGGGTATGAAGCCCAAATCCGCAACCAATGGCAAGGAGACGATCGCACCAAACCCGTGGACTTTGGAACGGGCGGTATCTATCGCCGGCAACCAGCGCGCAAGGTGGTGGCCAACGATAACGAATGGTTTACGATGACTATTCTGGCCGACGGGAACCATCTGGCGACTTGGGTAAACGGTTACCAGGTAACGGACTTCGTGGATACCAGGCCGCCGAACGAAAACGCCCGCAAAGGAACGAAGCTGGGCAAGGGTGCGATCAGTTTTCAAGGTCACGATCCGACAACGGATTTGAGCTTCCGGAATATTCGCATCGTGGAATGGCCAAAGAAATAAACAGGGATTTGTGTGCGGGGCCGCTTGACGCCTGCGCCGTGCCGACTAGAATGAGATTGAGTCTCAACAACTAGCTTCGGCGTGCTTATGAATGCTTTATCCCTCGACAAAATTCCAATTGGCCAACGCGTTTGCGTCGACGCCATCCAAGGAGACGACGCGATTGTTTCCCGCCTTTTTGAAATGGGATTACTCGAAGGAGAAATCGTCGAAGTGATCGGCATCGCGCCGCTGGGAGATCCCATCCAGATTCGCTTGCGCGATTATCGCCTGTGCCTGCGTAAACAAGAGGCGTCCCGCGTTCTGGTCTCACTTGTGGCTTAACGAGAACCCCCATGACGTCTACTACGGCTCGAACCATTCGTGTCGCTCTCGTCGGCAATCCCAATACCGGCAAGTCTACCCTCTTTAATGCCCTCGCTGGACTGTGGCAACACGTCGGCAACTACCCGGGCGTGACGATCGAAACCAAGAAAGGGTCATTCGAATTCAACGGCAACCATTTCGAAATCATCGACCTTCCTGGGACCTATAGTTTGGCGCCCCGCAGTCCCGACGAAATGGTTGCCGTCGAAATCATTCTCGGACAAAGCGATGAAGAAGAGCCGCCTGATGTCATCCTCGTTATCGCTGACGCTTCCAATCTCGAACGCAACTTGTATTTAACTTCGCAAATTCTCGAAATCGGCGTTCCTGTGGTCCTCGCCTTGAACATGATGGACGTCGCCGAGCAGCAGGGACTCCGTGTCGACTGTGACCAACTTGCGCAAACGCTGGGTGTGCCCGTGGTGCCGATCCAGGCGAACAAGCAGAAAGGGCTGGAAACGCTCAAAGCGGCCCTCGCCGATGCCGTCCACGCTACCCGCCCCTCCCCTCCAGCGATATTTCCCGAGCTCTTCGAAGCAGAAGTCGCTTCTTTGCAACAGGCAACCAATGGCGAACGTCCTTTCATGATTCGCCGCTTGCTTGTCGACGGCAACGATCTCGAAGAGAGCCGATTCCGCCAACGCTACGGGGAAGACTTTATTCGCGCTGTACATGCGGCACGGGAACGGCTGGCGAACAATGGCTCAACGCTGATCGGCCTGGAAGCGCGCAGTCGTTATGCCTGGATTCGCCAGGTGACTTCCAACTGCCTTCATCGTCCGGAAGTTCGTCCTGTCACGTGGACCGACCGGTGCGATCAGATTATCACCCATCCCCTTTGGGGCACGCTGTTGTTCCTTGCCGTCATGTTCGTCGTTTTCCAATCGATCTTCACATGGGCCACGCCCTTGATGGACTTGATCGATGCCGGGAAAGAGGCGCTTTCCGGTTGGGTCGCAACGCAACTTCCACCCGGACCATTGACCAGCCTGTTGCGTGACGGGATCATCGAGGGAGTAGGCGGCGTCATCATCTTTCTGCCCCAGATTCTGATATTGTTCGCCTTTATCGCCGTCTTGGAAGACAGCGGTTATATGGCCCGGGCCGCCTTCTTGATGGATCGCTTGATGGCCAGGTGCGGCTTGAGCGGCAAGTCGTTTATCCCGATGCTGTCATCCATCGCGTGTGCTGTTCCGGGCATCTTGGCGACGCGGGTCATCGAGAATCGCCGCGATCGCCTCGCGACGATCCTGGTGGCCCCGCTGATGAGCTGCTCGGCGCGTTTGCCCGTCTACAACCTGATTATCGCTGCCTTTCTGACTCAAGGACACGCGTGGTGGGTTCCCGGGTTGACGCTTTTCGGCATGTACCTGCTCGGGATCATCGTAGCACCGATGGTGGCCTGGGCTTTAAAAGGCACCTTGTTGCGCGGTGAAACGCCTACCTTTATCATGGAAATGCCAACGTACAAGTGGCCGTCACCCCGGACCGTTCTTCGCCGAGTTCAGGACGCCGGCTGGGAATTCCTCCACCGTGCCGGTTCGATCATCCTGGCCACGATGATCATCATCTGGGCGTTGCTGTATTTTCCTCGAACCGACCCGAAAGGCGGCTACTATGACGTTCGCGTCGTCCAGCTCGAAGCGGAGTTGGCCGAGCTTGCCGAATCGGAAACCAAAGATTCGGAAGAACTGAAAAACAAAATCGATGCTAAGCAAAACGAACTCAACCAGGTGCGTGGCGATTGGAAACGGCAAAGCATCCTGGGGCGGATGGGCCATGCCGTTGAACCAATCGTCGAGCCTTTGGGATGGGATTGGCGGCTCGGCATGGCTACGCTCGCCAGTTTCCCGGCACGCGAAGTGATCGTCGGCACACTGGGAATCATCTACAACGTTGGCGACGATGTCGACGAAGAATCGTCTTCGCTGCATGAATCGCTGCGCAGTGCGACCTGGGAGAAAGCACCGCAGAAGAAAATCTTTACTATTCCGGTGGCGTTGTCCGTCATGGTGTTCTTCGCGTTGTGCTGCCAGTGTGCAGCAACGCTGGCAGTTATCAAACGGGAAACGAACTCATGGAGTTGGCCCGTCTTCACGTTCGTCTATATGACGGCGCTGGCTTACGTTGGAGCCTTCGTTACATATCACGTGGGTACCTGGCTTCTTGGTTAAAGGAAGACCCGTGGCATTCGATGGGCAAATGGCCGGTGTCATCGTGCTCGTCGCTCTGGCGGCGGCTTATATCGTGCGTTCGCTTTGGGGGATACTGCACGGAAAAAAGAGTTGCTGCAGCCACGGCTGCCAGACGAACGAAACCGCTAGCAGGGGAGATCTCATCTCTGAGGATGAACTGACCGCACGGCTGCACTCCCAAAAGTCGCCACACTAACCCGCTGACCGATCGAGTTTTCATTCCGCAATGCAATACAGATGCTGTGCCCCTCGAAGGAACAATTCATCCCCAGCGATCGCCGGCGAGGCATCGATGCCGTCGTCAAGGCGATTGACAGAGAGAACTTTCAATGCGTCGGCATGCTGGATGACGGCTGTCGTTCCGTCCCGGTCCACGATATAGATACGGTCTTTTACTCCCACCGGTGAAGCGTAAAGGCTTCGCAGGCCGGGCAGCCTTTCACGATGGAGAACGATCTTGCCGGTCTTGGCCTCCACCGACGTTAAAATCGGAGCGTTGCTTTGGGTGAAATAAATGCGCTCTTTCAAAAGCAGCGGGGAAGGAACGTACGGCGTGCCGCGAGTCAGTTGCCAGATCGCTTTGTCCGTCACATCTCCTTTTGAATGGAGTGGAATGGCTTTGGCGCAACTGCCCTGGTAGCCGCTCATGCAGACGACGAAGTCGCCGCATGCTATGGGCGAAGGAATGACATTGACCGTTTGGCCGCCGCACTCCCAGATCACTTCGCCCGTATTCAGATCATAGCTGCGCACCCGATTGGTGGCATTGACGATGACCTGGCTGCGTCCCTGAAAATCGACGATCAGCGGTGTAGCCCAGGAGGTGACTTCGTCGCGGTCTTGGCGCCAGCGGGTCTTGCCGGTCCGGGCATCCAGGGCCGTGATGAACGACGGCCCTTCGTGGTCCCAAGTAATGACCAGCGTACCCTTGTGCAATGCTGGCGATGACGCTTCACCCCAACCGCGTCGCGTCTCCATTCGGCCAAACTCGCGCTGCCATTTGAGATTGCCATCGAAGTCGTAACAGTAAACGCCATAGGATCCAAAAGAAACGTAGAGAAATTGCCCGTCCGTTACAGGCGAAAAGCCAGCGTAGGAATGCGTCGGGTGGACTCCTTCATGCGGAACACGTTTGGCAGCCACTCGCCGCCAGCGTTCTTTGCCTGTTTGGCGATCGAAGCACAAAACGATGAATTCGTGATACGTGGTTGGGGCTTTCGTTCGTTTTTCGTATCGTGGATCGGGTTTGGGAATATCTTTGGGAGTCGCCTGGCGTCCAGTATCGATGGCGGCAAGAATGAAGACATTATCTTGCCAGATAATCGGCGTCGAACTTCCCCGACCGGGTAGGGGTGCTTTCCATTTGATATTGCTTTTCTCACTCCAGCGAATGGGCGGATCGCCCTTGGGACAAAAACCATTGGCCAAGGGGCCCCGCCATTGATGCCAATTGTCCAGACGCTTCTGTTCCCATTCGTCGGCTCGAAAAGAGGGCACTAACGCAAGTGACAAGAATAGGGCAAGAACTCGATACATGGTCTTTATTCCTTCTGGCAATCATGCGTAAAGCAAGTGCAACCGATCTTCGTCGATGTCGACTCCGAAACCAGGGCGGTCGTCAAGGCGGATGTATCCGTTTTCGATAGGAGGCTGACCGCCGACCCAGGTCATCCAGGGGCGCCCCGACTCGGCAAGCGGATTGTCATCAAGGGCAGCGATAGCGTGCAGTCCCCAGATTTCGGCACCGCGATGCAGGCAAACCCCGACGCCGCCTTGTTTCGCCATCTCGAAGATCTTGACAACTTCAGTCATGCCTCCGCACCAGCAGATATCGGGTTGCACGATTTGGTGCCGCCGGTGATCGATCCAGTCGCGAAATCCTGCCGCAGTAAATTCGTGTTCGCCGCCAGCAATCGGAATTGGGCACCGCCGGCTCAACTCATCGTAACCAGCCAAATCGTCGATCGGCAACGGCTCTTCGATCCAAGCGATGTTCAAGGTCTTGATCCTGTCGGCGAGGTCTAGTGTCGTGTCAAGGTCCCAACTCATCCAGGCGTCAACCATTAGTGGGATGTCTGGTCCTAACAGGCGGCGTGTTTTCTCAATACGGTCGGCGACTTCGGTGACGTTCGGGCTATGGATGTGCAACTTGAAGGCCCGATGCTGGTTGACCATTTCCGCAGGCACTTCATCCCAAAGCGTTATATACGTTGGAATAGGCTGGCCGACTTTTCCGCCGAGCAGGCAAGCGACAGGTTCTTTCCGCGCCTTGCCACGCAAGTCCCAAAGTGCCAGATCGACGCCACTAAGGGCCATGATAGCCAGGCCTTTCTGGCCGAACGGAAGGGTCGCCCGGTACATGCGCTGCCAATGCAGTTCCACGGGTTCGGGGTCTTGATCCAAGAGAATGTCGCGAAGAACGGAACGAACGACGTGAATTCCCGCCAATCCGCCGCCGCCGACGCCGTAGCCTGTCAGACCGGCGTCGGTATCGATGGCGACGAGAATTTGGCCCAAGCTGGTCCGCCAATCGGGAGGCGACCCTGGGGCCACTGGCTGCACGGCGCGAACATCAGTGATTTTCATGAAATTTCATCCGCAAGAACAGGCTTTGTTGAAAAAAGGCTAGCCGATGCCTATAGAATAGGGGAAGTTGTGTCTTACGGTCCCCACAAAAGGAACCAGCCATGCAAAAACTGCTGCACGGTTTGCACAAATTTCGTGAACATGTTTTTAGTTCCGATCGCGAGCTATTTGAATCGCTCAAAGCCGGTCAGCAACCGGAAGCGTTATTCATTACCTGTTCCGATTCGCGGGTTGACCCAAACCTTTTTTTGCAAGCGAAGCCTGGCGATTTGTTCGTCCTCCGCAATGCGGGCAATCTGGTACCGGTTTATGAGGAGTCGAACGGCGGGGTCGGGGCGACGATCGAATACGCTGTGGTGGTATTGAATGTCCAACATATCGTGGTGTGCGGGCACTCGCATTGCGGAGCGATGCAAGGATTACTGAATCCGGAAACGTTACAGAACCTGCCGCTTGTGCGCAAATGGCTGAAGCACGCGGAGACGACACGACGCCTCGTGGAGGAAAAGTACAACCAACTGGAAGGCGAAGCCCGGCTGGCGACGACAATCCAAGAAAACGTTCTGGTACAGCTCGAGAACCTGCGAACATATCCTTATGTCGCCGAACGCCTGGAAAAAGGTTCACTCAAGCTGCACGGATGGGTTTACAAATTCGAAACGGGCGACGTATTCTGCTACGACCCGGCAGACGGCCAGTTCAAGCCGCTGGTCAGTCCCGCACAGGTCTAAGCGAAGCATAGAACTCTTCCGTCGATAAGTGTCACGAGAATCCGGCCGGATCGGTCGATGGCAATACCCCACTTGGCCGGCGGCGCGGGGAGTTTTCGACTGGAAAGCACGGTACCATCGCTCAAATCAAAGACGACGAGCGCGGGTTGGGTCTCAGCTTCCGGCGCTGGTCCGGCAAGGCGGCCAATGACTGCAACGGCGTTTTGCGCGAGCACGACACCATCGGTTTGCGCGAAGCGAGTGTCTTTCCAGATCCGTTTCGGTTTGCCGTCGGGTCCTTTCGGCTCGACACGTTGGATCAGCTGGTCCGTACCTTCGATAACGGTGTTTCCAGCCGAGACCTGCAAACTGTACATGGCATGATAGCGAGAAGCCGGTCCGCGCTCGACGGGGGAATAGAGCATCCTTCCCGCAGTGATCACTCGGCCCTCGACCAGGAAAAGCTCGCTGCCGCGCGAAGCGCGCTGCATTTGCCAGTGATCGTCGAGGGTTTTCGTCGGTTTGGCTTTCAACTCATTGAGGCATTGGCCTGTCCTGGCATCGTAGATGGCGGGAGAGACGACGTTGCCGCCCGCCAAATAGAGTTTGCCATCGTGGAAGAGCAAATGGCCTTGGACGCTAACGCCGACGACTTCCCCTTCACCGGCCAGGCTTCCCGATTCGTTGTTTTGCCAGAGGAGTTTTCCACTTTTGGCATCGAGAGCGTAAACGTGGGTGCCGTCGTGGCAAATGATGCCTGCGGCGGCATAGAGGATGCCCTCGTGCACGAGGACGCCGCTGGCCACAGGCCAGGTCGAACAGAGTTTGCCATAGACGGGGATTCGGCGTTCAACCGGGGCTGCACGGAAACGCCATAATTGGCGGCCATTCTGGGCATCGAAAGCATAGACGTAACCATCGCCCGAACCGACGAAGAGCCGACCTTGCCAAACCGCGGGCGGATACGAAATGGGACCACCAGTGAAGGCATGCCAGCGTTCTTGGCCTGTTTTCGAATCAAAAGCATGCACCACGCCGTCACTGCTGGCAACATAAGTAAAATCAGCAACTGCGATCGGTGCAGTCGGCGTCACCTGCGCCGGTGGGGTGAATTGCCATTGCAAAGTTGCCGTTTTCGCAAGAGGCACGGGAGTGTGACCCGACCGCAGAACGTTTTGGCGATAAGTCGGCCAGTCCTTTTCATCACTTTTCACGGGCTGAACGTCTTGGATGCCGTAAGACTGAAGCCGTTCTCGTTCATTCGCTTTGGCCTGGAAGTTGAACTGGCCAGCCGGTCCGAGCGAGATGACCCCGACGAGCGAATGATTGCAGTCGCACATCCAGGGCCCCCAATAGAGCAGGCCGTTGGCGACGACGACTCCATCCTGGCAAGCGGGTCGCATACCTGGAAGCCGATGCGGTTTGTTGTCGTTGACGTCAAAGCGGAGGGTGCCTGAATGGCGGTAACCACGGGCGAAGATGCTGTCGATGGTTCCGGTGGCGCGAGTGCAGTTGCCGCGAAAACACTGCAAATCGGCCAGCATTTTGCCGGTCAGGTAATCGAGTTTTTTGCTGGTATTCAAGCGGCCCATGGCATAAAGGCCATCGTCGCGAAGAACGAGTTGGACGTTGCCATCCTCATGGATCCACATGAGCTTTCCGGTTCGGGCATCGATGGCGACAAGTTTGCGCCGTTGCGGTCCGGCAAAATAGAGTCCCTTATCGTTGCATTTGGCGTAGACGCTGGTGGCGTAGCCAAGACGTGGATTCTGAGCCGGGTCGTGCTCGCCGATGGCATCGAGAATGGTTTGATCTGCCGTATGCCACAAAGGCTTGCCCGTCCGGGAGTCGATAGCCTTGATCCATTTGCCGTGGCTATAAAGGAAAATACGGCCGTTGGCCATGCAGACAGCCCGGCTGTCGATGCGATCGTCGAAACGTTTGACCCAATGCATCTTTTTCGTCTTGGGGTTCATGGCGAAAAGGGTCCGGCCAAAGCCCCAGGTTTCGAGATACCCGCCATACGTCTGGCGGACCGTGGCCCATGGCCAGCCGGTTTGCGTGCGTGTTCCCTTATGAACCGGATGCAGTTTTTCGTTTTCGCCGACTAGCGCATAAAGCACACCATCTTGAAGCGCCATCCATTTCCAAACCGGCCCATCCGAAATGCCTTCGGGCACAACGATTTCATCGAGAAGTTTGCCAGTGGCGGCGTCGAGTAGTTTGCACGACTGATGGTCGGCCAGATAGAAGATGTCGGGAGTGGCAATCATGGTATTGCGGTGGATCATGAAACCAGGGACCAGATCGCGCTCCCAAAGCCGAATGCCGTTGTAGCCGTTGAGCACGACGAGCTTGCTGAGCATAGCCCATTCGCGTTTCTTGAAAGCGAGATGGCCGAATGCCTTGAAGAGGCGGCCAGCGGAAGAAAGGGTAACTTCCGGCATTGGGCCATACCACGGCGTGGCCAAAAACTGCGTCAGGTACGGTGCACGGGCCAGACGATCTTTGGACAGCGGATTGTTATCGGGGCCATGATAGGGATGGGACCAGTCGTCGATCCCATCGGGGACGGGTTTTTCAACAATTTTGTCGCCAAGAAAGAGTTTGCCGCCAGGACGAACGACGCGGAGAAGTTCCGCACGGGGCGTCCGAACCTGGCGAATAGCGACAGCATCGGCGAGGTTGTCTGCGAGATGAATTCGATCGGTATTTCCCGTATCGACAAAGACGCGCACACCAAGCAAGCCGGTGTCATAGGCCAATGTTCGCGCTTTGACAGCATCGCTTTCGTCAGGCGTTTGAAGATAAACAAGCGATTCGCTTTGTTTGGCCAAAGCGATGGCTGTTTTGCCCCAACCTGTGCCGACCAATACGACCAGAGCGCGCTGGCCGCCAAGGTTTCGCAGGATCGTTTTCGCCTCGTCAGCGCGACCAAGAGGAAGGAATAAGGTGCTGACCGCACACCAAGCCGCCATCGTGGACATTCTGCACATCGCCATTACTCCGCGGATGGAATTTGGCTGGAATTACCATCCGGTGTAACATAGGCGTTGGCTCTTGTCCACGATGAACGATAGGGGCAGAGGAATCGGCATGGACATGCCGTGCAGAAAGGAGAGGGCGCGGACTAGGCACTCAACGGGGGCCATTCTTTTTCCAGACCTTCGTTTTCGATTGCGCGCACTTGTGCTTCAGTGATCTGGAATTCCCGTGCCACGATTTGCCGAGACCGCGGAATCGGCAGCCCCTTGTCCTGCTGCTTGACCAACTGCTGAAAAATTTCTTGCCGCTCTTCTAAAGTCAATTGCTTCATCATCATTCGCTCCTTGGACAGGATACATCAGCACATCGGAATGCATCCTTCGCGCGGTTCGTCCTAATCATCGCGCGCGACTACAATGTCCACTGCAGTAGCCAGTGAATCGACCTACATTTAGTATACGTGTCGTGCGACGGATCGGATGAAGAAAACTTTGGAAAAATAGCAAATCACGAGCCTACAGTCCGTTGGCCCGTTTCAGTTCGTTGATGAGTTCCTGGCAGGTGGGATAACGCTGCTGCGGCACTGGCGACAATGCCCTCGCGATGATGGGGCGTTCCGCTTCGGCCAGCATCGACAGATCGGGTGCCGGTCGGACGTAATCTTCCGTAAACTTGCTGGGCGTATCATGGAAAGGGAACTTGCCGCTGACCAACTGGCAGTAGGAGACCGCAAGAGCGTACTGGTCGGTATGGTCGCTAAGCCTGCCCTGAAAAACTTCCGGGGCGGCATAAGCGAGAGTGCCGGCCCGGCGGTGGAAGCGGACAGTCGTCGTGGTGATGGTCGACAGGCCGAAGTCGCAGATTTTGACTTTGTCACCGAAAAGCAGCAAGTTGCTTGGTTTGATATCACAGTGTTGGATAGCAACACGTCGGCCGTCGATGATGTGCTGGCGTTTGTTGAGAAAATCGAGTCCAGCCGCCGCTTGGGCAAGCATTGGCAACACCTCGTCCGGTTTCATCGGTGTGCCGAATTCCTCCAAACAGGCCTCGTAAAGGTCGAGTACGCTGCCATCGGCTAAGGGCATGGTCACGATGACATGGCCGCTTTGTGCCCAGACTTGTTCGATTGGCACCAGATTCGGGTGATGCAATTGCTTGACAGCCTGGATGGCCCGAATCTCCTTGATGGCCGCCTCGTCGTTGGAAGTTTCCAGAAACTTGAGTGCGACCGTTCGGCCATTGGCGTCGACTTCCCATACGCTGCCATACCCCCCTTTGCCCAGCAAACGGATGAGTTTGTAGCCGGGACAAAGTTCCTGCCCCGCTGCTAAAGACAACGCATGATGTGACACGATCTGGGCCTCACGCAGAAAAGGCACAACAACATCTGGCGAAACGCCGACTGCAATGTACCCGATGGGTCGCTTAAAGTCAAAAATCGCTGGCCTAGTGTCGTTTCGCCAGCCAATGGAGTTTGTGCATCTTTTCGACACCTGAATTGTGGCGACTTTCGCCGCATTTTGACAACGACCCTTACCGATCTTTGCCGATTCGTTGTTGGGGTTTCGCCCCCACGGCATCCATTTTATAATACGACGAATGGATTTGGACCCGGCAGGAAGCGAGGAATTTCGATGCGACGGATCGCGATTTTGAACCAAAAAGGTGGAGTCGGCAAAACGACAACCGCAGTCAACCTCGCCGCCGCTTTGGCTCGGGCAGGACAGCGTATTTGCGTCATCGATCTCGATCCTCAGGCCCATGCTACCACGCATCTCGGCGTCAATCCTGATGGCAAGGCCCCGTCCATCTATGACGTCCTTACGGACACCCGACCGCTCGCCGAAGTGCGTCGAAAAATCGAGGACCGCCTTTGGCTGGTCGGTTCCGACATTAATCTGGCCGCAGCAGAAGTCGAATTGTCAGGTGTCGTTGGCCGCGAAGTCATCCTCCGCGACCTGCTCCACCAGGACGAAGGCAACTTCGATTTCATCCTGATCGATTGTGCTCCCTCTCTGGGGGTTCTTACGCTCAACGCCCTGGCTGCCGCCTCCGAGGTCTTTATTCCTTTGCAGCCGCATTTCCTCGCCTTGCACGGACTGAGCAAACTCTTGGAAACGACCTCGCTAGTCGCCCGCCGGATCAATCCCGGATTGAAAGTGACCGGCATCATCCTGTGCATGTACGAAGCCAACACACGCCTGGCTCAGGAGGTAACCGAGGACCTGCGTTCCTTTCTCGAGCGAGGCCAAAGCCAGGCCGTCCCCTGGGCCAACGCCCGGATTTTTGAAACCCGAATTCGGCGGAATATCAAACTTGCCGAGTGTCCGAGTTTTGGTCAGTCCATTTTCAGTTACGCACCCCATTGCAACGGCGCCCAGGATTACCAGGCGCTGGCTGCCGAGGTTCTGGGCGATACGTCCGTTCTCTCAGCCAAAGCCGAAGTCGATGATCGTGGACGAGTGCATGTAATCGAGTTCGAATCTTCCTCCACTCCCATCACCCAACCAACCGCTGCCCCGGAAACCAAATGAACAATAAAGGCCCCAGCCCGTCGGGGCCGAACCCCTGTTGAGAACGGACAGCTTACGCCCTTGTCCTGGGAGTCGAGAATCAATATCATCAAACTACTTGTCGATTCGGGTAAAAAGGGTAGTACGATGTCGATTGATAAAAGTCTCCGCCCCAAAAACAGCTTGCAGCGAACCCGGAGCGTATTGACCCGCGCCGAACGGATCATGAAGTTGATCGACGAAGAGCGCTGGGCCGAAGGGCGAAGTCCCTATGGCTTGCCCAAGGTGAAAGTCGTCAAAGTCTCCCTCAAGAAGAGCAAGAAGACCAAAGAAGATAAGGTCCAGGCGGCAGCGGCGGCTGCTGAAGGGGCGGAAAAGAAGAAATAGCCTCTGGCTAGACGAACGCCGATCTTCCCGACAATGCGATCTCCATCCTTGGCTCGAAAAGGAATGGGCCATGCGGACGACGTTGTACCTGCTGCGACACGGTGCTACCGCAGCGAATCTAGCCCGTCCCTATCGGCTCCAGGGACGAGGCCAGGATCAACCTCTCGATCCTGTTGGCGTTCGCCAGGCGGAATTGACACGCAATCTTTTGGCGGTTCATCCCATCGATATCTGTTATACCAGCCCTCTGAAACGGGCGTTCGATACAGCCGCCATCATCAGCGAGCCGCACGGCATCCAACCCATTCCGCTGGACGATCTCATCGAGTGCGACGCCGGCGAGTGGGAAGGACTTGACTGGGTCGAAATCGAAAAACAATACCCCGAGGCTTACAGACAGTTTCATGCCGATCCTTCCCGGTTCGGCTATCCCGGCGGCGAAACATTCCAGCAAGTTTACAACCGCGTTTCGCGAGCTTTGGAACAGCTGTGGAAGAAGCATGAAGGCGAAAGCATCCTGGTAGTCGCTCACCATGTCGTCAACCGAACTTATCTGGCCGGCGTTCTCGGTTTGCCCATGCAATTGGCACATCACGTGCGGCTCGAAAACTGCGGCATCTCTCTGGTAACACGCGAAGATGGCCAGACGGTCGTTCGGATGTTGAACGCTTCTTTCCATCTTCAGGGGCTGGTCGCCGCCTGAGCCTTGTCTATCGGGCGCGGCGAGGGCAGTCTGTTTCTCGTGCGTAATCCGTTCGCTGATGCTGTTCTCTCAGTTGGCGTCCTGACGATGCTTGATAAAGTGACGTTCAGGACGCATTCGAACTCTTGTAGTCGTTGGGATATACCATGCTTGATGCCAGTTTTGTCCGGGAAAATCTGGAAGCAGTCAAACAGAATTGCCGAAACCGCCATGTCCAAGCCGACGTCGACCGGGTCGTGCAACTCGACGACGAACGCAAACGGCTGGCCCAGCAAACCCAAACCTTGCAACAGAGGCAGAACGAAATCGCCAGGCAGACCAAATCGGAAAAGGACCCGGCCAAGAGGCAGCAATTGATCGAAGAAGGCAAGCGTCTCAAAGAGGAAGTCGCCTCCCTTGAAAAGCAGCTGAAACAGGTTCAATCGGAACAGCGAGCGGTGTTGCTGACGATTCCCAATATGACCCATCCGGCGGCACCGGTTTCGGACGAGAACAAGGTGATCAAAACGGTCGGCGAGCCGACGCGGTTCGAATTTCAACCGAAGGATCACGTGGCTTTGGCAGAAGCGCTGGATCTTGTCGATTTTGAAGCCGGCGCCAAAGTCGCCGGGCAAAAGTTTTACTTTTTGAAAAACGAAGCGGTGCTTTTGGAGCTGGCGCTTGTGCAGTATGCGTTTGGCATCTTGCTGCGTGAGGGCTACACGCCGATCATCACACCCGATCTGGCACGCGCGGAAGTATTGGAAGGGATTGGTTTCATTCCGCGTGGCCCCGAAACGCAGATTTACAGCATCGAAAACACGGACCTTTGCCTCATTGCCACAGCGGAAATCACGCTGGGCGGAATGCATCGCGACAAGATATTCGACGAATTGGAATTGCCTTTGAAGTACGTCGGATTATCGCATTGTTTTCGCACGGAGGCCGGGGCGCCAGGGCGTGACACGCGAGGCCTTTATCGCGTGCATCAGTTTACCAAAGTAGAAATGTTCGCGTTCTGCACGCCGGACCAGAGCGAGTCGATCCACCAGGAAATGTTGAGTCATGAAGAGACGATCTTTCAGGGACTGGGTCTGCCCTACCGTGTCGTGGACACTTGCACGGGAGATTTAGGCGGTCCGGCGTACCGCAAGTTCGATTTGGAAGCCTGGATGCCGGGGCGCGGCGACCATGGCGAATACGGCGAGGTGACAAGTACGTCGAATTGCACCGACTATCAGGCACGCCGGTTGAACGTGCGATACAAGATTGCCGGCAAAAAAGGGACGCACTTCGTTCATACGCTCAACGGCACGGCGGTTGCCGTCAGCCGTTGTCTTTTGGCTATTCTGGAGAACTATCAGCAGGCGGACGGCTCGATCGTTGTGCCGGAAGCTCTCCGACCGTGGGTTGGCAAAGAGCGGATCGCCGCACAGAAATGAAAGGTCATGCCGAATCGATCCTGCGTGTGCGCAACACGAAATAACAGTAATCACGGATGGGTAAAAAGTTAGGGCCGTGACGGTTGTTGAGAATGATGTAGAAAAAAAGAACCGAACTCATAAGCGCCTGAAACAGCATCACAAGCAGGAGGCCAAAGGCATTGGTGGCGAGGCCAGGGACGACCAGATCGGTTGTGAGGCGGACGACCACGACCGCAACCAGTCCGATGATCGCCAGGAAGATGACGACGAGCGAAGCCAAGAGCATGCGTACGCCGACGATGTCGCTGTGGGCGGAGATGGCGCTGAGTCCATGAGAAATCAACTCGACGAAATTCATTCTTGTCCGGCCGGCGAGTCGGCAAGCGCGCTTGGTCGGGATGGAGCTGTAGGCGATTTTCGCTTTGAAAACGGCCGATGCGAAGTGATTCCACAATTCGGTGACGGCAACGAGGCGGTCGATCGCAGTAAAGGGCACAATGCTGAAGTTGCCGACATTGATGCCGTGGCCCGTCAATGTCCGATGCAGGAAGCGGTAAATCTGGTAGAAAATACGAAACACGTACGATTCGGATCGTTGGGCGCGGCGAGCGAAGACAACCGATCTGCCGCCGAGTTCTTCGAAGCGCTGGATCAAACGGGGAACGTCACGGGGGTCGTCTTCCCCGTCGCCGTCCATGATGATGACCGCTTTGCCTTGCTCGTTGGCATGGAGATAGGCCAGTCCAATGGCGATAGCCCGCTGATGGCCAAGGTTTCGGCGGAGTTCGAGCACCTCGACTTTCGTAAAGGCACGGAGCGAAGTCTTGACAGCTGGAGATGATCCATCTCCCGAAGTCGTTGCCGATTCGGTGTCGGCCGGCGACCAAAGAAAATCGGCTGGCAGCGATTCCGTCGAACCGTCATCAACCAGAAGAACCTGTACGTGCAACTGCTT
This sequence comes from Gemmatales bacterium, assembly GCA_026004675.1. Lineage (GTDB taxonomy): Bacteria > Planctomycetota > Planctomycetia > Gemmatales > Gemmataceae > BPJP01. The sequence goes on from BPJP01000014.1 coordinate 90,809, forward strand.
TTGGGCCAACTCCTGTTCCAGCGACCGCAACAGACGAGCCAGCGCCGTCCAGTCATTGAAGACCGGGATCATGACGATGTAGGGACTTTCCGAAGCGTTGACCATGTTCTTGTTGTTTTCCCTAGCGAACCAGCGGGCAACCCTTATTTGAAAAGACTGGCGATCGTGTTGCGGATCAGCTGTTCTGGTATGGTGACTTCGGCACCGACCGTGACACCGTCTTGAGAAAACCTGGTGTTTTTGGCAACGTGATTAACCACGGGTGTCAGTTTGCCGAACGGGTTGTCCCGATTTATCACGTTCAAAAAAACACTAATACCGCCGAGGGCATTACGCAACTGTGCTGCGCTTTCTTCATTTGCCGTCCGCAAACGCAAACTCATAGTCAGGTCGTTTTTAATGGTCACGCTGCCGCTGACAGCCTCTATACTGCTAGCGGAGCTGATAAACGGAACGCCAGCGATCGAGTTTCGCCATTGCTCGCTAATGAGACCCGCAATCCAGGCAGTTTGATCTTCTTCTAGACCGGTGACCAGGTCTGTCAGTGCCGAGGCACGCAACTTGGGTATGCGTTTGCCGACAGCTTTGGCAATGGCTTCTTGAACGTATTCGGCATTCAACGAAAGGATGAGCGATTCACGATTGAGAAAGGAAAAATAGACCGGCTTGTCATCCGATCGCCCCTCATAAACGGCAATCCCTTCAATGGTCCTTTTGCTGAGTTTGTCGCCCACCTTACCCTTGATATCCTGCAACGTTTTTTCGATACTTCGTATGTCGAAGTTGCCCGTCACGAAAATCGTCCCTTCGCCATCATCGGCTTTCGGTGGCAAAGCGATTGTAATGCGCGCAAGATCTTTCCACGGATCGAAATTCAATTGTTCCAGGATGTTGAGCAGATCCTTGTTTCGCCGAAATTGCTTTTCAATTTGTGCGAGAAGGTATTCCCTCGCAAGCTTCGATTCGAGAACCCGGCGGACATGGACTTGCAGAATGACCTGGGTGTCGTCGGGCAGATATTTTTCGAGGTGAGCCGCGCTGCTGTTCGTCGCGGTCAAGCCGAAAACCACGCATGCCACTACCGGCATGATCAGGTGTTTCATGACAAGTCCTTCTGCAATAGGATCACTTGCTGATTCGAATCACCTTCTTGAGCAAATCCGCGCTGACCTTTCCTTCGAGCGTGACTGCCTCTTTGGACCGTTCGATGACGATCGTATCGAGGACGTCCGCTAAAGGTGCGAGTTGCGGTTTATTCAGTTTCAAAATATTGACAACCGCTTTAGCCTGTTCCATTCCCTCGTTCAGTTGTCGTTGGATTTCTTTCGCCGCATCGCCGTTTTTGGCGGCGACAGCCAGAGAAAGCGTTATTTCATCCGTCACGGTAAAACTGCCGCTCAGCGTATACGCCAGCTCGAAGGTTTTCTTTTCGCCGGGGAAAAGTTCGCTCAAGTAGTCCGCAGTCAGACAAAACGACAGACAGGTTTTTGGTCCGAGGCGGCGAAGCGCATCCTGCAAATGCTGGTTTGGCTGTGATTTCTTTTTGCCGTCGCTTTTGTCCAGCGCTTCTCGAATGTAATTTTTGTTGCTGGACGCGATCAGAGTGTGTTCGTCGAGAATGGCAACAAAGACAGGAAAGATGATGGGCTGGTTCGTCCATTCTTTTGGTCTTTCCGTGAATTCGTAGACGGTGTGTTTGCCAATTTTGTGCAGCGACAGAAAATCATCGTTCTGAGATACCAATTCCGCCTGGGATCGCCACGTGCGGACGTCGAAGTCGCCGTGCAGGATGATCAAACCTTTGCTCGAATCCGTTCCGTTTGAGACAGCGACGGTAAGGCTTTTGATATCCTTGACCGGATCGAAGTTGAGAGCTTGCAGGATGGTTTGTGTCTTGGGCCGATCGAGATTTTTTTCAAGCGGTTGTCGGCCATAGGTGTCGAAGAATTTGGACTTGAGCAGTCGCTGGAAATCGAGGGTGATGACAAGGCGCGAGTCGTTGGGCAAATAGCGGTCGGGTTGAGCACTCCATGCAGTGCAAGCGAAAGCCGATGCCAGCAGCAGCGAAAGAATGCTTTTCGAAGTGCATGATCGAGGGGACATGATGATCTCCGGATTTTATCGGATGCCAGAACCACAACCACGGTAATTATAGGTTACGGCGCTGTTACGATGACTTCGCTGGCGGAGGAAAGAAGCATAATTCCCACCTTCCAGCCGGACTCGCTGGTAGAAACGGCACGTTCTCGCCATTGCCCATAAATTTACTTGGCAAACGACGGCCGGGTTTCAGCTCGACTCAGTCGGCTCCCTGGCTTCGGCCGGCTGCTGCTCGGCAAGACGTCGGTTGCGGCGCCGACGCATCTCTTGAATCTGCAACAAAACGACGACGGTTACGATGACGCCTGCCCCGAAACTGACCAGCACGCCCTGGAAAAAGGCCCGGTAAGTCAGCATTCGCTCTGGCGGTTGTTTCGGCGCTGGCCCTTTTGGTTTGGCGGCCGGCTGAGGGGGTGTCGATGTCGAGGCCGCCATTCTCCGTATCAATTCCCAATGTGCTCCGGTCGCAGCTTCATTTACGAGCGGACCGGCCCCAAGCGACAACGGCGAGGCGCGCGGGCCGAGTGCCGAGAACAAAAACAATTGGAACATCACACGCGGCTGATGTTTGGGAAAACGCTGCAAAAAAGTTTGATCCACGGATCGGAAGAATTGTTCTCGTTCTGCTACCGCTGCCTTCAGCACACGGATATGTTCTTTGAATTCTTCGCTGTCGAAGCCGCGACCACTGAACTGCATCCGATCGAGAATCGTTAGCGCCGTGACGACATCTCCCTGGGCGTTCAGGATTTCGGCGTACAACCAGAGCAGACGGGCATCCGCCGGCAACCAGATCAACAATTGCTGTACGATCAGCAAAGCGTCCTGCGGAATTTCCGACCAGTATTGTGGCCCAACAATGCCGGCCTGGTATTTTCCGCCAGGACCGACGAATCGAACCTTGTCAAAAATCCTGTCCAGCTGCGAAGGCGAACCACGATTGGTCGTCTGCTCGAAGTAGCGAGAGCGAAGCAGTTTCAAATAGAATTTTTCGGCTCGCAAATACCAGTAAAGCTGAATCTGTTTCATGCCAGGCCAGGAGTCGGGCCAAACGTCAATGGCCTGTTGCAGATAGGTGATGGCTCGTTCGAGCCTGCCGGCGAGATGATGGGCGGTGGCCAAATTAGAAAGGAACATGAAGTGGCGCCGTCCTTCAGCCGAGGCGGGCGACAACACGCTGACGGCTTCTTCTGCTTTGCCCATGCGCAGCAGGTAGCCACTCAGGTTGATGCGATCGTCGAGCGTTGCATCGCCCCGCCGGGCTTTCTCGCGCAACTGTGTGACACGGCCGTCGTCTTTCAACCATTCCCGCGCCAGAGGGTTGTTGGGATTGGTCGCCAGGTCGAGAACGGACGGCAACAGGAGAGTCAAAAACTCCTGAGAATTTTGCGTGGGAAGAATGTAGTATGGATCTTCGAGGTTGTAGACACCCGCACAGGATTCCGCCGCCGTCAGAAGGCACAATGCCGCAGCGCCGATGCTGATTCGTCCCCACATCACCGGCTCCTTTTCGTCTAGCGATGGTACTCGCAAGTCACCGTTGTCGTGATGCCGCCACGCGGTGTAAACGCGCCGACAACCGTGCAACGCAGCGGCTGGCACGCCGCGACAAAATCATCCAAAAGCTGATTGACCAGTTGCTCGTAAAAGATGCCCCGGTTGCGGTAGCGCTGCAAATAGAGTTTCAACGACTTCAACTCGACGCACTTTTCCCCCGGAACATAAGTGAACGTGATCGTACCGAAATCGGGCTGTCCCGTCACGGGACAAATACTCGTAAATTCAGGGCAAACGATCTCGATATGGTATTCTCGACCGGGATTCGGGTTGGCAAACGTTTCCAACTGGTCGGAAGATGGGACGGTCGGCTCCGCCATGGTCACCTCACTGTTCGTAATGTGGTGATTTTTATTATACGGCTGGCAGCGGCCGTTTTCGGACCAGCGGACCAAAGGCGAGCAAATTCCGCCCACTTCGTCTATCGGCTCAGTTTGCGGGCTTCACCAATCGCTTCGCGCACCCGACTGAAAGGCTCGTCCAAATCGATGGCATCGTCGATCGCGTCGAGGATCGGAACCGCATTTTCAGCGTCCTCGACAAATAATGGGTGCAAGAAAAGCAGACAATCACCGCGCGAAACGTCGGCGCCGGTGTCGCGCAACTCCATCAACCTCGGATGATGCTTGTCGGCAAGCCAGAGAACGGGGGTATCCAGCAGTTTGCGCAAGTCCAATGCTGCTTCGCAATCGGTGAAGATGAGATCTGCTTTGGAGGTGGTTTTTTCCACAAGGGTCTTGCCGATGAGATCGGAACACAGGTAGGGCTGGAGCACGCTGCCGTACAGAATCTGCTGGATGCGGTTCGGCTGGACAGGAGTGCTGAGCCGGAATTCGAGCGGGCGACCCCACCGGTTAGTCACCAAATAACCACCCAAGTATCCATTCGGCTCATGGACGATTGTCAAGAAACCGAGATTGAAGCTGGTATTGGCGGTACTTGCTGGCACGGTACCTGTCCCCCAATTTGACGTGCTGCTGTTAATCTCGGGAATCGCGGCCAGCCAACTTGACTGGGCAAGCAAAATCCAGGCAGGCTGGTGTCGCGACGAACGCCGGATATTCGTTCCAGAACATCCGAAGAGAACGATGAGCGGACTTCTTCTGACACGATTTTCCCGCACAAATCGACTTTTTCTACACTGGCAAAGGACCGAATACCGAAGAAGTACCTGGATTTTCTTTGGTGAATTGCGTAAATTGACTTGAATCATCAAGCTGCAACAACCTGAACACCTGCAAACAGTTTTCCCATTTTGCCAAAACGGAAACGCTTGACGTTTTCGGGCGAGTAATACTATGGCGCCAGAAACACGGGTTACCCCTGCGAAACGATTCCAAGAACCGGTGGAACAGCCGAAGAAGTCGGCCGTGGAAGGGGTCAAGGAACAGAGCCGGTATCTTCGCGGCACCATCGCTGACGAGTTAGCAAAAGACACGGACCATTTTTCCGAAGCCGACAAGCAACTGTTGAAGTTTCATGGAACTTACCAACAGGAAGACCGCGACGCACGGAAACATCGTGCCAAACAAGGCGTTGGCAAACATTACATGTTCATGGTCCGCTGCAAAATCCCTGGCGGCCGCGTGTCAGCAAAGCAGTATTTGGCTCTTGACAAGCTGGCAGAGAACTATGCCAACGGCACGCTTCGGATCACCAGCCGGCAAGGGATTCAATTCCACGGTGTTTTAAAGGGCGAACCTGAAGAATACGATTGCCGGCATCAACGATACCCTGCTGACAACCCTCGGGGCCTGCGGCGATGTGAACCGGAACGTCATGGCATGTCCCGCGCCGCATCACCACGATGCCGTTCATGATCAGCTGCAAGAAACAGCAGCCATTCTCGCGGCCCATTTCGCGCCGCGCACTGCCGCCTACCACGAGGTTTGGCTCAATGGCAAGAGGTTGGATAACGGCGTGCCCGACATCGAGCCGATCTATGGCAAGGCCTATTTGCCGAGGAAATTCAAAATTGGTCTGGCCCTGCCGGAAGACAATTGCATCGATGTTTACTCGCAGGACCTGGGCCTTTTTGGCCATCGCCGAGGACGGAAACATCGTCGGTTTTCAATGTGCTGGTCGGTGGAGGATCAGGGCGAACGCATGGAAATTCCAATACGTTTCCGCACCTGGCCAAACCGATTTGCTACGTCCCAGCCAAAGCGGTGGTCAACATTTCCGAAGCCGTCGTCAGGCTGTTCCGCGACCACGGGAACCGGGCCGATCGCAAGCAAGCGCGCATCAAATACGTGGTTCACCATTGGGGCGTCGAAAAATTCCGCAAAGTTCTTGCCGATTATGCGGGCGGCGCTTTGTTGCCGCCGAAAGAAGTCGATGTAACCGGTTTCGACAATCATCTTGGCTGGCAGCCGCAAGGCGATGGAAAGTGGTATTACGGCGTCTGCGTCGAAAATGGCCGCATCAAAGATGAAGGCGACTTTCGCCTTCGCACCGCTTTGAGAACGATCGTTGAACAACTTGAACCGGAAATCCGTTTTGACGCCTCAACAAGATATCCTTTTCTGCAACCTTGCGAGCGATGCCAAAGCGACGATCGAGCGTATTCTGACCGAACATCACGTTCGATTGCCGGACCAGATTTCCGTCGTCCAAAGGTACAGCATGGCATGCCCGGCCATCCCTACGTGCGGGCTGGCCATTTCGGAATCAGAGCGTGCCTTGCCTGGGATCATCGATCAGCTGGAAACCGAGTTGCAGCGACTGGGTTTGCAGGACGAAAAAATCAGCGTGCGGATGACGGGCTGCCCGAATGGCTGCGTGCGACCGTATCAAAGCGATATCGGCATTGTCGGCCGAAGTGGCGACAAATACATGCTCTTCGTCGGAGGGAATCTACTCGGCACGCGGCTCAATTTCGAGCTTCGCGATCTTGTGCCGCTCAAAGAGATCGTGCCAACGCTTACTCCCATCCTGGAGAGTTTCAAACGAGATCGCCTGGCGAACGAGGGCTTTGGCGATTTCTGCTGCCGGCTCGGCCTGGAGAAGCTCGAAGCGTTGATGCCAGACGCTGCAGGAAAGAAACCCAAGATCAACGAAGCCAATGGCAACACGCGTCTGGCCGCCCCGGAGTGGCAGCCTGGAAACGATGCCACTCCAGCCTTGCCAGCGCCGCAGACCCAAACCGTGCCACTGGAATTGCCTGTACCTCAGGTCGAAAGCGGCTCGTTAATCGCCTGCAAGGAGACTGAAACGTTTTTCGTTGGACCCAAGGGAGAAGAACGCCGCGATTTCGCCTATCGCTACAACGACGACGACAGCGTGCGCGAGACGATCGTTTATTTTTACGAAGAGGACCGGCGGGCCGCCGAAGCGACGGCTGACCATGCTCTAAGGCGAGAGGCCATTTACGCCGGCAGGGTCAATCCGTTACGGTTGCACGCCGCACGCAAACTTCGCGATCTGTATTATGTAGGTCCTGCCGGTCATGAGCGCATCGACCGTTGCATCCTCTACCGTGCCGATGGCCAACCGGCTCAAACCATTGTTTACCTTTACGACGGAGATCGTGGAGCTGCGGATGTTTCCTCTGGATCGCCGGTGCGGCGCCAGATTGCCATTCGCAATCCGTGACAACGGCCAGTCGATTTTTACCGTTTGTGGAACCACAATCGTTTCCGCCGGTTGGGAGCGCCTTTTCGATGCCGCCCGGGGACGACGTCACGATCTTGTCACCATGAAAACCAGCACCCTCCCCGAATACAACGTCACCGGTCACGATTACGCGCAGCGGGGCCATTTCCGTTACGACGGCCCTATCATCGACATCCATACGCATGTCCGGATCACGCGTCCATCTGATCCAGAGACCGGTCCGCCCGCAGAGGAGGGGCCAGGTGCGAGCCTGGCTCAGGCGGAAACAATGCTCGAGCTTGCGAAAGATTTCGGCATCGTCAAGACATACACGATGTGTCCGGCAGCCGACATCCCCCCATTACGCGAGCGTTTCGGCAAGTCGATCGAATTCAACGCCCACATGCTCAAAAAGCCGGATGAACCCGATGACGTCGCCTATCGTTTGCTCGACCGGTATCTTCAAGGGGGTGCGAGGATCGTGAAATTCTGGGCAGCGCCGCGAGGCCGCGAGCAGGGACTGTTGCTCGACACGCCGTGGCGTATCGAGTGTGCTCGGCGCGCCGCCAACGCGGGAATCCGTGTGATGATGGTCCACGTTGCCGACCCCGACACCTGGTTTCGGACCCGGTATGCCGACACGGCGAAATTCGGCACCAAAGAAGAGCAGTATCGTAGCTTGCATCGTATGCTCGAAATGTTCCCCGAGTTACAATGGATTGCCGCTCACATGGGGGGTGATCCGGAACATCCCGACCATCTCGAAGCGTTGCTCGAGCGCTATCCGCATCTGTACTTCGACACCAGTGCCACCAAATGGCAAGTTCGGGAAGTTTCCATACGTCGGGATGCGATTCGCGACTTGATGTGCCGACATCCGACAAGGTTTTTGTTCGGCACCGACCTGGTCACTCGGCATCACCTCGAGCGCGAACATTATGTCAGTCGGTATTGGTGCCAAAGAACGTTGTGGGAAAGCGATTGGGCGGGTCCAAGTCCGATCGCAGATCCCGATTATGACGCGAGCACCAGGACGACGCCGACTTTGCGCGGACTGGCTTTGCCGGCAGATGTGCTCCGAAAAGTCTATTATGAAAACGCTTGCCGTCTTATGGGGTTAGAGGAGGCTTCCCCGGCTCAAAGGCAATAAAGCACATAACCGCTGAGCGAGACCACCGCGAGAACCGCCAAGGCGATGATCGTGTAGCCGACTTTGGCCCAAAATCGATACTTGGCTTCACGGGCGAGAATCTCATCGGTCCAGCAAACATAATTTTGCTCTTCGATCAGTCTGCGAAAGACGCCTGGAAGAAAAGCTTGTTCTTTATCGTGGTTGGAACCTGTGGCAGCGACATAGCAACCGGCAAACATCGGCGGCGCATCGTTGTGGCGCAACACGCCTCGGACGATGATTCTCGCCAGGGGTTTTTCTCGCTGGCGCATAACCGACAACAATTCAAACAATTTCGCGTTTCCCCGGACGACGTCGTCGAGAGTTTCCTTGCCTGTGGGTTCCAGTTTCAGCAACTTGCAAACCCAGTTTGGGAAAAGCGCCTGGCAGATCCAATGGCAGCCCCCTTGGATCATTTCGGGCCATCCTTCGGCGGGCAAATCAGGAGCGAGCGGAAAACGCTGTCCCAAGCGGCGTACCCTCTGTTCTTTGGGAAAACGTTCAATAAATTCGCAAAAGCCAGTGGCTTGCTCCATGTCGGCCAGCAACATCAAACGAGGACACCAGACACCGGTCTGTGCCAGGCAAACATCCAAGTCGCGGGCACACAATTCACCCGTCTCGTCCGCGAGATCGCCTCGCGATGTTGCCTGGAACGGTACGATCAACAATATTCCGTTAAGAGGGCAATAAGGCTGTCGTCCGGCGACGATCAATTCGCAAACGCGAGCCAATCGGCGGCCCAGTCGCGCCACTTCTTGCTGATCACGCAACAGGGATGCGTGTGAAGGAGTCGAGATCGGCGAAGCTGTGGGGACGACCGAGCCGGCGACCAGTGTCAGAATCTGGTTCTTTTCTTCTTCTGTTAGTTGATCGGGACTTCGCCCTTGCTCGCGTGCCCGAGCGAGGATCGACTGCACCTCTTTCATCTGCCCTTTCGGTTGCAACGTCTTGAACATGTCCTCTTCGGAACTGTCGACGCCGATCGTGTGCTGCTCTTGGGTTGATTCCTCCTGGCGAGTGGAAGCGAACAAGGCAGCCTGCCGGCTCAACAGACTGGCATCCGGGCAAGTGACATAGATGCCTTCACTACCGGCATAAACGTGAATCGGGGCGTCTGCGTCGGCAGGTGTCTGTTTGACGACGAACGAAAGCTGTGCCGCTTCGAAGAGCACCTTCTCTCCCTGGGTGCAACTTCCCAGCACGAGGAACAAGGGAGCGTCAGTCAGATGAAAATCCGCTTCCGCCAGCGCCTGCATCGCTTCGTGCCAGGCCGAGTCGATATCGTCGAATGTTTCCGTCATGGTCAGATGCGGCCGCTCTGTGTTCTGCCGGTCACGCCTCCGGGCAACTTACATTGCTTTCTTGAGCCACACGCGAACAAGGAAATAAGTCATCGGTATCAGCAAAACAGCCGTGGCCGCCAGAGCAACCAGCATTCGTTTCAAGCGTTGCCGGCCATCCAAGGGGGGAACGTTGATCGTCACTTCCAATTCCGGTGGGACCGACCAGTCCTTGGCTTGGTTACGGGCAACACGTTTGCGGGCTTGCTCCACCCAATCGCGCAGGTCAGCCGGCTTCGTCGCCATGTCGCCACGAAATCCGAGCATCACGCACCAGAAAAAGCCCTCGAGGGCGTCACCATCGGGATAAGCATTGGCCAGCTGCGCTTGCTGCCAGAAACGCGAAGAACGTTGTGTGCTGCCGAACAACGCTTGTTCGAGGGTCGCATTTCCTGGCAAGGCCTTTTCCAGAATGTCGTCCAGCCAGCAAGTAAGGGCATAGCGAACACCAAGAAACTGGCCATCGCCTCCGAATGCTGGCCAACGTCGAGCTTCCCCTTCGCTCAAAAGCATCGCCTTGATCGAAGCATGTTCCGCTTCGACGTTGAGCGTGTCTTTCTGGGCGATCTGTTCTTTCAAACGCATGCCATAGCGAATGATCGGTTCAACAAGCTCGGCGATTTCTTGACGCATGGCAATGGCTAAATCGGTTTCCTTACAAGGGGAGTCGCCTTGATTCTTTTTATGAACCACGAAGGCAATCAGGCTACTCGAAAGCGCGTTTCAGCTGCTGCACCAGGTTTTTCATGACAAAGCCTTGTTCTGGACAGACATCGATTCGGCAACCTCGTCGCTCCAGATTGTCGCGAACGAGAGGTCCGACCGCTGCGACGCAGGTGCGCGCCAGCCCGGCGCGCAATTCGTCTTCCAATCGTTGTTCCTTTGCCACTTCAAACAGGCGATCTACTTGCGGCGAACTGGTGAAGAGGATGGCATCGATTCGGCCAGCAGCGAGTGCCTTGATCAACTCCGCGACTCGGTCCGCGTCCGCGGCAGGGGCATAAACATATGTCAGCACCGGTTTAGCCGTGGCTCCATTTCTTTTGAGATAATCCGCAAGAGTCGGGTTTTCATCCCCGTATAAGGTATAAGCCACCGTTTTTCCCGTCAGGGGACCGAGACTTTGCAATGTTTCAATCACTCCTTGGGTGGTTGGTTGCGAAGCGATATATGTGGGCACGACACCGATTTCCTTCAGAGCCTGCACCGGTTTGGGGCCACGCGTCAAAGTCGGCGTTTTTCTCAGGGCTTCGACGGCGGCATCGCGAAGTCCTGCACGATTCGCGAAGCCAAGCAAACGGCGGACGGCTTCGCCTGTCATCAAGATCACAAGATCAAACCCACCGTCGCACAATTCCTTGATCCAACCTTCCACCGCCGCCGAATCGGGTGCATCCAAGATATTCAACATCGGGCAGCGCCAGGCGGTGGCTCCTTCTTTCTCAAGCAGCCTGGCGAGATCCTCCTGTTGTCTACCCTCAGCAAGTGCGACCGTGCGACCCGTCAAAGAACTCTGCATCGTAAACCGATCCTTTGTCGCTATCTGCTTCCGTTCCAGCCGACGTTTGCTGTTCGCAGGATAGTAGCCAGGCTACCGACCTGGCAAGACTGCTGGTTGTCATGTCGCCGGACGGATTCTTTCCGCCTATGATCGATTACTTAAGCCGCGCCAGAGGCAAAAGGAGAACCGTGCCGTCGCTGAGAGGGACAAAAAGCTGGTTTTCGCCGAATGGCAGCGGCGTTGCCAGTGGCGCAACATCCTTTCTTAGCCGATAACCCGACCCGAGTGGCTGGCCGGTTCGAAGGTCGATGGCGACAAGCAGCCCGGATTGGTGGGCAATCACGAAAGCATCGTCGATGGGCAGCGGCCGGCCGACAATGGCATCGCTTTTCCGTTGGTACGTCCACACCTCTTTGCTGCTGGACTCGACGAAACAGACGAGCTGGCATCGGTCGACGATACACCCGATGTACGGGCCGAGTTTGAGCGGACCGGCGGTCGCTTTGCCTGGAAGTTGCCAGCGGTGAATCCGCTTCCAGCTGTGCGGCCTGGCGTCTCCTGCTTCTTGAAGCAGCCACAAATGATTGGCGGCATCCAATACGCAGACCGAAACCGTCTCGGCATGGTCTTTCAATACCAAAGGCGCCGAGGCGATGCGTGCTGGAAGCGTGCCGCGTGCCATTTCCTGCCACTCGATGCCGCCCGGCCAGCGCAAGCGCAGAAGCGACCGATCGCCATCAGTAATAAGCCAATCGGTGGCCGATAACGCGACGGCATGCCCGGCGGCGTCATCACTTTCGGCGGGCGCCCGCCACGAAGGACCTTCAAACGACTTGCCGTCTTTCATCGACAACAAGAACAGTTTGCCGTCACGCAAGGGCAACAACAAGTTAGCTTCGTGCAGAGCCGGCTGCCCTGCCAGCGGCGGCACCTTCGAGGAAAACTGGCTGACTTTTTCGCCTTGAACATGCCGAACGTGCAGTTTGGATGGGGTCGTGTAGATCACTGCCGCCGTTTCGCCTGGACCCTTGACAAGCCGGCAGTCTTCGAGCGGTTCGGCAAGCGGTCCGGCCAGCAGCTTCCGATACGGTTTGCGTTTGGCATCGAACAGGTGCAAAGCGCTGTTGCTTTCAGCGGCAAGAATTCGGCCGTCTAGAAACAGCGGTTCGCCAAGCAGATGAAGACCGAGTTGCCGTCGCCATAGAATCCGAGGCTGCTTCACGGAGCGGATATCGACCGCAAGGGCCTGATGAATTCCTGTCGAATTCAACCTCGTCGCCAAATAAAGCACTTCCTCACCGATATCCACGTAAGCTTCGTGCAGTGGTTGTCCCACTTCAACGGACCAGCTCTCGACAAGACGTTGGTAGTAGCGATCGTGGTGCAGCAAACGCAGTCGGCCGTCATCAAGCAACCAGAGGTCATCTTCAACGACATGTGCGACCTGGGATCGCTGCTGGCCCGATGAAAAGGTTTTTTCAATTTGCAGGAACAACTCTTTGTCCTTGTTCCGCGGCTGCTGGATACCGAAGATGCTGAGCACCCCGGCATCCGTCATCTGGACAAATTGCTCGCCGTCGACAAATGGAGAAAACCAGGGCCAGCCGTTTACCGACCTGGTCCGCAATAATGGCTCGGCCAGCTCGCCTGCAAGCGGCAAGCTAAAGACAGCCAGGGAGCTTTTGTCGAGACCTTCGACTTGAGAAATCACAAGCAGATCGGGCCATTCATCAGCAGCAAGTCGCAATCGCTGGCGCTGGCCGGCTCGGCTAATAACGACAGGGGCGCCACGCAACTTGCGTTCGTCGTCCGAACAACGGATAACAGCGATGCATTTTTTCTGTGCTGGGTCGATCGCATAGAGTTCTCCCGTTTCCGTCGGAAAGAACAAGACGCCTGTTTGGGGCTGGAAAGTTGCCCCGGAGGCGAGTGATTCGCCGATGTCATACCAGCCGAGTCGCCTGCCCGTCGCTGGTTCGATCACGTGGATCTTGCCATCTGTCGTGGCGACGTAGGCGAGATTTCGGACCAGAAGCGATCTGCCCAAGCACGGTCCCGACAGCTTGGCGCGCCAAAAAACGGCACCGTCCGAGACCCGCCTGGCCGTGAGTGAAAATGTGTCGGTATCGGGCACCAGGACCAGTTCCGGCGTTGCCTCCGATGCGGGTAGTCGGAGAGGGAGTTCGTGGATATCGATGCCGTGCCGTGTCGTCCATAGAACATTTCCCGTGGTTTTTTCCAGGGCATACAACACGCCGCGCGCGCTGGCAAATACCACGCCGGTGCGTCCCACCGGCGGGTCGACAGCGGCTTGCAGAGGAGGAGCGACTAACAGGGAGAACTGGGGTTCCGTTCTGGTTAGAACGCTTTCCCAGGTCGGCGGCGCCACAACGATCCAGGGAATGGCTGCGAAAACGCGAGGACCAGCCGCCAAAATGCCACTGAGTTGCCAGGTCGGCAGGGATTGTTGTTTCTCGTTGGCATGCCAGCGCACCAGACGGCGGCGACTGGCGTGAATGTCACGCAACAATGCCCGAATCTCGGGGTCGTCGGCCAGGTCGCGATACTCCGCAGCTGCCAGCGAGACCGTCCGGCTGGCATCCTGGATCATGGTGGGTGCTGGTTGAATAAGAAAGCGTTTCAAGTCGCGTACGAGTTGCTGCCGGCGGACCACGCGAGCCACCTCGTTGCGGACTTCGGAAATTCTCTTTGAAATGATTTTCAGTTTTTCGTGCTGACTTTTGTCATATTGTCGCACTCGTGCTGCCGCGAGTTCCGCCAGGTCGAGCAATTCGGGCTGGTGTCGCTGCCTGGCTGCCGCCGCCAGATCCTCGGCCAACTTCAAATAGGCGGCCGCGAGTTTCTTCCCGTTGGTTGTCAACAAGTCGCTGCCTTGGTGCACGCGCTCAAATGAACGCAACCCCTCCAGTCCTTCTACCGGATTCGCCTGAATCTGGTGAATGTGGTCGAACAAGTCGCTCAAATCAGCCAGAAACTGGTAGGTTCCGACTTTGTCGCTTTCGGGAAAGCGCTGGGCCAGCCGACGAAACTGAAGCGCAGCCGCCGCAAAACGGTTTTCCTTGAAATCACGATACGCTTCTGCATAAATGCGATGCTCTTCTCCTTCGACAATCCCTAAGGCAGTCCAGGCAATGGTGCCGATACCGATCGCGAGAACGGCGATCAAGGCAACGGTGACTTGCCGAGCACGTCGCCCTCTCGACCCGGCCGGTTGCTCCACATGGTGGTCGGAGTCGCCATCGCTAACGCGGTCCTTCGTCTGTGCAGCTGGTTGTTCCCATGGGAAACCACCTTCGAAGGGGGTTGACGCGGGCGTGAAAGCGGACGCTGCCGGCTGTTGTCGAACGGGCGGCGGAGCGGCTTGCCAGCTATGCTCAGGACGAATCGGGCCCCGATCATCCACCGTTGGCGACGGGGCGGAAGCTTGCTGTTTGGGTTGAACCTTTGCTGACGGCTGGGGAGCCTTGTCCCCTGTTTGTTTCGGTTGCCGAACCGGAGGAGGCGCCGATACCCATTCTGGTACCGCCTTCGCTTGCGAGGTTTGGCCCACCATCGGTACCGGCGGCAGAGGCGCTTGCCGCAGGTCATCGTCGGCGGGCACACTCTCTCGTTTCGGCCTTTCGCTTGGAGGTTCGTTCGCCGGCTGCGCTGGCAACAAGGGGACGATTTCGCCAACCGTGCCACTCGTCGAATCAGCAGGAGCGTCCTGGTTCAAAGGCGTCCCGCTTTGCTCGGCGGCCGCTCCCTCGTTAGAGGGACGCACTTCAAAGACGGCCCGGCAATGCGAATTCGGGCAACGAATCCGCTGTCCGATCAGCGACGGATCGAGATGGTATTCCGTCTCGCAATGGGGGCAGCGGACATCGATCTCCACGAGGTCTTTCCTCCTCTGACTCGGCGATGGGCGTCTATGCCTACTAGTCTATTTAACCATAGTTTGGAACCAGACGAAATTGCCTTCGGCCAAAGTAAGCGAGGATTGCCTGCGGCAAACAGAAAAAACAGCGGATGGTCATGCTTGCGTTTTCTCAGGACGGGGTTTAACGTTGAAGAAGTGACCCCTGGGCGTTGCTGGGAACAACACAATGAAGCGCATCGGTTTGCTGTTGGTGGTCGTTTTGTTGTCGTCGCGGGTGGGGGCGGCTACGCTCGACGAAGCGCGAACCCGCTGGCTCAAAGGCAATTATGAAGAAGCCCGAGAATTATATGAGCAATTGGCTAAGAACGCGAAATATCGCGCCTCCGCTACCGTCGGCATCAGCCGAACCTGGCAAAGCCAAGGCGACTACGATAAGGCTCTCAAGGTTGTCGACGACGCCCTCGAGCTTCTGACCAAGGATGCATCTCTGCTGGCCAGGCGGGCCGAGCTTCTCTATTTGCGTGGCCGGTGGGATGAGGCGGAAAAAGCCGCTAACCAGGCCATCAAGCTCGCCAATGCCCAATTACTCGCTCGCTGGGTGCGGGCACAAATTTACCGCGATCGCGGCGAGTTTACCAAGGCCGACGACGAATTCCGCTGGTTCGTCCGCTATTACAACGACCATGACATCGATTCGCCCGAAGATTTGTTGCTCGTCGGGTTGGCTGGTTGCGAGAACGCCCGCTGGAACAAGCTGTCCGACCAGTTCGAATTCATTCTAAATGAAGTCTACCGCGACGCGTTGAAGCTGGACAAGAACTTCTGGCCCGCCGAATTGCACGCAGGGCTTTTGCTCTTGGAGAAATACAATCGGGCCGAAGCGATACCCGCGTTCGACAAGGCGTTGTCGATCAATCCGCGAGCGGCAGAGGCTTACGTCGGCAAAGGGATAGCCTCGTTGCAAAAGTACGACCTGAAAAATGCCGAGCTTTTTGCCGAACAAGCACTGAAGATCAATCCCAATCTGGTCGAAGCCCTGCACCTCCGTGCCGATCTTCATTTGGCAGCTGGCGCGGTCAATCAGGCTTTGGCCAACTTGCGCAAGGCCCATGACGTCAACCCCCGCGACGAGCAGACGCTGGGCAGAATCGCCGCCGTTTTTCTTCTGCAACGCAAACAAGGCGAATTCGACAAGATCGCCAAAAAAGTCGAATCGTTCGATCCCAAGCCCGGCGAATTCTACCGCATCGTCGGCGAAACTCTGGAGGAAAGGCGCCGCTTCCTCGAAGCGGAGAAGTTCTTCAAGCGATCGGTTGAACTCAGACCATTCCTCCCTTGGGCACGCAACCGGCTCGGTTTGCTCTATATGCGACTCGGCAAAGAAGATGTCGCCCAAAAGGTTCTCGCTGAAGCGTTCGAGGCGGATGAATTCAATGTTCGCGTCTCCAACAGCTTGAAGGTTTTACGCCACCTGGCTAAGTACAAGACCATTAAAACCAAACATTTTCATTTGCGTTTTGACCCCGAAAACGACGCCCATCTGGCCAAATTCATGTCCCGCTATCTGGAAGAAACCTATGACACGTTGGCTGCGGAATTCAAATACCAGCCAGCGGGTCCGATCCTGGTGGAAGTGTTCAACAACCACGAGATGTTCAGCGGGCGGACCATTGCCTTGCCCGATTTGCACACGATCGGGGCGTGCACGGGACGCGTCGTGGCGATGGTATCGCCCCGCGGCCGAGGTGTGGCCAGGCCATTCAACTGGGCGCGTGTTCTGCGCCATGAACTCGTTCATATCTTCAATCTAGAGCAGACCCGGTTCCAGGTGCCGCATTGGTTTACGGAAGGATTGGCCGTCATTAGCGAAGGGTTTCCCCGTCCGCAACTGTGGAACGACATCCTGCGCCGACGGGTTTCGACCGGCGACCTTCTCGACCTGGAGAACATCAACCTCGCCTTCATTCGCCCACGCTCTCCTGAAGAATGGAACCTCGCCTATTGCCAGAGCCAACTATATGTCGAGTACATGAAAGAGCACTTTGGCCGACAGACCGTTGGCGGCATGCTTCAAGCGTATGCGGACGGGTTGGATACCGACTCAGCCATCCGACAGGTCTGCCAAGTGGAAATAAAAGAATTCGAAAAAGGCTATCAAAGCTATGTAAAGAAGATCGTGCTCTCCATGGAAGGAGGCAGCGATGAGCGACCCCGAACGATTCAAGAGTTGCGTGCGGAGATTCAGAAAAAACCGGACGATCCCGACCTCGCTGCCCTTCTGGCGGAGCATTATTTACGCCGGGATAAGGCCGAAGCGCGGAAGCTGGCGGAATCCGTGTTGAAGCAGAATCCGAATCATCCGAGAGCCTGTTATGTGAAGGCGGTCCTTTTGCGAGCAGGCGGTGAGGACCAAGAAGCCCTGAAGATGCTTCAAGCGGGATTTCGATCCGAGAAATTCGATGCCAAGCTGTATCGGTTGCTGGGGCAGATTTATTATGACAGCCGGCGTTTTGCCGAAGCGGCCGACATCTTCGAAAAGGCGCGGCAACACCAGCCGCACCAGAGCTACTGGCTCAATCAACTTGTTAAGGTGTATGCCCAAACCAATCGAAAAGAGAAACTAATCGAGGTTTATGAGGCGATCGTGCCGATGGATGCTGACGACCTCGACAGCCGAAAGGAACTGGCTCGACTCTTGCTTGAGACGGGCCAGCCGCAAAAAGCGGTTCGCTATGCGTGGCAAGCGCTGGAAATCGACGTATTGGATCCGGCCGTCCAACTGGCCTACGGCCAAGGATTGTTAGGCGTCAAGAGATTTGCTGACGCGGTCGAACCACTGGAACTGGCAGCAACGCTGTACGATCGGTCCAGCAAAACCGCGCAGGCGAACGACGCGCGCGTGGCATTGGCGAGAGCTTATATGGGACTCAAACAAAAAGACAAAGCTATCCAGATCGTCGTGCGTGTGCTGGCGCGAGATCCCGACCATCTCGAAGCGAAAAAACTGCAAAAAGAACTGGAGAAAATGCCATGACGCCCGATCAAGCGAAATCGTCGAGGCCGCGGCACTCCTTTTGCGCGGTTCGGGCGGTACAATGGTGTCAGAAGATAAGCTGAAAGCGAGAGATGTTGATGCCGTTTACTTTGCGCCAGCTTCAGCAAATCATCCATGAAACATATGGGGCGCGGGATCGCCAGCGCGGCATCGAAGGAACGTTCATGTGGTTCATGGAAGAAGTCGGTGAACTCTCTGGTGCCCTGCGGTCTGGCAAGCCTGCAGAGCGGGCTGGCGAATTTGCCGATGTCCTCGCCTGGCTGGCAACTTTGGCCAACAATGCAGGGGTCGATCTGGAAGCGGCAGTACAAGAGAAATATGGCAAAGGCTGTCCAGGGTGCGGCCAGATTCCCTGCAGCTGTGCAAAAGCGGAAAAACCATGAAATCCATTCGCTTTTCGATCCTGCGGTTTCCTGTTGTCTTGCTCGCAGCGGTTTACCTCGCGCTCTTTTCTGCAGCCTCTCCTTGCGTTGCGCAGGAGGTGCGACAAACAAAAATCACAGACGTTCGCGTCGGTTTTCCTGGCGGTGCCGACCAACTTGACATGAGCCGCCGATTGCTTTACCGCCCTGGCCAATGGACCCCTGTCTACGTCGATATCGAGGTCGGCGATAAAAGCCTCAATCGAGCCAGGCTTACCGTGACGTCGACTGACAGCGATGGCGTCGAAGGTGATTACAGCGTGGTCTTTTCCGCGGTACAGCGCGAATCGCTCACTGTTCTCGCTTACGCCCGACCAAGCGGCAACTCCACCAACGTGACTATCACCATCACTAGTCCGGATGAAACCGTCAAGAAATCAGTCTATATCTCGGGACTGCATACCCTGGATGATTATCTCTTCCTGTTTCTGGATCATTCGCTGCCCGGTTTTCGCCAGGCGCTGCAAAAGCAGCAGAGCATTCGCGTTGGAGAGGGAGAGGGGATCGTTGCTTTGTCGATGACACAGGCATCCACTGCCTGGTTGCAGAGTGCTTCCACTCTCCCCGACGAGTGGTTCGCATATGAAGCTGTGGACCTGATGGTATTGCTAACGTCGAATCCCGACTTCGTCAAAGACTTGATCAACCCTGCGAGAAAAAAACAGCAGCAGGCCATTTCGGACTGGGTGCGGCGCGGGGGCCGGCTGGTTTTTTCGACCGGACTCAACCACGACCTGGCTGCCGCTTTATTGGCATTGCTCTTCCCCGACGCCACCGTCGATATCGGCACGGGCACTCATCAATTCCAAACTCTCGACGGCGTTTCTCGCTGGGTCAATACCTTGAACGACTTCTCCCTGCCGGGAAACAAGCCCATCGAAACCGCCAAGTTGAAGATCAATGGGCCGCATGTCGAAATCCTGATCAGCGAAAACAATCGCCCCTTGTTCGTACGCATGCCTTATGGCATGGGGCAGGTCCTTATCAGCGCCTTCGACCTGGATCGACCTCCACTCAGCAAATGGCAAGACCAAATGCAATTCTGGAGGAAACTTCAGTCGGTTGTCGGCGTTCCGCTCGAACGAGGTAGCGGGATCAATCGCGTCGACATGGCCAGCAACTTGCGCGACCGACTGGAATTCTTCTCTGATGTCACGAATATTTCGTTTGGCTGGGTGGCTCTTTTCATTTTTGTCTACATTCTGGTCGTCGGACCGATCGATTATTTGTTTTTGAAAAACGTCGTCAAGCGGCTCGAGCTGACATGGCTGACGTTTCCGACTGTGGTAGTCGCCGTCAGTGCCGCCGCATTTTTCACAGCTTATTGGCTCAAGGGAGATCAACTCCTAATTAACAAGATCGATCTCGTCGATATTGCAGTGGACGACGGCAGGTCCTATGGTCAAAGTTGGTTTACGCTTTTCAGCCCGCGGATTCAGAATTACACCATTGGCATCGAACCGTCGTCGCCCACGTGGACAGAAGAAGGCAAAGAGGCGGACACTTCGGTCGTCGTCAATTGGCTCGGTCGACCCGATTATCATTACGGCGGTCTGGGCAGAAATCGCTCCCCCAGCCTGTTCCGCCGTTCCTATGTATACGCCAACCATCTCCGCGGGTTGATCGGTGTGCCGATCCAGGTGTGGGACACCAAGTCGTTCACCGCCAGTTGGGAAGCTCCTTCGGCGCCGGGAAAAATCGAAGGAAAATTTCGAATGGTTCCTGGCCTCGACCTGGTCGAAGGCACCCTCACGAATCGATTGCCCGTCGACTTCGAATGGGCGGTTTTGGCCTATGGACAAGACAGAAACCAGGCCAACATCTATTCGCTGGGGCCATGGTCGGCAAACGAAACACGCCACGTTGTTCTGGGGAAGTTGCCGTCAATGAGAATTCTCGACTGGTCCCCTCTGCAAACGGAGGGTGGTTTTGTCGATCCTCGGTGGCGCCACCCGACGGAAGTGGATACCGATGATCTAATGAGGCGATTAACTTTTTACAGTTTGTTCAGTGCCGACAAAAAAGAGGCGAATGCTTTGTATCGCTGCCTGGACCGGAGCTGGCGTTTGCGTTTGCCGGGCCAGATAATTCTGTTCGGCAAACTTCGCCAGCAGGCGGGAGAGGCCGAGACCACCAATCAAGGCGCGGCAACGACGTGCCGGTTATGGCTTGGAGCGCTTCCGGAGAAAGGAAAACAACGGCCTTTTTTGCCCGGCCGCATGACACAAACAACCTACGTACGCGTTTATTTCCCCGTTCGCCAAAGCGAATAACCCCGAGCCCGCCACCGCCGGAGCTTGGACCGTTTTCATTCGTTTGCTCGTATTGCCATGATCGAAACTCGCGACCTGACGAAAATGTATGGCGATTTGTACGCCTTGGATCGTCTCAACCTCAAACTGGAAAAAGGAGACGTCTACGGATTTATCGGCCCCAATGGGGCCGGCAAAACTACCACGATGCGTATCCTGGCGACCTTGCTCAATCCCACCTGGGGCGAAGCCACCGTCTGCGGATATTCGATCTACAACGGCGCCAAGGAAATTCGCCGTCTCATGGGCTACATGCCCGACTTCTTCGGCGTCTACGACGACATGAAAGTGATCGAGTACCTGGAGTTCTTTGCGGCGGCTTACCGTATCAAAGGACCGCAGCGGCGAAAAAAATGCGAACAAGTTCTGGAACTGGTCGACCTCGGCTACAAGCGCGATGCTCTGGTGACCAGCTTGTCGCGAGGCATGACGCAACGCCTCGGCTTGGCGCGAGTGCTGCTGCACGAACCGCAGGTCCTGCTCCTGGACGAACCAGCCAGCGGCCTCGATCCTCGCGCCCGGATCGAAATCCGCGGCTTGCTCAAGGAACTGCGCAACATGGGCAAGACCATTCTCGTTTCCAGTCACATCCTGCCGGAACTCGCAGACATCTGCAACAAGATCGGCATCATCGAAAAGGGCAAACTTCTCTTCAACGGCGATGTCCAGTCCGCTATCCGCCAGGTTCAGCAAAACACCATCATGAGCGTCCGCGCTGGCGGCGGCCAGAATTTTCTCGTCAAGGAGCTTTTGGAAAAACACGAAAACGTTCTCAGTGTGGATTACATCGAGGACGAGGATCGACTGCGCGTCACCCTCAAAGAGGGAATCGAAGACGGTTCCTTCATCGCGGATATCATGGTGCAGAACGGCTACAAAGTCGCCATGCTGACTGCCGAAGAGGTCGACCTGGAAGACGTTTTCATGGGTATCACTAAGGGAATCACAAACTGACAACTCATCGATGCGACGCCTGCTTGCTCATGGCTATAAACTGCCGGGGCGACTGGTGCGGATCAGGCAGCCAACATTCTGCCACAGCCTGCTGCAACTCGCTGGTTCGACCCCATCCAGCAAGGGTGGTGGGAATCGCTGTTGCGTCGTCGGGACCTCTGGCCGACAATACAGCTTGCCCCTCTGCAACTCGCAATGGAGATTCATCATGAACCGACTCCTAATGATTCTAGCGACCGCCTTGTTTATCATCGGCTGCGGCTCGAATCCAAAGCCCGAACGCAACAAGACCGCCGATCTCGGTCTGACCATTGGCGAATCGAACGAGCAAACGCCCGACGACAGGCAGCAATTGTTCGATTTGTGCAAGAAACGTGCAGAGGACGCTTTCGATTTGAAAATCGTCGAGTTGTCCGAACCAAAGGAAATGAATGCAGGGCGCTACAGCCGGCGGTTTCGCATTCGTTGCCAACGTGTTGGCACCACGCCGAAGGAAGTGACCAACGAACAAGGCGTGGTCATCGGCGAAGAGATTCCCCGCCCGATCAACGAAGAAACGGGCACCGCTTTGTACGACGCCAACGGTCGGCTGTATGAGGTGAAGCTCGATACGTTAAAACGGGTGTGGTACCCATGAACCGTGCGCTCCGTGAGCAGATTCTGCAACTGTATCGTGAGGTGGATGAGGAAGTAGCCCGGGCTGGCCCGGTTTGCTTCGCTACGGGCCGCTGTTGCCGATTCAAGGAATGGGGCCACGTCCTTTATTTGAGCAATTTGGAGGCGGATGTTTTGCGCGAAACGGCTCCTCCGTTCATGGGACCGGTGGCCGACGTATCGTGCCCCTTTCAAAAAGACCGGTTATGCACGGCAAGGGAAGAGCGGCCGCTTGGATGCCGAATCTATTTCTGCGACCCGGCCTATCAAGACAAAGCCGCCCAGATTTATGAGAATGCCCTGTCGAAGCTCAAGGAGATCGCCCGGCACCATCAATTGGAATGGCGCTATGCGCCGTTGTACACGTTCCTGAACGAGCCTAAATAATTGAGCCATTATGTGCGAAAGGTCCGCCAGACGCCGTCCGACCCCAGGACCTCGTTCGGCGTGAAGGTCGCCTTGTATTGCATGGATGGGCAGCCTGCTACGTAATAGCCAAGGTAGAGGTGAGGCAAGCGAAGTTGGGCGGCCCGGTCCAGCAAACAAAGGATGTTCCACGTTCCCAGCGAGCGTTTTCGCAAAGACGGGTCATAGAAAAAATAGATCGCCGACAAACCCGCGGACAGGCTGTCAACATAACCGACTCCTACGAGTCGTCCGTCATAATAATAACGCCATTCTTCGGTCGGGAACGGATTGAGGACGAACGAGGCAGCGTAACTCTCGGCATCCTTGGCAGGATGCTGGGGCCAGCCTTTGTGCTCGGCTTGGAAAGCATGATACCGGTCATACAGATCGAGTTTTTCGCGGGTGACGCTCGGCTTGTCGATGGTGAGGGAGACGGCCATCGTATTCATCTTGCGAACTCGACGGGCGTTGCGGTTGGGTTGGTAGCGATCTACCAGGACGCGAATCGATTCGCATGCCTGGCAGTTTCGACAACGGGGACGAAACAGCGAATGGCCGAATCGCCGCCATCCCTGAAGGAGCCTTTCCATGTATTCCTGCCGAGTGAGTTTGGCGACGATATCGTACTCCAATCGCCAATCCTGATCGGGCAAATAGCCGCACTGGCTCGGCGATGATACGAAACGATATAGTGACTTCATGACTACATTGTCGTAGACCCGCTTCGACCGGGCAATGCGAATCCATCGATTCGCCCAGGAACAACTATCGTGTCGCCACGGTGAAGCCTCGGCTTTCGGCGTGGTTGTCTCCAAGCCAACCACCAATCGGTGACAAGGTGGCGGCAAGATTCCAGGCGACTCTTCTTTGCAGGTCGAAAGAAAAGTAGGCTATACTGTTGTGGCAATGGAAGCGGTCTGAAATGTCTACTGATGATGCCAAAATCAGGCCGACTGGTGGTGCCGACTCTCGATCGTTTTCCCAGCACGGTTGGCGCCGCCGTCTTTTGCGTGCGGCGGGAATGCTTTTCGTCGTTTATTGGACGGTATTTGCATTGCTTTTGTTGCTTGAAAACAAGCTCTTGTTCCATCCGGTTCGGGCCAGCGACGATTGGGTCGATCCAACCCTCGTTGGTTTGCCGGCGGAGGATGTCGCATTCTTCTGCCAGGACGGGACACAAATTCATGCATGGTGGTGTCCCGACGGAGGCGACGCGAGTGCCGGTGCGGTGCTTCATTGCCACGGCAACGCGGGCAATCTCAGCCACCGCGTTTATCAAATCAAAGACTGGCAGAAGTTCATTTCGCTACCGGTGCTGATCTTCGATTATCCGGGTTATGGCAAAAGCGGCGGCAAAGTCGGCGAGGCTGGTTGCTACGCTGCCGCCGAAGCCGCCTTCGATTGGCTGACGACAACCAAAAGGATCGCTGCTGAAAAGATCATCCTTTACGGCGATTCGCTCGGCGGCGCCGTAGCCGTCCAACTGGCTCGAACCAGGCCGCATCGAGCATTGGTGTTGAATCGAACATTTACCTCCATTCCGGATGTGGCACAGCACTTGTACCCCTTCTTTCCGGCGCGCTGGTTTATCCGCAATCGCTTTGACTGTGCGGCCAAGATCGGCGAATGCCATCGGCCGGTGTTCATCGCCCACGGCGACGCCGACCGACTGGTGCCGTTCGCATTGGGCGAGCAACTCTACGAAAAAGCCAACGAACCGAAGGAATTCTTCGTCATGGCCGGCGCGGACCATAATGATCCTGTGCCGCCCGAATTCTATGGACACCTGCGCGAATTCTTAGAGAAACACGCGAAATAGGTGATTCGCTATCGCTGGTTGCGAGATTCCAGACGTTAGGGCGATTGCCTTGACCAACGCCAACCGCACATGTTCTCGACCTTCGAAGTGATGAACGGGAACGGAGCTGCCAGCGATTGAGAAATTTTGAGAGAGTTCACTTGCCCATCGCTTGGTGTTCGCTGGTCCAAAACGGGCGCGATGGGCATTTTCGGGGACGAATCTCGCTATCTTTCCCAAACTACCAACTCCACCGTCAACTAACGGTGATTCCAGCGAGCGTCACGGCGTCAGCGTGACGAGCGGACCGTCAACTAACGGTGATTCCAGCGAGCGTCGCGGTGTCAGCGCGACGAGCGGACCGTCAACAAACGGCATATGTGTGCCGATTACGAGACCAGAGGCAAGGATGTTTTGCCGGATGGGGTTTTCGGGAGGTCGGCAGCTTCTGCTTCCCAGCGGTCGATTTCCTCGAGGAGGGCATCGACCATTTCGGATTCCTGGACGTGGCGGACGATTTCGCCGCGACGAAAGATGACGCCTTTGCCGTTGCCGGCGGCGATGCCGATATCGGCTTCACGTGCCTCGGCCTGGTCCATTGACAACGCAGCCAAGCACACTGACTTTGACCGCGGTTTTTCTGCCTTCGAGTCTTTTCTCAAGTTCGGCGACGATTTTTTCCAGGTCGATGGCTAGCCGGCCGCAGGTCGGGCACGCGATCAATTCGGGCTTTCGCACCCGGCGTTGCGTCGCCTGGAGGATGTCGAAAGCAGCTGAGATCTCCGGTACAGGGTCGCCAAGGAGGCTTACGCGGATGGTGTCGCCGATCCCGTCGAGAAGCAAGGCTCCCAGACCGCAGGCGGACTTGGTGATGGCAATAAGGAGGTTTGCCGGCTTCGGTGATGCCAATATGCGTCGGGTAATTGGCCTGCCGGGCATATAGCCGATAGGCTTCGACAGCAGTGTAGACATCGCTCGACTTCAAAGATACGATGAGGGTTGCGATATCCTTCCGACTCGGCGATCTCGATATAGCGAAGAGCGCTTTCGACCATTGCGGGCGGGCAGGGGAAGCCGTACTTCTCGACCAACTCACGTTCGAGGCTGCCGGCATTGACGCCGATCCGCATCGGCACTCCTTTGTCTTTGCATTTGCGGATGACTTCGCGATAGCGGTCGTAGCCACCGATGTTCCCTGGATTGATGCGGATTTTGTCGACAGGATGGTCCAGTGCTGCCAGAGCCATGCGGTAATCGAAATGGATGTCGCAAATCAGCGGCACTTTCATGTGCTTTTTCAGTTCGGACAGGACGGCCGCGTCTCGTGGCTTGGGTACCGTCACCCGGATCAATTCGCATCCTGCTTCTTCGAGCCGGCGAATCTCGGCCAGCGTGGCGTCGAAATCGTGGGTGTCCGTGGTCGTCATGGACTGGACCCAAATCGGATTGTCGCCGCCGACAACCAGGTTACCGACACCCACTTCACGAGTGGCATGTCTGCGAAACGTATGTTGGTACGTCATACACACTCCGTCGTTTGGCAAGCGGTCGGCTGCCGTCCTTCACGAAACGATAGGGGCATTTGCCCCGGTCATCCTAATGAGGTTGCCGAGAAAGCGTCAAGATGAACGGAAACTGATAGCATTTCGCTTGTTCGCAATCGGCAAACGGCTCGGACGCCCAAGACGAAATGCGACTCCATTAGAGATTGGGACGACAACAGTGTGTGATCAAAGGATGACTTGCAAGTCGGCCTCTTGCAGCGGTTGTTGAAAGACGCAGCCACAGAACCAATTGCCATCAGGAAGGAGGATTGCCCGCACGACATAGGCTTCAAGGGTATAGGACACTCCCCGTTTGTTGCAGCGCAACTTGATGGGAAAGGCCGACGCCTGGCTTGGCCGCATCCCCATGATCAAGCCGATCCCTGTTGTTGAAATATCGCAAACGACAGCCGGCCACGACGACAGGCCGACAGACACGGTCAATTCGTCGGCGACTTTAATGCCGATCGGATGACGTTCAGCGCCTCGTCGTTCCACAACGGGCGGTTTTTTCTTGTTTTCTTTGCGGAACAACCACTTGAACATGGCGAACCAGGAATCCGAGAAAATGCACGGGCGCCAGCACCGGGCAGGCGGACCGAACCTTATCCCAAGTCTACCCCATCTCCTTTCAGAATCAACAGCCAGCACCGCCACTCGAAAGTAACACAGTCGCATAAACTAAAATCCAAAATGTGACGATGCCTACTTTCTGCCGTGTCTCGAGCGGAGATGGAAATCGAGGTGTTTTTCTTCTAAGCTACTCTTTCGGTTGATTTCTTTATGTTCGCGAATGTGGAGACCAACATGCCACGCTTCTTGAATCCGTCCGCCTTATTGGCCCTGGCTGCCCTGACGTTAGTAGCAGCGCCGGCTCACGCCCAAGACAAAAAGAGCCATGCTCCCTATGTTCACGTGGTCGTCTTTTACGTCAAAAAAGACGCGCCCAAGGGGACCATCGAGGCGGTCATTGCCGACGCCCACAAGTTGCTCGCCGACATTCCTTCGGTTCGGCTGCTCAAAATCGGCCGGCCTGCCGAGAAATCGACTCCCGAGGTTTCAGTCAAGGATTACCAGGTCGGCTTGCTCTGTCTGTTCGACGATTATGCCGGTCTCAAAGCTTACCTCGAACATCCGCAGCACCTGAAATACGTCGCCAAACATAAAGACCACTTCGAAAAGGTGCTGGTCTACGATTTCATCAACCAGAAGAAATAGACGAACGAACGGGCCGGCGAATCGGCAGACGCCTTCGATGGCACTGACCGTTTCGCCGGTTGTTCCTGGATCGGCATTTTACCTGGCAATTCACTATGATTCGTCGTCGCTGAGAAATCCCCAGCGCAAGGGCTGGTCTTGCACGTAGTTCTTGCCGAGTTTCAGCGCTGTCAAAGCCTTGGCCATTTCGAAGCCCAAATAGAACGCGTGCGCCGGGTCGATGTTTTCCCGCTCTTGCATTTGCTTGAACAATTCAAACGGGTCGGTCCCTTGAGCGAAAATCTTGTCGTTGATGACGTGAATCCGTCCGCGCTCGGCGATCAGGCGGAAGTTTCGGTCGCGAACAGAATTGGCCCACTCTTTCAACGTTTCAGCGCCGAACTCG
Organism: Gemmatales bacterium; assembly: GCA_026004675.1. Lineage (GTDB taxonomy): Bacteria > Planctomycetota > Planctomycetia > Gemmatales > Gemmataceae > BPJP01. The sequence continues at coordinate 118,705 of BPJP01000014.1, forward strand.
TGCAGTTTCGGATCGCGCAGCATGACCAGTCCCGGTTCGACGTGTTTGGGCAAAACCCGCTGCGTCCAGGCGTGGTAAACAAGCCGGCGGGCCAAATCGATTTCCCGGACACAGCTTCGGCACCAATTGATGACCTGAGTGGTCAGCACGCTGCGAATTCCCACTTCCTGACAAAAGCCGAGGAGCACGACGTTGACGCCGGCCGAATCGACGTCGGTCAATTCGGTGAGGTTGCCGATGCCCATCATGATCTCGGCATCGGGATATCGGCGGCGGACCTCGAGATAACGCCCCAATGACTCGGCAAACCCCATACCGATCGGTTCGATCACGGGATCGATTCGAAAAGGAACTTTCTTCGAAGCCAGGTATTCGATTGTCTGGTCGAGATCGCCGAGATCGGCAGTAACCGTCGGCACGGCCACGACTTCGCAACCCCAATCGCGAGCGGCTTCGCGGTTGCTGCGGTTGACGCTGAGTACGAGTTCGGCACCGGCACGAACGGCCGCTTCCACTTCCACCCGGTTGAAACTGTCGATTGAAACACGCAAGCCCAAGTCGCGAAGAGCCTTGACGGCGTCGCCCGCGTCGGACCAGACGGAACCGGGATCGCAGCCCAGATCGATCACGTCGGCGCCTTGGTTTTTCAACGTGAGAGCCTGTTCGACGATTTCGTGGCGAGTCATTCTGGGAACATGGTTGATCTCGGCCAGGATTTCGATGTCATAGCCGCCGTAGCTCGTTGCGTTTTTGATCCCGAAATAGTCGGGCAAATCGCGGAAATCGTTGGGGCCGCGAAAAACCTGGGCGTTGGTCAGTCCTTTGACTGGTTCCAAGTTACCGGCACACAAACCGGGCAAGAGAATGCTGTCGATATCGGCGGGAACATCGAGATGCCTGGCGATCCAATCGGTGGTAGCGAGTGAGACGGCGGTAATGGGCAGAACAGCGACGTCGTAAGCGAAGCCGGCGCGCGGCGCCAACTCGGAGAGAAGGCGTTTGAGGGCCGGCGCCGCCAGCTTTCCGGTTACAAACAGCCAACGGGACATTCTCGCTCACGAAAAGTAGCAAGGCGAAACAGGGACTTGCTTGATGATACGCGATCGGCGGACGAATTGCCCATGAAAGAAGTTCCGTTGGCGACGGCCGATCCGCTTATGGCTTGGCGTCGAAGATGCGTTTCTTCACCTCCATGCCTTTGTGGACGGCCAGATAGCAGCGAAGGAGATAGCCGCATTGCTTGAGGTTCTCCGGGGTCGGTGGGCCTGCCGCCGACGCAGGGCTTAGATGCACGCCGTCCCGACTCAGATAGAGTTTTTGCATGTCCTTGCCTGCTCGCGCGTCCATTTCGCCGTACAAGTCGAGCAGGGGAATTTTCTTCTTGCGAGCCAGAGAGCGCAAGGCAGCATTGTAGGCGTCGACTTGTTTGTCCCGCCCTCGATAGGGGGGCAAGGTCGAAAGAATGACCACGGTACCATTATCGAGCAGCATGTCGACGGCCTTTTCGACGTCTTTGATGTAGGCATCGACCGGTCGATTCGCGCTGATATCGTTGGTACCGAGCATGTAGAGCGCCAGTTGTGGGTTGTATTTGCGAATGATCTCGGCAAGGGAGGGCAAACCGTTCTTGCCCCCTTTCAAATACTGGTCGGCACGGACGCCGCTGGCAGCGGTATGGCTTCGCCCTCTGGCGGCGTCGACCGATGCCAGGTACCAGCCGTCTTGATCGTTGCGTTTGCCGGCATGGCTCCACTGCAAAAACGCTTTGACTTGGGGTGTATGCCCTTTGCCTCCGCGTGCCCAGGCCGTGTTTGGGTTGGCGTAGGTGATCGAATCTCCCAGATGAAGATAGACGCCCGGTTCGCCTTTGAACCTGGCGGCGACTTTCTTCATGGCTGGCGCGTAGTCATAATCTTCTGCAACGAGGATTGGTTTGTCTTCGGCGGAGAAAAAGGCCGCAGCCAAAATGGCAGAGTAGGCAATATTCATCGGCAGGTTCCTTTGGACAAGCGGTTTTTGGCGTCAGGGATGGATTCTATGTTGGATGGAGCAGCGTTTCAATCAAGGAAGATCCCCGCCCGCCCGCGTGCCCAAATGCGGCTTTTTCTGTCGGCTCGGTTCCAAGAGCTTGCGGTCAGGACGAATCGCTATCGTTGTAGTTGTCGCTCGTTTGGCATCGTGGGAAAGCGGTCCGCTCTTAAAGGTTCGAAAAACAGTTGCAGCGGCAACCATTTTCGAATTTATAATAGGAGCGGAACGAGTCACAGCCGATTGCATGAGAGGAGTGGACATGTCGAGCAGGCTTGGTCCGATTGAAATTGACTGCGACGCTCCGCCGTATGCGATTGTCCGGGCGTGCCACATGGTTGGAGTACGTTCGGCTGAAGACGTCCGCTGGTGGCGCTTAAGCGAGTACTTGAGGCAGCAGATTCGCTGGCGTGACATTTTGCGTCATCCGCTCAAGGCACTCAAACGAGTTGCGCGCGGTCCGGGTCGCTGTGGCTGCGGGGAGAAACTGCCCTCGTTGGAAAAGTGCACCTTTACGCGAATATCCGGCAACAAGGCGACATACCTTATCGGTCAGTGCCCGAATTGCCGAACCGTTTATTGGGATGAGCCAACCGCGGCGACAGTTCGACCCACCCGAATGTCGGATTGAATGTTTGTTTGCAGTGTTGCACCATGCGACTCCGGGTGCTGGGTTCGTGTCGTGCGGATGTTTATTTCCCCTGTTCAAGAATGACACGAAAGCCGATGTAGTCCGTCTCCGGCCGAGCGATTGGCTGGCGATCGTTTGCCGGACGGCTGGCCCATCCGCCTTTGAGAGCGAATTGACCGGGTTTCAGCTCGACCCATTCGGCGACGTTGCCACCGAGGTCGAAAACGCCGAGGCCTTTCGTTTCCCCGGCCTGTCGGCGCGGGCGAAAACTGCCCACTTCTTGAACGAGCGTCTGACCTGGAGCTTTTTTCTTCAACCATTCCCGGATACGCCTGGCATCGTCGATGTTGACAGCAGTGCCTGCCCAGTAGTCGAGAATGTTTTCGCCCTCAGCCCCGTCGCCGTCGTAGAGTAACTTCGCCTCAGCTTCGTTGGGAAGGCGATAGCGTCGGCCAGTCTTTTGTGACAGCCAAGTGCAGTACTTGCTTGCTTGTTCGGCAGAGATGCCGGTCGCAGGAAAGTTTTCTCTTCCAGGGAGAACGCGATAGTTTTTGTCGAATTCGGCAAACTGAGCAGCCGTTACTTCGAAACGCCCGACCTGAATACCCTCGAACGAGACGGTTTCGGGAACCAACAGTCCTTTCGATTCTTCGCCAAAGCGGTTGCCTTGTCTTTTGGCGAAAGTCAATTCCAGTAATCGATCCAAGGGGGTGCCTGCCTTGGCGATGATTTGCTCCTGTGAATGGTGGCCGAAAAGATAACGGTCGAACCAGCCGAGTTCTTCGCGGAGTTTGCGTCGCTGGTAGACAAGCTTGCGCAGACCGTGGCCTTCGCCGGGAAAGAGAACGAGGCGGACGTCTGCTTTGGCGTGCGTCTGCAATGTGCGAAATTGCGACCAGGCATGATGGCGAGGCACGACGCGATCTTCCTGCCCTTGAAAGATGATCGTGTGTGCGGTCACCTTGTCGAAATGATAGAGGGGTGCGATCTTGATGTAGAGCTGCGGGTCTTCGAGAGGAGATTTGCCGAAATAGTAGTGGTCGAAAGCCAGACCGAACTCGCAAGCTCCCCAGTCGCTGACCCATTCAGCCCCGCCAGCGCCGAGGGATGCAGCCTTAAACCGATTGCTGTGGCTGATGAGAGCCGCCGACAAGATCGCTCCGTTCGACCATCCCATGGTTGCGACTCGGCTTCGGTCGACGAGTCCACGTTGGATCAGCCAATCGACGCCGGCTTCGATGTCTTTGACCGGCAGGTCGTAGTACTTGCCGTTGGCGATCGATTCGGCAAATTCAAGACCGTAATTGGAGCTGCCGTGATAATTGGGTTTGAAAACGAACGCCCCTTTCTGGGCGATCAGATTGGCCGGCGCTGCCCAGTGCTCTTCCCAGGCATCGAAATCGCAGCCGAACGGGCCACCGTGAATCATCACCACCAGCGGATATTTCCTGGCTGGATCGTAGTGATGTGGATAGTACAGAATACCCTCCACCTGTTGATCCAGCGCTCCTTTCCAGCGAATGACTTCCGTGCGCGCCCGCACTTTGGACCGCACGTGGTCGTTGAGCCGAACAAACGGCTTGGAGGACGACAAGTCGGCTCCTTGGGATGCATACCAGGCGACGGGTTCGGAAGCTGTGGCATGGGCATAGACCAGTTTGTTTCCAATCTTGTCGGTCGCCAGGCCGAACACGTGGTCGGCATGTTGTCCTTCGAACCAATGGCGTTTCCAGGTCTGCCCGTCGCGAGTGTAGCGAGCCAACTTGTTCGTTGCACCGTTGGCCAGTAACGCAATGAAACCGTCGCGCGTGGCGGCGTAGCCGGGACGGTAGTCGTCGGCAAATTGTTCGGATAGCCCCTTCGGCCAATCGAGATCGACTTTCTGTTCCTGCATGCGATCCAGGGCGAAGTAATATAGTTCCGTGATCGTCGCCCAGACATAACGCGGATGAGTGGTAAATCGGCTGCTGAAGTAAAAGCCCTTGTCATCGGGCCATTGCACGGAGTCCACATTGAACTTGGGGTCACGCAGTATACGTGTCCTGGTGCCTTTGGTCAGGTCGTAGAGATAGACGTGAGGTTTGTTTTGATGATCGTAAACGTGTCGCAGACTTACGTTGTGGATCGTGACAGCATATCGGCCATTCGGTGCCAAGGCGAACGAGGTAATCCAATCGCGATTCGTGGTCAGGCGGGTAATCCGGCCGCTGGAGATTTCGACCTGCATCAGCCGAACCGGAGGCTCGTTTTCTTCGTCTTCGACGACGATCGAATTATCCTTTGCTTCTTTTAGTGTATTCTCGTGAAGGGACGGCGCTTCCTGGGCAAGAAACACAATCCGATCTTTATCCCGCCAGCTAAAGGCTCGAATACTCCGCTTGAGCCTGGTCAAAGGCCAAGGCTCACCGCCCGAAGCAGGCATGAGCCAGATTTGGTCGCTCTGCTCGCTCTTCGGTACTGGCCTGCTACTGCGGAAGGCAATGAATCGTGCATCGGGAGACCAGCGCGGCCAGTCATCGACGTGGGCACCACGTGTCAGTTGGCGGGCGTCGGATTCGGCCCAGCTGGCACGCCAGAGATGCGAAACGAATTCGCCCTCATCTTTGTCCATCTGTCGTTGGACCCACAACAGTTCCTTGCCGTCGGGTGAGAACTGAAAATCCCCCGCTTCCGCACTCAGAAGAACGTCATCGATGGTCCAAGGAGAGCTTGAAATGTTCTGTGCTCGCAGGAAGAGGGGCAACGACAGAACAAGCAATCCAGCAAAAAAAAGCCGCATCATGGAAATGCCTCCGAAGAAAACGTCGGGCGTTTTCGGACATTTTCCATAACGCGGAAGGGAATTCCAATCCGGGGCCCACGGATTTTACGGTCCGCAGTCGGCGTCCAGCTCGTATGGCAAGAAATAGTAGTAGAGAGGACTCTGGCAGCGAACGGGACATTGACGCCAGCAACAGGGGCGGCAACATCTCCGAGCGGTTCTTGGTATGCTGGCCACCGGGCATGAGGGGCACGGCGGAGGAGAAAAAACGACGAGGCCTTCGGAGCATTCGATCGTTGGTTCCACTTTAACGGGCGTGTCATCGTTTGCCGCAGCGGCGGGTGAAGGTGGAGCCATGGCCGTTACGGAGACGATAACCGGTTTTATTTTCGTTGTGGTTTCTTTTTTTACGACGGGCGTCATGAGAGGCACCGATGGCTTCGGCGCGACAAGTTTCGGTGTTATCGGCGTTTTCTTGACGGATTCAGTTACGGGAACTGGCGTTAGGCCGCGTTTGGAGACCTTGATTCCACTGGCCGGCGAAACTTGCTGTTTGTCTGCCTTGACCGGCTGAGGGCGGATTGGCGCGTAGGGAGATTGCGTCGGTGAGATATAGCCTTCGTACGAAAATTGGGCATGGACTGGTCCGACCAGCAACCACCCGAGGCAACAAAGAACAGCAGCAGGTGTGGGAATTTTCATTTTCTGTCCACTTTCAGAGGCTTTCGGCAATTTGGCTGGTTTGTGATGCCTTTTGCCAATCGCGAGACAATCCACCTATCGACAATATCCACCGCTATAATCGGAAAAATGGCTTTGCCCACTTGACGCCGTTGACGAACGCCTCCTCATCAAGTCCTGCCCGAACGGTTGAGATTGCGGCTGCCGAAAGGTAAGAAAGAGAAGTAGGCGAGTTAAACGTGCGAAATTCGCGGCGCGTGGTCGGTTTTCGGCTGACGGCTCTCTGTTTCCCGAATGGAATGCGGATACCATCGTATTATTCAGCAGGACAAGAGATCGTTCCCGGATTTCGTCTGGAAAGCCGACTAGGGCATGGCGGCTTCGGCGAAGTCTGGAAAGCGAATGGTCCCGGTGGCACGCACCTCGCTATCAAGATCGTTCCCCTTGGCGAACGTCTCGGTCTCGAGGAATTCATGGCCGTGCGTCTGTTCAAATCGATTCGCCATCCGAATCTCGTTCCGATCATTGCCTTCTGGTTGAAGACGAAGAATGGCGATCTTTTGAGCGAAGCCGGCGATTCCACCATGCTCCGTCAGGCTCAGGATTTGCATTTGATCCTGGCAATGGGCTTGGGAGACAAAAACCTATTGCAAAGGTTGTACGAACGTCAGCGGGCCGGTCATCCTGCCATCGAACGAGACGAACTGCTCAATTACATGGAGGATGCTGCCCGGGCAATCGATTATCTTAATCACCATCCATTGGAAGTTGCCGGCAACAAGGGCATTCAGCATTGCGACATCAAGCCGCAGAATATCCTTATCGTTGGTGGTGCGGCGGAAGTTTGCGATTTTGGTTTGGCCCGGATGTTAGGCAGCGGCACACTGCAAACCGAAGGCAGTGCCGCCTACATGGCGCCCGAATTGATCCAGCATGGCCAACCGAGTCCAACCACCGATCAATATTCCTTGGCCGTCAGCTATGTCGAGTTGCGCACCGGTTCGCTGCCTGCCAACCTGACTTCTCCCGCGGCGGCGATCTGGACACACATCCAAGGAAAGCTCGACCTGTCACACTTGCCCGATAAGGAACGGGATGTCATCCGCCGGGCAACAGCCCTCGATCCGGAACGGCGTTATAGCAGCGCCATGGAGATGGTTCGGGAGTTGCGGCAGGCTGCCAAAGAGAAAGGTGTGCCGATTCCCGTTTCATTTCCTGCCGCCGAGCCTGAAGCCGGGCGCGAGATCGTTCCCGGTTACAAGCTGATCCGCTGTATTGGACGCGGCACTTTTGGGGAAGTGTGGCATGCGATCGCACCGGGCGGTATGCCTGTCGCTCTCAAAATCATCCGCAATCTCGACAGCACAACAGGGCGGCAGGAGTTCCATTCCCTGGCTTGCATCAAGAATCTCGAGCACAACCACTTGCTAGAGCTTTATGCTTACTGGTTGATCGATGGAACCGGCAGAATCCTGAGCGACGCCGACCTGGAAAAGCCGAAAGGGCCACAGCCAACCACACTGGTTATTGCCAGTCGGCTGGCAAGCAAAAACCTGCTCGAGCGCTTACGCGAATGCCAAAGGACCGGTTTGCCGGGCATTCCGCCTCAGGAGCTGCTTCGCTACATGCGGCAAGCTGCGAGTGCTCTCGATCATCTGAACGCTCAGCAACATCCCTGGGCCGGTCGGCTGGTTTCCCTCCAGCATTGTAACATCAAACCGGAGAACCTGTTATTGTCAGTCGGCGTGGTGAAGATAGGGGATTTTGGTTTGGCTAAAGTGGTCGAGGACACGACCCCTATTAGCCACGATGCGACGGTGGCATTTGCGCCTGCCTATGCCGCGCCTGAACGTTTTTCCAATCAGATTTCCCGTTTTTCCGACCAGTATTCACTGGCGATCACGTATTTCAAGCTCCGCACCGGCGAGTTGCCTTTTCCACCTGGCAGCCCATCTGATGACTATTCGCATTGCCATCAGCAAGGAATGCTCAACTTTGACGCGCTCGAAAATGATCGCGAGCGGGCCGTTCTTCGTAAAGCCACCGCCTTAAAACCCGAAGAACGGTACCCAACTTGTACGGAAATGGTGCGCGCACTTTGCGAGGCGCTAGGCTATCCCGATTCCACTTTTGCCGAGTTGTTGCAGCACCAGAGTCAAGAAGAAAAGTCGGAGAACGAATTAACCGTCGAGGATAGCCCAGCGCCGGCGGGAGATACAGGCCGGCAATCGCTTCAGGAGGCATCGACGGTGGAAATCATCCTGCCGCTTGAACGATCCGGGTCGCCTCGAACAGGTCGCCAGGATGCCGAAGCGACGCCGACCGTTAAACGTGAAGAACGAAAACGACCGCCTGACCATCCGAACCAATCTTCTGAAACAAGAACCGACGTGGACGTGTCCCTTCCGCCCTCGCCTCTCTTGCCGCCTGTCACTCCGTCGATGGCTTCGGAATCGGCGTCGAAATATGGGACGCTGGACGAGTTCGCCAAATTGCCCCAAGCTGTTCGACATAAATTGAAAAAACCTCCGGTCGCACCTGTTTCGACAAGAGCGAATCGAACGCGGAGCAAAAAGGGCAGGCCATCCGAGGAGCATGGCCGCGGAGGACAAGATAATACCATCACAACCTGGATTCAGCTCTTGCTGCTTGCGACCCGCTTTTCTGGCCGCGGCAGCCCTTGGGGCTGGTCTCTTCTATCTGCTGCAAGCGTTCAAATAGTCGCGAGATAGTTCTCAACTGGATCATGCATTCCGGTTAGGCGATTAGGCGAAGTCATCAAGGGCTTCAGTCGCAGGCTTCGGACGCTTCGAGGAACGAAACGACCGGCCGATTCGATGTGTTGACACGCGATCGTTTTCCGTCTCAAAGCTGGGTGTGATTCTCGCGACGCCTATATCGCCTGTGCTGAAGTCGGAAAAGCGTATTGGAGTAGCAATGCGGGTTGGACCTTGACTCAATGGGGGGGGGCATGTAACGATAAATGGTGGGACGACCCTCCTTAAAGAAAGTTCAAAATCGAGCCGAACTGATGTCGAAAAAATCGCGCGCGAAGAAAAAATTGGCGCAACAACATAGCGAAACCGCCGTCGCTACGGGCGAATCCTTGACCAACGTGACAACCTCTCCAGCCGTCACTTCCTTTCCTGCCTCCAAGGCCAGGCAAACGCAAGAGGAAAGATTCTGGCTGGAGTCAGCCGTGCTCTGGCTGATTACTGGCAGAGTCGCCAAATGGCTCGGTTCGTTGCAATTGGCGGTCATCCTGTTGAGCGTTTTTGCCGTGGTTTTGACCGTCGGCACCATCGTCGAATCGTGGTACGACAACACCATTGCGATGCAACTCGTGTATCGGACGTGGTGGTTCAATTTTTTGCTTTTCGCCCTGGGCGTAAACATCTTCTTTGCTGCCGCCAAAAAGTGGCCATGGAAACGGCATCAAGTCGGCTTTTTGATCACCCATTCGGGGCTGATCCTGTTGATCGCTGGCGGCATCGTCAATGGCCTGATGGGTACCGATGCCATGATGGTCGCTGTCGACTCCGATTGGTACCAGGCCACACGGTTCACTGGCGCCGAACGGACCACGAACACGATCTTCGACCAGAACGTTTCGTTGATCCGTGTCAAGAAATCGGGAGACGAAAAAGCCAAGGAATTTCCGTTCCAGCCTGGCCCATTGCAGTGGCATTCCGACGAATATGCCGTTCGCCGGACGGATAAGCTGGCTGCGTTTCTGTTCAACATTTCCTATCCTTGGCCGTTTTGCCGACGATGGAAGGAAAACCTGGGAAACGGTGCCACGCTGGAAGTTTTGAATTCGTATCCGCACGTTCGCCGAGAGCGCTTCGGTCCGGCTCGAACGCCAGAGGAAAAAGCCGATTCGTTCGTCGCCATCCGTTTCGAGTTGGAATCATCACGAGCGGCAATGGCCGGCAAACAACACGATTGGGTTGCGGACAAGACCGGCTACCGGTCCGTTCTCTTGGGACCTGCCTTTGTGGAATTGCTTGGAACCCGCGTTCCCAGCCAATTGATTGACGAGTTTTTGCATCCACCTGAAAGCGTTGGTGACGGCGGATCGCTCGTTCTCTATGTGGCTGACAAAAAATATACCTTCGACGTCGATGCCATCTCCGGCAAACCAGAGGAACATTCCAAACCGATTGGCAATACGGGCTGGCGAGTCAGTGCTCGATTTATTTCCGACGACGACATCCTGATCAAATTGGCGCACGAATACCGCGTTGGTCTCGAGGCGGTCCAACGACTCACTGCCGACACAGATCGGCATTTGTCATCACCGATGGTATTGTTTCTTCTGGAGCATCCTGGGAAGCGACATCGGCTGGCCTTTTTATCCCGTGCTCGACGAGGTGGCGAAGTCCAACAGCTCGGCAGCAGCGCTTTGCCTGACGAATTCGCCGACCTGAAGGTCTGGTTTCATCCGCCCGATCCACGGTATGGGGAAGAGAGTATCTGGGCTACGCTGCAATTTCTGGTCAGTGACAACGGCCAACTCTATTACCGCTCATACCACAGCGACCGGGGGGCGAATTTCCGGTTCGAGTCGGCCGGCAAAGCCCGAGCAAGCAAAGGCCGCTTTCCCATCTGGCAGGGGATGAACTGGAAATTGTCGATTACAGACTTTGTACAACAGGCGATTGGCCCATATTATTATGCCCCGGAAAATCGCCGCCCTGGACTGGAAGACCCTGACACCCCTCCCGCCATCCGCTGCCGTCTGACAGTGGGCAATGATTTCAAAGAATTCTGGCTGCCCAAGACCAACGAATCGATGCATAAAGTGACCGTCGGCAAGCAGACATTCGAAGTCGGCTATAACATCCTCCAGGAAACGATGGATTTCGAAATCACTCTCCTTCGGGCGGAAATGACGACCGACAAAGGCTCGTCCTCTGCCGCGAGTTATACCAGCTACGTCTTGCTTTCGGACAACGGCAAGTTTTCCAGCAAGATCGTTCCCCAGTTCCTGGCTCCCGTCACCAACGCCCTTGGCCTCACTTATGGGGGCACCAAAATCAAAGACCAGCCCCATGTTATCACGATGAACCAACCGTTGTATCATCGCGGCTACAAGTTGTTTCAGTCGGGGTACACGCACATAAGCATGGATGACAACAAGCGCCCCATCAATCGTTCGGTCTTTTCCGTCAGTCGGGACCCTGGCTTGTGGCTAAAATACCTGGGTTCGTTGATGCTGGCTTTTGGCATCGCCACGATGTTCTATATGGATGCATACGGCTTGAGTCGGATCAGCCAATCACGGTGGGGCGCCTTCTTGCTCGTGGCGTCGATCGTGTTTGTCTGGGTCGCTTTTGGCAAAATGGGCACGATTGTCGAATTGCCCTGCATGTTCGGCTTGCTCATAATGGGGTACGTCTTCAACGCCTTCGGCATCCGGGGCCATCATTGGCGGTTCGCCGTGTTGGCTACCTTGACCGGAGGAGTTATCATTCTGTTAGGTTATCCCGCCACACTGGCCGATTACGTCATTCTGCTGCTGTGCATCGTCGGTTCGATCTGGTGGGTCGTTCATCTTGGTTACCCAACGTCAACTGCCAAGAATCAGCCCGCTATGGAACCTGCGCATTGATTGCTGCTCAACGAACAAAAGAAAACCGGAAGATCGCTGGTAAAACATGACCCCTAATTCAGGGCTAACCATGAATCGCTACGAGAAATTGAAACCGTATCTGCTTGGCTCTGCCGTCGCGGTTGGAGTCGGTATCGTTATTTTGGCCTACATGGTCGTTTTCCAACCATGGGTGGCACAAGCCAAGACCGCGAAAGCGGAAAAGCCGGCCATAGTCCTTCCCAATTACGATGTATCGGCGTGGCATACGTTGCCGGTGCAGCATCAAGGCCGACTAAAGCCGTTTGAGACGGCTTGCATGGAGGAAGTACGCAGCATCACGGGACGTAGCCGATTCGAAAAACACGACGCTGTCGCTATCGTGCTCTCTTGGATGTTCCGCTCCGAGCCGGTTCACGAGTTTTTTCTTACCGACTGCAAACGCACCGGCAGCCTTGACAGCCGTGATAATGCAAGCCAGACACCAGGTCGCAATGGACTGGGAGCATTATCCATTCATCTTGTGCGACCACCACGGGTTGCGGCGAATCATTTACCAGCACCGGTTCCCCAATGCAGAGGTGCCCGACGAATTAGCCATCGGCAAACACATCTCGCCGGCCGATCTGCGCCGCTCCCCCGGCTTCGAAAGACTTCTGAAAGAAGCTACCGAAACGCGCAAACTCGATCCGCAGAAGGCTCACTTCCATATGAGCACCGAACACTTGAAAGCGGAAAAAGTGCGTGATCGGCTATTGGCCTACGACCACATCTGCGGTCGGCATTCCAGTCGACTTCTCAACAATGCCATCATCAGCGGCACATTCGTCGATCTCGAAGACAAAGCCGATCTGGCGGCAGGCGACAACAATAACGTCAGCCGGCAGCAGCTTCTTGACGAAGAACTGGTCAAGATGGAACAGCGCCTGCGCAAAATTCCAGACCCGTTCCACCTGGTGGGGCTGGACCGGGTTCCGAACAGTGCCTGGTTCTCGATCGGGGAATTGCGGGTCGCCATGCGGGCCTTCTTGCGCCATCAAGATAAATGGCGGGAATATATGACCGAGCGCCTGGCGGAATTGCCTCAACTTTATGTCCGCCCCGAATACCTGCAAGGTTTGCGCGATTTTCAGGCTCAAATCAAAGCAGGCAAAGGAATGCAGGCAGTCGATGAGCTTGCCGAAATCATGAAGCAGAACAGCGAGTTTCTGGTCGAGTCGTTCGCTCGGGCCATCCGCGACCAGGATCAGAACCAGCTACAGTTTTACAAGGAGCAAATTGTTCGCAGCGACGAAGACCAGCGGCGTTTTGCCAAAGCATTTTCTCATAGCCGTCAGCAACAGAGTATCAATTGGCAGCCCGTGATCGACGAGCTTCGAGCCATTCGCCGAGAACGGGATGAAAAAGTGCTGGAGCGGATGCGCCACGTGATCGGGGCAACCAAGACGATTCCGTACCTTCCGGAAGACCCTCGCTTTCGCATGCTCCATTTGGATTTTTTGGAAAACCGCTATCCGAATGTCTATGAAGAGTCGCTGGCCGCCCAAACGTTTCCGGAAGCTGACGTACGGGAGGTTCTGTCCGCCTACCAGCAAGTTCGCTGGGCGTATCAAACGGGCCGTTCCCAGTTGTTCGACGAAGCCGCCACAACCTTCTTCCGGACCCTCAGGCGCATTACCGACCGCACGACGATCATCGGTGCGCACGAACGTTTGGACATGAATTCAGCCGAGGGACAGCTTGCAGACGCGGCTTTCAAAAAGGTAGAAGAGGCCTGGCAATCGGGCGACAGTGACAAGATCGCCTCTGCCGAAGCGGCCTTTTTCCAGGCGGTACATGCTGCCGGTCTCGAAGCGGCCCCCTATCCGGGAGATACTGGTGCCCTCGCTCTCGAATTGACCTTCAATCGCGTGCAGCCTTTCATGTGGGCATGGATCATCATGCTCGGTGCCGTCATGTTGTTCCTTGTCAACATGGTGGTCAAGTCGCGCGGCTGTTACATTGGTGCCTTGTCCCTTTATGGGCTGTCGCTTTTGTTTCAGACGTATGGCTTTTATTGCCGGGTGGCGATTTCCGGGCGACCTCCGGTTACGAATATGTATGAGACGGTGATATTTGTCGCCTGCATGTCGGCGGTTTTCGCCCTGATCCTTGAACTGGTTTACCGCAAGGGGGTGATCGGATTCGCTGGTGCGATTGGAGCCACCCTCTGTCTCGTTTTAGCGTGGCTCATGCCGGTAGCCCTCGATCCCAAGATCAGCCCGCTGGTCCCCGTTTTGCGGAGTACGTACTGGCTGACCGTGCACGTCTTGACGATCGTCGCCAGTTACGCTGGCGGGACGCTTGCGTGGATTCTGGGAAACATCACGTTGGCGCTGATCGTTTTTGGCAAAGGCAAGCCGGATACGATCAAGATGCTGAGCCACTACACGTACCGCGCGATGCAGATAGCTGTCTTGCTTCTGGCCGCGGGCACGTTTTTGGGCGGCTGGTGGGCGGCGGAATCGTGGGGCCGCTTCTGGGGCTGGGACGCCAAGGAGGTCGGTGCCTTGGTCGCTCTTGTGTGTTACGTCATCCCTCTGCATGCCCGCTATGTCGGCTGGGTAAAAGACTTTGGCCTGGCCGTCTCCGCCATTCTTTGCTACGCGGCAATCATCATGTCATGGTACGTCATCAATTTTGTCATCGCAGCAGGACTCCACAGCTACGGCTTTGGCGGTGGCGGTGCCTGGGACATGTTGCTCGCCTCGCTGATCAACGTCGAATGGGTCATCATTGCCTCGATGATCTACCTGAGAAAACAGCACGTTCCCGTCAGCCAACCGGCCGAGGAGCAGCTTGTATCGGCCCAGGCTTGAAGCTGACTTGGCATCAAGGCATAAGATCGACTTTGCGCACCTGCACTCGCGCCAGCGCATTCGGATCGACGTGAATGCCCAAGCCGAAGCCTTTCAGGCGAGGTGCCCAGCCGCCCCATTGAAACGTGATGTCCTTCGTCGCCAGTGCTTCCTTGACGAGGTGGCGGTCGTACGAGCCTTCCAGATAGCGAAGCCCGCGGACGGAGGCGGCGAAATGGCGTCCCGCGGCTGACAAGACTGCCGTTTCCCCAACCTGACAGCCGAGTTGGCAACCGATTCCATACCGGCAAGCAAACTGCATCAGCTTGAGGGATGTCACCAACCCACCGCACTTCGACAGCCTGATGTTGAACAGATCGCACGTTTCATCGCGAACCGCCCTTTCCGCATCGATCAGGCTGCAAAGCGATTCGTCGAGCATGATCGGCACATGAATGCGGCGGCGAATGTCCTTCAATGCCGACACCTGTTCGTGAGGAACGGGCTGTTCCACCGCAGTAATCCCGAATCGTTCCAGTTCGAGGATACGGTCGGCGGCTTCGTCAGCCGACCAGGCCTCGTTCGCATCGATTCGGATGTCGGTTTTACTGCCGACACGGCGCCGAATGGCAGCCAGCCGATGGACGTCGTTTTGCCCGGCGATGCCGACTTTGACTTTCAAATGTTGAAAGCCATAGACGCGCATTCTCCAAGCCGCCAGGCGGGCCTTCCAGCCGGTGGCTGAGGTGATGGCTCCGCTATAACGGACCCAATCCTGCAAAGAGTACAGTTCGGGCGCCAACAGCCTGACAACTTCAAAAAGGGGTTGGCGAAAGTGCCTGCTGAAGGCATCGAGCAGCGCCAATTCCACAGCGCAGCGGGCGGCGTTCCCCAGACATTGCCGGTCATCATCGCCGATCACCGGCAGGTGCAAACGGGCTGTCATCGCCACCGCTTGGTCGAACGCCTGGCAATCATGCAGTTGGTCGCAAAGCCGAGCGTTTTGCAAGAGTTTGATCGCCGATTCGACACTTTCACCCGTAACATACTCGCGCGGCACGCCTTCACCGAATCCTTCTGTGCCGTCTTCGAGAACAGCGCGGACGAGGACATTATCGGTTTCGGTTCGAGTGTACGAGGCGTGGCGAATCGGCTTGCGCAGCGGAATACGGATATGAAACGCGGTTAGCCCGTCAACCTTCATTCATTCGTCATCATCGCTCGTTTTGCCGGTTGGAGCGGATTCCAATTCCTTGACGATCATGTCATTCAAGCCAGCTTCGGCATATCTGGCGGCAACAGCGAGGGCGTTCTTGATGGCGCGATCATTGGAACTTCCGTGGCAAATAATACAAATGCCGTCGATTCCCAAAAGGGGCGCGCCGCCAAACGACGTGTAATCGTATTTTTGCACGAGGCGCTGCAAGACGTTTTGTGCCAGCTCGCGCTCGCTCTGAAGCTGGCCGAGCACCTCCTTGTGTACCTGTTTCATGACGAAATCGAAAACACCCTCGCATACTTTGAGCACCACGTTCCCGACGAAGCCATCGGTGACAATCACGTCGCACTTTCCCTGATGGATATCGCGCCCCTCAATGTTGCCTTGGAATTGGCTGCGAAGGGAACTCGCGTTGAATAGGGCATGAGTTTCCTTGGCAAGCTCGTTCCCTTTTTTTTCTTCGCTGCCGACGTTCATCAATCCGATGGTGGGAGCGGGTTTCTGCAGGATATGGCGGGCGAAAATGCTGCCCATCACGCCGTATTGGAAAAGGTGTTCTGGTTTGGGGCTGACATTGGCACCGACATCGAGCACCACACTGGACCCTTTCAAGGTCGGCATGACGGCGGCGATGCCGGGCCGGCGAACGTTTTTCAGGAATCGTCGCAACCGAAAGCCGCCGGCTACCATGGCCCCTGTATTGCCCGCACTAACGATCGCATCGACCTTTCGCTCTGCCAATAGTTGCCAGGATCGGCTGATGGAATTGTCGGGTTTGCGCCGGAGGGCTTCGACAGGAGTCTCGTCCATGCCGATAACCTGCGTGCAGTGGAAAATCTCGAGCCGTTTGAGAGTCTCGGCGTCCCCTTTTTCCAGACGCGGTTCGATTTTGGCTTTGTCTCCCACCAGGACGACCTTCAAGTCGTGGTTCTCTGCGACAGCCGCCAGCGCCCCATCGACGACTACGTCGGGGGCGTGATCGCCGCCCATCGCATCGAGCGCAATCCGCATCGCTGTTATCTCCCGTACTTCAGGCTGAAGCGTTTAGCAGTCGGCGAAGGGAGGAACATCGTTTCCGAAGAACTGTTATTTGCGTTCTTTCTTTTCTTTCGGCATAACGACTTCACGCCCTTGGTAAAAGCCGCAATTGGTGCACACTCGGTGGGGCAAGACCGGCTGACTGCACTCCGGGCAATACTGAATCTGAATCGGCTTTACATGTTGATGGCTTCGTCGCATTCGCGTTTTCGAATGCGACGTACGCCGCTTGGGTACCGCCATAAGACCGCCTCGTTGTTCGGAAATCGACGATGTTTCGATTCGTTGTTTTTCCTTCGCGTTGGAATTGTAAATCGTAGGACGCCGTCCTGCCAGTGTCAAGATTGGCTACTTTCTCCCCGCAGGTGCCATTTCTTGCGATGCCTCCTCCATCAAGTGGGAACAAACAGAAACTTCCTTTTGCCGGATCCGAATTTTTTCGACAAATCCGTACCCGAAGACGATTCCCGCGAAACAACTAGATCAGAGGGTTCGAGAAACCCTTGCGGCCGAAAAAAACCGACAAATCTGGAGGCCTTTTGGCTCGGCAAGACACTCGACCTTGAAACCTGATCGGCGGATGTCGTCCCTTGGAGGATACGTCATGTTTTTGACTCGTTTATGGCAGACAGGGTTGGCAGTTTGTATCCTGGCCGGACCGTTGATGCTTCCCCAGGTTGGCAAATCCGACAACACTCGCCGATTTGCAGGTCCACCACGCTCCAGGCCATTGTTGTTGCCAAAGCCCGTACAACCGGCGTTTTTCGGCGTTCTGAATCCCGTCAACCCACAACCTATGCTGGCAATCGGCGGCATCGGCGGTGCTTTCGATGGGCAAACAGGCTCGAATACCGGGCAGGGTACGATTCCGGGACAGATTCCTGGTTTGCCTGGTCTGCCAGGAATACCAGGCCAAATTCCAGGCACCATCCCGCTAGATCCGGGTGTGCCAGCTTTGTTGGCATTCGGTGCGGGCAGCGCTCCGAACCGCGGGATTGGCGGAGCCTTCGGCGGCGGGTTCGGAGGCATGGGTGGCTTGCCAGCTGTCACCGCCCAATTGGGACTGGCCTGCTTCGGCGTTCCTGCTCCGGGCGGGTTCCCAGGCGGCCTGCCAGGTGGTTTCCCCGGCGGCTTCCCTGGCGGTTTTCCCGGGGGAATCCCTGGAGGCTTTCCAGGCGGCTTCCCTGGAGGACTACCCGGAGGCTTGCCAGGCGGACTGCCTGGTGGTTTTCCCGGTGGTCTGCCGGGTGGATTGCCTGGTGGCTTTCCCGGTGGTTTCCCAGGTGCTGGGCTGGCAGGAGGAAATCCCTTCATTTCCAATTACACCCAGCAACAGCCCGCTGGTTTCGTCTTTTGGAGCCAACCCAATATCGCCCAGCAACTCTTTCAACAATCTTTCGCTGGTTTGGGAGGCCAATTCGGCGGCGGCTTCATGGGTTTGAACCAAGGCATCGTCGGCGGCTTTGCGATGCAAGGCCAAAGCTTCCCGGGCTTGGGCTTTCCGGGTTCCGGTTTTCCCGGAACCGGCTTTCCCGGCATTGGCTTTCCTGGCACCGGATTCCCCGGCTATGGCTATCCGGGCGTCGGAATCCCTGGAGGATTCCCGCGAGGATTCGGCCGAAATTTCCGTGGCGGCAAAGGCTTCGGCTTTAGCGGTGGCTATGGCGTATAATCGTGATCGAACCAGCGGGAGACCCTCAATCACTCGCCTGGTTTTCTGATCGGGGCGGCGGAGACAAGTGTCTGCCTTGGCGCTTGTCTCACCCCCTGCTTCTTTTCTGCCCTCAGCAGATCAATCCACTTGCAGCGATCCGAGTACTGCCTGTCCTGGTTTGCTCCTGCAAATGTTGCAAATGCCGTCACTACACACGCTATGCGGTTGGCTGCTCCGCGGCTGGTCGGTTTGAACCCTCTTAGCCGGTCTGGGCGCTCGCGGGAAAAAATTTCTCGCAGCCAGTGAGCAAATCTGCAAAATGGAATGATCAACGCAAACCGCAATCGGCTCGATCACCGTATGAGGTCGCCATGAAATCGGCTTCCGCGTTCTTTCTGGCAAGTTTATGCCTTTTGTCGCCGATCTATGCGCAAAAGAAAAACCAGGACGGCGTCGTGAAACTCACGGAAAAAGCCTTGGCCATCCATCGCCGGGCGCTTCTGATCGATGGCCATAATGACTTGCCCTGGCAATTCCGGGAAAAAGCCGACTTTTCCTTTTTCCGCCTGGATATATCCCGGCCGCAAAAGAAGATTCACACCGACATCCCGCGCCTTCGCAAAGGAAACGTCGGCGCCCAGTTCTGGTCGGCTTACGTCCCCGCCAGCACAATGGACAAAGGCACCGCCGTGCGCGAAACCATGGCGCAAATCGACGTTATCCTCCGCATGGTCGAGCAGTACCCCGATACCTTCGCGATGGCGTACACCGCCGACGACGTCGTCCGCTTGCACAAACAAGGCAAAATCGCTTCGCTGATCGGCGTCGAAGGGGGGCATTCGATCGACAACTCGCTGGCAGTGCTTCGGCTTTACTATCGGCTCGGCGTCCGCTACATGACTTTGACCCATTCGCGAACTCTCGATTGGGCCGACTCGGCCACGGATCAACCGCGCAGCCACGGCCTGTCGAAATTCGGCGAACAAGTGGTTGCTGAGATGAACCGGCTCGGCATGATCGTCGACATTTCGCACGTCTCGGCGGAAACCATGAAAGACGCCTTGCGCGTCAGCAAAGCCCCTGTCATCGCCTCGCATTCGTCGGCATTCGCCATCGCCGACCACCCGCGGAACGTACCCGATGATGTCTTGAAGATGCTGCCCAAAAACGGCGGCGTCATCATGGTCAACTTTTATCCCGGCTTCATCACGGCCGAAGGCGCTCGTGCTTCGCGAAGAATGTTCGAGGTCTATCGCGAACTGCGGAAGAAATATCCCAGACAGGCCGACTTCGAACTCGCCTGGCAGACATGGAAAGCGCAACACCCCTTTCCTCGAGGCAGTGTCAAGACCGTAGTCGATCACATCGAGCACATCATCAAGACCGCCGGCATCGATCACGTCGGTCTGGGCTCCGATTTCGACGGCATCGACTCGACGCCGCACCAGCTCGAAGACGTCTCGTGCTATCCCTACATCACGCAGGAACTTCTCAACCGAGGCTACAACGAAATGCAGATTCACAAGATTCTCGGCGGCAACGCCCTGCGCGTGCTCAGGGAAGTCGAAAAGGCTGCCAAACGATTGAAGTGATTCTTCGTGTCGGCGAATTCGACGGTGTCAATCGCCGCTGTCCGCGGGAAGCGTCATGGCCGGCAAGGGGCCTGGCTGCCGGCTCGCCTTGACGAAATCAGAAAGCGTTTTCGCAAAACTCTCCGCCAATTCCAGATGATGCCCGGCCACGTCGTTGACTTCCCAGCGATCCTCCGGCTTGACAAAGAGCTGATGTCCACTTGGTTCTTCTTCCCCCTCGCGAACCGGATAGCGGTATGCCCAATCCTGGCTGCGCAAGGCCCATTCCAGTTCCGAGCCGACTTGCCAGCCGCTGACGGCGAATTCCCGCCACTCAAAACCGACTGAATGCATCAACGGAAACAAACTCCGCCCGTGGCATTGTGGGGCATTGATCTCGAAACACTCCAAAACAGTTGCAAACCAATCGACCGGCTGCGTCAACGCCCGCACATGCCGGCCTGCCTGTTCCGACTTGGGAAGCCGACAGATGAGAGGCAAATGGGCAACCTCTTCATACAGCCAGGGGCGGCAATCGCCCACAATACCGTGCTCCGCCAACGCCAGTCCGCGCGTCGAAAACAAAACCAGCAACGTATTGTCCAGCACGCCGCTTTGCCGAAGCGATTCCAACAACTCAAGCAAATCGGCATCGAATGCCTCGACGGCGAGCGAGTACGTTCGTTTCAGAGAGAAGTACATCCGCCGGCGTTCGGCTTCGTCAACGACGCCGATCGGCGGGGCGGGGACGATCGGCCATTCGCTCGACTCCTCATCTAGCTCGGCGGTATCGATTTGCCAGGGAGGCAAGAGCGAGGGAAACGTCACGATCCCGAACCACGATTTTGCCACGGTGAGCTGTTCCATGGCGGAACAGCACGCCGCCGGCGAGGCGAATTCGAAAACGCTGACGCCTTCCCGGCGAAGCACGTCCACGAGATCGACAGCAGGAGGAGAACTTTCGGCTTCCAATGTGAGGAGCGAATAGCGTCCCGTTCGCCAGCCGGGTGGATCGATCTGGTCCAGAATGTGTCGATCGAAGACGATTCCCTCGGCCGCGAGGCGATCGACGGCCGGTGTGTCGATTTCATCGTTCCCGTAACAACCCAAATAGGCGAGTTGCAACCCTTCGACGGCGAGAAAGAGAACGTTCATGGCATCAGTCGTCGAGAGGTCCTAACTTCACGTCGGTCGGAGCGCCGGCATCCAAATAGGATTGCAGGATGATCTGTGCCGCAATCATGTCGCGGCGTTGGCGGCGGCGGCGATGAGTCAGGCCGGCGTCCCAGAGCGACCTTTCTGCTTCGAGCGTCGTAAACCGCTCGTCCCAATAGACGACGGGCAGGCCGGTTACCTGTTCCAGCCACGAGCCGAACTTCCGTGTTTGGGCGGCTTTGCTCCCTTCGTGGCCGCTCAGATGAATCGGCAAACCTAGCACGATTCCGCCGATTTCTTCTGTTTCGATCAGCTGCCGAAGATAGTGGGCATCCTCTTCGGCGGAGCGCCGCTGGTATTGGGCCAAGGGCGAAGCGATGACACGGTCGGCATCGCTGACGGCCAGCCCGATGCGGACGTCGCCATAATCGATTCCCAATAACCGCCGCCTTTGAACCATGTTCTTGATTATCTTTATTTCTCAGTTGGCAACAATACCAGCATCTCGGCATCGGTATCCGCATCGAACTCGCCGATGTCAGCCGCTGCTGTTATACTTTCTCTAACTGGACGGCACTTATCTCGAGTGGAGCGGATTGATGCCAGGGAAGCCAATCAGTGTTGCCTGTCTGATGCTCGTCATGGGTATGGTTCAAGCCGAGGAAGGCAAGGACAAGGAGCCTTATGCCAAATTGTCGGACTTGATTCATAAGGCGATCGTCAAGAAAGCTCCCAAGGAATTCGAAGACAAATCGGATTGGGGCAAGACAGTGCCGCCGCCTGCTAAAGTGCGGTTTCCGCGTTTGCGCCGCGTGGTCGTCAAGGTCGATGGCCGGGACGAGTTTCCGCACGGCGTGTGGAACCGGTGGAAAATCTGGCTCGATGATCCCGCCAAGGACATAACCGTCAAGGTTGTCGAACTGAAGAAGATCGAACCTTCCCGCTACCATGTCAAGCTGACGGCGACGGTTGCCTTGCATGCTGAAGCCGAGCGCAACCGCTGGCGCAACGGGGTGAAACTGTTCGGCATCTCCGTGCAGGCGGATGCGAAAGTTGCCGCGGAATTCGATTGCGACGTTCGGGTGGCGGTCGACGCCACGAGCTTCCCGCCGGCCGTCAGCGTGCAGCCGAAGATTCTGAAATCCCAGTTGCAACTCGAGGAATTCGATCTCAACCGTATCGGCGTCGTCCAAGGCGAACTGGTCCGCGAATTGGGAGACGAATTGAAGGTTTACATCGAAACCGTCATGAAGCTCTACGAAGACGAGGTGAAAAAGCGGGCCAACGAAGCCATTGCCCAGTCGCTTGACGGGGGCAAGGCCAAACTTCCGCTGACGGAACTCTTGCAATTGAAGTGAAAGCCGCTTCGTCGGAAAGCCCGCCAAAGCTGTCGTTCGGCACTATTTTGCCGTACCCTGCCTCGAGCAGCCAGAGCAGTCCACCTAGGAACTTTGGTGTCCGGTCATTATAATAAATCGTTCCCACGACAGAGAGCTGCCGCCCCGAAACGTTCTGGTGTCGCTCTCAGGAATCGTTTGGATTTTCCTTTGTACACAAATCGGCAAAGAAACAGTGAACTTGAAACGATCGGATCTCCGCAACGTGGCCATTATTGCCCACGTCGATCATGGGAAAACGACTTTGGTAGATCAGATGCTGCGTCAATCCGGCCTGTTCCGGACCGGCGAGTTGCGTGGCGAGTGCATTTTGGACTCGAATGAACTGGAACGGGAACGTGGCATCACCATTCTTTCGAAAAATATCGCCCTGACTTTGGACGGCGTGAAGATCAACCTTATCGACACGCCGGGCCATGCCGACTTCGGCGGCGAAGTCGAGCGTGTGTTGAAGATGGCGGACGGAGCGTTGCTCCTTGTCGATGCTGCCGAGGGCGTGATGCCGCAAACTCGGTTCGTGCTTCGCAAGGCTTTCACCTTCGGCTTGCGGCCGATTGTCGTCATCAACAAGATCGATCGCCCGGACGCCCGACCGGTGGATGTGTTGAACGGCGTATTTGATCTGTTTGTCGAACTCGATGCCGATGACGAAACGCTCGAATTTCCAGTTATTTACGCTTCGGGAAGAACCGGCGTAGCCACGACCGATTTGTCGATCGAGGCAAAAGACCTTCGGCCGCTCTATGACGCTATTCTCAAGTGGGTACCTGCTCCTTCAGTAGACGCGGACGCCGCTCTACAGATGCAAGTAATGACGCTCGACTACAATGATTACGTCGGCCGAATCGGCATCGGTCGGGTCTTCGCCGGCAAAATTCGCAAAGGCCAGAAGGTCAAAGTGCTCAAAAACGACGGCAGGCAAATCGACGATACCGTCGGCCAGCTTTTTGTCTTCGATCGTCTTGGCCGCACCGAAACCGAGGAGGTGGCTGCCGGCGATATCTGTGCCGTCGTCGGGCTGGATCGGGTCGACATTGGCGATACCATTGCCGACTGGGAAAAACCGCAAGCGCTGCCACCCATCACAATCGATGAACCGACGTTGGAGATGGTTTTCCGCATCAACGACTCGCCCTTCGCCGGTCGGGAAGGGACCTACGTCACCAGCCGGCAACTTCGTGAACGGCTCATGAAAGAACTGGAATCCAATGTCGCTTTGCGCGTCACCCCCAGCGCCGACCAAAGAGACGAATTCCATGTGGCTGGTCGTGGATTGTTGCACTTGTCGATTCTCATCGAGAGAATGCGCCGTGAAGGCTTTGAACTATCGGTCGGCAAGCCTCGCGTCATCGACAAAGAAATCGACGGACAACTCTGCGAGCCGGTGGAATACCTGGTTGTCGAGGTTCCTCCCGCGAATGTCGGCGCTGTCATGGAGCAAGTGGGAAACCGTCGAGCCGAATGCCTCAAGCTCGACGCGCGTGGCTCGCTCACACATCTGGAGTTCCTGATTCCAGCCCGCGGCTTGATCGGGTTGCGGACGCGACTGATGAACGCTACCAGCGGTGAAGCGATCATGCACCACAATTATTACGGCTATCAGCCGGTGCGAGGCAACATTCCCACTCGCTCCAACGGCGTCATGGTGTCCACCGAAACCGGCCGGGCGACGGCTTACGCTCTCGACAACTTGCAGGAACGCGGAGTCCTGTTCATCCAAGCCGGCGATCAGGTCTACGAAGGTCAAATCGTCGGCGAAAATGCTCGCGATAACGACATGCCCGTCAACGTTTGCCGCGAACGAAAATTGACTAACATCCGTTCGTCGACAGCAGAAAAAGGCATTATCCTTAAACCGCCTCGACATATGACGCTCGAAATGGCCCTTGAATACATCGAAGACGACGAACTTGTTGAGGTGACTCCCAAAGCCATCCGGTTGCGTAAAATCCTGCTCAAAGAAGCGGACAGGCGACGGCTTGCCCGGCAGGCATCGACGCCCGCATCATGACGCTGCGTCGAGCAAATGCAAACCAAGCAAATCGGCCCGTGGTTCGTCGAAACTGCAACTGCCAAACGACGTGACCAGCGATCTCCGCGCTTGCTCGATCGCCGCCACGTCGGCTGCATAGCCTCGCCAGCGAAGCGATGTCTCGTCGAATGGAAACGAATCAATCTTTTCCTCCTCGAGCATCTCCTTCACTGGAGCTTCCGAAAGAGTATGTTGCCAGGCCAGAACTCCGGCCACAAAAACATTCAGAAAACCGTGCATGTGCGTTTGCACGCTTTCATCGAAGTGCCGGATCGGATGGTGCAATCCAGCGGTGAACTTCATGGGTACACGCGCATCCCGGCACGTGATGATGGCATGAGCGACCTGCTCGGTGGAAGGAAACGCCTCCGGCTTCAGTCCCCCGCAGCGCAGTTTGAAAGCCGCGTTGTAACCTCGCAAACCGCGTACCGTCATCGCGATGGCTTGCCGCCAGTCGTCCTGCAACGCGATTTCATAGCATTGAAGCACGTTGAACGACAGGCTATCGCCGACCGAGCGGACGATGTCGCGGATGCTGCCTTCGTTTCCGTTCTTCCAAACCTCAGCAGGCAAACGCACTTCGAATACTTCAACGGCGACACCGTCGGTATGCCGGGCCACGAAGGTGTCGATATCTTCCCGATCTTCCTCCACGTGTTGTTGAAATTCGACGACTGTTTCACCTCCCCGCCCAAGGACACTCAAAGACAGCTTTTCTGAAACCTGGTGCCGGTCGATCAACTCGGACAGAGCGGCCAGCTTCGTCGCCGGGCAGATGAATCGACCCAACATCCAACTCCCGTTTTCCCCTCGATAACGAAGGTAGTTGGCAAAAGCTTCGTCGAGAGACAAGCGCGCAGGCGGGAAAAGACCCGCGTAATCGATAACCTGGCTCAGCAATGCTTTCAGGGAACCTTTCATCATGCCGACCACCGAGAGATTGGGCCATTTGAAAGCCAGGAAACTCAACTCTTGGGTGCTTCCCGGCACAGCTTTTTCAATTGGGGACGTAGCCGTTCCAAGGCCCGGGCGCGATGACTGATGGCATGCTTGACGACCGGGCTGAGTTCGCCGAACGTCTTGTGGTATTCAGGAATCAAAAACAACGGATCGTAACCGAAACCGCCACTGCCTCGCAATTCTTTGGTGATGATCCCATGGCATCGACCTTCGGAAATGGCGCGGATTTCACCGTCAGGGTCAGCGACGGCGGCCACACAGACGTAGTAGGCCCGCCGGGAATCATCGGGCAACGGTGCCAGCTCAGCCAACAGCCGCCGGTTGTTGGCGTCGTCGTCGCCGTGCTGCCCTGCATAGCGAGCCGATTGCACCCCAGGTCGTCCGTTCAAGGCAGGCACCACCAATCCGCTATCCTCTGCCAGAACCCATTGCTTTAGCGCCCTGGCTAACTCGCTAGCTTTTTTGCTTGCGTTTTCCTCGAAGGTCTTACCATCTTCGTCCACCTCCGGAGCTTCGGGCCAGTCATTCAGGTCGGCAAATGCAAACTCGCTCAGTATCGATTCGATCTCTTCCCTTTTCTTCCGATTTCTCGTACCCAAAACAAAACGCACGTTCGACTCCCATTCCTCTGCTTGCTGCCGTTCTTCTCGCTACCTCTCAGTAAAAGTGCAGGTTCTTTGCGCCCAATCGGTTTCTGGCCATTCTATTGAAACAAGCCAATGCCCTTCGAGTGTCGTGCCTCACACGATCGCCGAAATCACCGTTTGGTGACGGCGGTTCCTCGCAGAATCACCGTCAGTTGACGGCGGATCGGGCAAATTGCGAAAACTGCAAAAGCGTTTCCTCCAAATTTCCCGCAGCGCCCTCAGGCGCACCAAAACGACCATACCGGGAGGGCGAGCGTCGTGGTGTCAGCGCGACGAGGGACACCGTCAACTAACGGTGTTTCCAGCGAGCGTCATGGTGTCAGCGCGACGAGACAGCCAGAAAGGCCGCAGGACATCGACTTTGGGTCTGGGCAACGGAAATCGTTGCAGAATTGGCTGGATTCGCTATACTAATGTGGTGCTCGGGAAGTGTAGAATGGTAAAGGGTACAGTTGCCCTTGCCTCAAGGGCTTGGGCAGGGGAAAATAGTTTAGAGTTCCAGAAGGGTAGAGCGATGATGAAATTGGCTTCCCATTAATCCCGGATGGACTATGCCCGCAGGGTGCATAGTGCCGTGGAGAAAGCAAAGTGGGAGCCATCCCACTTTTTTTGTTGGCTGTTCAAGAGAGGTTTGGCGTTTTTACGAGTCGGCAGAGATCGGCATATCCGCCTGCCGGAAAAAGGAATACAGTGACGATGAACGGTGCTGATTTGTTGCGTATCGTGGATATGATGCATCGGGACAAAAATATCCCGAAGGACATCATCTTTGGGGGTATCGAAGCCGCCGTGCAACTCGCGATGGAAAAACAATATGGCGAAAACAGCAATATTGTGGTGGGGATCGATCGCGAGTCCGGGGAGATTCACGCGCAAAAAGGTGAAGAGATGATCGATCCGGCGATTCTTGGCCGGATTGCCGCCCAAAGTGCCAAGCAAGTGATGATCCAAAAGATTCGCGAGGCCGAAGGGCAGGCGGTATTCAATGAATATGCTGCGTTGAAAGGGGATCTGGTACAGGGAGTGATTCAGCGCTTCGATGGTGGCGCTGCCACGGTCGCGTTGGGCAAGTCGGAAGCCATCCTTCCTCGCAGCGAGCAGATACCAGGCGAGACGCACCATGTGGGCGAACGGGTCAAAGCGGTGATCCTCGATGTGAAAAAGATCGGCCACCGCGTCAAGATTGTGCTGTCGCGAACCCATGCCGAATTTGTTCGCCGACTCTTCGAGAACGAAATCCCGGAAATTGCCGACCGCACGATCGAGATCAAGGCGATCGCCCGCGAAGCGGGATATCGGGCTAAGATCGCCGTCTCCAGCATCGATTTGAAAGTCGATTGCGTCGGCGCGTGTGTCGGCGTGCGCGGCAGCCGAATCAAAAACATCGTCGACGAACTTGGCGGGGAGCGCATCGACATCGTTCGCTGGAATGACTCGCTTCAGGTTTTGATTCCCAATGCTCTGCAGCCGGCAACGATCGAAGAAGTGTTCCTTTATCCCCGTCTGGGCAGGGCGATCGTGCTGGTCAAAGAAGACCAGCTATCGTTGGCGATCGGCCGGCGCGGTCAAAACGTGCGCTTGGCGTCAAAACTCGTGGGGTGGGACATCGAGATCATGACCCACGACGAATTGAACGAGGGTATTGAAAAAGCCGAAGCCTGGTTCCGTAATATACCAGGGATTAGCGATGAGCAGATCGAAGCATTCATCGAAGAGGGCTTCTTGTCCTTTGACGATTTGACCTTTATGGAGCCATCGCAATTGGCGGAACTGGCTGGGACGAGCGAGGAGCAGGCAGCCGAGTGGATCGAGTTCGCAGAAGCCGCCGCGGAACAACTCGAAGCGGAAGCCAAGGCGACCCGAGCCATGGAAGAACTTGAAGAAAGTGCTGGGCCGATCAAGAGTACGCCATTGCAACGAGCGGAAGAATTGCTCGGCGGCGGTGACAGGGAAACGGAAACCAAACCGACGCTGGAATCCCTCTTTGCGGAGCAGCCGACTCAGGAGGAACCCCAGCCGGATGAGATTGTTGATGCGTCGATGACGTCGGCGACGGAAGAACCGCAACCGGCTGCAGCCGAAGGCGACGACCTGCAGCAAATACCGGAGGAAGCTCCTCAACCAATAGCCGAGACAGTAGCCGAGACGACGCAAGTTGCCGACTCAAGTGAGAAAGAAGGAGATGAAAACACTGGCCCGCCTTCTGCTTGAGCCATACCGGAACGAAAAACGCTTGTGCTTTTCAATGGATTTGCCAAAGTTAGAATAATGGCATAGGGGAAAATGCCGGACTGGATGTCTCCGGTTTGATTTGTTTTTGGTTTACAGGAAAAGGCCGAATCGATTGATCACATTGGAGACCGGTTTGCAAAAAGAAAAGGTACGAGTCTACTCGCTGGCGCGTGAACTGAAAATGGAGAGCAAGGATCTCCTGGAAATCTGCCGCCAGGCGGGCTTTGACGTGAAAAACCAGCTGAGCAGCTTGGATCCGGAGCAAAGGGATCAAGTAGTACAACTGGTGAAGAAAGGGGGTGCGCGCCCAGCGGCTCCGGTAGCCCCCGCGAAGCCGGTCATTCCGACGAACTTGCTGAAGCCGGTCCCGAACTTGAGCAGTCGGCCCAAGCCGCGTGAATCGTCGCCGCCTTCGCCGCCATCGACCCAGGCGCCGCCTGCTGCCGAAGCGCCCTCACCGACAAAGGTGCCTCCAGCAGCGGAAGCAAAACCAAAAGAGGAAACGCCCCCTCCAGCGCCGTCTGTCGAACCGGCACCACCCGCGCCAGCCGCCGAGGCACCGCCTACCGCTCCATCGGCCGCGCCGACTCCGCCCGCTGAAACCAAACCACCTCCCGCTATCCAGCCGCCACGGCCGCCGGAGATTCCTGTCCCAGGCAAAGTGCCCGATCTCAATCAACGGCGGGCTGATCGAGCACGTCGGCGAAGCGAGCGCAGTCGGCCTGTTCCGATTCCGTTGGCCACGCCGCCGCCTTTGAAATCAGCCAAACCCAAAGAAACCAAGAAACCTCAGCAGCCCGCCGCTCAAACGCCGATTGCCAGGCCGCCCGAGGTGCTCAGTGGCAGGGCGGTCAACGTCCAGGATTTGCTGAAAAAAGCAGCGAAACAGCAAGAGTCGCTTGCCGATATCGACGACGAAGAAGAGGAACCCAAGGGCAAGGGTCGGCCGCGAGGCGTCGCTGGACGTGACAAACGACACCAGCAAAGGGCTGACCGGGCCAAACTGCGCAAAGGACGCGAAGCCGAACGTGGACGCCGACTTTTGATCGGCCTCGACGAAGAACGTCCTCAGCGCAATTTCCGCCAAAGACTCGCCAAAGTCAAAAACAAGATTAAAGGACCAGCGCCCAGAAAGGGTAAAATCCCGATCGATCTGCCGATCACCGTTCGCTCTCTCTCCGAAGCCATCGGCTTGCGCGTCGGCGACGTCTTGATGAAATTGCTCAGTCTCGGTGCTGACGCCGCTACCAATATCAACTCCGTCATCGACCCGGACCTTGCTGAGACCATCGCGATCGACGCCGGCTGCGAATTGGAAATCAAGAAAACGGTCGACGTCGAAGAGGAACTGCTCGCGGAGCATCGCGCCGAAGACCCGCCGGACAAACTCGTGCCGCGGGCTCCGATCGTGGCCGTTTTGGGGCACGTCGACCATGGCAAGACCTCGCTTTTGGATCGCATTCGCAAATCGAATGTCGCCGATACGGAGGTTGGCGGGATCACACAGGTGATCCGCGCCTGGCGCGTCGAACATGGCGGGCGTCCGATCACGTTTCTCGATACTCCAGGGCACGAAGCATTTACAAAAATGCGTGCTCGCGGCGCTCAGGTGACCGACATCGCCGTGATCGTCGTCGCTGCCGACGACGGTGTCATGCCGCAAACGGAAGAAGCAATCAGCCACGCCCGCGCTGCCGGCGTGCCGATCGTCGTAGCGATCAACAAGATCGACCTTCCCAATGCCAATGTCAACCGAACGCGCACGCAACTTTACGCCCATGAACTGATTCCTGACACGATGGGCGGCGATACTCCCTTCGTGGAAACCAGCGCCGCTACCGGCCAGGGCATTGACGAACTTTTGGACATGTTGTCCCTGGTCGCCGAATTGCGCGAGTTGAAAGCCAATCCGGACAAACCGGCTCGTGGCGTCTGTCTGGAGGCCATGCTGAGCGAAGGCGAAGGGGTCCGAGCCACGGTCCTGGTTCAGGCAGGAACATTGCACCGCGGAGACGTGATCATCTGTGGCCACAGCTATGGTCGAGTTCGGGCCATGTATGACGACCTTGCTCGGCCAATCGAGCAGGCAGGACCCAGTGTACCGGCCATTATCACGGGGCTGGATGTTGTTCCCAATGCGGACGACCCGTTCTACGTCGTCCGAGACCTGGCCACGGCGCGAGAAATTGCCGAAAAACGCAAGGAACGCTTGCACGAATCGGCGATCCTGCAACGCCCGCCGGCGCGGCTGGAAATGCTCGGC
>BPJP01000015.1 GCA_026004675.1 Gemmatales bacterium
AAACTCGTTTGACCATCAGGCGAGGGAAGGGACAGGCACTAGCTACTTGGAAGGACAAAAAATGAACGGCTACAAAGCTTACCAAAGACAGGCATATGTGGGCATGACGCGGATCGATCTGGTCCTGGCCGTCTGCGACAAGATCATCGAACGCATGGACAACATGATCGAAGCTCAACAGGCGAATGAAACGGCTCAAGCCAAACTTCTTTCCTTGCGCGTGCGGACGATGGTCGCCGGCCTGGCATCGGGCGTCAACACGGAAGCCAGCGAACCGGCGTTCCATCTCGTCCGGCTTTACGAATACGTGCTCCACTGTCTTGAAAAAATGGAACCCGCTGCGATCGCCTCTGCCAAAGAGGTGATGCAAGTCATTCGCGATACGTTCGAACAACTTCGCCCGACCGCCAGCATGATGCAACGCACGGGGCAAATACCCTGCATGGAAGGTTTGCTGGATGCGAAGATTGCGTAGGTTCGGAAAGAAACGAGAAGGAATAATTTTCTTGTCGTACGGCAAAAACTTTCCGCACTTGTTTTTTCACCTAGAGCGATGCAACACTTCGTATTGTTCGTAAGCCGGTTCGCTATCGCCTTTTGCGTAATTTGCTCCAACAGCCGGGAGTCTCGGCATCGGAATTGCTCTCTAGCTTTGGCAGTTTGTCGCCAGGGAGGGTCGTTTCCATGATTCGGGGGCTTTACAGCGCTGCTACCGGCATGAACGCCGGCTCGTTGCGCCAGGATGTGATTGCGGAGAATCTTGCCCATTACAACGTGCCGGGGTATCGGCAACAAGACGTGGTGTTCGAAAGTTTTCAAACCTTTCTGAATAACGCACTTTCGCCTACTCTGGATGGCGGGCTGCTTGGAACGACGCCTGCTCAAGTATTCTTCAACTTTACGCCCGGTCCGCTGAAATTCACGGGGAACCCACTCGATCTGGCAGCGGTGAATGATGCGTTCTTCGTGTTGGAAGGTCGAGGTCAACCGGTCTTCACGCGCGACGGCGCCTTTCAGATCAATGCCGCGGGAGAAATCGTCAACGCCTCGGGATTGCGAGTGCTCGGTGACGGCGGTCCGATCGTCATTCCCCAAGGAACCCGGCAAATTCAAGTGAGTGCCGACGGCTTCGTCTTCGCCGATGGTCAGCAAATCGGCCGGTTGCAATTGGAGATCATCGAAAATCCAGCCGTGTTGCAGCGGATCGGACCGGCTCTGTTTACGGGACCGCCTCCGAATAATCCGCCGGCAGCAGGAACGACAGTAGTGGAACAAGGGTTCCGCGAAGAATCGAATGTCGAGCCGGTGTCCGAGATGGCCTCGATGATCGCTACGCTACGGTTTTACGACGCCAGCGAGCGTGCGTTGCGTTCGATCTCCGACGCGATCCGCTTGCAGACACAACCTGGGCAGAACGCGCTCTAATGGTGGCGGCTGTTTCCTGGTGAACTGAGTGACCAAAAAAGGAAAAATTCACCGATGATCCGAGCTTTGAGCAGTGCGGCAACGGGAATGATTGCCCAGCAGTTTCTCGTCGACAACACCGCCAACAATCTCGCCAATGTCAACACGACCGGTTTCAAGCGAAGCAAGGTCGACTTTCAAGACCTCGTGTTTTCGACATTGCGTGCTCCGGGATCCGAGGTCGTCGCCGGGATCGAAGTACCGACCGGCTTGCAGATTGGCAACGGGGTCCGCGTCGCCGGCAACACAGGCATTTTCACGCAAGGGCCTTTGGAAAACACCGGAAATGCCCTCGACATTGCGATCGAAGGAGAAGGCTTTTTCCAGGTTACGGCACCCGACGGCTCGATTCGTTATACCCGCGATGGCTCGTTCCGGTTGAATGCCACCGGGCAAATCGTCAACGCCGACGGTTTCCTCCTGGAACCAGCGCTGACGGTGCCTACCGATACGATAGCCATCACGATTGCTCCTGACGGCACGGTCTCCGTCGTAACCGGTTCGGCGCCGACCACAACGACAACGGTCGGCACAATCACGCTGGCTCGTTTCGTCAATCCGGCGGGCCTCAGCCGGGAAGGTCGAAACCTGTTCCGTGAAACGGCCGCCTCGGGCGCCCCAGTGCTCAACCAGCCCGGTCAGGAAGGTACCGGTTTATTGCAACAAGGATTTTTGGAAAGGTCGAATGTCGAAGTGGTTCAGGAACTGGTCAACTTGATTCTGGCGCAGCGGGCCTATGAGTTCAACGCCCGAGCCATTCGGGTTTCGGACAGCATGCTGGCGACGGCCAATGATTTGGTTCGCCAGTAAGCGCAGGATGCAAAAGCCATGTACGGATGCAGGGCCATTTTCGCAGGGATGCTGTTGCTGCTTGCGGCAACCAGTCGAAGTGTTGGCGTCGAAGCTGCGCCGGTTGCCGTCGAGATTTTGCCGGAGGTCACGATTCCAGGCAGGCGTGTCCTGGTTGCCGACATCGCCCGCCTGACGGGCGGCACTGCCAATATCCGCCGACGAATGGCCTCCCTCGACCTCGGCATGATGTCGTCGTCACCGACCACGATACCACGCACCCAGGTGTTCTACCGATTGCTGTTAGCGGGTTTTTCCCCGGATACCTTTCGGCTGGGCGGAGCCGAATCGACGCTCGTTCGCCCCTGGCGCGACAGGCTCAGTCAAGAAACGATCGCGGAAGCAGCCCGCCAGCATTTGCTCAACCGCATCCCCTGGTCGCGCAAAGAGGTCGTCGTCCGCCTGATGCAGCCGGTCTATTTCCATGTGCCGGTCCCGCCCAAACAGATCGTCACTTTGCAAGCCGAGTTGGCGCCGGACAGCAATCTTGTCGGCGTTGTCCGCGTGGATGTAAGCGTCTATGTCGACGGCAAGCCTCAGCCTCCGATTCCGGTGGTGTTCAACGTACGGCTTTACCAGCGCGTGGCGGTTGCTGTCGCCCGGATCGACCCAGGGCAACGCATCGATGCGAACAAGGTTTACGTTGACAGGAGACTGACGGAAGAAGGTCGAGAAACTCTTGCCGACCCCGATGCTGTGATTGGACGTCGAGCCAAACGCACGATTCGGCCAGGGCACGTGATCACTGTCGCCGACTTGTCGGCTCCCAGCGACGATGCTCCGATCGCTGTCAAACGGATGGACCTGGTGAAGGCGATCGCCCGTGTCGGCTACCTCCAAGTTTCCACATTGGCGACGGCTCTTCAAGATGGCCGGGTTGGCGATATCATTCGCGTCCGCAACAACGGCTCCAAAAAAATCGTTTCGGCACGTGTCGTGGATCGCGGGCTGGTTGAGGTCGATTATTAAAAGCACCAACGATGTTTGCCTTGACAGGGAGGTTCACAATGAACAGGCAGCGTGGTTTGATGTTATTGGTGATGCTTGCCGGCTTTTGGACCATCGAATCATCGCAGGCTGATTCGATCTGGGAACGGCGCGACTGGCGCACGAGTCATGTCTTCAACGATAATCGCGCCCGCCGCGTCGGCGATATTCTGACGATCGTCATTCGCGAAACGACGGTTTTCGACGGCAAAGAAGACCGCAAATTGAAAAAACAAACGAAATTGTCCGCTTTTTGGAACCTGATGGCGAACACCGCTGCCGGCGGTACCGAACGTTCGTTCGACGGCACCTTCGACACGCAATCCAACTCGCTAAGGCAATTCGACGGCAAAGCCGACTATAAGAGCAACCGCGTCTTGACGGACCGAATCACTGTCAAAGTCGTCGGCGTCATGAACAACGGCAATCTCATCATCGAGGGGTTCCGCACGAGAAACATTGCCGGTGAACGCAAAGTGATGCACGTCCGAGGCATCGTCCGACCGATTGATATCGGCGCCGACAACGTCGTCGAGTCGCAGTTTATCGGCAACCTCATGATCAGCTACGTCGGCAGGGGTAGCGAGACGGTTTATTTGCGGCCGGGATGGCTCGGCAGATTGATGCATTTCTTCTGGCCCTACTAACGCTGGGAGAGAGGAGGCGATCCGATGATGAATTTCCTTGGAATGGTGCCGAATCCCCTGACCGGGATTCCCCAAGTTCTTTCGCTGGCGGCCGAAGCCGCCAACCCGAGAGAACAGCTGCTCAAAGACCAGGTCGCCGAGGACTTTGAAGGAACATTCCTGTCTCTATTGTTCAAAGAGATGCGGCAAACGCTCGAGGAAGGCACCTTGTTTGCTGACGACAAAAGCGATGTTCTCGGCGGTATGTTCGATATTTTCATGGGCCAACATCTCGCAGCGGCTGGAGGTCTAGGCATCGCTGCGATGGTAAGACGATACCTGACCGAATTGCCGACGCCCTCTGCTGTTCCAGCAGCCAAGAAGCTGCAAATCAAATCGGCAAGCGATGTTTGAAGCTGAAAATGCACGGCGTGCACCGCTCCGTCGCCTTGCGATTTTGGTCATCCCGACTCGGAGAGGGCTTGCCCCGCAATACTCACGACATGCCTGGCAAACAAAAACGAGGCCGGGCAGGTGATGCCCAGCCTCGTGGTGAGCGGAGGAATCGCAGGCGCGATTAGACAAGACCTTTGAGCGGCTTGCCTTCGGTGATCGGCATGGGCCGACCGAGATTGTCGCGAATCTGGGTAGCAGGATCGATACCCATGCCCTTGTACAGCGTGGCGAACACGTCCGCAACCGAGCACTTGTCGTCTTTGACATTTGTGCCGTCGGCGTTGGTGGAGCCATAAACCTGACCACCCTGGATAGCGCCGCCGCCGATGACGACCGACCAGCAACGTGGCCAGTGATCGCGACCGGCATTTTGATTGATGCGAGGCGTCCGGCCGAACTCGCCCATCCACACAAGAACCGTGTCTTGCCACAGACCACGCTCTTTGAGGTCTTTGACGAGCGTACCCATACCGTTATCGAGAACCGGCAGGCGCTGGTTCTGAAGCGTGGGCAGCGTATTGCCGTGCAGGTCCCAACCACCCAGGTTGACTTCCACAGCGGTCACGCCGGCTTCAACCAGTTTACGGGCCATCAAGCAGCCTCGACCGAAGCCGTTGTTGCCATATTCTTCGACATACTTCTGATCTTCCGCTCCGATCTCGAAAACTTTGCCGCGATCTGAAGCGACCAGATTGAACGCTTTTCCATAGATCTCAGCGTGATCTTTGGTGGCATAGCCGAGGTCTTTCATCTTTTGTTCATCGTTCGCGGCATGCGGTGCCACTCGGCTGGCGAACGAGTCTTCCACAGCATAGAAGAGACGCTGTCGGCGACGAATGCGTTCCTTCTCCGTCAAGCCGGTGCCCAAGCTTCTTGGCGGACGGATGTTGGCCGGCGGCGTCCCCGGATTCTGCAGATTGAACGGTGCGTAAAAGGCACCCAAAAAGCCAGCACCACCACGCGAACCGCCGATCGAGATAAACGAGGGCAGATCCAGGTCCTTGTTGTAATCCCGCATCTGGTAGGTCGCCATCGAACCGATCGACGGATAGGTTACGACGGGATTCGGAGCTCGGCTGGTGTGCATCAGCTGGGTGCCGCGATCATGGCTGCCTTCGTTGGTCGACAGCGAACGGATGATGACCAGCTCCTTCATTTGGGAGGCGACTTTGGGCAGGAACGGAGAAATCTTGATCCCTTCCGCGGCCGTGGGAACAGGCTCATAATCTTCGAAGTTGGTCGGGGCACCCGGTTTCAGGTCCCACAAGTCGATCGTGGGCGGGCCACCACTCATCCACAAGATGATGATGCTCTTGCCCTTCTTCTTCAGTTCAGGCGCCGCAGCCCGCAGGCCACTGATGAACTGGAAGCTCGGCAACGCCAGGGCCGAAAACCCAGCCGCCATGTGCTTCATGAAGTGGCGCCGACTCAGTACGTGGTTAAATCCGAACATGCATTCACCCCCGCTAATAAAGGAGTTGCCCAAGCGATATGTCCCAGTGTGTTTTCTCACACTCCCGTTGTCAAGCGACTACCGCTTTTTTCTTCCGCGATAGTTGCCTATTGGACGCCCAATTCATACCCGGAGTTCCCAAAAACCAAATTTTTTTGGGACACTTTCTGCCAGAGCGCGTCTAAACCGATGTTCGCATGGCTGTCCCAACTTTTGCGACAAAATTAACCTCGCACAGGTCGGGCGCCTGTCGCAAACACAAGAGGATGTCGTTAACTAAATCCAGTTCTAGCTTTACGGAGGACTCCAGATGAAGCGTATCCTGACTCGCGTGTCGTTTTTTTGCCTGTCGCTTGCACTCTTTGCCAGCGGAGAAACCGTCGACGCTCAAAGCACCAAGAAGGCTCTGACCGGCCCGGAAATGAATCTTGGAGGCATGAAGTCGAAGACCTCCGGCAAGTGGAAGGCTGACAAGCCCGAGAAACCCGAACTCTATCGTTACATCATGCCCAAGTCGTTTGGTGACAAGGTGGACGCCATTCTGACCGTCGTGGAAGATCCAAGCAAGAAAAGCGCCGACGCATTGATTTCCGAGTGGAAAGCCATGTTCAAGCCGCCCAAGGGAAAAACCATCGACAGCGTCGCGAGCGTGCAGAAGGTAAAAATCGGTAACGCCGACATCGCTTATTTTGAAGTGCACGGCACCTATCTGAAGAAAAATGCAGATGGCGAAACTCAAGAACTCCCTAATTACCGGATGTATGTCGCGCGTTTAGATACCGGCAAAAACGTCTACATCGTCAAGGCTGTCGGCCCATACAACACGATGACCTTTCACAAAATCGACTTCAAGTCGTTCCTGGCTTCGTTCAAATAGCCGTCTTGGAAAACTTGATTTGACACGTGTTCGGTTCCCTGTTCCAATTCAGGGAACCGATTTTTTTTGGTGAACCGATGCGAGCGAAATGCGTTCCCTACCTGGCACTGGTGTTTGCGTTTCTGATGATCCCTGCTGGCGGCAGTGCTGACCAGCCGGCCGATTTTGTCGGCCTGACCGCCGATCGTTTGCGAGCGAAACTTGGTCCGCCCCATCGAATGGCCAGACAAATTCTGTATCGGCGCGTGCTGGAAATGTGGGTCTACACCAAACCCCAGCCGCTCTGGATCGAACTGGAGCATATCCGCGGGCATCCGATGCGCGTCAGGCGTGTTTACCACAAGACTCCGGAAAAACCGCCGGCGCCCAGGAATCGCCGCGATAAGAGTTGATACGTGTCTTCCACTTCACGCGTCGCCCTGTGGGTGAACAGGCACGATTTGGTAAAGGCACCTCGAGAGCGTTTCACCGCCAAGGTTTGCAGCATGTCGGATGACAAGACGAATACAAGCGACAGTGAAAACTGGCAAGAGATCACCAAAGCTCCGGAGCAGAAGACCAAAAAACGTGGCATGTCCGCCGAGCGTATCGCGGTTGAAGTTGGACGGCTGGACAAGGCTCATGTCGTGGTCGTTTTAGTCTTTGCTTTCTTGTCAGGTTCGTACGCAGCCGAAAACAGCGACGTCTACCGCAGCCTGGCCGTGGGACGCCTTATTGCTGCGGGCGAATTCCCCTTCGGTCACGACCCTTTCGCGTTCACTACCGAAGGGACTCGCTGGGTGCACCACGCCTGGTTCGCTGACTGGATGCAGTACGTCGTCTACACGTTGCTGGGCGATGGCACATTAGTAGCACTCAAAGCATTGTTGCTGGTCGCAACCACGGCCTTGCTGTTGGCAATTCGGGACAGAGAACAAAGCATTTGGCTACCGGCACTGGCAGCCATCGCCGCGGTTCTCACTCTGTGCCCCGGTTGGGAACTTCGTCCGGCTTGCTTTTCGGGGCTTTTTCTCGCTGTCACGCTCTTTCTGCTGGCAGCCCCGCTTGACAGCAGACAGCAGGTCGGCAACTCCGCAATCGGCCGTTTTTTGCATTCGCCCAAGCGCGTCTTCCTCCTCTTGCCCCTGTTCGTCCTCTGGGCCAATTGCGACCGCTGGTTCCTTCTCGGTCCGATCACCGTCGCACTCTTCTGCCTTGGAGAATCGTTGCAGCGGATCTTTCATGGGCATGTCGTCCGGAGCAAGTCGGCGAATGCGTTCAGCGGTCGCGATCTGCTCGTCGTTGCCGGCGGCGGTCTGCTCGTATGCCTCATTAGTCCGTATCACGTGTTCGGCTTGAGACTGCCTCCCGAGCTGGTCGCCAAACTCGGGTCCAGCAAGGTTGCTGACGATCCCTGGTTTGCCGACCAGTTGCTGTCGGCATTTCGGCGCGAACGTCTACTGTCCAGCCCAGCCGAGTTCGCCATCGTTCCGTTTGCTCTTCTGGGGTTTTTGTCCTTCGTCGTCGATACGTCGGGCTGGCGTTGGTGGCGTGGGTTGCTCTGGTTGTTTTTCTTTTTCCTGGCAGCAGAACTGGCGCCGACGGCGCCCTTCTTCGCGATCGTGGCTGGGCCGATTATCGTTCTGAATTTCCAGGACGCCGCCAGCAGGCGAGCCTCGGGTGGGCCGTACACGAAGGCGAATCTGACGGCCCGAATGGCGACGTTCACCGGCCTGGTAGCTTTATCCGTACTGGCCTGGCCAGGGTGGTTGCAGGGTTCGAACCGGCGCGTCGCCTGGTCGATTGCAATGGAACCGGGACTGCGCGGCCTGGCCGAGGAACTGGCTCTTTTGAAAAAACAAGGCAAGCTTCGTCCTGATGATCGCGGATTCAACTTCAACCTGCGACTGGCCCCCTACCTGGCATGGATTTCCCCTGGAGAAAGGTACTTCATCGACGACCGCTTCCATCTATATCCTCCCGAAGTTCTGGCGAGCTTTCGGGAAGCGCGGCAGGCACTGGAGTTGAAGCCAGGCCAAAAGCGAGAGCCGGTAGCAATCGGCCAGGAATATTGGACCGGCTGGCGAACGATTTTTTCTCGATACGAAATCAATCATCTCATTATCGGTGCTTCTCAGGCCAGCGAGTTGGAAGAACTGCTCGTCCCTCTGTGGGCCGATCCGAAACGATGGACGACGATGTTCACCAACGGCCGGTCAGCGATTCTTTACTGGCACGGCGAGGTGGGTGATACCGGCGAGAGGAAGCGTACGTTGCGTTTTCCTTTCCAGTCATTGGCATTCGGCGAGGATTTGCCAGCGCTATGGCAGGCGCCAGCGGAAGGGGCTCCGCCTCCGCGAGCCGTCGCGCCATTGGACCGTTTTTTAATGGGTCCGAAAAACCGTCCGCTGGCGGTTGACCAGGGAGAGATTTTTCTGGGTTTCCATCGCGCCCTGGTCGCGCAACAAGAAGAGGACGCCCGCAAGGGAGCGTACCTGGCGATCGCAGCCAACCGACGCTTCGTCCAGCCGGCATCGTATGTGCTGTCGTCTGTTATGCAGCCGATTGCGGCCTGCGCGGGCGAACTGAGTCGAACCGTGCGCGAACAGATATTGCCAGATGCATTCTGGCAGCGGATGTTCGTGATTCGGCAAACAGGGCAGGTCGCGCCCGCCCTGCCTTTGATGGCGCTTCGTGCCGCTCGGCGTGCGGTCGCTGAAAACCCGAATGATTTTGCCGGGCATTTGCTGCTCGCCCGCGCGACGCTGATCGTTTGGACGCAGCAGCGGATTCACGTGCCGAGATCGCGTTACCCGTTTCTGAACGAAATACGCCAGGTGCAGATCGCGGCTGCTCTCAACAACGCGTTGAAGTTGAAGCCCGACTCCGCGGTCGCCCACCAACAACTCGCTGAGCTTTACTTCGACAGCCGGGTCCACGACGGTGTCACGGAAACCTATTCGCATTTCGATCTGGCTATTGAACATTGGTTCAAGGGTATGGAGTTGGCTCGCCAGGAAGGCCCGCTGAAAAACGAAACCGAAGAGGATTTCTCCAAACGAATGGACGCTTTGAAGCGTGTGGCGGAGCACCGTTTGCAACAGTTCATCGGGACGCAACTCGCTGCTGGTCGTCTCGATCGTCGGAGCCTTACCGAGGAAAGCCGCCAGAACCCGCAGGCTTTCCTTAAAGCCTGGACCGAGAATTTCGAGCTGGCGACCGCCAACCTGCCTTTGTCGAACAAAGTCAACCAGGCATTGATGTGGGGATTGGCAGGGAAAGCGCTGGAGCTGTTGCAAAAGCCGGACCAAAAGCTCTCGCGAAACGACGCGATGCAATTGTTTCAACTCCTCGTCAAGAGTGGAAGAATCGAGGAGGTGCGGGCTGCCAAAGTCATCACGGATCCGCACTTGAATGTGCTGTTGAGTGCGGCAGCCGGCGATTATGCGCGTGTCGATGGTTATCTGGCACAACTTGTGGATAGTGGTCGGCGGGAGCGTGTCGATTCTTTGTTGAACTTGAGCCGGGGATTGAGCGTCCAAACGATAGTGCAGCCGCGAAGCCTGTTCGCCCTGGCGGGGCAGGTTCTTTCGTTGCGTGACGAAGCCAACCTGCTAACGGTGCAAGGGTTATTTGCCCTGGAACAGGGAAACAACGCAAAGGCTCGGGCGTATTTTCGCCAGGCTTTGCAGGTGGTCGGTCCCGATCGTCGGCAAATGGAAGCGTTTTACTTCGACTACAAACCGCTTGCCCGCTTTTATTTAGCCGAGTTGCAAGCCGCAAACAGGGTAACTGCCGACCCATGAGAGAGTTTTTGCGTTGATTCCATCAGGTAAATTAGAAAAGACTCGAATTGTGTTGCTGCCGCACCCACGAGCAGGCGTGTCGCTTTGCGAGACTTCCTGCCGTGATGTAGAATGGCTTGGAATCGAAAACGATATGCACAAGAGACGACGAACACGTACTCTTGGCAACTGAGGCGGTAAGAATCGATGAACGGTGAAGCCCAAGGCAATCCGCAGCGAACGACACCATCGACCCTGCCCACTCTCAAGGATTACGAAATTCTTTCCGAGCTGGGTCGTGGCGGCAACGGCATGGTCTACAAAGCCAGGCAGAAGCGACTGGACCGCATCGTGGCCCTGAAGGTGATCCGCCTCAGCTTTTTGGCTTCTGACGACGAAGAAGTTCGGGCACGCCTCGAGCGCGAAGCACGGGCCGCCGCCCAATTATCGCACCCCAATATCGTCGTCATTTATGACTTCAACCAGGATCAAGAATTTTATTACATTTCGATGGAATACTTGCAGGGGTTGGACCTGCTGCAAATGGTCGAGAAATACGGTCCACTCCCGTTGGCTCGAGCATGCGAATACATTCGCCAGGCGGCCCTCGGATTGCAACACGCCTACGAAGCCGGCATGGTGCATCGCGATATCAAACCAGGCAATCTCTTCGTCACCATGCCCAAAAACGTCGATCCCATTCCTGACCCGCGCAAACCCCCGGTCGGAACCGTCAAAATCCTGGACATGGGACTGGTACTCAACGAAACGGGCACGGAAAACTCCCAATTGACTCACCACGGCATGGTCGTCGGCACGCCTGACTACATTTCGCCGGAGCAAAGCCTCGATTCGCACCAGGTGGACATCCGGGCGGACTTGTACAGTCTGGGTTGCACGTTCTATTTTCTTCTCACCGGCAAACCGCCCTATGGCGAATACAAACTTGTGCAGAAGCTAATGATGCACCAGGTGGGAACGCCCCGGCCATTGGAGGAATTGCGGCCCGGAATCCCCAAACCGGTTACGGACATCGTCTCGCGCCTGATGGCCAAAAAGCCGGAAGACCGCTTTCAGACACCGGCCGAACTGGCTGATGCCCTCACCGTGCTTTTGACGCCGAAGTCCACCGGCATGATGTCAGCGCCACCGCCACCAACGACACAGGTGGATGCCCGACCCACGCTTACCAGCAAAATGTCCCCGGCAGACAAAGAGGCTGCACTGGCGGAAACCGCCAAATTGCTTCGATCCACGTTGACGCCGACCGGCGTGGACCTCCGGGAAACGATGCAGTTCAAACTGGCCGAAGCCGCTTATCGCGCGCAACAACAGACAATGTCCATACCGGCAACCGCCGACGAAGGACCTGCCCTGCCGCAACCGAAGCGGTTCCTGCGTTTCAAAGGCCATACCGGCTGGGTGATGGCGCTCGCCTTCGCGCCCAATCTTCGGTTCCTCGCTTCCGGTGGCACCGACAGCTCGCTGCGTTTATGGGATTTGAAAGCAGATGCCAATGACCGTGTTGTCCTCAACGCCCATCAGGGCGACATCGCCAGCATTGCCATCTCTCCCGAAAGCGATGTGGTCGCCACCGGTTCCACCGCCCTGAGCGACGGCATCCGCTTGTGGAATTGCGCCAGCGACAACGTTTCCCTCATCGGCGAAATTCCGGTTGGCACCGGCAGCACCGATGCTCTGCAGTTCTCTCCCGACGGCAGCGTCTTGGCTGGCGCCGGGAACGAAAAAACCGTTCGTCTTTGGGACACCCACTCCGCCAAACTGCTGGCCACTCTGAAAGGACACCGCGAACAAATCAAAGTGCTGGCCTTCCATCCCGACAGCAAACACCTTGCCAGTGCCGATATCAGCGGCGTGCTCCGCTATTGGGACTCCTCTAGACGCTTCAGTAAAGAACAGGATGTCGTCGAAGGAGGTTGGGGACAGATCGCATCGCTTGCGATCTCTTATAGCGGCCGATTCCTGGCGTTCGGAGCGCTGGATCAGAAAGTTTATCTGTGGGAAATCGTCGGCGACGGGCTCAAATTGCTTTCCGTGCTGGAAGGACACCAGAGCATCGTCCGGCATGTGCAATTCAACATCGAAGACGACTCCCTCCTCTCGATCTGCGACATGCGCCTGGCTTTTCTCTGGGAGATCCCAACCGGAAAGAAAATTCAAGAATGGCAGCTGCCTTCCATGCCTCGGGCGTCCTTGATGGCGACCTTTGATTGTCGCTACCTGGCGGTCGGCCGAACCGATGGCGTCGTGTCTCTCTTGAGTTTCTATCCGGATGATTTGAAGAAGAAAAATGGTTGATTTCAGCGGTAGGGCCAATGACGCCAGCGGCTACAACGTCTTCAGGTATTCGATGATGGCCCAGCGTTCCTGTTCGGAAAGTCGGTCGCCGAAGCGGTGGCCGCCGTTTCCTCTGCCGGGTAAACGGGTATCATAGATTCGCCGCCGTTCCATCGGCGACAACTTCTGGTCGTCGACGTTTTTCAACTCGACGAATTTCCAGCCTAGTTTTTCGGCATCATAATCCTCAACGCCGGTGCGAAACGAACGTGTGTAAACGACTGGCCGGGCTTTTGAATTGAGGACGTGGTAGACGGTGGGCACCGATCCATTGTGCAGATAAGGAGCGGTGGCCCACAAACCATCCAGCGGCGGCGCCTGGTAGCCGACCGTTTCGCTGGCAAGGTAGTCGTCGGCGTACCAGCCCTTCTTTTCGCGAGCGAA
Source organism: Gemmatales bacterium (assembly GCA_026004675.1). Taxonomy (GTDB): domain Bacteria; phylum Planctomycetota; class Planctomycetia; order Gemmatales; family Gemmataceae; genus BPJP01. The sequence goes on from BPJP01000015.1 coordinate 13,219, forward strand.
CCAACTCCGGTTGTAATACCGGCCGAACTCTTTGGAAATGCCGTCGAATCGCGTGCGATCGGTGCCGATGACCTCGATGGGCACGATCCGGTTGGGATAGGTCCACTGATCGCCGTAGGTTCCATGGCATTTGGCGCAATGCTTGACGAAGAGTCGCTCTCCGTCACGTGCCAGTTTCTTGTCGATGGCGAAGGGGTATTCGGGTGGTTGCAAATCGAGCAAATAGGCCTGAATATGGCGAAAATCCTTTTCCGCCTTGTAAATGTCTTCTGCGCGGTTCAAGGGATGCATCATGAACTGCATCAGGGATCGCACCGAGCGCGCATCGGCGCCGCCGGTGTGATACATGGTCTTCTTCTTCTTCAACAACCACCAGGCCGGCACGTCTTCGCAAAGAAATTCGCGCATGCGGAGATCGCGCGGGGGGCGCTGGAAAACAAGGTCGGGCGTGCGATAAGACAACAGAAAAACGGACATGTTTCCCGCCTCGTTCGTGCCGCGGACATACGAAAAGACGAACGGCGTTTGCGCTTTGCGACCGTCGGCGGCATTCATTTCCTCGTACAAGGTCTGGATATCCAAAGAGGCATTGCCCAGCCCGACATAACTTTTGCCGGCGATGGAGCCGCCGTGACACATCAGGCAATCCGTCGCGATCGTCGACTTGAAAAGAAAAGTCGTCTCCCGAATGCCCATGGGATAGCCGCCGTTGTCATAAGGCGCCGGATGCAAACCGTAGCGCGCAGCGAAAGCAGCATGGTAGTTTTCAGGTTTCTGGTCGATTCCCCATTGCTTCCAGACTTCGTCATAAGCCTTCTTGGTCCAGATGGGGGGATTGAAAGCCCGACTTAGCAAGGCTTTTTCGCCCAGTTTCGCATTGGGTTCCGCCCCGAGACTGTTCGCTGCCAGAAGGACAAACAATAAAGCGGGCTTCCATCGAGCCATCTTCCGCTCCTGCGAATGATCCACTCAACCAGGGAACAGCCGGCGCTACCAGAGGTCCAGATTCCGCCGACGCTATTTCTCCTATATGTTAGCTTATCACATCGCAGAATCTTTGGGGAACCAAGGTGGACCTATCCCCTGACACCGCCGAGTCTGCTAAGATGATTCCCGTTTTACGATCTGGTGGAATCCGACGAGGCAGCCGATGTCCAAGACGTTGCATCTTACCATCGATGACCGACCTGTCAGGGTGTCGCCGGGCACAACGATCTGGCAGGCAGCAAGAGACCACGGCATCGACATTCCTGTGTTGTGCCATGACCCGAAGATGACCCCCGTTGGTGTTTGCCGAATGTGCGTCGTGGACATCGGGACCCGCGTTCTTGCCGCTGCCTGTGTCCGCGAGTGCGAAGACGGCATGGTGGTCCGTACCCGTTCGCCCCGAGTGGAACAGCAGCGGCGCGTCCTGCTCGAATGGTTGCTGGCCGATCATCCGGTGCCATGCGAACGAGAAAAAACCACTGGCGATTGCGAATTGGAATTCCTGGCGAGGCAATTCGGCATCGTCAAATCGTCCTGCGACGCGGTGGCTTCGCGGCAAAACGGGGCAGCGAGAATCGATTCCTCCTCACGCGTTATCGCCGTCGATCATCAGGCATGCATCCTCTGTGATCGCTGCATTCGCGCTTGCGATGAGATTCAGTGCAACGAAGTGATTGGTCGCATGGGGCGAGGCACCTTCACGCGGATCGCTTTCGACCTCAACGATCCGATGGGCAAGAGCACATGCGTTTCTTGCGGAGAATGTGCGGCCGCCTGTCCCACGGGTGCCTTGACTCACAAGCCCATTACGCTGCCTTTGGTCCCCGAAAGCCAGACCCAGGCGATCGATAGCGTCTGCCCCTATTGTGGTGTCGGCTGCGCTCTGACATATCACGTTTTCAACAATACCATCATCCGCGCGGAGGGACGCGACAATCCAGGAAGCGAAGGCCGATTATGCGTGAAAGGCAGATATGGCTGGGACTATGCCCTGCACCATCAGCGTCTGACGAAACCGCTTATTCGCCGGCCCGAGTTCTACCCCAAAGGGCCCCTCTCCCGTGCCGTCAAAGAGACGGGGCCGAGCAAACCCGGTGGCATCGTCGACTATGACGAAGTTCTGCCGGCCTTTCGCGAGGCGTCCTGGGACGAAGCACTCGACCTGGTCGCCGCCAACCTCTTGCGAATCAAAAAAGAGCACGGCCCCGGAGCGCTAGCTGGTTTTGGCTCCGCCAAGTGTTCCAATGAAGAAGCCTACCTTTTCCAGAAGTTGATCCGCGCTGCCTTGGGTACCAACAACGTCGACCATTGTACCAGGCTGTGCCATGCCTCCAGCGTCGCGGCTTTGCTGGAATGTATCGGCTCGGGAGCGGTGACCGATGTCTTCGGCCACATTCGGCATGCCGAAGTCGCGCTCATCACCGGCAGCAATACCACCGCCAATCATCCCGTCGCCGCTACTTTTTTCAAGCAGGCTGCCAAGCGGGGTACCAAATTGATCGTCGTGGACCCGCGGCGGCCTGCCATCGCCGACTTCGCAACGTGGTATTGTCGAATCAAGCCAGGCAGCGACGTCGCCTTCTACAACGCCATCATGCACGTCCTCATCTACGAAGGCTTGATCGACGAGGAATATATCCAGAACCACACCGAAAACTTCACCGAACTCCGTGCGGTCGTCGAAAAATACGCACCCGAATATGTTTCGCCTTTGTGCGGCATCGAAGCGCCCACCATCCGAGAGATCGCTCGAACCATCGGGCGCTCCAAATCCATGATGATTTTCTGGGGCATGGGAATCAGCCAGCACACCCACGGCACGGACAACGCCCGTTGTCTGATCGCTTTGTGCCTTTTGACGGGCAATATCGGCAGACTCGGAACGGGACTGCATCCCCTGCGCGGGCAGAACAACGTGCAGGGCGCCTCCGATGCCGGTTTGATCCCCATGGTCTATCCGGACTACCAGCCCGTCGGATCGGAAGCGGTTCGGCAAAAATTCGAAGCCGCCTGGAAAGCGCCCCTCGACCCCAAGCCCGGCTTGACGGTGGTCGAAATCATGGCCGCCGCCCTCCGAGGGGACATCAGGGGCATGCTCATGATGGGCGAAAACCCGTTCCTCTCCGATCCCAATGTGAACAAAGTTCGGCAAGCACTGGCGCGTCTCGACTTCCTGGCCGTCCAGGACATCTTTCTCACCGAAACGGCCGAATTCGCCGACGTCATTCTTCCTGCCAGCTCCTTCCTCGAAAAAACCGGCACCTACACCAACACCGACCGCCGCGTTCAGATCGGCCGAAAAGTCCTCGATCCTCCAGGCGACGCCCGCCTCGACTGGCAAATCCTCTGCGATCTGAGCCATCGGCTCGGCTATCCGATGCATTACGACTCGCCCGAAGAAATCTTTGCCGAATTCGCCGACTTGACAACCAATTATCGTGGGTTGAATTACGACAACCTCGGAGCAACGGGAAAAGTCTGGCCTTGCCCGAAGCCGATGACAAGCGATGGGACGCTCGTCTTGTTCGGCGAAGGTTTTCCGACGCCAACCGGGAAAGGCAAATTCGTCCCCTGCGAAGTGGCGCCGGCTGATGAACTGCCCGATGACGATTTTCCGTTCATCCTCAATACGGGTCGCATTCTGGAACATTGGCATACGGGTACCATGACGAGACGTGCCAGCATCCTGAACGATCTGAAACCCGGTCCTTTCGCAGAAGCCCATCCCGACGATCTGGCTCGCCTCGGCATTCGTTCCGGGGAGCCTGTCACCGTGCGCTCGCGGCGAGGATCGATTCGATTGCCCGTTCTTGCCAGCGACAGCGTGACGCGAGGCAGCATCTTTATCCCGTTCCATTTTCGGGAAGCTGCTGCCAACGTCTTGACCAACGACGCGCTCGATCCTTTTGGCAAAATACCCGAATTCAAATTTTGTGCGGTAAAAATGGAAAGGTAGCACTATGCCGGCCGGTAAACTTCGCTGGGGCATTTTGGGCGTCGCAAAAATCAACGAACGCCTCATTCCCCGGTTTTCCCGAACCAAGAACGCCGAACTCCTCGCGATCGCCAGCCGATCCCTCGACCGGGCCAAAGCCGCCGCCCAGGCCAGCGGCATCGCCCGGGCCTACGGCAGCTACGAAGCCTTGCTCGATGATCCCGACATCGATGCCGTCTATAACCCCCTGCCAAACACACTGCATGCGGAGTGGACCAAAAAGGCCGCTGATAAGGGCAAACACATCCTCTGCGAAAAACCTCTCGCTCCCTCCGCCGCGGAAGCCCAACATGTCGTCGATTATTGCCGCTCCAAAAAGGTCTGCCTGATGGATGGTTTTATGTGGCCCCATCACCCACGAACGGCGAAACTACGCGACATCCTCGATAGCGGCACCCTTGGCGACATCCGCCGGGTTTCCGGATCTTTTACCTTCCGCATGCCAAAACTCGATCCCAGCAATATTCGACTTCGTCCGGAACTCGCGGGCGGCAGTTTGCTCGACGTCGGCTGTTATCCAGTGTTCGGCATCCGTTGGGCGCTCCGCACCGAACCCATCGAAGCTTTTGCCCGCGCCGAATTCACCAACGGCGTCGACGTCGCCATGACAGGGATGCTTCGTTTCCCCCACGATCGTTTCGCCAGCTTCGATTGCGGCTTCACCGTGCCGACTCGTCAGCATCTCGAAATCACCGGTACCAATGGCGTCCTTTCGATCGACGATATGTGGATTCCGCCAGATCCCGCGGAATTTCACATCTTTCGTGATGACGACTCCGTCGAAAGATTCACGGTCGAGGGAGAAGATCAGATCGTGCACATGATCGAAAACTTCGGGCGCTCCGTGCTCGAAGGCGTGCCGCTTCCTGTGGATCCGCAGGAAGCTGTCAAAACGCTCTGCGTTCTGGATGCCCTTGCCGAGTCCGCGCGAAAAGGCTCCCCTATCGCCATTAAACATCACGAAGCCTGTTAGGCATCCCAGCCGAGCGGTGAGGCATCGCCAGGTCGAGCCTCCCTGCAAACAAACGGTTCTATTTCAATGCCGCTGCGCCACCGATAACCTCGGCGATCTCCTTGGTGATTTGCGCCTGGCGAGCGCGATTGTATTGCAGGGTGATCCGCTTGATCATTTCGCCGGCATTGTCTGTCGCAGCTTTCATCGCGATGCGGCGGGCGATCTGTTCACTGACCGCAGCATCAAGAAAGCACTTGAACAGGCGTACCCGAAACGAATCCGGCAGGATTTCTTCGAGGATGTCGCGCGGGTTGGGCAGGTACTCATATTCGACGAAGCGGGCAGCGGGTTCGGGGACAGGTTTTTCCGGCTGTTGGGGAGCGACGGCGGAGAGAGGCAAGAGCGTTTCGACCACGGCCGACTGTTTCGAAATGTTGTGAAACTTCATATACGCTACATCGACGCGGTCCACTTTGCCGGAAGTATAACGCTCGAGGTAATCGTTGGCCAGGACTTCGACTTCATCGAAGCGGGGCCGATCTTCGAACTGGGTATAGGTTTTGCTCACAGAAATGTTCTGAAACCGGAAATAGCTGATGCCGCGACGCCCGGACACTTCGAGATGCAATGTCGATCCTTCCTCCGGAACGGTGCGGATGCGAGCGCCGGCTTCGCGAAGGATGCTGGCGTTGTAACCGCCGCACAAACCCCGATTTGACGTGATAACCAGCAGCAGGCAGTTGTCGATCTTGTCGCGCTTTTCCAGAAGGGGATGCCTGATATCAGCGGCGCTGGTGCTGAGATCGGCAGCGATTTCGGCGATCTTGCGGGTATAGGCTTCCGCTTCTGTCGCACGGCGCAACGCCCGCTGGAACCGCGTCATGGCGATCAATTCCATGGTCCGCGTGATCTTGCGGATATTGCGAATGGCCTTGCGGCGTTTTACCAGAGCACGTGTCTTTGCCATAGGCTCAAAGCTTTTCTTTGTTCTTCTGTCGGCGCGAGCGAATACCGAGCCACAACGAAGCCTCATTCAGGCGCTTTGAATTGTGGCTTGAAGGTGCTGATCGCGTTTTGCAATTGCTGTTCGATTTCGTCCGTGAACTGTTTTTCGTCCATCAACTTTTGCCGTACTTCGGGCATTTGTTCACGCATGAATGTCAGGAACTGCTCCTCCCAGGCATGCACGTGGCGTACTTCGACGTCGTCGAGGAAGCCTTTCGTGCCGGCGTAGATGATCATGATCTGATCGACGACATGCATGGGTTTGTATTGCCCCTGTTTGAGGACTTCGACCATGCGGTAGCCTCGATCGAGTTGCCCCTGGGTGGCTTTGTCGAGCTCCGTACCGAGTTGGGCGAAGGCTTCGAGTTCGCGGAAGGCGGCGAGGTCGAGACGCAAGCTGCCGGCGATTTGTTTCATCGCTTTGATCTGGGCCTTGCCGCCGACGCGTGAAACACTGATGCCGACATCGATGGCCGGCCTGACGCCCGCGAAGAACAAATCAGGCTGCAAGTAGATTTGCCCGTCCGTAATCGAGATCACGTTGGTCGGGATGTAGGCCGACACTTCGCCTTCGAGTGTTTCGATGATGGGCAAAGCCGTCAGCGAGCCGCCAGACTTGGCCACTTTGGCTAATTTATGACCTGGGAATTTCGGCAGATCCTGTTCCAGGGCGTGTTTTTTCTCCAGAGGCCCGACATACACTTTGCCCTTTTCGCCCTCCTGTCGTTTTTCCCCTTGTTCATTGTTCACGCCCCAGTCATCTTCGACCTTGCTTTCGTCGGCATGGTCGGGAACGATGACCCAGCGTTCGGCCAGCTTCGCGGAACGCTCCAGCAAACGCGAGTGGCAATAGAAGATGTCACCGGGATAGGCTTCACGTCCGGGAGGACGGCGCATCAGCAGCGAAAGCTGGCGGTAGGCTGCGGCTTGCTTGCTCAAATCGTCATAGACGCACAGCGTGTCGCGGCCATGTTCGTACATGTAATACTCGGCCATCGCACAACCGGCGTAAGGTGCGATGTATTGCAAGGGGGCGGGATCGGAAGAAGAAGCCACCACGACGATGGTGTAATCCATCGCACCGTGGGCTTTGAGAGCCTCGACGACCTGGGCCACGGCACCTTCGCGCTGGCCGCAGGCCACGTAAACGCAGATGACGTTTTCGTTCTTCTGGTTGATGATCGTGTCGATGGCGATGGCGGTCTTGCCGACCCGGCGGTCGCCAATGATCAATTCGCGCTGTCCCCGGCCGATGGGGGTCATCGAGTCGATGGCTTTCAGCCCGGTTTGCAGAGGCTGGTCGACTGGTTGCCTTTCCGCTACGCCGGGTGCAACGTATTCCAACGGTCTGGTGGCCGAGGCGAGGACCGGTCCTTTGCCGTCGAGTGGATTGCCGAGCGGATCGACGACGCGACCGATCAGGGCATCACCCACCGGAACGCGGAGCAGTTCGCCGGTGCAAACGACCTCGTCCCCTTCGGTGATCTTCAGGTAGTCTCCAAGGATGATGACGCCGACTGAATTTTCTTCGAGGTTGAAGGCCAGTCCCCGAACCCCCGTGCGTTTGAACTCGACCATTTCACTGGCCATGACGCCGGAGAGGCCATAAACGCGAGCGATGCCGTCGCCGATCTCCAACACCGTGCCGGTTTCTTGAACGTCGAGTTTTTGCCGATAATTCGCGATCTCTTCGCTAATCACGGAGACGATTTCGTCGGCTTTGAATCCCATGGCTGCTTCTCTCGATCAAATGTTTCTTGATTTCTTCAAGGCGCGTTTTTACGGAACTATCGTAAACATAGTCGCCGATGCGAATGATGATCCCGCCCAGGATGTCGGGATCGACACGTGTCTCCAAAAGCGGCTCCAGTTGCAGGCGATTGCGGGCGACATCGATCAGCCTTTGTCTCTGGTCGTCGGGCAAAGGGACAGCAGTTCTGACGTGAACCCGGACGCGCCGAGCTCGCTCGTCCTGAAGCTGGCGGACTTCGACCAGGATCAGGCGGACCAGGTCGAGCCGATCATGGTCGTTGAGAACGTTCAGGAAGCAGACAAACAGATCACTCGCTTTGCCCGCGAAGGCTTTCTGGATAAGGGGGCGTTTCTGTTCCCGGCTGATGGCGCTGCTCGCCAAAACCTTTTCGAGAGTCGGCTCGGCCTGGTAGACGTCGTGAACCAGGGAATGCAACTCGTCGATGACCTGATCGACCTGATGTTGTTTTTCCGCTGCTCGCAGCAGGGCAGCCGCGTACACCCTGGCCACCGATTGCAGGCCGATGTCCGCCGTGATCTCGGGTAGGTTCGCGTCCGCGTTCATCTCTAGCCCTGTTACCAGGAAATCGGTTTACCGCTCAAGTCTGCCGCCTTTCAGCTGGGAGCGCCGTTTCGCATACCCAATTCATTGATGGCCTCTTCCACGAGTCTTTGATGATCCTCGATGGTGATTTGCCTGGCGATTGCTTTGGCGGCGACATGGGTGGCCAATTCGACAGCGCGGGTCCAAAGCACTTGCAGTGCCTGATCCTTGGCCATTTCGATTTCGCGCCTGAGCCGATCGCGTTCCGCTTGGATTTCTTCTCGTGCTTTGGCGATCATTTCGTCCGTCGTGTGCTGGGCATCGCGGCGTGCTTCCTCGAGAATCTCGCGGACTTTTTCGTGGGCCTGGTCCATTTCCTTTTTGAGTTGAGCCCGAATCTGCTCGGCTTCTTCCTTAGCTCGGCGGGCATCTTCGAGTGCCGTGCGGATGCTCTCCTCCCGCTTGTGCAGGCCTTCGATCATCGGCCCCCAGGCGACTTTCTTGAGGATGAATAGCAGCAATACGAAGACGACGACTGTCCAGATGGCGGTGCCGGTATGGATTTTGAGAAATTCCGGCGGCTTGTCGGGAACAAGGTTCTCCACGTGACCGTGCTTCAATGCCTCGACCAGCTCTTTATGGTGGGCTTCGTTGCTAAGGTCGAGTTTTTTGGCGACGTGTTTGCCGTCGACGTGCATGGTCACTTTGTATTTTGCCGGGTGATTCGTCTTGGCATGACCATGATCCGCCTCCGCGGCACCAAAACATGACGACTGAAGCAAGAACATCGCTCCAATACGAAAGACGCCGACCCAAACACGTCGCATGGCAACCTCTTCTGAGTTGAATCAATCGACCGTGGTTACGCCTGCCCCGCCACAAGGATGCACACGATCAAACTGAAAAAGGTTGCCCCTTCGAGGAGGGCGGCGATGATGAGCATGGCGGTTTGCACTCGGCCAGCCGTTTCCGGCTGCCTGGCGATGCTTTCCAAAGCGGCGGCTCCGATTTTGCCGAACCCCAGAGCAGCACCGAAAATCGTCAAGCCAGCACCTAACCCGGCGCCTACCGCAGCACCATAGAACGTCGCCACATTCGCTTTGTCTTCCGCCAACGCCGGCGCCGAAGTTACCAGCAGCACAACGACAGCAACCGCTAACAATCTCATCAGCTTCATAACGCCCTTTGCTCCTTTCTGAAGTTTCTCAATTGTCGGACCACAGCGCCTAGTGCTGCGGGTGCAAGGCCATGCCCAAAAATAGCGAGGTCAAAAAAACAAAAATATACGCTTGCAAAAAGGAGACGAACAATTCCAGCAGGCTCAAAGCCGCCACCCCGAGGACGCTGGTTATCGTAATCGGCCAGAACAAGTACCAGCCGGCGTCCTTGGCCATCACGATAAACAGCAACAGCATCGCCAAAACCATATGGCCAGCGAACAAGTTGGCAAACAAACGCACGGCCAGGATGGTCGCCTTGATGAAGTGCCCCATGATCTCGATTGCCACAATGCCGGGCACCAGGACGACGGCAATCGCCCCATCAAGGTGCGGTGCATGTGATTTCACATACTGAACCGGCCCCATTCTGGCAATTGCGCTGCCGTGAATTACCAGAAAACTGCACAGCGCCAGGGCGCCTGTGACGCTGATGCTCGCCGTTGGCGAGCCGAGAAACGGCACCAGCCCCAGCAAGTTGCAAAACAGGATGAACAAAAACAGCGTCCACAGAAAAGGCAGGAACCGATCCGCGTCTTCCTCGCCGATGCACGGCCGGGCGACTTGATCGCGGATAAAGGTCAACAGCGCCTCGAAAGCGTTCCACCATCTGCCTCGAGGCGGCTCACCGCTTTGAACCCGCTTCGCCAGCGGCACGAAGATCATCACGATCAGGACCGCTGCCACCACTTCCAAAACCATGTATTTGGTCAAAAACCAGGGGAGATGAAATTCCCAGCCCAAATGCTCGATCAAATGCCAGTGCTGGGTGTCGAGCACGTGTTCGAACGGGTCGGCGGCAGCGAACAGCATCACGTTCCTCACGGCAGCTTGTCAGCCTCGTTGGCGGCCAAATGTTCTCGAAGACTGACTACTAAGATTGTCTCCAGCGTCAAGGTGAAGAGATAAAACAACAGAACCCACACCCAAAAAGCGCTATGATGAAATAGCTTGGTCCGAAAATAAAGCAACGAACCGATACCGAGAGCCAGCGCCATCCGCAACAGCATGCCGCCCACCATCGACAGAAGTTGTTGCTCGGCGCTCTGGCGTGTCGCCAGCATCGACCAGACCAGCGACGCCAACGCCGGAAACAATGACAGTGCCAACGCAACCCCGCTAAACAGGATCGCCGGGTGTGCCACCCACCAGCCTGCCACACCGACGCTGACTAGCCAGAACAGCACGGTTCCACCGATCAACACTCCCACGCGCTTCACTTTTCCATCCGTTCGGAACGGGATTGGTCCTTTTCTCTCTGCCTGAGAAGAGCCAGCAAATGCACAAATGCCGAAACAAAGCCCAGTACCGCGCCAGCGATCGCTCCCCACGGCGTCCAGTCGAACTGCCGATCCAGCAGTACGCCCACCACTACCGGCGCTACCATTTCCATGCCGATCTGCGCCAAACTGAAATAAAAGCCGACTTCCTTGGGATCGAACATGGCAAGCCACCGAGGGGAGCGTTTGCCCGCGTTATTGTATGATCGGATCGAAAGAGGGTTACCCCTTCGCACAAGAAAAGCCAAGCCAACCGCCGACCCTTTTCACCCGGCAAACGAGCCAACGGGCAACTTTCGGGTTTCGCTCAGCTGTCGACCACGTCCTCGATTCGGCAAAGGGCGACAATTTCGGTACGGAGCACGCGAACGCGCTTGCGGTTTCGCTTGATCCCTGTCGCCCGCGCCTGGGCCACATAATTTTCTCGCGTCGATTGCGTATCGCGCAAGTCGTGAAAATCGGCATCGCGCAGTTCGATGTACTCTCCGTCGACCGCGACAAGCGTACCCAGGCAGACGAACGGACTGCGCAGATCAACAACGACTGTTTTGTTGAGAAACGCTTCCCACATGGCAGCTCTCCAAACGAGAGCAGCGGATTTTGCATCCTTCCTCGATTCAGGCTATGCTTTCCGTATGGATACCGCATCAACCCAGCCACCGCAAGCGATGGCGGCGAGTCCAGCCTCCGTACTGGAACTTCTGTTGCGGCGGTTGGGCCGAGTCATTCGCCAGCTTCGCATTCGCCAGGAAGATCGGCCGCCTTTCCGCATCCAGGACGAGCGCGATCTGGAAGACCTGCTGCGAGCCATTCTGCCCATCCACTTCGATGACATTCGCCCAGAAATACGCCAAACGCGGACCCAAGGCGAATGCACCGATTTTGTACTTGCCCCGGAGAAAATCGCCGTCGCCTCCTTTTTCGTTCGCCGTTCCAACCGGGAGGACCTCCCCGATGCAGTCCAGGAGTGCACCGACCACTACGAGGATCGTTTGGAAGGAGGGGCCCTGTATTGCTATGCTTTCGATCCGGCTGGTCTCATTGCCAGTCGGCCGGCTGTCGAATCGTCTATGTCGCGAGATGGAACCAGCCTTCATGTTCGACTTATAATCGGCGGCTGAGCCGGCCGAGTGCTCGACGCTCGTTGCATCATTGCCTGCGAAGCAAGCACGGCCACGCCGGGACGCTGCCAGGAAACGAAAAAATGGTTCATCACAAGAAATGAGCGATGCCTGACGAAGATTTCAGCCCAGCCGACCATGACGCCATCAACCGAATCGTCGAGATTCTGAAAGGGAGCGACAAACTGTTTTTTATCACTGGAGCCGGCATGTCGGCGGATTCCGGCTTGCCCACCTATCGTGGTGTCGGCGGACTTTACAACGCGGGCGAAACGGAAGAAGGCATGCCGATCGAGGAATTGCTATCGGGCGCTATGTTCCGTCGCCAGCCCGACTTGACCTGGAAGTATCTCGGCCAGATTCTGTCGAAGTGTGGCGGCGTCACGTTCCATCGTGGCCACCAGGTCCTGGCCGAGATGGAACAGCACTTTCCGCATGTCTGCATCCTGACGCAAAACGTCGACGGTTTGCACCATGAAGCCGGCTCGCGAAATGTCATCGAAATCCACGGCAACATTCGCCGGCTGCTGTGTACCCGCTGCGATTCCACTCAGGTTCTCGACAAAACGGAGGAATTATCGCTTCCGCCCACGTGTCGAAAATGCTCGGCCATTTTGCGTCCCGATGTCGTCCTGTTCGGTGAGATGCTCGCTCCCGAAGCGGTCGAAAAACTATATGACGAATTGGAAACGATCGGCTTCGACGCCGTTTTCTCGATCGGTACGACGAGCGTGTTCCCGTATATCGCCGAACCAATGCACCGCGCACACCAGTTGGGTCTGCCCGCGATCGAGATCAATCCGGACCAGACGCAAGTGTCACACCTGGCGACGGTTCGGCTTCGGCAGCGGGCAGCCCCCGCACTGGACGCGATTTGGAAGCGATTCACGGAGCAGGTCTAGTTTTCGCTGCTGCGCCGGGTCTCGACGGAGGTAGCAGCGCTCAGCGTTTGATACCGGATAGTTGTTCCAAAGCCAGCATCAAGGCGTGCGTCCCTTTTCGGCCATAACCTTGTGCCTGGACGGCGAGATACAATTGCTCCGCCAGCGCCAAGCCGGGTAACGACAACCCCATCCTTTTGGCTTCATCCAGCGCGATACCCATGTCTTTGATGAAGTGTTCGACGAAGAAGCCTGGTTCGAAGTTCCGGTCGATGATCCTCGGGCCAAGGTTGTTCAGGGACCAGCTCGCGGCGGCGCCGCCGCCAACCGACTGCAATACGGTTTTGGCATCAAGCCCTGCCTTGTAGCCATACAAAAGTGCTTCGCACACGCCGATCATGTTCGTGGCGATGAGAATCTGATTGACCATTTTCGTATGCTGACCGGCGCCGGCTGGCCCCTGATGGACGATGGTTTTGCCCATGCACTCGAACAGTGGCCGAACGGCTTCGACCGCGTCGGCATCACCGCCGATCATGATGGACAACCTGGCCTCTTTGGCCCCGACGTCGCCGCCGGAAACCGGCGCGTCGATGCTGGCGATCCCTTTCGCTTTGCAAGCGTCGTAGATTTCCTTCGCCAGCGACGGTTCGCTGGTGGTCATGTCGACGAAGACCATGCCTGGACGGCCACCGGCCAGGGCGCCGTTGTCGCCCAAGAACACTTCGCGGACGTCTTTGGGGAAGCCGACGATAGCGAACACGACGTCGGCATTCTCGGCGACTTGCTTTGGCGAATCGACCACCTTGGCGCCGGCATCAGCCAATGGTTTGGTTTTTTCCTTGCTGCGATTATAGACCGTTGCCTGGTATCCTTTGTCGATGAGGTGCTGGCACATCCAACGTCCCATGACGCCGGTGCCGATCCAGCCGACACGCGTTTTGCCCGGTTCTGCTTTGGGAATCGCCATGAGTCAACACCTCGCTTTCTCAACTCGGTTGGCATTTCATGTCGTCACATCGGTAGGCGAAGCACAACGGCTCTGGGCGATATAGTAGGCGGGTATGGCTCGACCGGCAAATGGGCCGGAACGCTCGGGGTTCGGAAGAACCTCCGCCTCTAGTCTGGTTCCGGATGGGAAGCCTGATCGAACTCGGCAAAAAGGCTGGGGTGGGCCGACTCCTTTGGCCGCTTAGGTCGCATCTTGACGTTGATCCGCGCCGGCTTGGAAAGGTGTTGGGCTTCGAGTTCCGCGAGCACTTCCTCAGCCCGCTCCAGAACGCTGGGTGGGATTCCCGCCAACCGAGCGACGTGAATGCCGTAGCTTTTATCCGCACTCCCAGGGGCGATTTTGTGCAAAAAGATGATCTGGTCCTGCCATTCCTGAACGAGAACATTGTAATTGCACAAACGGGGCAAGGACTCGGCTAACTGCGCCAGTTCATGGTAGTGGGTAGCGAAAAGGCACCGGCAGCCGACTTCGTTGTGCAGGTATTCGGTAATAGCCCAGGCCAGCGACACCCCGTCGTATGTGCTGGTGCCTCGGCCGATTTCGTCGAGAATGATCAAACTTCGCGCTGTGGCATTGTTGAGGATGTTGGCGGCCTCGGTCATTTCGACCATGAAAGTGCTGCGCCCTCGGTTCAGCTCGTCGCTGGCGCCCACGCGGGTGAAAATCCGGTCGACGATGCCGACCGTCGCTTCGCGTGCTGGCACAAAACTCCCCATTTGCGCCAGGATTGTCAACAAAGCCACTTGCCGAATGAAGGTACTTTTGCCTGCCATGTTCGGCCCGGTGATCAACCAGAAATGCCCGTGTTCGGGTGTCAAGAGGACGTCGTTGGGAACAAACGATCCGGCGGGCAGGGTTTGATCGAGAACGGGATGCCTCCCCTCGCGGATGTCAAGGATCGGTTCTTCGACCAGTTTGGGTCGGCAGTAATTTCGCTGGGAGGCCAATTCCGCCAAGGCTGCGAGCACGTCGAGCGTGGCCAGCACGACTCCGGTTTCCAGCAAGCGAGGAATTTCGGCCGCCACCTTCTGCCTCAACTCGACGAAAAGCTCATATTCAAGTTTCTGACTTTTTTCTTCGGCGCCGAGAACTTTCTCCTCGTACTCCTTCAATTCCGGCGTAATGTAGCGTTCGGCATTTTTGAGCGTTTGTTTACGCACGTAATCCGGCGGCACCTTGTCAGCATGAACGTGCGTGATCTCGATGTAGTAACCAAAGACCTTGTTGAAACCGACTTTCAGGCTGCCGATTCCGGTGCGCTGAATCTCCGACGCCTGAAACCGGGCAATCCACTCCTTGCCGCCACGTGCTATTTTCCGCAATTCATCAAGCTCGGCACGATACCCGGGCTTGATGATCCCTCCCTCGCGAGCACTGATCGGCGGCTGGTCCACCAAAGCCGACTCGAGCGCCGAACGCAAATCGGCACAAAGCTCGATCCGACTTTCCAGCTCCTGTATCAAGCCGGCGGATCGGCCAGTCACCTTCGCCTTGATGCGAGGCAACAATTTCAACGTATGAGCGATCGCCGCCAAATCGCGTGGCGATGCCCGGCCCGTGCTCACCCGTGCGGTCAATCTCGGCAAATCATAGGCTTCCTTCAGGCTCTCGCGCAACTCCCGCCGAAAGACATGGTCGCCGACCAATTCCTCGATCGCATCCAACCGGGCATCGATCTGTTGCCGATGCGCCAAAGGCGTCAGCAACCAGTCGCACAGAAGCCTTGCCCCCATCGACGTGACCGTCTGGTCCAAAACCGACAGCAGTGAACCTTCCCGATCTCTTTCCCGAATGGTGCGTACCAGCTCCAAACTGCGGCGCGTGACTTCGTCCAGAACCAGATGATTCCCCTGTCGATAGGGCTGTACTCTTCGCAAATGGGCGACGTCGGACTTGAGCGTTTCCTGCAAATAAATCAGCAGCGCGCCGGCTGCCCGGACGCAGGGCTGGTCGTCGTCGAATCCGAATCCCGTGAGTGTCGCTACCCGAAAATGCCTGGTCAAAGCGTCCAGGGCGGCTGCTTTTTCGAAGGTCCAGTCGGGCCGAGCGGTGAATGTCGCCTGGGCAAGAACATCAGAAACCTCGGCCCGCAAGGCATCGGCCTGGCTGTCGCCGCTCAGGCATTCGGCCGGATCGAGACGGCAAAGTTCATCGCCAAGCTGACGGCCGTCAACGTCAAAGGCAAAGAATTGTCCCGTCGACAACTCCACCCAGGCCAGGCCGACGACGGACTTGCCTCCCTTCGGAGAAGCGAAATAAACCGCCGCCAGATGGTTCGACCGCTTCGGGTCGAGCAGTTCATCTTCGGTCAGCGTGCCGGGCGTAACGACGCGCGTCACCTCGCGGCGCACCAGACCTTTAGCCTGTGCCGGGTCTTCCACTTGTTCACAGACAGCGACGCGCAATCCGGCCGCCAGCAGCTTCCGCAAATGGGTCTCCAACGAATGGTGCGGAAACCCGGCCATGGGGATCGTTTTGTCCCGGCTGGTCAGCGTCAACCCTAGAATCCGCGCCGCCGTCTCCGCATCGTCATCGAACAGTTCGTAGAAATCCCCCATGCGGAACAGGAGCAGCATCCCGGGATACCTCGCTTTTGCCTCCCGGTATTGTTGCATCATCGGGGTCATGCGTGCAGCGTGCTCATCCACCAGCCGTTCGCTTGGTCAACTTGGGTTATGATAGCAGAGACGTTCCGACCAGAAAGTGACGACGAGCACACAGACGCTCAATGCGACCGAACGCGTAACCCCTCTCTCTTTTCCCTGCGCGTTCCGATCGGTCCCCTATCGCTGCGGTCTCAGGAGGGGACGTTTCGCTGGTTGCGGATGGTGCGCCGGCGTTTGCGCACCGGAAGCGGATCGCTCTTCCAATGGCGTGTCCTTTCGATGTGGCTGACTCGATTTTCCGCGAAGCGGACGAAAAGAAAGGAGAACACCCAAAAAGCGGCGGCCAATCCGAAGCACATGGCCAAAAACAGCATCGAGCCTGCTGAGCCGAATTGCTGCCGAAAGTAGGTTCCCCATCCGGGGTTTAACTGATCGAGAATGACACAGAATATGGCGCCTGCGATGCTGATGACAATCATCATAAAAAAGATCACAGGGCCGTAGACGATGAAGCCACCGACGTAACAGAATCCAAGTGTGCCAAGCAAACTGCGCCACGAACTTTTAGAACGAACAGAACACCAGATGCCGGTGGCGCCCACGTAATACATGGCCAGCCAGGTGACGGCCAAACCGAGAACGACCCAGAAGAACGAAAGCCAGCCGGCGACGAGCGAGAAGAGGCACGCTGGAATGGCGTAAGCGAAAAAATAAGGATTCGCCGAACCGATGATTCCCCACAACTTGCCGCGAATGAGCTGTTTCGTTTCCAGTGGCGTCAGGAGCAACGCCTCCCACGTCTGCTTTTCGCGCTCGCCGCTGACCGCGCCGGAGCAACGGATGCCGACGATCAGGCTGAAGATCATCATCGCCAGAAACGCCTTGGTGCGAAAAGCATCGTCTGCCGGCTGCAGATGAGAGGCCACCGACACAAGAGCCTGCCAGTCGCCTTTAGCGATGTAGCCAACAATGTGAAAGTCAGTGATTCCCGGCGGGAGATGTTGATAGAGGATCGAGACACAGGAAACGATGGTGGCTGCTGCGACGACCTCGATGCCAAGCCAACGAGGGTAGGCGCGGAGGGCAGCCAACGGTGCGATCCCTTCGATTTCTCTTTCCTTCCAACGGATGGGGTCGTCTCCAATAGGCGCTCGACGGGCCTGCCACCAGCTCCGTTTGTTTTTTCGGCCGGCATTTTCCAATTGCCTCAGATAAACGGGTTTCAACCCCCAGCTAGCGAGGCTAAGACAAACCGCTGACACGACTCCCCAGAAGATCGTGGCACGGAACAAGCGCCGGCCTAATTCGGCGACGTCGGTCATGGCCCAGGCCGGTTCCAGCAAAAACAGGGGACTGGCGTGGTCCATCAACCAGCGAAGGGCAGCGGCGATCGGACTTGCGGCAGGAAGCAACTCATCGAGGGCGACGACCAGCGCCAGACCGAGGAACCCCACGGAGTAGAGGCCGAGCACGGCATCGCGGGTTTGTCGGCACAACACGGAAGCGAGCAAGCTCGCCGAGGCCACGACGAGCATGGCCAACCCGGATACGTAGAGAAGTGCGACAAGGAGCAACAGATTCAACCCGCCAAAGACGCCGGCAAAACAAAGGACGGGCAAACCAGCCAGAAACAGGATGGCCACTTGAAAGAGTCGGCCGAAGAGTTTGCCGAAAATGATCTCTGCCGAACTGACATCGCTCGCGATCAAGTATTGCAAAGTGCCGCGCGTCTTCTCGTCGGTGATCGCTCCCGCGACAAAAGCCGGCGTGACAGCAGCGATCAGGATCATCTGCTGGGTGACGAACATGGCCAGGTAGTCGGCCATGAAAGGGGGCGTTGGCGAAATAGAGGGAGTGATGGCGTCAATGAAGAAATAGACGACAAATTGGACTAGCAGCCAACCCGCATAGATCCAGCGAAACAGGTGTTGCCGGCCTCGTCGGCTGCTACGCAGCATTTCCAATGTGAATACTGCCGATGTCATCGTCATCGTCGAGCGCCGACGCCGCTGGCTGCTTCCGGCGCTAAGCGAAAACCCGGTAATCGATATCCGGGAACAGATTGTGCCTCCGTTCGATCTCGCTCAACCACGGTTCGTCGATCTCGTTGCGCTTGATCTGCTCGTACAAGTGGTTGAAGTTCAAAACGTGGACGCGTGTCCGCTCCCGAGCATATTCTACCATGGTACCCGTTTTCATGATAAAAGCCCAATCGCTGGATTGTGCCAGCAAAAGTTCGCGTGCGGCCTGGTTCAATGCCCGGCGACGCAAATCGTCCGCATTCGGCAGCGCCCTCGCCAGTTCGGTCATGCGGTCGGCATCCTCGTGCAGATGCGGATAAATCCAGTCGTTGGAGCCTTCCAGCCACACTTCACAGTAGCCTTTGTAGCCCCAACTCGACATCGTCGGCTGGGATTGTTGCAGCCGTGGATACCGTTCCAAATACTCCGGAACGGTGATGGTCTTGATAGTGTTTTGATCCCAGTGGATTTTGCGGAAGAGAAAATTCAGCCAATCAGGTCCTTCGAACCACCAATGGCCGAAAAGTTCCGCGTCGTATGGAGCGACGATAAGCGGCGGACGATCCATGGCTCCGGCCAGCCACTCGACTTGCTTTTCGCGGTTGAACATGAAATTGCCTGCATGCTCGGCGGCTTTGTCCAACGCCGCCTGCCGATTGTAGACCTCCTTTTGATCGGTCCGCCCGGTGATGCGGTAGTACTTGATGCCCAGAAAGGTGCGGATGCCGCTCTCGTGCAGGTGGGGTTTGAGGTACTCGTAATCGAGATCGAACCCGACATCACGGTAGAAATCCCGATAGACATAGTCGCCGGGATAGCCTTCGATGGCGCTCCAGACCTGCTTCGATGATTCCGTGTCGCGGGCCAGGGCGGCGGCTCCGCCAGGGCACAAGATCGGCGCATAGACGCCGTACCGTGGTCGAGGCTCGGCGAACAGAACACCATGCGTATCCATGAAGAAATAGCGAATACCGGCTTCGTGCAACAGCTCATCGACTCCCGGGGTGTAGCCGCATTCCGGCAGCCATATCCCTTGCGGTCTGCGTCCGAAGTGACGAGCGAATTCACGGGCGCCTATCTCGATCTGGGCCCGCATCGCGTTCCGGTTGATCTCCATCAACGGCAGAAAACCGTGCGTCGCACCGCAGGTGATCAGCTCCAGTTTGCCCAACTCGAAAAAGCGACGGAATCCATTGAGCAAGTTGTTTTGGTATTGGTTGACGAATATTTCACGCGCCCGACGAAAACGCTGATGGTACATGTGCGCCAACTGGTTGAACTCGGGCTGCCATCGCGTTCGCTCGATCTCTTTTCCCGTCAAGGCGATCAAATTGTCGATGTGCCGAACATAACGATACTGCAATAGCGGATCGCTCAGCATCGCTGCCAAGGTCGGCGTGATCGACATCGTCAAACGCCAATCACAGCCGTCCCGTTCCAACCCCTCGAAAACTTCGAGCAGCGGAATGTAAGTTTCCGTGATGGCCTCGTAGAGCCAATCCTCTTCAAGAAAATCGTCGTATTCGGGATGACGAACAAAAGGCAGATGCGCGTGCAGAACAAGACAGAGATAACCGAGAGGCATAGGTCGATGGTATTCCTGAAAAAACGGCCCGGTCCACCCTCGACCAGGCCACGATGGATTCATTATGACTTGCCGATCCGTCTTTCAAGTGCCGTCCACGCCCGCCCGCCATTTTCCAAAACGAGCCCAAACTATCGCGACGATGCCAACGCATCCAACCCGGCATCCTCGTGCCGGACCCGTCTCACTTCGCGCACATACTTATGGCAGCGGACGCACGTCATGGTCAGATTGAGATAAGAAAGCGTCACGCCATCGATGTTTTTCTGCTTGGCCTTTTCAATCAGGTCCTCAGCATGGCGGCGAAATTCGTTGCTCCACATGACGTACTCCGGCGTCTTGATCACCCGCCATTGAGCCTTCTTGCTGACCTCGATCAACTCGCGCGAATGCTCCGCGATCTCGTCGAAATTCCCCAGAGCAAGTCCTTCCAGAACTTTCTGGGAATGTTTCAGCTTTTGCTTCATCAAAACCGCTGTTTCGTCTTCTCCCTTCTGGTCCTTGTCTTCCCGCGGCGGCTGACTGCCGACGTTCGAACCTGCCCAAAGAAACAGCACAAGGGCCAAACCGACTTCGGCAAATCGCAACATGTGCCACCTTCCTTTTCACTTGTGTTTTTATTCGGCAAAACTGGGCGTCTTCGCCCATCACCTCGTGCTGCTTTCGCACACCGGTTCAACGACTTGCCGGCTCCGTGCGACTGCTGCCAGCACGTCCGTACTGGAAACGATCCCAATCGGTCGAGTGTGTTCGTCGACCACCACAATGCGATGGATATGTTTCTCCAACATCTTTCTGGAGATTTCATCGATTGAAGTGTCCACGGTCACCGTCACCGGGTCGCGTGTCATATACGTCCCGACCTCCTGATCGGCTGGCAACTGCTCCACCTGGGACAACTGCCAATCGCAGAAGATACCGTGCTCTTCGGGCGGAGGCGTCAGGCTGCCAGGCTCGAACAAATGCAGAAAATCAGTAGTCGACAACACACCGATGCAACGGCCTTCATCATCCACCACCGGCAGCCCGCTGATCCGCAGGTGTTCGAGCAATCGAGCAGCCGACCGCAAGGACGTTCGAGGTGTTGCGGTGATGACGTTCCGTGTCATGATCTGCCCGGCCGTCAGATCGAAGAATCGCGCCGTCTTTGCCATGATTTCACCCCGTCTTCCTGTAGGATTCCCTCTCGCCAACACAGTGCAACCTGTGTGCCAATCGAATTCCACACCCGCTTCCATTCTTTGCTGCTTCAAAAAAACTTCGTTATTTGCCGATTTCCGGTTTGTCTGGCATCCGGATTGCCTGCTCTCCCAGGGTTGGCAAACCTTCGCGATACGAGAGGCCGAATCATGACACACGCACCTTCACTTGCCGAAATCCTGGCCGACGAACACGCCGCCCTCGAACACCACATGACGGCCGTGCTGGCTTGCCTGGCCTCACGTTGCCTCCGAACCATGATCGAGCAGCTGCAAAAAACACGTGCCCATCTCCTCCAGCATTTCCAGCTCGAAGAGCGTGACGGCTATATGGAGCCAGTGCTGCGGCGAAGGCCCGAATTCCACCGCACGGCTTCGAACCTTTTGCAGGAGCATGCCGACCTGGCCGCCAGACTCGACAAACTCCTCGCCGACCTGTCGTCGGCAAGTCATTGGAACGAGCCACTGGCACAAAACGTCCGCGACTGGCTCGATCAATTGCGTTCGCACGAAATCCGTGAAAACAAACTTGTCCACGAAGCCTTTAACGTCGAGATCGGCGCTGAAGATTGATCGCCTGGGACCTGACATTTGGTGCAAACCGTCAGTTGACGGTCCCCACGTCGCGCTGAAGCTCTGACATCTGCCGGATGCACCGTTTGTTGACGGTGATGACCGCGAAACGCTTCAGCGTTCAGGACAATGCTGACCGCAATTGGCACATCCTCGCACGCCAAACAAAAAGCGGACTTGTGCCCGACAGGCAGGCTCAAGTCCGCAAAATTCAACAGTATCGAAGCGGTTTTCAGGCAGCGGTCAAGGCACGGCAGGCCGATGCGCACCTCGCCGAGCAAAGATCAGACCCAGTCCGCTGGCCATCGAGGCGAGGCCGGCTTCCAACGCACCGGTCGAAAGCTGATAGATACCCAGCCCGATAAGGCCGATGCCGGTCAAATACGTCTTCCAGCCAGCAAAAAGATCAAGCGGGTTCGTCATCCGTTTTCCTCCCTTGCAATTGGTTCAACTTCAGTTCGAGTGCCGCCGCGACGGCCTGGTCGATGATCGGATCGAGTTTTTTTCGGATGGTTTGACTGAAGGTGGGTTTGTGGCCGGCGAACAGGCCTCGGTGACGGGCCAGCCAACCGGCCAGGAGACTGAACAGGCACGGCAAGACGTCGTTCATCATCGTTTGCCTTTCCAAAGTGTAAGAAGCAACACAAGGCCGACGACCAGAAGAAGCCACGAAGGGCGCAGCTCGAAGCCGCGCCACGGCCAGAACCATTGGCGCAAATCGGGATCGAGTTGGGGACGGTAAAGCGGGTTTCGGCGGCGCAACTGGCAGGCACGTTCGAGGGCGACGGAGAGGGCACCGATGCCTCCCTCGTAATCGTCTTGCCGGTGCAGGACTTCGCCGTCGGGGCTTTGCACATAGATCGTTGGCCGACCGGACGTGACGAACCCGGGACGTAACGCCCAGTTTTCTGGTCGATACGACTGCACGATAAAGTGCTTAGCCAAATCGGTCGATTCCAGGTCGGTGCAAACCGGGTCGCAAAGTTCTTTGGGGCCGATGATCGTCAGGCGGAGTTTGTCTGCGTCGTCGGGAATGCCGTTTTCCAGCAGCGAGATAAGCTCCTGCTTGGAAATGGGGTTGCCGTTGTGGGAACAGGTTTCCTCGCATTGGGTCGTGTCGACGCCAAAGTTGAGATGGGGGACGGCTGGCTGCGGTCGGGAAGGGGAGGAAGGTCGCTTGCGATCGGGAAAAGGGAACCAGTTTCCTGAAGCGTCATAGTAGCCGAGCCAACGGTCCGTTTGGGGATCGAGAATCCAATATCTTCCCGTGCGGGCGGACCAGTAGCCGATCTGCTGCTTTTGGGAGTTTAAATACGCGACATCGCCGTTGCCGAGGATGCGTTCGTGGCCGCCGACCGGCGGCTTGTCGTGGGGTGGTCAGCATTGGGCGCACGTTCTTTGGGTGGCACACAGCGCGCAGAGGATCACGAAGGTTCGCATCGGGTGCTCCTTTCAGCAAAACGAAACGAGATCAAGTCACGGTGTCAAAAGCGACACGAGCGGTGGATTCGCAAGCGGGAAGGGAAAGGATCAAGAGGAGACCAGGCGCCAATACTTTGTCGCCGCTCGCATATCGGCTCGGCGCTGCCGAGCGATTGGCGACGCGGTTGGCAGTTGCAACATTTAGCCGTTATGCGGTACGGGAGGGGGAGGCGGTGCCAGCCACAAGAACACCCAGCCGATGCCAAAGCGTCGGCGGAATTCTTCGGGGGTCATCCACAAGAGTTCGTCAGCGCCGATGCCGTTGTTGTCGAGAAGAGCGGCCCAGTCGTTGTTGAGCTGGACGAGGTTGACCATGTGGGCGATTCGGCCGCGATAGCGGACGCCGTCGTTGCCGGTGTAGGTGACGGCCGGCATGCGGCCAGTGGCCAGCGCCTTGCGCAGCAGATCGATGTCGCTGCCGGTGTATTGGATATAATCGGGAACTGGAATCTTTTTTTCTCGACAAAAGTCGCGCAACTGACGATCGACTTTGGCGGGATAGGCGCCACCCGGCTGACGGGCACACCAGTCGCGCAAACCGCGAAGCTCTTCGAGATGGCACCATCGGGCGGCCATCTCGATGGAACTCATGACGCACATGCCAGCGCCATCGGCGCCGCCGCAATTGCGCAAGCGCTGGTCGACGGGCAGGTCGATCCGCACCGGTTGTTTGCCGTCCGGACTGGTGTCGCCACCGAGTCGGATTTGAGCGGCGGCAAACGTCATGAGCAGCGCGCAGACGATCGAACCCAGGGCGTTTTTCATCGTGATGCTCCTTAGAAGATGGGCTTGAGTGGAGGCAGGCGAATGGATCGCATGAACATTAGTATACAGATGAGCGCTAAGGCGTCAAGAAAAATTTGCCGAAAAACGAGTTGTGCAGCAACCGAGGGCATATTCAGATTTGCAAAAAGAAAAAAAACCCGCTTTTCGCTCAGCCGACGTAACCGACGGCGCGAGCGGAAAACGGGTCGAGCAAAACAGGGGTGGTCCTCATGAAGCTGCCGTGACCGTAATCTTCTTCGGTTTGGCCGCTTCCGGTTTGGGCAGATGGATTTTCAGGACGCCGTTTTTCACCTCGGCTTTGATCTTGTCGGGATCGATGCCCTCGATGGTAAAAGAGCGGTAGAAATAACCGACTCCATATTCGCGATAGAGCCAGCGGACGTTTTCGTGCCTGGGTCGGCAACGAGCATGAAGCATCAATTCCCCTTTTTCATAACGGACATCGATGTCCTCGGGTTTAGCCCCAGGCACATCAGCGTAGAGGGTGAACCCCTCGTCGGTTTCAATGATGTCCACCCTGGGTTGATAGGTATAAGGAGTCCCCTCCATTTTGGTTTCGCTTTGGCGACGGCTCTTGTTGACATTGGTCTCGGCCATGCTAACACCTCCTTTCGCGTGGCTGAAATGGACTACGACCCAGCCTGGACGGCAATCCGACGTGGTTTGGCGGCCTCGCTCTTGGGCAACGTGATGAGCAAGACGCCGTCGTCATATTTGGCGGTCACCTTGTCCGCGTCGACCACTGTGGGGAGGGTCAGCTGCCGTTGGAACTTGCCGACACCTCGCTCACGGCGATGCCAGGTAGCCTTTTCCTCTTCTTCGAATTTGCGCTCGCCTTGGATCGTCAGCTGATTCCCCTCGGCGACCAGGATTTCGAGTTGCTCCAGCTTGACACCAGGGATTTCCGCTTCAACAAAGATGTTTTCATCGTCTTCCCATACGTTGACCGGCGGATACGCACCTGCGACCGCCAATCCAGCAACCGGCTGCTCCATCAGACGATTGAACGCCGACTGCAATCGATCAAACTCTTCCAGCAACGACGATTGTGGAAGCCATCGTGCAACCATCCGTCCCCTCCTTTCACGTTCCTTCAGACTTGCCTGTGACAGGATGCGACCGCAGCAAAGCGGTCTGAAAGACGTAGTAGCAAACGTCGCGCCAATTTGCCATAAATAACATAACTACCCACCTAAGAAAGAGTTACAACTAAAAGCACCATGTTCTTTCTGCCAAATTGACAGTCTTCGCCTTCTGGCCCACGACTAGCCTTCCAGCGCATCTGCCAAAATGACAGTTCCACTTTTTCTTGTTTTTTTCTTGAAATGTATACTTTTGTCCATTAAACTAAGCAAAAGAACTTGAAAGTGATCGGTTTTAAACGGAGTCGCAAAAATGAAAACGCAGTTACTTTCGGGGGTGCAGATCGCTCGTCGGCTCGGAATCGGGCCGAAAACCCTCTATCGCTGGTCCCAGAGCGGGGTCTTTCCTCCGCCTTTGCGCTTGGGACGGCGTGGCCGGGTGCTTCGCTGGACCGTCGAGGAAGTCGAAGCGTTTCTTCAAGGTTGTCGGCAAGAAAAACCAGCCGACCACTCCGGCGGTCAACGTTCGAGGCACCGAGCTGGAGCAAAAGGATAATGACCTTCACATCGCGATTCGTGTCGGCATTGCTGACAAGGAAGGAGCCGGCATGGTCGAATGGCTTTCACCCTGATCCGTGGCAGTATGACTTGCTGCACAGCCAAGCACGGCAGATCCTGTTGAATTGTGCGCGGCAAAGCGGCAAGTCGACTGCGGCGGCAGCCCTTGCTTTGGGCCAGGCACACCAGCGCCCAGGGAGTTTGATCCTCGTTGTCGCGCCATCGCTTCGGCAATCTTCAGAGCTGTTGCGCAAGGTGAAAGAGATCGATCGGGCGCAGGGATGTCGTGTCGCACGGCGTCGTAACAGCAATACCCTATTGGAATTCGCCAACCATTCCCGGGTCGTATCGTTGCCGGGTTGCGAGGCGACCATCCGTACGTTTTCCAGCGTGGAATTGTTGTTGATCGACGAAGCAGCACGGGTGCCGGAGGATTTGTACGCCTCGGTTCGTCCGATGCTCGCTGTCAGTTGGGGACGATTGGTTTGCTTGTCAACGCCTTTCGGCCAACGGGGTTTTTTCTGGCGGGAGTGGGTCGGCGACGGCGATTGGCTGCGGATTTGCGTTCCCTGGCAAAAGTGTCCCCGCATCTCTGCCGACTTCATCGAATCGGAAAGGCGAAGTCTTGGCGATGCCTGGATTCGCCAGGAATACGAATGCTCGTTTGAAGCGTTGGAAGGACTGGTGTATCCCGATTTCGCCGAGCAATGTGCCTATGACACGCCGCTGTCGCCCATTGGCCGGGCGGTTGGCGGCATCGACTTCGGCTTTCGCAATCCCTTTTGCGCCTTGTGGGGAGTGCTCGATCGTGACGGCGTTTTGTGGATTCTGCACGAACGTTATGTTCGCGGTCAGGGCATCCACGAACACGCGTCGGCCTTGCCCAAAGATGTCCTCTGGTTTGCCGACCCCGCCGGTCGAACCGAAATCGAAGCTTTGCGGCACGCTGGCCTGGTGGTCCGTCAGGGGCGAAATAACATACGTGCCGGCATCGCGGCCGTCACGGCTCGCTTGAGGCAAGGCCGACTCAAGGTCTATCGCCCGGCCTGTCCGAACCTGTTTGCCGAGGCGCAACTCTATCGCTACGAATCTTGCCCTCATACCGACAACCAGCAAGAAATTCCCCTTGATGCCCACAATCATGCACTTGACGCCCTTCGCTACCTCGTCAGCCGATTGCCTTGAAAGCCCACCGACCTTCGAGCACGGGCGTTTTGCGAAGCTGCGGCCGCTGGAGCCATGTCGTTTTCGAGAACAACAGCGCATTCGACCGAAGCACGTTTCTCGTTTTCAAAGGAAGTATCGATGAGTCGTTACCGTAATCGCATTGTCGGCCATTGCCGCATGCGGGCAGGCGATCTGATCCCGCATGAGTGGAACTGGCGACGACATCCGCGCCGCCAACGTCAGGTCTTGCGCGACTTGTTGCGTGAAGTCGGCCTGGCCCGCAGTTTATTGGCTTACCGCCGGCCAGACGGCAAGTTGCAGCTTATCGACGGGCACCTTCGCCGTGATCTCGACCCCGATCTGGTCGTTGACGTCGAAATCCTCGATGTAACGGAAGAAGAAGCCAACAAGCTCCTTTTGTCGCTGGACAGCCTGGCTGCTTTGGCGGAGACCGATTCGGCTGCCGCCGAGCAATTGCGGCAGCTTACGGCCACGCAATCGCAAGCCTTGGACAACTTGTGGCGCACGTTGGCGCAGGCATCCGCGAGCACCGCCGACACGCGCCCAAATAGCTCGGCTCTCCACGATCAATTCTTCATTCTCGTCGAATGTCGTGACGAGCAACACCAGGCCGCTTTGTTGGAGAAGTTTCACAGCGACGGCCTGGTTTGCCGGGCGTTGCTTTAACTTGCTCCGTCTTGTTTTCGAAAGCAGGTGCGAGATGTTGGTAGAAGTCGCGTCAGCGATCGTGCGTTCACCGCGCGTGATGCAAATCGAGGGCATGTTCGATCTTCCAGCCGCGACAGAAAGCCGGTTGCAATGGGAGGCGACGCTGCCCATCGAAGATCGACCCTGGCATATCGGCTTGATCGTCGGTCCGTCTGGTTGTGGCAAATCGACAGTGACGCGGGCCTTGTTCGGGCGACAAATGGACAGGCAAATCCGGCTTCCGGACTGGGATCGAGCACGGGCCATCGTCGACGCCTTCCCCGAAGGCATGTCGATCAAAGAGATTGTCTCGTTGTTGTCGTCGGTTGGTTTTTCCAGTCCGCCTGCGTGGCGGAGGCCATTTCAGTTCTTGTCCACTGGGGAGCAGTTTCGTGCCTCGCTGGCCCGGCTCATGGCCTACGCGGAGCATTCCCCCAACTGGGATCGTTTTTTCGTCGTCGATGAATTTACGAGCGTAGTTGACCGGACAGTGGCTCGGATTGCCAGTGCCGCCCTGGCAAAGGCGGTGCGCCGTCGCCAATTGCGCCTGGTTGCCGTCACCTGCCACGAAGATGTCGAAGAATGGCTGCAACCCGATTGGGTATATCGACCGGCGAGCAACGTTTTCGACTGGAGGCGTCTTCGGCGCCGACCCGCCATCGTCCTCGAGGTTCGCCGAGTGCATCGTTCGGCGTGGCAGCTTTTTCGGACGCATCATTATCTGAGTCACGATTTGGCGAGGAGTGCGGTTTGCTTCGTGGCATTTTGGGGGGAGCAAGCGGTGGCCTTTTCCGCATGGCTGCAGGCACTGACGCCAGCGCGATGCAAACGAGAGCATCGCACCGTCACTCTTCCCGACTTTCAAGGTGTGGGCATCGGTCATCGCCTGGCGGACTTCTGCGCTGCGCTTTGGAAAGCGCTTGGCTATCGCGTCCGCAGCACGACGGCTCATCCGGGCTATATTGCCGCCAGGCAGCGGTCGCCGAATTGGCAATTGGTGCGTTCTCCGTCTCTGGTTCGCTTCAATCCGCGCGATGCCCATATCCGCCATGCCGTGACCAGGCTCACCAGCGGCTTCGAATACATCGGCCCGCCGCTCGACCGAGGTCTGGCCGAGCGTCTTCTGGCCGGCGCTTAACAGGTCGTTTGGTTTCGTGGTTTCTGTTTGCAATTCGCCGGCAAATCGCCTAACATTCAAGCACTTCGCTGGCTTTGCCAGCCCGCCAACCAAACAAGAACCAGCCGAACGAATCGCCCCGAAGTGCGGTCCTACCTTCCATCCTGCCAGGCTAAGAACGACGATGCGGCACGGTCTACCGGAAAGACAGGTTTTGAGCGGGCATGCGTTGCGCAACGCGAATTTGCGTCGGCGTTCGCTGGAACGTTCGCAGTCGGCACCGCCGCTGGCTGCTGCCATTGTGCACATCCGGGCTGAGCTTCTCGGTCTGACGCGAATCGAATTGTGCCGACAGTCGGACATCAGTCGGGGCACGCTCCGCGACATGGAACTGGGGGTCCACAAACCGACCCGCCGGACTATGCAGAAGTTTTTGGATTTCTGCACCGAGAAGAAAGTCGGAGGGTCGGTGCTGGAAGAAGTACGCCGCCTGTATGCCGGTGGAGGAGAGACGCTGTTAGAGTTCATTGCGGATTTGGAATTGCGGGCGGGTTCGCCTAGAGAATTGGCGCGACGCACGGGGATCAGCGTGGCGACTCTTTGGGAATACCGCCGGGGCAATTTTCCTTTGCCTTTGCCCCTGTTGCGCCGCATGTGCGAGGTCGTGGGCGCGGACTGCCGACAGGGCGAAGAACTATGGCGCGACTTCGAATCGCGGCGCTTGCGCGAACGGGGGTATCCGCCGGCATTAGCCGAGTTGCAGGTCTTGTGTCAGCGTGAGGGGCTGGCGGAGCGGCACTTGCTCGAACGAGGCTTGAGCTACTCTGCGGCACGAAAAATGCGCTACCTCGAATTACCGCCCTGGCAAAAAGTGGAAGAAATCGCCCGCGTCGTCTGTCGCGATCAGACCGAGCTGCGGAAGTTGCAACAACTCTGGCACGAGTCGACGCCTCGGCAGCCATCCGGGCCCGACCCGTTCGGAAGGCGTGTGCAACAACTTCGCAGACAGGGGGGACTTTCCCGGCGGGAACTCGCTGATCTTTTCGACATCGGCGGTAAAAAACCGGCGCGGATCATCAAACACATCGAAGAAGACGGTTTTTATTCGGCCCAGGCTTATCCTGCCGGTATCGTCGCCTTGTTGACGGACTCCGATGCGGAACGAGCGAAACTGGCGCATCTCTGGTCCGAGCGACGCGGCAAGTTTCATCGCCGCCGGCGTCCGGAAACGCGGATCGAGTTGCGGCTGAAGCGGGAATGGTATGGCTTTTCGCTGGCGGACATGGAACCGATCTTGGGCTACTCGTCCGCCGAATACCAACGATTGGAACGAGGCGTGACGCCGCTTTTGGACAGCGCCTACCAGCGGATTCTCGAAGCCATCGACAAAGCAGGTCGGCGGCGAGTCCAGTCGTTGCTCGCCTATCGCGATGAGCAAGCCCAACGGCGACGTGCGTGGATGCACCCGACAACGGTCGCTGAGATGGTCGAGCTTCTGGCGGAACGGGAAGGAGGGATCATCCCCCTCGCTCGAGTTCTTCGTCAAGCGAACATAGGCGGTTTGTGGCCGGCACGGTTACGAGCGATCGCCCAAGGGAAGTTCTTGCCGCCGTGGCAGGCATTGGAGAAAATGGCCGAAACCTGCGGCATCAACGACACGACTGCCGTTCGCGTCGATTGGGCAGAACGTTGTCGCCAGCAATTGCAGAAACAATACCAGTCGCCTTTGAGCGTCGAGATCCGTTTTGTCATTGCCGAGGTTTCGCCCACGCTGCGGGATTTCAGCAAACGGCTAGGCTTCAACTACTCCGTGCTGGTCCGCGACCTGCAACGCATCGACCGCGACGAACCCATCGCGTGGTTTCACGTGGAACGCATTCTTCGAGCAGCACAATTGCCCGCGAACGACGACCGCTGCAAGGAAATCCGCGCTTTGTGGTCTACGGCTGGCGAACGCACGCAGCAAGCGGGCTATCCGCCAAGGCGGAAAGCGTGTCCGTCCTTCAATGGCGGCGGAAATGGCAATTTGCCAGCCAACACCATGTCTGGCATCCGGTAGGGACGACCTGCGGGCGAGAAGCAATCATTTCTTTTTGCCGCGCCACGCTCCCAGGGGCAAGACGCTGGCCCGTTCCGCCCACTCCTGCCACGTCGAAGCCAACTCCTTGACGCGTTCCGGGTATTTCGTTGCCAGGTTGTGCATCTCGGTTCGGTCCTTCACCATGTCGTAAAGTTCCCATGGTCGGTTGGCCTTGGCGACAAGTTTCCAGCGGCCCGAACGAACGGCGCGGTTGCCTTCATGTTCCCAGAACAAAGGTGTTTTTCGGGCAAGAGATTGGCCGGAAAATGCCGGCACGAGGCTGACTCCTTCCATGGGCTGGATGCGCTGGTCGCCGACTTTTTCCGGGTAAGCAACTCCAGCGACATCGACGCACGTGGCCATGATGTCGATGAGGTGCCCTGGTTCGTGAAACAGAGCGCCCGGGCGTTTGATTCGGCCCGGCCAATGGATAATCAACGGCGTGGAAATACCTCCTTCGTGAACGAAATGCTTGTATTCGCGAAAAGGAGTATTGCTGACATTGGCCCAATTGATGCCATAAGCGATATAGGTGTCTTCCGGGCCGGGCATGACGTTCGGCCCCATCAGGGTTGGTACGCCGGCGCGATTCTGCTTGGGGATCACGTCCAAGCGAACCGCGTCTGGAGCGATCTTCGGCCAAACGGGTTTGGCCGGCCGTTTGGATTTTCCCGATCGCCCGACGCCTTCCTGGCAGCCGCCGTTGTCCTGCAAAAAGAAGATGAGCGTATTGTCGAACTGGTTATTCCTTTTCAATTCGGCGACGATTCGGCCGATGCCCTGGTCCATGTTGTCGATCATGGCAGCGTAGACTTCCATGCAGCGTGCTTCCCATTCTTTGTGTTCGACTTTGTCCCAGTTTCCGACCTGGGGTGCCATTTGCCAGTTGGGGTCGATCAACTTCAGTTGTTTCAATTTAGCCAGGCGTGCTGCGCGAATGGGTGCGTAGCCGGTGCTGTACTTGCCTTTGTATTTGGCGATATCTTCAGGCAGAGCGTGCATGGGCCAGTGGGCGCAAGTGTAGGCGACATAGAGAAAGAATGGCTTGGATGAATCATGCTCGCGGATGAATCTCACGGCATGGTCGCTGATGGCATTGGTGTAATAGAAGGTTTTTGGTTTGTATTCCGGATCGGCGAAGGGGGAGATCATGGTGTTGTCGCGCGTCAGGGTGCCTGGATCGAAAAAACTCCCTGCGCCGGTGATGGTGCCGTAGAAACGGTCGAAGCCGCGCTGCAACGGCCAGTTGTCTTTCGGTCCTTGAGGCTTGGTCCCTTTGGTGACGTGCCATTTGCCGGCCATGTAGGTCGCATAGCCGGCGCTTTTCAAGACTTCGGCAATGGTGACGCAGCGCCGGTTGAGGTCGCCGCGATAGCCTTCATGTCCCCGATCGCTGGTCATCCATCCCATGCCAGCCTGATGCGGATAAAGTCCGGTCAAAAGCGAAGCACGGGTGGGACAGCATCGACCGGTATTGTAAAACTGGGTGAAGCGCAGACCGCCTGCCGCCAGCCTGTCGAGATTGGGCGTGTGGATTTCCCCGCCATAGCAACCGATATCCGAAAAGCCCATGTCATCCGACATGATCAAGACGATGTTGGGCCGATCTGCCGAACTGGGCGCCGCCGAGGCGGGTACCAGGACGAGCATGCCGACAAAGACACTGCACCAGGCGGCAACGCAAAGGCGATATAGCTGCATGTTCAACTCCAATATGGTCAGCGGACGCCAACGAAACGCGCTGCTATCATGCCGGGGATCGAGCCGAGATGCAAGTCGCCGGGCCGGCGACCGGATGATTTCAGTCGATGACTTTTCGACCGTGGTTGTCTTCGTACCATTCGCGCAATTCGCGTTCACAATGTTTGAGTGCGTGAGTGGTAACGAGCCATGCCACGACGAGACCCAGGAGCGGTCCGCCGATCCAGTAGGGCCAAGGCAAACCGCCGATCGGGCCATAAACGCTGCCGGGCAGGAGGAGGGACCCCAGAAACGGCACGTTCGCTTGAAACAATCCATACGCGAGCAAAGGCAAACCGATGGTCAGGAGCATGCCGACGTGGTTGGCATGATGTCCGCGAGCAAAGGAGCGGAAGCCGAACGAGAAGTAGCAAAACCACAGGACGACAGCTGCGAACAGCGACGCAAGAGTGGCCGGCAACGTCGTCTTGCCAGCAATCACCCCCGCAGTCCAAAGAACAAGAGCGACGAAGAAATAGCCCCTGCCTCGAAACCAGGCGGCGGCAGCCGCTGCTCGCCAGTAGTCGCGAGCGGTCAATTCAGTAAGCAGGAGCAGCTCCAGACGTCGGCACCGCTCCTGGGCGTTGCTGTCCCACAAGCCGTATTGGAATGCTGCCGGCACTGCCGCCAATACGACCAATGCGGTGGTCAGACCCGGCACGCCGCCAGCCTTCGTTTCCAAAATGACGAACACCGTTCTGCCCATCGGCCAGGATGGACCAGACACCAGATAGGCTGCGTAAAGGATGCCAAAGGCACTTGCCAGCCACAGATTGATCCGCCCGGAATACTCTGAAACACGCCGCACCGCCCACCACGACAAAGGGTGTTCCCCCGGCGGTCCGAATCTGCCGCCGCTTCGATCTTCGACCGGGGCGTAATGAAGTTCGTCGAAATGGCCTTTTATTCGACATGCCGTCCGCAACATCATCAGTCCGACGGCGGCGACGGCCGCCATTTCCAGTCCGTGCATCCGTGCCTCGGCCACGATGGCATCCTGTCTCATCCAGAACTCCATCACGCCGAACGGATTGTATTGGTGAAAGGCTTCGAATCCGAACCGAAGCCAAAACGCCGTCCTGTCCGGAAGGTGCTTCAACACGACAAACAGCTTTTCGCCAAGCACGCCTATCGACAAGTAGAGGATGATGAAGACCAAAGCCAGCCGTTCCATCCATCGTCGAACGCCGCGCGGCTCATAGGCCCAAGTCGTCAGCAACAATCCGTTCAACGCTCCCCAGGTAAACGGCATCAGCAACAGGGGCCAGACGTCGACGAGTGTAATGCCCGTCGTTGCCCGCTCGAAAGTCAATAACAGGAGGATCGGCAGGCCGGAAAGCGTGACCAGAGCGAGCCGAACGAGACCGACACACGATTCGGCAACGAGGAGCTGGCTGGGGCGGAGTTGGGTAACGAGCACGAATTCGAGCGCCCGACTTTTGGGCAATTGCGTCAGCCGCCAACCGATCAAGAACGCACCTTCGACGATCCCGGCGACCAAGAGGGTATGGCCGAGGAGGACCGGCGCCCTTGGGCCCTGGCCATAGGCCAGCCAGGCGCAACAGGTCAATACCAGCAGGTGGGCGACGACGATCTGCCTGAATGCCAATTGCCGGTTGGGGGATTGTGCTGCCTGAGCAAAAAACGACCACAGCATGGTTTGCGTTCGACTGTCGCTCCTTTTTTACCGGCGAAAGATTCCCAGCCGACAGCTGGCGACGATGAAGCGAGTACGGTTTCAGTTCATAATCCAAGCATAACTCAACCACAACGAAAGGCCAAACACAGCGCGCAAGCCGTATTGCGCGGTCAGCCACCAGAAACTGTCCTCGATCAATTTGCCTGCTTCGATCAGAGCGGTACGTACTTCCTTGGCCACCATTTTTTTCGGGTTGATGAAACCGAGTGTAAAGATATGCACGGCGGGATTCAACGGCCCCAACCAGCGTTCCGCCTGGTCGAAATACTTTTGAAGTTCCGCTTCGTCGATTTCGCCCACGACGAAAGTGCAATAGAGATCGACGGCCAACATGGCGGCGCCGAAAGGCCCGATCACCAGCAATGTTTCCCAATGGGCGGCGATCATCTCCGGCGTCAAATGCGATTTGCGATAGATCAGCACGTTGGCCAGGCGGTTGATGACCATCAACGACAAGCTGAGCAGAACCGGCAGAAACGTCCGCCAGGTCATGAGAATATGGCGGAATTGCGCCACAAGCCGCAAAAGCCTCGGCCAGCGCTTTCCCTTGGCCAACAAACTCAAGATCGCCCGGTATTGACTGACGCGCACGTACAGGCTGACGAGAAACATCAACCCCAGATAGAACGTGAACAGGCTGATCAGGTCTAACTGCCAAAACCGTTCCATGCACCTTCACCGCGATCGTTCAACTTCAATTCCTGGCACGACCCAGACGGCAAGCGCCACTCGCCTTCAGGCTTTCGCCCAGCACCGTGCGACCGCTTCCAGCCGTGGCTTCCCGCTTCTTCGAAGCGGCAGCTCTCAAGAAATGATCTGTTTTCGGCGTTTGAGATAATCCCAGACGACATAGCGGTCCAAATCTTCGCCGGCGGTGAAGAAGACGCGCCCGCGCGTCGATTCGGCCAACCGATAGGCGAAGCGCACGTCTTCGTGAGACTGGTTCCAGGTCGATAACAGGAAGATGTTGATCGTGATTCCCTCGCGGGAACACAGCTGGCCTTCTCGAAGGGTCGCGGTTTCTGTCCGTTTTTGCGGCGGATAAAGCAGATAAAGCTGCTCGCCTTCGAAATGAGCGGTCGGCAAACCGTCCGTGATCAGGATGATTTGCCGATTGGGCGTGTCTTGCGCTGCCAGGAATTTGCGTGCCAGTTGCAGGCTGTGCTGGATGTTGGTGAAATGCGGCGGTATCTGCAATTCGCTGATCTCCGGATTGCTCATATCGACGCGCAGGCGCACCACTGGGTCGTACAAGGTCACCGGCTTGGGCAGGAGCGTCGCCACTTCGGCCACGGTACGCGGCTTGGCAAATGTGTACATTTCCAGAAACTGCAAGAAATCTCCCGGATACTCACTGCGAATCAAGCCGTCCAGAGCCAGCCCCATCCGCTTGACATTGACGAACTGCCCGTCGTAACGCATGGAGCCGCTCATATCCAAAACGACGACGGTAGCGCATTTGGGGTTGTTGCGGGTGCGGTGGATTTCGATGTCGTCGGGTTTGAGGCGCACGGGGAGGCCCGGTCCATTCCGGATCATGGCATTGACCATCGATGCGGGAATATCCATATGCGTCACCGAGTCGCCGAATTCATAGGTTTTGGTCTGCTGCATTTCGATAGCCCCTTCGCCAACGATGGGGCCAGCATGGCGGCCGCTGCGCGACGCCTGCAATTCGCTGAAGATATGACTGAGCAATTTGGACTGGAACAGGCGATAGGCTTTGGGAGACAGCTGGTAGCCGGCGCGGGTGAATTCCAGCCCCTGGCGTTGCGCTTCGGCGCGGAGATAATCCTGGATCATCTGGGCCATGGCATGGAGTCGTTCCATGTCGCCCGGTTCGGCGAATTGGGCCAGTTCTTCGAGATCGATGATGCCGATCTGGGCGTTTTCCCTCGCTTCCTCGAGCTGTTTCAGTAAGCGGTCGATGGTTTCGAGTTCTTCCTTGACTTCCAGGGCTTTGGGGACCGTCATCGGTGTTCGGCCGGTGAATTCGTATTTGCTGGCCAGTTCGTCGATTTGATATTTTTCGCCGAGCCTTTCAACCAGCTTGACCAGCTGGCGGGCGAATTTGCCTCGCTCGTCGCCGCTGCGATACCACAGCTGTTCGAGGTCGTAGATTTGCTCGTCGCGGACGGCTTCCGCGAAGAATTTGCTTAGCCGAGCCGGAGGCTTCATGCTCTTGGCCAGGTTGTGGAAATGGTCCCGAGCTTCGCGTTCGGCATGGGACGTTTCATAGGTGGCGAGAATCTTGCGTTTGCGTTCGCGCAGGATTTCCATCATGGCATCCATGCTGGGTCCCAGCCCGGCAATCATGCCCGGATCGATCCTCACGGCTCGAGCAAGTTCCTCTTCGCTCAGGCGGCGCATGCTGCCGTAAAACATCAAATGTTCGAACGCCGGCGACACCAGATCGGGTGGCGGCGCCGTCGGACTGGGAAACTGGACGGGATCGAACTTCTGGTAAGTATGAATGATTCCGCCGAGGTTATGCCGGTTGTTCATGATTCTTCCTCAACGCGCCGCCTGGGAGCCATAGAATGAAAACAAAGCGAGACGGCGCCAAGCCCGCTGCTTCCAGTTTAGGGCATGGGAGCAGGCACGGAAGCCGACTTCACTGGAAAACTTGCGATTGCTCGAATTGCGAATTCTGCCATACTTTTATGGTTTCGTCTTTTGCCGGTGAAAAAAACGGTGCCGGTGAGTCGCGCGGTCGTGATTCCAGGCAAGCGGCAGCGGTTGCACGCGATGTGGCGGCGGGAAGGCCTTTTTTTCGAGCCGGCCACCACAGAAAATCGAGGAGAAGCAGATGCGCGTTGGCATTGGCCACGATACTCACCGCCTGGAGCGGGATCGGCCTCTGTGGTTGGGAGGCGTAAAGATCGAGCATACGCACGGCCTGGTCGGACACAGCGATGCCGACGTCGTGCTGCACGCTCTCACCGACGCCCTTCTCGGCGCTGCCGCTCTCGGCGACATCGGCGATCTCTACCCGGACAGCGATCCGCTATTTCGCAACCGCGAATCCAGCTTCTTCGTTGTCGACACCCTTGAAAGGCTCAAGCAGTCGGGTTGGCGCATTGTCAACGTCGACATTATTATTTTCGCCCAGAAGCCGAAACTTGGCCCGCAAAAAGAACGCATCCGCGAGCGCGTTGCCCAACTTCTAAGCACCGCACCGGAAAACATCAGCGTCAAAGCCAAAACCGGCGAATCGGTCGGACCGGTAGGACGCGAAGAAGCGATCTCCTGCCAGGCCGTGGTTCTCATCGATCGAGGATGATGCCTTCGATTCTCAGGGAGGAAGATGATGCCCCTACGTGTGTATAACACGCTCACCCGCCAGAAAGAGGAATTCCGAACCGTCCAGCCCGGCAAAGTCGGGATGTACGTCTGCGGCCCGACCGTCTATAAACCCAGCCATATCGGCCACATGGTAGGGCCCGTCATCTTCGATACCGTCAAACGTTTCCTCACCTATCTGGGCTATGAAGTCACTTTCGTCGTCAATATCACCGACGTCGATGACAAACTCATCGCCCGCGCCGGCGAGTTGAAGACAACCGTCAAAGAACTCGCAGAGAAAATGACCGAAGATTACCTGGCCTGCCTGAAAAAGCTCAACGTCAACAGCATCGACATCATGCCGCGGGCAACCGAGCATATCCCCGACATGATCCACATGATCTCCCGCTTGATCGAAAAGGGCTATGCCTACGCGGCCGACGGCGACGTCTACTTCGACATTACCCGAGACGAAGACTACGGCAAGCTGTGCCACCGCGATCCCGAGCAACTCGAAGCCGGCGCCCGCATCGAAGTCAGCAGCAAAAAACGGAATCCCGGCGATTTCGCTCTCTGGAAAGCCGCCAAACCGGGAGAACCGCAATGGGACAGCCCCTGGGGGCCGGGACGGCCAGGCTGGCACATCGAATGCTCCGCCATGAGCATGAAGTATCTCGGCCAAACATTCGACATTCATGGCGGCGGCCTCGACCTCCAGTTCCCTCACCACGAAAATGAACTCGCCCAATCCGAATCGTTCAGCGACGCGACCTTTGCCCGCTACTGGATGCACAACGGCTTGCTCAAAATGGGACAGAGCAAGATGGCCGGCTCGATCGGCAACGTCGTCAACGTCGCCGACGTCCTCGAACAGTATTCCCCCGAAACCGTCCGCTTTTTGCTTCTCAACACACACTACCGAAGCCCCATCGATTACAGCAACGACAGGCTGAAAGAAACCCAAAAAGCGCTCGAAGCCTTCTATCGCTTCTTCGAGCGTTTCGAACGCATTACCGGCAAAAGCTTTTACCAACTCGAAGCGCCAACCAAAAAAGGGCCGTTCGATCCCGGCGACGACCCCTTCCTCAAAGACGTCGCGCAACACCGGACCGCGTTCTTCGAGTGCATGGAAGACGACTTCAATACGGCCGGCGCCATCGCTGCCCTTTACGAACTGCTCTCGACGCTCAATCGCTTTGCCGATCAGCAGAAATTGGAGACAGCAGAGAAAAAGCCGGCAGATTTGGAACGCTTCACCAAAGGAGTCATCGTCTTTCGCGAGTTGAGCAGGCTGTTGGGACTGTTTGAGAACCCGCCAACGAAGAGCAAAGGCGCCGGCGACGAACTCGTCGGCGCCCTGATGCAACTCTTGATCGACTTGCGGGCCGAAGCACGCAAAGCGAAGAATTTCGCTCTGGCCGACCAGATTCGCAACCGCCTCGCCGAACTGAAGATCACGCTCGAAGACCGCCCTGGCGGTACGACCTGGCGGCTCGAGAACTGAAGCCCAAGAGCGTCAGTCCTTCCAGTGTTCGACCTGGCCCGAACGCAAAGCGCGATTGGCAAGATGGGCCGCCGCGGCCGCTCGCACACCCGCTTCTACCGGTGCGTTGGGGGTTTTTCGGCTGCGCAGGCATTCCACCCAGTTCTGCAAGTGCAATAGCTCTCCGTCCGGCCTGGCATAGAAATCGCGACCGCGACGCCCTTCCCCAAGAATCATCTCTTCATATTTGTTCTTGTCGAATTCAGGGTGGATTTCGTAACGGCCCCGGTCGGCATAAAGCGTTGCGTCACGACCCATGAATTCGATCATCGCCCCACGGTGAGCGTTGATGAACGTGCCTTCGAAATAGACTTGCAGCCCGCCAGGATAGGTGAGCAGGGTTTGTACCGTGTCGGGTGTTTCCCAAATCCCTTTGCTGATGAAATGCGTGCCGATCGAACGGGCCGATTCCGGATGATCGAGATCGAGGCACCAATGGGCAACGTCGATGAAGTGGACCATGAGGTCGGTAAAGATGCCGCCGCCGAAATCCCAGAACCAGCGCCAGTGGCGAAAACGGTAGGCGTCGAAAGGCTGCTTGGGCGCGTTGCCCAAAAACGCCTGCCAGTCGACGCTCTTGGGATCGATCTTTTCGGTTTTGCGACCTGGACGGTTGGAATTTCGGTTCCAGGTGAGGTGTACTTTGCAAACTTTGCCGATATAGCCCGATCGGATGCGTTCGGCCGCCTTCTGGAACTGCGGCATGCTCCGTTGTTGCGTCCCGACTTGCACGATTCGCTTCGCCTTCCGCTGCGCTTCGAGCACGATCCGCCCTTCTTCCAAAGAATGCGTCAACGGCTTTTCCACGTAGACGTCTTTGCCTGCCGCCAGCGCATCAACCGTCATCGGCACATGCCAGTGATCGGGACTGCCGATCAATACCGCATCGATGTCCTTGCGCTCGAGGAGCTTCTTGTAGTTTTTCTCGGCGATATGTTTTTTATCCGCCAGTTTCCGGGCCAGTTCGAGATGGTGGTCGTAAATATCGCAGACGGCGGCCAGGCGAACGTTGGGAATCTTGACCAGCGATTGCATGAGTCGTCGGCAACGCCCGCCCGTACCGATGCAAGCGACGTTGATCGTTTCGTTGGCTCCCAGAGCCTGGACAGACGGCGCGGCCAGCGAAGCCAAACCCGCTGCTGCCGATGTTTGCAGAAATCGCCGACGCGTGCAGGAACCAGCCATCATCTATCTCCTCGACAAATGCAAAAAGCCACGTTGGTGCAGAGAGCCATTCCATCCGACCGCTACAGTTTCCTTCGACATACCAGAATCCGAACAGGAAACAACCAAAATTTCGGCATTCGACGCCGCTGCTCGACAACGGCGGCAGTTCTGGATCGACGCCGACCCTTCCTGGGAATAGGATGCGATGAAAAGTCGTAATGGAGGATTTCCATGAGCCGGGAAAGTCAACTTGCGCGGGTTTTGAACTGCGGCATCGTGGCGGTCGTGCGTTCGCCTGACAGCCAACAACTGGTCGACGTCGCCCGGGCGCTTCTGGATGGCGGCGTCGACGTCGTCGAAATCACCATGTCGGTACCCGACGCTCTGGATGTCCTCAAGCAAGTTCGGCAAGCGCTGAAAGACAGGGTGTTGCTCGGCGCCGGGACGGTCCTCGACGTGGAAACGGCCCGGGCTGTTTTGCTGGCCGGCGCCGAATTCATCGTCGCACCCACTTTGAATCTGGACGTGATCCGATTGTGTCGTCGTTACGGGAAGCTGGTCATGCCAGGCGCCATGACACCAACGGAAATCCTGACGGCGTGGGAAGCCGGCGCGGATATCGTGAAGGTCTTTCCGGCAGATGTGGTGGGGCCGGGATTCTTTAAGGCGGTCCGAGCACCGTTGCCCCAGGTGCGGCTCATGCCGACAGGCGGAGTGGACCTCAACACGGCTCGTGACTTTCTTCGAGCCGGCGCCTGTTGCCTGGGCGTGGGAAGCCAGCTCGTCGAGCCGAAAGCCGTCGCCGACCGGAACTTCGAGCGCATCCGCCAACTGGCCCAGCAGTACAGCGCCATCGTCAAGGAGTTTCAAGCGCACGGGTAAAGGCGAAATCCGAAAGCGATCTGAAAACCCAGCCAGATGCGACGCGAAGGGTGGCAATGGCATTGGAATAACAGTCGAAGTGCGCCTTCGGACATCGTGGCACCCGCGTGGGCGCGGTGGGGATCAGCGAGAAAATCCTTAGCTATCTTGTGCAGCTTATCTCCACCGTCAACTGACGGTGTTTTCAGCGAACGTCGTAGCGTCAGCGCAACGAGCGAACCGTCAACTAACGGTGATATCGGTGAGCGTCTCGATGTCACCGCGACGAGCGAACCGTCAACTAACGGTGTTTTCAACGAGCGTCGTAGCGGATCAACCGCGTTATGATCGAAGCCGACATTGACTTGATCGACAGCATTTGTACAATGCGTTAGGTGACACGTGTTTAGTAACCATCGGGTATCGTGATTGGCAGGCGATATGGCCGCAGAACAAACTCGCACGCCATCTGCTGAAGAAGAATTTCAGATTTTGGTCGGCGACTGCCGGGAAATGTTGAAAACCATTCGGTCTGAGACTGTGCAGTGTTGCGTGACTTCACCGCCCTATTGGGGATTGCGCGATTACCAACATGAGTCGCAGATCGGCGCGGAAGCTTCCCCACAGGAATACGTTGACAATCTGGTGGCCGTATTTCGGGAAGTCGGTCGTGTTCTGCGCGGGGATGGCACACTCTGGCTGAATGTCGGCGACGGATATGCAAGAAATGGAGGAACGGGCGTCTGCGGCCCGAATGCGAAAGTTGGAAACACAAAAAAACTTATCCAAAAACGGAATTGCAAGGTTCCCGATTGCTGGGGTCTCAAGGACAGAGATTTGTTAGGAATGCCGTGGCGTGTTGCGTTCGCTTTGCAATCGGATGGATGGATTCTGCGGTCTCATATTACGTGGATCAAGAAAACTCCCATGCCGGAGAGTGTTCGAAATCGACCAACCAACGCCACTGAGTCGCTTTTTCTGTTCGCGAAGGAACCGAGATACTATTACGATAACACTGCCATTCGCGAAAAGTCCGGTGCCAATCTGCGAAATTATTGGATCATAGGTGCGGATAGCCAAAATACAAACCATCCGGCAGTTTTCCCGCGCGAGCTGGCGCGACGTTGCATTTTGCTGACGAGTCGGCCCGATGACTGGGTACTCGATCCTTTTTCCGGTTCCGGGACGACCGGGATCGCGGCGCGTGAATTGGGAAGGAAGGCTTTGCTGATCGAAATCAACGAGCAATATGCGGAAGAATCGCAAGTTCGAATACGTCGATTCGCACAAAAGCTGCTTTGGGACTGATTTCGGCATGACTCGCCTGGCGTCGCTACGCGAAGAATATCACAAAAAAATCGGCGAACAGATTGTCCGCAGAACTGGCAAAAGCCGAGAGACCTTCCCGAACTTCGCCGACGGCAGCAGCCGCTCGAGTATTGAGATTGCAAAAAGTATTTCCGAACGACTCGGCTTTTCGCCCAAGGAAGAGCCAATTGTGGGCCAGACGGCGGGCAACCTTTTCGAGAAGTTAACGGCGGAATTCATCGAGAATTGTTTCCAGGCATTGCAACATCTTCGGCCAGGGAGTTGGCAATTCTTGACGGCGCAGACCTCCATTTCAAACTTCGTCCAATACCGCCATCTGGACACTCTCGTTTCCTTGGTCAAAGCCGACCCGACCTTGGCTTCGGTGCTGGGCCACGGATACATCATTACCCCCGACATCGTCGTTTGCAGAAAACCGATTTCGGACGCCGAGATCAATCGTGACACCGAATTTGTCCGCGGAACTCAAGATGAATGCGCTCGTTTGACTCCTCTTCGACAGGTAAACCACCCGGGCGGCGCATCGATCTGTTTTCTTCATGCCAGCATTTCCTGCAAGTGGACCATCCGAAGTGATCGCTCGCAAAACACGCGAACCGAAGCATTGAACTTGATCCGTAACCGCAAGGGACATTGTCCCCATATAGTTGCCGTGACAGCAGAACCGTTGCCGATGAGGATTGCATCACTGGCTTTGGGAACCGGCGATCTCGATTGCGTCTATCATTTCGCCTTGCCCGAATTGAAAACTGCTTGCAAAGAGATTCAGCACGGGGAAGATCAGTTGGAAATGCTCGAAACGATGATTAAAGGGAATCGACTTCGTGACATTAGCGATCTTCCATTCGACCTCGTTACTTGAACTTCGTCCCCCTGTCGTGGATTCCGCCGATCAGGCTAATTCGATTTTGCCGCCGCGAACCAGCGGATGCCAGGCACAGACTTAGCGTTTTAGCGCAGACTAAGCGACCGTCAACTAACGGTGGTTTCCGTGAGAGTAGTATGGTTCGTGTGAGAGCGACCGTCAGCAAACGGCGTTAACGGGCACCTGCGGCAGAGCACGCCCGGCAGGACTCGAACCTGCAACCTACGGTTCCGAAGACCGTTGCTCTGTCCAGTTGAGCTACGG
This sequence comes from Gemmatales bacterium, assembly GCA_026004675.1. Lineage (GTDB taxonomy): Bacteria > Planctomycetota > Planctomycetia > Gemmatales > Gemmataceae > BPJP01. Next base: position 56,685 of record BPJP01000015.1, read on the forward strand.
GCGCTTGGCTCCGCTTTGAGAGCATGCTGCCATTCTAGCAATTTCTCAGCCATTGTACATCATTGTCGTTCTTGCGACACTCAGCGGGAGAGACCGGTCGATCGGCGGTTTTCAATATCGAAGAATGGCGAATCGAGCGTCCGATTTTGCGATCCCGGCTGTGCTGATCCATCAGCGACGTTGCCATTGAGAAAGCAACCGGGCGACGTACTTGGCGAGAATATCCGTTTCGACGTTGACAGAGTCGCCGACTGTTTTGAATCCAAGCGTCGTCACGGACAGTGTGTGCGGGATCAAAGCGACGCTAAATCGTTCGCGCTCGACATCAACGAGAGTCAGGCTGACGCCGTCGACGGCGACGGACCCTTTGGCCACCATCTGGCTTGTGAGTTCCGAGGGACATTGAAACCAGACGAGTTCCCAGCGCTGTTCCGGGGAATCGGTTTGATACGGGATGCGATCGGCAATGCGGGCAATGCCGTCAACGTGCCCCTGCACAAAATGTCCGCCGAGGCGATCGGCAACGCGTAAGGGGCGTTCGAGATTGACGCGGTCCCCAGCGCGAAGCTGGCCTAAGTTGGTGCAGCGGAGTGTTTCCGGCCCAATCTGGAAATGAAGAGAAGGGGGATCGCATTTCACGACTGTAAGACAGACGCCATTGACAGCGACACTTTCGCCGATTCTTGGGCAGTCGGTCAAGCCGGAGCCGTCAAGGATGAGTCGTCGTCCAGCCCCTTCGTCATGGAGATGTTGAATGGTACCAAGTGTTTCGACGATGCCGGTAAACATGAAGCAAGCGAGCCGATGGTGCGGGCTTCAGGTTTTACTTGCTGAGTTTCTCGATGCCTGCTGGAGTTGGCACGGCTCGGGGTTTCAGCGACCGCAAGATGGCATAGCGGACGGGGATGCCAATGGCATAGAGCCAGAAGCCAACGATCAGCGCCAGTTCGCGTGTGGTTACAATCAAGAAAACCAAGAGAACCAGTTGGATCAAGTGTTGGAAATGGCGCCGGCGATACAGCACCGGGTCCAGAAACTTTTTCGAAAAATGCGGATAGGGGACTTGCGAGACCATCAGCAGGGCGACAGCGAGAGCACCGAGCGTGGCCCATGCCTCGATGATGTTCAAGACGTAAGACGAGTCGAGCGAGGACCAGCTGATGAGGGTGCCACGAAAGATAGCGAGAGAAGCGATGCAACCGGCAGCCGCGGGGGAGGGAAGGCCGCGAAAACGCTTGTGGGCTGAAGGGTCAGGGGAGTTCTCGACGTTGAAGCGAGCCAGGCGCAACAGGGTACACACCAAATAAAGAGCGGCGATCCCGGCCAGAAACTGATGCAGAAAAGCACGTGGTTCCCAACCCGGGCCCATCTTCAACAGGATAAACGCTGGAGCAAGCCCGAAACTGACGGCATCGCACAAGCTGTCCAATTCTCCGCCAAATTTGCTCGCTGTTCTCGACAGTCGGGCGACGTAGCCATCGAAGACGTCGAACAGCATGGCCGCCACGATCAACCAGCCGCTGACGGCGAAATAATATTCCGTCGCCTGGGTAAAATTGATTCGGCTGGCATAGGCGATGGCGGCGAAACCACAGACCGCATTCGCGAGCGTCAGCAGAGTCGGGATAATGGCGATTTTTTTCACGGTTCGAAGTCCCTGTCGCGGTACGGTTTCTTGCCAATGATCATACCTTAAGCCGCTAACGTCACCTAATAAATTGTATGCGCTGCGACAAAAAGAGCGGGGACCGTTTTTTTTGCTGATCCGCTTTTTTTGCGACAGTCGCCAAGGACGTGAGAACGTGACCGTTGACAGCGTTTGAAACTTCTATATTTTGGCCCATACCGACCTTGAAATGAAAGGGCTTTTGCCGTGACCTGGGGCGACGTTCTCAATTTCATCGGCGATCAGCTCGCTGCCTGGTTCTCAGCTGTTTCGCCTTACCTAGGCGAACTCCTCGTGCTTGGCGCCTGGATCGCATGGTGGCTATGGGGAGTCAACTGGAACAGGGCGTGGGGGATCTTGCAAAACGGCGGCTGGGTGCCGGTTGTATTGCTTTTAGTGATCGCAGCGGCGGCATGGTCGCAAATGGCGCCGGCTGAGTGCACCTGTCTAGGCTTTATGACCATTCCCAATTTCTGGTGGCAGTTGTGTAGCGTTGCGCTATTGTTTTTCCTGGCGCTGTGTTGTGGCTGGTTGCAAGCTTATTTCGGCTGGACGCCCGAGGAAGTTGAGCTGAATCCGCCGGCGGCTGGCGCCGCCCACGCTCACCATTAAGGGCTTGACACGCTCTGAGCCTGCGGTTTGCAATGATTCGCTTGTCATCCGCCGTTTCTCATCATCGTCGATGCCCAGCAGGGTTTCAGCCCCTTGTGTCCTGACGAGTTGCCCGTACCGGGGGCGTTAAAGATCGTTTCCAAAATCAACAAATTGTTGAAGTACCATTGGGGCGCGAGTGGATGCCAGTCTCGATTGGCATCCGCGGGACCATTGCAGTTTTTTCGGCCGGCGGGATAACCTGTATCCGCCACATTGCGTCATGGGGACCAAAGGCGCCGAGTTTCTCCCTGGTTTGCGGACAGAACGCATCCACGCCATTTGGCGCAAGGGTTACCAATCGGATCGAGACGCCTATTCACTGACGGAGCAACATCCTGGATATGTGGATTTGTTGCGTTGCGAGAATATTCGCACGGCGATTGTCTGCGGTTTGACGACCAACATTTGCTGTTTTCACACGGCAAAGGATTTGCGGCAAGCCCGTTTTCAAGTGTATTTGGTAGAAGATGCGAGTGCGGCAGTCGAAGTCGAGGTGCCCGAGTTGACTCTCGACCATACGAAATCGACGGCCATGAAAGCCGGAATTCGCTACGTCCGGACCGCGGAACTTGTGGAGCAGCTTGGCTAACCGCGGAAAAAGAGGAGCCAAACCCCCACACCGACCAGCCCAACAGCGGCCAGTGTGGCGGAGAACAGTCGCAGCGATGATCTTGACCACCGAGCCGGAATCTTGAACGGGGCCGGTGGCATCTGTGGTCGACGATGCTGGGCTGGTTGGCGGCGGTCGCCGCGATTTGTGGTTGCAGACGGCTTGCCGACGAGGACGAGGTAATGGGTCCGGAGTCGTGCCGAGGTTCACCTCGGTCGTCTCGGTCCCCTGCAATGCCGGACTCAGTTTGGGGCATTTCGTCGGGCGAAGGCGGCGCGATCGGCCTGCTGGTCCAAGGCTCCAGGTCACGAATGACATCATAGAGGTTCTGGTAGCGCTGGTCCGGATTCTTCGCCATCATCTTCTTGATGATGTCATTAAGCTGCGAGGGGATGTCGGGACGAAGTTCGATGACCGGTTTGGGGTCGGTCGTCTGGAGCATGATGATTTTTTGTGCCACTGTTTTTCCTTCGGCGAAGGGGACGGTCGCCGTCAGGAGATAGTAGAAAGAGGCACCCAAGCTGTAGATATCGGCTCGATAATCGGCAGCATGGCTGTCGCGTGCTTGTTCGGGAGCGAGGTAGTCCGCGGTTCCCAACGGGCCTTTGGTGATGACTTCTTCATCTTCGCTCTGGGCAAACCGTGCCACTCCCATATCGAGTATGCGGACGACGCCGGCACGATCCAAGATGAGATTGGCCGGTTTGATGTCGCGGTGAACGATACCCTGCTCGTGAGCGTATTGCAGGCCGGCGGCTGCTTGAGCGATATAGTGGCAAGCACGCACCACGTCCATCGGCCCATATTTGCGGACGACTTCTGACAAAGGCGACCCATCCACGTAATCCATTACCAGAAAATGCAATTTGTCTTCCTTGCCGACGTCGTGAGCCCGGACGATGTTGGGATGGTCGAGAGCGGAAGCAGCACGTGCCTCGCGGTAGAAACGCTTCAGTGCTTCGGGATTTTCAGCACTGACGGTGGCGAGAACTTTGATGGCGACGCGACGTTTGATATCGCGGTGTTCGCAGAGATAGACATT
>BPJP01000016.1 GCA_026004675.1 Gemmatales bacterium
CGACTTACGTCAAACCGGCCTCCCAATTGTACCTAGGTACATCCGGAGGCCGTTTTCGTCTCAGCCGGTTTCGGGGTGATTGTCTTTTCCCGGATCGCATGATGTAAGGGATTTCATCAGGACTTCCGCGTCTCGCTGGACATCTCCGGGGGCATAGTGTCGCCGGGTCGTCTCCCAGGATGAGTGCCCGCATTACTCGGCAGATGACCAAAGGGGGCACGCCAGCGTTTCGGAGTCGCTCTCCGCAGGATCGCCTCAGATCGTGGGCGGTTGCGTGTTTCTCCGGTCGGCCAGTTCGCTCGTCAGCTGCTTCGACGACGATCCCGGCGGCCTTCCCAATTCGGGCGATAACTTTTCCAACCCACTCTGCGTCCGGTCGCTGATGTCGGGCCCTGCGGCCCATCTTCAACTGGAGTGACAGCGGGTTGAATACCCAGCCGGTTCGCTCCTGCAACGGAGTTTCCAACAGTACAGTTTCAAACCACGGCAAGAGCGGAATACTCTCCTCGGTGTCGTTCTTTTGCATCGCGGCGGGAATCTCCAGAACGGGCAATTGTCCGTCCGGCCAAACGGGTCGGATCGTTCCCGGTTTATCCCAAGAAACGTGCATCAATTCATCAAGCCGCAACGCCGATGCCCAGAGACCACGCAGAATGTACTTCCACGATTCGGCCGCCTCGTCGCCCACAACCCCGGCTGTAGCGGCGAGTATCCGCTCAAACTCGACGTCCTTAATCGGCCGGCCCTTCATGGCCTTCTGTTTCGGCGTTTTGATCTTCCGGAGTTTCGGAGCGTTGGGAAGCCAACCCTGCAGGTGTGCCCAGTTCAAAGCCGCAAGAACGGTGTTCATGTAGCCGCGGACTGTATAGGCCGACCGTGGTTTCTTGCGTCGGCTCTCGGCTCCAGCCAGCAACTTCGCTTGAAGCTGCTGAAGAGCAATTGGCTCGGCGACATCGCCCAGAGTTCTCGGCTTGAGAATTCGCTCCGCGAGGTCGAGCCGGCTTTCGGCATGGGAAGCCGTACTGTCGCGAACAGTCGTCAAGTGAAGCACGCGATACTCTTCGCGGAAGTCATCCCACATCATTTCCGGCCCGACGATTTTTGAAGCACGCGGCTTTGCGTCAATCCCAAGAGTGAGTTTCGCCTGCAACTCAACGCGTTGACGTTCTGCTTCTTCCCGATCACTGCTTCCAGTTGAAATACGGATTTCCCGCTTTTCGATCGGACACGTGTATCGGAGTTGATACCGTCGTCCTCTAGGTACGACGCGAACCTTCGGGATTTTCCGTGCGGATTTTGATCGTGGTTTCTTCCTTGCCATGTCTCCGAGCCTTCCTCGACCTTCGCGGATGGCGATCACTGCGATCAGCCGGCTTCGGAAACGGAGTCACCGTTTCGGCGGTCGCCGCTGGCCAGCACGTACTCGATCCAATCACGACCGTGGATGTAGCCGTGCCTGTGGGCGTAGTAGACACGCAACCCGGCTCGCCTGGCGGCACGGACGGTCGCCGCTTTGATACCGAGCCTTCGCGTGAATGCTTGCAGCGTGTACAACTCGTCGGGGTTGATCACACCGGCTTTGGGATCGTCATGAATCGCCATCTGGTAAACCTCTCCTGAATGCGGAATGTGAATCTGTCCGCAATAGGCAGGAACTATGCAGGTTTACCCGGCGAATGGAGAGGAGATTGCCGTAGAGACGTGATTGGTCGGCAGAATGGCGGTGGGCCCGTATTTCACCGTATGCAAAACGGCGAAAAGGCATGCATATGCGGGATTGCGGTAGTCGTACTAACTGGAATCACTCACCCGTGTCGTCTGAGTCGTTCCGTTCACGATCGGCAACGTTGCTCAAGTCGGATCGATAGTATTCTCGTGACTTCGGGCGATCCATGTGTTTGAGCACTTCGTGAATGACTTCCAGTTTGCATGCGAGCACATACCATTCCTTGTTGGATTTCCGTTTATTGCCGCTCTGCGTTTCGTTCAACGTCTGAGACCATTTGCGTGGCAGCAACTCGCCGAGTTTCTTGAATGCTCGGCTTACTGTGGACTGGTCGACTCCCAATGTAGCCGCAAGCGTGTTTTGGTCGGCTTCGTCATTAACTTGCTCCTTCGTTTCCACACCGTGATGTCGCCACAATTCGCTCAGCAGCATCTGAGCAGTTCCCCGTGGCTCCCGCTTCTTTGTCTTACGCCGTTTACCTTGCCCTTTCGACGATTCTGACATTGCGTGTGCACATTCCAACAAGCGAGTCACTGCCAATTCCGACGCCAGCAAGACCGGCTTGTTCAGGACTGATGAAATCACCTCCGGAAGATGCAGGCCCCGATCTTGATACTCTTGTCGCCATTCACTCCAATCAAACGGTGGATTCGACACGCTTGCCAGGTAGGGCACGACGTCGAATTCCGGGATACCGGAGTGATTTTCCCCACCACGAGAAATCTGCGTATTGGGTGAAATTGTCGACCTTATCGAGGAATTGGATGTAGGTGCCATAAGATGGCCTCGGCCTCTCGCTTCCAATCCAATGAACGATGTACAGCCAATGCAACAGACCTTCCGTTTGCCCGTTACCCACGGATGGAAAGTGGAATCTTGGCAGAATGCTCTTTGGGACTCTTTCGAGCGTGGCCCGCATTTCGGCAGCCTGTTTGCGGAAGACCAGATGTCCCGAACGGTCCGTGTCGCACGAAACTATGTAATGGACGTGGCGACGCCCATCGGCAAACGGCACCATGATCTGTTCGATCAGATTCGACCCCAAAACACAGAAACGGGGCACGAACTTCCCAACGTGGAAATCTCCCGGATTGTCGAACTGTACAACGGCATGTTCGTAAACCGTTTCGTGCGATTCCTTCAGGACCCTTAGCGTGTCGCGGAATCGCTCCAACCTGTTACGCCAGTCGATGGACAATTTGATCTCCTTTCTTTCCGGGGGAGGAATTTGGTTGCAGGTAACTCGTGGCGGCTACCCGTTCTGATTTGAAGCCTCCTTTGAGTCAGCCGGATCGTCTTGTTCGGCATCGGCAGCCCTTTGGGCGATGGCTGCCAGAACCTTCCCGATCGCCTCACACCGCAGGTCTGTCCATTCGCCTTCCGAGAGTCCGAACAAGGCGTGAGCCGGCGATGGTCGATGTTCGTTGCAATCGGTGATGCTGACGGTCCAACTCGCTCTGCGTCGCTTTCCCACGCGTTTCAGCTTTTGCATTAGTCGCGTCGTCCATGATTCTCAATCCTTCGTTTGTTGGTTTCAGCGGAGATGCTTGCTGTAGTGTCGTAAGCGCCCAGCAGGGCCATTGGCCGATGGGGGCGTTGGTGGGGCCGTCTGACTTGCTCGGTTCGATAGAAGAAGGTGAGAGGGACGATTCCGCAGGCAGGGCGGCGGACGCGAGTTAACGCGCAGCAATTAGCACAGGCCGACACATCAGACCGACACATCGGATCGGCACAAAGACCGGCACATCGCGCATCGGCACGAAGATCGGCACATCGCGCATCGGCACGAAGATCGGCACATCGCGCATCGGCACGAAGATCGGCACATCGCGCATCGGCACGAAGATCGGCACATCGCGCATCGGCACGAAGATCGGCACATCGCGCATCGGCACGAAGATCGGCACCAAGGAGAATCAGTAACGTGGCTGACTTAAACAGTCCCGCTGAGCCGCCGATCATGTGGAGCCCGATCGGGCGCGTTGCTTCCATGCTCGACGCCGGACACGACGCTCTCGTTTACGATCCGTCCGCTCCTTGCGCTCCTGAATGCGATGCTCGCGAACAGCTTCCGGATGCTCGTGACGCCAGTGCCATGGCAAGAGCGACTCGTAGTTCGTATTGCCGGCAAGCAGTTGGTCGAGCACATCCTTGATGTAAGACCACACGTCCAGATCGTTCCGCAGGGCACTGCTAACCAGAGTCAGTAAGCCGGCCGTTCGTTCACCCCCCTTCACGCTACCAGCAAACAGCCAGTTCTTCCTGCCGATCGCAACCTGTTTCATCAGTTGCTCGGTATCGTTATTGTCGATCGGCACGTGAGGATCATCCAAATACCGTCGCAACGGACCCCAGTGGTTCTTAATGTATTGGATCGCTTTGCCAAAGTCGGACTTCGGAAGAATCACGTGGCCAGCTCGCTCGTCCGCGTCCTTCAACCACTGCTCCATCGCCTTCCAGATTTCGACCGCCTCGGTCTGACGCAGTTGCAGACGTTCTTCGGGCGACATATCCTTGCCACGGTCCTCGATGTCCCACAACTGTTGATACCACTGCAGCCACTGCCGTCGATCAGACGGATAGGCGTTCGACTCGAATATCTTGCGGCGGGCATGGGCATTGCATGCAGCGCGGACAATGGCCCCTTCCGATGCCACCACAATCGACTCGAATCCAGACCAGCAATCTCCTATTAACGTCCCCTGGTAGTCGCGAAACATCAACTCGGGGCCGTCCCGGTGGCGACTTACCGTAAAGTCGAACAGATTCAGTTTGATCGTCGAGCCGCGGTAGGCCCACATCCGGCCATTGATGCTGCGTTTCCCTTCCCGAATTGCCTCGCTGAACACTTCGTGCATACGACGTTGCTTGGGATCCTCCAAGTCGAAGTCGGGCAGCGCACGAGGCAGCAGGAGCGCCGTTCGCGTTTCATCGGTTCCGATGACCGAGTCTTGCATTAACTGCTGCTTGAAGTACGCGAGTAGAGGCTCGATCACGAAATGGGCTTGGGCGTAGATGTTGCACAGCGTGCTGCGTTGCGGAGTCCAGCCAATACTGCGAAACAGGTCCTGCTGCCGATAGAATGGCAGGTGATAGCCGAGTCTCGCTGTGATGATCTCCGCTGCCACCGAAGTATCGTACTTATTGCCTTCCACCAGGCTGCTCGGCCGCTCGGGGGAGGCGATGCCACAATCAGGCGAGGCGGCACAGGCGTACTTGGGATAGAGTGTCACGAGCACTTTGGCTTTTGGCGGCTGATACACCAGCGTTTCGGTGCGGTCCCACATGGCCTCGGGCAGCAGTTCGCGATCACCGTGAGTCGGGCAGGTTTTCAAATCGTCAGAAACCTCGGCCATCACCTCTTCGCGCGGCAGATGCGGCGGGAGACGCTCGTCTCGCCTCTTGCGCGGACGCCGCCGCTTATGTTCGGGAATCGTCTGCTCGAGTTCTTCCACGGCATCGGCCAGGCCTTCGGCCGCATCGGCTGCTTCGTCCGAATCGCCGAAATCGAGCTTCAACTGATTCGGATCGGCGAGATAGCGTTCGCTGCGTTTGCGAAATGTCTGCAGCAAGAGCTCATCGTAGGCCTTCTTCCAACCGGCAACTTCTTCCTGCAGCGACTTGATCTTCAGGTCCTTCTCCTGAAGCTCAACGTCAAGCCTGCGGAGTTGCTCGCGGAAAAGTGCGTTTGCCTGCTCAAGCTGAGCTAGCCGATCGCCGTCGTCAGGATGCGTTGTTGTGTTCATGACGACGAATGTAGCCAGGTGCGCCGATGGCGCAAGACCCTTTTCGAGGTTCTTGCAAGTTTTTTTCAAAACGTTTTCACGCATCCATTACTCGACGCAGGACGTGTTCGATCCGACCAGCATCACCGGTGCACTCGGTGCCTATGCTGCTTGCGTTCTGGATAGAGCAAACCGTTTGCGACGGCGATCGGAGCCAACCAACGACACGCCGGCAAGCAACATCGCAAGCTGTGTCGTGTCCAATTCGATCGCCTCAGCACCGTCGTTGGGCCGTAGCGATTCGAACGTCCCCGCTTCGAGCACGCGGTAGTAAAGCCAAAACCCGCCGCGTTCATAATGAAGAACCTTCATGCGATCTTGCCGGCGGTTGATGAAGACATACAGGCTGCCGTCGAGCGGGTCTGCGTTGAGTTGCTCCCGTACCAGACCGCTAAGTCCGCTAATGCCTCTGCGGAGATCTGCGGGGCGGGTGTAGACGTAGATTCTGACGCCAGCGGCGATCGATAGCATGCGGTCAGCCTCCCAAGCCCGTTTCATACGTCGCCACCATTTTGTCCAGCGCCAGTTCCACTAGCCGAAGATCGGGACCGACGACGATCTCCACGTTGTTAGGGAGGCGAATGGATAGGCCCATTGGGGAAACTTGACCTTCGACCACCCGCACTTTTTGAAATGCCGGCTGGCCAGTGCGCTGGGACGTGCCGCGGTCGCCGAGCTTCTTTTTCCAGTGGTAGAATGACGGTTGCGAAACCTGCTCGGCTTTGCAGAACTCCGTGACGGTTTGACCAGATGCAGCATAGCGAGCCATTCGCTGCGACCACTCTCGAATTTTCGCCGGACGCGGTCCTTGTGCCATGGGAGTCACTCCTCAGGTTGACGTAGAAGCTGGAAACTAATCGCCTACGTCACCAACATACCCCCTTCGTCAACAACCGTTCTGATGGGCGCTTACGTAGTGTCCGCCATTCGAGTCGTTTACTTTTGGGGCCAACCCGAAAAAGCTCGCTCAACGCCTCGTTCCATTTTACCGACTGCCCCAGCGTCGTCAGAGGTTACGGCGATACGTCACTCGTCGACATCGGCTGTATCGCCAGCCTGTGGGATCTGTGGCCAATGAAAACAACTTACGAACCGACGTAAGTTGGCTTGATAGCCTTTCGAGAAAGCCCTGTTTTGGCGAAGACTTCGGTGGACAGTGGACGTCCAACGGGAAAGAGCGGTTCAGTCCGGCTGGTCTGCGTCGGACACCGTCCCCTCAAGCGTTTCACAAAATTGGCGGAGCGAATCCATAAAGCGTTCGCCGTCTTCGAGAAGTTGCTGGGCGGCAGGCAGGACGGTCTCGGCGTTGATTGTCCCCTCGTTCCGTTCTTCGTCGCGTTGAAGCCCGGGGAAGCGAAATCCTTCGCGAACGCGATAACACTGGGACTCTTTGCAGAAGTACCACGGAACGCCGGCCATGCTGAGCGTCTGCAGAATGCGATGAACGGTTCGCGGTGAGCACTCCAGTTCTGCGGCCAAAGATTCGACGTCCCATCGCCCTCGCCCCATGATGCAGTGCAGGACTCGGAGGTGGCGGGCCAGCCGTTCACTTTGGCGAAGACGGCGGTCTGCGTCCGTTCGTGGCGTGTGAGTCGATTTCTTCTTCGGCCTTCGGTTCTTTGCCATGCCGACAATTGTGTCAGCAGGAGCTGCCACCAGTGGGTCAGCCTATTTGGCTGCGTGCCGTCCGAGGTGAGATGTCGCGTTTCCCCATGACCAACACTCGGAACTGACCCACAGTTGACAGTGAAGGCATGTATTGTCATTGCATGAAAAATGATCAGCACCTTCGGCGGCTCATTCCCGTTACATCCATTTGGCACTTCTACCATTTCCTACGGGAATTCCCAAACTCTAAACTTCAGCTTCAGATTGCTCGGGAGTGTCACCGCCTACCGGGCCGGCTTGACAAGATGATCGGAGCAAGTGCACTGCACTTTTCCCGTTACGACAATCGTGAAGAGTCGTTTCATTCACGCCCGCAGAATCAGAACCCAGCCCGCCTTGAGAGATATGCCGCGTCGAAGGACCCAGCAAAACGCGTTGCTGCGTTGGCTGGAGCGGGACAACTGATCCTTCAAGGTGATGATAGTCTTGGCTTCGAATACGTGGACTACGAATTCGGACCGTGTCGTACCACTCGTAGCCAACACGAAAGCGGACCGGGTGGCTATGGCCCTGGGAAAGACACGTTCGATCTTCTGCTTGTCAGCAGAGAAGATCGAGATGGCCATCGTCTTCCCATCATTGGCGAAATCAAGGACGGAGAGACTGATCGAAATCCATTCCTTGCACTGATTCAAGGTCTGGCACACGTTGTCGCGATGACGACTGAGGCACAGAGAGATCGGCTTGATCGTTCATATCCTGGCCGATTCGATTGGCCGGATGGAGGGCCGTTCGTTGATCTCTACCTCTTGTTGATCAACTACCCGTCGGGGGATAAGGAACAAGAATTTCTGGAACTAACGGACAAACTCGCTGGTGCATTGCTCGAACCTGGCACACAGACTTCTCAACTGGTCCGTCGCATTGCCTGTATCGATACTGCGAATGATCCACCTACCGACTTTTCGATTCGGTTCATCCGCGAACATTGAGATCGATCAACGGGCATCTAGCCATTTCTTGAGTCGGGCATGGCATAATCTTCCCGACCAGCATGCTCGGACCCGCGTATGTCTTAGGGCTCCTCTAGGATGGGAATCCTTCGAGATCATAACCAACCCTTTCACGGAGACTGCTCGATGCCCCTGACCACCGACGGCCAACACGATGGCAAGGTCGTAAAGACTCTCCGGTTTCACTTGCCGGAGGGAGCCTTGCATTTCAGGGTGCCCAAGTTGAGAATCCCGTCTGTTTTTGTATTGGGCAAAAAGATCCAAACGTTCTCATCCTACAGCCAGTAACGCTGCCACAAAATCCTGCGGATAGTGGGCTTTCAGATATGCCATCTGATACGTGAGCGTTGCATAAGCCGTGCTGTGCGACTTGTTGAAACTGTAACCAGCGAATTTGTCGATCAGGCTGAACAGGTCTTTCGCCTGCTGTTCGGGAAGGTACTTCTCTTTCGCACCGACGAGAAACTGCTCGCGGTAACGGGCGACGATGTCGAGTTTCTTTTTGCTGATCGCTTTGATGCATTTGTACGCGGAGGCAAGTTCGATGTCGCCGACGCGGTTGAGAATTTGCATCACCTGTTCCTGGTAGACCATCACGCCGTAGGTCTCATCCAGCACTTCATCGACGATGGGATGCCGTTTGGGGACAGGTTGCCGGCCGTGTTTGCGTTCAACGTAATCGGTGACCATTCCGAATTTTAACGGACCGGGTCGATAAAGTGCAGTTGCGGCAACGATGTCAAGAAACCGGTTCGGCTTCATCGTCCTCAGCAGGCCACGCATCCCATCGCTTTCCAACTGAAAGACACCCTTCGTCTCGCCTCGTTGTAACAGAGTGAATGTTTCGGCATCGTCCATCGGCAGCTTGACCGTGTCGATTTCGACCCCGTGATGTTCTCTTACGTTTTGCACGGCCTTGTCGAGAATGGTCAGGTGTCGTAGACCGAGAAAGTCCATCTTCAGCAAGCCGGCCAATTCGACCGTCGGGCCGTCCCATTGCGTGACGATGTCTGTCTTGCCAGTGAGCGTCTGCAATGGGATGTAATTCGAGATTGGTTCATCGGCAACGACGACGCATGCCGGGTGCGTTCCGACGGATCGCGTGATTCCTTCCAACCGCAATGCAACATTGAGCATCCGTTTGATTTGCGGGTCGTTGTTGTACGCTTCTTGAAGATCAGAGCTTTCCTTGATGGCGTCCTTGAGTTTGATGCCTAGCGTTTCGGGCACCATTTTGCAGATATCGCTGACGCGTGTCTGGTCAATTGCCATCGCCCGGCTGACATAGCGGATGGCGGCATTCGCTTTCAGCGTGCCGAACGTGCCAATCTGTGAAATGCAGCCTGTGCCGTATTTCTCCTTGAGGTAATCGATCACCATCTGCCGGCGATCACGGCAGAGATCGATATCGATATCGGGCGGATCATTACCGTTCGGGTCGAGGAACCGCTCGAACAGCAAGTCGTACTTCAGGGGACAGACATGACTCAGCCCTAACAGAAACGCTACGATCGCCCCGGACGCGGACCCCCTCGCCTGGCATGGAATCTTCTTCTCTCTGGCGAACCGCACCAAGTCCCACACGATGAGGAAGTAGCTCGAACTCCCCATGCGGTCGATGATCTGCAGTTCGAAATCGAGCCGGTCGCGATGCTGCTGTGTAATACCGTCCTCGCCGTACCGCCACGTCAGTCCCTCGACACACAACTCGCGAAGGTATTGCACAGCAGTCTTGTCTTCCGGTGGTCGGAAGACGGGGAAGTGCCGCGTCGTCAGGTCCAGGTCGATGTCACAGCGGTCGGCGATCTCCTGAGTGATTGCTACGGCGTCGGAGTGATCGGGAAAAGCGGCGTACATCTCTTCCGGCGTGCGGACGAACAATTGATCCCCCGTCATTGTTATCCGTTTTTCATCATCAATCGTCGTCTGCGTGTTCACGCACAACAGAATATCGTGGGCGTCGGCGTCATCCTGGTTCAGGTAATGTGCATTGTTCGTCGCCACCAACGGCAAGCCGTACTCTCTCGCAAGATCGACTGTCCTCTCGGCACACAGCCGCTGGATATCGCTCCCGGCATTCTGAATCTCCATGTAAAAGCGATTGCCGAATACCCGTACGTACCATTCCGTCAACTTGCGGGCTTCGTCCATGCGGTCGGCCAGCAGATGCTGCGACAACTCGCTCGCCACACAACCCGATAGGCAGATCAGCCCTTCGTTGTGGGATTCGAGCAACTCCTTGTCGATTCGCGGCTGGTCGTAAAAGCCTTCGAGATACGCGGCCGATGAGAGTTTAAGAAGATTCTTGAAGCCGGTTTGGTTCATTGCCAGCAGCGTGAGGTGGAAGCTGGTTTCTTTCTTACGGGCCACTTTCCTGTGCCGCCGATCCCCCGGAGCGATGTACGCCTCGTAACCCAGAATCGGGTTGAGGTCGTTGTTCTTACAAGCGTTGTAGAATTCAACCGCCCCATACAGGTTGCCGTGATCGGTGATCGCGACGGCGTTCATTCCGTGATCTTTACACTTCCGCATCAATTCGGGAATGCGAATCGCTCCGTCCAACAGGCTGTAGTGCGTGTGCAGATGCAGGTGGACAAAAGGCGGAGTGTCGCCATTGGCTAATGGGGAGACGGGATGGTGATTGCTGGGCATGTCGTTTCTCATTTGAGAAGATCGAAGGTTTCTCCATCCTCTAGTACCCGCACGTTCGGAAAATGCTGCTTGTACTGCTCCGGCTCAAACGTATGAATGGGGATGACGGACTGCGGACCAACTGCATTGACGAAGTTGATGATGTCTTGCACGTAGATGTGCCCCGACGTGTGGGCGGGAATGAAGTCTCCATCGATGGCCTTGAGGTGCTGCTGGAGTTCCACCCAGTCGGCTCGTTCCAGGTAGCCTTTCCAGTATGAGTAGAGGCAGCGTGACTTGCGGGGGAGTACACCATCGAAGTCCAGTTCTCGCATGGACGGGCGGAAGACCATCAAGTGCTTGTCTGGCTGGGCAACGATTTCCTCGAGGGTGATTCGATCTTCTTCAAAACGATCTTTCAGCGACGTGATATTCCTCTGCTCAAAGTGCCGATTGAAATAAACCCGGATTCCCGCATTTCGGTTTGGCTTCGGAATGGCGGCTTCCCCTGCCGCCAAGTGCATGACGAAAGCCGCGTAAGCGTCGGCCACAAATGTGCGACCCGTTCTTTGGGCCGAGCGGTAATAGGTCACCAACCGGTCCACGTCAATCGGAGAGAAACAGGCCAGGACAAGCCCCGGAGCCGACTTCACCAGCTCGACAATGTCTTCCTCCAATTCGTACTCTGTTTTCCCCGTCGAGCGATTCCCGCCGAAGTGCGTCCCCTCCATCAGCAGCACGTCGATCTCCAAATTGCCAACATCCGCCATCAGATCTCTGACCATCCCAGGCTTTCGACCGTGACGTCGCAAGTCGCCCGAGTACAGAATTCGCTTTCCCGCACCTTCAATGAGAAACGCCAAGCTTCCGAAGCTGGAGTGATCGACCGCATACGGCGTGATCCGAAACTCCCCAACTTCGAACGGCTGGCGACTGACGATCTCTCGATGGCGATTCCGGTCCAGCTCCTGTTGCCGACCAAATACGGCTCCTGCCAGCATCATTTTGCTGGTGCCCGAACTGGCGTAGATGGGAATATCCGACTGCGTCAGGTGCAGCAGCCCCGCGTGATCGAGATGGCTGTGCGAGAGCAGTATCGCATCGACCTTCGGCCCATTGGTGAACAGGCCGGGGACATTGGGAACGGCACCCTCTTGAATCAGTTCTTCGACGGACTTGCCCCGAACGGACCGCTGGTCGAACGGTTCTCTGGCCGCATCGACCAGTGGCAGTCCCGCATCCAGAATGATTCGCCTGGAATCCGTGGCCAGTTCAATACAGGAACCGCCAATCTGGTGAGATCCGCGTTGAATCGTGAGATTCACTGGGCCTCCCTTCGTTGACAACCAGTTTCGCTCCGGCCGACATCACAACTCAAAGGTGTCGGTTTCGGGAAATCGTTGTCTGTCCACGGCCAGACGACAGCTTCAATTCGCGGTCCATCAATCAAGGCCTTCTCCGCAAACTGTTTCTGCACATCGGGGAATTTCGAGAAGAATGCGGAAATCTGCCAATCGCTCACGCCGTGCTGGCGAGCCAGCCGGTGAGCCGGCCCGTCCATCTCCAGGTGGATGGTTTCCCAAATGTAGGCTTGGGCAAAACGCATCTCCGTGTTCGTGAGTTCCACGATGATCAACTCCCCAGAATCAATCCCAGCACCGACAGTCCCACGACAAATGCAATACCAAGGATCCATCCCCACGCATATCCCGCAAGAAAGTACTGCATGTCTTCGCCGCCCCGATAAAGACAACCGCGGGCGTATTCCGTCATGAGATCAAAGTCTCTCTTCGAATGATCTGACATGATTTGCTCCTGTGGCCAATTCCATCGTTACTGCAGCAGTCCAGAATAGGACTTTCGAACGACCCTCCATTTTCCCAGGAGTGATCCCGGTTCTTCGGGCTTCCATTTGAAATCCACGTCGATGCCGCGTGGTACGACGTTCTTCCCACCGATAAACCACCGCTCCCGCACCATCGAGATATTGACGAGGTACTTTCGGGCTGCCCCACTCTCCCGCAGGCTCTTGTCTTCATCTTCGAAATTGGATTCTGTCGGCGGGCCCAGGATTAACAGCACCTCGTCTCTCGGCATGCCTTCCTTGATGCGAAGATAGTTTTCAGCGGTGAGTTTGGATTCCAACGGATTCTTCGGTGTCGCGGCCGGTGCGACCGGTTCCTTTGGTTGGGGATCGACTTTTTCCGCCGGTTTTTCGGCACGTTGAATGGCAGCCGGTGCCGGCTCCTCTTTTCGAGTCGTCTCAGTTTCTGCCGTGCAGCCGGTCACGCAGACTGCCGTCAGTGTGATGAGGATTGCTCTCATGGAAATCTCCGTGTGAAGATCGCGATGTCATCGGGAGGAATTGTGTTCGATGGCCCGACGATGTTGATCGATCACAAGCTCTCGCAGTTCCTCCGGTTGAATGACTTTAACGCGGCCAGCCCAACCAACGACCCATCGCACAATCTCGTTCAGCCCGTCGACGTGGAAAGACAACGTGGCGGTCCCGTTTTTGTGGCGTTTCACCGTTTGCGTGTGATGCCATTGCGTTTCGGTCACGACGTCGGCCGCTTCCGCCGTGAACAGCAACTTGATGTCGTAAGTCTGCTCTCCGCGGTAAACGGCCCACGCGTTTCCGAAGTATTCAGCCAGGTCGAAGTCGTCGGGAATCTCGGCCGGTTCATCGATCATGCGAACCGATTTGAACCGCGTTGGTCGAAGCGTGATGGGTTGATCGGCGTCAACGGGGCGTGCCACAACGTACCACGCGGACTTCACCAGACACAGACGAAACGGGTGCAGCGTCAGCGTCACCGGCCCTGATTCGTGGGGGCTGTGGTATTTGCCGGTGATCTGCTTGCGTTCGATCAAAGCCCACTGGATCGTGCGGATGATCTCGAGATGTTTGCTGTGATCGACGAGCTTCAGGTCGAGGATCTGAGTCAGGTTCGACGCCTCTCCAAACAGATCGGTCGCATCGGGTCGAACCGCCAGGTATTTCTCGGTGGTTGGCTCTGCCCCCGCGTCGATGTTCAGCCCTTTCGCATGAGTCGCCGCATTGGCGGTTGCCAACCCGACCACTTCCTCATCCGAAAGACTCAACACCGGAAACGAGTAGTCAGGCCGGAGGCGGTAACACTGCCATTCTTTATCGTAAGTCAACGGAACTCCAGCCAGTTCCAGAACTTCGCGGTCTCGATAGAACGTGCGTTCCGAGCATTCCAATTCCTGGGCGATGGACTTGGCATTCCAACGCGCGCGACTTTGAAGGAGCTGTAAGACTCTCAAGACGCGAGCAAGTCGGTCCGCTTGTCTCAACCGTCGATCTGCATCTGAACGGTCACTCGGTATCTTCATGGTGATGTGCGGATTTGAGTTCAAGAAAAAGGACCACCGGTTTCCAGGTTTCGAGCCATGGAGGCCTCGGCCGTTGCCTCATTGTGTGTTGGTCTGTCGACTCGGGAGACGGATCTCGCGGAAGCCAGCCAACGAAGCGGTACCGAATTCGATCGCCCGTGTAAGGGCGTTGAGAAACCGGCGGTCCGAACACAATAATACCCGACGCCTTTGACACACTTGGGTCAGAAATGTTCCGATTTTTTTCAGAATTGTCGTAATTCGCGCTTGCCCAGAGATTCTCAACTCAGCATCTCTGCGGGCGGTGTCCTCGGTCCGTTGTGCTGGCGTCGTGCCGCACCTTGAAATACGTAAAACCGGATTCAGACCATCAGAGCCAAGCGGACTCGTTCTGTCTGCTCCGGGATTATCTGTTCCTTTTCGTCGGTCATGACCTGAGTGTTTGCCGGGAGACGAAACGATCGCAACACGCTTTCGACATCGCTGCCTGTTGGAATGTCTGATCCCAGAAAGACTCCCCAGACGCCGTTTGCCATCGGCACGACCCGGCCTCGTGGCAAACCGTGGGGACAGTCGTTTATTCGTCGGGCGAGTTGGATGGAATCAATGCCCCACTTCAGGGACAAAATGGCCACTACCTCTTTCCAGGTGCGATTGTCATCCGGTGGGTCGCGGTGATATTTGCTGGCGAATGCCATCAAGTCCCATTGGCCCGTTGGTAATGGCGTCCAATAGAATCGACCAGCAAACGGTTTCCCCAGCGACTGCATCAACCGGAGTCGATACTGTCTTCGGGTTTCCAGCATCGTCGCTCGACTTTCTGGAGTCAGGAGTCGATACGCCAATCTCGGGTGCTGCTTCATCTTTGATGGCCCTGGCACAACAGTGATGTCGCCAATTTATGATTGCGGTGTCCTTTCATTCATACCCGATATGTCTGACACACTCGGGTCAGGGGATGTTCAGAAAGACCTGAATTGGGACGTTTTCAGCCAATCATGGAGTGCCTGCACGTTGCGATTGTCGGTCCAGGCGATATGAAGGATCGCTCGATCGTGATGAACGATGGGATTGCAGACGTGGGTGGCGACTTGGATGTCTCGCTGCAACACCGTCATGAGTCTCAGCCGGCCGGTCCATCTGATCGTCTCCTGTCCCGAGAACCCGGTGCCCATCAAGTGGCCCCATGCGAACTCCGGTAGATGCTGCTGTGCCAGTGGCGGGAGCTTGTTAAGTGCAAGCGTCTTCGCATACTTGTCGCCGCATCTCTCCATCAAGTCATCGACCAACCGGCTATTGCTGATTTCGACGACCAATCGCCGGCCATGGTGCTGGATTTGATGGCGACTCCCGAGAGACCGCAGAACCTCACGCAGGGTGTCTTGACGAAAGGGTTCACAGCTGAGGCGGAGGACTCTGCGGTGACGAGTCTTCAAAGATCCACAGGCCCAGATGAACCCGAGAACAAAAGCGACTGTGGGAGTCGGTTCTTCAAAGAAGCGAGCATTGACTGTGGCGGATCGAGTGGCTTTGGAGCGAGCCTGCCGAAGTCGGCGGGTCTCAGACTGAATGCCGTACCTGCGAGCCTGGCTGGTGACAGAATCCATGCTCCGACCGAGCCGCCTCGCGACACCGGCCGCTCCTTCAGCCGGATACCGCGTGACGAGTTCACAGCGTTCGGTTGGCGTCCACAAGTGTCGCATGGCTGTTTCCCCCATGGTTGAGGAACCTTGTCCGTCTTCTGTGGGGAACAGACCAAAATTGTTTTTTGTGACTGCTCCGTTTCAATTCCCGTTTTGGAAGATCCAAGTGTGAACCAGGTCGCTCACCTTCGCGACCAGCGGCAAATCATCGCGACCAAAGCTGGTCGTCTGCCTCCACTCATCGCCATCTTTGTAAAGTCGAGCGATCTGCACATTGTGACGTGTTCCGCTGTCGGTTTCGTTTTCCCAGATCACGGCCTTCACGGCACCAAGACGGATTTCATGGACGGGTTGCTGTTTGGACATAGTGTTCTCCTTAAAGCGGGTTCGTGTTTCCATGCTGATTACCCGCCGGACGATCGCATGACGCCCGTGATGTTGCTTATTCGTCAACGACGACCATTCAAGCCGTTCCTTTGTCCATAGGATGATCCGTTGATCTTGTGGCATCGTCCGCGTTTGAAGGCCAGGTAGTCGACGAGGGTGTCGGCGATGGACTGCTCCGGCCGCGTGAACCAGCGGCGTTGTCGTTTGAGAATCTCCTCAATCTGCCGATAGGCGATCTGGCCGATGAACGGCTCGCGTGGCAGTGTGATGAGCTGGTCACTGTTGGGGATGGATTTCAACAGTTGGTCCGTGTTGCGGTAACGATCGATCAGCGGATGCCGACCGGTCGGCGTGAGAAGCAACACGATGAAGTCGCGTGGCTTGATCTCGAACAGGTGATCTTGTTGGAAGTATCCGCAGGCGTGCAGTCCCACTCGGATATTTCGGATCAATTGGTCGGCCGGATAGTCGGTCTGTTTGTCCGAATTGGCCGTTGTTAGCGACAGGTCGGATTGGTACTTGGCCTCGATAAATACGTGGGTCGGTGGGTTTTCCCAGAAGACACCAACGTCAACCTGCGTACTCCCTTCCTTCCAGGGGAGAAGTTCCGACGGGATGCGTTGCTGGTTGATCCAGGGTTCGATCCTCAGCCGCCGGAAGACTTGTCGGCGGAATCGTTCGGCTCCCAGTCCTTCATTCAGCAGATCCGGCAGCCACCAACGGGGATTGATGGCTCGTAACGCCTGCACCATGTGGCCGGTGATCACGTCTTCCGATGTGCTCCTCACCAGCAGTGGGCAACGGAGTTTTCCCTGCTTCGCCGGTTCACAGAACGTGCCGGCTTTTCCGTGGAGTTCGGTGATCATTACACCGCCCCGATCATCGAGCCTTCGAGAACCGGCAGTCCTTCCCGCTCCGGTTGCGGTCGGCCCCAGTCCAGGCACGGTCGGCGGAACGGGCACGTCGAGCAATTCAGCGGCGACTCAACCGGGTAAAAGACGTTGTTCTGTACGGCCCGCTCGACGGTCTCGATGATGTCGCCCAGCCGTCCCAGGTCTTCGTCGGTGCGAAACGCATCCAATCGCTGGACCTTCGGCGTTTTCGTTTTCACGAGGACAGTGTATTCGACTTCCGCTGGTCGATCGTAGGCTTGCTGGACCGCGTTGACGTAACACGTCGGTTGCAGTGAGGTTTCTACCTCCATTTGCGAATAGGCCCGTCCGCTCGTCTTGATCTCATTGACCTTGAGGGCTTGTTCGTCATCGGTAATCAGGTCCGCAATCGCGACGATGGGAGTTTCGAGATATTCGCCGTGACTGTTGCGAACGGGTGAAATGAATTCCTGCTCGACGGCCACAATGTTGTCCGGTGGCGGTTCCTTGAGATATGTCTCGATGAGTGCGATCCCTTGGTCGATCGCGTCGCTTCTTGTTTCCCCTGCCTTGAAATTGATCTCAGCCTCGCCTTCACGGGTTTTCCACGCGGCGAGAAACGTCTTTTGAAGATGGTCGGGGTTGAGCGTGCGGTGTTCCTGCAGACCCCGGTGGTATTCCTCTAATGCGGAATGGACGGCGGACCCAAGGACCAATCCACTGCCCACCGTCGGCTGAGGCAATCCCAGCACTCGCTGAAAATAGAACTGTAACGGGCAACGGAGGTACTGGTTGAGCGAACTGAAGCTCCAATGCGGTCGGCGGTACATGGCAATCATCCTGTGAAGCTGGACTGGGGATCATTGACCGTCGTGGGAGTCGAGTTCAACTTGCCGAGTGATGACGAATTGACAGGCAACCGTGGCAAGCACCCCGTTCCAGTCGTCGTTCATCGGGTGATCAGGGATAACGATCGGCGGGAATCCGTTGCGTTGCATCCAAGCGAGTAAACTCTCGGCATGTTCGCCGGCTTTGTTCCAGTCTCCGGATTCGGCGGCGTCGAGCATCTTATTCCAGACGGCTTGCGGGTTCATGCGGGTCTCCCCTTATCGACCGTGTCCGTTCCCGCTGGTCAATTCGTCCAGAACGAGACCGGCTTCTCGTTTGGTCAGGTCGTAGACGCCACACGTTCGCCCGACGATCTGGGCAATGCGGTTTTCCAACGCTTTGCCGGTCAATTTGTGCCGTTTGCCCATCGTCAGCAGAAACTGCACCTGTTTATTGGTGGCCGCTTCTTCGGTACGGTGACCGCTCCGGTTGTGTCCACCATTGACCGGTGGCGGTTGATGACCATTGCCGTTGGACGCAATGCTCTGAGGTTGCGTCGAGGTAACCGGGCGTTCCTCGTCTCGGCTGGCGATTGCGGAGTCCGACTCATACCGCTCAATCTGATCCCGCAATGCTTCGTCGGCCAGATCGTAGTATTCCCGGATCTTCTCAATGACCGCTTCCGGGTCATCCAGCGGAATCGCGACTTCGCCTTCGAGATTCACGCTGTAGCCGGTGGAGTTGTAGTCCCGTGATAGCTTTCGGCTCAGTCCGACATTGACTTTGAGTGCCATGGTACTTCTCCTTGGGATGGCATGACTGTCAGGTCCACAAACGCAATACCCCGCCGAACGCAATCAGGCACTCAGCGGGGCATCGTGTTGTGTCAGCCGTTTTCAGACAGCCATCTCCAAAGCGAGTCTCCATGCTTCGGATTTCAGCCGGGCTCCCGACCCGAACCACGCCGACTTCAGCCGTTTGCTGGCACGCTCGGTTTCGGTTTTTCCCCGCGTGGAGCGATGATGGTCAACGTATTCGGTGACCGCGTTGAATGCAGCCCAGGTGGTCTGCTTCGTTTCCGGGATATCCATTCCCCGACCGTTCTCGAAAAGTCGGAACAACTCAGCCCGGACATTTTGTGCCCGACGAGTCTTTCCCAGATCACTGTCGGGGTACAGCGACTCGAAGTACCGATTGAGTTGCTCCCGGCTCGGATAGTGGTTCGCCAGTCGATGGATGTGACCTTCGAGGTCATCGTAGAACCGCTTCGCCAGCCCCAAGATTTCTTGAGCCTCACCGATTTTTGCCGCCAGGTTCCCTTTGTGCATGACGGACACGCCTTGTCCCTTGCCGCGACGCTCCGCCATGCCGAGTGTGTTGGCACAGACGACGCGGATCGGCGTGAAGAACACCCGCAGCGAAGAGCTTCCGTCGTGGGAATTGCTCAGGAGCAAATACTGCTCGGTGACGTCATCGGATTCCTTGATCCGGATTTCCCCCGGGAGCTTGGCCAGCATCCAGACCTTTTCACCCTGGCCAAGTGCTCCGGCCGTGTGGTACCGCAATCGTCCATCCGCGACGACGCAGTCGAGAAACCCAAAGCACTGGTAATTCTGAATTGGCTGATAACTCGCCCCGACGACGCCCAGCACTTGATTCGAATCCGTGCGGACCACAGCCTTCCGTTTCGGTACGGGAATCCCGTCGTTCGTTGTGAGCGATCGAAGCTCGACCCGGTAATTCAACCCGGCCGCTTCGATGGCCTCCTCGGCCGTCGCCGGTTCGTCGAGTTGCGTGCCGAGTCCATGCCA
Source organism: Gemmatales bacterium (assembly GCA_026004675.1). Lineage (GTDB taxonomy): Bacteria > Planctomycetota > Planctomycetia > Gemmatales > Gemmataceae > BPJP01. The sequence goes on from BPJP01000016.1 coordinate 19,665, forward strand.
GGGAACTTCCCCGGCATACATCATGGCCGTACGGCCATTCGTCGTGGCGAGATTCGCGGGCATTGTAAAACCTCCGAGTGAGTATCTGTCTGAGAGATGAAATGTATCCCTTCGCTCAATACCCCCTCGAAGGCCGTCGATCAGTCATCTGTGGAATGATCCTATTCAGTCGGAGTTTGCATGCTGCAGAACTTTCATAATAGTGGCGATGCGATCGTCGAGGTCTTGCTTCAGATCATTGGCACAGTCCTCGATTGCCTTGCCGCTGTTTTGAATCGTGCGGGCCTTTTTCGCCATGTCGGCAATTCGATCAGACCAGGTAGCCAGAGCGTTGAGTTGATCTTGAATCTTCTGAATATCAAGATCGCCAGCTGCTTCCTTTCGGGCAGTCGCTACCGCGAGGGCCCGTGCGATTATGTAGGCTGAATCTGAGCCATCCCCAGTTTTCCGGGCGAGGTGTGCGTGGGCGCATAAAAATTGGCGGTGTCACGCAGCGCGTTATTGGGTATGAAGTTGGGTATCAACAGTCCTGATTCCAACCCAAGAACACGGAGGGAACCGCCATGGATCGTATGGAAGCCTTTAGCTGGGTCCTTACTGTATGTGCCGGTTTGCGTCTGAGTCAAGCGAAAACGCTCGGCGATTTGGTGGCCGGTGCTCTGGACGTCGGCAGGGTCAGCCTTGCCGAACTGGGCCGCCGCTTGACAGGGACTACCGCCAAGCATGGGATCAAGCGTGCGTGGCGGTTTACCAATAACCATCGTGTGCAGGTAAGTTCGGCCATGCAAGGAGTGATTCGGCAGTTGGTCCGCCCCAAGCGAAAGAAGCCATTGGTGGTAAGCATCGACTGGGTCCAGGTGCGACAGTTTCGCACGATCGCTCTGTGCGCGGCCATCGATGGGCGAGCCATTCCGCTGCTGTGGGCCAGTTATCCGGAGGAGGAATTTCACCAGCGTCAACACCAACTGGAGGAAGCCATCTTGCGGCAATTCCGGACCATGCTTCCTGATGGAGTGCGAGTAATCTTGCTGGCCGATCGAGGCTTCGGACGCACCGAGATGGCCCGTCTGTGCCAACAACTTCGGTTTCAGTACGTCATCCGTATCGTGCCCGATGTGTGGGTGCAAGCGACTGATTACGAAGGCAATCTCCGGGACTTCCCAGTGAAAAAAGGGATCTGTCGATGCCTACGGAATGTGGCCTACCGCAAGCGAAATCCGGTTGATCACCACATTGTCATCCGCTGGAAAAAGGGACTGGCCAAGAAGCGTGACGAATGCTGGTTCTTGATGACCAATCTCCAAGGAAATGCCGTACGGATCTCAGAGTTGTTTGCCAAGCGGATGACGATCGAAGAGATGTTTCGTGACTACAAGAGCCGTCGGAATGGATTCGCTCTGCGAAACACCCAGATTCGCCGCGCCGATCGTTTTGATCGTTTGTTGCTGATTCTGGTATTGGCCTACATTCTCCTGTTGGGAATTGGCCTGCGTGCACGGCAGTTGTACTGTCCGCAAAACTGGTGCTCGAACACGCGTCAGTCTGAATGCAGTGTGTTTACGATCGGAAAGCGGATGCGCCACCATGTCGACCTGACCATCCAACAGATTATCAACGCCCTCATCCGCGCCACTCAAAACGCCGCGCCAAACTGGGGATGATTCAGAGGCTGAATCGAAGTAAATCAACGGTCGATCCACGGCGAGGTCATCCTTGTCAACCGTTAAATAGCAATCTTCGCCGATGCGACGGAAGTCACCAATTTCCGGTGGTTCACAACCTCGAGCAAACACAAAGATCCCTCAGCTGGCTTCGCGGTTCTTCTTGGCGTCCTGGAGTTCATCGATCGCGTCTTTCAACCTGACTGGCTGGTCTTTAACTTCGACGGTGATCTTCAATCCGGGAGCTCCCGAAGTTTCTCCGAGGGTCGCCAGAAAATCTCCCTTTTTGCTACGATTGACGGCCCCGGTTAATCCGCGAACGAGCTCCGTTTCGTCTCCGACGGCACGGCCAATTTCTGCGAAAACGTCGTACAGATCCTTTTCGAATTCAATTCCCTTGACGTGCCCTTTCTTTGCCTCTTCCGCTGTTGCTGCTTTGATTCCAAGTGACTGGTTCAGTTGCCCAAATGACTCAGCCAGCATCGTCTTGAGCCGCGACATCGCAGATTCATTGTTGTCGAGCGAAAACTGAACGAGTACTTCGTCGAGCTTTGCTTCAACCAACTCCTGAACCCGAGCTTCGATCACGGCGATGATTCCCTGTTTGTTTTGCGGGTCAAGCGACTTTCCGAACGAGCTCTCTGGACCAACCTGACTATGCAAGAGTCGCCCAAGGCGGCCTTCCTCGACTTCCAGCGTGGGTGACATGATCGGAATCGGGATAGGGGGGAGTGATCCCCCCCGGATCAACAAACGCGTGAAAGGTACGGGACAGCGATCCGCTATCACCAATAATGTCATCAAACGTCCGCGGTACGACACCATTTTCGGATTCGAAGTACTTCTTCAAATCGCCCTTGATGCTATCCTGGAATGCCGTCACGTATTCCCGCATTGACGCTTCCATTTTGGCGAAATGTGCCTGAACAACCGATGTATCCAGCGTCGGACTGGCCGACTGGATGGCGATAACGCCAACCTTCAGTGCTTCGAGTGCCTTCTCGCACTTCGTTTCCTCATCGTCGAATTTTGACAGGTAGGCCAGTACGGCTTGGTCCGTAACGACGAGTGCCAGGTTCATCGCGTGAGGGACACCGTTGATGGCGGGTTGGGTAGTGGCGGTCGTGTTCATTGCGTTCTCTTTTGGTTAGCGGTTCCGATTGGAAGCACTAAACGCAATGGCTGTGCCATTCGCACTAGCGGAAATCAGTAGGTGTTGCAAGCTGCTGTTACCGAAGCAGTTGCAGAATTGCAGCCCGGTGCTAGCCGAGATTTCTCAGTCGCCTTAACGACAATTCAGATTGTGCGATAACAAAGGCATGTGTCAACCGGCGGGCAGTCGTTTACGGCGTGATTTGAACCGGCGAGGATGGAAGATGTCCGGTCACCCCGTCGGCGAAATACCGATTGAAGCAATCCAGCAAGCCGTCCCTCGTAAGCAGATGCCAGGGGGACAGTGCCCGATTCGAGTCATCTGCTCGTCGGGCAAAGTGGTGGATGCAAATACCCCATCGCGGGCTTCGCTTAGGCGTGCCTCCGGTTGATTCGGTGAGTACGCCGCCAACCACATATCGATGCAGAATGTCCGCCTGGACCGGACAGAGATAAAGCTCTATCGATTGGCCTGCCGCGAGAGCCTGCTTCAATGCGTGGGAAAGGTTGGACGTGCTGTTTGCCAGCCTCGCCGCAAAGTCCGCATCGCTTGGGTTTGCCGGTGGCTCTTTCGTGTGAACCTCGATGGAAACAGCACGATAGCCGGGCGGACGCCGGAACGCACTGCAGACCACTTCCTTAATCAGGTCTGTCTCGTCATCAGCACCACTGTAGATGTGCGGCGTCAAGATGCAAAGGAATTGGGAGTGGACGCACAGCTTTCCTAGGTCTATGGAATTGTCGGAAGCCGTCTGCACTCCTGAAAATGGACCTCGGCCGCTAATTCGGCTTTCAGTAAACACCGACGAACGGGGCCATCGGTGCCAATCGCATCGAACCCGGGATCCAGTGTAAACGCCCTGTGTTTTGCCTCGAAGCCGCGCGCATGAAAGATGCTCGGATCGTTATCCTTTTTCACGACAACCTGCACCTGGGCAGATATGCTCGACGCAAGTGGTTCGGCGATTTCCGCTTGCAACCGGTTCAAAGCGTCGGCTCCAGAAAGGAAACCGCCTTGAGTGTAGGTATCGCCGACAGTGATCAACTCGATGACTCGCGACGTTGGCTCACCGACCACACAGCTCGCTTCCCAGATCTTGGCCACGAAGGTAATCCCCTGGAGATATCGCCTCGCGCGTTGGACCGAGGCGACCATTCGGTAGTCAAATATACGCAGAACATGTGCGAACTTCAGCGCTCGCCCAATCCGTTCTTCGATTTCGGGGCGCGTAAGCTGGTCGAGTGGTAGTTCCATTCGAGACATTCGCCGCCGCAGTTCTTCGTACGGGCTATCGGACAGCTCGGATAGTGGCACGATGCCTCCGTGCCTTCCAACCGCCTGTGCCATTGCGGCTGCGCGATCAGGCAACGTCACAATCACGTCGGGCTTCAGAACGCCGACGATCGAGCCAATCTGTTGGGAAGCGAAACCTGCGCTTCCATGCTGCCAAAGGGATCGGTCACAGGGAACTACATACTTTTTGTGTTGCTTGATGATTTCCTGAAGGAGAAGCAACACCCGTTGTTGTTTCTTTGTTGACAGCAGTTGTTCGGCTTGTTGAATTGCCGCCCGAAGCAAGTTGCGTTCGGGACCGTCGATCAAGACGCCATTCTGCACGATTCCCTCGAGCAAAGCCGACGCTTCCCTTCGGGATAATTCGTCGACGATCCCCTGCGGCCCGAAGACGGAGGGGTCTACGATAGCGCTGACTATCATGGCCCCTCCTGTTACACCAATTCACGCAACCTCTCCGGGAAAAAGCCGCCCGGCCAGTCGTCCATGAAGTCACCTGATTCATCAATCGCGAGGCGCTGTGCCTGTGCGCCAGAAACTCCGCGGCTAACGTAAATCACGGACACGTCTTCAGGTTGCAATTTCCTTTCGCGAATCAATCGTTGAAGACGCAATACCAGATGTTCGCTGTGTGTCTCTACGATGAATCGCTGGTAGTGGGGCTTTCGTATCGCCTCCACAAGCAAATCGCCCAAGTCCGCTTGCAGTCGCGGATGAATATGTACCTCCGGTTGTTCGATAGAAATGATTTGGCGCTCGGTCGCGAGACATTGAACGACGAAGGGAAGTAACTGGCTAATTCCGAACCCAACGTCCGACAATGCAACGTCAACATCCTTACTTCGGCGCAGATCCGTTAGGCGAACTTCAAACAGATCCGAAGCACGCGAACCGACTGGTCGAACGGCGATTGCATACCCGATGCCGAGGCGCTCAAGCCACTTATTGGTTTTCTTGACAAGCTCAGGCGACCGAAACAGGAGGTCGGGGAGCAATTCCCCTCTGTATCCGACATCCTGAGGCTTGGAGCCAGTAAATATGTACCATCGCTCTGGTGGACGACGGAAGGGACCCATCGGGAACATTGATTCGAGCACAGTTTCGACGGCGTGACCCGCAAATGTCGCCACTGATCCAACATCAAAGGTGACAGGCAATGGCCCTCCACGAGAGTAGCGCATCGTCGCAAAGACCTCCGGCAGCATCGTTCTGCGGCCAGCGGGCCGGCGCAATCCGGTCGGGCCGACAGGCACGAATCCGTCCAAGAGAACGGTATTGCCAATTTCTGCGTCAGTCACTCGTTCTAGAAACTTGTCCTCATCCAACGGTGCCGAATAAAACTCTTCGGCTTCCATTGCGGCCTTAGCAAATTTCTCCCGTTCTTCTCTCGACTCCAAGAAGGAACCCTCGCGTTCAAGAAACTGAGGCGATTCCAGATCTTTGCGCAGTCGCTGGATGGACTTGACGATGTGAGCCGTCCGCCTAGCAGCGGCCTCGTATAACGGCTTCCAAATTGATCGATCATTGGTAACCCACTGACAGGCTGCAGCACGCATTTGAGGATCGCCCGGATGTCGAGGATGCCTCCCGTAGAAGAAAAAAGGGCCAATCATCCGGCGCGTATCGCCTTTCTTTAATTGAACGGGGGCAAATCTTGCCAACTCCTTTTCCTCTTCGCCAATGCCAAGCGATAATTGATGCAGACTCACTTCCCTTTCGTTTTCGGGCCAATGAAGCTGCATTTCGAAGCTCAGGACATCGGGAACGTCTGGCAAAAAACTTGGCCAGAACAAATGTCGAATGTGCCTTAATTCGGAATCCTTATCCGATGGCAGACGCATGCTGAGCTTAATCGCCAGGCGTCGGGACTGGTCGTGGTCGAAAAGAAGTTCCTGAAAGCTTCCCAAGTCAACCGTGCCAGTTTCAGCGCGAGGAAGCAGCAACGCTCCACCTTCACGACTTTCGCGTGTCTGCTTTAGGAGACTCAGCGATTGCAGGATGGAACTTTTCCCCGCGCTGTTCTCGCCAAAGATGAGCGTGATGGGTGCGAACTCGATGCGGGTCCGCTCGCCGAATGCTTTGAAGTTTTCAAGTTCGAGAGCTTTAAGCATGTCTGCGTCCTCAGTGAGGAGTTATCTCTTGTTTCATTTCACATTTCTCGCGTCGGCGAGAAAGGTGTTTAACCGCTCGGCGATCAGCTTGCGGCGTTTGGCGAGGAATTGAGGGTATGCCTCAGCCGTCAGCAACTCCGGAGCAGTGGGGATGCGCTGGGCAGCGAACGGCTCCTCTCCCTGTTTCTCAATGATCTGGGGAAAGTAGATGTGAGGCGATTTGCTGCTGATGCTGCGATTGGTCTTGCCTCCGATAAAGGCCAGGTTCGCGATGTCGTTGATGACGACGGGGCGGAAGCGATCTTTTAGAATCGCTCGGGGGAAGATGTGGTGAAACTGCAGACGATGCTGCTTGCCTTTGTGGGACAACGAGATCGCCAGGTTTGACACCCAATCCTTTGCTCCATCTTCGCTGAACGCCAGAAACATCGTCTTGAAGTAGGCACTGCGGGCGTTGCGACCTTCGAGTTCGCCTGGCTCGATTTCCAGTTTTCCAAACTGCAGACGCAGCGTCTCGATGAGAGCCTCGATGCCGTTCTCGTTCCGCAGCCGATTCAGATCCTGGTCAAGGAGTGTCTCGGACGAGCCCCTTGAATACCGTCCTTTGGTATTGGCAACCAGCAGCCAGTAACGAAGGTCGGCTGCCTGCTGCGGGTTCAGTTTGTAGTCAAGCTGGTGGCCGGCGTAACCGAGCGAGATCATCAGAAACGGAGACGACAGCAATGCAGGACTGTTGATATGGACGTTGCTCTTCAGAAAGTTGATGGCGAACCGCATTCCTTCCTTGCACTCTTTCCAGCCTTTCTGCAACTGCTCGATGGTCAACCGACCCACTGTCTTGAAACGGGATTGTCCGGTGACAAATGAGACCAGATTCTTCACATGAATGCCGAGTTCCAGGTCGAACCCGGCGTCGGAGCATTCTTTCTGAAACTCCTCAAAGATTTTCAGGCTTTCACGCCACTTCGCCGTGATCTGGGCCATTGCCAGATCGGAACTCCGCAGCTTGGCTCCCAGCGAGTTCACGCGAACGAAGATTTCGGTAACCTCTTCGTAAGACATCGTCCGTTCCAGCACGTCCATGCGGTAGACGTATTTCTTGATCGCCCGCAGTCGTTTCAGTCGTTCCGAGTATTTGTCGTAACGGGGATCGTCGAGTGCCGTGACCCCCGCCTTTTTGAGAAACGGGGCATCGCTGGTTGTCGTCATGACCTTGCTGACGGAAACCCAATTCGGCATGGCTGCCAGTTTTTTAGTGGCGACGACAAAGGTGAGCTGGTTCAATCGAGCCTGCAGATCGTCCTCCGTGGCGTCCGTCGTCTCGTCGTCGTCGTCATTTTCGGAGTCTTCGTTGACCTCGGTAATGAACAGCAATTCGTCGGGGTGCTCCAGGTTGAACAGCAGATCGATCGGCTTCTTTCGCCAGCGGACTTTGATTGGCTCGCCTCGCAGCACCGCGGAAAGCGACGTCAATCGCTGTTGACCATCCAACAGAAGCTTCGTTGTCTTGTACGGGCTTTGCTGCTGCTCAACGGCAAAATCCCGCAGGGGGACATTTTCATCCGTTTCCCAGACCAGGATTGCTCCGGATGGGTAACCGCGATAGAGCGAGTCCATCAGATCGCGAACGCGGGTCGCCTGCCAGACGTATTGCCGCTGCATCTCCGGCAGACGCAACTCGCCCCGCTCAATCATGCCAACCAATTCTTCAACCGATGCTTCTGCTTTTGCCATGTTGACCTACCCAGTCTCAATCTTCGTAACCGCCCACTTCAATCCCTCGCTCCCCCAATTCTTGAGCGACGCTCATTAGACTCAATTTGCTGAAGAATGGTAAATCGTCGACGACGGTTCCCTTGAACTTGCCCATGACGGCGTAGATGACCTTAAAAGAGCCCAGCTTTGGTTTCGATTTTGGCACTCGGCTGACGGCGGTCGTACCAAATGGCTTGAGATGCTCTCGAGCTTTCTTCCGAAAGTGGCCATCTCGTATCAGAGCCAAAGCAGAGTTTTTCCCCTGAAGGAAAAGATGACTTAGACTCGCGGAACCACCCTCCTTGCGTTTGACGTGCACAAACTCTCGCTTCTTGGTCAGCACATCACAGATTTCGATGGGGTGACCGGACTCTTCGCAGTATGCGAGCTTTCGATCCAGAACGATCAGGCCACCGCCATGCCGTTCGACCTCAGAGAGATACTCTGGCTCCGTTTTGGCAGTGTTGGGTACGGGAAGTCCGACATCGACTTCCGGAATCTGGCTGATTACCTGTTTGACTTCGCCAGCGAAGCTGGCTGATATCCGCAACCATTCTCCGCTCATCAGAACGTAGACATGATTGCCTTCTTTGAACTCGCAGATCAGCGACTTGTAGACGGTCCACTTTTCAAGTGGCTCGTCGACGGTTTCCTTGCGGAGGAAAATTCTGTCACGCTTCAGTTTCTCCAGATCCAGTGTGCTGAGGTCTTTACGCGTTGCCAGATAGACGCCAATTTCGAGTTCATCGAGTACTTCGCCTTTCGGGCTCAATGAGAACCCGGCAAAGTCGTCGTACTCAATAGGTTCGGGTGGCGAGAGATAAATGCCCGAGATTTGCTTTTTCCGAAGCCGTGTGATGAGCTTTTCTTCTAGTTTCGCAACCTTCGCCTTGTCGGACACACGACGGAGATTCTCAAACCTTGGAAACGCGTCTTTGTAGGACTTGGCACGGTACGCTTTGAGCACTTTGCTGCAATGGCTGCCCAGATCGGAAAACTTGACACGGACATTGGTGCCTAGTCCACCCTCAGTTCCTGAGATTCGCTCTGCAAGGTCTTTTGTCCTTGATATGCCGGCGATCGAACGAAAGTGTTCACGTCCGGCGTCGATCTCAAAGTCGCCCAACGATGTTGACCGACTCGTCTGAGTTCGCTTGTGTACGGCGACAGCCTCGAACTGAAAAGTATCAGCACTCCGTATCTCCTCTGGATTGACAGAGTTGAGGGCCGACAGTATTCCGAAATCTGCCTCGTAGGCTGTGTCTTTGAGCAAATACCGCCCCATTCCAAAGACCAGAGCAAAAAGCCGGCCATCGGTCTTGAGGAACAGCACAGCCGCGTGGGCGAGTGAATAGATTGGCGGGATCTTCCCCTGGATTCCCTGCTGGAGAAACTCTGCCCACTTCACTTTTCGTTTAATTGGCTTCCTCAAGAATAGCTTCCCGTCCAGCTTGGTGGCGGGAGCAAGATCGTACTCATCACACTCGATATCATCACGTAGAGCGTCCGAGTACTGCTTGACGGATGTCTTCAGCAGATAGATGCGAATTGCCTGTACTGGGGTTTTATCTCCCTTTTTTGCCATCTGCTGTGAATGAACCCTTTCAATCCTGTGAGTTTTAAGGAAACGAGATGTTACGAGTATTCAATCCGTGCTTCTGCTAGTTTACGGAAGGAGCGGGTCAGGTCGTTCTCGATGTCATGATGGAGTTGATCGACTTCCCGCCGGAGCTCATTCAGCCCAGTGAGTGAGGCTCCTTCCGAGCAAAAGATCTTTCGAGTACCGTTCGGGACCTCTAGCGACTCCCGGTACCATTGATTGCCGGCCAGGTAGTCAAGGAACTGCTTGCATTTCTCCAACAACACCAGCTCCATGCCCTTCATTACGATAAGGTCCTGATCTTCCATGGCATGGACGATGGCTGCGATGTCGTAACTGGATAGGTCCACGCCGTCGTCGGCGTCGTATTTCAGAGATTTGAGAAGACGAATGGCTTTCCTCAGACCGCCCATCGTCCGCTCGTCTTTGTTGTGAATTCGGTCGTTGTGGAGGAAGGGAAGGTTCGGAAGGCGAATCCGCTTGTGGGCATCAAGAATGTGAATACCCCGATCTCGTTTCAGTCTGGTTCGTGCGTACTCGTTCGTGTTACGCCAGTTCGAGGCCACAACGTCGATCTTGCGTCGCAAGGAACCACCTTCAATGGCCACGGATTTTGAGCCGGTGCTGTCGACGGTGGCTTCGGGAAACCTATCTGTCAAGATGCGAATGCTGGCTTTCCGGAGAATTAATAAGTCATCAACCGGATTGCCCTTGTACGGGCTTGATGGTTTTTGAGGTGGCTCTAGTGAAACAAACGCACAATGGAGCGTCAGCAGATCGATGTCGCTCTTCGCCCGGATGTGCGTGTCGTTGGTGACGGAGCCCTGGTAGTCGAAGTCGCAAACGATACTGTAGCTTCCAAGGTTCTTTTCCAATTGATTCCGAACCCGCTCGCCCTCGTTGTACGTGTTATGCGTGTAGGTCGGATCGATTGGCTGCATCGCCCCGATTGCATATTTCACAGCACTGCTTGTCTCCGTCATCCGGTCGTACACCTCGTTCGCACGAGCGTACTTCTCCATCGGATCGGTGGGGTCGGTGCGGCGGGCACGTAGGCGTTGCAGACGGTCGACACGCATAAAATTTGGGCGTTTCATCCTTTGGGTCGCTCCTTCGGTTTGTTTTAGCTCCGGGTCAGTTTCAGTTCTCCGAAGCTGCGGCGGTTGTGGTCATTGAAATATGTCCCAATGGCTTCCGTGCAGTCTTCGCTGAACAGGAGCTCGCATGTGCCTCGGTGGGGATTGAGATTTGGCTGACCGGGAGCCGGTTCATTTTGGTACGTGTAGACCAATTTGACTCCGTGGCCTTCATCCCGCTCGATGCTCGCCGGACCACTTCGTGATCGGGAAGTCTCCGTATAGATGGCAACGGAGATCCGGGACCACGTTTGGACAATAGTCGCGACTCCTTCCCACTCCTGTGTGACATTCCCGTTGCGATCGAACTGACGCCCATGGCAGATCCATTTGCCGTTCAGGTCGGGTAGTCCAAATAGCCGGCGGACGGCCCAGGTTCGCCAGACAAACCGGTCAAACAGGACAAAAAGCACCCCGAATATGGTGAAGTTCGTGACGGCCAGTCCGACGCCAAGCCATCCGCTGAGAGTTGTAATCAGGGGCATGATGGAGAACGCAGCGGCAGCCAGGACGAAAATCAGCCGCTCCCGCGGGTGTCCTCGCATCGAGTAGTCGTGCATGTTGACAGTCTTTCGTTCGTCAGGACCAGTACAGTAAATTCGGTGTTCCCTACGTTGCCATGAACAGCCTTGTTGCCTTCCTTGCGAAGAGCATGCAGCTTGGACAGGACGACTTCCGGAACGACATCACGAAACGGCTGATTGGCCAGTAGATCGCTGAGGTTTGCCTGGTATGGCCTTGGGAGCCGCTGGTCATAGTGAATCCACTCAACGACCTGCTCACAAAACATCCTCAGCTTGGCGATTGCCCCAACGGCATCGGTATGTGCGTACGCCTCCGCGAAGCCCCCGAGCCCGGCGAGCTCTGGCCATTTCGTCCTAAGGAACTCGAAGTTCTGTGATTTCATGAGCAGGTAACTGTTCCGCAACATGCCGGACTGGTAAAGCACGCGGCGTGCCAATTCATCCAGCAATAGATTTCGTTGTTTCTTTCTTCATTTTGCTGACTCCCAATTTCCATGCACGCCCAGACGTTTGAGCTGGGCGTCAAGTGTCTGGTAGTTCTTCATCCCCAACAGCCTAGCTGCCTGAGCCTTGACGCCGCCGGCTTCTTCCATTGCTCGCTCTAAATACGCCTTGTGTATGGAGTTTAGGTAGGCTTCGAGATTGAAACCATCGCCCAGCGGACGGTCGGTGAGTTGGCGGCTGCCATAGATCTTATCAGGCATTTCCCCCAACGCCGCAGCGAGCTCGCGACGTCCAATCTTGTCCCCGTCAGTCAGAACAGCGGCTTGGACCAGGGCGTTGTAGAGCTGCCGCACATTGCCGGGCCAATCCCGTTCTTTCACAAATGCATTTGCGGATGCAGAGAGACTTTTGTGCTTGTAGCCAGGTTCTTCGGCGTCGAACTGGCGGTTGATCAGCTCCAACAGGTGTTCCGCGATCTTCGGGATATCACTCCGTCGATCCCGCAGCGGTGGAAGCGTAATGGTGACTGCCGCCAACCGGTAGTAAAGGTCTTCACGAAACTTGCCGGCCGTGATGGCTTCGTGCAGGTCGCGATTGGTCGCTGCGATGATTCGGACATCAACTGTGCGGTCCGTCTCCTCACCAAGACGACAGACTTTTCGGATGGCTGGACCTTCCCCGGTAATGGGCTGCAGCACTCGGAGCAATTTGGCTTGAGTTTCCAGATCGCATTCACCGACCTCGTCCAGGAAGATGGTACCTTCGTGAGCCGCCTCGAATGCTCCCTTGCGTTCCTTGTCGGCTCCGGTGAATGCTCCCTTGGCATGCCCGAACAACTCGGACTCCAACAAGGTTTTTGAAAGAGCCGCACAGTTGATCGCTTTGAACGGCTTGGTTCTTCTTGAGCTGGCTTGGTGGATGGCATGGGCGAACATCTCTTTGCCCGTGCCACTTTCGCCGAGCAGGAGCACAGAGACTCCACGAATGGCTGCTCTCTTTGCTCGCCCTACCGCGTCCCGGACAGCCCGGCTGTCGCCGACGATGTCCTCGAACCCCTCAACTTCTGATGGCGACTCGGATGCCAGGTGCTGAAGGTGCGTATCCGGGTTTTTCAGGACTTCAGGGATGACGTCGATGAGGTCGAATGGGACATCAGTCACCCACGACTTCCCGTCCCGCGACGTTTCGTAGAATGTGGCTGGATACCGCGTCTTGCCTAACAGCAAAAGTACCGCCGTCATTGCCGGCGTGCCAGGGCTCAGGTGGAGACAGAGCTCCGTCTCCGCCCAGGACTTCTGCTCCTTCAATCCCGACAGTTCACGGTCGGTGATTTCGAAGATCCGGGCGTAGTCCGTGGGCTTCGCGAGTTCGACCTCGATGATCTCAGCCGACTGACCAACCCAGGTTTGAAACCACCCATTCCACTCCGAGTCGTAGTTGCTGAGGAGACGGATCGCGTCGAACGTCTGAGTGGTGAGTAGTGTCTTGGTCGGTCCAACGTTGCCTTCTGACGCAGGATCGGGCTTGATGCGGTCGAGAATCTTCTTCGCCCGACTGGCGGACAGCGACCCGGCGAGCCCTCTCAGGTCGCTATGTCCAATCCACTGAACCAGCACTCTCCGCTTCGCCATGCACAAATATCCTTGTGGAATCACAGAGGAGATTGTACTCTGGTCTCGGCAAGATTGAAAGCCTGGGAAAGCGGGTTTCCGTTCTCTCGGCTTTCACGATGAATCCATCTTCACGGAGCTCGCAGTATTGTAATGGTGCTTGCGGTCCGGGCCGCTAACAATCTGAGCCTGACGAGAGAAACTCTTGCATGTTCACTGAAATATGTGCTGGGTAGTCGAACACGTTGCGGCCTTCGGGCGATCTTTCCAGAATGTGTTGGTCGAGCCGCTCCTTGACTTGCGTCTCGATCAGCCGGCACTGTGCCGGAGGGAGAGTTGTCTCGACTTGTACTCGATCCGTGTCTTCCCACTCGTCGGGTAGGAGTGCGACTGCGGTGTTGAAAGCGTGCACAGCTTCGTCCTTGGTCGCGAATGCCCCAAGATACAGCACGCGATGGTCGGCGACGATCGTTGCGTAGGCAACATCTTTGCCTCTCAAGATGATCCGCCCAGGTCCCGACCGCCTTTTCATCTCCTGCTTGATTTCTTGTTGAATGAATTCGTCCGAGAGTTTACGCAAGCAGTGTCCTTCGGTGTCGCTTGTTGTCAGGGCCTTAAGTGGGCTGTCTCCTCTCTTGAGTCGACCCACAACAGTGGTAAACCTTAATCCTGCGTGAGTCGCCCAATCACCGATCGACTTGGTGACGCCACAGAATGTTACCATCTGTGCCAGCAGTTTCTTGCTCTGGCTCCTGGTTAACCATCTTACATTGTGGTACCCAAGCGTGATTTGCTCGTCGTCGTGACGCTTATCTGTGACTGCGGTCGGAGTGGAGCCTTGAGTTGGATTCTCCGACTTTGATTCGGCTGCTTCCTCTTGCACTTGAAGATGTACTTCACTCATCGTTCTTTCCTTTGAATAGGGTTGGGTTTCTCCTGAGTCGATCTCAGCGAGTTCTTCTACCTACTCCCAGGAATCGAAAGGAAAGCACCGTGGCGGACCGCGAACTCTGTTGGCCCCTTGGTCTCCAGGACAATTACTGCCGGCTATTCACGAAAGGGTTACTTCCGGCCAGGAGGGCGATCATGTAGTCCTTGAACGTCATTCCGCTGTTGGTGGCGTTGCACCGTGCCCGCATCCAGATTGGCTCCGGCACGCCTTTGACGTGGAGGTCTCTCGTCTTCTCAGCGTGATCGCGACCCGGCGTTTCGGCCGTGTTTGGTGGCTTGTTTGTGGTTGAATGTGACATTGGGTTCTCCTTTGGACTGCACCGCTTATGGTGCTGTCTCTGTCATCGATTTTGGACATGACCTGTTGCCGTGCTCGCCTTGCCTGCCGCTATGCGGTCACGCGTCGGCTTTCCGTTCAACTGGTCCAGGGTTTGGATTGGGCCTTGCCCTTGTTCGCGGTGCCTCAGCGGAACGCTGCTGGCTGTCCTCATCCATTGGCTGGCCCTGTTCTCGATCAGGTTCGTTCGGTACCGGCCGTCTGGCCCGTACTCGGTTCGTCCCTCTTTCGTCTCCTCAAAATACTCTCGACACAGACTCGTACTCGTTTCGGACCGAAGGTCCTTTCACTCCGACTCCTGATTCTCGTTTCTCGACTCGTTTCGGTTTTACTTCGTTTGCTTTTCTTTCTACTTCTTCTCTTTCGGGAGGGCTCTCGGTCTCCTCTCCAGGACCGTCGAACTCCGACGGTTGAGTCCTGTATGAGTTCACGCATCGCGGGCGTGAATCCGATCGCTCACTGCCATAGGGCAGCGATAGGCCAATTTGTTGTCCGCCGGCCAATGTGGCGGGTGTTTTAGTCTTGTGGTCTCAACTGACCGGAATGAATCCAGCGTCTCTGATCCTTACGTCGTTTCTGCCGAGCCTCGAACTCGTCCTTCAGGCATCCGCACGAACGCGTGGACCCATTGATGAGATGCGACCGCCTGACGACGGTCTCCTGTCCACAATCGCACCGGCAAAGGCAGGAGCTACGCTTGAGCATTTGAACAACGAGCAGTCTTCCGAATTGGTGGCCCGTGACATTCCGCAGCTTCTGTTCATCCCGTCGATCTGGCCATTGGTTGGGAAGTACGTGTTTACCGTCCACGACCAGCACGCCAGTGTGAGACAGTTGGCGAATAACGGGCGTCATGTCTCTGACGGTCCGTTTGACGCGTCCGCTGCTTCCGAGAATGTCCCGAACTTGTCGGAACCATCTTGCCTGTGCTTTGCGGGCTTCACGGAAGAATAGGTTGGATGGCTTCTTGGCCGTGACGCAACTGACTGGGTTGCTGAACACATTTGTGAGTCCAAAGACGGATGCGTCCTCCATGATGAGCTTGAACACAACTTCCATAGCCTCATCACGACCAGGGTTATGCTCAGCTTCCACATCGTGCGGCACCAAGTTCAGGAGTGTGCTCCAAGGCCAGGATGAGTCATCGACATGGTATTCCTTGATGACGACATCCTGCTTGGATGAGCTTGCGATGACTCGTTCAGAACCTGCCATAATGGTGCCTCGGATTCGTGATGGTGGTCTTGATTCCACCTTTCACCCCGAATCGACTGATTCGTACCGGGCCGGACGAGACTTCCGTAGCCACTTGGGGCCATGGAACTCACTGCTCCATCCACGCCGTGTTGAATCGCAGGAGTCGCACAATGGCAGCGTGTCGTGTCCTACGTTTCCGTCATCAGTACCTCCGGGTGTTCCATCGCGAACTTCTTCCTCAGAAGACCCACAACAGCCCAGCCGAACGGTCCGGGAAAGTAGTAACAAGCTTCCTCGTTGCGATCCTTCCAGTACGCTTCTTCGGCATCAAGAATCGTCCAGTCCGGGTATTGCGTGCGGATGTCGTTTGACACCGTCAAAAGGAATTCCTGGACCGCTTCGAAGATTCTCGGGAGCATGCCGAATTGCCGTTTGATACTCTGGCGGTAAACTGCCTCAGACGTACACTCTGTCCCGCCTGCGTCCGCATAGGCGTCTTGGAGACAACGTCCAACGCAATACGGATTGGTTGGCCGTTGACATATGGCAGCGGGATTGATCAGTGCGATTCCTCCTTCTCCGAATTCGGCCAGCTGTGTACAGAGCTTCTCCAGATGTGAAGAGTCTTCGGTAATCTCGACCAGGCGATTCAGGTCGTCCTCGGTCCACGGAAGTTCCGGAATCTCAGGTCTTCGGTGATCGTCTGTCACGGAATTTCTCCTTGTTGCGTGGGTCAAACGAAACGCTCAATTCTCAATCGAATTGCTTCAGAACCAATTCGCGGGTAAGTTGTCGATCGCGTTTGCCGGCGGCCCTCGCGATCACACTGATTGCTTCACTTGTGATTCGTTTGGAACGGCGGGCCACAAGCGGAAGCACGCTGTCATCTTCCAAACGGATTTCCCAGTGTCGGCATCGCAACTCCAGAAAACGGACAAGTTCATCGGTCGAAGGAAGAGATGTCTCTTCCTCTGCCGAGAACCGCCGACGGAACGTGCGTCCGAGTTTTTTCATGCTCAGACGTTGATCCAATCCACACTGCGTCACGCTGCTGCATCGAGATTAGCAGCATATCGTGCATGTTGCGCCTAATGAGTCGATGGACTTCGTCGAGATAGTAAATGAAGTCGCCGCCGAGCTTTCTACGCTGGTCAAGTAGACTCCGAAGTTCAGCTTCTGTGACCCTACCACAATCAACGGGGACAAAGTTGACCGGTTTGCCGCTGGCAAGAGCACGGGTCTGCAGGGCTGCGAAGAGCCCAACTTCATCGTAATTGACGTCAAAATTCCTGCACGCTTCGCACTCGCCGCACGGAATCTGTGAGACGGGATTGCGAAAACCGCACATGAGACTGCTTACGAATGCCTTGATGATCGCCGTTTTTCCTGAGCCGGACACACCCGTGACGAGGGGTGTTCTGACCACGCCCCTCAAGACGGAGGCAGTCGCGGAAATGCTCTCGGACATCTTCACAACCCACGATCTCGTCGAGGTGACGCGGGATCCAAGATTCAATGTCTTTTGGTGTGGGAAGATTGGTGGGCATATCGGGGTTCCTTCGAAGCTAGGGAAGATAATTCGAGTGCTAAACAAAACTGCGGTGGAGGCGGTAATTACTTTTGTGGAGACTCTGGCGAGCCATTCAATGGTGACGATTCTCGACAGTAGACTTTCCACGGCCGGCAGTTCGTTGCCCGCTTCAGTTGCTCGACAATGACACCATTTGCACCGAGTGCAGGAGCGAGTTCACGCAATTGGCTGCTGGCCCATCGAGGCGATCCTGGCCATGACTTGTCCTTGTGCGACAAGCCGTTGTCCTTTGCCGTCTTCAGAATTCCCTTGAGAAGGTCCTGCGTACTCCCCGTCCACGCGTCACCCTCCCGAAAGCCAAGGGCAAACTTCGAAACTGCCTGTGCGAACAGACTATCGACAACTAACTCTCGGCTTTGATGATCGAGGTTGAGTCGGTATGCTTTGTCAAACTCCTCAACCGGACGACCAAGGGCCTGGGTGACTGCTCGCCCGAATTGTGCGAAGTCGGCCATCCGGAAGTCGGTTGCAGACGGCGTCGTTGGCAGGACTTGCATCGTCTTAGACAGCAGATCAAGGAGTGCACCGAGCAATCGAGGTCGTGCCCGTTCGAATGCCGCGTTCAATTCTTGAAGCGGCTTGAACACCTCCATTCGCTTGCAGTGGAACACCAGGCATCGATCCAGAAAGTCTGGACGTGAGGACGGCAGATCGATGCCGTTGATCATGATCGCTCGACGAAACGAGTACAAAACCTGTTCGGAGGTCCGTGTAGAGGCCTTCGTCGCTCGACACTGTTGCCGGTAACGGCTCGACAGAACATGTCTGCCGTCTTACGATTGAAGCTGCTGACGTTTTCGAAGCAGGGAACGGCGTGGTTTTGAAAAGTCAGGAAGAGTTGGCTCATTTCCATGTCGCCCAGCATCGCCGTCTCGCTGGGATCGATCAGGCTTCGCACGCGGCTGCATCGCGTGGTCTTCGCTGAACCCTGTTGGCCGATCCACGCCAAGATGGGGCTGGGAACTCCGGGGTGAAATGCCGAGAGCATCCACGGCAATAGAAGTAACTTGTCTTCTTCGTCGTCGATATGCACGAAATCGAAGAGTTCCTGCGGTGAGCCTCCTCGCTCCGGCTGGGCCGAGCGACTTATGATGCCGAACTCGAAAAAAGCGAGGCTGATCGTGAGCCTTGAGTGACCAACCTTCCGGTGAAACCTCAATCATTTTCCACGCGGTATCACCGACGTCGATCAAGACTTTGCCTTCATGCACGGTCGTTCGGTTTGCGAGTTCGCGGCGGCCGGACCGCAACGCTTGCAGTTCCAGCATGTCGGTGGCTCGGTGGAGGTCACAAAGGCGTGGCGTCTCCGACGTCTTTGCCTTGATCAGCCCTACAAGGTGACTTCGGAATGACTTGGAACGAAGCGGGATCGTTTCATCATGCGGTACTGGGTCGTAGACGGGAATCCACGCGAACGCATCTTGATATTGGTCAATAAACAACTCCAGTTTTTCTTCAAGTGCGATTCCCACGATCGCGGCGGCATTGAGAATCGGACCTGGTTGTTTGGTTTTATCCGTGCGTTTTTCGGCGGCGTTGGCTGCGTTCGCATCGTCGAGTGCGGTCGGTGTCGCTTCGCGATTGCCACC
Organism: Gemmatales bacterium; assembly: GCA_026004675.1. Classification (GTDB taxonomy): domain Bacteria; phylum Planctomycetota; class Planctomycetia; order Gemmatales; family Gemmataceae; genus BPJP01. The sequence goes on from BPJP01000016.1 coordinate 38,617, forward strand.
GTTTCGTGTGTTAGTTATCTTGGCTTGGTTGTCGGGCATTGAAGGGCTCCCATTGGGAGACCGAGCCGGGTGGCCTCGACAACGTGCCGAGTTCGATTTGGCAACCACCGTGTGCTCGCGTCTCTACAATGGGCAGCCGGTATGCACATAGCCGTGAGCGAGAAGGCAGAAAATCAACCTGAGACCAACGAAATCAGCCGTAAAATGCGTCTTCGAAATTGAGACGCGTATGCAGAAATGCGTTTCGGCGTGCATATGCAAGTTGACGGCAAGCGTTTTGCCGGTAAGATGGGATACGGTTTGGCCGATTTCAGCGTCATTAGCGTCATCATGACCTAAGTTGTTGGTAGCAAAGCGTAAAGTGAATGACGCTAGAACTGACGCTACGAAATGCACAGTCATCGGTAGCGTCAGTTCGCCGTAGAGCGACAATTCCGGCGTGAGAAAAGTCACACGCCAAAAGTAGGTACACTTCGGAAAACTGTACCCACTTTTAGCCACACCCCGCTTTGGGCCGCTTAGAAGCGGTTTCCGGAACTCCTGATGCTCAAGGGGTTTGCAGCCTATCCGAAATCCATTGGAAACGGATCATGGCACTA
>BPJP01000017.1 GCA_026004675.1 Gemmatales bacterium
CGAAATGGGGGACTACTTCGATACGGTCCTGCTGCCGCGGCTGAAGAAGGTGACGTTCTCGCCGGAATGGAAGGACGGCAAGCCGAAACGGCTGGCGACCGACGAAGAAGCCGAGCGGAGTCCGCGGATTATCAAATACGTCCGCCTCGAATCGTACGAAGACACGCTCAACAACCTGCAACTCAAGCGTACCAAAGAACAGCAAAGCCTGCTCGACATGGCCGAGGCGCAAGGTCCCGACCGCCTGCGCGAGCAGTACATGCTCCGCTACATGCTGGATGTCGAAACCCGCGGCAGCCAGTCGCTGTTGAACATCGCCCAGTTCACCGATCCGACCGCCTACACGCTCAACGTCAAACGCCCCGGCTCGGACGAATCGCGCGAGACGAACGTCGACCTGATCGAAACCTTCAACTGGCTGATCGGCCTGGTCGTCGACCACATCGCCGCCCCGCAGTGCTTTACGGCCAAGTTCGAGCGTGACAAAGAAGGGCGACTTCGCGTGAAAGGACGGTTGAGGAGTGTTCAGTGTTCAGTTTTCAGTGTTCAGGAAGAAGATGGTGCGGGGAGGAAACTGAAAACTGAATCACTGAAAACTGAAAACTGCCACTGGTTCCGCACGGTCACCGGCACCACCCGCGACGGTCGCAAGACGCTGGTCATCTGGCGCAACCGCCCCGGCGGCGAGGACCCCGAAGGCGTCGAGCAGGACAATCTGGTGCTCGACGAGTGGTTCACCAAACAGGGTTACTCGAGCAAAGACAGCGAATTCGACCTGATCTACGTCAACGGCACGAACAACCTGGAAAACCTCCGCGCCCCCGACGACACCTGGAAAGTCCGACTGATCGAAGACGATTTTCATCGACTGATGTTCGCGGAGGCCGAGGCATGAGTCGCGTGCGCGTCCAACCCGTACTGTTGCACTGGGCGATGGCTCGTTCCGGAACCGACGTTGCGTCGCTTTCCCGCAAGAAGGATCTAAAAAAATTATCCGATTGGCTTTCGGGTAAAGCGTCTCCGACGCTGAGGCAGCTCGAGGCGTTTGCCCGCGCGACGCATACGGGCGTCGGCTACTTTTTTCTGGATGCGCCACCCGTGGAATCGTTGCCGATCCCCGATTTTCGCGTCATGGGTTCCCGAGGAATCGAACACGCCAGCACTAACCTGCTGGACACGATTTATTTGTGCCAGCAACGGCAGAACTGGTATCGCGAATATGCGCTGATGAACGGCGAGCCGGAGGTCGCGTTCGTCGGCTCGGCGGAACTGTCGGACGACGTTGTCGAGGTTGCCGCAGACATGCGGCGAACCCTCGAATTCGATATGGAATCACGCCGGGATATCGGCTCATGGACGGATGCTTTGCGGCAGTTCATCCGGCTGGCTGAGCAGGCGGGCGTGTTGGTTATGGTCAGTGGCGTGGTCGGCAGCAACTCGCATCGGCCGTTAGACCCCGAAGAATTCCGTGGCTTTGCGCTGGCGGACGCTTTGGCCCCTTTGGTGTTCATCAACCAAAAGGACACCAAGGCGGCTCAGATGTTTACGCTGGCCCACGAATTGGCTCATCTTTGGCTTGGCAAATCCGGAATCTCAGACGTCGATGTCGCCGTGGTTCCAGGCCGCCGTGTGGAACGATGGTGCAACGCCGTGGCGGCCGAGTTGCTTGCTCCCGCGGAGATCGTTGCGCGCCAGTTGCAGGAAGGGGAACCGCTTGCCGAAGCTGCCGCCAGATTGGCGCGATACTTCAAGGTCAGCACGCTCGTTGTGCTCCGACGGCTAAAGGACGTTGGGTTCGCCAGTGAACGAGAATTCACAGCAGCGTATCGCGCGGAGCTAGAGCGGCTGCGGCATCTGAAACCCAAAGGGTCTGGTGGCGGAGACTTCTACAACACGCTGGGGGCTCGCGTAGGCAAGCGTTTCGCCACGGCGGTCATCACCAGCACGCTCGAAGGCCAGACGCCGTTCACCGAGGCCTTCGATATTCTCGGTGTTCGCAAGACAGCAACCCTGTTCCAGGAAGCCGAGCGACTGGGAGTTGTCTGATGCGGTACCTGCTGGATGCCAATGTATTTATCACGGCGAAAAATCTGCATTATGGATTCGACTTCTGCCCGGCGTTCTGGGACTGGCTGCTACTCGCGCACGAGAACGGCACGGTGTTTAGCATCGAAAAAGTCCACGACGAACTCATGGTACAGGACGATGAGTTGACCGGATGGGCCGAGGCGTGCGAAGACTCGTTCTTTATCCAGCCGGACGAGAAGACGCTGAAGGCCATGGGCAAGGTTTCTGCCTGGGTGCAAAAACAACCGTACACACCGGCTGCGAAAAACACATTTTTCCAGAAAGCGGACTACTACCTGATAGCGCAGGCTCTGGCAGGACAATTCGCCGTCGTTACCCATGAACGCCCCGCCGCTACCGTGAACAAAGTTAAAATACCCGATGTGTGTATTGCGTTGAAACTTCGGGTGGTGACACCCTTTGAGATGCTGCGCATTGAACGCGCCCGATTCGTGTTGCGTAGTGGCTCCAGCGGAAACACGTGAGAAAGCAAATGGCAAAAAGAAGGACACGAGGATCGACGGCAACCCGACCGGCTCGGCAGCGCTCGCGAAACAACCGACCGCAAGTGCCGTTTCCGTACAAGCTGGTGCTGAATCAGTGGCTCTTGTCTCTGTTCAACGTCGACAGTCTCGACAGACTGGCGGAGCATCTGAGGAATGAGTCGCTGGAAGGTCTCGACGAGAACAACGTGCATCGTTTTCACCACGCGCTGACGGCGCACTTTCCCGAACTGACCGACCTGCCGACGGAATTGCTGTTGGAATACGATCAGAACATCGTGCGGCACACGCTGCAGCTCAATCAGCCGCGAATCACCCGTGGCGAACAGCCGATCGTCTGGAAGTATTTTCAATATCTGGCCTTGCTGTTCACGGAAATCTATTTGGACCGGTACTTCCGCGATCCGGACGCGCTGTTGGTGGCCATTAACGAGCAAATCGACAGGTACAACGAAGACAAGCCGGAAGCGGACCAGATCGCTAAGCTGGATGATTCGACGGAATCCTGGTCGCAGCTCAACAAGCTCGCGTTCTGGATGGCCACCGGCAGCGGCAAAACGCTGCTGATGCATGCGAACATCCTGCAGTACCAGCACTATCTGGCCCGGCCCGACAATCATGAAGTGCACCGAGGGCGGAAGCTGAACCGTATTCTGCTGCTCACGCCGAACGAAGGACTGAGTCAACAGCACCTGCGAGAGTTCGAGGCGGCCGGAATCGACGCGGAGATTTTTAACAAGGACGGCCGCGGCCTGTTCGCCGGCAAGTCAGTGGAGATCCTTGAAGTCACCAAACTCAAAGAGGAAATGGGTGACAAGACGGTCGCAATCGACGCCTTCGAGGGAAACAACCTGGTGCTGGTGGACGAAGGGCACCGCGGAACCAGCGGCGGCCAGGACGGCGCGTGGCTCAAGGCCCGCAACGCGTTGTGCGAAGACGGTTTTTCGTTCGAGTATTCTGCAACATTTCAACAGGCCGTTTCGGGAAACGCCGGGCTGACCGATCTGTATGCCAAGAGCATTCTGTTCAATTATTCGTACCGTTATTTCTATGGCGACGGGTTCGGCAAAGACTATCAGATCCTCAATCTTGACGATGACACGCAGGCGCAGCATTTGGAGCTGTATCTAGTCGCCTGCCTGCTGACGTTCTATCAGCAACAGCGGTTGTATCGCGAACACGAGGCTGAGTTTCGCCCGTTCAACATCGAAAAGCCGCTGTGGATTTTCGTCGGCGGCAGCGTCACCCAGACGCTCGCCAATCGAGATGCGTCCGACATCGTCGAGATTCTGAAGTTTCTTGCCCGCTACGTTTCGAATCGCAACGAAAGCATTGAGCGAATCGAGCGGGTGTTGAACCAGGGGCTGGTGACGGCCAACGGCAAGAACCTGTTTGCCGGCCGCTTTACGTACCTCAACACGACCGGCCTAACCGCTTCGCAGATTTATGATGACACGCTGGCCACGCTCTTCAACGCTCCCGGAGGCGGGGTGCTGTACGTCGAGAATCTGAAGGGAGCGACGGGCGAAGTGGCTCTGCGATTGGGCGCCGAGAATGATGCCTTTGGCGTGATCAACGTGGGCGATGATTCGAAGCTCGTGAAGCTGTGCGAAAAGCACGGAATGAAGACAGGTGAACGGGAGTTTTCCAGTTCGTTGTTTCATGAAATCAATAAGCCCGATTCGACGGTGAACGTGTTGATCGGGTCCAGAAAATTCACGGAGGGGTGGAGCAGTTGGCGCGTCAGCACGATGGGGTTGATGAACATTGGCCGCGGAGAAGGAGCCCAGATCATCCAGCTTTTCGGACGCGGCGTGCGACTGAAGGGATACCGGATGAGCCTCAAACGGAGCAACCGTACTGAGTTACCGGTTGGCCTGCAACAGCCAAAATATATCAACGTACTGGAGACATTGGCGATCTTCGGTATACGTGCCGACTACATGGCCGAATTCCGTAGGCATCTGGAAGAAGAGGGATTGCCGACAAACGACGACCGGGTTGAGTTTCTGCTCCCGGTCATCAGGAACCTTGGCAAGCGCTCCTTGAAGACGATTCGTCTGAAAAAGACGATCAATGGTGTGAGTACGGAGTTTGGTGATGCATTCAGAAAGCTCGGGCCTGTGCCGACGATTCAAGGCCCTGATCCCGCCCGCGACCCGTCGACGGAATACCTGCAGAGAAACAAGGTGGTGTTGAATTGGTATCCCAAGATTAAGGCGATCAAATCCTCGGGCATTGGCGAAGACGATTCTCCCGAACGCCCCAACCAGGCTCATCTCACGGCGCAGCATACGGCAATGCTCGATGTGGATCGACTGTACTTCGAGCTGGAGCAATTCAAAGCCGAGCGCGGATGGCACAATTTGAATCTGACGCGCGATGGGATTTCCGAACTACTTGCCGATGCGAGTTGGTACCAGCTTCTGATCCCGGCCGAAGAGATGGCTTTCGATGCGTTCGAGAAAGTGAAGCTGTGGGAAGAGATCGCACTGGCGCTGTTAAAGAAGTACACCGAGCGGTACTACACGTTTCGCAAGAAAGAATGGGAACTTCCCCATCTCGAGTACCACGACGTCGAAGATACCGATCCGAACCTGTTGGGTGCGGGTCAGTCGCCCGACGACCCGTATTATCGAATCATGATCGATCAGTCGCAGGAGGAGATCGTCGCCAAACTGGAAGAGCTGAAAGGATTGATCGAGCGCGGCGAGTTCAAACCGTGGGAGTTTCGCACCCTCAAGGCGATCTGGTTCGGCAGCCATCTATATCAACCACTACTGCATTGCCGAGAACGGGTTGTGGAGATTACTCCGCTGCCACTGAATCAGGGCGAAGCTCGCTTCGTCGAGGATCTCAAGTCGTTTTGCGACCAGAATGAGGGATTCTTCGAGGACAAAGAGCTGTACTTGCTTCGCAATTTGAGCAAGGGCCGCGGCGTCGGTTTCTTCGAAGCCGGCAACTTTCATCCGGACTTCATCTTGTGGCTGTTGGTCGAAGGCCTGCAGCATGTCGTGTTTATCGATCCCAAGGGCATCCGGAACATCGGCCCCGACGATCCAAAGGTTCAGTTCTACCAGACGATCAAAGAGATCGAATCGCGACTTGGCGACCAGAACATCAAACTGCATTCGTTTCTCGTGTCCAACACTCCTTCCCACACCATGCGTATGCTTTGGGACATGGAAAAGGCGGACCTGCAGGCCCGCCACATTCTGTTCCAGGAGGAAGACAGCGGGACGTATATTCAAGATCTGCTGGAGAGGGTGCTGAATCCGGAGCCTTGTGCGTCAAACTAACGCGAACTGCTTTTCTCAAACATCCTCGACATCAACACGTCGCGCCTGTCCCTGGATTCACGCAGACGGCCGATTACGAGCGGCGGATTCAGGCGGCCTTTCCGATCCATCCGGAGATTTTCGATCAGCTCTACGGCGGCTGGTCGACGCTGGTCAAGTTCCAGCGAACGCGCGGCGTGCTGCGGCTGATGGCGGCCGTGTTGGCGGGAGGGAACTGTTCCGCTTAGAATTCAGGAGAGTAGAGGGGACCTCGCATCATGTACGATTTAATCGGTGATATTCACGGTCATGCGGATGAACTGGTCGAACTGCTGGAGGCAATGGGGTATCAACGGCGCGAGGGGGTTTACCGACACAAATCGCGGACGGCCGTTTTTGTCGGTGATTTCATCGACCGGGGACGTCAGATCCGCAGGGTGCTCGACATCGCTCGGGCGATGTGCGAATCGCACGCCGCGGTCGCCGTGATCGGAAACCATGAGTTCAATGCGCTCGCATTCCATACGCCACACCCCAATCAACCCGGCAAGTTCCTCCGCGATCACTCCGAAAAGAACTTCAAGCAACACTCGTCCACACTGCAACAAGTCCCGGAAAGCGAACTGGCCGATCACCTCGAATGGTTCCGCAGGCTGCCAATTTGGCTGGAACTCGACGGCGTCCGGGTCGTTCACGCTTGCTGGAATCCCAAACAACTGGGAGTGATCGAAACGGCTCTGCGGGAATTTGGCGGTCTTTCAACCGAGTTTTTGCTGCAGGCAACCGACCGCAGCTCCGAACTGTTCCAGGCAGTCGATGAGGTCGTTAAGGGCAAGGAGATTGAACTTCCGAACGGCATCTCTTTTCTAGACAAGGACGGGCACGCCCGCTCGGCACTGCGGATTCAATGGTACCGGCCACCGGAAAACGAGACGGTTCGCAGTTACGCTTTGATGAGCGACGACAGTCTGCCCGATGATTCGTTGCCGAATAGCGCTTTTGGCGACGTTATGCCCTATCCCGCCGATGCACCGCCGGTTTTCTTCGGGCACTATTGGCTGCGGGCCCAACGCCCAACACGGCTTGCCCCCAACGTCGCTTGCCTCGATTACAGCGTGGCCAAAAGCGGCTGTCTGTGCGCCTACCGCTGGGACGGGGAACCGGAAATCGACGACGCGAAGTTCGTGACGGTGCCGGCCCGCCACCACGTTTAAGTTCATACGGCAAGGGGAACACTGATCTCCGCTGATTTACACTGATGTCGAGCGAGTTGTTTTGTTGGGCCCCTACTGGGCGTTGGTTGCGGTGGGGAACCGGGACCCCGGGGCGGCGCTCTGCGGCGTCGCCGCGACGCTCTGCCCCCGGGCTGGTTTGTTTTGGCTCCGCTGGGGCTTGTTTTTCTGGGAGTGCGCGGTCGGAATACGGGAACGTTGATCTTCGCTGATTTACAGTGATCAATTCGATTCCTCTGCGACAAGACGTGCAATTTGTTTATGCCGTCGGAAAAAGAGGTCTTGAACCTCCAGGTCAAGCAGGCGGAAACGGAGCGCCAGGCGGCCGATGAAACCGTCAGAGCGCGAATGCCGGAAACATATCAGTGGCTGGTGGTGCCCGTGCAGGCGAATCCGTCGGCTCCGATCACGTGCGAGCGCATTCGTTTGACCGGCAGCGATCCGCTGGCCGTGCGAGCCAGCAAGCGGCTGCGCAGCGAGGAATTCCTGATCCAGTCGCTTGGTTCGACCATCCTGCGCAAGTACATGGACTAAGTGCCGCTGTGGCGGGGCGATCATGTGGAAGTGAAGCAGTTTGTCGAGGATTTTGCCCGGTATCTGTATCGTGAGTTTGCGGTAAGCGTGCGGGCTGGAAGAATCATGGATGGAATTGGGCGGGTGATTGGTGGCCTGAGCGACCTAGATGGTGGTGGTGTTGGTGCTTGTGGTGGTGGCAGGGGGCGATTGCCCAGAACTAGCGGGCTGCCGGTGCTGGCGGGTGGCTGGATTTAAATGCTTCGGGGGATATGCCCGCCTGGGCAAGCACGGTTTGACGCTGGGCGTAGTTCCAAGGGAGCCAGGCATGGGGCTGGGAGGCCACGTCGTCGGCGTGGCGAAGGAGCGCTACCAGATACTGATAAGGATTGATGCGATTCAATTCGCACGTATGGATCAGCGTCATGTAGACGTCCCCCGCCTCTGCTCCGTTGGGTGAGCGATAGAAGAGCGAGTTCTTGCGGTGCAAAATCGATTTCTTCAGCGCACGCTCGGCCACGTTGTTATCCAGAGGAGCGCCGGGAACTCGCAAGAACTGGGTCAGCCGCTCCCAGTGCTTGAGCATGTAGTTGATCGCTTGCCCCAGCGCTGAATTCGGCTCCACAAGCCGGTCGTCCAATTGCCGGGTCAGCCATTTGTGCAGGCCGTCCATCACCCGCTGGCTCTTGGCTCGGTGCAACGCCAGCCGCTTCTGGGGAGACAATCCCTTACGCCGCGCCTCGGCATCCACGCGGTAGACGTGACTGAGCTGCCGGATCACATACTCCGTCTCTTCGGGGAACACGTCGACCAGGTCCACGAAGTTCCGCCGCGCGTGGGCCAGACAGTGGGCCACGATCGTTCGCAGTTCATCGGTCATGTTACGCGACAACGCATCGCACATCTGGATCGGCGCAGCCAGTTCTTCCGGGCGATCGCGCAGCACCGCCGCCAGGTTCTCGCCCGCATGCCGATGCCCGCTGAAAAAGAGCGCAGCATCGAGCCCGTCTCGGCGGGCAACCAACGTCGAAGTGAACGTGCCGTGTGCGAGTTCGACCTGAGCCGCTATCCGGTTTTTCCAAGCCAAGTAGGCTGCCCCGGCGGTTGCGGAAGACGAACACGGCGCCTTCCAAGGGATCTTCATCGAGCACGTCCTTGCACAGCCGTACCAACCCGTCGATGCCCTTGCGAAAATCAGCCGGCTCGACCGCCACCAGCAGACGCATGTGCGGGGTGATCTGCAGCATGGCCGCTACTCCTGGCGGACCAGTTGGCTGAGCGCAGCCAGGTCGGGCGGTGTGCTTCCCTTCCAACGCAGGGTCAGCTTCGTGCCGCGGCCGTTTTCGAATTCCAATTCGCATTCCGCCTGCGGACTGATATTCGTTACCGGAGCCAACTCCACGAACGCCCCCGCACCGCCACGAGGACGCTTTTTCCGAGCGTCAGCGGCCTTACCCCGTGCTCCACCACGACCGTCCAACCGTCGTTGCAGGGTATCGTAGTCGAGCTTCAGCGACCCGGCGGACTTCGAGACGCCGTGCCTGCGAGCGACCTGACACGCCAAATTCCAAAGTTCATCTGGAATCCGGCCGCGTCCCGACTTCGCCCCCCTCCATTGCCTGAACGCCTCCACAGCCTGCTCGAAAAGACCATCGTTCGTTGCAGTAGAATCGTTCGTTGCGGTGAGACAATCGTTCGATGCAGTAAGCTGTTCCATGGAACGGAGCTCCTTTCGGCTAGAGGATCAGACCCACCTCCAGCCTACCCATTCCCCCAAATAGCTTCACACACGCTTACCGCAAACTCACCATTGTTCTAGCAGGGCATTACGGATTCACACCGTCTCAGCTTGACTTCATTATCAACTACGACTTCAAGTACCGCATGGGGCTAGATTCCGATGACTGAACGCACCCGTCAAATCCTGGAAGACCTGGAAGCCGTTCGCGAGAACCTGCTGGCGTTGTCGGACGATATCTGGCTCAGCATCGACCACAACGATACGCAGGCGTTGGAAGAGGGAGTCGAGTTCAAACGGAAATACAACGAGAAGCTGGCCGCGTTCGATGCGTTGGCGTCCGAGATTTCCGGTTTGGTTCAGCAGTTCACCAGCGTCGACCTGCAGGCCGAAGAACAATCGGGCGCGGAAGACGAAGCCGAAAACGTCCGCATCATCCAGCAACTCAACCGCGAAGAGCCGCACTCGATCGACGAGGATTTCACGTTCAAGCGCCCCCACGGCTACATCCTCGACGGCCAGGCCGCCACAGGCATCACCACCTGGCTGCGGTTGTACTTTCTGGTCCTGCGGCAACTCTACCAGCGCGATCGCGACCGTCTGCGCAGCCTTCGCGACCATCCGGACTTCATCAGCAACCGCGGCCACCGTACCTTCGACCACACCCCCACCGAAATGCGGCGCGCGCTGCAGATCGACGACGACTTCTACGCCGAATGCAACCTGTCGGCCAACAGCATCCGCGACTGTCTTGCCAAAGTCCTGGCTGCATTCGAGATCCCCAAGGATCGTCTGCAAGTATTCCTTCGCGAAGACCGCGACGCCGAACGCGAGGACCAGACGTAGCCCAATACCCATAGCCGTCAAATGCCCAGCGCAGATCCGCCCGAAGTTATCGAATTGTTCGACCGCATCGCGGCACTGATGCCACGCGTGATCCCATTCGACGGGACGATTGTGCCGTCTGCCGGCACGAGGTACGCGAACGAAAACGACTTTTTGTCCGGTGCCGGTGCGGCGAAATACGGCGGCAGGTGGAATCGGCGACGCATTCGCGCTGTGTATGCTTCGCTGGACATCATCACCGCAACGCACGAAGCGTACCAGCACTTCTTGGACTACGGCTTTTCGCTGTCGGCGATTCGCCCGCGTGTCATAGCAGGCGCCCACGCGAAACTGAGTGCAGTCTTGGACCTGACCGATTCGGGCATTTGCCGCAAGATCGGGTTTACGCTCGCGGAGTTGATCGAGGAAGACTGGGAAGCGATTCAGGCTGCAGGCGAAGAATCCTGGACACAGGCAATCGGCCGTGGGTGTCGCCACGCCGGCTTCGAGGCCATCATCGTCCCGTCGGCTCGCAACCCCGGCGGAAAGAACATCGTGATTTTTCCCGACCGATTGGCCCCACGGAGCACACTCAAACTGCTTGCACCCAAAGACTTACCGCCGCATCCGTCCGACTGGCCATGATCTACAATGCATTTTTACAGGTTTTAATACTTGTCGTTATGCCGTTTGTCCGATAGGATTGTAGTGTGGCAGGAGACCTCGGAGCATTGCAATGGCGACCAAAACAAAGACGCGAAAAAATTCAAAGCAGGCAAAATCTGCGATCACCGTCGTGCGCATTCCTGGGTTGCAGGGAAAGGGACTGATTCGGCTCGGCAAGGAATCGCGTTTGGAGCTGCGCGATCGGCTGCAGATGCCCCGGGTCATGTTTGGCCGCGTCGTCAACTTTTCCGAGCGAACGATCGCCAAGGTGGAAACGGAAGCCGAGCAGGTCGAAAAACTGCGACGTCCGTACAACGAGGTCTACCGCTTGTGCGAGGCGCTGAGTGAAGTAGTCGATCCCGATGCGTTGGGAGGCTGGTTCAAGACGCCCAATGAAGCATTCGATGGCCTGAAGCCGATCGAGGTGATCGAGCGCGGCGAGATTGACCGGCTTTGGGAAATGGTCTACCGCCTCCGCAGCGGAATGCCTGGATAACAGTCGTTGGCTGTTCGCGAGACACTCGGTGGCTTCTGCGCTGAGCGGCGGCTACGCGCCGGATAGTTCCATAGCACATATTTCTTCCACAGGTTCACTATTGTCTTATTGCCGAGTCACCGGCGCCTCCTTCCGCAACAAGTGTTGCAGCCGATCTTCGGCACGTGCCTGGATTTGCCGGACTCGCTCTCGCGTGACACCAAGAATCTGTCCGACTTCTTCAAGTGTATGCTCGGCGTTCTCGATGCCGTATCGCAACATGATCACTTCGGCGTCCCGCGGCCGGAGGTGCTGAAGCGCGTCGCGGACGATTGACTTGAGCTCGGCTCTTTGCAGTTCCGCGATCGGCCCAGATGTTTTATCCGTGATGTTCCGCAGCTCACGAAACTCGTCCTTTGAAGTGTCAGAAAATGTCTCGGTTTCCAGTGATGCTTGAAACGCTTTCCAGTGCTCCGGCGAAATAGACTCGGCGCGCAAGCGGCGATTGAAGAGTCGTTGGGCCTTTGCTGGGCCGTGGCTTGCGATCAGTCGCTGCAACTCGAATTGCAGCTTGTAGCAAGGCCAGAACGCATGAGATGGTATTCTGATTCGGAAGGCGAACTCCGGACCGTAGCGTTGGCACGACTGACGAATCCAGTAACTGGCGTATGTCGAGAATTGGTATCCCAATTCCGGATCGAAACGCCGGGCGGCCTGGACAAGTCCGATCACGGCCGTTTGCTCGGCGTCATCCGGCTCCATTCCGAACCAGCGAATCAACATTCTCGATGCTTTGCGGGCCAGCGGCAGGTGGAACTCGACGAATTGCTCGAATGCCCCTGGTACCCCTTGTTTCATTGCTCGGGCGAGTTCGTCACTTCGCTTGGCGTACCATGGGCGTTTGGCGAACAGATTCAAGTCGGCTGCCGTATCCAGGGCCATTCTTACTCGCTTCAGCGCATCTAACAGCGTCGCGTTTTCCTCCTCTTCCAAGGTGAACTGCAGTCCACGGAGACGGGTAAGAAATGGAATGGGGGGCGAGGCAGAAAAGAACGGATGTTCTCGATGCCGAAGACGCCGCCCGTCGGGGAGCCGAACCGCCCATTGCCAAACCTGTTTGGGCGGTTTTTCGCTAGAATAGATGGCGATGTGTTCGTGGTATTCCTTGCCCAGCCGTTGCTGAACCCTTCGGAGCAGGCCGCGGTTCGCCGTCTTCGAATTGCCGACGACCAAGTGGACGACGGGAGACCAAGGTGCCTACCCGCCCGAGCCCGGCGGTTGGGCCAAGATGCCGGGCTGCAAACCGGTCTTCTATTTCGCCGACGGCTTCACTTACGTCGCGGACGGCAACGAAGAACCGGAGACAATTTGGCACCAGGTCGGCTATCCGCCCAAGCAGCGCGACGACGTGATCGCACTGCACACCAGCACCGGCCTGTGGCCAGCGAAGTTCGGCGACAAGGATTGGGTCTGGTGCTTTTGGAACGACCACGAATGCCGCTGGCAGATTGTGGCCTCGTATGAGGACCACTGGCGATTCCAGTTGCTCGAACCGCTGCCGCGCTGTGGGTCCGCGCTGGCCAAGCTCGTCTTGTGGGACGGGGTGTATTGTCCGGTCGACCTGACGTTCACCGTCACCGACTCGATTGGCGTGTTGTTTCCGGAAGACATCGACCAGGGAAGTTCCGGTGGCCCCGTCGTCGTCCCGGCCGGCACGTACGGGTTCGCCAAGCACTTTGCCGACAGCGACAAGTGGGAAGTCCTCGCGCTGGGCGAAGGCTGTTGTCCGAAGTCCAGCAGTAGCAGCAGCCGTTCGTCCTCGTCCAAGTCTTCGCCCAGCAGCCGACCGTCGTCGTTCAGCAGCACGCCGTCGTCGCCCAGCAGTCCGTCCACGCCCAGCAGTGAGCCGTCGGCGCCGTCGTCGACGCCGAGCAGCAGGCCGCCATCATCCGCGCCCAGCAGCCAGCCATCGTCGCCGCCAAGTAGTGAGCCTTCCGATCAACCGCCGTCGCCTTCATCCCAACCTTCGCAGTCGCCGCCGTCCGAGTCGCCCGAGTCACAGTCGCCCGAGTCACAGTCGCCCGAGTCACAGTCGCCCGAGTCACAGTCGCCCAAGTCGCATTCGCCCCAGTCGCGCTCGCCGCAGTCGGAAAAGAGCACGGCTATCGTACCGGCCAGTTGGTCGCCCACCGGCTACACGGCCCTTTTCATCCACGAGATGCCCGAGGTGCGTTTCGATGACGTGCTGACGGCGACCGTGACAGAAGAGGAGACGTTGATTCCGATCGATCCAAGGTTTTTGGAAGTGTGCGAACCGGGCAGCGTCGAGGTCTGCGGCTGCGTGCCGGACCTGCCGATCCCGGTGGGTGCCGTGGTGGAAAACGACCAGGTCCGCATCCGAACCTCCGGCCTCCAGCCTACCGCCTCCGGCCTGCGCATCGTGCTCCGACTGACCGGCATCCGCAAAGGATTCAGCTCGCAACGGTTCCCGAATCGCTCCGAGGAGCAATTCCTCGCCAACGAGGCTTTCATCCGTAGCGCTTATCCGGGAGGACATGAATGAGTTCCTCGTCGGTCGTCTACGGATCGAGCAAATCGTTTTCGAGCGTGAGCGAATCATCGCGGTCATCGCTCAGCTTGTCGAGCGATTCGTCTTCAAGCAGCCGCTCACGCTCGTCCGGATCGTCAAGCGAAAGCAGTCCCAGCAGCAGTCGCCGCGTTCCGATTCGAGCAGCCCACGTTCGTCGAGTCTGTCGTTACAAAGCTCGCAGTTGAGTGGCTCGTCCGTCCGTTCCTCCAAATCGTCGTGCGGCAGTTCCGGCAGCAGCGGTTCCACGTCGTCGCGCTCAAGCAGCCCCAGTTCCCAATTGTCGGTGTCGAGTGGATCGCAAAGTAAGTCGTCTGTCCGCAGCCCATCGCACAGCAGCAAAATTTCGTCAATCACATCTTCCCCCGCGCGATCATCGTCGAGCCGGCCGTCTTCATTAAGCCAGACGTCCGAATCAAGTGCCCCATCGTCGAGTGCCGTCTCGCCATCGAGCGGATCGAGCGCGGCCAGCGGCCCAAGTTCCTCGCTCCAGTCAAGCGACGGCGGCAGCTCGCTGCCAAGTAGCCGGCGGTCGTCGGTTCCTTCGGCTTCATCGCAGCCTTCATCCCTCGCGCTCTCGAGCGACTCGTCGAAAGGTCGATCGAGTGCGTCCGCAATTTCGAGTCAACAAAGTCGATCGTCGACCGGAAGCCAATCCCCATTCAGCCAAGCGTCAAGCGAGCCTTCCGAGCGTTCGTCCGCACTCTCACAGCCATCGTCTCTCGTGCCATCGCAACTGCCCTCGTCGGTCCCATCGGTGACGTCGTCGCAGAAAAGCGAAACATCCTCACCGAGTGTTGCCAGCAAGAGTGCATCACCTGCAAGTTCCGCCACTTCGCCGAGCAGTCTGTCGGGTCATTCGTCCGCCGGGGCAAGCAGTGGCGGTTCGCTGCCGTCCAGCGGCGCGCCTGTCAGCTCAGCATCAGCAACGTCCACCAGCGCGGTGCCGCCTTCCAGCGCAGTTTCCCAAGGCCCAAGTTCCGCTTCGCCGGCTGGAGCTTCTTCGGACCAAGGGGGCTCGAGTGGTGCGGGAGCATCCGCGTCCCCAGCGTCGCTGACGTCTGGCGAGTCGGCCAGCGCCCCACCGTCGGCCGGCGCGTCTTCGGACCAGTCGAACATCGTGCCGCCCGGTTCGTCGCCCACGCCGAGCGGATCGCCCGCCTCGACCGATTCGACTACATCGGTGCAAGGTCCTTCGTCCGACAGTGGAGCGCCACCGGCGCTGGATTCGAGCCAACCGCCAAGCGGCGTGCCTGAATCAGGCGCGACGCCGCCTCCCGCGTCGACTCCCTCGGGCGAATCAGCAGCCAGCGGCAGTGAGGAACCGCCAACCAGCGACACGGCGTCGGGCACCTCGACCACGCCACCACCCGACCCGAGTCCCACAAGCCAACCGCCGCCGCCTCCGGCGAGCCAGCCTGGTCAACCCAGCCCCGAATCGGCCAGCCCGACCTCGGATTCCACCGCCCCGTTTTCGGAGACGCTGCCGTCCGAGCCGCCCGATTCGGACGCGCCGTACTCCGACCCGCCCGTGTCCGCCGCGCCCGACTCTGCCATGCCCTACTCGGATACAGCCGCGTCCGAAGACCCCATTCCCCCTGAGCCACCCTTTTCCGACGGAAGCACCGTGCCATGAGCGAGACGTCATTTGACACCGTCGATCGCGCCGGCGTGGGAACGCACCTGCACCGATTGCTGGCCGCGTGGGGATTCACGCCACGTGAAGGGTGCTTCTGTGAAGACCGCGCGGCCGAGTTGGATCGCCGAGGACCACGGTGGTGCGCTGAAAACACCGACGCGATTGTCGATTGCCTCGTCGACGAGGCACGTCAGTGCCAGGCCCTCGGCGTGCTGGCTCGTATCGTCCCCGGTCCCACGCGAGTCGCCGTGCGCCGGCTCGTGCTGCACGCCATCGCCCTGGCCGAAGGAGGAAGCGAATGAAGAAGCTGATCCTCCGCGCCAACCTCTGTCCGGGCGACATCCTGACGATGACCGCGGCCGTCGAGTCGCTGCACTTGACGTATCCGGGCCAATACGCAACCGACGTTCGCACGACCGTGCCGGAGATCTGGCAGCACAACCCGCGGATTACGCCGATCCCTGACGACGATCCCGACGCCCAGAAGATCGACCTGCACTATCCGTCGATCAACCGCAGCAACCAGGAGCATATTCCGTTTCTGGCTGGGTACACCGAAGACCTCGGTCGCAATATCGATCGCCCGCTTACGCTCAAAGTCAACCGGCCGTGCCTCTACCTGAGCGACGACGAAAAGACCTGGATTGATCAAGTCCGCCACCATGTGACCGGCGGTCGCAAGGTCCCGTTCTGGCTGGTCAACGCCGGCATCAAGAGCGACTACACGGCCAAAGCCTGGCCTGTCGAGTTTTATCAAGAGATCGTGACTCGCACGCTCGGCCGCGTTCAGTGGGTGCAGGTCGGTGCCAAGGAACACGAGCATCCGCAGCTCAAGGGCGCGATCAACCTGGTCGGAAAGACCGATCATCGCCAACTGATCCGGCTGGCCTGGCATGCCCGCGGCGGCCTCGGGCCGGTCACGTACCTGCAGCATCTCTGCGCGGCGTGGGAGAAGCCGTACATCTGTCTGGCCGGCGGCCGCGAACCGGCGACCTGGGTGCATTACCCGCTGCAGCACACGCTGCACACGATCGGCATGCTGCCGTGCTGCAAGACGTCGGCTTGCTGGAAGTCGCGCGTTGTGCCGGCTGGCGACGACTCGAAGAAGGATCACAGTCTCTGCCAATGGCCGGTGCTTGGCATCGAGCGGCCGGTGGCCCGCTGCATGGCCGCAATCAAGCCGGATGAAGTTCTTGCCCTCTTGGAGCGCTATTTATGCCACCAGTCATGAAGACCACGATCGACGGCATTGAACTTTGGGTCCGGCAAGGACAGCAAGCCGCCTGGGACATCGGCACCAGCCGCGCTGTGATCGAAGGCGATGAGTATGCGCTACGGGCCGTTTCGCAACTCGCCGCAGCGAGAAACGGTAACGACCGTCGTTGACGTCGGAGCGAACATCGGCGCCTTCACCTTGGCCGCCCGCCGCATGTTCCCCCAGGCCCGCGTGCTGGCCATCGAAGCCGATCCCGACAACGTCGAATTACTGCGGCGCAACTGTGCTGGTGACCGACAAGTCACGATCGCACCGCTGGCCGTTCTGGGCGACGGCGCTCCGCGCCGCGTGCATCTCTGCAGACATCGACTCAACAGTGGCGGCAGCTACGTACAAGAAGTGTTTCAGTCCAAATCAACGCCGTTCGCTGATCGCCGGCCGATCGAAGTTGATTGTCGTTCGATCCACGACCTGCTGCGTGAGCACAATGTCGAATCGATCGACGTGCTCAAGGTCGACGCCGAAGGGAGCGAAGTCGAGATCTTTACCTGCCTGGCCGATCACGGCTGGCTGGCCCGCACGCGCTGGATTCGCTTCGAGTGGCACGGCCACGAGTCGATTCCGAGATTGCGTGAACTGCTCTCCCAGACGCACGAGGTGTCGATCAACGAACACGGCCTCTGGAACGCTTTAGGAATTGCTCACCGAAAAGAGACTGCATAAATGGAATTGACCATCGAAACCGCACCTCAGCTTGTCGACGAGGCGATCACCCGCCTGCCCACCGAACCCACCGAAGCAAAAGAAGGCCGCGGCATTGTGATCGCCGCCGGCGGCGTGAAGTTTCAGATCAACGCCTGGGTCTGCATCCGCATGCTGCGCGATCTGGGTTGCCAGTTGCCGATCCAGTGCTGGTATCTGGGCTAGGCGGAACGCAACCGGGCCTGGGAAGAGATCGTGGCGTCTTACGGCGTCGAGTGCGTCGACGCCTACGAAGTCCGCAAGCGGCATCCGCATGAACGCTTGCACGGCTGGGAACTCAAACCCTACGCCATTCAGCATTCGCCGTTTGCCGAGGTCTTGTTTCTCGACGCCGACAACGTGCCCGTTCGCGATCCGACGTTTCTGTTCGAGACGCCCGAATACATACAGCACGGCGCCGTCTTTTGGCTCGACTTCGGACGGCTCGGCGCGGATCGTCTGGCGTGGCGCGTCTTCGGCGAGATTCCGTATCGCGATGAACCAGAATTCGAAAGCGGTCAGATCGTCGTCGACAAACCCCGCCGCTGGCAGGCACTGGAGCTTTGCCACTGGTACATGCAGAACAGCAACAACTTCTTTTTCTACCACGTCCACGGCGACAAGGAAGTTTTCCACATGGCGTGGCGGAAGCTCGATATGCCGTACGCCATGCCCGAGCGCGGCATCGACGCCTTGCCCGGCGTGATGTGCCAGCACGATTTCGACGGCGAGCGGCTGTTCCAGCACCGCAACATGCGGAAGTGGTCGTTCTATCACAACCCCAAAACGCCCGGCTTCTTGCACGAGCAGCAGTGCGTCGAACTGGTCAATGAACTGAAGCACATCTGGTCGCCCGCGGCCCAGACGCTCGCCACGGCCGACGATGTGGCCGCCATGTCGCGGTTGGATGGAAAGATGTTTGAGTACCACCGCGTCGGCTACGACCACCGACCGCTCAAGTTCTGCCGCGACGGCACATTCACCGAGGGCGCTGCCGGTTGCGAGATGTACTGGACGATTCGCGACTGCCAGATGCTGGTGGCTGGCGAACAGGGCGACCTGACGATGACGCTGACTCCCACTGACCACGGAATATGGCAAGGACAATGGATCAACCACGAACAGATGCCGGTGCTGCTGATCCCGTAGCCGATCCTGAATTGACGCCTGCGGCGGCGTACATCGTCTCCGGCGCGGTCTCCAGCGGCAATCGCCTGCTGGCCGCGATCCTGGTGCGCAGCGGCTGTGCCGGCGAAGCGAGCACCAACCAGCCGATGCGGGCCGACCAACTGCCGCTGCCGACGCAACCGCTGGTCATTATCAAACATGGCGGCCTGACCGGCTGGATTCGGGCCCTGCGAGCCAAAGGCTACGAGCGGATCGTGGTTATCCTGCCGATCCGCGAGCCGATCGCCAACGCCGATTCAATGGTCCGCCGTGGGCATCACCCGGACTTTGAAGATGCTTACGCCCACCGGATCGTCGTCATCGCCAAGAACATTACCGAGGCGCTGGCCCAGCGGGTCGACCTCGAAATCGTCACCTACGAAGGCCTGACTGAACCGTTCCTCGAGCGATGGCTCCCGCGCATCGGTCTGCCCTACATCGCCGGGCCCCTTTCGCTCCCCGGCCAGGCCGTCCCCAAAACCATCGTCAACCAAAACGCGAGGCATTACCAATGACGCTCGTCTTCACCAACGGCGTCTTCGATCTGCTGCACGTCGGTCACGTGCGTTTGCTCCAGTTCGCCCGCGCCCAAGGCGACCGCCTAGTCGTCGCCATCAACTCCGACGCCAGCGCCCGCCGTCTCAAGGGCCCGCATCGTCCCATCGTCCCAGCCCACGAACGCGCCGAACTGCTGCGCGCCCTGCGCTGTGTCGATGACGTGCACATCTTCGCCGACGACACGCCTGAGTTGCTTATCCAGCGACTGCGTCCCCACGTGTTGGTCAAGGGTCCCGCCTGTCGCGGAACCGATATCCCTGGTGCCGCGATTGTCGAGTCCATCGGCGGTCGAGTCGTCATCCCTGACTGGCCGGTGGAGCACTCTTCGACCTGGACGATCGACCGCATCCGGCAAGGCGCTGACACCTTGCCGCGGCCAATGCTGCAGACGCTGACCATCGACGGCGTAAACGTCATGCCATCGCCGCGGTTTTCGTTGACCTGGGTATCCGCCGAGGCCGGACCGCGGCCCGTGCTCTACGACCGCGGCCGGCGCGTGACCGATGCGTGGTCAGTTCATCTGGATCACGAGCAGCCACCTGACCCCTGGGGCCGGAGCGCATGAACGGCGAACAGCCGCACATCACGGTCGTCGGCGACCTCAGCTCGACCGCTACTTGATCGGCGACGCCACGAAGCTGAACCCCGAACAGCCAGGCGTCGTGATCCGCGTCGAGAAGGAAGAAGACCGCTTGGGCGGCGCGGCCGCTGTCGCCATGATCGCTGCAGGGTTCGGAGCTCGCGTGACGCTCGCCGGCGTCGTCGGCCGCGATGAGCCAGGTCGACGCCTTCAGCAACTGATTTCGGACCACGGCATTGAGCCGCACTTGTGGACCGACGATCGACCGACGACGTGGAAACAACGCATCATCGCCCGCGGGCAGTTGCGGCCCGATCGATGTGACCGTGAGGTCACGACGGCAATCAGCGATCACGCGGCACGTTTCTGTCAACAGTTCCTGTCGGTGACATGCTCCTCATTTCCGACTACGGCAAAGGGGTCTGTACCTCGAGCATGCTCCAAGTGATCGGCGAACGTGCTCGGGCTGCCGACGTGCCGATCTTGGTTGATCCGGCGCGAGGACGACGTTGGTCCAACTACGGGCAGGTCACGCTGATCAAGGCGACTCGGGTCGAGGCACTAAGGGTGGCCGCTGAGGATATTCGTCCGCTTGCGATGGCACGGGCACTAGCCGACGAACACCGATGCAGCGTCGTCGTGACATACGGCAGGCATGGGATGGTGGCCGCGGGGCGAGAGGGCGGGACTTGGTACGTGCCCGCCGAGTCAACGGAAGTTCGGGATGTGTGCGGAGCCGGAGACACGGTCTTGGCCACGCTGTGTGTGGCATTATGTAAAACGGGTCCGCTGACGCTCGCATGCGATGTTGCACTCGGCGCGGCGGCGAAACAGGTTTCAAAGTTAGGGGTCGACGTTGTGCAACCAAGTGTCCACATGTGACTGGTGCTGCCTGCGTTGCTTCGACCATCGTGTTTTGCCAACACGGCTTCGTGGACGAGCGCATCGCCAATTCTGCTGCGCAATTTGCCGCGTGCGCTGTTGTGAAGGATTTCGTCGGACGGGGCATCTAACCCTACATAGCTGGAATTAAACAGAAAGATGCTCCTGATCGTCCTGAGGGCCGGCGGTCGAAGGAGGACACACCTATGCGCATCCGCTGTGTAAAAAGCAAAGGCAAGTGTTGGCCGGCTCCGACGAGTACTCCGTCAGGCTAACAAGGATGTCACATCGATGAGCGAACTTGTCGCTTTTGCCAAACGTATCGAAGGACTCCTCACCGCTGCGCGGCGCGAGCCGCACTGGACTCCGGAAGAGTCGGAGCGTTACATGAAGGCCATCGCGGCCCGCCGCGAGAAGTTTGAATCCCTGGCTAGGCGGTTGATTGAAGCAGTGATTCAACCACGACTGGAAACTCTAGCGAGTTACTTCCCAATGCCAGCCTTTCGCGAAAGGAGCCTATTGGGCGGTGCGCATGCTGGTTCGGCTATTGCGAACGATTCCCCGCCAGTACGCACATCGTATTCGCAGTAGAACATGACGTCCGTTTGGAGAAAGTTGCGGTTCGCTTCGAGGCTTCTATGATGCCCATGTTCATCAAGATGAATGAACACGACCGGCTGACGGAGCCTCTCGACTCCATTCAAGAAGACACCGTTGCTGCGTGGGTCGAAGAGCGGCTTTGTGAGTTTCTCGACTCCTATCTCCGCATCGATCGGGGCGCTGAGGATTTCCAGAAAGACGCTGCGACTGATCCGGTTTGTGGTATGCGGATCAGCCGGTCGGCGGCCGCGGCGAGCGACAGCTTTCGCGGCCATCCCTATTTCTTCTGTTCGCGCGAGTGCCAGGAACGGTTCGCACAGAACCCCGCGGAATACGTTGAGGTCAAAACGATGTGAGGAAAGGAGGGCGCTCATGCGACAGCGACATGGTGCCGCTGAATCTGAACAATCCAACCGCAATACGGAGACGCCGCGAACCGGAATGCGGCTCAAGATTGGCGTGATGGGAGGCGCGGGGAGCGACATTCCGTCAGCTCATCTGGAAAAGGCGTCCCGGCTCGGCGAGGCCATCGCCGATGCGGACTGCATCGTGATCACCGGCGCGTGCCCTGGCCTGCCCTTGGCTGCGGCACAGGGAGCGAAGCGGCGCGGCGGAATGGTCATCGGCATTTCTCCCGCACTGAGCCTCGATGAGCATGCGTTCAGGTACGAATCGCCAACACTGGCCCACGACGTGTTGATCTTTACTGGCAGCGGTTTGATGGGCCGCGAAGTCGTGAACATTCGCACCAGCGACATCGTGGTGATCGTCGGCGGTAGCAGCGGTACGCTGGGAGAATTGGCCATCGCCTACGATGAAGGAAAACTGATCGGCGTGCTGACGGGCACGGGCGGTATTAGCGACCTGGTCAAAGACATTTTGGCAGCGTGCAAGAAAGAGACCGGCGCGCGGGTGGTTTATAACGCCGACCCGCGGAAGCTCGTCGAACAACTGCTCGATTTTTATCGCACGGAGCATTTTCGCCAACCGTCCATATTCTGCCGAGGCGTTTCAGAGCCATCGTCTCAACCGGTCGAGGGGAGCAGTCAAGATCCGGTGTGCGGAATGTGGGTCGCGCCGCATACGGCCGCCGCGCGACGCACGCGTGGCGAGCGTCGCTATGTGTTTTGTTCCTTGCAGTGCGCTGAAGAATTCGACGCCGATCCTGGCCGTTACTTAATGAATGCAGAACACCAGGGTCACGTCCAGGGTGAATCGTCATGACGCGATTATCGGACGAAGCAGCCCCGACACTCCAATTCCTAGGCGGCGCAGGTACTGTAACCGGATCGAAGTACCTCATTCGCGCAAAAGGAAGACAACTGCTGCTCGATTGTGGCTTATTCCAGGGACTGAAGGCATTGCGGCTCCGCAACTGGCGCGAACCTCCGTTCGAGCCGTCCGCGATCGATGCGGTGGTTTTGAGTCATGCGCACATTGATCATTCCGGTTACCTGCCGTTATTGGCGCGTCGGGGCTTTCGCGGGCCCGTCTATTGCACGCCTGCAACCCGCTCGTTGTTGCGAATCATGCTTCCGGATGCTGCCCACTTACAAGAAGAAGAAGCGGCCTATGCCAACCGCAAAGGATACTCCAAACACCATCCTGCCGAACCGCTATTCAAGCGCCACGATGCCCGCCAGGCATTGAATCTATTAAAGCCACGAACATACGGACAAGCGTTCAAGATAACCGGTCATGACGAGGTCGTGTTGCGACGCGCAGGCCACATCTTGGGTTCCGCTTCGATCGAGTTGCGGATCGGTCGCCGCCAGCCATTAACGCTGGTTTACTCGGGCGATTTGGGACGTTGGGGCAGACCCATCATTCGCGACCCGGAGTTTGTACCCGCTGCGGACATCCTGGTGGTCGAATCGACATACGGCGATCGAACACACGCTGCTGAGGATCCATCCGACGAGTTGGCGCGAGTCGTCAACGATGCGGTGAAGCGTGGCGGCGTGTTGCTGATTCCCGCGTTTGCGGTCGGCCGTACCCAAGAAGTGATCTGGAAATTGAGAGAACTGGAGGACGCCGGCCGGATACCACGGCTGCCCGTGTTCATCGACAGCCCGATGGCGACGGATGCAACGGAGATTTACTGCCAACATCCAGAAGAACACGACATCGACATGAAACTGTTGATGGACGAGCATCGTTGTCCCCTGTGTTGCAAGCCGTGTCAATTCACCCGCAATCCGGAAGAGTCGAAAGCACTGAACCGCCTCGAAAAACCGGCCATCATCATCGCATCTAGCGGGATGGCAACCGGAGGACGCATCGTCCATCATCTCAAACAACGATTGCCCGACCCTCGCACGACCGTTTTACTGGTCGGTTACCAGGCTGCCGGCACGCGCGGGCGATCACTCCAAGACGGTGCCTCAACAGTCCGAATGCACGGCCAAGATGTACCGGTCCGAGCGACGGTGGAAACGATCCACGGCCTATCGGCTCATGCGGACCGGTCCGAAATCCTACGCTGGCTGAGAGGATTCACCAAACCGCCGCGGCAAACTTACATCGTCCATGGTGAGCCACCAGCGGCCGAAGCGTTGCGCGACATGATAAGCGCAGAATTGGGTTGGAGTTGTGCCTTGGCACAGGATTTGCAAACTGTAAGGCTCGCAGTGTGACTCGAGCATGAAGCGAGACGATATGACGGACACGACTGCTATCTCGACCGGCACTGTTGATGCCAATGCAACTCGACCCCGTGAGGGCGAAGTCGTGCGGGTGCGCGGAAGCGTTATCGATGCGCGGTTTCCGCACGGCGTGCCCGCCTTGAATAACGAATTGCGGGCCGGTGACAGCGGTGAAGTGGTCATCGAAGTGGTCAATCACCTCGACGCGCACACGATACGGGGCATCGCACTGACCCCAACGGATGGGTTGGCACGAGGTTCGATCGTGACTGATCTCGGTGGCCCGCTGCGGGTTCCCGTGGGAACCCATTTGCTAGGTCGGGCCTTCAATGTGTTCGGCGAGACCATTGATCGAGGCCCGCCGATCGATGGTGGCCAGCGGCGATCGATTCACCAACGGCCGGTCGAGCTGACTCGGCAGGTAACCAAGATGGAGCCGTTCTTGACGGGCATCAAGGTCATCGACGTGCTGTCGCCCCTCGAACGCGGCGGAAAGGCCGGCTTGTTTGGTGGTGCCGGTGTTGGCAAGACTGTCGTCATCATGGAGCTGATCCACAACACGGTCAGCAAACATGAGGGCGTGAGTCTCTTCTGCGGGATTGGCGAGCGTTGCCGCGAAGGCGAAGAACTCTACCGCGAGCTGAAGCAAAGCGGCGAGCTGAAAAACACCGTGCTCGTTTTCGGCCAGATGAACGATCCGCCGGGAGCGCGGTTTCGCGTCGGGCACGCGGCGCTGACCATGGCCGAGTATTTCCGCGACGACCAGCGCCAGGACGTCTTGCTGCTCATCGACAACGTGTTCCGGTTCATTCAAGCCGGCTCGGAAGTCTCGGGCCTGATGGGCCAGTTGCCGTCTCGGCTGGGATACCAGCCGACGCTCGGGACGGAGCTAGCGGAATTGGAAGAGCGCATCTGCAGCACGCCATCGGGAGCGATTACGTCCGTTCAAGCCGTCTACGTTCCGGCGGACGACTTCACCGACCCGGCCGCCGTGCACACATTCGGTCACTTGTCCGCCACCATCGTGCTGTCGCGCAAGCGGGCCAGCGAGGGGCTGTATCCGGCCGTCGATCCGCTGCAATCGCGGTCCAAGCTGTTGGTGCCGCACGTCGTCGGCCAGCGGCACTACAGCATTGCGCAAGAGATCCGCAAGACACTGGCCCAATACGAGGAGCTGAAAGACATCATCGCCATGCTCGGGCTAGAGGAACTCTCGCAAGAAGACCGCCGCATCGTCAATCGGGCTCGGCGATTGGAGCGGTTCCTGACCCAGCCGTTTTTTGTCACCGAACAGTTCACTGGGCGCGAAGGCCGCTTCGTCGAGTTGGAAGATGCATTGGATGGCTGCCAGCGGATCCTGAACGACGAGTTCGCCGACCGGCCGGAACGGGACCTGTACATGATCGGTAGGATCGAGGAAAGTCGCGAGTTGAGGGTTGAGAGCTGAGGGTTGAGGGGTTCGATCTGATTCGAGGAAGGCAACGATGAATGCGCAACTTCGGGGGACGGACCGCGAGAAGCGGCAGAATCAGGACCGGCTCGACTTTCGATCCGAAACGCGCGATGCGCTGATCCGCCTCAAGGTGCTCTTGCCCAACGAAGTGTTCTTGGATTGCCCGGTTCGCAAGATCGTGGCCGAAGCGGCCAACGGCCATTTTTGTTTATTGCCCCGGCACATCGATTTCGTCGCCGCTCTCGTGCCGGGACTGATGGCTTTTGAAGACGAGGGTGGAGCGGAGGTCTTCCTGGCGATCGATGAAGCGACCTTGGTCAAGTGCGGTCTCGAAGTCCTCGTCTCAACGCGCGCCGCCGTGCGCGGGGGCGATTTGGGGCAGTTGCAAAGCATCGTCGAGGAGCAGTTCAAGGTGTTGGACGAACGGGAACGACAAGCCCGGTCGGCCGCCGCGCGATTGGAAGCCGGATTGGTGCGGCGATTCATGGAGTTCGACAAGGGATGAGGGTTGAGACCTGAGGGTTGAGAGAGAAAGGCATAGCGGTAAGGAATGGCAGCGATGGATTCCGGCGAGCGACGACACTCTGAAGAACAACGCCGGTCAGCGGCATTGCCCGCTTCCGACGATCATCCGGCGGTCGACGGCGATCCTCAGCGCCCGGCTCTCGACCCTCAACTGATCGGGCATAAGGAACAGCGGAAGCTGAAGGCGCGTCGTGAGCAGGGACGCAGCGTGTGGTACAACCTGGGTATGTTCGGTCTGGTGGGCTGGTCGATCGCCATCCCCACCTTGATCGGGATCGCCGTAGGTATGTGGATCGACCGCACCTGGCATCCGCCTTTCTCCTGCACCCTGATGTGCCTGTTCGTCGGTGTGGTCGTCGGTTGCTGGATCGCCTGGTATTGGATCAAACGGGAGAGCGGTCATGAGTGAATCTGCCTCCAGCCTGGGATGGCTGCTCGCGCTCATCAGCCTGATTGTCCTGGTTTCGCTATTTGTCAAAGCGGGCGTCCGGCGGCTGCGCGTTCCGGAACTGGTGGTCTATATCATGATCGGAATGGGCCTCAAAGGTCTCGATAGTCATTGGGGTCTGTTGCCAGACCAACTCGCGTACGTGCTACGCGTGATGGGCAGTTGGGGGCTGATCGTGATGCTGTTTCGGGTCGGACTGGAAAGTGACCTGAAGGGCTTGCTGGCACAATCGAGGACGGCATTCGTGGTTTGGATCGGCGACGTCGGGGGTGAGCGGCATGGTCGGATTCGCGGTGGCCCGCTACCTGCTCCACTTTTCGATCCCTACCAGCGCCATCATTGCTACGGCTTTAACTGTCACCAGCGTCGGAGTGTCGGTAGCGATTTGGCAGTCGGCCGGGCGCCTGCGAAGTCGAACCGGGCAAGTGCTGATCGACGTCGCGGAGATGGACGACATCACAGGCATCGCTTTGATGGCGATCGTGTTCGCCGTCCTGCAAGCCGCTCACGATGGAACTAGTGTGGGATTCGGTCGCGTGATGACAATCACGGTCGGGCTGGTGGCGTTGAAACTCGCGCTGCTGGTAGTTGGGTGCCTTCTGTTTTCGACCTACGCGGAACGCCCCGCGATGAAGGCCGTTCGACGCTGGGGTTCCGCTCAGTCACCTACGTTGTTCATGGTGGGCATCGGCACGCTGGTGGCTGCTTTTGCCGAGCTGATCGGGCTGTCCGTTGCCATCGGGGCGTTCTTTGCCGGTGTGATGTTCAGCCGTGATCCCCAGGCCATGCGGCTCGAAACATCGTACGAAGAAATCTACGAACTGTTCGCTCCGTTTTTCTTCGTGAGCGTCGGTTTCCAAGTCGACCCAAGCCATCTGGGTGAGGCGGTCATACTCGGTAGTGTGCTGTTAGCAGCAGCGATACTGGGTAAGACGGTGGGGGTGATGATCCCCGCACTGCGGCAACTGGGGCTGGTCAGTGCGGGCTTGCTGGGGATCAGCATGGTGCCCCGCGCCGAGATCGCCATGATCATCATGCAGCGCGGCGCCGAACTTGGCACCTGGGCCGTGCCGCCGGAAGTGTTTTCTGCCATGGTGTTTGTTTCTGCTGGCACGTGCCTGTTGATTCCAGCCCTGCTGTATACATTGCTGGTTCGCTACGGTCCCCAAGCCGATCCGGAAAGCAGCGCATCCCAAATTCACACGACCTGATTGGAGAACATGAACGACGATGAGCATGATCCATTTGGCGATTTCAGCAACCGCAGGCGCGGCGTTGGGCCTGTTCTATTTTGGCGGACTGTGGTGGACCGTGCGGCGGATTGCGCACGCGCAACACCCTGCCGGATTGTTGTTGGCCAGTTTTGTACTGCGGACGTTGATCGTGTTGATTGGCTTTTACTTCGTGATGAGCGGCCATTGGGAACGGCTGCTCGCGTGCCTGGCCGGATTTGTTATGACACGTATCGTGTTGATCCGTAGAGTGCGAAATGCGTCACTATAATCCGGCGCGCGCAGTCAGCCGTTCCTGCAAGCGCTGCGATACGAGCACACGGGCCGCCTGACCAGACCGGTAAGTGAGAAGGTGAAGGATGGACATTCAGACACTCAGCCCCGATGAGGTGATCCTCTGGCAATGGGGCTTCGTCAAGCTGAATTACACAATTGTCTACACCTGGTTGGTGATGGGCCTGCTGGTGTTTGTCTCGTGGCTCGCCACCAGGCGGCTGTCTAGCGGGCCACGCATCTCGCATTGGCAGAACCTGCTGGAAGTCGTCGTCGGCGCAATCAGCAAACAGATAGCCGAGGTGACGCGACATCGGCCCGATCGGTATCTGCCGTTTATCGGAACCTTGTTCCTGTTTATCGTCACTTGCAATTTGCTGGCCGTCGTGCCTGGTTTTCATCCGCCCACGTCCTCGCTATCGACGACCACGGCGCTGGCTTTGTGTGTGTTGATCGCGGTACCCGCGTATGGCATTGCCAGCCAGGGGCTGTGGGGATATTTGAAACTATACGTGCAGCCCACGCCGCTGATGTTGCCGTTCAACATCGTGGGCGAATTGTCCCGCACGCTGGCGCTGGCCGTCAGGCTGTTTGGCAACATGATGAGCGGCGCTAAGATCGGTGCCATCTTGCTGGCCATTGCCCCGCTGTTTTTCCCCATCTTAATGCATGTCATGGGCCTGCTGACCGGCGTCATCCAGGCCTACATTTTTTCTATCCTGGCACTGGTCTACATCGCCTCGGCAACGCGTCGGGAGGCGGAGGACCAACCCGACACCGACAAGGAGTAATCGATGGATAACGTGGGGACTGATCGGCATGGCGTCGATCATTACGGCAGGCATCACCATTGGCATCGGTTCCATCGGGCCGGCATTAGGGGAAGGGCGCGCGGTGGCTCAAGCGCTCAGCGCAATGGCTCAACAACCCGACGAAGCCAACCGCATCACACGGACGCTGTTTGTCGGTCTGGCCATGGTCGAATCGACCGCCATCTACTGTTTCGTGGTGTCGATGATCTTGATTTTCGCCAATCCGTTCTGGGAATACGTCGTCCAACAGGCGGGAGGAGCGCCGTGATCGACTGGTTCACTACGGTCGCGCAGATCGTCAACTTTCTGATTCTGGTCGCGCTGCTACGGTATTTCCTGTACGGTCGGATCGTGGCCGCCATGCAGCAGCGCGAGGACGAACTGGCCGCGCGCTGGGAGGAAGCTGAGCGGTTACGCGAACAGGCGCAAGAAGAACTGGCGGCGGCCGAATCGACGCGCCGCCAATTGGAAGACCAGCGCGAGGCATTGCTGGCCGAAATCCGCGCCGAAGTCAACCAATTCCGTCAGGAGATGTTGGCCCGCGTGCGGCAAGAGATGGATCAGCAGCGGCAACGTTGGGCAAGCGCCATTCAGGAAGAGCGGGAATCGTTCTTGCGCGACTTGCGGCGGACGGTTGCCGAGCAAGTCGTCCAGATCGCCCGCCGCGTACTGGCGGATCTGGCGGGCGTGCAACTGGAACGCCAGATCGTGGCGCATTTTGTCGATCGACTCAGGAAGCTGGGAAGCGATGACCGCGCGGCACTGATCGATTCGCTCCATCGGGGCGATCGCGCGGTGACGGTGGAAACATCGTTTGATGTCGACGACCAGCAGCGGGCTGTCCTCGTCCAGGCGATCCGAGCGCTGCTTGCCGAACCGGCCGATGGGCCAGAGGGCGACTCCGAGCCAGACGGATCTCCCGATGACATCGAAGTCCATTTTCAACGTTCGGAGGACTTGCTGTGCGGCATCGCCGTCAGCACGAATTCGCATCAGGTGTCGTGGAACCTGCGGCACTACCTGATCGAACTGGAGCAGGAGCTCCAGCGTGCGCTGGACGAAGAGGCAGCCGCACAAGTACAACTGGAAGCAGATGCCACCGTGGCAGGTCAGTCAGTGCGCCCGTGAACTCGGGACAAGACAACAGATATCACGAACGCCATGACGCTAGATCGTTTAACCGTCAGCCGCAGGCGCACGCGCATAGTCACGCGCATCGCAAAGCCCTGCGCAAGCCACACGTACGCCTACGGCTAACGGTTAAACAGGACAGCCGTGTTGAACTGAGGATTGATGACAAATGACTTCGCGAAATTCGCCATTGCATGCCGTGCTGAATGACTCGGCCGCGTTGATTGAGCGGATCGCGGACCGGACCCGCGCGGAACTGACCGTCGAGGAAGTCGGCCGCTTGACATTCGTCGGCCACGGCATCGCTCGCATCGACGGACTGCCGGGCGTGGGTTCGCAGGAACTCGTGCGGTTTCCTGGGCGATCGATTGGGAATGGCGTTCAATCTCGACCCGAACGAAGTAGGCGTCGTGCTGTTGGATCGCGGTGAGGGGCTGCGTGCCGGCGCGGAAGTGCGGCGGACGCACCGGGTTTTAGACGTCCCGGTCGGCGAGGCTTTGCTGGGACGCGTTGTCGATGGGGTGGGCAGGCCGATCGATGGACTTTGGTCCGGTTCACGCAGCTCGACGATTGCCCGTGGAACGACCCGCACCAGCCATCATGGACCGGGATCCTGTAACCGTTCCACTGCAGACGGGCATCAAGGTGATCGACGCGCTGATCCCTGTTGGCCGCGGCCAGCGCGAACTGATCCTGGGCGATCGCCAGACCGGCAAAACGGCCATCGCGCTCGATACGATCATCAACCAGCGCGACAAAGGCGTGCTGTGCATCTACTGCGCGGTGGGCCAGCGCAGTTCGTCGGTTGCGCGGGTGATCGATGATTTGCGGCGGCATGACGCGATGGATTATAGCGTCGTGCTCGTCACCACCGAGGATCATCCGCCCGGCGAGCAGTTCGTCGCGCCGTATGCCGCGATGAGCATGGCTGAGCACTTCATGCACCGCGGGCCGCGACGTGCTGGTCGTGTTGGACGATTTGACCCCGCCATGCTCGGGGCGTACCGAGAGCTGTCGTTGCTGCTGCGCCGACCGCCTGGCCGCGAAGCCTATCCCGGCGACGTGTTCTACATCCACTCGCGGTTGTTGGAACGCAGCACGCATTTGCGCGAAGAGTTGGGCGGCGGTTCGATCACGGGGCGCTGCCGATCGTCGAGACCGAAGCGCAAAACCTATCGGCCTACATCCCGACCAATCTGATCTCGATCACCGACGGCCAGGTCTATTTGTCGCCCGATCTGTTCGACAAGGGCGTGTTGCCGGCGGTGGACGTGGGCAAGTCCGTGTCGCGGGTCGGTGGCAAGACGCAGTTGGCCGCCCTACCGCGCGGTGGCCGGTGACCTGCGGCTCTCCTACGCGCAGTTCGAGGAACTGGAGTCGTTTGCTCGATTCGGCACGCGATTGGACGCGGCGACGCGCAAAACGCTCGAACGCGGCCGCCGCGTTCGCGAAATCTTGAAACAACCCCAGTACCAGCCGCTGCCGGTCGCCCAGCAGATCGCCATGCTGGTGGCTGTCAACAGCGGCCTGTTGGACGACGTTCCGCTGGCCGACGTCCCCGGCGTCGAGCGACGGGTTTGCAATGCGGTGACAGAGCGGTTACCGGACGTTGGCAAACGCATCGAATCGGGTGAAACACTGTCGCGCGACGATTGGGACGCCATCGTTCGCGTGGCTAGAAGTGTGATTCCGGGAGCAGATTGAAGCCATGTTTATGGGTAACGGATTCGTTTAACCGTCAGCCCGCAGGCGCACGCGCGTGGGCCAAGCGCATCGCATCAAATCGTTTAACCGTCAGCCGCAGGCGCCACGCGTTCGATGGAATCGATCGCCGCCTTGCGGACGTCCTCGGTGGACGGTTTAAACGGCAAGCACGCAACATGACTCGCAACGCCGTCGTTGGCACATTGACATGGATACGCTGGAAACACTCAAACGCCGCATTCGCACAGCCGAAGAGCTGCAATTCGCTAGTGCGCACGATGAAAGCCATGGCGGCCGTGAACATCCGCCACTTGGAGCGGGCCGTCGAGTCGTTGGCCGATTATCGACGGACGGTTGAAATGGGCCTGCAGGTCGTCTTGCGACAGCGCGACCGCAGCGCAGTCACAGTCGCGCATCGCACCGCAGCGGACCTTGGGCGCGATCGTGTTCGGCTCCGACCAGGGCATGTGCGGTCAGTTGAATGATTCAGATGGCCGCCTTCGCCGCACGGGAAGTCGAGCGTGAGGCCGTTCCGCCGCAAGCTCGCCTGCTGTTGGCCGTCGGCATCCGCGTCGCAGCGCGACTCGAGGACGCAGGGCACCGATTGGATACCACTTTGCCGGTCGCCGCGTCGACCGTCGGCATCACTCCGCTGGTAGGCCAGTTGCTCGTACACCTCGACCGCTGGCACACCCAGCGCCACGTCGACCGCGTGCTGGTGTTTTACTCCGAGCACATCTCCCGCGCTGCGTACGAGCCGCGTCGATTGGATTTGTTGCCCATCGATCGCCGCTGGTTGGACCGGCTCCAGCAGCAACCATGGCCTACCCGCACGCTCCCCACCTTCAACATGGATCCCGATCGGCTGTTTTTCGTCCCTGGTGCGTCAGTATTTGTTCGTGTCGTTATACCGGGCCTGTGCCGAGTCGCAGGCCAGTGAAAACGCCGCACGCCTGGCCGCCATGCGCGGCGCCGAGCGCAACATCAGCGAACGGATCACCGAACTAACCCACGCCTTTCACCAGACCCGCCAGATGACCATCACCGAAGAACTGCTCGATATCGCCTCCGGGTTCGAAGCCTTACTACAGGAGCACTGACACCGCGCTTGACACACGGGCGAAGCGGCGCAGTGGAAATCTTTATATTCACGTGCGGACTCTTGGTTATACGTACGCGGGTCGCACAAGCCTTGAGCCTACCCGGGCATCATGACCCGCAACTAGCACAATGGGGAGGGGCACTGGAGTTCCGTAACGACGAATTCGATGGGCTAGTTGTCTTGCACCCGCTCACGGCGACCGCCGCCACAAGGATGGCGATCAGGAACATGGTTTTTCTCATTTCGTTTCTCCAGAAAGTTACGAGGCTGGCAATACATTTTTTCGCCGCGCATGCACGATGCGCCATCGGGGTCAATGTCAGCTCGAGCCACTGCGAGACCGAGCGGATGATGTGGGCGAAACGCGCGGCGCGCGCTGCAGATCGACGACGACTTCTACGCCGAATGCAACCTGTCGGCCAACGGCATCCGCGACCTTATCGCCAAGGTCCTGGCTGCATTCGAGATCCCCAAGGATCGCCTCCAAATCTTCCTCCGCGAAGACCGCGACGCCGGACGAGGAAACGGATGAAGTTGCCGAACCTAGAAAACGCGGTTGTGTCGCAGGAGAAGATTGTCAACTACTTGCTCAACCCAGAGCATCCGGACGGGGCGGGCAAGGCGAAGTTTTTCGCGGCACAGGGATTTCGGCCCGAAGACTGGGAAACATTGGCCGATGCGCTGCGGGGCGTCGCGGCCGTCAATGACGTGGTATACTGCAAAGTGTCGAGCCACGGTAGCAAATACGTCGTGGACGGCCCGATGGAAACGCCCGCCGGCAGGTCGCCCTGGCCGCTAGTCCGGACTGTCTGGATCATCGACGAAGGGACAACGTTGCCGCGACTGGTTACGGCCTACCCGACATCGAAGGAGAGCGAAAGTGATTAACGAACATGATCGTGTCGTACTGACAGCGCCCATTCCCGACGAGGGGCTCGTACCGGGAGATGTGGGCACCGTAATTCACATCTACGCCGACGGCAAAGCGTACGAAGTCGAGTTCGTGGCTCTGGACGGCAAGACGAAAACAGTCGCCACCCTGGAGGCAACCCAGGTCCGTCCGGTAACCAGCCGCGACATGACCCACGCCAGAGAAATCCATACAGCTTAAATCTTGGTAATGGTGAAAGTGTTTTGCGATCGCGAAGCGAACACGCTGAGCCATGGTTTGACGATCCGAAGAAGGAGCACGTTTGCGAGCCAACGATTGCCAAAGTTGAGGCCGAAGGCGAGCAGGTCGAAAAACTGCGCCGGCCGTACAACGAGGTCTACCGCTTGTGCGAGGCGCTGAGTGAAGTAGTCGATCCCGATGCGTTGGGTGGGTGGTTCAAGACACCCAATGAAGCATTTGACGGCCTGAAGCCGATCGAGGTAATCGAGCGCGGCGAGATCGACCGGCTTTGGGAAATGGTCTTCCGCCTTCGCAGCGGAATGCCTGGATAACGGTCGTTGGCTGTTCGCGAGACACGGTGGCTTCTGCGCTGAGCGGCGGCTACGTGTCGGATGGTTCCTTAGCACACAGTTCTTGGACCGGTTCACCATTGTCTGATTGCCGAGTCACCGGCGCCTCCTTCCGCAACAAGTATTGCAGCCGATCTTCGGCACGTGCCTGGATCTGTCGGACGCGCTCTCGCGTGACGCCGAGAATCTGTCCCACTTCTTCAAGTGTATGCTCGCGGTTGTCGATTCCGTATCGCAACATGATCACTTTGGCGTCGCGCGGCCGGAGGTGCTGAAGCGCGTTGCGGACGATCGACTTGAGTTCTGCTGTTCGCAACTCGTTGATCGGCTCGGATGTTTTATCCGTGATGTTCCATAGCTTGCGGAATTCGTCGTTCGTCGTATCTGTGAAGCTTTCCATGTCGTAGGACGCCTGAAACGCCGCCCACTGATCCGGCGAAATCGATTCTTCGCGTAGTCGCCGCTTAAACAACTGTTGCGCCTTCCTTGGCCCATGTGCCGCAACTAACCGCTGCTGCTCGAATTGCAGCTTGTAGCACGGCCAGAACGCATGCACCGGAATTCGAATTGGCAACCCAAACTCAAGGCCATACCGTTGGCACGACTGACGAATCAAGTAACTGCCATATGTCGAGAATTGGTATCCCAATTCCGGATCGAATCGCCGGGCGGCCTGGACAAGTCCGATCACGGCAGTTTGCTCGGCGTCCTCGGGCTCCATCCCAAACCAGCGAATCAACATTCTCGATGATTTCCGAGCCAGCGGCATGTGGAACTCGACGAATTCCTCGAAAGCGCCCGGTACCCCCTTGTTTCATGGCGCGGGCCAGTTCGTCGCTTCGCTTGGCGTACCGTGGGCGTTTGGCGAACAGATTCCAGTCGGCTGCCGTATCCAGGGCCAATCGCACTCGCTTCAGCGCATCGAATAGCGTCGCGTTTTCCTCGTCTTCCAGCGTGAACCGCAGTCCGCGCAGGCGGGCGAGAAAAGGGACCGGGGGCGAGGCAGAAAAGAACGGATGTTCTCGATGCCGAAGACGCCGTCCGTCGGGGAGCCGAACCGCCCATTGCCAAACCTGTTTGGGCGGTTTTTCGCTAGAATAGATGGCGATGTGTTCGTGGTATTCTTTGGCCAGGCGTCGCTGTATCATTCGGAGCAGGCCGCGGTTCGCCAAAACCACACGGTCCGTGGCACAGTGCATTACCAAGAAGCCTCGTTTTTGCGCGATCGCATCGAATTGAAACCGGTGGTCATTCAAATGCACTTCAGCCGTCGCGGATGCCCGGTCCCAGCCTAGCGAATCGATAAACATCGACCGAAAGCGGTGCGCACGGAGTGAGTTGACGATGGTTTCCATCATGGCCATACCCCTGAAGAAGGACGGTTACGATTGTAGACGATTCCAAGTCAGAATTCCGCTGGGAGGTCATGAGGCGAGTGGAGTAACGCAATGAAGTTGAACGTCGACCGCATCGACTCGACGCACTCGGAATTCCCGCAAGCGTTAAACTCAACCGAGTTTTTCCAACTCTGGCTGATCGGCCGGAGCGACCTGCTGAACGAGCGGCTCGTTGGTTTATTCTGCTCGGCCAAATGTCCGGGCGAAGTTATCCTGAAGACGTACGACGTGATCCGGGCCATCCGCGACGCGGGTGTGGCCATGATTGGTGGATTTCACTCGCCGATGGAAAAGGAGTGCCTGCAGTTGCTGCTTCGCGGCGAACAGCCCGTGGTGATTTGTCCTGCAAGGGAGGTTCAGTACATGCGCCTGCCATTTGCCTGGCGCGACGCCATTGAGGCGAAACGGGCGCTTGTCATCTCGCCGTTCGATTCGCGACATCGCCAGCCAACGGCGGAGCTAAGTGAGCGCCGCAACGATCTGGTCGGCCGACTGGCCGAACGATTCTTTGTCCCACACGCTGAGCCCGCTTCAAAGACCGCGCGTCTCTGCTCTCAACTCATTTCTCACGGCAAGGTCGTACTGACCCTTGATACACATGCAAACGATCATTTGCTGCACGTTGGCGCGAATGTGGTTCGTGATGACAATGTCGTAGATTCGCTGTCGTCGTAAACGTGCACTTGTTCCATTCTATTTGTTGGCAGACGGTACGTCGAAATAAGCGAAACTAAAGTGAATCGAAAGTTGCCATTACGTCATTTGACTGTGCGAGTCCCCTGGCATGACGCAGGCTGGGACGGCAGGGTTTGCAAGGCTCCGCGCCATAACGGCGCATGCTTGATCTTGAACCGAATTGCCCAAAGCAGAGACGACGACGCCGAGGAAGCCGTTGCCGGCAAATCGATCAAGGATCTACCTCAGGACAAATGGCCGTGTTGTGTCGGCGAAAAGATGGCGTTCATGGCTGACTTCGAATATGACCGCAAGGTGAACCATCCGTACAAGGGGCTCGGGTACAAAAGCCACCAACACTTCGCCGAAACCACCCTGAGACACCCACCGTACTCGGCTGCCTGTATCCCGTTCAACTGGATGTTTAGTTCGCGTCTGGAGGATTTGCGGGATGAATACGAGATCGACGTTGATCCGGAGTACGAGCCTGACGTGGTCAATCAGTGGGGCGATGCCATTGCCACAGACTGGGTCCAATCGAAGAAGAATCAGGGAGAACTGCTCGACTGCTTCTTTCGGCATGTGAAGCCGCAACAATCGCTGGTCTTTTTTTACGCCAAGCAAGTGCCATTCGTTGATACGCCGGGACGCGTGTTGATCGGTGCCGGACGTGTGATGCACGTTGGCCAGCCGACCGAATACCGGTACACGACGAAAAAGCCCCCGAGCCGGGCATTGCTGTGGGAAGTCATGGTCCAGCACTCGATTCGTCCTCACTTTCGAGACGGATTCATCCTGCCGTATCACTTGGCTTTGGAGTTTGCCGAAGAGAATCCGGAGTTTGACCCGGCCAGCGTGGCGGCGATGGCGCCGGCAGATCGTTTTGACGAGTTTTCATATGCCACAGAACATCTTCCACATGACGGTGCGATCGACTCGTTACTGGCTTGTGCCGAGGCGCTACGCAAGGCGGCAGGAAGCCTACCAGGCGATTTTTCTCGTCAGCTCAGTTGGATCGACCGGCAGCTTAATGAACTGTGGACGATGCGCGGCCCGTGTCCGGGACTGGGTTCGGCACTGCTGGCATTCGGTGTCAACTATGGCAACTTTGTCGCCAGAGAGATTGAAACAAAGATCGGCGCCAACGATGATCCATGGCCATTCGTAGAAAAATGTTTTGCCAATCCACATAAACATTTGACGCCGGAGAGCGCGGCCGAGTTAAGTGATGAGCTTTGCAAGACCTGGAAGAGACTCCCCGATGAGCGCAAGCGACTTCTGCGACTGGTCAGCCGATTCAGTCTCAACGAAGAACAAGCAAAGATGATGTATGTTCACGAAGTTCGCGAACAGCACGGATTCACGTTCAGCGACGCAGACATAATCGACAACCCTTACCGAGTTTTCGAGCTCACCCGGCTGACGGCGAGTCCAGTTGGAATCACGACGATCGACCACGGCGTTTTCCCGGATCGGATCATTCGCGACAAGCATCCGCTGCCAAAACCAAGCGCATTGGAAAGCGGCACCGATCCTCGGCGAGTCCGAGCGCTTTCAGTTGCGCTCCTTGAAAGCGCTTCAGACAATGGGGATACGCTGGTGCCTCGCAGCGAATTAATTCGGAAATTGCGAGACTGGGAAATCCGCCCGAAGTGTGAAGTCACCGGCGACCTGATGAGCGTTGTGGAAGAGCATTTCTCGCCGGAAGTGAGTTTGCGGTAAGCGTGCACGCTGGAAAAATCATGGATGGAATTGGGCGGGTGATTGGTGGCCTGAGCGACCTAGATGGTGGTGGTGTTGGTGCTTGTGGTGGTGGGAGGAGGTGATAGCCCGGAACTAGCGGGTTGCCGGGGCTGGCGGCTGGCTGGATTTAGACGCTTTGGGGGGTCACGCCCGCCTGGGCAAGCTCGGTTTGACGCCGAGCGTAGTTCCAAGGGAGCCAGGCATGGGGCTGGGACGCCACGTCGTCGGCGTGGCGAAGGAGCGCTACCAGATACTGATAAGGATTGATGCGATTCAATTCGCACGTATGGATCAGCGTCATGTAGACGTCCCCCGCCTCTGCTCCGTTGGGTGAGCGATAGAAGAGCGAGTTCTTGCGGTGCAAAATCGATTTCTTCAGCGCACGCTCGGCCACGTTGTTATCCAGAGGAGCGCCGGGAACTCGCAAGAACTGGGTCAGCCGCTCCCAGTGCTTGAGCATGTAGTTGATCGCTTGCCCCAGCGCTGAATTCGGCTCCACCAGCCGGTCGTCCAATTGCCGGGTCAGCCATTTGTGCAGGCCGTCCATCACCCGCTGGCTCTTGGCTCGGTGCAACGCCAGCCGCTTCTGGGGAGACAATCCCTTACGCCGCGCCTCGGCATCCACGCGGTAGACGTGACTGAGCTGCCGGATCACATACTCCGTCTCTTCGGGGAACACGTCGACCAGGTCCACGAAGTTCCGCCGCGCGTGGGCCAGACAGTGGGCCACGATCGTTCGCACCTCATCGGTCATGTTCCGCGACAATGCATCGCACATCTGGATCGGTCTCGCCAGCTCTTCCTCACCGCCAACGCGTTCACCAATACAAGCACGACGCGCCAGCGCGTGAACCAGCGCCCGAACGATGCGACAGCAAGTGAAACAGCACGGGCCCGATGCCCCTGCAAACAATTGGGCGGTTTTCGCGACGCCGTGCCTGCGAGCGACCTAACATGCCAGATTCCAGAGTTCATCTGGACTCCGGCCGCGTCCCGACTTCGCCGCCCTCTACTGCCTGAACGCCTCCGCGGCCTGCTCGAAAAGACCACCGTTCGTTGCAGTAGAATCGTTCGTCGCAGTAAGACGCTCGTTCGTTGCAGTAGAATCGTTCGATGCAGTAAGCTGTTCCATGGAACGGAGCTCCTTTCGGCTAGAGGATCAGACCCACCTCCAGCCTACCCGTTCCCCCAAATAGCTTCACACACGCTTACCGCAAACTCACGGTACTTCGTCTTGGTGGGCCTCCGGGC
>BPJP01000018.1 GCA_026004675.1 Gemmatales bacterium
GTTTTTCTTTTCTGGCGTTCCGTGTTCTTGTCCTTCTGTGGCCGAGCTTTGCGACCGGTCCGAGTATGACCGTCTGGTTCGGGAGATTGAGGCCAGCGGTGTGTCCGGCGAGTTGCGGGAGTTTTTGTTGTTGGGTGCGGTCCGATGGGTCCGCTTTCGGTTCGATCGGATTGCTGCCTACTACCAGCACGCTCCAGAGCAGGTGAAGCGGTTGTTTGAGTCTCAGGCCCTGGTCATCTTGGATCGTGATCGGGCGGTTGAGCGAGGCTTGCTTCGTTTGAGCGACAGATTGAAGAAGTTGTTGGGTGAGTAGAGGGGTCTTGGTTCTGTCCTACCGTCGTCCTCGTGGTGTGAGGACGCTGGGTTTTTTGCGTCGGTACGGATATACCGGGGACTGGCGGATTGTTTGTTCTGATGATGATCCGACTCTCGGGGAGTATTACTCCGTTCATAGTCGAGGACGGGTGATTCCGTTTCGTCGCGCGACGATCGAATGCGACTACTGTGACTTGCTGCCTTTCGATGATGAGCGTTATCGATCCGTCCTGCCGGCGCGAGTGGTGGCCTGGGATGTTGCGGACGCTTTGGGTTGGAAGCGGTTCGCGCTTTTTGATGACGATTACGATAGCATTCAGTTGTCCTCGTCGTTTTCATCTCGCCGGTATTCTCTTCATCGAATCCCATATTTTCTTGATCGTTTGAGCGAGTTGTTCTGGCGTTGGCTGGAGTCGATGCCATCGTTTGTGCTTGGATTGTCGATGGGCCAGACTGGAGACAGGTCTTATGAGCGAGATAGTTTCAAGCGAAA
Source organism: Gemmatales bacterium (assembly GCA_026004675.1). Taxonomy (GTDB): domain Bacteria; phylum Planctomycetota; class Planctomycetia; order Gemmatales; family Gemmataceae; genus BPJP01. The sequence continues at coordinate 809 of BPJP01000018.1, forward strand.
GGCGATGAACAGTTTTTATCTTTTGACCTCGCGGCGGTTTTCTTGGGTTGGTCGGTGCAATGAGGATGTGAGTACTTATTTCGGCGAGCAGTTGCGTGGTAAGATATTCTTGCAGGTGAATTATTTGTTGGTTCATCAGAGTCGCATGATGTCGCGTGATGGCGGTTCGACGAATCTTTATAAATCTCTTGGGTCTGATCGTATCAAGGCCTTGTATTCATTTCTTCAATGGCCTGGAATGGTTCGAGTCGGATATTGTGCGTCAGTCGGTCGGTGTCACCATAAGATTCTGGCGCATTCGTATCCCTATGTTGTTCGGAGGTGACTGGTTGTGGAAATCGAATTGTGGGATATTGGCAGGGTAAAGCCTTATGAGAATAACCCGAGAAAGAATGATGATTCGGTTGATGCGGTGGCGGCGTCCATCCGCGAGTTTGGGTTTCGTCAGCCGATTGTGGTTGATGCCGAGGGGGTCATCATTGTTGGGCACACGCGGTACAAGGCTGCGCTGAAGCTTGGCCTTGAGAGGGTGCCGGTGCATGTCGCGAGAGATTTGAGTTCGGAGCAGCTGAGGGCTTATCGGATTCTCGACAACAGGTCGGCAGAGTTTTCGAGTTGGAATTATGAGTTGTTGCCCTTGGAATTGGAATCCTTGGCGAGCGACGGGGTTGATTTACCCTCGCTGTATTTGTCTGATGATGTGGAGTGGAGACCTCGCGAGAGCAAGAGGCGATCGGTTGAGAAGAGGGCGATGAAGAAGGAGGTACTGGGGTCGGGTTTTCGGTATGGTGTTTTGATCGAGTGTGCGAGCGAGTCGGATCAGTTGAGTTTGTTGGATAGGTTTTCGGTGGAGTTCGGTTCGAGGTGTCGATCGGTCATCTGGTGAGGTTGAAATGAGGTTGGATGCCAGAGTGTGTCACGAGGTCGTTTTGACGCCTCGTGTGAAGCAGGTGTGTGGTATTTTTGATTTGTCTGGCGATTACAAGAATGAAAGGTCTTGGAGTTGTGATTTGCCTTTGGAGGAGCGTGACTGGAAGATCGGTTTGATTGTTGGTCCGTCCGGGTGTGGGAAGACGACGGTGGCCCGGGCGCTTTTCGGCGATGCGGTTCTTCAGGCGACGGACTTGAAGTGGCCGACTGATTTGTCTGTGGTCGATGCTTTCCCTTCCTCATTGTCTGTGTCTGAGATAGTTGAGTTGCTTTGCAGTGTCGGGTTCAGTTCTCCTCCTCACTGGTTGCGTCCTTATTCGACTTTGTCTCTTGGCGAGCAGTTTCGGGTCAGTCTAGCGCGGCTGCTTGCAGAGCGTCGGGAGTTGACCGTTTGCGATGAGTACACATCGGTGGTTGACAGGACGGTGGCGCGTGTGGCGAGTGTGGCGTTGGCGAAGACGGTGAGGAAGCTAGGCTTGCGTTTTGTTGCTTGCACGTGTCATGAAGATGTTGAGGAGTGGTTGCAGCCTGATTGGGTTTTTCGTCCGGCGGAGATGAGGTTTCACTGGAGGTGTCTTCAGCGACGGCCAGTTATCCACTTGGAAGTTATACGTTGCCGGCGTGAGGCTTGGGAATTGTTCCGGCAATATCATTATATGAGCGGCAATCTGCATGTGGCGGCCAAGTGTTTTCTGGCTTTGTGGGAAGGGCGTCCTGTTTGTTTTTCTGCCTGGCTGCATGAGCATCGGAATTACAGCTCTGCGGCTTCTGGTGGTGGGAAGAATGCTGCCAAGATCAGGGAGCATCGGACGGTTTGTTTGCCCGATTATCAGGGTGTCGGGATTGGTGTATCGGTATCTTCTTGGTGTGCCGCATTGTTTCGAGGCGCTGGGTACAAGGTGGTGAGTCGAACGAGTCATCCGGCGATGGTGGCTTCTCGGATGAATGATGATCGCTGGAGATTTCGTTCTCGGAAGTTGACGACGCGGTATCGCAATTCTTTTGCGGTTCATTTTTTCAACTATTCTGGTGTTCGAGGCGTTTACGATTTCGAGTATGTCGGTCCTTCCTTGCCGATGCGAAATGCGAGGATGTTGTTGGTTTGATGGTGGTTTATGAATCCTTCTTCTTTGAGTGTTGCCGAGATGGCGAAGTTGCTCGGTGTTAGCGAGAAGCAGCTGCGTGATGATATTTCGGTTGGTGCGCCGGTCAACGCCGACGGCACGATCAACCTGGTTCATTACGCTGCTTGGCTGTTGAAGGAGATGGGCGGACGTGGCGGCGATGGACCTTAGGCGGTTGAGGCCGGGAGAGTTGTGCCGGCTCTTGAACTCGACTCCATTGGGAGTGGTGATTGACACGCGTCAGTTGTATCACCATCGGAGTCTGGCGGGATTTAAGATCGGCGATGGGAAGACGGTCGACCTGGTTCGTTATGTTTCGTGGTTGATCAAATATCGGAAAGAATATGTCCGGGGCAAGTCGCGGGTGGACCTGGCGTATGAGAAGCAGAAGGAGCGGTCGAGGGCGCGGAACATCGCTTTGTCTCTCGCTGGGAGAGACATCGGCGATTTGCCGCCGGTGGTGAATCCGGAGAGGAAGGAGCGGGCGGCTTTAGATTTTCGGTTTTTCTGCGAGCAGTATTTTCCTTTCGCGTTCTATCTTCCTTGGTCTCAGGATCATCTCAAGGTCATTGCCAAGATCGAGCAGGCGGTGTTGCGTGGTGGTCTTTTTGCTTTGGCCATGCCTCGCGGGAGCGGGAAGACGACTATTTGCGAGTGTGCTTGTATTTGGGCGGTGCTTTATGGGCATCGCGACTTTGTTTGTTTGATTGGATCGGATGAGGGTCATGCGGCTTCGATGCTGGAAAGCATCAAGACCGAGTTCGAGGGGAATGATCTTCTGCTTGAGGATTTTCCCGAGGCGGTGTATCCGATCCATTGTCTTGGGGGCATATCGAATCGATGCAGTGGTCAGCTTTATAAGGGGGAGCGGACGCATATCGGTTGGACCGCGAAGGAGCTTGTTCTGCCGACTATTCCTGGGAGCAAGGCGAGCGGGGCGGTCATCAAGGTCGCCGGGATCACGGGCCGGATTCGGGGCATGAAGCACAAGCGGGCCGACGGCAAGGCGATTCGACCTTCGCTTGTGGTTCTCGATGATCCGCAGACGGATGAATCGGCCAGGTCGAGTTCTCAGTGCGCTCAGAGGGAGAGCATTCTGGCTGGTGCGGTCCTCGGTCTCGCTGGCCCGGGCAAGAAGATTAGCGGCATCATGCCTTGCACGGTCATTCGGCCTGGCGACATGGCCGACAACATCTTGAATCGGGACAAGCACCCGGAGTGGAACGGGGAGCGGACCAAGATGGTCTATTCGTTTCCCAAGAATCAGGATTTGTGGAAGACTTATGCGATCCTTCGGGAGCAGAGTTTGAAGAATGGTGGTCGTGGCGAGGAGGCGACCGAGTTTTACAGGCAGAACCGAGCGGCGATGGATGAAGGTGCGGTCGTGGCTTGGCCGGAGCGGTTCAATTATGACGAGTTGTCCGCGATTCAGCATGCGATGAATCTGAAGTTGCGGGATGAGGTCGCTTTCTTCGCCGAGTACCAGAACGAGCCGATGGCGATCGTGTCGGCGAATGAGATGAGTGAGCTTGGTTTTGACCTGTTGATGCTGGAGAAGAAAATATCGCATCTTCCTCGCCGTGTGGTTCCTGCGGCGGCGTCGCGGCTTGTCGCCGGCGTGGACATTCAGAAGAGCGTTTTATTTTTCGTCGTTTGTGCTTTTGATGAGTCTTTCAATTGCTGGGTCGTTGATTACGGGACCTGGCCGGATCAGGGCGGGGTTCATTTCAGGGTCAGTTCTGCGGTTCCTCTTCCTTTGGAGGTCAAGTATCCGAGTTCTTCTTTGGATCAGGTGTTGTTCAGGGCGTTGCGCGACCTGGTCGTGGATTTAAGAGATAACAGGAATTATGTGAGGCAGCAATCCGAGGAGCGGATGTCTTTGAATCGCGTCTTGATTGACTGCAACTGGAGCGTTTCGACCGAGACGGTTATGCAGTTCGCGAGTTTGTCGGAGATGTATTCTTTGGTCATCCCTTCGCGTGGTCGTTCTTCGATGACGGCGCTCAAGCCCATGAATGAGTGGCGGGTTCAGGCTGGGGAGCGTGCGGGATGGAACTGGCGATTGATATTTCGTCCTCGGCGGACTCTTATTTTCGAGGCGAACGAGTGGAAGACTTTCATTGCTCAGAGGATCAGGTCTGAAGGTTCTGGCGGGTCGCTTTATTTTTATGAGGCACAGAGGAATGCTCATCGGATGCTGTTCGATCACATGCTTTCGGAGACTCCGAATCGGATCAAGAATGAGACCACGAATCGCGACATCATCCATTGGTCCTTGAGCAATCCTGGAGAGGACAATCATTTCTGGGATTGTCTGGTTCTCTGTTATGTCGGGGCCAGCGAGCTGGGCTTGAAGTGGCGGCTTGATGCGGAGCGGATGGTCGGTTCATCCAGAGTTGTTCCAGCTCCTCGGGGGGAAGCTGTCGTTCCAGGGAGAGAGAGGAAGTATGTGAGTCTTCAGGAGCTTCAGAAGATGAAGGAACGAAAAATGCGTTTTGGGTCTTGACATGACATTCTCAAGACTTTTAGAAATAAGTTATGAGCGACTCTTTGGACAATGAGGCGTTGGCGCGTGCTGCGTTGGAGCCGAAGTCGGCGTCCAGCGAGGCCGGTTCCGTGCAGGCTCATGATCTGAGCCAGGTGATTGAGGTGTTGAACCGGCAGTTGGCCATTGAGGCGCTGAAGGGAGCGAACAGGCAAGGCGGACCGAAGTCGGGATGGAGCCTGCTTCGGGTCGCGTTCGGTAAACCACCTGGGGCTGTTTGATAGAGCAAATCAAGAAGATCCTGTTTGGAAGGAAGCGGACAGGAGTTTCTAAGAAGCCATCTCAGCGGCAAGTTCGCGGCATTTATGAAGCGGCTTGGACCAATGACGAGAATGAGCAGCACTGGTCCTATGCCGACAACTTGAGTCCTAACGCAGCTCTTGATCCTTTCGTCCGCGAGACGATCCGGAACCGCGCTCGTTACGAGGCGGCCAACAACGGGTATGCTGCGGGCACATTGCAGAATATAGCGGACGACCTGGTCGGGAACGGACCGCGTCTCCAGCTTCGCGTTCCTGATGTCAGCACGTCCGTGGCCAATCGGATCGAGGACGTGTTCAGGTCGTGGAGCGAGCAGATCGACCTGGTCGAGAAGCTGAGGCTTCTGCATCTCACCAAGGTGCGCGATGGCGAAGCGTTCGCGGTGATGGTGTCCAATCCGGCCCTATCGTCTCGCGATTCTGTCAGTCTCGATTTGATTTTGTATGAGGCGGATCAGGTCCGTGATCCGTTCGATTACGGCTTCGATCCTCTTTATGCGGATGGGATCAGGCGTGATGAGTTCGGCAATATCGTCGAGTACACTTTTCTGAGGTACCACCCCGGAGGGCCGAAGGGTTACATGGTTTATGAGACCATGACTCTTTCGGCGGATCAGGTCATTCACTGGTACACGCCTTTGCGCCCGGGCCAATCTCGCGGCGTGTCGGCTCTCGCTCCGGTTCTGAACCTGTTCGCTCAGCTGCGGCGTTACACTCTCGCGACTCTTTCTGCTGCTGAGACAGCGGCGATGTTCGCCGGCGTGTTGAAGACTCCGTTCCCTGTCGATCCGGAGGTGACGCAGTTGGATCCTCGGGGGATGGACTCGTTTCAGCTGAAGCGCAATTCTCTGATCACTCTGCCTTATGGGACGGAGGCGCAGCAGTTCAAGCCTGAGCAGCCGACCACCACTTATCCCGAGTATGTCAAAACACTTCTCAATGAAATCGCTCGTGGTCTCAACGTTCCGTTCAATGTCATTTCGGGCAACAGCAGCGGATACAACTATTCTTCGGGCCGGCTGGATCATTTGATCTATCATAGGTCGATTCGGACGGAGCGGACGCGGTTGGCTCAGCGGGTATTGCGTCCGATATTCTCTTCTTTTGTCGAGGAAGCTGCGCTTCTAGGTCTGATACCGGAATCTTTGCCGCCGTTGGAGCGATGGTCGGTCAACTGGCATTACGAACCGTTCGATAGCATCGATCCGGTCAAGGATGCGCAGGCCCTGGCTCTCCAATTGCAGAATAAGACGGTCACGCTCGCTGATGTCTATGCGGAGCGCGGTAGAGACTGGGAGCAGGAGCTGATCCAGATCGCGCGAGAGAGGAAGTTGATGCGCGATCTTGGTGTTGATGAGTTGTCGCAGCAAGAGGCTGCGGTGTCGCCTGGGAATGGAGGCCCTCCTGATGAAGAAGAGGACGCGGCGGAGTAAGGACGCTCCACGAGCTGCGCTCTCTCACCTCCGAGAGATCGATCTGAGAACGGATGCTCAGGTCGATCTCTCATGTTCTTCTTCTGAAGAGTCGCGGACGCGGCGATTCCAGATCATCGCCTATACTGGCGGGCCGATGAGCATTGATAGTTTTGATGCGCCGGTGGTGGTTGATCTGTCTGGGCTTGATTTCAGTAAGCAGCGAATTCCAATTCTCTACGATCATATTCCTTCGATCGATCATGTTATTGGTCAGTCCGACTCCATCTCAATTGAGAATGGTAAGTTGGTAGCTCGCGGTCGCTTTGTGCTCGACAAACCTGATTCGCTTGCATCGGCGGTTTTAGCCAAGGCCGACTCAGGATATGTTTGGCAGGCATCCATTGGAGCGATGGCTGATGACATTGAATATGTCGACGAAAATCAGACTATCGCGGTCAATGGCTCTGAGTTTCAAGGTCCTCTTTACCTAGTTCGCAGAGCGCGTCTTAGGGAGATTAGTTTTGTTGTGTTGGGAGGCGATGCTTCGACCTCGGCGATTGCGGCCAGGTCGAAGCTCGGCAAGAGTCGTCTTTTCGTTTCTGGAGGCATGCAGATGACTTTTGAAGAGTGGTTGCTTTCTCTTGGATTTGAGGACCAGGCGAGTTTGACCGAGGTCCAGCTCGCGAATCTCAAGTTGCTTTTTGATGAGCATGTCTCTGAAGGTGAGTCTGCGGAGCCTTCGGAAGATGAGGCTGGCGACTCGACCGATGCAGTGCCTGCTGAAGAAGGCGAGGCTATGGCTCAGGCTCCTGTCGAGGACGACCAGGAGGAAGAGGAGCAGATTCCGACCAATGGGGCGATGGCCTCGGCGGCGCGGATCCTTGAGATTCAGGCGATTTGCGAGTCTTACGGCAATCCGAAGACATCCTCGGGGATTCCTCTTTCGGTTCATGCGATTGCCAATCGGTGGACTCCGGAGAGAGTCAGGAAGGAGATTAGTTTGATCAACTTGAGAGCGTCTCGGAGAGTCGCGCCCAATGGGTTTGTCCGCTCGACGGCGCCGAGCATCGAGGCGTTGCAGGGCGCGTTGCTTCTGCGATGCGGCGTTCGGTGCGATTCGAAGGTCTTCAGGAAATTCGGCAATTACTCGATCCCTTCTTGGCTCCGACTGGATGTCAACTCGCCTCAGTTCAATCAGGTGATGGAGGCGTCGCATCGGTTGTCGAGCTATTCAATTCTCGACATGTGCCGGACGGCCTTGCAGGCTTCCGGGCGTCCGGTTCCTCTCGAACGGGAGGAGATGATTCGTGCCGCGTTCTCGACTGGATCGATGGGTGCGATCTTCACTACCTCGGTGAATGCGAGCCTCTTGATGAGTTATTTCGAGGCTCCGGACACTACTGCCGAGTGGACCAGGACTGTTGATGTCACGGACTTCAAGGAGCAAGAGCGCGTTCGTGTTGAGACCGGACCTGGTCTCAAGTTGCTGCCTCGCGGCGCGACAGCGGATCATGCATCCTTTGAAGCCAATGTCGAGAAGTACAAGATCTATCGCTTCGCGAGGATGTTCCAGATCGATGAGCAAGACATCATCGATGACAATCTGAGTGCTTTGAGCGATACTCCGATGCGGTTTGGTATCGCTGCGGCCAGGCTGCGACCTGATCTCGTCTACTCGTTGATTCTGTCGAATCCGACGCTCAATTCGACTGGTTCCGCTCTCTTCTCGGCGGCTCATGGGAACAACATGACCACCGCTGCGTTGTCTGCTGCGAAACTTCGAGAAGCTGTCAAGAACATGATGCTGTTCAAGGAGAACGGAGTCAACTTGAATGTCAACCCGACTCACATCCTTGTTCCTCCATCGTTGCGGCATCTCGCGTATGAGCTGACCAACAGTTCTCAGATCTTGATTGCGACCGGCGCCACGACGCTTGCGGAGCGCGGGAACATCAATGCGCTTGCTGCGGATGGTCTGGTTCCGATTTCGGAGCCTCGGCTTGAGAACGGTGTGCGCGATCCGAAGACGGAGCAGGACCTTCCTGGATCGGCTGACAGGTGGTACCTGGTGAGCACTGATATTCCGACCGTCGAGGTGGCTTATCGTGCGGGAACTGGTCGTGCTCCGGTGGTGCGCAGTTACATGCTGGATCGCGGTCAGTTCGGGATCGGTTGGGACGTGTCGTTGGATATTGGCGCGGCTGTGATCGGCTGGGCCGGTTTGCTGCGGGCTTCTGCGTGATCTTTGGTTTGTTGTTCAGGAGTTTGCTCAATGATTGAAGCAACTTATGTCCGTGATCAGGATGATCGGCGAGTCGTCTTGCCGGCTTCTGTCGGGGCCGCCGAGATCTGGCAGCTTCGCGATGGGCGGGCTGCTTATCTGAACAGTCTTTCCGGTGGTTCGGTCGGGGACCAGGTCGCGTTCTCCACTACTGGTCAGATCGTGGTTCCCAAGGCGAGTGGAGTAGCGCTCCTCGATGGCGGCAAGGTCTATTGGGACACCGCGAACAATGTGGCGACCTACCGTCGCAACAACGGGCGTGATTTCTACCTCGGGCGGGCTGTCGGGGACGCTGCTGCTTCCGATTCCAGTTGCACGGTGAATCTGAATGTCCAGCCTGATTATTCGGTCGATATTTGCCGCGACGCCTTCGTGTCGGTGCCGGTTGGGACGCCTGCTGCTGGCGGATTCGGTTTTCCTCTTGAGGTCGGCGGATCGTGGGGTCTTGTTTTGACCGCGACCAATGAGGCTCAGAAGGTTGACTTGTTGAGTCGCGATCCGATCCTTCCGGCAGCGCGGCCCATCGTCGAGTTCGCGTTTTGTGTCGAAGATCGAGGGGCTGCTTCCAATCCTGATTTCTCGATCGGTCTCGCGACTGGGACTCACGCGAGCGATTTCCAGGCCATTCAATCTTTCGCGGCGATCTCATGTGTTGGCAATTCCTTCGCGATCAATGCTCAGTCTGATAATGATGTGACTGACATCAATCCAACTGACACGACTTTAACCTTTACGCAAGGTGTTGCTTTAGCCAACCGCGTTGAATGTTGGATCGATTGCCGCGATCCGAACTCTGTCAAGTTCTATGTGAATGGTCAGCGGGTTCTGCCGGCGACCACATTCGCCATCAAGGCAGACGCGGTGCATTACCTCATCGCGCATCTGGAGAAGACTGCGAGCACGGCGACATATCGAGTTTGGATTGATTGGTTGCGTGCGCGGACGGCGGATCATTGATGAGCGATGTGATTAGGCGTGGGCTGAACTGGCTTTTAAACAAGCAAAAGGCCCATGTGAACACGAGGATCATCTATCAGAGAGGATCGGCGGAGATTGAGTTGGATGCGATTTTTGGATCGTATTCGACTCAACAGGTAGATGCTGAGGGCCGGATCTACACCGTAGTTTCCGGCCTTTCATTTACTATCAGGCAAGATGACTTCAAGTTTGATGGAGTTAAGTCTGTTCCTCTTTATGGCGACCGGATCATATGCGATGGAGAGCGTTATGAGGTCGTCTCGCCGAACCCCGTTGTTCCTCCGGTTGTCGAAGGTCCCTATGGTTTGACCTGGAAAGTTCATGTGAGAAGGTGTGATGCGTGAGTTCGAGGATTATTGCGATTGCTGATTCGATCGTTGACTGGATCAACAGTCCAGCAAGGCAATGGGGTCTTCCAGTGGTGGCATCGCGAAATTACGTTACCTCATTGCGAGCCTCACAGCTTGAGAACCTCATTGTTGATGTTGTGCCATCGGATGAATCAGATCCTGTCGAGCCAATGACTCGCAGCACGCTGATGCAATCTCATTCGTTTGCTGTCGGTATCAGGCAGCGGTATCTTCTTCTCGGGTCTGTCGATCACGATTGGTTGGCTGAGCGATTTGATTTTGTTGAGAGACTGTCAAATGAGATTTTTAGTGTTGAGCTGATATCAGACCCTAACTTGCATGCAATTGTTACGAATGTACGTGAATTATCTCGCTGGAGCCAGAATGAGTTGATGGAGCAGAGAATGTTTGGTTCGGTGCTTGAAGTAGTTGTTACGGAAGCGAGAGTTCGGGCGAGTTGATATGAGCATATCCGAACTGAAGATCAATGAGGTCAAAAAGTACTTTTTGAACAGGAGGAAAACTCAATTTTGGCTTGGGAAGAAGAAAGCGGCGATGTTGGCTCGGCTTGGCGGTTTTTGCCGACGTGTGGCGCAGCGGAGCATGAGGAGGCGCAAAGGTCCGTCCAGGCCTGGGCAACCGCCTCATGCGCACAAGTATAGTTATCTGCGCGACTATGTGATGTTCGCGTACATGATGGCTGATGAGCAGGTTGTTGTTGGGCCAATAAGGCTTGAAAGCTCCGATTATTACAGCAAGCCGCTTCCAGCGGTGCATGAGTTTGGTGGCGTTTTCAGGAAGTGGAGGGAGAGAGGATTTATCGCGTTTCCAGAGCGGCCTTATATGCGTCCAGCTCTGGTTGAGACCATCAGGAATCTTGAGAAGATCGCGGGAAAAGATGGGATTGATGGATCGATCCTTGGTAACGGCTAGAACACGGAGGTTCTATGGCCCTGCAGAAGTTGAATCTTGGCTACAATGCCAAGTTGTACCGAAACACTGGTACGTTTTCGACGCCTGTTTGGACTGTGATTGACAATGTCAAGGATCTGACAGTGACATTGCAAAAAGAAGAGGTCGAGTCGAATTATCGTGCGTCCTCTCCCTGGAAAACGTCTGAGCCTACTTTGATTGATCTAAGTGTGAATTGGCAAATGGCTCATGATAAGGATGATACGAATTGGCAAGCGATTCGAGATGCGTTTTTTAACAACAACATCATTGAACTCCTTGTCATAGATCGTGATGTGACGGTTTCTGGTGCTCAAGGCGTTCGGTTTCGATGCAAGGTCTTCAATTTCACCAAGACTGAAACGCTCAATGGTTTGCAAACTTGGGAAGTGATGGTTAAGCCGGTGATGAATGACAACGGTCCGCCCTCGTGGTATGTTACGCCGTAATTGGAATTAGGAGGTGCGTCGATGGCTAGGTTTTTCGATATTGAGTCGCGACCGTGGGACATTGACATCACGGTCGAGGTCTTGCTCAAGATGAGATCTCAATGCGGCGTCAATTTTCTTGGAACTCAGAAAGACATCGAGGATGCTTATAAAAGGCTTGTGTCAGAATCGGGAATTGATTTCTCTCTTGTTGTTGACATGGTTTGGTCTTGTGTTGAGAGCCAGGCTGAGAAAGTTGGGGTGGATCGGAAGTCGTTCGAGAAGTCCTTGGATTATACTGCTCTTCTTGAGGCGTTTCATTGTCTTTGTGAGGAGATTCAGGTTTTTTTCCTCCATCGAGACAAAAAGGAGGATGCGAGGAGGAAAATCGAGGACGCTCGGATCTTCATGAGATCCAAGCATCGCGAAGCGTCCGAGAATCTTTTGAAGACATTGTCTTCTACTACGCTGGGATCTGCGGGGTAGAGCCGTGGCGGTTCAAGTTGTCTCAATTGGAGAAGATGGCTTTTGCGAAGTTGCAAAATGACTGGGACCATACGGCGGCCTTACTTTCTGCGTTAAGTTCTTTGTCTGGCCATCCGGTGTCGATGGCGGACTTGAACCCTGTCAGGCAAGCTCTCAGGTGCGAGGTTGTTGATGACGCATCGGAGAGCTTTGATTTTCTTAAGGCGGCTATTCAGTCAGGGAATCTCAGATGCTAGGCGGTGGTTCTGGTTCTGCTAGGGCAATCAAGGCTGGAAAGGCTGAGGTTGTATTTTCGATCCGAGATAACACTCTTGGTCAGCTCAAGCAGATTGAGGCGCAATTTGCGAATTGGGCGTCGCGACTTCGCAGTATTGGTTTGAAGATGGCCGGTTTTGGAGGGCTTTTGGCGTCTCCATTTCTTGGCTTCAGTCGTATTGCCAATACGGTTGGGCATCAGATTCAGCAGATGATGATTTCTCAGCGAATGTCTGCTGCGGCTGCTGGAAGAATGCTTGGTTTGAGCGAATCGGAGACTGAAGTTGCTTTGAAGTTTGCTGAGACATGGGATATTGTTGAGACATCACTTCGTCGTGTTGCGCTGACTGTTTTGGAGGCTTTGGCGCCGTACATCGAGCAACTTGGTGATCTGATCGTTTCGATGTTGCCTCGTCTTCTTAATTGGATCAAGAACAATAAAGAGTTGATTTTAACTGTTTTGAAAATATCCGCCATTGTTGCTGCTGTTGGTGGATCTCTTGTTGCGTTATCTCTTGTTTTCGGATCTCTTGCCTCGGTGGTTGCTTTTGTGACTGGAGTGATAGCTGCTTTTGGTGCTGTTGTCGGAGCAGTTATTACAGTAATCACCTCGTTGGTTGCGTTGATTTCCAGTCCTCTTATTCTTGGGATTGGTGCACTTGGAGCTTTGGTTTTCTGGCTTTCTGGATCATTTGGAGAGCTACGAGCATCTGTCGAATCGTTTGCTGATCGATGGGCGGATAGTTTTGGCGCGATGAAGGATGCGATTTTAGCTGGTGATTTTCAGCTTGCGTTCAAGATCTTTGTTGCAGGCCTTAAGCTGGAGTGGCAAAAGCTAATTTTGGCAATGACTCAGTTGTTTGTTTCGTGGTTGGAAAAGGTCACCGTTGCTTTATCTGTAATTAAGAATGAGACTGGATGGGTTGGTCGGCAATTGGCTGCCATAGGTGAGTTTGTCGGTATAGATCTTGGTCTAAGTATGGCCGTCTCACGAGGTTTTGTTGGTTTGCAGCAAGACCGAGTCAAAAGACTGGAACAGGAACTCAATGATTTGAAGTTGGAGGCGAGAGAGAAAAGACGTGGCGGTCGATCGGAACAAACTTCTGGTGATTTGATTTTTCTCGCTTCTGTCGTTGCCAAAGCCGCGATGTCTGTCGTTGCTGCTGAGAAAAGACGGCAAGACTCTAAAAATACGATTAGTGATATTGCATCTCAAGTAGCTGGTACTTTTTCCAGCTATGCATTGGCGCAAACTTTCGGTATCGGAAACAAATGGTCTGAAAGGATCGCTCGCGGCATTGATCGTGTCGCAAGAGCGACAGAGAATATTGATAAGAAGATGGACAATCTGCCGGCGATGAGGTTCGGTCCATAATGGCGGCCCAGGTCTGGTTGAAGGCTAAATCCATTTCGGCGACGATCGGCAATTCGCCGTCGTTCAAGTCTGTCTATTTCGTTCGCGGAACTGATGATGTCAATGAGGTCTTGGCTCTCGTGAAAACGAATTCGCCGAGAGCTGTTGGGACCATGTTTCGTCAGTCCATGACCGCGGATGATCTTGGTGCTGGTTGTTGGGATGTTACGGTCAACTATGCTCTTGCGGAACCTGTAAGCACGACAGACCCAAGTACTTCTCCGGATCAAGGAAGCAGTGGAGAGAATCAGCCTGGCGAGAACACGCCTATAGGCCCGGCGATCAATGTGCAAGTAGGGCATCGAACGCAGAAGATCTATATGTCGCTTCACACTGTCGCGAAGTATAAGGCGCTCAATGATTTGAGGCCGATACCGGATCATCGAAAAGCGATTGGGGTATCGCGAGATGGAGTTGATGGTGTTGATATTGTAGTTCCAGAGTTTACTTGGTCGGAGCAATGGAAGTTCAGCTCCATCTTTATCACTTGGCGTTATTTGAAAGTGGTTGCTGACCTGGTTGGCAGAGTGAATCGAAAGAAGTTCAGAACTTTCGATTCTGAATCGGTGATGTTCATGGGTGCTCAGGTTGACGCGTCGGGTACCGAGGAGACGAAAATAACATTCAACTTTCGATATGAGCCGAACGTGAAGAACATCAAGATCAATGATGACTTCCCGCTGATCGAGAAGAAGGGGCATCAGTATCTCTGGGTGGCTTATGAGGACATCATCTCGAACAACAACATTTTGAAGCGTCCGAGGGCGGTCTATATCGAGGAGGTTGGCCGGCCTGGCGGCAGGTTCAAGACGCCTTCGGGCGATGACACCAACATCGGCGATTTCAGATTGCTTGGGATCGGGACATGAGCTTCGGCAAGGTCGCTTCTGGGGATCCGCTGGCGATCGGGGCGAGCTGGTACAATCGCCTCACTGAGCTTTTGAATGACCTCGGCGATTCGTTTTCGAGCGGGAAGAAGATCTCGACTCACAGGCCGGGCGTTCCATTTCTCGAAGTTCAAGCCACCTACTTCTCGCTGGTCGAATCCGAGAAGTCTATAGGTCCGTTCGAGCTGGTCTACTTGCTGAAGTCTCCGTTGGCTTCTCCTCATAGTTGGCAGTTCGACAACAGCGGCGTGATGGAGGCGAAGTGCTTCTACTGCTACAACCATCAGTTGCTTCAGACGGAACAGCAGAAGCACCAGTCATTGCGCGATCTTCTTTTCGGCGTGACGCTGGAGGAGATTCATTCGGGCAAGGTCGGACGTGTTTGCATCCAGGGGATCGTCCCTGCGTTTGTCAAGTACAATCCGATCTATCATGATGGAAGATTGGATTGGCTCAACAAGAGGCTTGCGAGTGTCGGTTTCAAGAAACTGTCCGATGTGGATGTCGAGCGGATCGTCCTCGATGTCGGTTTGACGGTTTCTCGATATGTTTATCCGCCGTCACCGTGGTGGTATCGGTGGTTCCCCTATCGAATCCTCGAGTGGTTGTACGAGTTCAAAGATGGTTCCGATCCTGATTCTTTTCGTCGATTGGCTCTCGGATATTTGAACCAATCGTCATCGACGATAATCGAGTGCTGTCAGGAGCAGGCCGAAGAGGATGAGGTTTTCGAGCCTCCGATGGTCGATGAGCCGGATGGGGGATCGTGTTCGTGCCAGCCTCCTGGGTCTGGGCCGAACTCGCCTCCTGATGGTTCTGGGGGCGATCCTTCGCAGCCGATGCCGGATCCGGAGGTGATTGCTGATCCTGATCCGGTTCCAGATCCTGAGCCTGATCCGATTCCTGGGCCCGGGCGGCCTCCTGGTCAACCGCCGATTCCGGCTCCTCCGCCGGATGAGTGGTCTGTTCCTGGGCCTCCAGATGGTGCTCCTCCGGCTGAGTGCTTTTTCATGGCTCAGCTGGAGTGCGGGAGGATCTACAGGCCAGGCACCTTGGAGTTCTTCATCTGCGTCGATCGGAAGATGCGGGAGTGTGTGCGAGAGGGCAGCGGCATCGATGACGACATTTTCAATCAGACATTCGATGACGAGAAGGTCGTCAAGCAAGTGGTTGAAACTCATCTCATCGCTTACAGCACTTTGCAGCCTGCGTCATTGACCGCGGCGACGACGAACGATTACTCTCCGGGAAAGGCGTCGCTTCTCTTGCTCCAGACGGACATGACCGGTGCCAAGACCATCACCGGCCTCGCGATGGATCAGATGGACGGGCAGGAAGTATGGATCAAGAATGTTTCTGCGTTCGACGACATTATGCTTGCTTGGGAGAGTTCGTTATCTCAGGATCGGAATCGATTCAACAACGGTACCGTTGTCGGTTCCGATGTTTTGACTCCGAACAGCAAGGTGATGTACAAGTGGAGCGCTGTGGTCAACAGGTGGATCAAGATGGTGTGAGGTGAAACATGCTTGTCGCGGTGCGATCTCGCGGTGGTCGGGTCGTTCTTCCGAACAATGCGACCAATGTCTCGACGGATTTCATTGGGACCAACTCGCTGGATAGCAGTCTGGCCGGAACTCTCAATGGTCGGACCAAGATAAAGACTTTGCGTTTCCAGGCTGCTGGCTCCACTGTCGACAACCTCATCAAGGTGTATCGCAAGGATGGGTCTGGAAACAAGACGCTGGTTCTCAAGGTTTTCGTTCCTTCCAATACGCCGAACGTGTCCGAGAAGCGGCCTGTCTGGACGGCGACATTCAAGAATCTGGACATCATGTTATTTTCGACATCTCATGTCTTGAGCTATCAGCTCCATGTTGTTCCCGGATCGGAAATAATCATTGATGAAGAGGCGATTGATTACGAGTGAGGGGTTGATAGATGGCTCATCAATTCTCCGTGGCTGTTCGCAACGCGCGTGCCGAGGCGATCGAATCGACCATCGGGACGGCGCCGATTCTTCGCATCCGAACCGGTTCTCCACCGGCCAACTGTGCGGCGGCTCGTACCGGCACCATTCTGGTGTCGATCACGCTGCCGAACAACTGGCTCACGGATGCATCCGGCGGCGTGAAGGGCGGGTCGGTGGACTGGTCGGCGACGGCTAGTGCGACCGGCGATGCCGGACATTTTGAAATCATGGATTCCTCGGGGACAACCTGTCATTGGCAGGGGACTGTGACCGACACGTCTGGAAGCGGTGACATGAAGATTCTCGGTGGCGTGTCGATCGTCACGGGTCAGACCGTGCGTGTGACGCAGTTCCAGTGGACGGAGAGCAACGCATGAAGCCGACACCCGCGCAGCTTCGGGATGACATTGAGACTGGGCCGGATTCGGCCACGCTTCTACCGCTGTTTCAGAAGTCGAACGATCAGCAGATTGCCGACTTCTACTCCCAGGTGACTGGGACTCAGAAGAAGACCGTGCTGACCAAGGGCGAGGTGTTCTTGTCGATCATGCCTGCGGTGGCCCGCTTGCAGACTCTGACGATCGCACCGAAGAAGGAGTTCTGGGTCAACGTGCTCAATATCCTCAGGTCGGTGGATGTGTTGGATGTGACGCGGCCTCAGACCGTGAGCTTGTTGAATCAGGCGGTCACCGATGGGCTTTTGACCATGGACGAGCTAAACGCCATCGGCATGGTGCCGGCGACTCGTGCGGAGTTGCGCTGGGGACCAGGCGCGGTGGTCACTGTTGACCTGGTGGGTCGAGCCAGGTCGGAGGTGCGGTGATGGCATTGCCTGATTATTTCATTCGGACGCAGGGAACAGCGATCGTCTGGGGCGAGAATGGAGCCAGCGGCGTGACGCACGTGCTTAGCTTGAACAACCTGGCGAACGGCGCGGCGAGGTCTGGGGTGTATGCCGACCTCGGGGCCAACATCCCGGATGCCTACCTGGTGTTCCTGGTGATGGAGACGGGAGCGACGGCTCCGACAGCGGGACTGACCTATGAAGTGTACTTGGTTTCCTCGCATGATGCATCGGTGTGGCCCGCGAAGCTCAATGGAACCGATGCGAGCTACACGCCAGGAAGCAACGACATCAACCTGAGACAGGCAGGATCGCCTGCAGCTGTTCTGGTGGCGACCGCCGACGCGAACACGGTGCTGCGTCAAGCTCCGATGGTCTGGTATCCGCGCGGGCGATATGTTCAGCCGATTCTGTATAACCGGAGCGGCCAGGCCCTGGCGAATAAAACGCCGGCAAGCGACAACGCGAGCCGAATCATTATGATCCCGTTCAATTCTTCAGTTGTTGATTGATGCATAGTCCGACTCTGTACTGGTACGCGACTGGCCAGGACTCCATGTATCCGGAGTTGTGGCAGGATTGCATCGACCGGATCTGTCCCGCGCTCGGGGCGACCGGCTTGAGGCTCATCAACTTCGCCACGCCGTCGAGATGGGGGAGATTTACGACGCTTCGAGGTCTTGCGACCGATGGAGAAGCTAGCGATTATAACACGAGAGCGATACCAGAACTACAATGGGTCGTGCAAGATGGCATCCTCGGATACAGGATGCTGACGGATCGAGATAGAGTCTGTTATGTCGGCCACAATTCTTACCACCAGTGGCACTCAACACTTCAAATTTCCGTCTCAACATGGGTGTTCCCGACAGCAACTCAAAGGCAATGGTTCTATGCTTTCTGTCACACGGATTGGACGGAGCGTGTCGGCTTGTACAGTGATCCGCTCAATTACACAGCCTGGGGTGGAGACCTTTGTTTTTACCGATTCAATAGCGTCTACGTCAAGGTAGGTTCCGACAACAACACATTCACACTAAATCGCTGGCATCACGTTGCCGTGACGTTGTCGGGGAATCGTCTGAGGATGTATCTAAACGGTAATCTCGTCGGGCAGCACAACTCTTTCGGAAATCCTTCTCCCAACGCCATTTTCTACACGCATGGAATATGGGTCAACACGTTTGATCCCCCAAGCAATAGGGACAGTTGCATCAGTCCCATCGCTGAAACATCCGTCTTTCTCCGTGTGTTGCGAGACGACGAAATCCGCCTTCTCGCCCAGCATCCGACTATCGCCTTCATCCCGCGACGCAAGCGATATGTGCTGCTGGATGCGGGGATGTCCGAGCTGATCGCCACGCTTCAGGGAATTACTTCGGTGCCGACCTTCGCGCATCAGGGCGAGCGATGGCTTGATGGGTTGGTGAACCCATCGCTGCCCGGGCCCAATATCACGCACCAAGGCGAAAGGCTGCTCGACGGGCTGGTGAATCCACTGCTGCCATCGCCCAGCATCACCAATCAGGGGGAGCGGCTGCTCGATGGGTCTCTCGCCGCGTCGATCGCCTCCATATCGGGATCGCATCAAGGGGAGAGGCTTCTAGACGGATCGGTGAATCCATCGCTACCAGGGCCTGACATCACGAATCAAGGAGAAAGGGTGCTCGATGGGTCTGTCGATCTTCAAACCCCTTCGTTGGTAGTCAACGCATTAGCTCAAAACGGAGACATCACATCATCTCCGATCAAGGTCCTCGTGCCGAGACAGGAAACGCGACTCACGGTTCCTCATCATAAGACGAGGTTCGTCATCCCATGAGCCAGGTAGTTCCGATCGACATCTTTCGCGCTCCGAGAAGCTCTCTGAAATACGAGTTCGACTTCAAGTTGCAGGACTTCTTGAAGACGCAGAACCTGGCCTCGGCGGCCGTATACGTCATCAACGGAGACATCACCATTTCTTCTCCCGTGGTCAGCGGCAAGGTTGCTACCATGACGATATCCGGAGAAACTCCAGGCGTCGCTCAAGTGGAGCTTGTCGTTGTCGCCGCCGATGGCCAGAGGCTCGATCTACCGATCAACATCTTCACAGTGAAGAGGATTTAGGATGCTCGCGTTTCTGCTCTTTTCGATCTGCCTTCAAGATCCGCTACCATTGCCCCAGCAAGAACTGGAAAAGCTGGTCGGCGAACTTGAGAGTGTCCGAAAACAGATCGCCGATCTCAAGGCGAAAGAACTGGAGCTAAGTGCTCGGATCAAGGAGCAGTGGAAGAAGTGGTCGGACAAGCTCAAGTCTCTCGGCCTTCTGGATGGACCGATTCCTCAGCCGGATCAGCCGGAGAACGATGAAATGACGGAGTTCCAGAAGAAGCTGATCGACGCATTCAAAAAAGATGAAGCGAGCCTCGAAGTCAAGAAGAAGCAAGCATCCGTTCTCCAGGAGATCTACAGGATCGCCGTGAAGGAGAGCGCGAACCCCGAGTGTTCGACTTGCGAGGAGCTGGCCTTCCTGATCCAGTCCGCCATCAACACGGCGCCCAATCTCGGACCGAACGCGCTGAAGCAGATCAGAGAGATAGTCCGATCGCGTCTCCAGTCGGTCGCCCCCGACCTGAGCGTCGCATTGACGAGCGAACTCCGCTTGAAGGTGGCCTCGATCTACTCCGAAGCAGCGAAAGTGTTGGAGGTGCTGTCCAAATGAGTCGCATAGTCGATTTCTTCAAGGCCGTCTCCAGTGACCCGAAGGTGCGAGTCGCTTTCCAGGCGCTCTTCTGGGCGGTCGTCGGAGCTGCTGTTTCTTATTTCGGGCTTCAGCGGCCGCAGCCGCCGCAGCAGCAAGCTCCTCTGATCGACTCTCTCGAACCGGTCATCGGTTCTCAAGGGTGGATCGAAGATCCGAAGGAAGTGGATCGGATCGTTGCGGAGACCAAGGTTCATGCTTTTCTGGAGACTCCAGCCGGCAAAGCGCTCGACTCGGAATTGCCTCGGTCCGTCTATCTTTGGAAGGCCTACGAGAAGATCGGGTTGTCGCGTCCTGCGATCAAGAACCAGGGGAGCGTCGGTTCTTGCGTCGCCTTCGGGACTGCTACCGCGATCGAGCGGACCATCGCGAACTCTATCGCGCTCGGAAAGCGCGAGCACTTCAAATATCTTTGCGAAGAGGCCATCTATGGCGGGTCGCGGTATGAGATCGGAGGCGGTCGGATCCGAGGCGATGGTTCGATCGGGGCCTGGGCGGCCAAGTGGGTGAACAGATATGGGATTCTTCCGCGCGACAAGATCAGGTCTTATGACTTGAGGCAATATGACGAGGCGAGATGTCGCGACTGGGGGCGGAACGGAGTCCCCGACGATCTGGAACCGGATGCCAAGGAGCATCCGGTTAAGGACATCGCCCTGGTCGGCTCGTGGAGCGAGGCCAAGAAAGCCCTGGCTTCTGGCTATGGCATCGCCGTTTGTTCTAATCAGGGTTTTAGTATGACTCGCGATTCGCGAGGCGTGGCGCGGCCTCAAGGACAATGGGCGCATTGCATGTGCCTGGATGGGTACCACGTCGAGCCTGATGGTTCCGAGTTCGGTCATATCACCAACAGTTGGGGGGCTTCGGCGCATCGAGGCCCGGTCGGCTGGGGCGATCCCAACCCCGACGGCTTCTGGGCGGAAGCTAAGGTGATCGATCGGATGCTTCGGCAAGGAGACAGCTGGGCGTTCTCGGATGTGGTCGGCTTTCCGAGAAAAATTGTTGATTGGCCGGCGATGCGCGAAGTCCGACCGAGGATCGGTTTTGATCTCGTGGCTTCTTTCAGGGGGAATT
Source organism: Gemmatales bacterium (assembly GCA_026004675.1). Lineage (GTDB taxonomy): Bacteria > Planctomycetota > Planctomycetia > Gemmatales > Gemmataceae > BPJP01. The sequence continues at coordinate 21,746 of BPJP01000018.1, forward strand.
GAGATGAAATTGTTTGCATCTGTTTTGAGTCTGGTTTGCGCTTCTTCGGTGTTTGCCGGCGATTCGCAAAGCTCGGCTGAGGCGTCGTTCGCTTTCGCCAAAGCGAAGCTTAGCTTGAGCAATCGCCATCTCAGCTACTCGGAGGGGATCGAAAGGTCCAAAAGGACCGGAAAGCCTCTTCTGATCGTGGTCAACTTGGATTGCGATTCTCTATGCAGGCAAGTGAGAGATTCCGTTCTGATCGTGCGAGAAAAGAGCCTCTTCGGTTCTTCGCAGTCGCGAGTGATCCTCGCCATTCCTGTCGGAAATGATCTGATGAGAGTCGCCGAATGGGGCGGTCTTCCTAAGCAGGAAGAAGTTCTGCGAGAACTGAACAAGCATAGCCCGAGAGGAATGATCGACCTTTTCGACATGACGGCGGCTTTAGCGATCAACCAATTTTTCGACTGCCCCGATGGTCGGTGTCCTGCTCCTCAGATTCAGGAACCGAGCCGAATGCCCATCGGCGACGGGCCGGTCTTCGCCTATCCGCCGCCAGTCGTGCCTCGATGCTCCTCGGCGTCCCGTTCTTTTTCCCAGACTCTTTGCCCTAAGACAGCGGATCCGTCTGGGCCTGGGGCTGCGCCGCGTCCAGGTCGTGACGCCAGTGCAGAGTCAGGAGATCGATGAGGCCAACGTGATGGCCTCGGGTCGGTTCAACGGGCGGATCGTCCAGCAGATTCTTCTGAGGCGAGGCGTTCCTCTCGACAAGATCGCAGCGCTTCAGAAGAAATATTCCGAGGACTCGCCGGTCTGGTGGCTTCTGCTTCGCGCGCTCATCGAGTATGGACTGCCCAAGCTGCTCGATCTGATCGAGGAGCTGCTGAAGTGATCAACTTGTTTTCTTGAAAAGCTTGTACGTGTTTCGGTGACTTATCTCATCTTTCACTGAAACATATTCGATGCCATTCCGCCTCAATATCGGAGACAGGTTCTTGAGCCTCCAGGTGAGAGTGCGCGGGGTGTCCGGCCAATTGCGGCTCCGCAGGACCGACTCGCTGACTCGCATTCTCAGGTCATTGAACAGCTTGTGGCTGCTCCCTTCCCAGTAGGGCACTTCTTCTAGAAGATTCGCGATCGCATTGGCCACATCATCGCTTTCAAGATTGATCTGCTCGACCTGCTCGCGGTGGCTCAAGTATCTCGCGATGATTTCGGATGGCTCCTTCCCTTCGCCCATTCCGGCGGCGATCATGGCGGACACATAGTCGGCCATCCGAGGCAACTTCAGAGCCATCCGCTCCACGCGATCCAGGTTCTGGTAGATGGATTTGATCCGATCGAACAACTTGCCGAGGATCAGTGGCTTCGCCTCCTCGAAGTCTTGCCACATCCTCGCCTCGGTCCTTCTCCGATTGTCTGGAATTGGTTTGAATTCAACCACGATGCACCTTTCGAGGAGATCGGGACGGACAACAATGTCATTGATCGAGTTGATGATGATGGGCCGCATCGAGTCGAACACTTTTTCCTCGCTGTCTGTGTAGAGCTGCCGTGTGGCGAAGCCGCCTCCGGTCGAGATGCGGCACAGACAGTCGCTGAGCCAACTGGGAATAAATGAGAGATTGTCGAAGCAGAGACAGTAGTTCTGCTCCGCGTAGATCATGAGGTCTCGCTGGTTTTCCGGTTCTCCGCGAAGCGGTGCGGCTGTCGGATCGACAAGCTCCTTGAGCATTCGCGCCGCGGTGCTTTTGCCGGTCCCCTGCTCGCCGGTCAGCAGCAGGACAGGAAATGGACCGCGGCCCATCAAGACGCCCGTGAGCCAATCGAGAAGCAGATGCTCCTGATCTTCTGACGCGAAATTGAATATGTAGTGCAGCGGAACCTCGATTTCCCGATCGAATGCCGGCTCGGCCAGCGGCAGCATCCGCGGTGTTTGGATGAACTTGACCGGAACTTTCTCCTCGATCTGCCACCCGTCCGAGTCGATCGACAAGATGGTGTCCTCGTTGTCTCCGACCTGGATATAGGTTTTGCGTCCGAGGCTCGCAGAACGGATGTAGGTGGAGCACTTCTTGATGACGGATCGCGAATCTCTCGCCACGGCGATCACGCCTCGGATGGCCGTCTTGATCGCTTCCGAACCAGGAAGACGCCGCGACTCGTCGAGCTGATGGAATCGCGCGATCAGGTGGAACTCGAAAGCTTGAGATTGGACCGGGATGGAGCTGTTCTTGAGCTGATAATAGGCGGTGCCGTGCTGATCCTGCCACACTCGCGAAAGGTCCACGAGGCTGAACAGCTCCGAGGCGAGATTCTGTTTTGTCTTCTCGGCCCGGGCCTTCTTTCTCAGCTCGACCTCGGTCTTATTTGCTTCGACGTGATTCAGAATGTTCGCGAGGACATCGGGAGCAGCGAAGTTCCTTCTCTCATGGACCACCCATTCGCGGACATCTTTGAAGCGTTCGTCGGGCAAGGCCCAGAAAACACTCCATCCGAGGGCCTCGTCCTCGCAGAGCATCTGCTTAAGCTGTTGCGCGACCTTGATCGCTCCTGACTTGCCGGGCCATATGTCATCGCTCTTCTTGTCGTTCTCGCCCAGGACGACGATTGGGAATCGTTCTGGCCTGTTTTTCAAATAGCCCGCGATGGTCGCTGCTCCCGATGCATTGCTCGGGCGTCCGATCGCGGCGATGCCGACGGAGTGGCACGCGATCACATCCGATGCGCCCTCAACGACTCAGAAGAAGCTTGGAAGAACGAAGGTCATCATCGAGAGTCTTCGGGATGATGACTGCCTCGCGGTTTCCCGGAGAGTGCGATCTTTCTTCCCGATCGGTCGCGGAATAGAAGCGTGCAGGTCTCGCCCCGCGAATCGAGTTCTGGGAAAACCCAGCGATTTGTGTTCAGGCAAAATCCCAGGTTCTCGATGCATTCGATGGATGATGTCGGCAGCATCAATGAATCGGCCAGCGCTTCTTTGTGCTGTTTGGTGCACTGGCTCACATAACGCCCGAGCAAGCCAATCAACTCGTGATCCATGTCGATTACTCACACGAAAAGTCGACGATGTTCCAGTATTTTGAATGCTCTGGTTTGCTCACATAGAGGGTCTTGATCTTTCTCAGATTAGGGTGATAGAACAGTCGCAAGCACGCGTCAACGGTTCTCGGAGGCTCTGACAGAAGGACTCCTCTCTTCCTGAAAAAGTCGAGGGTCTTTTTCAGACAGAAAGGACCATGCTCTGGTGCGAGCCAATGAGAGATGATACCGAGCTTGGTATGGAAGTCGATGCGGACCGTCCTGGATGTTTCCGAGATGGATTCCTTCCGCTTCACGTGGATGGTCCATAGCTCGAAAAACACATCAACCGGTTTCGAGAGCTCCGCGACATTGGTCAGGTCTGAGCTGTGCTTCGGTTTGAACTCTTCTTCGCGCAAAAAGACATAGTCGCAGTGAACGCATTCGAGAGCCTGCTTGCTGTTCACCACTTCGCACTTTGGGCAGATCTTGATCCTCTCGCCGCTTCCATTCTTGGAGGATCGCTCATCGGATCCGACTGGAGGAATGATCGCATCGATCGGGCCGTGGCGCCTCACATTTCCAGCGAAATCCAGGACCAGGCAGTTAGTCTTATCCTCGCACTTCCTCAAGCCGCGACCAATCATCTGATAGTAGAGGCCCGGAGACATGGTTGGTCGCAGCAGACAGATCGCATCGATATTCGGTGCATCGAAGCCAGTGGTAAGCACATTGACGTTCAAAAGGAACTTCAACTCTCTCTTCTTGAAGCGGGAGATGATCTCGGATCGGATGCCGCCTGGTGTGGTGCCGAGGACTAGGGCTGAAGAGTCTTTCTCTCCAAGTGCTGCTCTCAGCTCTTCTAGCACTTTCTCGGCGTGCTTGGCGCCAGAGCAAAAGACGATGACGGACTGGCGATTGCTCGTCATCTGGAGAATGCGAGCGACCGCCTTTCGGACTATCTGATCTTGGGACATCATCTCCTCGGCTTCTTTCGCGATGAACTCGCCACCTCTCAGCTTCAGCTCGGAAAAGTCGAGGTCTTTCAAGTCGATCATCGAGATGACTTGAGACAGGTATCCTTGCTGGACGAGTTCTTGAATCCCTGCCTCATAAGCGACTTCGTGGATTGGCCCCTCTTGCCGGCAGATCGTTCCACTGGTCATGCGATAAGGCGTCGCGGTCAGACCGACGAGGGGGCATCTGAAATGCTCCAGAACGCGGCGATACATGCTGTCCTGATGCTCTGGAATGAGGTGTGCTTCATCGACGATGACCAGGTCGCGACGCCCCAGGATTTCAGGGCACCAGTAGACCGACTGGATGCTCGCGACAAGGGCCGGCTTGTCGTTCTCTCTCCGCCCCAGGCCTGCCGAATAGATGCCGACATCGAGCGTCGGATCGACGGATCGGATCTTCTCTGCGTTTTGTTCGAGAAGTTCACGCACATGGGCTAGGACCATGACTCGCTTGTTTTGCTGCTGAGCACGGCGACATAGCTCGGCGATTACGTAGGACTTCCCCGATCCGGTGGGGAGGACCACGCAAGGATTGGACTTTCCAGACGAGACGTGATGCATGGCCGCGTCGACCGCGGCGAGCTGATAGCTTCTCAATTCGGCCATTCACTTGTTTTCCTTGTTGGACCTGATGATCTGTTTCGCTTTTGCCTGAAGCTCTTCCGACAGCTCGGGCCTCAAGATGGAAATATTTTTCGGGGCCGCAATGTGAATCTTGATGTCGTTGAATCGGCAGAAAGAACCGATCACGATCACGATGTCGTTACCGATCAAGATCTTTTGACCTGGTTTTCTTCGGATGGTCAGCATGATCGAGGCAAACTCCGAACATGTAGTAAGAGTGGTTCCCGTTCATTCTAACGATGGCTGGACCACCGACACGATGCAGCACGCCGTGGAGCCAGTACTCTTCGGTCCCATCGGATCGGATCACCGCCGGACCGTCTCTGCGATGGAGCTTGTTCCGCCTGAAGTAGAACCTCGTCCCCGATGGGAACATCACCGCCGGCCCGCGTTCGCGATGCAGTTCTCCCAACTCATTGACATAAAGAATCACGTTATTCCTTGTTCGAGTTATCATTGTGATCCTCTTCTTGAACAAAGACATAATTGCACAGGTTGCTCTTGAGATCCCCGAGCGAGCGAGCAACGAGAGCCAGGCCGCCGTTACTTTTAACCTGATCAAGAAATCGTTTCTGGTCATAACTCAGCGGCCTCTTATCAAGTTTGCACTCGATGGCGAGAAACCGACCGTCCGGAAGGACGCCGAGGATGTCCGATACTCCTCGAAGTCCCTGAAAGCTGCGAAAGGATCGGCTTCTCCGATCGAACACGCTGATGTTGTTTTGCCTCCATGCGAAGATGCGATGGTAGCGGAGCCATTTGAGACAGACGGCGATCAGGTCGGACTCTCTCATTTGCCGATTTCCAGAAGAAAGGAAATATGGTTGATGATCCGAGTCATGAGCGAGCGGAACGACTCGGTGCTCACTTCTTTCGGACAGCGAGTGCAGCTGATTTTGGTTAAGGATAGCACGCCGCGTCCGGTGCACAGATACTTCTTCCGGCCGTCCATCATGATGTATCGCACCATGCCGTTCGATTCGAGATACTTCAAGTGCCGCTTGATCGACGAGGTGTCCGTCGGGTTCGACTTGAAGAAGAAGAGATTCAGGTCTTCAGCGGAAGAAAGAGGAAATAGGCCGATGGTGATCATAACGAAGAGCGAGCGTTCCTTGAAGTGTTCCGGCAGTTGCCACAGCTTTGCGATCTCTGGATCGATTTCGATCGGCCTGGTCAAAGCGCTCTTCACTTGAGTCTCAGTGATGCAGAGCATCTGAGCGATTTCCTTTCTGCTCAATCCTCTCTTATGGAGCTTGATCACGACCTCTTTCTCATGGGGAGATAGAGGGATGACCTGGCTCGGTTTTCTTTTCTTGAGCTTCTTGAGCTGATCCAGGGAAAGGTCGAGGCGGGCGCCGACCTCGGCCAGGCTGGCTCCCGCCTCGATCATCTTTTGAGCCTCGGAAAGGAGGTCATTCTCCTTCGTCATCGTCGTCATCCTCTTCGGCGAGGCTCGCACGCAGCATCGCGTTCTGATTCGGTTGGATGGAGTTCACCGAAGCGACGCGCATGGTGGATGTGTCGATGAGCGCCGATGATGAACTTGAGCGCCTCGATGTCGCCCATCTTCGCGCGATCGAGCTGGCGCTTGATCGCTTCCGAGAGGCCGTCCGGATCGATGGCGTTGATGATCGCCATATTGGCGTGGATCAGTTTTTCTCGGAAGGCTTCGATAGCGGCGCGAGCCGGGCGGGCTGCGGAAGCCAAAGCGTTGCAAGGTGTCGAGTTGTTCATTCGAGTTCCTCCTCGATGGCCTGGATTGTCTGATTGAGTTCTTTGGGCGACGTCCGATGTTATCGGGATGCTGGCGTAGCGGTTCGACGACCGATTTCAGTTCAGCGAGAAAGGTCCTTTGCATTTCTTTGGCCAGGTCGCGGTCGCTGATGATGTCTTTGATATGCCGGTATCCGCCGCCGATGATGCGATCGGAGGAGAGCGAGTGGAACGCTCTGACTTCCGTTCTCGTGTTGATCTTGACGCTTGATAGGCCTTGATGACCAGTCGGGCTTCGATCCGGCGGTATTTTTCGGCGGCGACGGCGTCGGACCAGGTGAAGAGGTCGTGCAGGCATGATGCTGAGGATTTCTGAGCCTCTTCGAGGATGTCTTGGGCCTTGATCCGCCCGTAGCGGCGGTAGATGGCCTCGATTGCTTGGATTTGTTCTTTGGTTAGATCTTTGGTTACTTTAATCATGGTGGTTAACCTCCTCTCTGGTTGTTCGTGGTTTCCAGATTAGCAGAATGTGTCTTGGCTCGGTACTTGCCGAGCCAAGACACAGTATATCGAGTCGTGACTTGACCAGACTTGACGCAACCTAACGCGACCGGACCTGACTCGACACGACGCAACACGACTGACGCGACCAGACCGGACGCGACACGACCAGACCCGACACGACGCGACCAGACCGGACGCGACGTGACTTGACGGACGTGACACGACGCGACCAGACCGGACGCGACGTGACTTGACGTGACGCGACACGACTGACGTGACGTGACGCGACCTGACTCGACACGACGTGACGCGACGCGACCAGACTCGACACGACCCGACACGACTGACGTGACCGGACGCGACGTGACTCGACAAGACGTGACGTGACCGGACAAGACTGACGCGACCCGACTTGACTGACGCGACCAGACTTGACTCGACGCGACGCGACTTGACCGAACGCGACGTGACACGACTGACGCGACTGACGTGACAGGACTTGACCGACGCGACTGACTGACGTGACTCGACCGACCGGACGAGACACAACCCTGACGGACGCGACCAGACGTGACCGACGTGACTCGACGCGACCGGACGAGACACAACCCGACGGACGCGACCAGACGTGACGCGACGTGACGTGACGCGACGTGACCAGACGCGACGGGACAAGACATAACACAACTCGACTGATGTGACCAGACGCGACGTGACGGGACTCGACTCGACCCGACTTGACTGACGCGACCAGACTTGACTCGACGCGACGCGACTTGACCAGACGCGACATGACATGACCCGACGCGACTGACGCGACCGAACGAGACACAACTCGACTGACGCGACACGACCTGACGCGACATGACTTGACGCGACGTGACCAGACGCGACGAGACTTGACAAGACACGACCAGACGCGACTGACGCGACAGACAGGACAGCACTAGACTCGTCGCGACTAAACGCGACTGACGCGACGCGACAAGACTCAACGGACATGACGAGACCGGACAAGACCCGACTTGACGAGACGCGACCTGACACGACTCGACACGACTAAACAAGACTGACGCGACTCGACAGGACAGGACGTGACGCGACGGGACACGACGCGACCTGACACGACTAAACAAGACTGACGCGACTCGACGCGACGGACTGACGCGACGCGACAGACCGACGCGACGGACGTGACGCGACACGACTCGACACGACACGACTGACTGACGCGACGCGACTCGACCGACGCGACACGACCGACTCGACACGACCCGACACGACTGACGCGACCAACGAGACGCGACTCGACTGACGCGACACGACCGACGCGACCAGACCCGACGCGACAAGACCAGACCGGACACGACAGGACACGACTTGACCCGACGGACGTGACACGACGCGACTCGACTCGACCTGACACGACACGACTTGACCCGACGCGACAGACTGCCTGACGCGACCAGACCCGACGCGACAAGACCAGACTGGACACGACAGCGACATGACTTGACCCGACGCGACAGACTGGACTCGACGCGACGCGACAAGACCGGACAGACCCGACTTGACTAGACGCGACTGACGCGACGAGACGCGACGTGACTTGACACGACGCGACTTGACGCGACGCAACCGACAAGACTGACGCGACTGGACTCGACGCGACCAGACGCGACTTGACCAGACACGACTTGACCAGACACGACTTGACCCGACGGGACAAGACTTGACAAGACACAACGCGACTGACGTGACCAGACGCGACGCGACCAGACAAGACGCGACGCGACCAGACAAGACTGACGCGACCCGACTTGACGTGACGTGACCGGACGTGACGTGACTCGACAAGACGTGACGTGACCGGACAAGACTGACGCGACGCGACTGACGTGACCCGACTGACGCGACGAGACGGGACGCGACGTGACGCGACGCGACGTGACAAACTAACTTGTCAAAGATCTAAGAGAAAAGCTAAGCAAACTAAAACTCAACCATCCGCAATAATCTCAAAAAGACCATGACCCATGCCCATGTTCTTCGGAGCACTGGGCCGACCCTCGCCAATGCCAACCTGCATCCCAGCACGAGCAAGCAAATTCAAAATGTCCGTCGCGGAAAAGATGTCCCCATCATATTGAATCTTAAGCTTCGCCTCCCACCCAGGGGACCACAAAGCCATCGGACGCAAATCCGCAACACCACTCGCATTCCTCACCGCAAATTCAACATACTCCGGCTCGCCCTTCAGGAACCTAACCAACGGCGTCCTCTCCGCCCCAATATCAAAACCATCAGGAATGATGAAAATCGACAGCTTGCCAAGCGTCATCTTGAACCCGCAAAGACTACACGCACGAATCATCGCATTGCGAAAACAAGCCGCCGGAATCCCATTCCAAGGCTTAGACTCCGCATCATCATCAACGCATCGACCAAAATACTGCGCGTCCACATAGCACTGCTTGAAGTCCTTGGCCTCGCGCTTCTGTCCCTTGACGCTCCGGCTCCCGCTGGCCTGCTTGTCGCGCATCATCTGCTTGGCCTTGTTGGAAAACCGGTTCTGGACATAAGGCGAGATGCCGCGGATGCCAACCTCCACCACCTCGATGCGCGGCGGCGAAATCACATATTCCTGCGCATCCTCGGAAGAGGCGCGACGCGCGCGGATCTCCGCCGCCTGCTCCAGAAGGTCATCCTTCACCACCTCATGATTGTTCTCGGAAAAACGCAGCCGCTTGCTGTCGCTTAGCCATGGTAGAAACTCCTCAAAATCTGATAGGCCAACTTGAAAGAAGGAAGATAATCGCCATTCAAAACGCGGTCAGCATCGCGCTGACTCATCCCGACTCGTGTTATCACACTCTGAAGCCTCCTCTTCTTCTGACACCAAAGAAGAAACTCCTTGGCGGCCTGGCGCATCCTGAGCCAACTTTCACGTCTTTGACGCATCGCTTCCTGGTACTGACCATAACATTTCATCATGGTGTTAACAGAAACTAAGGCCTCATCGGACAATCGCACAAAACAAACCTCCTTTCTGGGAAACTAGAATGGGATCTCATCGGAACTGGATATGGGTGTATGGCCTATCTTCTTGTAGCTTCGCACCTCATTCCGCAATGTCCCATCATCGCGCTTCGCGACCTTGATCGCGACGAGGGCGGTCCGATTGATCAGGTCCAGCTCGCTGGTCAATCTGTTCAATCCAGCAGAGATGCAGAGCTCCGCCAGATGCCTCTTGCCGATCTGGACCGCAGCTTCGTTCGGATGAACCAGCATGATATTGTGCCAGATCCGACGACCAAGATATTCTCCGTCGATTACCTCCATCGTGATAGCCAGATATTCGCCAGTACCTTCTTTTGTCTTTTTCACCGACGCCTCGATCACCACAACCAAGTAGTCGCCGGCTGGCAAAACATCGAACGATGAGTCCAGATTCTCTGCTGGATTGAAACTCGAAAAGTCGAAACTCATTGTTGGTTCTCCTTGTTAACGATCTGCGAAATCAAAGTCGGCCACGACAAAGGAAGCTCTTCTGGGAGAGAGAAGCGGTTCTTCGCCACACAAAAAGGACTGCCGATGCACCGAAGGATGCGGTCGCCGCCCTCGGCACCGACAGGCTGTGCCACAGCTCTTTGCCGACCAAAGCCAGCATCCTCGCGAGAAACGCGGAACCTCCGAGTGGCGAACAAAACCGCATCGCACCACTCGGTAACCAGCGAGCCCACAAGCTTGTGCAGTCGAGGGGAGTAGCGATCGTACGAGATTACCGACTCCGGATCCTCGAACTTCTCCACCTTGGAGTGGGCGATCAGAACTATCGACATGCGTCGCTGGTCCCTAAGGAAATTGAGATCCTCAATTAACTGTCTCCAGATGGTCACCGCATGAACGTAGCCTTTCCCGTAGCCGCCATCGACCTTCTCGATCGAGCCGACCTTCCAGTCTCGGCAGAGCTTGTCCCAGACCAGGCGTTCGAGCCAATCCAAAGAGTCGATTACCACCGTGTTGTAATTGTGCTCCTGGGTCTTCAGCTCCGAAAGGTCGCGCTGAACATCCTCCCATGTCTTCGCGAGGGGAAACCGGTCCACTTCGATATTGCCGAGACCGTCCTCGGTCTGGATAAATATCGGATTCTTCGCCTGCGAGGCGAAGGTGGTCTTGCCCACGCCCTCGGTACCATAGACCAGGATCCGAGGCGGCTTGAGCTTTCTGCCTTTCTCGATCCGAGCCAACATTCAAACACTCCTTTCTCTGACGAACAAAGTGACACGCTGCTGCGATGGATGGAGAGAAATTGCGACTTCGTGCTTGTCGGTTAGAACGTGAGATGCGCCTTGGAAGCGTCCGACTATTTTCAATGTTTCAACGACGCCATCATGAGGATCTGCAAGCATCTGATCCAGCTCTTCAGTTCCCTTCAACTCGATCTGTTTCGGTTCGGTCTCGAAGTAGTAGAGATACATCGCTTGCATCTCGCTATGGGGATGTGCGATAGTGGTCGGGCATCGGCGGCGTTCGCGATTTCATGCAGGCCCAGAAGTTCTTGCATCCACTGATGATATTGTCTTGCAGCACCGGATCTGATCGGACCTCCAGGCAATGCAGCTCCTTGGTGTCGCGGAAGAAGACCACGACATATGCCTTGGAAAACCCGGTGACTAGCATTTGGAAGTTCACTTGAATTTTGTAATAGATCGGCACTTCGAGCTTCCCGTCCATCTTCCAGTAGATGTGCTTGGACGCTGTCTTGATCTCGACGATGGTCCGCTCTTCCTGGGCCCAGGCATCCAGCGAGCAGGCGAAATTATGGAAGCGGTTGCTTAGGTAGAAATCTTTCGCCGGTTTTAGTGGCGGAAGATCGGGGAACTGTTCTGGCACTTTCGCAAGGATCCAGCTTTCCAGATCAATTCCCTGCTGCATGAGTTCGGTGACGCGGGGCTTCTTCCAGCAATTCAGCTTCTCTGCCCAGAGCTGGGCCGGCCCCTTCCAGGGCGAAGCCTGGAGGATGACGGGCGCATCGGTGCTAGTGATGAACCGCTTACGGAGGCGGAGCCATTCGGAAGGATCTCTCAATTGCAGAACCGTGAAGTCGCGCATGACCGCCCTCCAAAATCTGTCACCGCGTCCCTGCCTCTGCGTTTTTTTATGAGGCGGCGAGGACATCTAGACCTGGTCGCGAAAAGAGGCCAAAAAAAAAAGCGAAAAAAAATCAAAAAATTTTATTGACAGGGTTACCACGCATGGTAAAATGTCATCAGAATTGAAACGAACGCGAACAAAACAAAGGAGAAAAAAAATGGCGAAGCGACCCCGAGACCTGGGCACTCGGCACCTTCGGTCACTCGAAACCCGAGTCATGGCGACATCGAAGTGGTGGGACGACGCGAAGACGATCCCGAATCCAAATCATGCTGAGGCTGTCGAAGCTTACGAGGCGGCCTGCAAGGAACAGGCGGCGTTCGACGAGATGAAGAAGTGGATGGAAAGCCGCGGATTCCGAATCAATATCTACCCGGTTCGATGGATGTGGGACGGGGCTCGGCACATCAAAGTTTTTCGCGAGGCGGAAAGCGGATTCATCCGATTTGAGAAGATCAGGGGCGAGACCAGGATCCTCGAATTCGTCTCCAAGGCTGACGCCTGGTCGTCTTTCGAGAAGGAAGTGGAGACCAACAAAGAGGCCTGGCCCGCTGCGGCCGAGTGGATTGAAAAGAACAGCTGATCTTCTTTCTGATGAGTTAGCCGCGACGCAACGCCCCGAGCGTCGCGGCTAACATGTAGGGGCACTGAGGATGGTGAAAATGAACGAGTATTATTTGACGCCCGCCGAGTTCGAGCTGCTGGAGAAATATGGTTTCAACCCAAGATATTTGAGAATACATCAGGATCGCATCGTCGCGGAGGTGTCGGTGCCGGAGCATGTCATCGGCGACCTCATCGAGGGGTTAAAAGAGGCGGAGGCGGAGGCGGAGGCAGAGGCAGAGGCAGAATAAGCCTTTCATCGCTCATGCTCTATTGGGGAGGATCCAGAATCCTCCCCCGTCTTGTTTTGTTTTTTTTTGAAAGGAGGTCGGGCATGTTCCGACCGACAAGAGAAATGATTTTAGTCAGAAATGCTGCGGTGCTTGGGCATTCTGAAGCCGCCCAAGCCATCTTATGCCAGGGACCGCCCGGCTGCGGAAAGACTGCCTTCAGCTCTTGGCTGGCTCAAGAGCTGAAGGCGGTTTACTTCTACTACCTCATCCACTCCTGGTCCGACGACCAGGAGTTGTTCTGCGGCGTCGACGTGGCCGCCGCCGTGGCCGGCGAGGCGGCCAGCGTGCGGCAACCGGGCGTTCTCGCCTTGGCAGCTGAAGCGAGCCAGAGCCAGAAAGTGGTAGTCTGCCTCGACGAGGTGGACAAGGCGCCGGAGCGCACCGAATACCTTCTTCTGGATTTTCTCCAGACCGGACGGGTGCCGGTCCGACC
>BPJP01000019.1 GCA_026004675.1 Gemmatales bacterium
CGACGATCTTGTTCTTCATCGTTGCGAGGCAACGTTGGGACTGGCCGTTGTGGAAAGCTGTTCCGCCGGTCGTCCTGTTCTTCGTCGTGGACGTTATCTTCTTTGCAGCCAACACGACGAAGATTCCCGACGGAGGCTGGTTTCCGCTGATCGTTGGAGGCGGCATCTGCATCGTGATGACGACTTGGAATCGAGGACGTCAGATTGTGGCGGATGATGTCGCGGAGAAACACATCACAGATGCGGCTTTGCTGGACGAAGTTGAACAGCGGTCGCCGGTACGGATCAAGTCCCCGGCCATCTATTTGACATCGACACCGGGTGCTGTCCCGCTGGCACTCCTACACAACATGCGGCACAACGAAGTGCTGCATTCCCCGATCGCCTTGCTGACGATTGTGACCGAACCTCGTCCATGGGTGACCTTGGATGACCGTGTCGAATTCACCAAGGTGGGCGACGGGATTTACCGAATCGTGGCGCATTACGGTTACAAACAGAGGCCGAGCGTCCCGCAGATATTGGAGCTATGCCGGCATGGGGATATTGATTTCACCGGTTCAGGTACAACTTTCTTTCTCGGCCCGCATCACGCTGGACGTGACTGACCGACCGGTCTTGTCACGTTTGCGGAAACAGTTGTTTGTCGTACTATCGAACTCAGCGGATGATCCCAGCTCGCACTTCCAAATTCCGCCGGAACAAGTCGTCGAGATCGGCATGAGGTTGCCATTGTGACAACGCTACGTGAACGCGGCCAGCCGACAAAATCGAGATGAACATTCAAGCCATATCCGCTGTTACGCTCGAAACAGCCGACATGCCGCGCGCGGTCGCGTTCTATGCGTCGCTCGGACTGATTCGACACCGTGGTGGTCCCGATGCTGCATTCACGACCTTCGCCATCGGGGCACAGGCATCTGAACCTGCGACGAGTGGAGTCGAGTAAAAACGGGGGAGTGCAAGTGTCTCATTATCCTTGGCGTTGAATCCGCCGACGAGATGCACGCTCGAATGGTCGAACTCGGCCACAGCCCGGAGTTCTCGCCGAGGAACGCCGACTGGGGCGAGCGGTATTTTCATGTTCGTGACCCGGATGGCCACGTGCTGAGCTTTGCCCAGCACCTGCCTCCGGCCACACAAGATGATGAAGGAGCTAAGCCCCCAAACATGAGTTGGCTGTCGGCACATCTGCTGATCGTATTCGGCTGGGTACTCGCCGTGCCGGCCGCACTGCATATGTTTGTCGCAGCGTCGAACCCCACAGAGCGTCTGGGCGTGGTTGATTCTGATGTCCACGCTTCCGTGGATCGGTGTTCCGCTTTACCTGATGTTTGGTGGACGCAAAATGCAGAAGTTGATGGAAGTCGAAGGCCAATCTGGACTTCCATGCTCGGATTGATCCTTCGACGCCCCAGAATGAGGTCCATACCGTTCTCTCCTCGCTCGGAATACCAGCCGCCGCACGAGCGAACCGATGGGAACTGCATCAGGATGGAGTGGTCGCACTAGCGAAACTGATGCAATTGCTCGACGACGCTCAGCAGTCCATTTCGTATTCAACGTTCGTTTTCGCCGAGGACGCCACCGGGCGAGCGGTGATGCAAAAACTGGTCGAGAAGGCCAAGTCGGGAGTCGATGTTCGCTTACTGCTCGACGGCGTCGGCTGCCTGCACACATCAAAAACGTTTGTCGCCCCACTGGTCAACGCAGGTGGACAGGTCGCGTGGTTCATGCCCGTTTTGCACCGACCTTTTCGCGGGAGATCCAACCTGAGAAACCATCGCAAGCTGGTGGTCGTGGATTGGTGACTCGGTCTGGTCGGGGGGACGCAACACGGCAAGTGAATACATGGGGGCCGAAACCAGCCCGTCGGTTTTGGACTGATCTGACATTCTCGCTTCGGGGAGCGACCAGTCGCGTTTTTTTGCAAGTCTTTCAGTCAGACTGGCATTTCGCAACCGGAAATGAGCCGGAACTGCTTCCACCGCCAGACGTGAAAGAAGAAACAGGTGATCCACAAATCGCTCAGTTGATTCCCTCCGGCCCTGACGTCCCGAATGACGCGCTGTTGTCCGGATTATTGACGGCCACGTTTGCGGCTCGCAGTCGCATTTTGGCTCGTCACACCCTTACTTCGTTCCGCCCGACAGTTTGATCGACGCCTTGTGTCTTGCTGCACGACGCGGGTTGGACGTGCGGCTCGTGATTCCCAAGCAGTCGAATCATCGCATGGCCGATTGGGCACGCGGTCCGCACCTCCGTGCGCTGAAGGAAGCAGGAGGCACGATCCATGCTTATCCTCGAATGATCCACGCCAAGACGGCCGTATTCGATTCGTCCATCGCATTGGTCGGCTCTGCGAACATGGACGAGCGAAGCTTGTTGCTCAACTACGAACTGATGCTGGCCATTTATTCCGCAACTGGAATCGCAACCGTCGCCGACTGGATCAACTCGCAAGTCGAAGAATGCGAGGCTTGGGAGCCGCGGCACGGCCGGACCCGCGCGATGGCGGAAGCGTTTGCCGAGACGATGTCTCCCTTGCTATAGCGACCCCCGAGGCCCTGATCCGGGCGCACTGGCGACGGTCTTGCCTCTTGCGACTCGATTGGTTCTCCGCGGATCGCCACGCGGTTCGAAAAGCTCTCCGTGAACTCCTTGGCCATACTCAAGCTCGCCATAATCCAACGCTTCAGAAACGAATTGCGTGACCCAGCCTAGCGCATCGGCACCGGAGTGAGGGCGAAGACGGGGTTCCTGGACCGTCCGGCCAGCAACTGGGGACTCTTGTCCTGAAGGAACGTAAACACCGTCTTCGCATCCGGCTGGCCGGTGCGGACGCCGATGGCGGCGGCGGCCAGCGCCAGATCCGCATAGCCGCCGGCGAAGTCCTGCCACTTCGGCTTCTTCCCGTCGGGGTGGTTCATCGCATAAAGCTGCCGCCAGGTATGGACGGTGATGCCGTCCTTGACAGTGCCGACTGTCCACCAGTAGCCGCAGCCGCAGTCCGGGGCGAAATCGGGGGCATGCGTAAATCGGCCGAGAGAAAACTTCAACAGCCGTTCGCGTAACGTAACCGCATCGTCGAAGCCCGCGTTAGCGGCGGCGTCAACAGACATGATCAAATAGTCGTGCTGCCACGGGGCGTAGTTGGTGATGCCGTTGCTATGGTGCGGGGAGAGCATGCCCAGGGGCATCACCTTCTGGTCCAGCAACTCGTGGAAGTGCTTGAGCGACGCAATGGTCCGCTGTTCGAACTCCGTGGTCTCGGGCAGGCCGTCGGGGCTGATGCCGGCCGTCAGCGCCACCGTTCGCAGCCCCCAGGCGATACCGCGAAGCTGCCCGTGCAGAAAGCCCTTCGCGTAGCCGGGATTGTCGTAGTACAGCACGTAGTTCGACCAGAACCAGTTTTCTTCCAGGTCGTAAAAGTCGCCCGTGATCAGGTACGGCACGTACGCCAAACTGGGCAGATGAGCCGGGTCGGGACGGAAGATGCTTTCGACAGGCTTGTCGACGCGGGCGGGGGCAGGCTTGGAACGCCACTTTTCCGTGCCCCATCGCCCGGCCCGGCCGTCGCACAGCCAGAGCTTCGGATGATCTCTGTAGAACGGCACGCGACCGGTCTCGCAATCGCGCGCGTGAATGGGGATGCCGCCGGACAGCTCGTCGTTCTCCAGAATCGCCTCGCGGGCACCGGCATCCTGGGTCATCACGTACACCGTAGTCCACCACGGCAGCAGGCCGATGTCGGGCCGTCCACCAGTCGTTGGCATATAAGCCGTGATCATGCCACTTTGAAACAAGCCGGTATGAGTTCTGGCCTGCTGCCACTTCTTCTGCAGGTCGTTCAACGCAGGCGTAACGTCGAGGTCGAAGTCGTACTTGGGTACGACGCCCGCAGCCGCAAGTTGGCGCGGATCGTAGCGGACAACTACCTCTTCCGGTGCGCCGGCGGCACCGACCCAGAAGACCTTCCGCCAGCGCGTCAGGTCCGGCTGTGCAACGGCCGGCTGTTCAAAGGCGACTGCCGGTTTGCTCCTCCCCGAGGCGATTCGGACATCGTAGATCAGCCCGCCGTCACTGCCGTGGTTGCCGCAGATCTCGGTGACGGCCGATACACGGGCCAGTCGGGCAGCCGGATAATAACGCACATAAAAGCGGGTCAGCAGGTCGGGATCCGCGTGTCCGGCATCATCAGTCGGCGGGGCGGACAGCAGCCACTCGGTCGCCACCTGGCCGTTCAACCACAGCGTGCCCGAGCCGGCCGGCCGATCTGGCTGAGTGACCGATGGCGCGGCCAGCGCCGCTTCGAGCATCCTGCGCGCACTGGCGGTCACCGTCCTGCCCTCCGGCACCTTGTAACTAACGACGGCATCGAAGTCGCCAGCCAGAAGCTTCTTCGCGGCATCAGCAGCCGCTACGGCTGGGGTGACCCGCGGTGCATCAGCAGGAGCGAACGACAGCGCCGCCCCTTCGGCCTTGAGCGATGGCAGGACCAACGAAACAATTGCATGCTTGAGCGATCCGTCCGCGAAGCGTTTCTTGGCATCGACCTGCGCGTCGACCTTCCTTCCGTCCACCCGCACCACGACTGCCTTCCCGGCGGGGATCTCGCCATCGCGGAAGACGGCGCCGAAGGTGACAGGCGTGGACGTGGAAATGGCACTCCCGTTGGCCGGCACAATACGCATCCCGCTCACGTTGGACGTCGTCGCCGGGCCGTCGGCCCGGAGCGTCGCCGGGCTGACCCGTACCAGCAGCCCCACGGCCAGCAGAACCATAAATCGAAGCGCCTGGCGTCTCCGTGCGTACGTCTTCGCGCCAGCTCGGTGTGACGGCGCAGTGTCAGTCTTTCCATGAAACTGTTTCATGGCGCACATTCCTCCAAGGTGGAACATTCTCTAGAGGTACGGGGTCTCGAGTGATTGACCATTCTGCGGTCTGTGGTCGGCCGATAGTCCCCGACCGTGGATGACGTGCAGCTATGTTAGCATTGTGGCGCCCGGAATGGCAGATTCGCGACGAAAATTTACATGGTTTCCGACGGCCAGGGAACTCCGCTCGCCGTCCACCTGACCGCCTGCCAAGTTCACGAAGCCAAGGGGCGGCAGCCGGTGGGCAAGGCCGTCCGTATTGCACAGCCGCAGGGTCGTCCACGAAGGCGTCCTTTCCGACGATCCAGCGATAAAGCCTATGATATTCCCTGGATTCGCCGGTTGGCTCGCAGCCACCACATCACGGCCGTGATTTCCGAAGAACGAAAGCCGCACGGTCGCAAGCCGAAGCGTCCCTTTCGGTTGGACCGCGATGCCTACTGACGGCGCAACGAGATCGAGCGGTCCATCGGCTGGCTGAAGCACGCTCGGCGGATCGCCACGTGGTTCGAAAAGCTCTCCGTGAACTTCTTGGCCATACTCAAGCTCGCCAAAATCCAACGCTTCAGAAACGAATTGCGTGACATAACCTAAAGTCACTGCGACGGCGAGATCCGTCCAATCGTCTTACGGTTGGATGCCCCTTAACCTCTCTCCCATTACAATAGAAGCTCTCACGCTCATCGGGCGCAGGACACATCGGTTATGACGAATCAGAACACGGCCTTCGGGCATCCTGGCATTGAACCACGTTGGACCCGCAGTGATAAAGAGGCGATCGTCACGGCGTACAGTGCATCCAGCCGGATCTGGGCAACGCTGTCCGCGGGAATCGTCAACGAAGTGTATTCGCCGACGATCGACAAACCGCAAATTCGTGATTTGCAGTTTCTCATCACCGACGGTAGATCGTTCTTCCATGACGAGCGCCGCGATACGGAATCGACCATCCGACGGATCGACGACGAGGCTCTGGGGTTTCGCGTGACCAACCGTGACCGTGAGGGGCGGTATTCGATCGAGAAGACCGTCATCACCGCACCCCATGCAAATTGTTTGTTACTGCATACGACATTTGTGGCTTCGCGCGACTGGTCCGGCAAGCTGCGACTGTTCGCGCTGCTTGCACCACACCTAAACGTCGGGGGTTGGGGAAACTCAGGAACCGTTCTTCAGCATGGCGGTCGACGCGTGCTGACGGCCCATCGCGGTAACGCTCATTTGGCCATGGATTGCACGAATGGTTTTGTTCGAGCATCCTGCGGATACGTGGGCGTATCCGACGGTTGGACCGACTTGGCGGATAATTACGAACTGGATTGGCAATTCGACGCAGCTCCTGACGGCAATATCGCACTGACCGGCGAAGTGGATCTTGCGAAGTCAAGTGAGTTCACACTTGCTGTGAGTTTCTCGCACAATCGCCATGGGGCGTTGGCGACGCTCGCCGAATCACTGGCGATCCCATTTGGCAATCATCTCGCGCGCTTTCAGGAGCAGTGGACGCGAGCACGCCATGGCCGCCCGAGTGAGCTGGCAAAGTCGGCGCAGGACGGAGGTGTCTTGCTGCGAAGCAGCCATAATCTGTTGCTCTCGCACGAGGACAAGACCTGCCACGGAGCGATGATCGCGTCGCTGAGTATTCCCTGGGGCGAAGCGAAGGGAGACGAAGACCTTGGCGGATACCATCTCGTATGGACGCGAGACATGGTCCACAGTGCCACGGGTTTGATGGCGGCTGGAGAAACGGCGACGCCATTGAGGGCGCTGGTGTACCTGGCCTCAAGCCAGAAAGCCGACGGCGGATTCTACCAGAACTTCTGGATTGACGGCACACCCTATTGGCAAGGAACGCAGTTGGACGAAGTTGCGTTTCCGATCTTGCTGGCATGGAAGCTAAAACGGGCCGATGCGCTGCAACAGTTCGATCCGTACCCGATGGTCAAAGCCGCTGCCGGATACTTGGTCCGTGAGGGACCGGCGACGCCGCAGGAACGCTGGGAAGAAAACAGCGGGTATTCACCATCGACTCTGGCTGCTCACATCGCCGCATTGATTTGTGCAGGGGAGTTTGCTCGTGAAGCAGGAGACAACGAACTCGCTGCCTATTTCGAGCAGTACGCGGACTTTCTGCGCAATCACATCGAGCGTTGGACCGTAACGACGTCGGGAACAATCCTGCCCGACGTTCCGAAACATTTCATCCGCTTGCTGCCAATCGATCTTTCCGATCCATGCGCTGAAGAAAACCCGGACGACGCAGAAATCACGATTCGCAACCGGGCCGCGGACTTGCGAAGTCGTTTTCCCCGCCAAGCGGGTGGTCGACGCCGGTTTTTTGGAGTTGGTCCGATACGGTGTTATCGGCGCCGGCGAGCCGCTTGTCGAAGACTCGCTGAAAGTGATCGACCACGAACTGAAATGCGAAACGCCCGCCGGCCCTTGCTGGCGACGGTATTCGTTCGACGGATACGGTCAGCGCGCCGATGGGGGGCCATTCGTTGGTGTCGGTCAGGGACGTGCATGGCCTCTGTTGACCGGCGAACGGGCACACTACGAATTGGCGGCCGGTCGCGACGTATCGACGTTCATTCGAGCGATGGAACAGTTCTCCGGTCCGACCGGACTGCTTCCCGAACAGGTCTGGGACCAAGCCGACATGCCCGAAGCGCGTATGTGGTTTGGAAAGCCGACTGGATCGGCCATGCCGCTGATGTGGGCACACGCGGAATACATCAAGTTGCTTCGGAGCGTCCATGACGGACGAGTGTTCGATCGAATCGACATTGTGCATGATCGATATTGCGGAAAGGAGAGGACGACCACACAACTGGAGATTTGGAAGTTCCATCGCCAGGTCCGGTCGTTCCGCCTCGGAGAGATCCTTCGCATCCAAACGCGAGCTGCATTCCGTCTTACGTGGACCGACGATCGGTGGCAGACCGTCAATGAACTGGAGTCGCGTTGTCCGGGGGAGGGCATTCATTACGTTGATCTTCCGGCGCGTCAATCCGCAGCGGACATCGAATTTACCTTCTGGTGGACCGGCAGCGAGCGGTGGGAAGGCCGTAATTTTCGCGTAACATGCTCGTCTTGAAATTTGCTCCGCCCCCTTCTCCAAGGTAGACGAGCTAAGCATGGCACGACAATTCAAGCCTCACAGTGAAAGGCACCGAAACGCACACGTCGGTTGGTTGCGCGCCGCGGTTTTGGGCGCGAACGATGGCATCCTCTCGGTGTCCAGCATCGTTGTCGGCGTCGCGTCGGCCAGTTCCGACCACAAGCACGTCATGCTGGCCGGCATTGCAGGCTTGACGGCAGGTGCGATGTCGATGGCGGCCGGCGAGTATGTTTCGGTCAGTTCACAGGCCGACACGGAAGCCGCCGATCGGCGCCGAGAAGAAGAGGAATTGAGCACGAGTCCGGAAAGCGAACTTGACGAACTGACGCAAATCTACATGCGTCGAGGCTTGGACGCACCACTGGCGAGACAAGTTGCCGAGCAACTGACGGAAAAGGACGCCATCACCACCCACCTGCGCGACGAATTGGGAATTACCGAAGAGCTGGCGGCACGACCACTGCAAGCAGCCATGGCATCCGCCGCCTCCTTCGCCGTTGGGGCAGCGTTCCCCTTGGTCATCGCTCTGCTGGTTCCGACCAGATGGACGACGATTGGTGTTGCGGCAACCACGCTGGTCGCATTGGCAGTGCTAGGCAGCCTATCCGCATCGGTAGGCGGCGCGCCGGTTGCGAAAGCTGCCTCGCGAGTCGTCTTCTGGGGGGCGGTGGCCATGGCGGTTACATCCGCCATTGGTTGGCTGTTTGGAGTATCTGTCGGCTAAGATTTCTCGCGATGTACGAGGCGTGGCAACGTGTCTGATTCAACGCCAATAACGACATTGTTCCTCGATATTGGCGGTGTGCTGTTGACCAACGGCTGGGATCGACACGCGCGAAAAACTCGGTCAGTTCGGACTTTCGGTCTCGGCAGACGGATCTGCCGACTCAGTGCCGGGAACCTCTTGAGGCGCGCGTCTGCGATGTACGTACCACGCCAGGAATACCGCACCTACAATCGGTCCGAGGATCAGCAGCCAACGCTCTCCGTACTTGAACCAGCCGTATGCCTGTTCCATTTGTTTGCCGAACAGATAGACCAGTACGCCCCACACGCCGACCCACAAAACGGCACCGATCGTATTAAACAGCAAAAAACGATGCCACGGGTATCCGACGGAGCCGGCGGCAAATCCGTTGAGCTGTCGCAGCACTTCAACGAACCGCGCGACGACGATAATGGTTCCCCCGCGGCGTCGAAAAGTGTCTTCCACGCGAGTCAGTTTTCCGAACGTGATACCAACCTTCGGGCCATAGCGAAGCAACACCTTTCGGCCACCGAAACGACCAATGGCGTAACCGAGATTATCGCCAACGATGCATGCCGCCAACGCAAAGAGCACAACCAGAAAGATATTCATGCTGCCTTGCGAAGCGGCCAAAGCCCCGCCAATGAGCATCGTTTCGCCGGGCAAGGGCATACCGACGTTCTCCAGCAATAGCGCCACAGCGATACCCGCATAACCGTATTGTTCGAGAAACGGCTTGGCCAGTTGCATGAAATGGTGGAAGGAAACGTTCATCGGGCGTCACTTTCCTCGACCCGCAATCGTGCGCACTCGGGCGCTCCCAGCCGCGTGGCTCGACCGGAGACCACGGCGCGAACGGACACTTCGGCCGGCTCCCATCGTGGCCCCCCGAGCTTGGAGGTGCCGCAGCAAATTCGCCGCGCCCCCCGACATCTTCACCGTCAAAGAAGGCTACACTCGTCGTTGTTCGGCCCACAGTACCTGCCATTATCACGCATCGACTCCTTTGCCGTCGGACCATCGTTAGCTGTAAGTCTAGCATCATCCGGCATCCAGGTGTCTTGCGACTCGCGATGGGGACGATACGATGACCTGAGGCATATCCGCCTCATTGCGTGCCGCGGCTGATGATCGCCTAGATCGCTTCGGTACCCGAACCATGGAAATCGAAGGCCTCACCAAACATGAGACAACCGCCACATCGAGTGGATGGAGTAGGACGGCTGGTCCACACAATTCACAAGTACTTCATCTGGCTTGTGATTGGCTCGTACGTGGTGGCGTCGGTCATGCCGTCGCTGGGTCTTTGGATTCGCGACGTCAAACTTGGAAGTGTCAGTTTTCTCGGAGGTACGCTAAGAATCTCCTTGCCGCTCCTGATGTTGGCATCGCTGCTCTTCAATGCCGGCCTGGGAGTCAAACCAGCCGAGCTGCGGCATCTTTTGCGAAAGCCGATGATGGTCATGCTTGGGTTGCTCGGCAAGGTGTTCGTTCCTGTTATCTTTATTTTCTGTTTAGCTGCCATCGGCCGCATTTGGTACGAACCGGTTGAAGTCCAGCAGGTGCTTGTGGGGCTGGCTTTGGTTGCGGCGATGCCCATAGCCGGTTCGTCGACGGCGTGGGCGCAGAACGCCAATGGCAACCTGACGCTCAGCCTGAGCTTGGTGCTTTTCTCGACAATCCTCAGCCCGATCGTCACACCACTGGTGTTGCATGCGATCGAATACGCAACCATCGGTGACTACGCTAAAGCACTCCAACACGTTGCCTCAGGAGGAATCGGCACTTTTCTGGGCGTATGGGTCATCCTGCCGTCATTTCTGGGCATAGCAGCGCGCTATCTGATGGGCGAGTACCGTACGGCATCGGTCCGGCCTGTTCTCAAGCTAATCAATTACGTCGTGTTGCTGCTGTTGAACTACTCGAATGCATCGCTTTCCTTGCCCAAGACCATTGCTCAGCCGGACTTCGATCTTTTGATTGCGATCTTTGTCATTTCGACTAGTCTCTGCGCGATTGCCTTCGCCTGCGGTTTTGGATTGTCCCAAATGTTTGGAGCGGATTTGCCGTCACGTGCCTCGTTGATGTTCGGCTTAGGGATGAGCAACAATGGTACGGGCTTGGTACTTGCCTCGATGATGCTGGGCGATCATCCGCAGGTCATGCTGCCCATCATTTTCTACAATCTGATCCAGCACATGGTCGCTGCCTTGGTGGACCATTTCATGCTTCGGCGAGCAGCAGATAGCGAGGATAACGCCCCCTCGCAGGCGGACGGCCCCAATCCACAAATCGGAGGTGCCGCGACCAACTTCGATTGATGTGCCGAGGCCTCGCTGCGTTGTCCCTTGATGGATCGATCCAACGGAGGTACGCATGAGCGCGACAGACGCATTGGTTTTCTTTGGTGCGACCGGCGATTTGGCTTACAAAAAGATTTTTCCGGCGCTACAAGCCATGGCGCGGCGAGGGCATCTGGACATTCCCGTGATCGGGGTCGCCAAGTCGGACTGGACTCTGCAACAGTTTCAGGCGCGGGCCAGGGACAGCTTGGAGCATCATGGGGGAGTGGATCCGCCGGCCTTTGCGAAGCTGGTCGCGCAACTCCGCTATGTTGGAGGAGATTACAACGACCCGGCGACGTTTGCTGCCCTCAACCAGCAACTAGGGCCGGCCCGGCGCCCCGCCCATTATCTCGCCATTCCGCCGGTGCTGTTCAGTAAGGTCGTACGGCAGCTTGGCGAGTCCGGCTGTGCGCGCGATGGGCGCGTCATCGTAGAGAAACCATTTGGGACAGACTTAGCTTCGGCAGTCGAGTTGAATCGAATCCTACATGCACAGTTCCCGGAAGAACGGATATTTCGTATCGACCATTTTCTTGGAAAAAAAACAGGTCAACAATCTGACCTTCTTTCGCTTTACCAACTCGTTTCTCGAGCCGGTGTGGAATCGCCGGTACGTGGAAAGCGTGCAGATCACCATGGCGGAAGATTTCGGCGTCCGCGGGCGGGGGAAATTCTATGACCAAACGGGAGCCGTGCGCGACGTGATAGAGAATCATCTTTTCCAAGTACTCTGCAATGTGGCGATGGAACCGCCCGTCCGCGAGGATAGCGAGTCGATTCGTGACGAAAAGATCAAGGTGCTACGGGCCATCTCCACACTGACTCCCTCGGACATTGTGCGCGGCCAGTTTACCGGCTATCAGTCTGAACCCGGCGTCGCCCCTGACTCGAAAACGGAGACTTTTGCCGCGGTGAAGTTGAGCATTAATTCGTGGCGTTGGCAGGGTGTGCCGTTCTTCATTCGCGCTGGAAAGAATTTGCCGGTTACCTGCACCGAAATCGTCGTGCGATTTCAGCCGGCGCCCACGATGTACGAACGGTTCAAGCTGGGGCCTAACTATTTCCGCTTCCGGCTCGATCCAGAAATCCTCGTCACGACGGGAATGAACGTACTGGCGCCGAACACGGATACCGACGCGGAATCGGTCGAGATGATCGCTGCTCAGCACTTGGGTGGCGAGGCCATGACGGCCTATGAGCGAGTCTTGACGGACGCCCTGCGGGGTGACCCTACACTCTTCGCGCGGCAGGACTATGTGGAAGAAGCTTGGCGGATTGTTGACCCGGTCATCAAAGCCGACCTGCCTGTATATGCATACGAGCCACACAGTTGGGGACCGCACGAAGTCGACCGCGTGACACCACCGGGAGGCTGGGTCAACCCCGTTGTGGATGTCCCGAGCGATGGGGGCTCAGCGAGGGCAGAATAAGCCGTGAGATCATTGGTGATGGCATGAGGGACGACTTCGGCGCAGTGCATCGAGAGACCTCTTGGGGACGCTGCCCGTCTCTTTCGTGCGTTCACTGCGTGGAAAGCTTGCCGCGCAAGTCTATTGAACGAGGCGGTGCCTGCGTCTGGAAATTGACGATCGACGACATATCACGGGCTGCGACTGCGGGAGGCGGTATTTGCTCGCCCGTACGATTCTGCACTGGACGCCGGAAAAGAATCCGTTTTGGGTTTCGAGCTGAGGCAGAAAACGGAACATGCTACACTGGTACCTGCAAGAAAGCCTGCCGCCAACACCAACAGTCGCTTGGACAATCACTCTGATGGTCACTTTTCATCTTCAAGCACAGCTGAACCAATTCCTTAGAGCGCCGGCGATGCTGCTTGTTCCAGGGTTGGTTTTATGTGCGACCAGCGAGTCGACTTGGGGACAAATCCCGGAAATGTTTGATCCGGCCGGCCCGAATGCCGAATCGGTGCGCAGTGTGTTTTGGTTGGTGCTGGCCGTCTGCACGGTCATTTTCATCGTGGTCGGCGGGACCATCCTGGCGTTCGTCATCCGCTTCCGAGAACGGACCATCGATGCCGAAACGGAACCCCCGCAGTTCTATGGAAGCCAACCCATCGAATTGGCTTGGACGCTGGCGCCGGCTTTGACCGTTCTCATGCTCGCGCTGGTGGTGATTCGGTCCGTCATCGAGCTTCGGACCGCGCCGCCAATGCAGCACGACCAACGTGTACGTGTGGTTGGGCACCAGTGGTGGTGGGAATTCGAATATCCGGACTACGGTTTCAGCACGGCCAACGAACTCGTTATTCCCGTCAGTGAGGGGGATCAACGTCGCAGTATTCACTTACAACTGGAGTCGGCGGACGTCATTCACAGTTTTTGGGTGCCGAGATTGGCCGGAAAGACGGACTTGATTCCAGCCAAGACGAATGAAATGTGGCTTGCTGCCGATCAAGAGGGCACCTACTTCGGTCGCTGCGCGGAATACTGCGGCACGCAGCATGCGAAGATGCTGATTCGCGTGGATGTAGTCTCCGAGGCCGCTTTTGTACAATGGGTCGAACAGCAAAAGAAGCCGGCCGCGTGGAACCAGGCCGTGCAAACAGGACACGATCGGTTCATGGAATTGGCATGTGCCAATTGCCATACGATCCGAGGCACGGATGCCCGGGGGCGTTTTGGTCCCGACCTGACGCATTTGATGAGCCGCCACGCGCTGGCATCGGGCATCATGGAGAACACCCAGGCGAACCTCACGCGATGGATCAAGAATCCGAACCTCGATAAAGCGGGGTGCCGGATGCCGAACATGCGACTAAGTGATGAGGATGTCCAAGCGATCGTCGATTACCTCTTGACGC
Organism: Gemmatales bacterium; assembly: GCA_026004675.1. Lineage (GTDB taxonomy): Bacteria > Planctomycetota > Planctomycetia > Gemmatales > Gemmataceae > BPJP01. The sequence goes on from BPJP01000019.1 coordinate 13,913, forward strand.
TAAGGTGATGCATGACGGCTGCTCCACAATCCCATGCTCATGACAGCGACTCGAGCTTCCGGCCACCGTTGACGGCACGTTTGCATGACTGGGTCACGACGGTCGATCACAAGCGCATTGGGCTGATGTACGTGATAATGAGCCTGCTGTTCTTGGTGGTCGGCGGCATCGAGGCGATGTTGATACGATTTCAACTCTGGACGGCGAACAACACGCTCGTGTCGGCAGACACCTTCAATCAGCTCTTCACGATGCACGGAACGACAATGATTTTTTTCGTCGTGATGCCGATGATTGCGGGGTTTGCCAACTATCTGGTGCCATTGATGATCGGATGTCGCGACGTCGCCTTTCCGCGGCTCAATGCGCTTGGGTTTTGGCTGTCGTTGTTCGGCGGCTGCATTCTCTATCTGAGCTACTTCACGGGTAAAGGTTTGTATGGAGGCGGGGCCGCGCCCGACGTGGGCTGGTTCGCATACGCCCCACTGACTTCCCCGGCATACGCGCGCGGCGGGAGCGTGGACTATTGGATTTTGGGGACGATGGTCAGCGGCATCGGTGGTATTACTTTTGCGGTGAACCTTATCGCGACCATTGTGACGATGCGCGCTCCCGGAATGCGTTTGGGGCAGGTTCCGCTGTTCGTGTGGATGATGCTGATCGACGCTTGGCTCATCCTGTTCGCCTTTCCGCCGCTGACCGCCGCCCAGGTGATGTTGCTGATGGACCGACACCTGGGAGCACATTTTTTCGACACGCAAGCCGGTGGGTCCGCCGTTTTATGGCAGCATCTCTTCTGGTTCTTCGGACACCCCGAGGTCTACATCATGGCGCTGCCAGCCTTCGGCATCATTTCCGAAGTCGTGCCTGTGTTCTCGCGCAAAGTCATCTTTGGCTACACGTCGATGGCGATGGCGACTGCAGCCATCGGTTTCATCAGCATGGGAGTCTGGGCCCATCACATGTTTACGGTCGGCATGAGCGACGCGCTGGATGCGATCTTTTCCGCGGCGAGTTTTCTGATCGCTGTTCCAACGGGAATCAAGATTTTCAACTGGACGGCCACGCTCTATGGCGGCCGCCTGCGATTGAAAACTCCGATGTTGTTCGCGTTGGGATTCCTGACAATGTTTCTGATTGGAGGTTTGACGGGCATTATGCTCGCTGCGGTTCCGGTCGATTGGCAGGTATCGGACAGCTATTTTCTTGTCGCCCACTTTCACTATGTGTTGTTCGGCGGCAGTCTTTTTGCGTTGATGGCGGGATTCTACTATTGGTTCCCCAAGGCAACCGGCCGCATGTTGGGAGAAGAGTTGGGCAGGTTGCACTTCTGGCTGTTGTTTGTAGGCTTCAACGTCCTGTTCGGCCCGATGCACGTCTCCGGAGTTCTAGGTATGCCGCGCCGGGTCTACACCTACCAGCCGGGCCAGGGATGGGAAGTCTGGAACCAGTTATCGACCATTGGTGGCGTCATCATGGGCATTGGTTTTTTGTGTTTTTTCGGAAATGTGATGCATTCCCTATTTCGTGGCAAGTCGGCCGGTTCCGATCCGTGGGACGCGTGGACACTGGAATGGGCAACGACTTCTCCACCGGCCGTCTACAACTTCGAGGTCGTCCCGGAGGTTCGCAGTCGTAGGCCATTATGGGATCTGAAACATCCCGAGGACCCGGATTGGAAACATGAGTAGCGGAGCGTTTACTGATTCCATTGGACACGACTCCACATCCACTTGGTCCACAGCCCAAGTTGGAATGCTGGCCTTCTTGTGTTCGGAAGCGGCGTTCTTCGCGACGCTGTTGATCGGCTACCTGACCTATGCTGGGGTAGAGATGGCGGGGCCAACACCCAAGTCGCTCAGTTTGCCGCTAGCGATCACCAACACCGTGTTCCTGTTGCTGAGCAGCGTGACGATCGTGCTGTCGCTCAAGTCGCAATCGCGAACCGATCGCAGTGGGTTCACCCTGTGGATGCTGGTTACCGCGGGATTGGGCATGTCGTTCTTGGTCGGCACCGGATTTGAATGGTATCGACTGATCTATCATGATGGTCTGACGATCAGCCGGAATTTGTTTGGAACGACCTTTTTCACGCTAGTCGGCTTTCATGCCACGCATGTAACGGTCGGCATCCTGGCGATGATCGTGCTTGTGATTCGCAGATCGAAAGGCTGGATGGCGGTCGATAGCGAAGCTCCGGAACTGGTCTCGTGGTATTGGCACCTTGTCGATGGAGTTTGGTTGTTGATTCTGGTTCTCGTTTACCTGATGGGGCGATAGGATCTCGATGCAGTCACCCGACAACATCGCGACAGGGAATTCGCATCGGGAAAGGTTGAAAATGCCTCGACCGACGGCTTGGCCGATGGTGCTGGCGGCGGGCGTTGCCTTGATCGCGACTGGGATTGCCACGAGCCTTGCTGTTTCCGCGGCGGGTCTCGCGGTGTTCGGTATCGCGTTGGCCGGATGGTTGTCGGAGCTTCGGCCTGGGCGTGGTGAAGTCGAGGTGCCATGGGTTCCGGTGGCGCGACGAGCCCAACCCGTCGCCGTTTCGCAACGCGCCGTCGCTGCGCCGCGCGAAGGCTTGCCGGGGCACCGCGTCTACTTTCCCGAGCACGTTCATCCCTATTCTTCCGGCGTGGTGGGCGGGCTGGTTGGCGGCGTCGCGATGGCTGCGGTGGCTTTAGCTTATGGGATGTTCAGCGGTCGCGGCGTTTGGTACCCGATCAACATGTTGTCGGCCGTGATTCTGACACGTTACAATGCCGAGAATGTTCAGGCCATTGAGCAGTTCGATTTGACATCGCTTCTTGTTGCCACGGCACTGCATCTCGTTATTTCGCTGTTGGTGGGACTGTTCTACGGAATTCTGCTGCCGACTTTGCCAACTGGGGCGATGCGCATAGCGCCGGTCATCTGGGGCGGCATAATCGCTCCGCTCTTGTGGAGCTCCGTCCTGTACGGCTTCATGGAGGTGATCAATCCCGTCATGAGTCAACATGTCGCCTGGCCTTGGTTCATCGCTTCGCAATTCGCCTATGGGATCGTGGCCGGCTGGTACGTCGCGACTACTGAACAGGTGCCGGTCACGCAAACTGAGGGGGGCAGATCGGTCACCGGTACTCGTGAGGAGGCGGATCCTGATGTCTAGTCGATTCGCCGCTGTCAGTGCAGGACTCCTTTCCGCGTCCCTGTTCCTTTTCGGCTGTGGCAAACCAGATCCGGCGAAACGGTATGTGCGTCCGGAACAGGTCATGGACTTCGGGCGCCTGTTTGGGAAGAATTGTTCCGGTTGTCATGGAATGGACGGACAACTCGGGCCAGCGCCACCTCTTAACGATACGCTCTTTCAAGCAATTGTTACCGATGAACAACTCAGGGACGTCATTCAACGCGGAAGAGCGGGGACATTGATGCCCGCCTTCGGACGCGCCAACGGAGGGCCGCTCACCGACGAACAGATCCATCTGCTGGTACAAGGAATTCGCGAGCAATGGGAACGGCCGGACGCAAATCTGCCCAAGGACTTACCCGCATACCAAGTCTCATTCGACGATCCCGCGGGACTCGCCGGTGCGAATGTTGCACAAGGTAAGCGAGTGTTTGCTGAGGCTTGTGCGGGTTGCCACGGGGACTCGGGTTCCGGTGGAACGGCTGGAGCGATCGCAGATCGGTCGCTCGGGAGGTTATTGAGTGATCAACTCTTGCGACGTATCGTGATCACGGGACGAGCCGATCTAGATATGCCTAACTACGCACTCTGCGGTGAACAGTCGCCCCTGAAGCGACCGCTGACCGACAACCAGATTCGCGATGTTTGCGCCTACGTGCGTTCTCTTCAGTCAATGACTGCCGACAATTCCAAGGTCCAGGCATCTGTGAGTACACCATGAACGAACACGATTGTCCATGCACTCCGGCCGATCGTTCCGAATCGGAAACGACCGACCGCCGCGGATTGTTAAAGTGGTCGACAATTCTGCTCGGCGGTCTGGCAACGGCGGCAACCGGCGTTCCGATTATCGGGTTCTTGCTCGGACCATTGCGTAAGCAGAAGGACAAGTGGATCCGTGCCGGTGCGTTGAAAGAATTCGCGGAGGGAGAGATACGATTGGTCGATTTGGAGAACCCGTTGGCCAAAGCTACGGATGGAGATACCGGAAGAATCGCAGTTTATGTCCGCCGAGTAGCTGGGACGCAGTTTCAGGTATTTGCGGTCAATTGCACGCACCTCGGTTGTCCGGTGCACTGGTTTCCGCAGGCCGGTATGTTCCTGTGCCCGTGCCACGGAGGAGCTTTTTACGAGGACGGCTCACGTGCGTCCGGTCCGCCGCCGCGAGCACTCTACGAATACGAACATCGCATCGAAAACAGTGAACTGATGGTCAAACTGGGCCATCTCCCCACATTGCAACAACCCGCATGAATACGTTACGCAAGATCGTCGATTGGTTTGAGTCGCGGCTGCAACTCCGGGATTCGCTATGGCCGGTGATGCGTCATCCGATTCCGGCAGAAGTTTCGACGCGGAAGGGTTGGTGGTACGTCTTCGGCAGCATGACGATGACGTTTTTTGTATTGCAGGTTGTAACCGGCATCTGTTTGGCATTGGATTATGAGCCCACTGCGGAGGGAGCCTACGCAAGTCTGGAATATTTGAACTACGAAGCTCCAGTTGGTTGGTTGCTGCGCGCCATGCATTACTACTCTGCCTCGGCAATGGTGGTGATGCTGGTAGTGCATATGACGCAGGTCTTCTTGATGGGGGCTTTCAAGTACCCAAGGGAATTGACGTGGATGGCTGGCGTCGGCTTGATGGTGTTGACCCTTGGATTGGCTTTCACAGGCCAGGTTCTGCGATTCGATGGTGACGCCTATTGGGGCGCAGGGGTTGCGGTGTCCGCTTTGGGACGAGTGCCTGCTGCCGGACCGTCGCTTGTCCATCTCGTGCTCGGTGGGGAGTATATCGGTGGCCATACCCTCAGCCGTTTTTTTGCATTGCACGTATTTGTTTTACCGGCCCTGCTGGTTGCCGTTCTATCGCTTCATTTATACCTCGTCGTGAAACGCGGGATTTCTGAACCGCCAGACCCGAACCGACCGGTCGTACCCGAGAGGTATGACGAAGAGTATTCACGGCTGCTTGAGTGCGGCGTTCCGTTTTTCCCTCATGCCTTCTATCGCGATGGTGTGGCCTGCGCAATAGGCGTTTTGATCGTCGTTGGTTTGGCAGTGGTGTTTGGTCCTAAAGGGCCAATGGCTCCAGCCGATCCGACACTCATTCAAGCGGAGCCACGGCCGGATTGGTACTTCCTTCCGTTGTTCGCACTGGCGGCATTGGCTCCGCCGTCGATGGAAACGTTGTTATTGCTGGGGCTGCCCGCCCTCGGGATCGGAGTGCTGTTAGCCGTTCCACTGATTGCCGGCAAGGGGCAACGAAGCGCCACACGTCGTCCTTTCGCGGTGGTCTGTGTGACCGTGAGTTTTGTGTGTCTGAGCGTTCTGGGCTGGTATGGCAAGACATCGCCATGGTCGCCACAGATGGATGCGTGGAGCGGTGAACCGATTCCGCGCCGTATCGTCGCACGACTTTCTCCGCTTGAACTGCAGGGAGCCGTCGTGTTTCAGCACAAGTGTTGTCGCAACTGCCATGCACTCGACGGCCGCGGGGGAAAACGCGGACCGGATTTGACATCCGTCGGAACACGATTGAACTACGACGCAATGGTACGTCAAGTCGTACAGGGCGGTGGAAACATGCCCACCTACGGTCAGAAACTCAACCGTGCGGAAATCGACGCTTTGGTCGCATTTCTCGTGGCCTTGCGCCCCGAGGGCGTCCCACCTGCCAACCTGCCGGCCGCGGCATCGAGCGCCAATTCAGAGATAGCCCAACCAGGTATCCCGCAGTCGCCGTGAGAGATTTCCATGGATAAGGGCAACTGGAACGCTTTATTGCTGTCATGGGAGATCCGCCCCGGCGTCGTCGTTGTCCTACTTGCCGTTGCGATCACATACATCCGCGGTTGGTGGCGCTTGAATCGCCGCGGCTTGGAACACTTCTCAGCACGGCGACTCGCCAGTTTCTTAGCCGGCTTGACCGCGATTCTTATTGCACTACAGTCGCCGCTTGACACTCTGTCAGATCTCTCGTTGCAAGTTCATATGGTGCAGCATTTGTTGCTGATGATTGTCGCTCCACCATTGCTATTGATTGGATTCCCTTTGTTTCCCCTAATGGCAGGGCTGCCCAAATCATTTCGCAAGGAATGGATCGTTCCGTTCGCGCAATGGCGGCTCCTTAGGCAGATCGGAGATGTGATTCTGCATCCGGTCGCAACTTGGACTACCTTCGTCACGGTACTCTGGTCTTGGCACACCCCACAACTCTATGAGCTCGCATTGCGTGCCGAAGGCTGGCACCGGATCGAACACGTCATGTTTCTTTCGGCATCTGTCCTGTTCTGGTGGCCGGTTCTTCGTCCTTATCCATGGCAAGCCCGGACATCGCGTTGGACGTTAGTGCCCTACCTTTTTGCCGCTGGAGTGCAGGGAACCGCGCTGGCGGGAATTCTAACTTTCTCCGGTCGTTTACTCTACGCGCATTACCAAGACGCCCCGAACATCTGGGGCTTGTCACCACTGGCTGATCAGGCGCTGGCCGGCGCGGTCATGTGGGTGCCAATGTCGCTGGTCATCTTGATCGCCTTGGTGTTTGTCGTTCGCGAGGCAATCGGAGGAGAAGCGAAGACTCGAAGGATGCGGTCAACACCACATTCAGTTGTCCGAGTACCAATTCGGAAATCACAAGCGCAATCCGTTCTTGCCAGACTTTGGCTTGAACGCCGTGTGAGACTAACGTTGAGGAGTGCTGTTTTTATATTGTTCACGTTGGTGGTGATCGACGGTTTCACGGGACCTCAAGTTTCGTCCATCAACCTTGCCGGTGTGCTGCCGTGGGTTCACTGGCGGGGAATCCTAGTGCTGACGCTTCTGCTTGGCGCAAACTTCTTTTGCGGCGTCTGCCCATTCACGTCATTGCGAAGCCTCATACGGCGATGGTGGCAACCAACCCACAGTTGGCCGAAAAGATTGAAAACGAAATGGCTGGCGGTGCTCGCGCTGGTCGTATTTTTCTGGAGCTATGAAGCGTTTTCGCTGTGGGACAGGCCATTCGCAACTGCGGCGATTGCTCTGGGGTTTCTGATCGTTGCCGCGTCGACACAAGCGACATTCAAAGACGCGCCTTTTTGCAAGTACGTGTGCCCCATCGGGCAATTTAACTTCGTGCAATCGTTGGCGTCACCTCAACAGGTTTCGGTGGTCGATCGAGACGTTTGCAGCGGCTGTCGAACCAAGGATTGTCTTGCAGGAAACGCGAACTCATCGGGCTGCGAGCTGTCGCTGCTGCTTCCGCAAAAGTTGGGCAACATGGACTGCACCATGTGCATGGATTGCGCCGATGCCTGCCCCCACAGCAACGTTACCTTGCTTTCGCTGCCACGAACGGAAGACATCTCAGGTGATTCTCCGCGAAGTGGTATCGGCCGTTTTCAGGACCGACCGGATTTGACGGCGATCTTCGCACTGTTGCTGTTTGCGGCACTGGTGAACGCCGCTTGGATGACTTCGCCAATGATCGCATTGGAAGACCATATCGTTCGATGGTTTGGCATTGGCCGCACACCGATCACCACGTTCGGAATGATATTTGGGCTGGTCGCGATACCCGCATGTGTACTTTGGGCATGTGGGAGGATAAGCCAGATTGGGTCGCCGAACGACCATTCAGCTTGGGCAAACGTACGGCGATTTATGCCGGCTATGATTCCACTCGGGTTTGGAATGTGGCTGGCGCATTACTCGTTTCATCTGGCGACGTCAGCTGACTCGGCATGGATCGCTGTCCGGCGTTTCATCGGCGACTGGTTTGGTACGGAGCAGTCGATTGGGACGGTCGGTTGTATGTGTGGGCGTGCCGATTCGATCACATGGCTCTTGCCCTTGGAGTTGTCATTCTTGGGGTTTGGGTTGTTCCTCACCGTGGTGACCTCGGTGCGAATTGCATCCCGAGATTTCGACTCCCCACGGCCAACCATGGTTGCGCTAATGCCATGGTGCGGTTTGGCAGTCCTTTACTATGCGGCGTGCGTTTGGGTGTTATTGCAACCGATGCAGATGCGCGGTGCGGCGATGGCGGGGATGTGATCAATGCGTTGGTTTAGATTTCTGTTGCCTGCCCTTGTGCTATTCGTGTCCGCAATTCCTAAATTTGCGGTTGCCGATGGAGGACGCGTCCAAAGGAGTGAGATAGTCGACGGAAAACGGATCACGGTGTTTACCTCTCCGGTCCCACTGCGAGTGGGGGACATCGATATCAGTGTTCTCGTTCAGGATGACGAGACCGGACAAGTCATTCGTAACGTGCCGCTGCGCGTTGAACTTCGGTGGGTCTCCGATGGCGCGACTACCATGTCACAAATTGGCAAGAGACTCAGCCACGAGCATTCGACGAATCGACTGATGCAATCAGCGATCATCAAACTACCGTACTCGGGTCAATGGCGGAGCACGATCCATTTCGACTTGTCACAGCAACCGGCTGCCAATAACTCCCTCGAATTCCAGATGACAGTTCACGAGCAACCAGCCATGTCTCCGACCGTGATCTTGTTTGTCGCACTACCATTTCTGTTGGTCTCTGTGTACATCCTCCGTGAGTCCATTTCGAAGCGACCCCCATATCATCAAGTAATAAGCCACGAGCCGACGGTCCGGTAAAATATTCCTTCCGCTAATCTTGATGCCAATCGTACCAATCAAACGGACTCATTCATGCGACGCTTCCTGCTTACACTTTGGAAACGGGGATTCATTGGAACGTTCTTAACCGGCTTATTCGCACTGCTGCCTTTGGTCGTTACTTTTTGGATTATGGACTGGGTCGCAGGGCTGTTGCGCGGTTTAGTGGGACCGGACAGTCTGCTGGGTCGTGGGCTGCGATCGGTGGGCCTGCATTTCGCGGCGAACGAGTACGTGGCCACGGCCATTGGTTGGGCGATCGTGATTGCCGTGATCTGGCTGGTTGGCTTAATCGTTTCGGGCACGGCGAGATATCGGTTGCAGGAATGGTTTGATGGCCGGGTGAAGCAGATTCCGGTGATCAAGAGTATCTACGGTCCGGTGAAACAGGTGATCGAGATGTTTTCCAAGAAAGACGAATCGGCGGTAACCGGAATGCAGGTGGTCCACTGCCGTTGGGGAGCAGACGAATCCAGCAGCTTCTTGGGGCTCTTACCGAGCAAAGACACTTACCGATTTCAGGATCAGGATTGCCACATCGTTTACCTGCCATCAGCACCGATGCCGATGACGGGCTTCAACATGTTCATTCCCGTGTCTCGAATTCGCGTCGTTGAGATGTCCGTCGAGGATTTGATGCAGGTTTACTTTTCTCTTGGGGTGATGACATCGTCGGTGGTGCCGGCAGACCTCGTCGCGTCGTCAAAGGCTGTCCAATAATGATCTTCGGGTGGCTGAAAGAGCGACGTCGGCGACGCATTCTTTCTTCGCCGTTTCCTGACCAGTGGAATCGGTTGATCGAGCAGAATGTTGCTCATGCCCGACAACTGACCGATGAACAGCGTAAAAAGCTGCGGCGACTGGTGCAGGTGTTTGTCGCTGAGAAAAACTGGGAGGGATGTCGCGGTCTTACGCTGACCGACGAAATGAAGGTGACGATTGCGGCTCAGGCGTGTTTGCTGGTTGTCGGCATGACCGACGACATCCATTTTGATCATGTCCTTTCCATTCTTGTTTACCCGCATGCCTACATCGCGCCGGAGACTCGAATCGGTCGTGCGGGCGTTGTCGTTGAAAACGGTCAGGCTCGGCTGGGAGAAGCGTGGTACCGCGGCCCGGTCGTGCTGTCTTGGGAAGACACTTTGGCGGGCGGACGAATGGAAACTCCGGGGCATAATCTGGTCCTGCACGAGTTCGCACATCAACTGGATATGATGAACGGCCGAGTTAGCGACGGAACTCCGCTACTCGAAACCAACGAACAGTGCGAGCGATGGGCCAGCGTGCTGGAGCCTGAGTACCGGAAACTTGTTGAAGATTGCCAAACGGGCCATCGCGGGTTCATCGACTGCTACGGAGCCACCAACGAAGCCGAGTTCTTCGCAGTGCTGACCGAATCATTCTTCGAGCGTCCCCGTCCGCTCAAGGCCCACCATGCAGACGTTTACGATCTGCTGCGTGACTTTTACCGGCTTGATCCGACGGGCTGGCTGTAACGCAGATTCCGGTTGTGCAGATTCTCCGGCTTGCTCGCAAAGTGCCGCCAAATTGACCGAAACAGTATCCACGTGTCGATTATGCCGATGAATCCAAAAATGCTGTATTGTCGTCTTGCCGGGGATTGCCGTGAGCTGCCAAAAACAATGCTTGTCTATCCGACCGCCAGTTTATGCATGGGCGTGCTGCGTCCTTGTGTTGATCGGACTGACCGCAGGTTGCGCTTCGTACGAGAAATACCAACCTCGCTGCATTTCGCCGTCGGCAGTCGAACAGCAATTGAACACTGTTCCCGAGCGGGTCGAGTCGATTCAACCGTGCGCACATCATGCCTCAATGCTTGCCGAAGTCGGCGGTGTTTCGCTGGCTGATGGGGTGACCCCGGATGAGGCGGCATTTGTTGCCGTTGTTTCCAATCCAAGCCTGCGAACACTGCGTGATGACCGAGGCATCGCGAGGTCCCAGATCATCGAAGCCGGTATCCTCCCAAATCCGCAGTTCGCATACTCGTCTGATTCACCCTCATTCGGAAACACTGCCGGCACAAGGACGGCAGATTCGGAGTCGTTGAGCTGGGACGTGTCCAAACTGAATCCTCGTGCATCGCGGATTCGTTCGGCATCGCTGTCAGCAGACGCTGTCAATCTGGATATTGCTCGACAGGAATGGTTGGTCGCTCAGCAGGCTCGGCAAGCTGTGTACGACTTGGTGGCCCTGCGACAACAGATCGACAAGTTGCAACAGGCAGAAGATGTTCTCGACAAGAATTTGAAACTGGTTGAAAAGGCGGAGCGGGAGGGCAATCTGACCCTCGTTGAGCTATCGGCAGCGACTAGCAGCCTGTTGAAAAAATCGCGTTTCAAGAATATCGTACAGCCATCTTCAACACCAATCAGGGATGGGCACGATGGCACTGGGCAAACGAACTCCGCAGCAGCAGGAGATGTGGATCGCAACGGCGGATCTTCCTCGATCTCCTGGCCATGTTTTCTATCGGAAGCTGAACGAGCTGTTGTCTGAAGTCAACTTCGATCAGGAAGTTGAGACGCTTTGCAAGCCGTACTATGCCGAGCGACGCGGTCGTCCATCGATTCCTCCTGGCGTCTATTTTCGGATGTTGTTGATCGGCTTTTTCGAGGGGATCGGCTCTCAACGAGGGATCGCTTGGCGTTGCAGTGACAGCTTGTCCTTGCGTGAGTTTCTGGGGTTGGGGCCGACCGATTCTTCGCCTGATCATTCCAGCCTGACTCGTGTCCGCGATCGACTCCCTTTGGAGGTTCATCAGCACGTCTTTCTGTTGGTGCTGCAGCTTGCGGGATTGAAGAAGCTGCTTAAGGGAACAACGATCGGCGTGGATGCCACGACCCTGGAAGCCAGTGCGGCGATGAAGTCGATCGTTCGCAAAGAGACCGGCGAAGACTGGGACGATTATCTGAAGCGACTGATCAAAGAAGAGGAAGGCAACGGCGACCCTACGGACGAAGAGCTGCGTCGCTTCGATAAGAAGCGGACGGGCAAGAAGGTTTCCAACGAGGAGTGGGAGTCGCCGAGCGATCCGGACAGTCGAATTACACGCATGAAGTCGGGGCGTACCGGTCTGGCGTACAAGGCAGAGCACGCCGTCGATCTCGATACCGAGTTGATCCTGGCGGCTGAGATTTATCATGGCGATCAAGGAGACACGGCGACGCTTGAGGACAGCGTGAATCAGGCTCAGTTAAATCTCATTCAACTGGGGCGGAAGCCAACGATTAATGAGGTCGCTGCCGACAAGGGTTATCACTCGGCCGCTGTGCTGGCAACGTGTTGAACAATCCACTCCGTACCGTGGCTACATTCCTGAACCGAAACGACCTCGCGGCCGTCGCTGGACGGACAAACCGGCCGAACAGCAACAGGCGGTTTACAACAATCGCCGTCGCTCGAAGCGATCTCGGCACAAGAAGCTGCAGAGACTACGAAGTGAACGAGTCGAAAGGAGCTTCGCCCATGTTTGTGAAACGGGCGGAGCCAGGCGAACGTGGTTGCGAGGCATCGACAAAGTTCGCAAGCGATACCTCATTGCGGCCGCTGCGCGAAACCTCTCGTTGTTGATGCGAAAACTCTTTCAGATGGGGGACAGCGCGAGGACTGCAGGGCAAGCTTGCCTCTTCAGGGCTTGCCCTGGCGACGCATCTTGCCAGCTTGGCCGACCTGCGTGTCGACAGCGTCACAAGACGATTTCGTCACCGATTGTTCGCGTTTGGCTTGGCGATATTCGCCGAGGCAACAAAAAGGTCTTCGGCGTCAGAGATCGTGATATGTTCAACGGGCTGCTAGCGCCAGTGCGCTTTTGCGAACGACGATCTTGGCGACTGTTCAGCTTGAGCGAGACCAGCAACTGCAACTGAAACGCGTGCTGGGGCTGCCGGCAGATGTTCCGCTGGACCTGCATCCGGGAATCACGTTACCGATTGATGGTGAACCGCCCGAAGACTACGAGTTGTTCCCTCTGCTTGACTACCGTTTTGACTTGCAGGCGCAGCGTCGCGCCTTTGATTCGCAGGATCAGGCGTATCGAGCCGCCGTCGAGGCACAAGTGCCCGCCACGGTGGTCTCGGGGGCGCGAGCCCGTGACACTGGAAATGTCGGCACATGGGGAGCGGGCGTGGCAGTCGACATCCCATTGTTTGATCGCAATCAGGGCAATGTCGCATTGCAACGAGCGACGCGTGATAAACTCTACGATCAGTACGTCCAAACGGTCTTTGAAGCCCGATCGGATGTGTCGATTGCGGTGACACGATTGCGGGTACTTGAGGAGCAGATCGACGCAACTCAACTCTCAGTCCAAAGCCAGAATCAGCTTGTAGAGACCTACGAAAAACTCGTCGAGGAAGGCTCCGGAAACGTTTTGCTATACTACCAAGCGTTCAATGATCTCGCACAGTCCCGAGTCCAGCTCATTCAACTGCAACGCGATTTCATCGATGCATGGATTACCTTAGAAAACGCGGTTGGTGATCACATTCCCATGACACGCACCGAACCAGCCGAAACGATTACACCTTTGGAAGAAGCTCTGCAACTTGAATTGCCGAACGTGCCATCACCCACGGACGAACAGCCGCCAAAAACGAACAAAGATCCAACGGATAATGCCGACGCGTCGAATGGCGTCCGTGCCCCACTGCCGTCACCCGAGCGATCCAGCTTAGAAGTCCCGCGATGAAAACACTCTTCAAGACGATCATTCCTAATCTGCTGCTTGTCGCGGTTCTCGTCGGGGGTGCCTACTTTGTCGGCCAACACCAAGGGCAGAAGAATGCGCTTGCGTCGGCAAAACCAACTGGCGACTCAGGCAATTCCGCGAGTGCCGCCACGCCGACGGCGGCCGTCAGAACGGTTTCCATTCGTCAGGGATCGATCGTTCAGCAGTTGGATGCCTTTGGCGTAGTGACGCCACAAGCTTGGGCGAAACAAAGTTCGTCGCGGCCCCGCTTGAGGTGAGAGTCAATCAGATTCTGGTTCGCTCCGGGCAACGGGTGTCAGCGGATCAAAAACTCTTCAGTCTCGAACTCAGCCCAGCTCAACAGATCGCACTGTCGGAGGCCAAAATCAATGCGGACACGGCCGCGGCGGAGTTGACGCAGGTGCAGCAGCGAAAGATGCGAGCGGCTGGCGACCAATCAGGAAGTGTCGCAGGCGCAGCAGACCGCTTCAATCGCAGAGGCAAAGTACCAGCAGATGGAGCAGCAATCCAAAGAAGGCGCTGTCGAAGAATTCAGCTGGTTTCGAGGGCGTCGTCAACAAGATCGACGCACAACCGGGCCAGATTGTTCCGGCTGGCTCGGCCATTGTCGAAGTCGTCACTCAGAAGGGAATCGAGGTTCAACTGGGCGTCGAAGCAGAAGACGTACGACTGCTGAAAGAAGGTCAGGCGATTGATATTTCCGCCGTTTTGGATAACACCGTCACCGATGTCAAAGCGACCATCCGAATTGGTTTCGGAGAGCATCGACCCGCAAACTCGACTGGCCAGCGTCTACGCGACGTTGCCGGACGACGCACCGCTATTACTCGGGCAATACGTTCGCGCCAGTGCCGAGGTTGATGTCAAGCAAGGATTGATCGTTCCACGTCAGGCGGTGTTGCCAAACGGTGTGACGTCCACGGTATTCACGATCGTCGATGGAAAGGCGGTGGCACACGAGGTTCAGGTCGGGATCGATAACGGCAGAGAAATTCAGATCGAATCCAAGGACCTCAAGGCGGGAATGCCGGTTATCACCGTGGGTAGTTCACAGGTCAGCGACGGCATGCAAGTGTCGGTTGCACCGAATTCGACACTCGCCACCCCGACCGGCAAAACCCAAAGCTGCTGATTCCACGCAAGGCCAACCCACCGCAAAGGAGGCCACCGCTCCGGCCGAACCGCTCAAGCAGTCGGGCAAACAGCCGGGAGCAGCCCCTTGAATGTCGTCGCATGGGCCCAGTATCACTACCGGTCCTTAATCTTCCTGTTGCTTGCCTTTGTGGTTGGTGGTGTGGTCAGTGGACTGGGATTGCCAGTGGCGCTGCTTCCGCATGTCAATTTTCCCCGAATTCAAACCAGCCTCGATGCAGGTGATCGTCCCGCCGAACGAATGGTGACCGAGGTGACGTATCCGGTCGAAGAGGCGTTGCGTGCGATCCCCGGAGTACGTGGAGTGCGATCGACGACAAGTCGAGGCAGTGCCGAAGTCTCCGTCAATTTCGATTGGGGCGAGGACATGACCTCGGCCAAGTTGCAGGTCGAATCGCAGATCAATCGACTGTTGCCCAGTTTGCCGCCGGGAACGGTTTTCGACGTGCGTCGCATGGACCCGACCGTCTTTCCGGTCATCGCCTACAGTTTGACCAGCAAGTCATTGACCCAGTCCGAACTGTACGATCTGGCCCAGTATCAGCTTCGCCCCAAGCTGTCGGCGATCACAGGCGTGGCTCAGATTGTCGTTCAGGGTGGGCAGGTTCAGGAATATCAAGTCATCGTCCACCCGGACAAACTTCGTACGTTCGGGATGACAGTCAATGACGTCGCGACGGCACTCTCTGCAAGCAACGTGTTGCAAGCCGTGGGACGACTGGAAGACCACGACAAGCTGTATTTGCTCGTCAGTGACACCCGGTTCCAGTCGGCGGATCAAATTGGCGAATCGTTGCTGCGATCGGGACCCCACCGGCGTTGTCACACTGGGGGACGTGGCAACGGTAATCGATGCAGCCGAACCGCAGTACACGCGGGTGACGGCCGATGGAACGGATGCGGTGCTGATGCTAGTCTTTCAGCAGCCCGGCGGAAACACCGTACAAGTCGCCAAAGACGTCCGCGATTTATTGGCAACGAAGGGAGTTGTACCGGCCGGTGCTCAGTTGGCCAATTGGTACGACCAAAGTGAACTGATCGTGCACTCCGCGACGAGCGTCCGCGACGCGGGTACTGATCGGCGTCGGTTTGGCAGCAGTCGTGCTGCTGGGTCTTCTTGCGCAATTGGACGATTACGCTGATCGCCATTGTGGTCGTGCCGAGGGTGTGTTGGCCGTCACCGTGCTGTTGCTCTCGCTGTTGGGTATGAGCTTCAACATCATGACTCTCGGAGGCATGGCCGCCGCCGTCGGCTTGATCATCGATGACGCCATTGTGATGATCGAACATCTCGCGCGACGATTGCACGTCGCTGACGACGCGGAAAGTGATATCAAGAAACGGATCAGTCGCGCGGCGACCGAATTCACGCGCCCCACTCTTGGGTTCCTCGCTTTCGACAATCGTGATCTTTCTGCCGCTCGCTTTCCTGTCGGGAGTGACCGGCGCGTTCTTCAAGGCATTGTCAGTCACGATGGCGTCCAGTTTGGTTGTCTCGTTTTTGATTGCGTACTTGATTCTGCCCGTTCTCGCTGGCCGTGCCTTTCGTGGTGCAGATGAAGAAGCACCGGGTGTGTTCGCTCAGTTCACCGACAACACCTATCGAGGGCTGATGCGAGTTGTGCTGACTGCTCCGTGGATCGTCGTTCTGTTGGCAATTCCGATTCTCGTTGGTGGATATTTCGCGCAGCGAAACGTCGGTTCCGGCTTCATGCCCACGATGGACGAAGGCGGATTCATTTTGGACTACGTCGCACCGCCGGGGACGAGTCTGGCGGAAACGGATCGGCGTCTGCGACAAGTCGAGCAAATCCTGCTTGAGACTCCCGAGGTAGATACGTATTCGCGCAGGACCGGTTTGCAGCTTGGCGGCGGTTTGAGTGAAGCCAATAACGGAGATTTCTTCGTGAGGCTGAAACCAATGCCGAGGCGACCGATCGAAGAAATTACGACTGAAGTCCGTGACAAAATCGACCAGTCGGTTCCCGGATTGACTGTCGAAACCGCACAATTGATGGAAGACCTGATCGGCGACCTGACCGCCGTTCCCCAGCCGATCGAGATTCAACTTTACGCCGATGACGAACAGTTGCTCCAGCAAACCGCCGTCAAAGTGGCGGCTGAGATCGAAAAGATCAACGGGGTCGTTGAAGTCAAAGACGGCATCGTGCTCGCCGGAGACGCGCTGCAAGTCGAAGTCGACCGTGCCAAGGCACAATTGGAAGGCATGGACCCCGACACGATAACCCGTCAGATCAGCGATAGTATGTCCGGAGTCGTGACGACTCAAATCCAACGCAATCCCAAATTGATCGGAGTGCGTGTTTGGTTGCCTCCCGCCACAAGGAAAACGGTGGCGGACCTGCAGAACCTCACGCTCCGTGCCCCAGACGGACATCTGTTTCCATTACATCGCGTTGCCACAATTCAGACCGTCACAGGGCAGCCGGAAATCACGGCGTGACAACCTAAAGCGGATGATTGCCGTAACGGGGCGAATCAGCGGCCGAGACATGGGTTCGACCGTGACTGAAGTCAAGACAAAGCTCGGGTCGTCAGCTTTTGCTTCCCAGCGGTGTGAGTTTCCAACTGGGCGGTTTGTACCAACAGCAGCAGATCGCGTTTCGCGGACTGTTGATTGTCATTATCTCCGCTGTCTCGCTGGTCTTTCTACTGTTGCTGTTTCTCTATGAGAGCCTGCGGATGGCAGCAGTGATGTTGACGACGACGCTACTCGCTGTCACGGCGGTATTTGGCGGCCTGTGGTTGACCGGTACAGAGCTGAACATCAGTGCGATCATGGGAATGACCATGGTGGTGGGGATTGTCACCGAGGTCAGCATCTTCTTCATCTCCGAGTACCGAGAGTTGCCGCACGACACTCCCCGTCGCGACCGTTTGATTACTGCCGGAGCAAATCGCTTCCGCGCCATTGCCATGACGACGCTCGCCGCAATCCTTGCGTTGTTGCCCTTAGCGATGGCCATCGGTGAAGGTTCGGCGATGCAACAACCCCTCGCCATTGCCATCGTCTCAGGATTGGTGGTTCAGTTGCCGCTCGTTCTCGTGCTGATGCCGGCCATGCTGGCCACGTTCCGATTGGATTAGTCGGCGCTGTGAGCGGTTCACGTTCTGAGTACGATCACCGGGCAATGTGAGAGTCGTACGACTCGTTCGGCGGTCGAGGCCGATCAGCAAACGCTTCAGGCCGGTCCGCCCGTGCGATGGCAACACAATGAGTCCGAAGTCGTGCTGCTCCGCATAACCGGCAATGCCGTGTGCCGCTTCATCGACGGCGGTATCGAAGTGCAATCCGTGATGCCGTGCGTCTGCGAATTCGCCCTGCATCATCTTCAACGCCCTCGCTTCGTGTTCATCATCGATTTCCAAAGCCGATTCCATGTCTGACTCAACCCGGTCCGGGCTGCCGATGTCGAACTCCGTCTCGCCCCTGTAGCTGTACAACGGAGTCGGATCTACGACGTGCAGCACGGTCACGTTTTCGTTCCGCCCAGCGATCTTCATCGCCGTTTCGACTGCAGCTCGGGAAAACTCGGAGAAGTCATAGGGAGCAAGAATCTTGGTGTTTTCAAAGTAGTTCATCGATTTTTACTTGGCAGAAAGGTTGGTTGGACGGCGTGCAAAGAATCATTCATAGAATGTCGCGATATTCGTTTTCGATGCGATCGAGGTTCAAACCTCGCAGGAACTGGGAAAAGCACATCCATGCAGCCAAAGCAGACATGTCTGCGAATTGAGGCGGCAAATGAATTGGCGGGGCGACGATGCCTTCGTCGGTCAAATGTCGCAGGGCGGGCAGGTCTTCGAGTGTGGCCTTTCCACAAAAGAGCAATGGGATGCGATCGAGTTTTCCTTCGCGGACGGCAAGCTGAATGTAGTTGTAGATCAGGATAAAGCCCTTGCAGTAGCTGACGTCTTTCGTGAAGGGTTTTCCGTTCGGAGTGCTGCCGCGAAAGACACGCTGTGTGCTGGTGTAGCATTCGTCATCGTTGAGGCCCTGTTCGCGATAGAACCGAAAGACGTCCAGAAAATCGGCCCCTTCTTCCGCCATCGCGACAGCACGAATGCGATTCGAGATGCGGGCGACTCGTTTGGGATAGGACGCGAAGGCCAGTACCTCCATCAACACGGCCAGCCCTTCCTGTGTCACCGTCGACGACGGTGGGCCTTTGCTGAGAAACGTGCAATAGGGCTGAGCCAGACCGTTCAGTGTGGGTGCCAACGTGAACCCAGCCTTCGTGAACCTCTAACAATCGGAGTTCCCGCTGGGCTGAACAGAGCATCGCCTCGCAGCGAAATATGATCTGCACCGGCGGCACGTCGGTCCGCTGGCCAGTACCCTCGGCAGGTGGGCGAATTACGTCGCGCCGCGGATATTGGCGGCCACGCTCTTCCTGGCTGGTGTGATGCTGCTCTTCTCCGGCGCGACTCCCGCTGCCCACGGCCGCATGCGGCTGATCCGCGATATTCTGCCGTTGCCGGTGGTCGAGGTGTCTCACTTGTTGGGCAGCGTGGCTGGGATGCTGCTGATCCTGTTGGCTCACAGCGTCCAAAGGCGTATCGAGACCGCTTATTACGCTGTTGTCGCTCTGCTCTCCGGCGGCATCGTCTTCTCTTTGCTGAAAGGCTTCGACTACGAAGAAGCGATCATATTGGGGGTGATGCTATTGATCTTCGCGCCCAGCCGCGGCCAGTTCTATCGAACGGGAGCCCTGTTCTCGCGACGGTTTTCGGCAAGCTGGTTTGTGGCCATTGGGATGGCGATTGCCTGCACCATGTGGCTGATGTTGTTCGCCTACAAGCACGTCGAATACGCCAACGAATTGTGGTGGCAAGCCGCCTTTCATGAGCAGGCTTCCAGATCCTTGAGAGGCATGGCAAGCGCCGTGACTTTGCTGCTGGTGTTCAGTGTCAGCCGGTTGTTGCGGTCGAAGCCAAAACCGCCCAGTATGCCGAGTGACGCCGAACTGGAAGTCGCCCGGCATGTCGTCGCTGGCAGCCGGCGAACTGCGGCGAACCTGGCATTGCTCGGTGATAAGCACCTGCTTTTCAACGACGCGCGGAACGCCTTCATCATGTACGGCCACCCAGGGCCGCAGTTGGATCTCGATGGGAGATCCCGTCGGCGACGAAGCTAGCCGGCGCGACTTGATCTGGGACTTTCGCGAGCTGTGCGACGAGGGCGGTCGCTGGCCTGTCTTCTATCAGGTCGACGAAGACAACGTGTCGATGTATGTCGAGACGGGCCTGTCGCTGATCAAGCTCGGGGAAGAAGCCCGCGTGCCACTGCCGACGTTTGGATTGGAAGGCGGCAGCCGCAAGACATTGCGTCGCACCAACAAG
>BPJP01000020.1 GCA_026004675.1 Gemmatales bacterium
GGCCATCCTTGCGGATGACCCTCCCCACACCACCTGACATGCGGGTCCGCATCAGGCGGTTCCGCGAAGTGGAGCAAGCTGTGCCCATAAAGTCTTCATGCGGATCAGTCCTTGTTCGGCAAGCCATGCATTGGTCAGCCCGACGCCGCTGGCGATTGTCCTTGACATGTGCCAGTAGCTTTGTCGGCTGCGAGCGTGGCGGATTGCCTGACGTCGGGGGACGCCGAGTCGGATGAGCGTGTCACGTCGACGGTTGGGGCGGCGCCACTGTTTCCAGTAGCACATCCGGATGCGGCGACGCATCCACTGGTCGAGTCGATCGAACTGCTTCAGCTGCGACGCCAGGCCGAAATATCCCATCCAGCCGCGAATATACGATCGCAGTTCGCTCAGGCGACGATCCATCGAGATGCCCCGGCTGCGGCCGGTGATCTGGCGGATACGTTGCTTGAACTTGCGGAGGGATTTCGCCGCTACGTTGATCGTCGCCCGTGACTTCACGAACGCAAAGCCGAGAAACTCGAACTCCTTGCTCGGCACCACGCGGCTCTTCTCCTGGTTCACCACCAGTCGAAGTGTCTCGGTCAGGTAGCGGGACACCGACGCCATGATCCGCTCGGTAGCACGCTGCGATTTCGCAAAGATCGCGAAATCATCGGCATACCTCACGAAGGGCAAACCGCAGCGCTCCAGCTCCTTGTCCAGATCGTCAAGCAGTATGTTGCTTAACAGCGGACTGAGCGGACCGCCCTGGGGTGTGCCGACGTCGGTGGGTTGCAGAACTCCTTCGACCATCACGCCCGCTCGCAGGTAGCGACCGATCAAGCGCAGCAGCCGTTTGTCGTCGACTCGACGAGCCACCCGCGCCATCAGGACGTCGTGTTGGACTCGGTCGAAAAACTTCGACAAATCAATGTCCGCTGCGAATCGGTGTCCGCATCGGATGATGCGTTGCACCTGCCTGGCTGCTCCGTGAGCAGAACGTTTGGGTCGAAAACCGAAGCTCGACTGGCTGAAGTGCGGGTCGAAGATCGGTGTCAGGACCTGGACGATGGCTTGTTGGATCAAGCGTTCGAGTACGTTTGGGATACCGAGCAAACGCTGACCGCCATCGGGTTTGTCGATGGTCTTGCGTCGTACCGGCCCAGGCTGGTACGTGCCATCGAGAAGCTGTTGCCTGATCGTGGGCCAGCGAGGTCGGAGCCATGCAGGGAATTCCGCAATGGTGATCCCGTCCGGGCCAGGGGCCCCGCGGTTCGCCTTCACGTTCTTCCAGGCTCGTTCCATGTTGGCTTGGTCGACAACGGCCTCCATCAAAGACATCGGAAATAAGCTCAAGGCTGGCTGCTCAGCCCGCGCCGCGGCGGTCGATCCCGGTCGGGACAATGCCCCAGTGGTCTCCGGACCGTCGCCGCCTGAACGATTCAGGTCGACTTGCCCGGAGGTGGTCCCTCGCTGCGAGTTGGCTGTTGGCTCCTCCTTGTTCTTCATGGTTCGGTCCTTCCCGTCTCGATTGGTCTTCGAGATTCGGTACTACGACCTCTGCTGGCTCCTGCCTCGCCCGCCATGAGTTGCCTCGTGGCGTTCCAACCTTTCGGGCAAGCCCTACTCGCTGGAGCGACCACGGCTGAACAGCCGTGCAGCGGCTCGCAAGCCGCCTGACAGGTCTCCCCGGATAAGCGCGTGATGTTTCGCTGCACAAGCTCGCCATTTACCTGAGCGGGCGTTTGAGAACGGCTTCGTGATGTTGTGCTCACTCGCCGACCCGAGCCGGCCTTATATGGCGTTTCTGTTCGTAACCTCGCAGCTTTGACGAGAATGTGACCGGCGGCGAAATCAGGCCGGCACTTACGCACACATTCGCAGGCTTCCTCCCCACGGTCGGTCACCCTTCCGCAGTTGCCCTCGTCTAGTACTTTGTCAATCGGAGCCATCATTTGGTATACGGATCTCCTTGAGACTCTCAAACTCGTACAGGGGACTTGCACCCCATTACAATCACGCCCATGCCGGGCGTACATCGGGTAAGGGCCATCCTTGCGGATGACCCTCCCCACACCACCTGACATGCGGGTCCGCATCAGGCGGTTCCGCGAAGTGGAGCAAGCTGTGCCCATAAAGTCTTCATGCTGACCAGTCCTTGTTCGGCAAGCCATGCATTGGTCAGCCCGACGCCGCTGGCGATTGTCCTGGACATGTGCCAGTAGCTTTGTCGGCTGCGAGCGTGGCGGATGGCCTGACGTCGGGGGACGCCGAGTCGGATGAGCATCTCACGTCGACGTTTGGGTCGACGCCACTGTTTCCAGTAGCACATCCGGATTCGGCGACGCATCCACTGGTCGAGTCGATCGAACAGCTTCAACTGCGACGCCAGGCCGAAATATCCCATCCAGCCGCGAACATACGATCGCAGTTCGCTCAGGCGACGATCCATCGAGATGCCCCGGCTGCGGCCGGTGATCTGGCGGATACGTTGCTTGAACTTGCGGAGGGATTTCGCCGCTACGTTGATCGTCGCCCGTGACTTCACGAACGCAAAGCCGAGAAACTCGAACTCCTTGCTCGGCACCACGCGGCTCTTCTCCTGGTTCACCACCAGTCGAAGTGTCTCGGTCAGGTAGCGGGACACCGACGCCATGATCCGCTCGGTAGCACGCTGCGATTTCGCAAAGATCGCGAAATCATCGGCATACCTCACGAAGGGCAAACCGCAGCGCTCCAGCTCCTTGTCCAGATCGTCAAGCAGTATGTTGCTTAACAGCGGACTGAGCGGACCGCCCTGGGGTGTGCCGACGTCGGTGGGTTGCAGAACTCCTTCGACCATCACGCCCGCTCGCAGGTAGCGACCGATCAAGCGCAGCAGCCGTTTGTCGTCGACTCGACGAGCCACCCGCGCCATCAGGACGTCGTGTTGGACTCGGTCGAAAAACTTCGACAAATCAATGTCCGCTGCGAATCGGTGTCCGCATCGGATGATGCGTTGCACCTGCCTGGCTGCTCCGTGAGCAGAACGTTTGGGTCGAAAACCGAAGCTCGACTGGCTGAAGTGCGGGTCGAAGATCGGTGTCAGGACCTGGACGATGGCTTGTTGGATCAAGCGTTCGAGTACGTTTGGGATACCGAGCAAACGCTGACCGCCATCGGGTTTGTCGATGGTCTTGCGTCGTACCGGCCCAGGCTGGTACGTGCCATCGAGAAGCTGTTGCCTGATCGTGGGCCAGCGAGGTCGGAGCCATGCAGGGAATTCCGCAATGGTGATCCCGTCCGGGCCAGGGGCCCCGCGGTTCGCCTTCACGTTCTTCCAGGCTCGTTCCATGTTGGCTTGGTCGACAACGGCCTCCATCAAAGACATCGGAAATAAGCTCAAGGCTGGCTGCTCAGCCCGCGCCGCGGCGGTCGATCCCGGTCGGGACAATGCCCCAGTGGTCTCCGGACCGTCGCCGCCTGAACGATTCAGGTCGACTTGCCCGGAGGTGGTCCCTCGCTGCGAGTTGGCTGTTGGCTCCTCCTTGTTCTTCATGGTTCGGTCCTTCCCGTCTCGATTGGTCTTCGAGATTCGGTACTACGACCTCTGCTGGCTCCTGCCTCGCCCGCCATGAGTTGCCTCGTGGCGTTCCAACCTTTCGGGCAAGCCCTACTCGCTGGAGCGACCACGGCTGAACAGCCGTGCAGCGGCTCGCAAGCCGCCTGACAGGTCTCCCCGGATAAGCGCGTGATGTTTCGCTGCACAAGCTCGCCATTTACCTGAGCGGGCGTTTGAGAACGGCTTCGTGATGTTGTGCTCACTCGCCGACCCGAGCCGGCCTTATATGGCGTTTCTGTTCGTAACCTCGCAGCTTTGACGAGAATGTGACCGGCGGCGAAATCAGGCCGGCACTTACGCACACATTCGCAGGCTTCCTCCCCACGGTCGGTCACCCTTCCGCAGTTGCCCTCGTCTAGTACTTTGTCAATCGGAGCCATCATTTGGTATACGGATCTCCTTGAGACTCTCAAACTCGTACAGGGGACTTGCACCCCATTACAATCACGCCCATGCCGGGCGTACATCGGGTAAGGGCCATCCTTGCGGATGACCCTCCCCACACCACCTGACATGCGGGTCCGCATCAGGCGGTTCCGCGAAGTGGAGCAAGCTGTGCCCATAAAGTCTTCATGCTGACCAGTCCTTGTTCGGCAAGCCATGCATTGGTCAGCCCGACGCCGCTGGCGATTGTCCTGGACATGTGCCAGTAGCTTTGTCGGCTGCGAGCGTGGCGGATGGCCTGACGTCGGGGGACGCCGAGTCGGATGAGCATCTCACGTCGACGTTTGGGTCGACGCCACTGTTTCCAGTAGCACATCCGGATTCGGCGACGCATCCACTGGTCGAGTCGATCGAACAGTTTCAATTGCGACGCCAGGCCGAAATATCCCATCCAGCCGCGAACATACGATCGCAGTTCGTTCAGGCGACGATCCATCGAGATGCCCCGGCTGCGGCCGGTGATCTGGCGGATACGTTGCTTGAACTTGCGGAGGGATTTCGCCGCTACGTTGATCGTCGCCCGTGACTTCACGAACGCAAAGCCGAGAAACTCGAACTCCTTGCTCGGCACCACGCGGCTCTTCTCCTGGTTCACCACCAGTCGAAGTGTCCTCGGTCAGGTAGCGGGACACCGACGCCATGATCCGCTCGGTAGCACGCTGCGATTTCGCAAAGATCGCGAAATCATCGGCATACCTCACGAAGGGCAAACCGCAGCGCTCCAGCTCCTTGTCCAGATCGTCAAGCAGTATGTTGCTTAACAGCGGACTGAGCGGACCGCCCTGGGGTGTGCCGACGTCGGTGGGTTGCAGAACTCCTTCGACCATCACGCCCGCTCGCAGGTAGCGACCGATCAAGCGCAGCAGCCGTTTGTCGTCGACTCGACGAGCCACCCGCGCCATCAGGACGTCGTGTTGGACTCGGTCGAAAAACTTCGACAAATCAATGTCCGCTGCGAATCGGTGTCCGCATCGGATGATGCGTTGCACCTGCCTGGCTGCTCCGTGAGCAGAACGTTTGGGTCGAAAACCGAAGCTCGACTGGCTGAAGTGCGGGTCGAAGATCGGTGTCAGGACCTGGACGATGGCTTGTTGGATCAAGCGTTCGAGTACGTTTGGGATACCGAGCAAACGCTGACCGCCATCGGGTTTGTCGATGGTCTTGCGTCGTACCGGCCCAGGCTGGTACGTGCCATCGAGAAGCTGTTGCCTGATCGTGGGCCAGCGAGGTCGGAGCCATGCAGGGAATTCCGCAATGGTGATCCCGTCCGGGCCAGGGGCCCCGCGGTTCGCCTTCACGTTCTTCCAGGCTCGTTCCATGTTGGCTTGGTCGACAACGGCCTCCATCAAAGACATCGGAAATAAGCTCAAGGCTGGCTGCTCAGCCCGCGCCGCGGCGGTCGATCCCGGTCGGGACAATGCCCCAGTGGTCTCCGGACCGTCGCCGCCTGAACGATTCAGGTCGACTTGCCCGGAGGTGGTCCCTCGCTGCGAGTTGGCTGTTGGCTCCTCCTTGTTCTTCATGGTTCGGTCCTTCCCGTCTCGATTGGTCTTCGAGATTCGGTACTACGACCTCTGCTGGCTCCTGCCTCGCCCGCCATGAGTTGCCTCGTGGCGTTCCAACCTTTCGGGCAAGCCCTACTCGCTGGAGCGACCACGGCTGAACAGCCGTGCAGCGGCTCGCAAGCCGCCTGACAGGTCTCCCCGGATAAGCGCGTGATGTTTCGCTGCACAAGCTCGCCATTTACCTGAGCGGGCGTTTGAGAACGGCTTCGTGATGTTGTGCTCACTCGCCGACCCGAGCCGGCCTTATATGGCGTTTCTGTTCGTAACCTCGCAGCTTTGACGAGAATGTGACCGGCGGCGAAATCAGGCCGGCACTTACGCACACATTCGCAGGCTTCCTCCCCACGGTCGGTCACCCTTCCGCAGTTGCCCTCGTCTAGTACTTTGTCAATCGGAGCCATCATTTGGTATACTGATCTCCTTGAGACTCTCAAACTCGTACAGGGGACTTGCACCCCATTACAATCACGCCCATGCCGGGCGTACACAATCCGTTGCACCGGAGCCGCGGGCCGCGCGGGTTGTGAAATCAACGTCGTTCGCCGCGGCCCGGTGAACGGGGGCGTTAGCTGGCAAGGACTACATCAGATGCCAATCGCAGAAACGACATCAAACGCCACGAGCGTCTCCGCCGCGTTCGAAATGCTCCTGGAAGAAATCGAGGCCGACATCGACGTCGTAAACCACCAGGGATCACGCGCATTTGAACGTCGCGATTACGACGCCGCCCGCGACGTACTTGAACGCGTCGCAAAGATCACGGCCTTCCGCGAAAAACTCGATACGTTACGCCGCGAATGGCACCAGATCGCTGGTTCACCGGATGTTGACGATGAGGAAACACAAACGCATCGCCGCGACTTGGGCCGGTTGCAACGGGGCCAACGTACGCCAGAACAGGAATACTATGTTCCAATCTTACGCGCTCTCGATGACCTTGGCGGGTCAGCACCGCTTGGCGATGTTCTCGACCGCGTGCATGAAATGATGCGCGACATCCTTCGCGATGTTGACTTTCAACCATTAGCATCAGACCCAGCGTTGCCACGGTGGCGCAATGCCGCGCAATGGGCTCGTAATTCAATGTGCCGTGAAGGGCTCCTCAAGAATGACAGTCCGCGTGGCATCTGGGAAATCAGCGAAGCAGGACGCCGCTACCTGATGGAGACATAAAGCCAGCTAATCGGGTAAGGGCCATCCTTGCGGATGACCCGCCCCACACCACCTGACATGCGGGTCCGCATCAGGCGATTCCGCGAAGTGGAGCAAGCTGTGCCCATAAAGTCTTCATGCTGATCAGTCCTTGTTCGGCAAGCCAGGCATTGGTCAGCCCGACGCCGCTGGCGATTGTCCTGGACATGTGCCAGTAGCTTTGTCGGCTGCGAGCGTGGCGGATGGCCTGACGTCGGGGGACGCCGAGTCGGATGAGCATCTCACGTCGACGTTTGGGTCGACGCCACTGTTTCCAGTAGCACATCCGGATTCGGCGACGCATCCACTGGTCGAGTCGATCGAACAGTTTCAACTGCGACGCCAGGCCGAAATATCCCATCTCCGTCTCGATTGGCAGGCAAAATCTTGGCATCAGGACCGATGCTGACTCCGGCCTTATGGAACGTTTCTGTTCGTAACCTCGCCGCTTTGACGAGAATGTGGCCGGCGGCGAAATGAGGCCGGCACTTAATCCCACACTCGCAGGCTTCCTCCCCACGGTCGGTCACCCTTCCGCAGTTGCCCTCGTCTAGTACTTTGTCAATCGGAGCCATCATTTGGTATACTGATCTCCTTGAGACTCTCAAACTCGTACAGGGGACTTGCACCCCATTACAATCACGCCCATGCCGGGCGTACACAAAGCCGTGAACCGGAGCGGCGAAGTCGGACGCATTTGACATGGACAATCTTTCGTCGCCGCCCGGTTACGGCCGACGTTAGCGTTTCGTGTGTCCTGTTTTTTATCCAAGGAGAATGAGATGAAGAGTAAAGGTTTGATTGCCGCTTTGGTTTGTGGTGTCAGTAGTTTTGCCAGTTCTGCGTATGCTGGCTGGCTTTCCGTTATTGGAGTAGGGTGTACGATCGTGGCCATCGGGGCAGCAGTCCTCGGTGGACCTCCCGGTGCTGTTGCCGGGGGTGTCTTGGCCATCGTGGAAATCGGTTGCGTTGCAACCGATGTTGTTACGACCGTGATTGACCGACCGATACTTTCATTTGCATCAGTCGAAGCACCCGACCCGATTCTGGTTGCCGATGCAGATGTTGGTGCCCAACTTCTTGGAGCGCAGTTTCAGCATATCACCGCGAGTGATCCGAGCTTGAACGCGTTGGCGACAGCAACAAATGAATACATCGACAGTCTCAATGCATACCTGTCCCATGCCGCCAATGGTTCGGACGCTCTAACTTTAGCAACTGATTTGGCATTGATGGGGAACTGCATCGATTCGATTGCGGATGAGATGGACACCCTTGGCTACGGGACGATGTCTTTCAATCAATCCCAGATTGACTCGGCGCAGGCATCAATATTGACAAATGGCCTTCCCCAATGGGAGATTGACTTCCTTACATCCGCCGGGCTCGATCAAGATTACGTTGACATGTTTACGGAAATGCACCTAGTAGTGGACGTTACGGATCTTGGCGGTGTAACGGTGTCAGGCATGTTAAGGCAAGCGGCGGATACATGCACCAATGCTGCAATAGACATGGCAATTTCTCACCCATTGATTCCAGCACCACGGCCAGCCCTGGAAGAGCCGATTGGAGTGGAGTGATGAGACTGTTCATTCTCGCAAGTAGTTTGCTCTCCGCTGTTGCGGCGCTAGCAATGATTGCCATTTGCATTACATTGCCAAAACTAGAGTGGATAGCAGCAAGCATCGCTTTAGCAGCATTTGCAACGCTTCAGTACTTCAATTTCAGGAAGTCCAAGTCGTCACAATCGCAACACCAAACTGCGATTGATCAACGCTAATCGGGTAAGGGCCATCCTTGCGGATGACCCTCCCCACACCACCTGACATGCGGGTCCGCATCAGGCGGTTCCGCGAAGTGGAGCAAGCTGTGCCCATAAAGTCTTCATGCTGATCAGTCCTTGTTCGGCAAGCCAGGCATTGGTCAGCCCGACGCCGCTGGCGATTGTCCTTGACATGTGCCAGTAGCTTTGTCGGCTGCGAGCGTGGCGGATGGCCTGACGTCGGGGGACGCCGAGTCGGATGAGCATCTCACGTCGACGTTTGGGTCGACGCCACTGCTTCCAGTAGCACATCCGGATTCGGCGACGCATCCACTGGTCGAGTCGATCGAACAGCTTCAGCTGCGACGCCAGGCCGAAATATCCCATCTCCGTCTCGATTGGCAGGCGAAGCTTGGCATAACGAGCGATGCTGACTCCGGCCTTGTGGAACGCTTCTGTTCGTAACCTCGCCGCTTTGACGAGAATGTGACCGGCGGCGACATCAGGCCGGCACTTACGGACCCAATCGCAGGCTTCCTCCCCACGGTCGGTCCCCCTTCCGCAGAACAACGCTGGGCGTCGGTGCCCGCCCTCGTCTAGTACTGTGTCAATCGGAGCCATCATTTGGTATACTGATCTCCTTGAGTCTCTCAAACTGGTACAGGGGACTTGCACCCCATGACAACCACGCTCATGCCGTGCGTACACAAGTCGGCAGCCGGGAGCGAGATTAGTGATTCCCATTCGCTTCGCTCATCAGCATCAACTCCCCGCCCCATTACCTCGGTGGTTCGCTTTGAAGATAAAAATTCCTTTCCTTTGTGTTCTTGGTATCTCGATTGTGACCCCTGTCGCAGCATTAGCCGATGAAGCGATACGGGAAGTCACAAAGATACCCAATCTCGTTGCTTTCTGGACTTTCGGCAATGAGGAGGGTGATCCAAAACGGTCTGTCGTAGATCCCTTTCTTGATTTGCGGGAGAACAACGGTCCGTTCGAGGTAGTCCAAGGAGGTCCGTTCGGCAATGCCATCAAGATCAAGCAGGGCCAGTGGCTGTCGATTCCCCGGGCGAGCATCGGCCCGTTGAATATCCACGGTCCCGAAGCGCAGGTGACGGTGGTGGCTTGGATCTACCGGAAAGAGACAAGTCCGTGGCAGGCAATTGCTGGGGTTTGGGACGAGACTCGTAACAAGAGACAGTATTGCCTGTTTCTAAATGCGGCAAAGCAGACGGATTTCAGGACGATGACCCGAACACCGTCAGCAGATCGTTTTCACGGACATGTATCCTCGGTGGGAGGGCCAACACCAGGCGAGGAGGCCTGCATCACCTATGCTACGTCGGGACAACCAGTGCCGTTGGCAAGCTGGCAATGTCTTGCGATGACCTACGATGGAAAAAAGGTCTGCTTGTATCTCAACGGCTACTTGAGTGAAGCGGAAGGCATGAATCCTTTCCCGTATCCGCATGGACTGTTTGATGGAGGCGAGGAGGGAGCCGATTTCACCGTAGGCATGGTGAGCGTTGGAGGAAAGCCCGGTAATTTTCTTGGAGCGACGATTGGCGGTTTAGCGGTGTTCGACCGGGCATTGACAGAAGACGAGGTCAAATCGCTTCCCAATCAATAACACCGCCCAAAAACTGAAACGCGAACAAGGCAGCGACGGCAAGCCTTATACCGTTGTGAGTTGATTGACTAACCAAACGCGAATTCCTGCCATGTAATCGAGGCAGCGCTCCCGGATCAGGCTGCCATGCTTCGGACGTTCCGTCAGACAGTTGCGCGGACGAATGAAACACGGAGGCACGGAGGTCACGGAGGTTGATGCTCTGTTCTTTCTCCGTGGCTTCCGTGTTCTCTGTGTTTTGACTGGTCTTAGTGGTTGATGGATTCCGGGCGGCGATTAGGGCCACGTTGCCGCTTCGACGTTCGTGGGGATAGTGTCGCTCGGTCTGAGATTTCCGGTGCTGCACGATGCGGATACGGCTCTAACCCGTTGCTGCACAAAATAGAAGCGTTAAAACGGTGATCGCGCCGACAATGGCGATTTCCTTGGTTCAGTTTCGTTTCTGGCGATGTGGCGCTGACTGGCGCTTGCTCGGCCCCGCGGGCGATGTATGGTGGTAGGTGACGGTGCTGGGACGACGGTGGAAGCTGCGGTCCCGACACTGACGGCACCATCGCGTGCACCGCAGTCGCCGGTGGGGCGGACATCAACTGGCTGGGGGATCGCCGCCGCCCGGTGACGCTTGTCATTCGTCTAGTGGTTCTTTGGTGACGGCGAGCGGATGGCGGCACCGGTGTCAAAAGGCGTGGCTGATCACTGGGGCCTGCACGGCGCATGCCCCATGGCTCCCTGGCTCTGCTTGATCGCCAAACTTTGACGTCCGTTGAAACATTTGATATCATCGCGAGAGTCAACTGTGTGGCTGGCGGAGGGCAGGCCTTCGCATCGCGCCCACCCGAACAAGTCGGCAGGCGGGAGCGGGATTAGTGATTCCCATTCGCTGCGCTCATCAGCATCAGCTCCCCGGCCGGTTACCACAGTCGTGCTCCCCAACGAAACTCCAACGCTTTATGCATCGACGTTCTTTCCTCGGTCACTGTGGTTTGGCATCTCTCAGTCTGGCCCTGAAATCCATCTTCGCCGCCGAAACTGAATTTGCGCCTCGCATATTGCTTCGCTCTTCGTGGCAGACCGTCAACATTGGCGACATCGCCCACACGCCCGGCCTGCTGAGCCTTCTTCGAAAGCACCTGCCCGAGGCGGAGGTCACGCTTTGGCCGTCGAATGTGGACCACGGTGTCGAGCAGCTGCTGATGGGGGAGTTCCCGAATCTCAGGATCGCCAAACCAGGCAGCAAGGCCCTTAAACAGGCCTTCGAGGAGTGTGATTTCCTACTGCATGGTTCAGGTCCCACGATCGTCGCTGAGCGCGACCTGATCCGTTGGCAGGAAGAGACCGGCAAGCCCTACGGTATTTACGGAATTACCTTTCCAATGAAGGGATCCACGGCCACGTCCGCGCGGAGCAAAGACGCGCTGGCACGCTCGGTCGAGGTGCTGAGCCAGGCGCAGTTCGTTTATTTTCGTGATAGCAAGTCGCTCGAACTGGCAAAGAGACTGGGCGCACGTTCGCCCGTAATGGAGTTTGGGCCCGACGCCGCCTTCGCCTGCGATCTGCGCGATCCTGAGAAGGCCGAGACGTTCCTTGCTGCCAACCAACTCAAAGAGGGTGAGTTCCTGTGCTGCATTCCCCGCTTGCGATACACGCCTTACTGGACGATCAAAAAGCATGCAAAGTTCGATGCCGTGAAGCACGCCCGCAACGAGGCAATGAAGGAGCATGACCATGCACCGCTGCGAAATGCCATTGTCCAGGTCGTGAAGCAGACGGATTTAAAGGTGTTGATCTGCCCGGAAGACCGTACGCAAATGGCTGTGGGCAAGGAAATGCTCTACGACAAGCTGCCTCGAAGCGTACTCGAACGCGTTGTCTGGCGTCCTGATTATTGGCTTACCGGTGAAGCGATCAGCGTGTACGTTCGAAGTGCGGGGTTGTTCGGCAACGAAATGCACTCGCCCATCATGTGCATTGGGCACGGTGTCCCGGCGATCGTCTGCCGCTTTGCCGAGCAGACAAGTAAGGGGTTCATGTGGGATGACATTGGCTTGAGCGATTGGCTATTCGATCATGACTCGCCCGCTGATCAGCAACAAATCGTGCCCGCAGTATTGGACATTGCGACAAAACCAGCGATTGCTAAAGCCAAGGCCGAAAAGGCGAGAGCGTTCGTAGAGAAACGGCAGAAAGAGACCATGGATAGCCTTCGACGGCAGTGGTCTCACTGACCAGACGTCCGTGCCACGCTACTGACGGAGTGGCGAACAATTGCGTGGACCGGAGCGGCGGATCACGCGGGAGCTGAAGTCAACGCGTAACGTCGCAGGCCGGTTACGGCAGGCGTTCTGTGGCTGACTCAAACCTTCGCGAAATGGATCGTGTTCCGCAAGTTGATAGCCTCGATTCGACAGTTCCTCGATAGACCGCAGACCGAATCTGTCGGCTCCTCGTGGGGTGCTCCCCAAAAAAAGTGGTCCATGAGTTATGAGAGTCTAACTAGTTGATTTTAGGTAAGGAGGACTCTCATGAGCAGAAAGCGACATACTCCGGAGCAGATCATCAGGAAGCTTCGGGAGGCGGATGCGATGTTGTCGGCTGGGAAGACGAAAGGGCAGGTTTGCCAAGTGTTTGGAGAATGAGTGAGGCGACGCTCCATCGCTGGCGGAACGGGCACCGACGCGCAGCGTTGGTCGCGGCGGGATGAAAGCCGAGGAGGCTCGGCGACTGAGGGAACTGGAGGAGGAGAACAAGCGTCTGCAGCGACTGCTGGCCGAGGCGGAACTGGACAAGCTGATCTTGAAGGAAGCCTGGGAGGGAAACTTTTTTGTGTGGCTATTGCTCGCCGGTAGCCCAGCCGACAATATCAGGCCCTGCGATTGGCCGGTGGCACGACAACTGAAAAAGCCCGGCGCGGCGTCGTCAGGCGGTCGCTCATGTGCAACAGCGAGTGAACGTCTCGCAGCGTCGGGCATTCCAGGTGCTGGGTCAAGCTCGGAGCACTCAGCGTTACCAGGCAAAGGAGGATTCCCCAGAGGAGAAGAAGATGGTGTCGCGCATACACGAATTGGTACGGAAGTATCCGCGTTACGGTTATCGGATGATCGCCGCGAAATTGCGTCAGGAAGGTTGGTCGGTGAACTTCAAGACAGGGGCTATCGTCTGTGGCGTCGTGAAGGCCTCAAAGTACCGCAAAAGATGCGGAAGAGGCGGCGTTTGGGCCACAGCGGCAACAGCCTGCGTGCGTCGGCGAGCCGAGCATGAGGATCACGTCTGGGCGTGGGACTTTCATCCAGGACCGCACGGCCAGCGGTCGTCCGCTGAAGTGGTTGGCGATCACCGACGAGTCCACGCGCGAGTGCTCTGGCGTTGGAGGTCGATCGCAGCATCACAGCCGATCGGGTGCTGGATGTGCTAACGAATTTGTTCTTGACACGTGGCGTACCGCGGCACATCCGCAGCGACAACGGCCCGGAGTTCATCGCCCGCGCGATTCGTCGCCACAGCGAGCAGGCGGGCTTGGAGATGTTGTATATCGAACCGGGCGCGCCGTGGGAGAACGGTTTCGCCGAATCGTTCTTTAGCCGCCTGCGCGACGAGTTGCTGAACGTCGAGGAGTTCACGGATTTGGCCGAGGCTCGTTGGTTTGCCCGGCGTCGGCTTCACGAGCACAACCATGAGCGACCGCATAGCAGCTTGGGCTACCGGACCCCCTCGGAGTTCGCCGCCGGCTGTGCCGCGGCTTCCGCTCCGGCTGCGCCTCCGCTCCAGCCGCGGCACAGCCGAGAAGAGGAACCACTATCCGTTACTGAACCCAAACTCTCATAACCCCTGGTACAAAAAAATGGGGGCAGCCCACTTGTGCCTCATCCGAGTCGGTGCTTCACGGCCATTCCGTGAGGTATTCTCGAAAGTTGTGTTCTGGGAATGAGGGGAAAGGTGGCGTATCCTGCTGATTGTTCTTAGTTGTTTCGTTTCATCAGCGCCCCATGAGGGGCAGGAGGATACGCCATGACCAAGAGTACAAGAGTTGATGATAGGAAGTCAGAGGGCGAGGCATTGGACAGGGAAGTACTCGAGTTTCGAGCCCAGTTCGATGATCAGAGCCCTCTACACGAAATCGTTCGCCACGGGGCTTGTCGAATTCCGCAGGTTGCCATCGAAGCCGAGGTAGATGAGTTCTTGGCCAGGTACGCGAACCGGCGAGACGACCAGGGACGACGCTTGTGGTTCGTAATGGTTACAAACCGTGTCGGAAGATTCTCACTGCCGCGGGCCCGTTGGAGGTGCGACAACCGCGGGTGCGTGACAATTCTACCGAGGACCAGGAGCGTGTTACTTTCAGCTCGAAGATCCTGCCGCCTTACCTGCGTCGCAGCAAGAGCCTCCAGGAATGGATCCCCTGGTTGTACCTCAAGGGAATCTCGACTGGCGACTTCGGCGAGGCGCTTGGCGTGTTGTTGGCAGAACATGCACAAGACTTGAGCCCAAACGTGATCGTACGTCTGAAGGAGCAGTGGTCGCAAGAATACGAACAGTGGTGCCGCCGCGACCTGAGCGACAATCAGTACGTCTACTTCTGGGCCGATGGGATCCATGCCAAGATTCACCTGGAAGTCCCGGAAAAACAACAAGGAATGCATGTTGGTCCTGATGGGGGCGACGGCCGATGGCAAGAAGGAGCCGTGTGCCGTATAAACTCCGAAAACTCTGACCGCAGGCGATCGGTTCGGTGATCATCAGGGCAAGTCCAGTAACGCAATCGCAATGTCTTGTGGTGCAATGTCTACCCCTTGAATCGCAGGTAATCCACACCGACGTCCGGCAGGTATTCAGCGATCCAGCTAGGGGCGATGGGGCGACCGGCACTGCGGAGCCGGTCACGGCTTGTAGACGGTCATGCCGGCTAGGCTTACAATGCCACGATGTTGGTCCCGATCGATTCGGAATCCCATCCATTTCGCTTCGCTGCAAAGGAGTTCATGATGTCTTTCAGCGTCACAGAAGTTGCAGAAGGAAAAATTATTCGGGTCGAGCTGCACGGGAAGCTCTCGAAGGAAGCGTACGAGATGTTCGTACCACTGACCGAGGAGCGGATCAAGCAGTTCGGCAAAGTGCGCATGCTGGTCGTATTGCGCGATTTCCACGGATGGGACGCGGGGGCCCTGTGGGAAGACATCAAATTTGACTTGAAGCACTTCAACCACATCGAACGGTTGGCGATTGTGGGGGAGTCGAAATGGGAAAAGGGAATGGCCGTCTTTTGTCGTGCGTTCACAACGGCCAAGATCAAGTACTTCGATATTTCTCAGCTCGAAGAGGCTGAGAAATGGATCGCTGAAGGACTGTAGGCGGCCGTGACTCTCTCCATGATGCGTTACTCCGCGCTGGCGGTCGTTTGGCTGTTAACGGCCGTCTGCGCTGTGCTGGGGGCGATCGCCAGTCCATGGTGGTTTGCCTGGCTGCTGCTGCTCGCGCCGCTTTCGCTTCTCGGTGCATGGGATCTTGTCCAGTCGCAGCACAGTCTGTTGCGCAACTATCCCCTGTTGGCTCACTTTCGCTGGTTGGCGGAAATGATCCGCCCGGAGATCTATCAGTATTTTATCGAGAGCGACGTTGATGGCCGTCCCTTTGACCGCGATAGTCGATCCCTGGTTTATGAACGGGCCAAGAACTCGCACGGTGAATATCCGTTCGGCACCGAACTGGATGTCTACGAGGCTGGATACGAGTGGTTCAATCATTCGATTGCTCCCGTACCGCTGCAGGAGGAACCGTTTCGTGTTCCGGTAGGAGGCCCTCAGTGCAAGCAACCCTACCAGATGGCGTTGCTGAACATCTCGGCCATGAGTTTCGGGGCGCTCAGCAGCAATGCGATCCTGGCACTTAACCTAGGAGCTCGCTTGGGCGGATTCGCTCACGATACGGGCGAAGGCGGGTTGACGAAGTACCACTTGAAACACGGTGGCGATCTGATTTGGGAGATCGGCAGTGGGTACTTCGGATGTCGTACGCGGGACGGCAACTTCGATTTGGCTGCATTTCGGGATAAGTCGCAGCATGACCATGTCAAATGCGTTTCTCTCAAATTGTCGCAAGGCGCGAAACCTGGGCTAGGTGGTGTCATGCCTGCGGCGAAAGTCACGCCAGAGATAGCCGAGATTCGAGGCGTGCCAGCCTGGCAGAAGTGCGTCTCGCCATCCTACCACAAGGCCTTCAGCACACCACGTGAACTGGTCGAGCTGATCCACCGTATGCGCGATGCCGCCGGGGGCAAACCCGCCGGGTTCAAGCTTTGCGTCGGCCAGCAACATGAGTTCCTGGCAATCTGCAAAGCCATGCTGGAACTGGAGCTGTTTCCTGACTTCATCGTCGTGGATGGAGGCGAAGGAGGAACGGGCGCGGCGCCGCTGGAATTCGAAGACCATATCGGCACACCGCTCGGCGAGGGGGTTTATTTCGTCCACAACGCACTGGTTGGCTGTGGATTGCGCGACAAGATTCGCCTGGGATGCAGCGGCAAGATTCATTCCGCATTCGAGATGGCGCGTCGGATCGCTCAGGGGGCAGATTATTGCAACGCGGCGCGCGCCATGATGTTCGCTTTGGGTTGCATTCAGGCTCAGCGTTGCCAGAAAAACACCTGTCCAGTCGGAGTTGCAACCCAGGATCCCACTCGCGTTCGCGCCTTGGTCGTGGAGGATAAGGCAGAACGAGTCTCTCATTTCCAACAGAATACCGTGAGGGGATTCAATGAAATTGTGGCGGCGCTGGGGCTGCATCATCCATCGGAGCTGCATCCGGGCCTGTTGATGCGGCGTATCAATCCGACGACGGTAAAGTCTTATGCTCAGCTCTACCAGTACTTGCAACCCGGTGAACTGCTGAGCGAACCACCTGAGCACTGGCGTGAAGCCTGGCAACAGGCCTCTCCCGATCGTTTCCAACCGAAATCTTCGTAGCGGCGAATCTGAACCCATGATCTCGAAAACCGTGACTGAGACGATACTGGATGTTATCGCAGCGGCTGGCGTTCGCCATGTGTTCGGCATCGTTGGCGATGCGATCAATCCGTTGGTTGACGCGATCCGCCGCGATGATCGCATCGATTGGATACACATGCGGCATGAAGAGGCCGGTGCTTTCGCGGCCAGTGCGCAGGCGAAATTGACCGGCAGGCTCGCCGTCTGTGCCGGAACCGTCGGCCCAGGAGCCATTCATCTGCTCAACGGTTTGTACGACGCAAAGAAGGACCATGCTCCTGTCCTGGCCTTGACCGGTCAGGTGCCGCGTGCCGAGATCGGCAGCGACTATCACCAAGAGGTCGACCTGGACGCCTTGTTTGCCGACGTCTGCTTATTCAATGAAACCATCCATGTCCCCGAGCAAATGCCCCGCCTGGCGGTGGAAGCGGTGCAGGCCGCGCTGGCCGGGGGAGGTGTGGCGCATCTGTCGATTCCTTCGGACATCGGCCCACAGCCCGTCACGAATGCCGCCGAACCGAACATGATCTTTCAGCTCAGCGGTGATATCTGTCCGGCGGCCGCGGACCTGCAGAAAGCGGCCGAATTACTCAATAACGCGGACAAAGTCGGAATTCTGTGCGGCATCGGTTGTCGTGACGCCGCAGCCGAACTCCTGGAAGTGGCCGAACTTCTGGCGGCCCCCGTGGCCTACAGCCTGAGAGGAAAGGCGATCGTGGATCATGACCACCCCTATTGGGTCGGAGCAACCGGATTGATTGGTTCGCCAGCGGGGATGCACGCCGTGGAGGATGCCGATGTCCTGCTGATGGTGGGCACGAACTTTCCCTACCGAAATTGGCTGCCCCACGGCAAGCCCGTTATTCAGATCGATATCCGTGCTGAGCATTTGGGAAAACGCGTTCCGTTGGCAATCGGCCTGGTCGGACACGCCCGGGCGACCCTGGCAGCCTTAAAACCGTTGTTGCGAACCAAGCGCGATCGCTCCTTCCTGAAATCAATTCAGGAAAGAAAGAAACAGTTCGATTGTCAGAAAGACCGAGAGGCCGACCTCTCGCGCGACGCCGACTTGATCCATCCTCAGGCAATCGCAGCAGTTATCAGCGAGGTGGCCAGTAAGGATGCGGTCTTTTGTGTTGATACCGGCGAAGTCACTGTGTGGGCTGCGCATCATCTGAGGCTGAAGCACACCCAGGAAATGCTGGCCTCGTTCAATCTCGCCTCGATGGCCTTCGCCATGCCAGGGGCCATTGGAGCGCAGTTGGTCGACCGCCGGCGACAGGTTGTGGCCCTTTGTGGAGACGGTGGCTTTAGCATGTTGATGGGAGATCTCATTACGGCCGTTAACTACGATCTGCCCATCACTATGGTGATCTTCAATAACGGAAAGCTGGGGTTGGTGAAGATGGAGATGGAGGTTGCGGGATACCCGGAATACGGGACGACGCTCAAGAATCCCAACTTTGCCGACATCGCTCGCGTCTGCGGCGCAGGCGGTATTCGCGTCGAGAGCCCCAAGGCCCTGCGACCGGCGATTGAAGAGGCGATCAATACGCCGCGGCCGTTCGTCGTCGACGTCGTCTGCAGCGGGGACGAACTGACCATTCCACCACGAATCGAATTCAAACAGGCATGGGGCTACAGCCTGGCCAAAATCAGAGAGTTCCTCGTACCGAGTGACGAGTAGGCGATGTCAGGCATTGTCCGATGCGAGCGGAGCGGCGCTTGAAGCGGCAAAGACGATTATCCCTGTTGGGTGTCGCGGCTCGCTGAACGGAGTTTTGCGGATTGGACTGAGATTCCGATGGCGGCCAGAATTGCGAATATAAGGCCCTGGAGCATTGGGTCGATTGCCACCATCGTTTCGATCTCTGTCGCAACCACGGCGGCACCGACCAGTGACGATAGAATCACCAGCGCCCAGTCCATCATGGCCCATGCCACCAATGCGCCGATGACACCACCGATCACGGCAACCCATTGAGCCGAATCGTGTCCCCCGAAGTTTGCTACCAGGGATAGCGCCAGGATGTTACCGGCGAAAAAGCCCGCCAGTGCAAACGCCACGCGCTCAACAAACATCGCGAGTATCGCTCCGAACACGCCGCAAACAACTCCCACCAGGAGTGCAACCCATTGCGACTGCTGCTGAAGAACCGTCCCAGCGAAGTCCATTCCTGCAAGGAATCCCGCGATCCCCACGAAAAGCCAAAAGAGACTTCTGCCTGCAAGTAGGACTACCGTGCCCAGAATCAATCGAAGTACATTCATGGAACCCTCGCTGATGGATGCTGGCGGTTTGCATGGCCGTTCGGGCAAGGCACCTTGCACTGCTTTTCCCATTCGGCAAATGATGGTGTGATTGCCAATGCCCTAATTTCTCCCGCCTGTGTCTCTGAAACAAGAGGAAGCACCACTGGCAACACGGATAAGGTAATGGCGTCGATGGCAGTTCCTACGGTAATATGACAACATGAATCTCCAAATGATTTCTGCCGTGACGCTCGGAACTACTGACATGCCAAGTGCAGTTCGGTTCTTCGAGTCGATCGGCCTATCACGACACCGCGGGGGTGAAGCCGCCGACTTTACCACCTTTGCCATTGGAGACCAGCACCTGAACCTGCGGCGTGTGCCGAACCAACAGGTTCAGCCTGGCGATGTTCTGATTATTTTTCGGGTGCAGTCGGTCGACCGCATGTACGAGCACATATGCGAGCTTGGATACGATCCGGAGTTTCCACCGCGAAGGGGTGACTGGGGCGAACGGTATTTTCATATTCGGAATCCGGATGGCCACCTGTTGAGTTTTGCCGAACGCTGCCCTTCCTCCGCAGATGGCGGCGGGGGAGGTAACGCGTAACGATGTCCTGGCTGTCCGCACATTTGCTGATCATACTCGGCTGGTTGCTCGCCGTCCCGGCAGTATTGCATATGCTTTCGCAACGGCGGACGCCCCAGAGCGTATGGGCATGGTTGATCCTCATGTTTGCATTTCCATGGGTCGGAGTCCCTCTATACCTGGTATTGGGGGGCCGAAAAATGCAGCAACTCATGAATTCCAAGAGCGATCTGGTCTTCGATGATCGCCAGTGTTCGGCTGGTCTTGAGAATGAAGTCCATGCTGTCCTCTGCTCCCTGGGAATCCCGGCTGCCTGGCAAGGGAATCGAATCCGTCTTCACCTGGATGGCACGGAAGCGTTTGAGCAGTTGCTAGAACTGCTGGACGGCGCCCAGCGTTCCATTTGGTATTCGACCTTTATTTTCGCCGACGATGAGACGGGCTGTGCCGTGTTGCAAAGGTTGACGGCTAAGGCGAGATCCGGGGTCGATGTGCGTTTGCTGCTTGATGGTGTAGGCTGTTTGCATACCTCCAAAACATTCGTTGCCCCGCTGGTGCGCGCCGGTGGCCACGTCGCTTGGTTCATGCCGGTTTTGCATCGCCCTTTCCGCGGGCGATCCAACTTGAGAAACCATCGCAAACATGTCATCGTGGACGGCAACGGGGTATGGGCGGGAGGACGAAATACCGCGGTCGAGTATATGGGCTCTGGAAACAGGCCGCAGGAGTGGACGGACTTGTCATTTTCGCTGATCGGACCGGCTGGCCGCGTCTTCTCCCAAGTCTTTCAGTCCGATTGGTACTTCGCCACCGGTCAAGAATCACCCCCGTGGGTACCGCCTAATGTAGGAAGCCAAGGGACCGAAGGGATCGACGATGCTCAGGTCGTCCAATTGATTCCCGCCGGCCCCGATGTCCCGAATGACGCCCTGTTGTCGGGACTATTGACAGCGGCGTTCGCCGCCGACCGACGCATCTGGTTGGTATCTCCCTACTTCGTCCCCCCCGATAGCCTGATCGACGCCTTGTGCCTCGCGGCACGGCGGGGTGTCGACGTGCGCTTGGTCGTTCCCCAAAGATCGAATCATCTTTTGGCCGATTGGGCACGCGGTCCGCACCTCCGTGCGCTGAAGGAAGCAGGAGGCACGATCCATGCTTATCCTCGAATGATCCACGCCAAGACGGCCGTATTCGATTCGTCCATCGCATTGGTCGGCTCTGCGAACATGGACGAGCGAAGCTTGTTGCTCAACTACGAACTGATGCTGGCCATTTATTCCGCAACTGGAATCGCAACCGTCGCCGACTGGATCAACTCGCAAGTCGAAGAATGCGAGGCTTGGGAGCCGCGGCACGGCCGGACCCGCGCGATGGCGGAAGCGTTTGCCGAGACGATGTCTCCCTTGCTATAGCGACCCCCGAGGCCCTGATCCGGGCGCACTGGCGACGGTCTTGCCTCTTGCGACTCGATTGGTTCTCCGCGGATCGCCACGCGGTTCGAAGAACTCTCCGTGAACTTCTTAGCCCTACTCCAGCTCGCCATAATCCAACGCTTCAGAAATTAATTTAGGGTGTCCGGGAATTCACATCATATCGAGTATCCAGCGTACTTGCCCGTTTTTCTTGCCGCGGCGATGGTTGTATCGCACGAGAAGTTGGTAGGCGAAGATCGCGGCCAGTAGCTGGGGTTGATTGTTTTGCAGTCCACGATGCCAGACGCGATCGGTCAATTCGAACAGCGATTTGAACCATTCATTGAAAGGTTCGACCGTTTGGCTGCGACGTTGATAAATGGTTTTGCCGCGTGGGCTCTGGTAAAACTTGCGGCGCTCCAGACGGCGACGGCGGCGATGGGACTCATCGCGAGGCTGGATGTTCTTTTCGTGAGGCTGTTTCGTGCCGCGCTTGTTTTCGGGGCAGAGAAAGCGGCGGCCGGTACGACGGCCTTGCTCGGTCCATTCAATCTGCTCGCCCAAGGCATTGCTGTCGTAGCCGCTGTCGGCAGCGACATGTTTGGTCGACTCGGGAAGCGCACCGATTTTCTCCACGAAGGTTCGCGTCTCTTTCGCGCTGGCCCGGTCGGCCGAAGCTAGCAACGGAAAGACGGTGCTGGCCTTCGTGGCGGTGACAACCACTTCAAAGCTGTAGCCCTGCACCTACCCGTCGTGCTGGGAGCAGCCCCAGTCGCTGTCGCGATCGACGCCGCGCAGACCTTTGGGAATAGGTTTCCTCTTGCGGTCGCTCTGGTGCCACAATGGACCACGCGCTGCGACGAGGCTCTTGTCCACAGCCACGCCTTCGTCGATCGCCTTTTCGCCTTGCAACTTGATCGCATGCTTGAACAACCGCTGGGCCCGTCGATATCGGTCAAAATACGTACTCCGCGCTGGCAACTTGCATGTTCCCAGCAGTCGCTTCAATTGGCGGCGATGCGGTGCATGTCAGGGTTTGTAGTATTTTAGGCGGCGGTTGCGGGTTGGAATTTTTCCCTTCGTAAGGTGGGAGAGCCCGGGCGGCGGAGTAGGAAACGGATTAAGCGGTCGTCGTCGCATAACGACGCGGCACGTAGGTGAAGGATCGCTTCGGCGCCCCGCGGGTTATTCCAAAACATGTCGCTCCCCTTGGTCCGATAGTTGATCTCCTTGACCGCTGATTCCATCCACGCGCTGGTTACCGGAAGGCCGGCGCGGCGGTATTCGTCGTACCGCATCCTCTCTCGGTTATTACGCAAGTAGTTGACGATTTTGCGGAGCTGCTCGCGCGGATCATCTTCCTCACCGTCACCGGTTGGCTCGCCGAGTCGCTTCTGCTGCTCAGCCAACTCCTCGATCACCTGGTCGACCTGGCCACGCCAGGTGAGCGTCATCCATCGCCTGTAATGCTCCCATGCTTCATCGCTGCGACCGAAGCATACCATCGAAGCGGCGAACAGATAGCTTACCGCGTGCACGAAGTCCAGGATGGCGACGTAGTCGCGGAAATGCTCTTCGTGGATCTTCCAGTTGCACGCCAAGCCGTCGGCGATGAACGCCCGACGCGGCGCCTGGTCGAACTTGCGACGCGTGGCTTCTCGTTTCATCTGCCTGCCGAATTCGGCCGCGCTGCTCATGCTCGCAATCACCGTGCGATGAATCCGACGCGGCTTGTGGGGCGCGCGGCGACGTTTCTTTTTTCGGCTCCCAGTCGGCCGTGGGGCCGCGGGCAAAGGTGCGTCGCAGGGCGTGTTTTCCTTGGACTTGGCCGTCTCGGTCAGCTTCGCCACGTGGTTGCGATCCAGGAAACACTTTGGCGGATCGGGCTGCGGATCATCCGTCGAGGTTTGGCTTTCCGCACTGACAAAGATGGCGTTCTTCGTCTCGTTCCAGCCTGTGCCCGCTTTGCGAACCCCTGGGCGGCCATCGTCGACACGCGTGCGAATCCTGCCACCGTCGACGCTAACGATGGCCACGCGGGGCACGATCGGCTCGCCATCAAGCACCCCGTTCCAGTCTTGCTCGGCGGCCTCGCGCAAACCGTCTTTACCGACTTCTTCACTGATGCGTTCGATCGTGTTGGGCGAGACCTTCATGCCGATCGCTCGCTCCATCCATAGCGAGGCTCGTTTGAAGGAGCGGGCTTCGGCACAGGTGACGACGACCTGGCGTTTGAAGCCTGGAGTGGACTGGCGCCTATCGAGCCCCATTGCAAAACGCTGAGGGAAAAAAACGCCGTCGACATCGACGGCAGTAAGCGACCGGCTCGGCCAATTCGATGGGGCCGTCCATCGAATGGACCGTCCGCACCTCAATCTCGACCGGATACTTGCGTCGACAGTGCGGGCAGCTGGCCTTGTCCGGTTCTTTCAGCGCCACTTCGCGAGCCCGTTTTTCCTGGATGCCCCTGCTGAAGCGTTGCCCCAGCTCGTGGGCCGGCAGTTCGATGTCGTCGAAATGCGGCACGTCGTCGCCTTGCTCTAATGCCTGAATCTCCGCCGCTAACTGTGTAGCTTGCTCGAAATGATGTTCGAACTTTTTCTTCAGCTGCTCGCGTTTTGCGTCCATGCGAAGGCCTCCTAAGGGGTTACCAGGTACATGCCAACTGCCACAGCTTAACACAAAAAGCCGAAAATCTGCTATTGATCTTTTTCCCACCTCGTCGAACGCTGCAAACCCTGACATGCACCCCGGTGCATGTCAGGGTTTGTAGTATTTTAGGCGGCGGTTGCGGGTTGGAATTTTTCCCTTCGCAAGGTGGGAGAGCCTGGGCGGCGGAGTAGGAAACGGATTAAGCGGTCGTCGTCGCATAACGACGCGGCACGTAGGTGAAGGATCGCTTCGGCGCCCCGCGGGTTATTCCAAAACATGTCGCTCCCCTTCGTCCGATAGTTGATCTCCTTGACCGCTGATTCCATCCACGCGCTGGTTACCGGAAGGCCGGCGCGGCGGTATTCGTCGTACCGCATCCTCTCTCGGTTATTACGCAAGTAGTTGACGATTTTGCGGAGCTGCTCGCGCGGGTCCTCTTCCTCACCGTCACCGGTTGGCTCGCCGAGTCGCTTCTGCTGCTCAGCCAACTCCTCGATCACCTGGTCGACCTGGCCA
The DNA here is from genome assembly GCA_026004675.1 of Gemmatales bacterium. GTDB lineage: Bacteria > Planctomycetota > Planctomycetia > Gemmatales > Gemmataceae > BPJP01. The sequence goes on from BPJP01000020.1 coordinate 24,578, forward strand.
CGCCAGGTGAGCGTCATCCATCGCCTGTAATGCTCCCATGCTTCATCGCTGCGACCGAAGCACACCACCGAAGCGGCGAACAGATAGCTTACCGCGTGCACGAAGTCCAGGATGGCGACGTAGTCGCGGAAATGCTCTTCGTGGATCTTCCAGTTGCACGCCAAGCCGTCGGCGATGAACGCCCGACGCGGCGCTTGGTCGAACTTGCGACGCGTGGCTTCTCGTTTCATCTGCCTGCCGAATTCGGCCGCGCTGCTCATGCTCGCAATCACCGTGCGATGAATCCGACGCGGCTTGTGGGGCGCGCGGCGACGTTTCTTTTTTCGGCTCCCAGTCGGCCGTGGGGCCGCGGGCAAAGGTGCGTCGCAGGGCGTGTTTTCCTTGGACTTGGCCGTCTCGGTCAGCTTCGCCACGTGGTTGCGATCCAGGAAACACTTTGGCGGATCGGGCTGCGGATCATCCGTCGAGGTTTGGCTTTCCGCACTGACAAAGATGGCGTTCTTCGTCTCGTTCCAGCCTGTGCCCGCTTTGCGAACCCCTGGGCGGCCATCGTCGACACGCGTGCGAATCCTGCCACCGTCGACGCTAACGATGGCCACGCGGGGCACGATCGGCTCGCCATCAAGCACCCCGTTCCAGTCTTGCTCGGCGGCCTCGCGCAAACCGTCTTTACCGACTTCTTCACTGATGCGTTCGATCGTGTTGGGCGAGACCTTCATGCCGATCGCTCGCTCCATCCATAGCGAGGCTCGTTTGAAGGAGCGGGCTTCGGCACAGGTGACGACGACCTGGCGTTTGAAGCCTGGAGTGGACTGGCGCCTATCGAGCCCCATTGCAAAACGCTGAGGGAAAAAAACGCCGTCGACATCGACGGCAGTAAGCGACCGGCTCGGCCAATTCGATGGGGCCGTCCATCGAATGGACCGTCCGCACCTCAATCTCGACCGGATACTTGCGTCGACAGTGCGGGCAGCTGGCCTTGTCCGGTTTTTTCAGCGCCACTTCGCGAGCCCGTTTTTCCTGGATGCCCCTGCTGAAGCGTTGCCCCAGCTCGTGGGCCGGCAGTTCGATGTCGTCGAAATGCGGCACGTCGTCGCCTTGCTCTAATGCCTGAATCTCCGCCGCTAACTGTGTAGCTTGCTCGAAATGATGTTCGAACTTTTTCTTCAGCTGCTCGCGTTTTGCGTCCATGCGAAGGCCTCCTAAGGGGTTACCAGGTACATGCCAACTGCCACAGCTTAACACAAAAAGCCGAAAATCTGCTATTGATCTTTTTCCCACCTCGTCGAACGCTGCAAACCCTGACATGCACCCTGCCGCAGTTGCCCTCGTCTAGTACTTTGTCAATCGGAGCCATCATTTGGTATACTGATCTCCTTGAGACTCTCAAACTCGTACAGGGGACTTGCACCCCATTACAATCACGCCCATGCCGGGCGTACACAAAACGGTGCACCGGAGTTGGCTCGCCTTTCGGTTTTTCAACGTCGCTTCCGTCGTTCGCGTTCTTTGGTGTTTCTACGTGACTCGTGTTGGTCTGCCAACCCGGTTACCTTGATCGTTGAACTAAGCCGCTTCGCGGAAGTCATTTTCTTCGACCACTCATTCGGGTCGTCCGCGCTGTAGGGAATGTCCGCGCTGGAACAATCGTCCGCGCGATGAGGGTCGTCCGCGCGATGAGAGTCGTCCGCGCTGTAATGTCTCTCTGAGGATGATATCTGGCATTCTTGCCCCGCCCGTCAAGTTTCTACTTGCGCGATGCCTTGTTCTGAAGCATGCTTCCGGTAGTCAGGCCGAATGGCCAATTGCCGATCCAGCAACTCTACCAAGCGAGGCAGCCTTGACGCCCTTTAAGAAACGAATGAATGGTTATATCAAGCGGATGGCCGAGGACATGCAACTACGGAACTTCTCGCCCAGTACCATCGACTCCTACACCTACCACGTCGACAAGTTCTGCCAGCACTTCGGCAAGACCGCAGACCGGCTGGGCCCCGAAGAGATCCGGTTGTATCAGTTGCACCTGGTCAATGAGAAGAAAGTTTCCTGGAGCAGCTTCAACCAAGCCGTTTGTGGCCTAAGGTTTCTGTACACCGTGACGCTCGGCAAGGACTGGGCCATCAAACACATTCCATTCGGCAAACGACCCAAAAAACTGCCGACTGTGCTCTCCAACGAAGAAGCTTGCCGGTTATTCGAATGCCTTCACAACCCCAAACACCATGCCGTCCTGCTGACTTGCTATGCAGCCGGCCTGAGACTCAGCGAGGCGACGCACCTGAGGGTGGCCGACATCGACGGCGACCGTTCGCAACTGACGATCCGCCACGGCAAGGGGCGCAAGGCCCGAGTTGTCCCAGCATCCCCGCGACTGCTCGAGGCACTGCGAACGTATTGGAAGATCGACCGGCCGCGGGACTTTCTGTTTCCCGGCAAGACGCCCGACAGCCCGCTCTCTTCGGCGACGGTCCAGAAAGCATGCAAGCTGGCGGTGGCCAAGGCGGCAATCACCAAGCCGGCCGTCACCCCACACACGTTGCGGCACAGTTGGGCCACCGGAATGCTCGAAGCGGGCGTGGACTTGCTGACCATCAGCAAACTGATGGGACATTCCAGCTTCGTCACCACGATGGTCTACCTGCACGTCCGGCGTCAGCATCTGGACCGGTCGCCCAGCCCGATCGACTGGTTGCCGGTGAGGCAATGTCCGCGATGGGCCGAGCCACGACAGGACGATCCGCCGACCAAGAGCAACGGCCGCGGGTGATCGATTTATTGCGGCAGTTCACTCCGCGGTTCATGATGCGGAATCGTACGCATCCCCAAGTCAAGAGCGTCCTGTCGAAGATTCTGCTCTGCCGCACGGCGGTCCTGAAAGGACACGTCTATGAGTGCAACCGTTGTCGGTCGCGGATCAACGTGTACAACTCGTGCACCGACCGGCACTGTCCGCAGTGTGGGGGAGCCAGGCGGGCGGACTGGATGGACAAGAGCGCCGAAGTCCTGCTGCCCGGCGTGCCGTACTTTCAAGTCGTCTTCACGCTGCCCGACAAACTTTCGTCGTTGATTCTCGGAAATCGGAGCGAGCTTTACAGCTTGTTGTTTCAAAGTGCTTGGCGGGCTCTCGATAGTGAACTTCGCCGCACGGGCAAGTTCCACCCGGCGGCACTGATGATTCTCCACACATGAAACCAACAGTTGGAACACCATCCGCATATTCACGCGGTGGTTCCCGGAGCCGGACCGTCGCTCGACGAGGACCGGTGGGTCGTGGCGAAACATCCAAGGCACCGCCGTCGCAAGAAGCCGTACCTGACCGATCATGTCGAACTTGGCCGGGCCTTTCGCAAGTGCTTCGTTCGCGGTCTGAGACGACTGCTTCGCAAGGGAACGCTCAAGCTCGGCGGAAGCGTGGAGTTTCTGAACGGTCCAGCTCAACGCGACGCCTGGCTCAACGAGCTCGAAGCGACTGACTGGAACGTGTTCATCGAAGGCCCTCCCAGCGGCCACAGCGACCCGGCGAATGTCATCAAGTACTTGGCCCGTTACCTGACCGGCGGTCCGATCGCCGACAGCCGCATCATTCGTGCCAACCAGGACGAAGTCTGGTTCTGGGCCCGGCCCAAACGAGCTTCGGGCAAAAAGCGACGCGGCATGCACAAGCCGCGGCCATTCCGCCTCGCCGCGGATCAGTTTATGACGCGATGGACAACTCACATCTTACCCAAAGGCTTTACCAGGTCCCGTTCCTATGGTGGCTACCATTCCCGCAAGCGAAAAAGTTATCTCAATCGATGTCGTGAACTGCAGTGCCCGAAGCCAGCCGAAGAACCCGTCGACGAGATGACAAATCCAGTCATTGCCAGTTCACAACCCGAACTCCGTTGTCCGCGTTGTGAGGGCGAGGTTGCCTGCATTCAAAGCAGCAAGCGCCCCAGTTGGCGGCAAATCTTCGACCGCGACATCTACCAGGTCGCGGGCTTATACAGTCCGATGTTCCACGTGCTCTCTCGCGCCCCGCCTCGGAGACCGCGTTGACCATGAAACTTATCGCCACCGGGCCGCCTTCCATTCAACTCGTCTCCGGGCGAGCCCGCCGCCGATGCGCTTGGGCCGCCCATACTGCCTTTCTGTTCGGACAACATCATCCATCCGCTGAAGCTGTGGCACTTTCCTTGGGCGCGAAATTGTTTGACCGGCAGTGACGATTTGCTACGATGTTAGGCAAAGGAGGCCGCCGTTGCAGTGCAATCCGCATACCGCGACAGCGGCAAGTTCAACGCCAAATCTATCCATCGACATCCTGTCACTGGATAGATTCCAATACGTTATGCCGCTTGAACGTCCGATGTGAGGTCAACGAATGAGAATCGCATATGTGCTCCTCGTAGTGCTGCTGCTGAACCCAATCGCCCGCGCCGATGAACCTGGCATGATTACACTCCTTGAGTCGGTTACAAAATCGGGCTACTGGACCCTGGCTTGGCTCAGCATGGGGCATTTGAGTCGATGAAGATTGCTGTTGCCTCCCAAGGGAGGGTTTTGCCAGCAACATCAGTATTCAGCACCAGTTGTTTCCCGGAACGTTGAGCGAGTACGCGGCCATATCGGAAGCCGGCATAAAACAGGCGAACCTCACCTTGACCAATGCTAAGATAGAAAACGGTGCCTATATAGCGGAGGCGACCGGCACGGTTCCAGGTGCTGAGCTTGAATTGCGTTTCTACTTCAAGGCAATCAAATCGGGTGACAATGTTATACTGGCAACTGCAACAATTCCGTTTTCACGATGGGAACTGAAAGTAAATTGCTCGTTCCAATTGTCAACAGCTTGGCCCCCGCAGCAAGATAGTCGATCGCGGCAGAATCGGCTAAGGGCCATCCTTGCGGATGACCCTCCCCACACCACCTGACATGCGGGTCCGCATCAGGCGGTTCCGCGAAGTGGAGCAAGCTGTGACCATAACGTCTTCATGCTGATCAGTCCTTGTTCGGCAAGCCAGGCATTGGTCAGCCCGACGCCGCTGGCGTTCGTTCTGGCCATGTGCCAGTAGCTTTGTCGGCTGCGAGCGTGGCGGATGGCCTGACGTCGGGGGACGCCGAGTCGGATGAGCATCTCACGTCGACGTTGGGGTCGACGCCACTGTTTCCAGTAGCACATCCGGATTCGGCGACGCATCCACTGGTCGAGTCGATCGAACAGCTTCAACTGCGACGCCAGGCCGAAATATCCCATCCAGCCGCCAACATACGACCGCAGTTCGCTCAGGCGGCAGCTTTGACGAGAATGTGACCGGCGGCGAAGTCAGGCCGGCACTTACGCACACATTCGCAGGCTTCCTCCCCACGGTCGGTCACCCTTCCGCCGACCAACGCTGCGCGTCGGTGCCCGCCCTCGTCTAGTACTTTGTCAATCGGAGCCATCATTTGGTATACTGGTCTCCTTGAGGCTCTCAAACTGGTACAGGGGACTTGCACCCCATGACAATCACGCCCATGCCGGGCGTACACAAGAGGATGAAGCCGAGCGGAATTGGCGGCTGGGCTTCAAACGGAAATCAAACGTGTCCGGCGCTATTTCCACCGTCCTATCTTGATCGTTATCTGGCCTACCCAACATGCACTCACAGGAAGAACGAAAAGAACGTCGTGCTTTACCGCTCGTGTGAGCGCACCGTTGATCGTCGTGCTGATAATCCTTCTGGTCCATTGATTCCGCTACTTCTAGCTTCCTATCTGCTCTACGCGATCGTCTTGCAGCTCGTCATCTGGCTCTGTTGGTGTACTCGCGGCCTGAATGTCCTTCTTGTTTACTCCAACAGCCCACACTGGCAGGAATACATCGAAGCCCACATCATCCCCCAAGCTGCCCGCGTCAACGGTTGTGCTAAACTGGTCCCGAACGCCGAAATTGGCGATGGTTTTCACTCTCCGTAATGGCATTCCGGTTCGTTGGCGGCTCGCGTGAATTCAATCCACTGGTGGTCGTATTCCCGCCCGTTTCGGTGGGCAAAAACCTTTCGGTTCTGGAATCCATTTCGGGACTATAAACACGGCAACACCAAAGCGCTTGAACGATTGGAAAACGAACTGTTTCGATATTTGTCGCGAACACCGAAGGAACCGACCAGATGAACAAGATGTCGCACCGGCGCACGGCGGGTCTTTCAGCTTGTCAGCGTTTTCGCCCTTCGTTTGCGTTTTTTCGGTTGTTCAAACGTATAAACGCCTCGGCCCGTGTGCCCGGTGAACTTGTTCGTTCGTCCGCTAACCCAATCGAAAAGGAAGCTCTATCTGTGCCGTACGTCATGGTGGGACATCGAATCCGATGGTCCGATTCCGGGCGACTACTCGATGGTTTTGCTTCGGCGCGGTCATCGTTGAACCCGAATTGAATCGCACGTTCTACGGAAAGCTCAAACCGATTTCAGACCGGTTCATACCGGACGCACTTGCCGTCAGCGGTTTTCACACGCGAAGAATGTCTCGCGTTCGACGATCCGAAGCATGTGATGGAGCAATTCCAAGAATGGCTCGCGGCCAACTGCAAGGGACGCACGATGTTCAGCTCGGACAACAATGGATTCGATTGGCAGTTCATCAACTGGTACTTCCATCACTTCATCGGCAAGAACCCATTTGGGTTCAGCTCGACAAATTTAGGGTCGCTCTACAAGGGCATGCAAAAAGATATGTTTGTGAACTTCAAGCATCTCCGCAAAACCAGACACACGCACAATCCTGTTGATGACGCGCGCGGCAATGCCGAGCACTATTGCAGATGAAGGAAATGGGGCTTAAAATCAGTTTTTCGTAACGCAAACGCGGAAGAAACCAATGCGGGAACCTGAGCGCCGAGATCACGCGGGTCTTGAAATCAAAGTCAACCGCCACCGCCCCCGTTACGCTGGTCGTTCGTCTGGGTGTCCCGTGGTGACGGCGAGCGGATGGCGGAATCGTTGGTGAGAGGCGTAGCCGGTCATTTGGCTGTGCAGTGTGCAGGACCTTGGACGATTGGAAAATCTTTGACGTCCTGAAGACGATTTGGTATCCTCTCGGATGTCAAACGTGTGGAAGGCGGAGAGCAGGCCTTCGCACCGCCCCCACATGAACAAGTCGGCAGGCA
>BPJP01000021.1 GCA_026004675.1 Gemmatales bacterium
CCGGACGACCCAGACGAGATTCACGTTCGCATTCGGGCGCTGATCGAGAACATACTTTCGACGGAACCGCGCCCGCGGATCATCGCCGATTACACAGGTGGGACGAAGAGCATGACTGCGGCTTTACTTTTAGCGGGGCTGGAATACGACGAAGACGTCGAGTTGTCGATCGTCGTCGGACAGCGCGCCGACTTGGTTCAGGTAAAAGACGGCACGGAAACCCGCCTTCCCGCCAACGTCGATCGCATTCGATTCCGGCACAAGTTCCGCGTCGCGATGGCCCCTTGGCAGCATTACGGCTATGCCGAAGCAGCCATTGCGCTGAAATCGATGCTCGCCCCGCGCGACGCAGGCGATCGCCAGGTTTACCTGGACGCCTTGGCCGCCAGCCGCGCGTTCGCTGCCTGGGATCGATTCGACCACCACCGAGCTCACGACCTGCTGCAACCTCTCGGCCGCACGTTCGGTTCCTATCTTGCCATGCTTTCCCGTTTGAATTCAGAATCGGAAGTACAAACACCGGCGCGGCTGCTTGATCTCAGCTTGAACATGCAGCGTCGAGCCGCTCGCGGCCAGTACGACGACGCCGTCGCCCGCGCGTACCGACTGCTCGAATGGACAGCTCAATGGTTGTTGTCGCGCGACGCGGGAATCGACACCAGCAATGTCCCATCGGACCGTATCCCCGCCGGCATCGAGTTGCCTCAAAACGACAAAGGCCACCACACCGCCGGCCTCCGCAACGCCTGGGCGCTATTGGAAACCCTCGGCGGAACCGACACAGTCCGCACCTTTGCTCGCGAGAGAACCAAAGAGATGCTGAACCTCCTAGCCATCCGCAACCATTCCATCCTCGCCCACGGCTTCCAGCCCATTACCCAGACCCAGTGGTCCGCTTGGCAAACCTGGCTGGACGACACCTTCCTCCCCTTCCTCCAGGCCCAAGCCCGCACCAGCGGCATCAAAAAACCACCCAGCCAATTGCCGACAGAATTCACCGTTTCATTGGACACGAAAACGGAGTAAACGAATTATGAAGCACGTCGTGGTCTTCGATACACCATCGATCAAACAATACGTCTTCGGGACCGATCCATTGCGTGAGATTCGCGGCGCAAGTGCAAATCTCGACCGGCTGAATCGAACCGAAATGCACAAAGTGCTGAACCGTGCTCTAAACGGACAGTCTTGTACGGAAGTAGTGTACGCAAACGGCGGTTCCGCTCAGTTCATCGTGGATCAAGAGTCGGAAAGCGACGTCCGTGCGGCGTGCGAGCGAGTCATCGAGTTGTTCGCGCGCGACACCGTCGCCGATGTTTTCCCAGTGTACGGCGTTGCAACTTGGAATGACGACTCTCGGGATGGCTACCGAAATGCGGTGGAGAAAGCTCATTTCGAATTGCGTGCACGGCGTGAATTCGGTGTGCCAATCAGTTGCAGGGCCAGCTCGCCGTTGCTGACCGAATGCGCGTCCTCATCGCATCTGCCCGCATCGCGGCTGGTGACGATCGGTGGAGATTACGCTCGCCCGCTTTCGTCTTCAAGTGCGGCCAAGGAACGGCGCGGCAGATTGGCGAGGGACCATGGAGTTTGGGCGGAATGGATGCGTTATCTAGCCACGTCTGGGCATTGGCCAGGGGAAGATGATTGGGACAGAGTGCGTTGCGAGTCGATTGGAGAGATTGGCCAATCCGCCAGGACACTTGATGGCTACGTGGGGCTCGTCTATGCCGATGGCAATGCCATGGGACAAATCGTCCAACAACTCGATAGCCCAACAGTTTACAAGGCGTTCAGCGAAATCGTCGATTCGTCCGTTCGCGACGCTTGCTTCCGAGCGCTCGCCGAAACATGCTCGCGAGAAATCGAAAGTATCCGCGCTGAAGAAACGAAGAAAATTCCCGCCGATATTCTTCTACTCGGCGGTGACGATTTATTGGTAGCCGTGCCTGCAGACCGTTCGCTAGAGTTCGCTAAATCGGCGGCGCAATACTTTCAAGATCTGACCGCGGAGCGAATCGCAAACGCTGACGAGGACGTTCGCGAATTCTTTGCAGGACGAGGAATTTCGCGGATGACGATTTCATGCGGCGTGGCAGTCGCGCGATCGACCTATCCGTTTTTCTTGCTGCTGGACTTGGTGGATGAATTACTCAAGAACGCTAAACGGGGCGATGTGCTTATTCCCGCCAACGATCCCGCTCCGGCGCGAATCGACTTTCATGTCGTCGCCGGAGCCAACAGTTTTTCGCTCGGACAAACACGCCGGGATGACTATGCCGTCTACGACGGGGCGAGCCGCAAGGGGCGAGAGATCCGCCGAACCCTGCGTCCATTGACGCTTGCCCAACTGGAAAAGCTGAAGACCAGCGTTCGCATCCTGCGTGAAGTCAACTTTCCACGAAGCAAATTGCACGCGTTGCATGAAGCCGCTGTGGGAGGAAGCGACGTGCAGGCGCGCCGGGCGATTCGCAATATTTTCGGACGATGCAAGGCCTCCAAAGATCGCAACGAACGGCTTGCATTGTGGAAGGCGATCGAGTCTCTTCTGCCAGAAGGAGCATCTTTCGATTTCCCTTCTTTTTTAATCGGCGAAAAGCAGGTTCTTGCCGTGGCCGACATCGTCGAGGCAATGGACATAATCGTTTGATTTTCCTTGAACATTTCTATCAGAGCTAAAGCCATGCAACAGCGACTTGATATCGAATACACACTAAACTTCGACGGGAACTGGCATGTCGGAAGTGGTTTCCGCACGACGGCCACCGACCGACTGATCCAGCGTCTGGGCGGTCGCGATGGATTGCCCTTCGTTCCTGGTTCTCAGATCAAAGGTGTGCTTCGGCATACCTGCGAACGGCTGGCCTCCGCCTTCAATCTTGACAGCGTCGATCCCCACGCCACCAGCAGGGAACAACAGCAGCGGCTTATCGAAGCGTTTCAGCCCCTCACACGCTCTGAGCTGATCATCGATCGCCTTTTTGGCACGCGGTACCAAGGAGAATGTCTGTTTGTAGACAACGCCGTGCCGTCGCATGAAGAGGCAGAAGTACCGGACGAGCCAACCATTGGAACCGACGTTCGGACACGGACCGCCATGGACCGGCTGACGCGGACCGTCAAGGAGAGGCACTTATTTTCCACCGAGCATGCGCGGGGTGACGTCGTGCTGACCGGGCGGATCCGGGCACGTCATCTGGATGGTGTGCTGACTCAGTACAGCGACTCGCTCCCCTTTGAGTACAGTCTGTTGGTCGCCGGCCTGCTCACCATCGACAAACTCGGCGGCGACAAGAGTTCCGGTCTGGGAAGCTGCGAGGTGAACGCAACTCGAATTCGTTGGAACGGAAATGACATCCCAACCGAACAATGTCTTCAGTCGTTTCAGGAGTACGATGAATGGGATCAATGGGTCAAAGTGCTGCGGGAGGAAGGGTAATGATGAATCGCTATGCAGTTCAAGCAACGCTCGAAGCTCCACTCGCTCTAAAGCAAAGCCGGCAATCCGAGAGGTCGGAGACTCTTTCCTTCGTACCCGGCACCACGCTTCGGGGGGCATTGGCCACGTCGTACCTGCAGATTCACGGTGCGGTTGACCACACATTTCAAACGTTGTTCCTCGACGAATCGCGATGCCGATTCGGTCCACTCGATCCGGCGCCGTCCGTGTATCCGTTAACCGCAGTACAGTGCAAACGCCACCCCGTGGATCATCCGAAATCGGATCATTTGATCTACCGCATCATTCAACATTTGCTCGGTGGCCTGGCTCCGGGTGAAATCCACGGTCGTTTTCGCGTCTGCCAGCAACCCGGATGTGGTGCCGACATGAAATCCTGTACGGGTTTTCATTCTGATACCGAGGCGGATGCCAAAGCCGGCCACCAATTGGACACGCAAGTCTCCGCGCACGTCGGCATCGACAGGACTACAGCCACGGCGGCAGACGGCGTCTTCTACACGTTGAAGTCGCTTTCTCCGCAGCGCGGCATGCAAGGTCCCCACCTGGTCGGTTGGATGGAAGCTGATGATGATGCCCGAGAAGCGATCACTGGATTGCTCGAGGAGGAAGCCGGTGTGATCTACTTGGGCCACCATCGCACGCGCGGCTACGGCCGCGTCAAACTCGATATCGCCGGCCCCGACGGTGACGACGCCAGCTCACACGACCGATGGCAACAATGGAGTGATCGAGCAATCGAAGCACTGCAACCTGACCTGCAGCATTCAAACGGCAGCGCAGCAACACTCTCTTCCGAAAACGACTTCATTTTCACGCTGTCCTTTCCAACCGGCGCGGTGCTGGTCGATCGCGTGCTCCGCAATTCACTCGACCCCGCGTCGTCGATCGATTGGCTACCACGTCTGCCAGATCCGTCAAAGTTGTTTCCGTTTGAGGAGCGCCCCGCGACGACCATCGGCGGCGGCCAACTCCGCTGCCTGTGCGCCGTAACGCGACCGGAATTGCTCCGCGGCTGGAACTCCGCTCACGGTTTACCCAAGCAGGATGAACATGCAGTGGCGCGAGGAGCCGTTTACGCCTATCTCTTCCACGGTGACGCGTCTTCTCGTGAGGAAGTGATAAATCGACTCGAGCAACTATCACAGAATGGGATGGGACTACGTCGGAACGAGGGCTTCGGCGTAGTCAAGGTCAGCGATCCATTTCACCTGGACGCATTAAGAAGGGAGAAAGTGTCATGAGTGTCTTGAAACCAGAAATAGCTAGGAAAGTGGACCAATTCATCGACGAGAACCACGATCGGTGGGCCCAGCTTGGGCAGAAACTGTTCCTTGTTTTCAAATATGACGAGAAAAAAGGGCGGATTGCGACCCAGATTCGCAATTTGCAACAAATGGCCTGTTCTGCGACGCGCTTCGCCGACATCGAAGATTTTGTCAAGAACCAGATGGGCAAGACCGGCAATAGGGAATGGAAGGACGTCGGGGACGAAGTCCTATCTGCCCTGCGAGAATTACGCGAGACGTCGAACACGCTGGCCGACGATACGGCAGATCAGATGGCGGTTCGCTTGCGGTTAGCACGTGGTTGGGTGCGGACCGTCGTAAGCGAGTATCTATATCAGGTGGCTCAGACACAAATGAGGGCCTCAGCATGAACACCATCCTGGAACAGTTGTCTGACATGACCTATCGGGAGAAGGCCGCCGAGCTTGTCGACGAGTATGTCGAGGAACATGGCGTACTAATAACGCGTAGCCAGATCCACGGACTACGGCAAATCGCGATCCAACAACCGGGTGCGATTAAGTCGTTCGCGGATCACCAGCGCGAGCGAATTGAAAAGAAAATGGAAACCGCCGGTGGTAATTCACGGCAGAAGCTCGAATCCCAGGCTGCCTTCTGGAAACTGGTGGCCGATTTGTGTGAACCAAACAAGTTGCCTTGGTCGCCGGCTTCCGAAGCTGACGCCCAGATGCCATCGCATCTTCGCGAATCGAATATCCCGGCCAAGGCGGACTGCAAAACAAATGAAGAGCGTGGACAGCGTAAGAAACTCAAGGCCGAACAAAAGCAGTGGCTCGATGCGTGGAACGCGGAACACGTACCCACCTTCTTTCAGCGCTTTTGCACTCACTATCTATATCACCTGGGCAAACAAGAAGCGACCCGCCGCGATTAAGGAGCAATAACGATGACCTCAGCAATTAACTGGCACACGAAGTTGCAGCGTAAGCTGCAGATTCAGTTTTCACTTCATTTCGATACCGCGTGGCGGATCGGATCCGGAAAAGAGGGCGAAACGCTGAGTGACCTCGGTGTCGTCCTCGATCCCTCCGGCCAACCCGTGCTTCCCGGTTCCTCGTTGAAGGGGCGTCTCCGAAGCACCTGCGAGACGCTCGCCCACGCACTGGGCCTCTCGGCGTGCATGCTCGATAGCGCCGTGTCAAACTGCGAATGTTCCTCCGATGTGCAGTATTACCGCAGGGTGCGCGAAGATTATCGGAAAGCATCACAAGCGGGCGTCGCGGAACGTTTGGAGTGGATCGAAAAGCACACGTGTGACGTCTGCAAGCTGTATGGCTCGCCGGTAATGGCCGGTCGCCTTCGTATCAGCGACGGAACAATCGAAGATTGGGCCGAGGTAATACAAGTACGCGACGGCGTCGTAATCGATCGCGACAGCCAAACCGCTGTGGACGGCTTGAAATACGACTACGAGGTTGTACCGCCGGGAAGTCGATTCCGCGTGACGATCGATGTCGAGAACTACTCGGACGCGGACCTCGCGCTGCTGGGTGCGGCGATTTTTGAATGGTCCAGCGGCAGCACGGTCGGCGGTTTTACCAGTCGTGGACTCGGTCGGTTCCATCTTGAAGACGTTTGCATCCGCGGCGTCGATCTTTCCGATCCTAATCAGCGGATCCAGTTTCTAACCAATCGCACCGCTGAAGATCGCCTGACAGACCTCGGCAACTGGGAAGAGTTCTTCTCCTCCAAGATCGAATCCGCCGTCAGCACGCAATCTACCTGATCGCCACAAAACAACTCACGCCCTTTAGGAAGGAGAAAAACCCGATGTTACGCCGAACCATTTGCCAAGCCGACGTGGAATTGGAACTCGAACCAGTCGATCCAATTCTGATCAAAAGTGGCTATTCGACCATCGACGGTCCCGATATGGTCCCTGTCGTCACTTATCGCTCTGGCGACAGGGAATACTATTTCCCCGGATCTTCACTCAAAGGCGTGCTGCGTAGCCATTTGGAACGTATCGCACGAACGCTCAAGCCCGCCAGTGTATGCATTCCCTATTACGATCGCCGGCGAGACATCAAAGTTCCGGTCGACTCAGAGCGAAATTCGGACGGCTGCAGTTACCGCGCACGAGGCGATAATGATTCGTCCTCAGAGTCCTATGCCGACTCCTGCGCGGCCTGTCGCATGTTCGGATCATTGAAATTCGGGGGTCGGTTCAGCATTGGCGATGCGTATCCCGTGCCAGGCCACTCACCCACGTTGGAGCAACGCAACGGCGTCGGCATCGATCGTTTCACTGGTGGAACCGTCTCAGGAGTGCTTTTCGACTTGCAGGCCCTCACCGGTGGAAAGTTCCGAACGCATGTGCGAGTCTTGAACTTCGAACTCTGGCAGCTTGCCGCTCTCAATATTCTGCTGCTCGACCTGCAGGACGAGTTGATCTCCGTCGGTTCCGGACGCAGCCGCGGACTTGGACGGGTTAAGGGTTCGGTTACTAAATACAACCTCAGTTACGTCCCAAGAACCGAACATGTCGCGGGACTGTTCGATTTCGCCACCGACGAGGAAAAGACGCAATACCAGTTGCACGACTGGTCACCGGATTCGCCGATCCAACTTGCCGGCGGATCGCGCCGAGGCCTGCGCTCGGTCTTCGATCTGACGTCCGATTGGACCGAACGCCTGTCGCCGCTAGCCCCATCGTTCGAACAATTCCTCAATTGGCATGGCGGACCGAAGGGAGACGTCTCCAACCGCAATCGCGAGGAGGCGAACGCATGAGTGGAATCCTCAAATCCGATGATCTGTCTCTCGACGAATTGCTCAACCTCTTATCCGAGGAAACCATTTCCTGCTCGGAGTCTGATTCCGGTTCGCGCAGCGGCGGAAGGACGCGGTGTTTCGTCGAGTGTCCCGATGGCTGGTCGTTCGATTGGTGGCCGGGACTCAACGAACAACTTCATTTCTACACTGCGGGTCGTCTCGCCCAACGTGTCGACGCGAAACCCATTGTGTCCCGTAGCACCGCCGGACGCATTTTCGCCCCTAGCGCCGAACTGCGCTGGCGACGGTTTCCTACCGGCGGAGATGCAACCTACCGCTGCGTTTTTCTCGGTTCTGTCGATTGGGTCGGATCTCGTTTGAATGACGCGTCCAACGAACTGTCGAACCTTAAACCGGACCGTGACCGTTATTTGGTTTGGGGCCAGCAATCGGAGCGAACGCCAGGCGAGTGGATCGAATTGCGGATCCCCCATCGCTTTCGCTACCCGATCGATGGTAACCCGTCGCGCGTCGTGCTGGAAGTCGAATACTGGAAGGACCCTGCTCGTCGCCCCCAATTCATCCGCTATTGTGACCTGCACCCATATCAGGAGAACCAATAATGCCCCAAGGTGAAAATTTTTGGAATCCTTACCGCTGGATCCAAGTTCCTGACCAGCCCCCGACGCACGCCGAGCCGCTCTATCATCACTGCATGGCAGGCCTGTCCGGCCGGATTCACTGCACGCTGACGGCGTTGACGCCACTGATCATCGGTGACGGGCGCGGCAACTTCGTCACGCACGCGAAGAACAAGAGACCATATATACCCGCCACATCGCTGAAAGGCGTCATTCGATCGTTAGCAGAGATTGTCGGCAACACGGCCGTTCCGTTCCCCAAAGTGGACGTCGATCCGAATCATCAACTCCGCCATGCACGCTTAGAAAACAACGGCAGGGCGCAGCTCGATATCACATCTCGCACGTTCGGCTACCTCAATAAAGGCGACGTATTTGCCGGACTGGTTCAATTCGGCGACGCCGAACTCGTCGGGGAGGCCAATCCCAATCAATGGCCTCAGCAGGTAGTGGCCGTAGGCCAACCTAAGCCGTCTCATACGCCGTTTTATCCCGACACGAGGCGGCGTAAGGCCTACCACCACGTGCCGGAAACGGATCGCCTGACCGGCCCCCATGCGGGCATCACGCAAACGACGAAGAACCGCCCGGCGCCACCCGGCACACGATTCACCTTCACCGTCGATTTTCGCAATCTGCGAGACGATGAGCTGAACCTTCTGCTGTATTGCCTGGCCCTGGAGGACAACGTCACCGTCACGCTCAGCAAGGACGCTCTCGGCCCGAACGCTCGCGAGCCAATGACGATCTCGGGGCCCATGCGGCACAAGGTGGGCGGTTGCAAGCCACATGGGGGCGGAAGTGCCCACATCGCCATTGAAAAAATGACGATCCGCACCAATCCCGCCGACCGCTACCGCGGCCGAGATTCAGCTACCAGCCTCGAAGGTGATACCCTCGCGGATGAACTGAAACGGCGCATCGCATCGTTCGCCGCTCGGAACGACAGAACCATGCAACAGGTCCGAGCGATGATGATCTACACGCCCGATGACCCCCGCCGTCCGGTTAATTACCCGACTTATCAGTGGTTTCAGGACGACAAACAACTTCCCGTTCATGAAAAACGCCAATTAAAACCAACTCTTTGAACTGGTCGCTCGGAATAATGAGTTCCTCGGATGAGAACCAACTCGAAAGGCTGTTCTCTTACAAACTGCCCATCAGCGTAGCGACGCATCGCACCGACGATAAACTCGGAGTGAGTGCGCGCGTTTTTCGGGTTGGCAACATGCGTGATGAAGATCGCACCAGCAAATGGTGAACAACTTGTGCCGGCGGCAATAGGGTGACGCCGAGTTAATCGTCAGCCGGCGAGTCGATGATCTGACGGCGACTTGATAGCGAAATGACAAGTTTACGCAACGTCGCCGACTACAATCGCTACCGGAACTGACTCACCCCGAAACCGGAAGCAAAGTCTGATTAAAACTCCTTTGACAACGCAAGTAACCAAAGGCCCATGTCGAACTCGGTTTTGGATACGGCAAGAAAATGGTTGATCTCGCCGCTGTGGCATTCGCGGTGGCAGGCGGCATTGATCATCGTGGTGATCGTTTTCCTGGCGCTTGCTTACTATGCGCCGCTACGAACGCAAACGGCCGACGCCCTCTGGAACTGGATCGACCCAGTGTCCGGCATCACGGCCTTCTTCATCTCCCTGGTCGTCTTGTACAACCAGGCCCGAGAGCGGTGGGAAAACAGCCTGGAAAAACGGCTGACCGTTTCCTTTGTCAATGCCAGGGACAACATTGAGATTGCCCGAGTTGAACACGCCTACCTTTCCGGCCAATCCGATATTCGCCAGTGGGCTCAGCAACTGGGGCGGCAAATTTTCGGTGGAGACCTGCAGCTCGACATGAATTGGGACGATCACGAACCGCCGCGAGTGGTGCGTGAAAGGTGCGGAGATCGCCGGGTCTTCGTCAAGCTCTATGTCGTCACGCTGTACGTGTACTTCGACGTTTTACCGTCGGAAAAAATCACCGCCTTCGCCAAACGCCGGTTCAAACATTCCGAAGTTGTGGGCAGTGCCGATTCGCTGCCGTTACGGTGGCGACGGTGTCCCACCGTCGATGCCGCCACCTCGGGCACGGCATCGGTCCAACAGGAGACGCCGCGATCGATGCGACGCGAAGGGGGTTGATGCCGCTGCAATCCCGGGCCATGAATGGCCGGGCTACCATCGCACCGGCGTGCGCGAGGCGTTTGCGCGATGGGCGACCGACACCGCACCGGCGTGCGCGAGGCGTTTGCGCGGTGGGCGACCGGCATCGCACCGGCGTGCGCGACGCGTTTCGGCGATGGGCGACCGACACCGCACCGGCGTGCGCGAGGCGTTTGCGCGGTGGGCGACCATCATCGCACCGGCGCGACCCGTTTCGGCGATGGGTGACCGGCATCGCACTGGCGCGACGGAATGTTGGCCATTGCCGCGTAGCGGCCCAATGAAGGTAGCCCGGCGTTTCAACGCCGGGTCAAATGGTTACCAAACGTCCCCGGCGTCGCGTAGCGACACCATGATCGGCCCAGAGGTTGATTCGTGTGTCAAGGCCGTACGCGTAGGACGTCTATATGCAGGGACGAACCTTGCAACTTGCGTGAGTTTGCGGTAAGCGTGCGGGCT
This sequence comes from Gemmatales bacterium, assembly GCA_026004675.1. Lineage (GTDB taxonomy): Bacteria > Planctomycetota > Planctomycetia > Gemmatales > Gemmataceae > BPJP01. The sequence continues at coordinate 10,753 of BPJP01000021.1, forward strand.
GAAAAAAATTTGGGATCGAATGCGGGGGGCGGCTGAGTGGGGTAGATGATGGAGGGAGCTAGCGCCGTGCTGGGGCTTGCTCAGGGCTCGGTTCAGACGCTTCAGAAGATGGACCCGCCTGGGCAAGCTCGGTTTGACGCCGAGCGTAGTTCCAAGGGAGCCAGGCTTCAGGCCGTGTTGCGACGTCGTCGGCGTGGCGAAGGAGCGCTACCAGATACTGATAAGGATTGATGCGGTTCAATTCGCACGTATGGATCAGCGTCATGTAGACGTCCCCCGCCTCCGCTCCGCTGGCTGAGCGATAGTAGAGCGAGTTCTTGCGGTGCAGAATCGACTTCTTCAGGGCGCGCTCGGCCACGTTGTTGTCCAGCGGTGCGCCGGGAACTCGCAAGAACTGGGTCAGCCGCTCCCAGTGCTTGAGCATGTAGTTGATCGCTTGCCCTAGCGCTGAATTCGGCTCCACCCGCCGGTCGTCCAATTGCCGAATCAGCCATTTGTGCAGCCCGTCCATCACCCGCTGGCTCTTGGCACGGTGCAACGCCAGCCGCTTATGGGGAGACAGTCCCTTGCGCCGCGCCTCGGCATCCACGCGGTAGACGTGACTGAGCTGCCTCAGCACATACTCCGTCTCTTCGGGGAACACGTCGACCAGGTCCACGAAGTTCCGCCGCGCGTGGGCCAGACAGTGGGCCACGATCGTTCGCAACTCATCGGTCATGTTCCGCGACAACGCATCGCACATCTGGATCGGCGCAGCCAGTTCTTCCGGTCGATCGCGTAGCACCGCCGCCAGGTTCTCGCCCGCATGCCGATGCCCGCTGAAAAAGAGCGCAGCATCGACCCCATCTCGGCGGGCGACCACCGTCGAAGTGAACGTGCCGGTGCGAGTTCGACCTGAGCCGCAATCCGGTTTTTCCAAGCCCAGCTTATTCAGGATCTTGATCGTCGTGTCGTCGTTGTGATACAGATCCCAGTGCGATACCTCATGGATCAAGGCGTGGTAAACCAGCTTGGGGATGGGCAGGTAGGTGGAAACGATTTGCCACTGCGTCGACGGCGGGAGGGGCGTGCCCAACGCCTCCTCCAGCCGTGCCAGTCGGTTGAAAGGCATCCCCGACCCATATTTCAACAGGGCAATCATCGCTGCGGCCGTCTCGTCGTACTTGCGTCCCTGGGCATCCGGCGGCGTCTCGGCGTGGAACAACTGCCCGCACACCTTGCACCGCAGGCGCTGCAGCCGATAAACCGTCGCTTCCAACGGCGGTTGGCCGCTGACCCGCACGATCACCCGCGGACCGATCTCGTAGAGCTTGCCGCCACCGCACTCCGGGCAGATGTCGTCGGGCCGCAATCGATCGTGCTCGACCAGAACCTCGCGCGCCGCCTTGTATTGGTCGGCCCCGTTGCGTCCATGTCCGGCCTGAGCGGCCTGATCGGGCGCCTCCGGCGGCGTTGGTTCCGACGGGGCATCGCCGTCCGACTCAGCCCCCTCGGCCGCCGCCTGGTCGTCCGACTTGCCGCCCCCGACCACTTTCTTCAGCGTCTCGGTGCCGCCGAACAGCAGGCGCTTGAGTCGATTCAGCCGGATGTGGTCGTCGCGCAACAGACCCATTACGTAGTCGTACGACCGGAGCACCTGCAGTAGCAGGTCGTAGTCCGTCTCTTCCAACTTCCGCTGCTCGATCCGGTCCAGCAGGCGGTTCAAGTCGTCGATCGTGATGTCGACCACTTGCACGTCAGGCTTCGATGATCGTTTCCGTTTTGCCGAGCCAGCCATCGGGACGTCCACCGATTTGCAAGTCGGAGCACGCGAATCGTTGAAAACCGCTTCTTGCTGCAGCTACGGAGCCGCACGGGCCACTGAGCCGCACAGCAAACTGGGCAGCCGCCAAAGCCGCCATCGTTTTATCCCATTTCGGCCAAAAGGTAGAACGTCAATTTTCGAAAAAATTGCCGTCGCCGCGGACTGCCACTGGCCGCTAGGTGCCGCGCCGCACCGGGCGCCAGTCCTCCGGAGCTTCGGTTTGCTCGGGATTACCCGCAGCCAACAGGACCAACAATTGATGGGCGGCCAGCGATGCGGCTGCCGCGTCGTTGCTGCCGACGGGCCAGTGCCGGAAGCGTCCGGCCGACAGTCGTTTCTGGCACAGCCAAAACCCCTGGCCGTCGTACATCAGCACCTTGATGGCCGTGCCCCGGCGGTTGCGGAACACGAACACGGCGCCTTCCCAGGGATCTTCATCGAGCACGTCCTTGCACAGACGCGCCAACCCATCGATGCCCTTGCGAAAATCGGCCGGCTCGACCGCCACCAAAATGCGCATGTGCGGGGTAATCTGCAGCATGGCCGCTACTCCTGGCGGACCAGTTGGCTGAGCGTGGCCAGGTCGGGCGGCATGTTTCCCTTCCAACGCAGGGTCAGCTTGGTCCCGCGGCCGTTTTCGAATTCCAATTCGCATTCCGCCTGCGGACTGACATTCGTTATCGGCGCCAGGTCCACGAATGCCCCAGCACCGCCACGACGACGCTTTTTCCGAGCGTCAGCGGCCTTACCCCGTGCCCCACCGCGACCGTCCATCCGTCTTTGCAGGGTATAGTAATCGAGCTTCAGCGACCCGGCGGTCTTCGCGACGCCATGCCTTTGAGCGACCTGGCACGCCAAATCCCACAGTTCATCTGGAATCCGCCCGCGTCCCGACTTCGCCCCCCTCCACTGCCTGAACGCTTCCACAGCCTGCTCGAAAAGCCGATCGTTCGTTGCAGTAAGACGCTCGTACGTTGCAGTAAGCGAATCGCTACTTGCAGTAGAATCATTAGTTGCAGCAAGACGCTCGTCATGTGCAGTCAATTGTTCCATAGAACGGAGCTCCTTTCGGCTAGAGGATCAAACCCACCTCCAGCCTACCCGTTCCCCCAAAATCCCTCACACACGCTTACCGCAAACTCACCAACTTGCAACTCCAACGATCCAACATCGACCCGCGATGCACGATACCACGCATTCCAGCGCCGAAGCGGACTCGCCGGCCGACCTACCGGAGGATCCGCTGGAGCCGTTGCCCTTGCGACGACCCGCACGATGGCCCGACCCGACCATGAACTTCATCATTGCCTACGATATCTGCGAACCCAAGCGGCTCAAACGCGTGGCCCAACAACTGGAACGCGATGCTCGCCGAGTCCAGAAATCGGTCTTCATGTTCACCGGCACGCGACGTCAACTCGAGGGCGTCATACGCGGCGTCATGCAGATCATCGATCCGAGCTGCGATCGCGTTCAGGCCTGGCCGATCCGTACGTCGACGCGATCGTGTCGCGCCGATGCGGGGGACACGATGCCCGATACCGGACTGGCTCTGGTCTTCACCGACCAGGAGTGGACGATGATCGAAGCCCGCGATGACGACCTGGCCGATCCACCCTGGTTGCTCGAGTGAACCGACCGTTGAAAAACACGACTGTCCCAGACACAGGAGAACCGAATCGATGAAACTGTTTCGCCGTATGTTCACGTCGCCGGAAAGGCAGGGGGAGTTCATTCCGCAAATCCGCGTTCGGACGGCCCACCTGGTCGGTCCCGGATCTCTGTCGGTACGGAAAGGCCGGTTGCACTTCGAGAACGCCGCCAATCGTAAACTTCAGCTCGACGCCGAGGAGCTCGATGAGATCGTCGCCTACGGGGACGTCCAAGTATCGGCGGCCGCGTTGTACGCGTTGAGCGAATTGAGGATCCATCTCACCTGGTTGTCGCCACAAGGGACCATGATCCTCGGTCGCCTGGTTCACGACGGCGCTCGACGGACGCTCACCCGCTTGCTCCAGACCAAGGCGTGGGAGGATCGAAGCTGGCAGGTGGTCGTCGCGCGCAAGGTCGTCCGATCGAAGATCGAGTCGATGATCTCTGCGCTGCGGCACTACCAACGGCAGGGCTACCGCCTGACCAAAGGCGTGCTGCGAGACCTGGCCGACCGGGCCGAGACGGTGAAGAACACGAGCGAGATGGACGCTTTGCGAGGAATCGAGGGATCGGCCACCGCCGTATGGTTCCAGGAATGGGGCGCCCTGTTTCGTGATCCGTGGCATTTCCCTGGACGCAACCGCCGTCCGCCCCGCGATCCGGTAAATGCGTTGCTCAGTTTCGGATACACCTTCGTCTACCGCCGGGTAGCCGCCCGCATCGAGGCGGCGGGATTCGAGCCAAACCTGGGGGCTTTGCACGAGTTTCGCCCTGGCCGCGCGGGCATGGCATGCGACCTGATGGAGCCGCTGCGAATCCCGGTCGTCGACCGTTGGGTTTTGGCGATCTGCAATCAAGGCCGCCTTGCGCCATCCGATTTTGACGAGAGCGGTGACGGAGTATATTTGCAGCGCGAGCGGTTGCCACACGTCGCATCGTGGCTGGAACAACACTGGCACCAGGGCAACTTTGATCTGGTGGTCGAGGAGTTGATTCGGGAGTGGGCACGCTCGACCGAAGAGTCGGTAACCTATCAGACCAGTCGGGCGGCGAGCTACCTGCACAAGCGTTGGGTGCGTGCCGCCCTGGCACAGGCCCGCGAACGGGATGACGAGTGACCTGGTCCTCGTGGACGTCGCTAACTCCGCTTCCGATTCCCCCAGGGGGGCAGGCAAAGCCATAACCGCTTATCAGAAACAGACTTACGATGCACGACAGCATTCCATGGGAACGATGCCAGCGAACGGATCTCCCCGATTTGCATGGGGGTAGGCAAACGGGTATACTATCTCCAACGCCTTCATGGACTTATGCGAGGCGGAGCCTCAATTCACTCGGCCATTAACAGGCCATTGAAACTCCCGAAACGGGAGGGGAAACACCGGCGAGCGGCGCCTCAATTCACTCGGCCATTAACAGGCCATTGAAACTGTGCGGCCTTGGATTCGATAAGTTTTTGGGGCGGAGCAAGGCCTCAATTCACTCGGCCATTAACAGGCCATTGAAACATACTTATGCGGCCCGAAATAATCGTCCAGCCAATCGGCTGGCCTCAATTCACTCGGCCATTAACAGGCCATTGAAACCCTTTGCCACGAACTCAGCCATATTTGACATCTTTAACCCCCTCTGCCTCAATTCACTCGGCCATTAACAGGCCATTGAAACCGGGCTCGGCCGCCACCCACCACGGGCGGCGAAACCGAGCCTCAATTCACTCGGCCATTAACAGGCCATTGAAACAGGCAGCAGGAGAGGAAATCATCCGGGTGAGCCCGGCGCCTCAATTCACTCGGCCATTAACAGGCCATTGAAACGACGCCTGTGAGGTCGAACTCGACGACCGTGAAGTCGTGCCTCAATTCACTCGGCCATTAACAGGCCATTGAAACTTCACGCTCGCCAAAGTCCGGGTCTAAAACCCGGGCCTCAATTCACTCGGCCATTAACAGGCCATTGAAACCCGACTGGTCCCACACCATGACCCAGTCAGACGCGCCTCAATTCACTCGGCCATTAACAGGCCATTGAAACCTGACCGTCCGCGCCGACTGGTCCCAGATAATGAGCCTCAATTCACTCGGCCATTAACAGGCCATTGAAACCTCGACAAACTTCTCCATCATAGATCTCCTTTTGTAGGCCTCAATTCACTCGGCCATTAACAGGCCATTGAAACTCCCACAGATACCGATGTTCCCAGTCTCCGCGGTACGCCTCAATTCACTCGGCCATTAACAGGCCATTGAAACTCCCACAGATACCGATGTTCCCAGTCTCCGCGGTACGCCTCAATTCACTCGGCCATTAACAGGCCATTGAAACAATCGCGCTGCACCCGGCTCGTTTGAGAAGCCAGGCCTCAATTCACTCGGCCATTAACAGGCCATTGAAACCATGTGGGCCATTCGCTCCTGGATTTCCAGGAGCTCGCCTCAATTCACTCGGCCATTAACAGGCCATTGAAACGACCGTCGGCCCAGGTTACCGGCTCTGCGTAAAAGCCGCCTCAATTCACTCGGCCATTAACAGGCCATTGAAACTGTTTTTCTCCTTGTCCCAGACCAAGGACCAGTCAGACGAGCCTCAATTCACTCGGCCATTAACAGGCCATTGAAACCAAAATACGGCGCTAATCAGGTGTCAACGTCTTCGCCTCAATTCACTCGGCCATTAACAGGCCATTGAAACGCAGCTCCGCAGGGGAGATCACTCCCCCCTGCGGAGCCAGCCTCAATTCACTCGGCCATTAACAGGCCATTGAAACCCAAGTGGAAGCGGACTTCTGCCTCGGCGAGCTCAAAGAGCCTCAATTCACTCGGCCATTGACAGGCCATTGAAACTCCCACACGAGGACCCAACCGTCTTGGCGGTCCCTGACAAGCCTCAATTCACTCGGCCATTAACAGGCCATTGAAACTGGGTATCGGATACCATTCTCAATTCATGAGCAGGCCGTCCATTTACTCGGACTGTGAATAATTCATGAATCGGATGTCTTGTCTCGAGGTGCGGAAGCGTGTCGCGCACGCCGGTGCGATGACGGTCGCGCACGGCTCGATTGCATCGCGTAGGGGCGGGATCATGGCGTCGCTACGCGACGCTGGGGACGGCTGGTAACCGTTTGACCCGGCGTTGAAACGCCGGGCTACCCTCATCGAGCCGCTACGCGGCGGAAAACGCTGCGATACCCTCATCGAGCCGCTACGCGGCGGAAGCCATCGTTCCGCCGCGTAGCGACGGTGTGATGGTAGCCCGGTCATTCATGGCCGGGGATCGCGGCGGCATCAACAAATGTTGCGTCGCGTAGCGACGCGGTGAATCAGAACCCGGGCGTGCTCGCGACGCCGCGATCACGGTTACCCAACGCGGGAACATCTCTCTCACGACGGTGGGGTGTCGGTCGCCCTCCAATGCAGATTAGCATGCAGCGTCCGGCAATTGATACCGATCAAATCCCGGATCATTCGTCGATCCGCCAATGAAGAGTAGAATGCAGTAGCCGCATGCGGGGGCGGTGAATGTCGATGCTCGTTGACGGGGGTTCGGAATGAACGAGAGACCTGATGCGTCCTGGTCTGCCTGGTTGAAGCGGTTTGCAAGCCGGCTGATGAGCCGGTGGTTTCGGCCACCGAAGCCACCGGTCTTCGATTGGGGACTGAAGAAGGTGCCAAAAGTCACCATGAGGCCCCAGAAGAATCGGGAAACCCCGGAGAGATCGGACGAGAATCGATGATCTTTGAGATGGTCCAACGGGATTAGGGTAGGGTGGGTGTGTGGTGTGTCACGAGCGGCGATGGAGTTTCGTTCTATTTCGGGAACACGAGATTTCATTCGAAGAACGCAGAAGGAGGTAGTGGAGCTATGGCACGTCGACGACCCTCGGATCCTTTTCGGGTATTCCTACGTGATTGCGCCATGCGCAGCACGGGCCGAGCGGGACCGAGAGAAACGATCAATGAGGCCGCGTTCTGGTTTTGCTTCATCGTCGGAATCTTCGGTGGCGTGTTGACCTCGAGTTGGTGGGGGTACTTTATCTTCGGCGGCATCGCACTCTGGTTCTGCTCGGTATCCAGAATCATTCGATGACCGCAAAGTCCGACGGGTGATTGTGACTGCAAGGACCGCAGTGGTACTGTCGGGGAGCTGCAGGGACTGCAGTGGTACTGTGGGTCAGCGGTCGAGGCGTTCGATTCCCCATAGGCCGGCGCCGCAATTGCGACTGTCGCCGACGCCCAGCAGGCCACCCCAGTGCAGCCACGGCAGGTAGCATTCGGGCATGTCGACCACGGTCACTTCACCCATCCACCCGGCCATATCCCATCGTCGTTGCTGCCGGTTGCTGCTGCGGGCGTGTTGGAACGGAGTCCAATCCTGTCGGGACGGCTCGATTCGATCGGCTCGAGCGACGAAATCGCTCAGGTCACGGTCCGCCGTCCAGTGCGGATCGAGGTACTCCTGGATGGCACGGCGAACCGTCCGGACGCTTTCCCGCACCAATTCGCCGGGTGTGGGAGGCCGGCGGGCTTGGGTATCGAAACGCCGCTTCGGTTGGCCCGGCAACCGGACATCAGCGGGTGGACGACGCGGGCCGGTTTTTCGCTTCAGGAATAGCGGCGATTGCAATACGATGCGCACGGGCACTGTCTGTCCGGCGCGGCCGAATTCGGTGGTCAGGTTGCTCGGTTCGAGGCGCAATTCTTGTTCGACACAGGGGCGCTCGGACAGGCTGGCTACGATTCCCGCCTGTCCGATTCCGGCGGTTTGCAGTTGCTGCCGAGCCGCCTGGCGAGCCGCGTCGAGGATGGCCAGCGCGTCGGCACCGATGGCCAACCAGCGAACCAGTCGTTGGTGACCGCGGCGAGCGGGATCGACGACTTCGACGGCTACCGACAGCGCGCGCAGCCCGTCGCGTGCACCGCGGTGCACAGGTCGACCCAGTTGAATCAAGTCCGGTTCCAGGGTGCGTCCGTACAGGCAATCGAGCATGTGCTCACAGCCGCGACAGTAAGCTTTGGTGGAATCAGCTTTCTTGGCGGCGAAGCGAGCCGCCGCGCCGGACCACCGCCGTTCGGTCGATGTCAACCACGGTCGGCGCTCGATTGGCAAACGGCAGAGCGTCTCACGCAGCTCGCGCAAAAACAGCCCGCGCAGCGATGGTCCCAGCCAAGGGGATAGCGGTGCCGAGTTGTCGCGAATGGTCAGGCGGTCCACGACGATCCGCATCGGCAGAGCGGACGAGGCTGGCGAACGCGGGTCGGTGAAACGTTTTGTAATCGATCGGGTCGGGTCCATCATCGGCTCGCAGGACGAACGTGATTACGGTTCAAACGGATGGTACACTGGGAAGTTCGTGTCTAGGCAGAGAGACGATTTCGTGACGGCCGAAGGGGGATTCAGCTGCCGCAGCCTTCGGTCCTGTTCGACGACCCACAGGTTTGGCTCCAGATCCAACGGGACGGGCCGGCGAGTCGCCTGACTGGTGCTGTGCCACCAGCAAAAGATTACGTCCCCCGGTTCTGTGCTGGCCGTCAACGCGATCTGCATGGCGCGACGCCCAGGGGTGGCATCGATCACGCAGGAACGACCGCTGGGGACGGGGCACGATGCGCGGAGGGTAGCCAGTTGTGTCAAACAGGTGGAATCCTTGGCGACTTTTTTAATGACGATTTCGGGCGGATCCGAGGATGGTTCGCCGGCGGCCACTGATATTGCCCAACGCTGCTCCTGATCGTCGATCGATGAGTTGTGGCGGCACCGGGCGACGACATCTTGCCAACGATCCATGAGCCGCTGGACAAAGTGCACACACCGCGGGGCGAAGTCCTCGGTGCAGAGGTAGACCAACCGCCGCGGCGTCCATGTGACGGCGGTCAGCCACAACAGGTCTTCGCTGCCGCTGTAGATTGATAGGAGCGAGTCCGGATTCAAAATACAGGAATCGACGGCAGCGATCTGGCGACGCCCTCGATGGGATATGTCAGGAAGGATATGGGATTCGAAGTACACGCGGGCTTGATCGTGGGACACGAGCGAGTCGTACCAAGTGGCTCGATCTTCCAAGCGATCGTGCATGGAGGGCTGGCTACCGGCCATGGGAAGAATGGGCAGCAGCGCTGCGCCAAGATCGGTTTTCGTCTGCGGCGTGGGTAGACTCAGCCACTGAGATTGTTCTCCACTGTCTTCCTCGAGTTCGCGGAAAATGTCTTCGGCCAGACTCTTTTCCGTTGGAGGGACGACGAATCTGCGGAAGCCGAGAGCGAAGGCCGCTTTCAGTTTGGATTCCAATGTCGCGGGCTTTACCGCCCACCGATTCTTTTCAAGGTCCCATTGACCGGTAGCGATGAAGTCCACGGCTGGTGTGATATTCAGCGCGGCGCAGATCAGACCGATCGCTAAGGGAGCAAAAGCGGACTCGGGGGAAACGGCAAGGTCGCCGAGTTGCCAATTGCTCCAGGCATCGACCGTCCAATTCAAATGCCACTGGTCGAGTTTCATGCTCCCGCCCGCTCGTTCTTTCAACGCATGCGACTTGGCCAACGCATCGCGCACGACGTGAGAGAATTGCAGAAGCGCGTCGGGAATACTGCCTTCAGGAGGACTGGTTGCAGCCCAGCGCAGTGGCAGAACCCCTGCTGGTGCTGCCGCAGTGGCAAAACGGTGCCGCCATGTAACGGGCACTGCGCAGGCTCCCGTTGCGCTTGGTAAATGAAAGTCGCCAGCGGCCGAGCATTGGGGGTAATCTTCACGAATCCAGTGTTGCACGCGCTGCCGCACTTCGGGAAGAAGAAACCAGGCCAGCACGTCAAAGGTGCGGGCCAATCGTTGCCTGCTGCTCCGGTTCGGCAGCGTGGAAGAGCTGATCCAGGTGGTGATTTCCTCCAACTGGTCGACCAAAGTTTGAGCGTTATGCGGCATGGCTATGACGGTAGATTAGCAGGAGGCAGCGGATTTCCGGAAACATGTTGCTTTGCGAGCGGGCTGTTGTTCCATTTTCGCCCGTTCCAGATGCTTCGCCGGAGAAGCATCAGCAGTTTTCACATGCGTCCGACGTGATCCTATTCGTCGGTGCCCGACCGATTCATCGCAGCCGCGTCAGACGAACCAGATTCCACGCTTCATTCCCAGTCTCGCGGTACGCGTCCCGCAATGCAAGGATGCGGGTCGGATCAAGAACTTGCCGTTTGCGGCCGATCAACCGAATGGGACCTGGTAGGGCCTCCAGCCTACCAAGCACGGTTATTTCGGTGGCCGCCCGCCCACACCGAACAAGGAACGACATCTCTACCTCTCGATTATTGGTTTCATCGGCGGCGGAAGCTGAATCGGGGGAAAGCATCTCGAGGCATGAAGACCTCGACGACGATGTCAAGCCGTTGTTCAGTCACACCGTCCGGATTCGACGTCTCGAAATACAATCGCTGGGTAAAAGTACCTTGGTCCAACTTCCCCGCCGTTGTTTGCCGCCAAGGTGCCGTCGGCATCTCGCGTTCCAGCACGAGGATCGGAGTTTCCGGCAGTGCTTCGCCTGTATCGGCGGCCAGTGCCAATTCGGCATGGCCTTCGACAGGCTGGAATTCTTCAACGCTCACATCGGGCAGCAAGTCAAATCTCTCTTCCACGACGCGCCACTGACCCGTGATGCGATTGAGCCGTTCATCAATGGTTTGCTGCCACACCCGCCGTTCGATGCGTAGCGATTCGATTTCGTCGGTCAGCCACCATGGCCGCGGTTGCCACGCGTCCGCTTTCAAGTCGCTCCGCAGGTTCGTAATCCAAAAAGTATCGTCCGCCACGCACAGGTCATTGGCCCACCGGTCGATTTCCTCATCGAGCCAACCGATGAGGTCTTGAAGCAACGGGAAGAGTTCCTGCCAATCGGCAGGGGAATCCATGCGATCGCGCTCGGATCGTAACTGGTTTTCGATCGCAAACAGTTCGAGCCGCAGCTCTAGAAGGGAAACTGCAATGTCTTCAGCTTCCTCGTCGATCACCGCGCCATCGATGGCCCGGTCAAGATTTTGGCAGTTGCGAAGCGCCACACGCGCGCCGCGCATGGCTTCGAGGAGGGCCCAGCGGTGCCACTCCCTGCGCCTGTTTGGATCAGCATGGTCCAGCCGTTCTTCCAATTCTCGGAATTCCTCCGGTCGATGGTACTGAAACAAGTCTGCCAGGCTACGAACGACGATCCATTCAAGCGCGGCTTCGACCGCTAGCTCGTCGTGTTGAGCGATGTCGGTACCCTGGAGAATCTCTGCAGCGGTCGTAAGACGCTCCAGCAGCCCCCATCGCTCGTCGATCGTCAGTCGTTCCGTCATCATGGCTCAGTCTCGCACTTGCAGTGAACTATCAGCTTCCTGAAACAAGCGATACCCAATCGTGGGGGAGGTGTGGAGTTGGTGCTGCTGCGACGACACGATGGCAGCAGAGCAAAATCTGCGAGAGCCCGTTTAAAACCGTTTCCCACTTTCGGGCTTCCGGCCAATTAGGGAACGTATGTCGACTGGGCCTGATGACACGCTCCCGCGAAATTCCGAAGGTTTCCGGCGTGTTAACTTCGATCTCGTAAGCTTCAACGCGACGTTTTTCTCCTTTAATGTCGCCCGTATACCCTTTGATGTCGTCGGGGCTCGGTACTACGAAACCTTTGGTAACTTTACATCGACAATAGCGGTTCAATAGTCTTCGCGCCGCCGTCCTCCAAGTTGCACGCTGGTACTTATGAACAACAAAATACGCGGTGGATAAGCGTTGCGAGGGCTGTTTTGCATGGGTCTTTCTGTAAAAAACCTTAGTGAACAACAGAAGTCCTGCAGGTCCTATTATAGAACGGGATCGTGACCGTCGGCATCGGCTGGGCTCCGTGCTCTCGATGTACATAGGCCGATCCTGACCCATTCGAACCTGCTCGATCAGTGCGGCCTTTAAAGGTTGGCGAAATGCTCGAGGCACCAGACGACACCATGCCTCGTAGTCGCTGCAACCATGGGAACGCTCGATTTCATTCTGCCATTCGCAATCGGCTTCGCGATATACTCTCACACACTCCTTGGGGACAATCCGCTCCCATGGTTCGTTTTCTTTACAGGCGTGCCTCGCTACGATATGGATCAGCACATGATCAGGGATATGTGGTTCCATTGGCCTTTCACTTGCGATTAACGAAACGGGACGGGGATGTCGACGTTGCTTCGATTCTTGAGGCCGGTTTGCAAAAGCTGGCGAAAAGCATCTGTGGGAAGTCCTTCGCGCGACGCTTCTGAATCGGAGTCGGTCGCCAACGGCGTGGAAGCTCGAAACCACTTCTGGATCTTGTCAAGTTTTCGCTTGTTCACATGACCTTTCCCCTCGAGCGGCGAGACGGAGAACAAATCGATAAAGTTGGCGCGGGCCGAATTCTCGAGACCGTGGCATTCCATCCACTTTTGCCATCGTTCGGCGCTGGCTAGACCGACCCATCCATCGAGCAAGAGAATCTGCTGCATCTGCTGCTGATCGGGGACGGCATTGCCGAACGATTCGTCCGGGACTGCGGGGACGAACCGCAAGATCCAATTCCAGATTTCTGACGCGAGGAGACAACTCCATAGGTTGCGGCGCAGGGCGTGGCTGATGCGCTGCCGCAGGCGGTTCTGGGTTTGTTCGAGCACCTCGAGTTCCCAGTCCCAGTCGATCGTGTTCACGGCTGATTGCTGCCTATCCAGCCCCTCACAGTCTTCTTCCTTCCAAGCCCCAGCCAGCTGGGCTTCTTGCAGCAGGTGGAGAGCGTGGCTCAGTCGGCTGAGTGCGTCTCCGGAATCGTGCACCAAGAGCGGCCATTGACTGCACGTGTCTCCCCACCGCTGTTGGTGTACTGCGGACGCCAAGGGCCATAGGCCCAGAGCATAAATGAAGACGGCTCGCGTCGCAAATTCTTGGGGCATGGAACCAGCGAGAAACGCATTCACCTGCGTTTCAAGTTCGCGCACCTGAATCGTACGGCCTACCGGTGAGGTGTAAACCGAGGATTGCCAGTGGGCATGAGGATCGGACGAGGCGAGGAACGGCAAACCAGCGGGGGCTGTTTCGTTATGGATGTCAATTCCTGCTTTGCCGCCTTGGGCATTTCCAGCGGTGAGTCGATCGGAATCCGGCACCTCTCCACTACAACCGTGGTCCTCATAGGTAGCTACCAGGTCCGTAAATGTTACTGGAGACCGTGCGCCGGATCGCGCGATATCCACACAACAGTTTCGCGCGATCCTCATCACCCACGCTACCAGCTTTCGAGAGTCCCCCTCGAATCGATGCAATTTGAAGTAAACTCTTTCGGAGACCAGCGCGGCGACCTCGTCTTCCAGGGATTCGTCCCGCGAACCTTTCCACTCGCGCGTCGCGAGACGGGCAATCGACCGGAGAGATGGGTCCAATTCGTTGAACAAAGCATCGTAATTGTTTTTGGCGTCGTGGAGTTGCGACACTGAGGCGCTGGAACAAGCGGTTGAATCGGTTGGAGCAATCTGGAGTTGGTGATAGGTGCGCGCCGCCTTAATGGCCGCTTCTACCTGCTCCGCATTGAACATGTCCGTCAACGCCATCGTGGTGCACTCCGGAATCATGAATCTCTCTGCGGCCTACAGCGCGTGCACGCTGGACACGGCACGCGTGGGCCCGGGACATCGAGAGCCATCGGGCTGAAAATCACTAGCTTAGCAGATCGAATCGTCCTTTGCATTGGGTTTGCGATACTGTCACTATTTCTTTGCGGCGCAATGAGTAATTCTAGAAATCACCAACTCCGCTGTCGGTTCTGGTACTGCGGCTACTTATGGTTGGCCTGATCGCCGGAGGCCCGCAGAACCGCATTCCATAGCGTCTTCAGCTCCGGTTCCACCGCCTGGGCAAACGCCAGCAGATCGTTCTTGCGGTCCAAGCCATCGATGACCGCGCGCCAACAGGTCCGCCCAGCGAGTTGATCCGTCGCGAGTTCGATCCGAGGCGGCGCGGTGGGATCGCGACTGGAGACGATCGCCGCGATCGGCGCGCGGATGCTCGCCCGCTGCAGTTCCTCCAACCACAGGTGCGCGGAGGGACTCCCGTGGCGTTGCACCAGGATGATCCGGTCTAGCGGCTCGAACATGCACTCGCGGCCAGGTGGGATCCGCTGCGGAGGATCGACGCGGTGATCGCCTCCGGGCATGTCCGTGATCGTGATCGGAAGGAACCGCCTGCACCACTGCATCTGCTGGCCGACTTGCCTTTCCAGCTCAGCCGTCCAAGGCGTCCTTGGCCTCCTGCCGCAGCACGTCGGCGACTTCCGGGTGCCGAGGATCGAAATACCATCGCGGCGTCGGCGCAGCGGCGTCGCAATCCAGCAGCCAACCGCGTTCTCGGCGAATCGCACGGTACGTGTCAAGAAGCCGGGAGAGGACCGATTTTCCGCAGTTCGGATCACCGACGATTCCCAGCAGAATTCCTGGTTTCCCAAGTCGCAATGAGCCGATTGTGCCTGGCCCAACTTCCAGATCGACCATCGCCCCCAGCGTGTCCGCGTCCTCAGCCGATCGCCAAATCACGATAGGCCCTGTACGAGGAGTGACGAGAACCAAGGATCGATATCCGCGCCGCACGAGCAGATAAGCTAGACGCGCATACGCGGTGACACTCGGCTTTTCCAGTGATTAAGAGGACCGGCCTGGTGGGATGATCTGCCGCACGTTGGGCCAGTTGGTCGACCAACGTTTCCTGATCTTCGTCGCTTAGGGTGGCCGGCGTATCCCAGTCCATTGTGATCAAAGCGATGCGGTCATTCTCCGCGACCTTGAACTCGTTAATGCACCGGGACAGGTCTCCACCGGTGCTCGTTGAGGTGGCGTTTTGCAAACGGCATAGTTCGACGCCCTGGTGGGCCAGATGCGCGCCAGCGTGCGCGTACATCCACACCGCCGCCCGTCCCTCGATCGCGACGGGTTTCTCGGCGGGGAAGTCCGGAAGCGGAAATGCATTGAGAATCGCCGGTGTCCAGAAACCACACTCCGGCTTGCAAAATCGGAGCGTTATCCGTTCGTCACCCTCTTCGATTTCGTACCACGGATCTTTAGGATGATTCTGCATCGCTTCTTCCCTTGGCACATCCCCGTATCGTCACGTCACAACTTGATGAGATCTTAGGATATATGTGGTCCCCTCCTTTCCTCAGCACACGCCCCCCTCGACTCCAATTAACATCACGGTCGTACGCGGTCACAGCGCGATCGCCAATACGCCAAAACAAGATTCTCTCATCGTGCGCGCCGCATTCGCGGTACGAGTATGCCTGATGGAGTGTCATAGGGCGCACTAATGCGAGTTTAATAAAAGAACAAGTGGGGCGAGCGATTCGACGCAATTCAACAGGCTCCATCTAATGTTTGTTCCCAGGAGGCATTTTAATGCGTTGCGAGATGCAAAGTCACTGCACACCGCCGTCAGCCTGCTGGAGAATCCGGGGCTGTTGGCCCAGTTTAGCGGCTACGTGGGGATGCCCATCGAATCGGCCGTGGCCCGACTACCCGCGTGGGCCCGAACCAAGGTTCTCGGTCTGACGCAAGTGGCTCTGGGGACTGCCTTAGAAACAGCGGTCAAAAGCAACGAGTTTGCCCCGGGGTGGGCCAAGGCGCCGGTGGTGAACAAGGTTTTGGCCGGTGCCAGTGGTGCCGTCGGTGGAGCCTTCGGATTACCCGCGTTGGCGATTGAATTGCCCGTCTCGACCACCTTCATTCTGCGCTCGGTGGCCACGATTGCGGAGTCCGAAGGAGAAGATCTTAGCAGTCTCGAAGCGTGCATGAATTGCCTGCAGGTCTTCGCTTTGGGGGGCCGAACCTCGTCGGATGACGCCTCGGAGTCTGCCTATTTCGCAGTGCGTGCTGCGCTGGCTCATGAGGTCACTCAAGCGGCTCAGTTCATTGCCAAGAATGGCCTCGGTAGTAGCAATGCACCGGCCATCGTCAGTCTGATTACCGAATTGTCGGCACGGTTCAGTATTCCCGTGACGCAGAAAGTCGCCGCACAGGCCGTACCCATCATTGGTGGGGCAGCAGGAGCGCTGATCAACACTGCGTTTATCAGCCATTTCGAGAACATGGCCAAAGGCCACTTCACCGTCCGCCGACTGGAACGGTTGTATGGCGCGGAGGTGGTCCAGCGGGAGTATCGCCGGCTCGCAAGTCGCTTGAGAACCGCTTGAAAACTAATTGCCGGTCAGCGCCAACGGCAAACCACGAGGTGGTCCTTGAGGGGCAATGTCTTCCGTGGGATCGCCGTTTCTCGTAGTACGAGTTCAGAGCGTGTCATCACGTCCGCACGCCGAGCGTTGAACTTGCTAGAGGAAACATGATTTCCAGGAGGCTGACCATGATGCGTCATCACCCAGTCGCACCCTGCCGATACCGGATCGAATCGTACCTGCTGGACGACTGCGGGCCAAACTCGACTAGGGAGCTCGCCCCCATGCGACGGCCCTCGCTTGATCGACCACTCCTTCGCGATTGCCGGAGGGGCGGTGAGCCCAGTTGCGACTCCGACCTCCGTGTCAGCTTCCTGCGAGCCGCACAACGGATCACCCAGCGGAACATCCCGTGGACAGCGGTGCTGTCGATCCTCCTAACAACTGCGATGGTGTTGTTTATTGCAAACAATTAGATAGGAGCGCATTGATGACGCAGAAAAGCACCTGCCACCGTTGCGGAGCCTACGTTGAATCGATGGATATCGAGGGGAATCGAGCGTTCTTTCGCTGTTCCTGTGGTCGGCGTTGGAGCACTACTGCTTATTACGGATGCCACACTCCTTCTGGAGGAGCGATACTGACCGGTGCTATTATCGGAGGACTCATGGGAGGCATTCCTGGTGCCATAGTCGGTGGTGTTCTGGGGAGTTTGGTTGGTAAAACATCGACTTGCTTGCGGTGCGGCAGTACTGCCCAGCCCACCGGTCACCGTGGTAACAAGACGATGTACCAATGCACGAACTGCTATCGTACTTGGGTACAGTCGGATTGATGTCTGCGCCGTGGAACGTTTCTTCACTTGGCGGCTGCATTGTTGACGGTCAGCGCGCTGCGAAAAAAACGAGGATTCGGTAGGCGGGAAGTGAGCATCGGTATAGGCTGACAAAAGGGCTTCCCTTGATTGTCAGCAGACGGTAGCTTGCTTCTACC
>BPJP01000022.1 GCA_026004675.1 Gemmatales bacterium
AACGTATTGGAATCTATCCAGTGACAGGATGTCGATGGATAGATTTGGCGTTGAACTTGCCGCTGTCGCGGTATGCGGATTGCACTGCAACGGCGGCCTCCTTTGCCTAACATCGTAGCAAATCGTCACTGCCGGTCAAACAATTTCGCGCCCAAGGAAAGTGCCACAGCTTCAGCGGATGGATGATGTTGTCCGAACAGAAAGGCAGTATGGGCGGCCCAAGCGCATCGGCGGCGGGCTCGCCCGGAGACGAGTTGAATGGAAGGCGGCCCGGTGGCGATAAGTTTCATGGTCAACGCGGTCTCCGAGGCGGGGCGCGAGAGAGCACGTGGAACATCGGACTGTATAAGCCCGCGACCTGGTAGATGTCGCGGTCGAAGATTTGCCGCCAACTGGGGCGCTTGCTGCTTTGAATGCAGGCAACCTCGCCCTCACAACGCGGACAACGGAGTTCGGGTTGTGAACTGGCAATGACTGGATTTGTCATCTCGTCGACGGGTTCTTCGGCTGGCTTCGGGCACTGCAGTTCACGACATCGATTGAGATAACTTTTTCGCTTGCGGGAATGGTAGCCACCATAGGAACGGGACCTGGTAAAGCCTTTGGGTAAGATGTGAGTTGTCCATCGCGTCATAAACTGATCCGCGGCGAGGCGGAATGGCCGCGGCTTGTGCATGCCGCGTCGCTTTTTGCCCGAAGCTCGTTTGGGCCGGGCCCAGAACCAGACTTCGTCCTGGTTGGCACGAATGATGCGGCTGTCGGCGATCGGACCGCCGGTCAGGTAACGGGCCAAGTACTTGATGACATTCGCCGGGTCGCTGTGGCCGCTGGGAGGGCCTTCGATGAACACGTTCCAGTCAGTCGCTTCGAGCTCGTTGAGCCAGGCGTCGCGTTGAGCTGGACCGTTCAGAAACTCCACGCTTCCGCCGAGCTTGAGCGTTCCCTTGCGAAGCAGTCGTCTCAGACCGCGAACGAAGCACTTGCGAAAGGCCCGGCCAAGTTCGACATGATCGGTCAGGTACGGCTTCTTGCGACGGCGGTGCCTTGGATGTTTCGCCACGACCCACCGGTCCTCGTCGAGCGACGGTCCGGCTCCGGGAACCACCGCGTGAATATGCGGATGGTGTTCCAACTGTTGGTTTCATGTGTGGAGAATCATCAGTGCCGCCGGGTGGAACTTGCCCGTGCGGCGAAGTTCACTATCGAGAGCCCGCCAAGCACTTTGAAACAACAAGCTGTAAAGCTCGCTCCGATTTCCGAGAATCAACGACGAAAGTTTGTCGGGCAGCGTGAAGACGACTTGAAAGTACGGCACGCCGGGCAGCAGGACTTCGGCGCTCTTGTCCATCCAGTCCGCCCGCCTGGCTCCCCCACACTGCGGACAGTGCCGGTCGGTGCACGAGTTGTACACGTTGATCCGCGACCGACAACGGTTGCACTCATAGACGTGTCCTTTCAGGACCGCCGTGCGGCAGAGCAGAATCTTCGACAGGACGCTCTTGACTTGGGGATGCGTACGATTCCGCATCATGAACCGCGGAGTGAACTGCCGCAATAAATCGATCACCCGCGGCCGTTGCTCTTGGTCGGCGGATCGTCCTGTCGTGGCTCGGCCCATCGCGGACATTGCCTCACCGGCAACCAGTCGATCGGGCTGGGCGACCGGTCCAGATGCTGACGCCGGACGTGCAGGTAGACCATCGTGGTGACGAAGCTGGAATGTCCCATCAGTTTGCTGATGGTCAGCAAGTCCACGCCCGCTTCGAGCATTCCGGTGGCCCAACTGTGCCGCAACGTGTGTGGGGTGACGGCCGGCTTGGTGATTGCCGCCTTGGCCACCGCCAGCTTGCATGCTTTCTGGACCGTCGCCGAAGAGAGCGGGCTGTCGGGCGTCTTGCCGGGAAACAGAAAGTCCCGCGGCCGGTCGATCTTCCAATACGTTCGCAGTGCCTCGAGCAGTCGCGGGGATGCTGGGACAACTCGGGCCTTGCGCCCCTTGCCGTGGCGGATCGTCAGTTGCGAACGGTCGCCGTCGATGTCGGCCACCCTCAGGTGCGTCGCCTCGCTGAGTCTCAGGCCGGCTGCATAGCAAGTCAGCAGGACGGCATGGTGTTTGGG
This sequence comes from Gemmatales bacterium, assembly GCA_026004675.1. Classification (GTDB taxonomy): domain Bacteria; phylum Planctomycetota; class Planctomycetia; order Gemmatales; family Gemmataceae; genus BPJP01. The sequence goes on from BPJP01000022.1 coordinate 2,119, forward strand.
GTTGTGAAGGCATTCGAATAACCGGCAAGCTTCTTCGTTGGAGAGCACAGTCGGCAGTTTTTTGGGTCGTTTGCCGAATGGAATGTGTTTGATGGCCCAGTCCTTGCCGAGCGTCACGGTGTACAGAAACCTTAGGCCACAAACGGCTTGGTTGAAGCTGCTCCAGGAAACTTTCTTCTCATTGACCAGGTGCAACTGATACAACCGGATCTCTTCGGGGCCCAGCCGGTCTGCGGTCTTGCCGAAGTGCTGGCAGAACTTGTCGACGTGGTAGGTGTAGGAGTCGATGGTACTGGGCGAGAAGTTCCGTAGTTGCATGTCCTCGGCCATCCGCTTGATATAACCATTCATTCGTTTCTTAAAGGGCGTCAAGGCTGCCTCGCTTGGTAGAGTTGCTGGATCGGCAATTGGCCATTCGGCCTGACTACCGGAAGCATGCTTCAGAACAAGGCATCGCGCAAGTAGAAACTTGACGGGCGGGGCAAGAATGCCAGATATCATCCTCAGAGAGACATTACAGCGCGGACGACTCTCATCGCGCGGACGACCCTCATCGCGCGGACGATTGTTCCAGCGCGGACATTCCCTACAGCGCGGACGACCCGAATGAGTGGTCGAAGAAAATGACTTCCGCGAAGCGGCTTAGTTCAACGCAAGACATAAGAAGCATGCGGGGCTGCAATCCATAAAGGCACTTCAGGTCATCGGACATGTCAGAGGCTGGCCTTCAAGGTGGCTGACGGCTCTCCGCCCGCCGCTGTTTCCAGTTCTGATGCCGCGGCAGCTCTGGCGCTAGGACGGTTCTTCAAGATACGCTCGGGACTGGTACGCACGTGGGTAAAATACAGCGGCAATCCCACCAGTAAGAATCCGCCGATCAGGTTGCCCAGTACCGTGGGAATCTCATTCCATAGGAAGTAATCCGTGATGGTAAAACCGCCTCCCATGATCATCGAGAATGGAAACAAGAACATGTTGACAATGGAATGCTCAAATCCCATATAAAAGAAGAGCATGATGGGCATCCACATGGCCGCCATCTTGCCGGTCGCAGAAGTGGAGATGATGGCACCGACGACCCCCATGGATACCATCCAATTGCACAGAATTCCGCGGATAAAGATTGTGAACCATCCTGGGAGACCATGGGCTTTGTAGCCAAGCGTGCGGCCTTCGCCAATACTCCCCACCTTCTCCGCAATCGCACCTCCGTCGATGGTGTAGCCGTAGGTGAGAATGAAGGACATCATGAAGGCGGTGACCAGTGCTCCCGCGAAATTTCCAAGGAACACCAAGCCCCAATTGCGCAACACCTCCCGCACAGTAACTCCGGGACGCTTGTCCAGTAGGGCTAGTGGTACGAGCGTAAACACTCCCGTCAGCAGATCGAACTTCATCAGGTATAGCATGATGAAGCCGACTGGAAAAAGTATGGCACCTAACAGTGGAGCGCCGGTGTTCACGGACACGGTAATCGCGAAAATGGCTGCTAAACCCAACAGTGCCCCCGCCATGAAGGCGCGAATGAATGTGTCCTTCGTGGACATGTAGACTTTAGACTCGCCTTGATCGACCATCTTGGTGACGAACTCACTCGGCTCCAAATACGACACTGTTGAAACTCCTCAGTACCCAAGCAATCGATCTCTCGGCCACGAACCCAATGGATGAGCGGACTTCCAGTAAAGGTCGCCCCTTCCCTCGAACAGCGAAAATCCTTGTCGCAAGATCTGTGCCATTTGCTTGTAAGTACCGGTCAGCGCGGCTGCGGACGCACCGTGCATCGCTTCTACCGAACAACATTACATGTAGTTTTTCGCCCCTAGATGTCCGCATAAGGTCATTATGGGGAACCACTCGGAGGCTAGTAAGTCGCAAAGATGGTCCGCCAGTGATCCAGACAAAACCTGCCGGAAAAGCTCAAGGTCTAGGCACCATTTGGGGCGGACTGCCTGATTTCTGTGCACGGCTGTTGCCCGTTGCGGTCCCCGGCGCGGACAACCCATCGATGGCCAATGAAGTGAGCTCGACGTAGGAACTTGCCGGTAGGTTTAGGTTTCTGGGGGGCCAAAGGTACGAAACGTAAGTCGTCGTTGGGGGCATGTCCTCTGTAGTGCAAACTGTCCTCAGCCCTACCCGCTCCCCCAAGGCATCAGCAGTCACCAATTCATGATGATGCGGGGCAGCCTCTTGATGATAATGCGGGGCAACCTCCACCACGCGTCCTTGTACCCACCTCCCCCGCGCATCGACCGCTCGGGCCCTCTCGGCTCGAGCCCTCCCCGCTCGCATTACTCGCGACCCTCCCAAGCGGAGGGTAGGGTTTCTTGATATGCCCATTGAAATACCTCGACGCTTATTCACCAATTTCGGAGCTTATTCCGATACCTCCACGCTCGCCTCGGGCAGCGGATCGATGCGGTAGACGTGGTAGGCGTAGGCGATGCGATCGACCGGCTCGAGCTGCTGCAGGTACTCCAGCCCGCTATGACCTGGCTTGTTGTACAACGTCTTCACGCTGATGATCCACCACTCGGTCTGGTCAACCATCCGCCGCGCTAGATCCACCGAGGCACCAGTGGGCAAATGCGGCGGGCGCAGCGGCTCCAACCCAAACAGCTCGCCACCGAAATTCCAATAATCGAGTTCGAACCTCAGCGGCCGGCACTCCGGATGCTCCTTGATCCACTCGTCCACCTCCAGCATGTCCTGGCCCCAATCGATGTTCGAATGGTTCAGCAACCGCCATCCGTTTTCCGGGCCACCGGAGAGCGTATTGAAGTAGCTGGTGTAGTGCGGATGCACCCGCAAGCTCGATGCGGCCGACAACGTCACCAGCACGATGGCCAGCCACTCATTCCAGTGCAACCCACGCACCCAGCCGCCGACGCCCGCCACCCAACCTCGCCCCAAACCAACTTCCCCTCTCCTCTCTCCTCTCTGTGCCCTCCGTGCCCTCTGTGTTTCACCCGTCCCCTCCCCCGTTCTCTCTGTTTCCTTGGAATTCCCCAAAAAATGTTGACAGTGGATCTGTTCTAGGTGTTGTTTGAGCAAGTAGTGTTGCTTCCTCTGAATTCACCAACAAAGGCAGGTTTGGGATCTGCTGCTTCTCTGTCACCATTGTCGGTCGCCAGGTATTGGCGAGCGACCGACGAATGGCTCCGACGAAGGCAGATTTCCTGGCCTGCGTTGTTTTCAACTTGCAGTTGTTTTTCGTAATCGGCCGGAGCCCGATAGTCCAAGCTCGAATGCAATCGGACGGTGTTGTAAAAGCGGTCGATGGAATCGGCTGTGGCGCGTACGGCTTGTTCGTGAGATTGGTAGGCGGCGTGGTGGACTTCTTCGATCTTGAAACTTTTGAAGAAGCTTTCCATGGGCGCGTTATCGTAACTGTTTCCTTTGCGACTCATGCTTTGAAGAAACCCGTGCTTTTCCAGTCGCTGTCGGTACGCGGCGCTGGCGAACTGCGATCCCCGGTCACTGTGAACGATCAACCCCTGAGGCGGTTCACGCAGCGCGACGGCCTGGTCGAGAGCTGCCAGCGCGAGATCGGTATCGCATGAACACCCCGCGGCCGCCCCACCATCACCGAACCCCAACTCCGCCCCCTTCACCACCCAACCCAACTGGCAAAAACAACGCCAAATGTGGCAACACCTTCAAGCGACCAACTGAAGGCCAACGAAACGTCTCGTCGCACCGGAACAACGATCAGCCAAGCCACTCGCCGCCCGTACACGCTCGATTGCCTATGTGATATCATGAGCGATCTTGCCCTGCAGGGTGAGTGTTTTTGCGGCTGCGGTCGGTGAACACTCGTGCGTGGAAACGCATCTTTCCAATGGCAAGCTTTCCGGTGGGAATGCGTCTTCCCTATAGCCGGTGCTCCTGCCCGAATCGCTTTGGCCAGTGGAAAGCGGAAACAGGTATCGGGAAAACGCTTCGGCAATCACCCGGCTGAAATGAAGGAACGTAACCATGGGTGCTGTCATCTCGTATAGACAATACTGGAGTTGTACTTGGTGACCACTCCGCATCATGCAAAGTATTTCGCTCACGATTTGACCCGCCGCAGCTCGGCCGGGCTGGATCGACTGTCGATGTCGCTTTTCGATGCGGCCGTTGATCTGAATCCGCACCAGATCGAGGCAGCACTGTTTGCCTTGCAGTCGCCGCTGTCCCAAGGCGTGATTCTGGCCGACGAAGTCGGACTCGGGAAGACAATCGAAGCCGGCATTGTTCTCTGCCAGTTCTGGGCGGAACGCAAGCGGCGTCTGTTAGTGCTAACGCCGGCCTCCATCCGCAAGCAATGGGCTCTCGAACTGTCCGAGAAATTCAACCTGCCCTCGATCGTACTCGACGCTCGAGCCATGCGCGAACTCAAGAAACATGGGCGAAATCCGCTGACGGAGAAAGCGGTCCTGGTGATGTCGTTCCATTTCGCTAACAGGATGCGTGACGAACTCAAGACCATCGCCTGGGATCTGGTCGTTATCGACGAGGCACACAAGCTGCGTAACGCCTATCGGCCCAGTAATAAGATTGGACAAGGTATCCGCTGGGCAACCGAAGATTGTCGCAAGCTCCTGCTTACGGCAACCCCCTTGCAGAATTCGCTGCTCGAACTCTACGGTCTCTCAACCCTCATTGACGAACACCTGTTCGGGGACGTGAATTCATTTCGCAGTCAGTACACCACGGCTGGGGCCAACCTGGAGGCCCTTCGCCAACGGCTCGCCACGTTTTGCAAACGCACGCTTCGCAATCAGGTCACGGAATACATACGCTACACCGAGCGCCGACCGCTCACCTTGCCGTTCCGGCCAACGGATGACGAGCACGCACTCTACGAAGCGGTTTCCGCGTTTCTGCAACGTGAGGACAGCTACGCATTGCCGCAGCGCCAGCGGCACCTGACTGCCTTGATTCTGCGAAAACTCCTTGCATCGTCGTCTCAAGCCATCGCCGCCACGCTCGACACGCTGCGTGAGCGACTGGAGGCACTCCGGGACCAGCAACTGGTCAACGACCCCGAATTTGCGGAACGCCTGGTCGACGGCGAAGAAATCGAAGACGAACTGCTCGACGAGATCCTCGAAGAAGACGCGCAAGAACCAGAAGCAGCAGCCGCAGAGTCGATTGACCGCGCCAAGCTCCGGGAAGAGATTCAGGAACTCGACCGTCTGGCACAGTGGGCTCATAACATCGGCGTCGACACCAAGACACGCACGTTGCTCAAGGCCCTCGAGCTGGGCTTCGATACCCTCAGTTCACTCGGTGCCGCTAAAAAAGCGGTTGTCTTTACCGAATCCCGGCGAACTCAGGAACACTTGAAAGCCTTTCTGGAATCACACGGCTACAAGGACCAGGTCGTTCTCTTCAACGGCACGAACAGCGGTCCTGAGGCCACAGCGATCTACGAGAAATGGGTGGCAGAGAACCGGGAAACCGGTCGAGCCACCGGCTCGCGTGCGGTCGACGTTCGGACCGCGTTGATCGAGCATTTTCGCGACAATGCCTCAATCATGATCGCCACCGAAGCGGCCGCCGAAGGGGTCAACCTCCAGTTCTGCTCGCTGGTGGTCAACTATGACCTGCCTTGGAATCCGCAGCGCATCGAGCAGCGCATCGGACGATGTCATCGCTACGGCCAGAAACACGATGTGGTTGTCATCAACTTTCTGAACGAACGCAACGCTGCCGACCGTCGTGTTCTCGAACTCTTGTCCGAGAAATTCAATCTGTTCAGCGGTGTTTTCGGCGCTTCGGACGAAGTTCTGGGTTCCATCGAATCCGGCGTCGATTTCGAGAAACGGATTCTGGCCATCTATCAGGAGTGTCGCACACCCGAGGAAATCGACGCTGCCTTCAGCCAGTTGCAGGAAGAAATGGACGCCCAAATCCGGACTCGGATCAAGGACACGCAGCGGACGCTGCTCGAACACTTCGATGAAGACGTGCACGAACGTTTGAGAATGCAACTGGCCGACACCAAAGCCCAACTCGACAAGGTCGGCAAGCGATTCTGGACCGTCACACGATTCATTCTCGACGGGCAGGCCGAATTCGATGACGATCGGTTGACCTTCAACTTGAGGCGATCACCAGTCGATGGCGTGCTGCCCGGACGCTATCACCTGATCTCCAAGACGCAGCCGCATACCAGCGAAGATTCGGACGAGGATACGGGACAGTTTCTCTATCGCCTGTCGCATCCGTTGGGAGAATACGTCGTCGACCGAGGCAAACAGGTCGAAACGCCCGCGGTGCATGTCGTCTTCGATATCACGAACCATCCCACGCGGCTGAGCGTCGTCGAACAATTGCGCGGCAAGAGCGGGTTCTTGACGCTGACGCGGCTGACTATCGAATCCTATGACACCGAAGAGTACCTGCTCTTTTCCGGATTCGATGACGACGGACACGCCCTCGATCAGGAGACGATGGAAAAGCTGTTTCACTGCGCCGGGCGCGTTGGAGCGGAAATCGACGTCCCCGAAGTGATCAAATCGCGCCTTGAAGCCGAATCGCGGCGGCATGCCGACGCAACGGTCAGCCGTTCATTGGAAGCCAACAGCCGGCACTTCCAGCAGGCACGCGACAAACTCGAACGGTGGGCGGACGACATGGTGCTGGCCGCTGAAAAGGCCCTGCGCGACACGAAAGAACGGATCAAATCGCTTCAACGTGAAGCTCGCCAGGCGGAATCGCTCGACGAGCAACATCGCATTCAGGCAGAAATCCGCAAGCTGGAAAAGCTCAAACGCCGCCAACGGCAAGAGATTTTCAAGGTGGAAGACGAAATCATCGACAAACGGGACGCACTGATCGACTCGCTGGAAAAGCGGCTCGCACAACAGACCAGCCGCGAAACACTGTTCACGATCCGCTGGGAGGTTGTATGAGTTTTCAGTTTTCAGTGTTCAGTTTTCAGTGTTCCGGGCGGAGGGGTTGCGATTGGCTTTGGACACGGAGGAGGCGCCAGTGGGGCCTTGCCTGGATGCCTTTCCGGATCTCCCTATGGTACGAAAAACTCGCATTATCGGCCATTTTCCACAAAATCTGCAGATTTTCCGATCTCCAACTCACGGCTCCGATTGATTTATTTCGCCAGAGTGACGATAATTCAAGTAACACACTCGCCGCACCACTCCCGGATTTGACCACTGGTCGATCTGGTGACGTGCATCAAGGGCGAGTTCTTTTTTTGCGCCTCTCCGACCGGGAGGCGCACGCATGAGCCAGGCCAATTCTCCTCGTAGACGCTACTCCAAGCCTTGGCTCTCCCACGCCGACCAGGTGCAACGGCTGCAGCAACGCGGCCTCGTCGTTGCAGACACGGCAGCAGCCCAACAGTTCCTCCGGCACGTCGGCTATTATCGCCTCAGCGGCTACTGCCTGGCTTTCGAATCCGCGCGCCACTGCTTCATACCCGGTACAACGTTCGAACAGATCGCGGCGGCCTATCAGTTCGATTTGATTCTGCGAGACCTGGTCACCGAAGCCCTCGAAGTCATCGAACTCGATCTGCGGTCCGGTATCGCGCATCACTTTGGACGGCGGCACGGCCCGTTCGGGCACACTGACGAGGCCAATTTCTTTGACAAGTTCGACCATTCGCGGTGGCTTGAGCGTTTGCGAGACGAAGCCGGGCGTTCGAGTGAACTGTTCGTCGAACACTTCAAAAACAACTATTCCGACTTCCCTGATCTGCCCATCTGGATTGCCACCGAAATTATGTCGTTCGGTGGCCTGTCTACCTTCTTCAAATGGATGACTCGGAATGATCAACAAGCGATAGCCGGGCAATACAATCTTCAATCGCGGATACTGCAAAGCTGGATGCACCATCTGGTCTACATTCGCAACCTGTGCGCCCATCACTCGCGGCTGTGGGACCGAGTCTGGGCGATCAAACCGACGCTGCCTCGCGGCAAAAACTGGCAACCGCCTGCTGTGCGTTCCAACCGCCATCTGCTGGCGACTTTGTTGCTGTTGCGATACTGCCTGAAGCGCATTCCCACCGTCGCCCGCTTCGCGCACAATTGGAAATCTCGCGTCGAAGCCCGTCTGGCGCAGCCTCCCCATGTCGCCAATGCTGATTCACGTATGGGATTGACAAGCAACTGGCAAACCAATCCCATTTGGAGATGAGTATTAAGTATTCAGTGTTCAGTGTTCAGTTTTCAGTGTTCAGTGTTCAGAGCTAACGAGACAAGGCGATGTACCAGTCGTTTGAGGATTTGGATGTTTGGAAGCGGAGTTGCCAGTTGTCTGTGCAAGTGTATGAGATGCTGCGTGATTGCCGCGATTTTGCTTTGCGCGACCAGATGCAACGTGCGGCCGTGTCTATTCCATCCAACATTGCCGAGGGGTGTGAACGCGGTGGGAAAGACTTTATTCGCTTCCTGTCGATTGCCCGCGGCTCCGCCGCGGAACTCAGAACCCAATGCTATATCGCCATGAAAGCAAAAATCATCACGGATTCGCAAATGAAATCCCTGACTTCCGAACTCAAAGAAATATCAAGAATGCTCACCGGCCTGGCCAACTCCATCCACCGAAAACTGAACCCTGAACACCGACAACTGAACACCGAACACTGAAAACTGAACACTTACCCCCCATGTCCCAAAAATTCGAAAAACTGATCGCCCTGCTCAAAGAGTTGTTCCAGCTCGACCAGCCCGATCTGGACTTTGGGCTGTACCGCATCATGCATGCCAAGGCGGATGAGATTATCCAGTTCCTGGATCACGACCTTTTGCCACAGGTTCAAGAAGCGTTCTCGCAGTTCCAGTCGGCCGACAAGGCGATGATCGAGAAAGAGCTGCAGGAACTGCGAGCCTCGATCGAGCGCGCGGGAATGGACCCGGCCCAGTCGCCCAAGGTCCGCGAGCTCGAAGAGGTGTACCAGACAAGCTCGGTCAACGTCGATGCCCTCGAATCGGAGATCTACGACCATCTCTACCAGTTCTTTCGTCGGTACTACCACGAGGGAGATTTCATCTCGCTGCGACGCTACAAGGAAGGCGTCTATGCGATTCCCTACGAAGGCGAAGAGGTCAAGCTCTACTGGGCCAATCACGATCAGTACTACATCAAGACCAGCGAATATCTGAGGGAGTACAGTTTTCAGTGTTCAGTTTTCAGTGTTCAGTCAAACGGGCCGCCACAGGACGATGACGATCACAAGGGAATCAGCGGTCGAGTTTCATTTCGCCTGGTCGATGCGGCCGAAGGCGAACACGGCAACGTCAAGGAGAACAACAAACGGGTTTTCGTGTTGGCTTCCGGTGACGACTTTGTCACCGAACAGCAGACACCCGACGGCAACGAACTGGTGATCCGGTTCGAATACCGCCCGGCCACGCTCACCGACTGGCCCGAGGAAGTTCGTGAAGGCAAGAAGAGTCCGCCAGCCCAGAAAGACCTCACCGAAATCGCTGAAGCACGCATCCTTGAGAAACTGAAAACTGAATCACTGAAAACTGAAAACTGCCAACTGAAAACTGCGGCGGCCTGGCACGCGGCCCTATCTCGCCCGGCGCCCACGCAAAAAGATCCCGACCGGCCACTACTGGCCAAGCATCTGGCCGCCTACGTCGCCCGCAACACCTTCGACTACTTCATTCACAAGGACCTGGGCGGCTTCTTGCGGCGGGAACTCGATTTTTACATCAAGAACGAAGTGATGCACCTGGACGATATCGAGAACGAATCGGCGCCGCGGGTCGAGCAGTATCTGTCGAAGATCAAAGTCATCCGCCGCATCGCCGGCAAGATCATCGACTTCCTGGCGCAGCTCGAGGATTTTCAGAAGAAGCTGTGGCTGAAGAAAAAGTTCGTCACCGAGACGAACTGGTGCGTGCGGCTGGGCGTGATTTGCCAGATCGACGACGAGGCCGAGCGCGACTGGTTGCTCGAGCAGATCGCCGCCAACGACGCCCAGCGGGAGGAGTGGGACAGTTTGAAGTTTTCAGTTCCCAGTGTTCAGCAGGACGGCGAAGACGCCGGGACGCTCTTTCCTGCCGATGCCGAGGAACTGAAAACTGAATCACTGAAAACTGAACACTATCGCACCGCGATGATCGACACCCGCCACTTCGACGCCGCCTTCACCGCGCGACTGCTCGACGCCCTCGGCGACATCGACGAACAGACCGACGGCGTGCTGTTCCACAGCGAGAACTTTCAGGCGCTATCGCTTTTTGATCGAGCGTTGTCAAACCGTGTACAGACAATTTGTCTCGATCCTCCATACAACACCGGGGAGGACGGGTTTGCCTATAAAGACCGGTACCCGCATTCATCATGGATTACGATGATGGAGAACCGCTTTAGTGTGGCACTTCACTTGCTCAACTTCGAAGGAGTCGCGTTCGTCAGTATTGACGATACTGAATACAAGCATTTATGGCACGTACTGGGTGATGTTTTCGGGACTGGCAACTATTTGGGCAGTATGGTTTGGAAGCGACGCAGTGCCTCTGCGATGAGTAGCCAGCCGTTGTCGTTAGATCACGAATACGTTCTCGTCTTCGGCCGCGATTCCCATATGTCGCGACTGTACGGTCTTTCAAAGTCAGAAGACGATTATCCTTATCTAGACGATACAACGGGGTTGCGATACGCAAGTACGGATCTCACGATTGGAATGACGCGCGAGCAACGTCCAAACCAATTCTACCCAATTACAAATCCCCGCACTGGAAGAGTTTTCCACCCCAATCCGAATCGCGTTTGGCGGTTTTACCCAGAGACAATGCAGGAAGTTATTGCGAGGAATTTAGTTATATGGCCTGACGAGGCTCAAGGCAACCTTGAACGGCCTCGCTACAAGACGTATTTCGATCCAGAATCGATGCGTGCGAAGCCGTGCTCTAGTTGGATCGAAACATCAAATACAAATGACCGTGAAGTTCTTGACGAAGAGACTGAATATGAATTAGCCATCCTACAATGCGGAATGAACTCAGAAGGAGGGAGAGTTGTCGATCGAATCTTCGGCGTGAGGGCTTTTGCATACCCAAAACCGCTTTCACTTGTTCGATCCCTGGTCCGATCAGCTACGCGTAACAAGGATGTTATACTCGACTACTTCGCCGGTTCCGGCACCACGGGCCATGCTGTGATCAACCTGAACCGCGAAGACGGCGGACGGCGGAAGTTTATCTTGGTCGAAATGGGGGACTACTTCGACACGGTCCTGCTGCCGCGGCTGAAGAAGGTGACGTTCTCGCCGGAATGGAAGGACGGCAAGCCGAAACGGCTGGCGACCGACGAAGAAGCCGAGCGGAGTCCGCGGATCATCAAATACGTCCGCCTCGAATCGTACGAAGATACGCTCAACAATCTGCAACTTAAACGAACCGACGCCCAACGAAGTCTGCTCGAACACGCCGAAGCTCAAGGTCCCGACCGCCTGCGCGAGCAGTACATGCTCCGCTACATGCTGGATGTCGAAACCCGCGGCAGCCAGTCGCTGTTGAACATCGCCCAGTTCACCGATCCGACCGCCTACACGCTCAACGTCAAACGCCCCGGCTCGGACGAATCGCGCGAGACGAACGTCGACCTGATCGAAACCTTCAACTGGCTGATCGGCCTGGTCGTCGACCACATCGCCGCCCCGCAGTGCTTTACGGCCAAGTTCGAGCGTGACAAAGAAGGGCGACTTCGCGTGAAAGGACGGTTGAGGAGTGTTCAGTGTTCAGTTTTCAGTGTTCAGGAAGAAGATGGTGCGGGGAGGAAACTGAAAACTGAATCACTGAAAACTGAAAACTGCCACTGGTTCCGCACGGTCACCGGCACCACCCGCGACGGTCGCAAGACGCTGGTCATCTGGCGCAACCGCCCCGGCGGCGAGGACCCCGAAGGCGTCGAGCAGGACAATCTGGTGCTCGACGAGTGGTTCACCAAACAGGGTTACTCGAGCAAAGACAGCGAATTCGACCTGATCTACGTCAACGGCACGAACAACCTGGAAAACCTCCGCGCCCCCGACGACACCTGGAAAGTCCGACTGATCGAAGACGATTTTCATCGACTGATGTTCGCGGAGGCCGAGGCATGAGTCGCGTGCGCGTCCAACCCGTACTGTTGCACTGGGCGATGGCTCGTTCCGGAACCGACGTTGCGTCGCTTTCCCGCAAGAAGGATCTAAAAAAATTATCCGATTGGCTTTCGGGTAAAGCGTCTCCGACGCTGAGGCAGCTCGAGGCGTTTGCCCGCGCGACGCATACGGGCGTCGGCTACTTTTTTCTGGATGCGCCACCCGTGGAATCGTTGCCGATCCCCGATTTTCGCGTCATGGGTTCCCGAGGAATCGAACACGCCAGCACTAACCTGCTGGACACGATTTATTTGTGCCAGCAACGGCAGAACTGGTATCGCGAATATGCGCTGATGAACGGCGAGCCGGAGGTCGCGTTCGTCGGCTCGGCGGAACTGTCGGACGACGTTGTCGAGGTTGCCGCAGACATGCGGCGAACCCTCGAATTCGATATGGAATCACGCCGGGATATCGGCTCATGGACGGATGCTTTGCGGCAGTTCATCCGGCTGGCTGAGCAGGCGGGCGTGTTGGTTATGGTCAGTGGCGTGGTCGGCAGCAACTCGCATCGGCCGTTAGACCCCGAAGAATTCCGTGGCTTTGCGCTGGCGGACGCTTTGGCCCCTTTGGTGTTCATCAACCAAAAGGACACCAAGGCGGCTCAGATGTTTACGCTGGCCCACGAATTGGCTCATCTTTGGCTTGGCAAATCCGGAATCTCAGACGTCGATGTCGCCGTGGTTCCAGGCCGCCGTGTGGAACGATGGTGCAACGCCGTGGCGGCCGAGTTGCTTGCTCCCGCGGAGATCGTTGCGCGCCAGTTGCAGGAAGGGGAACCGCTTGCCGAAGCTGCCGCCAGATTGGCGCGATACTTCAAGGTCAGCACGCTCGTTGTGCTCCGACGGCTAAAGGACGTTGGGTTCGCCAGTGAACGAGAATTCACAGCAGCGTATCGCGCGGAGCTAGAGCGGCTGCGGCATCTGAAACCCAAAGGGTCTGGTGGCGGAGACTTCTACAACACGCTGGGGGCTCGCGTAGGCAAGCGTTTCGCCACGGCGGTCATCACCAGCACGCTCGAAGGCCAGACGCCGTTCACCGAGGCCTTCGATATTCTCGGTGTTCGCAAGACAGCAACCCTGTTCCAGGAAGCCGAGCGACTGGGAGTTGTCTGATGCGGTACCTGCTGGATGCCAATGTATTTATCACGGCGAAAAATCTGCATTATGGATTCGACTTCTGCCCGGCGTTCTGGGACTGGCTGCTACTCGCGCACGAGAACGGCACGGTGTTTAGCATCGAAAAAGTCCACGACGAACTCATGGTACAGGACGATGAGTTGACCGGATGGGCCGAGGCGTGCGAAGACTCGTTCTTTATCCAGCCGGACGAGAAGACGCTGAAGGCCATGGGCAAGGTTTCTGCCTGGGTGCAAAAACAACCGTACACACCGGCTGCGAAAAACACATTTTTCCAGAAAGCGGACTACTACCTGATAGCGCAGGCTCTGGCAGGACAATTCGCCGTCGTTACCCATGAACGCCCCGCCGCTACCGTGAACAAAGTTAAAATACCCGATGTGTGTATTGCGTTGAAACTTCGGGTGGTGACACCCTTTGAGATGCTGCGCATTGAACGCGCCCGATTCGTGTTGCGTAGTGGCTCCAGCGGAAACACGTGAGAAAGCAAATGGCAAAAAGAAGGACACGAGGATCGACGGCAACCCGACCGGCTCGGCAGCGCTCGCGAAACAACCGACCGCAAGTGCCGTTTCCGTACAAGCTGGTGCTGAATCAGTGGCTCTTGTCTCTGTTCAACGTCGACAGTCTCGACAGACTGGCGGAGCATCTGAGGAATGAGTCGCTGGAAGGTCTCGACGAGAACAACGTGCATCGTTTTCACCACGCGCTGACGGCGCACTTTCCCGAACTGACCGACCTGCCGACGGAATTGCTGTTGGAATACGATCAGAACATCGTGCGGCACACGCTGCAGCTCAATCAGCCGCGAATCACCCGTGGCGAACAGCCGATCGTCTGGAAGTATTTTCAATATCTGGCCTTGCTGTTCACGGAAATCTATTTGGACCGGTACTTCCGCGATCCGGACGCGCTGTTGGTGGCCATTAACGAGCAAATCGACAGGTACAACGAAGACAAGCCGGAAGCGGACCAGATCGCTAAGCTGGATGATTCGACGGAATCCTGGTCGCAGCTCAACAAGCTCGCGTTCTGGATGGCCACCGGCAGCGGCAAAACGCTGCTGATGCATGCGAACATCCTGCAGTACCAGCACTATCTGGCCCGGCCCGACAATCATGAAGTGCACCGAGGGCGGAAGCTGAACCGTATTCTGCTGCTCACGCCGAACGAAGGACTGAGTCAACAGCACCTGCGAGAGTTCGAGGCGGCCGGAATCGACGCGGAGATTTTTAACAAGGACGGCCGCGGCCTGTTCGCCGGCAAGTCAGTGGAGATCCTTGAAGTCACCAAACTCAAAGAGGAAATGGGTGACAAGACGGTCGCAATCGACGCCTTCGAGGGAAACAACCTGGTGCTGGTGGACGAAGGGCACCGCGGAACCAGCGGCGGCCAGGACGGCGCGTGGCTCAAGGCCCGCAACGCGTTGTGCGAAGACGGTTTTTCGTTCGAGTATTCTGCAACATTTCAACAGGCCGTTTCGGGAAACGCCGGGCTGACCGATCTGTATGCCAAGAGCATTCTGTTCAATTATTCGTACCGTTATTTCTATGGCGACGGGTTCGGCAAAGACTATCAGATCCTCAATCTTGACGATGACACGCAGGCGCAGCATTTGGAGCTGTATCTAGTCGCCTGCCTGCTGACGTTCTATCAGCAACAGCGGTTGTATCGCGAACACGAGGCTGAGTTTCGCCCGTTCAACATCGAAAAGCCGCTGTGGATTTTCGTCGGCGGCAGCGTCACCCAGACGCTCGCCAATCGAGATGCGTCCGACATCGTCGAGATTCTGAAGTTTCTTGCCCGCTACGTTTCGAATCGCAACGAAAGCATTGAGCGAATCGAGCGGGTGTTGAACCAGGGGCTGGTGACGGCCAACGGCAAGAACCTGTTTGCCGGCCGCTTTACGTACCTCAACACGACCGGCCTAACCGCTTCGCAGATTTATGATGACACGCTGGCCACGCTCTTCAACGCTCCCGGAGGCGGGGTGCTGTACGTCGAGAATCTGAAGGGAGCGACGGGCGAAGTGGCTCTGCGATTGGGCGCCGAGAATGATGCCTTTGGCGTGATCAACGTGGGCGATGATTCGAAGCTCGTGAAGCTGTGCGAAAAGCACGGAATGAAGACAGGTGAACGGGAGTTTTCCAGTTCGTTGTTTCATGAAATCAATAAGCCCGATTCGACGGTGAACGTGTTGATCGGGTCCAGAAAATTCACGGAGGGGTGGAGCAGTTGGCGCGTCAGCACGATGGGGTTGATGAACATTGGCCGCGGAGAAGGAGCCCAGATCATCCAGCTTTTCGGACGCGGCGTGCGACTGAAGGGATACCGGATGAGCCTCAAACGGAGCAACCGTACTGAGTTACCGGTTGGCCTGCAACAGCCAAAATATATCAACGTACTGGAGACATTGGCGATCTTCGGTATACGTGCCGACTACATGGCCGAATTCCGTAGGCATCTGGAAGAAGAGGGATTGCCGACAAACGACGACCGGGTTGAGTTTCTGCTCCCGGTCATCAGGAACCTTGGCAAGCGCTCCTTGAAGACGATTCGTCTGAAAAAGACGATCAATGGTGTGAGTACGGAGTTTGGTGATGCATTCAGAAAGCTCGGGCCTGTGCCGACGATTCAAGGCCCTGATCCGCCCGCGACCCGTCGACGGAATACCTGCAGAGAAACAAGGTGGTGTTGAATTGGTATCCCAAGATTAAGGCGATCAAATCCTCGGGCATTGGCGAAGACGATTCTCCCGAACGCCCCAACCAGGCTCATCTCACGGCGCAGCATACGGCAATGCTCGATGTGGATCGACTGTACTTCGAGCTGGAGCAATTCAAAGCCGAGCGCGGATGGCACAATTTGAATCTGACGCGCGATGGGATTTCCGAACTACTTGCCGATGCGAGTTGGTACCAGCTTCTGATCCCGGCCGAAGAGATGGCTTTCGATGCGTTCGAGAAAGTGAAGCTGTGGGAAGAGATCGCACTGGCGCTGTTAAAGAAGTACACCGAGCGGTACTACACGTTTCGCAAGAAAGAATGGGAACTTCCCCATCTCGAGTACCACGACGTCGAAGATACCGATCCGAACCTGTTGGGTGCGGGTCAGATCGCCCGACGACCCGTATTATCGAATCATGATCGATCAGTCGCAGGAGGAGATCGTCGCCAAACTGGAAGAGCTGAAAGGATTGATCGAGCGCGGCGAGTTCAAACCGTGGGAGTTTCGCACCCTCAAGGCGATCTGGTTCGGCAGCCATCTGTACCAACCGCTACTGCACTGCCGGGAACGGGTTGTGGAGATTACTCCGCTGCCACTGAACCAGGGCGAAGCTCGCTTCGTCGAGGATCTCTAGTCGTTTTTGCGACCAGAATGAGGGATTCTTCGAGGACAAAGAGCTGTACTTGCTTCGCAATTTGAGTCAAGGGCCGCGGCCGTCGGTTTCTTCGAAGCCGGCAACTTTCATCCGGACTTCATCTTGTGGCTGTTGGTCGATGGCCTGCAGCATGTCGTGGTTTATCGATCCCAAGGGCATCCGCAACATCGGCCCCGACGATCCGAAGGTGCAGTTCTACCAGACGGTCAAAGAGATCGAATCGCGACTTGGCGATCCCCAGAAACATCAAACTGCATTCGTTTCTCGTCTCCAACACGCCTTTCCCCACACCATGCGTATGCT
>BPJP01000023.1 GCA_026004675.1 Gemmatales bacterium
CTCCTTCTTGCCATCGGCCGTCGCCCCCATCAGGACCAACATGCATTGCTTGTTGTTTTCCGGGACTCCCAAGCGAATCTTGGCATGGATTCCGTCGGCCCAGACGTAGACGTACTGCTTGTCGCTCAGGTCGCGGCGGCTCCACTGTTCGTACTCCTGCGACCACTGCTCCTTCAGTCGCACGATCACGTTGGGGCTCAAGCCTTGCGCATGTTCTCCCAGCAACACGCGAAGCGCCTCGCCGAACTGGCCAGTCGAAATTCCCTTGAGGTACAACCAGGGGATCAACTCCTCGAGGGCTCTTGCTGCGACGCAGGTAAGGCGGCAGGATTTTCGAGTTGAAAGTAACACGCTCCGGGTCATCGTCAGAATTGTCACGCACCCGCGGTTGTCGCACCTCCAATGGGCCCGCAGCAGTGAGAATCTTCCGACGCGGTTTGTAACCATTACGAACCACCAGGCGTCGTCCCTGTTCGTCTCGCCGGTTCGCGTGCTTGGTCAGAAACTCATCCACCTCGGCTTCGATGGCAGCCTGCAGGATCCGACACGCCCCTTGGCGAACGATTTCGTCTAGAGGCTCACATCATCGAACTGGGCTCGAAACTCGAGTACTTCCCTGTCCAAAGACTCGCCCTCTGGTTTTCGATCTACGACTCTTGTACTCTTGGTCATGGCGTATCCTCCTACCCCCTCGTCGGGGTGCTGGTGAAACGAAACAACTTCCAACCATCAGCAGGATACGCCACCTTTTCCCGCATTCCCAGAACACAACTTTCGAGAATACCTCCAGTGAATCGCCAGGGCATCAAAACGTCCCGTAACTTCCCGCCGCCCAAGCCGATGAAATTCCAACTGTCTTTGTGTACACTCTGTCATCACCAAGCCGCTCCTTCTGCTCGCGAAAATGAGTCGTTGACAAACGCATTTTAACGGACGGAAGGGCGGCTTGGAACTTTAACCCTGTGAGAAATGCGGGCTAGAATAAATGTTCTGAGTGGTTGTCGTCCTCGTGAAGCGTTTGTCAGTTCGAGTCGGCTTTCCCAATGAATGATCCGTCAGTACATATTCGCGATCAGTCCATCGCCGTGCTTCGAAAAGCCGCAGCTCGCTTAAACGACGCGCGGCAGCGCGAGTTAGCAGAGTCACTCGACGCGCTGGCTAATGAGGTAGACCAGCCATGTATTATCGCCATCGTGGGGAGGATGAAGGCCGGTAAGAGCAGTTTCTTGAACGCATTGCTCAAAGACGACTTGGCGAAAGTCGGAGTGAACGAGACGACCGCGACAATCAATCGTTTCGTGTACGGCAATCCTGATCCAGAACGCCCAGTTCGATGCCACTGGCGAGACGGGCGAGTCACGTCGGAATCACGCGCCTTTCTTGACTGTCTGCAGGGAAGCGACTCGGAGACCATACAACGAGCAATGGAGATTCAATACTTAGAGTATGCTCTCCCGAATGAGATGCTCCGAGAAACGGTTCTTGTGGACACACCCGGAATGTGCACGACTGTTGATGAGCATAAAGAAAGAACCGCTGAGTTTCTACAATTAGCAAGACAGCTTGGAAATGAGCACACAAAGCGTACCCAAGAGTTGGGGAGCCAAGCGGACGCCCGTTATCTACCTCGTCGGCGAGGTTGGCAGGCAAACCGACCAGGCATTCCTGGAGGAGTTTCGCGCGGTAACGGGCGGGCGTTCCAGCCCGATCAATGCGGTGGGCGTAATGGCCAAAATCGACCTGCAACAGGAGTTGATGGATCGCCGATGGGAGCTAAGCAAGAGGATTGCAGCACAATTATCGGATTGTCTGAACACAGTCGTACCAGTATCCGCAGGACTTCGACGCGCGCTGGATCGTATGGAAGTGGGGGAGCTTCCATCACTTGCCACATACGTCTCTCAACTGCGACTTATTCCTCCGGTTCGTTTAGCAAAGATGCTGTCGAACGAAGAGTTTTATCGAACATTGGAACCTGATGATTGCCCTGTGACAATTGACCAGCGAGAGCAACTTCTCGCTGATTTGCCCTGGCGCGTTTTTCACGACAATCGCAGGCTTTTGCGCCGCTTCTGACAAATCTGTGGATGTGGTGCGTAGGGAACTTACAGAACTTACAGGCTTCGACACTCTCCTTGATGTCTTGGATCACAATCTCTTCCGCCGCAGTCGTTTTCTGCACGCTTTTCATATCGTGCAAAAGGCGATTGCAATAGTCGAGCGTCTTCGCTATAAAGCGATGGCTGACGCCCGAAGCCACGATCGAGACATGCGGGCGCGGCGAAATCGGTTTTTGGAGTTCGTTAGAAACGCCAAAACAATCGATCCCGAAGTAGCAAGCGAACTCGCAGCATATCTTGACGCTTACGGTCCGCGAACGAACCACGAATCACGCTTGGCGGCTGCATACACCGATACGGCTGGCGAACTTGCAGCGTTGCGACAGAGGCTCAACGAATTCGACGAGGATTTGCAGGCCCTTAAACTCTTAGAACGGATTGCGGACGATTTTACTCCGGCTGAGCGCGACGAGTTGCGAGCGTTGTTCGGCGTGTACGGCGATGACGTGATGCGACGAGCCAACGGTCGGGGACTTCCGGAACTCGGACAACGACAACGGTATTGGCGCAGAGTGATTCGACCTTACCAACCGGAAGCATACCGACTGGTTGCCGAACGAGCAGTCAATCGCTATGGGCTCTTGATATCCGCCAAGAAGCGAGATGAGTCGAACGCCAATAATACGAAAGAACATCGTTAGTGCCAATCGGCGCCACAAGTCTCACACTGTTTCGCGAGTTCCGTGGCAAGCGTTGCACCACATTTTGGACATATGCCGGACCCAGATACAGCTATTCCAGCGGGCATTTTGCCGCCCTCCCTGCAGAAGACCCTACAGACTACTGACTTAATATTGATTCCAAGGAAACCGGCATCAGGAAATACATTCTCCCACTGATGTTGTTCGCCGGGACCTAGACGCTGAATAGTTCGAGTAATCGTAGATGTTTTTCGATCCACTCGCGTTACCTTGGCCTCCGCGCGGACATTATGGACGCTAAAGGGAGATAAATTGGTTACGGATATGTTGTTCAAAAGCCAGCCATGATCCTCTTCCACGTCGATACGTGGAGTAAGTTTTTGCATTAGTTTTGGTCTGTTCTTGACGCATGCGTCAGCCTGTATTTTGCACACATCTACATCGAATTCCTCGATGAGCCAATCGATGAATACAAGTGCTTGGTCGTCATCACTTGCCTGGGCGAGAATGCGAACTGCCGTCAAACCGAGCGTCTCATTCTCCAACGCTAACAAGGGCAAAACGGGCAAATCCATCTCCGCACACATCGCGTGGAATCGGCCCAACGGCAGTTCGTAACCAGGGCCATCAACTTGATAACACGCTTCCCATAACGCCAACTGGATAAGCCCAACCAAATCCTCAACCAAAGGATCCTTTCCACCATGAGTTACGGGTTTTTCCGGCGCAGAATGCGACGCGGCAGAATTGACAAATCTTTGACCGCATTTCTTGCACTGTAGGACGAGTTGCCCCGACAAACGGTTTCCAGTGTTGTCGTAGGAGCTGCACTGAGGGCATTCGTAGCCAAATGCTGATGGCAGTTCGGCGCCTTCAACAGAAACAACCTGGGTGTTCGCTTCGTGCGCATACAGCACCAAAAAATCAGACGGCTGCCACTTTGTCTCGTCTGGCAGTTCACGGAAAAACCAACTGATTGCTGCAAGGATATCGCACGATGACTGCATGCGGCTTGAGCGGATTGTTCGCAGCGCATCCAGAAACCATTCTATGGACATGAGTGGATCATCTAGTTCGCGAAGCGCCCACATGCCCAGGACCGTCCTAGCAGCGATCGATGAAAATCCACAATCGGCTTCAAAGTTGTGTCGATCTGCGAGAGCCTTGCATAGGTCACCTGCTGCCCGACCGGGTTCGCCAGTCCGCTTGAGTGCAATGGCACGATGCCAGAGAGCATTTGGTGAAGGCGAAATGCTAATGACGGCATCAAAGTCGCTAAGCGCTTCCTGCTCTCGGCCAAGCAGCAGTCGGCAACGTCCTCGAAAAAACAACGCGTCGCGATGTTCGGGCATCAAATCGACAGCTACGCCAAATGCAGACTCAGCAAGCTTGATCTTTCCCAAATCGAACAGAATTTGCCCCTTCTCTAAGTGAGCACGAGCGAACCCAGGACTGCTGTCACATGCTAATTGGGCTTGTTCGAGCGCCTCTTCAAGCTTGTTTTCACGCCTCAGAGATTCTGCTTTGGATATCAATTCATTGGCGGCACGGTGCCGTTCTACTTGCTCTTGTTCAGCCAGCCGCTCTTTGGAATCGCCGAGGATTCGGCATTCGACGTCCGTTGCTTCTTCAGGCGTAAGGCCCAGGTGTCGTGCTTCACGCTGAAGCTGCTCGACAGTTGAATCAGTAATTCGCCCACACACCTTCTTCAGTCTTGTTGCGTACTTATCCTGGGCATCCACTCGCGACTTTTCGACCAGTTTCTCGAGCGTACTTCCAAGTTCAGTGGATTCGATGTCCTTTGCCTCGGTACTAGACAATTGAAGTTGCTCACGAAGATCGGTAAGTCGCCTCACAGAGATTCTGCCAGTCTTCTTTGCATGCTTAAGTGCATCGCGATAGAGGCGGTGTCGTTTATGCCCCCAGATGCCGTCAGCAAAAATTGCGGCTCCCAGCGCCACGGCGACATCCTGACGGTGCCAACTACGAGGCACGAGGGGAACTGCTTCCGAAAGCAATTGGCCGATTAGTGGAATACGCGAGGATCCTCCAATCAAAACAAGTGTGTCTGGCGCGCCACCGGAGTTTTCAGACATCTCACGCAACCGGACTGTGAGCCGAATTGTTTCCTCCAGGCGACCTCGAACTACTTGTTCGAACTCCGCACGGGTCACCTCACGCTGAAATTTCGTGTGATTGGGCAGGCTCAAAGAAAATCTGTGAGATTCAAGCCGTGAGAGATTTTCTTTAAGGCGACGGCAGCCGTGCAGCATGCGTTGGGAAAGTGAGGTGTCGTTTCGAATTCTTTCGGCGTCACCATCGGCGAGCGTGAGCATGTACTTCCAAAGAAGACCATCGAGATCGTCCCCACCAAAACGAAGCCCCTCCGGCGGAAAAGCCAATCGAAAAGACTTTAGTTCATCCTCTTCGCGATCGAGAACGGCAGCGTCGAACGTCCCGGCGCCAAGGTCGTATACAAGAACACGTTTCCCCACCTTCTGCCCGGATTGCGAGTAGGCAATAGCGGCTGCAACTGGCTCATCCAGCAGTTCCACAGTCTCAAATCCCGCCTGACGCGCGACATCTTCAATCTCTCGTCGCTCCAGTGGGTCAAACATTGCTGGCACGGTGACGACGCATCTGTGGACAGGCTCGTGAAAATGCAAATCTTCCGCATCACGCTTCAATTTTTTGAATATGGCTACAGCTACGTCCTTTGCGGTAATCACCCGGCCGTCAGGAAGTTCGTATACCGATCCTCGAACCAGGTTGCCCTTTGCCCCAAGCAAGACGAACTCCGCCTCGTCCTCGTTCTCCAAGAACTCCTCAGCGATACGACCAACGTGCTCGTCATTATTACCAAAGAACACAGCCGAGCGGGTTTTCTCTTCGCCTTCGGCGTTACAAAGGATATCCGCGTGGCCGGTGTTAGGGTCGACCCATGCCATGGCGGAGTAGGCTGTGCCGAAATCGATTCCAAGAAACGGCTTCGGTATGGTCATTTCAGCAATCCAATCTCTACGTTTCAGCAATTGCCTGCAGCGGAGATCGCTTCATTAGCAGATTCTAAATGCCCAGATATCAAGTCGACGCGTCTGGCGAGCGCAGTCATTTTCTGAATCTGTCCTGAAAGAACGTCAGCATTCTTCTTTCGTTGCTCGTCGGTCATGCGCAGCTGTTCGTCGAGACGCTGTAGGTCACTTTGGAGTTGCGACTGTTTGTCGTTAACGAGGCTTTCCACTTTCTCCAACGTCGTTCGTACGAGGTTTTGAAAGTACTCCTCAACGATGCTAAAGCGACCGGTGGCCTGATCCACTGCATGAAATCGCTGATGGATATGCTGAAGCAGATGACTCAAATGCGATCTCAGCTTTGCCTGAGACTCCCGCAGTTCTTTAGACCTGGTACTGACTGCGCCACGGGTCGCACCTGCAGCAGCGGCCAGTACCATCGCGCCAACGGCCAGCGGGCCTGCGATCGGAATTGCGAGCGTCGCCACGTTCAGTGAAACATACGCGGTCGTTGAAGCGACCCCCATGCTCGTGACGGCGTTCCGAAGCCGTTCGAAGTACTGTGCCTCAATTGCCGGTAATCTCGGCATGCCATCGAACTTCCCATCCCAATCGTCTGCGGCCTTCGCGTTCGTTGTATATAATTCCTCGACGAATGGCGCTAACTCCCGACTTACCAAGTCATAAGTGCTCTCGCAGATTTCTCGCCACTGCTTTCCGGCTGCTGCGACGACGTCATCGTTCAACGTCTTTGCCATCTCATTGGCTTCTGTAAGCGACTTGATGGAGTCGATTCGGTCGAGGAACTGTTTCGCAATCACACCCGTTGTTGGATGAAGCGCCTGTTCAAAAGCTTGGCGACCGATTTTTGTGTGCCGCACAACTGCCTGTTGCAGGTCCTGTCGGAGTTGGCCATTGCGGCCCCAATCCTGTTCGAATTGCCGACGGCGTGTCATTGCTTCATCTCGAAGAGCCTGGCGGCGTTTTGCAGATTCCTCCAGAAGAGATTCACGACGATCCGAGAGGATTTGCCGGCCCTGGGCGACGATGCTGCCGGACAACATTACCGCCTTGGCGATACTTGACCAACCGGACGAACGAAACAAGAATTTCTGTAAAGCGACTGCTAGCTGAGGAAAACGGCTGACCTGCAAGTAGTCATCATCGCCCGTCTTTGCGGCCTCACGAAGGTTTGCGCTGGAAATGGGCCATACCTTACAAGATGTCAATCGACCAGCAAACTTGTCTGCTAGGATGGCTTCGTTGCGCTGCCGGACAGATTCCCACGCGTCGCGGCGATGCTGATCGATCATCGTCTGGATAAAGAACACTTGGTCTGTCACATCCAGCAGTCGCGATAGGAAATCAACTTCCGGTTCACTGATCGGATGATTCGAGCCCAATACGAAGATCACTCCATCCGCCAGTGGCATGTAGCGCTGAGTAATTTGAGTATGCGTCGCGTAGAGTGAGCCGAGCCCCGGCGTATCGATAAGTGTGATTTCAGGCGGAAGGAACTTCACCGGTACATCGACTTCGACCCAACGGATGATCTGGTCAAGCGGTGGTATGTCGTCGAAATCTGCCGCAACTTGCGAGCCGTATCGAGACAGATCCTGCGGTTCAATCTGGCGGGCTGAATCGTCCTCAAATCGCAAACGATAGGCTTCCTTTTCAGAACGCCGCACACGGAATACTTGACTTGTGGCGATGTCGACGTCTGTTGGCAGCAAATCGCGACCGATCACGGCATTGACGAATGTACTCTTGCCTCGCTTTGCCTCGCCGACAACGAGCACATTATAAGAGTTCTCACGGAGCTTTCTTTTCAGGGCCCGCAACTCTTCCGCGGGGTACGGCAACTCGTACGCAGTGGCTAATTGCTCAAGATCCTCAAGGACCGCAATTGCATTCTTGCGCGCCGCATTTACCTGATCTAACGCGGTGGAAGTGCTGCGCGGAGTATTATTCGGTGGTTCGGGTTGGTCAGTTGGATCGTTATTCATCTTCGGGACAATTCTCAAAGCAGGGCCGTCTGGCGAACGTCAATCGAATTCCAAGCCGTCACTATCGTCAGCATCGTGGTCGTGGCCCTCCAAAAACTCGTGCGGTTCCTGACAGTCATTCAGTGTGCCGAGATCGGAGGATTCCAATCCGAAGTCATGATCGTCATGCTCTGTGTCACCTACGCCTGTTGCTAAGCTGAGGGGACCGGCATCAGTTATTGGATTTGCATACGGAAATTCGACCTCTGGCTCAAACTCATTCCACAAATCCCATAGATACCCCAAGACCAGACTACCCGCATTGTGCAGCAGCATGTCGCGAAATATGTCAAAATTGGCCATCTCCGGCAAGCTCGCCGGCGTTGGCTCAACCGTCGCGACCATGAAGAAGTTACTATCACGCCAGGCCTCGACGAATTGTTCATACGGGTAGCGGGCAAATGGCTCCCCCGTGCCTGGGTCGGTCACTATGACCTGAGGATTTCCTGGGTCTGTGGTGTCGATGCCAGTGACAATCACTGCATGGTCGGCTCCTGCAAACCCAAAGTAATCCTGAACCTGTTGAAATAACCAGGCTCCGTCCGAATCGCCACACCAAAGCTCGTTGCTGTCGAGGCCCACGATCACCTTGTGTCCTTGGGCGAGTTCATTGGCAAGGTGAAATATGTTGGAGTTCACGTATCGAGTAACTTCTATACCGTGAAGCTCCAACAAGTCTCCTACGTGCAACAGCGGCGTGCCGCCTCCCGGTGTGTACCAACCTCGATCATACGCCTCTTGAACGAAAGTACGCTCATCAAGTTCCTGGCCAGTGAAACATTCCAAAATGTACTCCTGACACCGGATGGCACACGTGTCGGGGTAACTCTGAGGCCCGTCCCAATGATTCAAAACGCGATCCAGATCTCCGGTAATCGATCCTTCGGGTGAATTGATAATCTTGTCTTCTTCCATGTGTGGAATCTCCCGGGAGGCAAGGCGGTCGTCAGCGTAGCGATCGAAGAGCGAACCGAAGTGTGATGGGGCAAGCTGAGGATCGCGGTCGTGGCCCGCTTGGACGTCCCCTCGTTGTCTGCGTTCGTTCATGATTCCTCACTCCGAATGACGATTGCGACGACTGCTGTGGTTGGCTCAGACAAATTGCCTCTGGCTGGGCGTTATTTTATCAGCGAGATGATGCACTTACAAGATTTCGACCAGAAGAAGAGGACTGTTGACGGGAGTCTGCAAATGAGCGTGAGCGGTACAAATTGGACGTACGGCTGCTGTGGGGAAGTGGGGAGCAGAGGTGGTGAGGCTTAGCGGGAAGGAGGAGTGGCCAGGTTGCGGCGAGCGGTGCGGCGGATGCGCCTGGTGGTGGCGCGACGAGTTCTCTCCTGCGCGCGGATGGTGATGCGGTGCTCGGGATGCGATTGCCCCCAGCGGTCAGGAAGCAACGCATCGATGTCTTCGTCGCTGGCGGTGGGCAAGCGGATGATCACATCGTGCAGATAGGCCGACGGATCGATGCAGTGACGACGACAAGTGGCCATCACGCTGTACAAGGCCATGGCGGCGTGACCACCGGCAACACTGCCGAAAAACAGGCTGTTCTTGCGGCCGATCACCGGCAGCTTGATCGCTCGCTCAGCCGCATTGTTCTCCAGCGGAATATCCCCCGACTCGAGGAACCGCGTGAACGCGTCCCAGCGACTGGTCATATACAAGATCGCGCCCCGCAGAGGACTCTTCGGACGCAACTTCTCGAGCTTGTCATCCATCCACTCCTTCATCGCGGCCATGATCCGGCGCGAATGCCACCTGCCAGCATCCAGAGCTTGATCCATGGCGGAGTCCTGTGCCTGGTGACCGCCGGAATTCAGTGCATGTCGCCTGTTGGAACCCAGGCCCGGTTGCCTGTCGAAATCCAAGGCCTGCCGACCGCCGAGTTTTCGCCGCCAGTAGTAGAGCGAATGAGCCGCAATGTTCTTCGTTCGACAGAACGCTTGAACGGAAAGACCACTTGCCTCCAGTTCGGCGAGCATCCGCTGCCAGTACGCCACCCGATCTTGATTTTTCGTTCGCATCGTCAGCCTCCCAGAGTCCTCTCCAAAAAGCCGACAATCTACGCCCCCACCCCCCTCAACCTCCAGACGTCAATTTGTACCGCTCACGTGCGATCGGCAGATCGTGTTAGGAATCGGTCGTGGTGACGCGGAATCGAAATGCCCGACGAGCCTGAATGTTGTTGTCTTTCATCAGCCTGGCGACGGTGTTCTCTGAACAGGCAACGCCTTGTTTGACAAGCTCACGATGCATCCAGGGGCTCCCGTAATCCTGATGCCGAGGCAAGGTGTGAATACGTTTGATCTCGCTGACGATCTGCTTTTGTTTTGCTTGCGTCGGTGTTGTGGAACGATTCCGCCATTTGTAAAACGCCGCGCGAGTGACTTCCAGCACACGGCACAGCACGGCAATCGGCCAGCAGTTTTCGTGCTCTTTGATGAACCGAAATCTCAGTGACTTTCTTTGGCAAAGAAGGCCGTCGCTTTTTTCAAGATGTCGCGTCCCATTTTGAGCTGCCGATTCTCCTCGCGCAGCCGTTTCAGTTCCGCCTCGATCGATGGACTCTGCTGGATTTCGGCCTGCAGCGTCCCGTCCGCTTCGAAGGCCTTCCGCCAGTTGTGAATGAGCGTATCTCGAATTCCCAGGTCGCGGGCCACTTCGGCATACGAAAGCCCCTGTTCGATGACTTTCCTGACCGCCGCCAGCTTGTACTCCCGGCTGAACGTTCGTCGTGGTCGTTTCATGAATCTTCCCTCCGTCATGCATCATGACATAAGAAGACTCACTGTCCACCAACTTTGGGGAGGTTCAGACCGTGCAGCTGAACCCCGTGGGACAGCAGGGCACGGCGGGCGCGTTTCGCTTCGACCTTGATGGAGACGGCGTCGCCGACAGAGAGGTTGCCGCAGACGGGAATGGGGGCGAACTGATGCACCGTTTTCCGACCACCGGCACGTTTACCGTCACCGTGACGGCCGTAGCGGCCGATGTGAAGCTGGGTGAGGGCAACGATTTTCTGCGCAGCTTCCGTACGTTGATCACGGCCGACATGGGTGCCGGCCATGACCGCGCCGTGGCAGTGCGGTGAACACGTTCGACTGTCCGGCGGTCAGGGCGATGACCGGCTGATCAGCGTGGGACACACCACGGCGCAGCTGGACGGCGGCAGCGGCGACGATTACATCCTGTCTCGGGGGCAGGTCGGTCTTGTAGCGGAAAAATCGGTGCCACCCACTTTTCGATCGTGGCACGATCTGCCCTGCTGCATTTTTCTTCTCCGCAGTTTCCGTAGATCCGGTTTCGAAATTGCGCACGCGGAGCGAGATCTTCTTCTTCGAATAGAACGGATTGCCCCAGTAAAACCCCGATTCGACGATGCCGCCCCTTGTAGACGGCGAAAAGCAACAAAACACGTGCTTGGTTGGACGCGACGGCTTGGAAGCCAAAAAGACTGATGATCGCTAGCGCTTCGATCAGCGCGGCCCCGATGATCATTCCCACCACCAGCGAAACCGGAAGCCGTTCAGCATGGCTGACAGCGTAAATGAATAGGGAAATCCCAACTGGAACCGCCAGGATTTCGACGGCGAGCATCCCCCATCCCGACTTAGGCTTGATAACCTTCTCTTGGATCATCGTTGCATTCCACCGTTAGTGGAGCACGACATGCGACACGGGAGCGAACCGCTCGCCCGGCGATGTCGTCATTATAGCGAAGTGATATCGCATTGCATTAGGCTCGCTAGGAGGTGAATCGGGGCGCAGAATCTGCGCATGTTTTAGCTGATAACCCCTGGCTGTAGCAAAAATCCGAGATTAGCTCTTTCAGGTGGTGGCTTTGGGGTTCGTGATCCGGCTACAATGAATCCCTCCGTGTGGAGCAATTGGTTTACTCTGCGCGGGGGCATCGTACCTGTAGTCTTTTGCGAGGTGCACCCATGGAACGCCCCAATCCAACACGTGGGGATTATCAGTCGGCATCTTCCGATGTCAATAAGACCATCGCGGCCCCTCCCGGGGAGGCGTCACGGGTCGAGCAACAGCATATCCACCTGGCCGGCTATGAAATCGGTCCGGAATTAGGCCGTGGCGGGATGGGGATCGTCTACGAGGCGACTGACTTGCAGCTGGGGCGGCGCGTGGCGCTGAAGATCCTGCCGGCCGCCGGCCGGGTCTCCAAGACGCGACTGGCGCGGTTCCGCAACGAGGCGCACGCTGCCGCGTTGCTGCAGCACGAGAATATCGTGCCGGTGTATGGGGTCGAGGAGCAAGGCGATCTTTGCTTCTACACCATGCGTTTGATTGAAGGCCAGACGCTGGCCCAGATCATTCGCGTGGCCCGCTCCCTGCGCCGGGACCGATCGAGTCGGGGGCTTCGCTCAACACTTCGAAATGCTGCCGATACGACGCGCGATTCGGACCAACAGCATCCGGGCGTTTCCAAGACGGCTGATTCCGGCGCGATTTACGACTTTCTACACGAGATCCAACTAGATAAAGGGGCCCGATCGGGTCGCAAGTTTGCCCATTTGGTTGGTCGGGTTGGAATCCAAGTGGCCAGCGCGTTGCAGCATGCTCATGACCATGGGATTGTGCATCGCGATGTAAAACCATCGAACCTGATGTGTGACCCGGAAGGTCGTGCCTGGGTCACTGACTTTGGACTTGCGCGCCTACAGGACGGGCAGGACTTCACGCGTACCGGGGAAATGATCGGCACGCTGCACTACATGAGTCCTGAACAGGCGGCTGGTGAACGGGCCCTGGTGGATCATCGCTCCGACATCTATTCGCTGGGCGCTACCCTGTATGAACTGGCCACCTTGACTCGCAGTGTTCGCGGCCATTCGGTCCGCGATATCCTCCGAGAACTTGCATTCGACCGCCCGGTGCCGATTCGGAAGGTCGACCCGCGGTTACCGGCCGACCTGGAAGTGATCATTTCCAAGTGCATGGAACGCAATCCGGCGGATCGTTACCAATCGTGTGCCGAAGTAGCAGCGGACTTCGAACGGTTGCTTCGGGGCGAACAACCTCGGGCCCGACCGCTGACCTGGAATGCGCGCTTCCGCAATTGGGTGATCGCCAGGCCGACTACGGCGGCCAGCCTGGCAGTAGGTTTGGCCGCGGTCGCCTTGATGGGTACCGCCTTGGCTGTGGTCTTCAATGCTGGCCTGGTGGCCGAACGCAAAATGCGGATGGAATCGGATGCCGGACGACTGTTAGCCCTCAGCGCTTTGGAGAGCAGCGAAGATCCTCCATTGGCGATCGGTTTGGCGCGGGCCGGTGCTCGGTTGCGGCCGGGGCCGGATGCGGACCAGACGCTTTTGAATGCGATCTCGTCCAATCGACTGATCCACGACTTGAGCGATTTGAAGTTGCCGGCCAGGGCGATGCAACTCAACGCCGCCGGTGATCGGTTATTGAGCTACGGTCCGACTGCGGGCCGTTCGAAGGCATACGAGGCGGTGTTGGTCGATCTGCTCTCGGCGCAGGTGATCGCACGCCTGGATTGGAAAGGTCGACCGCGGGGTGGCGGCCATGACTCCGGATGGAAATCGAATCGTTCTGGGATCAGCCTGGCGAGATTCGTCGGGCGATGCAGGCTCCGATAGCGGCGAACTGCAATTGCTCGAAATCCGAGCCGAAAAAGCGGCTCTGCAATTTGAGGCCAGCGGATTCTACTTACTCGATCCACAACGCCCGTGCTTCCTGCATATCGGGTCGGAAGCCGACGCGGTTTTGGTGGCCGATGCGAGCGGCACCGCGTGTGCCGTGGATTTGCGCGGTCAGGTCATCCGACGTTTTCCAACCGAAGACGATTTGGTCGCCGCCACGGCCGCCGAAGATGGACGGCAGATGGCCGTGCTGGACTCAGCCGGTAACGTTGAGCTGTTCAACGTACAAACGAATCAGCAGGCAAATTGGCGGATTGACGACCTGGGGTCGAACTGCCAACTTCAGTTCAGCGGCAACGGCAGATTCTTGTTGGTCCAACGGTCGTCGCCATCGGTCGTGTGGGTGATCGACACCACGGCCCCAGATGCGGAGACTCGCTCTTGGCGGGGAAGCACGGGCCTGCTCAGCCATGATGGCAGTCGAATCTACTTGCGTACCGATTTGGCAAACTCGGTGCGGGTGGAAGTGCGGACGGTCTCGGGGAATCAGCGATTGGGAGTCTGGGAGGCTGATGGTCAGGTGGCGGGTTGGAGCCTGGTCGATCGGGAACGGCTACTGGCCGTGGCGCACCGTGACCAGGTGCTGCTGTTGGATGCCGATGACCTAAGCCACCGCGGGACGTGTGCAGGACATGCGGACAGGATTCTATCCGTGGTGGCGGATCGGCGGAGCGACCGCATGGCGACGCGCGATCGTCTGGGCAAGGTGATGTTGTGGTCGAGTCATTCCGATCGCGAGCGCCGTTCGATTCAACTCAATTGGTCGCCATCTGGGCCGTTGTTATGCGATATGGCTGAAGACGATCCATCCATCGCCCTGGCCGCACACGCCATTGGCACCGTTACCAGTCTGTATTCACCGCGCGTACCGGAGCGAGAGAGCCTCAATTTGGATGGCACCATGGTCGGGTTGATGCCCGACGGCCGATTGTTGTTGTGGGAGCAGGACCGACTGCGCCTGTGGAACGCGTCGGGAACTCGCATCCTCGATGAGGTTGACATCGAGCCGATCCAACATGCACTGACCGCGGTTCATGTGGTTCCCGAAGGGGATTTGGCGTTCATCGTCAACCGCAAAAGCGGCGCTACGTATTTGTATCGCACCGGCCGGCTAGTCCAACGTCTCGACGACCCCGATGCTGGTTCCGTGGCACATTCGATCGCGGAGGTGGCCCCGCGCATCGCAATGCGTTACCGCGACGGCAGGCTTGTCGTACGCGACGTGGTCACTATGCAAGAATTTGCGTTGGGAACGATTGACACGCGCTGGCGATCATTCAAACTTGCGCCGGATGGAAAACGTATCTACCTCAGAGACGGCCACGAAATCGAGTGCCGCGACGTAGAATCGGGCGAGGTCGTGTTCACGCGAGAGATTCCGGCAGATGACATTCGGTTGATGATCCCAGTGAACACGGATCGGATGGTGATCGTCTCGACCGGAAGGAACGATTCGAACCTGTCCGCCGAATTGTGGGAATTATCCGAAAGTCCGCGAAAGATCGTTAGCACGCTGGTCAATAGGATGCAGGGTTGGGAGTTGACACCCGACCTGCGTTACGTCTGCTTCGGGACGCACGACGGACTGGCGGTGATCGACGTTGGCGGTGGCACCGTCAGCCGCCGCCAACCCGGACGGTTGACTTTGGCGCGCCCCTTTTCCACCGACCTGTTCTACCTTTCTTTAGAAGGTCCACAAACCGGGTCGGATCCGCGTGAAGCAGTCACGAGTGAGACTAGCCAGACGTCCGACCGGAATGGCGATCCGTCACTCCGCCGCGCCGAGCTATATCGGTGGTCGCCCGACGGGGAGGATCAGCGCCTCGCCGAGATCCGAGTACGGCCGCGCATGACGCGTTTCGCTTACAATGGTCGCGTCGTCGCCGCATCATTCGAAGAAGCGAAGTTCATTGAACTGACATTCAACAACGCACGGTACGACAGGCCTATCCGATTGGAGGTCTCACGCCTCAATACGCGCGGTATTTCGAAGCCGAAGGCGAACGCAAGGTTGTTACCGTCGCGCGCGGCGGCCCGGTGTACATCTACGATCATCGCGGACGTTTGGAACGCGAACTGAACCATGGATTGGAGAGCATCGGTCACGCGGTGGGATCAGGCGACGGGCAGTTTCTGGCTCTGGCGGATAAGCAGCAGGTGGTGATGAGCCACCTTCCGACGCAGCAGATTCAATTGGTGCTCAGGGATCTGGATCAGGTGCAGGCTGTCCATTTGAATCCTGTCGCGACGCACCTGGTCGTCATCGAACAGAAGCCGGATCAGGCGATCGTACATGGCTGGGATTCGCGAACTAAAAAGGCCTATCGGACCCCGCTGCCAGGATTGCATGTAGTTGCCTCCGATCAAGATCCGGATGGGCAGCAGTGCCTGGTAGTCCACAACACCATCCCCAAGGGCTCGGATGAATCGGTCGCGGCCATCGTTTCCCGCGAGTACGGCTACACGTTGCTGGGGGCTTCGGGCAAAGCCATAGCGACTCGACGATTGGATGAATCCACACGTCAAGGGCTGTTGGTTCCCCGTCGAACGGCGGCCGGGGAGAAGGAAGCGGTTTTGCTAACCAGCAGCGGCGAGGTGCTGGTCATCGATCCGCGGACCGGAAAACGGCGTCTGCGATTGAATCAGCGCACCAGCATCCGTGCGGTTCGAATCGCCAAACTCGAATCCAATGAACTTCTGCTCGTCGGCTTCGGCATGGATGATGCATTCGTATGGAACCTTGAGACCGGCGAGACCGTGCAGCGTGTACGAGGATTACGGCTTCACCATGCTGTCACTCCAAATCGGCTGGCAGCTTGGGAGGCGGTCTTCGCCGATTCCCCTTGGTGGGTGTTCCCTAACGACGAAGGGCTGACGTTAGTTCCGCGGGACGTACTGGATTACGTCGACCGGCAGGCGCCACGCCAATTGACACGGGCCGAACGCATACGTTATCGGATTCCGCCTGAAGCCCTCCCGCCGCCGCGAGGCTGAACCAGTCGTTCAGCGACTCGCGGGCGGCCGAGATGGGTGGCCTCGCGCGGCAGATAGGAACGGCGGCTGAGTCTACCTTCGGAATAGTCGCCAGCGGCATTTGCGTGGCGCGGGTTGGCAACAGGGAGGACGCTGCACGACGCAGATATGGACTCGGCAGATCGAGCAGCAACCCTTTATATCCTTGACCATCATCGCTGTATGATGGGCTTCACATAGCGCCTGCTGGTAGGTGCAACCATGCCCTCGAACCAAGAATGTCTCGCCATGGTGGCATCCCCCGCAAATCCGGTACCTCACGCGCAACTCCCACATGTTCGACGGAAGCGCGCCGGTTCTTTTCGTATCGTGTTCCGGTCCAGTTATCTGCGTACCCTCGGGTTCGAATTGTGAATACTCGAGCTCGGAACAATCATGTTCGTCCGGACAAGGTGGATCATTCTCAGGGCAGCAGTTTTGTTCGCACCAACTTTCTAACCAACCAATCTCCGGCCAGCCTTCCTCAGGCGGGCTCGGATCGCCGACCAGAGCGTAAACGAACTCGCCGGAAACCCCGCATTCTCGGCCAATGTAAAGGCTTTCTTCCCTGGGACCTAATGGCTGTTGTGCCGATACGACGGCAGGTGGCAAGAGCATCCAACCCGCGATCAGACTCAAGCACAGAACGGATCTTCGCTTCATTTCGGGGTCTCCAAGAACTCGTGTGATCGGAATACAAACTTGCAGATACCCCAGCTTAAATACTGCTATCTCGATACGCAAATCCGGGTAGACGTGCCACCCCCTGTGGGGGGGCTAGCGATTCGGAGCGATCCGATCGGCAATGGCGAATGCGATTTCCATCGCCTGCTCGTAGTTGAGTCGCGGATCGCAGAAGGAATTGTAGGCCGCATGGAGATCGGCCTCGGTAAGCCCTCCTGATCCGCCAATGCACTCGGTTACTTTTTCACCTGTTAGCTCCAGGTGGACTCCACCCAACCAGGTTCCGCACTGACGATGGACTTCGAATGCCTTTTCAAGCTCACCCAGTACGCTTTCGAAGCGTCGCGTCTTGCGCCCCTCTTCGGTAGTCACCGTATTGCCGTGCATCGGGTCGCAACACCACAGCACGGGACGCTGACAGGCGGTTACAGCACGCAGCAACGGGGGCAGGCATTGCTCGATGCGTTGGTCTCCCATGCGGTGAATGAGTGTGATGCGACCAGGTTGGTCGGTAGGATTGAGCACGCGCAGGAGTTCGACGATTTCGGACGGATCCGCATCGGGCCCAACTTTCACACCGATCGGATTCGACACGCCCCGAAGCAGCTCCACATGCGCGCCATCAATGGCCCGTGTTCGCTCACCGATCCATGGAAAATGCGTTCCAAAGTTATACCACCCGGTACCTCGGACGCTCGGACGCGGCAGCCGCATCGCTGGCCGCCCACCAACTGTTGGTCCTGTTGGCTGCGGGTAATCCCGAGCGAATCGAAGCTCCGGAGGACTGGCGTCCGGTACGGCGTGGCGTCTAGCGGCCAGGGGCAGTCTAGGCTGGTCATTTTTTCGAAAATTGACGTTCTACCACTTTGCCGAAATGGGATAAAACGATGGCGGCTTCGTCGACCGCTCAGTAGCCCGTGCGGAACAGTAGCCGCAGCAAGAAGCGGTTTTCAACGATGTCGCGTGCTCCGACTTGCAAATCGGTGGACGTCCCGATGGCTGGCTCGGCAAAACGGAAACGATCATCACGAAGATCAGGCACATCGCGGCCCGATGTGCAGGTGGTCGACATCACGATCGACGACTTGAACCGACTGCTGGACCGGATCGAGCAGCGGAAGTTGGAAGAGACGGACTACGATCTGCTGCACCGCAAGAACTCGCTCTACTATCGCTCACCCAGCGGAGCGGAGGCGGGGGACGTCTACATGACGCTGATCCACACGTGCGAATTGAACCGCATCAATCCTTATCAGTATCTGGTAGCGTTGCTTCGCCACGCCGACGACGTGGCGTCTCAGCCCGACGCCTGGCTCCCCTGGAACTACGCTCGGCGTCAAACCGAGCTTTCTCAGGCGGATGTGTCCCCTGAAGCATCCGAATCCAGCCAGCCGCCAGCCCCGGCAACCCGCTAGTTCCAGGCTATCGCCCCCTCCCACCACCACAAGCACCACCACCACCACCACCATCTAGGTCGCTCAGGCCACCAATCACCCGCCCAATTCCATCCAAGATTTTTCCAGCCCGCACGCTTACCGCAAACTCACCGTGCGGCGCAGTCGCCCGTGCGGCTCAGTCGCCCGTGCGGCTC
>BPJP01000024.1 GCA_026004675.1 Gemmatales bacterium
AATGGTCTATTAATCTGACCTATTTTTTCTTTTCGCCAATTTATGGGAGTTGAACAACCAAAAATGGCTCGTGCACATCGAGTGGATAGCGATCCACACCGGTCGGCAAGACAAGGTTGCTGGCTAACCAACCGGGAACGGTTACCCCATTTGATCGGAAGATTTACGCGGTTTGCCATCCCCGTGTAGCGGAAGTCGCCAGGCGGAACGCGGTAGCGGCCGCCGTAAGACTTCCGAAATGTCTGCCCTGGGCAACCCATTCGATCGGAAGCCTTCCTGCCCACGCCATGGATCGGAACACTTACGCGACGTGCTGGCGCACGTCGCTAGCGTGTTCCGCTACGAGGTTACTGGTAGCGGAAGTCGCCAGGCGGAACGCGTAAGCGTTCCGCCGTAAGACTTCCGAAATGTCTTCATCGGGTGACTGGTGCGATCGGAAGACTTACGCCGCTTGCTAGCGCAAGCGGCTAGCGTCTTCCGCTACGAAGGCATCGGGCACCCCAAATATCGGAACACTTGCGCGACGTGCTGGCGCACGTCGCTAGCGTGTTCCGCTACCATGTATTTTTTTGGTCAAATGCCCCAGCGAACTTTGGACCAGCGAGTTATTTGACACAAGTTCACTAACAGTCGAGCCCACCCGAGGGGCGAGCGAAGCTGCATCTTTATCCAGTCCCGTTGGCCGACAAATGGGCCAGCCCACCTAAGTGCCTCGTCACAATTCGTCACACTTGCCAATTCGGTTGGCCTATAATTCGCAACGGGACTTACCTGGCGGAGGCACTCCTGCAAGACGATGGCCACCGGCCGCGTGGCTGCTCGGGTATCGAATCGCATCAAATCGTACCAACCGCGTTCGATAAGCTCTTCACCTCGCTCTTCCATGCGTCGCGATTCCTCGCTTTCTCCCATCCACTGGCCTATAAGGCGAAGTACGTTACCCTTACGTATATCGTGAGCCCCCCAGGTTTCGGTAGGGAACTCAAGTTCTGACTCGCGATCAAAATACGGCTTTTCATTCTTCAGCATCCAGCGCCCGTAATGCTGCAAACACTTAAATACGTAGTACAAAGACTCATCCGGTCGATCATTGGCCAGCAGGTAGGCGTATCTCAGTAATACCGCTAGATGGACGGTATACGACCAGCGATGTTCTATATGATCCAGCGCCAGTCGATGGAAGTCATCGTCTGGATGAATCGTCCGGCGGATCAGTTCTTGGGCCGCCCGAAGATAACGCGAATCTTGGGTCAACCACCACGCGTCAAGCAAGGCATTGATCGAATTGCCGGCGCCGCGTCCAGGACCGTGATAATTTCCGTGCGTCGTTGAGCTGGCCCTGCCCGTCGGCCGCGGAGCGACTAGTCCTAGAACGGTACTATTCGGGTCTTCCCGTGCCAACACCCAATCGGCCAAGCCCAACACAGCTTCACGTGCCGTCCAGTCTCCCGTCAAGAAATAGTAATGTAGCAGGCCGCTTGTATAGTTGTGCTCGTTACCCGGTCCTCCGCCGTACCTGGAACCCAAATTCCCGGCGTTCTTGCAACTGAAGGTTCGATGCGTCGCTGTATGAGCCGAAACATAGTGGTCCGTATGCCAAAAGAGACCGCCGTTATAGACCGGCCGGTCTTCGGTTGTGTGATAAATGTCGATGTCGATTACATGGCGAGCCAATCGTGCGGCTTCGTCCCAGAAAAAGGGATCAGCCGTTCGTAGCCAATGCAGTATCAGCCCGTAAACCAAGTCGTACTGGTTATTGTAATGCGATACCAGAGGCTCCGAGCCCTTGTAGTAGCGTTGCTCGTGATCGGCATACCATTCGCCATAGTGCCGCCAGCCGTATTCGTCAATCCTTTCACGTTTCTCCTCAATACACCGCGGGCCGTGTCGTAATTCATCGAGTAACTGTTCGGCTTCTGGTCGCAATCGTGGCTTCGAAGAAAACGGCCAGAGCGTTCCCGTCGTAACGAGATACTCTGCGCTGGCAACAGCCAAAGGCGGCTGGTCGATTACCGACCGAACGGGATCATCACCCGATACGAACCAAATAGTCCACGTTTTTTGCTCCCCTCCCTGAAGTTCCGTACAACGAGAACGGTCACCGCGTTCGCTTCTATCGTCATACTCACCAGCCAAATCCGCCCATGGCTGCCACACTAAGTGACGGCCATTCCATTCGACAGCCTGAGGAAATTGTTGCCAGAATGCCTCGGGGACTATTTGAAGCAGGCCGTTCGGTGTACTCGCGATTACGGCAGGCAGAGCGCGCGTGCCTCGGTAGGTTTCCTTTGATTTTCCCGCAGCATCGGGCTGGTAGACTCGGTACCCCCCTGTAGGGCAAATGAACCTTTCCATCATAGGCAACATGGACTGGACTATTCCAACTTTGGCCGCCGCTTGAGGCTTGTACCAATCGCCACGTACCATCGACGTGCTGAGGTTTGGCATCCTCCAACACCAAGTGAGCATCCGTGATAGAAAGTGCTGACCGAACGCTAAGGGAGTTGATGAAAACCGAACCGGGATCACCCAGATCCCACAGTCCGCCACGGTGACGGGCTCGGCGGCTGTTGCGCACCGTCACACGTAACCTGACCGACTTCAGTGGCGCAAAATAGGTCCATTCGTGCCAACATCGCAAGTATGGTATGCCTCGTGCTTGCCACGAATCTATTCGCTGGCAAAAGATTTCTCCGTTGTCGACCAGTTGCTCGTCGGTCTTGACAAATTGGACTGTCTTATCCCGGTAAAGGTGCACCTTGGTGTCAAGCGAAGTCCATTTCGGCCAGGTTAGAGTCTGCCCATTGGGACGACGTTCCGCAGTAGTCATCCGCAAAATATCTTCGCTGGGTTGATCTCTGTGAGCAATAAAGGTGACCAGGAGCCATTTAGGGGAACCGTCCGACCACCGGGCAAGCGGCCGGACCTGGCAAGGGGCATCGCTTGTCCGTAAACAACCATTCAGTAGCGCATCGCTCGGAAGAAGTCCTTTGCCAACCGGTACTCCCAGGGTAGCAGGCCACGAGTAGTGCGGAAGACGGCGCAAGTGAATCGGAATGTCAATACAGGACATTTTCGCAGCCGTCGGTGCTCTTAAGTGAATCTATCGCTTGGCGCGCGAGTGAGGGCAGAGGTCGGTTCTTCGGGGCTGTAGTCAAGTATCCAAGCTTTCACACCAGTGGACTTGTGTGCTCCACGTTCGACTGCCGGGCACCTCGCTGGCCTACGACGCGCGCGGGTACTCCGGCGACGATGGCTCGCGGCGGCACCGGATGTACTACCACGGCACCAGCGCCGACGACCGCCTGTTCGCCCACATCGGCCATCACGACAGCTCGTTCACCAATCCA
The DNA here is from genome assembly GCA_026004675.1 of Gemmatales bacterium. Lineage (GTDB taxonomy): Bacteria > Planctomycetota > Planctomycetia > Gemmatales > Gemmataceae > BPJP01. Next base: position 3,351 of record BPJP01000024.1, read on the forward strand.
AGCATCGCGGCCGATTTTGATCCGTTTCCAAACGCCGGGTTGCTCGCGGATAGGAATGTCGAGCCGGTCGATACCGTGTTGTTGGCCGCCGTTGGGGACACTGACGTGCGAGGCGATAAGGGCATCGTCATCGACGTCAATCGCTCCGAGCACACAGTAGGATCCAACATATACGTGATGTCCAAGGGTGGTTTCCGGGTCAGTCAGAATCGTTCCGAAGGAAACGCGAGCCGTCCATGCGCAGCGGCTTAAACTCCAACGAAAAAACGCCGTTCGCATCCAGTCACCGGCGAAGCCGGGCATGATGGCGAGCGAATGGGAGCAGAGCACGAAGGATGGCCGGCGAAGGCCGACGAGTTTACCGAGAAAATAAACTGTTAGCCACGGTAAAACTGCGACGGTTGCCAAGACGAATGCTAAGAGTTTGGCATATCGCTTCCACCGATTGGCCATGGGGTGAAGAAAAATATGGTAAGTGGTTTGCATGCATTGATCGGAACACTTACGCGACGTGCTGGCGCACGTCGCTAGCGTGTTCCGCTACGACGTTTCGGGTGGCGGAAGTCGCCAGGCGGAACGCGGTAGCGGCCGCCGTAAGACTTCCGAAATTGTAACTATTCACGATCACAGAATGAACGGAGATGTATGAACCCGCCGCTTGGCTGTACGCATTACGGGAGAGTCGGCCGTGCGGTTTCGCCTGCCTAGTCGGACAGCGCCATTTTTCTCTATGAATCGTCGTGGCGTTGGGATTTGTGCGATCTGACGAATAAGCGATCCTCCGCGAAAGCGTCTTTGGTTCCTAGGGCTTCCGCCCTAGGCTAATCGTGGGGACGCCGCTACGCGGCTTTGTCGAATGTTGGAGTCGACGCGAATGATGTGCGATTTACTTCAAAGGGGCGTCAGAAAGGGAGTTGAACAGCGCGATCGAGCCACCGGAGCGGCGACATCGATTTAGCCTCGGGCGTAAGCCCGCGGAAACGGCGTCGCTGCGTCTTGGTTTCTTTGCCAAATACGAAGTTAACTGTCTCCCGAGATTGTTGAGTTCTTTGTAACCGTTCACGGTTGGTTGGCCGGCAACCGCTAGCGGCGGGCCGTTATTAACCCCCAACGGCTTGCCATGACCGCCACTTTTCTTGTTGTTCAGGTCCCGTAACACCGATAGATGCAGGGATCTTTCTACTGTACCGCATCCACCGGTGCTTTGGTCGGTGCAGCTACATAGTACAACCACGACGCGCTATGCTATAGTGGTTCGTTATCGAAGCTCGCAACCAGCGGCCTGAAGGGCCGCCTTTTGTATAGCCCAGGCCAACGGCCTGGGCGTGAAAAACCGTACGGCCGATTACCCAGTGTTGCGGGCAGCCACGTGGCGAGTAAATACGTTTCCGTTCATTTTCTGACCGTGAACGGTTACAGTTCTTCTAAAGTTATCATAGCGAGCCTCCGTGAGTTCTGGCCCAATTTACGTTTCTCGGAGGATCACTTTTTCAAATCGTGTACAGCCCAATTCCACAAAGACTTACCGACAAAATTCGCTCTGTCCACCTAGGCCGTTGCGTAACCGTTCACGGTTAGCAAATAAAGAAAACGATATTAGTTTAGGGGGTAGCGGAAGTCGCAAGGCGGAACGCGCCAGCGTTCCGCCGTAAGACTTCCGCATTGAAAAAATCCTGGCGAAGCGTCCGCTTTCCGTATGCGGAACACGCAAGTGTTCCGCGCCTGTGAAAGGGAAGCACGGAACGAGCCTTCAAAGTAAGCGTGAACGGTTACGTCGTTGCCCCGGGCTAAACAAAACGCGACTTATCAGGCCGCTGGTGGCGCGTTAATAACGACGCGCTCGTCGCCCCGCTTGCGGAAAAAAACCTTACTCTACCCTCTCCCCCCGCCTGCGGGGGGAGAGGGCAGGGTGAGGGGGGCATGGAATACCCAACCCCCTCACCCCGGCCCTCTCCCCCTAAAGGGGGAGAGGGAGTAGGGTTTATACGTCATCTCTTCCACTTGCCGGCACGCAAGAGCGTTCGGTATTCGACTATTTATGCCGGACGGTGAGGAACCGGTTTGGCGAACGACCGACGCCTTCCCTGCTGTGGATAGTCTTGGCACTCGGCAGAAAGATCTTTGTTGAAAAAATGGTCTGTTATTCTCACCTCTTTTTTCTTTTCGCCAATATATGGGAGTTGAACTACCAGAAATGGCTCGCGCACATCAGAGTCGATAGCGATCCACACCCGTCGGCCAGCCACGGTTGCTGGCTAACCAACCGTGAACGGTTACCCCATTTGATCGGAAGATTTACGCCGTTCGCCATCCCCCAGGTAGCGGAAGTCGCCAGGCGGAACGCGTTAGCGTTCCGCCGTAAGACTTCCGAAATGTCTCCCCTGGGTACCCCATTCGATCGGAAGGCTTCCTGCCCACGCCATGGATCGGAACACTTACGCGACGTGCTGGCGCACGTCGCTAGCGTGTTCCGCTACGAAGTATCGCGTAACGGAAGTCGCTAGGCGGAACGCGCCAGCGTTCCGCCGTAAGACTTCCGAAGTGTCTGCCCTGGGTAGCCGATTCGATCGGAAGCCTTATGCCGCTTTCGATAATGCCGGCGTTGCGGAGATCGCCGGATCACTCGGATCTTGCATTGGCACTGCGTGCCGCATTTGGTCGGTTACTCGTAATAAACCCGTGCCGATGAGGGTTATGAAAAATGGTGCTTCGAGCCTGTCGAGTGTTACAAATTGAGCACCCACCGCGTAGCCCACCAAGAACGTAAAGACCATGGCAGCCAAGTGTCCGATTTCCGTCTTCCGCCACCGCTTGTCATAGGCAATTCGAAGGCAATGCCATCCGGTGTATGCGAAAAACCCAATCAAACACACCATACCCTCCAATGCCCAATTCGGCTCCAGCATTAAGCCACGTGGTGTGTGAAGCCTTGCCCTCGGGGAAACCATATTCGTCGGCTATCAAAGGAAAGTGAGCAGGCCCCACACCGGTTACGGGATGCCGCAGCATTTCGGTGATACATACTTTCCACAAGTCAAGTCGGCTCTGGGCTGATCCATCACGCTCTTCCGGCGGTGCAAACGTCGTGCGAAATCGTTCCACTACAGGAGGACCAGCTAACGACAATGCCACGAACAGCGCGATGACCAGGTATGCCGTCGTCTCTTTGGTCTTGGGTATCACGAGGAATGTGGCAATGCCGACAGCAATCGCTGTAAGCATGCCGCCCCGCGACTCGGCAATCATAGGAGCATGGATCATCATGGCAGCTACGCCAAAGAGACCGAACTTGGCTACAAGGTTTTTTATTGGGAGGGCAAGAAAGAACAACAGCGCCGATGCCGCAGCCAGCAGTGTTGAGGCTCCGTTATTATCAAGAAACATATAGGAAAACCGGTTCCCAACTTCAGTCGGAAGCCGCCTTGAAAATAATCCAAATTGGCATCAAAAGCGATGTACCCCAGCGCCGCTGCCATTACCCAAGCCAGAATGCGGATTTTGGGCAATGAGTCTATGAGCGTGAAGGCAGCGATCACGCCAAGGACGATTTTGACTCTGGAGCTGGACATAGCGCCACGCAATGTCCTGGAAAGGAGCGTTGATGGCGCTGAGAACCATGAACCCCACGTATCCCGCCAAACAGAGCAATGGAATACCTGAGCGGCCCAAATTCCAGTTGCCAAAACCGCTCATGGCCCACCCGAGCAGCGAGCAACCTCCCACCAAGCGGGCATAGTTCCAGAACGGCACCGACCAAAACCATAACGTTGGGGGATGGATGGTGCTGATCGTAATATAGGCCAACATGCCATAAAACGGATAGAATATCCCCGCAATGGCACCGAACGCGGTGAGGCCAATCGTGAATAATAGGCCCTTCATCGATCAGACAATCACTATGACCGATAAAACTATGGTCTGGCGCGACAGGCTGTCACTGATAAAGCACACTATCTGGTTTCGGTAACCGTTCACGGTTAGCAAATGGAGAACACGATATTGGCTTATGGGGTAGCGGAAGTCGCAAGGCGGACGCGGTAGCGGCCGCCGCAAGACTTCCGCAACGAAAAAATCTTCGCGAAGCGTCCACATTCCGTATGCGGAACACGCCAGTGTTCCGCACCTGGGGAAGCGAGGCCCCGAAACAGCCTGTGATTCAACCGTGAACGGTTACTGGTTTCGCATCAATCCGCCATGGGTACTCGGCACAACCATGCTGCAACGCTTCCGCTAATACCGAACAGTCGCAGAGCCGTACAGCATAAGATACGAACATCGAGCCACCAACTGGCTCGCTCGATATAATACAGATCATACAATAATTTTCGCTTGACGCCCTCGATGTCCTGATCCGGCGGCAGGTGGATTTGTGCCAGGCCGGTTATGCCCGGCAGAACGACATGGCGATCCATGTAACCGGGTATTTTCCTTGCCAAAATCTCGACAAACTCAGGGCGTTCGGGCCGCGGCCCGATCAACGCCATTTCGCCTCGTACAACATTTACTAATTGCGGTATTTCATCCAGATGCAACTTGCGGAGCCATCGCCCGACCGGGGTGACTCGCTGGTCGTTGGGCCGAGCCCAGACGGGGCCGGTGTCCTTTCTCGGCGTCCACTCGCATCGTTCGCAGCTTGTAGATGCGATACTGTTTGCCGTGCAAGCCGACACGAGTTTGGCTATAAATTGCCGGCCCGCGCGATGAAATTTTCACGATGGCCATCAAAATCAGAAGTACGGGAGTTGCCAGGATCAGCAAAACCAATCCCAAAAGACGGCCAATAAGTATTGTGCTGCGATAATAGCGCGACGGTGCTATTCGTGCTTCTACGGCACTTGGCACCGCCAACGATTCGACGTTGGCCATGTTGATGACTCGCAGTTGCTGTTCCACAGGTGCCATTCCCGCCAAACGAAGGTCTCACCCATTATAATCAGAACGATGTGGTTGTTCGCAAGAAGACCGCAACGGTTGGTTTTTTAGTAACCGTTCACGGTTGAATTTGAGGGTCGTTCGGTGCCTCACCATTGAAAGTGCGGAACACTTGCGTGTTCCGCATACGAAAAGTAGACGCTTCGCGAGGATTTTTTCAATGCGGAAGTCTTACGGCGGAACGCTGGCGCGTTCCGCCTTGCGACTTCCGCTACCCCCTAAACCAATATCGTTTTCTTTATTTGCCAACCGTGAACGGTTACGTTTTTTACGAGACTTCCGAAATCTCTCCCCGGTAACCCATTCCGTAACCGTTCACGGTCAGAAAATGAACGGAAACGTATTCACCCGCCGCGTCGCTGCCCGCAACACCAGGTAATGGGCCATACGGTTTCTCGCGCCCAGGCCGTTCGCCTGGGCGATACAAAAGGCGACTTATCTGGCCGCTGGTGGCGCGTTAATAACGACGCGCTCGTCGCCCCGTTTGCGGGAAAAACCTTACTCTACCCTCTCCCCCCGCCTGCGGGGGGAGATGGTAGGGTGAGGGGGGACACGGAGCTAGCTAACCCCCTCACCCCGGCCCTCTCCCCCTAAAGGGGGAGAGGGAGTAGAGTTTCTACGTCATCTCTTCCACTTACCGGCACGAAGAGCGTTCGGTATACGACTATTTATGCCGGACTGTGAGGAACCGGTTTGGCGCACGACCGACGCCTTCCCTGCTGTAGATAGTCTTGGCACTCGGCAGAAAGATCTTTGTTGAAAAAAATGGTCTATTATTCTGACCTCTTTTTTCTGTAACCGTTCACGGTTGAATCACAAGCTGTTTCGGGGCCTGGCTTCCACAGGTGCGGAACACTTGCGTGTTCCGCATACGGAATGTGGACGCTTCGCGAAGATTTTTTCGTTGCGGAAGTCTTGCGGCGGCCGCTACCGCGTCCGCCTTGCGACTTCCGCTACCCCATGAGCCAATATCGTGTTCTTCATTTGCTAACCGTGAACGGTTACTTTTTTCTTTTCGCCAATATATGGGAGTTGAACTACCAGAAAGGGCTCGCGCGCATCGAGTCGATTGCGATCCACACCAGTCGGCCAGCCAAGGTTGCTGGCGAATCAACCGTGAACGGTTACCCCAGTTGATCGGATTTACACCGTTCCCCATCCCCGTGTAGCGGAAGTCGCCAGGCGGAACGCGTCAGCGTTCCGCCGTAAGACTTCCGATATTTATATCGTGGTATAACCTGTTGGATTCGGAACACTTACGCCGTTCGCTGGCGCGAACGGCTAGCGTGTTCCGCTACGACACCGTTCCGTCTCCACCCCAAATTTCGGAACACTTACGCGACGTGCTGGCGCACGTCGCTAGCGTGTTCCGCTACAGCTCGAATGCCCACTATCCTACTACGCGTTTTCAAATATGCGATTCAAGAAGTATCAATGTTATTTCGGAAGTACCTCAAGAAGTTGTGACATGATTTTGCGGCACTCGTCCAACGAGATTTCTCGAGAACGCTGGATCGGAAGGGCCACCTGAAGTTTTAGTAACCGCTCATAGCCCGTAAGGCGCACCTTGGCCAACGCCGGGCATATCCATGTCTTTCCGGCGTTCCAGCCGTAAATCACCTGCAAACCTGGCTCCGTGGGGACTCGGGACCTCAACCGCAGCACCCGAAACTGATGCACTTGCTCACCGACGGGCACTTCCAACGTTTCTTCGTTCCGGCCAACATCGTAGGTTTGTGTTGCGTAGCAAACATCGGGAGTATGAGCCGTCAAGGGCACGGACGGACCGGCCAGCAGCAACAAATGCATCACCTGCCCGGACCCATGGTCAACATAAATGCGATTGATGTAGGCATCGACTTGCAGCAATCGGGTCACAACTTCGTTCAATTCCTCAGCACGTTCCAACTCAAACGCCCCGATTTGGGCAGGAATCTTGTCGAGTTCCTCCTGCGTGGCTGTGCGACCGGGCAGCAACCTCCCGGAAATAATCGCGGAGTACAAGATGCCCGAACTGACGGTGATGAGAAATGCCGCGCCCACCAGGAGGATATCCCGCCGCGAGAATGAGCGGGGAGCGGGCTGTTCACGGACTGGTTGTTCTAACGGCATAGGTGAACTTTCGTCTCGGGCGTCCCCCGTGCGATTACAGGCCGGAGGCATGCGGTCTGCGGCACACGGGCCACGGCAACCGGGGATTATTCCTGGGCCAGGCGTTCCAGGTTTCGATACATTTGCTGGTCGGTGAGGTGCATCGGTTGCGAGCGCAGCCCCAGCCGTAGCGCTTCCTGAAAGGTTCGTACAGCCTCTTGTGTCTTGCCAGATCGCCGCTGCACTTCTGCCAGATGCAACAAATACGCCGGCAGTCGGGATTGGGCGATCGCTTCGTTCAGCGACAACTCGGCCTGATCCAGTCTTCCCAGGGCCATCTGCACCAGTCCCAACGTATCCATCAGATTTGGCTGCGGACCGACCAGGTCGATCGCTCGGTTGATGGTCTGAAGTGCTTGTTCGCGCTGGTCGGGCAGTTCGGCCTGGAAGAGGGCCATGTTGTTCAGAGCGGCGACATCGTTTGGCGTTTTTTGGAGCAAGCGCCCCATCAGTTGTGCGGCCTGCTGGACTTGGCCTCGCATATAGCTCAAAGTCGCCACGGCGAAGAGAACCTGAGCATCTTCACCCCAACGGATAAGCCCGTCGGCAATAACCTGATCGACACGCTCGCGGTATTCTTGAAGCGGGTCGGCGAAGGCAACCAGCGAACAGAGCAGTACGAAGTCTTCGCGTGACAGTTGGCTCGGATTCTCCGTGAGAGCCGTTTCCAGGGCCTGATTACTGCGTCCGGCCCGCAGCAGGAAAGCCACCAGCGGTCGCTTGCCGACTCCCGGTTCAGCCACCAACTGCCGGTAGAGCTGTTCGGCCTTATCCAGAAGTCCCAGCCGCTCATACGCCACGGCGGCCGTTTCCCACGACAGTCTTTTGCGCGTGGGATCCAATTCACGGAGGCCATCTTGGACCAATTGTTGAAGAATCTGTTCCGCTTCTTCGGTGTTGGACTGGGCATATCGCAAGCGCGCCAGCAGTGCTCGAAACACCGGCAACTGTTTGGCGCTTTCATCCAGTGTGGCGACGAACGCATCAGCTTCGGGCAGTTTTTTCTGTTCGATGAGTGTTTCGAGCAGCATGGAGCGCACGGTGAGATTGGTGCTGTCCAGTGTAGCGGCCGCCCGCAGATTCTCTTCGGCACGATCCAACTGGCCGGCATCTTTATAAAGTGCGAAGAGCAACAGGTAGTCGCCCACGGCGGCCTGAGAGGGGGACTTCACGATTTCTTCGAGGATACGGATGGCTTCGCGGCGGTTTTGTACCGAGCCGCGGCGGGCGTACAGCACAGCCTGCAACCGCATGTTGGCCACTGCCGAGACGGCGTCCTGGCCTTCACTGGTTTCCAGCAATTCAATGGCCCGGCGCCAGTTGTCTTCGCCGCCTTTGGCTGCCAGCACCGCCGCCAGCGCCCGTTTGGCTCCGGCAGCCTGGTCGGTCAACTGGATGCTGGTCTCCAAAGCGCGTTGGGCTCGATCCAGATCCAATCGCGAGAAGAACCTCACCGCCATCCGCAGGGCGATTCGGTCGTACGGTGTCTGCCGGAGGGCTTCCAGATAGTGCATCTCTGCCTCGTCGATCTTGCCCAGCAGTTCATACCCCTGGGCGAGCGTCAGATGCAGCTTATCGGGGGGCAACAAGTTATGGGCCGCGATATGGACGAGCGTTTGTTCGGCGGTATCTTTTTCTCCAGTGGCAATCAACGCAGCAAACAAGCCCAGCCATCCGGCAGGCTCTTCCGGAAAACGAGCCACGGCATCCTGGAAAACTTGTTTGGCTTCGCCGGAATTCCCGGCAAACAGCAGCAGAGTGCCGAGTTGTTCGTAGGCGCGGAATTCCGTCGGGTTGGCTTGCAGGTTGCGTCGAGCTTCGGCGATGGCCTGGTCGCCGGATTGCGCTCGAATGCTGGCCGCCAACTCGATGGCCGATTGATGCAGGTTCGGCCAGTAGTTAGAAAACCGTTCGGCATAATGATAGGCATCGCTCAACCGGTTTTGCTGGGTGAGAAGTCGGATCAGCTTTTCGTAGGTGGCTGGCTGATTATCGCCGTAGCGCAGAGCGGCTTCCAGGTGATCGGTCGCTTCGCGGACGCGCCCGCGCAATTCGGCAAGTTGGGCGGCCAGCAGGAAACCTCGAGGCCACGTGGGGCGCAGCGTACGGATTTCGTCAGCCAACAGTTGCGCTTCGCGCAGTTTTGGAGCCGATTGATCAGCCAGCAGGTACTCCAGCGCCCGAGCCTCGCGCCAC
>BPJP01000025.1 GCA_026004675.1 Gemmatales bacterium
ATCGGAAGCCTTCCTGCCCACGCCATGGATCGGAACACTTACGCGACGTGCTGGCGCACGTCGCTAGCGTGTTCCGCTACGAGGTTACTGGTAGCGGAAGTCGCCAGGCGGAACGCGTAAGCGTTCCGCCGTAAGACTTCCGAAATGTCTTCATCGGGTGACTGGTGCGATCGGAAGACTTACGCCGCTTGCTAGCGCAAGCGGCTAGCGTCTTCCGCTACGAAGGCATCGGGCACCCCAAATATCGGAACACTTGCGCGACGTGCTGGCGCACGTCGCTAGCGTGTTCCGCTACCATGTATTTTTTTGGTCAAATGCCCCAGCGAACTTTGGACCAGCGAGTTATTTGACACAAGTTCACTAACAGTCGAGCCCACCCGAGGGGCGAGCGAAGCTGCATCTTTATCCAGTCCCGTTGGCCGACAAATGGGCCAGCCCACCTAAGTGCCTCGTCACAATTCGTCACACTTGCCAATTCGGTTGGCCTATAATTCGCAACGGGACTTACCTGGCGGAGGCACTCCTGCAAGACGATGGCCACCGGCCGCGTGGCTGCTCGGGTATCGAATCGCATCAAATCGTACCAACCGCGTTCGATAAGCTCTTCACCTCGCTCTTCCATGCGTCGCGATTCCTCGCTTTCTCCCATCCACTGGCCTATAAGGCGAAGTACGTTACCCTTACGTATATCGTGAGCCCCCCAGGTTTCGGTAGGGAACTCAAGTTCTGACTCGCGATCAAAATACGGCTTTTCATTCTTCAGCATCCAGCGCCCGTAATGCTGCAAACACTTAAATACGTAGTACAAAGACTCATCCGGTCGATCATTGGCCAGCAGGTAGGCGTATCTCAGTAATACCGCTAGATGGACGGTATACGACCAGCGATGTTCTATATGATCCAGCGCCAGTCGATGGAAGTCATCGTCTGGATGAATCGTCCGGCGGATCAGTTCTTGGGCCGCCCGAAGATAACGCGAATCTTGGGTCAACCACCACGCGTCAAGCAAGGCATTGATCGAATTGCCGGCGCCGCGTCCAGGACCGTGATAATTTCCGTGCGTCGTTGAGCTGGCCCTGCCCGTCGGCCGCGGAGCGACTAGTCCTAGAACGGTACTATTCGGGTCTTCCCGTGCCAACACCCAATCGGCCAAGCCCAACACAGCTTCACGTGCCGTCCAGTCTCCCGTCAAGAAATAGTAATGTAGCAGGCCGCTTGTATAGTTGTGCTCGTTACCCGGTCCTCCGCCGTACCTGGAACCCAAATTCCCGGCGTTCTTGCAACTGAAGGTTCGATGCGTCGCTGTATGAGCCGAAACATAGTGGTCCGTATGCCAAAAGAGACCGCCGTTATAGACCGGCCGGTCTTCGGTTGTGTGATAAATGTCGATGTCGATTACATGGCGAGCCAATCGTGCGGCTTCGTCCCAGAAAAAGGGATCAGCCGTTCGTAGCCAATGCAGTATCAGCCCGTAAACCAAGTCGTACTGGTTATTGTAATGCGATACCAGAGGCTCCGAGCCCTTGTAGTAGCGTTGCTCGTGATCGGCATACCATTCGCCATAGTGCCGCCAGCCGTATTCGTCAATCCTTTCACGTTTCTCCTCAATACACCGCGGGCCGTGTCGTAATTCATCGAGTAACTGTTCGGCTTCTGGTCGCAATCGTGGCTTCGAAGAAAACGGCCAGAGCGTTCCCGTCGTAACGAGATACTCTGCGCTGGCAACAGCCAAAGGCGGCTGGTCGATTACCGACCGAACGGGATCATCACCCGATACGAACCAAATAGTCCACGTTTTTTGCTCCCCTCCCTGAAGTTCCGTACAACGAGAACGGTCACCGCGTTCGCTTCTATCGTCATACTCACCAGCCAAATCCGCCCATGGCTGCCACACTAAGTGACGGCCATTCCATTCGACAGCCTGAGGAAATTGTTGCCAGAATGCCTCGGGTACCAATTGAAGTACACCGTTCGGTGTACTCGCGATTACGGCAGGCAGAGCGCGCGTGCCTCGGTAGGTTTCCTTTGATTTTCCCGCAGCATCGGGCTGGTAGACTCGGTACCCCCTGTAGGGCAAATGAACCTTTCCATCATAGGCAACATGGACTGGACTATTCCAACTTTGGCCGCCGCTTGAGGCTTGTACCAATCGCCACGTACCATCGACGTGCTGAGGTTTGGCATCCTCCAACACCAAGTGAGCATCCGTGATAGAAAGTGCTGACCGAACGCTAAGGGAGTTGATGAAAACCGAACCGGGATCACCCAGATCCCACAGTCCGCCACGGTGACGGGCTCGGCGGCTGTTGCGCACCGTCACACGTAACCTGACCGACTTCAGTGGCGCAAAATAGGTCCATTCGTGCCAACATCGCAAGTATGGTATGCCTCGTGCTTGCCACGAATCTATTCGCTGGCAAAAGATTTCTCCGTTGTCGACCAGTTGCTCGTCGGTCTTGACAAATTGGACTGTCTTATCCCGGTAAAGGTGCACCTTGGTGTCAAGCGAAGTCCATTTCGGCCAGGTTAGAGTCTGCCCATTGGGACGACGTTCCGCAGTAGTCATCCGCAAAATATCTTCGCTGGGTTGATCTCTGTGAGCAATAAAGGTGACCAGGAGCCATTTAGGGGAACCGTCCGACCACCGGGCAAGCGGCCGGACCTGGCAAGGGGCATCGCTTGTCCGTAAACAACCATTCAGTAGCGCATCGCTCGGAAGAAGTCCTTTGCCAACCGGTACTCCCAGGGTAGCAGGCCACGAGTAGTGCGGAAGACGGCGCAAGTGAATCGGAATGTCAATACAGGACATTTTCGCAGCCGTCGGTGCTCTTAAGTGAATCTATCGCTTGGCGCGCGAGTGAGGGCAGAGGTCGGTTCTTCGGGGCTGTAGTCAAGTATCCAAGCTTTCACACCAGTGGACTTGTGTGCTCCACGTTCGACTGCCGGGCACCTCGCTGGCCTACGACGCGCGCGGGTACTCCGGCGACGATGGCTCGCGGCGGCACCGGATGTACTACCACGGCACCAGCGCCGACGACCGCCTGTTCGCCCACATCGGCCATCACGACAGCTCGTTCACCAATCCAAGCATCGCGGCCGATTTTGATCCGTTTCCAAACGCCGGGTTGCTCGCGGATAGGAATGTCGAGCCGGTCGATACCGTGTTGTTGGCCGCCGTTGGGGACACTGACGTGCGAGGCGATAAGGGCATCGTCATCGACGTCAATCGCTCCGAGCACACAGTAGGATCCAACATATACGTGATGTCCAAGGGTGGTTTCCGGGTCAGTCAGAATCGTTCCGAAGGAAACGCGAGCCGTCCATGCGCAGCGGCTTAAACTCCAACGAAAAAACGCCGTTCGCATCCAGTCACCGGCGAAGCCGGGCATGATGGCGAGCGAATGGGAGCAGAGCACGAAGGATGGCCGGCGAAGGCCGACGAGTTTACCGAGAAAATAAACTGTTAGCCACGGTAAAACTGCGACGGTTGCCAAGACGAATGCTAAGAGTTTGGCATATCGCTTCCACCGATTGGCCATGGGGTGAAGAAAAATATGGTAAGTGGTTTGCATGCATTGATCGGAACACTTACGCGACGTGCTGGCGCACGTCGCTAGCGTGTTCCGCTACGACGTTTCGGGTGGCGGAAGTCGCCAGGCGGAACGCGGTAGCGGCCGCCGTAAGACTTCCGAAATTGTAACTATTCACGATCACAGAATGAACGGAGATGTATGAACCCGCCGCTTGGCTGTACGCATTACGGGAGAGTCGGCCGTGCGGTTTCGCCTGCCTAGTCGGACAGCGCCATTTTTCTCTATGAATCGTCGTGGCGTTGGGATTTGTGCGATCTGACGAATAAGCGATCCTCCGCGAAAGCGTCTTTGGTTCCTAGGGCTTCCGCCCTAGGCTAATCGTGGGGACGCCGCTACGCGGCTTTGTCGAATGTTGGAGTCGACGCGAATGATGTGCGATTTACTTCAAAGGGGCGTCAGAAAGGGAGTTGAACAGCGCGATCGAGCCACCGGAGCGGCGACATCGATTTAGCCTCGGGCGTAAGCCCGCGGAAACGGCGTCGCTGCGTCTTGGTTTCTTTGCCAAATACGAAGTTAACTGTCTCCCGAGATTGTTGAGTTCTTTGTAACCGTTCACGGTTGGTTGGCCGGCAACCGCTAGCGGCGGGCCGTTATTAACCCCCAACGGCTTGCCATGACCGCCACTTTTCTTGTTGTTCAGGTCCCGTAACACCGATAGATGCAGGGATCTTTCTACTGTACCGCATCCACCGGTGCTTTGGTCGGTGCAGCTACATAGTACAACCACGACGCGCTATGCTATAGTGGTTCGTTATCGAAGCTCGCAACCAGCGGCCTGAAGGGCCGCCTTTTGTATAGCCCAGGCCAACGGCCTGGGCGTGAAAAACCGTACGGCCGATTACCCAGTGTTGCGGGCAGCCACGTGGCGAGTAAATACGTTTCCGTTCATTTTCTGACCGTGAACGGTTACAGTTCTTCTAAAGTTATCATAGCGAGCCTCCGTGAGTTCTGGCCCAATTTACGTTTCTCGGAGGATCACTTTTTCAAATCGTGTACAGCCCAATTCCACAAAGACTTACCGACAAAATTCGCTCTGTCCACCTAGGCCGTTGCGTAACCGTTCACGGTTAGCAAATAAAGAAAACGATATTAGTTTAGGGGGTAGCGGAAGTCGCAAGGCGGAACGCGCCAGCGTTCCGCCGTAAGACTTCCGCATTGAAAAAATCCTGGCGAAGCGTCCGCTTTCCGTATGCGGAACACGCAAGTGTTCCGCGCCTGTGAAAGGGAAGCACGGAACGAGCCTTCAAAGTAAGCGTGAACGGTTACGTCGTTGCCCCGGGCTAAACAAAACGCGACTTATCAGGCCGCTGGTGGCGCGTTAATAACGACGCGCTCGTCGCCCCGCTTGCGGAAAAAAACCTTACTCTACCCTCTCCCCCCGCCTGCGGGGGGAGAGGGCAGGGTGAGGGGGGCATGGAATACCCAACCCCCTCACCCCGGCCCTCTCCCCCTAAAGGGGGAGAGGGAGTAGGGTTTATACGTCATCTCTTCCACTTGCCGGCAGCAAGAGCGTTCGGTATTCGACTATTTATGCCAGACGGTGAGGAACCGGTTTGGCGAACGACCGACGCCTTCCCTGCTGTGGATAGTCTTGGCACTCGGCAGAAAGATCTTTGTTGAAAAAATGGTCTGTTATTCTGACCTCTTTTTTCTTTTCGCCAATATATGGGAGTTGAACTACCAGAAATGGCTCGCGCACATCAGAGTCGATAGCGATCCACACCCGTCGGCCAGCCACGGTTGCTGGCTAACCAACCGTGAACGGTTACCCCATTTGATCGGAAGATTTACGCCGTTCGCCATCCCCCAGGTAGCGGAAGTCGCCAGGCGGAACGCGTTAGCGTTCCGCCGTAAGACTTCCGAAATGTCTCCCCTGGGTACCCCATTCGATCGGAAGGCTTCCTGCCCACGCCATGGATCGGAACACTTACGCGACGTGCTGGCGCACGTCGCTAGCGTGTTCCGCTACGAAGTATCGCGTAACGGAAGTCGCTAGGCGGAACGCGCCAGCGTTCCGCCGTAAGACTTCCGAAGTGTCTGCCCTGGGTAGCCGATTCGATCGGAAGCCTTATGCCGCTTTCGATAATGCCGGCGTTGCGGAGATCGCCGGATCACTCGGATCTTGCATTGGCACTGCGTGCCGCATTTGGTCGGTTACTCGTAATAAACCCGTGCCGATGAGGGTTATGAAAAATGGTGCTTCGAGCCTGTCGAGTGTTACAAATTGAGCACCCACGGCGTAGCCCACCAAGAACGTAAAGACCATGGCAGCCAAGTGTCCGATTTCCGTCTTCCGCCACCGCTTGTCATAGGCAATTCGAAGGCAATGCCATCCGGTGTATGCGAAAAACCCAATCAAACACACCATCCCTCCAATGCCCAATTCGGCTCCAGCATTAAGCCACGTGGTGTGTGAAGCCTTGCCCTCGGGGAAACCATATTCGTCGGCTATTAAAGGAAAGTGAGCAGGCCCCACACCGGTTATGGGATGCCGCAGCATTTCGGTGATACATACTTTCCACAAGTCAAGTCGGCTCTGGGCTGATCCATCACGCTCTTCCGGCGGTGCAAACGTCGTGCGAAATCGTTCCACTACAGGAGGACCAGCTAACGACAATGCCACGAACAGCGCGATGACCAGGTATGCCGTCGTCTCTTTGGTCTTGGGTATCACGAGGAATGTGGCAATGCCGACAGCAATCGCTGTAAGCATGCCGCCCCGCGACTCGGCAATCATAGGAGCATGGATCATCATGGCAGCTACGCCAAAGAGACCGAACTTGGCTACAAGGTTCTTTATTGGGAGGGCCAGAAAGAACAACAGCGCCGATGCCGCAGCCAGCAGTGTTGAGGCTCCGTTATTATCAAGAAACATATAGGAAAACCGGTTCCCAACTTCAGTCGGAAGCCGCCTTGAAAATAATCCAAATTGGCATCAAAAGCGATGTACCCCAGCGCCGCTGCCATTGCCCAAGCCAGAATGCGGATCTTGGGCAATGAGTCTATGAGCGTGAAGGCGGCGATCACCCCGAGGACGATTTTGACTTGGAGCTGGACATAGCGCCACGCAATGTCCTGGAAAGGAGCGTTGATGGCGCTGAGAACCATGAACCCCACGTATCCCGCCAAACAGAGCAATGGAATACCTGAGCGGCCCAAATTCCAGTTGCCAAAACCGCTCATGGCCCACCCGAGCAGCGAGCAACCTCCCACCAAGCGGGCATAATTCCAGAACGGCACCGACCAAAACCATAACGTTGGGGGATGGATGGTGCTGATCGTAATATAGGCCAACATGCCATAAAACGGATAGAATATCCCCGCAATGGCACCGAACGCGGTGAGGCCAATCGTGAATAATAGGCCCTTCATCGATCAGACAATCACTATGACCGATAAAACTATGGTCTGGCGCGACAGGCTGTCACTGATAAAGCACACTATCTGGTTTCGGTAACCGTTCACGGTTAGCAAATGAAGAACACGATATTGGCTTATGGGGTAGCGGAAGTCGCAAGGCGGACGCGGTAGCGGCCGCCGCAAGACTTCCGCAACGAAAAAATCTTCGCGAAGCGTCCACATTCCGTATGCGGAACACGCCAGTGTTCCGCACCTGGGGAAGCGAGGCCCCGAAACAGCCTGTGATTCAACCGTGAACGGTTACTGGTTTCGCATCAATCCGCCATGGGTACTCGGCACAACCATGCTGCAACGCTTCCGCTAATACCGAACAGTCGCAGAGCCGTACAGCATAAGATACGAACATCGAGCCACCAACTGGCTCGCTCGATATAATACAGATCATACAATAATTTTCGCTTGACGCCCTCGATGTCCTGATCCGGCGGCAGGTGGATTTGTGCCAGGCCGGTTATGCCCGGCAGAACGACATGGCGATCCATGTAACCGGGTATTTTCCTTGCCAAAATCTCGACAAACTCAGGGCGTTCGGGCCGCGGCCCGATCAACGCCATTTCGCCTCGTACAACATTTACTAATTGCGGTATTTCATCCAGATGCAACTTGCGGAGCCATCGCCCGACCGGGGTGACTCGCTGGTCGTTGGGCCGAGCCCAGACGGGGCCGGTGTCTTTCTCGGCGTCCGCTCGCATCGTTCGCAGCTTGTAGATGCGATACTGTTTGCCGTGCAAGCCGACACGTGTCTGGCTATAAATTGCCGGCCCGCGCGATGAAATTTTCACGATGGCCATCAAAATCAGAGTACGGGAGTTGCCAGGATCAGCAAAACCAATCCCAAAAGACGGCCAATAAGTATTGTGCTGCGATAATAGCGCGACGGTGCTATTCGTGCTTCTACGGCACTTGGCACCGCCAACGATTCGACGTTGGCCATGTTGATTACTCGCAGTTGCTGTTCCACAGGTGCCATTCCCGCCAAACGAAGGTCTCACCCATTATAATCAGAACGATGTGGTTGTTCGCAAGAAGACCGCAACGGTTGGTTTTTTAGTAACCGTTCACGGTTGAATTTGAGGGTCGTTCGGTGCCTCACCATTGAAAGTGCGGAACACTTGCGCGTTCCGCATACGAAAAGTAGACGCTTCGCGAGGATTTTTTCAATGCGGAAGTCTTACGGCGGAACGCTGGCGCGTTCCGCCTTGCGACTTCCGCTACCCCCTAAACCAATATCGTTTTCTTTATTTGCCAACCGTGAACGGTTACGTTTTTTACGAGACTTCCGAAATCTCTCCCCGGTAACCCATTCCGTAACCGTTCACGGTCAGAAAATTAACGGAAACGTATTCACCCGCCGCGTCGCTGCCCGCAACACCAGGTAATGGGCCATACGGTTTCTCGCGCCCAGGCCGTTCGCCTGGGCGATACAAAAGGCGACTTATCTGGCCGCTGGTGGCGCGTTAATAACGACGCGCTCGTCGCCCCGTTTGCGGGAAAAACCTTACTCTACCATCTCCCCCCGCCTGCGGGGGGAGATGGTAGAGTGAGGGGGGACACGGAGCTAGCTAACCCCCTCACCACCGGCCCTCTCCGCCCTAAAGGGGGAGAGGGAGTAGAGTTTCTACGTCATCTCTTCCACTTACCGGCACGAAGAGCGTTCGGTATACGACTATTTATGCCGGACTGTGAGGAACCGGTTTGGCGCACGACCGACGCCTTCCCTGCTGTAGATAGTCTTGGCACTCGGCAGAAAGATCTTTGTTGAAAAAAATGGTCTATTATTCTGACCTCTTTTTTCTGTAACCGTTCACGGTTGAATCACAAGCTGTTTCGGGGCCTGGCTTCCACAGGTGCGGAACACTTGCGTGTTCCGCATACGGAATGTGGACGCTTCGCGAAGATTTTTTCGTTGCGGAAGTCTTGCGGCGGCCGCTACCGCGTCCGCCTTGCGACTTCCGCTACCCCATGAGCCAATATCGTGTTCTTCATTTGCTAACCGTGAACGGTTACTTTTTTCTTTTCGCCAATATATGGGAGTTGAACTACCTGAAAGGGCTCGCGCGCATCGAGTCGATTGCGATCCACACCAGTCGGCCAGCCAAGGTTGCTGGCGAATCAACCGTGAACGGTTACCCCAGTTGATCGGATTTACACCGTTCCCCATCCCCGTGTAGCGGAAGTCGCCAGGCGGAACGCGTCAGCGTTCCGCCGTAAGACTTCCGATATTTATATCGTGGTATAACCTGTTGGATTCGGAACACTTACGCCGTTCGCTGGCGCGAACGGCTAGCGTGTTCCGCTACGACACCGTTCCGTCTCCACCCCAAATTTCGGAACACTTACGCGACGTGCTGGCGCACGTCGCTAGCGTGTTCCGCTACAGCTCGAATGCCCACTATCCTACTACGCGTTTTCAAATATGCGATTCAAGAAGTATCAATGTTATTTCGGAAGTACCTCAAGAAGTTGTGACATGATTTTGCGGCACTCGTCCAACGAGATTTCTCGAGAACGCTGGATCGGAAGGGCCACCTGAAGTTTTAGTAACCGCTCATAGCCCGTAAGGCGCACCTTGGCCAACGCCGGGCATATCCATGTCTTTCCGGCGTTCCAGCCGTAAATCACCTGCAAACCTGGCTCCGTGGGGACTCGGGACCTCAACCGCAGCACCCGAAACTGATGCACTTGCTCACCGACGGGCACTTCCAACGTTTCTTCGTTCCGGCCAACATCGTAGGTTTGTGTTGCGTAGCAAACATCGGGAGTATGAGCCGTCAAGGGTACCGACGGACCGGCCAGCAGCAACAAATGCATCACCTGCCCGGACCCATGGTCAACATAAATGCGATTGATGTAGGCATCGACTTGCAGCAATCGGGTCACAACTTCGTTCAATTCCTCAGCACGTTCCAACTCAAACGCCCCGATTTGGGCAGGAATCTTGTCGAGTTCCTCCTGCGTGGCTGTGCGACCGGGCAGCAACCTCCCGGAAATAATCGCGGAGTACAAGATGCCCGAACTGACGGTGATGAGAAATGCCGCGCCCACCAGGAGGATATCCCGCCGCGAGAATGAGCGGGGAGCGGGCTGTTCACGGACTGGTTGTTCTAACGGCATAGGTGAACTTTCGTCTCGGGCGTCCCTCGTGCGATTACAGGCCGGAGGCATGCGGTCTGCGGCACACGGGCCACGGCAACCGGGGATTATTCCTGGGCCAGGCGTTCGAGGTTACGATACATTTGCTGGTCGGTGAGGTGCATCGGTTGCGAGCGCAGCCCCAGCCGTAGCGCTTCCTGAAAGGTTCGTACAGCCTCTTGTGTCTTGCCAGATCGCCGCTGCACTTCTGCCAGATGCAACAAATACGCCGGCAGTCGGGATTGGGCGATCGCTTCGTTCAGCGACAACTCGGCCTGATCCAGTCTTCCCAGGGCCATCTGCACCAGTCCCAACGTATCCATCAGATTTGGCTGCGGACCGACCAGGTCGATCGCTCGGTTGATGGTCTGAAGTGCTTGTTCGCGCTGGTCGGGCAGTTCGGCCTGGAAGAGGGCCATGTTGTTCAGAGCGGCGACATCGTTTGGCGTTTTTTGGAGCAAGCGCCCCATCAGTTGTGCGGCCTGCTGGACTTGGCCTCGCATATAGCTCAAAGTCGCCACGGCGAAGAGAACCTGAGCATCTTCACCCCAACGGATAAGCCCGTCGGCAATAACCTGATCGACACGCTCGCGGTATTCTTGAAGCGGGTCGGCGAAGGCAACCAGCGAACAGAGCAGTACGAAGTCTTCGCGTGACAGTTGGCTCGGATTCTCCGTGAGAGCCGTTTCCAGGGCCTGATTACTGCGTCCGGCCCGCAGCAGGAAAGCCACCAGCGGTCGCTTGCCGACTCCCGGTTCAGCCACCAACTGCCGGTAGAGCTGTTCGGCCTTATCCAGAAGTCCCAGCCGCTCATACGCCACGGCGGCCGTTTCCCACGACAGTCTTTTGCGCGTGGGATCCAATTCACGGAGGCCATCTTGGACCAATTGTTGAAGAATCTGTTCCGCTTCTTCGGTGTTGGACTGGGCATATCGCAAGCGCGCCAGCAGTGCTCGAAACACCGGCAACTGTTTGGCGCTTTCATCCAGTGTGGCGACGAACGCATCAGCTTCGGGCAGTTTTTTCTGTTCGATGAGTGTTTCGAGCAGCATGGAGCGCACGGTGAGATTGGTGCTGTCCAGTGTAGCGGCCGCCCGCAGATTCTCTTCGGCACGATCCAACTGGCCGGCATCTTTATAAAGTGCGAAGAGCAACAGGTAGTCGCCCACGGCGGCCTGAGAGGGGGACTTCACGATTTCTTCGAGGATACGGATGGCTTCGCGGCGGTTTTGTACCGAGCCGCGGCGGGCGTACAGCACAGCCTGCAACCGCATGTTGGCCACTGCCGAGACGGCGTCCTGGCCTTCACTGGTTTCCAGCAATTCAATGGCCCGGCGCCAGTTGTCTTCGCCGCCTTTGGCTGCCAGCACCGCCGCCAGCGCCCGTTTGGCTCCGGCAGCCTGGTCGGTCAACTGGATGCTGGTCTCCAAAGCGCGTTGGGCTCGATCCAGATCCAATCGCGAGAAGAACCTCACCGCCATCCGCAGGGCGATTCGGTCGTACGGTGTCTGCCGGAGGGCTTCCAGATAGTGCATCTCTGCCTCGTCGATCTTGCCCAGCAGTTCATACCCCTGGGCGAGCGTCAGATGCAGCTTATCGGGGGGCAACAAGTTATGGGCCGCGATATGGACGAGCGTTTGTTCGGCGGTATCTTTTTCTCCAGTGGCAATCAACGCAGCAAACAAGCCCAGCCATCCGGCAGGCTCTTCCGGAAAACGAGCCACGGCATCCTGGAAAACTTGTTTGGCTTCGCCGGAATTCCCGGCAAACAGCAGCAGAGTGCCGAGTTGTTCGTAGGCGCGGAATTCCGTCGGGTTGGCTTGCAGGTTGCGTCGAGCTTCGGCGATGGCCTGGTCGCCGGATTGCGCTCGAATGCTGGCCGCCAACTCGATGGCCGATTGATGCAGGTTCGGCCAGTAGTTAGAAAACCGTTCGGCATAATGATAGGCATCGCTCAACCGGTTTTGCTGGGTGAGAAGTCGGATCAGCTTTTCGTAGGTGGCTGGCTGATTATCGCCGTAGCGCAGAGCGGCTTCCAGGTGATCGGTCGCTTCGCGGACGCGCCCGCGCAATTCGGCAAGTTGGGCGGCCAACAGGAAACCTCGAGGCCACGTGGGGCGCAGCGTACGGATTTCGTCAGCCAACAGTTGCGCTTCGCGCAGTTTTGGAGCCGATTGATCAGCCAGCAGGTACTCCAGCGCCCGAGCCTCGCGCCAC
>BPJP01000026.1 GCA_026004675.1 Gemmatales bacterium
ACCGCTAATTCTGGCCTAGGCCGCGCGCAGCGAGTTGATGCAAGCCATGCGGCGTGGTGAAGTGACCGACGAGCTTCGTGAGAGCGTCGAATCGGCCCAGCGTCGCGAGCAATCGGTCCTGCAGTCACTCCTACGGCCGCCACAGGTCGAGCGATTGAGACAACGGTTGGGAGCCCCTTTCGACACATCCAAACTGCAACGAATCTATCCGATGGCTCCCGAACTGGTCGATTCGGGGCATTGGATCAACACTTCGCCGCTCACCATGCGATCGCTCCGAGGAAAAATCGTTTTGGTGCACTTCTACGCGTTTCAATGCCACAACTGCCACGCGAATTTTCCCATCTACAAACGCTGGCACTCTCGTTACCACTCGTCGGGTGACGTCGTCGTATTGGGCATTCAGACACCGGAAACGTCCGCCGAAGCCGATCCGGCCCGCGTTCGCCAGGCTGCCCAGGAAGAGGGCATCGAGTTTCCGGTGCTGATCGACCTGGACAAGAAGAACTGGCAGGCCTGGGGCAACACGATGTGGCCGACCGTCTACGTAGTCGACCAGGACGGCTACATCCGTCTGTGGTGGCAAGGCGAACTCAATTGGCAGGGCGCCACCGGCGACCAGACCATCGAGCAACTGATCGATAGCCTCCTCCGCCATTAGCGCGCGACATCCGGCTTCCTCCGTCAACCATTTTCGCTTAATCCACCCCCCGCAAACCCTTCTTCAGTAGCCAGTCGGGCATTCAATTACGGTGGCGGGAGATGGAGTTTGAACGCCAGTTCGCTTGCGGCCTGTGCGGGGAATGGGATACGATCGGCCAGTTTTTCCGTAGTTTGAAGGTCGATCTTGTAATCCTCCCCCATGACGACGTTGAACCACCGCTCGCGATCCATTACCACGCGATACATCTTTTCGTCTTGCGTTTGGGCGATGAAGGGGAGGTAGAGCTGGATCGGTTGTTGGGCAAGCTCCGCTTTGGCTCCGATGCGGTCGATACGCCCGCTTCGTTGTTCAAGTGTGCTCGGATTCCAGCATAAGTCGTGGTGAATCATGTAACGACAGTTCAAATGCAAATCGACTCCCTCGGCCATCACGCTGCTGGCAATCAGGACCTCGGGATAAAACGGCGTGTTGAAGGTCAACATGAGTCGCTGTCGAGTCTCGGGGTGCGTTGCCCCGTTGATCAGTCGCACGTTGGGCAACAATTGCTCGGGCCTGGCGTCTTGCAGCTCGTCGTCGGTAAACACCGCCGTTGCGTCTCGCCCCAGGTGGGTACCGGTCTGTATGCGCTTGACGGCGTCGATATATCGACGCCGTTCCTCTTCCCCGCAACGATCTGCCAGGAACCTGAGAAACTGACTCAGGGTTTCCTTCAACGTCAGGCCGGACAAGTCGGGAGTCTCCCACGCATGGCGGATCGCTTCCGCATCGAGCTTGCCACGATTGAGCGGAAAGAACCGGACCAGAAACGACGGCGTGCGGACGTTGCGGCGAACGACCTCCACCAGATCCTGCCGCCATTCTTCTAACGACGGAAACTGGCAGATCAGACGATTGGATTCCTCATCACAGGTTCGGCGAATTGGCGAATCCTGATCGAAGAATCGCTTACCGATTCCTTCCAGCTCGGCTGCCACTTGATTTTCCGGCAGACTCAACTTTTCCGCGCCCAGACGCAGGATTTCCGTACGAATCGCCTGGGAAATCAACTGCCGCAAGACGCGACTGGTTGCAACGTAATGACAGAAGACAACCACCTTTTCGCGTCGTCGCCAGATATCGACCACTCGTTGGACGGTAGCAGCGACTTTCGGGTGACTACCTCCGCCACTTTCCCCCTTCGGCAGGAGCGCTTCGAGGTGATCGAGGTACCACTGCAATTCCTCGTCGACTTCGACCGGTTGAGTGTCCTCATCATCTTCGTCGGTCGCCTGTGCGCCACCGGTAGCGCGGGTGTGCAGAAAGGCTTCGAAACTGGAGGCCAGGCCTTCGGCGAAGACCGGTCGCGAATCGGGGTGATGTGAAGTGGCTCGGGCCGCCAGCAGGAAAGGCAGCAGCGACTGGCCTTCCACTGGGATGCCCTGTTGATCGGTGTCGTCTTGATTGCCAAGGATGGCTCGGCCCACCAGACGCCGCCGACGGTCGATGTTGGCATGAGCCCCCGGCAGGTGCTTGGGTTTCAGGTGTCGAATTACCCACCTGCGCAGCATTTGTTCGGCCTCCGCCATGCGCTCTTTGGTCCGCGCGTAACAGCGCATTACATCGGCGGCGGCGGGGGTGAGCTGGCCGCCCTGGCGAGCCGTGGACCACCACTGTTCGTCGTGGTCATACAAAACACCGTCGACCTGCAAGTCGCCGCTCGTCAATCGTCCCCAGGCGTGATCCAGCGTCACCGCCGCTTCCTGCGCTGCATCGAGGGCCTCGCGCAGGGCTTTGCGCTCGATCGAGAATTCGTCGCGGTCCATTCGCGGTGCTCGCACACCGGTCCATCGAATACCGTCGAATCGATCGATGATCGAACACAGCTCGTGGTGTCCCAGTTGAAACGGAGTGGCCGTCAGAAACAGCATGCGTTCGAACGCGCCGGCCAGAGGACCTCGAGCGAATTGCTCCGCGTCCTCCAACGCTTCCTCCGAGCGGAACAACGAA
The DNA here is from genome assembly GCA_026004675.1 of Gemmatales bacterium. Lineage (GTDB taxonomy): Bacteria > Planctomycetota > Planctomycetia > Gemmatales > Gemmataceae > BPJP01. Next base: position 2,651 of record BPJP01000026.1, read on the forward strand.
GCCAACCGAGTTTTCGGATTCTTCAAATGATGCGCTTCATCCAGGATCAGCAGAGGCAGCCGCAGACGGGTTCGCGCTAGGCACTCCTCCCACAGCGCCCTGGTCGCGTCCTTGATCACGTAGCGGGCGTGGTTCAGGTACATGTCGTAGTTGTCCGACCACCGCCGCGGAATCTGTTGCACGGCTTCGAAGACCAGGTCCGTATCGACGCCGGGTAGGGCGTCGATAACCGGTTTAGGTACCGGATCATCGTCCGCTAATCCAATTGGCTCGAGAATCTTCAACCACTTGTCCGGATTGGTCTCGAGCAATTTGCGCCAGATGTCGGGATCATGTTTCTCGACCCATTTCATACTCAAAAGGTTTCCCAAGGACCGATGCAGGGCGCGGCGAAGTGTGGCGATGCCTCGCTTGCGGTAGAGACTCTGGCGGATCAGAGCCAACATGACCCATCGATCGTTCAGCCCACGGCTCATCGCACCATGCGTCATGAAAATGAGCGAGTTTCGGCGACTGGGAGGATCGTCGACCATTTTGAGGAACTCGACCGCTCGATCCGCCGTGCTCCATCGAATGCGTCGAGAAACAGACGGCGGCAAACACTTCTCGCAAAAGAGCGAAAAGTCCGCACACCACTTTTCCTTCAACGCAGGCGGTGTCATCACCACGACCGGATGCTTGCCGCGATTATTCAAGGCGACTGAGACTGCGACGGCCAGGGCCACGAAAGTCTTGCCCATGCCAACTTCGTCCGCCAGAATTACGCCCGGCTGGTCGGCCATCCGTCGAAGAATCTCCTGCGCCGTCCGCTGTTGACGCGCAGCATCCTCAGCCGAAATCCGCGCTTTCACGTACAGATCGATGTCATCGCAAAACGGATACAGCATGCTCATGTCGCCACGGCGTCGAACACAGATTCCACATACACCCGCAGATTCTCCGGTGCATTTGATCCCAACGCAGGCACCAATCGGCGCAGCTCAGCAATAACCTGGCGGATTTCCTGCAGGTGCACAGCAGGGGGCACGCAACCCTCCTTTGCTTCCACACGTGCACGGGACAGCTCGAGGACCAGTTCGGCAATCAAAAACGCTTGCTCTTCATCCGAACGGGACTCTCGGATGAGCGCTTCGGCCAGGGCGGTAACGCCAACCGGTCCCCGCAACCGCCATCGCAAGCACTCGAGCGTGGCCACCGGTCGTTCCAATCGCTTGCGCAAGGCGCCAAGTGCCCAGGAAATGCGCCGCGTTCGCTGCAGCAGAAACTGGCTGGTATCGACACGTTGGTGGGGATCAATGGACGGTCCCTCCGATTCGAGCTTGCCAGACCGCTCAAAGCGACGCAAGTAATCGTGCATGACTCGATGCAATGGGCGTGCCGAACTGAGGATCGCGATCAGCAAATCCAACGGCAGTTGCTTCAGTTCGTCGGGCGCCGGCAACACTTCTGCCTTTGCCACGTTGATCGGTCACCAGGCAGCCCCTTCCGCTCCATTCCATCGCACCCACAAACCGGCCGGCGGACGTTCCTCGCGCCAAGGAATATCGCACTGCTCAGGTGAACCCTGCGCCGTCCATTCCGGCTCACCCCACAATCGCTGTTCGTCTGCATCCGTAAATAACTCCCATCCGGCCGGAGGGGGGCCAGCGAAAGTCAAACGTAGAGTCGGCTGATGCTGCTCGTCACAGTCGAAAATCGCCTCGCCAAAGCTCGGTGGCAACAGCACGGTGTCGACTGGAGCTTCATCTTCGGCTGGCAATGGCAACCACCTCACGTCCAAGTCCAGGTCGACCGGCTCGCTTTCCGGGAAGCTCTCCACCAGTTCCTCCCAGGCTTCCGCGGCGCGGTACGAATCGACCAGGTAGACGAGGTTGGCCTCCAGGTTTGGATGCGCGCTGAGTCCCGTTCCAGCGCTGGTGAAATTGCTTGATCCGATCGAGTACATGCCCCACCGATCGCATTCCAGCAGGATGCCTTTCGCGTGCAACGGGCGACCGCCCGGCAGGACGACTCGATAGAAATCGGTCGTGGCACCGGGACGTCCTGGCGGCTGAGCGAGCAACAGCGATTTGGGGGCGTGCAACAGTATGCCCTTTCCCTCAGGCAAATCCTCGCCGGAAACATGGAAATGCACCGCCGCGTCACCCCGTTGGCGGATCAGTTGCCACAATTCGCGCGCCGGAGCATTGTCGGCCGCTGGCCGATCGAAGAACGGACTTACGACGCTGGCGACGTCAGGCGGAGAAGCGCTCGGCCAAGATTCGCGCAGTCCTTCGAACGCCGTCGGGCGATCTGGGCCGGTGAACAGGGTGCGGACGCGCAGCCCACGCCGCCGCGCCTGCGCATCCAAAACTCCCCAGTGTTTGCATTCGTTCATGACGCGATTCAACAGCGCGTTCCAACGGTTCACGGCCGGGTTGCTAATGCCGTCCGTTGAAGCGTACGTGGCGCATTCCTGTAGGAACCCGACCGTCTCGGTCAAGCAAGATACCGGCACGTCGCTATCGGGGTGAAAATCGAGAACTCCGAACACCTCCAGGTTCTTGCGATAGGCATCTTCGGTCAGATTGGCCGAGGAGATGATCAGCCGCGCCAGATTGGTCCAGTAGAGCAAACAGACCTTGGCATGCAATAATCCGCGCCGCAACCGCGCCGACAGCAGATCCCAGCGCAGGTTGCGCGTGCCCTGACAATGGTGCTGATCCACCAGGACGGCCGCGCAAGAGAGTTGAGCCATCTTCTCTTCGCGTTCGTAAAGATAGACCGGTCCATCCTCGATCGGATCGGACTCGAGCCCGAGGAACCTGGCCAGGCACTCCTCTTCGAAGAAAGCGGGGGTGAACGTGAAACTGGTGGCGACGACTCCCACCGGATCGCCCGCCCAATCGGGAGCCACCCAAGCGTCCAGCAGTTTGCCGCGCGCGGCGCTTTCGTCTGTCCGCTTCCTCTTGCCCATGACCTATCCCCCTAACCTGAGATCGCGAGCGAAGGACGACAGGGCTCTAGTACGGTAAGCATGCACGTACGCGTCGTCATTTCGGCCTCCGTGTTCGGTGACATACGCCGTCCGAATCATGCACGTTCCATCGTCAAAGCGGTCGAACCAAGGGGCTTTTCCGGCCGGCGCTTTGGCGTTCTGAACGCGACGGTGGTGTTGGAGCAGTCTTTCGACCCAATCGTCCACGGGTACCTGTTGGGCCAGGCCGGCAAATGTATCTTCAAAACGAACCGTCTGGTCGAACGGGGAAAGCAGCTCGGCGACATCGGCAAACATGCGAGGAACCGCCCTGGCAGCCCGCCGGACTCCGGGTAGGCGGGTGAATTCCTCAGGCGCAACGCGCCGCCGGTTCTGGGACATGCAAAACAGGCAATCGTCGAACGCATCCTGCAGCAACCGGCAGAACCGCTCGTAGGTATCGATCGCACGAAGCAGTTCTTTCAGTTGCGGGCTGGCCCTGGACATGATCCACTCGTGAAATCGTCGTTCGGAAAACGACCGCTGCTGCACTTCGCCCCACCATGTCTTCCAGCCTTCCGGATGAACCAATCCACGCAATAGCTCGCCGCGAAACCCGCTCGCATCATTCAGCAGCGCTCGAGAAATTATCCGCGATTCCTGTGCTCCGACGTCGTAGATGTCCAAATGGTCACTTAAAAAATTCCAGCCCGTCCAGCCGTCGCGGCGAGCAACGGCTCCAGCGGCCAGCCCATCCTTGATGGCCTCGATCATCTGTCGCCGAATCCGATTCCCCTCGCCATCACCCGAACTGATGAAACCGTCCAGTCCCTGCTCTTTCTCCCACGTTGTCAACAGATCGTATCCGACTTGACCCAACCGCCCGGCAACTTCGATGCCGATGTCGCGAGCCAAAGTGCGATAGACGCCATGGAAACCGAAGACGTTGGGTGCCTTGAGATAGCGGCTGCGCGACAGCGGCACTCCGTCACGAACCGCCCGCGTGGCCTTGTCCTGTCCTGGCAAACCGCGCAACCGCTGCCGATCGGTCGTCGTGCGCACCAGACCCTCTACCAGATACCATTCGAACACTTGCCAAGGCTCACTGACGCCGTCGGCCGCGACCGTCTCTTCATCGAAATCACGGCACAGCCAGAGGGAAACCGCGATTGCGGTGAGGAACCGCGGATGCATCTGCCGTTCGCGCACTCCGGGCACCAGCCGCACCGCCAGAGCATCGGCGATTGAATACATGCCCAGCGGATCGATCGACCCTTCCGCTGAAACTCGCGGATCCGCGTCCGACAACTTCGGTAATCGCAACACCGGCTACTTTCGTTGAACTTCTCGATTCTCTTACATCCTTCAGGGCCTTTAGACCCTCGATCTCATTTAGGGCCTCCCGAACGCATGCTTCACATGCTCCAAACGAATCTCTACGTTCAGTTGACTCGTGTGATTCCCTTGAATCGGGTGATCCAATTGGACCGCTTGATTTGCTCGATTCGATCAAATCAATTGGTTTGATTTGACAAGCGTTTGACAATGCGAAGGGGCTTCAGACGACAAGCTGACAGCCGTCGGTCACCCGAGATAGTATATCGAAAACGGCTCCCGATGCATTCTCGAAAGTTGTGTTCTGGAGTTGAGGGAAAAGGTGGCGTATCCTGCTGATGTGGGCTTCCTGTCTGATGTAGGCTGCACCCATTTTTTGCACCAGGAGTTATTTCGACTGTTTGAGTTTCTTGACGTAATCCATGGTAAATCTGGATAAAAACTTCTGTGAATTGTGGCAAGATCGTGTTTCATGGAAGGAGCATACGCATGGAAGCCAGATACGAATCGCGCCAACAGGAGTTGTTAGAGGAATGCTCGGTAGCGCCTCAGGTGAAGAATGCAACCAACGCGCCATGAGCGAAGTCTGACGGGAAAAAAATGGATGCCGGCCATCACGGTGCAACAAATCCGGGAAGGCGTCAGCTCTGTCTTTGCGCGGCGGTGCCAATGCGGTACTCTCTCTCGCATACTGATCGAACACAAAAAACGCCGATCCGCAACGAACTTGCCCGCGTCTACCATTGGAAACAGCGCAAACGCCTGACGCCATTAAACATAAACAAAAGACACATCTAGAACAGTCGAACTAGATGACGTGACCGACTAAGAGGTATTCGAGCAGTCGGCTGTAATGACCTACCACTACGGACGCGGCTCTGGCCCTCTTGGCGGCCAACGTGCCCGTGTTAGCTGAGGCCTCGATTGCCGACGCGAAGGTGCGGATGTTTCGATCGGGCGAGTCGGAAACGCAAGTCACCGACCTGGCCGGGCAGGTCGCGTTCGCTGTCGGTTCCGGCACGTGGCAAGTCGCCATTAGTGCACGCGGGTTTCAGAACCTACTGAGCACCCTGATTGTCAACGGTGACCAGACGCCTGTGTTCAACTTGATGCCGATAGCCGTCAGTCCGCCCGCCGGGCCCGACCTGTGCGTCGTGCAAGCGTTCGTTTATCAAAACGGCGACCCGGTTTCCGGTGCCATCGTTAAAGCACGCTTGCGGGACGCCAATTCCACTATTCCCGCCGCCGTATTGTCGACTCAATGCCTCGAAGCGACCACCGATTCCAACGGCTACGCCGAACTCCAGCTCGTCCGCCAACCATCATTCACCTCTGGCCTCGGCATCTACATCATCGACATCTGGCACACCTCTCGCCGCATCCTCTCCCTCGAAACCCCCATCCCCAACCAATCCACGGCGACTCTCGACCAATTGATCTCTCTCCAGTCATGAATGAACGAGCCTGATCGTAATTCCTGCCGTGGGTTATCGCAGTGGAAGGCTGGTTGACGACCCCTGGTAGCATTGCGGCATTCGTGAATAATGGATAAAAATGCCAGCACAATCGCGTTTCTGCTGGTATACTTATCCATATGGCAAAACCGAAAGACGAATCTCGAGAACGAAGAGCGATCGCCGCGGCGCTGGAGGCGTTTCGTGCGGCCGGGGGACTGCTGCGCACGCGGGACGCTCTGAATGCCGGGATTCATCCCCGAACGCTTTACGAACTGCGGGACGAAGGGCGGATCGAGCAACTGAGTCGGGGCCTGTTTCGGCTGGCTGACGCTCCGCCACTGGGGGAACCGGACCTCGTCACGGTCGCGATCCGAATCCCGGACGGAGTGCTGTGCCTGATCTCGGCACTTGCCTGGCACAAGCTGACAACGCAGATTCCCCACGAAATCTACGTCGCCATTCCGCGCAACGCGGAAGCGCCGCGGATAGACTACCCACCCGTGCGGCACTTTTGGTTCAGCGGCGACGCGTACTCTTCCGGGATCGAGGTCCACACGGTCGATGACGTCAAGCTCCGCGTCTACAGTCGCGAAAAGACGCTGGCGGACTGCTTCAAATACCGGAACCGGATTGGTCTCGACACGGCACTGGAAGCGCTGAAGGCCTACCGACGATCGGGTGCCGTGAACGTGGAAAGCCTGATGCATTTCGCGGACATCTGCCGCGTCAAACGCGTCATGACTCCGTATCTGGAGGCGGTGCTTTGACGGACCACCCCCGCCGTAACGTCGCTGCCTCGGTTCGCCAGCGGCTGATGAACGCCGCAAAAGCCAGCGGACGCCCGTTCCAGGAAGTTCTGCAGTACTATGCGATGGAACGGTTTCTCTATCGCCTGTCGCAATCGCCTCACAGGGATCGATTCATTCTGAAAGGCGCGTTGATGTTCAACATCTGGGGGGCACTTGCTTCGCGCCCGACCAGGGACATCGATTTGCTGGCCCACATGAACAACGATGTCGATGCTATCGTGCCGGTGATGCGTGACATCTGCCGGCAGGAGGTCGAGCCGGATGGTCTGACGTTCGATGTGGACAGTGTGACGGGAGAGGTCATCAAGGAGGAGGCTGACTACTCCGGGGTTCGCGTCACGTTTCTGGGATTCCTGCAGAACGCGCGCATCGCGATGCAAACCGATATCGGGTTCGGCGATGTCGTCGAACCAGCCGCCCACCTGACGGACTATCCAACGATTCTGGAACTGGCCGGGCCGCGACTGCGAGCCTACCCCAGAGAAACGGTGGTCGCGGAGAAGTACCAAGCGATGGTCAAGCTCGGTCAACTGAACAGCCGGATGAAGGACTTTTTTGATCTCTGGATGCTCTCACGGCAATTCGCATTTGACGGTCCATCGCTGGCCAAGGCAGTGTCTCGCACGTTCGCCAATCGGCACACGAAGATGAATCCGAATCCAGTCGCATTTACACTGGAGTTCGCTGGGGATACCGTGAAGCAGACTCAATGGCGAGGCTTTTTGCGAAAGTCAAGACTTGAGATTGCTCCGTCTGATCTGGTCGAAGCCATCACATCGATTCGCGAATTCCTGGTACCGCTAACCGAGGCCCTCGTAGCGGGCCAGCCCTTCGACATGCACTGGGAACCGCCCGGACCCTGGAGGGCAAGACCTTGAATCCCACATCCCCAACCAACCCACCGCGACCCTCGATCAGTTGATCACTCTCCAATCATGAACGAATAAACCTGAGAGACGTACTTTCGTCACTCTACCATACATGGCGACAGCACGGGATCGCTTAGTTTCCCGCCATCGGAGTTCTCGCAATCAATTGATGACTGAATATGGCAGATCTATTCGCTCTTCGGTTTGGGCGGCGGTGGTGGTGGCGGTGGTGGCGTCTTTTTCGGAGGAGGATTCCAACCTCCATGCTTGTGCGTTTGCTGTCCTGTCTTGTCCGTCTTCTCGGGCCGAAACGGGCCGCGAAGATGAGTCGTCCTTAGCTTTCACTGTCTTCATTTTCACTTCTTCCGGGTAAGAACTCCACAAAAACGGATCTCCTCGCCGGGCACCAACAGCAACGGACATGCATGTAGATCCAATTCTTCTTCCTCTTGTTTGTCGTCGGCGAGCCACCGGGCATCGCGGAGCGCGACGTGTCCACCCTGCTTGTCTAGACGAGTAGCCGCGGACTGCCCCCATGATTCTTCGACCATCCTGTAAGTGAATAACGGCATACTCGCGGTCCTCCATCCAAGCTGTGCGAAATGTTGTATCCCAATCGAAGGCCAAGGCGGCTGGCTGGAAATCCCGAACTTCTGCAGCCATTCAAAGGTTTTTCCGCTATTGCTGAGCTTCGCAATCAGGAGGCCCACCACTAGCGCGGACAAGGACAACCCAACTAAATCGGGAGTCGGAAGCCAAGACCACCGGGTAAGCATCCACCACAAAGCGTGAACCAACAGGGTGTATCCAAGCGCGTGCAAGACTGCTTCAACCGTCTCAAGTGGACGTTCGCGGTTTGTTAGCGCATGCACTACGACATACGTCAAGAAGCCCGGAAGGAGGGCAAACAGGAGACCATTGGCCTCGAGTTCGTTCACGTCAGGAATGGTGACACGAGGCATTTCGCACACGACGCAGTACCTGTACGACAACAACCTGGCCGACGGCCAGGGGTTGGACAACGCGGGGCGGCATCGCGCCACCGCTGGGCGGGTCGGCGATCAACTTGACCGCCGCCCTGGCGAAACTGGCCGATCCGGTCGGCGATGGCAGCCTGTCGATCCAGTTCGACGCTACGGCCCCCGGCTCGGCCTCGGTGGTCATCAACGCGGCGGGCGAAGCCTCGTTCACCATCGCCGATGCGGCCGGACGGACGGTGATGAGCGGCCAGATCGATGGCAGCAACAGCCTGCTTGCCTGGTCGTGCCAGGTGTACGACGGGGTAGAAAACGATCGCCGGTCTGGGTGATGTGCTGGTGACCCGCAACGTCGATGCCGCCGGCGGCGTGACCCGATCGCTGACCGACGGCGCCGGGCGGACGATCCAGTCGATCGACGCCTTGGGCCAGGTGACTCAATTCACCTACGACGCGGCCGGCAACCAACTGTCGGTCCGCGATCCGAACAACGTGGGCCAAGACGTGGTGTACGACGAACTGGGCCGAGCTGGCCTGACCACCGAGGCC
>BPJP01000027.1 GCA_026004675.1 Gemmatales bacterium
CCCGCCGGAACGGCTAAGGTCAATGTCGGACCATTGTGAACTCGCGTTTCCGATATCGAAGCGATGCTACGAGGAGAACAAGGGATGAAGTTGCTTACGTTTCTCGGCATTAACAATTATTCAGCGACCAGGTACAAGTGGGGCGACGAGTCCTCGATCATGGATACACGCCTCTTTCCTGTTGCATTGGTCGAATGGTTGCAGCCCGACGAAGTTCTCGTCTTTTTGACGAAGCAAGCTCAGGAACATCAGAATTGGAAAGAGCTTAGCGACAAGATTGACGCAACTCCGGTTCCTATCGCTAGTGGGGCGAGCGAATCTGAGCTTTGGCAGATCTTTGATGCAATTGTCGATCGCGTCGACGAGGCTGATGACTTGGTAATCGACATCACACACGGTTTTCGCTCGTTGCCTCTTCTTGGATTGCTGGTTGCCGCCTACTTACGGCATGTTAAGCAGGCAAGGGTGATGCATCTGGTTTATGGGGCATTCGAAGCACGAGATAGAGAGACCAATGTTAGCCCAGTATTCGAACTTACGCCGTTCGTCGGCCTGTTTGATTGGATTGTTGCTGCCGACCATTTTCAGAGGACGGGATTCGGCGTACCGCTGGCCGAGTTGATGCGTAACGCGACAGGCAAAGTGGCCGCGCTTCGCGATAACATTCTTGAATTGTCTGACTGCCTTCAATTGCTTCGTCCGCTTGATGTCATCGAGTCGTCCTCGCGACTCCGCGACACGATCAAGAGTGCAGCAACGGAAATTGCGGCCGATGTTCCCCCGCTCGAAGAAATGCTCGATCACGTCGCAAAGAGTTATGGCGCGTTTTCCGCCGATTCACAAAACCCGGTCGAGGTGCTCGAGGCACAACTACGGATGGTCGAATGGTGTGCGCAGCAACAACAGTTTGTGCAGGCGCTGGCATTGGCCCGCGAGTGGCTCCCGTCGGTGCTTTGCATCTACTTCGGTGTCGATCCCCAGAATTTGCGCGAACGTGCGGACATGGAGTTATTGCTGACCGGAGGCAAAGTCAAGGACCCGAAGACCGGCAAAACAGTCAAAGAGTCTCCGCGGCGGGGTCAGTGGTCCGGTGTCCCGGCAAGAAAGAAACTGCGAAGACTGTGGAATGATCCCCCATACACGTTGGCAAACCTCCGCAACGACTTGTTGCACGCTGGGTTCCGCAAGAATCCACGAGATGCCCAAGAAATCAAGACCATGGTCCCCGGCGTGCTCGAAGAACTCCGCACTGTTTGGGCCGAGATTCGGCCAAAACTGGAGTCGACGGACCGCCAAACGTGTCATGGCGCCCCATGAATATGCGTTCTTATGAAAGAAACCACGAACGAGAAAGGAAAATCGATGCCTCGACTTGATGATTTGCGACAGTTGAAAGTTCCCGCCGCACCCACAGCGGAACTGCCTGGCGTAGAAAAACGCACGTATCGGATCAAGCTGATCACCCCCATGTTCGGCGGCGGAGTAGAAGCCGGCCAGCCCGATCCATCGTTTTCAATACGGCCCACGGCCATTCGAGGACAATTGCATTATTGGTGGAGACTCCGAAACAACCATCTCTCAGTTTCGCAACTGCGTGGCCGAGAATCCGAGGTTTTCGGTGACACCGAAGCGTCCAGTCCGCTGACGGTTCGTGTTTCCAAGTGCCACAGAGTCAAACTGGTTGATCCTGTTCCGACATATGGTGATCGATTCAGCCCTGCCGCGTACGCATTGTTTGCGGCGATCGAGAACGGCAACAAAATTATCAAGGAAGGCGCCGAATTCACTCTTGAAGTTGAATGGCTCAAACAAGCTCAGCTGAACGCCCGACGAAAGAAACAAAATGAACAAAGAGCTAAGTCGAAACAATCGCAGCTCCCGGAAACCATCGACGATATTGGACCGGATATTGAAGGCGCCATTCACCTTTGGATGACGTTGGGCGGCCTCGGAGCGCGAACTAGGCGTGGCTGTGGCGCAATAGCCAGTACGAATGACGATGTCTATTTAGATTCTTCGGTCGTTTCCGCTCTGAGAAATGTCGGAGTACGTATTTTTTTGGGGGACAAGTGCCGTTCTCCATTGGATGCATGGAAACAATCCGTTGGAGATTACCGTGAGTTTCGTCAGACGCCACGAGGTGCGATACACCCCAAAACCATCCACACAAAAAAGGGGGCTAGGACGATCAACGTGCCGGGGCGGAGTTATTGGCCGGAGGCCGATTCGATCCGTCACATTACTGGCTGTTCCTTGCGCCCGACCACGCCGTCGGGCAGTTCCGGAGTCCCCGCAGACGCAAATCCTCACGATCACTCTACCCCTATTGTCCCTTCGAGCGTAATTCCATCGTTTCCTCGAGCCGCGCTAGGACTGCCAATCAACTTCCATTTCTCGGACGCGCCTGGGAAGAAAAGCTCGGCCAACCCGAACCAAGACCCGAAGGATGTCCAACTCGAACCAGTCTTGGCAAACGGTGACCCAGGTGAACGAATGGCGTCTCCGATCTTGACCCGCCCGATCCGCTGGGAGGGGGCATGGCACGCCGCAATCATTCTTCTACCAGTAACATTTCCTGGCGGTCTCCGTTTGCGCGGAGGTGGAGTTATTCCGCCTAGTGGCGACCTCAATCAGCGATTCCCTCAATCAGCATTCGTTGGACCCCATGTGCGTGCAGTTAGGCCAATGCGCGGTAAAGAAGACGCGATTGATGGCCTCGTCGCGTTCATCACGTCAAGCAAGAGATACACGGAGCAAAAATGACCATGAAACATCTACTCGCAATCAGCGTTGGGCCGGTGCAAGAGTTCATTGCGGCCGCGAGGCGAACACGGGATCTGTGGTTTGGCTCCTATCTATTGTCCGAAATCAGCCGCGCGGTGGCGAAGTCCGTCGAGGCGAAAGGGGGAAAGCTCATCTTTCCCGCATCGTCGAACGCGTCGAATGTTGCCAACGTGATTCTCGCCGAATTACCCGATGGAGAGCCAAAGGATGTCGCCGCAGAAGCGCGAAAAGCTGCACAGGAACGTTGGCTTGAATTTGCCAACGAAGCCCGAAATGAAGCTGACGGTGTGATTCGAGATGATATCTGGAACGATCAAGTCGACGATGTCATTGAGTTCTATGCCGCCTGGGTCGATTACCCAGATGATAAGACGTACGCGGATAGCCGTCGACGCGTCATGCGACTGCTCGCCGGGCGCAAAGCGTGTCGTGATTTCCTCCCCGCCAAAGGACGAGCGGGAGTCCCCAAGTCGTCCTTGGATGGACTGCGCGAATCTGTCCTGAAACATCCAGACCAGTGGCCAGCGCGCTACCGAGCGAAATTGCGAGTCAAACGCGGTGAGCAGCTTGACGTTGTGGGGCTGGTCAAACGCATTGCCGGCGGATCTCGTCCTTACCCGTCTGTGTCGCGCATCGCCGCCGACCCGTGGGTTCGCGGCAACCAAGGATCGGACGCGCTAGAAGAAGTCGCCGCTGCTTGTAAGGCACTTGGTAAAGAGGTGGTCCATCAATTGGACATACATAAGTTTCCTCAGTTCGAAGTGTTCCCTTTCGAAGGTACGGCAGTTTTTCCGAGTCGACATCACGAGTGGCTCGAGGAAACAGATCTTGCGACTAGTGGCCTTGTTCCACTGCGCAACGCACTGAAGAAACTGCCGGAAGTGAATCCCTATCTGGCGGTCCTGGTGGCCGACGGAGACAGAATGGGAGAAGCGATCTCTCGACTGAAAACCCCCGGAGAAAACCGCACTTTCTCGACCACGCTCGCTGGATTTGCGGATGAAGCCAACAACATCATTCGCGAACACAACGGTGTTCTTGTGTACGCGGGAGGCGACGATGTTCTGGCGTTCGTTCCGGTCGACTTGGCTCTTCAGTGTGCTCGGGCACTGCACGACGACTTCGGCGCCCGCCTGAAACATTACAAGAGCGCCGCAGGCGAACCGCCGACTTTGTCTGTGGGGCTGGCGATCGGTCACTTTATGGAGAATCTCGAAACACTACTGAACTACGGCCGCGGTGCCGAAAAGGACGCCAAAACCCCGGACCGCAACGGTCTCGCCGTGCATCTCTACAAGCGTGGCGGGTCGCCGATCCGAGTCCGAGGGCGCTGGGATAGCGATCCGGATGAGAAGCTGCAACGACTCGCTACGATGCTGAATGAGGGAATCGTTCCCGCAGGACTTCCTTACGAGTTGCGGGAACTCGCCCGCAATTATCAGTCGTGGCCGCAGGATACGCAAGAGCAGCGTACGCGGGTCGGTCGCGCAATGCGTGCCGACGTTTTGCGCGTATGCAAAAGGAAGAAAAGTACTACGGGCTCAGTCGTGACAGCACTCCAGCCGGTCCTGGACGAGCTTTCGTTGCCGTCCGACTTGCTCGAACTCGCTCATCGCCTGCTTGTGGCGCGACAGATCGCAGCCGCGAACAAACAGGCCGCGCGAAATAAGACTTCGCAAAAGGAGGTTGCATGATGCCTGAGATCACAATCGAAGTGATCGCTCACGATCCGATCGTCGCGCGGGATGGCCGTCCATTTGGTGCCGGTCAGGGCAACCAAATGCATTGTTTGGACTGGCCATTGCCCTCGGTCGTGGCCGGCTCGTTTCGAACGGCGCTCGTTAAAGCGACTGATAAACTCGATTTCACCGGGAACATTCCGCAACAACTCCTAGATGTTTCAATTTCCGGCATCTTTCCATTTGGAAACGGCACGCTTTATTTGCCGGCGCCGGCGGATGCTGTTGGTATGCCCCCCAAGCACGAAGACGCGGCCCCATCGTTGCTACGTACAACGCCACAAGAAGTCAAAGATGGCGGATGCGATTTTCCAGGCGGCGCGCCTTTGAAACCGGTCATGCTCTCGTTTGATGATGTGGCCGATGACTTCAAGCCAGCGACAATTCCGCACTGGTGGCCGGCCGACCGACTGTACGATTGGCTGGCCGGTAGACCGGTAAACCTGAATGGACGATTCCTTCAAAGGCCTATAGAGGAACGCCGCGACCATGTGCATATCAATGCTCGCACCGGTGCGGCTGAAGAGGGCCAGATCTATTCGACAGCGGCAATAAATCTGCGACGATTGCCGGCCTTTACTCATGGATCCGCTGAAAGTCCTTCGTACGTAGAGCTTTCTCTCGTCTGCCGCGCATGCATCGACGACGGCGACTTCGCACATGCCGGGTCGCTTTCTATCTGGCATCCGTTTGGCGGGGAACGGCGGTTGGCTTATTGGCGGTCAATGTCTGACGAAAAAGCCGACCAGATCTGGCAATGTCCCGATGAGCTGAGGTCGCAAATTGCCAATGCAGACAAGATTCGAATGCAGTTGGTCACTCCCGGCATCTTTGACGGGGGCTGGCTTCCCGGGTGGCTGGATCGCAATTCTTTGGAAGGTCGCCCATTCGACGGTGCGCCGCGGCTCAAGTTGGTCGGTGTAAGCAACCAGCGCTGGACAGCAGTGTCCGGCTGGTCGCTCGCAAAACCGCGCGGCCCGAAGCCGGTTCAGCGCATGGTCCCGGCCGGTGCCATCTATTTCTTTGAAAGGGTCGAAGGCGACGCGTCATCACTCGGAACTCACGGCTGGTTAAGATCCGTCTCCGACCAAATGCAGAATTGCAGAGACGGTTTCGGATTGGCAGTCTGGGGCACCTGGTAACGGTCACCACATCGCATGAACAAGTACTACGAAAGCACGAAAGCCAAGGAGATTCGCATGAGCAATCGCATGATTTGGATTCATACGCTCAGCCCGACACATGTGGGCATTGGACGAGGGGTTGGCTATGTCGATTTGCCGATCGATCGCGATAGTGTCACTGGTTGGCCACTAATCCGGGGCTCCGCCATTAAAGGTGTCTGGGCGGACCATTTTCGTGCCACGTCGGGCGCAAGAGAGGGCGACGATGAGGAATCGCGACTCCTGCGCGCCGCTTTCGGTCGCGCGGGATCGGACAACAGCTCCAATGCCGGTGCTCTTGTTCCCACCGACGCGCAGCTCGTTTGTCTGCCCGTGCGTAGCTTTCGCGGCACGTTCGCGTGGGTGACGTCTCCACTTTGTCTCAAACGCCTGCAACGGTTGTTGACACTTGGTGGCGCCAACCAGGATACCGTGCCGCCACTTCCGGACGACCTTGCAGACGCCACCGCCCACTGCCCCACGGACAGCGTCTTAGCGGAAGACCAGAAGATCTACCTTGAAGATCTTGACCTAGATGCACGGGCATGCGACGTGGCAACCCAATGGGCGGAGCGCATAGCCAACGCGGTTTTTCCCGACGACGCGAACTGGCAGAGGGAATTCCGAAAACGGTTTGTCGTTATTCCAGGCAACTTGTTCGACTTCCTCTGCGAAACTGCCACGGAAGTTCATACGCGAGTTCGCATCGACAGTGAAACAAAGACAGTGGCAAGCGGACAGCTCTGGACTGAGGAAGCCCTACCCACGGAGACCATTCTGGCAGGCTTGCTTCAATGTGAACGCGTGTTCCTGAGCTATGGAGAGAATGAAATCAAGGTCACAAGAGACCAACTTCTGGACAAGTTCGCATCTAGTCCAATCCAATTGCAAATGGGAGGTAAGGCCACTGTCGGCATGGGACAGGTCCGCTGCGTCTTCCAACCTTTAAACGGAGGTAACAAATGAGTATGCAAACGCGAAGTCAGCGTGTCAGTCGCGCGGCCTTTCCGCGTGTGGAAGCTCGCAAGAACGGTCTCAACGAAAAAAAGTTCCGTGAATACACCACGTTCGCCAAGAAATTCCCGTCCCTCGTCCACGCATGCGGTCTCGCTCAGGCCGTAGCCTTTGCGATGGCAAAACAGGAGAGCGATTATCTGAACGATCTGTGCAGCACATTAACCGAGTCCGGATGCGCCGAGCTTAAGACAGCAGAGGCGCTGCGGCGCGCCGCCAGTGAATCCGCCTTGCAGCAGTATGTCATCTTGAGTCGCCATACACTGCGAGCGGCGGAATGGTTGAAACGTTACGTAGAAGCCTTGGGAGGCGACGAAGAATGAGGACTGCAATCGTTGAAATGCGCGGACGTCGCGCCGACCGCGGAGAACATGCCGGATTGTTGCTACAACGGTATCTGGCCGAAGAAGCCACTGGCGACAATGGGAACCCAACGGAGAAGCGAGCGATTCTGGATGCTGCTGCGGCAGCAGCCAGGCGCACTGCCAGCAGCGTACTGTATAAGAATGCGTTCAACCGGCGAAGCGATGGGCTTTCGTTCCGATCACATCGATTTCAACTGGTCACAGAAGGCCGGTTGATTGTCGGGTTGGGATCCGAAAATGTTTTGGAAACCGGGATTACTCTCAACCATATCTACGGTGTGCCCATTATTCCTGGGTCGGCCCTGAAAGGCATCGCGTCACACTATTGTGCAGAGGTTTGGGGCGCGGCGGATGCACGATTCCGACCGCCTTCGGAAGAGGAGAACAAGGCATACCGAAAATACTTGGCCAACGAAGGGCCTAAGCCCGATGACAACTTCCACCGCTTACTCTTCGGCACCACCGATGACTCGGGCTGCATCGTGTTCCACGACGCTTGGTTTATTCCCGAGTCCTCCGACCAGCCCCTCGTGCTGGATGTCATGACACCGCATCACCTCGCCTGGCTCGACGGGAGTGTGACGCCCACCGATTTCGATTCGCCAACCCCCGTGCCCTTTGTATCCGTCACCGGGGCTTTTGACTTCGTCGTGTCGTGGCGCGGGCCTGAATTTGGTGACGAAACAAAAGAGCAGTGGTTGGTCCTTGTCGAACAGTTGCTGCGCGCGGCACTTGCAGATTGGGGCGTTGGCGGCAAGACAACGAGCGGTTACGGGCGGCTCGTCACTGATCCGGAAGCCGAAAAGCGGCGGCAGGAAGAGGAAGCAGCGCGGAAGGAGAAGGAAGAAGTAGCGGCTTTCGAAGCATCGTTGGCAAACGACTCCGAACCACTACGCAAACTTAAACAATTAAAACGAGATCAGAATTGGCGGAATGAGGCTGGCGACAACAACATGATATCCGCATTACAGAAGTTCGCCGACGAGCACCCCGATCCACCCCAAGACTGCCTCGACTGGATCCGCGATTGGCTCGAGTCCATTCCCAAATACAAAGGCGTCTGGGACGATCCGGATGCCACCAAAGGAAAGAACGAGAAACCTAAGTACAGGGCGAAAGCTGTTCGTGACTTGGTGAAACGGCTCAATCCAGACCAAAGTTAATGAGAGCGGCAACCAAGTCCACTCTCGCTCGACTGCTTTTGGATAAGGATTTCTTTTTCCGCTTTACTATCGTCGAATCTGGAGTTCGGGCTATGTGTCCTAGACGCCGCCAGTTTCTCAGAAAGGCCATAGCATGCAGCGATCGTTAATTGTTTCGACCTGTGGAACAAGTCTGCTCACCAATGGTGCCGCGTCGGATCTGCGAAAGGTCTTGTACGCCACCACGAATTGCCAGGAAAATGAACTCGACGAAGCAACACGTTCGCGAATCGAAGAGCGGCTTCGCGAACAAAAGGCCCGGCTCGATGACATCTCCGACGCCAATAACATTCGGCAAATGGCCGCCGAGTTAAACGGCATCCTTGGGCTGTACGACGACAGGCTGGAAAAGGCGAAGGCTGATCATCACATCCTGATCCACACCGACACCTGGCAAGGCGAGCAAGTCGCTCAACTTTTGGCCGGCTGGCTGAGACAAAAAGGCGTAAGCGCGCAGTCTCAGAAAGTCGATGACTTGAGGACTTCCGATTTGGAGTCCTTTCAATCGGGCTTGAACTCACTGGTCGCATGGTGTGAGGCAACGTTACCGGGCTACCGCGAGCAGCAGTACCACATCGTGTTCAATCTTGTCGGCGGGTTCAAATCGTTGCAGGGATTCATGCAAACTCTCGGGATGTTTTACGCGGACGAACTCGTTTACATTTTTGAAACGGGCAACCAGTTGCTTCAAATTTCTCGATTGCCCATCCAGATCGAAGAAGCTGCCACCGACGCGATTCGCAATAACCTGGCTGTGTTTCGGCGGCTGGACGATCCTCAAGCGACGTGCACAACCGATGAGGTGCGCGGGATTCCGGAGACGTTCTTGTATCGACTCGATAACGCAGTCGATTTGTCGCCCTGGGGGCGGCTGATCTGGCAACGCCATAAACGCGAGTTCTATCGCGAGAGGATTCTGGAACCGATCAGCTCAAAGCTCGTCATTTCTGTCAAAGTCATGCAAGAAGCCGAAAACCTGCAGCCTGACTTGCGCGAACGGTTCAATCAACGTATGGACGATCTGTCGCGTTACCTCGACTCAGGTCAAAACCGAGCCATCAACCGACTCGACTTCAAACAGTTGAAAGGCAATCCACGACCGCCCTCAACGCACGAGTGCGATCTGTGGGCAGACCAAGGCGCCTGGCGGGCGTTTGGCCATTTTGACAATCAGCAATTCATCGTCGACGACATCGGCCCCGGTTTACATTGAACGACCGGAAAACAACTGAATTTGAACTACATGAATGGAAACGAGATGTCCACAGCCGACAACCCAGACATCGTCTTCTATTCCATCGGCGTCGACCGGCCGATTACACCGGAGGAGCCGTTGCCGGCGGTGCCGGAGATTGCTCGGGGGAGTGTGGTGGTGATTGAAGGACGGGCGCCGGTGTGGCGGTATGGGATGGCGTTGCATCGGCTGCACGGGTCGGCGGCCGCCGCCGTCGCCGTTTACGACCCGCGCCTCGGCGCCGTGATCGTCGCCTCGCATCATCCCGACTACCGCGAAGGGCAAATCATCGACGTCACTCCCCCGTCTGACGAATTGGCGACGGCAGGCGAGGGTTGATTTGATTGATGGCATCGCCCAGGGATGGGCCCTTCCTATGCAACCTGTAACTGAGCACTCAGTATCTGTACCGAATTTAGTCAGGATTAGCCAAAAAATGACAATGGCTCTGTCATCACGTGGTGGCGAGACCGCAGGGGATTTCTCTCGATATCTGCCACCAAAAGTCACTGAGATTGTAATCTCTCGGTCCCCATCGACCGTCGCCAGCGGAACGAATTCAGCACACGCGAAGCGATGTTGTTTTAGCGTGGGAGCCAGGCAGCGTCGGTGTGCAGTAATGCTGCCATGCCGGTTTCGCCCTGATTGGAAAACCTTGGATCGCCTGCGCGAGTCACGAAGTGGTTCCCAGAGAGAAGGATTCCCTGCAAAGCTAGACTTAAATCAACCGATTGCCTACCTCC
>BPJP01000028.1 GCA_026004675.1 Gemmatales bacterium
GAACTAAGCCGCTTCGCGGAAGTCATTTTCTTCGACCACTCATTCGGGTCGTCCGCGCTGTAGGGAATGTCCGCGCTGGAACAATCGTCCGCGCGATGAGGGTCGTCCGCGCGATGAGAGTCGTCCGCGCTGTAATGTCTCTCTGAGGATGATATCTGGCATTCTTGCCCCGCCCGTCAAGTTTCTACTTGCGCGATGCCTTGTTCTGAAGCATGCTTCCGGTAGTCAGGCCGAATGGCCAATTGCCGATCCAGCAACTCTACCAAGCGAGGCAGCCTTGACGCCCTTTAAGAAACGAATGAATGGTTATATCAAGCGGATGGCCGAGGACATGCAACTACGGAACTTCTCGCCCAGTACCATCGACTCCTACACCTACCACGTCGACAAGTTCTGCCAGCACTTCGGCAAGACCGCAGACCGGCTGGGCCCCGAAGAGATCCGGTTGTATCAGTTGCACCTGGTCAATGAGAAGAAAGTTTCCTGGAGCAGCTTCAACCAAGCCGTTTGTGGCCTAAGGTTTCTGTACACCGTGACGCTCGGCAAGGACTGGGCCATCAAACACATTCCATTCGGCAAACGACCCAAAAAACTGCCGACTGTGCTCTCCAACGAAGAAGCTTGCCGGTTATTCGAATGCCTTCACAACCCCAAACACCATGCCGTCCTGCTGACTTGCTATGCAGCCGGCCTGAGACTCAGCGAGGCGACGCACCTGAGGGTGGCCGACATCGACGGCGACCGTTCGCAACTGACGATCCGCCACGGCAAGGGGCGCAAGGCCCGAGTTGTCCCAGCATCCCCGCGACTGCTCGAGGCACTGCGAACGTATTGGAAGATCGACCGGCCGCGGGACTTTCTGTTTCCCGGCAAGACGCCCGACAGCCCGCTCTCTTCGGCGACGGTCCAGAAAGCATGCAAGCTGGCGGTGGCCAAGGCGGCAATCACCAAGCCGGCCGTCACCCCACACACGTTGCGGCACAGTTGGGCCACCGGAATGCTCGAAGCGGGCGTGGACTTGCTGACCATCAGCAAACTGATGGGACATTCCAGCTTCGTCACCACGATGGTCTACCTGCACGTCCGGCGTCAGCATCTGGACCGGTCGCCCAGCCCGATCGACTGGTTGCCGGTGAGGCAATGTCCGCGATGGGCCGAGCCACGACAGGACGATCCGCCGACCAAGAGCAACGGCCGCGGGTGATCGATTTATTGCGGCAGTTCACTCCGCGGTTCATGATGCGGAATCGTACGCATCCCCAAGTCAAGAGCGTCCTGTCGAAGATTCTGCTCTGCCGCACGGCGGTCCTGAAAGGACACGTCTATGAGTGCAACCGTTGTCGGTCGCGGATCAACGTGTACAACTCGTGCACCGACCGGCACTGTCCGCAGTGTGGGGGAGCCAGGCGGGCGGACTGGATGGACAAGAGCGCCGAAGTCCTGCTGCCCGGCGTGCCGTACTTTCAAGTCGTCTTCACGCTGCCCGACAAACTTTCGTCGTTGATTCTCGGAAATCGGAGCGAGCTTTACAGCTTGTTGTTTCAAAGTGCTTGGCGGGCTCTCGATAGTGAACTTCGCCGCACGGGCAAGTTCCACCCGGCGGCACTGATGATTCTCCACACATGAAACCAACAGTTGGAACACCATCCGCATATTCACGCGGTGGTTCCCGGAGCCGGACCGTCGCTCGACGAGGACCGGTGGGTCGTGGCGAAACATCCAAGGCACCGCCGTCGCAAGAAGCCGTACCTGACCGATCATGTCGAACTTGGCCGGGCCTTTCGCAAGTGCTTCGTTCGCGGTCTGAGACGACTGCTTCGCAAGGGAACGCTCAAGCTCGGCGGAAGCGTGGAGTTTCTGAACGGTCCAGCTCAACGCGACGCCTGGCTCAACGAGCTCGAAGCGACTGACTGGAACGTGTTCATCGAAGGCCCTCCCAGCGGCCACAGCGACCCGGCGAATGTCATCAAGTACTTGGCCCGTTACCTGACCGGCGGTCCGATCGCCGACAGCCGCATCATTCGTGCCAACCAGGACGAAGTCTGGTTCTGGGCCCGGCCCAAACGAGCTTCGGGCAAAAAGCGACGCGGCATGCACAAGCCGCGGCCATTCCGCCTCGCCGCGGATCAGTTTATGACGCGATGGACAACTCACATCTTACCCAAAGGCTTTACCAGGTCCCGTTCCTATGGTGGCTACCATTCCCGCAAGCGAAAAAGTTATCTCAATCGATGTCGTGAACTGCAGTGCCCGAAGCCAGCCGAAGAACCCGTCGACGAGATGACAAATCCAGTCATTGCCAGTTCACAACCCGAACTCCGTTGTCCGCGTTGTGAGGGCGAGCTTGCCTGCATTCAAAGCAGCAAGCGCCCCAGTTGGCGGCAAATCTTCGACCGCGACATCTACCAGGTCGCGGGCTTATACAGTCCGATGTTCCACGTGCTCTCTCGCGCCCCGCCTCGGAGACCGCGTTGACCATGAAACTTATCGCCACCGGGCCGCCTTCCATTCAACTCGTCTCCGGGCGAGCCCGCCGCCGATGCGCTTGGGCCGCCCATACTGCCTTTCTGTTCGGACAACATCATCCATCCGCTGAAGCTGTGGCACTTTCCTTGGGCGCGAAATTGTTTGACCGGCAGTGACGATTTGCTACGATGTTAGGCAAAGGAGGCCGCCGTTGCAGTGCAATCCGCATACCGCGACAGCGGCAAGTTCAACGCCAAATCTATCCATCGACATCCTGTCACTGGATAGATTCCAATACGTTGTTATGTTGCTAAGGCTTCATACAGACGATGCGCCGTAAACGCCTGAAGCATTGCGCCGACACTCTCTGCCATATGTTCTGCGGATGGCGACTCGTCAACTCCTACGCGGACATCGAATCTCTGGGTTCAGGCACGCTCAAAATCGACGCCCTGACGGGCGATTCAACATTCAACGGCAATCCGACAAATCCGCTCGCGATCGCTGGCGAACTTCACGCTTGGTTGACCGAAGATTGCGAATCAAACGACATCCCGATCGACCAATTGCGATCCGCGACACTGACAGCAGAGCTGGACTTGTCCAAAGCCGAATGGAAACAACGACAATCGCGCGACCATTGGTTCGATCACAAGGGTGCGGAAATTGTGTGGCGTCAGATCAACCGATGTGTGATAAACTGCAACTCGATAATCGAAACTGACGAAACAGAATACCGATCGCAGTTCCACGATCTCGAGGAATGGCCCGAAGGATTTCCGGGGCAACGTTGATGGTCATGGCAAACTGTTGTGGCGATTCACCGCAACATAATCGGGTAAGGGCCATCCTTGCGGATGACCCTCCCCACACCACCTGACATGCGGGTCCGCATCAGGCGGTTCCGCGAAGTGGAGCAAGCTGTGCCCATAAAGTCTTCATGCTGATCAGTCCTTGTTCGGCAAGCCAGGCATTGGTCAGCCCGACGCCGCTGGCGATTGTCCTGGACATGTGCCCGTAGCTTTGTCGGCTGCGAGCGTGGCGGATGGCCTGGCGTCGGGGGACGCCGAGTCGGATGAGCATCTCACGTCGACGTTTGGGTCGACGCCACTGCTTCCAGTAGCACATCCGGATTCGACGACGCATCCACTGGTCGAGTCGATCGAACAGTTTCAACTGCGACGCCAGGGTAAGCGCCCATCAGAACGGTTGTTGACGAAGGGGGTATGTTGGTGACGTAGGCGATTAGTTTCCAGCTTCTACGTCAACCTGAGGAGTGACTCCCATGGCACAAGGACCGCGTCCGGCGAAAATTCGAGAGTGGTCGCAGCGAATGGCTCGCTATGCTGCATCTGGTCAAACCGTCACGGAGTTCTGCAAAGCCGAGCAGGTTTCGCAACCGTCATTCTACCACTGGAAAAAGAAGCTCGGCGACCGCGGCACGTCCCAGCGCACTGGCCAGCCGGCATTTCAAAAAGTGCGGGTGGTCGAAGGTCAAGTTTCCCCGATGGGCCTATCCATTCGCCTCCCTAACAACGTGGAGATCGTCGTCGGTCCCGATCTTCGGCTAGTGGAACTGGCGCTGGACAAAATGGTCGCGACGTATGAAACGGGCTTGGGAGGCTGACCGCATGCTATCGATCGCCGCTGGCGTCAGAATCTACGTCTACACCCGCCCCGCAGATCTCCGCAGAGGCATTAGCGGACTTAGCGGTCTGGTACGGGAGCAACTCAACGCAGACCCGCTCGACGGCAGCCTGTATGTCTTCATCAACCGCCGGCAAGATCGCATGAAGGTTCTTCATTATGAACGCGGCGGGTTTTGGCTTTACTACCGAGTGCTCGAAGCGGGGACGTTCGAATCGCTACGGCCCAACGACGGTGCTGAGGCGATCGAATTGGACACGACACAGCTTGCGATGTTGCTTGCCGGCGTGTCGTTGGTTGGCTCCGATCGCCGTCGCAAACGGTTTGCTCTATCCAGAACGCAAGCAGCATAGGCACCGAGTGCACCGGTGATGCTGGTCGGATCGAACACGTCCTGCGTCGAGTAATGGATGCGTGAAAACGTTTTGAAAAAAACTTGCAAGAACCTCGAAAAGGGTCTTGCGCCATCGGCGCACCTGGCTACATTCGTCGTCATGAACACAACAACGCATCCTGACGACGGCGATCGGCTAGCTCAGCTTGAGCAGGCAAACGCACTTTTCCGCGAGCAACTCCGCAGGCTTGACGTTGAGCTTCAGGAGAAGGACCTGAAGATCAAGTCGCTGCAGGAAGAAGTTGCCGGTTGGAAGAAGGCCTACGATGAGCTCTTGCTGCAGACATTTCGCAAACGCAGCGAACGCTATCTCGCCGATCCGAATCAGTTGAAGCTCGATTTCGGCGATTCGGACGAAGCAGCCGATGCGGCCGAAGGCCTGGCCGATGCCGTGGAAGAACTCGAGCAGACGATTCCCGAACATAAGCGGCGGCGTCCGCGCAAGAGGCGAGACGAGCGTCTCCCGCCGCATCTGCCGCGCGAAGAGGTGATGGCCGAGGTTTCTGACGATTTGAAAACCTGCCCGACTCACGGTGATCGCGAACTGCTGCCCGAGGCCATGTGGGACCGCACCGAAACGCTGGTGTATCAGCCGCCAAAAGCCAAAGTGCTCGTGACACTCTATCCCAAGTACGCCTGTGCCGCCTCGCCTGATTGTGGCATCGCCTCCCCCGAGCGGCCGAGCAGCCTGGTGGAAGGCAATAAGTACGATACTTCGGTGGCAGCGGAGATCATCACAGCGAGACTCGGCTATCACCTGCCATTCTATCGGCAGCAGGACCTGTTTCGCAGTATTGGCTGGACTCCGCAACGCAGCACGCTGTGCAACATCTACGCCCAAGCCCATTTCGTGATCGAGCCTCTACTCGCGTACTTCAAGCAGCAGTTAATGCAAGACTCGGTCATCGGAACCGATGAAACGCGAACGGCGCTCCTGCTGCCTCGTGCGCTGCCCGACTTCGACTTGGAGGATCCCAAGCAACGTCGTATGCACGAAGTGTTCAGCGAGGCAATTCGGGAAGGGAAACGCAGCATCAATGGCCGGATGTGGGCCTACCGCGGCTCGACGATCAAACTGAATCTGTTCGACTTTACGGTAAGTCGCCACCGGGACGGCCCCGAGTTGATGTTTCGCGACTACCAGGGGACGTTAATAGGAGATTGCTGGTCTGGATTCGAGTCGATTGTGGTGGCATCGGAAGGGGCCATTGTCCGCGCTGCATGCAATGCCCATGCCCGCCGCAAGATATTCGAGTCGAACGCCTATCCGTCTGATCGACGGCAGTGGCTGCAGTGGTATCAACAGTTGTGGGACATCGAGGACCGTGGCAAGGATATGTCGCCCGAAGAACGTCTGCAACTGCGTCAGACCGAGGCGGTCGA
Organism: Gemmatales bacterium; assembly: GCA_026004675.1. GTDB lineage: Bacteria > Planctomycetota > Planctomycetia > Gemmatales > Gemmataceae > BPJP01. Next base: position 5,891 of record BPJP01000028.1, read on the forward strand.
AATCTGGAAGGCGATGGAGCAGTGGTTGAAGGACGCGGACGAGCGAGTTGGCCACGTGATTCTTCCGAAGTCCGACTTTGGCAAAGCGATCCAATACATTAAGAACCACTGGGGTCCGTTGCGACGGTATTTGGATGATCCTCACGTGCCGATCGACAATAACGATACCGAGCAACTGATGAAACAGGTTGCGATCGGCAGGAAGAACTGGCTGTTTGCTGGTAGCGTGAAGGGGGGTGAACGAACGGCCGGCTTACTGACTCTGGTTAGCAGTGCCCTGCGGAACGATCTGGACGTGTGGTCTTACATCAAGGATGTGCTCGACCAACTGCTTGCCGGCAATACGAACTACGAGTCGCTCTTGCCATGGCACTGGCGTCACGAGCATCCGGAAGCTGTTCGCGAGCATCGCATTCAGGAGCGCAAGGAGCGGACGGATCGTAAACGAGAGCGTCGTGTCCGGCGTCGAGCATGGAAGCAACGCGCCCGATCGGGCTCCACATGATCGGCGGCTCAGCGGGACTGTTTAAGTCAGCCACGTTACTGATTCTCCTTGGTGCCGATCTTCGTGCCGATGCGCGATGTGCCGGTCTTTGTGCCGATCCGATGTGTCGGTCTTTGTGCGGATGCGCCGGTATGTACTTTATACCGATGCGATGTGTCGGCCTGTGCTGATTGATGCGCGTTAACTCGCGTCCGCCGCCCTGACTGCGGAATCGTCCCCGTCACGCTCTTCTATCGAACCGAGCAAGTCAGACGCCCCCACCAACGCCCCCATCGGCCAATGGCCCTGCTGGGCGCTTACACGCCAGGCCGAAATATCCCATCCAGCCGCGAACATACGATCGCAGTTCGCTCATGCGACGATCCATCGAGATGCCCCGGCTGCGGCCGGTGATCTGGCGGATACGTTGCTTGAACTTGCGGAGGGATTTCGCCGCTACGTTGATCGTCGCCCGTGACTTCACGAACGCAAAGCCGAGAAACTCGAACTCCTTGCTCGTCACCACGCGGCTCTTCTCCTGGTTCACCACCAGTCGAAGTGTTTCGGTCAGGTAGCGGGACACCGACGCCATGATCCGCTCGGCAGCACGCTGCGATTTCGCAAAGATCGCGAAATCATCGGCATACCTCACGAAGGGCAAACCGCGGCGCTCCAGCTCCTTGTCCAGATCGTCAAGCAATATGTTGCTTAACAACGGACTGAGCGGACCGCCCTGCGGTGTGCCCACGTCGGTGGGTTGCAGAACTCCTTCGACCATCACGCCCGCTCGCAGGTAGCGACCGATCAAGCGCAGCAACCGTTTGTCGTCGACTCGACGAGCCACCCGCGCCATCAGGACGTCGTGTTGGACTCGGTCGAAGAACTTCGACAAATCAATGTCCGCTGCGAATCGGTGTCCGCATCGAATGATGCGTTGCACCTGCCTGGCTGCTCCGTGAGCAGAACGCTTGGGTCGAAAACCGAAGCTCGACTGGCTGAAGTGCGGGTCGAAGATCGGCGTCAGGACCTGGACGATGGCTTGTTGGATCAAGCGTTCGAGTACGTTTGGGATACCGAGCAAACGCTGACCGCCATCGGGTTTGTCGATGGTCTTGCGTCGTACCGGCCCAGGCTGGTACGTGCCATCGAGAAGCTGTTGCCTGATCGTGGGCCAGCGAGGTCGGAGCCATGCAGGGAATTCCGCAATGGTGATCCCGTCCGGGCCAGGGGCCCCGCGGTTCGCCTTCACGTTCTTCCAGGCTCGTTCCATGTTGGCTTGGTCGACAACGGCCTCCATCAAAGACATCGGGAATAAGCTCAAGGCTGGCTGCTCGGCCCGCGCCGCGGCGGTCGATCCCGGTCGGGACAATGACCCTGTGGTCTCCGGACCGTCGCCGCCTGAACGATTCAGGCCGACTTGCCCGGAGGTGGTCCCTCGCTGCGAGTTGGCTGATGGCTCCTCCTTGTTCTTCATGGTTCGGTCCTTCCCGTCTCGATTGGTCTTCGAGATTCGGTACTACGACCTCTGCTGACTCCTGCCTCGCCCGCCATGAGTTGCCTCGTGGCGTTCCAACCTTTCGGGCAAGCCCTACTCGTTGGAGCGAACGACGGCTCGCAAGCCGCCTGGCAGGTCTCCCCGGATAAGCGCGTGATGTTTCGCTGCACAAGCTCGCCATTTACCTGAGCGGGCGTTTGAGAACGGCTTCGTGATGTTGTGCTCACTCGCCGACCCGAACCGGCCAGACCAACGCTGCGCGTCGGTGCCCTGGCGTTTCTGTTCGTAACCTCGCAGCTTTGACGAGAATGTGACCGGCGGCGAAATCAGGCCGGCACTTACGCACACATTCGCAGGCTTCCTCCCCACGGTCGGTCACCCTTCCGCAGTTGCCCTCGTCTAGTACTTTGTCAATCGGAGCCATCATTTGGTATACTGATCTCCTTGAGGCTCTCAAACTGGTACAGGGGACTTGCACCCCATGACAATCACGCCCATGCCGGGCGTACCCACCCGGTGCACCCGAGCCGCCGATGACGCGGGTTTTGAAAACACACTCTATTGGCGGCGGCCCCGTTATCGCAGCCGTTCGTCCTTCAAATGAGGGCTCGATTCACAATGACTCTGAATCTCGAACTTGACGAGCAGCAGGCAAAGCGACTGCAAGAGGTCGCGCGCAGACTGAACGTCTCCGTAAACGACTTGGCTAAGGCTGCAATCAATGATCTGCTAGCCGAGGTCGATAGTGATTTCGAGCGGGCTGCGGCGCGCGTACTCAAGAAGAACGCCGAGCTTTACAAGCGATTGGCCTGATGCGCTATCTGACGCTCGGGGAACTGATCGAACTGCACCGCCGCATCATCGAGCAATCAGGTGGTGCCGGCGGAATCCGTGATCTGGGCTGGCCGAATCAGCGCTCGCGCAGCCACGGACGACTTTTGGTAGCACAGAATTGTATCCGACACTCGCCGAAAAAGCGGCCGCTTTATGCTTCTCGTTGGTCATGAATCATCCTTTCGTCGACGGCAATAAACGGATCGGCCATGCAGCGATGGAAACGTTTCTGGTGATGAACGGATTTGAACTGACTGCTGACGTTGATGACTCTGAATCCGTCATTCTCCGTCTTGCGGCAGGCGAACTTGAACGGATACCTTTTACTGAATGGGTCATTCAACACGTGACTGAGGTTGAGACCTGATACGGACGAATCGGGTAAGGGCCATCCTTGCGGATGCCCCTCCCCGGACCACCTGACATGCGGGTTCGTACCAACGGGTTCCGCGAAGCGGAGCCATCATTTGGTATACTGATCTCCTTGAGACTCTCAAACTCGTACAGGGGACTTGCACCCAATTGCAATCACGCCCATGTCGGGCGTATACAAGCGGTGAACCGGAGCCGCCGATGACGCGGGTTTTGAGATCATAGTTTTTTGGCGGCGGCGTTACCTCCGTCGTTGTGCCGGAGATGCGACTGGACGTCGGTGTCAAGACGCCTGCACGACTGCATTTGGCTCTATCTCGACACGTGCGACATCAAATCCCAAGGAACGAACGTCACCAATCGCAGATCGAATCGCTTCCTCCAATGATTCGGCGTGGCGATGGAAATGAATCTGCGGTACTCCAGCAACAGTCGCGATCGTACCGTCATCAAATGTTCCGTACATCCGATCCGCCTGCTTGTCATCGGGATCGGTCGTCAGAACAAGCGTGAATTCATGTTGCTTCATGGTTTAGTCCTCTGGTCGTTCAAGTTAATGCGGACAACGATCCACATCACGGCGAATGTCGCGGGCATGGGCTTCAGGGTTTCGTGGCGTTGACATCACCCGGATTCGACATCCATCGCGATCGCTGTGTGCACAATACAACAGTCCCCAAATGTGTGCTCGTGGCCCTGCTTTCAC
>BPJP01000029.1 GCA_026004675.1 Gemmatales bacterium
GGCTCCGTGCATAGTGTCTGGTTGTCTGGCTTATCTGGTTTGTCTGGTTCCCAGGCTCCGCCTGGGAACCCACTGTCTGCCAGGCTCCGCCTGCCCAACCGGCTGCCGCGTCGTTGTTGGTTGCGTGATGGATTATTGAGGCGGAGCCTCAGTGGCAGCGCGTTCCCAGGCAGAGCCTGGGAACGAGATCCTCTGTGGTTCCCAGGCAGAGCCTGGGAACGAGTTCAGGGAGGAACTCGCTCCAGCGTCACCGCACCCATCGATCATGACCGGACCGATGTCCGCGTTGGTTCGTACTTGTGAAAGTCTGTGAAGCGCGAGGCCAAGGGTTAGGAGAATACCTCGTTCGCCCAGTTCGTACACAGTGCGGCGGCCTGCTCCAGTACCTGTTCCGTGGCCTTGGCTTGTTTGTCGGGCGGGTAGCCGTGTTTGCGAAGGATGCGTTTGACGATCACGCGGATTTGGGCACGAGCGTTTTCACGCTTCGTCCAGTCGACCGTCACACTGCGTTTGACCGCGTCGACCAACTCTTGAGCGATCAACTTCAGCTTTTCGTCGCCCAAAACTTGCACGGCGCTGTCGTTTGCTTCCAGAGCGTCATAAAACGCGATTTCGTCGTCGGTCAGGCCCAGGTTCTCGCCGCGTTTTTGGGCGTCGCGCATTTCCCGGGCGAGCTGGATCAGCTCTTCGATGACTTCCGCCGCTTCGATCGCCCGGTTCTGATACTTGCGAATCGCCTGCTTCAGCATCTCGGAAAACGCCCGGGCCTGAACCACATTCCGCCGCATCCGCACCTTGATGTCGTCGTTGATCAGTTTTCTCAGCAGTTCCAGAGCCAAATTGCGTTGCGGCAGCCGCTTCACTTCGGCGAGAAACTCGTCGGAGAGAATCGAAATGTCCGGCTTGTCCAAACCGGCCGCGGCGAAGATATCGACGACTTCCGTCGGAGCAACCGCCTTGGAAACCAATTGGCGAACGGCGGAATCCAACTCCGCCGGTGACCGCTCCGTTTCGGAAACCGTCGCTTTGACCAGCCCGGAACGAATCTCCTGAAACAGGCCGACTTCGTCGCGAATCGCCAACGCCTTCTCGTGCGGCACGGCCAACGCAAACGCCTTCGACAAGGCGCTGACCGCTTGCAGGAAACGACGTTTGCCATCATCCAGACCGAGCACATATTCCATCGCCTCGGCAATGGCCTTCATCCGCTCGCCGGCCGACATCCGCAAAATCGCGGGGTAGCCTGCCTGCCGTCCCCGCTTGTTTAGCATGAACTGCTTTATTCGGCGACGCCCAGCACCAGTCTTCCACTCACGCTCTTTTCGTACAGCCTCGTCTCGTGATGCGACTTGTTCAGAACAGACAATTCGTATCGGTCGGAAAAGTTTTGTGTGTCTCGACGCGGTACCGGCTACATGTTGCTTCCACCGCTTGGACAGGTCCTCCGTCTGTCCGATGTAGATACTCCCATTGTCACATTCAATCGCATAAACACAAAACCCCGTCGGGAACGGCGCAGGCAGGTCGAAGCCGTGCATCATGTCCTTCACGACCGCGTACTTCTCCAGCATCACCGCGACAGCCTGGTCCTGATCAACGGTCGCCTCGCCTTTGCCGCCGCTGGCCGTGTACGTCTTGAGCGCCCGTTTCAAGGCGTCGGCGATGCCCAAATAATCAACCACCAACCCGCCAGGCTTGTCCTTGAAGACTCGGTTCACCCGCGCGATCGCCTGCATCAGGTTGTGCCCGCCCATCGGCTTGTCGATGTACATCGTGTGCATGCTGGGGCAGTCGAAACCGGTCAGCCACATGTCGCGGACAATGACCAATTTCAGCGGGTCGGCCGGGTCCTTGAATCGCTTGGCCAGCTCCTCGCGGGCAGTTTTCGAACGGATATGGCCTTGCCAAGTCGGATCGTCGCCGGCCGAGCCGCTCATCACGACCTTGATCACACCTTTGGCGTCGTCGTCCGCATGCCAATCGGGACGCAGCTTGACGATCGCGTCATACAAGGCAACGCAAATCCGGCGGCTCATGCAAACGATCATCGCCTTGCCGTCCATCGCCTCCAGCCGTCGCTCGAAATGCTGCACCAGGTCTTCGGCGACCAGGCCCAGCCGTTTGTCCGTCCCGACCATCGCCTCGAGCGCGGCCCATTTTGTCTTCAGTTTCTCCTTGGTCGTTTCTTCCTGATCCTCGGTGATCTCCTCGAACTCTTCGTCGATGTGCGGCGTTTCTTCCTCGTTCAGCTCCAACTTGGCCAGCCGCGATTCGTAATAAATCGGCACCGTCGCTCCGTCTTCCACGGCCCGCAGAATGTCGTACTTGTCGATGTAGTTGCCGAAGACGGCCGGAGTGTTCTTGTCGTCCAGTTCGACCGGCGTTCCGGTAAAGCCGATGAACGACGCATTGGGCAGCGCGTCGCGCAAGTACTGAGCAAACCCGTATTTGATGTCGCCCGACTTGCGGTCGATTTTCGCCTTGAACCCGTACTGGCTGCGATGTGCTTCGTCCGCGATGACCACGATGTTGTGACGCTCGCTAAGCGGTTCGCCGTCGTCCGCTTCTTCGAACTTCTGGATGGTGGTAAAGATCACTCCGCCGGAAGCGACGCGCAGGCATTCTTTCAAGTGCGCTCGGCTGGAGGCCTGGACCGGTTTCTGCCGCAGCAGATCGCTGTTGCCGGCAAACGTGCCGAAGAGTTGATCGTCCAGGTCGTTGCGGTCAGTGATCACGACGACCGTCGGGTTTTCCATCGCCGGGTGACGAATGACTTTGCCGGCGTAAAAGACCATCGAGAGGCTCTTGCCCGAGCCCTGCGTATGCCAAACCACGCCGATCCGCCGGTCGCCTTCCGGGCGAGTCGCTTCGATCGTGCACGAGACCGCTTTGTTCACCGCCCAGTACTGGTGATACGCGGCCGCTTTCTTGATGATTGTCTTGCCGTCGTCTTCGAACGTGATGAAGTTCAGCACGTAGTCCAGAAACCGCTGCCGGTCGAACAGCCCTCGCAGCAGAACCTCCGTTTCGATTTGGCCTTTCTGAACGACTTCCGTACCGTCGATCGTCCGCCACGGCATGAACCGGTCCCAACCGCTGGTCAGCGTTCCGGCGCGGGCGGAAAACCCATCGGAAATCACCAGCAGCGCGTTGTAGGTGAACAGGCTGGGGATGTCTTTCTTGTAAGTTTGAAGTTGGTTGTAGGCGTGCCGCAGCGTCGTCTTTTCCTCGGCCGGGTTCTTCAGTTCGATCACCACCAGCGGCAGGCCGTTGACAAACAGCACCACGTCCGGACGCCGGTTCCGTTTGCCTGCCTGTCCGGCAGACAGGTCTTCGATGACCGTGAACTGATTGACGACCAGAAACTCGTTGTTGTCCGGATCGTCGCGATCGACCAGCCAGACCTTGTCGTGTTTTTCGCCGTCGCCTGCCTCGTCGGCAGACAGGTCCGTTCGCCAAGACACATCGACGCCGTCGGTCAGCATCTTGTGAAAGCGGCGGTTGTTTTCGATCAGCGAGGGACTCTCTGGCCGCAGCACCTGCCGCATCGCTTCTTCGATCGCCTCGGCCGGGATCGTCGGGTTAATCCGTTCCAGCGCATTCCGCAACCGTTCGACCAGCACGACCTGCCCGTAATCAGCTCGCTCCGGAGCTTCTCCATCGGGAGCAATCGTCGGCCCGTGCACATATTCCCAGCCCAACGGCTCGGCCTTCAGCCAGTCGCAGACCGCGATTTCCAGTTGTGCTTCGTCGAGAGCTTTCATTCGGTCGGTATCTTTGTTTTGAAACACAGAGGCACAGAGAGCACAGAGTTCTGGTGGAATGGGTGTTCTCCGTGTCCTCTGTGTTTCTGTGTTTTCATTTCTTCATTCTTCATAACCGTTAACAATGCGGTGCACTCCATCAACCAAGCGAACTTCATGGAAATTGATCAACAACCCGAATCGCAGGCCGAGTAATCGCAGATGCGATAGCGTCTGCGCCTTATCCACGGGATGAATGGTGGTCTTGGCTTTGAGTTCCACGACGATCTGCCCGTTCACGATCAGATCCGCGCGGAACCCGCAATCCAGTTTTACTTCATCGTAAACCACCGGCACCGGGACTTCTTCACGTACGTCAAAACCACGTTTGCGAAGTTCGAATGCCAGGCACACTCGATACGCGGATTCCAGCAATCCCGGACCGAGTCGGCGGTGCACTTCGATCGCGGCGCCAATGATTTCTCGTGTTAAGTCATTGGTATTCATGGATTGGATTTCCGGGGTTGAAACACAGAGACACAGAGAGCACAGAGGGAACGCGCGTCAGGCGATCTCCGTGTCCTCTGTGCCTCTGTGTTTTGAAATCATCCCATCACGGCACCTCCACTTGTTCGAGTGCCGATTCGTTGGTTTGAAGCATGGAAACGTACTCCCACCCCAGCGGCTCGGCCTTCAGCCAGTTGCACACGGCGATTTCGAGTTGTGCTTCGTCGCGCGTTTTCATTCGGTCGCTTTCGTTGTTCTGAAACACAGAGGCACAGAGAACACAGAGTTTTCGTGCGATGGGCATTCTCCGTGCCCTCTGTGTCTCTGTGTTTTCAAATCCTCGCATCACGGCACCTCAATCTGTTCGAGGACCGATTCGTCGATCTCGCCGCTCAGGAGCTTGGGCAGCAGCGTGTCGCGAAGGGCGGCGAGGCGGCGGTTTTGACAAACGTTCAGTGGAATGCGGCGGTGAAAATCGCCAACGAGTTCTTGGAATGCTTGCACAACATCAACCGGCGGAATGGCCAGCGGGTAGCGGCTCATGTCTTTCCAGTTGGTACGCGGCATCTTCGTGCCGGCTGAGTGTGAGTCGGTATAGTCGACGAACTCCTTGCTGGAGACGAGAGAGAGCACGTAACTGCGCCAGTGTTCAGACTTCGGAACAATGACAAGAATGTCCGTTGAACAGACGCCGTCGACGGGTGCGATCCCGACCTTGTGAAAGTATGGCCGCAGTTTTCCGAAGAGTATTTCTCCGGTGTTGAATCGCGATTTCTGGCTGCCAACCTCGTCCGCACGTCCCCATGTATCCAGCGCGATGCACCGCCTTGGCATGTCCTGCAGGCCAATGTAGGGAGTCGCGGGCGGAACCTCCTCCGGCTTGATGCTGCGACGTGGGTTCTCTGAAACGTCGCCCAAGGTTCCCGCTTCCCAACCTTCCGGGATTGGGCCGAGGGGGGAGTCTTGGAAGGTGTTGGGGAAGAGGTCGGCGAGGTGTTTGGGGAGGGCGGGGGCGCGGCCTTCGGCTTTGGCGCGGACCGGGTCGAAGTCGATGAACCAGCTCTTGAAAATCGCCGCCGCCATCCCCTCCAGCGTCCGGTTCATCCGACGATTCAACTCAATCTTGTCGTCCAACGTGCCAAGGATGTGCGCGATGCGACGTTGGGTTTCTAACGGAGGGAGAATGAACGGAATCTCTGACACGATTGACGTATTGAGATTCGGCATCGTGGCCCCGACAGCATGACGCGTAATCCACTCACGAGTGAAGGGGTGCCGTAAGACGAATGAGGCAAATCGTGGAACCACTACCCCGCGGCCGAGATTAACCTTGATACAACCTGTCCCACAAAGCCAGCCTGCTTGTTCAGGTTCGATCAAAGCATGCCGCTCGACATCGCCGCGCCTGCTGTAAACGATATCACCTGCCGCCACGCGATGCCGCGATAGTCGCTCGGCATCGTCTTTTGAAATACGCGCGATGCCGTTTGCTACGATTCGGCCATCACCAATGTTAACAGGCATAATTGACGGGATTCCGACGTCTACGTAATCGGACGCATGAAGCTGACTACCGAAGGGTCCGGTCTGTATTCGTCCCCCGGCGCGGCGCACGATCTCACCAAGCGTCGTGCGTTCCCAGTCAATTGGCAGTGCTGTCGATTGAAGGTCATTCGCCATAACCCAGCACCTCCAGGTTCTTGCGGATGGCGGCGTCGAGTTGTTCGGCTTCGGCCGTTGCCTTGCTGAAGTTTTTGAAACACAGAGGCACAGAGGTCACGGAGAGAGAGCGCAGGTTTTTTGCTCTGTGTTCTCTGTGTCTCCGTGTTTCCATCTCTCTACTCCCCATAACCCAGCACCTCCAGGTTTTTGCGAATGGCGGCGTCGAGTTGTTCGGCTTCGGCCATTTGTTCGTAGAGCTGCGCGGAGAGTTCGGCCATCTTTTCTTCGAATGGGATGCCGTCGTCTTCGATTTCTTCGGCGCCGACATAGCGGCCCGGTGTCAGCACGTGGCCGTGGGCCTGGATGTCCTTGAGCGTGGCGCTCTTGCAAAAGCCGGGGATGTCCTGGTATTCGCCTGCCTGACCGGCAGGCAGGCCGGCGTCCTTCTCGCCTGCCTTGCCGGCAGGCAGGCCGCGCCAGGCGTGGTACGTGCCGGCGATTTCGGCGACGTCTTCGTCCGTCAGCTCGCGGTGCACTCGGTCGCGCAGTGTGCCCCGTTTGCGGGCGTCGATGAACAGGGTTTCTCCTCGCCGGTCGCGGAAGCCGCGTTTCCTGTCCGCTTTTTTGCTCTTGGTCAGAAACCACAGGCAGGCGGGGATCGGCGTCGTGTAGAACAACTGCCCCGGCAGGGCGATGATGCAATCGACGTAGTCGGCTTCGATGATCGCCTTGCGGATCTCGCCTTCGCCCGAGGTGTTGCTGGTGAGCGAACCGTTGGCCAGGACGAAACCGGCGGTGCCGTTCGGGGCCAGGTGGTGCAGGAAGTGGAGAATCCAGGCGTAGTTGGCGTTGCCGCCGTCGACGTGGATGACCGAACCGTCCTTCTGTTTCCGCTCGCCGCCGGCCGGCAAGGAAAACTGTCCGCTGCCGTCGAAACGCCGCCAGCGGACGTCGTCCTTCACCTTGCTGTAGCCCCAGTCCTCCATGTTGAACGGCGGATTGGCCAGGATGAAGTCGGCCTTCAGGTCCTTGTGCTTGTCGTCCAGAAAGCTGTTGCCGTACTGGATGTCGCCGTCGATGCCGCGAATGGCCAGGTTCATCAGCGCCAGCCGCCAGGTGGTGTGGTTCGATTCCTGTCCGTAGATCGAGACCTGCCGCCGCGTGTTGATGCCGGGCGTTTTGGGTCCGCCTGCCTGACCGGCAGGCAGGTTGCCGTTGCCGGTGGCGTGGGCTTCGACGAACTTGAGCGCCTGCACGAACATGCCGCCCGAACCGCAGCAGGGATCGAAGACGCGTCCCTGATACGGTTCGATCATCTCGACCAGCAGCCGCACCACGCACTGCGGCGTGTAGAACTCGCCGCCCCCTTTGCCTTCCTTTTCGGCAAACCGGCCGAGGAAGTATTCGTAGACGCGGCCGAGGATATCTTGCTGACGGGCTTCCTTATTGCCCAGCCCGATCGTCGCGATCAGGTCGATGACTTCGCCCAGGCGTTGTTTGTCGAGTGACGGGCGGGCGTAGTTTTTCGGCAGCACGCCTTTGAGCGATTTGTTGTCCCGCTCGATGGCCGCCATGGCATCGTCGACCAGCTTGCCGATCTCCGGCCGTTTGGCGTTCTTTTGCAGATAATCCCAGCGGGCCTCCGGCGGCACCCAGAAGATGTTTTCGGCCAGGTATTCGTCCCGATCTTCGGCGACCACGTAACGCTGCGATTCTTCTTTGACGTACAGCTCGCTGTCCGGATCGGCCGTTTCTTCCAGCAACCGATCGTGTTTTTCGACGAAGGCGTCGGAGATGTATTTGAGGAAGATCAGCCCGAGGACGACGTGCTTGTACTCAGCCGCGTCCATGTTGCCGCGCAGTTTGTCGCATGCCGCCCAGAGTTTGTCTTCGAAGCCCAGGTTGGCTCCGCCGTTGGTTGGCGATTTGGGTTCCTTCTTTGCCATGTGTGATTCCTTCGAGTCGGTCATTCCATGGACGCATCGTCGAGCGAAAAGTTGAGTACAGTGTACCGGCTGATCGGGGAAGCTTCGACGGCCGTTTTGGCTCCCAGGCGGAGCCTGCGGTTCGGTGGGGCGTCAGGGTCAGGCTGCGACAGTCGGCTGCCGCGTCGTTGTCGGTTGCGTGGTGGATTATTGAGGCGGAGCCTCAGCGGCAGCGCGTTCCCAGGCAGAGCCTGGGAACGAGTTCACGTTGTGTCTGGTTGTCTGGTTCCCAGGCTCCGCCTGGGAACCCACTGTCTGCCAGGCTCTGCCTGCCGAACACCTGCCGAACACCTGCCAAATATCGCGCTTGCCGAATAGGCAGCTCCGCACGATGTGTCCAACCGGCTACCTCCAGTCGGTATTTACATCGAGCAGGCCAGGCTGACCGGCGTAGTTCCTGGCGCTGGAGTATCGCCAGTGCTCTGGGGCATCTACATAGCCGCGACGAAGCGGGTTGTTGTGGATGTACTCGATCTTCTGCCACATCACGTCTTCCTGTTCGATCAACTGAGGATGGCTCCCCTCCTGCCACACTTGATGCGTCTGATCGACCTTGTGTCTCAGCTTGTAAAACTGAAGCTCCTGAAGAAGGGTTTCGTAGCCCAAGCGCTGCATCGTCTTGATGATCGTCGTCGCTGTGAACGACTTGAATTCTCCGACACGCCTGGCGAGTCGTGGCCCGACGGCAATCCAGTGCAGGTGGTTTTCCAGAATGACATACGCCAGGATTTCGATCTGTCGTTCACGCTGCAGAAACCGCCAGCTATCAAGGACGACTTCCGCGAATGCAGGATAGGAAAAGACGGGGAGCCAGGCGACCACCGTGTTGGTCATGAAATGGGGATAGTAGTCCTCACCGAAGCGGTAGCGGGATCGGGACACGGTTTGAGCTCCTTTGCGATGCCTGGGCCGTTTCGCGGCAGAGCCGCAATGCCGGGCGTTCCCAGGCGGAGCCTGGGAACGAGTTCACGTTGGTTTATCTGATGTCTGGTTCCCAGGCTCCGCCTGGGAACCCAATGTCTTCCAGGCTCCGCCTGCCCAACCGGCTGCCGCGTCGTTGTCGGTTGCGTGGTGGATTATCGAGGCGGAGCCTCGGTTGGCAGTACGTTCCCAGGCGGAGCCTGGGAACGAGTTTAAACGAGTTCAATATAGCGGCTGATGCAATATAGCGGCTGATGGAAAAGGTCTCGCTGGTATTCTCGGCATTCCGGTGTCTGGTTGTATGGCTCAGTGCATGGTGTGTCGTTCCCAGGCAGAGCCCGGGAACGAGTTCAACGAGTTCACGTTGGTTGTGTGGTGGATTATTGAGGCGGAGCCTCGGTGGCAGTGCGTTCCCAGGCAGAGCCTGGGGACGAGTTCATGCTACAGCATCGGCCTGGCGAGTTCACCGATGACACTGTTAACCGTGTTCAGGTTAACGGTTAACAGTCTGGGTTAACAGGCAACAGCGAACTGAGGGACCGAAGGGTGGTTCCTCCTCTCTTCGTACGGTTTCATCTGAGGGTTTCCCCATGGCGCCAGGTAAATCCCGCTGGGTGCCAGGCAAATAATCGCTTTTCCGGGGCTTTTCTTGGTGGTTTTCGTGGAACTGGCT
>BPJP01000030.1 GCA_026004675.1 Gemmatales bacterium
ATCAATCCGGCGATTCATCCAACGGCGGCGATCTCGATGGTTACGCCGGGGACTACCAAGGTGATCTGTCCGGCGAGGAGCAAGGCGGCTCGTCCGGCGGCGTCTACTACACCGCTTACTCTGGCTCGGGGCAATCGGAGACGGTTTCCGGGCCGATGGTGTGGCTTTACACCGGCTCGTGGAGAGTGGATCGCAGCGTGTGGGATGCCGCTCTCGGTGCTGCTGCCGAGAGCGTCACGCAGAACTACATGCGCGACCTGCTTGAAAAAGGAGCTTATGTCGATCCCACGCCCATATTCCCGACCGTTAACGAGATTATCAACGGTGGAATCGAAGGAAAGTCCGTTGGCGAAATCGGTGAGGGCATTGTCGTCGGCATGGTGCCCATTCCCGGCATTCCCGCTGGCAAGCTCGCCCGCAATGCCGCAAAATACGGCGACGAAGCCGCGGAGGCCGGAAAGCGACTTGTCGACAATGCCCCAAAGAGTGTAGCGGGAGTTTTCGACGACAGCGCGAATTTCGCCCAAAAGACTTTTCGTGAAACATTCAGCGAAGGAGGAAAGTTTGCCGGCAAGACTATCGATGACGTAGCCGACGCCTTGAGAAGGGGTGACCTCAGTCCTGCCGATGTGCCCTTGGAGTATTTCACAACCAAGGAAGGCCAGGTGTTGATACTGAACACTCGGTCTGCCGAAGCACTTCGCCGTGCTGGAATCCCAAGAGATGATTGGCATGGGGTCGATATCTCAGGCAACATAGAAGCTCTACGTCGCCTTGCAGGCCAACTCAGGCGGAATCGGCTGGGACATCAGGGTTTTCCAAATCCCCGGTCGAGCGGAGGAGGACAATGAGCCGGATCAAAAGACACTACGAATTGCCTGTCTGTTCAACTAACGCCGTAAGTGATCCAAAAGTTTGGGTGTTTGGCAAGGTTGTTACGCTTTACTTCGACTACTACGTCGACGGTCACAAGAGACGGTCGGGGATTCGCTTCGTCTCGACGATTGCTTTTCGCACAACTAACGAACGTTATGGACGTGTCGGTTCACACTACGACCGACTTACCGAATACTTGGATTCCGATTGGTTGAAAGAACTCAAAGCTCACGCGAGCAACCATTACCGGGATGATTTGGAACGATACCGTCACTTTGGCATTTTCCTGGACAGTGCAGGCACCTTTGAGGTGTTGTCGTTGGACTTTGAATTGCTTCCGGAAGAGGCGGCATCATGGGAATCACTGAGCCCGACTACGAGAGACTGAGCAAAACCGTGTCGCACGCATTGCGACATGAACCGTGGCTGTACGAATTGGAGTTGGACGACGAAGGTTGGGTTCCCGTCGCGCAGCTTTTGGCGGCGCTTCGGTTGCAGAAAGAGGAGTGGCGTGAATTAGACGTCTCTGACCTCGAAAAACTGATTGACGCATCATCCAAGCGTCGGCACGAGATTCGGAACGGTCGCATTCGCGCCATTTATGGTCACTCGATCCCTGGAAAACTCAAACGCAAGCCTTCGTGCCCTCCAACAATGCTGTTTCATGGCACAAGCCCCACGAGCGTTCCCATGATCAAGGTTAACGGTCTGGTGCCGATGAAGCGACAAAATGTTCATCTTTCGACGGACGAAGCAACGGCGATTGAGGTTGGCAAGCGCAAGGCGAAAGAGCCCGTGCTGCTTCGCGTTCGGGCGCTGGAAGCACACGAGACCGGTGTGGCGTTCTATGAAGGGAACGAAAAAGTGTGGCTTGCTGATGCCGTCCCTTCGCAGTTCATCGAGTTCTGAACCGCGGCGACAATCGGCGTTGCTTCAGGACGCAGTGTCAAGTCGCGGCGGAACTCCGGACGGGGGCGTCCATTCTTGCCGCGGGCGCGGAGAGCGTTGCCGTTGTTCCGGCGTTGTTCGCCCGCGGAATCTGGTAGGCGGTTGGGGCGTGGGTCTTCGGCGAGGGGTGGTCCGTGCCATGGAGCCGGGCTCGCTGGCCAGCGGAGCCCGGGCACCGATCCGCCGCAGGCGGATTGGTCGGCGGAGCGCAGGCAGCGTGCAGTGAGCGAAGGCCATGGAAGCGGAGCCGACCGAAGCGCGAACCCGCGCGGATGACACGCACAACGCTTGAAGCAGCGCGGACGTTTCCAAGCGAGAAGACACGCGGCGGAGGGCAGTTTGATGCCACCCATCCATTTCGTTGCCACAAGGGCTTATGCGATAAGAAGTTAGGCCCCGCGGGTTGGCGAGTCGTGGGTTCGGCAGGCGGTCCCGGCGGGACTGTTGGACGGCTATCCGAGTTGTGCGCGAGTTTGTCCGAGTTGTGCGAACGGCGGTCGGAATCGCTCGCCAGGCAGGTCCAGGCGAGCGTGGAGTTTTGGCGAAGCCCTGTCGGCAACGCCCCGCAGGGGCCAGACCAAACTAGCCCGGGGCAAGGCCGTCAAGCGAGCACCGCTCGCACGCGGCCGCCGCCCTGGGTGGCAAAAGATCCCCACGATCCCTGATCGCCCTGAAGGGGCGACCTATCGACGTGGCGAAGGCATTTGAATCCCTCGCGCCCATGAGCCACAGCATGGAGTATTTTGGTGCCATCGGCTGTCTTGGGGATTGTCAAGAGCGAGTGATGGCTCGCGGTAGTTTTGCTTGTTTTTCTCCATGGCGTTGAGGATCAGGAGCAGTTTGCGCATGACGGCGACCAAGGCAACCTTCTTGGGCTTTCCTTTGGCCAGTAGCCGTTGGTAGAACGCTTTCATGGTTTCGTTGTGGCGTACGGCGACGATGGCCGCCGTGTAGAGGACCTTGCGGATGTTGGCTCGGCCAGCCGATGTGCTGCGGCGACGCTGCACCGTGCCGCCGTCGCGAGCCAGGGGAGCCACCCCCACCAGCTTGGCAATCTGCCGTCTGTTGATCTGGCCCAACTCCGGCAGTTCCGCGATGAGAGTGGCCGTGGTGGCCGGGCCGATGCCCGTAGCGCTTTGTAGGCGTTCGGCCTGCTGCTGAAACTCGGGGCTGTGGAGCAGTTTTTTGATGCGCTGATCCACCTCTTTCAACTGCGTGGTATAAAACTCGATGGCTTGGCCGATCAGTTGTTGGACCTCGGGGTCCTGCGTCTGCTTGAGGCGATTGCGCTCGGCCCCGAGGTGCTCGAGAATCTGACTGCGGCGACGATTGAGCATGAGGAGATGCTTCTGGTTTTCGCTGGGCGGTTGCTTTAGCTGAACCGGGACTACCTGGCCGAACCGAGCGATGATCGAGGCGTCGATCTTATCGGTCTTTTCCAGCAATCCGCAGCCTCGGGCGAAGTTGCGGATCTGCAGCGGGTTGACCGCCAGTTTGGTGCCATCCATCACTTGGGTTGACACAAGTGCTTCTGCCATAATAGGTTAGGACCCGCGGGTTATTGAGACGTGGCATCAGCATGCTGTCCCTGCGGGACGGTTCGTCGGTTGTTCGAGTCGTGCGAGCGGATGTCGGAATTGCTCGCCACGCAGGTCCAGGAGAGTCGGGAGTTTGGGCGAAGCCCTGGCGGCACCGCAGCCTGTCGGCAACGCCCCGCAGGGGCCAGACCAAACTAGCCCGGGGCAAGGCCGTCAAGCGAGCACCGCTCGATCGCGGCCGACGCCCTGGGGGAAGAAGATCGCCACGATCCCTGACAGCCCTGAAGGGGCGACCTATCGACGTGGCGAAAGCATTTGAATCCCTCGCGCTCATGAGCCACAGCATGACCTATCGCTGTGAGCCGCAGCATGAACTATCGCTGTGAGCCGCAACATCACGTATTGCTCCGTCCCGCAACGGCATCGCATCGGCCAGCCTGGCCGCTGATGACACGTCCACCTGGAACGGTTCGGCATCCTCCTCGGCCACTTCGTCGGTCGATTACCAACAGCATTACGATTCGGTCGACCAAGCCATTATGTTGCTGGGCGAGATGGGCTGGGATTACCAATCGCTGCGCGATGCGTCGTTCCAGCGCTCGGCCAACTGGAACGCCCTCTTCGATCCATCGACCGGCCAGTTCGATACGAGCTACTCCGTCGCCGGCGACGATGAAGTCCAGTTGAGCGGTTACGAGTACCATCCGACCAACACCAACCTCTGGAAATCCCCGCTGGAAGAAGCTCTTGAAGAACTTTTCCCGCTCGACTACCTCGATTCCGCCTCTTCTTCCTGTACACCTGACTTCCGCGCATATGACGCCCCGGGCGCGGGAGCCAATGGCGACTCGTCTTTAGGCGACCAGCCATCAGAGTCGATCGCCGCACCGGAGCCTGAAAGTTCACCACAAGAATTGGAGCCCACTCGAATCTATCCCTTAGCAATAGATTCGAGTGGTCAAATTTATGCCGATATGACCCGTTCCTATACTGACTTGCTGGTGTTGCCAGCGCAAGAAGCGAAATATCTTCAATTCACAGGTGGTTTATATCCCTATGCCAAACACTCCTACCTTCAAGAGCTCGCAAGGGAACGTGCACGTAGTGAGGCACATGCCGCTGTGGCCGGAGTTGCAGTGATGGTGGGGGCCGCTGCTGCTATTTATGAAGCTCCTCCTGCCCTGCTTGGTGCCGGCGCTTATCAGATAGCGGACTTTGCCGCTGACGAATTGGTATCGTATGCATCGGGTGGAGCCATCCCATTTCTTCCGACAGGTCCATCAGATATCATTAAGGGAGCATCTCGGCGAGCAGCAAAAGGAGTGGTTGCCCCAAGGGGGGCACTGCAAGGACTGGAGTCGTTCAAATTCCGTGGTGCCTCGTGTATTGATGGTTTGCGCGAGGCCACACACGCCGACATCGTAAACGCGTTCAAGGGAACTGGTTACACGCCCTCCAACCACTTCATCACCAGACTGAAGGATGTTCGCACTGACCGACTGGGCATTCGCACTTTCAAGGACGTTGAGACGATTTTCCGTAAGGGTTCGGTATTTGATGCAGACGACGGTGCCGTAGCGATCGTGCATAACGGCATGGCCATTATTGTTGATCCAGCAACAAAACGCTTGATTACCCTTCGACCATGGTGATGACTATGATGAGGCACATTCGGCCATACATGCTTGACTACGATACCGTTGTCGCAGAATTTGGGCGGGTAACTTGTCCATACTGCGAAAGTCAGTCAACGGACGATCGCGAAAGTGATATCGGTTGGGTAGAGTGCCCGATTTCACACACGCCAAGGCGCGTAATTTGCCTTGGTTGCTGTGAGGACATTTACAGCGCATGCGCGGCGGACGATTTCGAATCGCACCCATACTATAACATCGTGGAAGATGCTGCGGCCAAGGAAGGGATCACCGTCAATAAATTCCGCTATGAGTGCTTGCAACAACAATTACGATCGGCCCAAGAGCGTCGAGAAAAGGAGGCAACCACGAAGTACGACGAACGAGCAGCGCGGCTAAGACGCCTAGTGGAGAAATTGCCAACAGCCTAGGCAAGCATTGCCCCAGGGGCGGCTTCGCCGTAAAGGGCCACCCAATGACAATTGGCGCCAGTGGTTTGTTTTTTTTCGTAAATTGTTTCAACGGCTGAGTTTATGGCGTGCGTCGCCATATTTTTGTAACACGGTTCCCCGGGAAATCCGGGTCCATTGCAAATTGAGCCGCCGCGGTAACGACGTGACCGAAGCGATTGATTCTCAACCGCGGCGGAACCTCGGTTGATGTTCCAACTGCACCGCCGGGCATAACGATGTTGCCGAAGCGAACCGTGAGTTTGCGGTAAGCGTGTGTGAGGATTTTTAGGGGAACGGGTAGGCTGGAGGTGGGTTTGATCCTCTAGCCGAAAGGAGCTCCGTTCCATGGAACAGCTTACTGCATCGAACGATTGTCTCACCGCAACGAACGATTCTACTACAAGTAGCGATTCTCTTACTGCAACGAACGAGCGTCTTACTGCGACGAACGATTCTACTGCAACGAACGAGCGTCTTACTGCGACGAACGATTCTACTGCAACGAACGATCGGCTTTTCGAGGAGGCTGTGGAGGCGTTCAGGCAGTGGAGGGGGGCGAAGTCGGGACGCGGGCGGATTCCAGATGAACTTTGGGATTTGGCATGTCAGGTCGCTCGCAGGCACGGCGTCGCGAAGACCGCCGGAGCGCTGAAGGTCGATTACTATACCTTGCAACGACGGATGGACGGTCGTGGTGGAGCACGGGGTAAGGCCGTTGACGCTCGGAAAAAGCGTCATCCTGGCGGTGCGGGGGCGTTCGTGGAGTTGGCTCCGGTAACGAATGTCAGTCCGCAGGCGGAATGCGAATTGGAATTCGAAAACGGCCGCGGCACGAAGCTGACCCTGCGTTGGAAGGGAAGCACACCGCCCGACCTGGCCACGCTCAGCCAACTGGTCCGCCAGGAGTAGCGGCCATGCTGCAGATCACCCCGCACATGCGTCTGCTGGTGGCGGTCGAGCCGGCTGATTTTCGCAAGGGCATCGACGGGTTGGTACGGCTGTGCAAGGACGTGCTCGATGAAGATCCCTTGGAAGGCGCCGTGTTCGTGTTCCGCAACCGCCGGGCCACGGCCATCAAGGTGCTGATGTACGACGGCCAGTGAAGAGTATTTTGGTGCCACCCACGAATGGCACAGTCGTTGTTTGTTTGCTGCTGTCAGCGCAGAATCTGACTGTTGGCAGCCCGGACTTTTTTGTTAAAACTTTGGGCTGCACATGCGAAAAAACTGGTATTGTCATGAAATCCTTCCTGGTTTCATGATGTTGAGACCCTTCCTGGTGTCTGCCTCGCAGTTGAGACCGGGGAGGGTCTTTCTCATGGCCTCTATACCATTTTGTCCGCCTAAACGCAGCTTCGATTTTGGGAAGACACTGGGTGCCTTTTTCGCTCAGCCGGGATTGCCGTTTTCGAAGATCCTCACCGCCGAGATGATTGAGAGCATCTTCCGTAAACACGGAGGAATGTTCGGACGGGTCTACACCACCTCGATCGTGCTCTGGGCCTTTATGAGTCAGGTACTTCGTGACGGCAAGGAGGCGGCTTGCCAATCGGCCGTCAGCCGAATTGCCAGCTATTTGCAATGGACCGGTCAGGGCAAGATCAATCCGGACACACGGGATTATTGCCGCGCACGAGCGAAACTCAGTTCCGTAGCACTCCGCGAACTGGCCGGTACGATTGCCTCGCAGTGCCAGCAGCAAGTCGATCCGAAGCATCTGTTCCGGGGCCGACACGCCAAGCTGGTCGATGGTGCCACGTTCATGATGGCCGACACGGCCGCCAACCAGGCCGCGTATCCCCAAAATCCGGCGCAGCAACCGGGAATTGGTTTTCCCATCGCCCGATTCGTCACTGTCATTTCGTTGGCCACCGCTTGCGTCATCGATGCGGCCATGACGAAGTACAAGGGCAAGCAGACCGGAGAGACCGCATTGCTGAGGCAGTTGCTGCATTGCTTTTCACCGGGTGATATTGCCGTGGCAGACCGATTCTATGGCAACTATTGGATGATCGCGTTGCTGATCCGGTGTGGAGCTGATGTCTGCTTCCGAAAGCATCAAAAACGGCACACCGACTTTCGCGTTGGCCGGCGACTGGGCAAGAACGACCATCTGGTCACGTGGCGTCGTCCGTCGCGTCCCCCGTGGATGGACCAGCGATTGTATGAGAGCATGCCCGAAGCGATCACTCTTCGTGAGATTCGCTACATGGTGGTCGCCGCCGGAAGAAAGCAGCAACCGTTTGTGATCGTGACGACGCTGATCACCGACGAAGGCGAACAAGAATTCGGTGTGGAGGATCTCGCCGAGCTATTCAGTTTTCGCTGGAACGCCGAATTGGACTTGCGATCGATCAAGACGCATCTGAATCTGCACCATCTTCGCTGCAAGAGCCCAGCGATGGTGCATCGCGAATTCTGGACGACCATCATCGCCTACAATGCGATCCGCATAACGGCCGCTCGCAGTGCCGAACTTGCCGGTGTTTGCCCACGACAGATCAGTTTTGTTACCACCTGCCAATACGTGCTGGCCGCTTGGGATGTGATCGCTAGCGGCTCCTTACCTCCAGCGGCATTGCAAGCCTATTGCATGGCTCAACTGAAGCAGATTGCCCAGTGTTTGGTGGGAAACCGTCCGGGCCGTTTCGAGCCACGCGTCCGCAAGAAACGGGCCAGCAATTACAACTTGATGATGCAACCTCGCCACATGCTCAAATCCAAGCTCGCCCGAGGCGACAACTCCTTTGAAACCAAATAGTTGTAACTACGACTGTGCCATTCGTG
>BPJP01000031.1 GCA_026004675.1 Gemmatales bacterium
GCGCCCATCAGAACGGTTGTTGACGAAGGGGGTATGTTGGTGACGTAGGCGATTAGTTTCCAGCTGCTACGTCAACCTGAGGAGTGACTCCCATGGCACAAGGACCGCGTCCGGCGAAAATTCGAGAGTGGTCGCAGCGAATGGCTCGCTATGCTGCATCTGGTCAAACCGTCACGGAGTTCTGCAAAGCCGAGCAGGTTTCGCAACCGTCATTCTACCACTGGAAAAAGAAGCTCGGCGACCGCGGCACGTCCCAGCGCACTGGCCAGCCGGCATTTCAAAAAGTGCGGGTGGTCGAAGGTCAAGTTTCCCCAATGGGCCTATCCATTCGCCTCCCTAACAACGTGGAGATCGTCGTCGGTCCCGATCTTCGGCTAGTGGAACTGGCGCTGGACAAAATGGTGGCGACGTATGAAACGGGCTTGGGAGGCTGACCGCATGCTATCGATCGCCGCTGGCGTCAGAATCTACGTCTACACCCGCCCCGCAGATCTCCGCAGAGGCATTAGCGGACTTAGCGGTCTGGTACGGGAGCAACTCAACGCAGACCCGCTCGACGGCAGCCTGTATGTCTTCATCAACCGCCGGCAAGATCGCATGAAGGTTCTTCATTATGAACGCGGCGGGTTTTGGCTTTACTACCGCGTGCTCGAAGCGGGGACGTTCGAATCGCTACGGCCCAACGACGGTGCTGAGGCGATCGAATTGGACACGACACAGCTTGCGATGTTGCTTGCCGGCGTGTCGTTGGTTGGCTCCGATCGCCGTCGCAAACGGTTTGCTCTATCCAGAACGCAAGCAGCATAGGCACCGAGTGCACCGGTGATGCTGGTCGGATCGAACACGTCCTGCGTCGAGTAATGGATGCGTGAAAACGTTTTGAAAAAAACTTGCAAGAACCTCGAAAAGGGTCTTGCGCCATCGGCGCACCTGGCTACATTCGTCGTCATGAACACAACAACGCATCCTGACGACGGCGATCGGCTAGCTCAGCTTGAGCAGGCAAACGCACTTTTCCGCGAGCAACTCCGCAGGCTTGACGTTGAGCTTCAGGAGAAGGACCTGAAGATCAAGTCGCTGCAGGAAGAAGTTGCCGGTTGGAAGAAGGCCTACGATGAGCTCTTGCTGCAGACATTTCGCAAACGCAGCGAACGCTATCTCGCCGATCCGAATCAGTTGAAGCTCGATTTCGGCGATTCGGACGAAGCAGCCGATGCGGCCGAAGGCCTGGCCGATGCCGTGGAAGAACTCGAGCAGACGATTCCCGAACATAAGCGGCGGCGTCCGCGCAAGAGGCGAGACGAGCGTCTCCCGCCGCATCTGCCGCGTGAAGAGGTGATGGCCGAGGTTTCTGACGATTTGAAAACCTGCCCGACTCACGGTGATCGCGAACTGCTGCCCGAGGCCATGTGGGACCGCACCGAAACGCTGGTGTATCAGCCGCCAAAAGCCAAAGTGCTCGTGACACTCTATCCCAAGTACGCCTGTGCCGCCTCGCCTGATTGTGGCATCGCTTCCCCCGAGCGGCCGAGCAGCCTGGTGGAAGGCAATAAGTACGATACTTCGGTGGCAGCGGAGATCATCACAGCGAGACTCGGCTATCACCTGCCATTCTATCGGCAGCAGGACCTGTTTCGCAGTATTGGCTGGACTCCGCAACGCAGCACGCTGTGCAACATCTACGCCCAAGCCCATTTCGTGATCGAGCCTCTACTCGCGTACTTCAAGCAGCAGTTAATGCAAGACTCGGTCATCGGAACCGATGAAACGCGAACGGCGCTCCTGCTGCCTCGTGCGCTGCCCGACTTCGACTTGGAGGATCCCAAGCAACGTCGTATGCACGAAGTGTTCAGCGAGGCAATTCGGGAAGGGAAACGCAGCATCAATGGCCGGATGTGGGCCTACCGCGGCTCGACGATCAAACTGAATCTGTTCGACTTTACGGTAAGTCGCCACCGGGACGGCCCCGAGTTGATGTTTCGCGACTACCAGGGGACGTTAATAGGAGATTGCTGGTCTGGATTCGAGTCGATTGTGGTGGCATCGGAAGGGGCCATTGTCCGCGCTGCATGCAATGCCCATGCCCGCCGCAAGATATTCGAGTCGAACGCCTATCCGTCTGATCGACGGCAGTGGCTGCAGTGGTATCAACAGTTGTGGGACATCGAGGACCGTGGCAAGGATATGTCGCCCGAAGAACGTCTGCAACTGCGTCAGACCGAGGCGGTCGAAATCTGGAAGGCGATGGAGCAGTGGTTGAAGGACGCGGACGAGCGAACTGGCCACGTGATTCTTCCGAAGTCCGACTTTGGCAAAGCGATCCAATACATTAAGAACCACTGGGGTCCGTTGCGACGGTATTTGGATGATCCTCACGTGCCGATCGACAATAACGATACCGAGCAACTGATGAAACAGGTTGCGATCGGCAGGAAGAACTGGCTGTTTGCTGGTAGCGTGAAGGGGGGTGAACGAACGGCCGGCTTACTGACTCTGGTTAGCAGTGCCCTGCGGAACGATCTGGACGTGTGGTCTTACATCAAGGATGTGCTCGACCAACTGCTTGCCGGCAATACGAACTACGAGTCGCTCTTGCCATGGCACTGGCGTCACGAGCATCCGGAAGCTGTTCGCGAGCATCGCATTCAGGAGCGCAAGGAGCGGACGGATCGCAAACGAGAGCGTCGTGTCCGGCGTCGAGCATGGAAGCAACGCGCCCGATCGGGCTCCACATGATCGGCGGCTCAGCGGGACTGTTTAAGTCAGCCACGTTACTGATTCTCCTTGGTGCCGATCTTCGTGCCGATGCGCGATGTGCCGGTCTTTGTGCCGATCCGATGTGCCGATCCGATGTGCCGGTCTGATGTGCCGGTCTGATGTGCCGGTCTGATGTGCCGGTCTGATGTGCCGGCCTGATGTGCCGGCCTGATGTGTCGGTCTGATGTGTCGGTCTGATGTGTCGGTCTGATGTGTCGGCCTGATGTGTCAGCCTGTGCTAATTGCTGCGCGTTAACTCGCGTCCGCCGCCCTGCCTGCGGAATCGTCCCTCTCACCTTCTTCTATCGAACCGAGCAAGTCAGACGCCCCCACCAACGCCCCCATCGGCCAATGGCCCTGCTGGGCGCTTACGCATCGACGGCATCTTGATGGCTGGACGCAATCGGGTTGCCCGCCGCGTCAAAGTCGGCTTCGTGCACCAGATTGCCGAAACTGTCGAACACCTGATGTTCGCGGACGCCCGAGTTGCTATCCACCAGGTCGCGGACTGTGCCCAGGTGATCGGTCAGCGGCCAGTAGACGGGCCCAGCCCCCAGAAACGCGCTGCCGTGGAACGCGTCCGGCGACCACCACGATAAATACTGTTCGTCGGCCAACAACTGGTCCACCACTGGCCCCCACAGGTACCGGTTCATCAACCGCGCCGCGTCGACCCCTTCGGCGTCGAAATCGACAATCCGCAGCACTTCCTGGCCATCGGTCCACACGAAAATCTCTTCGCGGCCGCACGTGCCATCTCATAACCTAGTGTTGGAGAAAAGGTTACGTAAACCCATGCCGTCGGTGGCACCAAGATCCTTCCGAACACTTAATCTATTCCACTACCGCACCTAAATACTGTTCGATCTTCTCTTTCTCCTCTTCAGAAACTGCGTCTCCAACATAAAGCTCCCGCAATCTCATCAGTTGCCTCAGATGCTGTAGTGCGTCTTCTGTTACGGGAAGACCAATGTAGAGAATCTCTAAGTCATGAAACCACGGCAATATGCTGAAAGCCTTAGTCGTGATATAACTCTCTTGAATCGTTAGGTATTTAAGGTACTTGAGGCTTGTCAAGCATCGCAGTCCTTCGTCAGAAACACGAGTGCCTTCCAAACCAAGCTGGCGCAACTTCCAACAGCGCGCAACTGTCCCCATCTGCGCATCACCGACTTGAGTTCCGGATAGGTCAAGATACCTCAATTGATTTGCCAATGGCTCAATAGGGCGAATATCGAAGACGCTTGTATCGATCAATACTAATTCTTCGAGCTGAGTGATCTCCACAATTTCACGTAGTGTCGCATCATCGACTGCACGATCGCGGAGGTCGAGCTTGAATAACTTCGGGCATGCTTTCAGCTTGCGCACACCGCGGCAGTTGTTGCGGACCCCCAACATTTCGACGGTGCGCAGGTCCGGCAATTGCGTCAAACCATCCCAGATGGATGGTTCGATTTGTACGTCCCATAGGCGTATGCTGCGAAGGTTGGGGAGCTTGCCAAGCAGTCTTGTCTCAAATGTGGCACCTTCCGGTCCGGAAACGCCCAAACTCCAAACCGTTCCATCTGGATCCCTCTTCACCCATGCATCTAAACCGGGTAGGTCCACTTTCGGATCGAATTCATCGGACATTCGAATCTCCATCTTCGGTCAATCGAGCATTTTTTTAAAAAACCAAGGATTTAATTCTATTGCGTGTAGATTGCGATTGTATTTATTGCGACCATTGAGTTCACTTTAATCACGTGGGTCCGCTAATCTTTCGATCAGTCGGGTGCGCCGACGAGCTCCATTACCCCAGGAAAAGAACCAGCTAAAAAAACTTCCCGTGTTTTCTATAAACGGCTCAAAAAGGTAATTTTCTACAAGGTCAACCACTGAATCATCCCCAGTTTGGCGCGGCGTTTTGAGTGGCGCGGATGAGGGCGTTGATAATCTGTTGGATGGTCAGGTCGACATGGTGGCGCATCCGCTTTCCGATCGTAAACACACTGCATTCAGACTGACGCGTGTTCGAGCACCAGTTTTGCGGACAGTACAACTGCCGTGCACGCAGGCCAATTCCCAACAGGAGAATGTAGGCCAATACCAGAATCAGCAACAAACGATCAAAACGATCGGCGCGGCGAATCTGGGTGTTTCGCAGAGCGAATCCATTCCGACGGCTCTTGTAGTCACGAAACATCTCTTCGATCGTCATCCGCTTGGCAAACAACTCTGAGATCCGTACGGCATTTCCTTGGAGATTGGTCATCAAGAACCAGCATTCGTCACGCTTCTTGGCCAGTCCCTTTTTCCAGCGGATGACAATGTGGTGATCAACCGGATTTCGCTTGCGGTAGGCCACATTCCGTAGGCATCGACAGATCCCTTTTTTCACTGGGAAGTCCCGGAGATTGCCTTCGTAATCAGTCGCTTGCACCCACACATCGGGCACGATACGGATGACGTACTGAAACCGAAGTTGTTGGCACAGACGGGCCATCTCGGTGCGTCCGAAGCCTCGATCGGCCAGCAAGATTACTCGCACTCCATCAGGAAGCATGGTCCGGAATTGCCGCAAGATGGCTTCCTCCAGTTGGTGTTGACGCTGGTGAAATTCCTCCTCCGGATAACTGGCCCACAGCAGCGGAATGGCTCGCCCATCGATGGCCGCGCACAGAGCGATCGTGCGAAACTGTCGCACCTGGACCCAGTCGATGCTTACCACCAATGGCTTCTTTCGCTTGGGGCGGACCAACTGCCGAATCACTCCTTGCATGGCCGAACTTACCTGCACACGATGGTTATTGGTAAACCGCCACGCACGCTTGATCCCATGCTTGGCGGTAGTCCCTGTCAAGCGGCGGCCCAGTTCGGCAAGGCTGACCCTGCCGACGTCCAGAGCACCGGCCACCAAATCGCCGAGCGTTTTCGCTTGACTCAGACGCAAACCGGCACATACAGTAAGGACCCAGCTAAAGGCTTCCATACGATCCATGGCGGTTCCCTCCGTGTTCTTGGGTTGGAATCAGGACTGTTGATACCCAACTTCATACCCAATAACGCGCTGCGTGACACCGCCAATTTTTATGCGCCCACGCACACCTCGCCCGGAAAACTGGGGATGGCTCAGCTCGATGTTGGTAAGAAATGAATGTCTAGCTAGTTTACTCTGTACGAGCCACGATGTCAGCACGTTGCGACCGATGGGAGCATGTGATGAATAGCCTCACATTCGCATGCCACTCGCTTAATGACATGTAACAGTTGACGATTCACTGCGGTGGGTGGGGAAAGCGGTCTTAGACGTCGTTCTTGGATGA
>BPJP01000032.1 GCA_026004675.1 Gemmatales bacterium
CATGTCAGGTCGCTCGCAGGCACGGCGTCGGGAAGATCGCCGAGTCGCTGAAGCTCGATTACTATCCCCTGCAACGACGGATGGACGGTCGTGGTGGAGCACGGGGTAAGGCCGCTGACGTTCGGAAAAAGCGTCGTCGTGGTAGTGCGGGGACGATCGTGGAGCTGGCTCCGGTTACGAATGTCAGTCCCCAGAGGGAATGCGAATTGGAATTCGAAAACGGCTGCGGCTCCAAGCTGACCCTGCGGTGGAAGGGCAACATGCCGCCCGACCTGGCTGCGCTCAGCCAATTGGTCCGCCCGGAGTAGCGGCCATGCTGCAAATCACTCCGCACATGCGCCTGTTGGTGGCGGTCGAGCCGGCTGGTTTTCGCAAGAGCATCGACGGGTTGGTACGGCTGTGCAAGGACGTGCTCGATGAAGATCCCATGGAAGGCGCCGTGTTCGTGTTCCGCAATCGCAGGGGGACGGCCATCAAGGTGCTGATGTACGACGACCAAGGGCAGTCCACGCGGAACGGATCGTCGCCATGTTCTCGCTGCTGCCATGCGGCGCAAAGCGATCCTTGGCCCGACAATTTAAGGCATACCGTTTGTCGAAGGGGTCCAGTTGAAGCTCCAGGAACTAAGCAAGTTCTTATTTCGATACCGCGTCGCCCACGCGGACACGCCCTTTTGTTTGCAGGAATGCTGCGAAGGTTTCCCTGACAGCAAGCATTTGACGTTTGCGGGTTTTGTGCGGAATTATGCTATTCTATTCTTAGATGATTGCAGTTGTACCTTCCAGGATTCAAAATAATGGGCAGCGCTAAACACGATCTTGGGCTTCGCGACCAGCCAGCGAGGGACCCTATGGACAACACGATCATCGACAAACTCGAAGCTGCGCGGAGAGAATTACTGGACCTCACTGGTCGAAATCGGCTCATCAACACGCCGCGGAGCAGCAGTCGGTCGGGGCGGTTGGAGATTGTCGATGAGCTTTCGGACGAAGTGTTTCGGCATCTGGTCCTCGACAAGAAGTCGATGGGTTTTCTGCCCAAACCGGAAGCACATAATGACGAAGCGGATGACGTAGAGGGCGCCGACTCCGATGCAATAATGTTCGCGCTGCCGGACGAGGACGCTGATGATGACGGCGTTGCGGCGCGGCATCGCGACGACCGATTGCAAACGTGGCTGACGTCCGAAGCGCTACAACGGAGATTGCTTAAGCTCTACTATGACGCTCGGATTTATGAGGAAGAACAGGGCGTCAAGATCTTGTATCTCGCGCTGGGCTTTTTGAAGTGGTATGAGGCCGACTCCTCAGATCGCGAGCGTCACGCGCCGCTGATCCTGGTGCCCGTTGAGCTGGACCGCCGATCGGCGAGTTCCCGTTTCAAGCTGTCGTGGACGGAGGACGACCTGAGTACGAACCTTTCGTTGCAGGAAAAGCTGCGGCAAGAATTCGGTGTGCGACTGCCGGACTTGCCGGCGGTCGAAGACTTGGCGCCCAGCGCATACTTCGCCGAAGTTCGCAAGGCACTCGCTCATCAAAAGCGGTGGGAGGTACTGGAAAACGACATCGTCTTGTGGTTCTTTTCCTTCACCAAATTCCTCATGTACCGGGACCTAGCCCCGGAGACATGGCCCGATGAACGGGCGATCGAACGACATCCCCTACTGATATCGGTGTTGCAACAGGGCTTTCGCAGTGAACCACCGATCTGCGGCGACACCGAAAATATCGACCGCCGCATCGAGCCGCTGGACATGATCCACGTGATGGACGCTGACAGCTCGCAGACGATCGCAATCGAGGAAGTCAAGCAAGGCCGCAACCTCGTCATTCAAGGTCCGCCCGGAACGGGGAAATCACAGACGATCACCAACCTGATCGCCACCGCCGTCAAAGAGGGTAAAAGAGTGTTGTTTGTGGCCGAAAAGATGGCCGCGCTGGAAGTCGTCAAGCGCCGTTTGGACAGCATCGGGTTGGGCGACATGTGCCTTGAACTGCACAGTCACAAAGCGAACAAGCTGGCGGTGTTGGAAGACTTGTCGCGCACGCTGAACCTCGGCCGTCCGAAGACGGCCGACGTCGCCAAGCAAGCCAATGATTTGAAGACGTATCGCGACAAGCTCAACCGTCACGCGGAAATCCTGCACAGTTTCCTTGAGCCGGCGCATGTCACGCCGTTTCAAGTGCTCGGCGAACTCGTGCGGCTACGGGCCGCCGGAGTTCGGCCAGCTGAGTTCACCCTGAACGCCCCCGTCTCGTGGACAGCCACCAGCTTTCGCGAAAAACAGAATTTGCTGAAGGATCTCGCGCTGCACATGTCGCAGATCGGAAACCCCGTGGAACATGCTTGGCGCGGCGTCCAACTTGAGGCCGTGCTGCCGCAGGACGTGGACCGCATCTCGCAGCAACTTCCCGGGCTGATTGACCGCTGCGAGCGGTTATTGCACGCAACCCAGCGATTGGCTGAACTGATTCAGTTTGGAACTGCCGAGACACCAATAGACGCGGCAACCGTCGCCCGGTTAGCGCGACGGCTGACCGCAGCGCCGGCGATGGATCGGCAAGCGATGGCCGACAACGTGTGGGAAACCAGTCGTGACGAAATCGGCCGCTTGATCGAGACCGGCAAGACGCTGACCGCGTGCCGCGAGCAACTGGCGGACGTGGTTTCGGACGTGGCATGGACGACGGACGTATCCGCTGCGCGGCGCGATCTGGCAGCGCACGGCCGGTCGTGGTTCCGCTTCCTCAACGGCAAGTATCGGGCGGCCCAAGCAACGCTGCGCGGCATCCTCGCCGGACCGCCGCCCAAGCCGCTCAATGACCGTGTGGAAATCCTGGATACGCTTATCCGCGGGCAGCAGGTGCAGCGCGCCCTCGACGACGCGCGAACCGGCGAACTCGGCCGCCGGGCGTTCGGCACGTACTGGCGCGGCGAACAGTCCGACTGGGCCGTGCTAGAAGCGATCGCCGGCTGGGAAGCCGAATGCCGCGGCGCGGACATCCCGCCGAATTTCCGTGAAGCACTGGCGGCGGTGGCCGACGTTGCTGCTCTTGTTCCGCTGATCGAACAGATCAAGCGCGACCTGAAGCCGCTGCTGGAAGAACTTCAAAACCTCTTCAAGTCGTTGAACTTCAATGTGTCGGTCGGCCTCTCCGTGCGCGATCTGCGGATGGTGTCGCTGCCGCTGCTGAAGGAGCGGCTGGAGGCGTGGCGCGGCGACACCGAATCGCTGACCAATTGGATCGCGTACTTCGTCCGCTGGAGAAAGCTGCAGGACCAGGGGATGGGTGATTTGGCCCAACACCTCGATAGCGGATTGGTCGAGCCGAAAGAGGCCCTCGATCGTTTTCAAATGGCCTACTACGAATCCCTCATGCGTGAGGCGTTCCAGCGGTACCCGGAGCTGGCCCAGTTCAACGGCGTGTCGCACGAGCAACTCATGGCCCGCTTCAAAACGCTTGACGTTGAACGTTTGACGCTCGCGCGGCAAGAAGTGGCGATGGCCCACTACGAATCGATTCCGCGAAGCGGCGACGCGGGCGAACTGGGCATAATCCGCCGCGAGATCCAAAAAAAACGCCGCCATTTGCCGCTGCGAAAACTGCTGGCTCAGGCAGGACACGCCGTGCAGGCCATCAAGCCCGTGTTTATGATGAGCCCGATTTCGATCGCTCAGTTCCTGGAACCGGGAGTCCTTGAGTTTGACTTGCTGCTGATCGACGAAGCCAGCCAGGTGCAGCCTGTCGATGCACTCGGCGCGATCGCCCGAGCAAGGCAAATAGTCGTTGTCGGCGACGACCGGCAACTGCCGCCGACGCGGTTCTTCAATAAGATGCTCGGTGACGACGGCACCGACGGTGCTGACGACGACGGTGTTCAAGTCGGCGACCTCGAAAGCATTCTCGGTCTGTGCGCAGCTCAGAACATGCCTCAGCGAATGTTGCAATGGCATTATCGCAGCCGTCATCACAGCCTGATCGCGGTGTCGAACCACGAGTTCTACAACGACCGGCTGTTCGTGGTGCCCAGCCCGATGAGCGGTTTCGCCGGGCTGGGGCTGACGTTTCACTATGTCGCCAACGGCGTTTTCGATCGCGGCAAGTCGGCCACCAACCGTATCGAAGCCCAAGCCGTGGCCGACGCGGTGATCCAACACGCACGGCAATTCCCCGACAAAACGCTGGGCGTTGGCACATTTTCCGTCTCGCAGCGCGACGCGATTCTCGACGAAATCGAACTCCGCCGCCGCGATCATCCGGAACTTGAATCGTTCTTCGCCACCGGCATCAACGAACCGTTTTTCGTCAAAAACCTGGAAAACATTCAGGGCGACGAACGCGACGTGATCTTCATTTCCGTCGGCTATGGCAAGGACAAATCGGGCTACATGGCGATGAACTTCGGACCGCTTTCCAACGACGGCGGCGAACGGCGGTTGAACGTGCTAATCACTCGTGCCCGCGAGCGGTGCGAGGTCTTTTCGTCCATCACGGCCGACGACATTGATTTGAACCGCGCCAAGTCTCGAGGCGCCCAGGCGCTGAAGACCTTTCTGACCTACGCCCGTTCCGGCTTCATGGACGTCGCGATAGGAACGGACCGCGATTTCGATTCCGAGTTTGAACGCGAAGTCGCCCGGGCACTGCAAGCGCACGGGTTCGAGGTTCACGCCCAAGTCGGAGTCGCCGGCTTTTTCGTCGACTTGGCCGTGGTCGATCCCGACGTTCCCGGCCGCTACTTGCTCGGCGTGGAATGCGACGGCGCGAGCTACCACTCTTCCCGTTCGGCCCGCGACCGCGATCGGCTGCGCCAGCAAGTCCTGGAAGACCGCGGCTGGGTCATTCATCGCATTTGGAGCACGGATTGGTTCCACCGCCCAGACGAACAGCTTCGCAAGACGATCGCTGCCATTGAACACGCCAAGGCTGAGTGGTCGCGCCGCAGCAACGGCCGCGCCGCGAATCCAAGAAACGAGGAGAACGATTCGAACGCCCCGCACACCGCATCGGGCATCGAACGCGATGAGCCGGACGACGATTCATCGGGCGGTGTAACTTTTTGTTTGTCGACACTTTACCGCGAGGCGTCGTTTCCGGTCGACACGTCTCGCGAAATCCACGAGCTCGCGCCCGAAGAACTGGCGGCGGTGGTCCGGCGAATCGTGCAAATCGAGGGGCCGATTCATCAAGATGAGATCGCCCGCCGCGTCGCCGGCATGTGGGGCCTGCGCCGCACCGGTTCGCGGATCCACGACGCCGTGGACAAAGCGCTGTGTGCCGCAACATTTCACAACCAGCTTGTCCAAGACGGCCTGTTCTTCTCGCCGCCGAACCAGCGCGCCGTACCAATCCGCGACCGCTCCGAGGCCGAATCCGCCAATCTGCGCAAGGTCGAGTACTTGCCGCCGGCCGAAATTCGCGCCGCCGTTTGTGCCGTTGTCGAAACCCATCTCGGCATCACAAAGGACGACGCCATCATACATTCAGCCCGCCTGTTCGGTTTCCGCTCCACCAGCCGCCAACTCCGCGACGCCATCACTCAAGAGATTGACCTGCTCATCTTGCGCAATCGCATGGAGCATCGTAACGAGCGTCTCTACTTGATCGAAGTTCAAGTAGAGGCAGATCAAGTCGTACCGTGAACGCGGTTGGTGGCGACCATCATTGATCACTCCGCGATCAAGCCGGGTGAGGGGACGATAATATGGTTTTCCGCACCGGTTGCTTTCATGCAGCCCGTGGCTGGAGTCCACGGCAACCTGGTTGCAGCCGACACAGAAGATACAATATCTCGCTATGCAACTGGCCTACTATTCACGCCGTAGGAACTTGATGCCATCGGCAATTTTACGGATTGTCAAGAATGAGTGATGGCGCGCGCCAGTTTTGCTTGTTTTTCTCCAGTGCGTTAAGGGTTACGAGCAGTTTGCGCGTGACGGCGACCAACGTATCCTTCTTCGGCTTTCCTTTGCCCAGTAGCCGTTGGTAGATG
>BPJP01000033.1 GCA_026004675.1 Gemmatales bacterium
TAAGGAGTAATACGATGATAGTCGCGATGGTTCGTATCTATAAAGACAAAAACGTCGCCGAGCTGACAAAGACCGAAACTGATAGTGGCTACGCACTTCTCGTAAGTCGCTACGACGGGGCGCTGGTTGGCGAGTTCACCGGCAACGTTTCCATCGCTATCAGTGAGGCACTGTCCGGCGCAGCACTGGTAGAGTTTGTGGACGAAGAGATGAGCTGGGTAGGCGATAGCTGGCTGGTAATCAAAGACGACACTGCGGTTACAAAAGAGTGGACAATCTTCCAGAACGGCAAATTCGTTGAATATCTAAACCAGTCAGAATTAGTCGCGGAAATTCGCAGAGTTTTGGATTTGTGAAATATGGGACGGGACGGGTACCCGTCCCGTCCCATACGTATAGAAAGGAATCGTAATGCTGTCGGTTGTGTTCTATACTCCCACCGGTACCGCAACCGCAATATTGGAAGCAGGTAAGCTCTGCATTACTAAAAGGTACGGCGGTAGTCGAGTTGTTTCTGTTGTCGAAGGTTCGTTCACTGGCGAGCTGTTTGATTTGATCAGCGCTTCCCGCGCAGTAGAATTTAAGTCGAACCAGTCAGAATTGTGCTGGTTAGCTTTATGGGACGGCAACCGGTGGGCGCTGTACAATGGCGGCGAGCACAAAGGTCACAGGTGTTCGCTAGAACTGGTACACAGCGTTCTCGATTTTCTCGATTGTTAACGCTGTTTAATACTCGACGCGCTAAATCTGCGTTAGTTTATTCGCGCCGGCTGGGGCAACCTGGCCGGCGCGGGAAAGGGGGTTTGTATACTGAGTAAAAAAGACGACGAAGACTAATTCAACGTTATCAATCAACCGACAAAAAAGCGGTCAGATTTTTTCTGACCGCTTTTGCTTGTCAAGTGGTATAATAGATATAGAGAGTATGCACATAGACGACTTACTGCAACCATACGCTGACGAACTCGTCAAAGCGATGGTTGATCTTGCTACCAATAAAAAGTACCCTCCTTCCGCTCGCGTCCAAATGGCGCGGGCGTTACTGTCGTATCTGGCTACCAGACAGACCGCGCAGCCGATGCCGGCGCAGACACTGGAGACGGTACGGTCTCTGCTAGAGCAATATGAGTAACCGACTCCTGTACGATCTTGCCTTACGGATCCTAGGCCGAGATCGGCTACTGGCCGTTGCCGATCTGCCGCTGCGAGGCCTGGCCGGGTTGCGTCGGTATCTCGGTGAGCGATCACTGGAGGCATTTGCCAGATTGTACTTCCGGGAACTAACCGATCCACCAGCGTTTCATCAAGAAGCGTATCGCCAGCTTGACGAAATCGCAGAAGCCTCGCGCCAGAACCGGCGCGGTAGTAAGATCGCAGTTTTCTGGCCTCGCGGCCATAGTAAGACGACTATCTTTAGCAAGGTTTTACCGCTGGCGGCGGCGCTGCAAGACTGGTCAAAACTAACGGTGCTGCTCGCGAACAATCAGACGGCGGCGGAACGTCTGCTTGCGAATATCCGCGAAGAGTTAGAGACAAATCCGTATTTGTTGGAAGACTACGGCAACCAGCGCGGCCCTGTCTGGAGTTCGCAGCGGATCGAGCTGGCCAACGGTTCAATCATCACCGCGTTTGGTCGCGGCAGCGGTGCGCTGCGCGGCGTCCAGCGCAAACAGCGCCCGCGCCTGGTGATCGCGGACGATATTGAAGACGATCAGAGCGTCCGCAGCGCTACCGAAACCGAAGCGGCGCGGCAGTGGTGGCAAAAGGCAGTGTTGGGCGTCGGGGATAACGTAGGGTTTACGACTTCCTTCGTCTACGTTGGAACGTTGTTGTCGCAAGATAGTTTAGCGACAACGATCCTGAATTCGCCGGACTTTACCGTCAGTCTCCGCCGGGCAATTGAACGCGAACCTGATCGGATTGATCTGTGGGAAGAATGGCGGAAGACCACTATTGACCTGGCCGGTCAAGGCAAAGCGCCGGCATCGCCGGAAGTTGACGAGTTCTACCAGCGGCACAAAGAAGAACTAGAGCGCGGCGCGGTACTGTTGTGGCCGCGTCCCGACGCGCTTTGGCACCTGATGCGTTACCGGCTGGCTGCCGGCGAAGCCGCGTTTGCAACCGAGTTTCAGAACGACCCGACCGGAGCCGGCTATCAGCCACTCGGCCCAATACCGATCCTACCGGCGTTGCCGGAAGGCAACTACTACCGGCTGGCCGCGTTCGACCCGACGGTATCCGGTAAGACCAGCGCGGATTACCCCGCGTTTGTGGAAGTTTGCTACTATCCTGATCGAGATATTGCTGTTGTTGATTATGTTTTGGCCGAAAAAGCAGATTATCGATCTACGATTGTTACTGTTGCTAACCGCGTCTGCCAACACAAAACACCGTTGGACGCTTTGATTGTAGAAGCCAACGGGGCGTTTACGGCAATTGCCGACGCGCTTCAGGCAGAATTGTATAAGTTAGGCCGGACGGAAATTGTAACAAAGTTGGTATCGTCCGGCCCGAAAGCACAGCGAATTCAAAAGATCGGGTTGCTGGCCGGCGCGGGAAAATTGTTTGTGGTACAACCGGTACATAGAGAATTACAACGAGAATGGCAATCCTGGCCGGTTGCAAAGAATGATGACGTTGTAGACGCGATTTCGATGATTATCGAATTACTACAGAAACAGCATTGCTTGCGATTATGACAATTGATCAATTGTTGAACGAAGCCGCCGGTCAGGCCGGCCTGGTGCGTCGATTACGGTTACTGGAACAGCCGGTACGCCGCCAACTTTCAAAACAGATGGCGGCGATCTTGTCGCAAGAGCACCGCACCAGCGTACCGCTGGCGACGGCGCTGCTGGACGCACTGAGTAACAAGCTCTTTGTGCGCAGCGTCATTACCGACAGCGATCCGTTACCGTTGCCGACAAGCTGGCCGGTCGCGGAACGGCGGGCGTATCGGTTTGCGCTGCGCGACGGCTACGCAGTGTTAGCCGGCTGGCTGCAAGATACAGACGTTACCATAGCTGCAATACCGGCGTACGACGGTACCACCGGCGCAATTGTCGCGGCTGACGGGATCGCGGTTGTTACCGACAACGGCGAGACAATCGACATCTATTACCAAGACCGACAAGAGCGCTATCGCGCTGCCGGCGCGGGCTGGCGGCTGGAACAGACAACAAAGTACCCTGTTGTCAACGACCGTCCGCTTGGCCCGCTGCTTATTGCCATCGGTACCGGACAGTCAGAGCTGTTGCCGGTCGAAAGTTTGCTAGAGGCGCTCGAAGCTGCCGTCTTGGACTTACAAGCGGTCAGTCGTTCGCAGGGTTGGCCGCAGCGGTACCTGGTCACAGACGGCGTCGGTCAGTTCCTGCGGTCTCCTTTCGGTCAACCGTTGCTGGGGCCGGACGGCTTACCGATCCGGCGCGAATTGCTTTTCGAGCCTGGATCAATTCTCAAGATTGATGCCGGCGAGAAAACAGAATTCGGCCAGCTCGCCCCGGCAACAACTGATACGGCAGCCATCCGGCAATTGTTGGAACTTATTTCGCTCGTCTCTGGTGTTCCACTGCACTACTTTACGGGTGATTGGCCGTCAGGCATTGCATTGTTGACGGTCGAACAGCGCATCAACGCCAAAGCAGAGTATTATCAAGCGCTATTCACCGCGCCGTTGGTGAAACTATTCCAGCGCATTGCCGATCTTCAGAGCTATTATCTCCGCGAACCGGCTCGGACGGTTCGCGATTTGGATTGGTACTCGCCGCAGATCGAGACGGAAGAAATCAAACAACTACGGGCTAAAGCCGTCGTCGAGCAGTATCAGGCGGGGCTGCTTGACCGGCGTACCGCTCTTCGGCTGATCTACCCCGATTGGCCGGAGGAGCGACTAGACGAGATCACCAATCAGGGGGCTATGAATGAGTGATGAAACAACCATTACCGAACAGCCAGAACGAACGTTTACGCAGGCAGAACTTGACCGCATCATCGCGGCGCGGCTGGCGGAAGAGCGCAAGAAGTACGAAAAGCAGATCGCAGAAGATCGTCAAAAGATCGAAGCCGAACTCCGCGCAGCGCTGGAGCAAGAAGTAGAACAAAAAGCGCAAACTATTGCAACGCAGCGCTTAATTGAGCAACGCATCAACGCTGTTGCAACCCAGCGCAACCTGTCAGAACGCCAAATCGCGGTGCTCAAAAGCCAGCAAATTGCCAACCCGGACGACGTTGATGCTCTGGCCGCCGAACTGTTCGGGCAACCGGCACCGCCGGCAGTGACGGTACCGCCGTCGCAACCGACAGGGGCACCATTATTTACCAAATCGCAAATACAAGATTTTACCTTCTTCCAGAAGCACAAGCAAGAGATCTTGAATGCTTTGGCAGAAGGAAGAATTATCGAGGGGTAAACTATGACAATTAGCATTACTCAGGCCGCTGCGTTTATTCCGACTATTTTGGCCAACGGCGCCCTTGAGCGCCTGCGGGCCGCAACGGTGTTACCGCGTCTGGTATCTACCGATGCCGACTTTTCCGGCTCATTCACCGTTGGACAGACGTTGACCATCCCGTTCCTGGGGGCGGTTGTCGCCAACCAAAAACCGCAGGGCGGCACCGTAACCGTACAAAGTCCCGGCAGCGGGCAGGTTACGGTAACGTTGAACCAGCACTGGGAGGTTACGACCGTTATCGAGGACATTGCCGCTGTGATGACCAACCAGAGCGTTATGGATCGCTTCCTCGACAATGCGGTTCAGGCGCTGGCCGAACAGCTCGAAACGTCAATCTTTGCGGCAATGGATGCCGGCGCAACGGTTGCAGTCGGGAGCTACACCACCGATCTTAATTACGCTACTGTTTTGGCTGCCCGGCAGACGATGACCAGCAACCGCGTCCCGGTACAGCGGCGCAATCTGGTGATTAGTCCGAAGGACGAGACTGCGCTCAAGAGCGATCCGGCGCTTCAGCCGTATTTCGCGTATGGTCAGACCCAAATCGCGCAAGGCAGCATTGGTCGGCTGGAGGGCTTTGACGTTTACGTCTCACAGTTGGTACCGGTGACGGGAGGTACCGATGTCAACAACTTCGCCTGGCACCCTCGCGGCGTCGTTCTGGTAATGCGCCAGCTTCCCGCCGCGCCGCCAGAACTGGGCGCCCGTCAGGATGTTGTCCGCGATCCAGAAACTGGCCTGGCGATGCGGGCAACAATGGCCTACATCCCTGACCGTCTCGCCGTTCAGGTAACGCTTGATATGCTCTGGGGCGTTGCGCTGACAACCACCGCGCTGAACCGCCAGGCGCTGGTAGTCCGCGTCCGGTCGTAAGCCAGAATCAACAGGAGCTGTCACAGGACTTTCTTATATCATTATAGAAAAGTCCTGTGACAGTCGAGGCTACGGTTAGTATTAGTAGGACAGCGCCGGCGCTGGGTTTACCAACATACGACCTTTGTCACAGGACTTTTCTGTATATATAACAGAACGTCCTGTGACAAGCCGGCCCTGCTCGTCATCGCAGGACAGACAATGACGTTTAGTTATGATCCGACGCAAATCGCTGCTGTCACAGGTTCGATCTCGGCGGTGCGCTGGTTACTTCAGGACACAGACGAATACAGCCGCGCTATTGAAGACGAAGAGATTATCGCTGTCTTGAATGAATTCGCCGCGCAGCCGGTACCGCTCCGAACGTACAGCGCGGCGCTGGCAATCGCGGAAGCGCTGTTGATCCGGTATGCGAACGAAGTTGAATTCAGTACTGACAAAACCACAATGAAGCCGAACGGTCGGTTCCAGCGATGGCGGTCTATTGTGGTGCAGCTTCGTTCGTTCTTAGGTATGGAAGCAACTATGA
>BPJP01000034.1 GCA_026004675.1 Gemmatales bacterium
ATGGCGACGGTCTGAGCGACCAGGACGAGACGTCCAGCGGCAGCAATCCGCTCGACCCCTGCGATCCCGACGCCACGGGCGACGACTGCGACTTCGACGGCGACGGCACCATCAACAGCGAAGATTCTGACGACGATGGTGACGGCGTGGCCGATGTGGACGATGCCGATCCGTTCGATCCGACGAGCGACAGCGATGGCGACGGTCTGAGCGACCAGGACGAGACGTCCAGCGGCAGCAATCCGCTCGACCCCTGCGACCCCGACGCCAATTCACCAGCGTGCAACGCTGCCGATAACGACGGCGACGGCTTCCTCGGAGGCTTGGATCCCGATCATCCGCTGTACGACCCGGACGACGCCGATCCCTGCGTGCCCGATCACACGGTGGGCAACTGCGACTTCGACGGCGACGGCACCATCAACAGCGAGGACGCTGACGACGATGGTGACGGCGTGGCCGATGTGGACGACGTCGATCCGTTCGATCCGACTAGCGACAGCGATGGCGACGGTCTGAGCGACCAGGACGAGACGTCCAGCGGCAGCAATCCGCTCGACGCCTGCGATCCCGACGCCACGGGCGACGACTGCGATTTCGACGGCGACGGCACCATCAACAGCGAGGACGCTGACGACGATGGGGATGGCGTGGCCGATGTGGACGACGTCGATCCGTTCGATCCGACGAGCGACAGCGATGGCGACGGTCTGAGCGACCAGGACGAGACGTCCAGCGGCAGCAATCCGCTCGACCCCTGCGATCCCGACGCCAATTCGCCGGCTTGTATGAATACCGACAAGGATGGCGACGGCTTCCATATTGGAATCGATCCTGCCGATCCCAACTATGATCCGGACGACATGGATCCTTGTGTGCCGAGCCATGCAGCTGGGGTGTGCGACTTCGACGGCGACGGACTGATCAACAGTTCCGATCCCGACGACGACAACGACGGCGTAGTCGATGCCGATGACGTGGATCCGTACAACCCCAACTCGGACAGCGACAACGATGGTCTGAGTGACAGTGTCGAAACTGCCAATGGTTCCAACCCGCTCGACAAGTGCGACCCAATCAACACTTTCGGCAGCTGTGACTTCGACGGCGACGGATTGCCCAACAACGTCGATCCCGACGACGACAACGACGGTGTCGAGGACAGCCTCGACCCCAATGACTTCAACCCCAACACTGACACCGACCTGGATGGCATTACTGACATTACTGAGACCACCAATGGCAGCGATCCACTCAACCCCTGTGATCCGGACAGCCAGAACCCCGCTTGCAATGGCGTGGATGACGACGGCGATGGATACATCAGCAACGCCGATCCGGCGGATCCATTCTTCGACCCCGACGATGCCGATGCATGCGTGCCCAATCACACCGCTGCCGCCTGCGACTACGACGGCGACGGACTGCCCAACAGCTCCGATCCCGACGACGACAACGACGGCGTGGCCGACAACGACGACGTAGATCCATTCGATCCCAACAGCGACAGCGACGGCGATGGCATCTCTGACAGAATCGAAACGGGCGGCGATGGACAGTACGATCCAGGCGTGGATACCAACCCGCTCGACGTCGATACAGATGGTGATGGCCTGTCGGATGGTCTGGAAGACAAGAACAAGAACGGCGTGGTGGATCCCGGTGAAACCGATCCGCGCAACATCGACTCCGATGGCGACAGCCTGCCCGACAATTTCGAAGACGCCAACCTCAATGGCGTGGTGGATCCCGGTGAAACCGATCCTACCAACCCCGACGACGACAACGATGGCGTTCCGACCATCGAGGAAGACACCAATGGAAATGGTAACGTCCTCGATGACGACACCGACCTCGACGGCATCCCCGACTACCGCGATCCCGATCCATTCGTGTTCGTCCAGATCAAGGCACTCCTGCAGGGTCCATTCGTTCAGAATCAGGGATTGATGCACGACAGCCTTCGCGCCCTAGGCCTCATCCCGCTGACGGAACCCTACAAGCATCTCGAACCCATCCCGGGACAGAAGCCCTTCGTCCACAAAGGCGGTGGAAACGAAACCGTCGCTCCAGCCGTGCTGGCGGTAACCGGCCCCAACGCCATCGTGGATTGGGTCTTCCTCGAGTTGCGAAGCAAGAACAATCCTGCCAACACCCTCATCACCCGCTCGGCTCTGTTGCAACGCGACGGCGACATTGTGGATCTCGACGGCGTGAGCCCAGTGTACTTCAGAACAAAAGTCGATTCCTATTACGTCGTCGTGCGACACAGAAACCACCTCGGCGTCATGACCGCCAACCCCATCCCCCTCGGCAGAGTCAAAACCACTCCTGCCCTGGTGGACTTCGCCAACGGCTCTACACCCGCCTATGGCTCCAACGCCCTCAAGTCCTTGGGTGATTACAAGGTGCTATGGGCCGGCAACCCCGACGCCAACAAATACGTGGTCTATCAGGGTGCTGGTGTGGCCACACCCGATCGCGACTTCATCTTCTTCGAAGTATTGCTCGACCCGGCCAATGTCAACGGCAGCTTCAACCACATCGCACACGGCTACCTACAGGGTGATACCAACATGGATGGCAAGGCCATCTTCCAAGGCCTCAACAACGATGTGGACAACTTGATCTTCTTCAACGTCTTCCTACACCCCCAAAACACAGGATTCCTCATCAACTTCTTCATAACCGAACAACTGCCTTGAGTCGAGCCGGGGCTTGGGCAACCCCACACAAGCCCCGGCCAAACCCTGGCTTTGTTCTCTAAAGCAACAAACACACAAACAACACGACCATGAAAAGAATGCTCTTTCTCTTCGTTGCAGCCCTGCTGGGCTTCTCCGCCTCCGCTCAAGTCAAGTTCAAACTTGGATACGACAAGAGCACCGACCGCTACACCGTTTACGTAGTCTCCATGCAAGACTACTCCCATCCCCAGAACATCACCGGCACTGGCCAAGTCACCATCAAGGTGCCTACCAACAAATTCGACCCGGTGGACATCGTCAGCCACCTCGAGGGCATGATCTGGGAAGCCAACTCTCGCAACAACTCGCCCACCGAGGCCCCCGATTTCGACTACATCAGCTTTGGCCTCATCATCCAGGGCGTGGCCTATCCCGAGTATCAGAAGGAAAAGGAACTACCCCTGTTCAGCTTCCGCAACGCCTACGGCTGCACCGGCAAGGTGTGGTTGGTTGACAACGACAACGATCCCTTCATGCCGCCAAACAGCCAAAATGCCAACATCGGCAACACCCTCACCATCCTCGGCGCTGGCGGCGATGCCTACATCGGCAATGTAAACGGCGGCCTGTGCGACTGCGCCGATGACGGCTCTGGCACCACCGCCACCGAAGAGGAGCTCAGCTTCCGTGGATTCCGAGTCTTCCCCAACCCAGTCTCCGACGTGGCCAACGTCCAAATCAACTGGGAAGGCAAAACCACCGATGGTTGGATCCAGGTAGTGGACGCCCTCGGCAGAGTGGTGCTCGGCCAACCCATGACCATCCTCGATGGTGAGAACCACTTCCGCATCGAAGCCGACAAGCTCGTCCCTGGCAACTACTGGGTCCGCCTTTCCGGGGAAGGTTGGCAAATCAATCTCGACAGCTTCAAAAAGCAATGATACCAGGCCAGTGAGGGTGAAATGGTGTTTGTTGCCCGACTTGCCCGCAAGTCATCTCACCACCTGTGCCAAAGAATAATGAGAGGGAGAAC
This sequence comes from Gemmatales bacterium, assembly GCA_026004675.1. Taxonomy (GTDB): domain Bacteria; phylum Planctomycetota; class Planctomycetia; order Gemmatales; family Gemmataceae; genus BPJP01. Next base: position 3,721 of record BPJP01000034.1, read on the forward strand.
AGAGAGGATTTGGCAATGGCCGATGAATCTCTGGCTATTGAGCAGTGCCAACGGGCGCTGCTTTTTTTTTTTTGTTCCGTGACAAACGTGACGAACGTGACGGGCGTGACAAACGTGACAAACGTGACAAACGTGACAAACGTGACGGGCGTGACAAACGTGACAAACGTGACAAACGTGACAGGCGTGACGGGCGTGACAAACGTGACGGGCGTGACGGGCGTGACGGGCGTGACGAGCGTGATGGGCGTGACGAACGTGACGGACGTGACAAACGTGACAGACGTGACGGACGTGACAAACGTGACGGGCGTGACGAGCGTGATGGTCGTGACGAACGTGACAGACCTGAGGGGCGACCCGCTCAGTTCCTCGATTCCTCCCTGCCTGTCGGCAGACAGGGGTTCTTCAAATCCTCAAATCCTCAAATCCTCAAATCCTCACATCCTCACATCCTCACATCCTCAAATCCTCACATCCTCCCTGCCTGCCTGTCCGTCGGCCAGACGGGTCGGCAGACAGGCCTGCCTGTCGGCAGACAGGGGTTCTTCAAATCCTCAGTGCACCTCACGGATGCGCTGCCACCCAAACCTCCCCATCCTCGAAAACTTCCTTTTTCCAAATGGGGACCGTTTGTTTCAGCGTATCGATGGCGAATTGACAAGCACGGAAAGCGGCCTCGCGATGTGGCGCCGACACGGCAATCACCACGGGGATTTCGCCCACCCCCAGGATGCCAGTTCGATGGTGGATGGCCACGCGCAATACCTTGAACGACTCGAGGGCTTTGCGGGCAATTTTTTCCATTTCCACCAAGGCCATGGGCGCATACGCTTCGAACTCGAGCTGCACCACGCGCCGCCCCTTGGTCTGCTGCCGTACCGTGCCGATGAACACGCTGATACCCCCGGCCTCGGGCACCTTGACGGCCTCCACACAGGCTTGCACGTCGAGGGGAGATTCGAGTAGCTTGATGTCAACCATTTGAGTTGGTATTTTTTATGACCTCTGTAGTCAACCACCGCTGACAGGGGGGATGATCGCCACTTCGTCGCCGTCTTGCAAGGTGCGCTCCTCTTCGGCGTATTCGTTGTTGACGGCAAAGCGAAGCGAAGCCAGCGAGTTGAAACGCGGGTGTTTTTCGGTGAGCCATTCCCGCAAACGAGCTACGGTGGTGCCCTCGGGCAGTTCCAGCTCGAGGAAACGTTGCCCGGTGATGTCGCGGGCAATGCCGAAAGCAAGCAGTTGCAGTTTCATGGAATCAGAGGTTTTTTTCCCATTTTGAACCGAGCGGCTGATTGCCGTCATTCATTTCATCAGCAGGCGAATGGCCACGTAAAAGATCAGAAGGGCAGTGCCTTTGCGGATATACACGGCCGGGAACCATCCCTTGGCCACTCGCACCCCTAACTGGCCACCCAAAAGTACACAGCCCACCAGGGGAAGGGCAAATTGCCAGTCGAATTCAAAGATTGGTGAGAGCATCTGTCCTGCCAGGCCGGCTGCACTGTTGACCAGGATGAACAGGCTGCAAGCCGCCGCAATTTGTCGCGGATTGCCCCAGTGGAGCAGGTACAGGGCAGGTGCCAGGAAAATGCCTCCGCCGATGCCTACCATGCCAGAGAGCAGCCCGATGCCGGCGCCGAGGGCTACTTCCAGGAAGCTCCAATCGCCGGGAGGGCTCGAATCCTCTTCGTCCATGTGCCTCAGTCGTGGTGAAAACCAGGTGGTGCTTGCCGCTGCGATCAACGCAAAACCCAGTAGGAGGTAGAAGGTCCTTTCAGTGAGGGGGTAGTAGCCACCGAGAAAAGCCGCTGGCACGCTGAGCGCTACCAAGGGCAGCAAGCGCTTCCAAG
>BPJP01000035.1 GCA_026004675.1 Gemmatales bacterium
GCTTTGTACTGTCGCCGCTCATCTGTTCGCTGCTACTCGCCTGGTACGCTCTACCCTGATCCGCTGTACCAGATCGGTAGTCCTGATGTAGACGATTGACCAGCGTTCGGTACCAATCCCGACGTACCAATCAGGATCAATTTCTAATGACGGATGTACCAGTACGTCAGCTTCCTCTACTTCGACTGTCGGCTGTTCCGCCAGGTTCCTGCCGGCCCGCTCTCGCCGTCGCTGATCGGCAGCGGGGATTTGTACCAGCGCAGGCACTGCGGCAAGTTGGAGCGAGAAGGTAACAGAAGGAACACCAAAAGCATCAAAGGTTGTTGTTGCGCTATAGAAGTCAACGCGATCAATGAACAGTTGTCCAATCTGCTTTGTGGCGCTACGCAATCGGTGGCGGATCATCGTAGCTCCTGTATCTGCCGGCGTAGAGTACCGTAGCGTCGGAACCCAAAACGGAACGCAATTGAGAAACGATCTGACGCCAGCGGTTGAACCGGCCTTCTGGCTTCATTGTTGTTTTGTCGGTCGAAAACTCAACTTCAGCCGCATAACGGATCAGCAGCGCTTCCGCGATGGCCAGCGCTGCGCTGTAGGTTCGCAGTGGTAACGGTTGCGCCGAAAACTGCGCCAGCGTTGCGGTGATCTCCTCATCCTCGACGGCGCGGCTATATTCGTCTATGTCCTGGAGCAACCAGCGCACTGCCGAGACAGAGCCGGTAACGGCAGCGATTTGAGACGGGTCGTAGCTGTAGCTCATTGTTGTTTCCAAGGCGGCGGGCTGTCACAGGACTTTCTTCTATTATATACAGAAAAGTCCTGTGACAGATTGCGGTGATCCTGGTTTATGACCGGACGCGAACCACCAGGCCCTGCCGGTTAAGCGCGGTAGTTGTCAAGGCAACGCCCCAGAGCATATCAAGCGTTACCTGTACCGCCAGTTGGTTTGGCAGATATGCCATTGTCGCCCGCATTGCCAGGCCGGTTTCAGGATCGCGGACAACTTCCTGGCGAGCGCCGAAATCGGGCGGAACCGCCGGAAGCTGGCGCATTACCAGCAGAACGCCGCTCGGATGCCAGGCGAAGTTATTTACGTCCTGGCCGGCATTGGCAGTTGGAATTGCCTGGCTAACGTAAACGTCAAAGCCTTCAAGTCGCCCGATACTGCCTTGTGTAACCTGGCTCTGACCGTAGCTAAAATACGCTTGTAGTGCGGCATCGCTCTTCAGTGCGGTTTCGTCTTTCGGCGAAATTACCAGATTACGACGCAGAAGCGGAACGCGATTTTGGTTCATCGCCTGCCGGGCTGCAAGGACGGTAGCGTAGCTGAGATCGTTGGTGTAGTTCCCGACGGCGATTGTTGCGCCGCTGTCCATTGCGGCGAAAATCGACGTTTCAAGCTGTTCTGCCAAAGCCTGAACCGCATTCTCGATAAAACGGTTCATAATGCTCTGGTTTTCCATCGCCTGAACAATATCCTCGATAACGGTGGTAACTTCCCAGTGCTGATTAAGCGTCACCGTTACCTGACCGGAGTTCGGGCTTTGGACGGTGACGGGATTACCGGCGGTTTTCTGGTTAGCAACTACAGCGCCCAAAAACGGAATGTTCAGCGTCTGGCCGACTGTAAACGCGCCGGTGTAGTCGGCGTCGGTAGAGACCAGGCGCGGCAGAACGGTTGTCAATCGCAAGCGCTCAAGGGCGCTGTTGGCGATGATGGTTGGTAAGAATGCAGCAGCTTGTGTGAGCGTAATCGTCATAGTTTATCCCTCAACAATACGACCTTCTTTCAGTGCTTGCAAGATTTCTGACTTATGCTTCTGAAAGAAAGTAAAATCAGCGATTTGTGATCTCGTAAAGACAGCAGCGCCGGCAGGCTGTGCGGGCGGTACCGTCACCGCCGGAGCTGCCGGCTGGCCAAACAGTTCAGACACCAGACTATCAACCTCAGCCGGATCGGCGATCTGCTGGCTCTTCAGTACGGCGATCTGGCGTTCGGTCAAATTGCGCTGGTGGGCAATTGCGGCGATCCGTTGATCGATTAAGCGCTGTGTTGCGATGGTTTGCGCTTTTTGTTCTACTTCTTGCTCCAGCGCTGCGCGGAGTTCGGCTTCGATCTTTTGACGATCTTCTGCGATCTGCTTTTCGTACTTCTTGCGCTCTTCCGCCAGCCGCGCCGCGATGATGCGGTCAAGTTCTGCCTGCGTAAACGTTCGTTCTGGCTGTTCGGTAATGGTTGTTTCATCACTCATTCATAGCCCCCTGATTGGTGATCTCGTCTAGTCGCTCCTCCGGCCAATCGGGGTAGATCAGCCGCAAAGCGGTACGCCGGTCAAGCAGCCCCGCCTGATACTGCTCAACGACGGCTTTAGTCCGTAGTTGTTTGACTTCTTCCGTCTCGATCTGCGGCGGGTACCAATCCAAATCGCGAACCGTCCGAGCCGGTTCGCGGAGATAATAGCTCTGGAGATCGGCAATTCGCTGGAATAGTCGAACCAGCGGGCCGGAGAACAGCGCTTGATAATACTCGATTTTTGCGTTTAGTCGCTGTTCCACCGTAAGAAGGGCAATGCCGGACGGCCAGTTGCCGGTGAAATAATGCAGCGGAACACCGCTGACCAACGAGATCAATTCAAGAAGCTGCCGGATCGTTGTCGTATCTGCCGTTGCCGGCGCGAGCTGGCCGAATTCTGTTTTCTCTCCGGCATCGATTTTGAGGATCGAGCCAGGTTCAAAGATTAGTTCTCGGCGGATCGGTAATCCGTCAGGGCCTAACAGCGGCTGGCCGAACGGTGATCGCAGAAATTGGCCTATGCCGTCGGTGATCAGGTACCGTTGTGGCCAGCCCTGCGAACGACTGACCGCTTGTAAGTCCAAGACGGCAGCTTCGAGCGCCTCTAGCAAACTTTCGACCGGCAACAGCTCTGACTGTCCGGTACCGATGGCAATAAGCAGCGGGCCAAGCGGACGGCCGTTGACAACAGAGTACTTTGTTGTCTGTTCCAGCCGCCAGCCCGCGCCGGCAGCGCGATAGCGCTCTTGTCGGTCTTGGTAATAGATGTCGATTGTCTCGCCGTTGTCGGTAACAACAGCGATCCCGTCAGCCGCGACAATTGCGCCGGTGGTACCGTCATACGCCGGTATTGCAGCTATGGTAACGTCTGTATCTTGCAGCCAGCCGGCCAACACCGCGTAGCCGTCGCGCAGCGCAAACCGATACGCCCGCCGTTCCGCGACCGGCCAGCTTGTCGGCAACGGTAACGGATCGCTGTCGGTAATGACGCTGCGCACAAAGAGCTTGTTGCTCAGTGCGTCCAGCAGCGCCGCCGCCAGCGGTACGCTGGTGCGGTGCTCTTGCGACAAGATCGCCGCCATCTGTTTTGAAAGTTGGCGGCGTACCGGCTGTTCCAGTAACCGTAATCGACGCACCAGGCCGGCCTGACCGGCGGCTTCGTTCAACAATTGATCAATTGTCATAATCGCAAGCAATGCTGTTTCTGTAGTAATTCGATAATCATCGAAATCGCGTCTAAAACGTCATCATTCTTTGCAACCGGCCAGGATTGCCATTCTCGTTGTAATTCTCTATGTACCGGTTGTACCACAAACAACTTTCCCGCGCCGGCCAGCAACCCGATCTTTTGAATTCGCTGTGCTTTCGGGCCAGACGATACCAACTTTGTTACAATTTCCGTCCGGCCTAACTTATACAATTCTGCCTGAAGCGCGTCGGCAATTGCCGTAAACGCACCGTTGGCTTCTACAATCAAAGCGTCCAACGGTGTTTTGTGTTGGCAGACGCGGTTAGCAACAGTAACAATCGTAGATCGGTAATCTGCTTTTTCGGCCAAAACATAATCAACAACAGCAATATCTCGATCAGGATAGTAGCAAACTTCTACAAACGCGGGGTAATCCGCGCTGGTCTTACCGGATACCGTCGGGTCGAACGCGGCCAGCCGGAACCGTCGACCGTCCGGTAGCGTCGATACTACCGGCATTGAGCCGAGCGGTCGATGACCGGCACCGGTCGGGTCGTTCTGAAACTCGGTTGCAAACGCGGCTTCGCCGGCAGCCAGCCGGTAACGCATCAGGTGCCAAAGCGCGTCGGGACGCGGCCACAACAGTACCGCGCCGCGCTCTAGTTCTTCTTTGTGCCGCTGGTAGAACTCGTCAACTTCCGGCGATGTCGGCGCTTTGCCTTGACCGGCCAGGTCAATAGTGGTCTTCCGCCATTCTTCCCACAGATCAATCCGATCAGGTTCGCGTTCAATTGCCCGGCGGAGACTGACGGTAAAGTCCGGCGAATTCAGGATCGTTGTCGCTAAACTATCTTGCGACAACAACGTTCCAACGTAGACGAAGGAAGTCGTAAACCCTACGTTATCCCCGACGCCCAACACTGCCTTTTGCCACCACTGCCGCGCCGCTTCGGTTTCGGTAGCGCTGCGAACGCTCTGATCGTCTTCTATATCGTCTGCTATGACCAGACGAGGGCGCTGTTTACGCTGAACACCGCGCAGCGCACCGCTGCCGCGACCAAACGCGGTGATGATTGAACCGTTGGCCAGCTCGATCCGCTGCGAACTCCAGACAGGGCCGCGTTGGTTACCGTAATCTTCCACAAGGTACTGGTTAGTCTCCAGCTCTTCGCGGATATTCGCAAGCAGACGTTCCGCCGCCGTCTGATTGTTCGCGAGCAGCACCGTTAGTTTTGACCAGCCTTGCAGCGCCGCCGCAACCGGTAAAATCTTGCTAAAGATAGTCGTCTTACTATGGCCGCGAGGCCAGAAAACTGCGATCTTACTACCGCGCCGGTGTTGGCGCGAGGCTTCTGCGATTTCGTCAAGCTGGCGATACGCTTCTTGATGAAACGCTGGTGGATCAGTAAGTTCGCGAAAGTACAATCTTGCAAACGCTTCCAGCGACCGTTCACCAAGGTACCGACGCAGCCCGGCCAGGCCGCGCAGCGGTAGATCGGCAATCCGTAACAACCGATCTCGCCCGACAATATGCAACGCGAGATCGTACAGTAGTTGATTATTCATACTGTTCCAGCAGTGAGCGTACTGTTTCTAACGTCTGTGCCGGTACCGGCTGCGCGTCTGACCTGGTTGCCAGATAAGACAACAACGCCCGCGCCATCTGGACGCGGGCGGTCGGAGGGTATTTTTTGTTGGTAGCAAGATCAACCATCGCTTTGACGAGTTCGTCAGCGTATGGTTGCAGTAAGTCGTCTATGTGCATACTCTCTATATCTATTATACCACTTGACAAGCAAAAGCGGTCAGATTTTTTCTGACCGCTTTTTTGTCGGTTGATTGCAAACCCCTTTCCCGCGCCGGCCAGGTTGCCCCAGCCGGCGCGAATAAACTAACGCAGATTTAGCGCGTCGAGTATTAAACAGCGTTAACAATCGAGAAAATCGAGAACGCTGTGTACCAGTTCTAGCGAACACCTGTGGCCTTTGTGCTCGCC
>BPJP01000036.1 GCA_026004675.1 Gemmatales bacterium
CGTAATCCGCGTTTGCCCACCGCCAGCCGTCCGGCGCGATAAACGCGGATCGGTAGTCAAGATCGGTGTCTGTTGGAATATTCAAAAGGTTCGGAGATCGGCAAGCAAACCGGCCCGTTTCGGTACCAGCCACCAGTAGCGACGGATGGATACGACCGGTGCGCGGGTGGATATACCGCAGAAAGTCGCGACCGTAGGTAGTCGCCCGCTTGTGCGCCCTGGCCCACTGTTCAAACAAATCGAACAACACAAGCGACTTTCCAGTTTGCTTGATCCATTCCCGCGCCATCAGGTCGCGAGATTGTTTACTGAGCGAACCCTCGCCGACCTGATCCACAAATTCGTCCCCAAGCCGCTGGCGCAGTAATTCCAGAACTTCGCGCCGTTGCGTTGCGCGAACGGTTTTGTCTGCGCCCAGCGCGTCAAGTAATTCGCGCTCTTTTGTTGCCGCGATCTGCTCAGCTCGGGCTGCCAGCTCCAGCCAACGCTGCCGGTCAACCGGGAAGCCGGCCAGCTCGGCAATGGCGACGTAGCGCTGTAAGTTACAAAACTCCTGGACTGTTTCGGCGACGCCCAATTGCGCTGCTATTTCGAGCTGACGTTCGCGTAGCGGGAATAGGATCGCAACATCATTAATTGCGTATTGGATAATCTCATCAGTAAGTTCGACGTTCCGCCGCCCGATGAACTGATTGCGCGTCTCCTTATTCAACGCGACGCCAAGATAGCGCCTCGCCAAGTCGCCCAGCCCCGACGGCTCGTTAAGGCCGAGCGTCAGGATTTTGTCGGCAACTTTTGTGTCGTAGACGCGAAATAGTTCTGGACGGAAGGAGGGGAAGTGGTAGGACAAATGTTTGAGATCGAAGGCAATATTCTGACCAAGCAAAACAGGCCGGTGGCGTTCAAGCCACAAAATTAGCGCTGCGGGCCAGCTTTGATCACAATCTATAACTGTGGTAGACAACGTACCGTCTGGCCGGCGATACGAGATTGTCAGCAGCCGAATATCGGTACTGTACGGGTCAAGGCCGGGCTTGACCGGATCGTCTCGCCACCAGTCATTGGTCAATAACGTATGAATATGCGTAACCAGCCATAGCGGCGGCTCGCCGCTCGGCTTGACGGTTTCAAGAAACGCCAGTTCCTGATCAACCGCGCACAACGATGATGACGATTTGCACCGTTTGCGCTTTTTGTACAATTCTGTCTTCGCTTGTTCAATCTTCCAGTATTGCCAGCGATATTTATGTACCTCTTCTTGCTCCAAAAACGCGACCGGATCGGCTGGCAGTTTGTCAATCGCGAAATAGGTGCGAAATAATCGCAACAAAAACGCTTCGTAATCGCGTTTTGTCGCTTTTCGATCCGGTAAATTGGAAGGGTATCCTTCCAGGCCGGCCATTGGTTGCGTTTCGATGTCAATTGCAACCAGCACCGGTTTGTCGTTTGTTAACTTTGCGACAACTTCATCAAGCTGCGTTAGACTTGTTACCAGCATTGTTCAGCCTTTCTACTATCTTCGCCGCCAGATCGTCGCGCTTGACGGCCTGGTTAATCTCGTACTCATAATGCGCAACCGCGACATTGCGCCCTGTTGCGGTTATCATAACGCGGTTGCCGGTATTGCGTAAATCGAACAACCTTAGAGTATCATTAAAAAGTACAGCCGCCAGAACTGGTACCTTGAGATACGCAGCGACGGCGTTTGCGATGTCGGCCTTGTTCGTCTGAAAAATTGTGGTTTTATACTTCGTACTGGTAACAAATCTCTTCTTTACTTCCAGTAACGCAATAATTTCACCGTCTTTGACTACCGCAAAATCAATGACCGCCTTTGCCGGCCACCGAATTGGAATGCTGCCCGGCCAAAGGTCGTTACAAACAACATCGGCAATCAATGGTTCGTACAACAACCCTATTCGTAGAGCTTTTCGGAATTGCAAAGCAGTGCTCCTTTTCGCAATAGATCATTGTATCTTTTCCCGCGATTTGCACCGGCCAGAATTGCAGCCGCGTCTTTGAGCGATCCGGTCGCCGCGGTCAGCGCGGCAAGCGCGGACAATTCTTCGTCTGCGCGTTTTGGTAGTTTCTCAAGTTCTTGTCGAAACATCTGTTCGTCCAGAAGCGGCGAACGAACAACAAATACGTCAGCGTTATGTCGAACCACAAACAGCCCGCGCTCTGACGGCGGGGGCGGCAGTGCACTCGGCTTGACCGGTAGCTTGCTGGTATCTCTGATCCCCAGCGCCGGCCCGTCCTGGCTGGCGTCCACCAGTGCACCGGCAATAGTCGTAGACAAATTGGCCCGCCATCGCATATCGCGGCCCGTTGGGGTCTGGACGCTGACGACGACGCGAATACCGAGCGCCCGGGCTTTACTTACCAGCGCAACCAGTAGTGTGTCGAGTTGTTCCAGCGCGTCAACAACGTCACTGATCATAACTACCAGTAGTGGCAATCGCTCTGGTGCGATCCGGTTGTACTGCTCGAACGTTGTACAATCGGCAGCGCGGATCAGTTCAAACCTTCGCCGCGCTTCATCGTCAATCTTTTTGATCGCCGACAAGATCGCTGTCGTACCCTCCGATCCGTACCCGCCCGCAGGCGGCAGGAACCAACAATCGAGCGCGGCCAGGGACGGTGTTAACCAGTCGCCCTTGCCGTCCAGGACGGCCAGTTTGACCTGGTTGTTATTAGCCAGTTTCAAAAACCAGCAGCGCAGTAGCGTATCTTTGCCGCAGCCGGAAATACCGTACAATCCGATATGCAGCGCAGCAGCACCAAAGTCAAGCCAGCGCTGCCGGTCTTGCTGGTCGGTCCCCAACGGGACGGCAAGCGGCGACGGCGGGGCGACGAAGTCGGCAAACGGCAACGGCAACGGCAACGGCAGAGGATAAGAAGGTGGGGAAGGCTGGCGGGAACGAGCGGGGAGCGGAGGCGGCAGCGGTTGGGCTACTCCAGGATCTGCGCTTGTTGTCACAGCAGTCTCTGTTATATATACAGAAAAGTCCTGTGACAAACTTCGTACTTCGTTGTTAGCCGGCTGCGTTGGTGGTTCCTCTGCCGGCTCCGGCAGTGCTGGCCGGCGCAGGTCGGTAAGTAGTCGGTAGGTGTTAGAGACAAGATCGGTAGTCTGCTCTGGGTAGGCAACGACGACTACCAGCGCGGCGACGATCAGCGCCGCCGGCAGGCCGAACTCGAATAACGTTAGGACAAATGCAAACGCAATACCTATTTGCCTTCCGTTCATTCTTCCTGTCCTTTCTTGAATTTCAAGCCGGCTTTCCAGAAACAACGCTTTGCTATGCGGTAGAACGGCGCCGATTAGCCAGGAAGGGCCGGGATCGGCGCACATTTCTTACGAACCGGCAAGAAATTGTAGAATTTTCAAAACCTCCTGGTTTGACATTCTGGTGCGGAATAGTCTTATTTGCACCAAAACGCTTCAAGAAATTCAAGAACGTTCTTCAGTCGCAAACAAGAAATTTCAAGAACGTTCTTCAGTCGCAAACAAGAAATTTCAAGAATTTCAAGAACGGCGCGGCTGGAATACGCCAGCACCGCCGCTTCATTCAGACGACACTACACAGTGTGGAGAAAACCAAACAGTTTCGTCGATCCGACGACGTTGCTTGGTCGCTCGATTGCGAAATCCTCCTCCTGGTCGCCACTGCACCGCTTGCCAGCCAAGCGCCTCAAGATCGCTATACTCATCAAATCCGCAAACCGCAATTCGGTAACGCGGATTAGCACCGTTGTTTTTACACCAAGCCAAAACGTCGGTTGTTACTCGATATCGTTCGTTGTACACTGCTTCTGTCCCTGCGTACGGAGGATCCAAGAAAATACCAACAGTGCCGGCTTTTCCAAGACGGGAAGGGGTAACTACGCGTTTCCAATCACCGCAGAGAATAATAGCTCGCGACAGACGCGACGCGAGCGCAAGAAGCCAATCGTGGCCATCGTCTATTCTCGACGAGGATAAAATTCCCGTTGGAAGATCAGCTGGAACTGATGGACCGCGGTGTAGTTGAACAAACCAACCGCAGGCGCTGGCGCAAATTCCCCACAGCCAGATGCCAGCAAGATGGGGATCACAATACGTTGGGTCGACTTGCATTCGTTCTACTAGACGTTGACGGTCGACTGTTTCTCGTAACCAACGCGCCCAGCTTCGGAGTTCTATCTCCGCTCTGGGCCGATTGATGTTAGCCCACACTACAGATGGAAACGTTGATATAGAACGCCAACAATTGACAAGTAGGCCGTCTGCGTCGTTGTATGTCTCTCCCGTCAGCTCGTTCCAATGCGGACAGGCTAGACCGACCGCCATTCCACCGGCAAACGGCTCGACATAGTAGTTGACTTTGCCAAGCCGTCGCCAGACGTAGTCCGCACATTTGCGCTTGCCGCCGTACCATGGGAAGGGCGGGGTTTGGGATAGTCTGGTTTCTTTCGCCATTCTTGTACCCTCTTTATTACGGTTCTTTCTTTCGCCATTCTTGTACCCTCTTTATTACGGTTCTTTCTTTCGCCATTCTTGTACCCTCTTTATTACGGTTCTTTCTCGCGCTTTTCGTTCCGATCCGGTCAATAACTCCCATTTCCCGACCGGATACAGCGCCAGCAATTTCATAACTCTATGATAGCGTTCCGGCTGACCGAAGACCGGCAGTTCAAACATCGGCTCAACGACCTTGCCGGTGAGCTGGCCGGCAGCGGTCTTGATTATCTCTCCACCCAACGTATGGGTGATGTACAACCGACCTCGATAATCATCCGGCGCGGTAACAACGCGGACGCGGACAATACGGGACGGTTCCAGGTGGATCACTGTACCGTCCGCCGCAGTGACCTTATCGTAGTACCAGGTACCGTTATGCTCGTACCTGATAATCTCGGCGGTATCCACCCATCTGAAGTCTTTGACCCGCTCAACCTTGAGCTTGCCGCCGGGCGCGGCAAAGGCGAGTAGGGTTGTATCACCGGTATGGGTGGGCGGCTGGGAAACAATGCGGATTGATGTTGTTGATTGTTGGTATACGCTGAAGGGAAAGCGAAGGGGAGAAGACAACGTTTTCAGAACGTCGTCTAGGGTTGGCCAATATGGTTTTTCATAGCTTCCAGTGGCCACCTGGAAGCCGAAGGGTAGAAGGTCTTTAATCTCTTGTGGAATGATCGGAATAATTGAAAGCATAACAACTCCTTTCCATTGTCTATCCGACCATTCTATTATACCACAGGATTTTTAGTTTGTCAAGCGTCGCCG
>BPJP01000037.1 GCA_026004675.1 Gemmatales bacterium
CGCCAGTTCCTGATCAACCGCGCACAACGATGATGACGATTTGCACCGTTTGCGCTTTTTGTACAATTCTGTCTTCGCTTGTTCAATCTTCCAGTATTGCCAGCGATATTTATGTACCTCTTCTTGCTCCAAAAACGCGACCGGATCGGCTGGCAGTTTGTCAATCGCAAAGTATTGCCGAAGAAGCCGTAGCAAATAGTCCTCGTAGTCCTTTCTGGTTGGTTTCCGGCCCGGCTGGTTCGATGGGTAGCCTTCTAGCCCGATCAGCGGCTGGGTCTCAAGGTCAATTGCAACCAGGCCTGGCCGGTCTGTGTCTAATTGCACCATAACCTGATCAAGCTGCGACGGTGTTGTCACCAGCATTGTTCATCCTTTCTGCTATCGTTGCCGTCAGATCGTCTCGTCTGGCGGCTTCCGCGATGGCGTACTCGTAGTGAGCAATCGCAGACGATCCGCGATCTGCTACCGTAATCGTAGTGCGCGCGATTGGATTTGTCAAGTCGAACAACATTAACGTTTCATTATAAAGTACCGCCGCCAGTACCGGAACTTTCAAAAACTCCGAAACGGCAACGGCGGCGGCGGTTTTGGTTGCGGGAAAAATTGCAGTTTCGTAGCGGGTACTGGTAATCAATCTACGCTTTACTTCCAACAACGCAACAATTTCGCCGTCTCGTACTACCGCAAAATCGATAACCGACCTGGCCGGCCAGCGGATTGGTGAACTTCCAGGCCAGAGGTCGGCACAAATAACGTCTGCGATTACTGGTTCGTACAACAAACCTAACTGTAGAGCTTTTCGGAATTGCAAAGCAGTGCTCCCTTCTTCAGTAAATCATTGTATCGTTTTCCGCGATTTGATCCGGCAAGCAGCGCCGCCGCGTCTTTGAGCGATCCGGTCGCCGCGGTCAGCGCGGCAAGCGCGGACAATTCTTCGTCTGCGCGTTTTGGTAGTTTCTCAAGTTCTTGTCGAAACATCTGTTCGTCCAGAAGCGGCGAACGAACAACAAATACGTCAGCGTTATGTCGAACCACAAACAGCCCGCGCTCTGCCGGCGGGGGCGGTAATGCGCTCGGCTTGACCGGTAGCTTGCTGGTATCTCTGATCCCCAGCGCCGGCCCGTCCTGGCTGGCGTCCACCAGTGCACCGGCAATAGTCGTAGACAAATTGGCCCGCCATCGCATATCGCGGCCCGTCGGCGTCTGGACGCTGACCACAACCCTGATCCCCAGCGCCCGCGCTTTGCTGACCAGCGCGATCAGCAGTGCGTCGAGCTGTTCAAGCGCGTCCACAACGTCACTGATCAGCACAACCAAAAGCGGCAACCGTTCTGGCGCGGTCTGGTTGTACTGTTCAAACGTTGTACAATCTGCACTGCGAATCAACTCAAAGCGCCGCCTGGCTTCGTCATCAATCTTCTTAATCGCGGCCAACAGCGCCGCTGTTCCGTCTGCGCCGTAGCCACCGGCGGGCGGTAAGAACCAACAGTCCAACGCGGCCAGGGACGGTGTTAACCAGTCGCCCTTGCCGTCCAGGACGGCCAGTTTGACCTGGTTGTTATTAGCCAGCTTCAAAAACCAGCAGCGAAGCAGCGTATCTTTACCGCAGCCGGAAATACCGTACAATCCGATATGCAGCGCAGCAGCACCAAAGTCAAGCCAGCGCTGCCGGTCTTGCTGGTCGGTCCCCAACGGGACGGCAAGCGGCGACGGCGGGGAGGCGAAGTCGGCAAACGGCAACGGCAGAGGATAAGAAGGTGGGGAAGGCTGGCGGGAACGAGCGGGGAGCGGAGGCGGCAGCGGTTGGGCTACTCCAGGATCTGCGCTTGTTGTCACAGCAGTCTCTGTTATATATACAGAAAAGTCCTGTGACAAACTTCGTACTTCGTTGTTAGCCGGCTGCGTTGGTGGTTCCTCTGCCGGCTCCGGCAGTGCTGGCCGGCGCAGGTCGGTAAGTAGTCGGTAGGTGTTAGAGACAAGATCGGTAGCCTGCTCTGGGTAGGCAACGACGACTACCAGCGCGGCGACGATCAGCGCCGCCGGCAGGCCGAACTCGAATAACGTTAGGACAAATGCAAACGCAATACCTATTTGCCTTCCGTTCATTCTTCCTGTCCTTTCTTGAATTTCAAGCCGGCTTTCCAGAAACAACGCTTTGCTATGCGGTAGAACGGCGCTGGTTGTCGCCAGAAGCCGCCCTAGAGCGGAAATTTCTTGAAACCCGGCTAGAAATTGTAGAATTTTCAAAACCTCCTGGTTTGGCATTCTGGTGCGGAATAGTCTTATTTGCACCAAAACGCTTCAAGAAATTCAAGAACGTTCTTCAGTCGCAAACAAGAAATTTCAAGAATTTCAAGAACGGCGCGGCTGGAATACGCCAGCACCGCCGCTTCATTCAGACGACACTACACAGTGTGGAGAAAACCAAACAGTTTCGTCGATCCGACGACGTTGCTTGGTCGCTCGATTGCGAAATCCTCCTCCTGGTCGCCACTGTACCGCTTGCCAGCCAAGCGCCTCAAGATCGCTATACTCATCAAATCCGCAAACCGCAATTCGGTAACGCGGATTAGCACCGTTGTTTTTACACCAAGCCAAAACGTCGGTTGTTACTCGATATCGTTCGTTGTACACTGCTTCTGTCCCTGCGTACGGAGGATCCAAGAAAATACCAACAGTGCCGGCTTTTCCAAGACGGGAAGGGGTAACTACGCGTTTCCAATCACCGCAGAGAATAATAGCTCGCGACAGACGCGACGCGAGCGCAAGAAGCCAATCGTAGCCATCGTCTATTCTCGACGATGATAAAATTCCCGTTGGAAGATCAGCTGGAACTGATGGACCGCGGTGTAGTTGAACAAACCAACCGCAGGCGCTGGCGCAAATTCCCCACAGCCAGATGCCAGCAAGATGGGGATCACAATACGTTGGGTCGACTTGCATTCGTTCTACTAGACGTTGACGGTCGACTGTTTCTCGTAACCAACGCGCCCAGCTTCGGAGTTCTATCTCCGCTCTGGGCCGATTGATGTTAGCCCACACTACAGATGGAAACGTTGATATAGAACGCCAACAATTGACAAGTAGGCCGTCTGCGTCGTTGTATGTCTCTCCCGTCAGCTCGTTCCAATGCGGACAGGCTAGACCGACCGCCATTCCACCGGCAAACGGCTCGACATAGTAGTTGACTTTGCCAAGCCGTCGCCAGACGTAGTCCGCACATTTGCGCTTGCCGCCGTACCAGGGGAAGGGCGGGGTTTGGGATAGTCTGGTTTCTTTCGCCATTCTTGTACCCTCTTTATTACGGTTCTTTCTTCCGCCATTCTTGTACCCTCTTTATTACGGTTCTTTCTCGCGCTTTTCGTTCCGATCCGGTCAATAACTCCCATTTCCCGACCGGATACAGCGCCAGCAATTTCATAACTCTATGATAGCGTTCCGGCTGACCGAAGACCGGCAGTTCAAACATCGGCTCAACGACCTTGCCGGTGAGCTGGCCGGCAGCGGTCTTGATTATCTCTCCACCCAACGTATGGGTGATGTACAACCGACCTCGATAATCATCCGGCGCGGTAACAACGCGGACGCGGACAATACGGGACGGTTCCAGGTGGATCACTGTACCGTCCGCCGCAGTGACCTTATCGTAGTACCAGGTACCGTTATGCTCGTACCTGATAATCTCGGCGGTATCCACCCATCTGAAGTCTTTGACCCGCTCAACCTTGAGCTTGCCGCCGGGCGCGGCAAAGGCGAGTAGGGTTGTATCACCGGTATGGGTGGGCGGCTGGGAAACAATGCGGATTGATGTTGTTGATTGTTGGTATACGCTGAAGGGAAAGCGAAGGGGAGAAGACAACGTTTTCAGAACGTCGTCTAGGGTTGGCCAATATGGTTTTTCATAGCTTCCAGTGGCCACCTGGAAGCCGAAGGGTAGAAGGTCTTTAATCTCTTGTGGAATGATCGGAATAATTGAAAGCATAACAACTCCTTTCCATTGTCTATCCGACCATTCTATTATACCACAGGATTTTTAGTTTGTCAAGCGGCGACGCTTGATGATTAGCGCAATAATCGCCAGCACTGTCATCATCGCCAGCGCTGACGGATCGCTAACGATCATCGCTGCTGTCGCGACGGGAAGTAAATTGATCGCTTTCATCGTTCTCTCGCTTTCGATGCTGATAAAGTTCCACCATTTGCTTGATCGCTTTGACCAATGCCGGAACGAACAACGGCCCCAAAAAGCCGGCCAGAATTGACGCAGCGACCCCGCGACCGACGGCGACGCCGCAAAGAACGCCAAGGGCGATGTCGCCCAGGATACCGAGCTTGATGGTACCGTTTGTCCGCGCCGGCAGCAGCGCCTCGTCGTTGAACGAGAGCGAATAGATCAGCGCACCGACCAGGCCGGCAAGGGCGAGTTTGAGATAATCCGAAGCGGTTAGCCCTTGGTGGCCGGCCATGAGGAACCGATAAAGTTCTTCCAGAACGGGCAGAAGATCGAACATTGAACTTCTCCGAATTTCTAAAAATTCCCTCTTGACAACCGTCTACCGCTAAGGGATACGCGATAGTCGAGCGCTACAAGCCAGGCGACAACGGACGCTGGAAGAAAATTGAAGAATGAGTTTCTCCAAACCGGCCAGAATAACCTGGCCGGTTCTGCTATATCGCCGGCTCAACCCAGTCGCCGAATACCCAGCCCCCTTGCTCCAGTCGGTACCAACCTTCGCGCTTCTCAACTAACGTTACTTCAGCGCCGAACGGCAACGCTCCAATGATTGCCGCGCTCACCGTTGGCGCTGCCCGGATCCGCAAGCCGATCCTGGCCGTCACCCGCATTCTTGCCGGCAGCACTGGCCCGTCTTCGCGTTGCCACCGGTGGATCAGCCGGCGAACGGTAGCGATATAGTTGTCCGGTCGGTTGCCGTCGCTTGCCGGTGCGTAGACGGGTACGATTTGTTCAATAGTGGTCAACCCGCGCTGATGGTACCGCCAGAGCAGAT